>NZ_LGKP01000011.1 GCF_001306135.1 Herpetosiphon geysericola | reverse complement strand
ATCAGGTCAGAAAATGCTATACTAGCCATGGACGGAACTCCTTCGGATGGTGGGTAAGCACTTCCATCGTGGGACTTCCGTCCTTGTTTGTCAAGCAATGCTTTCATCATAACTCACATCAAGCGTATCTATGCTCTATGCTCTATGGAATGGTACAATGCAACGAGCAATATTTTGTGTCAACGAGGGATTCATGAGTCAGCAACCAAGCTATGGCCCCGAAAACCCCCACCCGCTTTCGCAGCTCAAAACTGAACTGGTGTGGGAAGGTAAATACGATGAATATGGCAATCGTCGCCCAATCAATTTGCCTCACAGTAACTTACCACTGCAACGCATTGAAACTATCGACGAGCCACAGGATCGCGCTAAAGCTACCCAATTAACCTTCGATGCAATCGCCTTTCAACGCTCAGCCCATCGCGATGATTTTCGCAATATGTTGATTTGGGGCGATAATAAATTGGCTTTGGCTGCCTTGCTCGAACGCTATCGCGGCAAGGTCGATTTGATTTATATCGACCCACCCTTCGATGTCGGCGCCGATTTTACCATGCAAGTCCAAATTGGCGACGAGGGCGAGGCCGTTGAAAAAGAGCAATCAATCCTCGAAGCAGTTGCCTATCGCGATACCTGGGGCAAAGGCACCGATTCGTATTTGCATATGATGTATGAACGCTTGACCTTGCTCCGCGAATTGCTCAGCGATACTGGTAGCATTTATGTGCATTGCGATTGGCGGATGAATTATTTACTTCGATCAATCATTAATGAAGTTTTTAATACAGATTGTTTCAATAGCGATATTATTTGGAAAAAGATTAGAGTTGTGAAGGCACAAAGTAGCGGTTTTGGAAATGTTCATGATTCTATTATTATGTATTCTAAATCAATGAATAATATATTTAATCAACAATTTACTGCACAGAATAGTGATTATGAAAAGAAATTTGATAAGATTGAATCTTCTACAGGCAGACGATACCAATTGGTAAGCCTTATACAAGAGGGTCAAGGCGAAGCCAGAAAATTTGGCGAGAAAGTTCTACATCCAGGTGCAGGAAAACACTGGATTTGGTCACAAGAAAGAATTGATCAAGCAATGATCGATGGTTTAATTGAATTTACATCGGGCGGATCTCCAAGAAAAAAACAATATTTGGATCAATCAACTCAAAAAATCGTAGATGATCTTTGGATTGATGTTTTTCCTGTCAATTCTCAAGCGAGAGAAGATACAGGTTACGCCACCCAAAAACCCGAAGCCTTGCTCGAACGCATTATCAAAGCCTCATCGAACGAAGGTGATTTGGTGCTTGATTGTTTTTGTGGCTCGGGCACAACTTTAGCCACTGCCGAAAAGCTTGGGCGGCGCTGGATTGGCATCGATCTTGGGCGCTACGCGATTCATACCAGCCGCAAACGCCTCATTAGCGTGCAGCGCGAATTGCACACCAACAACCAAGCCTACCGCTCCTTCGATGTCTATAACCTTGGGCGCTACGAACGCCAATGGTGGCAACGCGATCGGCTGCGCGGCGCCGACGACGAGCATCGCAACCTCGTTTTGCGCTTCTACAAAGCTGCTGCAATCGCCAACCCGCCGCATCCAGCTTTGCACGCCACCAAAAGCGGAGCTTATGTCCATGTTGATCAAATCGATGGCATCTTTACCTTGGATGAGCTAGAGCATGTGGCGCGCGCAGCTTCAGCAGTTGGCGCACGCGAGTTACATTGCTTGGCTTGGGAATTTGCCATGGATCTAGCGACCCAAAAATCGCGCATTGAAGCCGAGCAGCATTTAAGCATCAAACTCAAATACATTCCACGCGAAATTATGGAAGCCAACCGCAACGAAGTGCAATTTTTTGAAACTGGCAGCCTCAGTGCCGAAGCGCTGATCAACAGCAAAGGCCAATTCAACGTCGCCCTGGCCCGTTTCAGCCCATCGTTGGCCGAAGCCCCCAGCAAAGAAATTGCCGCCTTGCGCGAACGCGCGATCAACTCCCCCTTTGATTTTATCGATTTTTGGGCGGTTGATTTTAACTGGAGCGAAGGCAAGCCATTTGAACATCACTGGCAAGATTTTCGCACCCGCAAAGATCGCAGCCTGAAACAGCAAACCGACCTCAATTGGCAATACGAGCAGGCTGGAACCTATCGCATTTGCGTCAAAGTGATCGACGTGTTTGGCGTTGATACCACCACCGTGCTCACAGTCCAAGCAAGTGGAGCAAACGCATGAATCTTGATGAACGCAATCTCAGCGCCCTCCAACCGCTGTTTAAGCCATGGATCGAGCCAACCATGCATCGCCAACCAAACCCGTTGGCTGGTAGTGCGGCGATTATTGCGCCTGGTCGGCGGCCAAGCAAAGCGCCGCTCGTCAACCAGATTCGCCAACAAGTCAATCAATGGCGCCTCAGTGGCTATGCTGGGGTCAGCGAAACCTCGCGGAGCCTGCTCAATTACTGGTTCAACAGCGAGCATCTGCAAAGCCACGCTGATGGCAGCCAAAGCATTTTTCGCTATCACTGGGCGCAGCGTGAAGCAGTCGAGAGCATCATCTACCTCTATGAATTGCGCCATACCCGCAACGATGCTGAGCTATTGTTTGAATATGGCGACGATGCTAGCCAAAATCTAGCCTTAGGCATTACCCCTGAACAACTGCGTTGGGCCAAATATTGCCTTAAAGTGGCCACTGGTGTTGGCAAAACCAAAGTTATGAGCTTATTGATTGTTTGGAGCTACTTTCATAGCTTATTCGAGCCAAACTCCGAGCTTGCCAGCCATATTGTGCTGCTTGCGCCCAACCTAACCGTCTACGAGCGGCTCAAAGATGATTTTGCCAACAATGCGATTTTCTACAACGATCCATTAATTCCTGAAGAATGGCGCAACGATTTTCAAATGAGCGTTGTGCTGCAAGATAGCTCCGGCGGAGCCAGCACCCATGGCGCGGTATATCTGACCAATATTCATCGCTTGTATGAACGCCAAGCCCCAAGCAACGCCACTCCGAGCACCAGCAGCCTGTTTGGCCCTAGCGTCCAAGCGGCACGCGCCTTGGATACAGGCGCGGCGCTGCGCCAACGCATCAGTAGCCATCCGCGCATTTTAGTGCTCAACGACGAAGCGCATCACCTGCACGATGAAGAAAATGCCTGGAACAACGCGCTTGAAAGCCTGCATACAACCAGCCTTGGGCGTGGGAATGCAGGCATCAGCATGCAAATTGATTTGACGGCAACGCCCAAGCACAACGATGGCAGCCTTTTTCGGCATATCATCTGCGATACACCGCTGGGCGAGGCAGTTGATGGCGGCATTATCAAAGTGCCAGTACTCGGCGAATCCAACGATCTCGTTGAACAAGGCGATAAAAACACGCCAGCCCAACAACGCTTTGCGATTCACCTGCAACTAGGCTACGAGCGCTACCGCCGTTCCTACGACGAATGGCAAGCCACCCGCAAGCCAATTCTGTTTGTCATGACCGAAGATGCCAAATCGGCCAATGAAATCAGCGATTATCTCAACAGCGATCAATTTCCCTTGCTCAAAGGGCGGGTGCTCAACATTCACACCAAACTGACAGGCAGCATCAAAACGGTCAAACGCAACGGCAAAGAATACAAAGAATTTGTCGAAAACGAAAATAAAATGAGCGCTGACGATCTGCAAGCCTTGCGCACACTCTCGCGCGAGCTTGATCAAGCTGATAGCCCCTATCGCTGTGTGGTTTCAGTGATGATGTTGCGTGAAGGCTGGGATGTGCGCAACGTAACCACGATTGTGCCGTTGCGTCCCTATACCTCTAAAGCCAATATCTTGCCCGAGCAAACCCTTGGGCGCGGTTTACGGCGCATGGTGCCGCAAGGCGATTTGCCTGAAACAGTGACGGTGGTACATCACCCAGCGTTTAGCAGGCTCTACGCCGATGAATTAGCCCAAGAAGGCCTCGATGTAGCGATTATGCCGCTGAGTGCAGCCGTTAATCAAAGCGTCACGATCTTTGTTGATCACGAGCGCAAGCCCGTTAGCAATCTCGAAATTAGCATTCCCCAAGTCAGCGACGCAGTTGAAACACTGAGCGAACTGCCGCCAATTCCCTTTGAAGAAATTCAAAGCTATTTTCGCCAACGCTTTGCGCCATTACCAATTGGCAAACCGCGCCATGGCCAAATCGATTATAAAGAACGCCATCTCTTTACCGCCGAACAAATCGCGAGCTACAAAATCGATATGGGCTTGCTCGAAACTGCCTACACCGCCAGCAACTACTTTGCCCAAATGATCGGGCGTGCTTGTCATTTAGCCAGCTATCAGAGCCTTGTGCCGTTAATCGAAGATTTTATCAGCAGCGTGCTGTTTGAGCGGCCAGTCAACCGCTTTAATGGCGAAATCGACCATCGCATGCGCGACCTTGATGTGCATGAGCATATTCGTGCGACCTTTGTGCCATTAATTTTGCAAAAACTAGTGCATAAAGTTGAGCGGCGCAACCAAAACAGCAGCCTGTTGCTTTCGGGTTGGAAGCCATTTCAAGCAAGCAACACCGACAAGCGCCCAGTTGTAACCGCCAATCGCACCATGTTCAACCTTGTGCCCTGCGACAATGAATTTGAACAAGAGTTTGTCGATTTTTGCAATTACGCTGATGATATTGCAGCCTTTGCCAAAAATACCGGCCCGCAGCGGCTGATGATCGATTACATTCGCCCAGATGGCCAACGAGCACATTACATTCCCGATTTTTTCATTCGCCAAAAAAATGGCAATTACAGCCTCGTGGAACTTAAAGGCCGCGAAGATCTGCTTGTGCCAATTAAGGGCAAAGCAGCGATCGAATGGTGTGCTGTTGCCAGCCAAAGCGGCAGCAAATGGCGCTATATCTATGTGCCGTATCATCTTTTCCAACAGCAAGCGCCCGATACCTTGGAGCAACTAGCCCGCGCCAGTGAACCATCGTTGAGCACCTTGCTCGGCGATGCGCAACTTGTGCTGCCAGTTACCCCGCTTGAGCCACAACCAGATAGTTTTGAGCGTTTATTGAAGGAAGCAGGAATTAGCAAAACCCCGCCAACTGGCTTAGTGAACGTCATGCGCCAAGCAATTGGCTTGCTTGAATATGCAGAGCAACAGCACATGCGCGATTTGGCCCATGCGTTTCAGCCCTTGCTAGGCCCATTGGACATTTACGCCTTGCGAATTCTTGAAGAAGGCATTAACCCGTATCTCCCAAGCAACGCGCTTGATTATGACAGCTATTTCTTTCCAGCGCTGAATAATGTTTATAACCCGGGCAAGCGCAGTGCCTTTGAGCGCAATGGGCGCTATCTCAAAATGAATCTCGTGGAGAAAAAATCAATTCAAAAGCTGGGTAATTTGCTCTTTTGTCTCGATTACACCTTCAACGGGCGTGAGCGGCTTGGCGGCGTGTGGAAAGACGTGCATGATGAATTCGACAACAAAACCATGCGCCAACTGTACACCGATCTCAATCGCGTCAACCAAATCCGCAATACCCGCATTGCCCATATTGAGCAACGGATCGACGACCCAGCCGAGGCTTGGCGCGAAATGCTCGTTTGGCTGCGCTGTGTTGCCACCATGGCCCAAATTGTGATCGATAAAAAGCTGTGAAGGAACACAAAAATAGGACGTAGCGTTGATGCTACGTCCTAGGTGTTTGGTGAGCCGGGTGGGACTCGAACCCACAACCAGCTGATTAAGAGTCAGATGCTCGACCATTGAGCTACCGGCCCAAACAGCGTCTCCAAGTATACCGAGTCAGGGCTTTTTTGTCAAATTGTAATGAAGAGTTCAGGGGCAAGGGTTCAGGCGCCAGTTTATGAAATCAGCCAAGCTTGCACACGCCAGAAACCGCCAAGAGCACGAAGCTCGCGAAGCACGATTTTTAGCCACGAATAATTATTTTAGCCACAGCTTGACACAGATTTTTATGATTATGTTTTAGCAGACCCAATATCCAACAGCCCATAGCAACACGTTTTTCGCCACGAATTCCACGAATTTCACGAAGCATGTTCCGTTAGCCAATACCCAAAGCCATCGTTCCTCTGCCCCGCTGCGTTAAATTTCCGATCTACTAAGCTCACGAAGAATGTTTTTGGCCACAGATTCCACAGATTCGCTTGATTATATTCCAATAGCCAAGAGCCTATAGCCTGATCCCCAGTCCCCGACCCCTGATCCCCAAATACTATGCTCTCTGTTCTTCTTTTTGCCTTCTGCCTTTTGCCTTCTGCCTTTTGCCTTCTGCCTTTTGCCTTCTGCCTTTTGCCTTCTGCCTTTTGCCTTCTGCCTTCCTTTAAACAAAGGTCTGTTGAGCCAATGGTAAATGGCCAACATCGCCATGGCGAATTAAGCGTCGCCAGCCTTGGGCAGTAATCGTTAATTCGGTTAAGCCGCAATGTTGAATATCAGCATTGATCCAATGGGTGCTGGCTGCGCCAAAAATTGCCGCCACCACGGCACTAATCAAATTACCATGACTGACGAGCAACATATGATCATCAGTTTGGGCTGGGCCAAAATAGCGTTGCCAAAGCTGAGCAAACTGGGCCGCACTAGCGTCAATGAGCGGTGGCTCGATTTGAGCAAAAAAAGCTTGCGTCGATTCCGACAAGGCTGGTTCGCTTGGAATCGATGGAATCAATTCGAGCAACAGTGGCTCTGGCTGAAGTTGCAGCCGCGGGTGCTGTTGCTGAATCCAAGCGGCAGTTTCACGAGCACGAATGCTTGGGCTATGCAAAATGTGCTCAATTGGTAACGCTGCGAGGCGAGTAGCCAACGCTTGGGCTTGCTGCTGGCCCAATTTACTCAAACTACCGTCGGGCATAGCCGATGCAAGCGCTTGATTGTAATATTGTCCATGACGGACTAAATAAATCGTTCGCGTAGCCATCAAATCTCCTTGATCGATCAAGAAGCTAAGCATAATCAAAATAAAACTGTTGGTTGATGATAACCAACTGATACGTTGCTCAAAGCAAAACCCCCAATCGCTGTAGGTGCGATCAGGGGTTTTCGTGGTTTTTGGTTCTAGCGATCAGGAATCACATCAAGAAACAAGGTTGAGTAGGCGCGACCCAACTCAATTGGGCCATCGAGTGCGCCTTGGGTTTGCAACATTTGATGGGTAAACGACCACAGGTCAGGCCGCATATCGCCAACTTTGGTATTTGCGGGCTTGACCAATTTAGTTAACTCGTTCAAACGGCGCAGTTGCGCATCGCGGTTGAGCTTGGAATCGTAGCTGACCACATAATCAACAGCCTGATTGGGATTCGCAATCACATCATTCCAGCCTTTAAACGTCGCCTTAAGAAAGCGCGTGACCAGATCGGGATTTTCGGTCGCCATTTTCTCAGTTGTAATTAACACTAACTCGTAGCTATTGATACCATAATCGCTGAACAACATAATTGAAGGTGGCGAGCCACGTTCGCTCAATTCAATTGCTTCGTTGATATTCCAGGCCACCAAGGCATCAATCTCGCCTTTGATGAGTTGCTCAATCCCCGAGTCGAAGCGCGGCAAGGGCTTAGCACTAGCCAAATCAATGCCTTGGGCGGTGAGCAAGGTGTTGTACAGCTGGGTTGCGCCACCTTCCGAAACCAAGACTTTTTTGCCCACCAAATCTTGGGGAGTACGAATATTGGCAGCAGGCAACGAAAGAATCGCCAGCGGGCTATTTTGGGTTAGCACTGCAATTCCAACGACAGACTTGCCATTGGCGCGAGCTTGAATCACGCTATCGGCGCTGGCCACCCCAAAATCAGCAGCGCCGCTACTGACTTGTTCAGTACCATCGATATAGCCCTTATCATCAAAACCACCAGCAATCAATTCGACATTCAAGTTTTGCTCGCTAAAACGCCCATTCTTTTCAGCTGCAAAAAATCCTGCTGACGAATAATCGTAGACCCAGTTGAGCTGAAGCTTAACCGAATCTTTGGGGGCTGGCGTAGGGGTTGCTTGGCCGGTGCTACAAGCAGCGAGAAGCAGCAGCAAGACGACATTGAAATAGCTTAATCGACGCAACCTAGCTCCTCGATGGGGTAAACGCTGAACCATGGGCAACCTCCATGAACAAAAAGAAATAATGGCAAATACGATTTCCGCGATTGGCTGATATGCCATTATCAGCACGCCAAAAGCCCTTGTCAAGGTCTATAAGTCCTAAGCAAGCGCTAGGCGTATACCCCGCTCGGCGCGCAATGTGGCAGGCAAGGCAAAAAAAGTGTCAGATTTTGCTGCTGTTTGGCCCTCTCTATAAGGCGAATTAATCTATATAGCTAGTTTATAGTGTGTACAAATAGAAAGGATTTTTATGCCATCCGTGCAAACAATTTTGGTTACTGGCAGTAGCAGTGGGTTAGGTCGGGCAATTGTTGAAACCTTGGCTCAACATGGCCATATGGTTTTTGCCTCGATGCGGGGCATTAATGCCAAAAATGCTCAAGCAGCGCAAGAATTACGTGATTTTGCCAGCCAACGTGGCTTAACCATCGAGCCAATCGAGCTTGATGTAACCAATCAAGCCTCGGTCGATCAAGCGCTTGCCACAATTCAGGCCAAAGCTGGGCGGCTCGATTGCTTGGTCAACAATGCTGGTGCTGGTTTGGCAGGCTTGGCCGAGGCCTGTAGCATCGAGCAAGTGCAGCAATTGTTTGAGATTAATGTGTTTGGGGCCTTTCGAGTTACCAAGGCTGTTTTGCCCTTGATGCGCCAACAACAAGCTGGCGTTTTGATTACAATCTCTAGTACCAGTACCCAAATCGTCGTGCCCTTGTTGGCAGCGTATGGGGCCAGCAAAGCTGCTGAAGAAAATTTGGCCCAGGGCATGGCCTACGAACTGACTGCGCTTGGCATCGATAGCGTGATTTTACAATTAGGTGGGTATGCGACGAAGTTTGGCGCCAATATCCAAGTCGCTGCCAATCAAGGCTTGAATGCAGACTATGGCGTGGCTGGTCACTATGCCCAAGCGATTAGCACTGGCATCGTCACTGGGCTTGAACATGCTGATAATCCGGTCGATGTTGGCAATAAAATTCACGAAATTTTGGGCTTGCCCAGCGAGCTGCGCCCACGCAAATATAGCATGGGCACAGGCTCGCAAGGCCTCAACGAGCTGAATCAACAGCTTGAGCCACTCCAAGCAGGATTAATAAGTATGATGAATATGGAGCCAATGCTCTTGCGCAGCCAAACGGTTGCCAGTTAATTAAGCTTCTGCCTGCTCAACCTCAGCGAGATGCAACTCGATCCGGCGGTCTGGCAACAACCAGATCGCCGCAACTACCACATATAAAAAGCCCGCTATGGCTGGATGAATAAACGCCCCCGCAATTGCCAAGGTATACAGCAATGGCGAAAGCTTGCCTTTAAGATCGCGTCCAACGAGCTTGGCAAGCGCTGAGTTAGAGCCTTGGCTACGAATAATCGTGCGCTGCAAAATCCAATAGGCCACCCCCGAACCCAGCATCACAAACCCATAGGCTGCCGTTGGAATTGCGGCAAAGTGGTTTTCGCCCATCCAGCCGGTGGTGAACGGAATCAGCGAGAGCCAAAACAGCAAGTGTAAATTGGCCCATAACATTGCGCCAGTGGTGCGGTTGGTCACATGCAACATATGGTGATGGTTGTTCCAATAAATGCCGATGTAGACAAAACTCAAGATATACGACAGCAAAATCGGCACGAGCGGCTTAATATCGGCCCATGTATCGCCATGGGGAATCTTCAACTCCAACACCATAATCGTCAAAATAATTGCGAGCACACCGTCACTGAACGCCTCTAAGCGCTGGGTCTTCATACACACTCCTGATCTTGCTGGAACCGCTCTATTTGACAATTTTTGGCATATTGTGTCAAGCCCCAAATTGCTATGCTAGCAATGAATCGATCGATATTGATTTTAGGAGGATTGACGATGATTGCACGATGGCGATTGCTTGGCTGGTTGGTCAGCGGATTAATGTTCCTGCCATTTACAGTAAGTGCTGCTAGCCCACACGATTTAACGATTGCGCCGAGTGGCTCGATCAGTTGTGCTACCCCAAGTAGCGAACGGATCGACTGCTTTGTGCTTGGTGATGATAAGCAAGTTTGGCAGCGTTCGTGGCAAAGTAGTGCAGGCTGGGGCAATTGGCAAGGCTTAGGATTAAGCCAATTCAGCCTTGACCTAGGTGGTGGGGTAAGCGCGATTACGCGCAGCAGCACAAGCCTCGATATTTTTGTTAGTGGCAAGCAAGGCTCGTTCATTAATCTATATCAACGCACATGGGATGGTACAAGCTGGAGTAGTTGGAACAGCCTTGGCGGGCCGGGCACAGCCGATATTTACGAAACAAGCTGTACGTCGGCTTCAGCAACCTCTATCCAGTGTTTTGCGCGCACGAGCGATAACCATTTATGGCAAAAAGTCTGGAATGGCAGCACCTGGACAGTTTGGAGTGATCTTGGGGCTTTTATCAGCGTGGGTCCCTTCAAAGGCTTGGCTGCGGTCAACTATGGCTCAGATAATGTCATGATCTATGCGATTGGCAGCGATGGCCATGCTTATCGTCGCTTCTATGAAGGCGGAACTTGGTTCGATTGGGTTGATGATGGCAATCCAAGTTCGAGTTTGTTGCATCAGACAAGTTGTCATCGCCAAGCAAGCAATGCCCTAAGCTGTACATTTAGCGATACCGCTGGCGCTGTTTGGGTTCGCACATGGGAGAGTGGCGGATGGAGTAGTTTTATGATGTTGGCAGAATTGCCTTCAGCCGCCACTGGAGTTGCGATTGCGCATTATCTTGATACTGGAACCATGGTGATTGCCAATGCAAGCAATGGCAAACTCTATCGAACGTTTCGCAATGATGCGACAAGCGCTTGGACAAGTTGGATCGACGATGGTCGCCCGCAAGATCTTCAAATCTTTATCCCCATCGCTCAAAAACCCAATTAAGCCTTAAGCAAGGCAAAATGACGCATATCGGCCACTTGTTGCTTGTTGCGTTTGAACAATTCTTGATTGTAGCCCACAATCAACGCCAAAGCGCTAGCTTCGTATTCGCTGTAGTCTGTATCAAAATACATGGCAGCAGCCTGCATGAGGCTAGCGCGATCGGTGTATTGATGGCCGATCAATTGACGCTTAGCGGTTGCCAGCGAAATTTCGGTTACAGGCAAGCCGGTGCCATAAATCAGCCCAATCAGCGCGCCCACAATCCGTTGACATGCAATCAAATCAGCAGGATGAGTTTTGGGCACTGGGGCGTTAATCACACATTCAACCAATTTCGGGTAATCCCGTAACCATTGTTGGCATGATTGAACTGCGAGGATAATTCGTTGCTTGGGGGTACAACGACGGGCATCAAGGTCAAGATGGGCATGTTCAACAACTCGGGCTGTTGCCCGCTCGAAGATAACCATCCCCAAATTGGCGGCTGAAATATCAAGTGCAAGAATCATCGTGGTGCTCCTTTAAGTAATGCAACGGTTCAGGAGGTCGCGTGAATGCTATGACCATGCGGGAATGAACACAGCTCTAGCTTAATAGTCTCAGTGCCAACCATACGCCAAAGGGTTAATCCTTGGATGCTAACCTATTGGGGGGATATTTGGCCGATCACATCCCGTAGTACTAGGCTTGGTTGGGTTACCGACAAATGCTAGTGTAGTGGTTCAGCCTTACCAAAAGGATTACTACCAATCGATAAAATCAGGCAATTTGCTCCCTCGTTGCGGGGCGCTAGCTCACCCAAAGGAGGGTTGATGAATACGGCATAAAGGCAAAAAACGCCTAAAACCACAAACGGCTCGCAAAATGGAGCCGCTTGTGGGAGAGAAGAGAGAGGAGAAGGTTTGACATGACTATAGCAAAATCAGCACCATTTGTCAAGTGTTGAATCCAAATGAATTCAGTGTATATTTCGGGCTGAAGCGTGGGCAGATAGTCAGCCAATGCATGCGGCGAGCGAACCCAGACTACGCCATCAATTCGGCACAATTGAATGTGTTCAAGCATTTAGCTTCGGGAGTTGCAACCCAGCCTCGTTAAAATTGCACGCTAGCCCAAGGTTGTATGGTATTATCGAATGCCACATCCTACTAAAACACTACGCTCATTGCCACCAGCAATCATGTGGGTTAGGAGCATATAATGTCCTTCGGCAGTGTTTTTATTGCCATGGAAGAATCCATGAGCCATCAATTAGTTGATCGGGCCTTGGTGGAGATTCCAGGCTATCGCAAAATTCCACTGACAAAACAGCAATTAACCCAACGGGTGCTAATCACCGTCCACGCCTTTGGCTTGGATTTGGATGAGCCAGAACCCCATTTTTATCGCACCCACCTCGAAGAAGGGGCCTACCAACGAGCCATGCAAGGACTACCAATCGACGATTTTGAGCAATTAGTCCTGCTTTGGCATCAACGTGGGGTTGAAATGTTGCTGGAAAAATTCGATCAGCCCAGCGATAAAATTGCCCTGTTGCGCCAAGCGCTCAAAGTTATTCAATCAGGCCTCGCTGGTTTGTATCGCGGCTATGATCGAGCACGAATTGGCCAGCTTGACCGCCAACAAGCGATTTTGAGCGAACTGGCCTTGCCGATTATTCCCGTCTACAAGCAAATTTTGGCAGTGCCGCTGATTGGGGTCATTGATAGCAG
The DNA here is from genome assembly GCF_001306135.1 of Herpetosiphon geysericola. Classification (GTDB taxonomy): domain Bacteria; phylum Chloroflexota; class Chloroflexia; order Chloroflexales; family Herpetosiphonaceae; genus Herpetosiphon; species Herpetosiphon geysericola. The sequence continues at coordinate 240,508 of NZ_LGKP01000011.1, read as the reverse complement.
CCGTGCTCAGCAGATGATCGAGCGCCTACTTGAAGAGATTACCAATCTCAAGGCCCAAATGGTTATTCTCGATCTGACTGGGGTGCCATTAATTGATACTGGCGTGGCACATCATCTGCTTAAAACAGTGAATGCAGCCCGCTTGCTTGGGGCGCAAGTGATTATAGTGGGGATTCGCAGCGAAATTGCCCAAACCATGGTGCATTTGGGCATTGATTTGAGCGAAATTATTACCCGCGCCAATCTCCAAGCAGGCCTAGAATATGCGCTGGCTTGCAGTGGCGTTGCAATTCGGCCTTTATAGCCAATCATGTAGGAAACACACGTATGGCCGACCAGATGCCTGATGCCGATCAAAATGCAGCATTAAATGCGCTAGCCGAGCGTGAACGCGAATTAATCAAGCATTTTATCGAACACCCAACCATTAGCAAAAATACCAATCATCAATTTGAGCAAACCCAAAGCTTTGGCGATCGGGTGGCGGATAAAGTGGCGTCCTTTGGTGGCTCATGGCCTTTTTTAATTGGCTTCTCAACAGCATTATTAGCATGGATGCTGATCAACGGGCTTTTTCTGGCCCACCCGTTTGATCCTTATCCGTTTATTTTGCTGAACTTGGTTTTATCGAGCGTTGCGGCGCTCCAAGCCCCAATTATTATGATGTCGCAAAGCAGGCAGGCAGCCAAAGATCGGCTTGACGCAACCCACGATTACGAAATTAACCTCAAGTCCGAATTGGAAATTCAACGCCTGCATAACAAAATCGATGATTTACGCGAAGCTCAATGGCGCGAACTCGTACAATTACAACAAGAACAAATACAGTTGCTCAATCAAATTTTGCGCGAGCGCACTGAATAAGCGGGTTACTCGTTAACTTTTCGGTTATGTTGGCTTGCCATACTGCTACTATCAAGCCTAAAAGGCCACAATTGAACCCTAGGAGCAAGCAGATGGACGCAACACTCATAAAATCGCAACGCCAAGGTAATCTTTTGTTGGTTGGTCTGTGTATGCTTTTATTGTTAATTGGCCTGCACTTAGGCCATCAATTGGCTTATTCAGCCCCCAACCATTTCAATCAAGCCTATTCAGCAGTACAATGTCATTATTTATGCAAAATAATCACGAGTGAGTAAATAATAATTAATTATCCTTAATAAAATACGCTCTTTAGCGACAATTAAGCAAAAAAGAGCACGTTTAAGCTTTTATTGCCAATCCTTACAGATCGAGCAAGTACTTCACTCCTACTCTGTGATTAACTATTAAGCACGTCCCAAACAATGACTAGGCTTTGGCCTAGTCTTTTTTAGTTTTCCTAAGGATAAAAGTACTTGACTAGAAGTACTAGCCATATTCTTACAGAAGTACGACAAAACGTGAACATTTTGAGCGATTGTATTAACTCCATTGTTAATAAAGAATAAAGATCCTAAATTATTTAATTGGTTCGGTGAGCAGCAGCATTACAATCTTACACCGTAACTCGCGAACCTTCAGCGATTGCGCGAGGTTTGTATGTCAGAGACCACGATCCGTTTCCCACAAAAGTTTCAAGGCATCTTTCAACGTTCTCAAGCAAGCTTCGCTCCGCACCTACAGGTCGCGCGGCGTTTGCTCAACCAGCTCAATATCCCAGCTCCTTTGCAACATGTTTGGGATTATGTGGTCGTGGATAATCCACAGCCATCGTTTATTTTGCTGCCTTTGCTCTATTTAAGTTTGGCCGAGCAATTAGGTGGCATCACGCCAGCCCATCAACGTGCATTACCAGTGATTATGTTAACCATGGAAGCAGTGGCGGTAATGGATGATACGGTTGATATTGCCAGCAGACGCTCGGAACGGGCAACAGTTCCCGCCCGTTTTGGCGTAACCCAAGCCACGCCAATTGCCACCAGCCTCACTGCCACCGTTGCAGAATTAGCGGTGCAAATCGACCCGCGCTTAGTGCAGCCAACCATGAACTTTTTACGTGAATTAGGCGCGCTGCAAATTTGGGAAGTTGAGCATAGCTACCCCGAGCAAGCCCATTGGGAAGAATGGATGCAACAGCGCTATCGCCAAGGCCAAATTGCGACCGAATTTGCGCTCAATTTGGCGCTGATGTACCATCGACAACCGCTCTTTCCTGCAACTTCAGCCTATTTCTTTGCCCAAATAATGCAAGATATTGACGATGTGGTGGGCCTTTTAGAACAACGGGTGCAATTTGGCGAAGGATGCGATCTTCAGCGCGGTCGGGTTATTGCTCCGCTTGCTGATGCATGTGATAATAATCTTCAGTTAGCGAGCTTCATTAGCCAACTTTGGCGCAAAAAACAAGCCTTGTTGAGCGATACCCACCAGCCAACGCTCCAGCAACTTAACCAGCATGTGCTTGAAGCAGGATTAGCCACAACCCTTGATCGCTTGAACCAGATTGCAATAGCGTGCGAAGAACAAACGCCGCCAGCCCTGCAATCGTGGATGCGTGACGTGATTTGCACATTTATGGCGCGCCTCAGCGGTGTTGGCCTTGCCCAAACCCACGAAGCCTAAGCAGCATGGCCCAACCACTGATCGCCAACAATCGGTAGCCACAGCTATCCGTGGAGCAATCATGAAGGATGTATGGGGCAATGTATTCCGATCGTGGCTTAAGGCCTATCAACGCATTGGCCAAGAACTTGATCCATTGCCGTGGATCACATGGTTAATTGCCTGCTTTAGCGTTGGCGTGGGCAGTTTAGGGCTAGCTGGCCTCGATCAAACCACCTCAAAGAGCTTAATTTGGATCGATTTTAGCCTGGCATTGTATCTATTTTGGCTTGGTTGGTTGGTCTATCGCCGCCCACAATTGGCTTGGCCACGCTGGTTAATTGTGCTCAGCATGACCTCAACCTGTTTAATTGCGCTGAGTATTGTTAAGCTAGAAAGCGCAGCGGTTATCTTAATCACCGTGCCGATTTTGCTGGCAATTATTACAACTGGGCGCTTATGGCCAATCTTCAGCTATCCGCTTTTTCTGGTGATCGCCAGCATCTTGCATCCAGCAGGCTGGAGTTTAATTAATCCAGCGGTGATTGTCTTCAACTTGCTTTTATTTTTGACCATGTGGCAATTGCGCAGTTCGGCCAGCCGTGCCACTCAAATTCAGGTGCAGGCCGAAGCCCAGCTGGAACAAGAACAACAAGCGCGCCAATTTATTCGCTTTTTTCAGCACGAACTGCGCGGCTATAGCAGCGGCTTAGAAGGCTTAGTGCCAATGTTCGAGCGCTTTTTGGCCAATGTGCCCCAGCAGAATGCAGGCATTAGCAGCAGCGAAGCCTTGGCAGCATTACAAACCACAACCCACCAGCTTAAGCAATTAACGAGCCAATTATTAATTTTGACCCGCGAGGGAGTGTTGCAACCACAACAACTGCAAACGCTGAATGTAGCCGAGCTGTTGCACAAAATCGTCAATGAGGTGCGCGCCGCCCATCAGTTTGATCAAAATTATTTGCAGCTAGCGGGCTGCAACCAAGCCCCAATCTTAATCAAAGGCAATGATTTGTTTCTGAGCTTGGCGTTGCGCACGATTATTCAAAATTCCATCGAAGCCAGCCTGATCAGCGAGCAGCAGATTAAACTTGAATGTAGCGTTAAGCAAGCGATGGTGATTATTACGATTAGCGATCATGGCACAGGCTACCCCAAAGAATTGCTGCAACGCCTCGCTACCAATCAAATTCCAGCAGTGCTTGGCTGGAGCGGCAAGCTCGGCGGCAACGGCTTGGGCTTAGCATTAATTATGCAAGTTGCACGCTTACATCAAGGCTGGGTTAGCTTTGAAAATCACGCCCATGGCGGCGCATGTACGAGCCTCGCCCTGCCATGCATTCAAGCAATTAACGATGACGTAGCCCATGGCAAAGGCAAACCAACGCTCGTCCAGCCAGCGCCATGCAAACGTTGCTGATACATCCATTCGATCGCTTGGACAACATCACGTTGATCTAAATGCTTGCTAATAAAACCATCGAAGCCGACCGAACGAAACAACGAATCAACATCTTCATAGGCGCTCCAGCCAATCAGCAAGGCTTCGGGATGCAAGGCTGGGTGCAAGCTGCGGCTGGTACGCAAGCGATAAATAATGTGCAGCGGCGTGCGCCCAACCATCGCATAATCAACCACCATCAAACGAATACTTTGCGGCGGATACAAACCTAATTGGCGTTCGAGATCGCCCACCGAACTAACGCGATCGCAACTATAACTAAGGTTGCGTAACAAGCTTAGTTGTTGGTCGGCAATCGCTGCTTGTAAGCCCAAGGCTGCGGCTGGCTGATCGTCAACAATTACCACATACGGTTGATTTGGGAGCTGCATTTTGGGTTCCTTTCAGAGCTTTTTTATCAGCGTTGTAAGGTCAATCCATGCGTTTTAAGCGCGTTGCATGGCTACGATGTGGGTTGTTCGCTTGATTATACTGTGATTCAAGTGCGAAAACTACCATCAATAGTCTGAATCCTCAAATTGGCTGAAAACGCCCAAACGCTGGCAACCCAGGGCTTTGAGGCTACGCCAAAACTCAGTCGCAAAACCGATGCTTGCGCGCCTGCAAGGCCTATAATCAATAATCACAATTGCAGCCTTGTAGAAGGGTCGTTATGAGCAGTGAAAATCCAGTTTATCCAGTGGTAACGGGCCAACAAATTTATTTTGCGACCCTACGCCATGAGCATGTTCCGCTGTATGTGCGGTGGTTTAGCGACCTTGGCATGACCGCCAATTTGGGCGCAATCGGTTTTGCCGCCACGCTCGAAGATGAAGAAGCCTGGTATCAACAAGCGTCCAAGCAAAATGCTGAACGGATTACCTTCGCGATTCATATCAAAGAAACTCACCAGCCGATTGGCAACATTAGTTTGTTTGAAATCAATCATCGGCGCCAAAGCGCTGCGCTGGGCATTTTGATTGGCGAATCGAGCCAACGCAGCAAAGGCTATGGTACCGAGGCTGTGCGCTTGATGGCCGAATATGGCTTTTTCTTCCTCAATTTGTACAATATTAAGCTTTGGTATTACGGCTACAATACGCGCGCTGGCCGCGCTTACGAACGGGCTGGCTTTCGCGAGGCAGGTCGGGTACGCGGCGCGATTCCGCTTGGCAATCAACGCTACGACGAAATTTTGATGGATATTGTGCGCGATGACGTTGATTTGCGGACTATGAGCATGCTTGTGCCAGGAGCGAATCATGGCTAAATTGTGGCAGCCACAATCTGAGGCGCTCTATCATCTCAGCGAAGATGCCACGATTAGTCAATTTACGCCACGTCCGCATCCGCGCCAAGCTGAACATCCAGATTTAGTGTGGGCAATTCAAGGCAGTCATGTGGTCAACTATTTGTTGCCACGTGATTGCCCACGGATCTGTATTCGCTGCGATCAGCACACCAGCCCAGCGGATCAAACGCGTTTCTTTGGGCTAAGCACCGCCCCCACGATTATTGCAGTTGAGCATATTTGGCTCGAACGGATTCGTTCAACCAAGCTGTATGCCTATGAATTTTCGCAGGCTGATTTTCAGCAATCAGATCCAGCGGCAGGCTATTGGATCAGCTTGCGCACGGTCAGGCCAGGAGCACTGCATCCAATTGACGATTTATTGGGGCAACTAGTGGGTTTGGGAGTTGAATTGCATATTATGCCAAATTTATGGCGCTTGCAGCAGGCAGTAGCCCAATCAACATTGCAATTTTCGATGATTCGCATGCGCAATGCTCAGCCTAGTAGCGAATAGGTCACTATGGGTAGTGTTTCCTCACCCCAGTGGTTGCGCGCGGCATGCTATAATGGGCGCGTTGTCAGCCATAAGGAGCATTCTCAATGATTGACCGTATTGCAGCATTATTAGGCGATGAAGCATCGTCACTCTTAGAACATCAATCGAAAACGATTAGCAAAGATTTGATCCATCAACCAGGGCCAGATTTTGTTGATCGGGTCTGGACGGCCTCAGATCGCAGTATTCCAGTATTGCGCAGCTTGCAAAGCCTCTATGGCACAGGCCGCTTGGCCAACACTGGCTATCTTTCAATTTTGCCAGTCGACCAAGGCATCGAACACTCAGCTGGTGCTTCATTTGCTCCCAACCCTGCCTATTTTGACCCAGAAAATATTGTCAAACTTGGCATCGAAGGTGGCTGTAACGCCGTTGCCTCAACCTTTGGTGTATTGGGCGCAGTTGCCCGTAAATATGCCCACAAAATTCCGTTTGTGGTCAAAATCAACCACAACGAATTTTTGTCATATCCCAACAAGTTCGACCAAATCTTGTTTGGCACGATCAAAGAAGCTCACGAAATGGGCGCGGTTGCAGTTGGCGCAACGATCTACTTTGGCTCAGCAGAATCTGGCCGCCAAATCGTCGAAGTTGCCCAAGCCTTCAAAATGGCCCACGAGTTGGGCATGGCCACAATTTTGTGGTGCTACTTGCGCAACAATGCCTTCAAAAACGAAACCACCGATTTCCACGTTTCAGCAGACTTGACTGGCCAAGCCAATCACTTGGGAGTAACGCTCGAAGCCGACATTATCAAGCAAAAATTGCCTGAAAACAACGGCGGCTACAACGCAGTTACCTCAAAAGACAACCCCTATGGCAAAACCGACAAGCGGATCTATAGCGAATTGACCAGCGATCACCCAATCGACTTGGTACGCTATCAAGTTGCCAACTGCTATATGGGCCGCGCTAGCTTGATAAACTCAGGTGGGGCTTCAAGCGGCGAAAGCGACACCGCCGAAGCAATCCGCACCGCCGTCATCAACAAGCGTGGTGGTGGGGCTGGCTTGATCTCAGGCCGCAAAGCCTTCCAACGCCCAATAGCCGAAGGTGCAGCCTTGTTGCAAGCCATCCAAGATGTGTACTTGTGCGAAGACGTTACCATCGCCTAAACCGCGCTGAATCAGCCAAATCGAGCGAGTGCATAGCCACGCTATGCGCTCGTTTTTCAATGGAGCACACTTTATGGCATCGTATGATTATCGCACCCGTCGCGGCGTTGACCCGATTAGTTGGCAGCGGTTCGAGGAAATAACTCGCCAACTAGCCATGCAAATTGCCCCATGGGGACCAGAATTGATCTTGGGGATTGCGCGAGGTGGCTTATTTCCAGCAACCTTGCTTTCTTACGCCTTGCGCCGCGAACTCTACCCAATTCGCTTAACCAGGCGCTTTGAAGATCAAGTTGTGCGCCGAGATCCATCGTGGTTGGTCAAACCACCAGCAAAAGTGCGCAATCGGCGGGTGCTGATTGTCGATGAGATGGCTGATTCGGGCCAAACGCTGTTGGTTGCTGGCTTGGTTGTGCGCGATATGGGTGCTGCTGATGTCAAAACTGCTGCCTTATATGCCCATACCTGGGCTAGCCCACGGCCCGATTATGTTGGGCTACTCTCAGATCAATTGATTATGAACCCATGGGATAGCGAAATTTTGCAGGATGGTCACTTTGTGCAGCACCCTGAATATACGGCAGCAATTCGTGCCCAAGATGATGCTGAGCAAGCGCCTGATTCGCAGTGAAACTATAGCAAAGTAGGACTGTTGCACTATAGGCAAATGCAACAAAATCTACTACATTGCAGCATAATCGTTAACTTTTTTAAGGACACGCATCTATGCGGGCATTGGTTGTTAGCAGTTTAAGCATTTGCTTTACGATGCTGCTGGTGGTTGCGCTATTAACGGCACAATCATTGGCCGGGGTAGAGCAAGCCCAAGCACAGACGATTGAGGCACACCAAGCCGCTCAGACATTCACGCTTCGCCTTCACCACACAGCGGCCAACGTCGCGTTATATCAAATCATTGATCATGGAGCTAGTGGCATTCACGCTGCCGCACACCAACCACTTGAAATTCCTAGCGCGCTCTTGGGGCCATATCAACTGACGATGCAACGCTAAGCGTTGGCAATTCAACCCTCAATTGATTATGAAAACTGGCTGCTTCTGGCATTATTGGAAGCAGCCACTATGTTGCCAAGTTCAAGCTTGCAAGCGCTCAAAATAGGCCTGCATAGCCTCGTTGTGCAACGGAAACGCCAACACTTGCGGGCGATCAATCACGACTAATTCTTCGGTTTCGCTGCGATCAAAATCAGTTGGAATCGCGGCGCGGCTGATTGGCTCGGCCAAGCCAAAAATCAAAATCATGCCATCAGGTGTGCTACGCGTCCACCAATCGCGAATGCTTTGCACCGCAAGCTGAATATTGGTTTCCTCGAACACCTCACGCACGCCTGCTGCCTGCCAACTCTCATCGAAATTGACAAAGCCACCAGGCAAGGCTAATTGGCCTTTGCGTGGCTCGATTGCACGGCGTACCGTCAACAAGCCATTATCAACTGGCACTAAAATAACGCTGACCGGAATTGGGTTTCGATAGGTGGAATTGCCACAAACGCGACAGTTGCGCGGAAAGCCTTGCAACCGATCGAATGCCGCCCCACACCAATGGCAATGCTGAAATGCTGGCATGCAAAATACCTCATCAGATAGTTATGCTTGGGCTAGCTTAAACGAGCCACCCTAAAAAAACAACAGCGTATCGCCATTGATACGCTGTCCAATCGCCCATCGTGTTCTATGCTTCATTACAATAAGGCTGCTCCATGGTCAACCAAAATCGACTGAATGCGCCCACGGGCGGTAGCGGGATCGTGAAGTTGGGCAACAGGCACTTCTAACCGAAAATGACAGCCATCACGAACATGTTCATCTGGATGCCAATAGATCCTGGTAATGTTGAGGCTGGTGCGAATACTGCGCATTGCTCGCCATAAAACCGGAACGGTCGCTTCCACTGGTACTACAATAAAGGCACTCGAATCAACGGCCATGCCGAACCTCCTTTGGGTAGAATCACCCATGTGGTATAGGACAGATGTTTTGGCGATTGTAACGACGCAGTGTAGCAAGCTTTGCCCAAGATTTCAAGCCCTTTGATCCTAGATTATGGTGAGCAACGAGTAGTACTTTCTCACCCCTTGGCAGTATAGCTATATATCCAGCTTAATCAAGCTTAATTTTTAATCAATTTCGCTTATGCTCATTCATTACTCGAACACATGATCAACTGATCGGCAAAATCATCTGGTTGCTGGGATTGATCGAGGCCTAAGCGCCAAATTTCTTGCACACACTGCCAGCCTTGCGCTTGATAGAAGCGTTTGGCGCGATGATTGCTCGCAGTTACATACAACTGGATGCGTTGATACCCTTGCTTGCTAGCCCATGCTTGGGCTAGCTTGAGCAAGCTTTGCGCCACGCCTTGGCTACGATAATCTTGCTCAACATACAATGCCAGTAACTCGGCCCAACGGCGGCGTTTAAATAAGGCTGAATCTTGTTGACCAGTGACGATCAACAGGCCAATTGGCCTGTTACCATGCCATGCTAGCATCGTTATCCCACTGGTATCCAGCACTTGGTTGACTAAAAAATCATGTAACAGCTCGCGCCAATCTTCGGCTAAGCCAAAGTAGGGGTCAAGCAATGTGTTATAGTGGTGTAAGGCTTCAAACAAGTGAGCAACCGCCCATTCTTCGTCTGCCTGCACTGGGCGAATTTCAAAAGCAATCTTCATAGTGGCTACGATATCCTTTATGCCTGCAAATAATCAGCATTGATTCTACTAGGTTCATCCAGCAATTGGATAGTGCAGCACTCAGCACAAAATAGGCCATTCCAAATTGGAATGACCTATCAGTATACCAGCAACGACGCTTTTTAGCGGCTCACAAAACTCCAGATCGTTCCATCCCAGCCATAAGTCGTACCATCCAAGGCTGGGCAGGCATGGCCAAGATACTGATCGAGGGTAGTTTGCCAAAAGGCGAGGCCAGCAGCATTGCTCGCTAAACAGCGAATTTCCCACGTCGCCGGAAAGCGATCGAACAAGAGCCACGCGGTTTGGCGTGCAGCACCTTGACGTCGAACAGTTGGCTCAATGTAGAATTCAGCAATCGCCAAGCTAGTTTGGGGCAACAAAGCATAACGATTCAACAGCACAAAGCCAATTCGCTGCTCTTCTTGCACAATCCACAACGGCACGCGCTCAGGATCTGCCCAATAGCTCGCCAAATAGGGATACGCTGGCCCTGACGCAGGATCAAGCTCGGCCAGATAATCTGCAAGCAACGCTGCTAATTGGGCTTGATGCTCAATCAAAATTGGCCGCAGTTGAATGGGTTGCATACAATTCCTTCGGAATACATTACTAGGATGCTACCCTTGAATGGGTTAGCTGCACTGAAGCTGCAAGCAACCTGCTGTTATGCTGCTCCACACTCCACCCCAATTTCCATATGCTAACACTGGATCAACAAAAGGACTCAACTAAGATGTCGTCAACATCCTAATTGAGTTTATTTGGAGGAAAGCGCATGATTTTCAAACGATTGGCAGTGTTTGCCTTGCTACTTGTTGGTTGTGGCAGGGTTGTCGAGTTTGGGCAAACGAATAATATACCCTTCGACTTTCCAACAGTCCCGCCGCATATTCCTCATTATGAAGAATTTGGCTACTATGCTGATTGGCAGCTTCAACCATTAGCCGATCCAGCACGGATTGATATCAGAATTACCCTCTATCATTCGCTCTGGTTTGAGCACGTGACGGCGGTCATCAGTACAGGTCACCAGATTGATACCCAATTGCAACCGCTTGCCACAACGGCGATTGTACCGAATGTACCATTCATTGTTGATCTCTCGGTTGATCGTAGCCGCTTGCAACCCGATAACAAAATTATGATTGTGCTGAATGGCCAATCAAGTGCGACGTGGATTAATGACATAGAGATGCGGCAGTATCTTTCGCTCACCAATCATGAGTATGCACTCTATACCAATCCCATCCATGAACCAATCCCTATGTCTCCTATGATCGAAACGCTTGATCCTTCAATTCCTACGCCCTATATTCTGCCCAACGGTCGGGTACTGCCAAATGGAAGCAAATAAGCGTAAAACTAAATCACAAATTTAATTATGTCAATAAAATCCAAAAAATGCCACAGCGTGGCCTAGCTAATTCGCGCTTGAACTTCGGCGGCAACCTGCGGCGGGTCGCTCATGGTGATGCTGATCGTTGGCGTGCGATGCCAGTTGGCACAATCGCGCAGCATCACGGCCAAATCGTCATACAAGGCTGGGCTTGGTGTGATGTTTGGCTCCAAATGCAAAGCATGGACGCGAAAAATGTCTGCACTACGTTCAGCCTTGGCATCAATCCGCCCAATCACTCGATCCTTCCAGAGAATTGGCAAGGTGAAGTAGCCATAACGGCGCTTGGGTGCTGGGGTATAGCATTCGATTTTATAATCAAACTGCCAAAAATCCATGGTGCGCTGGCGATCCCAAATTAGGTTATCGAAGGGCGAAAGCATGGTGGTGAGGCTTGGGGTTGGCGTTTGCTCCAGCAAATGGCGCTGATCATGATGGATATAGGCTGGCGCACTCCAACCTTCGACGTTGACCTCGATTGCTTTGCCTTCGGCGGCCCATGTTTGCAGACGTTCCTTGATGCCTGGGCGGCGTTGGCGAAAGTAATCGGGCAGATGGCGCTCGCTGGCAATGCCCATTGCGCGCAAGCCGCGCTCGCTGAGCTGCTCGGCTGCATCCTCGAAGCTCGGGGTGTCGCGATCATCCCAATTGGGCATAACCCGCTCGGTCAGCTCATAAACGCGCTGGAATTTTTCGCGGCGGATAATCATTAACTCGCCCATGCTCCACAACAAGTCGAGCGCCGATTTGGCAGGCTTCCAATTCCACCAGCCGCCGCCAGCGTGATCAACAGGCGCTTCAAAATGCGCCGAGCGCAATGGGCCACGCTCACGAATCGTCGCAAGCACATGATCAACAACCTCTTTATGTTCTTCAAGCCATTGCCGCGCCTTGGGCCAGCCGTGGGTGGTATAGCGCAACATCGCCGGACGCAGCAAAGGAAATAATTCGATCGGCAAGAATGAGGCTGCATGGGCCCAATATTCAAATAATTGGCCTGCCGGAAACTGCAACTGATCAAACCAGTCTGGATCATAATTGCCCAAACGGCTCCAGAGCACAAAATAGGGCGCACGCGCCACAACATTGATCGTATCGATTTGGACTATTTGCATGCGCTTGATGGTTTGGTGCAAGGTTGCTTGATCAACAACGCTTGGGCGGCGATCTAAGCCTTGGGCGGCAATCGCAATTGCCCGGGCTTGATCAAGCGAAATAGTGGGTGTCATGAATCATCCTTAATCCAAGCGCCAACAGCCGCAGTGTATTTGCAACTGTTGGCAACAAGCAACTGCTTATTCTGCTTTCAAGCTAGCGAGGTCGATCACAAAGCGATATTTGACATCACTTTTGAGCATGCGGTCGTAGGCTTGGTCGATCTGTTGCACGCCAATCAGCTCGATATCGGCCAAAATATTGTGTTCAGCACAAAAATCAAGCATCTCTTGGGTTTCAGCGATCCCACCGATCAATGAGCCAGATAACTGACGGCGGCGAAAAATCAGGTTGGGATAGCTCGGGGTTGGATGGGGATTTTCGGGAACGCCCACGAGGCAAAGCGTCCCATCGCGTTTCAAAAGGTTCAAATAATCATCAAGATTATGTGAAGCTGAGACGGTATTGAGGATAAAATCAAAGCTATTGCGTTGGCTGCGCATCGCAGCAGGATCTTTGGAGATAACCACCGTCGCGCCTAGGCGCTCAGCATCGGCAGCTTTATGCGCCGAAGTGGTGAAGAGCACGACTTCAGCACCCATAGCTTTGGCAATTTTGACCCCGATATGGCCAAGGCCGCCTAAGCCAACTACGCCAACTTTCTGGCCTGGCTGCACATTCCAATGGCGCAATGGCGAGTAGGTGGTGATGCCAGCGCAGAGCAATGGGGCAACCCGAGCCAAATCCAAATGATCGGCGATGCGCAACACAAAATTCTCAGTAACCACAATCTGGCTTGAATAGCCGCCATAGGTCACGCCGCCAGTGTGCGCATCTGGACTATTGTAGGTATAAGTGGTTTTGGGGCAAAATTGCTCTTGCTGATCGTGGCAATCGGCACATTGGCCACATGAATCGACCATACAGCCTACGCCAACCGTATCGCCAACCTGAAATTTGCGTACCTCTGAGCCAACGGCCAGCACGCGGCCAACAATTTCGTGGCCAGGCACAATTGGGTAGACGGTGCCATCCCATTCGCTACGTGCTTGATGCAAATCAGAATGGCAAATGCCACAGTATAAAATCTCAATTTGAACATCAGTAGGCGTTAAATCGCGGCGCTCGAATTCGAAGGGGGCAAACGGCGCAACGTGATTAAATGCAGCATAGGCTTGGGTTTTCAGCATGGGCTTCCTCCTACAACAAAACATATGTGCAGTTTACCGAAAAAACGCCGATTGTGCATGTGGCCTAAGGCTTATTTCATAAGAATGAAGGATGAATTATGAGGGATGAAGTCAAAAAAGAAGAACATAGAGCATAGCATTTGGGGATCAGGGGTCGGGGGCTGAGGATCAGGCTATAGGCTCTTGGCTATTGGAATAGAATCAAGCGAATCTGTGGAATCTGTGGCGAAAAAACGTTCTTCGTGCTCTTCGTGGATCGACCTTCGCGATCTTCGCGATCTTCGTGGTTTCGATCAGCAAACTCCTGATCTCTGACCCCCAACAACCGATCCCCAATCAGCGTTTCGCCACCCTTCCGTCCCTCCACCGGAGGGAAACGCCGGGGGTTTTCATCCCCCAGCACCCCCTAATGTTTATGTTGTGGATTGTTATGTGTTTGAGAAATTTCCCACCTTTGCATTCTTTGTGGTTTCAATCGACGTGGAGCATGATGGTTAACGCAGAGGATACATGGCTACGGGCTATGGGCTTTTGGGACTATGAATCTAAGCCAAAAAACTTAACCTTCGTGTCCTTTGTGCGCTTCGTGGATCAATCTTCGCGATCTTCGCGTGCTTCGCGGTTTCGATCAGCAAACTCCTGATCTCTGCCCCCCAACAACCGATCCCCAATCCCTACCTTTGCAGCCACAAAATTGTAATATCATCGACGGGCGTGCGTTCAGCCATAAAATTGCTAATTTGTTTGAATAAATGCTCGTGATATGGCTCGATAGCTGGCCAGTGGCGATAGCCAGCCAACATCGTTGTGAGCAACTCGAAGCCGAGCATTTGGTTAGTGGGGTTGCGGGCTTCGACCACGCCATCGCTCACAAAAACCACATGATCATCAGGTTTGAGCTGAATGCTTATTTCGTGATAACGAACATCGGGGCGCGAGCCAATGGGCAAGCCAACAACCTCAATTTCCTCAAGCAACCCAGCGCGGAGTAAGTAAGGCATAACCATGCCAGCATTGGCAATCTCCAAGCGTGCATTGGCTTGATCATAAACCGCATATAGCACCGCAGCATTCATGCGATTAGCTTTGAGCCGTTCGATCAACAATGTGTTGAGGGTTTGCAGCAAAACAGCTGGTGAACTGCCTTCGCGAGCGCGTTCTTCCAAGGTGCTTGAAACCAGCGCCATCATCAAGGCTGCACCAACACCCTTGCCCGAAATATCGCCAATCGCCATGCCAACCCGACCATTGCCAAGATCGACAAAGCTATAGAAATCACCGCCAACTTCTGCTGATGGCAACGAATAGGCATTAGCACGCAAAATATCGGGGTTCCACGGCGGACGCTGCGAGAGCAAGCCAATTTGAATATCGTGGGCGAGTTTAAGCCCTTGCTGCAAATAATCATTCTTCTCTTGGAGTTGATCAGTGAGTTGCACCAATTGTTGATAGGCTAGGCGCAATTCGTTGGTGCGCAACGCAACTTGGTCTTCGAGTTGCTCACGGTTAGCACGCAGCTGCTTGGTCATCCGAGTAAAACTGCGAATTAACAAGCCCAATTCATCATCACGCGCGGGCAAATCTGCTTGTTGCAAATTACCTTCGGCAACTTGAACCGCAGCTTCGGTTAATTGGGCCACAGGCACAACGACCTGCCGCATCAAGGCAAACACCGCCAACAGCGCCAAGCCCTCTAAAACCAGGCCAATTGTAACAATTACAATACTGAGTTCGCGGGCAGGAGCAAAGGCCTCAGCTTGAGTAACTTCGCTCAACAAAATCAGATCGCGGCCTTCGAGCCAATGGTAGACCCCAACCACTGCTTCGCCAGCGTAGTTTTGATATTTGGCAACGCCATTTTGGCGCGCCAGCGCCTGCTGAATGCCATATGAATCGACGACGATTGGCATGCCAGGTCGGCCAAAGCGTTTACTTGAAACAAAGCGTTGCTTGCTATCGACCAAATAGGTTTCGCTGCTACGGCCTAAGCCAACCCGTTGAACTAAAATATCATCAAGCCGCGATAAATTCACGTTCGCAGCCAAAATTGCATAGACATTGTTATCGCGGTCAAAGAGCGGGCTAGCAATCGTCATCGTGGGAATATCTGCATCGTTGGGGTAGATATTTTCAATGTATAAGCCAAATTGGGCGACACTGGTATATTGAAGGCCAGTAATAATCGTACCTTCGTGGAGCGGATCAGTTGAGAAAATGACTCGCCCAACTTGATTGAGCACAAAAATCTCGTCGAATTTGGTTTGATTTTTCACCACTGAGCGCAGGTAGGTCGAAAGCGTATCGTAGGCGCTATTGGCTTCGGGGCTGACCAGCTTGGCGTTGGCAAGCATGCTTGCGTTGCTGCGCACCAAAGGCAAGCCCGCCAACAACTGCACCTCTTTGCGCTGATCGTCGACCCAGCGCTCGATTTCTTGTTCTTTGAGCGAGGTGGCAATGCTCAGCCGTTCAATTACCGATTGCTCGATAACGCGGCGGCCAAGCCAATAGGCCGTCAAGCCTAAGAGACTTACAGCGAGTGTAGCTACCAAACAAAACATTGCCACTAAGCGGGCAACTAAGCTACGTTTAATTAAGCGCCGCACCATAAACCTCGCGCACCATAGCTAGCTCGCGCATCGGCCCCATTGTAGCAGTAAATAGAACGCAGGAGAACATAGAGCAAAGAACATAGAACATAGGGATTGGGCTATAGGCTGATGGCTTTTGGCTATGGGAGATTTGTTGAAATGGCAACAATTGTTCCGATAGCTCAACGCCTATAGCCAATAGCCTCATTCCCCTTCGTGCTCTTCGTGCTCTTCGCGGTTTCAAGCTTCGTGCACTTCGTGGATCAAACTGCTGCTTCATGGCGCAAAGGCTCAAATCGCACTACAATAGTGCCATGACAACACACGATTTAAAACATCTCTACATTCATATCCCATTTTGCCAAACCCGTTGTGCCTATTGCGATTTCAATACCTTTGCCAACCGCGAAGATTTTATGCAGCGTTATGTTGATGCGCTGTGCTTGCATCTCGAACGCATGGCCAGCGGCGAAACGAGCGTTGACCCAAGTTGGCCAAAAACAGCAACCCAAACAATTCCGTGGGCCAGCTATGAGCTGCAGGATCTCACAGGGCCGTTGCAGCAGGCCGATTTACCAGCCACCGTCTTTTTGGGTGGCGGCACGCCAACCGCACTCCCCTTGCCCTTGCTTGAACAACTGATGCAAACCGTTGGGCGAATTATTCCGCTTGCGCAAGCAGAAGTGACCAGTGAGGCCAACCCAGGCACGGTGCTTGATCATGAGTATTTGCGGGCTATGCGTTCAATGGGCATCAATCGCCTAAGCATGGGCGTCCAAACCCTGCATGACCCAACTTTACGGGTATTGGGCCGGATTCATACTGCAAGCGAGGCCTTTACTTCGTATCAGGCAGCACGAAAAGTTGGCTTTGACAATATCAATCTTGATTTTATGTTTGGCTTGCCGGGCCAAGATATTGCCCAATGGCGCTCGATGCTCAAAGAAATTGTCAGCTGGGATACCGAACATTTTGCCCTCTATTCGCTGATTGTCGAGCCAAGCACGCCACTGGCAGCGCAAGTGACCGCTGGCCGCGTGAGCATCCCCAACGATGATGCAACTGGCGAGATGTATGAGGTAGCGATGGAGATTTTGGGTGCAGCAGGCTATGGCCATTATGAGATTTCTAATTGGGCCAAAACCAAAAGCCCACATTTCAACCCCAGCGAACGCTTGCCAGCCTATGCTTCGCGCCACAACGTCGCCTATTGGCTCAATGCCGATTACTTGGGCGTTGGCGCTGGCGCACATAGCCATTGGCGCGGCTGGCGCTGGGTTGATCAACGGGTGTTGGAACCATTCGCTCAGCAGGTTGAACGCGGCCAAGCACCATTGGTTGATGCCCAAGCAAGCGAGCCAACCGACCGTAATTTTGAAACGATTATGATGGGCTTGCGGCTCAATTGTGGCTTAGGCTTTGCCCATTTTCAGCAACGCACCGGCCACGATTTGCTTGAGCAGTATCAACCAGTAATTGATAAATTAGTTGAACAAGGCATGCTCGAACAAACTGCAAATGCCATTCGCTTTACGCCGCGCGGGCGCATGGTCGGCAATCAAGTCATCGAACGCTTTTTAGTCGATTGAGAACGAGGGGTCAGTCGATTAGTTATTTGTAACCACGAAGGACACGAAGCGCACGAATGCTGGGTTCTGAATTCTATAGGATTTGAACGCAATTCAGACATTCATCCAATGTAACTTCGTGTCCTTCGCGCTCTTCGCGGTTAACATTTTCATCCTTCATCCTTTCATCGCTCTGCGCCGCTGCATTAAATATTTTTGCTTTCTGACTTTTGACTTTTGACTTTTGCTTTCATCCCGCATACTTTCTTTTTCTCTGCTCCTCTGCGTTAAGCAATTGATCCACGAAGCACACGAAGAACGTTTTTAGCCACAGATTCCACAGATTTTTATGATTATCTTCTTGCTAGCCCAAAGCCAACAGCCCATAGCCAAAGTTCTCTGTGCCGCTGCATTTTGACTTTTGATTTCTGCCTTCTGACTTCTGACTTGGCCTTTCATCCCTCATCCTTCATCCTTCATCCTTTCATTGGCCTTTTGACTTTAACTAGGGGTTGCCCGTATAATCACGACTGCAATTTACAAGTTTGTTTGTGGTGCGTTGCTGTCCCGGATGACACACGCGCAATGGGGGAAGCCAGTCTAAGTCTGGCGCTGTCCCGCAACGGTAGGAAGCTTTGCTTCAAGCCCGATAACCCGCCACGAACTCATCGACACTCCAACATTTCCCTCGCGGATCAGGGAAGGAGTTGCTAGACCCTGCTGGGTTTAGCGCCTCTTTTCCTCTTTGGCATGAGCCGAAGAGGTTTTTTCTTGGCTGTTTGCATGCTGGTGTGTCGTCCAACGGAGCCAGCATGAGCGATTCCCCACTGACAATGCGTGCCTATGGCCGCCATTTATTTATTTGCACTGGTGATCAATGCAACGGCGATGCTGATGGCGCGGCGTTGGCCCAACACACGCTTGAACAACTCGGCGATCGGCGCAAATTGCGCAATCCTGAACGGGTTAAATGCTCGACCGTCAGCTGTTTGGGCGTCTGCCAGCGCGGCCCGATTGCGGTGGTCTATCCCGAAGGCATTTGGTATCACCAGCTTGATGAAGAATTAGTTGAACAAATCGTTCAAGAGCATCTGATCAATGGCGAGCCAGTTGAAGCAGCGATATTTCATCGGCTGTATCCAGCGGGCCAAGAGCCAAAATACGCTCCGGCAGTGCGTGGCGATCAAGAATTTAATCCAATTGAATTGCAACACGATGATGCAGTTGAGCAATTGGAGCCAATCGTTGTTGCTGGCACCCAACTGCATTCGACCGAGGAAAAACAGCGCTATCGCGAGCAAGTGCGCAAATTGCGCAAGGGCAAAAAAGGCTTGGTGATTGTCAATACAGGCAATGGCAAGGGCAAAACCTCGGCTGCTTTGGGCGTGATGACCCGCGCGTGGGGTCGCGATCTCAAGGTGCGCGTGATTCAATTTCTCAAACACGAAAATGCCAAGTTTGGCGAATCGCGGGCAGCCGCCAAGATGGAGATTGAGTTTGGTGGCACTGGCGATGGCTTTACTTGGACATCGAAAGATCTTGATACGACCAAAGCCAAAGCCTTGCATGGCTGGGAACTGGCCAAAACTGCGATTAGCTCGAATCAATATCAGATCGTCATTCTCGATGAATTTACCTATGTGTTGGCCTTTGGTTGGCTTGATGTCAACGAGGTTGTGGCTTGGTTGGCGGCCAACAAGCCCGAATTGCTGCATGTGATTATTACGGGCCGCGATGCCCCAGCCGCCCTGATTGAGCACGCCGACCTCGTGACCGAGATGCGCGAGATCAAACATCCGTTTACAACCCAAGGCATTCGTGCCCAGATCGGGATTGACTTCTAATGACTGAACGTTTGCAACGCAATATGGTCGAGCGCATCGATGGGCGCATGGTCAACGCTGGCTATAAACGCGGCATGTTGTTTATCTGCGCTCATGGCTGCTGCTGCGGGATTACCGAACGTGGCTTTGCCCCGGTTTGGCCCGAAATTCATCAGCACGAATGGGAAAGCCGCAAACTACGTAACCTTGTGCACCTGAATATGGGTGGCTGTTTGGGGCCATGCCCATTGGCCAACGTGGCAATGTTGATGTTCGATGGCCAGCCGATTTGGTTTCATTCGCTTAACCAGCCAGAGTTGGTTGTGGCGCTCTACGACTACATCGAAGCCATGATTCAGGCCGATCAAGTACTGCCTGCGCCAGCCAAGCTCAAGCCGCATGTTTTTAATGGCTTCAAATGGGATGGCCAAGCACCAGCCGCAATCAGCCAAGTGCCAGCCTTGCCAGCCAGCCAGCCCAGCCTTGGCAATGGCATCGTATTTTTGACTCAAGCTGATACCGATATTCTGCTGATTGAGCAGGCACGTCGCCAATTGCCAAGCGATTTTACTAGCCTCCAAACCGCCAACGTGGGCGAGGCCGAAGATCAAAACGCGCTTGATAGTTTGCTTGATCGGTTGTTACCACAGGCAGAAATTGTGGTTGTGCGCTTAATTTCTGGGAGCCGTGGCTTTGAGCATGGCATCGAGCGCTTGCAACAATGGACACAACAAACCAATGGTTTTGTGCTGTATTTGCCTGGGTTCGAGGCGCTTGACCCAGAGTTGATGGCACTTTCAAATGTTGGCGTGCCGCTGGCGCACCTGATCAGCAGCTATTTTATGCAAGGCGGCTTGGACAATGTGGTCAATGCTTTGGCTTGCTTGAGCGACCACTTATTGCTGACAGGTTGGGGCTACGACGCGCCGCGAGAGTTACCACGTCATGGCAGCTACACGCCAGCGCTCAATCGCTGCGAAGGCTGCACTGGCTCGCAATGCCACACCAGTGTTCAGCCCACCAAGCCAACTGTGGGCGTGCTGTTCTATCGAGCGCATATGCTCAGCGGCAATACCGAGTTTGTTGATGCAATTTGTCAGGCAATCGATGCCCAGGGCATGCAACCACGGGCGGTTTATAGCCACTCGCTCAAGGAAGGCGGAACCAACAATCTGCCCGCTGCCTTAGAGTGTTTGCAAGCTGAAGGGCCGATCGATGCCTTGATTTGCAGTTTGTCGTTTGCTTTGGGCAATGTCAATACCGAAGGCCCAACCCTCGCAGGCTGGGAAATCGATATGCTGCAACAGCTGAATGTGCCAATTATCCAAGCGATTGCTAGTGGCCGCTCGCGTGAGCAATGGCAACGAGCAGGCCGTGGATTAAGCTCGTTGGATACGGCAATTAATGTGGCGATTCCTGAATTTGATGGCCGGATTATCACCGTGCCAATCTCGTTCAAGGAGCAAGACCCCAATTCTGGTATTGTGCGCTACGTGCCAGATCACGAACGGGTTGAGCGGGTGGTGGGGATTACGCGGCGCTTAGTCAATTTGCGCCACAAACCAAATGCCGAAAAACGGATCGCTTTTGTGTTTACCAACAGCAGCGCCAAGGCCTCGCGAGTTGGCAACGCGGTTGGCTTGGATGCCCCAGCCTCATTATTGACCTTGCTCCACGCCATGCAAGCAGAGGGCTATCAGGTTGGCAATTTGCCAGCAAGCAGCGACCAATTGTTGCTTGATTTGATCGATCGCTGTTCGTATGATGAAACTTGGCTGACCGAGCAGCAATTAAATCAAGCGGTGCATGTGCCAGTCGATCAATATCAACAATGGTTTGCAGAATTGCCCGCCAATTTACAAGCCAGCATGATCAAACAATGGGGCGAAGCGCCAGGCACAGCCTATTTGAGCGAGCATGGTTTAGCTTTGGCGGGCTTAGAGTTTGGCAATGTGTTTGTGGCTTTGCAGCCGCCGCGTGGCTATGGCATGGACCCCAACGCAATTTACCACATGCCCGATTTGCCGCCGCCGCACAGCTATTATGCGCTCTACCGCTGGCTGCGCGATGGTTGGCAGGCCGATGCCTTGGTGCATATGGGCAAACACGGCACGCTCGAATGGCTACCGGGCAAGAGCGTTGGCCTTAGTCGCGAGTGCTTCCCCGATGCATTAATTGCTGATTTGCCAGTGATTTATCCGTTTATTATCAACGATCCAGGCGAGGGCAATCAGGCCAAACGCCGCAGCCACGCCGTAATTATCGACCATATGACTCCACCGATGACCAGCGCGGGAGCCTATGGCCAGTTGGCCGAATTGGCGCAGTTGGTCAATGAATATTATCAAGTTGAGCAACTCGACCCCAATAAATTGCCCTTGTTGCAGCGCCAAATTTGGAACCTGCTGCAAACTAGCAATCTTAGTGATGATTTGCAATTTATTCTCAAGGCCAATCACGGCGACCACACCCACGATTGGGATGGCTCGTTCCTTGACGATGGCACACCAACCGCCTTTGCAGAGATGGAAGGTCGCCAAGTTGCTCACTTGCTCGAAGATATTGAAGGCTATTTGTGCGAGCTGACCGGAGCACAAATTCGCGATGGCTTGCATATTTTAGGCACTCTGGCCGAGGGCGACCAACTGCCAGAATTGCTCTTTCACCTGACCAAATTGCCCAATCTTGAGGTGCCAAGTTTACCCGTGGCGGTTGGCAAGCTCTATGGCTTGGATTGGAATACTTTGCAAGCCAATTTGGGCGAACGCTTAGCTCAGCCGTTGCAATTAGGCGAACAAACCCTCTACAGCAACGGCGATGTGGCGGCATGGCTCGAACAGCATTGCAAAACAATCTTGCAAAATTTAGAACACCAAAACTGGCAGATTGATGCCATTCTAGCCGTCTTGCAAACGAGCTTGTTGCCAAGTGCATCAGCGTGGGATCAAACGCTGGTCGCGCCATTGGAATTTATCGCCACCCAATTAATTCCCAATTTGCACGAAAGTGCGCGCGCCGAAATTGCCAGTTTGCTGCATGCATTAAATGGCGGCTACATTCCAGCAGGGCCAAGCGGCGCACCAACGCGCGGAATGGCCCATGTATTGCCGACGGGCCGTAATTTTTATGCGGTTGATCCGCGCTCGTTGCCCAGCGCGGCGGCGTGGCAAGTTGGCCAACACTTGGCCGATGATCTGATTCGGCGCTATCAACGTGAAGAGGGTAGCTACCCACGCAGCGTTGGCATCAGCATTTGGGGCACTAGCGCGATGCGCACGTATGGCGATGATATTGCTCAAGTGCTGGCCTTGTTGGGCGTGCGGCCAGTCTGGCAGGCAGAAAATCGCCGCATCACGGGCGTTGCAGTGATTCCGTTGGCCGAACTTGGCCGCCCACGGATTAATGTGGTGTGTCGAATTAGCGGCTTCTTTCGCGATGCCTTCCCGCATTTGGTTAGTTTGCTGGATCAAGCTGCCCAAACCGTGATTGAACTTGACGAACCACTTGATCAAAATTTTGCTCGGCAACAAGCCTTTGCCGCCACCGAACAGCTGATCAAAATTGGGCTAGCGCCTGAAATTGCCCAACAACAAGCGCGTTATCGGGTTTGGGGCTGCAAGCCAGGTAGTTATGGCGCAGGCATTTTGCCTTTGATTGATAGCCAAAATTGGCAAGATGACGCAGATTTTGCCCGAGCCTACATCGCTTGGGGCGGCTATGCCTACACCAGCGATGAATATGGGATTGAGGCCGCCAATGCCTTTGGCACAGCCTTGAGTGAAGTTCAAATTGCTACCAAAAACCAAGATAATCGCGAACACGATATTTTTGATAGCGACGACTACATGCAATATCACGGCGGCATGATCGCTACGATTCGCGCTTTGACTGGACGCAACCCACGCCGCTACTTTGGCGATTCAAGCAACCCGCAACGCCCGCAAACCCGCGATCTGCGCGAAGAAGCGCGGCGGGTATTTCGCAGTCGGGTGGTCAATCCCAAATGGATCGAAAGCATGCGCCGCCATGGCTACAAAGGCGCGTTGGAGCTAGCCGCCACCGTCGATTATCTCTTTGGTTACGATGCTACCGCCCAAGTTGTTGATGATTGGATGTATCACTCGATTGCTGAGCACTATTTGCGCGATGAGGAGATGCAGCAATTTTTTGCCGATAGCAACCCTTGGGCTTGGCAAGCGATTGCTGAACGCCTGCTCGAAGCGATCGATCGCGATTTATGGCACGACCCTGAACAACACGATATCGATCTGCTCAAAGCTGCCCAATCGTTGGGTTTGAGCAATTTACAACAACGAGGTCAGCTATGAACAACAACGATTGGTATCGCTATTTTGCGCCGCGCCAATTTGCCACGCTCAGCTCCGAACGTCAACAAGCAGATTATGCTGCCGCCCAGTACGATCTCGATTTTGTGCTCGGCCAAATTGGGCTTGAGCCAAACGCCAGCATTTTGGAAATTGGTTGCGGCTGGGGTCGGCATAGCGTGGCCTTGGCAGAACGGGGCTTTGAGCATGTTGTGAGCATCGACATTGCGCCAGAATTGCTGCAAGCGGCCCAAGCCTTTGCTCTGCAACGCGGCCAAACCTGCCAATTTCGCCAACAAGATTTTATCGAAATTAACGATCAGCCGTTTGATGCGATTTTTTCGTTGTACGACCGTAGCTGTTGTGGCTACCCCAGCGAGGCCGCCGATGCCCAAAGCTTGCAGCATTTAGCCAATTTGCTGCAACCAAACGGCTGGCTGATTTTCGGCATCAACGATTGGCCGTTTGCGCTGCCTGAAGCTAGCCAACGCTGGGCTGAAACTGAACAAGGCTTGGAGTTATACGAAGTGATTCCTAATCGCAGCGCCATGACCTGCACCGATCGTTTGACGATGCTGAATGCAGGCCAGCGCACGAGCTACGAATTGACCCGTCGCCATTATTATTTGCCTGAATTGCAGCGCTTGCTTGGCAATGCTGGCTTGCGTTTGGTCAGCGCGTGGCATCGCTTAGACCAAAATCGAGCGTATGGCGATGGCAGCAATGGCCTGTTTATTTTCGCCCAGCGAGCAAACAATGGCTAAACGGGCATTAAGTGCTTTAATCGCCTTGGCTTGCGATGCGCTGCTACCAGAGTTGCCCAACCACATCCATCCCGTGGTCTGGATGGGCAAATGGATCAAGCAGGGTGAGCGTTTCGCGCCAAACAACAATGCGGCGCGTTTGGCTTGGGGTGCAATCTGGCTCGGCGCGGGCTTGGGCTTGAGCGCAGGCTTGGCTGCCCGAATTCCCAAACATCCATTGGCTCAAGCTTTGGTTGCCCAAAGTTTGTTGGCCTATCGAGCGCTCGATCAGGCAGTTGGCGAGGTGCAAACCGCATTGGTAGCCGATGATTTGGCTGAAGCGCGGCGCTTATTAAGCTGGCATTTGGTCAGTCGCGATACGGCGGAGCTAAGCTCAAGCGAGGTTGCCGCCGCTGCAATTGAATCGCTGGCCGAAAATCTCTCAGATAGCGTGATTGCGCCCTTGTTTTGGTATTTGGCAGCAGGCTTGCCGGGCTTGGCGGCCTATCGCATGAGCAATACCTTCGATGCGATGTGGGGCTATCGCAATCAGCGCTTTGAATATCTCGGCAAAGTTGCCGCCCGTTGCGATGATGCACTGAATCTGATTCCGGCGCGCTTGACGGCAGGCCTGCTTTGGTTGGTTACCCATGGTCAACGCCAACAAACATGGCAAGTGGCTTGGCGCGATCATGGCAAAACTGCTTCGCCAAACGCTGGTTGGCCAATGGCGGCCATGGCTGGGGCATTGGATACCCAGCTGATCAAAATTGGGCATTATGTGCTTGGCGACGGCCCAACCCAGCCCGACCCAGCCCTGATGCAAACTGCTCGCCAGCTAGCCCGCCGCGTAATCTATCTGGTTGTGGCAGGCTTAGTTGTTGGGAGTATGAAAGAACAGAGAACAGAGAGCATAGGGACTGGGGAGCTGAAACTAAGAATTAGTGATTAAAGCTATAACCGCGAAGATCGCGAAGGGCACGAAGGAGCAGAAGTAATAATTTCATCCTTCATCCCTCATACTTCATCCTTTATAAAAATGAGGTTCAAATGACCAAGGTTCGATTTAGCCGATTTTTGAGCGTTTTCTTGTTGTTGAGCAGCCTTGTGGCCTGTGGCACTGCCGAAAGTAGCCTTACCCAAATTCCAGCGACAACTGTGCCAGCAACTGCAACAACCGCTAGTGCCGCCGTAGCGCCAACCACCACCACGGCAGTCAGCGTAACCGCCGCATTAACTCCAACTACAACGATCAGCCCAACCGCTGTGGTCAGCAGCACTAGCAGCGTCAGCTATCCCTTGACGATCAAGGATAGCCTTGGCCGTGAAGTGACCTTGCAAGCAGCGCCCAGCCGCATCATCTCGTTAGCGCCATCGAACACCGAAATCCTGTTTGCGGTTGGCGCGGGTGATGCTTTGGTTGGCGTGACAAAGTATTGCAACTATCCCGAAGCAGCCAAAAGCATCGATCAAATTGGCGGCTTTTCGGCCAAATCGATCAGCCTCGAAACGATTGTAGCGCTCAAGCCCGATGTGGTATTTTCGGGCGACGAAAGCCAACAAACAGTGATCGATGCCCTTGCCCAAGCCAATATTCCGGTGATTGCAATTAAAGCTGAGACCATTGAGGCAGTCTACGAAAACATTAATCTGATTGGTAAAGCAACCAATCATCCTACTGAAGCAGCTCAAGTTGTGGCTGCTATGCAAGCACGAATTGAAGCAGTAACTACGAAAACCAGCACGCTTGCCGCAACCGATAAATTGAGCGTGTTCTACGAAGTGTACGATGAGCCGTTGATGACTGCTGGCCCGCAAACCTTCATTGGCCAGCTGATTGAGCTTGCAGGCGGGAGCAATATTTTTGCTGAACTCAGCGAAGAGTATCCAGAAATTAGCGCCGAAGAAGTGCTGAATCGCCAACCAGCGGTCATTATTGGGCCTGACTCACGCGGCGATAAATTCACTGCTGAGCTGCTTGCCCAACGCCCAGGTTGGAGCGAAATCAAAGCTGTCAGGGATGGCAAGGTCTTTATGTTGAATGGTGATATTCTTTCGCGCCCAGGCCCACGTTTGGCCTCTGCCTTAGAAGCGATCAGCCAAGCCTTGTATCCAGAATTGTTCAAATAACGCCTCTTTCGCAATGCTGGTTACCACAGCAGAGTCAGCGATGGCTCTGCTTAATTCAGTTTTGAAGGGTTGGTTTTGGCACGCTTATTCTCCAAGCCCTATTGGCGCGATCTGCTGGCCTTTGGCGGCATGCTTGGCCTTTTGTTATTAATGATGGTTGTGAGCCTTGGCATTGGGGCAGTAAAATTCAGCCCTAGTACGGTGCTGCAAGCGATTGTTCAACCCAATCATGCCAGCACCAACAGCACCGCCGTGACGATCGTGTGGGATTTTCGGCTGGCACGCATGCTGCTGGCAGCCCTGATCGGCGCTGGGTTGGCCAGTGCTGGGGCGGCCTTCCAAGGGCTGTTTCAAAATCCGCTCGCCGATCCGTTCTCGATTGGTGCCTCTGGAGGCGCGGCCTTGGGCGCAACCTTAGCGATTGTCTTGCAAGTGCAATGGCAATGGTTGGGTTTTAATGCGATTGCGCTGTGTGCCTTTATCGGCGCATTGCTGGCGGTTGCGGTGGTGTATAGCATTGCCGAAGTTGGCGGCCAAGCCCCGCGCACTGCCTTGCTCTTAGCAGGAGCAGCGCTCAGCACGATGCTTTCAGCAACCGTGTCATTATTGTTATTAATGAACGAACAGCCGTTGTACGAAGTTTTTGCCTGGTTGCTTGGTGGGTTATCAGGCCGCAGCTGGAACAATGTAGCCAGCAGTTTGCCGTTTGTAATGCTTGGCATTGCTTGGCTATGGCTGATGGCGCGTCGAATCGATGCCCTGAGTTGTGGCGATGAAGTGGCCCAAAGTTTAGGCTTATCGCTGTGGCGCAGTAGGAGCGCCGTGATTGCCGCCGCCAGCATCACCACTGCCGCAACCGTCGCCAATGGCGGCATTATCGGCTTTATTGGCCTAATTGCGCCGCACATTGCCCGCTTGCTGTTTGGCGCCAACCACGCCCGTTTGATTCCGGCAAGCGGCCTAATTGGGGCGATGCTGCTGGTGTTGGCCGACACAACCGCCCGCACCATCGCCGCGCCGTTGGAATTACCAGTCGGCATCTTGACGGCCATGCTCGGCGGCCCATTCTTTTTGTATGTGCTCAAGCGCTCACGTGGGGAAGGATGAAGGATGAAAACCAGAAGTCAAAAATCAAAAATCAGAAGTTTAGGGATCAGGCAGCACGAGAGATAGACCAATAATCAACATAATCTGGGCAATCTGTGGCCAAAAAATTAATCTTCGTGTCTTTCGCACGCTTCGTGGATCAATGCTTAACGCAGCGGCGCAGAAAAGATATGGCTATTGGCTAAAGGAATAATAATTTGGGTCAATCTGGG
Organism: Herpetosiphon geysericola; assembly: GCF_001306135.1. GTDB lineage: Bacteria > Chloroflexota > Chloroflexia > Chloroflexales > Herpetosiphonaceae > Herpetosiphon > Herpetosiphon geysericola. The sequence goes on along the minus strand of NZ_LGKP01000011.1, from coordinate 212,617 downwards.
CAATCTGTGGCCAAAAATAATCATTCGTGTCTCTTCGTGTCCTTCGTGGATCAAAACTTAACCTTCGCGCGCGTCGTGGATCAATTCTTAACGCAGCGGCGCAGAGAAAGATGGCTATTGGCTCTAGGCTATGGGAGAGTAGGAATCAAATCATCATAATCTGTGCAATCTGTGGCTAAAAAAGAATCATTCGTGCAATTCGGGCAATTCGTGGCCAAAAAATTAATCTTCGTGTCCTTCGTGCGCTTCGTGGATCAAATTCGTAGAAAGCCGCAATCAATGTCAAACCCAATCATCAAGGTTGAACAACTGAGTTGTCGTTATGGGGCGCGTGAGGTTTTTGCCCAGCTTGATTTAGATGCTGCCCAAGGCGAAGTGCTGGCCTTGCTTGGGCCAAATGGCGCTGGCAAAAGCACGTTATTACGCTGTTTGGCACGGCTGCAACAGCCGCAACTGGGCAAAATTTGGCTGAATAATCAGCCATTGTGGCAGATTAAGCAGCGCTTGGCAGCCCAACAAATTGCCTTTGCACCCCAAAACCATGGCCTCAATAGCGACCTGACGGTTGAGCAAATGCTGCTGCTTGGGCGCACACCGCATCGCGGTTGGCTCTTGCCGATGAGCAAAGCCGATCGCGCAATCGTTGAACAATTACTTGAGCGCTTTAATTTGGCCCAGTATCGACGCCAGAGCTTGGCCGAGCTTTCGGGCGGCGAACAACGGCGGGTGATTATCGCTCGCGCCTTGGCCCAGCAACCAAGCATCTTGTTGCTCGATGAGCCAACCGCCCATCTTGATTTAAAATATCAACTTGAAATTATGCAATTGGTCAGCGAGCTGGCGCATAGCGATGGGGTCTGTGTGATTTTGACCTTGCACGATCTGAATCAAGCCAGCCTTTGCGCCGACCGGATTGCACTCTTGGCTCATGGCCGTTTGCAAGCAGTTGGCCCGCCAAACAGCGTGTTGCGCAGCGAATTGATCGAGGCGGCCTACGATGTGCCAGTTCAATTGATCGAACATCCCAGCCATGGCCTGCCGTTAGTGATGCTTCAACCACAACCTAAGGAACGATCATGGCTCGTTTAGTTTTATTTACTGGCGGCGCACGTAGCGGCAAAAGTTGGCGCGCCGAGCAATATGCCAGCCAGCACGCAGCCCACGTGTATTATTTGGCTACAGCCCAAGCTGGCGATAGCGAAATGCAGCAGCGGATTGGCCTACACCAAGCTCAACGGCCTAGCCATTGGCAAACTATCGAAGCGCCGCTTGCTGCCAGCCAAGCATTAGGCCAACTGCCAAGTGGCAGCGTGGTCTTGCTCGATTGTCTGACCTTATTGGTGAGCAACCTGTTGTTAGCCAACGAAGCCCAGCCCGAACCTGTGATTCAAACTGAAATTGCCGCAATGTTAGCCGCTCAGCAAGCCCGCGATTTACATTTAGTTGTTGTGACCAATGAAGTTGGCATGGGCATTGTGCCCGCCTATGCCTTGGGCCGCGTCTATCGCGACCTGATTGGCCGTGCCAACCAGCAAATTGCGGCGGCGGCCAACGAGGTTTATTTGGTTGTCGCAGGCATGCCAATCGAAATTCGCCAATTGCAGCCAGCGTGGGCCAAATGATGCAACAGCCAATTCATGGCGCAATCGATTATGCAGAATTGCAACAACACGGGCTTGCGCCAAGCCAAATCTACGATTTCAGCAGCAATGTTAATCCGCTTGGTACGCCAAATTTTATTCGCGCAACGCTCGCAAACGTTGATTTGGCCCATTATCCTGATCGCCAATGTTTGGCGTTGCGGGCAGCACTTGCCAACCATCACGCTTGCGAGCCAGCACAGTTGCTGATTGGCAATGGCAGCAATGAGTTAATTCACTTAATTGCCCGTGCGTTGCTGCAAGCCAACGATTATGTTGTGGTGATCGAGCCAACCTTTGGCGAATATGCCTATGCAAGTAGTTTGGTCGGCGCTCAGCTCATTCGCTATCAAGCAAGCGCTGAAACTGACTTTCAGGTTGATGTTGTAGCCTGCTGCCGATTAATTGCCCAATATCGTCCACGCTTGGTTTGGCTGTGCAACCCCAATAATCCAACTGGCAGCTATTTGCCAGCCCAAGCAATTGAGCGACTCCAAGCAGCCTGTGCCGCAGTGCAGGGCTATTTGGTGCTCGATTTGGCCTATGCCGATTTGGTGGTTGGGGATCGGGGATCGGGGATTGGGGATCGGGAAACGGAGATTGGAGATTGGGAATCGGCGATTGGGGTTGAGAAATCATTATCCAGCCCCCAGTCCCCAGCCCCCAACCACTACACAATTTACCTCTACTCATTGACCAAAAGCTATGCCTTGGCGGGCTTGCGCTTGGGCTATGTCGTGGCCGAGCCAAACATCATCACTGCCTTGCGGCACTGGCAGCCACAGTGGAGCGTTAATAGTTTGGCGCAGGCAGCGGGCTTGGCAATTATGGCAAATCCAACGTGGCTCGCGCAAAATCTGGGCCAATGGTGGACATGGAGCGATCAACTGCGGGTTGAATTAGGCCAACTCGGGCTGCGGGTTTTGCCAAGTTGCTTGCCATTTTTCTTGGTGGAAGTGCAGAACGCTGCCCAAACCCGCAGCGCGTTATTGCAGCACGCCTGTTTGGTGCGCGATTGTAGCTCGTTTGGCTTGCCCAGCTTCATTCGGATTGCCCCACGCCAGCCACACCAAAATCAGCGTTTGCTTGCAGCTTGGAGAACCTTATGCTCGCCCCAGTTTTGATGGTTGTTGGAACCGCTTCATCGGTTGGCAAAAGTACCTTGGTTAGTGCGTTGTGTCGCATCGCCGCCCGCCGTGGTATTCGGGTTGCGCCTTTTAAAGCCCAAAATATGAGCAACAATGCTGCCGTCACAGCCAATGGCGAAGAAATTGCTCGCAGCATTGCCGTTCAAGCAGCAGCAGCCAAGCTTGCGCCCAGCGTGCAGATGAATCCGATTTTGATCAAGCCAGAAGGCCAGCGCCGCAGCCAAATTATTGTGCAAGGCCGACCTTGGCGCACCCTTGATGCAATCGATTATTGGCAGCGCAAGCAAATGCTTTGGGATATTGTTAGCAGCAGCCTCGATAGTTTGCGCCAAGAATATGATTTGGTGATTGCTGAAGGCGCTGGCAGCCCAGTTGAACTAAATCTCAAAGCCCACGACATCACCAATATGCGGGTCGCAACCTATGCTCAAGCCCAAACCTTGTTGGTTGGCGATATTGATGTTGGTGGGATTTTTGCGGCCATGCTGGGCACGCTTATGTTGCTTGAGCCAGCGGAACGCCAATTAATCGCAGGACTGATTGTCAATCGGTTTCGCGGCGATCCAGCTTTATTTACCGATGGCATTGCAATACTCGAACAGCGCAGTAACAAGCCAGTGTTGGGCGTTGTGCCGTGGTTGCCGCAGCTTGGCCTGCCCGAAGAAGATGCGGTGGCCTTAGAACGGCCTGCGCAAATGGCTACCACGGCGGGATTAACAATTGGGGTCATTCAACTACCTGCAATTGCCAACTTCGACGATTTTGATCCGTTGGCGCAGGAGCATGGCGTGGCAGTACGCTATATCAAGCAGCCGCATGAATTAGCCGATTGCCAAGCGTTAATTTTGCCTGGCACCAAGCACACGCTTGCCGCTCGCCAATGGCTTAGCGAGCAGGGCTTCGATCAGCCAATTCAACAATTTCAAGGGCCAATCGTCGGCATTTGCGGTGGCTACCAGCTGCTCGGCCAGCAGATTGATGATCCACAGGCGCTTGAGGGGAACGGCGGCACGATGGGAGGCTTAGGCTTATTGCCCATCACAACCGTGTTTAGCGCCGAAAAACAAACCCGCCAAGTGCAGGCCACCAGCCACTTGCCATGGGCCAAGGATTGCCCGCTGACAGGCTATGAAATTCACTTAGGTCGCAGCGAACTCCTCGCCGATCAGCCAGCATTAACGATTGAAGTGGCTGGAGCCAACCACGCCGATGGCTGTATGCGGGCTGATGGTAAGATTTGGGGCTGTTATTTGCATGGAATTTTTGCCAACCGTGCTTTTCGCTATGCATGGTTAGGCAGCCTCGGCTGGCAAGCGCAAGCCGGGCAGCCAGCAAGCGATCCCTTCGAGCGACTCGCCGACCACGTTGAACAAGCCTTGAAGCCAAATTTATTGGCAAAACTATTGAACGGAGAGCAAAAAAGAGCAGAGAACATAGCAAAATTATGAAGCATGAGAGATGAAGGATGAAAGCTCAAAGCCCAATCCTCAACATCTGTGCAATCTATGGCCAAAAAGAACAGAGAACAAAGAGCATAGAACATAACGTCAGTGATCAGAGATCAGGCTATTGCTTATTGGAACATCATCCACATAATCTGTGTAATCTGTGGCGAAAATAGAGCCTTCGTGCAATTCGTGCAATTCGTGGCTAAAAAAGCTTTCTAGAATATTTTTAACGCAGCGATGCAGAGACTATCAGGCTATTGGCTATTGATTTCTGACTTCTGACTTCTGACTTTTGATTTTACCCCTATGTTCTATGCTCTTTGCTCTCTGTTCTTGGCTACTGCCACAACTGCTCGCACTGCCATTCATCATTGGCAGCGGCGAGGCATTGCAGTTTCGGCCACCAATAGGCCTGATCAGCGCCAGCGACTGCATTCCAAATTGGGTCAAACAGCATATAGGCCAACATCAAGCGATAATCGTTGCACAGCTGCTGCCACGAATAATTAATCCCCGCGCCAATCAAGCCTGCCAAATAACGCCGCAACAATTGCTCTTCAGCCAAAGCACGTTGAGTTGGATTCCAAAACGTGGCCAGCAGATAGACCAAATCGTAGGTTGGCAAGTTGGCCGAAGCAGCACCAAAATCCAACAGATAAGCATCTTCTGCATGCGGGTCTTTGGGGCAGAAAAATTGGTTGAAGGAGCAATTACCTTGCGAAAGGGTTAATTGCTTAGAACTGCCAACTCGTGGCTCAAGCCAGCGTTGCCAAAGGGTTGGCAAGGCATTTAACGTTGTAGTTAGACGATCATGTAACGCGCCGTTGAGAATTGAGCCATGGCGGGAGAGAAATTGCTGCCATTCGTCCTGCCGACGTTGAACGTGCTGAGCATGCGCCATTGCATCGCTATACCACCAGCGTAGCGCGAAGGCAGAAGCTGCTTGGCCGAGGGGTGCTGCTTCCCACCACGAGGAATGCAATTGGGCCAAGGCATCAATACACATAAAGCGGCGCTGCTCTTTCGGCACGCTCTCGCCAGCAATTAAGGCTTTACGCTCAATCGCAGGCTCATGGGTTTCGCTCAAATCAGCGAGCAAACAATTGGCAACCCCAGAGGCAGCCTCGTAGCCAGCAGCATAGCAAGCCACAAATGGCAAATGCAACAGATCATTGTTTTTCGCATACTCATAAATTGCGACTTCATGCGCACCATGGTGATCATGGGTAATTTTGAGCACAAGTTGGCGTGGCGCTTTGAGCGGCGTGCGAAACAATTGCAATTGAATATGGCCAATTTGTGAATTGGCTGTATGTTCCTCGATCAGCTGAAAATGGCGAATCGTGCCAGCGCCCAACCACGGCTGTAGGTGCTCAATCAGCCACGCCAACGAGAGGTCGCTCAACGAATGGAGTACGCGCATGATCGCTCCTTAGCAGCTGACGATCAATTGCCGCGATGCCTCACATTGAGTTGCTGCCCACGAGTCACATTGATCGCATAGGTAATTCCTTGTTGCAGGCTACTATGCGTCATAATCGAGCGGAAATCAATCCCCAAAGTAACCAGAGTTTGGGCCAATTCAGGCCGAATGCCCGTGATAATTACGCGGGCACCTAGTAGTTGAACGCTGTTAGCTGCCCGAATCAATAAGCCCGCCACTTGAGTATCCATCACTGGAACGCCAGTCACATCAACAATGGCAATTTGGGCTTTGTTGATATGCACACCTTCGAGCAAGGTTTCCATAAATTGCTGGGCGCGGGCAGTATCCACGCTGCCAACTAAGGGCAACAGCACCACCGTGTCGGCAATTGGAATCAGCGGCGTCGAGAGTTCAATCAGGGCTTGTTGTTGGGTCCGAATAATTTCTTCGTGCAAGCGTTGACGCTCAGCCTCTGCCTGTTTTTGGTCGCTAATGTCGTGGGCAATTATCGAAAAGAAGCTTGGCTGTTGATCAACATCATAGTGGCAAAGCATTTGATACATCACTGGCAAGCGTTGACCATGGGCTGGTTTAAGCTCATGCTCGCCCATCCACGAGCCATGAACTTGAGCATGTTGCAAGGTTTTGGCCAGCCATTGCTGCTCGGCTTTGGCTGGGTGCAGATCGTGCCAAGTTAATTGATCGACGGGATCTGTTGGCTCAATGGCTAATAAACGGCGCGCCGCTGGATTGAGATATTGCATCTTGCCAGCAAGATCAGCAATTGCCACAATATCGTTTGTCGAACTCAAAATCGTATCAAAGCGCCCCAACAAAGCTTCGGCCTGCTTTTGCTCAGTAATATTCAGCAACAAGCCATCCCACAGAATTGCCCCGTTGATCAAGCGAGTTGGCCGCGACGCCCCTTGCAGCCAATTTTCTCGCCCATCGATATACACCCGACCTTCCCAACGCCATGGTTCGAGCGTGCGCGCCGATTCCATAATAGCTTCTTGGAAGCGAACCCGATCGCTTGGATTGACCGCCTCAGTCACAATGCTAGCATCGCGCATAATCGCTTCTGGCTCAAGGCCATAAATATCGCGGCTACCAGTGCTGACAAAGGGAAAGTGCATGGTGTGGTCTGGTTCGAGCAAAAATTGATAAACCATGCCGGGCACATTTTGAATAATTCGTTGCAAACGGGCTTCGTTTTCTGTCAAGGCTGCCGAAGCAGCAACATCGCTACTGAGATCATGTGAGATGCCAACCGTGCCAATAATTTCGCCTGTTTGGTTACGAATTGGATGCTTGGTCGTCGAAAAAAGATGCACCTCGCCATTATGCCGCGTGACTGGCTCGGAACTAATCAGCAACGGCTCACCAGTTTCAAAAACCTGAGCATCATCGCGCACATATTGCTCGGTATAGCTTGGTTGGTTGAATTCAGCATCAATCACATCTTGCAGCTGCTGCTCATTCATCCCATAATATTCGCGAAAGGCCCGATTGGCGTAGCGAATGTGCGAGCCAGGGCCTTTGTAGAGAATCAAATCTGGAATCGTATCCAAAATTTGTTCATAAATGGAGATCTGGGCACGCAAGGCGATGATTTTTTGCTGTAGGTCACTGGTCGTTTCATCCTGATCCACATACACATCTGTGCCCATTCCGTGCCTCCTCGGTTTAGTATTTGCTGATCGCTTTAGTGTCCGCTATCTAGGGTGATCTGCGCCTCCCACAAAGGTCACGATCTTATCTAGTACTTCTGTCGAATGCAGGATGCCGCTATGTCCTAGTTTGCTGGTAGCCAAAAGTTCTGAGTTGGGCCAATGCTGCTGCAATTCTTGACCATAACGAAAATCAACCCGCAGATCATCGCGATCGTGCACAATTAAGGCTGGCGGTAAATGCTCGGTTGGCATCGATTTCATGGCATAATAGCTTGCTGGCTGGCCAAATTCGTGCTGTAAGGCTTGGTTGAATAAGCGTTTTAGGCGTTGCGATAGGCCAAAGCCATCGGCAAATGCGCCAGTCATATATTCGCCACTGGTCGGCGCGCCCATCAGCACAACCCGTTGCGGCTGTGGAACGCCCAGCATGCCAAGCATCCATGCGCTACAAGCTGCCCCAAACGAGTGTGCAATAAGTAGATCGAAGGGGCCAAGTTGCTGCACGGTTGCGGCCAACGCTGCACTAAAATCGGGAATGCTGGTGGTTGTGCCTTCGGAAGCACCGTGGGCTGGGCCATCGATTGCGGTAACTTCGTAGCCAAGCGCAACCAAACGCGGAGCCAAGGCATGCCAGCGCCGTGCGTCGTGCTCCCAGCCATGCACTAGCAGGGCTTTGCGCGGCCCAACACCCCAGCGATAAGCCTGCAAGCGTAGCGCCTTATGCTCAACCTGCAAGCGCTGAGCCGATTGGAGAAATTTGGAGCTTTTGTTGGCGGCCGCCCGCCGTGGTTGGAGAAAAAGCTTAAGCACCATGCGCCCTGCAAGCTGTGGCGCAACATAGCTCAGGCCGCCAAGCCCATTGCGCAGCAAGCGCGCTTGCCATGGAAGTTTGATTGTTTGAGTTGGCATATGTTCCCCCTAAAAACTGTCAACGTACCGCTGTTTACATCACTATCAAGTAGTGTAATCAGCAATGTTACCACTGTCAACATAGAGGTATTGAATGCTTGAAGAACGCTATCATCATGGCGATTTGCGCCAAGCGCTGTTGGCCATTGCCAAGCAACAGCTGACCAGCCAAGGCTTTGAAACGCTCAGTTTACGGGCGATTAGTCGTGAGGCGGGGGTAAGCCATGCGGCGGCCTATCGCCATTTCCCCAATAAAGAGGCCTTGGTGGCGGCCTTAGCCTGCGCCGGGTTTGAGCAATTGAAGGCCTTTGTGGAAGCTGAGGTGATGCAGCACAGTGCAGATCCACGCGAGCAATTTTTTCAATGTGGGATTGCGTATGTGCAATTTGCCCTGCACAATGCGCCCTTATTTCGGGTAATGTTTGGGGTTTCTGGGGTTGATCGCTTGCACTATCCAGCAACCCATGCGGCAGCCCAAGCCAGCTTTGGGGTGTTGGTAGGCACAATTCAACGCGGCCAAGCAGCAGGCCTGATTGGCGCAGGCGAGCTGCGGCAATTAGCATTCACGGCGTGGGCGGCGGTGCATGGCTTGGCAACTCTCGCGCTCCAAGATCAAATTACCTCGCAACAAGGCGCAATTGATTCGGAGCGCTTAGTTCGCAACAGCGCAAAGCTACTTTGGAATGGCTTGAAATATGGCCAAACTTAGCCAATATGCGCATCAAGCCATTCGACAATCAAGGGAATTAATGTGGTTTGTTCTGGCTCGTTCAGCACTTCGTGATACAAGCCTGGGTAGGTGTGCAAGGTTTTATCCTGCGATTTAAACAGGCCAAAGGCGTGAATTGCCGCCTCAGGGCTAACCAAACGATCATCTAAGCCTTGCAACATCAGCACTGGCAAGCTAATTTCGCTAGCCCGTTGATCGATCACCCGTGTTGCGTTAATCATCGCTGTGCCCATTTGGGCTTTGATCCCACCTTTATAATTTAACGCATCTGCTTTGAAGGCCTCGACAACCTGCGGATCGCGGCTGTTCCATTGGGGATCAAACGGCGCAACTGGCAGTTGAGGCAGGAATTTGCTAATAAACGCACCAACTTTAACCACAGCTTTTGGTGTTTTAGCATCGACTTTGAAAGCTGGGCCAGTCAGTACCAAGCCATGCAGATTGTGGCCATATTCCAAAGTATAGAGCGTGCTAATCAAGCCACCCATGCTATGGCCAAGCATAAATAACGGCCCATTTGGCTCTTTATCGCGCACCAAACGCACAAAACTCGCCAAATCGTTGACAAACTCCTCAAAATGTTTGACGGTCGCCCGATTGCCTTGCGATTGGCCATGACCACGATGATCGAGCGCCCAAACGCTGTAGTTGGCAGCAACTAAAGCCTCGGCCACATGCCGATAGCGCCCGCTGTGCTCTGCATAGCCATGCACCACCACCACCGTTGCCTTAGGCGTAGCTGGGCGCCATGTTTGATAAAAAATTGTGGTGTTGTGCACCCCAGTAAACGTTGCGGTTGTATGTTCCATTGATATGCCTTTCTTTTTTAGGGATCGGTTGTCGGGGATCAGTTTTGATCTCCAAAAGCCACGAAGCATGCAACCGCGAAGAGCACGAAGATCACTAAGATTCCGTTAAGCAGTTTTCTGAAATTAAATACATTCTAAGTTTCCAACAAACTCAACATTCGTGCTCTTCGTGCTCTTCGTGGTTAAAACTATCTTCATCCCTCATCCTTCATAATTATTTGCTCTGCGCCTCTGCGTTAAACCTCATCCCTGAATCCTGACTACTGATTCATAACCACTACATCCTATGTTCTATGCTCTCTGTTCTAAATTAATTCTTCGTAGACCGCGCGAATTTGGGCATATTTATGCTCCCAGGTTAGCTCGGCTAGGGTTTGCGCATAGCCGCGTTGGCCAAGCTGCTGGGCAAGGGCTGGCTCGTTCAGGAGTTTGGTTAAGCTGCTGGTTAATTGAGCAACATTGCCATAGTCGACCAATAAGCCGGTTTCGCCGTCACGAATCACCGCCGGAACGCCGCCAGCCCGTGCCCCAATTACGGGCAAGCGATACAACCACGCCTCAAGGTAGACAATGCCAAACGAATCGGTGCGCGATGGCATGGCAAACAGGCTTGCCGCCGCTAATGCATCACGTTTGCGTTGTTGCGGCGCCCGGGCAAAGACATGAATCCGTTGCTTGCTGGCAGGATCGAGCGTCTCCCAAAGCTGCTCAAAATGGGCCATCGGCGTGCCAACCATCACCAAATGTTCGTCGCGGCCACTGGCCCAAAGCTGCTCCATCGCGCGAATCAGGTCAAATGCGCCTTTTTCTTTGGCCAACGTGCCGATATACAGCACAAATGGCTGTTGAATCCCTGTTTCTTGGCGAAAACGCTCAGCATCGCCGCCAGCTAATTCGCTTGGCTCAACACCCACACCAATGCAACGCAGTGTTGCCCGTGGAATCCCGCAATCGGCCAAATAATCGGCTTCGAGCGGCGTTTGCACAATCACCCGATCTGCTTGTTGCATCAATTTAACGTGATGCGGCATCGTGTAATAGCGCACTAACGAGCGATCGCCTGGCACGCCTAAATGCACATAGGGCGAGAGCACAAACGGCACCTTGGCTTGCTTGGCATATTTCAAGGCCGGAATCAGCATAAAATCCAAGGTAATATTAGCAGCATGAACCAAGTCGAATTGATCGATCATTTGGCTAAGCGCACGGTTGAAGGCTGGCAAGCGCGGCGTGATTTGGCTGAGCGCCATCAACAGGTTGCTGGTTGCTGGCAAGCGCCCCAATTCCAACATTGCACGGCGCAAAATTGGGTAGACCAAGGCTGGGCCAGGCGCGCGAACCACTGGAAAGCGTCGAATCGCTACCCCATTGTGTTGTTCGTTTGGCTGATCAATGGTGCGCCGCCCGCTGGCCCAAAAATGGTCAAGATCCCAGGCATTGCTCGTCCAAACATCGACCTTATGACCTTCGGCAGCCAAGCGTTCAGCAATCACTTGGCAAACCTGCTCCGACCCACCAATATAGGGGTAATAGCGCTGAATAACTTGTAAAATCCGCATGAATACTCGCTAACGGCCACAACCAGCAGGATTTTTGGCTTGGGCATACAACCGATCGAATTCGGCCAAATAATGCCGCGCCAAATCAGGATCAGTGATAATTAATAAATTTTCGTCGTTATTATTTTCAGCAGCAGCAGTAAAATTATACGAACCGGTAATCACGATTTTTTCATCAATGACCATTGTTTTATTATGTAAAATATAACAATTAGCGTCGCGAAAAATTGGAATGCCTGCTTTTTCCAAAATACCAAATTCCGAGCCAGTGCCATCAGCATTCCGCGCTTCCATCACCACTTGAACCTCTAAGCCTGCTTTATGGCGATTGATCAACGCTTGGGCGGTATCGTCGTCGGTAAACGAAAATGCCAGCACATTAACCGATTGTTTGGCGTTTTTGATATAGTTGACAATTTTGGCGCGTGGTTTATCAACTGGCGAGAAATAGGTTTCAATTTGCACGCCACCAGCAAGTTTAATCACTGGATGCGGCGTGTTTTTGGGTGCTTTGCCGCCCATTTTGCCTGCAAACAAATCAAGAAAGCGCTGGCGATAATTGGCAACCAATTCTGGCACCCGCGAACGAAGCATATTATTGTTATTGCGATAGACATCGTTCACAACTAAATTCATCGAGCCAGTCCAGACAATCGAATCGTCGATAACAACGATTTTATTGTGCATAAAAGCTGAGCGTTCATCCCACGTAATCGGAATTTTAGCAGCTTCCAAACGACCTGTCGTTTCAGCAACTTCTGGAGCAACCAAGTTTTCGTCATCAACGACCAATTGCACTTTTACCTTGCGTTTTTTGGCTCGAATCAATGCATTGGTCATCAAATCCAAATCAAAATCGAATGAAGCAATATAAATCGTACTTTTGGCAGCATCAATATCGGCAATGATGCCTGCATCAACCCCACCTTTGCGCCCAGCAGCTTTTTCTGGGTAGCTTGGGCGGGTGAAGAAAACCTGATACCACGCGCCTTGAGCCACAGAAGCTTTATTCGGGTCAATCGCCGCCGCCACAGCATTGGCATCAGGCTGATTAGCGGGAAAGGTTGGCTGGGCCACGCTGGTCGGCTGATCGCTGGTGCGCCCAAGCCAGCGATCAAAATAGCCCTCTTGGTAGCAATACACCAATCCTGCAATCAGCAGAATCAGGATAATTTGCCAAGGCTTGAGCTTCGTCGTTGATTTGCTACGCGCCATAGATCAGCCTTTCAGTAGAGATCGGGGATCGGTCGTTGGGGGTTGGGGATCGGGAGTTTTCTCCATGAAGGAGATGGAAAAGGCTATTAGCGATTGGCATTAAGCAATTAGAGCGTTTGAAATACCACTCCATGTGCCGATAGCCGATAGCCTAATTGGGTCATCCTTCATCCCTCATACTTCATACTTCAAAATTAGCCGCGCCAGCCACGCCGCCGCTTGATCCGATGCGAACGCGGGCGGGCATTAGCGCCCAAGGTTGCGCCAATGCGATTAAGTTTGCTGGTAATGGTGCTTTGGTCGCTGGCAGCTTGACCAGCGCTATTGAGCACGCTTTGACCAAGTTTACTCATTTGGCTGGCAATCGTTGCCGCTGATTGATTTAAGGCATTGGCGGCAGCCTGACCAGCTTGGGCAGCAGGATCAGGCGCAGGCATCATATGGGCAACTACTGCCGTATGAGCTTTATTTAATGCAGCATTCGCCGCCGCCAAAACCCCACTCACATCAACAAGATCATCGCGATTGGCTTGGTGAGCCGCTTGCAGCACAGCATCTTCGGCAACTCCAGCCTGAAGTTGCTGCTCAGCCCAACGTAACAGCGCCTTGGCAGTTGTATCAGTCAAGTTGTCGGTCAAACGCTCGTTGTTGGCAAGGCGCTCGAAAGCTGCTAATCGTTCAAGACTCATAGGAATTCTCCTTTGGCGTAGCGTAGACGGCCGCAACTGCGGATAAACGTGCTATGGACGGCGCACCCCAATCACAATCACACTATTACGGGGAATAAAATTGCCATTTTCGACTGGCTGACCATTGGCGGTTGCACTGACCACCGTATTAGGCTCCAAACTATCGAAATTTGGAATCAAATCTGGGCCTTGCTCATCGACAATATCCAAACGTAAATCGCTACGCCCAGCCAAAATCGCCTCAGCATCGGCCCGCTTACGGCCAATAATATCGGGGAATGTCACCATATCGCCAATGCTAACGACCAATTCGATCTCGCTGCCTTGAGCCAATTTCAACCCGGCTGGGGGATTTTGGCTCAACACAAAGCCAGCAGGAATTGTCTGATTCGGCGCATCTTTGCGGATCACCTTAAAGCCAGCGCGGGTCAGCGTATCCGAAGCAACCTCAAATTGTTGGCGCGTCACATCGTCAATTTCGACTTGGGCCGGGCCTAAACTTAAGGTAAACGGAATAACTGTGCCTTTGGCAACTTTGGTTCCAGGCGCAATATCTTGCTCAATCACCGTTGCAGCAGGTGCAAGATCGTTGCGTGGCGCTTTGCGTTGCTCACCCAATTCGAGCGATTTGAGCAGTTCAAGCACTTCGCTCTCGCTTTTACCAACCAATGGTGGCACTTCGACCATTTCTGGGGCGGGTGTTGGCTCGCCGGTTGGCACAACCTGAGTCGCTTGCTTGCCACCAAAAGCTTGGGTTATCGAGTCCATCACATCGGTAAACATCAATACATAGACCAAGGCGCCAATCCCGACCAACAATAAAATTGCCACAACCCACAAGCCACAGCCAGACGACTGGCGTTTTTCAGTGCTTGGATTCATTGGTACTGGCTGTTGGGCAGCCAATGGTGGGGCATAGTTTTGGCGCGGACGTGCTTGCGGCGCTGGTTGTTGGCGTGGTGGGCGCACATCAGCAGGCTCTTGGGTAGTAGGCAAACGGCCTACATTTGCCGACGGAACCGCCATGGTTGCTTGATTGCCGCGCTCGCGATAGAGTCGCAGTAATTCGGCAAATGCCCGCGCCGATTGAGGCCGCTGGGCAGGATCTTTAGCCATTGCTTGGAGCACAATTGCCTCAAGCTGCGGCGGAATCGAAGGGTTGTAATTGCGCAAGGCTGGCGGCGTTGCTTGAATATGTTGCAAGGCCACTGCCAACGGCGAATCGCCGCTGAATGGCAAACGCCCAGTCAACATCTCGTAGGTCAATACGCCCAAGGCATAGACATCGGAAAGCGGAGTTGCACCCAAGCCTTGCGCCTGTTCTGGTGCCAAATAATCGGCAGTACCAAAGGTCGTGCCTGGGTCGGTTAATGCAGATGATTGCTTGCTTTTAGCGATGCCAAAATCGCTCAAGCGCGCATAATCGTTGGAATCGATCAGCACGTTTTGCGGTTTAACATCGCGGTGCACCAAGCCGCTATCGTGGGCAGCCTGCAAAGCCTCGGCAATTTGGCGCACAATCGCCAACGTGCGCGGCACAGGCAACGGCGCTTGCAACTCAATAATCTCTTTGAGGTCAGTACCTTGGACGTATTCCATCACAATATAATGAAAATCGCCCTCGGCTCCAATATCGTAAACCCGCACAATATTGGGGTGACCCAACTGAGCGGCGGCATCGGCTTCGTGCTTAAAGCGGCGTAAAAATTGTTCGTCACTGGCATATTGGCCGTGTAACACTTTAATTGCAACTGGTCGATTGAGCCGCAAATCGCGCCCAAGATACACCGTTGCCATGCCGCCTTGGCCTAATTTTCGCTCTAATTGATAGCGATTATTGAGAATTCGTGGTTGTTCGCTCATCGCCCCACTACTGCTCCTCGTCGCTCAATGGCGACAGCAACGACTGCTCGGACGCATGCCAAATCGTAACATGCGGGTGCAAATCAGGCTCTTTAACTTTATGTAAATAACAACGCAAGCGTGGCAAGTTAATAATATCGTCGCGATTGTAGCGTAAGAGTAAATCTAACGCTGCTTGATCGTTATAGCTTTCATATGCTTGCCACAGCCGCAAGGCATCGCGGCCATCAAGCCCATGCGTAGAACGCGCAATGCCAATCTTTTGTTCAACAATTTTCAGGCCACCGCGCAAATTCTGGCGCCGACATTCGCGCAACAAATCGCAATGCACAAACTCGCGTTTCAAATCTGCACCCAAGGCCTTGTAAATAATTGGCAAATCAAAGCTGGCACCGTTAAAGGTAAAGATCGTCTCGACCCCTGCCAACGCCGCGTACAAATTAACATCACTAACCCCAGCGCCGACCAATTGAATCGTGCCTCGCTGCGGCAAGTAAATGCCAATCACGCTAATCGTGCGTTGCCATGTTGTTTCAATATCAAGGTATGCGTCCATAGTTTCGTAGGGATCGGGGATTGGGGATCGGGGATCGGGTTCAATATTAAGTAGTCATTTATAGCTTAAATCAATATTTCCAAACTGGCTAAAATGACTTTGACATTAACCCGACCTCCAACAACCAATCCCCGATCCCCAACATTACAACTCCAACATTTCGGCAACGTGCAAAGCGCGGATGAGTGAACCGGCTTTATTGCGCGTTTCGAGATCTTCTAATTTAACATCACTATCGGCGACAATCCCAGCGCCAGCCTGCATATAGGCCACGCCATCTTTAATCACCATTGTGCGAATAGTAATCGCTGTGTCAAGCGATAAACCGCCAAACGAAACGTAGCCAACACAACCGCCATACGGCCCGCGTTGGCTTGTTTCTAGCTCGGCGATAATCTCCATGGCCCGCACTTTGGGCGCGCCAGTCAAGGTGCCAGCGGGGAAACAGGCGCGCAAGGCGTGCAACGGCGAGTAGCGGGCAGTATCGAGCGTGCCTTTAACCACCGAAACCAAGTGCATCACATGCGAATATTTTTCAATTTGCATAAATTTGGGCACGTGCACGCTGCCGGGCAACGAAACCCGCCCCACATCGTTGCGCCCAAGATCGACTAACATCAAATGCTCGGCGCGTTCTTTTTCGTCGGCCAACAATTCGGCCTGCATCCGCGCTTCGTCATCTGCATCGCGGCCACGGCGACGGGTGCCAGCAATCGGGTGGGTTTCAATAATGCCATCTTCAACCCGCACCAACATTTCAGGCGATGCCCCAATAATCGCCGCATCGGGCACATTCAAAAAGAACATGTAGGGCGATGGGTTGACCGTGCGCAAAGCCCGATAGACCGCGAATGGCTCAGCATCGGTTTCACGCTGAAAGCGCTGCGATAACACTACTTGAAAAATATCGCCAGCGCGAATATATTCACGCGCCTTTTCAATTGCTGCGCTAAATTCGCCAAACGATTGATTGGATTGCAATTCTTCGTTCAGTTCGGGCAAACTGGGCGAAGCCGCGCTTGAGCTATAGACTTCGGGAGCCAATGGGCGCACCAATTTCTTGGTCATGGCTTCGATAGCGCTATTCGCTTCGGCAAATTGGGTTGCCAAATCATGTGCCGGATCAAACACCAGGGTGCTCATAATTTTGATTGTGTGGCGCACATGGTCAAAGGCCAAAACCGTTTTGACCACCATCCACACGCCATCGGGAATTTGCAAAGGGCGCATGGTTGGCGCTGGCAAGCGTTCAAACGTCCGCACCGTTTCATAGCCTAAAAAGCCAACTGCCCCGCCAGTAAAGCGTGGCAAATCGGGTTGCGGCGCGGGGTTGGCCTTTTGCGAACCAACCACCAAGCGCTCTAATTGATCAAGTGTCGTCAGATCGTCGTAGCTGGTGCGCTCGCCGTTGGCAGTTTCGATAATACTTTGTTGGCCGAGACCACGAATAATTAAATGCGGCTCGCAACCAATAAACGAATAGCGGCCAATTTGCTCGCCACCCTCAACACTTTCAAGCAAGAAACTATAGTGGCCCTGAGCGACCTTCAAATAGGCCGAAACTGGCGTTTCCAAATCGGCGACTAACTCACGGTAGACTGCACATTGGGTGTAGCCAGCCGCAGCCCATGCTTGCACTTGTTCAAATGTTGGCGAAGCCATGAACGCTCCCTAAAACTAAATGGGGATCGGGGTTTGGGGGCTGGGGATTGGTATGTCTAGTTTGGTCCAGCCTAGAATTATTGCGCAATCGCATGATTGAGCACATCAATAAATACAAAGAATTGCTGGTTCTGCACCAATCTTCCGACCCCCGATCCCCACCAACCGGCCCCTAAATATAATACATCGGTGAATC
Source organism: Herpetosiphon geysericola (assembly GCF_001306135.1). Taxonomy (GTDB): domain Bacteria; phylum Chloroflexota; class Chloroflexia; order Chloroflexales; family Herpetosiphonaceae; genus Herpetosiphon; species Herpetosiphon geysericola. The sequence goes on along the minus strand of NZ_LGKP01000011.1, from coordinate 195,094 downwards.
GAGTTGCTGGTGTTTGCGTTGGCAGAGATCAGCAATCGTCATTTCGCTAAGATGTGCTTCGATCACGGCGCGTAATTCGCCCCAAACTTCGCCCAGCAAACCTGCATCGAAGGTATCGAGGCTAGCACCTTCGGGGGTTGGCAAGAGTGGGCCTTCCAACACCAAAATGGCATCAAGCAAGCTAATCGCTTGGGGTGGTCGCGCCAATTGATGACCACCTTGCGGGCCACGCACACTGGTAATGAGGCCAGCCTTGCGCAATGCGATTAATAATTGATTGAGATAATTTTCGGAGATTGCTTGGCGTTCAGCAATATCGTGGCTTTGCACCAAGCCCTCGCCATAGTGTTGAGCCAAATCAAATAATGCGCGCACGCCATATTCACCTTTGGTTGATAATCGCATTCTGCCTCATTGCTGCTATAAACAATCATTTCAGATAGCCGCCATGCTAGCATTATGAACCAGAGAAGTCAAAAGCCATGCTTTAAATTGGCCGCCACCACGGGCAGCAATTGGGGCTTTGCTCCGATTGAATTGCTTGCTCTACTTTGCATTCGGTGTAGGGCCGAAAAACACAGTTGGCACAGCAGCGCACTGCCACATGGCAACGCCAACAAAAGGTAGCACTGGCATATAATTGGGCATCGCAGGCATAACAGGCAACTGGCAACTCGGCCAGTTGGCTTAAACTCAATGGCTCGGGCGGCTGCCAAGGCGCGCGTTCTGGCTCGGCAACAACTGGCGCATCAACGCTAGCGCGCAACTGGGCCAAACCACGAATCGCCACATGATTATAGGGATTAATCGCCAAAACCCGCTCTAAGCAGGCAATTTGTTGGGCCGGCAGCTCCACCGCGCCACTCAACCAAAGCAAGGCTTGCTCGTGATAGGGTTCAAGCGCTAAAACTTGGGTCAGGTAAATACGTGCGCTGCGTCGGTCGCCAGCATATAACGCCGCCACCGCTGTCTCTAACAACGTTGCAGCTTGATCAGAAGTCATCGATTGCGTCCCTCTCTATGACGGGTTAAGCTGAATTGAGGGCTGCTAACGCCGCCACGATCACTGCATCCTGCTCTGGTAGCACAGTCCGCAGATCAAGGATTAGGCGCTGCGCATGGATTCGGCCAACAATGGGTGGGTCGTTGGCACGAAGGTGGGCGCTCAAAGCCTCAGCAGCGCCGTCAAGCGCAAGCCCTCGGCTTGGCAGGCTTGAGCCAGGCAGCGAACCTCCGCCAATGGTAGCATGAGTTGCCACAAGTTGGGCAGCAGGATACTCGGCCAGCATCGGGAGTGCACGCTGTTCAAGTTCAGCAAGCGAACAGCCAAGCATGCGCCAAATTGGTATTTCGTGGCTAGCACGCTGGGTTTCATAGGCCATGAGGGTTGCGCTCAAGGCGGCAATCGTCAATTTATCAACTCGTAGTGCTCGCAGCAAGGGATGTTTGCGCAATTGATCGATCAGGCTGCGTTTGCCCACAATTAGGCCTGCTTGCGGGCCGCCAAGCAATTTATCGCCGCTAAATACCACTAAATCTGCTTGATCGTTAATCAGTTGCTGAACAGTTGGTTCAGCTGCCAAGCCAAAGGCTTGGGTATCTAGCAATGCACCACTACCAAGATCGCAAATCAAGAGTTTTTGCTGCGCATGGGCGGCTTGGGCCAATTCGGCCACGCTTGGCTCGTGGGTAAAGCCAAGCACTTGAAAATTCGAGGCATGCACATGGAGTAACACTGCGGTTTGGTTGGTGATCGCCGCTGTGTAATCGTGCAAATAGCTGCGATTGGTCGTGCCAACATCAACCAACGTGCAGCCACTTTGGCGCAAAATATCGGGAATCCGAAAGCCACCGCCAATTTCAACCGCATGGCCGCGACTCACGATCACCTCGCGGCCTTGGGCAAAACAACTCAAACAAAGCAGCATGGCCGCCGCCGCATTATTAACCACCAACGCCGCTTCAGCCCCAGTCAAGCGTTGCAGTTGCGGCTCCAACAAGCTATTGCGCGAGCCACGTTCGCCTTGTGCCAGATCGTATTCGAGGTTGCTATAGCCAGCGCTGGCGCTGATGATTGCTTGTTGCGCGGCAGCACTCAGTGGCGCCCGCCCAAGATTGGTATGCACAATCACGCCAGTCGCGTTGATAACCGGGCGCAATGGCAGCTGTTGGCGTTGGCGAAGTAAGTGCTCAGCATGAGCCACAATCTGGGCGATTGATGGCTGGGCATTGCCAGCCCGCAACGTTTGACGGGCCTGCTCAAGGCTGGCTCGTGCTGCCTCAAGCAACCATTGGGCAGGCACATCGGGGAAGACTTCTGCAAGCAAACCAATCAGCCGATGCACCGCTGGTAAATCGCGCAAGCCCATCGGCCAACCTCAGGAAATTGGCGACGGCTCAGGCCGTGGCAAAGGATACACGACCGTCGGCTCAACTCCGGTATTGGTCACGGTTGGCAAGTCTTGGGTTGGCTGCTCGGTTGGGCCATTAGTTGGGGTTGGGGGTGGCACATCAGTTGGCGTAGCAGGCACATCAGTTGGCACAACTAGCGTAGCCGATGGTACAACCGTGGGTGGCGCTGTAGTTCGCGTTGGCGGCACTGTTCGCGTTGGAATCCGCGTTCTAGTTGGGATTGGGCTAGGCACGGTTGCGCTTGGCTCAGGCGTGACGCTTGGCTCCTCAGTTGGCACATCGGTTGGGGTTGGCTCAGGCGTGTTAGTGGGAATCGCGGTCGGAATCCGCGTCGATTCGGGCACAAACGGCCCTGATAAGCTGCTGGTTTGGGTTGCAGTTGGCAACGAAACCAAGCCACGCGTACCTTGGCCCATGCGTTGCCAAAAAACGATGCCCAAAACAGCAAGGGTTATAATGATCGCCACCGGATAAATTACTTTTAAAGGATCGCTGGTTGTGGCCGTGCGCAAGACTGGCCGCGTGCGCATGCGAGGCCGAGCAGCGTTACTATTGCTTGGCGCTGCTTGGCGTGGCCGTGGCTGGGATGATGCAGCTTGCGGCTTAGCTTGCGGCTCTTGCGCGCTCGGCGCAACTCGGGCAGTTGGGTTAGGATTACTTGGGCGTGGCACTGGTTGCGGCACGGGTGTAGCCGGACGCGCTTGCGGCTGAATCGCCCCAACATCGGTTTGAGCGCTGGGGTCGCTTTGGCGTTGCAACGCAGGCAGCGCATTGATCGCCACCGTTGCTTTGCCAGCCGACGAGCCAGCTGGAACCGCCAAGCCCTTTAATTCGTCCTTGCTTGGAATCGTAATTCCAACCCTGCTGGAGAGCGTGCGCAAGGCATCGATAAACGCGACTGCCGAGGGTGGACGCTCGCTTGGTTGTTTGGCCAACGCTCGTTCAAAAACTTTATCAAAAGCTGTTGGCAAACCAGGCACAAGGCTCGTGATGGCTGGCGGCGGCGTATAGGTGTGAGCAACCAGCAACTCTGGAACCGTTCCAGTAAAGGGAACTTGGCCAGTGATCACTTCAAACGCCACAATCCCTAAGGAGTATAAATCGGAGCGGCCATCAACCAACTGCGCCGAAGCTTGTTCGGGCGCGATATATTCTGGCGTGCCCATAAACATTCCGGCGCGGGTTAGACGCTTTTCATTGACAACAGGAGCTTGAGCAATGCCGAAGTCGGTCAACAAAACCCGACCATCTGCATTAAGCAAAATATTGTGGGGTTTGACATCGCGATGAACTGCCTGTTGCGAATGGGCATAATCCAGCGCCTCGGCCACTGGCATCAACAATGCTACGGCATAGCCAAGGCCCATCGCACCTTGTTCATCGATCACCGCTTGCAGCGAACGACCAGCAATATATTCCATGGCGATGTAGGGCAAGCCTTCAGCCTCGCCAACATCGAAAATGGTGACGATATTGGGATGATGCAGGTTGCCCGCCGTAATCGCCTCGCGCTCAAAGCGCTGGCTTGATTCGGGATCACTCGCAAGCTGGGGCGCAAGAATTTTTAACGCAACTGTGCGTTGCAAGGTGGTATCGGTTGCCCGAAAAACCCGGGCCATGCCACCTCGCCCAACTTCGTTGTGTAAAATATACTTGCCAAATTGGCGACCATTCCAAGAAGTCAAACGCCCGCTCCTTGCGCCTCTAGCGCATTCAGAAGCCCTATGTTAGAATCGCGTCACATTCTATCATAGCCCTTTTGCTTTGTCTCTGACTAAGACTCTAGCATACCATACCACGCCTCTCCATGCATCGTGTGTTTGAGGAGGAATTTTTTATGAACGATCAGCCAGTGCCATCGCTGACAATTAAAAACCAAGATGTCCCACCTCGGCTCATGCCGTGGGAACAAACAATTCTCACCATTGGGCGCGATGTAGCCAACGATATTGTCATCGATCATCGTTTAGCCTCGCGCCGTCACGCCCGCTTAGAACGCGATGAAGCCGGCTGTTATATTCGCGATCTCGATAGCACCAACGGAACCTATTTAAATGGCGTAAAGGTCAACGGCCTCGCGCCATTACGCAATAACGACGAAGTGTGGGTCGCCGATACGGTGATCATTTTTCGCGATCCTGAAGCAACCATGAAGGGCACGCCGCCCCCAGTCGTCATGCATCGAATTGCGAGCCAAGATCAGGCTGAATTGCACGTTGATAGCGCTGCCAAGGAAGTCTATGTTCGTGGCAAACGGCTTGATCCACAGCTCACCGCCAAGGAGTTTCAATTGCTGGAGTTGCTCTACAATCGCCGCGGCGAAGTTGTTAGCAAAGAGCAAATTGCCAGTGGCGTGTGGGATTATGAGGTCTACGATTATAACGCCATCGATGCTTTGATCTATCGCTTGCGCCAACGAATCGAGATCGATCCATCTGCGCCCCGTTTTGTGCTTACCGTGCGCGGTTTTGGCTATAAATTGAGCTTGGATTAATCACTGACACCAGTCGTACTACGGTTTCCCATCGCCTCGTTTGCGAGAGCGAGGGCTAGCTTTGAGGACTAATCATTGTCCATCAGCATGAATTTGTGATCACCACCCTTCCGTCCCGCCTCAAGGCGGGAAACGCAGGGGGCTTTAATCCCCCTGCACCCTCTCAATGGCAATCAGGGAAAGGTATCCATCCACCCATGAACTATGAGATCGTTGGCTCGAAGCAGAAACTTAATTTCAGACCTGCGCTTGAAATGATGGCGCTAGGGGTATGCAGATTTTTATGGCACGAGTTGTGATTAATCAACAAGAGGATTGCAACTTTAGGCGAACAATCAGAGTCAGATTGAGTAGCACGCTGCTCATAGAGATAAGGACACAGCCATGGCCCATGTTGGTGCTCAATCAATTCTTGGCGAACGTGAAGCAGAGCTTCGGGCTACCGAGCAAAGCTTATTTGATCGTTTGCATAACGCTTTGGAGCAATTTGGGGCCGATGTGACCGCCGCTGATGCTGCGCGCTTGCGTGAAGCCACCGAGCAATTGGCTGAACTCTTTTTACTCGTGGTCGCTGGCGAGTTCAATGCTGGCAAATCGAGCTTTATCAATGCCCTACTCGGCGATCGGGTTTTGCCTGAAGGTGTAACCCCAACCACCGACCGGATCAATATTTTGCGCTTTGGCGAGCAGCCCGATTCGCAATTACTCGAAGATTTTCTGCTGTTGCGCACCCATCCTGCGCCCTTGCTTGGCGACTTGAATATCGTTGACACTCCAGGCACCAATGCAATTATTCGCCGCCACGAGGAGCTGACCAAGCGCTTTGTGCCACGCTCGGATTTGGTGTTGTTTATTACCTCGGCAGATCGGCCATTTACCGAGAGCGAACGCACCTTCCTTGAGCATATTCGCGAATGGGGCAAGAAAATCATCTTGGTCGTCAATAAAATTGATATTCTCGATGAAAAAGGCCGCAACGAGGTACTTGAATTTGTGCGCAGCAATGCCACTACCTTGCTTGGCAGCACGCCGATGATTTTTGCAGTTTCGGCCCGCTCTGCCTTGCGCGCCCGCGAAAACGACGACCCTAAATTGTGGGCCGAAAGTGGCTTCAACGCCATGGAAGAATATTTGCTGCGCACGCTTGATGAAGGCGAACGAGTGCGGCTCAAATTGCTCAATCCTTTGGGCGTTGGCCAAAAACTAGCCACCACCTATCGCACTGCGTCCGATGAGCGCTTACAAACCTTGAGCGATGATATTAAGGCAATCAACAATATCGAGGGCCAAATTCAGGTCTATAAAGCTGATATGCAGCGTGATTTCACGCCGCGGATTGCCCAGCTCGAAAATTTGATTCACGAATTTGAGCAGCGCGGCCATACCTTTTTCGATGAGCAAATTCGTTTAGGTCGTGCCCGCGATTTGCTCAAAAAAGATCTGCTTGAACAACGCTTTCGCGACCAAGTAGTCGGTGACCTCGACGCTGATACCGATCGCATTACCCAGCAAATTATCGACTGGCTGATTGAACGCAATCTTAAGCTTTGGCAAGATGTGAACGCCTATATCGATCGACGCCAACTTTCGCGCCACAATAGCGAGATGGTTGGCAATGTTGGCCAAAATTTCAACTACAACCGCCAATCGCTGATCGATTCAGTTGGTCGGAGCACCAACCAAATTGTCCAAAGCTACAATCGCGATGCAGAAGCCAAACAATTGGCCATGGATTTGCAAGGCACGATTGCCACGACAGCTTTAACTGGGGTTGGTGCGGTTGGTTTTGGGGCCTTGTTTGTGATTTTGGCTCATGGCGCGTTGCTCGATTTTACTGGCATCAGCCTCAGTGTATTGGCAGTTGCAGGCGGCGCCTATTTGATTCCGGCCAAACGTGCCCAAGCCAAGCGCGAGTTTCACAAAAAAGTCAGCGAGCTACGCGATAAAATTGTGCGTTCGTTGAGCAAACAAGTTTACGCAGAAATCGATCAATCAATCGAGCGCGTGACTGAAACAGTTGCACCATACACACGTTTTGTTAAATATCAAAATGAGCAGCTGCAACAAGCACGCAACGAATTAGCCAGCGTTGAGCAAGCCCTTGCCCGTTTGCGTGGCGAAATTGAGTCGCTATAAATCGAAAAATAATTATGTTAAGTAATTAACGATATTTATCAGCAAATTCTCATCATTTAGGGCTTGAAATATGCAGCAATCTCGCCTAAAGTACCTATCTGTCTAGAGAACCTAGTAGTGTGTAGGAAGGCTTTTTTGATGCGTAAAATATTCACTTCATTGCTGCTGGCAGCCACCATCATCGCACCAAGCTTGATTGCCCCAGCAACCACCAAAGCTGCAACCAATGATGTTCCATTGATGGATATTCAATGTGATTCGCCATCGCTTTGGCTTGGCAATACCGACTATATGATTGATGATACCAACCCAGCAGTTAAGTATACTGGGGTTTGGAAAGCCGAATCTGGGCATCCACTCGCTAATGCATATAACGGCACGCAGCATGTCTCGATGGGCGGCGGCTACACGGTTTCATATACGGCTGTTACGTCTCCCTATAAATTCGCAATGGGCTATGTAATGCGGCCTGATGCAGGCAAAGTTAGCGTGTTCTACGAAGGCCAATTATTGGGCATTATTGATGCCTATTCGCCAACGCTTGAGCGAGATTGTACGGTTGAATTCTACTGGGGGCCAGGCCCAGGCAAGTATGAATTCCGCACGATGGCAGCCCACAATCCATTATCAACTAGCTCACGCTTCTTCTTCGATTTTGTCTATTTTGAATCCTAGGAATTAGGAGCGAAAACTTCGATAGTGTTCTCTAGATCAAAAGAGCCAAGCTAGCTTGGCTCTTCTTGGCGTTATGGTTTCAATTTAACGGGTATAAATCATAACTTGCTTTGGTTGCAAGGCACAATTCATTGCACCACCCTTGACGCTCATTTGGCCGCCGCCAAGCGCATCGGTCAAGACCTCGCCATCGGCAATCTCTGTCAGGCCAGTTACCGCCACTTCCAGCGGTTTCCAGGTGTTGTTAATACACACTACCACGGTATCGTTGCCAGCAGTGCGTTGGAAGGCCCAGCCATCATCAGCCGTAGAACGGCTTTCGAGGCTGCCTCGTTGCAAGGCTGGGTGGGCTTGGCGCAGCTGGTTGAGCTGGCTAATCCATTGATACAACGGCGCAGCGGTTGAATCCAATTCAAAGGCATCTTCGCGATTGAAAGGATCTTTGCAGCCGCTCAGCTCTTGCTCAGTGCCATAATAGACGATTGGAATGCCGCGCAAACTATAAAGCACCGCCAAAGCCTGTTGTAATTGGGTAGTTTTTTGGTCGTCAGGGCCGCCTGTTGCCACGCATAAGAAGCGTTCGTTATCGTGATTATCCAAAAATGTGCCGTTGACATGCACATTGCGATAGCTCGCGTCGGCATTTTCGAGCACCCGCTGAATCACCAGCAGAGTACGCCCACCAACCAAACTTTCTTTGAAGGCGCTGTGCAATGGATAATCCAAAATTGCATCGTTGTATTGGGTATAGGGCGCAACATAGCCAGCATCGCTGCTAAACACTTCAGCCAATGAAAAAGTGTTCGCCGCTTGATCGAACTCGCGCAGAAAATCTTTGGGCAGATGTTTGGCCGTATCAACCCGCATACCATCAAGCCCAGTTTCGGTTTTGAGCCAAGCAATCCATTTGAGCAATTCAGCTCGAGTTGTGGGATTATCCTGATCTAAATCATCAAGCCCCAGCAAATCGCCATCTTCAACCTCTTGTTGATTACCATAATTTTGAATGTTGCCCTTGTTGTGATACCACGTTGGGTCATCGAACGGCGGCGCAGCGTTTGAGCCTGGCAAGAAATCGCCCATATGATTTGGCACCACGTCGAGCATCACCAACAGATCGCGTTTGTGAGCTTCGCTCACCAGCTCACGCAATTCTTCCAGCGTGCCAAAATGGGGATCGATTTGATAGGGGTCGTACTGCCAGTAGCCATGGTAGGCATTGGTCGAATTTTGCTTGCTGACTGGCGTGATCCAAATGCCGCCAAAGCCCATACCTTTGATGTAATCGAGGCGTTGGATAATGCCGCGAAAATCGCCGCCATGCCAACGCCGTGGATCATTACGATCAGCAGCAAAACCATCGGCGTTGTCGTTGCTTGGGTCGCCATTGGCAAAGCGATCGGTCATAATAAAATAAATTGAACGGCCAGCCCAACGCTCATCGTCGGCAGTAAAGATCGGCGCAGTTGGTTTGCTTGGCAATGGGGTTGGCGTGATTTGGTTGGCAACAACACTGGGAGTAGATTCGCTCGTTGCGGTTGGATTCAGGGCTTGCGTTGTAGGCGAGGCTTGGCTAGTTGCCGTCACAGGAACGCTGGTCGGCGTTGCTTGGCCACCACAGCCAACGATGATTCCCGCTAAAAGCATGCCGCTCAAAAGCTTCTTCATAGGTATTCCTTCACTAGCAGAGTGCTTAGGTTATTGTAGCGGGATTTGATCCACGAAGGACACGAAGGGCCACGAAGCATGGGAACCGCGAAGGACGCGAAGTCCACGAAGGGCATTTTAGCCACAGATTGCACGAATTCCACGAACAATGTTCCGATAGCCCAAAGCCAATAGCCATCAGCCATGGCTTCTCTGCGCCTTTGCGTTGAAGCCTAATCCTCGGCTTTTCAGCGATCCCCGATACCTGACCCACGATCCCTGATTAATCCAACCGCGGCTGATCAAACGTGCCATCGGGCGTGACTGGAAAATCGACGATTTTCACGATAGCATCGAGGTTGAGCGGGCCATAAATATGCGGAAATTGCATGCCAGTTTCGTAGCAATCTTCATAGACCAATTTAGCTTGGAGCAAGGCAGGATCGATGCATAACAATTGTAATCCAGCTTGGCCGCGATAAAACGAATTGGCTGGAGTTAACACTTGCTCAAGCGTTGAACAATGGATAAAACCTTCGTCGGCCAACGAGGCTGGGCGATATTCGCCAGCAGCCACGGCCTGTTGCCATTCTGTGGGGGAAATAATGTGCAAGAGCATAATTTTCCTTAAATAATTAATGCTCAATGCGGCGCATGCTATTGCTGCATACGCCGCATTGAACTTCGATTAGGCGACTTTGCTGATACCAAGGCTCAGTTTGCCTTGTTCCAACTCCATTGTGCTGGTGTGTTGGTTGGCGCTCGGATCGCCAACGCTCAAGCTTTCGCACAAGGTTTCGGCCTTGATGTAATCGGCATATTCAGCCACAACTGCGGCCAAATCCACTTCGCTGCCTAAAGTGGCGTTGATCTTATCGGTGATCGCCAGATCGGCGGCCTTACGGGCATCGTTGAGATTGCGCACGATTTCGCGGGCGATCCCTTCACGAAGCAATTCATCGGTCAAAGTTGTGACCAAAGCAACCAACAAGCCTTCGCCTTCAGCCACAGCGTAGCCTTCTGGCGATGAAGCTTCCATCAACACATCGTCGGCAGCCAAGGTGAGGGTTTGGCCTTCGACCTCGACCTCGAAGCTGGCGCCAGTTTCAACTTTATGCGCTGCATCTGCTGCTTGCTCGCTGCTAAGACCTGCTAAAACCTCGCGCAAAGCTGGCACGAGCTTGCCAAACTTCTTGCCGACTGAACGTAAATTGGGTTTGAAGCGATAACTGACCAAGCCATCGCCAACACCCAGCCAGCGCACCGACTTGATGTTGAGTTCGTCGCTGAGTTCGGCGCTCAATTCGTCAAGTTGCTCACCACGAGGCAAGCGCACCAGCACCTCGCTCAGCGGTTGGCGCACCCGTAGGCCAGCATTCTTGCGGGCAGCACGCCCCAAACTGACGGCTTTGAGCAACAAGTCGGTTTTGCGGATCAATTCATCATCGATCAAGCTCAAATCGGCTTCTGGGAACAAGGCCATGTGCACACTCTCGGCGGCGTTTTGGTCGTAGCTGCGCACCAAGTTTTGATACAACGATTCGGCCACGAATGGCGTGAATGGAGCCATCAGTTTGCTGATCGTTACCAAACATGTGTACAAGGTTGAATAGGCAGCTTGCTTATCGCCATTCATCTCGCTGCCCCAGAAGCGCCGGCGATTACGCCGCACATACCAGTTCGAAAGCTCATCAACGAACTGTTCGAGCCGCTTGGCTGGCGTGTTCATGTCGTAATTGGTCAGATCGTTGCGCACATCGCGCACCAAACCATTGAGCCGCGCCAAGGCCCAGCGATCGATCGCCGCCAAATCGCCTTGGGCAACCTCAGGTGTCCAGCCATCGACATTGGCATAGGTTGTGAAAAAGCTATAGGTGTTCCACAAGGTCAACAAGAATTGGCGCAACGATTCGCTGACCAAATCGGCTGAGAAACGGCGCGGGTTGTAGGGCTGGCCTGCGGCAAACATATACCAGCGCACCGCATCAGCGCCATACTTCTCGACCACTTCCCATGGCGAAACGATGTTGCCCTTGGATTTGGACATCTTATCGCCTTTGCCATCCAACAAGTGACCCAAACAGATCACATTCTTGTAGGCTGGGCGATCGAAGAGCAAGGTCGAAACCGCGTGCAAGGTGTAGAACCAACCACGGGTTTGGTCGATTGCTTCCGAGATGTAATCTGCTTGACCGGCAACTTCAAACAGCTCTTGATTTTCAAATGGATAATGCCATTGTGCGACGGGCATTGCGCCTGAATCAAACCAGCAATCGGCCACATCGGGAATGCGCTGCATTGTGCCAGTTTCACAGGAATGACACGACCACGTTGGCGCATCAACAAATGGGCGGTGCAAATCAAGATCAGCCGTATCTTGGCCCCAACGTTCGCCAAGCTCCGCCAACGAGCCAACGACATCAACATGCTGACAGTTATCGCAGGCCCAAACTGGCAGCGGCGTGCCCCAATAGCGCTCGCGGCTGATCGCCCAGTCGATGTTATTTTCGAGCCAATTGCCAAAACGACCTGTTTGGATGTGCTCAGGCACCCAATTGATCTTTTTGTTATTATCGATCAATTGTTGCTTCAAGGCCGTTGTGCGGATGTACCATGATTGCTTAGCATAGAACAGCAATGGCGTTTTACAGCGCCAACAGAATGGATAGGTGTGCAGCACGCGGCCTGATTTGAACAAACTGCCTTGTTCTTTTAAATAACGGGTGATTTTGGGATCGGCCTCTTTGAAGAACAAGCCTGCAAAACCAAGGCTTTCAAAGCTGCTCAACACTTTGCCTGCCAAATCGACCGAGAATAAGGTTGGCAAGCCATACTTGCGGCCAATTTCCAAGTCGCCATAGGCTGGCGCGATGTGCACAATCCCCGTGCCGTCTTCCAACGAAACGAATTCATCGGCAACAACGCGATAGGCGCTGCTCAAATCGATCGCTGCACCATTATCACCAACGCCAGCGAAGAGCGGCGTATAGCGCAAGCCTTGCAAATCGGCGCCAGTAAAGCTCGCAACGGTGGTTGCACCCTCGCCCAACACTGCGCCAACCAAGGCTTCGGCCAAGATATAGCGTTGGCCTTCTTGCTCAGCAAGCACATAGGTTGCCTCAGGGTTGACTGCTAAACCAGCGTTGGCTGGCAAGGTCCACGGCGTGGTCGTCCAAGCCAAGAAGGCTGCATCGGCCACTTGGGCATCCAAGGCATGGTTGCTTGGCGTGTGCTTAAAGCGAATCCAGACCGATGGATCATCAGTGTTATCTTGGTAGCCTTGGGCCACTTCGTGATCAGAGAGCGACGTGCCACAGCGTGGGCAGTGCATCGTCACTTTATAATCACGATACAGCAATTCGCGCTCATTCAATTGCTTAAAGATCCACCACAACGACTCGATATATTTGTTATCGTAGGTGATGTAAGGATCTTCGAGATCGATCCAAAAGGCGATCCGCTGGGTCAGCTTTTCCCATTCTTGGATATAATCCCAAACTGATTGGCGGCAGGCAGCGTTAAATTCAGTGATGCCATATTTTTCGATGTCTGGTTTGCCCGCGAAGCCCAGTTTCTTTTCAACTTCGAGTTCAACCGGCAGGCCGTGGGTATCCCAGCCACCGCGTGCGCCGATGACCTTTTTGCCAAGCATGCGGTTGAAGCGCACCATAATATCTTTCGACGAACGAGCCTCAACGTGGTGAATCCCAGGCCGACCGTTGGCAGTTGGCGGCCCTTCAAAAAAGACAAACGGACGTGAAGCATCGCCATGGGCTAACGTCTTTTTGACGATGCCATGGGCCTCCCACCAAGCGGCGATCTCATCCTCGAGCGTCGGAAACGACACCTTGGGATCAACTGCTGCAAACGCCATGGTTGACTCCTCGTTGACTAAAAAACACAAAGCCCCGCCCCACACTGCTGGGACGAGGTTATCGAAAAGACCTCGCGGTACCACCCTGCTTGATAGTCGTTTGCACGAGCTACCCACTTTAAGCCGTTGCCATCACAACGTCATCCCGATAACGGGGGATACCCGGTTCGCTTACTGCCAATGGGTTCAGCGTTCGGCTCAGGAGAGATTTTGGTTGGGCTTGCTGATACGTGCCTCACACCAGTTGCACGCTCGCTGGTTCAGGATTTGGCCCAACTACTCGGCTCCGTCAACGCCTGTGGCCCGATTGTACCATAATCAAAAGTCAGAAGTCAAAGGACTAAAGTCTGAAGGCAGAAATCAGAAATCAAAAGTCAGAATTATGAAGGATGAGGGATGAAGGCCAAATCATAAGGCAGAAGGCAGAAAGCAAAAAGAAGAACATAGGAAAGGATGAATTATGAAGGATAAAGGGCGAAATAAGAACATAGAACAGAGAGCATAGAACATAAAGTCAACGTGGCTAAGGCTATGGGCGATCGGAACATGATGTGGCAGCTCAGAAATCCCGATAGCCAAATGCCAATAGCCACTTCCGTGTTCTTCGCGCTCTTCGTGTCCTTCGTGGTTTCGGTTGCCTTATGTTCTATGTTGTTTGCTCTATGCTCTTACCACCAGCCCATGGCGACAATGAAAGCCACTTGGCACCAGCAAACGCTGTTCAAGCACTGCTGCTAGTTCGACGGTTGTTTCACTATTTAGCGGGCAGGTGGCTGGCTCTTGATGCTCTGCGTTAAACAGCACCAGTGTGGCATAGCGCTGGCCTTGATCAAACCAAAGCTTGGCGTTGGCAAGATTGTAGAGCCGCAGCCAAAGCCACCAACTCAAACGATAGGCCGCATGATCAATCGGCACTCGGCGCTCGCGGGCCAACAAACCATGGCCATAACTCGCCGTTTGATGCCAATACAGTGGATTGATCAGGCTGGCGGTGAGGCCCGCTTGATCGCCATTCTTCAGGGCTTGCTCGACCAAGCGTGGCAAGGCCTGCAAGCCAGCAAACGAAAGCCGCTCTTCTGGCAACTCTTGCTCGCTCAGGTTTTGCCACATCGCCAGCATTGCCGCGCGCTGGGTTGCGTTTAATCCATATTCCATGGTTTATCCTCGCTTGCTGCGATTGACAAGGCTTTGGCTTCGGCGCACAATAGCCGCGCATTTGGCAATCAGGAGCACTATTCATGCATCTTTTAGTCCTACAAGGCCCAAATCTTAACATGCTTGGCCAACGCGAGCCAACAATTTATGGCTCAACCACGCTGGCTGATATTCATAGCGCCATGAGCGAACGCGCCAGCGCCGCAGGCATCGAATTGAGTTTCGTGCAATCGAACCACGAAGGCGTGTTGGTCGATACGCTGCATGCGCATTATGGCAACATTCAGGGCATCATTATCAATCCAGGCGCACTGACCCACTATGGTTTGAGCTTGCGCGATGGCTTGGCCTTGATGGATGTGCCAATCATCGAAGTTCATTTATCGAATGTCTACGCTCGCGAAACGTTTCGCCATCATTCGGTTGTGGCCGCGATTGCTCAAGGCCAAATTAGCGGGCTAGGCTGGCATGGCTATTTGTATGCAATTGATTGGTTTGACCAACGCAAGCAGGCCTAATCGGCCCATTGGGCAATAATTGGCGGGTGTTGGCTCGCCTGAAGCAACTGGCTCAATTGCTGATGCTCGGCAGCAATCAAGCGCTTGACCAACTCGCCCAAATAAAGTGGCCCTGCCGCCGTTTGGATGCGCTGGCCATAGCTGGCCCATGGAATTGCGGCGATGGTTGCAGCCAAGTGTTGGCGTTGCGCTTGCCAGTGATCATAGCTATTTGCTGCTGCCACAAGCTGCGCTGGTTGCTTGGCATGGTCAGCACAATCCTTGGTTGCTTGTTGCTCAAGCGCAATCAACTGGGCTAAATCGATTGCTGGCAAATGTTGAAGCGCGGCCAGGCTAGCGGCCCGCGAAGTTTGCAATAATTCTAAAATGGCTTCTTGTTCGACAAAAACGGCCATGAAAACTCCTTGTTAACGGCAAATCACGGTACGCAGCTAATCATACGTACCGTGATCGATTTGCAATCGGTCGGGGGAATGGCTTTGCTTAGACTCGCTTTGATTCAGCGCGATTGCGCCGAGCTTTGACAACCCGACTTGCAATAAACCAAATCCCGAACACCCCAATAATTGCAAAAGCAACTTTTTCGTAGCGATCGACAAGGCCCAGTACATTTTCCCATTGGGCGCCAAGCACGATGCCTGCATAGGTCAAAATGCCATTCCAAATTAATGAGCCAAAGGTCGTCCAGAGCAAAAAGCGGCCCATTGGCATGCGATTCATGCCAGCAGGAATCGAGATCAAACTGCGAACCAAGGGGATCAAGCGCCCAGTAAAGACCACAATTTCGCCGCGTTTTTCAAAGAAGGCAAGAGTTTTATCGATGTCAGCTTCGCTAATGAAAAAGAATTTGCCATAGCGCCGAATAAAACGCCGAATAATCGTTTCATCAGCCCACATGCCAATATAATACAGGGCGAGTGCGCCTAAAACTGCGCCAATTGTGCCCGCAATCATCACGGCAACAAGGTTCATTTCGCCTTTACCAACATTAAAACCAGCAAAGGGCATGACTAATTCTGAAGGAATTGGCGGAAAGAGGTTTTCGGCAAACATCACCAACGCAATGCCTGGGTAGCTTAATAAGTTAATAATCGCAGTAATAATTTCTTGAACTTTGTCCATTATTGCTGACATGAGTGTTTCTGCTCCTTTAAGTGGGGGTTTGGTGGGTGGCATCTGAAGGCCACGCCTGCACACAATACCCTAATCTCTCTTTTTCGACAAGTTGGCAACGAGGGGTTAGGGCGAAGGTTCAGGAATCAGTTTAATCGATGAAACGAACGAAGGGAAAGAAACCGCGAAGAATACGAAGGACGCGAAGGCTAATTTTTTAGCCACGAATTCCACGAATTCCACGAATAACTATTTTTTGCCACAGATGACACAGATTAGCTTGATTATTGTTCCCATAGCCCAAAGCCTATAGCCTCATCCCTGAATCCTGATCCCTCATCTCTTGCCCTATGTTCTATGCTCTCTGTTCTATGTTCTTTTTGACTTTGCTTTATACTAGGAATAACAACCTAACAGCGATGGAGGGCTGGCGTGCACAAGCCTGATACCAAACGACTGATTCCCCTAGGATTTGTTCTTTTAGCCATATTTGGAATTTTCTTAGCCATTGTATTTGCTGCTGAATCTACCCCAATGGCCGAGATTCGCTTCAACGTGGATCGTGATGCGGCCTTGCAACGCTCAGCGGAAGCATTGCAGGCGGCAGGCGGCGATCCTAGCCAATTTACCCAAACCATTACCTTTGGCTCGGATAATGACGCTCAATCGTATTTAATTCGTGAACGAGGCCGCGAAACACTCAATCAACGAGTACAGGAAGATCTTAATCTGGGCAGCTGGAATGTACGCTTTTGGCGCGAACTTGACCCTGAGCAATGGACAATTAGCCTTTCGCCAGCAAGCGGACGAATTCTAGCGATTAATCATAGTCGTCCTGATGAAGCCGCTGGAGCTACGTTGAGCCAAGCAGAGGCCTTGCTGCTGGCTCAAAATAAGTTGCAAATTCCACTTGATCAATTAACCTTACTCGATCAATTCACCACCCAACAGCCTAATCGTACCGACCATACCTTTATCTGGCAGCGCCGCGATCTGGCCGATGCTGAAGCGCAATATCGTTACAGCGTGACGATTGCAGGTAATGATTTGGGCCAACTCAGCGAGTATTATTGGTTGCCCCAAAGTTGGTATCTGGAGAAAGATTGGCAACTGCGGCGGGGCGGCCTGCTTAATCATACGGGCTGGACCTTGACCTATGCTCTGACTGCTTTGATCGGGGTAGCCTGGTTTATTCAAGCCCGGCGGGGCCGTTTGCGCTGGCGCTGGGCCTTGCACCTATTTGCGGCGGTGGCGGTGGTTGGCGTGTTGGTCATGCTCAACAGTATTCCACTCGATTTGGCCCATTACGACGTGAACCAAAGCTTGCCAGTCTATTGGGGCAACGTGCTTGGCGGCTACATTGGCCAACTTGTGACTATTGCCACCACGATTATTTTGGCGGGCATGGCTGGCGAAGCGCTGGTGTGGGAAAAGACCGAAGGCGCAGTTTCGTTGAGCGAAACCCTGACTCGGCGCGGCTTAGTTAGTCGTCCGGTGGTGAAGGCGCTCTGGATTGGCGGCTTGGTCGGTATTTTCCAATTGGGTTTTGTATCGGCCTTTTATGCTTTGGGCAACCGCTATTTTGACGTTTGGTCGCCAGTTACACCACTCTACGATGATACGATTGCCACGCCGTTTCCCGCACTCTATGGAATGGCGCTTGGCTTGTTACCTGCAATTGGCGAGGAATTGATCTTTCGCCTAGGCGGGATTACGGTTTTGACCCGCTATTTTGGCCCCCCCAAGTTAGCAATTATCGTTACAGCAGTGGTTTGGGCATCGTTGCATGCGACCTATCCGCAACGCCCATTTTATATTCGAGTTGTCGAATTAAGCATTATTGGCATCTTGTTTGGCTTTTTGAGCTTGCGTTATGGCGTGCTAGCCTCAATTGCGGCCCACTATACCTATAATGCCTCGTTGTATGTGCCGCTGTTTTGGAAAACCAATAGCTTCTATTTGCTCAGCGGGATTGCTGCAGCAGCCTTGGTATTGTGGCTGCTTGTGCCTTCAATTATTCGCCAACTGCGCGGCATTCCGCTTGAAAACGACAATACAATTCGCGCAGCCTTGCCGCCCCTCGTGCCCGATGCAGTTGTGCCCCAATTAACTTGGAAATGGCGCCGTGATTGGCTCTTGTTCGCTGGTTTATCGGGCGTGGTGGTCATTATTCTGCTGGTGATTGGGCTGAATCGTGCGCCAACCTTGGCTCGCAATGGCGTGCGCGAAGATCTGGTAGCCAGCACTGAGGCCATCGCCCAAGCCCGCACGATCGATTTGAGCGGTTTGAATCCCAGCGTTACCGCCGTTGCCGATTGGGTTGACCTCGATTTGGCTTACATCTACGATCAACTTGATGAACAAGAAATCGAGGCCGCTATTGCCAAGGGTACGCCTCGCGCTTGGAGCGTGCGCTGGTCGAATTGGGATCGGCCTGAATATAGTTGGTTGGTCTATCTCGACCCAGCAGGCCAGTTGCTCTCGTATCGCTTGAGCTTGCCCGAAAATGCTAGCGCCATTTCAACCACGCTTGAACAGGCCCAAACAATCGCAACCAACCATGCGAGTCAATTTATTAATCTTGATGATTATGAATTGACCAATACCAGCACCAGCCAAAAACCCAACCGCAGCGATTACAGCTTTGTATGGCAGACAAAAATGCCATGGATAGGCCAAGCCTATCGGCGTTTTGAGGTAACGGTGGCAGGCGATCAAGTGATTACCAGCTCGCCTGCGATGTACACACCGCCAGAATATCGCCGCGAGCGCGACCAAACGACGCTGGGCGAGAGTATTCTGAGCAATCTGCGCAATGCTTTGCGTACCATTCCGGCCACGCTCTTGCCAATTTTGGGCTTAATTGGCATTTTTCGGCGGCGCACCGAGCTTTGGCCGTGGGTTTGGTTGGGGATTGTGGTGGGAATTGGCTACTTGATTCAAGGTGCAGGGCGCTGGACATTTGCCCAAGTCAGTGAAGGGCCACGCTTTATTTTAGCAATTAGCCAAACCATCGCCAACGCTGTGCTGAATGGTGGCGAGCTAGCCTTGTTGGGTGCAGGAGCAGCAACCGCTTGGAATCTGACCAAACGCGAGCAACAATTGCCACTTGAAGCCTTTATCCGGGCAATTCCGCATCGGATTCAAGATTTCGTCGCTGATCGAGCGCAGGTTTTGCGGCGCGAAAGCGTGGTATTGGGCATTTTGCTCGTGCCATGGATCTTGCTGATTCGTAGCCTTGTTAACATGACGACCGCCAAAGCTGGCTTTTGGGCCAGCGTTCAACCGCTCAACGCACAATCAGCAATGCTTGATATACTATTACAAGCAACATTTGAGGCAATCACCACAAGTTTGCTCTTGATCGGTAGCCTGAGCATGCTAACATGGGTAGTACGTGGGAAGCAGCAAATCGCCTTGGCAATAACCTGTCTTGGAATGGCATTAACCCTTTTGCCATTACGCGAACCAGTGCAATGGCTTATTTTAGGCCTAAGCGTGCTGATCAGCATCTGGCTTGGCCGCAGGTTGCGCTGGAATGGGTTGGCTTTGGCGGTGGCGTTGTGGTTGGCAAACATCTTGCCAGCAGCCCTAACATTACTTGCAACAACCCCACGTTCTTGGCAACTAAATGGCGCAGCCTTGCTTGTGTTGTTTTGTGGCTTTTGTGGGTGGTATTTCGGTGGATGGTGGCAAACACAGAATGCAGAAAATTAATCAGACGCATACACATATTCGACGGGCTACTTGTTTGGTGTGGAGGATGGTATGAATTCATTGGCGGCAATCCCGCACCTTCACGATCTACCACAAGTGGTTGAAACCGTGAAACGGCGACAATTATCAGGCCGACTCACATGGATCGATCACATAGATCGGGTGCATTTATTTTTTGTCGATGGGATTTTGCGCCATGGCCAAGTAGACCCACATGGCCAAATTGGCGAAGATGCAGTTGATTGGCTATTAACGCGGCGTTCGGGCCATTTTGAATGGAACGCCGCCGATAACTTGTTTAAGCCAGCACACAGTATTAATGCAGAGATGGTAGCAAATTTTGATCGTTTATTAACGATTATGGTCGAAGGTGAAATTTTAAATCGGCCACCTGAGCACGATTTTGCACTGGAGTTTTTTGGCCTAAGTGCTGCGCCAATTCCCAAAGAGGCCTTAATTCCGCAGCCTGTGCGGCGTTCGTTAGTGCTGCCGCCAGGCGAGCACGATCCGAATAGCAGCAAGCAATTGCAAAGCCTGCCGCTCGGCAAGCAACTTGAATATTTACATGCTCAACGCTTTTCTGGTTATCTTTACTATCAGCCAGGCGCGCAAAGCACTGGCTTTGTGATGGGGATTGTGCTGTTCAGCGAGGGTAATTTGCGTGGCGTGCATGCCCAAGATTTGGGCAATGATCAATGGTTTAGCGCTAACCAAGCCTTGCAGCAGTTGGCCAGCGCGCATTCGCAGCCCGATCTGTATCAAACGCCAGCGCGCTTGATCGAGGCTTGTAGCGCAATTGTTGGCGCTGATCCTAATCGACCAGCAGCGATTGCGGCCTCGAAAACTATTTTGCAGCAGGTTGTTGCTGATGTGCATAAGCGCAGCGCTACCGGCGCCGTGCAAATTAGCGTGCCCGATAAACCAACCTTGTATGTGCCGTTTTACCAAGGCCAAGTGATTGGCATCTTGGAGCACGAATCGGGCAATAGCCGACTAAAACCAATGCCCAATAATCATCCATTACCCTTTGGTGTAGCCCATGTCACCTTGCGCGTGCTCGAACAGGCCACCAAATAATCATTAAGGTCGTTATGTCGCAACATGAACAAATTATCGCTGGCCTAGAGCACTTGGCGCAACACTTTGTGCGCTCAGTGCAAAGCCAGCTTGGCATCGAACTTGAGTATAATCACTTGGCAGTGAAATGGCTCAATACCTATATCGAACAAATTCGGCCCAATCACGACCCTGAGAATGTGCCCCCAAGTTTGGTACAATCGCTCGGTGCGTTTTTGGGCGCCTGCATTATTGCCAACTACGGCGGACGTTGGGGCCTCGAACGCGAGAGCAACGATTGGGGCATTGCCCTGCCCGTCCAAGGCGGCGATATTTGGGTTTATCCGTTTAACAAGGTCTATAAACATATCGCTGCTGGCGAAGAACATTCAGTGCGCATGTTTTTCGAGGCAATTCCCAACTTGATCGACCCAAGCCGCAATTGGAGCGGACCACAAAGCATAGAGCTCAGAACATAGAACATAGAGCATAAGTAGTAGGAATAAAAAAGAGATCGGGCTGCTCGTAGCTCGATCTCTTTTTTGGCAAGCGGACAGTCGTTGTTGGGTCATTGATCGGGATTGGCTAAAGAGATTAATTTAGCCACGAATTACACAAATTACACGAATAATTGACCAAAAGCCAATACTCCAAACTTATCCCCTTCGCGCTCTTCGTGGCCTTCGCGGTTTCAACCTTCGGGTTCTTCGTGCTCTTCGCGGTTACAGCTGCCGCCTGATCCCCGATCCCTGACCCCTAGCCCCTGATGCCTACTCTAGCGTTTTCGCGGTGGCCTCGATTGCCTGTTGCAAATTGGCGTAGGTTTGCAGGCCATGTTGGGGTAGGCCAGTATGGACTAATTCTTCGGCCACATCAGGCGTTACGCCCACCAACACCGGCTCGCAGCCAAGCAAACGCAACATCTGCAACAGTTGTTGCATACTAGCCGCCGCTGAGCGATCAATCGCCGACACTCCTGTTATGTCAAATAAAAGCACTTTGATGCGTTTGACTTCGACGTACTGCGCCGCAGAATCAGTAGCAATTTTGACCCGCTCGCTGGATAAATTGCCAATTACTGGCATAATTGCCATGCGATTACGCAACGGAATAATCGGAAACTGCATGCGCTGCACGGTGGTTTCCAAAACGCTGCGTTCAGCCATACTTTTTTCTAAATCGGCCAAGGTTTGTTGCAAGGCCTCGTTTTGCTGCTGCGCTAGCGCGTTGGAGCTAGCCAATTCGTGCTGCGATTGCTCAAGCGCGCTCGAGCGTTCTTGCAATGCGCCATAGGCTTTTTGCAGGGTTGTATCAAAGCGCCGCCGACTGAGTAAAAAGAAAATCGGCACTTGAATAATAATCCCGCCAAGAATAAATAAGAGCGTGATCCGTAAGCGTTCAAGTGATTGGCGTTGAAATTGCGCGGCGCGATCGACAATTTGGCGGCGCTCATTGACCATCGTGCGCGCATTGGTTTCCATATTGCTTAAAACTGGAATTAATTGCTGCACCGAGTTGGTCGAAATATTAAGCCGGGTCTGGGTTTCGAGCGTAAAGAAATCGCGCTTAATTACTTCAAACGAGCTACGTTCGAGCAAACTGCGTTGATCTTCGCGCTCAACTCGATAAAAATCACCCAAGATATTAATGCGGCTACCAACTAAATTACGTCGCAGCACAAACTCGTTGCCTAAATTGGGCGTGCCCATACTAATTTCATTGGCAATTACCCGCAGGCGCAAAATTTCGCGCTCAAGCTGGGTTGGGTTCCAAATGCCGCCATCAAGCGTGAAGAAGCGGTTGGCAACACTTAAGGTTTGTAAATTAAAGCCCAAGAGCACAAGCAAGATCAAAAAGATCAAGCTTGTGCCTGCAAGCACCAATCGGTGAATCCAACTGCGAGGCTGCATTACTTAATCTCCATACTCCGCAACTGCCAGATCCACATGCCCACATATTTCTCGTGCTCAAGTTTATAGGCGTGGTATGGAAACACAATTTCCAGTGGGCCTTTATCCGAAACAGCCATGCGCTCGCCATCCAAGCGGGTTGCCAAGATGACAGGCATGCTGCGCAATTCATCGATCGCAATATCAACGCTATAGTCGTTCAAGGCGATGGCTTTGACCGTTTTGGCGCTATCGCCAACCTTGGCCGCAGCGAAAATGCTGCTGAGCAACACCCCTTGGTAGGTCACGGTTCGACCCAAGAATGGATCAGTGAGCGTATATTCCACCACCCCAAGCTGTTCAAGCGTTTCCATGCTGAAATCAAGCTGCTGGCCATTATTGGTTTGGCCAATCAGGCCGCTGAGGCTCAAAACAACCTCAGAACTGGGGGCGGGAATTGGATCGCCAGCGTTAATGGTTGCAGGAGTAACCACCGTGTAGGCGCTAGCAGGATCAGTCGTGGTTTGGCCACAAGCAATCAGGCTTCCCATAACAAACAGATTGATAACCAATAGGCGAAACCACGGGCGAAGCGCGAAACGCATGCAGCGACCTCCTCAAACCAACAGCGAACGATAGAGTGTAAAGCAATCTGATCCAATCGATCACTTGTATCTATGCTACGTCAAGTTTGCAATTTGTGCAAAATGCCCAAAGTCGTGTCTTGCTTTAGCCTTCATCCCCCACGGTTGTGAATAGTTGAACCGGATTCATCCACCGTAAAGGGGATTAAGCACAGCAATAATTTTTTACAGTTAAATGCAGGTCGAACCGCATTTGGCCTGTTGCTAGGGTAGCCGTGGTTTAAACAAAAAAGGGTTGTTATGCAACAACCCTTGGTAAACAAATCGAGACGTGGCTACTTGGCAAAGACGCGGTAAATCGCCCCGCCAGCATCATCTGAAATATACAAACTGCCGTCGCGCCCAACAATGACATCAACGGGACGACCCCAAACTGCGCCTGCATCGGTCAGCCAGCCAGTGGCAAAATCTTGGGCATTGCCAGCTTTGCCATCGGTGATTGGCACAAATACGACTTTATAGCCAGTTGGGGTTGAGCGGTTCCACGAGCCATGGAAGGCCACAAACAAGCCGCTTTGGTAGGGTTCGGGGAAGTTGCTGCCGTTGCCAAACGCAAGGCCCAATGGCGCGCTATGAGCTTGCATCTCAACTGCTGGCGGCGTAACACCTTCGCAGGCATTGGCAGCTTTGCCAAACTCAGGGTCGGCAATGCGGCCTGAGTGACAGCGCGGCCAGCCAAAATCCAAGCCATCGCTAGTGGCAACATTAACGGTTTCAGGTGGCTGATCGTCGCCCAGCATATCGCGGCCATTGTTGGTAGCCCATAATTCGTTGCTGCCAGGCCGCCAAGTAATGCCGACGGCGTTGCGCAAGCCTTTGGCATAAATTCGGCCATTGCTGCCATCGGGATCATATTCCATCACGGCGGCACGGCGTTCGTCGTCTTCGTCGCAAACATTGCACGATGAACCGATCGCCACGTAGAGTTTGCTCTCGTCGGCGTTAAACAGCAAGGTGCGGGTGCTATGGCCACCATCTGGCAAACCATCGATGATCGTTTGGCGCTGAGTATATTTGCCCTCAGCATCAGGCTGGGTTAATTTGATCACCTTGGTGGTTTCAGCCACATACAAGTTGCCAGCTTGGTCGAAAATCATGCTTGATGGCGAATCGAAGCCATCAGCAATCACCTCAACGCCATCAGCCAAGCCATCTGCATTGCGGTCGGGCAGGCGCACAATCCGATCTTCGCCCCGTTCGGCGGTATAAATCGCGCCATCTGGGCCAATCGTCAGCATACGTGGGCCAGTCAATTTGCTTTGAAACACACTAATGCCAAAGCCAGCGGGCAAGCTAATTGGATTGGTTGGCGCAACCACTTCGGTTGGCGCGTTGGGCGCTGGTTTACCAGCACTTGTTGTTGGCTCAGGGCTTGGTACAATGACTGCTGTTGCTTCAGCAAGTGGAGTAGCGGAACTGCCAGCTGGTTGGTTGAGTGGCACACTCGTCGGCGCAATTGGCGCATCGACTTGTTGCTCGCCACAGGCTACCAACACACCAAGCAAACTAATCAGGAGCAGAGATTTGCGCATGGTACCTCCAAAACATCATCATAAGAAAGGTATCACAATTCATGGATTTATTTAGCTATCAAGCGAGCCAAAGCAACGATGCGCCCTTGGCAGCACGCATGCGGCCTCGCACGTTGGCCGAATACGAAGGCCAAACCAAAATTGTCGGCGAAGGGCGGTTATTGCGCCGCCTGATCGAGCGCGATCAATTGATTTCGCTGATTTTGTGGGGGCCGCCTGGCACTGGCAAAACCACGCTCGCGCGGATTATCGCTGGGGCTTCTTCGGCACATTTCGAGCCACTGTCGGCAGTCAGCGCAGGCGTGGCCGAATTGCGCAAAGTGGTCAAAGAGGCCACCGAGCGCCGCGGCATGTATGGCAAGCGCACGGTGTTGTTTATCGATGAAATTCATCGTTGGAACAAAGCGCAACAGGATGCAGTGCTGCCAGCGGTTGAGGATGGCACTGTCACCTTGATTGGGGCAACTACCGAAAATCCTTCGTTTGAAATTAATCGTGCCTTGCTTTCACGTTGTCGGGTAATTGTGCTTGAATCACTCGATGATCAGGCAATCGAGGCGATTATTGAACGCGCCTTGAGCGATAATGAACGCGGCTTGGGCAAACAGCGAGTGCAACTCAGCCCCGAAGCCCGCGATATGCTCATCCATTTGGCCAGCGGCGATGCCCGCGCAGCCTTGACCGCACTCGAAGCAGCAGCATTAACCCAAGTTCCCGAGCCAAACGGCCAACGCCTGATCGATTTGGAGGCGATTGTTGAGGCCTATCAACGCCGCAACGTCAGCTACGATAAAACTGGCGAATTGCATTACGACGCAATCTCGGCCTTACACAAATCGGTGCGCGATAGCGACCCCGATGGCGCGTTATATTGGATGGCACGCATGCTTGAGGGCGGCGAAGACCCATTGTATGTGGCGCGGCGGGTGATTCGTATGGCCGTCGAGGATATTGGCCTTGCCGACCCGCTGGCCTTAGGCATTTGTGTTGCCGCCCAGCAGGCAGTACATTTTATGGGCACTGGTGAAGGCGCGTTGGCCTTGGCCCAAGCAGTAGTCTATTTGGCCCAAGCACCGAAAAGCAATGCGGTTTATCGAGCCTATGGGGCAGTGATTCACGATGTAGAGGCCACCCGCAACGAACCAGTGCCGCTGCATTTGCGCAATGCGGTCACTGGCTTGATGAAGGGGCTGGGCTATGGGTCGGGCTATCAATATGCCCACGATTTCAAAGATGCCCAGGTTGAACAGGAGCATCTACCGCCGAATTTAGCGGGGCATCGCTATTACTACCCGACAGATCATGGCTATGAGGCGCGGGTTCAGCAGCGCTTGGCATGGCGTTACCCTGAGGATCAAGCTGCAACGTCGGAAGCTTCCACATCAGCCACGACACCCCAATCCCCACCGCCAAAAGAATGAGCCAAAGCCACCAAATCGGCTTAAGCCAGGCAGAAAGGGCTAAGGTTGGCCACAGCAAAAGCAGCGTGACAATCTTAGCCCGCAACGGCATGCCGCGTTTATCGCGAAAATTACGAATATAACTGCCCAAATAGCGATTGCTCATCAGCCAGTTATACCAACGTTGCGAACCACGCATATAGCACGCCGCCGAGACCAATAACGGCCCCGTGGTTGGAATCAGCGGCACGAAAATGCCAATTACGCCTAATATCAAGAAAAAAGTCCCAAGACTTACCCAAAGGAACTTACGAATTGATGTCATACCATGAATCCTTTAATCGATACTCTTGATATTATAGCGCTGCTTGGGCTGAACTTCCGTGACGTTTGTTGGCTAATTTGGTGCAATAGCCGAACCCTTAACAAACAAAAAGCGCAACAGATTGTGCTGCGCTTAATCAGCTATCTGAATTATGATTATTCAGCAGGCTTAGCTTCGGTTTTGGCTTTAGCAGCTTCGCGTGCTTCAATCGATTCTTGCCACATATCGCAGGTGGTTTTTAGGCCCGAGCTCAAAATCATTTTGGCGGCAATCGTCGCGCCAACTGAGGCAATAATTGGCAAATTAAAGGGCAAGAGGCCAATTAATAATGGCGCTAAGGCCGTGGCGATATTGTCAGCAGCAGCGTTGCCGCTATCGCCACCGACCACCGCCGTTGCAGTGCCACCCTTGGCTGCGGGCAATTGGGCCAAAATTTGGCTGCGCTCGCTGCTTTCGCTGGAGCACAACAAATTGTAGAGCTTTGGTTCGATTTCGGCCCACCAGCGTGCGCCAAAGGCCCGCAAATCCTTACCCAAGCCCATTTCAATCTCAGCTGGCTCAGCAAATGCACCGTTGGCCTGCGCTGCCTCTAATTGCGCTGCATCGGCTTCTTCAGCTTGCTTGACCTGAATCCCAAGCTTGCGAAATAAATCATCTTCCGAAAGCTCAACCAGCGTTTGAATTTGGCTGGCCAACACTGCTTCTTGATTGGTTGAATCGCTCACAGCAACTCCTTCACACAATGAATAATGATGCTTGGCTGGAAATAAAGGTTCGTTGTCAACTCAACTATAACACTGTTAAACTTTGGCAGCATAACAAGGGTTCGATTCCCGCTATCTCCACCACCTCGCCTAAACTTTGGCATCAGCATCGCCATAGTCGTCGGCGTAGTATCCTTCATCCTTTGCTTCTTTGCGCCTCTGCGTTAAAAATAGGCACTAAGAAGGCCACGAAGGCACACAAAGGATCGGAACCGCGAAGAACACGAAGAGCACGAAGGACATTTTTTAGCCACGAATTGCACGAATTACACGAATAACCATTTTTTAGCCACAGATTGGCACAGATTTTAAGATTATGTTCTATGCTCTCTGTTCTCTTTTCTTTTTGCCTTCTGACTTCTGACTTTTGCCTTCTGCCTTCTGCCTTTACTTCATCCCTCATAATTCATCCTTGCTCTATGCTCTCTGTTCTTTTTGACTTTTGACTTTTGATTTCTGCCTTTCCTTCATCCCTCATCCTTCATTAAACTTTGGCATCAGCATCGCCATAATAGGTATAGGCCAAACCCAAGGGGTTGCGCTCTTCTTCGATAAAGTAGCGCCGCAGGGCTGGCAGAATATCGCCCATCGCCTCGCCCAGACCCAAGCGTTCGATTAATTTTTGGCCAAAGGCTGCCGCAAATGGCGCGAGCATTGGGCATTCGGTGCCCAAAATACCGCGTGCGCCAAGTTGGCTAAAAAAAGGAATAAAACCGCTGCTCAAGGTTGGCAGCACTTGGGCCGATTCACACATATTCAAAATCACCAACGGTTTGCGTTCGAGTTTCAGGCCCCATTGGCTCAGCAAGCGCAACGGCAACAGGCTTTGGTTCCATTTCAGCCAGCTATCGCTACTATTTGGGTCACTTGGCTGATATTCTTTTTGGCTCAAACTCAGCAAATCGCTGTATTTGCTGCGCACACCTTCATCCAAACGCGCCATCTGATCACGAAACTTGGCCACCCAATCCGAGGTATCATCGGGAGTTTTGGCGGTGTGGCCATGGCAATACATATAAACAATATCGCTTTGGCTGAATAACGGGCCAAGGCTGGTTTTATCGCCAGCCTCCCGCAGATCAAGCGTAACATTGCCACGGCTAGCACTCCACGTTTGCAAGGCTGCACGGTGCTGTTGGGTTACATCAACCACACTATCGGCGATTGGCACGCGAAAATTATAGGTTCCGCCGCCAATCTGCAATTGCTGCTGAGCACTTGGCGCTTGTTGCGCATTTTGGGCCAGCTGCGTGGTCATAATCTCTAAACGATAGCGACAACCCCAAAATTTGCTCAAATCAACACTGTTCGGGTCGTTGACTGGCTCGGGGTAGAGCAAGCCCCATGGCACGCCGCTGGGCATACCTTGGTGAATAATCTGCAAGGCTGGTAGGCTTTGTTCAGCGCTAATTGTTTCGAGCCATGCACGCAAGGCCGCCAACGATGCTGCTTGTTCAGCAGTTGCGCCGCTTGGGGCAAATAACGCAGCATACAGCCGATTACCAACAACTGCCAATTGATACAAGCTTTCGCGCCGCTCAGCCAACTTGCCGCGCGTGCCTTGGCGATACGATGGCTGCCAAGTAATATCGTAGAGCGTGTTGCGAGCTTGGAGAATTTCATTGCTCAAGCTGGCTGCATTGATTGGCAACACCACATTCAAGCCACGTTGTTCGCGGCGCGTGCTTGTGCCTTCAGCTGGCCATGCCACGCTCATGCGATAAAACTCGCCATCGCCAGTTAATGTGCAGCTGATTTGCTTGGGCCGAATTGATGCTAAATCTGCAAAGCCAGCCGTGCGCGAATAGCTGACCCGTGCCAATAATGGCTCTGGCAAATCGCTCTCAACGGGGGTGATTTTGAAATGCAATTCAAGCGTTTGCAGCAGAGTCCAATTATAATAAACATTAATCCACAGAGGCAGATCATCGATCACTTGGTTGGCAGTCAGACTAAATTGGATGGTTTGGCTATCGCCGCTTGGTGGCAAACTCAAATGATGCATCGGTGCATCAAACACCACATACTGGCCTTTGCTCGACACACTGATAAATAAAGGCAAATCCTCGTTTGTTTCGGGCGTTGGCAAGGCTTCAGCAGTAGCTATCCGCGAATCGCTGCGGCGCTGGCCAATATTAATCCGCAAATGATAGCGGCCTGCTAGTGCTAAAGTCGAAGTCGCAGCAACCAAATCAGGCGGATCATCTGCATAATAGAGTGCAGCATTGATCACCCGCAATTGGTTTGTTGGCGGCGGAGCTACAGTCCCAGTCTCATCTGTGCCGCGATAATCGTCGGTATGTTTGGGTACAACCGGGTCGCTCTGCCAATGCGCAGTGCGATCTGGAAAAATGCGGATGATCGTGACCGTAACGCCAGCCAAGGCCCCGACGACTGAAACATTGCTTTGCTTCAGCTCAGCCACAGCAATCAACGTGGCAGCATCGCCCTCTTTGGGGTTGGGCGTAGGCGTAATCACCAGCCAATCGACGTGGCGTTGATTGACGATCATCAACGCGGTTGCCAAAGGCATACCAGCAGGCAAAATTAACGCAAGCGCAGAAGGAGCCACCATCAAAGTACCCTCCTAGCAGTACCAAGTGCTGGCTCCATTGTACGAAGCCGCTTCATGGCTTGTCAACAGGCTAAATTCCCAAAAAGCCATAGACCGTTTGATATACGACAGGCGTCAGCAAAACCTCAACTAAACCTGCTAGCACAAACCCAGGCACAATCACCAAGCAAAATACTTTCAAATACATGCCCCAAGCCCAGAGCAAATGCCGTCCGGCGCTATAGGTTGGCGGCACAAAGGCCAAGGATGCGCCCAGCCGCAAGGCCAAGGCCGCTGCAAACATGCTTAATGGAATTTCAATCAGGCCATGAGGTAATTCATAGGCCACCAGATAATTCAACCCTGCGCCAATCCCGCCACTCGCCGCCAGCGTGCTAGCCCGAAATGCGATGCTCATTAGGTTAATCACTGGCAGCATCAAGCCAAAAAAGCCCAGACTAAGCGCTGAAAACAGGCCAGCAAAAAAGATTGCAAACAGATTAGTGCTCAAAAGATTGCCAAATTTAGCTGTAACCAAGGCCCCACGATTGACATCCAAGCGGGTCATGATATTCGCCAACGATTGTTCGCGCTGGCTCTCTGGCGTAAATTGGCTGCCAAAGATAATTGCCGCCAAACAACAAATCAGCACCACCGCCAAAGCTAAGCGGGTTTCGCGCCAAACCACAGCCAATTCTTGGCGATAGAAGCGTTTGATCCATGCGCTAAGCTTGCGTTCTGGGCCATGCGCAGTTTGTACATAAAACAGTGGCAGATGCTTATCGGGATTCGTGCCAGCAGGGCGAATTTCGCTGATGAAGGCATTCAAGGCGCGATTAATTTGGCTAAAATTAAGCGCTAAATGCTCACGCGACAGAATTGATTCGCGTTTAAAACTGCCAATCCCAGTGCGGCTGAGCACAATCGTCAAAATCAGCATCACCGCCATAATTGCATTCAGCACATCATAGCGTTCGCCAATAATCAACACCGCCTCAAGCTGCACCATAATTGCCACTGGCACCAAAATGAAACTGGCTAATAAGTTGGCCAAGCGCACAGTGTTGGTATGCGATGAAATCACGACTGCTGCCGAAACCATTGCCAAAGCCTGGGCAATGCTCAGCAGCACCATTTGACTAAAGATCGCAAGATCGATTCGGCCAAGCAAGGCAGTTGGGGCAAAAATACTCAGGCCAACCCCAAACAGCAGCATCGCAATGAGGCTGGCCCCAATTGGCGGCACAATCGCCGCCAACAACTTGCCGCGATACAATTGACCATCGCTAATTGGCATTGAAAACAGTGATTCTAGCGAGCCACGTTCACGCTCGCCAACAAACACCTCTAGCGCAACAATCAACGAAAACGACGCAGGTAGAAAACCCACCAGCAACACAATAAAGGGCATTAAATTAACCACACCCTCTGGTGTTTCAACATTCGAGTAGGCATAGATTACGCCAAACAAAGCGCCAATTGGCACCAAAAAGGTCAGCAAGCCAATCGGAATCAAAATCCGCCAATCACTCAAGGTATCAGTTGCTTCACGGCGCAAAATCGTCAACACTGGGCCATGAGTCGTGGTCGCTTGGCTCAGGCGTTGGGTTGAACTGCGTTTGCTGATCGTTTCATGCTCACGCGAAAGCAATTCTTCGCGATTGAAACTATACATACCCCAGCCAACCATCACCAGGCCAACCACCAGCAACAATCCATTGATCAAGATAATTGGCAAAACCATGCCATTAATGATGATCAAGGATTCAATCTGGACCAAAATTGCCATTGGAATCAGAATGAAACTCGCAAGTAAGTTGGCAGCTCGAATGCTGGTCGTATGTGAAGAAACATAGACCGCTGCTGCAACCATGGTGAAGACTTTAATCAGCAAAATAGCCGTAATCCCCAGAATCCAGGCACTGGTCAGATATTCGCTGAGAAAGACGCGATTTGGCAGCGAGGCCATGCGGATAGGGCGCCCAAATTCAATCGCCACGCTATAAATAACCATTGCCACAGCCGAGGAACCAACTGGTGGCAGCAGGGCGGCAAAAAATTTGGCCAAATACAAGCCGCGATCGCTCAGCGGCATCGCCAAAAGCGATTCTAAAGTTGCGCGCTCACGTTCGCCAACAAACGATTCCAGCGGGCCAATCAAGGAAAGTGAGGCAGGCAAGAAGCCAGCAATCAACAAGCCAAGCGGCACTAAGCTGCGACTGATAAATTCATCGTCAAGAAAACTCACCGCCTGGGCCACGCCCGCCCGTAAGATCAGCGGCAACAGCACCGAAAGAATACACAGCGGAATCAAGGTGCGCCAATCGCTCAGGGTATCGCGTAAATCGCGCCGCGTAATGGTTAGGGCCTGATTGCTCATACGGCTACCTCGGCTACCGCAGCAGCGTTTGGCTGCACAGGCTGGTTGCGAACCCGTTCGTTATGAGTTTGGCCAACAATCGTCAGATAGACATCTTCTAACGAGCGCTGCACCTCGTTGATCGATAGTAACGGCCAGCCCCAACCGCTGATCCGTTGAATGAGGCTAGGATTAAGCGCGTGTGGCTCGGTGGTGCGATAGCGCAACCAACTATCGCCAACTGCCTCAATTGTGAGCAAATCGGCTAAGCGAGCGGCTAGCTCAGGTTGAGGTCGAGCCAAGCGTAATTCCCAAATTGGGTCGCCCATCAATTCTTGGCTCAGCTCAGCAATCGTGCCCTGCACGGCAATGCCGCCATCGTGGACAACAGCGATGCGGTCGGCTAGTTCTTCGGCCTCGTTCAAATTGTGGGTACACAGAATGATCGAGCGCTGAGCCGAGCGCAAGCCAGCAATCGCATCGCGCACCGTGCGCGCTGAATGCGGGTCCATGGCGGTGGTTGGCTCATCGAGATACAAAATATTGGGATCGTGGATCATGGCCCGAATTAAGGCCAGTTTTTGTTTCATGCCCTTGGAATAGCCATCGATCCGTTTTTCGCGGGCTTCCCACAGGCCAAATTGTTGCAATAACTCAATCGCGCGCTTGCCACAATCACGGTCGTTCATGCCTTGCAGCCGCCCAAAAAACAATAAATAATCAAGCGATTTCATGCGATGGTAGAGGCCTGGAAATTCGGTGAGCAAGCCAACGGCGTGGCGCACTTCACGGGCATGGGTTTCAACATTAAAGCCGCCGACAATTGCCCGCCCGCTGGTTGGCTTAAGAATTGCCGCCAACATGCGAATGCTGGTGGTTTTGCCAGCGCCATTGGGGCCAAGCAAGGCTAAAACTTCACCAGGTTTAACTTCAAGCGAAACGCCCTTGACAGCGTGAAAATCTCCAAATTGCTTGCGTAACTCTTCAGCAACAATCATTGCAGAACTCCTATCCAAACCGCCACCATCATGAAAAAAGGGCGTACCAATACCAGACCGCAAAAACCCTCGCTTGTCAAGCCTACCATAGTCCAATTGTGCTGCTAGTGCCCAGTTTGTTTTAACCAACTCTGCATTCGCCAACCAGCCAAGGCATTGGCCACAATAAAATTAAGCATGTGCACCTCGAGGAATCCAAGCCGAAAACCGAAATACTCCTGGCCAAACCAAGGTGGTATTAGCGACCAAAGATCCCAAAATGGCACCAAAGAACCAAAACCCAAAGCCATTATTGCCGCCCCAATGGCATAGTAGAGACAAAACCAAAAGGTTTTATCACGCTTAATTTGACGTTTGTACAACCCGATCGTGGTGAAAACGCTAACCCAAAAGCCCAAAACCAGCGCAATCAATCCACCAAGCACAACATAAAACAAAAAGGGGTCTATGAGCGATATGGCTATTCCAGAAATAGTTACCATAACCAAAACCCCATTGATTAGACCCGTACCAAGAATGATCTCTCGCCAACTACGCCAAAACCATGCTTGCCAGCGCACTATTTTAACCAATTCACTGCTAGGAACCTGATAGTCCATTGTAACCCCGCTTGTAAATCAATCAACTTTCAGGCGGTGGCGGAGCTTCTGCCGCAGCAGGCTGCTGACGATTTAACCAACCGTGCATATGCCAACCAACCAGACCGCTGGCCAGCATAAAAAACGCCATTGGCAGCTCAACGCTTAGAATACGAAAATGATCGTTATCGAAGCTCCAGATATTCCACGCTGAGGTTAGCAAATAAAAAATCAACACCACAATGGCAGCCCACGCTGCATAATGCACAGCAAACCAAAAGGCTGGCTGGCACTCAAACTCACGTTGATATAAGCCGATTGTGCTAAAAACGCTGACCCAGAAACCTAAAACCACGCCAACCAACAACCCGAGCACCCCAAAAAACAGTAATCCTTCCATACCACCAAGGTTCATGGTCAGAGCTGTATTCGCAAGGATAATCCAGCCCCAGCCACGCCAAAACCAGCGTTGCCAACTAACGCCATGGGCTGGCAACACCTGTGGTGGCTCAGGCTTTGAATAGTGGGGAAAGACAGGCTCATTCGGATACTGCATAACTACCTCGCTTTTGCTTGAATCAATCGACTGGCTTTACTATAGCCAATGCACGGCGCATGGAGCAGCAACTTTGCAGCAGATTAACCGCAGTTCAGCCAAAAGTCGGGTAGTGCAAATCGTGCAGTTTATGCTAAAATCAGCATACTGTATCGATTAGGTTGTATAGTTATGAGACCAGTGCTGCGATGGTGCAACACTGAAGCATTGACATTAAACGGGAGAACCCCCTCATGACCATGGTTGAAGAACAGGTACCAACCCGCGAGGAAGTAAGCGCCGAAGACACTTGGGATATTAGTAGTCTGTATGCAGACCAAGCGGCTTGGGAGGCTGACGTTGAACGGATTAGCAACGATTTGCTGCCAGCCTTGACCAGCCTGCAAGGCAGCCTAGCCAACGGTCCTGAGGCATTATTGGCAGTGTTTCAAGCCCAAGAAGCACTTGGCATGGTGCTCGAACAAATCTATGTCTACGCCAGCCTGCGCGCCGACGAAGACACCGCCAACCAGCATCATCAGGCGCTCGAAGAACGGGCCACCGCGCTCTCGATTAAGGCCAGCGCCGCCACGTCGTGGATCGAGCCTGAGTTGTTGGCACTTTCCGACGAGCAAATTTTGGGCTACATTAACGCCTTGCCGTCCCTCGAAGTCTATCGCCGTGCCTTAGAAGAACAAATTCGCTTGCGCGAACATACCCGCTCTGGAGAAGTTGAGGAATTATTGGCCCAAAGCGGCGAGATTAGCCGTGGCGCCCAAACTACCTTCAACATGTTTAGCGATGCCGACCTCAAATTCCCGCCCATTGAAGACGATCAAGGCAAGCCAGTTGAAGTCACCATGGGTCGCTATTCGGTCTTGTTGGAAAACCCCGACCAACGGATTCGCCGCGACACCTTTATGAGCATCCACAGCACCTATCGCCAGTTTCGCAACATGTTGGCGGCAAACTATGCCACCAACGTGCGCAGCAATATTTTCTATGCCAAAGCGCGCGGCTACAATTCGGCCTTGGAGGCCAGCTTAAAACCCAAAGAAATTCCTATGAGCGTCTATGATAATTTGATCAGCACGGTGCACGAGCACTTGCCCAAATTACATCGTTATGGGGCAGTGCGCAAGCGCATTTTGGGCATCGACAGCCTGCATGCCTACGATTGGTTTGTGCCCTTGAATGGGGCTGCACCAACCAAAATTGATTTCGAGCAAGGGGCTTCGTTAATTCTGAGCGCCTTAGAGCCGCTGGGTGCTGAATATAGCTCAAGCCTCGGCCATGGGCTTGAATCGCGCTGGGTTGACCGCTATGAAAACAAAAACAAGCGCTCAGGAGCCTATTCATGGGGTTGCTACACCTCGCAACCATTCATTTTGATGAATTACAAAAATAACTTGAATAGCCTGTTTACCCTGGCCCACGAGCTTGGTCACTCGATGCACTCGTTGCTGACCCGCAAAAATCAGCCCTATACCTATGGCAGCTACACCTTGTTTGTGGCTGAAGTTGCTTCGACCTTAAACGAAGCCTTGCTGGCCGAATATATGCTCAAAACCAGCGATGATCCAGCCTTACGCTTACAATTGGTCACCCAGCAAATTGATGATATTCGTGGCACCTTGTTGCGCCAAACCTTGTTTGCAGAATTCGAGCGCGAAACCCATCGCATGGCCGAACAAGGCGAAGCCCTGACCGCCGATAACCTCAGCGCCTTGTATCGCCGCTTGATCGAGCAATACTATGGCCCTGAATTGGTTTTCGATGAAGAATTGGATATTGAATGGGCACGGATTCCCCATTTCTATCGCTCGTTCTATGTGTACCAATATTCAACTGGCATTTCAGCAGCCCTTGCCTTGACCGACAAGATTTTGACCGAAGGCCCTCAGGCTGCCGAAAATTATGTCAATTTCTTGCGCGGTGGCAATTCCAAATCATCAATTGACTTGCTCAAGGGCGCTGGGGTCGATATGACTACGCCAGACCCAATTCATCGAGCCATGAACCGCTTCGGCGATTTGGTGACCAAACTCGATGAATTAACTGCTTAATCTTCGTTCAATCCTCGCCCTTCGTTGTGAAGGGCGAGTTGGTGTGTTGTGTAAGGAGCTGACATGGCCGATCCACGGGTTGTCAAAATGGCCCATACCTTGGTCAATTATTCGATGAAGATCAAAGAAGGCGAAATGGTGGTTTTGCAAAGCGAACCAGCTGCCGCACCCTTGATTAAAGAAATGTATCGCGAAATTTTGTTGGTCGGTGGTAATCCAGTCGTCCACACCGTTATGCCTGGCATCTCGCGCATTTTGCTGAACCATGGCAACGATCAGCAGTTACAATGGATCTCGCCCTACGATCGTTTGGGAATTGAAACCGCCGATGTGCGGATTCGGATCGATGCCCAAAGCAACACCCGCGAACTCTCGCAGGTCGACCCAGAGCGCCAATCGGTGTTTCAAAAATCGCGTAGCGAATTGATGGGCAAATTGATGTCGCGCACCCATGCTGGCGATTTTCGCTGGTGTGTCACGCTCTTTCCAACCGAGGGCTTGGCCCAAGATGCCAACATGAGCTTGCCCGATTTTGAAGATTTTGTCTATGGCGTGTGCTTCTTGAATGAAGCCGACCCCATTGCCAAGTGGCAAGAACTCCACGACAAGCAAGCCCATTTGATTAATTTCTTGGAAGGCAAGCGCGAAGTGCATATCGTGGGCGAAGGCACCGATATTCGCTTGGGGATTGCAGGGCGCAGTTTTGTCAATTGTGCTGGCGATTCAAACTTTCCCGATGGTGAGTTCTTTACTGGCCCAGAAGAAACGAATGTCAACGGGATTGTACGCTTCTCCTTCCCAGCGATCTATAATGGCCGCGAAGTCGAAGATGTGCAATTGACCTTTGAAGCTGGCAAAGTTGTTAAGGCAACTGCCAAGAGCGGCCAAGATTTCCTTGAGCAAATGTTGAATGTTGATGCTGGAGCACGGGTTTTGGGCGAATTTGCCTTTGGCACCAACCCCAACATCAAAAACTACACCCGCAACATTTTATTCGATGAGAAAATGGGTGGTACAATCCACATGGCCCTCGGCGCTTCCTACCCTGAAACTGGCGGCTTAAACCAATCGGCAATCCACTGGGATATGGTTTGCGATTTGCGCCAAAACAGCGAAGTCTATGTCGATGGCCAACTGTTCGAGAAAAACGGCACATTCGTCGTCTAAACCTTCCCTTATTCTTCCAACTTAAGCATGTTCGAGGGTATGAACAGCAGTGTTCATACCCTTTAGGCTATGATTCAGGCAGTGACGCAAGTTCTGGGTTATGTTGGTTTCTGGCCCAACGCCCATCGCAATGCGGCTGCTTGATTATTGAACCATTTCTGCTGTAAGGAGAGTCCGATGGTCGTATCTCGCTCACGGGCAGTGCTCAAAAACGTTGCATGGCTGACATGCGGCGCGTTGGTTGCCCTGCTGATCGTCTATCTGCGGCGTGATCCGCAGGCCACCGCCGCCCCGAACACGGTTACTGGCAAGGTCGAAATTGCCGCCCAG
The DNA here is from genome assembly GCF_001306135.1 of Herpetosiphon geysericola. Taxonomy (GTDB): domain Bacteria; phylum Chloroflexota; class Chloroflexia; order Chloroflexales; family Herpetosiphonaceae; genus Herpetosiphon; species Herpetosiphon geysericola. The sequence goes on along the minus strand of NZ_LGKP01000011.1, from coordinate 157,156 downwards.
AGCAATCGCTCAGGCTATGACCCGTTATCGTTGGCCGAAATTGAGCAAGCCCAGAAGATTGCGCTCAACGCATGGCAAGCCAAACGCGGCAACGTTGTCGAAAACAAAGCCGTACCTGCTGATGCGCAGTTGGAATTCGTCAAAACCGAACGCCACGAAGAAATTCAAGCGGTGTACAACAAGGGCACATGGCAACGCCGCGCCGATGTGCTGATTTTCGATTATGCCAAAAACAGCTTGGTTGCCGTGTTGGTCAACCTGAGCACTGGCAACGTCGATCTGCTTGATCAAGCCCGCGGCAGCCAACCACACCCGACCGATCGCGAAACCACGCGCGCGCTGCAATTGGTCTTGGATCATCCCTCGTTTGGGCCACAACTACGTGGCGAGTATCAAGCCTTGACTGGCAAAAGCCTGACCAAGGCCAGCCAATTACGGGCAGCAGGCTTCGTCTATATTGCCGAGCCACAGGTTGATAATGCTGCTGTTTTGCGCAGTTGCCAACAAAATCGCTGTGTTCAATTGCTCCTCAGCGCCGATAATGAATGGGCGGTTGAGAGCACTCCGATTGTCGATCTATCGAATGGCCTTGTGGTTAGTTTGAAGCGTTAGGAGCCTGGCGATGAAGCTTTCAGCACGTTGGGGCATGCTGCTTGGCATGCTATTAATTGGGGCCAGTCTGCTTAGCACAAACTCGCAGCAAGCGGCCAATGCCCAAACCCGCGACCGTTGTTCTGGCGGCAGTTTTATCATTAATAAAACCTTGGAAAATGGCGCCAATTGGGCCTTATGTTGGGAAGAACGTAGCAGCGAAGGGATTGTGCTGCGTGGCATCCGCTACACCCCACCAGGTGGCAACGCGATTTCGATTATCAACCAAATTAATTTGGCCCAAATTCACGTTCCATACGACGATAACACCGCCCGCTTCCACGACCTCTCCGATTATGGCTTGGGTGGTGGCCACCTGAATAACATGACAGCAGCAGATTGCCCAGATGGAACCTTGCTGCAAAATAATGGGCGCAATGTGCTGTGTGCTACGCTTGTGCCAACCGGCTATGCCTACAAATACTATGCCCAAGTCAAGCAAGGCTCGGCCTTGGTGGTGCGCTCCGTCTCGCACATTGGTGCCTATAACTATGTTAGCCAGTGGATTTTCCACGATGATGCCACGATTGAACCAGGCATCGGCGCAACTGGTAAATTGCAAAAATGTACCAATGTAGCCAAATATGGCTGGAAGATCGATGCAAATAGCTGTCAATATGGCACATCGCACGTTCACAATTACTACTGGCGGATCGACTTTGCGCTTGGTGGCAACACCAATAACGTCGTTGAGCAGATCGAATTCGATTCAAGCGGCACAGCCCAACGTGGCTTACAAGTACAAACCTATACCACTGAAACCGCCGCTCAAGTCAATCCGGAAAATTTTCGCTCATGGCGGGTCAAAAATAGCACTGTCCTGAATAGCGATGGGCACCAGATCTCGTATGACATCATTGGCAACTCCGATCATGTGTTCCGTGGCCCTTCATTTGAGCCATGGACCAAGAACGATGTCTATGTGACTGAAAACAACCCCTGCGAACGCTGGGCTTCGCGCAACGATGGCAATACCTGCGCTGATGATGTTAGTGGTTTTGTGAATAACCAAACCTTGGTCGACCCAATCGTTTGGTATGGGATGACCTTCCATCACCTGCCGCGCGACGAAGATGACCCGTTAATGTCGGCCCACTGGAGCAGCTTCCAAATGGTTCCCCGCGACTTATACGCTAGCCAACAACGCTAAAAAAACCAACGCCCGCTCAGAGTTGAGCGGGCGTTTTTGCAGCCTATTTACCAGGCGTTGGCGTAATGGTTGGGGTTGGCGGTGGTGGTGGGGTTTGTTGTTCATCCAAAAACTTCAGCGCCCAGAACAATTGTGAATCAGCACAGGCCGTTACGCCATCTGCTGGCGTGCGATTCAAAATACATTCCACCGGATATTGGGTTGCATCGTCTGAGAATGGCACCACATAATCGGGCGTAATTCCCAGCTTGTGGATTGCGCGCTTGTTAGGTGTTAACCAATGGGCAACCGTAATCCGTGCTTCGGATTTATCGCCAAGAGTATGCACGCTTTGGACTGAACCTTTACCAAAGGTTTTTTCACCAATCAAGGTTGCGCGTTTGGTATCTTGCATTGCGCCAGAAACAATTTCCGAAGCGCTTGCCGAACCACCATTGACCAACACAACTACGGGCAGATCGAATAATTCTTGCGCATCGCCCTGTTGCAAGGTACGATATTCTTTTTGGACCCCGTTGCTATTTTCTTGATAGTGAGTCACACCATCTTTGGTAAATCGGCCCAGAATATTTTGGGCCTGATTGACATAGCCACCTGGGTTATTACGCAAATCAAAAATAATCGCTTTAGGATTATTGGGCTTGAGTTTGGCAATTGCTTGATCCATTTCATCGTAGGATGTTTGCTTAAACTCGCTCAATTGAATATAGCCAATATCGCCAATCATGGTTGAACGCACGCTAATCAAGGGAATCGTATCGCGCACAATCGGAATATCAATTTGTTTTTCGGTGCTTGTGCGATAAACCGTGATCACCACTTGCGAGCCTTTGGGGCCGCGAATCAGCTTAATTGCCTCAGCCAAGGCCTGATCTCGTTCAAGATTAGCGATAACTTCGCTAATTTGTTTGCCATCGACGGCCACCACAATATCGCCAGCGCGCACATTGGCTTTCTCTGCTGGTGAGCCTTCGATTGGCGAGACAATCATAATCTGGTCATCTTTATATTCGACGTAGGCGCCGATGCCCTCGAAATTGCCGCGCATATCTTCGCGTGAGCGTTCGGCTGATTCTGGCTCTTGAAACCCAGTAAAATCATCGCCGAGCGATTGCAACATGCCGCGAATTGCGCCATACATCATTTGTTTTTCGTCAATTGGCTCGGTATGATAGAACTCTTTATTGACCAGATTCCAAACTTCCCAAAAGGTTTGAAAATTTTCGTCTGCATTGGCAGGCGGCAAGGCCTGCTGGGTTTGTTGGATCACTTGGGCAGTTTCGGTTGCTAACGCCTGATTCGCTGCCGTCATCGATTGCTCTTTCGATGAGCTGCCCCAAAAATATCCAGCCCCCAAGGCAATGGCCACAACCAGCAAGACCCCGACAATTCCACTCAACACCAGCCACAATCTGGATGGTGCTGGGTTGCCGCCCGACATGGGCTGGAATTCGCTCATAGAAAACCTCGTTTCACGCAATTTAAGCTAGGCTAAGCCAGCCTGTATGCAGTGTACAACTTAAGCAACTGCTTGTAGGTTAGGTTGGCATTAGTAATCGACATGGATAGGTTACGCGGCATTGCCTCTCAGGCTATGGTTCATGCTAGCACGAATTTGGGCTAAACCACTGATCGAATTGAAACATGATCGCTGCCAAAGCGGCAATTGGCGCAGTTTCGGCGCGTAAAATGCGCGAGCCTAAACTAACACTGATCAAGCCAGCGTGGTTGGCGGCTTCAAGCTCTGCTTCAGTCCAACCGCCCTCGGGGCCGCTCCAAAGCGCTAGCTCGCTACGTGGCTCCAAAGCTAAGGCAGCCTTGAAAGCCAGCGTCTGGCCAGTTTCGGCCAACAACAAATGCCCACGAGCTTGAGGCAAGGCTTGGGCCACGGTTTGGGCTTGGTGCAAGATCGGCAAACGCCCACGCCCAGCTTGCTCGGCAGCCTCGCGTATAATCCGTTGCCAACGCTCGCGTTTGGTTGGCGTCACGTCGGCTTGCGAGCGCTCGCAGAGCAAGGGCACAAACGCAGTCGCACCCAATTCAGTGCATTTTTGCAAGGCGATTTCGAAGCGTTCGCCGCGCGTCAAGGCAAGATAGAGCGTAACGTTGAGGCTTGGCTCGCCATTAGCCGCATAGCATTGCAAAATACGGCCTTGAGCTTCGCGCTTATTCAAGCTGACCAATTCGGCAATATAGCCCGTGCCAAGGCCATCGAGCAGCGCAATATGCTGACCAACCCGCAAACGCAGCACGTTGTTCCATTGGTGCAGCAGCTCACGCTCGCTCACATGCAACGCTTCGCCTTGAATGGCCTCAGCTGGCACAAAAAAGCGATAGGTATTTTTCATTAGACTGGCTTGCGATGAGTAAAAGCAACCCAATCGCCTTGGGTGCGGCGTTCAACTTGCTCTAAGCCAACCGCCTCAAATGCTGCCACTACATCTGCTTCGCGCTCGTTGATAATGCCTGAGGTGATCAGCACGCCGCCTGGTTTCAGCGCCGCAAGATAATCATTACCCAACACGACATGCACCTTGGCCAAAATATTGGCCAAAATCACATCAAACTCGTTGTGATGGCGATAGCTTTGCGGTGTGCCAAGTTGGGCACCTTCCCAGCCAAGCCAGTGTTCCAAAGGCGCATCGCCCAAACTGCCTTCCAAGGCAGTCACCAATTCGGCAGAATGGTTGATGCGCGCATTTTCGGCGGTCGCTTCAACCGCAATTGGGTCGGTATCCAAAGCCAAAACTCGTTGCGAGCCAAGCTTGGCAGCGCCAACCGCCAAAATCCCCGAGCCACAGCCAAGATCAAGCACCGTGGTGTTGTTAAACTCGATCAATTCCATTAACTCAAGGCAGAGTTGGGTGGTTGGGTGCAAGCCAGTTCCAAAAGCCATGCCTGGGTCGAGATTCAGTACTACATCGTTTGCCACAGGCTCATGTTCCAACCACGAAGGCACAATCACAAAGCGCTTGCCGATGCGATGAGTGCGATAGTGCTCTTTCCAAGCATTGGCCCAATCTTCTTCGGCGATGGCTTTAATCTGCAATTCGCCAACTGGACGCATCATGCCAAGCACCCACAAACCACGTTCGATGTGGGTTTGGGCATCTGCTGCTTGCTCGTTGGCCTGCACGTAGGTGCGCACAATCACTGGTTTGTTGGTATCAATTTGATATTCGGGCGAGTCGAGCGATGGAATGATGGCCTCTTCGACTGCCACGCCACCGTTATAGCCATATTGGGCAAATAATTCCGCCACGCTTTCGACCGCTTCAGTATCGACGGTCACGCTCAGTTCGAGCCACTGCATAAAAACCCCTATTCAAGGCAAAGGTCAAAAGTCAAAGGTCAAAACACTATCAAAATCACAAGGCAAATACGTCTATCAGCAAAACTTAAAGTTCAAAAGGCAAAAAAGCTCTATTCAAGGCAAAAGTTAAAATTTCAGAGTATTCTCTGTTTTGATTTCTGACTTTTGCCTTCTGACTTTTGATTTTAGCCTTTCGTCGTCCACGTTGTGCCGCTTGGGCCGTCTTCGAGCTGCACATCAAGCTCGCTCAGGCGGTTGCGCACCAAATCGGAGAGCGCCCATTGCTTGGCTTTGCGCAATTCGGCGCGTAGCTCAATCAATAGTTCGATAAATGGAGCGGCATCGGTTTTGCCAGCGCTGTTTGCTTCCAAGCGCAAGCCGAGCACCGCCGCTAGTTCGCGCAAGCAAGTTTGCGCTGCCGCAAATGGCTCGCCACCAACGCCAGCATCACGGGCAGCATTGATCGAACGCACTAAATCAAACAATACAGCCAACGCCGCCGCACTATTGAAATCGCTATCCATCGCGCTGCGAAAATCGGTTGGCGCTTTGGCCACAATCGTGTTGAGCGTATCAACCACCGCGCCGCTGGTCGTCGTGCCATGCGCTGGCTTGAAAGCCGACATGATGCGTTCGAGCTTGCGTTCGGTGTCGGCCAAAACCTCTTCATTATAAACCAATGGCGCACGATACGAGCCAGAAAGTACCAGCAAGCGCATAATATCGGCGGAGTGTTCGCTTAAAAATTGATCAATCGTGATCAAATTGCCCAGCGATTTGCTCATTTTCTCGCCAGCCAATTGCAGCATGCCGTTATGCATCCAGATTTGGGCAAAATTCTTGCCGGTCAACGATTCGGTTTGGGCAATTTCATTTTCGTGGTGGGGGAAGATTAGGTCGTTACCACCGCCATGAATATCAATTTGCTCAGCTAATTCGTGCAAACTCATGGCCGAGCATTCGATATGCCAACCAGGTCGGCCTTGGCCCCACGGGCTTTCCCAAGCTGGCTCGCCTGGCTTGGCCGCTTTCCACAAGGCAAAATCTAAAGGATCAGCTTTGGCTTCGTCGGGAGCGATCCGTGCGCCAGAACGCATATCATCGACGGCGCGGCGCGAAAGCTTGCCATAATCTTCATCAGCACGCACCCGAAAATAGACATCGCCATTGCTAGCGTGATACGCTGCATCTTTGGCAATCAAGCCTTCGATAAATTGAATAATTTGCGGAATGGTGGTTGAAACCCGAGGATAAGCCGTGGCGGGCAGTACATTCAATTGGCCCAATTGATCAAGAAAGGCCAAGGTATAGCTCTCGGCCAATTCCATGGGGTCGCGGCCCTGCTCGTTGGCGCGGCGAATAATTTTATCATCAACATCGGTAAAATTCATCACATGGCGCACCGTATAGCCCGACCACTCCAAATAACGCCGCACCACATCGAACACGACAGCTGACATCGCATGACCAATATGAGCATCAGAATACACCGTCGGCCCACAGACATACATCGACACATGGTCAGCAACCAACGGTGTAAACGGCTCGGTCTGGCGGCTAAGGGTGTTGTAAATTGCTAATGCCATAAACGTGGCTCCTCAACACAATAATAAAGAGCTAAATACCGTCAGCGTAGTGCATTTCGTAACTTTGCAAATCTTCAAGGCAATCGAAGGGATCATCGCCAGGGGTACGTTGAGCGCTGAGCGCGGCAATATGGTAGGCTTGGCTACCCATGGCACTTTCAAGCTCGATCACCCGTTGATTGAGCGATTGGACTGATTCGTGGAGCGAGCGCAACATTGCGCCCTCAGGGTCGGGCAACATTTCGACACGGTTGGTTTGGCCCGTTTGGGGGTCGCGGGTGGCGACGACCCGCGCAGGTACGCCAATTGCGGTTGAATAGGCAGGCACTGGCTTGACCACCACCGCACCGCCGCCAATGCGTGCGCCTTCACCGATGGTAATTGCGCCAAGCACCTTGGCTCCAACCCCAATCACCACGTGGTTGCCAATTGTTGGGTGACGTTTACCAATTTCCTTGCCAGTTCCGCCGAGCGTCACGCCTTGATACATCACCACATCATCGCCGATAACTGCCGTTTCGCCAACCACAATGCCCATGCCATGGTCGATAAACAAACGGCGGCCAATCGTCGCGCCTGGATGAATTTCAATGCCCGTCAAAAAGCGCGTAAGTTGCGAGAGCAAACGCGGAATAAAGGGCAACTTTTGGTTCCAAAGCCAGTGAGTTAGGCGATGGATTTGGACAGCCTGAAAGCCAGGGTAGAGCAACACCTCAAAGATCGAGCGCGCTGCTGGGTCATTGTGTAAAATCGTTTGAATATCTTCGCGAACCGAACGCCACCAATGCCTCATATCGATCCATTCCTTTCGCAGACAAAAAGAAAGCCCAAGGCCATTAGCCTTAAGCCAAGTACCTTGGGTTCTTGAATGTCGCTTTAGGCCGCAGCCGAAGGCTCTGATTTGCTGGTTTCGGCTTTGGGAGCTTCAGGCTTGCTTTCGCTAGTTGCAGCCGCAGGCGCAGCAGGGCTGGCATCGCTGCTTGGCGCTGCAGGAGTGCTCGCTTTGCTGGTGCTGCTGTTATTGCCTGAACGACTATCATTAATATACCATCCACTACCCTTGAATACCACCCCAACCGGCTGAAATACACGTTTGATCGTGCCTTGACAGCGCGGACAGATTGTCAGCGGCTCGTCAGAGAAGCGTTGAAATTGCTCGAATTGGGCGCCACATGCTTGGCACGCATACACATAGGTTGGCACGCTACCATACCTCCGACAGGATGAAAGTTTAACGCAACAAAGCCCCAAAAGGCACATTGCCTCATTCTACCGTAATTATGGTTGCTGATCAACCAAGCATAGAGCAAAGAACATAGAACATAGGTGCATGTCGGTTGTTGGGGGCTGGGGATCGGTTTTGATCCACGAGGAGCACGAAGAGAATGGAACCGCGAAGAACGCGAAGGGCACAAAGAACGTCATGCTCAATGTGGAGAGCATAGCCCTTCATCCTTCATCCTTCTCATCCCTCATCATTCATCCTTGCCGTTGGCCACAGATTCCCACAGATTTCCCTAATTATGCTTCCCATAGCCTACAGCCTATAGCCTCATCCCTCTGCGCCTCTGCGTTAAAACCTCGCCTCAATTCCTGACCCCTGATCCCCGATCCCCATTTTGCCCTTTGCCTTTATGTTCTTTGTTCTTTGTTCTTTTTTGCCTTTTGCCTTCTGTTCTGACTTTCATCCCTCATCCTTCATCCTTCATACTTGATATGTTCTCTGCTCACTGTTCTTTTCTGACTTTTGCCTTCTGTTCTGACTTTCATCCCTCATACTTCATCCTTCATACTTGATCTAGCGTGATTTGTTTGTGATAATGGGATTGGGCAATGTAGCTCACATTAATGCCGCCCGATCAGCGTTCTCCATTTCAGCCACAAGGGAGATAGTATGCAGATCGATCCATCCACAACCGCGTTGGTTCTCATCGAATTTCAAAACGATTTCACCTCGGAAGGCGGAGCACTCCACGGCGCAGTTGCCGAAAGCATGCAAGCTACCAATATGCTGGCCAACACGCTCGAAACGGTCAAACAAGCGCGTGAAGCAGGCGTGACGATCATTCATGCGCCAATTTCATTTGCCGAAGGCTATCGCGAAATTACCAACCAACCCTATGGCATTCTCAAAGGTGTGGTCGATAACAATGCCTTTCGTAAAGGCACATGGGGCGCAGAATTGGTTGATGTGCTGGCTCCGGACAGCGCCGATATTGTGGTCGAAGGCAAACGTGGCCTTGATACCTTCGCCAGCACCAACCTTGATTTTATTTTGCGCAGTCGGGGCTTGAGCAACTTGGTTTTGGCGGGCTTTTTGACCAATTGCTGCGTTGAATCGACGATGCGCTCAGGCTACGAACGTGGCTATAACGTGATTACCCTGACCGATTGTGTAGCCGCCACCAGCGCTGAAGAGCAAGCAGGCGCAATTAGCAAAGATTATCCAATGTTCTCGCATCCCATGGATCACCAGCAATTCCTCGAAATTTTGAGCGGACGCAGTGCCATGGTTAATGCTAGTCGCGGCTATTAATCGATGAACCACGCAGCAGAACTTCAGGCTGAGGTTTTAGCTGCACTGCAGCGGTCGGTTCGTGGCAAGGTTCACGCCGACCGCTTGACACGTGCGCTCTATAGCACCGATGCCTCATCCTACGCCGTCATGCCCAAAGCGGTGGCTATTCCGCGCGATCGCGCCGATTTACAGGCCATCGTCGAGATTGCTCAACGCTTTTGCGTGCCAATTGTGCCGCGTGGCGGTGGCACGAGCCTCTCGGGCCAAGCGATTGGCGCGGGCATTATCGTCGATCTTTCGCATTCATTCGATCAAATTGGCGAGTTTGATCCTAGCAGCCGCCAGATTTGGGTCGAAGCTGGCTGCACCCTCGACCGTTTGAATAATTTTCTCAAACCACATGGTCTGATGTTCGGCCCCGATCCGTCGTCGAGTGCTTCGGCGACGATTGGCGGCATGCTCGGCAATAATTCAACTGGCTCGCATTCGATTGTCTATGGCATGACCGTTGATCATACCCTCGCGATCGAAACCATTTTGGATGATAGCTCAGTTGCAACCTGGTCAACCCAAGCAGCCAATAATCCGCGTCAGCAGCAGATTCAAGCCCAACTTAGCCAAATTGTTGAGCGTTATGCCCCTGCCATCGAGCGCGATTACCCGCAGGTTTGGCGCAATGTCGCGGGCTACAATCTTCAGCGTATGCTGCAACGCCAGCAGCAGCAACAACCATTTAGCGCTGTGCCAATTTTGGTTGGCAGCGAAGGCACATTAAGCTTAACAGTTAGTGCACAACTTAGCCTCGTCGAACGGCCAAAGGTTACGCGGCTAGCCCTGTGGCATTTTGATGATCTGAAGCGTGCCTTGGCCTTAGTGCCCGAAATATTAAATTTTCAGCCAAGTGCTGTCGAATTATTTGATCGCTATTTTATTAATTTGACCCGCCAAAACCCTGAGTACGGTTCACGCCTGAGTTTTGTGGTTGGTGAGCCGCGCGTGGTCTTAATTGTTGAATGGGCGGGAACCGATTCCAACGAATTAGCCGCCAACGATGCGGCCTTAGAAGGCTGTTTGCGCGCGTTGGGCGAAACTGGCCGCGTGGTGCGCGAAACAACGCCCGCTGCCATTGCCAATGTTTGGGCGGTGCGCAAGGCAGGCTTAGGCTTGTTGATGAGCCAACGCGGCGATGCCAAACCGCTAGCATTTGTCGATGATGCGACTGTGCCAGTTGCCCGTTTGGCCGACTATGCCCGTGGAGTTGAGGCGATTTGTCGCGAGGTTGGTACAGAAGCTAGTTTTTATGCCCATGCCTCGGTTGGCTGCTTACACATCAATCCATTAATTAACTTAAAAACTGAGCGTGGTTTGGCCCAAATGGCGCATATTTCGCAGGCCGTTGCTAGTTTGGCAATGAGCCTTGGCGGCACAACGACTGGCGAACATGGCGAAGGTCTGGCGCGCTCAGCTTTCAACCAACAATTGTATGGCGCAGAATTGCACCAAGCCTTCGGCGAAATCAAGCAATTGTTCGATCCCAAGCAAATCTTCAATCCAGGCAAAATTTTGGCAGCACCGCAGCCGTGGCAAGCAGAAATTCTGCGCATCAACCCCAGCTACCAAACACCGCATGCGCCCAGCGTGACCTTCTTCGATTTCACGCCTGATGGCGGTTTTGCTGGCTTAGTCGAGATGTGCAATGGCCAAGGCGTTTGCCGCAAAGCTGATGCTGGTGTGATGTGCCCATCGTATATGGCAACTCGCGACGAGGCTCATTCAACACGAGGCCGAGCCAATGCGTTGCGGGCAGCGATGACAGGCCAGCTTGGAGCCGAGGGCTTGAGTAGCCCTGAATTGCATGAAGCTATGGATTTATGCCTTGAATGCAAGGCATGTAAACGTGAATGCCCGTCGATTGTGGATATGGCACGGCTCAAATCGGAATGGCTGGCGCAGTATCAAGCAACTCATGGCGTGCCATTGCGCAGCCGTTTGTTTGGCCAGATCGCCAAAATCAACCAACTCGGCATGCTGGTTCCACGTTTAAATAATTGGTTGCTAGCCCAACCAATCACCCGTTGGCTGCTCGACCGCAGTTTGGGCATCGATCAACGACGGCAATTGCCAGCCTTGGCAAATAGCTCATTTCGGACATGGTTTAAACGCCAAAGCCAAATTCAAGCTGCACCGCGTGGCCCGCTAATTCTTTGGGATGATACCTTTACGCTCTACAACGAACCGCAAATTGGCCAAGCCGCCGTGAAGTTGCTCAGCGCAGCGGGCTACAAGGTTTACTTAATCAACGAACGGCGCTGTTGTGGCAGGCCGTTGATCTCAAAGGGCATGTTGGCAGAAGCGCGGGCCAATGCTGAACACAACATCAAACTGCTTGCGCCATTTGCTGAGCTGGGCGTGCCAATTATTGGCCTAGAGCCAAGTTGTATTGCCAGCTTTCGCGATGAATACCCAGCGCTGGTGACGACCAACGCTGCCAAAATCGTGGCGGCACAAAGCTATTTCATCGAAGAATTTTTAGTTAAATTGGCTGCTGAAGGCATTAATTGGCATTGGAAAGAACAACGACCATCTGATGAAGTGCTAGTCCATGGTCATTGCTATCAAAAAGCCTTGATCAGCACCAACCCACTCTTGGCGATGTTGCGGCTCGTGCCAAACTTGGCGGTGCAGGAAATTGAAAGCGGTTGTTGTGGTATGGCTGGCTCGTTTGGCTATGAACGCGAACATTATGAAGTTTCGCTGGCTTGTGGCGAGCAACGCCTTTTTCCAGCAGTTCGTAACAGTCAACAGCCAATTCTCGCGGCTGGCATGTCTTGTCGCCATCAGATTGAGGCTGGCACAGGCGTAATTGCCCAGCATCCGATCGTCTTTTTGGCTGATTGTTTAGCCGATTAAGCTACAAGCAATCGTAGGAATTTTCATATTTGTTCAATTGTTTGTTCATCCAACAAATTGACAAACGCCGCGGCTTTGGCGTATAGTATGGCCTTGAAGAGTCGTGTCATTTAATCAATCCTCAACTAGATTTCTCATGCCCTGCCTACGGGGCCTTTGGCGGTTGCGCTGAGGCTATCGCTGCGCCCATAGGCATCGCAACAATGCTAAAACTACAATCTAAAACGATGCGAAGGAGCCGTGTTATGTCAATAGCGACATTAGCGCCGATCACCGCCGACCGCACAGGCACAGTTTTTGTGCATGATGTTATCAGCACGCACGCCCAGCATTCACCACAGGCTATTGCCATTGCTACCAGCACATTCAAGTTAAGTTACGCTGAATTCGAACAGCGCACCAATCAGCTTGCCCATTATTTGCACCGTCAAGGAGTGCGCCGTGGCCACACAGTTGGCGCATGCTTTGAGCGCTCAGTCGAGGCAATGATCGCCGCCGTGGCGATTTGGAAGGCGGGCGCAGTCTACTTGCCGCTTGATCCGAGTTATCCCCAAGAACGGCTTAAATATATGTTGGGCAATAGCGGCGCGAGTTTGGTACTGGCAACCCAACTCACCGCCAGCCAATTTCCTGAGCAACAATTGCATACTGTTGAGCAATTAGCCGCTGAGCTTGCCCAGCAACCAAGCCATGCCCCTGAACATCAACTTACACCCGACGATCTCGCTTATATCATTTATACCTCTGGCTCGACTGGCAAGCCCAAAGGTGTGCTCGTGCCACATCGCGGCTTGGCCAATTTGGCGGCTGCCCAAGCTGAACGCTTTGGCATTAACAGCCAATCGCGAGTTTTGCAATTTGCCTCGCCAAGCTTTGATGCTTCGATTTCTGAAATGATCACAGCTTTTTTTCAGGCTGCGACTTTGTTTGTAGCCCCAACGAACGATCTTTTACCAGGCCCAGATTTATTGACGACCCTACGGGATCACCACATCACGGTTGCAACCCTGCCGCCTTCAGTGCTGGCGTTGCTCGATCCACGCGACTTGCCCAATTTACAAACCATTGTTTCTGCAGGCGAGGCTTGTACTGCCGAAATTGTAGCGCGTTGGGGGACAAACCGCCGTTTTATCAATGCCTATGGCCCAACCGAAGTTACGGTTTGCGCCACCATGAGCCAGCCTTTGCGCTATGGCATGGCCGTCAGCATTGGCAACGCGATTAGCAATAGCCAAACCTATATCGTCGATGAACACTTAAATTTGGTCGAAGGCGAGGCGGTTGGCGAATTATTGGTCAGCAGCGTTGGCTTAGCCCATGGCTATCTCGGCCTTGGCGAACAAACTGCCGAGCGCTTTTTGCCCAATCCATGGAGCGACCAAGCGGGCAGTCGAATGTATCGCACTGGCGATTTGGTGAGGCGCTTGAATGATGGCAGCCTTGAGTTTCGCGGACGCATCGATCATCAAATTAAGCATCGCGGCTATCGGATCGATCCTGGCGAAATTGAAATGCTGTTGATGGAATATCCCAATGTGCGCCACGCCGTCGTAACGCTGCATCACGACCATAACCAGACCGAGCGTTTGGTCTCGTATTTGGTGTTACACGGCGAAGTGATACCATACTATCGCGATATTTACCGCTATTTGGAGAGTATGCTGCCCAAATATATGGTACCGCTCTCGTATACCGTCGTGAAAGAATTGCCACGCACACCCAATGGCAAGCTCGATTTAGCAGCCTTGCCTGAGCCAGATTTTGCCTTGCTGACCGTTAGTGAACATTATGTTGCCCCACGCACGCCGCTTGAACAGCAGATCGCCGCAATTTGGGAAAATATTTTGGATACGCCCAACATTGGTGTGCTTGATGATTTTTTTGATGCTGGCGGACACTCGCTGTTAGCGACCCAAATTGTTTCAGCAATTCGCAGCACCTTTGCGGTGGAAATTCCGCTCTCAGTGTTGCTGGGCGTTGAGCCAACCATCGCCGCCACCGCCCAATTGATCGAGCAGTATCAAATTGCCAACGCCGATGATGCCGAACTAGCCGACCTGTTGAACGAACTTGATGGCCTCTCCGATGAAGAAATTCAAGCCTTGTTAGCTGATGAAGGAGCGCTCACCGCATGAATTTTTTGCTGATTCAGCCGCTTGATTATTTGTTCGTCTCTGGCGGGGCACATAAAGCCAATCGTTTTTTGATGGAAGGCCTCGTCCAGCGCGGCCACAAATGTATCGTGCTCTACCCGCTGGAAGAAAATCGCGAAAAGAATGGCAAAGAAAAGTTGCTCAAGCAACTTGAACAACGCCAAATTCAGGTGGTCGATGCAACCCATCCCGATATGGTGCATTACCACATGAATGGGGTTGATGTCTATGCCTCAGGCGGCTCACTGAGCTTCTTCACCAAACTCATTCACCAAGTTACTAAAGAATTTAACATCGATTGGACGATTGTCACCGAAGATCGCTCATTTTTATGGGTCGAGGTGGCCCACGAAGCCAATCCGGGCCGCGCTATTTTTCTTTCGCATAGCCAAGCAACCCTGCCATTCGGCCCCGAATGCTTCGTTGACGACCCCACCAAAACCCGCACCTTGCAACAAATGGCCGATTTAATCTGCGTGAGCGAATATTTGCAACGCTACGCCAAAGAATGGGGCAATCTCGATTCGACCGTGCTGCGCTTTCCATCGTATGGCGAAGGCCCATTTCCCTTCCTTGCCAACTTCGATCAAGGCGCGGTCACAATGATCAATCCGTCGATGCTCAAGGGCAGCCCAATTTTTATTGAATTAGCCCAGCGCATGCCCGAAGTACAGTTTGCAGCCGTGCCCACGTGGTCAACCACTGGCAAAGATCGAGCGATTCTCGAAGCCTTGCCAAATGTACAATTTATTCAGCCCTCGCCCGATATGAACGAGGTGCTCAAGCATGTCAAGGTGCTGCTGGTGCCATCGCTGTGGGGCGAATCGTTTGGCCAGGTGGTGGTTGACGCGATGCTGCGCGGCATTCCAGTGCTGGCAAGCGATGTTGGCGGCTTGCCCGAAGCCAAACTGGGCGTAGAATATCTGCTGCCAGTCACCCAAATTCGCGAATATAGCAGCATTTCAGCCAAAGTTTATACGGCAATTCCAGTTGTGCCGACCCAAGATGTTACGCCTTGGGAAACAACCTTGCGCCGTTTGCTGAATGATCGTGAGCATTACAACGATTTGGCTCAACGTTCGCAAGCTGCGGCCCTCAATTTTATCAACAATATTGGCATCGAACATTTCGAACGCTATTTTCTCAACCTGCAACCGCGCCAAACTAGCGTCGTGCCAAGCTTGACTCCCGACCCCAAAGTGCAACGAGCCGCCCAGTTGGCAGCCCTGCCCGCTGAACAACGAGCGCTCTTAGCTCAACGCTTGAAACAACGCCGAGGTGAGCAAGTATGACCGAAGTCGCACGCCAGCTTGAAGATCTTTCGCCAGAACGCCGCGCCTTGTTGGCCCAACGTTTGCGCCAACGCCAAGCCGCCAAGCCAGTGCCCAGCATTCCAGCGCTGGCCCGCGTCGGTGAACACCCAGCCTTTGAACTTTCGTTTGCCCAACAACGACTGTGGTTTTTAAGCCAGTGGCAACCAGAAAGCGCCGCTTATCACATCCCAGCTACATTCAGCATTGCTGGTGAAATTAATGTTTCTGTACTGCAAACTTGTCTTGATAAAATTATTCAGCGCCATGAAGTGTTACGTAGCACGATCGAAGTGCTCAACGACGAGCCAATGCAGGTCATTCAGCCATTCCGCAGCCTTGATTTGGAGCTTGTTGATCTCCGTGGGCTGAGCAACGAGCAACAAGCCAGCCAACGCCAGCAGCAGATCGAGCGCCACAGTCAGCAACCGTTTGATCTCAGCAAAGATTTAATGCTGCGTGGCTTGTTGCTGCACACGGCTGATGATCACGCTGAATTGGTATTGACGATTCATCATATTGCTTGCGATGGTTGGTCGATTGGGGTCTTGTTGCGCGAGCTTGGCCAACTTTATGAAGCTGGGCTACACGGCGAGCAGCTTGAGCTTCCAGCGCTGCCAATTCAATATGCCGATTTTGCGGTTTGGCATAAACGTTATGTGGTTGAGGAAGTTTATCAGCAACATTTGAATTTTTGGCAAGCACAATTGAGCGGCCCACTACCCCTGCTCAATTTGCCAACCGACCATGCGCGACCAGCGGTCAAACGCGATCTTGGGGCAACCGTCGAATATCATCTGCCTTGGAGTTTGGTCGAGGCGGTTGAACGCTTGAGCCGCCAAGAGCGAGCCACGCCGTTTATGCTGTTTATGGCGGCTTTTCAGGTTTTGCTCTATCGCTATTCGGGCCAAAGCGATTTAATTATTGGTACGCCGATTGCCAATCGCACCCGCCGCGAAATCGAAAATCTAATTGGATTTTTCGTCAATACCCTGCCAATTCGGGTTAATTTGGCTGGCTCACCTAGCTTTCGTAGCCTGATTGCTCAAGTGCGCCAAACCTCGTTGGCCGCTTTTGAGCATCAAGATATGCCGCTCGAACACTTGATTGATGTGCTCAAAGTCGAACGCAGTTTGAGCCATAACCCACTATTTCAAGCCTTGTTTGTGCATCAAACCACCAGCATTCAAACTGTCGATTCAGGTGAATTTGGCTTACAATTTGGCGGGGCAATTGAAACTGGCAGCGCTAAATTTGATATTAATCTGAATTTAGCCGCCAATCGTGCCACCTTCGAATACAACACCGATTTGTTTAAGCGCAGCACGATCGAACGCATGGCCAGCCATTTCCATAGCTTGTTGGAATATGCGGTGACCAATCCCGATGCCTGCATCGAGCATTTGCCCTTGCTGAGCAGCAGCGAACGCCAACAATTGCTGCAAACCTGGAACAGCACCAACGCCAATTATCCAGCAGTCGATTCAATTGTGAGTTTGTTCGAAGCTCAAGCGGCGCGAGTGCCAGAGCGCACAGCCTTGCATTTTGAAGGCCAAAGCCTGAGCTACGCCGAACTGAATCAACGCGCCAACCAACTAGCGCATAGCTTGCATCAACGCGGCATTGGCTGCGATATGCGAGTTGGCTTGTTTATTGATCGTTCGTTGGATTTGTTGGTGGGCGCGTTGGGGATTCTCAAGGCGGGCGCGGCGTATGTGCCAATCGACCCGATTTACCCCCAAGATCGCATCAGTGCTATGCTCGAAGATGGCGCGGTGAGTTTGCTGATTACGCACGCCGAGCTAGCCGCCGATTTGCCAGCGCTCGATCTTGAGGTGCTCTGCCTTGATGAGGCTTGGCCGACAATTGCTCAAGCGCCAACCCAAAACTTGAATTTGGCGCTTGAGCCGCGCAGTTTGATGTATGTGCTATTTACCTCTGGCTCGACTGGTCGCCCCAAAGGTGTGGCAATCGAACACCGCAATTATGTCAATTATATTCAAGGTTTATTGCAACGAATTGCAGCCGAAGATGGCTGGAGCTATGCCTTGGTTTCGACCTTTGCCGCCGACCTTGGCACAACCAATGTTTATGGAGCCTTGTGCAGCGGCGGCGAATTACACATCGTGGCCTACGAACGCGCCACCGATCCCGAAGCCTTCGCAGCCTATTTTCGCCAGCATCGCATCGATGTGATGAAACTTGTGCCCAGCCATTTCGAGGCCATGCGCGGCCTAAACAACTTGGCCGATGTCATTCCCAAGCAGCGCTTGATTTTGGCGGGCGAAGCCAGCCTTTGGGAGCAACTCGCTGATATTCGCCAACTTCAGCCTAGCGTACAACTGCAAAACCACTATGGGCCAACCGAAACCACGGTTTCGATGCTGACCTACCCAATTCCCAGTCAACCGCGCTACCCCAGCAGCACCGTACCACTTGGCAGGCCATTGGGCAATGTGCAAATTTATGTGCTCGATCGCCAGCTGCAACCAACGCCGCAAGGTGTGCCAGGTGAACTCTATGTTGGCGGCGCTGGCGTGGGGCGCGGCTACATCGGGCGGCCCGATCTGACTGCCGAGCGTTTTGTGCCCAATCCATTTAGTGCCGAAGCCGGATCACGGCTCTATCGCAGCGGCGATTTGGTACGCTATCAGCCTGATGGCGCGATTGAATTTTTGGGACGGATCGATCTGCAAGTCAAAATTCGTGGCTATCGCGTCGAGTTAAGCGAGATTGAAACTGCGATTCAGTCCCAAGCGCAGGTTGCCAATAGCGTAGTGATTTTGCGCGAAGACACACCAGGCGATAAGCGCTTGGTCGCCTATATCGTGCCCGAAGCGGGCCAGAGCCTGAATATTGGTAGCATTCGCGAGGCCTTGCGCAATAGCTTGCCCGATTATATGGTGCCAACCGCCTTTGTTGAATTAGCTGGATTACCACTTAATCCCAATGGCAAAATTGAACGCCGTGCCTTGCCCGCCCCTAGCAACGAGCGCAATCTCGATAGCTACGTTGCGCCACAAACCGCCACTGAACATGAATTGGCAGGAATTTGGGCCGAGGTTTTGGGGCTTGATCAGGTTGGCATCGACGATAATTTCTTCGATTTAGGCGGCGAATCATTTAAAGCGATTCGGGTTGTGCGCAAAATTGGCAGCCATGTCAGCGTTATGACGCTATTCAAATATCCGACAGTGCGTGAATTGGCAGCCCATCTTTCCGGTGCAAGCAGCACTGAGAGCGGCGGCATGCTCTATGAATTAACCAAAGCGCAGGCTAAACACCACACCACGATTGTGGCAATTCCCTATGGTGGCGGCAGTGCGATCACCTATCAACCATTGGCCCAAGCCATGCCCAAGGGCTATCGGTTATTAGCCGCCGAGCTACCTGGCCACGATTTCAGCCGCCCCGACGAGCCATTGCAAGCCTTAGAAGTGGTGGCGAGTCAGCTTGCCAGCGAAATTCAAGCCAAAACCCAAGGGCCAATTGTGTTGTATGGCCATTGCGTTGGCAGCGCCATGACCGTGGAAATTGGCCGCTTGTTGGAGCAAGCAGGCCGCGACGTTCAGGGGATTGTGCTCGGTGGCAATTTTCCGGCGGCTCGCGTGCCAGGCCGCTTCTTTGAATGGCTCAACAAACTTATGCCCGCCGATCGTTGGATGTCGGATCGGACATATCGCGATTTTCTGCGGGCGTTGGGTGGCTTCACCGAAATTGTCGATCCAGCTGAGCAAACCTTTGTCATGCGCAGTTTGCGCCACGATGCCCGCGAAGTTGAGCGTTATTTCACCCAAGCCTTTGCCCAAAAACAGCCGCAACAACTCAAAGCCCCAATTGCCTGTATCATCGGCGAGATGGATCGAGCGACCGAATATTACCAAGAGCGCTACCGCGAATGGGAATATTTCAGCAACAACGTCACGCTGCATGTGATTCCCCACGCTGGCCATTATTTTCTCAAACATCAGGCCAGCGAACTAGGCCAAATCATCGATCAACAAACTGAGCAATGGCAACAACCAAGGCCAATTCAGCCAACCGCCGCCAAATCAAAATCGCACAAAACCAGCATGCCCAGCCTACGAATCTTCTTTATGGTCGCCTTGGGCCAGCTAGTTTCGATGCTTGGCTCAAGCTTATCAAGCTTTGCCTTGGGGATTTGGATCTATCAACGAACTGGCACAGTCAGCGATTTTGCCTTTACCGCAATTGCCTCAATGCTGCCAAGTTTGCTGGTTTCGCCATTGGCTGGAGCAATCGCCGACCGCTGGGATCGGCGTTGGATTATGATTATTGCCGATACAATTTCGGCGCTTTCGACAATTGTGATTGCCATGCTGCTATGGGCCAATAAACTTGAGGTTTGGCATATTTACCTCACGGCAGCAGTTAGCTCGATTGCCGGAACCTTCCAGCGCCCAGCCTATGCCGCAGCCATGACCCAGCTTGTGCCCAAACAATATCTAGGCCATGCCAATGGCGTGATTCAGCTTGGCTCGGCTACGGGCGGACTGATTGCACCATTTATTGCAGGCGGTATGGTGGCATTCTTTGGCTTGGGCGGAGTCTTTTTGCTCGACTTCATCTCGTTCAGCTTGGGGATTGGGGTGTTGTTCTTGGTACGCTTCCCCAACACGCTCTATCACAAGCGCGAGGAACCATTGCTGCGCGAAATTGTGCGCGGCTGGGAATATATCATCAAGCGCCCAAGTTTGGTGGCGATGGTGCTGTTTTTTGCCTTGGGCAACATCTGGTTTGGCATCGCCAGCATCAGTATGAGTCCGTTGGTGCTCTCGTTTGGCGGGCCTGCCGAATTAGGCATTGTCAGCGCAGCTTGTGCTTTGGGTGGCTTTCTCGGCGGCTTATTTATGAGCTTATGGGGCGGCTTGCAGCGTCGTGCCGAAGGCATGGTCGGCTTCGTCATTCTTGAAGGCTTTTTCATTGCTTTGGCTGGGTTGCGGCCTTCGGTATGGTTGGTGGCCTTGGCAATGTTTGGAATGTGGTTTGCGATTTCGCTCGTCAACGCCCACTGGCAAGTGCTCATCCAAACCAAAGTTGGCCTAGAGCTACAAGGGCGAGTCCAAGCAACCAACCAAATGCTGGCAATGCTCAGCATCCCGCTGGGCTATTGGCTGGCTGGGCCGTTGGCCGATAAATTGTTTGGCCCGTTGCTCGAACCAAACGGCGCACTCAGCAGCAGTTTGGGTTGGCTCTTCGGGGTTGGGCCTGATCGCGGGATTGGCCTGTTGATGGTGGTAGTTGGCTTAGGTGCAGCAATTTGGGCCTTGATCGGCTTCAATTATCGGCCATTACGTTATATGGAAGATGCGCTGCCCGATGCCATTCCTGACGCTGAAATCGCCAGCGACCGCGATACGATTCAAGCTCAAGCCGATGGTATAATCGCCACGACAGTAAAAGGATGAATTATGAAGGATGAGGGATGAAGGATAAAGACAAAAATCAAAAGTCAGAAGTCAAAAAGGCTCAGTTATAACCGCGAAGAACGCGAAGCTACGCTAAGAGATAAAAATTAAATATACTTCGTGTCCTTCGTGGTTAAAAACTTTAACCCAGAGGCGCAGAGGAATTGAGGCTGTAGGCTATCAACTATCGGAGATTTTGGTAAAAACTTGAGATCTATAGCCTACAGCCAATAGCCAACTCGCCTTCGTGCTCTTCGTGGTTAAAAAAGCTCTCTATGATCTTAAACGCTAATACTATCGACATTTGGCTGATCGACTTGACGCGGCTACGACCTCAACGGAGCCGCTTTTGGGCTGTACTCAACCCTGAGGAGCAAGCGCGGGCGCTACGTTTTCACTTCGAGCGCGATCAGCTGCGCTACACGATTTGTCGTGGCGCAATGCGCCTGATTTTGGCCGAATACCTTAGCAGCGACCCAAGCAGCCTCGAATTTAGCCAAAACAGCTATGGCAAGCCCTTGCTGGCGGATGTTGAACTGAGCTTTAACCTCTCACATGCTGGCAACTATGGCTTGCTCGGCCTCAGCCAATTGAGCACCATCGGCGTGGATATTGAGCAAGAACGTCAAGTCGACGACTTGGCGAGCATCGCCCAACATTATTTTGCGCCCAGCGAGCGCCACGCAGTGCTGAATGCTGCTGATCAGACTGCGGCATTTTTTCGCTGCTGGACGCGCAAAGAAGCCTATATCAAAGCCCATGGCATGGGTTTATCGTTGCCACTCTCTAGCTTTGCCGTCTCAATCGAACCGCACATTGATCAAGCCCTGGAATGGAACCGCGAAAATACCCTCGATCAATGGCATGTGCAGCCACTCGCTGCGCCTGCTGGATACGCCGCTGCGCTGGCTTGCCCTCGCTCGACCGAAGAAATGCAGGTGCAGCAGCGCGAGTGTCTGCGCCTAGCTGACTAAAGCGTGGGAGCCTCATTTTTTGTCAAGCCGCCAGCCCTGTGTTAAAATGCGCTATTGCGTTTAGCACGCACTAACTCGAAGGGCTTTGCATGCAGCGGTTTCGTCAATCCTCGATATTTATTATGTTGACCATGGCTTTGTTTGGCCTTGGCGGCCTACTGATCGCTCAATGGTTACGCCCCGATCGCTCGCCACGCACATGGACTGGCGGCAACATTCTGGCCAACGCCGATTGGCGCAGCGCCGCCGATAACGGGATTCCTGACGGCTGGACGGGCAATGGCCTCAAACGCGCTGATACCACCAATGGCTATGTGCTCGATGATCAATATAGCTTGCAACTGTATGGGGTCAATAGTTTTGCCCGCTCGCCGCGATTAACCGCCCAAACAGGCCAGCGCTATCGGCTTGGCTTCCAAGCATTAATCGACCCTGGCACCCAACGCAGCAGTGTTGGCGCCCAAATTCAGGTTTGGGTGCATTGGATCGACGCCGCAGGCGATGATATTCGGCTTGATAAACAAGCGCCAGTTTTGCTGGGCTTCGATAGCCAAGGTTTACCAACCTGGACGCCGCTGCTGGTTGAAACCGAGCCAAGCCCCAGCCAAGCCGCTTGGGTTGCAATTTCAATCCACGCACTTTCCGATGACACGATTTATCTCGATAATTTGAGTATGGCAGCGGCTGGCATTTATATCGAACCCTATCCGCAGGGCGCAGTTGCCGCCGTGAGCTTCAGCGTCGATTGGGAAACAGCTATGGGCGGGGCGATTCACTCGCTCAGTTTGCCAACCGATGCGATTAGCAGCGCTACGAGTTTGGGCTTGCAAGCGCGCCAAGGCACGCATAATTTGCTCGCTTTATTCGCGCCGCATCAGATTCGCGGCACATGGTTTGGCAATGGCTACAATTTTTTATTCGGCAATCAAGAGCGCCGTACTTGGATGGGCGACCCAACCTTTGCTTGGGCTGCCAGCACGCCACGCCGTTGGCAAACCATCGATTGGTCGCAAACGCCATGGTTCAGCTACGATCCCTATGGCACCGTCGCGAGCGATCCAGCTTGGTATTTTGGCGATTTGCTTGCGCCATTGCAGGCCGCCCAACAAACAATCGAAAGTCATACATTTAGCCATATGTACGTTGGTTTTGCTCAGGCCAACGAGCTAGCCAGCGACACTAACGAGTGGCAAGCGTTGGCAAGTAGCCAAGGCATCGCACCCGCCAGCAGCCTCGCGTTTCCCTATGGTGGCAGCGACGGCGTAACTGAAGCCCATTGGCAAACCTTGCACACCGCAGGCATTCGCACCGTGGTACGCACCCGGGTGCTCGATGCAACCAACATCCAACGCGGATTAAACGATCGCCACTTGTTGATCGATCGCCGTTGGTGGCAACCGCGCCAATTGCCAGGCCACGATTTGGTTGCCTTGCCAGATGTTTATCTCACGCCGCAAACCGCTCTCACTGCAACCACCTATTTGCAGCAAGCCATGGCCAGCGGCGGCGTTATCGACATCTATGCTCATAATTACGAAATTTACAACCCTGAGCAAATTGCCGTGTGGCAAACCGCGATTCAACAGGCGGTTGCTGCTCAAGCGTGGATCGCCACTGTGCCGGAGATTGGCGACCGCTGGCGCGCGCTCAAATCCATTCAACTCACCATCGAACAAACTCCTGAACAACTCCAAATTCGCCTAGCCAACCAAAGTCGTTTCGATTTGGCTCAGCTCAGCTTGCGGCTTCCTGCTGAAAGCACTGGCAGCGATAAAGGCAGCTTTGATCAGGCCCACCATCGGTTGATTCTTGATTTACCAGCAAACTCCGCCGAGGAGATTACGATATGGCTCAAACCATCAACGCCGCACGTACCGTAAATGGCAAACGTCGTCGGTTGGGCGGCTTTCATTGGTTTTTGTTGTTGCTGACAATTGGCATGACCTTGCTGATTTCGGCACCAACCCTGTTTTTCCAAACAGTTCAATACGATGCAAGCGCCACAATTCAACTTAATCCGCAACGCTATCGCAGTTTTATGGCCGAGCAAGCCTTGCAAAATCAGTTGTGCGATGCTAGTCGCAATGTGGTCAAAAGCATTTTGCCTAAATTTGGCAGCAATACCTTTGGCTCAGCCTGTGGCGCACCTGCTGCTGATGGCAGTTTAATTCTGACTGCCCAAGCTACCTCGCCAGAAGATGCCCAAGCCGCCGCCGATTACACCGCCCAAAAGCTGATTCAGCAGGTGCGGGCGGCTGGTGGCCGCGATAGTTTGCGCCGCTTGATGGAATATGAGCTTGGTTTATTGCTCAAAAATCAGCCAGCCAACAATGAGCTTGGGCGCCGTTTGCGCGAATTAATCGGCGTCCAAGCCTTTGATTTTTCGCTACACGCCAGCACTGAACTGCCAGCAATCAACGCCGAAGATCTCAATGATCTGGTGCGGGCGTTTGAGGTGCGCTTTGATCAGATTGCTGTTGAATTACGGCAACCAGATTTAGCAGCAGAACGGGTGCGTGACCTCAAAACCGCGCGCGGCTTGATTGGCACCATCCTAACCGATGTGCTCTACTCCGACCCGCGCTACCAATCCGATGATAGTAAAGCCAGTGCAGCGTATGTCAAACAAGCAGCCTTGTTGCCAACCCAAGCCCGTTCGCAAAACTTCGCGCTCAAATTTGGCTTGGCTTTGGTGGTCGGGATCGTTGGCGGCATTTTGTTGGTGCTAGCTGATCGCGCAATTGGCATTGTCGATAAAGTGCGTGAGCTGTGGGCTTATCGTGAGTTAATTCGCAACTTGGTGTTGCGCGATTTACGCTCACGCTACAAAAATTCGGCCTTGGGCTACGTTTGGTCGTTGCTCAACCCATTGTTGATGATTTCGATCTTCTATTTAATTTTTGGCCTGCTGCTCAATTCTAATATTCGCCATTTTCATATTTTCTTGATGGTGGCGTTATTACCATGGAATTATTTTATCGGTGGCATGGCTGAAGGTATGATGAGCGTAATCAGCAATGCCAACTTGATCAAAAAGGTTTATTTTCCACGCGAAATTTTGCCTATCACCACATTAATTTCCAATTTGGTAAATTTTATGCTGGCTTTGCCAATTATGTTTTTGATTATGTTCATTACTGGAGCACCAATCAAAGCCACGCTTTTATTGATGCCCGTGATTATTGTGATCGAAAGCATGTTTATTTTGGGCATGATTCTGTTTTTATCGTCGATCACTGTGTTTTATCGCGATGTTTCGCATATTATGGGGATTGTGCTGCAATTGTGGTTTTTTATCACGCCAGTTTTCTATCCCTTAGATAATATTGCTAGCGCCAATTATGCCAAACTGGTGCGTTGGCTCAACCCCATGGCCTCGATTGTCGATTTCTATCGCGATATCGCCTATGGTGGGGTCACGAATGTTCCCGATTATCCAACGCCTGGCTTGCCAAGCCTCGACGGCGTGGCACGAACTGGCCTCACCGCCTTGATTGTGCTGTGTTTCGGAGCCTATGTGTTTAACCATTACAGCGCCCGATTTGGCGAAGAACTCTAAGCGAGGCAATGATGATTATTTTTGAAAACGTCTCCAAGCATTTTACGATCAAGCGCGATCGGCGCAATAGCATTCAGGAACGTATCGCAGGCTTGTTCAAGCCCCAAGCAGTTCCCGACGAAGATTTTTGGGCCTTGCGCGATGTAAGTTTTACGATCAATCGTGGTGAAACGGTTGGCCTGATTGGCCACAACGGTTCTGGTAAATCGACAACCCTCAAATTAATTACGCGCATTTTGCAACCCAACAGTGGCAAGGTGGTGGTCGATGGGCGGGTTTCGGCCTTGCTGGAGCTTGGTTCTGGCTTTCACCCCGACCTGACAGGCCGCGAAAATATCTTTTTGAATGGCTCGCTGCTTGGATTCAGTCGCGCCGAAATGGCCGAAAAAGTCCCAGCAATCATTCGCTTCTCCGAGCTAGAAGAATTTATCGATATGCCCGTCAAGCACTATTCATCGGGAATGTATATGCGCTTGGGCTTTGCTGTGGCAATCAACGTCGATCCCGATATTTTGATTACCGACGAAGTGCTCGCAGTTGGCGATGAGTTGTTCCAGCGCAAATGTCTCGACCGCATTTATCAACTCAAGCGCCGTGGCAAGACGATTTTGTTTGTTTCACACGCCATGGGCCAAGTGCGCGATTTGTGCGACCGCGCCTTGTGGTTTCATCATGGCAATTTGATGACCGACAGCACGCCAACCGAAACCATCGATGACTATTTGGCCGAAACTAACCAACGTGATGCAGAGCGAATTGAGGCCGAAAAAGCCGCTGAAGCTCCTGAGCCAGAAGTTGGCAGCAGCGAAACTGAAAGCGAAGCAGTAGCGCCCGAGCCAGCTGTCGAATTCGATCCTCGGCGTTGGGGTAGCCACGAGGCCGAAATCTATAAGGTTGAATTGCTCAACGCCGCTGGCGAAGAGATTCAGACCGCGACCACCGGCCAAGCCTTAACCATTCGCATGCACTATCAAGCGCACGAGCCAATTGAAAAACCAGTTTTTGGGGTTGCGATTCATCATCGAACTGGCTTTCATATCAATGGGCCAAATTCGCGTTTTGCTGGCCTCGAAATTCCCGAAATTGCCGAACAAGGCTATGTCGATTATCACATCGAAAATTTGCCGCTGCTCGAAGGCAATTACGAGCTTTCGGTTGCCTTGTACGATCACACCCTGACCCATCCGTATGATCATCACGATCGCAAGCACGATTTGCGGGTCTATGCTGCTTCGATTGGCGAGCAATTTGGCGCAATTTACATTCCTTCGCAATGGCATTGGCATAAATAAGCAACATAATGGAATTAGCTAAGCCCTCGATTTTTAGCACGGGGAAAACTCTATGATCAAAGCTTGGTTCAAACCACAAGAATGGTCGTTTGATCGGTTTCTGTTATGGATTTCTGGCCTCATGTTACTAGGGATGGCATTACTCGTTCCATTACAAAGTGATACGTGGTGGTTATTGCGCACAGGCCAAGATATTGTCCAGCAACGCACAATTATCACCACTGATCTCTATAGTTGGACAAATCAAGGTAATTTTTGGCCAAATCATGAATGGTTAACCCAAACAATTATGTATATAGTATATGCAATTGGGAGTTATCCATTATTGGTTGCAGTATTTGCTAGCATTATTTTCTGTACATGGTATTTAATTTATCGTTCAGAAAAAATCAACCCTAAATTAGCAATTTTATTATTAACGCTAGGAATTGTTGATAATGTTAAAGGTTGGAGTATTCGACCACAAATTATCACCATTTTTTTATTTGTTCTGTTAATTTTGATGATTCAGCAGCGGAAATATCACTGGTGGATTATCCCATTCATGTTGGTTTGGGCCAATCTGCATGCTGGCTTTGTGGTTGGGATGGTGCTAATTGGCATTATTACCACCGTAAATATTGTGCAACGCCAAGATGTTGTACGCTGGCTAGCAATCAGTGCGCTTTCATTTCTCGCTAGCTTATGTAATCCTCATGGCTATGAATTATGGCTCTTTACGCTCAATTCGCTCGATAGCAGCACCTATGCCTATATTGAAGAATGGCAACCGCAACGCTTTACCAGCCTTGCCAGCTATCCCTATTTCTTGCTGGTTCTGGTTGTTGGATTAACCTGGTATCGACGGCGCTATAAGCCAAGCACCAATTACGAATGGTTTTTAGCCTTGGCTACGATTTTATTTGGCTTTATGGCATTTCGTTCAGTACGCCAAAATGTATTTTTTGATGTACTAGCAGTCTTGTTATTATTCAAAATGTTTGCAGCTACACCCTATAAACCAAGCAAAACCAGTGCATTCGAGCCAATGCAAGGAGTTATCTTAGGCCTAACGGCGATTATCGCAATCAGTTTAGTTACTTTTAGCTGGATTCAACGCACACCATTACTATCGCAATCAATTCTCGATTCAATCAAAAATTGCTCGGGAAATATTTACAATTCCTATAATAGTGGCGGTGATTTGATTTGGTATTTGCCTGAACGGCCAGTATTTATTGATAATCGCTTTGATCCATATCCAAGAGATTTTATGAATAGCAATATGCAAACTGAAGATAATGGTGTATACAAGCCATTGTTTGATCAATATCAAATTAAATGTGCCTTAGTTGAAATTGATAGCCCGATTGCCAAAAATTTACAAACAGATAATTGGCAAATAGTAAGCCAAAATCAAACCTATCAGGTCTTTTCGCGCCCATAGATCTGATTAATCATAATCTGAATGTTCAGCGTCAGGGGGTTTTTGCATGCGTCGATGGTTTTTTATCATTTTGCTGTTAATCCTAGCAGCGTGCAGCACAACCGGAGCACCAACTGCGACTGTGCCAGCCCAACCCAGCCCAACCGCGACAACACAGCCAAGCCCAACGCTTGCGCCAACCGCAACCACGCCACCAAGCCCAACCCTTGTGCCAACAGCTACACCGATCAGTAGCGACCCACGCACTGGGCGGCCTGCCATGGCGCGTGGCACGCTCACCCAACGCCCATACATCACGATGATCGACAACTTTCCAGCGGCCTATCCGCAAACTGGCTTAGACCAAGCAGCGATTGTGTTTGAGGCCTTGGCCGAGTATGGCGTCACCCGCTATATGGCGGTTTTCACTCCCGATTTGGTTGAAGTTGCAGGCGATTTAGGGCCAGTCCGCTCTGCACGGCTCTACTTTGTGCAGTGGGCCATGGGCTTTCGTGCGGTTTATACCCACGCTGGTGGTAGCCCCGAGGGCTTGGAGCGCTTGGTAGCCGACGGCAACGATTTGGTGATTGATATTGATTTGGTGAGCTTAGAAGGCCGTCAGATCTTCGATTATTCGCGCCGTTCGTTGCAACGCGAAGCTCCGCATAATTTGTATACTAGCGCTGCAGAAATTGGCAAGTATGTCGCCGAGCGCGCTAGCTCCAGCGCCGAAGCAGATGTGAGCGAGGTTGGCTATTTGTTTGAGCCTGAAGCGCCAGTTGCTGAGCCAATTAGCACCATCGATTATTTCTTCATCTACCCCGACGATCCTGCTGGCTGGCGCTACAACCAAGACACCAACGAATATGCTCGTTTGCGCCGCGGCAGGCCGCATATCGACGCGGTAAGTGAGCAACAACTGACCTTCAAAAGCATCGTGACGATGGAAGTTTTCGAAGCGCCAATTATCGGCGACGACAAAGGCCGCATCGATCAGCAAGTGGTTGGCGAAGGTCGCGCCTTGGTTTTCGCCAATGGTTCGCTGCAAACAGCAACGTGGCGCAAAACTAGCGAATCAGCGCCATTGCGCTTTTACGATAGCGCTGAGGCTGAAATTGTCTTTCCTGCTGGCCCAATCTGGATCGCTGCCATGCCCAGTTTGGATAATGTAAGTTATCAGTAGGAATTAGCTTTCGTTTTGATCCACGAAGAGCACGAAGAGCACGAAGTAATTAACCTTCGTGGTTCTTCGTGCTCTTCGTGGATCATTCATTCAACATCTTTCAAGGTGCGCGAGGCCAAGGTTAATAAAAATAAGCCATAGCCAAGCAAAATCACAATATTCGTCCAAATAACGCTGGAACTTGGCGTTTTGCCAATAATTTCTTGAATTGCATCGTTGGCATAGAACAACGGAAACGCATGGCCAAGCCAATTGGCCCACGTTGGCAGTTGCTCAGGATTGATCAACAAGCCAGAAAGAAATACCGATGGCAAGATTATTAATGGAATAAACGGAAACACTTGGCCTTCGTGGCGAGCAAAGGTCGAGATAAACATCCCCAACATCACCGATGTGATTGCTAAAAGCCAAATCACCCCAAACAACAGCGCCAAATCACCCCAAGCATAGCTCAAATCAAATAGCCATAAGGCCTCGGCCAAGGCAATCATGGCTTGAAATGTGGCCAGCAGAATGTAGCCCAGCACATAGCCACCAATAATCTCGATCCGCCGAAAGCCATTGATAAACATGCGCTCTAGGGTTCCAGCGGTACGCTCCTGCACCAACACAATTGCACACAGCAAGAAGGCCAAAAAATGCACCATAAACGCCGTAATCGGCATAACGTAACGGGCATTGTTGAAGCCCTTGGGCATGGTATCGAAGAAAATTTTCAACAGATAAATAATTAATAATGGAGCCATCACCGACAGTCCAAGCAAACGTTTATCGTGGCGTAATTGGGTTAATACTCGTTTGGCAACAATCAAAATTCTGCTCATTTGGCCACCTCGCTTTTTTGCAGCATGCGCAACACAATCGTTTCTAATGAATCTGGTTGCAAGGCAATGGCTTGCACTGCTGGATTAAGCCCATAGCCACGCAAGCATTCAGCCAAGGCGCTGGGCGTGCTGGCGATTTGCTGGGTGTTGGTTTGTCCAGCTTGTTCGATGGTTAATTGAGTTTGACCATGCTCCAAAATTGCCTGCGGCGTGTCGACAATCAAAATTTTGCCAGCTTGCTGAATGGCGAGGCGATCGCAGAGCAGCGCTTCATCCATCAAGTGGGTGCTAATAAACAGGGTTGTGCCAGCGTTGGCCAATTCGCGAAAAAGTTGCCACGAACGCACCTTGAGATGCGGATCGACCGCCGCCGTTGGTTCATCGAGAAACAGCATACGTGGTTGGTGCAACAACGCGCAGGCCAACGAAACCCGCTTTTTCATGCCACCAGAAAAGCCATAGACCGCATGCTCAGCACGGCTGGTCAATTCGGTAAATTCCAGCGCTGCTTGAATCCGTTGCTCTAATTCTGGTACGCCGTGCGCACTGCCAAAAAAACGTAAATTTTCGCGCGCCGAAAGATCTTCGTAGAGCGCTACACCTTGAGGCATATAGCCAATTAATGCGCGCAATTTGGCTTGATCCCGTAATGGATTCAGACCAAGCACCTGCCATTCGCCGCTGTTGGGCTTGAGTGCGCCAACCAAAGCTTTGATTAAGGTCGATTTGCCTGCGCCATTTGCACCAAGTAAGCCAAAAATCATGCCTTCAGGCACGCTTAAATCGATGCCTTGGAGGGCGTGGACATTGCCGTAACGTTTGGTGAGACCCCGAACTTCAACTGCGTTCATGGGTTTACTCCTTTGGCTTGAGTCCATTCAGGAAAATTTCAATCGTGGTTGCAATATGTTCGTCGTCGGTTAAGCCGTCTGCTTGGAGGCTAGGAAAAATAACCTTGCTCAGCATTTGTGGCATTAACATCCCCATAAAAGCCCGACTACTGGCGCGGGTATCGTGCGCGCGCATGCGGCCAAGCTGAATTTGATGGTGAAAATAGCGCTCCAAAAATTGCTTGACCTGTGGCACAAACTGCTGGTTGAGCACATCGGTTGGGTTGCGCCCAAGCAGCATTTCGCCCAAGATAACCCGCATTATCTGCACGGTGCGCTGATTATCGCCTGCTTGCAAATAGCCTTTGGCCAGAAGTGGCAGCAATTGGCTTGGCTCACGTTCAAGCAAGGCATCAAGCGCTTGGGTGGTTTGCAAAAACGGCATTTGGCCTTGCATCACTGCCTCAAGCAAGGCTTCTTTATTCGGAAAATACCAATAAATCAAGGCTGGCGACTGAATGTTGGCCCGCGTCGCAATCGATTTGATCGTAGCGCCTCGAAAGCCTTTTTCAGCAAATTCAGCCCGCGCTGCCTCCAAAATCGCCGCGCGGCGCTCGCCTTGGTCATCAGTCATATGCTACTCCAAAAACTTGATTGAACGTTCAATCAAGAGTATAAAGAATGCTGATTGGGCTGTCAAGGGTGATTTTTGGGCAAAACAAAACCGCGATCAAACGTTTGATCGCGGTTTTGGATGAATGGAAGTTATTTACTAGCCCACGGAATCCAAACCGCGTGCTGGCTTACCACAACTGTGCTGGTTGCGGTGTTGGTTGGCGCGGTTGTCGCCGTCGGCGTGTTGCTTGGTGCGGTTGTCGCTGTCGGCGTATTGCTTGGTGCGGTTGTCGCGGTTGGCGTGTTGCTCACCGTGATCGTTGGTGGATTGGTTGCGGTTGCTGTGTTGGTCGGCCCAGTCGTTGGCGTGGTGGTTGGGCCAGTTGTTGGGGTTGGCGTACCGCCGCCGTCGCCTTCGCGGAATGGCCCAGCAACAGCTAAACCATAGGCTTGACTGGCAATCGGCACATTATGGGCAATAACCTCAATTCGATAAGCGCCAAGTTGCGGCGTATTAATAATCACGCCTTCGAGATTATTAGTCCGATCGCCAGTGCTCTGATTGTTGCCATAGTAGCGCGTGCCATCAGGCCCAATCACCACCAAATCAAGATCATTGACCAATTGTTGGGCAGCAGCCAACGATGCTGGTGGATCAGTCCAGTTGAGCATTACCCGCAATGGTTGGCTATTGGTCAAGACGGTTAATGGTTGGCTCATGGTGTGGTTGTAGTTCACTGTTTGGCCAGTGCTCAAGCCTGCGGCATGATCATCGACCCAAAGATCATAGGGCGCTGCATTGGTGATAAAGCTCAAATTGCTGCGCCCCCAACCAGCCACACTATTTGGGCGATTGTAGGGAATTTCTTGGGTTACGCCAGTGCCATATTGGCCTGGGGCAATATCCACGGTCGTATTCAGAGCAATGGATTTAATCACTGCTGCGCTGGGAGTGCTCAACCCTTCGGTTGCCAGCCATTCGCGAATCAACGCAACCGTGCCAGCAACCAAGGGCGTTGCCATCGAAGTACCACCAGAGTAGACATAGTTGCCATTGGTTTCGTGCACACCCCATAAAGTCGTCGCGCCACTACCATATGATCGGGTAGAAACGATATTCGTCCCAGGTGCGACTAAATCAGGCTTGATCCGGCCATCGTCAGTTGGCCCGCGCGATGAAAACGCCGCCATCCCGTTGGCATCGTCGGAAAGGGTATCCGAAAGAATTGGCTCGGTTGCAAAACAAAAGCTCAGCAAAAGCCAAGGCAAACTGGTAAACCCACCAGTTGGGCGTGGGCTTTCACTAGCTCCAACCGTAATCACATTCTTGGCAGTGGCTGGGGTCAACAGCGAATCGGGATCGACCACGCCATTGCCTCCAGTACAAAAACCCATCTCACCAACTTCGCCATCGGCCCCGCTATTGCCAGCCCCAAAGAGCATGGTGTAATCGGGGTGTTCCCACAAAAATTGGTCGGTGCGCTGAGCGCTGTATGGATAACCACCATACGAGGCTTCAGTATCGGTGATCGGCCCCGTTAGATCGCCCCAGCTGTTGCTATGAATCCGGGCGCCTGCATTGTAGGCTTGTTGATACATTGGGTAAAAATCGGTTGGCAAGCCAATAATATTACCATTTGCATCAGCTTCAAACGCTTGAACCACCAACTTGGCTTCCGGCGCAATCCCAGCCATCGAGTTGGTATAGCTATGGTTGGCTGGGTTGGAGCCAGAAAGCGCTCCATTCCCAGCAATTGAGCCAGCAACGTGAGTGCCATGGCCATGGTTATCATCCCAGTTACTGCCAGTAGAAAGCACCTGGGTGGCATGAATGCGGTTAGCAAAATCGCTGCTGAGGGTGGAGAACGAGCCAGTATCCAAACCTGTGTCGGTATAGGCCACAATTTGGTTTTGGCCATACAACTGGCGATCAGTCCAAACTTGCTCGACTTTTTGTACTTGGCGCGCATACTGATCGATCAATTTGGGCGTGCTGACTACTTCAATCCAGCGTACCTCGTTAATTCGGGCCAGTTGCAGCATTTGATTGCTCGTGCGAATGGCATCGAGCTTGAGGCCTTGCGCGTTGACTGCTTGTTCAGCACTTGTCAATTGGTTATCCCAACCAATGGTGCGCAACGGCAAGCCTTGATAGCGACCGCTTTGCAGCAATTTCAACAGGCCAGGCTGAACCTTATCAGCTAACGTCCAATCGCCACGCGCATAAAAGCCATCGATAGTGCGGGCCGCTGCTTGCTGTGCTGCTGAGCCGCGTACCAAATAGGCATAATCGGGCAGATATTCAACAATCTCTAGGCCCGTTGCTGCCAGTGCTTGACGCTGCTTGAGCAAAATCGGCCCGCTAAATTGAATAACCGCATACTCGTCAATAGGCTGTAACCATGGATCAGCCTGATTGGTTTGGGTAGCCACCGCGAGATCGATCGTGCCCCGTTGAAGATACAACTTTGGTGGAATTGTGGCGCTGGGGGGCTTGCTAGCGGCACTTCCGAAGCTTAGAAAAACCAAGCTCAGCAGTAAAAGACCATGAACTAATCGCATGCCGACCTCCGGGTGGTAATTGGGGGTGTGCCCTGAGAGAATGATGAATCACACCATCGAGGAAAATCAATACTCCAAGTATAAAAAATTTTTACCAAAATTACTAGGGGGAATTTGTTTAAAGAATGAAGGATGAAAGGAAAGCCAGAACAGAGAGCAGAGAGCATAATCGCAACAATCTGTGGAATTTGTGGCTCGCAGCATCAACATTCGTGCAATTCGTGGCAAAAAGCAACCCAATCCTCAAAATCTGGGCCAATCGGTTGCAAAAAAAATAAATCTTCTCAAGCAAGTTGGGCCATGCTATGATGCAATTCTAATCTCCATCATCGCTTCATTGCCCAACCAAACGAGGAGCTGCTGTATGGCCGATTATTATGTGCCGAACGCTAGTGAAACCCATACCAGTTTTGCCTGCCCTGAGGGTGGCAGCAAAAAACAGCATATGACACCCCTGCTTAACTCAGGGATTCACATGTTTCGCTTTTTCGTGCAATGCCTTGAGTGTGATCACGAGTATACCTACAAAAAGCCCTTGCCCAATCTGAATCGTCAGTTGAGCAAGGACCCAGTAGCATGGCTTATGTTGCTAGCAATGGTTTTTGTTTTCGGTTTTATGCTGTTTGGTTAGCGGCGCAACAAGCGCAAGCCATTGGCAACCACCAACAAGGTGCTGCCTTCGTGGCCAACAACGCCCAAAGGCAAGGCAATATTGCCAAAAAGCGCCGCAATGAGCAGCACCACAATCACACTGCCAGCAAAAGCAATATTCTGCCAAACAATCCGTTGGGCGCGCCGACCAAGCCGCAATGCTTCAGCAAGTTTCAATAAATCGTCGCTCAGCAACAACACATCAGCACTTTGCAAGGCGACATCGGTGCCAGCAACGCCCATGGCTACGCCAAGTTGGGCTTTGGCCAAGGCAGGCGCATCATTCACCCCATCGCCAACCATGGCAACTGGGCCATAGGTTTGTTGCAATTCTTCAATCATGCTGGCTTTATCGCCAGGCAACAATTCTGCCCGCACATCGTCGATGCCAAGTTGGCTAGCCACATGCTGGGCAACCGCCCGATTATCGCCAGTCAACAGCACCACCCGTTCAACTCCAGCAGCGTGCAAAGCAGCAATCGCTTGCTTGGATTCAGGTCGCACGGTATCAGCCAAGGCAATCAGACCCCATGCTTGCTCGATTGTGCCAACCCCAATTACAGTTGCGCCTTCTGCTTCAAGCTTGGCTGCTTGAGCTTGCACTAACTCACCCCACAAGCGTGGGCGGCCAACTTGAATTAACTCGCCATGCACATCTGCTTGCGCGCCCATGCCTGTGATCGATTGGAAATCAACCGCCGTTGGTACGCTGATGTTTTGTTGTTCAGCATAGGTCACAATCGCCTTGGCCAAAGGATGTTCCGAGAAGGCTTCGACCGCTGCTGCTGCTTTGAGCCAGTGTTGAGTTGGCTGTTGGCCAAGATCAAGGGTTTGGGTCACGCTCAATTGGCCAGTCGTTAGCGTACCAGTTTTATCCAACGCCACCACTTTGATCTTGGCGGCAGCTTCGAGATAGCGCCCACCTTTGAACAACATGCCATGGCGAGCGGCGTTGGCCATCGCCGAAAGCATCGCCGCTGGAATCGAAATCACCAAGGCACACGGCGAGGCCACGACCATCAAAGCCATTGCACGGTAGAGCGTGGTTTTAACGCTCCAATCGAGAAATAGCAAGGGAATTGCAATCGCCAGCAGGGTCATTGCAACCACAGCATAGGCATAATATTGGCCAATCACCCGATCGGTAAAATCTTGAGCTTTGGCTTTTTGGCTGCGAGCTTCAGCCACAGTTTCGATAATCCGCGCCAAGGTTGTATCGCCCACTGCAACCGTTACCTCAATCGTTAATGCACCAGTTGTATTGAGCGTGCCAGCAAACACCTTGCTGCCAGCAGCTTTATCGACTGGCACCGATTCGCCAGTAATCGCAGCCTCGTTGATCGAAGAAGCACCAATCCGCACAATTCCATCGACGGGAATGCGCTCGCCAGGCCGCACGAGCACCCGATCGCCAAGCGCCAAATCGGCTACGGCAACCACGCTTTGGCTACCATCAGCAGCAATTCTGGTCGCTTGGTCGGGAGCCATCTCCAGCAGCGCATTGACCGCGCGATGGGTCCGGCCCATGGCATAGGTTTCAAGCGTATTCGAAAGCGCAAACAAAAACATCAAAATTGCGCCTTCCCGTGGCTGACCAACTGCTGCGGCGCCGATTGCCGCCACAATCATCAAGAAATTAACATCGAATTCGCGTTGGCGCAGGCTTTCCCACGCATTGCCCAGCGGAAACCAGCCGCCACTGGCAAACGCGAGCACATACAGCAACCAAGGCACCCAGGTTGGTACAGCAGCGAAGCTGCCAGCAACCCAGCCCAAGCCCGTCGCCAACAAACAGATCGCGGTTAATCGCAGCATCCAAGGCAAGGCTGCAAGCTCGTCAAGCTCAGCTTGCGCTTCAGCATGCAAGTGGCGGTTGCTAACACTGGTTGTCATGACCCACGCTCCTTAGCAATGAGAATGATTCTAAATTGCTAATAAAAAAATTTCTGCTATTAGGACTGTTTTAAATGTTTTAATTTAGAATGATTCTAAATTGAGATCAAATAAAAAGTGCCGGAGCACTCTTTACTCTTAATTTTTACAACGTTCGCAGCGTCCGTAGACCACCACATTGGCCGATTCGAAGGTTGCGCCAGCGGTCGAGGCGATTTGGGCCAACATTAAGTCAAGCTGTGGTGCATGACAATCGATAATCGAGCCACATTGCGAACAAACAAAGTTCATATGTGGAGTTGTATCGAGGTCATAGCGGGTGTGCTCATCGGTATTCAACGGCATAGGCTGAATAACCCCCAGCTTTTCCAAGGTTGTGATTGTGTTATAGACCGTGGCTTGGCCGATGCCATGCAGTTTGACCACCTCGACAATCTCAGCAGCAGTTGGATGCCCGCCGTGGCGCGCTAAAGCCCAACAAACCGCCTCGCGTTGCGGGGTTGGTCGATACCCATGGTGTTCCAATTCGCGTAATAAGCGCCGTGCGCGCTCGTCAGGTTGCATAATTGCCATTGTGTTTCAACCTTAGAATGATTCTAATTACTATTCTAGCATTAGGCTTCATTTTTAGCAACATATGCTTAACTCGTCAAGTGAAGCTTTGACAACAATTAAAAAGGCGCAAAAACCATGGTCATGCCCCAGGCTTGAGATCAGTATAGGTAAAAACCCACCCTACAGTTGGGACTAAGGTATCAGCAAAATCAATTCTATCCAACATCGTAGCTGGGTACAATACATGCTATCACGGGCATTTGGGAGGGCCAGCTATGCATTATCTTTTCGATCATCCAACCTGTATCCGGCGGACATCGCCTCAACACTTGGCAAGTTATGCCTACGGTGTGCGCGCCAGCTGCTCGGTACGCCACCCTGCGGGCGATGGCGTTGACGATCCGCGCTTTTTATTATTCGGCCCACAGCGCGGCAATTATCGCCATTGGTTCGATACTTATGAAATTAAGCCCGATAATGCGCCCGATTGGTATGCCCTGACGTTTCCCAAACCCACCAAATTAAATGTGGTCTATTGGATGCATGGCCCCATGTTCGATGATCATGGCTGGTGGACATCGCTGCAAGTGCAATATCGCGACGCTGAGGGCGCATGGCACAATGTCGAAGATTTACAAATTACGCCAAATTATCATTTTAGCCCTCAACGCGGCGATCGCAAGCCCTTCGGAGCCTATGCAGCTCATTTTAACCCAGTGCGTACCAGCGCAATTCGCCTAATTGGCCAACCCAGCGGCCAACCGCAAATCACCACCATGGCCTATTTGGCCGCTGATTGGACGACTTGCGAAGGCATCGCCGCCCATTTGCGCCACATTGAGCAACCCTTACCTGCAATTTTCGAGCTGTTGCCAGCCAATACCTTGTGGGATACGTTGTCGAGCCTGCGCGATCTCACCAACATTGCTTTCGATTTGCAAACCAACGCAGGCCTAGGGCTTGACCATTTCTTGGAGCCGCAACATTATCAACGTTTCCACGAAAGCCAGCGCCAATGCTTCGCCGACGATTCGCTCTATCAACTGATTGGTCAGCACGCTGGTTGGCGTAAGCTTGGCCAAACCATTGAACAGGCCCGCGAGCAAGCCTACGCCAGCAAGCAACCAGTCATCGCCCAACATCATGGCGGCTTGGTCTGGCTAGTCGTGCCAGTCATCAGTAATAACACGGTTTTAGGCACGATTGAAAATCGTAATTTTATCGCCCAAGATCCGATCGATTGGCAATGGCATCGTTGTTATGCTCAAGAGTTAGGCCTCGATTGGGAGCGCTATCGCACTGCCTTGGAGCAAATTCGCCCATTTAGCGCGCAACAAATTAATGCCACCATCAACCATGTGCAACAGCTGGTACGCTTAGCCCAGCAATTGCTCAAAGATAGCCAAGAAATTCATAGCTTGAAAAGCAGCGCCTTGGCCGCCGAGGTGTTTAGTCGCTCCAAAAGCACCTTTATGAGCATGATGAGCCATGAGTTGCGCACGCCGCTCAATGCAATTATTGGCTATAGCGAGCTGCTGATCGACGATTTAAGTGCAACCGACCAACAACAATCTGCTGATGATGCCCGTCAAGTGCGTAGTGCTGGCAGACATTTGCTGCATGTGATTGAAACGATTTTGCAGGTAGCGAATTTAGAATCAGGCGCATCAAACGTCCATTACGACGATGTTGACCTCGAAATGGTGACCAATTCGCTCGAACTTAGCTTACGCACTCAATTTCAAAAACGCAACAACCAACTTGAAATTAAGCTCGACCCAGAGGCGAACTGGGTCTATTCTGATAGCTCAAAAGTCCGCCAGATTATCTTCCAATTGCTCCACAACGCCAACAAATTTACCGAACAAGGCCAAGTGCGCCTGACGATTGCGCCCGATAGCCTCGACCCCGAAATGATTGCCTTTGAAGTTTGCGACACAGGCATTGGCATCGATCACGAACATTTACCCTTGCTATTTGCTGAATTCAGCCAACTTGATGCCTCAAGCACCCGCCGCTACGATGGCACAGGCATGGGCTTAGCGTTGTGTCGGCATTTGGCGCGGCTGATTGGCGGCGATATTCGGGTTTGGAGCGAACCAGGCATTGGCTCGACCTTTACCCTCGCTGTGCCGCGTCAAAGCATGCTGGCTGCCACCAACAATTACTAAACATTTTGCAAAACAGTGCTATGCTATAAACGCAACGGGGCTACTAGAAAGGATGTAGCCCTGTCATTATGCGTGGTTCCTAAGGAGGGCTTGTGGACCAGCCAAATCCTTTGCGAGCAGGCTTACGAATTGCTCGCACCCCTGAAGCATGTACTGTGGTGATTTTTGGTGCAACCGGAGATCTCACTGCCCGTAAATTATTGCCTGCACTCTATAATCTGGCCCGCGAAGGTATGGTACCCGCAGGCTTTTCTTTGCTTGGCGTTGGCCGCCGCCCATGGAGCGACGACGATTTTCGCGCTGAGATGCGCAAAAGCGCCGAGCAATTCTCGCGCGTCCAGCCAATCAACGAAGAAGTTTGGCAAACTTTTGCCGAGGGCCTGTTTTGGGTTGGCGGCGAGTTTGGCGACATCAATACCTACGAACAAATTGCCAGCCGCCTTGAACAAATCGATCAGCAACGGAGCACTAACGGCAATCGATTGTTCTACTTGGCAATTCCACCATCGTGGTTTGACGATGCGATTAGCAACTTGCAAAAGGTCAAATTGACCGAACAAAGCCATGGCTGGTCGCGAATTATCGTCGAAAAGCCGTTTGGCCACGATTACAAATCGGCCCAAGAGCTTAACGATCTGGTCAGCCGCGCCTTTGATGAAAGCCAAGTCTATCGGATCGACCATTATCTTGGCAAAGAAACCGTGCAAAACTTGTTGGTTGCGCGCTTTGCCAACGCCATTTTCGAGCCAATTTGGAACCGCAACTACATTGACCATGTGCAAATTACGGTCGCCGAAAGCCTTGGCATCGGCAGTCGGGCTGGGTTTTATGAGGAAGCTGGCGCGTTGCGCGATATGATCACCAATCATATGATGCAATTGCTGACCTTGACCGCCATGGAGCCGCCGGTTGAGTTTAACGAGCATGAAGTGCGCAGCGAGAAAGTCAAAGTGCTGCATGCGATTCGCCCGATGAGTGCCAGCGATGTTGATCAGAATGCGCTGCGTGCCCAGTACGATCATGGCACCATCAATGGTGATGAAGTGCCAGGCTACTTAGCCGAGAAGGGCGTTAATCCCGCCTCACGCACCCCAACCTTCGTTGCGCTCAAATTCGAGATCGACAATTGGCGCTGGGCTGGCGTGCCATTCTATTTGCGCACTGGCAAACGACTGGCCAAACGAGTCACCGAAATTGCGATTCAATTCAAAAAACCGCCGTTGCTGCTCTTCCCCGAAATTCGCGATGACATTGAATCGAACGTACTTGCGCTCCGCATTCAACCAAACGAAGGCATCACGCTCAAATTTAGCGCCAAGCAACCAGGCCAACGTATGATTATCCATCCCGTTAATATGGATTTCCGCTATGGTTCGTCGTTTGGGGTGGCAGCACCCGAAGCCTACGAACGCTTGTTGCTCGATGCCATGCTTGGCGACCCGACCCTGTTTACCCGCCGCGATGAGGTCGAAGCCCAATGGGCCTTGATGACACCCATCCTCGAACGCTGGGAAAACGATGAGATTAAGCACTTGCCCCACTACGAAGCAGGCACATGGGGTCCAGATGAATCTGATCAATTTATGCAACGTGATGGCCGCGAGTGGCGCAAATTGTAGGAGGTGGCAACCATGATGGGCGAAATTTCCAATAGCCCGCGTCCAGCGAATGTTGCTGAGATTGAAGACCAACTACGTGATTTGTGGCGTGATTTAGGCGATCAGCATCGCGATGCCAACCATGTGATGACCCGCGTTTGCACTATGACCGTGATTGGCTATGGCGCAAACCAAGAATTGGCCAAGCGGATTCGGACCGCCTTGCCCCAAGTCTTTGGCGTGCATCCCTGTCGCGCAATTTTGATTGAAACTGCCAACGAGCCGGAAGAACTCAGCGCGTGGGTTAGCACGGTTTGCCAACCAAGCAGCGAAGAGCACGAGCAAGTGTGTTGCGAGCAAATTACCTTTGCGGTGGGCGAGCAGATGCGCCGCCGCTTGCCAGGCACGGTGCTGCCCTTGGTCGTTTCCGATTTGCCTTTGTTTGTGTGGTGGCCTGGCCCGTTGCACCCAGCTAGCAACGTGCGCACCCAACTCTTTGCCCACGCCGATCGCTGGATTATGGACTCTGCTGATTTTCTCGATCCATTGCCGGATTTGGCGCGTTTAAATACGCTGATGACCAGCGACCAAACCGATGCGGTGAGCGATTTGACCTGGGCACGCTTGACTCCTTGGCGCACAGCATTTGCCCAAATTTTCGATGCAATGGCTATGCGTCCAGTGCTCGAAAACATCAGCAGCATCAAAGTTAGCACCGGACGCCATCAAGCAGCAGGCTTGCTCAGCATCGGCTGGATCGCAACCTGCCTTGATTGGCAACTGATCAGCGCCAGCGGCAATAGCGAAACCTTGCTTTGCAATTTCAAGCATCGCAATGGCACGGTCACAATCAGCATGCAAACCAGCGATCGAACTGGCGAAGAAGTGCCATTTATCGAGCTGCACGCTGCCAAGCACAAGGCCACAATCACGGTTGGCCGCAGTAGCAACAAACAAGCCTTGCTCGCCAACCTGCGGCTTGATACCGAAACCCGCTGCCAAATGAGCGAATTGCCGAATCCCAGCGATAGCCTCTTGCTCTTAAATGAATTGAATATGTATAGTCATGATCGGGTTTATGAACGGGCATTGGCGATTGTCGCCGCAATTGCCCAAGCAACCGATCCTCATGGAGCACATGTATGACGCTGCAGATTGCCCCAAGCCGCGAGGAACTGATGATTCTCGCGGCTGATCGGCTGGTAGCCGAGGCTCAAACCGCCATCGCCGAACGCGGTCGTTGGATTATCGCGCTGTCTGGTGGCTCAACGCCCAAAGCGCTGTTTGAATTATTAGCCAGCCCCCAATATCTGCACAAGATTACTTGGGGCCGCACATTTCTCTTTTGGGGCGATGAGCGCTGCGTCGGGCCTGACGATGCCCAAAGCAACTATCGCATGACCAAAATCGCCTTAATCGATCACATTCCGATTCCGGTTGCCAATGTATTGCGCATTCGTGGCGAGTTGGCGCCAGAAAGTGCTGCCAACTTATATGCCCATGAAATCAAACGCATCTTTGGGCTAGCCGAAGGCCAATTGCCGCAATTCGATACGATGTTGCTTGGCTTGGGCAACGATGGTCACACTGCCTCGCTCTTTCCCGAAAGCGATATTTTAGGCCGCGACGATGTATTGGTGGCTGAAACATGGGTTGCCAAGCTCAAGCAATATCGCATTTCGCTAACTGCGCCAGTGATCAACAATGCCCGCAGCAAGCTCTTTTTGGCCGCAGGCGATGATAAAGCCAGCGTCATTCGCGAGCTGCTTGAGCAAACAGGCAACTACCAAAACTATCCCGCCAGCCTGATTCGCAATGCCGATTGGCTGATCGACCAAGCGGCGGCCAGTCAACTGCAACGTTAACTGATCGTTAACACGTTTTCGTGGCACAATAGTAGGCATGCACCATAGCATTGAAAGGAATGTTCATGACTGACCATCGACCAACGATTATGCTTGTGCATGCCCACCCTGATGATGAAGTGATTTCAACAGGCGGCATTGCGCTGAAGTATCACGAGGAAGGAGTGCGGGTCGTTTTAGTAACCTGTACTCGTGGCGAAGAAGGCGAAATTGTAGACGCCGAATTAAACACGCCTGAGAACAAAGCGCGCTTGGCCGAAATTCGCGATGAAGAATTGGCAAAGGCAATTGCGCTGCTCAATATCACCGAGTTTCATCAGTTGGCCTACCGCGATTCGGGCATGATCAACACCCCAGCCAACGATCACCCTGAATCGTTTAACAAAGCTGATTTACAAGCAGCCACGGCGCGTTTGGTCGCCTTAGTGCGCCAATATCAACCAGATGTGCTGATTAGCTACGATGAAAATGGCAGTTATGGCCACCCCGACCATATTATGGCCCACAAAATCACGGTTGCTGCCTTCCATGCAGCAGGCGATCCCGAGCAGTTTCCCGAGGCTGGCCCAGCCTGGGAACCAAAGAAACTCTACTACACTGCCTATCGGCGTTCGATTTGGCGCAAAGCCTGGGAATATATGCAGGCCCGCGGCGATAAAACGCCACTCGATGATCCAGAAACCGATCTCGAACGTTATGTCGATGATCCACGCACAACGACTGCAA
Organism: Herpetosiphon geysericola; assembly: GCF_001306135.1. Classification (GTDB taxonomy): domain Bacteria; phylum Chloroflexota; class Chloroflexia; order Chloroflexales; family Herpetosiphonaceae; genus Herpetosiphon; species Herpetosiphon geysericola. Next base: position 113,433 of record NZ_LGKP01000011.1, on the reverse strand, counting down.
TTGAAATTAGCAAATATTTGACGACCAAATTGCAATCGTTGTTGGAGCATCGCACCCAAATTGCACCAACATGGGGCTTTTTAGCTTTGCCCGAGGAGTTACGCGGCGATCTGCTGAGCCATGAACATTTTTCGCTGATCGAATCGCGGGTGAGCTTGCCCGAACGTGAAGAGTATGAAACCGATCTTTTGCTTGGAATTCGTTAATTCCCTAGCCGATTAACCATACTTTGCCCAACAAAAAGCCCCTCGTCCAGCGGATGGATGAGGGGTGTGAGGCAACGTAACAGCCTAGTAGCTATCCCAGCGCTCTTTGGGCCAATAACTAAACCATGCCTTGCCAATCACATATTCCAAGGGCAATGGCCCCCAGCGCCGCGAATCACTGCTAAATGGCCGATTATCGCCCATCACAAAGACATGGCCTTCGGGCACGGTTAGCTCGCAATGGGCATCACAGAGCGTGTCAACCCCGCCAAGATAATCCTCAGTTAATTGCTGGTCGTTAACCCAAACCTTGCCCTCGCGAATTTTGATCGTATCACCGCCAACCCCAATCACCCGCTTAATATAATCTTTGTCGGGCAAATCGTGGGCAGCCGGGGGCGCCAGAAACACGATAATATCGCCTCGTTCTGGTGGGTGCAGCAAATAGAGAAATTTTTTGGGCAGTTCGCCATTGCCAGGCCACAAACGCAAGGGCGCGTTGAGATCGAGGTGGGCATAAATTGCTTTATTGACCAACACATATTGCTTGGTTTGCATGGTTGGCTCCATGCTTTCGCCCTCGATTTGAAAATTTTGAATCAAACTGCGCAAGATCAAAAAACTCAAAATCAAGCTTGCAAACAACTGCCACGAATTCCGCAAACGCGGGCGTTGGGGCAGAGGCGTTGGCGGGGCTGGCAATGGTGCTTGCGATTGCTCAAGCCAAGCAATCTCATCGGCGCTTGGAGCAGCAACCGGCAACGGCAGCGTATCATCAAGCGCCAAACGGGTTGTTTTTGCTTCAGGTTGCTCGAAATCGTTCATTGATCAGTTGATAATTCATAATTAGGGGTTTGTACAATCCCCCAATCTTCTTTGGGCCAATACGAGAGCCAGGCCTTGCCAATCACATTATCAAGCGGCAATGGCCCCCATTCGCGCGAGTCGCTGCTATTATTGCGGTTATCGCCCATCACAAACACATGGCCAGCTGGTACATCGACAGTACAGGTTGCCGCATAGCCTTTGCAATTGGTTTGGGTGCCAGCATCAAGGTATTCTGATTCATCAAGCAATTGATCGTTAACATAGACTTGACCATCGAGCAGGGTAACTTTATCGCCTTCAATCCCAATCACCCGTTTGATATAGTCTTTGTCTGGCTCGTCGTGGGCCGATTCGGGCGCCAAGAACACCACAATATCGCCTTGTTGGGGCTTGCGGAAGGGATAAACCACATTTTGCTCAAGCTCGCCACGGCCAGGCAACAAGCGTAATGGGGCATTTAAATCGAAGTGCATATACAAGGCTTTATTAACCAAAATATATTGCTGATCGTGCATGGTGGGGAACATACTTGAGCCTTCGATGCGAAAATTTTGCAACAACCCACGCACAATAAAAAAGACCAAAAGCACAAAAACGACCGTCTCGATAATCTCTTTGACGACCGACCAGCCGCGACGTTGGGGAACGCTCTTTGCAGCAGCCTCGTCTAGATCCAGCGGTTCTTCTGGTGGCGGGGCTGGCTCAAGCAGCGTTGGTTTTAATGGATTTGGATCATGATGAGCGCGTTGATCAATCCGATCCCGAAGCGGTGTTGAACTCATTGAATTATCCTTACACCCTGAATTAAGTCGCTGCGCGGCATTATAGCATACCAACTTTGGCAAAACCTGCCCTAGAAGTCTTGATTTTAATTGACCAAATTGGGGATTGATCGCCTAGTATGCCGCGAAGCACAATTGCTGTCAATTTTAAGCAAAGCATATGCCGTCGGTTTGGCAATGTTAACGGTTCCATGCGCCGTTAAATGATAGGTAGCTGAACAACGCCTGATAACGGCTATTTGTTCCTAGAATGGTCTGGATCAAACTGGTTGCTATCAGCATAACATAGGTAGTCTGGTTCGCATCGGTTGTTAATCAAGTGCTAATCAGCGGCTGCAATGGACGTATAGTTTGCCACCTTTGGCGCTAGGGGTCGGGGGATTTTGCAAGGGTAGGTTGTTAATCAGCATTGTTTATCACCACCCTTCCGTCCCGCCTCAAGGCGGGAAACGCAAGGGATTTTCATCCCCCTGCACCCCCTCATATTCACGTTGTGGATTGTTTTGACGTATCTATTCCCCCACCTTCACAACTTCGTGCTCTTCGCGTTCTTTGCGGTTCCGATTCCCAACAACCAATCCCTTCTCAGCGTTTCACCACCCTTCCGTCCCGCCTCAAGGCGGGAGACGCAAGGGGTTTTCATCCCCCTGCACCCCCTAATATTCACGTTGTCGATTGTTGAGGTTTATTCTGTTGTTCACCCTTCGAATGATGGGTTATCCCAGCCCTTTCGCGCGCTTTGTGTTCTTCGCGGTTCCGCATCCCTTATCCCCAATCCCCAACAACTCCACCCTACGATTGATCGAATTAGCCGCAAAAATGTGCTATCATCAAGCGTGGCACCACTTGGCAACGAGAAACCAGCTATGTCCCAACTACTCGACATTGAAACAACCCTAATTCGCGATGGCCGCCTTGCCTCGGCAGCATGTTTGGTGGTGGCGGTTTCGGGTGGCCCCGATTCGCTGGCCCTCTTACATCGGCTCTGCGCCTTGGCCGTGCCCTATGGCTGGCGCTTGCATGTCGCCCACCTTGACCACGGCTTGCGCGGCGAGCAATCTGCTGCTGAAGCCGCGTTTGTGGCCGAGATAGCAGCAGATTGGGGCCTAACCGCGACGATTGAACTGCGCGATGTTGACCAAATTGCCAAACAATTTCATGTTGGGCTGCCTGCCGCTGCCCGTGCCACCCGCTATCGTTTTTTGGCCGAGGTGGCATTGCAACAACAAGCAGATGCGGTTGTGCTTGGCCATCAATCAGACGACCAAGCTGAAACCGTCTTGTTGCACGTATTGCGTGGCACAGGCCCAAGCGGCTTGAGTGCGATGCGCCCGCGTACTGAGTGGGCTGGTTGGCGGGTAACCGCTGGCATGCCGCATCAAGCAACCGGGCCAGCCTTGATTCGCCCAATGCTCAACATTACCCGCGACGAAATTGAGGCCTATTGCGATGAGCAACAATTAGATCCACGGCGCGACCCGACCAATAACTCGCTTGAATATACGCGGGGCCGAATTCGCCACCAACTCTTGCCGTTGCTTGGCGAATACAATGCCAAAGTTGTTTCGGCCTTGGCGCGCACGGCACGCTTGGCAGCGATTGAAACCGACTACATGCAAAGCGAACTGGATCGCCAATGGCAAAGCCTGATCGAATTTGAGCCTGGCTCCATTACCTTTCATCGCGAACAATGGAACCACATGCATCCTGCCTTGCAGCGCCATGCAATTCGGCGCGCGGTGCATCTGCTCCGGCCTGAACGCGAGGAATTAACATCCTCGCAGCTTGACCATGCGTTAAGTGCAATGAACAGTATGCAACTGTTTTGCCAAATGCCGCATAATTTGGTGCTGCATCGCAAGCCGCATGGCTGGACGATGACCGTTGCCACAACCATGCAACCAACCAACGACGAACCACAATTGAGCATCGATGAGTGGCCGCTCAACCAACAAGGCATGACTCCGCTGCCCGATGAACGCTGGCGGGTCATGATAGAGGTGCTGCCAAGTCGGCCTGAATATAACCTTTCGCGCTGGCAAGGCTTGCTCGATGCAGATGCGATTCAAGGCAAATTGCTGTTACGCCAACGACGCCCAGGCGATCGCATGCGGCCTGCTGGGGGCATTGGCTCACGCCGCATCCAAGATATTATGGTTGATATGCGTTTGCCACGCGAATTGCGTGCTCAATGGCCATTATTTGTCGATAATGCTGGCATTCTCTGGATTCCTGGTTTACTCATGGCCGAACATGCCCACCCTACACCCGAAACAACCCGCTTTTTGCTGATAACCTTGGAGGATACTCACGCCGATGCATCCTGATCTTGAACGGGTATTGATTGATACCGCGACACTCCAAAACCGGATTCAAGCGCTTGGCACAGCAATTGCCCAAGCAACGGTTAACGCACCAGAGCTGGTGTTGGTTGGCATCTTAAAAGGTTCGCTGATTTTCATGGCCGATCTGATGCGGGCGCTTGACCGCGAGGTTGCCTACGATTGCATCGCCGTTTCATCATATGGAGCCAGCACCGAAAGCACTGGGGTGGTGCGCTTAAACAAAGATCTCGATCTTGATATTGCTGGCAAGCATGTGATCATCGTCGAAGATATTATTGATAGTGGCTTAACATTAAAGTATGTGCATGATATGCTTTTGCGGCGCAACCCAGCTGCTCTAGAGATTTGTGCCCTACTCAATAAACCTGAACGCCGCAACGTCGATGTGCAGGTTGATTATTGTGGTTTCGACATTCCCAACGAATTCGTGGTGGGATACGGGTTGGACTATGCCGAACGCTATCGCAACTTGGCCTATATTGGGGTTTTAAGCCCACGTGTTTATACGCATTAACACATTGCTAACAAAGCTTTCCCTTGCTAGGTAGGTAGCGCTTTGGTATAATTTTTGAAGGTCGCTGTACTCCGCATGGAGTGCAGCAAAATTTTATGAGCGTGTGCGCACGTTCAGGAGATACTGCGATGGGTGAAAATCGCTTCTTACGCAACAGTTTTGTGTATTTGATCATCGTAGTGGCGGCGTTGGCGCTCTTCTATCAATACATCAATGGTAGTCCTGGCAATACCAGTGAAAAGAGCTACAGCGAGATTCTCGATTTATCGCTCCAAGGTAAAATTGCCGAAATCGTGCAAACCGAAGGCAATATCGAGTTTCGCGCAACCACCAACGACACGCCACCAGTTACCTATATCTCACATAAAAACAGCACGACCGAAAGTATCGAAGAGTTACTTTCGCAAAAAGCCCAAGATGCGAGCAAACTTGCAGAGCTGAAAGACCCAGAAAACAAAGCTGCAATTGCCGCACCGTTGGAAAACGCCGCTAAAGTTAAGTTCAACCCTAAATCGGCTCCAGCATGGGGCGGAATTTTAGGCGCAGCCTTGACCTTCTTGCTGCCAACGCTGTTGCTGATTGGCTTTTTCGTCTTTTTCATGCGCCAAGCTCAAGGCTCCAACAACCAAGCGATGTCGTTTGGCAAGAGCAAAGCCCGCATGTTTACTGGCGATAAACCATCAGTAACCTTCGCCGACGTTGCTGGCCAAGAAGAAGCCAAACAAGACTTAACCGAGGTTGTCGAGTTTCTTAAATTTCCTGAGAAATTCGCCCAACTTGGCGCGCGGATTCCACGCGGGGTTTTGATGGTCGGCCCTCCAGGGACTGGTAAAACCTTGCTCAGCCGCGCAGTTGCTGGTGAAGCAGGTGTGCCATTCTTCTCAATCAGCGGTTCGGAATTTGTCGAAATGTTCGTTGGGGTTGGCGCAAGCCGCGTCCGCGACTTGTTCGAACAAGCCAAGCGCAATGCACCATGTATCGTCTTTATCGACGAAGTTGATGCAGTTGGTCGCCAACGGGGCGCTGGCCTTGGTGGCTCGCACGACGAACGCGAACAAACCCTCAACCAAATCTTGGTTGAAATGGACGGCTTCGATAGCAATACCAATGTGATTGTGATTGCCGCGACCAACCGCCCTGACGTGCTCGACCCAGCCTTGGTTCGCCCAGGCCGCTTCGACCGCCAAGTGGTCTTGGATGCTCCCGATATGCGCGGACGGGTCGAAGTGCTCAAAGTGCATACCAAAGGCAAGCCACTTTCTGAAGATGTTAACTTGGAAGCAATTGCCAAATTGACCCCAGGCTCATCTGGTGCTGATCTGGCCAACATCGTCAACGAAGCCGCTATCTTGGCTGCACGCCGCTCGAAGAAACGCATCGCCATGCAAGAAATGCAAGATGCAACCGAACGGATTATGCTTGGTGGCCCAGAACGCCGCTCGCGCGTGATGACGCCAAAGCAAAAAGAGTTGACCGCCTTCCACGAAGCTGGGCACGCAATTGTTGCCAAAGCGATGCCAGGCGCAAATCCTGTGCATAAAGTGACGATCATTCCTCGCGGGATGGCTGGTGGCTACACCTTGATGATTCCCGACGAAGACCAAAGCTACATGAGCGTTTCGCAATTTGAAGCCCAAATTGCGGTGGCACTTGGTGGTCGGGCTGCTGAAGAATTAGTCCTGAGCGACTTTACCACTGGCGCTTCAGGCGATATTCAACAAGTGACCCGCATGGCGCGCGCTATGGTTACCCGCTATGGCATGAGTTCGGAGCTGGGGCCAATCGCCTTTGGCGAAAAAGAAGAGTTGATCTTCTTGGGCCGCGAGATCAGCGAACAACGCAACTATTCGGAAGAAACCTCACGCAAGATCGACTCGGAAGTGCGCCGCTTGGTTAGCGAAGGCCACGAACGCGCCCGCGCGATTTTGGAGCGCAACCGTGAAGTGATGAACCGCATGGCCGAAGCCTTGATCGAGCATGAAAACCTCGATGGCGAGCCATTACGCAATTTGCTTGATGAAGTTGTGCAATATAACTCCAACAACGGAGCCTATAACGAAGCTTTGCCCAAGCAACGCATCTAAATCTCGCTCGAATGATTAATTGAGAATTGGCGCAGGCAATTATGCTTGCGCCAATTTTTTGCCAATCTTCTCAGGCATACGCTATAATGGTCAACAAAAACTAATGATTGAGTGGCACAATCTGTGTGCTTAATTGTCAACCGTAGGAGTTTTCCGATGTCAGGGCATACAAAATGGCATGAAATTCGCCGCAAAAAAGGGGTTCTTGATCAACGCCGAGGTCAACGCTGGACAAAAATCGCCCGAGATATTACGATTGCAGCCCGCGAAGGCGGCGGCAGCCCTGATATGAACTTTCGGCTGCGCTTGGCGATTGAAAAGGCCAAAGCCGATAATATGCCAGCGGATAATATTCAACGGGCAATTGATCGCGGCACTGGCGTAAGCGGTGAAGCAGCGCTCGAAGAAGTAACCTACGAAGGCTATGGCCCAGGTGGAATTGCGGTTATCGTCGATGCTGCGACCGACAATCGCAACCGCACAGTCTCCGAAATTCGCACTGCCTTCAACAAAAATGGTGGCACGCTTGGCGAAGGTGGCTCGGTCGGCTGGATGTTTGATATTAAAGGTTTGATCAACATTGATCGGACTGAAAAAACCGACCCCGATGAAGTGACCTTGTTGGCAATTGATGCTGATGCAGATGATGTAATCATCAACGACGATACGATTATTGTTTACACCGAGTTTAGCAAGCTGGCTGCGGTGCGCGATGCACTCAACGAGCAAGGCCTCAAAATCAGCACTGCTGAAAAAACCATGCTTGCCAAAACGATCATGGAAGCAGACGAAGCCACAACCTTCCAAATTCTGCGGCTGATGGAGCGGCTCGAAGATCTCGACGATGTGCAAAAAGTCTATAGCAACTTAGAAATCTCCGATGAATTAGCCGAAAAATATGCAGAGCAAGGTTAGTTAGACAATCTTAGTCAGCCCAAACCAGCACAGTCTAAGGCTGTGCTGGTTTTGTTTAAATTTAGGTTATCCCCACAAAATACAGGCCAAAGAGTAAAACAAAACAAGGCGATTCTGGTATAATCAGGGACGATTATCCAAACCCTAGCTAACCAGAAGTCCTATGGACAACCTACACTACGCCTCAACTTCATGTCGCAGAAGTACGGCATGGAGCTATATCTACAGGTTAAGCACCATGGTATACAGCGCAATTGCAACCAGAGGCGCACACTCCCGCCTCATCCAGCACTATCCAGCACTATCCGCTAGCTCACGAGGAGACGCACGATGACCGAATTCGAGTTCTGGCAAAAAATTAAGGAAATGGGGCAGATCACCTATGACTGGTGGTATCCGACGATTGCGCTTCCGGCTTTAATTTGGGCACTATCGATCCTGTTCTTGGCGATTTTTGCTGCCCGCAAAATCAAAAAAGTCCATAATCGTTTCTTAACCCTCTTTTTATCGACAATTCCAGTTTTGCTCATCTTCCCATCGGCCTACATTGCAAGCACCCTAAAGAGTGCACTTAATCGAGTTGGCTATAGCATGCCCACAAATGCCAATGATTTTGCGCGCAACGATGCGATTGTGTTAGGCAATTACCTCAACACATTTGGATTATGGGGCGTGTTAGGAATTACCCTAACCTTGCCATTACTTCTGACGAGCCTTTCGCGTAGCGAAGTGCCGGTTATCAGCCCAGCGATTCGCAATGCGACCAAAACGATCACCAATATTGCCACCAGAGCCTTTGGGCGACGGGGCGGAGCTGGTGGTGGTGGGCGGATCAATGCACCCTATGGCTCGGTAACGATTAATAATGGTTCACGCAAAGGCTCAATCGAAGCCTTGCGGCCTGACTTCACCATTGGCAGCAAAGGCGATATTCAAGTCAGCGATGTGATTGTTTCACGGACGCATGCCAAATTCGTGTTAGAAGAAAATCAAATTGCAGTTGTTGATCTTGGCAGCACCAATGGCACCTTCTTGGTCCGCGATGGTCAAGGCTTCATGCTCGATGGGCAACCAGTACCACTCGAACATGGCGATATGCTCTATTTAGGCGACCCCAACCAAGACAACGCCGTAGAAATGTTATTTGAGTTTAATACAGGAGCATAACCCCATGAAAACGTGGATTTTGCGTTGTAGCCTTGCTTTGCTGCTACTCTCGCCTGTTTTGACCTATGCCCAAGCAGCCTATGAAGTGAAACTCACCGATGCGCAATTGCTTGATGATCGGGTGGTTAACTTTAAAATGCGGGTCACGAATACGGCGACTGGCCAAGATGTGCCACCCTTGGAAACTGGCGATCTTGCAATTTACCAAGATGGTCAATTGCTGACCGATTCGCAAATGGTAATGAATGCGATTACGACTGATGCGACCCATCCAACTAGCCATACGATTCCATTTGATAGCCAAAATGTGTTGCGAGCATCAGGCGCAACCATTGGCTTGGTGACTGATTTGAGCGTGGCTTTGGGTGATCCCTTTATTGGCGAAGTGCGCGCTGCTGCCGAAAGTTGGATCAACCTTGGCAATGCAGTTTCGCCCAACGATCCTGAATCGATTGGCTTGTTTATTCCGCGTTCGTCCAACAGCCAAGCGACGCGCCCAGCCAACGCGCCAGAGTTTGATCGCGACCACAATAAAATTATTGGGGTTTTGCGAACTGAACCACCTCGCGATGGGGCAACCAACTTGTATGGCGCAGTTTTAGAGGCTGTGACCGCAACCGCTGCCGAGGCCAAAAAGCGCGGCACCGATAGCTATGTGATCGTTTTTGGCGATGGGTCAGTGACGCCCGATAGTGCTGGCCTCTTCAGTCAAATTGTCGATATTGCCAACAAAAATAATACGATTATTATTGCAGTAGGCATTGGCAAGCCAGAGAACTTGGATAAAGCAACCAACCAATTGCCAAATTTGGCCAGCAGCACCAATGGCCGCTATGTTGCTGGAGGGGCTGATATTCGGCCTATAAATATGGAACAAGCCTACAAAGCCTTGGTTAAGCCAGTTAACCGCACAGGCTATGATGTGGCATTTGTCCATACTGCGCCCCGCGATGATAAACAACATACCTTCCAAGTTAAGGTCACGATTGCTGGCCAAACCTGGGAAAGTTCAACCTTGCCGATTCCAACTGACGTATTAACAACGACATCGGAGTTTGTTCCACTGAGCCAAATTCAAAAAGACTACATGTTGCGAGGCATTCCCGCCGCAATTATTTTGGCAGCAGTTACGACTGCTTTAGCAACCGCCACCCGCCGTCGCCCAACTCGGATTGATCCAGGGGCTGGTAAGTAGGCTATCGGAGGATCGCCAATGCATCTTGTTGCAGGTCAACAATATGGGCGCTATGAGATTGTTGATGATCGTTTGGCCGAAGGGCTTTCTGGCCCGGTCTACCATGCGATCATCAACCACGATGATGGCCATCGTGAAGAAGTGGCGCTTAAATTTCTGACGAATAAACTTCCTCAGGTTCGTCAGTATTTTATGAATGAGGAGCGCTTGCTGAAAAAAGCCGAGCACCCGCATGTGATCGGCTTTGTGCATAGTAACGTGCGTGATGAGCCATATACCCTGGCCACGACGTTTGTCTATGCCTATAGCAACAAAGAATTAGCCAAACAAAAAAGCGAAACCATTGCGCTGCAAATTGCCGAACAAATTGGCAGCGCCTTGGATTATTTGCATATTGCCCACCCAGATAGCCCAGTTATTCACCGCGACGTAAAGCCCGATAATATTTTGGTTGATAAAGCCTCGCACGATGCGATTCTGATTGACCTTAGTGTGGCGTCGCACGAGCGCTTTGCCTTGGTTGATGAACGTGGATTTGGCACGCCACCGTATATGGCGCCTGAGCAATATACTGGGCACGAAGTGCCAGCCACCGACCAATATGCCTTGGCCTTGGTTGTCTACTACTTCCTGACTGGCGATACAATTCCAACTATCAAGCCACCAAAAATCAAAGGCTTGGAGTCGGATGATCCGCAAATTTATCAAGCAGCCTTGGCTACTTGGAACACAGGCTATCGCCAACAACTAGCGGCCCAGAGCGAGCGGATTCGTAAAAACTTGGCCAAACATCCAACCGCGATCGAGGTCTTCTTAAAAGCAACAGCCTTTGAGCCAGGCGATCGTTATAGCTCCTGTGCAGCCTTCAGCATGGCCATGCACGAAGCTTTGCGCAACGATGGGGCCGCGTTTGCAGCGCCAAGCATGCCAATTAGCAACTCACGCCGCTCGACGATGATCAGTATTGGGGTGATTAGTGCTCTGGTTTTAATTGCAGTGCTCTTTTTATTCTTTGGTGGCGATGATACGCCTGTGCCAGCAGGCAAAGCAACGCCCGATCAGGCAGCACTCCCACCAACCTTGACCCTTCCAGCAGCAGCAAGCCCAAACCCTGGCGGTTTCCCAACGGTCACGATTGAGGTCATTCCAACCTCAACCTTGCCACCAATTGTTGAACCGACGGTAGCCAGTAGCAGGGAAGTGACGCTGACCCAAGCCTATATTCTACGGGCACAACCAGGCGATGGAAGTGCAAATGCCCTGCAAAGTGGCCAAGCCCTGACAGGCCAGAAGTTTCGCGTTATTAATGAAACACCTAGCACTATCAGCGGCGATCGACGCAAATGGTTTAATGTACAACGTATCAGCGATGGAGAAACAGGATGGTTACCAGAAACCGTCTTACAATAGGCCACCAAGGAGCATTGCAATGAGTCAAGCAGCTAATCTGCCCAATCTCGTGGTCTATGGTCAAAGCGATGTTGGGCGACAACGCAACAACAACGAAGACAATTTGGCATGGCGGCATGCCGATGAACGCAGTGTTGGCACCAAATTTGTCAATGGAGTGACAGAACTTTTCGCCAAAATCCGTGGCGGCGGCGCAACTGGTTTTAGTGTTAAGATCGATCACAAATTGCTTGCCAGCCATGGTCGGCTCTATGTCGTGGCCGATGGCGTCGGCGGGAATGATGATGGCGAGTTAGCTAGTCGCGCGGTTGTTGAATATACAACTAAGTTTTTCTATAATAGCGACCCAAAAAGCTATACAAACAAACAAGAACAGCTCAACGCTGCCATCCAATATGCGACCAAAATGGTCTATAAAGAGGCTGGCAATACCAACCGCGCCTCTACTTTAGTGCTGGCGTTGGTCTGGGATGAAGGTAGCCTGCGCAAGATTATTTTTTCGAATGTTGGCGATAGCAAAGGCTATTTGTTCCGCGCTAATAACACCGAATACGATCGCGCCGTCCAAACCAAAGATCACGTCAACGCCATGAACAAAAGCCTCTGGCAATCCATGGGCGACCCTGAGGTAACGCCCCACTTCAGCGATGAACTGGTTTTGGGCAAAGATGATGTGATTGTGCTGTGTTCGGATGGGCTTTCCGATGGGGTTCAAGCAGAGGAAATTGGCAAAATTGCCACTCAAAATGCACCCCAAAATGCCACAACTGAATTAATTAGCCTTGCCAACGAGCGCGGCGGCCACGATAACATTACCAATGTGGTTGTGCGCAATGGGCCAGCCCCAATTCAATGGGGCGCCTTAGGCGGGATTTTGGGCGTTATCTTGTTGGTCGCAGCCCTCCTCGGCGGGATTGTGTTCATGGGCGGCGACGAGGTTAACCCCAATGGCAGTGGCCGCAATGCGGTTGTCATTCCAACCCGCCCTGTCATTAAGCTCGATGACGGTTCATTTGCAACTGTTACCTTGCCTGCGGAAACCGCAACTGCTGAAGCGCTCTTGATTCAGCAAGCAACCGAAAACCCAGTCCCAACCGATACGCTTGGCCCTCAAGCCACCAGCGCTCCGGGCACAAACCCAACCGCACGCCCACAGGCAACCAACCCACCAGCGGTCATCCAACCAACCAATCCGCCAGCAGTCCAACCAACCAATCCACCAGTGGTCGCCCAACCAACCAATCCGCCAGCAGTCCAACCAACCAATCCGCCAGCTCCAAGCGATCGTGATGGCGATGGCTTTGTTGATGATATCGATGCTTGTCCCGATGTAGCTGGGCCAAACAATGGCTGTCCTGCTCCAGTTGAGCCAACTGCACCACCAGCTGTTGCCGATAGCGATGGCGATACCATTCCTGATGATCGCGATGCTTGTCCAAACGAGCCTGGCGATCCATCACGCAATGGCTGTCCAAAACCGGTGGAAGCACCACCAACCAATACGCCGCGGCCTGAGCCAACCGAACGCCCAACCGATGTGCCGCAGCCAACCAAGGAAACCCCACCAACTCCAAAACCAAATGTTCCACCAACTCCAGGCCCGTAAGCCTGAGTTTGGCAGCCATAGCAGTGAAGTATGTGTTAATAAGGAGTTCGCTTAATGGCCTTTAAACGTTTATTCATAATTAGTCTGCTGATATTAATAGGCAGCTTGCCAAGCCCAAGCTTAGCCCAAAAAGCAATAAAATCTAGCCCTGATGTCAATTACAGCCCACCAGTGGTTGAAAAACCAACTGATGCTGAGGCCTTGCCATTAGTCAAGTGGGATTTGATTGATGTCAAAGTGGTTGAAGGTAAGGATGCGTGGCTCGCCCTGCGCACTGATACGCCAATTAATACCACCAGTGGGATTCGGATTGATATTGAGCTCTATACCAGCAATGCAGCAAATGGCGCTGATATCGATACGGATTTTGATCGCGAAATCACCCTACCACAAACTAATCAATCACGCGATAAGCAAATTACTGGTTACATCAGTGGTACATCACAAGTGCTGTATGTTCAGTTGCGCACGGTTAGCGATACGATCAACGAGGAAAACGAAATCTTCTTTGTTGATGTAACTGTCTCGAATGGCACGATTGAATCCCGTGGCAATCGAGCAACGATTACAATCGTCAGAGATACAAAATTCTATCCCGCTTTTGCCAACTTCCAAAGCTGCCAAGACGTGGGCGAACCCAACAATAACCTTCCAGCACGAAGTGGGTTCTTAGCAATTTCAGGTGGGCCATGTTATGGTGATTTTAATGGCGAAAATCCTGGAGCGGTTGATTATTACCGCATCAGCTCAGGAGTTGGCGGGAATGTTACTATTCGCTTAAAAAATACAACTCCCAACCAACATGACCTTGACTTATACCTCTACAAATACAATACAAGCACAAATAGCTACGACGAAGTTGCGAAATCGGATAATGCCAACCAATTGGATGACGTAATCAATTTCCCAATTGTCGCTAATACCAGCAATAATAACGGCTTGTATCTCGTCACAGCCTATTGGGCTGTTGCAACTGGAAGCAACGTTCCAACCTATGATCTGAGTGCGAGCTTCCAATAACGGTTCATCAAAAACAGGGGCTTGTACAACCAATACAAGCCCCTGCTATTCCACCAATGTGTGGCAACAAGGAGATTATTCAGTCGTGAGGAGGATCATCAGTGATGCGCAGCTTTGCAAAATCTGCTCTTTTTCTCTGCCTATTCTGTTTGTTCCCAAGTGCTAGCTATGCCAATCTTGAAACACCGCAAGCAGTCACTTTAGCTTGGGATAAAGTCTTTGTATCAACTGCCGAAGGGATAGATGTTTGGTTACGGATTAATGTTGTTGGAGCCGCGCCTACTGAAATAGTTGAGCTTAAATTTATCTTCCAAACCGCTAGCCAACTAGCAACAGCCAACGATGATTACGTGCCAACCAATTGGCCTTCTGGCACTAAAGGTGTGATTACTGGGCTTCAGCGCTTTGCTTATGTAAAAATTGATATCCTAAATAATCTCTACTCCGAACCAATCGAAACCTTCCAAGTTGAGCTGCGTTCCGATGCTTCAGGCACAGTGATTTCTGGGCAAGCCCGGGCAACCGTAAGCATTGCCCGTTCACGGCTGATGAACCCAGTTGTTGGCTATTTAGAATCATGTATTCATGTAGGCGAACCAGCCAATAACACAGCGACAAGCGCTGGGGTGATTGCGCCTAATGGCGGTTGGTGTAACAGTGATTTTAGAAATGAACAACTGCTTGCAGTTGATTATTATCGACTAAAGCCAAGCAGCAATGGAACAATCACGATCCGACTTGAAAATACGACTCGCGATCAGCATGATCTCCAATTGTATTTATACTATCTTGATGGCACTGGTCAATATCAATTTTATCAGCAATCAACTAACCCAGACCAGCAAGCAGAATTCATTACTGCACCGCTTGCAGCAAATAGCAACTACTTAATTTCGGTCTACTGGGAGAGATCAAGTGGCTCGAAAGTACCAAGCTATCGGCTCAACGCCGATTGGCGCTAGGCCATTTATGGATTGCTCGATTCCCTCTATAATACCTACGATTTGTATCGTTATTAAGGAGTATCGCAATTATGAAATTTGCTAGAATCCTCATTCTGCTTTTATTAATTCATGGGATTTTGCCCCAAGCAAGTTATGCCAGCCCTGATGTGCCCAGCGCCGCAACCCTTACATGGGATAAAACGTTTGTCTCCACTGCCGAAGGGGTCGATGTTTGGTTACGGATTAATGTGATTGGGGCTGGGCCAACCGAGAATGTTAATCTTAAATTTATTTATCAAACGTTTGGCCAACAAGCAACCCCCAACGATGATTATGTGCCAACCAATTGGCGTGATGGCACCAAAGGCGCGATTAGTGGCACTGATCGATTTGTCTATGTAAAAATTGACATTCTGAATAATAGTTATTATGAGCCAATTGAAACTTTTCAAGTTGAACTTCGTTCAGATTCATCAAGTACGGTTATTTCTGGGCCTGCACGTTTAACGATCGCAATAGCCCGCTCACGGATCATGAATCCAGCAGTCGGCACAATTGAATCGTGTATTAATGTTGGCGAACCAAATAACAATTTTCCTGTATCGTCAGGTGAAATTGCCGCGAGTGGCGGGTGGTGTAACAGCAACTTTAGTGGCGAGGCAGCTCGTGCGCTTGATTACTATCGCGTCACGCAGTCGACTACTGGAAAATTAACCATTCAGCTCGAAAATACCACGCCTGATCAACACGATCTTGATTTATATCTTTATTATCGTGATGGAAATGGTCAATATCAAGCCTACAAACAATCAATTAATAGCAATCAATTGGCCGAGAGCATCATCGATGCCCCAATCGCAGCCAACACGAACTACCTGATTGGGGTTTATTGGGCAAGCTCGAGTGGAAATAAAGTCCCAACCTATCGCGTAAACGTGACCTTTAGGCCATAAATGATTCACTGGCATGGCGTAACGCTCGCAGCTGTTGCGCCTGCCAAACTCATAACCAGCGATCACCAGCCGATTCTAGCAACAAGGATTCTTAGGTTATGCACAACAAACGTTGGTCAGTGTTCCTCCTCATAATCTTTAGTCTCATAGCCTTGCCGGTTGCTCATGCCGAGGAAGCTAGCTCACCAAGCGCAGAGGCAAGCCCCCAAGCCATCGCAGTAGCGTGGGAACGGACTGCGGTTCAGACGACTGAGGGAATGAGTGTTTGGCTCAAAGTAATGGTCTATGGTGCAGGTGAGACTGAGAGTATTAGCCTTAACTTACGCTATCAGACTTTCAGTGGTACTGCTGTCGCGGGCAGCGATTTTTCGCCAACTGCTGGCACTGGCAATGCCTTGACCATTACTGGCCTACGCCGCTATGCGTTGATCAACATTGGGATTTTGTCGAACGCTGTTGCTGAACCATATGAGCAATTTCAAGTTGAACTCCGTTCAGAAACCGCGAATGTAAGCGTCATTGGTGGTGCTCGCACCACAATTGGCATCTCGCGCGCCCGACTGTTTGCTCCGGTCGTCGGCGACCTACAATCGTGTATTCATGTTGGGGAGCCTGCCAATAATGCTTCAACAACAGCTGGGGTTATTGCCTTATCTGGTGGTTGGTGCGAAAGCGATTTTATTGGCGAAGTTCCAAGTAACTTTGATTATTACCAATTCAAAGTGGCTGTTGGCGGCAGAGTAACAATCCAGCTTGACAACATCACCCCTGACCAGCACGATTTTAATCTCTATCTGTATTATCGTGATGGCAACGGCCAGTTTCAAGTCTATCAGCAATCGGGAAATCCAGGCCAAACTGCTGAGTTGTTGAGCAATGTGCCAATTGCAGCCAACACAACCTATCTGATTAATATTGTTTGGGCTGCTAAACTCGGCGATAAACCCCCAGTATATCGGGTTAAAGCCTTATATCAACCCTAAGCGCACACGCTTGGCCTCCAACGCAAGGTCGATTGGATCGACGCGCTTAGCATTTATGCTGGCGCTTGTCAAGGCTAGCGAATAGTGTGATAATGGGGCAGCAACGAAGTTGTCGAGAATAGTTAATCTTTGGTACTGAAGAGAGCGGTCTTCCGCTGTTTTCGTTGTAGGATGCTGCTATGGAGTCGTTTGAACATACACAGTTGGGCGAGTATGCCTTGCAAGACGAAATAGGTCGTGGTGGGATGGCGCTCGTTTATCGAGCACATCATCCCGACTATGGCTCAGTCGCCTTTAAAGTGCTGCCGCCTTATTTCGCCCACGATACCGACACGCTCCGACGATTCATGCTCGAAGCACGGGCGATTCGTGAACTGCACCACCCGCATATTGTGCAGCTCTATGAAGCCAGTGATATTCCTGATCCCAACAATACCCGCCAACGAATCCATTATATTGCCATGGAATTTATTGGCGGTAGCACACTCAGCGAACGCTTACAAAAGCAACCCCGTCAACAACTCAACCCAACGATTGAGATGGGCTTGCATATTGGTTCGGCCTTAGATTACGCACACCGTAAGCAGTTTATCCACCGCGATATCAAACCAAGTAATATTTTGTTTCGCCATGATGGCCATGCTGTGCTCGCCGATTTCGGGATTGCGCTGGTCAGTAATGAAGCCCGCATGACCAAAACAGGCGGCTTTGCTGGGACTGTTGCCTATACAGCACCAGAAATTGCTGAAGGCCAAAGTGCTGATGCGCGCTCGGATATTTATGCGCTTGGCTTAATTTTGTATGAGGCTTTAGCGGGCAAAAACCCCTATGCCAACATGCATGCCAATATCGCAGTTGCGCTGAGCAAAATTATCAGCACACCCTTGCCACCATTGCGCGAACTAGCCCCCCATGTGCCACCCTTGATGGCCCAAATTATTGAACGCGCTACTGCCAAAGATCCTGAACGACGCTTCGAAAACATGTCTGATTTTGTTGAAGCGCTCAAACAGGCTAAATTTGGGCGCACGACAACCAAACCAGATGTGCCGCTGAATGTCCATGGCAAGCCCATGATCCCAATTGCCCGCCCAGGCGGCAGCCGTAGCGAACGCAGTTCTGAAGGCGATTCAACCAGTACCCGAGTGTTTAATCCTGTGGTTGGGGCTGCGAGTGCGGCCAATGTGCCACTTTCCAAGCCAAACCAGCCAATGGCTGGCCCAGCTAGCGCTGCCAATATGGCCATGCCCGCCGAAGGTACTCAAATCTACGCACCACCAGCAGGAACTGGTCCAAATAGTCGGATTAATCAACCATTGAGTGGGGTTAATCAACCGCTCAGCGGAGCCAACCAGCCCTTACCAGGCGGTCAAAACTCGCAGGTCAACGTTTCATTGCCAAACGATGGGACGCAGATCTATGCGCCGGAAGCGGTCGGTGCGCCGAGTGGGGTCAATCTGGCCTTGGGCGGCGAAAGCACCCAAATGTATGCGCCTGTTTCAGGGGTTAACCAACCATTATCCGGGGTCAATCAGCCGCTTACTGGCCAGAACCCCGTGCGTGGGCCAGGTTCACGGCCAAATCGCACAGTTAATGCCCGGCCAATCGAGGTCGCCCGGCCTGCAACTGCCTTCAATCAAAGTCTTAACCCTAGCTCAGAATCAAATCTCAATCTTGCAGGCACAGGCTCAATCGCACTCAACCGACCCAATAACAAAAAGAAGGCCTTAATTGCTGGCATTGGCGGCGGCATTTTAGGGCTGGTGTTAATTGGGGTCTACATTCTATCAGGCAACAATCCTGCCAACAACACAACGGGTACCGAAACTTCAAACTCGGTTCAGGTTAATCCCAATGGCGGGGCAACCGCAACCACTGGTAGTGCCAGTCAAGGAACCCCAGTTGGAACCCAACCAATTGGCATCGTTGATCCAGGTGCTCCAACCAGTACCTTGGCTCCAACTCCTGAAAATAGCCCAACTCCAGAGCCAAGCAATACACCAGAAGCAACAGCCACATCAAATGCGGTTGTAGCGACGGCGCGTCCACAACCACAACAGCCGCAACCAACAGCGCGGCCTCGGGCAACCAATACTCCAGTGCCGCAAGCAACCGAGGTTCCACCAACCAACACCCCAGCGCCAGTCGATAGCGATGGCGATGGGTTTACCGACGATGTTGATGGCTGTCCTGGAGTTGCTGGGCCAAATAATGGCTGTCCGGCGCCAACCGAGCCACCACCACCAACGCCAATTCCTGACTCAGACGGCGATACTATTCCCGATAACGTCGATAATTGTCCCAATGAGCCAGGCGATCCATCACGCAGTGGTTGTCCAAAACCACCACCAACCAATACGCCACGGCCAACCGCTATACCGACCGCGCCGCCAATTAATCCATAATGTTTGTCGGAGATCACGCGATCAGAGCGCACAAGCTAGTGCGCTCTGTCTATGATCACAATCAATGTTTAGCATTAGGTGGCCCTCTATGCAAAACTTAAGTAATCTTCAACTTGGGGAGTATCATCTAGCTGAGCAGATCGGGCAAGGCGGCATGGCAATTGTTTACAAGGCTGAACATCCACAGTTCGGTACCACAGCCTTTAAAGTCTTGCCGTCGATGCTCGTTCATGTCGGTGAACTGTTAACCCGCTTTCTCAACGAAGCAGATGCTGTGCGGATTTTACATCACCCGCATATCGTTCAATCGTATGAGACCGGTGCAGTACCCCACCCCAAACTAGACGAGGAGGTCTATTTTATTGCGCTCGAATATATTGACGATGGTTCGTTATTAGAGCGCATGATCGCCAGCTCGCTTGCCGTCGAAGATGTGATTAAAATCGGGATTGATATTGGCTATGCCTTGGAATATGCTCATAGCAAAGGCATTATTCACCGCGATATCAAACCGAGTAATATTCTTTTTCGCAGCAATGGCCAAGCAGTTTTAGCCGATTTTGGCATTGCCAGCACGGCGCAGTATATTCGGCTCACCAAAACCGGCAATGTAACCGGCACAATCGCCTATATGGCACCTGAGATTATGCAGGAAGTGCCAGCTTCGCCGCGCTCGGATCTCTATTCGCTGGCCTTGGTGCTCTACGAAACTCTCACTAATTCGCGGCCATTTGGCACGGATACTGCCTCGCCACAGCTGGTGCAAAAAATTTTGCAAGAGCGCATTCCACCGCTGCAAGAGGTTGTGCCCAATATCTCACCAGCAGTCGCCCAAGTCATCGAACGCGCCTTAGCCAAACGACCTGAGCAACGCCAAGAATCAGTTGGCGAGTTTGTGAGCCAGCTGCAACATGCACTCCAACGGCGCATCCCAAGCGAATTCACAATTCCCTTACCAGCACCATCAGAAGATCTATTCGTCGATCAGTTTACCCAGCCGCAACAGCGCGCACCAAAAGCCCGCCCAGTCGATATCAATCGGCCAAGCACAGCAGCGCCAACCTTCGGCCTCCAAGCAAGCAGCAATTTTGCAAGCTCAGCAAGGGCAAAATTCACCACTACCATTCAGTTCGTCTTGATTGCAGTTGTAACTTTCTTTTTAGTCCTAGGTATTTTTTTCTTTTTTCAATAATTGACCCTAGGTATTTTTGCGTTATTAATTGTTGACACAACTGAACTAAGCGAACCGCTAGCAAGCCCAAAATTGCCCTTTTCAGCGCTTCATCGTAAAACAGCGATGAAGCGCTTGTAGTTAACTGGCCAGCCAAGTATATTAACAGCGTAGCCCGTATGGATACGGTTCAGCGGGAACAGCACCTGAACAAATCAACCAAACCCCAAATTGATCACCGCTATCGACTGTAGGATTGGCCTATGGAAATAGTCGGTGGTGCGTCGAAACTAGCAACTAGCATATCAGCGCTATGGGGAAACGCACGAAGACATGCACATGGATCGGGCTGGTGGTGACTGATCACCGACGAATTCCCATCTGCTGCTCGGTTATCAATTTGAAGCATTGTTATCATCCTGGCGTGATGTGACATAACCGTAATTTTAAGGTCAACCGCTAGGAACGCTAACAAGCCCAGCCCCTGCGAGGGTCTCCTCGGCAGGCAGCCGCTTGAATTAGGCATAACAATTAGGTATTTGTGCAGCTTTGAAGCTGTCGAACCGTATCCGCGGGTCTTTTTGGTTAGAGTGTTTTGATGAATGCAAAAAGGGTTGCCAGCATCTCGGAGGGGGTGCTGGCAATCGCCTTTTAGGGTTTTGGCACATAGGTAAACACTGTATCCGCAAATTCAAGCTGATAATATTGATCAATCAAACGAATTGTTTCTTCAGTCCAGCGTCCAGTTACATCAATCTGATCAGTTTGCACGTTGAAGGGTAACATGATTAGGCTCCAGCGCCGTTGCCTGATGCTCTCAAACAGACCATGGGCGGGCCACACACCGCTCTCAATCGCTGGCCCCATCGTCGATGGATCATCAAAAATCAGCGGTTTACCAGCCGCAAGCGCCAAGCCAGGGTTATCAAGCAACACATCACCAGGCTTGGATTGAATATAGGGCACAAAACGTTCTAAATCGAGAATCGCAAACTCGCCACCATACCAACTTGGCGTTTGGCGCAATAACCAGCCTTGCACTAAGCCTGCACTCAGCGTGGCAACCGTCAGCGCATGCCACCAGCCACGTTTGCTCAAGCCAAGCTCCAGCAACAAGCCCAACGCCAGTCCTCCAGCCAAAGTCCAAGCAAGCATAGTCTCTAAAAGATGATTATGATGTGCGCCAATTTCACCAGCTCCATACAGCGAAATTGGCGCAAGCACTGCATACAGCCCTGCTTGGCGCATCGCAAAATTGCGCCACTGCAAGGCCAAACCAACCAGCGCCAACCCCAACAATGGCAACGACCAGCCAAGCAAGCGCACATACTTCCACATTAGGTCAAAGCTCCACCACTCTGAGCGGTGTAAGCCCCAAATGTGGCGTGTTGCCCAACCATCGGTCACAAGATCCAAGGCTAAATAGGGCAGGCCAGCAGCTACAATCGCCAGTGTGCCAAACTTCAGTGCTTTGCGCCAATCGTGCAGCAGTAAATTCAGACCAACCGCCAGCGGAGCAATCGCTAAGGTTTGTTTGGCCAAAAATGCCAAGCCAAAACAAACTGCCGCCCAGCCAAACCAGCGCCCTTCGCGCCAGCTTGCCAACAGCAGCCCGAGCGCACTAAAGCTCAAAGCAAATAAATCGGGCTTGAGCCGCAACGCCCAGAGTTGGGCAGGCGGAAAGGCCAACCAACACGCGCCAAGCGCCAAGCCAAGCAACCAATAGCGGGTATTGCTGGCCACAAACAGGCTAATAATCAGGCCAATCGCCAACATTGAAAGCAGCGAAACCCAACGCCCTGCAGTAAATGGTCGCTCAGGATCAAACGGCATAAACGAAAGCAGCATGGGGTGTAACGGGGTATATGGGGCGGAAATAAATTCCTCGGCCACAATCGGGCGATACAACGAGCGATCACGCCGAATCAGTTGGGCTTCATGTAATAATGTGCCTTCGAGGCCATCATCTGGGGTTTGCAAGTTCAAGACTGGCCGTCGCGCCAAGCCACGTTCAAAGGCTGGCCACATCAAGCCAAGCATCAGGATCAGCATTAACCCACCGATGCCAAGCCGCCACCAAGCCTGTTTTAGCCCTTCAGTCTGCTGTTTTTCCATCGTTGTTCATTCTTCCACAAGCTAACAAAAGCCCATGGATGATAGCAGATTCGCAGGGCAACGTCTAGCAAACAGCTTCGCTCGCAACCGGATGCTCATCTAATCGTCATTCTGCCAACCAAGATCATCGATACGTTTGCTGCTGCCAATCTGCTGCAATCGTGCACTCTTTCTGCACGTTGCTGCAACTGCTGCTTGCTACACTCGTGGTATCAACTCATCGCCTAACAGGTTTCATTTGAATCTTCATGGTCGAAGGAAGTAGCTATGCACAAAATGTTCGATGTTTTATTACTATTCATTTTGCTAGCTGGGTGTAGTAGCCAACAGCCAGTTCAAGTCTTGCCATTTACTCGGCTTGCAGATCTCGATGATAACCATGGGAGCTTTGATGATTATCCATATGCAGAAGGTGTATTAAATCTGCGTTTCACCCAAACTGACTATGAGCAAACACGTTTGCTTGAAGAACTCCCGAAATATAAAGAGCCTTTTGTCAATCGTGAAGCAATTCAAGCTGTGGATATGCAGACCACCATTATTGTGAGCGTCTTTACTTCAGCGTATGGTCATAGCGGGTATTGGGTCAAAATTAACGAAGTTCAACGCAATCAACTAACCCTAACCGTCGTCGTGGAGTACCATCCACCAAGCCAAGGCCAATTGTTAACCCAAGCAAGTCCAGTTATGTCGATCAGCAGCATTGCAATAGATCGGGCGCTGCTGCCGCCAACTGATAGCTTAATGACGATTCGGGTTGTCGATCAACAGCAAACCGAGTGGATTCGACAGGTCTACGAGTTAAAGCCAATCATTGAGTAGGAACTGGTTTTAAGCTTTTGCCCCCACTTGATCATAGTTGATTGAGGCGGGGCAAAAGTTCTAGCGTTCATGCAAACTTTGTAGCAATTCGCTGCGCACGCTTGGCTCGCTTTCGGTTTGGAGGGCTTGCTGCAATAATGTGATGGCTGAATCATCAAAATTACGGCCAATCGCCCACGCGGCATGCTCGCGCACCAGGCCGCTTGCATCGTGCAGCAATGGTGCAAGCAAGGGCAAAATACCAGGGTCGCGCCAGTTGCCAGCAGCTATACAGGCATTGCGCACCAAACGATCACGCTTAAGCCTACTAATCGCGGCCTCGCCATAGCGCTCGCTAAAACTGGCTGCATCCAAGGTTAATAGGCTGGCCAGCCTTGGCGCAGCTCGGTCGTGATCGATTGGAAAAAAGGCCGCTTCTTGGCTTTGCACCCCAAAACGCTGCCACGGGCACACATCTTGGCACACATCACAGCCAACAATCCAGTTGGCCATTTGTGGGCGTAACTCGCGCGGAATCGAGCCTTTATATTCAATTGTGAGGTAAGAAATGCAGCGCCGCGCATCGAGCACATGCGGCTTGGGAAAGGCTTGGGTTGGGCACGCCCGCAAACAGCGACTACACGAGCCACACATCGTCGTTGGCGCTGGCTGATCGTAATCAGTAAATTCGTAGCTCGTCAGAATTTCGCCCAAAAAGAAAAATGAGCCACGCCGTGGGCTAATTAGCATGGTGTTTTTGCCAATAAAGCCCAAGCCTGCCTGCTGCGCATGCGAACGCTCTAAAATCGCCCCAGTATCCACATAAACCCGCTGCTGCACAGGATCAGGAATTTGGGCTTGCAACCAGTTGGCCAATTCTTGCAAGCGCGGAGTCATCAGATCATGATAATCAATGCCCCAGGCATAGGCCGCAATTCGCCCACGACTGGGGTCATTAAGCAGGCTGGCGGGAATTGGCAACGTGCGGTAGTCGAGCGCCACAATAATCAACGAACGCACATTCGGCACAATCACATTCAGATCTTGGCGTCGCGCTTGGCGATCAGGTCGCGCCAAATAGCCCATCTCGCCATACATTCCGGCCTCAACCCATTGTTGATAGGCAGCCAAGGTTGGCGATGGGCGTGCTGGCGTGATGCCAACCAAATTAAAACCTAAACTGGCGGCTTGCGCGCGCACAGCAGCAGCAAGATTAATCGTCATAAACCACTGTAATCATCAGCATCTGGGGCTTGCTCACTTAACTGCCGCAACGCTTGGCGCAGCAGATCGATTGAGGCCAAACTTCCATCAGCAGCTTGAAAAAACCAATGTTCCCAACCGTTACAACTTGGCTGGCCAGTCAACATTGTGCCAAGTTTATGAATCGAGCCACGCGTGCCATCGGCCATGCGCAGCGAAGCATCGGCCAAGAGCGTTGCAACCAAGGCTGGATCACGATTAAACCACAGTTGTTGGCCAGCCTGCAACAAACCATGCTCCAACAAATTGCCAAACGGAATCCGGGGAATCCGCCGCTTGTTGCTTGGCAAGGCTTCGAGGGCAGCAATGTTGGTTGGTGGGTCAATCGCCGCAATGCGGCCTCGCGCAGCTTCGACATAGCTTGGGTCACGTTCGATGCCAATGTAGTGGCGGGCCAAGCGTTTGGCCACCGCGCCGGTCGTTCCAGTACCAAAAAAGGGATCAAGCACCACATCGCCGACATTTGAACTGGCTAACAAAACGCGATAAAGCAAAGCTTCTGGTTTTTGGGTGCTATGTACGCGATTGCCGTTGATGCGCAAGCGTTCATTGCCCGTACACAACGGAAATTCCCAATCGCTGCGCATTTGCTTATCGTCATTCAAATGGCGTAAGGCATGATAATTAAAGGTATACTTTTGGCCAGGTAATTTAGCACACCAAATTAATGTTTCATGGGCATTGGTTAGGCGCACACCACGAAAATTTGGCATTGGATTGCGCTTAATCCACACAATATCGTTTAATATCCAAAACCCTAAATCTTGGAGAATTGCACCAACGCGATAGATATTATGATAGCTGCCAATAACCCACATCGTGCCATTATCTTTCAAAACCCGCTGACACGCTTGCAACCAAGCACGCGTAAACGCATCGTAGGCTGAAAAATCACGAAACGAATCCCAAGCATCATCAACCGCAGCAACATGCGTCATGTTGGGGCGCAATAAATCGCCGCGCAATTGTAAATTATAGGGCGGGTCAGCGAAAATGAGGTCAACGCTGGCTGGTGGCAGTGATGGAAGAACATCACGACAATCCCCTAAAAGAATTTGATCGTGGTTCAAGGTTAAATCGGCCATAAGCAGTCCTCATGCGTGATAGTAAGATCGTATCCTACCAAAGAATCAGTGCATGTGGAACATGGAATATTGTTAGCAGCAGGCCAATGTGGTTTTCAGCAACGATATTGCCTAGTTAGTCGGCAACCTTGCGCTGAAACAGCCCAGCCAAGGCATTTTTGCGCGGCGCAAGCAACAACACAATAATAAAGATTGCCGTATGCGCCAACACAATCGACGAGCCAGTTGGCACGCCATCGATATAGGCCGAAACGTAAATCCCAATTGTTGCCGCCACCAAGCCTTGCAACGAACCCCAAACGATCATCGACCAAAAACGGCGCACCACCAACGAAGCAGTTGCCGCAGGCGTGACCAACATCGCCACCACCAAGACAATCCCGATGCTTTGAATCGCCACCACCACCGTGATCGCCATAATGCTGAGCAACAAATAGTGCAAGAAGCCAACCGGTAAGCCTTGGGCTGCTGCCGCCGTGCGATCAAAGGTCATCAGCACCAATTCTTTGTAGAGCGCTGCAATCACCACCAAAATCAAGCCACCAACCCCAACGATCGTCCAGAGATCGCTTTGGCGTACCGCCAGAATATCGCCGAGCAGCAAGCCAAATAGCTCTTTGTTGTAGCCACGGTTACGCGAAAGTAGAAAAATGCCCAGTGCAAACATGCCAGCAAATAACACGCCAATTGCGGTATCGAGGCTCACTTTGGAGCGGCGGGTGATCCAGCCAACACCCAAGGCTGTGGCAACCCCAAAAATCGCCCCACCAAGCGCAATATTCCAGCCCAGCATCGAGGCAATCACCACGCCAGGAAACGAGGCATGAGCCAATGCATCACCAATAAACGATAAATCTTGCAGCACGACAAACGCACCTACTACCGAGCAGAGAATTCCAATCAGAATCGCTGCAACCAGAGCACGTTGGGTCGGCGCAAATTGTAACGGAACTACGACACAGTTCCATAAATCAGTACATTTCATCGGTCGAGAACCTTTTTGAGTTGGGGATCGGGGGTTAGGGGTCGGGGATCGGGAATAACTGCTCAATCACCACCCAAGCGCCACGAGTCCGCTAATTCTTCGCTGTTGAATCGTTGTTGGTGAGCGCCGGTTTTTCGCTGCAATTGCTATGGTTGCAATCGAGAATAATCCGTTCATGGCTTGGCACCAGCACTAACGAACGGCCAAAGGTTGCCTCAACCACATCGCGAGTCATAATCGCAGTTGGCGGGCCATAGGCAATCAGGCGTTGATTCAAACAGAGCAAGGCATCGAAATGATGCTCCAAATGCTGCAAATGGTGGGTTGTAACTAGTAAAGTACGGCCAGCATTGCTCAAATCGCGGAGGAGATGCAAAATCACTTCTTGAGTTGGCACATCAACACCGCTAATTGGCTCGTCGAGCAGCAATACATCTGGCTCTTGGGCCAAAGCGCGTGCCAAAAAGACCCGCTGCTGCTGGCCGCCAGAAAGATCGGCGATTGAGCGTTGGGCAAAATCCTGCATATTAACTTGCTCAAGCGCCGCCTCAGCTAGCTCGTAATCGGCTTTTTTGGGCCGTCGCAACCAACCAAGCTGGCCATAGCGCCCCATCAGCACAACATCGCGCACGCTGGCAGGAAAGCGCCAATTGACCGCACTAATTTGCGGCACATAGGCAACTTTGCGCGAACGCTTGGCCAAGGCTTGACCTGCCACCAAAATTTGGCCAGTCGAAGGAATTAAGCCTAAGATCGCTTTGATTAATGAGGTTTTGCCAGCACCATTGGGGCCGATAATCCCAATTAATTGGCTGGCTTGGGCTTGAAACGAAACATCGCTCAAGACTGGGCGTTGATCATAGCGAATCGTAAGTTGACGAACTTCAAGCGCTGGGGCAATCGTGGCAGATTGAACTCGAGTATGCGCTGGGAAAGCAACCGCTGCCATAGAAAAATCCTTGTTAACGCAAGAAGCTATAGGCAACAGCCGCTGCTGTTCCTATAGCCACTGCATACGTCACGTGTGCGTTATTTGAGCGCAGCAACAATAGTATTCATATTGTACCGCATCATGGCGATATAGCTAGTTGCTGTCTCGCTACCTAAAGTGTCGGTATACAACACGGCAATCGTTTTAATGCCCGCTTCGTCAGCCAACAATTGGGCAGTTTTTTGGTTGAACTGCGATTCTGAGAAGATTGCAGGCACGCCGCTGGCCTTAACGCTCTCGATCAAGGTCGATAAATCGCCAGCAGAAAGCTCGGCTTCAGGGTTTTCCAACAATACGCCAGCTACTTCAAAGCCATAACGCTTGGCGAAATAGGGAAAAGCATCGTGGTTGGTGATCAATTTGCGCCGTTCGGCAGGAATTTGGGCCGCCAAGCCTTGCAATTCTTGGTCGAGCGCTTCGAGCTGGCCGAGATAAGATTCTGCATTGGCTGCATACACAGCTTTGCCACTTGGATCGATGGCGCTTAGTTGGTCGCGAATCGTCACGGTATACGACATAACATAGGTTGGGTCGAGCCAAAAGTGCGGGTTGCCCTCTTCGTGAGCGTGCTCATCGCTATGTTCTTCATCAGCATGCTCTTCACCAGCATGTTCATCTTCAAGCGCCACAAAGCCTGCTGATAATTCAATCCGTGGTTGCTCGCTGCCGCCAGCATTTTCAAACAACGGTTCGAGCCATTCCTCAAGTGCGTGGCCATTGAAAAAGACAATGTTGGCATCGGCAATTTTTTGGCTATCGCCAGGCGTAGCCTGATAGTCTTCTGGGCCAGCGCCCAAAGGAATAATATTATCGACGATCACCCGATCGCCGCCAACTTGCTTGATCACATCGGCCAAAATACTCATGGTCGTGACCACACGAATTTGGCTGACTGGCTCGGTGGCAATTGCCGTGGCAGTTGGCATTACTTGATCGGCAGTGGTGGTTTGCTGTTGGCTTTGGCTAATTTGGCTTGGCTGAACAGTGGCGGTACTTTGGCCACAGCCAACCAAGATCACCAGCAAGAGCACGAAACTATATCGACGCATTAAAATTAAATCCTTAGCTAATTGATACTATTCTCATTTATAAAAGAGATAATATCTCAATAATATGGTTTTTGTCAAAAAAAAGCTCATTGCCGCGGGGGCAATGAGCCGATGTATAGATCAGCACATCGGTATCATAATACTGCAATAATGCTTAACGTGCCAAGAATTAACATCATATAAACGGCCAAACGCCAACCAATGAGGGAAAGCGGCTGGATACTGCCTGGAACCCGCACCATATGGGCTTCCCCCAGCACCAGTGCGAGTGCTCCAACGACACACAACATCAACATAAGAGTGATTTGCATAGGACACCTCCTTGCGGGAACTGCCGCCGATGGATGTTGCAGCAGCTATACGCGCAAAGTAAAAAGGTGTTTCACACTTCGCTGATATAGCAGGCCAAAGCGCGGCGCAGGCTTGGGAAGGCTTGTTGCAAATAGCCGTAAACCGTATCGGGGCTAATGCCTAATGAGCGTGAAGCCTCTTGGGCGGTCATTCCTTGCAAATAACAAAGGCTAATTGCCATGCGTTGGCGAGTTGGCAGCGTTTCCAAGGCTGCATAAATATATTGGCTTAATTCAGCTAAAAGCGTTGCATCGCCCAAATCGCCAACGCTCATGCGCTCATCCAGTTCATTCAAGTTGGTTTGAGGTCGTTGGCGACGGCGATAATCAAGCGCAGCATTAATCGTAATCCGATGCAGCCATGTGCCAAGACTACTACGGCCTTCAAAGCGATTGATATGTTCAGCTGCACGAATAAAACTTTCTTGCACAATATCATCAGCTTCATCATCGGAGTAAACATAGCGTCGAGCAAGCCGTTGCAACTGTGGGGCGAAGGTTTGCAAAAAATAATTAAAGGCTGCATCGTCGCGTTGGCGCAACCCGGCAACCAGACTAGCTTCATTTAATTCGTGGCTGCTAGGTTGAAAAGCAAGCATCACAACAGTCCTTGGCTAGGAAAAATCAGCAACATTTAGGTAGAATCGAGCGGTGTTGCAACTTTAGCACAAGCGCCTGCTAAGCCATGTATCCAAAAACACGACTTTTGGATAGCTCAAGCAAAACATAGGTTCAGCCCAAAATAGCGCAATAGTCCTAGGTTAAAAAAGGCCTAGTTAGGTGGCTCGTAAGCAGATTCGTGATAGGCTTAATCCTATACCATTGAGCGGACTAATTGGAGATTTATTGAGCGATACAACTTAATAGGAGGCGATGTCATGCGACGACGCATTCGTTGGCTACTGTTAATCGGTGGAGTTGTCGGGCTTAGTGTGGCGGTAGGTATTGGCTGGTGGCAACGCGAAGCGCCAGCGGTTAAGCCCAATCGAACCTTAGTCCAAGATCAAACAGGCAATTTGCAGCTGATCACGGCCAGCAAACCAGCATTAACGCTCACCAATGATGCCTCAGCCAGCATTCAATACACCCAAGTTACACCTGCGCCCGACGGCCAACACGTCGCCTATATTCAACTAAGCCCCAAGCAAAGCGAAATTCGAATTCAAGCCTTTGATGGCAGCCCAGCCCGTAGCATTTTTAGCGATTTCAATTTGCGGCCTTTTTATCTTGCGTGGTCGCCCGATAGCCAAAGCTTGGCTTTTTTGGCCGCAGGCACGACCATGGAATTGTATGTTGTGCCAGCTGATGGCTCGCAAACAGCGCATAAAGTGCGTGATGGTCAGCCATCGTATTTTGCGTGGAAGCCAGATAGTAGCGCCTTGCTGTTGCACACGGGCGGAGGCACTCCGGTTGGCAGCACCGCGCTGCACTCACTCCAATCCAACGATCTGACTTTTTTTAGCGAAATTGCTGGCGATTTTCAAGCGCCTGCGTGGAATGCTGATGGCTCTGCACGCGTGGTTGTGGTGGCTGATGGCAATATCAACCAATTGATGCAGATCGATCAAACTGGACAACGGGCTTTGAGCGAGCCAACCAGCGATGGCTTTATGTTTGTGCTTTCGCCCGACCGCTCCAAAGTGGCCTACCAAACCTTTGGCATTCAGAGTCGTTCGGGCCTGATGATTCAAACAATTGCGACTGGCAAGAGCCAAACGTTCGAAACCGCGCGCCCATTGGCCTTTTTCTGGTCGCCTGATGGGCATTCGGTCGCCTTGTTGGTTGCTGATGCCAAACCGCGTGGACCAAGCGGCAATGCAGGAATTATACAGGTTAGCCGCCAAGCCCAAACTGGCGTGCAAGTCCACTGGGAAGTGCTCGATGTAACGTCGGGGAGCGTTAAGCGGCTCAAATCGTTTGCCCCAAGTAGCCAGTTTTTAAATGTCTTGCCCTATTTTGACCAATATGCTGCCTCGTTGACCTTTTGGTCGAGTGATAGCCAATATTTACTGAATAATAGTAGTAATGGCGTTTGGCAAATTCATGTTGAAACTGGAGCCGAGCAACAATTGACGAGCGGCGCATTTGGCGTTGCCGTACCTTAATCCTTAACCCCTCGCCTACATTGCGTGGGCGAGGGGCTTTTTTGCTGCTAGGTTTTGCATAACCCAAGGCGAATGCTAACGGAAGTACCAGCGCAAGGCCCGTTGCAGCCATGGTTTTTCGAGCCAGCGCGTAAACGAGCGTTGGGCGGTCATTTTAAGGCCTTGCGAGCGGGTAGGATAGACGTTAATCAAGCCGCCAAGCTTTGAGGCGCTAACGCCAGTACCCATCGCCAACACCGCTGCATTGATCATATCGCCTGCGCCTTGACCGATAATATGCACCCCAACAATCTGCTCTTTGCGGCCAACCGCCAGAATTTTGGTAAACCCTTGGGTTGCATCCTCGGTGCGCGCCCGATCGTTGGCGCTCCACGGCAACTCGTAGACGCGCAAGCTACTGCCATATTTGGCTCGCGCTTGGTCTTCATTCAAACCAACATGACCAACTTCGGGGTCGGTAAAGGTTGCCCAAGGCACTAATTCGTATTTCATGGCGCTTTGACCAGGAAAAAGTGCATTGCGCAGCACGGCTCCCGCTTCTTGGGCCGCAACATGGGTAAATTGATAGCGCCCAATCACATCGCCGCAGGCAAAGACCCGTGGGTTGCTGGTGCGCAAATACTGATCAACATGAATTCGGCGTTCAGGATCGTATAAAATGCCCGCTGCATCTAAGCCTAAGTTATGTAAATTCGGCGTGCGCCCAGCGGCCACCAAAATCGCATCAACCACCAAGGTTTGTGGCTCGTTATTCGCAGTCTGAATCGTGACCTGCTTGGCTCCGGCGTTGACCTCGACCTTAAGGGTTTTGGTGTTGAGGTAAATTTGCAGGCCTTCGGCTTTGAGGGCTTGAGCCAAAGCAGCGCCCATGGCATGATCATCTTTGGGCAACAGGCGCGAGCCTTGTTGAATCAGGCTGACTTCTGCGCCCAAGCGCAATAGGGCCTGACCTAGCTCACAGCCAATCGGCCCGCCACCAAGCACAAGAATTCGCTTGGGCAATTCATCTACTAAAAAAAGATCTTCATTGGTAAGGTAGCCAGCCTCGGCCAAGCCAGCAATTGCTGGAATTTTGGGATGCGAGCCGGTGGCAATGCAAAAATGTTTGGCTCGCAGCAACTCGCCATTAACTTCCACGGTTTGGTCATCATAAAAGCGAGCCCGACCTTCGATAACCCGCGCGCCAGCTTTGCGCAACACCTCGGGCGCATCATCGTGCTGATAAATTTGCTCTTGCACCGAACGCACATAGCCCATTACTGCGGCAAAATCAATGCTTGGCTGGGCGGCAATGCCATAGCGCGCAGCAGTCGCCGCTGTATGGGCAATTTTGGCAGCGTGGATGAGGCTTTTGCTGGGCACGCAGCCAGTCCAAGTGCAATCGCCACCAAGTTTATTGGCTTCGACTATGGTAATTTTTGCGCCCAACGAAGCGCCAAATTTGGCAAAGGTTATGCCCGCCGAGCCGCCGCCAATTACCAGTAAATCGTCCATGCAAGCTCCTTATAGCAAGAGTCCAGATTATTTATGATTCACAAAGGGCACGAAGTAGGAAACCGCGAAGCACGCGAAGATCGCGAAGATTGAAACCACGAAGGACGCGAAGATCGCGAAGAACGTTTTTAGCCACAGATTGCACAGATTGATTTGATTCGATCCTATTCCCTCTTACCTTTCTGTTCTAACTTCTGATTTTTGCCTTCTGCCTTTTGATGTTACGTTCATCCCTCATCCTTCTTACTTCATCCTTATCGATGTTCTATGCTCTTTACTATACTTCATTGCTTTGCGCCTAATTCTAAACGATTGCGAAACATGAAGTGTGGCTATGGGCTATGGGCTGTTGGCTTTTGATTTTTGCCTTCTGTTCTATGTTCGTTGCTCTCTGTTCGTTGCTCTGCCTTTTGATTTTTGATTTTTGACTTCTGACTTTTGATTTCTGCTTTATGTTCTATGTTCTTTGCTCTATGTTCTGTGTCCGACGGGTTATGTTATAATCAACGCCGATGCATGTCATCATTCCCCACGCACTGCGGGTGACATGGTTTTAGGGGAACTACAGATACACTTTTATTTAGGAGGGGTCCTCCCATGAACAAACGCATTATTGCGTTCATGATGTTGTTGGTTTTGATGGTTCCAGTTTTGGCTGCTTGTGGCACCGAAACCGCTGCAACCACCGCTCCAGCAGCTACGGCAACCACCGCAGCAGCTGCACCAAGCGCAACTGCTGCAACTGAGCCAACCGCTGCAACCGAAGCAACCGCTGTTGCAACCATGGCAGCAACCGCCGAAGCAACCACTGGCGGCGGCGCAACCAGCGAAATCAAAATCGGTTTGGTAACCGATGTTGGTAAAGTTGATGACGGTACCTTCAACCAATTCGCGTTCGAAGGCTTGAAACGGGCCGAAACCGAACTTGGCGTGAAGATCGACTACATCGAAACCATCGATCCCAAAGACTACGAAAAGAACATTGAACAATTCGCGAGCCAAGGCTACGATTTGATCATCGGCGTAGGCTTCTTGATGGGCGATGCAATCAAGGCTGCTGCTGCCAAGTACCCAGACTTGAAGTTTGCAATTGTTGACTTCGCTTACGAACCAGCATTGGCAAATGTCAAGGGCTTGGTCTTCTCAGAAGACGAATCAGCCTTCATCGCTGGCGCTTTGGCTGCAATGGTTTCAAAGAGCGGCAAAATCGGTGCTGTTGGTGGCAAGGAACAAGTTCCTGCGGTCAAGAAATTCGTCCTTGGCTACGAAGCTGGCGCAATGTATGTCAACAAAGACATCGTTGTTAGCAAAGTGTACATCGATTCATTCACCGACCCAACCGCTGGCGGTGAAGCTGCTAAGACCCAAATCGCTGAAGGCGCAGACGTCATCTTCGGTGCTGGCGGCCAAACTGGCTCAGGCGCCATCAAGACCGCTGCTGACAACGATGTATTCGTGATTGGTGTTGACCAAGACGAATACAACACCACCTTCAAAAAAGGCCCAGCACCTAAGTTGATCACCAGCGCTATGAAGCGCGTTGACAACGCAGTGTTCGATGTGGTCAAGGAAGTTGTCGATGGCAAGTTCCAAGGTGGCGTATACTTAGGCAACGCTGCAAACGGCGGGATTGACTATGCTCCATTCCACGATGCAGAATCAGCCTTGCCAGCAGATGCCAAAGCTAAACTTGACGAAATCAAGAAGGGCTTGGCCGATGGTTCAATCAAAACCGGCGTTACCTTGAACTAAACTGTTGCCGCAAGGCACAAACCCGTGGAAGGGCTGCGTTAGCAATGACGCAGCCCTTTTACTTTTGTGTGGTATTATCACAGCATCGAAACACAGCAACTCGAACAACCAAGCACCCGTTTGGCCAGACTTTTGGCAGCCAACAACGTGGTTGTTCTGCATATTTGAGGCAATGCTGCCTCTTTTTGATTAACTAGGAGTCTTGTGTGACCGCGAACGTCGTACCTGCGTTGGAAGTCCGCAATATCACCAAGCAATTCCCCGGGGTTTTGGCCAACGACCATATTTCTTTTACCCTGCTCCCCGGTGAAATCCACGCCTTCCTTGGTGAAAATGGCGCGGGTAAATCCACCCTCATGAATATCTTGTATGGCCTCTACGATCCCGATGAAGGCGAGATTTTGATTAATGGCAAGTTGGCCAAGATCAAAAATCCTGCTGATGCAATTGGGCTTGGTTTAGGCATGGTTCACCAAGAATATGCCCTCGTCGATACCCTAACCGTCACAGAGAACATTATTCTTGGCACCGAATTACGCAAAGGCCCAGTGTTAAATGCCAAGGAAGCCAGCCAACGAGTGCGCGAGCTTTCGGAGCAATATGGCTTGGCCGTGCCACCAGATGCGATCGTTGGCGATCTGCCAGTTGGTGTTCAGCAACGGGTCGAAATTTTGAAGGCGCTCTATCGCAACGTCAATATGTTGATTCTCGATGAACCAACCGCTGTATTGACGCCCCAAGAGGCCGATGACCTCTTTCGGGTGATGCGCGAATTGGCCGATAAGGGCAAGGCGCTGATTTTTATTACCCACAAATTGCGCGAAGTGCGCGAAGTTGCCGACCGAATTACCGTCTTGCGTCGGGGCAAGGTTGTTGGCGACGCCGACCCCAAAACTGCCAGCGAAGGTCAATTAGCAGCGCTGATGGTAGGCCGCGATGTTGTCTTGAAAGTTGATAAAACTGCGGCCAACCCTGGCGATGTGGTGCTGAAAGTACGCAACCTCAATCTACGTGACGATCGCGGTCTCACCGTGCTTGATGATGTTTCAATTGATGTCCATGCAGGTGAAGTGCTGGGGATTGCTGGCGTGCAAGGCAACGGCCAAACTGAGTTGGTCGAGGCGATTACGGGCTTGCAAGCCTTACCGAGTGGCTCGATTGAGTTGCTTGGCAAGGATATTACCAATCGCCCGCCGCGCTCGATTACTGAACAAGGCGTGGCCTACATTCCCGAAGATCGCAAAGGTACAGGCTTGGTGCTTGGCTATAGCATCCGTGATAATTTGGTGCTTTCAACCTATTACAAACCACCATTTACCAAAGGCTTAACCTTCAACGACCAAGCGATTGACGAAAATGCCAAAGAATTGATTGAAACCTTTGATGTGCGCACGCCCAGCGCAACCACAACTGCTGGCTCGCTCTCAGGTGGGAATCAACAAAAAATTATTGTCGCCCGTGAATTTACCCGCAAAAATCGCTTGCTGATTGCTTCGCAACCGACGCGGGGGATTGACGTTGGCTCGATCGAATTTATTCACAATCAAATTATTAAACAGCGCGATGCAGGGCTGGCGGTCTTATTGGTTTCGGCAGAGCTTGATGAAGTTCTGGCCTTAGCCGACCGCGTTGCTGTGATGTATCATGGCAAAATAGTTGGCATTCTCCCGATTGCCGAAGCTACGCGCGAGCGCGTTGGCCTGTTGATGGCCGGTATTCAGGAGCAAGCTAATGTCTAATGAGCAACAAGCCCCCGCTGAAACCAAACCAACCACTGAACCAAAGCCCAGCAAACGGCGCTTTGGCTGGCTCAACGAAGCGATTGTGCCGCTGTTGGCAATTTTAACCGCAGTTTTAATCGGCGCAGTGATCGTGTTTGTTTCGATTCCTAGCAACAAACTCCCAGCCTTTGATCTCAGTCTGTACGGCAGCCGCAGCGATTGGTTTTTTAGCACCTTGCCCGAACGCCTACGCGTGACCTTGAGCGCCTTTACTGGGCTGTTCTCTGGCGCATTTGGCGATTGGACAAATCCAAGCTCGATTCCGGTTGCCATGAGCAATACCTTGGTTGAATCAACGCCCTACATTTTGGCAGGCTTGGCTGTGGCCGTAACCTTCAAAGCAGGCTTGTTCAACGTTGGGGCCGAAGGCCAATTGTTGATGGGCGCGCTTGGGAGTGTTGCGGTTGCAGCATTTATGCCCCAATGGTTTGGGGTTGCCTCGCTGCCAACAATCATTCACTTGCCAGCAGCCTTGCTGGCAGGGGTTATCGCTGGCGGGCTATGGGGGATTATCCCGGGCTATCTCAGGGCCAAAACTGGCGCCCACGAAGTTATTACCACGATTATGCTCAATTATATTGCCTTGCAAGTGATGGATTATTTGATCAATGGCGTGATGAAAGATAAAAGCGCCACCTTGCAACGCACACCATTCATCCACGAAAATGCCGCTTTGCCACGAATTATCAGCAAAGCCACCGACCCCAGCCTCACTGGCGGCCAAGCGTACCCACGCTTGTTCACGACCACTAGCAGCACATGGGATCTACGGATTCACATGGGGATTGTGTTGGCATTTTTGATGGTTGGCTTTATTTGGTGGTTGATGAACCGCACGCCCAAGGGCTTTGAAATTAAAACTGTGGGCGAAAACCCAGAAGCAGCTCGCTATGCAGGCATGAGCATCACCGGCACGGTCGTTGGCGCAATGGGCCTTTCGGGCGCAT
This sequence comes from Herpetosiphon geysericola, assembly GCF_001306135.1. Lineage (GTDB taxonomy): Bacteria > Chloroflexota > Chloroflexia > Chloroflexales > Herpetosiphonaceae > Herpetosiphon > Herpetosiphon geysericola. The sequence continues at coordinate 76,187 of NZ_LGKP01000011.1, read as the reverse complement.
TGGCCGGGCTGGCAGGTACAAGCCAAGTCATTGGTTTGGAATATAACCTCAAGGCTGTGTTCTCCAGCGGCTTGGGCTTCGATAGCTTGGCAATTGCCTTGTTGGCCAAGAGCAACCCAATTGCGATTGTTCCGGCAGCGCTGTTCTGGGGTGCGTTACGCACTGGCGCAGGCGCGATGCAAGTCAATACTGGCATTTCGATCAACCTAATTCAAATTATTCAAGCTCTAGTGATTATGTTTATTGCTGCCGACCAAATTGTGCGCTGGATTTATCGCATCAAGCAAGCTGAAGGCGGCAAAATCACGTTTAACCGTAGCTGGGGTAAATAGCGCCAGCGTCGTCGCTCTTGAATTATTTAACCTTTACGGTGGATTTGTATGAAATTTACACGCGCACGTGGGGTCGGGCTGTTAGGGATTTTCATTGCGATTGTGCTGCTGTTTGCAGTCAATAACAGCCTCGGCAATAAAATCACTGAAACAAGCAAAATTCAATCAATTTGGGATTTTACGAGCACGATTCGGATTCCCGATAGTGCCAAGATGAAGGTCGACATTAAAGCACCGCCCGTCGCTGCAATCGAACTGCCCACGATGATCACGATTAGTTTGATTTGTGGGGCGTTGATTCTGGTTGGCGGCGTGCTAATCGCCAAGAATCCAGAACGCGGTTGGGTTGCGCCCTATATGAGCAGCGTGATTGCCTTTGGCTTCTTCTCGATTCTGCTCTGGGCGGTAGCCAACAACAGCGTTGATCTCTCGGATACGCTCTCGCGGGTGGTGCGGCTTGGCACGCCAATCGCCATCGGCGCGCTGGCGGGGATTGTCTGTGAACGCTCGGGCGTGGTCAACATCGGGATCGAAGGCATGATGCTGACGGCAGCCTGTTTTGGTTATGCTGCGGCGGCAATCTCAGCTCGGATGATCTATGGCGATGCCTTGCCAGAAAGCGCCGCCAAAGGTGTGGTTTGGCTGCCCTTGATCATCGGGATTTTGGGGGCGATTTTGACTGGCGGCATCATGGCCGCCTTGCATGCCTGGCTCTCAATTCGCTTCAAAGTCGACCAAGTAATTAGCGGTACGGTGATCAACATTATGGCGGTTGGGATTACGGGCTTTACCCGCACCAACTTCCTGCTGAAATTCGAATCGCCATTACGGGCTGGCTTGCCACAAATGCCGCTTGGCCCGCTGGCCGATATTCCGTTGATTGGGCCGATTTTGTTTGACCACAAACCAATTACCTATTTGATGATTCTGATGGTCATTGGCTTGAACTTCTTCCTGTTTCGCACCGTGTGGGGCTTGCGAACCCGCGCAATCGGCGAGCACCCCAAAGCCGCCGATACGGTAGGCATCAACGTCAATCGCATGCGCTATCGCAATGTGATTATTGGCGGGATGATTGCTGGGGTTGCAGGCGCTTGGTTTTCGCTCGAAGGCTCGTTTGGCTTTGACGATGGTATGACCAACGGCCAAGGCTTTATCTCGTTGGCAGCAATGATCTTCGGCAAGTGGAACCCAATTGGGGCCTTTGGTGGCTCGTTGCTGTTCTCATCAGCAGATGCCTTGCAGCTCAAAGTGCAGGCCTACAACTTCGATTTGCCTTCCCAATTTATGCAGATGTTGCCATATGTGGTAACGCTGATTGTATTGGCAGGGGTGATTGGTCGCGCCAAGCCACCAGCAGCCTCGGGCAAAGTGTACGAAAAATAAGCAACTTAACGCAACTTTCTTGAATGGCACTCCGTACTACTGCGGAGTGTCATTTTTAAACCTGCGCTTCGTGCATGATTCTTGCTCTTCTCAGCAACCACTGCATCATCTATACTGCTACTTAAATTTTGTGTGTTCTTTGGAGGTATTTTGTGAGCAATCAACCACCATATGGTCAACAGCCGCAGCCGCCTTATGGCCAACAGCCGCAACAACCAGTCTACCCACCGCCACAAGGTGGTTATCCGCCGCAACAACCTGGTTATCCACCGCAACAACCCTATGGTTACCCACCACAGCCGCAAAAGCGTGGCGGCTGCTTGAAATTTGGCATTATCGGGGTGATTGTCGCATTACTGCTGTGTGTCGGTGGTGGTTTTGTAGCCTATAAACTTGTTATGGGCGAAGTCGATGATGTCAAAGCAAGCCTCGATGGCTTTATGAAGGCCGGGGCTGCGAATGATATTAATGCAGCTAAAGCGTTTGTTGATACCTCAATCGTGAGTGATGAGCAATTAGCTGGGTTGCTTAGCCAACGCGAGTTGTTCGAAGGTTATACCAGCGTTAGCGACGATTTTGCAGCACCAGCAGCCAACGCTGGTACCGACCAAACGACAACGCTCGGCATTGCAGGCACGCTCAATTATACCGATGGAACAGGCACCTACGATGTGCAATTCAATCGCCTAGAATCTGGTTGGAAAATTCGCTATATCAATATCAAACGTTAAAGCCACTAACCCATTAGAGATCCCCTCACCTCAACCTCTCGTCCGTAGCGCAGACGAAGGGAATTAGGGTGAGGGGATATTAAAAAGCACTCAGTCCTCGATCCCCAACAACCGCCCCTAATTTTCCGTTTTTGGATGCCCATTGCAGGTGAAGCCTTTGCTACTTGCACTTTTTGGGCTTTTCTCGTTAAATAGAGCCAACATGTTAACGTTTACAAGGAGTCATCATGACAACACCGCGTCCTGTGTTGTTAGCCATAATGGATGGTTGGGGTTTGGCACCTGCTGGCCCTGGCAACGGCGTTAGTTTAGCCAATACTCCCAATGTTGATCATTGGATGGCAACCTGCCCAACAACCCAACTCCATGCTTCTGGCCTCGATGTGGGCTTGCCCGAAGGCCAAATTGGCAATAGCGAAGTCGGCCACCTGAATATCGGGGCTGGCTTGGTTGTCTATCAAGATTCGACTCGGATCAGCGAATCGATCAAAGCTGGTGAGTTTTTTGAAAATCCCGCTTTTCTCGAAGCGGTACAACTCGTCAAAGAACGTGGCACAAACATGCACTTAATTGGCCTGATTGGCCGTGGCGGCGTGCATGCCTACGATATTCATCTCGCAGCGTTGTTGCAACTGATGGCCCAGCAAGGGGTCAGCAACACCTACATTCACGCCTTTATGGATGGCCGCGATACCTTGCCGCAAAGTGGGCTTGGCTATATGCGTGAGTTGCAACAAACGATTGCCCAAATCGGCGTAGGCCAAGTGGCAAGCGTGATTGGCCGCTACTTTGCAATGGATCGCGATAAACGCTGGGAGCGGGTCGGCGCTGCCTATGCAGCCATGGTCGAGGGCGTTGGCCACTTCGCCAGCGATCCGATCAGTGCAATCGAGCAATCGTATCTGCGTGATGCGCGTGGCGATGAGTTTATTGAAGCAACCGTGATTACCGATGCCGCAGGCGTAGCCTTGCCACGAATCAGTGCTGGCGATGTGGTAATCTGTTTCAATTTCCGCGCCGATCGGGTGCGCCAAATCACGCGCGCGCTGATGCAGCCCGATGTCAACACCATGGTCCAAGAATGGTATGCCAACCAAGCTGAGCAAGGCTTGCAGCTGCCAACCAGCATTTGGCAACGGCCTGAGCAATTGGCAAATTTACATTATGTCACCATGACCCAGTATGATGCGACCTTCCCCTATGCAATTGCCTACCCGCCGCATTACATCACCGAGCCATTGGCCAAGGTAATTGCCGATGCAGGCAAGCGTCAATATCACAGCGCCGAAACCGAAAAATATCCCCACGTTACCTTCTTCTTGAATGGTCGCCGCGAGGAACCATTTGAGGGTGAAGATCGGGTGATGGCAGCTTCGCCCAAAGTGGCAACCTACGATCTTCAGCCAGAAATGAGCGCCGAAGAAGTGGCGGCTAAATTGTTCGATGCGGTCAATAGCCAAGTCTACGATTTCTTCGTGGTTAACTTTGCCAACCCCGATATGGTCGGCCATACAGGGGTGATTCCAGCAGTGATCAAGGCGTGTGAAACCGTCGATCGCTGTTTGGGCCAAGTCGTGCCAGCGGTGGTTGCCCAAGGCGGCGCAGCAATTTTAATCGCCGATCATGGCAATGCAGAGCAGATGATCGACCCCCAAACTGGTGGCCCGCACACCGCCCACACCACCAACCTTGTGCCATGTATTTTGGTCGCCGACCCAGCTAGTGGCCTAACTCGCGAGCACATTAGCCTGCGCACTGGGGGCCGTTTGGCCGATCTAGCCCCGACAATCATCGATTTGCTAGGCTTAGCCAAACCCGAAGCCATGACTGGCACCACCCTGATCGAACCCAAGTAACCCACGTATGTAGATCAAACAGTTCTCATTGAGGGAGATGCAGTGGCTGAAAATCCCTGCATTTTCCTCGCTTTGCCCGCTTGAAAAACCAAAATCGCGATAACAGGACCAATGTCTCAGCTAATGTTAATTGACGCTGCCTTGGTGGCGTGCTACCATACGGCTGGCAACTGATGTAGATGAGAGTTTTGGAATTGATTATGCAGCGTTCTTTGCTCCTTGGTTTATTAATATTAATGCTTGGCGGCGCAACGCTGCCCTTCGTGGTGCACGCCAGCCCGCAGCAACCCCAGCCCAATCAACAACCAACCCACGGCCTATCATCGCTTGATGGCGGGGTGCAAGGGTTTTTACAACGGCAACAAAGTAGCCTTGCCAATGTCACTATCGATGGTCAGCCAGCTGGCCAAATCATCGAGAGCATGGCGGCCTATTACAATATCGAGGCCCGTATTTTAGTGGCCTTGTTGGAAACCACCTCACAACTGATTAGCAACCCAAGCTTGCCCACCACTGCTACCAATCAGCCATTTTTGGCTGGGCCGCAGGGCTTTTTGAGCCAAATCGATTGGGCAGCGCGCGAGATTCGGGTTGGGCTTGGCCCCTACGATAGTGCAGTCATCCTGAATTTCAGCGATGGCAGCCAACAAAAACTCGATCCCAAGGATGATCCGCATGCGCTAACCGTCAAACGCTTCTTAGCATTTGAGCGCGATCAAGCTACCTGGCAACAGCTGGTAAACCGCTACAGCAAGGTATATCACGAATTATTTCAGAACGAGCCAGTTGTGGCCCCCAGCACGCCGCCAGTTAGCACGGGCTTTTTGAGCATTCCGTGGGAGCAGGGCGCGCGAATGGTCCATTCATCGCATTTTGATCATACCTATCCAATGGTCGATAGCGGTGGCGATGGCAACGATGTGATGATCAATTATCAAGGCAAAAGTGGGCTTTCCTACAATAGCCACGATGGCCACGATTATTACTTTCCCGATTTGCCCTATGGTACGCCGATTGTTGCCGCCGCTCCAGGCTGGGCCTATGCTCGTACCACGCGCGGCTTGGGCGTGCTAATTCAACATGCTGGCGCTACTGCTGGCTATGAAACGGTCTATTGGCATCTCGACGATTTTGCGCCAAGTTTCAAAAATTATATCGATGATTCCAAGCCAAAATGGGTTGAGCGTGGCGAATTGCTCGGCTGGAGCGGGGCAACTGGCTTTACTGATGGCGCGCCGCACTTGCACTTCGAAGTGCGTCACAACGGCAAGCAAGTTGATCCCTATGGCTGGTATGGCCCAGGTTCTGATCCATGCACCAATTATGTCAAATGTGAAGCCAGTGTTTGGCTTTGGAATGATAGTGTGCCTTGGAGCCGACCCGATGGCCCAGCGCCAACAGATACAACGCCGCCTAGTGCGCTGTTGACGATCAATCCTGATGCAGATTTGGCCTTGGTCGCCCAGTTTGAGAATAATCCATTGCCTTCGGTTGGCCCAATGGCCGCCAGCGATCAAATTAGCTATGCTAGTGGTAAATTTGGCCAAGCGGTCAAAGTTGGCGACGGATCGTTGACCTATCCGGCGAGTCCGACGCTCAAGCTTGAGCATGGCACGTTGGCGCTGTGGGTGAATGTGCCAGAAACGTGGCCAAGCTCCAGCACAGGCCGCCATTATCTGCTAGCCGCCTCACAAAACCCAGTTGATCCCGATAAGATCTATCGCAATACCTTGGCGTTGCGCCACGAGCAAACTGAGCAAGCCAAATGGACGTTCTGGACAGTCGATGCCAATGGCCAGGAGCATAGCCTGAGCGTGCCTGATCGCTTGAGCGCTGGCTGGCATCATTTTGCAATCAGCTGGAACCAAGCGACTGGCAATAAGCGCTTGTTGATCGATGGCATGTTGGTTAGTGAAGCAAGCAAAGTCGCGTTGCCAATTGAAGTGGGCGACGATCTCAATCTTGGGCGCTGGACAATTGGCGCAGGCATCAGCAATCTTGCACTCGACGAATTGTTGATTTACAAGCGCCAATTAGCTGCCGATGAAATCTATCGTTTGGCTATCAGCGAGCAAGCATTGGTTGCAAGCAGCGTCAGCACTGATCAGCGCGATTTGCAAATTCTTACTCCAGCACTGGATAATGGTGGCGGTGTCGTCAAAGCGCAGCTTGGGATCAACGGCATTTACGCCGCACCAATGACCTACTATCGCGCCTATCGCTGGACGTTGCCCAACACCGAGGGCAGCTATACGATTAGCGTGCGCTTGACCGATCGCATGGGCAATACCAGCACGCTCAGTCAAACAATTATGATTGATCATCCGCCGCAAGCAAGCGTCACTATTCGCAATCTGAATGCGTTAAGTGCAACCTTGGTGCTTTCGGCCACCGATGCCAACCAACCGTTGAGCATGGCCTTGAGCGCCTATCCCAACCCAACCCGCAAGCAATGGGAGCCATTCAATCCCGAGCGCGAATGGCAGTGGAACCCAATCACCGCGCGGCGGGTGTATGTCTGGTTCCGCGATGCGAATGGCAACGAGCGCGGCCCCATCGTAACCGGCCCCGACCTGTTTCGGGCCTATCTACCACGGGTTGAGCGATAAGGCCGTTTTGATCCACGAAGGACACGAAGCGCACGAAGGGCCGTAACCGCGAAGATCGCAAAGATCGCGAAGGCCCCTTTTTGGCCACGAATTACCCGAAGGCTGAGTTTTTTGCTACACATTCCCACAGATTATTTTAGATTACGTTTTCTATAGCCATTAGCCTGTTTTTGCCACAGATTATTTGTGATTCATTCTTAAAAAGATTTCTTCGCGGTTAAACCAGCTTTTTGCCTTTTGATTTTTGACTTCTGATTTTCATTCTCCGTTTTATACTCTTTCTTTCATCCTTCATCCTTGATTCTCTGGCCCCTGACCCCTATTTTTGCCTTCTGCCTTTACGCTGCCTCCTTGCCCCTAACCCCTGATCCCTCGGCTTCATCCTTCATCCCTCATCCTTCTGATTTTTGATTTCTGCCTTTTGATTTCATCCTTCATACTTTTCTCCGCCTTATGACTTATTCTAGTCATGTTATTAAGAAAATATTGACTTTTGGCCATGACTATGGCGTAATAGTTAGGAATCTTAATTTTATTGATTGGAATAAGTTTGCCAGCAAGGAGGCCACGCGTACGCAATGCACGATCTCAGCGGCGAGATTTCGACGATTAGGCAAACCCTTGTAGTTACAGTTCATGGAGGAATTGTATGAAGGCACCACGATTAATTTGGATTTTTGCGCTCCTCGTTCTTTTTGGTAGTTCTCTTCCAAGCACCCAAGCTCAAACCCGCAACGACCGAGAAGTCGAACCAGCTGAAGATACAGTTCCGGTCAACGACCCAGAACGTGGCATGATTTACGATGGCTTGACGCCAGCCAAAACTGGCCCGTGTGCTGGCTTGTACGAAGTCAAAGTTGGCGACGAAATCTTTTGTAGCCACGGCCCTGACCCAATCGCCAAAGGTAAAACGGTTAAGGACGAAACCTTGCCCTTAGACAAAGCAGCAATCAACCCCAAGATTGTGTGTAACGGCGATGGGCATGCTGGCAACCGCACCCAAGTGATGTATGTGCGCGCTTCTGACCGCCCTGACCGCTTCAACCAATTCGTTGGCTCGATTCGCCAATGGTCATCGGACATGGATCGAATTTATCAAACTAGTGCCCAAGAAACTGGTGGCTTCCGCGCCGTCAATTTCGTCACCAACAATTGTGAAATTTATGTGATGAATGTGGTCGTGCCAGCAGATGGCGACGATTCAATCGACAAAACCGCTAACGCCTTGAAGGCTCTTGGCCACAATCGCGCCGACCGCAAATATTTGACCTTCGTCGATAACAATATTTTGTGTGGCGTAGCCTTCTATATGCTCGATGATCGCCCAGACCAAAATAACGCCAACAACTTCGGCCCTGGCTTTGCGCGCGTGGATAACGGCTGCTGGAACGGCTCGACCGCTGCCCACGAACATATGCACACCATGGGCGCTGTGCAACGCTCAGCTCCCAACAGCACCGCCTACGGTCACTGTATCGACGATGAAGATATTATGTGCTACGTTGACGGCCCAGGCACGCCACCAATGCAAAATCGCTGTGGTGCAAGCCAATATGGCCGCTTCGACTGCAACCACGATGATTATTTCCACACCAACCCGCCAGCAGGCAGCTACTTGGCAACCAAATGGAACTCGGCCAATAATAAGTTCTTGCTCAAGCAAGCGCCAGGCACAACCTACTACCGGCTTCGCAACAAGGCTACCAACAAGTGTATCGACGTAGCCGAGGGCGGCAATCCAGCCAATGGCACGGTCATTTTGCAATGGGATTGTCACACGGGCTACAATCAACAATGGCAACTGATTAGCACCGACAACGGCTTTGTGCGCTTCGTCTCACGCGCTACAGGCAAAGTGATGGATGTAAGCGCCGCCTCGACCAACGATGGAGCCAAAATCCATCAATGGGAATGGGTCGGAGCCACCAACCAACAATGGCGCATCAACGACCTTGGCAATGGCTATGGCACAATTACTGCCCGCCATAGTGGCCTCGCCGTTGATATTCCATGGTGCGATACCGCCAGCGGCGTGCAATTGCAACAGGTCAATCCTACCAATAACGACTGTCAATCGTTCGCCTTTGAGCCAATGCAATAAGCCTAGCTCAGACCATAACAGCCCAAAGGCCACTGGAAATTCCAGTGGCCTTTGAGTTTTAGCGGTAAGCTCGCCGCACAGCCTAGAACATATCGCTCATCCACGGGCGTGAGCTAGCAAAAATTGCCGCCAAGAGATCTAATTGATCATCATCTGCTTGCAAACTGCCAGCCAAGCGCAAATCGTGCGGCGCAAGGTAGCCACTATACAGCGCCGCCAGATCACGGGCGTGCAGCGTTACCGCACCATTGCCACCCCGCTCCAGCGTGCCAACCCCATCGCGGATTTGCAAGATCCAACGGCCATGATTCCATTCCAAGCGTGGGTCAACCAAATCGAGGGCAATTTCGCAATGTAGCCAGCGCGCAAAGCCACGGCGTTGAATGGCAAGCGGCGCATTGATAATCCGCAACATCCAATCCAAATGCCAAGTTTGGTCAATGCCTTGCTCATGATAGCGAAACAGCAACGAATCCATCGGCGCGCCAGGCAAAACAACTTTGCTAACTAATGAACGATGACCAGCCCAAAAATCGAGCAAGGCATCTAAGGCTGGGCCTGTGGTTGCCACCCAATCGATCACTTTTACATCTTCGAATTGGCCAGCCTGCTCATAGACCACATAGCCAACCGCTTGGCCAGCCTGATCGCTCAGAATATAGCGCAAACGCTCGGCGCGGGGCGAAAGCATAATCCGCTCCCACATCAACGGCGAGCGTTCGAGCACCCCAGTTTGAGTTGCCGCCCACGAATCGTAAATCGCCGCAAATGGCGCATAATCGGTTTCAAGCACTTGGCGCAACGTTACGCCATGATCGCGCTTGGGCTTAATCAGCGCTGGATTTAATCCATATAAAATTCGGCTGCCAGCCCGCTCGTAGCCAAGCGTCCGATAAAATTGGGTCGTGGCGGGATACAAGGTTGAGATCGCCACATCTTGCGCATATTGCTCGCGCAACATCGCTTCCATCATCTTGCCGCCAACGTTGCGCCCGCGCCATTCGGGGCCAACCCCAACGGCGGTAATGCCTGCGGTTGGTTGAGCCTTGCCACCAAACCACTGGCCCATTGGCAAAATTCCCAAGCCTGCGGCGATTGCGCCATCGACTTTGAGTGCTCGATACAGGCCCACGCCCCGCTTTTGCATCCACTCGACCGACGCTTCACGGGCCATATTAAAATGTAAAGCTTGGCTCAATAACGGTGCTAAAGCCGCAATATCGTCCTCGACTGCCTGACCATACCAATAATTCACGCTAAGCCTCCTGTTGGCAACTGGCTCGACCAAGCGCCCAAGCGCTTGGCCATGAGAATATCGGGCTTGCCCAAACCATTGGCATCGGGAATCATACCAATGATGCTGAAGCCACAGCGTTGATAAAATTCAAATGGGTGACGACGGCGGTTTTGAATCGTGGCGAGGTGTTGCAGCGGGTTGGGATAGACATCGATGCCGCTGGCTGAGGTCAGAAAGGCTTCATCATCGGAACCTAACATTAAGGTCAGGCCACCACGGGCATGGCATTCAGCCTCTAAGGCTTGCACTAAGCCGCGGCCAATGCCATGGCCTTGATAATCGGGATGCACTGCCAAGGGGTGCAGCTCCCACACATTGCCATCGTAGCTTGATTGACCGCCAATCCAGCCCACCACGTTGCCTTCGATCAAAGCCATAAAGCCAACGCGTTCAGGCAACAGCGCCTCTTGCATTTCTTCGCGGGCATCGGCGAGCGTTGGCCACGCTTCTGGCCAATGCTCAGCAAACGCCAGGGTCAAAATCTCGGCAGCCTGGTCAAGCAAACGCTGATCAGCAACCAAGGCACGAATTTCCATGACACACTCCTTCTACAAGCCACCATTGAGCCACCGCCACAATCTGAAGCAGCAATCGCAATGGGCCAATATTAACAACAATGTCCATCACGAGGATCAGGCCTTGGAACGAATAACAGCATGCAACGCGGCGTGTTATGATTGAGTTTGCAAACATTTCAAGGAGGATTTCCATGCGCCGTTTAGCCACAGTGATTGCGCTGTGTAGCCTTTTAAGCATTACTTTGCCCTCAATTGCCGCCGCAAGTGGGGCCTTGATTCCTGCTGATGCGCCGATTAGCCAAACCGGCCTCAACGTGATTTTTGCCGTCGATGGCCAAGCCAACCAAACGACCGCCTACCTAAAACTCGATTATACTGGCACGCCTGCTGAATTTGCCTGGATTTTGCCAGTGCCGAGCATTCCAACGCTCGATGTAGTTGGCGCAAGCAGCTTTGTTGAACTGCACAGTCTGACCGATCCACGGGTGACATTCCCTGCGCCACCAGCCTGTTTTACCCCAACGCTTGGCACAATCCCAGCGCCTACGACCCAAACGCCAGCGGCCCCCCAAGGCCAAGTTGGCGCCTACGATTATAGTGTGCTCGAAGATCGCGACCCAGCAGCGCTTATGACGTGGCTCAAAGATAATGGCTACCAAGCTCCAGCAGGCTTGGAAACTGCACTCAAACCCTATACCGATGCAGGCATGCCATTGCTCGCGATCAAACTCAAACCAGATGCAGCAACCAACAGCATCCAGCCAATTGCCATTAGCTATGCGGGCACAACCCCAATGTTGCCATTCCAATTAGCAGCCTTGAGCAGCCAACCCAAAACTCCAATTACGGTGTGGGTTTTCGGCGAGGCGCAGGCAATTCCAACCAATACCGAGCGTTTTACCATGCGCGAAAACGATTTGGCACTCACGTCGCTGAATAACGAAAATAACTATAACGAACTGCGTAGCGGCGTCTTGGCTAGCGTTGCAGGTAAAGGCTTCTTAACCGAATTTGCCCAACCAAGCAAGTTTTTAAGTCCCCAAGATAGCTTGCTCAAAGAATTGACCAGTAAATATGCCTTCTTGACCCGTTTGTATAGCGAAGTCTCGCCCGAAGAGATGTTGTTTGATCCGACGTTTGGCTATAGCCCCGAACTACCACCGCTTTCGAACAACATTGATTTGACCTATCGCACCGAGCCATTCGATTGCGAAGATCAAGTCTTACACACCGTGCGACGCCAACAATACGATGCGGCCAAAGGCAATCGCTCATCGGAAGAAGAAGCCACTGCCAACTTGCGCCGTGGTGCATTGCGCATCGGCACGCTTTTGGTGATTGGCGTAACCTTGAGCATAATTTGGTTTTTGGCCCGCAAGCCCAACAAGCGCCGTCGAGCTGTCTAGAACTACGCCTATAGGCCGTAATTAGCATATTGCAGTTCAACCAAAAACCCATTAAGATACCAGTAGCAGTTTGACCTCATCACTCGATTATGCTCGATGAGGTCAACTGTTTTGTTTGGAGGATTATCTGTGCGTATTGTTTTGGATGCCAGCGGTGGCGACCACGCGCCGCAAGCAACAGTTGCTGGCGCAATCGCCGCAGCCCGCACATGGGGCGACCAAATTATTTTAGTTGGCGACGAGGCGGCAATTCGCGCCGAACTCGCGAAACACGATATTAGCAACCTTGATTTAGTAGTCGTTAATGCGCCCGAAATCATCGAAATGACCGAACATCCGGCGCAGGCGATTCGGCGCAAACGCAATTCGCCAGTTGCAGTTGGGCTACGTTTGGTGCGCGAGGGCGAGGCAGATGCCTTTGTTTCTGCGGGCCATAGTGGCGCAACCATGGCTGGAGCCTTGTTTATTCTCGGGCGCATTCGCGGCATCGAACGGCCATGTTTGGTGACCCATTTCCCAACCGTCAATGGCTATGCGCTGTTGCTCGATTCGGGCGCAACGACCGATTGCAAGCCTGAATATTTGGTCCAATTTGCCCAAATGGGCAATGTCTACGCCCAAAAGATTGCCAATATTCCCATGCCACGGATTGGGCTGTTGGCCAATGGCGAAGAATCAAATAAGGGTGATAAACTAGTACAAGATACCCATGGTCTGTTATTACAACGCCCCGACCTGAACTTTGTTGGCAACGTCGAGCCAAAAGATATGTTGATCAATGGCAGTGCTGATGTAGTTGTGGCCGATGGTTTTGTTGGCAATTTGGTGCTCAAATTTGGCGAAGGGGTGTTTAAAATGATCACCACCGCCGCCGCCAACAATATTAAAGCAACCTGGCGTCAAAACCTTGCGCTGGGCTTGCTACCAACCCTCGCGGCCTTGGCCCTGCCTGGCAAAGGCCGTTGGCGCGCCGTGATCGCTGGGTTAACTGGCTTGAGCTTGCCAGCCAGCCTTGCAGTTGCGCCACTTTTGGCCTTACGCAAACGGATGGACTATCGCAGTCATGGCGGCGCACCCTTGTTGGGAGTCAATGGCATTGCGATTATTGCTCATGGCAAATCCGATGCTTTAGCGATTCAAAACGCGATTGGGCAGGCGCGCAACGCAGTTGAACAACGGGTTGTTGCAACCATTAGCCATGCCCTCGAAACCGTTGAATTAGTACCCTCGGCCTAGCTTTGGAGGTAATCCCTATGGCGCTTCGTGAATGTCCTAATTGTCGAGCAAGTGTCGACGATATTAATCCATTTTGTTCTGAGTGTGGAACTAGGCTCAACGCTGCGCCAACTGCTGCCGAAGGCCCAACTCAGGCATTGCCCCGCTACGATGGTCAGGGTGGTAGTTATCCACCAGCAGCAGCAAATTATGATCAACCGGGGAGCTACCCGCCACCGCCGCAACCAAATTATGGTCAGCCAGGGAGCTACCCGCCACCAGCACAACCAAATTATGGCCAGCCTGGCAGCTATCCACCACCACCGCAAAATTATGGTGGCTATCAGCAACCCCAAAATTATGGCCAGCCTACTAGCTATCCGCCACCACCACCACAGCCCCAACAACCATATGGCAACCAACAGCAATACACGCCAGCCAACTATCAACAACCAAGCTATGGCGCTGGCTATCCAAATGCTGGGGCGCCAACCAAACGCAGTAGCAACACTGGGATGATTATTGGGATTGTCGTGGGGATTGTGCTCCTACTTGGCGCTGGCATAGCCTTCTTGATGAATGATAAAGAAGAAGATCCCAAGAAACAGATCGCGACCAATGCAACCAGCGTGGCCACGGCAACAACCCGCCCAACCCGAACTCCGGCCTCAACCGATGACCCAGAACCAACCACCGAGCCAGTTGTTGGCAGCGGCGTATTCTTAGAAGACGATTTTTCAAACACCGATCAGGCTTGGCCAGAGCAAGAAACTGCCAGCAAATCGGGCAAGTATGCCTACGTTGAAGGCGCCTATCAAATCCATGTGTATGTCAACGAACGGATCATCTGGACATCAACCAACGAAGTGTATAGCGATGTTGATGCAGAAATTGATGTTACGATGGTCAGCGGCGAGCCAACCAATGCAGCAGGCTTAGTGCTACGCGAACAAATTGAGGGCGATACTTCAGGCAGTTTGTATGTCTATCAAATCGATGGTCAAGGCAACTTTGCCTTCCGCCGCTTTGATAAAGCCATTGACGAATGGACGAACTTGATCGATTGGAAATATAGCTCGGTGGCCAATGAGGAAATTGGCGCAACTAATCGTTTGCGCGTCGTTGCGGTTGGCTCAAACTTCACCTTCTACTTGAATGGCGAAAAAGTTGGCGCCTACACCGACGAAACCTACGCCAGCGGAGCGATGGGCTTTGGCGCAAGTACCTTTGAAAAAGGCGATACCTTAACCCAATTTGATAATTTACGCATGGCTTATCCATAGGCCATTGCCAATCTGGCCCAACAACGAGGTTGGGACAGCCGGAGTATTTCGTGTCATATCAACTGATCAGTGTCAGCCAGCAAGCAGCAGTCACCACCGTCAGTCTCAATCGCCCAGCATTGCACAATGCCTTCAATCCCGAATTGATCGGCGAGTTGCGCCAAGCATTAACCGCCATCGCCGCCGACACCAGCGTGCGGGTGGTTATTTTGACTGGCACTGGGCCTTCGTTCTCTGCTGGCGGCGATTTAAGCTGGATGCAAGCAAGCGCCAGCTACACTGCCGAGCAAAATATTGCCGATGCTGAACATCTCGATGCCATGTTTGCGCTGCTCAATAGCATGCCGCAGCCAGTTATTGGCCGCATCAATGGCGCGGCGCTTGGTGGCGGCGCAGGCTTGGTGGCTTGCTGCGATCTCGCGGTGGCCGTCGAACAAGCTAAATTTGGCTTTACTGAGGTCAAGCTTGGCTTGATTCCAGCAGTAATTGCCCAATATGTCGTGCCCAAAATTGGGGTCAGCCAAAGCCGAGCGTTGTTTATTTCAGGCGAACGCTTTAGCGCCGAACGAGCCTTCGAAATTGGTCTCATTCACGCAATTACCAGCGAAGATGAGCTTGATCAAACGGTCGGCTTTTTGGTTGAACGCATGCTCAGTGGCGGCCCCCAAGCCATGGCCCAAGCCAAAAAATTAGTCCAAGCCATGTGGGAAATGGAGCGCAGCGCCGCCAAACGCTACGCCATCGAAGCCATTGCCCAAGCCCGCACCGGCCCCGAAGGTCAAGAAGGCCTCGCCGCATTTCTCAACAAGCGCAAACCCAAATGGTAAACCCTTCGATGAAAGGATAGCCGGTATGTACGATGGTGATAGCGCGGAATCAAGCATTTGGCACGAGCAGCTTGAGCTATTAAGCAAAACCACCCAAGAGCATTTTTGCCTTCACAATGCAGAATTATTGATTCGACGGATTAGCGCATTAATCAGCCACTACTTGCAAACGCCGCATGTCACCATCGCCCTGCTTCAAGACGATCAGCTTGTGCCAGTTGCTAGCGCGCTTGGCCCACTGGAAGATCCTAGTTATCACCAGCCGCCCCGCCTGCGCCACAATGCAGGCGCTGCTTGGTCGGCGCTCTGCCAGCAGCAACAAAGCATCATCACGCCTGCAAGCGCGCACAACCAGCGCTCCCAACTCAGCGTGCCAATGCTGCGCCACGAGCAACTGCTTGGCTTAATCGATATTCAAAGCGACCAGCCAGCCGCAAAACTGCGCTTGCTCCAACCAATTATCGAGATGATCGCCCAGCAATTGGCCTTGGCCTTGGGCACGCTGGCCACTCATCGCCAGCATTATCGCGAAGATCAATGCACCAAAATCATCGAAAAAATCAATTTGCATATTTTAAAGCACCTTGATGTGCTGGCCGAGCCATACCAAATTATTCGTTTAATTTGGCACTACTTGCCAATCCAAGGCGCAGCCCTCTATCTCTACGATGAGCAAGGGCTTGGTTTATTGACTCAGATCAATGCAGCCCATGTGCCAACCCAGCGTGGCATGCAAGCCCTCAGCAATGCTGAACAATTTGCCACCTCAAAGAGCCAGCATTTGGCCAAAACGTTGCTCACAGGTAGGTTTGGCATCGATATTCCTGTGCCTGGCAATCAGACGAATCTTGGTATGCTGCACCTGATTCCAGCCACGCCATTTGAGCCAAGCGATATCCAATTGCTGCACGAGTTTGGCGCGCGCTTAGGCTATATTCTGGAGCATAATCGGCTGTTTCGCTCGATGTATGTGGCCAACGAACGCAATGTGCTCTTTGCCCGCATCGTCAGCCATATTCGCCAAACCATCAATTTGCGCGAGGTGTTGCAGGATGTTTTGGCAACCCTTGGTTTAGGCCTGCGCGCCGATTTCTGCACCGTGGCCATGTATGAGCAGGAGCAACGCTTACGCTTTCATGGCACCTACACCACCTTGCTGCCGCCAGATCAGCGCACCGCGACTGAGGCCTTGTTGCATAGCGAAATGTTGCAAGCCTTCCAACAAAAGCGCTCGCTGACGATCGATGAATATCACGATAGCAATTATCCTGAATTGCGCGAGCGTTTGCTGGCCTTGAATATTCATGCCTTGGTTTGGGTGCCGTTGGTGGCTAATGGCCAGTGGTTGGGCTTTGTCTGCATCTATAAAGTGCAACGGCCCTTCCTCTGGACGCTTGATGATTTGCGTTTGATCAACGATGTGGCCGATCAATTGGCCTTGGCATTGCGCCAGATGCAGCTCTACGAGGCCGAACATCAACGCCGCCGCGAGCTTGAAGCCCTGCAAGAAATTATTCGCGCGATCAGCGGCGAACTCAATTTGCATGCCTTATGCGGCAATGTGGTCGAAAAGGTCATCGATGTGTTTAAAATTGCGGCGGCTGCGGTGCTGATGTGGCATAACGATGGCAGCGCAATGCAAGTCGTGGCCCACGCTGGTTTTTCCGAGCGCTACCTTGATTCGCTGGAAATGACCACTGATACGGTTAATTATTGGATTTCGCGCTTCAAGCCGCCAACGCCACTCTACATCAGCGATATTCGCCGCGTCTCGCTGATCGGCGGCGATCCAGCGAGCGCTGAAGGTCTATCATCGCTCTTCGCCCAGCCATTGATGGTTGACGGGCGGTTTAGTGGCTGGCTGCAAATGTATAGCCGTGGCAACGTGCGGGTTTGGAATCCAGAGGAAAGCCATTTGGCGGCC
Source organism: Herpetosiphon geysericola (assembly GCF_001306135.1). Lineage (GTDB taxonomy): Bacteria > Chloroflexota > Chloroflexia > Chloroflexales > Herpetosiphonaceae > Herpetosiphon > Herpetosiphon geysericola. The sequence continues at coordinate 58,702 of NZ_LGKP01000011.1, read as the reverse complement.
TCGATTGCCCAGCAAATTTCGCAAGCAATTCATACAGCGCGCCGCTATGAGCAAGAACATTTGCTGCGCACCGATGCAGAGCAATCGTATTATCAATTGCGTAGCGTGCTCGACGAGCTAGAAAACACCCGCGAAACCTTGATCAACTCGGAAAAATTGCGCGCCTTGGGGCAATTGGCCAGTGGCGTTGCCCACGATTTCAACAATCTGCTGGCCTCGATTCTTGGCAATGCCCAATTTTTGCTGATTGATGAAACCCACACCGAACGCCGCGACGCCTTGCAAGTGATCGAACGTGCTGCCAAAGATGGCGCGGTCACGGTGCGTCGAATTCAAGAGTTTGCGCGGGCCTCCGAAACGATCTACGATGATATTGTGGATTTGCGTGATGTGGTTAATATTGCGCTCGATTTTACCCGCCCTTCGTGGCGCGACAAAACCCAGCAGCGTGGCATCAAGCTCGATATTAGCACCCACTTGGCCGCCGCCCATGTGCAAGGCAGCGCCGCCGAATTGCGCGAAGTCTGCGTTAATTTGGTCGTCAATGCGATTGATGTTTTGCCCAAAGGCGGCACGATTACAATTAGCACGGGCACAACAGGCGAGTGGTCGTATTTCACCATTGCTGATAACGGCCCAGGCATCGCCCCAGAAGATCGGACGCGTATTTTCGAGCCATTTTTCTCGACCAAGCCAATTGGCGAAGGCACGGGCATGGGCTTGGCAGTTGCCTTAAGCATTGTCCAACGCCATCGCGGCAAATTATTAACCGAAGATGTCTACCCGCATGGCGCGCGCTTCGTGGTATTGCTGCCAATCCATCATGCACCGCAACCAAAGCCACGCCCAGTTGCGATTGTGCCCAAAACTGCTGCCCAACGAATTTTGGTGGTTGATGATGAGCCAGCAGTGCGCAACATTGTGGCCAAAGTGCTGCGCCACGATCATCACGAAGTAACCTTAGCTGGCTCTGGCGAAGAGGCTCTGCGCTGGATCGACGAACAAGCCTTCGACCTGATTATTTCCGATTTGGGCATGCCCGGGATGAATGGCTGGGATGTGCTAGAGCAAGCTCGCCAGCGCCGCCCCAATATCATCGCAATTTTAATTACTGGCTGGGGCTATCAACACGATGCTGATTATGCTGCTGCACGCGGCGTGGATAGCGTGCTTGGCAAGCCCTTTGAAATGCAAACCCTGCGCAGCACGGTTGCCGATTTGATTCAAGCCCGCAACACACAAAGCCCAAACCGTGTATCATAGGGATGGGTCACACAGCAGATCGTCGCATCACGCCCAGCCGGCTGCAAGGATGTTTTCCACGTAGACAAGGAGTGTACGCATGTCGTTAATGGATGAATTGCGCCAACAAGATCCTGAATTGGCGCAAGCTATCGACTCTGAAGCTGAACGTCAACGCCATGGGATTGAGCTAATCGCCTCTGAAAACTATGTCAGCAGTGCTGTATTGGCCGCCCAAGGCTCGGTGTTGACCAATAAATATGCCGAAGGTTATCCACGCAAACGCTACTACGGCGGCTGCGAGTTTGTTGATGTCGCCGAAGATTTGGCGATCAAACGAGCCAAGCAATTGTTTGGCGCTGAGCATGTCAATGTCCAGCCACACTCTGGCGCGCAAGCCAATATGGCGGTGCAACTGGCGACACTTGAGCATGGCGACCGAGTGCTGGGCATGAGTTTGGCCCATGGCGGCCACTTGACCCACGGCCATCCGCTCAACTTCTCAGGCAAATCATATGAGATTCACGGCTATGGCGTTGACCGCAAAACCGAACAGATCGATTATGAAGAAGTTGCCGAGATTGCCCACAAAACTCAGCCTAAGATGATTATCTGTGGCGCCAGCGCCTATCCACGCACAATCAATTTCGATTTGCTGCGCACAATTGCCGATAATGTTGGGGCAATTTTGATGGCCGATATTGCCCACATTGCTGGCTTGGTTGCTGCTGGCCTGCATCCATCACCTGTTGGGGTTGCTGATTATGTCACCACGACCACCCATAAAACCTTGCGTGGCCCTCGTGGCGGCATGATTATGTGCAGTGCAGAACAGGCCAAAAATATCGATAAAGTTGTGTTTCCTGGTGTGCAAGGCGGCCCATTGATGCACGTGATCGCTGCCAAAGCTGTTGCCTTTGGCGAAGCGTTGCAACCAGATTACCGCGATTATATGCGCCGGGTGGTGGAAAATGCCCAAGTGCTAGCCGAGGCCTTGACCAACGAAGGCCTGCGGATTGTCAGCGGCGGCACCGATAACCACCTGTTGTTGGTCGATTTGACTCCGGTGAATGCTACAGGCAAAGACGCTGAAAAAGCCCTTGACCATGCTGGCATTACGGTCAACAAAAACGCGATTCCATTTGATCCCAAGCCACCAATGACCGCCAGCGGTTTGCGCTTTGGCACGCCTGCTGCAACCACGCGGGGCTTTGGGCCAAATGAAATGCGCCAAATCGCCGTTTGGGTCGGCCAAATTGTGCGCGATTTGAGCAACAAAGAATTACAAGCCAAAGTTGCTGGCGAAGTTCGCGAATTATGCGCGGCCTTCCCGGTGCCAGGCCAACCAGAATACGCCTAAATTGGCCAATTAACCAGCTTAAACGAGGTAGTCGGGCCACGGCTGCCTCGTTTGGCGTTTGACAAGCAGCCATGGCTGCGGTATCAATGAGATATATAATTTAGCATTTCAACATGTGGAGGACTTTGGCTCATGCGACGACACGCCCAGTGGTTGCTGCTCTGTTTTGTAATCGCAATCCTAGCAGGTTGTGGTAGTGAAATTACCACCAGTCAATCGAAAGTCATGGTTGAGGTCGGTAATTCTTCAATCACTGAAGCAGAATTTACAACCTTTTTAGATCAAAATTCCAATAATATCAACAACAATGCTGGCGGCCTTGATGCCAATACTACCCGCCAACAACTTTTAGAGCAACTCATTTTGCAAAAAGTGATTTTGGAAGAAAGTGCCAAGCTTGGCGCAGGCATCGATAGCGTGACCGCAGAACAAACCACGATGATGATCGATCAGGCGGTTCAAAAAGAAAAACCAACCTTTGCCGATTATGAAGCTTTTGCCAAAGAAAATCGTTTTGGCACGGTTGAAAATATGCGCGCCTATGTTGCCCAGATTTTGACCTTCGAGAGCTATGCCAAACTGCTGCAACTGCCAAGCGAAACGCCACAATTTCATCTGTTTCATATTTTGGTTTCCACCGAAACCGTCAGTGAATCAGTCGCCCTTGATCGCGCCAACCAACTTTTGACCCAATTGAAGGCTGGCGAAGATTTCTCGGCCTTAGCCCAACAATATTCTGAAGATCCTGGCAGTGGCTCAAACGGCGGCGACCTCGGATGGTATACCAAAGAGCAATTTGCTGGCTTCGTGCCTGAGTTTGCCACCGCGCTCAACACGCTGGAAGTTGGCCAATTGAGCGAGCCGGTCAAAACCCAATTTGGCTATCACATTATGAAAATTACCGAAAGCCGCAATGCGATTAGCTTTGGCTCGTTCCAAGAACTTATGAATTCGCCAGAAGGCACGGCCTATGTGCAAGGAAAAGTCGAAGAATACCGCCAAAAAGATTTGATCAAAAATTATGTGCGCGCTGAGGATGTACCCTTCCCAGAATCAGTGACCGTTTTCCAATAAGCAGAGCAATGCCAATGGGCGTTACGACAGGATGCTATGCTCATCCTGTCGCTCTTTATTTAAGGATCAGCAATGTTAACTCAGTTTCTCAGCCAATTTCCACTCGACCTTAGCCAAGGCTTTCAAGTTGTGCCTGCCCACAAGCTTATTGCACCAACGCCTCAACCTGCCGAAGGCGTTGATCGAGCGTGGAGTGAATTACAGGGCATCGCTGACTATCAAGCCTTCGTTAGCCCGTTACCGTTTCAAGCAACCCAAGCCTTGATCGTCACCGCAATCGATGCAGCGATATTGCCAGCAGTTCGGGCCAGCTTATTGCGCCGCTATCCCAGCGACTATCAAATTCAGAGCCTTGCTGCAACGGGCCTGAACCAAACAACCCTTGCCAACGCCAGCCCAGCCCAAGCCTGGTATCTGCCAGCACTCAGCATCGAGGCTGATTTGGCTAGCCCAAGCACATTAGAATGGATTATGGCGCGTTTGGCAGGGCCACAAGGCTGCCCATGGGATCGTAAACAAACCCACGCCAGCTTGCGCGAATTCTTGCTTGAAGAAACCCATGAAACCCTCGAAGCGCTCGACGCTGAAGATTGGCCAAATCTCAAAGAAGAATTGGGCGATTTACTGTTGCAAATTGTCTTTCACGCAGAGTTTGGCCGCCAAGCAGGCCGCTTCGATCTCGATCAGGTCTATGCTGCAATCAACAGCAAGCTGATTCGCCGCCACCCGCATATTTTTGGCACCACCGAAGTGAGCGATGCAGACGAAGTATTGCGCAATTGGGATGCGATTAAGGCAACTGAGCACAAAGAAAAAGGCAGCCAACGGGAAAGCGCACTCGATGGCATCGCCAAAACCTTGCCGCCACTCGCAACAGCGCAACTCATGGGCAAAAAAGCTGCCAAAGTTGGCTTCGATTGGCCTGACATCAGCGGCGTTTGGGAGAAAGTGCATGAAGAAATTGGCGAATTGCAAGCAGCTGCCAGCCCAGAAGAACAAGCTGCCGAATTTGGTGATGTGCTGTTTGCCTTGACCAATTTGGCGCGCTGGCTCAAAATTGATTCAGAAAGTGCGCTACGCGGCACAATTGCCAAATTTCGCCGCCGCTTTGTGGCCGTTGAACAAGCAGCCCAAGCCCAAGGCCGCCAACTCAGCCAACTCAGCTTGAGCGAAGCAGACACGCTTTGGGAAGCTGCCAAACGCACCGAGAAACAATAAGCCAAGTACGAGGAACCGCGAAGATCACGAAGGCGAGGTTTTTTAGCCACGAATTCCACGAATTGCACGAAAAATAAAAAGGGCTTTTGGCTTGCAGAACATAATCCCAAAAATCTGTGCCAATCTGTGGCCAAAAACTTAACTTCGCAAACTTCGTGGTTCCTAGCCCTTCGTGCGCTTCGTGGATAATATAACTTTCTAATTTTTGATTTTTGATTTTACTTCATCCTTCATTTCTCTGCGCCTCTACGTTAAAATCCCAATCCCCGATCCCTGACCCCTCGCGTCGCAACCACTTAGCGTATTCGAGGCCGAATCGGCAAGTTTGCGCGCAAGGTATGCACCCATTGCACCACCTCGCGCAGATGCTCGGTTTCAAGCAGCGGCTCAAGCAACAAATGGCGCTCGGCCAAACCAGCCAAATCAAAAAACCAATACACACTCATCAGCGGATTAATATCAAGCTTGCTGCCTGCGGTTTTACTGGTCAGATGATAATCGCCAAAATAGCCCTCGACCGCCGAGATAATCGAACTATTGATCACACTGGGATCTTGGTAAATTCGAGCTTGTGCCCAGTGCACCGCCGCTGCATAGGCTTGATAAACTGGCATTTGCTTGATCAAACTGCATGTTCCAAGCAGCACCTCGGCCTCGGCCAAAGTAGCAATATTTTGAAAAATATGCGGGTAATACATATCGCGTTCAGCGCCCAAACCAATGCAGGCCACAATTTTGGTTGGCACCTCGTGCAACTGCTTGACCGCAGCTAACGAGATCGAATCTTCGACCAAGGTGCCAATTTCGGCCTCATCGCCTTGCACCAAAGCATCAACCCCGCCATCGACCAAGATAATCGCATCGATTGCTAAGTGCTGCACCAAACGCCGATAACTGGCCAAGAGTGGTTGCACGCCACTGCGCAAAAACGACCAAACCGTCAATCGCTCCCCATAGGTTTGGCGAAACCACTCAGCCAAATACAGCTCAGGAAAATAGATAAACGGCTTATAGCGCTGGAACAAAGCGACTTGAGTGGCATCGATTGGACTATGGCTTGGCACAAATTCAGGCTCGTGGGGCAAACTGGGCACGCCATAAACCGTATCACCGAGATATTCAAGATTGGTGGCCGCTTCAAGGTCGCTGAAGCTGAAATTGGCCAGATGCACATTAAAACCTTGCTGGCGCAATTGGAGGAAGATCGGCAAGCCACAGAAAATATCAAAACCGCCGCCCATGCCAGCGATTAAGATTGAGCGACGGCCTTGTAATTGGTCAAGAATTGGCAAATTCAACTGCATAAAAAACCTTCTCCACAAAGGCAAAAAGCCGTACTCTGGTTGCAGAGTACGGCATGGCGAAAAAGAGCAATGAAGCGTGAAGAATCGCCTAATCGGCTGAGCGCTGCATAATAACGTAGAGCAATTCTAGCAGCACATTCTTAACCGAATCCTTTTGGGTTGCCACACAGGGAACAATTTTAACATGGGCTGGCAACCGCAAGGCGAGCCGCAACTCATCAGGTGCCCAAGCATTTTCGTGGTCTTGCTTGTTGGCGGCGACGACATACGGCGCATCACGTTGCGAAGTGAAGAAATCGATAATCCGATTTGTTTCGCGGAACGTTTCAGGCCGGGTGCTATCGACCAACACAATCAAGCCGAGCATCCCCTCGGACAAGATTTCCCACATAAAGTCGAAGCGTTTTTGGCCGGGTGTGCCAAACAAGTGCAACACCAAATCATCACTGATGGTAATGCGGCCAAAGTCCATTGCAACGGTGGTTTCGCCCTTGAGCAGTTTGGTATCGTCGGAGGCCTTCCGTTCGGTCGAAACCACCTCGATTTCACTAATGGCACGAATGAACTGTGTTTTACCAGCGTTAACCGCGCCACTGATAACCATTTTGACAGTCTGCATACGTCCTCCTAAGACGGAGCTAGGTTGCCGGTGGGAGTGTGGGAGTGTTCCAGCGCAGCGCCGCCTTTCTACATTCCCCTAATACGATTGATGATCCGTGAGACGAGGCTGCGTTTTGGTGCTCCTGCAGCGGCACCAGCACCAGCGCGTCCCGTCGCTGGGACAGGAGGGCGAGGTCGGGTTACCTCAACCAAGCCTGCCGAAATGAAGCCGTATACAATGCGGCTCACATCAAATTCACTCAAACCAGTCCGACTAATCACTTCTTTGATCGAATCTTTGCCGTTGATGCGGGCAAAAATCCGCCATTCATCGGGCGTTAAGTTGATACTTTTAGCCTTTTCGAGTGGCTGATCGACAAAGCGTGCGATCATATCGGTATTGGGAATATGATCCTTGATGCGGCCCCATTCATCGACGCGGCGTACACCCTCCATAATGAGGTTTTCCACCCCAAGCGGTACCGGCGATTGGACATCATCACGGTCGAGCTTTACCCCGGCATTGAAGCAAAACTCACCATCGGGCCAGCCAAACAGACTGTACACCGTCTCTTCTATGTGGGTTTGGATGTGGCGTTGCAGGTCTTCGCGCGTGATAATATCGTGCTCGACCAGCACCGTTCCAAGCGATTGGTTGCCATCAGTTTGCTGCAGTTGCACCGCCTGCTGCACTTGTTGCGGCGTGAGTTTCCCCGTGCGCTGCAACATCTCGCCGAGCGATTCGCGTTCTTGCGCTTGCGCGGCGTAGAGCAGTTTTCCCTTTTCAAAGTAGAGCGTTGCTGCGGCACTTTGACGGTTCAGTTGTAAACTGCCAGTTTTGTACCCGCGATCGATCAGATAAAGAAAATCAGCGAGTGCAAAGTCGCGCAAATTACCAACAAGAGCCATACAGATGCCCTCACTCTGGATGTACGATGTTAGGACGTAAGTGCAGGCCGAATATCGACCGCAATGGGCTGCGTTTCAATCGTTTGTCCATCGGCGGCCAAGACCCGCGCCAGGGCAGCGATTGCTACCTCAAGCATGGCATCATCTGGTTCGCGGGTGGTCAAGCGTTGCAGCGCCAGTGCTGGTGTCATTAAACCACGCACAATCGGGTTTGTTGCCTTGCTTGCAGTAAGCCGCATAAGCTCGTAGGCAAGCGCCGCCACAAATGGCACTAGGATGATTCGGCTTAGCAAGCGTAGCCAAAAGGGAAACGTGCCAAGCAATGCAAATACAGGAATGCTGAGCACCACCACAATGAGCAATAAGGTTGTGCCACAGCGCGGGTGGATGGTTGTAAAGGGCCGAACGTGCTCAACGGTCAATGGCAGGCCCGCTTCATAGGCCGATACTGCTTTATGCTCAGCCCCATGATACCCGAAAACCCGCCGAATTTCTGCGGTGCGCCCAACGAGGATCAGGTAGCCAACAAAAATCAGCAAGCGCGTTATGCCTTCGATTGTTTCGCGACTGTAGATGCCAAGCTTGGCCCAACTGGCAATGCCCGAAGCAACCAGCAATGGCAACACAAAAAACAACGCAATCGAAATCCCGACCGAGGTTGCAACCAACAGTGCGGTTTGGCCTTTACTCAAGGGTTGCTCGGCTTGATCCTCGGTCACGCTTGCCGAAAACATCAAAGCCCACATCCCAATTACCAAAGCATCGCCCAAAAGCTGAATGCCACGCAGCAGCGGAAGCCGACTCCAAAAAACCCGCCGCGCTAAGTTTAATTCACGGTCACGAATGACGATTTGCCCAGAAGGTGAACGGACAGCGACACTAGCCCGGTGTAAACCGCGCATCATTACGCCTTCCATTACTGCTTGTCCACCATACGGAAACCGTTCAGCCATAGCGTTCACCAGATAGAGGATGGTTTGGTCTGTGTATCGTACCACTAGCCCTTGTCGTTTGACAAGAGGGCAGCCTAGTTATTTTCGTTGCGATCGCTAGGCAACGAACCACGGGCTTGCCGCCGCGCCAACGATTTGGCCCCAGCTTTGACCCCTGCCAACAAGCTAGCGGCCTTGATCACTGGTGAAACCACGCCTTCAGCCACATACGAGGCTGTTTGCTTGGCGGTTGTGGTTGTAACCTTGGCATTTTCGGTAATATCTTTGACCCGTTCCAACACGTCGTCGACCTTGGGCGAGATTTTTTCCTTGGCCAAGTTGCGCAACTCGTTGACCATCACCACCAACACGCCCACCAAAACAATCATCAAGGTGACCGAGAAGAGTTGGAAAATTGCCAAGAGGATAATCGCAAGATCACGGGCCTCGTTGAGCCAGCCCTGTGATATCAACAAAATCGGCAGACCAATCCCAAGAACAAGGAGGACGATGCCCCCGATAATGGCAAACTTCTTCAAGCAATCCTCCAGCGTACCGACACGACCAATCAAACCGTCGAAAGGTACATTTAATGCTTTACAAAGAGGGATTTGATCGCGGCGATTATAGCATATTGCCCCGAAATATGCCACACTTTCACCACAGGAATATTGTCGCCTTTTTTGCCTTCGTAGGGGTTAAACGCGCAGTCGCGTTGCTAGGATTAACATAATCCATGCAGCAATAGTCGATTCGACCAACGGTACCCCTGCTGGCACTGGTCCAGCCCCAATAAAATGCAAGTTAAAGGCATAGCTCATAAGGCAGCCAATGAGCGCTGTGCCCAAAAAAAGGGGCAAATGGCGCCAACGCTGCCCCCAAAAGAGATGCGCCAAGGCTCCGTAAACGCTGGCAAGCAGCGCAATAATCAATGCTGCTGGCTCTAACTCGCTCACGAATAGCGCTCCGTACTGATCCGACCACCACCAAACACCCGATCATCGCGATAGAGCACGGCAGCTTGGCCTGGTGTTACCGAACGTTGTGGTTGATCATAGCGAATGTGTAGCGTGCCGTTGTCGCGGGGGGTAATCGTGGCTGGCACGGCCTCGCCATGAGCACGGATTTGCACCGCATAGGTTCCGGCTTCGATCTGGCCATAGACGCTGCGGACATCGTCAATCACAAAATCGCGGCATTCTAGTTCATCAGCATCACCAACGATGAGCAAGTTGCGTACCGTGTCGATTTCGATCACAAATAACGGCGAGCCTGCGGCAATGCCCAAGCCTTTGCGTTGGCCAATCGTGTATTGGGGCAAGCCTTTATGATTACCAAGCACATCACCGCGCCGATTGACAATTGGGCCTGGGCGCATAATTTCTGGGCGTTCTTCGTTTAAGAAACGCCGATAGTTGTTATCGGGAATAAAACAAATATCCATGCTTTCTGGCTTGTCGGCGGTAACTAAGCCACGTTCACGGGCCATTTGGCGTACTTGGGGTTTAGTAAACCCACCCAATGGAAAGTGCAAACGGCTCAATTCGCGTTGACTCAGCATATATAACACATACGATTGATCTTTGTTGATGTCAATCCCGCGCCGCAAATCGTAGGGCTGGTCGCCGCCGCCAGTAATCTGCACAAAGTGGCCAGTTGCTAAGCCATCGAAGCCCAAGAGTTCAGCCCGTTCGAGCAGCACTCGAAATTTGAGGTCGCGGTTGCAGGCCAAGCACGGGTTAGGCGTGGCACCGCTTGAATATTCACGCAAAAAGTAATCGATCACATGCTTGCGAAAATCTTTTTGATAATTAAAGACATAGTAAGGAATGTCGTATTGGGCACAGACCCGCCGCGCGCCAGCAGTCATTTCGACTGAGCAACATTGACTTTCCATGATCCCATTATCATCGCCTTCCCACAGGTGCATGGTTACGCCAGTCACGTCGTGACCTTGTTCTTTGAGCAAAACTGCGGTGAGCGAACTATCCACGCCGCCACTCATGGCGACCATAATCTTTGCCATAATTCCTAATCCTAGGTTGTTGAGCACGAAAGATGATTAACGCGCCGGAAATACATGGCGCATCATAGCTGCCAAAATCATACCACGATTTCAGCTTGCGCTCGATGCTGCGCCGAATTTAAGGCCTTTTTCGTGGTACGATTTCCCTATTACCAACGGAGGACGATCCATGTTACGGGAAATTAGCATCAAAGCCAAACATGATCAGGCGACTTTGGCCAAAGGTGTTGAAACACAAACGGTTTTTCGGCTTGAAGGCAACTGGTATTTTGATCAAGCAGCAGTCGATATGCACAATTTACGGGTGACCGAGCGCACCTATGTTTGCCCCCACAAAGGTACATGCTTCTGGATTGATTTGGTGACTGATAACGGCACTATCGCTGATGTGGCCTGGATGTATACCGTCGTCAAGCCCAATTACGAACATATAAAAGATAAAATTGCTTTTTATGGCGGCACACGTCACGCCACAACCGAAGCATAAGCGGTACAATCGACGCTGCATCAAGCAACGATGCAGCGTCTTTTTTTGTGCAAAGGAGCATGCTGTGAGTGGTTTCGTTACAACCGAGCAAACTGGCGCGATCTTTCGCATTACGATCAATCGGCCTGAGAAACGCAATGCCATTAGTTGGCAAGTTGGCCAAGATTTACGCGCAGCGATCGATCAGGCAGCCAGCGCTTCGGGCGTGCGGGTTGTCGTCTTGAGCGGCGCAGGCCCGGTTTTTTCAGCAGGCATCGATCTTGGCGATTTGCTTGATCTACCCAATCGCTATGGCGAACATTGGTTGCGCCAAATGCGCACAATCACCGACGATTGGCAAGCCTTGACAACCCGCATCGAGCGCCTAGAAATTCCCACAATCGCCGTTTTGCATGGCATGGGCCTTGGCTTGGGCTTAGAAATTGCCTTGGCCTGCGATTTTCGAATTGCGGCCAATGGCACCAAGTTGGCTTTGCCAGAAACCCGTTTGGGCATCGTGCCTGATGTTGGTGGCACAACCCGCCTGACGCGCTTGGTTGGGGTTGGCCGCGCTAAAGAGCTGATTATGACTGGACGCACGTTTAGCGCCGCCGACGCTGAGCGCTGGGGCGTTGTCAATCAAGTGGCTGATGCAGGCAGTTTAGATGAAGTTGTGCAGGCGTTTGCTGATGAGCTAATCTTGGCAGCACCGTTGGCCGTCGGCATGGCCAAACGGGTGATTGATGGTTTGTTTGATGTTGACCGCGGCTTGATGCTTGAAGGTTGGGCACAGAGCCAATTAATTCGTAGCGCCGACTTTAGCGAGGGCGTGCAAGCAGCAATCGCGCGCCGTGCCGCCGAATTCAAGGGCGAGTAAGCATAGAAAGGCTATAGGCTGAAGGCTTTTGGCTAGCGGAACATTAATTCATGGAATTCGTAGCGAAAAACGTCCGTCGTGCGATTCACGGTTCAAATATTTATTTAACGCAGAGGCGCAGAGTTTCGTTAAGAATGTGAACTATGAGGATCAGGAAGTCATAACTGTTATGTGTAATGGTTCATCACATTAACCACCATCGTTCTTTTCCACCCTTCCGTCCCGCCAGCGGGAAGCGCAGGGGGGGCTTTAATCCCCCTGCACCCCCTCAAGGACCATCGTGACCGAACCGCATCCATTGATGACCCTGCGGATGCGTGGTGGACAGCGAAAACCAACCCTTGGGATAGGGTTGTGATGCGGGAATGCTGCGGTTGCTCACGCAATGAACCAGTACAGTTATGCCCTTGATCCTGTAGTTTTGATCCTTAAAAAGATCTGTGCCTCTGCGTTAAAAGCCAATAGCCTATAGCCTATAGCCTCACCTACGAAGTATACTTCTTCTGGCGCTTTTGAAACTCGGCTTCGCTTAGGCCAAGGCTGCGGGCGGCGGCCTTCAGGTCGTCATCGTGTTGCACGAGGGCTTCTTGCAAGGCCAAGCGTTCAACATCGGCCAAGAGTTCGTCGAGCGTCGATTGCTCACGCAAACGGGCGGCAATATCAACTTGCAAGGCTGAGCGCGAACTTGGCACCAACGACATGTGCTCGCTGGTAATCACATTGCCGCGTGACAAAATCACTGCCCGCTCAATCTCGTGCTCAAGCTGGCGCACATTACCTGGCCAATCGTAGTTGTTCAGCCGCTCCATAGCATCTTCGGAGATGCGGGCTGGTGGTGACGATGGCGAATAGCGATATTTATCCAAGAAAAATTCGGCCAGCAAGGGAATATCGCCAGTGCGTTGGCGCAAGGCTGGCAGATACAAGGTAATCACATTTAGGCGATAGTACAAATCTTCGCGGAAGGTGCCAGCCCGCACTTCGGCCTCAAGATCACGGTTGGTCGCGGCGATCACCCGCACATCGACCCGCACGGTGGTCGTGCCGCCAACCCGCTCAAACTCGCGCTCTTGCAAAATCCGCAACAATTTCTTTTGGGTCGAAAGGGTCATTTCGCCAATTTCATCCAAAAAGATTGAGCCTTTATGAGCTAATTCGAAGCGACCCTTGCGCTGAGCCATCGCGCCAGTAAACGCGCCTTTTTCATGGCCAAACAATTCGCTTTCGAGCAGCGATTCGGGCAAGGCAGCACAATTGACTTTGACCATTGGCCCGTTGCGCCGTGCTGAATTAACGTGGATCAAGTTGGCCAGCACTTCCTTGCCAGTGCCAGTTTCACCAGTAATCAACACGGTTGCATCGGTGTGGGCTACGCGCCCAATTTGCTTGTAGATTTCCTGCATGGCTGGGCTATTGCCAATCATTTTGTCGCGTGGGTCAAAGCTTTTGGCTTCGAGTTCACGGACTTTTGAGGCAAGTTGCTGATGATCAAACAAGCGCTTGACAACCAAGGTCACTTCTTCAACATCGAACGGCTTGATCACATAATCGTATGCGCCAATTTGAATTGCCCGGATTGCCGTTGATGATGTACCATGGGCAGTCATCATAATAACTGGAGTGGTAATGCCATTTTTGCGCAATTGCTCAAGCACGGTCAAACCATCTTGGCCAGGCATGCGCACATCCATAATCAACAGATCATAGGGATGTTTCTTGGTCATTTTGGCCAAAACTTCGCCGCCATGCTCGGCTGGCTCTGTCAGATAGCCCTCTTCATCAAAGACCTCGCACAAGAGGCCACGAATCCCAGGATCGTCATCAGCAATTAAAATATGCCGTTGTTCTGATGCTTTGGTCACACCGACCCTCCTTAAAGGCCATTATTCAGCAGGACGGCGTTCGATCCGCGCCCCAAGCGCAGCCAGCCGTTGTTCAATTCGTTGGTAGCCCCGATCAATTTGGGCAATATTCGAAATAATGCTCGTCCCTTTGGCGCACAATGCAGCAATCACCAAGGCCATACCCGCCCGAATATCGGGGCTGGTCAGACGTTCGCCGAAGAGTTTGGCTGGCCCAACCACCACCGCCCGATGCGGATCGCACAAAATCACCCGTGCGCCCATGCTCAGCAGCTTATCAACAAAGAATAAACGTCCATCAAACATTTTTTCGTGAATCAGCACCGTGCCATGCGCTTGGGTGGCAATCACCAAAGCAATGCTCATGAGATCTGGTGGGAAGCCAGGCCATGGCATATCGTCGATTTTGGGTACAACGCCATGCAAATCGTCGCGCACGCGCAGCTCCTGATCGCCTGGAATCACAATATCTGGGCCTTCATCCTGCCAGGTTACGCCCAAACGCCCAAACATAATTCGCGTCATGCGGTGTTCTTCAGGCCGTGCATTAGCGATGCGAATGTTGCTACCAGTCACGGCGGCCAACCCGATGAACGAGCCAACCTCCATAAAATCGGGGCCGAGCGTATATTCGGTACCATTGAGCCGCGAAACGCCTTGAATTTGCAAGGTGTTAGTGCCAATGCCAGTGATTTTTGCGCCCATGGCAAACAAACAACGACAGAGGTCTTGGACGTGTGGTTCGGAAGCGGCGTTGACAATTGTGGTCGTGCCATTGGCCAAAACAGCAGCCATAATTGCCTGTTCAGTTCCAGTAACGCTCATTTCATCAAGGAAAATATCGGTGCCAACAAGGCCAGCGGTATGTAATTCGTAGGCTTGTTTGGTCACTTCAACTTCGGCACCTAGGGCAACCAATGCCAGAAAGTGGGTATCCAAACGTCGATGGCCAATCGAATCGCCGCCTGGTCGGGCCAAAACTGCCCGTCCAGTACGCACCAACAACGGCCCAGCCAGCAAAATCGAGGTTCGAATACGGCGGGCAAGTGCAATATCTGGCTCAGAGGTGTTGATAGTAGCGGCGTGCACTCGCAACACGTTATCTTCCAGCCAGCTACATTCGATGCCTAAGGATTGTAATAATTGGACTTTGACCCGTACATCGGCAATATCGGGCATATTGCGCAAAATAACTGGTTGGTCGCTGAGCAAACAGGCTGCCAATAATGGCAAGGCGGCATTTTTGTTTCCTGCAGGTGTAATTGTCCCGCTCAGGCGATGACCGCCTTCAATGACAAAGGTTTCCACGAATGATAATCCTCAATGTGATTAAGCAGCAGAGTTGGACTGATCGTTTGACTCCGCTGGTTGGTGTACCTGTTTGGGTTTGCGCTTGAAACGGCCCCGAATCGCCTTAAACCAATTCTTGGGGTTTAGCAAGCTACCAAGCCGTTGGCGCAAGCGTGGTTTGGTCGCTGGAGTACCATCACTATCGGCTGATTTACGATTGCCAATGAGCGCCTTTGCCCGTTGTCGCCCTTCTTCTAAAGCCGTTTTGACCAAGCTTTGTAATTCGGCTTTGCTGATCAGTTCGCCGCGTTCATACCAACGCCAGGCAGCAATGCCCGTCACAAACGTGCCAGCGTAGGCTACCGCAACTTTGGGCAATAAGCCAATGCCCGGAATCAAGCCCACCAATTGGCGTGCAAGTTGCCGCCAGAGAAAACCACCGCCAACCACTGGCAGCAGTTCGCGAATCATGGCGCTGAAATCGCCTTCAGCACCCATCGCCAACGCCACTCGATAGGCCAAAAGGGCCTGATTTTTGGTTAGAACCAACATATCGGCGGCGTTTAATGGCAAGTTTAATACAGGAATCATCTCAGGCAAGCCCGACGTGAAAGCAAATGTGGCGTTACTTAGCGCAACACTGCTTAGCAGGCTATTGGTTACTTCGCTGCGCAAGCCAGGGTAGCGCCGCGCGGCGGCAATATGCAACGATTCAGGCAAGAGTTCGAGCACTGCTTTGGCCAGTGCTTTACGTTGGCTCGCCGGATCTGCTTGCGGATCGAGCAACACTGCCGGAGAGGCTTGCAAATCTGCTTGCTGCGTGCTCTCGGAGCTTTTGGGCAAATCGGTACCCCAAACCGCAATCAACAGCGGAATGGGCAGAATTGCCAATTTTTCGTAGGCCAGAAATTCGTCGTAGCTCAAGGCTTGACTGGAATCAAGCGTTAAGAGCACCAAATCGACCCGATTGAGATCGACTGCTTGCTCGCGGCCTAGCGGTAAATCGATAATGCTCACTTGGGGAGTGCGGGCTGGGAAGCGTTGCGCGCCAAGCGTCAACAAACGCATAATCAAATCGCGCCCGAAGGTAGCATGGCCCAGCAGCGCAATCCGACAAGGCAGATCAGCTTGATCGCGAATATCGCGCACATCGATTTCTTTGATGGTTGACCAAATGTTGGTGACATCGCTGAAGCGGCTCACACATCCTCCTCGGCATATGAATGTATGCATTATAACATAGGCACTTTTAGGCTACTCAGACCCATATGAGCAAGCCTATTAATGTAGCATAATTCAGGCCAGCAATAAAGGAGGAATTATGAATTATGAGGGATGAAGGACGCGGGATCAGGGGCTAGGTTTCAGAAGTCAGAAGTCAGAGGTCAAAAGTCAGAAGGCAAAAGGCAAAAATCAATAGCCCATAGCCAACTCAACCTTCGTGTTCTTCGCGGTTTCAGGCTTCGTTTCCTTTATGCATCAAAAAATTCGTGATTTCCAGCTTTACCCGATCCCTAATCCCCAACCCCCAATCCCCAACAACCAAATATGCTATGATTGCCAATCATTCAAGGGAGTGTTTGGTATGCTGAGTCATCAACAGCTTGAAACGGAAAACGCCAGCCTTAAACGCGAAGTTGAGTTATTGCGCCATCAGCTGGCCACTCAACCAGCAGAGCCGCTTTTTCAAAGCTTGCTTGAAGCAGCGCCTGATGGCGTCGTTATTGTGAATGCCCACGGCGTAATTGTGGTCGTCAATGCCCAAGCCGAGGCCATATTTGGCTATGATCGCGAATCGATGATCGGTCAACCAATTGAATTATTGATTCCCGAGCGCGTGCGCGGCGTTCACGTCGCCTACCGTGGCAATTACACCCAAGAGCCACGCACCCGCCCAATGGGCATTGGCAGTGACCTTTTGGCGCGCCGCAGCGATGGCAGCGAGTTTTATACCGAAATTAGCCTTAGCCCATTAAAAACTACTGAGCAATTATTAATTATTGCTGTCGTGCGCGATGTGACCGAGCAAAAGAAACTAGCCAAAGAGCACGAACATCGCTTGACCCAGCGCGTCAGTGCCGCCGAAGCAGCTTTGTTGCAAGGCGCACGCTTGGCTGCGGTTGGCCAACTTTCAGCTTCCATCGCCCATGAAATTAATAATCCGCTGTATGCGGCGCGCAATGCTTTGCTCTTGCTCGAAGAAGATTTGCCCGACGATTTACGCGAATCGCCAATTATGCAATTGGCCCGCGATCAATTGACCAGAATTGCTGGGATTATTGAGCGTATGCGCGATTTCTATCGGCCAATGCGCGGCGAGATGGCGCCAACCGATCTCAATGAAATTATTGAAGAAACCTTGGCGTTAGCCGGCTTACACGCGCGGCATAATAATACCGTAATCACCTTTACGCCCGACCCACAACTGCCAGCCGTGGTCTGCAACGCCGATCAATTACGGCAAGTATTTTTGAATTTGGTGCTGAATGCGCTTGAGGCGATGACCACTGGCGGCACATTAACCGTCACAACCGAGGCCGCCACAAGCTTTGCGACGATCGAAATTTGCGATACGGGAACAGGGATTCCTGATGATATTCGGGCGCATCTGTTTGAGCCATTTTTTACCAACAAACCCAATGGAACAGGCCTTGGTTTACCGATTAGTGCCCATATTGTGACCCAGCATGGCGGCCAAATCGAGGTGGATAGCACCGTTGGGGTTGGCTCGACCTTCCGTGTTGTGCTGCCCTACCAACCTAGCTAGGAGTATTCAATGAGTCAAGCTTCGATATTATTGGTTGATGATGAATTTCCGATTCGCGCCACGCTTGGCGATTTGCTGCGCCGCCGCGGCTACGATGTGCAAACTGCCGATAGCGGCGAAGAAGCCCTTGATCGGATTGCCCAACGCCCGTTTGATTTGTTTCTTTTGGATTTGCGCTTGCCTGGGGTTGATGGGATTACGGTTGCCCAACGGGTGCGCGAACGCTATCCTGATGCAGCAATTTTGATTTTGACTGGCCATGGTTCGCTTGATAGTGCCATCGAAGGCATTCACTTGGGCGTGTTCGACTATATGCTCAAAACCTCAAGCCCGCAAGATGTGCTGGCGCGGGTCAAAAGTGCGCTCGAAGCCCAAGCAGAGCAACGCCATAAAAAGAGCTTAATGACGACCCTCCAAACGGTCGTTGGCGAGCTTGGCGGCAAGCAACAAGAGCCAGCAGAGCCAGCCAGCCAACAGCCAGCTGGCGATCAATGGATTCGGGTTGGCGAATTGGAAATTGGCTTGTGGCGGCAAATGGCCCGCCTCGGCGAACAAACATTAAATCTCACCCCAACTGAGTTTCGCTTGTTGAGCTGTTTGGCCCAGCAAGCAGGCTTGGTAATGAGCTACGCCAATTTATTGCGTTGCGCCCAAGGCTACGAGGCTGAAAGCAGCGAAGCAGCCGAATTGCTCAAACCGCATATCTATCACTTGCGCCAAAAAATCGAGCCAGATCCATCAAACCCACGCTATATTTTGACCGTGCGTGGCACTGGCTATGTGTTGGCGGTCGAGCCACCCCAAGGCAAATAACTTAAATGCAAAGCGCCCAAGCGATTAAACTTGGGCGCTGTTTTTATTGGCCAATTTGCGCAAGCACTGTTTCCTCGAATTTATCGCCAATAATGCTACTCAGGGCATAGCTAGTCAGCAACGAATAAACCATCGAATTGCCGCAGAGCACGCCGACAATTGCTGCTGGAGCCACATTCGAGAGCGTAACGTTAACTGGGCCAAGCGCCATGCCTTTGGGCGTGCCAGCGCCATGCTTGGGCGTATCGCCAAGATACGAACCAACTTGGGCAGCTAACAAAACTCGCGCTAGCCCAAAAATAGGTTTCAACATACACAAATTCCTTTTAAATCAACAGAAATCGCTAGTGCTCTGTGAGCAAATTGTGTACCGTGAAAGAGCATAGAACATAGAACAAAGAGCATAAGGGGAGGTCAGAAGAAGAAAGGATGAAGGATGACAAAGATAAGGAAGGCTATTGGCTATAGGCTATCGGAACATTATTCGTGTAATTCGTGGCTAAAAAAAAACTTCGCGTCCTTCTCGCTCTTCGCGGTTTCATCCCTTTGTGTGCCTTCGTGGATCAATTTGCGCAAAGCCATGGCCTATGCTATACTCGGCAGTGGCTTGAAGGCTATGGGCTGTTAGCTCAGTTGGTTAGAGCGCGTCGTTCACACCGACGAGGTCACTGGTTCGAGTCCAGTACCGCCCACCAAACCCAACCACTCCTGTTCGCAGGGGTGGTTTTTTGTTGTGCTTAATTGCATCAATTTAGCTGTGTCACAATCAAACTAATAGCCTAACAGCACTGCCATTTACTGTTTAATCAGCTGAATGGCAGATCTTTCCACTAGTTTATGTTTGGGCTAGCGCTAGAATCAAGCCAGAACATACAATAACGGAGGCTATTATGTATCTCGTAGTTGGTGGAATTTTGCTAATCATTGGGTTTTATCCAATTATGTGGTTGTTACTACGCGCAACGATCAAACAAGCAAAAAAGCAACCTAGCAATAACGCATCATTTCAAATTTTGAGCTTAAATCTGGCTGAGCCGTTTATTAGCACAGGTTTGTTTTTACCAATGCTCTTGGTAAGCCCCAACCATCCATTCTTCAACTGGCTTAATCGTCCGAATAAAGTTAATGGCACGGTTCTCTTTGGATTGTATCATTGGCCGATGCTCATTATGTTGGGAATTTTGCCTTTGTTCTGCCTCTATACGAAGGATCGGTTAGTCATCAAAACCGCTTTGGCGAGCTGGTTGATTGGTGGAATTCGACTGCTAGCAATGTGGGCAATCTATCAGTTTTCATTAATGTGGGTTATCGCACTCATTATTGGCAGCATTTGGTCATTTAGCTTACTTGGTATCTATCTGGATTATCTAGTCAATCAATTAGCCAAGCCCAACGCCCTTACACCAACCCTTGATCAATAATGTTATGATCTTTGCATTGTTATTTTGGGTAATCGAACTGCGTGATCGCCATGAATTCTATGCCATTAATTGGCTTGTTGATTGGAATCTTTGGGCTGGCGGTGTATGCTGGCATGCTTTTGCAGCGGGCGCTTAGGCTCTATCGCCAACGCGCCGATTTGCGCTGCGCCTTGTGGCCATTAATTGTAAATTTGGCTGAACCATTTATCAGCTTGCTCTACCTGATTCCTTGCGTGCTTTGGTGGGATTACGCCTATCTTTTGGGTTTGGTTGGGCGCAATTTTGCTGCTAGCTCAATTGTGTTTGCCTACCATTGGCCAATGCAGATCTTGCTAGTTTTGGCCCCGCTCAGCCAAATCTTGGCCCAAACCAAATTGGTTGCCCGCACGGCGTGGCTCTGTTTTGCAACTGGCTTTGCACGCATGTCGATGCTCTGGCTGAGTTTCAATTATCTTGCTGGCGGTGCAATGGTCGTTTTGGCCCTGCTGGTGAGCGCTGCTAGCTTTTGGCTGCTTGGGCGCTATCTGGTTTGGCTTGGCTTACCCATACCGCAACGGCCAATTGCAGTTAACATTGATGAACAGGGCTTGGTATTAATTCAGCCAATTGCGCCAGCAGCGCCGTTGCCAGAGCCAAATCCCCAGCAAAACGCCGATTTGTGACGCATGCAAGGATAACAGAGGGGACAACATTAAGGACAAAGCGAGCGTAGAATGGTTACAGCTTGACAGTAACAACGCTGTACTGATTGCTCGAAAGGAACGAATATTATGGCTACATTTCGCACGATTACGCCTCAATCGATTGATGCCGCTACGACACTCGGCGTAACTACTTTGCGTGTCGCTGATGCTGGCCGCTCATTAGCATTTTATCGCGATTTACTTGGCTTCCACGTTTTAGAACAAACGGCCTCAACGATTGTTTTGGGTTCGCCCAACCAGGTTGTGTTGCGCTTAGAGGTTGAAGCAGGTCTGAAACGCCACCCAAGCAATGTCACTGGCTTATACCATGCAGCAATTCTCTTGCCAACTCGGCTTGATTTGGCTTACATGGTGCAACGCTTGATTGCCGTGCGCTATCGCTTTGGCGCGTCGGATCATGCGGTCAGCGAAGCTTTGTACCTCGATGATCCCGATGGCAATGGCTTGGAAATCTATCGCGATCGCTCGCGCAGCGAATGGCGCTGGGGATCCAATGGCGAAGTTCATATGGTCACCGAATCGCTTGATCTGTATGGAGTTTTGGCCGAAATTACGCCCAATGCACCTGCGTGGGCAGGCATTCCTGCGGGAACAACGATTGGCCATATGCACTTACAAGTTGGTAATTTGCGCCAAGCAGAAGAATTCTATCACGGGGTCTTAGGCTTTGATATTGTGGCTCACTACCCGGGTGCGCTGTTCGTCAGCGCTGGCGGCTATCATCATCACTTGGGCTTGAATGTATGGCAAAGCCAAAATGGCCCGCAACAACCAAACGATGCTGCTGGCTTGGCGCATTTTGAGATTGTTATGCCCAACCAAGCAGCGCTCGATAGCGTGCGCCAACGCTTAGCAGCCGCCGACGTTGCAGTGCAGGAGCAAGCAAGCGGCTTGGTGGTGCTTGATCCATGGCAAACTGAATTGCGCTTTATCGTCGCTGCCTAAAATCGGGCTGGGGAACGATGGTCGCTGGTATGGGCTATGCTAAGTTATAGCCCATTTTCATTTTAAGCGATAGGAGAGCGATCGTGCAGTACGTTGAGAATATTCCAATCTGGGGTGATCCAATTGATGAAGGTGCGTTGAGCCAGATTAAAACCTGTGCGCTTGATGCAGACGCGGTGGCATTGATGGCTGATCATCACAAAGGCTATGCGGTGCCAATTGGCGGCGTAGTGGCCTACCGTGATGCAATTAGCCCTTCGGGCGTTGGCTACGATATTGCCTGCGGCAATAAAGCCGTTTTGCTCGATATGCCAGCCAGCGAAGTTCGCGCCAATATCAAGCAGATTATGGACGACATCTGGCGTTCATTGTCGTTTGGAGTTGGACTGAACAATCGCCAAAGCGTTGATCATGCATTGTTTGATGACCCAGCTTGGCAAATTCCAGCGGTCAAATCGTTGAAACAAACTGCCCGCAATCAGCTTGGCACAATTGGCTCCGGCAATCATTATGTCGATTTATTCGCCGACGAACTTGATCGAGCTTGGATTGGCGTGCACTTTGGCTCGCGGGGATTGGGCCATAAAACCGCCACCTACTTTTTAGAGGCTGGCGGCGCCAAAGATGGAATGGACGTTGCGCCCTTGGTATTGCCAGCAGCCTCGGATTTGGGCGAGCAATATTTAACTTGTATGAATTTGGCTGGGCGCTACGCCTACGCTGGCCGCGATTGGGTTTGCGCCGAGGTTGCGCGTATTTTAGGCGCAAACATCCTTGACGAGATCCATAACCATCATAATTTTGCTTGGCGCGAAACCCATAACGGGGTGGACATGTGGGTGGTTCGCAAAGGCGCAACCCCAGCCTTTCCAGGCCAACGCGGCTTTGTTGGCGGCTCGATGGGCGATATTTCGGTCATCTTAGAAGGCATCGATTCGCCAGAATCCAAAACCGCCTTGCATTCAACTGTGCATGGCGCTGGGCGGGTGATGAGCCGCACCGCTGCTCGCGGCAAAGTCAATTGGCGCACTGGCAAAGTGCTCTCGCCTGGCAAAATCTCGCGCGAAATGATGAATACCTGGGTCCAACAAAAAGGCGTTGAATTGCGCGGCGCTGGCACCGATGAATCGCCACATTGCTACAAACGCTTGCCTGCTGTGCTCAACCATCACGCCAATACGGTCAAAATTCTGCACACCTTGCAACCATTGGGTGTGGCGATGGCTGGCGAAAACGAGTTCGATCCGTATAAGGATTAGAGCATAGAACATAGAACATAGAGCATAGAACATAACGTTTTAACGCAGAGGCGCAGAGAGCTTTTTTAACCACGAAGGCCACGAAGAGCACGAAGTAGAGTTATTGGCTGCTGGCTATTGGCTATTGGAGATTTGTTGAATTTCCAACAATTGTTCCGATAGCCTAACGCCAAAAGCCTAGAGCCTCATCCCCCTTCGTGATCTTAGCGTTCTTCGCGGTTCCGTTCTTCGTGCGCTTCGTGGATCAATAATTAACTATCGGCGAGCAGTGCATACAAATCATCAATACTCAGCACTTTTACGCCTAAGCTTTGGGCTTTGGTGAGCTTCGAGCCAGCGGCCTCGCCTGCCAGCAAATAATCAGTTTTCTTGCTAACGCTACCGCCAACCTTGCCGCCATGCGCTTCGATTAAGGCTTGAGCAGCTTCGCGGCTGATGCCTGGCAATGTGCCAGTGATCACAAAGCTCTTGCCTGCCAAACGATCGCTTTGCTGCTCGGCAACAGCGCCA
Source organism: Herpetosiphon geysericola (assembly GCF_001306135.1). Lineage (GTDB taxonomy): Bacteria > Chloroflexota > Chloroflexia > Chloroflexales > Herpetosiphonaceae > Herpetosiphon > Herpetosiphon geysericola. The sequence goes on along the minus strand of NZ_LGKP01000011.1, from coordinate 35,123 downwards.
AGTTCGGCTTGCACGCCCAACGCTAGCAGTTCGGCAATCAATTGTTGGTTGGCTGGCGTGCTGAAGAAATCGACCACACTTTGGGCGGTGCTGCCACCAATCCCGTCAATTGCGGTTAATTGCTCAATTGTGGCTTGGGCCAAGGCTGGCAGCGAGCGGAAATTGCGCGCTAAATCAACCGCAGCAACGGTGCCAACGCCATTGATCCCCAAGGCCGTGATCACCCGATCAAGCGGGCGTTGCTTGGATTCTTCGATGGCATTCAGCAAATTTGCTACCCGCCGATCGCCATAGCCTTCGCGGCCAGCAAAGCTAGCAATGTTCAAACGATAAATATCGGGAATCGATGTGATCAAGCCCATTTCAACAAATTGGCTTGCTTGACGCTCGCCCATGCCCACAATATCCATCGCGCTACGGCTCACCCAATGCTCGATTGAGCGAATCAGCCGCGCAGGGCAGGCATTGTTGATGCAATAAATATCAACTTCATCGGCAAGTTGCTCGACTGGCTGGCCACAAGTTGGACAAAACGTTGGCGCTGGCCATGGTTGCTCGTTGCCAGTACGCGCCTCGACAATTGGCCCAATCACATATGGAATCACGTCGCCAGCCCGTTTGACCACAACTCGATCGCCGATACGAATATCGCGGCTGATGATGTAATCGGCGTTATGCAGCGAGGCATGTTGCACGGTCGTGCCACCCAAACTGATTGGCTCAAGCACAGCATTAGGAATTAATTTGCCAGTACGGCCAACGTTGATCACAATATTCAGCAAAGTTGTGGTTTCTTCGCGAGCTGGAAATTTGTAGGCAATTGCCCAGCGCGGATCGCGGCCAACCACACCAAGCTCGCGTTGCATAGCAAAATCATCAATTTTGACCACCACGCCATCAACTTCGTAGCTCAGCAATTCACGGCGGCCCATCCACTCGTGACAATAATCAACCACGGCAGCAAAATCATCAAAAAGCCTCGTATCGGGATTGATGCTAAAGCCATAATGGCGCAAGGTATTGAGAGTTTCAGATTGGCTGTTAAGGTCTACGCCGCTGAAAGGGCCAACAGCGTAAGCAAAAAAGCGCAACGGGCGGCTCGCAGTAATCGTCGAATCGAGCTGGCGCAACGATCCGGCGGCAGCATTGCGTGGGTTAGCAAAAACTTTTTCGCCTGCATGGGCTTGGCGTTCATTCAATTGATTAAAGGCTTCGATTGGCAAATAGACCTCGCCGCGCACCTCGATACGCTCGGGCAAAGGCTGGCCGTCGATTGGTTGCAGCCGCAAAGGCACATCGCGAATCGTACGCAAGTTGGCGGTAATATCCTCGCCAATTTCGCCATTGCCACGGGTTGCTCCAACGCTAAACACCCCGTTGATATAGGTTAAGGCTACTGCCAAGCCATCGATTTTTGGCTCGACGGTGTAGCTCATGGGCTGCGCGCCAATAATTTGCTCGGCACGGCGTCGCCAAGCAGCCAAATCATCTGCATTAAACGCATTGCCAAGGCTCAACATTGGCACAGGGTGTTGCACTTTGGGAAATTTACCTAAGGGCGCGCTGCCAACGCGCTGGGTTGGCGAATCGGGGGTGCGCAATTCGGGATATTCTGCTTCAATTGCCCGCAATTCATTCAATAAACTATCGTATTGGGCATCGCTGACCAACGGCGCGTCAAGCGTATAGTAATGATGATTATAACGATTCAATTCATCGCGCAAGCTTGCGGCGCGGGCAACCGTCTGCTCTGACACGGCCATGCATGCATCCTCCAATTTAATCGAACAGATGTATTATAACGGCTGTCTGTGACAAATGGCGCGACAATGTAGCCAATGTTGAGGTTGCCAAACCTTAACCCATTCCATAGCTCTTTTCACTTCGGAATGGCCCAAAATCGGGCACAATAAAGCGGTAGCCAAGCTACAACAAAACGATTTAGGGGGCTTAGGATGCGTTACGTTTCAGCCAACGAAGCTGTTCAAGCGATTAAATCACACGATCGTGTGTTTATTCATAGTGTTGCCGCAGCACCTCAACAATTAATTGCGGCCTTAGTGGCCCGGGCCGATGAACTGCGCGATGTGGAATTAGTGCATATTCATACTGAAGGCCCAGCGCCATATACCGATCCCAAATATCGCGAAAGTTTTCATACGCGAGCCTTATTTATTGGCTCGAATATTCGCAGTGCCGTGGTAACTGGCGAAGCCGATTATGTGCCGGTCTTTTTGAGCGAAGTGCCAGGTTTGTTTCGGCGCGGGATTTTGCCGCTTGATGTGGCATTAATTCAAGTTTCGCCACCAGATCAGCATGGCTTTTGTTCGCTGGGCGTTTCGGTTGATGTTACCCGCGCTGCGGTCGAAGTAGCCAAATGTGTGATCGCCCAAATCAACCCGCATATGCCCCGCACCCATGGCGATGGTCAGATTCATCTCAATCAGATTCATTTTGCGGTCGAAGTCGATGAGCCAATTTATGAGCATGCGCCAGCCACATTGAGCGATGTAGAACGGGCGATTGGCCGCCATGTTGCTGGCTTGGTCAGCGATGGCGCAACCTTGCAAATGGGCATTGGCGCGATTCCCGATGCAGTGCTTGCAGCCTTGACCAATCATAAAAATTTGGGCATTCACACCGAAATGTTTTCCGATGGAATCATCGATTTGGTGGAACGTGGCATCATCAACGGCAAAATGAAGAAAACCCACCCTGGCAAAATTGTTGGCGGGTTTATGATGGGCACGCGGCGTTTGTATGATTTTGTTGATGATAACCCGCAGATCGCCATGCTCGACATCACCTACATCAACGATACCAGCGTGATTCGGCGCAACCCAAATGTTACAGCGATCAACAGCGCAATTGAAGTTGATTTGACTGGCCAAGTTTGTGCCGATTCGATTGGCACCTATCAATATTCAGGGGTTGGCGGCCAAATGGACTTTATGCGGGGCGCGGCGCTCTCAGAGGGCGGTAAGCCAATTATTGCCCTGCCTTCAGCCACCCGTCGCGGCCAATCGCGCATTGTGCCAGTGCTGCACGAAGGAGCCAGCGTGGTGACCACCCGTGCCCACGTTCAATATATCGTGACGGAATATGGCGTGGCCTATTTGTACGGCAAGACCTTGCGCGAACGGGCCAAAGCCTTGATTGATATTGCCCACCCCGACCAACGCGAAGCCCTCGAACGCGCCGCCTACGAACGCTTTCACGGCGAAGCAGCACTGAAACATTAATCAAAACGCCCCGCATTGTAGTTTTGCAATGCGGGGCGTTTTTGGGCTTAGCCAGTGGTACGCAAGCCGCTGGCGATGGCATTAACCGTCAGCAGCAATTGTGTTAATAATTGCTCGCGCTCTGGCACTTGCTCGCTCGGCAAGTTGCGCCATGTGTGCAGCAAATTAATTTGTTGCTGATGCAATTGGCTGAGCCGTGCTTGGCGGCCTTGCAACATGCGGTAGATGCGTGGCCGACGTTCGGCCAAGCTGCCGCCAAAAATCAGCTCTAGTTGCTGTTGAGTTTGCTTAAATTCGGCCTCGATTGCAGCCATAATTGGCTCGCGCACCGCCGAATCTTCGACCAATTGGCTGTAGGCGTGCATCGTCGCCAAATCAGCAGAGAGCATACTGGTGCTAACATTGGTCAGCAAATATTTAAGTGGATACCACTCAAAAGCAGCGGCTTTTAGTTGATCAAATTGATCGGGATGTTGCTCGGCGAGCCATGCCAAGCTGCTGCCAACCCCATACCAACCAGAGAGGAAAAAGCGGGCTTGGCTCCAACTAAACACCCATGGAATCGCCCGCAAATCGCCAAGCGTGCGTTGGCCAGTGCGGCGGGCTGGCCGCGAGCCAATTTTGCCTTGCTCAATCACATCGATGGGCGTGGCTTGGCCAAAAAACTGAATAAAGCCCGGCGTTTGAATCAAACTTTCATAGCGTTGGCGGCTATAGGCGGTCAAGGCATCCATAGTTGGCGCAAGGCTATGCGGGGTTTGATCGCGCTGCGAGCCAAGCAAGGTGGCTTCAGTTACCCCAGCGACCATTAATTCCAAATTGTAGACTGCCGTGATCTGGTTGGCATATTTTTGGGCGATGGTTTCGCCTTGCTCAGTCATGCGTAAATCGCCTGCTAAGGCTGCTGCTGGCAAGGCATTCAAAAAGCGGTGGGTTGGGCCAGCACCACGGCTAATCGTGCCGCCACGGCCATGGAAGAAGCGCACCCGCACATTGTGCTTGGCTCCAACTGCTGCTAGCGTGCCTTGCGCTCGATACAAGCTCCAAAGGCTAGCCAAAATACCGCCATCTTTGTTGCTATCGCTATAACCAACCATTACTTGCTGCACGCTGGTTTGGCGCAAGCTGCGGCTGGCTTGGCTCACTGGATGCGCCAAAAATGCATCGAGAATATCGGGGCTAATTTCCAAATCTTCGATCGTCTCGAACAGAGGCACGACGGGCAGTACACAGGCCAAACCAGCCTCGGTTACCTGCAACAAGCCTGCTTCACGGGCCAGCAAATAAACCGCCAGCAAATCGGAGAGGCTACGGGTCATGCTGATAATCAGCGAGCCAAGGCCAGCAGTGCCATGCTGGGCAATTTCATCAGCCAAAACGCGGTAGCAATCGCGCACAGCACTGGCTTCGTTGCCCAATGCAAGATTCGGGTGGGCAAATGGGCGCGCGCTTTGCAACTCGCGGTTGAGCAACTCCAGCCGTTGTGCTTCCGACCAACTGCTAAAGTGATAATCGCTGAAGCCAGCGGCTTGGAGCAATTGCTCAATTGCCAAATCGTGGAATTTGCTGTTTTGGCGAATATCGAGCACAGCGCTGTGAAAGCCCAAGCTTTGTACGCTGCGAATCACTGGCTGAAGATCGTTGAGTGCCAACCGTTGCGCGCCAACTGCATTCAGTTGCTCGACCAAAAATTGCAAATCGGCCACAACCTCGTTGCTTGTGCGATAGTGCCACGGCTGGCGTGGCTGGCCTGCTTCTGGTAAACGCGCAATGATCAGGTTGATCCATTGGCGCCATGGCTCCTCGGGATTGCGCGCCAAAGCAATTTGACCACGCTGACCAAGCGCGGCGGCAGCGCTATCGAGGGCGGTAAGCAAGGCATCGGGTGGTGATTGCAGGCGGTCAGATAAGCTTAATTTGATCACTAATTGAACTAATTGCTCGTGCAGCACGTCGAGCGCATTGCGGCGTAATTCTTGTAAGGCAAAGCGCGTAACCGCCGCCGTAACCAAGGGATGACCATCGCGATCGCCGCCAACCCACGTGCCAAATTGCACATGCGGCAATTGCGCGCTTGGCGGCAGCAGCTTCAGTTCAAAGCCTTGCAGCTGCCAAGCCTGTTGCAAACGCACATCGAGCGTGGCAAGGCTGGCAGGAAAGACATGGCGCAAATAATGAATAATATTACGCAATTCATCGGCAACATCGGGCTTGGCCAGAAAAATCTCGCCAGTGCGCCAAAGCCGCTCAAGCTCAACTTTAATCTCGTTGCGCAAAACTTGTTGCTCAAGCGGAGTCCACATTGGATTCTCGCGCTTGACCAAGAGCAAATATAAGCGTCGATAGTGCTCAAGCATGGTTGCCCGTTTGGCCTCGGTTGGATGCGCAGTCAGGACTGGCTCGACCTGAATTTGGCCCAGCGCGGCGGCAATCTGCTCGGCGCGAAAGCCTGCTTGGCTCAGGCTTTGCAGGGTATTGCCCCACAAGCCAACTTCGGCGTTGAAGCCATCGGCGGCTTCGCGCAGGCGGCGTTGTTGAGCAGCGGCGTTTTCCTCGACCATATTCAGCAATTGAAAGTTGAGCGAGGCCGCTTGAATCGCCCGTTCTGGGGTAATTGGGGCATTGGTTGGGGTTGTGGTGGGCAACCCAAGATAGCCAGCGAGATCGGCTTCGCCTAATTCGTGCAAAACTTCAGCGAAACAGGTTAACAAAAATTCAGCGTCATGGTCAGCTTTGATCAAATCGGCAAAATCGTAGCTTGGCAAATTGGCCATGGCAAATACCTCGAACTACAGGAATCTTCACTCTCGTGGTGCAACGCTGCGCGCCAAGTATAGCAAAAATCGCTCGCTTGGCTAGCCTAAAAGAACTATACTTGATACTGCAAAGTACTTTGCAATACGAGGTATAATACACGTCAGCAAACCATCGCTTAGCTGGAGGTTATATGGCAAAAGCAATTCAAGAGCGCAACGTCCACTACTCAGAATATTCAGCCGCCGAAGAATTGGCCAACGCGATTACCCATGGGATTGGGGTCGCCTTGAGCGTGGCAGGCTTGGTGATTTTATTGGTGATGGCGATTAATACTGGTGATCCATGGCGCATCGCCAGTTTCACAGTCTATGGCCTGAGCTTGATTTGTATGTATCTGGCCTCGACGCTCTATCATAGCATTCGCAACCCACGAGCCAAATATTTGCTCAAAATTTTCGATCATTGTGCAATTTATTTATTGATTGCAGGCACCTACACCCCAATTTTGTTGGTCAGCTTGCAAAGTAGCGTAGCTTGGACGTTGTTTGGCTTGATTTGGGGCTGTGCTTTTGCAGGAATCTGCTTTAAATTATTTTTCATTAAGCGCTTTGAACTGCTTTCGACTTTGATGTATGTGGGCATGGGCTGGCTCTCGGTGATGGCGTGGGATGATATGGTAGCGAGTTTGCCAGGCGGGGCATTTGCCTTGCTAGTCGCTGGCGGCCTAACCTACACCGCTGGCGTAATTTTCTATCGCTGGGAAAAATTGCCCTACAACCACGCCATTTGGCATGGCTTTGTGATGGGCGGCAGCGTTTGCCATTTCTTGGTCATGGCACTCTATCTCGGCTAAATGTAATGGCTCATAGCATTAACAACGTTATTCCGTACCATAGAAGGGTTGGTTATTCACCATCATTTGTGTCACCACCCTTCCGTCCCGCCTCAAGGCGGGAGACGCAGGGGGGCTTTAATCCCCCTGCACCCCCTCAAATATGATCAGCAACCAAACCAAATTCCTTGATAACATTGAATTCGTGCTCTTGAGTGGAAACTGACCATAGGTTTGGGTTGGGATGAGGAAATGCTCCGGTTGCTCATCCAATGAACCATTACAACTAAAAAGTAGCGCAAGCTCAATCGAATGGCTCAGCCAGCATTAATGCGGCTGGGCTTTTTTTAGGCTTTTTATCAATTTACCAGTATTATTGCGGCGAGCAATCTTTTGGCGTGGGGGATTAAAGCCATGTTACGACGTTTTCGGCGGCGGCGCTTGGCCTTGTGGGCAGTAATTGGCGCGGTTTGTGGCTTGATTTGGCTGCTGCGAATGCCGTTGCATCACCTGCCGCTTGAGCGCGACGAAGCTGCCTATGCCGTCATTGCCCGCGATTGGGCTGATGGGGCGATTCCCTACCGCGACCGTTTTGATCATAAACCGCCGTTTGTCTATGTGGCCTATGCCCCGCCTGTTTTAGTCGGCACCGAGCCAGTGCAGGCGATTCGAGTTTGGGCAACGCTTTGGCTGCTGGTCACAACCTTGGTGCTGTGGCGGGCTGGGCGGCGCTTGTGGCGCTCTGAAGTTGCAGGCGTGCTGACTGCAATCTTGGTGGCAAGCTGGAATAGCGCGGTTTTTCTCCAAGGCGTGACCTTCAACAGCGAAGCGATTATGCTTTTGCCCAGTGGCTTGGCCTTGCTATTTGGCCTCAAAGCGCTTGATAATGGGCAAAAAGCTTGGTGGATGCTGGCAGGAATTGCGGCGGCAGTGGCGATTTTGGCCAAACCAGTTGGCGTATTAATTGTGCCAGCCCTGTTTGTGACCACACTTGCGATTAAAGGCGATGTTAACGAACGAATTGGGCGGGCAATTCTGATTATCGATGGCTTGGCGCTAGTATTAATTCCAACCGTGCTCTACTTTGCGCTTGCTGGCGGCTGGAGCGATTTTGTTGAAGCAAATTGGACGTATAACACGACCTATTTGCAGCAAACCAATGCCACAGTCAGCCAACTTTGGCCAATTTGGCGCTCGTTGCTGCTCTTAGTGGTGGCGGGCATTATTGGCGCGACCATGGCTTGGCGACGGCGGCGCTACTGGCCAAGTTTGATCCTCGCTGGCTTATGGAGCCTTGGCTTGATCGCCAGCGCGTTTGTCAGTTTGCGCGCCTATCCCCATTATTATCAGGCGCTGGTGCCAGCTTTGGCAGTGTTTGCTGGTGGTTTGGCCAAAGTACGTTTTGGCTTTTTACAACAATACAAAGATTTTTCGATAGTTTTGATTGCGGTTTTGCTGGCAATTCTACCCTTGAGTAGCCTCTGGCCATTGTATAATAAGACTCCCGAAGCCCAAATTGAACAATTATATGGCGTTGATGGCCGTGAATTCTTTGCCCTCGCGCCCAAAGTGGTCGAATGGATCGATAGGAATGTGGGCAAGCAAACCAGTGTGTGGGTTTGGGCGGCCGAGCCAGAAATTTACCTGTATGGCAACTATGCGGTTCCAAGCCGTTTTCCCTACGATTATCCCTTAGCGATTTTACCCAATGCACTCGACGAGACGTTGCAACAGTTGCGCAGCAAGCCGCCAAAAGTGATCGTGACCTACGGCGCGGTACGCCCGATCGGCTTTGATGCCATGCTGAAAGTTGCGCCCTATCGAATACGTGTGCATTTGGGTGGTTATGATATTTGGGTGCGTTAGCCATGTGAGGTTTGCATGAGTTTTTGGCTAATTTGGGGGTTGGGTTTGGCGGTCGTGATGGTTCCGCTGACGCTGGCGTGGTTGTGGAGTGTCAAAATTACCAATGCCAGCATTGTGGATATTTGTTGGGGTATGTGTTTTGTGGCCTTGACTTGGTGGTATTTTAGCCAAGCTCAAGGCGATGAGCAACGCAAACTGATTATTAGCAGCTTGGTGACAATTTGGGGTTTACGACTAACCCTTTACATTGGCTGGCGCAATTGGGGCAAGCCCGAAGATTTTCGCTATGCTGAGTTTCGGCAGCGCTACGGAGCCGAGCGCTATTGGTGGTTTAGCTTTTTCCAAGTATTTTTGCTCCAAGGTATCTTGGCATTGATCATTTCAGTAACCTTGCTTGGTGCCCAAACTGGGGCTAAAAGCTGGAACTGGATCGATTATCTGGCGCTTGTCGTTTGGCTCATTGGCTTTAGTTTTGAGGCCTTTGGCGATTGGCAGCTCAGCCGCTTCAAGGCTAATCCGGCCAACAAAGGCCAAGTGCTACGTTCTGGCTTATGGCGCTTCACCCGTCACCCCAATTATTTTGGCGATTCGGCAGTCTGGTGGGGTTATGCGCTCTTTGCAATTGCCGCTGGCAGCTATTGGCACATTATCGGCGCATTGCTCATGACCTTGCTGATTATTCGAGTTTCTGGCGTGATGCTACTAGAACGTACCTTGGTCAAAACCAAGCCCCAGTATGCAGATTACATCGCCAAAACCAGCGCGTTCTTGCCGTGGTTTCCCAAAAGCTAAATAACGAGTGTAACCCTGTTTAACGCAGAGGCGCAGAGCAAGTATGGCTAATGGCTATAAGCTTTTGGTTTTTGGCTTTTGGCTCCAGTGGCATAGCACTAAACTTCCGATAGCCTAGCCACCACATCTCTGCGCCTCTGCGTTAAAGCCCGATCCCCGATCCCCTCTGCTCTCTGTTCTATGTTCTATGTTCTTTTTGATTTTTGACTTTTGACCTTATTGATAACAAGACCCAAAGTGCCCGTGGTACAATTCAGGTTGCGTCCTGAGGGCGTGTTTTGGCTCAACTGAGGTTGGAAATGAACGAGATAGAAACCCTAGACTTCGAAATTCGGGCTTTGATGCAAGCAGGTGTGCGCTCGATCGACCCTGCTGACGATAGTTTATTTAATGATTTAGCCTTGCGCACGTTTCGCTACCAATGGCAACACAACCTTGTCTATCAACGCTATTGTGAGCGGCGTATGCTCAGCCCTGAGCGGGTTAAGCATTGGACGGAGATTCCGGCAGTGCCGACCACCGCCTTCAAGCACTTGCCACTCACCACCTTTCCGCCCGACGAGGCTCAAGTGGTTTATCGCACCAGCGGCACAACCCAAGGCAGCGAACAACGTGGCTCGCACTACATCCGCGATCGCTCGTTGTATGAAGCATCGCTACGGCCAAATTTAGCCTATCACCTGTTTCCCGATGCTAAACGGATGCCGATTTATGTGCTGTTTTGGCAGGCGCATGAACTGCCGCAATCGTCGTTGGCGCATATGCTCAGCGATGCAATTGAGCAGCATGGCAGCCCTGAAAGCCGCTATGTGTTTAGCGCCGAGGGCCTTGATTCAGCAACTTTAGCCGCAGCGCTTGATGCAGCGGTTGCCAACAATCAGCCCATTTGCTTGATGGGTGTGATGTATACCTTCGTCTATTTTCTCGATTGGTGCGCCGAGCATGGCAAGCGTTGGCAATTGCCCAAGGGCAGCCGCTTGATGGACACTGGCGGCTCGAAAGGCAAAGTACGCGACATTGCCCGCAACGATTTATATGCCCTCTACAGCGAGGTTTTGGGCATTCCATCAACGATGTGTGTCAACGAATATGGCATGACCGAATTGGGCAGCCAATTTTACGATAGCTCGTTGCACTCGGCCTATCTGCGCGAATGGCAGCCACGGCATAAAGTTGTTGTGCCATGGGTGCGCACCCAAGTTGTCGACCCAACCACTTTTGCACCCTTGCCTGCTGGCGAAACTGGCTTGTTGCGCCACCTCGATTTGGCCAATCTCTATTCGGTGCTTGCCTTACAAACCGAAGATTTAGGCGTGGTCGTGGCCGATGGCTTCGAGGTGCTTGGTCGGGCCAGTGGAGCCGAACTCCGTGGTTGTTCGCTGGCTGTTGAAGATGTCCTAGCTGCTCGCCGCAATGGCAATGGCTAATAGTTATAGGAGCCACTAGCCGCTTGCCTGGCTAGAAACTCGCCTATGAAACGCTCTCCTCTTTTGACCATCTTTTTGATCGCTTTTGTTGGCACAATGAGCTATGGGGTCGTGATTCCGATCACGCCGTTTTATGCTCAAGAATTTGGGGCTTCTGAGTTTCAAGTTGGCTTGATTGTCGGCTGTTATGCCTTGATGCAATTTATCTTCGCCCCGATCCTTGGCCAATTATCCGACCGCTTTGGCCGCCGCCCGCTGCTCATTTTGAGTCTGATCGGCACAGTTTGTAGTTTGCTGCTGTTTGGCTTCGCCAATAGCCTGGTTTGGCTGTTCGTTGGGCGTATGTTCGATGGCGCAACTGGCGGTAATATTTCGATTGCTCAAGCTTATGTGAGCGACATAACCACTGACAAAGATCGCGCGCGCGGCATGGGTATGGTTGGCGCAGCGCTTGGCTTAGGCTTTATCGCTGGGCCAGCAATCGGTGCTTTGCTCAGTCGCGATGGCAATTATCAGTTGCCAATTTTTGTGGCTGCGGGCATCGCCATGCTCAGTTTAGTGTTGACCTTTTTGGTGCTACCAGAGCCAGAACGCCATGCCCCACAACAAGGCCGTACCTTCAACTTAATGAAACTATTGGCAGCGGTGCGCAAGCCTAACGTTGGCCGCTTGCTCAGCATTACCTTGTTGATCAACTTGGCATTTGTGGCGTTTGAAACAACCTTTGCCTTGTTTGCAGCGCGCCGTTTGGAGTTTGGCTCGCATCAGACTGGCTATACTTTGGCTGGAGTTGGCGTTGTGGTGGCAATTGTCCAAGGCGGCTTAATTCGCCGTTTGGCAGCCCGTTTTGGCGAAGCAAGCTTGATTGTGGCTGGCTCGTTGTTGCTCGCACTCTCGTTGGCAGGCTTAGGCTTTATTCAAAATGTATGGCATTTGGTGGCGATTTGTATTGTGCTAGCAATTGGCGAAGGCTTGCTCACGCCATCGCTTTCATCATTGGTCAGCCGCAATTCGTCAGCTCACGAACGCGGCGAAAATATGGGTTTGTATCAATCGATGAGCAGCTTGGCACGAATTTTCGCCCCACTATATGCGACGTGGATGCTCTCAAATGTTGGCGAAGCTTCGCCGTATTTGATGGGCAGTGTGTTGGTGGTGGCAGGAGCGTTGATTGCGGTTGGCTTGCCCAGCGCCGAGCCACAAGCGCAACCAGCCCACTAGGCATAAATCGACGAATCAACATCAATCACTAGCTCTTCGTTGTTAAGCGCGCTGCCAGCTTCAAGTTGGTTCAACAACATTCGGCGCTCATAGACAACCCAGCGATTCTTTCCGGTTTCTTTGGCTTCGTAGAGCGCTAGATCGGCAGCAGTCAGCAATTGGGTTTCATTAAAACCATGCCAACCACAGACCGCAATCCCAATGCTGACTGTATGCTCAATAACTTGCTCACACCAAACGGTTGGCTGGTGTTGAATGGCTTGGCGCAAGCGTTCGGCCAAGAAGCTTGCCTGTTGCACCGTGGCCGCATCAACAATCAGCAAAAATTCTTCTCCACCCCAACGCCCAATCAGATCGTTAATCCGCACTTGTTCGCTCAGCACCAAGCCAATATGACGCAGCACTGTATCACCAGCGTGGTGGCCATAGCGATCATTAATTTGCTTGAAACTATCAATATCTAGCATAATTACCGCAAAACCCTGCTGGTTACGCCGCCATTTAGCCATTGCTTGCTCTAAATAGTCGTTGATTGCCCGCCGATTGGCGAGGCCAGTCAACACATCAATACTCGCCAACGCTGATAAATCGCATTGCAGGCGCTGGGTAATCATCACGCCAAACCCACCAGTCCACAGCAGCGAAAGCAGCAAAATCAACACACTATAGCCAATTTGCAAGCTAGCAACGCTCGGCCATACCTGGCGATACCAGATAGAGCTTAGGGCAGCAACGACCAGCACCATTTTCAAACCCAAGGCAATTGCCAACAACCGACTGGCACTTTGATACGGAATTGTGCGCTGAAACAAGACCCGAATTGCGGTATAGGCCATGCCCAAGCTGCCAATCAACATCGCTAAACCAATAATCAGGCTTGGCGCAGCCCACCACCAGGCACTCGCACTTAGCAAGCCAACCACAAGCAGCCAACTCAATCCATAGATCCGCGCAGAATTACTGGCCCCAATAAAACGCAAAATCCCGCTACTTAAGCCAAACAAGCCACTGAGCAGCACAATATAGCTAGCAGTAGTTGCCATCAATGAGCTTGCAGGCAGCAATGCTTGAATCAAAAAGCCCACGCTCAAGCCAATTGTGCCCAGCAAAAAGCAGCGTATCCCTTGATAGCGCCGGATAAATACCAAAAAAGCTCCAATCACACATGCTTGGAGCAACAAACCAATTCCGACAATCAAGCTAACCGTTGGCTGATCAAGCGCCATGATTCCTACCTCCGTAGGGTGGGTAGTTCAGTGGTCAAAAGCTCTTAAGAAAGCAACGCCACAGCGCAGCAGACTTGGTAACATCGAGGATTCTTTAGGCTCCTACTACAATACCACTAGCGGTAGTTTTTCTAAAGTAGCCATTTAGTAGCCAATGTTGGCGCAAGGTGGCTCGCCATTTGGCAGCGTGCAATAGGTTTTTGGCAGGTTGCAAGCGGCCTGGCGTCAACAAATTCGCTAGACTAGCAGCATCACATAGCAGATGGAGCTGTTGCAATGTCAGAACAAATCACGCTCAATCGCCAGATCGTTCACCAGTTTATCGAGCAATGTTGGAATCAAAAGAACCTCAATCGCAGCGAGCAATTGCTTAGCCCTGATTATGTCGACCATGCTTATCAGCCAGCCAATCAAGCTGGATTAATCGCGATCCTCGAACAATTAAGCCGGAGTTTTCCCGATCATCAGCAGCAGATTCTACAAACGGTCGCCGAAGCTGATCGGGTTGTCGTTCAGTTGCGTTTTCGGGCAACTCATTTGGGTGAATTTCGGGGCATTGCGCCAACTGGGCAGACTGTTGACGTTGCAGTTTATCGGATGTATCGGCTAGCACAAGGCCGGATTGCCGAGCATTGGGCCTTATTCGATACTGCTGGCTTATTTCAACAATTGCAGGTGAGCCTTGATGGGCAAAAAGCTTGCCAACGTTAAGCGTAGCCTTGGCGAAATTGGCGTGGTGCTTGGCCGCTAAATTGGCGAAAGGCACTGCTAAAGCTAGTTACGCTTTCAAAACCAATTGCCAAAGCGACTTCTAAAATGGGCAAATTGCTGGCAAGCAACAATTCGGTTGCGCGAATCATGCGCGCGCGATGCAGATAGGCCCGCCACGATAGCCCCAATTCGCTGGCACAACGGCGCGCCAAGGTGCGTTCGGCCATGGCTCCTGCTTGGGCTGCCATGGCCAAGGTAATCGGTTGCTCAAGCTGGGCCAAGCTATAATCCAAGGCCAATTGTAAATCTGTCGATTGAGCAACTGGGAGCCAAAAATTATCAGGCTGGGTCGCTAGCTCCAAACAAACATCAGCTAAAGCCAATAAAAAGCGCTCAGCTTTGGGATCAAATTCGGCGCTTTGGGGCCAGCGTTTGGCATGTTCCAACATTGCTTGAGCCATGGCCGAAACGCTAAACACCCGACAATCAGCAATTGGCAAATCAAAACTGCTTGGAGGAACAATCAACGAGCTACACACCACCGCGCTTTGGCAATGAATCCGAATTGGCACATGCGCTGCAATCCATGCAGCCCGCTGCGGTGGCAACAACCAGCGCAGCGTTGCCACCTCCAGCTGAAACGCACCTTGGGCAGCATACAGCAAATAGTGATGCGGAAACTGTTTCCAGCCACTATCGAAGGCCGCCAAGGTTTGATACAAACAATAGATTTGCATCGCAGCTTATTCTTGCCAATTCAGGGTGCGTTCGACTGCCTTGCCCCATTGCGCATATAGGCTATCGCGCTGATCGACGCTCATGTGCGGTTCCCAACGCTTGCTTTCGCTCCAATTGGCGCGTAATTCAGCAGGATTAGCCCAATAGCCAACGGCCAAACCAGCTGCATAAGCAGCACCCAAAGCGGTGGTTTCGGCAACTTTCGGGCGCACAACTGGCACTCCCAAAATATCAGCCTGAAACTGCATCAGCAATTCATTGGCAACCATGCCGCCATCAACCTTGAGAGCTTTTAATTCAACTCCTGAATCTTGGGCCATGGCGCTCACCACTTCGCGGGTTTGGTAGGCGGTGGCTTCAAGCGCAGCCCGCGCAATATGGGCTTTGTTGGCATAACGGGTCAGGCCAACCAACACTCCACGCGCATCGGAGCGCCAATGTGGGGCGAATAAGCCCGAAAAAGCAGGCACCAAATATACGCCACCGTTATCAGCAACGCTCGCCGCCAAGCCTTCTACTTCAGAGGCGTGATGAATAATGCCCAAATTATCACGCAGCCATTGCACCAACGAGCCAGTTACCGCAATCGAGCCTTCTAAAGCCCAAGTTGGCTGCTTGCCAAAATGATAGGCTGGCGTGGTAATCAGCCCATGGCTCGATTGCACCAAGCGTTCGCCAGTGTTGAGCAGCATAAAATTGCCAGTGCCATAAGTATTTTTGGCCTCACCAACTTCAAAACAAACTTGACCAACCGTTGCTGCCTGTTGATCGCCCAAAATCCCTGCTAAGGGCACGCCGTCGAGTTGGCCGCGACATGTGCCATAGACCTCGCTTGAGGAACGCACGCTTGGCAACATGCTGCGCGGAATCCGAAAAATCTCTAATAATTCTGCATCCCAATCGCCAGTTTCGAGGTTGAGCAACAAGGTGCGCGACGCATTGGTTGTATCGGTAATATGCAAGCCGCCATGTGGCCCGCCAGTCAACCACCACGCTACAAAACAATCGATTGTACCAAACAGCACATTGCCAGCTTCAGCCGCCGCCTGCGCACCCTCAACCTGATCAAGCAGCCAGCGAATTTTGGTAGCCGAAAAGTAGGTTGCCAGCGGCAAGCCCGTTTTGGCCCGAAAGCGATCTTGGCCGCCGTTGGCAGCAAATTGGCGCACCAGCTGATCGGTGCGGGTATCTTGCCAAACCAAGGCATTATGAATCGCCTTGCCCGTGTGACGATCCCAAATCACTGTCGTCTCGCGTTGGTTGGTAATGCCAAGCGCCGCAAGATCGGCTTTTTCGATGTTGGCCGCAGCCAGTGCGCCTGCAATCACGCCTTGGGTTCGTTGCCAAATCTCTGCTGGATTATGCTCAACCCAACCTGGACGCGGGAAAATTTGGCTATGTTCCCGTTGATCAACGCCAACGACATTACCATCATGATCGAACACCATACAGCGGGTGCTAGTTGTGCCTTGGTCGAGCGCCGCAATATACTGCATACAATTACCTCATTGTAATAACGTTTGATCCACGAAGAGCACGAAGGACACAAAGGCCAGAAACCACGAAGAACGCGAAGAGCGCGAAGGCTTCGTTTTTTCGCCAGAGATTAACACAGATTTCCCTGATTATGCTTCCGCTAGCCCATAGCCATCATTGCTCTGCGCCGCTGCGTTAAATTTTCCGCCACGAATTGCACGAATAATTATTTTAGCCCCAGATTATTGTTGATTATGTTCCGATAGCCAATAGCCTGATCCCTCGCCCTTCATCCCTCATCCCTCATCCTTCACCCCTCATCCTTTCGTCTCGTCCCGTCATCGCATTGTAACCTTAACTGCTTGAATGCGTGCAAGCCAAGGCGTAGGCTAAACCGCACAGCTATCGTTTTAGGAGGCACGGCCATGGCCCTTGCAACATTTCGACTTAACTTCCTGCCTCGCCTGCGTGATGGGCGACAGATTCGGCGCTATCGCCACCATTTGCTCGAAGGCGAAACCTTGGTTGGCTCGCAGCCGTTGTTGCCCCATCTGCAACGCTTGCCACTGCAATTTCAGCAGGTCGAAGGTGGCCCATCGATGACCTTACGCGACGCACTACGTGAAACTCCCCGTCTAGCCTTGATCGAGCCAGGTTCACGCTCGCTGGCGATGCGACAACTCTGCTTACAATGGGCACGCGGCGCCCAATTACCAACCGCCTATGTTCCTTTGCTCTACCGCGTTCAGCAAGCAGCAGACCGCTCAATCCAACCCTTGCAATTGTTGCATCAACAGATGGAACAGCTTGGCTTTGCGATCAACGAATTGGTGGTTAAACGTGGTTTGGCTGCTGGCGTATGGTTGTTATTGATCGAAGGTTGGGACCAACTCAAGCCCAACGAGCAACAGCGTTGGTCAGCATGGATTGGCACATGGCTCGAACGCTATCCCGCCTTATCGATGATGTTGGCAACCAGCAAACCGCAAACCATTCCCGACCAATTTGCCTTATGGCACAGCGTGCAATGGCGAGGCTAAACTTGGTTTTTTTGAATGTTTTTGAGGGCCTGTTCGGCGCGTTCTAAGGCCGCTGGATCAAGCTCGGTTGCATAGCGAGCTTGGGTATAGATAGCTGTTAATTCATCGATTGCTGGCTCGCTATCGGGCTGGCGTTGAGCATAGCCATGCCCATATTCGTGGGCAGTTTGATGCTTGCCTCGTGGCTGGCCTTGATCTTCGCCAAGCTCCAAAAACTTGGTATACACGCGGCGCACTTTTTGGCGCTGTGGATCGTCAGCACCAAATTTCCAGGGCTTTTTGCGCCGAAAACGCTCTAAAATCTGTTCGCGCAAGCTATCAAACGACCAAATCGATTGCTCGATCACAACTTCGCCAGGCACAACAGCTCGCGTTTCAACGTCGCGCAGCCAACGCACGACACGATAAATCAACCAGCAAATCATCAGCACGCCAATCAAGGCCACGCTAATCGTCAGCAGATCGCCAAGCAACGAACTTATTTGGCTGGTTTCCTCTGGTTTAAGCGTTGAAGGATCGACAGCTTCGGGCATCACCAGTTGCTCCGGCGGGCGTTGATTAGGCTTGAATGAAGGAATCAGCAAGCCAACCAGCCACGACAACCCAACGCTAATGCCCCCAACAATCAGCACCAGTCCATCAATAAACGTGCTAAAAATCAGCCCTACAATGCTCCGTTGGCCATCGACAAGCTCAAAAAGCAGCAGCGGAATGCCAATGATCAACACGGTAAACAAGCTGCTCCAGCCCAGCATTGGCGGGGTTTGCAACTCTGCTTGGTTGCTTTGATCAAGCATCATGGCAAATAAACATGCAGCGACAAAGCCCAAGGCTTGGGCAACGAACAGCTGAATGAAGCCAGCTTCTTCAAGTGCACCACGGGTCATAACTGGCCCCAAGGCCACAAACGCCACCAACAAGCCAAGCCCGCGCCAAAACAGTTGTTGCAACCAATCGTGATTCCATTGATCAGCGTTGATTGCCCGCGCCATCAAGAAGCTCACCCCAAAACCACTCAAGACCAATTCTTGACCACTGAATTCAGTGCGCGACCAAAGCCAGCCAAGCATGCTCAGCCCAATCGCGCCAGCAGTGGCAATAATCGCACCTCGTTGGCGCAACCGCAGGCGCACACTCACCATGACAATCAAGCCAAAACAAAAAACTGGCCAACGCCACACAGCGCTCGCATTGTCGCCAACAATGTCGAAGCTGTTGAGCACAAGGCTCATCAGGCTACTATAGGCGATGCAGGCACTGAGCAACATTAATAATTTGGCGCTTTGACGATTGATCATGGCTCCCTCTGATAGCTATGAATCAGCTTGATGCCGCCGACCTTGGGCACATGTTCGCCCAAATACAGCCATACCGGTGCGTAGCCATATTCGCGCAAACGGGTCAATGCGCTGCGATGAGCAGGCGTATCGACAACGCTAATCAGCAATACCGTTGCACCTAAAGGCAAGCGCGATTGTTCGCGCCCAATAAACTTGGCAATTTCGAGCCGCGAATAGAGCGACAGTTGCGCCAACACTTCGAGAATCGCACTGGCCTGTTTAAGACTACGGCTGGGTGGCAAATGCACCGCCGTATTGCCTTCGACCAAGGCCGCATTCGACCATAAGCCAACCGCATGCCCAGCTTTGTGCAACGCGCTACAAACCGTCGCCGCCATACTAATTAAGCGTTCGCCTTGGAATTTATTGACCCCAAGATACGCGGGCACAATCGTTTCAATATCAACAATGCACATCACGGTTAATGCGGTTACTGGCTCGTAAATTCTGGTTTGCAATTGGCCGCGGCGCGCAGTTGCCGTCCAGTGAATGCTTTTCAGCGGGTCGCTTTGGGTATAATCACGAATCCCAATTGGCACAACTGGATCGGTTAATAAGCGTTGTGAGGCGCGAATTGTGCCCAACAGCTCACGCAAGGGCATCCCCAATTCGGGGTCTTTCAGCAAGCGCGGATAGACAATCAAACGATCAATATCGTTGATTGTGGCGCGGCTCATGCTCAGGCCAAGCGGATCGCTAGCGCTCAGATTGGCAGGCCCAAAGCGGTGCAAGCCACGCTGTGGGCAGCGAATCGTATATTGGCGGGTCACTTGTTGGTAGCTGCTCAAGCCAAAAGCGCGGGCTAAGATTCGATAATTCGGGCTAGCAGCAGGTTGGGTTTCGATCTGCTCAATCTGAATCCCAACAGGCACTAAATCGTGCAAATTGACGAATGGCAAGGGCAAAAATTTACGGTTGCTCAGGGTCAGGCTCAGGCTGGTCGTGGTATCGGGGAAAAGATGAGTATGGCCAAGCTCACGCTGATATTCAACACGATGAAACATGCGCCATTCCCATAATTCTACTGCTGCGAGCGCCATAATGCCCAGCATACAAACCAATGGCAAGAGGATGACATCGGTCAGCAAGCCAATAATCAAGAGCAAAACTAAGCAAAATAAGCCTGCTCGCCGCCCTTTCATGCCCGTTCCTCAACTGGCGTGGCAATGCTTTTGACAATATCGGCCAAAATTTTCTCTGGGCTGCGTTGGGCCAAGCGAGCCTCGGCTCCCAAAATGAGGCGATGGGCCAAAACACTCGGCACCAGTTGTTTAACATCATCGGGCAGCACAAAATCGCGGCCATGAATTAAAGCCCAAGCCTGTGCAGCGCGGGTCAATGCCAACGAACCACGCGGGCTAGCTCCAAGCTCAATTTCTGAATGCTCACGGGTTGCGCGCACAATCGCAATTGCATACTGCCGCACTGCGTCGCTCAGATGCACGCTGCGCACTGCCTGAATCGCCTCCAACAGCTGCGCCTGATTGCTCACCGCTTGCATGGCAACCCATGGATCGCCCTGATTAAAGCGTTGGATGATCGCATGTTCTTCTGCTTCGCTGGGATAGCCCAAATTGACCCGCAATAAAAAGCGGTCGAGTTGGGCTTCGGGCAAGGGAAACGTGCCTTCAAGCTCAATTGGATTTTGGGTTGCCAGCACCAAAAATGGGCGGGTTAATTGATGGGTTTCGCCATCAATCGTGATCGTGGCTTCGGCCATGGCTTCGAGCAACGCCGATTGGGTGCGTGGCGTAGCGCGATTAATTTCATCGGCCAGCACAATATTGGCAAACAGCGGCCCAGACCGAAACTGAAATTCGCTCAATTTTTGATTGTAGAAATTCAGACCCGTCACATCGCTTGGCAAGAGGTCGGGGGTAAATTGCACCCGCCGAAATTGGCAATCAAGGCTTTGGGCCAGCGCCCGAATCAAGGTTGTTTTGCCAACGCCTGGCACATCTTCCAGCAGCACATGGCCTTCACACAAAAGCGCTGTTAGCAATAAATCGACGCTATTTTGCTTGCCTACCACCACTTGGCCAACTTGGTTGCGTAACTGTTCGGCCCATGTTTGCACATTCAACGCGGTCATGATTTCCCTCAAATCACACAATTATTCATCTTCGACGACGGGCAGTGCTACCGTAAAGTTGCTGCCACGGCCTTCGCTGCTGGCAACCCAGACCACGCCACCATGGCCTTCGACCAAGTGTTTGACGATGGCTAAGCCCAAGCCTGTGCCACCAACCCCACGAGTTCGCGCCCGATCAACTTTGTAGAAACGCTCAAAAATTCGCGGAATCGCCTCGGCAGGAATTCCCGCGCCAGTATCGTGAATCGCCATAATCACCCAGCGATTGCTTGGCTCCAACATGCGGCTAAGATAATGGCCGAGTTCAGCCCGCGAACGCAAGCCTGCTTCAATCGTAATTGTGCCACCAGCATCAGTCCATTTGACCGCATTATGCAGCAAATTGAGCAACACTTGGCTAATTCGGTCGCGATCAACATAAACTTCGGGTAAATCCGGAGCAACCCTCACCACAACCCGCAGATCTTTACGCTTGGCTTGGGGCTGAATCCGATCATGTGCTCGCTCAACAATTGTGCTGACTGCGGTTGGCTGCAATTGCAAGGCCGTGCGCCCAGACTCAATTTGCGAAAGTTCGTGCAATTCATCGACCAACTGCATCACCGCGTCAAGCTCGGTATCAACTTGACCAAGCATACGTTGGGCCAACTCTGGTGGCGGCTGGGTTGCCAAGGTTTCGACCAAAAGCTTAATTGAAGCTAGTGGGGTGCGCAATTCGTGCGATACATTCGCCACCAAATCACGGCGCGCGCGCTCCAACAAGCTGAGTTGGGTCAAATCGCGGGCCAAAATGAGCGCACCACTTTCGGGCATTGGCTCACACCAAATCCGAATTGTGCGGTTGGAAAGCACTGGTTGCAAGGTAACTTGTTGTGGGTCGCGGCGGCGAATCGATTGCTCGATCATCGTATCGGCCTGATAATCGCGCACCAAGGTGATAACGCTATGGTTGAGCACGGCGTTGGCACTGACCCCAAATAATTTGGCCGCAACATCGTTACAATAACGAATGGTACGGCCATCATTGACGACAATCACGCCTGCATCGAGCGCGGCGCTGAGCGTGCGAAACAATTGGTTAAATGGATCGGCTGGTGGCGGCGGCGCAACCACAGGCCGATTGCGTAAATAGGCCAGCTCGCGGCGCAAATTGCGTTGCCCACGCCAGCCCCAAATCAGCGCGATGATCGTCGTCACCGCCAACAACACAATCCAGATCATTAGTTTTTGCGCTCGCTACGACTCAGTTGATCATTGAAGCGATAGCCAATCCCGCGCACTGTTTGGATATAAATTGGGTTGCTTGGGTCAAGCTCGACTTTTTCGCGTAACCAACGCACATGCACATCAACCGTGCGCGAATCGCCTGGAAAATCGTAGCCCCAAACCCGTTCGAGCAGCAAATCGCGCGAGAGCGCCATGCCACGGTTGCGCATCAAGCAGACCAGCAAATCAAATTCCTTTTGGGCAAGGGTAATTTCGTTGGTATCGCGAAACACACGGCGGCTGCCAGTATCCACTTTGAGATTGGCGGCGGTGAGCAATTCGCGTTCAACGCCCGTTGGTTGGCGATCGGTTCGGCGCAAGATTGCCCGCACGCGGGCTAGTAATTCGCCAAGACTAAATGGCTTAATCACATAATCATCAGCGCCCAATTCCAAGCCAGCAATCCGATCGACTTCATCTTGGCGGGCGGTCAGCATCATAATTGGAATATTGGTTTCGCGGCGCAAAATTCGACAGACTGAAAAGCCATCGAGCTTAGGCAGCATCACATCTAAAATCAACAAATCGGGCTGTTCGGCGCGAGCCAAATCAAGCCCAGTAACCCCATCGGAAGCAGAAAGCACGGTATAGCCTTCACGTTCGAGGTTGTAACGCAGCGTATCGGCGAGCAGGGCTTCATCTTCTACCAGCAATATTGTGGACATAGGTTGTCAGCACCATGGTTATAAACATTCAGAAGGGCTTGCGCCCGCAGCTATTGTACCATTATCGCAAGCCTGAAGGGATCGGAGATATTGATCCACGAAGGAGCACGAAGGGATAGGAACCACAAAGAGCGCGAAGGACGCGAAGTTAAGGTTTAGGCCACGAATTGCACGAATTCCACGAAAAATTGTCCGTTAGCCCGATCCCCCAATCCCCAGCCCCAATATTCTATGTTCTTTGCTCTATGCTCTATGTTCTTTCTGATTTCATCCCTCATCCTTCATCCTTGCATTCCGTTCCCGTTTGCCACGCGCTAGGTGCTGTTTGATCAACCGCTCGACCGCGTTGCGATCGGCAGTGACTTGGGCTTGAATTGCGCGGCGGGTTGCAAGCGTCTGCTTGAGATGCTTCAGATGCCACGTCCAAACAGTCAACATTGCTACGTTGCGCTGGCGCAGGCTCACAAGCACGGTTTTGGCCAGCATGCGCACGCTATAGCCAAAAACTGCCGACCATGGCCGCAACTTCAGGTAGCTATACAAACCATTTTTGCTGCTCTCGACCAACCAACGCTGGCCGCCGCCGCTGCCCCCACGTTCGTGCACCACCAGCGCCTCGAAATCTTCTAGCACCTGCCAACCCAACAACCACGCCCGCCAGCACAGCTCAGTATCTTCCCAATAGAGAAAAATCGTTGGATCAAAGCCGCCAATTGCTTGCCATGCGCTCCGCCGCAACAACAACGCACAACCAGGAACCGCCGCCGTAAGCGCCACGCCTTGGCGAGTTGGCGGCGCTTGGTTGGGGTACAACGTGGTTGGGCAGATAATCGCTGCCTGTGGATGTTCGTGCAGATGCTGGCGTAACATTGTCAGCCAGTTGGGAGTTATTTGCACGTCGGGATTGAAAAATACAAAATATTCGCCAGTTGCGACTTCCATGCCTTGGTTGCATGCCGCGCCAAAGCCATGATTATGTTCATTAGCAATGACTGTTACATGAGGATAATCTTGGCGCACCAGTTCAGCCGAACCATCGCTCGACGCATTATCGACGACGATTAATTGATAGTTGGCGTCGTTGGTGGTGGCGAGGCTAGCAAAACAGGCTGGGAGCAATTCGGCGCTGTTGTAGCTCACAATAATAATCGAAATTTGGCCTGAAATCATGAATTCTTCTCAAATAAACGCCGATACACGTTAGCAGTTTGCGCCGCAAGCTGTGCCCATTCCAAATGTTGAACCGTTTGTAAGGCGTTTTGGTGCAAGGCTTGACGATTGGGATGGGCGGCGGCGCGTTGCAAGGCGGATCGTAAACTCGCTACATTATTTGGCTCAAACAAAAAGCCATTCTCACCTTCGCGGATCAACTCGCGCACTGGCGGCAAATCGGGAGCAACCACGGGCCGAGCATAGGACAGCGCCGCCAATAACATGCCCGAGGTTAATGTTTTGCGATATGGCAAGACCACCACATCCGCCGCCGCAAACCATGCAGGCAACAGCTGATCAGCGATAAACTGTGGGCGAATAGTAATCGTTGGCGCACTTGCAAGCTGTTGTAATTGCTGAACATATAACGGATCTTTGACCGCTCCGACGATCTCCAATTGGCCAAGCTCAGCAGTCCAAGCTTCGATCAACAATTCGACGCCTTTGTAGGGGCGCAATGTGCCCAAATTAAGCGCCAAAAATCCTTCTGCTGCAAGCCCCAATTGCTGGCGGGCAAACGCTTGTTCCAAACGCTCACCATAGACGCCAATATACGAACCATGGGCAATCACTGTCGTTTTTGTTGCAACCTGGTAGCGTTGGTCAATTAATTGGGCTGCTGCTTGTGAATGGACAATAATCTGGCCTGCGGCCTGCGCCATCGCCCGGTAACATCGCGTAGCCCAAGCAGGATGGCGCAATTCGTGTGGCTCTACGTTATGTGCTGTCCAAACCAGTTTTGCGCCACGCACGTGGAGCAAACGCAACAGCGCAATAAAGCTTATACTGCGCAAAGCAGTTGCACTTTGGCGCGGACGCTGAGTTAATTCATCGAAAAAATGCCAATGCAAAACCCGTTGATCGCGCTGTAGCAAGCCAGCCCGCAAGCTTTGGGCAAACGGCTGGCGCACGATCCGTAGCTCAGGCCACGCTGTAAATGGCGCATACAACAAATCAAGGTAGGGATTGGTTGTAAGCACACGCGGAATTGGATAGATGTTGATGCTCATAGCGTTTGCGTTGGTCGCAGTTTCGACCAACGCCCTGACAAAAGAATTTAGGGTGTGGGAATTCCACGATAGCTGGTGGTGCCGCCGCCAGTCGTGAAATAGAGTGTGCCATTAATCTCGCCAATAATGCCCGAATAGCGGGTTGCTGGCAAGTTGTTAGGCATTTGTGCCCACGTATTGGTCGCCGGATCGTACACATAAATCGTGTTATGTTTTGTACCATTGGTTGTCTGGCCTGCAAAGACGAAAATCTTGCCGCCAAGCACCAGCGTCGAGTGGCTAATGTGGTTTAAGGCCAAAGGAATATCGGCCAATTGCTCCCACGCATTCGTTGCAGGATCATAGCGATGCACATCGTTATCGACGGTTAAGCTACCGTCGTGGCCATGTTGGCCGCCAATATAATAGAGCTTGCCATCAAGCACCACGCCGCCAGCATGCTGGCGCGGGTTGGGCAATTCGGCATAGGTTATTTGGTTGGTTTGGGTTACCCAGCCAGTCGCCAAATTGTTCAAATCGAGCACAAAGTGGGTGCCAACATCAGCCTGCTTGTAGTAGGTTCCGCCAACATAGTGCAACTTGCGCTCCAAATAATACAGTTGGCCAGCGGCACGTTGGATTGGAATTACTGGCAAGTTGGTGTAGCTATTGGTGGCGGTATCGTAATAGCGCGAAACCCGCGAGCCAAAAATTTGGCCAACACCATCAAAATCCTCGATATAGCCCCCAACAAAGAAGATTTTCTGGCCATCGGTCGCCGTGCCAACGTGAGTCAGGCCACGCTCCAAGGGCGCAATCGCCGTCCAAGTATTAGCAACAGGATCATAGACATTCGACAAGCGCGAGGGCGTATCGCCAGATAAGCCAGGCTGGCCGAAACCACCAAAGACATACAGTTTGCCGCCGACAACCGCACCTTGGGCTTCGACTGCACCAAATGGATAACTAAACGGCGTTGGCACCGCAGTCGACCAAACAATCCGCGTGAAGTTGGCGGGCGTGGTTGGCGTGGCCGTGCCGACAATCGTGGTTGGCGTGGTTGTTGGTGGTCGCGGCGTAGCTGTGATTGTACTGGTGGCGGTGGCGGTATTGGTTGGCGTATTCGTCGGTGTGTTGGTATTGGTCGGCGTACTCGTTTCCGTTGGCGTGTTGGTGGGAATTGTAGTTGCGGTTGGTACATCGGTTGGCGTGTTGGTGGGAATTGTAGTTGCAGTTGGCGCGTCAGTTGGCGTGTTGGTGGGAACGCTGGTTGCAGTTGGAAGATCGGTCGCGGTTGCAGTTGCGGTCGCAGTTGCGCTGATGGTTGGAATATTGGTTGGCGTTGCAACATCGGTTGGCGAGTTGGTTGGTAGCGGAGTATCCGTCGCCGTTAGGCTTGGCTCAGCGGTTGGCGAAACTGTTACGCTCAATGCGGTTGGCGTAGCGCTTGGCAAGGTCGTAATCGCACTCGCATTGTTCAAAATTAATGGCAAGAATGTACAATCGCTGATGCTACAATCAGGGTCATCCAACAAGCTATTCGTCCGAGCCAAACTCAAGCCAACGCTCGCCGAAAGCAGCGTCAGGCTAGTTGCAATAATCATCAATCGTCGGCGCTGCATGCAATTTCCTCCGTATATAATGCGGGCTGGGAATCGGTTGTCAGGAATCGAGTAATCCACGAAGGGTTGAAACCGCGAAGGCCGCGAAGATTATTTTAGCCACGAATTCCACGAATTGCACGAATTGCACGAATAATGTTCCGATAGCCAAAAGCCCATAGCCATATTTCCTCTGCGCCTCTGCATTTAAATCCTGACACCCGATCCCCGACCCCTAACACCCGACCCCTAACACCCGATCACTGACCCCTATGTTCTATGTTCTATGTTCTATGTTCTCTATGCTCATCCTGCATACTTATTTTTTCGCTCTCGGCCAGCAAATACTCAACGCGGGCAATCACCATATCGATGGCGATGGCATTGAGGCCGCCACGCGGAATAATAATATCAGCATAGCGCTTGGTTGGCTCGACAAACTCAAGGTGCATTGGTCGCACGGTGTTGGTATATTGTTCAATCACCGATTCGATCGAGCGGCCCCGTTCGGCAATATCGCGTTTGAGCCGCCGAATAAAGCGCAAATCTGCATCTGCATCAACATAGATTTTCACATCCATGCATTGGCGTAGCACAGCTTCAGCAAAAATCAAAATGCCTTCGACCAAAATCACTGGCCGTGGCTGCACATGCATCACTTCAGGCCGCCGCGCATAACGGGTAAAATCGTAGATCGGCACTTCGATGGTTTGGCCGTTGCATAGGGCTTCAACATGCTGCGCCAGCAAATTGCTATCCAGTGAATCAGGATGATCAAAATTGACCCGTAGCCGCTCTTCAAACGAAAGCTCAGCAAAATCACGGTAATAGGAATCATGTTGTAAAAATGCAATTCGTGATGGCCCGACGCGACTAAGAATTGCCTGCGAAACTGTGGTTTTGCCCGATCCAGTTCCACCAGCGACCCCAATCACAATTGGTCGTTGCTCTGCGCTCACGCCGTTTGTCCTCCATTGTTCGCAAAAGGGGAGCAAAGAACAGCTAGGTTCTTTGCTCCCGTCTGCGCCTATTGTACCTGATTATCTTGGTTTTGCATGTCGCAACGAGCGCTTCTATCCAAACAGTTTGGGGCGGGATTTGCTCAGCGCCCATGCTGCTAAATGTGGTTTAATCGGCAACGACTAAACATTATCAGGAGCAAATCCATGGCAATCACGCCCGATCCACTATCGATTCGAGTGTACGATCAACAACAACAAGCAGCCATCGACCAGCTGATGCAACAGTGTTGGCCCGATGATATCGACACAATTGGCTATTATCGAATTGGTGAGCAAAGCGAACTAACGCTTTGTGCCTGGCATCAAGAGCAGCTGATTGGTGTTGGCAGCCTCTGGAATAACCGCTTTCATCCCCAGCATTGTTATATTGGCATTCACGTTCAGCCTGCCTATCAACAGGCAGCCATCGACCAGCTACTCTATGCCCAGTTAATCGCTCAAACCAGCATTATTCAAGGCCGCACCCTGCAAACCGCCACATGGAGCCATGCCCAACAGACACTGAATTTTTTGCATGCGCAAGGCTTTCAGATTATTAAACAAACCTACCTTGGTGAGTTTTCGCTGCTAGACATTGAAATTCCCCAGCTTGAGCCAGCGCAGGATTTAACAATTGCTTCGTTTGAAGCCTATTTAAGCAGCAATCAACCAGAACCATTGCTCAAGTTAATCAATAGCTGTTATCAGGCCACCCATAGCTATAACCCAGCCACCCAAACAACCAGCGAAGCCCAAACCGCGTTCTTGACCGACATTCATGCAGCAGCATCATTTGTGCTGTATACCGCAGATCAGCTTGTCGGCTTCAATTGTATCTATCATTCAACAGCTGCCCAAACCCTCGAACAAGGTTTAATTGGAGTTGCCAATGGGTATAG
Source organism: Herpetosiphon geysericola (assembly GCF_001306135.1). Lineage (GTDB taxonomy): Bacteria > Chloroflexota > Chloroflexia > Chloroflexales > Herpetosiphonaceae > Herpetosiphon > Herpetosiphon geysericola. The sequence goes on along the minus strand of NZ_LGKP01000011.1, from coordinate 6,730 downwards.
CGTTCAGCAAGCAGCGATCATTCGCGTACTATTACAAAAAACCATGCAGTTCGCCCAGCACAATGGCTATCAAAGCCTGCGCTACGAAATTGATAGCATTGATCCATGGGCCAGCGAATTGCTCACGTTTTTGCCAATTATCACCCAGCCCTGTTGGCTAACCCTATGTTTGAGCCATAATCCTGAGTTTTAGATTGGGCTTGACATGGCACGCGCAGACAACTACTGTACTAGCCAAATAACTATCTGAGGAGCGTGCAGCATGGGTATGCGTGGCTTATTTGTGGGCATCAATACATATAGCGAGCGGCCACTCAAGGGTTGTGTCAACGATGTAACTGCGGTGCGCGAACTGCTCAAAACCCAGCATGGTGTCGCCGACGATCAATTGCGGCTCGTCGCCGATACAGCGGCCACCCGCCAAGCAATCATCGAAAATCTGCGCTGGCTGGCCGAACCGCTTAACGACGGACAACCAGAAGTGCGGATCTTTCACTATGCCGGCCATGGCTTACTCCAACCAGATGAAAATGGCGACGAACCAGATGGCGCCGATGAATGCCTGGCCCCAATCGATTATACGAGCGCTGGCGTGCTGACCGACGATCATTTGGCTGAACTGTATCAAGGGTTTTTGGGCACAACGCGGCTCATTTTGCTGATGGATTGCTGCCATTCGGGCACGATTAGCAAAGATCCGTTTGCTGATATTCGCTATCGCACATTAACCCCAGCCAACGAGGTCTACGCCGAAATTCGCGCCAAAAAAGCTGCCTATCAACAAAACCAGGTTGCTAGCGTCAGCCAGCAACTTCGCGATCTTCAGCCACGCACCAGCGACCCTGCTGAAATTGCCAAGTTTGCTGGCGAATTGATTGGTTCGTTGCAGAAACAGCGTTTTGGCCAACGCCCACAGCACGAGAATTTGGTGCTACTTGCTGCATGTAAAGCAGAGCAAGTTGCCGCCGATGCCAACTTTGGTGGAACTTACCACGGTGCAATGAGCTTCTTCTTGAACACGATTCTAAGCACACAGCCCCAAATCAGCTATGCAGCGCTTGGTGAACAACTGCGCACCAGCCTCTATGCTAATAAATTCCAACAAATCCCCCAACTAGAGTGTCCAAATGACCTACTTAACCAAGCCTTTCTAGCCTAAAAAAAAGCCGTACAAAACAAATTATGTATGCTACTATGCAGCAATCAAAATTTTGGTTGCTGCATGAAATGACTAAGCTCGCACCACAATATTGCACCAATGCTCCCGCCATTCAGCAGCGACCCCACCAATGCCACACCAGCGACAATACGATCAACAACAGATAACCAAGGAGTTCTACAATGCTGCAAGATCACGCAATTGTTATTGGATCGAGCATCAGCGGATTAGTTACGGCGCATATTTTATCGCACCATTACAGCCGTGTGAGCGTGCTTGAACGTGATAATTTGCCTGAGGGCAGCGATTTCCGGGCGGGCGTGCCCCAAGGTCGTCATGTTCACCTGCTCTTAATTCGTGGCGCGCGCGAGCTGGAAATTATGTTTCCCGGCATTCAGCAAGAACTCCAAGATCTTGGTGCCCAAGCGTTTGATATCGTCAACGATTGCCACTACTATCTCAAAAATGGCTGGACAACCCCACAGCCAACCGAATTAAAAACCCTCTCAGCTACCCGCCCGTTATTCGATTGGGCAATTCGCCGCCGCTTGTTGCAAAACCCCAAGATTCAGTTTTTTGCCCAACACGATGCGATCAATCTAATTGGCAATCGGCGGCATATTCAGGGTGTGCAAGCGCGCAATCGTCAAACTGGCAGCGAAACGAGTTTATACGCCGATTTAGTGGTTGATGCCAGCGGGCGCAGCTCCAAATTAGCCACATGGCTAGCCGAGCTTGGATGTGGCGTTATCAGTGAAACTGTGCTCGATGCCAAACTCAGCTATACCTCACGCATCTATGCCAAGCCCGACGGCTGGAACGAATGGAAAGGCTTGTTTGTGATGCAACAGCCGCCAAGCGCACCCAAAGGCGCGATTTTGCTCGAAGTAGAGGGCAATCGTTGGATTGTGACTGGCGGTGGCGTTAATCATGCCAAACCACCAACCGATGAAGCTGGCTTTATGCAATGGCTACGCGAATTACCCTCGCCAATTTTGGCCGATTTGCTCAGCCAAGCGCAGCCACTCAGCCCAACCAGTGGCTATGCGCGCACCGAAAATCGCCAACGCCATTACGAGCGCATGCAATTGCCAGCAGGTGTGGTGGCCTTGGGCGATGCGGTTTGCGCCTTCAATCCCATTTATGGTCAAGGCATTAGCACCGCCACGCTTGGGGCAATTTTGCTTGGCCAAAAGCTCAAAGAGCAAGATCGTGGCTCGGCAGCGTGGGGCCAACGCTTTCAGCGCGATTTGGCAAAAAACAATCAGTTTGCCTGGGAAATGGCCAGCGGCGAGGATGCCCGCTATGATCCAAATTTCAAGCGCCCCTTAGCGAGCAAATTTTTGGCGCCCTACTTTGAGCAAATCAACCAAGCCAGCGTGTCGAGCAACGTTGTATTTAGCGAATTCATCAAAATGGTGCATATGATCGGCAATCCTATGGCACTGTTTCATCCCCGGGTCTTTATTCCAGTGTTGATGAGCAAAATTCGCCCAAAAGCCTCCACATTGGTGCCAAATTTGCCCTTGCAGCGCAACATTTAAGCATAGGCAAACACCCGTAGCTTTGTTATACTCCTAGAATAGAAGTCGAGCATTCTAGCTTGTGGGAGGTGTGTTGTGAGACGTGACCATGCGATTGTGATTGGAGCCAGCATCGGCGGCTTGCTCAGCGCGCGGGTGTTGAGCGACGTCTATAGCAAAGTAACCATTTTGGAGCGCGATAGTTTGCCAGACGGCGTGCAATTTCGGGCTGGCGTGCCGCAAGGCCGTCAATTGCACTTGTTGCTCATGCGCGGGCTGCTAGAGCTAGAAAAGCTGTTCCCCAACCTGCGCGACGATATGAAGGCACTCGGCGGCAACGAGCTTGATCTCATGAACGATTGCCGCTATTTATTTGCCGCTGGTTGGGCCGAGCCACAGCCATCAAACTATCGCAGCATTATCGCCACTCGCCCATTGTTCGATGCGGCAATTTTGGGCCGCATTCGTCAAATTGCCAACATTGAAATTCAGACCCGCCAAGACGTGACCGATTTGCTGTTTCATGGGCGGCAAGTTGTTGGCGTGCAGGTGCGCAATCGCGATACTGGCGAGCAGCGCGAGGTTGCAGCTAATTTGGTGGTCGATGCAGCAGGTCGGCCATCGAAACTGCCCGAATGGCTCGAACAGCATCAATTTGGCCGCGTCAAAGAGACGATTTATAAGTCGGATGTTGGCTATGCCACCCGCATGTACACTGCTCCCACCGATTGGCAAGGCTGGCCAGCGCTGTTTGTCATGCCCATGCCGCCGCATATTCGCCATGGCGCAACCTTTCTCAAAGTTGAAAACGACCAATGGTTGCTGACGATCGGCGGCGTCGGCAGCCAACGGCCACCAACCGATAACGCCGAGTTCGAGGCTTGGCTGGCACGCATGCGTACCCCGCTCGTGGCCGAAATAACCCAAAAATTCACGCCAGCCAGCCAAGTCTATGGCTACGCCAAAACCGAAAATCGCTGGCTGCACTACGAACAACTGCCAGTCATGCCCGCCGGATTAATTGCCATTGCCGATAGCGTGTGTGCCTTGAATCCAATTTATGGCCAAGGCATTACCAACACGACCCTCAGCGCCCAACTCTTGGCCACATGGCTGCAACGTGAAGGCGTTGGCAGCGCACCATGGGCTTTGGGCTTTCAAAAAGCCTTGGCTCGCCGCAACAAATCAGGCTGGATTACCACGATTAGCGAAGATTCACGTTTAGCTGACACACCGACCTATAAGCCGCTGTTGCCAATTCGGGTGCTGCAATGGTATAGCGACAAGGTGAACATGGCAGCAGCAGGCAATCGCGCCGCGACCAACGCCATGGTTGGTGCAATTCATATGATTGGCTCAGCAGCAAGTTTATTTACCCCGAAAGTCTTCTTGGCAGCTGCAAAATTTTTCCGCAAGCAACCACCAAGCAGCGTGCCCGCAGCCCCCAACAAATAACCACTGTCGGCCTCGATCTGGCTTGATCGAGGCCGACTTAGCCACCTGTGGCCTGAATCTTGCCTTCTGTGATTGCATAAAACAAAGGTGTAACAGGAGGTATGCATAATGAGTCATCACTTAAAAGGCAAACGCGTAGCAATTATTGCAACCCATGGTTTTGAGCAAAGTGAGCTAGAAGAACCAAAAGCAGCGCTCGAACAAGCTGGCGCTGAAACCCATGTGATTTCACTCAAGGCTGGCGCGATTCGCGGCTGGAAGGGTAAAGATTGGGGCAGCGAAGTCAGCGTTGATCATACCCTTGAGCAAGTAAACCCCGCCGATTACGATGGGCTACTTTTGCCTGGTGGCCTGATGAACCCCGATACATTACGCCGTGAAGAGCATGTTTTAAATTTTGTGCGCGCTATCGCTGAGGCAGGCAAACCAATTGCCGCAATTTGCCATGGCCCATGGACGCTGATTGATGCAGGACTTGTCAAAGGCCGCTTAATGACTTCGTATCCAACCTTACAAAGCGACCTCAAAAACGCTGGGGCCGAATGGGTTGATCGCGAAGTTGTGGTCGATAATGGCTTGGTCACAAGTCGCAATCCAAACGATATTCCAGCCTTCAATCGCAAATTTATCGAAGAATTAGGCGAAGGTATTCATAAACAAGTTGGGCAATAAGCTATTTTGCTCGCCTCAACCCCTCGTCCAAGCTTGGGCGAGGGGCTTTTTTGCATATATTAGGCAATTGTAATGCCTGGCTCGTTGGCCCAAATTGTTGCCAGCCGCTCAGCATGAGGATCAATTATGTCCATCGTCGCAATTTCGGCCTCGCTGAAATAACCAACTTCGGTGGTTTCGTTGCTTAGCCCAAGCTCACCGCCAACCAAAGCAACTTCAAAATTAAGGCTCACGATGTGATATTGATTGCCGTCGGCGTAGCGAATCATGCGATGGGGATTGCTATACACGCCCAACAAACGCACAACTTCGACAATCAAGCCAGTTTCCTCAAAAACCTCGCGCACACAGGCTTCGCTCACCGACTCGCCAGGATCAAATGCGCCGCCAGGCAAGCACCAGCGGCCATTATCGGTGCGGCGCGTTAGCAGAAGCTTACTGCGGGTGGCATCAAATAGGGTTGCTGAACAACCAAGCATCAAACGCCCTTGGGCTGCAATGCGATCCCCATACAAATATTGGGCCATGGTTTACTCCTCCAAAATGCACTAGCGAACCTAGCAAAACCTAGCGAGTATAGATCGCAGCCACTTAAAAAACAATAGCCCTGCAATGCAGCAGAGCCATTGTTTAATAGCGCAGATTTTATTGATTAATGCTTATATGAATGTTTCATGCCGCAACCTTTTGATTTATCGTTGCTGAACATGATCAGAAACACAATTGCCCACCACCAATTAGTTATTACGAGAATTGGAATCCCAATCATCCATACCGCAGTCTGGCGGGAATTGCGCAGTGAAAGCACGCCAATCGCCATCATAATCACTGCCCACGTTGGAATAGCGATATTGCTAAAGAAGACCAGCGCAAGCAGGACAATCCCAATCAGCATCAGCCCATCGTTTGTTTGCTTGCTGGGTCGAGCAACTGGGGCAATTGGCTGGGCAGCGGCCACCGGTGGCACAACAGGCTCAAGTTTGGGCATAGCAGGAATCGATTGGACAGCAGGCCCAGACTCACGGCGTAAATCTATTGTCTTGCCAAGCGCAGGCTGAAATGGCTTGGCCTGATTAACGGTTTCAAGCCGAAAACCACAATAGATACAAAATACCGCTGCTGTTTCGTTGTGACGGCCACATGCTGAACAATCCATGACCTTTTGTTCCTTTCGCCTTGCCAAAAGAACTAGCCAAGGCAATGCTGATGCTCGAACCTCAATCCTTCTAGCCCATAGTACGCAGGCTTGGTGGCGAAGGTTTCAGCACTTAAACAAACTCGTATTCAAACACAAAAGGATAGCTTTCTGCATGGCCACTGAGCGCAATTTTGCCGCTACCGCGCAAGCCTGCCAATTCGCCAGTTGCCGAGCCAGCCACCACTTCGATGCTATCGGAAATATCAGTTTGGTTGGCAGTGCCATTATGTTTCAAGACAAAACTACCAGTTTTGCCAGCCAGCGTGCCAACGAAGCGCTGCAAGCCAACATAGGTTGCATCGCCAGCTTCTGGATAGTGCATTAAATATTCGACCGTACTTTCGCCGACTAAATCGCCTTCATAGCGATAGATGACGTGCGCGCGCGTGGTTTTGCCCTCGCCTGCTTGCTCGTGATACGGCTTTTCGTCCCATTGCACCACACTAAACGTAGCGTTGGCAGTTGTACTCATTCCATCCCCCAAATACAAACATTTGTGCTAGTACTATATACGAGCAAAGCTTAAATGTAAAGCATAGAAAGAGCATAGAGCAAAGAACATACGGGATTGGAGATCGAGGATCAGGGGCAAGGGGCATAGGTGGTAACTTAAGCTCTGACAGGCTTAGGGATAGGCATACAAAGAACCTCGTGGTATGCTGGAAGCAATCACCCAACCAGCAGCACGAGGTTCCCCATGCATTCTACCACACCACCCGCCCA
>NZ_LGKP01000008.1 GCF_001306135.1 Herpetosiphon geysericola | reverse complement strand
GCTGCGGACGCAGCACCCATCAGTTGGAAAGGTGCAATTTTGGCGATAAAAAATCCGCTGATGCCAGATGGCCATCGGAGCGGAGCAGTTCGTCAAATGTGTGATGTTGAGCAAACATCGTGCTGTCATTCGTTTCAGTTCGTTTCGACAACTCGCGTAGTATAGCAGCATTCTTGAAGCGTGTCAAATGCCACATTCCTGATCCACGAAGCGCACGAAGGCGCACGAAGGCTCAGAACCGCGAAGGACGCGAAGGACGCGAAAAGAGAGGGGCTTTTAGCTATGAAATTCAGGTTTTGACTTCTGACTTCTGACTTCATTCTTTTGGTTTTTGCCTTTATAATTGATGATCTCGCTCCATCGAGAGATTGGGAGAATCTCATATGCACACAACCTATATGCATGAACTGGCGCGTTTTGTGGCGCAAACAAAGGTGGTTGCGACTGTTGCAGGGGTTGATGAAGCAACGCTCAGCGCGCTGGAACAACGCCGTGGCTATCAGTTGCCAGCCTGTTATCGCGCCTTTTTGCACACTTTTGGCAATACCAACACCCACAGTTGGTTTGATGGCGATTATGCGGCCATCGATCATTTTGATGAAACGTTTGAAGTCATTCAAGATTTGATTGCTGAAGGCTCAATCCCCTGGTTAGACGACCCGTTGATGCTGCCATTTACCCAACATGATGGCTACGTTATCTATTATCTTCGGCGTGATGATGGTGATGATCCAGCGGTTTTTTGCGTTATTTCAGGCGATGAAACTACTCCGGCAGAATGCAGTCAACTTGCCCCAACCTTCTCGATTTGGCTGCGTGATAATGCTTTTGCTTCGATCGAACGCCGATCATGGTCTGATGCCTACATACACTATATTCGCCAGCCTGATGGTACAGTTGAGGAACGCAGCAAGCTTGCAATTCAGCGTATGCAGGAATATAGCAAGCTCTATGAGCATTTTAGCGCTCAATCGTATCAAACAGACATCCAAAATCAACACTTAACAGCTCCTTGGGATTTTGCAAGTGCTTGGGTGGCTATGTTTCGCCAAAGCGATCTCTATCAACGGATGCAAACATTGCATATGCCGATCCCTTTCAGTTGGGTGCGGTTAACAGGAGAGAATTGATCAATGAAAAGGTTTTCAAGCAACAAGCTGGGGGCAATTATTGGAATTGTGGGGATGCTCGTGGGCTGTACATCCAACCAAACAGCTCTTTCGAATGCCAACAATAGTAGCCCGACCACCCAACCAACAGAGCGTATATACCCAACCGCTTGGCCGACCTCAACTCCTTATATTCAAGCAAGCTACGCAACCCCAATGCCAACAACCTTGCCGAGCGACTGGCCGCTGCCACCAACAGCGCCAGTTTCGGTAACCGAATATGTCGATCTGCTGACCGATTTTGTCAATGCGCAACCAAGCAATCGCGAGCAATTGGACGCGCTATTAAATGCATGGGCAGAACAACATCAATCAACCAACGCAGCTAAAATCATTGGCCAACAATATCGCACTGTTGATTTGAATAATGATGCCCAGGCCGAAATTCTAATTACGCTGCCTGCTGGCTATCCACCAGTGCTCATCCTTTTAACTCTTGATGCGAATGGAGTTTATCAACCGAACTGGACATTATTAACTGATCAAGCCAATGGCTATCGGATTTGGCTGGTGCGTGATCTGACGAATGATGGCAAACCAGAAATTGTTGTGCACAATGCTGGATGTGGGGCACATACATGCTCCGAATCGATTAATATTGTGCAGTGGCAAGCAGCGAAGTTTCATTCAATTTTAGATCTGAGCGCAACCAATCCAACCATGAATTGGGCCGATCTCAACGCTGATGGCACGTTCGAATTAATCATTAACCGTGGCAAAGTTGGCTCAGATGGCGCGGGCATTCAGCGCAAGCAAACCGAAATTTATGCTTGGGATGGCGAGCGCTATACGCTTAGCTCAATCACGCCCGACCCAATTGATTCGCAACATCCCTATTGGCTGTTGCTTGATGGATTTGCAGCCTTGGAAAATGATGATTATGCATTAGCTCAAATATTATTCATTGCTGCGGCCAATGCTCAAGCACCCTATCCAGCAATTGGCATCGAGGGCAACGAGCTTGAGTTGACTAGCGCAATCGCCCGCTTTCAAACGTTATACACAGCCTTATTAGCAGGCGATGAAGCAACTGCCCAAGCCTTTTATGCCCAAACCCAACAGAGTGATGCTGATGATAAACAATGGGCAGCAGCATTTATGTCAATCCATCAACAAACTGCCGATCTACAAGCAGCCTGCACGGCGGCCCAAAATAGCGTTGCAGCAGATCAATATTTGACTGGGTTTAGCTATCAGCACCGCGCTTTGCCAATTCAATCGTTACTGTGTGGGCGCTTACCTTAATAAGGGAATATCATATGTCGCAGTCATTTCTAACCGCAGCACTTAGCAATGAGCACTACATCCTTCAAGTTGCGGTTGATTTTGTGCCAGCATTGGTCAAAACCCAACTCCAAGCTGTGCATAAAACGTTGTTAGCCATCCTTACACATCCCTATGCATCTGACCCTGAACTAGAATGTATTGGACTTGGCTCAATTATGGTAAATCAGAAGAATTTAGCCTTTGAATTATGTTTTATCAATAGCAATTATGCTGAATATCAACACCATAAACGCATAAATTTCCTGTTCTATCTTTTGGCATCGGTTGATCAACAATTTCCAATTGATCACAATCAGTTACCTCATAATTTGAGCCAATGGATTGAGTACTATCCAAAAGAGTATACCGATTAACTGATAAAAAAGCCCCTCAGCATGCAGTGCTAAGGGGCTACTGGATTTAGTTGATCCACAAAGAGTACAAAAGGAAGAAGGCTATCGGGTTTTTGATTTTTGACTTTTGCCCTTTGATTTCATCCCTCATCCCTCATCCCTCATCCTTTGCGTTAGCCTTCGACTTGAGTTGCGTCCGCTTGCCATTCGATTTTGAGTTTTTCGCGGAAGGCGAATTGTTCAAAGTGTTCGTCCATGATGTGTTGGATGGCGGCGATCGCTTCGGGGGTTTCAGCGTTAATTACAAAAGTTAGTTGCTCAGCTTCGGCGTGCATAGCACACGTGCCCATCGCAAAATAGGCCATGCCTTGCTGATCGTCGTATTCGACCTTGATTTTGTGGGCGTAGTGTTTGCATAATTTTTTGATGTAGCTCGAACCAAGTGCGGTCGGAATGGTTGTATGTGATTGCATAATATGCTCCTTATAAAGATTGGTTGATTGATCCACAAAGGACACGAAGATCCACGAAGGGAAGTAAGCCTATGGTTGCCTTCATTGCAAATGATTTTATTTAGCTGTGATGAATGTTCATTAATGGTTCGCCACCCTTCCGTCCCTCCGCTGGAGGGAGATGCAGGGGGTGTGCATCCCCCTGCACCCCCTAATGTTTGTGTGTTGGATTATTTTTAAGGTTCTTCACTTTAACCTTTGTGCTCTTCGTGGTTTCGCAGCTTTGTATAATTCATGGTTTTTGTTTCTCCACCCTTCCGTCCCTCCGCTGGAGGGAGACGCAGGGGGTTTTCATCCCCCTGCACCCCCTAATATTTGTGTATTGGATTATTTTTAAGTTTCCTTCACCCTAACCTTCGTGTTCTTCGCGGTTCCTCGTTGCTTGCTCTGCGTCTCCGCGTTAAACCTAGCCCCTGAATCCTGACCCCTATGTTCTCCCTCTCTCATTCTTCTAATTTCTCGATGCTGCGTTGGACACCAACAATAATTGGTGTTCCACTCACAGGATCGGGAATTAATCGGCAGTGCACACCATAGAGTTGATGAATTAATTCGGGCGTAACGATGGCTTTAGGTGCTCCAGCAGCGATAATTGTGCCAGTTCGCATGGCAATCAGATGATCGGCATAGCGACAAGCACTCGCCAAATCGTGCACCACCATCACCACAGTTTTGCCCTCGGCTGCTAATTGGCGAATCAGCTCGAAGACTTCGATCTGATGGCCAAGATCAAGCGCCGCAGTTGGCTCATCGAGCAGCAGCAAGGGTGTAGCTTGAGCCAGCGCCATAGCAATCCAAGCTCGTTGGCGTTGACCACCAGAGAGCGTGGTTAGCGGACGATCGGCCATGCTGCTCAGATCGGCAGTAGCAATCGCCTCGACAACCGCCTGTTGATCATCTTTTGACCATTGGCGTAATAAGCCAGTATGCGGGTGGCGGCCAAAACGCACCAAATCGGCCACAGTCATGCCGTCGGGCGCAACCCCATCTTGGGGCAGCAAGGCTAATGATTGAGCCATCTCACGCGGCGAAAGGCGGGCAATATCACGGCCATCGAGCAAAATTTGGCCTTGCTTAGCCGGATGCAATTTGGCCAAACCTGCTAATAAGGTTGATTTGCCACAGCCATTTGGGCCAATAATTGCCGTAACTTGACCATGGGGAATTTCAGCATTCAGTTGGTCGATAATCGTTGTGCGTTGGTAGCCCAAGACCAAATTTTGGGTTTGCAAAGCCGCTGGGGGAGAAACACTCATAATTGTTTGCCTCTCGGGGTTCGCAACAGGAACCATAATAAGTAGGGGCCGCCAACCAAGGCGGTCACAATGCCGACCGGAATTTCAGTTGGGCTGAACAAGGTGCGCCCAAGCAAATCGGCCAGCATGGTAAAACATGCGCCAGCCAAGGCCGCCGGAACAATCGGCACGGTGCGCGGGCCAGCCAAACGCCGACCCAATTCGGGCGCTGCCAAGCCGATCATTCCAACCGGGCCAGCAACTGCCACCGCCAAGCCAGTTAAACTACCAGCCAACAAAATCGTAAACAGGCGCAGGCGATTGACCCGCACGCCCAAACTTTGGGCCACCGCGTCGGGCAAGCGCACCAAATTCAGGCGTTTGCCCACAATCACGGCCAGCGGCAACATCACCACCACGCCCCAAGCCAGCAAGGTTACCACTACGCCCGAACGATTATTCAAACTGCCGACCGTCCAAGGAAACGCCGTGTTAGCAGCGTCGATGGGTGCTCGCGCCAGCATCAAATTAGTAGCAGCGCCACAAATTGAGCCTAAACCAAGCCCAGTGATGAGGAAGCGATAGCCACGTGTGCCAGCCCCACCACTCAAAGCAAACGTCAATGAAAGCATCGTTATTGCGCCAGTTAATGCCATTGCCGAAGGCGCTAGGGTTGTGCTGACCGCCACGACTGAAGCGACTGCAAAGGCCGTCGCCGCATTATCGATCCCAATCGTATCGGGGTTGGCCAGCCGATTACGGCTCAAGGTTTGCAATAAGCAGCCAGCCATGCCCAAGGCAGCGCCAGCCATCCCACCGCCCAAAACCCGCGTCAGGCGTAAATCGCGCACAATAAAAATAGTTTTGGTTTCGCCTTGATTGAATAGTGCAGCCAAAGCATCAAATGGTGCAATTTTGACCGTGCCACTGCCAAGGCTCAGGCCAACCAAAACAATTGTGGCAAGCAGCAACAGCAAACTCGCCAGCCAAGCCCGTCGATCCAACAAGAGGCTGAAACGGCCAAAGCTCAGCACCCACAAGCCTGCTGGCCGCCCATTAAACGCTGTTGGTGCTGAAATATCGTGAGCAGCACTCGTTGAGGTCATTGAAAGTCGATCCATGACGTTCTCCTAGAGTGCTGGCAAGCGTTGGCTACGCACAATCAAAACCAAAATTGGCGCACCAATCAGGGCTGAAATCACGCCCAGCGGGGTTTCAGTAGGTCGGGCGACAATCCGCGAAAGCACATCAGCAAGCAAAACGAAACTTGGGCCAAGCAACACAGCCACAATCAAGGCGCGGCGAATATCCGGCCCGACAATCGCCCGCGCGGCAATCGGCACAACCAGCCCAACAAAGCCAATTGGGCCAGCCATCGCCGTGGCCGAGCCAACTAATAAGGCAACACTAATCATCACGCCTGTACGGACTAACTTCGGGCGTTGGCCAAGCCCGCTGGCAACTTTTTCGCCCAAAGCGAGCGCCGCCAATGGCCTCGCCAACAGCAAGGCAACCGCCAAACCCAATAATAATACAGGAATCGCAGGCTGGATGCTGCTCAAGTTGCGACCAGCAATCGCACCAATCGTCCAAAAGCGCACTTCATCAGCAGTCCGTTGATCGGTCAAAAGAATCACCGATGAAACTGCTGCCAACATACTGCTCAAGGCAGCACCTGCGAGCACCAAACGAATTGGATCATCGCCAAGGCCGCTCATGCGGGCTACGCCTAAGGCCACGCTACAGCCAAACAACGCCCCAACAATCGCAATCCAAACTTGCAAATTATCGAGGCTTGCGCCAAGCGCGATTGAAATGACGACCGCGGTTGCTGAGCCAGCGCTTACGCCCAACAAGCCAGGTTCGGCCAAGGGATTACGCGCCGCCGATTGAAGGAGTGCGCCAGCAGAGCCAAGAGCAACCCCAACCAAACAGCCAATAATGGTGCGTGGAACACGTAAATCGAGCACGGTCATACGCGCTTGCTCATCGCCTGTGCCTTGCAGTACCGCCAACACTTGAGCAAAGCCAATTGCGTTATCTGAGCCAATGCCCAGGCTCAATAAAACAACAATTGCCAACAAGCCTAGGGCTGCCAGCACTCCAATGAGCATGCGTCGCGAGAGAAAAGTCGTAGCCATGTATCAGTTTCCCAAGAATGTTTTAATTTGGGGTCGGTTGCTGGGGCTGGGATTGGGAAAGCAGAAACTATGTTTAGCCACAGATTGACACAGATGCCACTGATTATTCTGCTACCACAATCGAACCAATCCCCGATCCCCACCAACCAATCCCCAGTTAGGGATTTTCCACCCTTCCGTCCCGCCAGCGGGAGACGCAGGGGGTTTTCATCCCCCTGCACCCCCTAATATTTACATTGAGGATTGTTTTTGTTTATCACACTCCCCAATATTTGTACCTTTTACGGTTTCTCTCTCCTCTTCTTCGTGGCCTTCGCGTGCTTCGCGGTTTCGGCTCTCTAGTCTTTTATTGTCCACCCTTCCGTCCCGCCAGCGGGAGACGCAGGGGGTTTTCATCCCCCTGCACCCCCTAATATTTACATCGAGGATTGTTTTTATTCAGCACAATCCCCAATATTTGTACCTTCTACGGTTTCTCTCTCCTCTTCTCGTGGCCTTCGCATGCTTCGCGGTTTCGGCTCTCTAGTCTTTTATTGTCCACCCTTCCGTCCCGCCAGCGGGAGACGCAGGGGGTTTTCATCCCCCCTGCACCCCCTAATATTTACATTGAGGATTGTTTTTATTCAGCACAATCCCCAATATTTGCACCTTTTACGGTTTCTCTCTTCTGATCATCAACCTTCGTGTTCTCCGCTGTTCCTGTTCTCCTGAACCCTAACCCCTAGCCTCTGATCCCGCGCTTATTGGGCAGCAGGAACGTTGGCTACAATGTCGCTCAAAATGGCATCGGCGGCCAATGGGCCGAACGCGCTACTCCAGAGTTGGGCATTGACAGCGATAACTTGCTTGGCTTTTTCGGCTTTCAATTGGCTGAATGCTGCTTGGTTGCGAGCGCCAGCCAAAGCGGTGTCGCCTTCGGCGTTGAAGGTGGCCACAAACAACCAGTCGGTATCAACGGTTGCCAATTGCTCCAAGCTCAACACATCGGTGTGCGGTGCATCGGTGCCTAAGTCGATTGAAACTTGGGGCAAGGTCAAGCCCAATTCTTCAATCAAAACAACAGCTGGCAACAAGCGACCCATCACCAATGGGCCTTGGGGCATCCAGCGGATAACTGCGCCAGTTGTGCCTGCTTTGATTGCCAATTTGGTTTTGGCATCAGCAACTTTAACATCGAACTCTTTCAACCATGCTTCGAGTTCGCTGGTTTTGCCCAAGGCTGCTGCATATTCGCCAGCTGCATCTTTCCAAGCACCAATGCCGTTGGTTGGCACGATGGTTGGAGCGATGGCGCTCAATTTTTTAAAGGTTTCTTCGTCGATCCGGTTGTGGGTCAAAATCAAATCGGGATTTGCAGCAATTACTGCCTCGAAATTGATTTCGCCAGGGTTGCCGACGATCGCAATCCCTGGCACTTTAGCGGCAATATAAGGTGCAACGCCGTCGGTCAAGCGTGAGCTAATGCCACCAACTGGGATAATACCCAAGGCCACAGCGGTGTCCAACGCGCCTTCATCAAGCGTAACCAACCGAGCAGGAGTTGCTGGCACTTCGACCGTGCCATAGCGAGTTTCAATGCTGCGGGTAGCGCTAGCACTGGTTTCTGTAGTTGCTTCGACGGTTGGCGCTTCAGTTGCGGCTGGTACTTCAGTTTCCGCTGGCACTTCGCTTCCTGGAGGAGGAATGGTTGCTGCTGAAGCCTCGGTTGCCGCAGGGGCGGTGGTGGCGGTTGGAGCCGTGGTCGAGCCACAAGCAGCCAACGTCACAAGCGCGAGTAAGGCCAATAACGAACGAAAACGAACTGAAAGGGATGTCATTGGTGTAATTCCTTTGTATGCTAAAAATTTAGCGTATACCAATACTAGTCTGGCGTAAATCGGGCGCGGGCAACAAACCCGTCCGAATACACCGCTCAAGATAGCCAAAGAAGCGCTCGCGATCGATCACAGGCACGGCGATGCCATGCGCTGCCAGCGTTTGCAGCAAGCGTTTGTTTTCAATCGTACCAATTGCGCTGGGCAGTTCCCCGCCATCAGCCTGGCGCTCAAAGAAGGTCAGCGTTGCCTGACTCATCGCATCGTCGGCGTTACGCAACGCTTGATACCATTGCTCAACCCTGCACAATTGCACGGCATAGCCATACTCGCCAACCCAGCCCAAAAGTTGGGCAAAGCTGATTGGTTCGCTAGGCGCAAGGTTATACACTCGCACCCCGCGATGATTACGGCTCAATTGCACGACTGTCTGTGCAGCAAAATCAACTGGATTCCAGATTTCCTCGACAGGCAGGCTGGGCAACAAGCCACGTGGCACACCTGCTTGGACAATCCGCCAGAATAAATCATCTTGATTGACGAAATTGCTTTGATTTGGGCCAACCACCCGCCCCAAACGATAGACGGCGACGGGCAAACCACGAGTAGCCGCTTGTTCGAGCAAGCGTTCGGCAACCCATTTGCTTTGACTGTAACCATCGCGTAGGCCAGCATGCGCCGCCACAAAATCTTCGGGCACGCGGTGCATCACGCTTTGCGGTGGCGAAACCGCCAAGGTTGAAACGTAATGCACCGGTGTGCACCGCACCGCTGCCAAGCGCACAATTTCGCTGGTCGCGTTGACATTAACCGCCCGCAAACTGCTATATTCGCGCACCACGCTGACCACCGCTGCATTGTGATAAATCAAATCACAACGATCAATCAAGCTTTGCCATTGTTGATCGTCAAGCCCAAATTGAGTCTGAGCCAAATCGCCCTGCCAAGCCTCAACCCGCTCGCTAAGCTGATCGGTTGTTAATTCGTAGTGATTCAAGCTAGCTTGCAAGCGATCAAACGCTGCCGCGCTCGAATCCGCCCGCACCAAGCAAATCACGTTGGTGGTGGTTGTGCTGAGCAATTCAGCCAACAGATGCGCCCCGACAAAGCCAGTTGCCCCAGTCAATAGCACGGTTTGGATTGGCCGTGGCTGGGCATTCAGTTGTTTGGGCACAATCTGCTCAGGCAAGTTGGCATCGCTCAAAAATTGTGGCGCGGCCTCAGCAGCCTGCTCACATTCAGGGTCGAGCGCTTGCGCCAAGCCAGCAATCGTGGGATAGCGGAAGATCAAGGCGGCGGTTACTTCGCGACCCAAGGCCATACCCAAACGATTGGCAACCTGAATGGTTTGCAGTGATTGACCGCCCAAGCCAAAGAAATCGGCTTCGTCGTTCAACTCGCTTTGGCCCAAAACTTCGGCCCAAACTTGGCGAATCAAGCTAGCAGTATCATTCGCAGTAGCGGACACGACGGGCACTGGCGCTAAACCCGCCACAGCCTTGCGGTCAATTTTGCCTGCGCTACTGCGTGGCAAGCGTTCAACAATCGTGATTGCCGTTGGAACGACCGCTGCTGGTAGATACTTGCTGGCGTGATTGCGCAATTCAGTAACGCTCAAGACCGAATCGCTGACCACAACCGCCGCAAACAAGCGCTTGCTGACATTGCCAAGCTGCTGGCCAATGACTGCTACTTCGCGCACCGCCTCATGGCGCAAAAAGACCGATTCAACTTCGGCGGGCGTTACACGCTGGCCGCTAATTTTGAATTCGTCGTCGCTGCGCCCTACAAACTGCAACTGACCATCAAGCAAGCGCACCCGATCGCCAGTACGATAGGCGCGCGGATCATTAGGCAATTGGCTGAGTTGGCCAAAATTCAGCGCATCCAAATCGGGGCGTTGATAGTAGCCCGTTGCCAAGCCATTGCCCAGCAAATACAAATCGCCAACATCGCCTGCAAAAATCGGCTGCTGGTCGCTGCTCAAAATGGCTGCTTGCACCCCAGCCAATGGTCGGCCAATCGTAATCGGTTGATTGGGATCGCTCAATTCGGCCACGGTTGCTACTACGGTCGCCTCGGTGGGGCCATAGGTATTGAATAAACGCACATTCGGCGCAACCACGTTCAACCAGCCACGAACCCGCTCTGGCAGCGCTGCCTCGCCGCCGATAATTACCACCCGCAGGCATTCGGGCAACTGCACCGAACCTTGGGCCACACTATCAGCTAATTCATGCCAAAAAGCGGTCGGCAAATCGAGCACGCTAATCGCATGCTGTTGGCAAGCCGCCACAAAACGCTGCAACGATTCAAGCATGGCATCGTTGCGCAGCACCAAGGTTGCACCTTGGCACAACGTCACGAAAATTTCCTCGACGCTTGCATCAAAGGCCAATGGAGCGAATTGCAGTACCCGATCATCTTGATTAATCGCGTAACACTCAGCCGCTGCCTGCACAAAACCAGCCAAAGCCTGATGGCTAATCACGACACCTTTTGGCTCGCCAGTCGAGCCAGAGGTATACATGATGTAGGCAGGTTGGGCCAAATCGACCCGTGCCTCGAACCATGCATTGGCCTTGCTCAGCTGCTCGACCAACAGCAAATTGGGCAGATCAAAGGCTTGTTGCGCCAACACCAAGGCTGGTTGGGCTTGGGCGACGACACTTGCCAAGCGGCTTTGCGGCCATTGCGGGTCAAGTGGCAGATAGGCAGCGCCACAGCAGAGCGTCGCTAAGATCGCCACAATTGCCTCGCGGCTACGCGGTAAAGCCACGCCAACCACGCTGCCAGCAGTTACCCCGCGTTGCACCAATTGGCCAGCCCAAGCATGAACGTGGCTCGCCAACTCGGCATAGCTCAGTTGCTCAGTGTCAGTAACCAAAGCCAAGGCGTGCGGCTGTTGTTTGGCATTGCTCAAAATCTGCTCAATCACGCTAGTCAATGGCAAGCGCAGTTCGCCGCCATCAAGCACAAGCGGCGCTGACAAAACCTGTTGCTCAGCTACAGGTATGCTTGGATTGGCCAGCCAGCCATTTAATAGTTGTTGAATTGCCGCAAAATGATATTCAAGCGCTGCTTGGCTATAGCAAGCAGGATTGGCCTCAAGCGTCAGATACAGTTGATTGCCACGCAAAATCACGTTGAAGGCCAAATCTTCGACAGGGCCAGCGGTAAGCGCGGTGCTCTGAGCTTGGCAATTGCCAAAATTCAGCGGATGATCGAAGGGCATAATATTGACGACTGGCCCGAACAAGCGCCGCCCAGCGCCAACAAAACCCAAATCGCGGCGCAATTGTTCGTAACGATAGCGGCCATGCTTGCGGAAGGCATTGCGTTCTGCAGCAACCACGGCGGTCAATTGGCCTAAATCATGATCGGCAGCAATATTGAGGCACAGCGGCACAATATTCATCGCCATACATGGCACGCGCAACGCTACCGAACCCAAGCGGCTCATCAACGGCATGCCCAAAACCACGCTTGCACTGTTGTTCCAGCGGGCGAGATAGGCTGCCACCACCGCCATCAAGGCATCGGGCCATGTGCTGCGAGTTGGTTTGGCAATCGCGGTTAATCGTTCGATCAAGTCGCTGGCCAAGGCGGTGCTCAAGCGAATGCTACGCGGTTGCGATAAGCCAGTTTGCTGGGTCAAGCTAACGATCTGTGGGTTCGAGGCAAAACGATTGACCCAAAACTCGCGATCAAGCGTGGCTTGAATCGAGGCTTGATAGGCCTGATCTTCAGCAATCACTGGGGCTAATGCGCCAAAGCTTGGGCTGAGCGTGGCCTTGGTTTGCAGCGCCGAGTAGATTTCGGCAACGCGCTTGGTGAGCAAGGCAAAACTATAGCCATCTAAGGCAATGTGATGCGCCCGCAAATACCATAAAACCTGATCATCGGCAAGCTGCAAAATCGCCGTGTTAAACAACGGGCCTGCCGCCAGATCGACCACATTGCCCAAATCGTGCTGCATCAAAGCCATGGCTCGTGCTTCAGCATCGGGCAAATCGCGCAAATCATGCACGGTCAGGTTGATTGGCTGTGGCTCGATCACTGCATATGGTTGCCCAGCTTCAACGTCAAAGCGCAAATGCAGGGTTTCGGTTTCAGCAAAGGCCTGCTCAATCGCAGCGCTCAAATTGGTCAGATCAACTGCACCGCGCAGGGTCACATATTCGGCTGTGTTATACAGCGGACTACTCGGATCAAGCTGTTGACCCAGCCAAATGCCATGTTGTGCCGCCGATAGCGCCAGCTTAGCCATGAGTTTGCTCCAAATTTTGGGCGGCAAAACGGCGTTGCCACCATTCGGCTAAAGTTGGGGTTTCGGCCAATTCAGCAAAACCAACTTCGCAGCCTGCTGCTCGCCAGCGCTCGGCCAAGGTCATCAAGCGCACTGAATCCAAGCCCCAATCGAGCAAGTTATCATCAGGGCCGATGCTTGCAATATCATCAAGCAAATCGTGCAACTCACTGCGTAATTGGTTGTAGCCCAATTCGCGTACCAATTGCTCGGTCGTGGTGACCACAGCGCAACGCCCAGCGGCGTATTGCAAGGCCATACGATGCTCATCAAGGGTAAAATCTGCGACTGCATCGGCCACAAAAAATGGCTGAATATCTTGCATAAAGGCATCGCAGGCGGTCAACAAACAGCCAAGATGAGCATAAACCCCACACACAATTAATTGATCGCGGCCAGCTTCACGCAACAATTCACGCAATGGCGTGCGTTGAAATGCGCTATACCGCCATTTGGTGATCACCTGATCGCCATCACGGGGTGCAAGCGGCGCGACAATCTCTGGTGGCGTGCCAGTGCTCAAGCCTTTGCCCCAAAATGTGCTCAACAAGCCGCGATCTTCGGGCGCTTGGTCGCCTGGTTGGGCCGAATAAAACACCGGAATGCCCAGGGCATGAGCGTGATCGCGCAAGCAGGCAATTGAATGCAACACGCTGCTAATTGGTTCTTCGCCAGCAGGAAAAGCATCGACAAAATAATTTTGCAAATCGTGAATTAACAAGGCGACGCGCTGTGGCTCGGCGGCCCAATTTGCGCGGTTAGTTGGTAATTCAGTTGGAATTGCATAGGCTGCAATTGATGGTAATGCCATGGCTCTGTATCCTTCTAGGCTGGCACACTACCAGCGCTTAATTGCTCACGTAACAGCCGTTTGTTGATCTTGCCAACCCCAGTTTTGGGCAAACTCGCCACGATTTCGACCAGATCTGGCAATTTGTATTCGGCAAGCCCACGGCTGCGCAAAAATTGCACCACCTCGCGGCGGTTGATATTCACGCCGTTGCTGACGATCACAGCACACGTGCGCTCGCCCAAAAATCGGTCGGGCAAGCCAACGAGTGCCACATCGTGAATCGCTGGGTGATTGAGCAAATGTTGCTCGATTTCTTCGGCAGCGACTTTTTCGCCACCACGATTGATTTGATCTTTGGCACGGCCCTCGACTGAAACATAGCCAGCAGCATTCAGCCGAGCCAAATCGCCAGTCCGATAAAAACCGTCGCTGGTAAAAGCCCGTTGATTATGTTCAGCTGCTTGATAGTAGCCGCGAATCGTGTAGGGGCCACGGGTAATCAGGTGGCCAAGCTCACCAAGCGGCACATCATTATCTTCATCATCAACAATTCGCACTTCATCCAACGGCGAAATTGGCCGCCCTTGGGTGTGGCAAATCAACTCAGCCGGATCATTAAGTCGCGTGTAATTGACCAAGCCCTCGGCCATACCATAGACTTGTTGCAATTGGCAACCAAGCTCAGGCTGCACACGGCGGGCGGTATCAGCACCAAATGGCGCACCACCAACCAAAATCTGCTTGAGGCTGGCTAATTCGGCCTTGCGCTTCGCCGCAGCATCGAGCCACAGCAATGCCAGCGGCGGCACCATGCCAGTAATTGTCACGCCTTCGCGGGCAATCAAGGGAAAAGCAACATCAGGGCTTGGTTGTGGCGCAAGCACCACCGTGCCGCCCGCCGCCAACGTTCCCAAAGTACCAGGCGAACTCATTGGAAAGTTATGAGCCATCGGTAGCACGCACAAATAGACGCTGCTGGCATCCAACTCGCAGATTTCAGCGCTGGCCCGCACCGAATACAAATAATCGTCGTGGGTGCGAGCAATCAATTTGGGCACGCCAGTGCTGCCGCCAGAAAGCTGAAACAACGCCACCTCGGCGGGATCAAGCACGGGAAATTGGCTTGGCGCTGCATCAACATCAGCCAAAGCAGTAAATTGCCCAGATTCGCCAACCACCAAAACATGTTCCAACGTTGGCGCAACCGCTTTGACCTCAGCTGCCAAATTGCGATAATCGAAACTACCAACTTTATCGGCAATCACATAGGCCACTGCTTCGCTGTGCTGGCAAAAATAGCCAATTTCGGCCAAGCGATGGGCGGGCAGTGCCATTAATGGAATTGCGCCAACTCGAAAGAGCGCAAAACAAACCACAAACCATTCGGCGCAGTTGGGCAATTGCACAACGACGCGCTGTTTTGGTTGGATGCCAAGCTGTTGCAAGCCCGCCGCCAAGCGATCAACCCGTTGATCAAGCTCGCGATAGCTCCAACGGCGTTCGCCACACACCACCGCAGTTGCCTCGCCAGAGCGTTGCGCCCACTCGCGTAGCGCCTCGCCAAAGGTCTGGCCAACCCAATAGCCAGCCTTGCGATAGCGTTCGGCAAATTCGGCAGGCCAAGCGGTCGTGCCAGCAAGGCCAAGCGTTTGCTCAGCCATTAGGCCACCTCGCCTTCGCTATCAAGGCCCATCGCCAACAACATCGTGCGGAATTTCGCCCCAGTTTCGGCCAACTCGGCTTCAGGCGTTGAGCCAAGCACCACGCCAGCGCCAGCAAATAAACGCAACGATTGATCAACAACTTCGGCACAGCGAATCGTTACAATCCATTCGCCATCACCTTGGGCGTTGCACCAACCAACCATGCCCGTGAAAAAGCCGCGATCAAACGGTTCGATTTCGCGGATGGCAGCGCGGGCGGCCTCGGTAGGCGTGCCACACACTGCTGGAGTTGGGTGCAACGCCAATGCCAGACCTAAAGACGAAGGTGCATCAGGCTTTAATTCGCCAACCAAGGTTGTTGAGAGATGCCACATCGTCGCCGTAGAAATAACGGTTGGTGCTGGCACTTCGAGGTTGCTGCAAAATAGCTCTAACGCCGCTGCCACAGCATCAACCACAACCTTATGTTCGTGTAAATCCTTGGCCGATACCAACAAGCCTGCCGCCCGCCGCGCATCTTCCTCAGGGTCGCTGCTACGCGGAATCGAGCCAGCCAAGGGATTGGCGATCACTTGATTGCCATTGCGCGCCAGCAACAACTCAGGGCTAGCCCCAACCAAAGCGCGGCGGGTTGGCAACGGCACCGCAAAGGTATAGCCAGTTTTGTTGTTGCGCGCCAAGCTTGCCAAAATCAAATTCACATCAAGCGGTGCATCGGCGGTCAATTGTAATGAGCGTGAGAGCACAACTTTTTGCAAATCGCCAGCCTGCATTTTGGCCAAGGCTTGGGCAACACCACGTTTGTAGTGCTCAGGCGCTGGCATTGGTTCGATTGTGCAATGCGGCAAGCGTTGGTTGTGCCAATAGGGCTGCGCTTCGGCATGCAACGGGCCAGCCCAAGCCACCCGCGAAGGCAACGCCAAGTAGGCAGCAGCATCGGGAGCAAAAGGCAACGCGCCAACCACAACCGGATTAACTTCGCCGCTACGTTCAGCTCGTTGCAACGCCTCGTGCACTCGTTGCTCAAGCTCAGGCAAAGCGGTTTGGCTAATCAAATCGACATAGCTTAATTGCGCCAACAAGGTATGGTTGGGCGAGGCAAAGAAAAAGGCCGATTCTGCTTGATAAGTGTCTAGCAATTGCCACGCCGATTCGCGTAGCCGTTCTTGTTCAAAACTGCTCATGATCGTCATCCTTAATTGCGTGCTACATAGCCTCGGCTTAGTTCAGACCCACTTCGCGCGCCACTGGCTGACCAGCTTGAAGCTTGATTTTTTGCATCAAATCAGCAAAGTGTTCGTGGTTCAACGATTGCGGGCCATCGGAGCTAGCGTGATCAGGATCATGGTGGACTTCGATCATCAAGCCATCGCCACCAACTGCCAAGCCAGCCAAGGCCAAGGGTGCAACCAAGTACCATTTGCCAGTGCCATGGCTTGGGTCAACGATCACAGGCAGGTGGCTGCGATGTTTGGCCATCGCCACGGCGTTCAAATCAAGCGTGTTGCGGGTAGCATTTTCAAACGTCCGTATGCCACGCTCGCACAAAATCACGTTGGGATTGCCCGTTGCTAGCACATATTCGGCAGCCAGCAACCATTCTTCAATCGTGCCAGCAGGGCCACGTTTGACCATAACTGGGCGGCCTGTGCGGCCTGCGGCTTCGAGCAAAGCAAAATTTTGCATATTGCGGGCGCCAATTTGAATCACATCGGTGTATTCAGCCACCAATTCCACATCGGCGGTGTTGAGCGCTTCGGTGATAATTGGCAAGCCTGTTTCGGCGCGCGCCTTGGCCAATATTTTCAAGCCCGCTTCGCCCAAGCCACGGAAGGCATATGGTGAGGTGCGAGGTTTGAATGCGCCGCCACGCAGCAGATGCGCGCCAGCTTCAGCCACAGCATAGGCCGTGTTTAACAATTGGCTCTCCGATTCGACCGAGCATGGGCCAGCCATCACGACTGGCTGACCGCCGCCAATCTTGACCGAGCCAAGATCGACAATTGTGGTTTGAGTGGCATCGCTGCGAGCAGCAAGGCGATACGGCGCGGGCTTGGTCGATGCGTTTGCAGTGCTCATGAGCAAAAGATCCTTGTATCTAAGCATCAAGCGTTGCGCCGCCATCAATGCGCAAATCGTGCATCGTGATGTGGCGGGCACGCTCGGAGAGTAAAAAAACAACAGCGTTGGCAATATCGGCAGGCTCGGCAATCCGCCCAAGCGGAATCCCCAAGCGAAATGTTTCTAATGAGCCAGCAATCACTCGTTGCGGGCCAGTTTCGTCGTGCCACAACATGCGTTGCATGGCGGTGTCGGTCGAGCCAGGTGAAACGACATTACAGCGAATGTTATGTTGGGCTACTTCAAGGCCCAAGCACATAGTGAAGGCGGTCGCGGCAGCTTTCGAGGCAGCATAGGCCGCCATCTGCATCCGTGGCACGCCAGCGGCGTTCGAGCCAACCGTCACGATGCTGCCAGCGCGGCGCGGAACCATACGTTGGGCAACCGCCCGCGTCAGGTTGAACACCCCAGTTGCATTCACATCAAGGCTGGTTCTCCAATCGTCGTCGCTTAATTCAACCACCGGAGCCATGCGCAAAATACCAGCAACATTCACCAGCAAGCCAATCGGCCCCGTCTGCTCTTCGATAGCATCGACCAAAGCTGCAACTGCTTGGGCATCGCGTACATCGATCACGCGCGGCGTAAGCTGACCTGCGCCAAGCTCCAAGCGTTGTTTCAATGCTTGCAAGCCAGCCGCTTGCACATCTAAAGCAACCACATGCGCGCCTTGGCGACATAACTCCTCGGCAACTGCCGCCCCAATGCCTTGCGCAGCGCCAGTTACTAGTGCCACTTGGTTTTTCAGTTCGGGGTATTCTGAAAAATGCACACACGCTCCCTAACCGATCAGGCTTTGCCCGCAGTTTGAATGGCAATAACTGACGATGACAGTCGCACATTTTAACCCATTGATTGGGCAAAAACCGCAATTAATCTATCACCAGCATTTGAATTATGTCATTAACACAATTTAGTCGGATATAACTGTTTTTATTCAAGGCGCAGTATACGCAACAGGCCGCTATTTGTCAAACGTAGATTAATAGAATTTGGGGGTCGGTTGTTGGGGGCTGGGGATGAAGAGCATAGAGCATAGAACATAGAGCATAACGTTAGGGGTCAGGGGTTAGGGATCAGCCCTTGGCGAAAGGGGTCAGTGATCAGCGGTCAGAGGCCAGTGATCAGGCTCGGGGCTTTTGGCGCTTGGCGTGGAATAGCACGAACAGAATCCCAAACATCTGTGCCAATCTGTGGCGAAAAAACGTGCTTCGAGCACTTTGTGTCCTTCGCGGTTTCAGGCGCTTGGCGTTGGAATAGCACGAACAGAATCCCAAACATCTGTGCCAATCTGTGGCGAAACCGTGCAATTCGGGGCAAAAAAATAGGCTTCGTGGATCACCTAGACCCACGAAGCATCTCGATCCCCAACCTCCAACCCCCAACCCCCATCATCTACCAACGCGCATGCACCAACGGGCGAATTAGGCGTTCGTAAATTGTTTGGGCCTCGGCCATCGTCGCTGCATCAAGCGGCGCAAGCGCGGCGGCATCAGCATTGGCGCGCATTTGCTCTGGCATTTTGGCCCCAGGAATAGCCGTTGTCACCGCATCGAACATCAGAATCCAGCGTAAGGCAAATTGGGCCATGCTGGCATCGATTGGCACTAAAGCGCGTAATTCCTCGACCGCTTGCAAGCCTGTCGCATAATCAACGCCCGCAAAGGTTTCGCCTTGATCGAAGGCTTCGCCATGGCGATTGTAATTGCGATGATCGCTAGCCTCAAAATTGGTAGCTGCGGTAATTTTGCCCGATAATAAGCCACTCGCCAATGGCACCCGCGCCAAAATGCCAACTCGCTTGGCTTGCGCCGCAGCAAAAAATTGCTCAATCGGTTTGTGGCGAAACAGATTGAAAATAATCTGCACGCTTTGCACATTGGGAAATTCAATTGCCGCCAGCGCTTCGTCAACCCGCTCGACGCTTACGCCGTAGTAGCGCACTTTGCCAGCCCGCACCAAATTATCGAGCACTTCAAAAACTTCGGGCATGGCATAGACTTCGCTTGGCGGGCAGTGGAGTTGCAACAAATCCAGCGCTTCTGTATTGAGATTCTGCAAACTGCGTTCAACAAAGGCGGTTAGGTTTGCGCGATTGTAGCCAGCTGCCGTATGTGGGTTCAAACGGCGCCCAGCCTTAGTTGCCACAATAATCTCGCCTGGGCGTTCGCGCAGCACTTGGGCAATCAAGCGCTCAGAGTGGCCATCGCCATACACATCGGCGGTGTCGATAAAATTCACCCCAGCATCAATCGCCGCATGAATCGTTGCCAGCGAGGTGGCATCGTCGGTTTTGCCCCACGCATCGCCGCCAATCGCCCACGCCCCAAAGCCGATCGATGAAATCTTCCAGCCAGTTCGGCCAAGTTCTCGATAATCCATAAAAACTCCTCAGATTGCTTGGTGTAGCCTGTAATTATTGCTCAATGCGTTGGAGCAGCTGGGTTTGCATTTGGCCTTGCTGGTTGAGCATAACCAAGCTTAGCTGCTCGGCACTCAAGGCATAGGTCACAGTTTGTTGGCTGCCATCAGCGCTGGTTAAGCGCAATTCGGTAGTGCTCAACACCTCGTAGCCCAACGGCTCGCTCGCTAAACCAGTCACCATCCCATCGGCCTGAAACTCCACTACTTGGCTCGTCATTTGCCAACGCCCTTGCACCGTCGGCGCATCATTGACAACCAAATGCCAGATGCCCCAAATGAGCAAGCCAAGCACGACCAACGTCAAAACACTATAAATTGTGCGAATCGAACGCACTCGCGGCGCTAAAATTGTCATACTGACCTCGAAGTTAATCCGCTGCCATTTTAGCAGCAAGTTGCGCTTAATGATCCAGCAATTGATCCACGAAGCGACGCGAAGCACGCGAAGCACGTTTTTTCGCCACAGATTGCCCAGATTGTTTTGATTATTTTCCGCTAGCCTATAGCTTCATCCCTTCGTGCTTTTCGTGGTTAAAATAGCTTTTTGCCTTTTGATTTTCATCCCTTATCCCTCATCCTTCGTTTCTCTGCGCCGCTGCGTTAAATATATATTCTTTGATTTTTGCCTTCTGACTTTTGACTTTTGACTTCTGACTATGCTCTATGTTCTATGCTCTCTGTTCTTTTTGCCTTCTCCATGCTTCTCGCGTACAATAGTGCTACTTTTCCCGCTGTGTGTGAGGGTAGAACCAATGCTGTCGATTAAGCCGAATCATAAGGCGGTGCGCGAATATTATGCCAGTTTGCGCAGTTTGGCCGAGGCCCGTGCCCAACACGAGGGCGCAGTTGCCCCAGCCTTTGCGGCCTTGCTCCGCGCTTGCGCTAGCCAGATGGGCTGGACATTGGTCGAACAGTATTCAATCCGCTTGAAAAAAAGCTCGATTCGCACCGACGGCGCCTTGCTCGATAGTTTTACCCTCATTCGCGGCGTGTGGGAAGCCAAAGATAGTAGCGACGATTTGGCCACCGAGGTGCGCAAAAAGTTCGCCGCTGGCTATCCCGCCGATAATATTCTGTTTCAGGCTCCCCAACGGATTATCCTCTGGCAAGATCAACGCCAAGTGCTCGATGTGGATATTAGCCAGCCCGATGCCTTGATCGATGCGCTGCTGCTGTTTTTCAATTATCAACCACCCCAATATTTGCAATGGGATCACGCAGTGGTCGAGTTTCGCGAGCGCGTGCCCGAATTGGCCCAAGGCGTGTTGCGCTTGATCGAACGCGAAATCAACGAGAAGAATCAGCGTTTCATCGCTGCCCTCGATCGCTTTATGGCCTTGGTGCGCGAGGCGATCAATCCCAATATTTCGATCTCGGCGGTCGAGGAGATGTTGATTCAGCACTTGCTGACTGAACGTATTTTTCGCAAGGTGTTTAATAATCCCGATTTTGTCAATCGCAATGTGATTGCCCGCGAAATTGAAACGGTGATTCAGGCATTAACTTCGCGTTCGTTCAATCGTAACGATTTTCTGCGTGAACTCGACCGTTTTTATGGCGCAATCGAAACGACCGCTGCCACGATTGAGAATTTTAGCCATAAGCAAGATTTCTTGAACACGGTTTACGAGAATTTCTTCCAAGGTTTTTCGATTAAGGTTGCAGATACCCACGGCATTGTCTACACGCCGCAGCCGATTGTCGATTTTATGGTGCGCTCGGTCGAGGAATTGTTGCGCCGCGAGTTCAATACCTCGCTCGGCAACCCCGGCGTGCATGTGCTCGACCCGTTTGTGGGCACTGGTAACTTTTTGCTGCGCGTGATGCACGAAATTCCGCTGACGAAGTTGCGCCAAAAATATGCCGACGAATTGCACTGCAACGAGGTGATGTTGCTGCCCTACTACATCGCTTCGATGAATATTGAGCATTTGTATTATGAATTGACCAAGAGTTATGCAGAATTCAATGGCATTTGTTTGGTCGATACCTTTGAATTAGCCCAAGTTGGCGCAGGTCAGCAACTAGGCATGTTTGTGGCCGAAAATACCGAACGTGTGCTTAAACAGCAGCAACAAGATATTTTTGTAATCATCGGCAATCCGCCATACAACGCCCGCCAAGTTAATGAGAATGATAATAATAAAAATCGCAAGTATGAAATTATCGACCAACGTGTGGCAATGACCTATAGCCGCGATTCACAAGCAACCAACAAAAATGCCTTATCCGATCCCTATGTTAAAGCCTTCCGTTGGGCGGCTGATCGAATTACCCGTAATGGCGATGAGGGCATTGTAGCCTTTGTCACCAATGGCAGTTTTATTGATGATTTATCGTTTGATGGCATGCGCAAGCATCTCGCTCAAGATTTTGATGCAATTTATGTGCTAGATCTTGGCGGTAATGTGCGCAAAAATTCCAAACTTTCAGGCACAACCCACAATGTGTTTGGCATTCAGGTTGGGGTCAGCATCATGTTTTTGATTAAAAAACGTGGTATCCGTAAAAACAGCAATGCCACAATCTGGTATGCCCGAACTGGCGAAATGTGGAAAAAACAAGAGAAATTTGATTTGCTCAATCAAGCTGAAACTATCTCGAAGATTGAATGGCAAGAAATAAAACCAAATCGAGGACATACATGGCTTACAACAGATCTTCAAGATGACTTTGATACGTTTCTTCCAATGGGAAACAAAGATTCAAAACAAGGAAATAATAATTCTGCAATCTTTACAATGTACAGTAGAGGATTGGAAACAGCTCGTGACAGTTGGACATACAATTTTCATCGCTCTGAATTAGAAAAAAATATTCGAAAAACTATTGATTCTTACAATAGTGAGCGAATACGCTGGCTAACCAGAAGTAATAGAAATATTGAACTTGATACATTTTTAATAAATGACGAGAAGTTAATTAAGTGGAGTAGTAGCCTTAAAAGCTATTTACAACAAAATAAGCCAATTATTTTTGATCAAAATCATATTAGGGATGCTATTTATCGGCCATTTTCAAAACAATATACCTACTTTGATGACAATCTCAACCATCGTAGAGGTCGTTTTCAGTATATTATTCCTAATACTAGCACGATAGAAAACCGTGTCATTTGCGTTGTAAATGAAGCGCAAATGCCATTTTCAGCCCAAATGACAAATGTAATTCCTTGTTTGCACTATGGCGGACGGCAAACCCAATGTTTCCCATATTATGTCTACGACGAAGATAGCAGCAACCAGCGCGAAAACATCAGCGATTGGGCGCTTGAGCACTTTCGAACGCAGCTTAGCGAGCAAAGCATCAGCAAATGGGACATCTTTTATTATGTTTATGGGCTGCTGCATGCGCCGCAATATCGCGAACGCTACGCTGCCAATTTGCGCCGCGAACTGCCGCGAATTCCAATCGTAGGCTTGGCCGATTTTCAGGCCTTTGCCAAGGCAGGCCGCGAGCTAGCCGAGCTACACATCAACTACGAAAGCCAGCCAGAATACCCATTGCAATGGCTCGAAAACCGCGACGAGCCGCTGAATTGGCGGGTTGAAAGCATGAAACTCAGCAAAGATCGCACGAGTTTGCGCTACAATAATTTTCTGAGCTTGGCTGGCATTCCGGCCCAAGCCTTCGAATACAAGTTGGGCAATCGCTCGGCCCTCGATTGGGTGATTGATCAATATCGGGTCAGTACCGATGCGCGCTCTGGCATTAGCAACGATCCCAATCGCCACGACGATCCCGAGTATATTGTGCGCCTGATTGGCAAAATCATCACCGTCAGCCTAGAAACCGTGAAGATTGTGGCCGAGCTGAGCAGCAAGAGCATAGAGCAAGGAACATAGAGCTTTTTTAACCACGAAGGACACGAAGGGCACGAATGTTGATTTTATGGTACGAAAGGATTGCTTGGCAATGTAGGCAATTGCTCACCCCATCTTCCTTATCTTCCTTCCTTAGCGTGCTTCGCGTGCTTCGCGGTTTCCGTGCTTCGCGTTCTTGGCAGTTTTGGCCTTCGTGCTCTTTGTGCTCTTCGTGGATCGCTACATTGATCCCGCATAAAGGAATATCTATGACCCGTCAAATACCGCGCCAGCTTGAAGCCTATCGCGATTTATTGAATGAAACCGAACTCAACCAACTGCTTGAGAGCATAAATCAGCCCTTGCCCAGCGGTTTGCGGGTCAACCCGCTCAAGGCCGCTGCGGCTAGCCCCAAAGCCTGGCAACAAGCCTATGGCTGGCAGCTTGAGCAAGTGCCGTTCTGCCCAACTGGCTGGCAGCTTGGCAACGAAGCCAGCAACTTAAGCCGCACGGTCGAGCATCAAATGGGCCATTACTACATTCAAGATGCAGCCTCAATGTTGCCCGTCGAACTCTTTGAATTTAATCCCGAGGCCGCGCCAAGCGTGCTCGACATGACTGCTGCACCTGGTGGCAAAACCACCCATCTCATCTCGCAGCTTGGCGATCGCGGCCTGGTCGTGGCCAACGATAGCAATTTACAACGCATTTCCGGCCTCAAGGGCAATCTGCAACGCTGGGGCAGCACCTCGGCGGTTATCACCAACCAACCAGGCGAGCGCATGGGCCGTTGGCTACCAGAGCAATTTGATTATGTCTTGTTGGATGCGCCATGTAGTGGCGAAGCCTTGCGCACCAGCGAACGCCACACCAGCCGCTTAGTTTCGAGCCACGAACGCAACACCCTGCAACAACGCCAAATTAAATTGCTCGAAAGTGCGCTCCAAGCAACCCGCCCCAACGGCCAAGTGGTCTACTCAACCTGTAGCCTTGCGCCCGAGGAAGATGAGGCTGTGCTTGATGCGCTGCTCAAGCGCTACCCTGAGCAAATCGAAATTCGGCCAATTCCGCAGCGGGTGCCAATTCACGCCCCAGGCTTATTGGCGGCAGGCAATCAAGCCTACGCTGAAGAGGTTAGCAAAGCCTTGCGTTTATGGCCGCATCTCTACAATACGGCGGGCTTTTTCGCTGCGCTGATTGTCAAGCGCGATCAGATTGCCACGCCAAGCCTAGAGCGCCCGCAACAAACGCTTGCCAAAGCTGGCTACAAAGCTGTGACCAATGACGAGCAACAGCAAATTATTAGCAGCTTGCAGGATGTATATGGCTTCGATTTGCCTGCGCTCCTAGCCAGCAAAGGCCTCAGTTTATGGCGCAATGGCAAGAGCATTCAGGCGATTCCTGAGCGCTGGCTGAGCAATTTCGAGCATTTCCCGTTTGTGAGTGCAGGCATCCATGTTGGCAAACTATCGCGCCAAGGTTTTCAGCCAGCCCACGATTTGGCCTCGCGCTATGCAGCCCAATTCAGCCGACAGCGGCTCACCATCAGCGAGCACCAGATTGACGAATGGTTGGCGCGCCGCGATTTGCCAATTAAACAGCGGGCCTATACCGATGGCAGCATCGTGGTGGTCGAAGATCAGCAGCAACGCTACCTTGGTTTAGGCCAAATCAACGCCAATACTTTAGAGAATTTGCTGCCGCATTGGCAGTAGTGAGGGGCTGGGGATCAGGATTCAAGGGCCAGCAATCCTGAAACCGCAAAGGACGCGAAGATCACAAAACGTGGCGAAGCGAAGCAATAATCACAATCCATAACATGCATAGTAGGGGTGCAGGCGCTGAAAACCTCTGCGTCTCCCGCCTTGAGGCGGGACGGAAGGGTGGTGATCACAAGTGATGATTACCAAACCAACCCTTGGAATGCGCGGGGCTAGCAGTGAAAAAACGTCAATACCCCTTAAAAAACAAAAACCCCCGCGCCCGCTTAATGCAGGCGCAGGGTTGAAGTTAACAAACGGAACTACTTACTTTTTGCTAACAACTAACTCAGGCCGCCCCATTTCCTTCAAAAGTCGGGGATACATCTCATACATTGGGGTAACTGCTGGCAGGAGCTTGATAATTTTGGGAATTGGGCCTTTGGCAACAATTTGGCGGCGGGTCAAGGCAGCCATCAAATTGATTGTGCCATGCCAAAATTGGTGGGCAATATCGGCCTTCATCGACATGACAACATCGGGCTTTAAGCCAGCAACTTCACCCCAAACCACATCGAAAAATGCACCCTCTTGGGTTGGCTGACGATCAGCCAAAATGCTCACAATCCCTGCGGGATCGTCGTAGCGATACTGAATTGAGAGGCCAGATTGCTTGATTTTGGGCGCAATTTCAGGATCGCACTTGGCTTCATCATACAACGCACCAAGATACTTGATCAGTTCTTCTGAATCTTTGAATACCGACATGGGTGATGCTCCTCACGTATACAGGCTGTTCGGAGACGTGACGAGGGGAAAGTGCTTCGTCGCGCTTTTTGGCGATTATAAAGGCCATGCTGCACTTGCGTCAAGCCCAATTGGCTCCTGCACTTGATCGATTAACCAGCATCTAATCCAAAGCCGCCGATTAAGCATAATCGACGGCTAGCTTCATTGGATCGCAATTTTGCAGCGTATTTAGCTGGTTTCGATGCCATGCGCACGCTCGAAGGCGATCCGTAGGCCACCAATTTGGCTACGATGTTCTGCTTCGTGCTGGCATAAATGGTGCAGCACCCATTCTGGGGTCACGATATAACGCTCAAGTTCACGAGCGCGCCGAAAATCGGCCAAACTCATCTCGTTAAAGGTTTCTAACAACAATTCACGAATTTTTGCGAGGCGGGCGGTGTGGTGGGCAATAGGTTCGCCAAAGACTGGGGTCAAGAGGCCTTGCTTCGTGCGATGCGGGTGAGGCAAGAGGCTAGCGGCTGGCTCGGGATAGGCATCCAGCCCAAGCACTTCGTCGTACAGCCAATCTGCTTCAATCAAGGCAATATGGTAGAGCACACTGCCAATTGTGCTATCGCCATGGGGTGGCTGCCAATCGATCATGGCTTCGCTCAATTGGGCAATTTCTTCGTTGGTTCGGCGGCGCGCATCTTCCAGCGCCCAAATCCAGACACCGATTTCTGCAACAGGGTGAGCATGGTCAACAATTTTTTGTTCGCGCAAAGGCGTTCTCCTTAAGTAAGAATCTCCTGAAGTATGCTCAATAATCACCAACTTAGCCTCGTTCTTAAGCACGATCAATCAGCCCAACCGCTTGGAGCAACACAGCGATTGCTTGACAGAACCGGAGTAATGCTCCATCATGACTTATCGGTCATAAATTATGACTATCAAGTCAATAAATATGAATCCTAAGTTCAAGGACATGCAGATGGAGCAAAAAAACGCAACCCTACTGCCAATGCGTTCGTTGCGCGAGCGCCAACGGGAAGAACGAGCAGCCTTAATTCTGGAGGTTGCCCAACAACTTTTTAGCGAAAAAGGCTATCTCGAGGCCTCGATCGATGAGATTGCCGCCCGCGCTGGGATTGCCAAAGGCACAGTGTATTTACACTTTGCCAGCAAAGAAGAGCTGGTCGTGGCGCTCTTTGAACAACAATTCAATCAATTTTTGCGCCAAATTGAACAAATATTTGCCGAAGCTGTGCCAGTGCGGGTGCGGCTCGAACATTTGCTGCTCGATGTTTACAGCCGTATTCAAGCCCAAGGCAACCAAGTACTGCTCGATCTCAATCCGCGGCTTGGCTTAACCACCAACGTCATCAATAAACGCCCAGATCTGGCGGCCTATAGCGCCAAAGCCATGGAATTGATCACAGCCTTGCTGGCCGAAGGTCAAGCCAACGCTGAATTCGACCAAGCAATCCCAACCGCAGTGCTAGTCGCGACGCTTGTCAGCATGCTTGCGCCAAGTAGCTACGAACGCCTGCTTGCCAGTGGCCAAATTAGCCCCGCCGAGTTAGCAGGCTATCTTAGTCGCTCGTTTTTCCCCAATCTTGCTGGTGCGCAAGCCTAAATCATTGCTGCAATCGAAGGAGTTTTTACATGCCAACCGCCGTTCGTTCAATGCCCCATCGGCGCAGCCGTTTGGCGCTTGATATAGCACTTGAGGTCAAACGCCAAGGAACGCTCCAATTTTTTGAATCAACTTGGCGCCGCTATGGCGATCTTGCCCACCTGCAACTTGGCACGCAAGATATGTTTCTGATTGTGCATCCTGAGCATGTTAAGCGGGTGCTGGTTGAGCAACGCGACACCTATTCGAAAAAAGCGAGCTATGAAGGTGTGCGCAAACTCTTATTGGGCGATGGCTTGGTGGCAAGCACTGGCAGCTTGTGGCGGCGGCAACGCAAACTGATGGCACCATTTTTCACGCCCCGCTCGATCGAAACCTATTTGCCAATTATGCTTGATGATGGGGTTTGGTTTCGCGAGCGCTGGACAGCAGCCGCCAAACAGGGTCAGCCGCTTGATATTCTGACCGAAATGTCGGTGCTGACGGCCTCGATTATCCTCAAAAGTATGTTTAGCCTCGAAGCCGACGAAACGATTGCTTGGGTCAAACATGCGGTCGAAACCATGATTGGCTTTGCTTCAAGTCGCCAAATGAACCCATTGCATGCACCACTCTGGATGCCAACACCCAAAAATCGCGCCTACTTGGCAGCACGCAAACGGGTTAATGACTATATTCAAGGCATCATCGCCGAGCGCCAACGCCAAGCGCCAGAGCAATGGCCCAACGATTTGCTCACCCGTATGATGCAAGCGCGCGATGAAGAAACTGGCGAGCCAATGTCAACAATTTTGTTGCGCGATGAAGCAATTACGGTGTTTTTTGCAGGCCACGAAACTACCGCCCGCACCTTGTCGTTCCTGTGGTATGCCTTGGCCAATAATCCCGAGGTTGCCGAGCGTATGCAGGCCGAAATTGATCGCGTGCTTGGCGATAATCCACCAACGCTGGAGATGCTCAAGCAATTGCCCTACACTTTGCAAGTGATCAAAGAAACTTTGCGGCTCTATCCGGCTGCGCCGATGTATGCCCGCGATGCAGTTGCAACCGATGAATTTGCTGGCATCAAGGTGCCGATTGGCGCACGCATGACCGTCATGCCCTATCTTACCCATCGCCACCCCGATTTTTGGGATGATCCGCTGCGCTTTGACCCTGATCGTTGGCTGCCAGAGCGCGAAGCTCAGCGCCATCCCTTTGCCTATCATCCATTCGCCGCAGGCCAACGCATTTGCATCGGCAATAATTTCTCGTTGTTTGAATCGCATGTGATTGTGGCGATGCTGGCTCGCCATTTTGCGTTGCGCAACGTCCCAGGCCATAGCCCGCAAATTTGGATGGACGGCACGCTCGGCTCACGCAATGGCTTGCCAATGTTCATCACCCAACGCTAGGGGGATTGGGGATTGGTTGTTGGGGATCGGGGAACGGTTCATTTGGAGATGCAGGGGATCTTTATCCCCTGCATCTCGCTGCTTAAACTGCCAACCCAAAAGCTCAGTCCACGCTACGCTACTTGCGACCTGCCAAGCACCGCAGTACGATAGACAAGAACCAGATTGTTGCGCAAGGAAGGATCATGGCCAGTATTCACTTTAGCCGCTTAACTGAACCAACGACCGCCATCGCCGAAGCCTTTACCCGTTGGGAAAATGATCAGCAGATTAAGTATTTAGCCAGGTTCAACCGCAATCAAGCAGATTTAGATGCCTCTAACGAAATAACGATTGAGCAATTAACCCAGCGGATTCAACATACAGCAATCTATTTAATCTATCTTGATGAGCGCTTAATTGGCGAAATGAGTTATCAAATTGATCCGCCACTGCTGTTGCAGCCCGAAGCAAACAGTGCATGGATTGGGATCACGATTGGCGAGCATCAAGCGCGCGGCCAAGGCATTGGCAACCAAGCCCTCGCCTATTTAGAGCAACAAATTGCCGCCCAAGGTCTTAGCCGAATTGAACTAGGAGTATTTGAATTTAACCAGCCAGCCTTTGCGCTCTATACAAAACGTGGCTACCACGAAATTGGCCGCATCAACGCTTTCACCTACTGGCAAGGGCGAATGTGGGCAGATATTCGTATGGAAAAACGATTTTAGCCTAGCTGAGTGCAACGAGCCAGCATCAAATCTGCCGTAGCTTCACTTGACATAGCCTGAGGGCGGTGCTATCCTAGCCCAAAATTCTGTGTAGCAGAATTATATCCTTGTAAAACTAATAATTACAGCAAACAGTGAGGATTCGATGGATAAACACATCAAAACCATCGCCCAACTTAATCGGCTTGTACATGAACCAGTTCGCTTACAAGTGATGAGCTATCTTGCTACCGTTGATGAAGCAGATTTTCTGTATCTGATGAATGAACTTGAGCTAACCCAAGGCAACCTTGGCTCGCACATGAGCAAGCTTGAGGCTGAAGGCTATATCTCAGTTACCAAAGAATTTGTGGCCCGCCGCCCACGCACCAGCTATCGCCTCACCTCCGATGGCAAGGTCGCGATCAAGCAATATTGGCGCCTGATGCGTTCGATTGTCAGCGATGTCAATGAATAAACAAAAAAGGCCTTGGGCAATTGCCCAAGGCCTTTTGCTTGCCTTTGCGTTTCTTAGCGAACAGTTCTGCTTTGGGCAATCGCTGGCAAACAGCCGTTGAATGGATAATGGTGTGATTCACCATAGCCAATCAATGAGTTGCCAATCAAGGTACCATTGATTTGGCCATTATCGAAGCTGACATCAGCAAATGGAGCCAAAATCGTACCCTTGATTCCAATCCCTGCCAACTTGAAGCTGGTAGCTTGGTAGAAGTTGTACACAATCTTGGTTTGATCAACATTGGTCAAGAAGGTTTCAAAATTTTGCATTTGATTGTTCGTGCCAGTGATATTGACCAAAACTGATGAACTAGCTGGAACATTGATCTTCAAGCCATTGGTGGTATTCAATTTCGCACCATCAACCGTGAAGATGTTCAGGCTGGTGTTGCTACCATTCAGCTTGATTTCGCCCCACGATTCATAGACTGTCGTGCCATTTGCACTCAACCCACCCCATGCTTGCGAGCGTTCGCGCAAGAAGGTTTGCTCGTTGGCAAAGTTGATTGGTTGGCCTTGGCGAATCGTACCGTTCAAGACACTAACGCCATTCAATGATTTGCTCGTGCCATAAACCACGTTGCCGTTGTAAACCGAGCCATTGGTGTAGGTCAATGAACCACCAGCAATCAAATCGTCGCGCGTCCCATTCGAGTTGCTCAAGCGCACGCCAACCCCAAAGTTTTGGAAGTTGATGTTGCCACCAGCTGCAACCCGACCTTCAATATCGGTGTTGCTTTGGGTAATGTTGCCAAAGGTAAAGACATTGAAATCGCCAGCAGTGCCTAACCCTTGTGGGATACATTGGTTACCAGGTACAGGCGTACTGGTTGGTACTGGAGTACTAGTTGCAGTTGGCAATGGTGTACTTGTCGCTGTTGGTACTGGCGTGTTGGTTGCAGTTGGCAACGGCGTGTTGGTCGCAGTTGGCAATGGTGTGTTGGTTGCAGTTGGCAACGGCGTGTTGGTTGCGGTTGGCAACGGCGTGTTGGTTGCGGTTGGCAACGGCGTGTTGGTTGCGGTTGGCAACGGCGTGTTGGTTGCGGTTGGCAACGGCGTGTTGGTCGCAGTTGGCAATGGTGTACTTGTCGCTGTTGGTACTGGCGTGTTGGTTGCAGTTGGCAACGGCGTGTTGGTTGCGGTTGGCAACGGCGTGTTGGTTGGCGTGCTGCGGCGAATGCTGAAATTGACAGCAATTGGCTCACAGCGAATTGCCAACGATTCGCCAAACAAACCAACGTAGGTTGCGCTCAAGCGATAATCGCCTTCAGGCTTGGTGCTCGAATCCCAGCCATTTGGCTGAGCACCATTATTGCCCATGAAATAGTATGGCGAGTTTACATCGGTGTAATTGGTGGTTTGTGCACCAGTCAAAGCAAACTCAACTTTTTGGGGCAAAGCACCAGTAACTTCAGCCTGGATATTCAAAACGCCGCTGACCAATTGGTTGTTGCTTACCCCGCTCAAGCGGCTAATTTGGCCTTGCGCACAAACTTCTTGCACTGGAGGCGCACAATAGTTGGTATTAGGGAAGCGAGTTGAAAGCAAACGATCGCCATAGCGTTGGCCAACCAGTGATTCCAATACTGGCCCACGGAAAATATCAAGTTGGGCTTTGCAATCAGGAATCGCAACATTCATGGTAATGGTTTGGCGTGGCCCAACAGTATACATGGTGTAATCAAACACCTGTTGATTGCCAATCCGATCATCAAACATGCGATATGCGGCAATCCCAACCTGATAGGCACAATTGTACGAGTTATTGTACACAGCCCCAGCAGTGTTGGAGGTAAACCAGCCAGTCAATGAACGAGTGTTCGTTGCATCACAAAGAGCCGGAGTTGGAGTGGTTAACACTGCGGCGACTGCTACTGGTGAAGAGACCGATTCCACCACTCGCACCGTAGCTTGCACTGCCTGCGGTGTTTTGACAGTTTGGCGTGGAGTTGCAGCCCAAACGCTAAAAGGAACGCCTAAGACCGCCACCAGCAACACGGCCAACCAAACGACACGTTGCTTCATAAAGCACCCTCAATAATAGAGCTAAAGTACTACACAAATAAAGACCTTTCTATCATAATCTAGCCGTCCTATAAAGCAAGGTAGAGATTTGTTTTTATTATGTGTGAATATCGCAACATCTTTTCCCATCTGGTACTAGGACTTTCAGTCTATGCGCTTTTCAGTCATTTAGCTATAAATTCATTAAAATTCTAGAATATATATTCCGTACTAATCTAAATAGTTATTAAAGTAGTGATTATTGTACGTTAGCTAAAGCAAAGCCCGCCAATTGGCGGGCTGCAACGTTAAGCTTGCTGAAGATCTTATAGCGCTAAGGCTGTTTTGGTCGCTTGTAAGCTAGCGGCGAAACTCAAGGCCACGTTTGGCTCAAGCTGATCGAGGCCAGTTTGGGCCAGCCATTGTTGTTCGGCAACACTTTGATACAAGCCACGTTCTTGGCGAATTTGTTGGGCGCTTGCCATTAGTTGCACTGCCAATTCTGGATGTGTTCCTGCAACCAGCGCAGCGCAGTGTTGAACAATCATCAAATCATAACGCCGTAGCTCGGTTGTCGCAGCAATTGCCAGCATAGATTGGGCGTACTGCTGCATTCCAGCCTGATCATTGGTTGCAATTGCCAAACGTGTTGCTAAAATAGCATAATATAAGCGAAATTCCTGAATCAATGCCTCAACTGGTTCAAGTTTTGCTAAATAGTCGCTAGCTTGAGCATAATTGCTCGTTGCGATTGCAATTTCTGCTTGTTTAATCCAGCTTCGTTGCATTG
Organism: Herpetosiphon geysericola; assembly: GCF_001306135.1. Classification (GTDB taxonomy): domain Bacteria; phylum Chloroflexota; class Chloroflexia; order Chloroflexales; family Herpetosiphonaceae; genus Herpetosiphon; species Herpetosiphon geysericola. The sequence continues at coordinate 240,232 of NZ_LGKP01000008.1, read as the reverse complement.
CTTCTTGATTACCAACTGCGCGCCAAGCTTGCTCAGCCTCGCCAAAATGCAACTCGGCTTGGGCATGATCAGCTTGTTCAGCTGCCGCTATTCCCCGTGCATAGCGAATATAGGCCAAATTATCGTGATCGTTAATGGCATACGCATTAACAAACGCTTGATCAAACCATTGCGTCGCCTCAGCATAGCGCCCATAATCAACCGCCACTAAACCTAAATTGATTTGGCTGAGAAACATATCCCATGTTTGATTCAGCTGTTGTTTAAGCGCAAGGGCTTGCTCAAAATAGGCTTGAGCTGTAGCTAATTGATTGCGTTCTTGGGCTAAAGTGCCAAGATTATGTAACATTAAGATTTCGCGTTGTTGATTTCCAACCGTGCGTGCCAAGGCCAATGCTGCTTCAAACGCGATTTGTGAATCGTGCAAGCGCCCAAGCGTGCCATATAAAACTGCCAAATTACCAATTGCGCTAATCTCATCGTGCGGTAATTTCAGTTCCTGCCATAAACGTCTGGCTTCAATTAAATAATTCTCAGCTTCATCAAATCGGTTCAAACTAATTAACAAACCACCTAAACCGGTGGCAATGCGTGCAATTGCACTTAAATCACTGCGATTTGGGTGCTGATAGGTTTGTTCGAGCCAGGCGACCGCTTCACGATACGCGCTTGTCCGATACCAATAAAAATAAAGGTTGCCAGCAATGCGCTGGGCAATCAGACCATCGCTGCTTTCCAGCGACCAATTGATTGCTTGGCGAATATTATGAATCTCGCCCCGAGCTTGTTCGATCCATTTCGCGCCATCAGCGCCGCGAATGTGCTGTTGCACCGACTCACTTAGCGCTTGATAATGCAGCGCATGCCGTTCTTGCAAATAATAAAAACGGCCTGTTTTTTGCAATTGTTCTAAAGCATATTCCCGCACTGCGTCAATCATAATAAAGCGCGGTTGTTGGCCAGGCAGTTGTTCAGTTTGCAACAAATGGCGATCGATCAGCGCATTCAGGCTAGTTTCAAACGGCAAACCCTCAACCAACCCAACCTGCTTAATCGTGTCGCTGGTTGCCCCGCCAGCAAACACACCCAGCTGAATAAAAATATCTTTGGCATCAGCGGGCAACATGCTGACGCTCCATGCCAGCACAGGCTTAATAATCGCTTGGCGCGCTGATTGCTTGGGGTTCAAGGCAGCCATCGAAAGATGGTTGCGCACGAAAAAAAGCAAATCTTGCGGGGTAAGCGAGGCACTATGGGCGGCAATTAACTCAATCGCCAAGGGCAACCCTTGCACCAACCGACAAATATCGACCAAAGCTGCGGCGTTGTCGGCGCTCAAACGAAAACGCGGTTGGCGCGTCCGCATGCGTTCAACAAACAAGTTAACCGCACTATATTGCTCTAAATCTTCAAGGCTATAGTCTTCGCCAACCTCTGGATATTGCAAAGCAGGCACCATAATCGAGGTTTCATCGGCAACCTCCAGCGCTTGGCGACTGGTAATCAAACAGGTTAGGCCAGGTGCGCGGCGCACCAAGGCTTGGATTTCGCTGGCAGCTGCGGCAACTTGCTCAAAATTATCAAGAATTAACAGAATTTGTTTATCGGCTAAGGCCAAAACCAACGAATCCAAAATTGCTTCATTGTGCGACTCTTCAACGCCGAGCGTAGCGGCAATCGTTGGCAACACAAATTGAGCTTGTGAAACTGGGGCCAAGGCCACAAAATAGCGCCCATCGCGAAAAACCTCGCCAACTTGCTCAGCAACCTCTAAACTGAGACGGGTTTTGCCAGCCCCACTTTGGCCATAGAGGGTTACCAAACGTGCTTGAGCCTCCAACAAAAGGTCAAGCACCAAAGTGCGAGCACGGGTGCGACCAATTAGGCGCGTGGCATATTGGGGCAATTGTGATGGTAATAATGGCATAACAAAACCTCATCACCGCGAAACATGCAGTAAGGTTTTACTGTAATGATTCATTTGCAGCTTGGCAAGGTTGATTCTTGTCCCTCAATCGGGCTATCTTTTAACTGGCTTAAGTCAACAAATCACCCGTAAAATTCCCCCAAACGGAGCATAGAACTATGCTATGCTTGCATATGATGAGGCCAAACAGGTTAGCCTATGCCAGTGATAGCAAAAGCCATGGTGCTGATACCACATTCCTATACAACCCGTAGTTCGATTATCACGCTCGACGGTGATGGTATTATTGTGATCAAAATTCGGCCAGGCATTCAAGAGACGGTTGAGGACGCAGAAGAGAATCTTGCAGCAGTCGATCTATTAGCTGGTAGCATTCGCCGCCCACGCTTGCTCGATTTGCGCGAGGCCTTGCCGATTTCACGCGAAGTTCGGCGCTTTTATATGCAGCCAGCCACCCGCAACAGCGCCACGATTGTCGCGCTGTTGGTCGATTCGACGCTCAGTCGGGTGATTGCCAATTTGATTATTGGCTTAACTGGTAATAGCCAAGCGGTGCAGGTATTCAGCGATGAACAGGCCGCTCGCCAATGGTTACGTCAAGCAAATGTCAATTAGTTTTGGCTGCGCTCAAGCTGAGCCACAAAATCCTCAAACGAATTCTTGCCCGAAATAGTAATCCGATTCCAAATCAACGGATCGTCGTTGGCGGTATCGCTGGTTTGGCGGGTGGTTGTCGCACTCAGATAGCCCGCCTCACGGACTAGCTCAATAGTCAGGGCATTGTAGCGGCCATACGGGTAGCAAAAATGGCGAATCTCTAGCCCCAAATGTTGCTCTAGCTCACGTTTACTATGCGCAATTTCAATCCATTGGGCTTCGCGATCAAGCGTGGTTAAATCGGGGTGAACCCGCGTATGCGAGCCAATTGTCACTAGCGGCGATTGACTCAGCTCTTGCAATTGCTGCCAACTCACATAGGCTGGCTCGCCAACCAAGGCCACAGGAATATAGGCAGTGATTGGCACATTCAAGCTTTGAACAATTGGAAAGGCCTGCTCATATAAATCGCGGTAGCCATCATCAAGCGTAATAACCACCGGATGTTCGGGCAGGCTGATTTCGCCGCGTTGCGCAGCCAACACCATATCCAAACTCACCACATGAAAATTATGGCTTTGCAAATATTCGAGCTGGCGTTTAAATTCAGCTGGAGCCACCGATAAACTATCGCGCAAACGATCAGCAGGATTAGGGTTTTGCGAAATATAATGATAGGTCAACATGGTCACATGCAAGGCTTGGTATTCCCATGGCCGCAAGCCATAGCGCCATTCCAAGGCATGTTGGCCAACATTGCCCATTTCAACCTGCCAACCAACCGGATTGCTTGGGGTATAGGTTAAGGTGCGGCGCTCAAACAATTGGACCAAAACCTCGCGCTCAACTCCATCAACCAAGGTCTGCGTCCAAAACGCTGGGCTAATTGGCCGACCAAAGACATACAAGACTTCGCGAGCCTGCGCTTGCACATAGTTCCACAGCACCGCTGGCACGGTTTGGCCGGTCACTTCATCGCGCTGGCTGCCGCTGGTTTCGGGGTAGCGCTCGGCCAACCTTGGGTCAGCCCAAACCTGCACGCCCGTTGCTTCGTGGCTCAACCAATTGGTAACTGCTTGGCCGCGCAAATCAGCACCTGCTTGGTCGTTCAAGGTCAAAAACTCAGCCCAATCGCGGTAGCGTGGTGCGCGATTGGAGGCCACTGCATCGCCAGCGACTGGTTGCTCCGAGCCACAGCCGCCGCTTGCACATTGATCGCGCCAATCTGCATTGCCAATTTGCAAGCGTCCAGTGACTAATTCAAGCACCAAAAGGCCATTGGTAATGTACCATGGCGATTTGCTTGCACGATTGGGATCGGTAATTTCCATGCGCGCTTTGGGGTAGTAGCGCACCCAACGCAATTGGCGTGGGCTTTCTGCATAGCGCTCTTGGGTTTGCCATAATTGTTGCGGCCCCCACAGCCACGCTTGCTCCGCGCCACGTTGGCCATCGGTGCTTTGCCACAACTGGTCGAAGGCCCGATCCTCACCTAAAATAATCCGTGCCGTTGTGCTTTGAGGCAGCAACAACGGCACAAGAACCAACAACCCAAGCCAAAATCTTAGGGTTTTTGCCAATCCAACGCCCATGCAACCTCTCGATCGATGTGGTCGCGCCAAAAAGCCCAGGCATGGCCTTGTGGATATTCTGCATAGTTGAGCTGCACTCCAGCGCCAACCAGAATATCGCGCAAGGTTCGATTGCCTTCTAGGAAATTGCATTCATCGCCAGTGACCGGCCCGCCAATACATGTCTCATAGGTTCCCACCACAGTCACAATCCGTGCATTTACTGGCGGTTGAATTGACATCAGGGTGAGCAGGCGGCCATTTTGGCGAGAAACAAAACCTGATTGATTGACCACAGCGCCAAATACCTCAGGATATTGTAAGGCCAAATAGAGCGAAATCAAGCCACCATATGAATCGCCAACCACAACTCGTTGCTTAGGATCATTGATCGTGCTGTATTTGCTATCGATCATCGGCACTAATTCGGTCGCGAAAAATTCGCTATAGGCATCGTTGAGGTCATAATCGCGTTGGCGACCTTGCTCACGGCTTGGCTTGACAAACACAGCAATCAAAGGCGGCAAAATCTGGTCAGCAATCGCATTATCCAAAATCGTTGGCGTAAAAGCATAGTTTTGGTAATCATCGCCATCTTGGAAATAGACGCTGGGATATTGCTTGGCTGGATCGTAATTAGGCGGCAAATAGACGTGCAATTGATGGGTTGTTTTGCTAATTTCGGTGTAATAATTACCCAATTCTTCAAGCGTGCCTTTTGGTACGTCGCTGCGCGAAATGATTTCGGTTGGCGTAACGTATTCGGGCATGCGCAACTCGGAATTCAAGCCCATGCTGCTTGGAACCACGGTTGTGTTCCGTGGATCGTTGATCAAGCCGCCGCCGCCACCAACCCCAAAACGATAATCGATGCGCGCGGTTGGGCTGATGGTTTGGACAACGCCCCACCAATTGGTCGTGCCAAGTCGCTCCATCGGAATCGTCTGAAACCAATTGGTCAGATCGCTTGATAATTCCATACGTGGAGCATCTTTTTCGACCATAAACAAGGCTTGATCACCTTGGGTCAAGGGGCTGGTTGGAAACACTGCATTAAAATCGTTAATTAATTTGAGTTGCGCTGCTTGATCGTCGGTTTTGGCCAATTGCTCGCGCAATTGATTAAAGCTGGTGATCGGTTGGCTGGCATCATACGTGACCGCCGCGCCACCACAACTTGCCAAAAGCACACTTAATATGAGAAATAAAGCAATAAATCGCTGCATAGATTAATCCTTTGGTTGATTGGAAGGTTGGATGACTTGGCGAACTTTAGCCCAAGCCCAGGTTCGGCGACGCAATTCAGCTTGATCAATTGTCTGCTGCTGCCATTGCCAAACCGCTGCTAAGCTACGTTGCAGGCCAGCAAACGTCATCAAACGTCGATACCAACGATTGAAACGTTGGCCATAAGCCAAGCGAAAAAATTGCGCTCGCGCTTGTTGCAATGCCAAAAACGAGCGCACCCGAAATTGGCTTGAGCTTGCGCCGCCATGATGAATCACGGTTGCCTGCGGCACTTGCCAAATTGCCCAGCCAGCTTGACGAATGCGCCAGCAAAGCTCGACTTCTTCTGCATAGAGCCAAAAATCTTCGTTAAACATGCCGACTTCGGCCAAGGTTGCGGCCCGCACCAGCATCGCCGCGCCCAAGGGATGGTCGATCGCAAAGGCTGCATCGCCGCCATCTTGCGGGTAGCGGCCATTCAGCGGGTGGTGATACAGCCGCCCAAAACCCCGCCCACGCGGCGGATAGAGATCGAACACGCTCATCAACAAGGTTGGAAAGCGAAAAGCGGCAACTTGAAACGAGCCATCGGGATAGCGTAAGCGTGGCGCAACCATGCCAACCCGCGAATGCTGTTCTAAAAACGCCACAAGTTCTTCTAAGGAGCTGCTGGTCAGCTGGGCATCAGGGTTGAGCAACAACAGATAGGTTGGTTGGGCAAGCAAGGCATGGCGAATACCCAGATTATTGGCCTTGGCAAAGCCCAAATTTGCCCCCGCTTCGATGACCTGCGCTTGCGGGAACTCAGCTTGCACCATGGCAACGCTGCCATCGTGCGAAGCATTATCGACCACAATTACCGTGGTTGGCAGGCTGCTCAGGGCTAGGCTGGCCAAACATTCGCGCAACAAATCGCGGGTATTATACGAAACAATAATCACTGGAATTGGCTGCATCCTGCTACTCCCGACCTGCGGCAAGTTGCGCTAAAATGCCAGCCAAATCATCGGCCACAAGATCAATCTCCGGTTGCCATGCTTGGGCTTGTTGCATGCTATGCACGCCGCTGCCCACAAAGGCGGTGGCAATTCCAACCTGCTGCGCGCCTGCAATATCGGTATCCAAACGATCGCCGACCATCAAGGTTTGTTCAGGTGTTACGCCAAACAAGTGCAAGGCTGCTTCAAACATGGCAGGTTCAGGCTTGCCAATCACTTCTGGCGTGCAATCGCTAGCTGCTGCCAAGGCCGCCACAATTGCGCCAGCCCCAGGAATCAAGCCCTCTGGTGCAGGAAAGGTGCGGTCGCTATTGGTGGCGATAAACGCTGCGCCAGCCCGTAAGGCCAAGGTTGCGGTTTTCAAGCGGGCATAGGTCAGGTTGAAATCCACCCCAACCACCACCGCCGCCACATCGCTCTCGGCGGGCACAAAATAGCCATCAGCAAACAACGACGCTTGAATGCCGTCCATGCCAATCGCTAGCAAGCGCGTGCCCTGCTGGTAGCGGGTGCGCAATAAGGTTGCCGTCGCCGTCGATGAGGTAATCACATGCTCAACAGAAATCGCAATCCCCAACTGCTGAAGATGGCTGGCAAAGGTCGCAGGCAATTGCGATGAATTATTGGTTAAACAGGCATACCCTAAGCCTAAGCGATCAAGCACACTAGTTAATTCCGCCGCACCTGGCAAAATCTCCCCGCCGCGATGCAAAACGCCATCCATATCGAGCAAGATGAGCTTTAACTGCTTGAGATTGAGCATGCCGAAAAATCCCCATAAAAAACAACTTCTCCCGATTGTACCACCGCCACGAGTTGCCAACACGTTCATACTGCGATCTAAAGGTTATGAAATATGACATGGAACCAAACCAGCCCGAGCGGTGTAGAACTTAACAAAGCAGCCAAATCAGGAGCATCTGCCGTGGATCAAGCCCAGCAGCCCGCTGATCTCGCCCAAACCTGGGCAACCCAAATTCTCGCCCATCAAACAGCGATCTTTCGCTTGGCCTATTTGATGGTGGGCGATACGCTGATTGCCGAAGATTTGGCCCAAGAAACGGTTATGCGCGCCTTGCGGATGCAGCATCAGTTTGATAGTGAGCGCCCGTTGAAGCCATGGCTTTTGCAAATTACCGCCAATCTGGCGCGAAATTATCGCCGTTCGTTGCGCCGTTATCTGCGTGCCTTGCAACGCTTTGCCTTGCAACAGCCAGTACACAGCGAATTTAACGAAACCAGCGGCCCAGCCTGGGAGGCAACCCAACTTTGGCAAGCAATTGGTCGGCTGGCGCAACGCGAACAAGAGGTCATTTATTTGCGCTATTTTTTGGAATTAAGCGAGCAGGAAACTGCCCAAGCACTTGGAATTGCCCAAGGCACGGTCAAATCGCGCTTACATCGCGCGTTGGTGCGCTTGCGCGGCGTGGTCGATGGCGAATTTCCCGAGTTGCGAACGGAGCGTTGCGCATGAACCAACCACCAGAATCCTACCCAGAAGAAACTTTGCGCAAACAAGCCCAAGCGTTTCCCTACCCGCCAACGCCGCAGTTACACATCACGCGCCCACGTCGCTCGGTCTGGCCATTACGGCTTGGTGTGGCGGTCGCAGTCGTGCTGCTTTTGAGTTTCACGCTGCCGATAGTGCGGGCACACGTTGGGCGCTGGCTGCAAGTTGGCACTATTTTTATTGGCAATCAGCCAGCAACTATGCTGCCAAAGCCAACCCAAATTCAGCCCGGCCAAGTAAGCGAGGTCAATTGGCTACCCACAAGTTCGTTGCTTGGCCCGCCCGATCAAGTGTTGGATTTAGAGCCATATCCCCATGTGCAGCGCTTGATGTGGTTCAGTCAAGCCCAAACCATCACGCTTGATTTGCTTGATTCGCAGGCATGGGCTGGCAAAACCGTGCTCGCGCTTGATAACGTGACGCGGACGCATGTTCACAAACAACCAGCGGTTTGGCTACAAGGCCAGCGCGAATTGACCTTTTTTGATCCTGGCACAACCCAAATCTACCAAACCACAAGCTTGAGCACCACCGCGACCTTAATTTGGACTGATGATCAGCGGACCTATCGACTTGAAACCAGCAGCGATCTGGCCACAATGCGCCAAATTGCCGAATCGTTGAGCCAAGGAGAATAACTATGCGCCGTTTATTGATCTTCGTTTGTCTTGTAGGATTACAATTTGGCCTAATTAGCATCAGCAAGGCTGGGGGCTGGGCAACTACACCAATCAGCAACCTGCCCGATACGATTGTTGCTGGCCAAATTTTTCAACTTAAATTTAGCGTGCTGCAACATGGCACAAAACCAACCAACGGCTTACCAGCAAATCCAATCAGGCCCGAACTGACTCTGCGCCACGTAGCGAGTCAGCAAGTCAAAACATTCTATGCCCAACAGGTTGGTGATGTTGGCCATTTTCAGAGCAGTTTACAACTCCCAATTGCCGGAGAATGGGAAATTTCAATTCTGCCACTGCCGTTTGGCAACAGCGAAGGCGAAGTTTATCGGATTACCGTCCAAGAAGCTCCGCCAGCAACTGATAACTGGTGGTATATGGGGCTGGCGGCTGGTGGCTTAGCTTTAGCTGTGGGTATGGGCTGGTTGATCAAACGCATTAGCTACTAAGCGCCATAGGCTTGAAACCAGCAGCGATCTGGCCACAATGCGCCAAATTGCCGAATCGTTAAGCCAAGGAGAATAACTATGCGCCGTTTATTGATCTTCGTTTGTCTTGTCGGATTACAATTTGGCCTGCTGAGCAGCAGCGAGGCTGGGGGTTGGGCAACAACGCCAATCACCAAATTGCCCGACACGATTGTTGCAGGCCAAGCCTTTCAACTTGAATTTAGCGTGCTGCAACATGGCACAAAACCAATTAGTAGTATAGACACCGATCCGGTAAAGCCATTGCTAACCGCAGAGCATGCAACGAGTGAAGCCTTTCAGCAAGTGTGGGCTACCCAAGTTGGTGCTCTTGGTAATTTTCAAGCTACATTACAATTACCAAGCGCCGGAGAATGGGAAATTTCAATTAAGCCACTGCCGTTTGGCACCATCGAGGGTGAAATCTATCGAATTACCGTCCAAGAAGCAGCGGCTCCACAAATAGCCAACGTGTGGTATCTGGGGATTGCCGCAGGTGGTCTGGGTTTGGCGGTGGGTATGGGCTGGTTGATCAAACGCATCGGCCACTAAGCTAAAATAAATGGAGGCTGGCAAACACCAGCCTCCATTTAGCGTTGCTCAGGCGCAGTTAATCCAATGGTTTCGGCGGTAAGCGCTTCGAGCGCTACTTTGGCTGCCGCCTGCGAAGCCATCGTTTTCGAAGTACCAATGCCAACGCCCAACAACGTCTCGCCAGCCCAAACCTCAATTGTCCAGGTGCGTTCGTGGTCGGGGCCAGTCACATTCACTTCACGGTAATTGGGCGTTAGGTTGATGCGGCCTTGGACAAATTGTTGTAGGTCGGTCTTGTAATCTTGGTTTTGGACGCCGCTGGCCTTAACCGATTTGAGCAAGGGCAGCACAAAATCGCGGGCAGCAGGCCAGCCGCCATCAAGCGCAATCGCCGCCAACAAAGCCTCAAAAGCATCGGCCAACAAATTATCGCGTTCGCGGGCTTTGGCCCGTTCCTCGCCACGGCTAATTTGCACATAACTCCCAAGATCAAACCGCCGAGCGAGGCTGGCTAAGGTGCGGGTTTGCACCAACATCGCGCGCATTTTGGTCAGATCGCCCTCGCCAAGCTCAGGAAACTCGTGGAACAAAAAAGAACCGCAAATAAAATTTAAAAGCGCATCGCCAAGAAACTCAAGCCGTTCGTTCGATTCTGAGCCAGCTTCTGGGTGTTCATGCACATACGAGCGATGCAGTAAGGCAGCCCGTAAAAACGCGACATCGTTGAAGGTATAGCCAAGTTCAGTTTGTAGTTTGTTTAAATCCATAGCAGCAATGTTAAGCTAGGCGCGCTAGGCAGATTGCAATCATCCGCCTAGCGCGCAGGGTTTTTAGGCTTCAAAAGCCTTGAACAACAGGCTAACGTTATGGCCGCCAAAGCCAAATGAATTGCTCATAAAGCTGGAGAATTGAGCTTGCCGAGGTGTGTTCGGCACACAATCAATCTCACACTCTGGGTCGGGGGTGTGATAATTGATCGTGGCGGGGATCAGGCCTTCTTGCATGGCGCGAATGCCGATGACTGCTTCAATTGCGCCGCCAGCGCCCAAGGTATGGCCAATTTGCGATTTATTTGAGCTAATTGGCAATTTGGCGGTGTAATCGCCAAACACTTTTTTAATGGCCAAGGTCTCGGTACGGTCGTTGACGGGAGTAGAAGTACCATGAGCGTTCAAATAGCCCAATTCGTGTGGCTCCAAGCCTGCATGACGCAAGGCCATGCGCATGGCTTTGACCGCGCCAGAGCCATCTTCTGCGGGCATCGTGATGTGATAGGCATCGGTGCTCACGCCATAGCCAACCAATTCGGCCAAGATGGTTGCGCCACGGCTGACCGCATGCTCGTAATCTTCCAAGACCAACACGCCAGATCCTTCGCCCATCACAAAGCCATCGCGATCTTTATCGAATGGCCGTGAAGCGGTTGCAGGATCGTCGTTGCGGGTTGAAAGCGCGCGGGCGCTGGCAAAGGCACCGATCCCAATTTCGGTAATTGCTGCTTCGGTGCCGCCAGCCAAAATAACTTTGGCCTCGCCACGCCGAATCACGTGCCATGCCTCGCCAATCGCGTTGCCAGAGGTGGCACACGCAGAAACAGGGCAGAAATTCGGGCCACGCGCCCCAATTTCAATCGCCACAACCCCGCCCGCCATATCAACAATCATCATCGGAATCAAGAATGGCGTAATACGGTCGGGACCTTTGGTATCCATCACGCGCAAATAGGTTGTAAAATTATCGAGACCACCAACGCCACAGCCAATAATGACCCCTACATCATCGGCATTTTCGTCGGTAATTGTCAGATCGGCGCTGCGCAAGGCTTCTTTGGCTGCTGCCACTGCAAAATGGACAAAGCGCGAGTTGCGCCGTGCCTCTTTTTTATCCATATAGTTGGCGGCATCAAAGCCATGGACTTCTGCGGCAATCTGAGCACTAAAATTCGTTGGGTCGAATTGGGTAATTCGCCGAACTGCCGAACGTGCTTGGACAATGCCCTCCCACAAAGATGGCACGTCGAGGCCCAATGGGCTAATCGCGCCCAATCCTGTGACGACGACACGTCGATTCATAGCAAAACCTCCTAGTGCATAGCAAAGTGCCGCATCATTATAGCAGCAACTCCCTAAACGACCGAGAGGCCAACCAAGCATCCTTGGCTGACCTCTCGCAGCAGTAAAACACAACAAACTTGGGCTAGAGTTGTTTGAGCAAATTGGCCATTTCGATCGCCGCAACTGCACACTCAGCGCCTTTGTTACCAGCCTTGGTGCCAGCCCGTTCGATCGCTTGCTCAATTGTGTCGGTGGTCAGCACGCCCAGCAACACCGGAATGCCCGTATCGTGCATCACCTTAGTAACGCCGCTAGAAACCGCATTGACCACAACCTCATAATGCGAGGTTGCGCCGCGAATCACGGCTCCAAGGGTGATAATTGCATCGTGTTGGCCACGCTCGGCGATTTTCTTCACCACCAGCGGAATCTCATACGAGCCAGGACACCACGCCACGCTAATATCATCGTCGGCAACGCCATGACGCTTGAGTGTATTGACCGCGCCTTCAAGCAAATTGCCGCCAATAAAATCATTCCAGCGTGCAATCACAATCGCAACCCGCAAGCCGGTGCCGATCAAGTTGCCTTCAATCACGTTCATGCATAATCCTCAAGGCCAATTTAGCCATTCATTTCGAGCAAGGTTTCGCCGTCGAGCACTTCGACGTTCGGGCGGGCTTTTGCCGATTTGCGGGCACCTTCTTGCACTTTCAGCGGCGTAACAATCACGCCTTTGTGCCATTCTGGGTTATCGCGCAAATCTTGATACAGCTCTTGGACTTGGCCCGGCTTGAGGGATTCGCTGATCGTACAGCGCACCAACCAAAGCTCGGTGCTTTCGTTGCGCTCAAGATACAGATCAATCACATCTTTATCAAATTTGTAGTTTTTGAGCTTGAAGTTATTCGATCGGAAGAGCTGGGCAACCCACGAGCCAAATTTTGGCAAGGTCAACGATTCCAAATCTTCGATGCTAACAACGCGACCTGGACGTTCGAGTTGACCGCCGCGTGAAGCCATTTCATCGCGCATTGCTTGGGTGCGTTCTTGGCCACGCCGTGCCATTACCGTGCCATAAGCAGGGAAGGGCAGCAACGTCATTGCAATCATCATCGCCACGGTCAAGAAATTCCCTTGCTGTGATGGAACTGGTTGGTTGGGGTCGTTCAAGCCTGGCTTCGCATTAACGCCAAAAACAAGCACCGAGCCAATCAGCAAAGCGGTAACGCTAGCAATCAGCGAGAAAATTACCCCATGCACCAAAGCGCGGCCTTGAATCTTACGGCCAAGATAAATCCCGCCGCCAATCGGAATCACCCCAGCCAAATAAATAACCCAGGAGAATGGTGCGAAAATGACCAAACACCAAACCACCCCAGTTAGCAAGCCAGCGATCCAGAGTTGGCGCCAAAGCAACGGTACTTTGGCCGCTTGAGGCTTGGCATCTTTCAGATCAGTTTTGGTTTCTTGAGATACAGGAGTTGCCATTGCAGCTACTATTCCTTTTCCATAAGTTCTTCGACAGCTTCGCGCAGCTTGCCAAGATCGCTAAATGAACGATACACCGAGGCAAAACGGATGTAGGCTACCTCATCGAGTGAGCGTAAGCGCTCCATCACCTGTTCGCCGATGACCGAGCTAGGAACTTCTAGCGCATCGTAAGCAATCAGGGCGGCCTCGACTTCCGTTACCAACGTTTCAATTACATCGGCTGAGATAGGCCGTTTATAGGCCGCAACCCGTAAACCACGCAATAATTTCTCGCGGTCGTATGGCTCACGGTCGCCAGTTTTTTTAACGACCATGACATTAACAGATTCAACCCGTTCATAGGTTGTAAAACGGCGATCACAGTGTTTGCAGCGACGACGACGGCGGATTGTTTCACCATTATCAAGTTCGCGAGTATCGATCACTGCGCTTTCGCCAGGGCAGTACGGGCAGCGCATAGTTCCTCTTCAGCCTAGCTTAGTAGATTCATTATACCACGGCCCCATGCGCACCACGAATGATGCTTAGCCGATCGGTTCAACCAAATGTTGGCGATTCGTGGGCGCAGGGTATGGCTCTGGCCAATATTCAACCTGTTTGATAATTAGCCCATCCTGAATGGTAAAAAAGCTGATTGCCCGCGCCTGCACATGGCCATCAGTTACCGAAACGTCGCTACAGGCTTCGGTTTCGCTGGCAACCAAGCGATTGATCGTAAAGTGCCAAACGCCAGCAGCTGGATATTCAGCATTGATTTGGGCAAACGCCGCCCTGCCGCGAATCCGTTCATTAGATTGCGGCCAATCGAGCGTATAGTCGTCGTGCAATACTACCCCAACCGCTGTAAAATCATTGCTTTGCATCAATTGCCAAAATTTGCAGACAATTTCATAGGCATTGGGCATCGTATGCTTCTCCTAGAGTGCAGCCAAGGTGCGTTGGGCCACTGCATCCCAACGACATTCACGCAGCACAAATTCACGACCTGCTGCACCCATCGCAGCGCTGAGTTCAGGCCGATCAAGCAAATAGCTCAGCGCGCTCGCCCATTCACGATAGCCTTGGCAGGGAATGCCGCCGCCGCTGCGCAACACAAAATCGGTCGTCACCGGACAATCGGCGTTAACCAAGGCTGGGCGGCCTTGCAGCCAACTCTCCATTAGCACAATCGAAAAGCTTTCAATTGTCGAAAGTTGGCAAAAAACATTCGCCGCGGCATAAGCATCATACTTGGTTTGCGGCTCAACAAAGCCCAAATCCAATACCCACGGGTCTAAAATACTCGGCGCATTCAGTTCGCCAGCGCCAATCCGCACAAAGCGCAGCGGACGGCCTGTTTCTGCCTTCCACTCACGAAAATAGGCCAACAATTGCGGCACATGTTTGCCCCAATCGGCGCGCCCAACATAGAGCAAAATTGGCTCATCGCCAAGCCCATATTGTTGGCGAAAGAGCGCCGCATCGCCAACCCGCGCCAAGTCAATGCCTTCGCCAGCAACGCTGGTTTTGGCTGGATCAAGCTCATACAGCCGCAAGCCCAAATCACGCTCAGGTCGGCTGTTGAAAATAATCCCTTGCGCCCGCCGCAACATCACGCGATAGGTCGAATAGTAGGCATATGGCTCGTCGTGCAAGCATGGAATATGGTAGGCGCGGCCTTGGGCCAAAAAACTGCCCCAATACGATAAGCCCATTGGATAGGGCATAAAGATGCAGCGCCGCTGGCTATGCGCTAACAAATGTTCATACAAGCCATCACTATTGGGCAAACTTCCCAAGAGGTTAATTTCGTGGGCTGGATGGTCGGGCAAGCGTCGCCCAGAACGGGCAGCCAAGCGCCGCACCACTGGCGGAATCCCCATTGCTGGCGCAGCCATAGGCCAACGCCGAATTGGTAAGCCATTCCAATGGCTCAAACCAGCAGGATAGTGCTCAGCCGTTCGTTCGCCAAACGAATCGCGGCCCGTCGTCGTCCAAACTTCAATATCGGCACCTTGGGCATGGATGGCATGGGCCAGATCGCGGGCTTGATCTTCTGCGCCGCCCCTGGTTTCAGGGCCAAACCATGGAGTTACAAGGGCTACTGGGCGTTGCGCTCTCATGCTTGCCGCTCACGCTCAAGCTCAACCACCCGCGCCCGTAACAAAGCAATTTCGGCGCGTTGCTCGTCGATCGTCGTGACCAATCCATGCAAGGTGCGCACAATTGCATCGTTGGCAGCATTTTGTTGCTCGGCAATCGGGTTGATATACCAACGCAAATAGCGTCGAACCACTTTATTCAGCGTGGCAATAACTTTTTGCGGCAAGGTTTCGCCGTGCAATGGCCAATGCACACTAACCACGCGCGTCGCCTCGACCTCGGCCAACAAGCGCTTGAGATCGACATCGCTTAGGCGTGGCTCATTGGCTTGGTCGGTTATGCCAGATGCGCGACGTTGGCGAATTCCATCACGAATTTCGGCCAAAATCGCGCCAACATCAATCGGGGCTGGTTGCTCTGCCATTGGTCTGCCTCATTCAAGAATGATTTCTGCGGGCAGTATAGCAGCAAATCTAGCCTCGTTTGGCATTAAAGGGTTTCGCCACGTTCAAGCATAGCAATGAAGTCGCGAATCCGTTTGGTGCGAGTTTCGGGCTTTTTGGCAGTTTGGATGCGAAATAAAAATGAATAGCGGTTTGCTTGTTTGAGGGTGGCAAAAAAGCTGGCAGCCGTTGGGCTAGCATCAAGCGCCGCCTGAAAATCCTCGGGAATTGTGGCGTTTTTGGGCGAATCGTAGGCCGCTTCCCAACGGCCATCAGCTTTGGCCCGTTCAACTTCGGCCTCGCCAGCGGCATGCATCTGGCCAGCATCGGTCAAACGCTCAATATGATCACGATTCACTTTCGACCAAATGCTTTTTTTGCCCCGTGGCGTGAACTTTTGCAACCAATGTTGCTCATCAAAGCTCTTTTTTTGGCCATCAATCCAGCCGTAACACAAGGCTTCATCAAGTGCTTGGGCATAATTAATTGAGGCAATGCCAGTAGCTTTTTTGGCCATTTTAAGCCAAACCCCATTGCTGGTAGCATGTTCAGACTCAAGCCAAGCCCGCCATTCCGCTTGATTGGCAAAACTCAGGGTTGGTAATTCGGCTTTTGGTTTAGCGCTCATCACACACTCCTTAAATACAATGACGTGCTCATGGAAGCATACAATCCATGAGCACGTCAACAGCGCATGAATGGTTTAGGGTTGGGCAATAAACTGATTACTGAAGGCGCTACTTAATTCAACATCTTTGGTCAACACACCTTGGCTACGTAAAAAGCTATGGGTTGCTTCCCAGCTGGCCAAATCGGTGTAACCAAGCCCATATTTGGCAGTCAAATCGCTTTGCCAATAGCCAATCGTTTCAGCTAGAACTTTTTGTTGCAAAGCTTTGGTTGCGTCGTCAGCAGCTTGCAATTCAGGAATTTCGGTCAAGCTGGCACTAAATGCTGCATCTGGATCAGCAGCAACATCGCGCATGCCCAAGGCTGTTGCTTTGACGAAACCTTGCACCAAGGCAGGTTGGTCTTTAATCAAGCTTTCGCTCACAATAATGCCATCAGAAGTCAAGGCAAATGAATCCGAAACTCGAATAACATTTAATTTAACTCCAGACTCGGCTAGCTGAATTGGTTCGTTATTGCCGTAGCCACTGGCAACTTGCACTTTATCTTCGCTCAAGGCTTGAATTTGGGCAAAACCAATTTCTTGAATTTGCAAATCGCTTTCTTGTAGCGAATTTGCATACATCAAGGCCAACAAACCAATGTACGAGGCGCCAAAACGGCCTGGAATCCCCACAGTTTTGCCTTTGAGATCAGCTGGAGTTTTGATATTTAGCTCGGCTTTGCTATAAAAAACCGTTGGCGTGCGTTGGCTAATCGTCGCAACATTGACAATTGGCAAGCCTTGCGCCCGCGCCAGCAAGACTGAATCGCCACCAGCCATACCAAACTGCACCGAGCCATTGGCCACGCGCTGCACCGAATCGGTTTCATATTGATAATCAAACGTCACATTCAAGCCTTCAGCTTCATAGTAGCCTTTGGTTTTAGCCAAATAGAACGGAGCAAATTGAATATTTGGCACATAGGGCATGGCAATTGTAACGTTGGTTAGCTGCTTGGCTTGATTATTTTCCCCAGTGCTAACCGGAGTATTCGCTACAGTTTGCCCGCCACAAGCCGTCAAAAAAAGGAGTCCAACAATCGCTAAGAGACGACGATAATACATTGAAAGCTCCACACAAACATCTATTCCCAAGTAACCAAACGTCGTTCTAGCCACATTGCTAGCTGATAGAACCCAAAGGTCAGCAAGCCCAGCGTGAACAAGGCGGCAAAAATGAGCGGCGTATCGAATAAACCGCGGGCGATGTTGATTAACGCACCCAGCCCTTCGCGGCCACCAATAAACTCCGCTACCACCGCGCCGGTTGTTGCCAAAGCCAAACCAGTTTTGATGCCACCAAAAATCCCTGGTAAGGCCAAGGGCAATTCAATTTGCCACAAGCTTTGCCAGCGATTCGCCCCACTGATTGCCGCCATCTCGCGAATATCGCGTGGCACGCTGCGCAAGGCCACAACCACACTGCTTAGCATTGGAAAGAAGGTTACCAAGGCAGCGACCAACAATTTAGCCCGCAGATCAGCGCCAACCCAAATCAAAATCAAGGGTGCAACCGCCACAATCGGAATCGCCTGCACAATCGCCAATTGTGGCGAGACAATCCGATCAAGCCAATGCCAATTGGCCAAAATATAGCCCAAAACCAAGCTTGCAGCGAAGGCCAAACCAAAACCGCCCAAGGCCTCGGTCAAGGTGCGCAGCGTGTGTTGCAACAACGCGCCTTGGGTCAACTCTTGCCACCAGCGGCTAGCAACTGCCTCAGGTGTTGGCAGCACAAAAGCTGGGTATTGTTGCCAAGCAACTAACCCTCGCCATGCCAACAGCACCCCAAGCAGCGAAAGCCCAATCCACAAGCGGCTCGAACCAATCCAGGTGCGGCGTTGTTTGCGGCGCAACGGAGCAGCGGGAGCTTCTACGACATACTTCATCCGGCCATAATCGTGTAACATAGCTGGTACCTAAAAACAAAAAACCCCAAAAGAATCAATCATCTCAGGGTCAATCAACACGTAGTTGCATGCAAGCCAAACGTTGCTGCAACGAGACAGCACGCTTGAATGACGCAAATAGCCCACAGCATTGTAGGTACACATACGTTGATCGATCTTCTTCCATCCGGACTTTAACCGTCGGCTCTGGATTCGCACCAGCATCCTACCTTGCGGCTCGCGGGCTTATGTGGCTGAGCCACCATCACCGCCGATAAGGAATTTCACCTAACCCTGAAGACCATAGTATTTAGTTACCTGTACCATAGCACTGAGTTTTGTAACTGTCAATACACTAACAGTCCGATTAGACGAAATAAGGGATTAGAAGCTAGGGTTTATGAGGATACCCTCACCCCCAACCTCTCTCCCACTGGACTCGGGCGAGGGGAGTAATGACCTTGTGGAGCAGAGACCGAGGAAATAACCTGTGTACCATCGAGATAGAAGCATAATCAAGCAAATCTGTGCAATCTGTGGCTAAAATATTCATTGTTCGTGCAATTTGTGCAATTCGTGGCTAAATATTTCAAATACTTCGCATATAAAAAAAGCAACTGCCACATTTGGCAATTGCTTGTAAGCTAGCTTAGAAAACCAGCGGGGTTAGAATTCGATTTTTTCTTCAATCTCGCTCAGCATAATCCGCGCAAGCGCCAAATTGGCGGTTGGTTTGTTGAGCGCGAGGTACAGGAAGATACTTGGTTTCTTTTGCAAAATTCGAATCAGATGATATTGAGAACCCAAGGTAATCAAAATATCTTCAATCTGATCCTTTAGCCCAAGCCGACTCATCACTTTCATTTTAGAACGTACTACTTCAGTGTTGCCTGCTGCAGCCAACTCTAAGTTTAGAGCGCTATTCCCGCCAGCAGTGCCAAGCGTCATGCCACTGGTATAATCAACCAAAGCAACGCCTAACGCACCGTCGATGTTCATGGCCTCTTCGAGCGACTGTTTAATGTTATTCATACAACGTCCTTTTGTTCTACGCTCCAGACACACAGCTATCATAGAAGGATTAAACTAGCCCGTCAAGAGCTAGCAGCAAATTCCATGGCTATCCATTTAGCCTGCTATCCACCAGCATAGCTAGTTGCTTGGTTTAGCTGAAGCGTTCGCGAACATGCAATTGCCCAGTTTGGGTGCGCCAGACTTCGAGCCATGGCTCGGCTTCAGCATAGGTGCAGAGAACCAGTTGTTGTTGCAACAATTCATTCCAATCGCCATCGGGCCAAACCATATGCCAACCACCAAGCGAAGCAACTGCATCATCACGATACAGCGGGTGTTGCGCTTGATACAGTGTTTCATAGCCATCAACTAATTCGCGATCGGCAACATCATCAGCCCCAATCCAACCTTGATGATCACGAAATGAATCAATCCATTGTTGAATCGTTGCTGAGCCAAAGTGCAAAACTGCATCCAATGGCGGCAAACTAGTTGCTGGCTGCGCATATAAGGCCTGCATTGTTGCTAATTGTTCTTTAGTAAGTGACAACGAGCTAAGTTTGACTGAATAATTCAATTCAGCAGCATATTCAATGATTAAGGACGTTGCTTCAGTCAACATTGGCAAATAGGCACAATCAACAATCAAAACTGGGCCTGATTCACTATTTAATTCGCCCCAATAGCCAGCAATCGGCTGATCGGGGGTGCTTGGCTCGATTGTTAACATCATCCAGGGACGAATTAAAGGTTGTGCTTCAGCAAGTAACGTGGTTAAATCCATGTACAAAACCTCTTTCTTTGCTAATTTCAACTATTTCTTCAATTCAAATAGATCCAGCAGGTAATCTAGTAGCATAACAATCGTCATACTCCCAAAGAAATAAATCGGTAACACCCATAGAACAAATAATACTGGCTTTTTGCTGATAAGCATATAACCAAGCAACAAACAAAGTATTGCTATGATATAAAGTTTGTTAAAAATTAATGATCGGTAGATATAATCACAATTATCAAGAGTAACTTCAATAAATGCCCATAGAGCGAGGATAAATATGATTAAGCCGATAATAATTAGACCATATCCAAAGAAAACATCCATTTTCCCATCCTTGCCCAAAATAGTATAGAGATTCCATATCGAGGCCAGCAAACCAGTTGTAAATTGAGGTTGAACCGCGTTGAAAAACCGAGCACGTAGGCTACAATAAGCTCAATCCAATGAAACGCTTTTGTTTGTACTTGTCGTTGGCAAAAAATAAGCCTAGTTTGAGCGAGGTCGGATGGATAACGAATTAAACAAAGCAGCAAAACAGCGAATGCTACCCAAGCCAATTCCCATTCCGCTGCCGCCGAGAGCAGCGGGCTTTGCCAAATGGCCAGCAAACTGCAATGGTATTTTGCCAAATGTCGAGCGCTTTCGTTGGCCCGAAACTATGCAATGGATCGCCAATTTGCCCAAACCGCGCGAACACATGCTGATGGAGCTTGGCGTGGGCATGGTTTTCCCAAGTTTGATGTTAGGCCATTTTGCCTACACCACTCGCTGGTATAAATGCCCCATGGATTGGCTGGTGTACGCCCGTGGGTTATATGCCTTTTTACAGCAACCCGAACGCTTGCGCAGCTATCTGTATGGCGCAAGCATTAGCCCAGCCGAGCGCAAACAGCTTGACGAGCTGCGTTCAAGCCGCATGTTTATTGGTCAACGCGACGCTTGGAACTACATCAATTCGCTTGAATGCGCAATTACGCGCAGTTTGCTAGCGGCAAGTTTAAGCTATGCACTGCCTTTTTTGCGCGCTGATCCCGATTATCAAGCCCGCTATCCAAGCAGCATCCTTGATGTCTATTTGTTTGTGGTTGCCGCCAGCGATTTGTTTTGGCGCACCGATAAACTCTTACAAATTATCGATGGCGAAGTCAGTAGCATTGAAGATTTTGGCTTTTTCTAGCCAAAGCAAGGGTTTACACTCGAACAAGCGTGCTTTGACAAGCAGTCATGAGATCAGCTACACTGCATCCATCCGCTACAACGAGGCTGATCATGGATGAATTTGAGTTAATTCCACAGCAGGGCAACAACCCTCTTGCGCCCAATTTCACCAACGTCATGAAGCAACGCAGTGTTGTCGCCGATCAGATTTCGGCCCAGCATAGTTTCATCGAATATCGCTTGCGCCAACGACCGCAAACGATTCGCCGCCATAACACCGATTTGAAAATTTTTGCCGATTTTCTGGCCAGCATTGGGATTGTGATTCCAGTTGATGAACACGAAGTGCCAATTCTGGCCACCGAGCCAGCAGCTTGGGCCGAAATGAGCGTCGGCATCGTCACAACTTTTCGCACCTGGATGCTGAATGAAGGTTATGCACTTGGTTCAGTCAATGTTCGGCTCAGCACCGTGCGCTTGTATTGTCGCTTAGCCCATCAGGCTGGCGTTTTGAGCCTTGAGGCGTGGAGCCGAATCCACACGGTCGAGGGTTATCGTCGCCGCGAAGGCGATGGCATCGATGCCCAACGTGAAGCCACTGAAACCCCAACCAGGCTTTCAACCAAAAAAGCCGCTCCACATATTTTGGATCAAAGCCAAATTCGCCAACTCAAACGGTCAGCCCGCACCAATCCGCAAAATCGCACACCTGAGGTTGGCTGGCGCGATTATCTAATCGTCTGCTTGCTGGTCGATTTGGGCATGCGCTGCGGCGAGGTTGTGGTGCTCAAGTGGGCACACATCCAAGGCAAAGTTTTGCTGGTGGATCGACCAAAAGTTGATAAAGTGCAAAAACATCGCCTGATTGGGGATACCGCCAAAGCTTTGCGCGAATATCAAAAAGTCATTACTCAACCAGCCAATCCCCAAACCCCGCTCTTGGCAGCATTTGATCACAAAGGCAATCAGATTGGCTTTGGCATTTCCGAGCGGGCGATTCATAAACGCATCGTACAGCTCGGCAAATTAATTGGCATCAACAACCTTGCCCCGCATGATTTGCGCCATTCGTGGGCGACCCGTGTGGCCCAAACCAACATTCCGGTGCAAGCCCTACGCGATGCAGGCGGCTGGACTAACCTCAACACACCCAACCGCTATATTGCCCAACAGGCGATTGCCAATGACGGCGTGAGCTTGTTGAGCGACGATGGCGCGCTTGATGACGATGATTAAGCCTAATTGCCACTTGCAGCTTTACCTGTTTGGGTTATGATGAACAGCAATTGAGTTTGGCTTGTGGAGTACCATTCAGCGTGGATAGCTTAATTCTGGCCTCGGCCTCACCACGACGGCATGATTTGTTAAGTAGTTTGGGCCTGTCGTTTATAATTGAGGCAAATGATGGGGAAGAGCGCCAAGATCAGGTTCCTCCGGCGATTGTGGAGCAACTTCCAGCCTTCGATTTAGGCCTCGCCAGTCACCCAACCTTGTTAGCGTGGCGCAAAGCCCAAGCCGCCCGCGACACGAATCAGCAGGCAGTAATTCTTGCAGCTGATACAATTGTGGTGATTGATCGGATGATCTTGGGCAAGCCACGTGATCCGGCTCATGCTTATGAATTGCTGCGCCGCCTTGCCGGACGTTGGCATACTGTTTATACCGGAGTTGTGGTGCTACCCGCCGCCTCCGAACAGCCGCTATGTGAATTGGTCGCCGCCCACGTGCATTTAGCGCCGCTCAGCGATGCTGAGATTTGGGACTACATCGCAACTGGCGAGCCAATGGATAAAGCTGGTGCCTATGGAGTTCAAGGCATTGGCGGACGGCTGGTTGAAGAGGTTCAAGGCAGTTTTACAACCGTTGTTGGGCTACCGCTTCCAACGACCGCCAGTTTGTTGAGCCAAGCGGGAATCGCAATTCCCTATAGCGTTGAGCAAGCATGGCAGCGTTGGCGTGCTACATTAGCAAAGGAACCACTATGTATGCAACAGTCAAAGTGCTGATGGTCGATGATCACCCGTTGTTCCGCCAAGGGGTGCGCTGGGCGCTGTCAAGCGAACGCGATATCAAGATCATTGGCGAGGGTTCTAGTGCCGAAGAAGGCTTGGTCTTAATTTCTGAGCATGAGCCAGATGTAGTGCTAACCGATTTGAACTTACCCAACATGGATGGCTTGGAATTTACCCGCACTATTCGCCGCCAATACCCTAATATTGGGGTGGTAATGTTGAGCGTCTACGAAAGCGACGAGCATGCCTTTAATGCCTTGCGCGCAGGAGCCGCCGCCTATTATTCCAAGGAAATTAGCCCCAAAACCTTGGCAACGGTCTTGCGACGAGTGGCGCGTGGCGAATATGTAATTAACGATGTGATGTTTGAAGATCCACGGGTCGCTGACCGAATTTTGACTCAGTTTCGTGGTTTGCAAACTGGCATCGTCGCCGAGCCAGACCTTGATATTAGCTTGTTCTCGCCCTTGAGCGACCGTGAAATTGAGGTTTTGGAGCATATTGCCAGCGGCGCAACCAACAAAGATATTGCCGATGCGCTCAAAATTAGCACCCAAACCGTCAAAAACCATATTTCATCGATTTTGCGCAAGCTTTCGTTGAACGATCGCACCCAAGCGGTGTTGTATGCCCTGCGCCGGGGCTGGATCGAAACCCCAGCAACCTTGCTAGAAAGCATCGAACGCCGTGGCTCACAGGCGCTGAATTTTAATAACGACGATGACAACGACGAATGAAACGAGTAACAGTCATTCTTAACCCAATGGCAGGCAATGCCCATCAACGTCGTGCAATTGCCAAAGGTATCACCGAATGGCGTAGTAACCAAGGTTGGCAAGTTCGGCTGCGCGAAACCAGACGTGCAGGCGATGCAACGACGTTTGCCCGCGAAGAAGCCAAACGCAACGATCTGATTGTTGCTGCTGGTGGTGATGGGACGATCAACGAGGTCATGAATGGCCTCGTTGGCACTGATACCGCTTTGGGCGCCTTACCAGTTGGCACAGGCAACGTCTGGGTGCGCGAATTGCATCAATCACTCAATCCGTTGCATGCAGCCCGCCAATTAGCTGATGGTCATGTCGAGCTTGTTGATGTCGGCCAGGCTAACGAACGCTATTTTTTGCTCATGGCAGGCATTGGCCTCGATGCGGCGATTACCCGCGAAGTACGTTCTGCTGATAAAAAACGCTTAGGCCGCTTGGCCTACGTGATTAAAAGTTTGCCAGTACTTTGGCGCTTACGTGGTACGCGCACCCGCATTAGCCTTGATGGTGAGCCGCTCAAAGGCAATGCGTTGTTTGTGCTGATTAGCAATTCACGGCTGTATGGCGGCGTACTCAACATTGCCTATCGGGCAGCCATGCGCGATGGCATGCTCGATGTATGTACGATGATGGGTGATAGCGCCCTTGATGCCCCCAAATTGCTTGCGGGAATTTTGTTCCGAGGCTATGGGATGATTGAAGGCTTAGAATATCGCCAAGCTCGTGAGATCGAGATTGCATGTTCCAAGCCCTTGCCAATTCAAGTCGATGGTGATGCAATTGGCACAACCCCCATGACCTTTCGGGTCGTTCCGCAAGCGCTACGCGTGCTTTTACCGCGTACCACTGAAATTAACTAACCCTGTAGATGAGGTTCTGTGTGAGACGTTCGTTCTATTTGCTGATCGTGCTTTGTTTATTAGCCGCCTGTAGTGAAGCAGGCTCAGCCCTGCCAACCATGGAGGCCCTCCCCACCACTGAAGCTCAACCAGCAGTCGATGAAACCCAAGCTACCCAAATTGTGGTCGAAAATCAAAGCAATGTTCCAGGCAAATTGCTCTTCGTGCGGGTCGAAAATGGCTCAGGCGATATTTGGGTCCATGAAGGCACCGAGGCCCGCCGCATCACCACATCACACAAAAAATACCAGCCAAGTTGGTCGCCCGATGGCAGCCAAATTGCCTACATTCAACGCGAAGAAAGCTTCGCCGATATTTGGGTGATGGATGCGAACGGCTCCAACAAACAGCAGGTAACCAATAACGAACCAGCGGGCATTCCAGCCCGTTCTGAAGATCATGTCCAAAGCATTCGCTGGGCCTTCTACCCACGTTGGTCGCCAGATGGCCAGTTTCTCAGTTATGTTTCGCAGGCCCAAACTCCCCGCAGCGTCGGTGGCGATTCGTTCCAAGAGTATCCGCTTTCGCTTTATATTTATGGCACTCGCCGCATCGGCACAGGTCAATTTCCAACTGCCAGCTTTCAACGCTTTGTCCAAGCAGATACCGATTTGAGCCACCCAACCTGGTCTGCAGATGGCTCGCTGATTGTCTACAGTCAGGCCGAGCGCTGTTTTGGCTGCGAAGTGGCCGACATTCAACTTGGCTATGCAGTGCTTGATCTGCCAGGCGGTAACGATGAGTATGGCGTGCTTCAAGGGCCAAGCGCCGATAGCTTCAAAGGTGCGCTTGACCCAGCCTTCTCGCCTGATGGCAAATGGTTGACCTTCACCAAAAGCGAAAATGGCTATAGCGATATTTTTATCGTGCCTGCCCCCGATGCGACTGGCAAAGTCAGCAGTGCGCCGATTAAACTCACCAGCACTGGCCGTTCGCGCCAAGCAACATGGTCGCCTGATAGCAGCAAATTGGCCTTTTTCACAATCAATGATCAGGTAACTCTCTCGATTGCCGATCTCTCAGTTCAAGGCAATACGCCCAGCCTCGGCCAACCAGTCGATATCCGGCGCGACCTGTTTGATGTCGATTCAGGGATGGCGTGGGCTAAATAAGGCCCACCCACCAAGGAGCAACGAAGCCCATGGATTTTGCGATTCCCAGTCATATTGCTGCAATGCGTGAGCAAATTAGCCAATTTTTGGTCGAAAAAGTGTATCCCAACGAGCAAGCATGGTTCGATTACGACGAAAAAGCCTATCCCGCTTGCTCCGAAGACCACCCTGAGATTCAGCAATTGCAAGCAGAGGTCAAAGAATTAGGCTTGTGGGCGGGCCATTTGCCTCGTGAGGCTGGTGGCATGGGCTTATCGATTATGGAATATGGGCTGCTCAACGAAATTATTGGGCGCTCGTATTTTGCGCCGCGCATTTTTGGCTCAAACGCTCCCGATAGTGGCAACGCCGAAATTCTTTGGCACTATGGCACGCCAGCCCAGCACGAACAATTTTTCTGGCCTTTGCAGCAAGCAGCAGTGCGCTCGTTTTTCAGCATGACCGAGCCAGAGGTCAGCGGAGCCGACCCAACCTTGCTCGAAACCAGCGCCGAATTGATCGCTGATCACTGGGTGATCAACGGACGCAAATGGTATAGCACCAATGCGAATGGCGCTGGCTTTGGCATCGTCATGGCCAAAACTGATCCCGATGCGCCAACCCATTTGCGCTATAGCCAAATTATCGTGCCTGCCGATACGCCAGGCTTAACCTTGGTCCGGCCAATCTCGGTAATGGGCCATACAACTGGCGGCGGCCATTGGGAAATTGAATATACCAACGTGCGCGTGCCCGCCGAAAATCTGCTTGGCAAGCGCGGGTCTGGCTTTGCAATTGCCCAAACTCGCCTCGGCCCAGGCCGGATTCATCATTGTATGCGCTGGCTTGGCCAAGCTCAACGCGCCTTCGATTTGATGTGCGAGTATAGCACCAAGCGGGTGGCATTTGGCGGGCCATTGGCCGACAAGCAAATGGTGCAACATTGGATTGCCGAAAGTGCTGCCGAAATTCAAGCAGCGCGCTTGAGCGTGCTCCACGCCGCATGGCAAATTGATCAAGCGGGAGCGAAATCAGCCAGAATTGACATTTCACTGATTAAATTTAGCGTTGCTGCAATGCTGATGAACGTGCTCGATCGCGCGATTCAAGTCCATGGTGGTTTAGGGGTTTCCGACGATACGCCGCTGGCCTTTATGTGGCGCCAAGGCCGCGCATCGCGCATTTATGATGGCCCAGATGAAGTGCACAAAATGGTTGTCGCCCGTGAAATTTTAAAACGCTATGGCTATCCTGCGCGCAACGTCTAAGTCTGTAGTCTTCCGAGGTACAACCCATGGATACGATTCAAGTTCGGCCTGATGAACAGTTAAATGAATCAGCCTTGGCCGATTATTTATACGATAAGTTGCCTGGTGCCAGCCAAGCGTTAACCGTGCGCCAGTTTGGTGGCGGCGCTGCCAATTTGACCTATCTGCTTGATTATGGTCATTATGAATATGTGCTGCGGCGCCCGCCACTTGGCCCAGTTGCCCCCTCGGCGCACGATATGGGGCGTGAATATCGGGTTTTATCGCAATTGCACCCGGCCTTTGCCCAGGCTCCCCAAACTTTTTTATTCTGCAACGAACCCGAAATTATTGGCGCACCATTTTTTATTATGGAGCGGCGCCATGGCACGGTTGTACGCCGCGAATTGCCGCTCCAATTCAATACGCCCGAAGCGCCACGGGCACTCAGTTTGGCCCTTGTCGATACCTTGGCCGATTTGCACGCCGTCGATTATACGGCCATTGGCTTAGGCCACATCGGCAAGCCAGACGGCTTTATCTTACGTCAAGTCGTTGGCTGGTATGAACGCTGGAATAAAGCCAAACCTGATGATCTGCCAGCGATGGAAAATGTCTATGCTTGGCTTTGCGAGCAGCAACCGCCAGCCTCAAGCCCAACCCTCGTTCACAACGATTATAAACTTGATAATGTCATGTTTCGCCAAAACGATCCCAGCCAATTAATCGCTGTCTTCGATTGGGATATGTGTACCTTGGGCGAGCCATTGGCCGATTTGGGCACCTTGCTTTGCTACTGGAGTCAGCCCGATGACCCGCCAGCCTTGCAAGCAGTCGCAATGATGCCAACCGATCAGCGTTTTGCCAGCCGCGATGAGCTTATTGCACGCTATGCAGCGCGTTCTGGCCGCGATGTGAGCAATATTCGCTATTATCATGTGCTCGGTTTATATCGCTTGGTTGTGATTTTGGCCCAAATTTACGCCCGCTACCAACGCGGCCAAACCAAGGATACGCGCTTTGCCCAATTTGGCGCAGTTATTCCAATTATGGCTCAAGCTGCCGCCGACCTCACCAAATAAGCGTTATCTAACCGGGTAAGGAGGGCATGATCAATCCTGATCATGCCCTCCTTGCTTGAGCCAAATCCAGCATAACGCGCAACAATTAGGCTTCGTCTTCTTCAGGCTGCTCGGTCACCATTTGCTCACGCAAGAAGGTCGCTTGCTCCAAAATTACGGTATCCATATCGGTTTGGTCTTTAATATCGATCCAACGCATCAAGGCCGAAACAAATAATTCCTTCAAATAAGCAAACGAAAAACCGTCGGTAGCCTCAGCTGCTTGTTGAATTCCTAGCTCAGTGAGTTGGGTTGAGCTATGCAGCGCGGTATTCCATTGTTGAATGTAGGCCATCCGCTCAGCCAATTCAGGCAAACTAAAGTAATATTTACGATCAAAGCGGCTGGGGCGGTTCATAATCGCTGGGTCAATCGCCTCAGGATGGTTGGTCGTCGCCAGTAACACAACCCCTTGATTTGCGTTAAAACCATCAACTTCGTTCAAAAAGAAGGCTCGGTTGGTATCGTTGATCAACGAATCTAAATCTTCGAGCACCACAATACAGGGAGCACTACGCCGCGCCCGATCAAACACCGCCCGAATATTGGCGTTATTGGTCGAATATTGGGCATCGAAGCTTTTAACGTACAAACATGGGTACTCCAAGGCATTCAACAACCCTTTGATCATATGGGTTTTGCCGTTGCCAGGCGGGCCAACCAAAATGATCCCGCGTTTCCAAGCAATATTATAGTGTTCGTAGGTGGTTTTACTTTCAAAAAAGCGCTGCAAATCGCGAAAAATATCGTGTTTGAGCGTCCCAGGCAAAATCAAATTATCGAGCGAGGCATTTTTAATCGCATAGTATAATTCTTGGCTTTTTTCCCAACTGCCTTCATCGAACACCATAATTTCATCGCGAATTTCGGTGTTCCAATCGCAGACTGCACTGAAAAACGTTTCGACAGCTGCTTGTGAAGCGCCAATCAACCATTGCAGACTATAGGTTGTGCCATAAGCTGTCCACGAAAGCAGCAGCAAATCAAAGCTCTGGTCTTGCCAACTAATGGTTTGCCAAGCGTTTTCCAACGAACGAGCAATCTCACCACCTTCCTCACCCCGTAACCAGGTATAGTTAATTTGTGGGTAAGGGTGTTGATGGGTTTGAACCTCACACAAGCCCGCCCCAGCATAGCTGCGCACATCAAAATCGCAGTCTCCAGTTTGGAGAATGCCTTGATCCGGGTAATGCGCGGCTAATTGCTGACTCACCATATAGGTCAGCGATTGGCTCGACAACTGCAACGCATCATTAATATAGGTTTCTTTATTCAAGGGAGCATTCTCCTGTAGGCTAAAAACTCGCGGTTGCTAGCTCAAGTATAATCAACTGGTTGACAATGGTTGTCACAACGCTTAAATGGATCAGTTTTGAAATGATCAAGGGCAAATGGCTTTTTTCGATGCAATTAATCAGCTCATTCATTGCAATGTGATATATTGCGGCCCCGCCACGAGCGGCAAAAGCTCCTCAATCCGGCATATTGCAAGCAATTATGCGCAGCACCAACAACTGATTTACCCGCTACAACGCTATGCCCACGAAGAAGTTCGTTTGGTTAGCTGTAGTGTGCTTGGGCAACAACAGCTTGGGGCTTGGCGCTTGCACTTGCATTGTCTTGGGCAAGCAGGCGCGGCAATGGATGTGCGTTATATCAAGCATTGGATCAGCATTGCTGACGCTATAATTTTTGTGGCTGATTCGCAACGCCATAAATTGCAAGAAAATATTCGGCAACTCCAGCATATTGCCCGAATCCAAACTGCCAACAAGCGCAATTTCAGCAAGCTACCGTTGGTGTTGCACTATACCAAACGCGATTTGCAGGGCAGCCTGCCAATCGAAACCCTTCAACGCTACCTCAACCCGCTTGCTTGGGATTATGCTGAAACGAATGCTGCTGCTGGACCAGTTGAGCCAATTGTAGCAGCCCTACACATGTTCGAAACGCGACTTATAGCCTATCTCAAACAGGCAATTATTCCATCGCTAGCCCCATTCGCCCGCTTGCTGGGGAATTTCGATTAATTCAAACAGGTTGTGCCAATCGAATATTGCTTAGCATAGATTCAGCTTCATCCTTCATCCCTCGTTTTTCATCCTTCGGTGAGCTGTCATCAAGCTGTAACCCCTGCATCCTCTCAGCGAGCGGGCTTTTTTCTATAATGGAGCTTGATCGCACTTGCAATGGAGGTTGGTTATGCAGATTGTCTTTTTATTGATGAGCGGCGCATTATTGCTTTTGGCCGTGCTACTCTTGTGGTTTGTGCCGCATTTGTTGGGCCAGCAGGAGCAGCGGGCCAAACAAGAAAATCAGCAACTTAAAGCCTTGTTGAGCGATGTGCTGGGTGAGCAAGAGGTTGTAGCCCGCCGCCAAGCCCAACTTGGCTCGTCACTTGGTCATTTACAAGACCAGCTCGAAACGCTACACACTTCGTTTCCAGCGACGGTGGCCAAATTGGCAGCCCAACCCGCCGATTTTAGCCGCCCGCTGATCGAGCATCTTGATACGCGCTTGAATAGCTTGCACTGCCAACTCGAAGGCTGGATGAACGAACGACGCCAGCATTCCAAGCAAGTCAGCCAGCAAGAAAACGAATCATGGGCCTATTTAATGAGTTTGTTGGGCACGATGCAAGAGCAACTTGGCGATGTTTCGACCCAGCGGCCTCGGCGCCCATTGCGCGAACCGCAGCGGGTTGAGTTTGGTTCGTCGGCAGTCGTCGAAGATTTGCGTGATGAAGTTGAGAGTTTGCGCGCGATCTCCGAGGAAATTGCTGCCTTGCAATGGCGCTTACGCCGGACTGTAGCCAGCGCCAGCAAGCCCAATAATCCGAGTAATCAGCAGCAACCAATGAGCTTGCTTGGCCCCAATGAGCCAGTGCGCAGCGTCCGTACACTTTAACTATTTAGCGCAATCTGCATCCAACAACCAAGCGCCCATGGCCAAAACCATGGGCGCTTGCTGCTGCTTAAATCGAGAATTGTTGGCCATAGAGTCGAAAGAACTCAGGCGCTGGTGTGCTGGCAAATAAACCGCTGGCACTCGTAGCATTTAGGGCCAAAGCCACATAGCCACGATCAACAAAATGCTTAGAAGCTTCAGCCTGTGGGGTGGTTCCGTTGGCGCTATATACCTTCAAGACCCCGGCAATCCCGTTAGTTGTGCCAAGGCTCAGCAAGGCGGCATTATCGTAGTTGAGCACCAAGGTTGGCTTGAGTGGCACACTCGCCCCAACATCGCTGGGCAAAGCTGCATTGCTGGCCAAGGCAAAAATATAACCCCGGCTTTGGGCACTTCCAGTTGTGTTCGGAAAGCTGCTGCACGAGCCATACATCGTTGTAGTAATCACCCGCAAATGGTTAAGTTCGCTGGCCCGACTTTCGGCAGCTTGATTGAAAAAGACCATCAAATTGCCTTCCGAGGAGCCAGCAGTTAAGGGAATGGGTGCAGTTGGATTGTGGCTGGGTGGATTTCCGCCCTCGGAATAGGCCACAACCGCCAATTGAATCCCAGTTTGGCCTTCAAACACCAAGAAGGCTGTGCCATCAAGCGACGGCAAATTATTAACCACGCCATTACTATCAACAGCATAGGCATTTTGCTCGCCAGCAGCAGCAACGTAGATCGCGGTCGGAATTAGGCCCGCTTGGGTCACAACTTTGACGCTGTACGAACCTTGCACCACTGAGCCATAGGGCATTACCGCCACCAAAGGAAATTGGCTTGGCGTGCATT
Organism: Herpetosiphon geysericola; assembly: GCF_001306135.1. Classification (GTDB taxonomy): domain Bacteria; phylum Chloroflexota; class Chloroflexia; order Chloroflexales; family Herpetosiphonaceae; genus Herpetosiphon; species Herpetosiphon geysericola. Next base: position 208,255 of record NZ_LGKP01000008.1, on the reverse strand, counting down.
CAATCCAGTTAAGTTCAGGTGGATTGCCCTCAAGTTGCGCAACATAGACCGCCGTTGTGCCATTGGCACGGTCGCCAATCACCAGCACATAATCATCTGCATTCGCGCCAAGCAACTTAAAGCCCTGCGAATGCACCCGCGAATCGAGGCTACCTTGGGGAATAATTGTGGTTGGCGCATTTAGGCTGCCGCGCAACAAATAGACCCAGCCACGATTGAGGTTGGCAATTGGCGTATCGTTAATCGTGATGGTGGCAACTTCAGCCACTGGATTACTGCCAAAGCCATGCTGAAACACAGGCAAGGGCAAGGGCAAGCGTTCTGGCCCAATGCGCGGCTGATCAAATGGCGCAGTTGCCATCGCGCTGTAGGGCAAGCCAGCCCCAGTTTGAGCGCGGAAAGGCTGCCAAACATCGTCGCCACCTTCAATTCGCATTACTTCGCTCGACCCAACCAAGTGGGCCATAATCGACTCAGCGGTTGGGTTGAACGAGGGCAAGGCCAAATCTGGATGCTCAGCATTATTTGAATTAATATATTGATCGCGCAAACCAATTGCATAGTGCATCCATTCGTGCACAATCACCCGATAGCCCTCTGGCTCGTGCCAAGGAATGCTAAAACTACCTTGACGTTCCCACATGCCACGGCCTAAGCGAATTGGCATATGCTTGGAATCGGTGTACAACCCTTCACGCCAACTGCGTGGATGATAGCGATTGGAAGCCAAAATTTGAATATCAGCGGCGCGCATCTTATCAACGCCACCAAACACCACTTGGCCAAAAGCCATCGTGCCATTGCTCACATCAAACAAGAAATCTGAGGCCCGCCGAAAAGCCCATTGCAATTGATTAAGCTCGCCAGCGCTCGGCACCCATTCGATCGCTACCAAAACATTAAATAAACACACTTTGGTTGCGTTCGTGGTTTGGGTTGTGGTATAGCTCGCTTGAACCTGGGCATAGGCAGTTGGATAATTCGGTAAATCGTCGCTGTTGGCGTTGGCGACGAGCTGTTGTTGCAGATCATAAACACAAAAGGCCCAATTGAGGTCTTGGAGGCCCAGCAGATTGGCAGCTGGCAAGGCCCAATTGCTGAGCAAGGCAAGCTGGCTGGGCACACGTTGCACCAAGTGTGGATTGCTTAATTGCAGACTTGGCTGATTGGTGTACCAATCGGTATTGCCGCTTGGGGCTGGGTTCGGTGTTGTATTAAAAAGATTGTAGCGGTTGAAATAAACTTGGGCGTGTGGTGTGGACATGATCGCATTCCCCCAATGTCACAAAACAAGGGCTACTTCGGTAGCAAAGCCGATCAAAATCGAGTATAGTAGCGCTAGTACTTTGCTTCAATTACGCGGATAGTCTGCCTGGCCTCTCACAAACCTAGGCATGCTGGATGGCGTTGCATACACCAAGGGTGATGGTATGGTTTTACTTGATGATGCCTTTGAATCAACGGTTGCACCGGCACTTACATCTTACATCTGGCTCTTGCGTTGGTGTGATTCTGCTCAGTTGGCTAGCCTCACACCGTACTCACCCGAACAAATTGAGCGTTTTTGCCAAAGCACATTTATGCTCAAGCACCATGATCACGGTTGGTATGAATTGCGTGAAGCTCCAGCCTTGACTAACCTTCCCCACCGCGAACATGAAGTTTTTGCTGCTGCCTTTGAGTATAGCCAGCAACAACTCAATCGTCTAGTCGCAGAGGCATGGAATTTTGAACTGCAACGCTGGCTCTACTACCTTGAATCTTACTTAGAATTGCTTTCGGCGCGGCGCGAATGGCCAACCATCGCCAAGGTCTTAGAGCAAGCAACCAGCATTCCGCAAGTTAATCCGCGTCAGCAGCAACTTTTGCAGCTCTACCAGGCCATTATTCAAATGCGGCTTGAACGCCAGTATGCACTTGCCCAAAGTGTATTGCAACAATTGCGCGACGACATCCACCTCGAAGCCGATTTATTGCCGATGGTGATTAATAGTTTGGGCACCTTGGCTTGGTTTCGTGGAGCCTACGACCAAGCAATTCAACATTATATTGAGCAGCAGCAGCATGCTCAGCAGGTGCAAAATTGGCTCTATCAAGGCCATAGTTTGCTCAATCAGAGCATTTTGGCGAATCATTTGCAACGCCCAGAACAGGCGCTGGAGCTAAGTTTACAAGCCTTGGAGGCTTTGCAACGGGCTGGCAATCGCTATCGCGAAGCCCACGCGCTCTACGAAGTTGGCTCAAATTTGCTCTATTTATGCCGTTGGGATGAGGCCGACAGCTATTTCAGCCGTTCGGCGGCACTCTATGAAAGCCTTGATACGGTTGGCGATTTGGCTAATTTGTATTGGCACATTGGCTTTTTGAAGCATTTAGCAGGCGATTTGGCGGCCAGCGAACAGGCTTATCAGATTAGTATTGAAGCAGCGCGGGCCAGCGTTGTGCCAAATGACGATAGTTTGCGCGATTCGTTGGCATTTTTGGGCTTGCTCTACTGTAGCATGCACGATTATCAAGCAGCCTTGGCAATTTATGCCCAAGCAGAGGCATTGGCGCGCCAACAAAACAATCGCCATGAATTAGCCTTAATTCTCAACCATCGGGGCGATGCAGAACGGCGCAGCGGCGCGATCGACGCAGCATTTGCAGCCTTTGCCGAATCGATTGCGATTATCGAAGATTTGCGCACTTCGTTCCGCGATGAAGATACCAAATTGGGCCTGATTAGCACCGCCCAACAGGTCTATGAGCATATGGTTGTGCTGTGTATTGAGCGCGGCGATGCTGCCCAAGCTGTCGATTATATTGAACGCGCTCGTTCGCGAGCGTTCCTTGATGCGCTGCAAGCAGGCGATGCAAGCCCAGCCGCTGAGCTTTCGCAACAATGTGCCAATTTGGCCGAAATCCAAGCCAAGCTTGATCAACGCACAGCGATTGTTGAATACTTTACGGTTGGTGTTTTAGGCCGATCATTGCGCTTCTTAGCAGCCTTGGCCGAACGCAAATCGCCAATTTTGCACCACTTTAGCCTTGAGCCAGCCTTATATAGCGTCGCGATTACGGCAACCAATGCGACCATTCAGCAACATAGCTTTAATCCTTTGAACCTCACCCGTGGCCATGGCGGCCATCATCGCTTGCTGCAACCGCGAATTTTGAAGGCCATTTCGCAAGCCTTAATCGAGCCATACGAACGTTTGCTAAGCACGCTTGATTTGGTGTATGTTGTGCCGCATGGGCCGTTGCACGATGTGCCGTTTATGGCCTTGCAAACCAGCGATAGCAATTGGCTGGTGCGCGCGGAAAACCCAGCCATCGCCTTGGCTCCAAGTGCCACAATTTTGGTGCGCTATGCCTTGGGCCGCCCAGCCAGCAGCCAACAGCAACAGTATTGCTTTGGCTACAACAGCGTTGGCGACGATGCCTTGATTTATGCAGAACATGAAGCTCAAGAAATTGCCAAACTTGTTGGCGGCCAAGCTTGGACAGGCGCATTAGCCACCGATCAATTTTTGCGCTATGCCCACGACGCGCGGATTATTCACATTGCCTCGCACTGTGTGTATGATGCCCAGCAACCACTCAATTCGCACCTCATTCTTGGCAACGAAAGCTTGAGCGCCCAAACGATTATGGATCATGTGCAGATCGACACTGATTTGGTTGTGCTCAGCGCCTGTGTTAGCGGGCGGAGTTTTGTGGCAGTCAGCGACGACCAATATGGCCTGCAACGAGCGTTTTTATATGCTGGCACGCGGAGCTTGCTCTGCTCGTTGTGGAATGCCTCAGACGTGGCGGCGTTGTTCGTGATGGATCGTTTTTATCATGAATTACAGGCCGGAGTACGAATTGCAGTTGCACTTAAACACGCAGTCATTGCTGTACGAGACTTGACGCGGGCTGATATTATTAAACAGTTCCAAATTTGGCAGCTACCGACGAGCGCGATTCCGTTTGAACTTGATGGTCAGTCCAACGACAGCCCCTTGGCTGATCCACGCTTTTGGGCTGGCTTTATGGTGATCGGCAAAGCCTAAAGTGTAAGTAACCACTGTTCGTTCGACCATTGTATAACTGTTTACGATGCTTCTCGGAGCATCACGCCTGAAAGCAAAGGTGCGCACCATGTTCGAGACCCAATTATCTGATAGCGAGCAGCTCTATACCGAACGTGCAACTCTTCTGATCAAGAAATATGGATGGACACTGCTCTCAATCGACGAGCTGGTACAACGAACTATGCGCCGTCGCCAGACCGATTTTCAAGGCACGCTTGATCAAACGCTGATTTGCGCCTACATGATTTCGTTATACGATGCATGTTCTGGCCGCGAAGGGTTCGGTCGACGTGAGGATGGCTATACGGAGCTTTTCCGCATGGTCTATAGCTATGCCATGCTTAAACGTTTTGAACCAGCTGAGGAAATTGCCCAGGCAACGATTGAGCGGGTGCTCAAACATTTTGACGATTGCCGCAAACCTGGGGCGTTTTGGGAATTTGTGCGTTTGCAAATGAACAATGCCTTGCGCAGTTTGCGCCGTTGGACGAAATACCCCGCTGATTCACTCGATCAACCAAGCATGAATGACGAGGGTCAAAATCGTTACGATGTGCTGGAAGATACCCAAAGCATTGCTCCTGCCACAGTTGTTATTCAACATGAAACCAAGGAGCGCATCTCGGCCTGTTTAAACGCCTATTTACGGGAACATCCCCGTTCACATAACCAATTAGCCGCATTGTGGCTGAAATATATTACCGGCCTAGATGACAATGCGATTAGCCGGACGTTGGAAACTACCGTAAGCCATGTGCATACCCTGCGGAGCCGAGCAATCAAGCGGCTGCGTGATGATCCCCGCTGGCAAGCTGTTGCCACTGATCTAGGGATTGCTTACGAATAACTATTTGGTGAGGAACTACCATGAACACGTCACTTCCGACCGCATCTCACGAGATTATGCGTCAACGTCTTGTTGAGTATGCCCATGCTGTTGCCCTCGGCGCGCCATTAGATGCTGCGCTGCAAGTCGTCGCCGACCATGTTGAAACATGTTCAGGCTGCCGCGCCGAGTTGTTTGATGCCTTAGATGCCAGTTATGCCTTGTATAGCAATTCGCTAGCAATGGCCGAGAATATTCCAGCGCCTTCGTTAAAATTTTTGCGCCAGCACTCGTTGATCACCGCCGCCCCAGAAACGGTTGGCTATCGCTTTATGATCGAGTTTTCTGACCAAATGCTACAGCAAATGCAAATTCAATTGCAATACACTGGGCAAATGCGCGGCCAACGGCTGATCGGCACCTATCGTCAATCGTCGGTGAGCATTCCCGATGTGACGATTGAGATGTACGAGAGCATGCAACCAAAACATGCTGTCTTGCACTGCTACATTCAAGTGCCAGAGCGCGATCCCTTTGATCAGGCTGGAACCGAAGTCAAGGTCGTGTCGCCAAGCTACGAGAACAACGGCACGACCGATGCCGATGGTTTTGTCTTATTCGATCGTATTCCAATTGAAGAATTGGCGCGCTTGAAAATCAAAATTCTCAATTAACAATTGTGGGTAGTACGGGTTGTGTTGTGTTCTACCCACAGTTGAGTTGCGAAACGACAATCGAATCAACGAGAGAATCATTGCTACGATTCCCCAACTTCATGCGCTAATTGTTCCAAGAATTGGTTTAAAATGCCGGTTCGTTGTTCTGCTAATGCACGGCCTGTGGCTGTTTGCATTGTTTGTGGCAGCTTTAAAAGTTTGGTATAAAAATGATCGATGCTGTTCGTCAGATCATCAGCTGGGCGAGTGCGCGGAATCGGCTGCTGCGGATCGTAGAGTCGACGGCCAAGCTCAACGCTGAGCATCAAACAACGGGCCAAGCCAATCGCACCCAGCGAATCAAGCCGATCGGCATCTTGCACGATTTTGGCCTCAATAGTTTCTGGTTGAATGTTGGCCGAGAAACTATGAGCAGCAATCGCATGACCAATTGCTGGCAAATAGGCTGCTGGATAGCCTTGGCTGCTCAGCCATTGGGTGGCGTGTTCGGCGGCCATGCGCGAGGCTTGGCTGCGTAACGGCGAGGCCTTAGAAACAACCACACAATCGTGCAACCAAGCAGCCGGAATAATGACCGCCAAATCGCCGCCTTCTGCTGCTTGAATTAATTGGGCATTGCGCACGACCCGTCGAATATGCTCAGGATCGTGCGAAACATCTGCTTGGCCAAGCTCTTGCTCAATCCAGCTTGCAAAGCGTGGTTGCCACTGATTCAGATCAATCATCGTTCTATTTAGCTCCCAACCTTACGATACACATCGAGCGTCGCTTTGGCCAAATTTTCCCACGAGAAGGCTTGAGCGCGGAGCAAACCACGTTCGCGCAGTTCGTCACGCAGGCCAGCATCATTGGCGATGCGTACCAACTCTTGCGCCAGCTGCTCGATATTATCAGGATCGACTTGGATCGCCGCATCGCCGACCACCTCGGGAATGCTGGTGGCGTTCGTGGTGAGCACAGGCGTGCCTGAAGCCATGGCCTCAAGTGGCGGGATGCCAAAACCTTCATAGCGCGATGGATAAACAAAGGCAGTCGCGGCGTTATACCACAAGGGCAAATCTTCACCAGGCACATAACCCAAAAAGCTCACGCTATCGTGCAATTGTAACTGCTCATAGGTACTAAAAATTTCGTCGAAATTCCAGCCCTTGCCACCACCAATTAACAATGGCATGCCAACTTCGTGCTTAACTTTGGCATAGGCCCGCAGCAAATTAGGAATATTTTTGCGTGGCTCTAAGGTGCCAAGATAGAGCAAAAATTGCTCAGGCAGTTGTTTTTGCTGTTTCCAAGCATTAATTTCGACGCGTGAGCGAGGGTGATATTGCGCACCAGCAGCATTATAGGCAATGCTAATTTTGGCGGGATCAAGCCCAAGCCGATCGACCATCGCTGCTTTGGTATACTCGGAAACCGCGAAGAGATGAGCCGCTTGGCGCACACCTTGACGCGTTGCCGCCGCCAAATAACGCCGATTGGCCTTGCGATGCGAGCCAGTCACATCCATAAAAGCTAAATCGTGAATGGTAACGATGGTTGGCACTGGTGAAAGCAATGGCGTGATGTTCAACAAGCCATGAAAGAGATTGACGCGGCGTTTGGCCAGCAGCCAAGGCGCAATAAACTGCTCCCATGGAATGCGATATTTGGGCTGAATTGTGGGCAAGCGCGATTCGACAATTTCCCAATTGGTGGGCAAATTGAGGTATTGGCGCACGTTTGGCCCAACAAACAGCGTGTATTGGTTAGCGAGATCGAGCTTCGCGAGGTTTTCAATCAAAAAACGGGTGTGATTTGAAACCCCAGCTTGGCGAAAAGAGCTATCAAATGAGAGTAAATGGCCATTAATTGTAAAATGCATAGGCTCAATTTCTAAAACTGCAAACGAGCGATTCTTCAGCGAGTATACCATACCTCGCTTTTGGGGCTATTCTAAGCATTTCATGGTTTTTTCTCCTCCCTTCCGTCCCTCCGCTGGAGGGAAACGCAGGGGTTTTCATCCCCTGCACCCCTAATATTTGTTTTATGGATTGTTATTATGTTTCTATATCCCCACACTTGGCGCGCTTCGTGTGCTTCGCGGTTTCTTGGCCCTGATCCCTGAAATCTGATCCCTCAACAGTATTTATTTCTCCTCCCTTCCGTCCCTCCGCTGGAGGGAAACGCAGGGGTTTTCATCCCCTGCACCCCTAATATTTGTTTTATGGATTGTTATTATGTTTCTGTTTCCCCTATTTTCGATTTGTGTGCTTTGCATTCTTCGCGATCTTCGCGGTTTCTTCTCCTTCGTGCCCTTCGTGGATCAAAACTTTGCAATCTTCGTGGTTTCTTGGCCCTGGCTCCTGACACCTGATAACCATATCCTTACACTTCTATAATACGGTTAAGACCTGAGAACCATTCCAATCGTGATCCGATTGCTGGCTGAACAATTCTGGGTACGCTTATGGCTAGGGGGTTCTCCACCATTTTGCGGAGGAATACACATGGATACGTTGACCGCAGCACGGGCGCAGATGGAAGTCTCGCTCGCGTTTCACATGGTCTTTGCAGCGTTGGGCATTGGCTTTCCCTTGTTGATGGTTATTAGCGAAGGCTTGGGCTTGAAAACGGGACAAGCTCATTATCTTGCGCTAGCCAAAAAATGGGCTAAAGCAACGGCACTGACCTTTGCGATTGGCGCTGTTTCTGGCACGGCGCTCGCATTTGAACTGGGCTTGCTTTGGCCAACCTTTATGGGCTTTGCTGGCAGTATTATTGGCTCGGCCTTTACGCTTGAAGGCTTTGCCTTTTTTATCGAGGCAATTTTCCTAGGCCTGTATTTGTATGGCTGGAAGCGGCTCTCGCCGCTGGCTCACTGGCTCACTGGCATTCCGGTGGCGATTAGTGGCATGCTTTCAGGAGCGTTGGTTGTTGCGGCCAATGCTTGGATGCAAACCCCAGTTGGCTTTGACTTAGTTGATGGCAAAGCAGTTAACGTCAATCCGCTTGCGCCGTTTCTCTCGCCTGCGTGGCTTGATATGGCGTTACACTCAACCTTATCATGCTATATCGCGACTGGTTTTGCGGTAGCTGGCGTGTATGCGATGGGTATGCTCAAAGGCCGCAACGATCGTTATCATCGCTCAGCATTAACGATTAGCCTTGGTTTGGCGACCGTAACTGCCTTGCTACAACCGATTAGCGGCCATATCAGTGCTCAGCGGGTGGCCAAAGATCAGCCAGCTAAGTTGGCTGCCATGGAAGCTTTGTTTGAAACCCAAGCTGGCGCACCCTTGTTGATCGGCGGGATTCCCGACCCAGAGACAGGCGAAATTCACTTTGGAATCGAAATTCCTAAAGCGTTGAGTTTTATGGCAACCAACGATTTTAATGCAGAGTTACGTGGTTTGAATAGCTTTCCGCCAGATGAACGACCGAATGTGGTGATCGCCCACATTGCTTTTCAAGTGATGGTTGGAGCAGGATTTGCCTTGATTGGCTTGGGCTTGTGGTTTTGGTGGCGGCGCTGGCTTGGTAATCTTGTTTTGAGTCGCAAACTATTATGGGCATTAGTACTAGGTTCGCCATTAGGCTTTTTGGCCTTGCAAGCTGGCTGGATCGTGACTGAGGTTGGCCGCCAGCCGTGGATTATCTACGAGGTAATGCGCACCCGTGATGCAGTAACCACGGTTGATGGCGTGCCACAGGTGTTTTATCTATTTAGTTTGCTGTATATTGGGTTGGCAAGTGTGCTGGTGTATTTATTACGAAAACTTGCAACTGGCTATCCAACTGATGCAGACGAAAGCGAGGCGACCAATGCAGCTTGAAGTAATTGTGGCCGCAATTGGCTTGCTGGGGGTCATCACCTATGCGATTTTGGCTGGAGCCGATTTTGGCGGCGGCATTTGGGATTTGTTGGCGTGGGGGCCGCGGCGAGCACAGCAACGTGATGCTATTGCCCATGCGGTTGGCCCAGTTTGGGAAGCAAATCATGTGTGGCTAATTTTTATTATTGTGTTGCTGTTTACAGGCTTTCCCACGGCATTCGCCGCCTTAAGCGTTGGCTTATTTGCACCCTTTCATATTGCGCTCTTGGGAATTATTTTGCGCGGGGCGGCCTTTGTGTTTCGGGCCTATAGCCCACAAAAGGAGCAAGAGCCAAGCCAAAGCAGCCAACGCTGGGGCACAATTTTTGGCGCGGCCAGCGTAATCACGCCAGTAATTTTGGGCATGGCGTTAAGCGCAGTTTCTGCAGGCCAATTACGGGTAATTGATGGCGTTGTGCAAAGTGAAGGCATTGTTTGGCTCACGCCGTTGGCAATTGCTATGGGCTTATTAGCCTTGGCCTTATGCGCCTACCTCGCCGCTGTGTATATGACGCTTGAAACCCGTGACGAGCTGCAAGCCGATTTTCGCCAGCGGGCGCTGCTTGCAGGCACGGCAGTGGTTGGCCTCTCGCTGTTGAGCTTGCCCTTGCTGTATTTCAAAGCCCAACATTTGTGGGATGGCTTGATTAGCTTGCGGGCTGCGCCAGTGCTCGCGGTTGGGGTAGTTGCAGCTTTAGGTTCAGGCTGGGCTTTGTTGCGTTGGCGCTTTCAGCTGGCGCGAGGTGCAGCAATTGTGCAAATTAGCTGTTTGTTGGCAGGCTGGGGCATTGCCCAATATCCCTTTATTATTTACCCCGATGTGACTTTGGCAGCGGCAGCGGCTCCACGAGCAAGCTTAATGTTTATTTTGATTGCCTTGCCACTAGGTTTGTTAATTTTGTTGCCGTCGTTGTGGTTTTTGTTCAAAGTGTTTAAAAGTGCGCCACTTGAGGATGTATAAGCTGCGATCGTTATGTTCAAATTTGTAGGATCGCCACCCTTCTGTTCCGCCAGCAGGAGATGCAGGGGGTTTCAGTCCCCTGCACACCCAAATATTTACGGGTTGGAATATTGCTGGGCTTTTACGACCCAAACCTTCGTGCGCTTCGCGGGCCTTCGCGGTTTCGTTAATCCTAAACTGGATTATTCTGCTTTGGGAGCTTTAATTTGAACGGTGCCTTCTTGGGCAGGAAAGCGGCCAGCAGACATGCGTTCGTAGAATTCGCGCAAGACCGCAAAATCGGCCTCAATATCACCGGTGGGGTGCAGTAATGGCCCAAAACCCAAGACTTTGCGCTTGTAGTTGATATAGCTCATGCCAATTGGAATTTTGGCGTTCAAGGCGATATAGTAAAAGCCTGTTTTCCAGTGATCGGTTGCTTTGCGTGTGCCTTCAGGGGCAACCACCAAGACCAATTTTTCGTGGCGTTCTATCTCATCAACCACTTGCTGCACTGCGTTATAAGTTTTATCGCGGCGAATCGGAATACCGCCCAACCAGCGCATCAAGGTTTTGAAGGGAAAGCGAAACAGCGAATGCTTGCCAATCCAATAAATTGGCAGTTGGCGCGAAAATGTTGCCAGCAACATCACCGCAAAATCCCAATTGGACGTATGATAGGCGCCAATTGCGATCCATTTTGGCGCAGTTGGTACAGTTCCTTCGACTTGCCAACCAAAAAATTTGAGTAAAAACTGCGCTAGCCAACGTAACGGACGGCCTGGTTGTAACGACATCCGCGATGGACGAAAGCCACGAAATCGCTTCATTGATGGTTCCTGTTGGGGCGGCAAGCCTAAACCTGCCGCCAAAGGCTGAATTAGAGAGCGGTTTTGATCGCTGCCACGATCGCATCACGGGTCACTGCTTGCTGCTCGCCAGTGCGCAAATCTTTCAATTGCACCACGCCTGCAGCCAAATCGTCGGGGCCAAGCACGAGGGCAAAATTGGCACCCTTGCGATCAGCTTCTTTGAATTGATTGGCAATTTTAACTGGGCTATAGGCGGTGAGCACGCTCAGGCCTGCGGCGCGCAATTCGCCAGCCAAGCGCAAGCTTTCGTTCTGAAAATCGCTTGCAAACAAGGTTACATAGGCATCGATGGTACGTTCTGGGCGTGGCCCCATATTAAGCTCAAGCATCAAATCAAACAAGCGCTCAAGCCCAAAGGCACAGCCAACGGTCGGCAACGAACGTTTGCTGAACATACCAACCAAATTGTCGTAGCGCCCGCCACCCAACAACGAACCCATCGGCGGCGAATCGAGCACTGCTTCAAAGACGCAGCCAGTATAGTACGATAAGCCACGAGCCAAGCTGGGCGCAATTGTAAAGCTATCTGCTGGTACGCCAAAGCTGGTCAATACAGCGCAGATCGTACGCAAAGCTGCTACGGCGGCCAACGCAGGTGCGTCGTTGGCAAGTACGCTTTCCATCTCGGCGAGCACTTCGTCAACCGAGCCGCTAATGCCAACAAAATGCAAAACTCGCTCGGCAGCTTCGGCGCTCACGCCGCTTTTGAGCAATTCGTTGCGCACGCCGTCGTTGCCAATTTTATCGAGCTTATCGATTGCGCGATATACGCCACCGGCCTCGTTTTCAGCCACGCCTGCCACTCGCGCCAAGCCACTTAAAATCTCGCGATGATTGAGCAACACTTTTGCGCCAGTAAAGCCAATCGCCCGCAAGCCTTCAACCACCACCGCGACGATTTCAGCATCAGCAATTGGGCTATCCACGCCAACAATATCAGCGTCGAGCTGCCAAAATTCACGGTAGCGGCCTCGGGCTTGGCGTTCGCCACGGAACGATTGGCCCAAGGCATAGCGTTTGAACGGCATGGTCAATTTGCCTTCGTTTTGGGCTACCACCCGTGCTAAAGGCACGGTTTGGTCGTAGCGCAGGGTTAGTGCATCATCACCATATTTCAAACGATAGAGCAATTTTTCTTCGTCGCCAATTTTGCCCTCAAGCGTGTCCGAGTATTCGACGATTGGCGTAGAAAGTGGTTCAAACCCATAGCGCTCTAAAACACCAATCAAGGTGTCGGTGATAAAACGCCGCAAGCGCATGGCTTCTGGCAGGTGATCGCGCATGCCTTTGTAGGCGCGAGGAGTAATTGGCATAAATTCAGTTCCTTATTTCAAGGGCAGAACGCCCAACAGCGCTAGCGCTTGAGCGAAACACCCGTTAAATCAAGCTCGCCCAAGGCGGTAATGGTATAGCCATCAACATACGATTTTACCAAGGAATAATCGACAGTATGCATCAGCGGAATAACCACAAAATCGCTGAGCAATTGTTCCTCTGCTTGGCGATAGAGTGCGCCACGCTTGTCGGCATCGGCTTCAGCCTTGGCTTGCTCAATCAATTGATCAAACTCGCTGCTGCTGTAATTGCTGCGGTTGTATTGGCCGTTGCTGCCAAACAATACCTCTAAAAAGTTCTGTGGATCAGGATAATCGGCGATCCAACTGAGATCGTACAAATGGTAGTTATCACGTTCGAGCGCTGCTAAATAATCGCCAAATTGATCTTGGCTACGAATTTCAATCGTCACCCCAAGCTCATCTTTGGCAATTTGGGCCAGCAAACCAACGCCGCTGCCACTGCTATAGCCAATGATCGGCGGGAATTTATCGACGCTGCCATAGCTCGATTCGCTGATCAATTGTTTGGCGCGAGCAATATCGGCGCGTGGCTCAGGCAAGCGTTCTGGCTCAGCCCCAGGCATACCAGGTGGCAAAATCCCACGCGCAGCCACAACCGAGCCATTGTAGGAAACATCGGCCAATTTGACCCGATCGATCAACAAATAAAAGGCTTCGCGCACCTTAGGATCGTCGAATGGCGGTTGGTTGACGTTCAAGCCAATGTAGCTCAATTGGAGCTGAGGTGTGACGCGCAATTCGGCATGTAATGGATCAGCTTCGTCGTTAATGCGATCAAGATCATAGGTGCCAATGGCGGTTACGTCGATTTCGCCTTGCTCGTATAAACCCAACGGATTGCTGCCTTCAGCGCCGATCAGATAGGTAATGCGATCCAATTTGGGGGCAGTGCCATAATAGTATGGGTTGGGCACCAGCTCCATGCGGCGGCGATGATTCCACAAATCGAGGGTAAACGGGCCAGAGCCATTGGGCTTTTCGAGCCAAGCGCTATTGCCCTCGACCGTGCGCCGATCGAGCACAAAGGCTGGTGGGTGGGTCAATTTGAGCAAAAACAGCGAGCTTGGCTGGCGCAGCGTAATTTCGATCGTCTGATCATCAACAACCTTAACCCCGCTGAGCGAGCTAGCTTGGCCAGTTACTTTTTCCAGCACGCCAGCAATATCATCAAGGTAGGTTGGCGAAACAATCGAGCCAATGCTGGGATCGGTCGCCCGTTCGAGGCTCCAGCGCACATCTTCGGCGGTCAGCGGCGTGCCATCTGCAAAGCGCGTATTGCTGCGCAACTTGAAGGTATAGACCGTGCCATCAGCAGAAACATCGATCGTTTCAGCCAAATCGGGCACAGCTTCAAGGTCGTTGTTGAGCGTTACCAAACCGCTAAACATCAAACGGGCAATAAAGCCGCTGGTCGTATCGCCAACTAAGGCGGGGTCGATCGTGGCCGGATCATCGCCTAAGGTCAGAATAAAGTTGCCACCACCGCTAGCTTGGCTTTGGGCTGCTGGAGTTGGCGCAGGTGCAGGCACAGAAGTTGGGCTATTGCCAACTGCACAGCCAACCAAACTGGTCAGCAATAATCCCACAAGTGAGAGACGTTTAAACATAGCACTTCCTCGCTCAGATCCCGTCCACAAGCGACGGTTGAACTATTATAGTACACACAAATGGCACGAAGAACGCCCTTCGTGCCATTCTAGGTCAACAGTAAATGGCTTATTGGGCTGCGGCAAACAGCTGATCGATCGTATCGGCCAAAGCAAAATCTTTCTCGGTAATGCCCTTCTCATCGTGGGTCGAGAGCGCAATGGTTACTTTATTATAGCGAATATCAATATCGGGATGATGATTAACGTCCTCAGCAGCATCGGCAATCTGGCGCACAAACTCAATCGCAAATGGGAAGGTTGCGAGGCTGTAGGTTTTGCTAATTTGACCATCGACGATCGTCCAATCGCTGCGTTGCTCTAAGGCTTGTTGCAATGCTGCCTTCGCCAAAACTGGCATAGTCACTCCTTTGTCGACAATGGGCGCTACATGGCTCCAACCACATCGGCATATGGTTCGCCACACACAACATGATCATACAATTCACGAATATCGTGCGCGACGGCGGCCCAGCTATAGCCTTGGGCTGCTTGTACGCCGTTGCGCCCTAATTGTAAACGCAATGGCTCATCATTCAAGAGCAAACTGATTTTTTCGGCCAAAGCTTCAGGATCTTCGCGCGGCACTAGCAAGCCAGTCTCGCCATCGCGCACGGTGTAGCGCAAACCGCCAACATTCGAAGCGATCACAGGCGTGCCACAGGCCATGGCTTCGAGCGCAACCATACCAAACGATTCGTAGTGCGATGGCACCACGACCATATCGGCAGCGCTATAAAACAAGGGCAATTTACGCTGATCTTGCGAGCCTTGGAAGGTGACCAAATTACCAATGCCTAATTCGCCTTGCAAACGCCGCAAACGGCGCATCTCGCTGCCCCATTGATCGGGCGTTTCGCGCCGATCGCCGCCAATGATCGCCAAACAAATATCGCCGCGCAAGCTTGGTTGTTGCTCGGCCAACAAGGCTATTGAACGCAATAATGTATCAATTCCCTTGAGTGGTTCGATGCGGCCAACAAACAAGAGCATACGATGCGGATGGGGTGGCACGCCTAATTCTTTGCGCGCAACATGATGATCAATGGGGTGAAAATGCTCAACATCAACGCCACATGGCACAACCACAATGCGTTCCATGTCGGCAGCATAATGTTCGAGCATTTGGGCACGATCAAGCGGCGTGGCCGCCACCACCCGATCAACCTCCTGCAACAACATGCGTTCAATCGCGATCCGTTGCTCGGTTTCAGCCTCATCGCCGCGGGCAATCGTATTTTTCATCGCGCCCAAGGTATGAAACATATGGATGACTGG
The DNA here is from genome assembly GCF_001306135.1 of Herpetosiphon geysericola. Lineage (GTDB taxonomy): Bacteria > Chloroflexota > Chloroflexia > Chloroflexales > Herpetosiphonaceae > Herpetosiphon > Herpetosiphon geysericola. Next base: position 192,749 of record NZ_LGKP01000008.1, on the reverse strand, counting down.
CGTGCCCCAAGCATGGCGCAACTCCAGCGCGGCAACGCCAGAGAGCCAATAGTGGCTATGCACCACATCATAATGAATATCTTCGCCATCAGCCACGCAACGAATCCGATGCACAAACTCTGGCAGATAATCTAAAACCCAATTTTTATCGTAGGGTGCGGCGGGACCAACCCGCACCGCAAAAACGCGCACATTGGGCGCGAGATTGGTAATCAACGGCGTGTTTGGGTCTTGCGAACGGGTGTAGATATCGACTGCAACCCCTTGACGACCCAACTCACGGCTTAATTCGCGAACATAGACATTCATTCCGCCGGCTTCTTTGCCACCCAAAGCAGCCAGAGGGCTTGAATGGACACTCAACATTGCAACGCGGCGCACAGCTACCTCCCGTGTGTGGTTTCTGCCATCAGCATACCACGAAACGGGCCATGCCTTCTGAAGGCAAAAGTCAGAAGGCAAAAAGCTGTCTTAACCAGGAAGAATACGAAGGACACGAAGAAATATGGGCTATAGGCTATAGGCTTTTGGCTATGAGATCAAGAATCTCAACAATCTGTGGCGAAAAGGAAATGAGGCTGTAGGCTATGGGCTATTGGCTTTGGGAAGATTTTTCGTGCAATTCGTGGCGAAAAAACACCTTTCGCGCTCTTCGCGTCCTTCGCGGTTGCTAGCTTTCGTGGCGAAAATAATGCTTCGTGCTCTTCGTGTCCTTCGTGGATCAAAAGCCAATCGCCCCCGATCCCTATTCCGCCACCGCAATCGGCGTGCGGGTTGGCAGCGGTACAAGCTCGGTTGGGGCAGCACTCAGAATCGTACATGGATCGTGGTCTCCATCGCAAATTCGTGGCAATTCAGGCGGAACCAGCAATGAATCGGTATCCAAGTAGCCTTGATCATACAAGGCTTTGGCCGAAGCGCGGCCTTGCCAACGCCAATGCCATGGCTCGCTGGTATAGCCCATTAATTCATAGGTGATCAACTCGCCATCGCGATATTTGATTGGATACGATTGCACCCAGCCGTATTTATAAGCATTGGCATTCAGCCAATCCTTCAACGGATCGGGAATGCGGAAGCCAATTTCGGGCGCACCTTGAGGTAAAAGATCGACCGTTAAGCCAGTTTGATGCTCGCTGGTGCCAGGTTTGGCGCTATAGGTTGCTGCATTGGCAATCGCCTGTTTGCGGCTAAGCGGTTTGCCAGCTTGGGCGGCGCTACTCAGCTCATATTGCACCCAGCCCTCGAAGGTATTGGCTTGCTCTGCATACGAACGATAGGCCGAGCGAATTTCGAGTTCAAAGCCATCATGGCGGGCAGCATCGATTAACGCTTTGAGATCGGCAACCGCTTCGCTCCGCAACAATTGGCCCGAACGCGAGCCACGCACCCCAGCTAAACGCAAATCGAGCAATTCTGCATCGGCAGCGAGCACCGGAAGTAGCGGCACAGCAGTGGGAGTTGGGGTTTGAGTTGGGCGCGGCGTGCGCGTTGGAGTTGGCAGCGGCGTGCGCGTTGGCTTGGGCGTTGAAGTCGCACTTGGCGCAACATGCGCTTGTTGCAAATGCACTTGCCGATCAGCAATCGCTGCCTGTGAAACCGCCCCACAGCCACCCAACAAAATCAGACCACATAACCCAGCCAGCAATGACTTCACGCGAAAAACCCCAATTCGTTAGCCAACGCTTGCGATTGTACCAAAACAGCGCAATTGTGCAACTAGCACGCGTCGTGATCACAATTTAGCGGTTGGGTTTGATTGCTCAGTTTGGCTACAGGCAACCAATCCTAGGATTAGCAGGATTATCACACATTTGCGCCACATGGCTTGCTCCTCTCGATTATTAATAACAAATCTTAATCGTTATATAAACCAATCATCGAGCACCCGACATTCTCAGCTATAATTATTAGTGAGGACATATGATTCGCTATGGTTTCTATCCAAATTTGAGCGAATCATGCAGCGACAACTTTTGCTAAGGAGCAACCACATGCAAAACCCTATCACATACTTACAACCTAAGAAACGAATACTTGAAAGAAGTCGGCTTCGAACAACGATTATGTTCAAGCAGAGTAGCCAGCCATGAGCCGCCAATTTCTTCGTCGGCTTTGGTTTGCAAGCATGATCCTGAGCCTCTTGGCAGGATGCACAACGATCAAGACGAGTGAAACAACCATTCTACCGTATACGCCCCAACCATTGCCCGCCCTAGAAGGCACGCCTGGTCAATATAGTGGCTTGGCATGGCTTGATCAAGGCTTAGTCGTTCAGGCTAACGTAGCTGGTGCACCATCAGGCTTTCGGCTCTTTTGGGTCCAGCAATCAATGGATCTCAGCGATCTGATTCCAATTCCTGATGCCCCTGATGCTGATCTTACATTCCATCATCGCCCAGATCGGTTGCCTGATGGTCGATTAGGGTTGATCTATGAGACGGATATGAAAGTCATTGGGGCACCAACCGATCAACAGGGGTATGTTGCGTTTGATCCAACTAACAATAGCTTAACCGAACTCATTCCTCGCCCTGCCCCACGCGAAATTTTGGGCCATGGTCGCGTCAGCTGGAATCCAAGCTTGGATCGGGCCTTGGTGACCGATGGCCAAGAACTTGGCTCGCGTTTTTATTGGTGGACGGCAACAGCGGGCTTTGAACCACTCGATCTCGATGTGGCCGTCGCTCAGTATTTTGCTTGGTCGCCTGATGGCACGACGATCGCCTTTTTTGGCAAACCGCAAATTGGCTCGGCTGGCCCAACCAGTGCCTTATCAAGTCCTGCCAATCTCTATCTGATGGATGCCAATGCAGACAATCGGCGGATCATTCTTGAAACGGCCTATAACATTGCAGGCTTGCAATGGTCACCTGATGGTCACTGGCTGGTCTTGGTTGCGCGCTTAGACGGTGGCCGCACTGTCGTTTGGTTGCTCAACCCAACCACTGGCGAACGCTTGCCACTCACCCCACCAGGCCGCTATCAATGGCCCGCATGGTCGCCAGATGGTAGCCAAATTGCCGTGATTGCCTATGATCCCAAGAATACCGGCCAACGCGGCAATGATTATATTATCACGCTTGCGGTGCCGCCCAAAGCTCGCTAACCCTAAAACGAAACAGGCAAGCCAATATATTCTTGGCTCGCCTGTCTTTGATGAAGCAAATTGCTAGCTTAGGGAATGCGCATGGGCATAACTAAGTGCAGATATTCATCGCCACCAATGGGCCGAAACACGCCCGGCGAATTGGGAGTTTGGGTTTCCAAGGCCACTTGATCGGTATCAATGGCGCCAAGTGCTTCTTGCAAATAGCGCACATTCAAGGCCAATTTACCATCGTCGCCATTGATTAATGCACTAATTGCCTCAACCGATTCGCCGATTTCGGCAGCATTGGCGTTGAGCAGCAAACGACCTGGCTCGCTGCCATCGCCGCGCTCCATGGTTAAGGTAACGATGTTGCCAGCAGCCTGCGAGAACAGCGCAATCCGCTTGACGGCGCGACTAAACTCGGCGGTTGAAATGACGCTGCGGGTGGCGTTATTGCTCGCTGGTGGCACAAAACGCTCGTAATCGGGAAACTTGCCATCAATCACCCGTGAAACAAAATCAACAGTATCGCTATGAAAAATAACTTGCCCACCATTGGGCGTAATACTCATGGCAATTGGGTTTTCGCTATCGCCAAGGGTGCGGCCCAATTCAGCCATAGCTTTGGAAGGAATCACCAACTCTGCATCGTGAGCAACTGGTTCGGGCAATTCGATTGTGCGCACGGCCAAGCGATAGCCGTCAATCGCAGCGAAGGTTGCTTGCGTGCCGCTCAAACGAATCAGCACCCCTTGCAAAATCGGGTTGGGATTGGTATTTTCAGCAGCAGCCGCAACCACAACCTGGCCCACAACTTTGCGCAATAGCTCAGCTGGAATATAGGCCAACACTGGTTCGTCGCCAAGCGCAGGCATCGCCGGAAATTCATCAGCATCAATGCCTTTAATATTGGCTTTGGTGCCACGACAGGTCACAGTTAAAGTCTGGGTACGCGGATCAACTTCTAATTCAACGGTATCATTGGGCAAATTGCCCACCAAATCCGATAATAATTTGGCTGGAATTGTAATTGCGCCATCTTCCTCGACTTTTGCGCCGACGAGAGCGGTAATTCCAATTTCGAGATTATTGCCAGCCAATTTAAGCCGACCACTTTCGGTTGCCAACAGAATATTTGCAAGTACAGGCAAGCTTGAGCGGCCTGCAACAGCATGGCCTGCCAAGGCTAAACCACGCTTTAGATTCTCTTGAAGACACGCTAGGCGCATAGAAAACTCGATCTCCTTGCCGCGATGCGGCAACGATAAGATTGCTACATCACTAAATGATCTAGCTCGTTATTATAGCATAATCGTTCTAAGGCGTTACCCATTGGGCAGTATACGAACCATCATCTGCCCAGCTAAATTGCGCCCGATAGTTGCCATTAAATTGCAATTGCAGCCAATCTAAACTGCGAATTGTGGTTGCAATCAGGCAAAAATTTGGCCGCCCAGCTTCGCTTTCAGCGAGGGTTGGTTCGCGGTCAAGCAGATCTTGATTCAGTCCATTGTTTGGCTCATTGCTGATTTGGCCCGGTGCAATCCCACAGTAGCAGCGGCGCCCCAAAACTGCGCTTTTTTGCCACGCTGCCTCTACCAACCCATCGTTGGTATGAATTTCGGCCAATGCCCGAATGCGCAATTGCAAACGCGCAGCAGGATGATACAACAACCAACTCACCCGTGGATCACGTTCAAGCAAGCCAATTTTGGGCGAACGTAGATCGCTATGGAACCACAGACGCCGCGTTGTTGGATCAAACCCACGCAACACGACCACCCGTTGATCGCTGCCATGCTCGTCGCTGGTGCCAAGCACTGGCGTATGCAACGGATCATGGCGATCATGCACGCCATGTTCAATCAAGCTCCATGCATGCGCTAGCAGCATTTCGAAATCGACTGGTTGGCTAAAATCCAGCGGTTTTGGCAATTCAAAGCTTCCACTCATAGGCATTCTCCTAACTATTGCAAAGTTTGAGCTAAAAAGCGCATGACATAGGGCTGCACTTGCTGATTACTCACTCCATAGAGATTAAAATCAAAGCCATGGTTGGCCAAGGGCAATTCAATCATGGTATAAGGCCGATTGGCTTGCGCCAAGGCATCGGCGACGACATCTGCATCAAGCGGACGAATAAATTGATCGCGCCCACCATGCAGCAGCAAGGTCGCTGGCGTATTTTGATTGACCCATGTGGCCGGACGTGCTTGGCGGTAGGCTTCAGCATGCGCTTCGGGCGGCCCACCAAGATAATCATCTAACGCTCTTGGTGCTAACTCAGGCTTGATCACGTTGTAATAATCAAGTCGCGTCGGCGCATAATAGCTGACCACGGCTTTCACGCTGGTATCTGGTGCATCGCAACTGGGAGCAATCGTGGCATCGGAATAGGCCGCGATCAAGGCTAATTGTGCCCCAGCAGAACGCCCAACCAAGCCCAAACGCTGCGGATCAACCCCGAAACGCGCTGCATTGCGCCGCACATAGCCAATTGCACATTTAACATCGCTCACCGCCGCCGGAAACTGAGATTGCGGTGCTAAGCGATAGCTAATATCAAACACAACATAGCCTTGGCCAGCTGCCCAACGATTCCAAGCAGGAATATCGCCTTTGCCGCCACCCCGCCACGAGCCGCCATGGACTACCACCAAGGCTGGAGCATTAACTGGCGCGGTTGGCGGCACATAAATATCAACCAGCAACGATTCGCCCGCTACCTCTGCATACACCGTATTTTGCTCGCGCAATAGGCCTTGTGGCGAAGTATCGCCGAGAGCAAATTGGCTTAGGCGAAAGCTGCCAGGCCCAGCATCAACCACTGCTGGCTGATTCGAGCGCACCCGCAAATCGGTCAATAAGCCGCGCACCAGCATGCCTGCAATCACAAAAAAGCTGATCATCGCCACCAAGCCGGTCAAACGATTGATCAAGCGCCAAAGACCGTTAGGCGGTGCAAATCCAAATAACACGCCAACCCCAACCAAAAGCACCAGTAAAAACCACGGTGCCCATTCTTGGGCCGCAATGCCAAACTGAAAAAAGATAAAATTGGGCGCTGGCAAAACCAGCATCGTCGCACTGACCAAGGCCAGCAACACAATTGGCAACATAATTGCAGTTAAGGCGATACGCACACAGGCTCCTTCACAACGGATTCGGCGTTATTGTACAGCCTTTTGAGCCAGAATTATAGCTAGCAGCATGCCCAATTGCTGTCGCAATTTCATACTTGCTTTTTTGAAGTTAAAACTTGTATTTTTATAGTTAAGCTGCTAAAATCAACGCACAAATGTTTCATTGCAGTACAACCTTAGCATTTCGAGAGCATTGAGCGCTTGTATTTTCGTGATTCAAGGAGCCTAGCATGACCAAGGTTACGCCACAGCCGATCGCGTTTGTCAGCAACGATTCAGCAACCACGCCTACAATTGTTGATCGCCAGCACTTCCAAGCCAACGTCGATAGGTTGCGCGTTCGCGAGAAGGCACTTACCCGCGAAGCTGATGCGATTGCCGCAGAACGACGCCAACTGCCAATGGTCGAGGTGGATGCATTAACGTCGGTGGTTGGGCCAAACGGAGTAGTTCCACTTATCGAGGTCTTCGAGGGTCGCCAACAGCTGATGGTCGCCTATATGATGTGGCACGAAGGCAAAACCGCAGCTCAACAATGCCCTGGCTGCACAATGGTCATCAACCACATCCCCGAACTAGGCTATTTGCATAGCCGCGATGTTACGCTTGCAGTCTTCTGCCAAGGGCCGTTTGATCCAAGCAATCGCTATCGCGAATTTATGGGCTGGACAATGCCATGGTATTCGGTTCCTAGCGCCTCGGTTGAACCGCTGATTGCTGGTCGTCATTTTGGCATGTGGGCATGTTATCTGCGTCAAGACGAGCGCGTGTTTGAAACCTATTGGACGACCGACCGTGGCTGTGAGCAGATGGGCAGTTCATTTGCTATGCTCGATTTGACCGTCTATGGTCGCCAAGAGGTTTGGCAAACTGTCCCAACTGGTTGGCCGCAGCAATTTTTTAATACCATGTGCATACCAAACACGCCCCAAAACGAGAATCCTTTGAGCGAACGGCCAATTGCCCAATGGTCACGCCTAGCCCAAGGGCACGCCGACGATCTCTATCCCAGCACGAACGCAAATCCGCTCAAGTAACTAATGAATGTGAGTCCACTATTGAATTGAATGGAGCAGTGCAAATGTTGGTAAAAAGTGGTTATGCCCCGATTAACGATCTAAAACTCTACTATGAAATTCATGGCAGCGGCCAGCAGTTGGTTTTGGTGTACGGCGATGCAGGGCAACGCAGCCAATCGCAATTAGCAATTTTGCCCAATACCAATAAAATTTGATGCTTTTGGGCATCAAATAGGATTACGTCAACTTACGATTACCATTTGGTTGCATTCATCGCTGCTCCAATGCTAGGTCGTTCATCAATGCTAACACTCTGCTGGGTGTGGTTGGATTGACGCGGCAAATCGGCGCACTCTATAATTGAGCTATGCCAATACCCATTTTAGCAACCAAGCTGCATCTTCCGCAACCACGCCCAAATGGAGTGGCCCGTCCGCATTTAATCGCCCGTTTCGAGGCTGCCCAGCATTGTGGCTTGCGGTTGATTTCGGCGCCAGCTGGCTTTGGTAAAAGTAGTTTGCTTAGCGAATGGCAGGCCAACACCCAGCAGCAGGTGGCATGGCTGGCGCTTGACGAAGGCGATAACGAGCCTAGCCGATTTTTCAGCTATCTTATTCATGCCATCCAAACTATTGTGCCAACGCTGGGCGTCGCAGCATTGCGCTTGATTCAAACGCAGCCCAATGCAATCGAACAAGCGCTGATTAGTCTGATCAATGAATTAAGTGGCCGCAACGAAACAATCAATTTGGTGCTTGATGATTATCATGTGATCGAAAACCACGCCCTTGACCAAGCACTAAGCTTTTTACTGGAACATCTACCAGCTGAGTTGCGCTTGATAATCGCCACCCGTGAAGATCCGAATTTGCCGTTGGCACGGCTGCGTGCCCGAGGCCAACTGCACGAATTGCGCAGCGCCGACCTGCGATTTAGCCTCGCTGAAGCCCAACAATTTCTCAATAATGCCATGCACCTCGAGCTGAGTGGAGCTGAAGTTGCGGCCTTGGAAGCGCGCACCGAAGGTTGGATTGCAGGCTTGCAATTGGCAGGGCTTTCAATGCAACACCAAACTGATCGGCCAAGTTTTATCGCTTCGTTCACGGGCAGTCACCATTTTGTGATGGATTATTTGCTTGAAGAGGTGCTGCAACACCAACCGCCAGCGATTCAGCAATTTTTATTACACAGCTCAATCCTTAATCGTATGTGCGGCTCGTTGTGCGATGCGCTGCTGCCAAACAACGAACGAACTGGCCAAAGCACGCTTGAATATCTCGAACAAGCCAATATGTTTATTGTGGCGCTTGATCACGAGCGGCGTTGGTATCGCTATCATCATTTATTTGGTGAATTGCTGCGCCAACGCTTGCAACGCAGTTTGGCCCAACAAACAACACCCAGCCTCGAAGCGCTGCACATTCGCGCCAGCAACTGGTTTGAGCACAATGAATTAGAAATTGAAGCGTTTGAACACGCCGCCGCTGCCAATGCAATCGAACGGGCTGAACGCTTAATCGAAGGCAAACGGGTGCCACTGCAATTTCAAGGCGCCTTACTGCCAATTATGTATTGGCTGCAAGGTTTGCCTACCAGCGTGTTTAATCAACACCCCTCACTTTGGGTTACCGCAGCCTCGGTTTGGCTGGCAACAGGCCAAGTAAATGGCATTGAGCAACGCTTGCAAGCAGCAGAACAGGCCTTGGCTACACATGAACAAGGCCCAAAAGAACAGGATTTGATAGGCCGAATCGCAGCCATTCGCGGGACGTTAGCACTCAGCCAAAACGATGCCAACGCCATTATCGCCCAATCGGAACGCGCATTGGCCTATCTTGCGCTTGATAATCTCTCGTTTCGCACCTCGACAGTTTGGAAATTGGGCTATGCTTATCAGTTACAAGACCAACGCAACGCCGCCAAACAAGCCTACGAGCAAGCAATTAACATTGGCCAGCGTTCAGGCAATCTGGTCACGGTGCTCTTGGCTTCAATCGGCTTGGGCAATCTCCAAGAAAGCGATAATCGGCTTACGCTGGCGGCGGCGACCTACCAGCAGGTGCTTAGCGCTTGCAGCCAACTTGGATTGCCTGCGGCCAATTGTGGAGCTGAGCTTGGCCTCGCCCGAATTTATTATCAATCAAATCAGCTTGATCTCGCTGAGCAGCATTATCAACGGGCCTTGCAAGCAGCCCAATTATTGCAGCACACTGATCGCGAAGTCGCCTGTCAGGTGGTCAAAGCACGCTTGTTAATTGCCCAAGGCCAGCTGGAGCAAGCAAGTTTGCTGTTGGAGCAAGCACAGATTGCGGCCCAACAGCATCGCCATAGCACCCAGCCCGCCAAAATTGCTGCCGAACAGGTGCGGATTCATTTGCTGCGCGGCCAAATTCAAGCAGCCCAACAGCTGGCTCAAAACCACAACCTAGCAATTAGCCAAGCCCAAGTTTATTTGGCCCAACAACAGCCAAGCGCGGCCTTAGCTGTGCTCAAACCAGCACTCGAACAGGCCCAAGCAAACGGCTGGCACGACCACCAATTATGGTTAAGTTCAATCCAATGCTTAGGTTTAGCAGCGCTCGGCGAGCATGGCCAAGCTTTGCAAATGCTCACAAAAATGTTGCTCCATGCAGAAGCCAAGGGGTTTGTGCGCCTATTTCTTGATCATGGCAGCGCAATGCAAAACCTGCTTGCCAGCATCAATCCTCAATCAGCCCAAGCAGCCTATCGCGATTTTTTGCTCAGCCAATTTGCCCACGAAAACCCCAAGCAACTTTATCCCGCCGCCCCAAGCTTGCTTGATCTGCTGAGCCAACGCGAGCGCGAAGTGCTGGAACTTATTGCGCAAGGCCATTCAAATCAAGCAATCTGCCAACAACTTCACCTTGCCTTAGATACCGTCAAAGGCCACAATCGACGAATTTTTGAAAAACTTCAGGTTCAACGCCGCACCGAGGCCGTCGCCCGCGCCCGCGAATTGGGCTTGCTCAGCCAATAATCCTTAACTTGCCTACAACAACACTTTGGTGTCTAACCAAGCTCAGTTCAATTGCTTATGCTAGAAAGCAGTTGAGCCGTTGGCATGGAACGCGGCGCTTGTTCTAGCAGAGGCAATGATGACCAACCACCAGCAACGAGCACCAGAAGCAATGATCTATCAAATTTGCCTGCGTGGCCAGCTTGATCAAACCTGGTCCGAATGGTTTGCAGGCTTGGAAATCGTTGCGCTGGCCAATGGCGATACGCTTCTAGTTGGCGTCATTCCTGATCAAGCAGCCTTATATGGCCTGATTAAAAAAGTTCGCGATTTGGGCATGCCCTTAATTTCGCTAATGCCGTTGCACTCAACAACCAGCCCATTCAATTCAAACCCAAACGAGCACTAACAAACGGGAGTTTTCAGATGCAAGCAATTATCTATCGTGAATATGGCTCAGCTGACGTGTTGCAGCTCAGCGACGTAAGCCGCCCAATACCCAACGCCGATCAAGTGTTGATCAACGTCTATGTTACCGCGCTGAACGCTGCCGATTGGCGTTTGATGACGGGTAAACCCTTGCCTTTGCGCTTTATGACTGGTCTATTCAAGCCCAAACAAAGCATGCTTGGCACCGATATCGCTGGAATTATCGAAGCAGTTGGGCGTAACGTTACCCAATTTAAAGTTGGTGATGCAGTACTTGGCAATATTTGGGGCAGTGGCGCTAGCGGTTTAAGTCAATATATCTGTGTCCCAGAGCATATGCTGGTACTCAAACCAGCGAATGTTAGTTTTGAGCAAGCAGCTGCCACGCCGATGGCTGCGGTTACTGCACTCCAAGGGTTGCGTCAAGGCCACATTGCTGCTGGCCAAAACGTCTTAATTTACGGTGCTTCCGGCGGGGCTGGCACATTCGCAGTCCAACTTGCGAAACATTTTGGCGCAACCGTCACCGCCGTTGCCAGTGCCGCCAAACACGAGCTGATGCGGTCGTTGGGCGCGGATCAGGTTTTGGATTATGCCAAAGATGATTTTGCTAGCAACGGTCAACGCTACGATTTAATTCTGGGGGTCAATGGCTATCGCTCAATTTTCAGCTACAAACGTAGTTTAACGCCCAAAGGCCGTTATGTCATGCTTGGTGGCGATATGAGCCAAATTTTTCAAGCCCTCGCCTTAGGCAAGTTGCTTTCAATCGGCAGCACGAAGCAGCTAAGTAACTTGACGGCCAAAACCAATCAAGCCGATTTAGCTAAAATGAGCTTTTTGCTAGCCAATGGCGATATTAAAGCAGTTATCGATCGCAGCTATCCGCTTGCAGAGGCGCCTGCGGCCATGCGCTATTTGCAAGCAGGCCACGCCAAAGGCAAAATCTTAATCAAGCTGCACGCTGAGCAAGCAGTGGAGCAACGTGGATGAAAGCAATAATTTGTACTGGCTATGGTTCGCCTGAGGTTTTGCAATTCAGCGAGGCTAGCAAGCCAACGCCCAAGGCCAACGAGCTGCTCATCAAGGTTCAAGCAGCCAGCGTCACGCCCTCGGATTGCGCCTTTCGCAAAGGCGATCCCTTCATCATCAAGCTGATGTATGGCTTGCGCAAGCCAAAATTTCCAATTCTTGGGGTCGAATTCGCGGGCACGGTCGAGGCGATTGGCCCAGCAGTCCAGCGCTTCAAGCTTGGCGATCAAGTGTTCGGTATGAGTCCCAAGAGCTTTGGCAGCTACGGCGAATATTTATGCCTCGCCGAAGATAAGCCAATCGCCAAACAGCCAAACAATGTAAGCGCCGCCGAAGCTGTGGCAATTTGCGATGGTTCAACCACAGCATTAATCTTTTTGCGCGATATTGCCAAGCTCCAAGCTGGCCAACACATCTTGATCAATGGCGCTTCGGGAGCGGTCGGAATCTACGCCGTGCAATTGGCCAAATATTATGGCGCGACAGTTACTGCCGTGTGCAGCGCCGCCAATCACGAATTGGCAACCCACTATGGAGCCGATCATGTGATCGATTACACCAGCAGCGATTTTACCCAAAGCCAACAGCGCTATGATGTGGTGTTCGATGCAATTGGCAAAAGCTCATATCGCCGTTGCAAACGCTTGCTTACAGCCAACGGCAGCTATCTAATGACCGTGCCAAGCTTTGGCATTATGCTGAATATGGCGTGGACAAGCTTTGGCAAAGGCAAAAAAGCCAAATTCGCGGCCACGGGGCTGAATCAAAACCCAGCCAACCTCAACTTTTTGGCTCAATTAATCGCTGCTGGCAAACTCAAGGCGGTGATCGATCGCCGCTATCGTTTGGCCGATTTGGCCGAAGCCCATCGTTATGTCGAAACAGGTCGCAAAAAAGGTAATGTGGTAATCGAGATTTAGCTATTCAAGGTTAATGGCACCAGCACAAGGCTTTTGGCACTCTCAATCGAGTAGATCTCCAAAGGTTGGCTGCGGCCACGAATCGGAATTTCGCTCAACCTCAAATCATGCAAATCCAAGCTGCTATGCTGCATCACGGCTCGCGAAACAACCAATTGGGTTTGCAAGGTTTTGGTGGCTTCTTCCAAACGGGCAGCAATATTTACCGCATCACCAATTGCGGTCAGATGTTTCGCCCGTTTATAGCCCAAATCGCCAACAATCACATGGCCACAATGAATCCCAATGCCCATGCGCAACGGCTCGCTCACATCGTCTTGCAAACGCTGATTGAGCACGTCGAGTTGATGCGCCATGGCTTGGGCCGCTGCCAGTGCATTATGACAAGCTTGCTCTAAAGTGCCTTCCAAGCCAAACAAAGCCATAATCCCATCACCAATAAATTTATCGAGATAGCCACCATTGGATTCGATGACTTGGCCCATCGATTGAAAATATTGGTTCAGAATAAAAACCGTATCATAGGGCAATTTGCCCTCGGAAAGCGTGGTAAAGCCGCGCAAATCGGCAAACATAATCACAATTTGCTTATCTGCGCCATGGCTAATCATGGTTGGCGCGCCTAGTTGGGCGCGATCATGGTGGTGTAATAATGGCCGCACAACACACGCGCCAGTTGGAATCGTTTGGCATGCCAAGCGAATATCGCTGCCAGCTCCAAAGCGCTTGAGCAAGCGTTGCTCGGTTTCATTCGGCGAATTTAACGCTTTAGCGCCTTCGATAATTTCGATTCGGCAGGTTGAGCAACGCCCGCGACCGCCACAACTATGGGCATGCGGAATGCCATTGGCAAGGCTAGCTTCAAGCAAGCTGGTGCCAGGCGGAATTGTGACTGTGGCAATGCCCTTATATTCCACCGTAATCAGATAATGCTTGCGCCGTAAACGCAACACCAAAGCCCGACCGCCACCCAAACCCAATAAGATAGCTGCATAGCCTGCGCCGAATCGCGCCATAAAATTGCTTGAGGCAGCCACCAAATCTACATTGTTTGGGTTGGTAAATTGCATCACGCTGGCGAGCCATGCTGGGTCTTGTTTAAGCTGATTCACCTCGCGATGGGCGACAATGATCCCAACCATGGCAAGCAAGGGAATCACAATTTGGGCAATCAGCAAGGGTTGTTTAATCCGGCGAAACCATGGTTTATGCCATAAATAGCTCATCAAACCAAGATTGCCATGCAACCAAACCACCACCAGCATCAAATACAGATCGATTGCGATTGTCATTTGGCCAAGCAACACATAGCTATAGGTATCGCGCACACCATACAAGAGGGTAGCAAAACGCGTCACATAAACATGCGAGCTAATGAGCAAGGGCATCATCAGGCTTAAGCTCAGTTGTAGCCATTCGTTCCAATGCAAGCGCCGCCAATTGGTGATCGTTAGTAATTTATAGCCCGATAAGACGATATGCACCAGTAAACTTGCTGGCACAACCCAAAAAATTGCTGGATGACGCCAAAAACCTAGAAAAAATCGGCGCGCCGATTCCAAGGCTTCGAGGCCAAAGATTCCCCAAACATGGTTCAGCAGGTGGGTTGTAACGTAGAGCAAAAGCGCCAAACCAGCATGCAGCCGCAGGCGCGGAATCAGAGCTTGAAACGAGCGAGCCATGCAGCGAATCTCCGTAAAGCCACGAGTAGCCTGAGTATACCATCTATCAAGGTTCCTAGCTTAGCGGATGCTAAAACTCATTTGTCCTATCCAAACGGTTAACCGTCGGGTTGGTTCTGCTCACCCATAGGCTAAAATAACTAAAAGCTAGAGTCAGCGCATTATCAGCTACGTGCCATTGTCGTAGATAGCACAAGCAGCTATGGTTGCACCAGAATAGTTTGGTAAGGAGCTTGGATGCAGCAAATTCCACGCCATATTGTGACGGTTGCAGGCGGTGTTTTTAATCAGGCTGGCGAAATTTTATTATTGCAAAGCCCACGCGGCGGATGGGAATTTCCCGGCGGCCAGGTCGAGGTTGGTGAGAGCTTGCCCAAAGCACTCGCGCGTGAGATTTTTGAAGAAACAGGAGTTTATGCCACAATTGAACGCTTGGTTGGCGTATCGTCGAATCTCGCATTGGGCAGCGTTAATCTTGATTTTCGCTGTTTGTACCAAGCTGGTCAATTAACCACCAGTGCTGAGAGTTTAGCGGTGGAATGGATTGAACCAAGCCAAGCATTTAACGTGGTTCAACGGCCAGCAATTCGTGCGCGTTTGCAAACGATGCTCAATCCATGCCCATCAGTCAGCTATCGCGCCTACAGTGTAGCTTCGCGCGAGCTTGGGGCAGCGTATGAGTTGCATACAGAGCACAATTTTTAGTTTTGGCCAATCCCTTTTTCCAACATTGTATAGAGTGCAGGCTCCAAGGTTGGCTGACCACTGAGGAGCAAAAAACGTTCGAGATCATTATGCTGATCGCTAAACACCCGTTCATAGTTATCGCCTATGATCCAAACAAATCCTTGTTGAACCCGAATTGTACGGGCGGGATTCATGGTGGTAACAACAAACCCTCGATTGCCTAAATTATCAAAGGCTTTTCTAGCCTCTACTGGTGTAAGTTGCTGAAGGATGGTGAAAAATTCACTCTGTTGGGTAGCTGACATTTGCCACGTTGGTGGAGGCATGCCCGCAGTCATATCAAGTTGCACGGTCACAGGATCATTCGTTGCCATGGATGCTGAACGTTCAGATTGTTGCGCACAGCCACTCCAAAAAGTGCTAAGGCTCATAAGCAGAACCAATTTAGTTAACCAACGCATGATTGTTATCCTGCTAGAACTTAGCTATGGAATAACGAAGCGTTCTAGCCATTCGCATCCCATCAATAAATTACATTGTATAGCAGTTTTAGGATAAATACTTGTCAACTCAGATCAAGGCATCCTTATGCAGCCAACTGATCTGGGTTATCCCTTTGCTTCAGCCAGGCATTTAACGATTACTCGCCACTGAGCGCGAGGTCTATCGCCTCATCACAGAAAGAAACTGTTAGTTTTTACGTCTTTCAGCAGCATTAGCAAATATCAAACGTTTTCAGGAGAGTGTTATGCAACGACAACAGGCGGTCGTGATTGGGGCCAGTATCGCGGGCTTAGTCGCGGCTCGCGCCTTAGCCAACCATTTTCAAAAGGTGATTATCGTTGAGCGCGATGACTTGGATCCAACAACCCAGCCCCGCAAAGGCGTACCCCAAGCGAACCATGTGCATATTTTATTAACTGGTGGCTTTAATGTACTTCAGCATTATTTTCCAAGCTTCACCAGCGATTTAAACGCCGCAGGCGTGCCACAGCTCAATTGGTCGCGCGATGTGCAATGGTTTCAAGCTGGCTCGTGGAAAACTCGCCAACCATGCAGCATCAGCTTTTATCCTCAAGCTCGGGCAACCCTCGAAAGCCGCATTCGCGAGTATGTGCGCCAACATCCTAAGATAGAGTTTCGCGGCCAAACGAAAGTCGAGCAATTGCTGTTCGATGCCAGCAAAACTAAGGTAACTGGCGTGTTGGTCAATCAAGCCGAGCAAAGCAGCGAAATTGCTGCCGACTTGGTGGTTGATACAACTGGCCGTGGTTCGCGTACTGGTCAATGGCTCGAAGCTGCTGGCTATCAAACGCCCACCAAAGAAGTGATGCTGATCGATTTGGTCTATGTAAGTCAGGTTTTCAAAAAAACTGCTACGCCACGCAATTGGCAATGCTTAGCATGTCACCCTTCGAAAAATTCGCCGCGCGGCGCGATTATTGCGCCAATCGACGACGAGCATTGGATTGTGACGCTGTTTGGCTATCTCGGCCAGCACCCAACCCCAACCAACGCTGATGTGTTGGAGTTTGTCAAAAATCTGCCAGTGCCCGATATTTATACCACCTTGGCCGAAGCTACAGCAGTCAGCGAGCCTGTGCGCTTTGGCTATCCGCAACAAGTTTTTCAACGTTATGACAAGCTTAAACGCTTTCCGCAAGGCTTTTTGGTGCTTGGCGATGCCTTATGTAGCGTTGACCCAGTCTTTGGTCAAGGCATGACTTTAGCATGCAAAGAGGCTCAGGCACTCGATCAGGTGCTGGCTTCGGCCCAAGGCCAACAAGCCGCAACTCTTGCCCAAGCTTTTTTCAAGCAGACCCAAAAAATTATCGAAGTTCCATGGCTCATCACTCAAGCTGAGGCCTTGCGCTTCAAAGGAATGCCAGGCTCACGTAGCCCAAAAATTCGCTTTTTGCAATGGTATACCGAGCATGTGTTTTGGCTCAGCGCGCAATCGACCGAAATTTACCAAGCCTTTTTAGATGTGATGCATCTGTTAGCAGGCCCAGAAGCCTTGCTCCGGCCCAAAGTGGTGCGCGGCGTGCTTGGGCGCATGTTTGGGCGAGCCTAAGTTGGGTTGCGATTTGTAAACCTCAATCACTAAAAATAACTATAATTTAGCCAGCAAAACACCGCTACAATAGCCATGATTGGGGCAAACCTGCCAAGCGGTGGCTTTGCTTAATCGCTAGCTATTGCATGCAATGGCAACCACACCAACGGCGGTGTGGACAATTGATAAAGGACAGAGCGTTCATGAAAAGTAGTTTACAAATCGCTGCCGAGGCCTCTCCCCGCCCGATCGCCCAAATTGCCGAAGCGCTGGCGATTGCTGAGCAATTTGTCGAACCCTATGGGCGGTATCGTGCCAAGATTAACCTCGATCTGCTTGATGCAAGCCACGATCGGCCTCGTGGCAAACAGATTTTAGTAACCGCTATGACGCCAACGCCGCTTGGCGAGGGCAAAACTGCTACCACCATCGGCCTGAGTATGGCGCTCAATCGTTTAGGCAAACGCGCCATCTGTACCTTGCGTCAAAGCTCGCTTGGTCCAGTCTTTGGCATCAAGGGCGGCGGCTCTGGGGGCGGCTATTCGCAGGTTATCCCCTTGGAAGATAGCTTGATGCACTTGACTGGCGATATTCACGCCGTGACCCAAGCCCACAACCAAATTGCCGCCATGACCGACAATAGTTGGTATCAGAAAAATCCACTTGGCATCGACCCTGAGCAAATTCAGATTCGGCGGGTGCTTGATGTTAACGATCGCTTTTTGCGCTCAATCACCATTGGCCAAGGTGGGGCGCAGCATGGCATTCCGCGCCAAACTGGGTTTGATATTACCGCAGCCAGCGAATTAATGGCAATTTTGGCCTTGGTGAGCGGCGAAACCCACGCCGCTGTGATGCGCGATTTACGCCAGCGCATCGGGCGCATGGTCGTGGCATTCGATCGCCAAGGCCAGCCAATTACCGCTGATGCTATTCGGGCAGCAGGTGCAGCCACGGTTATTATGCGCAACGCAATTCACCCAACCCTCATGCAAACGATCGAAAACACGCCAGTGTTGATGCATGGTGGGCCGTTTGCCAACATCGCCCACGGCAATGCCAGCGTGGTTGCCGACCAAGTTGGGCTGCGGATCGCCGATTACGTGGTGACTGAAGCGGGTTTTGCGATGGATATGGGCGGCGAGAAGTTTTTCGATATTAAGTGCCGCTCCTTTGATGCCAAACCCGCCGTGGTGGTATTGGTGGCCACGATTCGCGCGCTCAAAGCCCACAGCGGGCGCTGGAACATTAAGCCAGGTCGGCCATTGCCAGCCGATTTGTTGCAAGAAAATCCTGATGCGGTGTATGCTGGCGGGGCAAATCTCCAGAAACACATTCGCAACGCCCAATTATTCGGCTTGCCAGTTGTGGTTGCGCTCAATGCCTTTCCCGATGATCATCCTTCGGAAATCGACGCTGTACAGGAAATTGCCATGAGTGCAGGCGCTTTCGATGTGGCAGTAAGTACAGTATTTAGCCAAGGCGGAGCTGGTGGCGAAGCCTTAGCCGAAAAAGTGCTGGCAGCGATTGAGCAAGCAGGCCAAGCTAAGTTTTTATATGAACTTGAGCAGCCGTTAACCGCCAAAATTGCCAGCATCGCCACGACTATCTATGGCGCTGCCGAGGTCAGTTATAGCCCTGAGGCCAGCGAACAATTGGCCAAACTCGAAGCCAATGGCTTTGGCAATTTGCCAATTTGTATGGCCAAAACCCATCTGAGCATCAGCCATGATCCGGCGCTCAAAGGCGCCCCAAGCGATTATACCTTTCCAATTCGCGAGGTTCGCGCTAGCATTGGCGCTGGCTTTATTTACCCCATTGCTGGCGATATGATGACCATGCCTGGCCTCAGCACCCACCCTGCCGCCGAAAACATTGATATCGATGAGCACGGCCAAAGCATTGGTTTATTCTAAGCGCATGTCAATGTTCAATGTCTTTTTGTAAAGCAGACATTTCTTTTTGTAAAGCATGCTTGACTTAAATAAAAAACGGGTGTATACTCCCGCCAGTTCAATGATTTAGTCAAGGATGCTTTACAATGAAAGCCCAATCAACAGCAATTCGCCAATTGATCATCGCGTTCGTGTTGTTCCCAATCTTGTTGATGGCCGTGATTTTGGTGCTGCCTCAATTGCCAGAATCGCCATGGCGGGCGTTGCTCGCAATCGTGCCGTTGGTTCCGGTGGGGCTTGGCATTCAAGCAATGTATCGGGCAGTTAGCAGCATGGATGAATTTCAACGCCACGTTCAACTGCTGGCCTTTACGTTTGCCGTGGGAGCTACCATCTTTATTAGCTGCGCTTATGGCTTGCTGCAACTGTTGGTCAATCTACCACAATTGTCGTGGCTGTGGGTCTTGCCACTGTTGACAACCTGTTGGAGTTTTGGCTTAGCCTTCGCCAATCGGAGCTACCAATGAAAAATCGCTTACGTGTCTTGCGTGCCGAACACGATTGGTCACAAGCCGATTTGGCCCAAGCCTTGGGAGTCTCCCGCCAAACCATTAATGCGCTTGAAACCGGCAAATACGACCCGAGTTTACCACTCGCCTTCAAAATAGCCGATCTGTTTGAGCTAGCGATTGAGCAAATTTTCGAGCGGCCTAGCGCCGATAATCAATCAGCAAGCAACGATTAAACCCGCTACGGCATGCTCATTTTGAAGCATGCCGTAAACGGGTTTTAGGCTACCAACAATACTTTCAAGCCACGTAAAAACAGCTCAACCGAGCGTTCTAGCTCTGCATGGGTTGCCCCATTGACACTTTGAATCGATAAGCCATTGGAAAAGGCCATAATCGTGCGCGCCAGATCAACAGGATCAACATTCGCTGCAAGTTCGCCTGCTTGGGCTGATTGCTCCAAACGCTCGCGAATTAAGCTTTCTTGACCGAGGCGTTGGTCAACCACTGCCTGATAAATTGGCGCAGTTGTATCATTGCAGACGGGCACGCCGCGAATCAATAAGCAGCCAGCAGGCACGTTGGGGTTGGTAATTTGGCGAATATTAATCCGCAACAATTGCTCAAGCGCCACATAAATCTCAGCATGCTCCAATGCCATCGCAATCGAAGGCACACTCAGCTCGTGATAACGCGCCAAAACTTCGCGAAAAAGTTGCTCTTTATTGCCAAATGCTGCATATAAGCTGGGCCGATTAATCCCCATCGCTTCGGTTAAATCGCTCAACGAAGCGCCTTCATAGCCCAAACGCCAAAAGACATTTAATGCTTGAAATAAGGCCTGATCGCGATCAAAGGCGCGCGGTCGGCCAACTTTTTGTTCTGTCATTGCTTTCATCGTTGCTAACCAATCTAGGCTGGATTGACCATAATTGATCATACGCCAAACAGCTGGATAACACAAGCTAGAGGCGAAGGATGAGGGATGAAGGCAAAAGTCAGAAATCAGAAGTCAGAACGCGATAGCCTATAAGGCTATAGCCCTTCGTGTAATTCGTGGCGAAAATAAAGCTTCGGCCCCTTGGTGGCGAAAAATCAAATCTAAATAATCTGTGTGAATCTGTGGCAAAAAATCATCCTTCGTGCTCTTCGTATCCTTCGTGGATCAAATTCGGGCTTGACAAATTGATTGGCTTTTCATATAGTACCGATCAGTACAAAATATATGTACTAAAAGGTACTATATTATTTTTATTGAATCTTGGAAGGAAGCCCATGAGCAAGCCGTTAGCCGGAAAAGTTGCCTTGGTCACAGGTGGTTCACGCGGAATTGGCGCCGCCAGCGCGCTGGCGTTGGCCGAGCAAGGTGCAGACGTTGCAATTAGTTATGTCGCCTCGGCCAGCAAAGCAGCAGCAGTGGTCGAGCAATTACAAGCGCTTGGCGTTAAAGCCGCAGCCTTCCAGGCCGACCAAGCAGATAGCGACCAAGTGGCCAGTTTGGTCAATAATGTCGTGGCGCATTTTGGCAAGCTCGATATTTTGGTCAATAACGCTGGGGTCTTTCAGGGCGCAATCTTGAGCGACCCCAACACCGATGTTGAAGCGATTGAGCATATGTTTGCGGTCAATGTTAAAGGTGTTGCCACCGCCGTGCGCACTGCAACGCCCTTGTTGCAAGATGGCGGGCGGATTATTTCGATTGGCTCGGTGGCCGCTGATGGCTCGCCATTTGCTGGGCTAGCCGATTATTCAGCCTCGAAGGCGGCGGTTGCCAGCTATACCCGCGCATGGGCACGCGAGCTAGGCCAACGTGGGATCACAGTTAATAATGTGCAACCAGGCCCAATCGACACCGATATGGGTCCCGGCGATAGCCCAATGCTTGAAGTATTTACCCAAGCGATTGCGCTCAAACGTTTGGGTAAGGCCGAAGAAGTTGGCGCTACCGTAGCCTTCTTGGCCAGCCCAGCTGCTGGCTTTATCACGGGCGCGACCATCAACGTCGACGGCGGTTTAAGCGCCTAAACAACGAAGGCCTGTGAGTTTGCCATAAACTCACAGGCCTTGTTTTTATTGAGTTGCCAAAAAGCTTTTCAAATCGTTGCTGCGGGTGCGAATCCGCTCCATTAGGCTCGTAACGGCAGCGTTGTACTCATCAAGGCTGGTTTTTTTGATTGCGCTTGGGCTGATGGTGGCGGCTAAGGCTGTGTATTTTTGCACCAAGGCCTCAACATCAAATTGGCTGCTGGTTTCGCGTAGCGCCGCAATATAGGCCGCATAGTAGGTCGGGTCATCAAGCAAATAGCGAATCAAGGGCCAATCGCTGGTCACGCTGGCTTTATCGAAGCTGTTGTTTTGGCCGCCAAAGCCGCCGCCATTGGCGGGTCGATTAGGGTTATTGGGAATGGCTTGGTTGTTGCCGTTGGCTGGTTGATTAGGATTGTTCTGCATCCCAGCAGGCGCTTGATTGCGACCGCCACCCATGCTCGCCCCCAGCACAAAATTATGATCCCACGAAATCCACGTCAGTTTGCCTGTCGCAGGATTGTTATACAGATAATAATTGTGGGTCATTGCGCCATAGGTATCCCAATGCTCAAGCAAGGTGCTCACGCCAAGCCATTGCAAGAAGTTCGGCACATCGAACACGGCCTCTAATTTGGTCCGCCATGCCGCCGGATCGCTGGTGCGTTCGCTTGAGTGCAACACATCGTAGAGCGCTTCAACATCGGCCCAGCCTGTTGCATCGTTATTCTCCTTCTGAAAACTTTCATTAATCGCAGCTTTGGTGCCTTCGGCCAAACTGGCAGCGCTGCCATCGCCTTCGTAAATATTGCCGCTATCATCACCAAAAACGCGGGCAATGGCTGTGTCGTCGATCACTTCAACTGCGGTGTACAGACCCAAGCTTTCAACCCCGTTGCCATGATCAAGCAGCACTTCATAGGTCGCGGTTTCGGCGGCGGGCAAGCCCATTTGGGCAAAGAGATCGTAGGCAAGTGTCTCGCGCATCGCCGTCAGATCGCCTAAATTGTTTGCTAGCGCCAATTGTTTGAAGCCATAAAAGCGTTGGTTATCAATTGCAGGATAGGTTTTTTCAAATTGATCAAAATCGAGCTTGAAGGGCAAATTGGCTTGTTGGCTATTCCAAGCACTCATCAAGGAGGAATTGCCTTTGTAGCGCACGCCAACATTGGTCCATGTTTGGCCTTCAAAGCTTAGGGTTGCCGTCACCCACATCGGGTTTTCGGTCACCAAATCGCCCATATTTGGTATCCCGCCGGGCATACGTTGGGTGTCGGTGAAGGCGCCACTAGGGAAACCACCAGGCATACCCATCGTCTCGGTAAAGGCTCCATTGGGAGGCATTGGCAAGCCATTCGTATTAGTAAAAGCACCATTTGGGCGCATTGGCAAGCCATTGGTATCAGTAAACACGCCACCAGGAAAACCACCACCCAGCTGACGGCTGCCAGGCTCGCCAAAAAGCTCAGTCATATTCGCTTGCATGGCTTGCCACGAAGCAGAATCGATCGTTATGATTAGTTGATTAACTTTAGTTTGCGGAAAAACCACAGCATAATTTGGCTCGGCACTTTCGCCATGCGAGGCTTCATTCCAGCCAGCAGGCCGCGTTACACCATCAATAACAGTCGTTTCAGCAGGCGTAATGGTCGAAGTGCTCGAAGTTGCACATGCCACCAAGTTTAATCCAACAGCAACCAAACAGAGCCAGCGCCAATATTTCATCGTAACCTCATTCTTATGCAGATTAAAGAGCGAGCCAAGAGCCAAATTTCGCTTAGGGCAATTGATGTTGATCGCGCAACACACGGGGATTGGTTGGCTGGTGGTTGGCGCTCAAGCGTGGCGTTTCATCGTAGAAAATTTTCAAATCGGCCATATCGTGCAATAAATCGATGCGCCCAATTTCAACCCGCTTAACCAAAATGCCGGTGCGTTGGCGTAAATCGGCCAATAATTCTGCTGAGCGATCAGGCCCGATCAGCTCGATTTTGTCGTAGGCAACCCGCTTGTTGGCTTCAAATTGAAAGCCCCAACCTTTTTCAAGCACAAACAAAATCACTAGAATCACGGAGTTGGCGATGCCAATTTGCAGCAAACTGCCGCTATGCATCAGCGAATTCATCACGCCCAAGGCAATCAAAATAAACAAATAGGTCATCTCGCGAATCGGAATCTCATCGGTGCGATAGCGTAGCAACGAGAAAATCGCAAACAGGCCAAAGCCAACCCCAACGCCCACTTCCACGCTGGTCAAAAAGCCCAGCACAAAGTAGATGATCATATTAAAGCCAATAAAGGTAAAAACGAAATTTTTATCTTGGGTCACGGGGTAATACACGCCACGCACAATTAGCAGCGTTACGAATAAATTAAAGCCCGCTCCCAGCAAAAATTGAGTTAATTCGGTTGTCATCGAGCATTCTCCATCAAGCTATGCAAATAGCGTAAGGTTGGTTTGAAGCTGTTGCGTGGTAATTCTGGGTAGAGCAAGGCTGCGCCGCTGCAATATTTGCTCATGCCGATTGGGTGCACATGCTCGCCGCGAATGCCTTGGATAAAGGGCGAACTGCGGTTAATCCCAGCCTGTTTGACTTCGGCAATCACCACTCCCGTCAGTTCAATCGTCTGTAGATTAGCCTGAAACTGAATCCCAATATCCAAGGTTACTCGCTCGTGTGCAGCAATATTCACCAAGGTGATGCGGCTAAAATCGTTGGTCAGGGTTGGCTGTAATAAGCGCACATCGAACGGCACCCGTTGCTGCACGAAGGCTTTGCTGGCTGGATTAAGCGTTTCCAAGCCAGTTGACGTTGGCATTCGATGCTTGATCGTGCGATATTTATTAATTTTGTGCTTTACTTCGAGAAAATAATGCTGCGTGTCGAGATAGGTACGGCTGCGCACTTTGTAGCGATTGCGGCCCCCAGCATGATGTCGTCGATAGAGCGCAAAATCAGCGCTATCGAAATAGCGCGTATGATAGCGATGCATGTGCCGCCCAGCAATCTCCAACACCCGATAATCGGCCATTAAAGCTGGCAAAATTGCGGTCAATTGCTGAATTGAGCAGACATATTTGCTATCGGTGCGATTCAGCAAGGCCACCGAATCCATCTGTTGCAAACTAATTGGCCCAAAGGCAGCCAAGTGTTGGTCAATCAGCGGCTTTGGGGCTAGTTGTGCTGGTTCGCACGCGAGCGTTGGTTCAGTTGGCCAGATGAGGGTTGGTTGATAACGCAGTTGTTGCAGCATAAACTCTATTCCTTTGCACGCCGCAACGCCAAAAGCGATCGGCAATCTTTGTTAGCTTCTGGTTAAGAGTGTAGCGAGCAATTGTTATAAAACTGTTAGGATCTGAAGTGCTTGCTATGAGGATTCAGGCCGAGGTGAGTATCAAAAAGCCCCGCATCTCGCTGGAGATGCGGGGCGCTGATCAAAGCCAATCAAGCATGAGGATAATTATTCAGCGTTCCAGCCGAGGGCAATTAATTTTTCGCGGGCAACTTGGCGTTCTGCATCGGTAAATAATTCAGCATATTCGGGCTTGAGCATAATTGCCTCTGCCGAAGTACTGAGCAAACCGATCAAGCAAAGCTGTTGCAAACCACTGCTAATTTCGGGGTCTGCGACCAAGCGCTTGGCAGCAGGAATTGCCCCCAATTCTTCGAGCATACGTAAATAATAGGTAGCCTTATAGCCTTGTTTTGCTGCCAAACGATAGCCATCAAGCATTTCTTGGAGAAATTGGGCTTCAAGATTACTCATGTTAACGCTCCTCCAATATGTTTCTGGTACTAAACGTAAGCTTGATCACAATTAAGTTAATATCATTGATTAGTCAATTAATAGCCTTCAGCAATTTGCTCGGAAAGTGTGGCGCGCAATTCTGGCGAAACCCGCATATACAAGCCAGTTGCTTCGGCCACAATCGTGCCATCGGACAATTGGGCAAAGCCCTCGACCTCAAGCGCCCGCCCTCGATCACGCACAATGCTGCCAGTAAAAGTAATTTCTTGGTCAATCGGGGCTGGCTGACGATAGCGTACTTCAAAACGGCCAGTCATCGTCCAAGCATCGATCAAAAAGCCAACCCGGCCTAAAGTTTCATCAAGAATCGTCGCAATGATGCCGCCATGGACAAAGCCCGGCCAGCCTTGATGCAGCGAGGTGGAGCTAAAGCGCGTCACAACCCGATTTTCTTCCTCGAAGAAATCTAATTGCAAGCCACTAGGGTTATTTTTGCCACAGACAAAACATGCCTGCGAATCTAATTGGCGATTCATGAATGCTCCTTTTGCAAATATAGCCGATTATAGCGCAAAAAAACCACGCCTCGCAGTGAGCCGTGGTTGAGGTTTATCTGTCAGTCTACGCTTAGTTTAATTTGCGGACGGCAGGGTGGAAGCTAAACAAGGTCGTCATAACCAACATAATTGCGCCACAGGTAGCAAACAAGGCTGGAGCGCCAAAGTTGTCGGCGATGATCCCAGCTAGGCCATAGCCAATTGGCAACAACGCGACCGAGCCAAGCAAGTCGATGCTAGCAACCCGCCCGAGTTGTTCGCGATCAACCATTTCTTGCATAGTATGCGTCCAAATCAAGCCAAAGGTTGCAATCCCAACCCCACGAAAGACCAACACGCCAAGCAAGGCAGCTAAGGCGATAGTGCTGCCAAGCACGCCAACATTAAAGCCAATTACGCCAACAACCAAGGTTGCTAAGCTAGCCAAAAACAAGGCACCATAGCTCATCAAGCCACGGCGGCGCAAACGATTGCCTTTGCTCAGCCAAATCGAGGCCGAAAC
This sequence comes from Herpetosiphon geysericola, assembly GCF_001306135.1. Lineage (GTDB taxonomy): Bacteria > Chloroflexota > Chloroflexia > Chloroflexales > Herpetosiphonaceae > Herpetosiphon > Herpetosiphon geysericola. The sequence continues at coordinate 166,472 of NZ_LGKP01000008.1, read as the reverse complement.
CGCGCCCAAGGCAATGCTTGCATGTGCCCAGCCAAGTCGTTCACTAGGCAATAGCAAAAATTTATTGATCAGAATTGGCAACGCAGTTTGGGCTGGGGCAGCCAACAGCATATTGGCCATCGACGAAAGAATAATCGTCATCCAGAGCCAAGGATTCATGCTGACCGTTCTCAGGCCTGCGCCAACATCTTTTAAAATGCCAGTCGAGCGTCGAGCTTTCGCGCGACTGGCATCGGTTGAGAGCAACGGTATTAAGCACAAGCCAGAAACCAAAAACGAGAAACTGTTGAATAAAAATGCGGTTGGTGCGCCGCCGATACCCACAATCAAGGAGGCAATCAATGGCCCCAAAATCAAGGTCATTTGGGCACTCAAAGCAGTCAGCGAGTTGGCGCCAGGCAACGATTCTGCTGGCACAACATCGGGCACTAAAGCGCTATATGCTGGCTGAAAAAACGAATCAAAGAAGCCAAACGAGATACTAGCCGCATAAATATGCCAAAGTTGTAAGGTATTCGTCAGGGCCAGAATCCCAACGCCACCAACAATTAAGGCCCGCAGCATATCGGAGCTAAACATCAGCCAACCACGCGAAAAGCGATCAACCGCAGCGCCACCGAGCAATGAAAAGATGATCATCGGCGCAAACGAACAGATTAACACTAAGCCCATCGCAGTAGCCGAGCCGGTTTTTTCCAAAACCCACAACGAGAGCGCAACTTGATACATCGTATCGCCCAAACGCGAAATCGTTTGCCCAGTCCAGAGCATTGCAAACAAGCGTTGTTGTAAGGGCCGAAATAAACCGTTCTCCGAGGTACTTGAGGTCATGCTTCCTCCTACAATTTCGCGCTACGCTGAGCAACCTCCCCACATTCGGCTTGCTCAGCTTAAATCGTGTGCAATCGTGTGCATGGGAGTTTCAGCGTGGAACCCTTAGCCCAACAATCTTGGAGTTATGAGTACGCTGCTGCGTTGCTGCTGAGCATTCGCGAGCATTCGTGGCAAGCATTGGCGCGGAAAGCAGTTATCGGCATGGATGGCTGGTCTCTCTGGCCTGCTAGACTGTAAATCAGAAGTTGGAATGTAGGCTATGATCGTGAGGCGAATTATACCAATTTTTAACTTTTTCTGCAAGATACTTTTTTATGCCTGCATGGTATAGTCAGGCAGCTTACTCTACCTGAGGTTTTTGTTTAGAAATTGCGCTTAATTACGATTAGCATTATATTAATATATCATCACACACACTAGCAGCTTTCAAGCAGTCTTTGGCTTCAAACAGTCGGTAATTGATTTCGTTTCAGCCCGAGGATCAAGCGCGTTAGGTTCATAAATCAACCAAGATCAAACATTTCGCGCCAGAATGGTTGGCAGGTAGCCCGATGAAGGCAGCAACAGCGCCATCAAGGCTGTTGCTGCCTGTAAATCCTAGTGATGATGGTGATGATCATGAATCTGAATTGGCTCAGGCCGTGGCGCTGCATAGACTTGATCAATCCAAGCGAGCACCTGATCTAAGCCAGTTTCAGCCTTGAGGTTGGTGAACACCAGCGGTAATTCACCACGCATCTGTTTGGCATCGTGCTCCATTACATCCAACGATGCGCCAACCAGCTCAGCCAGATCAATTTTGTTGATCACCAATAAATCGGAGCGCGTCACGCCCGGGCCACCTTTGCGCGGAACTTTATCACCGCCAGCCACATCGATGACATATATCCAATAATCGACCAACTCTGGGCTAAACGAGGCCGCCAGATTATCGCCGCCGCTCTCAACAAACACAATTTGCAAATCGGGCAGGGTTGCACATAAATCGGCAATCGCTTCGAGGTTCATCGAGGCATCATCGCGAATCGCCGAGTGTGGGCAGCCGCCAGTTTCCACCCCGCGCACCCGTTCTGCTGGCAACACACCTTGGCGCAGCAAAAATTCTGCATCTTCTTTGGTGTAAATATCGTTGGTTACCACGGCTACCGAGTAGCGCTTGGTGAGATGCACGCTCAAACAATGGGCTAAAGCTGTTTTGCCACTGCCCACTGGGCCGGCAATCCCAATTCGCAACAGGGGTTCCTGCATACATTCCTCGCAGTTAGAATAAAAAATAGCGCTGAGCCAAGGGCAAACTGCTGGCTGGCTCGCAGGTCAATAGTTCGCCATCAGCGCGCACAGCATAGGTTTCAGGATCAACTTCAATTGTTGGTGTTGCGTTGTTGTGAATGAGATCGGCTTTTTGGACGCTCCTGCAACCACGCACCGCAGCAGTTTTCTTCTGCAAACTCAATTGTTGGCCAAGGCCTGCTTGTTGAGCCGCCGCCGAAACAAAAGTCAAACTCGTAGCCCCAATCGCCCCGCCAAAGGCCCCAAACATTGGGCGATAGAGCACTGGTTGCGGCGTAGGAATCGACGCGTTGGCATCGCCCATGGCATTCCAAGCAATCATGCCGCCTTTAACAATCAGCTCTGGTTTTACGCCAAAAAAGGCTGGCTGCCAGAGCACCAAATCAGCCAATTTGCCTGGCTCAAGCGAGCCAACCTCATGAGCAATGCCATGGGCCAAGGCTGGATTGATCGTGTATTTGGCAATATAGCGCTTGACCCGTTGATTATCGTTGCGCGCCGAATCACCAAGCAACGGGCCGCGTTGAACCTTCATTTTGTGGGCGGTTTGCCAGGTGCGGGTCACAACTTCGCCAATCCGACCCATCGCCTGCGAATCGCTCGAAATCATGCTAATTACGCCGAGATCGTGCAAAATATCTTCGGCGGCGATCGTTTCTGGCCGAATGCGGCTTTCAGCAAAGGCCACATCTTCGGGCACTTGCGGGTTAAGGTGGTGGCAAACCATCAACATATCAAGGTGTTCGGCAATCGTATTGACGGTATACGGGCGGGTAGGGTTGGTTGATGAGGGCAGCACATAACGTTCGCCAGCAATTTTGATAATATCGGGAGCATGGCCACCGCCAGCGCCTTCAGTATGATAGGTGTGGATAGTACGGCCAGCAATCGCTCGCAGCGTATCTTCTAAAAAGCCAGCTTCGTTGATCGTGTCGGTATGAATTGCCACTTGCACGTCGTATTGGTCGGCTACGCTCAAGCACATGTCGATTGCAGCAGGCGTTGTGCCCCAATCTTCGTGCAATTTTAAGCCACACGCGCCAGCCTGAATTTGCTGAATCAACGATTCTGGCTGAGCGGCATTGCCTTTGCCCAAGAAGCCAATATTGACTGGCCAAGCATCGGCTGCTTGCAACATGCGCGCCATATTCCAAACGCCTGGCGTGCAAGTCGTCGCCTTTGTGCCCGTGGCTGGGCCAGTGCCGCCGCCAAGCAGGGTGGTCACACCATTCGAAAGCGCTTCGGGAATTTGGCCAGGCGCAATAAAGTGAATATGGCTATCAATCCCGCCAGCAGTGACGATCAGATGCTCGCCAGCGATCACCTCGGTATTCGCGCCAACCACCAATTCGGGGTCAACTCCGGCCATCGTGTCGGGATTACCAGCCTTGCCAACTTTGACAATTCGACCTTGTTTGATCCCAATATCGCCTTTGACGATGCCCCAATGATCGATGATGATCGCATTGGTGATGACTAAATCAAGTACATTGTGGGCGCTACTACTTTGGCCCATGCCATCGCGAATCACCTTACCGCCGCCGAAGGTAATTTCATCGCCATAATGGGCAAAATCGTGCTCAATCTCGATAATTAATTCAGTATCAGCCAAACGCAGGCGGTCGCCTTTGGTTGGGCCATACAAATCGGCATAGGTTTGGCGCGGAATCCAAAGGCTCATTCCAAATCTCCTTGCGGGCGATGGCCAAATTGCTGCTGCTGGGCAGCACTGAGGCTTAGTTGTACTTGATCAGCTGCATCTAAGGCACCGTTGACCAAGCCATTATGGCCATAGATCTGGCGTGAGCCAGCAAAAGCCACCAAATTGACGATTTTGCTATCGCCTGGCTCGAAACGCACCGCCGTGCCCGCAGGAATATTGAGATGCATCCCATAGGCAAGCCTACGATCAAAGACTAAAGCCCGATTGACCTCGAAAAAGTGATAATGGCTGCCAACCTGAATTGGCCGATCGCCAGTGTGGGCAACGAGGATTTCGCAGGTTGCACGGCCAAGATTGGCAGCAATTGCCTCGTTTGGTTGATCGATTAAATATTCGCCTGGCTGCATTCGCGGCTCCTGTTTAACGAATTGGGTCGTGCACAGTCACAAGTTTGGTGCCATCAGGAAAGGTTGCCTCAACTTGCACCTCGTGAATCATCGTGGCAACGCCATCCATCACATCATCAACGCTCAAAATCGTCGTGCCATAGCTCATAATTTCGGCGACGCTTTTGCCATCGCGGGCTGCTTCCAGCAATTCGGCGCTGATAATCGCCACCGCTTCGGGGTAATTCAGCTTGAGGCCACGCGCCTGACGCCGCCGCGCCAAATCGGCGGCCACCACAATCAGCAATTTTTCTTGTTCACGCGGAGTTAAATGCATTGATTAAGCCTCGTGCTAATAAATTTTGCGCGGCAGATTCGGGCTTGTGCCATACAAGGCTTGTTTGGCAAAGCGCCAATATTCAAATGCCGTCGCCAGCAGATCGCGGCTGTTGCTGCTGAGGCCGCGAATCACCAAGCCATGAGCAGCCAAACAACTCACGCCCCACAAACAGCGACCAAGCTTGGTTTGGCTCGCAGCAAACGCCATTAATTCGGCTTCGAGGGCTTTCCACAGGCCAGCATCCAGCCCAACCCGACAGATGTAGCCCGTAGCCAAATAGCTGTAGTTGCCAAAATACAATGGATTATTGAGCTGTTGCAGGCTTGGTTGCAAACGCATGCGATCAAGCAATAATGGCCGACCCAAGGCATAAATATCGCAATCCAAACGCAGCCGGCGATAAGCAAAGCGCTCGCCATAGGCTTCGCGGCCAGGCGCAAGAAATTCCCACCAACATAACCCAGCATCATCCGCCAAATCGATGCGGGTCTGTTGCTGATACACACTCTCAGCAAATGGAATCGTCGTATCTGGCCAATATTCCAACAAGCTATGTTCGGCCAAATTGGCCTGCACCGCTTGATAAGCCACTTGCTCGCCATCGCTGCGATAGATTCGCGTTGAGCTGGTGGTGGTTAGTTGGGCTTTGGTTGAGGCGGCTAAATTGATTGTAGTAGTCAGCTGATCGCCCGCCAACACGCCGCCAGCAACATTATGCAAATGCACAAAACTGGTGCCATCAGCCAGCCCAAAATCGCGCACAACCTGCAATGGTGGCCGATGTTCGCGCACCATCAAACGCGTGCGTTGCTGCTTGAGCGTAAAATCGAGCGCCAAATGGCCATGCATGCGCTCAAGGCGCGACAGTGTTTGCATCAACTTATAAACAGGCGCGTCCCCAACAAGGGGTGACGCATACTCGCACCATCTAAGCCAATGCTGCATGGTACGAGGTCGGCAAACGAGGTGCTTGGGGTTTGAGCAACCACCGCTTGAATGCTTGGATGCAACTGCCATAACAATTGCTGGGCCTGCACTTGGCCAAGCGGCAAAATTTTTTGGCAGGCCAAAATTAAACTTAATGTCATTTGTTGCAATAAGGCTACAAGCATGGCCTCGGCCTCAATTCTCAAGCCAGCTGCAACCATGCCAAACACACAGCTATGGTGAGTTTCGATCTGCTGGGTTTGGGCGAGGCTACTGGCTTGATGCCAACGTGGCAAGGGTTCTAGTTGCAAGGCCAAACTTAACAAACGTCGACCAAGCACAGCGCTAGCATGACGGCTCTCGCGGGCTGGCTTGAAGGCCGCTGCCTGATCGTTCAAATCGAGCCAAGCCTGATCAAATGCACTCACATCAGCCAATCGCCAAGCCTGATAGGCCAAATAGGCTTCAAGTTGGCCGCTCTCCTGCACAAAGGCGTGCAGAAACTGGCCGAGGCCAGCCACGCCAAGTTGGCCCTCGGCCACCAACGATTCAACGCCATACGAATGGGCGGTTGAGCCAATTGGCAAGGCGCTATCGGCAAGTTGCAATAATTTGAGTTGGGCCAAAGCAGGGTTCAGCATCATTACGCCAGTATAGCCGAGCCAAAAATCGCCACCACTAGGCAAACTATCCAAAACCTATTCGAGCAAATTGCACAAACTTAGGCCTCAGGCCAGGTTGCAGCAACCAAGGCTGGCAATAGTTGCGCTGCTGGGCCACGTAAACGATGGCGCGCATGGCGGCTCAACGGCGTATCCTCAAGATTCAGGTCGATCAAACGGGCACGATGCGCTCGGGCTGTCATCGGAAAGGTCGCTGCTGGGGCAACCAAGCCCGATGTGCCAATTGCCAAAAATACATCACAGGTTTGGCTAGCGAATTCAGCCGCCTGAATCTTGGCAAGATCCAAACGTTCACCAAACCAAACCACATCAGGGCGTAATGGCGCACCACAAACCGCACAAAGCGGCAAATCTGGCTGATCAGGCCAAGCTGAAATACCATGATCACCAGCACTACACCGAATAGTATCAATTGTGCCATGCAACTCGATCACATTGCTTGAGCCAGCTCGCTGATGCAGAGCATCGATATTTTGGGTAATCAGTGTGACACTTGAGATATGTTGCTCAAGTTGAGCTAAAGCAACATGACCTAAATTGGGCTGAACAGCCAAAATCTGTTGGCGATGGGTGTGATACCAACCCCAAACTGCTTGCGGTTGCTGCAAATAGCCCGCCAAACTTGCCACTTGTTCAATCTCAAATGTGTTCCAAAGTCCAGTCAAACTATCACGAAATGTTGGGATGCCACTCTCTGCCGACATCCCCGCTCCGGTCAAAATTGTGAGCGAACGGGCTGCCCGCAAGGTTGCAATCAGACCCTGATCAAATAGTTCAGTCATAGATTCCCTCGTTAGGCCGATCAAGAGCCAATAAACCTAGTATAAGATGCAATTTGGGCCTTTGGAATAGAGTATTTCCATCGTTTAAGTAATTATTGGGGAGCAGAACCATGCAGCGCAAGCACGCCTTGGAAATTTTTATGAACGGCGAGATTGGGATTGCTAGTGCTGAAAATCGCTCAAATCGCCAGCAATTGAATGGCCTCAACATTCTGCATAGTGATGATGTTTGGAATCAGCAGCGCCAGATTGCTGATGAGGCGATTGTGCAAACCCATTCGCCTGCGGAGGTGCTTGCGCTGCTTGCAGCCTACCAGCCAAGCACCGATCATCGCATTACGCTCGTTGATCGGCCAGCAAGCGAGCATGCCACCTACCACGCCGCAGGCTATCGCCATAGCTCAAGCGAAGTGCTGCTTGCCCGCTCGCTCAACGATGTGCCAGCGTTCGAGCCGCGCTATTCAATAGCCCAAGCTACAACCATCGCCGAGATGGAATGGCTCAACACGCATGATCCAGCCAAGCGAGCTTGGATCACGGCCACTCGCCTGCATGAGCCACGGCTACGCCATAGTTTTATTCTGCTTGATGCTGAGGTGGTGGCGCGAGTGCGGGTTTGCCAGGTTGATCCAGCGCATAGCTATGTGACAAATTTATATACTGCCCCCAACTATCGGCGGCGTGGGATTGCTCAGGCGCTGATGATCGCTGTTTTGCAGCAAGCAGCAGCGCTTGGCGAACATTGGAGCGTACTTGTAGCCTCCGAGGCTGGCCTACCACTCTACCAAAAATTGGGCTATCAACCACAGGCAATCCTCACGGTTTTTGAACCAGTAGCATCAAGCGCCTAAACTAATAAGCACGTTTGCAATGCTTGCAGGCTCGGCTACAATAGGATCATTATTTTAGCACTGGTATGCCAATGGGTCGCTTATTAATTACCGGAGCATCGGGCTATCTTGGTCAGCGAGTTGCTTATTTTGCTCAGCAGACAACAATTTGGAATAAAATATATAGCCAGAGTTGGCGCAACCCAGCCCTTGCAGGCGAGCATGTGGCCTGCGATTTGGCGAATCAAGCCCAACTCCAAGCTCTGCTTGATCGCATTCAGCCAAATGCAATTATTCATACAGCAGCGGTCACGCCAGCCATGGGCGCTGCTATGACCAACGAGGCTTTGTGGGCAGTAAATGTGCAAGCTACAGCCACGTTAGCAGCGTGGGCGGCTCAGCATGAGGCGCGCTTTGTCCATGTTTCTTCGGATGCAGTTTGGGGTGGACGTGATACGGCGTATACTGAAAGCGATGTGCCAGCACCAATCCATCCGTATGGCGCATCGAAGGCAGCAGGCGAGGCGCTGGTGGAAGCGCTAAACCCTGCGGCAGCGATTGCTCGCACCTCGCTATTGTACGGCCAAAACCCGCTTGACCCCAATACCACTATGGCTTTAGCAATGGTGCGTGGCGAGCGAGATGGGGCCTTATTTACCGATGAAATGCGTTGCCCTGTCTTTGTTGAAGATGTGGCCCAAGCCTTGCTTGAACTTGCACAACAACCAAGGCTTTATGGTATATTTCACCTTGTAGGCCCACAAATTCTCAGTCGATTTGAGCTTGGCCAAGCCTTGCTCGCGTGGAATGGCATTGATTCCACTGGTTTGCCCGCTGGCAACACAAGCGCCAGTGGCTTACGTCGCCCATCGCGGGTTGTCGTCGATAATCGCGCAACTCAATCGCAACTTAGCACTATTCTTCGAAGCATTGATGATGTCACAAGGAGGTGACGCATGGAGCGCACACCTGAATCGATCGTTCAATTAGTCGCCGATTTGCAACACACCGATGAGTTTGTGCGTTCGCAGGCGGCGTTTACCCTTGGGTTATTCGGCGAGCCAGCCGTGCCATTTTTGATTCCACTGTTGCGCTCGCCACAGCGCGAAATTCGCATGCGCGCAGCATGGACGCTGGGCGTCATCGGCGCTGGCGCCGTGCCTGCCTTGCTCGACCTGATGGAGCAAAAAAACCGCCAATTACGGATCGAGGCAATTCGCATCTTAGGCGTCATTGGCCAAGCGCGGGTATTCAATCATTTATTGATTGCATTAACTGATTTTGACCCCGAAATCGCCGCCAGAGCCGCTCGCTCGCTGGGCAAAATTGGCGATCCACGGGCATTTCATGCCTTGGTGCTGGCCTTGCGCCACCCAGATAGCGATGTGCGCTACGAAGCTGCCGTGGCTTTGGCCGCGCTGCATGTTCCCGATTCAATCACCCATTTGCAAGAAGCGCTGCTCCACGAAGATCCACGGATTGAAACAACTTGGGGTACGTCAGTGCGCGAGGGGATGGTTCGGGCCTTAGAAGAAGCAGAAAAACCCCACGATCATAGTTTGATCGAAGCCTTAATGCGGCTTGGCGATATGTTAAAATCCAACGAAGATGACGAAGCGGATGAGGAAACGCCATGAATGCTTGCCCATTTTGCGATCCCGCCACCCTCGAAATCGAAACCATGCTCGAAAATCGCTTGTGCTACTTTCTGCAACAACCCGATAAAGTCCTCGCTGGTTCGGGCGTGATTATTCCCAAACGCCATTGTCCAACCCGCCACGACATGGATCTTGATGAATGGGATGCGATGCAAGACATGCTCAACCTCGTCAAAATTTTCATCAATATCAGCCATAAACCACTTGGCTATACAATTGGCTGGAATTGCGGCGAGGTTACTGGTGTGGTCATTCAGCATGTGCATATGCATATTATTCCCCGCCTCACCAATGAGCTAATGAATGGCACTGTCCATTTCAACCTCAAATCAACTGCTACCAAGCGTTTCGACAATTAACAACCAACAACGTCAGGAGGTTGTATGTCTAGGCATGCCTTGCGGCGATTCGCGCTCGTTTGCTTGCTATTGGGATCGGTTTCAGGGCTTGGGGCCAATTATTTGCCGCCAAGCAGCACCTATTTGCCAGTTGTGATGGGCAATTCCGAGTTTACGGCAAATACGTTTGTACCAAGTTATTCAGCACTTTTTCAATTTGGGCTTAATCCTGGTTATTATGGCAACGGCTGGGACGATCAGAAAATTTATGCAATTGGCGCTGATGCTGGTGCCCACAGCGCGCGAGCTTCGCTGCCCGATAGTTTTATTGGCCAATGGGGCGCAGCAATTCGGGTTCCAGTTTTTGAGTATATTTCCACGACGCTCAATTTTCGCGAAAACACGGTCTTTTTAGGCGAACCACGGGCAGCTTGGCGCGATTCGGCCAGCTATTTCAGCAGCAATGGCACGCCAGTGCAGAGCAAGCTTTGGCAAGGCATGTACGAGCCAATTTGGGATAATGGCGAGAATGGCACACCAGTCAACGATGCAAATACATTTGCCGTCTATGCATGGCAGATTGCCAGCACCTATGGCAAATATATGCGCTTCTATGAGATTATCAATGAGCCAGATTATACTAGCAGCCCCAGAGCCTATGCCAACCCCGGGGCAAGCGGCGGTAGCTGGTGGGATAGCGCACCAACGCCGAATGAATTACCAAATCTGAACGCACCAATCTATAACTACATTCGTTTATTACGCATTGCCTATACTGTGATCAAAAAAACTGATCCCGATAGCTATGTTGCACCAGGTGGGATTGGCTATGCCTCATTTTTGGATGCCTTGCTGCGTTATAGTGATAATCCTGATGCGGGCAAAATTACCAGCCAATATCCATTAACTGGCGGAGCCTATTTTGATGCTCTGAGTTATCATATTTATCCACAATATGGTGGTTCATATTGGGATAATAACGCAGGTGGCTTTGTCTATGCGCGCCATAGCGACCGCATGAGCCAAGTTTTCCAAGATCAATATTATGGAATGAACCAAACCTTGGTCAATCGCAACTATAATGGCACAAACTTTCCCCGTAAACCAAGCATTATCACTGAAACCAATGTTTCGCGCAAAGCCTTCAATAATTATGCAGGCGGCGAGGAAATTCAGCGCAATTACTTAATTAAGGCGATTGTCAAAGGGCAGCAGCTTGGTATTTTACAAATCTATTGGTTTGCAACTGGCGAAGGCGCAGATTATGCAACCGCCCAAGATGAATATCAATTAATGGGATTTTACGAAAATCTCAAACGTGATGCGCCAAATAGCCAAATTATGACAAGTGAAGGGATTGCAAACCGCACAACCTACAATCAATTGTATGGCTGGCGCTACGATGCAGCAGCCACGACAGCGCTTAATTTGCCCACGAAGATCGATGGCGCGGCCTTTCGCAAAAACAACCAACTGCGCTATGTGCTTTGGGCCAAAACCACGCTTGATCGCAATGAAACTGCTAGCGCAAGCATTAACCTGAGCGGAACCTACAGCAAAGTAACGTGGAATGGCACAAGTAGCATAATCAGCGGAAGCAACATCCAACTTACTGGCGCGCCTATTTTCTTAACCCCACAATAATGCACAAAATGCAGCACCCTTGCAATCAAGGGCGCTGCCTCTTTAATTAATCAGCCTGCTCGTCAACTTCCCACTGAAAAACCTCTTCTAAGGGAACCTTAAACACGTAGGCAATGCGAAACGCCGCCTCAAGCGATGGTGAATATTTGCCAGCCTCGATGGCGGCAATTGTTTGGCGAGTTACGCCAATATACTGGCCAAGCTCAGCCTGCGACATTTCGCCATGCTGAAAGCGCAATAGGCGAATTCGATTGACAAGCGTTGCTTTCATGCCCGCTGCCAGCGATAGCTCAGCACAACAATGCTGCCACACACAACCTCTGCAAGCACAATCATCAATAAGGCGCTATTAACCAACGTCCAACCGCTTTGATTGAACGGCATAATCATGCCTACAATAAGCATGCCAGCCATCAATACATAGTAGGCAGCGGTAATGGAACGCTGAGAAATTGCCCGATCGCGCTCGTCGGGCGGCATGCGGTCGGCCTTGGGTACGTTGTAGTGCAAATACAGATAGCCACCTCCAAGAATCAGCATGCGAACCACGCTAGCAATGCCAAAGAAGCCTAGTTGGCTCAAATTGGGCAATGTATTATCAGGCGGCCAAAGCAACGTCATACCAAAATAAGGGCCAAACGCCACTGCCAGCGCAATCAATGAGAGCCACGCGGTTTTTTCACGATATGCCATTGAACACTCCTCCAAGCTAGTTCAACTGATTGATGTTAAAAAAACTATACATCATGTAAATCATTCTTGTCAATATGTATAGAATAGTTAACATCAAAACAAGCCATCTAGGAGCGATGTTGGGCAGCAGGTTTTTATGCTAACGCTTATAAGCCAGCGGATTGCCTGGCCGTAAGCTATATTTAAATGTTAGGTATAGAATTGGTACTGGGTGCTAAAATTTGGGAGCTGTGGTGAGCGGAGGTTGATGGTGGGCCATGAGGGATTCGAACCCCCAACCAAGCGGGTATGAGCCGCGTGCTCTAACCGTTGAGCTAATGGCCCTTCTCACCGGAGTGTATAGTACCATATTTTTCAAATAATGGTGCAATATTTCAAGTACCCATTCAGGGGAACGCAAAGACGAAACCCTGCGTTCCCCTGAGTGGAGTCTAAATGTTCTACTACTTCAATCCTAACCCCTGAATCCTGACCCCTACTTCTAGAGATACTGACTAAAAAAGTCGGTGATGCGGTTGTAGCAGGTCACTTTATTGGCATATTTCAACACATCATGGCCTTCATCATTGAATAACAGATAATCGACGTTTTTGCCCAGGGCTTGCAATTCGTGCACAACCTCGCGTGATTCCTGCTCGATCACCCGTGGATCGTTGGCGCCTTGGGTTACCAACAAGGGGCAAGCCAAATTGTGAATGTAGGTTTTTGGCGAGCGCTCGACCAAGAAATCTGCTTCGGTTACAGGATCGCCAACTTGGGTTGCCATATAGGCCTTCCATGTTTCAGGCACGCGGGCCGAGAAGGTGTGTAGATCATAAGGCCCAAACATATCGATTCCAGCTTGCCAAAGCTCTGGATGCCGCCCAAGCAAGGTTAAGGTCATAAAGCCACCATACGAACGGCCCATCACTCCAGCACGTTTGGTATCGATCAAGGGATCATTGGCAAGCACCTTGGTCATAGCATGCACATGATCAAGCCGATCCTGGCCGCCCCAATCGTGAGTAACTTGGTTCATATAATTAAAGCCATAGCCGCTACTGCCGCGCACATTGGGCACAAACACTGCAAAGCCTTTCAAGGTCAAAAATTGAATCAATGGCATCGAGAACCAGGCAAAATCAGGCCGTTCTTGGCCTTGCGGGCCGCCATGGATGTAATAGACCAATGGACGTAGGCCTTCGTAGCCCAAAGCTGGGGCTGGGCGATACAGCCGCGCAGAAATCCGCAAGCCATCGTGCGAGTTGAATGAGGCATCTTCGCCAGCTGATAAATGCTCGACTGGAATGCCCAAAACCCGTTCGTTGGTATGTTGTTGCAGCTCTTTACTGGAGTTGATCGTGTAGATTTGGGTTGGGGCGATTGCGGTCGAGAACGAAAGCGCAAAGCTATCGCTATCTGAATCATAGGCAATTGATTCCAAAACACCATTATCAAGCGGCGCTTGCCCACACAAGACATTGCTAACCAGCATGCGCTTGTTTGCGAGATCAAGTTCAGCTTCGTAACACCACGAACAGCCATCGATGTTGTAGCCAAGCACGTAGCGCTGCTCGCTGAGCTTGGTCAACCGATCAAACTCGCCTTGACCAGTGTGAACCAAGCCTTCAATCGTAACTGCATCTAAGCTTTGCGAGCCATCAAGCCGCAACAATGCCAAACTGTAGCAATCATCAAACAAGCTGGTGCTAAACAAAGCATAATCAGCATTGACCCATTCTGCAAAACCCATACCATTTGGCTCAATTGTGGTTGTGCGTTGTTCCATGGGCGTGCCAAAAATAACACTGCGCTCGGTGCTACCCAGCTGTTGCCGATAAACCACCGTATCGCCAATACCATAAGCATCAACGGTCACAATCGTTTGTTGATCGGGCGAGGAAGTGGCATAGAATGGGCCTTCAGCGGCGGTAGCGAGTAAGGTTGCGCTGTTCTCAAGCACATTAATTTGATAGCCGCTAAATTCAGGCCGCGTGCGTGAACTAGCCGTCAAATAACCAATCCCAGTTTTAAGATCAATTTTGGCAAGGTTGGTTTGCATTCCGGCAAATTGATCGCCGAAAATCAGCTCAGGGAAGCCCCCAGTGAGGGGAATACGCATTGGCTGGTAGTTTTCATCACCATCTTGATCAATCATAACCACAATTTGATTATATTCGGCCAGCACGACAAACGATTTACCATCCATATGGTGTGGCGTTTGCAAGGCAATATTTGGTGGCAACAGTGGCTCAGGCACACTCCCAGTCAGCAGCATTCGATACAAACTCAAGCGACCATTCAAATCGCTAATAAAATACAAATACTCGCCCGAGCGTTGGGGCACAACAAATTGACGGGCGGCAAGCAAGGCTTCGATGCGCGGCATTTCTTTTCACTCCTTGGTAACAGCAAGTTTGAGGCTATTGTAGAGAAATCACAGCAATCCAGCTTCATTCAAAAGGTGTAGCCACAAGGTGTAGTTGGCTATGGTAGACTAAAAAGACAGGTGTTGAGGGATTTTCACATGCTCCAACTCATTCAAACTAAATTAGTTGTCCCACCACCGCGTGAACGAGTCGTCAAGCGTTCGCGGTTATATCAACGGCTTGACCATGGGCGTAAACAACGGCTTACCTTAATCAGCGCACCAGCAGGCTTTGGCAAAACAACTTTAGTCAGCGCCTGGCTGCACGCCAACAATCAAACCCGCAACGTTTGGCTAACCCTCAATGATCACGATAACGATCCCTTACGCTTTGCCCAATATGTGCAACGTGGTTTTCAGGCCCAACTACCACAATTCAATTGGCAATGGCTCGAAATGATGGGCCATCAGGTTGTGATTAATTTGATCACAACCCTGATTAATCAACTGCACGAGCAAAGCGAGCAGTGGGTGCTGGTGCTCGATGATTATCAAATGATCGATCATCCAGTGATTCATGAAGCCATCAGCACCTTGATTGAGCATTGCCCACCACAATTACACATTTTATTGACGTGTCGCCAACAGCCAAGCTTGCCTTTAGCCCGTTGGCGCGCCCGCAATTGGCTGACCACGCTTGGCGTAAACGATTTGCGTTTCACCGATAACGAAGGCGGCGAGTTTTTGCGCGACGTGATGCATATGCGGCTCAATCAGCAGGTTGAAAGCCAAGTCTTGCAACAAAGTGCTGGCTGGATTGCAGGATTACAGCTCGCAGCCTTAGCCTTATCCGAAGCGCCCAACCCTGAACAAGGCCTCCGCGCACTCAATTCGGGCCAAGCAAGCGATATTAGCGTCTATTTGTTGGAAGAAGTCTTTCAGCAACAACCAACGTCGGTTCAGCAAGCCTTATTGGCCTTAGCTCCGCTAGAGCGCTTTAATCGTTCGCTAGCTGAGTTTATTCAGCAGGCCTTAGCGCTCGGTCCAAGCCAGCTTGAGCCAATTATTGAGCGCCAATTGTTTATCGGGGCGCTTGATCAAGAGTGGTGGCAGTTGCACCCGCTGTTTCGCGATTTTCTGCTGCAACATGCCAGTTTGGTTGAACCAGCGCTGCGCAACAAGGTTTTAGCGCTAGCAGCCCAATGGTGTGGTGAGCAGCATTATATTCACGATGCGATGCATTATGCGTTGCAAGCTCAAGCCCATCAATTGGCCGCAACCATTCTTGCGCCTTGGGTTGGCCAATTTGTGCGTGAAGCAGCATTTTATACCTTGCGACCATGGCTTGATCAACTGCCAACCCATGTGATTTGGAACGAGCCACGTTTGTGCATTGCCCAAATGTGGATTTTGATCACGCTGCGTAATGGCGAAGGCGTTCAAGGTTATATCGAACGGATTAGCCAATTGGTCGATAGTAGCGAGCCAAATCCCTTGGCGGCGGAAGCCTTGGCCTTAGGCGCGTTAGCCGCCACGATTACCTCGAAATTGGAGCAAGCAACCTTGTGGGGCGAACAAGCCAAGCGGCTCAATACCAGCAATGATCCGGTGATTCAGGGCGTCATGACCTTTTGTTTGGCGGTTGTCGCCCATTTTCAAGGCGATGCAGAACAAGCGGAAATGTTCTATCAGCAAACCGAAACCTTGGGTCAAACAATCAACAGTCGCTTTTTAGCAACCGTCGGCGCGGTCAATCGGGCAGGCTTATTGGCCGATTTAGGCCATTTTAATCGGGCTGAACAATTGTGTTTGAGCTTGATCGAACAATCGCAAGCCTTGCCAGCGCCGCGCCCGTTTATGGCTGGCATGTATTGGATGCTGGCTCGAATTTATCACCAGCGCAATCAATTGGCCGAAGCCATGGCCGCAACCGAACAAAGCCTCATTAACAGCAAAGCAATGGACAATCGCTATATGTGGTGTGTTGCTCAAGCCCAGCGCGTGGCAATTTTGCAATCGCTCAACGAGTATCCCCAAGCCTTGCAAGCGCTGCAACAGCTTGAAGAGCAAGCAATTGATCAAGAGAGCGAAAAGGTGCGGCTGATTATTCAACAAACCCGCTGCCTGATTGCGCTCGAACAACACGATTTGAGCCAAGCAGCCCAGTGGTTGGCTTTAATTAACACCAACCAAGAGGAAATCAACAATCCAAGCAATCAATGGCTTGGTGCTGTATTAGCCTTACATCAAGGCGCGTTTGCTCAGGCCAGCGAGCTGCTTGCTAAAGCTCTAGCAACTGCCGAGCGGATTAATTATGTACCATTGTTGATTAGCATTCATGCAACTATCGCCATGGTTTTAGCCCGTCAGGGTCAGTTGCCCAAGGCAATTGCTCAATTGCAGCATGCCTTGGCAATCGCCGAGCCAGAATCGATTATTCAACCGTTGCTTGATTTGCATGCTGGCTTGATTCCCTTGTTGCAGCAATTGCCAAGCAGCCCCATGGTTGTGCGCTTGCTGCACCATAATCGGCTTGATACTGACGATCTGGCGATTACGCCGCGCGAGCACGAAATTTTGCGCTATTTGGCAGCTGGTTTGGGCAATCGGGCAATTGCTGAAGCCTTGGTGATTGCTGAAAGCACGCTCAAACGCCATATTAGCAATTTGTATCTCAAGCTCGATGTGCATAATCGCACAGCAGCAATCGTTAAGGCCCGCGAGCAAGGACTGATTGATTAAAGTGATTTCCTCACCCAGCACCCGCCATATGGGCGAAGGGTGAGGAAAATCTATTCGTGGCGCAAGGCATCGATTGGGTTCAGTTTTGCGGCCCGTTGGGCTGGGTAAATGCCGAAGAATAAGCCAACCCCAAGCGAGAAGCCAATTGCCACGCCCACGGTTTGCAAATCAATCGGCGCATCGAGCACGCCAAGTTGGGTGACAACAATTGGAATAATGCTGCCAAGCAGCAGCCCAATCATACCGCCCGTCATACTCAACACTGCGGCCTCAACCACAAATTGCATCAAAATATGATGGCTGCGGGCGCCTACCGCTTTGCGCAAGCCAATTTCACGGGTACGCTCGGTCACACTCACCAACATAATATTCATAATTCCAATCCCGCCGACCAGCAGCGAAATGCCTGCGACAGCTGCCAAAAACAGAGTCATCATCGAGGTAATGGTGTTGAGTGTGCCCAAAATTTCAGCTTGGTTGATGACATTAAAATCATCAGCACTGCCATCAAGCTTAAGGTGATGGCGCTCACGCAGCAGCATGCTCACCCGCGATTGCAAGGCATCAAGATCGCTGGCATTAATCGCTGAAAGCGTAATCGAGCCAACCCGATAGCCATTACCATCAGGCGTGCGCGCATTGAATAAGCGTTTTTGAGCCGTAGTAATTGGAATATAGGCCCGATCGTCTTCTGAGCCAAAGGCGCTCCCGCCTTGTGGTGTAAGCACCCCAACCACCCGCAAACTTTGATTATTGATTCGCACGGTTTGGCCTAAGGCTTGGCCATTACCAAATAGATCTTTGGCCAAAGTTGAACCCAGCACAATCACCGTATTGGCGCCTTGCAAATGCTCGTCAGTAATAAAACTGCCTTGCTGCATGGTCAAATTATTAACCACTTGAAAAGCCGGCGTAATGCCAATAATCTGGGCATTTTTATCAGCAGATTTGGCTACGATTTGCGCGTTTGAATTGAGCTGCGGAGCCACCCCAATCACTGGCAATTGCAAAGCTTCAATCGCCTTGGCATCGTCCATGGTTAGGTTTTGGGCGGCGGTTGCATTGCCAGGCCCGCGATTTTGCGAGCCAGCAGAAATTGTCAGAATATTGGTGCCAATCGCTTCAATTTCGCCAGTAATCGAAGCGCTCGCGCCATTGCCTAGTGCCAACAGCGAAACTACCGAAGCCACGCCAATAATCACGCCCAACATCGTCAACAACGAGCGTACTTTATTGGCCAGCAAGCTGCCAAACGAAATTCGCACAACTTCCCAGAGGCTGCCAAAGCCACTCGAACTGGCAGCAATCGGCTGAAACAAAATGCTGTCGGCAGCAACAGGGGCCGATTCAGGGGCAGCATGCACATCAAGCGTTGTCATCGTTGCATCCTTTAGTTACGCTGATCGCCAATTAACTGGCCATCGCGCATCGTCAGCACCCGCGCTGCATAGGCCGCTACATCGTGTTCGTGAGTCACCAGCACAACCGTAATCCCTTGCTGCTGATTCAAACGCCGCAGCAATTCCATAATTTCGCTGCTAGTTTTGCTATCCAAGGCGCCAGTTGGTTCGTCGGCCAGAATAACCGAGGGGCTGCCAGCCAAGGCGCGGGCAATCGCCACCCGTTGTTGCTGGCCACCACTCAACTCGTTGGGGCGGTGATCAACGCGCTGGCCCATTCCCACGAGATTCAGTGCAGCCAAGGCGCGGCGTTGGCGTTCGGCCCCAGAAACGCCGCGATAAATCATGGGCATTTCGACGTTGCGCAAGGCCGATTGGCGCGGCAAGAGATTGTATTGCTGAAAAATAAAGCCTAATTTTTGCCCACGCACCAGCGCCAAATCATTGCTCGAAAGCTGATCCACCGCCACGCCATCGAGCACATATTCGCCCGAGGTTGGCGTATCCAAACAGCCGATTAAGTTCATGACGGTGCTTTTGCCGCTGCCGCTTGGCCCCATAATCGCCACAAAATCGCCTTTATCGATGCTGAAACTCACGCCTTGCAGCGCTGACACCAGCACATCGCCCATTTGGTAGGTTTTGTGAATATCGCGCAAGCTAATCATTAGCGGCCTCCGCCGAACAAGCCACGGCTGCCGCTATCCGAGGCGGCGGTTGGCACGGCAATAATCGTATCGCCTTCGTTTAAGCCGCTCAGCACTTCGGTAAACGAGCCATCGCTAATCCCCGTTACGACATCGACTTCGCGCACGCCAGCGCCATCGGGCACTTGCACCGCCCGCCCACTCCCTTTGGGCAACAAGGCTGAATTAGGCACGAGCAAAACATCGCTTTTTTCGCTGAGAATAATATTGGTGTTGACCGTCATGCCAACTTTAACCAGCGGATCGTTGCTTGGCACGCTGATTTTGACCCGATAAATTACCACGCCATTCGAAACTTCAGCAACTGGCGAGATATAACTGACCGTGCCCTCAGCGCTCCAAGCATCAAGGGCATCAATTGTTAACTCAACTTTTTGATTCAAGGCAACCAAGGCAACATCGGTTTCACTCAAGTTGAGTTCAACATAGAGATTGCTACGATCAAGAATGTGCATCACCACTCCGCTCGACGAGCCACCTGGCACAATCGAAACTGAGGTAATTACCCCAGCGAATGGGGCGCGCAAGGTCGCATTATCACGTTGCAATTGGGCTTGCTTCAACGCTTGTTCACTTTGCGAGACCGCCGCCGCTTGAATTGCCAAATCGGTATCGGTTGGCGGCGCAGTGAGCTTATCGCGATTGGCTTCAGCTTGATCAACATTGGCTTGGGCCGCAGCAACATCAGCCGCCGTGCCACCTTGGGTCAATTTGCGCAAATTGGCTTTGGCTTGGTCGAGATTAGCTTGGGCTGCTGCCACATCATCGGGCGTGCCGCCTTGTTTGAGTTTATCCAAATTGGCCTTAGCTTGGTCGAGCGCAGCCTCTGCCTGAGTAATTTCGAGTGCCGTCGCGCCCTTCAACACCGTTTGCAATTGCACTTCAGCATCGCGCACTTTGGCTTCGGCATTGGCAATATCCAAGCCTTCTTGGGTAACTGCGTTATCGTAGGCTAGTTGGGCGGCGTTGAGCTTAGTTTGGGCATCTTGCTCGTCGCGCTGGGCATTGGTATAGCGATCAACATCGTTTTGATAGCCAGCATCGTCGGGCTTTTTCTTCCAATTGCCAGCCTCATCGTGGGTTTCCCAATAAATTTGGCTGAGGCTGGTTTGGGCGTTGCGCACCGCATTCGCCGCTGTATCACGATCAAGCCCAGCTTGGGTTTTGGCCTTCGAAGCATCGGATTTAACTTGCTCTAGGCTTGATTTGGCTTGATCAAGCGTGGCTTGGGCACTTGAGACTTTTTCTGGCTTTGGCCCAGCCCGCAGATCGTCGAGTTTGGCTTGGGCAGAACGCACCGAGGCTTCAGCATTGGCCAAATCGGCAGGCGTGGCAGTGCCATTTTTGGCCTTGCGCAATTGGGCTTCTGCATTGGCAACGCTGGCTTGAGCGGCAGCAATATCGGCAGCGGTCGTGTTGCCTGTCACGGTTTTTTGCAAATTGGCCTTAGCATTATCAACGCTGGCTTGCGAGGCTGCTAAATCTTCAGGTCGGGCATTGCCCTCTTCTGTTTGGCGCAAACGAGCTTGGGCACTTTGCAAATTGGCTTCTGCAGAAAGCACACTTAATGCCAAATTACGATCATCAAGCTCAGCCAGAATTTGGCCTGCAACCACATTTTGGCCTTCACTCACCAAGACTGTGCTCACGATTCCCGTGGTCTGAAAGCTCAAATCAAGGCTTTGCTTGGGGTTGATCGTGCCGCTCCCAAGCACCGATGAAACCAAACGGCCACGTTGGATGGTCGTGGTCGTGCTGGCCGAGACGGTCGCAGAATTCTTGCCGCCAAAAACAAATGGCAGCAAGACCAAAACTAAAATCACCGCCCCGCCAATCACAAACCATTTGTAGCCACGTTTTTTGGGCTGTGCTGAGCTTGATTCAGCCATGGGAACGCTCCTTATTGGGCAATTTGGATTAAACACCTAGCGCAACGATCAAACTTGATCATCATCGCTATCAAATTATGTCAATTCAAAATTATGCTGTAGCTGTAAATGGAATTTTTTGCTGAGCACGTGGATGCGCTTAGGGAGCAGCGTTGTGTTCAGCACACAAAAGCATTGTATAGCGCAGTAGCGGCCTAGCCCTACCAGTAGATATTATCCAACTATTACCATTGATTGCCATGCCGATTCTAATGCACGAAGCCTCATAGTTATGTAAATATCAAACAATAATTTGGCATAAAAAAACATCCAGCCTTGCGAGAGCTGGATGCGCTGGAGCAACTGCTGAAATTTAACCTAAGGCCTCAAGCGGAATCTGCGGGATTCGTGCGAGCATGCCTTGACCAAAGACCTGCTGCAAGCCCAAATGTGGCATATGAATGTAGCCAATATGACAGCCACAGGTTGCATTGGCACAAACTCGTGGTTGCAAAGCAACCTGCCAATCAGGATTATAAATGTTGCCAATTGGCTCACGCACAAAATGACAACGCCGGATCGTGCCATCGCCATCAACCGAAATCACGCTTTCGCCAGTGGCACAAGCTCGACCCGCCGAAGGATGGCGGGTATTGTTGATTGGAAAGAGCGGATCAATCGCTGTCAGTTGGGCAATTTCCTCAGGGCTGTAATAGTCAACTTCGCGTTTATAGGCATTGACCCAAAGGTAAATTTGCTTGGGCAGCAGTTCGCGCAAGGCAGCAATTTCTGCCTGATGCTCGTGCATGCCGACCACACCAACGCTAATTGGAATGCCGCGCTCAATTGCTTCGTGGCAACGGGTCAAAAAGCGCTCGCGTGGCGTTTGGGTTGGATGATAGGTTGCCCACAAACCAAGCCGCTCTTTTGGGCAATCCTCGGCCCAATCAAGCCGAGCCGAAAGATTGGTCTGAATCGCGACTTTTTGCACATGGGGCATGTTGGCCAGCGCCACGATTGCCCGTTGATAGCGCCGCCGAATCAATGCCTCGCCCCATGGCGTGAAGAAAATGCTTAATTGAAGCTTAGTTTTTTGAGCAGACCATTCTACAAAGCGTTGCAAAGCAGCTTCATCGTGGGCATGCTCGGCGGCCGTTTCTTGGTGCTTGGCAAACGGGCAATAGCTACAGCCATAATTACAGCTTGATAAGGGGCCACGATAAAGAATTGCTAGATTCATCGCAGAATAAACTCCTCGCTAAGCTGACGAATCTGGGGCGAATAGAGCCACGGCCCAATCAGATCCGAGCGTTCTAGACCTGCGGCGGTTAGTTGATAGCTGCCATTGTGATATTCAGCCCAACCACATTCCAATAACTCGTTAATTTGGCCTAAATCGTCCAAAAGCTCGCTGCCAAATTGCGCACGATAAGCCTGCGCATCCAGCCCACTCACTTGCAACAACGATTGAATCACAAAGCGGCGGCGTTGCTCAGCGCTCGACACTTCACAGCCATAATCAACTTGGCTCAAATCAAGCAAGCTGCGTTGGTTGTAGCGTTGAATAATTTGGCGCACCGAGCTGGCG
Organism: Herpetosiphon geysericola; assembly: GCF_001306135.1. GTDB lineage: Bacteria > Chloroflexota > Chloroflexia > Chloroflexales > Herpetosiphonaceae > Herpetosiphon > Herpetosiphon geysericola. The sequence continues at coordinate 143,752 of NZ_LGKP01000008.1, read as the reverse complement.
CCAACCGCATAATCGCTGGAATAGTGCAAGGCGCGGGTATATGAACGAGCGCCAGCGCCTAAGCCCAACATGCCATCGGTTTGGCAGCAATAGCTTGGCGCTTGGCTATCGTCGGGGGCGTGAGCAGCGCGAAACATGCGCATTGAAATTTGTTGGTAGCCTGCCGCCAACAAGCGTTCGCGGCCAACTCGATAGCATTCCAAGCGCACATCCTGTTCCCAGCCCGTGCCACGCCGATCCAAGCCAGTCAACGGTCGCACATACAACGGATACAAATACAATTCTTCTGGCTGCCATTGCAAGGCAATTTCCAACGATTCGAGCCATGTCGCCACGGTTTGTTTGGGCAAGCCATAGATCAAATCAATATTTAACGTAGGAATTTGGGCAGCACGAATCGTCGTTAATGCCTGCTCAACCTCTGGACGGCGTTGGGCACGACCAGCGCCATGGGCTTCGTGATCAAGGAAACTTTGCACCCCAATGCTCACCCGATCAACCCCTGCTTGGCGCAGCACCGCCATGCGATCAGCGGTTGCAGTATGTGGCGAGGTTTCAACCGAAAGCGGAATCGCGCGCGAATCGATGCCTAGCCAGCGTTGGCTCATGCTAAATAGCTGTTCCAATTCGGCTGCGTCGAGGTAGGTTGGCGTGCCGCCACCAATCGCCATGCGGCTAAACTGCAATTGGCCAAGCTCGTTATGGACAGCCTGCATGTGCGTTTCTAAAGTTGCCAAATAGCGTTGTACCACTGCTTCTTGTGGGTTGGTGGTGGTGAACAAATTGCAAAAACCACAACGCATTTCGCAAAACGGAATGTGCACATATAAAAATAATTGCTCGTGCGCCTCGTTGGCCCAAACCTCGCGCAACGAACGCGGCGCAAGCTGGCGATAGGCCGATTTGTGCGGGTAACTATAGCTATAGCCCATATAGGGCGTAGCATTGGCATATTCACGCAGATGCATCGGCTTCCTCCAAGCAGCAATCAGCATAGGGCACAGTCCAAACGCTGGGATGCGCCAAACGATGGCCATAAAAACCATCCTCGCCATAGGCCGTGCCATGATCCGAACAGAGCATCATAAAGGTTGGGTTGCGCTGGCGAAGCGCAGCAAATAACGCAGGCAACTGGCTATCAACATAGCGCAAGGCAGCGGCATGGCTTTCAATTGTATCACCCGTAGCCCCAGCCAAATAATGGGCATTTGGTTGATGCAACGCCGAAATATTGATAAACAAAAAGATCCGTTGCGCGGCGGGAATCGCTCGCAAGCGCTCAACTGCCAACGCCACCTGGAATTCGATCGAACGTGGCTCGGTCACGCCCAAATGCGGCTCCCAATATGCTTCGTGAAATAAATCGGGCAGCACACAACTCAAGGCAGTTTGGCGATTGAAAAAGCCCACGCCACCAATGCAAATTGTGCGATAGCCCACTTGCGCCAAACCAGTTATCACCTCGGGAGCATCAAATACAAAGGTTTGATCAACCGTGGTTTCGCTGCCAGCAAAGCGTGCCGCAAACAAGCGTGGATGCGGGCCGGGCGTGGCGGGCGTTGGCATAAAGCCAGCAAACATCGCTTGATGAGCTGCATAGGTAAACGAGCCTGGGCTATGGCGCTCCTGCCAACCAGCTGGCAAAAGTGCACGTAAATTGGGCGTGCCGCCATTAGCCCACTCAGCACATGCCACGTCGTAGCGCAAGGTATCAAAGGTCAAAAGCACAATATCGTGCGTTGGAATGTATTGTTTCATTGGATTCCTGGTGTTTGGGGGTTGGTGGTTGGGGATCGGGACAATCCTACGCGCTGTGTTCGCTGTTATTGATCCCAATCCCCGACCCCCGACCCCCAGCCTCAACTAATTCAGCTTCATAACTATCAAGCCCATTGACCAAAACATTAGGCAACAGATCGCCGAAGGCATTAACTTCGCCAACTAAGCAATGTTTGAGGCTGTTGGCAATCAGCAAATCAACCCCAGCATACAGCGAACGAGCGAAACATGCTGCCGCCGCTTGGGCTTGTTGTTGCACCGTTTGCCAAAACTCAGCACCTAATTGTGCTTGCACTGCCGCCAAATCGCCGCGCGGATTCAACAAGTGCAAGTTGGTAATCGGCGAGCTACTGGTGCGCACCACTGTGTGCTGAGCTTTGCCAGCAATCACCAACATGCGCAGATCGTAGACCTTGCCAGCTAGCCGCGCCTTGGGCACCCATTCCTCGACATGGATTCTCTGCTGCACCAAAGCATCGATTAATGGTTGAATCTCGTGTAGATGGGTATAAGTACGGATATTGCGCGAGTTGTACAATTGCAAGCCAGTGCTGGTTTGCAGCAACTCAACCGTGGTAATGGCCTGCATCTGGCGGCCATTGGTGCGATAGGCCACCACTCCTGAGGCGCTTGAGCCATGAGCAAGTTTGATAAACACCCGCTGCCAGCGCTGGGCTTGCATCGCCATTTGCAATTGCTCAAACGAGCCAATCGCTGGCAAACTGCGTGGCACAAGGACATCTGCTTGTGCTAATCGCACATGGCAAGCAACTTTATCAAACATCACCGCAATATCAGCGGGATGTTGCAACAAGCGCGCATTCAACCTAGTTAATTGCTGTTCGAGTTGGCGCAACACGTGGCAATAACCCCGATACCATTGGCGACTGCCCCACAAACGCCCATGCTCTTGCGGCAAATCAGCATCGATTGGCCAGTGCTCAAAATCTGGTTCAGGCGCGAGTTCAGCAGCAAAGCGTACCAATTCACGATACAGTTGCTCATCTTTGCCCGGCGATTCAATCCGCACCAACTCGTTGGGCTTGATCAACTGCGCTACATCAAGCCGAGCAGCCAGCAAATCGTAATAGCTGATAACCCGTGCGGGCGGCTGGCCTTGACGCGCCAACGCCGCCTGCCAAAGTGCCACCCGCCGATCACGCGGATTGCCAATAACGATCATTCACTCACCGCGATATAACGGCGATCGTGACGATTGGGGTCTTGCGGTTCGGAAATATCAACCTCAATTCCCAAGTGTTTGAATTGCTTCGCCAGCTCGCTATCAATAAAGTGATAGTGCAAATCGAGCAATTTCAGCTGTTTAATCGCAGGGCAGGCCAACAAGGCCTTTGCACCTTCATCGCCAAGGTTGCCAAGCGAAAGATCAAGCACCTCAAGGCGGTTGATGATCGGCGCTTGGCTCAAGGCAATCGCCAAATCATCAGCAAACGAGCAATCGCGCAAGGCCAGCACCTTGAGTTGCGGAAACAATTCGTCATTGAGTAATGGCTCAAGATCAGTCAAGGTCACATCGCCGCCATACCACTCGGAGCCAAGCCACAATTCCAAATGCTCGAGCGCAGGCAATTTGCCATGGAAAATCTCCTGCACAACCCGATTGGCCAAGCCACCGCTTTGAATAACCAAGGTTTTGAGCTGGGCATGCTGGCACGAACCAAGGCTCAGGCCGTTGGCGCCGCGAATCGCAAAATGCTGTAAGTTGGGAAACGCCGAGAGCAAAGGCGAGAGATCATCCTGCTCGATCCATGAGATTTCCGATTCTTCGCTCATAATATCGCCAATGAATAAGGCGCGTAAATTGGGCAATTGCGGTGCAGCGCTAACCAAACTTTCAACGACTTCATCAACTGGCCCATTGCCATCATCCAGCTCCCACCACGTACCAATCACCAAGCCGGTGGTTTTTTCAACGCTCGGCAAGGCCAAAAAATCGGCAAAGCGGTCGCTCCACGTTACCTTGCTATCATAATCATCTTCGTAGCTCAGCCCAACCCGCTGCACAACGCCGCTTGGTTGCAAAACACTAGGGTGATCCCAATCGGCAATGTTCGATGGCGCAAGCTCCGACATCCATGGCAATTGAGCCATTCTTGTGCTCCTTACTCGCTGACGGCGATATAGCGATATTCTTCGTCCCCATCTTCGTCGGCGGTTTCTTGTCCGCTAACATCACTTTTAAGTTCAATCGTGGCCCAACAATCGCGCATGCCATCGCTCATATAGTGGTGGTGCAAATCGAGAAATTCGAGCTTGCGAATGGCTTCGCTGGTAAATAGAACTTCAGCGCCAGCATCGCTCAGATTGCCCAGCGAAAGATCAAGTACCTTGATCCGTTCCAGAATTGGGGCTTTAGCTACTGCTTGGGCCAGCGTATCTACATATTCACAATCGCGCAAACCCAAGTTGATTAAGCTTGGAAAACGCTCGCCACTTAAAATCGGTTGCAGATCATCGACGGTCGAATTGCCACCATATTCATCATTACCCAGCCAGAGTTCCAAATGTTCAAGCGCTGGCAGATTGGCAGCAGCCACGTCACGCACCACTTGCACAGGCAAGCCACCAGTCTGAATCACTAAGCCCTTGAGCTGTTGATGCTGAATCGCGCCAAAACTCAAGTTCGAGCCACCACGAATTGCTAAATATTCAAGCTGGGGGTAGGCTGCCAAAACCGCTGCATAATCGCCTTGGATAATCCACGAAATTTCCCATTCTTCATAGGTAAAATCGCCGACAAACAAGGCTTTGAGCAAGGGCAAGCGTTCGCGAGCATTCACGATGCCTTCTAAAACAAGCTCAATATCATTATCTTCGGGCGAATCGTGCCACCAACGCCCAATCACCAAGCCTGTGGTTTTGGCAGGCTCATCGGTCGCCAGCCACGCATTAAAATAATCTTGCCAAGTTGGGGCTGGCGCTTTTGCGCTATAGTCATACTCCAAGTGCAGGCGCACAGGGTGGCCAATCGGCGCAAGGTTTTTTCGTCCATCCCAATTCGCAATGGTCGAATCACCAAAATAGCCCATCCAATCGAAGATCATGTCTACCTCATAAACAACAAGCGTAGGCCGATTGAAGCCTACTCGTAGGATACCTGAGTTTGCGACAAATACTGTCACAATCGGCACAAACCCTCATTCGGTCACTGCCGCAAAACGATATTCTTCGCCATTATCTTCTTGCGGCACTTGCTGATCGCTCACATCGCACCATAGCCCAATTGTATCCCAGCATTCAAGCATGTCGTTGCTCAGATAGTGATGATGCAAATCGAGGAAGTTGAGGCAGCGAATTGCCTCGCTCGCAAACAAAACCTCGGCCCCAACATCGCTCAAATTGCCTAGCGAAAGGTCGAGTATGCTAATTTGCTTAAGAATCGGGGCATCAACCAGCGCTTGGGCCAGTTCATCGGCATATTCACAATCACGCAAGCCCAAAATTTCTAATTGTGGAAAATTTTCAGCCTGCAAAATTGGTCGCAGATCAGCGACCGTTGAATCGCCACCATAATAATCACAGCCCAGCCAGAGTTCCAAATGTTCAAGCGCTGGAAAATCGGCAGCAGCAAGCTCCCGCACAATCTGGGCCGCCAAACCGCCAGTTTGGATCACCAAAGCTTTCAGATTTTGATGCTGAACTGTGCCAAAACTCAGCTCTGAGCTACCGCGAATAACTAAATATTCAAGTTCAGGAAAGGCTGCCAAAACTGGAGCATAATCACCTTGGATAATCCACGAAATTTCCCATTCTTCGTAGGTGAAATCGCCAACAAATAAGGCTTTGAGCAATGGCAACTGCTCATGGTCATTGATAATGCTGGCTAAAACGCGGTCAATATCACCTGGATCGACCGTATCGTGCCACCAGCGACCAATCACCAATCCGGTGGTTTGGGCTGGTTCGGCGGTTGCCAGCCACGCATTGAAATACTCGTTCCACGTTTGGGTGGTCGATTTAGCCGCATAATCGTATTCCAAATGCAGACGCACAGGGTGGCCAATTGGCGCAAATTGCTCCTCAGCATCCCAATTTGCCAGCGTCGAGTCACCAAAGTAGCCGATCCAATCAAAAACCATAGCCTAGCCCTCAAACAGCAATACCAAGCCCAATCAATCGCACCAAACGCGTAGCCCGATGGATAAAAAGCGCTAGCAGCTTAGGCAAGATAGCCGCTAATGGCGATTGGGTACACTTCTTCACCCTCGTTGTCGTCTGGTACGAATTGTTGAAAACTCACCTCAACCGCAAGCTCAATCGATGCCCAACAATCAAGCATTGCATCGCTCAGATAGTGGTGGTGCAGCACTAACGTATCAAGCTTGCGAATTGCTGGGCTAGCGAATAAGGCTTCGGCTCCAACATCGCTCAAATTGCCCAGCGCAAGATCAAGCACCTTGATCCGCTCAAGAATTGGGGCATTGGCAAGGGCTTGGGCCAGCAGGTCTGCATAATCACAATTGCGCAAGGCCAAAGTTTTTAACTGTGGCAAGCCTCCGCCATTCAAAAGCGGCTGCAAATCGGCAATCGTCGAATCGCCACCAGACTCAGCCCAGCCCAGCCAAAGCTCCAAATGTTCAAGAGCTGGTAAATCGGCGGCAGCAAGCTCGCGCACCACTTGGGCTGATAAACCATTAGATTGAATCACCAAAGTTTTGAGCTGCTGATGCTGAAGCGAACCAAAGCTCAACCTAGGGCCACCGCGAATCACCAACGATTCAAGCAGTGGGTAGGCTGCTAAAAATGGCGCATAATTGCCTTGCCTAATCCACGAAAGGTCGAATTTCTTATCAGTAACTTCGCCGATAAACAGTGCTCTGAGCAATGGCATCCGTTCGCTAGCAGCGGCAAGTTGGGCTAAAACATAATTAGCACTCATGCGCTCAACTGGATCATTCCAAGTCCACCAGCGATCAAGCACAAGGCCCGTGACGCTGGCTGGCTCATCGCTCGTAAGCCACTCATTGAAGAAAATCTCCCATGGGTTTGGATCGTCATCTTCGACATAAAAACGCATCAGATCATCGCTTGGCTTAAAGTGCTCCCATCCTGTTGAATTGTGGACGGCTAATGCACCGTAGTGGTTTTTCCATTCAAAGATCATCCCAACCTCGCAAATATGAATGGCAGGCCGTGATTGGCCTGCCATTAGCATAGGTAGGTATGTGTCAACCGCTGTCATAGCAGTTGAATCAGCATCAGCTGGGCAAGAATAATTTTGATGATTAATGCTAGTGGATAAACCGCTGCATAGCCTTGGTTTGGCAGATCGTTATTGCTTTGTTGTACAGCAAAACTGAGCAAGGCGGGCTGGGTCTGAAAACCAGCCAACATCCCCGTGAGAATCCCCATTGGAATTTTCAGCACTTTATAGCCAATTGTCAGAATGAGCATTGCGAGGGTAAAGGTGATTGCAGCGCCAACTCCAAACAAAAGCAAGCCATTGCTGCTGAATAAGAATTTGACAAAATCATAGCCAGCGCGCGTGCCGACCCCAGCGAGGAACATCACAATCCCAATTTGGCGCAACGTCAGGTTGGTGCTATAGGGCATGTTCCAAACCAACGGGCCAGTCCGATCAAGCGCCCCCAAAATCAAGGAAACAACCAACGGCCCGCCAGCAAAGCCAAGTTTGATGCTTACACCGCCAGGCAACGGCAAGACCAATGAACCAATAACCAAGCCCATCACCAAACCCAAGGTGAAGGTCAAAATATCAACTTCGCTCAAGGCGCGATACGAATCGCCAAAAAAACGGCTCACTTGGGGAATATCGGCGCGGCGAGCAATCACCCGCACCCGATCACCAAGCTCTAAGCGGGTATCTGCGGTTGGCAACATTTCCACGTCGCCACGGCGAATGCGGGTAATCGTTGCGCCCAACACTTGGGGCAAATTCAGTTGCTCCAGCCGAATCCCCACAATTTTGGAGTTGGAGACAAACATGCGGCGATAATCAAGCTCGCGCCGATCGTTGGAAATATCCTCGGTTTCGTGGCCAAGCACAGCGATAACTTGCTCCAGCACCTCGCTTGAGCCAACAATGCTGACGTGATCGCCGAGCATAAATTGGGTTGCGCCGGTTGTTACCGCCACATGGCCATCACGGCGATAGCGCCCAAACACCATCGACCAATGATACTTGGCAATCAAGGCTTGAACTGAAAGCTTGGTTGCTTCAGGATTGGTAATTTCAACCGTGCGGCTGGTAATATCCTGGTGGTTGCCTTCTAAATCGTGGCGCGAAGCCAATTCTTTGGCATAATCGACCCGCCACAGGCGTTGCACCAACACAATTGCCAACATCATCGCCACCACACCCATTGGGTAGGCAATCGAATAGCCAACCACCGGATCGTTGACCACGGCGGCTAATTGTTGCTCAGGCAAGGCCGATTTCAAATATTCAATGGCCGCTGCTAAGGCTGGCGTATTCGTGATCGTGCCAGTGAACAGGCCAACGCTTAAGGTTGGTTTAATGCTAAAGAATGAATGGGCCAGAATTGCAAACAAATAGGCCACGACAATCATCCCGCCAATAAAGAGATTATCGCGCAAGCCTTTGCTGCGCCACGAGCGAAAAAACTGATGCCCGCTGCTCAACCCGACGGTGTAGACAAACAGCACCAAGCCAAATTGATACAGCACTTCGGGCAGTTTCAGCCGCTCATCAAGCGAGCCAATTGCCAAGCCCACAAACAAAACGGCGGCAACGCCGAGGCGCACACCGCCGAGATTCAATTGCCCCAAAGGATAGCCGATTGCTGCAACCACAAACAGCAGCAATAGTGGATTCGACGCTAGCAAGTCCAACATAACGTTCCTTTCGCAGCGTACAGCCAATAGGCTGTTTCTCTCGATGCCATCTTAGCATAGCCGAGCGATCTACCTTGCAGGGTTGCAGCCTCGCTACGATTATTGTGAATTTCGTAACGAGAAATGAGGCAAATTTGCTAAAACCCAACATTCAGTTTCTCTATGCTCGTCATCGCAACTGCGAATTGCCCGATGTTTATTTTAAAGCCACAGATTCCACAGATTGTTTTGATAGCCACATCTTTTCGCCACGAATTGTCCGAATAATCGAGCTTCATCCCTCATCTTTCATCCTTTCGTAGCTCTACGCCGCTACGTTAAATGATTCTAACCGCGAAGAGCGCGAAGCACGCGAAGGTTTGAATTAGGTAAACACTTGAATATTTATAACTGGCATAAAACGATAAACCTGAACTTCGTGATCTTCGTGTCCTTCGTGGTTAAACAACGCCAACCCTCAACTCCTATGCTCTATGTTCTTTGCTCTATGTTCTTTATCCGCTTGCCAGCATATGTATAATCGTGCTAGCTTTTCTCACAATGGGAAAACCAACCAAGCGACGTGAAAGGATCATGTGTGCCAGAGGATTTTGTTGGGCAAGTTGCCCTGATAACCGGAGCTTCGCGCGGCATTGGAGCCGAAATTAGCCGCCAACTGGCCCAACGGGGAGCCGATATTGTGCTTAATTATCGCAGCAAGGCCGCCCGGGCTGAAGCGGTTGCTGCCGAAATAACCGCCCTGGGAAGGCAAGCGTTGCTAGCCCAAGCCGATTTAACCCAAATTAATGACCTGATAACAACCCAAACCCAAATTCAACAAGCTTTTGGCAAGCTTGATGTTTTGGTGCTTAACGCTAGTGGCGGTCTTGAAAAAGACAAGCCAGCAACCTATGCTATGGATCTAAATCTGACCGCGCAAGTGCAAACGGTTGAAACAATGTTGCCATTGATGCCTGCTGGCAGTTGCATTGTGTTCGTCACCAGCCACTGGGCGCATTTTTATGGCGAACGGCCAATTATCGCTGGCTACGAACCGGTAGCAAGCAGCAAAAAAGCTGGCGAAATGGCATTGCGCGAACGCATCGCTGAATTCAGCCAACGTGGCATTCACTTCTATGTCGTGAGCGGCGATATGATTGAAGGCACGATCACGCCCAAATTGCTTGATAGGGTTCAGCCTGGCTTTTTAGCTGCTCGCAAAGAACACAGCCCTGAGCCAATTCCTACGATCGAGGAATTTGCCCAAGCAATTGTCGATGCCGCCGCCGATCGCAGCCAACCCAAAGGCCATACCGTTTTTGTGGGGCCAATTATCTAGCTGAATTAAAAAAGCCCAGCGATCCAAGCCTTAAATTTGGATCGCTGGGCTTTGCTTGTTTAGGTCTTATAAACCAAGTAACTCCAATGAAACATTCCACAGACGCTGGGCATTGTGGCGATCAAGTGCATAGCCAGCAACTCCCAGTAACGGGTTTTCGACGGGGCGGCGGCTGACAATTGGTTGCTCATTACAATCGGCAAAATAGCGCCCTCCAACCTCGGTCAGCAAGGGCGAAATTCCGAGCAGTACCGAGGTTGCCGCACCTTGGGCAACAGTTTTTTGAATTTCCGGCGCAACCCGCATTGTGCCGCCAACATGGCGTTGCAAGTTGGTCAAAATTGCGCCTGGCATTAAGGCATTAACTCGAATGCCTTGGGCGGCCCAGCGGGCATCAGCCTCAACCGCAAACAAAACATTGGCGGTTTTGGCCTGACCATAAGCGAGCCATGGATCATAGGGACGAAAGGCAAAATGCACATCATCAAAAATCACTGGCGAACGCATATGCGCGCTAGAACTAACCACAACCACCCGTGCGCCGCCAGCCGCCACTAAAGCAGGCTGCAAACCAAGACTTAGCGCAAAATGGCCAAGATGATTAACCGCAAACTGCGATTCCCAACCTTCGTTGGTATACTGCTCAGGTGAAGCCATCACTCCAGCATTATTCACCAGCACATGCAACGGCCCTTGCCATTGAGCCACAAAGCGCGCAATCGAAGCCCGATCAGCTAAATCAAGCTGGCTGACCAGAATCGCAGCATTGCCAGTGCTGGCCCGCAATTCAGCAGCAACCTTTTCGCCAGCAGCAAGATCACGCACGGCCAAGGTAACTTCGGCCCCAGTGCTGGCCAAAGCACGCGCAGTTTCTACGCCAATCCCCGACGCAGCGCCAGTAACAATCATCCGCTGGCTACGACAATCGATTCCGGCGGCAACCTCGGCGGCGGTGCTGGCAAAGCCAAATGGGGTGGTTATCAAACTCATCGCAAGCATCCTTCACACTAAATCACTAGCTCAGTCTAAACCTTCGTGCGCGCTCTAAGTCAAGCCCTAATGTTGGCAAAATTGATACTTGCTTTAGAGCGCACTCTAGGCTATACCATAGACAGTAGCTGATTGTTATTGTGCAGGAGCTTAATTATGGTGATGCAACAAGGAGTGCCCGAAAACCTAACCATTCAACAAATGGCCCAAGTTACTGGTCTGAGCGCCCATACCTTGCGCTATTACGAACGCGCTGGCTTGCTCGATCTGGTCGATCGCAATCAGCAAAACGGCTATCGCTCCTATAACGAACGCCATATCAATTGGATTCACTTTATCAAATGCCTGCGCGCTACTGGTATGCCAATTCGCGATATTCGACGCTATACCGAGTTATTGCAGCAAGGCGAAAATACTGTGCGCGACCGCCTGAATCTCTTGAAAGCACATCGCCAGCGGGTTGAGCAACAATTGCGCGAGGTTAAAGAGCATCTTGAGGCGGTTACTCGCAAAATTGGCTATTATGAAACGCTTGATTAACGCTGATTAAAAATCGAAGCATTTGCCCCAAAATCGGCACTTAACCTGATGTTTCTGGTCCAAGCTATGGTATGATCGCGCTAGGTTGATCGATTAGGGGTTTGGGTGTGCTGAAACTACGCCAAATAACCAGCGTTCTCGGAATTTTATGGCAGCCATTGCTCTGTTGGGCGATGGTGCTGCACCTTGGCGTTGGCTGTCCCGTTGGCTGCGTCGTCAACGGGGTTGCCCAAACACAGTTTGGCCAGCACATTCCCCGCAACGATCAATCAAGCGCCTTGGATTGTCCAAGTCAGCACGAATTACTGCCGAGCCAATCGCTCGAGCCAAGCGCTCCCACCAACCAGGTTGCGCAGTTAGTAGCTTGGTTTCCAATGGTCTTGATTGTGCCACAGCTCCATCAGAGCCTCGCAAGCCAGCGCCGCCAATGGCGCATCCCACTCCAAAAGGCTTGCTCGTATCGTATGCTGCCGCTCACGCCACCTCCTCGCTCACCCGCTTGAGTCCACATTTGGTCGCGATTCAAGTGTTGTTAATGCTGTAAAGCTACAGCGTTTATTGAGGATGTGAACTATGACTAGCTCAACTCGCTCTGGCAAAAGCCAGCGCCGCAATCAACCAACCCGTTCATTCAAAATGTTTTATCTTGGCTTGGGCTTAATTGCTGTTTTGGGAATTGGCTTTGTGCTATTTCAAGCCCTGAGCAAGCCCGCCAGTGTCAGCAACACCGGCCCAATGCCCAACCAAGCTGGCCTGAATGCTCCAGTTGGCAAAACCGACGATAATTATTGGTACAAAGGTAAGCCCGATGCACCAGTTAAAGTCGAAATCTACGCCGATTATGAATGCCCAGCCTGTCGCAGTTTGGAAGTTGAATTGGCGCAAGCTAATTTCGATGGCTTATATGTGGAGACAGGCAAAGCCCAAGTGATTTTCCGCGAGTTTCCGCTGAAAACCATCCATAAATCGGCGCAACTCACTGCGGAAATTGCCCGCTGCGCTGGCGATCAAAATCTGTTCTGGCCGATTCACAATGCCTTATTCGATAGCCAAACCCAATGGGCCAAAAGCCTTGGGCCAAAAACCCAAATTATGGCCGCCGTCGAGCAGGCTGGTGCTGATCGCCAACAAATCGAAAGCTGCATCGAAGCAGGAACCTATACTGGTGTGATTAACGACGCCTATGATGCAGCGGTTGAACGCCAATTGCAACAAACGCCCACCGTCTTTGTTGATGGTCAGCAAGTCAATTTCGAAACCGACTTTGCCAAAACGTTGATGACCGCCGTCGATGCCAAATTGCCAGCCAGCAGCAATAATTAACCACAACGAGCGAGCGATCCAGAAAACTGGATCGCTCGCGATTAATTTAGGCTTGTTTGAAAAAACGAATCAGCTCGCGAGCATGCTCCAAAAATTGGCCATCGGTGGAAATTTGGGCCACAGCATGATCAATCTCACGGCTAATTTGGCGATGCGCCGCTTCGTTGTTGGTACTGAGGCTTTGCAGTTCAAGCTTTAATTGCTCAATTTGGCGCTCCAAGTGTTTGGCCTGTTTGACCTGCTGGCTAGCCCATGAATCTGCTTCCTCAAGGTCTAATTGCTCAATTTTAGATTCTAAGCTCGCTACTTGATGTTTCAGCAGCATAATATCGTCACGGGGAAAGCGAACTTCCTCGTGAATGGTTGCCAAGCGTTGGGCCACATATTCGTAGCCACGCAAAGCAGGCCGTAAACCAGTCAGCAAAATTGCCGCTCCCGCTGCAACATAGCCTACGCTGCTAATATTGCTAGCAGCAATCGCATACAACACACCTGCAGAAACCAGATGCAAAAGCACAGCGCCAAGTAATGAGCGTTTGGCAATGCTAGCGGCGTATTGCTGTTGGCTGGCTTGAACGGTAATTCCCCGTTGCTGCGACATTTCAGCATCAGCTATCACCGTGCGCGCATCAAAATATATATTCCAAGGAATGATGGTAATCGCCAAAAGCCACCAGACACTGACAATCCCCACCAACCAATCAGTCACGTCGCCAGCAGGAATATCAAACCAACGGGTCATGGCAAAAAGCAGAATCAAAAGCCCCGTCAAGAGGCTACTCATCAGTAAAAAACGGCTAAAGCTTGGGCGGCGAGCAGCAATCATGGTCAGACCTCCAACGCAGTAATCAAGGGTGCTAGCGCTAGTCTAGCAGGCTGCTCGCTGCTCGTAATGCATCATTCGATACACCTGAGGGCGTAGAGGGATCAGGCACGTTGAAACCGCGAAGAACGCGAAGAGCACGAAGGGGTAGAAGGCTATGGGCTATAGGGTTCATAGTTGGAAATACTCATGGTCGACCAAAAGCCTAGATTCTGCCGCTCACATTATTTTAGCCACAAATTCCACAGATTATTTGGATTATTGTTCCTGCTCCCCAATAGCCATCAGCCGCTAACCCAGCCCACTGAACCCCAGCCCCCAACAACCGATCCCCATTCCCTTTTGAATTTTGACTTTTGGCTTTATCCTTAGACAGCTGGTTTTAGGCGATTCAAGGCCTCGAAAATGAGCGCCATCGCCACTGCCACCACAAACAAATACGTTCCCAGCACTTCAATCCCCATCAAATCGGCAAACAAGCCGAAGCTACTGGCAATCGAAGCTCCACCCAAGGTTGCTGCGGCAATTTGGAAGCCAATCGTATTGGCCGAATGGCGTGGCCCCATGCGCGCTGGCGTTAAGGCGATGAACGATGGGAACATTGGGGCCAGTGCTAAGCCAAGCAAGGCAATCCCAATCACGGTAAGCCATGGCGCAAGATTCAGCCAGAACAAAACGACGCCGAGAATTGCCACGAGCATGCTCAAACGCAACAAACTAACCACGCTCATGCGGCCAACAATCACGCCAGAAAGCAAACGGCCAACCGTTAAGCTGCCCCAATAAATGCTCACCCAAACCCCAGCAATGCCTGGCTCCATGCCTCGCGAGATTGTCAGCAGCGTATACAACCATTGACCAGCACAAAATTCTAAGCCCGTATACAGAAAGAACAACAGAATATTCAGCCATGTGACTGGTAAGCGCAAGGTTTGTAGCATACTTGCACTTGCAACCGGTTCCACCATAGTTTCAGGTTGATTGGTTTGCCACTGTTTGCGGGTGATAGCAAAGGCACTAGCAAGCAATAATTGGGCAATTCCAACTAGCACATAGCCAAGCCGCCACGATTGATTTGCACTAATAATGCTACTCATAATCACTGGGCCACTTGCCGCACCCAAACCAAACGAGGCATGGAGCCAATTGAGCATCCGGGGGTTGAAATTCTCAGCAGCATAGGTATTAAGGCCAGCATCAATCGCGCCTGCGCCCAAACCTGCTAAAATACCCAAACTAGCCATAAACAGCCATGCTGGAGCATAGCCATAGCCCAGTAGGCTCACCGCAGTTGCCAAACAACTAAGCACCAATAGCCAACCAACGCCAATTTTGGCTAAAACTCGCCCACTGCTGAAGCTCGAAATCAAATACCCAAGCGTGCCGCTGGTAATCAAAGCTCCCAGCGCATCAAGCGGCAAACCAAATTCCGCCCGAACCGATGGCCATGCAACTCCTGTTAGGCCGTCTGGCAAGCCTAAACTAATAAATGCTGCATAGGCCAAGCCAACTAAAAGCGTCGAATGCCGCCGAAGCGAAGGTACAGAATATGACACAATTCAACCCATTGCCTTTCTGAAACGTTTTTCTGTAACGATTCAGAAGTATAGCATGTATAATACAGCCTGACAATCAGTCCAAAGGAGCAGATCTGTGGCAAACGAGCATGAACCCGCCAAACCGCACCGCATCACAATTAGCACCGTTGCCGCTGCTTTAGGTGTCGCCGTCTCAACTGTTTCCAACGCCTACAATCGGCCCGACCAACTTTCAGCAGACCTGCGCGAACGGGTGCTCGCGATGGCCGCTGAGCTTGGTTATCCCGGCCCGAATCCAGTGGCCCGTAGCCTACGCCAACAACGAGCTGGCGCGGTCGGAGTCTTGTTTGCAGAACGCTTGCCCTATGCTTTTCGCGACCCAGCTGCATTAATGGTTTTAGAAGGCATCGCCAGCACCCTTGAACAAGCCAAACTTGGCTTATTGCTTGTGCCTGGGCGCGACGACGATACAACCACCGTTCAGCAGGCCTTGGTCGATGGCTTTATCGTCTATTCGATGATGGACACTGATCCCTTGGTTGAAGCAGCCTTGAAGCGGCGCTTGCCAACAGTCTTGCTTGATCAACCGCCACGGCCAGATGTGCCTTCGATTATTGTTGATGACGAGGCTGGCGCGCGGATGGCAACTGAACATTTATTGAGCCTTGGCCATCGCCATTTTGCAATTATCACCGATCGCTTGATCGAAACCCACGTTCGGCCATCACATGCGCCAATCAACGTTCAGACACAAAGCGAAGCAACCTTTTTTGTAACTCAATTACGCTTGCAAGGCTATCGCCAGCCACTCGAACAGGCGGGCATTGCTTGGAGCGATGTGCCAATTTACGATTGCAATGATAATAACGAAGCTGATGGCGCAGCAGCCATTCAGATTTTGCTGGCCCGCACGCCTCGGCCTACTGCAATTCTTTGTTTGACCGATCGCTTAGCCTTGGGGGCAATCGCCGGAGCACAACAGGCGGGCTATAACGTGCCCGAACAGCTATCGATCGTGGGCTTTGATGATATTCCGCAAGCAACCAGAATCACGCCAGCGCTCACGACCATTCGCCAAGATCATCGCCAAAAGGGCTTATCGGCTGGCCAAGCCTTGATTGAACTCCTCGCAGGCCAAAGCCCAACTGGCTATCAACGGCTGGCGGTCGAACTTGTGGTGCGAGATTCAACGGCAGCAATTTAAATCAAAAAGCCCTGCTCCTTCGTTCAAAAGAGCAGGGCACATTGCCGGATTTGGCACTCATTATTCGAGTGGCAAGCCCGTCATTGGATCAAACAGACCGCGCCGCGCTTCAGGATTCGCAGGGCGTGGTTCATTTGGCTTTTTACCACCTTCCGAATAGCCATCATTATTCAGACCACTATAGGCCCGATCAATAAATGGCCGAATCAAGTCGATTGGCAATGGGAAGACCAACGTCGAGTTCTTTTCCACTGCAATTTCGGTCAGGGTTTGCAAATAACGCAATTGCAAGGTTACTGGCTCGCGTGAAATCACATCGGCAGCTTCTGCCAAGCGCTTTGAAGCTTGGAACTCACCGTCGGCGTGAATGATCTTAGCGCGTTTTTCACGTTCAGCTTCAGCTTGTTTCGCCATCGCGCGTTGCATTGATTGGGGCAATTCAACGTCTTTGACTTCAACGATATTAACTTTAATCCCCCAAGGCTCCGTTTGCTCGTCGATAATTTGTTGCAAACGATGGTTAATTTGCTCACGTTGCGAAAGCATTTCGTCAAGCTCAAATTGACCAACGACTGAACGCAAGGTTGTTTGGGCAATTTGCATGGTCGCGCGAATGTAATCCATCACGTTAACCACCGCCTTGCCTGGATCAATCACCAAGAAGTAGAGCACCGCATTAACCCGAATGGTCACGTTATCGCGGGTAATAACTTCTTGGGCCGGCACGTCCATCGTAATCACCCGGGTGTCGATACGGAACATGCGCTCAAGCATGGGAATCACAAAGAACAACCCAGGCCCACGCACCCCAACCAAGCGACCCAAGCGAAAAATGACCCCTTTTTCATACTCAGGAATAATTTTGATTGCCGAAATCAAAAAGAAAAATAAGATCACGGCAATGAAAATCAAGACAATACCGCCAAACTCACCCATTGTACTTACCTCCGCGCATTAGCGCCCACTATGCGCCACACGACGCACAATCAAGGTTAACCCTTCTAAACCAACAATTTCAGCCTGATCACCAACCGTCAAGGCATCGTCCGAACGAGCTTGCCACAAGGCTCCATCAACAAAAACTGTGCCTTCAGGCGCCACCGTTGAGCGAACTTTGGCAATCGTACCAATTAGGCGTTCGCCACCAGCGCCCCGCCCAACCAGTTTACTACGGCGCATAATCCAAAGACTAAGGCCAATGATCACCGCTAAACCAACGCTCAGCCCAGTGATTAAGGCTCGTGAGACGATAATCCCTGGTGCTTCTGCTGGATCAACCAACAACAAGGCGCCTATCACGAATGAAGCTAAACCGCCAATTGTCAAAGCTCCATGGGCTGTTGCAAAAATATCAACGGCAAACAGCACAAAAGCTAAGATCAATAGCACAACCCCAACCGTATTCAGCGGCAACACACTCAGGCCATACAAGCCCAAACAGATCGAAATGACGCCCAAAAAGCCGCCTACACCTAAACCTGGGTTAGCTGCCTCGAAATAAATCCCTAGGCTGCCTAAGCTAATCAGCATCGTGGCAATGGTCGGGTCGCCCAAGAAGTGTAATAGGCGTTCGAGCCATGTCATTTCGATTGCTTGAAAAGCACTGGCTTGGGTTTGCAATGTAACCTGCGTGCCATTGGCCAAATTAACTTGGCGACCATTCAGTTGACGCAATAAATCAGCATCATCTTGGGCAATTAGATTGATCACGCCACGTTCGAGCGCTTCGCTGCTGCCAATCGAAACACTTTGGCGCACTGCTTGCTCAGCCCATTCAGGGTCGCGGCCATTCGATTTGGCCCATGTGGTGATGCGCGCAACGGCATCGTTGGTAATTTTATCGCGTAGATCACCATCTATATCCGAGCCACTGCCATCGACTGGATGGGCAGCCCCAATATTGGTGTTGGGCGCCATTGCTGCAATGTGCGCAGCGTAGGTAATGAAAACCCCTGCCGAGCCTGCATTTGCTCCCTGCGGCGTAACATAGACAATCACTGGCAGTTTGGCATTGAGCAAGGTCTCGCCAATTTGCCAGGTTGAAGATGTGAGGCCACCAGGAGTATTGAGCTTGATGACTAAGCCTTGGCAAGCTTGGCGCTCCGCTTGAATCACGCTGCGTTGCAGATAATCGGCGACCGCTGGGTTGATAATGCCACTGACCGAAGCCATACACAGCGCATTATCCGCTGCTGCATAACTAAAGCTTGGCAGCATTACCAAACTTAGCCAAACAATTAACGCTATTATTCGAAGCTGTCTCATCGTACCTCCCTTGGCGATGCCATACAGCCTATACGAGGCAACCTGTAAAATGATGCAACGGTTCTGGCTGTATTGTAGCAGGCTTCGCAAGGGCTGCGTCACATGGTAAGATTAAAGAGCTTAAACATTCTCATACAATCTTCATTTTAAACAGCAAACTCTAGGTACCCGCAAAGCAGCAACCTGCGGTATACTTAGAGGGTTCTCACTGTGCTGGTTAGCCGTATCGTACACAATTCTATTCACTTATCAAGCTACATGCATCAATGAAAAAAGCTTTTTTGCTCTTTTGGGTGACGATGCTCTCAATTCTGGCCTGTGGGATAGCAATTTACTATCTGCCTGCCACAGAAGCAGTCACTCCCTCCAATTCACATTCTGAACGCACTGCTGCAACTCCTGCCGAGTTTGATGCGCCACCGCCGCTTTCGATGCTCTCTTCAAGCGAATGGGTTTTTCCTGATCGCAGCAAAGTTGGCAGCGTCGAAATTGGTGGCCTCAGCGAAGATCAGGCCCTAGCCGCACTCCAAGCTGCATATCCCAATGCCACGCTTAGCTTAACCAACCCAAGCTTGCTCGCACCAATCAAGCTCAGCATGGATCAACTTGGCTATCAGCATGATTTCCAGCAAGCGCTGCTTGACGCCCGCGATTTGGCCGACAAGCAAATTCCCGTGCGCTTGGCAATCAAGAGCACCTTCGATCAGCAATTGCTCGATCAAACATTTGCTAAAATTGAGCAAGCAGTTGCTCTTTCGCCAACGGTTGGCTACGATCGCGAACGCTCAGCATTTGTGCTCACTCCAGGCTTAACCCTTGATCGCACAGCACTGTTAGCCGAAATTAGCCAAACCTTGCAGCTCAGCCAAACCCTGTCGATTCCAACCCAAGTGCTGACCAATAATCTGCAAGCAAGCCCCGAGCAGCTGACCGCCGCGTTGGCCGAACGCGAAGCTGAATGGGATGGCGTGTTTGGGATTACGGTCTACGATATTAAAAGCGAGCAATGGTACGATTATCGCGGCGATACGGTCTTCTCTGGAATGAGCGTACTGAAAATTCCGATCTTGTTGCAATCGTTTATCAGCCGCGAACGCTTCACCGATGATCAATACGCAATGATCGATTTGATGATTGGCGATAGTGATAACGAAGCCTCCAACGATTTGCTGGCCATGATTGGCGATGGCGATGGCTTAGAAGGCGCAAAAATTCTCGACCAAACCTTAACTGATATTCTTGGCTTAGAATATACAACCTTGGCAGCCCCATTCGAGTCGATTGATTATCTTTCGCTGGTGCAGGGCGTAGAAGTGCCGAAACGCGGCCAAGAAGGCGCACAGCCTTATACCAATGCCGACCCATATGTGCGTTCGTCGCCGCGCGAAATGGCCCAAGTGGTTTGGGCAATTGTCGAATGTAGCCAAGGTCAAGGCGTGTTGCTCGATATGCAAGATACGTTGCTCAGCGTCGAACGCTGTAACGAAATTCTCGCAATTCTCAGCCGCAATCGCGATACCAACAAAATTGTGGCAGGCGTGCCTGAAGGTAGTTTTGTGGCCCACAAGAGCGGCTGGGTCGATGATGCCCGCGCTGATGCAGGCTACGTGCGCGACCCCAACGGCGATGAATATATTGTGAGTATGTGGATTTGGCAGGATACTGATTTTATTGAAACTCCGGTTTCCGACCCCTTACTCGCTGATATTTCGCGGATCATCTATACTGCACGCCATCCCCAAATTCGCTAGTCGTTGTTTGGAAAGGGTCATAGGGATGCTTGGAACAGAACCACTATACATTGAACAGTTGAAGGTTGAAGCAGAACGCTTGCAGCGCCGTTTTGAGCAAGCGAGCGATGTCGATGAGTTTATTCGGGTCAGCCAAGAAGCCAGCCGCCGAATTGCTGTGCTAGCCCCGATTGCCAGCATCATTCAGCGTTATATGCTGATTTCTGAGTTGGCGCATCGTGAATACGAAGCCCAAAAGCCCCAAACTACCGAAGCGTAGCCGGGGCATACCGATGCAACACTAACGACTCAGGAGTCTCCTCAACGAGCTGCAAAAAGAGGGGCACAAGTGCAGGATCAAAATGGCTACCCGCCAAACTTGCAATGTGTTCGCGAATCCGTTCGACCGGCCAGCCCAAGCGGTATGGTCGGTCGGAACGCAAAGCATCCCAGACATCAGCCAAAGCAAAAATTCGCGCCGCTAAGGGAATTTCAGGGCCTTTTAATCCCCGAGGATAGCCACTCCCATCCCATTTTTCGTGATGACAATAGGGAATATCCAGCGCTGGCTGTAAATAATGAATTGGCCGCAGCAAGTCGTAGGCATAGGTTGGATGTTTTTGCATCACCAGCCATTCTTCGTTGGTTAATGGGCCTGGTTTATGTAAAATCGCATCTGGAATGCCCATTTTACCAATGTCGTGCAGCAACGAGCCACGCCAAATTTGCACCAAATCGTCGCCAGCAATTCCCAACGCCTCGGCAATCCGCACAGTCATTTCAGTCACACGCTTGCTATGGCCCTCAGTTTCTTTATCGCGCAAATCTAAAGCCCGCGACCAAGCCTCGATTCCAGCGTTATAGGCATCGATAATTTCTTGATTCAAGCGCTCAACTTGGCGACGTTCGTCTTGCAAACGGCGATAGCGATTTAGGCGCGTAATCGTTTGCAAACGGGTTTTTATTTCAAGGCTATCAATCGGCTTGCTTAGAAAATCGTCGGCCCCAGCTCGCAAGCCCTGCAAGCGCGATTCGCGATCATCCAAGGCCGTTACCATTACAACCGGAATTTCGGCCAGCAACGGGTTGGCACGAATTTGGCGACAAACTTCAAAACCATCCATATCAGGCATCATTACGTCAAGTAGGATTGTATCTGGCAAAAGTTCTAGCGCTTTGGCAATGCCAGTTATGCCATTGTCAGCAAAAACCAGCTCATAGCCTTCGCCTTGCAACACTGCGTTCATACTTGCTCGCGCAACGGCGAGATCGTCAATGATCAAAATGGTAGCAGCAGAATTCACGATCAAGCCTCCTTTGATGGGTTGCACAAACCATTGATTAATCGTTCAAGTTCGACTAAATTTAATGGTTTGTATAAAACTGTATCAGCATGCTCGGCAATATGCTGATGTTCAATTATGGCGAGTGCACTTAAGGCAATTATGGGAAGATCACGGTAATTTTTATGGCGGCGAATTGTGCTAATCATCTGAATCGCGTCACCACCAGCCAATTGTAAATCCAGCACCAACAAATCAATTGCTCGATTGGCAATTGCCTCATACACGTCGTGCTGATTGTAAACAAGCGTTACTTCCCAACCAAATTCACTCAAAAAATCGCGAATCAATAAGCTATTAGCTAAATTATCAGCAGCAAAGAGAATTTGCTTTGGGCTATTAACTGGCAATTTCTGATCCATCTGATACGCCGAATCAATATATTTCAAGGTATTGAACAAACGCTGTTGATTCATTGGTTGATACATACAATGCCAATGCTCAGGAATTGTCATATCAAGCTTAAAATCTTGATCGCAGAATAAAATTACCGGATTATCGTTGGTTTGCTGGCGTAACTGTTCAAAAACTTGCTGCGATAAGCTAATTTGACGCAAATCATAGAGGATTGTTTGGTTAGTAGCCAAATATGGTTGTAAATCGAAATAAGGTTTGCAGAAACGCACAGCCCAACCTAATTGCTCAGCGTAAGCCACCAATTGGATATTCAGCGTGCGATCTTCAGTAATTGCTAACAACATTGGCTGCTGACTTGGTTCAAGCGCAGCATGATCAATGCCATACCAGGGCAAGATTAAGCGAAATTGACTGCCAACCCCAACCTCGCTTTGTAATTCAACGCGACCACCATGTAAATTGGCCATGTGATAGACCAACGCCAAACCTAAGCCAGTTCCAGCATATTGGCGCGATAATTTGCTATCAAGCTGCGAAAATGGCCGAAAAAGCTTGGGAATATCGTGAGTATTGATCCCAATTCCCGTATCCCAAACAGTGAGCGCAACTTGGCGCAATTGGCTATCAAGCTTAACACTTAACCCAATTCGACCGCCATTGGGTGTAAATTTTACCGCGTTGCTCAATAAATTAACCAACATTTGCTTTAATCGGCGTGAATCGGCGCAAATCATTGCATCATCGGCACATGGCTCATACAATAATTCAAGTTGTTTGTTATGAGCTAATTTTTGCACCATCCGAATGCTTGCTTGGCAAATTTCATCAATAATCATCGTTTGATAGTTGATCGTGAGCTTACCTGCTTCGATTTTGGAAAGATCAAGAATATCGTTGATCAGATCGAGCAAATGGCGGCTATTTTCATCAATCTGGCTGAGGGCTTGGGCTTGCGCTTGGTTCAACGCTCCATATTGCTCGTAGCGCAAGGCCTCGCTAAAGGCCAAAATACCTGTCAACGGGGTGCGCAATTCGTGGCTCATGCTCGCCAGAAATTCATCTTTGAGTCGCGCTGCTTTGGCTAATTCAGCGTTGGCGATGCTTAATTCATCGGTTTGTTGCTGGAGCCGCTGCTCAATCCGCTTGCGCTCGGTAATATTGCGAATCACCATCACAACCTCATCACCGCCACTCGGCGCAATTCGTGCCTCAAACACATTGTTACCCTTGGGCAAGGTCAGTTCATACTCAACATTCTGGGTACTGTTGGTTTCAATTGCCTGTTGGGTAGCGTTCAAAATATTAACTATTTGAGGCTGCGGCAATTGGTTGTTGGCATTTGCGCCGATCATCGCATCTTGGGGCAAAAAAAGATCTGATGGATCGTTGGTGTGATAATCCAAAATTTCGCCCTTGGCAGTAAAGCGAATCATCAAATCGGGCATGGCTGCCAAAAGTGCGCGATTTTTGGCTTCGCTCTGGCGCAGTTGCATTTCAGCCTGTTTGCGTTGAAACAGCGTGCCTAATTGGGTTGCGATGACCGAAATTAAACTGCTGGTGCGTTCGTTGTCGGCACCTTTGCTGCTACGAAAGAACTCAAGGATAGCCACAACTTGATCGTTGGCCAAAATTGGCACAACCACCGCCGATTGCAAGCCAACCTGCTGAGCCAATTCATAGCCACGCTGGCTGAGATTCCATTCGGCCCAATATTGCTGCTCAAGCAGATACTGGGCTGATTGTTTGGTTTGCCAGACGCGCCCAGCCATGCCTGCGCCTTGGGGCAATTCTAAGTTTTGCATATATTGATAAAAATGCTGAAAGCGCTCGTTACTGCTCCAACGAATTGGCGCTAAGGCGAGATAGTCTTGATTGGCGCTTGGAACCCAAGCCAGGCTCAAATCCCAGCCAATCGCGGCGCAAATATTACGCAACACCACTTCGAGCGCGCTATTGAAATCAGCGGCCTCACTCACCGAGCGGGTTGTACGATAGAGCAAATGAAATTCTTCTTCGGAGCGTTTGCGGGCAGCGATATTATTGCCAATGAGCAAAAAGCCCTCTAAAACATCTGCATTCAATAGTGGCGTGATGGTTAATTCAACTGGAAAGCGCGAGCCAGAGCGGTGTACCGCTTGCCATTCGTGAGGCTCGGAAATGCCACGGCGCGCCTCAGCCAGCAAAATATCCAAATCGGAGTAAAACAAGCCCTGATTGCGATGTTGCTCCATCTCCCAGCGATAGGTTAAATCGGAGCGATCGAATAATTTGGTAGGAAAGGGGCGGCCCAACAACTCTGATTCTTGATAGCCAAACTCAAATTCGGCAGCTTGATTGAAGCCACGTACTACGCCGCTTGGATCGAGTGAAATAATAATGGAAGGTGCATGTTGAATCATAGTGCGCTGAAATCGATACGATTGAGCTAACTCTTGGGTTCGTTCGACAACACGTTGTTCAAGCTGCTCATTCAATTGGCGAATTTGTTGCTCTTGCAATTTGCGTTCGGTAATATCGCTGGCTACGCCGAGCAATTGGGCTACGTGGCCATCAGCATCGGTTGTAAAAGGCGTAATCCGCAGGGCAAAATAGCGATATGGGCCTTCAGGCGAGCGTAAACGACACTCAAAATCCAAAATTAATGGTTGACCATCGTTAGCTACTATACTACCTCGTAGAGCTTGCTGGATGCTAGCCTGATCGTCAGGATGGAAGAGAGACCGAATAGTACTACTATCAGTAGGATCAATATTAAAGCTTTTAAACCATTGGCGACTAACCTCATTGGTATAGATGATCGAGGCAGAATCGCGGTCGTAGATAAATAATTGCGATGGCAGGGTATCGGCAATTTTTTGGATAAAATGTTGATTATCTTGGGCAGCAGTTTCAGCTTTTTTCAAGGCACTGAGATCGTCGGTAATGCCAACAAAGCCACACAGCACGCCAGCCTCAATCACTGGCGAAATTCGCAAGCGCAGCCAGATTAATTGATTCATGTTGGTGTTCATGCGGACGGTTTGGTCAAACAACACCGCGGGAATTGGCTGTTGCTTGACTGACAAGGCTAAATCAGACCAAAAACTCGTACTATTCGAGAGATCGGTTGGGTGCAGAAACTCCATCCAAGCAT
The DNA here is from genome assembly GCF_001306135.1 of Herpetosiphon geysericola. Lineage (GTDB taxonomy): Bacteria > Chloroflexota > Chloroflexia > Chloroflexales > Herpetosiphonaceae > Herpetosiphon > Herpetosiphon geysericola. The sequence goes on along the minus strand of NZ_LGKP01000008.1, from coordinate 118,572 downwards.
CGCCGAGCACCGCTTCGAGCTTCACTTCGAGCATCTGCAACAGCGCGGTGTTGGCATACACACATTGGCCCTCGGTATCGCAGAAGAACACGCCATAGGGCGCAGCTTCGTTGATCGCGCGATAGCGGGCTTCGTTGCTGCGTAACATCACTTCGGCCAAGCGGCGGCTGCTACTATCGCGGCCTGAAATATTAACCCCCTGGACAACTCGTTGCTCATCGAGGATTGGCGCAAAATGAAATTCATAATAGCGGGTTGCGCCAGCATATTGATGCACAAATTCTTGGGCAAAGGCTTCGCCCTGCAAAGCGCGGCGATAGGCATCATTCCACGGTTTGGCAATCGCTTTGGGTAGTTGCAACATGCTAATCGGCTGACCTAACTCAATGTGTTGGTCGTACCATTGATGCAAATACTCATGAAACGTGCGATTGCTCATAATCAAATGATAATTGGTATCAATCGACCAAATGAGGCTCTCGGTATGGTCAATCAAGGCTTGGAGCTTGGCAGTATGGCCGCGTACTTGCAGTAATTCGGCCTCTAGCAGGCGCACTTGCTGGGTTAATTGCAGCTCCAGCAACGATTCATTGGCATAACAGGTCATAACAGCAATTCCTCAACACGCTCTTGAAGCATTTTGTATACGCCAAGCAAGGCAAGCGTGCATTTCTATCGCTAGCGTACGGTTGAGAACCAACGGAGAACCTTACGAATTGCTCGTTATGAAAACGATTTCAGTCCTATTTAGGCTAGTGCTCATAGGGTAGGATCACGCTCAAAAGGGGGGAGTTTAGCGCCCAAGTGCGGGGTATGAATCAAACACGCCAGGTACAACATCGACTGGCGTGCTGCGCGTTGCGATCATCACAAATGCTAAGGATTAAACTTTTATGGGATTTTAGATTTAACGAAATCATAGGCTCCAGGCGCAAGATCACCCCGGATATGTTCAAGCAACGAACGCTCAAGCTCGCGGTTAGGGTCGCTCAAATAGCGGGTTGTGCCTGCTTGGCGCAGAGTAATCACTTCGTTAAAGATTGTTACTTGGGTTGGGATGTCAGTGGTAAGCAAATCTAGGTTCATGCCCCTGTAGCCACGGCTGGGTACTTCTGTAGGAGCAGCCACGTTGGGTGCGGTTTCGAGCACATACTGAATATAGGCAACATAATTGCTATCAAGTGACCATTGAGGATCGGGCATGCCCGAAAAAACAGCAATAGAGCCTTTGGCTGCGTTAGGGGTAGCTGAATCGCCACGTTCGGTTATGGCTGACAGAAATAAGCTGTATAACGCAAACATTACCAAACAGAAAGCCAACCAAGCCAACAGCAAGCGCCAATGCATAAAACCCTCCTAACTCCATTAATCCAGCGAAGATTAACACAGCTAGATGAGCCAGCGATTAAAAAAACCGCCCGCAAAGGTTTGCGGGCGGGGCACTTTAGGCGTTTAAGGCATGTTTGTAGAAGCCACGCATGGTTGGCGGCAGCAGCGAGGCAATTTGATGCATAGTTGTGTCCAAGGCGATTTGGCGGCCTTCATGGCCTTTGATTTTACGATCAACGATGATTGGCGCAGCATAACGTACAATCACGGTCGAGCGCCGCCATGGCCAGCCCATGGTTTTTGTGCCAATCACCGCAGCAGGCACAATTGGCACATTTGCCAACTGCGCCATCGCAATCACGCCATGCTTGCCTTCAAGCAACTCACCAGAACGCGAGCGGGTGCCTTCGGGCAAAATGATTAATGGCTGGCCGGATTGCAACACCGCTTTGCAGCGCGCTAAGGCCTCGCGATCAGCTTCGCCACGCCGCACTGGAATGCCGCCAACTGCGCTGGCAATGCGCCCAAGAATCGGCAATTCAAACAACTCTTGCTTGCCGAGTGCGCCAATCAAATGGCCGGGCGACCCCAATGATAAAGCCACAGGGTCCCAGTTGCTCACATGATTCGAGGCCAAAATATAGCCCCCAGTTGCGGGCAAATGCTCCTGGCCTTCAACGACCAAGCGCGCTCGCATTCCTAACAGCACACGACAAATAAACCTAACAATATGATAGACAAATGGCACCATGGTGCAAACCTTCTAGCAGCTATGGCAAAGCGCGAAGTCGTAGGTTATCAAAATAGACATCAGCACCATTATTGCCAGCCAATACAAAGCCATACGCTCCACCAGGGAACGCAGGCAAAATAACTTCTCCAAGATAGGTATCATTCCAATAGAGATGGGTCACAGCGCCGCGTTGGGCAATGACCAAGCGCCCAGGCGCCAAGCCCTCGCCTGAAGCTAACAGCGCCGTTTGGCCAGCAAAACGCTGCTGAAAAGCCCAAGTTCCATCGGCGGCAATGATAAAGCGATAGTAATTATTCCCATCAACAAAACCCATCATCAAGCCACCGCTGCCGCTGACAGCCTCAACATCGGCAGCTAAGACCACATTTTGGGCGGGCAAAGCTGGGCCAAACGACCAAACCGAGCCAACCCCGGGCACCATGGTCATATGATAGCGGCCATTGATAAACTCAAAATTCCAGTTGCCACCATTGCCAACAGGCCAGGTGCCACCATCCAAATTATCGCTCACCAGCACTAGCCCACTCAGATCGTCGGGCAATGGCGCAGGTGTGTTGCTTGGCACAGCACTTGGCTCAGTGGTTGGGCTTGGCTCGACGCTTGGCTCAATGGTTGGTTCAAGCGTTGGTTCGCTTGTTGGCTCGATAGTGGGTTCGCTGGTCGCTTCAAGCGTTGGCTCGACGCTTGGCGTAACGATCACGCCTTCAGCACTCGTCGCAGTAGGATTAATCGCCACTTCGCCTTCAAGCGTGGCAGTCGGCACTTCGGCCACAATCAGCGCAGTTGCCGTAGCATTAGGGTTATTGGCCCCGTTGTTTGAACCACCAAGAAACCAGACAGCGCCAACTAAGGCAACCACCCCAACGCTGCCGCCAATAATCGCCACAGCTTTTTTATTGATTGGGCGCTTGGCTTTGCTTGGCTGATTGCGTTTCAAGGCAAATTCAGCCCGATACAGCAAATCGGCGCTATCGCGATAAAACGGATCAGCATTTTGAATTTGGCGAAAAACATTTGCAGCACCAGCAAAATCATTGGCGGCCAACAAACCGCGACCATGCTCATACAACTGAGCCAAACGCTCAGGATTGCTGGTTGGCTCAGGCGTTGCTGCTGCACTTGGGGTTGCACGCCGAACAGGCTTGTCTTTTTGGGTCAAACTATAGGCTTCGGTAATCGCTGAAGCTCGTTTGCGGGCATACTCTTGTTCGTTGGCACTCGCACTGTTCCAACGATCAGGGTGATATTTGGCAATTTCTTGGCGATACGCCCGTTTGATTTCCTCTGGTGTGGCAGTTCGCGCCACTCCAAGCAGTTCATAGGAGTCAAGCTGTTCAAAATCGTACACGAGCACTATCCTCTGTTCGCTGGTGGTTCTCGGCGATTATACCACGCCGATCAAGATCATTGTGAAAATTTGGGCAATGAAGCTAAATCAGTGTTACAGTTTAAGCGCAATAACCCAAACTCCCTGCGCACTAGCATAGCACATGAGGTGCCGATTAAGTAGGAACATATGCCAAAAATATTAATTAATCTTGACCATGTTACAAAATCGTTTCAAGAGGCTGGCCAAGAGCGACTGGTGCTGCGCGATATCAACGCCCAAATTCAGCAGGGCGAAGTAATTGCCTTGCTGGGGCGTTCTGGTTCGGGCAAATCAACCTTATTGAATATTTTAAGCGGCATTGATGCCCCAAGTTCTGGCAACATTACGATCAATGAGATCGAGTTAGGCAAGCTTAACGAGCATCAACGCACGCTCTTTCGGCGCCAACACATTGGCTTTGTGTTTCAATTTTTCAATTTGATTCCAACCCTCAGCGTCGAGGAAAATGTGCTGTTGCCGCTTGAATTGGCCGGACGACTAACCGAAGCTCAACGTGAACGAGCCTATGAATTGCTGCGCCGCGTGCATCTGTTTGATCGTCGCCATGTCTACCCCGATAAGCTTTCTGGCGGCGAACAACAACGGATTGCGATTGCCCGCGCCTTGACCCACGATCCGCTCTTAATTCTCGCCGATGAGCCAACCGGCAACTTAGATGCCACGACGGGCGAAGAAGTGCTAAATTTGCTTGATGAAATGAGCCGCCAAGCTGGCAAAACCCTGTTGATGGTCACTCACTCGCTAGAAGTTGCCCGCCGCGCCGATCGGGTGTTGAGCATGATCGATGGCCAGTTGGTTGAGCATTCGGTGGCCGAGGTTGCGCCATGAAATTGCTCTATCGTAGTAGCTTGCGCTATTTACTGCGCCACCCAGCCCAAGTGTTGTTGGCAATTTTAGGCGTTGCCTTGGGCGTTGCGGTCGTTATCGCGATCGATTTGGCCAATGGCAGTGCCCAACGCGCCTTTATGCTTTCGACCGAGAGCGTGACTGGCAAAACCACCGATCAAATTCTGGCAGGGCAAAATGGCTTGCCCAGCGATCTCTACGCTAAATTGCGCACCGACCTGCGGCTCAAAGCCGTCGCACCAGTGGTTGATCGCACAATTAGCCTGCCCAACCAGCCTGGGCGTTCATTTCGCTTATTTGGGATAGACCCCTTTGCTGAGATGCCGTTTCGCCCCTATTTAGCAACTTTATTCAACAACCAAACTGATCTGCAAGCGCTCTTGACCGAGCCAAATACTGGTCTAATTTCAACCCAAACTGCCCAAACCTTGGCCTTGACCGTTGGCCAAACCCTCGAAACGCGAATCGATGGCCAACGCCGTAGCATTAAGATTCTTGGCTTGATTACTGGCAACGATCAATTGAGCCAAGAAGCATTGGCCGACTTGATTCTGGTTGATATTTCAACCGCTCAAGAATTGGTTGGCCAGCCCGATCGCATAACGCGGATCGATTTGATTTTGCCTGAGGAACAGCGCGCAGCAATTTTGGAACAGATCAAGCCCTTATTGCCTGCTGATGCGACCCTCAGCACACCAGCCGCGCGCAGCGAAACTCTGCAACAGATGACGCGGGCTTTTGAACTCAATTTACAAGCGCTGAGTTTATTGGCGTTAATTGTTGGCGTTTTCCTGATTTACAACACCATGACCTTTTCGGTGGTGCAACGGCGCGGCTTATTTGGCATTTTGCGCTCATTGGGCGTAACACGGCGCGAGTTATTCAGCCAAATTCTGCTTGAGGCCGCCGCTATTGGCCTCATCGGTGCGGTGCTCGGCGTGTTGTTGGGGATTGTGCTTGGGCGAGGATTAGTACGCTTAGTCACCCAAACGATCAACGATCTCTATTTCAGCGTCAATGTGCAAAATATTAGCATCGATCCAATGCAATTGCTCAAAGGTTTTGGGCTAGGCTTGGGCGCGACGTTAATTGCGGCCAGTATTCCAGCGCTCGAAGCCATGTTCTCGCCGCCGCGCACCGTGCTGCGCCGCTCATCAATCGAGGAGCGCATTAAGCAAATCGTGCCGCGTTTGACCTTGGCGGGCTTGGGATTGGCAGGCTTGGGAGTTGGCTTGCTGCAATTGCCATCGCGCAGCTTATTCCTTAGTTTTACGGCCATGTTTGGCATCATCATTGGCTGTGCCTTATTCACGCCGTTTGTGACCTTGCAGATGATGAAATTGCTGCAAATTCCCCTCAACCGCATGTTTGGCCTGCTTGGCAAGATGGCCGCCCGCGATGTGGTGGCCGCACTCAGCCGCACTGGGGTGGCGATTGCCGCCTTGATGGTTGCAGTTTCAGTGACCGTCGGCGCTGGCACGATGATCGGCTCATTTCGCACGACGGTTGTGCGCTGGCTTGATCAATCGTTGCAAGCAGATGTGTTTGTTTCTGCGCCCAGCCTGAGTGCCAATCGCGCCGATACGCCGATTGATTTGGGCTTGGTTGCGCAAATCAGCCAATTGCCCAACATTGCCTCGCTGACGACGTTGCTTAATTTGCGGGTCGAGAGCGAGCTTGGGCCAGTGCAATTAACTGTTGCCAATTATCAAGACCCTGAGTTGAGCAAACGGGCCTTGAGCTTTATCACTGATGCGGAGCGGGCCTGGCAAGGCTTCGCCGAACAAGGCCAAGTCTGGGTTTCCGAGCCATTTAGTTATCGTTATGGGCGTGGGCTTGGCGATAGCATTACCTTGCAAACCCAACGTGGCCCGCAGCAATTTACCATCGCTGGCGTTTATTACGATTACGCCTCGGATCAAGGCTATATCTCGATGAATCGGCGGGATTTTGCCAAATACTGGGATGTTGATACCGTGCATTCGATTACGATTTGGCTAGCTGAGAATGCAGACAGTGCCACCACGATTAGCCAAATTCAGGCCTTGGCGGCGCCAATTCAAGATTTGAAAGTGCAATCGAACCAAGTTTTGCGCCAAAGCACCCTCGAAATTTTTGACCGAACCTTTGCAATTACCGCAGTTTTGCAGCTCTTAGCCACAATTGTTGCCTTCATCGGCATTTTAAGTGCCTTAATGGCCTTACAATTAGAACGAAGCCGCGAACTTGGAGTTTTACGCGCCAATGGGATGACCCCGCGCCAATTGTGGTTGAGCGTGCTCAGCCAAACTGGTTTGATGGGGCTGACTGCTGGACTCTTAGCGTTACCAGTTGGGTTAATTTTGGCAGTCGTCTTGGTGTATGTGATCAACAAACGATCATTTGGCTGGACAATGCAACTCATTCTTGATCCACAGCTGCTACTGCAAGCCTTGATTGTTGCCGTCGTGGCAGCGCTCTTGGCTGGTTTGTATCCAGCCTGGAAGATGGGCCGCACCTCGCCAGCCTTAGCCCTGCGGGAAGAATAGTCGTCGAGCATCCTTATGCTCAAAAGGAGGCCAATGAGCACAGAAAGCATTTTTGTCATTGCAGGAAGTTTAGTGCTAATAAGCATCATAGTCAGCACCGTTTCTGATCGCTGGGGAATTCCAGCGTTGGTGCTGTTTATGGGAATTGGAATGCTCGCTGGCTCTGATGGCCTTGGCGATATTTATTTCGATAATGTAAAAATTGCCCAAGTTGTCGGGATTGTGGCGCTGATTTATATTTTGTTTTCAGGGGGGCTTGAAACCCACTGGAACAGAATTAAGCCAATTATCGGGCCTGGCTTATTGCTGGCCAATCTTGGGGTGATGATTAGCGCTAGTATGGTGGCGGCGGTTGCAGTCTGGCTGTTCGATTTGCCACCATTGGTTGGGTTGCTGCTTGGGGCAATCATCTCATCGACCGATGCAGCCGCCGTGTTCAATGTGCTGCGAACACGCGGTGTGCGCCTGCCCGAGCCAGTCGAATCGCTGATCGAGCTTGAATCGGGCAGCAATGACCCAATTGCTGTGTTTTTGACAATCGGCTTGACCAGTTTTCTGACCACTAGCGACCATTCGGTTGGCGCATTGGCAGTTGAATTTGTAATGGAAATGGTCTTGGGTGTGATTATCGGCGGGCTAGGCGGCTTTCTGATCACATGGTTGATCAATCGGCTACCCCTGCAAGATGGCCTCTACCCAGTCTTGACCTTGACCATGACAATTATGGTTTATGGGGCGGCAGTTTTGGTGCATGGCAACGGCTTTTTGGCCGTCTATGTAGCAGGCTTGGTGGTTGGCAATCGGCCAATTATCCACCGCCGTAGCTTAATTCGCTTCCACGAAGGGATTGCATGGCTGATGCAAATTGCCATGTTCTTGACCTTGGGACTGCTGGTGTTTCCATCGCAACTGCCACCGTTAATTGGCAGCGGCATGTTATTGGTGCTGTTCTTGATGTTTGTGGCCCGCCCGCTCAGCGTGATTATTGCCTTAGGCTTTACGCGTTTCAACATCCGCGAACGCCTGATGATTGCCTGGGCTGGCTTACGCGGCGCAGTGCCGATTGTTTTGGCAACCTTTCCGCTGATTGCGGGAATTCCCGAAGCAAACAAATTGTTCCACATTATCTTCTTTGTGGTGCTGGCCTCGGTTACGGTGCAAGGCATGAGCATTGGTTGGGTGGCTGATAAACTGAAACTGCACTCTCATGAGATTCAAATTAACAGCAAGCCCTTGGATTTTATTCCTGAGATCAGCCCTGAAAGTACGGTATACGAGGTGGTTGTGCCTGATGATGCACGCTTAGCTGGGCGCAACATTATGGAATTGCAATTGCCGCGCGGCGCTTTAGTGGTGTTGATACGGCGAGGGCGTGAAACGATTGTGCCCAGTGGTAATACGCGGGTGCAAGCCAACGACACAATTCTGATGTTGGCCGACCAACAAGCTTTGGAAGTGATTAACCAACGCTTGAATATTGCCAAACAAGCAGGCTAAACCAACGACCCCTTGCTCAAATCGCTTGGGCAAGGGGTTTGGTTGATTATTGTTCGATGACCGTAATGGCTTCAGCAGGCGTTTTCTCGCCATACATCACCATCATCAGGCCTGGGAAATAGCGATTCATCAGATGGACTGATGGATAAATCGTGTTGCGAATCCAAATAAAGGTTAATGTTTCATCTTCAAAATCAAGGCTGCTCTTGAAGCGCACTTCGCCGTCGTTAAAATCAAGCTCGAAGTTGCCAATATGCAAGCCATAATTGGCACGGGTTAAATATTCGGCGACCAATTGGCGTTTATCTTCAGGCACTTTCATCGGCGCATAGGCATAAATCAATAATTGCTCTTGTTCAAGTTTAATTTGGGCCAAGCAGCGAATATCGACATTTGCGCCTTGGTAGTGCATGCGATAGGCAGGCCGATCATCGACGCGCTGCGGATACCAGCCATCTTCTTCAAGAAAAAGCCCTAAAGTGCTGAAACCTCGCCAGCCAGCGGCCTGTTCATGTTCAGGATCAAGTTCAGGAGCGTATTCTGGTTCTTCCATGAGCCACCTCGCATTGAGCATAACACACAGCAGCGCTGTGCTACACCGGTTTCGTTGCTATTATACCTGAGCAGGTTGTGCATGTCATTGGTCTTTCTGCTGCTAGTATCGCATGTGGCTGTGTCAATGCTTGTCGCAGGTATCAGATCATAGACCATAAGGGGTCAGAAACTACAAAAGCAGCGAAGAACGATCCACGAAGAACACGAAGGACACGAAGGCTCCGTTTTTTAGCCACAGATTTGTAGGATTGTGTTCCCAAATGTCAATAGCCAAGCCCCTGAGCCCTGATCCTTCTTCATCCTTCATCCCTCATCCTTTCGTGCTCTGCGCCGCTGCGTTAAATATTCGATCCACGAAGAACACGAAGGGCACGAAGGCTCCGTTTTTTAGCCACAGATTGGCACAGATTCGTAGGATTATGTTCTATGGTCTATGTTCTTCATGTTGCGCTCCTGACCCCTAACAACTAGCCCCTGACCCCTCGACCTAATTATTTGCGCCGTTTTCGCAGCCTTCTTTGATCACGGCGATTTCGTCGGGTACTTCGACAGCCTCGACCGCGCCGCTGATAAATGGCTCAAAGAAACCATGAATAATCGTTTTGGCAGCCTCAATTTCGTTGGCGCGCTGCACATCGCGGCGCAATTGGTTGCTGGCGTACAGGCCAATGCTAAATTGACCAATCAATTGCTTGAGTTTGCCCAGCGCTTGGCGCTCGACCATGGTTTCTGCACACATATCAACATAGCGCACCAGCAAATCACGCTTATCGCTCGGCGTTGGCACAAACATCGCTTGGCCAGTACGCAATTGGGCAATTTGGCGAAAAATCCATGGATTAGCCATGGCAGCCCGCCCAATCATCACCGCCGCAACGCCGGTTTGCTCCAAACGAGCCAAGGCTTCTGCTGGCGTGCGCACATCGCCCGAACCAATCACGGGAATCGAAACCGCCTGCACAACTTCAGCAACCCGTGACCAATCAGCATCGCCGCTATAGCCTTGCACTTTAGTCCGCGGGTGCAGGGTAATTGCTGCACAACCAGCATCTTCGGCAATTTTGGCAGTATCAATATAATTCAAGGTTTGCTCATCCCAACCAGCGCGAAATTTGAGCGTAAAGGGAATCTTGATTGCTGCATAGACTGCTTTGAGCATTTGTTGCATTTTGGGCAAATCTTTGAGCAAGGCCGAGCCATGACCACCGCCAGTAACTTTGGGCGAAGGGCAACCGCAGTTTATGTCAATTACATCAGGGCCAAGCTCTTCGACAAAGCGCGCCGCAGTGGCCACCAAATCTGGGTCATTGCCCGAAAGCTGAATCGAGATTGGGCGTTCTTCTGGCAGATAATCGAGCAAGCGATGGCGTTTCATAGCCTTGGGCGAAACGCTGGCAGCGTTGGTCATTTCGGAAACAACCAAGCCACAGCCACCCAATGACAAGACCAACCGCCGAAAAACCGAATCGGTCACGCCAGCCATCGGGGCCAGCACCATGTTTGGAAAAATGCGCATTGAGCCAAGTTGAAATGATTCGGGCAATGCTTGGGTCAGAGTATCAGGCATAAGCTGCATCCATGTAATTTCGTTAATATGACAACAACGCCAGCATCAACCTGACGCTGGCATTGAAAAAGCCGTTTTTTGTATTATACGCCTATTCGCTAAGACTAGGATCAGTCAATTCGCGAATGACCCGACATGGATTGCCCGCCGCAAAGACATTCGCCGGAATATCTTTGGTTACCACGCTGCCAGCGCCAATTGTGGTGTTATCGCCAATTGTCACGTCTGGGCAGATAATCGAGCCGCCGCCAATCCAAGCATTCTTGCCAATCGTCACCGGAAAGCCCAATTCTGGGCCTTTAATCCGTTCGCTGGCAAGCAACGGGTGGCTGGCTGCATAAATTTGCACCGCCGGCCCACACATCGTATTATCGCCAATCGTGATGTAGTTGCAATCGAGAATCACGCAGTTGGCATTAAAATAAACATTATTGCCCAAGCGAATATGTGCCCCGTAATCGCAAAAAAATGGCGGCTCGATCCAAACATGCTCGCCAATTTCGCCAAACCATTCCTTCAGCAAGGCTCGCGATTGCTCTGGCTGGCCCGGCTCGATGGCATGAAACTGACGACTTAAGCGCCGACTGCGCAACGAAAGCGCTTGTAGTTCGGGATCAAAGGCTGAATATAATTCGCCTGCCAACATTTTCTCACGTTCAGTTTTGCTCATTGATGCTCATCCTTTATAGCGACATTGTTTAAATTTGAGCATACTGAAACGTTTTTGAAAATGGTTCAGCCTTAAGAATGATTAAACCATTGCCAAAACGCTATCAAAGCCAATTCGTTTGCCAATTGAGCGTGCCAAACGTGGGCTAAATGCGGCGCGCATCATCAAGCGCGTGAGTTGCACACCCAAGCGGGTACGTGGCACAAAGGTTAACCCAACTCGGCGAGCGCCTGCCTGTTTGCGATCAACAAACGGGCGCATGCGTTGCTCATAGGCCTGAAAAGCCGCTTGATGATCGGCGGTTTTGGCCAATTCCTCAGCGAGCACATAGGCTCCGCCCATAGCTGTGGCTGCACCTTGCCCCGAAATTAATGTCAAACAATGGGCAGCATCGGCAACCAACGCCACCCGCCCGTGCGACCAGCGCGGCATACGAATTTGGCTGATCACATCACAATAAAAAGCACTTTCATGGTTAATCGAATCGATCAATTGGGGCACGAGCCAGCCAGCTTTGCGATATTCAGTTTGAAGCATGGCTTTGCGTTGATCGGGCGCTGGCAATTGGGTTTGCTGGCTCCGATAGGCCAACATCATCAAAAAACCGCCACGCCGATCGGGGTAAATGGTTGCTTGGCGTTGTGGCTCAATCAGCATTGTGGCATTCGCGCCATAATCGGCCAACTTTGGAATTTTGAAGGTAGCAAAGGTATAGCCCAAAGGCTGGGCAAACTGGCTTTCGGGGCCAAACACCAGCTGGCGCGTTTGTGAATGAATCCCATCTGCACCAATCACCAAATCAAATTGCTCAACCCGACCACCGTTGAAGCGCACTTCAACATACTCAACATACTGCTCTAAGCGCACAATTGTGGTGGCATAATGCACTGGCAGATCGCTCGGCAAGGCATCGGCCAAAACCGTCTCTAATTCAGGGCGCATCAGGTGCAACATTGGGTGGGGCAAGGCTTCGCGCAAAGGAGCCAAGGGTTGTTTGACAATCGTTTGGCCTTGGCTATTTTTGAGCACCATTGATTCAACCTGAATTTGGCGGCCTTCGAGTTCGGTCAAAATGCCCATTCGTTGCGCCACATCCCAGCCGCTACCACTAAAATCGATGCCATAGCCTTCGTCGCGGCGTTGGGCTGCTTGCTCGATAATCGTGGGTTGTTCGCCATGATGCTTCAGCCAATAACCCAGTGTCAAGCCCGCAATCCCCCCGCCAACAATCAAAATTCGGCGTGTGTGCTGCATCATTCTATCCTTATCAATAATTGACTGACCAGTCGGTATATTATTGAGTATAAAGCGCTTTTAGAGGCTGTCAAGAGTGAAAATGACAGGAGCACGAAGATTCGACTATGGCAATTAATCACCAATTCGTTGATAATCTAGCATTAGCTATCCAGTCAGATATTGGGCAGATAGGAGTTTCGTTGATGCAAGCAACTCAATATTCATCAAATCGATTCATTCGGCTGATTGGCGGCTTGTTACTCCTTAGTATGGTTGGGCTAACGAGCAGTTTACTCAAATCTTCGGCGGCAATGGAAGGAGTGCCAGCAGTTGAGCCACGGTTTAATCTGACCCAACGAGGCGGGGTTATCACGATTGGCAATACACTAGGCCATGATTGTGCGGCGGGCGTTCCCGCCACAGTAGTGGGCGCGGTTGGGGCATGTGGTACAAACACGAGCGATTCTGGCATTGACGTTTTTTGGCGAGCCGATGCGCCTACCACAAGCCAAGCCGAAGCTAATACCGCAATCACGAATGCACAGGCTCGGAGTAGTGCAATGCTCAATATTCCAGTCGGGGCTAGTGTAACCCATGCCTACCTCTATTGGGCTGCCCATTGGGATAGCGTCCCATCCACAGGCGATCCTGATGCTACACTCGAATTTAATCGGGGCAATGGTCAAACAGTTACAGCCATAAACTCAGTTGTAAGCGTAAACTCGTTTTATCAATCAGTTGCCGATGTCACCAGCTACGTTCAAAATCATGGCGCTGGAGCCTATCGCATTAGTGGTGTCCAAAGCAACGTGCTTGGTAATGCCAATGATACCCTCGACTTTGCCGCTTGGTGGTTAGTAGTAGTCTATGCTGATCCAAGCCAACCCAATCGGACAATCATTCTCCACGATGGCCTAGATCGGGTTGCAATTGGTCTGCCAATTACCAACACATTGAGTGGATTCAATATTCCCAGCAGCAGCACAACCAACCTTACGATTGTGGGCTACGAGGGCGATAACTCAAGCGCAGGTGACCAATTGCTGTTTAATGGTAATAGCGTCAGCAATGCGCAAAACCCTGCCGATAATATTATGAATAGCACTCGCTCATATTTAGGTAATCGAGTTTCAAACGTAGGTGATTTGCCACAACTAACTGGAGCAGCCAATAGTATGGGCGGGTTTGACCTTGATACCTTTGATGTATCAGCCTTGACTAGCCCAGGCCAAACCACTGCTAACATTACCGCAAGCTCTAATGGAGATGTCTATTTTGTTGGGGGATTGATTTTAGCGATCACTTCGTTGGTTGCCGATACGCCAACCCCCAGCATTACGCCCAGTAATACCCCAACCAATACCCTAACCAGCACGCCAACGAGTACAGCGACCAACACAGCAACCGCAACAAACACGCCAACCAATACTGCCACTGCAACCAGCACACCTACCAACACGCCGACCGCGACCAGTAGCCCAACCAATACTCCAACCCCAAGCCTATGGCGAGCCTTCTTGCCAATCGCAATTCGCTCAGCTGAATAAGCATCTTGAAGCTAAAAGCCAACAGCCGAGGCAAAATCTCGGCTGTTGTGGTTAACATCTGCTTGCGCTAGATCAACCATTGGGCTACCCGTTGTTGCAGCGCATCCATGCCCAATTGACCATAGATGGTGTAGGCTTGCTGCCAAGCCGCTTGGGCTTTGGTTGGTTGTTCTTGACGTTGCCAATCTTCGGCCAAAGCCACTTGAATTGCGGCAACTTCTGCTTGCGAACCACTGGTTTCGGCCATATGCAAGGCTTGTTCAAAGCAGGCTTGGGCGGTGGTTGGCAGGCTTGGTGGCAAGAGGATTGGCTCATTCAATTGGCTTAATGCGCTGCCTAAAACCCGCAAGGCGGCACATAATTCGAGGCTTTGTTGGCGCTCACGGGCAGCATGATGGGCTTGAAGAATATGTCGAATCGCCTCATCAGGATAGCCCAAACCAAGCGCAGCCTCGGCCCGAAAACGATAGGTTTCAGCGATGCCATACCAGGTGGTGCTCCGCGCTAAATCAAAGGCCTCGTTTAGCGTTGCAATCGCGGTTTCATAGGTGCCAAGCCCAACCAATGCCCCGCCCAAATTGCTCAAATACATAATCAAATGCTCAGGATTGCGCAACTCGCGGCCAATCACCAAGGCCTGTTGATATAACTCGACTGCGTGTTGGAAATCGCCACGATGGCGCGCGGCTTCGCCCATAACATTCAACATCCGGCCTTCGGCTTCGCGCTGGCCGAGTTGGCGATGCAAGGCCAAGCCTTCCTCAAATAGCGCTTCGGCGTTGCTAAATTGGCCCTGCAACACATTCATATAGCCATGAGTTTTGAGCGCCAAGGCTAAACTATGTTGATCGTCAGCATCACGAGCAATCATGACCGCCGATCTGCTGGTTTGCCAAGCAGCATGAAGTTGGCCTTGAAAGCTGGCAATCCAGCTCATGCGCTGCAAAATATTGCAATGGGCACGCTGATTATTGGCTTGTTTGGCATATTGCAAGGCCGTTTGAATGCTTTGCATGGCAGCAACATGCAGGCCTTGGCTGCTTTGGACATCGGCAATTTCATACCAAACTCGGGCCAAGTCTGCCAATTGATTTTGGGGCTGAGCGTGGCTTAGCAAGCGCTGGTAGATCGCTTCGGCCTCATTCCAACGCCCAATTTGCTTGTAAATTTCGCCCATTGCAAAGAAAATATCCAAGCTTTCTTGGGGTTCGAGCAAGGGCAGGCAGCGCTCATAGTAGCTCAAAGCAACGTCGGTAGCATAACGGGCCGCCGCAGCATCGCCAGCCTTGCGAAAATAGTTGCGCTGTTTATCGAGGTTGTTGCTCATGCCATAGTGGTGCGCCAACAGATCGGCTGCGCCTTCGACTCCATAGGTTTCAACCAAATAATCGCCAACCTGCTCGTGCAGCTCAGCGCGTGTTGCTAACGGCAGGCTTTGATAGGCAACTTCTTGAGTTACCACATGTTTAAAGAGGTATTCAAGCTCTGGTTCTGCTCGATCAAGCGGCGTAAGATCCATGCGGCTAAGCGTGTTGAGTTGCTGTTTAACTTGCTCGGCGCTGCCAAGTTGGGGGTATGCGCCCCACAGCCAATTGGCCTTGAACAAACGCCCAATCACGCTCGCCACTTTCAGGGTATGCTTGGTCGTCTCCTCAAGCTGATCCATGCGGCTGATAATCAGGCGATGCAAGCTGTCGGGCAAATCGAGCTGAGCCATAGCTTTGGGATCGCTCACATTGGGCTGACGTTCAACTACCAAATTGATCAATTCTTCAATATAAAATGGATTGCCTTGGGCGCGCTCGGTCAATTTGCCAACCAATTGCTCGGAAGGCACGTGGTGATTGCCCAAAAGTTGTTTGATTTTCAGCCGCACCAATTCGGCAGTTTCATCGAACGTAAATTCTTGCAGCTCAATTTCTGTCCAATGTTCAAGCTGGCGTAGCTCGTGCCACATGGTTTGATCGTGCTCGGCTGATGGGCGATAGGCCAGCACAATCAGCACTGGCACATCGCGAATCGCCTGGGTAATCCGCGTCAATAAATCATTCGAGAGCGAATCAATCCAATGGCAATCTTCGAGCACAAGCAAAAGCGGCGTTTCGTTGGCTCGATAGCGCAAACAATCCACCAGCAACGATTCAAGTAACATTTTGCGCGACTTAATATCGAGCAATTTGGTTAATGATTGATCGGGAATTGGCAGGCGTAAGGCACTAGCCAGCAGTGGCATCCAATCTAACAAATCTTGATCAATTAATGCTAATTGCGCCCGCAACTGCAACATTTGCAAATCAAGCGGCCACTCAGGATCGACATTAAAAAACGAGCGCCACAAATTATGCCAAAGCAAATAGCTAATTGTCGTGCCATACGAGAGGCATTCGCCGCTATAGACCGCCACCCGTTGGGCGCGAGCAATCCGCCGAATTTCGGCCACGAGCCGCGATTTGCCCATGCCAGCTTCGCCAGTGATGCCCAAAACCTGACCATGGCCTTGTTTGATGTTGCTCAGCAATTCGCCAACAAACTGCAATTCTTGGCTGCGCCCAACCATAGGCAAGGCATACATTGGCTCTTGGCCGCGAATTGCCGTTTGGCGCAAATCGGTTAATTCGTGGAGTTCGACCAATTCGCTGCGGCCTTTAACTCGCACTGCTGGCAATGGCGCAGTTAGAAACGTGGAGCTAAGCGTGGCTTGAGTGGCTTCAGTAAGCAAAATTTGGCCTTGGCCAGCTTGCTGCATCAAACGAGCCGCCAAATTCACCGTATCGCCAATGACTGTGTATTCTCGACGGCGCTCCGAGCCAATCAGGCCGCAAAACACAAAGCCCGTGTTAATCCCAATCCGAGCCTCAAATTCAGGCAATGCGCGTAGCTCTAGCGCGCAATGAGCCGCCCGATCGCTATCGTTTTCGTGGGCAACTGGCGCGCCAAACAAAACCAAAAAGCTGCTGCCTTTATCGCCAACTTCAACTTTATTCAAATAGCCAGCGTAGCGCTCGACAATCCGCAGTACCTCGCGAAAATAGTGGTTGAGGCGCTCGGCAGCAAACGGATCGCGATCATAATCGGGCGCATCGAAATTAACAAACAACAAGCTAACCGAGCGTCGTTCGTTGATAAAGGTTGTGCGACCTTCACGCACTTGTTGGGCAATTGAGGGGTGGAGGTAGGCATCAAATTGAGCAGGCGGATGCGGCGTGAGCGACTCAGGCCAACGAATTGGCTGAGCGCGCACCGTCTGGTCTAGCCCAAGCACCCGACTAAAGCGCTGATTGATTGGCTCGATTGTGAACAAACTGCAATCTAACGAGTCGCAATCGACCACCACATCGCCAGAGCGGGCCTGATTTTCGGCCTCGGCGGAGCGCAATAGGGCCGAGCCACCAACCACCGAAACGCAGCGCTTGCTGGGATCGCCGACCGTGGTATAGAGCACATGGCCAGCGCCAATCCCAATTTTGAGGGTTAAACGCCAGCTAGTTGCTTGAATCTCAATTGCGCCCAACTGCTGCATCAAACGTTGCATTTCGAGCGCACAACGCACGACGCGGGCGGCTACGCGCTGCGCACGTTGTGGCTGATTGATCGGAAACAAAGCGGTAATTGCATCGCCGCCAAAATTGCTAATCATTCCACCAAAGCGCTCAATCACATCGATGAGTGGCGCAAAACAACGATTTAACCAACGGGTCAGAGTTTCAGTACCATGCTGATCATGGAGGCCAAGCGCTTCGCTCAGCGGCGTAAAGCCTGCAATATCAGCAAAAAGCACGACTGCTTGCCCATGTTTAGTGGTTTTGGTGGCAGCGGAGGCACGTTGGTCGAGCAATCGGGGGACAATATACGGCGGCAAATAAGCAAACCAGCGTGCTTGCATACAGCAACTCCTACGCCCAGTTAAATCATCGCGCTTATTACGCTCGCTGCTAGTATAGCCCGTACTATAGTCCTATGCAAATCCCCTGACCATGATTCAGACCCGGGCAATCAGGCTAGGGTCGTCGTTGCTAGGCGAGTTGAGCCGAGTTGAAACGGGATAGACGCTCATTTTTTCGCCAGCGAATGGCGTGAGCAGTGGCAGCAAATCAGCAACATCGATCTCGGGGTTCAGCCAATCGCGCTCAGTTTCGGGCGCCAGAATAACTGGCATGCGATTGTGAACTGCGGCAGCCATCGCATTGGCCGAGGTTGTAATGACGCTAAACGTTGCCAAAGGCGTTTCGCCGCCGCGCCATTCTTCCCACAAACCGGCCATGGCAAATGGTTGGCCGTCGTCGAGCACAAAGCGCATTGGTTGTTTGCCCTTGGCGGTTGCCTGCCATTCATAATAGCCATCGGCAAGCACCAAACAACGCCGTTTGCGCAACGGCTCGCGAAAGCTAGGCTTTTCTAATAAGGTTTCTGCACGAGCATTAATCATTTTATTGCCAATGCTGGGATCTTTGGCCCAATGCGGCACTAACCCCCAACGCAACCATTGCACGCTTTGGGGATCGCTATTGAGAATGACTGGCAAACTCTGGCTTGGCGCTGCATTGTAGTGCGCTTGCCAATCGCCCGCCACTTGCACCCCAAAACGCATCGCAACCTGTTGACCATCAGCAGTGATCGAATAGCGTCCACACATTGGTTTTACTCCTTGGTAATCACCCAAAAGCTACTATCGGTTACCCAAACTTAACTATACCGTTAAAAATCCTAAAAGTAAACACACATGTTCGCTTTTAAAGCAATAAAAGGCTTTATGCTACAATAGTCGCTTGCAAGCCCATGCGTGGAGGGCTGCACTTAACCCTATCTGCGAACAATGGGAGTTCTCAACGTGAAAAGCATCACGGTGGCCTTACCCGCCTATAACGAAGCTGAAAACATTCCAGCCATGGTTGAGGAAGTGGTCAATACCCTCGAAAGCCTTGGCCGTACATATGAAGTGATTGTGGTTAACGATGGCAGCCGCGATAATACTGCGGCAGTTGTGCGTGAATTAGAAGCCCGCTATCCTCATGTCCGCTTGGTCGATCATACGGTTAACCAAGGCTATGGGGCAGCAGTTTGGACGGGCCTCACCAGCGCCAAAACCGATTTGGTCTTTTTTACCGATGCTGATCGTCAATTTGACCTTGGCGAGTTGCCTAAATTGTTGGCCAAAATTGATCAAGCAGATTTGGTGGTTGGCTATCGCTCGCCCCGACGCGACCCACTGATGCGGCGCTTAAATGGCTGGGGTTGGAGCCGTTTGGTCACGTTGTTGTTTGGCTATACTGCGCGCGATATTGATTGTGCCTTTAAATTGATGCAACGCCATGTGGTCGATACACTCAAAGATCAAGTGCAATCACGCGGCGCAACATTTAGCGCCGAGTTTCTGGTGCGCGCCAAACGAGCAGGCTTTCGTTTTGAAGAGGTAGCAATTAACGGTCATCGCCCACGGGTGGCTGGCAACCCAACGGGCGCCAAACTCTCGGTTATTTTGCGCGCTTTCCGCGAATTGATTGCGGTACGCGGCCAATTAGCCCAACAAGAACAAACCAAAACCAAGCACATTTAATTAAGTGCTGAACAGCAAACCCCCGCTCATTGCAAAAGCTGAGCGGGGGTTTTGTATTGCGCCCAAACTTACATTGCTTCAAGCACAGTCAGCATGCGATCGATCTCAGCGCGAGTGTTGTAGTGGGCCAAGCCAACCCGCACCATGCCACCTTGATCAAGCAACTTCAAGCGTTCAACGGCGCGCAAGGCATAATAATGACCGTCCCAAACACAAATGCCCTCGTTGCCGAGCGTTTGGGCAATCGCCTGCGGCGTAAACCCAGCCAAGCGAAAAGCTACAGTTGGCACGCGCAAATGGCCACGTTCTGGTTGCACAATCCCATACAATTGCACGCCTTTGAGGGTTTGCAGGCCTTGAATCAGATATTGGCCAAGACTCTGTTCAGCTTCAGCAATTGCATGCATTGCCGCCAACAAAACTGCCCGCTGACCAAAACTCTCACCCAATTGGGCATCGTAGCGCTCCATATAGCCCACGCCCAAGCCACCGAGGTATTCCAAAGCGCCGTTGATGCCTGCTTGGCCTTCGAAATTCTGGGTGCCAGTTTCCCAACGGCTGGGAAGTGTTTCGGGTGCAGGCCGCACTTTATAGGCAAACAAGCGCTCTAAATGTTCACGTTTGGCCCAGAGGACGCCAACATGCGGGCCAAAAAATTTATAGGCCGAACATGCCACAAAATCAGCATCCAAGGCTTTAACATCGCATGGAAGATGCGGCACACTTTGGACTGCATCGACAAAACATAACGCACCGACCGCATGGGCTTGCTGCACAATGGTTTGCACATCGTTGATGGTGCCAAAAGCATTCGAGGCCCAGCCAACTGCTACCAACTTGGTGCGCGGCGAGAGATAGCGCTCGAAATCGCTCATCAGCAACGTACAATCATCAGGGTTGAAATCAACAAAATGCACGGTTACGCCACGCTCTTCGGCGGCAAGCAGCCATGGCGTAACATTCGCATCGTGGTCGAGCGTAGTCAGAATAATTTCATCGCCAGCCTGCCATTCGCGAGCCAACGAACGGCTCAATGCAAAGGTCAGCGATGTCATATTGGCCCCGAGCACAATCTCATCGGGATCGCCACCGAGCAAGGCCGCCAGCCCAGCGTGACATTCATCAATCACTGCATCGGTGCGCTGGCTGGTCAAAAATGCACCATGAGTATTGGCGACAGAGCGCCGCAAATAATCGGTCATCTGGCCAATCACCTGTTGCGGCACTTGCGTTCCACCAGGATTATCAAAAAAAACCAAGGGTTTCCCCGCGTGAGTTTGGCTTAATGAAGGAAAGTGACTGCGAAATGGAGCGAGATCGACCGTCATGGCAACTCCTTGGAACTAGACTAGGCTGTTTGGACGCTTCCTAGTTGGTACAACAAGCCTATGATACAAGATTTGAGTAGCGCTGATTTATGCGCAGAGCCTTCAGGGTTTAACGACGTTTCATCCTCAATTCAAGCCGTAAAAGACCTAATCGAGACTTGCCAAAAGCCCTAACTATCGGTATACTCAGGAGGGATTCTCATTTTAAATTAATCCATAAGGAGGAGGTATGCTCCCACGTTCGACCGTGCGGCGCAGCATGGGTTTAATCATCGTTATGATGCTTTTAACTCTGATTGTTGCCCGACCCCAAGCCTCTAATGCTGCCGATCCGCCAACCTACTATCCTGAAACCGGTCACTATCTTGGTGGAGGTTTCCGCGATTACTGGGCAGCCAACGGTGGCTTGCAAATTTTTGGTTACCCCATTACTGAAGAATATCGCGATGCCCGCGGCAAAACCATTCAATGGTTCGAACGGGCACGCTTTGAAATAGCCAGCAATGGCTCGATTGAGTTGGGGCTTTTGGGCCGTGAAGCAACCGTTAATCGGGTGTTTCCCCAAATTCCACCGCAGCCCAACGATGCAAACCATCGCTACTTCCCTGAAACCAGCCACATGGTTATGTGGGGCTTTAAAACCATTTGGGAAACCAAAGGTGGTTTAGGTGTATTTGGCTACCCCATCAGCGAAGAGATGGATGAAATCCTTGCATCCGATAATAAATGGCATACGGTTCAATATTTTGAACGGGCGCGCTTTGAGTTCTGGCCAGAGTATCCTGCTGGGCAACGCGTAGTCGTGAGCGATCTCGGTCGCCGCTTGGCTCCACGTGAACTGACCGCTCCATTGCCACCAGGCAGCCCGCCAGGTTCGCCACCACCAAGCAATCCGGGCACTCCTGGCAATAAAGATGCAACGGTTAATCCAAACTCAGGACCAGAAGGCACTAATTTTGCCTACAATGGTTTTGGCTTTGTAGCAGGCGAAGAAGTAGCATACTGGGCGACCTCGCCAAGTGGGCAAGTCGTTCCAGCACCAAATAACATCTATGCTGATGCTGATGGCTCATTAACCTCAGCAGGGGTAACATTTTATAGTAGCATTGGGATGGAACTTGGCAAATGGGCGATTACTGCTCAAGGTAAGTCAAGCGGACATGCAGCGATTGGCTATTTTGAAGTTACGCAAGGCCAATTACCCGATGATGTGAATGCACGGGTCGACCCACGCGAGGGTGGCCCAGGCACAAAATATCGTTTCTATGCTGGTGGCTTTGTGCCTGGTGAAATTGTGGCAGCTGCCATTTTTACTCTTGATTTTGAGCAAATTTCGGATGCGGTTGGGGTATATGCTGATGGCAATGGATCGATTGATTATGCCAACATCAACTTTACCGCCAGCGATAACCCCACTCCCGGGGTGTACATGGTCTATTCAGAGAGTGAAAGTGGTCGTATAGCCTATGCCTTCTTTCGCCAACGAGGCAAAAACGTCACCATGTTAGGAAGCGCAAGTAGCTTCGATGCAACCTGGTTCAGCAGCGCTCGCGACGATGCCGCAGCTAGCCAAGACCCACTTGATTTCTTCAAGAAGAAATAAGCTACTTTTGGCTGATTATCAAGAGATGAGCAACTGCTCATCTCTTTTTTTGTCGCTACAGGCCGCAGGATGCTATAATGCTCCTACGGTTCGACCGTAAAAATGCAGGGGCTTTTGAATCGAAAGGATCAATCAATGGCTCATCGGGTTACCTTGATTCGTGGTGACGGAACAGGACCAGAACTTGCCGAAGCTACACGCCGGGTCTTAGAAGCTACAGGCGTGGCTTTTGATTGGGATATTCAGGATGCAGGGGTCGATGTGATGGAGCAACTAGGCACTCCATTGCCCGATTCTGTGCTCGAATCAATTCGTTCAACCAAAGTGGCGTTAAAAGCGCCGATTACCACCCCCGTTGGCACAGGGTTCCGCTCAGTCAATGTGGCGATTCGCAAAGAACTCGACCTCTATGCCTGTGTGCGGCCATGTCGTTCCTACCCTGGCGTGCGCTCACGCTTCGAGAATATCGATTTGGTGGTTGTGCGCGAAAATACCGAAGATCTCTACGCAGGGATTGAGTTTGAGCGCGGCACGGAAGAAGTTGCCGAATTGCGCAACTGGCTGCTGCAAAAACGCCCAAATGCCTTGATCAAAGAGCCAGGCGGGATCTCGATTAAGCCAATGTCAGTGCCAGGCTCAGAGCGGATTGTGCGCTTTGCCTTTGAATATGCACGTAGCAACAATCGCAAAAAAGTGACCGCAGTCCACAAAGCCAATATTATGAAGTTCAGCGATGGGCTGTTCTTGGAAGTGGCCCGCGAAGTTGCCAAAGACTATCCTGATATCGAGTTCGATGATCGGATTGTCGATAATATGTGTATGCAGTTGGTGCAAAAACCAGAACTCTACGATGTGCTGGTGTTGCCAAACTTGTATGGCGATATTTTGAGCGATTTGTGCGCTGGCATGGTTGGCGGCTTAGGCGTTGCGCCTGGCGGCAACATCGGCGAACATGGTGCAGTCTTCGAAGCAACCCACGGCTCAGCACCAAAATACAAAAACCTCAACAAAGTCAATCCAACGGCCTTGATTCTCTCTGGTGAGTTGATGTTGCGCCACTTGGGCGAAACTGAAGCTGCTGATCGGCTCAATGCTGCGGTAGCATCGATCATTGCTGAAGGCAAGGATGTTACCTACGACTTGAAAGATGATCGCAATGACCCAACCGCCGTTGGGACTGCCGAAATGGCCGATGCAATTATCGCAAAATTGCAAGCCTAAGTGAGCTTTGGCTGGCGATTATGCGTTGCATGATCGCCAGCTAGCCACAGCTTAACAATCAAGAACCCTCATTTAATTGGGCTTCATGGTACACTGCATCTCAGCCAATGCGAATGAACAATGGTAGGTAGCTGTGGCATGGTGTGATCCACTGTTTGGCATTCTCGAATCCATATGACACAATCAACATGGCCATCAACATCAGAATTACCTGCAATTCCCAAGGTCCGCATCTTGGGTGAGATTGGACGGGGCTTACATAGCACCGTCTATCGCTGTGTGCGCGATGGCCAGACCTATGCCCTAAAAATCCCGCGCCTAAATGGAACCCAATCGCCAACCATGGCTGCTGCTGCATTTCGTCGCGAGGCGAGCGCTTTGGCCCTTGTGCGGCATCCTAGCTTGCCCGAAGTGATCGAGGTTGATCACTATAATGAGATGCCGTATATCATCATGGAGTTGGTCCAAGGCCAAACCTTGCTTGATTTGGTAGAGCTTGGGCCATTGCCTGAAAGCATGGTCATTCGCTTGGCCAAAGATTTGGCGAGCGCCTTGGCCGCAGTTCATCGCCAAGGCATCACCCATCGCGATATTCAGCCGCGCAATATGTTGATTCAGCCCTCAGGCGAAGTTAAATTAATTGATTTTGGCTTTGCGATTCACAATAGCCTCGACCCAGAACAAACCCACGTTTTAGGCACCCTGCGCTATAGCTCGCCTGAACAAACTGGCTACCTCAAACGCACGGTCGATGCACGCTCGGATTTATATGCCTTGGGTTCTGTGCTGTTTGAATGCTTGGTTGGCGTGCCGCCCTTCAATTCCTCAAATATTGCCGATTTGATGCGCCAACATGCCTTGGTACCAGCGCCTGATGTGCGTTCGTTGGCGGGCCATGTCTCGCCTGCTTTGGCCGAAATTATTGCCCGCTTATTGGCCAAAGATCCTGATGATCGCTACCAAACTGCCGAAGGTTTGCTCTCGGATATTAATCAACTTGATAGCTTAAATTTAATGCTCGCTGCTGGGCGGCCAATTCGGCTGGGCGCCGACGACCTCTGGACTGGAGCGCTGTACGATAACGATTTGATTGGCCGCGATGCAGAATTGGCAGTGCTCCGCCAAGGCTGGAATAGCGCACGCCAAGGCCATGGCAGCGTGATTGTTATCAAAGGCGCAATGGGTTTGGGCAAAAGCCAATTAGGCCGCGAGATTCTGCATCGAGCACGCTCGCTTGGTGGCCTGACCTTTGGCTCAACCTGCGTCAAAGATTCGGCCTTGCCCTATAGCGCGTTGCGCAGCCCGTTTGAGCAATATTTACACTATTTGGAATTAATGCCCGAAAGCCAGCGCCGCCATGCAGAGGAGCAAATCCGCCAATTGGTGCAAGGCTACCAAGCATTGATGGTGCGCACATTTCCCGATTTGCAGCCAATTTTGCCCTCAGCCAAACAGCCAGAAGGCGTCGTTGATTATGAGCGTTTTAATGCAATTCTGGCCAATTTGCTGCTCTGGATGACGCGCGTGCATCCAGCTGCGGTTTGGTTTATCGACGATTTACAAGCAATTGACGATGCCAGTTTTAATGTAGTGCGCAGGATTATTGGGCGAATTCAACAAGTTCCATTGTGTTTAATTATTTCCTTAAATGCCAGCCTCGACGGCCAACAAATCTACGAACGGCTGACCCTCAATCAACCAATTCCGATTCAACTGATTCAGCTTCAGCCGTTAAGCGATGTGGCCGCAACCCAATTTATTACCAGCTATTTGGGCGGCTATAGCGTCGATCAGCAGATTATCAACGAAATTGTGGCCCGCAGCGTTGGCAGTCCATTTGCCTTGCGCGAATACATCCAAACCTTGTTGGATACTGGCATGTTGCGCTTGGTCAATAGTTGCTGGATGATTGATGATCAAAGCCTGACCAAGCTGGCCCTGCCATCGCATGTGGTGCGCTTGGTGTTTGGCAGAATCGACGAGCTTAGCCCTGAGGTGCGGGCAATCCTCGAATTAGCGGCAGTGCTGGGCTTTCAATTTCGACGCAATAGCCTGCTTGAACTATGGCACGGCGAAGCTAGCGAGGTCGACGAGGCCTTGACGATTGGCGGCCGCAGCCATCTGATCGAACGCAGCGCTTCGGGCCATTATCATTTTGCCCATCAAAATATTTATCAGGTGTTTTTAGAAGGCATAGCACCTGAGCAACAACAACAGTTGCACGCCCAAATTGCCAAAAATCTTGATCACGAGCAGCTTGAGCCAGAGGCCATGTATCAATTGGCCTATCATTATGCCCGCGCCAAAAGCCACGATCCAGCATTTTTGGCCCGTGGCTTTACTATTTTGAGCAACGCAGGCCAGGTAGCGCTCGAAAAATATGCCTACGATGAGGCCTATCATTTTTTTGAACAGGCCTATCAGATTGCCCAAGGCCAAGCACTGACCTTTCAGCCACAGCAACATGCCCAATTTGCCCAGCTTTGCCTGCGCTTAGGCCAAAACCAAACTGCCTTGATTCACCTGCAAGCAGCGCTTGAAGAAACCAACGATTCCGATCAGCGCGCGCGCTTGCTGACCGCAATTGCCCATATTTATGCTTGGCAACAACAGCCACGTGAGATCTGGCGCTATTTTGATCAGGCTTTTCAAGCCTTGGGTGAGCCACCCTTGCAGCGCTCGTTGACTGGCTTGGTTGGCGATATTGGGCGTTCGCTTGCTCGTTTGCTTGGCAGTAGCTTCGCATGGATTCGCCCAAGCTCAGCTTCGCAACAGCAACGAATCATCATTTTGCTGGAAATTTACGATACAGTTGGGATGTATGCCTACCTCAATAGCCAAATGTTGGTGCTAGTAAGTTTGTTTTTGCGTTCGTTGCTGTGGGCACGGCGTGGGCGCAGCCGCCCAGCCCGAGTGCGCGCCTTGAGCAATTATGCAAGTATGTGGGCGATGACTGGTCAAAATCGGCTCGCCAAACGCGCCTTGAGTAAGGCCAAAACGATTGCCAACACGCCCAGCCCTGATCCAGTTTTGCAAGCGCGGGTTGGCTTGTACGAAGGCTTTATTAGCCATATTATTGGCGCTGAAGTGCAGGCTGAACGTCTATTGCGTTCAACATTACGGCAACATTCCACCACAATCGATTCGCTCTCCTATGGCCATGCAGTGGCGGATAGCGTGCTCTTGCTCTTTTTGCGCGGCCATGTGCTTGAAGCATGGCAATTGGTGCAAGAAACCTTTGAACGTTTCGAACAACATAATCAGCAAAATGAACAAACTTGGTTTTTAAAACTATGGGCTGCGCCGCTGTTGATTAGCCTTGGCTTTACCGCCGAAGCCCAACGCTACCCGGTGCCCGAGATTAAAGGCCGCCAGCAATGGTTGTTGGCATGGCAAAATTTGGCTGATGCTTCGCAGATGATCGTTAACCTAGAGCAAGGCGATCCTGGCCAGCAAAACGACCAATTATTGCGCCATTTTAATCGCCAACGGCGCAATACCCCGCGCTTCATGCCATTTCATTCGCGTTATGTCTATATGATTCAAGGCTATATTCGGATTGCTCAATTTTTACAGCAACGCAAACGGGTTGCCTTACGGCGCCTACGAATTGCCGCCCGCCAAGCCTCAATCGTTGCAACAACGCCAATTTTGCGCGGCCATGCCTTGGTGATTGTCGCAGCGGCCCATGGCTTCGACGGACGCTTTGCCCAAGCATTAACCCTTTTAGGCCAAGCTGAACAATTAGCCCATCTGCACGATGCGCCATGGATTTTATACGAGGCCCATCGAATTCGCGCCCATTTATTTAGCATGCAGCAACAAATGGCAGCCGCCAAACGCGAAGCCAGCCGCGCCTATACAATTGCTTTTGATCATCAATGGGTCTTGCGCATGCGTCATGTGGCCCAAAGCTTCCAACTTGACGATCCAGAGCGCCTGAATTCGACGACCAGCATCATCAGCGAAGAAGGCCTCCGACCTGATGATAATCGCATGCAACGCCTGTTGGATGCGCTGCTTTCGGTGAGTTTGGCCTGGGCCCAAAGCTACGATCTCGCTGAGCAAGCTCAAACCGCGCTTGATTCGGTGATTCGGATTTTAGGGGCTGAGCGGGCTTTTCTGTTTTTGCTCGAAAACGATGAGTTGCAGTTGCGGGCAGCGCGTGATGCAGCCAGCAATCAGCTGAGCGAGGGCTTACAAGGCTACAGCCGAACCGTGCTTGAACAAGTGCGCATTACCCAAAAACCGGTCATTGTTAGCGGAGCCGATGATGGCTTGATAATCAGCAGCGAGAGTGTTACGGCCCACAATTTACGCAGCGTTTTGGCAGCGCCGTTGATGCTCGATGGCCAATTTTTGGGCGTGGTCTACCTTGATAATCGTTTGGCATGGGGCTTTTTCTCGCAAGAAGATGAAATTATTCTGCGCGCAGTAACCACCCATATTGCGCTTGGCTTGGAGAAATCGCGCACAACTCAGCTTGAAATGCATATTAGGGCTGAACGCGAGCAACGCCGCTTGGCTGAACATTTACGCCAACTTTCAACCGTATTGAATGCAACCCTCGATTTGGCCGATGTTTTAAAATATGTCTTGAATCAGCTCAATTCATTGTTGCCCTACTATGGCGCGTGCATTGCCCTCTGCGACGACGAGTATCTCAAATTTGAACAAGTTGAAAGCCCTAGCCCAACCTTGTGGGCACGCGGCACAAAAATTTTAAGCAGCGCTGATGCATTGTTCACTGAGCTAGCAACGATTCGCCAGCCCTTGATTGTCAATGATATAGCCAAAGATTCACGCTTCAAAGGCTATGGCGAGCATCCAGCCCGCTCGTGGTTGGGCTTACCATTGCTGGCACGCGGCGAAATTATTGGCTTTATGGCAATCGATCGCGATGAGCCAAACGCCATTTCCGAGCACGAAGCAGAATTGGGGATGACGTTTGCCTCGCAGGCAGCAGTCGCAATTGCCAAT
This sequence comes from Herpetosiphon geysericola, assembly GCF_001306135.1. Lineage (GTDB taxonomy): Bacteria > Chloroflexota > Chloroflexia > Chloroflexales > Herpetosiphonaceae > Herpetosiphon > Herpetosiphon geysericola. The sequence continues at coordinate 89,967 of NZ_LGKP01000008.1, read as the reverse complement.
GCCCAATTATTTGGCCAAGTCCAACGGCTGGCAATTACCGATTCGCTGACTCAAGTGAGTAACCGCCGCCATTTCTTTGAGTTGGCAGAACGCCAATGGGTATTGACGAGCAGCAGCGATCATCCACTGGCAGCGATGATGCTCGACGTTGATCATTTCAAACGGGTCAACGACAGCTATGGACACTCGGTTGGTGATTTGGTCTTGCGCACGGTGGCCGATATTTGCCGTGCCAACCTACGACCCACCGATCTGCTTGGGCGCTATGGCGGTGAGGAATTTGCAATTTTACTGCCAGATACCGATCTATCAGCAGCAGTAACCATCGCTGAGCGTTTACGCTTGGCCATTGGTCGCCATCAGATTCAGCATGAACAAGCCAACATTCGCTTGACGGTCAGCATTGGTGTGACTGGGTTGAGCAAAGATGATACCTCAGTGGCCAGCCTGCTTGATCGGGCAGATCGTGGGCTTTACATTGCCAAAGAAACCGGACGCGATCGGGTTATGATGGCCTAGGGCTGTGCTACAATAGCTCAAGTTTGGTGCATTTGGAGGGCCTGATATGGTGCGTGATATGCTGCGCAACTTGCGGCGCGTGCGCTTAGTTGAAGTTCAGCTGCTCATAACCGTGCTGCTATTGTTTGCCGCTGGCTACATGATGGTGTTTGCCACAGGCCAACGCCGTTTAGAGGCCGATGTTGGCTCGTTGCAATCGTTGTTTAGCGTGCTATGGCCATCGTCGTTGCCGCTGCTGCTGTATTTGGTGGTCAGCGCTGGGCTTTCGTATCGCAACCCCAATGCCGACCAAATTTTGCTGCCCTTGGTAGCGGTGCTTTCGGGCTTGGGTTTGCTGTTTACGGCACGGGTTGCGCCAACCCTCGATAAAGACATTTATGGCGACGTTGCAGCCAAACAATCGGCGTTTGTGACCATTGGGGTAATTTTGCTCGTGCTCATGGTCTTTGTCGATTGGGATCGCTGGATCTTTATTCGGCTATTTCGAACGGGCATGATGGAATGGCTCAAAAATCACCGCTGGACGTGGATGCTGCTGGGCGTTGGCTTGATGGTCTTGACCTTTATCATCGGCGTTGACCCCAACAATAGCGGAGTTAAAGTGTGGTTTCGCTTGCCTGGTGGCTTTTTGTTTCAGCCAGCAGAGCTGCTAAAAATCATCTTAGTGGTGTTTTTGGCCTCGTATCTGATCGAACACCGCGAGGTGGTAAATCATGGCTATCGGCTTGGGCGCATAACCCTGCCGCCATTGCCTTATCTAGTGCCGATGGGCGGCATTTGGGCCTTGTGTATGGCCTTGATTGTCAAGCAAAGCGACTTGGGCGCTGCCTTGTTGTTGTTCGGCATCTTCATCGCAATGTTGTATGTGGCAACGGGCAATGGCTGGTATGTTGGGGCAAGTTTTGGCGCATTCGCGATTGGCTCATATGTTATGTACCAATACATTGGCAAAGTCCAAGAGCGGGTGGCGATTTGGCTTGATCCTTGGTCGGATGCTGCGCGTTTGGGCTATCAGATTGTGCAATCCCAATATGCTCTTTCGGCGGGCGGGGTCACTGGCAGTGGGCTTGGCTTGGGCGCGCCCTATTATGTGCCAGCGGTGCATACCGACTTTGCCTATACTGGCATCGCCGAAGAGTTAGGCCTGATGGGGACAATTGGCATCTTGATTGTGTATGTGCTGATGATTTATCGTGGCTATCACATCGCCTTATCTATTCCAGGCCGTTTTCGCGGCTTTGAACAATTGCTGGCGGTTGGCCTGACCACGATTTTGGCAGTGCAAGCATTAATTATTATTGGTGGTAACTTGCGCGTCATTCCCCTGACCGGGATTACCCTGCCGTTTATCTCCTATGGTGGTTCGTCGGTTGTGATGAACTTTGTGATTGTTGGCTTGCTTTTGCGCATTTCCACCACAACTCAGAAGCAAACCTAAGCGAGGCCAGCGTGAATTGGTTTGTAATTAGCATTGGAGCAGCAATTGCAGCATGTCTGCTCATCATAATTGGTTTTTTTGGGGGCTGGCGCTGGTGGCAACGTTTGCGGCCTGTTTGGCAAATCTGCTTAATGCTGGTAATTCCGAGCTTGATGCTGGGCTTAACCCTTTTGGTTGCCTGGTTTTCACCATGGCCAATCGAAGAACTTGGGAGCTTGGTAATTGGGGTTACGCTTGGCAGCGGGCTAGTGTTAATTACGACATCGTATTTGGCAATGCAAATTTGGTGGGCCTTCCAGCCCGACGAGCCAGTCGCCGCGTCTGAGCCTGATGAGCACGCATAATCAGCAGCCTGCTCAGGCCTTACGCTGGCCATTAATCATCAAACTGCTCATCTCGTTGCATGTTGGCGTTGGCGATTTTTTGCTGCCCTTGTATGTGCAAGCCTTGGGTGGCTCGCCGCAAGTTATTGGCAATTTGGTTGGCTTGGGCGCTGCATTTGGCGTTTTAGCTAGGCTAAGCTTAGGTTGGCTCGCCGATCGTGGGATCATTCGGCTGTTGTTGCGGGTCAGTTTGCTGGCGTTGGCTAGCGGCTTTGCACTTTGGAGTTTTGCCCCGAGCAGCGCATGGTTATTGCCTGGCCAAGCGCTTTTAGCCATGGGTCGGGCAGGCTCGACCATCTGTTTAAGCTTGCTGATTGCCCAACTAACCAGCCCCGGCCAACGGGGGTCGGGCTATGGCAGGCTAACCATGGCCAGTTCGATTGCCACGATTATCGGCTCAATTATTGCGGGAATTGGCTTTATTGGTTGGGATTTGGAGACGCGCCAGCAATTACTCCAATTCAGCTGGCTCAATCCAATCGTAAGCCAGTTGCCCACCCCAATTCCGCGCACAGCCCTGTTTCATGGCCTATATAGCGTCTTTAGCAGCAGCGTGGTTTTGGCAGGAATCTTCAGTCTACGCTCATGGCCCCATGCGCTTGTGCCAAAACGCGGTACAATAGAACCACCATGGCGCAGTGTGTTAGGTCAGCCAAGCATCCGCAACCTTTTGCTAGCCCAAAGCTGCATTAGCGCGGCATATAGTGCCTCGATTCCAATGACCGTGCCGTTATTGACTTATCGTTTCGGGGCAAGTGTAGCGGCGGTGGCTGTAGCCTATATTGTGCCAGGCATTATTTATGCGCTTTTTCCTGCACGCCTTGGGCGCGTTGCTGATCGAATTGGCTATCGGCGGGCTGCGAGGCTTGGGCTTGGAGCAAGTATGCTGATTTACCTAGCACTTCCCATCAGCCCACAGCTGGCAATAACCGCCATCTTATGGGCTTGTGAAGCCTTGGCATGGAGCTGTTATGTTCCTGCTTTGGAAGCCCTACTTGCAGAAAGTGTGATACCACAACAACGCGGAACGGCCCTAGCAATCTATGGGATTGCTGGCGCTTTAACCGCAACCGTGGCGGCACCCTTGGGCGCAAGCTTATTTAGCCGTTGGCCAGCAACACCCTTTTTGTTCTCGGCCCTTTGCCTCGGTATGGCAGCCATGATTGCTGCCCATACCCCACCAACCAATGCCGATTATGCTACGATTGAACAACACAATTGAAGAACCCACCATGCCCGCATTAACGCCATTCCCCCAGACTGGACTTGTTCGTTGGACAAGCAAGTTGGGAGTTGACTTAGCGATTCGCCATATTACACCTGACGATGCCAAATTGTTAGTTGAATTGTATGGGCGTTTATCGCCGCGCACCCTCGAACTACGTTTTGCCACAATTATGATCAACATTCCAATCGAGCGGGTAATTGAAGAATCGGCACGCTTGGCAACCCTCAACCACGACCATGCAGATGCCCTAATTGCTTTGCTCAACGAAGATGGCGACGAGCACATTGTAGCCGTGGCCCGCTTAGCAGGCGCAGACCATATTCAAGCTGAATTTGCGCTCTTGGTGCGCGACGATTTGCAGGGCCATGGCGTGGGCAGTTTTATGCTCGATCTCTTATTTCAAGTAGCGTTAGTCCGCGGCTTGCGCTATCTCAAAGCCTCGGTACTCGCTGAAAATACGGCCATGCTGCGGCTGATTCGGCGCTCTGGCTTCCCCTATCATATGCACACCTCGCATGGCGAAAGCGATGTGACGATCTATCTCGACCCAACCATCAGCGAGGGAGAACTTAATCACCACTGACTCAAGTAGATTGTTAATCTATTTTTTGGCCTATGTCCGTATAATCTGTATGTTTGAAATCTGCTGTCCCCTGCCGCTGGCACGTGGGCTAGGAGTAGTGTGTTGAATGAGTTTGATTCAGTAGTCGCGGCGATTGAAGCAGGCTGGGAACTCGACGATATTTTGCAGTTAATCATCACAAATAGTCAATTATTGCTCGATTTGCAGCATAGTTATATTGTGTTATACGAGGCTGAGCAGCTTTGGCTCAAAGCCAATAGTAACAATTTGCCAACTCGCGTTTTAGCCCCAACCAGTGCTGAAGCCCGGGTTGTTGCCATGGGGCGGGCTGTAGCTTTAGAGCCAATTCAGGCCTTGCCGCTGTGGCGCACGCTTGAATTTGCCTTCAAACCAGAGGCTCGCGGCTGGATTAGCGCACCAATTCGGCTAAATGGGCATACGGTTGGCGCTTTGGCGGCTTTTACCGAGCCAACACCCAACGAGCCACTCCGCGAGTCGTTGCGCTTTATGACCGTCTTGGCCGATTTGGCCGCCCTCGCTTTAGAACGGGGTCAGTTTTGGCTGCGTCATCAACGGCGCTCGCAATTTATTGCCTTGTTGCGCACGATTTCGGGCATTAGCCAACAACCATCGCTAGGTGATTTAGCCCATACTATCGCCCAACAATTGTGCGAAATTGGCAATGCAGATTTGGCCTTAATTTATATTCCAAGCCCTGAAACCGAAGAATTTGTGACCTTGGGCATGAGCGAAACTCCCTTGGCGCTGCAAGTTCGCGAGCAAGGGCTGGATCATATTCCCTTGGCCAGTAATGCCTTGCTGCATGAGTGCTATCAGAGTGGCCACGTTCAACGTCTAGCATTAACCGCTGAAAATTGGCCTGAACTCGCGCAACTTGGTGTGCAGCATGTGCTGATTGTCCCAATTCACGACACCCACGAACGACTGGGCGTGATTGTGCTTGCCAGCCTTGAAGATACACAGTTTGACGACGATGCCTTGAATTTTCTCAACTTTATTGGAGTGCGCCTCGGCTATGCCTTGAAAAACGAGAACCTGCTCGAAGAGGTTGTGCAGGCCGAACGCCGCCGCATCAGCGAGGATGAGCGCAGTAACTTTATCGCTTCAGTGGCCCATGATCTTAAAAATGCCTTGACAACAGTGATTGGCACAACTCAGCTGGCTATGCGCAAGCTTCGCCGTGGCGACCAAACTTATAGCGAAAAGGCCTTCACGACGATTGCCACCAAATCGCAGCAAGCATTGCAATTGATCGAAGACATGGTTGATGTGAGTCGCTTAGAGCAAGGCACTTTTCGCCTGTTTATGCAAAACGTCGATCTGGTCCAATTGGCAGCAGATGAAGTTGAAGCAGCCCAAGGTTTATCGCAACAACATACGATTAAATTTGAAAGCAACCTTGATCACTGTGAGCTAGCCGCCGATCAACAACGCTTACGTCAAGTGCTAACCAATCTATTAATCAATGCGATTCGTTATTCGCCGAATGGCGGCACGATTACGCTACGAATTATGCCAGCAGATCAAGCGCCAATGCCCACGAATGCCAGCATCAGCAGCGAAAGTGAGCTAGAGCAAGCAGTTGTGCTCAGCGTCAGCGATCATGGCATGGGCATTCCAAGCCATGAACTGGGCTATATTTTCGAGCGCTTTTACCGCGGCCAAGGCTCGACGGTCGCCAGCGGCTCAGGCTTAGGCTTATACATTAGCGCAGCAATTATGGCCCAACATGGCGGCAAAATGTGGGTTGAATCGCAATTACACCATGGCACGACCTTCTATTGCTCATTGCCAGCAGCGCGGGTTCAATAAGGTAATTGGGGATCGGTTGTTGGGGGTTGGGGATCGGTTTATTCCCAAGTTGCGGGGTTTTGGCAAAATCCGAGTATCATAAGGTACGGGCAGCAATTTAGTGGGAGCAAACCCATGGTTATGCAAAAATTCCGGGCAGCGGCGGCTAGCAATCGTTCAACCCTGTGTATTGGGCTTGACCCCGATTTAGCTCGTTTGCCGGAACATCTGACCCGTGACGCAGCAGGAATTGTCCAATTCAACCAGGCAATTATCGAAGCAACCAGCGATCTTGTGTGTGCCTATAAGCCAAATATTGCCTTCTACGAGGCCTTGGGCAGCGCAGGCTGGCAAGCACTAAAGCAAACAATCGCCAGCATTCCAGGCCATCTGCCGATTATTCTCGATGCCAAACGCGGCGATATTGGCTCGACGGCCAAAGCCTATGCCAGCGCCGCCTTCGACGAACTTGGGGTTGATGCAATTACGCTTAGCCCGTATATGGGCTACGATTCATTACAACCATTTTTGGAGCGCGCCGATAAAACCTGTTTTATCTTATGTCGCACCTCGAACCCTGGCGGCGATGATGTGCAAAATTTGGCCTTGGCGAATGGCGAGCCGTTATTTTTGAAAATTGCCGAGCTGGTGGCTGAACGCTGGAATGGCAACCAAAACTGTGGGCTGGTGGTTGGCGCAACCTATCCCAGCGAGATTGCCACAATTCATCAGCGCTACCCCGAATTGCCGTTATTGGTGCCCGGCGTTGGTAGCCAAGGTGGCGATATTGGGGCAGTCCTGGCGGCGGCTGGCGAGCAGGCTATTATCAACCTTTCGCGCTCAGTTTTGTATGCTAGCAGTACTAGTAGCTTCGCTGAAGCTGCCCGCGACGTTGCCCAACGCTTTTTAGCGCCTAAACAAGCCTTAAATCACCCGTAGTAGGGATGCCTTTTGGCTAGTGTACTGGCATCGTTCGTGATATAGTAACGCTCAATTCGTTCCTTAGTTGCTAGGAGGTACAACCGATGACGGTTGAAGCATACTGTGTCAAATGTAAGCAAAAACGCACCGTGGACAATGCTGAAGTGATTCAGATGGAAAACGGGCGCCGCGCAGCCAAAGGCAAATGCCCAGAGTGTGGCACCAACTTGACGCGCTTTTTGCCCAGCGAAAAAAAGAAATAACCCACTTTCACAGATCGCTCTAGGGTAGGGCAGACTGTCCTACCCAATTTGGTTTTTTGGAGGAACGAAGCGTGGCTAAAGAGAGTAAAGATTCGATTGAAGTCATGGGTGATAATCGCAAAGCGCGCCATGATTATTTTATTCAAGATACTTATGAAGCAGGAATTGTCTTACGCGGGACTGAAATTAAGTCAATTCGGCGCGGTCAAGTTCAATTGCGTGGCTCCTATGCCCGGGTGCAAAATGGCGAAATTTGGCTCTATGATGCCCATATTGCGCCCTACGCAGAAACTGGCGAGTTGTTTAACCATGAGCCAATGCGCCCACGCAAGCTACTCTTACACCGCCGCCAAATTTTGAAGCTCCACCAAACTTTGGCAACCAAAGGCTTGACCTTAGTGCCGCTCAAGATTTATATGCGTGGTCGTTTGGCAAAAGTTGAGCTTGGAGTTGCCCAAGGTAAAAAACTCTACGATAAGCGAAATTCTATCGCCGATCGCGATGCAAAACGTCAAATCGAGCGCGCCATGAAAAATCGTTACGAGTAAGATGATTAAGCTTGCAGCAGCCCCAGCACCAGCAGCATGAGCCAAGCAGCATACGATTCGAACGTTAAGGAATTAGGCCAAAATCATGACAAAAAGCCCCTCGCTGATATTGCTGGCGAGGGGTTGGGGTGAGGCGATTATACGCTTTTAAGCCCACGAAAACGAGCATAAGTCAATCAATTAACTAACTGCCAAACTTGGCCCCACGTTGGGGCAAGCTCCAGCTGAAGTTGCCCATGCAGCACCCGCGTTTCGCCTCCATTCAAGCGATCTTCAAGCACACTGCCTTCGCCAAAGGGTACCGTAAATTGACAACTTTGGGCTGTACTAGCCGCATTCAAGGCCACCACAAGCGTTTGTTCCTTCGTCCAGCGCACAAACACCAGTTGCTCAGCCTGCACATACAATTGGGCATATTCGCCATGGCGCAGCGCTGAATAGTCGTGGCGCAGTTGGCTAAAGCGCCGAATTGCTGCTACCAAATCAGGTTGATTCGCCTGCACCAAAGCTGGTTGGGGCAAAGCAGGCCGCAAAGCCTGATCGCTGCTAGCAGTTTTTTGGCCAAGCAAAGCCCATTCGCTGCCATAATACAACGAGGGAAGCCCAGGCATCGTGTAGAGCAACAAATGCAATGGATACAGCTGCGCATGATTATGTAATGTGCTAGCAATGCGATCGACATCATGATTATCAACAAAGTTATACAACGGCGTAGCCCGATAGATACCGCCAGCGCCAAATTGGCGATTAAGGCTGTAAGCAATTTCAAAATAGTTGCAATCATTCAGGCTAGAATAGAGGCCCTTGTAGGCTTCATAGTTGGTCACGCTATCGAGCATGCCTGCATTCGTCCACTGACGATAATCGCCATGCACAACTTCGCCAATCAGCAGAAAATCACTGCGCAGGCTTTTGCAATGGCCTGCGAGTTCGGCCAAAAAGCCATGCTCGATCTGATCGGCAGCATCAAGCCGCAAACCATCAATCGCAAATTGTTCAACCCACACATTGACTGCTTGAAAAAGATATGTCCGCACATTAGAATTATGTAAATTCAACTTAACTAAATCGTAGTGACCATGCCAGCCTTGATAGCTAAAGCCATCGCCATAAGGGCTGCGCTGGTTGAAATCTAAGCCAGCAAACCAAGCGGCATAGGCTGAATTGTGGCCATGGGCTTGCAGATCGCGAAAGGCCCAAAAATCGCGGCCAACATGATTAAAAACTCCATCAAGCAGTACGCGAATGCCAGCAGCGTGCAAAGCAGCAATTAGCTGTTGCAGATCGGCGTTCGTGCCCAGCCGCCGATCGACACTGAAATAATCGATCGTATCGTAGCCGTGGGCGCTGGATTCGAAGACTGGCCCAAGATACAGCAGATTGATGCCCAAGCTTTGCAGATGCTCAATCCAGCCATGTAATTGATTTAGCCGCGCAACTGGCTGGCTGGTTTGATCGTTGTTGGTTGGTGCGCCACACAGCCCCAAGGGATACATATGATAGGCTTGTGCGTCGTTGGCCCATGGGTGCATACAGTCTCCTTTATACCGTTCGGTATAGTAAATTAGCTAAAAAATTAGGAATAAATGCCATATGAAAATTGCTGCACAGCTTGATGGATAAGTTGCGGCGTTGCCTGAATTGCGCCACTCAACCATAAACCAATGTAGGTATTGATTGTGCCCAGCAAGGTTGCTGCATAGACCCGTTGCCGACCGCGCATGTTGCCATGAAAGCTGCTTGCGCGCACAAAAAAACTTTCGAGCAAGGCCTGTTGTTGCGCTGAACTGACCGCAACAATCTGAAAGGCTTCGTTATCAGGCAAACTAAACCACATCGCCAATTGCATGTGATAAAGCAATGGTTCTGCTTGCGCAAAATCAAAATAAAGCTGAAAAATCGCTGCCAAACTTGCGGGCACATCGTTGGCATGGCTCGTAGCGTGGGCTAAGCGATCAATTAATGGCTGGAGCCGCTCGTTGATCAATGCCTCTAGCAGGCCCCGTTTGCTGCCAAAATAATGATAGAGGGTTGGTTTGGTAACCCCTGCTTGCTCAACAATTTCTTGCACACCGATTGCATCGTAGCCACGTTGGGCAAATAAATGCAGCGCTTGTTCAAGCAGCTTAGCTCGATTATCCATAAGAGCCTTTCTCTATACCGATAAGTATAGAGAAAGGGGTTGAATTTGTCAAGCAATTACCATTCGCTGGTGTAATAGATATCGTTAATTGACCATTGTTGGGCAGCATCAAGGCTTACTGTGCACGACCAAAGGAGTTCAAAAGTGGCGTTGCCACCAGGATTGTTAAAACGCGCCGTAACGGTGGAAACCAGTTCCCATGCGTTTTTACTTAGCGGAGTTAAGCGCATAAGCTCGGGCGAAAACTCGATCAAAACATAGTCAGTGGCCTTGGCTTGAAGCGCTTGCTGACATTCCGCCAGCGGCAGTTGATCGATTGTTGGAAGTTCGGGTGTTGTTGGCAATTCTGGCGTTGAGACCGTTTGGGTTGCCAAGGCTATTTCGGTTGGAACCGTTTGGGTTGCCAAAACAACCTCGGTTGGCACGAATGGCGAAGCAGTTGCCAGCGATAAGGGCTTAACCGATGGTTCTGGCGTAGCGGTTGGAAACGGAATTACGCTTGGTTCGGGCGTAGCAGTCGGAAACGGAATCACGCTTGGGGTCATGCCAATTTGCAATGGGTTGCTACAGCCTACAAGCCCAAGCGCGAACAGACCAATAAACCAACGCTGGTAGCGCATACATTCTCTCCAAATTCCAGTTGATTGTTGATGCTGTAATCGTCGCAGGATTTGGGGCTGAATGAATGATGCGAAGCTGATGCTAGCATCAAAATCCACTAAAACCAGCGTGCTATAATCGGGAAGGATTCTTTGTCTGTTGCACGCCAGCAGGCCAATGGGGTTGATGTGGATGAATTATCAAGCCAAGGATAGCCGCTATACGACGATGCGCTACAATCGCAGTGGCAAAAACGGCCTAAAATTATCGGCGGTGGCGTTGGGGCTGTGGCACAATTTTGGCGGCGTTGATGTGTATGAAAATGCCCGCTCGATGGTGCTACATGCCTTTGATCATGGCATTACCCATTTTGATTTGGCCAATAACTACGGGCCGCCACCAGGCTCGGCTGAAGAGAATTTTGGCCGTATGCTCAAACACGATCTCAAGCCTTATCGCGACGAAATCGTGATTTCGACCAAAGCTGGCTATTATATGTGGGCTGGCCCGTATGGCGATTGGGGTTCGCGCAAATATCTAGTTTCGAGCCTCGACCAAAGCTTGAAGCGCATGGGCTTGGAGTATGTTGATATTTTCTATCATCATCGCCCAGACCCAGAAACCCCGCTCGAAGAAACCATGCAAGCGCTCGACCAGATTGTGCGCAGTGGCAAGGCGCTGTATGTGGGGCTTTCGAATTATTCAGCTGAGCAAACCGCCGCCGCCAGTGCAATCTTGCGCCAATTAGGCACACCCTGCATGATTCACCAGCCATCGTACAATATGTTTAATCGTTGGGTTGAAGATGGGTTGTTGGCAACCTTGGCCGATCAAGGCATTGGCTGTATTGCTTTTTCGCCATTGGCCCAAGGATTGTTGACTGATCGCTATTTGCAAGGCATTCCAGGTGATTCGCGGGCAGCCAAAGCCCACGGTTTTCTCAAGCCAGCCCATATTACCGATAGTGCCTTGGCCAAAGTGGCTAAATTGAATGATTTGGCTCAAAACCGAGGCCAAACGCTCGCCCAAATGGCCTTGGCATGGGTGCTATGCCACCCAACCATGACCTCGGTGCTAATTGGAGCTAGCAGAATCGCCCAAATCGACGATGCACTTGCAGCCTTAACTGGGTTGAACTTCAGCACAGAGGAATTAACGGCAATTGAAACTGTTTTGGGCGAATAACTGCCTTCTAAGCTACTAGATTTTTTAAACGAAAAGCCCCTCGCCTGCGTTGAGTAGACGAGGGGCAAATTGTGACCGATTCAAGTTGCATTGTGGATCTTATTCAGCTTGCCACAAGGCTGGCACCGCCTCAGGTGTCCATGTTGATAGTGAAGTATGGGCTTGCAAACAGCGATAGATGCGCCCGTTGTAGCTCACTCGTTGGCCTACTGCATAAGCCTGCATGTTGCCATTCCAAGCTGGAACGCCGCTTGGGGTAGCTGTCGCTGGCACTGGCGTTGCCGTTGCTGGCCGTGGCGTGGCGGTGGCAGGCCGTGGCGTTGCTGTCGCTGATACTGGAGTTGCCGTTGCTGGCCGTGGGGTTGCTGTTGCAGGGCGCGGGGTGGCGGTTGCTGGTCGTGGCGTTGCCGTCGCAGGGCGCGGGGTGGCGGTTGGGCTAACTCCAGTACGGCTTGGCGACCAATAATTGCCCGACATGAGCAGCAAACATTGCAAGGTCACTGTATCTTCAAAATAATCTTGGTGATTGCTACGTACTGCATCATACACCCGATTAAGCCATTGCTGGCTGGTCGGCACGGTCATCGCTGCCACCCCAAATGGCGCTGCAAAGAAGGTGCTGAAATAGCCACTATCGGGCAAGGCCGTGCCATTGAGCGTATAACCAGCCCGAATATTGGTTGCTGTTCCACCAGTCGCTTGCTCAATCCAGCGTGAGATTTTTTGAGCTTGGCGTAATGAAGCAGCATCGCCAAAAAGCACTGCATCGGCGCCTAAGCGCCAAGGCACGCGGCCTGAATTGTAGTAGTAATTACCATCATTTTCACTTTCCAAGAAGTTGGCAGGCGATGGCTTGGGCGTAGTGTTGGCCTGTACCACAAAATCGGGCAGCAAGCCAGTATTGAGGCTATATTGGGCTTGAATACTATCAACAACGCCTTGAGTTTTGCTCAGCACTGTATCCCATGTGGCATTGCCAGTGAAAGCCCGATAATCGCGAAAGTGGCTGGGCATAAAATCAGAAGGCCGAGGCGTGTATTGGCTATGAGGGCTGCCATTTGGCGAAACCCAATCGCCCAACATTGGCAAGCGGCTGCTTGGGCCAATTGTCGATTCTAAAACGCCTGCTAAAACAGTGTTGGCTGCGCTGGCATAATTGATACGACCACTGCTCCCCCACTGGGCATCAGCCAAAATCAGGCCATAGCCAATATCAGCATCGCCATCGAAAGCACTATCGTTGCCAGAGCCATCGCTAGGAATCCGCCAGCCCATCAAGCGCGAATCGATGTTGCTTGGATTAGTACGCGAAAATTCCCATAAGCCATCAAAAATAGTTTGCGCTTCGGGATCATAGCCAGCCATCAAGGCCATAATGACCATGCCATAGCCTTGACCTTCAGAAACTGTCACGTTGGGCGCGCTGCTGCCAAAGCTGATCCGATAGTAGGGATTGCCAGCGCTACTCGTGCCAGCTCGCACCACATAGCGGCTTTTCCAGACATCGTAAAAGGCTTTAACATCGCTATCAAGTTGGGCTTGGGTGCGATGATTGGGCTTAATCGTGCCGCTTGCATATTGGGTATGCTGCGGAAAAGGCCGGCGTGGCGTTGCAGCTGCATACGATGCCTTGCTGGTAAAGAGCGGCACAACAACTGCACAGATGGCCAAAATCAAAATGACCCGCAACATTAAGCGAGAACCGAAAAAAGAGCGTTTATCGTTATTCATTACCTACCTCCAAGTTGCTGGAAAGTTATTCCAATGAACTTAGTAAGCAATCTAGCATAGGCCAGCAACTAAAGTCAAGAGATTTATTAAAAAATATTTATTATTCTCATTATTAAATATGCTCATGTGGCTTGTCGGTAGCAAGCCTGAGGCTTTAATCAACCTTCTGATGGATAGGCAGCTGCGGAATCGGGCCTATACTAGCCCAAGCTTTAGCCTAGAAGGAGTAATCAGCGTGCTAAAAGGTAAATTAGTCACCCTCCGCGCGATCGAACGTGAAGATAGCAAAGCATTATACGAACTAGAGAAAAATGTCGAACTGGTGATCTATGGAAATGGCACATGGTCGCCAACCCCATTGGCCAGCTTCGAAAAACGCTTCGACAAATACATCGAAGGCTCAGAAAAAAATCAATTTATTATTGAAGTTGATGGGGTCGTGATTGGCTCGATTGGCCTCCATCATGGTGATCGGGTTGCGCAATGCAGCGAATTCGGGATTGGGATTTATCACCCCGATTATGTTGGCAAAGGCTACGGCAGCGATGCAATTCAAGTTTTGTTGCGCTGGGCCTTCCGCATTCAAAATTATCGCCGCATCTGGCTGACGACTGGCAGCAACAATGCCCGCGCTATCGCCGCTTATGAAAAATGTGGCTTTGTGCACGAAGGCCGTTTGCGCGAGCATGTATTTGAAAATGGCCGCTTTGTCGATCTCATTCAAATGGGTATGTTGCGCTCGGAATGGGAAACGAAGCAGGGCATAGAACAAAGAGCATAGAACAAAGCAAAAGGCAAAAATCAAAAGGCAGAAGGCAAAAGCTCATAGCCTATAGCCAAAAGCCCATAGCCTTCATGTTCTTCGCGCTCTTCGCGGTTTCAAGCCTCGTGGAGTGATTTGTTAACGCAGAGACGCAGAGAATTGAGGCTTTGGGCTAGCAGAACATTTGGTGGTATGGCACTGATTCCAAAAGCCAAAAGCCCATAGCCCTTCGTGCGCTTCGTGGATCAATCAGAAAGGAGCCTAGCTGTGCTAAAAGGCAAACTCGTAACCCTACGCCCAATCGAGCGTGAAGATAGCAAAGCCTTGTACGAACTAGAAAAGAATGTTGAACTGGTGATCCATGGCAACGGCACGTGGTCGCCCATGCCTTTGGCGAGCTTCGAAAAACGCTTTGAAAAACACCTTGAAATTACCGAAAAATTGTGGTTTGTGATCGAGGTTGAGGGCGTGGTGATTGGCTCAATTGGCTTACACCACACCGATCAACTAAGCCGCACCAGCGAATTTGGCGTCGCGGTCTATCACCCCGACTATGTTGGCAAAGGCTATGGCAGCGATGCGATTCAGGTTTTGTTGCGCTGGGCTTTTCGCGTTCAAAATTATCGCCGCATCTGGCTGATGACCGATAGCAATAATCCCCGCGCAATCGCTGCGTATGAAAAATGTGGCTTTGTGCACGAAGGACGTTTGCGCGAGCATGTGTTCAACAATGGTCAGTATGTCGATGTGCTGCAAATGGGCATGTTGCGCTCGGAATGGGAAGCAAACCAAAAAGGATGAAGGATGAGGGATAAAATGTAAGAGCATAGGGCAAATCAAAAGGCAAAAATCAAAAGGCAGCATAGGGCTACGGGTCAGGGGCTTTTGCTGGAGGATTTGAGCAATCGGAAGCCTAATCAGGAAAATCTGTGCCAATCTGTGGCTAGAAACATTCTTCGTGGCCTGCCCGTCCTGCGCGATTTCAAGCCTTGTGGAGCAATTTGTTAACGCAGCGGCGCAGAGTAGTGAGGGCTGTTGGCTATGAGCATTGGGTTAGGAAGAACATAATCATAATCATCTGTGCCAATCTGTGGCTAAAAAATTCACCTTCGCGATCTTCGTGTTCTTCGCGGTTTCAAGCCTCGTGGAGCAATTTGTTAACGCAGCGGCGCAGAGTAGTGAGGGCTGTTGGCTATGAGCATTGGGTTAGGAAGAACATAATCATAATCATCTGTGCCAATCTGTGGCTAAAAAATTCACCTTCGCGATCTTCGTGTTCTTCGCGGTTTCAAGCCTCGTGGAGCAATTTGTTAACGCAGCGGCGCAGAGAAATATGGCTATTGGCTGGCGAGAAATAAATCTGTGGCTAACACAATATCATTCGAGGAATTCGTGGCTCAAAACTTAACCTTCGCGATCTTCGCATGCTTCGCGGTTTCGCTCTCCCTCGTCCCTGATCCCTCGAGTTAAAAACTGCCTAGAGCAGCCACAAAAGTTAACACAACGCTGTTAATTATGATCTTGCAATGCAACAATCGCTCGCGTACCATACGTCATAGCACTATTAGCAACCTATGAACTTCAGCACAATTGCAACAAAACTCGGAATTGGAATTGCCGAAAGGATCGGGCTATGGAATGTTTTGAGTGTGGTCAACCAGTTAATCTCAATGTGCGCTATTGTTTACAGTGTGGCGTAGACCTTGAGGCAATGTATGCGGCTCCACCAACCATGCCGATGGATCGCCTGCCCCCAATGCCGTTGTTTATGCAAGCAGCGCCTCAGCCAGCGCTTGCGGCTGCGGCACGAGTCCAGCCAATCAGCCACCCGCAAATCAACTACCAATTACCACTCATTGAGCAATTACGCGCCAATATCAAAGACCCAAATTTCTTGATGCAAGCGATTTATTTTGTGTTTATTGGCTTCTGGAGTAGCCAAATGTGGTTGGCAGCAACTTGGCTTTGTGGGTTGTTTGGATTAAATATTAGCCAGCCCATGCTGAACTATTTGCCAACGATTACCTTTTTGAGCATGCCCCACACCGAGGGGCTGGTTACCAGCCTGCGCAAGGAATTGCCACGTGGGCTCTGTTTGCTGTATGGCATTTGCGTTGGCTGGTATCTCAGCATGCTGTGGATGCAGCTGATCTGGCTAGCAACCGTGAGTGTGGTTGGCTTGCCATTGGCCCAAAAAATGGGGCGTGTATTGCCCAGCGTGATGTGGCTCAAGCCCTTGCCGAAGCTAGACTAAGCGATTCGAACGCCAGATTGTATTGACGACTTCAAGCACACTACGCTCACGCGGAAAACTGATCTGCTCGAGGGCATCGGGCAATAAAAACCACTGAGCATCGTCGATTTCTGAAAGTTGCGGTTTGAGGCAACCGCCTGTACAACGAAACAGAAAAAACTCAACCCATTTATGCACAAAATGGCTCTCAACCCGAAACCAATATTGAATTGCCGAAAGCGAGCAGACAATTTCGCCCCGTAAGCCAGTTTCTTCGTTAATTTCACGACGGGCTGCTTGGGCAAAGGTCTCGCGGCCTTCACGATGGCCTTTTGGCAAACCCCAGCGCGTGCTGTTGTGCGTCGCAATCAGTACAACCTCTGGCACATCATCCATCCAGCGATAGCAAACACCACCGGCTGAATAAGCAATACGACTTTTGCGACTCTGGCTCATTCATGCCTCCATCAGGTATCACGATGCGAGCCGCCCGAAGGCCGCCCGCATCATTCATTCAACACTCATAGGAATGCTGAACAAGTATTCGATTATGCTTGCTTCATCATATCACGAGACAGCGCGATCCTCGGCAAGCAGCATCAAATTGCTTGGGATACCCAATCCCTAGCGCGCAGAACGGCGTTTGAAGAAATAGGCCAAACCTGCCAATGCCAACGCCGCCAAAGCACTCTTTTTATGTCGAACCATGATAGTCCTCCTTATAATCAAATAAAATCCTACAACCCTATAAGCAGGATATATGCCATGTTTTTGTTACAATAGATAGCAGTCTATGTTACTGGGAGAACAACCATGGCCCGTGATCGTTTGATAGCTGGGGGCGCAATTTGGACACTCGACCCAACAGTGGGCGTGGCCGAGGCCATTGCTTTGCGTGATGGCAAGGTCGTGACGGTTGGCACTAACGCCGAGGTTCGGGCTGCACTTCACGCCGATTATGAGTATATCGATTTGGCTGGGCGCAGCGTCGTTCCTGGTATTTGCGATGCGCATATTCACTTGCTTTGGAGCGCCCTGCTGGCCGATCAAATTGACTTGCAAGAAGTAGCGTCGTTTGATCACGCGCTTGAGATTATTCGTCAGCACGCCGAACGCTTGCCAGCCGATGCATGGGTACTTGGCTCTGGCTGGGATCATAGCCTGTGGCAGCGCGATTGGCCAACCGCCAGCGAGCTTGATCAGGTAACTGGTGGGCGTCCGGCCTTTATTACCCGCAAGGATTTGCACTCGGCGTGGGTCAATAACGCAGCCCTTAACTGTGCCAACATCAGCAAATTTAGCAGCGATCCTGATGGCGGGAGCATTGGCCGTGATGCTACTGGCGAGCCAAACGGCATGCTGTTTGAAAATGGTCAATTGGCGGTCAAGGCCTGCATTCCCGAGCCAAGCGCTGCCCAAAAAGAGACCAGCATTCAAGCCTTTATCAAACGGATGCACCAACGCGGCATTACCAGTATCCATGTGCCTGAAGGCCCAGATTGTTTTGCTGCGGTGCAAACGCTCTATGGACGCGGCGCGCTCGAAATGCGCATTTTGCACCACTTGCGTATGGATTTGCTTGAGCATGCTGTTGCAATGGGGCTTAAATCGGGCTTGGGCGATGCTTGGTTACGTTTTGGCAACTTGAAAATATTTAGCGATGGCTCGCTTGGCTCAGCCACGGCGCACATGCTTGAGCCATTTGATAATTTACCAGCCAACGCCCCGCATCCCTATGGCATTCCGATGCACGACCGTGAAGATCTTTTTGCCACGATCGATCGGGCGCTTGCCAATGATATTAGCGTGATTATGCATGCCATCGGCGATGCTGCCAATCGCACGGTGCTCGATGCAATTGAGGCGGCGCTCAAAGCCAATCCTGAAAGCTTGCAGCCAAGCCTTGGCAAGGGTGCACTCGCGGCTCGCGTTCCCAATCGGATTGAACATGCCCAATTATTACACCCTGCTGATATTCGGCGCTTTGGCCAGTTGGGGGTAATTGCCTCGATGCAGCCAATTCATGCGACCAGCGATATTAGCGTGGCTGATCGTTTTTGGGGCCAGCGGGCGCAATCGGCTTATGCTTGGCGCAGTTTGCAGGCCAGCGGCGCAATTTTGGCCTTTGGCTCCGATGCCCCAGTTGAATCATGGGACCCATGGGCGGGAATCCATGCCGCTGTGACTCGCCAACGCCCAGATGGATCACCGGATGGTGGTTGGTATCCTGAACAACGTTTGAGCCTTGAAGAAGCCTTGTGGGCCTATACAGTTGGGCCTGCAATCACCTCAGGCGAGCAAGCAATCAAGGGCAGTTTAGGCGTTGGCAAGCTTGCCGATTTGGTGATTCTTGAAGAGGATTTAGCTCAAGTTGCGCCGCAGCAATTGGCAAAGGTTCAGGTTGCGCAGACGATTATTGAGGGGCAAACTGTATGGGAAGGTTAATCATCGTGCTTGCTATCGTTGCAAGTTTGGTTGGCTGTGCCGAACAAAAAGATACGCCAACGACGGTGAGCTTTGCAACTATCGCACCTACTGCGCTAACCAACCAAGGTACTACTATTGCGCTAGCAACCATAACGCCAACCAGCGCGCCCACGGCGACCGCACCAGTTTCATTAACATTCAGCACCTATCGCGATCCACGTGGCGTTTTTGCGCTTGATGTGCCAAGTAATTGGCGCACTGAAGCGCTTAAAAATGGCATTGGAATTAGCAGTTTTGCCTACAATGCCAGTGTTGTAGTAACGATCTCGTTTAGTTGGCAAGCAACCCAGCTTGATTCAACCAAAGCAGCCGAGATTGTCGAAATGGTGAAATCGCAGACCTTCGCAACCTATCTCACTCGCGATGTGCAATTGAATAGTGCCAGCGAAGGTGCAACGTATCGCTTAGAAGGCACGGCAACTTTGAATGCCCAGCCAATGTATGTACGTTTTGAGCTAAGCCAAACCACAGGCGGCAGCATTATGTTGCAATCGTGGCTTGTGCCGCAAGAGTTATGGCCCGAGGTCGAAACGACGTTTTATAAGCCAATGCAACAAAGCTTGAGCATTGATGATGAAGCTGCCGCCGCCTTGGCACAAGAATAAGGGATTGCGATGAGCAAAATCTGGACAATTGCCCGCCATGAATATTTGACCCATCTGCGCCGTCGCGGTTTTTTGATCTCCACCTTTGGCATGCCGATTATGTTAGTGCTCCTGTTTGTTGTGGTTGTGGTTGTGTTGCTGCTCTCGTCGCAAGTTAAGGCAATTGGGTATGTCGACCAAAGTGGTTTAACTACGGGCTTGCAGCCAGAGATTGCCTGGCGCAGCAACTTGGGCGATGTGCAACTGCGCCAATATGCCAGCTTAGATGAAGCCAAAACTGCGCTCCAAGCAGCATCGATCGATGCTGCCTTTGTGGTGCCCAGCGATTTTTTGGCCAAAGGCACAATTGAAGGCTATGCGCTCGAAGCTTTACCGCAACTGGCCGAAAGCCAGTTTAGTGGGTTTTTAAAGGCCGTGCTGGCAGCCCAATTGCGCGACGAGCCAGATGTGGTGTTTCAGCCAATTCGCAAACTCGATAGCATTGTGCTCGATGCACCACCAGAAGAGGCGCGCCGCTCTGGCTTATCGATTGCCGTGCCGATTTTCTTTGGAATTTTGTTGCTTGGCTCGACCTTCGGCAGTGGCTCGTACCTGATGATGGCCTTGATCGAAGAAAAAGAGCAGCGAATTATGGAAATTCTGGCCAGTTCGCTCTCGACTTACCAAATTATGACTGGCAAGATTTTGGGCTTAGGAGCTTTGGCGCTGACCCAATTAAGCATCTGGGCCAGCGGCGGCTTGGTGTTATTGGGCTTTGCAGCCGCCCAATTCGATCTGATTGGCGAGCAAGGCATTAGCATTGGTGTAATCGTGCTGGCGTTTATGCTGTTTTTCCCAAGCTACTTTATTATTGCCGCCACCCTTAGCGCAATCGGTGCCGCAGTTACCAGCGCGCAGCAAGGCCAGCAACTAACCGGCATCGTGACGCTCTTGTGTACAATGCCATTGTGGTTTATCGCGGTACTGAGCAATAATCCAAATGGCGGTTTGGCGCTAGGCTTTAATATCTTTCCCTATACCGCGCCGATTACCCTGCTACAACGGGTGATGAGCGGCAGCGTGCCAGTTTGGCAGCAAATTGCAACCGTGCTTTGGTTGTGGCTGATGGCAGCGTTAATCACCCGTTTTGCTGGGCGCGTCGTGCGCATTGGCTTGTTGCGCTATCGCCAAAGCCTGCGCATCCGCGACCTGTTTCAACTGGGCAAGCTTTAAAGTTTGGCGGCAATTTGCAAGGCGGCATACGGCGTTGGCGCAGTTCGCACCAGTCCCAAATCGATCCGTTGGCGCACAAGGGTTGTCGCCAAATCAGCGCTAATGCCACTCAGAATCACCGAACTGCCCAATAAGCGAATGGCGCTGGCCAAGCGCAGCAATTGTTGGGCAGTTTGTTCATTGACCTCGCTCAAGCTCGTAATATCCAGAATAATCGCTTTGGCGTGGCCTTGATTGACTGCCGCCAAAATCCGATCGGTCAATTGGGCCGCCCGTTGCGCATCAACATAGCCAATGATTGGCGCAAGCAATACATGCTCGTCGACTTCAACAATCGGGGTTTCGAGCGCGGCAACGGTTGCCAACAAGCGTTGTTGCTCCGCCGATTGAGCTGCTAAATGATTAGCCCGATCTTCTGCTTCTTGGGCATAACGCTGGGCCGAGCCATGCGCAGTTTGGGCCAAGACCAAGGCCTCGCTGTTGGCGCGCTGGGTTTGCTCCAAAATCAAGCGCCCCAGCCACAAGCAGCCAGCAATAAAGGCATAACAAATTGCATAATCAACTTTAAGATACGGCGTATCACTATCGGCCCGCACCCATGTGACTAGCATCGCTGCCAGCGCCGTGAGAATCGTCGTGCGCGAATCGGTAATCACAAAGGCAATTGCCATCGGGGCCAGCAACACTGGCGAGAAATAAATATCCTTGGCCGGATCAATCAGCAATAAAACCGTTATTGCGGTTGCCACCACGAGGCTGACCAACGGCACCCACGCCCAATTGCGCCACGCCCCATAGGCCAAACCCAAGGTTACGATTGGCAAGATCCCTAAGCCAATTAATACTTCAGGCTCACCACCATTAAAGAGTAAATAGGCAAAACCTAACGTGCTCATAAGCGCTTCAAAGAGCAGCAGGGTTAAGAGTGCAAAACGTTGACTAAGCCGCATGATGGTTCCTTTATTGTATGTTAGGCCTCGTCTATTTTAGCAGGATTAGGCATATTCTCAGGGTGATTTTTCGACCCCCACAAGGTGAACATTGATTTA
This sequence comes from Herpetosiphon geysericola, assembly GCF_001306135.1. Lineage (GTDB taxonomy): Bacteria > Chloroflexota > Chloroflexia > Chloroflexales > Herpetosiphonaceae > Herpetosiphon > Herpetosiphon geysericola. The sequence continues at coordinate 68,264 of NZ_LGKP01000008.1, read as the reverse complement.
CATTAGAGCTAGATTAAGCAGGGACAAGCAGCCACAGCAAAATCATAGCTCCAAGGTTTACATTGCGTTACATGCTGACTAGGTTGAGCAGGGACAAGTATCAACAGGAAAATCATAGCTCCAAGGTTTACATTGCTATACCTGCGGGTTGGGATAGGCTGTGAGCCACATATCGGCCCCAACTTGTTCACTTGCGCTCCATTGCCACAACTGGGCCTCATTCATGCGCGCAATACCAACGCCGCCAACTGGGCTTGGCGCAACGCCGCCAATAATTTTAGGCGCAATCACAACTTGTAATTTCTGCACTGCCTGCATCGCCAAAAACGCGGCAATCGTTTCGCCGCCGCCCTCAACCAACAACGAACTAATATCACGCTGGCCTAGCTCACGCAACAAAGCATCAAGCGCAACCCGCCCTTCAGAATTGCTTGGCAACTCCAGAATTTCAGCGTTGCTGATGCTGGCCCGCCATTCGGCACTGGCAGCGGCGGTTGTAGCGATAATGGTTGTTCCAGGAACTTGATCTGCCAACATCGCCGCGCTCGCAGGCATACGGCCTCGCGCATCGAGCACAATCCGCAGCGGGTGTTGCACTGGTCGCCAATGCTGCGCCAAGCGCGTCGTCAGAAGCGGATCATCAGCAAGTACCGTGTTGATGCCAACTAAAATCGCATCAGTTTGGTCACGCAATTCATGCACCTTTTGGCGTGAGGCTGGGCCGCTAATCCAGCGCGCATCGCCTGTGCGGGTGGCAATTTTGCCATCAAGGCTCATGGCATATTTAACCGTTACAAACGGCTGTTTAGTCACAATCCAATGCCGAAAGGCCTCGGTTTGAGCGATGGCCGCAGCTTCAGCAGCCTGATCAAAGCGCACCAGAATGCCTGCGGCTTGGAGCACGCTCGCTGCATCGTGCTCGAAACGCGGGTTGGGATCGCGCGCAGCAATCACGACCTCACGAATGCCTGCGGCGATAATCGCATCGGTGCATGGCGGCGTGCGACCCCAAATTGTGCATGGCTCAAGCGTAACATACAGCGTTGCGCCACGAGCCAGATCGCCAGCCTCGCGCAAGGCCATGACTTCTGCATGGGCCTGGCCCGGCGGTTGAGTATGGCCACGCCCAACAAGCTGCCCAGCCTGCACAACCACTGCGCCCACCGCCGGATTGGGACTCGTGCGGCCAAGCGCCAAATTGGCTTGTGCGAGCGCTGCCTGCATAAAATTCTCATCCATCAGCATGCTCATTTCAATCAACGATTCAGCCGTATAATACAGGCGGTTTTGTGATTGCAGCAACCAAGCAGCATGAGACCGATTTCAAACATTGCACGAATTCATGGGCAAAGGAGACCAGATGACCACTGTTGAAAAGCATTTTCCTAGCGATTTTCTTTGGGGCACTGCGACCTCAGCATATCAAATTGAAGGGGCCGTACACGAAGATGGCCGTGGCGAATCAATTTGGGATAGATTTAGCCATACGCCAGGCAAGACCAAGTTTGGCCAAACTGGCGATATTGCCTGCGATCACTATCATCGCTACCCAGAAGATTTGGATTTGATGCGCGAGCTTGGGCTAGCCAGTTATCGTTTCTCGATTGCATGGCCACGAATTTTCCCAGAAGGCAAAGGCAAAATCAACCAAGCAGGGCTGGATTTTTACAAACGGATTATCGAAGGCCTGCATCAACGCCAGCTTACGCCAATGGCCACGCTCTACCACTGGGATTTGCCCCAAGCCTTGCAAGATGCTGGCGGCTGGATGAATCGCGATACGGCCTTGCGCTTTGCTGAATATGCAGAAGCTATGTATCGCCAATTAGGTGCGAGCGTGCCGTTCTGGATTACCCACAACGAGCCGTGGGTTGCGGCCTTTGTTGGTCACTTACAAGGCCGCCATGCGCCTGGAATCAAAGATTTGCCCAGCGCCGTCAAAGCCTCGCATCACCTGCTCTATTCGCATGGCTTGGCAACCCAATTATTCCGCGACCATAAAGTAGCAGGCCAAATTGGCATCACGCTTAATTTGACCCCTGCCTATCCAACCCACGATACCCCAGAAGATCATGCCGCTGCATGGCGCAACGATGGCTATGGCAATCGCTGGTTCCTTGACCCCATTTTCCGTGGCAGCTACCCCGCCGATATTGTTGAATGGTTCGCGCAACATCATCGGCTTGAAATGGATTATGTGCAGGCTGGCGATTTGGCCGTCATCCAACAGCCAATTGATTTCTTGGGGATTAACTATTACTTCCCGAATCGCATTTCGGCGGCAGACGAAAGCAAATTTTTGGCGCTTACCAATAGCCCAACGATTGGCGAAACCAGTTTTCGCGGCTGGGAAGTTGTGCCCGCAGCCTTTGCCGATTTGCTCAAACGAGTGCAGCGCGATTATGGCGATACGCCGATTTATATCACCGAAAATGGCAGCGCCTTCGCCGACCTCAAACGCGCAAAAGATGGCTCAGTGAATGATGGCGATCGACTGAGTTATCTGCATACTCACTTGGAAGCTGTAGCCGACGCAATCGATGCTGGTGTGCCCGTCAAAGGCTACTATGCTTGGTCGATGCTCGACAACTACGAATGGGCCGAGGGCTACGACGAGCGCTTTGGGATTATTGAAGTCGATTTTGCAACCCAAAAACGCACGCCCAAACGCAGCGCCCGCTGGTATCAACAGATTGTAGCCAATAATGGTTTGCCAAGCTTGCCCAGTGAATTAGAAGCACTTGCCCAGCGCTACCGCAATTGCCCAATTGGCCCGCAGGAATAAGCTTTAGCAAATTCCCTCAGTCCCAATCCCCGCGCCTACTACATTCAGGCGCGGGGAAATTGTTGCGATTAGCCAAAATCAGCCACTATCAAGCCCCGCAAACCCTAAAAGTGTTTGCTAGCAAGCCCAAAATTACCAGCCTAGCTATATTGCTAGCTAGGCTATTTACTGCTACACTAGACCAACCTTTTGGCTCAGCTAGATGCTGAGAATTCTTCAAAAAACACCACTGGTTGCAAGCCTCAAGCTGGGTCGAGATGGCAACGGCAGCGGATGGTGTTTGATGAATCGGCCATGGGCTATTTGGCTATGGCTTGATGGATAGGAAAACACTATGCGAGCACGTGTTCGTCGTCGAGTTACGTGGATCATTACGCTCTCTGCATTGCTGCCATTGCTTAGTGTTTGGGTATTGGTGTTGGTGATTAGCTATCGCGCCGAGCAAGAATCGGCTGAGCGCCAACAAATTGCCTTAACCGATTTGGCTGCCGAAGATTTCCGGCGCTTTTTATTCAACACCACAATTGAACTCCAAGATATTGCCGAAAATATTGCCCGCGAATCTGATCCGCAAACAATTAGCGCCCAACAGCTTGCCACAATTGGCCTGTTTCGTTCAAGTTTTGTTGAAGTCGCAATTTATAGCGCTGATGGGCAACGGCGGATTGCTAGCTCGCGATTTGGCGAACCAACCTTGCCAAACTCGTTGAATGGCTCACAGCTCTTGACCGATCTCAGCACGCGACGGGTATCATTTACCGATCCAGCAGCATTTAGTGGGAGCATCGACCGTAAATTAGCACCGCAAGAAGTGCCGCGTTTTCGGGTTGCCACCCAATTGCTTAGCTCAAGCAATCAAGTTTTATTCTTGGTTGCCGAAGTTAGCATGCAACGCATCTGGACAAGCACAACCCGCATTGAGACCGCTGCCGAAATGCGAATTTTAATTTTGACCGAGCAAGGCAATTTGATCAGCGCTGCCAAAATTGAAGCTTTGGCTGAACACCCCACCATGCGCGACCTACCACTCTTAAGCCAAGCAACCACAGTTGCAACCTATCAAAGCGTTTTTGGCGAAGAAGTGCTTGGCGTGCGCAGCGCAATCGAACCAGTTGATTGGATCTTGGTGGTTGAGCGGCCATTAGATGTGATTTATGCCAATGTCGGCAGGCTGGCAGTAAGTTTATTACTTGTGATCTTCATTGCAGCGCCAATTGTAATTGCAGTTGGCTGGTATGTTGGCAAACGAATCGCTGGCCCGATTCAGAAACTCTACGCTGGCGTAACCGAATTTAGCCAAAATCCCACCACGTTTGAGCCAGTGATTCTCGATACCCGTGACGAACTAGCCAGCCTCGCAGGAGCCTTCAATACCATGGCCAGCGGCTTAAACGCCTCGCAAACCCGCTTGGCCAACCTCAACGAGGAGCTAGAAGCCCAAGTTGTCAGCCGTACCAGCGAGTTGCACACAGCTTTGGCCGAAGTCCAAGCCCAAAATCAAGCCCAGGAACGCTTGCTCGACACCGTGCGCCGCTTGAGCATGCCCAGCATCCCAATTACCAAACATATGGTCGTAATGCCCTTGGTTGGTGAATTTAGTGCTGACCGCGCTGGCGATATTAGCAGCACTCTGCTGATTGCCATTGAGCAAGAACGCGCCAAAGTCGTGATTCTCGATATTACTGGCGTTCCCGTCGTCGATAATGTTGTGGCACGCGCAATTCTTGAGGCGGCCCAAGCTGCGCGCTTATTGGGAGCACAAGTTATTTTGGCTGGCATTCGTCCAGATATAGCCGAAACCTTGGTCAATTTGCAGATCGATCTGCGCACAATCGAAAGTGCGGCAACCTTGGAGCAAGCCTTCAAACGTGGCATGCACTACTTGCAGATCAATCGACTGGCCTAAAACCACAAACGGCTCAATTGAGCCGTCTGTAGAAGAGAAAGAGTGTGTGTGAGGAGGAAGGATTTGAAGGTAGTATCCAACCGCCAACTTACGAGCATCCTAACGATCATGCTCGTTGCTACTCCTATTCTTTGGTTAGGCCATGATTAACTAATAATCAATCCCAAAAACTTAACTCTGCGGCTCTGCGTCAAAGGTATCCGCCAACAGCTATGCTCTATGTTCTGCAAACTGAATAATCGGCTCATTGCTGTTGGTTGCAAAGTGTAGCAAACTGGCTGCTTCGTGCTCCAACGCTTGGCGTTCAGCCTTGGCAATTGGCTCGAACAGCTGCAAGTGCAGGCTTGATTCTGGCTGTTTGATTTTCCACATGCCTACCACAAAGCCATCAACCAAAATCGCCCCGGGAATAAGGCCATTGCTAGTAAAAAGGCGTTGACGATAGGCTTCGCTCAAAATTCTAGTTCGATCAGCGTGCGCTAGCAAAATATTGTCAAATTCAGCCAGTAGCCTTGGCGGCGCTGGCGTTGCTGGGTCGGGACGTGGCGCAGCAGCTAAATCGTACAATTCGCGGCCTTGCTCATCGCAGAAACAGATCAATTCTGCTTGCAGTTGCTTGAAAACCACGCCCAAACGCGTCAACCCCGACCATGCTTGCATATCGTTGATACTGGCTGGACCAAAGGCCGCCAAGTAGCGCCGCACCAATTGGGCCAAATCTGGTGCGCTTGCTAAAGGCTGGCCCAACCACTGCTCAGCGATAGTATGCGCCGCTGGCCCGCTGGTAGCCCATAAACCACGCGGTGGCACTTGCACCAACGCCAACCAAGTGCGTAATGCTTGAGCCAAAGCTGCCGCCGGATAATCGGGCCAACGCTCGTGCAGCAAGCCACCAAGCGCTTGAAACGTTTGCGGCTGAGTTTCAAGCAAATGCCTTCCAAATTCAATCAGGGCTGCCTTGTCGATGCCAGGCAGTTGCTTGCCAAAATTCGATTGAAAGCCGCGCTCCAAAACTGGCTGCAATAATGGCCGCAGGTTAAGGCAATCGCTGGCACTCACCAAATGAATTGTCGAACGCATCAGAGCAATTCGCACAACTTGGCGCTGTTCAAACAGAGTTGATAATTGCTGCTGCTCAAAGCCATGCAAGCGTGACCACAAGCCAACATAGGGTGGATTTGGGGCTTGGGCTTGCATTCCAACGAGCTGATCAATCAAGCCCAACACTGAACCACGCACCCGCTCTAACAAATGTTGGCGCCCCAACAAGGCCCGATTTAAGGCGCGTTGACTCAAAACTTGATGCTGCAATCGCTTGACCATTGCTACTCCTATTCCCTAAACACACGATTTCAGTAGTCTATCAGAATTGGCTCAGATGCAGATCATTCAATCGATGCAGCAGTTTCAATAGGCTTTAAAACGACTCAAGCATACATAGAAGGGAAAGGTCTTTATGCGTCGTAATGCCTTGATATTCATGTTCGCGTTATTGGTTGGATGCACTAATCATCAAACCCAACCAACTGCAACCGTGCCACCAACCGCAATCATACTGCCAACCGCAACCGTGCTGCCAACCGCAACAATTCCCCAGCCTATTGCCACCAGCGTTAGCAGCCCAAATACTGAAAGCATAACCAATATGATCGTCAATATTACGAATGCAGATCGCACAGCGCTAGAGCTGCATGAAATTGATGATACAGGCCAAGCCAGTTTAAAACTTAGCCTAGCCTGTCCCAAAAATTCGTGCGCAAAAACCAAACTACATGCGATTCCCAATCAACCAGCATTTGCCTTGGTCGCTGGTGATAGTGCTTTTGGCGGTGAACTCTACCAGATTGATTATACGAACTGGCAAGCAACAACAATTGCCGACCGCGTAGACCAGAAAAGCCTTGCCATTACGCCAGATGGCAGCAAAATAGCCTTTTTACGCCTGCGCACCGATACCACTGCTCCAGTCGCTTTAGGCTCGATTTGGGTGTACGATTTTGCCGCTCAAAGCACAAGCCAAATCAGTGAATGGAGAGCATTTTATGCCGATTTGATCTGGCTTGATAACCAGCAACTCCTTTTTAGTGAGGCCAATGTTGGCACGCCGCCCACAGATTGGCATACGTGGTTGCTCGATCTCAATAATCTTGAACAGCCTCGAGAACTGAGTGCAGGCCGCATTCAGGCAATCGTAGGCGAGCAACAACTCTTTATTGAGCATGAACAAAACAGAACCGCCGATCTCAATCCCTTGATTCAAATTGAGCGCTATGATCTTGAGTCAGGCAGTAGCACGCCAATCAGCGATTGGTACGATCGTTATAGCCAAACGCTCAAAATCAACGCAGCACCCAACCAACAAAAAGCTGCGCTGGTTGCTGGCGGCGAACCAGAAATGCTTGGCATGACCACGCCGCCCCAACTAGGCGTTGAACTCCAAATTCTCCAAGCTGATGGCACAACCAGTCAGCCCCTCTTTGTTAACTGCACTGAATGTTACCCACGCTGGAGCAGCAAGAGCCAAATAATCCTCTTTTTTGATTCGAACAGCGATCAACTCGTGTTGGTCGATGCTGCAACTGGAACAATCAGCTATAAAACCTTGTCCACAGCATTCTATCCACACCTAAGCACGATGTTAATCATCGATAAGTAATCGATTTAATGCTGATTAATGGCAGTTGAAGCACCATACAACTAAAATTAAAATAGATTCAAAGCTCTAGTATACGATCCCAAAGTTGGGCAAGGCCTTGTTTGGTTACGGCAGAGCAGAGATAGATTTGGGAAGCCAAATCTGTGGGAATATATTCCAAAAGTGGATTATACGAACCTAAATCAATTTTATTCAGCACGAAAACCCATGGAATCTGGCTCCAGCGTGAGCCAACAGCCAAAGCATGGCTTGTATAGAGATTCCAAAAATGCTGTTGACGCTCGCACTCAGCTTGAACAGCACCCAAGCCATAGGTTGCTTCAAAATTGGGTTCAATCGCGCCAATCACATAGACAATCGCATGGACGTTGCGCATCAGCCATGGCAATAAGTTGTTGGCAGCCAAAACGCTCCCTGAAGCAGCCATCAATGTTCGGGCTGAATCAGCATTACGGTTCGTCATCCAAACCAGCCGCTCAGTCTCAGAGCTTTTTGCATAAAACTCATCAGTAGCACTGTGCTCACAGAAAGCGCTCAGCAGCGTTGTTTTCCCAACCACAGGCGCACCACAAACGGCAATTCGGCGGCGAATCATATCGTGCTCCGATCTATTATCACTGTCATCAAGCTGTCATCTGCAAGGCTCGTCATGGCGGGGGCTGGCTGCTAAGCTAGTTAGTAGCAAAAGCAATCAATTTTCGCCAACAAAGGAGCCAGCATATGAAATTCATCAATATCAAAAATCACGAAGATGTCAGCGATTTTGCCGATACGGCATTGGAATGTAAACACTGCAAACATCAAATGCGCATCTCTGGCCCGCTGCCCAAGAACGCCAAATGCAGCGCCTGCGGCTCGACCAACCTTGTACGGAAAGCCAAATAAACAGCCAATTCAGCTTGCAATCCACGCTATGATCCGTGCAATCATAGCGTGTTTGGTTTTAGGAGGTTTGTGCAATGTCGCTTGCTGCGTATCCGCTGATGGCAATTCATGGCTTTAAATGGCCAAAACGCCCAACCGCCCAGGCAACGGGCTATCTGCTTGGCGCTGATAGATTTGGGCATTGGCTGGGTATTTCCGCAGGCAGCGCTTGGCACCACAGCAATGGCCAACAGGGCATATTCGAGCAAGCGTTTGTTAAATTAATTCCCTCACATGCCTATTGGTCGGCATGTTTTAATCTCAGTGACAAGCTGATCGATGTTGATATTGTGCTGCCAAATCAGTGGAATGATCAACTGGTCGAGGAAATTGATTTAGAAATTGATCTGCTGAAAATGGCCGATGGCAGCATCGAGATTCGTGATCAGGCAGAATTTGCTACGGTTTGCCAACGCTGGCCAATGCCTACAAGCTTCATTGAACAAGTGCATTCAACAACTACGCAAATCTATCAGCAACTTCAAGCCCAAGTCGAACCATTTAAGCATGTTGGAGCGCAGCATTTAGCCCAATTTTTGCAGCATGTTGCGGCTGAAAAATAAATGCTCGTTCAAAAATTCTAACACTTTCATGGCTAGACAAGGGTGATTGAATACCGTATAATGGCTAACACGTTCACGTGAGCAATCGCGTGGGCGTTTCTTTTGACTGAGAGTCCTCTCGGTTTTTTTCATTCCATAATCGAGGCAAGTACTATGACCGATAAGCCGTTTTATCTGACTAAAGAGGGTCGCGCAAAACTGGAAGCGGAAATTGAGGAACTCGAAACGACTGGCCGTATGGAAGTTGCCGAGCGGATTCGTCAAGCCAAAGAACTTGGCGATATTTCCGAAAGCGGCGAGTACGAAGATGCCAAAAACAAACAGGCTTTCCTCGAAGGGCGCATCCGCGAAATTCGCAACATCTTAAACAACGCCCAAATGATTGAAGAAGATGGTGATAATCGCGAAGTACGGCTCGGATCATCGGTCACGATTCGCTATGAAGACGGCGAAGAAGAAGAATGGATGATTGTTGGTGCCGCTGAAGCCAGCCCCCGCGATGGTAAAATCTCCAATGAATCGCCAATTGGCAGCGCTTTGATGGGTAAACGCGCGCGCCAAAAGGCCACTGCGAGCACCCCCAGCGGTGTGATGAAAATGACAGTTGTCAAAATTCGCTAGCACATCCCCCACTCAATTCAGTGTGTGAACAGCCGAAGGCGCACTGGAAAGTGCGCCTTTCGGATTAATCGCCGTGTTCTCGGCTATAATAGCCGACAGGATTCAAGCAAGTAGGCCTTGTAGCACAGCCATTTTTGTGAGCATTCCAACGGGCTGCGCTGACGCGCTTTACGCTACTATTGAGATTAGGCATGGAATTAAACGATTTACAACAGACACGGTATGGTAAATTGCAAGCACTGCAAGCTGCGGGCATTGATCCATATCCCGCTCGCGTGCCCCAACGCACTCATACATTAACTGCCTTGCGCGAGCAGTTCGATGCACTTGCCGAGGCTGGCACCAGCGTCACCATTATGGGGCGGCTGCGCCAACGGCGGGTGATGGGCAAATCGGCATTTGCCCACTTAAACGATGATCATGGCGCGTTCCAAGTGTTTCTCAGCAAAGCCGATGTTGGCGATGAGCCATTCAAGCACTTTGTTGATCTGACTGACCTTGGCGATATTATTGCCGTGACTGGCACGCTCTTTACCACAAAAATGGGCGAGCCAAGCGTGCATGTCACCAGCTGGACGATGCTGAGCAAAGCAATCACGCCGCCACCAGACAAGCGCGAAGGCCAATTTAGCGACCAAGAAGCGCGCCAACGCCAGCGTTATGTTGACTTGGCAGCCAACCCAGAGGTGCGCGAAACCTTCCGCATTCGAGCACGCTTGATCACGGCTATGCGCCAGTATCTCGATCAACGGGGCTTTTTAGAAGTTGAGACGCCTGTTTTGCAGGCAATTTATGGTGGTGCTGCGGCTCGCCCCTTCACCACCCATCACAATCAGTTGCACCAAGATTTGTATATGCGGATCGCGACTGAGTTGTATTTGAAGCGCTTGATTGTCGGCGGCTTCGATGGCGTGTATGAAATTGGCAAAAACTTCCGCAACGAGGGCGTTGATCGCACCCATAATCCAGAATTTACCATGCTTGAGGTCTATCAAGCCTATGGCGATTATGAATCGATCATGGAATTGACCGAGGGCATGATTCGCTTTGCTGCCGAGCAAATTTTCAACAGCACCAGCATCGAATATCAGGGCCAGCAAATTGAGCTTGGAGGCTCGTGGCAACGCATCACCATGCGCGATGCAATTTTCAATAAAACTGGAGTTGATATTCGCGAGTGCCGCGAATTTGATACACTATGGGAAGCGATTCGCGAAGCTGGCCTGAAAATTGAGCGCAAGCCAACTTGGGCCAAGCAAGTTGATGAGTTATTCAGTGAGTTTGTTGAGCCAGAATTGATTCAGCCAACCTTCATCACCGAATACCCACAGCCGCTTTCGCCCTTGGCCAAACGCAAAGCCGATGATCCACAATTCGTCGAGCGCTTTGAGCTGTTTATGCTTGGCGCTGAAATTGCCAATGCCTTTAGCGAATTAAACGATCCCTTCGATCAAGAGCAACGCTTCTTGGAGCAAGGTCGCGATTATGCTGCTGGCGACGACGAAGCGATGCAAATGGACGAGGATTTCCTTGAGGCGCTACGGGTTGGCATGCCGCCAACTGGTGGCTTGGGCATTGGAATCGATCGGCTGTGTCTGTTGTTTACCAATCAAACAACAATTCGCGAAGTCATTTTCTTCCCGCACTTGCGCAAGCAGGGCGAGGAGTAATAACCAGAGGTCAGGGGTCAGGGTCTAGGGTTCAGCAGCCACGAATAAAAAATTTATCGCAACAACAAATCAGATAATCGCTAAACTGAATCCTAATCCCTAGCCCCCGACACCCAACAACCAAATAACAAAGGACTTAACCTATGCCACGTTCATTAGTTATCGAGCGGGAAAATCTGCCGACTGTCGTTCAAGGCTGGCTTGATGCCATCGGCCTTGAACATCACGATACCGTTGAATTAGTCTTTACTGAAGGCGAATTGGTGTTGCGCCGCCCACTCAGCCCAGAATTACGGGCTTGGGCCAAGGGCGTTGTCGATGCCTACGATCGCGAGTTTCAATCGTTAATTGGCTTATAACCTCAGCAAACTACAGCGTTGTGGCTTGCTTACTCAGCAATGAAGTGGCATATGCAGTATTTAAAACGCGAAGATATTTTGGATATTCACGGCTATTTGGTCGAACGCTTTGGTGGTCGGCTGGGCTTAAACAGCCTTGATCGGCTGATTGGCCTCGTGGTAAGCCAAACCCAAACCTGTTTTGGCGAGGAATTGTACCCCGATTTACCAGCCAAAATCGCAGCCTTGAGTTACACATTAATTAAAAATCGCCCATTTCGCTCGGGTAATAGCGCAACCGCATTATTAGTTAGCTTGCGTTTAGCCCAAATCAATGATCAAACCATTGACGATATTGAAGGCTTGAGCCATGAATTGGCTGCTGCCGCGCGTTCAGAACGCAGCCAAGAGCAGCTGCTACAATGGTTCAACGATCATCTCATTCCTAGCACGTTGAGCATCCAACCCCGCTAGGAACACGCAGTTTTTCTTGCCGAGGAGCCACGTTTTTTTGCATAGAGCTTCACCCACGTTCGCTGCCACGCTCTATGTGCTCACCACGGTTGTGCTCGCATTTGGCTTTTTTTGGATAAGGAGCTTTTGTGGAACGACGCACAGTGCTGATCACAGGGGCTGCTGGTCGCTGGGGACGGCGATTAGCCCGCCAACTGGCTAAATTTCCAATTGTGCGCGTAATTGGGCTGGATATTTCGCCACCAGAACGCCCAATCGATGGCGTTGACTATATCCAGGCCGATCTACGTAACCCATTGCTGGTCGAATTGCTCCGCACGGAGAAGGTCGAAGGCATTTTACACATGGTCTTTACCTCTGGTTTATCCGGCGGTCACGGCGCGCTTTCGCCAGAAGATGCCTTTCAAACCAATGTGATGGGCGCAATGGAAGTATTGGCGGCGGCAAACGCTGCTGAAGTCAAACAGGTCGTTATCAAAAGCACAACCATGGTCTATGGTGCGCATGTCGATAACCCATTATATTTGCATGAAAACGCGCCCTTACGCGGCACCGATGGCAAGCCCTTATTGCGCCATCGCTACGAAATTGAGCGCTTTATCGCCGATTTTCGCCGCAACCACGCCATGAATATTGCGGTTTTGCGCTTCCCCGGCATCGTCGGAGCTAGCGGTGCATCGTCGACCATGCGCTACCTTGGGCAGCCAACGCCGCCAACCTTACTGGGCTTCGATCCGTTAATGCAAATTGTCCACGAAGCAGATGTAATTGGCTCGCTGTTGCATGCCTTGGTTGCCGAGGCCAATGGAGTTTTCAATGTAGCAGCCGATGGCGTGATGCCACTCAGCCAAATGATTCGGCGAGTTGGTGGCCAACCACTGCCAATTTTCCACCCCTTTGCCTATGCAGCCGAGCGCTTTAGCTTGGTGCGCAACAATCGGCTGGCCAACAAAATTATGCCGTTCGAATTAGATTATTTGCGCTTTCCATGGATTGCCGATACCACTGCCATGCGCGGCGAATTGAATTACGAGCCACGCCATACCGCCGAGGAAGCCCTCGATGCCTTCCGTAGCTCGCTGCGCTTGCAAAGCTATCGCGATTTGCTGCCCAAACGCAAAGCCTACGATGGAATTCAAGCCTTTTTGAATCGTCGCCGTCAGGAGGATGAAGCATGAGCGATCAACCAAAGAAACGTGGCCGTCGCGCTGCTAGCGCTGCTGACGAAAACGAACAGCAAATTCCAATTGTCGAGGCCAAAGCAGCTGAAGCGACCAGCGAGGCTACCGTTGCCGATGAGCATGAAGTTGCAGCAGAAGCACCGATTGAAGTGATCAACCTTGAGGGCGATGTGCGGCGCAACAGCCAAACCCGCATCGATTCGTTGCTCTCAGCCTTGGAATCGGAAATTCGGGCCTTGCCACCATCGGAAGATGAACGCGAAAGCGCGATCGCCGAAGTCATTCACTTAATTCGCGAATCGCTGACTCGCTGGCCCAAAAAAGTCATCGAAATGGCAGTCAATACGCTCAAAGCCAATATCAACAGCGATTATCTTGATGCCGATTTCTGGAAAGGCATTGGCTTGGTGCTACGCTATCAGCTTGATGCGAACGCCGATATGGTCAAGCGGCGCTGGCGTGGCGATTACGCTGTCGATGAATTTGGGCTCGATTATGAATTGCTCGATTTGGCCAAGCCACTCTTGTTATTTATGTACAAGAAATATTGGCGCGTCGAAGCAATTGGCCTCGAAAACGTGCCCGATTCTGGCCGCGCCTTGTTGGTCTGCAACCACTCTGGGGTGTTGCCATGGGATGGCGCGATGGTCGGCGCTGCCTTGAATTTCGAGCATGAGGCTGGCCGCGTGTTGCGCAATTTGCACCTCAGCTGGTTCTCGTCGCTACCGTTTATCTCGCCATTGCTCAGCCGTTTGGGCCAAGTGCAAGCCTTGCCTGCCAATGCCGAAGCGCTGCTGGAGCGCGATGAGTTGGTTGGAGTATTTCCTGAAGGCTTGAAGGGCGTTGGCAAATTGTATAAAGATCGCTATCGCTTGGCGCGGTTCGGGCGCGGCGGCTTTGTTAAAGTCGCGGTCAAAACTGGTGCGCCAATCATTCCGGTCTCGATTATTGGCGGCGAGGAAATTCATCCGCACTTGCATAATGCCAAGGGGTTTGCCAAGCTTTTGGGCTTTCCCTACTTCCCAATCACGCCAACCTTCCCATGGTTCGGGCCATTGGGCCTGATTCCGCTGCCAACTAAGTGGACGATCGTCTTTGGCGAGCCAATCGACACCGAGCAATATGGCGCGAAGGGCGCAGAAGATCCGTTATTGATCTCGCAATTGACTGAGCAAGTACGCACCACCATTCAAAACACCTTGCTCGATAAACTCAAAGATCGCTCAAATATTTTCATGTAGCTTCCTCGCCCCTCGCTCATTGCATGTGGGCGAGGGGTGCTCCACAGAACATTTCACAAATGCTCAAACTCTTCATTCCAATGATTGAGGCCAAAACCCTGCTTTAGACCTAAACAATCAGCACGAATGTTGCTTACAATTGATCATGGCAAACCTTGTTTGGAGCAAACAACCATGGATCAAGCAGATCAACCAGCGCTGGTTTTTGAGCGCCCACTCTTGCGTAAGCTGTTTCGCAAAGCAGAAAATTATGAATTACCGCTGGATATTACGCTCTCGCAGCATGGCTTTTACCACTGGCTGGCCGAACGCACCAACCGAATTTATTTCGTGTGGCACGATGGCAGCCAAGCACGGGGAATTGTGTTCAACATGTCGGCGCACGCAGGCAAGCCATTTCGCCAACGCCAATGCGATTTATGTGCCCAGTTTGTTGAAGTTGGCGATATGATTGCGGTGCGCAGCCTGCGCGGTCGCCAAGATGGCGAATATCAAGCCACCTACAGCTATATTTGCGCCGATCTAGAAGAATGTCGGGGGTTTGCGATTCCGGCTGATCAGCTAAGCCATTTTATCAGCAAACATCGGCCCAAAGCCTAGCGCTCGTGCATAAATTTACGCACCATGGCACTAATCAAGGGAATCACTTGATGGCCAAACGTCACTGGGGCTTGGGTTCGCGCTCGCGTTTTCCACTCTTGGGCCGCCCCATACAACGCCCAACTCACCAAGGCTGCGCTCAATTCTAGCGGCTGATAGCGCAGCACTTGGGCGGGAATATGCCTGCTAAACCAGCCCTGAATGTGTTTACAAACTTGGGCCTTAATCTGGACCTCAATCACTGCCTCAAAGGTCGAAAAGGTATCTTGGCATTCAGAGCCATTAAACAGCGTCAGCTGATGGGTAATTGCTAAAAATAGGCGCTCTAAGTACACTTCTGGGTCATCAAGCGACCCCACAACCCAGCGTTGCAAGGTATCTGCAAACGAAATCGCCATCATCGCATCTAAAATCGCATGTTTATCGGGGAAGTGGGCATAAAACGTTGCGCGATTAACCCCAGCTTGGCGCGCAAGATCACGCACGGTAATCTCATCGAACGATTTTTGCTGCATAAGCTGATTAAACGCATCGATTAAGCGTTGGCGGGTGCGGGTTATGCGGGGGTCGATTGAAACATTTACTGGTATCAAAATGCTTCCAATTTTGCAACTAAACAACACTTGTAGCTTTTTGTTGGTTGACGCAGGATTTTTAGCCATCTATCATACATATGTTGTTTAGATAGCAAGCGCCTACAATCAGCGTCAGCAGCCAATTGGGATAGTAGCATGGCCCTGGTTCGCAAGCAAGCAGCAGCTAAACATTAAAATTATTATGTAAATTCCAGAAGGAGTGTTCAATGACCACACCACGGATCGCGATCATCATTAGCAGTACCCGCCAAGCTCGCCTAGGCGAAAAAGTTGCTCAATGGGTGTTGGAGCATTCCAAAGAACACACAGATTTAGCTTTTGAACTGGTGGATTTGCGCGACGTGAATTTGCCATTTTTCGATGAAGTTGCCTCAAACGCTTGGGCACCTTCAACCAGCGAAGCCGCTCAGGCATGGCAAAAAACTGTCGCGAGCTTTGATGGCTTTATTTTCGTGACGGCTGAATATAACCACAGCATCACCGCTGCCTTGAAAAACGCCCTTGATTATGCCTCGCCAGAATGGAACAAGAAGCCTGCTGCTGCCGTTGGGTACGGCGGAGTTGGTGGCGCGCGCGCCGTCGAGCACCTGCGCGGAATCGCGGTTGAGTTGCAAATGGCGCCAACCCGCACCGCAGTCCACATTGGCGGCGCAGATTTCTTTGGCATTTGGCAGCAAGGCGTTGCATTGAACGATCTTCCCCACCTCTTACCAACCCTCAACACCTTATTTGAAGAATTAGCTTGGTGGACGAAGGCGCTCAAAACCGCCCGCGAACAAGCCTAATTAATGCTGCTTGTGCTGGCAAGCCGTAATATGCTTGTCAGCGCCCAATAAACGTTCTCTCTGCTACTGACCCAGGCGAGTAGTCGCATTCATGGACGTTTAACAAAAATATTAAAGACCAAGAGCAACGACCAGCACTATGCTGGTCGTTTGTGTTTTAGCCCTTGACAAGCTGTACATACTGTATATACTGTGTATATGAACATACACAGTGATTTAATTATTTCACGGACTGATGGACGTCCGATGTATTTGCAAATTATTGAGCAAATTAAACAGCGGATTGCGCTTGGCGATTGGCCAGCGGGCAGCGAAATTCCCTCAATTCGGCAGCTTGCGATTGATTTACGGATTAGCGTTATTACCGTCAAGCGCGCATACTTTGAGCTAGAGCATGAAGGAATTATCGTAACGCAGCATGGCAAAGGCTCATTTGTTGCCACCAATACTCAACTTAGTCGCCAAGTATGGGAGGATGAATTGAATTCGTATCTTGAGCAGGTAGCACGTTTAGCAGCATTATTAGGTTTATCGAATGAACAATTAATTCAACGCTTGCATGCTGCGGCCTCGAATCAACAACAGGAGCTTTTATGAACAGTCATGCAGTTGAATTACGCAATGTTGGCAAAGATTATAAATATTTTCGACTGAACGATATTTCTCTTAGCTTGCCAACTGGCAGCATTACCGGATTTATCGGCGTTAATGGCGCAGGAAAATCGACCACGATTCGGATTTTATTGGGCTTAGTGCATCAAGATCGCGGCTCGGTGCAGGTATTGGGTCAGACCATGCCTGATCAACAGGTGCTCGCAAAACGCGAAATTGGCTATGTTTCCGAGGATATGCGGCTCTATCCCAAGGCAAATTTAGCGTGGCATATGCAGTTTATTCAATCGATTTATCCCAATTGGGATCAAGCCTATGCAGAGCACTTGCTCAAGCGCTTCGACCTACGGGCTGAACAGAAAATCAAGGGTTTATCGCATGGCCAACGGGTAAAAGCCACTTTGCTGTTGGCGTTGGCCCATCGCCCAAAACTTTTGGTGCTTGATGAACCGACGACTGGGCTTGATCCGGTGGCACGTCAAGAAGTGCTAAGCGCGCTCATGGAAGTGTTGGCCGATGAACAACGCACGATCTTGTTCTCGTCGCACAATACCTTGGATGTTGAGCAAATTTCCGATCAAGTAGCTTTTATTGACCAAGGAACAATTATCGAAGCCACATCTAAAGAAGATTTACTTGATCTATGGCGCCGTTTGCGGGTACGGATTGAACCAGGCCAAAGCTTAGCTGAATTACCCCATATCGTTCAGCAACAAGGCAATGGCCAACTCCAAAGCCTCATTACCAACCGCTATAGCCCAGAATTACACCAAATCTATCAACAAGCAGGCCTAGAAATTCAAGCAGTCGAATACTTGACCCTAGAAGAAATTTTCGTTGCTTCAATTCAAGCTCGGCGTGAAGGAAAAACTTTATGAATTCGATGATTAAACACCTTGTTCGCAAGGATTGGCAGATTAATCGCACGATGATGGTTATTTATATTGGCGCAATGCTCATTGCCAACCTAATGCTGCTTGCAGATCCTAATAATATCGTTTTTGGCATCGGTGTGATTCTGATCTTTACTATTTTATTTATTTTATGTATTCACCTAACAACCAGCAATGTCATTAGCGAATATAGCCAAAAAACCTTGACCTTTATTATGAGCTTGCCAGTTTCGGCCCGCCATTATGCAATTGCCAAGCTTACTGCCAATCTTTCGATGTTTTGCGTGCCGTGGCTCATGGCATTAGTGAGTAGTTGGCTGATTATTCTGACCCGTGATACTCTGCCTGATGGATTAACGGCGTTAGTAAGCTTGGGTTTAGTTGAAATTTTATTGAGCTATTGCCTGATAATGATGCTAGGAATTGTAACTGAATCGCAACATGGAGCGATTGCAGCCATGGCTATTGCCAATTTGGGCTTTCAAGGATTTTTATGGGGCATGCTCAAAATTCCGGCAATTGCCCAGCATCGCAATAGCAACGAATTGGCCTGGAATAGCACCGAATTGAGCATTTTGGCGCTTCAATTGGTGGTCATTATTGGCTTATTAGGCACGACGCTCTTGATACAACAACGCAAGACCAATTTTATCTAATTAGCGCGAGCGCTCCAACGTGGCGTAGGCCACGCCGCTCTGCAAATTGCCACGCACAATCAAATCGTTGAGATTTACGCCCAAGCCAACCAAGGTTTGGGCAACTTCTGGTCGAATGCCAGTTAAAATCACCTGGCCGCCTAGCAAGCGCACCGATTGGGCTGCTTGAATCAGCACATGCGCAACTTGAGTATCGACAATCGGCACCCCAGTAATATCCAAAATTGCAAAGCGCGTGTGCATCACGCTAATGCCATGGAGCAAGGTTTCCAGCATCTGCTGCGCCCGCCGCGTATCAACTGCCCCGATCAGCGGCATAATCACCACACTATCGGTAATTGGAATTAATGGCGTTGAAATATCGGCCAACGCTTCCTGTTGGCTATGAATAATCGCCTGTTGCTCAAGCATCTGGCGTTGGGCTTCGAGCACTTGTTTTTGCTCAGTAATATCGGCAACTTTAATGCACAACAGATCGCTACTCAACGGAATTGCGGTCAAGCGTGCAACGCGTTCGCCAACCTCTGGCAGATTCATCACCAACTCATTCAGATGCATGGTTTCGCCAGAGTCCAAGGCTTGGTGATAGCGCTTTAAGATAGCCAGCGGAATATCGGGGAAAATAGCGGTGAGCAATTTGCCAACGTGCAAACGCAGATCAATCGTTGCATTTGGCATCAAACCATTCGAAAAGATCAAGCGAAATGAGCGCGGATCAGTTGGATCGTCGCGTTGCAACAAATCGATGCCAATTGGCAAATGGTTCACGACATTTTCAAATAACTCAGCTTGCTGTTGGGCATGGGCCAATTGGGCTTGTAATTCGGCAATTTCGGTCTTGAGGGCGGCGATTTCTGTTGCTGAAGTGCTCATGTCAACGCTCCCTAATGGCGATTAAGGGTACAACGCTTACGACGATGCAGCGAAGAAAGGTCAGCCAAACGCAAAATCATTCAGATCTGAGGCAGCTTGGCTACGAGGCTTGGGATTAAGCATAGCATAATTTTGGCAAAAATCAGCGATAATGCAGCTACGCTAAAATTGATTATTCCAAGCACCAAGCAAAACGTGCATCAATGGGAGTGTTGGCATGAAACGGGGAATTCTCTACGCAGCCGGAGCTTATGCATGTTGGGGATTTTTCCCGCTCTACTGGAAGTTGCTCAGCAGCGTTCCAGCCTTGGAGATTTTGGCCCATCGCATGGCATGGTCGTTGGTTTTTGTCGGCTTTTTGGTGCTGGTTCGCGGCCAAATCGGCCAGTTTTTGCAGGTGTTGCGCAATCGACGCACCGTGTTGATCTATGCGACCAGCGCGTTGTTATTGGGAATCAACTGGTATGTCTACATTTGGGCGGTCAATGCCAACCATGTGGTCGAAAGTAGCCTTGGCTATTTTATCAATCCTTTGGTCAACGTTGGCTTGGGTATGCTGTTTTTGGGCGAACGGGTGCGACGCTGGCAAGCGCTCGCGATTGGCTTGGCAGCAATTGGCGTGGTTTATCTCAGCGTAGCATTGGGTGTGTTGCCATGGATCGCTTTGGCTTTGGCCTTTAGTTTTGGCTTTTATGGCCTCATTCGCAAAACTGCTGCCTTGGATTCGCTCCAAGGGCTTGCCTTGGAAACGGTGGTCTTTTTTGGGCCAGCGGCGGCGTATTTGCTATGGCTAGAAACCCAAGGCACAGCAGCCTTTGGTCATCAATCGTGGACAGTAACACTGTTGTTGGCTGGGGCAGGCGTTGTTACGGCAATTCCGCTGCTGCTTTTTGCAGCCGGCGCCCGCCAAATTCCGATGACGACCCTTGGCTTATTGCAATATATCAACCCGACAATGCAATTTAGCCTCGGAGTGTTGCTGTATCACGAGCCAATTTCTGGCGCGAAACTGCTTGGATTTGCGATTATCTGGATTGCTTTAGCGTTGTATAGCCTTGAAAGTTATTTGCATCGTGGCCAGCCCATTAAACCTGCTGCCGCAAATGGAACAAGTTCATAGTTCAAGCAATCGATTCGTCACCCTTCCGTCCCTCCGCCTGAGGGAAACGCAGGGGGTTTTCAGCCCCCTGCACCCCCAAATATTTCTCCGTGGACTGTTGCAGTTTTTTCTACTACCCAAGGATTATCTATCTTGCCTGCTCTTCGCGATCTTCGCGATTCTTCAGCTCCCGATCCCTCGTCGCTGACAATTAATCCCTTGCTTTGCGTGCTTCGTGGATCAAAAGCTGGTTGTTGAAAGCTACTGCTTACCCTATACTGAATTAAGGGATCGAATTAGTATGAGGTCTACCAGATGAGTGTTGATGCTGCCTTGGCATGGGTTGATGATCGCCATGATCAACTGCTGGCTCGATTCAGCGAATTGCTGCGGATTCCATCAGTGAGTACTGACCCCGCATTTGCTGCCGATGTGCAGCGCTGTGCCGATTGGCTGGTTGGTGATTTGCAACGGATTGGCTTTGCCAACTGTCAGGCAATTGCGACCGCTGGGCATCCGGTCGTGTATGGCGAGTGGCTCAAGGCTGGGCCAAATGCGCCAACGATTTTGGTCTATGCCCATTATGATGTTCAGCCAGTCGAGCCACTTGAATTGTGGGAAACCCCGCCGTTCGAGCCACGGCTTCATGAGGGCAGGTTGTATGCACGTGGCTCAATTGACGATAAATGTGGCGCGTTTGCCAATTTGATCGCCTTTGAAGCCCTGCTTGAAACCTCTGGCACGCTGCCAGTCAATATCAAAGTAGTGTTCGAGGGCGAAGAAGAAACTGGGTCGCCAGCAATGGAGCCATTTGTGCGTAAGCATAAAGATTTGCTAGCAGCAGATTTGATGCTCATTTGCGATGGCGGCTCGGAGCCAGACCAACCCTTAATGTTCTATACAGCCCGCGGCATTATTGGGGCCGAAGTAAAAGTAACGGGACCAAGCCATGATTTACATTCTGGCTTAGTTGGCGGGGCGGTGCAAAACCCAATTCATGTAGTGAGCACAATTATCGCTGCTCTCCATGACCAAACTGGGCGGATTCAAATTCCTGGCTTCTATGCTGATGTGCAAACGCCGTCGGCGACCGAACAAGGCTTGATGGCAGCGCAAGAGCAAGAATTTTTCGAAATGCTCAAGAGTCAAACAGGACGCGATACGTTTTGGGCCAACGAGCTTGGGTCATTGGTTGCGCGCACCACGGCCTTGCCAACCTGCGATGTCAACGGCGTTTGGGGCGGCTATCAAGGGGCTGGCACCAAAACGATCATTCCAGCCGAAGCAGGCTTCAAAGTAACCATGCGTCTCGTCGCCGACCAAGATCCGCATGCGATTCTTGAGGCATTTAGCCAGTTTGCCCAAAGCTTTGCCAGCGAAACCGCCGAAGTGATTGTGACCAAAGGCCCAGCAAGCTATCCGGTTAATTTGCTCTATGATGGACCAGTGATTGAAGCCTTGCAAGCGGCATTTGAGGCAACTTGGGGCAAGCCTGCGACTCTCTATCGTCAAGGCGGCTCAGTGCCAATTATGGGCATGTTCCAGCGCGAACTTGGGATGAATTTGGCCACCTTAGGCTTCGGCACGGGCGAAAATGGCCATGCGCCGAACGAATATCTGTTGGTTGATGAATTCTTCCGTGGCGTTGCAACCGCGATTCATTTCTATACTAATATGGGCCAGCAAGCTGCTTGATCACTAAAAATGCACGAACGCTCCTTGGCTCAAGCCTATGCACGAGGAGCGTTCGCTGGTTAACTTATAGATTTAGTTGAATGTTTCCGGATTTCGGATGCGCTGACACAATTCGGCAGCAGAATTAGCTGCTCAGCTTTTCGCCTGCGAGCGAGCGCAACGACTGACGATGATAGACGAAACATGTGATTGCAAAGCCCAATTCGATCAGCGCGCCAGCACTCACAGCAATTGTCGCGGCGGCGGATAGAAACACCAACCCAATCGCGGCGGCGGCAAGGGCAAGCCCTAAAATCCAGTAGAGCCGCATGCCATAGAGCGTAGCAAATACAAGATAGCGACCGCCAATTACAATTAACATGGCACTAAAGAACCAAGCTGAATGTTCCCGACCAAGGCCATAGGCAAGCGGCATACAGAAAATCAGCCAGAATGTGCTGGCTCCTGCTAGTTGGCCAAGCGGATTGCCTTTGGTATGCGTGCCGCGCGCTCCAAGGATTTTACAAATTACGATCGAGACGGGGAAGATGAGCATCCCACCCAGTAGCAGGACTACGATTGCGCGTTCTGGTGAGCCAGCAAGCGCAACACCTGCCGCAACCGACCATGCCAGCGCCGATGCCAAGATTCCAGCAGCACCGCTGTAGTAGCCCTCGCGCATATCGGCTTGGGCAGCGAAAATTGACCAATCCATGTTTCAGATCTCCTTGGGACGCAGTTGCGTCATACGAACCCACCATCAGTCGCAGGTATATTCTTAGCTTCGCCAATCTTGCTGACCAAGCAGAATAACATACATCAGCTTATTCCACTGAAAAATCAAAGATGGATTAAGCTCCGAACCGATTGAAGAATGAAAAACGAGGAATATGCAACTCGATTATGGACCATTGCTTCAAATTCAATCCCACTTAATCAAGATTTCAGCTAGACGATCAAGATTGGGATGGTTGATTATTACGAGCACGCTGCCAACGCCGCCAAGCCCAATCCCCAAACAAAACCAACAGCAATGAAATGCCCATCAATGGCATGAAAATGCTCAAGATCACAATTAAGGCAACCATCCATTTTGGCACAACCTGCTCGTTAACGCGGCCAGGCATGCCCAATTTGCCCTGGGGTCTGCGCCACCACCACAAAAGCACACCCGAAATACTCAGGCCAATCAAAATCAAACAGGTCAATACGGCAATAATTTTGGTTGGCCAGCCATAGATCGCTCCAGTATGAATCGGGTAGAAATATAAGGCCGCTTTGGCAGGCAAGCCCAACATATTCCAACGCAGATCATCCAAAATCGTGCCGTTATACTGATCAACCCATGCCATGCGCATTTTGGGCAAATCGTGGCTGCTGTTGGTGGTAAAGCTAAACGCCTGTTCTGGCTTTTCAGGAATAAACAAGCTCCATTCTTCTGCATTGCCGGTTGCTTGATAGCGCGCCACTGCTTGATCGATGCTCAGCGGCGTGGCATCGGCGGCGGCTGCTGCAGAGCGCGGTGCACGAATATACGAAGCTGGCAATTGGCCACTGTAGGCTAAGCTGCCGAGCATCAAGGTGCCAGCGGCATAGGTAAAAATCAGGCCCGTTGCCATAACAATGACGGCCACAATTGCAAAATAGGCTCCCAAAACGCTGTGCAGTTCGCGCAGAATTGTCCGTGGCTTGCCTGCCCAACGTACCCACCAACGCCCAGGCTTGCCGCTACTGCGTCGCCACCATAAATACAACCCAGTCAAAACCGATGAAATGCTCCAGCCAACCATCAACTCAACCACCAAGCGCCCAAATAGGCCAGCAAATAAGCTGCGGTGCAAACTCAAAATCCAATCGAAAAAGCTCGAATGATCTTG
Organism: Herpetosiphon geysericola; assembly: GCF_001306135.1. Classification (GTDB taxonomy): domain Bacteria; phylum Chloroflexota; class Chloroflexia; order Chloroflexales; family Herpetosiphonaceae; genus Herpetosiphon; species Herpetosiphon geysericola. The sequence continues at coordinate 44,240 of NZ_LGKP01000008.1, read as the reverse complement.
CATCCCCAACACTTGGCCGGTGTATTGATTCACATAGGCCGTCAGATCTTCAGTTTCGCTGAGATGCATGTGAATACCCAAGGAATGCGCAGGGTCACGATGCTGAAAGATATACTCGGCATGGGCATTTGGATAGGCTGCTTCTGCCGCCGCAACCAATTCGCCATAGCTCAACAGCTGAGCTTGCGGAGCCACAACAAACAATTCAGGATAGATCATTGGCTCAAGCTCATCGCGAAAGACATAGATCGCGCCAGCCAACGAAACCACAAACAAAATTGGCGTGACCAACAGGCCTGCAATACAGTGCCAGCGCCAAATTGCCGCGTAGAGTCGCGCTAAACGTTTCTTGGCAGTTACCGCTGCTGGGCCATTTATCGCCGCATCGGGCACGCGCTTAGAAGTTGAAGCAGTATCGAGCGCCATTCAGGCCCATTCCTTTCGTGCAAGCCAAATAGCCCTACACATAGTCGTAGAGCACATTTGTGCATAAAGACAATTTAATCGGATTAAATAGATTTTATTCCTCGGAGACTATACTAAATCTTGTTCGCTGCGTCAAATGGCTTGTTGAGGTCTGATCCACAAAGGACACGAAGCACGGGAACCGCGAAGAGCGCGAAGGACACGAATAATAATTATTTTAGCCAAAGATTGGCACAGATTATTGGATTCTGTTTCCGCTAGACCAAAGCCCATAGTCAATAACCTGATTCCTTTTGACTTCTGACTTCTGCCTTCTGACTTTTGACTTTTGTGGGTCGATTTCTGATAATAGCACCACAGCTAGCATGGCAAGGAGAACAGGATGCTGCACGGAAAAGTTGCAATTGTCACTGGCGGAGCGATTGGGATCGGCGCGGCCACAGCCAAAATCTTAGCAGCCCAAGGCGCAACCGTCGTCATTGGCGATATTAATCAGCAAGCAGGATTACAAACTGTCGAACAGATTCGCAGCGCAGATGGCCACGCTCTTTTTCAGGCGTGCGATGTGCGCAACGAGGCCGATATTCAAGCCTTGGTACAATCTGCCCTCGACCAAGGTGGCTTGGATATTATGATTAACAATGCAGGCATTGGTGGCCAACCAGCGCCATTGCACCTGACCGAAAATCATAATTGGCAACGTGTGCTCGACATCGATTTAACTGGCGTATTTTGGGGCCAAAAATATGCCAGCCAAGCTATGCTTGCAGGCGGCAAAGGCGGTGCAATCGTCAATGTGGCCTCGATTGCAGGCGTTGGCGGCTCGCCCAATTTGGGGCCATATGGCGTAGCCAAAGCTGGCGTGATTCAGATGAGCAAAACCGGAGCAATTGAGCTAGCTTCCGCTGGCATTCGAATTAACGCCGTTTGCCCAGGTTGGACTGAAACCGCCATTTTAGAGGGCTTCGAGCCAAGCGCCCATGAACGAATGATCCGCTCGATTCCGCTTAAACGCATGGGCACACCCCAAGAAATTGCCGAATTGATCGTCTTTTTAGCTTCACCTGCTGCAAGTTTTATCACTGGAGCCGAATATATCATCGATGGCGGCATAACCAGCATGTAGCATATTTAATACAAAAGAGGTAGCTGTGGTCACGGCCTACTGCAACTCATTCCAAAGCCGAATATTGGGTTATACCTAAGGCCAACCACGATTCAATGTTCGAAGCTTCGTATCGCGAAACTGCCGAGTTAATCAATAATTGGTTGCAAGCAATCGTCACAGGGAAGCAGCATGCTCACAATTCAAGCTTACAATTTCAAGCAAGCGCAAGCAAAGCTTAGTGAATTATGTCAATTATTACTTGATAGCGTTGCCCAAGGCGCGTCAATCGGCTTTTTGCCACCGCTCAACCCTGCCGATGCAACCAGCTATTGGCAGGCAATTATCAGCGATCTTCAGGCCGAGCAGCGGGTATTGTTGGTAGCGTTGGATGCTGATCAGATTGTTGGCAGTGTCCAACTTGATCTGCCCAGCAAAGCCAACGCCAGTCATCGCGCCGAAGTACAAAAATTATTGGTGCATTCGCAGTTTCAACGGCGTGGCATCGCCCAACAATTAATGCACGAGCTGGAGGCGGTTGTCCAATCCCATGGCCGTTGGTTATTGGTGCTCGATACGCGCCAAGGCGATAAGGCCGAGTGGCTCTATCGCAAATTGGGCTATCACGAGGCTGGTGTTATTCCCAATTTTGCCCGTAGCGCTGATGGCGAAATCCATGCAACCATAATGTTCTATCGCGAATTAGCCCATTAGTTGGCAAAACTCTCGCCCCTTGACCACGTGGAGGACGAGGGGCTTTATTCACTCATTAAGTATGATCGATAGCATTCAAAGAAGGCAATATGGACAGCATAGCACAGCTTAGCCATGATTTGGAAGTGGGGAATGCCGTTATTACTGCTTTCGTGCTTGAGCAAAAGCTCACTTGGTTTGTTTGCGATAAGGACCTTTGGTTTTACCCATCAGACGTGCTTGCAAAGCTATTGCATCTACCACCTATCACACGTCCAGCAACCTGGCCGCAGGCAGGAATGCAGCTGAATACCGATAATATGGGCCGTTTATATCGCTGGATGCAACCCTATGGTGTGTCAATCACCCAACTTCAAGCTGCCATGCAGCCGCTCATCCCACCAAAAACAAACTGGGATTTATTTGTCTTTGAGCCGTGCTTTTATATAAATGCCGATGTTCAACATTTTGTTTCCCATTATTCCGAACCAACCGAATATGAGAGTTACATTCCTAAACCATGGACTGGATTGTATGCTGACATTATGCCCTTAATTCCCAGCGCAGATCGCTACTGGGCTATTGATGGATGTGATTGGATTAGCTATGGATGGACTTTATAGCAGCATAGTATCTCAATCAGTAACCTGCATCTAGCGATCGCTCGTTGGTTGTTGTAAAAATGCTAGCACGCTTGCTTCAACCTTATCGCGGGCGGTTACCAACTCGCGGTGATTCAACTCGGCAAAGATCTCGACTGTGCCACCTGCCATGGTTAATGCTGCCTGCTGTTCGCGCACCCGATCAACGACATAGCCATCGCCAGTGCTGGTGTAGAGCAAAAATGGTTGCTTCAACTCGCTTGGGCTAAGGATTGGCCAACTCATGCAACCACGCAGCCTCGCAAGGTAGGCTGGCATGTTCGTGCGCTCCACAAAGGCTTGCATACTGGGAGTAATGTTTAATTCAGCTAAGCGTCCTTGCTGTTTGGCAGTAGCCAATTCGCTAAATTGGGTGATTTGCGGCTCAATTCGTTCGGGTGTAAAAATCGGCCCTACAAAGGTTCCCGCAATTACTGCCCGCCGCACTGCGGGCATTCTCGCTAGTAATTGCAGCCCAAGCGTGCCACCAAACGACCAACCAAAGATCTGAATAGCATGATAGCCGCATGTTTCGAGCAGGCGCTGAATGTCTGATTGATACAGATCCAAGCCGTAGGCCTGCGGCTCGGTCGGCATAAAGCTCGCTCCAGCACCACGCAGATCGACGGTTATAACGGTAAAATGGGCTGCGAGGCGCTCAACCCAACCATAGCGGTGCCAGAGCATACGATCTTGGCCAAAGCCATGGAGCAAAAGCAATGGAGATCCAGCACCCTGTCGATCAAAAACCAGCGTTCCCCCATCAGTCGTTGCACATGTAAAAATAGGCATTGAAATTAAACACTCCTCATTCACCAAGTCAATAGTTTAATGTTGATAAACCATGGAGGCTTTTATAATCAGGCGCTATCATACAAACGAACGTGCATTGGCGGCAAGTACGAATTTGGTGCAGCATAATTGAGCAGAATCTTCTATAATAAAATCACGCTCTTGCTTCATCCTCGCCACACTACCACGTAGATTCAGCATTTAATTCATAGTCCTTGTAGGTGTGAAGGAGTTTCTATGCGACGGAGCGTTTGTTATCAATTAATAGTGCTGTTGCTAGGATTAAGTGCTTGCGGCACAAAGCCTGCCCAACACCCCACAACCACCAGTATTCCCGCTGAAACTCCCGCCATTCTCGCCGCCGCAGTTACTCCCGAAGCCCGCGATTATCCTTTATTGACTGCCTACCAACAAGCTGTCGATGCTGCATTGACTGCCAAGCCGCCAGTTTTGACCCTCGCTAGCCTTGATTCGCAGCAAGCAATGGCCCAAATTGTGGCCCTCAACGAGCCAAAGCTCCAAAGTCAATTTGTTGAGCAGAATGGTATTCCATTTCGCAATGAGGTCTTTGGGGTTGTGCCTGTACGCGAAAGCGATATCATCGAAGCGACTGCTCAATGCTTGCAAGTCAGCTGCTATCGCGTCGAGATCTACAATTTTGCGCTCAACTTGACGTTGGCAGTTACCGTCGATATTTCCAATCAAAAAGTAATTGTCGTCGAGCGCCTCGCCAATAGCCAGCCTGATATTCCTGAACACTTGACGGCGGTGGCACGTGAAATTGCTAGCAACGCTGCCGAGGTCGAGCAGGCGCTTGGCTACCAACCAAGCTCCGATCAAGCAGTGATGGCCAATACCAAAACCTCGTTGAACGCCACGCGCTGCGAACGCTCGCTGCATTTATGCGTTGCGCCAACCTTTGTCGATGGCGAACGAGCATTGTGGGCGATTGTCGATCTAACCGATACGCGCTTGGTGGGCGTGCGCTGGACTAATGTTGGCGCAACTGGTCCAGCAGTGACCGAAAAAGGCATGCAAAACGAGGCCGTGCTGAAATATTGCGACCATACAACCCGTTTGGAGCGTGATGGCTGGGCCTTCGATTATATGCTCACCTCATCCGATGGCCTGCGAATTTCCGAGGTCAGCTATCAAGGCAAGCCGCTGTTCAAAAGCGCAAAATTGGTCGATTGGCATGTGAACTATAGCGAACGCGATGGCTTTGGCTATAGTGATGCGGTTGGCTGTCCCTATTTTTCGCAAGCAGCAGTTATTGCCGTTGAGCCGCCGATGATCGGCGAGCTGATCGAGAATGATCAAGTGGTTGGCTTTCAATTGGTACAGGAATTCTGGTCGGAACTTTGGCCAGAGCCATGCAATTATTATTACGAGCAAGCGTTTCAATTCTATTTTGATGGGCGCTTTCGGCCAGCCATCGCCAGCGTTGGCCGTGGTTGTGGCGATGATGGAACCTATCGACCAGTCACGCGCATTAGTTTGGCCGATACTGGCACAATCAGCGCCTGGGATGGCAGCCAATGGCAAAGCTGGGAAACAGAACAATGGCAGGGCGCAGATACGCGCCAAATCCACCCCGATGGCGCAGAATATAGGCTCGATTTTGCCAATGGCGGCAGTTATAGCATCGCCACCGGGCGCGGCCAATTTGGCGATGGTGGGCGTGGCGATCAAGCCTTTCTCTATGCAACGCTCGATCATCCTGAACGTGACGAAGGCGAAAGCGATATGGTTACGATTGGGCCATGCTGCAATACTGATGCAAACCAAGGTCCAGAGCAATTTATCGACAATCCAGCAGAGACCATTAGCAACCAACATATCGTGTTGTGGTATGTGGCCCAACTTAAAAACGACGATACGCCAGGCAGCCAATATTGCTGGGCCGAATCGGTGTTACGGCGCGGAGTCTATGTGCCCGAAGAATATCCTTGTTGGTCGGGGCCGCTTTTTCGGCCAGAGCGAGGCAAATAAATGAGTCGTCGTAAAAAACGCCCGCAATCAGCCCAACCTGCCCCAAAAGCAGCAAAGTCACTAGCTAAACCGCATCAAGCCAGTAATCGGCGGTCGTTGTTGGCTTTGGGCAGCGTTTTGGCAGTGCTCGCTGTGCTTGGCTTGGGAGTGTGGTGGCTTAATCGCAGTTCGGCAATCGCCAGCACTTTTGCCCAAGGCGAAGTAACCTCGTGCAAGCAAATTCCGCCATTTGCTCAAGCCCAAGGCTTTGGGGTCAATGCAGTGCTCGATACCCAAGCCCGCCGCGTGCGTGGCATGGTGATGTACGATTTGACCAGCGAAGGCCAAGAAGCCAGCCAACCAGCGCCCTATCAACACCCTTCTTGGGCGAAGGCAGGCTATCTTAGCTCGCCAATTTTGGATCGCGATGGCGCGATTTATGTTGGCGCAGTGCCGTGGGTCAGCATTTTGTATAATCCACCAGCGGCGGCTAACAAACTTTATCGGATCGATCCACGCACTGCTGAATTGAGCGAATTGCTCGATTTGCCAACCGCTGCCCCAGCCAATAATACTAATCCGTATGGCGTTTTGGCACTCAATTACGATTGCAACACTCATAGTTTGTATGTTTCATCGGTGTTTGGCTCAACCAAGCAGCAACAATTTGGCCGCATTTTTCGCGTTGATTTAGCGAGCAAAAAAGCTAGCATTGTGCTCGATGGCGTAGATAGCTTTGGCATTGGAGTATATAACGGCAGCAGTGGCAAGCGCTTGTATTATGCTTTGGCGCGGCAGCCCCAAATCTACTCAATTGCCCTCGATAACCAAGGCAACCCAACTGGCCAGCCGCGCCAAGAGATCGATTTTAGTGGCCAAGGCTATCATGGCGATGAGCGTGGGCGACGAATTACGTTTGGCGATGCGACTATGCAAGTACGGATTGTCCAATTCGATTACACCCTGACTGCGGTTACGAATCCCAATGAAAGCACCTTGAGCTATCGATATAACCCAGAAAATGATAGTTGGCAGGCAGCAGAATAGCCATGCAGCCTATACGACCGTAGTTCGCAGGTCGCACGAAGCAAAACCAAAATCCCATAGCCGAATCAACCCAAAGTACCGTTTAAAGTGATGCAGAAAAGTGCAAAATAGAGTGTAGTGTGTGGAGCACTATTCGCGTGCAGCTAGCACCTATTCTGCGGCGGAGGCATCGCATGCATACCATAATTTTGACTGGTGATGGCGAAGCGAGCATTCAATGCTTGAAAACCATTAGCAGCAGCTATACATTAAAACCACTCAGCCCAACCACTGGCGCTGTGCATATTGGTGAATATCGATTAACCACCACCACCAGTATTCGTTTGCTGGCGATTCCCAAAACTACCTACGAGGAATTGGGTAGCGGCTTGATGGAGCGGGCGCTAGCCACGATTACCTTTGTCGATGGCTGCCAGCCTTCGGTTGATAGTGGCTATTTTGTCAATGAGCTTGAAGAGCAGGCTTTTCGTTTGGGCAAGCCGTTAATTATTGCTGCAACCCGAGGTCAAGCCCCAAATGCGCTGAGCAGCGAGGCCATGCGCGAAGCGTTGGGCACATCGAGCTACGCTACCGTTGCTAGCTGCGAAATGCAACAAATTAGCACCTTGTATCGCTTGGTTGCTAATGCGATTAAGCTTGCGCCAGCAACCGCCCAGCGCCATGCCCACTTGCAACAAATTCTCAATAACTTAGTTAATGTTTCACACTATCGCTTGCGCGGCATTGCCTTAGCAACCCACGAAGGCCTAACCTGCGCGCTAAGCTTCACCAAATCCAGCAGCCATCAACGAATTAGTGGCTTATCAAAAGCCTTGTTAGATGTCTATCGCCAAATGGGCTATGCCTGCGAATTGGGCTGGGCCAGTGCCTTAATTCTCCATGCAGATGAAGGCACGCTGATTGTCGAAACCCTTGGGGATTATTTGGTTACTATGCTGTGCGATGATGATTTAGGCGATATTGAAGCCCTGCGCCGTGATCTCAACGCTGCCTTGCAACCCCAACCAAGCGCAACCCAACTCCACGCCGCTTAAACAACCAACGGGCTACCACGTTTTGGGTAGCCCGTCGCTTGCGTAGCTTCATTATTCAGCCATAAATTGACGCGGACGGTCGGGATAATCAGCGCCAACCGCATCAACCCCCAAGCTCAAAATATGCTTATAATCTTGTTCAGGGCCGCCCCACGGGCTAACGAACAGATCGGCAGCATGACAGGCTTCAACTTCCTCACGAGTCAGCATTGCCCAATACGGCATCACCAAATCTGCATTGACCAATTTTGCCATTGCTGGCGCATCGGGCACGCGCGAGGCGTAAATCACACCGGTAGCCACATCGGGAGCAATGGCTTTGAGCTGGCCCAACACAATATGATCAAACGAAATTGCCATCACTTGATCACGCACATTCAACTCGTCGAGCAAGCGCACCAAGGCCACTTCAATATCAGGGTAGAAAATTGGGCCATTTTTTAATTCGATTACCACTTTGGTGCGATCTTTGGCCCATTGCAAAACCTCGCGCAAGGTTGGCACGCGGCAATCGCTGAACGAAGGATCAAACCACGAGCCAGCATCAAGCGCCTGAATTTCAGCAGCAGTGTGGTGACAAACCAAGCCAGAGCCGTTGGTTGTGCGGTTGAGGATTGGATCATGGATAACCATCAACTCGCCGTCTTTGCTCAGATTCACATCTAATTCGATTGCATCGGCACGCAAGGCCAAGCCGCGCTGAAATGCAGCCATAGTATTTTCAGGCGCATAGCCCGCAGCTCCCCGATGCCCAATCACAAATGGCCCTTTGCGTGCGCCAAATGGCTGTAACACAGCGACCTCCTTCACAAAAGCTTTTGGTTTATGCCATTGTGCAACGCCTCAGCATGACTGTCAATCTAGGGCTTGAGAGCGAGGGGTCAGGGGTCAGCGACAAGGGGCCAGCGATAAGAAAAAAGGGAAATAGAAACACAACAATAATCCACAACATACATATTAGGGGGTACAGGGGGATTAAAGCCCCCTTTGTCTCCCGCCTCGAGGCGGGACGGAAGGGTGGTGATTATTAATGATAGTTAACAACCTATCCTTGTAAGGATTGGCAATAGCCAATTTCATCGTGCGACGTTCACTAAACAGCAACATTGATAATATTAAAATCTTTAACTTGCAATTAAAATATTTTAATATATACTTATGCACATCCACACATCAAATGGCACCCCACTTTCAGTCTCGGTTCCGATTAGCCCAACCTACCTAGGAGGATCAGCAATGCGTCTATCTGTTCGGCGGTACACACGGGTCGCGGTAGTCTTGAGCGTTTTAGGCTTGAGTTTGGCCCAAGGTGATGTTAGCTTGGCCAAAAAAGAAGTCGAAGTTGCAGTCGATCCGCATACGATTGTGGCCAGTGATGGGCAGCCGGTAGAAGTTAATACCAAAGGCATTGTCTATGATCAATTTGGCGCCTACATTGCAGGCAGCGATGGAACTGGTGTGCTAGCCGAAAGTGATCGGGCAGAGGATGTTGATCCCAATGCCTTGCCAGCAACCCAAAGTGGCAGCCAAGAAGGCACCAACTCAGTAATTGGGGCCGACAATCGGGTGCGAATTACCGCAACCACTTCAAATCCCTATCGTCGGATTGGCCAAATTACTTTTAGCAGTGGTGGTGGCAACTATATTTGTACTGGTTGGTTGATCAGCGCCAATACGGTGGCAACTGCTGGCCACTGTCTCTGGAGTAACAACGCTTGGGTCACCAATGTTAAGTTCTACCCAGGCCGCAATGGTACATCGAACCCGTATGGTGGCTGTAACGCAACCAAATTGTTCACGGTTTCGCAATGGCAAACCACTGGCAGCGCCAACTACGATTATGGTGCATTCAAAATTAACTGTAGCGTTGGCAACCAAACTGGCTGGTTCGGCTTACGCGCCCCCAGCAGCACTGGCTTAGTTGGTCAAGTAACCAACATTGCTGGCTACCCAGGCGATAAAGCCTCAGGCACAATGTGGTTCCACGCTGATACCGTGCGCAGCTACACCAGTCTACGCCTCTCGTATGCCAACGATACCTATGGCGGCCAAAGTGGCTCACCAATTTGGAACAGCAGCGGCAGCTGCACCAACTGTTCAATTGGCGTACACACTAATGGCGGTACCAGCACCAACTCGGGTACGCGGATTACCTCAACCGTTTTGAGCAACTTCAACACCTGGATCAATACTGCGCCATAAGCTGTTATTGGAACTACCAAAAACGCCTTTGATCATTTGATCAAGGGCGTTTTATATTTATCTCCCGTACTCTTCTACCAATCCTCCCCCTTACAAGTAACCATAAGGAAGTAGCCCATTTAGCCTAGATAGTATTCAATCATTCGTAAGCATCGATCTAGGGTTATTGGCTTACCAAAAGATCGCCTCTGCTACGGTCAAACAAGCGAATTGTCCTTATTCAATGTTTCGTTGCTTGGGTCATGCCGATTTCACGATTCGCGATCAGTGAATAGGTCAGCCCTTTGATGTGGGAGTAGCTTGTATGACGTGGTTCATTCGAAGCCTAATAATTCTGCTGATCGCTCTCGTGACTCTACCAACTCAACCTTCGCATGCTGCGGATGTTGGGCCATTGGCATTAACCCCAACCGAGCCACCGACCCCAACTAATACACCCTTACCGACGAATACTCCTGAACCAATCATCCCAACTAATACGCCCTTACCGACGAATACTCCTGAACCAATCATCCCAACCAATACACCCTTACCAACGAATACCCCAGAGCCACGGGTCACCGTTGAGCCAACCAGCATCGCTCAGCCAACTGGGGTAGCACCAACTCAAGCCCCAAGCATTGAGCCAACCGTCACACCAATTATCTCGGTGCCAGGCATCACGGCAACTGCAACCCCTGAGCAAGGTATTCCTAGCCCATCGCCAAGCCCTGAACAACCACGTGCCACGCCTATGCCAAGTGCCACGCCTATGCCGCAGCCAACGGCCAAGCCAGCAGCACCACCAGCAGGCAACCAACCGCCATTGCCACGCACGAGCAGCGCAGATACAGCTGGCTTGTGGTTTATTGGCTTATTGGGTTTACTAGTCGCTCTGATCGGTTTTGGCATTCAACGACGCGCCGTTTAGGGTTAACCAACGAGGTTTAAACGTATGAAGCAAGCATCCTCTCGTTATTCATTCAGCACACTGGTTGTGTGTTGCACCTTATTGGTAGCATTCGCAATTACTTTGTTGCCAAGTGCTGGCTCTGTCGCCTATGCTGCTGCCACGATCAGCGGTCGTGCCTATCGCGATTACAACGCCAATGGCGTAATCGATAGCTTAGAGCCAGGCATTAGCGGTGTAACCGTCACGCTCTACAATGCTAGCAATACCATCGTTGGCACAACGACGACCAACGCAACTGGTAATTACTCGTTGACCGACAGCGATCCAATCTATACTGGCCCATATCGGGTTGAGTTTAGCAATGCTCCAGCAACGGTCAAATCTGGCCCAATGGGTAGCAATTCAGGCTCAACCGTGTTGTTTGTTGCAGGCAGCACTGCTTCCGCCAACATGGGTTTTAACAACCCAGCCAACTACTGCCAAGATAACCCAACCTTGGTAACCAACTGTTTTAGCATGGGCCGCCAAGATCAAGCGCCCTCATCAACCTTTCACTCGATTGTAAGTTTCCCCTACACCGCTGGGAACACTGGCAATAGCCCAACTCCAGGCGTTGATAGCCCAGCCCCAACCGATTTGGCCTTCGGCGCTGAAACTGGCCCAACCTTCGGTTTGGCTTGGCAACGCTCATCACGCAGCTTGTTTGCCAGCGCCGTTATGAAACGCCACGTTGGCTTTGGGCCAAGCGGCACAGGCGCAATTTACCGCATTACCCCTAGCCCACGCACAGTCAGTTTGTTTCTGGATTTGAATACTGTGTTTGGGGCTGGTACTGCTGGGGTCGATCCGCACCCTAACGGCACCGATCTAGTCCACGATTCAGCAGCATGGGACCCAGTAGGCAAAATTGCCCTCGGCGATATGGATATTTCCGAGGATCAAACCACGCTTTGGACAATCAACTTAGCTGATCGTCAACTGTATGAAATTCCAATTGGCCTAACTCCAACCGCGCCCAGCGCCGCTGCGATTGGTCGCTTTGTCGTGCCCGATCCAACCGATTGTGCCACTAATGATCATCGGCCTTATGCTGTGGCCGTCAACGAAGGCCTCGTTTATATTGGGATGGTTTGTTCGGCCCAATCAACGGCTAACGCCACCAATCTGCGGGCTTATGTCTATCAATTTAATCCAAACACCGATAGTTTTACCCAAGTGTTGAACTTCCCATTGAATCACACTCGTGGTTGTGCGGTTGTGCCTGGTTGTGCTAGCGCCAACTGGAACCCATGGCGCACCAACTTTACCGTCACCAACACCAACTTTGGCGGCGAGTATGTGCAACCACAACCAATGTTGACCGACATCGAATTTGATAACGGCAACATGATTTTGGGCCTCCGCGACCGTTTCAGCGATCAAATGGGCTATAACCAAAATAACACCACTGTTGGCGATTCCACACTCTACATTGGCGACTCAGCTGGCGATATTTTGCGAGCTTGTAGCAATGGCAGCGGCTGGACGCTCGAAAGCAATGGTACTTGTGGTAGCACCAGTACCGCTGGCGCTGGCACGAACGAAGGCCCAGGCGGCGGCGAATATTACTTCCGCGATAATTACCCAGAGCACGCCGAAGTCTCGCTCGGTGGCTTGTTACAAATCCCAGGCAAGCCTGATATTGTCCAAACGATCTATGACCCAATTTTCGATTCAGCCCAATATTTCGATGGCGGGATTTTGTGGCTCAACAATAGCACTGGCGCTCGGACTCGGGCTTACCGGATTTACGATAGCAATGTCCAACCTAACACGCTGGCTAAAGCTGGTGGTTTAGGCGACCTCGAAGCCTTGTGCGATGCCGCGCCAATTGAAATTGGTAATCGGATTTGGAACGATACCGATAGTGATGGGATTCAGGATGCTAATGAGGCTGCGCTAGCGAACGTAGCCGTGCGCTTGTATGCGCCTAATGGCACAACCTTGTTAGGTAGCGCCACAACTGACGCCAATGGCAACTATCGTTTCTCATCGTTGGCTGGTACTAGCACAGCCAGCACTATTTTCAACATCGCTGGCTTACAACCAAACCAAACTGGCTACTCAATTCGGGTTGCTTCAGTTCAAGCAGCACTAACCAACAAGGTTTTGACGGCGGCAAATAGCAATAGTGGCACGAATAGCGATGTTCGCGACTCCGATGCAACGATCACTGGCGCTGATGCAGTTATTACCTTTAATACTGGGGTTGCTGGCGATAACAACCATAGCTATGACATCGGTTTTACCACCTATAGCCTAGGCAACCGCGTTTGGTACGATACCAACAATAACGGCACATTCGATGCTGGCGAACAAGGCATTAGTGGTGTCAGCGTCAGCCTCTTTGCTGATAGCGATGCCAACGGGATTCCCGATAGCGGCACGGCCCTGAGCACTCAAACCACCACCAGCGTTGGTTGCTATCGCTTCGATGGCCTGGCTCCCGAAAGCTACGTTGTTCGAATCAATCCTAGCAACTTTACGCTTGGCAATCCACTCGCTGGCTATCGTAGCAGTACAGTTACGTCTGGCAGTGCCAATAACGATCTCGATAACGATGATAATGGCATCGAAGGCCCAACCCTCGCGACTGATGGGGTTTTGAGCCATGTGATTACGCTTGGCGGCAATGAACCAACCAATGAAACCGATTTGTGTAGCACTGATCCTGTTGAACCAGCCACTGGCACGAATCTTTCGGTTGATTTTGGATTCTTCAAGCTGAGCGTCGGCAATCGCATTTGGGAAGATGCTAATAATAATGGCTTGTTGGATATTGGCGAATCGGGGATCAATGGGGTAAATGTTGCCCTCTACAATTCATCAAATACCTTGATTGCGAGCACCAGCACGACTGGCGGCGGTAATTATAGTTTTGCTGGCTTGTTGCCTGGCGATTATTACATCGAGGTCACACCACCAGCCAACTATATTTCCAGCACTGGCACTTCTGGTAGTGCAACTGGCACCTATGAGCCAGCACCCGATCCCGACAACAATATTAATAATGATGATAACGGCTCAACTAGCGGCGCAATCGTCAGCACTGCCCAATTAACATTAACTCCAGGCAATGCTGGTGCGCAAAGCGCGACGATTGTCAATAATGCCAATGGTTCAACCGACGATACCACGTTGGATGTTGGTTTGTTCCAACCCTTGGCGGTCGGTAACTACGTTTGGAACGATGCGAATAACAATGGTGTCTTCAATGGTGGCGAAGCTGGAATCAGCGGCGTAGCAGTCACACTCTATCGCGCTGGCTCAAGCACCGTACTTGGCACAGCTACCACCAATGCCACAGGCTACTATCACTTTGGCCTGCTTGGCGCTGGCGATTATGAAATTGAACTGAATGTCGGCAACTTCTTAGGTGCAGGCGCGTTGGTTGGCTACACCAGCAGCACGGGCACTGCAGGCAGCTCAAGCGGAGCCTACGAAGCAGCACCCGATCCCGATAACAACATTGATAGCGACGATAACGGCTCAATTGTTGGTACGCTGGGAACCACTGGCGTGATCAAGAGTGCCGCGATCAGCCTTGCCGCAGGGGCCGAGCCAACTGGTGAAACCAACGGCAGCGCCGATGCAACCGTTGATGCCAACAGCAACTTGACGGTTGACTTCGGGGTCTATCAACCACTCAGCCTTGGCAATCGCATTTGGAACGATGCCAACAACGATGGTTTGCGCAATAACGGCGAAACCAGCATTGCCAACGTGACCGTCGATCTGTATATGGATCGCAACAGCAGCGGCGTGATTGATGCTGCCGATGCCCCAACGGTCGCCAGCGTGCAAACTAATGCTAGCGGCTACTATTTGTTCAGCAATTTACTCGCTGGTGATTATTGTGTTGCCATTCCAAGCAGCAACTTCACGGGTGCGGGAGTCTTAGTTGGTTTCAGCAGCAGCACGGGTGCAGCCGCCGCAACAGGAGCCTTCGAGCCAGGCCTCGATCCCGATAGCGACAACGCCGACGATAATGACAACGGCTCGGTCGTTGGCGCACTTGGCACAACCGGCAGCGTTCAAAGCGCCTGTTTCAGCCTTGCCGCAGGCGCCGAGCCAACCAGCGAAGCCGACAGCAATGGCACTGACGGCTCGATCGATGCCAACAGCAACTTAACGGTTGACTTCGGCTTCTATCAATTGCCCAGCCTTGGTAATTTGATTTGGCGCGATGCTGATAACGATGGCTTGTTCAATAACGGCGAAACGGGCATCGCTGGCATAAATGTCGATCTCTACGCTGATGATGGCGATGGCAGCTTCGATGCTGGCGATAGCTTCATCCGCCAAACCACCACGATCGCTGGCGGAATTTATAGCTTCGCCAACCTATTACCTGGTGAATATTTGGTCGTACTGCCTGCTGGCAATTTCACCACAGGCAACGTGTTGGAAAATCATGTTAGTTCAACGGGTGGCGGCAGCGAACCTGCCAGCGACCCCGATAACAACATCAACAACGATGACAATGGATCAACCATTGGCACCCTCGGCACAACTGGGGTTATCGCGAGCCAAGCAATCACCCTGAATGCTGGCAGCGAGCCAACCAACGACGGCGACACCGACCCAAATACCAACCTAAGCCTTGATTTAGGGGTCTTCCCATTAGGCAGCATTGGCAATTTGGTCTGGTACGACACCAACAATAACGGCATCTTCGATAACGCTGAGCAAGGGCTGAGCAATATCACCGTAACTTTAGCAACTCCAGGTGCGGATAACCTGCCATGTACCGCCGATGATGTCGTGATTGGTAACCAAACCACTCCAGCTTCAGGCGCTTACAATTTTGCAGGCTTGATGCCAGGCAATTATGTCATCTCATTCAGTGGTTTGCCCGCAGGCTATGTCTTTACCCAACCAAATGTTGGCGGCGACGATACGATCGATAGTGATGCAAATGCCACAGGATGTGCTGGCATCATCGCCTTGGGCGTTGGCGAAAATGACGATTCAGTCGATGCAGGCGCATATCAACCATTAGCGGTTGGTAACTACATTTGGAACGATGCCAACAACAATGGTGTTTTCAACGCTGGCGAAACTGGAATCAGCGGTGTAACTGTCAACTTGTACCGCGAAGGTTCAAGTACGGTACTCAGCACAACTACGACAAACGCCACAGGCTACTATCACTTTACAGTGCTCAGCGCAGGCAACTATGTGATTGAGCTTGATGCCAGCAATTTCTTAGGCACAGGCGCGTTGGTCGGCTACACCAGCAGCACAGGCACAGCAGGCAGCCCAACCGGAGCCTACGAAGTTGCTCCCGATCCTGATAACAACATTGATAACGACGACAACGGCACAATCGTTGGCACGCTGGGCACGACGGGCGTAATTCAAACCGCCAGCGTAACCTTGGCCGACAACAGCGAACCAACTGGTGAAACCAACGGCAGCGGCGACATCACGCCCGATAGTTTCAGCAACTTGACGGTTGACTTTGGGGTCTTCCAACCATTGAGCCTTGGCAACCGCATTTGGAACGATGCCAACAACGATGGCTTGCGCAACAACGGCGAAACCGGCATTGCCAACGTGACCGTCGATCTGTATATGGATCGCAACAGCAGCGGCGCAATCGATGCCGCCGATGCGCCAACGGTCGCCAGCGTGCAAACCAATGCTAGCGGCTACTACTTGTTCAACAATGTATTAGCTGGTGACTATTGTGTTGCCATCCCAAGCAGCAACTTCATGGGCGCTGGAGTCTTGGTTGGTTTCAGCAGCAGCACTGGCGCAACCGGTGCAACGGGAGCTTTCGAGCCAGGCCTCGATCCTGATAGCGACAACGCCGACGACAACGACAACGGCTCAGTCGTTGGCGCACTTGGCACAACGGGCAGCGTTCAAAGCGCATGTTTCAGCCTCGCCGCAGGTGCCGAGCCAACCAGCGAAGCTGATAGCAATGGCACGGGCGGCTCGATCGATGCCAACAGCAACTTAACGGTTGACTTCGGTTTCTATCAATTACTCAGCCTTGGCGATTTGGTCTGGGATGATGCCAACAATGATGGCTTGGTCTCAGGTGGCGAAACCGGCATCGCTGGCGTAACCGTGGCCTTGTATGCTGATGATGGCGATGGCAGCTTCGATGCTGGCGATAGCTTCATCCGCCAAACCACCACGATCGCTGGCGGCTTGTACAACTTCGATCAACTCTTGCCAGGTAACTATATTGTGGTCTTGCCAGCGGGCAACTTTACAACTGGCAATATTTTGCAAGGTTGGGCTAGCTCAACTGGCGGCAGCAGCGAACCTGCCAGCGACCCCGATAATAACATCAACAACGATGACAATGGATCAACCATTGGCACACTTGGTACAACTGGGGTCATCGCTAGCAACGCGATCAGCTTGAATGCTGGCAGCGAGCCAACCAATGACGGCGACACCGACCCAAATACCAATCGTTCGCTCGACTTTGGGGTCTTTACCTTGGGCGGCTTGGGCAATTATGTCTGGTTCGATACCAATGGCAACGGCATCCAAGATGGCACGGAAAATGGCGTTGGCGGCGTAACCGTAACGCTCTACACGCCTGGCCCCGATAACCAACCATGTACCGCCGATGATGTCGTGGTCGGCAGTCAAATCACCAGCGGCACTGGCAACTATAGCTTTGGCGATTTGCAACCAGGCAGCTACTTGGTCAAGTTCAGCGATTTGCCAGCAGGCCATGTCTTCACTCAGCCAAATCTTGGCGGCAACCCAGCAAACGACAGCGATGCCAACCAAATCACTGGCTGTAGCGGCTTGGTCACAATCAATGTTGGCAGCTACAACGCCACGATCGATGCAGGTATTTATCAACTGGCTGGATTAGGCAACTATGTCTGGCACGATCTCGATGTTGATGGAATTCAAGATGGCAACGAACAGGGCATTGCCAATGTGACCGTGCGCTTGTACATCGACAACAACACCGATGGCACACCTGATGGCGCAGCGATTAGCAGCACCTTCACCGGAGCAATCGGCGATTACTTCTTTGGTCAATTGCCACCAAACTCCTACTTGGTTGAATTTGTCGCCCCAAGCGGCTACTTCTTCACCCAACAAGGCGCAGGCAGCGACCCAACCGTTGATAGCGACGCTGACACAACCACTGGTCAAGCAGCAACCGTCACGCTTGCCAGCGGCGATTCCAATCCGAATATCGATGCAGGCTTGTATCAATTGGCCAGCTTGGGCGACACCATTTGGTACGATACCAATATCAACGGCATCCAAGATAGTGGCGAAACTGGCGTGAACGGCTTGACGGTCAACTTGCTCGATAGCAGCAATGTGGTAATCGACACAACCACCACGGTCAATGGCAGCTATCAATTCACTGGATTGATGCCAGGCGTTGGCTATTATGTCGAATTCACCAAGCCAGCCAACTACAACTTCAGCCAAGCTAATGTTGGAGCAAACGACGCAATCGATAGCGATGCCAACCCAGCCAACGGCTTGAGCACATTAATTACCTTGACTTCGGCTGAGAACAACCCAACCATCGACGCAGGTATCTATGAATTAGCCAGTGTTGGCAACTTGGTTTGGGAAGATCAAGACGGCGACGGCATTCAAGACGGCACAGAGCCAGGCGTTGGCGGTGTAATTATCCGCATCTACGACAATAGCAACGCTTTGGTCGATACCCAAACGACCGATCCAACTGGGGTTTACAGCTTCACAGGCTTGATTCCAGCGAGCTACACAATCGAATTCCAACAACCAGTTGGCATGGAATTTACCACACCAAACGTTGGCGGCGACGACACCGTTGATAGCGATGTTGATGTTGGAACTGGCTTAACTCCCGCCATCGACTTGGCGGCTGGCGAAAACGACATGAGCTGGGATGCTGGGGTTTACACACCAGTCAGCGTAGGCGACTTGGTTTGGAACGATATTAACAACAATGGCATCGTTGACGGCAGTGAAACTGGCATGGAAAATGTGGCGGTTGCTATCTATCGCGATACCAATGCCAATAATCAACCAGACACTGGTGAAATGGTTGCAAATACCCTCACCGATGCTAACGGCAACTATTTGTTTACCGGTGCACTTCCTGGTGATTACATCGTAGTATTGCCAAGCAGTAACTTTGCTACAGGCGGAGTGCTCGAACATTATGTCAGCAGCACTGGCAACTTTGGCGCTCAACCAACGCCATTCGAGCCAGCCAGCGACCCCGATAACGACATTAACGACGATGATAACGGGATCACCTTCGCCGGCGGTATCAAGAGCTCAGTCGTCACGGTTTTGGCCAATAGCGAGCCAACCAACGACGGCGATAGCAGCGCCAACAGCAACTTGAGCATCGACTTTGGGGTATTTATGCCAGCCAGCCTTGGAAGCATCGTTTGGTACGATACCGATGCTAATGGCCAATATACCCCAGGCGATAGTGGCGTACCGGGCGTGATTGTCACGCTCTATGACATCAACGGTACGGCAATCATCAGCACGACCACCGATGCCAATGGCGGCTATCAATTCAACAACTTGCCACCAGGCAGCTATATCGTTGGCTTCGACAACTTGCCTCCAGGCTTCGTCTTTACCCACGATGATATGGGTAACGATGCCAGTGACAGCGATGTTGACCCTAACACAGGCACGACTGGCGTTATTGTCTTGGCTCCAGGCGATAACAATGGTTCAGTCTATGCTGGCGTAACCACACCCAACGCCATCGAGTTGGCTGATTTCAGCGCAATCCGTGAAGCTGGCAAGGTGGCAGTTCAGTGGACAACTGTCAGCGAATCGAAGACCTTGGGCTTCCATCTGTACCGTAGCAACGACCGCAATCGGGCCAATGCTACCAAGGTTACCAGCAGTATGATCGCTGCTCAAGGCCGCAGCGGTGGTGCAAGCTATCGCTGGATCGACACCAACGTTGACGATAGCAGCACCTACTACTATTGGTTGGTTGAAACCGAACTCGATGGCAGCACCAACGAGTATGGCCCAGCTAACACCAATAGTACCCAAGCCAATAAGTATCAAATCTTCGTCCCAATGACCACTCGGTAATCGCGGCGGTAAGGGCTGGCTGGAATAATTCCAGTCAGCCCTTTGAGTCTGTTGTGTAATTGAGGATTGGATTATGTGGCGTTACCTTATTCTTGTTGGTTTGCTCGGATCATATGTCTTTATCCAACCACCAGCGAGCTTTGCGCAACAAGCGGCGCTGCAAACGAGGGCAACGCTCCAACAAACCTCAAATGGCATTATGGTCGAATGGCAAGCAGCCAAGCAACTGCGGCCTTTTGCTATTTTAGTGACTGATGATTGGCAATTGCAGCCAACCCTGCAAGCGCTCAGTCTCAATCAACAAGCAATCAGCAAGCTTGCCGATCTGCCAGCACCAATCACTCTGCTGCGCGAAGGTCGTTTTCGCGGCCAACGGATGGTGGTTTTGCAGCCCCAAACCACGATCAACCAGCAAACCATTACCCAAGCCACAGTCTCTGTTAGTAACGCTCAATTGTTGAATGATCCAAATCGCTTAATCGACCAACCGTTTCAGCTCAACCAAGCAGTACCAAGCCCGCAAACTGGCCAAGGCTGGCGCGTTAACGTCAATCAAGCAGGCATGCAGCAATTAACTGGTGCCAGTTTGGCCCACGCAGGCATCAACCTTACTAGCCTCGCACCCTATAGCCTTCAACTATGGTATAAAAACCAGCAACTTGCAATCGAAGAACGTGGCACGCTCGACGGCAGCTTTGATCAAAACGATGCAATTTGGTTCTATCTGCCTAGCGTTGGTGATCGCTGGAACAGTACCAGCAGTCTCTGGCTCACGCTTGGTGCGGCCAATAGTAGCCCCAAAATCGAGTCGCTCACGCTTGATCCATCTGGCTTGCCAACCAGCACCCAAGCCTATCAAACCAGCCTCTGGTATAACCCGCAAATCTACGATTCGTTGCAGGCTGGCACTGATGGCGACCATTGGTTTAGCGCCGATTTGAAGGCTGGCCCAGATCTCAACCCAATAAACCAACAAATTTGGCTCACCAGCACCTTGCCACTGGCAACAGGCCCAAGCACCGTTACCTTGAATGGCATCGTTTATACTAGCGCCGCCACCAGCATCGCAATCACCAGCAGCCAGCGGATTAATCTTAGCTTGAATAGCGGTGTTTTCACCAAATCGGCCCAGCTTGCGCCAAGCCAAAACTTGCAACTAGCAATCGCCAACACCCAACAAATCAGCGGAATTTCGCTTGATCGGCTGGTTTGGCAACGGCCTGTTGTGCTGAATGCAAACGCTCAAACAATCCAATGGCAAGCAGTGCGCAAAGCTAATTATTCGATTACTAATCGCCCAAATCAAGCAGTGAGTTATAACGTAAGCCAGCCTTGGCAGCCACAGCGTATGCACTTCAATAATGATTTGCTAGCAGCTGATCCAGGCACTTATCTGCTGGTCAATCCAGCCAATCTGCCCGAGCCAAGCATCGAAGCGAGCACAAATGGCAATTGGCAAAACCCAGCAAAAACCATTTATCTTGCGCCCAAACAATGGCATAGCCTGCTGCAACCATTGATCGCGCGGCGTGAGCAGCAAGGTTTGCAGCCATTGCTCGTTGATGTGCAAGCAATTTATGATCGTTGGAACAGCGGCAATGTTGATCCGTTGGCGATTCGCAATTTTATGCGCTACCTCGCCAACACCTGGCCCCAAGCGCCGCAATCACTCGTCTTGGTCGGCGATGGCACGATTGATCCACGCAATTATTTAGGTCGCAATAATCCAAATATAATTCCACCATTGCCCGTTAATAGCGATCCTTGGCTTGGCGAAATTGCCTGCGACACCTGTTTTGTGCAACTTGATGGCGATCAGCCGCTGGCCGATCCGCTGCCTGATCTGCAAATTGGGCGTTTGCCAGCCAAAACCGCTACCGAATTGACCAATCTGATCAATAAAATTGTCAATTATGAAAGTGCTCCAGCAGATGTAGGCTGGCGTTCGCGCCAAATCTATGTTGCTGATAACTACAAAACTGCCAGCGGCCAAGCAGATTATGCAGGCGATTTTGCGGCCCTTAGCGACGCAATGATTGGCTATCAACCAAATAAGCTGGAAATTCAGCGTGTTTATTACGACCCATGGCGCAAAACCAGCAACGGCTTGCCCCAAACCGATCCTTGGCGAATCGCCAGCGCTGACCAAGCACGCCAACAAACCTTTGATCAGTTGAATCAAGGGGCAGCAGTGGTGACCTACGTTGGTCATAGCCATCAATATCAATGGGCAATTACCGATTTGAGCAATAGCCAGCCCTATCTTTTGAGTTTATATGATAGCGATCGGCTGCATAATAGCCCAGCCTTGCCCATGATTTTGGAGATGACCTGTTTGACTAGTGCCTTTCAGACCATCGCGTGGAGTGGCACCAGCCTTGATGAACGCTTGGTGTTACAACCCAATGGTGGGGCAATTGCTACATGGGGATCGTCAGGCTTAGGGGTAGCCTATGGCCATGATTTGTTGAACGAAGGCTGGTGGCAACGCATGTGGAGCAATCCACGCCAAACCCACATTGGTACGGGAGTGCTAGCAGGCCTTTTACATTTGTTCAGCAATGGTGGCTGTTGCCAAGATAGCCTGCAAAGTTCGATTCTCTTGGGCGATCCCAACATACTGTTACAACATCAGCAACGTGAAACCAGCTATCTCCCAGCAGTTACCAAATAATGCTATAGGTAGAGAACTAGCTCCATCTAGGACTATTGGGCTACACTGTTAAAGTCACCTATGCTAACAAATGTGGCGAGAGCATAGCTCATATATGCACACGAATGATTCAGCGGTTAAATCAGCTAAAAACCCTATTCTAGTATTAGGATTATCCAACTAAGGATGAGCCAAATACCTAGGTGGGGGATATTTTGCCCGTCAGCGTATCCCTCATTTATAAAAGCCATGACCTAAATCAAGATAGTACCTTTATGCTAGCTTTTTGGTGGAGTAAACGATGGCAGCTACTACTATAATGCAAATGCATTTATTCAACACTTGATACTTAATTCTTGACTAACATTCATGTACGTTCTTCGGAAGGGCATCGTTGACGATGTTTTGCGACGTAGAACTCTTTGGCTATGTGGCAAACATTTTTACCTCATCCAGCCATGCTGAGGAACTAGGAGCACCAGATGGTCGTTTTGATCACCGAGAGTAATGAACTTCGCCAACGGTTTATCGACCGTTTTGAAGTTTTGGCAATGCCATTAATGGTGACTACACCACGCATGATCAATGCATGCTTTCAACAATTTGTTCCCGAACGGATTTTTGTTGATGCAAGCATTTGCACGCCAGGCTTAATTCGTTGGCTTGATCAATGCGACGATGCAGAAATTATTCTGATCGCCAACTCGCGTGGCTCCATTCGCCATGCACCACGAGGGGCGATTATGTATATTCACCCTTCGTTAGAGCCAGAAGATATTGTGCCGCTCTTGCCGTTGCGCCAAGATGCCAATAGTGCCGCCTAACGGGTACTTTCACTCATCCTCAGCCCTTCGTCTACGGTAGACGAAGGGCTTTTTTTGCGCATTCTTCAGGCCGTATGCGTATCAATCCAATTTGCCTATGCTGATTCAGGTGAAGATTCGCCAGAAACTCGCTGTTTTGCTTGGTGAAAGTATCTGCTTGTGCAATAATACAGCCCGTGGTGGCTCTAGTGCTTGTGGTAACTTATTCTTGATTGCGGATTGTGGAGGAAGCCCTATGTCGGTCTTGCAGGAATCATCTCCCTTGGTGATCGATCATCTGTATCTGTGGGTTAACAAGGGTGGCACAGCCATGGATGCGCTGCGAGCTATTGGCTTAGACGCTTGGGATTCACGAGGGCGAGGGCACTGCCTCACACGTCATCTACTTCGACAATATGTACCTCGAACTCGTATGGATTGAAGACCAAGCAGAGCTTAAGGCATTCTTGGCCAAGCAACCAGATACAATTCCGATTGGCGAGACATGGCAAACAACCGGTTATTGTCCATTTGGGGTCGGGCTGCATTATCGCACTCCTAATACAACGCCCATGAGCTTTGAGACGCGTCGACACACTGCGCAATGGATGCCTGCTGATTCGTTGCTTGAACTATTTTCCCAACCATCGTTATATGTGCCACCTTGCTCGATTCTGCATGGGTCGCTGGCCTATTGGGAAAATCGCTTTGAGCATCCACATGGTCACCCCTTGGGCGTGCAGCAACTCACGGATTTTCAGATAACCGTTACTTCGATCGATGCAGTTCCGCCGACGCACCCACTCCTCAGCCTTTTGCCCTTGAAGCTTGGAGATTATCCCTTGTTGGAACTTACCGTTGATGCCCAGCGCCAAGGAAAAGTTTTTGACATGCGACCATTGTTGCCGCTTCGGCTCTATTGTTAACTAGTAGCAGATTAGCCTGCTAATATGGTAGGGCTTGTTATTTCAAAGATCTATCACGCTGAGTCTCAGGGGCCATGATTAAGGATGTGTTCGTGTCGCCATGTGATCCATTGTCGACAGGAATCGGCCACCTCAGGAAAGCGTTGGGCAATCCCGTCTAGCACCAGAAACATTTCATTGGCATCGCGAAAGGGATAGGTATCTTGAAGAAGGGCAATCTGAATGCGGCGCAGATTGGTTCCCTCACGCAACCAGCCCTCAGTAGTGCGCAATAACGCAGAGCCATTATCGCTCATAGACCAACTTAATATACCGAACAGACTTCCCACAACCTTCCAAGACCACGTTTCAGGAATCGCCTGATCGAGCCGTTCCGCTAACTGTTCCTCGCCTGCATCATCCAAGAGCTGATTAACCCAATAAAAGCTTTCACTAAAGCTCGGATCGTTCAGCTCCTGTTCAATCGTATGCAATGTCTGCGCAAGAATCTCCTGATTCACCAAGCACCTCCGTGGCAGCCAAAGCCGCCGTTCATCATCGCTCAATATGACCTCATAATACGCCATGGCTAGTCGTTTCGACAAGCAGCAAAACCGAGCGCGCAATGCGAGATAAAGAACGCGCTTGCCAGATACCAGCACGCTCAGCAAGGGCGAATAAAGGCGCATCGATTGATATGCTGCTAGCCAAATTTGACATCCTGCACGGATAGTATACACTTAAACTATATTTAGGAAGGACGGCTCTATGCCACCTCGTTTGAGTCAGGAAGTACGCACTTGGCTATATTTCCATCGGGTGATGGCCGCAATCAGCCAGCGTCTAAACGCCCAACTTGCCACCTATAGCCTAACCCCAGCCCAATTTGACGTTTTGGCCCAGCTCTTCCGCACGCCGGGGCTTGTCCAACAAGCGCTCGCTGATCGGCTGCTGGTGAGCAAAGGCAACATTGTTGGCCTGCTTAATCGCATGGAACAGGCTGGCCTTGTCACACGCCAACCTCACCCCGAGGATGGCCGTGCCCATCTTGTCAGCCTCACAGCCCATGGCACGACCCTGGCAACCCAAGTTGTTCCCGAGCATGAGGCGCTGATTGCCGAGTGCTTGGCGGTACTCTCACCCGAGGATGGCCACAATTTGCATGATCTGTTGCGCCGATTTAAGCATGCCCTTCGAACAGCGTAATTTTTTACGCAAGCGATTAACTGAATGATGCGCTGATCGAATTCTTGGATGAGCATAAGCACCATGAACAACCCCAACAACCAGCAGGCGACCAAACCATTATTAGAACCTTCGGCTACGATCAAGACTGAGATCGTCGTGATCGGCGCTGGCCAAGCTGGCCTCTCGGCAGCGTATCAGCTTAAACGGCGTGGCTTAGCACCGCATCGTGGTTTCGTAGTGCTTGATCAGGCTCCAGCACCTGGCGGAGCATGGCAAGATCGCTGGGAATCGTTGACCTTGAGTAGCGTCAACCGGATTCACGACTTGCCGGGGATGCGCTTCTCAGAGGTGGTTGATCCAAACATAGCCGAGGTAGCGGCACGCGTGGCAGTGCCGCAGTATTTTGCTGCTTATGAGCAAAGGTTCCAACTCCCAGTCTATCGGCCTGTTCATGTTGCGATGGTTTGTGCGCGCGGCGAGCGCTTCCGCATTGAGACAGATCGCGGTATATGGTCGGCACGGGGGCTGATCAACGCCACAGGTACGTGGGAGCATCCCTTTATTCCAGAATATCCTGGCGCTGAACGCTTCCAAGGTCGCCAACTCCATACCAGAGACTACCAGACGGCTGAGGAGTTTATCGGCCAGCATGTACTTGTCGTCGGCGGTGGTATCTCGGCGATCCAGTTGCTTGATGAGATTTCGCAGGTTACAACGACGACGTGGGTCACCCGCCGACCACCGGAATTTTTTACAGGCCCGTTTACCGAGGAACGCGGACGAGCAGCGGTAGCAATGGTTGAAGATCGGGTGCGGCGTGGCCTGCCACCCACATCGGTGGTCTCGGTCACAGGGCTAGCGCTTACTCCTGCGATCGAGGCAATGCAGGCTCGTGGCGTTCTGAAGCGCCAGCCCATGTTTGCCGAAATCGAAGCAGATGGCGTGCGCTGGGCGGATGGGAGTCACCAGCGTGCCGACGTTATTCTGTGGTGCACTGGCTTTCGCAATGCCCTCGACCATCTCGCGCCACTCATGCTGCGTGAGCCGAGTGGCGGCATTACCATGACTGGACGGCTGGCAACCCAGGTCGCAAGCAATCCCCACGTACATCTGGTAGGTTACGGCCCATCCGCATCGACCATTGGCGCAAATCGGGCAGGTGCAGCTGCGGCAAGTGAGCTAATGGCAGCGCTTGGTTTGCCCTAAAATCGAGTGTTATTGCTTCATTAACGCTGCATGGTTGCGAATTCGGATTAAATAGTTTATGCTTAAACCAAATAAACAAAAGCGGAGAAAGAATGATCAGTGAAAAACAGCAGCTAACCTAATCGTACTCCAGCACATTTTTTTACGCTAGTAGTTTATATATAAACGAAATTTTAGAATTAGCTGGTGTTATAGCTGATTCAACAGCCCACCAACTAATCGAATAGACGAATCAGGCGCAGGTTGATCCGATTGCATTTGGTTGCTGGTTGTCACTCTGCTCAAGTTGGGCGCATAACACGCTGCCCAACCTTTTAAGAGGCTTTTTATGAACGATATTATTTTTGGCTTGGACACTTTCGGCGATGTGCCGACCGACGATGCTGGGACTCGCGTTTCTTATGCTCAGGCGATTCGCCAAGTTGTCGATGAGGCTGTGCTGGCAGACCAGATTGGAGTCGATGTGATTGCCCTCGGCGAGCACCACCGCGAGGAGTATGCAATCTCAACGCCCGAGACGGTACTGGCTGGAATCGCCACGCAAACCAACCGCATTAAACTCGCCTCAGGCGTAACCGTCCTGAGTTCCGACGACCCAGTTCGGATCTTTCAGCGCTTTGCAACTGTGGATGCGCTTTCAAACGGGCGGGCTGAGGTTATCCTCGGACGTGGATCGTTCACTGAATCATTTCCGCTGTTTGGCTATGATCTGCGTGACTATAACGTGTTGTTTGAGGAAAAGATCGCGCTGTTTGCAGCGTTGCTTAATGAGCAACCATTTACTTGGAGCGGCACTATGCGTGCGCCGCTCGTCAATGCCGATGTGTTTCCCAAAACCGAGTCGGGCCACCTGCGAACATGGGTCGGTGTTGGTGGCACTCCAGAGTCGATCGTGCGTACAGCATTCTATGGGTTTCCGCTGATGCTAGCGATCATTGGTGGCGCACCCGAGCGGTTTGCGCCCTACATGGAGTTGTATCGACGATCTGCTGCCGAGTTTGGCACCACAGCCCATCCGATTGGCATCCACTCGCCTGGCTTTATTGCTGATACCGACGAAGAAGCATGGGATGCCTACTGGCCGCACGCCCGCGTCATGCGCGATCGAATTGGTGCAGATCGGGGCTGGCCACGATCAAGCAGAGCCGAGTATGAGCGTGAACGCGATTCTGGCTCGCTCTACATCGGCTCGCCAGAAACAGTAGCCCGCAAGATAGCGCGCACGATTTCATCGCTCGGCGTTGGCCGCTTCGATCTTATTTACACTTCTGGCACCCAAACCATGAGCGCCCGCATGCGTGCTGTCGAATTGTATGGCACCAAGGTGATCCCAATGGTTCGCGAAATACTCGCTGGCTAAATCGATAGCTTATTAGGCTGGTAGTACATTATGTCGATGTGGAGTGCCGTTTATGCGTAAGCTAAATTGCCTCCGCATTTGATCAAGCACATAATCCGCAACCCCAAATTTATGTGCTGAGCGTCGATAATGAAATGTCTAAGGCTGCCAGATGCACGATTAATCGAGATGCGGTTCGATGCGCTCGGCAATCGCAAGCGACCACTCAACAAAATTGATCGCCTGAACGCTGTTGATCGCAAGCCACCAACTTGCGTTAAGGCAAGCATAGGCATACGTCCATGCAAGAATGCGCGATCGATCAAGTTTAAGCAGATCTGCAAGGATAGTGGCGCTACTGAGCAGCCGCTGATCATTATGAACAAGTTGAGGAATTACCGGATTACATAGGGTATTGGCGCATTCATAGGCTCGTTCGCCCACAAGGCCCTTCGGATCGAAAGCCAGCCAGCCACGGGCTGAATGGCGAATGTTGCGATGATGAATATCGCCGTGGAGAATCCGTTGCTCACGCGAGTCAGCAAATAACTGGGTCGCGCGTGCAGCTCCGCGCACATAGATCGATGCGATTCCTGCTTTCTTGTCGGTTGCTGCTTGACGGAATAACGCCGCAAACCAGCGATCAAGCGCCATTAATCCGCTTGGCGGGCTGGTTTGGGGAACTGCATGTAAGCGTGTAATGACCTCGGCAATAATGTATGTGGCTTCTGTATCTGCCCCCGCTTCGACCAACGTGACAAGCTCGGCTCCCGCTGCATATTCGAGTAATTGGGCATGCGTATCAGCCTGAAGCAGCTGCACAGCGCCGTTTCCTTGAAACAAGTGCAGCGCCAAGGCACCACGCTGTTCATCAGTTTCTTGCGCATTCAGCAGTTTAAGCACACACGTCTCGCCACCATAACTCACGGTATAAAGGGTGCTGGTTGCGGTGTGCTCAAGCAGCTGCGGGTTCGAAAGATGCCATGCCTGTAAATACATGGCTAAGCGCTGTGAATCGTTCATGCCAGCAAGTATAACAGACGCATGAAAAGCCCAACGATTGCGCATTATCCTTGTAATGGCCAACGCCCGTGGCTCAATTGGCCATACACGCCATGCTACGATTGTAGTGCTCTTGCCAGTTTGCTAAGATCTTAATCCAGAATTTATTGAGGTCACATGCACTGGATTAACTCAGGCAATAGGCAACCATACTCTGCAACGTAGATCTGTTCAACCAAACACTTGGATTACCTAAAAGGATATGTGGAATTCTATCGCGATAAAAGAAAATTAATTATTCTCCCTACAATCTTCATACCTCTATTTTGATGACTGGCGGGCTATTGACGGGCTAGAGTTAGCAGTGCATAGTGTTTCCAGCATCTGATCAGTCAGATGATCGATCGCTGGCTCAGCCGTTTCGCTGCCTTGAGCCAAAATATCGCGCAAGGCCGCACGTGCTCGATGTAACCGCACTTTCAAGGCCGAGGGTGTTAGCTGCAATAATTTGGCTGCTTCCTCGGTGCTGTAATGCTCAATATCACGGGCAATCAAGGCCATTCGTAAGCGTTGGGGCAATTGCTCAATCGCGTTGCGTAATTCAGCACTCAACTCACGATCCAAAACCCATAATTCAGGCCGTGGGCTGGCACTCTCCAAATCAAACTGCTCGTCGATTGATACGGTTTGTGCGCGCTTACGCCGCAACCGCATAAAACAGCTATTGACTACAATCCGTTGGAGCCACGCACCCAACGCACCATCACCACGATATTGCTCGATTTTACGGCAAGCTTCAATAAAACTCTCTTGAATCACATCTTCGGCTTCATCGGCATCACCCACCATACGGAGGGCCACATGATACAAACGTGAAGCATAACGTTTTAGCAGACACGTACAAGCCATGCGCTCACGCCGCCGCAAGGCCTGAATCAACTCTGATTCCTCTTGATAGTAGGTGGCATCAATTTCCCATGGCTTTTGCATCGCACTTCCTTAACTGCAAACCAATCCATGTAACCATTGTACAAGCAAACGCATCAAGAATATGTAACAGCAAAATGGAGGGCTGTGTATGTTTTTCCAACGCTTATATCACGATGGATTGGCTCAAGCCAGTTATTTGGTTGGTTGCCAAAAAACCGGCGAAGGTTTAGTTATTGATCCGCATCGTGATAGTACCGTCTATTTGAATGCCGCCAAAGCTGCTGGCCTGCGGATTAGCGCAATCACTGAAACCCATATTCACGCCGATTTTGTCTCTGGCAGCCGCGAACTAGCCCAAATAACTGGCGCAAAACTATACCTTTCGGCGGCAGGCCCAGCAGCTTGGCAATATGCTTTTGCCAGCAGCAGCCCCAATGTGCAATTGATCAACGATGGTACTAGCTGGATGGTTGGCAATTTGAAGATTGAGGTCTTGCACACGCCTGGGCATACCCCAGAACATGTGATATTTATGCTCACCGACACGCCTGCTGGCGATCAACCAATGGGTATTTTCACAGGCGACTTATTGTTTGTTGGCGATGTTGGCCGCCCTGATTTGCTCGAAAAAGCCGCTGGCGTGCAAGGCACCAGCGAGGCCGGAGCCAAAGATTTATTCAAATCGTTGCAGCGGGTCGCTTCCTTGCCCGATTTCTTGCAAGTTTGGCCAGGCCATGGTTCGGGCAGCGCTTGTGGCAAAGCATTGGGAGCCGTGCCGCAAAGCACCTTGGGCTATGAAAAGAAAGTTAATTGGGCTTTCAAACAGCAAAACGAGGCTGATTTTGTAGCCGCAGTGCTCGATGGTCAGCCAACGCCACCACCCTATTTCGCCGCGATGAAGCGCATCAACCGCGATGGCCCTGAGCCACGCCCGCAACGTTTGCCAGCCCTCAGCAGCGCCGAAATTAAGCTTGATAATCGGTTAGTTATCGATTTACGCTCGGCCAATGATTTTGCCCAAGCCAGCATTCCAGGCGCGCTCAGTCTCAGCAGCGGCGCAATGCTCAATCGCTGGGCTGGTTGGTTTGTGCCAGTCGCAAGCAAGGTTGTGTTAATTGGCACTGCTGAAGCCGCCAACACTGCCCAAACCGAGCTAAGCATGATCGGCATCGACCAGATTGAGGGCTTTATCACGCCCGATGTGCTAGCCGAATGGCTCAAAACCAATCCAAGCCAAAGCTATCAACGGGTACCAGCCGCCAGCTTGGTCGATCAGCTTGATCAGGCGTTTGTGCTCGATGTGCGCACGCCCGAAGAATATGCCAACGGTCACGGAGCCAAGGCGGTTAACATTCCATTAAATGAATTGCCCAAGCGCATGGCCGAAATTCCCAATGATCAACCCTTGATTGTGCATTGTCAGGCGGGCGGGCGTTCGCCAATCGCGATGAGTTTGCTCAAACCCCATTTCAGCCAACCAATGCTTGAGCTGAGCGATGGTTGGAATGGTTGGTATGAATTACAAAAGGAGCGTCACGTATGATCAACGAATTAAGTGTTCAAGAACTGCAAGTGTGGGCCAATCAACAAACGATCTTCTTGATCGATGTGCGCGAGCCAGCTGAATATGCCACGGGTCATATCAAAGGCAGCAATTTGATGCCCTTGAGCCAGCTCAACAATTATCGCAACCAAATCCCGCATGATCTGCCAATCGTCGTAGTTTGTCGCTCAGGCCAACGCAGTAGCATGGCCGCCCAATGGCTTGAGAGCAATGGCTGGAGCAACATCTACAACACCCGTGGCGGCATGCTGGCGTGGAACAAAGCTGGCTTACCAGAAGAACGCTAGTAACATGAATATAAGTTTGATTGGGCTAGCACTGTTGGTCGGTGCTAGCATTGGCCTCACCTTGGGAATGTTGGGCGGCGGCGGCTCGATTCTGACCGTACCAGCCTTGGTCTATGTGCTTGGACTAAGCGCTCACGACGCAACCACCAGTTCATTGGTGATTGTTGGCTTGAACGCTGCCTTTGGGGCATGGCTGAATTGTCGGTGTGGCCCATGTATGTTGCGTCATGCCTTTGTATTTGGCGGCATCGGCTTGGGCGCAGCCTTTTTGGGCGCCCGAGTTTCGCAATATATTCCAGAGGTTTGGCTATTGACAATGTTTGGCAGCCTAATGCTGATCATTGGCAGTTTAATGTTGCGCCCCAAAGTTCAAGCCAAAACCGACGAACAAGCGATCGTATGGCCAGCAGTCGTGATGGGCGGTTTAGGCGTTGGCTTTTTGACCGGGTTCTTGGGCGTTGGCGGCGGATTTTTGATTGTGCCTGCTTTGGTGTTATTGCTGCATATGCCAATGCGCACCGCCATTAGCTCATCGCTGATTGTGATTGCATTAAATAGTAGCGCTGGTATTTTGGGCCATTTGCAGGGCAGCCATTTCGATTGGACGCTGATTGGCCTGATTATTAGCGGCGGCGTGATTGGCAACTTGCTCGGCACTCGCTTCGCTCAAAAAATCCAAGTGCAAACCTTACAACGCAGCTTTGCCTTCTTCGTGATTGCCCTCGGCATCTTCCTTGTGATTAAAAACTTTCCCTTGGCTTAATTGCAGTGGCGCTGTTGTTGCGGCAGGAGCGCCATTTGCCAATCAATTCCACAGTATCGAGAAGCCTATGCTATAATCGGCAGGGTTGATGGTTCGTGATCTGTGTGAGGCATTGAGTTTGAGCTACGTTTTACCGCTTGGCCCGTTTCACCCCGACTGGCAAACCCCGATGCGCATGGTCTTACGGGTTGAGGGCGAACAGATTGCTGATGTTGAATTTCGCGATGGCTACACCAATCGCGGCATTAGCGAGCGTTTGACGCGCACCACCATTCCTCAGGGATTGCACCTTGTGAGCCATATTTGTGCTGCCGATAGCCATGCCCACTCGCTGGGATTTTGCTTGGCACTCGAACAATTACTTAAAATTAATGCTTCTGAACGGGCTGCTGCTTTACGGCTGCTGGCCTGCGAAGTCGAACGCGCCACCGTCCATCTTAGCACCATGAAAGATGTGCTGACGATTTTGGGCTTGCAGCGTGATGCTGAGCATGTGCAAAAACTGCATCATGGCTTATTTGAAGTTATGCAACATTTGTGTGGCAGCAGCTCGCCGCCTAACTATATTGTGCCAGGTGGCGTGCGCCAAGATCTCAGCAGCACCGAGCAAGAATCGATGGCCCTACAATTTCGCCGCCTTGAACGCCTCATGTATCGTTTCGTTGATCGCTTTATCGATCATCGCGGGGTTTTGCGGCGTTGCGTTGGCATAGGCGTGCTCAGTCGCGAAGCAGCAGAACAATTTGGCGTGCGCGGCCCGATGGCGCGGGCAGCGGGCATTGGCTTTGATGCCCGAATTGATCGTGCCTATGGGGCTTATGCCCAATTTCCCCCAAGCCGTGTCACCCAAGAACGCGGTGATGTCTATGCGCGCTTGGTCATTTTTGCGCTTGAAGCTTTTGAAAGCCTCAAATTGGCAATTCGGGTGCTCGCCAATTTACCCAGCGGCGATTGGGCCGGCAATGCGCCCGATAGCGTGCCGCAAGGCAGTGTCACGGCGAACGTTGAATCAGCTCGGGGCACGCTGCGCTATAGCATTCAAAGCAACGGGGTCAAATTAACCAGCGTCAAGATCGATGCACCACGTCAATTCGATCGCTTGATTGCGCGGACAATTTTGGCTGGAATGAACATCGACGACGCACCCTTAATTATCGCCTCGGCTAGTGCTTGCACTGCCTGTAGCGAAGAATAACGCATGAACGGACAAACACTACTCACCCTTGCGCCCTTTGGGCTGCTGATGATCATCGCTTTGGGCAGTTGGTTAACTGGCCAGCGTTTGCGCACGCGCTTGTTGGGCTTAATTGCCAGCGGCTTGGCGCTTGGAGCACTGGCTATCATTTGGTGGCTCGCTCAAGGCGATTTGCCGCGTGATGTTGGCCAACGAGCTTGGCTTACCAGCTATGGAGTTGGCCCCAACCCACTCATGCGCTCGCTGCTGACCTTGCACCTTGATGGCTTGAGTTTACTCTTTGCAAGCATCACCTTGTTGCTCACCAGCATTGGCTTTGCCCACTTGGCGCTAGCCCTTGGGCGAGGCTTGGTTGGCTATGGACGGCTCTGGTCGGGCATTGCAATTATGGTCTTTGGCAGTTTGCTCGGCATTTTAGCTGGCGATTTGCTGCTGCTGGCCTTTGGCTGGGGGCTTGCCTTATTGGGCAGTACCCTTGCCCGCCAAGTTGTTGGCAGCGACGATCAGCGCACGCCCTCGGCCTTGGGCATGAGCGGCATCAGCGGCTTTGCAATTTTGGTGGCAATTCTCAGTCAATCAGTACGGCCAGAAGATGTGCTTGATGGCTCGTTTGTGATGGCTGATATTGGAGTTGGCCAATATTTACGCACCTGGTTGCCGCTGGCAGTTGGGGTTGGCATTGCACTTGGATTTCCGCCATTTGGCCGGGTGCTTAGCGATGATGAAGATACAACCCCAGCCTTGCATGGCTTGATTATCAGTGCTGGCGTGCCTGTGTTAGCGGTCTATACCTTCTTGCGCTTCTTTGGGCTAAATCTTGGCACATGGCCAGAAACTTGGTTTATGGGCTTAAGCTACGTTGGGGCGTTGGCCAGTATTGTCGGGGCGGCCTATGCGCTGCGCGCAACCCGCTTTGGCCCGTTGGTTGGTTGGCAGGCAGTGGCCCAATGGGGCAATGTAGCTATGGCCTTGGGTCGCTACAAGCCAAATCTGCCACTTGGTGGCGAGCATAATACCGCCGTTGTGATGGCAACGCTGACGATTACCGTCACAACCTTGGTGGCAACTATGCTTGGAGCCATGGCCCTCGGCACATTGGAGCGCCGCAGCGGCAGCGACTTGATCGCCAAACAACCAGCCTTGGGCGCACCATTGCGAGCCGCTGGCTTGGCCTATGCGCTTGCCACCGCAGCGGCGGTTGGCTTGCCTGCATTGCCAAGCTTTTGGGCACGCCGTTGGCTGATGGATTACACTGGCGCTGGTGGTTGGAGCATGGGTGTCTTTTTCGTGAGCAGTGGCTTGCTTTTGCTCTCGTTCATTGGCTCGAATGCACTGTTTTGGCGAGTCGATCCGCAACGCCCAGTGACCCCAGTCGATGCAGGCCGCGCTAACGATGGCCTCTTGCTCGGGCTAAGTTTGCCCTTGATTGGCTTGAGTTTGGCTCCTGAAATCTTGGTTTGGCTGTTGCAACCAGCCTTACGCACCTTGCAAGCAGTGCCCAGCCCAATGGATGATCTTGGCAGCATGAGTATTGGCTTGCGGTTAAGCTTAGCACTTGGTTTTATCATTCTGCTCTTCGGTTGTTTTCGCAGCCATCGCCAAGCAATGATGCCGTGGACAGGCGGCGAACAGCCAGATCGTGATGATGGCACGGCGCATTTGCCAGCAGCAAGCAGCCGCATGCTCAGTGGCCTTGCCTTGCTCGGCAATCCACGCCCCGCATTGCGCCAAAGTCATGGCATCTTGCAAGGCCTCAGCAGCCGCGTCGCTTGGGTTTTGCAACTCTTTAGCGGGCGCTACTATCTGACCGGCATCCTAATCGCAGCGATTACGATTGTTTTGTTATTAATTCAATAGAGGAAGCTCACTCGGCTTGATCCGGCGAGCATAAACAGCCTATGACAATCACCATCTGGATTTTAATGACGTTGCTGGTGGCCAGCGGCGCAGTCATCGCGATTATGCGTGATTGGCGTTTTAGCCTGATTGCGGTTTTGGTTAATTATATTGCCCAAGGGCTGTTTATTGCCCAACAGCAATTTATTGTGCCAGATTTGGTGATTGCTGGACGGCAGTTTAGCTCACTGGTCTTTATTAAGTTGATTACCGGCGTGGGCGTGGCGATTATTCTGGGCATTACGGCGCTGACCTTCTCGCGCGAGTATGGCCTTGAAGATCTCGATGAATTTTCGTTGGCTGAGCTACGCCGCGCCGCCCGGGTTGCTCAACGCGCCAGCACCCAAGAAAATCGCAAATTTGGCGATTATATTGTGCCAATTTGGGCCACACTCTTGGTTGGCTTAGCTAGCTTTTTCTTGCCCCGCGTCTTGCCATTGGCAGTCGAAATGTATCCCGATCAGCTTGGCTTAGCGCGTGCAATCGATTTTATCTGGTATTGGCAAGTGTTTATTGGCTTGATTAGCCTCGTGCTAGCCACCGATATTTTGAAGCTTGGGCTGGGCTTATTGCTTTGCCTCAGCGGCTTAGACTTGCTCTACACCACCTTGGCCAATCGAATTAACATTTTGGCCTTAGGAACCTTGAGTTTGGTTACCTTGCTTTTGGCTTTGGCGATCGCCTATCTTAGCGGTTTGCTCTATGGCCGCTTTAAAACCTTGAATCTGAGTGAAACGGAGCGCCTGAAATGACCTTCTTGCTGATGTTTTGCTTGCCATTGGTCATGGCGGCGGTCTGTTTTGCCCTGCGCCAACAACAAGGCTTGGTGCAAATTTTAGCGATTGGCACGACTATTCTGCTTGGCTGGGTCATTTGGCAAGTACCAGTTGATCAGCCAATTAGCATCGTTGGCGTAAGTATGACGGTGCGGGCGATCAATCGCTTATTTTTGCTTGCCGTCGCTGGCAGTTTTTGTATAACCTTTATTGTGGCGACGCGGGTAGCGCACGGCGAAAATTTCGTGGTGATTGGCTTGATCATTTTTAGTTTGATCAATGCTGCATTAACGATTGATGTTCAATCGCCATTTTTAATTACGCTCTTGCTGTTAGCCACCGGCCTGGCAATTATTCTGGCTCAAGTCGATTTGCCGATTGGCACAACAACCTTGCTGCGCGGTCGGGCAATTGGCAGTGGTTTGCGCTACTTGGTGATGATGCTGTTGGCTGGGGTTTTGTTGGCGTTGTGTTTTGTGCTGGCCGATCTCGAAAATACCCCTGATCGATTAAGCACAACCTCATTGGCACGGCCATTGTTGGCGCTGTTGGTTGTGGGCATCAGCTTGCGCTTGGCGATTATTCCATTTCACAGTTGGCTACCCGATTTGCTTGAAGATTCGCCACCGTTGGTCGGCATTCTGATTGGCATGATCAATTTGGCGGCCCTGCTGTTTTTGGTTTCGGCCTTCCAGTTTTTGCTTGCGCCAGGTTTGTTGACACTTGATCCTGGACGGTTGCGCTTAGTGCGCTTTGTGGCGCTTGGTTCGGCCATTGGCGGTAGTTTGCTGGCAATCCACGAACGGCCATCATTACGCCGCTTCTTGGCAATGTTGTTAATTTCCGATAGCGGCATGATGCTGTTCGGCGTGGTTTCCTCGACGACTGGCTTGACAGGAGCGCTCTTCCAAGCATTTAATCAATTGGTCTTGAGCGTGGTGTTATGGACAGCAGTGGCCTTGCTAGAGCGGCCCGAACCAACGCGAGCAGCTGCTGGCGATGGCTGGTTGCGGCGACGGCCTTGGGCCAGTGGCGTTTTCATCTGTGGGGTGTTGGCCTTGCTCGGCATTCCGCCATTCAATGGCTTTGCCAGCAGAACGCTGCTCTACCAAGGGGCTGCTGAAGAGGGCCGCGGCTATCTTGTAGCGTTGCTGATTGCCACAATGTTAGGCGCCTATGCCTTCGCCTTAGTCTTACGCGACCACTTCTTAGGTCGTGCCCCAGCAGCCATGCCCGAAGAGGACTTAACCGATTTTCGTGGCTTGGGCTTACCGCCACCGCCGCCCCAGCGCAGCGAGCCATTAGGCGCAACCACTGTCGCCGTGGCCTTGCTTGGCATTTGTTTGGTGATTGGCTTGTATCCGCCACTGGTGCTCGACCCAATTATTGAAGCAGTGCGCGGCCTGACCTTTGTGCAATTCCTTTAATTGCAAGGACTGAGCATGAACGAGCAATGGCGGTGTTTTATTGCCCTCGATCTGCCCGCCGGTTGCCATGCTCAATTATTGGCGATCCAAGCAGATTTACGCCGTTTGAAGCTGCCGATTCGCTGGAGCAAGCCCGAAAATCTGCATCTAACCTTACAATTTTTGGGCAATGTTGCGGTCGATTGCCTGCCAAGCTTGCAACAAAGCCTAAGCACAATCCTCGCAACCCAAACAGCCCCCATCCTCAGTTGCAATACATGGGGCTATTTCCCAAATGCTAGCCAGCCAAGCGTCGTTTGGGCCGGCTTTGAGCAATGGCCCGCACAATTGCTTCAGCTGCAACAAGCAATTGTTGCGTGCAGCAGCCACATTGGGATTGTCGCCGAAACTCGGCCATGGCATCCCCATATCACCTTGGGCTACGTCAGCGCGCAATTAACCAAGCAGCAGCGTGAAGCGCTTGCGAGCCAACTCCAAGCAAGCCAATGGCCAGCCAATCCGGCGGTATATTCCACCTGTCAACTGATCCGAAGCAACACCCAACCCCAAGCCAGCAGCTATCAAGCGATTGAGACATGGAGCATCGATCATGCGTGATTATCGTTCAATGCTTACCTTAACCAATTTTATTATCGGCTTCTTTTTATTATTAAGTGGCTTTTTGTTAGGTTTTGACCCTGCAACCTCCGATTATCCAAGTTTTTATATTGCAGGCGAAATTGTGAAGGCTGATCAGGCTCATTTGCTCTACGATATGAATACCCAAACCGACTATCAAGCACCATATCGTGGTTTTACGCCAGGCGATGTCAACAATCTCTTGATTTATGTCAATCCGCCACATACCGCAATATTCATGCTGCCCCTAACATGGATTCCCTTTACGGTGTCGTTTTTTGTCTGGTATGCGATTAATTTAGCCATGCTGGCCTATTTTATGCGCCTCGTTTGGAACGATCTGGGCGCGACTGAAACGGCCAATAAATGGTTGATTATGAGCGCAATTTTTGGTTTTCATACCATTGCAACCGTGCTCTATCTTGGCACATTTTCAATTTTAATGCTTTTGGCAACCTATCAAGTCTATCGTTCGACCCAACGTGAACAATGGTTTAAGGCAGCGTTTTGGCTCTTTATAGCAACCTTTAAGTTTCAATTTGTGCTATTTATCGGCTTATGGATGCTTATTCAACGCTATTGGCGCGGCTTATTCTGGTTTGCGCTTATTTGCGTTGGCTTTGT
Organism: Herpetosiphon geysericola; assembly: GCF_001306135.1. Classification (GTDB taxonomy): domain Bacteria; phylum Chloroflexota; class Chloroflexia; order Chloroflexales; family Herpetosiphonaceae; genus Herpetosiphon; species Herpetosiphon geysericola. The sequence goes on along the minus strand of NZ_LGKP01000008.1, from coordinate 5,165 downwards.
TGGCATCAGCAGCCTCATTTGGGGCTGGGATATGTGGCCAAATTATTTAGCAAGCGGCAGCAGCACACTCAATCTTTTCGATCAAAATGGCATCAAACCCAGCCAAACTTTTACCCTGCGCGGAACCTTGGCCTTGTGGTTTGGCGCCGAGAACAAACAATTGGTCAATACCGCCTCGCAGATTGGACTAGGTTTAGCTGCGCTCGGCTTTGCAGGCCTAATCTGGCGCTCGGCCAAGCATCCACAGCAACAAGCGTGGAATTATAGCTTGGCCGTAACCTTTGGCGGCTTGTTTTCGTTGCATATGTATGGTCACGATGCCATGCTCTACATTACGCCAGCGCTGTTGCTTTTCCAACTCTATCAACAACGCCAACAGCCAAGCTGGCTGCCAAAATATTGTTTGCTTTTGCCATGGCTCAGTTTAATTGGCAACTCGTTATTTCTTGATGGCGAATTGGGCATTCGCTTGCCAACCTTGGTTGCAATCAGTTTAGTCGTGGTCATTCTGCGCTTGCGCCCGCAGTATCAGGCGGTCAGGCTTGAACCAGCAAGCACAACCTAGCCTTTCAATGATCGTAATCACGAATAGCACGGGCAAGCAAGGCTTATTCGACCGTAATCAGGCTTTCGATTTCCGCAAACGTGCTCGCGCCAATCCCTTTGACCTCTTGAAGCGCCTCGATCGTGGCAAACGGGCCATGCTCCTCGCGATAGGCCACGATACGTTGGGCTATTGCTTGGCCTATTTTAGGCAAGCTTTCTAATTCAGCAGCGCTGGCCGTGTTGATATTGATTAATATTGGTTGCCGCGCAACGCTGGTTGGCGCTTGCGCGGGCGCTACCGCTTGCGGGGCAACCGTTGGCTCGCTGGTCGGCGCAGGCGTTTCGCCAACGATTGGCACATGCACATGCTGAGCATCCTGCAAATAGGCCGCCAAATTAAGCGCCTGTGAATCGGCATCAGGCTGCAAGCCGCCAGCCGCCTGCACCAAATCATCAAGCCGTGCGCCAAGAGGCAACTCATAAACCCCAGGCTTAGCCACCGCGCCACTAATATATGCGCCCAACAAGCCAATCGTTGGCGTTGCCTCGGCGACGGCCATGGTCGGGGTTAATGCCAAGGTCGGCGTTATTGGCTCAAGCGTTGGTGCTTCAGTGGGGGCGCTGGTTGGCCACAAACTCAAGGCCTCCTCGCCCTCCGAGCCAGCGCTGGCGGTTGATTGCCAAAGATTCCAGCCCAAAAAACCAGCCACAATAATTCCCAGTAGCCATTGCCAACGAATCTGCTGCAACATCGGCGCACCTCCTTAGCACAATCAAAAGTCTGGTATCTTTAGAGCCACAGATTGGCATTTTTTGGCATGAAGGAAGCCCAATTGAAGCAAATTCGTGATCTTTTGCCCTATTTTTGCTCAATTCCACGCGGGATTTTACAAATGGGCACGCCCAACGAGCAACTCAGCGATTTAGCGCGGCGTTTCGGCGGCACGCGCGAATCGTATGCTGAAGAAGCACCGCAACATCCGGTTGAAATTGACGCCTTTGCGCTGGCCCAAGTGCCAGTTACCAACGAACTGTATGCTCAGTGGATTAAGCATTCAGGCCAGCGAGCGCCGATTGTTTGGCATGGCTCGCAACCGCCAGCAGAGCTTGCCGCCTATCCGGTGGTCGATGTAACATGGGATGAAGCAGTGGCCTTTTGTGGCTGGCTAGGTGGCGAAGTTGGGCTAGCCTTGCGCTTACCAAGCGAAGCAGAGTGGGAGCGAGCAGCGCGTGGCGACGATACGCGAATCTACCCGTGGGGCGATGATTTTGACCCAACGCTGATGAATATTAAAGAAAGCATGCGCGGTGGCTTAGCTCCGGTTGGCAGTTATCCACAGGCAGCAAGTCCATTTGGGGTTTACGATTTAGCAGGCAATATTTGGGAATGGACAAACTCACTGCAAAAATCGTATCCCTATGTTGCTGATGATGGACGCGAAGCGCTACAACCTGCTCCAGAAGCTGATCGGCGGCGGATTATGCGCGGTGGCTGCTGGGGCAATCCTGGCCATTTTGCCCGCAATACCTGCCGTTTTCGCTTGCCCCCTGAGCGCTCGACCCATTTATTGGGCTTTCGGCTGGCCTACAACTTGCCCAAGAGTGATTAATCGCTGCCTGGATCAGCGATCTAATTCAATCGAAAAAAAAGCCAAAAGCGTGGTATAATCGCAGGCTATTCACGGGAAGCTTATTCGACATTTCAGCTACTTTATCCAGCAGGCGTAGCCTTCCTAGCGCATCGGAGGATGGTATGTCACGGGAACATTACGAGCAGCAACTTCGGTCATTGAACGATGATCTCTTACGCATGGGAGCGTTGGTCGAAACCGCTATTGGCCAATCGATTCAGGCCTTAACCAACCATGACGAGGCCATGGCCCAGGATGTTATTCGCAACGATGATTTAATTGACAAGGCCCAATATGCTTTGGAAGAAAAAGCCCTCTTGCTGTTTGCAACCCAACAACCATTAGTCGCGCGTGATTTACGCTTAGTGAGTGCGATTATTACGATTGCGAGTGAGCTTGAACGCGTTGGCGATTATGCTGAAGGAATTGCCAAAATTGCGATTCGGCAAGGCCAAACGCCAGCGCTCAAGCCGCAAGCTGAAGTGCCATCGATGACCAGCAAAGCGCAAACGATGCTGCGCACCGCCTTGGAATGCTATACGCGAATTGACGTTAATTTGGCCAAAACGCTCAGCGCTGCTGATGACGAAATCGATAACCAAACCGATAACGTTCAACGCCAAATTCTCGAAGTTATGATTGCTGATGCTAGCACTGTTGAACAAGCAACCCGTTTATTGTACGTTGTGCATAATCTCGAACGCATCGCCGACCGTGCCACCAATATTGGTGAACGGGTTGTCTTTATGGCAACAGGGCAAATGGCCGACCTGAATGAACAACGGGCTTAATTGAGGAACAGGTTGGCAAATTCTCTGTTGGAGGTTTTCAATGGGCGTGTCTCACCGTCAAGTTTTTGATGAACAACTCACCGAGTTGCACGATGGGGTTTTTCGGGTTGGCACCATGGTCGAAGCAGCTTTATCGGAAGCGCTGCAATCGATCAAACTTTACGATCAAGCGACGGTGCGCAAGGTTGTGCAAAACGACCAAACAATCAATCACGAGGTGCAGCGGTTGCATGATCAAGCCCTGTTGATCATCGCAACCCAACAGCCACTAGCCCGTGATTTGCGCTTGGTGAGTGTGGTTCTTAGCCTTCTGCCAGAGCTAGAACGCATGGGTGATTATGCAGCGACGATTTGCAAATTGCAGGAACGGATTGCTGCCACGCCCAATTTTGTTAGCGTTGCCGAAATGCCACAACCAATTCCACGCTTAATTAATGAATTGAGTCAGCGCACCAGCGAAATTTTGCATGCTGGCCTCGAAGCCTTGCGCAAAAACGATCGCAGCTTTGCCGACCGCGTAACAACGCTCGACGATGCGATTGATCAATTGTATCGTGAGATGTTCGAAGCCACAGTTAACATTTCAACTAGCAGCCCTGAGCTGGCTGCTGCCGCAATTCACCTGCTGACCTTGGCGCATAACCTCGAACGGCTCGGCGATCGGGTTACCAACTTGGCTGAACAGATCGAATATCTGATTACGGGCAAGGTTGTGGCGCTCAATCACTAAGCTGGAACCTTGGGGCGCTAACAGCGTAGTATCCTCGGATTGCATTTGCTTGGCATTGGAGGATGTATGATTTGGACGTTATTGGCGTGGCTCGGCTTTTTGGGTCTACTGGGATTCGGCTGGGTTGCAGTGGCAACCTTGCGTGGTGCGATTCAAGGCCGAGCAAGTATGCTCTGGCTGCTTGGCATTTGGACTGGGCTTTCAGCGCTGGGCGCGTTGCTCGTTTGGCGGGCGGCGCTGCTTGAAACTTGGTCGATTAGCTTGTGGCTTGGCTTAGCCTTGGCCGCAATCGCCCCAATTGCCTGGGTTTTGGGCAACGTTAGCAAACGCTTGCAAGCCCATGGGATCAAATTGGGCAATTTGCTCAAATTCCGCTAGCATCACAGCCATGGCTATGGCATAATAAAGCGCCACAGTTGGCGCAGCGAGTCTCCAACAGGAGGCTCGTTTTTTTGTTTAGGCTGAGGTAGGCACTATGATCGATCTTGAATACGTTCCAATGGAGACGCTTGAAGCTGGCTTAGACCATATTCGCCAAGCGCCCAAGAATCAAGGGGTTTTGCAATTAATCGTTCGTCGACCTGCCACTGAGCAACGCGAAGTGCTCGATCAAGGCCAGCTCGATTTGGTCGAAGGCTTAGTTGGCGACAATTGGAAAACTCGCGGTAGTTCGCGCACCGAAGATGGTAGCTCGCACCCCGATATGCAGCTGAATATTATCAATGTGCGCTCGATTGGCCTGCTCTCGCCAGATCAAGAGCGTTGGCAATTGGCTGGCGATCAATTATTTATCGACCTTGATTTGAGCGACGAGAATTTGCCAGCAGGCACGCGCTTGGCAATTGGCGATGCAATTATCGAGGTAACCGATCAACCGCATAATGGTTGCAAAAAATTCGCCCAACGTTATGGCCAAGATGCGATTAAGTTTGTTAATTCGGCGGTCGGCAAGGAATTACACTTGCGCGGCATCAACGCCCGAGTTGTACAACCAGGCACAATTCGCCAAGGGGATATTGTTAGCAAAATCTAACCCCCATGGCAAGCAGGAATATAGGACTATGGGTGTGAGCAATCGTTAGGTTCTCGGTAAGCTAGGAAGGCGATACTATGCACAAATCCTTCCTCCTCACACACACTCTTCTCTTCTTCAAGCGGCCCAACTGGGCCGTTTGGAGTTTTAGGGCGTTCAGATCAGTGCATTATTTCGGTATTGTGGCGGTTGAACATTCACTTGCTTTGGATTCTCCAAGCAAGAGCACATACCATGTGCGATGAGCTTGTTTCGAGGAATCTGGAATACCACGCTTGTGATTGGGATCAACACTCATGATCCTGAGTAGGTTCTGTCTGATAATTCCATGGTAGACTCTTCGGCAGGAGGTGTCTATGGCTCGCCATGAATTGACCGATGCCCAGTTTGCATTAATTGCCCCGCTCTTACCGACCAAAACCCGCCGTGGCCGC
>NZ_LGKP01000040.1 GCF_001306135.1 Herpetosiphon geysericola | reverse complement strand
TGGGCATGGACGGTGCTGCGCGAGCGCGTGCTGGGGGTGTTACCACCGGATTGGACACTGCGGATTCCGCAGATGCGGCGGCTGTTTGGGGCATCCACGACGCGACGACCGCACCAAGCATCCGCCGTCGTCGCGTGGTTCGCCGCATGGAATCGTGCATTGGAGGCTTAAGTTACCACCTATGCCCCTAATCCCCCAACCCCGATCTCCATTTCCTTACCTTCTATCATGATCTACGCGATCGCGCAGGGCATTGCCCAAGAGATTAATCCAAAGCACGGTGGTGGCGATGCACAGGCCAGGAATTATCATCAGGCGTGGCTCACGTTGAAAAAATGTCCGCGATTCATTAATCAAATTACCCCATTCAGGCGTTGGTGGGTTGAGGCCAAAGCCAATAAACGATAAGGCCGAAAGATTCAAAATCACGCTGCCAAAGTTGGTCGTGGCAACCACAACAATCGCGCCAAAGAGGTTGGGCAGCACATGCCGGGTTAATATCCCCAGCGGCTTGACCCCAATTACTTGCGCACCTTCGATATAGGGCATTGCCAATTCTTTCATGATCAAGGCCCGATACATTCGCGCATACCACGTCCAATTGGTCAACACCAAGGCCAGCAGCAAATTACCAAACGAGCGCGCCAGAATCGCACTCAGCGCCAATGCCAATAATACTGCCGGAACTGCTTGCAAGGTTTCAGTGATTCGGCTCAGCAGATAATCCAGCCAGCGCGGCCCCAAGGCGCAACATGCGCCAATGAACAAGCCCAAACAGCTTGTGCCAAGGCAAACTAATGCCGCTCCCGCTAACGACCAGCGTCCGCCGATCAATATTCGAGCTAAAACATCACGCCCAAATTGATCGGTGCCAAGCGGATTGCTCAACGATGGCGGATTCAACCGTTGCCCAATATGTTGCGCCAGCGGATCGACCTGCCAAAATAATGGCCCAATACTGACTGCCACAACCATGAGCAGCAACATTCCAGCGGCCACGCGCCCAATGCTGCTTAATTGCGGCTTTGTGCGTTGCTCTTCAACCTGTTTAGCGTTGGTGAAGTTGGCGGAGCCGTGGGTCAAGCGCTGCCATGCCGAGGTCAGCGCACCAGTTAGCGACAACATAGATTCCTCCTGCAATCAACACCGCCAAACCCAAAACTGGCATATCGCCAATTAACGCTGCCTCAACCGCCATGCGCCCAATCCCAGGATAGGCAAAAACATGCTCAATAATCACTGTCCCAGTCAGCAAAAATGCTATTTCTAGGCTCATTGGGGTGATCAGGCTGGCCGCAACATTAGGCAGGGCATGGGCAAATAACAAGCCATATTCCGAACGCCCTTTGGCCCGCGCAGTTACGATGTATTGTTGATTCAGCACATCGAGCGTCGTCGCACGCACGAGCCGCGAAGTCAGGGCTATATTGGGCAAGGCCAAAATAATAGCTGGCAGAAGCATGCCTTTAAATGTGGCACTGCCCAAGGCTGGCAACCAACGCAGTTTGGCAGCAAAGACCAAAATCAGCACCAAGCCAATCCAAAAGCCAGGAATTGCCGCCCCGATGACTGCCAACAGTTGCGCCGCATGATCTAATAAACTGTGGCGTTTGATAGCACTGAGCAAGCCCAAGGGGATTGCAATGCTTAGTGAGAGCAGCAAGGCCAAGCCTGCCATCAGCAAGGTCGCTGGCAAACGCTCGCGATACATCAGCCAAACAGGCTTGCCCGAATGGTAGCTGTTGCCAACATTGCCCTGTAGAATGCCGCCAATCCAATTGCTATATTGGTTAATCAACGGCTGGTCGAGGCCAAGCTCGCGCCGTTTGGCCTCGACCGCTTCGACTGGCGGCGCATCGAGGCCGTTGGCATTCAACAGCATGCGGGCTGGGTCGCCTGGGGCTGCATGAATAATCAGAAAGGCCAGCACGCTGACCATCCATAAGACGATCAGCCCGCTGAGCAAGCGCCCAGCAATGTGGCGAAGCAGCGTACTCATTGATTGAGTTTCAATTCCTTGGTGATCAAATACACATCATTGGGATTTGGCACATAGCCACTGAGGCTGCCCTTACGATAGGCCGTAATCAGCGGCGGGCTGGCAAGGTATACATTCACCGGATCGTTTTTGACCTCGGTTTGAATCCGCTTGGCAATTGCGATTCGTTTGGCATGGTCTTGCTCGGCGCGTAGCTCTGCAAAAGCGCTTTCAATTGCTGGGTTGCTATAGCCAGTGTAGTTGTAGGCCGCACCTTTAATTAGGGTCGTGCCAACCGTATATTGGGGATCTGGCGAAGTGCCGATGGAATACATACTGGCGTTGAAGTTGCCTTTTTCGACGATTTCGCCAATATCGGTCACTTCCTTGACCTCGACGGTGATCCCGAGGTCTTTTAATTGGGCTTGAATCGCGATTGCCATCAAGGTTAGTTCGGCGCGGCCTGGGTAGCTGTGCAAGGTAAATGCCAGTGGTTGGCCATTTTTGCTGCGCATTCCATCGCTGCCGACAACCCAGCCTGCTTGGTCAAGCAATGTGGCTGCTTGGGCTGGATCAAAAATTTGGGCTTCGACAAGTTCAATCCCAACACTTGCTGGATAGAGATTGGTTGCGACTGCACCTTGACCATCAAGCGTCGCTTGCAACAATGCTTGGCGATCGATTGCCAATGTCAGCGCTTGGCGCACCAAACGATCATCGAATGGTGGATTTGCACTATCCAACATAACATAATGCATACGCGTGCCAGCAACGCTCTGAAGCTCAATATCTGCTGGTAGGCCGCTGGCCAGATCAGGCGCAACATTGGTCAACAGATCTAAATCGCCGCTTTGCAACGCCAAAGAACGGGCATTGGCATCGGGAATTTTCTTGACAATGATTTTTTGCAGGCCTGCCTGACCATCCCAATAATTGGCAAAGCGTTCGAGCACCAATTCTTGGTCTTTTTCGAGGCTGATTGGTTGATACATGCCAGTCAAAACTGAAACGCCATTCAGCGCAGGCTTGTGAATGACGAAATTCCAGTTGGCAAGGCTATAGGGAATGCTGCCTTCAGCTTGGCTGGTGCTCAAGTTGAGGGTGTAATCATCAATCACTGTGGTTTTGCTATCTGCAGGAATGAAGTTTTTGGCGGCACTCAAGTTTTGCCAGCTACTGTTGAATGAGGTAACTACATCGCTGGCCTTGAGTTCGCTGCCATCGTGAAAGCGCACACCTTGGCGCAGTTTAATTTGCCAGGTCGTAGCATCGAGCGCGCTGACGCTTTCGGCCAACCACGGCTTAAGCTGGTTATCGGCTGTAAAGCGCATGAGGGTTTCGCCTGCGCCATAGGTCACCATGTTGTAGCCAGTCGAGCCTTGAGCTACATCCAAACCAACTGGCAGATTGATACCAGTACCAATCCGCAACACGCCATTTGGATTGGCCGTTTGCTCGCTCGTTGCATTCGTCGAAGTTGTTGTTTGAGTTGTTTCGCTGGCTGTGCCACAGGCGATTAACAGATTGAGAAGCAGAATCAGCCCTGAAAGCTGAGCACCAAAACGCCGCATTGCCAAACCTTTCATTAGTAATTATTGATATTAAGTATCAACAAGGCAACAATTGTAATTGGCTGGGTTTGGTTTGTCAAATGCTTGGGCTAGGCGCTCCAAAGCTTGATTAGCTGGCGATGATAGCGTTTGAGTAATGCTTGGAGCAGTTTTGGGCTGTAGCGTTGCAGCCAAAAAAGCAATCGATCATTGATACTCAGTATAATTTCGGTTTCGCCTGCCAAATAGTGCCGAATAATGTGCTCGCCTACGTGGTTTGGCTCGGCTAGGGGAAAACGGTGGCCGCTTTGTTTGGCCATAGCAGCGGTCATTGCGGTTTTGCTGGCTGGCGGATAGGCCCGCACAACCCTGATTGTGGTTTCCGCGGCGAGCGCCAAGCCCCATGCCTCAAGTGCCGCTTTGCTCAGGCTATACAGGCTTGCGCCGGGCATGGCAACCCTGCTGACCGTGCTGCCCACAATCAAGATTGCTTTGGGCAAGAGTTGGCGGGTAAGCCAAATTGGGGCTACCAGATTGGCATTAATTGCAGCTAAAATGTTCTGTTCAGGCAGCTGCTCAAAAACGCCACCAGCCAAAATTGCTGCATTATGAATGATTAAATCGAGCTGAAGATAGCGGTGTTTAATCTGGTTGGCGAGTGTTTCCACCGCCTGCTGATCACTTAGATCGCAAACAATTGGCCACGCTTGGCCGCCTGCCTGGGTAATCAAGCCAGCACTATGGGCTAGCTTTTCTGGGCGCCGACCAACCAAAATAATTGTCGCACCCCGTTTGGCCAAGGCCAGCGCCATGGCCTGACCAAGGCCAGTGCCAGCCCCAGTAATCAACACAACCATTGCCAATTCCTAGTAAATTAAGGCCACCACGCCCAAGGTGATGCCAGCGCCCGAGCCAAGTAGCACCAGTCGATTGCCGCGTTGGATGCGGCCCTCGGCCACAGCTTCGGCCAAAGCCAAGGGAATTGAGGCAGCAACACAATTGCCACGTTTGGCAAAATTGCTAATCACTTGATCAGCTGTAAAGCCTAAGCGCACTTGCACTTGCTCAATTGCATGGCGGTTGGCTTGATGTGGAATCAAAGCATCGACTTCGTGATTTTGCCAGCCAAGATCGAGCAAAAATTGCTTTACAAATTCCTGAAGCTCACGAAACACAAAGCGAAACGCCAACGGCCCTTGCATCGAAAACCAATTCATGTCAGGCGTGGTGGTGGCTGCATTGGGATGCTGGTTAGAGCCGCCGCCGCGAATTTGAATCAAATCGCTACCATTGCTCCAAGTGGTAAATTGGCTTCGTTCGAGGCTGCTGCTGCCATCGCCACGCTCCAAAATAACTGCCGCCGCTGCATCGCCAAACAAGGCTGTCGATTGCCATTCGTTGGGGTTGAGCGCAACCGAAGCGCGTTCAGTGCTGACCAACAGCACCCGTTGATATACTCCGCTGGCAATCAAGGGCGCTAACAATTGCAAGCCAAACAGAAAACTTAAACAGGTAGCGTTTAAATCGAAACATGCGCTCCGACCCGCTGGTGCTTGTAAAGCCTTTTGCAACAATGCGGCGGTACATGGAATGTATTGATGCATGCCTGCCGCTGCCACCACAATCAAATCGATACTATCAAGCTCATACTTGGCATCGGCGAGCGCTTGTTGCGAGGCTTGGACTGCCATCGTCAAGGCAGTTTCTTCCACCGCATAACGGCGCTCGGTAATGCCCGTAGTGCGCTCAATGATGCTTGGATCAACCCCAAAGCGCTCGGCTAATTCGCTTGTGGTAACGATGGTTGCTGGAACGTAAGCGCCGATGCCGGCGATGCGCAGAGGAAACTGCATAGTACTACCTCGTCATTAAAAAGTTCAAAATCGTTGGTCTAGCCATGCGATTGCTTGTTGTACGCCATGCTCAGTGGCTAGTTTGCTGGCGATCTGCTGGGCTGCGAGTTGATAATCAGTGCGTTCGCTCAGGCTGCGCAATAGCTGCGCCAAACGATCGATCTGCAATCGATTAGCTGGCACAGGCGCTGGCCCATTTTTTAAAGCATACACCCGCTGGCCCCAAAAATATTGGTCGCCCAAAAATGGCGTGACCAACGCTGGCTTGGCGGCATGCAATGCGGTTGCCGTTACGCCTGCCCCGCCATGATGCACCACCGCCGCAACTTGCCCAAACAGCCAAGCATAATCCAAGCCATTAGCTGCAACGCAATTGGCTGGGAGCTGGCCCTGAGCCAAATCGCCCCAACCTTGGTTGATAATCAATCGCACCTTGGCTTTTTGGCTGGCTGCAATCAGCAATTGGCTTAATTCCGCGCCCCGCTGTTGGCCATGGATCATACTGCCAAAACTCACGGCGATTGGGGCTGGGCCTGCTGCCAGCCAATCACTCACTGCCGCTGGCGCTTGCCAATCTGACGCTGGTTCGAGCATCCAATAGCCGGTAATTGAGCCAGAGTTCTGCCAACGTGCAGGCGGCGGCGCAACCAACGCGCTATAGGCATACAAACTTGGCGGCTCAAACTGGCGGCTACGTTGCCACAGTTGACCGACACTCAAGCCTGGTCGTTGCAAAACCTGTTGCCGCGCTTGATTGAAGGCCATGCGCAACACTTGCCATTGCACTTGTTCGGCTAGCGCATAGCTCATGCGGCGATAGGCAGGCCACGCCAATTGCGGCGTAAAATGATGCGCCGTTTGGCTGCTAGCGCCATACGGATGCATATGCACCACCACCACCGGAATTTGCAAATGCTCAGCGAGATGTAAAGCAGGCCAGAACCCTAAACTCGCCACAATCAAACAATCTGCATCACGACAGGCGGCTAACGCGTCGGTCATTAATTGCTGAATAATTGGCGGCGTTTGGTGCAGAAATTGTTTGATAATCGCGCCGCGACCTGCTGCCAAGCCCGCTGCCATTTGCTCAGGATCAAGCAAGGCTTGAATCGAGCCAATCAAGGGTGCAAAGCGACAACCATAGCCTTCGACCAGCGCCCAATAATCGTGGGCGGCGGCGATAACAACCTGATGCCCTTGGGCCTGCAAACCAAGCGCCAAAGCGATAAACGGCTGTACATCGCCCCGTGAGCCAAGCGCCAAGATGCAATAGTTCATTGCCGAATTACACGCCGACGTTTATTCAGCGTCCCATAATCGATTGCTGCAAAATGGATGCTCAAATGATACGCGCTACAACCATATTCTGCTAGTTGGCGCTGAATCTGCTGCTCAACTGCTGTACTAACCAATGTAGCATCCGCCGTATCTGTTATGGTTAATCGAACCTGAAGCTGATCATCTGCTGGCTGGATGATTTGATATTCTTGAATTGCCGGATGGGCTAGGAGAATGGCGCGACGCAAGCTATCAGGGAACATTGCTTGGCGCTGACCATGAGCTGTAAAGTAGCAAATGTCATCGCGTCGCCCCTCAATTTGCTCGATTACTTTGAAGCTGCTGCCACAGCTGCACGCCTGCGAACTTAGGCGCAACACATCGTTCAAGCGATAGCGAATAATTGGCTGGGTGCGCCGCCACAAATCGGTTACATACGGCGTAACTCGGCCTTGACCCAAATCCTCAAAATCGAGCGCCACCAAATCTTCTTGAATGTGCAAGCTGCCGTGAGCACACGAAATGGCCAGCAAACCTTCGGTTGCTTGATAGATTTGCTCGATTGGAATGCCAAAAAACGTGCTGAGCTGCGTTTGTTCATCTGGGGCTAGTGCATCGGCCACACTGATCATGCGCTCAGGGCGATGGGTCAATTTGCCGTTTTGGGCCGCCGCGAGCAATTGCAACAGCAACCCAGGCGGCGCAACGATAATTGTTGGCTGGTAGGTATTTAGCATTGCAAGCTGTGGCTCAAGCGCTTGGGTCAAATCAAAATAGCGAAATTGAATCAAACGCCCGCCCAACTGTTGGTAAAGATTGCTGTTGGCACGCAGAAAAAAGGCGATTTTGGTTGGCTTGATGTGGTGCAAGGTGCGGGCCAAAATCGTGCCAACCCACAGCAATTGCTCGGCGGGGCTCAGCAAAAACAAGCCACGATGCCCCGATGTGCCCGACGAAAGCCCAACCGTCAGATCGCCCAAACGCGGCACAAAATCGCGCTCTTGCTCTGCTTGTTGCGCCAGATCGAAGGCCGCCGCTGCTGGCACTTCCAAGGTATTGAATTCACGAAAATTGGCCATCATCAAGCGTTTATCAACCATAGGCAAATTGCGCCAATCGCGCAGGTCGTGGCCTTGCCAATGCTGGCGATAAAAGGCTGAATGTTGGGCCACCCAAGGAATTAATTGTTGCGCCTTGGCAGCTTGAAAATCTCGCAAGCGCTGCCGATTCAGCCATTGCCAACGCCAACGCGCTCGCCCAAAATACGCACCTGTGATTAACATATCGCTGATGCTCATGTGTTGGCTACCTCGCTGGCATAGATTTCTGGGCAATGGCAAGGCACAATCAACACCTCGGGATAGGCTTGGGCAAACGCACTCAAGCGCGCCAAGGTTGTGGCCATGGCCTTAGCATCGTCGATCATAAAATAGGTGATTGGATGCGGCAACACTTGTTCGCGAATTGCCCGCGAATGCCACGCGCCATCAGCAGCCAGCAAGATTGGGCGTTGATTGGCAACATACATGCCAATTTGGCCGCGTGCATGGCCAGGCAATTCAACCAAGCGCAATAGTCCATCGCCAAACAAATCGTGGCTATTGCCCAAGGCAAACAATGGCTGATCGTTAAATGTATGAATTAAATGCAGGCGTTGGTGCCAATTTTGGGGAAATAAGCTTGGGATAATCCCGCGCCGCAAGGCATTAATCCCCTGAACTTGGCTAACCAACTCAAACGCCGCCGCCGAAAGATACAACTCGGCCTGCGGAAAATCGGCCAACGCGGCGACGTGGTCGGCATGCGCATGCGAAAGCACAATCCAGCTAATATCGGCGGCGCTCAAGCCATAGTTTGGCAGTTGATTGATCACTTCTAGTGCTGGCGACAAGCGCAGTGGCGTAGCCCGCCGATAGAGCGACCACGGCAAATGCTCGGTTGCACTGAGCATCGCTTGGCTATAACCAACATCAAACAAGCCCCAACCACGCTGAGGATGGTCAATCAAGGCCACAACTGCATGGCAATCGATAATTTGGCTGCTGCCATCGCGCAACATATGATATTCGGGCACGCGGCAAATTCCCGTATCCAGCAAGAAAACCTGCATTTAATCCACCTTTGTTGGCTGTTTGAGGGCGGCGATTGTGCGTTGAATGCCAAGCTCAAGGCTAATTTGTGGTTGATAGCCCAAATCGTGTTGAGCTGCAACGATTGAATGGGTTTGGCTACGCGCCAAGGCCAACACGCTATAACGGGTCAATAATGGCTCGCGCTTGGTTACTGCACTGATACTTTCCATTATTCGCGCCATCAACAATGCCACAGGTAAGGGCATTGGCCGCAACTGGCTCTGCACGCCCAACTCTGCCAGCACCCGCCGAATGACCGCCCACAGCTGCGGATGTTCGGCGTTGGTGATTGTATAGGCCTTGCCAAGCGCCGCTGGTGCAGTTAACGCCAGCTCAATCGCATGCACCACGTTTTCCACATAGGTTAAATCAACCAAATTTTGGCCAGCACCAAATTGACGTAAGCGCCCAGCTCGTGCCGCAGCAATAATCCGTGGCAACAAGGCTTGGTCGCCTTCGCCAAAAATCGCCTTGGGCCGCAACATGACGCTTGGGGTTGGATGAGCCAGCACCAATTGCTCGGCCTGCTGTTTGCTGGCTGAATACAGCGAGATTGGTCGCGCCGGATAGGGCGCAGTGTCGACTAAATCAAGCTGATCGCGGCCATTGGAAAGAACGCTTGGTGATGAAATAAACACCAAGCGTCCAATATTGTGCGCAGCACAACCAGCCAGCACATGCGCGGTTCCGTCAACATTAATTGCCTGAAAATCGCTCCGACTGCCCCACGGCGCCGAAAGTGCCCCGCTATGCACCACCAGATCGCAACCAGCGCAGGCCGCAATTACTGCATCACGCTCGCGTAAATCAGCAGTAATTGGCTCAATGCCAGCGCGCACAAGCTGCGGAACCTGCTGCCAACGGCGCCCCAAGCCAAGCACCGTATGGCCAGCTTTTTGCAGGGCCAAAGCGGTGTGCGAACCCAAAAAACCAGTTGCCCCAGTGACTAAAATACGCATTCTTGCCTACGTTCCAAATTGGCGGTCACCTGCATCGCCCAAGCCTGGCACAATATAGCCTTGTTCGTTCAAGCGTTCGTCAAGTGCCGCCAAATGAATTTCCACATCGGGGTGAGCAGTTTGCAAGCGTTCTACCCCTTCAGGTGCGGCGATTAACCCCAAGAATTTAATCTTGGCAGCGCCCCAAGCCTTCAAAATATCAACCGCAGCAACTGCCGAGCCACCAGTTGCCAACATTGGGTCGAGAATCAAACATACATCAATATCAGGTTGAGCTGGCAATTTGTTATAGTAGGTAACTGGCTCAAGCGAATTATGGTCGCGATACAGGCCCAAGTGCCAGACATGGGCGGTTGGCAAAAGGTCAATCACTGGCTCGACCATGCCCAAGCCTGCACGCAAAATTGGAATCAAACCAATGCGAGCACCGATTGCATGGCCTTCCATCGAGCCTAAAGGAGTTTGAATTGTATAAGGTGCAAGCGGCATATCGGCAGTTGCTTCATAAACCAAAAATTGCGAGATTTCGCGCACCAATTCGCGAAATTTCTTTGGTTCGCTTTCAACGCGCCGCAGTAACGCCAATTTATGTAAGACCAATGGATGTGATGATACATGTAAGCCCATAACAACCTCAATACTAAAAAACTGCAGATCGTGGCTATTGTATCCCATCTTGACAAACCCCTCTTAGGCATGGTTCAATCAACCCAGCACGTTATACCTTCGCTCCTCTCCATGGAAACGTCTTCTAGTACTTCCATCCCAAGCGTAACCTTACCCCTGCATAGCCATAAAGAGTATTGACATATCATAGACGGATACATCCAGTTGCGGCCATAATAGAGTTGTTATTTTTCTTACGTCGATGCCTGCAATTAAGCCTGCTAGAAAATATATTTGTTCCAGTTATGTATTATTTTTGTACAGAATATGGACAAAACCTAGACAACATCGACTGGTTGTACTGCGCAAAAAGGAGACGGCTATGGCTCTCGAAGGTAATTTTGCTGATATGCCATTAATTGATTTGATGCATGTATTTCATCATGGGCGCAAAACTGGTCGTCTACTGATTGCAAATGCTCCATTCAAGGCGATGTTGTGGTTTTTTGATGGCGCGATCATCAATGCAGGGGTGGTCAAAAATACCTCCCACGAACGAGTAACATGTGGTGAGCAAGCGGTGTTTGATATGCTGGCGTGGGATGATGCCCAATTTGTCTTTTTGCCACCAAACCCGCAAGAAACGGTCAGCGTGCAAATTCAGCGTTCAATTGATTGGCTGATTATTGAAGGCTTGCGTCGCCGCGACCAACCACAACGCTTGGCTGGCACAACGAAACTTCAGCCAACCTCGCGTTTGCGCTTGGTGCCAAAGCTCAGCCAAGCCAGCGACATCACCCTGACCCTCGAAGATTGGCGCATTCTGAGCCAATTGGTCCAAGAATTAAGCGTGGCCGAACTCGTTGAAGCCACTGGTTGGAATTACGATCAAACCCTCAATGTCTTGCATCGTTTGATCGCCTTGAACTTGGTGGAGGTGTCTAGCGAGATTGTTGTTTCTCAGCGTTCGCTTAGCCCAGTCTTGATGGCTCCAAACCCTGAACATATGGTTGAAACTCGGGTGCGGGGGTTGGTTCAAGCTATCAAAGCGCGGCTGCGTCGTACCAGCGCTAGTGCGTAGGAGTGACAATGGTCAATTATAAAATTGTTATCACGGGAGCATACGCGGCGGGTAAATCGCAATTTATTCGCACAGTCAGCGAAATCGAGGTTGTTGATACTGATGTTCCCGTGACCCATACCGAAGAAAAAGAACTCAAACATCATACGACGGTTGGCTTGGATTTCGGCACATTGACGATTGATGCCGAACAACGCTTGCTTTTATTTGGCACGCCTGGTCAAGAACGTTTTGATTTTATGTGGGAAATTTTAGCTGAAGGATGTTTGGGCTATATTGTTTTAGTTGATAGCTGTCGACCAGCCCATTTTAACGAGACAATTGTTGTATTGGAACGCTTCGCGGCCATGACCCCCGTGCCATTTGTGGTTGCCGCCACCAAACAAGATTTACCTGGGGCCTTGCCGCCAACGTATATTCGCCGCCGTTTAGGGCTACCAAACGATATTCCGATCCTCGCTTGCGTTGCAACTGATTATGCTGCGGTAAGCGATGTTATTTCAACCTTATTAGATCGAATCGACGTTTTAGCCCAAGCTTCATCCTCCTCGCCTGTAACTCACAAGGAGCATTCTCATGGCTAGTCGTTCGGAACAAATTAATACTATTTTAGGCCAATTGGTTACCAATAATGGTAACGATATTAATGGGGCCGCATTAATTAGTTCAGATGGGATTTTGATTAGCTCGCGCATGTCGGCTGATGTTAATGCCGACCGCATGGGAGCGATTGCAGCCACCATGATGGGGGTCACGACCCGCGTGGTTAACGATTTGAAAATTGGTAAGGCCAACGAGGCCATTGTTAACGCCGAAAGTGGCTATCTCTTGGTCATGCCCGTAGCTACCCAAATGATTCTGGCGATCATTCTGCGTCAACATGCCAATCTTGGCATGATTCGGATTGAAGCGCGGGAAACTGGTCGGGCAATCGCCGAACTGATGAGTGCTTAATCAAGGAGGTAGCTCATGGCAGATCGTCAAAGTTGGGGCGTGAAGGGCACGGCCATTCTCACCGAGTTGGTCAAAATGATGGATGTTTCTGCTGCTGAAGCGCAATTGCTCGGCGGCTTACACGAGCGAGCCAAAGCCCAAACCAAGGATTTTACTGATGCGTTTTACAAGCGCTTGCTTGGTCACGCCGCGACCGCTGAATATCTCGATGGCGTTTCGGTCGAACGCTTGACGGGCATGCTGGGAACATGGTTTAGCGATTTGTTTCGCGGGACGTATGATGAAGCCTATGCCCAACAACGCCTAAAAATTGGCGAAATTCATGTGCGCATTGGCTTGCCTGTGCGCTATCCGTTGGCGATGCTGGATATTATTATGCCGTTTGGTGAGCAGATTGCCGCTACTAGCAGCGACCCCGCTAATGCAATTATTGCCTTCCGCAAAGTGCTAGCCCTCGATGTAGCGCTGTTTAATCAAGCCTACGAAGATAACCAATTGGCCCATTTGGCCGATTTGGTTGGCGGCGAGCGCCTTGCCCGTTTGTTGCTTGCTGGTCAATAGATTGAAACTAGCTCAATTGCGGCGTTGTAAGGCGCGAATTTGGGCTAAGCAGCCAGCAAAATCCCAAATTAAATCCTCATGTTCGAGGCGTAAAACTCGCTCACCAATCTGGATCTCAAGCTGATTGAGCAATGGAATCAGAATACATGTGCCTTGCGGCGGCGTATTACCATCGTGTAAGCGCCGTCGCGCTACGTTCATGCCCTCGCTGATGAGTTGTTGGCTTAGTTGCTCGATTAAGCTATCACCTAGCCATAAATCGTTGATCTGTTTGGCGTGAATGAATTGCTGCCAATTGGTGCTAATAAAGGTAATCCGCCGAAAGCGCTGGGCCTTAATTGGCTGAGGCAAGCTTTGCAACGGGCCAATTTGCAGCCGCCAATAGCGCTCTTGAGCACGCGGATGCTCTGGCTGTTCAGGGATAAGCTGGCTACGAGTGGCTTGGCTTACATGATTAATTTCTGCATACCAGCGAATTTGGCCGCCCTCAGCGCCAAACGCCTTGGTTTGATACCATGCCAAAATGCCAGCAGCCATCCGCCGTGGCGCATGCGCCAACGGAACCCGATACCAATGTTGGTCTTGAATTCGCTGCCAATCTGCTTGGTTATTCAAAACTGCAACTAAAACTGGCGTAATGGCTTCTGGCATACGCTACTCCACATCAACTATTTCAGGTGCAAAGCGTTGGAGATCGCTGCGCGCTCGTTCAAGCGCCAAATCTCCAGCCTTAACCTCAAGCATTAGATCGTAATCACGCTGGAATGGCAAACGTAGCAGGCTGATTAATTCAAATGGATTGGCCAAATCGCTGTGTTCATGCCAGGTTGGCAACAGCAATTGCTGGCGTTGACTAAGCCGAATTTCGGTTCTTGGTGAGCTAAAATGCACTTTGGGCTTGCGTTGGCTTGGCCAAGTCGCTAGCGCATATTCCAATCCAGCGGCAGCATTGAGTTGGGCTGGGTTGTAAAGCTGATGATGCAGCCAATCGAAAATAACCGGAATTCTGGTTTGAGCATGAATGTGCAATGCATCGAGCAAGCTCCACACGCGGCCATCGGCCTCTAGGGCTAAGCAATTGAGAACTGTAGAATCAAGCTGCTGTAAACTGGCAACCGTTTGGGCCAAAGCCCAAGCGCGATCACCATACTGTGCCCCAATATGGACCACAATCACTGGATCATGGCTGCCAAGCTGGATCAAAAAGTCTGCTGCACTAGTTAAATAATTCAGCGCATACTGGCGAATATGCTGATCATGGCTATTGAGCAGCACATTGCTTGGCGCATGATAGGTTAGGCGAATTTTGGCTTGTTGAGCATAATTGCCAATTAACTTGAGTTGGTCGACGGCTTTGGGCCAGCTATTCAGCAATTCATAGGGCCAAGCTGGCAAGCGATAACAATTAATTTGCTGTTGGTCGAGATAGCGCAGCACATCGTAAAGATACAAAACCCATTGGCTTAGGCCTTGCTGGTTGGGCGCTTGTAAATCAGCTCGTTTTAAAATGCGGCCACTTAGGCCAAGATAGCGCATGGGTAACTCCACAAAGGCTGGTTTGGGTGAAGATTGCCAGCCTCTGTGGAATGGATGCTATGCAAAACATAGCTGGTAAATCTATTCACTCACCTTGGTTAGATACACTTGATCACGATTTTTGGCATGGATTGCTGAGCAATTTGCGAAACTGCTCAAACGTTGCATAATAGCTGTTTAGATTCGTTGCTTACGCTAGGAGTCGGCGGTGGTTAATTCGCAGCAGATTCAATTATTGGCTTTCGATTTAGATGGAACGTTGGTCGATTCGGCGCAAGGGATTGTAGATACGGTCAATCAAGTGCTGGCTGAACATGGCTTTGCTGGGGCTGAATATCGCCAGATTGCGCCATGGATTGGCTTGCCATTGCAGGTTTTTTGGGAACGCTTGACCGATTTTCTGCCTGAAAACTATGCCATTTTGACCGAGCGCTATCGTACAATCTATCGTGAAATTGCGATTCCGAGCAGTCGCTTGTTTGTAGGCGTGGCCGAAACCATCAGCGAATTAAAATCGGCTGGCTATCGTTTGACGATTGCTAGCTCGAAAATTACCCCAGTGAGCGCTGCTGTATTGCAGCAAGTTGGCTTATTTGAGTATTTTGATTTGCTGATGGGCAACGATTCGGTAACTCAGCCAAAACCGCATGCCGAGATGCTGGAAAAAACCTTGGCCTATTTTGGCTTGAATTCAGCTCAAGCGCTGATGATTGGCGACACGACCCACGATATTACGCTTGGCCATAACGCCCAGGTTGCCAGCGTGGCGATTACAACAGGCACGCATGATGTGGCAACGCTCAGCGCAGCCCAACCAGCAGCAATTTTAAACCAGTTGCGTGAACTGCCAGCTTGGTTGGCTCAAAGCGCGCAACGCTGAATGGTACAATAGAGCTATTACTTGAATTGGAGGATTGTATGCCACAATATAAAAATCGGATGTATCGCAAGGAATGGCTTTCGGAACGCCGCAAATTGGCCCGCGCCTTGGAAGGCCTCGAACAAAATTGGGATCTTGAGGCTGAAGGAATTGTGTTGCCAACCGATGACGATGGCACTGCCCTGAGCGTTGAGCAATTGCGCGAACGCATTGCTGATCTTGATGGTAAGCTCGAACGCTATCCTAATCCGCAAAAATAACTCTTGTTGGCTCATGCGCTATTTTTGCTGCGTTCTTGATTTTATCGATTGGCTAGATGTGTTTCGCCACCCTTCCGTCCCTCCGCCGGAGGGAAACGCAGGTTTTCATACCCCTGCACCCACTAGAGGGCGATTAGAGGGCGGCAATCGATCGCCGATGGCTAAAAATTCTACAAATGCAATGTTTAGATTAGCAAAAATGACTTGCGTTAGACTACTGACAGCCGTATCATGATGTATGGCGGCGACTGTTGATCGATGGGATGAACAGCGGCGACCAACCTAAGGAGTAATCAACGATGATTCGTACCCTCGTGCATGCCAAAATTCACCGCGCCACCGTCACTGGGGCAGACCTCAATTATGTTGGTTCGATAACCATTGATGAGGATCTTTTGGAAGCAGCGGGAATTTGGCCATTTGAACGGGTTCAAGTAGTCGATGTTAATAATGGTGCGCGGCTCGAAACCTATGCAATTGTAGGCGAACGTGGCTCGGGCACAATTCAACTCAATGGTGCTGCGGCGCACTTAGTCAATGTTGGCGATTTGGTGATTATCATGGCCTATGCCCAAGTTGATGCCAAGCCCGAAGAATGGGAGCCAACCGTGGTCTTTGTTGACGAACAAAACGCGATTACCGAGGTCAAGGCGTTGCAGCCTGCTGGTGGTCGTTAGTTGTTGTGAGGAGTGTGCCATGGATTGGGTTTTGGCCCATCCATGGCCTTTTTTTATATGAGCTTACTTGCTGTTGCTGATGCTCAAGCGGCGATTCTTGAGCGTATGACCACCCTCGCCAGCGAATCAATTGAATTGACTGCGGCCTTGGGTCGGGTGCTGGCCAGGCCAATGTATGCCGATCGCGATGCACCGCCGTTTGCCAATTCGGCTATGGATGGCTATGCGGTGTTGGTTGGCGATGTGGCTCAAGCCAGTGCCGATCAGCCTGTGGCTTTGCAGATTATTGAGCGGGTTGCGGCGGGAGCGGTGCCAACGCATGAATTGCGGGCTGGCAGCGCAATTCGGATTATGACTGGTGCCCAAGTTCCGGCTAATGCTGAAGCAGTTGTGCCCTTTGAGGAAACCGACGAAGGCCAACCCAACGCCCAACCCGATGTTGTGCGGATGTTTCAAGCAACCCAACATGGCAGTAATATTCGGCCAGCGGGTGAGGATATGCAGGCTGGAGCCTTGGTTTTAAACGCTGGGCAGGTCTTGCATGCTGGTAGCATTGGGGTTTTGGCTACGATTGGCGCGGCCCAAGTGCCAGTGTTTCGCCAACCACGGGTGGCAATTATTGCAACTGGCGATGAGTTGGTTGATGTTGGCATTGAGCCAAACCCTGGCCAAATTCGCAACTCGAACGGCTATGCGAATGCTGCTCAAGTGCGCGAAGCGGGAGCAATTCCGATTATCATGCCAATTGTGCCTGATAATGCTGAGGCCTTGCGCGCAATTTTAGCCCAAGCAGTGGCCGAAGCAGATGTATTGCTGACCTCTGGCGGCGTGTCGGTTGGCGATTATGACTTGGTCAAGCAGATTTTGAACGAAGTTGGCAAATTGGAATTTTGGCGCGTGCGCATGCGCCCAGGCAAACCTTTGGCCTTTGGCTCAATCAATGGCAAACCAATTTTTGGCTTGCCTGGTAATCCCGTTTCGGCCATGGTTTGTTTTGAGCTATTTGTGCGGCCTGCGTTACGCAAAATTGGTGGCTATCAACAGCTATTTCGGCCTAGCGTTTGGGCCAAATTGCTTGATGCCGATTTAGAAAGCAACGAACGGCGCCAATATTTGCGGGTGATTGTTAAAAGCAGCGCTGAAGGCTTGACCGCTGAATTAACCGGTGCCCAAGGATCAGGCTTGGTTAGCTCGATGGCACGAGCAAACGGCTTGTTGATTGTGCCAGAGGCAAGTCGTGGCATTATTCGTGGTGAATACGCCGAAATTGTGTTGTTTGGCGAACTGCACTAGTTGATGGAGTACGGCGGATGCCATTTGAATCATTTCAAGATCTGATAACGATGCTGGTGGTGATCGTCGTACTCCAAGTGAGCTTGGCTTTTTTGTTGATTGGCGTGCGCAAATGGCGACCAACCAGCTATAAGCGCTATCCACGGATTAGCCTGCCGCCAACCAGCGACGATCGCCATGAATTTCAGTTGTATATGTCTGGTGAAGAGTTGTTTCCGGCGATGCTGCAAGCTATCGAATCGGCGCAACGCTTGATTTTGCTCGAAACCTTTATCTTCAAAGGCGATGAATTAGGCCAAAAATTTCGTGATGCCTTGATGCGCAAAGCCCATAGCGGCGTGGCCGTGTATGTGATTGTCGATGGTTTTGCGAATTTGGTGGTGCCGCGCAAATTCAAAAAGTTTCCTGCTGAAATTCAGCTCTTGACCTATCCTGCATTCCCAAAGCTATCGCAAATTTTTGATATTGGCTCGTATGCCCGCGACCATCGCAAACTGTTGGTCGTCGATAACGATGTGGCCTTTATTGGTGGCTATAATTTGGGCGAATTGTATCGCACTGAGTGGCGCGACACCCATGTGCAAGTGCGCGGGCCGATTGTGAGTAATTTGGCCGAGATGTTTGCTTCGCAATGGAATCGCTATCGGCGACGCCTGCCTCGGCTTAACATCGACCTTGATTTGGAATGGCAATCGACAGTGCGGGTGCAGCGCAATGATGCTGGGCGCTTGGTGTTTCCAATTCGTTCGATGTATCTCGATGCAATTGAACGGGCCGAGCGGTTTGTCTACATTAGCAACGCCTATTTCATTCCCGATCGGGCGATTTTAGAGGCTTTGGTGCTCACAGCGCGGCGTGGGGTTGATGTGCGGATTTTGGTCCCAGCTGAATCGAACCATGTATTGGCTGATTGGCTGGCGCGCCATTATTTTGAATTTTGCCTGCGCCATGGAATTAAAATTTTTCTATATGAAAACGCCATGATTCACGCCAAAACCGCGACGATTGATGGCATTTGGTCGACGGTTGGCACGGCCAATCTTGATCGGCTGAGTTTGGCAGGCAACCACGAAATTAATCTTGAAATTTACAATGCGGCCTTTGCTGAGCGTATGGAAGCAATTTTTGCCTGCGATATGACCAATGCCCGCGAATTAACCTTGGCTGAATGGATTCAGCGGCCGTGGTATACCAAAGCTGCCGAGTTGGTGCTTTCGCCGCTGTGGCCGATTTTATAGAAATGGAGCAAGCATGCTCAAACGCAATGAATCGTTGGCTTTTGGCCGCCCATTTTTGATTACGGTGATTGCGATTGGCTATGTGCTGACCGCAATGGTTGAGGTTGGGGTGGCCTTATTGGGGCGTGTGCCAGCTTTTTTGGAACAATTTATCTTGTCGGAAGATCCAATTGTGCTGGTTGTGACCGCATGTTTTCAAGTTGTGATGGGGTTGGCGCTCTTTCAAGGCTGGCGCGTGATGTGGTGGGTGGTGATTGTTAGCGCCTATGTTTCGATTGGTGGCTACATTTTAGATGGTTTATTGGGCGAGCGCTGGGCTTGGGGCGGTATGTTGTGGAATGTGATTGTGCTGGCCTATATGAATTCGCGTGATGTGCAAGCATTTTTTGGCCGCGAAGTCTATTATTAAGCTTGCAAGACTTGGGCAATAAGGCCTTCCTCAGTTTCGTGCTGCTTCAGAAAATCGCTGAGATGTGGGCTTTGGCGCCAGCGCAAGGCCATTGGGGCAACTGCTTTGATGTCGTTGGGCGTAGCGCGAAGGCGATCGTCGGCGGCAGCGCGGGCGCGGGCAGCTTCGAGCAACACAATTTCGGCCCGATGCGAAGGAATTGCCAATTGAGTGATGATCTGCATTGCATAGCGTTCAGCAGCTTTGGTTAAATGAACGTTGGGCAGCAAATCGCGCGCTTTGAGCACATCGAGCCGCAGTTGGGTGGTTGCTTGGGCATAGGCCAGCCGAAACGCCGTTCGATCTTGGCGAAAGGCGATTGCACGGCGATAAATTTCAAGCCGTTCGCGAGCGGTTGGTTGGGGACCAACCCAAACCCGTAAACCCAAACGATCCAAGATTTGGGGCCGTAGCCGACCTTCCTCTGGATTCATCGAGCCAATTAAGACCAAGCGACTTTGATAGAGTTTGACCATTGCGCCGCGGCGCACAAAGGTTTGGCCTTGGGCTGCTGCATCGAGAATCGCATCGATCACCGCATGATCAAGCAAATTAATTTCATCGACGTACAGCAAATTATTGTTGGCGCGGGCCAAAATTCCTTCTTCGAGCACCACCCGTTGTTGTTCGATGGCGACGCGCTCGTTCATACCGCCGACCACATCCTCTAAGCGGGCGTTGAGTGGCAGTTCGATTAAGCGCATGAGGTCATCTTTGAGCCGCGATTCGCCGCGTTCGAGGTAGTCGAGGCAAGTTGGGCAGAGATCGCTATCGTCGTCGGGCGGGCAATTATTCTCGCAGCGCGAGCGTTTGACCAAGGGCATAATATCGAGCAAGCCGCGCACGGCGGTAGTTTTACCCACGCCATAGGGGCCGCTTAACAAAACCCCACCCACAGCGGGATTGACCAAAGCCAAGGTAAGCGCGGTTTTCAGCTCGCTTTGGCCGACAATGCCCAGCAATGGATAGGGTAGTAACTCATTCATAGGGGTGGTTATTTCTCGCTAACGCTGCGGGTTGCCGCAAAAATTTCGAGAATTTCGGTAATGGCCTGTTCGCGTTCGCCCTCGTTGGGTGAGCGAATTGCGTTGGTAACGCAGGTTGCGAGATGGCGTTCGAGCACGAGGGCATCAACTTTTTCGAGTGCGCGACGAATGGCTAAGGTTTGGCGCAGCACATCGATACAGTAGGCATCCTCTTCGAGCATGCGTTGCACGCCACGCACATGGCCTTCGATACTTTTGAGTCGCCGAACTAAGGCTTCAGTTTGTTCATCAATCATGAACTTGACCTAACTACCTATGCTGCTTCAGCAGCAGCACGGGTTTCGTTGACTGGCCGTTTTAAGAAGGCGTGAAGCACCTTGTTAAATTGGGCTGGCTCGTCAAGGAAGGGAAAATGGCGACTTTCTGGCATCACAAATACTTGCGTGTTGGCCATATCGCGTTGTAAGAAAATATCGGCCTGATTTGGGTTGACAATATCGTCGCGAGCGCCGTGGACGACCAAGGTTGGAACCGTCAATTGTTCCAGTTCAGGCCGCAGATCGGTGCGCATCATCGAGCCAACGGCGCGGCGCAAACTTTCCTCGGTTGGCTTAACGCTATCGTCGAGAATTTCGCTATAGGCGGTATCGCTAACATTGCCTAAGAACCAGCGAAACAAAAACTTGGTAACGACTGGCACGCGCGCCATTGCTCGCGAAACATACTGATTATCGGTGAGTTTAAGCAAGCCTGAAAGCGATGTACCAACGATGGGAGCACCAATAGCCGCAACTCGGCTAATCCGATTGGGGTGGCGGATTGCAGTTTTGAGCGCGACCATTCCGCCCATGGAGTGGCCGACTAGCGGCACCTTATCGATGCCCATGGCATCCAAAAATCGAATCACTTGATCAGAGAAATTGGTAATGCTAATGCTCTTGGCAGTACTTGTTTTATCTGAATCACCAAAACCCCAAAAATCGAACGAATATGTGCGGAAATCTTTGGAAACGAATTCCATCGTCGGCATCCAGTATCGCCACGAACCGAGCCAGCCGTGGAGAAATAGGACTGGACGACCACGCCCAAAGGTCTCGTAATGCACAACTTGGTCATCAATGACGATTACGCTCATGGTGATGCTCTCACGTTGCAGACTGCTGTCAACCAAACTATACCATACCGCCTAAAGCTCGGCAACGCAGCATTGCTTGCTAAAATGGGTTGTGGTTGAGTGGTCGCTGTAGTGTACCTGCGATAAGACGTTTATGTCAATTCTCAAAAGTAGGGTCTACCCAGGTGACAGATGGGTTGGTTTTGGTGGGTAACAGATCATTTTAGCCTTGCAGGAGATAGTTTTATGCCAGATTTTCGGGCCCAAATTCAGGCCTATATTCGTGAGCAAGCTCTGCCGATCGATAAATATAGCCATCAGCCACGACTTTATCAGTTGGCGACAACCCTTGGTGAAGGCTTGGCGTATGATGACGATGTGGTGTATGCGGCAGCATGGTTGCACGATCTTGGGGTCTTTATCGGCCATCGGCCTGCTGACCCAGCAGCATTGGCTGCTTGGGATAATGTGGCCTATGCTATGCAGCAAGTGCCTGCGCTATTGCAAGAATGGCAATTCCCCAGCGCCAAAATTGCGGCGGTAGTGGCGGCGATTGGCCAACATCTCCCACAGGATGAGCCAACCAGTATTGAAGCCAGTTTATTGCGTGATGCCGATATCTTGGAGCAACTAGGGGCGGTAGGAATCTTGCGGATTGTGAGCAAAGTTGGCCGTGATACGCGCTATCGAACATTTGGTGATGCATTGGCGACCTTAGAGCACAATCTGCACCATTTGCCGAGCCAACTACGCCTTGCCAGTGCGCGGCGTTTGGCGGAAGCGCGAATTGCGGTGCTAGCCCAATTTATTAGGGCTGCCCAAGCAGAAGCGCAAGGACAGCCGTGGTAGATTTAGGCTTGTTTATGCAGTTTGAACCAGTAGCCCATAGCGAACGCTAAGCCAATCCCCAGTACGAGTGCGATGCTGAACCAGAGCAATAGTGATGATTCAGACTCGGCTGCTGGTGCAGGAGCTGTTTGCTCAAGCACCTGATCCTTGAGCACTGGCGGCTCCAAGCTGATTGTATCAGGCGATGAGGTATCATTGCGCTCGATCAATGGTTGGTTCAAGCTATTGCCTGCTATGGCGGTTGCTTGCTCAGGGCTGATGCTCCGAGCCATATCGCTTGTATCGCTCATTGGACCTGAGCCAGCAGCGTATGGTTGGGCCGGCGGTGGATAGGCTCCACTCATTGCATCGGCAGCGCCACCAGTTGGTTCTTGCAGCAGCGCCATCTCTGGGGTTGGCATGGCTGCGCTTCTTCCCGTGCTCATTGGTGGCGCTACAGGACTCTCGTTTTCGGCTTGTTGGGATTGAACAGCTGCTGATTCAGTGCTCATTATGCGCGATTCAGGAGCCATGGTCATTGCTTGCTCAGCCTGATTGCTGAGCTGTAAGCCAACGGTCAGCATTAAAGCGAATACGCCAACCACCGTGACCCAACGTGTCCAGCCGCTGAGCCAGAAGCTGCGTTTGGGCGCATGGAGAGCGGGATCGAGCGTAAAGCTGCGTGGTGGTCGAACAGGCGGGAGGTCTTGCAACAACGCCTGCATCGAGCGCAACTCGGCAAATTCGGCAGCTAAACTAGGGTCGTGCTCAAGCTGTTGATCCAACTGAGCTTGCTCGGCGGCGCTAAGCTGACCATCGAGGGCTGCCGAAAGAAGTTCTTGGTGTTGTTCAGATATTGGTGTCATTGCATACCCACTTGTGTCGTCATATCAAGCTTAACGTTCGGCAGTTGGCAAAAGTTCCCGACTTTTAAGATAATCGCGCAACTTTGCTCGTGCTCTGCTGAGCCGCGATTTGACTGTGCCCAGTTGGGTATCAGTAGCTGCTGCGATTTCCTCATAGGCAAAGCCTTGAATATCGCACATAATTAACACTGCGCGTTGATCTTCGGGCAAGGTTGCCAAGCCTGCTTGGATTGCTGCTTGCAACTCGCGATTGATCATATGTTGATCGAGTGGCAGCGATTGATCTTCAAATTGCTCGCCTGGGCTATCATCGTCGCCAGCAAGCATTTGATCCATCGAGCTGGTGCGGCGGCGTTTTTGGGCGCGCAACACATCGTAGCACGCGTTGGTGGCAATGCGCAGCAACCAAGCAGCAAATGAGCCTTCGCGAAAGCGTTTAATTGCCTTAAATGCCGAGATAAAGGTATCTTGGGCCACATCGGCAGCGCTATCGCTATCGCCCAGCATGCGATAGGCCAAGCCATAGACCCGCCCTTCGTACATACGCACTAATTGATTGAAGGCTTCAACGTCGCCAGCTTTGGCGGCGCTCACCCATTGTCGTTCTGCATCGGTCATGCAGGCCATTCCCCCAAGCCCATAACGGGTTCTGCTCCAAAAGGTGGTCGGAAGCAATAGCTCGTATCATATCATATCAAGGCTTCATTCGTTAGTATCAGGCCCCAACGGTTTGCGCAAGAGATCGAGGAACAATTGGGCTGCATTCGTAATATGGCGATCGCGATGATGCACCACATTATAAACCCGCCGTGTTAGCATATTGGCCAAATGCAATTGGCGCAAACGCCCAGCCGCTACTTCGCGGCGCACGGCCATGGCTGGCACTAAGGCGATGCCTAAGCCAACTTCAACCGAGCGCTTGATCGCCTCAAGATTGCCAAGCACAATTGGCTGTTTGGGGCGAATTTGCTGCTTGGTGAGCAACTCGCTGACGCTCGCTTGCAAAGCAGAGCCTTCTTCACGCAAAAGCATGCGTCGCCCATGCAAGGCTTCGAGATTAATTTGTTTCAAGCGTGCCCAAGGATCATCAGGGCTAACAATGACCACCAATTCGGTGCTGAGAAACGGCATCACAATTAATTGATTATGGCTAATCGGCGAACCAACCAGGGCCAATTCAAATTCACCAGAAATAACTTGGGCCAGCAATTGCTCGGTGTTGCCAGTGCCGATGTGGACGACAAATTCTGGGTGTTCCCAGTTGAAGCGTTGCAGCAAATCGGGCAGCGCATAGGTGGCCAAGGTATTGCCAACGCCTAAAAGCAAGGTGCGTTCGCTTTGGCCAGCAGCGGCACGCACCGCCTGTTCTGCAATCCGTTCGAGCGCAATCATTTGTTCGGCATGGGGTAAAAGCGCTCGTCCAGCAGCGGTTAGCTCGATGCCACGGCTTAGCCGCTCGAACAAACTTACGCCTAACTCGCGTTCAAGGGTCTGAATTTGTTGGCTAACGGTCGGCTGTGTGAGATCGAGTTGTTCAGCAGCGCGAGTAAAATTGCGGCTTTGGGCAGCGGCCACAAACATGCGCAGTTTTTGTAAATCCAGCATTTGGGTGTTCTCATAGGTGCGATTGTGGTTTGCACTGTAGCACAATTTTAGCCCAAAACAAAAATCGCAGCATTGGTTAAGATGCTGCGATTGAAAACATGCTGTAGGTGAGAAGGTTAAGGCTTGTTATAGGTGCGTTCTTTGGTGACTAAGCGGCCATCGCCAGCATCGACCTCGACCTTGAGCTTAATTTCAGCGCCGCTTGGATAACTATCAGGCACGCTGAAACTGGCTCGATATTGGCCAGCGACTTCTTGGGCAACCTCCCCGTAGAAGCCGGTCAATTGCTCTTTAGATGGGGTTTGGTAGATCATCGCTTTGGTATCGCGTTGTAAATCTTCCAGCAATTTGCCATCAAATTCTGGGCTGGTTAGGCCAATAATATAGGTTGGAATTTTGGCTTTGGCTGCTTTGGTCACAATGCTATCGTAATTATCGCCTTTGCTGGCGGTATCAGCGCCATCAGAAATGAGCACGATGAAGGTTCGGCCTTCTGCACGGCGTAATTGGGTATAGCTAATTGCCAAAGCATCATAGATTGCGGTTTGGCCTTCAGCTTTAAGCTCGGTAATGCTTTGGCGCACCGCGCCAATATCGTCGGTTAATGAGTGATCAACCGTCACCATTGTGCCAAAGTGAATTAAGCCAAGCTTGGTGTTTGAGGGCAGGCGTTCAATAAAATCGAGGGCAGCTATTTTGGCTGCATCTAAGCCGCCGTCAGTCAAGCCTTCTTTGCTAGGCCCCATACTCCCGCTGGTATCAATCACCAACATAATATTGAGCGGATCGCGAATCTTCGAGAGATTGACCCATGAGAAGTTCTCAATTTTATTATTATTTTCAAACACGCTGACATTTTGGCGTGGAACATCGGTTACAACCCCAGTCGGGCGCATGATGCTCAGATACATATCAATTTCAGGATAGCGCGTATCGTCAATTCGATTAACCTCAACCTCATTGATATCGCTGAGGATGGCCAAGCCTGTGCCAGGTTTATCTGGTTGGAAATCGGTGCTTGGGCCAGCACCTGCTGAGGCCTTGCCAAACTCAGTATCCGGCACTGAGTTCTTCTGCGATAAACCATAGATGATTAATAAGGTTACGATTGCCGTGCCAATTGCCCCGACCAGCCATTTCAGCTTTGAAGGTTTCTTTTTAGCAGGTTGAGCAACTTTGCCCGATAACCAATCTTGAATTTGTTGGCCAAGCTCTTGGGCGTTTGGGCGTTGTTTTGGATTGGCGGCGGTTGCTCGTTGTAAAATGCTCGCCAAGCGGCCATCAATTGCTGGTAACATGGCCAAAGGATTGCCTTGGGGGGCAAATTGGCCGCTAAGCATCCATGCAATCAAGGCCCCAATATAATAGCTATCGCTTTGCGGGCTTGGCTGTTCGTTGACTGGTAATAATTGAGCAGGAATCGGCCCGGCTTTTTGGCCTTGGCTGGGATCGATTTTAGGTGCAATTGTGCCTTGAGAGCCAAGGTCGAGCAAACTTGGCCCATACAAATTGCTACTGGTTAGCGCAGTACGCTGGCGATGATTAAATTCGGCGGTTTCGATCAGACCTAAGGCATATTGGGCGGCAACTGGGGCCGGAAGGCTGCCAGCTGTATCCAAAAGTTGTTGCAGCGACAAAGCCTGAACATCTAAAATAGCAACTTCGCTGCCTGCCTGCTCGGCAATTTGCACCACCATTTGTTGTTTGCGCAAGGCATCGGGAATGCGGCTTTCCCACCAAACGAGGTAGGGAATACCTGCTTTTTTGGCCATAAAAAAACGCCGATGGCTCGACTGCTTGCCACAAGCACCGATGATTTCGAAGGGCGCGGGCAGGTGCGGATAGGTTAACGTAGACATTGCCTCTACACTTTCTACATCAAGTTTCATTTAAGGGGAGAAATTTTCTCAAAAGCGATTATATCATGCCATGCAAGTGGCTAGCTATGCGATAATGCTGCTATGAAAAAAGTGCATCGACCTAAAATTGTAACCTTAGCTGTACGCCTCACGATCACGATGGTGGCGGTTAGTGTTGTGCCTTTAGCATTAATCGCGATTATTATTCTCATGGGTGTTCGGATCAGCGAAGCAGATCGGCGCAGTGTTGAATTAAATAATCAGCTGGAGTTGTATATTGCCTTTGCTGAGCAACTGATAGCCAGCGATGGCGATTTACAATCGGCAACTAATATTCTGCTGAGTCGGCCAATTGGCAATGGCGATGGCGCAATTCGGGTCTTTGGCAGCGCAGGCCAAATTTTTGGGGCCAATGGCTCGAACTCGGCGTTTCCAAGTCGGGCTGCTGCTAGCCAATTTGTAACTAGTATCCCAACCGTGTTTGTGGGCGAGGCTCGTGGGCGACGTTATGTGGCAGGTCAAGTGCGTTGGCAGCAAAAGGTTGTGGGGGTCGTTGAGGTTTCGCAAAGTGTTACCGACGAAGATCGCTTATTGCGCGTGCTGGGCCGCTTTGTCTTTATTTCGATTGCTTTGGCCTTTGCGGCTGCCTTTTTAGGGTCGTCGTTGGTAGCCCGTTGGTTGGCGCGGCTCATTGGCCAATTGCGCACAACTGCCGAGCAAGTTGCCAATGGTGATCTGACCGAACGGGCGCTTGAACGTGGCCCTTCGGAAATTATCCAACTTGCCCGTTCAATCAATACCATGACTGACCAATTGGCCGAGCGTTTATCGCGGATCGAGCACCAATCGGAAGCGCAACGGCGGTTTTACCGTGATGTTTCGCACGAGTTGCGCACGCCGATGATGGCCTTGGGCGGCTACTTGGAAAATATCGAGGATGCAGAGAACGCCGACGAACAAGCGCAATCGATTCAGGCAATGCAGGCCGAAATTGCGCGGCTTGCTCGTTTGGCCGATGAGCTTTTGCGCACCGATGCCCAACCAAGCCTGACCCTCGGCCCCAAGCAAAGCCTTGATCTTGGCGAAATGATTTATGAATTGGTGCAGAATTTGAGTGGGCGGGCGCAACGGAGTGGAGTTGAATTGCTGGCCCAAGTTCCGCCGCGTCCAATTATCATCGATGCTGATCGTGATCGGTTGAAGCAAGCCTTGTTGAATTTGTTTGATAATGCCTTGCGGGCCACGCCTCCAGGCGGCCAAATTATTATGCGGGTCAGCTTAACCGCCGATCAAGTTGTGATCGATGTTCAAGATACTGGCGAGGGTATTCCGGCGGCTATGCGTGAAGCAATTTGGGAGCGTGGCGTGCGTGGCGCTGAGGGCGGTTCGGGCCTTGGCTTGGCGATTGTGCGGGCGATTCTGCGCGCCCACGGCGGCGATGCAGTGCTGATTCCCAGCGAGCAAGGCGCACATATTCAATTAAGCCTGCCAATTTAATGCTTTGAATAAGTGACAGGTTTTAAAATGCCATTCGCCTCAAATTCTAGAGTGAGGTAACAGGCTGTGACAATTGTGAGCGTGAGCCATGCCAACATCATGCTGCGCACATTGTTGTGGGCTTGAAGGCTAGCCCAATGCTGAATCAAACGAGCGTCAAACATGCTGGCAAATACCAGCCATAAACCATGCTTTGCCAGCGTGGTTGTGGTCGATCAATGTCTGCTACTGTGACGCTATCCATTGCAAAACTCCTGCATAAAAAGGCTTAGAATGAGTGTAGCAAGCCTAAGCGAGCAGCTAGAGCAACTTTGCAGCAATTTAGGCGCAGCAGTAGCGCAACTTGAGAGGCAGCCTGAATGATTCAGCATGAGTATGAGCAGTTAATGAGCGCTGCCGATTGCCAAACCTGTTATCAGCAAACCCTTGAGCGCTATCCAGTGCAACGGGTGTGCATCAACGGCCACGAATGGGAAATTTGTGATACTGGCGGTAATTTGCCTGGCTTGTTGATTTTGCCTGGTGGCTTGGCGCGCGCCGATTTGGCTTTTCGTTGGCTGGATCGTTGCCAGCAGCGCTATCGGGTACTTAGCCTCGCCTACCCCAACACAATTGATAATCTCGCAGATTTGGCGGCCAATCTGCAAGCCTTATTCGATTATTTGCAATTTGAAGCTGGCTGGATTGTGGCTGGCTCGTATAGCGGCTTGATTGCCCAAGCCCTGTTGCACTATCGCCCGCAATTGGCCCAAGGCTTGCTGCTTTCGGATACTGGCGTGCCGCGGCGTGGGCGTTGGCTTTGGCTCAGTTTGCTGCATCCACTGGTCGCGATCTTGCCATTGGGCTTGGTGCGTTGGCTGTTTTGGCGCGGCACTCAGCAATTTTTGCAGCCAATGGCCACCATGCTGCGGCCTTTTTGGGCTGAGCGGTTGCAGCAAAATCTGCAAAAAATGCAACGCCACGATTATCTGAGCTTGTTGGGTTGGTGGCGCGAGCTGGATTGGCATTTGGGTGCGGCGCGTTGGCATGGCAAACTGGCCATGATTGTGGCTGAACACGATGGCTTGTTTGGGCGGCGCGATCAAGCATTATTGCGCCAGTATTACCCGACAGCGAGCTATTATCGCGTGCCGCAGGCTCAACATTGTGCTTCGCTAGCCCAAATTGATGAATATATTGATTATGCGTTGGCGCAGATTGAGGCGACATAATGCGATTGTTGGCCCTGTGGTATTTGCTTGATCGTTGCTGGCGTTGGTTGATGTTGCGGCGTTTTTTTGCCAAGCCCAAGCCTGCCGAACCCGCTGTTTGGCCAAGCATTGATTTAATTCAGCCTTTGACTCATGGCGTGTTCGATTTGGCCACAACGTTGGAGCAACGGCTGAAGTTGCGCTATTCTGGCCAGCTTAATCATTACTGGGTGGTTGATCGCGCTGATCAGGCAACATTTGCAATCTGCGCGGCCTTACAGAAAAATAATCCAACCCATGCAATTACCATTTTGCAAATTGAGCCTGATTGGGGCCGCCTAGCCTCGAAATTGGGGAAAATGCGGGCAGCGTTGGCCCACGCCCAAGCAGAGGTTGTCTGGTTTGTTGATGATGATATAACCTTGCCGCCTGATGGCTTGCGCCAAGCGATTCCCTACTTGTTGCAGTCGCAGGTTGGGGCGATTTTTGGCTTGGCTTGTTATACGAATTGGCAAAATTTGCCTTCTGCGTTGATGAGCAATTTTGTGAACGCCAATGCCTTACCAAGCTACGTGGGCTTGGCGGCGTTGACCGAGCCATACACGATTACTGGGCATCAATTTGCCTTGCAACGCAGCGTATTTGAGCAAATTGGTGGTTTTGAAGCAATGGATGGGCGGATTGATGATGATCATGAGTTGGCACGGCGGGTGCAAGCGCATGGCTTACGCAATCTACAAACGCCATTAATCTACACAGTCGATAATTATTTTGCCACTCTCAAGGCCTATGGCTTGCAGATGGAGCGCTGGTTTACAATTCCGCGGGTGTCGATGTTGCCTGAGCTTAAACAGCGCGACAAGTTCGTAACTGGCCTGACCAGCGTTGCTCAGCCGATTCCGCCGCTGTTGGCGTTGGCAAGCCTGCCTAATCCAAAGCTGCGGCCTTGGTTGCTGGCCTGTTTGGCGGCGCAATTGAGCTTGCATGTTTGGCAAATGCGGCGTTATTGCCAACAAGCAACGCCGTGGTGGGCTTGGCCTTTGAGCATTTTGGGAACACTGCTTGACCCATTGCTGATGCTCTGGGGCTTGCTTGGCGATGACACCATTGTTTGGCGTGGCGAGCGCATGCGGTTGCGGCATTTGGCAGCAGCGCAGTGGCTGGGCAAGGAGCAAAATCATGATTAAACGGATTTGGTTGCTGTTATGTGGCTTAATGCTTGGTCAACGTTGCTGGAAGTGGTGGCAAGTTTGGCGCTTTTTTCGCAAGCCTACGCCTCAATCGCAGCGCGAGCCAGCGACAACCTTAGTGAGTTTGCTTCAGCCAATATTGAGCGGCGACCCGCATTTATCTACATGTTTACGCGCCAACTTGGATGCGCCAAGCAGCTATGCGCGCGAATGGTTGTGGCTGATTGATGATAACGATGCGGTAGCGCAGCAACTTTGCCACGAACTGCAAGCAGAATATGCCAACCAAACAATTCGCATTATCAGCTTGCCTGCTCCTGCAGAGCGCGTAAACCCCAAAACCTTCAAGTTGATTGCTGGTTTGGCGCAAGCCCAAGGCCAGATCATTTGCGTGCTCGATGATGATACCAGCCTACCAGCCTATGGCTTGGAAGCGTGTTTGCCATGGCTGGATCAAGCGGGGGTTGGCTTGGCGTTTGGCTTGCCCTACTATCGCTCATTTGATAATGCGTGGTCGAGTTTGGTGGCGCTGTTTGTTAATAGCAATAGTTTGCTGACCTATGTGCCCTATATTCAAGTCAGCGAGCCATTTACGATTAATGGCATGTTCTATGCGTTGCGGCGCGATGTGCTAGAGCAATTGGATGGTTTCAATGGCCTAGAGCATATTTTGGCCGACGATTTTGCGGTGGCCCAGCGGGTTAAACAGGCTGGCTTGGGCTTGCAGCAAACCAGCATGCGCCATGCAATTCGCACGACCGTGACCAATGCTCAGCGTTATCGCAGCTTAATTCAACGCTGGTTTATCTTTCCGCGCGAATCGTTGTTGCGCCATTTGAATCGGCGCGAACGTAGTTTATTGTTTTGTTTGGTAATTGTGCCAACCCTGTTTCCCTTGCTTTTGGCAGTGGTGACTGTGGTGCGCCCAAGCCAACGCCAGCGCTGGTTTAGTGCAATCTACACGCTGCTTGGGCTATTGAATTTTATCCAAATCGATCAGCACTATCTTGCTAAATCCACGCCACGGCGTTATTGGCTGCTTGTGCCATTTTTAGAATTGCTAATTCCAGTGCAATTGATTCAGGCATTGCTGGCCCCGCAACGCATTGTTTGGCGCGGCCATGTGATGGATGTGGAAAAAGGCGGCGAATTTCGGTTTGTGCAGCGTCGGGATGCGCAATAAGGTTTGATCCACGAAAAGCACGAAGGAACACGAAGCGCGAAACCGCGAAGAACGCAAAGAGCACGAAGAAGGGCTATTGGATTTTGACTTTCATGCTTCAGCTCTCATAATTTAGCCTTCGATGCTTTGTGCCTCTGCGTTAAAAACCAGCCGTTTTAGCCACGAATTGCACGAATGACACGAATAAGGATTTGGGACTCGATAGCTTAAACCTTCGTGTTCTTCGTGATTAAATAAATCCCACTATCTGATCCCCTATCCCTAATCCCTGACCTCCATTACTAATTAATGATGCTCAAGGCTCAAATAGCCACGAGCCACAAGCAATCATTGCTCTGCGCCTCTGCGTTAAAAACCAGCCGTTTTAGCCACGAATTGCACGAATGACACGAATAAACATTTGGGACTCAATAGCTTAAACCTTCGTGCGCTTCGTGTTCTTCGTGGTTAAATAAATCCCACTATCTGATCCCCGATCCCTAATACCCGACCGCCACTACTAACTAATGATGCTCAAGGCTCAAATTAATATCGGCGGGCGTGAGATACAACTGGGCCTTACCTTGGCTGAGGCTTGCAATTGCCTCTTGGCGGCGCAGAATATTGAAAATCGCCAGCTTTTCGCTGATTGGCAAATCGTCGCCGAGGCCTTGGATAAAAGCATGAACCCGTTCGGCCTCGGCCAAACCGTGGGTTTCAGCTTCTGCTTGGGCGATGCGGCGCTGCAATTCGAGCAAGCGGCTACGGGTTTCTTGGGCGACAATTTCGCCCTCAAGTTGCTTGACCTTGATTTCGTTCTCGCTCTCCTGCTTTTGCAGCCGATTGAGCCGATTGGTGGTTTCTTGAATAATTTCTTGCAGCACACGCTGGGTATTAGGGTCTTTGCAGGTAATTGAGCGCACTTCGACCGAATGCAATTTGACCCCACGTTCTGCATAAAAATCATCTTCGGGCACAATCACCGCATCGCGCACAATGCTGTTGAAATTGGATAAAAAGCGCTCAAGGCTGGTTTGCGAAACCGCTTGGATGATGGCGCTGCGAGCGTGGGCGCAAATATCGCCTGGCGCATCATCGGTGCTCACAATCATGGCCTCAACATCGGCCAATTGCCAGAAGAAAGTAATATCGATCAAAATCTCGACATTATCTTGGGTGCGCGCCTCGAAGGCATACCACATAAATTTTGGCCGAATATCCAAATGCGTAATGACCAAATTGCGTTTATCTTTGTGCAAGCCCGACGACCAGCGAAAGGTCACCAAATCGGTGTATGGTTCGAGGAAGAATGAGCGATCGCGCTGGCTGCCACGCCGAAATTGATAGCGTCCGTCGCGATCTTTAATCACCACAACTTCATGGTTTTCGAGCAAAATCCGTTGGCGATGCTCGATCACTTCTTGTTCGGCGGTGGGAATAAAGACTTGGGGCGTGGTAATCAGGTTTAATTGGCCATCGGTGGTGCTGCGCACCAAAACAGCGTGATGCTCATCGATATTGTAGCCAGCCTCAATTGCGCCAATTTGAATTTCGTTTGGTTGGAGATAGACGCTTTGCTCGCCGCGCTCAACCCGCAATTGACCAGTGCTACGATCCAAAATGCGGGCATATTGGTTTTTCTTGAGCGGGATTGCCAAGAGAATTTTGCCAAGCTCTTCGTAGGCGTTAGGGAAGAGCAGTTGTGGGCCGCGTTCGAGCCGCACTTGGCCACTCAACGAATCGGTGACATAGACATATTCGGTTGGGCCAAGTACCAAACCGCTACGCCGCGTAATGCGTTCGAATGGTCGGGCGGTATAGCGTTGCGGCCCATTGACCGTCCAACGGCGGCTAAAACTCTCAACTAATAATTGTTCATCAGCTTGAACGTAGTAGATCCAAGGGATAATCATTGTGTCCTCCGCTACTATGCTAGGGCTAGCATACACCGCGATTGTGACAATTGCTATGACATGTATTACAAGAATGAAGGATGAATTATGAAGGATGAAACCTAAAGTCAAAGGGCAAAAGGCAGAAGTCAAAAGCAAAAGGGGAAGCGGGATCAAGGAAATGGCTATGGGCTAGCGGAACATAATCGCAATAATCTGTGCAATCGGGGGCAAAAAATGATCATTCGTGGAATTCGTGCAATTCGTGGCTAAAAAGTTTTAACGCAGAGGCGCAGAGTTGCGAAATTATGAAAGATGAGGGATGAAGGATGAGGTTTCTGGGATTAGGGGCCAGCTAGCTGAATAATTGCGTGCTCAAGCATAATTCACTTCAGCCTTCGAACGCGCTGACCCCTGGCCCCCAACAACTGAACCTTCGGTTAAAAATCTGGTTCGAGGAACAAGACGAGCGGAAATCCCAGATCGCGGGCACGGCTTTGGGCGCTATACACCCGCGAACTGGCCTCTTTGAAGGGCAAAATCGTGACCAAGGCATGACCCTTGAGATGGGCTTCGAGCATAATGCTGTTGGCTTTTTCAAACGATTGCTCAAAAACCTTTTCCAAAACCCAGACCACCACTTCCATGGGGGTTATATCATCGTTTTGCAAAATCACCCGATAGGGTTTTTCCAATTCCTCATCGCTGAGCGTGATAAAATCTAGCTCGACATCAGTGGTCGTTTGTGGTTCGGCGGTTGCCACATCCCGTGGTGTATTCATTGGTTGATTGACCTCACTTTTTGGAGACATGATAGCATGACCAAGCGACTCTCACCACAATTATTAATTTATGGCTATGCCCAAGGGGTCTTTCCCATGGCCGAGGATGGCCAAATTTATTGGTATGATCCCGATCCACGGGCGATTATTCCGCTTGATGAGCGTTTTCACGTGGCGCATTCGTTGCAACGCACGATTCGCCGCCAAAGCTTTGAAATTCGCTTTGATACGGCGTTTCGCGAAACAATGCAAGCCTGCGCTGAACGCGATGAAACTTGGATCAGCCAAGAATTTATCGAGGTTTATAGTCAATTGCACGCTGGTGGTTTGGCGCATAGCGTTGAGGCATGGCAGAATGGCGAGATGGTTGGCGGCTTGTATGGGGTTGGCTTGGCGGGCTTGTTTGCTGGCGAAAGTATGTGGAGCAAGGTGCGCGATGCCAGCAAAGTTGCCTTGGTGGCGTTGGTCGAGCGCTTACGAGCTGGCGGCTTTCAATTGCTCGATACCCAGTTTCTCACGCCGCATTTGGCAACCTTTGGAGCCTATGAAATGCCGCGCAGCGACTATAAACAACTGCTGGCCGAGGCCTTGGAATGCAGCGCAAGCTTTTAAACGCCTGCGCTGCTGGTTAATTGCGAAACCAATCCACCATCGCTTTGATCCCCTGTTCGATGGGAGTTGCTTCAAGCCCAAAGGTTTGGCTAAACGCGCTACTATCCATCACAAACGGCGCTTGCCACTCATACATCATCTCAACAGTTTCGGCTATTTCTTTGACAAAGCGCCCAAGTAGCCAAACCATCGCCGTGTTGATCGTGCGATAGCCAACTGGCTTGCCCAAAATCTTGGCCAAGATTGCCACAAATTCGCGCTGAGTGAGCGCAGCTGGGCTGGGTGCATGCCATGGGCGACCCAAACCACGATCATCGCTGCCCAAAAGGGCTAGGGTTGCACCAATGTCATTGACATAACTAAAGCTGTGCGCAACATCGGCTTTACCCAGCAAATTAACTTTTTTGCCCTGCAATGCTGGTTTTACTACCTGATCGCCCATCAGTTGATATTCTGGGCCATAAAAATTTGAGGCCCGCACGCTGGTTGCGCGAATTCTGCCAGCCTGATGGGCAGCAAACAGCTGCTCGCTCATTTGAGCGCGCAACTTGCCTTTGCGGGTGTGGGCGGCAAATGGCGTTGCCTCTGTCATTGGCTGCTTGCTGCGGCCATAACCATACAAATTTTCCATCACCACCAGCCGCGCATCGCTTTGGGCTACGCCTGCAATCACAGCCGCTTGCATAGCGGAAAATTTGCTTGTCCATTCGTAATAGGCTGGCTGGGCGCACTGGTACACGCTGGCGGCATGGCGGGTTTGCTGGGCGACAAATTGTTGATCGTAAATATCGCCAGCTAGCACTTCAACGCTCGCTGGCAGATGGCTGGCCTTGCCCGAACGATTGATCATTCGCACCTGTTTGCCTGCGCTAACCAAACAACGGGCGGTCGCTTTGCCAATCGGGCCAGTCCCAAAAATAACGTGTAATTCGCTTATCATTTGAAAATTCCTTGTTAATTTTTGGCAATAGCAAGCTCAACCTCGTTGCCAAGGCCACTTTATAAGGTTACTGCCAGCATGAAATTAAGTTAGATCGTGAAAGCCAAAACTGCGTAACATTTCCATCACCCGATGGCGATAGAATTCCTCAGCATTCCCAACATTCGAACTAAGATGCCCGTACAAATCCAGCATAATCAGGCCATGAATTTGCGTCCAAAGTGTCATCACAACATACATCGATTCAAGTGACACCGGATAATTATTTTGGGTAATCATGTCGGTCATGCGTTCGGCACAGGCCTCGGTCATGACAAATTCGTTGAGGCTTGATTCGCCAGCTTTGATGGCTAAATCTGCCAAGCGGACTGGGGTAACAAATGTCCGTACCACTGCTGGCACAGTAATTTCCCGTGGTGCGTTATAGCCTGGAATCGGATTACCATAGATAAGTTGAAAGTCGATTGGATGCTCAAACGCCCAACTGCGATAGGCTTCAAGGACTGCTAATAAGCGGCCCGCTTTGGTCTTAGTTCGGCTTTTAAGCCCAACTTCATCCAAGCGGTCGGCCAAACTATTAAAACTATCAGCGATTAAGGTCGTAATCAGGTCGTCCAAGTTGGCAAAGTAGTGATACAGCGCCGGAGGACTGACCGACAGCACTTTGGCAATCCCTCGAATTGATAAGCCTGCTGTGCCATGCTGCGCCATAAGTTGCCGAGCCGCTTGCTTAATTTGAACGATTGTTTCAGCATTCAGTACATGATTCCGCGTGCGCGCCATTCCAAAACCTCAATAGATTTACAGTGTAAATCTTATCAATGAATTTACACTGTAAATCGAATACTGTCAAGAACCAAAAAAGACCAATCGTGGCAATCGCCAGATTGGCTTTAGTTTAGCATTAGCTGGAGGGGTTGATTGAATTAAGCGCTGCGTTCGTTGAGGGTTGCGCTCAATTCGCCACGATGAATTGCGCCCGTCCAGCGTTGCAGCAACAAAAATGTTAAGCGATCAAATTGCTCATCGAGGCCAGGCAAACGCTGGGTGATGGTTCGCATGGCGCTGTTGAGTGTTTTGAGATAGCGTAACGCATATTTCCAACGGGTTTGGGGCACGCCCATCCATTCCGCAACCTCAGCGCCTGCCAAATGCTGGATTAATGCCGGAACCATGCCATCGAAAAAACGGCCTGGTAAGAGCCCTGTATGCATTGCCAGCAGCGCTTGGGTCAGTTCGCGACCCTCATCCGATGGGCCATGCTGACGCTTAGAAATGCTATACGCGAGATCCTCGGCTTCGGCGATTGAGCACGGCAAACTAGCTGGATCGATCCCAATCAAGCTGCCAATGAGATTCCAGGTATACAGAAAATCCTCTGCTTGCTGCTTGGCGATGCGATAGCCAAGTTGCTCCAAGCCCCAAATTACACCATACGAAAAAACCATCAGCGTGCCCAACATATCTTCTTGGCAAATTGGCACCCCAAGTTCGCTGTGATTCCATTGCCCAGCTTGGGCAATTTGGTAGCGCACAGCGGCGTGCATCAGGCGCACTTTTTGAATGATCTGCACGCCTTCGCCATTAGCCTGTAAGGCATTTGGCTGCAATACTGCCATCACAAAATGGCCCGATTCGGTGACGCGGCGATAGGGTTCGGCCTGCAAACGTTGGGTTTGGGTCAGCACTTTGACCCCTTTTTGGGCCGCATAACAGCCAACCAAGGCCGCAGTTGAGAGCACAACCGTAATCGCCATGCCGTAGCGGGCAAAAAAAGCTGCCCCGTTATTAATTCGTTGCCAGTCGATAGCTGTACGAAGCGTGGAATGGTGTGCGAGCCATGTACTAAGTAGCGGCGGCAGATCGTGGGGCCATGGCTGATCGTTCTTGGTGATTTGGCGCAGCACATGGCTGACGCGTGCTAAATCGCCGTTCGCAGCCAATTCGGCAATTAAACTATCGGCGGCAGGGTCGCCAATTGGGCGTAAGCCTTCAAGATACGCTTGGTTGTACCGCATACTTCCCCTTTCAATGCTCCAACGATCAGGCGCTTGGGTCCTAGGACTGATCTGCATAGAAAGGGTGATTTGCGCTAGGCCAAAGGATCTATGCCTAGCTCGTATCATAGAGCTGTTTGCTGTGGCCTGCAAGCTGCTGAAGGCTGATCAATTGATGAACATTGATGAATCTTGGGCTAGTTAAATAAAAATGCCCCTTGGCTTGATTAACCCAAGGGGCATGCACCAAACAGCTTATTGAGCAAGCACTTGATGGCAAACGTTGCACACAAGTTGATTTTTGTGCTGGACTAAGCTTGCTTGCCGGCCACAGGCTTGGCAGTGGGGCAATTGAATCATTGGCTCAAACAAGGGCGAGATCGCGATTAATTGTGCTTGTTGATTGCTGCCAATGTGCAAGACTGGCACGTGGAGGGTGGCGACGCTCACGGTTTCGGCGGCCAGCGAAAGCGCATAGCGATATTCTTGCTCATCAAGCAAGCGTTTGCGTTCTTCTTCGAGAGCATATTGTTTGTTCGATTCACCCTCTTTTGCGCCTAAGGCCAAGCCTGAATCTTCCTCTAAGGCATCGTAGAAGGCATTGATGCGCGCTTTTTCGACCGCCAGCAATTGGGCAAGTTGGGCTTCGTGCAGGGCTTTTTGCGGGTAGAGCAAGCGTTCGAGCCAGCGCCGCGCATGGTGCAAAGCGACATTAACGTGCTCCTCGGTTAGGCCAGTTGTGGGCAAGGGCGTTAATTGCTCACGCAAATTGGTAATGTCGGTAATCGTTGGCCAAACTTGGCCAGTTTCATAATCGACACAACATGCCACCATTTTTTCTTCGATCACTTCACGTTCAAAGCGAATGCGGAAGGTAATTCGCAGCACGATATGCTGTTGCAAGCCGCTAATCTGCAAAGCTGGGCCTTGAATCAGCTGCGCTTGCTGCACATCGGCCAATAAGCTCGCTTGATCAGGATACCATTCCAAGCGCGCGCGATGAGTTGGCCGCCCGCGCGAACGCAACTGCTCAGCGAGGCGCAAGGTTAACGATGAGTTTGGCGAAAGCAATTGCAGATCAGGGTCGAGCGCAGCAACCTGTTTATCGGTCGTGACCAAAACCGTTTCTTTGCCAAAAACCCGAGCCAAGCTGCCGGGAATAGTTAATGTCCAGGTGGTTGGGCTGGTTTGTTCAACCCCAATATGTAAATCCGCCGCTGCTCGGCGCAA
The DNA here is from genome assembly GCF_001306135.1 of Herpetosiphon geysericola. Classification (GTDB taxonomy): domain Bacteria; phylum Chloroflexota; class Chloroflexia; order Chloroflexales; family Herpetosiphonaceae; genus Herpetosiphon; species Herpetosiphon geysericola. The sequence goes on along the minus strand of NZ_LGKP01000040.1, from coordinate 242,491 downwards.
AAAATCTTCCATAATCGTCCATTTCAAGCATGTCGCAATCTATCAGCATCGTGCTATTTTACCATGCCCAAAAGTTTGCTATACTTGCAGCTAAGTTAATATCTTTTACCTGTTGTGGGGAGCCTATGCGTCTGTTCAAACCATTCATCCTCCTGATGGTGTTAGCGGGCTTTTGTCTGCCAAGCGCCTCCGCCAACACACCCGACCGCTTGGCCACCAAGGCCGATTCAGCTTTACTGGCCAAGCTGAATGCAGGTCAACAAGTGCCAACCTTGGTATTGTTGCAAAACCAAGTCGACACCAATTTCGCTGATCGCTTAGCAAGCAAAGAAGCCAAAGGTGCTGCTGTTGTCGCTGCCTTGCGCCAACAAGCCCAACGCGATCAAACCCCGCTCCTGAGCGAACTCAGCAACCGTGGAATTCGATCAGAAGGCTTTCTTTCAGTCAATGCCGTGTATGCAACGCTTGATTTAGCCAGCGCTCAATGGTTGGCCGAACAAGCCAGCGTCAAGCAGTTGATCGAAGATACGATTGTGGTTAAGGTTGAAAAACCTGTTGCCGAAACTAGCCCAAGCCCAGCACCACAAGCAGTCAATGCAATAACCTGGGGTGTGAATTACGTTAAAGCTCCTCAAGTCTGGGCCAAGGGCATCACAGGTCAAGGGATTGTGATTGCTGGCGAAGATACTGGCGTTCGCTGGACCCACGCTGCGATCAAGAACAAATATCGCGGCTGGGATGGCACAACTGCTAGCCACGATTACAACTGGTATGACGGTATTCGCACCTCGTTAGGTGGTGGCACCAACCCCTGTGGGATTGCGATTAACGTACCATGTGACGATAACTCACACGGGACGCACACCGTTGGGACGGTGGTTGGCGATAACGGTACGGGCGAACAAATTGGGGTTGCGCCAGGTGCTAAGTGGATCGCTTGCCGCAACATGGATGCTGGTGTTGGGACACCTGCAACCTACATTCGCTGTATCGACTGGATGCTTGCTCCATTCCCAAGCGCTGGCACCAGTGCTGAAGGCGACCCAAGCAAAGCCCCACACGTGATCAACAACTCGTGGGGTTGCCCACCAGAAGAAGGTTGTGTCAACACGCCTGCTGATGGGATTCAGACCTCAGTTCAAAACGTAACCAATGCTGGGATTATGTTTGTGGCCTCAGCTGGTAACGAGGGTGGTAGTTGTGCCACAATTACTACACCAGTGGCAATTTACCCAGAAAGCTTTACAGTTGGCGCACATGATTCTACTAGTGCAATTGCCTCATTTAGCAGCCGTGGCCCTGCTACCAATAACGGCGTAAGCCGCCTTGGCCCTGATATTTCTGCTCCAGGGGTTAGTGTTCGTTCGGCTACCCGCAGCAGCGACACCAGCTATGGCTCAAGCTCAGGCACGAGTATGGCTAGCCCGCACGTAGTTGGTGTGGTAGCCTTGTTGTGGTCGGCTCGGCCAGAATTGCAAGGCCAAGTTGATCTGACTCGCGCCATCTTGCAAGAAACCGCGACCGCTGCGCCTTCAACCGAAACCTGTGGTGGCGTACCTGGCTCAAGCATTCCAAACAACACCTTTGGCCATGGCTATGTTAATGCCTTGACCGCGATTGCCCCAACCTTGCAAGGCAGCATCACGGTTAATGGCACTGCCGCCACCTCGGCCACCGTGCGCTTGGAAAATAGCGTTGGCGTGGTTGAATTTGGCAAAACGACTGGTGTCTATAGCACTAGCTTGCCATCAGGCGTCTATACCGCAACTGTCACGGTGCCAAGCCAAGATCCAATTATCCGCCAAGTGACGATTGTCAAAGGCCAAGTTGCTACCGAGGATTTTGCTTTTAGTGGTGGCCCAACTGGGACGGCAACCGGCACAGTGACCCTCAACGGTACTGGCCGCGCTGGCGCAGTGATCACCGCTAACCCAGGCAACGTTACGACCGAAACCAACGCTCAAGGGGTCTATAGCTTGACCTTAGCGCCAGGCACTTACACCATCGCGAGCGATTTGATGGCCTTGGAAACCCAAGTAGCAACAGTTACGGTTGCACTCAATCAGAGCGTGACCCAAAACTTTGCCTACACCGCGACCCAAACCGTCAACATTCAAAACTTCCGCTTTAGCCCAAGCCCAATTACAGTTACCTTGGGAACGAGCGTGCTCTGGCGCAACCTTGATAGCGCTCCGCACAACACAATCCGCAGCCAAACCCCATTCACCTGGGCGTCGGGCAACCTAAGCCAAAACCAAGAGTATGCAGTAACCTTTGATCAGGTTGGTAGCTTCAGCTATGTCTGTACGTTGCACAGCAATATGCAAGGTACGGTCGTCGTGACAGCTCCAGCAGTTAACTATAAAGTCTATCTGCCTTGGACGACCAAATAAGCTGAATGTCATTCAATGGTACTATGGCACAGTCTGTAACAACAGGCTGTGTCATTGTTTTAGCGCGCTTTCTGGATACCGCAATGCAGCAACAATTTCGCTTAAAGCTTGGTTTGGCGTGGCTGGGCCTAGTTCTGTTCTATAGCCTAACGCTCACGCAAATTCATACTTTCGATGCTTATTCGTATGCGACGGCGGTGCAAGCCAAACCGTGGCGCGAATCGTTTCATCCCCATCATTTGTTGTATGGGCCGCTTGGCGAAATTGTCTATGGATTCAGTCAGGTTGTGGGTTATCGGGGCATGGCCTTCGGGCCGTTGCAATTGTTCAATGTGCTGGCTGGCGCAAGCGGCGTAATCATCTGGTGGAGTTTGCTCTATCGGTTGACCAACCAAGCGTGGTTGGCGACTATTGGCAGTCTGCTGGTTGGCGGCGCGTATGCTTGGTGGTATTACGCGGTTGAGGTCGAGGTCTATACCTTGGCTGGCCTATTTTTGATAATTGCCACTGGTTTGTTGCTGCGCTTAGCTGAAACTCCGCAAAATGTGAATTTATGGCGCTGGCTTGGTTTGGCGCATAGCGGCGCGATTCTGTTTCATCAAACAAATGTGTTGTGGTTACTGCCAGTGCTGGCGGTTTGGCTGAGTGCCAATTGGCAATCCACGCCATGGAGCCAACGCTGGCGAGCATTCATCCACTATGCCATGGTTGGGTTGCTGGTGGTTGGCGGCAGCTATGCGATTGTGATGTTTGGCTTGAGCGGCTTTCGGAGCTGGGCGCAAATCCAACAATGGCTATTTGAATATGCGAATACTGGTTTGTGGGGCGCGACGCCAAGCGCGACGAGTATTGGCAATTTGCTCAGCGGTTGGCAACATACGATTCATGGCTGGCTTGGTGGCGGAGTGTTGCTTGCAAGCCTTGGCCTAATTGGCTGGCGTTGGCGGCAGCTTTGGCAGCAATCACGCCCGTTAGTGTTGCTGGCTACAACCTGGCTGGTAAGCTATAGCCTCTTTTTTGGCTGGTGGGAGCCAGATAATATTGAATTTTGGATTGCCTGCTTGCCGCCGTGGGCTTTGTTGAGCACGCTGGCGCTGAATACGATCAGCGTACTGCGTTGGCCTTGGTGGCAGCCAGCTCTCAGTACAGCTTTGCTTGGCATGGCCTTGAGCAATGGCTGGCAAATTAACGCCAACGGCGATGCTGCCAACGATCAAGATCGCATGGTGATTACTGAATTGGCCCAAACTGGCAGCAGCAATGATTTTTATCTTGTGCCGAATGGCTTGCAAGCATTGTATGCAGAATATGAATTTGCGCGCCCAAATAGTCTGCCACTCAGTGTAAGCCCCGGCGATTGGCAGCATGGCTGCTTGGAAATTAGCGCCAAAATTGTGGATACGACCAGTGCTGGCTATACAGTTTGGCTCGATCAGCAGGCGGTTACACCCAGCCCAATTTTGCTCGAACGCTATGGCTTAGAGCCGCACGCAGTGGCCGAATGTTTTGCGCCGTTTTTGCACCAAGCACAGCCAATGACGCTGACTCATGCCAGCTACTTCAAGCTCGATCCCATTCCTCAAGGTGCGCCCGATTGGCATTGGCAGGATTGGAGCTTGGGCTGGCGCGAGAATTTTATTGCTGGCACGACGTGGGTTGATGGTTGGCAATTTGTGCCCGAGCAAGACCCGCATTTGCTTAGCCCCCGCATCACGCTTGATAGCGCTCAATGGCGCAAACTAGAAATTACGATGGCCACCAGCTTGCCCAACCAACATGGTCAACTCTATTGGATGGCTCCAGGCGAAGGCGCAACCGAGGATCATTCGGTTGCGTGGGATGTGATTGGCGATGGCGCGCTGCATACCTACACCCTCGATCTCAGCCAAATTCCAACTTGGCAAGGCCAGATTGGCATGCTACGGCTTGATCCGGTGGTGGCTGGGGCTGAGCAACAAACAGTGACGTTGCAACGCCTGCGATTGCTGCCCTAACCCCATCCATTCCGCTGGTGGAGCGGGCTGAGCTACTGTACGCTTGGCCCATGGCAACTATGTTAAAATAAGCTGAATTTTTTGCATGCTATGGCGAGGAACCAGCGATGATCACCGCATTTGTGCATATTCAAACAGAACCAAGCGCCGCCAATGGAGTAGCGGCTGGCTTGACCGCGATTGAAGGCGTGGCCGAGGTCTATTCGGTCACAGGCGAATGGGATATTATCGCGATTGTGCGCTTGGCCGATTATGATCAACTGGCCAAAACTGTGCCCGACCAAATTGGCAGCCTGAAGGGGATTGTGCGCACCTCGACGGTTTTAGCCTTCCGTTCATTCACCAAAGAAGAAATCGCCGCCACCTGGGATATTGGCTTATCGTGAACTACCACGCCCACAAGGGGCGTGGCTTCTGCCTTCAGCGACCGACTCGCCTACGTTTCGCAGGACTTCCAGGGTCTCCAGCAGCGTTTTGGCTTTCCGTCGTCCCAACGGCAAGCAGGCGTACCCCTTCGTGCAAGATATTGATGGCGGCGTTCACATCACGGTCGTGGGTCGTGCCACAAGTGGGACACATCCACACGCGGTCGGAAAGAGTCAAGGCAGCTTTCGTATGGCACGCATGACAGGTCTTGGATGAGGCGTAGAACCGCCCAACCTGTACCACCTGTCGTCCGTGCCATTCGGCTTTTTCGCGCAACATCTGCATGAAGGTACTCAGGGCGGTATCCATGAACGACTTCGCCAGCTTGGTTCTCGCAAGGCCACGCACGTTCAAATCTTCGATGCACACCGTATCATGATTCTGGATAATCCCCAGCGCGTGCTTGTGCAACCAATCGGTGCGCTGGTTCTTGATTTTCTGGTGGATTTTTGCCACGCGCTGTCGGGCTTTTTTGTGATTATTGCTACCCTTTTGGACGCGGGAAAGGTTGCGTTGGGCGTGGGCCAATTTCTTGTGGGCGCGACGGTAAAACTTCGGGGGTGCAGTTTTCGCACCCGTGTGCAGGGTCGTGAAGGATTCAAGGCCCACATCGATCCCCACAGGTCGATCAGCGGTCGGCGTGGTATCGGGGCGGTCACTGTGGCACACGAACACCACCCACCACGACCCGGTCGCGTCTTGCTTGATAGTTGCACCTTTGGTGATTCCCACCAGTGGACGATGGCACCGCCCGCATCAGACCGATTTTTGGGACGCTGATCGTGTGGGCATCCACCACCAGCACGCATTGCGGAAAGCGCAGGCTGTGCGGCGTGGTTTTGCGTGCCTTGAAGCGTGGATACTTGGCCCGTTTTTCAAAAAAGTTGGTAAAGGCCCGTTCCAAATCCATCAACGTTTGTTGCAAGACTTGCGCGACGCATTCGCGCAACCACGCATGGGCTGGATCGCGCTTTAACCGAGTCAATGCCGCCGCCAGTTTCGCATAGCCTAAGCCCCGACCCGTTGCGCGGTAGTGGTCTTTGCGTTGGCGCAAGGCCCAGTTCCACACATATCGCCGACACCCTGCCCACCGCACCAGTGTGGTGTGCTGGTCATCGGTCGGATACATGCGGTACTTGTAACAACGGGTCAGGGTGGTCATCGTTAGGCTTCCTTTTGGTTGGCGATGTACATCGCAATGGTGTGGGCTGACACCGTACCAGCCGAACCATAGTAGCACCCGTCTGTCCACAACCCACTCTCCCAGAAATAGCGACGTTTGAGGGTAGGGAACGTGCGAAACACATCTACCGCAAGGATACTCTTGACGGTCTTGCCAATCACCATCGGGGCCGTTGTCGGTGATGCCGACAGGAACAGGTGAACATGATCAGGCATCACTTCGAGTGCAAGTTGTTCTCATCCATAACGGGTACACACCACAGGGATGGTGGTTTTCAGGTGATCGGCAATGCGTCCCGTAAGAACGCCATGCCGATACTTCGTTACGAAAACCAGATGATAGTTCAGGTTGTACACACTATGCGATGTACGCTTGGTTGGAGTTTGCATGGCTACGCCGCTGGTGTTTCAGACCGACGCGCAACCTCGTTCTTGATAAATGCAAGAGAGGCAGTCCATCTCCGACGAAAGGCAGGATGTTCGTATTCAGGAATCGGCCTCGTATCGTCGCCACTAAGAGGTGTTTGGCAAGGAAGGTGTACAGTTCGTAGGTATCGCGTGGTTTGAGGGTGATAAACCGTGCATCCATGCCGCTTGGGGTGAACACCAGCGACCCATTCGTTTCGCTGGATGCGTTGGTTTGCCCTAATTCGCGGTAGATCGCAATGCTGGGTGCATTCGCCACCGCAGCGGCGGATGTGGGTAGTGGTTCGTTCCCTGCAACCAATATCGCCTCAACATCCTCATCCGCGACATCACTGGCATCAGCAACAGCGGTGCGGGTCAAAATATCGTGAACCAAGCTGTTGAATTCAATTTCGGCTTGGAGATACGAGGCGACATAGCCGATCAATTCACCATTGAGGTACATGGCGAAGTCGCGGGTAGTGCGGTCATACTTGATGGTCTTGGTGAAGATGGTGGTTTCCATAGTCCTAGTTCCTTTCAATATATCTAGGTGTTCGTAGCACCTAGATAATCTATTTATATCGATTTTATATACTATTATATATATTTGTCAATAGATATTGACTATATATATAAAACATCGTACACTGTGAAAATGAAAACCTTATCGCAACATGAGGGAGATATGCCAACGGAGTTCTACACAACCGAGGAATTAGCCGAATACCTGAAACTGTCAGAACAGACCATTCGGTTATGGATCAAGCAGGGGAAGATCAAATCGTACAAGTTTGGGCGCGCCCATCGTATCCCGATTGAGGAGGTTCGGCGATTACTTGAGGAGGCAAGCGAGGAATCGCAGCGAGAGGTAGATGGGAGTGTCTAACAACAATACCCCCGCACTGCTACGAACAGTCGGGGGCGAGGCTATACCGAACTAGGAAGGTATAGCGTCGTTTAGTATACGTCATCTCCCTCAATAGTCGAATCTGATTCTCTCTTTAATATCCCTTACACCAACGCTGGCACGCATTCACCCCACGCCCACGAGTGTCGGGGTTCTCTGCGGCGTTTTTTATAGAAGGAACCGACAATGAATCGTAAACTTGTGCAAATTATTTTGACTATTCTGGCCTTGTTGTTTATTGGCATGCTGTTTAAGGGCCTGATCAAGCTCTTAATTATTGGCTTTATTATTTATTTGGGCTTTACTGCATTTCAGTTACTCGGCAAACAGCGTGCAGGCTAAATCCATGGCCTTAGCCCAAGCAGTCATCACGGCCTTGGCCCAACGCCAATGGACGCTCGCCACCGCTGAGTCATGTACTGGTGGCCTGTTGGGCGATTGGCTGACCAATATCGCTGGTAGTTCGCAGGTCTATTTGGGCGGCATCATTGCCTATGCCAATAGTGCCAAACAGCAGCTTTTGCATGTGCCAGCTTCGACCCTCGCAACGGTTGGCGCGGTGAGTGCAGAAACGGCCTTAGCCATGGCCCAAGGCACTGCCCAAGCGCTTGGGGCAACGGTTGGCCTAAGCACGACTGGCATTGCTGGGCCTGGTGGAGGCAGCCTTGAAAAGCCAGTCGGCTTAGTGTATTTAGGCTTGGCTTTGCCGAATCAAGCCTTGGTCGAGCAGCACGTTTGGCCCTACGATCGGCTGGGCAATAAGCAAGCTTCGGCGCAACGAGCACTTGAATGGCTGCTCGAACAGCTGAACGCTTAGCGCGCGCAATCGGCGGGAAACTGTTGGCAATGCGGGGTATCGCCTGGAATCCGATGGCGATATTTGACAATTAGTTTGTAGACACTATCTTGAATCTGGCGGATACCCCACGTTTGGTATAAACTCAAAGGCAAACGATTGCCAGTTGCAATGCTCAGGGCCGCATTAACCGACCCTGCTCCGCGCCACAATGTACCATCACTAGTTTGCAGCCATGCTGCTTGCTCGCATTGGGCATAGGTTAAGCCAACCGATTCGGGAATGCCAGCTTTTTGAAATGGCTCAATCCGAATTCGTTGCTGACGATCAAGTTTTTTGATCCAACGGGCGGCGCGGGTGCAAAAATCGCAGGTTCCATCAAAAATTAACAACGCTTGCGACATAGGAGCCTCCTAATGACTTTTCGCTCGTTTTGGGGTCGGCGCTGGCATGCTTGGACACCCAATAATGCTGAGATTCAGCCGCTTGCTGCTGGGGTGCGCCTCGCCCTTACTCAGTATGATCGCATAGTTTATAGCGATGCGCAATTGGATGATTATGTTGCTGGTGATTTACGTTGGCAAGCACCAGTCCGCTTGCAACTTGAAGCGCAGTTTTGTGGCGATCCTGAGCATTTTGTTGGCACAGCAGGCTTTGGTTGGTGGAATGATCCTGCTGGCACTGGCTTGCGCCGTTTGCGCTTGCCCCAAGCGTTGTGGTTTTTTTATGCAAGCGCCGCGAGCAACCTTGAATTAACCGCCAATGGCGCGAGCAACGGTTGGCTCGCGATGAGTTTTGTGCCGCGTTTGGCGCTCTGTTTGGCGTTGTTGCCGCTGGCCCCGTTGGCTGTTGTGCTTAGTCAAAATAGCTGGTTGCGTCAACGCTGTTGCTTGCCCTTGCTGCAATTGGCTTTGGGCGTGCGCAGCCAGCCGATTCAGCTTGCATGGAATGCTTGGCAACACTATCAAATCGATTGGTATGCAGATCGGGTTGAGTTTTGGCTGGATCAGCAATTGGTGCTCAAAACGCGCAATCTGCCAACCAGCAAATTAGGCTTGATTCTCTGGCTCGATAACCAATATGCTCAGATTTCACCGCGCGGAATTGTGCGCGGCGGCCTGCTAGCGCACCAATCCCAAGCCTTAGAAATTCGCAATTTAAGCATCAGCGCGCTTAGAAACGCCGCAATTTAGCCTCCTTCTCCCCATTGCTTCACGCATAGATTGTTCAACTCCACTCAGCCTCAATGATCTTGCACATATTGATGGAATCGACTGTTTTAGCATGGATGATTTATACGGTATGCTACGCGAAACATTAGCATTTCTTGGCTATTCGCTGATTATCATTATTCCCTTAGCATTATGGATGTTGAAAAATGATAAACCTAAATATAAAATAATGCTATATTGTCTTTTCATAGTCTATATCTTTGGGGTAATTGCCCAAATCTGTTTACCAATAAATTATCATGGTATAGCGTTATGGGATAATATCAAGAATTATCCTTATCGCAAATCGATATATCTGATTCCATTTAAGCAACCATACTTTGCGATGGATGATTATAACGCTGTCTTGAGATTACTCAAATCATATATCCTCAATATACTTCTTACAATTCCGTTTGGAATATTTTTGCGCTTATTCAAAAAGCTCCGCATACAAACTATGCTCGCTATTGCGCTGCTTGTTGGCTTCAGTACAGAAACAATTCAGTTATTGACTGGTTTAATTGTTGGCTATCACTTTCGAATTACCCACATTGATGATGTGTTAATGAATGCAATTGGTGTTGTGCTTGGCTATGGGCTGATTAATTTTGCAATAGGTAAATACAAGCGCTTTGTAGCTCATACCGAATTACGCAGCGCACTGATCGATGAATAGCGCTAGGCTCGCGCTAATCTGCGCCGTTAAGCTCAGCTGCAACCGCGTTCAACATGGCAAAGGATCACGGGCACAAAAAAACTCCACACTTTTTGCTCAGTGTGGAGTCGGTATTGGCGGCTGTTTTGGTCTAGCTGTCGAGCTTCAAGACCGCCATAAAGGCATCTTGCGGAATTTCGACATTGCCGACCATCTTCATGCGCTTCTTGCCTTCTTTTTGCTTTTCCAAGAGCTTGCGCTTGCGGCTGATGTCGCCACCATAACATTTCGACAACACGTCTTTACGCATGGCGCGAATGGTCTCGCGCGCGATCACCCGTGAGCCGACCGCTGCTTGAATTGGCACTTCGAACATTTGGCGAGGAATCAGCTTTTGCAGCTTTTCGACCAATTGGCGGCCTTGGCGATAGGCATTATCGCGGTGGGTAATCATCGAAAGTGCATCAACTGGCGTGCCATTGACCAAGACGTCGAGCTTAACCAAATCTGAAGCACGATAGCTGCTTAGATGATAATCCAGCGAGGCATAGCCTTGGGTGCGCGATTTAAGCGAATCGTAGAAATCGACCACAATTTCGGAAAGTGGAATTTCGTACTTCAGCACCACCCGCTCTTTATCGAGATAATCCATGCTTTGGAACACGCCACGCTTGCCAGTGACCAATTCCATCACCACGCCGATATAGCGGGTTGGCACGATAATGCTGATTGCCATCATTGGCTCTTCGATTTGATCAATCATACCAACATCAGGCAATTCCGACGGATTATCGATGATCAAAATCTCGCCAGCATTGGTCAGCACTTGATATTCCACGCTTGGCGCGGTGATCAACAAGTCGATGTTGTATTCGCGTTCAAGCCGTTCTTGAACAATTTCCATGTGCAGCAAGCCCAAGAAGCCAGCCCGAAAGCCAAAACCCAAAGCGGCTGAGGTTTCTGGCTCGAAGGAAAGCGCTGCGTCGTTCAGGCGCAGTTTATCGAGCGCATCGCGCAGCAAGGTGTAATCGCCTGAATCGACTGGATACAAGCCAGCAAACACCATTGGTTTGGCTGGTTCGTAGGGAGCCAAGCTTTCGGTTGCCGCGTTATCAATCAGGGTGATTGTATCGCCAACTTGGCAATCGCGCACCGATTTCAAGCCCGTAGCGATGTAGCCAACCTCGCCAGCGCTGAGCGCTTGCCCAGCAACCATGCCAGGCCGGAAGAAGCCAATTTCCATCGCTTCGGTCAGCACGTCGGTGCCCATCAGGCGCAATTTATCGCCAGTGCGAATTGTGCCATCGACGACCCGAATATAGGCAATCACCCCTTTGTAGGCGTTATATTGCGAATCGAAAATCAACGCGCGAGCTGGCGCTTCGTTCTTCCCTCTTGGTGGTGGAATGCGGGCGACAATCGCTTCGAGAATTTCGGGCACGCCGGTGCCTTCCTTGCCCGAAGCCAAAATGATCTCTTCGCGTGGCAAGCCCAGCACATGCTCGACTTCCTCGGAAACCCGCTCGACCTCAGCCCCAGGCAAGTCGATTTTATTCAAGATTGGAATAATTTCGAGGTTGTTTTCGAGCGCCAGGTAGACGTTGGCCAAGGTTTGCGCTTCGATGCCTTGCGAAGCATCAACGATCAACAATGCGCCTTCACAGGCTTGCAACGAGCGTGAAACTTCGTAGCTAAAGTCAACGTGACCAGGGCAGTCGATCATATGCAAGGCATATTGTTGACCATCCTTGGCAGTATATTCTAGCCGGACGGGGTGCATCTTGATTGTGATGCCCTTTTCGCGTTCCAAATCCATGGCATCAAGGGTTTGGGCACGCATCTCGCGTGATGAAAGGGTTTGGGTCACTTCCAACAGGCGATCCGAGAGGGTAGTTTTGCCATGATCGACGTGGGCGATAATGCTAAAGTTGCGAATGTGCGTCTGTTCAGCCATTGTGTTTTTTATGTCCTATGTGTGAGGGCTTGCAATGTCAGTCTGCTCACAGTATATCATGAGGCACGAAATTGAGCGGTTATTGCTCAATTTTCAATTAACCCTGCGCGTTTGGCGAGGGCCAACTTTTTGGCATGCACCCGCAAACTCGCCGCATCGATCATCTGATCATCAATCGCAATTGCGCCCAACCCTGCATCCTGATCGGCCTCTGCATAGGCGTTGATCAAGCGTTGGGCCTCGGCGATTTCGGCGGCAGTTGGCAAAAAGGCTTGGTTAATAATTGGCACTTGGGCTGGATGAATTGCCCATTTGCCATCAAAGCCCATCGCAGCGGCCCGCTCAGCATCGTGTTGGCAAGCCTCAGGATCGCGGAAGGCAAAAGTTACATTATCAATCGCTGCTAGGCCTGCTGCTTTGGCAGCAACCAGCATTTTGTGCTTGGGATAGGCAAACATGCCCCATTGATCGTCAGCAGAACGGGCGCCTAAATCGCCTGCATAATCGGCCAAGCCAAAAATCAGGCTCTCCAAGCGTGGCGAGGCATTGGCAATGTGGTCAACTGCTTGTAAAGCCCGCGTACCTTCAATTAATACTTCGAGCTTAATCGAACCAACCGCAAGGCCGATGTTGGCTTCGATTTGGCTCAGCAAACGATCAACAAAGCGCACATCATCGCCAGTTTCGATTTTTGGAATGACCAGCACATCGATTTTATCACCAGCAGCCTCGACAATTTCGACCACATCGCGATAGTGATAATGAGTTTGGACGGCATTTGGCCGCACCGCCACCAGCTTTTGACCAAAATCAAGCGTTTGCAAGGCCTGAATGACCGTAGCGCGGGCAGCAATTTTTTGTGAAACTGCACACGCATCTTCCAAATCGATAATGACCTCATCGGCCTCAGAAACAGCTGCTTTGCTGATCATGGCGAGGCTATGTGCTGGGCAGGTCATTTCACTGCGGCGAATCCTGAGCGACATGCTGACATCCTTTGTACTAAAAACGCCAAGCCGCCAAGACCCAAAGCCGCGTTGGCGGGATGCTTTGGAACCGAGCGGCTTGTCAGAGAACTAGGCGAATTCGACTGAGCTAAATGCATAGGCGGCGGCGCCGAGCACCCCAAGGTTATCGCCCATTTTGGTTTGATGAATTGGCACATTGCGATAGCCAGGCAAGGCGCGTTTGGTAATTTCGGCCCGCGCTGGGTTGAGCAAGCGATCGCCTAAGTTGGAGACCCCGCCGCCCACAAAAATGGCCTCGGGGCTGAACATATGCAAGAGGTTTACAAAGGCGATGCCCGACCAAAAACCAGCATTTTCGATCAAACGAATTGCCAATTCGTCGCCTTGTTGGGCCGCAAGATCCAAATGATGGGTCGTAACTGCATCGGGGGTGGTTAATTGATTAAGCACCGTTTCTGTGCCAGCGCGCATCGCTTCAGCAGCGTGGTAGGCCAAAAACGTGCCCGATGCCAAGGCTTCCCACGAGCCTGCTGGGGTTGCTGTGGCCGGGGCAAAGCCATGGGGGTCAAGCACCATGTGGCCAACTTCGGCGGCAAAGCCATTATGGCCAAGCAACAAGCGGCCATCGCAAATAACGCCACCGCCAACGCCAGTGCTAATTGTGACATAGATCATATTTTGCATGCCACGCCCGCCACCGAACAGCCATTCGCCAACCGCTGCTAGGTTGGCATCGTTGCCGAGCACAACCGGAAAGGGCACGTGAGCGGCGATCCGTTCGCGGATTGGAAAGTTCTCCCAGCCTGGCAAATTGGGCATGGTAATGACCGTGCCGGTAAAAGGATTAAGCGGGCCTGGGGCGGCGATCCCAGCGCCGATAATTGTTTCACCATTCGCCGCAGCGATCATGGCGTTAATTAATTGAGTAATCCGACCAACCACTGCTTCGGCACCTTCATGAGCTTCGGTGCGAATCCGTTCATGGGCAAGAATTTCACCTTCTCGGTCTACTAAGGCAGCCCGTAAGTGGGTGCCACCGAGATCAATCCCGATTGCAAATGCCATACAAAAAACCAATACCTTTCATGCGGATCTTTAATTGCGCAATTATAGCACAGGGCTTTTTGGGCTTTCTGCCTATAGACATTCACCAAGATGATCAATACAATAACAAAAATAGCTCAAATCGAAGTGGATGCCGTGATTGCATTGTTGCCGCATAGTACGGCCTATGCTATACTCGCGCCGATACACTCACGATGTAAATCGTCCCGGGATTGACAGGAGTATCGATGAAGCTACGCCACAGCGCACAAACCGATATTGGGCGTTCACGCGAAGTTAACCAAGATGCCTATGGCGTGGGCGACCCGCTACCAAACGGAATCCAACTTTTTGTTGTTTGCGATGGCATGGGCGGTCATTTAGCTGGCGAAGTCGCCAGTCAAACGGCTGTGCAAACCATGTTGGCAACATTTCCGAACGTTGTTCAAACCGATATTCCCAAGGCCCTCACTACGTCTATCGTGAGTGCTAATCAGGCTGTGTTCGATCGTGGCCGTGGCAATATGGGAACCACCTCGGTGGCCTTGCTAGTTTTCAAAAATGTAGCGTTTCTAGCCAATGTTGGCGATAGTCGAGCCTATTTGATTCGCAATAACTCGATGCGCCAAATTACGGTTGATCACTCATTTGTGGAAGAGCAAGTTCGCGCAGGGTTAATGACTCGCGAACAAGCGTCACAGTCGAAGATCAAAAACATCATCACTCGCGCCGTTGGGCATCAACGCGAGGTTCAAGTTGATGTGTTTCGCGAGCCTGTTCAGGTTGGCGATCGTTTTTTGATCTCGTCTGATGGCTTGCATGGCTTCGTTGATGAGGCAACCATTTTACGCACGATCAATACCCTGCCATTCGATCAGATTGTGCCAAAACTGATTGATTTGGCCAATGGGGTTGGTGGCTACGATAATATCACTGCTTTGTTGGTCGAAGTCGATGAGCTTGATGAGCTTGAAGCTAATGATCCATTGTTGGAAACATTATTAAACCAGCCATTGACAACGCCAGCCCGCAGTGCCGACCCAATCACCGAGGAATTTGAGTTGCCTGCTGGGCCAACGGGCACCAAGCCCATGGCCGTGGTTGGCATGCACGATGATGAAACCCTCCAGCATGTGCCATTGACTGCTTCAGGTCGTTTGACTCCGGCTATGGCCGAAGCCCATGCCCGCCCTGTTGCATCTGCGCCTCGCGCTGCTGCCAAGGCCGAAAGTGGTGGTTTATCTGGGTGGGGTATTTTAGGCTCATTGGTCGTATTGGCTGCGCTCTTAGGGGTATTGTATTTCTTCAAGTTGCCCCCAATGAGCTTGCTGTTTCCTGATACGACGGCAACTCCAAGCCAAAATGTGGTGGCGGTGCCTTCGTTGATGCCAACAACCCAGCCAACCACAACCTTAGCTCCCTTGACTGCTGCGCCGTTGGCAACTGCAACGACTGGCATTACGCCAACCTTGCAACAACCAACCGCAACTCCATAACCTGGTCTTTTCTTCCAATGCATCAACCCCGCGCCAATTGGCGCGGGGTTGGTGTTTAATCGTGTTTTAGGAGCTATGGATTGATGCTGAACCTAACCTAGCGGAACCACCAGCCAATCCAAAAGCCCAAACCAAGCAAGCTGAGCGAGGTAACTGAAAGCATCGCCGCATCGCCCCAGGTTGGCATCCAACGGCGGCGTGGTTTGACTGCATGCAGCGCCATCCAAAAGAAGGCTAGACATGCCATAATCAAAATGATAAGTGTAATGCGCCAAACCGAACGTGGCTCGGCAATAATTGGCATGCCATCAGGCCCGAATTGATCGGTTACTGGGTAAATGCCAATTGAAAAGGTTTGCCAACCAGGAAAATCGAGGCCTGCATTGCTGAAGGGGTTGCTGCCTGGCCACCAACCAGGCCCACCGCCAGCTGCTCTCGGGATTCCTTCAAATGCCATGCCGCTACTATTTGGCCCTGATAACGTTCCAAGGCTCGAAGCCAAGGCGCTAATCGGGTTGGGTGCTAATAACCCAGTGGGAACAGGATCGGTGCTGCGATTAGTCCAGATTTCTGCTCCAAACAAAAATCCACCAAGCACTAAGCCAATAATCACATAGCTAACGACCGCTGCTCGTCCAGTTTTGCCGGTCATGGCCGAGGCCCAAATGCCAAGCATGGCGCTGGTAATTGCACTGAGCACAATAATGACTGCTGCTTGGATAACATGGCGCACGGTGATCCCGCCAAATAAAAAGACAATGCTGCCCAGCGGAATTGCGGCCAAAAGCAAGAGCGCAATGTACGATAGCGCTGAAATCAATTTGCCCCACAACAAGCGATGCGATGGTAAATTGGTGGCGATCAACATTTCGTAGGTGAGGCGTTCGCGCTCGCTGCTAATCGCTCCAACCGTTACTGCTGGCGCAATTAGAATCACCAAAAACAGCAACATAAAGGCTAAACCTGCAAATAGGGTTTGGCCAACTTGAGCGCTAAAAATCGGTGCGCCGTTGTTTTGGCCGGTGGTAGCGCGCAGAAACAAGCCATAGCCAACTAAGCCTAAGCCCAGCAAAAAACCAGTGAGCAACATAAAAGCTCGGCCACCACGCATGCGCGAACGCAGCTCTTTGACCACAATTGGGTTTGGTTGCAAGCGCCAACGCCTGCTTGCCGCACGATTGCTCATCGCTGTTCCTCCGTAACATGGTCATTGACAAGCTGCAAAAAGAGCCGTTCGAGCGAATCGTCTTCGCGATGGAAATCGGCAATTGGCAACTCGGCACGCGCTAAATTGAGCAGCAACTGTGCTGCTTGCTGTTCATTGCCATCAAATTCTACTTCGATTAGGTTGGGCGTTTCTTCTGCTGGCTCAAGTACACGCAACACCCCAGCTTGAGCGCCAATCAAGCGCATCGCCCGCTCTAAATCATCAAGCACTTTAATTTGGAGGGCTGGGCGGCTGCGTTGGCGCAAGGTTTCAAGCGAGCCTTGGGCTAGCAATTGGCCACGCGCCATAATCCCGAAATTGGTACAAATATCTTCTAGCTCATTCAAAATATGCGAACTAAGAATAATCGTCTTGCCCATATCGCGCAGCGTGCGCAGCAACTCACGTAATTCGACCCGCGCTTGAGGATCGAGGCCGCTGGCTGGCTCGTCGAGCAACAAAATTTTAGGGTCGTGGACAAGCGCATGAGCTAAGCATAAACGCTGTTGCATCCCACGGCTCAGGTGTTGCACAAAGGCATTGCGCTTTTCGCTCAGATCAACCAAATCGAGCAGACCATCGACGGTGCTTTTGCGTTTGGCTGGCTCAATTCCATGGCAACGGGCATAGAAATCGAGATATTCCCAAACCCGCAGATCGTCGTAAACCCCAAAGAAATCGGGCATATAGCCAACGATTGCCGCCGCTGTGCTGGTTTTTTGAATCAGCTGACCATGCAAAAAGACTTGGCCGCTGCTTGGCTCAAGCAAGCCTGCCAACATACGCAAGGTTGTAGTTTTGCCAGCGCCGTTTGGGCCGAGAAAACCAAAAATACTGCCAGGCGTGATGCTTAAATTAAGGTTGTTGACGGCGGTATATTTGCCATAGCGGCGCAGTAAATCAACAGTTTGAATCGCTAATTCGCTCATTTGACCACCCCCGTCAGTACAGGCCCAACCGAGAAACAGCCCCACAAGCCAGCTGTGGTGTCGATCGATGGATCGATGCTGTAGCGCATCCGCAAACTGCCTTGTTGTAAATAATCGCTTGGGTTGGTGGTAAGATCAAGCGCGCCATTTTTGAAGCTTAGCCCATCCCATTGCCCATTAACCCAATTATAAAGTTCGTAGTTAACTTTGTTGGGCGCGACCATGCCACCATCGATCGTTGGCAAAAAGCGCAGCGATTGAGCTTCGATTGAACTAAGCGTTGCTGGTAAGTTAAGTTGGATGATTCCAGTTTTTTGCGAAATGCTTGTGCCTGTGCCGCGTGCGCTGGTAGTACACACCGAACCCATGCCCATATTGGGATCTTCTTCCATGGTATAGCTGAACCAATTGTTGGTGAGTTCAACCACATTTTGGCTATAGCTTAATTGTGGGTATTGTACTAACAGGCTACGTTGGGTTGCTGCAAAGCGTTTTTCCGGCAAATCGATCACCGATTGATTGAAATCGACGAACGCTACAAACACGGCGTTGCGATCAACCGAGCTATAAATGTTGGGCAGGGCAATATCAAGCGCTTGGGTTTTGGCCAACAGGTCGCGTGGTGGGCCGGATGGCGTTTGGTAGCCAGCATCAAGCTCTTTTTGAAACAGCAAATAGCTTGCGCCCGACATTGAAGGATTATTGTTAATTTGCAATTCAATCGATTTTTCAGCGCCTGGCTCGATTGTGCCAAACTTTTGGGCGTTGCCTAACATAATAAATGCTGCTTCGTTGAGCGTATATTTGCTGGTATTGCGCACGGTGCCAATGATGTTCTTTTCTTTCATACTGATTTCGATTTGCACATGTGGCGCATCACTGATGCTTTGTTCGTAGGCAAACATTTCCATCGACCATTGATTGATCGTCAGGTTGCGAATATCGCCTGGTTGATGGCTATAGAGCGCTCGCGTTGCATTGACCCCGCCATTATTGCCGCCCATATTGGGGTTGACCAAGAGTGGCCGTGGATAGGCTCCGTTTTTGATTGTTACCTGATATTCGTCGCGAACAGGCGAGAAAATCCCTGCATAACCAAGCACAGTCGCATTGGCATCAGCATCGGGGTAGATTAAGGCCACATCATGGACCAAAATATCGGTACCCCGTTGTTTTGAGCCAATTCCATAAGCCAGCACAGCAAAAATCAACGTTAATGCAGGAATTGTCAGCCATGCCAAGGCCATGCGATCAAGCCGCCGCAGCACAAGGTAGGTTACTGGCCCTGCCAACACAATGTAAATCCCTAAGAGAATTAACAAGGTTTTGAGGGGTGGCAGGTCAAGCGCTGGTAAGTTGTTGAGCAAGGCTGGGGCATTCGTATCGCGGATCATATTTTCGCTGCTGCCAGGCCCCATCCAGCCAGTATTTTGTTCTTGGGGAAAGAGCGAAACCAGCATATTTTCATAGCCACGCCAAGCGACGATTTCCTGCTGATCTAGCGTAAACGCACTAGCAATCACAAAGCCTTTGCCAACTGGGCGTTTAACAAAAATCGGTGTTTGATCTTGCTTCAAACTTGTAGCCGATTGATTATTTGGCTGAAGCAGGGCAATATCCAAGCTTGCTTCATTGAACGGTTGAAGAAATACTTGGCTCAAGGTTGTGGTGGCAATCGCTTGCGCGCCTGCAACTTGGGCTGGCTGAAGGTCGGCTGGCAAATCTTCAAGCAGATTAGGCTCAACCAACAACATCCCGCCATTATTGACCCATTGTTTAATTGCTTGCTGTTGTTCTGGCGATAGCTCGCCCCACGACCGCTGATTGAGCGCAATGCCGTTGAGCATATCGAGGCCAATCGCCGAGTTTGGCAGTTGCTTGCTGTCAGTTGCAACCAACACCACCTTGGTCAATTGGGGCAGCGGTTGTTCCAACAAGGTTGCGACCATCGGGCGATCGGTTGAGCGCAACTGAAGCGTGGCGGTTTCGCGTTTTTCGCCATTTAAATAGAGCGCCATTGGCACCCGAAACGCTTGATCAAACTGGCCATACAACAAGGTTTCTTTTTGACTACCGCCAGGCACATCAAGCTCAACATTGTAGTTGCCAACGTGAATTTCAACCGTGCGATCAACGCCAGTATTGCTCACCTTGACCCGCAAGGCCATCCACTCGCCAGGGCGATAGATGGTGCCAAACACTGGCTCGACTTGCCAAATTAGCCCATTATTTGATTGTTCTTGGCCCGATGCTGCACTGATCGGTAGGGCTATCAGCAACAGCAGCCAACACCAGCGTATCCAGCGCATACCCAAATACTCCACACACTAAAATCGTTTCGGCTGTCTTATCATAACGGATACGAGGCCAATTGTGTTCCCTTTTTCAAGTAACTCTCAGCATTTTCAGCAAGATATCAGTTTTTGCCTGCAAACTGCCCATAATTTAGGCTTCGAGGATTTTAACCAGGGTGCCAAAAAGTAGCAGGTAAGGCTGCTGTTGCTGGACGATAAGGGCTGGCCACTCCTGAATCTGTTGCTGGTGGTCAATCCAGTAGGCCGTAATCGGCAGGCCTGCTGCTAGACGCGGAGTTGGAATTGGCTCAAGCAACAGTTGCTGATCAAGCATTGCTTGCAGCAGCTGTTTAATCGACGGCTGATGGTTTGGCTCCTCTGCAAGAATCGCCTGCTGAAGTGCCTTGATATAGGTTTTTAGCCTCGTCATGGCTAGTGAAGCTTGTTTAAATTGGCTTGTCAGCAACCAAAGCAATTGCAGATCTGCGCTGGTGGCGATAGGAATGCTTGTCACGCTGCGCACAGCAAATCCGGCTGCTTGCCAAACAGCATCCCAGTTATGTTGGGGAATCAGCAACCCTTGCCCAAACTGGGCGTGATACGCCCAAACATTGTCAAGCTCAGGAGCGTTATCAATCATGGGCACAAAAATAAGCCATTCTGCAAACCGCCTGAGGCGATAGGGTCGAATCAGGTCGCTATGGCCAAAATTGAAATCTAAGCAACATTCAGTTTGATCGTCATCAAATAGGCCAGTGTGATAGATTGAGCCGCGATAGAGCATGATTTGCTGCTGTGGCGTTTGATAGTGCAGGCTAAGCCAAGGGTCGTACTCATCTGGTTCAATTGAGGCTACAAGTGCATTATTCAGTAGAGTCATAATCAACAACCGTTTGCTCTATGCTAAAAATGGCATTAGCCAGCAAGGCTTAGTAATGCCTGAATAACCAGAAAGAGCATGAGATTAGTGCCGAATCCAAGCACGATCGGTTGATACCAATGGCTTTGGGCTGGCTCGACCTGAAGTTGCTGATTTGGATCAACTCCGATGGTTTGGGCATAGCCTTGTTTGAGCCAATAGTTCACGATCAGCGTATCGTGAATACAGATTGCCCCAAGCAACACCAGTTGATAGGTGGGGACGAATCCAAGTCGATTGCTGAACATGGCTGGGGCAAGAAAATAGATGCCGCTTAACACAAGCATGCTCACACTCGTCCCCGACATAAAAAGCAAAAAACTTTTAAGCATGGGCGCACGCCGCTGAATCCATTGGTTGCGCGGGAAGACCCACGCTTTCACCACGATAACAAGCGCTATCGTTAGCCAAAAACCGATAAACCAATAGAGCCAGCCAAATGATTGAGGCCATAAACCATAGCCACAAGCAAGGATTACTTGTTGCATTGCTGCTCCGCGTTATAAACTAATTGACTATCCAAAACAATAAGCCAATTAAGCCAAGGATTAATGTATTTGATATGAATGCTACAACCCATGGTGGTAGATAAGTGCGCTGTGCTGGCGCAACCTGTAATTGTTGACTGTCGTCTAGCCTAATCGCTTGAAATTTGGTTTGAATTGACCAACGTTTGATAAAAAATGTATCGACGATGCAAAACAGTGCCCAAATAATGATTTGATAGGAAAATAAAAATCCAATTTCCGTCATAAATACAACATTCGGTAAAAGTGTCGCAGATAGAATAACCAAGCCGATTACAAAGCCTTCAATAAAAGTCAAGCTCAAACTATCGATTATTAATGAACGACGTTTTGAACGATGTGTTTTTGCAAGCAAGAAATATTTAATTGTCATATTACTGATAAATAGCAGCATTGCTGTCCCAAAGATTAGAATAATTGGGGCCAATGGATTTACTCCACAAGCAAGGATAAGTTGTTGCATCGGTTCTCCATCTTCTCAATCATTAACGAGCAAAGAACGACATGAAAAATAATAAAAGGAATGTTCCAATTATTGCCGCAATCAGCGCAAACAGATTAATCATGATCACTATTTTGCTGAGCGCTTGATAGAGCATGGGCTGATGCTCAACGACCTTAAGCTGGCCTAGCGAATCATGAGTAATTGCTTTGGCCTTGCGTTGGTGGATAAGCCACTTCAAGTTGGCATAATCCACGCCGATGAGGCTAACGACGCTGCTATAAATTGCGGTCGACGAGCGAAAAATAGTAAAGTTTAACCCAAGTACGAGCAGGCTTCCAACCATTAATCGTAAGCTATCGCGCCATGCTGAGCGATCAGCAAACCAATCGTAGTAGATTAATCCCATCGCTTTGGCCCAAACGGTTGTCGCGACGATCGTTCCGCTCCATAACCAAATAGTAGTTGGCTGGATCGCGAAGGCCCACGGGGTAACACCACATGCAATGCTGATAAATTGAGGCATATTCGGCAACTTTCTCTGTGTTTAGGGTTTGGCTGCAATCATAACGATCATGCCACGGTCATAATCTGCCACCAGCAACTCGCCTTGCGGGCTAATAACTAAGCCAACGGGCCGCGCAAAGCCACTGGCAAATGGCACAATGCGCTGGTCTTCTGCATTCAGGCGCACAATGCTATGGCCGCGCAATTCTTGGCTATACCACGAACCTGATAAACCAATAAATCCATCACCGTGATAGCTGGCAGGAAACGTTGTGCCTTGATAGAAGACAATTCCGGTTACGCCGCTATGGGCTGGCAACAAGGCCACTGGCTCGCTGGTGGTTGCACAAACTGCTTGATCTCCGCCGCCATCGGCATCCGGCTGGCGCTGGCCCCAACATGCTGGCCAACCATAATTGGCTCCCGCCTCAATCCGATTAACCTCATCTGGCGGCAGATCATCGCCTAAGCCTTCGCGTCCGTTGTCGGTTGCATACAACTGCTGTTGGGCATTGAACGCCAAGCCAAACGGCATGCGCAAACCAGTTGCATAAACGCTGGTTTCGCTGCCATCGGCTCGAAAACGTCGAATATAGCCCTCTTGAATTCCAGCGGTTGCAGTGTGATCTGCTTGAGTGCCAACCCCAAGGTAGAGCCAGCCTTGGGCATCGGAGACAAGGGTTGCTGCTTCAATCTGATCAGGCAGATCGCTTAATAAAATCGTTTGCTGATCGACTATTCCATCGCCATTGTTATCGCTCAAGCGCTGAATTTGGCCTTGCTCAACCACATATAAAGCTTGCTCAAACCAGTGCAAACTTAGCGGTTTATTGAAGCCTGTCGCATACTCACGCGGCGGATCAGCGCCCTCTTTGATCAGGACGCTGCCTGATCGTTGCGCAATGTACAGACGCCCTTGGGGATCAAAGGCTAGCCCCGTTGGCTGATCGAGGCCAGTAATCAGTGGGCTAATCGTAAAGCCTGCTTCGATTTGCAATTCGGCTGGTGGGCTGGTCGGTGGATTATCCGAGGAATAATTGCCTGGAATGGCGCATGCTACCAAGCCCAAACCTAAAACGAATAGGCAACTCACTCGTTTGAGCTGTTGATAGGTATGCCAAAAAACAAGCATCTCTCGCTCCCAATGTGGTTGAATGTGGTGCTGGTAGCTTACAAGGTTGGTTTTGCTGATGCAAGCCCCAATTTGGCCTATTGGATCTTTAGGCCAATGCTTGATTATTACTTGCTTTTGAATCGACTAGGCTTGGATACTGAACATAGCTGGTTGTTTTTGTGACCAGATGCAGCGCTTCGCCAAGCAAGCATCTGGTGCGATTGCTATAGATTTCTTCATTGTTGATCAGCACATTGCTGCTCACGCCAACGCAGCGTGAGCCAAGCATGCGCAGTTTTTCGCGCAGGTTACCGTTAATCAAATATTCAAGCACTGCAATTGCTGGGAAATTGGGCCAATACACATCATTAACATTGAACCCCAACCCTGCATTAATCAGGCAATAATTTGATTTTGCCAAATAAATCTCAATTGCGATGCTGTGATTGTTGAGGATAGTGATAATTCGATCGCCATCGGCAGTTAATCGATTCGTGATTGTGATGGTATCGTGGAATGAACAGCGATTGAGATATTCGCTGATTGAATCGCTACGATCTACATACTCCATGACTGGCTTCTCATCCAAGCTGTTTCAATCGGGCTTATGATAAAAACTACCCTCTGGTTGGCTAGAGGCTTTGGGCTGATTAAGCAAAAAAGCGCCCAACACCGCAATTGGTGCTGGGCGCTTGGTCTCAGGCCAAATTAGTTTTTGTTCACGAATGGCAAGTAGACCGTAAAGCTTGGGTTTGAGGTTGCGGTAATCGTCACATCATCGGCAGTCAAGTCAATATCGCTATTGAGCACAGCGGTGTTGCTGACCGTTCCAACGAAGTTACCAACACTGCGCACTGCAATCGTGTAGGTTTTGATAGAATTTGGAGCCAAGCTGCTGTTGGTGCTGACGGTTTGACCACTGGTGGTCAAGCCAGCACTGACGCTCACAATTTGCAAATTGCTATTGATCACGTCGCTCAAGCTGAAGCTGCCTTCTGCTGCACCAGTGTTGCGAATCGTCAAGGTGTAGGTGAAGACTTCGCCTTGTTCGACGCTGGTGTCGCTGACCGTCTTGGTTGAGGTGCCGAAGTTGGCAGTTGGAGCTGCACCCAAGTTCAAGCCAACCACGATTGGGTCGTGGTCTGACGCGCGGTAGGCGTTGTTGCTATACAAGCTGACGATTTGGCTGGCGCTCTTGAAGTTGGTGTTGTAATCTAAGGCAATTGGTTCGTCGGCGTTGATGTGCAACTCTTGCACATCGGCAACTTGGCCGAACAACGAATTGCTTGCCAAGGCATGGTCGAGCGAGCCAGTTTGGCCGTCGAAAATGTATGAGTAGGCTTCGTCGCCAAGCAAGGCTTTTGGCACGTTGACATAGCCAGCATTGCGAATAACGGTAATTGGATCTTCCATGGCGTATGAGTTTAAGTCGCCAATGATCAAATAATCGCTATCATCAACGTTGGTTGGGTCGGTGTTCAACCAGGTGACCAACTCTTGCGCGGCGGTTTTGCGGGTCAGGTTACAGTTGCCTTGGCCATCGCCCAAATCTGGGTCGCTTGGCACTGGGCTAATGTTATCGGTACACGCGCTACCCTTCGACTTCAAGTGGTTGACCACGACGGTGAAGGTTTCGCCGCTGCTGGTTTCGGTGAACGATTGGGTCAACGCTGGGCGGTTACGGCCAGTTGGGCCGCTGCCAGTGTTGAATTCACCGAATGCGCCAGTGTTGAGCACGGCGGTTGTGCCAGTCAAACTTACTTTGCCTGGTTTGTAAAGCAAGGCAACTTTGATTGCATCGGTACCCAATGGATTGGTTTGGCCGGTCAAAGCATCGACATTGACCAAGGCATACGTGCCTGGAGCTGTGGCAGCGTTCAAGCCATTAACCAAATCTTGGATGGCGCTGGTGCTGCCGAAGCCGTCGTTTTCAATTTCCATCAAGCCAATAACGTCGGCTTGGGTCATAATGATTGCGGCAATCGTTTTGTCTCTTTGGCGTGTGAATTCGGTGGCGTTTTCAGCCCCACGGCAATCGGTAGCAGCGCCACCAACCCCGCCAGTACAAGCGTTTGTGCCAAAGGTGTTGAAGTAGTTCAACACGTTAACCCCAGCCACGCGCAATGAGCCATCAAGCGCAAGCGAGGTTGGACGTGGGTTTTCAGCAACGAAATTTGGTGATTGGCTGACCCGCACGCGGTAGCTATTGGGGCTTGCAGTTGCGCCACCCCAGGTGTAGGTCATAACGCCTTGCAACCCAGTGATGCTATCGCCAGCGCGCAGGGTGTTCTCGGCGCTCAAGCCAGTGCCACCCCGTCCAAACAGAATAGGATCAGCATTTTGGTTGTTGAATGGATCATCAAGGATGATTTTGTGCAAGTTGTTTTCAGCTTGCAAGGCCAAAGCTGGCGCACCTGGTGAAACCACATTGGTTGGTTGCATCAAGCGTTCGTTGAGCGACAAGGTAACTTGGCCGAAGCGGGCCAACAAGTAGTGCTCTGAAACAACCAGTTTTTGGTTGAACTGAACGGCCATGCCTTCGTAGCGCTCGGCTTCGGTCGCTGAGGCGAATGGCAAGTTCACCTGAGTTGGGGTAACTATGTTGGTTGTGCCACAAAGCTCAACCGTCAAGCTGCCGCTCAATTGGGTTTGGCCTTGGTTTTCACCAGCAGTACCAGTAACGCGGACGACTTGACCTAAGGCAACTTGGTCAGTGCCACCGTTGAACACGAAAATACCATCCGAGGTGGCTGGGTTGTTATCGCCAGCATCTTGCAGGTAGAAACCGCGCAAGGCTGGTTGAGCACCTTCATAATCGGCAACAACGGTGCCTTGAACGGTTACAACCGTACCATTCGCTGGGGTGGTTTCGCTAGTGCCTTGCACTTGGCCGATTGGCGTAACCGTGCCGCCGACACAAGCAACCCCGCTCGCAGTGTTGAAGCTGAAGCTGTAGTCTTGGGCCAGTTGATCAGGCGTGCCATCGCGATCGGTTACTTGGCTAGCAACAACCGTCACCGTACAAGCATCGCTAGCATCAAAATCGCTGCTTGGATCAAGCACATAGCTGGTTGGGCCGCCAGTAACGGTCGCGGTGCGGGTGCCACTGGTGCAGCTGATGGTGTACCATGTGCCAGTAGTGGTGACTGGTTCGCTGAACGTGATCGTCACGTTGGCGTTCAATGCAACATTGTTGGCAGCGTTGGCTGGCACAGTGCTGGCAACGGTTGGTGCGTTATCAACAGGTGAGCCACCACAGGTTGCGGCTGGGCTGCTGCTATTGCGTGGTGCTGAGGGAGTCAACAAGCTGAAATCAGCAGCGTTGTTGTCGGTATCAGCACAGCTTGAATTATTGCGTTGGTAGCTATTGTTGGCTGAAGGCACATCAGTAGGTGTGCCTTCAACAAAGGTGTTGGTAGCATTGGTGCCAAAGCCAACTGAATCAATTTTGGTAGTGCCGTTAAAAATGGCGATCCCGCCACCAGCAGCAGCCAAACCAGTCCCACTTGTAAATGATCGATCACTAGTAATAGTGCCATCATAGCCGCTGTTTGTTAAGAGATAAAAACCACCAGCAGGAATCACAACTGAGGTTGACCAGCTAGTAATTGAAATATCGGAAGTTCCCGAAACTGAACGATACAGTATGCGATAGTTGGTCAGATCAATTGGGCTAGCACTAACGTTATGCAGTTCGATGAATTCATCGCTAGCATTAGCGCCAGCAATTTGGAATTGACTAATAACCAGAGAGGTTGAAACAGCACTGGTCGGCTTGGTGTAGGTCGCGGACAACGAAGTACCAATCAACGTGAACAGCATCGTTAACGCTGTTAGGAGTCGTAAACCCTTAAATTGCACAGAATCCTCCACGATTCATGTAGAAAGGCCGTTCACACCAACTGTGACGGCTAAACCAAAGCGGAACCTTCAGTTCTGGAATGTCATGCTGCATAAAGAAGATAAACCGCATGTCAATGCTGCTTTAACTGATGGTTAAATCTCGTAGAGACTGACTATACCATAGACATAATCAATGGGCAACTAAGTATAATTTCTTAACCAATCTTCATTGCACGATGGCTCAGGCTGTGCTACCATGGCGCACTATGGAGATGCAAAACCTGCCACCAAGTGGCCCACCAACTCAACGAGCGAAGTTGCTCAGCGCCCTGCGTTCAAGTCGTGCGATGCAAAAAATCCGCCAGTATCAGACAATTCTTATGGCTGGTACCTTTTTTGTGTTGGCTGCAATTTTTGGGCTTAATTCGCAAGCGCCCATTGAAGCGCCTGCAACTGGCTCTAGCCCAACGACGCTATCTCAAGCAACGCTGGCGCCTGCTGATGGCTCAATTACGCCAACGCTGATTAGCAGCACGGAAGTAACCAGCAATCGCCCAACTGCAACTGATGTGGCAGGCGGCGGGCCAGTCGGGCCTCCAGCCCCAAATCGGGCAACCCCAACAATTGAAGGGGCCTATCCGCCGCCAATGGGCGATGGGCCAACCCCAACAATTGATCCTTTTCCAACGTTGCCAGTTGGTGGCACATCAATGCCGCTTTTCCCAACCAGTAGCACGGCCAATCGGGGTACAACTGCCCCAACCCAAGGCTCTGGCAGCAATTATCCTACTCCCGATACAAAAAGCACTCCAGCCCCAACCAATATTCCTGTGCCAACTGATTCAATCCCGTTGCCAACCGATCAATTGCCGTTCCCAACTGAGGAAGATGACGATCCTAAGCCAACCGAAGATTCCTTGGAAACTCCGAGCAGCACTGAGGAGCCATTTGAAACCCCAACGGCTACTGCAACCGAAGGCCCAACCGCAACACCAACCAATACGCCAACTCCAACCCCATTGCCCTACGATATGATTCGTGGCAATACTCGTTGGTCAATCGCTCAAAGCCCAGTCAAAGTTCGCCGCGATACGATCATCGCCAAAGGCGCAACCCTGACGATTGACGATGGGGTTGAAGTGTTAATGGATGCCAATACGTCGTTGGTGGTCGATGGCAGCTTGAATGCCAATGGCGCGCGCTTCCGCAAAAGTGGCCAAAGCTTGTGGAAATCGATTGTGGTCAATAATGGCGGTCAAGCCAATTTGAACGGGGTTGATGTCCGTGGTGGCGGGGCCGAAGGCGTGCTAATCTCAGCGCTCGGCGGCAATACGGTCATCCAAGATAGCGTCTTTGAAGAAAACCAAGGCCGC
This sequence comes from Herpetosiphon geysericola, assembly GCF_001306135.1. Lineage (GTDB taxonomy): Bacteria > Chloroflexota > Chloroflexia > Chloroflexales > Herpetosiphonaceae > Herpetosiphon > Herpetosiphon geysericola. Next base: position 213,899 of record NZ_LGKP01000040.1, on the reverse strand, counting down.
ATGTATATCAGCGGCGGCAACTTCGATATGCAACGCAGCCGTGTGGTTGGCTATGCGCCAATTAGCGCTGAGGTGCGCGGGGGTAAGAGCTTGCGCCTATTCAGCAATGTGATTAACAACACAGCCAGCGATGGCGCAACTGGCGTAAGCCTCAGCGCAACCGCCGATGATGTTGAAATCGTGCTGGAGAAGAATAGCTTCCGTGGCAATAGCGGTACGAATGTTCGCGCTCAATTCAACCAATCGTTGAATGCAGTCTTCCAGTGCAATAACTTTAGCGGCGGCGCTTATGGCTTGCAAATCAAATCAACCGACCCCACCTTAGATGGCTCACGGATTTTGATTAGCGGCAATAGCTTCCAAAGCCACAAAAACTATGGCCTAACTGGCGATGTGGGCTTTGATGCCCGCAACAACTGGTGGGGCGATGCCTCAGGTCCCTATCACCCTGAGCAAAATGGCGCTGGCACTGGCGATGCGGTCGGTGTAAACTTGACCTTCAGTCCATGGCTGAATGCCAAACCAAGCTGCGCCCCGTAGATCTTCGTTCTTGCACCAGCCTCAGTTAATGAAACTGGGGCTGGTGTTTTTTTGTGGAGCACTGTTTATGCAATGGCAACGTGGCGATTATACAATTAGCACCGATCCTGCATTGCTCGATTATGCGGCGATTGTTGCTGGGCTGCATCAAACCTATTGGGCCGCCGAACGCGATCCAGCAATCATTATTCGCTCGGTTGAGCATTCGTTGTGTTTTGGGGTCTATCACGGCCAGCAGCAAATTGGCTTGGCACGGGTCATTACCGATTACGCGGTTTTTGCCTATATTGATGATGTCTATATTTTGGCTGAACATCGGGGCCAGGGGCTTGGCAAGTGGCTGGTGCAAACCATGTTGGCTTACCCTGAGTTGCAAGGCTTGCGACGCTGGCTGTTGGCCACCAGAAACGCCCAAGGCCTGTATGCCCAAGTTGGTTTTGGCCCACTCGCATCAGCCGAACCATGGATGGAAATCTTCAAGCAACAAACCGAGAATTGAGCTAGTTTTGCGGGCTAAATTCTGGCATTTTGGCGCAGCAAGCTAAAATTTGACAAGAATGCCAAAGCTGATTATAATACCACGGCACTAAACAATTGAATAACGAAATGCAACACAAACCAAATGTTGCAAACCACCTGCCCAGGTGGCGGAATTGGCAGACGCGCTACTTTGAGGGGGTAGTGGGAGCAATCTCGTGTGGGTTCAAGTCCCACTCTGGGCACCAATTCGTTCTTCATACATATGGGTGATTAGCTCAGTTGGTAGAGCGTCTCGTTTACACCGAGTAGGTCGGGGGTTCGAGTCCCTCATCACCCACCAATGCCACTTTAGCTCAGTTGGTAGAGCATACGACTGAAAATTGTAGGGTCTCCGGTTCGAGCCCGGAAGGTGGCACCAAATCAAACCACTGGTCGAATGACCAGTGGTTTTTTGTTGTTTTAGTTTATTTGAACAACTGGGCTGAATACTTCATAGCTGATCGGGCTTAGCCAGCGTTCAATCGCTGGGCGATCGCGCTCACGGCTGAAGATGGCAATAAATGGCTGCAAACAACGGGCCTCAGCACAACCATTTAAGCTCGCGCCAGTCACGCTCCAGCCAAGGTTGGTTGGGCCGAATACTTGGGTATCAAGTTGGCCAACCCATTGCTGTTGATGAGGTGTCGTACTGCTGCTTTGGACGTTGTAATAGGCCCAGCCTGGGGGCGGCGCATTAAAATCATCAAAAATGCTGCTCGAAAGGGTGGGAAATTGCTCGGTGCTGCTATGGTAAAAACTCACCGCCACATCATCGCGGCCATTTACCGCAGCACTCGGCAGCGAAAAACCATTTTGGGCATTGAAAATAAATGGCCGCGCTAAACTAAATGGCAGTAAGCTTAAGTCACGTTCATAGACTCGCACTGCATCGATGTAGGGAAAGGTAATGGTGTTGCTGGAAACAGCATTCCACATAAACCCGACTGTGCCTTTGGCTACCCAGCCAGCGCGAATTCGGCCATCATCGTCTGCGCACCAGTTACCTTGATCAGGCGTTGGGCAAATCCGCGCGCCTGCTGTCCACTCTGCTACCGTTACGTCGCTACTGGTTGGAACTGGCTGGTTTTCATCCCAAGCGTACATGCGCAGGGTTGTTTGATTGATGTGGGTTGCAAAATACATCATATCTTTTGCGCCTCGCACCAAGTGCCAGGCCCGCTCCGTTGTAGAAGGATAACTGCGCATAAAGACTGGTTCATCTTCAAGCGTATCAGTTTGAATCTGACTGACCCAAGTGCTGTCGATTGCCCCGCCGATCGCTTGGCGATCCATTGCTAGCCAAATTTGGTTGGCGCTTAGCTCAAGCTGTGGCTCTACCCAAGTGTAGCCTTGGACCGCTGGCACGTCATACCATTCCCATTCGTGTCCGGCCAAACCTGCGCTATCGGTGTATGCAATCCGCACTAAGCCGCGTTGAGTATCAGGCGCATACTGCAACAACCAAATAAAAAGATCACGGCCATAATCGTAAGCAAACGCTTGTTGGCAGCACAAGCCGCCTGCCGCCACCGGAAACAGCGCTTGTGGATCAAGCTGTTGCCAATGATTGCCTGCATCAAGCGTCAAAAAGGTGTTTTGACCAACCCCAACCAACCAACTATCGCCACTGGCGACCCCACGCACAGCATCGCCAAAATTCATTGTTGTGGGAATGGAATGCATCCGCAGCACCTGAAATGCGCCTGCTGGATCTCCCTCACCTTCGCCAAAAATTCGTTCTGTAGAGTCTGGGTTCGCAGCTTGGGTTTGTGGGATACTTCCCAGCAACAGCGCTAGCATCAGCCCAACAAGGGCGACCCTCAACCAAACCATGTCGATCTTCCTTTCAACAGCAAGCCTTCAATAGAGCGCAACTATACCCCTGAATCGAAATTGTGACAAAACCTTGTGACAGTTGTTGTCACAAGGTGCTGCTATGCTCAAGCCAACATTGGTTAGGAGGTCTGCAATGCATCCAGTAACGGGAATCGAAGCAGTATTGCAATGGTTTGCTGAACAATATTCTTCAAGCGAGGCCGACCAAATTCGTAGTGCGGTCAACGCCAATACCCGTTTGCTCAAAGCATGGAGGCATAACCCAGCCAATCTGCGCCCTTTGGCCAGCGATAAACATTTGTGGTGCTTGATTGGCGCGATGTATGGTAATCCTGTGCTTGCTCAAGCCCAAGCTGTCTATCGCCAAGCCACCGCTCACTATCAACGCTGGCTCAATCGGCGCCGCAATTTGCAAACTGTCGAGGTGCGTTTGCAAGGCGATTTAGCCCGTTTTGGCGAACAACACCCCCGTACTCAACGGACTTTAGCCCAACTCCAACGCTTGCACCAAGAACTATTGGCTGCTTAATCAACTTCTCATCAACGTTTTTGCAGCCGCCTATGCTGCATTGAGCACTCATTGGTATGGTTATTGCCCCAAATCTGCCCTAAAACGGGCTTGTTTTGGTTTAAAACAGGCCTAAAGTATGAATAAACACAGTTTTTTCCGATTTTATTGACAGAAAATGATTATCGATTTATAATCATTCTCAATAACGAACCATGCAACGGTATGGTCAAGGCAACATGCGAGGTATCTATGACCGTGTTTGGTATCCGAGAAGGAACGCCCGCCGGCGATATTGTGAGCTACATTCAGCGTAAAGGTTCAGCGACTGTCAAGGAATTGGAAGATGCGCTGGCTGTGAGCACAACTGCGGTGCGCGAGCAACTAACTCATCTCACCAACCAAGGCCTCATTACGCCAAGCAAGATTCGCCAAGGCCCAGGCCGGCCTTCCTATCGCTACACCCTAACTGCCAAGGCCCAATCGCTCTTTCCCAAGGGCTACGATGTGTTGCTCAATGTGTTGCTCGAAGAAATTTTAGCGACTGAAGGCCCAGAGGGCATGGCTCAATTGCTCAGTCGGGTTGGCACCCGTTTGGCAACGCTCTACACGGGCGATCATCCAGCCAATGTGGCCTTGCGTGAGCGCTTGATGCAATTTGTCTACACGATGAACCGCAAAGGGATGTCGATTAATGTCGCCGAATCGCCTGGTGGTGGTTGGGTGGTGAGTGAGTATGCCTGCCCCTATTTTGAGGTCGCGCAAACTCACGATAGTTTGTGTAGCATGGAACGCCAAATGATGGAAACTGCACTCGGCCATGAAGTTGAAATTCAACGCCGCATGGTCGAAGGTCATAACGGCTGTCACTTTGTGATTAAGGCCGATGAGATTGGGATTGAGAAGCATAACTAAGTTCTTTGGCGGCTGGTAATGCAAGGGCATGCCATGCTGTTGTCTTGAATAGCAATCTTGAATAGGAGTGTCATGAGCGCCAACAATTTGGTCATTCGCAACTTGCACGTTGCGGTCGATGGCAAAGAAATTCTCAAAGGTATTAATCTGACCATCGAAGAAGGCAAAATTCACGCCATCATGGGGCCAAATGGCTCAGGCAAGTCAACCTTGGCGTATACCCTCGCTGGTCACCCACGCTATGAAGTGACTGAAGGCGAAGTTTGGTACAAAGGCCAAGATGTGCTTGATCTCGAACCAAACGATCGTTCAAAATTGGGCTTGTTCCTTGCATTCCAATATCCCGTTGCGGTAGCTGGTGTAACCGTTGCCAACTTCTTGCGCGCTGCCTTGAACGCCCATCGCGCTCAAGAAGGCGTTGATCCAAAGTCGACCGCCATTCCAATGGCCGAATATCGCAAAGTGATCAAATCGCGCATGGATATGTTGGAAATGGCGCCTGATTTTGCCCGTCGCTATTTGAACGAAGGTTTCTCTGGTGGCGAAAAGAAACGGCTCGAAATTTTGCAAATGGCCATGTTGCAGCCTTCAATCTCGATCATGGATGAAACCGATTCAGGGCTTGACATCGACGCATTGAAAATTGTGGCCGAAGGTGTCAACAAAGTTAAAGCCGAAAAGCCTGAACTTGGCGTGTTGGTCATCACCCACTACCAACGCTTGCTCAACTACATCAAGCCTGATTATGTGCACGTTTTGATGAACGGCCAAATCGTGCGCGAAGGTGGCCCAGAAATGGCTTTGGAACTCGAAGAAAAAGGCTACGATTTCATTCGAGAGGAAGTGTTTGGCAATGCCAGCTAATTTGCAATCTACTTTTGATGTGGCGCAATTTGAGGCCTTGCTGGCCAGCCGCAACGAGCCAGAATGGCTGACTAGCCGCCGTCGCGAAGCATGGCAAGCATTCGAAACCGCCGAGCAACCAGATTGGCGCCGAACCAATTTGAAGGGCTTCAATATCGCTGATTACACGCTGGCTGAGGCCGAAGTTTCGGTTGAATTTGCTGGCGCTGAAGGCGTAACGATTTTGCCTTTAGCCGAAGCGATTCAAAGCCACGCCGAGTTGGTGCAACGGGTGCTTGGTAGCGCCGTGCAAACCAGCCGCGATCCCTATTCAGCGCTCAATAATGCTTTGGTCAACGGTGGGCTTTTTATCCACGTTGCCAAAGATGTTGCAGTCGAAGAATTGGTGCGGATTCGCTATCACGTCGCCAAGGCTGGCACAATTGTCGCTCCTCGCACGCTGATCGTGACCGAGCGCCATAGCTCGATCAACGTGATCGAAGAAATTAGCTCAGCTGATTTTGATGCGAGTGCAGTGGTCTTGACCGGGGTTGAAATCGAGGTTGGCGATGGTGGCCAAGTTAATTTCAGCAGCGTACAAACCTTGAACAACAATGTTTATGTGCTCGGCAGCCAACAAATTCGCATCAACCGCGATGCCCAAGCAGAATGGTTGAACGTGGTGGTTGGCAGCGCCGTGCAGCACGTTACCTTGGAAGCCAATTTGAGTGGCAACGGCTCAAGCGTCAATTGGAATGGTTTGTTGTATGGCAATGGTAAGCAAAACTTGCTGGTTGCGCCCAAACTCAATCACATTGGCTTGAATACCGAAGGCCAAATCAACTTCAAAACCGTGGTCGATGATGAAGCCTATGCCGTTTTCGATGGCATGGTCAAAATTCCGGCTACTGGCCAAGGCACCAACTCCGACTTGCGCGAAAATGCCTTGCACTTGAGCAAAACTTCACGCTCGGATTCAATTCCAGGCTTGGAGATTGATGCCAATGAAGTTAAGGCAGGCCACGGCTCAACTAGCGGTCAAATCGACGAAGAGCAGTTGTTCTATCTGCAATCGCGCGGTTTGCCGTTTGCTGAAGCCAAACGAACAATCGTCTTGGGCTTTGTCGGCGAAATCATCGATATGATTCCTGATGAAGCTGTGCGCGAACGGGTCGAAACCATCGTCGCCGAAAAAGTCTAAGTATCAAAAATCTTCGTGGTTTCAGTCAATGTATAAGATTGAAACCACGAAGAGCACGAAGAACGCTAAGGTTGATAAGTTATAAGATCAGAATTGATTCGCCAAAAATGAATAACAAAGGTATCTAATGATATCCATTGACTCATTTTGGAGAAACAATTATGCCTTTATTGTTAGCTGATGAAGCATTCGCAGTAGTTGGAGCGGCGATTGAAGTACATCGTGAGTTGGGTAGCGGATTTCTAGAAGCTGTCTATCAAGAGGCACTTGAATTCGAATTCACTCAACGTCAAATTCCTTTTATACGTCAACAGCCATTGCCAATTCGCTATAAACAAACGATCTTAAATAAACTCTATATTGCCGATTTGGTTTGCTTCGACCAGATTATTGTTGAAATAAAGGCAATTCAACAATTAACATCGGTTGAACATGCTCAATTATTAAATTATCTCAAGGCGACGCATAAACCGCTAGGGATCTTAATGAATTTTCATAGTCGGCCAACACTGGAATGGAAACGCTTAATTTTGAGTAACGATACTTAGCGATCTTCGCGTCCTTCGCGGTTTCTATTCTTCGTGCTCTTCGTGTCCTTCGTGGATCAAAAAGCAATTCTTTGTCGATCGGATATTGGTGAGTTATGTCTGTACAAACAACCCTTGATGTTAACGCCATTCGCGAGCAATTTCCGCTCTTGGATCAATCGATTAACGGCCATCGCCTAGCCTACTTGGATAGCACCGCAACTGCCCAAAAGCCGCTAGCAGTGCTTGACGCGATGGATCGCTATTATCGCACGATTAATGCGAATGTTCATCGAGGTGTGTATCAGATTAGCGAAGCCGCCACCGAAGCCTATGAAGGCACGCGCCGCACGATTGGCCGCTTTATCGGCGCTAAATCGACTAAAGAAATTATTTTTACTCGCAACGCGACCGAAGCGATTAACTTGGTTGCCCAAAGCTGGGGCCGTGCTAATTTGCAAGCGGGCGATCGAATTTTGCTCACAGTCAGCGAACATCATTCGAATTTAGTGCCATGGCAATTGCTAGCAGCCCAAATTGGTGTGGAGCTTGATTTTATCGAGCTTGATGCGCAAGGCCGACTTGATCTCGGCAACCTTGATCAACTATTGACTAAACGCACCAAATTGGTTGCCATGACCCACATGTCGAATGTACTGGGCACGATCAATCCGGTTGAACAGGTGATTGCGGCGGCCAAGCAGGTTGGAGCCTTGGTACTGCTGGATGGGGCGCAAAGTGTGCCACATCTTCCCATCAATGTGCAAGCGCTTGGCTGCGATTTCCTGGCCTTCTCGGGGCATAAAATGTGCGGCCCTACTGGCATTGGCGTGCTCTGGGCGCGGCGCGAATTGCTTGAAGCCATGCCGCCGTTTATGGGTGGCGGCGATATGATCAAACGGGTCGGGCTACGCGAAAGCTCATGGAACGATCTTCCATGGAAATTCGAGGCAGGCACGCCAGCGATTGCCGAGGCGATTGGCCTTGGCGCGGCGATTGACTTCTTGAATGAACTTGGGATGCAGGCGATTCACGAGCGCGAACGCCAGTTGACCCATTACGCTTGGGATAAACTCAGTGCCATCGATGGGCTGACTATTTTTGGTCCGCCTGCTGCTGAGCGCGGTGGCTTGTTGAGCTTTACCCTTGCAGGCGTGCATGCCCATGATGTGGCGGCGATTCTCGATACCCAAGGGATTGCAGTGCGGGCTGGGCATCATTGTACCCATCCGTTGCACGATATTTTTGGCGTGCCAGCAACGGTACGCGCATCATTCTACCTATACACGCTTGAGGAAGAAATTGATCGTTTGGCCGAAGCCTTGGTTTTGGCTCGCGATACCTTCCAACTGTGAGGCCTTGTGGACGATTTATATCGTGAAAATATATTAGATCATTATCGTCATCCGCGAAATTACGGCGAGATCGAGCAAGCAACGATTGTGCAACACGAACACAATCCGTTGTGTGGCGATCAACTCAGCATTTATTTGTTGGTCGAAAATGAGCGGATTGTTGATGTAAAATTTAAAGGCAAAGGCTGCGCAATCAGCCAAGCTTCAGCCTCGATGCTCAGCGAAGAACTTGCTGGCAAAAGCGTTGATGAAGCCAAAGCTTTTGATAAACAAACCATCCTCGATTTATTGGGGATACCGATTGGGCCTGTGCGGCTCAAGTGTGCCTTGCTCTCGCTCAAAACACTCAAAGCTGGGCTCTACGGGGTCAATCTGGTTGACGACGATGAGGATAGCCTTTGATCAAGTCTGTTCGACATCCAGCACTAATTAGTATTATCCGATTGATTAAGTTGGATGGAGTCGGATTCGCTTTCTGGGCAATCTATGCCTTGTTCGAACGATTGCGTAAGCAGCGCTATGAACAATCAATTGCTACGGCACTAGCTGAATTTTCTGCTAACGAATGGCAGCATTTAGAAACAGAATTGCAAGATTCTGAATCAAGTAATCTCATCACTTATTCGTGATCACACTATAGGAGGCTCAGGGCATGTCCAACCCTGCACAAAACGAGATCGAGTTTGATTACTCGAAGTACGGCTTTCGCGACGAAGAGAACTATACATTCAAATCTTCAAAAGGTCTGAATGCCGATATTGTGCGCACGATCTCGGAAATGAAGGGCGAACCTGAATGGATGTTGCAACGCCGCTTGAAGGCGCTGGAAATTTTCCATAAAAAACCACTGCCAGTCAGTGGCGTGTGGGCCAACCCACGCTTGGCTGAGTTGGATTTCCAAGATATTCACTACTATGTGCGGCCTGGCGAACGCGCCGAAAATAGCTGGGACGATGTGCCAGAAAATATCAAGAATACCTTTGAAAAATTGGGTATTCCTGAAGCTGAACGCAAGTTCTTGGCTGGCGTTGGCGCTCAATACGAATCAGAAGTTGTCTACCACTCATTGCGCGAAGAGTGGGAAAAACTGGGCGTGATCTTCCTTGATACCGACACTGGTTTGAAAGAGTATCCAGAGTTGTTCAAGGAATATTTCGGCACGATCATTCCTTCAGCAGATAACAAATTTGCTGCCTTGAACACAGCAGTTTGGTCTGGTGGCTCGTTCGTGTACGTGCCCAAGGGTGTCAAGGTCGATATTCCATTGCAAGCCTATTTCCGCATCAACGCTGAAAACATGGGCCAGTTCGAACGCACCTTGATTATCGTCGACGAAGGCGCAGAAGTTCACTATATCGAAGGTTGTACTGCGCCAGTTTACAGCACCAACTCGCTGCACTCAGCAGTCGTTGAAATTATCATCAAAAAAGGTGGCAAATGCCGCTATACCACGATTCAAAACTGGGCCAATAATATTTTCAATTTGGTGACCAAACGCGCTGTTGCCTACGAAGATGCCTCAATGGAATGGGTCGATGGTAACATTGGCTCGAAGTTGACCATGAAGTATCCCGCAGTTTATATGATGGGTCGCGGCGCAAAGGGCGAGGTGCTTTCAGTCGCTTATGCTGGCGAAGGCCAACATCAAGATGCTGGGGCCAAAATGGTGCACGGCGCTCCCGACACCACCAGCCGCATCACCAACAAATCAGTCTCGAAGAACGGCGGTCGCACGACCTATCGTGGCTTGGCCAAAGTTCAACGCGGCGCCCACAACGCCAAAATCAATGTGGTCTGTGATGCCTTGATTCTCGACGATCGCTCAGCCTCGGATACGATTCCGTACATCGAGATCGAGGAAGATTCAGCGACCGTGGCCCACGAAGCAACCGTCGGCAAAATCGGTGAAGAGCAATTGTTCTATCTGATGAGCCGTGGCCTCGACGAAGCCGAAGCACTTTCGATGATTGTGCTGGGCTTTATGGAGCCATTTACCCGCGAATTGCCCATGGAATACGCGGTCGAATTGAACCGCTTGATCCAAATGGAAATGGAAGGTTCGGTCGGCTAGGCTTGGCCTACCAACGCCGAGGCGCAACCACTGCGTCCTCGGCGTTTTCTATGTCAGATTATTGTTAATCAATTTAGTTAATAAATTAAGGAATAATGATGAGCTTTCACGTTGTTGCAACGCTGCACGATTTGGCCGACACGCCAGCGATTCAAATTGATTTTGCTGGCGAGCAAGTTGGGATTTTTCGCTGTGGCAGCCAATATTTTGCCACCAGCAACATTTGCACCCATGCCTATGCCGAATTGCACGAGGGCGAGTTGGATGTTGATGATTGCACAATCGAATGTCCGTTGCATGGCGCACGTTTTGATTTGGCTAGTGGTCGCCCGCGATCGTTGCCAGCGACCGAACCATTGAAGGTCTATAGCCTTAAAATTGAAGGCGATCAAATTTTGCTTGAAGCTTAAATATTAATCTCAATAAAGGAGCAATCGATGAGCGATTATGTGAATCCTGAGGTCTTGGTGAGCACAGATTGGGTTGCCGAACATTTGAACGATGCAGATGTGCGCTTGGTTGAGTCTGATGAAGATATTTTGCTCTACGAAATGGGCCATATCGCCAACGCGGTCAAAATCAATTGGCAAGATGATTTAAATGATGTGCAGATTCGCGATTATATTGATGGCGATGCCTTTGCTGCGCTGATGAGCCGTTTTGGCATTAGTAATGACACGACGATCGTTTTTTATGGCGATAAAAATAATTGGTGGGCCTGCTATGCCTATTGGGTTTTCCAATTGCTTGGCCACGAAAAGCTCAAAATTATGAACGGTGGCCGCAAAAAATGGATTGACGAAGGCCGCGAATTGACGCGGGTTGTGCCAAGCTTCGAGCCAACTCAGTATGTTGTGGGCGAACCAAAGCCCGAAATTCGTGCTTTCCGCGATGATGTATTGGCCCATATTGGCCGCCCAAATGCTCGCCAAACCGCAATTGACTTGCCAGCTGGCCATAGTTTGGTCGATGTGCGTTCGCCCGATGAATTTACTGGCAAAAAATTGCACATGCCCGAATATCCCCAAGAGGGTGCTGTGCGCGGCGGCCATATTCCAGGCGCGGTCAATGTGCCTTGGGCCAAAGCAGTTAACGACGATGGCACCTTCAAGAGCGCCGACGAAATTCGCCAATTGTATGGCGAGGTTGGGGTTACGCCCGAAAGCGATACCGTGGTTTATTGCAGAATTGGCGAGCGCTCATCGCTAACGTGGTTTGTGCTGCACGAATTGCTAGGCTACAAAAACGTGCGCAATTACGACGGCTCATGGACTGAGTGGGGCAACGTCGTTGGCTTGCCAATTCATAACCCAACCACTAGTAAATAGCTAATTTGTTTGCTCAGTATGGTGGGTGAACCTGTTGGTAAATATGTAGCGGGATATAGAAAGAATTTAGGCAATCTATATATCCGATTTTAGGGGGTGCAGGGGGATGAAAACCCCCTGCGTCTCCCGCCTTGAGGCGGGACGGAAGGGTGGTGATTAACCATCCTTCCGGATACTGTGACCCAACTATGGCTAGGGAATAATCTAATCTTAGCTAAACAACGCGCGATTCGCGTTAAGATATTCGGCCAACGATTGAGCTGGCTTGCCAGTCAAGCGCTCAACGTCGTTGCTCACAACATCCAACGCGCTTGAGCCGATCAAATCGTGATCGATGGCGACGACAAAACCGGCAACTGGCGCTGGCAGGCCATAGTGCTCAAGTTGTTGTTGGGCACTGGCTGCATCGATTGGCTGATAAACCACCTCGCGGCCTGCGAATTCGGCGACGGTTTCGGCGATTGCTTTGTGGGTTAAGCTCACTGGGCCAGTAATGTTGTACACTTCTGAAGCGGTGCTAGCGCTGACCAAGGCGGCAGCGGCGGCAGCGGCACAATCGGCGCGGGCAACTAAGCCAGCAGCAGCATCGCCTGCGGCGGCAGCAATGGCGCCACTTGCCAAGGCACCTTTCACCTTATCGGTGATCGTCTCAAAATAGAAGTTATTGCGCAAGAAGCTGTAGCTCAAACCACTGGCCTTAATTGCTTCCTCGGTCGCAGCGTGTTCGCGAATGAACTCCATTGGGGCTTCTGCTGGATTAATTGCCGAAGTATAGACGATGTGTTTTACGCCAGCCTCGGCGATTGCCTTGACCGCATCGTTTTGCAAACGTACCCGTTCGCTGCCAACAACATCGATGCTGATAAGCAACACTCGTTCGACTCCGGCCAAGGCAGCAGTCAAACTTGCTGGATCGTTGAAATCGCCAGCGGCAACTTTGACGCCTTGGGCGGCAACATCGGCTAATTTGGCTGGATCACGGGTGATTGCCACAACTTGATGTGCCCCAACGTGTTCGAGCACATGTTGCAACACTAAGCGCCCTAATTGACCTGCTGCACCGGTGATCGCGACCAAACCTTGAGTATGAGCCATGATTAAAAACCTCACTAATTTGATTGAAAGCTAAACAACACTCGTTGTTTAATTGACATCTGTTGAATAGCATAGAGAACTCGTGCTATAGTGTCAACCAGCAAAAACGAAAATGTGTTGCTTAGGCAACATAAGGAGCTAAAATGTTGGGAAACGCTGTAAAAATTGACCCGCGCGCCAAACGCACCCGCAAATTAATTCTTGATGCCTTGATTCAGCTCTTGCGCACCCGTACCTTCGAGGAAGTAACAGTTAATGAGATTGCCGAAGCGGCGACGATTAATCGGGCAACCTTCTATGCCCATTTCAGCGATAAATATGCCTTGGTTGATGAATTAATTCGCGATGGCTTTATGATGTTCCTTGATCGGCGCATGCAGCATTATCCCGACACGCCAACCCGCTATATGCAGGCCTTGCTGTGGGCAATCGCTGACCATTGGGCTATGGTCCATGGCCAGTGCAATCAGTATCATCGCTTTTTTGATTCGTTGGCTGAAAACCAGATTAAACGCATGTTAGAGCAACACATTCAAACATGGCTTGATCATTATTCGCCCTTGCGCAGCGTGCCTGCCATGCAACGCCAACTTTTGGCGACCATGCTCAGTTGGTCGGTGTATGCCTTGGCCGCCCGCTGGCTCTATAGCGACCGCTGCCAAAACCTCGAAAGTTTTATCAACGATAGCGTACCCTTGCTGGTTGGTAGCATCGAAGCCTTGAAAGGATGAAACGAGAACATAGAACAGAGAGCAGAGAACATAGAAAAGGATGGCTATGGGCTGTTGGCTATTGGCTATGGGAACATAATAATGTGAGCCAATCTGTGCAATCTGTGGCTAAAAATTGGGGATCGGATTTTAACGCAGAGGCGCAGAGCAACCGAAGGATGGATTATGAATTATGAGGGATGAATTCAAGAACAGAGAGCTGAGAACATAAGCATCTGCGGCTAAAAACAGTCTTCATGCTCTTCGTGTCCTTCGTGGTTTCCGTTCTTCGTGTCGTTCGTGGTTCAAACCGAGAATTGATAGTTGGAGGAAGTTATGCGTTCGACGATTCGTAGTTTAGTGACCCAAATTGCCCCCTTGGATTTACGCGAGCAAGCAGATTGTAACGAAACCTTGGCCTGGATCGATAGTGATGCGCCGTTGTTTCGAACCGCCAAGCCTGCTACGCCCTCGATGCACTTAGTTTCTTATATTGTGGTCTATGATCCTGCGACCGCCCAGATATTATTGGTTGATCATCGTAATGCTCAGTTGTGGTTGCCTTGCGGTGGTCATGTTGAGCCAGATGAACATCCAGCCAGCACCGTCAGCCGCGAAATCTACGAAGAATTGGGGATTGAAGCGCAGTTTTATTGGCCGGAGCCATGCTTTATTACCGTAACTGAAACCGTTGGCCTGACCGCAGGCCATATTGATGTTTCGTTGTGGTATGTGGTGCAGGCCGATTCGCAACAAGCATTGCATTACGATCAGGCTGAATTCGCCCAAATTCGTTGGTTTGCGCTTGCTGACGTACCGTTGGAACGCAGCGATCCCCAGCTCGGACGCTTTCTTGGTAAGTTTCAACAGCTGCTTAATCGCGAAGATCGACGATTATTGGCAGTGCGTTAACATTTCGTTTAAGCAGCTTTTAAGCCATTCAAAGCGCCAAAGCTGCGTGGTATAATCTAGCGATGCAGCCGTGCTGCCGATATTCAGACACCACGAGGTACCACATGTTTAAATGGCTTGGGAAACTACTGGGCGACCCCAACGCTAAGGTTGTGAAGAAAATGCAGCCAACCTTAGATGAAATTAATGCCCTTGAGCCAACATTCAAGGCTCTTAGCGATGAACAACTCCGTGAAAAAACGGCTGAATTACGCACACGGTTCGCAGAGCTTACCAAAGCGGATCGTGAAGCGCTCGACGATCGCTACGCTGACGAAAATCGCCACGATTCAACCGTCGAAAAAGAGTATCAAAAAGAATTACGGATTATCGAAGATTCAGCACTTGATGAATTGTTGCCCGAAGCGTTTGCCCTCGTGCGCGAAGCCTCAAGCAGGGTCATTGGCCAACGTCACTACGATGTCCAGATGATCGGCGGGATTGTGCTGCACGAAGGCCGAATTGCGGAAATGAAAACTGGTGAAGGTAAAACCCTTGTGGCTTCCTTGCCCTTGTTTCTCAATGCAATTCCAGGCCGTGGCGCACACTTAGTCACGGTCAACGACTACCTCGCCAAAGTTGGTGGTGGTTGGATGGGGCCAATTTTCCATAGCCTTGGCATGAGCACTGGCTATATCGCCCACGATTATTCAGCAATTTACGACCCCAATTATATCGATCCCAACGCCAAGCAAGATGATAGCCGTTTGGTCCACTGGCGGCCTTGCTCACGTCGCGAAGCCTATATGGCCGATATGACCTACGGCACGAACAACGAATATGGCTTCGATTATCTGCGCGATAACATGGTGCAGCACAAAGATCAATGTGTGCAGCGTGAATTGCACTATGCGATTGTCGACGAAGTTGATAATATTTTGATCGACGAAGCCCGAACTCCGTTGATTATCTCCGGCCCAGCCCAAGAATCCAGCGATAACTATCGCCGTTTTTCTTCATTGGTGCGTGGCCTCAAGCGCTCAAGCATCTCGCCTGATGAAGTGCGCAAAGGCTTGAAAGACGATTTCGACGGCGATTACTGGATCGACGAAAAATCGCGCTCAATTACCTTAACCGAATCGGGCTTAGAGGTGATGGAAAAACGCCTCAACTTGCCCGAAGGCGAGAACATGTACGATGCCAAAAACTTCGAATTAACCCACTACTTGGAAAACGCGCTCAAAGCCGAATACGTTTTCCACCGTGATGTTGATTATGTGGTGCAAAATGGCGAAGTCGTGATTGTCGATGAGTTTACTGGCCGGACGATGCCTGGTCGGCGCTGGTCGGATGGCTTGCACCAAGCGGTTGAGGCCAAAGAATCGGTCGAGGTACGGCGCGAAAACGTCACCTTGGCAACGATTACCTTTCAAAACTACTTCCGCATGTACAACAAACTTGGCGGTATGACGGGGACGGCAATCACCGAAGCAGAAGAATTTAGCAAAATCTACAATTTGGAAGTGGTGATTATCCCAACCAACCGCCAAGTCATTCGTGAAGATTATCGCGACCATATTTATGCTAGCCAAAAAGCCAAATATAACGCCGTGTTGCGCGAAATCAAAGAGATGCACGAGCTTGGCCGTCCAGTCTTGGTAGGTACAACCTCGGTTGAAAGCTCAGAAATTGTCAGCAATTTGCTGAATCAATCAGGGCTTGAACATTATCTCTTGAACGCTAAGCAACACGAACGTGAAGCGTATATTGTGGCCCAAGCTGGCCGCACTGGCGCAATTACGATTGCAACGAATATGGCTGGTCGCGGTACCGACATTTTGCTTGGTGGCAATCCCGATGGTTTGGTCGAGGAGCATCTTAAAGCGCTTGGCACAACCATCACCGAAGCTACGCCTGAGCAATTAGCCGAAGCAACTGCCAAAGCCAAAGCTGATGTGGAAGCAGAACGCAAAGCGGTGATGGATGCTGGCGGCTTGCATATCATCGGTACTGAGCGCCACGAAGCCCGCCGGATTGACAATCAGTTGCGTGGTCGAGCTGGCCGTCAAGGCGACCCTGGCTCATCGCGCTTCTTCATCTCGCTTGAAGACGAGTTGATGACCCGCTTCGGACGCATCGACACAATCAAGCGCTTAATGGAACGCATGTCTGATGGCGAGGAAGAATTGCCACTCGAATCGGGCTTGCTCGATAAAGCAATCGAAAGCGCGCAAACGCGGGTTGAAGGCTATAACTTCGATGTCCGTAAACATGTGGTCGAATACGACGACGTGGTGAACAAACAACGCGAAGTTATCTACGCCGATCGCCATGCAATCCTTGGTGGCGAAGATATGGGCGACCGCATCCTTGAAATGGTGGTTGATGAAATCGAAGCCCATGTCGAAGACTTCCTTGATAACAAAGAGCTTGATCAGCCAGATATGGAAGGCTTCTTGCGCCAGTTGTATGCGATTGTGCCCCAACTCAAGGCTCAAGAAGCTGAATTGGCTGCTCGTTTCAAAGGCCGCCAAGCTGATGAAATTGGCGAAATTGCCACCGAAGTTGTTGAAGAAGCCTACAATCGCTTAGGTCAAGAGTTAGCAACTCAATACACTGGTTTGTTGCAACGTGGCGTGCAGCCAATTCCTGGGGTTAGCGGCCCAGAAGCCTTCTTTGCCCACTTCGAGCGCCAAGAAATGCTCGGCGCAATCGATCGCGAATGGATCGATTATCTGACGGCGGTTGATGAATTGCGCCAAGGGATTGGCAACGTCGCGATTGCCCAACAAGATCCGTTGGTGGCCTTCAAACGCGAAGCCTATAAGATGTTCGATGAACTCAAAGGCAATATTCAAAACCGGATTGTCTACAACTTCTTCACCGATGCTGCCAACTGGCAAGTGCGCTTGCGCCAAGTTGAGCTAGAAATGGAAGCTCGTTTGGCAATGGCCCAAACTGCTGGTGGCTCAGAAAACGCCACTGAAGAAGCACCCAAGCCAGCCAAACGGGGTGTTGGTGGCGCTGCACGCCGCGTCAGCAATGCTGCTGGTCAAGCTGCTCCCGCCCGCCGAATTATTATCAAAATCGGACGCAATGACCCTTGCCCGTGCGATAGCGGCAAGAAGTTCAAAGCATGCCATGGCTTGCCAGGCAAAGAAGCCGAGCTTGAAGCAATTTTGGCGGTCAAACATACCCATGCCCAAGCTGTTGGTAAAAAATAATCATTTGACATAACTGTAAACGTTTGTAGGCTGTGGAGTGTTGATGCTCCACGGCCTACAAACGTTTAAGAACATAGAACATAGAGCATAGAGCAAATTCAGAAGTCAAAAATCAAAAGGCAGAAACCAAAGATGAAGGATGCATTATGAGCGATGAAATGATTGAATATCGAAATATAATCAAGCAAATCTGTGCAATCTGTGGCTAAAAATATAGCTTTGGGCTCTTGGCTTAGGGCGAGCAAGAAGTGAATTAATATAATCTGTGCAATCTGTGGCTCAAAGAATGATCATTTGTGGAATTCGTGGAATTCGTGGCTAAAAACTTATCCTTCGTGCGCTTCGTGGTTTCAAAATGCAGCTTTTTTTAGGGTTTGGTGAAAATCAATTTGACGCTAGGCGTTAAAATAGCTTTTATAGGTATCTTGATGAATAGAGCTTGCTATGCGAATTGTAATTAAACTTGGCACCAGCGTTTTGACCGATGGCACCGACCGTTTGCATCGCCCGCGCATGGTCGATTTGGCGCGCCAGATGGCCCAATTGCGCGCTGCTGGCCACGACGTTGTGTTGGTTTCCTCGGGGGCGGTTTTGGCTGGCTGGGAGCGCTTGGGTTTTCCCAAACGGCGACGCGAATTGACCCACAAACAGGCCTTGGCGGCGGTTGGGCAAGGCCGATTAATGCACATTTATGGCCAATTATTTGAAATTTACGATGTGCCAGTTGCCCAAACCCTGCTGACCCGCGCTGATTTGCGCGATCGGGTGCGCTACCTCAATGCCCGAGCAACCTTATTAACCTGCTTGGAAATTGGCGTGCTGCCGATTATCAACGAAAACGATGCGGTGGCGGTTGATGAGATTCGGGTTGGCGATAATGATACACTTTCAGCGTTGGTGGCAAATTTGGTCGACGCTCAGCTTTTGGTTATTTTGAGCGATATTGCTGGCTTGTATAGCGCTGATCCGCGCCATAACCCCGAAGCCCAGTTAATTGACGATGTGGCGGCGGTTACTGAACAAATCTATGCCTTGGCTGGGGCGGCTGGCTCGCATCGAGGCACTGGTGGCATGGCTACCAAAATTCAGGCTGCCGAATTGGCCACCAGGGCTGGCACAAGCATGATCATTGCTGCTGGCAACGAGCCTGATGTGCTGTTGCGCTTAGCTGCTGGCGAGAATGTTGGCACGCGCTTTCGGCCTGTGAGTACGCGCCTAGAGAGCCGCAAGCGTTGGATTATGGCCGAGCGCGTGCGCCAAGCGCATATTGCGGTTGATGCTGGGGCGGTGCAAGCCCTCACTCAGCAAGGCCGCAGCCTGTTGCCAGCAGGAATTGTGGCGGTCGAGGGCGAGTGGCGCCGTGGCCAGACCGTGGCGATTGTCGCGCCCGATGGGCAGGCGATTGCCTGTGGTTTATGCCAATATGCCGCCCATGAAGTTGCTCAAATCAAAGGCTCACGTACCAGCGACATCGAACATATTCTCGGCTATTCCTACGGCGATGAAGTGATTCACCGCGATGATATGGTAGCCTTTTAAAGTCAAAGGGCAGAAATCAAAAGGCAAAAATGCTTAGTCCTTTGATATTTCTCAAAATGTTGATAGGATTACCGCTAACTGAATAGCAACCGATACGTTATTTTGACTTTTGATTTTTGACTTCTGAGTTCATTTGGGATGCTGATTGGCTTTATGTTTAATAGCAAAGGCCATTTTGACTTTTGATTTTTGACTTCTGCCTTTCTATGTGGGGTTTTATGGCTAAACTGTATTTGATACGCCATGGGCAGGCTGTGGTGAATGTCGAGCCAATTATTGGTGGCATCAAAGGCGATCGGGGCTTGACCGATTTGGGCGTGCAACAAGCTGAACATTTGCGCGATCGGCTGATTGCGACCCGCGAAATCGTGCCCGATCTGTTTATTTGTAGTACGATGCCACGGGCAATGCAAACCGCCGAGATTATTGCGCCTGCGTTTGCCCAACCCTTGATTTATGATGAGACATTTTGCGAGTTCAATGTTGGCGAGGCCGATGGCCTAAGCTGGAAAGAATATAATCAACGCTATGGCAAATTTGATTTTGATTTGCGTAAGCCCTTATCACCAGGTGGCGAGACATGGCAAAGCTTTTGCCTACGAACTCACACCAATTTCGAACGAGTGCTGAAGGCAAATCCTGATGCAACGATTGTAATTGTTTGCCATGGTTGGGTGATAGAATCATCATTAAGCTATTTTTGGCCACATACCCGCAGCGAGCAACCGAATGTTGACCTAGAAGTGACCAATACATCCTTGACTCATTGGTATCAGCATCAGCGGGGTGGGCAGGTGCGCTGGTTTTTGGGTGGCTACAACGATGCTGTACATTTGCATGCAGCAGTTCGCTGGCAACTCGAAGGCGATCTCGAAGGCGAAGATCATCCAGCAGCACCACTCGGCGAGTTATGATGGCTAGTCAATGAGGAGTGTACAATGCTTGAGGCAATGGGTCAGCGCGCAAAGCTGGCAGCCCGATTATTGGCCCGCACAACTACGGCCCAACGCAATGCAGCCGTCGAGGCGATGGCCGAAGAACTAAGCCTTGATCGCGAATCGATTCTTTCGGCTAACGCTGCTGATATGCGGCTGGGGCGCGAGGCTGGCTTAACTCCGGCTTTGCTTGACCGTTTATTACTCAATGAACAACGGCTCGAAGCAATTGCCAACGATGTGCGCACGGTGGCGGTGTTACCCGATCCTGTTGGCGAGGTTTTTGAGCAAGGCGTGCTGCCCAATGGCTTGCGCATTGAAAAGCGCCGTGTGCCGCTGGGCGTGGTCGGCGTCATCTACGAGGCGCGGCCCAATGTTACCGCTGATGTGGCCGCCTTGTGCATCAAAGCTGGCAGCGCGGTGATTTTGCGTGGTGGCAAGGAAATTACCCGTTCTGCAGCAGCGTTGGTGCAGGCCTTGCGTCGCGCCTTAGAACGCGTCGATTTGCCCGCCGATGCCTTGCAATTGATCGATAACCCTGATCGTGAATTGGTGCGTGGTTTGCTGACCTTGGATCGTTATGTCGATATGATTATTCCGCGTGGTGGCTCGGGCTTGCACGCGTTTTGCCGCCAAACTGCTACGATTCCGGTAATTACTGGCGGGATTGGCGTGTGCCATGCCTATGTTGACCATACTGCGCCGCTCGATCAAGTTGTGCCAATCATTGTTAATGCGAAGGTGCAACGCCCAAGCGTCTGCAATTCGCTTGAAACCTTGTTGATTGAACGCAGTGCTGCCGCCAAACTCTTGCCGCGCTTGGGTGCTGCCTTGCAAGAGCATAAGGTCGAATTGCGCTGCGATCCCGAGTCGTTGGCGATTTTGCGCGAGGCTGGCAACAGCGAGTGGCATTTAGTCGCGGCCCAGCCTGATGATTTTGGCCAAGAGTTTTCTGCATTAATCTTGGCCGTGCGGGTAGTTGATGGGCTTGATCAAGCGCTTGAGCATATTGATCAGTATGGAACCGACCATTCAGAAACGATTTTGTCGCAAGATCCAATGGCAATCGAGCGCTTTTTGAATGAAGTTGATTCGGCGGTGGTCTATGCCAATTCTTCAACTCGTTTCACCGATGGCTCGCAATTGGGTTTGGGCGCTGAAATTGCGATCAGCACCCAAAAATTGCATGCTCGTGGCCCGATGGCCTTGCGCGAATTGACCTCGTATAAATGGATTGTGCGTGGCGCTGGTCACGTGCGCGATTAGCTTTTTTAGCGGGCAATTGCGCTAGTTTGGCGTGGATTGCCCGTTTGTTGATCAACCCGCAAGCCCCACAACGTCGCCAGCGCTCCAACTACATCAGCACCAGCAAAAAAGAGTAGCTGCCATGGGCCAAGCCCGCTCAGCACCCACCAACCAAAGATCAATGGCACGCTAAGTCTTAACACCACCGTCGCTAAGGCATAGCGTTGCAGATTGATTGGGCTAACATTCATGTGCAATATGCCGATAAAGCCAATCAGCATGCCCGCCACCCGTGGCCAAACTTCGCTGGTTGCTGGCAAGCCAAAAAGCCCCAAAATGAGATTTGGCGCGAGCGCCGCCAACAAGCCTGTACTAACCGCATACCACCCAAACCAACGTAAACTTTGCGTTGTTCTACGCATCAGAAACTCCTTGTACACAGGCCATCTCGGCCAAGGCATAAATAACTGGGCATTCACCCGGGTCATCGGCAGAACGAGTGGCAAATTCTTCGAGCGCCAAGCGCAAGCGTTGAAATTGTTGAACCGTCTGGTCAATTTGCTTAATTTTTTGCCCAACAAATTGCTCAATCAACTGCTGATCTGTGGTTTGTGGGCTGAGTTGCAGAAACATGCCCATCTCGCGTAGGCTAAAGCCAAGCGCTTGGCCCTGCTTGATCGCCAAAATTCGCGCAATGACTGTGCTCGAATAATCGCGATAGCCTGATTCACGGCGTTGGGCGGTTTCGATCAAGCTCATGCGTTCATACAAACGGACTGTTTGGACACTTACTCCACAGCGGCGGGCTACTTGGCCAATTTGCATCGCTCAATTCCTTTCTGTTGCCTAGGATAAACCCTATACTATGCTATAGAGTCAAGCGGCAATTTTGAAAGGATGAAGGATGAGGGATGAAGGATGAAATGCCAAATCAAAAGTCAGAAGTCAGAAGTCAGAAGGGATGGGGATCGGTTGTTGGGGGCTGGGCTATGGGCTAGGGAAACAGCAATCAAAACAATCTGTGACAATCTGTGGCTAAAAACTGAGCCTTCATAGATCAATGTTAAGCAGAGGTGTAGAGGAATGTGGCTTTGGGTTAGTGATCATAGATTCGTGCAATTCGTGGAATTCGTGGCGAAAATAATCTTCGTGTCCTTAGCGCTCTTCGCGGTTCCTATCCTTTGTGGGCTTCGGGGCTAGAAAATAAGCTTCGCGATTGTTGTGTTGCCGAGCTGAATTCTGCGGCGAGTTGCAATACATGGCGATAGATTGGTAGATAGGCCTGCGGTAGGTAGCTCCAAATTTGGCTTGGAGCAATAATCCGGCGTTCGATCATTTCGAATTGAGGCTGCCATGCTTGGATTGTAACGTGGGCCAACCAAAATGCGCGCACTAAGATTAGCCCTTGTTCTGCCCCGTCCAAACATTGGCTTTGGCAAAAGCCCAATAAGCTGGCACTTTGAACTATCGCACATGCTTCTTCGGCCACCTCACGCTGCAAGGTTGCTGCCCACGATTCGCCCGCCTCGCTGCGGCCAGCTGGTACATCCCAATCACGCCCATTTTGGCTCACCACTACAATGTGGCGTTCAGGCGTGAGGCAAATACCAGCTGAGCCATGAGCTTTGCCTGCTGGCTCGCTATCGGCTGGGTGCCAACGCACATGCCATCTTTGTTGATAAGTATTAATCTGCCACGTAGGTTGCTGCATAGTGTGAGACCTTTAGCTAGGATTCAGCTTTGCAATAAACTTATATATGCCCTCTATTTCTTTTTGAATTGTAGAAGGTAGTTGATCGAATGTAAGATTTTTCAAATATGCTAAGGCTTTTGTACAAAAACCAAGTTTATCGGTAATAGTTCCTGAATCAGCTTTATAAGAACCTCGACGATGTTTCTCACCTTTTATAACATGATCTTCGATAAATTCCCCTAACGATTCATTTTGGTAATCCTCATACACAAAAGAATTTGTTTCGGGGTTTGGGTTTTGTATAGATGTCTCATATTCAATTACAACTGAGCGAATGACCTCGGATGGTAGGCTATTTTCAATTTCCCGACAAGGTAAAATAAGTAAAGTATCGCCAAGTTTAGCTTTAAGCTCTTCTTTACGTTTTAATTTAGCATCGCCATCTTGGTCAATGATAACAAAGGCTTTCGCACATAGTCGTTCTATTGTAATAAGTTTATCTTCCATATCTACAAATGAGAAATGAGTAATATTTCCACCGCCATACTCAACAAACATATAATGCATATCTTCAACAAACTGTTTCAAATCTTTTTGACTCTCCATATACATTTGGAGCATCTCACGTAAATACCAACGGTCGGTTATTCCTTCAACCCAGATTGTGGCATTGACTAATAAGACTGATGAATTTCGTACTCCCAATAATTCTAATGAACTAGTTTGATTGTTATCAACATTTTCAACAATGAAATGAGGTGTTTCATCATCATCACTACTAGTAAGTGATTTTCGAAAGTTATAGATTGAAATCTCAGGAATATCAATCGTAATATCAAGCAAGTGATTCGAGTGAGTTGTCATAAAAAATAAATGACGATCCAACGAGTGATAGAACTCCAGAATTTTGCGCTGCATACTTGGGTGTAGAAAAAGCTCTGGCTCTTCGATAAAGAAAATACAATTTTCAAGGCTCACAAATGGCAAAAAGGTTAAAATGATTGCTGATTGAATTCCATCACCAAGATCATAAATTGGTCGTTCTTTTTCATTACCAATTTTTACAAAAATATGTTTTTCTTCATCTCTCGGAATCAAAGTTACTTCTTTGTCTTCGAATAAAGTATGTGAAATAAATTCTTGATATTCTCTGATTTTTTTACGTTTTACATTATCCCCAAGTAGATAAATTCTTAGTTTGGCATATATCCCTAAACCTGTATAAATTTCTGGTTTATGAATTGCGGATTTAAAATAACTCTCAATAGTTTGATTTTGATAAAAATCCGTATATTCACTATCTAAAGGGCGTAAACTACGAAGAGTAGGTATATATATATTTTTATTAAACTTAATCTGTACTTGATTAAGTAGATTTATAATTATATTTGCAATAGAAGATATTCTATTATCGTTTTTTATGGTCTCAATAATATTAAAAATATTATTGTATGTTGTATATTTCGGATTTGTATAAATACTATTTATTTCCTTCAGATAATGAATACAATTCTCTATATTAATCCTTGTTATTGCCTCAATTCTATCAACTTCATGAATATCAAATATATCAATTAATCTATTAATTTCTTGTTCAATTTTGTAGTTGAATTCATTAATTTTAGTATGTTTTAGTTTAAAATTAGACTCTTCGGCCAATAACCGCATAAACCGACTTTTACCTGCATTATTTTCGCCAACTAAAATATTAACCCTTGAAAGGCTATCGAGTTGAGTAAGTGGCTGACTTTCGACATTTTGATAACTGCTTTTGATTGAATCTGGCAAATATAAGGTTTCAATTTGATACATAAATTTACCCCAAAGCTTGAAGGATGTTGACTATTAACTATATTGGGGCATACATAGGATGTCAACTAGGTAAATTGTAATCGTAAAGGCTACTGCAATTGCACCATATCATCATTTTGAATCGATTTACCTTCAGCGCGAGCAGCCCAATTGGTTGGATTGATGCCCTCCTAGAAGGACTTATGGTCTATGCTGCGCATATGCTATTGACTCTATGGCCTCATCATTGCTAATTAGTTACGTGGCTTCAGTTGAAGCTAGGTAACATGCAGGAGGTATCCATGGATCGAATCAATCGCCAGTTGGGAATTCTGAGTGCTGTTGGGTGTCTGTTAGCGTTGCTTGCCAGCTTGGCAGTTTCGCCAACGACAACCAGTGCTACACGTCAAGCTCAAGGCTTGCCTGAAGCTGCGCTCGACACATCACTGGGCCAACTCAAGCCTAGTGGCACGTTACTGACGAATGCTCGTTTGCCGCAGGTAATCACTCCAATATTCGATACAATCACTGGGGCAGATGATTTTATTACTTTTGCAAACGCACCCCATACCTATATGGGGCAACCATTCAATTTGGCAACAGCAAGCGATATTACTGCATTGCAGTTTGGGTTGGTTTCGCTCTCCACAACTACCTATACCAATATCCAAGTTCGGATTCAATTCTGGGATAGTTTCAATGCTACTAATACAACAGTGTTTACAAGCCCTGTTGGCGGCTTACTAAGCTTTGATTTTGGGAGTCGCAGCCTCGTAGCGGGAGGACTTTACGATATCTCAATTCCGTTGACCAACCCGCTGACCCTGAGTGGCCTCAGCAATCATGGTGTGACGATTAATATTCGTGGCGATAGCGGTGCTGGCCTTGTTGATACGACGAACCTGACTACAGCAATTCGTGGCGGTACAGGTGCTCCTGCCTTTGCTGCTGGTTCTGTACCGTTAGGCGCTCCAACTTATGGCTATTATCGCAATGTTAATGGGCAAACCGACTTCAATTTCCTGGCAAACGATTTACGCCAAGTTGGAGACAATAGCGCCTTATACATGATCTTGTTTGCTGACATTCCTGTGCCAACGGCAACCGTCACGCCAAGCGCAACGATCATACCGACGGCAACCGTCACGCCAACGGCAACGATTACACCAACCGCAACCGTCACGCCAACCGCAACGGTTACACCAACGGCGACTGTTACACCAACGGCAACGGTCACGCCAATTGTGACAATTACGCCAACAGCAACGATTACAGCAACCGTCACGCCAACGGCAACGATTACGCCAATTGTAACAATTACGCCGACAGCAACCATCACGCCAACAGCAACCACTCCACCAAGCGTGACTCCAACCACCACCACTCCAACCAGCACTCCACCATCAACCACGCCCACTACCACCACTCCAACCAGCACTCCAACAACAACCGTAACCATCACATCGCCAACCACAACGCCGCCAAGTTGGAAACTCTATTTGCCGCTTGTCGGGCGTGACGTGCAGTAGCAGCTTAGCGCATAATGCTGCTCTAAAATGACTGCTAGAGCGATCGATGGTTCGCTATCGATCGCTCGCCATTTAACCTATTGAGAACATTGATACTTGAAGGTTTAGGTATGGAGCAGTGCTCGCTATGAACTTCGGGCTAACAACACAACTGCCGTGAGTATCAGCAGGCCACCAGCAAGTTGCCAAATGCTAATTGGCTCGTGGAGCACAACAACTGCCGCCCCAACCGAGACTAACGGCTCCAACGCCGAGATGGTCGAGGCGGCGGTTGGGCCAATCCGTTCCATCCCCACAAAGAACATCACAATTGCCAACACCGTTGAAACAAGAGCAATGCCCACAATTGCCAGCCAACCGCCTGTGGTCGCTGGCCAAACCGGGCCGCGAGCCAGCATAATGCCTGTATATACGACCGCTGCTGCACTCATAATCACGGTCGATGAAGGGATTGCTCCAGCGCGAGCGGTAATTTGGCTCCCAGCGGTGATATAAATGGCATAGATCACCGCTCCACTGATGGCGAGAATGATGCCGAGTGGCTTGCCGCCGCCAATTGGGCCAATTGCCAAAGCCGAGCCTATGAGGGCCAGCACTAAGGCCAGAACCATGCGTGGAGTCAGGCGTTCCTTGAAAAAGACGACTGCCAATAAGGTAACAAGCCCTGGATACAAATACAGCAAGACTGCGACTAAGCCAGCCGAGGCCATGGTAAGCGCCACAAAATAGGCCATGGATTGAGCTACATAGCCAATCCCTCCCAAGAGGATTAATCCAATGAGGACTTTCCCACGGGGCAGCCGTTGGCCCCGCACGTGCAGAATCCCAAACATAACAAGTGCGGCGATACTAAACCGCATACATAACACCGTAATCGGCTCGGCTCCAGCCTGGTAGGCCAGCCGCGCAAATACGCCGAGCCAGCCAAAGGCGGTTGCCGAAAGCAGCATGGCCGCAATCCCAAACCAACGTTGACGGCGAGCCGATGGGTCGGCTTGATGCGGCGGCGTAGAAATAGCTGAATCACCAACAGCCTGCTTCATAACATCCTTTCTTGGTACGAGCCGACGATTGCCCATGCAGCGAAGCAAGGGTTTTAAGCGCTCGTCAGCAAAACCTAGCATCTTTGATCATTGGGCATAATGCTGGGTTATAGTGTACCGCAATCGGCAGCTGGCTAATTGGTGTTCAGCGATGTGGCGAAGTTATTAAGTGATACCATATGGGTTTAAATCATCAACGCCCAGCTGAAATTTCAGGCGGGCGTTGATCTTTTTGGCTCCCTGACTAGGACTCGAACCTAGGACATGCTGATTAACAGTCAACCGCTCTACCAACTGAGCTATCAGGGAATATCAAGTTGTAAAAAGAAGTGGCTCCCTGACTAGGACTCGAACCTAGGACCCATTGATTAACAGGTTTGCCTAAAATGCAAAGCAAGCACCCTGTTTCACCAGGCTGCTTTGAAGGAGGATTATTGGCTTCTGCTCGCCAGCAACACCACATTGCTGCAATGCACTGTCACTACAAAAGCATTTTCTTATACAGCGTTAACGTTCTGCATGGTTGGCATATGGTACGCTAACCCCGAACTTGACTCGACACATCGAGCTTTCCAACATGGCTATTGTTATCGGGTGCTTTATTAAAGCAATAGCCTTCCCTTGGATCTGGCATGCACTCGTTGCTAGAAACCCAATACAAGTGGTTGATGCTAGACACGCCACTTGTTAGATAAGCAGGACTGATGCAAAGACACGCTGCTTATCTACCACGCTTCATGGGCATTCAGGATCATTGAATCCACGAAGCTTACCATATGTCGTCTTGGGAATCCTGCCCACCGACTTCCCTATTCCTGAACGCCGCTTGCGGCCTTCAACCATTAACGCGCTCCGGCATTTCCTAATACATAAAGATGATCGTTCGGAGATTGACGATCATCACTCTCCATCGACACAAAGCAAGGTTACGATGGATGAGTGTTATACCAATGACCTTGACTCAGTGTGTTTCCTGTCTTCCTCACACCGATTGGTGAATGACGGTTGGCTTTGTGTTGCTTCCAATTCTGGAAGATCAACCTAGCCAAAGCCATTTGCCAATACCAAACGTGTAGGTTGCTTTGCTATACCCAAAAAATGGCGACCGCCATTGCTGGTTGTGCAAGCACCCCTTAACGCAGTGTGTCTGAAGACCTGTAATGAGATACCCCTTTAGCACCACCTGCAGAGGTATCCCATCACATACTCTTTCCGCTCCGCGCGGCCTCGAGTCGAGTATTTGCGAACGCACACGCTATCCCTTCGGGGATAACGCGATAGATCGAGGTCATTTCGTATGATTAGCCAATGGATTGAAGAATATTTGTCCGCAAAAGTCGCCGAACGCCGCAGCCCTGCAACCATCACCACCTACCGAATTCGGTTAGGACGCTTTGGCGCTTGGGTGCTTGAGCAACCGAATCAGGTGCTCAGTCGGGCGTTATTGCGGGCCTACAGTGCGTACTTAGCCCAACAAAACTTAAGCATTGCCAGCCACTATAGCTATCTCAACGATGCACTCATCCTCGTGCGCTGGCTTGCTGAAGAAGGCTATATTCAGCCAGTAAATACCGATAAACTCAAACCCCGATTACCCAAGCGCTTACCTGCCCATTACACGATGGATCAAATTAAGCGCCTCCTGCTGGTTGCCGAGCTTCGTGAAAAAGCCATGCTCTGTGTCTTACTGGATACCGGCGTTCGGGTCAGTGAACTGATTCAACTCCGTCGGACCAGCTTTGACTCGGAAGGCTGCGCCATGATTCTTGGCAAAGGCAGCAAGGATCGATATATCTGGATTTCATCCGTGACCCAAGAAGTCCTTCGAACCTACATCGCCAGTCGGACGGATACGAACCCTGCGTTGTTTGTCAGCCATCGCCAGCAAAAAACGCTGACGATTAGCGGCGTACACCAGAGCTTCGATCGCTTAGCCTCCGACGCGGAAATCCGCAATGATGTGCGGCGTTTGATTCACTCCTTTCGTGCCACCTTCGCCCGCGAACTGATCAAGAAAGGCCTTGATGCAGAAAGTCTACGGGTATTGATGGGCCATGAAACGATTCAAATGTCTCTGCACTATGCACAACTCTCATCCCATGAGGCGACCCAAAATCGGCAAGGCGTGAACCTCCTCGAGAAGGTGGAGTCATGCTTATAAGCCTCCAGTATGCCCACCTATCCCGGTAGAAACAAGGGAAAAAGTGTACAGAAAGTCAGCAGGTTTTTGACAAAAAACCTGCTGATAGGGGGATCTATGCCCATCAATATTGGTATCGGTTTGGCCATGGCCACGATGCTGTATGCCGTGATGCTTGAGCATTACAAGCACTACTTGGAACCAGATTGGACGTGGATTGAAGTGGTTGTCGGAACCCTGTTGTGCGTGACTGCCGCAGGGATCGCCATCCGCCTTACGCCGAACGCCAGCTGGCCCCAGTATGAGCAGCAGATCATCGCCAGCTTTGGCATTGGTGGTGGGGTCATTATTACGTGGCAAGTCTGGCGCATGATCAAACGTCGCCAGCAAACCCGTGCGGTTGTCTTTGACCTCGTGAATGGCGACCACCAAGAAAGGGATGTGGATGCCACGGCGACGACTGCGTTGGCCGAACGTGGTGAACGAACATCGACTCGAAGCGCTGGCGAACGCCGCGCAATCGTCGAAGCAAGCTATCCGAGCCAAAGAGTTGCTCAACCAAGTGGTGCATCAACGCTACCACTTGAACAATCCCGAAGCCGTCGAACTTATCCTGACCAAGATCGCCCTGCTGCTCGCAGAGATCGAGGCCAACCAGGAACGAATTCAACGCCTCTTGATTGATGCAGCGCAAGGCGAAGACAAAGCGCCAGAGTCGACGTAATCAGGTGCCCCAATCGCCGCCGGTGATTGGGGCAGCATCCTAGTCCTTCCCAGTTTTGTAAGTGTAGTGTGCTGTGGTGAGTATCCTCCCGCAGCACCGAGGATAGATACATGACAACTCCACTCTATGTGCAGGTGCGCACTGCGCTGCAGCAGTTGCTCGCAGGCCAGACGATTGACCTGACCCGTGATTGGGGCGAATGGTTAGCCATGATGCAAAGTTTAGTGTATGCCTTTGAGCATGGCGGTGCGCCTGCCGTGCAAACCGCACTGGAAACCGCGATTCGGGTGGATAGTCGGGTGGCGGCCTTGCTCGTTGACCAGCCTGCCCCAACCGTCTTACGAACTATGCCGCCGCTGCCGAGTGAACTTACGAAAACCATCCGGCAGCAGGGCGTATGTGGGCAGTGGCTTGATACATTTATCGACTATGCCAGCCAAGCGAGTCCGGTCACGCCACCGATTTTCCATGAGGCGGCGGGTCTCTTCCTTGCCGCCACCGTGATCGCGCGGCGGTTGTATCTCCAAATTGGTGAAACTTACTATTACCCGAATATTTATGCGCTATTTGTTGCCCCACCAGGGCGCTATGCCAAATCGACCGCGATGAAGGTTGTCGAGCGGGTGCTACGGCGCGCTGGCCTTGGCCACTTGCTCTTACCCGACAAAAGCACGCCCCAGTCGCTGCTTCAGCAGTTTTCGACCGTCATTCCCGATAAGCTGGACAGCTACAGTGATTATGACCGTGAGCAATGGCTGCTTGCCCGTGCCCAAGCGGCTCAACGGGCATGGCTACTCGACGAAGCAGGGTTCTTGTTCAGCGATATGAAAAAAGAGTATATGGCCGAGCTGCTCTCGCTGTTACTCAAGTTGTTTGATAACCCTGAGTATTTGGCCCATGAAACGATCACCCATGGCCGCACCACGATTCGCGATGCCAGTCTCTCGTTTCTGGGCGCAACCACGCCCAAGAATATCGAAGATCACTTGCGCAGCGAAAAGCTGTGGGACGAAGGGTTGTGGAGTCGCTTCGCGATTCTGATTCCCGATGCCCCACCATGCTATGCCGAGTTTCCTGACGAGCTGGTGATGCCTGAACGCTTGATTCAGGACTTGCAGGCGCTCGATGCGCTCTTTCCGAAGCCAGAGGCCGAATTGGTCGATGATGTGCCGGAAGAGAATATCAAGCGCTTTGTGCGGATTTATAACGAGCATCCGCCCAGTTCGATTCGGCTCGCGCCTGGCGTGATGACGTTGTGGAAGCGCTATGACAAGGTGTTGCGCTTTGATCTGCCGAACAATGGGCTACCTGACACGCTCTATGCCAGTTATGCCCGTTTCCCTGGGCACGTCCTGCGGGTGGCCATGATTCTGGCCGCGATGGACTGCCCCGAATTACCGGTGGTGATGCAGCTCGATCATCTCAAACGTGCGATCACGATTGTCGAGCGCTGGCGCAGCGACTTGCACCGCATTTGGAGCGATGGGATTCAGAGTGAAGAAACCAAGCTGGGCGATAAGCTGCTGGCCGTTCTGAAAGAGTCGCTTTCGGGATTGACGGTGCGCGATCTGTGTCGCCAGACCAATCAATCCAAAAAAGAAATCACCGAAATCTTAGAAGTCTTACGCCTCGCTGGCCAAATTGACGTGCTTGAGACCAAAGCCGCCAATGGTCGAACGATGCAATTGTGGAGATATAGCGCATGAGAAGTGTCAGAAGTGTCATGAAGTGTCATAAACGGTTTATGACGCTAAAAATCCACTCCCAGAGCGCCTTTCTTGAGAAGTGTCATAGTGTCATAAGGGGACATGTCCAATTTAATATGGAACATGTACGCGAGGCTGGAGAGAACCCACACGACTGAAAAAATACATGACACTTATGACACTATGACACTTCTCCGTTTTATCCCATTGGAAAGCCCTAAACCGACAGTTTAGGCAGCATGACACTTCTATGACACTTCATGACACTTCTCTTGGGAGGTTTCAATGATTGAACATCTTTCGGGCGATGCGTTTCTTTCGTTGGTTGGCCAGCGCACCGCCCTGCGCAAAGTGGCCGCGACCAATGGCGGTGAATGGGCTGGAGCCTGTCCGCTCTGTGGTGGCAAGGATCGCTTTCGGGTGCAACCACATGGGGATAGCAATGGTGGCCGCTGGTGGTGTCGCAGTTGTCGCGATGGCCAGCCATGGGCCTCTGATGTTGATTTTGTTTTCCTGCGCGACCACGGCAGCATTCCTACCAAGGATCATCCTGATTGGAAGAACTTGATCAAAGGGGTCTTTACAACACTGGGGCTGACGCTGACCCAATCGACTTCGCTTACAGCAGCAGTCCCTGATCCTGAGCCACCGAATGCCTGTGAGCCGCCCTCAGCGACGTGGCAGCAGGCCGCTCTGAGTTTCCTTGGCTACTCGGTTGATATGTTGTGGAAGGATGGGGATAGTCAGTCCTCGCCACGCAGCTACTTACACCAGCGTGGCCTGACCGATCACACGCTTCGCACCGCTGCAATTGGCTATAACCCCAAGCCGCTCTACCGTCCACTGCACAAGTGGGGATTGACTGATCCCGATAAAGATGGCGTGTGGTTGCCCGCTGGCTATGTCATCCCATGGTTTTGTGATGGCCAGCTCTGGAAGCTCTCGATTCGCCAAACCACGCCCCGCGATGAGGGTATGAAATACGTGACGATTGCTGGAAGCAGCAATGTGCCGTATGGCATCGATACCTTCCACGCTGGTCGCCCTGGCATTCTGGTGGAAGGCCCCATCGATGCGTTGGTGGCCCAACAAGCCCTTGGCCAATTTGAACGCCATGGCCAGCCGCTCAGCGGGGTGGCAGCGATTGGAACCACCCAAGGTCGTGGCTTTCGCTGGCTCGTTCAGTACAGCCTCTGCCAGCCACTCTTCATTGCAACCGATGCCGATGCAGCCGGTGATAAAGCCGCTGCGTATTGGCTCGATATTTTCAAAGGCAAAGAGGTTGCCCGCATGCGGCCCGATCCCCACGACTTTGGCACGATGGCCGTGCAGTGTGGCGTGGATTTGCGGTCGTGGATTGCGACGCACCTTGATCACTGGTGGACGCATGATCTCACCACCAGTGCCATCCAATCGGTTGCTTAAGGCTGCGTCGGGTCGATTCACTGATGTGTTCTTGATGGATGGGATTCAACGCCCATCCATCGTAGAGGAGTGTTCTATGACTGCTATTGCCCATGGGGCCAATATTGGCCATGGCTATGTGAAATATACGATCAATACCGGCGATCACGAAGAAACCATTATCTTTCCTGCGCTGGTGGCTCCGGCCAGTAGCACCGATGGCAATCTGCACGATGTGCCCACGGTTGAAGTCCACGGCACGCTGTGGTGGACGGGCGAGGATGCCTTGCTGCATCCCGCACCGATCTCGCTCCGCTCGCAACAACGACTCTACGATCGCCACATTATCCCTGCGCTCGTCAAAGGAGCCTTACAGCGCCTCAAGCAGCCCTGCGGTGGTGCATGTGTTACCGGACTGCCCGCCGCCTGGTCCGGCGAACGCGACTTAGCGGTGGCCTTGGGGTCGCGGCTGCGGGATGCGGTTGTGACCCAGTATTACCACGGGACGACGCTCAAAACCGGTATTCGGGTGATTAGTGAACCGCTCGGCGCGTTGTATGGGGTCTTGCTCGACCCGAGCGGAGCCATTGCCCGCAGCGGCTATGAGCTGAGTCGCGTTGGCGTGATTGACTTGGGCCATAACACCGTCGATGCCTGCATTGTGCAAGCGATGAATGTTGTGCCGGAAAGTGCGATTAGCTTTGAACTCGGAAGCGCCAATCCACTCCAGCAGCTGCAAACCAAAATTAGTGGGCGTTACAACCTTGATCTGACCTTACACGAAGTCGATCGCGCGGTGCGTGCTGGCTATGTGGAGGTCGCGGGTGAGGAATGCGATCTGCCAACCGGCTGGGATCGGCCATGGTTGGCCAATGGCCACCAAGTCGCCGATGCGCTAGTTCGGGCGTGGGGCAGCGGTGCGAAGCTGGCGGCGATTATCGTGGCTGGGGGTGGTGCGGAAATGCCCATGCTGGTTCAGGCGATTCAACAGCGTTTTCGCCAAACGATCGTTGCCCCCAATCCGCAAACCGCGATCGCGCGTGGTTATGCCCGCCGTGCGCGGCGCTACGAGGAGTTTGGCCAATGAGTTTTGATGAACGACTGACGACCCGCAGCTCGAGCGTGCTCAGTGCGATGATTGCCAGCCTAGGCAACGAGTCTGCCGTGCTCCGCGCCCTCGTGATTATCGGTCTGCATACCTGTGGCAAAGACATCCAGTTGTTCACTGCCGATGCGTTGGCCAGCGTTGCGCGGCTTGATGATCACGTCGTGCGGGACACCTTACTCGCAGTCCTGATGAAACCTGTTGAACACGCGTTGCACAGTCGTTCCCCTAGTGTTGACCATGGGTTGAACCGCAGTGCACCCGTTGTTGACCATGGGTTGAACCGTGGTACACCACCAGTTGAACAAACTCCGGTTCCGCTGCCCGATTCGCTCGATTTGCCGCCTGATCCCGAGTATCAAGATGTCTAGGAACCACCACGCTTCTTTTGACACACAAACCGCCGATGAAATCAGCATCGGCGGCGTGCATCACCGGAGAACACGAAAGTGATGCAGCGCTAGTATACCAAAGGAGAACACGATGACCACATCGAATGTGTTATTTGATCTTCGCCGCCTTGAACCGAGTCGCAAATTGGTCAAAGGAATCGCCTGCACGTTGGGCTGGGGCAATAGCATTGTCACCACGGTCTCGACGCTGAGTGACTTTCAACACTGGCTCTGGGGTATTCGCGATTATCGTGGCATCCTCGCGGGTCTTGGGCTGGCGCTCTTTCTTTTCCTTGGCCAACTCTATACCTTGCGCCGAACCGCGTGGGGCTATGGGTGTTTCCTCGCTCCCGATGCCATGATTACGGCCTACAAGTGGTGCGAATGGTTGTTTTATCCCATCGCCTACAAACTGACATCTGGCATGCCAGCCATTGCCCTGGCATGGGGAGCCGGTCTCATCCTTGGTATTGTCTCGGCGCGGTGGCCAGAATATTTGGCCTTTGGCCGCACTCCACAGGAGCATCCCCATGGATATTAATTCGCCTTGGCTATATCCGCTGATTTTTCTCTTTGCGTGTAGTTTTGTTGGGACGTTTCTCTGGTGGCACGCGCGCACACCGGCCAGCGAACGCCGCCCTGCCGCTGCCCCCGCTGCCCCGCGTTCTGCGGCTGCGGCGCGGACAGTGGTCGTGGCGCGACCGGTGGTTGATGAACCAGTTGAACCCGATGTTGCACACTTGCCAACCTATTCGTGGCCCATGTTGCTCGACACCTTGGCCAAGCGTCCGCATATCGGGATTGCTGGCCCTTCGCGGCAAGGTAAGTCGGTGCTGAGCATGGCGTTGACCTATTTACGCGCCCTGGAGGGCCACCAGCTGGTGATTCTCAATTCCCATGCGCGACCCAATGACTATGGTGGTTTGCCGCAAGTCTATGACTATCCTGCGATCAATCGCGTGATGAAAGCACTGCTCGCCGAACTGGGGCGACGCAAGGCCGCTGCGGCCACGGGTGTCGAAACGTTTGACCCCATCACGGTGGTGTTGGAAGAAGCGCCCGATGTGATGAGCAAGGTGCATGGTGAAGATGGCTCGGCAGCGAAACCCAAAGTGCCGGTGGCCCAACGCTTTGTGGGCGAAATGCTGCGCCAAGCAGCTAAGTATCGGATGCATCTGATTCTGGTAACCCAAACCACCTTGGTCAAACCGCTGGGCATTGAAGGCGATAGCGAAGCGCTCGATAACCTGCTGTGGATTGCCATTGGCGATCGAGCGTTGGAGAAAATGAAGTCGCCGTTGCTCGCTCCGTGGCCCGCAGCGATTGAATGGAATTGTCAATGGTTTTGGTGCGATCGTGAACCCGCGTGGATGTTGTCCACTCGCCCGATTGACCCGCGCCGCCTCTGGCAAGTTCCCGATTCCATGGGCGATATAGCCGGTGATTCCCCGCTTGGAACCATGGGAACTAGCGATGAGAACCTGGTTGACGAGGCCATGCTGACCGATGTCATCCTGATTACCAAGCTCGTTCTTGCAGGCAAAAGTGGCAACGAAATTATTGACAGCTTGGGTGGCAAACGCACGCGCCGTTTAACTCAAATTCGCCAGGTCAAGCAGGTGCTTGATCTCGGTGCTTAAGCAGAAAGGAATCTCGCTCATGACCACGATACCCATGACCATTACCTTGACCGAAACGTTGGCTTTGCCCAATAACGGCCAGCATACTGTGCAAATTACGCTGTCGCCACCCAGCATGCAGCCCCACGACCTTGCACCCTTGCTCCAACACGCCACGATGACGCTTTTTCAGCAACTGGATGCTGCTCTGATTCGTGTCCAGCAACCACCGCGTTATCTGTGCGGCGCACTGTGTAGTGTGCTGGTCTGCCCGTTTCTTGGTTTGTATCTGCGTGTGCCCCAAAGTACGCCGCTCGAAACCTTGCTTGCGGAAACGGTCGTCGATGCTAACGGACAATCCCACCAGTTGTGGACGGTTGCGCTCATGGCCGTTCCGCCAGCGCTCGTTTTACCGCACATCCCCGTGTTTATTCATGCCTTTTCCACCCCTAGAGCGCCGTCGTGGTGGGAATATATGGGTGAGGGTGATGGTGTTCTTGCTAGGCGGTTAGCTGACTGGCAGCGTCCTGTTCCACCTGAACCAGTGCGAACCGATGAATACTGGCTCAGTGGACTTTAATCGAGTATTCGAGGCCGTGGCTTGCTTAATATCGCTGCCACGGCCATTTAGTGATCGGCATGTTTGCGGCATTCTTGCCCATTCATATCGTGTTCAAACCGTATTCATATCGCGTTCAGATGGTCTACAAACCGCCACGTAGAAAATAGCCCACTAGAATGGCCTAAACTGGCTATTTGGTCGTGCCGACATTCTTTAACAGGCTGCGCAGCTACCTTTGATGCTTTGAATAGAGGATAGACCTATTAAGCGTGTAACGATGTATTAGCGCATGCGTATGATCGCTATAGTTTTATGAAGGGCAGGACGTTATGGCGACAAATCTTGAACTCTGTATTCAGTTTCAAAACGAAGTAGAAAAAGGTATTTCAAAAATGTATGAGGACTGGAAAGGAGGAATTCGTCAGGGGCGTAATTTCATTATTATATATACCTTGATTTTTGTAATTGCAATGATACTCTCGGCATTTTCAATAGCACGTCAAACCTCATTTGTAGCTATTTTCAAGAATTTTAATATAGATATACTTGTGGGTACCTTTTTCTTTGTGTCTATAGGAATAGCTTTCTTTAAGGTATTCAAGCCTATACACTATAGAGACCATATTTTCTCTTTTATAAAAAGATCATTAGCAATAAAATCATTTCTTCTTATAGAGTTATATTTATTCTACATAATGTCTATCAGTTTTTCTTTGATAAACATTCAAAATATGAATCCTATAATATTTAGTTTGATATTTATAGAAATATCAAGTTTTATAGTCTCATTACTTATTAGTATATGTATATACTTTATAACAAGTATGGATTTTATTTTTGTTACTATTGCTGAAATGAATAGTAATAAAAATAATTATTCAGTTGAAAAAATTTATACTTTTTTGCAGGACGAATTAAATGAAATATTGAATCCGATAGAGACAATACAGTTGGAACAAACCTTAGATCTCCTCATTCAGCGAAGAGAAACTCGTATGCATAGTGTGAGCATCATTAGCCTAATAATGACGGTTGCTGCGCTTGTGGGCATTCTTGTTTCCATGGGTGCTGGTGTTCTTGCCGCAGGCGATAAAATATTCTCTTTTTTCAGTATTGTAGAGCAATCACCAGTTGGAGTAACTAGCGTTCTTACCATCAGTATTATTGCTTTCTTATTTGGTAGTGGAATAATGTTTGGTGTATCCGTATATTATCGAGCCTTCGTTGCTTCATCGACCCAAAATGCTATTCGTGTACACCTCCAACAGCGACAATTAGAAATAATTGAGAAGAAAAAACTTTTAGAAAAGCTTGTTCTTTCGTAATTTGTCGTGAGGAGTGATTGAATGACTATCCATACACCCGTTGGCTTGAATCCCATCGAGATGCACGTGCTTGTACTCATTGCTCGGCTCGGGCGATTGCTCTCGCGCCACCTCCGCACGGCCTGGGGCCATCCGTTTACCGTGACGATTCAAACGGTCAATCGCACGTTGGCCAAACTGGTTGATGCCAAGCTGCTGACCTACTGTGAGCACTTTCAATCGCATGGCTATGATCCGCGTGGTGCAATTGGCTGGACGCGCCATGGCCGGTTGTATAGCCTCACCCCGCTTGGCTGGGAAATCGTCAAGCAGGCCTTTCCGTTGTTGGAAGAAGGGAGCGAACGATTGGCTCCAACGATGTTCAATCCCCAACATCAAGCTGAGCACCAGATTGAATATGCCGAGGTCATCACCAGCTTGATTCAATCGCTACCGTATGTTCCTGGAATTGTGGGGATGAGTAGTTATATTGAGATGGATTTGGGTCCAACCGCGCGGCCACGCGCCGACGGCATTATCGTGGTGCGGCGCTGGGCTGATGCGACACTGCCCGATTGTGAGCGGTCATCGTTGTATCCATGGCTCGGTCTTGGCCAACAGCCAGGACAGATCGATCAACTCTATGCCATTGAAATCGATCGGGGCACCGAGGAACTGAGTATCATTACTGGCAAAGCCAACTCGTATCGTGAATTATATCGATCACGCTATTGGGAAGGGCGCTATAGCTGGCCATTGATTGCTTTTACGGTGCCGAACGAACGGCGGAAACGCGCTGTGCTCGATGCATGGGAAATCGGCTGGCCCGGCAGTCAACTCCTCATTGCGACCATCGACGACGTGCGCGAATCGGGCGTGCTTGCGCCGATCTGGACAACGCAGTATACGAAGCAAGGCCAACGAATTCAGCAGCCGCATCGTTTTTTCCGGGGAGGATGGTTTGAAAAGGTTTTGGCATAAGCAAGATATTAAATGTATAAAATAGTCAACTTTGAATTCGCTAATTTGATTAAGCCAAATATTATCCTCTACACCACAATAGGTTAGATTGTGGGATGCGCTTGTGGTGTAGAAGATAACTAATGTATATTATTTCCTTGCTTGCGCAGTATATTACCTTTCAATAGAGATGTTATTCGATTGGCCAATTGGGTATTGCTGCGTCTATTTCATCTATAATACGACGTGTTTCTTTTAAGGAAATCACCATTCGCATAAAATGGACTATATCATTCATTGATAAAGTACGATTTTCTCGTTCTTTAAGCCAGTTCTCTAATGGATGATATCCTGCTATTTCCATATCCCATGTTTCCTGATCGATTCCAATAAATTTTTGATTTGAATTAATCCATACCTCGCCTAATTCTTCATCATTCGATGCATTATATCTAATAACATCAACCTCATTATTCCCATCAATAGGAAAGCTTAATCCTTCGCTTTTTGGACGAGCTAGTTTTTTTGATCCACCATTTCCACCAACACCTCCTGAACCAGGAAGTCTCAAAAGATGATAATCTACCAATTCAGAACCTAACTGAATTAGAGAAAAAAATAAAGTTTTATTAGTTGTTAGTGGAATATGAGGGTAATCAGTCTCCAGAAATTCGATATAACGATCACGGTATATTGCACTATGGAATATGGCATAAATATAGTGGAATAGATCTTCTGGTCCAAGGGTTGCATCTTGATCACCTTTTCCATCATCAATCCATGTTAATCTCAGTTTCTGACATACGATATTTATGTAATCAAGCTTGAAAGAAGATTTTCGAGTTTTGTCAAACATTGAGACTTCATTTGGCTTACTGGGATTTTCATAGTTATAAAGGGGTAGTACTATTGCCGCACCACGCGAACATCTGAAGGTTCGATCTATGGTAACCAATTCTGAAACAAAAAAATGAGTATAAGCCATATCGTCTTGCATTTGATTTGCTACTAACAAGCATAAATTTTCTTTATCTTTAACATGTTTTTTTAATTCTGTTCTTGGGCGATCAACAATATAATCATTGAAATATATAAACCTTATATCAAATGGTCTATATAAACAAGGAATGATATCACCTTCATCATAATTTTCTATTATTCTCATTCTTGCATCTGATAAACTCCATGGACTTTTTTTACTTAATTTAAACTCATCAAATAAGATACTATCATTAATGGAAACATCCATTAATCTTTTCATTCGCTCTTTCATTTCTGATTGACTAAATGATATTGCTAATTTATCCCTATGAGTCTGAAAACCAACAACACTGTTTTTCATTATTTCTAATATGGAAGTCATTAAATTATATTCTTTTTGATTATTAAAGTTTCTTGGTATAAACCAATATGATTTTTTATTTTTATCCATATCTATTTCTATCCAATTGATATCATCAAAATTTGTTTCATCAAGAAAATTGTATTTTTCTTCACTTTTACCCCAAACATCAGCATAGTATACGGTTGCACGATTCTTACTAGAACTTCTTTTCTTTATAAAAATACTTATTGCAACGCCTTGTTGTATGTCAAAGACATTTTCATCAACTTTTCTTTCTGGTGTTTTTTCACGTTTTTTACTGTTACCATGTAGATTAAGAATATATATTTTATCAAAATCATTGAGTAAACTTTCTCTCATACCACGAAATGTTCGATTATCCAGAAAGGAATTGTTACAGATGTATGCAAGTATACCCTCTCCAGTTTTGCTTATTCGCCATTCACCAAAACGAATAAACTTAACATAATCATCTTGAAGCCACTTAGAATTTCGTTCAGCGAGACGTTTTCCTTCAAATTGATAATAATTTTCCGTTAATGTTCCATCAGCAAGTTTTCCGTGAAGAAGATTATTGATCCATACCCCCTTATTACTCGAATGTCCAGAATAAGGTGGATTTCCTAAAATGACCATAACATTTTTCATATGTTTTACTTCATTGGCAGACTCTCCCTCTTCTGCAATCTTATTAGCAAATGCAAATGATGATTGTAAATCTGGTGCATCGGCAAGGGTATTTGTAAGATAAACTCCTAATCTATTAGATGTTTCAAAATCGTATCCTAAATCTTTAAGTAAAATACCTAACTTTAAATGTGCAATGGTGTAAGGAGCCATCAATAGTTCAAATCCAAAGATTCTAGGAAACAGATTTTCACTAATATATCTATTCCATGATCCTTGCAACCCATGAGATACTAATTCTTGATAGATGTGTTGAATAGCACTATACAGAAAAGTAGCAGTACCTGTGGCAGGATCAAGAATTATTGTATTATCATCTGCTAAACCCATAGTACGATTAAAATCTGTTTGGAGTATTGAATTAACTGACCGAACAATGAAATTAACAACTGGTTCAGGTGTATAGTAAACTCCTCGTTTTTCTTTTAAGGCAGGATCATATGATTGTAGAAATGTTTCATAGAAATGGATTACTGGGTCTTCTTGACGTGTTGATTTTCCAAAATCATGCATTACTTCGATCATATTGGTTTGTGCAAGTAATGAAGCACACTCATCTACTAACCATGCAATTGATTCATCTAGATCGTATCCAGCTATTTGTTGAAATAAAGAACGTAAAAAAGGATTTGTTTTTGGTATTGATTGTGCTGCATAGAATCGTGTAAATGAATTATTTTCAGGCTGGGCAGCACGTGCTGCAAAAAGGCCATATGCTATGGTTTGAGCATACATATCAGCAAATTCTTCTGGCTCTAGTTTTGGTAAAAGTGTTTTTTTAAATGCTTCTAATTGTTGACGTAAATCTCCTTGAGAATTTTGTAATTTAACCTCTTTTTCAATAATATCTTTTAGCCAATGAGTAATTGATGCAAGTCGATGTGCTAAATGCTTAGGACTTGAAATAACTATAGTATTTTCCAGAAAATGTTTTATAATAGCTTCAAGTTGCGTGAATTTATCTGAGAATATAGTAATTTTCTTTTGCTTATCGTCCCATTTTCCTATAGTAATAGGTTCATCATTTTGTAAGTTTCCATCAATAAACCAATACCATGAAAGTCCATCTGTATAAAGTAAATTTGAAAATCCATTACGATATCTATTAAGTTGTAATCCTTCTGATGTTTTAGGCGATAAGCGCTCGCTATCTTTTATGAATCTATGTAAATTTCTTCCAACATCCTTCGCCTCTATATGACCAATCAAGATATTCTGTCTCATGATTATAAGATCAGGTGATCCCTGAGATACGCGTTTTGCTTCATTAATAACTGTGATGTCATGATTCATCGAAAGAAAAAGTGCCTCTAGTGCTGATCGATAGCTATGTTCTGTGGCAACGCCAGTCTGGAGTAATTCTTCGACCTTCTTTAAAAATGTTGAAATTGACATATAAGATCCTCACAACCAAATAGCTTCTAATAATAGGCTCTGTCTAGTAATTTTATGGTCGGTAGTTAGGGAGAAGGTGGGCATAGACACCATGAATTGATGGATGTGCAGTTTTGTCGATGGCCCTCCTCTTACTAACCAGAAGCCGACGTGATCATCCAGTGATTCCTAATACTTCAAGAGAGGGATAAATTCCAAGTTGATCGCCTAAACAGCTATGACTACAAGCGTGATTTACTCGTATATCAGTGATATCTATTTGCTTATATGAAATGCTACTGTTTGCTCACTACTCAGCTTGAAAATTCATTCCGAGCTATCTCGGATTCGTTCATGTCGTGATTATTCAACAGGTAATTTAGATTTACATTGGTATAGTTACTGGGCTGAATTATTAAGACAAAACTTAGCTCGAGGTAGTCTTATTCTCTTATTTATCACCTGCACCATATGAGTATAGCAAGAATCCCCTCACATGACTATAGACATTTATCTTGAACACAAGAGAACCGCCTCATTAATGAAGCGGTTCTCTTGCCGGACTTATAGCTTAGCTTTCGCCACCACCATCTCCAGTAGCGGCAGCGGCTCCTCCGGCACGAGCTGCACTGCCGCCAGATTGAATCCATCGACCTGGACTTCGGCCAATACAAAGCCATTCAGGCGATTGGCCACGGCGCTGCTGGTCGGCAGCACATCACGAAAGAGTAGCATGTCGCCAGGTCGGGCCTCAGTAGCTGGATAGACCATGCCATCCACGGTTTCGAGCACGGCACAGGTCACGCCCGCAGCGGCTTCACCCTTGGCCGCATCACCCAGAAACACGCTCGTCCGCTGCGTCGCCACCGCAAGCGTGCCACTATCAACTACGAGTGCCGTGCGCCGCACCAGGCCGCTATTCGCCAAGGCTTGGGCATCGGTTTGGATGGGTGTGCGCTGGCGTAGGCCTTGCTCATCTTCATAGACCCCATAGCCACTCGTCCAGCGCCCATCGCTGTTCCCGCCTTGGGTATAGCTACATTGTTCAGTGCTGAGATACCACACCCGCCCGGACTGACGGGGCCGCACGAACAGCACCCCGTCCTCATCGACCCCCCACACCCATGGTCGGTTGGCGGTATCGCCCAGCTGCACCTGCTCACTCAAGATGGTGGCCCACGGCTGATCTTCGGCGAGCAGATTGGCAAGATCGACGAGCGGACTTTGCACCTTGCCATCGCTATTGACGATGGCCCAAGGATTCACCGCCAGCACGTCGCCCAACGCATACTTCGCCACTTGGTCGAGCGTGACCGTTGACAGAGTTACCGCTTTCACGCGCAAGTTGGTGATGATCAATTCAATATCGCCATCATTGCCATCCCAGATGGGTTCAACGAGATCGCTCCCCAGGTGGGGATTGCGAAACACGGCGGTAAAGGTCGTCGCGGTCGTGGCCGTCACGACGACTTCTTCTGGCTCCGCGCCGCCAATGGCCAGCTTGGCATTGACGGTAATTCCTGCCATCGTTCCTGGCGTGACCACCCGCGTGCCAGCGGTGATTGCGGCGGTATGCAGCGTGGTGGCCGCACGGGTACAGAACAGATTGAAGCCTAATCGCGAGCAGCCGACCCCGCTCAGGAAGCTCAGCGTGCCGCTTTGGGTGGTCATACCGGTCGAGCCAGTGCCAATCCCATCGAGCGTCCAGAGCGACGACAAAAAGGTGATGCCATCATAGCGGCTCAAGCTGGCACGCCAACCTGCCGGGGCTTTGAGGGTGTAGGCTGCCTCAATGGTTTGCCATTGGACAGTCGCCGCAGCGGGCTGGGCAATCGAGAGCATGCCAATGCTACTGCTGGTAAAACCATTGCCGCCCGATGGCGCAATCCGCAAGCGGCGTTCGGTTTCCATGCTATAGCGCTCGGGCGTTCGGCTTGGAATCAGATCCGTCGTCACTTCCTGCCA
Source organism: Herpetosiphon geysericola (assembly GCF_001306135.1). Lineage (GTDB taxonomy): Bacteria > Chloroflexota > Chloroflexia > Chloroflexales > Herpetosiphonaceae > Herpetosiphon > Herpetosiphon geysericola. The sequence continues at coordinate 169,274 of NZ_LGKP01000040.1, read as the reverse complement.
ATCGCCATAGCGGGTGCTGCTCCACCAGCCGGTATGCGGCATATCTTCGAGCGCTTTGACTAAGCCCAAGGCCACGATTTGGATTGACACGGCCCGATCCGCCGTGCGGGTAATCGCCACATCATCGCCCGCCGCGCGGCCCCACCAGATGCGCTTTGAGCAGCGGTTGAACACTTTCACATAGATAAACGGCACGGTTTTGAACCAATAGGCTTCGGCAATGGTGCAGGGCATGGTGACATTCAAATCACCACACCCTTGCTCGGTATAGCGCCACGTGGCGGCGATCACTCGATCGGAAATATCAAGGATTTGATTACTCGTCAGATCCTGAATCAGAATCTGGAATTGGGGATCAAGCATGGGTGCCTCGCTTACTCTGGAATCCGGTAGGCCCGATAGCGGTCAAGGGTCAGGACATAATTGGTCACTGCGCTGGCCGCGTCGACGACCCGCCAGTTGGTGCTATAGGTGCCGACATAGACGGCATCGAGATTGGCATCCGCTCCGGCAACGGTTTGGGCCGGCACCTGCACCGGTAAGCGACCCCGCGCGCCGACAAACTTGCCCGTGATGGCAACCCGTGGGCGGTAGGTGGGTTGGAAGTCGAGCACAAAGCCGGTGGGGCTGCTATTAATGGTAAACGGTTCAAGGATGCGCACCCCATACTCGGTGCGCGTGGTATCGACGAGGTAGCTGGTTTCAATATCCATGATCGCCGCAGCGCTGGCGGTGACCCGATAGCGCAAGCGCGTGCTGACACTATTAATCGCAATCTCGCGAAAGATGACGATCTGAGGATTGGTGGTCGTGCCGCCACTCACCACTTCTTCTGGCGAGACGAGACTTTGGCCATTCTCGAGATTCTCCAAGACTGCCGCAATCCGCACGCTCACCCCCGCCGTGCGCACGGCAATCTTGGTGACCACGGTTTGTCGCCCACTGACGGTGAAGCTGCCGCTGTGCTGTGGGGTGATGCTGGTTATGCCGGTACTCAGCGTCCCGCGCAAGACGTTTGTATCACGCGCTTTTTGGGCAGACTGGTTGTTGTTGATCCACGTCGCATCGTTGCTCCAGCTATTGCCAGCGACAATCTGAACCCCACCTTGTTTGCTGATTAGCAACGCCGAGAGCGGCATGTTCAGAAAGCCACTGCTAGTGGGTGGAAAATTGCCCGCAACGACAACCCGGGCTGGCGAGGGAATGGCATGGATGGTTGCGCCAAAGTTCAGCGTCATCACATTGCCATTGGCCACACTGCTCGAAGTCACCCGATCGTAGTCATTCAATTCACTGGGCAACCACCAGCCGCCCGACTGGAAGCTGATGGCCACGCCATTAATGCCTGGGGGAATGGCTTGTAAATCGGTATCAATCATGCCAGCGGGCACATCAGGCACTGCGGCATCAAGCAGGCTACGCACAAGCGGCGTGCTGCGATTACTGCCGAAGGGCTGAAACAGCACCCGTGGCCGCAGCGTTTCATACAGCTCAGGGGCGGTGCGGTAGTAGGTGGCAGCGGTCAGAATCCGCCCCAGTTTTTGCAGCCGACTCATGGCATCCGCTGCCGTGCTCCCCACAATATTAATCAGCCATTGGGTTTCGACCGGGCGATCATCGTGGGTGCTGGGAATGGCCCCGCCGCCCAAGACAAAGGTGGCATCGGCTCCCGTGCTGGGGTCGCCAATCGTAAAGGTATCAGTTCCGGCAATCAACGAACAGGTACGTTGGGTAGTTGGCATGCGATCCTCACTTTCGGGGGCTGGCGAGACGTTGCCGGACCTGGCTCTGTTGCCCCATGCCTTGATTGTTTTGGGCCAGAATCCGGCGCATAAGTGCTTCGACTTGGGCAAGGGTCAACCCGCCTGCCTGAATGGCCACGCTGGTTGGCCCAGCTGCAGCCGCTGTTGGGGGATAGTCACGTGGAGCTGGTTGCACCAGCGGCGCGGGCGTGACGGTGGGCAGCCGATCGGGGCGCGACCGATTGACTCGTTCGGTTTCACCCAATTTGATCAGATAATCAATCCCGCCGGCTTTGCGAATCACATCGGAGCGGGTTGGGTCAACAATAATTTCGCGGGCGTGGGCTTGGACGATCATATCGCGCGCCAAGCCCCGATCACCGGTGCCAAGGGCGTAACTGGCTTCGACTTTATCCTGCGTGGTGTAGATTGCGTCATCACCAGGTGCAGACGTGCCACTTGGGACACGACTAGCGGCGTTCGCGGCGTTGCTTGCCGCTGAAGCCACCAAGCCATACAAGGCGATCGTGGCATCGGCCCACGTTTGATGGGCGTGCAACTGCTCGGTTTGTTTGTCGACAATCCCGCGCATGGTGTCGGCAAAGTCATCACGCAGCTTGGCCTGGGCTTCGGTATAGTCGGCGTTCTCACTGGCCAAGGCTTCATCGCGCTCGGCTTTCAGGCTATCATTGGCCGTTTCCAAGTCGCTCAGGCGTTTGGCGGCAAGGTCATCTTTGATTTGGTCGGCTTTATCCAAGAGCCGCAGTTGTTCTTCCAGATCGGCACGATCGGCAGCGGTCAATTCCGCCGTGTCATCGGACAACTGTTGGCGCAGCTGGCGCATGCGATCGGTGCGTTGCTGATCCGCTTCAATTTCTTCTTCCGCTGCTTTGAGGTAGGCATCGGCTTCTTTGGCACGCCCGGCTTGGGCCATCACCTGGGCTTTGTCCCATGCCTCGGTTTGCTTGCGCAGCGCCTCTGCCCGATCGGCTTTGTTCATCCCAGCAACGGATTCCAAGAAATCGGCTTGACCGGCAAACTTCTGACGATTGAAAGATTGTTCGGCAGCCAGTGCCTTACGGTGGTAGTCATCCTCAATCTTGCGCACGGCGGCATGGTGATCACGGGTGAGGCGTTCGGCCTTCTCCTGAAAATCCTCCTTCGCCTTGGCAATCTTGGCTTCGGTTTGCTCGGCCTGTTTGATGCGCTGTTCGGCTTCGCGCTCGCTGGCAGTTTTGCCACTGCTACGGCTGCCGCCACTCCCACGGCTCCCACCGCCGCCACTGCTCCGCCGCGTCGTGCCGCGTGTCGTGCGGATACGATCAGCGTTTTGGCGATTGAAGTCATCCGCTTGGCGTTCGGCTTCCCGTTGGCGCGCTGCGGCCCCTGCCGGATTGACCAAATCCTGTGAGCGATCAACGACCGCATCTTTGTATTGGCGCTGATCACGGGGGTCGATCCCCTCGGCGCGCAGTTCGTTGCGGGCGGCGGTGGTATTGCGCGGCAGCTGGGCCGCCCCTTCCATCAAGGCTTTATAAGCGAGCGCATCGCCGGCGGTTTGGGCCGCTGCGGCCAAGTCATAAAGACTGCCAGTTTCGGCAGCCAGCGCGCCAATATGATCATCAGCGGCCAAGCGCGCGTTTTGGGTCAAGAGGGCAAGGGTTTCTTGCTCCATGCTGGCTTCGATCGTGGCATCGATTTTGGCATAGAGGCTATCGGTATGGGCTTCAACCGCCGCCGTAAACTCATCGGTGCTGGCGGTTGCCTCGCGCGTGCTGTCCGCGACCAGCAACGTCGCCGATTCGAGGCGCGTCAGCTCAAGTTCATCCTGTACCACTTGCTGCTCAATGGCATCGAGCGCATCGCGGTACATCGTCGCATCGATTGATCCAGCACTGAAGGCAAAGGTGGTGGCTTCGACGGCCCCGCGTGCCCGCTCACTTTTTTCTGACAGCGTATCCGCGCGCACCGCGAGATCGGCAATCGCGGTACTGGAGAGTCCCACCGCCTCGGCTTTGCGCACAAACGCATCGCCTAAGCTGCGCACCCGATCCATGGCGGTTTGGGCATCCATGCCCGTTTTGAGGAAGGCTTCGGCCAAATGGTACTGACGCTCGGTGACCATGCCCTCGGTGGCATCCAGATCCTTAAGCGACTGCTCATAGGTGGCAAAGCTCTTGCCCGATTGGATAGCGAGATAGTCGACCTCATGCAGCCGCTGCGCGACCGTGAAGTTTTGGCTGGTGAGGCGATCCAGCACATCAATGCCCTCAGCAAAGAAGCCCACAATATCGCCAGCCAAGACTTTCAATTTGTTGCCAAAGTTCTCCAAATGGGCTTCCGCGCGGGCAATCTTGGCGGCGTTGGAGTCAACATCGACCCCAACATCGTTGATCATCTGCTGGCCGCTCTGCATGACCGCTTGTTGGAAAGCCAGCGCCTTTTCTTGATCGTTCAGGGCATCGGCAGTTTTCCCAATCGATGCGGCGTAGGTCTCATTGGCCTTGGCCACATCGACCGTGATCCCTAGGTTATCGATGATCATCTTGCTGTTGCGGGCGAGGCCCGTCACCAGCGAATCGAACATGAAGTTGATATCTTCGCCGGTGGCTTTCGACGCAGCCCGGGCAATTTCCAAAAGCTGCGGCACATCTTTCGCCAGGCGATCACCGGCGAGCAGCACCGCCTTATTGGCCCCAATCATCAGATTGGTTTCGCTAATCGTGCCCGCACTCGCGTCTTTGAGGGCGGCGAGATAGGTAGTACTGGACATGCCCGATTTGCGGGCAAGGTTCTCGAAGGCTTCTTCAACCCCTTCGATTGCCGCCCCTTCTTTGCCCCACTGCACCGCTTTGCGGACGGCTTCCACCCCCACATAGGCCTTGGCCACGCCCATGAGTCCATCAGCGAGACCGCCCATCGAGCCTTTCGCTTCGCTCATGGCGGAGTCTTCGTGGCGCATGGCATCGGCGGCGGTCAGGGTGCGCTGCTCCAGCTGGCGCATGCTCACGCTGGCCTTCTCAATACTGATGACCTTGCGCTCGATTGCATCACTGGTGGAGCGGGCTTGCTGTTGGAGCTTTTCCAACGATCGTTCTAAGGTGGCAATGGTGGTGGCATTGCTATCCGCTTTGGATCGTTCCTGCTCCAGCGCGCGGGTGGTTGCCTCGATGGTGCTTTCGAGTTTGGCCTGCTTGCCCGTGAGATCGGTTACGGACTTGGCCACGAGGTCTTGGGATTGTCCCGCTAACCGATATTTATCCGCCAAGGTCTGCACGGTCGCGGCGGCGCGGGTCGATTGCTCGTTCAGGGACGCAAGCTGGCCACCAGCAGCGGCGAGTTTGCTGGTGGCCTCATCGCGCAGGGAGAGAATCAGATCAAGGGTTTCTTCCGCCACGGCCCTGCTCCTCGGCATGCCAGTCGCTTTCCGCATTGGCACGCGCGATTAATTCATCGATAAAGCCAGCCGGTTGCTGGCGAATTTGCTCATAGGTCCAGCCAAAGCGCATGGTCAAGGCGACCTCAGCATCGTAATCGCCGATTCGTGCGGCCCCTCCACCACTTAGCTGGCTGTACCATCCCCAATAGAGCTGGTCGGCGTGGCTGATGGTGTGCTGCTGGTGTCGCCCGTTAATGGTGCGGCCTTTGGGTAAATCACCGCCTCCGCATGGGCAACCGCACGTTGCACCAACGGATCACGGGGATCGAGCGCCGCAATGCTGGTGCGCGTGATCGGCATGGCATCAAACGATGGGCCTGACCAGTCCTCGATCGTGGCTTCGAGCATCAGCAACTGGCGGCGATAAGTGGTGACATACTCGCCTTCGATCTGCATCAAGGCATCGGCATAGTCGGCCCGTTGGCCATAGGTCAAACCGGTGCGCATGGTGATGGTGTCGTCAGCATCGGTCAGGGCGATGGTGGTGGTTGGGGTAAAACGGCTCATGGGGCTATCCTTTCGCGGAATAAAAAGATTCAGCTTGGCTACGAAACCGTGGCTTAGACGGTCGTTTTGGTATTCTGGCAGGCCATGCGCAAATCGCTGCCAATCGTTGGTTCATAGGCATGGTCAAGGGTGAGCTTGATGGTGCGGGCGTTCTTCTGCGCCCCCCAGGTCATGGCTTTGAGCACGCCATAGCCATCGACTTCGAGATAGCGATAGCTGGGATTGCCCGCCACGGTCTCGATGAAGGTGCCGTTATGGCGCACGCGCACCTTACAACGCACGCCGTTGCGCCAGCGGTCGTAATCGATCAGGTCATCAAAATAGAGGGTCAGGATGGTTTGCGGCGAACTCACGCCGACATTGACCCGATTCCAGGTGCGGTTGCCACTCGGACCGCTGGCCGACTTATCGGGTTCGAGTCCTGGTTGAAAGGTGTGCTCGACCTGAATCACGCGGAAGGTTGCCGGAGTGGTCCCAATGGCATCGCTGCCTTGGTCAATCCAGCATTCCAAGTCACTCGGAATTACCAAATCGCCAGCGGTTTGCGGTGGCAAGGCGGGCGTGCTGACCGCCTCCATAAATTGGGCAAAGCCATCGAGGTCGAACTTGGTGGCCGCATTCCCTACCACATTGCTCGTGAGCTTGCAATTGTTCAGCCCTCCAAAGGCAGCACGAAACGTTTGGACATTGGGATCACCAAACCAGAGCGTGGCAAATTTGGTATTGGCACTGGTCATCACGCGGGTGGACTCCCACAACCGTGCGAGCGTTGCCCCAGCAGGAGTTGTTGGCGCAGTGAGCGATCCGTTGTGCAGCATTTGCATCAGAAACGGCATCAGATCGAGATCGAGACCGCCACTGGCTTTCCACTTGGATTGGCGATTCACCACCGCCGAGCGGTAGATTTTGGCCAACGTGCCGCGCGATTCTTCTGGCTCGTCGTGCGTGATTTCAGGATCGACTTGTCCTTTGGCGGTGACATAATGAGTTGGCGCACTGGCGGGTGTGCCAGCGGTGGCTTCCCGCGCCATGGCGAATGATTCAAAGGCAATTTGTTGGGCAATGGTCATGCAGCACCTCCTTTGCGACGCACGGTCGTCGCCGTCGGCGTTGGCTCGGGTTCACTCGGTGGTTTTGGCTCCACGGGTGGCTCTGGCTCGCTGGGTGGCTCAGCCGGTGGCTCCGGGTCAACGGGTGGCTCAGCCGGTGGTTCTGGCTCCACGGGTGGCTCTGGTTCTGGCTCCGGTTCGGGCAAGCGTTCTGCCACATAGGCGACACCCGCAGGCGTTGGCTGATACATCGGCGCGGCGGCCACACTGCGCAGCTGCCAATCCGCCATCTGCACACAGTGAGTTGCAGTCAAATCGGCCAAGGGAATGCCAGGCAAAAAGCCGGCATCCGGCGTGGCCACATAGGTAAAATAGATCACAGTCATTGCAGAGTAATCCTTGTATACACATCGAGGGCACGATAGAGCTGCTTACCCCCAATCGCCACCCATACCGCTTCCGCCCGTTCGACGGTCGCTATCCCCCGCCGCATGGCACTCCAGTTGCCCAAGCGCCGCCCTTCGGATGAACCGTTGATGGTGGCAGGCAGGTCAAAGACATAGGGCATCAAGGCTGCTTCACAGCGATCGCTGCCTGCATCAGCAACCACCAGTCGCGAGAGAATCACGACATCGCTGATCGTCACGGGGGTGCTTGGCGCATAGGTCACGTGCTCGAGCAAACTGTAGAGCGTTGGGCACTGGCTGATCGTCTTGGGTTCCTCAGTCAACAACGCGACATTCTGGCCACTGGCATTCAGGCGCACTAAACTTGGCAGGGTAGCAAAGCGCTGGTGCAGCTGGTCAATAATGGCTTGATAGGTGATCGTCATGCGTGACCTCGTAACTCGCTTATTAAGTCGGCAGCGGCGAGCTTCAACAGCAAGGACAAACTGGGCCGTGCCTCCGTCAAACCGCGCCGCATGAACGGGTTGGCCCGTGTGCCGGGGTGGCGAACCATGGGGGTGCGCACCCAGCGCCCGCCAATCTGAAAAGCCAGCAGCGCCGCGCCGCCCCCGATCGTGCGTGCGGCATCGCGCGAGGTGAATTTGGGCAAAATCACGTGCGGCTTGGTGCCCTCGTGGACAAACACGGCATAGGGCGTGCGGTTGTAAATCCGGCCCTTGACCCCGGTGGTCAGAATCTCGTGGCGCGTATTAGCCTTGAGATGTCCATCCTTGATGGGAGTCGCCTGCTCGATCGCGCTTTTGACCGTGAGCACCACCCGTTGCAACACTTCGGCGCGCCAAACCGATGGCACGCCGCGCTGGAGGGCCATGGCGACGGTTCTTAGGCTCGCCATGGGGCAACCACACTCTCCAGAATCGCCAGTTGTTGCTTGGTCAGGCCGGCAACCACGCGGGTCATGCCCAGCCCCTGCACCCCAACGCTGTCGATCATGCCGCCGGTCGAGCGCGAGCGATAGAGATTAATTGTTAGCTGCAGCGCCACATCGGCCACCGCTGGCGGAACATCGCCATAGCCCCAGATTGCGGTAATGCGATAGAGTGCATGATCGGTCCAACTGATGGCCCAGTAGCCATCCCACACGGATTCCGCGTGCAGCATGCCGCGTGCATCTTCGAGCCATGCAGCAACGGGCAGTGGCTGCCATGCCCCATGGAGTCGTTGCTCGATCAGGCTAATACTGCCAATGACATGCGCCTCGAGCGTCAAGGTGGGCAATGGGAGGCCGGTCACGACGCGCATCGTGGTGACCGGATTCGGGACAAACTCAAACGATGGATCACGCAGCAACGCCCGCAATGCCGAGCGCACAATATCCGAGGCCCGCACCACGTAGGGTTCAATAAGGTCGGGATCGGCGGGTGCATCGTCTAATTGGGCTTGAACTTCAGCAACGCTCACATACAGCATGGCAGCCTATCCTTATTTGGTGGAAGCTTTCTTGGTCTGCTTCCCATCGTCCGCAGCGGCCTGATCGATCGGCGCATCGACGACGCGATAGACCGGATCGGCGGCGAGCCGCTCGGCCAGTTCACCTTCGACTTCCCAAGTCACACCAGTTTCGGTATTTAAGACCCACATTCAAACCCCCTTGGGCTGCGCACGTGCGCGTAGCTAGCTGCGATTTGCGGTCATGACGGCGAAGGCAGTGGGCCGCACGACCTTGGCCCCATAGACATGCAAACCCTTCACGGCATCGGCAAACCGCTTTTCTGGGCGATAGCCTTCGACCTTGACGATTTGTTCGGCAAACGAGATGGCCATCGGGTGACCGGCCATAATCTTGTATTTGGCTCCGGCCACGTTGGGCACACTATTCGACTTCAACACGCGAAAGCCCGCTGCGGTGCCAATTTCGCCATTGCGCAACACCTGATCGCTGCTCGCCGAGCCAACACCGACGAAGCGATCATCTTTAAGCAATAAGCCGTGAAACCATGGCGGGACAATCGACCAGCGGCCTTCGGTTGGGACATTGGCTTCATCGAGCAGCGTGCCCAAATCGACCAGATAATCATAGGCATTAGCACTGGTGGGTGTGACCGGGGTGGTGTCATTGCCAATCACATTGCCAGCGGCCACGCCGGTATACAGCGAGGCGATGAAGGTATCGCTGACATCGCGCAAGCCATAGCTGGCTTCCTTCATGGCTTCATCCATCACACTGGGCTTTTGTTGCGCACGATCGATATCGTCGACTTGGAAGTTGAAGTATTTGGCTTGGTTGATCAGCAAAGTCATTTGGGCATCGGTCAAGGTTTCGGGATCACCAATATTGGTATTCTTGGTGTAATTCCCGATCGTGACCGGGCCAATGCTATTGATCTTGACGGTATCACCGACATCGCGAATCTCGCCTTCATAATCGCGATTGACCACGCCTGCTTGCCCATACACATGGGCGCGATGCAGATTTGAGAGAATCCGCGCACTCCAGACGACAGGAATGAAATTACTCAGGGCCATACTGATTCCTTTCTGGCACGCAGTGCGTGCAGTTCGTGCCTAGCTTTGGCGGGCTAAGAAGGCTTGAATCGCCTCCCAGTTGGTATTGATTTGTTCAGGAGTCATGCGTTCAATCGCGGCCTTGGTCAACGCCGGTGGCCGCGCCGGATTGGCGGGACTGGTTCCTATCGATGCTGGTGCCGCCGCGCCACCCGGGCCTGATTGCTTGGCCAAGTAGGGATAGGTTGTGAGCAATCTGGCGATCGCCGTATCAAGCGGTTTCGGTTGGCCATGCTCATCAAATTCCACCTTAACGAGGCGAGCTAATAACTCAGAATCCAGCCCATGGGCCGCAGCGGTTTGCTCAATCAGGCGTGCGCCGCGCTCGGTGCGCAACGCCGCGCGGTCGGCTTCGAGTTGTGTTTCCAACGTGGCCAAGCGCGCTTGCAGGGTTGCGACCCCGGTATCCGCAGCCGGCGGTGCAACCGGCGCGGGTGCAGCGGCAGGTTGGGGCGCTGGAGCAGGCACCGGTGCTGGTGCTGGCGCGGGACTTGGCGGTGCAGCGGGTGGTGTGGGATCACCACCATCGCCGCCGCCATCATCCGCGTTCAGCAGGCGATTCGGAATCAGGATTCGTCGCATCATCATCTCCTTGGTTTGTTATTGGGTCGTTGTCCGCTGGCGTTTCGGCCTGGCGTTGTTCACGTTCATGGGCGGGGTCATAGCCGAGCTGGGTCAAGATTGTGGCCTCACTCACGCCGAGCGCACGATCGGCCTGCGCAACGGCGCGTTCGGCCTGTGGGTCGGTTGGCAGCATGGAATCCCATACCACGGTGGTGGTGGTCTCAGCAAACCCACCAATGATCAGTAGGCGACGATTGAGTTCGCTCAGGAAATCGCCATAGAGCATGCGCTTTTGCACGGTCTTTTGCAGCAAGGGGCCATAGAGGATGTTCAAGGCTAAGCCACTCAGATTGCCCAAATCATCGACCTTGCCGGTGGCAATCTCGGGCGTTTGGGCCACCTCGTGAATACTGCTTTTGATTCGGCTATGATGCTCAAGGCTGCCCGCTAACTCGCTTTGCATCTCGACAATGCCTAAATCGGCATTCGCTGGAATGAAGACCGTGCGGTCACGCCCATGCTTGAGTTGGGCGGGGTCCATGCCCTTGGCCACGGTGAGCGGCTGGGCATAGAAGCGCACAATCCGTTGTTGGTTGGATAAGGTGAAATCACCGGCATTGACCAGGGCAATCAGGTCAGGCGTGATATCCGCCTCACCCCAGTATTCATTCGGGGCGGCGAGGTTCTGGCTATCGACGATCGGCGGGAAGGGATAGGGCCATGGCGCTTCATGCAGGGTATCAAAGGCCTGCTTATCCGGCTGACTCCGTTGGTCAAGAATGCGCCAGTCGGTGTCGGTGCGCTCGATGCGTTGGCGAATGCTGACCAGCACTTCGCGGTTGCCCTGCCATTCGTAGGCGGTGTAGTCAATCAGGTAGCATTCCACCCGATCCAGATCGTCCGCCGCCCAGCGCACGGTCACGGTCGCCGGATCGAGAATCACAATGCGTGGAGTGGGCTGATCGGGGTAGATGCGGGCAAAGATGTGGCCGCATAAGCAGCCATTGATGCCTTGCTTATAGAGCCAGGTCATCTTTTTCGCGGCAGTCCAAACACGCTCAAGATACTGGATACGGGCATCATCCGGCTGGGCATCCGGCACGGTAAAGGCAACCTGATCGCCAAACAAGAACGAGACCGAGGTTTGGACAATCAGCTTAATCAGGTTGACCCGCACGTTGTCGTTGGGCCGCCCCGCTTCAATCGGCAGCGGTGGGGTATCCTGTTTGCGATAGGCTTCCCACGCCGCGCGAAACTGCTGGAGGCGCTGAAAATCATCCGCCAAACGCTGCCCATGCAGATGCTGGCTAATGATGCTACTGGTGGCGGTTGGTGGAAACATACCCGTTCCTGCTGCTTTCTTACCATAACGTTGGGCCAAAACTGACAATCGGTGCTGGTGCATAGGCCAGATTGACGGCATCCATGCCATCGGGACTGCGCTTAATCCGTTTCTTTGTATCGGCTTTTGGCTCGACGACCCGCCGTCCCTGACTATCCTGCTTCCACGTGGGAGCCATCGCTTGGCGCCGTAACTCGCGGCGCGTCTCCGCATCAAGTGCGACGAAACTGAGGCGCTGCTCCATGGCCCGATCGGCCACGCTGAACCACAACTCGCTCCGGCGATTCGGATACTTCTCGGGATCGTAGGCCGTGCGTGCCCCACTTACCCCAAGGAAGGTGTAGCCGTCGGCGAGATCGACCACGCCGCCGCCGATGCCGTCATCGTCGATTTTGACCGCGATGGCGCGTCCATCGACCCCACATAGCCGTCCATATTCGTTGGCCAACTGTTTCAAGCGGCCAGCGGTTTCGACCGTACTCCAGCCATTGGCTGCTTCGTGATAGAGACTGTGGCCACCACGGCGCACATGAATCTCGGTATAGTCATCGCCATAGCGGGCCACATCACAGCCCAGTTCGCATGGCTCGTCATTGGTGGGCAAGATCAGGCTTTCCGCTACCTGAAACGCGCCATCACTCCAGACATTGTTTGTGGCCTGCGATGGCCAGCGCCCCAAGAGCCGCGCTTCGGCGATCGGTCCAGGGCGATACCAGGCATCGCGCCATAAAATATCCGTGGCCCGTTTTGGCTCTTCGGGACTGAGTGCCCGACACCACTTCTTGAGCAAGGTATCGACGCGGCTCAGGCGAATCGCCGAGGGAAACGGCGGCGGGAAGCCCTGCAATTCGGCCAGAATGTTGGGATGTTCCAGCACGCTCATCGAAATGACATGCCAGCCGCCACTCAATTCCTCAGCATAGGCTTGCGAGCTGGTGTCGGTCGGATTGAAAATCGCCAGCCATGCGCCGCCTTCGTTGAACATCGATTCGGCGGTTTCCCAAAATACACTGGCCACGCCAACGGCTTCGTCAAAGATGAACAGCGTATGCGGCGAGTGATGGCCTTGAAACGAATCGCCATCTTTGGCCGTGAAGCCATAGGCAAAGTGATCAGGGCTACTTTCCAAACGCGGCGACTTGGGTCCGGTAAAGCCCGATCGTCCGCGCCGCTGCATCCGCACTTCTTTCCAGAGCAGGTCACGCACTTGGCGATCGGTGGGCGCGGTGGTGAGCACCAGCCCGGGATCAAAACTGTCGTACCACCAGTTGACTAAGCCACCACCGAGGTGGGTTTTGCCAACCTTATGGCAGGCTTTGACCAACGTGCGATACGGCGGCGTGAGCAACGACCGCGCGATCAGTTCCTGCTTTGTCCACCAGACTTCCCCTAACACCTCGCGGGCATAGGCCACGGGATCATGGGCATAGGGCAAGACGGTGCGTTTGCCGCCAAAGGCCAGACTAAGATCGGAAAAGAGTGAATTCCAGAGCGTGTCGCGCCTGGAGGATGGCAAGGATGCGTTGTTTGGTCGATTCATCCGCCTCTCCAATGGCATCGATCACTGCTTGCTGAAACCGCCGTACTTCGTCGACATCGATCAATAACTTGAGAATGGCCAGGCTGGTTTTGATGTGCTCGCGCACTTCCCGCAGCGCCGCGACATGCACGGCAATGGGCGTGCGACTGGTGTACTCGCCATCGACTTCGACAATCCCCGCGTCAAGCTTGCTCACCAGATCGAGCACCCGTTGGTAGTTCTCACTTAATGCTGAGCGACTATCCCAGAGCGATGAGCCAGCCCGCTCGACGACCGCCGCATGCTGCACGAGCGTCGGCGCGGTTGCCGTCGGCAGTGATTCGAAAAAACGCTGCACGGTACTGACCGATAAGCCGAAGTCCCGCGCGATTTGGCGTTGGCTTGATCCCGCTTTGGCAGCGGCGAGCAGCTGGTTGGCAAGGTCATCGGTAATCGTGCTTTTGCGTCCCATGGCAGCCTCAGGGTGATCCGAAATTGATTCGAAATGATGCGTTAGTGATTCGATGTATTGGATGTGTGACCTGATAGTGGTGCTGCGGGCACGAGGGCCACCAACCGCAGCAGCCGTTGGCGGACGGTCTGCACATCGGTCGCGAGTGTGTCGACCTGTTGAAGCACCGCTTCGAGCTGCGCGCGCGTGACCGTGGCCATGGGGCGCTCACCCCGTTTTTTGAGCAGGCGATGGGCTTGATCTTTGCTCAGGCCCGCAATGCGCCCCGCTGCACTTGCATTGCCACTGGCATCGTAGGCCTGCCAAAACAGCGTGAGTTGGTCAGCTGGAAGGCGACGTGGCATGAACACTCCTTGAAAAATGATGCGGTGGGGCGGGGGAACACAGCCAAGTTGCTGCTCTAGCCCCGCCCACGGCGCAGCCGCACCGCCGCTGATCGTCGCCAAAGCGACATTATGGGTGGGTTCGCCACCACTGTTTAAAGCGTTCCACTTCCTCGGTAAACAACCATTCGATCGTGCCCTGCGCCGTAAAGCGTGCGCCGCTGCGCTCGAAGAGTTGATACTGCTGGCCATCGGGATGGCGAAAGAAGGGAGTCAACGCATAGCCGGGTGCGAACTGCGAGGGATGCCACAGCCCACCACTGGTTTGCCATGCCACCTTGAGTTCTAGGGCCACCGGATAGGTTCCGGCTGGTTGCACCGGATCGATGAGGCTATCACGCCAGGCATAGAAGCTGCGATCAGTCCAGTCGGACGGATCGGGCTTGCGTCCGGCAGGGAGGGCGACAAAGCGATGGGTTTCAATCGCGCCAAGCACGATCGACCAGTCAGCCATCAGGCGTTGGCAAAGCCACGCGAGCGCGGCGCGTTGTTCCGGTGTCCATGCTTCGCCGACCGCATGATGGCATTCGATTCCAATCGAGCGACTGTTGATCCAGTCATCCTTCGCCGCTCCCGCATGCCAGGCCCGATAGATCGGCGGCAGAATCTCAGCAATCTGGCCGCGTTGGCCAACCAGATAGTGCGCACCCACGCCGCTACTGGTTTCCAAGTAGTCGGCTTCGCCGTCAAAGCTGCTGCCGCGATTGCCATTGGTCGTGTGAATCACGACGGAACTGGGCTTGATGCCTTTCGGACGATAGTCCCAGCCCGTTCCAATTGGGCGATAATGCTTCCGCCAGCGCAAATCGATCACGAAGGTCATGAGGTGGGTGCTCCAAATTGCTTCTGATATTCGGCATGCAACAAGTCAACGAGAAACTTTGGATCAAAGCGCAGGCCCAGCTCGCCTAAGTAGCGGCGTGCCGCATCCACACCCTTTTCTTCGATCTGGTGGCGCACGCCCTCGGGCGTAATGCCATAGCTTTGGGCTACCCGCAAGCCAACCTTAATTGCCCCATAGAGCGTGTCACGCTCTTCGTGACTGAGCAGGGCCGTGGCTTTATCTTCGAGCGCGCGGGCAATGCGGCGACCGATCCGCGCGGCGACGGCGAGCGCCAGCGGGACGAGCACGGCGAGGAGCAGCTGCACGAGAGTGGTCACGAGGGATGGTGAAACAGCGGTGGTCATACGGTCTCTCCTTTTTTGCTAGGTTGGCGTTGGGTACTGGGTTTCGGACTTGGGCGTGGATGACGTAAAAAGCCAAACAGCTCGGCTAACAACTGGGTATGGACTTCTTGGCCTGCGCGCAGGCGACTCATTTCATCCGACACGACTTCCAAGGTGTGCTTCAGCCCGGTCATGGCGACGGTGTTGTCGATAAAGGCGGTCAAGACCTTGGCTTCGGCTTGGGCTTCGGCCTTGCGGCGTTGGGCCACGAGGTCGGGGCGCAGCCGTTCTTTGAGTAATGGCCAGACTTCGCGGTAGAGGAACCACCCCACCAAAAAGAGGCTGGGGCCATAGAGTTTGAGCAAGTCTCCTTCGGTCATGGGTGATTCCTCCAACGGGCATAAAAAAAGCGGCCACCAACCCTCAGGTGAGGGTTGATAGCCGCGTCTCGTAACTACTGACTATCCATATGATTCTATTGTTCCGACTGAGGCGCTTCAGGCCGCAGCGGATGGACGACGGAGCATTTTTGGCACCTCGATCGGCGCAACAATGGGCGGATGATAGAGCATCAGGGCTGCTTCGGTATAGCGATGGCGACTAAAGGTCATCTCGCCTTCGATGTACAGCGTCCCGCTGCCGCTCAGGAATTTCAACGCTACGGCATCGATTCGGGCTTCAAATTCATGATTGCTTTCGCCTGGGCGAATCCGATAGGTGAAGCGTGCGCCGCAGAGCCGCCGCTGCGTGGGTGTGCTGGGTGTTGCTGGATTGGTGTCGAGCGGTGTTCCCCAGACAAAGTACTTGGTGCCAAATTCCGTTGCATCCGCATCCGGATCGCCATAGATGGTGCGTAGCGTCTCTGGAAGCATATCCCCTCCTCAGTGGGGAAATAAAAAACGCCCCGATGTGTTGCACACATCGTAGGCGGTCATCCGTCCTTACGGTACGAATACTATACCAGTAGTCATGAGCGATTGTCAAGTAGCTCTATTGATAAGTATATATTAGTTTAGATAGTTATTGTAAGCAGAAATTGACAACATCGTCACAGAATACTTCTTGATTATTAAGATACCGATAAGACCAGATAATTGTACCAATACTAAATATAGTATTAGTATCAAATTTGCGTGAATTCTGAAATGCTTTCTGCCTTTTATCTTCAGATAATCCATTTGTAATACTATAAACACATTTACTAAATGTATCCCATAAGAATTGTAAACCTATATGACCATGACAAATCCATTGAATTTTATCAACGTCTAAAATTGAAACCTTTCTATAAATATATAAAAATTTTTCACTCATTTCATTAATAACTTTATCTTCTAATTGGAATTTATTTTTAATAAAGAAAATCCAATTATCTAGATTGAATGAAAAATCATCATTTATTTCTATATATTTATGAAATGGGTCTTTGTTAATTTTATTGATTTTATTAAAAAGAAATGCTGTTATACTTATAGCGCAAGCTGTTTTTAATGAATCAATAAATATTTTCTTGAATAATATAATCGCCATGTTTTTTTGATTATTATTAAGACTTGAGAGATTGTAAAATACTTCTCCTAATATAGTAGAATTGAATAAATAATTTTCTATGGAATGTCCTCTAGAACAAATCGTTAATCCATCAACATTATGATTTGAGATAATATCAACTATATTTGGTTCAATAATAAACCCCCAAAATTCACGATCAATAAAACTTAAAAAATTTTTTGGTTTTATTTTATAATTAACAAAATCACTTATAAATAACACTCTTTCTCTAACATTTTCTATACAAGACCTTAGAAGTTCTCCAACAATATCAATATCTATATTACCTAAAAAATTACTATATTTTTCAACTAATCGTTCGGTAAACTTAGAGATCATCTCTTGATCACTATTTCCTTCAACTAAGATATGTTTCTTGTTACTCATTGTAATATACGTTAAATATACATCCATATCCATTCTTATATCTCTTTGCATATAATTAACCTTCAACTTCAAGTTTTTTCATATGATCCATATGATCGGCAGATATAAACGGAGAATGTGTACATACTATTAACTGTTTATTTTTTGGCCGTTTATCCTTTATTTGACTCATTAATTTCTTTAGCAAAAGTCTTTGCCAGTCAACATGTAAGGATATCTCAGGTTCATCTATTAGTATTATTTCTTTAGAACTCATATATGTTGCAGTATATAGAAGAGTAATAATTTGACGCTCCCCTGAAGATAAAGATTGGAAATTATTATATACTTTATTATTAGATGTAACAGATATCTTATACTCATCATGACCATCTTTATTGCTTGATATGATAAATTCTAACTTTTTATCTTCAAAGAATTCATTGACAGAACTTAAATAATTTTCTATGTGTCGTAAAAATAATGTTTGTTTCTTAGATCTATCCTTAAGTATATCTCTGAAAATACTAAGTATAATTGTATTTATTGTATCCGTTTTTTCATCATATTCTGAATTAATTATATCTGATATATTACGAAGTTTATTAGTGATTTTTTCTGGATAAAAAGAACTTCTAAGTACGGATTTATTATCATGATTAATAATTCTAAGTATATCCATAATTATTTTATTTTTACCTTCCAAGGATTTTATATCTTTATTAGCCACTAAATCAATCATTTTATAAAATGCATTTACTAATAATTCATTTTCTATATCAGAAATTGATAATCTTGCTGATTTTATTTCATCATTTATTTTTTCTTGGATTTCAATAGGAGAAACATAATCTATATTGGGAATAAAATTGCTAAAAGTTTCTCTTGCTAATTTTGTTATTGAATTTGAACTATTATTATTTTCATTATTTCCTGATAAATTCATAAAAAACCATGCATCTATCATTGTACGAAATGCAGGAAAATACCCTACATCAAATAATAGATTGTTGAATAATAATTTATTTATTAATTCTGAATTAATATTGCTTCCTCTTTTTGATAACTTAATAAAATCATCGCTATTAATATAAACATCAATAGAATTTTCATTATTCAAAATCATAATATGATTATAATTACTGAATTCAATTAATATTCTAGAAAATTGAATATATTTCAATCTTCTAAGATCTCCTGTAAGAATATTTGCTATTATATGCAATAAAGTGGTCTTTCCTGATCCATTATTTCCATAAATGATATTAAGCCCTGATTGAAAAGACTGTTTAATTGTAAATCTATCATGAATATTATATGCTTCGATTTGAGTAATATATACCGACATATTGTTATCTCCTAATAAATACAAATTTCTCGAGATCCAGTGACTCTCAATAGATAGACATACTTTAATCAGTTATATATTATCACCAATAAGGGAAACAAACGGTACATGCAATGCATCAGCCGCCGCTTGCTTTGCGCGCTCACCCCGCCGATCATAGCGACTGGTGGTGTTGGCATTGCTATGGCCAGCGAGCCGAGCCACGGTCAAGACATCGGTTCCGGCATCGAGTTGATCGCTAATAAAGGTTCGCCGAATATCGTGTGGGCTGAAATGCCGGATATTCGCTTCCTTGCCCCGCCGCTGGCACAAGATATAAATCGCCTGATCACTAAGGCGCTCATACATCTGGCCTGCCACACCACCAGCTTGTAAGCGCCAAAACAGTGGCCCTGATTCATCGCCGCGTACTGCCAGCCACTCGTCGAGGGCATCACGCGCACCACCGCGTACATATGCTGTTCGAACCTTGTTCCCCTTGCCACGAATAGTCAGCATCGCCGTTTCAGGATTGAAGTCTGCCAGATCGAGATTGACGATCTCGGCGCGCCGCAAACCTCCAGCTGCATAGGCCAATGCTAGAATCGCTGCGTCACGCCGCCCAACCGGTGATGAATCAGCAGCACACGCTGCGAACAAGGCACGGAGTTCGGCAGCGGTCAGCGATCGGCCCGCTGCGGCATCAGGGGTATTGCCTTTAACCGTTTTAAGATCGACCGCTCGGGTGTAGTCCTCGCCACTTATTAAACCCATGCGCCACGCCATTTTCAGCACCCCGCGTAATGCCGAGAGCATGAGGTTGGCGGTTGCTGCTGATTTGCTACTGGCGAGCTTGGCCCACAAGGCTTGGGTATGTTCAACCCGCAGCTGCGCCCATGGAACCACATGCGCATCGGTAAAGCCCATCATTGTTGCCAAACTATGCAGCTGCTTCTCCATGGTGCGTTGACTATTGGCACTTTGCAGACTGGCAATATAGGCAATGAAAGGATTCGTTGTTGATTGGATTGCCGTTGGTGTAGTTGTGGCAAGGGTGGTTAAGGCGAGTGAAAAATCATCGTTCATGCTCGACTCTCCAGCGGTTTGTATAATGTGCATTATCATAACCGTTTCGCGCTAAAAAAACATCCGCCAACAGCCTGATTTGAACTGCTGGCGGGTCATCCATCATCGGTCAGTCAATCGCGATATCGAGTCCATCGGCTTCGCGATCAACGAGTGGCGGGAGAACTTCACCAAGAGTTTCTCGTATCCATTCTGTCAGATCGGTCAAGGCCGTCCCATAGCCATCAAGATAGCCAGCATCCCATTCAGGATGTGGACCAGGGAACGCGTGTATGTCAGCAATGTGCGCGGCCAAGCGGGTGGCCACATAGCGACGAATCGCCGCAGCGGTTAATTCCATAGATCCTCCGCTAGGGCTTCTCAGTATGATCGCACCAGTTGCCATCAGCATCGGTATGGTTGCAGCTCCAAAATTTGTAGGGCTTGCCGCCACGCCGCGTTCCTTGGCGCAGCTGCAAAGCTGTCCCATGCGTTGGGCATGTTCGTTGTGCAGGAGCACTGGGTTGCGCAGCGGCTGTGGCTGGTTGAAGCGTATGCGCAGTTGGTGGTTGCGCACCGATCGCTTTTAACCGATCAATAACCACCTTTAGTTGATCGGCAGTTGCACCGGCGACCGAGGTTGTGCAGGGAAAGCCATCAAGCGTGAAGTGAATCTGGTGCTCAACTTTAATGGTTGCCTGGGTTGGAGCGGTATCAGCCATAACGATAATCCTCTCTATTAATTAGGATGCAACCCAACGGGTCAAGGTTTCCAGAATAGCCGGAACATCAGCACGATGGACAACCAAGCGCGAGCAGTTGCGCACGAGCACGACACCCCAGGTCGTTGGTAGCATGCGGAGCGTTGCGACAGCTTGCGGTTCACGCCATGCTGCTTCGGTGGCAACGATTGCATCCAGCTCTTGCTCGGCCAAGGTGTAGGCTGTGTTATCGTCGATGCCTTCTTCTTCCTGAATAATGGTCGCGAGCTGCACAATAGCGCTGGCGCGAGCCAAGCGTTGGCAGCGATCGGAATTGACATAGTTCTGTGCCATCAGCTATCATCCTTTTCGTGACCGAGGCATAGGGGTCGAATCTGTACCTCGGTCATATGTGGCCCTTTGCTGCTTTGACGAGCAGTAAAGGGTTTAATAGTTAATCCGGCGGCTGGTCGTTGTCCGCTGCTGAGCAGCAAGTGTTATTGGGAGCGAGGGACAGGAGAGGGAACGGAATTGGCTGCGGACGGCCTGTTCATGGGCCTCGATACGTTCGGCATCAGCATAGCGGCCTGCGCGAATAGCGCGTTGCCAGTTGCGGCTCAAAATCACCATGGTGCGAGCAAGTGCATCAATTGGCGTATTCACATAGGTGGTAGCCGTGACCACAGGCATGGGAATCAAATCGACGACTTCGAAAGAAGCAACTCCAGCGCGCGCTTCTTCATCCATTAAAAAGGTAGTCGATTCCTCACCAGCATCAGCATTGGCTTCGGTGGCTGATTGAACAGCAGTAACGGCCATTACTGCTTCAGCTTCCTCAACGGCCCGATTATCCAGTTCAATCAATTCCAATACCAAGCGATTGCAGACCATACGTGCATCCAGATCGGTGGGGAATGAGCCAACATATTCGCCGTTCACATAAGCATCGAAATCCCGATTCTTGAAGTTGTAGGTGACCGATTTTGTGTGTGCCATTGATTTAACCTCCTTGATGATTTATATAATATTATAAATCTAGCTTTATAGAATGTCAATATAATAGATTACTATTTTTATTGATTGCGTAGTATATGGTATATTTTATACAGTCAAGATAACGATTTACACATTCAGGAGTAGCAATGATTTATTTGCGTATTGGAGAGATTGTTGATGAACGAGGATGGAATATACAACGATTTGCTGATGAAACTCATCTATCTTATCCGACAGCATATGGCTTATATAAAGGTAGAATAAACAGAATAGACTTAAAAACCCTTGATAGTATTTGCGAAGCGTTGGGTATAGAGCCTGGTGAAGTTTTTGTACGCGAGCCAAGAACGAAGGAGCCTGTAGAGTAGCGGAGGATTGAATGATTATATTGAATATAGGAATATTGGCTAAATCTAAGGGATTATCAATCCAAGATCTCGCGGATAAAGCTGAGATTTCCTATAACACTGCCAAAGGTCTCTATCGTGGCTATACAACACGCATAGATCTTCCTATTTTGGATAAGGTTTGCACAATCCTCGGGGTTTCTCCAGGAGATCTATTAACTCAGATAGCCGATGATGACATACATGCAGGGTATCAAACTATGGCAAAGTTGAGAATCAAAGAGCTTGCACAGCAACATGGCATAACAACTGCCGCAGAATTAGCCCGTGAGGCTAAAATAGGTCAAACAACTGCGTATAAGTTATGGGACGGATCAACATATCAACCAAATATCGATACCTTAATAGCAATAGCTGATGTATTAGGTGTTAAGATTGATGATTTAATCATCTATGAATAAGAAATTGTTTACATCATTATTTATACGAGAAGAATGCTAATGCTATTACGATTTAAAATTCATGAATTAGCCCAGCAACAAGGTATCAAAACGGCTGCCGAGCTGGCTCGCGAGGCAAAGATTGGCCAAGCAACTGCGTACTCTCTCTGGAACAATGATCGCCATGATGCAAATTACTCAACCTTGCTTGCTATTGGTAGAGTTTTAGGTGTGAAACCTGATGAACTTGTAGAAGTTATTGACGGCCTTTCATAGTAACTATTCATCCATTATATTGACAATATCTCAACTATAGTCTATCATCTCAGCTATTCCATTAGGGGGTAGCCATGAGCAAACGGATATTTCGCAACAACTTGGATGAAATTATGTGGCGGAGAAAAATTCAAGTCACCGATTTGTCCAAGCTTACAAATATCTCTCAATCTCGAATATCGGCTATCAAAAACAATCCCTATATCAATCTAACAAGCGATACGATTGCTCGTTTTTGTGAGGCTTTAGGGATCTCGCTGGCCGATTTTGGTGACTTGGTTGAAATTGAGGAAAATCCAGAATCTAAAATAGAACTAGCTCATCTTACAGCAGCCTAAAAACCTGCAAGATGAGCTAGTTCTATTTGTGGTAAAAACTGAAGTTGTTTTGCCGACGCTCACCAGTCTTACCACGATAAGCTAGTTACCCCTATAAGAGCAACGCACCTTACCAATTGAATAGATAAAGGGGACAAGATTCTTGGCAAACTGAGACAGTTTTATGAATGGTAGCTATTCATGCTACCGCTGCCAGTTGCACCAATCAGGAATAAGGTGGTTATCCCTGATTATTTATTGATACCAAGCGACTGTGTTTCACGCAGTGCTTTATTTTTTGTGCTTAATTGACAAACGCCCAAATGATTGCTCAGATGGACGCTTGTCGATTGTGGCTCCCTGACTAGGACTCGAACCTAGGACATGCTGATTAACAGTCAACCGCTCTACCAACTGAGCTATCAGGGATTATCAATTTGTAAAAGAAAGTGGCTCCCTGACTAGGACTCGAACCTAGGACCCATTGATTAACAGTCAATTGCTCTACCAACTGAGCTATCAGGGATTATTTGTTTGTCTGCTTTCGGCAATTTTGCCGTTCAACAGTGCTGAAGTATAGCCTAATTTGGCGCTTTTGTCAAATGCTGCTTGACGAATTTGAAAATCGATTATAATGATACATGGTATCAATAAATAAGCAAGGATTATACTCAATGGCGAAGTTGCCGCTTCCGGTTACTGTACTTTCGGGCTTTCTCGGGGCTGGAAAAACCACCTTACTCAATCATATTTTGGCCAATCGCGATGGGCTGCGGGTCGCAGTGATCGTTAATGATATGAGCGAAGTAAATATCGATGCGCGCTTGGTGGGCCACGGCGATCTGGCGCTCAATCGGGTTGAAGAACAATTGATCGAACTCAGCAATGGCTGTATTTGCTGTACATTGCGCGAAGATTTGCTACTTGAAGTTGGTAAATTGGCCCGCGCTGGGCGGTTCGATTATCTGCTGATCGAATCAACAGGCATCTCCGAACCCTTGCCTGTGGCTGAAACCTTTACCTTCGAGGATGAATCTGGCGTTAGTTTGGCTGAAATTGCCAAGCTCGATACGCTAGTGACGGTGGTTGATGCACTTAATTTTTTGCACGATTTCAATGCTGCTCACGATTTGCGCGACCGTGATTTGGCGATTGACGAAGCCGATGAGCGGACACTGGTCGATTTATTGATCGATCAGATTGAGTTTTGCAATGTGTTGATCATTAATAAAACTGATTTGGTTAGTGCCGAACAATTAACCCATTTACACGAATTGCTGAATAAACTCAACCCGCAGGCCAAGATTATTCATGCTCAACATGGTCAAGTGCCGCTCAGCGAAATTCTGCATACTGGCTTGTTTGATTTTGATCAAGCGAGTGCTGCGCCTGGCTGGCTGGCCGAATTACGCGGCGAGCACACGCCCGAAACTGAGGAATATGGCATTCGTAGCTGGGTTTATCGGGCACGCCGACCATTTTCTGCCCAACGCTTTTGGGAATTTGTGAATAGCGATTGGCATGGCGTGATTCGGGCCAAAGGTTTCTTTTGGGTGATTTCGCAGCCAACAACTGCTGGTTTGCTTTCGCAGGCGGGACAAAATTGTCGGGTCGAGCCTGCTGGCGAATGGTGGGCTGATAGCGATCAAAGCGAGTGGCCGGAAACCGCCGAGGAACGGGCTGAAATCGAGGCCTTGTGGAATGAACAGGTTGGCGATCGGCGCCAAGAATTAGTCTTTATTGGCCAAGCTTTTGATCAGGCTTGGTTGCAACAGCAATTAGATGCTTGTTTACTGACAGATCAAGAGTGGCAGCAACCAGCTGAATGTTGGCACATCGATGATCCGTTTGCAGGCTGGAATGAGCAAGAAGTTGTTGGCTAGGTTTTGATCCACGAAGGACACGAAGGGCCACGAAGCTGTGACGAAAGGCTACAGGCTACAGGCTTTTGGCTATCGCGAATGAGTGTCATACGAGAAAACGTTCCGATAGCCAGTAGCCTTTTGATCTCGCTTTTGAGTTTTGACCTTTGACCTTTGATTTGGTATTTCATTCTTCATCCTTCATCCCTCATCCTTTCCTATGCTCTTTGTTCTTCTTTTCCTCCCTCATACTTCATCTTTCATCCTTTTCTCATCCTGTTTGGCTTATCAAGAGATTGTGATAAAATAAACACGCCCGCGACGGCACCGATTCGAAAAACATTGCACCGCCGCTTGACGCACAGTGGCGGTTTTGGCGTGAACGCCATGGGAGTCACGCACCGAGAAAGGAATCGCCAATGCTGAAAGGAACGATGGCCTATTTTAAGGGTCTCAAAACCACGGCGAAATATCTCTTCAAAAAGCCTGTGACCGTTGAATATCCTGAGGTCAAACGGCCTGTCCGCGAGCGCTTCCGAGGGCGGCATGAACTGAAGCGTTTTGCTAATGGTTTAGAGCGGTGTATTGGGTGTTCGCTGTGTGCTGCTGCTTGTCCGGCAGATGCAATTTATGTGGTGCCTGGCCAGAACGATCCGGCGAATCCACGCTCAGCAGGCGAGCGTCATGCGGCGGTGTATGAAATTAATATGTTGCGCTGTATTTTTTGTGGCTACTGCGAAGATGCATGCCCGACCAACGCAATTGTGCTTGAGCACCAATATGAATTAGCCTTCTACGATCGCCGCGCCTCGATCTATACCCAAGATATGTTGTTGGTGCCGGTCGATAAAGGCCACGGCGAAGTGCCACCAGTCTTGCAACAAACTGGCAAACAACTTAACCCACCGGCCCAAATAGACCTATAAAAGGTATGAAGTATGAAGGACGAAGTATGAAGGATGGGCTAATTGAGGCTGAATTTGCTTCCTCTGGGCCCAAGCTTCTACTTTATAGCTTAGGGTAGCCAACGGTTCAAAGTGTGAAGGGCGTGCCAACGGGGTTTGAATTTCATCCCTCATCCTTCATCCTTTATCTGGGAGTGTCCATGGAAACATTTTTGTTTATCACCACGGCCATTGTGGCGGTGGGGGCAGCCTTGGCAATGGTGCTGAGCAGCAATGCAGTGCATAGTGCGCTGTTTTTGATTTTGAATTTCTGCTCGGTCGCCATTTTATATTTTTTGCTGCGCGCGCCGTTTCTCGGTGCAGTTCAAGTGACGGTTTATGCTGGCGCGATTATGGTGCTCTTCCTGTTCGTGATCATGCTTTTGGGCGCTGAAAATGCTGAGCTCGGCGAGGAGAAGATTGGTTGGCAAAAACCAGCTGGCCTGATCCTTGGGGTCGCATTGTTGGCTGAGATTGGCTATGTGGCCTATCGCGGCACCAAGTTGATCGACGCCCCTGTGGCCGATGCGACCAATATTGGCGCGCCAACCACGATCAGTGCCAAGCTTTTCAGCACCTATCTCTTGCCCTTTGAAGTCATTTCTATTCTGCTCTTGATTGCAGTAGTCGGGACAGTTGTGCTGACCCGTCGGCGGGTGGTTGCCCGCGAGGAGCGCCAATCGTGATTTCAACCAATGCCTATGTATTGCTGAGTGCAATTCTGTTTACGATTGGGGTTGTTGGGGTCTTGGTGCGCCGCAATGTAATCATCATGTTTATGTCGGTTGAGTTGATGCTCAATTCGGCCAATTTGGCGTTAATTGCGTTTAGCCGTGCACGTGCTGAAAGCGATGGCCAAATTATGACATTTTTCGTGATTGCAGTCGCTGCGGCAGAAGTCGCAGTTGGTTTGGCGCTGTTGGTGTCGATTTTCCGTGCCAAAAAGACCACCAATATCGATGACGTGAATACGCTCAAGGGCTAGGCAACGGCCTTGCACCTTGCCGAAGTGTCTACTGGAGAACTTATGGCGGAATTAATTTGGCTTGTGCCGTTGCTGCCACTGCTCGGTGTCGTGATCAATACCCTGTTGGGGTTGAACGATTTGCGGCGTAGCCGTGCCAACGCTCACCACGACCATGGGCATGATCACGGGCATGGCCACGCTGACGCGCACCACGGCCACAGCGATAACCCAAGAGCAAAACGCTCTGGCTTGATCGCGAGCCTGATGGTTGGTTTGGGCTTTGTGCTGACCCTCGTAACCCTCGTTGAGTTGCTGGGCATGCCTGCCCCAACCACGTTGGGCGAAAATAACCGTTGGTTTGACGTAACTTATTGGAACTGGATGGCTTTTGGCGATTTGAAAATCCCCTTCGGGTTTTTGATCGACCAACTTTCAGTCACCATGATGCTCTTGGTCACTGGCGTAGGGACGTTGATTCACCTCTATGCGATTGGCTATATGAGCCACGACGAACGCCCGACCCGTTTCTTCGTCTACCTCAACCTGTTTATTGTGGCAATGTTGATGCTCGTGATGGGCAACAACTTTGTGATGCTGTTCTTGGGTTGGGAAGGCGTGGGCTTGTGTTCGTTCTTGCTGATTGGCTTCTGGTTTGAACAACGCGACCCACCATGGGCTTCGGTCAAAGCGTTTGTTACCAACCGGGTTGGCGACTTTGGCTTGTTGATGGCAATGTTTGCAATTTATGCCTTGGCGCGTAAGCCCGATGGCACGTTTTTGCATTCATTGATCTTCCGCGAAGTCTTGGATCAAGGCACGGTCTTCTCGCTGCAACAATACAGCACTTTCTTTCTGGGCACGCAATACACGGCAGCTGGGGCGATTGCCTTTATGCTGTTGCTTGGCGTAACTGGGAAATCGGCGCAAATTCCGCTGTTTGTCTGGTTGCCCGATGCAATGGCTGGCCCAACCCCGGTTTCTGCCTTGATTCACGCCGCAACGATGGTTACTGCTGGCGTGTACTTGATGATCCGCACCCACCCCATCTTTGAATTAGCGCCATCTGTTCAAAGCACCGTAACCTTTATTGGGGTTGCAACGGCGTTGGTCGCTGCTTCGATTGCGCTTGGTCAATACGACATCAAGAAGGTGTTGGCCTTCTCGACTGTTTCGCAATTGGGCTTTATGGTGGCGGCAGTGGGTATGGGAGCATACGTTGCCGCGATGTTCCACCTGCTGACCCACGGGATTTTCAAAGCGCTCTTGTTCCTTGGCTCTGGCTCGGTGATTCACGGCTTTGGCAACGAGCAAGATATGCGTAAAATGGGTGGGTTGCGCAAGAAAATGCCCACCACCTTCTGGACGTATATCGTCGGGACGATGGGCTTGATTGGCTTCCCGTTGGTTTCAGGTTTCTGGTCGAAAGATGAAATTATTGGCCATGCCTTCGATCACGATCATCGCACGGTTGGCATATTGTTGATTGTGGGCGCGGTTTTGACCTCGTTCTACATGGGTCGCCAAATCTCAATGGTCTTCTTTGGCGAACAACGCGATCAACACATTCACGCTCACGAGAGCAGCCGTTGGATGACTGCCCCGTTGATCGCCTTGGCCTTGTTGACGCTTGCCAGTGGTTTGATCAACGTACCTGGCTGGCATCCACTGACCACTTGGCTTGAGCCAATCGTCGAAGAAGAAGCTGCCAAGTTCCACCTCAACATCGCCGCAATTGTGACGATCTTAGGTTTGCTTGCCTTTGCAGCTGGCTTCTATCTCTATAATTGGGCAGCCAAGCACAAGCGCATCAAGCCCAACCAACGCGACCTGTTGCACCACTGGGGCGGCGATTTCTACGCCATCCTTGAGGAAAAATGGGGCTTTGATGCCTTGTATAACGCGGTGTTAGTCAAGCCATATAAGGCTTTGGCCAGCTTCTTTGGTAAGTTCTTCGATGTCAAAATCATTGATGGCATCGTTAATGGCACGGCAGAGCTTGTCGGCTTGTCGGGTCGCGGCTTGCGAACGTTCCAATCGGGCTATGTACGCTCGTATGCACTGATGTTTGTGATCGGTGTGGTGATCGTGCTTGGCTTCTTTGCGTTGCGCTAGGACGTGAAGCGCAGGCTCCGGCTTGTTTCTTCACAAGGAGTAACCCTTGACGAATACAAACGACTTAGGTTTTACGATCTTATCGCTGGTGGTGTTTTTACCCGCCGTCGGTGCGATCATCCTGGCGTTTATGCGCGGCCAACGCGGAGCAGCCCGAATTTTTGCCTTGGGCTGGAGCACACTCGTTTTCGCCGTGTCATTGCCACTTTTGTTCAATTTCAAGCACGATGCCGCTGGTCTTCAGTTCTACGAATATTTCAACTGGATTCCTGATTGGGGCGTGCGCTACGAGCTGGGTCTTGATGGCATTAGTTTGTGGTTGGTGCTGCTGACAACCTTCGTCACGCCATTGGCAATTTGGAGTGCCTGGAATGTTGAAGACAAAACCAACAACTTCTTGATGCTAATTCTGTTGCAAGAAACGGGCATGTTGGGCGTGTTTCTCGCCCAAGACCTGTTCTTGTTCTATATCTTCTGGGAATTTACCCTGATTCCAATGTATTTCTTGATTGGGATTTGGGGTGGCAAGCGCCGCATTTATGCCACAGTGAAGTTCTTCTTGTATACCTTCGCTGCCTCGGTGTTTATGTTGATCGGCATTATTGCCTTGGGCTTGCTCAATTACAAGTATTTGGCGCAACAAGGCTTGCCAACTGATACGGCCTTCCAAGTGCAAACCTTGATGGCCAATATTAATCAATTTGGCTTGTCGGATACCCAATTGAAACTGCTGTTCCTCTCATTCTTCGTGGCGTTTGCGGTCAAAGTTCCATTGTGGCCTGTCCACACATGGTTGCCCGATGCCCACGTTGAAGCCCCAACCGCTGGCTCGGTAATTCTGGCAGCGGTGCTGCTGAAAATGGGCGGCTACGGCATGATTCGCTTCTGCGTGCAGTTGTTCCCGCAAGTTGCCCAAGAATGGGCACGGCCAATTGCCTTGCTGGCAGTGATTGGGATCATCTATGGCGCAGTGCTTTCATATGCCCAAAGCGATATTAAAAAGCTGGTGGCTTATTCATCAGTCAGCCACATGGGCTTTATCGTGTTGGGGATTTTCGCGCTGAATGAAGTTGGTTTGCAAGGTGCAGTGTTGCAAATGATCAACCACGGGTTGAGCACTGGCGCATTGTTCTTGCTGATTGGGATGGTTTACGAACGCACTCACACCCGCGAGCTGGCCGATTACGGCGGTTTGTGGAAAGTTGTGCCTGTGTTTGTCTACTTTCTGTTGTTTGCCACCATGGCCTCGGTCGGCTTGCCTGGCTTGAACGGCTTCGTTGGCGAATTCTTGATTATGCTCGGCGCATTCGATTCGCCAATCGGCTGGACGTTTACCGCGTTTGCCGCAGTTGGCGTAATTTTGGCAGCGGTCTATTTGCTCAAAATGTTCCAAGGCATTGCTTCGGGGCCATTTAGCGAACGCCGCACGCCGCACCTGAGCGATTTGACTCGCCGCGAAGTAGCGATTTTGTTGCCACTCTGTATCCTGATGTTGGTAATTGGTCTCTACTCGCCATACTTTACTCGCCCAATGGAAACAACGATCAAGGCGCTTGAAGCCTTCGTTGCTAATGCTGCGCCACTGATTGCTGGCCAATAAGACGGAGCGTGAGTTCGAATGAATGATTTAACATTTATCACGCCGGAGATTAACTGGACAGTCTTAGGCATGCCAGCATTCCTGATGATTTGGGCGATGTTGGTCTTGATTGTCGATATGTTTACCTCGGATCGGCGGGTTCTGATCACGCTATGCCTGATTGGGCTGGGCGTGACTGCGGCGCTTGGTGCGCTGGATTATGGCTTAACTGTCTCAGGCTTTTCAGACATGTTGGTGTTTGATAAGTTTGGGGTGTTAGTAAATTGGATTTTGCTGGCAGGTACAGCATTGACCTTGCTGATTGCCTTTGATTACATGCCACGCCAAAATCTCAACCAAGGCGAGTTTTATCCCTTGGTGTTGTTTGCAACCTCTGGGATGTTGTTCTTGGTTCAAGCAACCGACCTTGTAACGATCTTTATTGGGGTTGAAACGCTTTCGATTGCCTTGTATGTGCTGACCGGCTTTGCCGTACCCCAGTTCAAATCGGGCGAAGCAGCGATTAAATATCTGTTGCTTGGCGGTTTTGCGGCGGGCTTTTTGGTCTATGGCATCGCCTTAATCTATGGCATGACTGGCAAAACCAACTTAGCCCAAATTGCCACCGAATTGAGCACCTGGCAAAGCACAGGCAAAGCACTTGATGATCCAATTTTGTTGGCTGGAGTGGGCTTTGTCTTGATTGCCTTGGGCTTCAAGGTTTCAATGTTTCCCTTCCACGCTTGGACGCCTGACGTGTATGAAGGCGCGCCCACGCCAGTAACCGCCTATATGTCGGTTGCCACCAAGGGTGCTGCGTTCGCCGCCATGTTGCGCTTCTTGAACGTGGCCTTCCCTGCGCTCAAGCCAGAGTGGCAATTGCTATTTGGTTTGTTTGCAGCGGCAACCATGGTGTATGGCAATATCGTGGCAGTTGCCCAAAGCAACCTCAAGCGCATGTTGGCCTATTCGTCGATTGCGCACGCTGGCTATATGTTGCTTGGCGTGTTGGCTGCCAGCGAAAAAGGCATCAGCGCCTTCACGGTTTATCTTTTGGCCTATACCTTGACCAACCTCGGCGCGTTTGCTGTGTTGATTGCTTTGGAAAATCGCGGCATGCCCGTATTTGAACTGAAGGATCTGCGTGGCTTGGGCAAACGTAGCCCACTCTTGGCGCTGGCGATGACCGTGTTTATGTTCTCGTTGGCTGGCGTGCCACCAACAGCAGGCTTTGCCAGCAAGTTTGGCATTTTCCGCGCTGCCTGGGATGCGAACCTCGATTATCTGGCGATTATCGGGGTGATCACCAGCGTCGTTTCAGCCTTCTTCTACTTGCGGGTGATTGTGACGATGTGGATGCGCGATGCAGAAGCCACTGAGCCACAACCAACCTATGCCACGGCCTCGCTCTCCTTGGGCGTACTCGTCGCAGTGATTGGGATCGTCGCGGTTGGCTTGTTGCCAAACATCTTCACCGATTTGGCCAAAGCTTTGGTCTTGACCGTCGCCCAATAACGTTTATTGCTTGGTTTTGCTTCCCTCATGAACCTATCGGTTTGTGGGGGAAGCGTTTTTTAAAGGATGAAATATGAGGGATGAAGGATGAAGAAGAACATAGAGCGAAGAGCATAGAACATAGGGATGAGGTCAAAAATTAAAAGGCAGAAGGCAAAAAAGGGATTAGGCTATGGGAAGAGAATCAAAACAATCTGTGCAATCTGTGGCTAAAAAATAAAAGCCTTCGTATGTTTCGTGGATCGGCATTTAACGCAGAGGCGCAGAGAAGATATTGCTATTGGCTCTAGGCGTTGGGCTATTGGAGAATATAATCTAGCTAATCTGGGTAATCTGTGGCGAAAAAATAAAAGCCTTTGTATGTTTCGTGGATCGGCATTTAACGCAGAGGCGCAGAGAAGATATGGCTATTGGCTCTGGGCTTGTGGGAACAGAATCCAAACAATCTGTGCAATCTGTGGCTAAAAACTGAACTTTCGTGCCCTTCGCGTTCTTCGTGGTTTCAGCGGCTATTTTGACTTTTGACTTTTGATTTTTGACTTTACAAAAAACACCCCTCTCCTCAGGATAAGGAAAGGGGCGTTGAGTGAAACATCAACCTATTTAGCTGGCGATCACGTCTTGGCGAATAAACGGCATTAGGGCAATTGTTAGCACTTCGTCCATGGTTTCGACCGGAATCAATTGCAGATCTTGGCGCACTTTTTCTGGCAGATCAACAATATCTTTGGCATTTTCCTTGGGCAAAATGAAGGTTTTGATCCCAGCCCGATGAGCTGCCAAGGTTTTTTCTTTCAAGCCACCAATTGGCAGAACTCGGCCACGCAGCGTAACTTCGCCAGTCATGGCAACATCACGGCGTACCGCTCGCCCAGTCATGGCCGAAATCAATGCGATCGTTAAGGTGATCCCTGCCGATGGGCCATCCTTGGGCACTGCACCTTCGGGAACGTGAATGTGAATTGAGTGCTCGTCAAAGTAATTTGGCTCAATACCCAATTCTTTGGCTCGATAGCGCACATACGACATTGCTGCTTGCGCCGATTCTTTCATCACATCGCCCAATTGACCAGTTAGGCGTAATTCGCCTTTTCCAGTCAATGGCAGGACTTCGAATGAGAGAATATCGCCACCGGTTGGTGTCCAAGCAACCCCAGTCGCAACCCCAACTTGATCTGCAGCTTCGGCCATGCCAAAGCTAAAGTGTTCGGGGCCAAGGTAGGTTGGCACGTCGGCAGCATCAATTAAGAATTTAATTGGCTCAGCTTTTTTAGCCTTCTTACGCCGTTTCTTACCTTCTTGTGGTGCTTCCTCGTCCTGCGATTCGGCAACCTTGCGGGCAATTTTGCGACATAACGCTGCAACTTCGCGCTCAAGGTTACGCACGCCAGCTTCGCGGGTATATTCGCGAATCAGCTTCAAGATTGCAGCATCGGTCACTTCTAATTGGCTGGTTTCGAGGCCATGGAACTCGCGTTGCTTCGGCAACAAGAAGCCTTGGGCAATCGCCAGTTTTTCATCCTCGGTATAGCCGCCAATCTCGATAATTTCCATGCGGTCGCGTAGCGGTGCTGGAATTGGCTCAAGTTGGTTGGCGGTTGCCACAAACACCACTTGGCTCAGATCAAACGGAATTTCCAAATAGTGATCTGAGAAGGTGTTGTTTTGCTCAGGATCAAGCACTTCTAGCAAGGCCGAAGTTGGGTCGCCACGGAAGTCATTGCCAATCTTGTCGATTTCGTCCAGCATAAAGACAGCTTGGCGCGATTTGGCGGTTTTCATGCCCTGAATAATTCGCCCTGGCATTGCGCCAATGTATGTGCGACGGTGGCCGCGAATTTCGGCTTCATCGTGCACGCCACCCAATGATTGGCGCACGAATGGCCGATCCAAGGCGCGGGCAATTGAGCGGCCAAGGCTGGTTTTACCAACGCCTGGAGGGCCAACGAAGCACAAGATTGGCGAACGCATTTTGCTCCCAGCGAGCTTGCGCACCGCCAGATATTCCAAAATCCGCTCTTTGACTTTTTCCAAGCCATAATGATCTTCGTCGAGCACTTGGCGCGATTGCACCAATGAAATTGCCGCAACTTGATCGGCATTCCAAGGCAGGGCAATAATCCAATCGAGATAGGTGCGAATCACGCCTGCTTCTGGCGAATTCATACCTTGTTGGGCCAAGCGCTTAATTTCGTGCAAGGCTTGATCTTTGACATATTGCGGTGCATTCAGTTCATTGACTTTGCGGCGCAATTCATCAATTGGATCATCGCCATCGTCATCTTCGCCGAGTTCACGGCGGATAACGCGCATTTGTTCGCGCAAGAAATACTCTTTTTGGCCTTGATCGAGCACTTCTTTGGTGTCGGATTGAATTTTGGCGCGCAGGCGCAAGAGTTCTAATTGACGGGCCAAAATAACTTGGACTCGATTCAAGCGAG
This sequence comes from Herpetosiphon geysericola, assembly GCF_001306135.1. Taxonomy (GTDB): domain Bacteria; phylum Chloroflexota; class Chloroflexia; order Chloroflexales; family Herpetosiphonaceae; genus Herpetosiphon; species Herpetosiphon geysericola. The sequence goes on along the minus strand of NZ_LGKP01000040.1, from coordinate 135,312 downwards.
CCAATGGCTCGGCCTCATTCAACAATTCCAAGCGATCTTGGAACGAGAAGGCAGGGCCGTAGGTCACAAGGTCGGCCAAGTGGCCAGGCGTGTTAATGCGATGCACAAAAGCAACAGCTTCTTGGGGAATTTCGCCTAAATAATCGACAAATTCAGTAATTTGCTGTTTGACTGTATCCATTAATGCATCGACTTCGATGCCTTTTGGTTCTTGGTCTGGCAAGTAGCGGCAGGCTACGCGATAGAAGGGATCGCTCTGAACACAATCAACAATCTCAGCGCGGGTAATCCCTTCGAGGACAATTTTTACCGTGCCATCGGGCAATTGGGAGAAATCTTCCAAGCGCGCGACCACGCCAACTTTGGGTAATTGTTGGGGTTCGTGGCCTTTGTAGGCTTCAATTTCGGCCTCGGAAACAAAGATCAACAAAACGTGTTGATCATCTTCCATCGCTTGTTCCATGGCCCGATAAGACTTGCCCTGCCCAACCTGGAGCGGCACAGTCATGTGCGGCATGATCACAATTTCGCCCAATACCACCAGTGGTAAAGTGCGCTCGGTTCCTGTACGAGGGCGGTCTTTTTCTCGGGTCATATCAAAAATCCCTCATTTCGCTGTGGCAGAATGGCCACACAGAGTGGGTTAAAAGCAGCATAATACGTCTTTATAGTATACGCTAACTTATCTTAACGGCAAGCCTCGATCGTCCTGTTTTACGCTAATCCTTTTAATTTTAATACTCTGTTAGCACAGTTGCGGCTGCTTCGTTGGTTTCAAATTGCAAATGATACAACCGAGCGTAGGTCCCTGCTTTAGCTAAAAGTTCGCTATGGCTGCCAAGTTCAGTCACGCGGCCATGCTCAATCACGGCAATTCTGGTGGCATTTTTGACGGTCGAAAGCCGATGGGCAATCACGAAGGTCGTGCGGTCTTGCATCAAGCGTTCTAAGGCTTCTTGTACCAAGCCTTCCGATTCGCTATCCATTGCCGAGGTCGCTTCATCCAAAATAAGGATGCGTGGGTTTTTGAGCAAGGCGCGGGCAATCGCAACCCGCTGGCGTTGACCACCGGAGAGTTTGATCCCGCGTTCGCCAACGATTGATTCGTAGCCACCCTCGAAATTGCTGATAAAGTCGTGAGCATTGGCTGCTTTGGCCGCTTCGATGACTGCTTCCATCGGCGCATCGAGGTTGCCATAACGAATATTATCGGCAATCGTGCCGCTAAATAGCAAGGTTTCTTGGGGCACAATCCCAATTTGCGAGCGCAATGATGGCAAATCAACATCGCGAATGTCAAAGCCATCAACCGTAATTCGCCCTTTGGTAACATCATAAAAACGCGGAATTAAGTTGACCAAGGTCGATTTGCCAGAGCCACTTGGCCCGACAATCGCCATCACTTCGCCTGGTTCAACTTTGAGAGTGATATTGCTTAAAACCGGAGTATTACTCTCACCATAGTTAAATGATACATCCTCTAAATAAATCTCACCTTCGATTGGTGGCAAAGTGATGGCGTTGGTTTTGCTGGCGATTGAAGGCGCGGTATCCAAAATGCCAAATACTCGCGCGGTCGAGCCAAGCGCCTCTTGCAATTGGCTATACAGGCTGGTAAACGTGCCGAGTGAGCCAGCAATCACGGCAGCATACAACAAGAAGGCGATCAAATCGCCAAGCTGCATCGTGCCATTTAAGACTTGGCGGCCACCAAACCACAGCACAAACACTAAGGCTCCAAAGCCCGAAAATGAAACAATTGGCACAAACTGAGCGCGAGTTTTGGTGCGCCGCATCGATGCTGAAAAGGCATGTTCAATTGCGCCGCTAAATCGCTCAACTTCATAGGGTTCGCGGGCAAATGATTGCACAATCCGCACGCCGGAGATGGTTTCTTCAAGCACTGACGAGGCTTCAGCCATGCGATCTTGTACTTCAGTTGACATATTGCGAATCCGGCGACCATAAATAATCGCCAGCACAATCATTAATGGAATCAGCAGCAGCGTGATTGCGGTCAGCTGCCAACTGAGATTGATCATCATAATGAAGCTGCCGATGAAGGTAATGCCATTTTGCAGAAAGGCTGCGACCGCATTCGTGCCGATGCCTTGAATCACCGTTACATCGTTGGTGACGCGCGAGGTTAATTCGCCAACGCGGCGTTCGCTAAAAAAGGCCAACGAGAGCCGCTGTAAGTGCGAATAAACCTCAATGCGCAAATCAGCAACCGCCCGTTCGCCAACGTAGGTCAGAAAATAGCCTTGAATATAGTTAAAGACCATTTGGGCGATAAACACACCCATTAAGCCCAGCGCAACCTTATCCAAGGCGCTGGTGCTAGAAGCATCTTTGACTGTTTCGACCAAATTGCGAATTGCCAGCGGCATAATCAGGCCGATGCCACTTGAAATTGCCAAACAGAGCAGCGCCACGGCTAAGCGCCAGCGATAGGGATATACATACTGAAACATGCGTCGTAATTCTAAATGACGCAAGTTACTTAATTGTTTCGGGGCTTGTGCCAGCATCGTGTCCATCCTTCAGCCAACAAATAGCATCATTGGCACGTATATACACGCTTGCCCAGCAACCAGCAAGCGCCGTATTGATCAATCGATCGGTTTCATGATGATTGTACGTGGCTGATGGGTGATGTCAATCGCTGTGTTGGTTAGCAGATGTTACCACCAGCCGTTATTCGGTTCTGCGGGGTCGATATTGCAGCGCTTCAGCCAAATGCGCTGGTTGAATTTGCTCAAGATTGGCCAAATCGGCAATGGTACGGGCCAATTTGAGCACCCGATGATAACTACGGGCTGAAAGCTGTAATTGGCGCATGGCCGCCTTCATCAGGCTTTGGCTGGCAGCATCAAGCTCGCAGGCTTGGCGCAATTGGGCTGGCCCCATATCGCTATTGGTCAAAATTGGCTGCTTGCAAAAGCGTTCTGCTTGCCGTTGACGTGCTAACACGACGCGCTCGCGAATTTGCTCCGATGATTCGCTACTACGCACACTCGCAAGCTTTTCATATTCAAGCCGTGGCACCTCAATATGAATATCGATGCGATCGAGTAATGGCCCAGAGATGCGTTTTTGATAGCGGGCAATTGCGGCTGGTGGGCAGACGCATTGGCGGGTTGGGTCGCTAAAATAGCCACAAGGACGTGTATACCCTAATTCTCACAGACAAAATACCTGTGGGACGATCAACCTAGTTAGCAAGGAATAGACCAACCATCAACCCAGTGCCACCAATTGGTGGCACTGTTCAGTTTAGGAGCAACCAACCGATGAAAGAAAAAACCGCCAAATGGTATTGCAGCAACTGCTGTTATATCGCTGCCACCATTGAGGATTACAAAGCGCATAAGGCCACTCATGCTACTACCGGTGAAACGCATTACCCGCAGGCACGCCCAGGTGCGTTGATTGAATTGCCCATCGTTGCGATGTGGCAGCGTGCCACCACCATTGTGACGATGAAATTGAAGAAGGTGGCAGCATGAAACGATTTCTTACCACTGGGCCATCGCTCACCAGCAAGGTCACATGGCTTGTGTTTGTATTGGCGGTGCTGTTCGCCGATGTGATGTATGTGCAGCTCGTGTGGAATGTGGTGGATGGCCTACTTGCGTTGCTGGCCTTGGGCGGTGCATTCGCCCTTGGGGCCAGCGTGATTATGCTGCCGCTCAAGCTCAAGAATGGCGACATCAAAGATGGCCAGCAACGAAGCATCGCGATCGCGGTGCTGATGGTCGAATTTGGCCTGATGATCTTGAATACCGTGGTGGCGTTTGCTGAGGCTGCTGGTGATATGGCAGCGGCTGACCAATTCCTAACCGTGTATGCCACCTACATCGCCCCTGCTACGCCGATCATCGTGGCAGCGGGCTTCCTGCTCATTTGGTTATTTGACCCGATTGACCAAGCGGAGCGGGCTAAGCATGAGGCCAGAACTGCCGAGGCTATCACGAAAGCGGAGATTGAAACCGAGCTACGGCTCAGCACTTTAGAAGGTGTGCGGCGCAACATTGATAGTCCCGCATACAAGGAACTGGTGGATGCTGAGATTCAACGGCAAACCATCGCCATGTTGAAAGCGACGTTTGAAACCATGCGCCTTGGCAATGAGCAACCAAGTGTGCCACCAGCGCTGCCCACCGTGTTGCCACCAATCACACCACCACCGGCTACCAACCCAAACCCCTAACGCCAAGCAGTGCAACTGGTGGTAGTGCCGAGCTACCACCGTTGCCACCAACGCACGACTTGGCGGACACGGTGCCACCACTGGTGGCAGATGACCTTGATGATGGTGGCACGTTCCTACAACTTCCTCTTTTAGTAGATGCGTTCAATCCCCTCGATTGGCGCACCGAGGTGAAAGAAAATGGGCAGTATTGGCAATGGCGCAAAGGCAGCGGCAGCAACCGCACCAGCCGCTACGGTGGAACCTTCGACCAGCTCAGCACCGAGCGCAAAGCGGCCTACGAAGCGAACAAACGCAAGCGCACGACAACTCAAACCCGTGACGCAAACCGAGGCGTTGGAGATGCTGCGATCAGCCCTAGCCTACCTGCAACTGAGCGGAGTGCAAGCGCACTACCGCATGAGCAAGGCGGGCTTACTGCTTCAGCTTGATGGGGTGTATTTAGATGGCGTGCGGTTTGCCGTGCGCGATGTTGTGAAGGCGGCGAATGATGCTTGAACTCTGCATCTTTCTCTATGTGGTGCTGGCGATTTTATCGGCATGGGTTGCGCACGTTGATCGCTTCACGGCACCTAAGCCCATTGGATTCATTGCCCCTAGTATCGCCCTCGCAACGTTGATGATCGGCTCTGCACTGGGTCAGTTATGGATTGGATTAGCAGGGCTTGGACTTGGCTACAAATTATTAATTGATGAGGCATTTCGATATGAAGCTTAAACCCTGCCCGTTTTGTGGTGGCGTGGTACAAGAATTTATATGCTACTACTACACCCAATTCAATTGTACTAACCCACCGTGTAGCGCAAGCTTTACCTTTGTGGGGTCGTCTGTATCAGCGGCTGAACGATTCAACACACGGCACAACGAAGTGCCACCAATTGATGATGTACCACCATTGGACAATCAACGGCGTGAGGTGGTGGCATGAGTGATTTATCAACAGAACTCATTGCTATCGATGCTGCGCTTATTCGATTTGTTGCTGCGATGCGCGAGAAGCTGCATGCCAAGGCAGTCGCTGGTTTTCGTGGGTGGAATAATCCCGAAAACAAGATCCTGTTTCGCAACCTGCTGCAAGAGCATTTATCCAAAGATACGCAGAGCGCTAAGCAAATGGCCGATATTGCCAACTTTGCCTTGATGCTATGGTGGATTGAAATCCTCGAGGATGGCACACCCACCCCGCCACCATCAATTGCCGATGTGTTTATCCACCTACGCCACGAGCTTGGGCATCACTTCGATGGAATTGATACCCCTGATGATCTACTAGAACTCTAGTGGCACTTGGTGGCAACACTCAATAAATTAGTGGCAACCGCGCTTCACTCAGAGGCGCGGTTTTGTTTTTAGGAGTAATCAGCCAATGAGTGATATTACTGTTACGGACTTGTTTTGTGGAGCTGGTGGTAGTTCAACTGGCGCAGTCAACGCTGGGGCCAACGTGCGCATGGCGTTGAACCATTGGAAACTCGCAATCGAAACCCATAACACCAATCACCCTGACACCGACCACGATTGCACTGATATTCAGGCTTGCGATCCACGCCGCTACCCACGAACCACCATCTTAATTGCATCGCCGGAATGTACCAATCATTCGTTGGCCAAGGGTGTGAAGCGCCCAACGCGCCAGATTTCATTGCTTGATAATGGCCAGCCTGACCCATCGGCAGAGCGAAGCAGGGCCACCATGTGGGACGTAGTGCGCTTCACCGAGCATCATCAATATAAGGTGGTGATTGTTGAGAACGTGCCCGATGCGCGCTCATGGATTCTCTATGATGCGTGGCTCAAGGCCATGCACGACCTTGGCTATGCGCACAAAGAAGTCTTTTTGAATTCGATGTTTGTGTGGCCCACGCCGCAATCGCGGGATCGTATGTACGTGGTGTTTTGGCGCAAAGGCAACCGAGCGCCGGTGCTTGATTATCACCCTGTGGCACGCTGTGAAAAATGCGTCACGAACGTGCGAGCGGTGCAAGTGTGGAAGAATCCGGCCAAGCCTTTTGGCAAATACAAAGCCCAATATCGCTACTTGTGCCCACAGTGTGCCAGTGCCGTGCAGCCCTTTTATTTCTGCGCAGCCAACGCCATTGATTGGTCATTGCCCATCACGCGCATTGCGGATCGGAAGCGCCCACTCAAAGAGAAGACCATGGCGCGTATTCGCTATGGGTTAGAGAAATATGCCAATCATCCTTTTGCACCAAACGCCCTGTTGATGATGAACTATTCGCCAGGCTATTGCAAACCAGTGACCGAGCCAACAGGCGCAATCACCACGAGCGACCACCATAGTTTGCTTATTCCGATGGGCTACACCCATGAAGCCCATGATCGGCGCAGTACAACCAGTGGCGAGCCATTGCCAACGCAGAGCACACGGCAGGAGCTTGGCTTGTGTATCCCGCCGTTTATGGTGAGTCCGAATCACAGCGATTTACGCGCAACCAATGTGCTTGATGCCATGCCCACGCAGACAGCAGGGTGGAATCGGGGTTTAGTCATGCCCTTCATCACCAGTTACTATGGCAACGATACAACCAATCATCAGAGCGATGCCCTTGGCACGGTGACAACCCGCGATCGCCATGCTGTTGTGGTGCCACCCTTCACGGTTTCATACTATGGTGGTGATGGCGATCATCGTACCAATGACTTGGGCAAAGCGCTGCCAACAGTACCTGGCATGGCCGTGCATTACTTGGCGCAGCCGCAAACGCCTAGTGTTGATGATTGTGGATTCCGCATGTTGCAGCCGCATGAAGTGGGCGCAGCAATGGCATTCCCGCGCGAGTATGTGGTGCTGGGCAATGCGCGTGAGCAGGTGAAGCAATACGGTAATGCCGTCACGCCGCCAGTCATGCAGTGGCTGGTTGGGCAGGTGATGGCATCGTTAAGCTAAATAGTGATGCAGCCCTAGCCGTGATTGGCTAGGGCTGCATCACTATTTAGCTTGACGTGCATGATAGGATAGATTACCAATCTTCACCTCGCCCCTGGAGGAATTATGTCAAAGTTTACAGAACAAGATCGAATTGAAGGAAGAATTGCAGGTCGAGATGGTAAATCAGGAATTCCTTTTGTTCACTCAAAGGCATATTATGAGGGATTGCAGGAAGGAATGAACGAGCGCAGAAATAGCAGTGGGTCATCAAATTCTAAACCAACTTCTTATGAATCCTTTAGTACGGGAAATTCTGTTTCATCGAGTTCTTGGACGAGAGAAGATAAAATTGATGGATTTATATTCATAGTTTATTGGGCGTTTGTTATTATTGTTAGCTTATTAAACTATGGAAATGGCACGGGTTCAAAAGATATTGAGTTTCCTTTATCGGTGATTCTGGGATTTGGCTTTGGGATGGTAGGTTTTTGGATAGTAAGACTATTTGTAGCTCCAATTATAGATTTTATTTTGACTATGTTTTTCTAGTTATTTATAGCTAGAATTTGTACAAAAAAGATAGCTTGATCAGATCAAGCTATCTTTTTTGTCATTTAACCAACTGCCGCCGCGCCTCATACCCCGCTAGCCTCGGCCCACGTGCTTCGGGTGATACATGCAGCTCCCCACTAGCAGCATCATAGCTGGTAGCCGCAATGATGAAGGCCCGTGATTTGTCGCTGGCTGATGTGTAGCCGAATGGCCCACCTCTCATAACCACAGTATCGCCAGCTCGGCACATCCAGAGCGGATAATAGCTGCCATAAATATCAAACAACCCCATGATCGGCACATCGCCATACGCCCCTGCATCGAGCGTATCCCCAAGCGCAGTATCGCGAATTTGTCCCGCAACCACACTATTATCAGTATCAGCCTGTACCGCTGCCCGCCGTGTGATGCCATAAGCTGCCACGTTACCAGCGTTGGTGCTGATCGCTGTGCGACGAACGATGCCCGCGCTATCGGTATAGGTGGCATAGGCAGAGTTATACAGCCGATCAAGTGCTCTGCTAATCTCCGGTGTTTGATCAACATACCAAATCCGGCCTCTCACCCCACGCCGCCCATACGTAACCTGCATGTCCTCCCACACAGCGAATTCCCAACTGTTGCCGGTTGTATCACCAAGGCCAATCAGTTGGTCTGCAATGTCGAGTGGATATTGATCTTCATAGAGCACGTCCCGCATTTCAATTGCCGAGCTGCTAATCAGCATGGCATTGGTGTTGCACCAATTTGGGTTCAGCGCTGCGGTTGCGGCGATCATATCCCTGATGATCTCGTCTGGGTACAAGTTGGTGCTACTCGTGGTCTTCACGCGCACGTTGGTCAGCTTGAGATAGCAATCATCGGTTTCACCTTCCCAGATAAACGAAACGCCATCAGTATTGGCATGGGCATACTGGAAGATAGCGGTGAAGGTCGTGCCTGTTATCGCTGTAACGGTGACCTCCTCAGGATTAGCCCCACCGATCGAGAGTTTTGAGCCAACCACAATCCCAGTCATACTGCCCGGCGTGACCGTGCGCGTGCCTGCAATGATGGTCGTGCCAAGCGTTGTGCTTGGCCGATTCAAGTAGAAATTAAACATCAGCATGTCACATGGTGTAAGGCCAGACAAGTTGATGTTGCCAGTGGCTACTGCTCCGGTTCCGGTGACTGTCCAGATCGTTGATAGAAAATTGAAGTTGGCATCAAACCGAGACAGTGATGCTGTCCATATGTTGGTCTTGCCGAGCACTTCATAATCGGCTGTGATAGCGATGATTGGCTTTGAGCCACCATCAGGTGTTTTCAAATACAGCGATCCAATATTCGATGAATCAATCCCATCGCCACCATTGGCAGCAATGTAGAGCCGATCGGTGGTATCAATGCTATACCGCGTATCGTTGCGCGAATTAACCATTTGCCGCGTGACTGGTTGCCAATCACTATACCGTGTGCTGCTCCACAGTGCGGTGTATGGAATATCGGTATAGCTAATGGCGCTGCCATAGGCGGTAACTGAGAGATAGCGCCGAGAAACATTTGGCTCGCGTATTTGCCCCTCCCACACGACCAGCCCAAATGCTTCAATCCGCAACCATGCCAGGCGGCGGCGATACCAAAACAACTGCTCATCTTCAGCGATCGACAGCTCGAAGGTACAGGTCTCGAAGCCTTTTTCTGACGTGGTAAAGACTGGCTGACAGCGACTTGAATAATCAGCAAGTAAGCGCCCACCTTTGGATGTTGGCAAATCGAAAATCAAAACTGAAAAATGCTGCATGGCGCTTACTCCGCTGTTGGATAGGCTGGCAGGCGGCGCGCGGTCATCTGCCATGTTTGCACGGTTGAGCCGCCAGTCAGATAGGTCTTCCACTTCGCGCCGTTCATGGCCAACATATAGCCATAGAGCTTATCGCCCGTCATCTGAATCATTGGATTTGTCCACCAGCTAAATGGCGTATCGATAACAGGCGATACGCCATCGTTGTACGTACTGACTGATGGCCCACGATCAGCCAGCAGCTGGTGATCGATGACGATCTTGGTAAAGTTTTTGGTTGATCCAAGGTCAAGCACATCGGTTTGAACGACTTTTGCACCTGGCTGAATCTTCGCAAACAATGCTGGATTCAGATCAATCGTGCCGCTTGCTGCGCTTGCTTGTACACACCAGCGCCATTTGGCCGCCGTGCGTCGCCGTGCCACACTTGCCACGCCGAGCAGGTACCACGTTGGGGTTGTTGCGTTGGCAGCAATGACGCGCTTGGGCGTTTCTGCAATCACAATATCGGTATAGTCTGCAATTTCTATCCATACTGTGAAGGTGGTGCTTGGTGAATTGTTGCGAAGGCCAGCAAGGATATTCAGCAGGCCATTCCATGCCGAGAATCCACCAGAGGCATTGGGTAGCCATGCCCATGCTGACTTGGCCACCGCTGTCCCAACTGGGGTATAGCGCAAAACGGCACCGCCAAATGCATCACCTTCTAAGGCCTGCGTAAATGGCGCGCCATAGGTGCCAGTATATGAGGTGTATTCAACACTGTAGCCAGGCGTAAGCCCTGTTTGCTTATCACTAAATATTAGGAATTGGGCAGGGTGACGATAATCAAGCTGTCCGTTTGTGCGCTGTATGGTCATTTCTACGGGCGAATAAGCAGCATGTGACCAACGCCATTGCAAATTCCCAAGGTCTGGCGACGTGCTTGATGCTGAGGCGATTGCATTAACCAATTCACCATATTGGGGATGCCACAGCTCAGTGAGTTGTGAGCCAGTCAAGAGCATTATTTCCGCAATGCGAAAGGTTGCTCCACTTGGCCCTGAAAACTGAAAATAGGGGTAGACCGTGCCCGTAAAACTGCTCACAAAGGTGGCCGCAAATCGCCGGGGATCAGTATCAATGGCAGTCGTCGATAAACTAATCGTTACTGGTGCGCCAGAAACGCCAACAGGGCCAGCACGCACGAGTTGTACGTCTGCGCTCGTGATATTGGTATGGCTATGACTAAACACCAAGGTATAGGTTTGGCCAGCGGTAACGGGATAGCCAAGACTACTGGGATAACTATTGGCTGCTGCCACGCTTGCTTTGGTCAGCTGCAAGTAGGCACGGCCACCATAGAAGCCAGACATAGCGATTACTGAAGCCGTTACGCCATTATTAACCGTGGTTGGTGCCACGGTGCCAAAATCGGTTTCTGTCCACAGGTTTGAATAGCGGTAGCTGGTGTGATACCACACACCAGCTCGTGTGAGATTCAAGGTCATGTTGGCTTGTTTGCGCACGTTGATATGATCAAAGGTTGTATCACCAAAGAGACTGCCATCCCAGTCTTTGATGATCTGACTCAAGATTTTCGCTGGGTTCGAGCCAGGCATGATGATGTCCATAATCACGGGGCTTACATCATCGCCATCCTTCCAACGCTGGGCCTGATGCAGCAACTCTACCACGGCGCGCACGTTCGCTGCCACAATGGCGCCAGTCGCGCCAATCGCCTGCAACGGGATTGACTCGGTAACATCGCTGTAGCCGTCGCTATTGGATAGCCCAACCATAGGTATCCATTCTCCCTCTTTGGGCCAGAAGTATTTGGTTGAATCCGTTAGGTTGACGCTCTTGAGATTATCAGCCGTGCGCAACGCAACGTATAAGGGTTCGCTTGCTCCCATGGTTATCCTCGCATAATCTTGCGTTTTCGGTCTTGTTCGATATAGCGATCAACGATTGGTTTCACGGCAGCTTCAAGCTCCCGTTGCATCGTGGTCAACGCTGGTGCCGCTGCTGGCTTATTGCCATTGAAGATCAGCGGCATGCTCATGTTGACTGACGAGCCAACTGGCATTGACGAGCGGCTCGGTGTCAGCGGCACGCGCTTGCTTTGCTGATTGCCTGCTACCATCTGATCGTGAGCCTTGGCCTCATCACGGGTCAAGATGCGTTCATCTTTGTGCAGTCGTGCAATGTAGTTATCGAACGGCACGCGCTTCAAGCCCAAGGCATGCGACCCATCAACCGCTGGCTCAGCAGCAGGGCCAGCCACGGGCATTGCCGCCGCTGCGCTGATGCGAGCAAACTCGCTAATCAAATGATCGGCTAAGCCGCTAATCGAGTCTTTGACCTTATCACTTGACTTCACAACCTCTTGCACATTCTCAGCAAATGAAGTTGCTAAGTCTTGTTGGGCCTTGGTGTAATCGGCATTCTCCTTGGCCAACGCATCATCACGCGCCTTGTCGATCTCTTCTTGGCCAAGGAGAATCTTGTCGAGATTTTCGCCTGCCAGTTTTTCCTCTTCGGCGTAGATGTCCTTGAGCCGTTGTTGCTTTTGTTGCAGCTTTTGCTTCTCGGCAGCATCCTCTTCAGCGGCAATCTTGGCATCGAGATCGCGTAGCTCTTGGGCATGCTGCGTTTTCATCGCCGTGTACTCATTGGCAGCTTTTAGGAATTCGTCAGCCTTTTGGGCATCACCTTCTTGGGCAATCTTTTGTGACTTATCCCAGAATTCCACTTGCATTTTCTGGGCTTCGTCCCAGAGGTCTTGGTCAACATCAACCAATGACTTGGCATTAGCCACGCGATCTTGAAACTTGTCAGTGTTGAATTTCTCGGTTGCGGCCAATTCCTCGGCACGCCAGCGATCCCAAATCTTCTTGACTTCAGCAACGTGCGATTGATCCATCTTCTCGCGTTGCTTGTTAGCCTTGTCGAATTCCTTGTTAAGTCGATCTTGGACTTTCTCTAGCTCTTTGGCTTCGCGCTCGGCTTCGCGCACCGCCTCGGATTTGCCGTTGCTGCCAGCGCCTTTGCTCCGGCCTGAACCGCCGCTGACTTTCTTGGGTGGTGGTACATAGACTTTTTGTTCAGCACGCGGCACGTCAGCCATATCGCGTGCAACCTTGCCACCTTTAAGTTGGTTCAGGCGACCATAGAGATTGATGAGACTAATAACTTTAGACTCTTCAATCCCATAGGCATTCACGAGATAGGCAACCGCTGCTGACTGTCCATCGCTACTTTCTGCTGCAAGGTCAAGCGCATATTGCAAATCGCGTTGCCACATTGCTTGCTCTTGGGCTGCAACAGCAGCTGCAAACTGGCGTTCAGTATTTTCATAGGTGGCACTATCAAGCAAAAAGACACTGGCTGTTACTGCATCGGTTTCACTCTTGAGGAAGCCCATTGCCAGAGCTTGCTCTTGCGTTGCAGGCGCTGCCGTCATATTGCTGTTGGTTAGCTCATCAAGCTTGATACGAAATTCATCACTTGAGATTGTGCCATCCTGAAACTGAGTAATAAGATTGCTTATTTGGTCAATCAGTTCTGGGTGCGCAACAGCAAGCCCTGTAATGCGTTCCTCCATGACTTCCATGGTTTGCTTGGTCAAGTCGCCTTCAGCCACCAATTGATTAAGCACGCCACTCAACTCTGATGAACCACTTGCCAATTGGCGCGCAGCAGCATCAGCCTGTAAGGTGCTCATGCCATTGGCTTGGAAGGTTTGGCTAAGCTCCCATTGCTGAGGAGTTAACGCCGTAACTTGTTGGCCTAAACCACCATATGTCATGGTGAGTTGTCGAACTGCCTCACCAAATTGCCCGGTAAGGGCCATATTTTCAACAAGCCCAGGTTTGGCCGCCTTGTTAGCAGCATCAACCCCTTGCATGTATTTTTCGTAGGTTTGGCCAGTAGCTAGGATTTTTTGAGTTTGATCGCGCTCAAACTGCCCACCGGTTAGGAAATTCTCTAGCCCAATCGCTGAGAGAGCCTTGATCTTATCGCCAAGGTTTTGGAAACGCGTTTCAAGCCGTTGCAATGCGCCACCAGCAGCATCGCTGCTCGGGCCAATCTTCTCAACGAATCCTTCGCCCTTGCCAATCACCTCATTCAACAGCGCTTGCTTCTTCTCTACATCGGTGAGTTGATCAGTAGTTTTACCCAGTGACTTGGCATAGTCATCTTGTACCTTGGCTAGGTTAATCGTGAGGCCTGCGTTATCTAAGATTTCAACACTGCCACGACTAATCCCAGTGACCAAGCTATCGAAGATAAACTGAAAGTCTTCGCCCGTAGCACGCGCTGAAGCACCTGCAATCTTGAGCAACGTTGGCAGCGCCGTGGCCATATCTTGCCCACCGAGCAGCACCGCCTTGTTAGCGGTCTGCATCAGCTGGGTATCCTTGATATAGCCGTTGCTGGCCGTGCGCAATTCATTCAGGAAGGTATCACTGGTCTTGCCCACGGATGCGGACAAGCCATCGAAGGACTTCGATATGCCAAGCGCCGCAGCCCCTTCCTTGGTAAAGTCTAAGATTTGTTTGCCTGTTTGCACAGCAGCCATTGCACCGCTGAGCTTATTGATACCATCAACTAAGCCATCGAGCTTACTGGCTGAATCTTGGGTTGCCGTTGCTGTGTCTTTAGTAACGGTTGCTAATTCGCGTTCTTTTTGAATCGCCTGTTGCAATTCAGCCGTCATTTTATCAACGGCTAATTCCTTGCGCGCAACGGCAGAAGCACTAGCATTCTCGGCCTGTTGCAGCTGGTTTAACTCTTTGGTCAAGATGCCCAGTTCGCGCACTTCACGTTGCAACTTATCCGAGAGTTTGGTGACCGACCCCTCAAATTTGAGTGTCGAAGCGCCTGCTTGCTCTAGCTCCCCACGGGTATAACGCACCGCTGCCGTACTTTTTTCCTGCTGCTGCCGTTGCTTATTAGATTCTTGCTCAAGCTCGCGCTGGGCTTTGGCTGCCTCATCAGCAGCCTTTTGCAATGCCTCTAAACCATCAGCGCCGTCGCGCATTGCAGGCGTGAGCTGATCGTCCCCTTTAATTGTGACGGTTACAATTTTGTCACTCATCGCCTGCCTGCCGTTTCCGATACTGTGATCGCTCAAAATTCAACGTGCGCCAGCGTGCAACCCACAGCGCTGAAGCCTCTGCTTCAATCTGCCATGGCGTGGTGTGATAGTCCTCCGCCATCAGCGCATAAATCACCCAGAGCGGCGGCTCATCTTCATAGCCTTCTAACCAGCCAATCAGTTGCCGCCGTTCAAGTTTGGGATTGTTACCTCTTTGGCAGCGCCATAAATCAGATCATTCATTTCGTTGATCGTGATCTCGTTCAGCGCTGCGCTCAAGTCACTGCCATCATCAGTGACAAGATGGGCATGCACATAGGCTTCCCATGCAGCACGCTTGGCATTCAAGTCTTTGCGCGCGAAACCAAGGGCATTGGTTGCCTCTTGCAGCGCCGTCACGGCCTCGGCGGTAATCGCTTCGTTCAAGTCGATCAAGGATTGCTTGGCCGATGCAATGACCTCTTCATCGTTGGCGGCTATGGCCCGCTCAAGCAAAGCTTGAGCATCTTGCACAGCACTGATAGAAGCAGCTTCACGAGCTGCATTGAAGCTATCCACGGCTTCATTAAATTCGGTCACGGCTTCTTGGTAGGCAGCGCGGATGGCTTGGCGCTCAGCGTCTTTGGTGTATGACCCACGTGCATTGGGGTCGATGTCTGGAAACAAAATCTTGGTCATCAGAAAATCATCCTTATACCGCTAAGACCGCAACCGTATTAGTGTTGGTCATTTGAAGCCAATAGGCCAGCGCGATGTTGTGCATGGGCTTGTATTTCATCGTCACACCCACGTTGCCATCGTTATCGTCATAGAGCACTTGGCCGCTGCCATCAAGCACTGCTGTGATATTGGACTGGTCGATCTGGGTGCCACGCGTGGACTTGAATTGCAGCAAGCGTTGCACGGTATTGGCTGCCAAGATGGCATCAATTTCGGCTTTAATTACCGTAGTAAATTCGGCTTTGACTTCAATATCACCTGACCATGCATCAATACCGTAGCCAGTGGCATATAAGGCCCCGACAAATTCCTTCAAGTGGGCATTAGATTGAATCTTGATCGTTGCTTCTAGCACGGTGCCAGTGAGTGGAGTGGTGCCAATCGTGCCGCCCCATGGGTCCAGACTGATGACGGTATCGCGTGCGCGCACACGAGTTACATTGCGATCGGATAGCACCGTCAAGCTCGGCAAGACTTGGATGTTTGAGCACAAGAATTCCGCCTTGAAGGTGGTGGTTTTCTTCTTGACGATCTTGATTTCAAGCATGCTCAGCACGCAATTAATTGCTTGGTACAAGCCACCAGCCATCCCAAACTCGAAGGTATAAGCCTCGGCACTGTAAGCGGCTTGGTGTGGGCTGGTGTAGGCGCGGACATAGGGGCCAGCGCCGCTTGGCGCGACGGCACCAAACAAGGCTTGCAAATAGATTGGCGCATCTTCAAATGTCCAACTGCCTTCAATGGTGACCTTCCCAGAAACGCCCACAATATCAGCAGAGGTAGCAGGGGCTAACGTGCCCATGGCTTGCTGCATCTCAGTTTCCGCTTCAATGGTCAAGGTTGCATCGGTGAGTTCCATCAACTTAATGGTGGCCGCAACAGCGGTATCCCATGCGGTTTGTTTGCCAGCTTGCAGCTGGCGCAATTTATAGGCTTTGCCTGTTGGAGTAATTGCCATTGGTTATCCCTCCGGTTCTGGTTCTTCAGGATCAGGGTCTGGTTCAGGGCTAGGCTCAGGGTCAATCGGCTCCGGTTCTGGCTCTGGCTCCGGTTCTGGCTCTGGCTCCGGCGCAGGCTCTTCTGGCTCTGGCTCCGGCGCAGGCTCTTCTGGCTCTGGCTCCGGCGCAGGCTCTTCTGGTTCCGGTTCTGGCTCTGGCTCGGATTGATCGTCAGTTGCTGCATAGAGCGTTGCCACTAACGCCAATTCCTCTTCATTCAAACCTTCAGTTGCCTGTGCATATTCCTCAGGCGTTAAGTCGCGGGCTGGAACACGCCAATAGGAGTGATCACCGCCAATAAATTCAATCATGGTGTTTTGATTTCCTTCAGGATCGTGGGGATCGTGAGCATAAACCCACGCCACTCCACACCCGCATAGGTGATGATTTGCAAGCCTTCGTGCGTGATGGTTCCGCATTGCTCCACCGTGCCGCCAAGCGTTTGAATGTTTTCATAGTCCAAATAGAGATGGCGAAACGCATCAAGCAACTGGGTGCTACTACTGAGCAATGACCCGATAATGCCAAGCGCAACGGGCGCAATCAGCACAAGCACGCGGAACGTGGTTTCGTCTTTATGTAAGCCCATGGCCGCTTCATCCCACGAGCCACCACCAACCCACGTCATAACAAACGGACATTGCATTGGCTCAAGACTATCGGGGTATTCGGCTAAGGGTGGCGCGGTAACCACCCCCGTTACAGCCCGATGAATGGTTTGCATGGCATCAATGATGTCGGTCAGCATCTACCATTTCCTCCGGTATTCAGCCATCAAGTTCTTGACGTGCTTGGGCATGCCCCCTGGAATCACGACTTGGCCCAGCTCTGGCATCGCCGTGACATCGTAGTTTTGCTGCTTGCGCAGGTCATACAAGTAGGCAGTCAACTCAAGCGTGGCCTGTTGAATCGGCGCTGGTGCTGTCGCGCTGTAGCCCCAAGTACCCGTGATCGCGATTTCAGCATCAAGGTTCAGAAACCAGACCCACGATGATTTGAGCGTGATCATGGTGTAGGGCGGTTCGTTGCGCGGCTCCAATCGGAAGCCAGTCAACGGGATCTCCCGCCCATCACCATTCATGAGGCTGGTCACGGTCAACAACTCGGTATCAAGGTATAAGCGCTGGCCCACCATCCGCGCATTGGCTTCATCATAAAAGCGCGTGGTGGTCACGGCCTCAAACGAACGGTGACAATACAGATCAATCTCTGCTTGGGCCACGCCAAGCAAACGCGTGATCAGCAGGTCATCGGTGGTTGGAATCGGTGTTGTGCCACCATTGGGTTGAAGCTTATAAGCGCGAAACTCATCTTTTGTTGCGTAGGCCATGACCAGTACCTCAGCTTATTGGGTAACTTTGAGCACACGTTGGGTCAAGCCACTGGCATTACTGCCACGGCGACCCCGATAGCGCAAGAAGGTAACGCTACTCACGTTGGCCGCTGCTGCCGTGGTCAGCACCACCGCCACGCAGGTGAAGCCATTGGTGTGGTCGAGCAAGTCACCGCGGAAATCAATTGCATACATCTTGGCCCCACCCGTATCAGCGATTTGTACCAGTGATGCGCCAGCAATATCCTTCGAGCCAGTGCCACTGGTATCAGTGGCCTGAACCAGTTTCATGTCAATGGTGCCAGAGGCTGTGATGGCCCCAACACTCAACAATGCGGTAACCATCTCGTGACCATCCATACTGAGGTAGGTGCTGGTGACGGTGCCAGCAGCACGGCTAGCAGGTGGTAAGGCTTGATCGATGCGAACATCTTGGGTTAGGTTATGAAGCATGGGTGCATTCCTTTATTTCAGGATGGGCCTAGTGAAGTCTAGGCCCATGCAACAACATTAATTAGGCAGCGACTTTTTGCGCAGCGATTTGCCAGCCAGCGGTCACATCACCACCCAAGCGGCGGCGGGCAATAAACAGTACAGTGTTTTCGCGGGCGGTTGAGCTATCCAAGTAGCGTTCAATGGCTAAGCCGATGCGATCAGCGATGGTGTAACCCTTCCAATTGCCAAACAAGACAGGGTATTTGTTGGCGGCAATGCTGGGCATGACTTCCACTTCGTCATAGTCATAGCCGAGCAGCTTGCTGCCGTGGGAACTGGCAAGTTGGTTATTGTTATCGGTGAAGAGGTAACGGTTTTGGCTATCCTTCAACAAGGCAATATCTTTCAAGGTTAAACGGTTGAAAATCCAGCTACAGCCCGATTGGCGATATTGGGCGGCAATTTGAAATGGCACATTGACCAAGCCATCAGCGGTGAGCACGGTTGCATTGCCACTATTGACGATGGCAATATCGCTATCGAATGGTGCACCATTCGCACCCGTGCCATTCAAAATCCCGCGAGGCTTGCCCACGCCATTCCCAGTCAAGAATTGCTCATCTTCATCGAGCGCGTTGGCGGTGGTGATTTCGCTCATCAACATCTCAGTTAAATTGGCTCCGGCATCTTCCAAGAGGTTGCGGCTCAAGAAGACTTCGACCATCACGGTGTGAATGGGAATGCCAATTTCTTCAAAGGTCATGTTGCTTTGAGCAGTGCCAGCAGTTGGTTTTTCATTGACCCACTTCACGCGGGTTGCGCCCTTATAGCGGGTATTGCCACCCGTTGGGCGAATTGCGGTCACCCGATCACGCACGGTATTAATCACCGTGGCTTTTGGCCGAATTGCCGTCATACCAGGCAAGCGCTCAATCATTTCTTGGCGACGGTCTTCAGGGACTAAGTAGCCGCCCAGTTCATCCGAGGCTTCTACCATCGTGGCTTTGACTTCAGATACCGTATAGTCTTCGGCACCTTCAGCGATTTGGGCAGGGGTCAACAACAGCGTGCGTGAGAGCTTGGCATCGCATTGGCCTGTTTTGATATAGCGTCGGAAGTCGCGATTTTTGTCGTAGGCGATTTGTTCATAGTCTTGGCCGTATAACTCGCGTGAAACTTGCTTGCAGGCGCTATCAATTTCGCCAAAGCGCTTGATGGCGAACATTTTCACGCTGGCACTTAATTCAGCTGGCTCATCACCTGTTGGCTGATCACCAGCGAAGGGTGGCCGAACTGGCTGAGCAGCAGGCACGTTGCCAGCGCTCTTCACTTCCAAGGCTTGAACTTTTTCCAACGCTTCGGCTTGGGCGGTCAGTTGCGCAGCCTCGTCAAGATCGCCTTTCGCGATTGCCGTTTTGGCCGCAGCGAGTAATTCTTGTAGGGTCATCGGGGTAGTCTCCTTTAATGGTTCGGGTAGGCCAAGCGCTTTGTAGGCGCTCTTGATGGTGGCAACCGGCAGCAGCCGTGGCTCAGCAGGCGTTGTGGTCAACGATCCTGCAAGCAAGGGCCAGCGAACAACTTCATGAGTATTCTTGGCAGCACGTTTCCGGCGAACCAGATGCGGTGCACTATCCGAGGACGTTTTGAGTTTGCCCTCATCAATCAATCGCTGAATCATGGCCTTGTATTTGTGGGCTTTCTCAAGCTCACCTTCAGCCCAAACGCCGATGCTATCGATCGTTTTGGTTGTCCATGCTCCAACCACTGGCTCAAAATCAGCGGGTAGGCCAAGGGTGTGGTCATAGAGCATGGGAATCGTGGGCCATCGATCAAGCCAGAAGTCGGTAGACTTGGTGAAATAATCACGAGCATCGCTCAAGTCGTGCTGCTCAGCTGAGCCAAACAACACGAGGTAGGCTCCCACGCGACCATCACCGAGTGACTTCACTTCAAGGCTTGGTGTCCACGTCAGCTCCACAGCGCGCCACTGGGCACGCTCGGCTAAGGTCACACAGTCAGCATCAACGGTGTAGTCGATTTCGTAGAACGTGTTACCCAATCGAATCACCGCATGCGTGGCATACACGGCTTCAATGCTGAAGATGCGACCGTCATAATCGTCATCACGGCTTGGGCGCAGTGCAACGCGGCAACGCCACAAGGCACTCCGCACTGCTTCTACTTGTTGATCAAGGGCTAAAGCCATTGGCTACTCCTAGCGTAAAATCGTTCCTAAGGCCGTGCCCACAAGGCCATCAATCAAGGGCGAATCAACCACGCGGCTGATTGCTTCGGTATCCGTAACCCAGCCCGTATTGGCATGAGCCGCCGTCTGGTCTTCAGCCCGATGCACAAACGGTGAGTAGGTGCTGGTGTTCATGAGCACCATGACCATGCGCCCACGGCTCGCAATCATCCATCGCCGCCCTAATGTCTGCGATGTTTTGCGCCCACCGATTGAGCCGTCTTTGCGCTTCCATCGCTGCCCATAGCCGCGCTCATACCAGTGATCAACGGGCTTTGCGGGCTGTGCCGGATAGGGGCTAATCTCATTGCGAATGGCCTCAGTCACGCCCAAGCCAATGGCTTGGAAGGCTGGTGTAATGTCGCTGCGCAGCCACTGGGCTACATCGTTCGCATTGCAATTGATCGTATAGCTCATTCCTGCACCACCTTCAGCGTCGTGAAGCAACGGCAGAAGTCGTGTGCGCCTGGGCCAGCAGGAAAGCGATCCTTCCAGTCTTCTTCCGGCTTACCGTTCATCGGGCTGCAAACTCTGCATACCTTGTCATCATTGCTCGTGCGCCAAATGCGCTTGGTCTTGATTTCAAAGCCAGCCAAGATCGATTGATACTCCAGCGTGGCCCGTGATGCTGATTTCGTGATTGCGTTCACGGTTACCATTTCAACCCGATAAGGTGCTGCTAAGCTGCTCAAGGCCGTTTCAAGTTGCCCACGGGTCATGCCCGGCGTGACCTGATAGCGCCGCGTCACTTGCTCTACCAAGTCTTTGGCTGGCTTGAGAATCCGCTCGAGTAATTGCGGCACTTCAGAATCAGCCCATGCATTCAGCCCGATCGTGACCTGGGGTAGGTCAATGGCAATGCCAAATTCCTCGGTGAGCGCCATAATTCCTGAGATAGCATGCTTTACCAATTCGGGATGCATCGCAGTGCCCAGTTGGAGCGACAGCAGATCCCAGTTCATGGTTTCGCCTGCCGTGATCGCCGTGACGATCTGCTTGGTCATTGCGCCAAACAACGGGTGCAACGCCTTGGCTAAGGCCTCTTCATAGGGCAGCAAGCGGCTCTTATAGGCCTTGGCTTCCTCTGGCTCCTGCTGGTCTTCAACCTCATCGGTATCCTCAAGGCTGTCTTCTCGTGCTACTGGCTCGGCTTGCTCTTCAGGTTCAGCAGGCTCGGCAGACTTCACGGTATAGCTTTGCAAGGCGACCTTCGCAGGCACGGTGTCCCATAGTGGGTTGTCGTCGAGCGGCGCTTTACCTTGGGCTTCGCGCAGTTCGTTGACTGTCCATGTGCTTTCGTTTGCTTGGCGCTCGCGAATATCCAACTCAATATTGCGTGGCCGGATATCATCGAAGCTGGCGCGATACGTTGGCCCATACCACAAGCGCACAATCTGCGTGGTCAAGTCTTCAGCCAGCAGCACAGCCTTGGGCCAGACCGCGTTTTCAATGACCACGGCCTTCGCACCGCGTTGGTTAGCCTCAGTGGCGTTGGCTGTCCAGTAGCCACCGGGAAAGCCAAACGCACGGTCAATCTCATCACGGGTAAAGCTGCGTGAAGTGATGAAATCCATTTCCCGCTGGCTCACCGCTAAGGCCTTGAAATCAATCTGCCCACCCCGCGCCACCATCGTGCGCCGTTGGCCTGACCCATAGAAGTCGAACAACTCAGCACGGAAGCGTTCAAAGTCGGTGTTGCTGGTCTCCTGTGGCAAGCTCACGACGTTGGTTGGCATGGCATTTTCTTTGTCAAAAAACCGCCAATTCCATCGCTTCTGCGCATCGTCGGTTTGCAGGGCCAAGCTGGCTGCTTCGAGTGGGGATAAGCCACGGCGCAGATCAAACGGATTGGGCAGCCGGCTATAACAGATGTAGGCCGCATCAATGTAGATGGGCTTGGCATCTGGTCGCAGTTGCAAGGCATATTTTTCGATGAAGTTGGTTGGGTGTGGCACGGGACGGCATGCCCACGCTGGCAAGGGCCAGATTTCAATCAGATCGCCATTGCTGGCATCGGGCGCAAAGTAAAGATAGGCTTCACCTTTGAGGCACAGAAACCATGCCCAAACTTGCATCAAGAGCGATCGGCTAAAGAACGGATTGGGAGTATTCCACAGCAACTCGAACGCATGATTGATGACCTGTTGTGGCTCTTCGGTATTGCTCAACGCTTCACTAACCCGCAGCGTTGCGGTGGTCAATTCCTGCGCAATCACTTGCACATTGCTAAACACCCAGGCTGATTGCATGGCCAGCCGAGCACGGGCCTCCGGCGTAAGCTTGGGCGGATTCGCACCATCCGCGCCCATATCCGTCCAGCCTGGGAAGGTCATGGGATAGGTTGGGATCATGCCACCGCCACTGCTCCGCTCCATGGGGTAAAACTCCCCCACGGCTGGTGTAGCCTTGATGCCAAGTAAGTTGCGCAGTTGGTCTAGTAATCCCATTAGCCGAAGCTCCACATTAAGTTGGCCGTTGTGGCCGCCATAATTCCGTACCGTGATGCGTCATACGGGTCATCACCACCCCGGCCATCATCATCAACATTGACCTTGCGCACATCCTCTGGGCGATTGGGATCAACTTGCAGCGATGGAATACAGTTAATCAATCGTGTGCAGGTATCGAACATAAACATGCGTGGTGCTCGGCCTGCATCAGGGTTGCCTAGTCGTGCCAGATACTCCGCTGCGCCATTGATCCGATTGGTTGTTGCTGGCTTCAGCACAATGCTATGAGCGCGATATTTGTCAGCGATGGTGATGCCATCTTCTTTCTTGGCAAACACATCCGTCCCAGCAACAAACGTTTTCAACCGATTTGCAGTCACCCCATGCCGTTCGAACATGGCATTGATACTGGCAGCATTGTCGGGAATCAACCACCCACGCTCCCCATGCTCAGCAACGTGATAGATGTTGCCATCGCCATCTTCGGCAAGTAGGTAGGCCATGGTGTAGTGATGAAACCCATAGTCCATTGCACCCCAGACCGTCCAGTCATCAGGGATAACAAACGGTTTGATAACGTGCAGCTCACGGCGAAAGTTGGTAAAGAATTGGCCAGCGGCAATATCCCAATCGCCATAGCGCCATGCCCGTAACCGCCACCCCGTAAGACTGTCCAAGATTGCGCGATACTCAGGATTATTGAAGGCATTATCATCAGCCGTGGCCGGAATAAAAACGCGATCTGCATCCCGATTGGTAATGAATCGTTCCTTGTACCACGCGTGCCCGATGTTGCCCGGATTCGTTGTTGAGTATGTCCGTGGCCGCCAATTGGGTTTACTGGAGCGGCAGCAGGTGCGAATATCAACATACTTTTGGGCGGTCAACGTGGTGGCTTCTTCAACGCCAATCACGTCATACTCAAGCCCAAGGTAGGCATCAATATCGCTTTCCTTTTGGAAGTGGCCAATAATGATGCGCGACCCGTTGGCAAAGGTCAGGGTGCTGTTGGACGGTACATAGGTGTATTGCCCATGAATGCCACCCATGACCTTGGGCAGTAAATCGAAGAATGCTTCAGCAAGGGCTTTCCCGACCTTGCGTAACAACAGACACTTGAGTCCCGGGTACCGTAAACAGTCTTCTGCTAATTGGCCAAGCAACCAGTGACTTTTGCCACCACCCCGTGCGCCACCATAGCCAAGCTCGGTTGGGCCATCAGGCGCATCACAGCGTCGAGCCGCAGCGCTGGCAGCAAGCTGGCGGGGCTGCATAATGCAGCCAAGGCGTAAGAAGTTGGTGAGTTGATCACGCGGCACACCCGCGCACTTTGCTGCTTCAACAAACCGTTTGTGACTCGCCTTCGGTGGTATCACCATCGCCAGCTCCATACACCTGGTCAATCATGGCATCAAGGTCAGGTGGGAGCCGTCGCTCGTGCTCGGTGTTGTCCTCCACATGCACCGTAGGCTTGCCAAGGATTCGATCAATGAGATATTCATTGGCCTTGCGATCGGGGGGCTTCTTGTACACCAGCACGGTGCCATCGGTGATATCAACCTCTTCGACCGTGACCCCGCTGGCCAGCGTCAACATATTGGTGATGAGTTGTGGCAGGTGATCAACAATTTGCTTTTCAGCCTTATTGATCGGACGTGCATATTTCTCTGTTTTTGTTTTGCGGCCTGCCCCTGGGCGACGACCACCACGTGTTGCTGCCATACCCTGCCACCCTTGCACGTTTGAAAAAAAGCCATCAAGAAATCAAAACAATCAAAAATCACCACTGAGGTCAAGACACGCACCGATAAACCAAACGTAGACAAAGCCCATGTAGACGAGCGCAATCCAAATCACTCAGTTAATTTCTTCTGCTTTTCAGCTCGCACCAATTCACTCAACAGCTCTTCGCTGATTGGAAGGCCATAGGTCTTGAGATACTCACTGGCCACTTTGGCCGCCTTAGCAAACAACTCATCAGCACGAAAACCATGCTGCTCGGCAGCCCGAAGGCCAGCCTTGACCGCACCATAAATCGCCTCACGCTGTTCAGCACCCAAATGCGCATCAGCCCAACCCTTGAAAGCCTCGGCAGCCTTTGGGGCAAACGCATTGACTAACGCCACCGCCACCACAATCACCACGACCAACGCCAACACACCAGCAAGTTGAACAATACTCATAGCTAGGTTACCTTTCGCACGGTTGTAGGATGAACGAAGCCACGACCATCGGCACTATGTAGCCATTCATTTTGGCCAGCGATGGTTTGACCCCGCGTAATAGAATCAACATCGAATTGATGACCGCGTGGATAGACCACGGCGATTTTGGCGGCAGTCGTGGGTGCTTGGCGAACATTAGCCCCATCACTCGTAATAACTTCATAGCGACCGAGCCGGTTATTGCGCCACGCTAACAAGCGACGTTTCAAGTGTGGGCCTGGGCAAGCGCTGCCATTCCATTCCCAATGGCCGCGTACATTGCTGCGCGGAATGCCCCACATCGCCATTGACCATTCAAAGAAGGCAATCGCGCTTGTCCATTGGGCATCTGTTGCGTCTTGGTTGCCACCAAGTGGCAGGTGATAGGCAAGTGACTGGGCATTGCCAAGCCGATGACCACAGTGCCACAGGATGTCATCCCACGATCGACATTGCAAAACAGCACCATCACTCAAGCCAGCGCCGTGATATTGAAGACCGTCAGCATTCAGGTATGGCCCCATGTGATACTCGGCATCAAAAATCAACTGCGCGCGTTCACCAGCTGGTGTGCGGTTTTTGACCATTGGCCCGTTGTAGTGCAACGTCACATACCATGGTTTGCCAATGCGCGTCCCAATTGACCAGGTAGCGCGGGGCAAGGATGCGCGGAAATCTTGAATCACGAGAGCCATACCAACCTCAGCTCATGGTGTAGACCACGATCAACATGCAGATCGCAATCAATAACAAAAATCCAAGCGCAAGCTTGGCCTTATCAGCGGTCTTCATTGGTTCCCACCAGTCTTTTGGGTTTGGTCGGACGAGGATGCGCCACGCCATTGGCATTGGCCAACCGCATCAGAACGTTGGTATTTTCCTCACCTTGCTGCTCGAGGCGCTCCAAGCGAAGATCTGCCATCCGTTGCCAAACAACACTCTCAGACAAAGAGGTGGCAATGCTTTTCAGGGTGACCTCGTTGTTATTGAGGTACTTTTGCACCATGGGCGCAAACAGTTTGGCGACGTAGATAATGCCGCCAAGGATGGCCCCAGGTGTCCCGAATAATTTAAAGAGGGATTCGATTTCAGTCATACTGCGCTTTCAGGATGAATCGGGGCAGGTTCAATGTGCCCCGATAACCAACCAACCGCCCAAGGAGTAAGGAGCAACCGCAGCAGAGGACGCACAGAAGAGATCAAAAAGGCAACAGGTTAAATTGGTCTGTGCGACCCCTGTTGCCTGCGGTGAGTATAGCACACCCGTGCTTATTGTCAACAAATAGATACAGAGTTATCCCACATATCCCACATTAACACACAGATGTGCCAGTGAGAGCATGCGATCATGGATAGTTGGATACAAAAAAGCCACCCCAACTGGGGTGGCTTTGATTGTGGTTCTACCATTGATCAGGCGAATGCGAAGTGGCTATCAAGTTCTTTTTGAATAATACTAACCTGTTTTTGGATTTGTAGTGAAACATCAGATACATTTGGGATAGGAGTAGTAGGGTGTTCTAGAAAAGAATCAATATTCGCCACAAATGCTTCATGCGTGCTTAAGTCATTACGCATACGATCAAGAGTTTTCAAAAAATCGTCTAATTCAGCCTTATATCCTTGTGTTCGTTCAAGACTGGACTGAACACCTTTTTTGAATGCTTTTGGATTACTGCGAGAAGCATAGCTTGGACGTATAGACTTCGTTGAAAGATGGTCGAACGCTAGTTTTTCGGTTTCTTCTATGCGTGCATACAATCGAAGAATACGACCTTCTGTTTCGTCCAGCATTACCCGATTCTTCTTGAGCTTGTCCGCTACCGAGCTAAACACAGTAACCACATAGGTGAATGGGTAGACTCGATTGATCTGACCAAGCACCATAACAATGATACCCAAGATAAGGCTGATAAGGAAGCTATGGCTTGTGGTAAACGTTGTGTAGCGAATCAATAACAAGCCAGTAAAAATAAATGTTGCCCATGATGCGAAAAGCGTTCCGAAGGTATATGCCATAGTCCGAAGGAATGTTTTGCGCGTTCGCCAAGTGATCGGAAGAAAGCGCTTCATATCATTTCCCACCTTTTTTGAAGATATCATAATCGGCTTTTGCTTGCGTCAACAAGTCAAAAATATTATGAATAACGATACCTGCCCCACCGATTAGTAATAATCCGCCTTCCACCATGTTACCATAATTCCGAAATTCTGATAATTTTTCAAGGGCTCCTTCTGCAAGAAAGCCATAAAATTCATTCGCGAAATGACCTGCAAGCATGGCAAGAAGGTAGGGTAATGTAGTAAAAACAACGTGGCTGCATTTCTCAATCATCCCGAGAAAATCAAGTTTTATTCTTCGATAAATAGCCTGTTCCTCGGTAAGCGGTGCGGACACTTGTGGTACAGACTTCGATGCTACAGGTTTTGAATCTTCGGTATTAATCGGGGTGCGACCTGGTGATATGGTGATCTGTCCAGGCGTTGATGGTGGCTTAATCGTCACGCGGGTTATTGTTTTCGAGGATCGCTGCTTTCGTGGCACGATGACTATCCTTTTGCCTATTGGCTGCACTTGGCTTGAATTATGAGGATTGATTCTGAACCAACGCACCAGCAATGGCCAGCAGTGCGCCAAGCAAGATTGCGTAAATACCAATGCCAGGCACGCTACTAAAAACCGCTGGTACGGTTGATTTGCCACCTAAAGCTGATTCAACTTGGCGCAATTTATCCACATCAGCAGCACGGCTCAAAATATCATAGGCGGTATAGCCACCGATGCCTAATGCCGCAAGACCGGCAAGAGCAGCACCGCCACGAGCTGGTGTGCCATCGCGAAACAATACAACAAGGCCAGCGATAAATAGTAGTGCAGCGCACGCTAGTGTATAAAACCCCAACTTATCGGTACCAACCACCGTTTTATTGAAAATGCCACTGGTGATTTCTTGCCACGGCATGATGCTACCAAGGCCAATAAGTAAAGCACCGCCAAGAATCAACCCACTAGCAATGGCAGGTTTCTTGGGTAGCGCAGGTGCGAGGGTAGGTGATGCTGATCGAGCGGATTGCGGGGTTGGGCGTGGGGTGTGCAGTGGTCGAGCTTGTGCCTCACGAGCGCGGGCAATTTCAGCCTCTTGCGGATCGCTCGTCGCATTGGCCAGCACCCGCCATGCATCAGCATTCGTTGGCTCAGCATCAACAATGGGCTTGATAATCGCATAGGCATCGGCTTTGCGATCCTCGGCAATCGCCTGCTTGGCACGGGCGATCATCGTGGCAGTGTAGCTAGACATACGAATCTCCTAAATAAAGGCTTCTCTTGATCTTAGATACAATAATCGGGTGAATTTTGTAGATTAATTAGTGGTTTCTGGTTTTGCAAGTAGAAAATGCTCTATCTCGGTATAGTCCACTCCAAGCGCAATGAGCCAACGGGCGAAATTTTCAATACTTGGCGCTGCATTGCCAGTTTCCCATTTGGCTATCTGTCGTAGTGAAATGTCAATGCGTCGTGAAACCTGCTCTTGGGTAAACCCTAATAATTCACGCCGTTGCCGCATATAGAGTCCTAGTTCTTTCATTGCAGCTTCTCACTTTCGCCATAAAGCAAAAGGGATTCATGAATGTCTTCGTAAGCCGTGCCAGATAATTCAATCCATTTAGCAAGGTAATACACTGATATTTTTGTTTCTCCGGTCTCCCATCGGCAATATTGTCGCACCGTAACATCTAATTTACGTGCTATTTGTTCTTGGGTAAAGCCAAGTTGTTGGCGACGATAGCGCAATTGTTCCCCAAATGTTTTCATACCATCCCCTAGATACACGAAAACGCCCCACCAGCGCCAGCCAGTAGGACGTTTTCAAGACTAATTGCGCCGTTAGTGTAGCACATATGTCAATACCTAACTTGTCGATTCTGATTCGAGAACCGATTCTATATCCTGTAGTCGCAAATTAAGAGCACGCAATAATGGCAATAAACTATCAAGGTTTGGTTTGAATTTATCAGACTCCCAGTTTCGGTACTGACGCTCTGACACCTCTAATTTACGCGCAATCTGTGATTGACTAATCCCAAGTTGCTCACGGCGGAACTTGATGAACTCACCAAAGGTAAACGGTCTTACGTCTTGAAAACTCATTGCAATTAGCCTCAACTGATAATTAAAAAGCGCGCCTTCACCTCGCTACTAAACTACATCGTTTGGCATTAAGCATTATACACAATCGGCAAAAAATTGCCTAGACAAACATGTGTACTAAAAATGAGTACTAGTATGCTATTAGTACTGTATGGCTATTGATAGGAAATAAATTACCTGTTATAAATAGTACAGGAAATAAATTACCGTCAATAAATTTACGGAGACTAATTGCAATGACTACCCGTAAAGCAACCAAGAAAGCCAAAACCCTCAAGCCCTTCATCTCAGACATTACCACAGAACTGCACAAAGATTATGGCCTGCGCCTTGAAATTCACACAACCATTGTAGGCCGTGATGTTGATCACGCTGCCTACCTGATCGATGGCGATTCAAAAACCCTCATCTGCACCAAACCAGATCGCATGGATGCTGAAACAACCCTACGCGATGCAGCCATGAACACCATTGAAGAGATTCAAATCCACCGCACCTTAGTTGAAATGGAGGCCGCTGCCGGCGTTCCTGAGGCTATCCAAGAAATCAACGAAACCCGTGCTACTCGGCGGGTCATTACCCTCATTCCTTGTACTGATCAATTTGGCCTCTACCTCGCTGGCAATCCTGAACCATTGCTGGCACGGGGTAGCTATTTAGAGGTTGAACATGCCGCAAAAGAATTCTTTGGCGAAACGCCGCTCCCATTTTGAGATCTATTTATCCACGCTCGGTGCAACCCGTGAACAACAAGCTAATGCACTCGGTGTTGCACCGCGAACGCTTACCAATTTGATCAAGAGAAAGCCAAAGTACCCCCCAGGGTACTACGAAGCCCTCGCTGCTGATGCAGCGGGACGCGATAAAACCGCCGCCTAACCAACCCAAGGAGTAATCCCGATGAGCCAACCACTGCCAACCATTACCGGAACAGTCTCAACCCTGTATGGCGCTGTTGACCACAACACCTTGATTGTCACCACTGCTGATGATCGCCACACCGTTCGCGATTATTCCAAGACCTTCGCACCAGGCATGACCGTGACCGCCGTGCTGATGGGCTTTGGCCAAGTCAGCTACTGGCAAGCGCTCGAGCCGATTGATTTCACACCAACCCACTAATCCCAACAAGGCCAAGCGGTTGCAGGCCTCAACGGCAACGCCGGAAGCGTCACCGGCACCCAAGTATCAACATCACCAAGAGGAGCCAAGATGAGCCGTGAAATTACCTGCCCGAACCCTGAATGCGGGCAAGAATTCGATCCACAGATTGATCGCGATAGTGACGAATGCGAAAGCTGGATAACCGCTGAGCCATGCCCGCATTGTGGCCATGAGCTTGACGGTGATTATTTGGCCGACCTTGAAACCACGATGATTGAAGATTCAATTGAAATTGAAGCGGATGCGCCCTATCCCGATGATGAACTCCCGTTTTGATGGACATGGCCTGAGCAGTCCTACCTGCTCACCAGTGCCCACGATGGCGCAACGATTTGGCAGTTTGGAATGCATGCAGAAAGTGAGGTGCTCTATGGGCCGTTCCTAATAGGCCTACCGCCACATAAAAGCCCATCGTTCGATGAAATCTAGAAGGTTCTAAAGCAGTGTTTTATCGCAGCGATGCAGGGCAACGATACCTAAATGATCTAGACAGGGCTAGCAGTTCATCGCCGCTAGCCCGATGAACCTAAGCGATGACCACCCGCACCTTACCAAGCCTGACCCCTACCCACTGGGCAAGGATTTCAAGGCACTATCAATCAACCAGCGCAGCGGGGCAAACTTTCGGGTTCGCCTTCAAGGAATGGCCTAGCCGTCCCTACTCAAATACCGCCGCAGAGCCAACGGTTTGCCATGACCACACGAGCGAACCGCGCTAGGCGCAGCGCAGTTGAATGATGGAATTGCAACAAACACATTGAATTGTTTTTTATTCATGAGGATTGATATGGAACTGGATTGTTTATGTGCAGAGATAGATGCGGCAGATCGCCCATGCATCGCCTGCGAAGCTCAAGCGATATGGGTGCAAGCCATTCAAGATGGCGCAACATCACCCGATGATGCCGCTTTCCTCGAAGCCTATGCACGAAAGCAGGCAACAGCATGATTGAATCTCTTTTATGCACCATCGCCGCCGCCGCTAGTGCGGTTGCAGCATCGTTCATCATTCGCAACCGGACACATCAACTTATTGTTGTTGTCATTGCCTCATTGTTCTGGTTTGCCGTCTGGTGTGTCTTGATTGAGCCGATGTACCTATTGTTTGCGGTCTTTGCCGGATGGCTTACCCTCGTGGTTGGCCTAAGCAGTCTCTTCATGGGAATGGCTAAGCACCTTGCAGCGCTCAAACACGAGCATCAACGACCAATGATTAGCACCCCGTTGACTCAAGAGGATATTGATAAGCAATGATTCAAATTATTTTGAACTATGGTGCAGTTCAAACACCGCTGCAAATCGGCCAGCTTGACCACGATGAAGCGCTGATTATTCAGCGCCAATTGACCAAGGCCGTGCGGGCGGTGTTTGCGGATATGGAAGCAACCACATGCGCCTGCATGCCAACCTACCACGTTACACAAGGAGATCAGGATGGCGAAAATCTACACCCCTGATGGCGAATCGACCGACCTGGGCGAGGTGATTGCAGCATGGCGGATGCGCCAACGCCTGGCTGAGGAAGCCGAGCAGCGAGCAGCATTTATTGCATCACAGAATGACCCCGAAGTGCGGGCATGGATTGAAATCGCCCAGAACGAAGAGGCCTTGCGTGCGGTTGCCCGCCATGTGCGGCCTACGAAAAAACCCGCAGCATAGTGGTGCTTGCGGGCTTGTCTTTAGAGGTTATTGCGGGTGACTTAGTTACGATAGGTCACCCGCCTTTAGTATACCACAGTGAGGTTGTATGAGTACAGAACTATCGGTGATTGAACATGTGTTGGTGCAAGGCGATCTGGTCAAACTGAGTCCACCGCAGCGGGTGGAATATTACAATCGGGTTTGTGAAAGCTTGAACCTGAATCCTCTCACCCGCCCGTTTCACTACTTGCAGTTGAATGGCAAATTGCAACTCTATGCCACCAAGGATTGTGCCGAGCAGCTGCGGAAGCGTGACGGCATTAGTATTAGCATCGTGAGCCGTGAGGTGGTTGAAGAGGTCTATGTCGTGACTGCCCGCGCCGTTGACCCCAATGGGCGCTGTGATGAATCCATCGGGGCCGTGCCACTGGGCAACTTGAAAGGCGATGCACGAGCCAATGCCATTATGAAGGCTGAGACCAAAGCCAAACGCCGCGTGACCCTGAGTTTTGCAGGTTTGGGCATGCTCGATGAAACTGAGACCAGCAGCATTCCAAGCGCCTATGAAGTAAAAGTTAATGCTCATGGCGAGATTGAAAACACCAGCGAAGCGGTATCAACGCGGCCACAACTCCAAGCGCCAGCCGAGCAGCGGCAACCACGCGCCGCCAAAGACTTAGCTGAGTGTCAATCCTGTGGCGCAACCATCGCATGGGCCAAAACGCCAAATGGCAAGAATGCGCCGTTCGATGTGATCAACGGAATTCGCACCGATGTGATTCACTTCCAAACCTGCCCGAATGCTGACGACCATCGCAAACCCAAGACGGGTACCGTAACCCCTGTTGATGATGCGCCACCCGTTGATGCAACCCGTGTCAAATACATTGCCCGTATTCGCGAGCTGCTCCGCGAGGTTGGCACACCCGATGAGCTAACTATTAACCTTGATGAATACAGCATGGATGGCTTGACCGAGTTTGGTGCAGTGCTGCGCATGCGTCACGATGAAAAGATTGAACGCGCTGCACAGGTCAAATCCGTTTCAGCATTTGATGCCGTTGACATCCTTGTCAGTAATCCTGCCGCCTAATAGTCACGAGGTCAACCCACCATGGCAACCATTTTTGATGTGGCGTTGGCCTCGATCGATCAGCCACCCGAGCCGCCACCAGAGCTAAGCAGCGGCGAGCTACCCGCCTCACCCAGTGGCAGGCGTGGCCGTCGCAAACTGGAGAGCCACCAACGCATCACGGTTACCCAAACAACCGTCTCATCCCATACCGCCCAAGCCCTCTTTTGGAACAAAGCGATCGATTATCTTGGGCTTGAAAAACCCGCGCATTTCATCCTTGGGCGCATGCCTCCAGGCACGGGTAAAACCTATTTAGGAGTCAAGCTTGCTTTATATGCAGCCAATGAACTGGGGTGGCGCGTGGCCTACATTGGCCCACGGCACAACTTCTTTGATGATGTGATGAACGAAGTGGCAAAGCAGGGCGGCGACCCTGACCAATGGTTTCACTGGCTGCCTAGACAGCGGGGCGATGATAACGGCAAAGAGGAAACCTGCCGTCATGAGCCACACATGGCCACGTGGTTGCACCGTGGCTATGAAGCGATGGACTTTTGCCAAAAGGTCTGCGGCTGGGATTACATCAAAGATGGCTGT
Organism: Herpetosiphon geysericola; assembly: GCF_001306135.1. Lineage (GTDB taxonomy): Bacteria > Chloroflexota > Chloroflexia > Chloroflexales > Herpetosiphonaceae > Herpetosiphon > Herpetosiphon geysericola. Next base: position 101,778 of record NZ_LGKP01000040.1, on the reverse strand, counting down.
CCTTACTACGAGCAGCAACGCGAGGCCAAGGCCACGCCCATCTTATATATCCAACACCAGCACCTCACCGCAGGCCATCCATTACTCAAGCATTGCAAGCTCATCATCGGCGACGAATCGCCGCTTGGTGCATTTCCTGATAACTGGGTGATCCCCCAACGGTGGATCATGCCGGATGGCATGCCCTATGATGAGCCACTCACCGAGTTGTTGCTGAAGATGCAAGGCTTGGCCAGCCAAAGCGAGACCAGCCGCAAGCCCATTCTTGGCAAAGAGCTATTAGACAAGCTTGGTGGTGCCGAATCGGTGGCCCAAGCCTGCGCTATGCTCGATTTGCCTGAGGTCTACGAAAAACTGCTGCCGCGCATCTGGTATCCATCGGATGCCGAAGATGCACCGTTCTGGCACTTGCCCGATTTGGTGCAGTTGCTCGAGCGTGAATGTGAGGCAGCACAAACGGGCAAGAGCTACGTCAGCCGCGTGCGGTTGGTCAATGGCAAACTGCACCTGCTCAAGCGTAACGTGATCAATGACCACGCGCCACCGCACATCATCTGGTTTGATGCTACGGCCAATGCCCATCTCTACCACACCGTGTTTCAGCGGCCTGTGGAAGTAGTAGAGCCTGCCATCGAACTCAAAGGCAAGGTCTATCAGGTCTATGAATCACTGAATAATCGCAGCAAGTTGATCAAGGCTGGTGAAATCGACAAGGCCAAAGTGACCCAGTTGCGCGAGCAGCTGCACGCGATCATCGCCAAACACAACTATCACAACCCGGTGATTATCACCCACCTACCGCTGGTCGATTCGTTTCGTGACCTCGGCATGGTTGGGCACTTTGGTGGTGAACGTGGGACCAACAAATACGAGGGCTGCGATGTGGCCTTTATCATCGGCGCACAACAACCAAGCGTTGATGATATTGCCATCACGGCAACGATGATCTACCACGAGCGCATGACCCCGTTCAACACTGAGTGGCAAGAAAAAGACTTGCCCTTTGTGAATCACCCACACAGTTACTTAGTCAGTGGCTTCTATGCTGATGCGGATTTACAAGCCCTGCTCTGGCAAGGCCGTGAGGCTGAGGTTATTCAAGCAGCCCACCGTGTGCGCCCCGTGCGCCATGCGGTTGATGTCTGGTTGCTGACCAACATTCCCATTGCCGAATTGCCGCCCGATGAACTGGTGAACGTGCGTGACCTGTTCGATGCGCCGGATGGGGTTGATGTGTATCAGTGGCGTGACTTTATGGACATCGCCAGCGTGGCGTATGAATCAGGTGAGCCGCTGACCAGCAAAGACATTATGACCCTGCTCGATTGTGCGGAGCGAACCGCGCAAAAATATATAACCCTATTGCGAGAATTACACCCTGACCAATGGGAACAGGCGCTAGTGCCAAACAATACCGGAAGAGCGGGAAGGGCTTTACGTGGCATAAAAGCACGAAGCCCGCTTTAGGTTTCAATGCGGTTATTACCCCTTCTATTTCCGCATAGGAACTTAAATAGGTTTCTTTAGGTTTCAATGCGGTTATTACCCCAAAACCCTGCCTTTTGGCGGGGTTGCTCATTTAAAGGAGAAGCGATGTATTTACTCATAACCACCTACGGCAGCGAGAAGATGATCGAACGTGCTGCCACCCTTGACGAGGTGATGCGGTTTTATCGTGATTCATCAGCCTCACCTGGCGATCTGATCGTTGCCAAAGAATTGATCTTGACCTTCGTTGAACCTGCTGACCCTGTTGAATGCCCGCACGATGGACAGGACGGCAAGCCTGTTTGTGGTGATTGCGGTCAGCTCTTGCACTAAGGAGAAGCGATGCAATTACGACTCTATCAAATTGAATCCGTCACCTCAGTGCAGAAGGACTGGCAAGACGGTGCAACCGATGTGCTTGGGGTTGCGGCCACGGGTGCAGGCAAAACCCAAATCATGCTCAGCACGATGTTGGGCCATGCAGATATTCCCCCCGTGCTGGTCGATGGCAAGCGCGGTTTACTCATTGCCCACCGTGAAGAGTTAATCCGCCAGCCCTATGAACGGATTGCCAGCTATTGGAAGCATTGGCTGCCCAATGTTGGCATCGTGAAGGCTGAGGAAAACCAACCGCATCGGCAAATGGTGATCGCCACGGTGCAATCGTTGCACGCCAAGCGGCTGCAAACCTTACTCCACTATGGCCCGATTGATTATCTTGCGATCGACGAATGCCACCATGCCACCGCTGACAGCTACATGGAATTGTACCAAGCGCTGAAGAAAGCGAATCCCAACCTGCGCCACATGGGGGTGACGGCAACCCCGCAGCGGGCTGATGACATCGGCCTGATTACCGTGTACCAGAAAAATAGCTTTGCCATCGACATTGGCTATTTGGTGCGTGAAGGGTATTTAGTCCCCTTCAAAAGCTTAGAGCTTGCCACCCGCACGAGCTTGAAGGGCGTGCGGAAAACGGGCAACGACCTGAATGCTGGTCAACTCAAGCATGTGTTTGAACTATCCAACGTGTTTGAGCTGGTGGTCGATAGCTATATCAAATACGCCCAGGGACGCAAGTCGATTGCCTTTACGGTGTCTGTTGAAGGGGCGCACGACTTAGCCGCAGCGTTCACCAAACGCGGGATCACCGCGATCGCGATCGATGGCACCACCCCAAAAGAGGAACGCCGCCGCATCTTGGCAGCGTTTAGCCGCGGCGAATACATGGTGCTGACGAATTGCGCAGTCTTGACTGAAGGCTTCGACCAGCCAGACATTGGCTGTGTCATGATGGTGCGGCCTACCGTGAATCGTTCGCTGTTTGTGCAGTGTGTGGGTCGTGGGCTGCGCACCGCGCCTGGCAAAGATGATTGCCTAGTCTTGGAATTTGCACCAAGTAGCGGCCATAACTTGGCCAGCCTGGGCGATGTGCTTGGCTTACCACGCGAGGTGATTGAAGCATCACGTCAAGCCGCTGACGAAGCCGAAGAGGGCGATGTTATTGGCGGCATGTCCTTTGATGGCCAAGATGTCCACGGCCTTGAAGGTAATCCGCTCGAACTCGTCGCCCGCCAAATTGATTACTTGAAGGGCACAGCATTACACTGGGAACGGCGCGACGGGTGGATGATTCTTGGCTTGGGTGAGGGTGGCGATGGGTATGAACGCATCTTGGCAATCACGCCGCCGATGATGACCGATCCCTTCAAACTGTTTGGCTTGATGAAACCCAAGGGCACGTGGGACTGGTCAGCCAAGCAGTTGGCCAGTGCTGAAAACTTTGGCGAGTTAGCCGAGGTTGCCAACCAGTATGCCGAAGAACGTGGGGCGCGAAACCTCATGCTGAAGACGGCGAGTTGGAAGCATCAGCCGGCGAGTGAAGGCCAAATCAAATACCTACGCCGTTTGGCCCGAGGCAGTGGCGACAAGATCAAGTGGCAACTCCTATCAAAAGGTGATGCGGCTACGCTGATCACCTACTACCAAACCCGAGAAGCGCTTGAGCGCGTTGGGATGTGGCGATGATCACCCCACCTGATCTGTTACCCATCGGCCACTGGCAGCGCAATGAATGGCATGCCTGCTGCCCGTTTTGCGGCAAGGACACCAAGCGCGGGCAAACCCATTTTTCCTGCTACAACGCGGATGGCGAATGGCGCTACAAATGTTTCGTCTGCCAACACACGGGCAGTATCGCCCACCTTGCCCGTTACCTTGGCGTTGCTACTGGGCCCACAACCGAACGGCAGCAAGCCAAGGCGATGCAGCCCAAGCACAAGCATGCCAATTGGCTCAAGCATGCCGATTTCTACCTTGGGCGCTTTGGGGCAGACCTGAACCGTGTACCGCTGTGGCAGGCCTACAAACCGCTCAACCTACGCAGTATCGCCCAGTGGCGCTTAGGCGTGGGCGTGTTGCCAGCGAGCCGCTGCCAGATGCCGCGCTTGATTGTGCCCGTGTTTGAATCCGGCCAGCTGGTGGCGCTGCATGGGCGGGCTTACTTACCCGAGGATACCGATGCGAAGTGGCTCACCAGTGGCGGCAGCCGCAAGGATGTCTTATACAACGCCGAATACCTCGCACCTGGCAAGACCGTGATCATCGGTGAAAACCTAGTCGATGCCATCATTGCGATGCAAGACCGCCCTGATGTGGTTGCGGTTGCCTCGGGTGGTGTGGCGTGGGCTGGTGAGAATCTGACCCGCTGGTGTGAATTGATCGCCGCCTCACAGCCCAAGCGCGTGATTGTGTGGCTTGATAACGATTTAGCAGGGCAGGCCAGCGGAGCGATGTACCGCACCCTGCTTGGCCAATGGCGCACGACGATGCACCAGCGCGTTGCTGAGGGCAAGATACCCCGTATCCCAACACCACCCGAGCCAGCAGGGCCAAAGATTGCCAACCAACTGCTTGCCCTGCATCAACCCGTGACGCTCTATCAATGGCCAATGAGTGCGCCGCCCAAGGCTGACTTGGGTTGGTGCTTACAAGGTGCTGCATGAAACTAATGATTGTTATTCCCCTTAGCCCAAGCCTGAACAACGCCTACGCCACCAACCGCAAAACAGGCCGTCGCTTCCCAAGCAAGGAATTGACGGCCTTCAAAAACCGCGCCGTGCCGCTGATTCGCGATGCGGCCACTGCGTTTACGCCGCCAGCCAATGCCCGCTATAGCCTGCGCTTGACCCACTACTTCAAAGACAAGCGCAGCTGCACCGTAAGCGATATGTCGAATCGCATCAAGGTTGCTGAAGATGCGCTGTTTGAAGCGCTCGGCTTCAATGATCGTGCTGTGGATGAGGTCTCAAGCAAGCGTGGCGGCGTTGATGTGGCGTGGCCCCGCACGGAGATTGTCTTGGAAGTTATCTAATCTAAGAGGAGCAACCGTTGTACCGCAAAATGATTGTCTATGACCGCACGGCACAAGACTTCCTGTGCTACCTTGATGGCGAATTGCGAGACCGCAAGCCAACCTATGTTGAAGCGGAACAATACCTCAACAAGTTGGTCTATACACTCCTCACCAGACCCGCAACCGAAACCGAGCGGCAAGCCGCCATCGACATCAGCAAACGCCTGAGCGATAAGCACCAACCAACCTAGGAGTAGCGATGAGCAGCTTCCATGAACGCTATCAGGCATGGCGTGAATTGCATCGTGAGCCGGCAATGCAATTTCGTGCGCTGTGCCAAAAACATCTACCACCTGAGCATATCGTCAAAATCGACCGCATGCTACGAGATGCGCATGGCCACAAACTCTATTGGCACTGGTGGAGTGAATTGCGCACAGCCGCCCCACTTGAAGCACAAACGGTCTGCCCAATTGATCACCAAGATGTACTTGAGCGCTTCAATGGCTACTGCACCTGTTGTCATCTCATGATAACCAAGCCTGTGTCCGTGAAGAAAGTTAAGCAATCAACCACTAAGCAACCGGCATTCCAACTAGCCCTAGAGGTCTAACCAATGAACGATCCTGATTACACCCCAATGCTACGCCAAGCCCAGTTTGATCGTGAGCTGCGCTTGATGCCACGTGAACAATTGCAAGCGAAGCGCGTTGCTGCCTTATATCAACCACGCCCAGGGCAACCAAAACAACCGCATTGCACCTGCGGTCAGCCAGCCAATACCTTTAATATCGATCGCCAGCGTTGGCTCTGCCAGCACTGCGCAAGCCCCAAATAGAACGACAACCAACCAACCTAGGAGTAGTTATGAAAGGCACACAATGTTCGCACTGTGGTGAGCAGGCCATGCCATCGGATCATTATTGCTCACCATGCAAAATCACCGCCAAACTGTTGGCCAACGCGGTCAAGCAACTACGCCTGACCGGAGAACAACAACAAACCCTGTGGCGAATGACCTACCACAGCAGCCGCAAAACCCGCGTGCTGCTTGAAACATTGCGAGGCCACTAGTAACACCCTGACAGGAGCAACCGATGATTGAATTTCACTATGAGCGAGAAATAAAAGACCGCCCGATTTTATTTAGCCCACTGATGGCCAAGGCCATCCTCGATGGCAAGAAAACGCAAACCCGCCGCATTATCAAAGACCAAGATGCGGTTGAATTTTACGAGCCAACGGGTGAGTTTATTCACGTCCACGCCAATGATTGCCCCAGTTACTGCGATTATGCGTGCCAATACCCATGCCCCTATGGAATGCGCGGTGATACGCTCTGGGTTCGTGAATCGTTTGCAGTTTGGGATGGTGGTACAACGTACCTTGCCAATGCGGTTGATGAAGATGGGGATGAAAAAGAATGGGTCAAAGAGGCGCGACTGGCTTATGGTGTAAGGTGGAAGCCCTCAATCCATATGCCTAAGGCGCTATGCCGCATCCATTTGAAGGTTGTCGATTTTGATGTTGAGCGAGTGCAATCCATTAGTGACGACGACGCAAAAGCCGAAGGGGTTGAATCAGCGGCGGCATTTCGTGAACTTTGGATTCGCATCAATGGCCAAGGATCATGGGATAGCAACCCGTGGGTCTGGGTTGTGAAATTTGAACGAATTTCCTAAGGAGTAACTATGGCACGCGGCAGAAAAGCACAGCCCAAACCACATGACCCCTACGGGTTGGGGGAATGGGTCAAATTCAAGTGGGTTGTTTCGCGCCTGAATGGACAGCCCACACGCCAAAGCATGGGTAGGATTCGCACGGGCATGATTATCGGCCATCGCAATGTTTACGATTGCTTAGCAACCGAGGAAGGGCCACCAGCGCTTGGTAATGCACGCCCTGTGATTATCGTGGCAGTCTCAGTCCATCGTTGCTATAAGGTTTTCAAGGATGACATTCTGCTTGAGGTGCAGCCAATAGAGAGTGAGGTTGAACATGTGGGAACTTAAGCAAGATTCACGATGGCCAACCCTGTGGTATGACGATCGCGAGATTATTCACGGTAAATGGTGCTTGCGCTACGATACCGATTTTTGGCAGCCCATTTGGGATCGTGTTGCAAAAGAATTAATTGAAGAACAACCCTTGACCGCTGCGATGGATATTGAGCGATTTGACGGACGTGAGCGCTTATTGTTCGTTGCAATGTGCTTGGGGGTGCTTGATTGAAACCTTCCATCACCTATTGATTACCCGCCCTCGTGGCGGGTTTGTTGTTTCTTAGGAGCTGCCATGGATGAATTACCTGTTGCTATTCTTATCGACCCCGAGCCAGCCCCAAGCGATGCGCTGGCGTGTCTTGCCGAGGTGCTGGTGGTGCAGGCGCTTGGCCTTGACGCAGCCATGCAGATTGCGCATAATGCGCTGCATACCACCACCTTAACAACGGCGCGCCAAATACAACTCAAGCGCCAAATAGCCGCACTGGAGCAAGCCTATGAAGACAGCGCACTACATTCGGTACAGTAGTGACCAGCAAACTCGTGGGGCATCGCTGCAATCGCAGTTGGATGCCCTGCGCCGTGCCAGTGATCAGCATGGCGAGACCGTCACCAAGCTCTATATTGACCAAGCCGAGAGTGGCACCACGACCCGCCGCAGTGAATACCAGCAAATGCTGGCCGATGCGGCGGCAGGATTCTTTCAACGGATTCGTTGTGAGTCACTTGACCGCAGTCATCGCGATGTTATGGCATGGAAGCAATTTGAGCACGATATGCAGCGCTTGGGCGTTGATATTGTGTTCAATGATGAATCGCCAGGCATGACCGATGATAGCCGTTCCTTTATGCGGGACATCAAAGCGGCCTTAGCCGCTGATGAGATTCGTCGCACCTCGCAACGCACCTATGCCCGCCAGAAGACCCGCATCGAACGCGGCCACCGCTATGGTGGTGCAGCGCCCTATGGTCTTGCCTTTGATGGCACCGGCTACAAGCCGAATCCTGACACCTACCCGATTCTGTTGTGGATTCTTGAGCAGCGCGGGTTAGGGATGGGCTACCTGCGAATTACCCGCCTGCTGAATACCGCGCAAACACCCTATGGCCGCCCTGATACACCTGGTATGCTGCAATGGATTGCCAAGCCCACCCAAGAGCGCGTTGACCCTACCACAGGGGCCATTATTGATGTGGTAAAACCACAGCCTACCAATATTTGGAATATGAGCACGATTCGCCATATCTGCCGCCAAGCGATTGATGGCATCTACGCGGGCCAGTTGCAATGGGGCCGTGAACACAACCGCACCAATAAGGTGAGCGATGGGCAGGCCAAGACCGTGCTGAAGGTAGCACTCCCCAGTGGGCCGCTGATTCCAACTGACTTGATTGAGCGGGTGCGTGTTGCTGAGTTTGCGATCCCTAACTATGCCCTGAATGCGCGGGGGATTTTCTTGATGAAGCTGCATTGTGGGGAATGTGGGCTACTCATTCACGGCAACACCAGCGGAACCCACCGCAAGGGCAAGCGCTACTACTATCGGATTTACGCATGCAATGGCCGTGGTGCCTATGCAGGACAATGCACCATGCCCCGCGTTCGCGCCTATCGCCTTGAGGGGGCTGTGGTCAAAGCGGTAGTGCAGTATGCAACAGCCCAGCATGCCGCTTTTGATCAGCAGTTGACCGCTGCCGCTGATCGCACCCGAGCAACCCTCGTGCATGGCATTGAAGCCCTCGAGCGCCAGCGCGCTGTGGTGCAGGCAGAATTTACCAGCCTCACCCAACGGGTGCTGCATCATGCCCTGACCGCTTCATTGGTCCAAGCAATCAATGCCCAAGCCGAGGCCTTGGAAGCGAAGCTGGCAACGATGGACGACCAGCGCACCACCCTGACTCGGGCGATTGAGACGCTTGATGAGCAGGCACGCAGTTTGCGTGCCGCCTTCTTTGATGGCATGCTGACCACGCGGATTCTTGCGCAGCTTGATGACCCAACGGTGATTGAGCGGTTACGGAATCCTATTACCAAGCTGGTGAAACATGCAGAACTTCGGCGAGTTGATGGGGAATTACGGGTTGCGCTAACCATGCGCACGGTGGCATTCTGTGAGAATGAGCAAGACACGGACAAGGGTTCATGGCTCCTATTAGCACAAAGTTTGCCGGGAATGCCAAGGTGCCTGCGGCGCGACTGAGCACCACTGTATGATCTTCAAGTGGTTGGCGCAAGACTTCGAGCACTTGTTGGCTAAATTCCGGCATTTCGTCGAGAAACAGCACGCCCCGATGGGCCAGCGAAATCTCGCCTGGCTGCGGGGTGCGGCCACCACCAACGAGGCCAGCATTGGAAATTGTATGGTGCGGCGAGCGAAATGGGCGAGTGCGAATAAACGGCAGATCGCTGGGCAACAGGCCTTTGACCGAATAAATTTTGGTGACATCCAAGGCTTCGTCGAGGCTTAGCGGTGGCAAAATCGAAGGTACGCAACGAGCTAGTAAGGTTTTGCCAGAGCCAGGTGGGCCGCTCATCAATACATTATGACCACCAGCAGCAGCAACTTCTAAAGCACGTTTGACGTGTTCTTGGCCTTTGACATCGGCAAAATCGACGCTATAGCTGAGGCTTTCTGGGGCTGGTGGTTGGCCTTCGTAGGCTGCGATATAGCGCTCGCCATTGAGATGGGCAGCAATCTCGACGATGGAACGCACAGGAATAATCGTAATATCGCCAAGCAAAGCGGCTTCAGCGGCATCGCAATGTGGTACATAAACAGTTTGCAAGCCTTCGCGGCGGGCAATCGTGACCATTGGCAAGATGCCATCGGTGTGGCGCAAAGCTCCATCAAGCGATAGCTCACCGACAAACAGTGCTTGGCTCACATCGGCAGCGATTTGGCCTGAAGCCAATAAAATGCCCACGGCAATTGGCAGATCGTAGGCTGGGCCTGCTTTGCGTAAATCAGCAGGAGCCAAATTGACGGTTAGTCGTTTATCCGGAAAGGAACCGCCACTATTGCGTACGGCGGCGCGGACTCGCTCTTTGGCCTCTTGCACGGCGGTATCGGGCAAGCCTACAATCGTAAAGGTCGGCAAACCACGACTGAGATCAACTTCGACTTCGACTAACGCGCCATCGAGGCCAACCACGGCGCAACTCCAAACTTTCGCCAACATGATGATACCTCCCGTAACAAAACGCTATCGGGAAATAGAGCCACATGTTGGCGATTTTTGGCATGGAGTTGGAATAATTGAGGAAATTAGCCGAAGTTAGTTAACGGCAACCCAATCGAGTTTAACCAATTTATCGGCGACCGTATTCATATCGGCTCCACGGCAACGGCAGCTTGGTTGATGTTGTACAACCACCTGCCATGCGCGGCAGACAACCTGAACCGGCCAGCAATCTTGGCTTGGTACGTGATGTGAGGCACTCACATGATCTATAATTTGTTCAGCAACCATGTAGGCATCGTTATCGTTGATACCTTCGGCTTCGCGGACAATGACGGCTAATTGGACTATATGGCTTGCTACTTTGAGCAAGACCCCACGGCTTTTAACACGTTCGGTTTGCATGGTCTGCGATCCTTTGGCATGAAGGATTGATAGGACGTTTATCGGCAAATACCACAGTGGGTATTGGCAAAATCATAAAAATAGCGGCACGCAATCGTAATCACGTACAGCTAGACACAAATTCAACCCATTTGCTCAAGTAGTCGAATGCAAAAGTGAAGCGTTGCTAAAGAGCATCTACATCCATAAATCTGTCTCATAGTGATAGTAAAACATTCGTAGCCGAATTTCAATAGATTTTGGCCTAAATTATTATGCAAATAATAAACTGTTAATAAAATTTGATTATCTCGATGCTATTTCCTATCACACGCTGTGGTAGCAAATAGCACAAGCGTGCTTTTAATTGAGTTGCGAGGATATTGATCAATGAGTGAATTTGCTGCTGATTTAATCCACCATTTGCGTCAAGCCCAATCAATGGTTGTATTAACTGGCTCTGGAATTTCAGCACCAAGCGGAATTCCGACCTATCGTAGTGCTGCTGCTGATGCTCGTTGGACAGCCTATGATCCTGATAAGGTTGCAACTTTGGTGGGCTTTGAGCGCGATCCGTTTGGCGTTTTTCAGGTGTATCAAACGATGAAGCGTCAATGCGAAGCGGCGCAACCAAATGCTGGCCATTATGCAGTGGCGCAGCTTGAACAATTGGTTCCAGACTTTAAGCTGTTTACCCAAAATATTGATAGTTTGCATCAACGGGCTGGCTCAGGCAATGTTTTTGAGGTGCATGGCAGTTTGGCGCGCACAATTTGCGCGCGTGAACGGCGCTTGGTTGAAACGTGGGATGTTGAGCAACCAATTTGTCCTGCTTGTGGTGCGCCGTTGCGCCCAGATATTGTGTGGTTTGGCGAATTATTTGGATGCAGCGATGCTGCAAGCGGCAAAGGATGCCTTTGATCGCAGCGATGTGGCTTTGGTAATTGGCACATCAGCGATTGTTGAGCCAATTGCTTCGTTGCCGCATCGAGCGTTGCGGCGCAAAAAGACGGTGATTGAAATTAACCCTGATATGCCGTTGCGTGGGATTGCGAGCTATTCGTTGGCGGGTAGTGCTGATGTGGTGTTGCCTCGATTGATTGAGGCTGTGTGGCTTTAATGTGCCCACGAAGATTTTTTAGCCACGAATTGCACGAATTACACGAAGCATTATTTTTTTAGCCACAGATTTTTAGGATTTGGTTTCTGCTAGCCCAAAACCTATAGCCAAATCTCTATTTTAGCCACGAATTACACGAATTGTACGAATGATAATTTTTTGTAGCTACAGATTATTTGGATTCTGTTCCCACAAGCCCAACGCCAATAGCCAATAGCCACATTTCCTTTGCGCCTCTGCGTTAAGTGATCTTGTTGGATTATTGGTATGTTTCTTTAACTACAATATTCGTGCTCTTCGCCGTTGCTGAACTCTAATCCCTTGTCGCTGAATCCTGATCCCTAACCGCCAACACTCGATCTTCAAGCAATCGTTTCGCCACCCTTCCGTCCCTCCGCCGGAGGGAAACGCCGGGGGTTTTCAGCCCCCAGCACCCCCAAATATTTAGTTTGTGGATTGTTTTGATTAATTTTTTATTTCCCCGCTTCCCAACCTTTGCGGTCTTCGTGCTCTTCGCGGTTTCGTTTGTTCCGATCTCCAAATGTTGATTATTGTTGCCACCAACGCACGATTGGCCCCAAAATTTGGTCGAAGCGGTGATTAACTGAGGCTGTGCCCTGCAAAATTGATTGAAAATTGGCAAGATCTTGCTGATTCCACTCGTCACGGAGTTGGTCGGCGGCGCTGGTCAAATTGCGCTCTAAGGTTGGTTGTAGTTGCTCGCGAGTTGTACCAGCATCGACCCAAGTTGGCTCGCCACAGCGAATTAGGGCAACTGGGCGTTGTTCGCCGCTAAATTCATAGCGTAGGGCAACTGGCAAACACCACACATTGCCAGTGCGGGTGGCAATATCGGCAACACCGCGAAAAAGTTGGAGCGGACGGCGATCTGGCGGTATAATTTGGCCCTGCGGAAAAATCCAAACTAATGAGTGGCTGTATTGTTGAAGCTGGGTGCTGGCGTAGCGTATTGAGCGCAGGGCCTCACGCGGTTCTTGGCGGTTAACCGAGAAGCAACCACACCAGCGGAAGAAGAAATAACGAGCGAGCTGCGCTTCTTCCATCATCAGAAAATGGCGGCGGGGGTAGCTGTTGCGAAATAGCTCAAAGGCAAGATGACCATCCCACCAGCTTGTATGGGTCACATAGCACAAAATTGGCTCGCGGCTGCGCAAAATGTCACCCGCTGACCCAACATTGAGCAATACTTGATCGAAGGTTTTGCGCAAGGCTGGCCGAATGAGTGCCCGATAGACCAACCATGCGCCCAAACGATTTGGTTGAGCTGGCAAACGTGGTTGATTATTGGCTGAGCTTAGTGGCATAATCAAGGTCTCATGCTAGTGACAATCTGTCCAAATAGTAGCATAGCTAAAGGAGCCTGCAATGGCTAGCGAGCGCGTGATCGTGATTGGAGCCGTCGCCGCCGGAACGAGTGCTGCGGCCAAGGCCAAGCGTACCAATCCGGATTTGGATATTTGTGTGTATGGCCGCGAAGCCCATGTTTCCTATTCGGCGTGTGGCTTGCCCTATTTGATTAGCGGGGCAGTTGCTGATTATCAGGCGTTAATCGCCCGTACTCCAGCCCAATTTGCCCGCGATGGCGTGACGGTGAAAACTGAACATGAAGTGACTGATCTTGATGTGGCTGCTGGGCGGGTGACGGTGCGCAATTTGGCCACGAATACGACATTCCACGATCATTTTGATCGCTTGGTGCTGGCAACTGGCGCAAGAGTCAATTGTCCACCAGTAAGAGGGATTGAACTACAGGGTGTCTTTCGGTTACGCTCAATGCATGACGGTTTAGCAATTCAAGCCTATATCAATGAGCAGCAGCCCAAGCATGCGGTGGTGGTTGGCGCTGGCTATATCGGGTTAGAAATGGCCGAGGCTTTGCTTGATTTGGGCATTAGCGTGACCTTAATCAACCGCAGCAAAACGGTTTTAAGCTCGCTTGATGACGATATGAGTAATCAGATTATCGAACGACTTGAAGCAGCGGGCGTGCATTTAGCGCTTGGTGCGGCGCTCGAAGGCCTCGAAGGCAAGGCTGATACAGTGACCCATGTGGTTGCTGGCAAGGTCGATTATCCCGCCGAATTGGTGATTATCGCCACTGGAGTGCAGCCCAATAGCGAACTGGCTGCAAGTTGCGGCGCTGAACTTGGCGAAGCTGGGGCAATCAAAATCGACCAAGTAGGCCGTACTACGGTCGATAGGGTGTTTGCTGCTGGCGATTGCTGTACCGTTGATCATCGAATCTTAAATAAGCCAGTGTATATGCCGCTTGGTACCACTGCAAATAAACAAGGTCGAACCCTCGGCGCCTTTCTCGCAGGCCACGAGCGACCATTTCGCGGCGTTGTTGGCACATCGGTGACCAAATTTGCCGATTTACACATTGCCGCGACCGGATTAAGTGTTGAGCAAGCTCTCCACCATGGCTACCACGTTCGTAGCAAAATCATCCATTCGACCGATCATGCGGGGTATTACCCCAATGCTCGGCCCATTACGGTTAAGTTGGTTGCGAACGCAGCCGACGGCACATTGTTGGGTGGCCAAATTATTGGCTACGACGATGTGGCAAAGCGGGTTGATGTGGTAGCGGTGGCATTAGCGGGAAGAATGACGGTAGATGAGTTTGCTTGGCAAGACCTAAGTTATGCACCGCCATTTTCATCGGTGTGGGACCCACTCTTGGTTGCTGCCCAAGCATTGGCTAAAGGCTAAGCTTGAAAGGACATTCTGTGAGCATCGAAACGCTTTTTGCCCACGCCCGTGCTGCGATTAGCACTGGCCGGAAGGAGGAGGGGCGCAGCTTATTAATTTCAATTATTCATGAAAATCCCGATTTTGCGCCAGCTTGGCTGTGGCTCAGCGGGGTTTTGGAGGAGCCAGAAAAACGCCGTGATTGTTTGCAACGGGTGCTGGAGCTTGATCCAACGAACGAAGCAGCGCTCATGGGCTTGGAATTCTTGCGCTTGCAAGTCGTGGTTGATCAAACGCCGCCAGCAGCGCCGGTTGAAAAATCGGTTGCAGCGGTCAAACGTTTGGGCGAATATTTGGTTGAGCAAAAATTTATCAAGCAAATCCAGCTTGAAGCTGCCTTGAGCGAGCAATCCCAAGAAGCCCGCTATGGCCGGATTGTGCCGCTAGGTGATATTTTGCTGCGCCGCCGCTGGCTGACCACCCAAGCACTGGGCAAGGTCTTGGAAGTGCAAAAAATGGCTCGGGCCCAAGGTGGCCAAGCAAGCACCGTCAATCGCTTGGGTGAACATCTGATTGAACAAGGCCTGATTACCCGCACCCAACTGAATCAGGTGATTGCCCGCCAAGCAGATTTGAAAGTGCGCGGCCAGCATTTTCAGGTTGGCGAGTTACTGGTGCTTTCGGGCATGCTCTCGCGCAATCAGTTGCAACACGCAATCGATGAGCAACAACAAACCTTTATGCGCGAATTACCACAGCGCTAGCTTTGGGATTGCAGCCTTCTTCTGCTGCATTACTTTCGCTGCGACCCAAAAGCTCGTTATAATACGACAGCATGGTGCAATCAACACCATGCTGTTTGTTCATTCAGCGCAATCATCTGGGCCTGCACCGAGATGCTTGTGAAGCATCGAGCCTTATGAATTTGCTTGTTCCCTTGGGCTTAATTGGCTTAATTTCGTTGCCAATCATTGCAATTTTGCATATGGTGCGGCAGCGCCGTCAGCGCTTGCGAATTCCCACAATTCGGCTGTGGGCGGCGCTCAAACCACCACCTGAGCGCCAGCAACGCAAATTGCCATTAACGCTTTTATTGGCATTACACCTCTTGGTTGCTGCATGTTTAGCTTTGGGCCTCACCCAACCAAGCTGGATTTTTGGGCTTAACGATCCTCGCCATGTGGTGATTATCCTCGACACAACCTCAAGCATGCTGGCCAACGGCACGTTTGCCCAAGCCCAACAACAAACCCAAAATGTGCTTAGCGATTTGGGCCGTGATGATAGCGTGGCCTTGGTTGAGCTCAACAGTGAAGCCCGCTTGTTGGGTTATGGCGGCTATGCAGAGCGCCAACAATTGCGCCAAATTGTGGCCGAGCTTGCGCCTGCTGGCAATAATGCCAATCTGGCTCAAGCGCTGAGCATTGCCAACGCCACTATCGCCAACGATCGCCTAAATCAAATGCTGGTGTTGAGCGATGGCGCCTTGCCTGCTAGTAGCACACCGCTCTCGGTTGCAGCCGAATTGGAATGGCGCACGCTGGGCGAAAGCACCGCCAACAGCGGCATCGTGACCTTTGCCAGCCGCCGCTTGCCCAATCAACGCAATGCATTGTATGCCCGCGTGACCAATTTTAGCGATTTGCCAGCAGCCAGAACCTTGACCCTGTTGCTTGATGGCCAGCTGGAATCCGAGCAAAACATCGTGATTCAGCCGGGCGGTAGCGAAGAACGTACATGGGAAGTGGGTACTGGCGAATTGGCTGAATTGCAGCTTAGCCCCAACGACGATTATGCAGTTGATGATCGGGCGCTGGTGTCGCTTGATCGTTCTGGCTCGTTGCGGGTGCATTTAGCGACATTAACGCCCTCGCCGCTGGAACGGATGCTGCGGAGTTTGCCTAATATCGAGTTGAGCGTTGGCACGGGGGTTAGCAATCAGCGGGTTGATTTGACGGTGCTGAATGGCGTATTGCCTGAGCAATTACCCAGCAGTGCGCTGTTGATTGTTAATCCACCGCGTGACGAGCGTTTGCTCACCGAGGATAGCATTTTAGGTGAACAGGCCAGTAGTGCGGTGCTTGATGCTGATTTTGCTGGCATCGATCTGTCGAGTGTGCAATGGGGTGGTCGACGCCCAATGACGCGTGAGAATATTCCAACCGGCCTGACCAGTGTGATTGAAACTGATACCCAATTGCCTTTGGTGTTGCGTGGCACGTGGCAAGAGCAAGCCACCATCGTTTGGCTGTTTAATTTGGATAACACCAATCTGAGTGCAAAATTGGCCTTTCCTTTGTTGACGGCGGCCAGCATTGCCAATCTCACTGGCGGATCGTTGCCTGAACAGCTGGCAGCTGGCAGTTTTGCTCCGAATACGCCATTGACGCGTCCTGATGGCCAGCAGCAAGCGCTTGATCAACGGCTGAACCAAGCTGGTTTATATCGGGTGGTTGGTAGCAATCGTGGCGGAATTGCGGTCAATTTTGGCGATCCCCAGGAATCGAATCTTCAGCAACAAACCCAACCAACAATCAGTCAAATTGCTCAGCCTGAGGGCGACCGCTTAGTACCGCAAGGCACGCCATTATGGCCAATTTTGATTGGCTTGGCATTAGCGTTGCTGGTGGTTGAATGGTGGTATAGCTTTCGCAGCTAAGCGTAGTGTGAAGGAGACCAACAATGAGTGATAACCGTCAACGGTTTAGCAATCGAGTTGCCGATTATGTGCAATTTCGCCCGAACTATCCACGCGAAATTTTTGAGCCATTACAAACCCAGCATGGCTTTGGTTCAAGCTCGATCGTGGCCGATATTGGGGCGGGCACGGGCATTTGGAGCGAGCAATTATTGGAGCATGGCGCAACCGTCTATGCAATTGAACCAAACGCACCAATGCGTGAAGCTAGTTTGCAACGTAGTGCGCGCTATCCTAATTTCCAAGTGCTTGATGGCAGCGCTGAAGCCACTGGTTTAGCTGATCAGAGCGTTAATTGGATTACGGCAGCCCAAGCGTTTCACTGGTTTGAGCCAAACGCTACGCGCCGCGAATGGCAGCGAATTTTACGGCCTGAGGGCTGGGTTGCGCTGATTTGGAACCAACGCTCACTTGATGCTACGCCCTTTTTGCGCCAATACGAAGCGCTCTTACACCAATTTGGCAATGATTACTCCACCGTCAAACATACCAATATCGATCCACAACTGATTAGCGACTTTTTTGGCCAGCAACCAGCCTGCTACACCGCCCAAAATGCCCAATATTTTGATCAAGCAGGCTTGCTTGGCCGCGCATTTTCCTCATCGTACACACCCACGCCGGAGCAACCAAACTATCAAGCCCTACGTCAAGGCCTAATCGATGCCTGGCAAGCGTATCAAGTTGCTGGCAAGGTCGCCTTTTTATACACCACGACGGTCTATGTGGGGCGCTTTGCCTAAGTCCAAGCACAGGGCATAGATTAGTTTGATCTATACCCTGTGCTTGGACTACAGCTTGGGAATGCGCCGTGTACGTGCAACTTGGCGAATTGCATCCAAATTGCAAATTTCTGCTACCTCGAAGATGGTTGGGGTAGTCTTGGGCACAGGCCGCATATTGATAATTGGCAGAAAATAGCCTGAACGCCCGTGCAACTCGGCGATAACTGCCAAGGCCAATGGAGCCAAGCCTGGGGGATTGATAATAATCGGTATAGTTTGCCAATCGGCGGTTTTCAAGCTAACGCTTTCAACCAAATCATAAGCAACCTCGCCCAAAGGCCGCATCCGGCTCACTTGGGTATCGACAAAACATAGTTGTGGAGTTTCTTCAACGATGGCCACGACTTGGCTAAACTGCGCATCAGTCAATGGATGGGCAAAGTTAATCAGAAGCATAGGCTTTCCTTCAATTATTCGGTCGGTAATAAAGCATACAGCCGTTGGCAGATAGTTTCAGCCTGTTCAGCAATTTCTGTGGCGGTTCGGCTATTACCTATATCCAGCCCACAATGAGCAATATCATTACGAATAGTGCGAATTGAAGCATCTTCGCTATCCCAAACAGCTTGTATTTTTTCGATTGACTTTTGTAGTTTAGCCGACATAACCATTTTAGGTTTCTTGTTGTCATTTCGTTGTGATCGGTTATTGTTTTGCTGAGGTGAATAGCCATTGATAAAACTCTCAATAACCTTCTTTTCATTATAAATAAACATATCAACTTTCTCACCATCAGCATTTTGGTAATAGACACTCAACAATATCAGCCACTCGCGGGCTAAAGTCATAGCTTGAATTGGTAATCCCTTTTCGAGATACCACTTAATCATCTCGAGTTGGACTGCTAAAAAAGCCCGTTGTTGCTGGCGAGCTGTCGCATAAGCCTCACTCAAATCTGCCATCGGCTCAGTAGCAATCGCAAACGGGCTATATTCATCTTTGATCCGTTCCAACAACTGTTGATACGGTTGCATGGCTGGGTTTTGTTGCACGGCGGCTTCAACCTTGGCTAAGGCTTGCTCAAAGCCTGAGGCAGCTTGCATCACGCCAACTGGGCGGGTAGTTAATAACTCTTGCGAAAGTTTGTGTACTTGTTTGGCAAAACCTTCAACTGCATCGTTTTTAAACGTTTCAGCAAGTTTGGTCAATTGTTCGGCACGACCTGTTTGAATAAAGGTGTTGGTGGCAGTAGTCCAGTCGAGTAGGGTTAAGAAGGCAGACAGGTCGAAAACAGGAGATTCAGAGAATTTAATGTTATTTTCTGAATCTTTCTCTTCTACTCTTGCATCCCAAGCACCATACACCAAATGGGTAATTTTGGCGTTTTTAATAACTTTAATAAATGATGCAATAATCATTGTTATCACTGGTTGTGAGCGAAAAGCATTTGTAATATCAAAAATGATCTCATCATTATAATCAATAACCTTAACGATAGACTTGAAAATTTCCCAAAGTTCCGTATCATTTCTTCCAGAATCAATAGGAACAGGTATCACCCGAACTTTTTGCAATTTCAAGGTTTCTTTGAGATTTTTAGGATTTTCCGAGTTATCCCAATGCTCTTTTCTCGCCTCTTCTGTCATAACGATATATAGTTCTTCAATATCAGGATAGAAAAATGTTAATGTTGCACTGAAATATTTATTCCAATCGGCTTTGATAACATTTCCAGTTTTAGAATCTGTATAACAATATTGGGTAAAACTATAGCGGCCTTTGCCTAAAAATGCGATGGCTTTCTTAGTCATAATTAAACTCCTTGATTTAATAACTTTACAATCTCGGCTTCATTAAGGGATTTAAGCTCCATCCGTCCATACCCACTAGAAGTTTTGGCGCCAATGCCTATATGCGTAAGGCCATTGGCTAGCAATGTGCGGGCGGTATCACGCCAACCTTCTACTCCGCTGAGTGCTACTAAATAGTGACCAGTCGCGCTGAGAAACTGAATAATCGTCGGGCTATCCCAATCGGCTGGTGGCATACTTTGGTCTTGATCACCATTGGGATTAGGCTTTTTCTTGCCTTGATAATACTCAGGATGATGCACGGTAATCACATCGGGATGTAATGGGCCTCCAGTTTCAGCAGTATCAGGCATATACAAGGCATCGTAAAAGCTAACGCAGCCACTTAGCTCGGTTGTGCCAAATAATTCGCGATGAAATTTGCCACCCTTTGCCCAATCGTTGGGTGTATCTGCATTGGCAGCTCCTTGGCCGAGGCGTTGGTGGGCGAAGCTCGATGCCAATCCCTTCAAGGCACTGCCAGGAATGTACGGCATGCCATAGGTGCGCTGCAAAGCAATCGAGTTTTCGAGCACGCTTTCGGCTCCCAGCCCCACGACCATGCGACCCTTGACTTCCGCCTTCAGCAAGCAAATATCGGGAATTTCCTTTAACGCGTTCAACCAGCGAGCAAAAAATTGTTGATAGAGTTTTAATACTGGTTCTTTTCTGGCAATCTGCGAACCTCTACAAAAATGTTTAGTTAATGGATTATCTGATGTGCATTCATCATGTTTAACTGGATGTTTTCCGACTAGTGCATTATTCGGACGTTGCTGATTCGCTTTATTTTCAGGTTGTTCGGGCAAATAGCGGTCAAGCCATAAGCCTGCATGCGCTACATTGTCTACTGTGACCTTATTTAAACTATCACGCCGACTATTCATAAATACCTCAATGTTTATTGAATTGCATTGCTTGGATCAATATCAAGAATGCTTTGAACAAAACGCTTGTACCAAAGTAATGCATCTAAAGCTTGCTGAGTTCGGTACATATACTCAGCTAATTCTAATTCAGCTACTTTAGCAGCGAAATCTTGAGCTTTACAGGTAAAGTTAATAGTTATGGCAAGATGTTCTAGAAATAAGTTAATCTCTGACTTATCGCGTGATTGGGCAAATGCTAAAGCTTGAACTAAACCTGCATTTCTAATCAAGATTGGTAATTTGTGCGCCATCGAGCCATATACATTGCGACTCGTTTGATATTTTGCCTCAATAGATTTCTCTTCTTTGGATTTCTCAGTGTTGGGTTTATCAACTGGTTTTGGATATTGTTTTAAGACTGTTTCAATATGAGCATACGCTGAAGCAGCAAATTTCTGATCACGAGTTTGAAAAACTGAATTACTCATAGTGCTACTCCTATTTCACAATCACGCGACAAATTCCGCGCCCGACGGTGGCCTTGCCTCCAAGTTGAATTGGTTTTTGCCAAAGTCGTGGTAGCTCAGTCTTAATGCTGTCTCCTACCTCTGTTTTTGAGGCTGGCGGAGCAATTAACATCAAGCCAGTCAAAATCGATTCGGCTGGCAAGGCTTCTTCATACCAAAGTTGACCATCAGCAACGGTTTTGGTTTCATCGTTAAGCCGAATCCGAGCAGTTATTTCGGTGGCAGTATTCAAAAGAAAACTAAACACATCATCATTGACGATGCAAAAACGCTCAACAAACATCGTTTGCCACTCTGGTGAATCACCAAAAATACGTTTTTTCAGCCACTCAACCCATTGGGTTACTAGCTCAGCTTGATCCGCTTGATATTCAAAATCCAAATCTTCTAAATAAATATCCTTGTGCTTTGCTGATTTTGGTAAGTTTGATTTAAGTGCTGAGTTTGCAGCAACAAAACATTGCTCCACATCAGGGGTTTTGATCCAGCTTGGTGGGATATTTTCAGTAAAAAGGTCTTTGATTTCACGGGCAAGGCGATTGAGAATATACGGCGAAGTGACCCATGCGAAGGTTCCATACAAGCTGCGCACCGGCATGCATAACAAGCGCAGATCAGAAAATTGTACAAAGCCTGCACTACCAGTGGCGTTATCTGATGCTGTTCCAAAAATTTCATCTTTACGAGCGCCAGTGTAACTATCACGCAACGGGCCTTTGAGCGATGAGCCAGGCAAATAGGGCAAATTGGTGGCTTTTTCGCGGGCAATCGGCAAATCGATCACGCCGGAACCTTGGCCAGTGCCAGCATGGAGTGGTGAAAGGGCATGGACAAAAACGAGTTTGGTGGTCATTATCTAGCTCCTTCTTAAGATAGGCTAAAAATGCTTTGAGAACAGTATTTTTTACCTAGTAACAGTAGATTATTGCGGCATTTTTTCCTTAAGATAGGCTAAAAATGCTTTAAGAATATCGGTTCCTTGATTCAGTAATGAGCCTGACGCTTTATTAGCTTCAATTTGCTTGATTTTCTGTGCTTCATTAGGTGTCAAGAGATGTTGAAAATCTTCGGTTTGATCGTTAGGATTGAGCAATGGAGTTCCACCCTTTTTCAGTTGTAATTGATTAGGGACTTGGGTTTTGCTCAAAATAAGTGCAATTCCAACATAACTTTCATCGGTACATTGAATAATCTTAATAATCAAAGGGCTAGAAAAGCGCTCAAAACCTTTGGGCACTAGCGTTGTATCATAAGGATCTCTAGGAGCATTAGGATTACTTTCATCTTTACGATTGATAAACTGGAATATTATTGGTAATCCAAAAGCTGCACGCGGAAATTTATTAATCGTAACTATATCCTTATTATGACTATATGATCTTTTCTTGGTAATTCTCCGAATAAAATCTGGCTCAGGCCAATAATTTCTTCCAAATTTTTTTCCATACTGAATGCGTTGATGACGAAATATTTGTAACATATTTATCATATCACTCCAAATACTTAAAGCATTTAAGCTTTGTTTTGAGCAGAAAAATTTACTCTCGTTAATACTTTCTACAATATTAGGAATATTATTAATCCAATTAAAACCTCTTTTTGAAATATCTTCTGTATAATTGTTAATGTTTTGTTTTAGCCATTGCGTAACTGATTCTGCATTTTGTGGTTTATTATCACTATCACACTGAGTGATCGAACCAAATCCACGGCGGGTACGACCACCAACTCCACCAAACGTCTCCCATGCCCATAGTGCAGCTTGAATTTCCAGTTTATGATGCTGATAGTAGGTAATTTTTAATCTAAAAATAATCTTATTACGAATAGGATTGATAGGAGTTTGAGATCCATATTTTCTTATAGCGTTCCTTTCTGGCTTTAATGGAAAAGATACATATGCAGGCGCAGTACTAGATATAGGCTCTGGATTATAATTTCCTCTAGCATTCTTTTCCATAACATATGGATATTTTTCTTCTCCATCAGAAATTATCTCAACAGAGATTTGAATAGGAATGATATTTTTTTAATTTATTATTTTCTTGATTTTGATCATCTACTAGATTACTAGAATCTTGATTCACCTTTTTCTTTTCAGAAGTAGACGAAGTTCCAGCACTACCCCAAATTTCAGCCTCTTTTGCCCGTAAATCATCAACTGAGCTATAGCCGCCGCCGCGAATAGCTCGCCACCAAAAGCGCAATTGGCCGCGAATGCCACTAGCGCGAATTGGCGTGAGTGGGTCGTTCAGCCCAGCTTCAACGCCACCACCAAACAATGGGGTGATCAGTTTGTAGCTGCGGGTTTTGGTGATATAGGTGTGTTCTCCAACAGTAAATTCATTTGGCGCTTGATACTTTATAGGCTCTGGTGCAGGAATTCTTGGCTTACGATTCATTTAGTTTCCCCCTTAATTTCAGCAAACTCGCCATCCCAAGTTCCAAATACGGCCAAGCCAAAGCCATCGCGGCGATCTTGCTCTTCATCGCTGATGCATTGCATCCAATAGTTACGAACCCATGCTTCAATTGCCGCCGAATTTTCCTTTTCAGCGAATTTCAGGAACAAGACCGTGCCAGCGGGAGCTAGGCGGCGAGTTGGTTTCGGCTTATGAATTGCCAAATCCCAGCCTGAAATAACTTGAGCACGCTTGATCGCAATTGCTGCAAGCGTTGGCTGAACACCTTGGGGATCTTGGAATAGCCACGTTGGGCGATAGCCCTCACTAAACATTGCTGGGGTGAGCAGAATCACGCGGCATGCGTTGGCTTTTACGATTGCATCAACGATAACTTGATCGCATGCTGGTAAGCTCTGATCGGTTTTTGCCCAATGAGCCAAACGGCGTTCGCCGCCCAATGGTGCGATGCTTGGTTGTGGGATAGTTAAACCAGTTGTATCGCGGTAATCGGCGTGCACATATAATGCCAAACGCCGCGCTTCGGCCAATTGTTGCTCGTTGGTTTGGGTAAAACTTAGGCCACGGGTTTGAAATAAGCGGCCATCTTCAGCACTTTGGCTCTCACTATCAATCTGTACATGAGTTCGTTGATCAATTGGCAAGCCTTTAATTCCCAAATCTCCCACGGCGATTGTCTTGGGGTTTGAGGCTTGAGGATTGGTCTTATTGATCAATCCTTCAGGATCTTGCAACCAGTGCAGAAAATGTTCCCAATACCAAAATTGCGGTTGATCTTTGGCTGGCTTACGTGGATCAGCTTTGACTAAACCAACCAAGCCAAGTTCATTAAAATCGCAGACGAACCTTTCAGGAACCTGAATTGGCACCAAGCGGCAGAGCCAAGGTCTAGTTGGTGGTGATTGTTGATTGTCAGATTCTTGGGCCTTGGTTTTGGCCTCAGGCTCAAATAACAGTGCATCGGCAGGTGCATGGCATAAGAATTCAGGCTCATCTTTTTCTTTGTTTGGATTGGGCAATTTGAATAATAAAGGCCCATAGATTTGAATTGGCTGTAATTTATTTCCCTGCTGTCGGTTGTCATCGGAGTTACGAGTAAATTGGAGTTTTGAAGCATAGGCAGTTTGTGAGCGAATAACCCCTGCCAAAACTGATGGCGGCGGGAACGACTGGGTATAGGCGCGTGCTCCAGGTGTGTTGTTAAATGGTCGGCCATCGCGCACAATCAACGGATCACGCGGTTCGATCAGCCATGTTTGTTGGGTTGGTGTTTCGCAGCTGGTGTTTGGTGGATTCTCATATGTTTCGACCTGAACGTGGCTAGTATGCTCGATTATTGGGTCGGCTATTTGGTTTTGCGCATGCATTTGCTTTTTTGCTTGTTGTTTTTGGTTATGCCGTTCGCGGCGGCTTTGTTTTGCCATCGTAATCCTCCTCAAAATGTTGTGTTATTTGCCGTTACTAAGGTTTTGGGCTTGAGCAATAAACCCCGCAATAATCACTTCATCGGCAAATTGCTGGATCAGTGTGTGTGCTTCGGTCAGCGTTTCTGGAACCAAATCATGAATCATGGAGAGGAGTTTTTGCGCAATATCACCGTCAACTTTTATCCCGTTGCTGGTATGTTTGCGCTCGATAATTCGTTTGGCCTCGGCGTGAAAAATATTGGCAGGCAAGTCTTTTAGGCGAATGGATAAATCATGCAGTTCAAAAGCAAAGCTAAGGGGAATTTTATCGTTTTGATGCCATTCAATTAATTTTTTAAGTCGATTGTAAAATGAATATGTGCTTTCAATCCATGAGCCAACGATAATTCGATCTGTGCCGCCACGTTTGCTGAGATTGATGGCCAGTGCATTTTTGCCTGCTACGCCTTTGGCTTTTTTCTCGGCAGCGCGTGCCAACTCTAAGGCATCGGATAATGGCTCCAAGTGGTGCACAATTGCAATGCCGACCGAGAGCGTTGGCGAACGATCTGTTTTATCTTTAAAGTTACTTAACAGCGTTTGAAACCTTTTAGCCAACGCATCGGCACATTCCAATACAGTATGCAACGGTAAAAATGCTAAAACATCATCGCCACCGGAATAGACTAAGGCTCCTTGATTTGCTTCAACGATTGATTTTACTTCCCCTGCAAAGACTGTTAATTGTTTGGAAATATCTTGGTGATCAATTAACTCTTCTTGTTTATTAATCACACTCCCCATCGCATCGCCATCAGCATGGAGAATGGCGTAGTAGGGAATGGGAACCTTTGTACCAAGAAATGGTTGTAGAAATGTATGTAGAAATTGTTGCGCCTTTTGAATATCTTCCCCTACTAAGGCATCGTTGAAACGTTCGGCAAAGAGAAGCGAACCATCATAATCTTCAAAAATATCCTGTGATTTGGGGGTAACTTCATTGCGAATATATTCTCGCATAGCAAGAATAGTATTTAAATTAGCAATGTATGTATCCCAGGATTCGGCTACCTTATTTTTACTTTGCTCTTTGGTATTCATTCCAAGCAAATAATTAAAAACTGGTACAGCTGCCATATGTGAGGTGCTTGGAAATCTTGAATCTTTGCCTTTTTGACCATGACGCTTGAGCATATCAACGCCTGATAAACGTTCGCCAACGTTGATTCCATAATTGCGATAGAGATCGACAACGATTTTGGCGTATTCTGGTGAGGTATTAGACAACTGAGGAGGGGGATAGTATTTTTCAGCAATCACCGATTCGCGTTCACCATCGATTGAGGATTTTGGATCGTTGGTACCCCACGTTACCGCACCAAAATTACGGGTATTTTTCCGCGCCGCCATCATGTTCTCAAGTTGCTGGCGGGTTGCACGATAAGTATCATCGCTTGCTAAGGGTAATGCAACCCAATTGAATTCAACTAATGCATCGATTTGTTCAATCGCTCGCTCTCGCTCAATTTTGCCATTAACTTTGGCAAAGGCTGCCTCGCGAATCTCATTCAATCGAGCGATTAAGGCCTCACGAGCTAAAACTGCTTGGCCTGTGGGATCGTCTTTAATTTTGGCGAGAATTTTGTTAGGGACGTTGAATGTACTGTTTGGCTCTAAATCTTGAGGTAGATCGGTTGGATAGGGGAAGATCAGCGCTTCTTTTCCCTCTTTTTCATAAATGCTTTTTGCTACCGCTTTGGCTAATTCGCTGAGTAGCCACGAACCAAACCAGAGGTCGCGGGTACGGCGAGCACTGGCGATAAAATCTTGAACTGGGCCGATCGCGATCAGGAATAAATTTGACATTACAACTCCCCAAAGAACTAACTGGCAACAGAGAGTGGTATAGTTGGAGTGGCTTGGTGGAATGCTAGGAGCTATCTCCTATCCTACCAAGGATTGTCAAGCACAGCCTGTACTAGGTATAGATGCAATCTCTGGTGATTTTTTGCATGTGATTGGGGCAATGCTTGCTTAATTGTTGATTAATGGTTGCCACCACCCTTTGACTTTTGACGTATCAATCGGTGATAATACAAGCTACGCAATCATGTAGCGGCGGGAGAAACTGTGTTTGCTGATTTGCTGCCTGATGGCACGATACTTCAAGGACAACGTGATCAATATCGGATTCTCGGCCTCATTGGGCGCGGCGGCATGGGCGCGGTCTATCGCTGTGAACGCATGAGCGATGGCTCGACCTGGGCATTAAAAGAGATGCGCCCACCAGTTGAGGCTGCGCCTGAAGAAATTGCCGAAAATCGCAAGCTTTTCGACCAAGAATCGCAATTGTTGCAAACGCTCGATCATCCAAACTTACCCAAAGTGATCGATTCTTTCGATCAGGCTGGGCGCCCGACGCTGGTGATGGAGTTTGTGCAAGGCAAAACGCTCGAAGATAAGCAGCGTGAAACGAATGCGCCATTTTTTCAACGCGATGTGGTCAATTGGGGAATTCAAATTGCGCGGGTGTTGAATTATTTGCACACCCAAAATCCGCCAATTATTTTTCGCGATATGAAGCCGCCAAATGTGATGCTTACGCCTGAGGGCATTATTAAGCTGATCGATTTTGGCGTGGCGCGTACCTACAAAACCAATAAAAGCAAAGATACGGTGGCAATGGGTTCGGCGGGCTATGCACCACCAGAGCAATATGGCAAGGGCCAAACTGATGCCCGTGCCGATATTTATGCTTTGGGGGCGACCTTGCTGCATATGCTCACCAACTTGCCGCCTGTGCCCTTGCAAACCCCCAAAGATGGCTCATTGATTCGACATAATCAATCGGTTACACCGGAGATGGAACAGGTGATTATCAAGGCCATGGCGATGGATCGCGATAAGCGCTTTCAAACTATGGCTTCATTTGAGCAAGCCTTGTTGGCGGTTGATCGTGGGGTTATCGTGCCCGATAAGCTTGATGATCCGACGATGATGCCAACGCCAGCGCCAGTGTTTAACAATCCTGATCCTTCGTGGAGCAATCCGAATTCCAATCCAGCACCAGCGTGGGGCAACCAGAATCCCAATCCAGCACCAGCGTGGGGCAATCCGAATCCCAATCCAGCACCAGCGTGGGGTGCGCCGCAACAGCCAAATTATCAGCAACCAATGGCGCAGCCGGTGCCACAGCAATCAGTGCCATCGTGGGCGCCACCAGTTCAGACTCCAGCTTGGTCGCCGCCACCACAGGCCAATGGCCCAATTTGTGATCAATGTGGGCGCATGAATAAGCCTAATGCACGATTTTGCGCTGGGTGTGGCGCTGCAATCAAGCGAGCTGTGCCAAAACTGGTCATTACCTCGCCGCGCGCGGTTTGGGAATTAGCATTAACTCATTTTCCTTGCCGCATTGGGCGGCGTGATCCTGCCCAAAATCATCACCCTGAGATCGATTTGGCTGAGCATGATCGTGGCGTAGCTTCCCGTCGTCATGCTGTTATTGAGCAACAGGGCGATCATCATTTATTAATTGATTTGGGCAGTATCAATGGCACCAGCATCAACGGCGTGCCGATGACCGCCTACCAACCGCACCATCTACGGCCAGGCGACCGAATTCGGATTGGCGATGTTGAGATGGTCTTTAGTATCGAGTAGTTATGAAACGTAAATTGTTGGTTGGGGCTGGCCTAAGTGCCGCCGCTAGTACGCTCGCCGGAATTGCTGCCTATGCTGCTCATCGCTTGAGCGGCCCGACTGCTGCGCTCAAACGTGAAACCCTGTTTGCCTTCACGCCGTTTGAAACTGGCGTTGATTGGGAAGAAGTGCGCTTTAATTCGGTCGATGGCCTGCAAATTCGAGCTTGGTGGCTGACGCGGCCTGAAAGTAAGCGCGTCGTGATTGGCTGCCATGGTCATCGCGGGCGCAAAGACGAATTATTGGGCATTGGCTCGGGCTTGTGGCGTGCTGGCATGAATGTGTTAATTTTCGATTTTCGTGGGCGTGGCGAGAGCGACGATTCAATTTGCTCGTTGGCCTACCATGAAGTTGGCGATTTGCATGGCGCGATCAACTATGTCCAAGATCGTATGCCAGAGGCCCAAATCGGGGTAATTGGCTATTCGATGGGCGCGGCTGTAAGTTTGTTGGGCAGCGCCGATCAACCAGCGGTCAAGGCGGTCGTTGCTGATAGTGGCTTTGCTGAGATGGCTAATTTGGTTGATTTTGCTTTGGCTAATCGACGTTTACCACCTCGCCCATTGCGCGCGTTGGCCGACCAGATTACGGCCCAGCGCTATGGCTATCGCTTCGAAGCTGTGCGGCCAATCGAGGCCTTGATACGCTATGGGCAACGGCCTTTGCTGGTGATTCATTGCACTGGCGATACAGTCGTTCCGGTGATCGATGCCTACGATTTGCATGCTGCCGCGCAAGGCCCCAAAGAACTTTGGATTGTCGAAGATATGCCACATTGTGGCGCGTATTTCGCCGATCGACCAGCCTATGTCAAACGAGTGGCCGAGTTTTTCGAGCGCTATTTGTAAGTTGGAGGTCGGGGGTTAGGGGCCGGGGATCGGGCTTGGTTGGCACAACTGTCGCCGATTTTCTGTTTCAATGACCGATCCCTAGCCCTCATAGTTAGGGGTCGGGGGTAGTGCTTAGTTGCACAATGGTCTCTGATCATCTGTTCAATGACCGATTCCCAGCCCTCAATAACCAATCCCCAGCTCCCAACAACCGATCCCCATTTCTTCGCTTCTGCCATCATTTTGCCCAAAGGATTTCATAATGCACGTGCCGATCTTTCAAGTTGATGCGTTTACGACGCGGCGGTTTGCAGGCAACCCAGCGGCGGTTGTGCTGTTTGATGAATTTCCTGCTGATGCGGTGTTACACGCGATTGCCAGCGAAAATAATTTGGCCGAAACGGCGTTTATCGTGCCGACTGGCGAGCAATATGCGATTCGCTGGTTTACGCCAGTCACCGAGGTGGCGCTGTGTGGCCATGCGACCTTGGCAAGTGCGGCGGTGGTGATCGAGCGCTTGGAGCCAAGCCGCAGCCAAGTCACATTTTCCTCTAAAAGTGGGCCGTTGATGGTCAGCAAAAATGATGATGGCTATGTGCTGAATTTTCCAATTCGGCCATGGCAGCGGGTTGCGTTGCCACCAGGTTTGGCCGAAGCCTTGGGGGTGATGCCAGTTGAGGTGCTGAGCGATGTTGTTAATTATACAGCGATACTTGAGCATGCCCAGCTTGTGCGTGAGCTAAAACCAAATCTAGCGGCAATCGCCCAATTTGATCGCAGTGGGGTGGTGGTAACTGCGGCTGGCGATCAGGGCTACGATTTTGTCAGCCGTTATTTTGCGCCTGCCAAGGGCATTCCTGAAGATCCGGTGACTGGTGCTGCCCACTGTGCATTAACGCCTTATTGGGCCGAGCGCTTGGATAAAACCAGTTTCCGCGCCTATCAAGCCTCGCAGCGGGGCGGCGAAATTAATTGTCGGCTGGTTGGCGACCGCGTTGAATTAGCTGGCTCGTGTGTCTTCTATCTTGAAGGCACGATTGAAATTTAAATCGAAAGCACCAAGAGTGCGGTACTAGCATTAGTGCTAGTACCGCATTCCTGATCCCCGATCCCCAACAACCGATCCCCAAATGCTACTGCATCAACGGCACGCGCAGGTAATCGTTGGGAATAAACAAGCTGCCTTGAGTAATGCCTTGCGGTGCTGCCTTGCGCAATTGCTCGGCCAAGGCAGTGCTTGATTGCTGGCCTTGCAGCGTGCGATCAAAGGCGGCGATCACGCTTGCAACTTGTTCGGCGGTTTCATGCACAAACTCTAAGCGATAATGCACAATCCCAGCTGCCTGCCATTCCTCAAGATGCTCCACCGCAGTTTGGGCCTCTGCGCCAAACACCGTATTGCGACAGCCCACATCAGCCATGACTGGATGGGCGCGGCCATTCAGATCGCGTAATTCAACCCGATGTTTCTCGCAAGGATGACCGCAATCTTTGAAGCTCGTGCCATTTGAGAGGAAGCGGCAAAACACGCAGTGCTCGGTGTGGAACACGGGCAAATGTTGATAGGCAATGACTTCGATTGCTGCACTGCCCAACTGTTGCGCCAAAGCCGTCACTTGCGCCGCATTCAAATCGTGGGTTGGCGTGATGCGCTCCAAGCCTAATTCAAGCAAGGTATTGGCGGTTACACTATTGGCTGCATTCAAGCTGAAATCGCCAATTAATGCTGGGTGTTGCTCATGACGCAAGGCTTCGAGCAAGCCCGTCGAGCGCACCACAATCTCGCAGCCAAGTTTGAGCAAAAAGTGAATGATGCGTTGTTCGCTTGGTTTGAGCACCCGTGGGCTAGCCACGCGGGCTTTAATCCCATGCGATTGCACCAATTCAACCGCTGACTTCAAACCATAGAGTTCCAAATAATCGAGCGTGATGCTGGCAGGCTTGGCGGCTAAGGCTGCTTGCAATTGCTCAGGCGTGCGCACCAAAATATGCAATTGTGGCGTGCTGCTTGAGCTAGCTACTGGTTGCAAAGTCTGCTGGGCTTGAGCCAAAATATCGAGCGGCGCTTGAATCTGGCGAACTGGCGCGGCTGCTTGCAAGGCACTGAGTTGTTCGATTGCTTGGCGGCGCAAATTATTGAGTAATGAGCTTGGCACAAACGGCTGGCCGCTGCTATCGATATGCATTTCGGCCAAACTATAGGCGGTGTTGCCCAATCGGCTCGCTTGATCGTACAAAAATTCGTTGGTCAAGGCGCGGTTTTGCGAGCGCGGCAATGGCTCTGGCGATTGAACTGTTACGCTCAATTGAGGTTGGTTGCTCAGCGTCCAAGTTAATTGCAAAGGCTGGCCTTCGTGGGCAACTACATGCAAGTTCAATGGTTGTTTGGCAACGGGCGCGGCGGCCTCTAAAAATGGCTTGGCGGCGCGATCAAGCTCAGGATCGTGGCTGCGCCAAATCAAATCGCCAACCCGAATCCGATTGGCTCTGATTGCTTGCGGGCCAAAGCGCAACTCAATTTCGCCAGTTGGCAAGCGATCGATGCCATAAATCCGCCCGCCTTCTTCGCGTTCTTCGGGGCTGCGCCAATTGGCTGCATCGAACACCACGCCATCGCCAGCCTTGAGCGGGGCAATTGCATGATTTTCGTGCGGCTTGAGCACAATCCGTTCGCCATAGATATCGCTGACGTAGCCCATCAACACGCCGCGATGGCGTGGCGCACGACCGTTGACCACGGTTTGATGATTGGTTCCGCCGATGAAAAACGTGCCCAAGCCCCGCGAATAGACTTGCTCCAATTGCAATTCTTCGGCGGGTGTGATGCTCAAGGGCAATCCGTCCCATGCTTCATCAACAGCTTTGCGATAGGCGCTGGTGGTCAGGGCCACATAATCTGCATCTTTGTAGCGGCCTTCGATTTTCAACGACGAAATGCCCAATTTGATAATATCGTGCATCAAGGGCACTGCATATAAATCGCCTGGTGACAGCAGATAGCGCGCATCAGCCAAGGGTTTGTGCTTGCCATCGACCAACATTTGATAGGGCAAACGGCAGGCTTGGGCGCACTGGCCGCGATTGGCGCTGCGTCCGCCCCACGCTTCCGAGGAGAAACATTGGCCAGAATACGAGACACACAAGGCGCCGTGGACGAACATTTCAAGCTCGCAATCGGTTGCTTGGCGAATTGCGGCAATCTCATCGAGCGATAATTCGCGCGCTAGCACCACTCGATTGGCTCCGAATTTACGGGCCAATTCAACGCCCTCGGCGCTGGTAATACTCATCTGGGTGCTACCATGGACTTCCATTTCGGGGGCGATTTGGCGTGCAAGCTGAGCGATGCCAATATCTTGCACAATTACCGCATCGGCTCCAGCTTCGGCGATGGCAGCCAATGAGCGGGTGGCTTCGCGCAATTCGTGCTCAAACACCAAGGTGTTGAAGGTCACAAAGCCGCGCACGCCCCGTTGATGCAAGGTGCGCATCACGTCGGGCAATTCGCCGAGGGTAAAACCGACCTTAGCGCGAGCGGTAAAATGTTTCAAGCCAAAATAAACCGCATCTGCGCCTGCTTCGATTGCGGCGTGCAACTGCGGCCAATAGCCCGCTGGACTCATCACTTCGGGCTTGGGAAAACGGCGTTGTTCGCTCATGAAGTTCCTAAATCTATGGTGGTGGCAATTGTGATTGCCCGTGATTAATCATCGTTAGGATTAAGCTTAACACATTTTAGCCAATTGGGTGCTTGCGAACGAGGGATCGGGGGCTAGGGGCTGGGGATCGGTTACTTGCTCAAGCTCCAGATTCTAAGTCAAACCCATGCATTTTCCGATAGCTAATAGCCTCATTTCCTCTGCGCCTCTGCGTTAAAAGACTCTTCGTGGTTGCGTTACCTGACCCCTCATCCCTTCGTACCCTTCGCCGTTCCGATCCCCGATCCCCAACAACCGACCCCCATGCTCCCAAATGTGCGCAAGATTGGCATCAAGCGTGGCCCAACTTCTGCTACAATAGATGTGGGAACCGTGTGTTGATGCGCCGCTAGACGCATCATTGAGCTCAAAAGGAGTCCATACAATGGCTTTTGAACTGCCAGCGTTGCCGTATGCAACCGATGCCTTAGAAAAAGCAATCGATGCGCAAACCATGGAAATTCACCATGGCAAGCACCACGCTGCCTATGTGAATAACCTCAACGCTGCCTTGGAAAAGTATCCCGAATTGCAAAGCAAATCATTGCACGAATTGATCAGCGATTTGAACAGCCTGCCAGAAGATATTCGTACCGCTGTGCGCAACAATGGTGGCGGTCACGCCAACCACAGCTTGTTCTGGAATATCCTTAGCCCCAATGGTGGCGGCGAACCAGCTGGCAAACTTGGCGAAGAAATCACCGCTACGTTTGGCTCGTTGGATGCCTTCAAAGAACAATTTGCTAAGGCTGCAACCACTCGCTTCGGCTCAGGCTGGGCTTGGTTGGTGCGTAATGCCGATGGTAAATTGGCCGTAACCAGTACTGCCAACCAAGACTCACCAGTCATGGAAGGCCAAACCCCATTGTTGGGCTTGGATGTTTGGGAACACGCGTACTACTTGCGCTACCAAAACCGCCGCCCAGACTACATCAAAACCTGGTGGGAAGTGCTGGATTGGAACAAGGTCGCTGAAAACGATAAGTAAGCTTGATTAAGCGCATGTTTAAGCACGGATGGCTCAAACCATCCGTGCTTTTGAGTTAAGGAGCCGCTGCCATGGCCTATTGGTTGCTCAAAACTGAGCCAAACGAGTTTAGTTGGGATGATTTGGTGCGCGATGGTTCAACCGTTTGGAATGGGGTGACCAACGCCCAAGCCTTGATCAATTTACGTGCGATGCAGCTTGAGGATCAATGTTTGATTTATCATAGCGGCGATGTGCGAGCCGCAGTCGGGATTGCCCAAGTGAGCCGCACCGCCTATCCCGATCCAAGCAGCGACAACCCTAAGCATGTGGTGGTCGAGATTGAGCCAGTGGTTGCGCTCAAACAGCCAGTGACTCTGGTCCAAATCAAAGCCGAGCCAAGCTTGGCCGATTGGATGTTGGTACGCCAATCGCGGCTTTCGGTGGTGGCATGCAGCCCTGAACAATGGGCTTGGGTTATCGATCAAGCTGCGCGCTAAGTTGGCACTTGTTAGCTCAATTGGGAACAATTACTCATTCAAGCACGTTTGCTACTACAACTGCAAATCCTGATATGAAATCCAGAGCAATGGAGCCACATGATGATTCGTCGATCAATGCTAAGCGTGGGAATGGGGCTAATGGCAAGCGTACTCATCGCTTGTGGTGCAAATCGCGCAACGCCGGTTCCAGTAGTGGATATGGCTAATCCGGCTTCAGTATTTTGTACTGAACATGGTGGCACGCTGACTATTCGCCAAGATGCTGCTGGCAATCAAACTGGTTTTTGTGGCTTTCCTGATGGCAGCGAATGTGAAGAATGGGCTTTTCAGCGCGGCGAGTGTGGCCCAACCAGCCAAAATCAAGCTAATATCCGCGTTTACGAACTGACGATGCAGGATAATAATCGCACGCTGAAGCTCAGAAAAGGCGATCGGATTCAAAT
This sequence comes from Herpetosiphon geysericola, assembly GCF_001306135.1. Lineage (GTDB taxonomy): Bacteria > Chloroflexota > Chloroflexia > Chloroflexales > Herpetosiphonaceae > Herpetosiphon > Herpetosiphon geysericola. Next base: position 66,892 of record NZ_LGKP01000040.1, on the reverse strand, counting down.
TGTGCTGGATAGCAACCCAAGCACTGGCTATAGCTGGAGCGTTGGCCCTGATGCTGGCAAATTGTTGCAACAACAAGGCCAAGCTCAATATCACGCTTCCGACCCGAATCCGAAGCCTGGCTCTGGCGGCACGGAAACTTTCTCTTTTGAGGCGGTTGAGGTTGGTTCAGGCAGCTTTGCACTGGTGTATCAACGTGGTTTTGATGCTGGCGAAATGTTCTTAATTGAACTTGAAATTAGCGAGTAGTTTGATAATAGCCAAAGGGTTAGTTTAAACCTTAGCCCTTTGGCTTAGACAATATAACCAAGAGATACAAATTTTATCCTAAATAGAGAGAAAGGATATCTATGAACTATCTATGTCGGCGGTTTGGGCTATCGATACTCATATTAATCGGCCTTTCGGCTTGCGGTTTAAGCCAAACATCGGAGCAAATCAGTGAACTTAACCAGCCAGCAGGAGAGCTGAAAACTGCTAACTATCGCCAGCATTCGCGCATTGTAACAACGCCAACGCTTGAGCCGTCGTCGCCTACCCCCTATGTTGAGAATCCTAATTACCTGCTATGTGGCACTGATCTCATAAAATCAACCGCCACCATCGAATCAACTGCGATTCCCTATGAACCTCGTAGAATTCGGCTTTCGCGTGCGGATGAGGGTAGTAAATTGGAGCTCAAGCGAGGCGATATTCTCGAGATACGTTTGGCAAGTAGCCCTTCAATTGGCTTTAAGTGGGTAACATCGCCGAAATTAAGACTTTTGCAACAACTCCCTTCGTTAGAATTTGAAGCATCAAGCATCCTTAGTGATGCCGAAGGCTTCGAAATCCTCGTATTTGAAGCCACTGACGTTGGGAAGACCCGTTTATCGTTTACTGATCAACGGATTATGGATTCTACAAATGAACCCTACTCTCTGTTTAGTTTTTTTATGACGATTACCGAGCCATAGTTTACTTTGGGTTGGCATTGATAATCGCTGCAACCCGCAACACTTGATTATTGGTGCTGGTGTTGATAATCGCAATCTCTAGTTGCGGGTTTGAGCGTAGCCGTTTGTCAATCTCTTGGTTGAGGGTTGAGCTAAGCATATTTTCGATAAACGAACCTGGAATGCCAAGCCCGCCATTTTTACCCAAGCCAACGCTCTCGGTTGTGACCACGAGGTTGCCATCAATCGCGGCAATTTGGGTGCGGGCCTGAATCGTTTGCACTCCAACCAAGGGCAATCCATAGCCAACCGTCACGGTCATGGCCACGCCGCCTTGCGGATGATTGCCCAATACCACGAGCGGATTGTGAAAATCAGGGTTGGTGGCAATTGCCTCTTCGATATAGCTATGATCAACGTCAACGCTAATGTCTGGGCGCTGATCTGGCACTGCTGAAGGCGTGCGGGCTGGGTTTGTTCCGCCAAAAATCCACAACCCAATGATTGCGACGAGTGGCAAGATCACGCCAGTGCTCAAGACGCCGAGGGTAAAGCTCCACCACGATTTAACCAAGCGTCGCTGTGGTTTGCTTGCTTTGGCTTGGGGCAACGGCCCAGTGATTGGCGTTGCTGGTGCTGCTTGAACGATTTTCGCTCCACAGGCCTGACAATGCTCGGCACTATCGCGAACTTGGGCTTGGCAAGCGCTACAAATCATGCGTCCTCCTGCAATCAATTGGGCCAGAACAGCCAACTTAGCGAACTACATAGACGGCCACAATCACCGCTGCTAAGATCAGCCGATAGATGATAAACGGCAAAAACGAGTTGGTGCGAACATAGCGCAGCAAGAAGCCAACCGCCAATGCACCGACCACGAATGAGACGCTAATGCCGAGCCAAAAGGGTGCAGTCAATTGTGAGCTATCAATATCGCGCAGTTTGAGCACGCCCGCCCCAAAGGTAATCGGAATCGCCATCAAAAACGAGAAACGAGCGGCGGTTTCACGGGTAAAGCCCAATGCCCGACCCATCGTCATGGTGCTGCCTGAGCGCGAAACCCCAGGAATCAAGGCCAACGCTTGGGCGCAACCAACCAACAAGGCATGCTTCCACGTGAGGTCGCTCAGTTCATAACGGCGCGGCGCAAAGCGATCGGCAATATACAATACAACGCCCATAATGCTCATCGTGGCGGCAATCACCAAATATTTATCAATGAAATATTCTTCGGCCAAGCTATCGAGCAGCAAGCCCACAATCCCTGCTGGAATCGAGGCCAACACGATAAACCAAAACATTTGGCCTTGTTGGCTGCGTGGTTGATGCATGTGTAAAACTAAATTCAACCAATCGCGCCAAAAAAACAGCAACAGCGCAATTAATGTGCCCATATGCAGCGCTACATCGAAGGTTTGAGTTTGGAAAAAAGGATCATGCCAATCGAAAAACCATGGCACAACAATCAAATGCGCCGACGATGAAATTGGCAATGGCTCGCCTAAGCCTTGCACAATCCCCTTGCCAGCGGCAATTTGATACTGCCCAGTTAGAAAAAAGGCGGTGACAACGGTCAAAAACAGCACAATTCCCAACGGAATCCAGAGCTGTAAGGCCTCGCGCCGTGGCGAAAGGCCGGTTTGTTCGAGTGATGTTTGTGCCATAGCTCATCCTTGTGTTCAAATAAATAGCCATCGAGCCGATGGCCAGCGATTTGCATTATACGCAGGATAGGTGAGATGGCAATTTGACGCATGGGGCAGAACTGAGGTTTTAGCGGCAGCAGCACCCATGGCGAAGTGCTGGTTGGCTGCTGCCTGCCTAATGCTGCTACTATTTGGCAAAAAAGGTTTGAATGCAGCTAATAACCTGATCAACCTCTGCATCGCTCAACTCTGGGTAGCAGGGCAACGACAGAATTTCAGCGCTGAGGGCTTCGGTTACTGGCAAATGTACATCCTGATAGCGCTCGGCCCAAGCAGGCTGCTGATGATCGGCAATTGGATAGTGAATATCGCTGCCAATGCCTGCTGCTTGTAAATGTTCGCGCAGGGCTTGACGTTGCTCGGCGGCAACCCGCACCACATACAAATGCTGCACATGTTGAGCATTATCAAGCTGTGGGCATTGGATTGGAGTTGAGGCGAGGCCTGCGTTGTAGCGGGCTGCCAAGGCTTGGCGGCGCAGATTTTGGGCATCAAGCTGGGCTAATTTGACCCGCAAAATCGCAGCTTGCAACTCATCGAGGCGGCTATTGGTGCCATTTTCAAGCGTCACTTGGTATTTGCTGGCCCAGCCGTAGGTGCGCAATTGTTTGATTTTGGCTGCCAGGGCATCGTCGTTGGTGATAATGGCTCCGCCATCGCCCAACGCGCCTAAATTTTTGGTTGGGTAGAATGAAAATGTAGCTAAAGCGCCGAACGTGCCAACGTGCTGGCCTTGATAGCGCGCACCATGGGCTTGCGCACAATCTTCGATCACCGGCAACTGATGATCAGTGGCAACAGCCAAAATTGCTTCAAGGTTGGCAACTTGACCATACAAGTGCACAGGCACAATCACTTTGGTACGAGGCGTAATTGCAGCCGCCAATTGGCTTGGATCAAGCGTGTAGTGCTGTGGATCAACATCGACATAGCGTGGGGTTGCGCCAACTGTGTGGGTGGCAAAAGTTGTGTAGCTGCCTGCGTTGGCTACGGTCAATACTTCGTCGCCTGCTTGCAAGCCCAAGGCGCGTAGCCCCAAAATCAGGGCATCGGTGCCAGTGGCGAGGCTAATGCAATGGCGTGCACCACAATAGGCCGCCCATTCTGCTTCAAAGGCGCGAACTTCTGGGCCAAGCACAAACCAGCCACTGCGCAACACCCGCAGGCTGGCAGCCTCAATCTCTGCTTCCATCGTGGCCACATGCCGCCCAAGATCGTTAAATGCAATCGACATTAATCCCCCTAAAAAAAGAACAGCCCCGCCGGAGCGAGGCTGCCAATTACCAGCGATGAGCCAACTTTAGCCGAGAGACGGTCTGTTCGTCAAGCGGTACGACTGCGACTTTCATCATAGCCTAGTTTGATCCAACCTTGTTGAATAGCATGAATAACAGCCATCGTGCGGTCGTTGACTTGGAGCTTGCTGAGAATTGAGGTGATATGGTTTTTGACGGTTTGACCGCTAATTGAAAGTTGGTTGGCGATTTCTTTGTTGGAAAGGCCGCGGGCAATACAATCGAGAATTTCAATTTCGCGGCTGGTCAAGGGTGCAAACATCACCGAGGTATCTTCGCTACTGTTGGCAACATTCGAAAGCTCGCGAAATTGGTTGAGCACGCGGGTTGCGACATGCGGCTTTGACATAACGCTTTCGTTGATCACATAGCGGCCATGAGCGACGTCGCGAATCATGCCTACGAGTTGGGTGGGATCGATTTCCTTGGAAGCATAGGCAGCAGCGCCAGCCTTGATTGCGTTGAACAATTGCTCATCGTCGTCGTGAATGCTGAGCACAATAATGCCCATACGTGGGGCGCGGCGTTTGAGCACGCGGGCAACTTCCAAGCCATTCAAGCCTGGCAAATTAATATCCAGCAGCACAACATTGGGGTTGAGCGTTTCGGTGAGTTTAATGGCCTCAGCGCCATTTTCTGCTTGGCCAATCACCTCGATATCTTTTTCTTGGCCGAGGCTCCAGCAGATGCCTTGGCGAAAAAGCGGGTGATCATCAATAATAAGAACGCGAATTTGCTCCATGGGTATCTCCTTCTGGGTGAGCTTAGATGCTAATCCTGATGGTCACTTCAGTGCCAGCCCCTGGGCGTGAAGCAATGGCAAAATCTCCGCCAAGTAAGGCGACTCGTTCGCGCATACTGGTCAATCCCCAACTCTCTTTGCCAGAGCGCCGCACAACTTCGCGTGGATCAAAGCCTGGGCCATCGTCGCGGATGGTGACGATCAGCAGGTTGCCTTGCAACACACTGCGGATCAAAACATTGGCATTGCGGGCATGTTTGTGAATATTTTGCAATGCTTCTTGTGTTACCCGATAGAGCACAATCTCAGCTTCAGCAGGAAGGCGGGTTGGCCAGTGGAGCAGGTCAATTGTGACTTTGACCTTGGTGGTTTGTTGATATTTTTGGACATAATCGGCTAAGGCGGTGGGGAAGCCTTGGTCGAGCGCACCTGGCCGCAAATCGGCGATAAAGCCACGCACTTCGTGGAGTCCTTGGCGAGCAGCGCTGCGTAATTCGTTTAAAAATGGCTCAAGCTGGGCCGGATTACTCTGCTGCAAATTCATGGCATGTTCCAAGCCCATCAAGACGTTGGCTAAAACTTGGGCTGGCCCATCGTGGACTTCACGGGCCAGGCGTAAGCGCTCGTCTTCGCGGCCTTGGACAATCTGACCGCGTAAGGCTAAGGCCCACGGATCATTTTGTTGGCCAATACTGGTTGTGCCACTGAGGCTGGTGCTGCTCATCTCAATCTGGCGAATGAGCTGTTCGAGGCGTTTGAGTGCTTCAGCAGTAGCACTCGTTTCGGCATCGATCGCCGCCATTTTGCTACGCAACTCTGCTTCTTGTTGGCGCAAACGGCCAACTGCTGGCGTGTTGAGTTGTTCGGCGAAGGTTCGTTGTACCGCAAGTTCATCAGCAGTGCGATACATTTTGCGTCCTTGTTGAGTGATTGCGGTATGCTGCTCGCGTAGTTGCGCCGCCTCACCTCGCAAGGCCTGCAAGGCATGCGCCAATTGGGTCTGTGCTTGGGTAAGTAACGCTGCTGCATCAGCCACAAGGACTTCCTTCCATCATGGTACTAGTTCTGAGATCTGAAGTATAGCACGCCATACGGGTGATGCAACAGCCGTTTGACCCCCATACGGGGGGATTTTAATTGTTGTAAATGTTTATCTAGGAGAGATACGCGATCAGGTGGTTTTTCGCGTGGCCTACTAGCTAGCGCCAACCACCAATGGCTCAATCCGACGGAATAGCCTGCTTTTCGGGGTGCTCCAGAAGTTATTCCGTCGAATGCATACAATCTTGATCAGAGGACTAGATCGATTGATTGGGGTTTTAAAATCTATACTACATCGAATGAAAATCCATGCTGATACCTTGACGGGCATCATTTAATAGATAAAGCATTCCCATCTCCCAAAACGTAATGAAACGCAACTTAGCGCATCGTGATAACGACCTTGCCTTTTACGCGGCCTGTTTCTACGTAGTCCAAGGCCTCTTTGGTTGCTTCGAAAGCAAAGCTTCGATCCACAATGGGGTTGATAATTCCAGCGTCGATCAACGAACTAAGTTCGCTGAGCTGCTCGCCGTGCGCCCGCATAAACAGAAATGAATAGCGTACCTGCTGTTGTTGAGCTTTTTTGCGAATACGAGAACTCAAAAAGCGCAAAAGCATGCGAACGGGCCACTTCGCGCCAATTTCTTGACCAAACGCGGGATCCGGTGGTCCCGAAATCGAGATCAGCGTTCCGCCAGGCTTTAGTACGCGAAGCGATTTTTCGACGATCGCTCCCTCTTGACTATTCAGGACTACATCATAGTCCTTCAGGATTGTTTCGAAATCCTCGGTCTTGTAATCAATCACAATATCGGCCCCAAGGCGCTTCACAAAATCGAAATTTGCCTTGCTCGTGGTTGTGGCGACAATCGCCCCCACATGTTTGGCCAGCTGAATTGCAATTGTCCCAACCCCGCCAGAGCCGGCCTGAATGAAAACTTTTTGGCCTTTTTTGAGCTGTGCTTGTTCGATCAAGGCTTGCCAAGCGGTCAGTCCGACCAACGGAAAGGAAGCCGCTTCGGCCATGCTTAGTTTTTTGGGCTTGATCGCGACATCAGCTTCGCTGATAGCAATGAATTCGGCAAAGGTTCCAATCCGGTCGGCAGCTGGCCGAGCATAAACCTCATCGCCTAGCTTGAATCGCTGTACCTTTGATCCAACCTTAACCACAACTCCAGCGACATCATTGCCCAAAATAAGCGGGAAGCGATATGGCAAGATAGCTTTGAACGCGCCATCCCTAATTTTATTATCCAACGGGTTAACTCCAGCGGCGTGGATCTGAATCAATAGATCAGTATCCCGCAGTTCTGGAATTGGCAGATCGCCAGCCTGCACGCGATCCTTGTTTCCATAGCGCTCGATGAAGAAGGCTTTCATCATATGGTGTTGCTCCTATTGTTGTATCTGGCGCTGCTGATGGGAATTTCGGTTCCCATCAGCGTGCTGCCGTTCGTAGTTTATAGACTAGGCAGCGGTCTTGCCACAACTGAACAGGCGGCGTTTGAACGCCTCAAATACTGTCTCTGGAAGCACACGCTGGAGCATCAGGGCGATGGTTCCATCTACGCCAACGGGATAGCGCAGACGAGGCTTGCTCGTTGCGGCGCGAAGGATCACACGGGCTACTGCGCCAGGGTCCATTCCTTTCTTGGCATTCGTGACAAGGCTTTGCTGAGCACTTTGGCGACCTGGGGTATAGTCGTCAATCGCGGTGGTCGGCCATTGGGCAACGAACGGCGTGTTCACATAGCTTGGCTCGACCAGCGAGACGCTCACGCCGAACTGCCGAACCTCGGCGCTAAGAGATTCGCTCAGGCCTTCCAAGGCAAATTTACTTGCACTATACAGGCCGCCATATGGAGGCGCAATATGCCCAACGATTGAGCTAACATTGATAATCTGTCCGCTCCCTTGCTGGCGCATAATCGGCATTACCGCCTTGATCATGCGGATAACACCAAACAGATTGGTGTCGAACTGAGCTTGCGCATCGGCAATGCTACTTTCCTCAACCGCGCCAAACTGCACATAACCTGCATTATTGACGGGGATATCAAGTTGTCCAGTCTGGCCTAGTAACGATTGAACTGCTGCATCCACCGAATCGTCCGAGCGGACATCCAGTGGTAGCCAAGTAAATGAATGCTTGTGCGCAATCGGGTTGCGGCTCGTGCCGAAAACCCGAAATCCTTTGGCTGCCAAGAGTTCCGCAGTTGCTTGCCCAATCCCCGATGATGCGCCCGTAATGAGCACGACCTTTTGCTGCGATGTCATTAATCTGTTCCTTCATGAATAGCCATGTTTGAATGATCATTCAAAAATGAAGCCAAAAAAATTTAGTTAAAAATCGATAAAGCCGTTTTTACAATATCGTCGAGCATTCCCCGCTGCTGCTGGCTGCGCGCAAGCACGCGTAGGCTGACAAAGGTTCCTACCAAGAAATGCGCCAATTGATGGGGATCGTGTTGCCACGAAAGTTCCCCCGCAACTTGCGCTTTGATCAGCAGCCGATAGAGTGCTTCTTCGAACTCGTTTAATGCCGACTGGATGATCTCGTTAACGGCATGATCATGCGGAGCTATTTCTAAGGATGCATTAACCAAAAAGCATCCACGCCGCGCTGGGTCGTGCAGCAAGGCATCAACCTGTGCTTGGAAAAGCTGGCCTAATACACCTTGGAGTGAGCCAGTTTGCGCCAAAATAGCCATAGTTTGGGCTTTAATAGCGGTAGTATATTGATTAAGCGCCGCTAGATATAGCGCATGTTTATCGCCAAACGTTCCATAGAGACTACCGCGCCCGATCCCCGTAACTTGGACGAGATCTTCAATTGATAGCCCTTCATAACCACGTTCCCAAAAGGCGTTCATGGCTTTTTCGAGAACCCGTTGAGGCTCAAATGCTTTCTTACCTGCCATAAGTCGTCTCATACTCCTGCTTGTCGCGAAGTATAGCACATGTTGGAACGATAAGTCAATGATTATACATGAAAGTACGAAGGCAAATTATCCTCATTCAATTGGGCTAAGAATGGGGCACAGTAGTTTTAACCTCAAACGCTTGCGAGCAGCCATCAACAAAGACAAGTTTATCTATTGGCTTGGGCTATCCAAGGCGAATCCCCTCTAGGGGTTGAGTGTCAAGGGTTTTCAGCTTAGCAGGCTTGGTAAATAGCCGATTCTAACGATTGAGCTGGCTTGATCGAGATGCTACAATAGGATGACACTGCTGCTGCAAACGAGGCGTAATCCATGGTTTGTCCACGCTGTTCAACTGAATTGAAAACTGGGGCGCGCTTTTGCCCTAAGTGTGGTGCTGGTCTGCCCCGTTGGACTGGCCGCCTTGCCAATGGCGATGTATTGATTGATCGCTATGTCGTCGTCCGCCCGTTGGCTCGTGGTGGCATGGGCGCGGTTTATTTGGCAACCGATCGGCGGCTTGGTGATGCGCCAGTTGCGCTCAAAGAGATGACGGGCTTGCACCAACCAGGCGATACCGATGCTTGGGAACGGGCGATTGGCGAGTTTCGGCGCGAGGCAGCCTTGTTGGCTCGCTTGAGCCACCCCAATTTGCCACGGGTTATCGACCAATTCCGCCACGCCGAGAACGAGTTTTTGGTGATGGAATATGTCGAGGGCCAAACCCTGCGTGCCGAATTGGAAGGCCGCGTTGAGCCATTGGCCTTGGAAACCGTGATCGATTGGATGCGCCAATTAACCAATGTGCTGCAATATTTGCATAATCAAAACCCACCGATTATCTATCGCGATCTTAAGCCTCCCAATATTATGCTGCGCCCTGATGGCCGCATTGCTCTGATCGATTTTGGTATCGCTCGCTTGTTTAAGCATGGTCAAGAAGGCGATACCGTGATTTATGGCACGCCTGGCTATGCGCCGCCTGAGCAATATGGCTTTGGCCAAACCGACCAGCGCTCGGATATTTATAGCTTGGCGATGGTTATTCACGAACTTATCACCCGTTTTGAGCCTGCCAAACGCGAAAGTACCCGCCCGCCATTAGCCCATAATTTGCGCGAAACCGTGCCAACAGCCTTGAGCGATGTCCTGCATCGCGCGATGCATCCCAATCCCGACGATCGCTATCAATCAATGCGCGATTTTCAAATGGCAGTCGATAATTCATTAAATCAAAATCAGGTTGCCGCCTTGCCTGATGCTACAGTAATCCATCAAGCAACGCCGCCAAAGCCCAAATCTAAAGCCTCAAATTGGTGGTGGCTGGCGCTAGCTGTGCTGAGCCTTGGCGTGATTGGCTTTATGCTGGCCCGCAGTTTCGGCCTATTTGAAACCAAACTTGCGCCAACCAGCGTTGCCCAAAGTACGCCGAGCCTTGCAGTAGCAACCCCAACTGAGGCCCCGATTGTGCCAGTCGTGATTGGGCCAGCACCGCCGGGCATGGTTGCGATTCCGGCTGGGACGTTTGTGATTGGCAGCACTGCTGGCCCGCCCAATGAGCAGCCAACTGGCCGTGGCTATTTGCCAACCTTTTATATTGATCGCACTGAGATCACTGTCGCCGCCTATCGCGAGTGTGTGGCCCAACAACGTTGTAGCGAGCCAGCAGATCGCAGTTCGCTGACGGTCGCTGATTATTATGATAACCAAGCGTATGACGATTACCCCATGATCAATGTGACATGGCAGCAAGCAGCAACCTATTGCCAAGCCCAAAATAAGCGTCTACCCAACGAGGCCGAATGGGAGCGCGCAGCCCGTGGCACTGAAGGCCGCCGCTATCCGTGGGGCGACCAGTGGGATGCCAGTTTGCTGAATGCTTGGGGCGCTGGAGTTGCTGGCGATACCCAAAAGGTTGGCAGCTATCCAACTGGTGCAACGCCCGAAGGCGTGCTCGATTTGGCGGGCAATGTCTGGGAATGGACGAGCAGCCTTGATTTGCCGTATCCCTATAATGCTGGCGATGGCCGCGAAGTGCCAACCCAACCTGGAGCGCGGATTGTGCGTGGTAGTTTTAGCGGCACGAACCCTGAGAATGCCCGCGCTGCTGGGCGCGAACGCCGCGACCCCGAATTGCCCTTGAATATTATTGGCTTTCGCTGCGTAACCACCAATTTTTATGTGCCCGAAGGCATGGATTTTATTGCTGGCGGGCGCTGGACGATGGGTGCGACAGCAGAAGATTTGGCTCATTATAAACAGGTTTATGGCTGGGAAGGCTTGCAGAATGAAGAACCATCAACGCCCATTTCAACCACCGCCTTTTACCTTGACCATACTGAAGTGACCAACCAAGCCTATACCGAATTTATCAGCGCCACCGCTCGCCCAGTGCCGACTAACTCGTTTGATCCGGTTGGGCTTATGCTGTGGTTGCCTGATCGCACCGTGCCAATTTCCTTAAGCCAACATCCGGTGGTCAATGTAACTTGGGATGATGCCCGCAGCTATTGTGCATGGCGCGGCAAGCGCTTGCCAACCGAAGCCGAATGGGAACGGGCTGCCCGTGGCGATCAACGCACGATCTTTCCGTGGGGCGACCAAGCAGACGCAGATTTGCTAAATATCAAAGATTTTGGGCCAGGCCGTACCATGCCTGTTGGTTCATTGCCAAACGCTGGACCCTATGGCACACTAGATCTTGCAGGCAATGTGTGGGAATGGACCCAATCGCTGTATATTCCCTATCCCTATCATCCCAATGATGGGCGCGAATTGGCTAGCGGCGATGGTTCGCGGGTGTTGCGTGGTGGCTCGTGGTTCGATGATTTGATGTCGGCGCATACGACAGGCCGCAATTCGTTCCGCCCTGAGCTTGCCAATATTAATGTTGGTTTTCGATGTGCGCAGGATGTCGCACCATAAATTAGTTGTGTTAGGAATTCATGAACATTATCAATTTAGAAACTGTTTCCAAAGCCTATGGCCCTAAAGTGTTGTTTGAAAATATTTCCTTGGGCTTAGCAAATGGCGATCGAATTGGCTTAATTGGGGTCAATGGCAGCGGTAAATCAACCCTCTTGAAAATTGCGGCTGGCTTAGAACAACCAGATACTGGCCGCGTAACCTTGCGCAAAGATTGTCGGGTTGGCTATTTGGCCCAAGATCCGCCGATGGATGCCAACCAAACGGTGCTTGAATATGTCTATGCTGCGGCGGGCGAAGGCGCAACTTTGCTCAGCCAATATACGCTCGCCAGCTTGCAACTTGAGCAAAATCCCAACGATGCCAATGCATTGGCTGCCGTTGCCGAGTTGAGCGAACGCCTGACCACGCTTGACGCTTGGGATACAGAGTTAAGCGCACGCACTGTGCTTTCGCGGCTTGGCATTACTACGCTCGATGCCCAACTTGGCATGCTTTCTGGCGGCCAACGCAAGCGCGTGGCGATGGCGCGGGTGTTGATCGAAAAGCCCGATTTGTTGATTCTCGACGAACCAACCAACCACATCGACCCAACTACGGTCGCTTGGCTCGAAGGCTATTTGGCCAATCTCCAAGGCGCATTGTTGATGATCACCCACGATCGCTACTTCTTGGATCGGGTGGTGACGGCAATTATCGAGCTTGAAGATCGCCAACTGCACTCCTACCCTGGCAATTACGAGCGCTTTGTGGCCGAGCGGATTGAGCGCGAACGCCAACGAGCCAAGGCCGAGCTTGATCATCGCAACGAAGTGCGCCGCGAATTGGCGTGGTTGCGCCAAGGAGCCCAAGCCCGCACCACCAAACAACAAGCCCGCGTTGATCGCGCCAATGCCTTGATCAACCAAGAACGTCGCCAAGAGCGCGGTACCTTGGAGCTTGAATCAACTGGGCGACGGCTTGGCAAAAAGCTGATCGAAATGCATGGCCTGAACAAGCAAATTGCTGGCAAAACCTTATTGCAGGATTTTGAATATCAGCTCACTCGCGACGATCGCTTGGGAATTATCGGCCCCAACGGTGTTGGCAAATCGACCTTGCTCAATTTAATCGCTGGGCGTTTGCAGCCAGATAGCGGTGAGTTGATCGTTGGAGAAACCATCCACGTTGCCTATTACGATCAAAGCAGCAGCGATCTCAACCCCAACCAACGCCTGATCGATTATGTGAGCGATGGCGCAGAGTTGGTGCAAACTGGCGAGGGTTTGCGCACCGCCAGCCAAATGCTTGAGCGCTTTTTGTTTCCCAACAGCCAGCACTGGGATTATATCCACAGCTTGTCTGGGGGCGAACGCCGCCGCTTGTATTTATTGCGCACCCTGATGCGCAACCCAAATGTGTTGCTGCTCGACGAACCAAGCAACGATCTCGATGTCCAAACGATTGCGATTTTGGAAGAATACATTGAGCAATTCAACGGCGCAGTGATTGTGGTTTCCCACGATCGCGCTTTTCTCGATAACACGGTTGATCATTTGCTGGTGTTTGAGGGCGATGGCAAGGTGCGCCACTTCCCAGGCGACTACAGCGCCTATCGCGAGGCCTCCGAACGCGAGCAAGCCAGCGCCAAGGCTGTAACCAAACCGTCAACTCAAGAGCGCCCACGCGAAGAAAAACCACGTAAACTGACCTTTAAGCAACAACGCGAATTAAGCGAGCTTGAAAAAACAATTGCCAGCTTGGAAGCCCGCCAAACCGAAATCAACGACGCATTGAATAGCGCTGGCAGCGATTATCAGGCCTATAACCGCTTGAGCAACGAGCTTGAGCAGGTAAGCCAAACCTTAGAACAAAGCTATGAACGCTGGATGGAACTTTCGGAGCTAGCCGCAGCTTCGTAATGTTCAGAGATATGGAGCACAGGAATGCAAGCAACACCCGAACTAATTTTGATTGTGGATGATCAAACCACCAATGTGATGGTGTTACAGCGTATGTTGGAACGCGCTGGCTATGCAACCGCCTGTGCTCGCAGCGGCTTCGAAGCCTTGGAAATGCTCGAACAGCAAGTCCCCGATTTGATTTTGCTTGACGTCATGATGCCTGAAATGGATGGCTATCAAACCCTGCAAGCCATTCGCGAGCGCAACCATCTGCCGTTTATCCCGATTATTTTTGTTTCGGCCAAGCAAACCACTGCCGACACAGTTACGGGCTTGGATCTTGGCGCCGACGATTATGTGACCAAGCCAGTTAATCGTGATGAATTGCTGGCGCGCATGCGGGTGCTGTTGCGCTTGAAGCACACCCGCCGCGCTTTGCACCGTGAACAAGAACGGCTGCGCTTTCTCTATCGCGTTTCGCAAACCTTACATCGCTCATTGGATATTGATCAGGTGTTACCCGAAGCCTTGAATGCGATTAACGAGCTGCTGGGAGCTAGCCGTGGCAGCGTTTTGTTGCTCGATGATCAAAATCGGGTTTGGCGGCGCATTCTGTTTCGGCCACATTTACCGCCAGCAGAGGCAGAGCAAGCGATTGAGGCGGTGCTGCGCGAAGGGCTAGCCTCGTATGCCTTGCGCACTGGCGAAGTCCAAATTGTCGAAGATGCCCAAAACGATCCACGCTGGAAACATTTTTATGATGATCGCGAGGAAATTGGCTCAGCGCTGGCCTTGCCATTGCATAATTATGCCCAAAATACGATTATCGGCGTGTTTATTTTGGTCCATCCACAGCGCAATTTCTTCAAGACCGAGCTAGAAACCTTGATCAAAGCCCTGACTGATCAATTGAGCGTTGCCCTGACCAACGCGGCGGTCTACACGCGCTTGCGTGAGGCCGAAGATAGCCGCGACGGATTTATTCAGATGTTGACTCACGACTTGCGCGCGCCATTGGCGGGCATGGTTGGCTGCTTCGATGCCTTGATGACAACCCAACTTGATGACGATGGCAAATTGTTTGTCGAGCTAGGTTTTCGCGCTGGCGCAGCGCAACAACGCCTAATCGACGATTTGCTTGATGTGTACAAAGCAGAAGCTGGGCGCTTGGTGCTGAGCCAAGAAACCACCAGCCTTGAACGAATTGGCGAATTGCTGAGCGAGCAAGTGCTGCCAATTACGGTTGAGCAACAACTGACATTCGAGCTAAATCTGCCTGCTGCGCCATTGGTGGTGCTTGATGAGCATAAAATGGTGCGCGTCTTGGCCAATTTGGTTAGCAATGGCATCAAATGGACCAAGCCAGGCGGTACAATTCGGGTGATTGGCACGGTTGATCAAGCGGCCAAATTAATTACGTTGTTGGTTAGTGATACTGGGCAGGGCATTGCCACCGAAGATATTCCACATATTTTCGATAAATTTTACCAAGGACGGACTGCTGCACAGTCGCGCGGCACAGGGCTGGGCTTGACCTTCTGTAATTTAGCAGTTGGCGCTCATGGCGGCACAATTAGCGTTGATAGCCAAGTAGGCAAGGGGACGACCGTCACCATACACCTACCTTGGAAGGAGTAAGAGCCAATGCCAGCACGATGGCGGATTTTGGTGGTTGATGATGATACGATTATTCGACGGACTTTGGTGAGCAATTTGCTCAACGATGGCTTTGAAGTGATGGCGGCAGAATCAGGCCAATCGGCGCTGGCGATGGTCGAAAGCTCATGGCCCGATTTGGCGATTCTCGATTTGATGATGCCTGGCATGACCGGATTTGAGCTGTCTGATCGCTTGCGGCGCTATGTTGAAATTCCGATCATCATGTTGACTTCAATTTCCGATGAAGCTACGACCGTGCGCGGGCTGGAGCAACACGCCGACGATTATATGACCAAGCCCTATCGCTACCCAGAATTGCGGGCGCGGGTCAACAAGCTGCTGACCAAATCGTATGAAGGTGGCTTGCACCCAGGCGAGTTGATTGTGATAGACGAAGATTTATCGGTCAATTTCGGCCAACATATTTTGATGCGCAAAGGCGAAGCAATTCCCTTGGAGCCGATTGAGTTGCGAGTGTTGTATTTGTTGCTGCAAACGCCAACTGTGGCCGTAGCCACTACAACCTTGTTGCGCAAAGCGTGGGGCTTGGGTGAAGAGGGCGATCAATCATCGTTATGGGTGCGAATTCGCTCATTGCGCACCAAACTTGAGGACAACCCATCTAAGCCAATCTACCTCAAAACCGTGCGTGGAGTGGGCTACGTCTTTGATGTCCAACCGCGGCGGGGCTTGTAATCTGACTCGTAAACTTGTGTGCTTATAGTGATGGTGATGGTTGCCGAATTGATCCATCACTATAAGGATACTTTGTATGCGAATGACTGTTTTGCTCGTCGATCCTGATCAAATTACCCGAACCATTATGCGCTATCACCTTTGTCGAGCAGGGTACACAGTCTACGAAGCTGATAGTTCGCTGCTGGCTGAACAATTAAATCAGCAATATCAACCACACTTTGTCATTCTTGATGAAGCGATTTCGAGTGAACCACGCAATGCGTTGAACTACGCCGCTCATCAGAACTATATTCTGCTGACCGATTTACCCCAACCGCAAACGACTGGCTGCCTGAGCCTTGCCAAGCCAATCACTGGCCAGCACTTGATCTCGCAATTACAAACGTTGTAATTCAAGGATGAATTATGAGGGATGAAGGATAAAGCCCAAGTCAGAAGGCAAAAGCCATGCGTTAAAAACTGATCCACGAAGCGCACAAAGAGCACGAAGTTTGCAACCACGAAGATCGCGAAGACCATTTTAGCCACAGATTGACACAGATGACCACAGATTATATTCCCAGAGCCACAAGCTAATAGCCAATAGTCACATGTTTTTAGCCACGAATTCCACGAATTCCACGAATTCCACGAATAATCTTCCGCTAGCCACAAGCCAATAGCTTAGAGACTGATCCCTATGTTCTATGTTCTATGTTCTATGCTCTTTGTTCTGTAGACCCTCATCCTTCATAATTCATCCTTGAATTACTTGGTTTAGTACGCTTGACAGTTGGGCTACCTTGCGACTATGCTAAGCTACGATTTGCTGCTTTAGAATGCGCCATGTGTGGTGATTTGGTCGTTGGTTGCGTGGTATTTGGCCAAGCTATCAGCATTGAATCATGAGGGAGCCTGCTGTGAGCCAAGTTACGGATCAATTGGCGCAATTTGTGGTTTTTATCCTCGATCAAGAACGCTTTGCCTTGCCAGTCGAGCAAGCCCGTGGCATCGAGCGTTGGCGCACGCCAACCAGAATCCCAGGCACGGCGGCGGCGATTATGGGCATTATCAATCAGCGTGGCGTATTGCTGACAGCGGTTGATATGCGGGTTATCTTGGGCATGAAGCCAATTACGCCAACCCGCCGCAGCCGCTTTTTATTGGTTCACGAACAGATTGACTGTGCAATTGCGGTTGATCAAGTGCTCGATATGTTGCAGCTTGATTTAAGTTTGGCTGAGCCAACGCCGCATCGCGGCACGGTTGCCAGTAGAGGCTTGCTGCCAACGCCATTTGGATTTGCAACCTGGCTTGATCTGGCGGCGCTGCTTGGGTCGATCAACAATGGTTA
The DNA here is from genome assembly GCF_001306135.1 of Herpetosiphon geysericola. GTDB lineage: Bacteria > Chloroflexota > Chloroflexia > Chloroflexales > Herpetosiphonaceae > Herpetosiphon > Herpetosiphon geysericola. Next base: position 49,752 of record NZ_LGKP01000040.1, on the reverse strand, counting down.
GTCCAGCAGTTGTCAGCGATTTGTATCCGCTGAGTGTCGGTGATCAAACGCTCTTAATTCGCCAAACTGCCTTGGTAGGGGTGGATTATGTTGCTAATAGCGGGCAACCAATTCGCCGCGTGATTCAACACGGCAACCCAATCGACGTGATCGATTTAAATCAGTGGTTGCAACAGCCAATTGGCGAACAAGCTAATCGCTTAGCCTTATTTGTGGCTGGACGAGCAAGCTTGGCCGTAGTTGTTGATCAATTAGGCGACCCGATTCGGGCCGCACTGACCGTGCAACCATTGCCAAGTTTAGTTTCCGATAGCTTGCTCGACCCCAGCATTTTGGGCATTATTATGCTCGATGAACGTCCATGCCTCATGCTTGATCTCGAACTGTTTGTGCTGGTACACGCAACGCGCTAGACCAGTGCCAAGGAGTCTGCTCATGGCGAATTTAGGTTCGCTTTTCTCGCTCGATTTTACGAATTTGGCTGACCGCCGCCGCGTGATTATGCGGATTGTCGCCTTGGCTGCCTTGGTCGTGCCCTTGTTAGTAACCTTGGTAGCGTGGATCTACGAGCGCAATAATCCTCAATTGTGGAATGCCCTCGGAGTGCTATTTGTTTCGATGGGCGCGATTTTGCTGGTCGCCTTTTTTAGCCTGCGCATGATTCGCCAAGGCCAAGAACAAATTGCCACCTATGTGCTGATTGGCACGATTTCGCTGGCTGCTTTGGCATGTGCTGTGCGCTATGGCGGGATCGATCAAAGTTTGATCATTTCGTTATTGCTGGTGATGCTGTTTATTGTTGGTTTGGTGGCAACCTGGCGCGAAATTGTGGCCTATGGCATTTCGATCACCTTTGCTTATGGTATGTTGCTGCTGCTCAAAGATAATCTCGGCTCATTCAGAGTTCCCGAAGGTACGTTAACTGCTGGTGATGCTGGCGTGTATGGCGTTGGCGCTGTGCTGTTTTTTGTGGGTTTGGCCACAACGATTGTGCTAACCACGATTTTCAGCAAAGCCTTGGCCGAATATGCGCTCAAAAGCGAGCAATGGACTGCCGATTTGATGCGTGCCAACGAGCAGTTGATCGAGAAAAATATCCAGCAGATTGAGCTTGGCACCGATCTTTCGTTTGCTGCCACCGAATTGTCGGCAGCCTCGCAGCAACAAGCTTCGGGCGCAACTGAACAAGCTTCGGCAGTCGCCGAAGTTTCATCAACGATTGAAGAATTGGGCTTTACCGCGCGCCAAATCGCTAGCGCCTCGGATCAAGTCAGCATTGCCGCCCAACAAACCTTAACCTCATTGGCCATGGGCCAGCAATCGGTTGATGAAGCGATTCAAGGCATGGAACGGATTAAGCAACGAGTGCAAGAGGTTTCATCGCGGGTCTTGAGCTTGGGCGAACGTTCGCATCATATTAGCGAAATTATCGCCTTGATTGACGATGTTTCCGATGAAACTCACCTGTTGGCTTTGAATGCGGCGATTGAAGCTGCTGGGGCTGGCGAGCATGGTCGACGCTTTGCGGTGGTTGCCGCCGAAGTCAAGAGCTTGGCCAACCGTACCTTGGCTGCTTCGCGCGAAGTCAAAGATGTGATTGCCGAAATTCAGGCTGCAACCAATGCCTCGGTGCTGGCGACCGAAGAAAGCGTCAAAGAAGTTGTTCAAGGGGTCAACTTGGCGCATCGGGCAGGCCAAGAAATGGATTCGATTGTGGTGTTGGGTGAACATACCGCCCAATTGGCCCAAGAAATTAGCCTAGCGACTGCTCAGCAACAAACTGCATCCGAGCAAGTTGTCGAAACCATGCGTGAAATTGCCGAAGTCTCACGTCAAACGGCTGCTGGTTCGCGCCAAACTGCCGATGCAGCATCCAAACTCACCGCGATTGCAAACCGTTTGCATTCGTTGGTCAACATCGAGGCCAATACACGCTAAGCGAGGAGCTATCGCATGGGCGGTTTTGATTTATCAGCATTTTTTGGCCAGTTTCGCGAAGAAACTGAAGAGAATGTGCGGGCCTTGACCACAGGCTTGTTGGCCTTGGAGTCAAACCCAGGCGATCGCGAAGCGATTGATACGATCTTTCGGGCGGCTCATACGATCAAAGGCTCAGCCCGCATGCTCGGCCAAATTGATATGGGGCGTTTAGCGCATTCGATGGAAAGCTTGCTTTCGGCTTTGCGCAGTGGCATGCTGGCCATGAATGCAAGCATTAACGATGTGCTGCTGGCTAGTGTTGATGTGCTGTTGGCTTTGAATGCCAACGTCAATGAGCCGCCGCCGACTGATCCAAACGTTGATATGTTGGTCGAGCAGCTGAATGCTTTGGCTGCTGGCGAAAGCCTGCCAGCTGCGCCACCGACCAAAAAGCTAGCGCCAATTGTTGAGCCTGTGGCTGAACCAGAACCCGAGCCAGTGCCAGTTGTGCTTGAGCAACCCAAGCCTGAGCCAGCCCCAGTTGTCGCGCCCCAAGCACCGAAAAAAGCCAGGCCTACGGGCGAAGCTCCAAAGCTGATCAACACTACGCGTTCAACAGTGCGCGTGCCAATTTCACGCTTGGATCGCTTGTTGAATACTGCTGGTGAGTTGGTTGTCACCCGTCAGTTGCATCTTGAGCATGTGGCCGATCTTGAAGCCTTAGATAAATTGCTGAGCAAAAGCGAACGTCTAAGCCAACAACTGAGCGAGCGTTTAACTGGTCAGCGCGTGACCTTTCAGCAACGGCGTGAGGCTAGCGAACTTGCGAGCCAATTGCAGAATCTGGCGCAATCGACGCGCAACCAATTGCGTTTGCTCAGCGAACGTTGGAGCAGCCATAGCGCTGCCAGCGAGGCCTTGGTCGATGAACTTGAGGCCGAGGTGATGGCAACGCGCTTGCAGCCAGTCGCTGGTTTGTTTGCGCCGATTCCGCGGGCAGTGCGCGAATTGGCGCGCTCGTTGGGCAAAGAAGTTAATTTAATCACCGAGGGCGAAACCACCGAGGCCGACCGCAAAGTTATCGAGTTGATGGCAGATCCGTTGCTGCATTTGGTGCGCAACGCACTTGATCATGGGGTTGAAACGCCCGAAGATCGGATTAAAACCAACAAGCCTGCTGAGGCCACCTTGCGCTTGCAAGCACGCTCGTTGGGCGGCACGATTGAAATTATCATCAGCGACGATGGCCGTGGCATTGATCCAGCGGTGATTCGCGCAACAGCCATTAAGCGTGGGATTATCGATGCTGAAGCGGCTGCTCGGTTGCGCGCTGAAGAAGCCTTGGAATTGATCTGGCAGCCTGGTTTTTCCACCAGCGCAATCATCACCGATGTTTCTGGGCGTGGCGTGGGCATGGATGTTGTGCGCGCCGCTGTGAGCGAGGTTGGCGGACGAGTTGATGTGCATTCAGTGCTTGGCCAAGGCACGACCTTCACCCTCATTTTGCCAATTACCTTGCTGACTACACGGGTACTGTTGTTTGATGTGGCTGGAACAACCTATGCCTTGCCATCGACCGCCTGTTTGGGTGGGCGGCGGGTTTCTGGGGCGCAGATTCAAATGGTCGAAGGTCGGCCAAGCGTGCGCGTCGATGAGCGGAGCGTGAGCATTGTGGCGCTTGCGCCCTTGCTTGAGCAACGCGGGCCGTTGCCCCAGCCATCGGATATTTCCAATTTGGTGGTTTTGGGGCCAGCCAATCGACCTTTGGCCTTGCTGGTCGATAAATTGGTTGATGAACGCGAAGTAGTGGTTAAATCGTTGGGCGCACTATTGCATGAACAGCGTTTATGCACTGGGGCGATTGCCCTACCTGATGGGCGTTTGGTGCTGGTGCTTAATCCGTTGGCGATTGCGGCTCGGGCGCGCGAATGGGGAAAACCAGTGGCTTTGCCAGCGCCAAGCAAACGTCAGCCAGCCAAATTGCTGGTTGCTGAAGATTCGTTTACCACCCGCGAACTACTACGCTCGATGCTCCAATCGGCGGGCTACATCGTCGAGACCGCAATTAATGGCCAAGATGCGCTTGACAAGCTCAACCTCAATTCCTACGATCTGCTGGTAAGCGATGTTGAAATGCCGTTGCTGACTGGCTTTGAGTTGACCCGTCGGGTGCGTGCCCATGAACGTTTGCGCCAACTGCCAATTATCATTATTACAAGCCTAGCCCGTGATAGTGATCGGCGTGAAGGCTTATTGGCTGGCGCACAAGCCTATATCGTCAAAAGCCAGTTTGATCAAAGCAACTTGCTCGAAACGATTCATCAATTACTTGGCCGCTAAAGTAGCTTGGCCTTGCTTACTGCCAATCTTTCCCTGCGAGGAGTTTTTCAATGAGTGAACGAATTTTAGTTGTTGACGATAGCAAACTGGTTACCGATATTGTCAAAATGCGGCTCGAAATGTATGGCTATGCTGTCGATTTGGCCTATAGCGGCGAAGAAGCGCTGCAAAAAATCGGCGATCTCACGCCTGATTTAGTGGTGCTGGATGTGCAAATGCCTGGGATTGATGGCTACGAGGTTTGCCGTCAGTTGCGTGCCAATCCTTTATTTGAAGAATTGCCAATTATCATGTTGACCTCGATGGATGATAAACGGGCAGGCTTTGAGGCCGGAGTCGATGATTATCTCAACAAAGATCTTGATTTGCTCGATTTGCCCAATCGCGTCAAACTGTTGTTGGGTATGTAATGATGCCAGGGCCGCTTGCACCAATTCGCGTCTTAGTTGTCGATGATTCGGCGGTTTCGCGCCGAGTCATCAGCACTATTTTAGCCAGTGATTCAGCGATTCAAGTGGTTGGCGAGGCCCGCGATGGGCGTGAGGCGGTGCAGTTGGCGGCAGCCTTGCAACCAGATATTATCACGATGGACGTGCGTATGCCGGTGATGGATGGTTTGCAGGCCACTGAAGAAATTATGGCCTATCATCCCACGCCAATTCTGGTGATTACCTCATCGCTGACCCGTCATGATCGCAATTTAACCTTTCAGATGCTCAACGCCGGAGCTTTGGAAGTGTGGGAAAAACCCACCGATTTAACCCTTGCCCAAGGTGAAGCCAATCGGATGCGCCTATTGGAGCGGGTTAAGATGCTTTCGCGGGTCAAAGTCGTAACCCATTTACGCGGGCGTCGGCGCAAATCGCCAACTACCGAAACCAATATTCCCTTATTGATGGCCGCAATTAGCCCACCAAGCCAACGCTGGTTGATTGTCGTCGGTGCTTCGACAGGCGGCCCACGCGTGTTATACAAACTCCTGCATAGCCTGCCTGCGAGCATCCCCGCAAGCATTATCATTGTGCAGCACATCGCCGAGGGATTTGTTGGTACAATGGTAGACTGGTTGGACAATCATTCGCCCTTGAAGGTGGAATTGGCACAGCATCGCATGAGTTTGAAAACTGGCCACGTTTATGTTGCCCCCGATACCCATCATTTGCGCATCGATGGCAACTGGACGGTGCATCTTGAGTTGCAACCTGATAATTTGTTGTATCCGTCAGTTGACGTAACCATGCAATCAGCTGCCAAGGTTTTGCCCAAGCAAACGATTGGCGTGCTGTTAACTGGCATGGGCCGCGACGGCGCCCAAGGGTTATTGGCCTTGCGGCGGGCAGGCGCTCGCACAATTGCCCAAGATCGTACAACCAGCGCGATTTGGGGCATGCCGCGTGCCGCAGAGGAGGTTGGGGCTGCGATGGAATTTTTGGCCGCCGATTTGATTGCGCCGCGTTTGGTGGCGCTGCTCAGTGAAGCTGAACGTCGATGAGTGAGTTAAGCACTGAACAATGGACGATCATCCGCGATTATCTCGCTCGCCGAGCGGGCTTGTATCTCGATGATAGTCGCATGCGCCAAGGGCGCATGTTTGTTCAGGAACGCTATCGCCAATTGCAAATTAGCCCAGCAGCCTATACGTTGCGGATTCAAGACCCGACCAATGCAAGCGAGGTGCAATGGTTGGCTGAGCGCTTGGCCAATCACGAAACTCAATTTTTTCGCAACCCAGCTCATTTTCGGGCTTTGCGCGAGCATATTTTTCCTGAACTTCAGCGAGTACGTTCGCCGTTGCGTCCGCTGCGTTGCTGGAGCGCTGGCTGCTCAACTGGCGAGGAACCTTATAGCATGGCCATGGTTGCCTTGCAGCAATGGGGCAACCCGCCAAGCCGCCCAATTTCGATTTGGGCCACCGATTTAAGCCATGTGCCGCTTGAGCGGGCGATTGCTGGCGAATATCGTGGGCGTTCGTTGGCTAACGTTCAATCCGACTACAAACAATGGTTTGAGCAACAGCCCAATGGGTCGCTGCGTGTCAGCGAAGCAGTGCGATCCTTGGTACAATTCGAGCAGCACAATTTGCTTGACGCCCTGCCGCATTGGGCCTATCAGCTTGATGTGGTGTTTTGCCAAAACGTCACCATCTATTTTCAGCTCGAAACATGTCGCCAGTTGATCGAACGGATCTATGCGGCGATGGCGGTTGGTGGCTATTTGCTCTTGGGCTTTTCGGAATCGCTGTGGGGCATTTTTGATCGCTTCGAAACGGTCGAGGTGGCTGGCGCATTTATCTATCGCAAAGGCGATGGCCAACCCAAGCCACGCCCAACGGTCGAACGGCCAATTACCAAGCCACTTGATAAGCCTGTTGAGCCAACTCCGGTACGACCACGGCCAAGTACGCGGCCCAGCGTTAGCGTTGATGTGCCAAAAGTGCCTGATGTAGCCAGTTTGTTGGCCGAAGCGCGTACCTTGCGGGCACAAGGCCAACAGCGACGCGGCTTGAGCCTTTTGGCAACTATTGCGCCCAATCAGCGCCAGCCAGCAATTTTGGCCTTGGCGGCGCAATTGCATGCTGACCTTGGCCAAAACGATCAGGCTGCTGCTGAAGCCCGCCGCGCCTTAGAACTTGATGTCTTGCAAGATGCCGCCTATGTGGTGCTGGGCATGATCGAGCTCAACCAAGGTGCGTGGGATAAAGCGATTAATTATTTGGAGCGTGCTAGCTATTTGGTGCCCGAATCGCCGACAATCGCTTTTCATTTGGCCGAAAGCTATCGCCACCAAGGGCGCGAAACCGCAGCCTTACGTTATTATCAACATGCCTTACGCAAGTTGGCCCAACATTCAAGTAGCACAGTCATTGACGGCATCGCAGTTGGCTGGTTGCGTTCAGCCTGCGAACGCTGGATTGGCAGCTTAGAAGCCAGCCAAGGAACATTTTAATCTTATGCAAAAAGTACAGCCAGTAATCTATAGTTCACTGCTTAGTCACCGTGCTCATGGTCGGGTGGCGATTCCGCTTGAGCCAGCATTGCCTGCGCCAGTGCCCGAAGCATCAGTGCCCGACCAACGTCAAGCTGAGTTGGAACAAGATTTGCAATTGGCGCGTGATTTGCAGCAAGGCTTGATGCTCGAAACCGTGCCGCGCTTGCCCGGCTGGGAGCTAAGCGCAGTCTCATTGCCAGCTCGTGAGCTTGGCGGCGACCTGTATGATTTTCTGGCGGTGAACGGCTCGCAGGGGATTATGATTGGCGATGTGAGCGGCAAGGGCTTGCCAGCGGCTTTGCGCATGGCGGTAGCGCGCACGGTCTTTCGGGCCGAAGTGCGGCGCGGTCAATCGCCAGGCCACACCCTGGCTGCAGTTAATAATATTTTGATCGAAGAAATGCCCCAGGGCATGGTTACGATGCTGTATGCATTAATCAACCCGCAAACTGGCATGATGCAATTGGCAAATGCTGGTCACAATTATCTGATTGTGATCAATAATCAAGTTGTTGAAATCGAAACGTCAGGTGTGCCGCTCGGCGTGATGGAGATCGATTGCTATACTGAATCCACCTTGCAACTGAATTATGGCGATTCAGTCATGTTGTACACTGATGGCGTGGTTGAAGCGACCAATGAACATCAAGTTTTATATGGCTACCCACGCTTTCAAAGCCTTTTACAAACAGTTGGCCACCTTAAGCCACGGGCGTTGATGGCCCGCGTGCTCAGCGAAGTTCGCGCTTGGACCCAAGGCCAACTCAAACACGATGATGTGACGATGGTGCTCGTGCGGCGACGTTTGGCCAATTTGCTTGATGAAATGCATAGCATTGTGGCCGATGTGGTTGGGCCAATGACTGCTGATGAATGGTGGCAAAGCTTAGCGCTTGTTGGCGCAAGCCGCACGCCCGACCAGTGCCTAGAGCTATTGCGTCCGTTGAATGAAATGGTTGCCAGCCAATTTGGCCGTGGAATTGCCCGCGAACTTCAAGCGCAATTGCGCCCAGTGATCGAAGAATATCGCTTGCTCCAATCCACCAAAGGATCGTCCTAAGGGAACTGTTATGACTACCAATGTTGACACGCTCAATGTAATGCCGCTGGACCTCGATACCTTTGCTGGGAGCGAGCGTTTTATGGCTGGAACGCGCTTGGGTGCTGCGTTTGGACGCGGGATCAAAGCCTATTTGGCCGCCAATTATCCTGATGCAATCGAGCATTTCAAAACCGCGTTGATCGCGGCCTATGTCGAGGGCGATGAGAAATCGCAAATTTATGATCGTGAGCGGGCGATTATTTATTTGTATATTGGCAATGCTTGTGCGTTTCAAGATGATTGGCCAACTGCCCAGCGTGAATATTTGGAATCGGTACAAACCGATCCGCAACTAGCCGAGGCGCACTACAATTTGGGCGTGGCTTTTGGGGCGATGCGCCAAATCGATCGCGCAATTGGTGCGTTCAAGGAAGCGCTTGAGCATAACAATGGCTTGTACGAAGCCCATTTTGCGCTTGGCCGCGCCTATCAAATGCTCGACGATGCTGGTCGGGCCTATATTCATTTTACCTCGGCCCGTGAGTTGCGTCCCTATGCTGGCGAACCTTTGTATTATATGGGTTTGATGCACCAAGCCCATGGCGCTCACGAATTGGCCCAGCGCTGTTTTGCCGAGGCGCTGCGCGTTGAACCAACCTTTATCTCGCCCAGCGTTGGCCCCGATGAAGTGCTGGTGAGCAAATCGGAGCAAGAGGTTGCCAATTGGTATTACCGTTTGAGCGATGACCTTAAAGCTCAAGGCTACGACGAAGATGCTAAGCGCATTTACGAAGCCTTGCTCAAATGGCGGCCAACCGAACAGCGGGCGCGCTATTTGCTTGGTAATTTGTTGGCGCGGGCGCGGCGCTGGGAATTGGCGTTTCAAGAGTATGGCCAGATTCCACCGCAAGATCGCTATTATGTTGATGCGCGGCTCCGCATCAGCGCAATTTTGCGTTTTCAAGGCAAACATCGCGAGGCCTACAACCATTTGTATAGCACCGCCAAATTGCGCCCCAACGATGGCCAAATTTTCTTACAAATGGGCAAGCTGCTCTATGATTTAGAAAAACATCATGCCGCCATGCGGGCCTTTGAACGTGCGGTACAGCTCTTGCCCAAAGATCCCAATGCCTACTATTTGCTGGGCTTTATGTATACCGTGTTGGGCCACGAAAGTTGGGCCTTGGCTGCTTGGCGTAAAGCGGTGGAATTAGCACCGCATGCGCATTCGCTACGCTACGATTTGGGCTATATGTACACGCGGCGGCGGCGCTACGATTTGGCATCGCGTGAATTTAGCCATGTGCTGATGCACTGGCCCGATGATATTGAAACCACTTTTATGCTGGGCACCTGTTATAAAGAAATGCTCGAACCAGCCCAAGCCATCCCGTTATTTGAAAAAGTGCTGCGACGTAACCCACGCCATACCCAAGCACTGTATTATCTGGGGGCATGTTATCTCCAAGTTGGCAACAGTTCCTTGGGCAAAGCCTACCTTCGTCGCTATGAACATCTGATCAATCAACAAGAACAATTACCCCAAAAGGGCCGCGCAATGGCCCGTGGAGGTTCACGATGAATCGGATTCACCTTAACATTCCATCTGACTTGGTTTTTGAGCGGGTTGTGCGGGCTAGTGCCGCCGAGCTTGGCAGCACCATGGGCTTTCCGCGCGAGCGCGTCGAAGATCTCAAGCTCGCAGTGAGCGAAGCCGTCACCAACGCGATTGAGCATGGCGGTGGTGGCGGCGTGGCTGGCTCGGTTGAAGTCATTTTTTCGCTCCACGCCGATCAACTAGAAGTTGAAATTATCGATCATGGCAAAGGCATCGAGCACTTCAACACCGAGCGCCGGGTGGTCGAGGAAGATAATCTCGAATCAGGCATGTTGCGTGGCTTTGGCTCATATTTGATCAGCGAATTGGTCGATCAATATGAGGTGCAAAGCTCTGGCACTGGCACCAGTTTGCGGCTGCGGATTTTCAAAGCAAAGTAGCGAATGGGATTGGGGGCTGGGGATCAGGGGTCGGGGGCTAGTGTTGATCCACGAAGGACACGAAGCGCACGAAGAATAGAACCGCAAAGATCGCGAAGAACGCGAAGGGCAATCGGTTTTAGGCTTCATCTCTCATCCCTCATCCTTCATCCTTCATCCTTATCAATGCTCTATGTTCTTTGGATCTGTCATCAAAATTTCATGCAGCTTGGTTGCCAAAAATCGCTTGCTCAACTATGATCAGGGGAGAGTTGGCCGCGTTGACCAACCTAGGAGATCTATTATGAGCGACGTACAATCGGTAATTCGCCGAGAAGAGTGGGATGATGTCGTGCTGTTGCATATTCTGACCAACAGCGTCGATGCCGTTTCGGCGGCAGCGATCGAACATGCTTGTACTCACATGAAACCAATTACGGTTTTAGATTTTGCCGATGTGGCCTTTATCAACTCTGCTGGCATTTCGGTGTTGCTGAAGTTTGTGGTGGCTGCGCGCAAGAATGGCTATAAAGTCTTTTGTCTCCATGTTAGCCCTCATCATCAAAAAATCTTCAAGATGGTGGAGATGACGCGCTTTATGCCAGTGATTGAAGAACAAGATTTGGCGGCCTACACCAACACCCAACAATCATCAATCTCCAATTCTTAACGTTCTTCTTAACCATTTGTTGTTCGGTGAATGCTGGGTTAAACAACAAAGCGCAGGGATTCAATGCTCCCTGCGCTTTGGGCTTTAAGTAACGTCTTAGGCGGCTTCAACTTCGGCGTCTGGCTGCATTGAAATCACAAACTCGCCATCGCGGCCAATTGCGACGTGCTCAGGGCCAAGGCCGGTTGGCAAAAGCTTGGCGTGTTGCACGGCCCGTTCGAGCGCGCGTTTGTTGTTAAAGCCCATGGCATCGAGCACGGGGTTGGCAACAAAACGACCATGCTTGAGTGGCGTGTAAAGCTTGGTGCGTTCCAAGGAGGCTTTCAGTTCCTCTGCATTGGGCAAAATATGCAGCGCTGGCATGTTGAAACCATTCAGCACCCGAAACACCATATCGAGCGTTTCATAGGGCAAATAGCGCTTGTAAATATCGATCACCCGCAAAAACATGCCGTGGTGGGCAATTTCATCAACGCCAACAATTTTGAAGGCTGCGGCTGCGCCAATTTGCTTGCCGCGTTTGCGTTCTTCTTCGGTGCTGTGCTCGGGCAAGCCATATTCGCTGCGAATCCGTTTGCGCAATTCTTCATAATTGAAATAGGTAGCGCGTTCTTGGACCATGGCATAGGCGGCAACACCTAAGGGCGTGTCAAAGCCAGGGTGATTTTCATACATCGTCCAGCGATGCTCGGCCACTTTATCGCGATAGCTTTCTAATTGCTCTTTGGTGCGGCGGCCTGAGTGCAACAGTACTAATTCCCATGCTTCTGCATGCTTCGATTCTTCAGCACCCCATTGCAATTGAATATTGCGCCGTTCGCGTTTACCATGCACAATGTTGATCGTATCCTCGACATAATCGCCAACGTAATCTTCAACGCCGAGGAAACTTTCGACCAAGGTTACGGTATCTTCGCTCAGCAGATGACCATATTGCTCCATCTCGCGCAAGGGCAAATCGTCCCATGGCAACCAATTGCGGGTTTTGACAGCTTTGCGAAAATATTCGATATAGGCTAATTTTACTTCTTCGGCAATCGCCCGTTCGCGGGCTTCGCGCGTCCATGGGCCATTGATAACTATGGGAGTGATAGGGGTTTGTTGTTCGTGTAACACAGAGCTACTCCTTGTTTTAGGCACACTAAAGAAACCCCGCTCGAACGGGGCAGCCACATTAGCGGCTTAATACGTCCGTTGTAGTCGGGTTCCTGTCCACAACAACAAAGGGCCGAAGATGAGATAGAAACTACTGAAACTAATTACCGATGGCAGGCCGATTAATGTCAGGCCGGTGCTGCCACTCCAAAAGAGCCATTGGCCGACCGTTTGTTTTGGCAGCCAAATTCCTACGACTGAGAGAATTGAGCAGACCACGGCTGTGCCGCCAAGGATGAAGGCCAAAAGATTGCCATCGATCCATGGAAAGATAAACGAGAGCACAATTGCAATGCTGGCAATCACGGTTGCGATGATCATCATCGTGCGATGTTTGGCGGCCTCGCGTTTGGCCGAGCGATGAATCCGCTTGAGCTTGCGCCCAATTTGATCGGCCTGAAACGGCAAACCTAAGCGTAATGTCTGATCATCAGCAGTGGGATCGGCAGCGGCATCGTCGTAGTGCGAACGAAGCTCGCGCAGAATGGCTTCACGTTCGGCCAAGCTGAGCGCTGCTAATTCATGTTCAAGTTCAGCAAAATAGCTATCATTGGGACGGTGCATCGGAGACCACCTTTGAAACTGCGGCACTAAATCGACTCCATTGGGCGCGACGTTCGTCTAAGACAGCTTGTCCAGCTGCCGTTATCCGATAGTAGCGGCGGTCAACACCGTCTTCACGGCGTTGCCAGAAGCCTTCAATCATCCCTTCTTTTTCCAATCGATGAAGCGCAGGATACAACGAACCCTCTTTCAGATCAATTACATCATCGGTGAGGGCACGGATTTCCTTCGCGATCAGGTAGCCATACATTGGGCCTTGCTCAATGAGTGCCATCAGCATCAAACCGAGGCTACCTTTAAGAAGTTCACGTTCAAACATAGGCTACCTTGTGATAAAGGATACTTTGTTATACAAGGTATAGAATAATAGATCTGAAGGCTGCTTGTCAAACATGGAATTATGGCCCATGATTAACCATAATCAATCGGAATTGGCTCGGAAGGCATGGCCCATTGTGTGCTACAGTATTAACCGCCATGCTTTGACTTAGAGGAGCACGTTATGACTGGTGTTGATTGGCTCGTTTTCGGCTTTTTAGCGGTGTTTGCTGTTCTTGTGTTGTTTGTTTTTCGCAAGCGCTGGCAAGGTGCGTTGGGCTGGCTAACCCTCGCAACTGCCTTTGTGAGCGGCTTGGTGTATACCCGCAATGCTGAAGGCTTGGTTGGTTCGGTCATTATCGCGGTTGCCGCCGTGATTGGGGTTGGCTTAGTTGGCTTTGATTATTATCGCTTTGAACGTCCAAAGCGCCGCGCCCGTTTGACTGCTGATGATCCATTAACGCCACCATCGCCGTTCAAAATTCGCCGCCGCCCAACTCTCATGCAACGTCGCCGCTTCCAGCGTGAGGCCCGTCATTAATGCAAACGATCAGGTTAGGAGTGCTTGGAGCTGGTTTAGCGGTCAAACATTTACACCTGCCAGCGCTCAAAGCGTTACCGAATTGCTTTCAAATTGTTAGCATTTGCGACCATAATCGGGCAAATGCTGAGGCGTTGGCAGGCCTGCTGGATGTCCACCCAACGATCACTGATTCGTGGGTGGATTTCTTTGCTGACTCGTCGATCGATGCGGTGTTAATTTCGTTGCCAATTCAGCGTAACGCCGAAGCAATTCAGGCGGCAGTGGTTGCTGGCAAACATGTGATTTGCGAAAAACCATTGGCGGCGAATTTGCCGCAGGCCGAAGCGTTGGTTGCAGCGTGCAAACATGCTCCGGTTAAAATCCTGATTGCCGAGAATTTCCACTATCGCGATGATCTTAAACAAGCGCGGGCTTGGATGGATGCAGGCGCAATTGGCGCTGTGGTGTTAATTGATGTGCGTGCAACCTTTTGGAGCGATCCAACCCAAGGCTTTGGCGCAACGCCATGGCGCCACGATCATCAATATCGTGGTGCAGTGCTTGCCGATGCTGGCGTGCATCAAGCTGCTTTGTTGCGCGAAATTGGCGGGCCAATCGAAAGCGCTCATGCCTTCATTAAAGATGTGCATCCGGTACTGCGTGGCCCAGACACGATGGTGCTAAATTTGCGTTTTGCCTCGGGCGTGCTTGGCTCGCTGTGTTTTTCGGGCGCGGTAAAAACCGAACAGCCCTCGTTTGATTGGACGGTAGTGCATGGCACGAGCGGTAGTATTACGATTCGTGGCGATCAGACGACATTATATCGGGCTGATGGTACAATAGAACACTACCAAGCTCGTGATTTGCGTGGTTACGAAAGCGAGTTTCGTAATTTTTACGCGGCGATTGTTGATGATGAGCCAATTGTGGCTACGTTGGCAAGCGCGTTGGCTGATTGGCGCTTAATTATGCGGGCAATTGACGCTGCTGAAAGCAATAGCGTCCAGCAAATCGACCCAATTGTGCCCTTGGCGAGCTTGAACGATATTCAGAATTAAATCTACTGAAGGATTCTGCGAAAATGACAGAGCAATGGCCAGAAGATGCCGAGCAAATTGGCAATTTAGTATTTGTGCCCAACCGCGAATATCCCTATCCATTTAAGGTGGCAGTGCCACCACGCTTTTGGATGGAAGAACAAACTGGGGTGTTAGAAGCTGCCGTCGATGCTTATATGAACGGCGAGCGCCTGGATGAAGGCCAACTAGCGGCTTTGAAACTGTATTTGACCCAATATGTTGAGCGGGCGGTGATGGCCCACGATGCCAATCGTCAAAAATATACTGGGCTGATCAAAAAAATGCGCACCATCCACGATATTGAATCGATTGCCGACGAGCTAGCCGAATTCGGGGCAGAAGTCTTTTAGGAAAGTCAAAAATCAAAAGTCAAAGGGCAAAATATTAAGTAGAGAACAAAATCAAAAAAGTCTAGTTCCAAACCAATCTCTAGCTAGCATTTGATCAATACCAAGTTTTATCTATCTTTGATCAATAATTCTTGGCATTTTTTTGACTTCTGACTTCTGACTTTTGCCCTTTGACTTCTGACTTTATTTACGGGGTTACTACCAATGCGGGTGATTACTGGCAGTGCCAAGGGGCGACAATTAAAAGGCCCGCCGGATATTGGCACTCGCCCGATGCTTGATCGGGTCAAAGAATCGTTATTTGCTATTTTAGAGGGCTTTGATGCCTTTGAAGGCCGTGCCTTAGATTTATTTGCTGGCACCGGATCGTTGGGCATCGAGTGTTTATCGCGTGGGGCTGAATGGGCCGATTTTGTCGAGGCGCGCAGCCATGTGGCGGCGGTTACCAAAGACAACCTCAAAACGACCAAACTGGCTGAGCGAGCCAAAGTTTGGAATATTTCCGTCGATAAATTTCTGCAAATCATCGACGAAAAAACAAAATATGCTATAATCCTGCTCGATCCGCCATATGCTATGGAAGGCATTCCCGACCTTGTGGTGCGGGTTGCTGAACGCGGCATTTTAGATCCAAATGGCGTATTAGTTTTAGGCCATTGGCCAAAGCTGGTGATGCCGCCCCAACTTGGGCCACTGAGTTTACTCAAGCATCGGCGTATCGGCGATTCCTGTTTCTCAATGTATGAATTGAGCCCAGCGTTACCGCCGCAATCGGAGTAATCACCTGTGACTATTGCTGTCTACCCTGCAAGCTTCGACCCGATTACCAACGGACATCTTGATGTTACCGAGCGCGCATCACGGTTGTTTGATGAGTTGGTCTTAGCGGTAGCTGATCGTCCGTACAAAAAGTTGCTCTTTACCACCGAGCAACGGATTGCCATGATTCGCGAATCGGTAGCGCACCTGCCAAATGTGCGGGTGGATGCTTTTTCGAGTTTAGTTGTGGAGTATGCGCTTGGGATTAATGCGACGGTCTTGGTACGCGGCTTGCGGGCCTCGACCGACTTTGAGCACGAATTTCAAATGGCGCATATCAATCATCACTTGGCTCCCACGCTTGATACGGTCTGTTTGATGGCTGATCAACGCTTTACGTTGCTTAGCTCAAGCGCGGTGCGCGAAATTGCGGCCTATGGCGGCGACGTTAGCTCGTTTGTGCCCGCCCATATTGCCCTTGCGCTCAAGCAAGCCTATCAAAAGCATGAGGAGTCACGCACATGAGCGAACAAGCCCAATGGGGAGAACAGCCCAGTGAACATCAGGAAGCAACCAGCGTGGAGCCAGTCGGGCAACACCAGCGCCCCCCAGAATATGCTGAGGCCGAGTTTGAGCGCCTGATTAACGAGTTGGAAGAGGTTTTAGCGAGTGGTGGCCGTGTGCCCTTAACCAGCCGATTAATGATCGACGAGAAGCAAGTCTTCGACATTATCGACCGGATGCGGGTTGCGGTTCCCAATGAATTACGCCAAGCACGCCAGATTGTGCGCGAACGCGACCAACTGATCGAGGCAACAAAAAAGAAAATTGCGTTAACGCTTTCGGAACAGGGCATGCTTGAAATTGCCCAGCGCGAACGCACCAGAATGATTGCCGAAGCAGAATCAGAAGCAGCCAAAGTGCGCTCTGATGCCGATGAATATGCGCGTCAAGTGTTGCTCAACCTTGAAGAACATATCGGCAAATCGCTGACAATTATTCAAAATGGCCTCGATGAACTGGGCGTAGTTTGACAGAGCGCGCTCTCGCGCCTATAATGTCACGTCGCTTGCGGGTTGAATTCCAGCAGGAGGTCACTGTATGTCATCCGAACTCCAATTCAATGTATCCCAACTGTTGCAAGAATACGTTGGGGCGACCCGCCAGTATACATATGAAAACGAACAACTTGATTTGGGTGATGGTACGAGCCTGAGGATTACCGAAGGCGATGTTAAAATGACCCGCACCAAAAATGGGGTCTTAGTTGATGCCGCGATGAGCGGCAACGTCACCGTAGAATGTGTGCGATGCTTAAGCGATTTCAGCCAACCTGTTGAGTTCGATTTCGCTGAAGAATATTTTGCGACGGTTCATGCAACGACGGGCGCACCGTTGCCAGAACCAGAAGAGCCTGATGTGTTCAAAATTAACGGCAACCATTTGCTTGATCTTGGCGATGCTGCCCGTGAATACACGCTCATCAACTTACCAATCGCGCCGATTTGTCGCCCAGATTGTCGTGGATTGTCGTTCGACGGCCAAAACCGCAACGATAACCCAGCAGCCGACGATCTGGACGATCAAGTGATCGATGAGCGTTTAGCCGCGCTCAAACAATTGCTGAAAGGAGCCTAGTTTCTCATGGGCGCATTGCCACGACGTAAAATTACCCGCGAACAACGCGGGCACCGCCGCCAACACCTTGCTTTGACCGCACCTTCATTGTCGGCTTGTCCAAACTGTGGCGGCTATCGCCGTCCACACCGCGTTTGCTTGAATTGCGGTACCTACAAGGGTCGCCAATACCTCAAGAAGGACAATGCTGAAGCATAAGCCATGTTTGGCAGCAAAGCAGCGAAAGGGTCGAGAACATGGTTCTCGTCCCTTTCGCATTTTAGGCGGTTTATTGTGCAGTGCAGCATGAAACGGCTTCATCAGGGGAGTGTTTTGCAATGAATGCAGCAATTACTGGCTGGGGGCGCTATGCTCCCGAACGGGTGCTTACCAACGAAGAGCTTGAACAAATTGTCGATACCAATGCCGAATGGATTCAATCGCGCACTGGGATTCAGCGCCGCCATATTGTGGCCGAAGGCCAAGCAACCTCGGATATGGCCAGCCGCGCCGCGCGGATTGCGCTCGCTAAAGCTGGCGTGCAGCCGGAAGAGCTTGATTTGATTGTGGTTGCTACCACCTCGCCCGATTTGCTCTTGCCCTCAACCGCCGCTTTGGTCCAAACCAAATTGGGCGCAATCAACGCTGGCGTGATGGATATGAACGCCGCTTGCTGTGGCTTTTTATATGCGCTCAGCGCAGTCACCGCCATGATTCGCGGTGGTGGTGTGCGTAAAGTATTACTCTGCGGAGCAGAAACCATCTCGCCATTCTTAAATTGGCAGGATCGCAATACCTGCGTGATTTTCGGCGATGCTGCTGGCGCGGTTATTCTCGAAGCAACCGAGCAAGAACGCGGGCTGCAAGCTTATAAGTTGGGGGCAATCCCCGATACCGCCGAATTATTGTGGATCAAAGCTGGCGCAACGCTCTACCCTGCAACTCACGAGCGGCTTGATCAGTCTGAACAATATATTCAGATGAATGGCGCTGAAGTGTTCAAGTATGCTGTGCGCGCCATGGTCGAAAGTTCAGTCCATGTGTTGCAGCAAGTTGGCAAAACGCCTGCCGATGTGCAATTGGTCGTGCCGCATCAAGCGAATTTACGCATTATCGAAGCCGTCGCCAAGCGGCTCAACGTGCCAATGGAGCAGGTGTTTGTCAATATTCAAGAATATGGCAATACCTCAGCTGCCACCTTGCCCGTAGCGATCGCCGAAGCCGCCGATGCTGGCCGAATGCAGCCAGGCGACACGATTTTGCTGACCGCATTTGGCGGCGGCCTAACCTGGGCTTCGGGCGTGTTGGTGTGGGGCGGCAAGTAGAACATAGAGCATAGAGCACAGAACATAGAGGTTGAGGATCGGTCGTTGGGTGCTGGGGATCGGAACATGCTTCGCGGTTTTAAAACCGATCCCCAACCCCCAATTCCCGATCCCCAGCATAGATAGAAAGATACCCAATGACAATCGGATTGCTTTTTCCTGGCCAAGGCTCGCAGAAAGTGGGCATGGGCCGTGAGGTTTACGAACAATCGGCGGCGGCTCGGGCAATTTTTGCCGAAGCCAACGCAGTGCTGGGCTTTGATTTGGCGGCGTTGTGCTTTGATGGGCCAGAAGCTGATTTAACCGCAACTGAAAACACCCAACCAGCCTTGTTGACCGTGAGCGTGGCCTTGTTGGCGGCGCTTGCAGAGGCAGGTATAGTACTGAAGCCAAGCGTGGTTGCGGGCCATTCGTTGGGCGAATATAGCGCCTTAGTTGCTGCCAAAGCCCTTGATTTTGCTACTGCGCTGCGTTTGGTGCGCCAACGTGGCGAATTGATGGCTCAAGCCAGCGAAGGCGCAATGGCCGCCATCATTGGGCTGGATCTTGCGCCGCTCGAAGCCGTTTGCACCAATGTGAGCGAGCTTGGTGCGTGTGTCGTCGCCAACCAAAACGCCCCTGGCCAATTGGTGATTAGCGGCACAAGTGCAGCGGTTGCGGCAGCCAGCGAACAAGCCAAAGCTGCTGGGGCCAAAAAAATCATGCCCTTGAATGTCAGCGCCGCTTTTCACTCGCCCTTGATGGAAGCAACCGCTGCTGGTTTGGCTCCCGCAATTGCCACAGCGACGATTGCTGCTGCCCAAGTGCCAGTGATTGCCAATAGCACCGCCCAAGCAATCAGTAGCGCCGCCGAGATTCGGGCCGAGTTAGTGACCCAAATTACGGCTCCAGTGCGCTGGATTGCCACGATCGAACAAATGGCAGCCTTAGGTGTGCAAACTGTGATTGAAATTGGCGCTGGCAGCGTGCTGACTGGCTTGGTTAAGCGCATCGATCCCAGCTTGCAACGCCTGAATCTTGCCAGCTTTGATGACATAGCGAAGATTGGCGAGTACAATAACGCCCAGTAATGTACATGGGTGAGGCATTTGCTATGCGGGGAATGAAAGACCATGTGGCGATTGTTACCGGAGCATCGCGCGGCATTGGCCGAGCGATTGCTTTGGAGCTAGCCAGTTGGGGCGTTAAAGTCGTTGTCAATTATCAATCAAGTGCCGCCAAAGCTGAAACCGTGGTTGGTGAAATTCAGGCTGCTGGTGGCACGGCCATGGCGATTCAAGCAGATGTAACCGATCAGCAGGCAGTTGAAACCATGGTGACCCAAACCTTAACTGAATGGGGCGCGATTCACATTTTGATCAACAATGCGGGCATTACCCGTGACAACCTGTTTCAGCGTTTGAAAGACGAGGAATGGGACGATGTGATCAAAGCTGATCTGACCTCGGCGTTTTTATGCACCCAAGCGGTGTTGCCAGCGATGCGGGCCAACAGCTATGGCCGAATCGTTAGCATTGCCTCGTTGGCGGGCTTGGCGGGCAATGTTGGCCAAACCAACTATGCTGCGGCCAAGATGGGCTTGGTTGGCTTTTCCAAGGCTGTGGCCCGCGAAGTAACCGCCGATGGGATTGTGGTCAACGTGGTCGCGCCTGGCTATATTGACACTGACTTTATCGACCATATTCCGCAGTGGTTGCGAACCTGGGCGCTTGATGTGATTCCGCTCAAACGCTTTGGCAAAGTTGAAGAAGTTGCGCCAGCCGTTGCCTTTCTGGCCTCGCCTGCTGCATCGTATATTATTGGCCATGTGCTGACGATTGACGGCGGCTGGGTCATGCCATAGGGGTGCAGAATGAGTATCAACGATCAAGTGGCGATTGTCACAGGTGGCACTGGCGCGATTGGGCGCGAAGTTGTTTCAGGCCTCATTCAACGTGGTGCCCGCGTGGTTTTTTGCTATCGTCAACGCGATGAGCTGGCCGAAGAAATGTGCGCTACGATTGCCGATGAACAACGCCTAATTGCGATCAAGGCCGATGTGCGCGATGCTGAAGCCATGAACAGCCTTGTTGAGGTGGCGGTGCGGCGCTGGGAGCGGCTCGATATGCTGATCACCGCCCATTCAGCAGTCAACAACGCGCCAGTTGCGGAGATGACGCTGGAGCAATGGAACGATGTGCTTGAGACGATGCTGCGTGGCGTAACCCGCATTACCCGCGCGGTGTTGCGGCCAATGCAAAAAGCCCGCTATGGGCGGATTATTACAATTACTGGCTATCAGCCTTTGGCTGGCGGCCTGACCCAAGCCAATTATGCTGCTGCGCTTGGCGGAATTATTGGCTTTTCGAAATCGCTGGCCCGCGAGGTAGCGCCGTGGGGCATTACGGTCAATAGCGTTGCCCCGGGCCTAATTTCGCGGCCCCATATGTCGAGTTTTGACCCAAGTTATATCCCATGGGCCACCAATATTGTGCCGCTCAAACGGTTGGGCGCGCCTGCCGAGATTACGCCAGCGATTTTTATGTTGGCCAATCCAGAGGCGGGCTATATCACCGGCCAAGTGCTGCCAGTCGATGGCGGTTGGCGCATGGTTTAGTGTTGAAGGAGCAAGCATGCAACTAGATTTAACCGGTCGTGTCGCAATTGTGACTGGAGCTTCACGCGGCATCGGACGTTCGATTGCCGAGGCCTTGGCTGCGAGTGGCGCAGCTGTGGTGGTTAATTATCGTGGCAGCGAGGCAGCAGCGGCTGAGGTTGTTGCGGCAATTACGGCCAAGGGTGGCAAAGCGCTGGCTGTTCAAGCAGATGTCGCCGACCCTGCCAGCCACGAAACCTTGCTTAAAGCGACGACCGAAGCCTTTGGGCGGGTCGATATTCTGGTCAACAATGCTGGCATTACCCGTGATAACCTATTGTTGCGCATGAAAGAGAGCGAAGTCGATGATGTGTTGCAAACCAACTTGCGTGGCGTAATGTTGCTTACCAAGGCTGTGCTACGCCCGATGATGAAAAATAAATGGGGTCGCGTGATTACGATTAGCTCAGTGATTGGCCTGACGGGCAATGCTGGCCAAGCTAATTATGCTGCCGCCAAAGCAGGCCTGATTGGCTTTAGCAAATCGGTGGCCCAAGAAATGGCGTCGCGCGGGATCACTGCCAACGCAATTTGCCCAGGCTTTATTGAAACCGATATGACCCGCAACGCCATGTCCGAAGATTTGATCTCCAAAGCCTTGGATCGGATTCCCTTGGCGCGCATGGGCCAACCTGCCGAAATCGCCAACGCGGTAGTTTTCTTGGCTTCCGATGCTGCTGGCTATATCACTGGCCAAACCTTGGCCGTCGATGGCGGCATGACCATGTATTAGAGAGCAGCGTTGGGTCGCTTGCTTGAACGCTTTAGCTGAGGAACCACCATGTTACGCAAAATTCTGGTTGCCAATCGTGGCGAAATTGCCGTGCGGATTATTCGCGCCTGCCATGAACTAGGCATCAAAGCGGTTGCCGCCTATTCCGAGGCCGATCGTGATTCGTTGGCAGTGCGCATGGCCGATGAAGCAATTTGTATCGGTCCGCCAGCTCCCGCTAAATCCTACCTGAACGCGCCAGCCTTGATTAGTGCCGCGCTGATTAGCGATTGCGATGCGATTCACCCTGGCTACGGCTTTCTTTCGGAAAACCCCTATTTTGCCGAGAGCTGCCGCGAATGTGGCCTGACCTTCATTGGGCCTTCGGCAGATTCGATTCAGCGGATGGGCGATAAAGCCCTTGCCAAACAAGCCATGAAACTTGCTGGCCTGCCGCTTGTGCCTGGCACCGAAAACCCTTTGACCAGCGTTGAAGAAGCCCAAAGCCTAGCCGATGGCATTGGCTACCCAGTGCTCTTGAAGGCTGTCGCTGGCGGTGGCGGGCGCGGCATGCGTGTGGTCAACCAGCCTGACGAATTGGCCCGTGCCTTTAATACCGCCCGCGCTGAGGCCGAAGCCGCCTTTGGTCGTGGCGATTTGTATATGGAAAAATACTTGCCTGTTGTGCGCCACGTTGAAATTCAGATTTTGGCCGACCAGCATGGCAATGCAATTCACCTGGGCGAGCGCGATTGCTCGTTGCAACGCCGCCACCAAAAAGTCGTTGAAGAAGGCCCATCGCCAGCCCTGACCCCAGAATTGCGCCAAAAAATGGGCGAAGCCGCGTTGCATGGCGTGCGCGAAATTGGTTACTACAACGCTGGAACCATGGAATTTTTGCTCGATCATCAGGGAAATTTCTATTTTATGGAAATGAATACCCGCTTACAGGTCGAGCATCCCGTGACCGAATGGCTCACTGGGCTTGATCTGGTTAAGTGGCAAATTCGGATTGCTGCTGGCGAACGCTTGACGCTCACTCAGGATGACATTAAAATACGCGGGCATGCGATTGAATGTCGGATTAATGCCGAAGATGCTGACCGTGATTTTATGCCTGCTGGCGGGACTGTCGATCTCTATTTACCGCCAGGTGGCCCAGGCGTGCGGGTCGATTCACATCTGTATTCAGGCTATCGCACCCCCACCAACTACGATTCGATGTTAGCCAAAGTGATCGTATGGGGCGAAACGCGGCTTGAGGCCATTGAACGGATGCGGCGGGCATTAAGCGAGTGTGTGATTAGTGGCATTACAACCACCTTGCCATTTCAACTGCGCATGATGAACGAACCAGCTTTTGTGAGCGGTGACGTTGCCACGCACACCTTGGCTGATATTTTAAATCAACAGACTGCCAAAGAAGCGACAGCCTAGGGCAGTCGTGGAGAAAACCGTGAATCAACCATTTGGAACTGTGACAATTGCTCCCGATGTGCTTTCAGCGATTGTCTCGCTGACGGCCCAAGATGTTGCTGGCGTTGCGCGTTTGGGCAGCGTGCCCGGCCAACAACGGATGGGCAGCATGCTAGGGAGCGGAAGTGCCAACGCTGATGGCGTGGCAATTCGGGTTGTCGATGATAGTGTCAGTGCCGATTGCTACCTGATCGCCCAACCCGATATCAACTTGCTTGATCTCGGTGCTCGTGTTCAATCGGCGGTAACCGAAGCGTTAAACGAAATGGTCGGGATGCCCGTCCGTGGCGTTAACGTCTATATTCAGGATGTCGAGCAGAACCGTGGGTAGCCTTCGCCACCGAGTGCGTGCTGCGGCACTTCAGGCACTCTTTGAACTTGATCAAACCACCCACGACCTTGATTCGGTTGTTGCACGCATCAGCGATGATGAAATGTTCAGCGCAGAAGGTCGTGATTTTTTTGCCCGTATTGTCAATGGCGCATGGAGCAATCGTCAAGAGATTGATGACTTAATTGCTAAAATTGCCCCATCTTGGCCCGTCCACCAAATGCCAGGCGTGGATATTGCGGTGCTGCGCATCGCCTTGTTTGAAATTCTTTACGATGCGGCAGCGGATAAAGCTCCGGTTAAAGCCGTGATTAATGAAGCGGTCGAGCTGGCCAAACATTTCGGCAGTGATAATTCTGGCCGATTTGTCAATGGCGTGCTCAGTACCGTGGTCAATAAACCTGAATCCGAGGAGTAACGCAGCATTGTGGCGCGCCTCGGACTTATTTTCTATACGGAGATTCTACCAATGGCAGACTTAAACGAACGCTTGAAGAAATTGGTTGCTGAACAATTGGGCGTCGAAGAAGAAAAAATTGTCCCAAGCGCAACCTTCTTGGATGACCTCAACGCCGACTCACTCGATTTGGTCGAGTTGGTCATGTCGCTCGAAGAAGAATTCGGCGTAGAAATTACCGACGAAGAAGCTGAGAAATTGCGCACCGTCGGCGATGCCGAAGCATTTATCAAAGCACACATCCAAGAGTAATTTGTATGCGAACAGTGGACAATGCCACCCAAGGCTTAAACCTTGCGGCATTGTCCATTTGTTCTTTGTTGGGCTTGAGGTTAATACTTGCGTAAAGCGTATCCCCAAAGCCTTTAGCTAGTGGTCAGACGCTTATGACAATTTTTGGGATTGGCCCGTTTGAATTTGTGATCATCTTGGTGATTGCCCTCGTGGTCGTCGGCCCTGAACGCTTGCCTGAAATGCTGTTTCAAATTGGCCAGTGGATCAGCAAAGGCCGCAAGCTGATTAACGATCTGCGCAATCAGGCGCGCAACGAGTTGGGCGACGATTATGAATCAGTCGAGAAGATGGCC
Organism: Herpetosiphon geysericola; assembly: GCF_001306135.1. GTDB lineage: Bacteria > Chloroflexota > Chloroflexia > Chloroflexales > Herpetosiphonaceae > Herpetosiphon > Herpetosiphon geysericola. Next base: position 24,924 of record NZ_LGKP01000040.1, on the reverse strand, counting down.
CGCCAGCTGCGCGATCTCGATCCGCGCCGCCAAATTCAGGAGCTTGGGCGCTCGATTCTCTCCGATGATGATCGGGCGATGATCGTCGACCTCGGCTTAGACCCCAAAACCACTGCCGCTGCCAACGTGATTGATCCAACTCCCAAACCACCCATGGCTCGCCCAGAGATTGCCAACCAAGCTCGTATGATGCTCGATGACGATTTGCTTGACCAACCACTCGATCAGGCATTGCGTGCCTCAGCCGCCGAGGAGCAAACCAATGGCTAAAGCTACACCTGTTGTTGATGGCACCATGACCTTGCTCGATCACTTGCGCGAGTTGCGCTCACGCCTCACCAAAGTTTCGATTGCAGTCTTAATTGGCATGCTTGGCGGCTTTTATATCGTCAATAGCACTGGCTTTATCAAATATCTGATTTTGAGCTTCGCTGGCGAGCAGGGCGTGCAAACTACCGAAGTCACCGAAACCTTCACTACCTACCTCAGCACCGCGTTAACGCTTGGGATTGCCGCTGCAATGCCAGTGATTATCTATCAACTGCTGGCCTTCTTAGCGCCCGGCCTGACCCGCACCGAACGCAAATGGATTTTTATTGGTTTGCCGTTGGTGATTTTCTGCTTTGTTGGGGGCATCGCTTTTGGCTGGTTTGTAACTGCGCCTGCTGCCATTAAATTTTTGATCAATTTTGGCACTGAGAATGCTGGCAATTTGATTGAAAATAAGCCACGGCTCGATGATTTTCTTTCGATTCTGACCCGCTTGCTGCTGATCAACGGGATTGTTTTTGAGTTGCCAATGATCATGTTTACCCTGACCAAAATTGGCATCCTCAACCCGCGCAAACTTGGGCGCTATCGCCGCTATGTTGTGCTGATCACGGTGGTGGCGGCAGCAATTCTGACTCCAACCGGCGATCCCGCCAACCTCGCATTTTTGGCGGTGCCGATGTATTTCTTGTTTGAATTTGGCTTGTTGCTAGGCCGCTTGGCTCAGCCCAAAGTCTAAGCCGCCAAGAGCCAGCTCTCGAGTTTGGTGGCTGGCTCTTAGGCATCGTGGCTAAACATTCACCATCAGCCGCCCAATTTCGCTGAGCAAGGTCAACAGCGCAATTGCTAGGGTCAAACGACAAACCTTGACGACAAAGCGTTCAAAGCGGGTAATTTCCTCATCACGAGCCACCCCTTTGAGATTGACATCCTCACGCAGGGCTTGCCAGATCCAGTTGGTGGGCATGCGCACGACCAGCGGCGTAAGTGCCGACCAGACTACATAGCCCACCGCCAAAATCGCTAGCGGCTGCAAGTGCTCAAGGAACGAAACCAAAATAAACGAGAGCAAGGTCGTCCAAACAAACATCAACAAGGCTTTGATATAGCGCAACACCAAACGTCGTAGACATAACGCATAGCGCACTACCGAAATTTCAGTGCGTGCTACTTCTTCAATCAAGGTGCGATCGAGAAAGCCCGATAAGCCCAAGGCCGTGTTAAAACGCTCGGTTGCTTGCTGGCTGATTTGGCTTTGGTTGACCCCTTGGCTGGCTAGTTGAGCCGCATCACGGCTGGGTGGCACGATCAAGCCCTCGCTTTGCTGATAAACATGATCATAAAATGCTGCTTCGTGGCGCTCGAAGGGTAAAATAAACTCCAGCAAATCGGAATTATATTGATGCTGAATAACTGCGCGTTTGACTGCTGGCGCTTCGTCGGTGGAAAACGCCAAGCCCGAAAGAATAAAGCGCGGGTTAAACAGTTTATGGGTAAAGCCAGGGCTTTGGTTGGCAAAATAAAAGTAGACAATATCCTTCAGCAACAGCAAAAATGCATACAGCGGAATGCCCAAGGTTGCGATAAACGGAATAAACAGTAGCGTGTAGAGGCTCAAATCGGCAACTGCCGACCACGAAAATTGGCCAGCTTGCCACAGCGTAAAGAGCTGGGCAATCTGGGTGAGCACAATCTCGTTGATGTCGCTAATCGCATCGCGAAAAAAGACTGGCAACAAAATCAATAAGCCTGCGCCATTCAAAAAGACACCTGCAATGCGGTGCATCGTCGAGATCCGCACTTCGGCGCGTTGCAGAAATGCGCGCATCGCTTGGCGTTCATCGCTGGTTGGTTGATAAGAATCCATGGCCTTTCCCTTTAATCAAAAGCAGCCCCTAGCATTGCTGCTAGAGGCCGTTGGCTCCGTTAGGTGCAGGTTACTCTGCGCCTTCTTCGGTTGGCAACGAGGTTGAAATATCGTAAATCAAAATCTGAACATCCAAATCGTGTTCGGTTAACAAGGCGATTGAACGTTCGCGGGTTGCTTCACGAATGGCATCCTCGTGGTCGGCTGGGGCATAAACCCGAATCGCCAACTCATCGCTACCCCGTTTTTTATAGCGTAACACGGCATCGGGCGAAACTCCCAAGACCAAGTTGGTCAATTCGGTTTTGGCATCGTCAAGCGTCATTGAACATCCTCCTGACTAATCGAACTATACAGAGGCAGAGGAAAGCGCCGCAGCAGCAGTGCTGATTCGAGCAAGCGTCACAGCTTTACCTAACACGGCCATGGTTTCAAACAGGCCTGGCGAGGTGGTTCGCCCAGTGAGCGCAACCCGAATAGGCATAAAGACTTGGGGGATTTTTAGCCCAAGTTGATTGACAAAATCATGCAAAAGCTTGTCTAAACTTGGGCTATCCCACGTGTCGAGAGCTTCCAAGCTGGCCTTGACTTGGCCAAGAACCTCGACTGTTTGCGCTGGGTCGCCCTTCTTTGGCACCAATAAGGCTGGGTCGTAGCCTTGGGGGTCGACAAAGAAGAAATCAAGCAATTCTGGTGCTTCGCTGAGTAGCTTAATCCGTTCTTGGACTAATGGCAAGTATTCGGCCACCTTGGCTAGTTCGGCCTCGCTTGGTTCAGCACTAATCAAGCCAGCCTTGCTCAGATAGGGGGCGATGCGTTGCGCCAAATCAGCAGCAGCCAAATTGCGCAAATAAACCCCGTTGAAGTGCAAGAGCTTATCGCGGTCGAACACCCCGCCCGATGGGCGAATCCGATTCAGATCAAAGCGCTCGATCAACTCTGCAAGGGTCATAAACTCAGTTTTATCGTCGTATGACCAGCCAATTAAAGCCAAATAGTTGATGATTGCTTCGGGCAAAAAGCCAAGCTCAATATACTCGGTAACCGAGGTATCGCCATGGCGTTTGGAAAGCTTCTTGCCATCGCTGCCCAACACTTGCGGCACATGGACCCAAACCGGTTGCTCCCAGCCAAAGGCCTCGTAAATCTGGTGATGAATTGGCCAAGTTGGCAGCCATTCATCAGCCCGCAACACGTGGGTGATCCCCATTAAGTGATCATCGACCATAGCGGCGAGGGCATAGGTTGGGAAGCCATCGGTTTTCAACAGCACAGGATCGGGCATTTTCAAGGCCGCATTATCAAACTCAATTTGGCCACGAACCAGATCATGGACGATGGTTTTGCCTGTCGTTTTGAGGCTCAGCCGCACGTTATATGGCTCGCCAGCTGCTTCACGGGCTGCGTCGTCGATGCCAGGCAAATTGCGAAACACCAAGAGCTTTGGCTCGCCACGCGCCTCGCGCTCGGCGTTGAGGGCAGCAATTTCTTCGGCGGTGGCATACGAACGGTAAGCCACGCCTTTATCGATCAAGCTTGTAGCGTGAGCCTGATAAATATCCAAGCGTTCGGATTGTTTATAAGGTGTGTGAGGACCGCCAACAATTGGACCTTCATCCCACATTAGGCCGATCGCTTGCAGCGAACTCGTTAATTGTTCTTCTGCGCCTTCAACAAAGCGCTTGCGATCGGTATCTTCAATCCGTAATAAAAATTGACCGCCAGTGTGGCGTGCCCACAACCAGCTAAATAACACGGTACGTAAACTACCGATATGCAGATAGCCCGTCGGACTTGGCGCAAAGCGCGTGCGGGCTGGAGTTGGACGATCCGACATAATACCTCCTTGCGTCGCGATTATACCATAGCCGTTGCTGGCGGTGATATACGCACCCGACCCTTCTCGCTTAAACAGTAACGCCACGTCGACAAGTAGCTACTCGTAACGTGGCGCAAGCGTAATCTTGGAGCAACCCTTTAGCCAACAGCCTCGGCAATTTCATCGAAGGTAAATGGCGAGCCAGCTCGGCGCGCGTCATCATTTAACATTGGCTCTAAGATCCGTTGCAATGCCATTACGTGTGAGCACGTGTTCCAATGGGCAAAAAATTCACAATCACAGTGCCATTCACCGCTTGCCAATAGCTGAACTTCGTGGTTATTGCCACCACGGAAGGTAGCGCTAAACTGTTGAATTGCAATCCGTTCTGGTTCTTGGGCGTACCGTTTGGCTTTGTCGATCTTGCTAATCATATCGGAGTACATTGGACGATCCTCCTTATATAGCGAAAAACGCCGTGAGCCGTTCCCACGCCGTAGCGTTGGTACAAAAAACGACACAGGCTGATGCCTCTGTCGTGCTATCGTTAACCCAATTGTCGAATTCAATTCGCATGTGGGTGGGCCTTTCCATTACCGCAGCCTCTTGGTGTGTATTATAACAGTGCCTGTGGGGGCGTCAAGGAACTTTTAGTGAATCTTTGTGAGCATTTGGTGAGCAATTGACTACCAATTGGCCTATCCAAAACAATGCCGATTTTTTGAGACCAAGCCTAACCCATTATGCTATAATTCAGTGTATACGTTTGCCAACGAACAGATGCTTTATGGAGGAAATCGATGCCTATTCGGCGCTGGACACGTCCGCTTGCGGGCGTTTTATTAGCAGGCACGTTGGTTGCTTGCGGTGGTACTACTGACGACAACGTAGGGGTTTTTAAAGGTGTCCCCGATGTCGCGGTTGCTGGCTCAGTGAGCAATGATTTGACCATTGATAGTGCCGATGGTGCAACCTTGGCCTTTGCCAAAACCGAGTTAACCGCAGGGACTGGCGAAATTAAAGTAACCTTCAATAATAAGGGTGTTGTGCCCCACAACTGGGTGTTGGTCAACCCTGGCGAAGAAGATAAAACCGTGGCCGACGCAGCAACTGCCACCAATTTTGAAGCTGCTAACGCCTTAGCCCACACCAAAACGATTGATGGCGGCGCTAATGACACAGCTACCTTCAACATTGCTGAGCCAGGTACCTACAGCTATGTCTGTACCTACCCTGGCCACTATGCAGCTGGCATGAAGGGCACGTTTAAGGTCGTTGCTGCTGGTGGCGGTGGCGCTGCTGCGCCTGCTGGCGGTGGTGCTGGCGTAACCGTCGATAGCGCTGCTGGAGCCGATTTGAAGTTTGCCCAAACTGAGCTTAGCGCGAGCGCAGGCAACGTTAAAGTAACCTTCAATAATGTTGGCGCTGTGCCCCACAACGTTGTGATTGTCAAACCAGGCGAAGAGCAAAAAGCTGTTGATTCAGCGGTTGCTAACGCCCCTGATTTCACGCCAAGCGCTGATACGGCGCTTGCTTTCACCAAAACGATCAATGCTGGCGAAACTGACAGTGTTGATGCTCAATTGGAGCCAGGTACCTACAGCTATATTTGTGCCTATCCCGGCCACTATGCAGCTGGCATGAAGGGTACCCTAACGGTCAAATAAGCTGATTCGCTGCAACCAAAACCGCGCTTGATCTCAATAATCAAGCGCGGTTTTGTGTGTACTCCAGCCATTCGCTCAAGCAGACTGTCGCTAGCAAAACCAGCATAACCAGCGCTTGAGCATTCAATACATGGTTAATTGTTTGATGCGCTGCGCTCAAAAGTACGATTTGTCCAATCCCAGCCCCAAGCGTCAGCCAAACCCCGCTCTGGCGTTGTTGGGCCACTTGATAGGCAACGAGGAAATTTACCACCGCATAGCCGCTGGCAATTGCCGCGTAGCGCCAAAGCACACCGCCAATCGGCAGATAAGCTGAGCCAAAAAGCCACTTAACCAATAGCTGAGGCATGGCCCAGCAGGTTAGGCTAAATATGATTCCAATGCCAATGATCATACCCAAACTTTGCCAAAATGCCTGTCGCTGTTGGCTCTGCGCCTTATCAGCGCGTAGAAGTTTGGCAAACACCAAGCTTGCAACTGTGCTGCTGATGAAGAAGCCGATTCGACCAATCAAGGCTAAGGCTGCATATTGGCCCGCAATCTGGCTAGAAAACCAGAGCGTTACCAAGAGCAGATCGCTATTGAGGATTAAGCCTTGGCCGAGCATGCGCAGTCCAATTGGCGCTGCTGGCTGGAGTTGAATCGCTGTGTCGCTGATCTCAGTCACGCCAGGTTTGGCATAGCTCAAGCCCCAAGCTAGCAGCAATGAAGCTGTAAAGGCTCCACTAGCGGCTGATACGCCCAAGCCAAGTTCGACCACGATAACTGCCCCACTGAATCGAAGCAAGGTCTCTAGCAGCAAATTACCTGCAAGCCGCCCAAATGCTGCTTGGCTTTGCATAATGCCCCGCTCAACCCCAAGTGGATAGTAACAGATCAAGCCTAATCCAAGCAGCAACAACGGCGTTGGGCTTGTCCCAAACAGGCTTTGCCAAAATCCGACCAATCCTGCGCAGAGCAGGGCATTGAGCGCTCCAACAATCCAAGCTATGCGCCGCAGTTGTCGCAGTTGCGCATGGTTGTTGCGGCTAACGCTGAAGCGTGTGGCTTGAACTTGAAAGAAACTACTAACGAGGGATGCGAGGCCAAACAGCGTCAGAATTAAGTTGATTTCTGCATAGCCTCCAGGGCCTAGCCCACGGCCAAGCACGCTGGCAAAGCCATAGTTCGTGAGGTTAACCAAGATCATACTGCCCAGCAGCCAGAACTTGGTTAATGGTTTCAGCCGCTGCAGAAGTGGAATGTGGATGGTGGTAAAACCAGAACGTTGAAGTACACCCATAACGAGGCTTTCGTGTAAAAATACCGTTAGCTTAACTATAGGTCGCTTTAATCCTGAAACCAATAAGCGAATAGTCACGCATCTGAGCGCTACTAATTTGGATAGGGAGTAACCACACAGGGCTATTTGGTAGTAGCTACTTATTGCATTTTAAGCATATTGGGGTGCTTGAATAGGTACCAGTCATCGCTCCTATGTATGCTGCACTCACCCCTAATTGCGCTAATGTTGCCCATAGAACCCGGCAAACAACAGCCCCTCGGCTACGTAGCGAGGGGCTGAGGAGCAGCAAATGCTTATTCAGTGAGCAACAAGTTTTTTAGGCAAACCACTGGCCTGATTGCGGCGATTTAGACTTTGTTTTTTTTTGGCTTGAGCTTGGGTAACGTCCGCGCCAATGGTTGATCTGAATTGTCATAATGTCGCGCAGAAACTGATAGGCATCGCGAATTGGATGGACTTTCGAGCCAGCAACATCAACCCATTCGACGGCAATTTCATTAGTTTGATAGCCAAAAATGTCGGCAATCACCAACAGCTCTAAATCGAAGGCAAAGCCATTGATGGTTTGGACTTGAGCCAAATGTTTGGCTACCGCGCGATGAAACAGTTTGAAGCCACATTGGCTATCGCGAATATTCAGCTTCAAGCCATGTTCAACAATCAGCCGCAGCCCAGCACTCATTACACAGCGACTCAAGCGCCGTTCTTTGGTTTGCAGCAGTTGTTTGGCCCGCGAGCCTATCGCCAAATCGTAGTTGCCTTGCGCTAACGAGGGCAATAATTTATTTAACTCAGTGATTGGCGTCGCATTATCTGCATCAGTAAACAGAATAAAATTGCCCTTGGCTGCAATAATTCCAGCTCGTACTGCATGGCCCTTGCCATGATTGCTTGAGCTTTTAATGATCGTCAAATTCGGATACTTTTGGGCTTCGATCAAGCTAATTGTTTGATCAGTTGAGCCATCATCGCTAATAATTAATTCCCATGAACGGCCTCGCTCGTTGAGATAATGCACGATTGCATCGATGCTCGGAATGATCCGTTTTTGTTCGTTGAAACAGGGAATGATAATCGAAAGTTCAGGGGCTTGCCCAACGACTGCTTGATTGGTGGCTTTGGGTGGTGGCTGAAACATACTGGCAATCCCTTAATGCATGAATCATTGTGCTTGCAAGCAGCATAGATCTGATAGCCTAGGACGGGTATGGTCTATCAGTCCGCCCTAGCATAGGCCTTTTTGCAAGCTGCTATAAGGCTTCGTAGCAGGGTTGTTCATGACTATTGGGTAGTGCAGGGTCAGCCAAGCAAGGTAGGAGCTTAATTGTGGCATGCAAAACCCATCAGCCCAACCAATGTATGGAGCTTGGGCTAATGGGTGAATGCTGCTTAAACGGTGCGGCTGGTTTGTGCGTCTAGGACTTCGGCTTCGTTCCATGGGCGCATGCTGCCCCCAGGAATATGGCCACAAATGCCGCCTTTGATAACTTGCCCAGGCACTTCGTGGCCAAGCAAGCTTTCGATCAGTTTGGCACACGAAACCAACTTTGGAATATCGAGGCCGGTGTCGATGCCCATTTCGTGCAGCATATGCACCGTATCTTCGGTGCAGATATTGCCGGGCGCGCCTGGCGCGAATGGGCAACCACCAATCCCCCCAATGCTCGCATCAATTCGATCGATGCCAACTTCGAGGGCAGCGAGTACGTTGGCTAAGCCAGCGCCGCGTGCACTATGCGGGTGCAAGCGCAACGGCGCGTGCGGGAAGCGCTCGCGTAAGGCTAACACCACCGCTTGGACTAAGCGCGGATGGGCCATACCTGTTGTATCGCCAAGCGTAATTTGGCTGGCTCCAAGCGCTAGCAGGCGTTCGGTCATGCTCACGACGCGCTCGATTGGCACATCGTTTTCGAAGGGGCAGCCAAAGACCACCGAAAGCACAGCTTCGAACTCAATTTGCGCATCGTTGAGCGCCAGCGCAATATCGGCGGCAGCAGCCAGCGATTCGTTGATGCTCATGCGTACATTGCTTTGATTATGGCTTTCGGAAGCGCTCAAGAAAATTTGCACCGAATCGGCGCGGGCTTCGATTGCCCGTTGCGCTCCGCGTAAATTTGGTGCAATTGCGCTATAAATCACATCGGGGCGACGTTCGATGCGCGCAAAAACCTCAGCGGTATCGGCCATTTGGGGCACATAACGCGGGTTGACGAACGAACCAACTTCGATTTGACGCAAGCCAGAATTATTGAGGGCATTGATCAGCAGAATTTTTTGCTCGGTGGTGAGGATGCGATCCTCGTTTTGCAAACCATCGCGAGGGCCAACTTCGCGGATGCTGACTGTGGCAGGCAAGTTAGTTAAGGGAATCATCATCGACTCCTTGGATATTGATTGGCGGGTGCTGAGAACAACACCCGCGCAACCACAGCGCTAATCGCCATTGACTAGCGTTTTGGATAAATAACGATTTTTCGATGCTCACCTTCGCCAGCGCTTTCGGTATAGACTGACGGATCTTCGCGCAGCGCCATATGGATGATGCGGCGTTCGAATGAACTCATTGGCTCAAGCGGCATTGGGCGGCCTGATTGGCGCACGCGTTCGGCCATGCGCAACGCTAAGCCCTCAAGTGAATCTTGACGCCGTTGGCGATATTGGCCAATGTCGATTACCACTTGCGACCAGCGCCCAGTTTGGCGATGAATTAAGACATTCAGCAGATATTGCAATGAGCGCAAGGTTTCGCCACGGCGGCCAATCATCAGGCCGGTAGTTTCTTCATCGACGCCCTCGATGTGCAAGGTTAGGGTATCTTCTTCATCATCGGAGCCTTTGGCCTTCTGTACAACCGGCGTTACAAAGGCATCGATGTTCATGCGAGTGAGCAAGGCCTCAAGCAACTGACGGGCGAGCGCCACGGTTTGCTCATCGGTGCTAGCGACGCGGCGGCGACGACGTTTTGGTTGTTCCTCATCGTCATCATCGCCATACTCAGCCAGCAACTCATCCTCATCGTCATCGACGCTGACGCGGACAAGGGCTGAATCAGCGGTTTGCGCTAAAACCTCGATCAGAGCTTCATCTTCATCTTTGCCGAGTTGGGCGAGGGCTTGAGCCACGGCCTCGGCCACGCTTGCTGCGCGTACTTCAACTTTTTGCAACGCCATGTCCTACACGTTCCTCCGAATTATAAGCCGAGACTAGCGCCGTTTTTTCGGCTTGCCAAGCTGCGCCTTAACATCTTCAATTGCTTGTTCGGTTGCGATGTCGCTGCTACCACTATCGGCGGCAGCACCAGCGGCGCTGACATCAGTAACCGGTTCTAATTTGCCAAGCGCAGTCCAAAAATCGCGGCGTTGGGGCTGATCACTTGGGCTTTCTGGTTCTTCAATCGTGATTGTAGCCGATTCTGGCAATGGTTGGTGCAAAAAGCCAGTTTTTTCGGGCAAAAATGGCAAATATTTCGAAAGCAAGCCAAAGCCTGAGGTGAAATATTGTTGCACCATTTGAATCAACGAACCAGTGACCGAATACAAGGTTGCGCCTGATGGGAATTGGAAATAGATAAAGCCAAAAATAAATGGCATAAACATCATCACTTTGTTCATTGAGGCTTGCTGTGGGTCTGGGTTGCGTTGCATTGCCATCAAGGTTGTGATGAATTGAAAGCCAATTGCCAAGAGTGGCAAAATATAATAGGGGTCTTTGGCGCTACCAGCAATCGCTTTGCCTGCACCATCGACTAATGGCGTCAGGCGGGGCAACCACAAAAACTGCACTTGTTCAGCAGTAGTTGAAACTTCGCTACCAAACAGTTGGATTGCTTGCCACACGCCAAACAGAATTGGCAACGAAATCAGAAGTGGTAAACAACCACCAACGGGGCTGGCTCCATGCTCACGATAGAGTTTCATGGTTTCTTGGGTCAATTTTTCGCGATCTTTGCCATATTTGCGTTGCAACTCGCGCAATTTTGGTTGGATGACCATAATTTTGCGTTGCGAACGTAATTGCTTTAGCGTCAGCGGCAACATGCCTAAACGAACTAAAATCGTAAAAGCGATAATTGCCCACCCCAAGTTGCCAAACAGATGGAACAGCCATTCGAGAAATGGTAAAAAGATTGGACCTAGAAAATTCATAGCCGTATATTCCTACGTTGTCATAGCAAAAAACCCTGTGCCAACTTATGGAACAGGGTCTTCACCACCCTGTGCCCATGGATGGCAACGGGCGATCCGTTTCAGTGTCAACCATGTACCTTTGAATGCCCCATATTTCGCGATAGCTTGATAGCCATAGTGGGAACAGGTTGGCGTATAGATACAACTTGGTGGTGTATATCGCGAAAAACGCTGGTACAAGCGAATAAGTGCCAATAAGATCTTACCCATGGCGATCTTCCTGTGATGGTTGTTCACGATCATGCCATAGCTGCGCTTGTTGCAGTAAACGCGAAACGGCCTGCTGAATCTGCTCCCAGGCCGCTGTGCGAAATCCCGCTCGTACAATAAAAATAACATCCCATCCTGGGCGAATCTGATCGTAGATCAAACGGATAGCTTCGCGCACTCGGCGTTTGTAACGATTGCGTTCGACGGCTGTGCCCAGCGCTTTGCGAACCACAATCCCACACCGAACGCGATTGGCCCGCGCTGGCGCGACGCTCAGCACCAAGAGTGGATGTGACCATGTACGACCGCCTTCGCGAACACGGCGAAAATCGCGTGGCGAGCGAAGGCGCTGTGAACGTTGCATTGTTTAGCGATGACCGCCTGGGCCTGCTGGTCGGCGTTTGTCGCTTACAGTTAACTTCCAGCGACCACGTTGGCGACGAGCTTTCAATACGGCGCGGCCTGTGCGAGTTTGCATGCGCTCCAAGAAACCGTGAACACGGCGGCGCTTGATGCGTTTTGGTTGCCAAGTTCGTTTTGGCATTGTGCGAATCCTCCGGTGTCAGACGAAACAAAAGCGCGTGCTCGCGCTTCTGTATAGATAAGACAAAATTGATAGCACGCCGCCATGGACGCGCTGTAGCTTATCTATTATAGCCTGACCGTCCGAAGCATGTCAAATTGTATTATGCTTATCATAGCAATTGGTTATATCCAACACTAAAGTGCTATTCTCAACTGAATCAGGTAAAATAGCTATACACTAATTTTGTAATCGAAACGGAGTGCAATGATGCAAGTTCCGCTAACCCAACTGAGCGATCAGATTGCCATGATCGATAATGGCCTGCTGACAACCGATGGTTTTGGCGCAACCTATGTGGTACAAGGCGATCAGGTCGCCCTGATTGAAACTGGCACATCATTAACTGCTGAAGCAACCTTGGCTGGGTTGCAGCAACTTGGAATCGACCCCGCCGCAGTTGAACATATCCTCTTAACTCACGTTCATATGGATCATAGTGGTGGGGCGGGAATTTTGGCCCAACATTTGCCCAATGCTAAGGTTTATTTACATTCAATGACGGCGGCGCATTTGGTCGAGCCAAGCAGATTGATGCGCAGTGTGGAGCGGGCGGTTGGCCCAATGTGGCAGGTTTATGGCACGATGCTGCCTATTGCTGCCGAGCGCATTCTGGCCGCCGAGCATTTGCGCCTAGAGCTTGGCAAAGGGATTGTGCTTGAAGCTGTGCCAACACCTGGCCACTCGCCCGATCATCTGGCGTTTTGGGAAGCCAATTCGGGCACAATGTGGGCTGGCGATTCAATTGGCATTTTGATGAGCACCTATAAGCTCAATATGCCCGTCACTCCGCCGCCAGCCTTCAATTTGGTTGATCAGCTGCAAACCTTCCAGACCTTGGCTCAATACCCAATTCGTCAACTGTTGCCTTCGCACTTTGGCCCGACAGTTGCGCCGCCAGCCTTGGCCCTCGAAGAAATGCACGAGCGTTTGGTCAAGATCGTGCGTGATGTGCGTGATAATCTGCATGCTGCTGAATTGCCAGTTGAGGCGATTGTTGAGCGCGCTCTCCCAACCAAGGAGCCGGTTGTGCCAGCACTCAATTTGGTGCTGTGGGGCAATTTGGCGATGAGCGTGCACGGCTTAAAACTCTTTTTTGATCGTAATCCGCAGGCAGTTGAATTAATTTAAATTGGGGGCGCAGGCTGAATTTCAGCTTGCGCCCTGTTTGCTTAATCGTTTAAGCTCAAAATGGTATTGGAAATTTGTTCGCCCAAATCGCGGCGACGTTGCAACAATTGGCTGGTGAGGTCTGGGTGGGTAAGCCGTAGCCACGAAGCGGCGGTTGCCTCGCGCACAGCCCGCCAGCGCTCGCTCCAGCGCAAGGCAATAAAGCCAAATAATGGGGCCAGCAGTAACCCAATCAATCCAGCTTGCCAGGTTGTGAGCAAGCCAATGATCAGACTGGTTATAATCCAGCCAATTGGTTGCAAAACTATGCCTGCAATCAATTTAATCGTGCTCAACACTTCTAGCTCTTTGGTCATGCGCGTGGCGATAATTCCGCTGAGCCGATACATCGGGTAGCTAAGCACAATACCACAAGCTGCTGGAATAAAAGCCAGCAACGTCCACAAAAACTTGCGCCAAAAGCGCCAGCGGGTGGCCAAGGGCAATTGCGGTGCCCAAGGGTCGGCGATGCCCAAAAGCCGCAAGGTGCGGGCATAGCGTTGAGCTTTAGCCGCCAAGGTTGCCAATTGCACCCGTTCGGTGGGCGTGAGCGAAGTATAGGCTTCGCGGCCACTTGGGCGTTTGCGCCGCAAGCGATCGACCGTCCAGCCAACCATCACTGGCAGGCCGCGTAATAATTCGGCGTTGCCCGCTTGGAACACCACGCCGCCCAAATGCTCGGCCATGCGTGTGGTCAAACTGGCAACTGCCTGTTCGCGTTCGGCCTCGGCGTGTTGAAACTGATTAACACTAATTGGTTTGCCAACTAATAAGAGCACTGAAGAACGAAAAATATGCTTATCTTCATACCACAAGCCAATTGGCACAATCTTTAAATCGAGTTGCCAATTGTGTTCTGCCTCTGCGCCGAGCGCAATGCGGGCCGCGCCTGAACGCAACGGCAACAGATAGGCTTCGGAGTGCGACGTTCCTTCGGGAAATAAGGCTAAATGGTGTTGATCGGCGAGTAATTGGCGGCAGCGGGCAAAGGTTTGTTCATTCAAATCGCGGGTATTGCTACCCTCAGCAGCATCGCTTTGGCGATAAATTGGCAATGCGCCAAACGCCTGCATCATCCAACGACCAATTGGATTGTTGAAAAAGGTGTTTTTGGCCAAAAACGCGACGGGCTGGCCGAGAATCAACATCAACAATAATGGGTCGAGCAAGCCATTGGGATGATTGAGCACAAACATCACCCTGCCACTGGGCAATTGCTCTAAGCCTTCGACAGCGATGCGTGGGTAGTACAAACGTAAGAGGCGAAACACCAACCAACGAACAAAACGACCCATGAATGTCCCCCAAACTTCTGTGATACGATAGCTGCAAAGGAGGCAGTTATGGATACCACCGAACTACGTGGCTTGCTTGCCAGTTTACCCCCAGCGGTGCTGCAAGCACTAGAAAGCGGCGATAGCGTGGCGTTTGAAGCGGCTTTTGCCGCGATGCCAGTCGAACAACAAACTCTTGTTAGCCAACAGCTTGAGCAATTTCAGCAACTCCAGATTGAGCAAGCGCTTGACACCTATGCAGAAGCGCCAACCCTTGAGCAATTGATCGATCAACTCCCACTCGATTTACGCGAAGCGGTGTTGAATAACGATCAAGCCCAAATTCAAGCCTTGTATAATCGCTTAGAGCGCCATGAACAAGACCAAATTGGCGAGTTATTGCTGAGCATTCAAATGCTGGTTGCCAAACAGAGTGATACTAGCGGCGGAATAGATCTCGAAGATTTTGCAAGTTTGCTTGATGCTATTGTAGCAGCAACTCATGATCCTGCGCTACCACGGGTCGAATTACGCTTGACCTTGGCCGACCTTGAGAGCCTTGGTTGGCAACTGAGCAACCCAGTTGAGCAAATTTGGGCTGGCGAACGCGACCAGCAACGCCTACTCCATGGCCTTGATGATCGCGACCGCGACCTGATTAACTATATTCTCGCGACACTCAAGCACTAATATACGAGCCATAACCAACAGCCGATTGTACCCAAAGATACATTGGTTGATGTAGCTGAGGCTTGGCTTGAACTGTAAGAATGGTTTGAACTAATAACCTATTGCTAATATCCAAGATCTTCATATAATGATGGTCATCCAACATCCTACCCTGGAGGAACCCGTATGAGTTCAAAGCATAGCGATGAATTTCAACGCCTGATCGATCAAGCCACCTCGGACGAAGCCTTCCGTCAAGAACTGTTGGATAGTAGCAACATTGCAGAAACTATTAAAAACCATGGTTTTAACTTAACTGATGCTGAATTGAAACAAGTCGAAGAATCTGCCACTAATTATAAAGATACGAGTTTTCATCGAAGTGTTTCATTCTGGGATTAACCCAAGCGATTGAATGATCTTTTAACTATTGAGTCACAATCATAATGGTTGTGACTCAGTACTATACTATGGCTCAACAACATTTATCTGCTCAAAATCGAGATCTTGAAATTCAAAGTACACTGCAACGAAAAGCAGTGTTTCTGCGTTACATCAATAAAACAGTAATTTATATCCATTACTTTCTTTTAGCATATATCTTTTTTCTTTTATTTAAGACCTTTAATGGCAAGTATATATATTCAATTTTATATATACTATCAAGTATCGGTATATTAATTTATGCGGATATGCTTCGGAAAAAAGGTAAGATAGATTTATCGGCAAAAATAATATCGATCTTTATTAATGTGCTTATTGCATTAACAATGCTGATTAATCTTTTCTCGAATTCTTTTGATACAGCAATTACATTTAGTTATGTTCTTAGCCTTTCAATATTAATTTCAGCTTTTGTTGTAAACTCAAGATTTTCTATTATTCAAACGGGAATTAACATTAGTTTTATTTTAGCTGTTTTTATTCCAACAAAACAAGTTCCTTCAATTGGTGCAATTATTCCAATTATTGGTTTCTTAATCATGATTACTTTGATTGCTTGGCTCTACCAACGAACGCTTGATCGTTCAATGGAATCGCTTCAGGAAGCGCGCCAGCAATTAATGCAAGACACGCTGATTCGTCAGGAGTTGGCGATTGCACGTAATTTGCAGCAAGACCTCTATCCGAAGCCCCAACGCTATAGCGAATGCCTCGATATTGGTGCTTCGGTGCAGCCAGCGCTCGAAACGAGCGGCGATTTGTATGATCTGATTCGTTTGAATGACGATGAAATTGCAATTATTGTCGGCGATGCAACTGGCAAGAGCGTTGCTGCGGCCATGGTTATGGCTATGACCCGCTCAATTATTCGCAGCGAAGCCCGCCGTTCGCGTAACCCAGGCCATGTGTTGCGCCATGTCAACGCGATTTTGCACGCCGATGATGCAGTCAATCAGATGATGACTGTTTGGTATGGGGTGCTTAATTTGCGTAATCATCAATTGCGCTTTGCCAACGCAGGCCACCCGTTTCCGCTCTTGCGACGCAATGGTACGATTCAAGAATTAGAGGCCTTTGGCACGCCGCTGCGCTCAATTCGCAACTTCCCCTATGCTGAGCAAACCATCCAATTGCAAGCCAATGATCGCTTGGTGGTCTATACCGATGGCGTGATTGAAACCATGAACGAGCAACGCGAGTTGTATAGCTTTGATCGTTGGTGCTTGGCGGTGCGCGAGCTGGAAGCAGAAAATACCTCTAGCTTAATTGATGCCTATTGTGCAGATGTTGATCGCTTTCGTGGTGCTGCCCGCCAAGCAGACGACCTGACCTTGGTGATCGTTGATATTATTAAAGATCCTAGCGAGTTGATAACCCTTCCCGTCGCTGATACCACAACTGTTGTTGTAGGCGCTGATCAATAATTTGTACGTCAGGCCGCACTCCCAACACCGCTTGCACATACCACGCACTAAATGTTGTTTGATCGTCGTTGCTCAGCAATTGGCCATTGGTTGGCTGTTGTTGTAACAGCGCGATTGCTTGATCGCGGTTTTGGGTTTGGCCACGTAGCGAATAGTGCCACCCCAAAGGCAAGCAGATTAACAGCAACATTGGCGCGAGCCAAATCCAACTTGCAAGCTTTGGCCTTTGCGCCAACCACACCACGCCCATGCCAAGCAGCCAAGCAGCTAAGCCATGAATTGGCAAGAGATAGACTTGGGCATCAGCGCCGCCATAACTGATAGCCCAAAGCAGGGTTACGCCAGCCCAACCTCCAAGCAGCCAGCGTTGGCCAAGCGTCATTTTTAGCCAACCACAGCCAATTAACAATGGGCCGACGATCCACCAATAGCTGGCTAGTAAATCGCGAATGGCTAAAATGAAGCGTTGCAGTTGCTCGCTCAGTGGCACTGCGCCAACTAAATAGCGATATTCGCTAGCACTGATGTGGCTGATTGCGCCAGTAACATTGCTCCAATCGCCCCAACTTGCTTGTGGCACCGCCGCACCACGCCATGGCAATACCAGATAGCTACTCACGCCAAGCAACAGCATAAGCAACAATAGCCCAAGTTGCTGCCATTTAATCGCCCATTTGGCCTTAAACCACCACACTCCAAAGCCAACTAACCACGCAGCAACTGGCAGTTGCACGCCCAAACCCAAGCCTAAGACCAAGCCAAGTGCCGCCAATGTGCTGGTGTGTTGCCAGCGCTGCCAACGCAGGCTGAGCCACAATAACAATGCTTGAAACAAATTTGCCAAGGCATAGACTTCAACCACTAGGGCTTGTTGCCAAATCCGTTGGCTCAAGCCCAAGCCCAAGCCTGCGGCCAACATTGCGCTCCAGCGGATCGAGCGTGGCTGGTCGCTGGCGCTTAATCCAACACAGGCTGCGACGATGCCTGCACTCAAGGCAGTTGCCACTCCACTCAACAATGCTAGGCGTTGGGCTGGCTCGCCGCCAAACCAGTGGAGCGCAACTTGCCCAACCAGCAAATAGGTTGGCGAGCCTGGTGGATGCGGCACTGCGCCAAACCAGAGTGCGGTTGCTAACTCGCCGCTGTCACTGCTGCCATAGGCAGTGCTAATAGTTGGGCTGCGCATCAGCCAATAAACTGGCAAAAGTAGGCCGACGATCAACCATGGCACGACTTGATCCATCCATTGGCGCGACTGCTGCGTGATATAGTGTGCTGATTGTTTTACAGTTTGAGGATTCATTGATTTATGCTTCCTGTTGTGATTGGGCTATGTTTTGGCTTGGCTTCGTTGATTTTATTGGTGCGTGATGCGCTGTTGCTCAAAAAAATTCCCCAAATTGAGCCACGCCCAGCGCTTGAGCCACTGACAAGCATTGATGTGCTGGTGCCAGCGCGGAATGAAGCGCACAATATTGGTCATCTGTTGCGCGGTATGGCCCAGCAAACCAGCAGCGATTGGCAACTGACCATTCTTGATGATCATTCGACCGACCAAACTAGCGCGATTGTAGCCGAAGTTGCGGCCCACGATCAACGGGTGCGCTTGTTGCACGGCCAAACTTTGCCTGCTGGCTGGACTGGCAAATGCTGGGCTTGTTGGCAATTGGCCGAGGCTAGTTCGAGCGAGTGGCTGTTGTTTCTTGATGCTGATACCAAGCCGCAGCCTGCAATGTTGGCCCAAGCGTTGGCCTATGCTGAAGCAGAAAAGCTCGATTTGCTAACATTTTTGCCTTTTTCGGAGCTTGGCAGTTTTTGGGAAAAAACCTTGTTGCCAGCGTTTTTTTCAATTATTCAGGCGGCCTATCCGGTGAGCAAAGTTAATACGCCTGGCTCTGGCGTGGTTTTGGCGAATGGCCAGTTTATTTTGGTGCGGCGCAGCGCCTATTTGCGCGCTGGCGGCCATGCAGCAGTGCGGGATCGGGTGCTTGAGGATGTTGAATTGGCCCAAGCAATTGTGCGGGCTGGCGGTGTGATGAAGGCCGTGTATGCTGGCGAGTTGCTGCGGGTGCGCATGTATACCAATGGCAGCGAGGTGCGCGAGGGTTTGGTTAAAAACGCGATTGCTGGCTTGCGCAATGGCGGTGCTCGTTCTTCGTGGGCTGGTTTCCGGCAGATTTTGGTTGGAGTTGTGCCATTTGGCTTGGCTTTGCTGAGCATGTGGGCTTGGCTGCGGCGCTGGACATTCTGGCCAAAACTTTTGTTGAGTGGCATGGCCACGCTGTTAAATGGGTTTGCATTCTGGAGTTGGGGCCGCTTTATGCAGCAATTGTATGGCTTGTCGCGGCGCCATGCGCTGCTTTTTCCTTTGGGGATTGTCTGTTATATGCTGCTCGCGGCAGAAGCAGCATGGCGCATTTGGTCGGGGCGCGGCGTAACCTGGAAAGGCCGCACCTACAAAGAATAATCAAGCTAAAACGAGCTGTTTGACGACATGCTCCCAGCGAATATTGGCAACCATTGCCGGGCCTTTGCTGCCAAGTTGGGCCGCCAAGGTGGGCGATTGCCAAAGTGCATCAAGCCGCGCAGCCATGGCCCGTGGCTCGGCAGGAGCGACAAATCCGGTTAGTCCATCGTGGATAAACTCTAAAACGGTGCCCGAATCTTGGGCTGTCAGCACCGGCTTGGCGGCCTCAAGCGCTTCGATCGTGGCAAAGCCAAAATCCTCGTCGATCGGAGCATAAAACACGGCGCGGGCATCAGCATACAAATCAATTAATGTTTGATCGTCCATCCAGCCGCGAAACTCAACCCGCTGTTCCAGCTCAAGCTGTTTGGCAAGCGCTTGAAGCTCGGCCATAGCTGGGCCACGGCCACCAATAATCGCCTTAACTGGTTGCTCGGTGTAGCTCAGCGCATGCAGCAATAAATCAAGCCGCTTGGCCTGATCCAGCCGCGAAATACTCAAAATATAGGGTTCGTAGCGGCCTTGGCGCAAGCGCCCACTATAAATCGAGGGTGGATACAGTGGCGTGCTGGCGAGATCGTTGAAGCGTTGCAAGCGCTGGCTGACGATTTTTGAGATGCTAAAACGGCGTTTGGCCTCAGCGAGAGCTTGTTGATCAAGCCGCATCAACGTGCGAGCTAATTGATCATCATCAGGTTGGCTGCCCCAATCGCTCCAGTTTGTGCCGCGCCAATCGTAGAGTTGGCGATGTTGATGCACCAACCAAACCACTTTTTTGGGGTGCGCAACCGCATATGAAGGAAATTTGGTACAGATCACTTGATCGACAGGCTGATCTTCGACGTGGCTTAGATCGAGCATGCGCCAAGCTAGCGCGCTATTGAGCAACTCGCGATGCGGCGTGCGCGTGAAGGGCAATGCCACCAAATCGGCTTCGTGGCCCGCTTGGCGCAAGGCGTTTACCAGCCCTTCGGCCAGCAATTCGGCCCCACCACGGGCAAAAGGCACTTGGGCAGTACAAACAAGAATCCGTTTCATTGGCTCTCAACGCTAAATGATTAGGTCGCCATTATACTATTTGTTGCAGCGCAGCTTGGGCACGTAAGGCTAATTGGGTCAGAATAATTGAGGTTGCGCCCCAAATTTTGTGCTCGCCATAGGGGTAGTGTGGCACTTGTAAGGCGACGCCACGGATCATTCGCTGTTCGGTTTGCACTGCATCAGCGGCCCAAAGTTGCTGTAATGGCAAATGCAATACATCGGCAACCTCACTGGGATTTGGCGCTAAATCGGGAGCATGATCAAGCCATGCGACAATCGGCGTGATGAGAAAATTACTGACTGGCACATACAACTCGCTGAGCCGCCCAATAATTGTCGGCTGATCAATGTGCAAGCCAATTTCTTCGTGGGCTTCGCGCAGCGCGGCGGCCTCGGGGCTAGCATCGCTTGGGTCAATCGAGCCGCCAGGCAGCGAGATTTCGCCAGTATGGCTGCGCAAGTTGCCGCTGCGCACCGTTAATGGCACAAACAAGTGCTCTGCCTCAGGATAGAGTAAGGCTAACACAGCACCATGCCGTGGTTGGATGTTGGCTGGCGGCAATAAATTGCGGCTCGGGTTGCCATTATCGAAGATTGGCAACAGCCGTGCGCGCGCTTCATCATCGTGGTTTAAATTGGCGAGTTGCGCTTGGAGCGCTGCGACGAAGGCTTGGTTTGGCATAAATCTGATTCCACTAAAATAAAAACTGATGGATTGTGACATCCACCAGTTTTTATTATACCGTTGATAGGGCTGAAATTAATCGGCTAATTTGCCAAAAACCATATAACTGCTATTCGAGCCAGGCATGCCATTTGATGAACCTTTATGCAGCTCGATCACCTCGTAGCGTCCGCCAGCCTCGAAAATACTGCCCTCGTGGACAATAATGTTTGTGGCCCGATACGCTGGATCGCGTTGGGTTTCATCGGCGACCGCAATGCGGGCAAATAGGCCATGTTGGGTTTGGCCTTGTTCGTCGGTATATTCACCATTTTCAACAAACTCTAGGCCAATGCCAAATTGGTTATCGGTATGATGCATTGTTCCATGCTTGATTGACATTTGCTGAATAAAGCGTGTTGCTTGGGCGGTCATGGTTGCTTGCTCCTGTTGGTTATTGCCACAGGCACTTAAGCAGCACAATCCAAGTATTAACCACATTCGGAGCATTGTGTCCTCTCATCAAGAAGCGCTAACTGATTCATACCCAACATCTCACGTTGGATTTAGCTAGTATTTCAAGAATTATGGGTGATGTCAAGGGTGAATTTAAACGCAAATCAGCGCAGCATGAACCATGCTGCGCTGATGTTTAGGCTTCGCCGAAGCCAATTTTTTAGACTAAAGCTTTTTCGGTGGCGATGTCGAAGATATGCATTTTTTCCATATCGTAGACTGCGCGAATTGGCTGGCCTGGGCGGGCTGACGTTCGTGGGTCGAAGCGCCCAATGATCGAGTGTTGGCCGCTTTGCAGGTAGGCGTAGATTTCGCTCCCCATTGGTTCGGTCACATCGACGGTGGTTTCGACGACTGCATCGCCATTAATGCCTGGTGGCAAAAGCGCTGCATCGTGCACGTCTTCTGGGCGCACGCCAAGCTCAACTTCTTTGCCAATGTGCGATTCGATGTGGGCGCGGCGGCTATTAGGAATTGGCACCGCGAAGCTGCCGCCATCGAAGAACAAGCGGCCATCGCCTTTGGTCAAGGTACCTTTGATGAAGTTCATCGAAGGCGAACCAATGAAGCCTGCCACAAATTTGTTCACTGGATGATCGTACAAGGTTTGTGGGCTATCGAGTTGTTGCAACAAGCCATCACGCATAACCGCAATCCGCGAACCCATGGTCATAGCTTCGGTTTGGTCGTGGGTCACGTAGATGAAGGTGGTTTTAAGCCGTTGGTGCAGCTTGCTAATTTCAGCCCGCGTTTGCACCCGCAACTTGGCATCCAAGTTCGAGAGTGGTTCGTCCATCAAGAAGACGGCTGGATCGCGGACGATTGCGCGGCCCAAGGCAACCCGTTGGCGTTGACCGCCCGAAAGTTGGCGTGGTTTGCGATCAAGCAAGTGGCCGATTGCCATCATTTCGGCGGCTTCTTCGACCCGACGCTTGATTTCGGGCTTGGGCACTTTGCGCAGTTTCAAACCAAAAGCCATGTTATCAAACACGGTCATGTGGGGATACAAGGCATAGCTTTGGAACACCATGGCAATATCGCGATCTTTGGGCGCAACATTGTTGACCACGCGATCCCCGATCATAATTTGGCCGCCAGTGATTTCTTCGAGGCCAGCCAAACAGCGCAACGCGGTTGATTTACCACAGCCTGAAGGGCCAACCAGCACCAAAAATTCTTGGTCGGGAATATCAATGTTGAGGTCTTTGAGCACATGCACATCGCCAAAGACTTTATCAACGTGATCAAACGTAATTGAAGCCATCGAGATCCTCCTTGAAACCTAATGAACCAATGACCAAGCTTGGGTTAAGCCATGTGCGGTGGGCAATGGCGGCTCCATCAAGCTGTTGTAGGAGTTTGCGAACCAAGGTGTGCGCCCAAAGCTCGGTTGGCCAGCGAAAGCCAGAGATGCCGCGTTGGCTGCTGCTGTGGCTTACAATCACTGGCACTTTGGCGTGATCGACCATCACAACCCCAGTTGCTAATTGGTGGCCACAGACAATCAAGCCATCGTAGTCGTTTTCGCTGGCGGCAAGGGTTTCGTAGGCCGCTACGCCATCGTGAAAACGATTGGCTGCTGGCTCAACGACTAAGCCTGGGTCGAAGCCAAGGCCTGCCTGCCGTAACGCGCGCCGATAGCCAAGATACCAACGGGCCGACCCTGGAATGCTGCGCGGCAGCGTAATCAGGCCAATCCGCTGCATGCCTGAATGGATCAAGGTTTCGACCGCGCGCTGGGCTGCAAACGCTGCGTCACATAAGACGGCTGGTTGATCAAACGGCGGCGCGAGTGCCCAAACCTGCGGCAATTGGGGATCGAGCGGCGTACCAAAGCTAATCCAACCATCAGCCAAATCACCGCGAGCTTGACTCTCTGCTGGTTGCAGCAGCAGACTATAGCCTGCGCTAGTCGCAGCGTTGGTTGCTTCGAGCAGCCAGGTTGCTAAATCAACTTCACATAAAAGATTGGCTTGGGGGAGCAGTACACCAATGGTTAAGGTGCGTTGACGTTGCAGATTGCGGCCTTGACGATGAGGTTGATAGCCGAGCTTTGTGACTGCGGCTAGCACTTTGTTGCGCGTGGCTTCGCTCACCGGCATGCTGTCGTTCAAGACATACGATACCGTGGCGAATGAAACCCCTGCTAATTGCGCAACATCCTTAATCGTTGCCATCGTTGGCCTCGTCTATTTAAACGTTTAAATAAAGTATACTGTAGTTGCTTGAACTTGACAAGTTGGCTTTATCAAGGAGGGTCTATGGCGCTTGGGCAACAACTGGTGCATCCCGATTGTCTGGCGTTTGTCGAGGTGGTTGAAGAATTGTTAGCGCGTCGCCAGCAAGGCGATGTGCCGCACAATCGTTGGCAACACGATGACCCATGGGGGCCACGCACTTGGAACCGCAGCGAACTCGAAGATATGGTCTATAGCAGCTACAAACAGATGCGCAAAGGCCGCATTACTCGTCCGCCCCGCCGCGAGGTGGTGATGGATATTGGCGATTATTTGAATTGTACGATCGATGAGCGCAATCGCTTATTAATTGCCGCCGCTAGCTCGCCAATTATGCCCTATCTGACTGGTGCGGCACTCAGCCCAATTCTCGCAATTACGATTGAAATTGTGCAGCAACTGAGCATGCCAGCCTTTGTGATCAATCGCGATTGGCAGATGCACTATTTTAATCAGCATTTACTTAATTTATTTGGCATAACTCCCGCAATGCTGGCGGCGATTGATCCAACCCAGTTGAATGTGTTGGGCCTCTTATGCGACCCCAGTTTGCCGCTCTACCAGCAGTTGATTCAAAATCGGGCTTCGTGGCAGCATATGCTGCGCAAAACGATCTATGGCTTTAAACAGGCCAATCTGTTGTGCCAATATGAGCCGTGGTATCAACAATTGGTTGCTCGTTTGTTGCAATTGCCCGAATTTGCCAGCCACTGGCCAACTGTCAGCCTTGATAAACCAATTCTGCCACCAAGCAGCGGCTTTGAATCGCCAACGATTGTGCTTGAAGCGCTAATTCCGCATACGCAGCCAACGCCCAAGCGGGCTTGGTTGCGGCCTTTATTGATGTCGGCGGGCTATTTTCAATTTGATTTTCCACAGATTGTGGCCTTTTTGCCAGCCAACACTGAGAGCCAAGCAATTTATGCAGAAATTGGCCTGCCGTTTGGCCTCAAGCACAGCAACTAACTGTAAAGGATGAGGGATGAAGCCGAGGGATCAGGGGCATAGGTGGTAACTTAAGCTCTGACAGGCTTAGGGATAGGCATACAAAGAACCTCGTGGTATGCTGGAAGCAATCACCCAACCAGCAGCACGAGGTTCCCCATGCATTCTACCACACCACCCGCCCA
>NZ_LGKP01000012.1 GCF_001306135.1 Herpetosiphon geysericola | reverse complement strand
GCCTGAGGATTCTACCACAGCCGCCAATCCTTGTCAAATCGAGCGCTGCGGGCGATTTTCTCAGTTGTGAGTGTCCTGTCTGGCGAACCAGACGCTTCGTTGACAGCCCGGGGATTCTACCGCAGATTGGCGGCGTTGTCAAATGCCACATTCCTGATCCACGCGCGCATGAACGGACGGAACCGCGAAGGGCACGAAGACCGCGAAGGGATCGGGGCGAGGGGCTATAGGTTTTTTGCCTATACGCTGGCCCCTCGCCCCTGCCCCCCGATCCCTCATATGTTGTATGTTCTATGTGTAATGGTTCATCACGTTAACCACCATCGTTCTTTTCCACCCTTCCGTCCCGCCAGCGGGAAACGCAGGGGGCTTTAATCCCCCTGCACCCCCTCAAGGGCACGACGCGACCAAACGCCATCCATTGATGAACCTGCGGATGCGTGGTGGACAGCGAAAACCAACCCTCGATGGGGGTGGATTGCGGCAATACACTGGTTGCCAACGCAATGAACCAATCCAGCTATGTTCTCTGCTCTCTGTTCTGAGTTCCTTTATGATTTGCGTTGCTTGCTAAATTCTTTGCGAAATTTTTGGACTTTGGGTGACACCACCGCCATACAATAGGGCTGGAATGGGTGATGAGCAAAATATTCTTGGTGATAATCCTCGGCCTCATAGTAATTATTAATTGGCGTAACTTCGGTCACAATCGGGTCGGGCCATTGACCACTCGCGTTCAAATTGGCAATCGCTTGTTCTGCCAGCACCTTTTGCTCACCATCGTGATAAAAAATGACTGAGCGATACTGTGGCCCTACATCATTACCTTGGCGGTTCAATGTTGTTGGGTTATGGGTGGCAAAAAAGACATCCAAGATTTGGCTAAAATTGAGCACGCTTGGATCATAGGTTAAGCGCACAACTTCTGCATGGCCCGTTTTTTTACCACAAACCTCTTCATAGGTTGGGTTAGCAACATGGCCACCAGCATACCCCGATTCAACACTAATAATTCCTTGAAGGTCATCAAATACGGCCTCAGTACACCAAAAACAACCATTACCAAGCGTTGCTTGGGCATATTGTTGAGTCATTTAGTTAACTATCCTTTGCTATCACAGCTCCTAGCTAGAGAGCTAGACAGAATAAAATTTCCCACTAGAAAGGCCTAAATCGTCCGTTATTAAGTATACTCCAATTCTTGACGAAAATACACTAGAATAATTCTTGACTTTGTTTATCAAGTATGTTATATTCCTCGCAGCTTAACAATCTATACCCGTTGCACTCATCCAGAGGAGCGGAGGGATCGGCCCGACGAAGCTCCAGCAACCATCCTTAACCTGATCAGTTAAGTATAAGGTGCTAATTCCGACAGTGATGTCTGACAGATGAGCAGTAGTGTGTGACAGCAATGCCACGATCCCTGCTCCTCATCTGCCCAATATACAGATGAGGTTTTTTTATGGTCATGCACGCAACTCTGCCAAGCCGCGAGGCGCTAACAGCCCTCGATACACAATTAACTAGCCAAACTCCACAAGCAATTGTGCGGTGGGCGATCGATCACTATTTTCCAAACCTCGCCCTGACGTGCTCGTTTGGTGGCTCTTCTGGCATGGTGTTGCTCGATATGGCGCTCAAAATCGAGCCAAATCTGCCAGTGTTGGTGCTTGATACTGGCTTGCTCTTCAGCGAAACCTATGCCTTGGTTGAGCAAATCGAAAAGCACTACGGAATTACGGTGCAATATTCGCGCCCAACCCAAACCGTGGCCGAACAAGCTGCAACCCACGGCCCAGAGCTTTGGGGCACGAATCCCGATTTGTGCTGCAAGCTGCGGAAGGTCGAGCCACTCAAAAATGTGCTTGCGCCATACGACGCGTGGCTCACCGCGCTGCGCCGCGACCAAAGCAGCACTCGCGCCAATACGCCGGTGGTTTCTTGGAACGACAAACATCAATTGGTTAAAATTTGCCCCCTAGCCTTGTGGACTGAACGCGATATCTGGCGTTACATTCATGCCAATGGTGTGCCATATAATCCATTGCTTGACCAAGGTTATACCAGCCTCGGATGTCATACTTGTACAAGCCACCCTGTGAACGGTGACCCACGCAGCGGACGCTGGGCTGGCTTTAATAAAACCGAGTGTGGACTCCATATCTAAGTTTCAAGCTTTCGTTATGTTATGTGTAATCAATGCTGATTATCATAAAGTCACTACTTTATGGTAGCTATTATTCTATGTTCGAGGGTGTGCTTCAATGGCTGTTTCATCATTAATTTTGCCTCACGGCGGCACGTTGGTCAATCGGATTCCTACTGGTTTGCTGCGCGAAAACTTGTTGCAATCGGCCCAAGAGTTGCCGCAGATTGTGCTCGACGAACCACATCGCGCTGATCTCTTAATGCTTGGGATTGGCTCGTACAGCCCCTTAACTGGTTTCTTGAATCGCCACGACTATAAGACGGTCGTTGAAACTATGCACCTCAAAAATGGCTTACCTTGGTCGATTCCCATCACCTTGCCAATCAGCGAAGACCAAGCCTACGATTTGGTGCTTGATCAGCCAGTGGCCTTAACCGACGAGCAAGGCACAATTTTGGCAGTGCTCGAAGTTGAAGATATTTTCCCCGTCGATGTTGAATACGAAGCCCAACATGTGTATCGCACAACCGAAGGCACACACCCAGGCGTTGCGCGCTTGTATGCGGCACCCCGCTGGCGAGTTGGCGGCTCGATTTGGTTGTTGCAGGTTGAACAAGGCGCGTTTCCACACTTGCCACGCACACCCCAAGAAGTTCGTCAATCGATTAGCGACGCTGGCTGGCGCACGGTTGTTGGTTTCCAAACCCGCAATCCTGTGCATCGTGCCCACGAATATATTCAAAAATGTGCCTTAGAAGTTGTTGATGGCTTGTTATTGCACCCCTTGGTTGGCACTACCAAGAGCGATGATGTTCCTGCTCCAGCTCGCGTGCGTTCCTACGAGCGCTTGCTGCGGGAATATTATCCCGCTAATCGAGTGTTGCTTGGCGTTTTCCCTGCGCCAATGCGCTATGCAGGCCCACGCGAAGCGATTTTCCACGCCTTGAATCGCAAAAACTATGGCTGCACCCACTTTATCGTTGGCCGCGATCACGCTGGGGTTGGCAATTATTACGGCACCTACGATGCGCAAGCGATTTTCAGCGAGTTTGATCCTGCTGCCTTGGGCATTACGCCATTGTTCTTTGAACATACCTTCTACTGCCAACGCTGTGGCGCGATGGCCTCGGCCAAAACCTGCCCTCACTCCCACGAACACCACGTTATTTTGAGTGGCACTGCCGTGCGCGCGCTCTTGTCACGCGGCGAATTGCCACCACCAGAGTTCAGCCGCCGCGAAGTTATCGAAGAACTGATCGCTGCTTGAGCTAGAGAACATAGAACATAGAGCATAGAACATAAAATAGACAGTTCTGTGCTCTCACAACAAGGAATTTGTGTATGAGCCAAGGTTATATTATTTGGTTTACCGGATTATCAGGCGCAGGCAAATCGACGATAGCTGCGGCATTGGCTGAAGTGCTACGCGAACGCGATCAACGAGTTGAAGTGCTTGACGGCGATGTAGTGCGCACCCATTTGAGCAAAGGCTTGGGCTTCTCCAAAGAAGATCGCGATACTAATGTACGCCGGATTGGCTGGGTTTGTGATTTAGTTGCGCGCCATGGCGGAGTGGCAATTGCCGCCGCTATCTCGCCCTATCGCCAAACTCGCGAGGAAATTCGCGCCAGCACCGCCCGTTTTGTCGAAGTCTATATCGATTGTCCCTTGGAAGTGTGCATCGACCGCGATGTTAAGGGCTTGTATGCCAAAGCCTTGGCTGGCGAAATTCCCCATTTCACTGGAGTTTCCGACCCATACGAACCACCAACCAACCCTGAGGTGGTGATTCCAAGCCATGCCGAAGCGCTCGATGCCAGTGTTGCTCGCATTATCAACAAACTTGAAGAACTTGGCTATCTACTGACGGTTGCCGCCGTTGAGGAGGTCGCATGACTGCTACAACCCAAAAACTTAACCCTGTAGAACTACAAAAACTCGAAAAAGATGGCTTGGCGGTGCTCGACGATATTTATCGCTACGCCCAAAGCGGCGATATTAATAACGTAACCGAAAGCGATATGAACCGTTTCAAATGGTATGGTTTGTATCACGATAAGCCCAAAGATGGCTTTTTTATGTTGCGAGTGCGCTTGCCAGGCGGCATTATGACTGCCGATCAGGCTGATGCAATCGTACACTTGGCTGAAACTGTCGCTCCAGGGCGGGTCGAAATCACCACCCGCCAAACCTTCCAATTGCATACGATTGCCCTGCGCGATATTCCAACCGTGTTTCAGACCTTGGAAAGCGTTGGCCTTTCGTCAATTGAGGCTTGTGGCGATGTGCCACGCAACGTCGTGAGTAGCCCAGTTGCAGGCATTGCCGCGGATGAATGGCTCGATCCACGGCCATTTTTCAAGGCACTCGACGAGCATTTTGCTTATAACAGCGATTACTCCAACTTGCCGCGCAAATATAAAATTTCGGTCGCTGGCGGCGGCCTCGACGCAACCCAAGCTCCAATCAACGACTTGGCCTTTACCCCAGGCCGCAAAGAAATTGATGGCGAAAGTGTGCTGGGCTATAACGTTTGGGTTGGTGGCGGGCTTTCGCACGAGCCGTATCTGGCGCAGAATATTGATGTTTTTGTGCCTGCCGATCCTGAATTGGTGGTTGAAGTAGCGCGTGCAGTAACCTTGGTTTATCGTGATTTTGGCTACCGCGAAAAGCGCAACCATGCACGGCTCAAATATCTGATTGCCGATTGGGGCGCAGAACGCTTCCGCGAAGAGGTCGAGCGCTATCTTGGCCATACCTTGGAACGAGCGGCAACCGATGTGCCGCCAGCAGTCTATAGCGGCGATGTGGTTGGCGTGTTTCGCCAAAAACAGCCAAATCTGTATTGGGTTGGCTTGCTTGTGCCAACTGGCCGCATTACGCCAGCCCAAATTCGCGAGGCTGCCCGTTTATCACGCGAATATGGCCAAAGCGAAATTCGCCTGACCCACAGCCAAAACTTGCTACTGCCCTACATTCCCGAAGCTCGCTTGGAGGCCTTGCTGGCCGAGCCGTTATTGCAAGAATTACAGCCAAATGGGCCGCGGATTCAACGCACGGTGGTGGCTTGTACTGGTTTGCCCTACTGCAACTTTGCCACGATCGAAACCAAAGAAGCTGCATGGCAATTGGCCGGAGCTTTGGATAGCAGAGTTGAGCTTGATGTGCCGTTGCGCATCCATCTTTCAGCCTGCCCACACTCGTGCAGCCAACATAGCATCGCCGATATTGGCTTGCAGGGCGGCGTTATTCGCAACCCAGATGGCAGCAAAAACAAGTTACCAGCAGCCGATATTTTGCTTGGTGGCGCCTTGGGCGACGATGCAACAATTGCCCGCCGCGTCGCAACCAAAGTACCTTGGTCGGAGCTAGCCGAGCGTTTGGGCAACTTGGTAACGACCTACCAAGCCCAACGCACCAGCCCCGAAGACCAGTTTCGGCATTGGGCCAAGCGCCAAAGCGACGAGCAATTGCGCGACTATCTCGGCTTTGGCCAGCCAGAAACTGAAGAAGGCGTTTGGACTGAAGAAGGCTCGTGGAATAAAAGCCGCTAGGATGCAGGATGCAGGATGAGGGATGAGGGATGAGGGATGAAATAGAGAACATAGAACATAGAACATAGAGCAGAGGGGGCGGGGCGAGGCGCACTACCAATCCGCAAGTTCATCAGCAACGCTTGCGTACCGCAAAATGTCCTTGAGGGGGTACAGGGGGATTAAAGCCCCCTGTGTCTCCCGCTGGCGAGACGGAAGGGTGGAAAACCGCAGGATGAAGGATGAGGGATAAAAGATGAAGATTGATCGGTTTATCAATGGATGCGGTTCAGCCATCAATTGCCCTTATGCTGGTTAACAACCTTGCAAGTGATGGCTCGGGGTGAGGGCCGCTCATCATGGCGCAAATTCAATAGAAAATAGTTGCTTTATGGCTTCGCAAAAGCGCAATGTTGTTTATACTAGGCTTGCCCACATGATCTGCAATGTTGCTTTTGCCCAACCACCGCTGTTTGGCGCTGCTGTTGCTTCAGCGGCTCAAGGCTGATCGTTATGTATCCAATAGTGTTGACCAATTTAGCCCAACAACGCTGTGTTGTGGTTGGCGGTGGCACGGTAGCTGAGCGCAAAGTTGCAGGCTTAATTGCAGGCGGCGCAACGCCAATCGTTATCAGCCCCGACCTCACAACCCAACTTCAGCACTGGCAAGCCAACGGCCAAATTCAGCACCTTGCCCGTGAATACCAAACTGGTGATTGTGATCAGGCGTTTTTGGTTGTTGCCGCAACCAATCAGCGCTCAATCAACCAGCAAATCGCCCAAGAATGCCACAACCACCCAATCCTCCTCAATATCGCCGATGCTGCTGAAGAGGGTAATTTCATCACAACCGCAAGCCATCGCCAAGGCTCATTGTTGTTTAGCGTCAGTAGCAGCGGGGCTAGCCCAGCCTTGAGCCGCTATCTACGCCAACAGCTGAGCAGCTATTTTGATCAACGCTATGCCACGCTGGCCGATGTTGTCGCAAGCCAACGCAGCCAACTTGCCAGCCTCAGCAGCGCCGAACGCGAGCGCTATTTTGATCAATTGCTCGCTGCATTAGCTGAAGAGCCAACCACGAGACCCAATCACTTGCCAACGGAGGATCTATGACACGCGAAGGCTTTGTTTCATTAGTTGGAGCTGGCCCAGGCTCCGCCGATTTAATCACGGTCAAAGGCTTACGCCGTTTGCAAAGTGCCGATGTGATCGTATTCGATGCCCTAGTTTTGCCCGAATTATTGGCCGAAGCTCGCAGCGATGCCGAATTAATTCCGGCTGGCAAGCGCGGCGGCCAACATTCTGCCAGCCAAGATTGGATTAACGCAACCTTGATTGAGCATGCCCAACGCGGCAAATTAGTCGTGCGGCTCAAAGGCGGCGATCCATTCGTGTTTGGGCGGGGCGGTGAGGAAGCAGCAGCGCTCAGCGCCGCCGGAATTGCATGGGAAGTTGTGCCAGGCATTTCTTCAGCGATTGCCGCCCCTGCCTATGCTGGCATTCCAGTCACCCATCGCGACGTTGCTTCATCGGTGGTATTTGTAACTGGCCACGAAGATCCCACCAAGCCAACCAGCCGCATCAATTGGCAGGCTTTGGCCCAAGGCGTTGATACCTTGGTCTTTTTGATGGGGATCTCGCGGATTACCCACACAGTTGCCAGCTTGATTGCCAATGGGCGGCCAGCCGATACCCCAACCGCAGTAATTCGTTGGGGTACGACTGAGCAGCAAAAAACCGTGGTCGCGCCGCTTGATCAGATTGAGGCCGCAGTTAAAGCCGCTGGCATTAGCGCACCAGCAATTTTGATTGTAGGCGAAGTCGTGGCGCTACGCGAACAACTCAACTGGTTTGAATCGACGGTGCTCGAAATGCCCGAAGTTGTGCGCGCATTTGCGTAGCGAGAGCATAGAGCAAAGAACATAGAACATAGTTTCAACCGCGAAGAACGCGAAGGTCACGAAACTTAGTTTTCGCGTTCTTCGTGTTCTTCGTGGTTAAATCTCATCCTGCATCGCTAACAATTAGCCCCTTTTCAAAACACCCCTGCTATAATGCTGCTAGCACCCACATGACGAGGAGCATCATTATGTCAAAACTGCGGCTAGCAGTCATTTTGAATCCCCATTCCAATCGCCAACGAGCAGCTCAGCAAGCGCCTCACATTATGGCAATGTTGCGCCATTTTGGGCTTGAAGCAAGTTTATTTAAGACCACTCACGTTGGTCATGCCACGAGTTTAGCCCAACAGTGCGTTGCCGAAGGCAGGTGGGATGGCATCATTGCTGCTGGCGGCGATGGCACGATCAACGAAATTGTGAATGGCATGGCTGGCTCGCAACTGCCGCTCAGCTTTGTGCCGCTTGGCACGGGCAACGATTTTGTCAAAATGCTCAAATTACCAAGCAATAGCATTGTTGAGGCAATTCGTTCGATTGCCAATAATCAACTACGCCAGATCGATCTGGGCATGATTAATCAGCATTGGTTTATCAATGGCGTGGGTATTGGCTTGGATGCGAATGTGGCAATTGAGGCCCAAAAACTCAAACGGATCAAAGGTGGCTTGGTCTATATCATTGCGGTGCTTAAATCGATTTTGCGCTACGAAGCCCGCGATCTGCTGATTGAAACCGACGATTTAACTCTGCAACAACGGATCAACATGGCGACGGTTGGCAATGGTGGCTATCATGGCGGTGGCTTTTGGGTCACACCTGCGGCCAAAATTGATGATGGCTTGCTCGATGTGTGCCTAACTGGCGAGCAATCGCGCTGGTCGATGGTGCGCGATTCAACTCGGGTGCGTCAAGGCAGCCATGGCAATTTACCAAGTGTGACAATGCTCAAAACCCGCACCTTTAAGCTCTATAGCGAGCGGGGCGTACCCGTTCATGTCGATGGCGAAGTGTTTAGTGCCAACCTGAACGAGATCAGCATCAGCATTCAGCCAGCAGCATTGACAATTCGGGTGTAGAGGGTTTGTTATGCAAATTATATTATTGGGCATTTTAGGCTATTTAATTGGCGGAATCCCCTTCGCTGTGCCAGTAGTGCGCTGGCTGAGCGGCCACGATGTGCGTGCGACTGGCTCGGGCAATGTGGGGGCGCGCAACTCGTTGCGAGTGGCTGGGGCTAGGGCTGGCGTGTTAGTTTTAGTCCTCGATGCGCTGAAAGCAGCAATTCCTATGCTGGTAACTGATGCGCTATTTGCCAACACATTGGCAGTTGCAGTAGTTGGAGTGGCTGCGGTTTTGGGCCATTGCTACTCGCCCTATTTATTGCTGCGCAGTTTTGCAACCCCATGGCAACATTGGCGGCACTGGATGCTGCTTGTCGGCGGCCAAGGTTTAGCTACCGGGCTAGGCGTGATTAGCGTGTTCACACCAATTTTGGCTTTGCCACTTTTAGCTGTAGGCGCATTTTTTGCCTTGGTGCTGAAGCGTAGCAGTTGGGCAGCCCTGGTGATGATCAGCGCTGCCCCAATCGCAGCCTATCTGCTTGGCTATCCAGATGTTATTTGGCTCAGCATTACAGCATGTGCCATCGTCATCCTCACCAAGCTTTGGCAAGATTATCCATTTAAAGATTGATATTTAACCACGAAGAATACGAAGGACACGAAGGGCGAGAGCTAATGATTATAATAATCGCTGATCCCTCGCCCTTGAACCCTGACCCCTACCTACTAGCGCCCCCAATCGATGCTACCTTCTGCATCGACATTTTGAATCAACGTGGTGCTAAGTTTGGTTTTGGGATCGTACAGTTGAATCGTGCCACTGCCACCTGGGGTGCACGCATAGCCATCATTAGCACACACCACCAAGGCCAAAATTTCGCCAGCAGGTGCCCAAGTAGCTTGCGAAACAAACTCGGTGCCATATTCCACCAAAGCTGAAACCTCAATCGCTGAGCCAATATAATCGGCAACTTGGGGTTGATTGCCAGTACTCATCACATTCAACATTGGGCTACCTTTGGCTCCGAGTGAGATATAGGCAGCGCCATCGCCGCGCAAGGTTGGCCGCACGCTAGCACTTTGTACATCCATCGCCAAACCAATCGGCTTTGTGCCACCATTAATCGGATCGATCTCTTCAAGCGTGCTGAAATCGATCAAGATCCGATAGCCAATAAAGCCAAAGCTATACAACCTGCTGCCATCGCGATTCCAGAACGGCGCATAGAAAATCCGCCGTGGATCAGGGAAAGCGGCGTTTTGCACTGGCGCGCTGACCGGAGTCCAGCCATTTTGACCTTGGCGTCCAACGAGGCCAACCGTGTTGAAGCCTTCGTTAATATCGCCAATTGTTGGCGACACATAAGCCAGGCGTTTGCCATCTGGCGACCATGCTGGTTGGCAGCCTTGGGCAAGGGTTGTGCTGGTATTGCTGTTCAAATCGACCACGATCAATTGGCTATCATTGGCACATGCCAAGGGATAGCGATTGTCGGTGCTCCCGCTGACCACTGCCAAGGCCGTGCTATCTGGTGCCCAACGCGGCGCTTCGTTAACATTGGTGGTCAAGGCTTGGGCATTTTCACCATCACGATCGGCCACAAACAAGGTGCGATTAGCCAAATAGGCGATTTTGGTGCCATTTGGCGAAACCCGCGCCAACTCGCCACGTTCAGCAACTAATTGTTCGGTTTTGAGCTTAACATCGTAGCTCCACAAGCCACCAGCCCGCTCAAAATAGATCCAGCCGCTGTTGGCGCTTGGTGGCGCTGGGGTTGCGGTTGGTTCGGGCGTTGGGGTTGCGGTTGGCAAGGGAGTCTCGGTTGGCGTTGGGCTTTCCAAGGGTGTTGCGGTTGGCAACGGCGTGACCGTAATTGGGCCAAGATTGAGGGTTGGGGTTGCCTGCACAGCGCTTGAGCGGGTTGGCGTTGGCGCGCCAGGCTCAGCGGTTACGGTTGCTGTGGCAGTTGGGCGTTGCAGCGCTTGGTTTACTAAAGCAATAGCCGTTGCAGTTTGTTGACGTAAATTCGGGGTAACGGTGAGATTAACAGTTGCTGGCGTTGCGCTACATCCTCCGAGGATTAGCGCCAAGAGCAACCAAGAAACCAATCGACGCATACGCCTTTTCTCCTACACAGTAACTTAGTCGTACCCAGTCAGCGCTCGCTGCGCGTGCTGAGTCAATAATGTCCAATAGAGTTGCTCAATCTGGGCAACAACCACCGGCGCGGCCAATCTGGTTTGCGCGGTTTGGTGGGCAGCTTGGCCTAATTGTTTGGCTCGCTGCGGGTTTGCCAGCAATTCTGCCGCTAATCGACCAAGTTGTTGGGCTGAGTGAGCCAAGTAGCCGTTATAGCCATGAGTAATCAGATCTGGCGTGCCGCCCGTGGCCATTGCCACAATGGGCATGCCAACTGCACATGCCTCCAGCAAAACTCGACTCAGCGGCTCGCCCCAGGTTGAGGGAAAGAGCAACAATTTGGCCCCCGCCATCAGGCGCAAAACCTCGTCATGCTCAACCCAATCCAGTGCCAGCACCTCAACACCTTGAGCTTGAATTGCTGCCACGAGAGCTGGATTCTGGCCACCAGCAATCACTAAGGTTGTATTGCCACCAGCAGCGCGCATGCTTGCCATGATTTCAGGCAGCAAATAGGCACCTTTGTTGCTGGCCAATTTGCCAGTGAACAACACATACGGTTGATTAATGGTCGTTTGGGCAGGTGTTGCTAGCACTTTGGCAATCGCAGGCAGATTAACCATATTTGGGATAGGCCATAGTTTTTCGGGCGCAATCAGCGGGCTAAGCCGCTGCGTAATGTAAGCGCTCAACGAAATGACTGCATCGCAGGCCTGCAAAAGCTGTCGGCGCCAACGCATATGGGCCTGAACATAGGGCATAGCCAACAACGAGAGCGCTCCCAACAAAGGCTTGCGTCGCGCCAGCAAATCAGTCGCGGTTGCCGCCCAACCAAACTTGTCTAAGGGAACATTATCGCCATGTAAGTTGGTGCCAAAATAATGGTTTGGCCAATGATCGCGCACCGTTGCCACCACAGGCAGATTAAGCTGTTGCCCGGCAAGCACTGCTGCGCCAATGCCTTGGACGTGCTGACCATGGATAATCACATGTTCGCGTTGATCGCCAATAGTTTCGACAATTGCTTGAGCAAATTGCGGCCAGAACAATTCAAAGCGCGACCAATTAGCCACAAACGGCAAGCGTGAAGGTTGATAGCCAACCTCAATCACAGGCACGCCTGCCTCAACCCGTCGTTGTAAGCCGCGAAGCCCAGCTTTGGGAACCAAAGCAGTTACCTGATGGCCGCGTTCGAGCAACGCCAGTGCTAAGGCATGGCTGCTCCAGCCTGCGCCACCAGTTCGCGGCGGAAACACATCGCTTGGCAAAAGCACATGCAGCGGTTTCAGCGCTGGGTGATCATCGTTTGTAGAATTTGCTTCAAGGCTTGGCAATGTTGCTCCCATGAATAATGTTCAACCACACGTTGGCGAGCATTTTGGCCCCATTGTTGGCGTTGCGGGTCGTTGGCAACTGCCTGCATTACCCGCGCAAGATCGGCAATATTGCCTGCTTCAAACAACCCGCCTTCCTGCTGTGGTCGAATAATCGTATCCAACGGCGGAATGTTTGCCGTCACCACGGGCAAGCCTGCGGCCATATATTCGTAAATTTTCAGCGGCGACCAAAAGAAACCTGCTGCTTGCAAAGCCGGATGGCGCACCGGATTGAATGGCGCAACCCCAACGCTCGCTTGAGCCAATAAGCCAGGCACACGTTCATGAGCCACGGCGCCAGCCCACTCAAAATGTTCAGCATAGGGCGCTGCGAGTCGTTGCGCTTCTGCTTGTTCAGGGCCGCTGCCAATTAATAAAAATTTCGCCGTGCTGCCTTGCTGAATCAAACGAATTGCCGCTTGAATAAAATCAGTCACGCCATGCCAATGCCGAAACGAGCCAAGAAACACAAACACTGGCTGAGCTGGAGGCTTGGTTTGGGAGCTGAATGCCTGCACATTCGCGCCCCATGGCAATTCAACAATTCGGCTGCGCTCGATTTCTGGCGGCACCGTTGTATGGAGCGGAGTTACAATTTTGCTGCTATGCCGACATTGCCACGCAGCCCAACGCCGCATTGGCCCAGAACTGCCAGGTAAAAGCCAGCTCAAAGCATCGTCTAGTTGGCGTTTGCGCACCTGTGGCGGGTCAACAATTAAGGCATTAACTTCCAACAAGGTTGGAATCTTTTGGCGAGCCGCCGCCAAAATGCCTGCGCCAGCAAAGTTGTAATAGCGCTCCATCACTGCATCGGGCTGCAACTCGCGGACTAAGCGCGCAATCGCTGGATAGCCCAACAAACTTAAGGGCTTCGGCAAATCGGCTTCATACCACGTAATTGAGCCAGTTTGACGCTTGGGCAATTGCCATGGCTTGCGCCGTTGGCCTTGGGCTGGGCGCGTCACCACATGCATTTCCACGCCAAGTTGGGCTAGCCCTTGGGCGACTTCGGTTGTATGAATTGCGCCACCAAACGCGCCAGGCACCCGAATACCACTGGCGATATATAAGACTTTCACAGGCAATCCCTACAGTTTGTCGTTCAAGCTTTATTATAGCTGCAAACGCCCAGCATAGAACAAAGAATATAGGGGCTGGGGATCAGGGATCAGGATGTTTGGCTATTGACTATTGATTTTTGATTTCAGCTACGTTAAATTAAAAAAGATAGAGATCGAGCTACCACAAAGCCCGATCCCCATCAACCAACAACCGATCTCCAATCATCTCGGCTCTCGTTTTGACTTCTGACTTTTGCCCTTTGATTTCGCGCTTATTCTGCGGTTTGCTCTAAGGCAGCTTGCACAAAATCGCGGAATAATGGATGTGGATTATTTGGCCGCGATTTGAATTCAGGGTGGAATTGCGAAGCCACAAACCATGGATGGTCGCGCAACTCAACAATCTCGACCAAACGGCCATCAGGCGAGTGCCCGCTAATCACAAAGCCTGCTGCTTCCATGGCTTTGCGATATTTGTTGTTAAATTCAAAACGATGGCGATGGCGTTCCAGCGCCAATTCACGCCCATAGGCTTTGGCTGCTTTGCTGCCTGGCGCTAAAATACAGGGGTACACGCCCAACCGCATCGTGCCGCCCTTGTCGCTAATATCCAATTGATCAGGCATAAAGTCGATCACCGGTAGCTTGGTATTAGGATTAAACTCGGTTGAGTTGGCATCGGGAGCATTTAATGCAAAGCGTGCAAATTCAATCGTGGCGCATTGCATACCCAAGCACAAGCCCAAGAAGGGAATCTTGTTTTCGCGGGCATAACGCACAGCGCGAATTTTGCCCTCAACGCCGCGATAGCCAAAGCCGCCAGGCACGATAATGCCTTGCACATCGCCAAGCATCGTCACTGGATCGGCAACTTCGAGTTCTTCCGATGAGACCCATTTGATCGCAACCTGAATATCTTGGGCCCAACCAGCATGACGCACCGATTCGGCAACGCTCATATAGGCATCGCGCAATTCAACATATTTGCCAACGATTGCCACGGTTGTATGGCGTTTTGGTTGTTTGATACGGGCAACCAACGAGCGCCATTCATCGAGCTGCACTGGCTGCGCAGCCAAGGCCAAGCGTTCACAAATTAAAGCGCCTAAGCCTGCTTCTTCCAAAACCAACGGCACTTCGTAGATCGTTTCGACGGTTGGCAGGGCTACCACAGCTTCGGTGGGCAAATCAGCAAATAGCGCGATTTTCTCGCGAATTTCATCATCAACTGGCAAATCGGAGCGACAAAGCACGACCGCTGGCGAGATGCCGACGCGGCGCAATTCGGCAATTGAGTGTTGGGTTGGCTTGGTTTTGAGTTCGCCGCTGGCTTGCAAATAGGGCAGCAACGTGACGTGAATATAGATCACATTATCGCGGCCTACATCTTTTTTCATTTGGCGAATTGCTTCGAGGAATGGCAAGCTTTCAATATCGCCAACCGTGCCGCCAATTTCCACAATCACCACATCGGCGCTAGTATTTTTGGCCACCAAAGCCACGCGGCTCTTAATTTCGTTGGTAATATGCGGAATAACCTGAATCGTGCCGCCGAGGAAATCGCCACGGCGCTCTTTTTGAATCACTGAAGAATAAATTTGACCGGTTGTGATGTTATTAACGCGGGACAAATTTTCATCAATAAAGCGTTCGTAATGGCCCAAGTCGAGGTCGGTTTCGGCACCATCTTCGGTCACAAAGACCTCACCATGTTGGTAGGGCGACATTGTGCCGGGGTCAACATTGATATATGGATCAAGTTTCTGAATTGAAACGCTAATACCACGACTTTTCAGCAAACGGCCCAGCGAGGCCACGGTGATCCCTTTGCCCACCGATGATGCTACGCCACCCGTTACGAAAATATACTTCGTCATTGACTGTGCTCCGCGTTAAATAAAAAATCCGCACTGAATACATCAGTACGGGCCTTGATTATACCATAGATGGGTTGATTGTAGATTGTGGCTTAAATGAAAGCTACCAAGTTTAAGTTTAAGGTTTCATCAATTTAAATCGATCACCACCCCTCCGCCCCGCCGTTAGGCGGGGAACGCAGGGGGTTTTCATCCCCCCGCACCCCCTAAAGGGCAATTTGTGCATTGTAATCGGACTAAAAGCTAGCCAGAATTATTCTTTTGACGCGAATTGCTTAATCTTAATCAGGGTTATTGGCCTCAACCGAAGCCATTACTTGGTGCAGCAAGCGTTTAAGCTCAAAATAATCGCTCGCAGTGAGGCCGAGTGCCTTAAAAATCGAGGCTGGGACGTTGCTAGCCTGTTGGCGCAAAGCCCGCCCAGCATCGGTTAATTGAATTTCAACTTCACGTTCATCGCTGGCGCGGCGTTGGCGCTGCAAAAAGCCAGCACTTTCTAGTCGTTTGAGCAATGGCGAAAGCGTCCCCGAATCAAGCTGAAGCTGCTCACCAAGCTGCTTGACGGTTTGGGCTTCGTGCTGCCACAACACCAACATCACCAAATATTGCGGGTAGGTCAAACCCAACGCCTCTAAAAGTGGCCGATACGCCTTGTTAATTGCGCGTGAGGCCGCGTACACATCGAAGCACAATTGCAGCTCCAACAATAAGCCTTGGTCTGCCAAATTCATCGTCGGCCTCCTGTGTTTTACATAGCAGCACCGTAGCATGAAAATTAGCTCTTGACAAATTGAATTGCGCACAATATAATTGCTATAAATATAAATTCATTATGTTTGTAAGGAGATTTAGATTATGGCACTTAAAACCTTATATACGACCACGATGACTGCAAGCGGTGGACGCGCTGGCCAAGTAACCGCACCTGATGGCAGCTTGACCCTCGATTTAGCAGCGCCCAAGGAATTAGGCGGGCCTGGTGGGGCGACCAACCCTGAGCAATTGTTTGCTGCTGGCTATGCTGCCTGCTTCCATAGCGCCTTGAGCTTGGTTGCCAAACATGCCAAAGCCGATGCTAGCGATTCAAGCGTGACTGGCACGGTCAGCCTTGGCGCAAATGCCCAAGGTGGCTATGGTTTGGCCGTAACCTTGACCGTTGATTTGCCCAAGGTCGAGCGCGAAACTGCCTTGGCGTTGGTCGAAAAAGCGCATACCGTTTGCCCTTATAGCAACGCAACTCGTGGCAATATCGACGTTGAATTGATCGTAAAATAACCAGCAATCACAACTAATACAGCATAGATTTAACGCAGCGGCGCAGAGAATAGTTTTTTCTCTGCGCTGTTGCGTTAATCGCAATAGGATGATTTTCGAGTATAAACAACCTTAGGCTTGCAGAACGTACAAATCTTTAGTTGCTTAACCCCGTGATGCGTTGCAAGCGCTCAGCAGCGGGTAATAATGGGCAATCGTTACAGTTTTGGCCGCCCTCAACTTGATAGTACAAGCAACAACCACCACGCTGCAGGAACGTTGCACATTGATCACTGGCCGTATTCAGCTTCATATAGCCAGTTTTGCTGGCCTTCATAGCAGAACCTTTGGCGCCAACGAAGGCCAAGCCTTCTGCACAGGCAACATCAACTTGCTCAAGGCGCTGGCCAACCCGCAAGAAAATGCCTGCACAGCGATCAGCAATAATGTTCCATTGGGCACGTTGGCCTAAGCCTGATTGCTCAGCGACCAATTGCACTACCGGAACCAGATGCTGCTCGAATTGCTGGCGTAATTGTTCGCGCAGGCTAGCTTTATCTGCAAGCACAGTCACTCCAGCGTGGGTTTGATCAGCTGCTAAGCCGAAAAAACGCTGCGAGCCAAAGGCGACTGTGGCCTGATTACCATTGGCGTTGCTGGGGAAACGCGCCAATACATTTGAGCGATCCATGTCGGGAATTCGTTGATCGATCAATAAACTAGCAATCGCCGCCCCAGCCAAATACCAAACATATGAACTAATAAAGAACGAACCTGCCAGCCGACGCTTGGTCAGTTTGCGAGCTTCGGCAAAGCTTTCAAGAATGCTGCTCAGCACCGCTGGATCGGTCAATGCTGTAGCCGAGACCCAATCTGGCTCGTTTGGTTCGACAATCTGCGCAACTAAGTATTGATCCAAGGTCGCGGCGCGTTCGAAGCTTTGGGCAAGTGGGCTACGTTCTACATGCATAATCATATCCTCGATGAATCGCTAGGTTTATTGCTTGGTCAAGCTCTTGACAACGCGTTGGGCCAGCACTTCTGCTGATAAAGGGCCACCAAAGAACCAAACATCGCCACCCAATGGATAGGCTTGGCCCTTCTTCACAAAATCAAGGCTATCCCAAAATGGTTTGATCGTCCCGCTAGCAAATGGGTTGTCATCATCGGCCACAACATACATAAAATGCACGTCGCCCAGCCCAGCCAAGACTTCGCTGCTTACGGTCGAGAAGCCATAGACTTGGAAGCTGCTGTCAGTCCAGGCATTTTTAAGGCCAGTTTTAGCGATCAATTTGGCAATCATCGAGTTGTCGGTAAACAAGCGAATTTCGGCGGCGCTGTTTGAGGTGTAGGCTTGCGCCAACACATAGGGAGCATTTTCAAAGCCTGCTGCGGCCAAGGTTTGTTTGGCTTCGGCGTAGGTTTGCTCCATCTTGGCCAACACAGCCTTGGCTTCATCGGTCTTGCCTAGCACATCGGCAATCGTGTTAAAGGTTTCGATCATTTCAGTGTATTGATCGCCTGATTCAGGATAGGGATTGAAGACCAAGGTAGGGGCAATGGCGCTATATTGAGCATAGTTCTTTTCAGCATCATATTTAAGCGCAATAATCAGATCAGGCTTGATTGCAGCAATCGTTTCGAGGTTGGCCTCGCCACGGGTGCCAACATCAACCGCAGCTGGGCCTAATTCAACGGGAACATCGACCCATTTGTTGTAGCCTTCGATGTCGGCAACCCCAGCTGGTTGCACGCCCAAAGCCAAAAGATTTTCCACATAGACCCATTCGAGCACAACAACCTTTTGGGGCACGCCAGTGATCGTGGTTTCGCCCATCACGTGCTTGATCGTGCGCGTGCCAGTAGCATCAGCTGGAGCAGTTGTTGCTTCAGCAGCAGCTTCGGTGGCAGCAACAGTTGC
Source organism: Herpetosiphon geysericola (assembly GCF_001306135.1). GTDB lineage: Bacteria > Chloroflexota > Chloroflexia > Chloroflexales > Herpetosiphonaceae > Herpetosiphon > Herpetosiphon geysericola. The sequence continues at coordinate 292,551 of NZ_LGKP01000012.1, read as the reverse complement.
TTCGGGCGCAGTCGTCGCGGTTGCGGCGGCAGCGGTGGTTGGGGCAGTTGTAGGGGCTTGGGTTGCTGCCGATGAACCACAGGCAGCCAAAATGCTGACCAAGCCAATTAATGCCAAAAATCGTTGCATTGTTGTATCTATTCCTGCTGGCAGCTTGCAATTCTCAAACGGCCAGCGCTAAATCAGGCTTATTTGCTTTCCGACAAGAGTGCTTCGGTGACCCGTTGAGCAAAGACTTCGGCGGCAATAGGGCCACCAAACGTCCAGGTTTGGCTATCCAAGATGTGGGCCTTGCCAGCTTTGACAAACTCTAGGCTATCCCAGTAGGGCTTGATCGCAGCACTTTGGAAGGGATCGTTATTTTCTTCGGTAATGTAGAGCATGTGAATATCGCTGAACTGAGCCAAGGCTTCAGTGCCAACCGACGAGAAGCCCCAAACTTGATAGGTTGGGTCTGACCAAGCGTTTTTCAAGCCCAAACGTTTGACAATTTCCATCACCGCGGCGTTGTCGGTAAACAAACGCACTTCGGCAGCGTTGTTGCTGGCGTAGGTTTGAGCAACCAAGACCTTGGCATCAGCCAAACCAGCAGCAGCCAACTGTTCTTTGGAATCAGCAAAGGTTTGTTCCATCTTGGCCAACACTTGCGCGCCTTCAGTTTCTTTGCCCAAAACGGCGGCAATTGTGCTGAAGGTTGTGGTCATTTCATCGTATGGATGGCCTTCACCCTCTTTCAAGTAGGGATTGAACATCATGGTTGGCGCGATTGCATTCAATTGATCGTAGATTGTTTCGCCGCGCAACGAGCCAACCAAAATCAGGTCTGGCTTCAATGCAGCAATCGTTTCAAAATCTGGCGAAGGATTTGCCCCAATTGAAACTACGCTCGAATCAATCGTCAGCGGCAAATCGACCCACTCAGGATAATTTTCCAAATCGATAGCGCCAACTGGTTGCACACCCAAGGCTACAACATCTTCCAAATACATCCAATCAAGGGCAATCACCCGCTGGGGAACATTGGGAATGCTGATTTCGCCCAACGCATGACTGAAGGTGCGGGTGCCACTGATGGCAGTTGTATCGCTAGCAGCGGTGGCAGTTGGTTGAGCCACAGCGGCTTCGGTTGGCGCAGTTGTTGCGGTCGCGGCGGCGCTGGCCTCGGTTGGAGCCGTCGTCGCGGTCGCTGAAGGGGCGCTGGTTGGGGTGCTAGCTGCACCGCCACAGGCTGCTAACACCGTCAATAGCAAGCCACAAGAGAGTAAACGAGTAAAACGAACCATTGAAAGTTACTCCTAGGGTTAAGCGCGGCTGCCAACAGCATCCGCATATAGGGTATCTGTAGGTTCCGCAGCACACAGACCATACGGAATGCACAATGGCACACCGCTGCGCGGATCAGGGATAACTTCAGCTTCGATGCCAAATACAGCGCGTAATAACGACGGTGTAATTACCTCGCGCGGCGATCCGGCGGCTTGCACAACGCCAGCCCGCAGCGCAATCACATGATCAGCATGGCGCGTGGCATGGTTCAAATCATGCACTACCATCACAATCGTGCGGCCTGATTGGCGATTAAGCTGTTCTAAAAGCTGTAAGACTTCAACTTGATGGGCCAAATCCAAAAAGGTCGTTGGCTCGTCAAGCAGGATAATATCGGTTTCTTGGGCAAGGGTCATAGCGATCCATGCGCGTTGGCGTTGGCCGCCAGAAAGCGCATCGACCGCCCGATCAGCCAATTCGACCATGTTGGTAATTTCAAGCGCCGAGCGCACGGCTTGCTCATCTGCCGCCGACCATTGTTGAAACCAGCGCTGATGCGGATAGCGACCTTGGGCCACCAACTCACGCACAGTCAAGCCTTCAGGCGCAACCGGATTTTGCGGCAAAATACCGAGTTGGGTTGCCAATTGGCGGGTCGGGATGCGTTGCACATCGTGGCCATCAAGCACAACTGCGCCATGCTTGGGCTTGATCAAACGGGCCAAACCACGTAACAAGGTCGATTTGCCACAGCCATTGGGGCCAATCAAAGCGGTAATCTGCCCAGCAGGCAGCGTGATCGACAACTGATCGAGAATGTTGGGGCCATCGTAGCCCAAGGTTAATGTATCGGTTGCTAACATCACGTCCTCACTTTGTTTTGGCATGCTGGTAGAGCATTGTCAGGAAAAACGGTACGCCAATCACGGCGGTCACAAGCCCACAGGGAATTTCGTTGGGCGCGGCAATCGTCCGGCCAATCCAGTCGGCGGCTACCAACAACAGCGCGCCAAGCATGCCAGCGGTCGGCACAAGCCCCGTGTGATCGGTACCAACCAAACGCCGAGCGACATGCGGCGCAATCAAGCCAACAAAGCTAATTACCCCAGCCACGGCAACGCTTGCGCCAGCCAAAGCCACCGCAATCAATAAGATCCAAGCCCGTTGGCGACCAACGCTTACGCCCAAACCTAAGGCGACATCTTCGCCAAGGTGCAGGCTATTCAGTTGGCGCGCTTGAAACCACGCCAAAGGCACAGCAATCGCGACCCACGGCGCAAAGGCCCAAAAATCGGCCCACGAGCGGCCATAAACGCTGCCCGTTAGCCAAATCATGGCCCGTTGTACATCGTAGATATTGCCAATCGTAATCACCAAGGTTGTGACGGCAGAACCAACCGCACTCAAGCCAACCCCGATTAAGATCAAGCGCATCGGCGAATCGCCACCCTTGCGCCAAGCCAAAACATACATCAAACCAGCAGCAACCAAAGCGCCAGCAAAGGCCGCGACGGGAATCCAGCGAGCAGGAAAATCGCGCACCAAGATTGTCAACACGACTGCGACTAAACCAGCACCAGTGTTGATGCCCATAATGCTTGGGTCGGCCAATGGATTGCGGGTCAAGCCTTGCAGCAATGCGCCAGATGTGCCAAGCGCCAAGCCAACCAAGGCCGAAAGCAGCATCCGTGGCAAGCGCAGGGTCCGCACAATCAGCACATGTTGCGGATCGCCTGTTTCCATGCCGAGCAAGGTTTTAACCACATCCAATGGGCTAATTTTATATTCGCCAACGCCCATGTTGATGATCATAATTGCCAGCACCAGCAGCCCAACAAGCAGCCCAACCCTGGGCAAACGGCGGTCGATGCGCAACGAAAAGCGCACATGCTTGGGGCGAATGGTAATCCATGGAAATGTTTTCATCGTTGCACCCGCCAGCGTACAAGGTAAATAAACATTGGGCCGCCGAGTAGGGCGGTAACAACGCCAACTGGAATTTCCATCGGGCGCACAACAACCCGCCCAATAATATCGGCCACGACCAGCAGCAAAGCACCGCCAATGATGCAATAGGGCAAAAGCCAACGATAATCGATGCCAACAATAAAGCGCATAATGTGCGGCACCAACAAGCCCAAAAAGCCAATTGGTCCCGCCAAGGCAACCGCGCTGCCAGCCAAAAGCACCACGGCAATTGCCGCAATCACTTTGACCCAGCCAGTGCGTTGGCCTAAGCCCCGCGCCACATCTTCGCCCAAGGCCATTGCAGTGAGCGAGCGCCCAAGGCTCAGCGCCAAAACCATGCCAACTCCAACGTAGGGCAGGCTAGCGGCGATTAAGCCCAAATCGCGTCCGGCAACCGTGCCCGCTAACCACAAGCGCACTTCATCAAGTGTTTGTTGATTGAGAATCAGAATGGCGCTGGTAAACGAGCTACAGAAGGCTGTGATCATGGCTCCGGCTAGGGTTAATTTGAGCGGAGTTGGCCCGCCACGGCCCAAAGAGCCAAGGCTATAGACCAGCACAGCAGTAACCGCTGCCCCAGCAAAGGCAAAAATCGAATACAAATTGAGGGTTTTGATCTCGAAGAAGGTGATTGCCAGCACCACGCCCAAGGCTGCGCCGCTTTCAATGCCCAACAAACCTGCGTCGGCAAGTGGATTGCGGGTCAAGCCCTGCATAATTGCTCCCGCCAAAGCCAAAATAGCTCCAACAATCGCTGCCACCAGTACCCGGGGCATGCGTAGGGTGCGAATAATCAGGTGTTGGGTTGAAGTAGGATCGTAGTTAAATAATGCTGCCCAGACTGTGCTTGGCGCAACATCGGCTGCCCCAAAATTAATGCTGAGCGTCATAATCACCAGCAACAGACCAGTTGCTAGGAGCAGGCCGATGGCTAAAGCAGCAGCGGCGCGACGTTTCGGTTTGGGCTGCGATGTTGATTGTGCAAGAGTAACCGCCACGTTGATAACTCCGTCGATCAACCGTTTTTAAGCGCAACAAGACGACCAACGCCCAAATGCTTGGCTCGGAAATCGTACATTGCTCAACGGTTGGGGTAAACTTCGCCGCAAAATTCAGCTTGAATAATCCAAAACTGAATTAATAAAGACAATTTAATCTGTCTTTATTGTCTTTATTGCGGCTAAGTATAGTCGCTTCAGGCTATTTGTCAAATCAATGATTGGAAGAAGTTCTAGTTAAAACAGTTTACTCTATATTATCCGTCTTTATTATTGAAATGATTGGCTAAAAGACCCAAGCATCGAGAAGAATCGCAGCATCGATGCTGACAATGAGATCATCGATGTTAATAGAATATTTGTGCTATAAACAAACGATTTAGGGTATCATAAAGCCATAAATTACTATTTCGCTTACTGCTCAATTTGCTTGCTGAAGCAGATTAATCGCAGCCATGGAGCTATTCAAACCATTCAGAAGCTATGTGGACAAAGCTTCACCCACGTGCAGCAAGTGTTTCACCTAAACTGAGTTTTAAGCGATAATATAGAAGGTAAAGATGCCACGTCGGAACAGATAAAGGAGTCAGTAATGACTGGGGTACTTTCTTTCTACCGAACATCCATCGGGAAGAAGGTCGTGATGGCCGTGACGGGCCTGATTGGCGTGGGCTTCGTCATCGGGCATATGCTTGGCAATCTCCAAATTTATTTGGGAGCCGAAGCATTGAACAAGTATGCGGCGTTTCTCAAGAGCACTGGCGAGTTGCTAGTGGTTGTGCGGGTTGTGCTGCTCACCGCAGTTATTCTGCACATCATCGCTGCCGTGCAATTGACGATTGAAAACCGCAAATCGCGACCGCAACGTTACGTCAAGAAACAACACGTCGAATCGACCTTCGCCAGCCGCACCATGCGCTATGGCGGGGTAATTTTGCTGTTGTTTATCGTCTACCACATTTTGCACTTTACCATCGGTAAAGCGCCTGGTGGACCACAACCGTTTGACGTACACAATGTTTACAACAATGTGGTCTATGGCTTCCGCAATGTTTGGGTTTCGCTCTTTTATATTCTAGCGATGCTCGCCCTTGGGTTGCACATGGCTCACGGGGTTTGGAGCTTGTTCCAAACTTTAGGCTTAAACAACCGCCGTTTTAATCGGTTGCTGCGTAATGCTGCCCTCGGCATTGGCACCTTGTTGTTTTTGGGAAATATTTCGATTCCGATTGCGGTCTTAGTTGGTTTCCTAGAACCAGTAGCGAAATAGGTGACGCATTATGCAATTGAATGCCAAAATTCCAGCAGGGCCGCTGGAAGATAAATGGGATCAGCACCGCTTCGACATGAAGTTGGTCAATCCTGCCAATAAGCGTAAATACACCGTTTTGGTGGTTGGCTCAGGTTTGGCAGGCGCTTCTGCTGCTGCTTCATTGGCCGAGCTTGGCTATAACGTCAAGTGTTTCTGCTTCCAAGATAGCCCCCGTCGTGCCCACAGTATCGCGGCGCAAGGTGGCATCAACGCTGCCAAGAACTATCAAAACGACGGCGATAGTGTGCGCCGTTTGTTCTACGATACGATCAAAGGCGGCGATTATCGCGCCCGCGAAGCAAATGTGTATCGTTTGGCGCAAGTCAGCGTCAACATTATCGACCAATGTGTGGCCCAAGGTGTACCATTCGCCCGCGAGTACGGCGGCGTGATGGCCAACCGTTCGTTCGGTGGCGCCCAAGTTTCGCGTACCTTCTACGCGCGAGGCCAAACCGGCCAACAATTGTTGCTCGGCGCATACTCAGCGCTCGAACGCCAAATTGGCTTGAAAAAAGTCGCCATGTATTCGCGCTGCGAAATGTTGGATATTGTTTTGGTTGATGGCAAAGCGCGTGGGATTATCACCCGCGATTTGATCAACGGCAAGATCGAACGCCACGCAGGCGATGCAGTTGTGTTGGCAACTGGTGGTTACGGCAACGTTTTCTACCTTTCAACCAACGCCAAAGGCTGTAACGTAACGGCCAGCTATCGCGCTTACAAACGTGGCGCGGCGTTTGCCAACCCATGTTTTACCCAAATTCACCCAACCTGTATTCCAGTTGCTGGCGATCACCAATCAAAATTGACCTTGATGAGCGAATCGTTGCGCAACGACGGCCGGATTTGGGTTCCCAAGAAGGCTGGCGACACTCGCGCTGCCAAGGATATTCCCGAAAGCGAACGCGATTATTATCTCGAACGCAAATATCCTTCATTCGGCAACCTCTCGCCGCGTGATATTTCCTCACGCGCTGCCAAAGAAGTGTGTGATGAAGGTCGTGGCGTAGGCCCAGGCGGCTTGGGCGTGTATCTCGATTTTGCCGATTCGATCAAGCGCTTGGGTAAAAACACCATCGCCGAACGGTATGGCAACTTGTTTGAGATGTACGAACGAATCACTGGCGAAAACCCCTACGAAGTGCCAATGCGGATTTATCCCGCCGTGCACTACACGATGGGCGGCTTGTGGGTCGACTACAACTTGATGAGCAACGTTGAAGGCTTGCACGTTTTGGGCGAAGCCAACTTCTCTGACCACGGCGCCAACCGCTTGGGTGCGAGCGCCTTGATGCAAGGCTTGGCCGATGGCTACTTCATTTTGCCCTACACGATTGGCAACTATATTGCCAGCGCCAAATTAAACCCAGTCACAACCGATCACCCAGCCTTTGTGGAAACAGAGCGCGAAGTAACTACCCGCCTGAGCCAATTGCTGCAAATCAATGGCAAACGCTCAGTCGATGATTTCCACCGCGAACTTGGCAAAGTGATGTGGGATTATTGTGGAATGGCGCGCAACGATGCTGGCTTACGCACCGCCTTAGAACGCATTCCACAAATTCGCGAAGAATTCTGGCGCGACGTGCGCGTGCCAGGCAATGGCGAATACTTCAACCAAGAGTTGGAAAAAGCAGGCCGCTTGGCCGACTTCCTCGAATTTGCCGAATTGATGTGCCACGATGCCTTGATGCGCACCGAATCGTGTGGCGGTCACTTCCGCACCGAAAGCCAAACCGAGGATGGCGAAGCCAAACGCGATGACGAAAACTTCACCTTTGTGGCCGCTTGGGAATACAAGGGCGTTGGCACCAAACCAACCATGCACAAAGAAGTTCTCGAATTCGAAAACGTTCACCTTTCAACTCGTTCGTACAAGTAATCGCTGAGGTGCTTCAATGAAGTTAAAATTGCACATTTGGCGACAAGATAACGCCAAAACAGCGGGCAAAATGGTTAGCTACGATGCCAACCATGTCAGCCCCGATATGTCATTTCTCGAAATGCTCGATGTGCTCAACCAAGAGTTGATCACCAAAGGCGAAGATCCAGTTGCCTTCGACCACGACTGCCGCGAAGGCATTTGCGGTGCATGTTCGATGGTGATCAACGGGATTCCTCACGGGCCACAACGGGCAACCACCACCTGCCAATTGCACATGCGCTCATTCAAAGATGGCGACGAAGTGTATATTGAGCCATGGCGTGCCGAGCCATTCCCTGTGATCAAGGATTTGGCCGTTGATCGCGCTGCCCTCGACCGGATTATTGCCGCTGGTGGCTTTATTTCGGTTGGCACTGGCGCACCACCAGATGGCAATGCAATTCCGATTGCCAAAGAAATTTCCGATTTGGCAATGGATGCTGCTGCTTGTATTGGCTGTGGGGCGTGTGTCGCCGCATGTCCAAACGGCTCGGCAATGTTGTTCACCGCCGCCAAGGTCTCACACCTGAACTTGCTGCCTCAAGGCGAGCCAGAAAAAGACCAACGGGTGATCAACATGGTTGCCCAAATGGATGCAGAAGGCTTTGGCAACTGTACCAACTATGCAGAATGCCAAGCAGCCTGTCCAAAAGAAATTAGCATTCAATTCATCGCCAAGATGAACCGCGACCTGATTCGGGCCAAGCTACGCGAAGGCAACAACGCAGGCTCGGGCAAAACCGGCGGGGCGTAAGAACTAGGGATCGGTTGTCGGTAAAAGGGGATCGGGCTGGTACTAGCTCGATCCCCTTTTTTGATTCACGAAGCGCCCGAAGAGCACGAAGGGATGAAACCGCGAAGGACACGAAGAACGCGAAGTTTTTAGCCACAGATTGACACAGATTAGCTCAGATTATTATGTCCCAAAGCCTTTAGCCTCTCACCTCTGATCCCTGACCCCTATGTTCTATGTTCTATGTGTACTGGTTCATTGCATTAGCAACCGCAGCATTCCCGCATCGCAACCCTATCCCAAGGGTTGGTTGCGACTGAATACCACCCACGGAACACCACCCATCCGCAGGGTCATCAACAGATGCGGTTCGGTCACGAATGGTCCTTGCGGGGGTGCAGGGGGATGAAAGCCCCCTGCGTCTCCCGCTGGCGGGACGTTTAAGGGCGGACAGGGACGCACACCGCGTGTTCACACAACGACCTCGGGTTGGTATACTGGGTGGTGACGAAACCAAACCCATCCCAAAACCGAGGTCGTATGCTGAGTATACCAGCCCTTACCGCGTGGATCAACACCATCCTGCTCACCGCCGTCCCGACTCTGTCGCCCTGGACGGCCCGGCGGCTCACCGATTGGCGCGTCAGTATCCTGCTCATGCAGTCCATCACCACCCGCGTCGTGGCCTGGGGCTGTGCCCTTGGACTGTCCACCGCTGCCCGCGCCGCCAGTCACGAACGGCGACTGCGCCGCACCTATCGGGATCCCCAGCTGTCGTGGTCGTTCCATCGGGCCATCCTGACCACCACCCTACGCTTCGCCCCTGCGGAAGCGGTCACCGTCATCATCGATGAAACGACCCATACCGACCACTGGACGCTCCTCACCGCTGCCCTCTGGTATCACGGACGCGCCATTCCGCTGGCGTGGGTGCTCCATCCCGGCAACACCCGCCGCGCCACCGCCTTCTGGACGGATACCGCCACCCTGCTCGATCGCGTGCGCCAGGTCATTCCGCCCACCACGCCCGTCATTGTCGTCGCCGATCGTGCCTTTGGCTGTCCCGTCTTTACCGATCAGGTGGCAGCGCACGGCTGGCACTGGGTCGTGCGCGTGCAAGGCCACACCCGGCTGCGGCTGCGGGGCCACACCGAAACCATGATCCGCACCCTAGTGACGCGGGGCCAGCGCGTGGCACGGCGCGGACTGGCCTTCAAGAAGGCGGGCTGGCGGACGGTGACGGTGGTCGCGACGTGGGCCGCCGACGCACAGGAACCGTTGCTGCTGGTGAGTAATCTGGCAGGGATTGGCATGATCCGGCATGCCTATGGGCGGCGGTCCGCGATTGAAGCGCTGTTCCGGGATTGGAAAACGGCAGGCTGGCAGTGGGAGGCGAGCCACACGCGGAGCCGCACGACCCAAGAAGCGCTCGTGCTGGGCATGGCGATCGCGACCGTGCTGCTGCTGCAGATCGGGACAGCGGAGGCGGAGGGGGTACTCGCCGAGCGGGGAGACTGCCCCAGCCCGCGCCGCCCATGGGCGGCGCGGGACAGTCTGTTTCGGTTGGGGCGGTATGGGCTGCTACGCTGGCTATGGACGGGCACGATGCCCGCGCTCGGGGATCGGCTGTCGCTGGCGGGAACGGCGCTGCACGAACGGTGGGCAACGACCGTGACGCGCGGTGGCCGGCTCGGAACCGTCATGCCCTAACATCCATGACTACCCATTTCCTAACCTGTCCGCCCTTAAACTGGCGGGACGGAAGGGTGGAAAAGAACGATGGTGGTTTATGTAATGAACCATTACATCTATGTTCTATGTCCTTTGCTCTATGTTCTACTCTTCAACGAGGATAAACAATCATAGGAATAACCTTGCCAAGGGCGAGCGGCACGCTTTGTTGACCAGTCATAATATCGCAAAAAATCAACAAGGCTTGGTTATCAACATAGGCAATCATTCCGAGCAGCGTGGGGCTAACCAACTTAATCGAGCCAGTGTGCGCAGGCAAAACAATTGTCGTTAATTGTTGCTGATCTGCGACTCGAAATACTAAGCCCTGCCGTTGCTGTTGAATTGGCGAAGCTGCATCACAACTTGGACCAGAAGGTCGCCATTGCCATGGAGTGCGGGGGTCGCAACTGAGGGCCAAAAGATACTGGCTATCTGGTGTCCATAGCATCATCGTAGGATCAAATGGTGAGCTATGATGGTCAAAACGCTTGCGCACCATATCGGGATTAATGCCCGTGGCCAAATCACCCAATGGCTGCTGCTGCTCAAGCGAATATAAACGAATCGTACCCGAAGTTGGCTCAACAGCTTCGCTTACCGTAGGATGATAGAGATAGGCTAAATAACGGCCATCCGGCGAGATGGATAGATTGTCAATGTCGGTTGTATCAGTATTCTGCCCAATAATCAGATCGGTCTCGGTTTGCAGATTCTTAATTCCAAAGTTGGGATGCCAAGAGCTGCCGCCATGGGCCAATAAGCCATGCTCAATATCTAAAAACGTGTCGCCAATTCCACCTTCGCCAGTAAGCTGAATTGATTGCTTGAGATCAGCTTGGGTTGGATCAAAGAGCCTAATTGATGCCGATGACATTGGTCCATTGATTGAAGAGAGTTCATAAATGCCACTCGCAGTCCACCCAATAAACCAGTCAGTAACTTTCAGGTTGCCTTGAGATTCGTTCAATAACTGCCTAGCCCCTGTTTGTAGATTGATCATTTCAAGTTGGGTTCTATCCGCTAAACTGGTTGCACCCAAACTAAAAGTTCGCATCGCTACATAATCAAGCTTGGGTGAAAATTGAAAGTGTCTGCGCCACGAAATCTCGATGTGATCAGTAAATATCTGAGCTGCAAACGCTTGGTCAGGCAGCGGATTTGGCCGATAGAGGATAGGCAAGGGCAATCCTTGCTCTCGATAGATCAACCCATCGGTTTCGGTGGTAATCATGGTTTGCTGACCGAGGCCATTGATCGCAAGCAGGGGTGCAGGATAAATACTTTCCTCAACCCCAACCTCAGCAGAAGTCAAATGAATTGCCTCAGGATCTTTTTTGGTTAAGGCCAACCAAACTAATGGCTCAGTTTGGGTCAGCACTAAGGGGTTAGTTAACGATGTGGCTTGCAAATCGGTGGTTATCGTAATCGTTAAAGGGCCTGTCTGAGTCAATGTTGGGGTAATTTGATCGGTCTGACTGCTGCTAATCTGTGGTGCTGAACACGCTACAAGCAAGCATAAAACGCTCAATAGGCCACAAAACCCAATCCACCAAGCTTTGCGCATGGTTCCTGTCCTCACTCATAAACTAGGATCTCTCGTACTATAGTAAGCACAGGATGTCTTCAAATGTTATTGAACTGATAAATTGCTGAAACAATGGGATCAGGCTGGTGCTAGCTCGATCCCATTGTTTGATCCACGAAGGGGAATAAGGATAGTGGCGTTGGACTAAGCGCAATCCATAGACGATAGCCTGATATTCCGCCATATTATTGGTTGCGGCAGGCGCTTGTTGCAGCGCCCAATACAAAATTGTGCCATCATTTTGGCGAATCACAATCCCTAGACCAGCCCAACCTTGCAGCTTGCCAGGGGTTGCATCAATTTGCAGCCAAATATTCATTGCGCCCTCAACACAATCATGCTACTTACGATACAACTTAGGCCAAGGAGCATTGCCAACACGACAAAACAACCACGCACCGACCATTGAAGGGTTTGGAATCGCTGGCCATTTGGTAAGGCAACCAACACCAACAGGCTGACCAAGGCAAGAAGCAGGAATAGTCCAACCAAGCATGCCATTGATCAATCCTTTCATTTCAGCCGTTTATTCAATACGACAATCACCCCAGCGAGTGCGCCGAGAATTGCCAAGAGCAACAGCCCAATTAAACATGCCATGTGCTACTCCTTTCTGATAAATATGCATCTTTATCCTATCATTTTGATGTATCTTATTCTCTGTATTGTGCGTGAATATTGGTGTGTAGTAGGCGTTATTAGCCTACAGCAAACCCTAAATACCTAAAAAAGGGTATATATATGCGGTACTTTAGGGCGATGGTCTATGGCAAAAGGAGGCTGAATGATGGCCGAAATTATCAAGCTGGAGCAGATTTGCCAAGCGGTTGGTGACGGATTTCGCTTAGTTCAAGGTCAACGTGGTTGCTCGATGGCGGCTACAGAACACTATGTTGCTGATTGTTTAGGCATGGGCGTTGAAACACTCCGTTCATTGCGCTATCGCTCACGCAACCGCGCTACCGTCGACGATAAAACATTAGCAATGTTGGTTTGGATTGCGCTCGCTGAAGGTCGGGCTTCGCTGTAATGGCTCAAAACGATAATGAGCGCCACTAGTCTGATTCTGCCTGAACCGCTGAATAGCTCATGGCTTGAACGCTATCTGCAAAGCCCGTTTAAACAACCGCTTGAACCAGTATTGATCAAGCAGGTTGTGCAGGGCCTGATTGGGATTGAACTGCCACACCACGCCACGCTGGTCAAAACACCATTAGCGCAACATCCAAAATCCGGTAATGCAGCCTTTAAGCTCATAACCATGGTGATCGTGCTGCTCATTATGGGAGTCCTTATGCTCTAGCAGCATTGGGCTTTCTGCGCTAGAATTGGAGCTATTCAGCAAACAACGGCGTTCGGATGAGCGTCGTTGTTTGCTGAATGAAAGCCGCTGAATTCCCAAGCATAGGCCAGCATGCTTGACAGATTGTGTATACTGGAAAAAGTGGACACAAACATCTAGCTAATTACATTTCAGTTGACTATAATCGAAGGCTGTTATATCTGATGATAGCTTATGGTAAATCAATAACCCTGCATGGAACTACCAGAGCACATTCATTTTGAAAAGTGGACACAGGAGTTTATCTCACGGCCCCGACCGCGAGGGGTTTAAAACTTTGATCAAGCTCAAAATCCTGCGAAACAACACGGGTTGGTTCATCTCACTGCCCCCAACCGCAAGGGGATTAAAACGGCTAGTGCTAAAAGCCAGTAATACCTGTATGTATTGTTCATCGCACTGCCCCGACGGCGAGGGGATTAAAACTTGCTCCGCCCATTCAATGCGAACAATCTCTACCGAGGTTCAGATCACTGCCCCGACCGCGAGGGGTTTAACCTAACTTGGTGAGCCGGATGGGGATCGAACCCACGACCAAGTTTAAATTAGTTTCCCGCTAGTCAGGGGTTTAAAACAGTGCGCCTCAGTATGGCTGAGGATGTTGAAGCATTTAATGTGGCCCAAACCTCTGGAAGTTACGCTTGTGGATTTTCCTATATTCGTAAAAAATGCGCAGCCCTCGCGACCATAGCGGTCGCGAGGGCTTTTGTTGTGGTTGCAAAAATCGCTTCAAGCTTAGCTTCGTGGCACTTCGTGTTCTTCGTGGTTTCAAACGTCATCGGTCTAGTCACAGATTACTCAGATGTCCCCTTGTTCTTCATCCTTCATCCCTCATCCTTATCAACGCTCTGCGCCTCTGCGTTAAAAGTGTGACCTATAAGCTTCGTTGGATTATGTCCTATAGCCTCATCCCTCATATTTTCATCCCTCGTTCTTCATCCTTCATCCTTATCAATGTTCTATGTTCTTTTTACTCGATAACCAACACTCCGCCGCTATCGCTCATTTGTGTGCCACCTTGGCTGATGCTCACGCTGTTGCCGTTGCGCTGCACGCTGTAGCCAGTGTTTGGCTGCAAGCCTGTGATCAACTGCAAGTTGGCAGCACTTGGCGTGCTATATTCGATTGTGGCAAACGCTTGATTAACATTAATCGGGAACAGCACCACCTGCGAGCCGATTTGCGCCCCAACATAATTGCCCGAAGTCGCCTGAATTAAGCTCACGCTGACTGGCGTAATGCCACTATCGGTCGCTTGGAGCACTTGCAAAAAGCGCACATCCTGCGGATTACCAGGCGCGTCGATCCGCAAACGCACGTTCATTGGATCATCGCTAGCAGCGGTATTTTCAACCTGTTGATCGCTGGTGTTGACGGCGGTTAATGTGGCGTTGGCTGGCAATAAACTCGTGATATTCAGGCTTTGGCCGCCAGCTGTCGTCATCGTCGCTCGATTGGCGTTGATCGTCGCCGGCGTGGGCAATTGTAGCCACCAGCGCTTGAAGCGATTGGCGGTTTGCGACGTGCCACGATCATAGGTCACAATCGCATCAGGCTTGAGCCAAACAATCGAGCGGCTGGCGTGGCTAATGTCGGTCGTTGCCTCATTTTCGCTGTTGTAGAGATTGGTAGCATCGCCCAACGCATAGACAAAACGGCTATCAAGGCTATTCGCGACCAACATAGGATCGCCAGTTGGCACTAAATTCCATTGCGAGCCACGGCGCCAGAGATCGATCCGCCAATCGCTTGGGTCGCGATCAGGTTGATCGTTTTCGAGCGCGATCAGGTTGCGAAACTCGGAGCTAGCAATGCCTTCGGCAATATCGGCGTAGCCAGTGCGCGCCTTGGTCAGCCATTCGCCTTTGCGATACCACTCAAAATGGTTGCCATCGGCCTGTTGATGGTCGATAAAATTCCAGCTTAGGCTGAAATTGAACCAGCCTGCATCATCGGCCCAGCTGCTACGCGAGAAAATTTTGTGCATGCCCTCGGCGTAAAAATCAAGCGCCATGCTTGGCCGTGGGTCGCTCGCCGCAGCTGCGGTTGGGTCAAACAGCATAAAATAGATGATTGCATCGCGAAAATCATTCGGGTTGCCAACCCGTTCGATCAAGCCCTCAGCGCCACCAGGCGGGGTCACGGTTTCGATCCAGCGCACTTTGGCCAAACGTGCAGCATTGCCAGTCCGTTGATCGTACATCCCCAACGAGCCAAAGGCGTTGATAAAATCAACCAAATGATAGCTCTGGGCATCGCCATACCACGCTGGCTGATAGACCAAGCCATGATTGGGATCGTTGGTGGGATTAGAACTCAGCGAATGCAAATAGCTGGTGACAAAATCATCCCAAAATGGATTTTCGCTGAGTTTGCAATGCTGGCCACACGTATCTTTGCCTGCTGTTTGCAAGGCCAGCAAAAATTGAATCGCATAGCTGGCGGTTTGCGGGCTATATTCAAAGCCTTCGGGCAACAGGCCGCCCTTGCTATCGGTGCGGGTCAGATGATCAAAAATATACAACCAAGCACCCGTGGCATTATCCAAATAATTACGCAATTGGTTATTAGGGTCGTCGTTGGCATCAAATGCTAATGCCATCATGCCCAAATTGCGCATATGGGCCACAAAATAATTATTGCCAGCCCAACGCACTTGCTCAGTATTGGCAATTAAGCTGGGATCGTTGATCACGCCAATTGGCTCTGGATGATGGTAGGCGCGTTGAACAATTTCATCTGACCAGCGCAAAAATACGCCGCGAATCGCTGCTTTATCACTAGCACTCAAGACTGGATAAATCCAATCAACAACCAGCGGAAAGGCCTCGCCATGCCAGCGCGCGCGGTTAGAATCCTCGGTGAAAAAGCGCGGACTACGAAATGGTGGATAGCCAGTCGATTGAGTTTCAGGGCAGAGATAATCATCATTTTCGGCTGGGCCTTGGGCGGCAATATTAATAATGTACAGCAACAAGGTTCGCGCCCGTTGGGCATAATCGGCGCGCGCTGCCTCGTTCGGCTCGATCAACGACATAAAAGCAAACAGCTCTGCATACATTTCGGTCGGAAATTCTTCATATTCGGTGCTGCCACAATCGCGGCTTGGCACGTCGCCAGCATCCATGGTGATTTTGGCTTCTTCCGCCACCAATTTTAAGCCATCACGATAGAGCGGGTTGCTATCGCTGGTCCAGGCTCGCAGCCGAGGCAAATCTGCTTGGGTCAACCACAAGCGTGGATGCGCATTAGGGTCGCCAGTCATCACCACGGGCAAGCTGGTTTTGGTCGAATCGGGCGGCAAATTGGTAGCTTCAGGATTAACGCTTACGCTGGTGGAGCCACTTGGAGCTGGTGCTGCAACTCCACAACCCATCAAGATTAGCAGCACAACAAACATTGATATACGTCGCATACATCCTCCACAATTAATTAGCGTTTGGCAAAGGGCAAATAGACTTGAGCTAACAGCGCCGCCGCTTCGACCGCGCCAATATCACAACCAGCAACTCGGGCTGCGCCCCGTTGATCGCTCACTGGGCAAAGGTTGGGGTCGGCAGCATTGATTAATGGGCTGGTTGCGAGCGGCGTATAAACAGGCATGGCAATCCGCCCACCATTCACTTGCAACCCAGAAAGCTTAAGATCGCTCAGGTTTTGCTGATCGCTGGCAGTGTCCAAGCCAGCACATGTGCCATCGCTCAGATTAAAGCCCAACGATTGCACAGCGCTGCCGCCACAGTTGTTGCTTGCGCCCGCCACAACGCTATTGCCAATTTGAATAATTCTTGGTTGCTCAGTCGTCAAAGGCGAATCTTCATACAGTTCGGTGCCCGCCAAGGCTGTGTTGTTGTAAAACGTGCTGTTGGTAATTACTGCATACCGCGCTTTGTGATAGAGGCCACCGCCAAATTGATCAGCCTGATTTTCGGCAACCGTCACGTTGCTCAAGGTCAAGTTATCATCAGAATCTTGGTAAATTGCGCCACCATGGCCAGCAGTTGCCACATTGCGAATCAGGCTCGCATTGCTGATAAAGAGTGTGCCATTATCGTGAAAAATGCCACCGCCGCCGTTTGTGCCAGTCGCCATATTGCCCTCGATCAGCAGATCGACTAATTCGGCGTGGCTGCCATAACTGCTGATTGCGCCGCCTTCATCTGCTTGGTTGCCAAGCAAGCGCGAGCGTTTGAGCAACAAGCGTCCACCACTATTCCAAATTGCGCCGCCCGTCCCGCTGACAGTGTTGGCTTGCAACAAGCTATCGGTGATCGTCAGGCCGCCAGTATTTTCCAGCGCGCCGCCATAACCGCCACTATTTTCGAGAAAATTACTAAATCTGATGGTTACTGAGGCTTGATTGTGGATGAAGATTGCGCCACCATCACGTGCCTGATTCTGGTAAAAGCGCGTATTGTTGATGCTGGTTGGCCCAACGCTATAAATCGCGCCGCCGAAGGAGTTAATATTGTTGGTTGGTGCTATATTCGCTGTAAAATCGCTATTGTCAATGGTTAATGCGCAGCCATCGCTATAAATTGCACCGCCTGAGGCCGAGCGATTGCCAGCAAAACTGCTATTGCGAATCGTCAAGCTGCTACCGCTGCCTTCAAAACAATAGATTGCCCCGCCTTGATCAGTCGCTTGATGGTTGTTGAAATGCACCCGATCGAGCACAACCGTCGCCCCAACCAACTCTAAGGCGCCGCCGCCAACTGGCGAAAAACCAGCTTCGAGCGTGAGATTACGCAACGTAAACTGAATTTCGCCATTGGCAACGAACAAACGATTGAGATTACGCCCGCTCAGCGTAATTTGATTTGCCCCATCAATCGTGGTAGAACTAACCAAAATCTTATCGCTGCTCAGGTTGATTGTGGCTGGGCCGCCGCAATTAAAGCTGATAGTGCCGCCATTGGTGAGCGCAACATCAAGCGCCGCCTCGCTGCAACTTGCTGGCGTGCCAGTCCCCACAACCCCAGCCATTGGCGCAGCCTGAACCTGAAATGCCAACGCCAACGTACAACAACCGATCACCAGAACGTATAAAAAGCGCATTCCAACCTCCAGCGTTGTTTTTGTTCTTGGTTGGTTATAGCAGCAGCAAGCAGCAAAAACTTGACATTTCCTACCAGTCAAGCGGATTGGCCCAAACGCAGCAGGCGCAATCGGGCAGGCGCAATCCTAGCTACGAGGACTGAACAATGACTCAACATGCCATCAATTCACCAGCGTTTGGCAAGCAATTACGCTTGTTGCGCCGTCGGGCGCGCCTAACCCAAGCAGAATTAGGGATTGCGGTTGGCTATAGCGATGCCCAAATTTGTCGGCTTGAAACAGGTCGTCGCCCGCCCGACTTGATTACCTTGATTGCGCTCTTTCTGCCAGCGTTGGATCTTGAGGCCCAATCGCAGGAAGCGCAGCAGCTTTTGGAATTAGCGGCGGTTGCGCGCGAAGAATTAATCGCCGAGCCAGCCAACGGGCCAACCACTCCAATTTCCAAGCAAGCAAGCCCATTGCTGGCGAGCCATTTGCCAAGCCCAACCAGTCACTTTTTCGGGCGCAAGCCAGAACAAGAACGAATGCTGCACTGGCTGAACAATCC
Organism: Herpetosiphon geysericola; assembly: GCF_001306135.1. Classification (GTDB taxonomy): domain Bacteria; phylum Chloroflexota; class Chloroflexia; order Chloroflexales; family Herpetosiphonaceae; genus Herpetosiphon; species Herpetosiphon geysericola. Next base: position 274,084 of record NZ_LGKP01000012.1, on the reverse strand, counting down.
CCAAATTCGCTTAATCAGCCTCGTTGGCTTGGCAGGGATTGGCAAAACCCAACTGGCGCTACACTGTTTGCATCAATTTGCCAGCCAAGCTCAATATCAATGTGTGTTTGTTGATCTGGTTAGCGCCAGCGAGCCAGAATCAATGATTCAGGCGATTAATAAAGCGCTTGATCTGACGGAAAGCCCCGATGAGCAACCGATCATTTCAACGATTAACCAGCTTAGCCAACAACCAAGCTGTTTGCTGCTCGATAATTGTGAGCAAATTCAAGCAGCAAGTCGGGTGATCAACCAATTGCTACAAGCCGTGCCAAACCTCAAATTGATCGTTACCAGCCAACTTGCCTTGCGCTTGAACGACGAATATGTGCTGCAAATTACACCTTTGGCCGTGCCAAATTTGTTGGCTTTGCCAGCGTTGGCCGAATTAGCCCAAATCGAAGCCATGGCCTTGTTGTTGGCTCGTTTACAGGTGCATCACCCCAAGCTTGAACTGACTGAGAAAAATGCACTGGCACTGGCTGCCTTGTGTGTGAGGGTCGATGGTGTGCCGCTGGCGCTGGAGTTGGTTGCCGCTTCTGGGCGCTTGTTCGATCCCGAAGCTTTGTTGAGCGAATTGGCTAGCCATTTTTTGAGTATGCGGCGGCGAGGCCGCGATTTGCCTTCGCGCCATTATTCGGTCACAACCGCGCTAACCTGGAGCTACCAACAGCTTGATTCAGCGACGCAACGTTTGTTCGAGCGGCTGAGCGTGTTTGTGAGTGGGTGGACGGTCGAGAGTGCGCTGGCGGTTTGTAGTGCAGAACATGAGCGCCATGAGTTAATCGAACAATTAAATAGCTTGCTTGATCATAGCCTAATTCAACAACAGAACAACGAAGCTTCAACCCGCATGCGTATGTTGACCATGGTGCGCACGTTTGCCCAAGAGCAAGCCCAAAAGCATACTGAAACCGATCTGCTTAATCAGCGCATGCTTGCTTATCAGATTGAATTGGCGCGCCAAGCAGAACAGGCTTTACGCACGGGCAATAGTCAGGCGCAATGGATTCAGCATCTCGAAGCTGAACACGATAACATTCGAACGGCGCTAAATTGGGCTTGGCAACATAACGCCCAGCAGCAAGCAATTCAGTTAATCGGCTATATTTGGCGTTTTTGGTATATGCGTGGCTATTTGCGCGAAGGGCGGCGTTGGTTTGAAAAACTGCTAATCAGCTATGAACCAAATGCCGATGTGGATTTTGCGCGGGCGCTCGATGGCGCGGGCATTTTGGCTTGGCGCCAAAGCGATTATCAACAAGCTGAACAATGGTATCAACAAGCCCTAGCCATCTACCAAACCAACCAACACCGCTCAGGGCAAGCGCAGGTGTTAGGCCATTTGGGCTTGGTGGCGATGGATACTGGCGCATATCATCAAGCGGCAGCCTATTACGAACAAAGCTTGCCGCTCTATCAAGCGCTTGCTGATCAAGCGGGCGTTGCAGCAACCTTACACAATTTGGGCAATCTGTATTGCCAGCAATCAGAAAATCAACGAGCTAGCGAGTTATATCAAGCGTGTTTGCAGATTTATGCGCAGTTGGGCGACCAATCGGGCGTTGCCTTAATTGCCTTGGGCCTTGGCGCAATTGCCCGCGATGAACAACGCTTGGAAGCAGCCCAAGCTTCATTTGAACAAAGCCTGAATTTAGCACGCGAGCTAGGCGACGAGTGGAATGAGGCAACAGCGCTGATTAATTTGGGTAATATTGCAGCCGATGTGCACCAGCCAGCCCATGCCTTAACCCATTATCGAACCGCAAAGCAAATTTTTGAGCGTTTAGGCGACCAACAATCGCTGTGTTTGCTCGAAAATCGGATTGCCAATGCCTATTGGCTGCTCGGCGAGCATGCTCAAGCCCAAATTGGCTATCGTCAATGCCTGATGTTAGCCCATGCAATTGGCTTCGATGGCGGCATTATTGAAGGCTTAGAAGGCATCGCCCATTGTTTGAGCCAAAGCCTGCCGACCAGCGCCGCCCAACTGCTGGCCTACGCTGCTCACTTGCGCAACACCAAAGGCTATCCAATGATTCCCGCCGATCAACAGAGCTATAATCAGATTGCGCAAACAATTCAAGCGCAGTTAAGTGCCGAAGCATGGCAACAAGCCACGCAACAATGCCAGCAATTGAGCTTGCAACGAGCTATCAGTTTGGCGCTTGCCAATTAACTCCTGCTTGCGCTTGATTGACGATCAAGCTTGGCTGATTATAATGGTTCATTGGATTGACCAAAGCATGGTTTCTGCTCACCCCAACCTCTCTCCCACGATGAGGGACAAGGGGTGCTTTTGCTGGTTGCTGTTATTTAGGTATTAGCACAATAGTCTGTTGCTTATAGTTCTCTGCTCAGAACCCAGAAATGACAGGTTCATCACTGTATGCTTTCGTACCACCCAATGTTCTTTAAGGGGTGCAGGGGGCTGAAACCCCCCTGCGTCTCCCGCCTTGAGGCGGGACGGAAGGGTGGTGAACCTGATATATGCCAATATTCCTTGATTCGGTAAACATGGTCTTAAGTGAACAAGGAGTAATGATCACTGCTGCGGGCCAATCCAATAAACCATTACATATAAGGAAGCATATGCGTACCATTGATCTTGCTACATGGCCCCGTCGCCAGCACTTTGCCCACTACCATAGCATGACCTACCCGCACTTTAGTTTAGCTGCCAACATTGATATTCAAACCTGGTATCAGGCGATCAAAGCCCGCCAAATGCGATTAAGCACCAGCCTAACCTTTGTTTTTGCCCGAGCCGCCAACGAGCAAGTGGCGTTTCGCTGGCGCATTCGCGGCGATAGCGTGGTTGAACACGATCAGGTTGATCCATCGCCAACGGTGTTGCTCGATAACGATTTATTTAGCTTTTGCGTTATTCCCTATCGCCCAACGTATGCTGAATTCGAGCCACTTGCTGAGGCCAAAGTTGCCGCAGTCAAGACCAACCCAACGATGAGCGACGAGCCAGGCCAAGATAATCTGCTCTACATGACCAGTATTCCGTGGGTCAGTTTTACGGGCATCATGCACCCAGTTCACCTCAACCCAATCGATTCAGTGCCACGGATTTCGTGGGGCAAGCACACGCTTGAAGGCCAACGCCGCCTTATGCCCTTAGCCGTGCAAGTCCATCATAGCTTGATGGATGGCTTACATGTTGGGCGGTTCTATGAGCGCGTTCAAGCCATTTTAGATAATCCCGATGAGTTTTTAGGCTAGTTGAGGCTAAAAAGAAATGCGAGTGGGCATGCTGCTCATCATTGCCCGCTTGCATTCAGTAACGTTCTTAGCAAAATTGACGTATACACTCCTGCATTCAATTTGTTAAAGCTATGAGGGATGTATGCGTCGAGGTTTGTTACTTGGGCTTGGGATTTTATTGTTGGCTAGCTGTGGTCGGGCCAAAAATACGGTGATGCCAACGAGTGTTGCCCGTTCTGTCGTGAACGTATCCAATACGCCGCTGCCCAGCCCAATGTTGGTTGAAGCCACGCCCTTGGTCAGTTCGGTGCGTTCGGCTTCGAACCTGCGCGCCGAGCCAAATACCGAGGCAGCGATTATTACTACGGTTGATCCGCAAGCTACGATTGTGATTTTGGCGCAACGCAACGATGCTGATCAGCTGTGGTATCGGGTGCGGGTCAATGATTATCTTGGTTGGATGAGCGCCAGTGTCTTCAATTTGCCAGCTCAGCAACAAGCCAGCTTGCCTTGGGAATATGCCCTAATTGCAACCGCCTCGCCAACATTTCGGCCAACGACTCGGCCATACGCAACCACCCGACCCTATGCAACAGCTCGGCCACGGGCAACGACCAGACCGCAGGCTCCCAGTCGCCCAAACAAGCCAAAGCCGCCGACAACCAATAAACCACAGCCCGCCAAGCCGAAGCCGCCGACAACTAATAAGCCACCAAAATCAAAACCACGCCGCTAATGCCACCGAGAATTAGCAAGCGTGATTAGGAATGAGCAGCTGTTTATGTACCAAAGCGCTGGGCATTACGGGCCTGCGCTTTGTGCTTTTCAGTCTCACGATCTTTAGCTGGGCTGGTTGTTTGCAACGCATCCAAAAGGGTTTGGGCATTGGCAGTTATCGCCATAACCGCAGCCTCAAAGGCCTCGCGATTGGCAGCAGAAGGCTGATTGAAGCCGCTAATTTTACGCACAAATTGTAGCGCAGCAGCTTCGACCTCAGCTTCACTAGCTGGTGGCTCAAAATTAAACAATGGACGAATATTGCGACACATCAGGCCTTACTCCGCTGCTGGTTCAATACGCTGATATTTCAGCATTGCCACGCCAGTGCTCATGGTGCGGGTTTCGACCAGTTTGAGGGTTGCGCTTGTGCCTTGGTGAAAGAGGCGTTGGCCTTCGCCAAGCACAACGGGATAGATCAACAGCCGATATTCATCAATCAAATTTTGCTTGATCAAGCTATCGGATAAAACGGTGCTACCGTAAATCAACAAATTTTGCTCTTTACGCAGCTCGCGAATTTGATCTATAACATCGCCCTTCAAAAAAGTAGCGTTCCACTCTGGGGTTTCGAGTGTGCTAGTTGGTACATATTTGGGCAAGGCATTCATGTGTTCAGCGCCTTCGTCTTTGGATTCGGGCCATGCTTGGGCAAAACCCTCATAGGTTACCCGACCAAGAAGCAACGCCGTACATTCAGCAGATTCTTCAGCCTTGAATGCGGCAATATCATCAGCCCAATACGGCATCGACCAGCCTGGATTTTCGACCACACCATCGAGCGAGACAAACATGGTTAGTACAATCTTACCCATACGTACATTCCCTTTACACTAATAGAACATATTTGCTATAATATAAGCACTACTTCAAAAAGTCAAGCCCTAATTTCAGGTATACTTGTAGATAATCCTATTGTTGAAGTATATGTTAAAGCATGATGAATAATCGCAGTTACAATCAATATTGTGGGCTATCTTATGCCCTCGAAATTCTCGGCGAGCGTTGGACAATACTCGTGATTCGTGAGCTTATTGCTGGGCCACGGCGCTTTAAGGATTTGCTTAACGGCCTGCCGGGGATTAGCACCAACCTGCTCACCGAGCGGCTCAAACATCTTGAACAGCAGGGCCTAATCGGGCGCCAAGTGCTAGCACCACCAGCTGGCTCAACCGTCTATGGCCTGACCGATGTAGGCCGTGGGCTTGAGCCAAGTTTGCTCGAATTGGGTAAATGGGGCAGCCAATTTATTCCCGTTAACAGCGAGCATGTGCATCTGTTGAATATTGGCTCGTATGCCTTAACGCTCAAAACCTTTTTTCGCCCACAGCAAGCCCAATTCCACGAACGCTATCAATGGCATGTTGATGGCGAATTGCTGAGCGTGACGATTGATCATGGTCAATTAATCGTTCAGCAAGGGCCAAGCCAGCAGCCAGCAATCATTCTGCACACCACCATTGAGCACTATTTACAACTATTGCAAGGTGCGCTCACGCCTGAGCAAGCAATTGCCCAAGGCCTTGTCCAGGTTCAGGGTGAGCCGAGCGGCCTCACCCGTTTCCTTAGGTGTTGTGCAATTAATCCACCAGAGTAACTAGCCTTGGCCTACAATCAACAACGCTAAAGATTTTTTGCAGGCTTGACAAACCTTTAAATTCCATTAATATAGTCGGTATCGTTTCCGGAAACGATACCGACTATATATTTTTAGCAGTACGATGCAGGTTTCCGTTCCGCAGGCCCACCATATCGCATTGTTGGATAGCTGATTTCGAGGATGAAACTGGGTTTAATCGACGGAGGAACGCAATGCTTACTCATGTTTGGCGTAAACTGGCGGCGCTTGGCCTTGCCCTCAGCATGCTGTTTACGTTTATTACAGCGGCTCCCCAAGCGGCATTTGCCGCAGCACCACTCAACCAAACCATTTGGCTCCGCGCAGTTTCCAGCGGCAAATATGTTTCGGCGGATAGTAATCGCGGAGCCAATACGCCGTTGGTCGCCGACCGCGATGCTGCCAGCGGTTGGGAACAATTTCAGGTTGTCGATGCAGGCAATGGCAATATTGGCCTGCGTGCCGTGGCCAATGGCAAGTTTGTTTCAGCAGACCAAAATTTTGCCAATACACCCTTAGTTGCCGATCGCGCCACAATGAGCGGCTGGGAAGTGTTTCAATGGGTCGATGTGACGGCGGGCCAAGTGCAATTGCGCTCGGTTGGCAATAACAATTTCGTTTCCAGCGATCTCAATCTCGGTGCTCACGCGCCCTTGGTTGCCAACCGCCCAAGCGCTTCTGGCTGGGAAACCTTCAATTGGGGCATCGTTGGGGCCAATCCAACCCCAATTCCAACCACCCCACCAGGCACAACGCCTGATTTCGGCCCAAATGTTTTGCTGTTTGACCCATCAATGTCAACCGCTTCGATTCAAAATCAAATCAATACTGTGTATGGGATTCAGCAAAATAGCCAATTTGGCTCAGAGCGTTATACCTTAATGTTTAAACCAGGCACCTACAACGGCCTAAATATTCCGGTTGGTTTCTATACCCAACTGCTCGGCGTTGGCGCATCGCCAGATAGCGTCAACATCAATGGCAGTGTCTATTCAAATGCCTATTTGGGCAACGATAATGCGACCTGTAATTTCTGGCGCGGCGCAGAAGGCTTGTCGATTACGCCTGCCAACGGCACAATGCAGTGGGCAGTTTCGCAGGCCGTGCCCTTCCGCCGCATGCACATTCGCGGCAATATGAAGCTCAACCAAAATAACGGTTGGTCGAGCGGTGGCTGGATGGCGGATGTGTTGGTTGATGGCAATGTTAATTCTGGCACGCAGCAACAATGGATTTCGCGTAACACCCAATGGGGCAGTTGGACTGGCTCGAATTGGAATATGGTGTTTGTTGGCGTGACCAATCCGCCAGCAGGCAATTGGCCAAACCCACCATATACCAAAATCGATCAAACCCCGATTGTGCGTGAAAAACCCTTTGTGACGGTCGATGCTGCTGGCAATTGGGGCGTGCGCGTGCCAAGTTTGCGCACAAACAGCAGCGGCATCACATGGGCTGGCGGTTCAACTCCAGGCACAACCATCGCCATGAGCCAATTCTTTATTGCCAAACCAAGCGATAGTGCAGCTACAATCAACGCTCAATTGGCGGCAGGCAAGCATTTGTTGTTGACGCCAGGCATTTACGCCTTGAACGACACAATTCGGGTCAATAACCCAAATACTGTGGTGTTGGGCTTGGGCTTTGCAACCTTGCGCCCAACCACAGGCTTGGCTGCAATGACTGTGGCCGATGTTGATGGTGTAACGATTGCTGGCGTCTTGTTTGATGCAGGCGTAATCAACTCGCCAGTATTGTTGGAAGTTGGGACAAACGGCAGCAACGCCAACCATGCAGCCAACCCAATCGTCTTGCACGATGTGATTTTCCGCGTTGGCGGGGCCGCCGCCGGCAAAGCTTCAACCAGTTTGCGCATCAACAGCCATAACACGATTGTTGACCACACCTGGGTTTGGCGCGCCGACCACGGCGATGGCGTTGCTTGGAACAGCAACACCGCCGCAAATGGCTTGATCGTCAATGGCAATAATGTGACGATTTACGGCCTGTTTGTCGAGCACTATCAACAATATCAAGTGCTTTGGCAAGGCAATGGTGGCCGCGTCTACTTCTATCAATCGGAAATTCCCTACGATCCGCCAACCCAAGATAGCTGGCGCAGCGCGGCGGGAGTCAACGGCTGGGCATCATACAAAGTTGCCGATAACGTGACCAGCCACGAAGCTTGGGGCTTGGGCATTTACAGCGTTTTCACCTACCCCAACGTTTGGCTAACCCGCGCGATTGAAGCGCCAAACAACCCCAATGTACGCTTTCACAACATGATTTCGGTGGCAATTGGGGCCAATGGCGGCATTAGCAACGTCATTAATAATACTGGTGGCTCGACCCAACCCAATGTCAGCTACACCCCCAAAGTAACCAATTATCCCTAATTAACGCCGTTGGATAGCTCAAAACAGCGCTTGGTTGGTAGCCAAGCGCTGTTTTTTGGTAGACGCTGCTCGCGGGCTATGTTAAACTTGCGCCGCAAGCCAAAACCTGCATCCAAAGGAGTGTGCAATGTCGCAAGCATTAACCTATGCCAGTTATTTGAAAATTGACGAACTGCTAAATTTACAAGCTCCCCGCAGTCATGGATCCAATGGCCCTGAGCACGACGAATTATTGTTCATTGTGATTCATCAGGTCTATGAGCTGTGGTTTAAGCAAATTTTGCATGAGCTTGATTATTTGGGCGAACTGCTACGCGCCAACGACACAGGCCGCGCTAACCAAACCATCCGTCGCATTTTGACAATTCTCAAAACGATTGTGGCCCAAGTTGATGTGATGGAAACGATGACTCCATTGCAATTCAATGCCTTTCGTGGCTCGCTCGAATCGGCCAGCGGCTTTCAATCGCTGCAATTTCGCGAGATTGAATTTGCACTTGGCCACAAACGGCCAGCAATTTTGCAGCATTTTAGCGCCTTGCCAAGCCATGAACGGCTCGAACAACGCTATCAGCAAGCAAGCTTGTGGGATAGCTTTTTGCACTATTTGCAATTGAATGGCTATGCAATTCCGCAGGCGCAAATTGAGCGCGACGTAACCCAAGCGCTAGCAGCAGCGCCCGAAATTCAAGCAATCTTAATTACGGTCTATCGCCAAAACCCCTTGGTGAGCAACCTCTGCGAACGATTAATCGACCTTGATGAAGGCTTTCAAGAATGGCGCTATCGCCATGTAAAAATGGTTGAGCGCACAATTGGCATCAAGCAAGGCACTGGTGGCTCAAGCGGCGCGGCCTATCTCGCCAGCACGATCAAGCCATTCTTCCCTGATTTATGGGCAATTCGCGCCGATTTATAAGCCCAAAAAGTGCTCGGATCAGCAGTTGATTCGAGCACTTTAATCATTATGTCATCTCAACGGCGAGCAATTGGCACATACACCCGAATATTGCTCGGAACTTGATATTCGATGCGTGGGCCATAGTGCGGCAGTGGCTTGCCCAATTCAAACGCGCCCAAATCGGGCTGGTTATCAGTTACAAACGGATCGTTGAGGTTGGCAATCACAGCGCCTTTGTTGATTGCCACCGATGTGCTTTTCAAGCGCAAATCTGCTTCGCCAACTGGCGAGGCCACATCGACCGAAGCTGGCAAGGTAGCGTTATTTACATCGTTAAAACTGACGGTTACGCCATGGGTTTCGACCCCAATTGCTTGCAAATCGCTCAAGCGCTGATAGCGTTCGTTATTCCATTTGAAATCGGGAGCCGATGCTGAATCGCTGGCATGGTTAGTTCCCCAGCCATTGTAATCAACATCGCGAAAGCCTTCATCGGCGATGGTCATAAACTCAAAGGCATAGCGCGTGCCCAACATCAGATTATTGCGAATAATTGTGTTACGCCATTGTTGACCATCGTCGCTAAAAGCATTGCCGATGCGGGCTGAGCTATTGTGGGCAATAAACAGGCCGGTTGGCTGGTTGTGTAATTTAAACGGCGTACCAGCAAGATTAAAAAAGCTATTGCGGAACAGATAGGCAGGCCCGCCATAAATTGGCTGAACACTAATCCCCATGCGCGCATTGGTTACGCGATTATTCCAAACCCGCGTGTTGGCTTGGTTATAATCAATTTCGATCCCATCGTCAACACAAAATGCAGCATCGTTGTTGTGCACATCTTGGCCATAGGTGCTTTGAGCAGCCCATGGTTGCAGCGAAATACAATCACCAAAATTCATGACGCTGTTAAAAGCCACAATATTGCCAGTACCGCGTAAATCGATGCCCCGTTCGCTGGGAATACCTGTGCCTGGCCAAGGAATACGGCCAATAATCGTATTATCGAGCACCGTTTGATTGTATTCTTGGTGAGTTTGGCGGCGGTTGTAAATGCCAAAGCCAACATCACGAATAAGATTGCGGCTAATCAGAATATCGTGGGTATGTTGGGCATCAATGCCCCAAGCACCATGTTGAATCGTCAAGTTTTCGATAATCACAAAGCCAAGGGTTTGATTGCTCTCACCGAGGGTTATTACGCCACGGGTTGTATTGGCGCCATCGATAATCGCCCGCTGATTGGATGGGCCGCTGATGCGGATTGGCTGAGTTTGGGTGCCGCTGGTCAGAATTTGAAACGGCTGATACGTACCAGCTGCCAAGGTAAAAGTATCGCCTGGCTCGGCAGCGTCAACTGCTGCTTGGATACCCTTAAATGGATCATTGAGCGTGCCAGTACCGCCGCCATTGCCGGGAATCACAAAGCGTGTGCGCACGGTTGGGCCAAAATCGGCAAGGCTGCGCGTGCGTTTGGTGAGCGTGCGGGTTGTGCTACCGCCATCGGGGTCGGTTAATGTAGCCCGTAGTTCATACTCGGTGCCAGCATTAAGCCACATGGCGCTGGCTGCGTGATAGTTACGATTGAGGGCTGCGCCTTGGACAATCGTGCTGGGGTTGGCTCGCATTGCAGGTGCAGCAGCCCGCCAAACTGTACTTCCAACCAAGCGATATTCTAAGTTTAGGCTGCTATCGCGATCAGTATCGCCGCTGATTGCCCATGTTACGCCAATATGAGCGAAGCTGGCATCGGCGCGTAATTCGCCTGCCACAACCGCGCTTTGCGGAGCAGCCACCCCAACCTGAGCCACCAATACACCGAGAAGAAGTGCGATAAGGATGGATTTCAAGCCTGCCTCCAAAAAATTAATAATAGTTAGGCAATGAAGGCAGGATTATAGCATGGATAATTTAAGCTAAAACAAAACAACGTGAGGGTTACTCACGTTGTTTCTTGGCGGGAAGGGAGGGATTCGAACCCTCGGAAGGTGTGACCCTTCGACGGTTTAGCAAACCGTTGCTTTCGTCCACTCAGCCACCTTCCCGTATCTATGGTGGAGGAGCAGGTGGGATTCGAACCCACGAGGGCTTTGACACCCTAACTATTTTCAAGACAGTCGCCTTCAACCGCTCGGCCACTGCTCCGGACGAAATTCGTATTTACTTGTTTACGAGGCGTAATTATACCAGCGAAGCGCTTGCTTGTCAAATTCTGTGCTGCTGGAGGTTGAGGATCAGGGTTTAGGGATCGGTTGATCGTGCGCTTGTTTCACCACCCTTCCGTCCCGCCAGCGGGAAACGCAGGGGGTTTTCATCCCCCTGCACCCCCAAATGTTTCTCCGTGGATTATTGATATGCTTTACTTCCCAACCTTCGTGCTCTTTGTGCCCTTCGTGGATCAAAACTTCGCGTTCTTCGTGGTTTCAGGTTTTCCAGACCCCGATTCCCAACAACCGATCCCCAGCGTTATTGCTTGCGAGTAAACAGATAGGTTTCGGTGCCAATATCCATCGTCAAGGTTGGTTGGTTGTTGGCATCAACATCGGTTTTGAAGGGAATGCCAGTGAGTGGTGGCGTTACTGAGAGGTAGCCATCAGGCTCGCCTTGTTCGTTCAGCAAGGGCTTAAATTGGGTCTGAATCGCCCCAATATCGAGCCATAATTCCTCACCATTGAGCAGCAAGGTCACATCGCCCAAGGCTGGGTTGGTATAGTTGCCCAACAATGGCTCGGCACTGGCAGGGTCAAATTCGGGTGCAATTTGTTTGCTGATTTTGCCTAGCGATTCGTCGATGGTTTGAGCGCTATAGGCTGAGGTTTCGGCGGCTTTGCTTGGTTGATTGAAGGCTAATTCAAAGTAGCGGTCGCTAATGCTGGTGGCAAAATGGTTGGCATATTGGCCGTTGCTCAACACAACAATCCCAATCTTGGCCGCTGGAATAAAGGCAAACTCCGATGAGAAGCCAAAGGTCGTGCCGCCGTGGGCAATAAATTCCAAGCCATGATAATCGCTGATCATCCAGCCCAGCCCGTAGCTGGTTTTGGCATCGATCGCAACTTGCGGCTCCCACAATACATCAAGATTTTGATCGGAGACTAAGCGCTCGCCGCTAGGTGTAATGCCATGATTGAGCAGGGTAATCAAGTAGTTGCCCATATCGTTGGCCGTCGACCATTCGGTTGCGCCTGCTGGAGCCACGCCCTTGATCGCGAATTCCATACTAATTGGCATGGTTTGGTAGGTTGAAGTGGTCAGATCCAAGCCATGGGGCAAGGCATGGTTGGGGCTGGCTTCAACAACTGCTTGCTCAAGCGTAGTGTTGTTCATACCCATAGGTTTGAGCACCCGTTCGGTGAGTGCTTGGGCAAAAGTTTGATCAAGCTGCGTTGGATCGCCACCGCTGGCAGCTGCTGCCGCAAAGCCACCAATTGCGACCATCTGATTGCTATATTGGAAGGCCTCACCAAAATCGGTAAAAAACTCAAAATCAGCAACCGAGGCAATAATCCCTTGAGCATCCAAATCTTCGGCGTTGAAAATCATCTCGAAATCGCGGCGCGGCACGCCAGTACAGGCACAAACCAAGTGACGCACGGTAATTTGCTTGGTGCGCTCAGGATCTTTAACTTTGAAGTTTGGCAGCAGATCAACAACTGGTGTATCCCAATCGAGCTTACCTTGATCGACCAAGGTCGCCATCAATAAGGTCGTTAAACTTTTGCCTGTTGAGCCAATCATCAGCTGGGTATCTGCATCGATGGGTGCTTGTGAAACGACGTCGCGCACGCCAAAGCCATTGCTATAGACGATTTTGCCATCTTGGACAATCGCCACGCTTACCCCAGGAACCTTATATTTGGCTTGCTCAGTTTGAATAAAATTTTCTAATTCGCTGATCAGTTCTGGCCCAACATCAACTCGTTGATCAGCAGTAACTATAGTTTTGTTCAGTGCCAAAATTGTATAGCCCGATTGAATGATGCCAACTTGGGATTGGCGTTTGGCAATCGTGGCATTATCGCCTTGAATCAACATCAAATAGGCTACATCTTCGTGCAATTGAGCCATTGCCACCGTCGATTGGCTGGGATTTTTGGTATCGTAGGCAGCAACCAAGGTTTTTTCGGCTCCGTTGGGCGAAGGCACTTCTTGGCTATCATCGGGCGTGAGTTTAAAGCTTGGGTCTGCTTGTTGCCAGCCCAATTCAATTGCTTTGGCAAGGTCGGCTTCCTCAACACTTAGCAGAGCAATCTTTATTTTCTGCTCAGGATCGTTGAGCCGCACAATTCCAGCTTCTTCGGCAAGTTGCCAGTTGGTAGGAATTGGCACCGAGAATAATTGGCTGGTGCTGGTATAGATCGTTGAGCTTTCAACACCAGCACTTGGGCTGCTTGGGGCCGTGGTGGCAGTAGCGGCGCTGGTTGGTACAGCAGTTGCCGCACTTACGCTGGTTGGCGCAACCGTCGCAGTTATTGCGCTTGTCGCGGTTGATTGGGGATTAGCAGAAGTACAACTGGTTAAGAGCATTGCCGCCGTCCCGGTCAGCAACATCCAGCGTTGCCATTGGGGCAAAAATTTAGCAAAATTCGACATAAACTACCTTTCAACCTAACACAATCCAACAATCACGTTTCCAAAAGAACGTTTATGAACATTGCAGTGATTGCAGAAAGCATAGTTGATTGATAGCTGCTTGAGCTAGGTTAATAATGCTGAATTGCTCTCGCTCAAAATACAAAGCTAGCCACTCAATCTAGCAGGTAGGCTCTCGTACCAAAGATCGAGACTGGCTCATCTTGTTTAAGGATTAGCGTTTCAAACGGCGCTGAGCCTCTCGTCCACTAAACAAACGAGAGGCTCAGCATAGAAAGTTCGTTTAGCAATTACGAACATTATCGATCATGGTATCCAAACAAGATATAGCGGGGTCGCGCTATAGACGCTGCCATGAAGATCCATAAATTCGACCGTTAGTGACTGGCCAGCTCTTGGCAGTAGCACACTTGCTGGAACTGCGACCAAGGCCGCCTGCGGCTGGCCATTGATTCCATATTCATAGCGGAATAGCTCAGTTGTGCCAGCCCGTAACACCACCGCATCATCCACGAGTCCAGGTACAAGGCTCGTCGGGCTGGCCGAAAGCCAATAATTCCCGCCAACTGACATGAGCGTTGGCAAGGTCATTGTAGCCGAGGTAAAGACAAATCCAGGAGTGGCAACTGGACTCGTTGGGACAGCTGACGTTGCTAAAGTGGCAATCACGCTGGGTTGGCCTTTGGTCACAAATGGCACATATTGAATATAGTTGACTGGTGTGCTAGTTGGCGTGTTGGTTGGGGTATTCGTCACCGTTGGCGTGTTGGTCGGCGTATTGGATGGCGTTGGGGTATTCGTCACCGTCGGCGTGTTGGTCGGTGTGTTGGATGGTGTTGGGGTATTCGTCACCGTCGGCGTGTTGGTCGGTGTATTAGTTGGCGTGTTGGTCGGTGTATTAGTTGGCGTGTTGGTCGGTGTATTAGTTGGCGTGTTGGTCGGTGTATTAGTTGGCGTGTTGGTCGGCGTGTTGGTCGGTGTATTAGTTGGCGTGTTGGTCGGCGTGTTGGTCGGTGTATTAGTTGGTGTGCTGGTTGGGGTTGCTGTTGGCGGCACAGTATTCGTCAGGGCAAAACTAGCTGGCTGCGCAAGCGCCGGGCTAACATTAGCGGTAACTGTATAACTGCCATCGATGCTATTAGCAGTAAACGCGACGCTAGCTTGGCCATTCGCATTGGTCAGCGCCGTATTGCCGTTTGGAAAGCTTCCGCTGGCCCCACTGGCTGGTGCATTAAACGTAACTAGCACATCAGGAATCGGATTATTGTTCGAATCCAGAACCGTGGCTTGAAGTTCGGTTGCAAAAGCCGTATTCAGCTGCGCACTTTGAGGTGTACCCGCAGTTGCGCTGATACTGGCTGGAGTTGGGGCAACAATCGTCACCAGCCCGCTCGCGCTGGTAGCACTCTGCCCATCAGGATTGGTTACGGTGATGGTTCGTAAACCCAAGCTAGCACCCGTTGCGACACTCATATTCAGCGAAATTTGGGTTGGGCTGATGTAGCTGACGCTATTGACCGTCACGCCACCGCCATTCACACTGGCCGCAATGCGATTGGTAAAGCCAGCGCCAGGATCATAAAAACCAGAGCCAAGGCTTGAAGTGCCAGTCAGTGTAATCGTGGTTGTTGCGCCTTGCTCAACTGTGGCGACACTACTGCTTGAAGGAGTCGCTGGTGGTGGGGCGAGCACCTTAACAACTTGCACGCCATACGAATCGGTTGCATTGGTAAATTCTTGAATTGTCCACATAGTCATGTCGTCGCTGGGGTCAAGGTTGGTGTATGAGGTTGGCCCCCAGAATCGTCCAGTAGTTCTGCCAGGATCGCCTGCTGGATTATAATCAAACGTGGTGGCAGTATACGGAGTTGGCGCTTGGGTTGTTCCAAGTGGGTCACTAGCTAGGCGGCTGGTCATTGCTGCGTCAATGCGGGCGTTAACTCCTGCACGGCTAAAGCCGAACACAGCATGGCCTTGGCCAGAGACAGCAACCGTTGGCAACCAGTAAAAAATCGGGTTGGTTGCAGCCGAATCAAAAATGGTGCCTGCTTGCCGTAAACTTGGGGTCGTGGTGAGATTTTGAATCTCATACCAGCGCACTGAATTGCGGGCACCTGTTGCCGTACTGGCAACCCCTGAACTATTCGTTCGAAAGCTGTGGGCCATCCACAGGCGACCATTACGAATCATCGCGCTATACAATCGATCATCACTGCCATCAAGCTGACCGTTTGCCCCGCCAGTATTACCGAGGTGAGGAACCCGCGTCGGAAATGTAGTAGTAGGAACTGTCAGCGAAATATTGCCAGACAACGTCGGTGTGCCAGCAGGATCGTTCACCCGCCGAAACATAAGCGTGCTAAACGTTGCATTGTCAACGCCAACAAAATAGCCCTCGGTTGCAGTTGCGTCGAAATTATCAACTCCTTGGGGCGCAAATGGGCCAGCACCAGTTCCACCAGCAACTAAGCCAACAAACGAGGTAACAACAATTGGCCCAGCACCAAGAATCGAACTTTTGCGCACGACATAGCCATTTGTACCAACCAAGCTACCACTGGTCGAAAACAGATTAGCTCCAATGTACAGCGCGTTAACATCGACACCTAAGCTTGGAAAATCCATCACATCGGTGGCACTGCCTTGAAAAAAGAAAAATGTCCAGACAGTGCTTGGGCTAATGACTCCAGCACTGGCAGCATCGCTCACTGCAAGCAGCATCCGATTAGGCTGAGTGCCGCCTTGACCAGGCAGATCGATCGCGGTCAAGATCCAGCGCTGGGTTGTGCGATCATAGCGAATGCGTGGTTCCCTGGTGAGATTATTGGCGATCGGCGGGGTCATAACCGAGGCAAAAAAGCTATCCAAGCTGCTATCAATCACACCATCGGCAACTCCAGTGGCTTTGCTGAAGCTGCGCACCCGACCATTGATAGCCACGACAAATTGGCTTGGCCCAACTGTGCCCATGGTACTTGGCGGAAAGCTACTGCTATCGGCCAGCGTTGCCCCAGTAAAATTGGTGCTCAAGCTTACTGAGGCTGTAGAACCAGCTACAGCAAGCTGGGCTGGAGCAGCAGGGCCAATCAGCGGCGGCCATTGGCCAACTCCAAGGGCTTGATGATTTTCGGCCAAATGCTGGCGATTAACCTGAAAGCGCGGCGTGGACTGGCGTAGGGTTGCTGGCGATCGATCAGCGTGCGCTTGGCTAGCCATAATCGCCGCAGTCGTCCGTTGCACGCCAAGCATGCCAGTTTGCGGCACACCCCGCGTTTCGCCAACAGCCAGTGATCGAGGCGCAGCAGTGAACTCAGCCCGAGCACGAACGCTGGTGTCGGTGTAGGCCATGGTTACGAGCAGAAAGGTCATGATAATACAATGAACCGGCTTCAACCGCATGAAATTCTCCTTGCACTGTGGATGAGCATTCGATAATGGTCGGAAAAAGCGCCTGCGCTCTCAGATTCAGCGCTCATTGCAGCAGCCTGCGATTCAGGCAAACGATATGCGTGGCTTGAGGGATGAAGCAATCGTAGCATAGTTCATCACCCAATGCAGCTATGAGTTTTACCCCTGCTCAAGCAAGGCTGTTAGGCTTGATAGTTTGTAACATTGGCTCATTCAGCGGAATGCAAGCTAAAAATCGGGGTTGGGCTAACTTTGCCTTTTAAATTGATTGTACCCAAATCAACACAACGCAACTGGGTATGAATTAACTGTTGCAAACCAGGCTCAAGCAAAATCTGGTCAAGTTCGGCGGCTGCCATCAAGCGCGCAGCAGTATTGACCACATCGCCAAGCAAATTAAACTCGCGTCGCCCACGTGGCTCGCCAATTTCGGCGGCAAAGGCTGGGCCATAGGCTAGGCCAATTTTGCAACCAATCCGTTGTTGATAGTTGCGAAATGCTAAGGCTGGAGATTGTTCAACTAAGCGTTGGATTGTAAGTGCAGTTCTGGCTGCCCGCAATGCATCATCAACATGCGCCCCAGTTACCCCAAAATGAATCAAAATATTCGAGCCAGATTTATCGTAGGTAACGTTTTTGAGCATGCCGCCAGTTGTTTCTACCGCTGCATTGATCAGCGCAAAAATGCGCGAATAGGCGGTGATCAGCAAGGGTTCTTCAGCAGGGTCGAGATATTCGGGCGCGTCGCTGATGCCGCTCAGGTTCATATAAATCACTGGCAGTTTCAGCCATTGGGGCGGCACTTTGCGCTGGGCAGCGGTTTCAACCAACAAACCCAACACCGATAAAGGCAAAAAACTAGCCAATGGCTCAATCGCGGTCAGCATTTCTTCAATTTCGCGCACCAGCGCCTCAACGCTGCGATCGAGCAAAAATCCGCCAGCTTGGCGCCGTTTGGTCGGGGCAATATCGTACTCGCCCAAGGTTTGCTCGGCCAAATCATCACAGACCAAGGCATAGCCATCTGCCAATGGCTCGCAACGATACAAACCAGCAATTGCGGTTTGGGCAGCTTGGCTCAAGCACACGCGGCCAACTTCGCCAGCACCCTCAGCATATTTGGTGGTTTGCACCGCCTCGCCCAACAAGACATACTCCATGCGTTTGGGCGTGCCAATATCGGCGGCAATAAAGCGCCCACGATGCAGGCCAATCCGCATGCCAAGCGAAATAACTCCTTGCGGGGTGGTTAATTGATGAAATTGAGTCATTGCCCGTTGCATGCGCAGCCCTGCCCGTACAGCCAACGCGGTATGGTTGCGCTCACCATCAGCAGGAAACTGCACCAGCATCGCATCGCCTGTCCATTCCAATAAATTTCCGCCAGATTTACTGATAATTTCGACCATCTGGGCAAAATAGGTATTCAACACGTTTAATACTTGGTCGGTGGCCTGCGCATCGCCGTGGGCATCCATCAAGCTGGTAAAGCCCGCCAAATCGGTAAACATCAATGTGCCTTCTTGCCATGCAGAACGAGCGATGCCTGGAGTTGGCGGCGTTTCGGCCACAAACCGCGGCACATAATCGCCAAGCATGCGCCGCAACGTGCGCAAATGCTCAAATACCTGAATTAAACGCTCAGGGATTGGCTCGACCCAAACTGAGGCATACAACATTGCTGGCAACAATGAACGGAGCCGCGGCTCAAGCAAGGTTAATGGATGGGTTGGCATAGTCCGACTCCTTGACCACAGGATAGATGCAGCTCAAGTATACAGCGCATCGCACACAGCAACCACACAATCTCTTCATTAGTTCCTCACACTCGCTGGCTAGAATGATAAGCAGATTGAATCCTATTGTGGAGCGTTCGCATGAAACCTTTTACCCGAGCATTAATCACCAGTATGCTGGTTGCCTTGTTAACCGCCTGTGCCAGCAATCAAACGTCAACAACCACCGTTAATTCGGTTAATGGTGGCCAAGCGACAAGTTCAAATTCCGTCACAGTAAGCAGCCCAACCGTTGTTGTACCAACCGTTGAATCAATTGACGAAGTGCTGGCGAGCAAAGCCACGCCTCACGACACAGCCGCCGATTTGAATTGGCAAAATGCTGATCTGATTGAGATTAAACTCAACGATAGCAGCATCAGCGCCAATAACCCAAACGTGAAGATCGATGGTACGACTGCCACAATTAGCGCAGCAGGCAGCTATCAACTCAGTGGTAATTTGAGCGATGGCCAAATTATTGTAGATACAGCCGATCAGGATTTAGTGCGTTTGATTTTGAATGGCGTAACGATTCATAGCTCGACCAGTGCGCCAATTGCGATTATGCAAGCTGAACAGGTGGCAGTTATTTTAGCTGATGGCACGCAAAATACGCTTTCCGATACGGTTGATGCTTCAGCCAATGCAGCAAGCAGCGAAGATTTACCGAATGCTACGCTCTACAGCAAGGCCGATCTTTCAATTGATGGCAATGGCAGTTTAACGATTCAGGCCAATGGCAACGATGGCATTAGCAGCAACGATGGCTTAATCGTCAATAGTGGCACAATCGCTATCACCGCGCTTGATGATGGCTTGCGCGGCAAAGATTATCTGGTAGTCAACGCTGGCACAATTAACATCAATGCCCAAGGCGATGGCCTAACCGCTGATAATGAAGAAGATCCCAGCAAAGGCTATATTTCGATTGCTGGCGGCAAGTTAAATGTTACGGCTGGCGGCGATGGCCTGAGTGCAATCACCGATATTTTGATCGATGCTGGCGAACTGACAATTAGCGCAGGTGGCGGCAGGAGCGCAAGCATCAACACCGATGCTTCGGCCAAGGGCTTGAAGGCAGGCCAAAATATGGTGATTGGCGAGGCAACAATCACGATTGATGCAGCAGAAGATGCGCTTCATTCCGATAATAATGTGACGATCAACGCTGGTACGATTGGCCTTGCTGCTGGCGACGATGGCGTGCATGCAGACGCGACGCTCACAATCAACGGCGGTGATCTGACGATCAGCAACTCCTACGAGGGCTTGGAAAGCGCTGTGATCACAATCAACGAAGGCAATATTAGCCTCGTAGCCCAAGACGATGGCGTAAACGTGGCTGGGGGCGACGGTTCGAGCATGCAAGGTGGTGGAATGGGGCGGCCAGGCCGCAACGATAGTTTTGCTGCTAGCAATTACTTCTTATCTATCAACGGCGGTACGTTGGTCGTCGATGCTGCTGGCGACGGCTTGGATGCCAATGGTTCGATCATGATGAACGCTGGTTTGGTGCTGGTGCATGGGCCAACCGCGCAAATGAACGGTGCGTTGGATTATGATGGCAGCTTTGCCTTAAATGGCGGCACCTTGGTTGCCGCTGGCAGCGCAGGCATGGTGCAAGCGCCGGATAGCAGTTCAACCCAAGCATCGGTGCTGATCAACTATAGCTCGGCCCAAGCAGCAGGTAATCCCGTACAAATTCTCGATCAATCTGGTCAAGCGCTGGTGAGCTTTACGCCCCGCAAACAATACCAAGCCTTGGTCTTCTCGTCGCCAGCCTTGCAACAAGGCGCCAGCTATACGATCAATAGTGGCGGCACGCTCGAAACCAGCGCCAGCGGCTATGCCCAAACAGCTGCCAACGCTGGCGGTACGGCTTACGCAACCTTTAGCGTTAGCGAGATCGTGACCCAAGTTGGCCAACGCATAGGGCGGCAACGGTAATGAAGGATGAAGGATGAATTATGAGGGATGAAAGCAAAAGTCAAAAGGTAGAAATCAAAAATCCACATCAGGAACAACCTTATAACGCAGAGGCGCAGAGCATAACGAAATTATGAAGGATGAGGGATGAAGGATGAATCCAATAGCCCATAGCCTAACTTCGTGCCCTTCGTGTCCTTCGTGGATCAAAAACTAAACCTTCGCGGATCAAAAAATAGACCCCGAACTTTCAACAAGCCTAGCTATGCCTCGTTGCATGGTTGGGCTTGTACCATTTAAATTCTCTAGTTCGGCTAAAATAGGCCTAGTTCGTTAGCGAGGGAGCACATATGGCGGCAAGCAGCAAAACCCAACATTGGCAGATTGGCCTGATCCTTGGATTTTGGCCAATCGTGCTCTTCGCCTTATTCAACGATTCGGCCTGGCTCAACGCCCAAGGCTTCAACGGCCAAATGATCAGCAACCTGGCTGCACCACTCTATTTTGGCTTGATGCTCTATCATTTGCGCCCCGATCAGCGGCTGATTGCCCTCGTATTTGTGCCATTCTCGGCGCTTGGCGAATATGTCTTTAGCTTGCTACTTGAACTCTATACCTATAAATTTGTAGCAATTCCCATCTATGTGCCATTTGGCCATGCAATTTTGCTCGGCACAGGCCTGCAGATCAGCGAATTGGCTTGGGTTAAGCAACACGCGCAGCGCCTACGTTGGGGCTTGTTGCTCGGCCATGCAAGCCTGTTTCTTGGAGCATGGCTGCTCTTTGATGATAGCCTAAGCGCGATTTTTGGCCTTATTTTCAGCCTCATTCTGCTGCTCTTTCGGGCGCAGCTTTTGCACCTGATCATGGGCTTTCTGGTGCTGTACATCGAACTAATGGGCACATGGCTTGGCTGTTGGCGCTGGGATCTCAATCCGCTCAACGGGCTACTACACACGACCAATCCGCCAGTCGGCGCATTTGTGTGCTATGTCATCGCCGATATTATTGTGATTATGAGTTTGCGCTGGAGCCGCTGGATGTGGGGCTATCGCCACAATCGCCATGCCAAAGGTTCTGCTGCCTATTATCAACAAAAACTGGCCCTAACGAAGCACATTTATGCTGATCAGGCCAACGAGCCAGCAACCAACGAGGCTGATGGCTTTGGCAAAGGCTATGCACTTGGCACAGTTGGCTTGCGTTATGTCGAATTGAATCAACTGCCTGCGGCAATCACCTGTTTCGAACGCACGCGCCAATTGGCTCAAAGCCGCAACGATCTAGCAATTTTCCATTTGGCTGGCTGGCATTTGGGCAAGGTGTTGTGGCAACAAGGCCAAACCCAACCAGCCTTGGTTTTACTAAATGCTTATGTCAATTATCTCGAAACGACCAACCGAGCCCAAGCCAAGCAATTCGCGGCGCAGCTTCAGGCCCTCACACAAGCCTAGTGCAGTTGATCCGTTAAGAGTTCAGGCAGCAGGATGTTAGGGGTCAGGTTAAAGATATATCACTCCTAGCCCCTGACATCCGATGCCTATTCTCCTCTGCGTTAAACCTCGTAACATTTTTTCGCCACGAATTCCACGAATTGCACGAAGGGATGAGGCTATGAGGTGGCAAGAGCCGAATCAAAAAAATCTGTGGCAAAAAATAGAGCTTTGGCTCGGCAAAAATTGCCCCACTATGCGCTGCAAAGCCAATGCTCAGGGTGAGGCGCTGAATTTCGACCCGCGCCTGTTGGCTGATCCAAAAAAACCGCGTGGTATTGCCGCCAGAAAGCGCCATCGTGCAACACTTTTTGGCTACTGAGCACAATGGTGGGTGGATTCGGGCCACAATTAAAGCTTAGCGTACCACTAGCTGCTTGTGCACCTGGAAAAAGCTGGCGGGCGTGCCTGTCCCAACCACAACGCTATCGGCGGCAACGGGCTTACTCTGCCAAAATTGGGCCAACCCAAGCACGATCAACCCGCTCAAGAACATTTTTATGATGGCAGCAGCATAGCAAACTGACGGTCGCAACATTTGACATTTTCTACTAAGGTTATTCAAGGCTTGAATTTGTGGGCTGGCTCAGGCGTTGACGTTCATCTTTCAGGCCAACCCCAGTTAAACGCCGTTGCCGCGCTTGGCCCAACAAATAAACCAATAATTCACTAGCCGCTGCATAGCTCAGGCCTTGGGGATGAATGTTGGAGATGCAGTTGCGTTCAGCATCGGTGCGGCCACGCTGCGGTGCATAGGTTAAATAGATGCCCAAACTATCGGCTACGCTCAAGCCAGGCCGCTCACCAATCAGGATTACGACCAACTCGGCGCCCAATAATTCGCCTATCTCGTCGCCAATCGCCACTCGTCCTTGCTCAACCAAGCTCAACGGCGCCAGCGACCAACCAAGCTCGCTCAATTGTTGCTTGATCAACCTGAGCAATGGCGCAGCATGGCGTTCAATCGCCACCGCCGATAAACCATCAGCAACCACTAAGGCTATAGTCGCTGGGGCAGACTGCAATGTCGCAAGCTGTTGGCGCGAATCAGCATCCAACATACGGCCCAAATCTGGTCGCTTGAGATAGCTAGCACGATCCACAGCTGCACTTTTGAGCCTGAGAATGTGTGGGAATTCAGCCTGCACTGTGCTAGCCAACGCCGCAAAATCAACGTGGGCATGGACTGCATCGCGAGCCAAGGCATGGTCTTGTTGAAAGGCCAAATGGGCTTTGGTTGGCAAGCCATCACCAACTCGGCCCAGCCCAATCCGCGCATTGGTGAATTGGCGCAGGCGTTGCCAAAGTTGCGCACTTTCTGGTTGTTCGGCCATTACAATCCTCCCAACTGAGCGGCTGATTGCAACAAACGATGGCGCTCATTGGCAATCAACAAGCCTGCTTGATCGACGATTCCAAGCTGTTGCAGCCATGCTTCAAACTCTGGCGCAGGCCGCAGGCCCAAGCTGCTTTGCACAAAACGAATATCATGATATGAAGTGCTTTGATAATTCAGCATAATATCATCAGCGCCAGGCACACCCATCACATAGGTACAGCCAGCGCTCGCTAAGAGCACGAGCAAGTTATCAATATCGTTTTGGTCGGCCTCTGCATGGTTGGTATAGCAGGCATCGCAGCCCATCGGCAGGCCCAACAATTTGGCACAAAAATGATCTTCTAAGGCGGCGCGGGTAATTTGCTTGCCATCGTAGAGATATTCGGGGCCGATAAAACCCACCACTGTGTTGACCAACAACGGCTCAAAAGCTCGCGCCACAGCATAGGCCCGCGCCTCGCAAGTCTGTTGATCAACGCCATGATGAGCATTGGCCGAAAGCGCACTGCCTTGGCCAGTTTCAAAATACATCACATTATTGCCAACAGTACCTCGACCCAACGAACGGGCTGCTTGATTGGCCTCGTTCAACAGCGCCAAATCGATGCCAAAACTGCGATTGGCAGCCTCGGTACCAGCAATCGATTGAAACACCAAATCAACCGGAGCGCCACGCTCGATCACCTGCAAGGCGGTGGTGACATGGGCCAACACACACGATTGCACGGGCATGGCATAGCGCTGACGTAATTCATCAATTAAATGCAAGAGGCTAGTCATGGCTTGCGGGCTATCAGTCGCCGGATTAATCCCAATCACTGCATCGCCGCAGCCATACAGCAAACCATCGAAAATTGCCGCCGCAATGCCCTGCGGATCATCGGTGGGATGGTTGGGCTGCAAGCGCGAGGAAAAACGGCCTGCCAAGCCCAAGGTATTGCGAAAGCGGGTGATGACTTGGCATTTTTTAGCAACCGCAATCAGATCTTGGTTGCGCATAATTTTGGCAACTGCCGCCGCCATTTCAGGCGTAATACCAGCCGCCACCACCGCCAACTGCTGGCTGTCAGTACGATAATCGAGCAACCACTCGCGCAAACCACCAACCGTCAAATGGCGAATTGGCGCAAACGCCTGTTGATCATGGCTATCGATAATCAAGCGGGTAACTTCATCGGCTTCATAGGGAACCACTACTTCGTTGAGAAACGTGGTTAATGGCAGATCAGCCAAACACCATTGCGCCGCCACTCGTTCCTCTGCATTGGCAGCGATCAAGCCAGCCAAAGCATCACCTGAACGCTCAGGGGTTGCCTTGGCCAACAGGGTTTTAAGCGAATCGAATTGATAACGGTTTTGGCGAATTGTATGCTGATAGATGGTCATAAACAGCCTCCTACAGCGCAAGAATGGTCAATTATGGCATTCTTTTTTATCAGTTGCAATGGCAATTAGGAGTCAGGGGCGAGGGATTAGGGGTCAGGGATGAGGCAACGAAACCACGAAGATCGCTAAGAACTCCAAGTCAACCCTTGAATCAGATACAAATGATATAGGCTTTTGGCAGATAAAACAGTACTTTGTGCAATCGGTGGCTACAACAATAACTATTCGTGGAATTCGTGGCTAAAAATAGATGTTTGGATCGTTCGTAATCTATCCCTATGTTTGATTTTGTGTTTCTCCTCCCTTCCGTCCCTCCGCTGGAGGGAAACGCAGTGGGTTTTCATCCCCCTGCACCCCCTAATCTTCGTTTATAGAATTGTTATTGCAATTGCTAATCCCCAGAATTCTTGTTCACCAGCTTCGTGCCCTTCGCGGTTTCAGCTCTTTGTGCGCTTCGTGCCCTTCGTGGATCAAAACTCCTCAATAAGTTCTCAGTTATTAATTGATTTTAACAGTTATACTTAATTGCATGAGTAGGGTCTTTTAGTTGTTGAGGAATTCATGATGAACCGATTGTGGTTACGATCAAGAATCGTGATCGTTGTTATGGTTTTAGGCCTGCTAGCGGGCTATCTGCCGCTACCAAGCTTCGCCAACGCGCCAACACCCGCTCCAACGACGCTGCAAGCTGCCTTTGATCAGGCTGCTGCCGAGTTTGCTGTGCCAAGCGAATTGCTGTTGGCCTTGAGCTACAATCTTTCGCGCTGGGAGCATCATTCAGGCCAACCAAGCACCAGCGGCGGCTACGGGGTTATGCACTTAACCCAAATCGATCTTGACCATTGGCAGGCGAGCAAAGGGCTTGATTGGGCTACACCCTTTGCACAGCCTGCCGAATTTCAAACCCTCGCCCAAGCTGCCGCATTACTTGATCAACCAACCAGCAATTTGATCAACGATCCAGTACAGAATATTCGTGGTGGCGCGGCCCTGCTGGCGGAATATAGCCGCAGCATCAACCCCAAATTGCCAACCAACCTAGCCGATTGGTATGGTGCTGTCGTTTTGTATAGTGGCAGCAAGGAGCGTTCGACCGCCTTTGGCTTCGCTGATCGGGTATATGCAACCCTACAACAAGGCGCCAGCCGTCGGCTTGAAAATGGTGAACAGCTGAGCCTTGCATCACAGGCAGTTACGCTCAATCGTCAAAGCGCCGCCAATTTGCCACTCTTGCAGAGCGATGATTTTCCCTTGGATTGCCCAGTGACGCTTGATTGCGAAGTTATTCCTGCTGCCTATGCCTTGAACGACCCCAACAATCGTGGCAATTATGGCAACTACGATTTAGCCAATCGCCCAACTGATGGCTTGGATTATCGCTACATTTTGATTCACGACACCGAAATTACTTATACTCAGACCATAAATGTGTTTCAAAACCCATTAACCAAGGCCTCGACGCATTATGTCGTTCGCGCTAGCGATGGCCACATTGCTCAAATGGTCGAGAACAAGAATGTGCCATGGCACGCAGGCAATTGGGATGTGAACGGCCATGCGATTGGGCTTGAACACGAAGGTTATGCAATCGAAGGCGCAAGCTGGTATAGCGAAGCAATGTATCAAGCTTCGGCCCGCCTCACCCGCTATCTGGCCGATAAATACCAAATTCCGCTTGATCGCAGCCATATTATCGGCCACGATGAATTGCCCGGCCCGCTACCACAGCATCAAGCAGGCATGCACTGGGACCCAGGTCCGTTTTGGGATTGGGCGCATTATATGGATTTAGTGCGTGGCGGCCCCGCCCAAATCAGCAATCCCGACCCACAATTGGTAACGATCAACCCTGATTTTGCAACCAACATGCCAGCCATGACCTACTGCTACACCAGCAATGATTGTCGCGCTGTGCCAACCCAAAGCGCTAATTTTGTCTATTTACACACCCAGCCTAACGCCAACGCGCCATTAATTAGCAATCAATACATTGGGTCAACGCCAACCCACGCCAATAATTGGGCCAATAAAGCGGTTACTGGTCAAACCTATGTTGTGGCTGGGCAACAAGACGCGTGGCAAGCAATTTATTTTGGCGGTCAAAAGGCATGGTTTTACAACCCAAATGGCGTGAACACCACTGCTGGCCAAGGGCTAAAAGTTCGGCCCAAAGTTGGCCAAGCCAGCATTCCGGTCTATGGGCGGGCCTATCCTGAGGCAGCCGCCTATCCACAAGGCATCACGCCGCAAGCAATTACGCCAATTTACACCCTGCCTGCTGATAACGTGGTGGTGGCGACCAAACTGTACACCAGCACCTACTACTCATCACCAGTCTACACGCCAACGCTTGATCCACGTTCACACGTCGTGGTGAGCGGCCAAACCAAGTATTATCAAATCAATTTCAATCATCGCTTTGGCTTTGTCAAAGCAAGCGATGTTGAAGTGCAATCGAGCGTGCTGAGCTTAACCACGCCACAAACTGAGCAAGGCAGCATCAGTGGCAACAGCATTACCTACACATTAACTTTGCGCAATCTTAGCCAACAAACCGTGCCGATTAGCCTCAGCCTCACAGGCAATACATGGCCAACCACGCTCACCAGCGCCGTGCCAAGCAGCCTTGGGCCAAACACCAGCCAAACGATCACGCTACGCGTCGATCTGCCAGCAGGCCAAAACCCGAGCAGCGATCAGGTTTGGGTTAAAGCGCAAACAAGCGCCGACCAACCACGTAGCGCTGTTCTGCTACTTCGTTCGCAGCTTGGCATGCCAAGCTTCTTACCAGTAGTTGGCAAATAAGAAACAAGTAATGCCGTCGAGCATTCAACTCGACGGCATTACTTGTTAAAACTCAACCGGCAGTTCGATCATGCCGCGAATCAGCATGCCAGGCCGCCAAATCAGCTCTTGGGCTGGCACAGCCAAACGTAAATTTGGCAACCGTTGCACCAACGAATTGATCGCAATTGCGCCTTCGAGGCGGGCCAATGGCGCGCCCAAACAATAGTGAATGCCATGGCCAAAGGCAATATGGTTGTGCTCGCTACGCGTAATATCAAGCTGATCAGGCTCGACAAAATAGTTCGGATCACGATTCGCTGAGGTAATTACGGCCAGCACTTGCTCACCCCGCGGAATCGTTACTCCAGCAAATTCAACATCTTCGCGCGCCCAACGCAGGGTTGAGGTTTCAACTGGGCTATCGAAGCGTAGCAATTCTTCGACGGTGTTGCGAATCATGTCGGGATTTTCGCGCAACAATTTCAATTGCTCAGAATGTTGCAACAACGCCAACATACCATTGCCAATCAAATTAACGGTGGTTTCGTGGCCTGCAATCAACAAGAAAAACACCAACGAAAACATTTCTTGCTCGGTCAGTTTATCGCCAGCTTCTTCAACTTGCACCAAAGCGCTGGTCAAATCGTTGGTCGGATTGGCCCGTTTTATCGCAAATAACTCACGCAGATAATTGCCAAATTCTTCCATCTCGCCCGCCATGCGCGTAAAGCGATCTGGTGCGGGATCGACAGTCACCACCAAGCCCGACCAATAGCGAAATTTCTCGCGCTGATCTAATGGTATGCCCAACAATTCGGCAATCACGGTTAATGGCAGGGGAAAGGCATAAGCGGTGAGCAAATCGGTGCTGCGTGGCCCAGCCAGCATGGCATCAAGCAACTCATCGGCAATTTGCTGAATCCGTGGCCGCAGTTGCTCGACCAATTGGGGCGTAAAGGCTTTATGCACCATGCCGCGAATCCGCGTATGATCAGGCGGATCGATCGCCAACAAATGTTTGAACAACAATTGGACGACTGGAGGCATCACGGGCATGAGCTTTTGCTCTTCAGGGGTAAGCACTTTGCGCCAATTTTTGATAAAACGTGGGTCTTTCAGCGCGGCCTTAACATCTTCAAAACGGGTAATCATCCATAAACCACGGCCATCGGGTAGGGTAATGCGGTGAACAGGGGCTTCGGTACGGAGTGCAGCATAGGTTGGGAAGGGATCTTGGACGAATTGCTGATTAAATACCTCTGCATAGGTCGAATGGATCATCGATCCTCCTCTACATAGGACTAATCCATTGGCTTATCTTATGCTGCTTTTGATAAAGATCAAGTGGGCAAATTGGCTAAAGTTATGGTTTGAATTGCCTGATCGACGCTCCTGGCATGTATTTGGTTAGTAATTAATTGTTGGTTTGTTTTCACCACCCTTCCGTCCCGCCTCAAGGCGGGAAACGCAGGGAGATTTAATCCCCCTGCACCCCCTCAAGGACATATCGTGGGCAGAATACATCAAGTGATAAAACCAGCATGGCACGATTCATATAAGGAAATGTTCTCTATTCATGATTGAAGCCCAAAGCTTCAACTGTCAACGCATCGATTTCGCGCTGGCCATTGGCGTGATTCACGATGCTAAATCCGCCAGCATAGTCCCACATCGTCCAGCCAATATTGAATTCTTCGAGCACGCTGCGCAGATCGTGCAACCATGCAGCGCGATCTTCAGGCTTGCTCTTGAAGCGATAAACCCCAAATTCGTTGCAGGTCAAACGCACCTGATGCTTTTCGGCCCACGCCACTGCTTGGCCAATCCACTCGCGCAGCGCCGCGCAGTTCCAGCGCTCTTCGCCATAGCTCAAAGCAGCCTCACGCGCAACTTCATCGTGAATGTTGGCAACAATCGGTGCTAAGGCTTCAGGGCTTGATGGATAGGGCAAATATTCGAGATGTTGCCAATAGGGCGAACCCCAGGTTGCTGCCTGATGGCTAAACGTATGTGGATCATAGCAGTGGAAATTGTAAATAATATTTGGATCAGCCAAAGGTTCAAGTTCAATCAATTCGGCAATGCTCGACCACTTATGGCCAGTCGCAATCAGGGTGTGGTTGGGCGCACCAGCGCGCATTGCGGCCAATAATTCAGCCTGCACAAAGGCCCATTGTTGGGCATCGGTCACAACTGGCTCGTTCAAAACCTCTAAAAAGAGCATTTCTGGATCGCGCTGGGCCAAATGCGCCGCCAACGCTTGCCAAAAACTAGCAAAGATTTTGACCAAGCTTGGCGAGTTAAACAAGCGCTGCTTGAAATCGTCCTCGGGATGCAAATCGACAATGACTGCCAAATTATGCGCCAACATCAGATCGATTGCGCGATCAACTTCGGCCAAATAGATTGGATTCAACACACTTGGGTTGCTTTCATCCAACAGCAAAATTGGGTTGAGCGTAAAACGCAGGTGGCTACAACCGATCTTGGCTAGCAGCGCAATATCGTCTTCGCTATTGTAATTGCGCAAATGCTCCAAACTATACTGGTTGCTATAATCTTGGGCAAACCAATGGCTCAAATTGATGCCCCGTGCCAATTTGGCAAACCGCGCATCGCTCATTGCAGTTTGTGGGTTCGACAACGTTGTCATAATTATTCCTCACATAAAAAAACACGAAGCAACCAAGGCTTCGTGTTTGAACGACAAACTATTTGGCTTCGGCTGCGTCCTTATTGAGGCGCGGGCGTTTGAAGCGCATCGTATCCGAGCGCGGAATTTTCGGCACACTATCAATCAAATTACGGGTATATTCTTGTTTGGGTGCGCGAAAAATTTCCTCAGCTGTATTATATTCAACAACTTTGCCATGATACATCACGGCAATTTGGTCGCTCATATGCTCAACCACAGCCAAATTATGCGAGATAAACAGATAGGCCAAGCCCAATTGTTTTTGCAAATCTTGCAGCAAGCGCAAAATCTGGGCCTGAATCGAAACATCGAGCGCACTCACAGCTTCATCACAAATCAACAATTTGGGATTCAAGGCCAAGGCGCGGGCGATGCCAATCCGTTGTTGCTGGCCGCCAGAAAACTCAAATGGGAACGCATTGGCGGCGCCAACATCGAGCCCAACCAGTTCGAGCAACTCGTGCACGCGCTTGGTGCGTTCGCGCGCAGAACCAACATTATGAATTAACATCGGATCTTCAATCGCGCTATGCACGGTCATCATTGGGTTGAGGCTGGCCAATGGATCTTGAAAGATCATCTGAATATTGCGGCGCTTGGTGCGCAAGGCTTTGGGCGAGAGTGACGTAAAATCAACCCCATCGAAGAAAATGCGACCTTTCTCAGGATCGTACAAGCGAATAATACAGCGCGAAAGCGTCGATTTGCCCGACCCAGATTCGCCGACGATGCCTAAAGTTTCGCCAGCATTCAGGGTTACGGAAACATCTTCGACTGCGGCAAAGCGGCTTTTGTCGCGCATAAAATATTTGGAAACGCCCTCAACTTTGAGTAAGGGCTGGCCTGTTTCAGGCGTGGATTGGTTGAGCGACATTGAGCATCACCTCCGCTGCTGCTGCATCACCTTGTTGCGCCGCCTTCACCACCTCATCGGCGTGGAAACAAGCAACCAGGTGATTCGGTTCGATTGTGGCTAATTCGGGCTTGCGCTCTTGGCAAACGCTGGTTTTGAAACTACAGCGTGGCGCAAACGGGCAAGCAGTATGCACTTTCAAGGCGCTTGGCGGGTTGCCAGGAATTGGCTGGATGGCAGTTTTGCCATGGCCAATTTCCATAGTGCTGTTGAGCAAACCCAAGGCATAGGGGTGCGCTGTGTGCTCAACCAAGCGATCAACCGTCGCCATTTCGACAATTTCGCCAGCATACATCACTGCCAATTTATCGCAATAGTTGGTGGCCACGCCCAAATCGTGGGTAATGATAATCATGGCCATGCCAGTTTCATCCTGCAACGATTCGAGCAAATCCAGCACTTGGGCTTGCACGGTTACGTCAAGTGCTGTGGTTGGCTCATCGGCAATTAGCAATTTGGGCTTGAGCGCCAAAGCCAAGGCAATCATCACCCGTTGGCGCATGCCGCCAGAGAATTGATATGGATAATCGTTGAGCCGCTTGGCAGGCTGGGGAATCCCGACCCGATCCAGCAGTTCAATCGCCCGTTCTTTGGCTTCTGCTTGTGAATAAATTTTGCGCATGCGCATACTTTCGGTAATCTGCGCGCCAATCTTCATAATTGGGTTGAGGCTGGTCATTGGGTCTTGAAAAATCACCGCAATATCACGACCACGCACATCTTGCAACTCGCGCGGCGCCATTTTGACCAAATCAACCCCATTGAACACCGCCGAGCCACCGACAACCCGTCCGGTGCGGCCAATCAAACCAAGCAACGAAAGCATCGTTACCGATTTGCCCGAGCCTGATTCGCCGACGATGCCGAGGCTTTGGCCAGCCTCAAGCGTAAAATTCACCCCGTTGACCGCATGCACCACGCCACCAGGCCGTTTGAACTCAACTTTGAGATCCGTGACTTCTAACAATGGCGCACTCATTAGCGTTCCCCTTTCGTGTTGAAGATTTCTTGCAAGCCATCGCCAAACCATGTGAAGGCTAAGAGCGTGAGACTAAACAAAAGGGTTGGCCAAACTGCCAAGTGGGGAAAACCACGCATTTTGTTGATCCCCAAGTTAATCAAATTGCCCCACGATGGCTCTGGTGGCCGAATCCCAACCCCAATGACCGAAAGCCCAGCTTCGGCAACCATGGCGTAGGGAATCCCAAAGCTCAGCGCCACCGCGATTGGGCCAAGAATGTTGGGGAGCACATATTTGGTAATAATGTGCCATTCGCTTGCCCCCAAGGTGCGGGCAGCCTGCACATATTCCTGATTTTTGAGCGAAAGCACTTGACCGCGAATCAACCGCGCATAGCCAGCCCAGTTGGTTATCGCCAAGGCAATCACAATCGTAGTTACTTTTTGGCCGAGGGTCGTTGCCAAAATAATCGCCAACAAGGTTGAAGGAAACGAATTGAAAATCTCAACCAAACGCATCAAAAAGGTGTCAACTAAGCCACCGCGCATGCCCGAGACTGAGCCAATCGCTGCCCCGATAATCAGCGAAAGAATCGAGGTGCCTAAGCCAACAATCGCTGCCGTCCGTACCGCATAAATGATCCGACTTAATTGATCACGGCCAACATCATCAGTTCCAAACCAATGTTCGCTGGAAGGCAATTGCCATGTTGCAGCCAAATTCTGATCATTATAGTGATAGGGCGCGATTAATGGGGCGAAAATGGCGATGATGACAAAAAGGATGACCAAAACTAAGCCAACCAAGGCCATGGTATTACGGCGATAGCGCCGCCAAAACACCTTGAGCAGCGATTCCGCAACCGGAAGCTCATCTTGGGTTTGGGGTTGTGAAAGCTGATTAACTGCCATGATACAAGCTCTCCTTTGAGACTAGCGTGCAACAAATTAGGCTTCGAGCTTAATCCGCGGATCAAGGATGCTATACAGGATGTCGGCTAAAAGGTTGGCCAACATCACCCCAAGGGCCAAAATAACCGTGCTGGTGATCACCAATGGGTAATCGCGGGCACCAAGCGCGGTGGCAAACAATTGGCCAATCCCTGGAATCCGAAAGATATTTTCAATCCAAACTGAGCCAACCAACGCATAGGCAATTTGGGGCGCAGTTGTTGTTACCACAGGAATCAAGGAGTTGCGTAGCGCGTGGCGCATAATCACGAGGCGTTCAGAAATACCTTTCGAGCGTGCAGTGCGAATAAATTCTTGGCTCATGGTTTCAGCAACTTGGTTACGGGTAAAGCGCGCAATCCCAGCAATTGGCCCTAGCGCTAAAGTAAGCACTGGCAAAATCAATTGTTTAATTGTCGGAAACGGCGTATCCCAGCCCCCATTGGGCAAAATCTTCCAAACCTGACCGGAGAAAATCAGAATCAGCACAATCGCCAAGACATAGACGGGCACAACTTGGCCAACCATCGAAAAGCCAGTCACAATGTAATCAACCCAAGAATTGCGCCGGAACCCAGCAATCACCCCGAGCGGAATCCCAACGATCAGCGCGAGGCCAATCCCAAGGAAAACGATCAGCAAGGTTCGCGGCAAGCGTTCGCGCACCATATCTTGGATTAAGATGCTTGGGCTTTGAAACGAAGGGCCAAAATCGAAGGTAACCGCATTTTTGGTATACGTCCAAATTTGCATATATAGTGGTTTATCGAGGCCATAGCGTTCGTCAAAGAGTGCTTTTTGAATTTTGAAGGTTTCGCTATTACTGTTTGAGAGTGTGGTCATCGCGGCCACTGCTCGCTGCACATCCATAAAATTGCCAGGCGCTTTGGCAAGCAGGGTATAGGAGATTGCAATAATCACCACCAGCGAGACTGCCATCATCGCCAAGCGCTTGAGTAAGAAGAAGATAAAATTGACTCGCATAACGACCCTACCATTGCTAAATGACAAGTAATCAACAGTGCATTCCATCATGGCAGAGCCGGCGATCAACTCTTACTGCCGTGTGTCAGGAAGAATGCGTGCAGTGGTGGTAACTGGCGGGTGTTGTTCTACACCCGCCAGTTGCGCCAAACTTATTCAGTCCACTGTAAATATTGATATTGGAAGATCCCGCCCCAAGCCAGTTTGTTAATCACAATCCCTGAGAGGCGTGCATCGGTTGCGTAGTACAACTTGTCGTAGTAGATGGGGATCATCCACGCTGAGTCGATTGCCAATTGTTGAATTGCGGGCAAGGTTTCCCAAGCTTCGTCGAGGGTTTGGCCAGCCAATTTCAACATCAAGCGTTGGGCTTGTTTGTTTTCGTCGGTACGATAATCATACCACGTTGAGTCTTGTTCTTCCTTCAAGAGCAACAACAAGCCATCTTTGTAGGCGGTCAGTTTTTCAGCGTCGTCTTTAGCAGCGGTAAAGCGTTCGTTGATTGCATCCCATTGCTCTTTGAAGCTTGGGGCAGCGGCAGCTTTCGCCGAGATTTTGGCCATTTCTGGCTCTTCGATTTTGTTAATTTCTTGGCGCTTAGCCCAAGCAGCTTCGGCGCGGGTGGTCAAAGCAGCCCAATCGCCAACGGCTTCGGTGCTGCTCACAGCATCAATTTGGGTTTGATATTCAGCGTACTTGGCCATGCCACCTTCTTTGTAATCCATGAAATACCAAATGTGGTTGGTAGCCAAGGTCAAGTCGAGTGGTTGGAACCAGTTCATTGGGCCGCCAAGGGTGGCGAAGCCTGGTTGAATATCTTTGTTGTAGTTTGCCCATTGGATGTTTGAATAGACTGGACCTTCGTTGTTTTGAATCACAACCTTGACGCCCAAGTTATCTTGCCACATCTTGACGACGGCTTCGATCCAAGGCATTTGGGGGTCGTTTGATGGTGGAGCATAGAAGGTCAATTCTGGGAAGCCAGCGCCATCTGGATAGCCAGCTTCGGCCAGCAATTGCTTGGCCTTGGCTACATCGTAGCTCAAGCTCTTCACTTTATCCTTGACTCGCACATCGCTGTTGAAGGTGTCGGTTGGCACAGCCAAGCCCTTCAAAATTTGGTCGGTGATGGCTTTTTTGTCGATTGACAAGGCAAATGCTTGGCGCACCCGCACATCTTGCAATGGACCAGCATCTAATGAGCGGTTGTATTCGATACCCTTCCAAACGATTGGGTTTTCTTCGCTCTTGATGTTGTCTTTGATGTCGGGGTTGCCTTGAGCGTAGGCCAATTGGCTGGCATCTTCAAGGAAGGTGAATTGGATTTCTTGGTTTTCGAAGGCTTGTAAGCGGGCGTTTGCATCGGCGTATGGGCGCAACACAATCGTGCCTACGTTGCCAATGCCATCGCCAACATAATTGGGGTTGCGCTTGAGCACAATATCGCCGCCGCTGACCCACGATTCAACAACGTATGGGCCGTTGTAGACAGCGTTCTTGGGGTCGAACCAATCGCTGGGGTTTGCTTCCAAGCTCTTGGCGTTGATTGGCATGGCGTTCATCACTGGCAAGAAGTTAATGAAGGCAGCATTCGGCTGGCTCAAGGTAACTTCGATGGTGTAATCGTCGACCAATTTGAAGCCGACTTCATCAACCCCAACTGCACCAGCTTTGAAAGCATAGCCATTTTTGACATAGCCCATCATGCCTGCCCACATTGGAGCATCTTTCAATTCTGGGCCAGCTGCGCGAACCCAAGCAGCATAGAAATCTTTAGCGGTAACGGGGTCGCCGTTCGACCATTTTTTATCTTTGCGGAGCTTAATCGTCCAAACTGTGTTATCTGCTGAAGGCGTAGCGCTTTCGGCAATTTTTGGCACGATGTTCAACTGTTGATCGTAGCCATACAAGCCTTCAAACACAACCCCTTGTGAGACAAACAATTGAGCTGACCAGTACGCATGGTCAAGGCTGGTAATCCCACCTTGTTGGAAAGGCAAGGTGACGGTTACATCTTTGACATCGGTACTAGCAGGAGAAGCTTGGACATCGGTGCCAGCGGTTGGGGCAGTCGTAGCTGAAGCATCGCTAGCAGGAGTGGCTTGGGTTGAACCGGTCGTGGTTGCAGTTGAGGCGGCACCGCCACAGGCTGCGAGGATTGGCAAAACGAGAATCAGGAGCGCAATCAGGCCCCACAAGTTTTTTGGCTTCTTTACCATGGGAATTTCCTCTTCTTTGAGCAAATTGAATCCAAAACGACGTACTACAATGTTAAGCGTTTGGGTTGCTAATTCGATCGTCGATGAGCCTCCTTAGCTAGAGACAATCAAACTTGATCATTCTCACAAGCCTGTTCCAACCGAGAAGCTAGCTAGATAGGTGCTTCTGATGCCGTTGTCGAAGCAAGCAGGTGCATGCTGGGTCGTGGTTGCCAAACATTTAGGTGGGAGATTAACTACTTTTTTTAGTAAAGAAAATAAGTTCCCTGGAGGCTATTGCAGTTTTATTATGAGCGATAGACCGGTCTCTCAAGCCGATAACCGCCGATTTAGCACTGCCATAGTCGCTAAATGTCCCGCAAACGTGAAATTCACTGAAGAGCTATTGAAATTTGTGCTTATTATAGAAGAATTGCTCTAAATGTCAAGTTGTTTTTTTACTAAAAATTTTAGAAAAAGATTTGAGACATATTCTTTAGATTAGCTTAATAGACTCAGCACGGCATGCCACCTGATCACTCGTAGACTCGTACAATGCGTCAAATATCCAGAGCAATCAGCAATGTTTGTTGTTTCAAATAGCCCAATAATTGATAAAGGTGATTTAGATGAAGCCATTACGCGAGCACACCATCTCTGAGATAATTGGCGGCGGCGGGATTATTCTCGGTATGGGAGTTATACTTTTATGCATCATTTTTGGAGTAGATCTCAATAATTGGAAGATTGATTGGCAGCCCTACCCGCTATATCCGCAGCGAATCGGCCAAGTAAGCTATAGCGAAACATCAAACCAACATCAGGCCAGCTTTACCAGCGCAAGCAGCATCGACGAAACCTTCGCATGGTATGCGCAGAGTTTTGCAACTCAACTTGTAGTAGCACAACCAGAGATTGAAAACTCACAAATTAAACAAACGACTTATTCACTATGTACAGGTATGGTTATAACTATTCATGGCACAATCAAAACTCGTGAAGTTAAAGTGCTGATGCGCAAAAATTTCCGAATTTATCAAAAACCACCATGTAAACAAAAATCCGACTACGATCGATAACCGACTAAACTAAAAAACCCCTCGCCAAAAAAGGACGAGGGGTTGCTGCTATTACGAACGAAACCTACTGCTGAGCTAAAATCGCCTCTGCCTCCGCCACGCTCAAAACCCGACCATGGCCAGCCAACGGCCCTGTTCCAGTTGAGAACAACCGCCCGCCTTCGCGCAAGTTGCCCAAATCCATGGCAGTTGCGCCCAAGGCTTCGATCAATTTAATCACAACCTGTTTGGCCGCGGGATCATCGCTTGCCACAAACAAGGCTTTGGGCGTTGGCGTTGCCTGCAAATGGGCTAAATCGGCAAATGGCTGATGATTAAAGGCCTTGACCAAACGTGATTGCGGCAAGAGTTCAGCCACAATTTCGCTTGAGCCACGCCCAGCCAAATCGTAAAAATCGCCTGACTTTGGCCCAAAGCGATTATTGATTACGTCAACTAATATGCCTTGATAAGCAGCCAAAGGCTCTAAGGCTGCTGGAATATGCTGCCAGCGCACGACCAACATAATCATTTCAGCCTGTTGCAATTCGCTTGGCGTAACCGCCGTAACCTGCGGCCCAAGTTGCTCGATGAGTGGTTGCAACGAGGCTGGACCACGCGAGTTTGCCAACAAAACCTGATGCCCACGTTCAACCAGCAATTCACAAAATAATTGACCAACCTTGCCAGCACCTAAAACCCCAATTAACATCATTGCCTCCCAAGCAAAGTTATGTGCAGCCTTCACTATAACGAGTTAGAGCTGGTAAACGATCAATAGCAAGATGGAGCAAGGGCCTGTCCATTGGCACAGGGACGAGGGATGAAGGATGAGGGATGAATGTTATCAAAGCCAATAGCCAACACCCTATAGCCGATAGCCCTTCGTGCGCTTCGCACATTAATGTTTAACGCAGCGGCACAGAACATAAAGGGCTATGGGAACGTCATCAAAATAATCTGGGCAATCTGTGGCTAAAATAATGTTCATTGCTTCGTGCTCTTCGTGTTCTTCGTGGTCAAAAACCCCACTATGTCTTTTCTCAATTCCGATCCCCGATCCCCAACACCCAATCCCCAACTCCCAAACTATCGTCCCGAAAAAGATAGCGCCTACAATCAACACTAACTGGGATTAGTTTGGCAACGCAACAATGCTATAGTCAGCCATTCGTCTTTTGAGGAGAATAATGATGAGTAACCAGCCTAATTACTACCCGTCAACTCCACCCAACAACCAACCAAACTACCAAGATCCTAATCAAGGCCAGTATCAGCCGCAAGCGCCCTATGGCCAAAACCCATACCAAGCCCAGTATCAACCGCAAGCGCCCTATTATGTGCCGAATATACTGCAGACCGATCCCAAAATTGATCGACGGCGTTCGAATATTGCCTTTGGATTGTGTATTGTGGCGATTATTATTGGTGGGTTGCTGCTCAATACCAATGCTGGCAGTAGCGATCCTATTGTTTCGAGCATCTTTTTTGTGCTTGGCACAGTTGCGTGGGTCACTGCATGGTGCTTTTCAACCAAGAGCAAGGGCTATTCGCCATGGCTGGGTTTAATCTCAATCTTAGGGGTTTTGGGCATGATCGTATTAATGATTATTCCCAATCGCAACAAAATACGCTATTAAAAAGCTGCGCTGCTTGAAGCTCAGGCAGCGCAAATCAAACTTAATAGGTTTAGGCTTCGGCTGCTGCCAAGGCTGGATACAATGGTTGCAACGCAGGATAAATTGCCCGATAGGTTGCATATAATTCTGCATAGCGCGCTTGGTCGGCGCTTGGCTCGGTAGGGTCGCTCAAGCGCACAGTCGCCGCGACTGCTTGATCAACATCGCTAAACCAGCCAGCACCAACCGCCGCCAACAAAGCAGCACCATAAGCAGCCCCCTCGGTCGTACTCACCCCAACCAAGGGTGCACCTAGCACATCGGCCAAAATTTGCCGCCACAAGCGATTGCGCGTGCCTCCACCAGAAGCCCGAATCGCACCAATGGTACCGATTCCAGCTTGGCTCATTAATTGAAGGCTATCGCGCAACCCAAAAGCCACACCTTCGAGCACCGAGCGGGTAAGGTGCGCTTGGCTATGGCGCACAGTCAAGCCAATAAAACCACCACGGGCCAAGGGGTCGGGGTGCGGCGTGCGTTCACCAGTCAAATAGGGAGCAAAGAACAAGCCAGCGCTGCCAACCGCTACCTGTTCG
Source organism: Herpetosiphon geysericola (assembly GCF_001306135.1). Lineage (GTDB taxonomy): Bacteria > Chloroflexota > Chloroflexia > Chloroflexales > Herpetosiphonaceae > Herpetosiphon > Herpetosiphon geysericola. The sequence continues at coordinate 234,456 of NZ_LGKP01000012.1, read as the reverse complement.
GCAGGCTCGAGCAATTGATCGTAGCTTAATTGTGGGGCAAAGGTATCGTGATACCAGCGCAAACTACCAGCAGCGCTCAGCATCACGCCCATTAAGTGCCAGCGCCCAGGCACTGCATGACAAAAAGCGTGCAAGCGGCCTTCTGGCTCGATAATTGGGCTGGCTGTTGCCCCAAAGACTACGCCCGAAGTACCAAGGCTTAGCGCAATGCTGCCAGCTTCAACCACGCCAGTTCCCACTGCATTAGCCGCTTGATCGCCGCCACCGCCAACGACCGGAATGCCAGCCACCAAACCCAAAGCTGCGGCAGCCTCGGCATGTAATTGGCCAGTAACCGAAGGGCCTTCAAACAAACGCGGCAACCACGCAAGCTCGACCTCAAGTGCCTGCGCTACTTCCGCCGACCATTGGCGGCTGCGCACATCCAACAACAGCGTGCCTGCACTATCGGAAACATCGCTGGCAAACTCACCAGTCATACAATAGCGCACATAATCTTTGGGCAACAAAATATGGGCAATTTGGGCATACAGCTCTGGCTCGTGCTGCTGCACCCACAAAATTTTGGGCGCAGTAAAGCCCGTTAATGCGCGATTGCCAGTCAATTCGATCAGGCGTTGGGCGCCAAGCCGCTGGGTAATTTGCTCGCACTGCTCAGCAGTACGCTGATCGTTCCAAAGCAAGGCTGGGCGTAACACCTCACCAGCTTGATCGAGCAAAACAAGGCCATGCATTTGGCCCGCTAAGCCAATTGCCACAATTTCATTGGCTGCTACGCCTGCTTTAGCCAAGACCTCTTGGGTGCTTTCGCAACAAGCCTGCCACCACAAATGCGGCGCTTGCTCGCTCCACAACGGGCGCGGCGTTGCATACTCGTAGGTCGCCTGACCAATTGCCACCACCGCGCCTTGTTGATCCATTAACAGGGCCTTGGTCGCCGTCGTCGAAATGTCATAACCAAGTACATATGCCATGCTGATGCTCCATACAATAAGCCACAAAGCAATATAACTTCGTGCGCTTCGTGTTCTTCGTGGTTAAAAGCTTACCGAACACCCATCAAAAGTCAAAAGGCAGAAGGCAAAAGTCAGAAGGATGAATTATGAGGGATGAAGTCAATAGCCGATAGCCTAGATGCAATCCGTGCTTGACCCCTGACTGCTCATCCCTGATCCCTCAATTTAAACATTGCTTGTAATACTTTTGCTGCTTGAGTGTAGTTTAAGTGCGTCAGATAAGTGAGGCAGTAATGATTAGGATTCAGCAACCAACGCTTGATACAAGCACAACCCAAATTGATTTTGGCGAACTGTACGCACAACATTACCCGGCAATTTATCGTTATATTGGCTATCGCGTACGCGACCCGAGCATCAGTGATGATCTCGTTGCCCATACCTTTGAACGGGCAATGACCCGGATCGAAACCTATCGGCCTGAGCGTGGCTCGCTCGGCGCGTGGATTTTTGGCATCGCCCGCCACTGTGTTGATAGCCATTTTCAGCGCCAACGTCGCCAACGTTGGCTCTCATTGGATTTTATTCGTGAGCATGCTGCCGATAATAGCGACTTGCTAGCCGATACTGTGCGCGGCGAAACCCATCAGCAACTGCACCAAGCCTTGGGCAAACTCAAAGCCCATGAACGCGATGTGATTGCCTTGAAATTTGGGGTGGGCCTCAACAATCGTCAAATTGCCGAAATTACCGGCCATAGCGAAAGCAATGTAGGCGTGATGCTTTATCGCAGCCTGCAACGCCTGCGCCAATGGTTGCCAAATACAGGATACGAACAATGATCGACAAGCAAATCCAGCAATTTAATGCTGATGTTGACCATTTGCTCAGCACTGGTCAACTACCATCGTCCGCTGACGCTGATCATCAAGCCCTACTTCAGCTAGCTCAACAGTTAGGCCAAATCGGTTTGCAGCCAAACAGCACGCAGCAGGCGGCTACCGCCAAACAAGTACAGCAGCTGCTTGGCAATCGCAAACCACTGTATGGAGGTTTTATGTTGAAATCGAAATTGCGCATCGGCTTAGCACTCGTTATGGCGCTCGTTGTGGCAACTGTGGCAGTACCGCCATTACGCAGCTATGCAAGCCAAATTTTGCACCAAATTGGTTGGTTGACCGTGAATAATGGGCCTACAAAAGCTGAACAAGTGTTCACAGCTACCGAGGAGCCACCAATTCCAAATCAGGCAACCGCTGCACCACCAGTGCTCAGCGATGCAAGCCCATTCGATGCTACTTACCTACCAGCAGGCTACGTCGCCACACCTGGCTACAGTGGACGCTACTATTTCAATGAAAGCGCAGCCGATTCAATCACTGTTTGGGTGCGCAGCCTTGAGGAGGGAAGCACCTTAAGCGTTGGCGCTGCCAGCACCACCCAAATTACGGTGCGCAATAAACCAGGTTTATATATCGAGCAAGCTCCGTTATATGTCAAAAATTCGGAAGGCCCAATCTATCAAGAAAATCTCGAAACGGTCTCGGTTAACTTAATTCTCTGGGAAGAAAACGGTCAAATTATCACCGTTGAGAGCTACAAACTTGATCAAACGACACTCTTGCAAGTTGCTGAGGGCTTGCAAGCCAACTAATCCAACAAAGCTGCTGTTGCTCGAATCAAGCGTTCTAACTCCTCTAAGGCTTGGGCAATTGATTCGGGCTGCTGCTGAAGCAGGCTAAATATCCGCGCAACCTGCTGATCATAGCCAGTTGGCACATGCTTAAATCCACCTGCCAGCGCAACCGATCCTTTTTCGTTCATCCAATATTGCTGATTGAGCGCAAAAAGTGTTTGGGTCAAGACCATAACCGACCGAAAGCAACAGCCTGCAATATACGCCGAATCACCGTGTTTCACTGCTTTGCGCGCATTAGCGAGGGCAAAATCAGCTTCCCAAAAACGCTCCAAGAATGCTGCTTGTAACGTAGGTGGGTAGGTGTGCAGCTGTTGCTTGAGGTTGGCCACGCTCGAATGGGGATCATACAAGGGCTCGCAAAGCGCCACTTCAGCCAGATAAATCGCCGAAACAAAGCCATGCGGATGGCCTGGCTGATAATCAATTGTCACTTGACCCGCTTGGCAAGCAGCCAGCACCTGCTCAACCTTGTTCAAATCGCGATAGAGCCAATCGACAGGCATAGCATGGATCGTCAACCAACCACCACCGTTAATCCACGGCCCCCAACCACCGATTTCGGTCAGCAGTTGCTCGCGCTGCAAATCATCAAGCGCCTGTGCATGGCTTTGCAAGGCCACAACATCCAAAGCGCTACGATAATAAATCCCAATATCATAATCCGATTCGGCGTGATGCGTGCCTCGTGCCCGCGAACCACCAAGCACCAAAGCCTCGACCCCAGCCACCGTCCGCAAGCGTTCCACCACCACATCAAGAATTTGTGCAGGCATAAATTGAGTGCTCCTTTTGCAAACGTTTATAGCACAAAAGCAGCACTCTCTCCATTAAACTTATTCCACATCCTGAAAATGGATTAAACGTGTACCCATGTCAGCTCGCCAGATTTGTGCCTCATCGCGCACAATTGTCAATGGAATTTGTAAATGCCCTTGAATAAATTCGATTCCACGCTGATTTAAACAACGAGCTTTATTACTATTACAATTTTCGACTAATGCCCAAGGAGCTAAACTCAGTTTATTATGGTTCCCATACGCACTCGCACCAACTAATTGATAGATTTGTGATTTTATAATCGTTCGAGGTGTACCATTATTCCATAAATACAGCAGAAAATCTTTATAATAACTAGCAAATGTTTCTTTTCGACGAGCTTGAGTAGTCATTACAATCAATCCTTTCATGGTTATATCAATTATCAAAAGCTATAATTATCAAGATTTGGAATAGCAAAACCGTTATATTTAAAGTATTCTTCCCACGCTGGAACTAACTGGTAGATCATATGAATATTTGTACAACGCTGGCAAGTATAGGCATAATTTTTATTAACGACCTTAACAAGCATTGGAATTGAGCAAAGAGTATATAGAGCACTAGGAATATGCTCAGGTCTGATTGCGCGGGGTTTGTCACAGCTTGTACAATTTTGAGTGATGAATCCGCCTTCACGACTAACAACAATGAGGCTGCGGCTAGCACAACAATGTGACGATTGAAGGCTATACAATAGCGACTTTGCCATCTTAATAATCCTTTCGTTAATCATCGTTAGTAGATTAGCTGCAATTAATCGTTAAATTTTGCCTGATCACCATTAAAATAAAAAACACGCCCAAGGCGTGCTTCCAATAAAGGTTTGTGGTTTGTTTTGGTTATTGCGGTGGGTACAATTGAACATGCACATTTGGCACGCGCTCAAAGGCCTTGATGATTAGTGGCTCAACGTCGGCCCAAGCTAAGCCGCCATAGCCACAGCCCAAAGCAGGCACCGCCAGCGAATCAAGCGAATACGCTGCCACTACAGTGATTAAGGCATCTAAGCCGCTCGCAATATCGGCCAAGCGCGATTGCTGCTTCCAATGTTGCTTTGTAGGGAAATTGATAATTGTAATTGGCTGCTCAGCGCTTGACTCAATAAACACAAACATCGAGCCAAGCTTCACCACTCCAGCCCGACAAGCGTTGACATAGGCTTGATAATTGGCAGGAAAGGCTTGGCGAAATTGGAGCGCCAAGCCCTTGCCCATTAATCCAACACAATTAACTGGGTTTACTAAGGCCGCAGTTTTAGCTGCTAATAAATTTCCTTGGCAATATTCAAGCATGGTAATGCTCACTTCTATCGTTCGCCACCCTTCCGTCCCTCCGCCGGAGGGAAACGCAGGGGGTTTTCATCCCCCTGCACCCCCTAAAATATATTTGGTGGATTATGAAGATCGTTCGATTTCCCCAGCATGCATATTCTTCGTGGCCTTCGTGTTCTTCGCGGTTCCAATCCCCAATCCCAATAACCGAAAATTCGCATTGTGGATTATGAAGATTGTTCGATTCCCCATAATGCACATGCTTCGTGTTCTTCGCGGCTCCAATCCCCAGCCCCCAACAGCCGATCCCCATTAGCTTTGATACATTTGAATCCAATTGCCACAAGTGTCATCGAAGATCGCAGCGCGGGTTGGCCCCATGTCGGTGGGTGGGCTACGAAATTCAACGCCCAAGCCCTGCATGCGCTTATATTCTGCATCAATATCTTTAACTGCTAAGCTCAAACAAGGGATGCCATCGGTTTTAAGCGCCGCTTGGTAGGCTTTAGCTGCCGGATGATTATTTGGTTCGAGCACAAGTTCAATTTCATCGGGCGCTTCGGGCGAAACGACGGTTAGCCATAAAAATTCGCCAACGGGCACTTCATACTTTTTGATAAATTCTAGATTTTCGGTGTAAAACTTCAAGGCCTTGGCTTGGTCATCGACAAATACGCTAGTCATCTTGATTTGCATAGTACTCACCCTTTACTATAAGAACATATGTTCTAAACAGTATACACGTGTTGTCAAGCAATTGGTAAGCTAATGCTAAAACTTGTTCCTTCGCCTACGGTCGATTCAACCTCGATTTGACCATCATGGGCTTCAACAATCGCTTTGACAATTGCCAAACCCAAGCCAGTCGAGGCTTGATCTTCACGTTGGCGCGAGCTATCGCCACGGTAGAAGCGGGCAAAAATATGCGGTACATCAGCAGCAGCAATGCCGCTGCCAGTATCGCGAATAATCAGTTGCACCTGTTGCGCTTGGCGCTTGGCAATCAGGCTAATGCTGCCCGCTTTGGTATGGCGCAAGGCATTATTAACCAAATTATTCAAGACCTGGGCCATGCGATCAGTATCAACCGCCACCGAGGGCAGGCCTTCCTCAGTTTCAAGCTTAAGCTCAAGTTGTTGGCGCTCAGCTTGGACAAACGCGCCCAAGACTGTGCGCTCCATCAATGCCGCTGGATCAACCAAACGTCGATTGAGCGAGAGTTCGCCAGCATCGGCCAACGAAAGTATCCGCAAATCGTCAACCAAGCGCTGAAGATGGGTCACTTCATCAAAAATTACAGTGTAGATCATCTCTGAGGGCTGCAAAACGCCATCGCGCAAGCCTTCTGCATAGCCGCGCAAAATGCTCAGCGGCGTGCGCAAATCGTGAGCAAGATCGGCAGTCATCTGCTTACGCAAATGGGTAGCTTTGCTCAAATCGGCACTCATATGATTAAACGAACGGGCCAAATCGCCAATTTCATCATTTGAACGCACCGCCACCTGTTGCTCCAAATGGCCAGCAGCCATGGCTTGGGTTGCCACCGTCAACTCGCGCAACGAGCGGGTTAGCCGCCGCGCCAAAAACGTTCCAACCAACAAGGCAACGCTGGTAGCAAAAATCGCACTGATCGTAATCGCCCACGTAATCCGTTGATCAAAGGCAAGCTGGCCCGGCGATGGCCCAGTTTTGGTCAGCATTTCGGGGCTGAAGGCAGGTGGTTGCACGCCTTGAATAATCCCAAACGCAATATAGCCCACAGTTTGATTGGCAACAGTCAACGGTTGGGTCGCATCCAAGATAGCTTGATCAACCGTCACGCCTGGAAGATACGGGCCATTAGCCAAAACCACCTTGCCATCACGGTCAAACAGGGTTGCGCTACGCCGATAAAAGGCCAAATCGGGCGCTTGATTGATCTCGCTTTCTAGGCCATCCCAGCTGGCATGGCTCACATAATAATTGGTCACGGCAGTGATCAAGGCCGTTTGATCGCGCTCAGAGATGAAACGATCAAATTCGTTGCGCGCACTTTGGCGGGCCAACAAGGCCACGACCAAGGCCCCAATCAAGCCAACGCCCAAGAAGGCAATGGTTAATTTCCAAGTCAATGAACGGAGTATCATGCTTCAGGCCGTTTCGGGCGGGCAAAGCGATAGCCAACCCCATAGACAGTTTCGATATAGCGCGGGTTTTTCGGGTCGGGCTCGATTTTGCTGCGCAAATTGCGAATATGCACATCAATTGTGCGTTCGTAGCCCTCATACGCCTGCCCCGACGTGCGATCAAGCAAATCTAAGCGTGAAAATACATGGCCAGGCGAGGCCATTAATGTCGCCAAAATTTCAAATTCCGAGGGCGTAAGGTCGACTATTTGCTCGCCAACCAGCAAAGTACAAGCAGAGCGCTCGAGCACAATCTCGCCGATGCGCAGCATATCGGCTTGGGTTGGCGCTTTATAGCTTCGGCGCAAAACCGCTCGCACCCGTGCCATAACTTCGCGAGCATTAAATGGCTTGGTAATATAATCATCAGCACCCAGTTCCAAACCAATAATTTTATCGTGGTCTTCAATTTTGGCAGTTAATAAAATAATTGGCGTTTCTGCTTCTTTATTCCAAGCACGCATAAAATCAAGCCCGCCAAGCTCGGGCATCATAATATCAAGCAAAATTAAATCGGGCTTAACCTCACGCGCCACATATAATCCTTCACGACCGTTTTTGGCCTCAAAAACGTTAAAGCCTTCATTTTGCAAATAACTGCGGAGTAATTCACGCAGCTTTGCTTCATCATCGATGACTAAAATTGTTTGAGCCATTGGGCGTTTCCAATCTCCCGCAACGGGTGCAAACAAGCAGCTAGAGCCAAACAAGATCGCGACGGCGACGCAACCGGCGCATACCAAACGCCACCAACGCAATAATAATTGCCATGATAGCAGCATTGCGAATGATATGGACAAAACCACCTTCATGATGATCGCCACCACGCTCGCGGCCAGCAAATTCAGGTCGGGCTGTGTTAGTCGATTGATCAGTTGTTGATTGTTCAGCCTCAAGCGTCAATTGGCGTTCAGGCCGCCCAGCAGCAAAGCCAGCTGCCGCGCTACTTGGCACCAAGGCCACCAAACCGCCAATTACCAAGGCCGCAGCCAGCGCGATAATAACGATGCGTCCCAATAATTTCATGATGATTGCTCCTTGGTAGCTAATTGAGTGGCTGGCTTGTGCAGACGTTTGGCAATTGGCTGAAGCAGATAGCGCTTTGAGCTGCGCACAATCCAATCCCAATGCAACGCCAAATGCAAGCCTATCAGCACTACGCCTACATTGGAAGCAAGCCCGTGCAGGCTGCGCCACGTCATATTGATGGGTAATTCCAGGCCCAACAAGGGCACAACCGTTTTGGAGATCATCACGCCAGTAAACATGATGATCGTCAGATCAATAAACAGGCCAATATTTAACATGTAATTAATTCGTTGTTGCCATGCCACGTTGCCAAAAAGCTTCTTCGTGATCGCCACAATCCATTGCCAGTGCAAGAGCAAGTGCACCACCACCATTACTAACAAACCCATGCTGAGCCATTCATGAATTGGCTCGCCAGTGGCGTTGGGTGCGGTTGCGAGTAAAAAGCTCATTCCGATCACGAGATCGACGAGATAGTTTGTTTTACTTCGATTGCCAGTTTTGGCCTTAGTTGCCGTCTGCATACGCTCGTCCTTTGATGGTTAAGGTTGTTCAAATCGCTGAAGCTAGTTTAGAAAATAATTGTTCAAAGATTATGAAGAACTCGCCAACAATCTATTGGGATTAAGCCCAACGACGGATTCCAATCGGTCTGAGGGCTATGGCTCAAGCGCAGGCACATCGGCTATACTGCCAGCAGATTCAAATTCATCAATAGTTGAAGGATTGCAGAATGGCTAAATTAAATCAAATCATCGCGGTCGAAAAAGGGGTCAAAAGCCGTTCATTTTCCGAGCTGACCGAAGCTCATCAAGCATTGCAAAAACAAGCGCTCTTGGCAGGGATTAGCCGCACCTATCGACCAAAAGATGAAGAAGGTGAACAATTACCGCCAGAATCGACCAAAGTTCAAATGCGGGCTGAAGAAATTATTCGCCAAACGAGCACAATTTTAACGCGTTTATTTGATGTTACTGCAACCAAAGATTGGACCAATTGCCTTGCCAAAGCCGATGTTGTGGTTGATGGCCAAACCTTGCTCAGCGATGTACCAGTTGCTTATTTGCTCTTTTTAGAAAAACAATTAGTTGATTTGCAAACCTTTGTGCGTAAATTACCAACCCTTGATGCAGCCGAAAGCTGGAATCTTGATCAATCAACCGATACATGGGCAACCGAGCCAGTACAAACCGTGCGCACCAAGAAAATCCCCCGTAACCATGTTAAGGCTGAAGCAACCGAAAAGCACCCAGCTCAAGTTGAAGTGTATTATGAAGATGTGATTGTTGGCTATTGGCGCACGATTAAATTCTCAGGTGCATTACCAGCTCGCCGCGTTAACGAATTGCTCGAACGAATTAGCAAATTACAACAAGCAGTCAAATTCGCTCGCGAAGAAGCCAATAATACTGAAGCAGTTGAACAAAAAGTTGGCGAACGTTTCTTGAGCTATTTGTTTGGGGCATAGAACAGAGAGCAAAGAACAGAGAGCAAAGAACATAGAACAGAGAGCCTAGGGGAATTTAACGCAGAGGCGCAGAGAACTAAATTTCACACGAAGGCTTGAAACCACGAAGAGCACGAAGAGCACGAAGTAAGGCTATCGGCTTTTGACTTTTGATTTCATCCTTCATTCTCTGCGCCTCTGCGTTAAAACTTAATCCTTGTGATAATTGGAATTATGATGCAACAAGCAACAATTCCGTGGCAACTCTATGCGGCATGCTTGGTTGGTGCAGCAATTGGCGATGCCCTCGGCGCAACTTTAGAATTTCAGCGCCCAGGCAGCTTCGCACCAATCAGCGACATGTTTGGTGGTGGTGTATTCAATTTGGCTCCTGGCCAATGGACAGACGACACCGCCATGCTACTCTGCCTTGCTGAAAGTTTAATCGAATCCAAAGGCTTTGATCCAGTGGATCAAATGCAGCGCTATCGGCGTTGGCTCAAAGCAGGCCATTTAAGCAGCACTGGCGGCTATATCGATAGCGGGCGCACCATTCGCGAGGCGATTAACTATTTTATTCAAACGGGTGATGCCTATGCTGGTGACCAAGATCGTTGGTCGGCGGGCAATGGCTCGTTGATGCGGATTGCACCAATTGCGCTTGCTTATGTCAATAATCCCCAATTGGCTGATAGCTACGCAGCGGCTAGCTCACGCACCACCCATGGCAATCAAATTGCGATCGATGCCTGTCGCTATTTCACTGGCTTGATTATTGGCGCATTACAAGGCGTGCCGAAAACGCAGCTTTTAGCAGCCAACTATCATCCATTGCCCAATTATTGGCAGCAGCATGCGCTTAGCCCTGAGATTGCCGAATTCGCTGCTGGTTCATTCCGTGAGCGCCAACCACCAGCAATCGAGGCCTTGGGCTACGTGCCACGCACGCTTGAAGCAGCATTATGGGCGTTTTATCACAGCACTTCATTTGAGCAAGGCTGTTTATTGGCAGTTAATTTGGGCAACGATGCTGATACAACCGGAGCAATTTATGGCCAGCTAGCAGGCGCCTACTATGGTGAGGTTGTGTTGCACTCGCCCTGGGCCAAGCAACTTGCGCTTAAACAAACAATTGCTACATTTGCGGTTAAATTGTATCTCTTGGCAAGGGGTCAGGGGCCAGTTATGATCCACGAAGGACACGAAGAGCACGAAGGTATGAGGGATTAGGGTTTAGGGAACCACGAAGGACACGAAGAGCACGAAGCACATGAATGAAGATTATTTTAGCCACGAATTACACGAATTACACGAATAAACATTATTTTAGCCATAGATTTATTGGATTATCATCCAAAAGCCCATAGCCCTCAGCTATACGTTCTCTGCGCCTCTGCGTTAATCAACTGATCCACGAAGGACACGAAGAGCACGAAGGATGAGGGGCTAGGATTAAAGTATAGTTTTAATGCCTAGCCCCTGAATCCTGACCCCTCTGCTTCAAAATCCCCCATCTCCGACCCCCAACAACCGATCCCCAAGTCTTACGGATAAATCCGATAGAGTTGACGTGGGAATGGAATGGCTTCGCGGATATGACGCGTGCCAGCAAGCCAAGCAACACAACGCTCGATGCCCATACCAAAGCCAGAGTGCGGTACACTACCGTAACGTCGCAAATCTAAATACCATTGGTAATCGGCGACATCAAGGCCATGCTCACGAATACGGGCTTCGAGCAACTCTGCATCGTGAATCCGTTGCGAACCACCGATAATCTCGCCATAGCCTTCGGGCGCGATCAAGTCGGCGCAGCGCACCACTTCGGGGCGGCCTTCAGCTGGTTGCATATAGAAGGCTTTAACCTTGGTTGGATAGTTGTAGATAAACAAGGGCTTATCAAACAAGCTGGCCAAGTAGGTTTCGTGAGGCGCGCCAAAGTCGTCGCCCCATTCCAAGGGCGCTAATGGTGCATTATCGGGAGCGACCGTTGCTCCAGCAGCCACGCCTTCTTTGATCTTTTCGATTGCTTCGTCGTAGCTGATGCGGGGGAATGGTGGCACAATATTTTCGAGCTTCGAGGTATCGCGCTCTAAAATTTTGAGATCATCCTCACAGCGATCAAGCACGCGCTGAACGATATAGGAAACAAAGTTTTCTTGTAGTTCCATATTATCGTCTTGGTCGGCGAAGGCAAATTCTGGCTCGATCATCCAAAATTCGGTGAGGTGACGGCGGGTTTTCGATTTTTCAGCCCGAAAGGTTGGGCCAAAACAATAGACCCGTCCAAAGGTAGCCATGCCCGATTCAACATAGAGCTGGCCGGTTTGCGCCAAATAGGCATTGCCCAAATCAAAATATTCAGTTGCAAACAAATCGCTGGTGCCTTCAGCGGCGGTTGCCGTCAGAATCGGCGAATCGTAGCGCACAAAATGCTCGCTATTCAAATATTCTTGGGCAGCGGCAATGACTTGAGCGCGAATGCGCAGCAAGGCATGTTGTTTGGCCGAGCGCACCCACAAGTGGCGATGCTCCATCAAAAATTGGGTGCCATGCTCTTTGGGAGTAATTGGGTAATTTTGGGTTAGATGCACAATTTCAATATCAGTCACATCTAATTCAAAGCCCAAGCTTGAGCGTTCGTCGGCGCGCAACGTGCCATGAATATAGCACGACGATTCTTGAGTTAATTCCTTGGCGCGAGCGAACACCTCTTCGCTGACGTTCTTTTTAAACACCACACATTGAATGGTGGCGGTACCATCGCGTAATTGAATAAAAACCAACTTGCCTTTTTCGGTTTTGTTATAGACCCAACCAGCAAGTTTTACCGCTTCGCCAACGTGGTCGGCGCTATCGCGGATATACATCGAGGGCAGCAGTGCCATAGATGCTCCTTCCAACAAAACAACACGATGGCGATGCACCAAGGCACCGCCATGTTTCTCGCAATAATACCATGTACTGCCGCAAGCCAATACGTGATGGGTTATGTCGATAGTTCGTCATGATCAAGTATTGCCAACTCTTCGGCGCTGGGGGTTTGCGAAACAACTTTGCCGAAAATTTCGCGCTCTTTATTATCGCGAATCATAAATGCGCGTTTGCGAGCTTCTTCTTCGCCATACTTGCGCACCGACACCGAAGTCCGATGAATTTCATTCGGGCGCGGACACCAAGTTATTTCATAAACATCACGCAGATAGACTTCACCTTTGCGATTGCGATCCTTGCGGCGCACTCTGGTCACGCCAATTTTGCCAGTCGCATTGCGGCGACTAACCGTAACCACCGGGCGATCAGTCCGTGGCTTGCCCAACTCGCGTTCGGCCTCGTCACGAAAATCCAAAGCAGCAGCCAAAGCGCCTTCGCGACCATCGTAGAGCATATCACTGAAGAACTTAACTCGTTGTTGGCCTTTGTAGAACACCCGCACATACCAGCCATGTGTCCGTTTGATCTCACGATCTATCCGGCTGATACCCTTGTAATGCACATCAGGGTCAACCGTTTCAATGTGGGGGCGCCCTCGTTCGCGCTTAATTGAATCGCGATACTCTAAAGCATTGCGCAGCGCATTACCAGAGCCATTGAACGCATTGTCGCTGAAAAACTTGCTGAACAATTCACCATCGATCCTCACCCGCACCCACCAACCATACGAATTGGCCTCGACGTTCTCAATCCGTCGGATGTTTTTGTACTTTTGTTGTGTTGCCATATGCATCCTTGTCCGTTGGTGTAAACCTCTACTCAGTAACCCTTCTCTCATGGTTAGGAAGAGGTAAAACGTAGCACGATTATAACGCGAAAATCGCTTATTGAATCTATGCAGTTGGCCCTATCTACATGGGTAGCTTTTGGATAACCGCAGTTGGTATATAGCTGCCTAGCAACTATGGGCAGTTAGCGGGCAAGTGGGGGATGGAGATAAATTGTTCTAATCCTTGTGGTGAAAGTTTCGATCACCTCATGGACATCGCTGGCAAAAAGTGGATCGTAGGTTGCATGACCGACATACCATTGTAGCACGTTGGTACAGCGAGCAGCAATAATTACATCAAGCAGCTTGGAGGTGGCTTCGTCCCATTGTTGAAGCTGACAATAGCCCTGCAAAAAGTTCTGCCAAATACCATCCCACTGAGGGGTGATCCGCCAACGGCCCACTGCAATCGCCACATCATACAGCCAATAGCCAAAGCCACAATCATCAAAGTCAATCGCACGTGCTGCACCATCGGCAAATAAAATATTGCCCCAATGTGGATCAGCATGAATCAAGCCATAAACATCGCGACCTTTGCCAAGCATCCGTTCAACTTCAGCAAAATCATCCATGGTTTGTTGTAAAAGTTGATGATGTTGGGCCGGAATCGCCGCCCAAACTGTGGCATGATCAGCGCCATTGCTCACATTAGCCCCAAATTGGCCTTCCCAATCCCAACTGCGGCGCTGAAAATCGCGCGGCAAAACCCAGTTTTGGGCATGCTGGTGCAACTGGCCAACGAGCAGCCCTAGTTGTTGGCAATGGGCTGGCGTAGGATTATTGATTTGCAAACGGCCATCAAGCCATTCCATCAACGAGCAATTATAACGATGGGGAATTTCGGCAATCTGCACGCTTTGCACATAATGACCATCTAAGCCAGCAACTGGCAAGGGCACTGGCAACTTAGCTTCTTCAGCCAAGGCTTTGAGCCATTGCAACTCAGAATTAATTTCGGCAGCGCTGTTGTAGTTGATGCCATGTAAGCGCAGCAAATAATAGCCAGTTCGATAAAACCCAGTCTGCGAGCCATCTCCTGCCGCAGTTTTGACCCGATAGGTGGTATTTTCGCCATGATTAATAAATGTTAGTTGTTCGGCTTTGATGCCAAACGCAGCCAAGGCTGCCTCGGCCAAGCGTCGCCGCCGCTGGTGCTGACCGCGCTCAGTCAATTGATCAAATGCTTTCATTGCCAAAGACTCCCGTCTAGCATAACCAAGCAAGTCTAGCCGATTGGACTAGCGCTGCACTCCATCGCAAGCCTGAAGCAGCTTCAGCAATTGGTATGCTTCTTGCTTCGCTACACAGGGAAGTGTGGTTATGTGTTAAGGAGATAAAGATTATGTCAAACGAAGAAAAAAAACAGCAATTTCCACCCCAAACCCAAGATCAACAGCCTGGCATCGAATCGGAAATGCAGCCCAAGCCCAAAGCCCAAGATCGCCGCTACCAAGGCAGCGACAAACTGAAGGATAAAGTTGCCTTAATTACTGGGGGCGATAGTGGGATTGGGCGGGCAGTTGCGATTGTTTATGCCAAAGAAGGCGCTGATGTGGTAATCAACTATTTGAATGAACATGACGATGCGCAAGAAACCAAACGCTTAGTCGAGGCTGAAGGCCGCCGTTGCTTGCTCTCGGCGGGCGATATTGGCGATGAAGCTTATTGCCAAAGCCTCGTCGAGCAAACAATAGCGAAATTCGGCCAGCTTGATATTTTAATTAATAATGCAGCCGAGCAACATCCGCAAGAATCGATTACTGATATTAGTGCCGAGCAATTGGAGCGCACCTTCCGCACCAATATTTTTGCCATGTTCTACCTGACCAAAGCAGTATTGCCCCATCTCAAAAAAGGTAGCAGCATTATCAACACAACCTCGGTCACAGCCTATCGTGGTAGCCCGCAATTGCTCGATTATTCAGCAACTAAGGGCGCAATTGTGGCATTTACCCGCTCGCTCTCGCAATCCTTAATCGAAAAAGGCATTCGGGTTAATGGCGTGGCTCCCGGCCCAATTTGGACTCCGCTCATTCCAGCAACCTTCGAGGCTGAAAAAGTTGCGACCTTCGGCAGCGATGTGCCGATGAAACGCGCAGGCCAACCAGAAGAAGTCGCCAATTGTTATGTGTTTCTGGCCAGCGACGATGCCTCGTATATGGCGGGGCAAATCTTACACCCCAATGGTGGCGAAGTGATTAACGGCTAACTGAGGCCATGTTTTTCGAGCCGATAGAGCAATTGATGGCGCGACAAGCCCAACAATTCGGCGGCGCGGGTTTTATTGCCATTGGCTTGCTGCAACGCTTGCTGCAATAAACTGCGCTCAACTAAATCGAGTTGCAGGCCTGTTGCGGGCAACGCAATTGGCTCGGCACTAGCCAAGGCCAGATCATGCGGTAAATGCTCAGGCTGAATCGTTTGGCCATTCGCCGCCAACGCCGCCCGCTCCAATACATGACGCAATTCTGGAAGATTGGCGCTCCAATGGCTTTGCTCAAGCTGTTGGAGCGCTGCTGCACTTAATGATTGCGCTTCAAGCCAAGCTTTGGCAAACAAGCCAATATCGCTGCGGCGTTGGTTCAAATTAGGAACCTGAAGTGTTGGCACTGGTTGTTCAGGCAATTTAAGGCTGGTCACTATGATCCTCGGTTGGAGGGTTTGGTCCAAAAGCCAATCGAGCCACCCCAAGCCATGGCGAATTAGCACACTCCCTTGGCCAGCCTCATTCAGCGCAGCTACGAGCATCGGCTCAGTCAATAACGCGCCATCAAGCTCAATCAAGGGCGCATTATGGCGCTGGCTCGTTGCGTGCGCATACCGCCCAAGTTGGGCCTTACCAACCCCAGCTTCGCCAACCAATACAAGCAATGGCAAGCGATCGATCATACGCTCAAGTTGCTCACGACAGGCCAACCAAACAGGATGGCTACCAATTAAACCAGCAATCGTCGCTTGTTGTTGGCTTTGGCGCAAATAGCGAATTTCTTGCTGGAGTGCGGCGCGCTCCAAGGCCCGTTGCAGCTTAAAACCAATTTCTTCCAAATCAAAGGGCTTGCGCAAATAATCGGCAGCACCCCGTTGCATGGCCTCAACCGCGCTCGCAACCGTGCCATAGGCGGTCAACATTAGCACCACCACATCAGGCCAGCGCTCACGCAAACGGGCCAAGGTGGCCAGCCCATCCATGCCTTTTAATTTCAAATCGAGAATCACCACATCAGCAGGCTGATGGCTCATGGCCGCTAAACCATCGTTGGCATTGGCCGCGACTGCTACCTCATAGCCTTGGTCGCTCAAGGCTTCGCTCAGCACCCAACGCAAATTTGCTTCATCGTCAATTACCAAGACGCGCTTGCTCATGCTTGTGCTCCTTGCCGCAATAGTGGTAGCCGTAAGCGCGCTAAGCTGCCTTGGGTTGGGGTAGCTTCGAGGCTAATTGTGCCGCCATGTTCGGCAACACTGCGCGCAACCAAGGCCAAACCCATGCCTGTGCCATCGTCTCGCGTCGTAAAAAAGGGATCAAAAATTCGCTCACGAATCGCCAGATCGATTCCGATCCCTTGATCCTGCACATGAATTTCAAGCTGATCCGCAACAAGGCTTTTGATAGCAATCGTTTGCCCTGCTTGGCTTGCTTGCAGGGCATTCAAACTCAGGTTTAACAGCATTTGCCAGATTGCATCGCGATCAGCTTCAATCCATGGTTCACTAGGATCGAGGCGAAGCTGCAACGCAACGCCATGTTCTGCTGCCAGCGGCTCACAGGTAGCCACAAATTCGGCTAATAATTGGTTGATTGCCAAGGGCTGGCGTTGCAACGCTTGGGGCTGGGCATAGTTCAACAGCGAGCTAATCAAGCGATCCAAACGATCAACCTCGCTATTAATCACGCTTGTATAGTGGGCCAATTGTGGTTGCTGGGCCAATTTATGGCCCAAGAGTTGGCTGGTGGCGCGCACAATGCCCAACGGATTACGAGCCTCGTGGGCGAGGCCGCCAGCCAATTGACCGAGCGCTGCCATGCGTTCAGCTTGGCGAATGCGCTCGGCGATCGCTTGCTGCTCACGAATATCCTCAAATACCAAAACCGCTCCAATTGGCTGGCCCTCCACATTATGTAAGTCCGAGCGCCGCACCGCCAACGCTCCTTCAGCAAGTTGCATTTCGCTATAGCCATTGGTTTGGGGCAATTGGGCAAGGCTTGGAGTCGGCTGCAATAAATGTTGCGCCGTTGGATTTTGCAACTTCAACTGTTGCTGCTCAATTGTGGCAACACCCACCGGCAGGCTTGCCAGCACATCGTGAATATACACTCGCAAGCCTTCAGCACGGCTGTGGGCTTGTTGTTCACGCTCGGCTAAGCTGCCAAGCAAGCCTGCCACCACAATCAAGGTCGCCATCTCCAGCGTATTATCGAGTAAGCTATTGGAGGCATGGGCATCAAGCCAATGGGCATGCGGCAAATAGACCAATGCGGTGACGAGCGCCAGCCCTAGCCCAAATGTACGGCCCCACATCACCGCCGCCACGCCAACCGGCACATAATACAAACTGCGATAAATCGAATGATAGGGCAAAAGATGGGCGCTGGTCAGATAATGCAGCGCCGTAATAATCAGCTCGCTGCTGAGCACAAACCACAACCAATGCCGTTGCTGAACAACCTTAACCATAAAATAGCCTCGTAGTTTGATGCCAATCGTTATTAGTATTGTAAATTTATTCTGTTTAGCAAACAATTTTTTATAGAATTCTTGCTGTAATCCTGCGCAGAATGTGGCATTTGCTACAGTTTGTGGCATTTGCTACAGCTAAATCCTGTTAAAAAGCCGAAAATTGCCCAAAACTAGCCACCGCTGCCAAATATGGGTAGGTTAAGGCTAGGCAAATTTGGTTTGAAAGGAACTTAACAATGCAACGATGGATGATAGTTATAATGCTTGTTTTCTTGCTCGCAGGCTGTAGCACCAGCAACGACGATCATGGCGGCGATCATGCTACCGAAGCTCCCACAATGGATCATGGCAGTATGAGCATGAGCGATCTCCAATTTCTTGATGGCATGATTGAACATCATCGCGGCGCAATTGCCATGGCCAAGGATGCCCAAAATCAAGCCAGCGATCCCCGCGTGCAAGAGTTAGCTAAGCAAATTATCGCAGCCCAAGAGCCAGAAATTACCCAGCTTGAAGCGTGGCGCAAAGCCTGGTTTGGCGATGCCCCAGCCAGCGACCTCAGCGCGCTACATATGGGTTCGATGGATGTTCCCGCAGGCAGCGAAAGCTATGATCGGCGCTTTTTGAGCGCGATGATCAGCCACCACGATGGGGCAATCGCGATGGCCCAGAGCATCAAAACTAGTACCCAACGCAATGAACTCAAAAGCTTTGCCGATGCAGTGATCGCTGCCCAAACTGCCGAAAACCAACAAATGCAGAGCTGGTTACAGGAAATCAAGTAGGTGGCAGGGGCCAGGCATTATGATTGGGTTGCTTAATGCAAATCTGGCCCTGACGCCTGAATCCTGACTCCTCGCGCTTCGTGTCCTTCGTGGATCAACAAAACACCAAATCGCCCATAGCCTAAAAAACTGCGGTATAGTGTTGACTGTGATTGCTCCGCTTCGAAGCAACATCTGTTAAGGAAGCACTATGCGTCGTGTTGTGATTACAGGAATGGGAATTGTTTCGCCGTTGGGTTGCGGAGTTGAGGTTGTTTGGCAACGCTTATTGGCGGGCCAATCGGGAATTGGGCCATTGCCAGAGCAAATTAGCGCAGGCTTGGCCAGCACGATTGGCGGAGTTGTGCCAAGTTTGGCAGCTGATCCAGTGGCTGGCTTTGAGCCAAGCGCCATCGCCAATAGCAAAGAGCTACGCAAAATGGATCGCTTTATCGTTCTGGGCTTGGCAGCCGCCGCTGAGGCCTTGCAGCAAGCGCAATGGCAGCCAGAAACCGAATCAGCCCAAGAGCGCACAGCAACCTTGATTGCTTCTTGCGTTGGCGGCTTTTCGACCATTACCCAAGCAGTGCGCACTTTAGATAGCAAAGGCCCACAGCGGCTCTCACCATTTACCGTCCCAGCCTTTTTGATCAATCTGGCAGCAGGCCAGATTTCAATTCGTTATGGCTTTCGCGGCCCAATTGCTGCGCCAGTCACCGCGTGCGCTGCCAGTTTGCAAGCAATTGGCGATGGTGCACGCTTAATCCACAGTGGCGAGGCCGATGTTGCGGTCTGTGGTGGCACCGAAGCAGCGCTTGATCCAGTCAGTTTGGGCGGATTTGCCGCCGCTCGCGCCTTGGCAACCGAATTTAACGCCAATCCAACCAGTGCCTCGCGCCCGTTTGATCAAGCTCGTGATGGCTTTGTGATGAGCGAAGGCGCAGGCGTCTTGGTCTTGGAAGATTTAGAGCATGCCTTAGCCCGTGGCGCAACACCGTTAGTTGAAGTAGTTGGCTATGGCACAACCGCCGATGCCTATCACATCACTTCTGGCCCAGAAGATGGCTCAGGCGCAGCCAGAGCAATGCGCTTAGCATTACGTCAAGCTCAAATCTCGCCCGATCAAATTCAACATCTGAATGCGCATGCCACCTCGACCCAAGTTGGCGATCGCGGTGAGTTGGCAGCAATCAAGCAGGTATTTGGCGAAAACTCAGGTTTAGCCGTGAGCGCCACCAAATCATCAACTGGTCACTTGTTGGGTGCTGCTGGCGCGGTCGAGGCAATTTTCACCGCCTTGGCGATTCGCGACCAAATTGCTCCCGCCACGCTCAACTTGGAAAATCCTGATCCAGCTAGCGAAGGCATTGATTTGGTTGCAAAAGAGCCACGGCCAATGCCAATCGAATATGCCCTATCCAACGGCTTCGGCTTTGGCGGAGTCAACGCCAGCGTGATCTTCAAACGTTGGCAAGGCTAGAACCAAAGGATGAAGGATGAAGGATGAAGTAAGAACAGAGAGCAGAGAACATAGAACATAGGATGATTAGTAAGGCTCTAGGCTATTGGCTTGCGGAACATGTGGTGGGAAACCACAGAATTCTGCTCGACCATAACCTAGAGCCATACTTCGCGCTCTTCGCGTTCTTCGTGGTTTCAGCCCTTCGTGGATCAATCATTTAACGCAGAGGCGCAGAGAAAGAATGCTATGGGCTTTTGGAACAGGAATCAAACAAATCTGTGGCTAAAATGTCCTTCGTGCGCTTCGTGCCCTTCGTGGATCAATTCGTTAACGCAGAGGCGCAGAGAAATGAAGGCTTCAGGTGTTGAGCTATCAAAATGTTTGGTAGAATACCACTAGTTCCAAAAGCCTATAGCCGATAGCCATCAAAGAAACCCAAAAGCCCCACTCATCGAATCAGAGTGGAGCCTTTGAATAATCTAAAGCGCAAGTTTGGCCAGCATTACTGGCCCCCTAGCCCCTGAACCCCGACCTCTCGTTGCTACTGCAACTTCTTTTCCATTTGCGCTTGCGATTCAGTTGCGCGCCAGCAAGCCACAAAATGGCCGCCACCATAATCTTGGAATGGTGGATCTTCTGCTTTGCACTTGTCGATCACAATTGGGCAACGAGTATGGAAGTGACAGCCAGAAGGTGGATTAAGCGGGCTTGGCACATCGCCTTGCAAAATAATTCGCTGGCGTTGTTTCTCAACCTCAGGATCGGGAATCGGCACTGCTGAGAGCAAGGCTTGGGTGTAGGGGTGCATTGGGTTGGCATAGAGCTGCTTCGAAGGAGCCAACTCGACCATTTTGCCCAAATACATCACCGCCACCCGATCGCTAATGTGCTTCACCACACTCAAATTGTGGGCAATAAACAGATAGGTCAAACCAAATTGGCCCTGCAAATCTTGCAACAGGTTGATAATTTGGGCTTGAATCGACACGTCGAGCGCAGAAACAGGCTCATCGCAGACGATAAAATCTGGTTCAACTGCCAAAGCGCGCGCAATCCCAATCCGTTGGCGCTGGCCACCAGAGAATTCGTGCGGGTAACGGTTGATAAAGTACGGGTTGAGACCCACAACCCGCAGCAATTCCTCGACCCGCGTGCGCACCTCTTTGCCAGTGCGCAAGTTGTGCACCCGAATTGGCTCGCCCACAATATCGCCCACAGTCATGCGTGGATTGAGCGAAGCATACGGATCTTGGAAAATAATCTGCACTTTGCGCCGCATCTGGCGCAATGATTCGCCGTTGAGTTTGGTCAACTCTTTGCCATCAAAGTTGACCGTGCCAGCGG
This sequence comes from Herpetosiphon geysericola, assembly GCF_001306135.1. GTDB lineage: Bacteria > Chloroflexota > Chloroflexia > Chloroflexales > Herpetosiphonaceae > Herpetosiphon > Herpetosiphon geysericola. The sequence goes on along the minus strand of NZ_LGKP01000012.1, from coordinate 213,055 downwards.
TTGGGCGATGCAACTGCAAAATTGCCCGCCCTGTCGTCGATTTACCACAGCCTGATTCACCCACCAAGCCGAGGGTTTCACCGCGTTTAACTGAAAAGCTCAAGCCATCAACTGCTTTAACTGCCCCAACCGTGCGGCGTAATAAACCGTTGGATTTCACTGGGAAGTGCATTTTTAAGCCGTTAATATCGAGCAGATTCTCATTTTGTACTGCCATGTGGCCTTCCTCTGGTTCTACGATGCTTGTTCGTGGGCTAAAACATCCTCAAGTGCTGCATCCAAGACTGCTTGTTCTTCGGCAATTTTCTTTTCAGCCATCACTTGGCGCTGATCACGATCAATATCGAATAAGCAGGCCGCCGTGTGATCGGGCGCAACTTGGCGCAAGCTTGGGGTTTCGATCCAGCATTGCTCTTGCACAAAATCGCAGCGTGGCGCAAATGGACAGCGATTGGTCTTTTCCAACAAATCTGGTGGAAGCCCCGGGATTGGCGTGAGTCGGGTTTGAATTCCATCAAGCCGTGGAATCGAATCGAGCAAGCCAATCGTGTAAGGCATGCGTGGATTGCGGAACAGCTCGTTGGTCGACGCTTGTTCGACCACCCGCCCAGCGTACATCACAATCACGCGGTCGGTCATGCCAGCCACAACCCCAAGATCGTGGGTAATGAAAATAATCGCCGTCCCCGTCTCGTTCTTGAGACGGTTAAGTAATTCAAGAATTTGCGCTTGAATAGTTACATCAAGTGCGGTCGTTGGTTCGTCGGCAATCAACAGCTCAGGGTTACAAGCCAAACCCATGGCGATCATCACCCGTTGGCGCATCCCGCCAGAAAATTGATGCGGAAAATCGTCAAGTCGTTTGTCGGGCGCTGGAATCCCAACCATTGAGAGCAAGTCAATGGCTCGATTGCGTGCCTGTTTTGCAGTCATCCCCATGTGCAATTGCAACGATTCAGTCATCTGCTTGCCAATCCGTAGCACCGGATTGAGCGAGGTCATGGGGTCTTGGAAGATCATCGAAATCCGATTACCACGGATTTTGCGCATCTCCGACTCGCTAAAATCGACTAGATTATCGCCATCAAACAAAATCTGGCCGCCAGCAATTTTGCCTGGGGGTGAGGGAATCAAGCGCATAATCGAAAGTGATGTAACGCTTTTGCCCGAGCCAGATTCGCCGACGATCCCGAGTGTTTCGCCGCGATTGACCGAAAATGAAACATTATTGACAGCATTGACCACGCCATCAGCGGTTTTAAATTGAACTTGTAGGTTTTTGACCTCAAGCAAAGGTGCTTCAGCCATATGTGCTCCTCATGATGTCGAGCAATTTGTCTTGATCTATTGACGGGGATCAAGTGCGTCGCGTAACCCATCGCCCAATGCCACAAAGGCAATCGTAATTGAAGCAATCGCAATCGCCGAGGCGATCAAAATCCATGGTTGCGAATCAATCGCCGACTTACCTTCCAAAATCATCTGGCCCCAACTGGTAGGAAATGGATTATTTGGGTTGGTATCAGGCTGGATGCCAATCCCCAAAAAGCTCAGGGTTGCTTCGGTAACAATCGCGCTTGGCACAATAAACGCGCCTGCCACAATAATTGGAGCCAAGGTGTTGGGCAAAATGTGGCGAAACAAAATTGAGCCACGGCGAACCCCAACTGCCTCAGCGGCTTCAACAAATTCTTTTTCTTTTAATGAGAGCACTTGGCCACGCACCAAGCGCGCAACACTCGCCCAGTTGACAGCTGAGAACGATAAGAAAATCAGCAGCAAGCCATTAAACGTCTTGCCAAATGCGGTCTGGCTGAAGGCCGTTTGCACAATAATAAAGAACAAGATATCGGGCAACGAAAAGATAATATCAGTGAAGCGCATGAGCAAACTATCAAGTTTGCCGCCAGCAAAGCCTGAAATCAAGCCAATCGTAATCCCAATCGTCAGGGTAAAAATCATGGGAATAAAGCCCACAACCATCGAAACCCTGGTTCCATAAATCAAGCGACTAAGCACATCACCGCCAGCAGAATCGGTTCCAAGCGGAAACTTCCAAATCCCACTGCGTTTAGGGGTTTTCTCATCGACAACCCACGCTGCTTGGCGATAAACGCCCCGTTCGCGTAATTCGGTTGTGGTTGGGCGGCCAGGCGAATGCGGGGCAATGACTGGAGCAAAAATTGCGACCAACGCCAGCAAAAACAAATAAACAATACTTGCCATTGCTAAGCGATTGCGGCGCAAGCGCAGCCATGCATCGCTCCAAAGACTCCGAACAGGCCGCGTAAATTCTTGGGCTTGGGCAGGATTCGTCCCTGCCACATTCGATGCGGTTGCCATAGTTCGGGTCTCCTAGCTGTTACGAATCCGTGGATCAATCAAGCCATATGAAAGGTCGACCATAATATTGCCCAAAGCAACCAGCAATGAGAAAAAGAGGGTCGAACCCATAATCATTGAATAATCGCGGCTTCCAATTGCCCCAATAAATTCACTGCCAATGCCGGGTACTCGAAAGACTGATTCGATAATAAACGAACCAGTAACCAAGCCAGCAACCGCCGGCCCCAGAATGGTGATCACCGGAATCAGGCTATTGCGCAGGATGTGGCGCATAATCACCACCCGATCACCGAGACCTTTAGCTTTGGCGGTGCGAATATAATCTTGGCGTTTAACTTCGAGTACACTACTGCGAGTCAAGCGCGTAATATACGCCATTGTGCCAAGCCCCAAGATAATTGCTGGCGGGAAATATGACATACTAAAGCCTTCCCAGACCGAAGGATCTTTAATCGGGGCAACGCCAAAGACCTTGCTCATTACCAGCAGCAAAACCAAACCAGTCACGAAGGTTGGCACCGAAAAGCCAATTGTCGAGATAATCAAGCTAAAGTAATCGAAAATCGTATTTTGGCGCAAGGCCCCGAGAATCCCTAAGGGAAAACCCACTACTAAGGCAAAGGTAAGCGAGATTAAGCCAAGCCGCAAGGAAATTGGAAAGGTTTGTTTAATTTTATCTTGAACCGTTTCGGTCCCTTTTGAGGCATAGGTTGGCCCCAAATCACCTTGGACTGCGTTCAACATATAGTTGCCAAATTGACTATCGAACAAGCCACGAACTGCCGCGAGCGGGCCATCGGAACTCATACGATTATTAAATTCGGCAGTATTGAGCCAAGCTGGTTTATCTAAGCCAAATTTACGATTAAGTAGGGCAATCGTTGACGGGGCAACTTCTTTCTCTTGATCAAATGGCCCACCTTTGGCCTGTTTCATCAGAAAAAAAGTGATTAATGCCACGAGAAACAACACCGGAATCATCGCCAAGACGCGACGAATTATAAAGCCAATCATGCCATGCCTCCATTGGCGCGAGAGCGAGCCGGGGTGTTGCCTCGCGAGCCTTGATTGCAATTTAAACAGGGTGCTTGCAAAAAATTTAAAGAGTGGGAGCTAGGTTTGGGTGGGGAGCAGCGCAGGCCCGCGCTACTCCCCAGAAGGTTAAATCAATTACTTGATTTCGATGCTGTATGAAGTCCATTGGCCAGGGAATTGATCATCAGCAGCGGTCTTTGAGAAGCCGCTTACGCGTGGGTTGATCACGTATTTATTCACCCGGTTGTACATCATAGCGGTTGGCAAGTCACCAACGATCAACTTTTGGGCAGCGCCGTAGGCTTCCAAGCGGGTTGCGTCGTCGGTGCTGGTGTCGGCCTTGGTCAAGAATTCGTCAACCGCTGGGTTGCCGTAACCTTGGCGTTGGGCAAAGGTTGCGTTGCTGTTCCAGAACACGCTCAACCAGTTTTGAGCATCAGGATAGTCTTGAATCCAACCACCCAATGACAATTGAGGATAGGTCGAGTTATCTTTCTTAGCAGCGGTCAAATCTTTGCTTGGCAATGGCAACAACTTAACTTCAACACCCAAGACTTCGCGGAAGGTGTTGGCCAAGAACTCGTGGCGAGCTTGGTTGGCGGTGTCGTTGCTGCTGTAGGCCATGGTGATTTCTGGCAATTTTTCAGCTGAGCCATAGCTTGATTCAGCCAAAGCTGCTTTCGCTTTTTCTGGGTCGAAGGCAAAGCGATCTTCGGTTGCATCATAACCAGGAATCCCTTGAGGAATCCAGGTCAGGGTTGGCAAACAGTCGCCGTTGCGAATCACTTCACAGAAGGTATCGCGATCGATCGCGTAGGCAAATGCTTCACGCACCTTGAGATCGTTGAATGGTTCCATGGTGGTGTTGAATTGCAAACCGGTCGTGTTGGCACCTGGGTACGAAATGTACAATGGGCCAAGGTCAGCGTCACTTTGAACAGCTGGAATTTGGCTTGGATCTGGAGTGAAGATATCAAGTTGGCCAGTGCGATATGCTTCCAAGGCAACTGATGAATCGTCGATGTAGATCATGCTGATGCCATCAAGCTTGGCTTTGTTCCAGTAATTTTCGTTACGCACAAAGTCAATTTGTTGGTCTTCAGCAATCCGGCTGAATTGGAATGGGCCGTTACCAACTTGCGCAGCAGGATCTTTCCACCAGTTTTCGCCACCTTTTTCGATCAACTCTTGCTTGGCTGGGTACATAACCCACAAGCCAGCAATCGTTGGCAAGTAAGGAGCAGCTTGAACGGTTGAAATGACGATCGTCTTATCGTCTGGAGTGCTAACACCCAAAGCAGCTTTAGCAGCATCGTACTTTGCGGTATCGGTGATGGCCGTACCAGCGAAATCAGCACAGCCAGTAATATCAAACAAAATTGATTGATATTCGCCAGCGGTCACTGGGTCACAGGTACGTTGGATCGAATAAGCAAAGTTCTTCGAGGTCAACGGCGAGCCATCGCTGTATTTGAGGTCAGGGCGCAAAGTGAAGGTAAATACGGTACCATCAGCATTGGCTTCCCATTTCTCGGCAGCACCAGGCACGGTTTCCAGTTTGTCATTGAGGCGGGTTAGGCCTTCGTAGTTTTGCGACAGCAACACGATTTCGGCGCTGTACGAGCTTTTCTGTGGATCAAAGACATCTGGATAGGCAACTTGGTGAACCCGAAGGATGTTTCCGTCAGTTGCAGCTGGTTCTACGGTTGCTTCTACGGTTGCTTCTGCGGTTGCTTCTGCAACAGGCGCAGTCGTAGCAGTTGCTTCAGCACCAGTCGCAGGTGCGCTGGTAGCGGTCGCAGCGGCAGGTGCAGTCGTTGGAGTTGCATCCCCAGCGCCACAAGCGGCCAAGGTTGGTACGGTCAATACCATTAAGGCCAATAAGCGGGTCAAACGACGTTTGAGCATGAAGGCTATCTCCTTAATTCAACGAGTACGAAAACCACCACAATGATAATCCCTGCTGTGTCACCCATCACCCCCTTTCAACAATTTTGGGATGCAAGCACAGCCTAGGCTGGCAGAATACTCCATGATGCCCGTGATGAATTCATCACATAAAATAGCAAATAGAAGCTTGAGCATGGTTGGCCACCTGGCCCGCCACCACGAACGCGGCGCTCATAACTTGGGGTCGATTTAAATCGTTGAAGTAAGCTGACTTTTGGTGCTGCATGGGTTAATTCTTGCTGCAATGCATCACGAAACAGCATGTCCACGGTAGTATCATCAAGATCAGTGTGAACTGGCATACGTAGCTTCCTAGCCTAATAGAGCAAAGAGTCGGTTAGGCCTACCAAGGTCGTGCTTGGTAGTTGGGCAAGTTGACGATGCAACAAGGCCTCAATCGCAGCACTATGCTGCGGTTGCCCCCACAGCCTTAACAACAATTGGCGTGCCATCACAAATGAATAGGCAAACTGGGCGTTGTTAAGCACATCATATGGAATGAATAATCCGTGTCCCTCTATGGTAAAGCTATTTGCCACCGCCCGCAACATGGTACTGCGCCATGTCTGGGTATAGGTCAGATTACTTTGCCACAGAACCGCCATCAATTCGCTTGGTGGCTGCAAAATATCATCTAAATGAGGCCCAAGCAGCGTCTGTAAGCGATCACTTGCTGCCTCATCACTCCGATATTGCTGATCAAGCAACAAGCGTTGCATGCCCACCGGAGCCATCCGTTGTTGGCGTTTGACTGTGCGAATGTTGCTTTGCAACCATTGCGGCTGCATATAGACACAGTTAATTTGGGCCAACAATGAGCTTTGATCACGATCAACAGGATGTTCAGCATCCAGCGTACCAGTAATAATCACATTACTCGGCAAGGCTGGCCATTTGTGTGGCGGATAACCACGCATCACCAAACGGGTAATCCCATCAGGATCACGACTAACATTCGCAAAGTAGGTATAAATATCGTGAGGCCGTAGGTTATCGAGACAGAGGAAGAACAAACGCCCAGCGTTAGCTGGCGCAGCAGCATTCTCCAATGTCTCGACAAACTTCATCCACCCAAACCGATCTTGTATTTCGCTTGCTTGCAGGCTGCTACCAAGATTCACATAGATATATTGATCATCAAATGGCAGCACCAAGGCCTGGGCAAACAAGCGGGCCAATTCAGTTTTGCCCTGCCCGCTTGGCCCAAACAACAAGACAAAGGGGCTGGTTTTGATTGCAATCAGATAATCAATCACCAACAAGGGCGGAATCGCATATCCGGCGGCATGACAATAGGTCAACACCTGTGCTATCAACCGATGTTCGTCGGCGATAAGATGGTGAAAGCCGGTGCCACGCTGCAAACTGGTTGGTGGGGACATCCAGTCCCCTGATTGATCATGCATTTACTGAATCGTACTACCAAATGTAATCACTGATGAATCGCCGACGTTCAGGTGTTGGAATTCGCCTCTGATATGCGCGCCTTCACCGATGAGTGAGCCTTCTAAGGTTGATGACTGAATGCTGGCTCCTTGGTTGATAATCGAATCGCGGACAATCGAATCGACAATCACGCTATGGTCGGCCACCGAGACAAATGGCCCAATAATCGAGTTGCGAATCTCCACATGCTCGCCGATGAACACTGGTGGAACGATAATCGCGCCGTCGCGTTGTTCAACATTGCCAGTTTCATGTTGGAGCAAATAGCGATTGGTACGCAACAAGGCGGGAGCCGTGCCACAATCTTCCCACATGGTCGCAGTTTCAGCGCTGAATTTGGTGCCATTGCTAATCATCAATTGCAAGGCATCGGCCAGATAAAACTCACCTTTGGTTTGAATGTTCTTTTCAATCAAAACATCGATTGCTGCAAACAGGTCTTTAACTTCACGCACATAATAGGCGCCAATCAAGGCCAAGTTGGAGACGGGGGTGCTTGGTTTTTCCACCAGCTTGGTAATTACCCCATCTTCGAGTAATGCCACCCCGAAACGAGAAGGATCATCAACTTCGCTTACATAGATCACGCCATCTGCGTCGGTTTGGTTCAAAACATTCAGGTTTGCTTCAAAAATCGTATCAACAAACAAAATCAGGGTTGGGCCAGAAACCATATCTTGGGCCAAGGCAATGGCATGGGCTTGGCCTTTAAGCTCAGTTTGCTCAACAAAATGGCTCTTGAAGTTATAGTTCTTGCGAACATATTCCTCAATTTGTGTACCCAAATACCCAGTAATAAACACCACATCATCGATTGGTAAAACTTTAAGCTTATCGAGCAAGTGGCCAATCACGGCCTTACCTGCCACGGGAACCAACGGCTTTGGACGAGTATGGGTATGTGGTCGCAGGCGGGTTCCAAGACCAGCGGTAGGAATAATTACATTCATACTGCATTTTACGGTGATAAGCAGCCGTTAAACGCCGCTCGTCAACCGTACTCCCTTTCATTGATTTGCAGAATTTAGCGTTTGTTTTGGAATGCATGCACGCAGCTTGTTGCCGCGTGGAGTACAAACCCACGGTACACTGAGGACGCATTGAGTATATCAGGCAGCCTGATGATTGGCAAATATCCCAATCCCTAGGCCATCAGCTAACGCATAGCTCAAACTCCGTTAAGGCCTATGTCACCCTCTGGAGTGAGGTCGCACGCCGCAAAACTAGCCCTTTCCTTCCACAGCGGCTACGGACTATTGAACCATGGCATGTATGCAAGAAATTGCATATACTTTTACTAATTAAACAACCATCACTTGTTAATCCACTTCATTGGCGCAAGCATTCCATAACAAACCATGCAATCGCCCACGAGTCCTACTGTAAATTAGCTAGTAAGGTTGGATTGTTACAGTACATTTGGATACGAGCAGATCAGAAGGTACAATTTTAGGAGATACCCATATGCCAACCATCTTAGTTGTTGATGATATGCCTGACAACCGTCAGCTTTTAGGAATAATGCTCCAACGGTCTGGTTATACAACCGAGATGGCTCGTGATGGGGTCGAAGCCCTGGAAGCTATTCAAAAGAGCCAACCAGACCTTGTATTGCTTGATTTGAATTTGCCACGCATGGATGGCTGGACGGTCTGCCGAACGGTCAAAGCTAGCCCACACTTGGCTCATATCCCGATTGTAGCGTTAACTGCGAGTTGCAGCCCTGGCGAAGTCAAGCAATTGATGACCCCCGACTGGACTGATTATGTCAGCAAGCCCTTCGACGTTATGTCATTAATGGAGAAGGTCAAACTCTGGCTCGCCGGTTCCAATCAATCCAAGCCATGGTATAGCTAAGCCCCAAGCGTCAATTAAATAGATAGCGGTAGTTGAATTGCTTCAACTACCGCTTTTTTGTTTCAGCGCTGCTTGCTTTAGGTCGACGGCGCTTGAATAAACTGCAACATGGCGTTCCACAAATCGCGCAGGTTGATTGGCTTGGAAACATAGCCATCGCAGCCAGCAGCCAAGGCCTTTTCTGCGTCGCCCTTGAGCGCGTTGGCAGTCACAGCCACAATAGGAATCGTAGCGGTCAGGGGGTTATCGCGTAAGCGGCGCGCCACCTCATAGCCATCAATATCCGGCAAGTTAATATCCAATAAAATGATGTGGGGCGTATGTTCCAACGCAAGTTCAATTCCCGTCGAGCCATTGATCGCTTTGACCATCTGGCAGCCACGAGCAATTAACAGCCGCTCCACCAACAACATATTATCAGGGTTATCTTCGATATATAAGACAACGGTTGTACTCATTGGTCCTCACTATCACGCTCTTTGTGTTCAATGACACTCACAACCTGTTCGACAAAGGCAACCGGTGAAAGTGAGCCCTTTTGATACACAGCACGGGTATGGGTGGCTAAATGATGGCGTTCATCGGGCGTAATATCCTTAGCGCTCACCACAATAATCGGAATATCACGGGTTTTAGGGTGCTGGCGCAAGGTGCTCATCACCTGAAACCCATCCATGTTGGGCATCATTAAATCCATCACGATTGCATCGGGCAAACGCTCAATTGCTTGGCGCACGCCATCAGCACCATCGTTGGCCCTATAGACCCGATAGGCTTTGCGGCGCTCAAGAATTCGCTGCACAAGCTGCGCATCGTCAGGATTATCATCAATCAACAACACCGTTGTTGCTTTTTCGTTCAATTGCTCAAGCGCTGCCTGGAGGCCTTCTTGAGGCGCTGATTGCTGCGTATCGCTGACATGCACATCGATGTGCCATTGATCGTTGAGCACATGCTTATCGACCGGAAAAGTGTGTCCGGTACAATTTACCACAATTAGTTCTTCTGGGTTAACTTGGCCTTGGGCCACCATCTTTTGCAGACCAGCAAACGCCACCGCCGTTGCCGGCTCGACCGAAATACCTTCGGTGCGGGCCAACAAGCGCATAGCACTAAACGCTTCTTCATCGGTCACCGCTTCCATCGTGCCGCCAGAAGTTTGGATGCGATGCCAGAGCCGCGTATAGATTTTGCCAGGATCGCCAGTCGAAAGAATTGCGATTCTGGTGTTTGGCACTACTTTTTCGGCCACCGATTTGCCTGCATGAAACGCTTGCACCATTGGCGAGCAGCCATCAGCTTGAATGATCGCAGTTTGCGGCACCCGCTGGGTCAAGCCCATGGCATGCAATTCTGCAAAGCCATGATACACGCCTAACGGCCCTAGGCCGCCGCTCACCGCCTGAATATACCAATCGGGCGCTTGCCAGCCAAGTTGCTCACAAATCTCGTAGCTAATCGTTTTCATGGCTTCGCGGGCTGGAATGCTATTGGCCCCACGGTCGTAGATAATATTGCGGTTTTGGGCAAAATCAGCGGCAATCTGCTTGGTTTGATCATAATTGCCACTCACTTTGATCACCTCGGCCCCAAACAAGGCTGCTTCGCGCAATTTAGCCTCTGGCACAACGCTGGTCATAAAGACCCAGAGTTTGATGCCTGCTGCTGCACAGGCCGCTGCATAGGCCACTGCTGCATTGCCAGTCGAGGCAATCACGCATTCGCGAATGTTATTGGCAACCAAGGCCGCCACTGCCAGCGCCGCCTGCCGATCTTTAAACGAGTTGGTTGGGCTATAACGCTCATCTTTGATGTACAAGCGGGGCAAGCCCAACAAGCCGCCAAAACGGTGGGCATGCACCAAGGGCGTGCCGCCAACATAGGTTGGCGAGCTTGGCGCAGGCACTGGCAAGACGCTAGCATAGCGCCATAACGTCTGGCCAGTTAGTTGCTGATTGCTCACCAACTCGCGAAAACTTGCATAATCGTAATGAGTTTCAAGCCAATCATTCGCGCATTGGGCACAGCTATTCGAGCTACGAAAGGTGTATGGCTGAATATGGCCACAGTTTTGGCAAACTAAATCTGTCATAACGCCCTTACCACCACGCGCTTATGCCTCGGCACAATGCGCATAACCATTACTCTACAGATATAGGCTGATTGGCTGGCGCTTCGTTAGGATCAATTTCATCTTCGCTGGCGTTGATTGGCAATTCAATTGTGAAGAGCGAGCCTTCACCAGGATTGCCAGTACTGACCATTGAAAGTTTGCCGCCATGCATTTCTACCAAGTGGCGACTAATTGGTAAGCCTAAGCCCGTACCGCCCGCCTTGCGGGTTGTCGAATTGTCAACCTGATGGAATTCCATGAAAATCGTATCTTGATTATCCAGCGGAATCCCAATGCCTGTATCTTGGATTTTAATCATACGGGTCGTTGGCGTTGTGTCAATGCCTATTATCACCGAACCTTGCTCGGTAAATTTCAAAGCATTGCCTACGATGTTCAATAATACTTGGCGGATGCGGAAACGGTCAGCATAGACTGGCAATTTGAGCTGCGGCTCAATATCGACCTTCAGTTCCAGATGTTTCTGGGTGGCTAATGGCCCAACCGTGCTGGCAACCTCGTGCAACACTTCAACTACATCGAAAGTTTCGCGGAACAAGGTCAGCTTGCCTGATTCGATCTTCGCCATATCCAAAATGTCGTTGATCAAGTTGAGCAAGTGGCGACCGTTACGATGAATAATGCTCAAGTCATTATGAATCAGGTCGTTGATTGGCCCGTTGATACCTTCGAGAATAACCTCGGTAAAGCCAAGGATCGAGTTGAGCGGCGTGCGCAATTCGTGCGACATATTGGCCAAGAAGGCGGATTTCAATTGGTCAAGCTCTTGCAAGCGCTGCATTGTGGCGGTTTGCTCCACGAACAAGCGCGCATTTTGCAAAGCAATCGCAATTTGGCTGGCCAAGGTCGTTTGAATCTTGCGGTCATCATCAGTAAAGATATGGTCTTTGTCTGATTGAATATCGAGCACACCCAAGAGCATCGAGCCAGCGATCAGCGGCGTGGCCATTTCAGCGCGGGTTTCGGGCAAGAGTGGGTGCGGCAAGAAGCTTGGGTTTGAACGCACATCATTTTCAATAATTGAGCGGCGTGCCCGACCAGCTTGCGCCACCAGCGATTGCTCGCGATCTAATGGAATCGTGCGACCTTCCTTGACCATGGTGCGGCCAATTTCGCCAGCACCGAAGGCCAATTCAAATTGTTGGTCATCAGGGTTGTACAAATAGATGTGAGCGTGGTAAAGGCCGAATCGATGTTTGGTCAGATCAACCACCGTTTGCAGCAATTCTTCCACATTCAACAGACCAGCCGCCGAGGTACTGACCTGGGCCACGGTTTCGAGTTCGAGTGCGCGATATTCCACTTGGGTCAGCAGTTGTTCACGCTCGCGCTGAGCGTTACGTTGTTCAGTCACATCTTGAATCAGCGAAAGCACGCCAGTTAATTGTTGGTTCTCGTCGAACATTGGCACCGAGGTTGAATCGACAGAAACCCGACTGCCATCAAAGCGCAGCACATCAACCAACTCGTGAGTTACTTTTTTGCTGCTTAGGGCTTTGAACAAGCCAGTTTCATGCACTTCCAATTCTTTATCGGTGGATTCATGCAAGAACTTCGGTCGTGGCAAGTCTGCTTGGTCTAAGACCGCAGCGCCCATCTGGCCAGCTACGCCCAAGATTTCCATCGTCGAGCGGTTGATCAACTGGCTGACACCCTTGTTATTGACCACGTACACACCAATCGGCATGTTATCGAGAATCGCTGTGAGCAAGCGTTCTTGTTCAATTGTTGCTTGCAACAAGCGTTCACGTTCTTGTTCGTTCAGCTTGCGGTCAGTAATATCTTGCAGCAAGGCAATGCCGCTAATAACTTGGCCTTCGTTGTTGAACACTGGTGCACCGCTGGCCAACACTGTAAAGCTGCGGCCATCAGCGTGGCGTATATCAAATTCAGCTTGGCCCCGCTCGCCATGCTTCAAAGCGCGGAACACAGGAATCATGTTAGGATCAAATGGTGTATCCGTGCCAGGAATAAACAGTTTATAAGCCTCACTAATCGATTCCAACTGCTCGGAATCAACGTCACCCAATGGTTGGCCGACGATTAATTCAGCGCTTTGGTTACGCAGTTGCATTTCAAACTGTGCGTTATAGACCACCACACCCACCGGCAAGGCTTCGAGAATACCTTGCAGCGTTCGGCGTTGGCGATCAATTTCGAGCAAGGTTTGTTCACGTTCTTGTTCGTCGCGCTTACGGTCGGTAATGTTGCGGCCAACACTCATAATCAATTCTGGGCTGTTGGTTTGATCATCAAGAATTGGCAGCAACTGAAAGTCGAACCACGTTTCCTCGCCACTCAAGGTAAACATTGATTCACGAGTAAGGCTCTGGCCAGTATTGAAAATAATTTCTGCATCTTCGCGGCGCGCTTCAACCGTTGAAGGCAAGAAAATTTGCTCATCAAGCAAGCCAACCAAGTCATCAGGTTTCTTGTCGAAAATCCCAGCCGCAAAATCGTTGATATATTGCAAGCGATTCTCACGGTCGAAGATGAAGACCAAATCGCGTGATGATTCAGCCAGCGAGCGATAACGGGTTTCACTATCGCGTAAGGCTTGTTGTTGCTGCTTGGCTGCGCTAATATCGTTGGCAATTTTCAAGTAGCCAGTTACTTCGCCTTGGCGGTCGCGCAACGCCGTAATCGACAGCAAGACGGGGAAGCGCCGACCATCACGGGCCACATACGTCCATTCAGTGTTTGATGGCCGTCCGCGCTGTGCATCATAGACCAAGGCATCGTGTTTGCTCAAGGTCATTCCTGTTTGCTTGCGCAATTGATTGGAAAATTGCTCAACTTCTTCAGGGTCATTAGCTAATTCAACCAGAGTCTTACCAATCACTTCGTGAGCCTCGTAACCAAGCATTTGCTCAGCAGTGCGGTTGAACGAGGTAATTTTGCCATCGAGCGAGGTTGCAATAATCATATAGTTGGCGCTATCGAGCATGGTTTGCTGGAAGCCCAAGGATTCTTGCAAGGCTTGTTGAGCCTCGACCCGCTCGCTGACATCTTGCTGAACGCCGATAAAGTTGATCAACTCGCCATTTTCATCAAAAACTGGGTTGATGTCGAGTTCGTTCCAGAACAACGTGCCATCTTTGCGATAGTTGCGCAACAACACGCGAGTAGCGCGTTTTTCGCGAATCGCATGACGTAATTCGCGCAAGCCTTGTTGGTCGCTATCATCGCCTTGCAAGAAACGGCAGTTTTTGCCCAGCACATCTTCAGGCGTATAGCCTGTAATCCGCTCGAAGGCTGGGTTGACATACACCACTGGCATATCAAACTGATAGGGATCAACAATTACAATCCCGTCGTTACTGGCGGTGATTGCGCGTTCGCGAATTCGCAACAGTTCTTGGGTGCGATTGATTTCTTCGAACGATTGGGCATTTTCCAACCCAACCGCCACTTGGGCTGCAATCGATTGGAGCAGGGTTGCGTCGTCGTTGGTCAACGAATTGACTTCAGCATTTTGCACGTCCAATACGCCGAGCACTTCATCGCCTAGCATAATTGGCACAGCAATTTCAGCCTTGGTTTCGGGCAACAAGGGGTTGGCCAACCAGCCTGCTTCTTTGCTTACGTCGGGAATCAAGACCACATCTTTGGTGCTGGCAGCACGACCAACCAAACCACGACCTTGCGGAATGCGGTGATTGCGCGCCAACAAAGTGCGACCTGCTTGGCCCGTACCACCCATCATCACAAAATCATTAGTTTGCTGATCAACCAGGTAGATGTGAGCGTGATAGTAGTTGAAGGTATTTTTGAGCTGCTCAACCACTTCCAACACCAATTGGTTGGGATTCAAAATCGTTGACAGTCGACGACTGACCTCGTTGGAGGTTTCCAAGGCGATTGTGCGTTGTTGCAAGCCTTGCAGCGTTTGGGCCAATTGCTCCGACATACTATTAAAGGTTGTCGTGAGCTGGCCAATTTCGTCTTGCGAGGTTACAGGCGCACGGGTTGATAAATCGCCAGCCCGAAAGCGCTCAACAAAAGCGGTCAAGCGTTCAATTGGCGTGGTCAGAATGCGCGCTGCAAAGACAGCGATCATACTAATCCCAACCAAGAGCACCAACACAATCAAGGTTGTCGAACGCTCAGATTGGCGAATTGGCGCTAAGAAGGTTGATTCGCTTTGGTGATAGAGAATCCGCCATTGGACGGTTTTGGTCGCTGTATAGGCATAAATATCGTTGCCTTCAGGATCAGGATCGCCTGGTTTTTGCTCTTCAGCAACCGAGCTTGGAATGGTGATCACTTGGCCTGTGCTTTGAGGATCGAGCACCACACCCTTGATTGCATTAATCAGGGCTGGATATGGTACAAGCAAATTAGAGGCATTGATATTTTGCAAGCGCCGTTCGTCTTGCAAGCGTTTAATTTCATCTGGTTGCAAAGTATCGGCAATTTTATACAAAAGGGTTAATTCGCTGCCTTGGGCGATGCGCATGCCATATTCATCAAGCACGACCCCGAATGAGTTTTGCCCAGCGCGGTCGTTGCTACGGGCAACCAACGATTGAATAATGCTGGCGCTGTAGCGAATCCGCAAAACGCCAATAATTTCTTGGCTTTGCGGGTTGCGTACCGGTGTACTGAAATAAATTGAAGGCAAATTATCATTGCCGAAGGTAACTGGCGAAATAATGCTTTGGCCGGTCCGAATCGCATTTTGATAATACGACAGGCCTGAATCATTGACCCCAACATTGGTTGGAACCGTATCGACCAAGACAATGCCACGATTATTCAGCAAAGCAACCGAAAGCGTATCGTTATTTTCGGTCGTAACTGCGCGAAACAAGTTACGCGTATCGCGATCTTGGTCGGGAACCAAGGTGTTTTGTTCGGCAGCCAGCAAATATTCGCTGAGTTCAGGAATCCGCGAGAGCGCGCTAACCCGGTTGATATTCCGATTGACAAAATCGTCAATTTCGTTGGCAATATTGGTCGCGTTGACCAAAATCAAACTATTAGCTTGGTTGGTTAGCGACGTTCTGGTGGAGCGCAGGGTAATAAACGAGATAATCGCAATTGGTAGCGTTGTTACGAGCACAAACGAGATCAGGATTTTATTGCGAATTGAGAGCGTGCCAAATTCGCGAAAGACAAAGAAGATCAAGATTAATATGGCTGCGATAGCCATCACAGGCATATAAATTTCTTGATTGCCCGAAACCCGAACCTCTTGAATATTGAGGAAGGTTTTGAGCAAGGTTGCAATCACGCCAAGGCTAATAATCCCCAAGATAACTGGGAAAATATGGCGTTCAGGGAGGGTTTGGATCGAAATGACCAGCACAAAGAAGACATTTAAAATCGAGAGCATAAAGCCAAACTCAGCAATAAAGAGCTGGCTCGGGAAGGTGGCAACTGCAATCGAGATAATTAAACTATAGGCGCCAGCGATCAGCCAGCCTTTTCTGGCTGCGATCGTTGCACATAAGCCACCGATTGTTGCCACAACAATGCTGATGATGCTCATGTAATTTTGCCACGATGGCACGCGCGCTGCTTCTAAGCCATAGGGAATTGCCATGATGAAGCCAACAATCATGGTAAAAATACCAAAGCGAAGAATGCGCTTGAGCCGAATGTTATTCAATGTGCTATGCGAGATTCCACTAGCCATAACCCTACCTCGTATACTGTGCCAAATTTGCGCTTGGGAAGAATGCTGCCAACAGGTGTTGCAGATTAACCTAAAGAGAACAACTGCATTGTGTGATTATACCTATTTCCAACCCAAATTGACTGCTATTGCTGGTTGTCCTTAGTCCCGTTTATGCTGCAACTTGGGGGGGATATTTATTGACCCGATCATTGGATAAGGTTTAAAAGCATTTCAATTCGTTGGAAGGCTTCGATATAGCCATGGTTGGTATAGGCGGTCAAATGTGGGTCATCGCAGCGAATATTTTCTGCTTGGGTATCCAAACGGCTATGACGTTGGTGCACATGGCTCAGCAAGGCTGAACCAACCGCCGTTGGATCACCAGCTTCAGTATGCAACCGAATATGCGACATGACCAACGGTTGGCGCCGGAAAATGCACCAACCGCGACCACCATCGGGTAAACTCACGCGGCACCCTTCGACCATAGCCATATGGTCATAGGAATCAGCTTGGTTGGTCCATGGCACGCCTTGCGCTTGTTGGCGCACGAGGCGTTGCAGTTGTGACCAATCGAGCCATTCGACCGAGCCAACTGCGGGAATTTTGACCGGGCCTGGAGGTCGCCGCATCACCAGCAGTTGGTTGGTTTCCTCAAAGCCGAGCGCCAAAAAAAGCTTATGCGCTGGCGTGTTATTCAAAATAACTTCAAGCTGCACATATTTAAGCCAATGCTGGCGTGCTGCTTCGACCATCGCGATCATCAAAGCTCGCCCAATGCCACCCTTGCGCCTATTGGGCAACACGCCCAGCCGGGTAACCCAGGCATGGTCGCGGCGCACGCCCAGCATTGCAAGGCCCATAATGTCGCCATCGGCCTTGGCGACAAACGAGGCATCTAAGTTAACATCATATAACCGAATATATTCAGCGAGCCGCTGACTGTTCATTGGCATTGGCACAATATAATCGATCCGAGTCTGGTTATAAATTGCGACCAATTCATCAATGGTAAAGCTGGCTGCGGGAGTAAGCTCTATGGCCGAACCATCGTGAAAACCATCTGTTGTCATATAGATCCTTGATAGCTGGAACCTATTTAGGAGAGGTAACTGGCAATCGCTTGAGCAAAATCAACAACTGACAGCGGTTTGCGAATAAAGCCATTACATCCATAGGCGCGAACCATTTGGCGGGCGGTTTCTTCGGGCCAAGCAGTAAAGACCACAATCGGAATGTTTTGGGTTTCAGGCGTGCCGCGTAAAACCCCAGCCACTGTTTGGCCATCTGCATCAGGCAAGCCTAAATCAAGCAAAATCAGGTCGGGATGTTGTTCGAGCGCCATATCCAGGCCACTAGCAGCATCAGCCGCTTCGAGCACCGAATAGCCATAGGCATTCAAAACTCGGCGCGCCAAAGCAGCGTTGTCAGGAATATCTTCAATCACTAAAATCGTCGGCATAAATACCTCTATTCTTGATCGTACCGTCGTCTATTGTAACGGGTTTGGTAGATCGTGCCTAGACCATTTGCTGACGGGATCTTAACAATTTGACCAACCTTGGCAATTGCAGACCACAATGATTCATGCCAATTAAGCGATTCGGATAGCGCGTTTAGGGCTGTTCGGTCGCCAATTCTTGCACAATCGCCGGAATAATTTGCTCAAATGGCGTGGTTGGACGTTGGCTCAGAATTAGCCATTGGGTCTCGCCAAGAATTTGAATCAACTGCGGTTTGAGTTTGTCGATCGCTGCATGAATTTCACTATCAATTGCTTCGTGATGCAGCACGATCTGAATCAAATTGGCGCTTGCTTCAGCTTGATTGGTTGCTAAACGCCATTCTGCCAAAGCAACCAAACTATGTAAACATACTAAGGTCATATGTTTGGTATAGCCCAAGTTTAACGCTTGGTAAAGATAATGACGTGCTTCGTCCCACGCTTGCTCAACAATTGCTAAACCGCCAAGATTAAGCTGATTGACCGCAATGCCAAAATCGTGGCCTTGCTCGCGCGAGGTTGCCAAGCCTTCGCGATAGGCTTCACGGGCAACCTGATAATCGCCACGCGCAAAAGCCACAACCCCAACATTACTTACGCCGCTAATAATCCCGCTGTGATAGTTGGCGTGACGCGCCCGATTAACGCTGGCCAAAAAATGTTGTTGGGCGGTATACAAATCGCCTTGCACATAGGCGATATTGCCAAATTGGCGCAGCACATCAGCCTCGCCCACGCCATCGCCGATCCGTTGGGCAGTTACCAACGCCGAATCCAAATTGGTCAGGGCCATACTGTGGTCGCCCAGCCGCCAGCGGGCTTGGCTCAAATTGAATTGCATCCGCACAATTTGTTGTTGGGCAGCAAAATCGTCGTCAACCGCCAACAAATGCAAGGCGCGCTCGAAAAAGGGAATTGCCTCGCGATAGCTACAGCGCAGCAGCGTTTGCTCGCCAGCTCGTTGCAAGGCCTCAATCGCCGGCTGGCGGCTTTCTGGCTCATCAGGATCAATCGCATGGCTCCAGTGGTGAGCCAAAAGGCTACTGCCAGCTTCGACCAAATGCGGATGTTCGCTGACGTACCATTCAGCAATTGCTCGATGTAAGGCCCGCCGTTGGCCAAAGAGCAATAACGAATAAGCCACATCATGGATAATCGCTTGGCTAAATTGATAGCCCTCGCTGGCCTCGTGAATAAAACCTTGTTGGATAAGCAATTGAAGGTGGGCTGCTATATGCTCACGTTCGTGGGCTAAAGGATAAATCGCCTCAAGCACTGCCAGTTGAAATTCATGTCCAATCACGCTAGCGATTTTAAGCGTCAATTGGGGCTGCGGCGGCAGTTGGTCAATCCGACTCACCAGCACGCCTTGGATAGTGCTTGGCAAATTGAGTTTTTCAAGCTGGCTAAATTGATCAAGCTTGCAAATGCCGTTGTTAATTCGAATCATTCCGGCGTTGCGCAAAGCCTGAGCAAGCTCGATGCTCCACAAAGGATGGCCAGCCGCCCGTTGATTAATAAACGAGGCCACACTTGGCGGAATTGCCTGCACGCCCAACGATTGGGCAACAACTGCAATACAAGCCACTGGATCAAGCGCTTGCAAGTGCAAAACCTGCTGGGCTGCAAGGCCCGCTAGTTTAACTGGTGAAGTCGTAATCAAAATAATTTCAGGCTGTTGTTGCAACAGCTGCTCAAGCGTGTTGAGCGCCAGTGAATCGAACCATTGCAAATTATCGATGCACAGCACTAAGGGTTTTTGCTGATGAAGTTGGCTGAGTGCATGGCCAATTAATTCATGAATGATTTGGACTTGTTGCGCTTGATCAAGCATGGCGTTGCTTTCGGCGCGGCCTGGTAATTCCAAAACATCGTGCAACAGCTGCACCGATTTGGCCAGTTGGTCGGGCAAGTGCAAGCGTTGAATAATTAATTGATAGCATTGGCTGGCTTGATGTGGCCATTGCTCAACCGCCAAACAGGCCTCAAGCAACAAGCGCCAGCCTGGATATTGGGCCGATTGCCGCAAACTGCTGCTGGTAATCAGCAAGACTTGGCGCTCGTAGTGCTCGGCAATTTCAACCGCCTCATACAATAAGGCCGACTTGCCCATGCCACTCTCGCCAGTCAGCATCAGATGTTGAATTGTGGGCTGAACTTGGGTAAAAAGCTGCTCAATCTGACCGCGCTCGCGGCGGCGCCCAATCAAGCGCCGAGGCCGAATCTGGTCGGGGCTATAGTTGGTTTGTTGTGGGCGATAAATTGTAATCGGCTGGCTTTTGCCTTTGATCAGAATTGGTGGCAATACTTGAAAACGTACTTGTTGTTGGCTAGCTTGGGCAGTGGTTTGGTCGCATAAAATTGGCGCAAGATTGGCTTCCATCAAGCGCGCCGCCCGATTGACCACATCGCCAATCATGGTAAATTCGCGTCGCTGGCTATTGCCAATTTCGCCACAAAACGCTGGGCCAGTTGCAATGCCAATTGTGTGAGTTAAACTCAATTTGGTGAGCGCGGTCGAGGCTTCGAGCGCAGCCCGCACCGCCCGTTCAGCATCATCGCGATGTGAGAGCGGCGGCAAACCAAAAGCCACCAACAAACTTACACCTTTATCGTCAACCGATAATTTATCGATGCTACCTTCGTAGCGAAAAATAACCGTTTGCAAGGCGCTAATTGCTGCTTGCACTTGCTCAAGGGTGGTGAAAAAGCTCAAGGCTGGCACATTAATAAACATCACACTCAGATGGCGCAATTCGGCCAGCCATTCGTGCAAGCCTGCATTGATGCGCGCTATCACCGCAGTTGGCATAAACGGCGTCAATTGTTCAGTTGGATAGTTGGGCAGTGGCTGATTAATCTCAGGCAAGGGCAGGTTTTCAGCTAATGCGGTTAATCGAAAGGCTTGGGCACGTAAATCCTCGCCTTGGCCTTGCTGGCGAATCAACGAGCGCGCTTCTGGCGACATGACGACTTGGCCAGCATGGGTTTGTGAGCCAAGCAAATGCACTTGCAGCAAGGCCTCGCCGCTAATCAATTGTTCCCAATGATTATTCACGCCGCCCACGATAAAGTTTGAAATCGAGCCAGCCCCAATTTGCACCCGAATTGCCAAGCGTTCAGCAGTGCTGGGCAAGGTGAAGCTTGCTTGAATCGCTAGGCCACATTGGGCTGCAAGCTGGGTTGTCTGACGAAGTTGCTCAAGATCATCGGCCATCCAGATTGCGATCAATGCATCGCCAGCAAATTTAACCACATCGCCGCCATGGGCAATGACGGTATCAATTAATTGGCTAAACGAATCGTTGAGCACATCAGAAATATATTCGAGAATCGTGGTTTGATCGTAGGCAAATTGCTCGCTGAGCCGACTGAATCCAGCAAAATCGGCAAACAAAACCGTAGCCAATTGATCTTCGGCCAGCGGTTGGCGGAGTTGTTGCTCGTCAATGAGCCGTTGCAGGACATAGCGTGGCAGAAAACTGCTGATCTGAGGATTGGCGGCCATGCAGGTGCGTCCTTTATCAAACGATCAACGCTGAACGTGGATTAAGCTTAAAATGAATGCATCCATCGTAGCGGGACTAGAGTAAGATCGCAAGAGACGATTTTACTATTTCAGGGGTGAATTTTGTGGCTACTTTACGGCTGGGACATTGGTTATGGGTAGGCTATTTATTTGTTTGGGCTTGGAGTGTGCCCTTGTTGGCGTTTGACCTTGTGCCTGCTGGCGGCGAATTTATGGCAACCTTGATGCTGGTTGTGCCTGGCGGCTTAGCTGCTTGGTGGTTGGTTCAACGCTACGGCAGGATGGGCTGGCTGAGCACTGGTATTATTGGCATTGGATCATGGCTAACCGAGCATCTCGGCGTGAGCACTGGCTGGCCGTTTGGAGCCTATCAATATAACGGCGTGCTGCTCCCAGAGATTGTTGGAGTTGTGCCCTTGGCAATTCCATTTGCATGGTTGTTGGTTGTGCCAGGCGCGCTTGAATTGAGCAGGGCGCTGATGCCCAAGGCTGGGTTTTGGCCACGAGTGCTGGGCGCTGCTAGCTTGGCAATGCTGTTCGATTTGGTAATCGAGCCAGTTGCTGTTTATATCAACCGCTATTGGACATGGCTTGAATCAGGGCCGATCTTTGGGATTCCAACCGCCAATTTTGTGGCCTGGTGGGCCTTGGCCTTGATCTTGGCCTTTGCAACCGAAGCGCTGTGTCGCACGCCAATCAATCAGCCAGCAGAACATACTAGTTTGACACTGCCAATCGCGATTTATTTGCTAAACTTGGCCTTGTTTACAATCGTGAATCTGACCCATCAACAGTTGGCCGCAGGCACACTGGGTTTATTGCTGCTCGCTGGATTTGGCTGGCGCTTGCAGCAACAACAAACACGCTGGCATTGGAAGTATGATCAATTAACCAATTAAGCTTATGCCAACAGATTCCGCAAACGAGCAGCCAAGCGATCAAGCAACGGCGCATCCGCAGCAACCAAGCCTAGTTGGGCCGCTTTATGGCCTATCACTTGGGGAATCGAGCTTTGGATCGTGACCTGATTCAAATCCCATAATGGTTCACGTTGGATTTCTAGGCGCGGCCAACCGTGCACCTTGCTCAAATGGTCGGCATAGCCGCGCGCGGCCAAGGGCAAATTATGCTTTTCGGCCACAAAGCGCCGAGCATTCTGCTCCAAGGTTGCGCGCAACGCCACATCGGCCCATAAACGCTCTGTATAAGCAGCGATCACAGTAACTTCATCGCGGTCAACTGGCACATGGGCCACTACATCGGCGGGCAGTTCGCTAAATGTCGCAATATCGCTGACCAACACCGCTCGCCCAGCGCCCAATAAGCGCAGCAAACTAGCCGAAGTCTCGCCAGCAGAAGGATAGCGCCCATTGAAGCAAAGATCAGCGGCAGCAACATAGCGATTGAAATCAGCGTGATCAACATAGCCCGTCACCTGCACGCTATCGCCCAACTGCAAGCGTTGCAGCAATGCTTTAAGATCGTAGCTTGGCGAGACGCTGCCAACCAATATATAACGCGCATCGGGGTAACTGCGGCGAAATTGGGCAAAAGCTTGCAAGGCCTGTTCGATCCGTTTGTAGGGGTTGATATGGCCAAAACTAGCCCAAATTGGAATCTCAGCGGGCAGTTGCAGCGCTTGGCGGGCAGCCAAACGATCGGCTGGGGGCAAAAGCGGCACGCCCATTGGCACGAGCGAGCTTGCCAAATCGGGGCGTTGCTTTTGCCCGCGCGCAAGCACATAGTTGCTATGAGCAATCAGGCTGCTGGCTTGGGCAATCACTGGCTCAGACAGCGGAAAATCAAAGACTGCATCGCCAAGCTGGCCGCGCTCCATGCGTTGGGCCAGCTGTAGGCCCTGTTCAGCATAATAGTGCTGCATTTGTTGGCGATAGCTGGCCAAATTTTTGAGCCGATTGGCTGCATGCCAAAGCATTAAATGGTGTAATACATAATCGTGTAGTACTACAATCCCCGGCAAGCGCTGCAAACTTTGCCAAAAACGGCTATGCGCTGGGCTGTTGCCCATGTGGTAGATAATTGCATCGAAGGGTTGGCGCGCATGCTGCTTGGCTAAATCGCTAATTCGAATAACTGGCAGGCTAGCAATTAACTGTTGATTGGTTGGCTGAACCTCATCATCAACCACAACGGTTAAATCAACATACTGCCCCAAATAGGGCAATAATTCCTCGCTATAATCCGAAATGCCCGATTCAACCGGATTGACCGGAGTGCAAAAAGCCACACGCTGCATGACACGCCTCAACTAACATTTTGGCTATAGTACCTTAAATGCCGCTAGTTGCTGCATATCGGCCACGCGATTGAGATTATGTAAACATTGCAACCATGGGCTGGCGTTGGCAATTGACCAAATTTGGGGCTGCAATTGGGCAATAATCCTGATTAATTGATGCTGGCCAGCTGCCAATGCTTGTGCAAAGATTGGCAAACAATTGCGCTGATAGAGGGCACATAACGGCTCCCAACCAGCATGATGTTGCTCAGCTGTTTGGCGCTGTGGTACGACCGCCAAGCTATGGCGTGGTTGGGCCAGTAATTCAGCCAAAAACGGGGTTGCAAGCAAGGGCAAATCGGCGGCCAGCACCAACGTCCATTCGCTGGCATAATGCTGCATACCAGCCACAATTCCGGCCAATGGGCCTGCGTTGGGATAGCGGTCTTGCACCAAGGGCACGCCTAATTCGGGCCAAGCGCTAGGATCATTGAGGCTAACAACGACCTGATCGCAGACCGTTTGGGCAACTGCCAAGGTATGTTCGAGCAAGGTTGGGCCTGCTTCGCCCCATAAGCGCAGGCGGCGTTTATCGCTGCCAAAACGCCGCGCCTGACCACCAGCAATAATCACACAGCTTAAATTGATTGCCATTAGCGGCTCAATTCGGCAATTTCATGCTTAAGCGCTTCAATCTCCTCAACCAGATTATTGCGTTGATTAACGAGATAAACTGGAATTTGAATGCCATGACTTTCAATCTGGCTCTCGATGGTTTGCAAATTCCGTCGTTTGATTGCTAAACGTTGTTTTAAATTATCCAAATCTGAGTTATCGCGCTGATTCGGTGTATTTGTTTGATTGAGATTCCCCTGAATAGTACTACCTGCATGGACAACACCAACATTAAAATCACCATTATAGGTATTGCCACTGCCAGCCAGATTACTGACGCTATTGCCTGTTGCTGCGTCAGTTGGGGTTTGGTCAGCAGCCTGATTCAACGGGCTTGAGGTACTTGGTGGCGTAAAGAGCAAGCCATCCTTGGCGCGCATATAAAGGGTTGACAAGCCCCAATCGACATTATTAATCCCTTCGGCAATCACCATGCGTCGGGCGCGCGAAACGCATTCATCAATGGGCTTGAAACTAGCAAAGGCCCGATAAAACTCACTAGCAAACACATTAGCGGCGCTATCGGCAACCGAAGCTTGCATTGCCACAACAGCTGGAACATTCACCGCCATCAGTGCTGGAGCAATGCTTCCTAGCAAGCGGGTTACAACCGTTCCGGTTTGGCATGCATTCAGCACAACCAAACGAATTGGCGAACCTTCTAAAGCAATTGAAAGTTGGCGAGCCGAAAAATCCTTGCGTTTGCCATTTGCATCTTCAAAAATTAACTGCCCAGTGTTGCCATTCATAATGCCATGGCCAATAAAATGTAGCACATGGGGCTGGTAATCTTGAATTGCGAGATTAAGCTTACTGCCCGTTACATGGGCTAATTCAAGCAATTCAAGTTTTTTTGCTTCGATTAATGGCTGAAGCTGTTGACGAATTGCAGCAACTTCGCCAGCAATATTTAAACTGTAGCCTAATTGTTGATCAAGCTCACTAGGAGCAGCCCAAGCGAGCAGCATTTTCAACGGTGTATCAGATGCCAAGGTTAATGCTGGCACTGGCTCGTTTCTGGGCAAAAAACGACAAATTGAGTGCCGCGTAACCAATGGCGTGCCCGCATCATCACACGCAAACTCCCACGGAATCGCGGCAACATCAACTTCGCTTGGTTCAATTGATAAGCGAATCCGTATATTTTTATCCTCAGCCTTAGCCCGATTGCGCTCGCTTATAAATGCTGTGCGCACATCACCAACCAACAAACAGTTATAGAGCAAACTGCCAAATTCAATGACTTGATCTTCATTTAAGCTGTGATTGCCATAGCCAAGCAGCATATTAAACGTTGTGTATATCGGATTATCTTCAGCAGGCAGCGTTAAACTTGACCGATATTCCTGACCATCGGCAGTCGAAATTCGAACTGGATAGTGGTCGGATTGTTTGGCATCAACGCTAATTCGTAGATCAAGATATTGGCTCATCATCAACTCCATGGCGCTAGAGAGCGAAACTAGCAGCATCATACACTGAAAGATCTTGTCAGGGCAAGGGTACGCTTTTTGATCCACGAAGGACACGAAGAGCACGAAGGACGTAACTGCAAAGCGCGCGAAGTTGAGTTTTTAGCCACGAATTCCACGAAAGACGAAACCGCGAAGAGCGCCAAGGTCTTTTTTTAGCCACGAATTCGCACCCCTCATCCTTACATCCCTCATCCCTCATCCCTCATCATTTGCTCCGCGCCTCTGCGTTAAAAACCCATCCACGCAAGAACCGCAACACCCCGATAGCCAAAAGCCGATAGCCTGATCCCCACCCCCAACAACCGATCCCTAGTTCCTATGTTCTTTGCTCTCTATTCTATGTTCTCTCTTCTAACACCTCATCTATAATTGAAGCACAATTAAAAGGGGCTTTTTATGAAATTTGTTTCATTTCGACGGTATGGCGAAGGCTCTGAGGCGCGGGCTGGCGCCTGGCTACCGATGGGCATTATCGATCTGCAAGCGGCAGCAGCCTTGGTTTTTGAGGATCTGCCCCACGATTGGTCGCTGATGAGTATGCTCCAACACGAAGCCGATGGCTTTGGCATTGATGCAGCAATCCAGATCGTTGCCGCAGTTGTTGATGTGCTTGGTGGTGACGGCGATGGCATTGAATGGGATGATCCCGATGCGATCAATAGCATGCTCTCGCTGGGCGGCGAAACTGTGATTTACCCGCCAGATAGCGTGCGTTTATTAGCGCCAATTCCTCAGCCTCCAACCATTCGCGATTTCTATGCTTTCGAGCACCATGTGCGTGAGATTCGCGCCCAACATGGCCGCGACGTGCCTAATTCTTGGTACGATATGCCAGTTTTTTATTTTGGTAATCCCACAACGGTCGTTGGGCCAGATACTGATGTGATGATGCCACGCACTAACCAGCTTGATTACGAGCTAGAAATTGCGGCGGTGATCGGCAGGCCATGCCGCGATATTGAGCCAGCTGAGGCCGAATATTATATTGCTGGCTTGATGATTATGAACGATTGGTCGGCGCGCGATATTCAGGCCCGCGAGATGAGTGTTGGCTTGGGGCCAGCCAAGGGCAAAGATTTTGCCACCTCGTTTGGACCAGCCATGATCACGCTCGATGAAATTGAGGATAAAGCCCTAGGCGATGGCCGCTACGATTTGGCAATGGTCGTGCGGGTTAATGGCGAAGAACGCGGGCGTGGCTCGTTTGCTGATATTTACTACACGTTGGGCGAGTTGATTGCCCAGGCCTCGCGTGATGTAACGCTGCTGCCAGGCGAAATTATCGGCTCGGGCACGGTTGGCACTGGCTGCTTGCTCGAAACCACCCACGGCGAAGGCCCATGGCTCGAAGTTGGCGATGTGGTCGAGCTAGAAATTGAACGAATTGGTATATTGCGCAATACAATCGTCGAACGCGATTAATCGCAAACAGTGGTGGCAGCCAACCCAACTGCCACCACGCCTCGGCAAACTACGCTTGGCCTACGGCAACTTGTTTAGCTGATTGCTGCGCTAAAATCGCGAAAGTTTTGCGCACTGCCTCGACCGCAGGCAACGGGTTATAGCCCAACTCGCGCTTGGCTTTGGCAATTGATAAGCGCTGTTCAACTCCGCAATATAAGCCAACTTGGCTACGCAAAATCAGCGGTTCACGCCCTGTCAGATTTGCAACCACTTCCATCATACTAGCGGCAACGCGCGTAATGCCTTTAGAAACGCGCATTGGGATGTTAATTTTGGGGTTGAATTCTTGACCAATTTCAAACAAGCGCCGCAAGGGCAATGATTGATCGTTGGCCAAAATATAGCGTTCGCCAGCTCGGCCTTGGCGCTCAGCGGCAATCAAGCCTTCGGCCACATCAGCCACATCGACAAAATTAAAATCCATGTTGATGTCAAGCGGCAACTTATTGCTCAACACCAACTCCAAAATACCCAGCGATGGTGTAGTACGGCCATTTGGGTCGCCGATAATTGTGCCTGGCAAGCCCGCCACCATATCCAAGCCATATTCCTGCGCCAACGTCCAAGCCAATTGCTCCGAGGCAATTTTCGATTGATAATAGGGATTGCCATAGGTATATTGGTTCCATGTGGTTTCATCAGCGGGAGTTTGGCGCTGTGGATTATTTTTATCCACCGCCGCAATCGAGCTAACATAGACCACCCGTTTAACCCCAGCCTGCGCCGCTGCGCGCAGAATATTGCGCGTGCCTTCCACATTAGGCTGAATAATTTCGCTTTTGGGATTACGCGACCAGTGCTTGAATACCGCAGCCACTTGATACAGCGTGTCAACCCCAACCAAGGCTTGCTGCAACGAATCAATATCCATCAAATCTGCATACACCTGCTCGTAGCCAAGCTCAGGCTTGATTTGGCTGCGATTACGCACGCTTGCCCGCACATTAAAGCCCTGTTCAACCAACCTTTGGGCCAATACCGAGCCTAAGTGACCATTCGCTCCAGTAACTAAAACACGCTTGCTCATTGTAGTTCCTTTCAATTAATAAACTAGATAAACAGTTTATCTAGTTTTGGATAAAAAAACATCGCGAACAAAATAAACTAGATACAAAATAGAGCTAGTTTATCTCAAAAAAATCAATCGATCGAGAGATCGGCCAAAGAAACTGCTTGCAACTCGCGTTTCATGGCATCCTCGGCACGCTGAAAGCTATCGAGCATGCGTTGACGAGCAGCCAGCGCCGATTCTTTTTGCTCTTTGAAGGTGATATTAACGCGAAATAAGGGCTTGGCTTGCTCAATCGCATTAAAAATATCCAGCAAGCTAATCGCTGTGCTTGCGCGGGTAAGCCGCACGCCACCTTTTGAACCCTCACGGGTTTCAATCAGGCCATTATTGGTCAAGGCTTGGACAACTTTGACCACGCTTGGCTTGGCAATCCCTAAAAAATCGGCAATTTCGTGGGTTGGCACGAAATCGTAACAATGTTCCTCGACTTTATAGGTGATGTAGAGGCTGATGGCAATTGCCTGCGAAAACGCCAGTGAATAACTCATAATGCTCAACAATAATTTATACTAGATATATTGTATATTGAGTTTTTTGTTTGTCAAGCATGAATTTTAGCTCAGTGGATACAACAATCGCCTATACAGGTGATGTTGCAGCAAGCAAGCATTTGCTACGATTAATCAAGTTCTTTTGCGAAGAGGTTGCTATGCAGATCGAACGCATCGTTCGGTTTGGGAGTCTCTTTGGGCTAAGTATCGCGTTGCTTGGCTGTAGTCGCGCCAATCGTCAACCAAGCACAATCGTGCCGATCGCAACCAACCAGCCCAACCAAGCAGCGTCCGAAGGGAGCATTCACGACCAAGATTTGCTGGTTGATGGGGAAAATCGCCATTTTAGCTATTATCTGCCAGCCAAACTAGACCCAGCTGGAGCAGCCTTGATTTTTATGTTGCATGGCGGCGGCGGAGCAGGCGCTTCGGCCATGAATTTAACCACCCAAGGCCGTTGGAACACCCTTGCCGACCAGCATGGCTTTATCGTGGTCTATCCTGATGGAATGAATCGGCGTTGGAACGATTGCCGCGCTGATTGGGATAATCCTTCGACGAGCGATGATGTGCAATTTATCAGGAGCTTAATTGACCATTTTGCCCAAGCGTATTCAATTGATCAGACCAGGGTTTATGCCACAGGCCACTCGAATGGCTCAATGATGGCGCTGCGGCTTGCGCTCGAATTGCCTGATCGGATTGCAGCTGTGGTTGGTAGCGCTGGTTATATGGCTCAAAATAGCCAGTGCACAGCGGTTGGAACACCTGCGCCATTGATGCTCGTGGCTGGCACTGCCGACCCAGTTATGCCGTATGCAGGTGGCGCAATTGATATTCCTGGCGAGAGTAAGCAAGGCATGGTGCTTTCCGCCGAAGCAACCATCCAACTTTGGCTTGAAATGCTAGGCATAACCACGGCCCCAAGCATCAGCCAACTGCCTGATGTTTATCCCGCAGACAACAGTACAGTTACAATTAATAGCTACGAAGATAGCCTCGTGCGTTTCTATCGAATTGACGGCGGTGGTCATAACTGGCCAAGTTTAGAGCAAGCAGCCCGAGTGAACCAGCGCCAGAATCCCCAAAACCGTGATTTTTACGCCGCCGACGCTGCTTGGGAATTTATGCAACAGCATCGGCTTGCGAAGTAGTAACCTCAAATTCATATACCCAAACAAGGATGAAGGATCGATAAAAACGGGGAAATTTCATCCTTCATCCTTCATCCTTCATCCTTCATCCTTCATCCTTCATCCTTCATCCTTCATCCTTCATCCTTCATCCTTCATTTTTATTCCTCGCTGGCCGATTGGACAGGTCGAAGCCTGTCTAGTTGCGCTGCCAATTGCCCCACTACTGGCTGAGTCGTCAACCAAGACCGATCGCTATACTGCTTGGCAGATGGAGGTTGGCAATGAACAACAACGATTTTCAAGGCTGGTGTGCAACCTTAGCAACGGTCTGGAACCAAGGCAAGCTTGCAGCATTAGGCCAACTATTTAGCCCAACGATTCGCTATCAAGAACACCCGTTTGAGCCTGCCTTGCTTGGGCTGGCGGCGGTGGTTGGCTATTGGCGCAGCACCTTAGTGCAACATCAGCATGTCGAATGTGCGATTACGCCAGTGCTGTTTGCTGAAGGACGGGGCGTGGCCGAATGGCGCACCAAACTCTATCATCAACAGCAGCAACAAACCCAAGATTTAGCTGGAATCTTTATTGTGGATTTTGATGCCCAAGGCCAAGCCTACGAACTGCGCGAATGGTGGCTGGCCAAGGCAGTTGAGGAGCAAATACTATGCAACGCATTGGATTAATTACTGGCGCATCACGTGGTTTAGGCTTGGCCTTGGCCCAAAAATTAGCCTTGGATGGCTGGCATTTGATCATTACTGGGCGCGGCGCAACAGCGCTGGAACAAGCCCGTGCCGCCTTGGCAAGCAGCACCAGCGTCCAAGCAATTGCTGGCGATATTGCCGACCCAGCCCATCGTCAAGCCTTGGCAATTGCAGCCCAAGAATGGGGCGGCTTGGATCTGTTGGTCAATAATGCCAGCATTTTGGGGCCAAGCCCGTTGCCAAGTTTAGTCGAATATCCGCTTGACCAGTTGGCTCAAGTCTATGCAATTAACGTTTTTGCGCCGCTGGCAGCAATTCAAACCCTAACGCCAAGCTTCAAGCCCAGCATTCGAATTATCAACATCAGCAGCGATGCGGCGCTTCAGCCATATGAGGGCTGGGGCGGCTACGGCTCTAGCAAAGCAGCCCTCGATCAAGTAACCGCAATTTTAGCTGCTGAACAACCAACGTGGCGGGTCTATAGCCTTGATCCAGGCGATATGAACACCCAAATGCACCAAGAGGCGTTTCTAGGCGAGGATATTAGCGACCGCCCGCCACCAGAGGCCAGTGTACCAGCAATCCTACGGCTAATTAATGATGATGTACCAAGTGGCCGCTATCGTAAGGAATAGAATCGAGGGATCGGGGATCAGGGGCTAGGGTTCAGGAGCTGGGGAGTGCATGTTGGAATTCCAGCAGCTCAATAATCCAACAGCCAATAACCATTTTTCGCCACAAATTGCCCGAATGACACAAAGAATTCGCCACTAGTCCAAATCCCATAGCCTATGTTCTATGCTCTTTATTCTATGTTCTTGTAAATCATGAAAGTGAGCTTGGTATGCTTACAACGATAGATTTTGAATTACCGACCATCCTTGAGGCGGGCGAGCCGCCCGAGGCACGCGGCCTAGAGCGCGACCAAGTGCGCTTGATGGTGTCGCATAGTCGCTCAAACCAGATTGAGCATTATCGTTTTAATCAATTGCCAACGATTTTACAGCCAGGCGATGTGCTGGCAATTAATACCAGTGGCACGCTGAATGCGGCAATTCCTGCAACAACCAAGGCGGGCCAGCAATTAATCGTCCATCTTTCAACCCAATTGCTGGCCGAGCTGTGGATGGTTGAAATTCGTTTGCCCCATGGCACGAGCAGCCAGCCCTACCGCGAAGCGCTTGCTACAACCAGCCTCGCTTTGCCTGCTGGTGGCTCGCTTGACATTCATCGCAGCTATGCTGCCAACGGCGCAACGACCAATCGCTTGTGGATTGCGAGTTTGCGCTTGCCCAAACCCTTGCCCAAGTATCTGGCCGAGCATGCTAAACCAATTCATTATAGTTATGTCGACCAAGATTGGCCCACCAGCTACTATCAAACCGTCTATGCAACCGAGCTTGGCAGCGCCGAAATGCCCTCTGCAGGCCGCGCTTTTTCTGAGCGCTTGCTGACGCGGTTGGTTGCTCAAGGCATTCAAATTGCGCCCTTGCTGCTGCATACTGGCGTGGCCAGCCTTGAAGATCACGAGCCGCCGTATGCAGAATGGTATAGCCTGCCAGCAACCAGCGCCGATTTGATCAATCGCGCCCGCGCCGATGGTCGCCGTGTGATTGCAGTTGGCACCACCAGCGTGCGAGCCATCGAAAGCACGGTTGATCAACGAGGTTTGGTGCATCCGCAAACTGGCTGGACTGAATTGGTCATTACCGCAGAGCGCGGTTTGCGGGCGATTGATGGCATTTTGACTGGCTTGCATGAACCAAAAGCTACCCATTTGGCGATGTTAGCAGCCTTGGCGGGCTACGAACATTTGGAATTATGCTATCGCGCTGCCTTGGAACAGCATTATCTCTGGCATGAATTTGGCGATTTACATTTGCTCTTGAGCTAATGTCATTCGCAAGGTTGATCTTCGTGCAGGCATTGTTGAGCATAATGCTTGCACGATGTTGTTTAAGGGTAATTTATGGCAACCATGCATGCGAATGAGTTTCCAATTGATCAAGTTTTAGTACAAGCGCTGATTACCAGCCAATTTCCCGAATGGGATGATTTGCCGTTGCACAAGGTTGAATCGGCTGGAACTGACAATGCGCTTTATCGCTTAGGTGAGACCATGGTTGTGCGTTTGCCACGCATCGCTTGGACGATTGATCAAATTGCCAGTGATTTTCGGTGGTTGCTATGGTTGCAACCTCAACTGCCGCTCCAGATTCCCCAACCACTTGCCCAAGGCCAACCAAGTGCTGCTTATCCTTGGCAATGGGGCGTGTATGGCTGGCTCGCTGGCGAAAATGCAGTTACTGCAACACCCAAAAATCCACATGTAAGTTTAAGCCAATTTCTGCATGCCTTGCAACGGATTGATTCGCAGCACGGCCCTGTGCCTGCTTCGCCAACTGCGCGTGGCGTACCACTGATTCAGCGCGATGCAGCCACTCGCGCGGCGCTGGCCGAAGCCCAAAATCTCGTTGATGCAGAACTGGTTTTGGCGGTGTGGGAGCATGCAATTCACATTGAGCCATGGCAGCATGCACCGGTCTGGATTCATGGCGATTTGCATGCTGGCAATTTATTGGTTGTTGATGCGCAAATTAGTGCGGTGATTGATTTTGGCGCCTTGGCAATTGGCGATCCCGCCTGCGATTTGTTGCCAGCTTGGAATTTGTTTGATCGCCAGATGCGGCTTGCGTTTCGCACGGCGATGAATATTGATCAAGCGACGTGGTTACGGGGCCGAGGCTGGGCCTTGTCGGTAGCGCTGATAGCCTTGCCCTACTATCAACACAGCAACCCATTTTTGGCCAATATGGCGCGGTATAGCATTCAGCAAGTGCTTGATGATTGGGACTTGGAGCAAAAATGAGCATCTATTTGACCCAATTAATCTATCTCCATCCAGGCCAAAGCGCAGCCTTTGAGCAATTCGAAGCCTTAGTTTTGCCCTTGCTGGCGCAGTATCACGGGCATTTGTTGTTGCGCATTCGGCCAACTCCCGAGACGGTAATTGAGCAACATATCGAGCAGCCTGATGAAATTCAGCCGCTTGAATTTGCTTCAAGCGCCGATTTTGAGCGCTACCTTGCCGATCCACAGCGCCAACAATTTTTATATTTGAAAGCTCAGTCGATTCGCTCAAGCTTGGTTATTCATGGCCCAAAGCTTTAAATTGGCACTAGTTCATAAACCAAACTCAGCGTCGCTTCGATCTGCATTAAATTGAAACAAGCGAGATCGAGATGGGCCAAATGTTCAGGTATATGCCGAAATCCAATCAAAATAATTGGAATTGGCTGATTTAGTATATCTCTGGTATAAAAATAAATTCCTAGTGGATCGCGAAAGCCTTCGATAAAATGATCAATGATGTAGATCAAATCTGGTTTCAATTGATCAATTGTATCTAAGGCTTGCTGAATACGATCACAACCAACGATTCTATAGCCCTGTTCAATTAATTCTTCAGCTGTAGGTGGAATTGCCGCAGTTTGGGCAACAAGCATAATCAAAGGCTGCATCTTGACTCCATCAACTAAAGAGTTTACTTTCAGCGTCAATAGGGAAATTTAAGCATGGAAAAACATTACGATCGTAGAGCATTACTACAAGCCTATATTGCAACTCAAACCCCCTATGGCCACGAGGACATTCGGCGCTTTAATGCGCGACGCTTAGCCGTTTTAGAGCAGGCTTTTGATTTAACTATCTCAGAAGCAGGGATTAACAATAAAGCCAATCGTCAACTATGGCGATTATTTAGCGCTACAATCGATTCGTATCGCAGCAGCCGCACTCCTGGTAGCGATTTTATGGATAGCAGTTTAATAATGCAGCAGCTTGATACGTTGGGAACGCAAGCAGCAGCGCTGTGCTCGCATTGGAAGGCGATCGATAGTGCCGCCGCCGCGAGCAAACACAGCCATCTGGCAATGCTCGACGAACTATTCAAGCTACTTTGGGGCAACATTACCCTAGTCGTTACATCGCAACAGCTCAAGCAGCGTGGCTTCGATGATACTCAGGAACCAAATTGGCTTGATTATGAGTAAGTAGCGCCTCGATTGGGTAGTCACGACCCTTCCGTCCCGCCTCAAGGCGGGAAACGCAGGGGGCTTTAATCCCCCTGCACCCCCTCAAGGGAATTTGATAGCAGGCAAACAATATCTGATGAACCTATCATGCGGTGGTTCGAAACGAAAAAACCTTGTCAATTAAGCCTTGACAACTAACGATAGTTACGTTATCCTAGCTTCATCAACTAACGATAGTTACGTTATCTATAAAGGAACTCGAACGATGGCACTGTTTGACCATAAACTAGCCGAGGAAATAACCGCCTTAGTGCTGCAACGCTACCGCAGCTTGGGCCATGCCTTAGGTGCAACCACCTTGGCCGAGGAAGCAGCAGCCGAAACTGCTTTTCAACATAATTTAAATTTGTTAATCGAGGTTGCCAACGGGCGGCATATGCGCAACGAAATTATGTTGCGGCGAATCGAATTAGCACTTGAGCAATTGCTTGATCTGTTGTTGGGCAATGCGCTGCAAAGCAAAGCAGTTTTTCCTGAAGATTTTTGGCAAAGTGAGATTGGCATTTTGGTTTCGCGCACCCGTTGGTGGCTCTCCGCCGAGGATCTGATTACGATCAGCAATGCTGCGGCCTTGGCGTTTGGCCAAAATAACCAAGCCAACCGCATGCGCATTGCCCGCGCAATCGACAACGGGCTCTTGGATTGGGTTCCTGATCCGTCAGTTGCCAACCCGCAGCAAAATCGGCGGGTCTTGCGTTCGCAAGTTGAGCGTTTGCGCGATTTGAGTCGCTTGCCAGAGCTTGGCGATTAAAAAAAGGAGTCATCATGAACCAGCCAATTCCTCAAACTGCCGTTGAATTAGGCTTGATGCAGGGCTTTCCACCTGCATCAAGCGTCCAACATGCGCAACAATTGCTCAAGCCCTACAATCGTTGGAGCTTCCAAAACATTCAGTTGCTCAATCCGGTGGCCGATGTTTGGCATGGCAATGGGCCAAGCAGCGAATTTAGCTACAATCTCCAAGACTTGGATTCAATTCGCTATAAAAATTACCTCAGCCAAGAATTTGACTTTAATCATATGGTTGAGCAAAGTTACACCGATGGAATTATGGTTTTACACCGTGGCAAGGTAATTTATGAACGCTATTTGAACGGTATGCAACCCCAAACCCTGCATGCTTGGGCTTCGGGCAGCAAATCGGTTACTGGAACTTTGGCGGCGTTGCTGGTTGCTGAGCAATTGCTCGATCCGCAGGCAACGGTTGCCAGCTATTTGCCCGAATTAGCTGATAGTGGCTTTGGCGCTGCAACCCTTGCCCAGGTGCTTGGCATGAGCACAGCAGTTGGGTTTAGCGAGCAAACTGGCAATCTGGTAACTGAAAATTTCAACTATGGCGTGGCCTTGGGCTGGAATGAGCGCCCTAGCGAGTATGACGGCCCAACCAATGTCTATGAATTTCTGCCGACGATGCTGAAAACTGGCGAGCATGGCCAGCGCTTTAGCTACCAAACGCCAAATACCGATGTTTTGGCTTGGATTATCAAGCGGGTGCTAAATTGCAGTTTGGCCGAGGCCGTATCGCAGCATATTTGGCGCAAACTTGGCGCTGAGCGTGATGCGCTGTGGGTGGTCGATTCGGCCTGTGCTGAAACTGCTGGCTCTGGTTTTTGCTCGACGCTGCGCGATATGGCGCGCTTTGGGCAAATGTTGCTCCAACGTGGTTCGTTCAATGGCCAGCAAATTCTGCCCGCAACAGCAGTTGCGGCGATTGAGGCTGGCGGCGATCAAGCAGTCTTTGCCAATAGTGCAATTGCCCACCCAAGCAACGCCAACTATTCCTACAATTACCAATGGTGGAACACTCATAATCAACACGGAGCCTATATTGCCCATGGCTATGGCGGGCAGATGCTGTACATTGCGCCCAAAGCTGAGCTGGTGTTCGCCAAAATGAGTTCGTATCCCACGCCTACGCCCGATGGCTCGGAATTTTACGCCGCGATGGGAGCCATGCCCAGCCTCATCGCCGCCTTACAATAAGCAATAATTTCAGCGTCATTCACCCCAAAGCATTTAGCGAACGATCAATCGTTCTCTAGACCCATACTCCAAACGCACGATTGAGCTATGCTAATCACCAGATGATCAATTGTTGATAGCAAATCGAGCTACACTGCCGCTAGGCGGTGTTTACTTTCTGTGCGAGGAAATATGCAGCCTGAATATGCCATTCGAACCGTCAATTTGCAACGGACTTATAAAACCAAAGAGCGCGTCTTGAAGGCACTTGATGGGGTTGATTTAGCAGTACGTCCAGGCGAATTATTTGGTTTTTTGGGGCCGAATGGCGCTGGAAAAACCACCACAATTAAAATTCTGACCACGCTGTTGTTACCAAGTGGCGGCACTGCCGAGGTTTGGGGCTTTGATGTGTTGCACGAAGCCGATGCAGTGCGCCGCCATATCAATATGGTTTCTGGTGGCGAATCGTCGGGCTATGGCTTGCTCACCGTGCGCGAAAACTTGTGGATGTTTACCCAGTTTCATGGCATGGACAGTAAAGTAGCTAATAAACGAATCGACGAATTGCTTGAAGTTATGGGCTTGGCTGATCGGGCCAAAACCCGTGTGAGCTTTCTATCAACTGGCTTGCGCCAAAAAATGAACTACATTCGTGGCTTATTAACCGACCCTGATGTGTTGTTTCTTGATGAGCCAACGCTTGGGCTTGATGTTGAAGCGGCGCGAACCTTACGCACCTACACCCGCCACTGGCTTGATACTAACCCTGGCAAAACCGTCGTTTTGACTACCCACTACATGCAAGAAGCCGACGAATTGTGTGATCGGGTGGCAATTATTAGCGGCGGCACAATTTTGGCCTGCGATACGCCAACCAGCCTCAAATATTCGTTGCAACAAGATGTGGTTTTTCGCCTGTTTACCACGCCAGTTGCGCCAGCCTTTTTGCAAGCAGTCGAGCAGATTGCGGGCGTGCAAAGCATCAGCCAACGCAGCGGCGACCAACGTGATGAATTAAGCTTGATTCTACGTGACGATGCGATTTTGCCCCAAGTGTTGAGCCAACTTGCCAACCATAATGCTGGCTTGTTATCGCTCGAAAAACGCCAACCAACGCTCGAAGATGTTTTTGTTAACCTCGTCGGCCACTCGTTATCCGAAAGTGAGGCCACTGCATGAGCGTGATTTTAGATAAACATACAGCAGTCGAGCGCGAGCCGAATCCACGGCGTGGCAAAGGGCCAAGCGCTTTTACGATCTTTTGGCGCTCGGTGATTGGACGCGCCTATCCACGGGTCATCGGCATTCAACGCGAACTGAGTTGGTTGTTCTTCGACATCTTCTTGCCGTTTATGACCACCATGTCGTATGTGTTGGTTTACGAGGCAATTGGCGCACCCGCTTCATACAAAGGCTTAGTGTTGGTTGGCGGCGCAATGACGGCCTTTTGGCTGAATGTGCTTTGGTCGATGGCCATGCAATTGTATTGGGATAAAGAGCAGGGCAATTTGCAGTTGTATATGCTCGCGCCAACCTCGCGCATGGCAATTTTGACTGGTATGGCCTTGGGTGGTTTATTCTCAACGACCATTCGAGCAACGATTATTCTAATTGGCGGCTCGTTGATTTTTGGCATTAGCTATCAAGCAACCAGCTGGTTAGCCTTGATTGGCGTTTTCTTCTTGTCGCTGATTGCCTTGTATGGCATGGGAATGTTGCTCAGCTCAATTTTCTTGGTTTATGGGCGGGGCGCTTGGCAGATGACCGCTGCCTTGCAAGAGCCAGTGTTCTTTGTCTCTGGCTTTCACTTTCCGGTCAAAGCCTTGGGCACGGTGGTCGCAACTGGTGCTTCAATCGTGCCATTAACTTTAGGCCTCGATGCGATGCGCCAACTGCTGTTTCCTGAGATGATGCAGCAATTTCAATTTCTGAGTGTTGGCAGCGAAGCCGCAATTTTAGCTGGCCTAGCCTTATTCTTCGGCCTTTTGGCCCGCTGGTCGTTGCAGCGTATGGAGCGCAAATCGCGCCAAGATGGCCGCCTAACCGAACGAGGCAATTAAGCGCAAAAGTCAAAGGGCAAAAATCAGAAGCAAGATTAAAGCATTCCAAAGATCGGAATGTTCATCAGTTTTGCGTTGTGATCTCCTTAGTATTACGTTTTGATTTTTGCCTTCTGGCTTGAGTTTGGTCATTTTGACTTTTGATTTTTGCCTTCTGCTTTTACTAAGGGGTTTTTATGCAGCGATTTTGGCAGGCGTTTCGGGTTGGCGCTTGGTTGGGTTGGAAAACCGAGAGCAACTGGACGAATCCGCTTTTTTATATTTTGTGGTCGCTTTTGCTGCCGATGTCGAATGGCTTGATTATGACCATGATGTTGCGGGTGTTGCAGCGCACTGGCAATGCAAGCGGCGCTGATCTCTTGCCCTACGTGTTTATTGGCACAGTTGTCTATTCGATTGTGGCCTTGTTGCTCGATAGCATGGCGTGGGCAGTGCTCGAAGACCGCGAACGAATGGGCATGCTCAAATATATTGCGATCACACCATCGTCGATGTATGGCTATTTGTGGGGCCGTGGCTTTGCCAAAGTTTCAATCAACTTTTTGGCAGTGCCATTAACTCTGACCTTTGGCGCTCTGGTTTTGGATATTCCAATTCGGCTGAGCACAATTGATTGGCCCTTGTTGCTGGTCGTTTCTTTGCTGGGGCTACTCATTGTGACCTTTGCTGCCCAGATTTTGGCTGGCGTAACCTTGATGATTGCGCGCCATGCTGGCTTTGTCGGCCAAGCAGTTTCCGGCGCGCTGTACCTGTTCACTGGCGCGTTATTTCCCATTACAGTGCTACCCAATTGGATGCAAGTGATCACCCGCGCCGTGCCGCTTACCTACTGGCTTGAGGGCATGCGCCGCGCCTTGTGGGTCGATGCGCAGAATCCTGTCTACAACACGGGACTGAATCAATTGAGCACCAGCAATTTATTGCTGATTTTGCTGGGTTCAGCAATAGCCATGGCCGTCATTTCAATTCCATTACAGCGCCGCGCCGAACATCGCGCCAAAGAAAAAGGCTTGTTGGATATGAACACGGCCTACTAGGGCGTAAACAAAACCTTGCCGCCAGTCATATTGGCTTGGTACAATTCAAGGGCGTTTTGGGCTTCGTGGAGCTTAAAACGCCCTTGAACCGTTGAAGTCAGCTCATCAAGCAGCAGTTTTTGCACATTTTTGGTGATTCGGGCAAAATTCAATGGATTAATCTGGCCGATCCAATCGGTGAGCCAAAACCCGGTGACATGTTTATTTTCAAAAATTAAGCTGCGTGGATCGATCTGGCAGGCACTATCAGCCAAGGCTCCATAGACCATAATCGTGCTACCTTTGGGCATTGCGCTCACCACCTGCCCCACTAATTCCCCGCCAACTGCATCAAAAGCCAAATTTGCCTGCTGTTCATGGCACAGTTTGCTCAGCATCTCAGCAAAATCAGGGCTGCTCGAATTCAGCACATATTCAGCTCCCAGCGCTTGCAATAATTCAACTTGGGCTTCACGGCGAACAATATTGATCAGGGTCAGTTTTTCGCGCT
This sequence comes from Herpetosiphon geysericola, assembly GCF_001306135.1. GTDB lineage: Bacteria > Chloroflexota > Chloroflexia > Chloroflexales > Herpetosiphonaceae > Herpetosiphon > Herpetosiphon geysericola. The sequence goes on along the minus strand of NZ_LGKP01000012.1, from coordinate 172,729 downwards.
GGGCCAAACGCACGAGCATGCGGCCCAATTGACTGGCGGCAGCGGTTTGCACTACGGCTTTGGCTTGGCGCTGGCGAGCAATATCGATCAACGCCCAAGCACTGACAGGATTAACAATTGCTGAGGCTGCTTGCTCAAAACTCAGGCTCTCGGCCAAAGGCAAACATTGGCGCGCCGCTACAATAACATAATCTGCCCATGCGCCATCGTCTTCGGGAGCTTGGGTTGCAAAAGAAACCCGCTTGCCAAGCAGCACTTTGCTATATAATTGATCGCCAGTACTCACAATTGTGCCGCTACCTTCAAAGCCCGGCACCGCAGGCAGTGGCTTTGTGATACCATAGCTACCATTTATAAACATCATATCCGAGGGATTGATTGGCGTAGCAGCAACTTTGACCAGCACTTCGTGCGCTTTGAGCGGACGCAAATTGCGCTCAACCAGCGTAAGTTTCGCCAAATCGCCACTATAATCGCTGATAATCAAGGCTTTAGTACGAATAATCGTTGGATCAAAGGTTGGTTGTTCGCTCATAAATCCAGATCCTTCTCTAGGCTTTGCGCTGCTATCATACCGCGTTTTGGCCTGAATAGTCGCCCGATTCTAGTAATTCGCTACTTGACGCTACATTATTTTGCAGTATGATCAAGATAGTTAGTTAACTTAACTAAATTGTAAGCGGCAATGTAGCCGTTAGATATAGTGATCTACCATGACAACAAGCCGTGAATATGCCCAACAATTCATTCAATTGATCGATCGGACGAAGCGCATGCCGATGGATGGAGCCTACGCCAAAATTCATGATTTAGGCTTATCGCATTCACACTTACGCGCCATGTTTATTTTGGAAAACCAGCCAGGCTTGCCGATGAAGGATTTGGCCGAGGCCTTGGCTATGACGCCGCCCTCGGTAACCGTGCTAACCCGTAAACTTGAAGCCAGCGGCTTGCTTGAACGCCTGCAAGATCAGGTTGATAGTCGGCGGGTTTTGTTGCGACTGAGCACTGATGGCGCACGCATGCTGGCCGAAATGCACAATGCCCATCTTGATCGTTTTACTCAATTGCTGAGCGGGCTTTCGCCCAGCGATCAAGCCCAATTTTTAGTCCTGATGAATCGAGCAGTCGAGGCCTTGGAACGGATGTATCGCGAGGAATCTGAGGCTTAAAAGCAGTTTCCATTCCGCTCTGATTAGATTGGACATCAACATCAACTGATGATCACCACCCTTCCGTCCCGCCTCAAGGCGGGAAACGCAGGGGGCTTTAATCCCCCTGCACCCCCTAAAGCAGATTTAGCGGATAGCAGTGGAACATCGATGAAATCCAAAACCATTTAATAATGGATAAATGTATTGGTTTATTGGATTGACAACCGGGGTATTCCCGCAACCTAACCCCATCGAAGGGTCGGTATTCGCAGTCCACCACGCATCCGCAGGTTCATCAATGAAGGTCGTTTGGGCGCAGATTGTCCTTGCGGGAAACGCAGGGGGCTTTAATCCCCCTGCACCCCCTAAAGCAGATTTAGCGGATAGCAGTGGAACATCGATGAAATCCAAAACCATTCAATAATGGATAAACCCTACAATTCAACTCCACTCATTGCACTTAGGCAATGATCTGTTCTTGATCGTCGATATTGTTCCAATAGGCGTGGGTCATGCGCTGCGAATTGAAGGCTGCGCCGATTTGGCCATTGCTGGCAATCAAAATGAGGCCGCCCTCGCCGCCTTCGATCCGTTGTCCCAACACAGCAACTGCGGCCTCGGCAGCCGCCTGCACATCCATGCCACGTTCGAGATTTTCGATTGCTCGCCGTGCCAGCAAGACGCGCGCAATCGTTTCGCCCCAGCCCGTGGTTGAGCAACCGCCAGCATGGCTATCTGCATAAAAACCACCGCCAGGAATTGGCGAATCGCCGATGCGGCCCAAGGGCTTGCCGCTCATGCCGCCAGTTGAAGTGGCCGCCGCGATATTGCCCAAGCCATCGAGTGCAACCGCACCCACCGTATCGGCAATCGTTTCAGCATCAGTGCTACCCGAATCAACCTTAAAATCGCGATCGCCGCTAGCCCATTGGGCATGGCGCCGAGGCGTGATCAAGCTGGCATTATCGACAAACTCAACTCCAGCAGCGCGCGCTACCGCCTCAGCATCAGCCTTGGCAAACAAAATATGCGGAGTTTTCAACACCGCTTGAGCGGCCAAAATTGGGTTTTTGATGCCCTCGATTGCGCCAACCGCGCCAACATCAAGGCTTGTGCCATCCATCAAGCCAGCATCCATTTGGACAAAGCCTTCGCGATTGAGCACGCTGCCATAGCCAGCATTGAAGGCGGGCAAATCTTCCAAGACGATAACTGCGGCGATTGCGGCCTCAAGCGCCGTGCCACCAGCTTGCAACACTGCTTTGCCTGCACGCAAGGCTGCTTGGATTCCAGCGGCATGGTCTGGGCGCAATGATTCGGGAATATCGCCAGCGCCACCGTGAACGGCAATTGCTAAGGGCATAGATACCTCGTTAATCGAATTAAATTAAAAAACTACGCCCAGCATTATACGCTAGACGTAGTTTTATGTTTAGAAGGCTTTTTTGAGTAAACCAATCGCGCCTTGTTTCCATGGCACGCGGTGGGTCACCCCTGAAGCGTTAGCAAAGGCGTGGCGATTGTCGATATACCACTTGAAGTTGCGCAACAAGGCATCTTGGTTCGAGAATTTAGGCTTCCATCCAAGTTGGGTTTCGGCCTTCTCGATTGAAACAAACGAATCTTTCGAGGCGGTTTCATAAACCCACTTGTAGAGCGGCGAAACTCGCAAGAATTCCAAGGCGCGCAACGTCCAAATTGCGGGAGTTGCAGGCGAACCAATAATCTTTTTGCCATGGCCAGCGTAATCAAGCACTGCTTGATAATCTTCCTTCATGGTGGCGAATTCTTTGGCCCCAATGTTGAAGGTATCGTTGGCAACTTCAGCAGGCAAGGTCATCGACAAATAAATCGCATCGCAAAGATCTTCCACATCAAGCAATTGATAGCGATTTTTGCCATTGCCGATCATCGGGAAATTGTGGCCATCAAGTGCCCAATCGAAAAGCAAGGCAAAAACGCCAAGCCGTTCTGGCCCAATGAACGATTTTGGCCGAATAATTGCCACTTCCATGCCCTTAGCGCGATGTTCCAAGGCCACATATTCAGCCATCACTTTGGCTTTACCATACGGGCCAACACCATCCAAACGGTCGTTTTCAACCAATGGATGATGGTCGGGAATGCCATAAACGGCAGTTGATGAAACGTGAACCACCCGTTTTACGCCATGTTTTTTGGCCACATCAAGCACATTGCGCGTGCCATCAATATCGGTCGAGAAAATATCCTCGGCTGAATAAAGTGGCAAGGCAGCAGCAGTATGCACCACGAAATCGACCCCTTGCATGGCGCGATCAAGCCCTGCAACGTTGCGAATATCGTCCTTAATGATCGTAATATGATCTTTGAGATCAGGGTACGTCCAATCAGCAAAATCATATGAAATAAGGTCGTAGCCTTTGGCATCAAGGTAGCGCAAGAGGTTAATCCCAAGGAAGCCAGCGCCGCCTGTTACTAACACTTTTTGACGAGTCATGATTGTATACATCCTCAAATAATTCTATTTTAGATTATTTGCACATAATATCACAAATTGTTGCTGCTATGCTACACTAGAGGTTAGGGAGTAGGGGTCAGGAGTTAGGGATCAGTGATCAGGATTTGGATGACAGGGATTCTATACATTTGTTCAAGCATAATCTGAACCCTGAATCCTGGCCCCTTCAAATAACAATTTCGCGCATGAGGCGCTGTTTGATATGAGTGTTGATGTTGAAGTTCTGCGGCAATTGACCCGTTTTGCTGCGCTTGATCCAGTAGCTTTGCGCGATCTTGCCAGAGCAATGGAAGTTCGTTCGTTTCGGCCTGGCCAATATTTGGTGCTTGAGGACGACCCGCGTTTTGGCTTGTTTGGCATTTTAGAAGGCAGGGTGCGGCTTTCGCGCACTGCCAACGATGGCCGCGAGCAGGTGCTTTCAATCGCCGAAACTGGCGAGCTGTTTAATATCGAGCCGTTTGTTGATGCAGGCCCAGCGCCAGCAACCGCCCGCGCGATGGCTCCCACCCGGTGCGTGCATTTACCAACTGCGGCCTTGCCCGATGTGTTGCGCAGTCACCCTGAATTTAGCTTGATTTTGCTACGCGATTTGGCAGCCCAAGCCCGCGATTTAGCGGTGCTGCTGGAAGATTTGGCGTTTCGCACAGTACGCGCCCGTTTGGCACGGATTTTGTTGCACGAGGCTGCTGATGGCACCGCTGCTTTAACTCATCAGGAGTTGGCGGCGCGGGCTGGCACGGTGCGCGAAATTATTGGCCGCACCTTGCGCCAAATGTCCGATGAAGGCTTGGTGGAGTTGGCACGCGGCCATGTGCTGGTACTTGATGTGGATGGTTTAGCAGCGCTAATCGAAAATTAAGCTAATTCAATATATTCGTACACATCGCTCAGCTTGAGGTGCGCATTGATCGCCTCAAGCTGAATTGTTTGCTCTAGCGACCAAAACTCAATCAGCAACCAGCGGTGATCATTTTGACGTAAATACAACTCACAATGACAGCGATCTTGGGCAATTACAAGGTAAATTTGAAGGCTACTGATAGTTCGATAGTGTTCAAATTTCATTCCTCGATCATAATTTTCTGTGCTCGGAGATAATACTTCGATTAAACATGTTGGATTAAGTAATGTGTCTGGCCGCTCACTTCCAAATTCAAATGCTCCACATGCAATAGAAATATCAGGATAGGTATACAAGCCAGTTTGGCTGATTTGTAAACACAGATCGCTTGGAAAAACACGACAAGTGCTTTTGCGTAATTGTTGATGCAAACTTGCAATTATGTTGCTGACAATTAAATTATGTCGTGCACTTGCCCCAGTCATTGCATACACTTTACCTTGATAATATTCATGTTTAATCCCAGTTTGTTTTTCAATTGCAAGATAATCAGCAAATGTTTTAAATGGTATAGACTCTGCGCTCATAACGACTCCTTAGGTATACGTTGGTTTCATAATTCCAAAAAGCGCTTGACTGCTTGCTCGGAGCTAAGTTGTGGGTCGCTTTTGAGCCATTGTTGCTGCAAGCGTAAAAATGGCACAATATGGTGGGTGCCAAGCTGCACTTCGCGCAAATAGAGCCTGCTCATGGGGTAGGCTGCCTCGTAATAACCAGAGCTATGAAAGCGTTTGACCGTGGTATCAACATCGTACATCACCACCCGATGTTTCACCCGCCAGCCTTGGGGCTTGCGTTCGGCAATCGCATATTTGGCCCAAGGGCTGCCATCAAGTGGCTGGCCAACCGCGCCTGTGGTGACGATCATGCGCTCGCCCCAAGGCCGAAATTGTGGAATATGGTTGTGCGAGCGAATAATCGTTTGGGGCGTATCGACGAACATCGCTGCTAATTCGCGCTGCGGCGTAATTGCAAAGACCGAATCTTGGTCGTGACGCGGCGAGGCATGCACCACTAAAAGCTCATCAGTGTGGTAGGTTGTGGCCAAATCGTGCAGGGCGGCGCGTTCAGCTTGGCTAAACTGATTGACCGTCCAAAGCGAGGGCTTCCACAAATCGCTAGCCCACTCTGCTGGCCGCACCGGCAAATCGTAATCGCGGATGTAGCGTTCATGATTGCCCGCCAAGAGCGTGTAGCCTGTGGCTCGGGCTAAATCCAAGCATGCCCGCGGATCAGGCCCGCCGTTGATCACATCGCCATTAATGACGACGTGATCAACCGCTTGGGCTTGTAAATCCTCAAGCACAGCCTCGAAGGCGGCTAAATTACTATGAATATCGCTGAGGATGGCAATGCGCATTATTCTGCATCTGGATCTGTGGGTGGTTCCCACGGATACACAATCCACTGATCGGTTTCAGCGGCATAAAAATCGGGCCGACCTTCAACTTTGGATGAACCTGGTTTGAAGTGGAGCACAGCAACTTCATAATTTGCACCAGCAGTATCGAGCCGTTGCTTTACCGCAGCAATCGTGCGCCCACTATCCCAAATATCATCGATCACCAATAATTTCTTGCCCACAATCAGCGGATCGCTGGGAAATTGCAAGAACGTAGGAATTTCACGGGTTGTCCCAATTCCAGTGTAGAATTGCACCGCAGCAACCAGAATATTGCGCCAGTTGCGACGTTGGCTAATCAAACAGGCTGGGATCATCCCGCCCCGTGTGACAACCAGCAAGGCATCATAATCATTATGTAATTGTTCGTTAATAATTTCAACTAGTGATTGGATTTCATCCCATGAAAGGACGTGTTTAATCGTCATACGTTCTGCCTCGTTGAATCGCATTAGGCCTCTCACCGTGGGGTACCTCCCCACACTAGGCGGTAATGAGCGCCGTCAATTAAGCTATTCGCGATATTGTACCAGATAGGAGCTAGTATGAAACATTCTTCAACTGCGATCGCGCAACTGTTACTTGAGGCCGGAGCTGTCGTGTTGGCGCCAGATAAGCCCTTTCGCTTTGCATCGGGCATTCTTTCGCCAATTTATTGCGATAATCGTTTGCTTTTGGCCCAAGTCAGCGCCCGCCGTACCATCACCGAGGCTATTTGCCAGCAAATTGGCGATGAATTGTTGAACACCGAAGTGATTGCAGGAACTGCCACTGCTGGCGTGCCATGGGCAGCATGGGTTGCCCATGAATTAAGCTTACCGATGGCCTATGTGCGTTCAGGAGCCAAAAAATATGGCCGTGGCCAACAGGTCGAAGGCGGCGTGCAGACCAATCAACGGGTCGTTGTAATTGAGGATTTGATCAGCACTGGCGGCAGTGCCTTAGATGCAGTCGCCGGGTTGCGCCAGATTAACGCACTTGTGGCCGATTGTTGTGCAATCTTTACCTACGAGATGGAAGAATCGAAACAGCGCTTTAATGCAGCTGGCGTGCGCCTCATGACCTTAACCAATCTTTCAACCTTGTTGGAAGTCGCCGCCCAGCAAAATTATATTCGCCCAGAACATCGCAGCCTGATTAGCGATTGGGCCACCGATCCCGCTGGTTGGGCCAGCCGCGCTGGCATCAGCGCCGAATAATATTCCCCACACTTACAGATAACAACTTAAGCGCACGAAGATTTAAACTCTTCGTGCGCTTTGCGCTTAAACCACTGTCCAAGGCATCAATGTCGCAATCACCCGTTCGATATGGCGTTCTAGTTCTGCCTGCTCAAGAATATCGATTTGCGCCAAGGCGTTACTGAACGAAGCCAGCGCCAACGGTAAAACCCCCAAAAAAAGAATTGCCAACAAAAAAGTTGGGTGGCTAAATTGTTGCAATTTGCCCTCAGCCCGAATTGCCTCAAAAAATGGTTGCATCATGGCGCTCAGCGGGCGCAACTGTTGCATAAAATAATTTAAGCGTTCGCCGCCGCTAATGCTTTCATGCACCATCAAGCGTGGTACCTCGCAAAAACTGGCCGAGAGCCGAATAATCGTGCCAACCGAACGTCTGATCACGGCACTTGGCTCGTGCTGCTCAGCAATTGCTGCATTGACCAAGGGCAAGAGCGCGGCCAAATATTCCGCCAGCGCAGCATCAACCACCGCCTGCCAAATCGCTTCTTTCGAGCCAAAATGATGCCGCAATAAGCCATGGGTCACCGCTGCATGGCTCGCAATATCGCGCAAGCTAATACCTTCGAAGCCTTGCAGGGCAAATAAATGGCGCGCGCTGAGCAAAATGCGCTGGCGGGTTTGTTGGGCCGTACTCTCCGATTGGCGGCCACTGAGTTTTTCGTTTGCTTGGTTCATGATTGATCGTTTCTAGCCTAAAAATCGCGCTTGACAAATTATGCTATCCGATTGTATAGTCACTGTCAAATACTACACAAATGGATAGTAAAAATCAAAAAGGAAATCCTGATGACTGAAACTGCGTTGAAAAACACTGCCTTGATTGCGCCAGGCCCACGTGGGCGGTTACTAGTTGGCAATTTGCACGATTTTATTGATGATTTTTTGCTGACGATGGATCGCGATTTTATTGCCTATGGCGATATTGTGCGCTACCGCATTGGCTCGCGCGTAATGCATGTGGTTTCAAATCCGCATTATGCTCAGCATATTTTGGTTGATCATCAGCGTGATTTTCCCAAAGTTGGCGGCAATGGTGGCTTAGAAATCATCGCAGGCAATGGCTTAATTTCCAATCCTAGCCCTGAATCGTGGCTGGTGCAACGCCGCATGATGCAGCCGATGTTCCATCGCAAACGCTTGGCAGCAATGGGCGAAAAGATTGATGCTGCCGGAGCACGTATGCTACAACGCTGGCAAGCCTTGCCCAATGCAGCGCCGATCGATATGAACCACGAGATGCTACAAGTAACGCTCGACATTATTATGCAAACGATGTTTAGCGCCGATATGCTCGGCGAAGTTGGCAAATTGGCGCCAGCAGTCACAGCGGCGGTCGATTATGCCAATTATCAAATTTTCAATCCCTTTAGCTTGCCGTTGCCCTTGCCAACCAAACGCAATCGGGCCTATATGCAAGCGCGCAAAGTGCTTGATAGCATGATTTTTGGCTTGATTCAGCAGCGGCGGGCAATGAACGAGCCGCTTGGAGATTTGCTCGATATGTTGCTTGAAGCCCAAGATGCGGACACTGGCGAGCGCATGAGCAATGAGCAGATTCGCGATGAGGTGCTGACGATCTTTGCTGCTGGCCATGAAACCACTGCCAATACCTTGACCTTCGCTTGGTATTTGCTCGGCGAGCACCCCGAAATTCGCCGCCAATTGCAGGCTGAGCTTGACCAAGTGCTGCAAGGCCGCGCGCCAAGCGTCAGCGATTTGTCAAATTTGCCCTACACCAACCAAGTGTTTAAAGAAGCAATGCGCCTATATCCGGCAGCGCCAATTACTGGGCCACGTCGCGTAACCAAGCCAACCCAACTTGGCGGCTACGATTTGCCAATCGATTCGCGGGTGATCGTGAGCATCACCAATTTGCATCGCCATCCAGCGTTTTGGGCAAACCCGTTGGAGTTTGATCCAACTCGGTTTGCGCCAAACGCCCAACAGCCACGCCATCATTTGGCTTTTATGCCATTTGGCGCGGGGCCGCGCAAGTGCATTGGCAATAATTTGGCCGAGATGGAAGGCGCACTCTTGTTGGCCTGCGTGGCTCAACATTACAACCCGCAACTGCAAACTGGCCACCAAGTTCAGCCAGAAATGGCAATTACAATGCGCGCCAAGGGTGGCATGCCAATGCTGCTCAAACGGCGCTAAATTGGTCAGCCCCACAATCATTCCGTTGATCGTGGGGCTGGCAAACTAGGTTTCTTTCAACAATTTATAATCATCGGGATTATCGAAGCCAGCGATCCAAGCGGCTGCTTGATGGCAACTGCGCATCGATGGCGGCACGCGCAAAACATAACGACGATCGGTCGAAGGACATTGCACCGCCAAACACACCAAATCTTCATCGTTGGGCATTGGCATTTGCAGCAACCGCCGCACGCCACCAGTATCACGGTCGCGATCAAGCTCTTTGGCTTCTGCTTGGGCAAAAAACTCTTCGTAGCCTTTGCGTTCAAGCAACACGCGGCGACGCTCAACATTCACTTCGTCGATAATTTCGCTGACGCTGATCGTCTCAGGTTGAAAGGCGATGCGCTCATCGATTGGTACGCCATTCCAGCGCAATTGGCTAACTTGGCTATGTTCGGGCAAACTGGTAATTTCGGTATTGCCCAAATCGAGCCACGAATGCACCACCAAACCAGCTGGTAACTCGGTGAGACTGCTGCATCCACGCACGCTTAATTGGGCTAATTCGCCAAGCCATGCTGGCAAATTGGGCATGTTGATGCAGTTGCGCGCTACAATCCGGCCAACGCTGATGCGGCCTGCGCTTGGCCAACGCCGAAAATTAACACAATCGGTCAAATCGAGAAAGTTTACATCAATACCTTCGGGCAAGCTTTCGAGCGCACTGCAACCACGCAGCACCAACGAGCCAACCTTCAGATTGCGGGGCAAGCTTTTGAGCTGAATATTGTTGCTGAGATTCAAGCGATTTTGCACATGCACCAAGGGCAAATGCTCAAGATTGGTATTACGCAGATCAAGTTCAAAGCAGTGCAAACCTTCAGGAATGCTGGTCAAGCCAGTACAACCGCTCAAATCCAAACGGCCTGCGTGCAAATCGCTGGGCAAATAGCGCAATTTAGTACAATGTTTGGCTTCGATTGCGGTTGCGACAATGCCGCGTGGCAAAAATTCAATATCTTTATCCAACACCAACGTGCCACTAATTGGCTGGCCACCAAGATCTTCAACACCAGCGCGAATTTGAGCTAAGGCTGTGGCGGCAGTCATCATTTCATCGTGCATCAAACTATCCTCAAAGGCTGGTGGTAATGGGCAAGCATTACCACCAGCAGCAGCATTAATCAACAACCCGCCGAATTTCTTGCGGTGAATATTCGCGTTGCATCCAGACCCGATAATTGCCGCGTGGCAATTCGATCATGGAATGTTCTTCGTGAATCAGTTGGGCGTTATCAGCAGTCACTTCGACGAACAGTGAATCGCCGCGTTGCCACAGCGCAACCGTATCGGCCAATTTGAAACGATGGCTATGGCCAGTGACTTCGCCATAAGCTAAGGTTGAGCCATTACGCGGCGTTGCATCACTTGGAATTTGATCAATTGCTGCGATGAGGACATCACCATGTCGCCACATTTGCAAGCCCTTTCTGCTCAGCTGAGCACTAATGCCGCTGCGAATGCTGCCGTTCCAGCGACCCTTCCTGAGCTAGTATAACGCCGCGCCGTGTCAAAGAATGTCACAGCAAGCCTGCAATGATTATGAATAAAACAGTGTGAACCGATCCTAGCCAATTGATTTATTGCCTAACAGCGCTATACTGTGACTAGTTTACAAATGAGGATAAACAAGGAGCTGCTATGCGCGATTTTTGGCCACAAGTTCAGGCCTTAGCAGGCGAAACCTTAGCTACTACAGTTCAACGCCGTTTGTTCACAATTCTTAGTGTCGATGCAGAGGAACTATGGTTAGAACCACATCGAACTCGTAAAAAGCGTTGGCTGCGGCGCCGAGATTTCGAGGTTTTATTGCAGAGCGGGGTTGATTTGAAGCGTTTAACCAGAGCTGATATTGCTGAGCAGATGCCCAATGCCCGTTTTAATACAGCCTATGTTTATACTATTTTGGCCCATTTGGGGATTATTGATGATTAATTGGGCATCACATGCAACATCGAAGCTAAAAAGCGATGCCCATTGCACAATTTAGTCAGGCTTACGAGGCATCGCTGCTACAATACCAACGGCCAACCACGGCGACGCTCGCGCCGCTGCTATCAGTAACGACCAAGTTTACCCGACCTGTGCGGCCAAGCGTACAACCACCATACACCGAGCTACCAGCATTCTGCATAATGTCTGCATTCAGTCCAGCACTCCACGTATAGCTATAGAGACCGGTTCCACCGCTCGCGTAGGCATCGCATGCGAATGCGCCACGATTATGCTGAATACCATTGCTATAACAATCAACTCCAGCGGTCAACGGCCCAAACAGCGGCGCTGCTGCCGCCGGAACCAAGGGCGCTACGGCCAAAACACAGGTTGCAACCAACAAACCAACCAACCGCCGTGATATTTTGAGCATTGCCAAATCCTTCCATATTTTAGCAAATTTCCTAGCTAGGTACATAGCTCAAGATTATTATTCATTTTACAGTGTTAATCAATAGGCGATTCATGAATATTTCATTAATAAATATTAAATTAACGCAGGCGTTGCGCCAATAAGCCTTTGACCAAGCCGAGGATTACAAATGAAATAACCAGCAGCAGCAGGGCCAAAACCAGCGCCACATTTAAATCTTGCTCAAAGCCTTGGTAAATTGCCAAGGGCATGGTTTGGGTGCGGCCCACGAAATTGCCAGCAAAAATGATGGTTGCCCCAAACTCACCCAAGGCTCGAGCCCAAGTCATCACGGCTCCGCTCACCAGGCCTGTCCATGCCAAGGGAATGCTGATAAACCAGAAAATTTGGCGCGAATTGGCTCCATCAAGCGCCGCTGCATCCTCAAGATCATGGTCGATGGTGGCGAAGGCAGCACTAGCAGCTTTGATGTAGAACGGTGAGGCCACAAACACTTGCGCCAACACCACCGCTGTTGTGGTAAAGGGCAATTCAATCTCAAGGATGCGCAGATATTGCCCAAGCAAGCCACGCCGCCCAAAGGCCATCAATAGGGCAATGCCAGCCACTGAGGGCGGCAAAATCATCGGCAAATCAATCAAGGTATCGAGCAAGCTTTGGCCGCGAAAGCGCGGACGCGCTAGCAAAATCGCAATTGGCGTACCAAAAAGCAGCGTAATGAGCATACTGCTACTGGTGGTCAAAATGCTAAGGCTGAGGGCTTCGCGGACTGTTTGCTTGGCAAAGGTGCTAGCTAGGGCAGCAACTGGCACGCGCAGCGCTAAGGCAATTAATGGAATCAGCAAAAAGCCCAGCAACGGCAAACTAGCAAGGATAAGCCAACATTGACGGCCAAAGCGCTTGTTTCGCATGAATCTTCCATAAAAACAGGATAGGTTGGAGCCTATCCTGTTGCCAAGTTTGGGCAAATATCCAGTTTATGCCGCAGAACACCACGCCCCAAGACCCACGCTGTGGGTTATCCGCGTGGGATGCATGCGTGCTCGTTCTGACGAAGAGTAGTTTTAAAGATAGCAATAGCAGGCTCTTTTATGAATAGTAATCAAACGTGGTTCGGTTGTTTTGACTGCGTGCAACCTACGCTATTCCATACAGTCAAAAAACGACTATTATCACGTATAATAGCCGTCGCTATGCCTTCCTTGGTTCGGTGTAGCCGCGCCCTCAGCTGTTGGTAGCAGAGCGAGGGCTTCAATTATTATCCTCGGCTTTGTGCTCTCCGTGTTTCAGTAGCTCACCAGGTGCAACACCTAGCAATGTTGCCAGTTTGTCTAGCGCCTCTAGATTTACCTCTGTTGTTTCGTTATACCAGTAACGCCGGATCATTCCAATGGTCAGGCCGCTTTAGCGCTGCAACTGTGACATGTTAAATGATTTCTTCATGGATGAGTAATACACCCCGCTTCACGCCCAATCGCTTACGCACGACCCAATCAAGGCTATTATCGCGTTGTGTCCCCAACACGAGATGCGAGGGATTACAGCAAACACTATTCGCGCATCGGTGTCGAACCACCAGTTTGCTATCAACTGCCCCATAGGTAAGCGCGTAGGCAAGTCTGTTTGCGACCATATATCTGCCCGGCGAAATCTCAATAGATCGAGGGCTGTATCCCTTGCCACAAGGCCAACAGGCATCAGGACCACCAGAATGATCCACTTTTGCCCAAAATGCTGCTATCAACTCATCTGTTATGCCATCCATTGTTATACCCCACTGCGCTTGGTGTAGCCCTCATCCGACCCTTGATCGGATTCCTGTGGCACACCTGGCTTGCCGCCGAAAAGATCTGAAACAGTTACCCCTAACGCCGTTGCGGCGCGGTCAAGAGTTCTTCTGTTGAGTTGATCTGTCCTGTCGTGCCAGAGATTGTGGGCTGTTGTGTAGGACAACTCAGCCTTACGTGCAAAGGTTGTTATGTTCAACCCCTGTTCCTCGGCAAGTTCTTTGATTCGCAGATAGGTCATTTGCCGCCTCCTAATAGAACAGTCCAAGGTACAGTATAAGACTATACATCTCTCTAGTCAATGATATATAATTCTCTATTGAATAACTCTATAGAGTGTGCTATACTTTTCTTATCAATAAACAAAAGCGCCCTGTTGGTGCTATGAACATCAACAGGGCATAGTCACAGAAAGATTGAGGCTTTCAAATGACCGCTACTAATTCTACCACACCAGCCTTCACTAAAGAAATCCGTTTCGACCGTATCACCGAAGACTTTGCCTTGTACCTGAACGGCGAATTGATCGGCTATACCAGTTCCTATAGCGAGGGCGAGAGCCGCTTGAACGAATTGGTCTATGATCTGTTGCGCCGCGCCGCGCATGCCGATATGAGCGACCTTACACCCGAAGAAGCTGAAGTTGCCTTGGAAGTTGTCACCGCCTTGGCTGCTGAAGAAACCGCTGAAGTCATCATTGAAGAAGTTATGGTTGTATCATCTGAGGATGCAACCCCTGAACCAACGGTTGACGAACTAGCACCCGCTATCCCTGCTGCACCAACACCTACCTTCGTCGCCCTTGACCCTACCTTACCCGCCAGAGTTGCCTACCAACTTGGCGACCTTGACATTGATTTGACCGATGGCGTGCTAGAGATTGCCAGCGGCAAGGTGTGCTTACGCTTACGCCCCTATGATGCCCACTTACTCCTGACCTTCATGCGCATGCCGCAGGTGGTTGCCATGATTGAACAGAATGAGCGAGCTAATCAACAGCGCGTTCACGATGAGATTGAATATGCCCAATGGCAGGAACGCTACGGGCGGTAGGGTTCGCTGATTAGTAGGAAGCCTGATTATGCGAACTGTGACCCGTTGCTATAAATACCATCTGCAACCCACACCTGCCCAGGTCGAAACCTTGGTCCAGTGGGCAGGTTGCCGACGCTTTGTCACCCAGCGGGTACCCGATTGGGCATTGCACTGCAAGCAAACCCACTACCAAGCAACGGGTCAACGGCTGAGCTATCAACGGCTTGCGGCGATGCTGGTTGGTTTGAAACGTCAGCCCAAAACGGCATTTTTGCGTGATTGTCATTCGCAACCCTTGCAACAAAGCCTGATGGATTTGGAAATCGCCTTCACCAACTTTTTCGCCAAACGCGCCAAGTATCCGCGCTTCAAAGCACGCAAAATCACGCCGCACAGTCTGCGTTTCCCTCAATGCGTGGTCGTGGTCGATGAACACACGATCAGCGTGCCAAAAATCGGGCTGATGCGGGCGATCATTCATCGGCCACTCATGGGGATAGCAAAGGGCGCAACGATCAAACAAGATGCCACGGGCACATGGTGGGTTGTTTTTGTCTGTCATATCGACCGCCCTGATACTCTGCTCACTGTGGATCACCCTGTAGGCATTGATGTTGGGTCAGGCGTTGGCTTCGGCTTCGGGGTCGGTTTGCTCTGCTCACTGTGGATCACCCTGTAGGCATTGATGTGGGGCTTGAATCCTTCACCACGCTGTCAACGGGCGAGAAGACCGTACCACCCAAGTTCTACCGCCGCAGCCAGAAGAAACTTGCCCGTGCGCAGCGCAAACTTGCACGCGCTCAAAAGGGCAGCAACAACCGCGCTAAAGCCCGTAAGCGTGTCGCAAAAATTCACCAGAAAATCAACAACCAACGCGCCGATTGGCTTCATAAGCATGCGTTGGGGATCGTTCAACGATTCGACGTGGTGTGCATCGAAGACCTGACTATTAAAGGCCTCGCGAGAACCAAGCTGGCTAAGTCATTCAGCGATGCCGCCCTGAGTACCTTCATGCAACGATTGCAGGAAAAGCCGAATGGCACGGACGACGGGTGATTAAGGTTGGGCGGTTCTACGCCTCATCAAAGACGTGTCATCACTGCCAGACCAAAACCGCCTTGACGCTGGCGGATCGGGTGTGGACATGCTCCACCTGTGGCACGACCCATGATCGGGATGGCAACGCCGCGATCAACATGTTGCATGAAGGAATACGCCTGCTTGCCGTTGGGACGACGGAAAGCCAAAACGCTGCTGGAGATGGTGTAAACCCAGCGAAATGCTGGTAGCTGTCGTTGAAGGCAGAAGCCACGCCCCTCGTGGGCGTGGTAGTTCACTCTACCGTGATTTTGACCAGCTTTTTAATTTGGTTGGCGTTTGTGGCACTTGGCACAATACTGGTAAAACTGCCATCGCTATCCAGCGCAATAATCGCTCGTGGATCGGCAGTTAAGTCGGCAATTGGCACAACACTTTGGTTGCCATCGCTGCCAATAAAGGTGAAGGTTTTGGCATCGGCCTTGGGTTGAATTTGAATTAACAGTTGGCCAATGCCTAGGCCACGAAAACGCTCATCAGCAAATTCGACTTGTTGGAGTTCGTAGGTTTTGAGCAAATCGGCGGTCAAGGTGAGCGGAGTCGTCAGATTGCCTTCAATCAACAGTTGGTTGGTCGTGCTCGCTGGAGCATCGCTGACGGTGATAAAGCCATAACGCAGCAAAATTTGCTGGCCTTCAGTCGCCAAAACCTGATCGATAAAGGCTTGCGCTAAGCTTGGGTTGGCACTATTTTGAGTAGTTGCAATCGGATATGTGGCGATCGTATTCAGTTCATCAGGAATTGTCAACGTGCCAATGCTACCATCGCTAATCGAAGCGGCATCGGTGCTATAGACAATGCCTGCATCGGCCTCGCCAAGCGAAATTTTGCTCAACACGGCTTTGACATTGGCCTCATACGAAACCACATTCAACAAGACGGTTGGGCTATAGCTAGTGCCATATTCTGGCAAGGCGGAAGCTTTGGCCAAAAAATCCAAGGCATAATTGCCAACTGGCACACTAGCACTGGCCAAAACCAGTTTCAAATTGGGCTTGGCTAAATCCTGCAAGCGTTGAATTTGGCCAGGATTATCTTGGGGATAAATCACAATCAAGCGATTGCGGGCAAATGGTTGGCGCGCTGCATCGTTAATCACGCCAGCATCAACCACGACTTGCATTTGTTGCGAGTTTGCCGAAGCAAAGACATCGGCGGGCGCACCTTGGATCATTTGGGTTGCCAATTGATCGGAGCCAGCAAAATTGAAATTAATCTTCGTACCAGGATGGGTTGTCTGAAAGTCGTTGCCAATTTGCGTAAATGCGCCAGTGAGCGAGGCTGCCGCAAAAACATTAATCTCGCCACTCAAGTTTGGGGCAGCGTTGGTTGGGTTGGCGGGGGTGGTTGGCGCAGGCGCGTTTGTCGCGCCACAGGCCAATAACCCAAGGCTCAACCCGAAGAATCCGATTCGATGCAGCAGCTTCATTCTCAACGTCCTTATTCAGACCCACAATTAGGGTTTATTGCCGTTTTCAAGCGCCTAGCATACCACGTTAATCAAGTAAGAAGGAAGAATTATGAAGGAGGAAAGTTAAAGGCGGATTTGGAATTGCGAGCTTGATCCACGAAGGACACGAAGGAACACGAAGGACGAAACCGCGAAGAGCACAAAGAGCGCGAAGGTTAAGTTTTTTTGCCACAGATTGCCACAGATGTTGAGGATTGGGCTTTGGGTTCTTGGCTATTGGCTTTCATCCTTCATAATTCATAATTTCGCTATGTTCTATGTTCTTTGCTCTTTGTTCTTCCTTTCCAATCTCCAACCCCAACAATTCACCAGCGCATATCAGCAATTTCTCAGCTGCTTAGCATTTGGGTTCATTATCAGCTTGGTATAGTAGGAGCAATCCACATTTGTGAGTGAGGACGAGACGAATGCGACGATCATGGCTCTTTGGCTTGGCTGGAATCTTCAGTGCTTTATGGCTCATGGTGGCGTGTGGCGTTCCAGACCAACACAGTAATCGGGCAGATCAAACCACCCCAACGTCGGCCCAAACTAGCCCCTTGACGATTGTGATTACGACAAGCGCTAACTTGCAGGCCGCCTCGTTGACCAACCCCTTGGTGCTAACCCAAACCGAGCCGTTGGTTTGGTTGGCATTAGCCAAAAAAGACCCAGCCATAAGTGCATTGCTCCCAGCTGAGGTCGGTGTTGAGGAGGGTATCTATCCAGCCCAATTACTTTCAATTAATGGCCTTGGTCAGCAAACCACTATTACCATCGAAACCTATGGCTTGATCGATCGTGAACAAGGCTTGCCGTTACCAATTTATGTACCCAACCCTCTCCACGACAAACCCTTTTCAGCTCGCGTTTTTACGGATCATGCCGAGATTTCATGGCAAATTGACGCTCAATTTTCACCCAAGCTTGATTATGTAGCCGTTCGCAGCTTGAAGGTTGGGGAATCAACCTCATCGGATACAACTAGGCTAGAATTAACCAATCTACAGACTGGTGTTACAAGCTATATCGGCGAAGTAGCAACCGATTTTCGCGTACAACACTATTTCATTGGGTGGTCAGATAGCGGCATTTATGAGATTTCAGGCAGACATAGTTCATCAATCCACCGATTTGATCCAAGCAGTCCTGAGTCAAATACTAAGGAGGGGTATTGGAATGTTGGTGGTGAAGGAGGGTTTGATGATTACTTCATCGATATTCAGCATGGCCTATTGGCGTTTGCTAAAGCAGGCGAAAAATCCATGGTTGGGATTAAGCATCTGCAAACCAATACTGATCTGGTTGTTGAACCAGCGAATGATACTGTTAAGATTGACCATTTATCAATCTCGCCAGATGGCCGTTATTTAGCCTATCTTTATCACCCAACAAGAACCGAAGATATTGATCCGACCCCAGGCAACATTCGCTTATATTCGATTGAACAGCAACGCGCCTTGGGCGAATTGGCAATTGAGGTAAATCCTGATACTGTGCGTGAGAAGTTAACTCATTATATTTCAGCAGTTGATGGAACGATGCTGCTGTGGTCAACTGATAGCCAATATCTCTTAGCCTTGACCTGTGACCCGCAGACTCCATGGAAATGGAACCAATCTAGAGCCACCGCCACCTGCGATGAGGCCTCGCCAATTAAACAGCAACGCCACGCCCTCGTGTTTCGCATCGCCGATCAACAACAACTAGCTGATATTGTTTTACCGGCCCGTACTGGCTCGATCAAGTTGATTCGCCCCAATCTGTTGGCAATGATTGCGTATGTTAAAGGCGAAGCATTGTTGATTTTCTGCGATCTTACGACTGGCCAGCAAACCCTCCCACTGGCGCTTGGCAAGGTCGTGCCGCTGATCGTCTATCCCCGCTAGGTTAATTCGGATAGCTTTAACGCAGAGCCGCAGAGGAAGTGAGGCTCTGGGCTATCGGCTATTGGGAGAATAGGTGAATTTTGCAAAGAAGCTGGGGATTGAACCCGTACCCGATCCCTAGCCCCCGATCCCTAGCGCGAAACCACGAAGAGCGCGAAGCACGATTTTTAGCCACAGATTGGCACAGATTATTCAGATTATTGTTCCAATAGCCGATAGCCATCAGCCAAAAGCCTATAGCCCTTCATGCTCTGCGCCTCTGCGTTAAAATACCGCTCCCCAACTCCCTATGCTCTTTGTTCTTCCTTGCCAACTCTCAGCTTTTGACTTCTGACTTTTGACTTCTGACTTTTGACTTCTGACTTTTGGCTTAGTCGCGCCACCATGTGCTTAGGCCAACTGGCTGGCTTGGCTCGACTGGCTGTCCAAGTTGCGGGGTGAGAATAGCAATTGGGCTGCCCTCAGCGGCTTTGAGCAAGCGCTCAATCGGCTCATCCCACGCGTGCAGCGAGAGGCAATAGGCGCCCCAATGCACGGGCAACATCGTGCGAGCTTGCAACATTTCGGCTGCTTGCAAGGCTTCTTCTGGCTGCATATGCACGCCTGGCCACGCAACATCGTATTGAGCCATTTCAATGGTGGCAAAGTCGAATGGGCCATAGCGTTGGCCAATATCCTCAAAACCAGCAAACATGCCACTATCGCACCCAACGTAAATGCGGGAGCTTGGACTCATCACGACCCACGAAGCCCACAGCGTGCTGTTGCGTTTGATCCCACGGCCAGAGAAGTGTTGAGCTGGCACGGCGGCAATCGTCAAATCAAATTCAGCCAAATGCAGTTCTTCCCACCAATCAAGCTCGTGGATGCGGCTGCTGGCAACGCCCCAATGCTCCAAATGCGCGCCAACTCCCAGCGCTGTGACGAACGGCATTGTGCCCCGCGCCAGCCAGCGAATCGTCTGTTTATCAAGATGATCGTAATGGTCGTGCGAAAGCAGCACTAAATCGATTGCTGGCAATTGCTCAAGCGCAATCGGCGCATGTTGAAAGCGCTGTGGCCCAATGCCTTGGACTGGCGATAAATGCTTAGCCCAAACCGGATCGGTCAAAATTGTGATCCCAGCAAATTCGATTAATAAGGTTGAATGGCCGAGCCACGTCACCCGCAAGCCTGATGCTGGCGGGGTTTGATGAAAGCTTTGGCCGGGCCAGGCGCTTGGCAGTGGCTTGCTTGGCCGCCGTTGTTCTTTGCCAAAAAATTGGCGCTGCAAGGTCGAAAACATTGAATTCGCTTGCATCATCGTGGTTGGATACAAATTTTGAAATTGGTTATTGCGATAGTATGGCGATGCCAACATACGTTGTTTTCGACTGCGCATGAGCGTTCCTCAAACAGAAAATTTAGCTGAATTGAGCATAACACGCTGGCAATCAAATAATCGGCCAGAATGATGAATAAGTTATGATCAACCATTAACGGCGAGGCTTTGGGGTACAATGAATTGCGATGTTGTGTTGTGAGGATCTTCAGCAATGCCTATTTTTGAACCAATCGGCCTCGCCTATATCGAGCTAGCTTTTCGAATTAGCCAGCATATCGATGGCTATGTTGATGCCTATTGTGGCCCAAATTATTTGCGCGACCAAGTGTTGGATAGCGTCACTTGGCCAACCAATCAGCTGGTGCAAGCTGCCGACCAATTGCTTGAGCAGATTGAAACGAGCGATTTGCCAATTCGCCGCCGCACCTATTTGCGCAAGCAAGTTGCAGCCATGGCGACAACCTGCCGTCAATTGGCAGGCGAGCAGTTTGATTACCGCGAGGAAGTGCGGCGCTGCTTCGATATTGAGCCAGCGATGATCGATGAAGCGCTGTTTGAAGAAGCAATTGAAGAACTCGATAGCTTGTTGCCAGGCCAAGGCGATGTGCTTGAGCGGACCCAAATCTGGCGTCGCCAATTTGAGATCAGCGGCGAACAAGCACGCCCGTTAATCGAGGTGATTGAAACTGAATTGCGCAGCAGAACGTTGGCCCTGTATCCCTTGCCTGCCAGCGAAAAAGTTGATTTTCGCTTGGTCAACAATCAGCCATGGAGTGGCTATAACTGGTATTATGGCAATTATCATTCGGCGGTTGATATTAACACCGACTTGCCAGTTGCGCTCAACGGCTTGACAAGCTTGGTTGCTCACGAAGCGTACCCTGGCCATCACACCGAACATTGCATCAAAGAACGCGATTTGTACGCAGACCGAGGCTGGGCCGAGCACTCGATCTTTTTGCTCAACACGCCAGAATGCGTGATGGCCGAAGGCATCGCCAATAGTGCTGTGGGCGTCTTATTCACGCCCAAAGAATTGGTTGAGTGGCAAGCCCAAAATCTTTATCCCAAGGTTGGCATCGCTGGCGACCCTGCCCAAGAACTGCGGATTAACCTTGCAATGAAAGCTTTAGCTGGGGTGGCTGGCAATGCAGCCCTGTTATTGCACGCCGAAGGTCGGCCTGCCAATGAAGTTGTGGATTATTTGGTGCGTTATGGGCTGACCAGTGAAGAGCGTGCCCAACAACGCATGCGCTTTATCAGCGCTCCCTTGTGGCGAGCCTACATCTTCAGCTATTTCTACGGCGAGCAACTGATTAGTCGCTGGTTTGAGCGCGGCGATCGGGTCGAACGTTTTGGCACCTTGCTCAGCGAGCAAATTTACCCATCACTGCTTGAGCAATGGGTCATTGAGCAAGCAAATCAGTGTTATAAAGGGTAAAAAAAGTTTACTAGCAAGCAGGGAGATTTGGAATCAATCCTAGCAGCAAATAGCGCTTATTCACCACCCTTCCGTCCCGCCTCAAGGCGGGAAACGCAGGGGGCTTTAATCCCCCTGCACCCCCTAAAATAACATTTGTTGGTAGGCTAAGTAGCCAATTCATTCAAGAGAAAGTGCGGTTGATTGATCGCCCTGGCCAATCATTTAATCTATTTAGCTCCCTTAACCAAGTTGCTGATTAAGCCAATTCACCACCACTTGCAAACTATCGAGATTAATTTCGTGGCCCATGGTAAATTCATGATATTCCAACTGGACTGGCAAGGTTTGCAGAAAATCGCGAATCGCTCGCCCATACTGAATTGGAATCACCTCATCGTAGAGGCCATGGACTGCTAAAATTGGCTTGTTGGCGATATGCTCGCGGTCGGTTTGCGGTCCAACTTCGGGCATCCAACGGCCACTCATCAAAATAGTGCCCGCAATGAGTTCTGGTTTGGTCAGGGTTGCGCCCAAGCTCATAATTGCGCCCTGCGAAAAACCACCCAAATAAATTCGCTGCGGATCGCAATCGTAGGCGCTGCATGCCTCGCCCAAAAAGCGCTGGACTGTTTCCCAGCTTTGTTGGGCTTGGTTGGTGTCGATATTAAACCCTTTGGCATGCCACTGAATATCGAACCACGAAAAACCACCAAATTGGTAGCGATGCGGCGCCCGAGCAGCAACCACACACAAACGCGGGTCAAGATATTGGGCTAATGGCAACAAATCGCGTTCGTTCGATCCTACGCCATGTAACATCACCAAAAGCGGAGGTTTGCCGTTCGCACTTGGTTGACGAGGTTTGGCAACCTCGTGAGTGAGCGAAAATTGACTCATATTGCTTCGTTACTCCTTAGGCCCAACGGCGACCGCCATCAACAAAGATCGTTTCGCCAGTAAAATAGGGCGCTTCGACGATAAATCGCACGGCTTTGGCAATATCTTCGGGCACGCCAAGCCGTTTAAGTGGAATTTTGTTAAGCGCATTGCTATCTTCGTGCCAACCATCGGGCAAGAGTGCCACGCCCGGCCCGACCGCGCCAACCCGAATTTTGGGAGCCAAGGCCAAGGCCAAGCCACGGGTCATCATAATAATTGCGGCTTTGGTCATGCCATAGGGCACAAAGCTGGGCCATGGCACTTCGCCGCCAACATCGGCAATATTCACAATCACGCCATGCTCTGCCATCAATGTGGCGGCTGCTTGAGCACAGAAAAACGGCGCACGCTGATTAATCGCCATCAATGAATCCCATTCTTCGATCCTCACGCTGCCAACTGGGGTACGCGGAAAATCGGCAGCGCTATTGACCAACACCGCCAACGTACCACAACGGGTTTCAATCGCCGCAAACATGGCTTCAATCGCCGCAACATCGCGCAAATCGGCGCTATAAGCCCACGCTTCACGGCCAAGAGCCTGAATTTCAGCACAGGTTGCTTCAGCCTCAGCGTGCGATGAATTGTAGTGAATAATTAAATCGTAGCCTGCGCTGGCTAATTCCAAGGCGATGGATTTGCCCAAACGACGTGCGCCACCAGTGACGATTGCCCAACCATTGCTCATAGCTTCTCCTCAGCCTGCTTCTGAAAAATCAACAAAAATTGATGCACCTGATTGGCAACAAAACTATAGGGATAGCCAAACGGATACAACATTGCACTTTGATCGTACCAAATCCGATAGCCGCGATAGCGCAGTTGCGACAACTGATACAACGCTGACACAATATCGGCATGGAGCATGTTATGATGCTCAGGAGTTGGTTGCAGGTCTTTGACAAATAAGACCAAATGGCCGCCAACCCGCAGTGGTTGCAAGCTTTGCGCCACAATCTTGGTGAGTTCGCGCAGAAAGGTTGGGTAGTCTACATTGCCCAAATCAGCAGGATCGTCGGTGAAGGGCGTGGCAGCAGCATTGCCATGTTTGCGGCGCTGGCCAGTTCGCGCCCGACTGAGCATCGAGCTATAGGGCGGGTCGGTCAAGACCAAATCAAATTGCTGGTGCTGAATGCTTGGGCTATTGAGCACTTCGCGGGCATCGCCCTGCAAGACAGGCAAGCGGGGTAAAGCCAAGGCATCAGCCGCTTGGCCATACAATTCAATATACTGCTGCGATAATTCAATGCCGATTGCTTGGCGTTGGGTTTGGGCGCAAGCGAGCAAGGTTCCACCAACTCCGGCAAACGGGTCGAGCACCCAACCGTTTGGTTTGGTAAAAAACCGAATAATTTCGCTGAGCAACGCTGGTGGTTTGGGCGATGGATGCGCTTTGCGAATGTGATGCGCTGCTGAGGCAGAGCCACGGGTTGGGTAGGCACTGGCTAAAACTGGCCCCGACCATGCCGCCCATTCTTCAGGCGTTAAATCATTGAGTGGCGTTGGCGGCGTACCAGTAAGCGCAATCGATCGCGTTGCATACAGCCATTCGCGGCCCAGCAAATCGTTTAACTGGTTGCGGTGGTGCGGCTGTTGCGCTTCTGAATCGCTCATAGCGGCTCCTTCTTTCGCTAACACAGGCTGGCGCTATTGTAGCATTGAACGAGTCGGCTTTGATTGGATTGTTTTAGAATACTTATGTTAAGGAGAACTGTGTATGAGCGACCAAACTTCACGCGCTGCCTATGCGAATCAAGTGCAAATTAGCGGTAGCCCTTACGATTTTACCATCGACTTTGCCTGTGTCGAAGATGTGCGCAATAACACCGCTAGCGTGCAGCCAGTAGCGCGAATAATGATGAGTCCGCAACATACCAAGGTACTTGCTTTGATGTTGCTGAAACATGTTGCCGCCTATGAGCATGCTATCGGCGTAATTGAGCTACCAAGCGCATTATTAAACGACATGAAACTTGGCAACTTAGAACATTTTATTAGCCAAGTTAATTTAAACGAATAACCAAAATGACGCTTGAGGAGAATGTAAATGTCGAATCCATCGCGCTTGCTTTCGCCATTGCCCGCTAGCCGCAATCGTTGGTATCATCGCTTGCCCTTGGGCTGGGTGATTGTGCTGGGTTTTTTAATTGTGGCCTTGTGTTACCCAGTTATTTATTTTGGGCGCACCGCCGTGTCGCTCATCTATATTGACCAAGCTGATAACGCTATGCTCAACGGCAAGTGGGATACGGCCCGCGCCGCTTATGTAAACGCCATGGATTGGAGCGTAGAATACGAGGAACCGTTTGATTTGCGCTGGAGTTTGGCGCTCCGAGCAGATGCAATTCAGGCAGCTGTTGATGATTTTAGTGCGGTGATTAAGCAGCATCCTGATCGCTATATGGCCTATTGCTATCGCGCTGAAGCCTATATGGATTTGGATTTGCATGCCGAGGCTTTGGCTGATTTTCAGGCCTGTGTTGCGCGTGATCCAAGCCCAACTTGGCGCGCCAATGCTAAAAATATGATCGATTTTTTGCAAAAATAATGGAAGCACTGTAATGCATGGATTATTAATTATTGGTCATGGCAGTTTGTTGCCAGCTTCGGGCGCAACCATGTTGCGCTTGGCGGCGCGGCTGCGCGAACGTGGCGTGGCCGCCTTAGCCGAGGCGGGCTTTCTTAATTATAGCCAGCCTGATTTGGCCCAAGCAACCGCCCGTTTGGTCGAGCAGGGCGCAACCGAAATTAGTGTGTTGCCCTATTTTTTGATCGATGGCTATTTTGTGCAGGTCACGTTACGTCAACAAGTTGAGCAAATCGCCAGCTATTATCCACATGTGGCGTTTAATCTTGCTCCGGCGTTTGGCGAGCACCCAGCCTTGGCCCAATTAGTGCAAAAACGTGCAGATCAAGCATGGCCAGCGCTTGAATATGCTCAAGCAGGGTTGTTGATTTTAGTTCATGGTAGCCCGCGCCCAGCCTCAAATGCCCCAATTCAGGCAGTGGCCGAACGAGTGCTCCAAGCCACGCCATGGGCCGCAGTGCAGGTCTGTTTTATGGATTTAAATGAGCCGAGCATTCCTGCGGCGCTTGATGAATTGATCGCCCAAGGGCTTGAGCAGATTGTGGCCGTGCCCTATTTTATTCAATTTGGCAGCCATGTGCGCGAAGATTTGCCCGAAATTATTCAGGCAGGCCGCGAACGCCATGTCCATGTGCAGATTGTGCTGGCTCAGCACCTCGATTATGATGAATTATTGATCGATGTCTTGACTGATCGAGCAGCTGAGCGACGGTCAATCCATGGCTGAGGTTGCGGAGGAAGCATGCAGCGTTTTCCAAATAGCCAAATCCATAGCTGGGATTTAACCCCTGAGCAAGCGATTGATCTACAAATGCAGCTGCGCGAGCAAGTGCGAATCGTTGATGATTTTGCCCAGCCATTGCAAACCGTCGCCGGAGTCGATGCAGCCTTTGAGGATGATGGCGCAACGACTCGGGCAGCGATCGTTACATTGAATTTTCCAGCGCTCCAGCCAAGCGAAAAAACCTTGGTACGACGACCAACCACCTTTCCCTACATTCCAGGATTATTGTCGTTTCGCGAAATTCCCGCCGTTTTGGCGGCGTTGGAGCAATTGCAGCATTTGCCCGATATGCTGCTCTGTGATGGCATGGGCATTATGCACCCACGCCGCTTTGGCATCGCCGCCCACTTGGGCATTTTGACTGATCTGCCGACAATTGGCGTCGGCAAAAGCTACTTATGTGGCAAACACGCGCCAGTGCCCGACGAGCAAGGCGCGTGGGTTCCAGTCTTTGATAAAGGCGAACAAATTGGGGCCGTCGTGCGCACCCGCGCTGGCACCAAGCCACTCTACATCTCGCCTGGCCATCGAGTAAGCATTGCCACTGCGGTTGATGTGGTGTTGCGCTGCACAACCAAATATCGTTTACCCGAAACCACGCGCTATGCCGACCAACTTTCCAAAGATAAAGCCAATAATGGCGGGTTGCAATTGCCACTAGGCTAAGCATGCCCTCATCCCAACCCCTCGTCCAAATCCAGTGGGCGAGGGGCTTTATTATGTAGTTCGAGCGCAAATTTCAGCTCTATGTTCTATGTTCTGCGCTCTATGTTCTATGTTCTATGCTCTATGCTCTATGTTCTGCGCTCTTCTTCGCCATCAACAACTCATCGTGATATTCACCATCGTAATAAATCGCCATTTGCTCAACCCCATAGACGCTATAGCCACAGCGGCTATAGAGCTGAATTGCGCTGGTATTGGCAACATGAACCATCAGGCGAATAATTGCGACTGATTGTTGCCAAGCCCAAGCCTCGGCCATGGCAAAAAGCTGGCGGCTGAGGCCTTGACCACGCCACGCAGGGTCGGTATACACGCCCCAAATGGTTGCTTGATGGCGCGATTTGACTCCACTCTCGCGCCGAATGCCAACCGTTGCCACAAGTTGCGCTTCATGCAGCGCCACAAAAATTTGCTGCGTGGCAGGGTTCAGATTGGCAATGCGTTCTTGCCAATGGCTATCAGGCTGGGCGGCACTTTCGGCGTAATCCGAGCCAAAAAAGCTGGGGTGTTGTTGCAAGGCTTGCAAGCGCAAACGCTTGAATTCTGGCCAGTCCTTGGTTTGAATGGTGCGCAGGGTTATCTCGCCACGTTCAGTTACAATCAGCATTCGGCTATCTCCACAGGTAGCAATCAAACGCCACCATGGTACAATAAGCGCGAATTCTTTCTATACAACTTGAGGTGGATATGCTGCTTTTGCTGATCAAATTAACGATGCTTGTGATAATGCTTGCAGGAGTAGTGGCGGTAGCCTATCAATTAACTCAGGCCGCACGCGGTAAGTCATTGGCCCAAGCCAAACCAGCAGCCACGCCAGCCAGCGAAGGCGAGGAAGTTGCTTAATGGCATCGCGCATTCTACACCTTTCCGATTTGCACGCAGGCCCACCGTTCAACCCCGAAAAAGCCAAACAAATTCTTGAGGCTGCTTGGCAAATCAAGCCAACATTAACGGTGTTGTCTGGCGATTTTGTGCAACGGGCCGATATTAAAAGCCAATGGCTGACTGTTCGCGATTTTATCGCCCAATTGCCCCAGCCAACGATTGCGGTGATGGGCAACCACGATGTGCCGCTGTATAACGCACTCTATCGTATGCTGCGGCCCAATTATTACTACAAAAAATATATCTCGCCAATTTTAGAGCCAGTTTGGGGCAATGAGGATTTTGTGGCGGTTGGGGTTAATACGACCCGCTCGTTCACGGTCGATGGTGGCAAATTGACCGACCAACAATTGCTGCAACTTGATCGCACCTTGGCGCGCTATCCAGATAGCTTATGTAAAATCGTGATTATGCATCATCATCCGGTTATGCCGCCAGGCGAAACCCGCGATGTAATTCAGAACGCAGCGGCGGCCCTAAAAACCTTCGATCGCAGCAATGTTGAGTTGGTGTTATGTGGCCACACTCATGCCTCGTACATCGGCAACACGCTGGAATTCGACCCCGATTTGCGCCAAGGTACGGTGATTGTGCAAGCAGGCACCGCTACCTCGCGGCGTGGGCGGCGTTGGTATCGCGGTAAAAACGCCTTCAACGTGCTAGAAATCGAGCAGATGCGCACCGTTATTACCCAATATTTATATTTGGAAGATGCAGCCCGCTTCTTGCCTGTCAGCCAACACCAATTTCCGCGCCGTTCAGCAGGCGTGTACGCGCTGCCATTGAACGAAGCAGTGCTCGAAATTGTTGAGCCGAATGCCTAAACCAAGCGAGCGCTGAAGCTTCAGCGCTCGTTCTGTTTTCAATTTAAGGTTGGCTTGGAACTTCAAAGCCACTATTTGCGACAAGCCACGTGCCATCATCTTGCTCAACAAGCTCGACCAATTGGTTGGCGGGATAATTAATCGACGCACCATCATCCATCTGCCCGACCAAGGTGCCATTAATTTGCACATAAGCCCGGCCATCTTCAATCTTTTCGAGCGTATATTGATCATTTTGATAATCGATTGATTTGATTCGTGGCATGACCTGCCGTAGCTGCCAACCAGCATCACGCCGCATCTCGGGCACCATCAATGCGACCATCCGATCAACATTCCGTTCTTCAGTTGCTGCAACAAATGCCTTGACTTGGTTGACGGGTGCGGTATCATCGCCACCACAGGCTGTGAGTGTTAGCAAAAGGCAGCCTATAAGCAACTGTTTGAAACGCATGGGGAATCCTCCAGCGTGCTGAGTGTTTGTCAGGAGGCGATTATATCATGAGCCGTCGCATTGCACTTGTTTTTTGTTTGATTTTGCTGGTCGGCACCCCAGCCGCTGCCCAAAATCCCTTAATGAGCCCACCCAACGACCCCGATGCCAATAAACAATGGGTTATTCGTCAGCTTGGCCTTACCTGCGCTTGGGAACACCTCACGGGCAGTTCCGATGTAACCGTGGCCGTCATCGACTCCGGCGTTGATATGAATCACCCAGATTTGGTCGATATTTTGCGCACCGACGGCTTTGATGCAGTCGATGGCGATGACGACCCGTCTGATGAGAATGGCCATGGAACCCACGTTTCAGGCATTATTGCCGCCACAATCAACAATAGCAAAGGGATTGCAGGGGTTGCTGGCGGAGGCACGCGCATTTTGCCAATTCGGGTGATGGCCGCCGATGGTTCTGGCAGCAATCAAGATATTATTGCTGGCATTCGCTATGCGGTCAGCAAAAATGTCCAGATTATTAATATGAGCCTTGGCTCGATGTTGCCACTCGATAGCGAAGATATTGTTGCCGCCATTCAAGAAGCTGATGCTGCTGGCGTGCTGGTGATTATCGCCGCTGGTAATTCGTTTGTGCCCTTGCCCAACTTTGCCTTTGGCGTCGAAGAGTTTGCCATGGTCGTGGCCGCAACCGACCCCGAAGATCGCAAAACCGACTTCTCGAATTATGGCAATTGGATTTCGGTTTCTGCGCCAGGCGCAGGCATCTACTCGACCATGCCCACCTACGATGTCTACATGACCAGAGATTTGCCCGCCGAAGAACGCTTCAACAAAAACTACGATCAAATGAGCGGCACCTCGCAGGCCACGCCCGTCGTTGCAGGCTTGGCGGCATTGCTCTTTGCCCAGCACCCCGATTGGAATGCAGACCAAGTGCGGGCCGAAATTGAAAAAACTGCTGATGATATTTCGGCGCAAAATCCAATTAAGCGCTATGGCCCAGTCACCTATTTCGAGCCAAGCAACCTTGGGACAGGCCGAATTAATGCTTGTAACGCGCTTGGCGGGCCAATTAAGGGCAGTGCTGCAGCAGTTGGCGGCCCCGAAGCCAAATCCAACCTGATCAAACTGCTTGGGTTTAGCGCCGTCATGTTGGTGGTGTTGGGTGGCTTGACGGTGTTCTTGGTGCGCCGCCGCAAGCAAAACTCGCGTCCAGCGGCAGTTCCTGCTGGCGGGTTCGCGCCACCGCCGCCAATTCAGTATGATCAAGCAATGCAACAACCGCCAATGTACGATCAACGCAACCTTGCCTCGCAACCAATCGTCGGATCAACACCACCGTTGAGCCAGAGCTACGCACCGCCAAGCGCAGCGCCAGCAACTGGAGGGCCAGCGTGGGGCAAATTGACGGTTGTGCGCGGAGCTGAATTGAACAAGTTCTATTTGCTGCGCGAAAATCAAGTGTTTATTGGCCGCGAAGCTGGCTTAGATGTAGCAATTAGTGGCGATAGTACGGTTTCACGACGGCATACGATTCTCTATCGCGATCCGCGTGGCATTGAAATTGAAGATGCAGGCAGCAGCCATGGCACGAAAATCAATGGCATTCCAGTTCAAGGCCGCCAATTGGTTCGCCCTGGCGATGTGATCGAAGTTGGGCAGACGCACTTACGTTTTGAGGGCTAAAATTTGGAACTAGCACTTGCATTGTTGATTATGTTTTTGGGCTTGGTCAGCGTGGTTATTTTGCCAATCTTGCCGGGCGCAGCCTTGATTTGGCTGGGGGCGTTGCTCTACGCCTCCATGACTGAATTTGTGGTGGTGGGCTGGGGAACCTTGGCTGTTTTAGGCGTGATTGCGCTAATTGCTATGACCAGTGATATTTGGGTTGGAGCCTTGGGGCAGCGCCGTGGCGGAGCCTCAATTTGGGCTACAATCTTTAGTATGATTGGTGGTATTATTGGCCTATTCATCCTGAACATTCCAGGCATGTTGATTGGTTCGATCATAGGGGCATTATTGCCAGAGTGGCAACGCTGGCGCGATGGTAAATTCGTGCTTGATGTTTCATGGCGCACCATCAAAAATTGGCTCGTAAGCATTGCAATACAGGTTTCACTTGGCCTCGTAATGGTTACGATCTTTTTGGTGCGCGTGATAACTGGTTAAGCAACCCTAGGCGAAAACCAACGTATAGGCTAACGCTGACAGAAGAATGCGTCACAGTTTTGCCGCTTCTGGCAAAACCAGTGGCGCATTTTAGAGCAAAGCAACGAAGTGGCGAGAGCTGTCAATCCACTTTGAAAGGACATCAACCATGAATATCAAACAGCTACTCATCGGGAAGCCGTTTCCCAGCAGTAGTGCCCATCACGAACGGCTCGACAACATTCGCGGATTGGCAGTCTTTGCATCCGACCCAATTAGCTCCAATGCCTATGCCACCGAAGCAATTATGCGGGTGTTGATTTTGATCAGCGCCGCTGCCTTGAGTTACACCTTGCCGATTGCAATTGGGATTGCAGCCTTGGTGCTATTGGTCGTATTGAGCTACAACCAAACCATTCACCACTACCCGATGGGTGGCGGCGCATATATGGTCAGTAAGGATAACCTCGGTCGCACAGCTTCATGGTTGGCAGGTGCTTCGATTCTTAGTGATTATGTGCTGACGGTGGCGGTTTCGGTTTCGGCAGGGGTCAAAGCAATTTCTTCGGCCTTTCCCGATGTTGCCTTTTTCCATGAGCACCGGGTGTTAATTGGCATTGGGATTATTCTGTTAATTACCTGGCTCAATTTGCGCGGGGTGCGGGAAAGCGGCACCATCTTTGCAATCCCCACCTATGCCTTTGTACTTGGGGTTTTTGTGGTGCTAGCGGTTGGCTTAGCCCGCTACTTTGGCATTTTTGGCGAGCCATTGCCACCACGCAGCGTTGCCACCGATGAAACTGCGCGCTCAGGACTTGATAACTTTGGCTTTATTTGGCTGGTGCTACGGGCCTTCGCTGGCGGTTGTACTGCTTTGACTGGGATTGAAGCAATCAGCGACGGTGTGCAGGCCTTCAAAAATCCGGCCCCCAAAAATGCGATCATCACGATGCGGGCGATGGCAATTATGGCCATGACTTTGTTCATTGGGATTAGCTTTATCGCGACCCATATTCCAATTACAATTTTGCATGAAGGCGGCGAGAGCGTGCTTTCGCAGATGACCCGCACGGTTGTGGGCAGCGGTTTTCTCTACTACTGGGTTCAATTTACCACAATGTTTATTTTGATCCTAGCAGCCAACACCGCCTATGCAGACTTCCCACGGATCGCTGCGTTTTTGTCGAATGACGGCTTTTTGCCACGCTGGCTTTCGCGTTTGGGCAGTCGCTTGGTCTATAGCTCAGGGGTGATTGCGCTGGCCTTCCTGTCGTCGCTCTTGCTGGCAGTCTTCGGCGGCGAAGAACATCATCTGTTGCCGTTGTATGCAATCGGCGTGTTCCTCTCGTTTACGCTTTCGCAAGCAGGCATGATTGTGATGTGGCGCAAGGTTGCCAAACTCAAACCAGGCGAAAGCCTCAACACGGGCATCACAACCTTGCACTACGAGCCAAACTACAAGCTCAAACGGATTCCAAGTATCATTGGGGTTGGTTTGACGGCGATAGTGCTGGTGGTGTTGACGGTTACCAAATTCACCGAAGGCGCATGGCTGATTATTCTGGCGTTGCCTTTGATTATGCTGTTATTCCGCACAATCAAGAAGCACTATGACCATGTTGCGACCAATTTGAGCCTGACCGGGCTTACACCAAGCGATTTGCGTTCGCCTGCCGATGTGGCAATCGTGCCAGTTGGCAGCATTCACCGTGGCTCGTTGCGCGCGATCAAATATGCCTTGAAGCTGACCGACGATGTGCGGGTGGTGCAGGTGGTTGGTAGCGAAGAAGAAGAAATCAAAACCCGCAAACGCTGGGAACAGTGGGATGAGGTTTTGGGCAAAGCTAAATTGGTCTTCTTGCACACCGACTACCGTGACTATCTTACACCGCTGGTTGATTATGTCGACCAAGTCAATAATAAAGAATTTCCAGGTGATCTGATTACGGTGGTTATTCCAGAGTTTGTGCCCGATTCAACGCTTGCCAAGGCGCTCCACAACCAAACTGCTGTGATGCTGTTGCTGGCATTGCGCAAATATGAAGACGTGGTAGTAATTAGCGTGCCCTATCACTTGCACGCGCTGCCCGGTAGCACTGAAGATATTGTGGTCAAACATTCTGCCTAGCTCTCAATCAACGGGCTTGATTCAGTTCAAGCCTGTTGATTCCTAGTTCATATTCGTTAATAAATCTCATTGACAAAAGCCTTGAGTGGACTATAATCAAGCCTATGTTCACCGCCGACATACCACTTGTATAGTTGGCGGTTTTTTATGCAAACGGAAACTGGTATGCGCTTTCAGCTCCACCGAACCAACTTAACCAATGTCGGCTTACCGTATTGCTCCCAACAAGCACGGCACTCACCCCATTCTCCCCCAACTGCCTAACACCACCACAACAATAATGCTCCAATAAGTGCTGTTTAAGCTGGCTAACCGAGGTGTCACTAGCTTGAGCTTGCTTAATTGCGACCTTTCATACAGAACATTTATTCAATTTAATGACTAATAACCCTCAATTTGAGGAAACGCCAAGGAGTTTCGTCCATGTTGACGCAATTAAAACGGGTTTTAGTGGGAAATCCGTTGGAAACTGCTGCCCAATCGCATGAGCGGCTGGATAAAAAAACCGCGCTGGCCGTCTTTTCGTCCGATGCGCTCTCATCGGTCGCCTATGCCACCGAAGAAATGTTGGTGCACCTTGTGCCAGCGGGCGTGATTGCATTTAGCACCTCGCTCTGGTTGGGCATCGGGATCGCTGTGTTGCTGATGATCGTCACCATTTCGTATCGCCAGACCATCACTGCCTATCCCAGTGGCGGCGGCTCGTATATCGTCGCCTCGGATAATCTCGGCACGCTCGCTGGCTTGATTGCTGGCGGCGCATTGTTAATTGACTACATTCTTACTGTAGCAGTATCGATCTCATCTGGGGTTTCGCAATTGATCTCGTTGGTCGAGCCACTGCGCGAATATCGGATTGAAATTTGTATTATTGGGATTGTGCTGCTAACGCTGGCCAATTTGCGTGGGATTCGCGAATCAGGGGCGATTTTCTCGCTGCCAACCTACTTCTTTGTTAGCATTATTCTGCTGACGCTTGGCTATGGCTTCTACAAACAGCTGACTGGCACGATTCAGCCCTTGGTGCTTTCGGATAGCCTAATGGGGCCGCATGAACAAAGCTTTTCGCCCTTTGGAACCGAAGGCATAACCGCCTTCTTGCTGATGGGCGCGTTTGCCTCTGGCTGTTCGGCGCTCACTGGGGTGGAGGCAATCTCGAATGGCGTGCCAGCCTTTCGCAAGCCAGAGCCGCACAATGCCCGCGTGACCATGGTTTGGATGTCAGGCTTACTGTTGGTGATGTTTGCTGGCATCACTTGGTTTGCACATAAATACGGCGCCCGCCCACAATTCAACGAAACCGTGATTTCGCAAATTGGGCGTGGCATTTGGGGCCGCACCACGGGCACAGAAACTGGTTTTCCAAAGGTCATGCATGGCATGTTGCAAATCTCGACGGCAGCGATTTTGCTGGTTGCGGCCAATACCAGCTACGCCGATTTTCCGCGGTTGATGTCGTTGCTGGCGCGAGATGGCTTTTTGCCGCGCCAATTCTCATCGTTGGGCGACCGCTTAGTCTTTTCCAATGGGATTATTTTTCTATCGCTAGCGGCGGCGCTGTTGGTGATTGGCTTCGATGGCTCGGTCACCAATTTGATTCCCTTGTATGCGGTTGGGGTGTTTCTTTCGTTTACGCTCTCGCAAGCGGGCATGGTTTTGCGCTGGTTGCGGCTCAAGAGCAAGGGTTGGCAACTTAATTTAGTTGTTAATTTTGTTGGGGCAATCGCCACCGGAATTGTGCTAATTATCAACGGCACGACCAAATTCAAAGAAGGCGCATGGCTGGTCGTAATTTGTATTCCGATTTTAGTGTTAATCTTTATGACGATCAATCGCCACTATAAAGGTGTGGCAAAACAACTTTCCTTAGAAGGGTTTAGCAAACCAGCTGCTTTAGAAAATAATGTGATTGTACTGGTTTCATCGTTGCATCGTGGCACGGTAAAAGCCCTCGAATATGCCAAATTGATTGCCCCGGGCAAGGTTCGCGCCTTATATATTGAATTTGAGCATGAGCACGAAAAAACTGCCCGCTTACAAGAGCGTTGGCAAAACTGGGAACCAGATGTGCCCTTGGATATTGAAATATCTAAATATCGCTCATTATTACGCCCAATTTTACGCTACGTTGACCGAATTGAAGCTGAACGCCATGATGATATTCTGACGATCATTTTGCCTGAATTTATTCCGGCACGAATTTGGGAATATGCCTTGCATAATCAAACTGCCTTCTTCTTGAAAGGTGCACTGCTATTCCGGCGCAATAAAATCGTGATTAGCGTGCCCTACCATCTTGAACGTTAAACTTAGCAACTCTTAATCAAAAAAACGCTCGAACTGCCTCAACAGTCGGGCGTTTTTTCTTGACAGGCAATGATGGGCAACGTATGATTACCGCCGTCTAAACCGACACCCACCACAAGCTTAGGAAGGTCAGAAGTGATGTATTTTGTGAGTCAAACCAAGCGCCGCCTAACAGCAGGTCTGTTTGGCGCGGTTGCGTTGGTCCTTGCCGCCTGTGGCAGCAGCAATCCGCCACTGACGGGAATTGTAACAGATAGCTATACCCAAAAGCCCGTTGCTGGAGTAACCGTTCAAGTTGGCGAAGTAAGCGCGACAACTGATGCTGCTGGCAAATGGACGATTAATGAATGGGAAACCACCAATTCGTTATTGGTTCAAGCCAGCGATTATAGCTCAGCCACGCTTAGTTTGGCCGATAAAACCCCAGTCAACGAGCAAACGCCGGTAGAAGTTAATCTGACGATTCGGCCCAATACGATTAGCGGGGTTGTGCTCGATCAATACTCACAACAACCTGTCGCGGGCGTGACAGTCAAAGCTGGCAGCAGCCAAGCCACGAGTGGCACTGATGGCCGCTACAAGTTGACCAACGTCGACGAAAAAGCCGAAGTTGTGATTGTGGCGAGCGATTACACTAGTGCCACTGCAACCCTCGAAAAGCAAACTAGTTATGATGTGTCGTTGCGCCCAACCAGCTTAACTGGCATCATCAGCGATAAATATAGCCAAAAGCCCGTCAGCGGCGCCACCGTCCAGGTTGGCAATGCCACGGCTCAAAGCGATGCAGAAGGCCGCTACACGGTGCGCAACATCGATTTGAATGCGCCAGTGGTGTTTAGCGCCACTGACTATAGCAGCCAAACCTTGGAATTGCCACAAGCAGCCTCGTTGGATGTCGTCTTGCGACCTTCGACGGTGCGTGGCTCAGTCGTCAATAGCGAAACTGGCAAGCCGCTGACCAAGGGCACGGTTATCGCGATGGTCAAACCATTTGAAGGCGCAGACGAAACCTACCCCTACACGGGCACGGCAGTCACCATGACCCGGCTCAAGCCCGATGGAACCTATGAATTAACTGGTGTTCCCGAAAATGCCCAAATTCAGGTGCTCTCACCTGGTTATCGCAAGGCATGGACGGCGCTTAGCGATGGCAAATTCACCGCTGATCTCGAAGCAGAAGAATTTGTCGCCAAAGCGATTTATATTACCGCAGCCACTGGCTCCTCGAAAGCTGCATTAACCGAATTGTTTGATCTGGTTGATCAAACCGAAGTTAATGCGATTGTGCTTGACATCAAGCTCGATATTGCTGGCGAAGTTGGTATGGTAGGCTATATTTCCAAACATCCGTTGGTCATCGAAGCAGATACTGCGGTTGATTATTTGGATATGGAATGGATTGTGGCCGAAGCGCGCAAACGCAATATCTACTTAATTGGCCGGATGGCGGTAATGCGCGATAATAGTTTGGCTGATGCCCACCCTGAATGGGCCGCCCAAAGCCGGGTCACTGGCGGCGTTTGGGAAGATGATGGCGGGTTGAAGTGGCTTGATCCATTCAACCAGAACGTCACCGAGTATAATGTTGGCGTTGCCAAAGAAATTGCCGATTATGGCTTTGATGAAGTACAATTCGATTATATTCGCTTTCCATCGGATGGCAGCACCAGCAATTTGGTGTTCTCGCAACCGATCGATCCAGAAAATAATCCTGAAGTGATGTACGAAGCGATTGGCGATGTGCTCAAACGCGCCCACGGCGATATTAACGGCGCAGGCGCATTCTTCTCAATTGACGTGTTTGGCTATGCAACATGGCGCAACATGTGGGAAATTGGCCAAAGCCTTGAAATTATGGCCGATCACACCGATTATGTGTGTGCAATGGTCTATCCATCACACTACGATCGCAACGAGTTGGGCTTCGATAACGCCGATGCGCACCCCTACGAGATCGTCAAAGATAGCATCGAGAAGGGCCAAAAGCGCATGGAAGGTAAATATGCAGTGCAACGGCCTTGGCTGCAAGCCTTCACTGCAACTTGGCTCAACCCAGTCACCGAATATGGGCGCACCGAAGTTCGCGCTCAAATGCAAGCTGTCGCCGAGGTCGAAGGCACCTATGGCTGGATTCTCTGGAATGCTGCCAATTATTACGACCCAGCTTGGCTTGATTAATTAAGTTCTCAAGCATCAAAAATTAAGGGCTATAGGCCGCAGTTGCATTCGTGACTGTGCCTATAGCCTATAGTCCTTAATTTTCCTGTATCGATGAGGTACCTATGCGCCGTAAGTTTTTCATGGCAGCAGTTGGATTATCGCTGGTGCTCAGTGGCGTGGCGTGGCAGGCGAATGCCCAAACCAGCCCTGCGAGCAAGGTGCAAACTGCCACCTTTGCCCAAACATCGGTCGCCGATTGGCAAGCTGGCACGCTCGAAGGCTTGTTAGTCACCAATAATAGCGATGGCGAGTTGCGGCTCGATCAAACGGCAACGCAGGGTACATTCACATCGGTTGCCCACGAGGTTCCATTTGTTTGGAATGCGGTTTCAGCACATTGGAATTTTGATTTGCCAGTTGGTACCAGCCTCAGCCTCAAGCTGCGCACCAGCGCCAATGGCACCGAATGGCGCGAATGGCAAACCCTGAATGTAGCCCAAATTTTGGCCGAAGGCGAGCAATTGCTTGG
Organism: Herpetosiphon geysericola; assembly: GCF_001306135.1. Taxonomy (GTDB): domain Bacteria; phylum Chloroflexota; class Chloroflexia; order Chloroflexales; family Herpetosiphonaceae; genus Herpetosiphon; species Herpetosiphon geysericola. The sequence goes on along the minus strand of NZ_LGKP01000012.1, from coordinate 134,482 downwards.
GCCAATTGGGGTTGAAGCTGGTTCACGTTGGCTGCAATATCAGGTTGATTTTGCTAGCAGCAATCAACCTGCCGCACCGAGTTTGCAAGCCATCGCTTGGCGCTTTATCGACACCAGCAATGGCCCAAGCCTAACCGATCAGCTTAATCGGGCGCCTGCTGCGTTTGGTGGCACAACGTTCACTCGCCCACCGCAAGTGATTAGCCGCACTAGCTGGGGCGCCTTGCCTGGGATTCCTAATTTGCTGCCCTCACGGCCCCGCCGCATCGAATTAGTCAGTTTGCCCCTCAATAACCAGGCTGATCCACCGACCATGTTGCGAGCCTTACAAGCAGCCGCCCAAGCAGAAGGCGCAGCCGATCTGCCCTATCAATTTGTGGTCGATCAAGCTGGCAATGTCTATGCTGGGCGCAACGGCTTTCCTGCCAGCAATGGCACGATTCGCTTAGCCTTGCTTGGCGAATTAACCGATGCGGCGCGCACTGGCTTAGGCCAAATTATCGCCTGGATCAGCGAAGCCTATCGCTTGCCGCAAACCTTAACCGTGCTTGGCGGCTTAGATGTTGAGCAAGCTGAATCGATTCGCCGCACTGCTGACCAATTGACCGTGCGCAAACGTTTGACCTTTGTTGAAAGCAACACCCGCGATTACAACGAGCGGATTATGTTGTTCAATCCATCAAACCAAATTGCGCGCACAATCGTCACCTTCTTGCCCGGCCAAACCAATGCTGTGCGCCGCGAATACGAAATTCAGCCAGGCCAACGGGTCAATATTATCGCCAACGAAATTTTCAGCGATACCTTCAACTTGCCAATCGAAGTTAGTTCCAACCAAGCAATCGTCGGTGATCGCACAATGTTATTTGCCAACGATGCGCTGGGCGAATCGGGCATTAGCCGTTGGAGCCGCACCTGGTATTTTGCTGAAGGCGATGGTACCAACGATCGCACAAGCTTGCTGTCGCTCTACAATCCACAGCCAAGCGAAGTTGTAGCAAATTTGCTGATTATGCCAACCGATGGCATTACCACCACGCGCCAAGTATTGCTGCCACCATTTACCCGCACCCAAGTCGATTTAAGCAACAACTATCCCAAAGCCTTTGGCCTGCGAGTCGCGGCAACTGCCCCGATTGCAGCCGAACGCACGGTGTTGGTTGGCCCAACCAAGGGCGGCGGCTTCTTGACCAAAGGCGCGATTGCACCATCAAATACCTGGTATTTTGCTGAAGGCGCAACCCTTGACCCGTTTGTCACCACCTTGGCCTTGCTCAATCCAAATCCAGTTTCGGCAGCGATTACGACAACCTTTATGACTGAGGAAGGCTCGACCTTCACTCGCCGTTATCAAGTGCCAGCCTTGGCGCGGCTCGATGTCGATATGCGCGAAATTGTGCCCTCGCCGCAAGGAGTTGGCACGATGTTGACCTCAAGCCAGCCGATTGTGGCCGAACGCACCAGCTATTTCAATAGCGGCAATAGCGCCACCAACAGCATGGGTGCTGCCGAGCCAGATTATGTTTGGCACTTTGCCGAAGGTCGCACCGCTGACCCAGCAACCGAATTTTTGCTGGTATTGAATCCAAATCAGCGCCCAGCTCAAGTCACGGTTACGCTTGGCAAGGAAGATGGTACGACGCAAGTGGTTGAATACACCATTCCGCGCACAGGCCGCATCTCGGTTTTGCTCGATACGATTGACCCAAATTTGCAATCGCACACGATCACGGTTGCCTCGAATTTGCCAGTCGTGGCCGAACGCACAATTTTGATCGACAATACCAGTGGCGGCGGTGGCCATAGCGCCCTCGGCACGCCCGAACGTTAACCAGCAAACAACCGGATTGCGCATGCAGTCCGGTTGTGTATTTTAGAAACAAACGCTTATGCCAGAATTACCAGAAGTCGAAACTGTTCGTCGTTCGCTTGAGCAAGAGCTAGTCGGGCGGCGCTTTGTCGCCTTACGCAGCCTTGGTTGGCCCAAAATTGTTAATACCCACAGCCCTGAGCTTTTTGCGGAAGCCATCGCCCAACGTCAAATTCAGCAGGTGCTACGCCGCGCCAAATATTTGCTGATCGAGCTCGATAACCATGAAACCTTGATTGTGCATCTGCGCATGACCGGGCAAATGTTGGTTGTTGCCGCCGATCATCCTGCCGACAAGCATACCCATGTGGTCGTCGAGTTGGATAATGGCCGCGAGTTGCGCTTTCACGATCCACGTAAATTTGGCCGCTGGAGCTTGGTTGACCGCAGTGGCGTAGACGAACTGCATCAACGCTTGGGGCCAGAGCCATTGGGCGACGATTTTACGCTAGCCGATTTTAGCCAGCGCTTGCAACGCAAAGCCACCAAAATCAAGCCAACCTTGCTCGATCAAAGTGTATTAGCAGGCGTTGGCAATATCTATGCAGATGAAGCCTTGTGGCTAGCCAAAATTCATCCCTTGCGGTCGGCCAAAAGCCTCAATCCAGTCGAGGTTGCGGCGCTCTTCGAGGCCATAAAAATTGTGCTACGCAACTCGATCGAGCATCGCGGCACAACCTTGGTCAACTATCGCGATGCCTATGGCGCAAGCGGCGAAAACCAATATCACCTTGAAGCCTATGGCCGCACTGGCGAGCCATGCCGCCGCTGTGGCACGCCGATCGAGCGCATCGTCGTGGGGCAACGCGCAACCCATCTTTGTCCGGTTTGCCAGGTTTAAGAACAAAGAGCATAGAACATAGAACATAACGGTTAAACAATATAGGAGAGATTCTATGGTTAACGCAGAGGCGCAGAGCAGTGAAGAACAAAGAGCATAGAACATAGAACATAAGGGTTAAGCAACGAGTACAGAAGTTATTACGGTTAACGTAGAGGCGCAGAGCAAATACTTTAATGCTCTGCGCCTCTACGTTAATTTCCATGCTTTTGAGTTGGCCAACAATTCTTTTGCATCCCAAAAGCCTACAACCTTCTTCGTGAATCTTCGTGCTCTTCGTGGTTAAAACTGGCCCCGCTAAATCAGCTTGAGGCTAGGGGTGGCATCGAGCGACCAATCTTGTTGCAGGCCTGCCTGATAGCGATAATAGGCGGCAGCGCCGATCATGGCGGCGTTATCAGTGCAGAGCCAAATTGGCGGGTAGGCCACCGGAATTGGCTTGGCGGTAGCGCTGAGCCGTTCGCGCAAGGCGGTATTGGCGGCAACTCCACCAGCCAAAATAATCGTTTTGGCTTTGTATTCGCGGGCGGCGGCAACCGTCTTTTGCACCAACACATCAACCGCTGAATCTTGGAAGGCGGCAGCAAGTTGGGCGGTAAACGCAGGATCAACTTCAGCCAGTTTGACTTTTTCCATGCGCTCACCCAACCGATCATTCACCACATTCAGCACAGCGGTTTTAAGGCCGCTAAAGCTCCAATCGTAGGTTCCGCGCAACCAAGCGCGCGGCAATTTGAGCGCGCCAGGGTTGACCCCACGGGCAACTTTCTCCATTTGCGGGCCACCAGGGTAGCCCAAGCCCATAATACGGGCCACTTTATCGAAGGCCTCGCCCACCGCATCATCGCGGGTTTGCCCAAGCAAACGATAATCGCCATGATCGTTGAGTAGCACGAGCGCTGTGTGGCCGCCAGAAACAATCAAGGCCACGCACGGAAATTCGGGTGCTTGATAAGCCAATTCTTTGGCCGTATGCAACCACGAAGCATAAATATGGCCTTCTAAGTGATTGACCCCGATAAACGGCAAATTGCGCGACCACGCAATTGCTTTGGCGGTGTTGATACCCGTTAATAAGGCGCCAGCCAAGCCTGGGCCATAGGTTGTGGCAATCGCATTGATTGCGCTCCAACCACCAGGCACTTGGGCCAGCACCGTATTAATTACCGGAGTAATAGTTAAAATATGCTGGCGTGAGGCCACTTCGGGCACAACACCACCATACCGCTGATGAATATCGATCTGCGAAGCAACGCTATTGGCCACAATTTCGCGCCCATCGCGAATCACTGCGGCAGCGGTTTCATCGCACGATGTTTCAATCGCTAAAATCGTAAAGCCTGGGGGCAATTGATGTGACATGGATTCCTACGTTCTATTTCACCTAGCTGTCAGTTGCGTTGGATTGACGCTGTGCCGTGGCTATGGCATGATACGAGTGGATAAAAACGACAACACCCCGTTTTTGGGGTGCTGTCGTGCGTTTAGTGCTGTGAAGTAGCTTCCCCAGCGTGGCTATCCACGACGACTTGGGTATCGTGAGCATCTTGATTGGTTGCATCTTCATGCTCATGGCCGTGGTCTGCATCATGATGGTCATGATGGCCATGGCCACCAATGTTATATTCACGGACTTCGCTGGCGGCTTTAACCCGCCGATCATATTCGCCATCGATGGCATCGCGAAATGCCACAAAAAACTCTTTAATGCCCATTACGGTTCTCCGTTGAATAATCTGCTGTCGCATTATACCAAAAGTGGCAGCACGGTGTAAGAAAGAATAGTATTCATGTCAACTGTTGGTTGTTTAATTTTACACGGCTTTACGTCATGCGCCGATTCAGTCAATCGCGTGCCAAGCCGTTTAATTCCGCATAACATTCCGTATCGTATGCCCTATTTGCGTGGTCATGGCACCTTGCCCGAAGATTTGCAAGGCGTGACTTGGCACGATTGGTATGCTGATGCCAATGCAGCCTTTCGCGATTTACGCCGCGAGGTCGATAAAGTTATTTTGATTGGGCTTTCGATGGGCGGCTTGGTTGCCAACCATCTGGCCGCCGCGCATCGCGACGAGGTGCTTGGCGTGGTCAGCGTGGCCGCAGCCATGCGCTTTCACTACAAACATGCCGATCGGGCACGTTATGTTGCGCCAATGCTGGGCATGTGGGGCGACGAAAACCGCGATATGGGCGCTGGTTGGTACGATAAAGAGACAGGCCGCCAACATGGCAATTATCGGCGCTTTCCTGCTCCGGCGTTTGTCTCGTTATGGCGCTATGCTAAAGTCGTGGAACAACAATTGCCACGAATTACTGCGCCAATCTTAATCATTCATTCACATCAAGATCGTACAATTCCAACTGCTGCTGCCGAAGCCATCTACCGCCAAGTCGGCTCAGTCGATAAACAATTAATCTGGTTCGATAAAAGTGGCCACGAAATGCTGCGCGATGGCGAATCGCCAGCAGTTTTAGATGCGGTTGAAGCCTTCGTGCTGCATCATCGTGCGCAATATCAATCATCAACAAACAAGGAGTAGTTAGCTGCATGCCTGCAAAAATCGATACACCTGAGGAATCGACCAACGGGTCAGCCAACGATCTATCGCTCGATGCTGAGCATGTTAGTAGTCAAGCTACCACGCCCTTGCCCACGCACTCACGACCCAAGAGCAAGGCTAGTTCCAACCCTAACGATGCAGCGTTAATGAATGAACTGCTGTTGAATAACCAAGCTGCTCCTGCTCGCCCACGGGCGCGCACGGTTCCCCGCGCCGAGCATGAAGGGGCCTATGTGCGCGTACCCAAAGCTGTTTCAAGCGCAGTTGGCGCAGGCCCAACCTCACGGCCTTTGCCACCCAAACACAAACAACCCCCAGTCAAAACAACCTCACGCGGCGCTGGCTGTGGCATGATCGCGCTTGGCATCTTGCTGGCAGTTGTCTTGGTTGGTGGCGGTACGGCCCTTTGGGGCTATCTCAAGGTCAAGGGTGCTACCAGCGATATGTTGGTCACAATTCCAACGCCAGAGCGCAATGTGGTTGAGAATCCAAATAATCCAAATTCGCCGCCAAACCAGCCACTCGCGACCCCCGATATTGTCAAAGATCCCTTTAACTTGTTGTTGATTGGGGTCGATTTACGCGAAAATGATACTGAAGCACGTACTGATACAATCATCGTGCTGCATGTTGATCCAGCGCAAAAATGGGCCAGCATGGTTTCAATTCCCCGCGATAGTTGCGCCGAAATACCAGGCTACGATGAGCCAGGCACCTGCTCGCAACGGATCAACGCGGCTTATGAATTGGGCTATAAACGCGGAATCGAGAAAAAAATGGCCAATCCTTCAACCGAAGGCATGGCCCTAACCCGCGATACCGTCGCCAATATGCTCAACCTCAATATCGATTATGTCGCCCAAGTTGATTTCAAGGGCTTTCGCAAAATTGTTGATGCAGTTGGTGGCATCACAATCAATGTCCAACGCCCGCTCTGGGATGCGTCGTACCCAACCGATGATGGCGATTATGGTCTGATTCGGCTGTATATTCCTGCTGGTTTGCAACACATGGATGGCACAACCGCCTTGCGCTATGCCCGCTCGCGCCATCAAGATGCAGATTATGGCCGCTCACGCCGCCAACAAGATGTGATTCGAGCGTTCGTGCAAACCCTCAAAGACAAAGGCTTGTTTGATCAAATTGATTCATTGAACAGTCTCAGCGAACAACTCAAAGGCTCGTTCTACACCGATCTGCCAATTACCGACCTTGGTAATTTGCGCGCTTTGGCCGGGCTGGGCACCGACATCGCCAATGGCCGCATCAAGAGCGTCAAATGGGATACCAGTGCGGTCGCAGGCTATATTGATGAATACAAATATGTGCCAATTTGGGATCAATCGAGCATCAATGCAACCGTGAATGAGCTGTTGACCTCGCCAATTCCCGATACCAACAGCCCAGTTGATGGTAGCTCCAACACGCCTTCAGACGATAATTTGAGCATTGAAGTGATCAATGGTGCCCAAATTAGCGGCTTGGCGGGCGATGTTGCGACCCACCTTGAAAATCGTGAATATCAATTACTGGCCTCTTCAACCGCTTCAACCGTCTACGACACCACCAAAATTATCGATTTTGGCAATCATAAAGAGCTGCGCGAGCAACTAGCCGCCGAATTGGGCATCAACAGCCGCAACATCATTGTGGTGAGCAAAACCAGCCCCGCGCCGGAACAACCAAAGGGCGATCCGGCCTTGGTATTGCTGCTTGGCCGCGATTACGACGAAAGTTGGCGCACGCCCTAAGTTTTACCTGCGCCTTACTCGTTTAGCTGAAATTTGTGGTCCACATTGGCAAAGCAAGCTCGCGATGGTGCTATAATAGGCCCATTGTATCGGCAATCGGACAACTGAAGGATGACGCAGCGTTGTGCGTCGGATGGCTCACTGCATGCTGCGGTGAGCTTTTCATATATCCCAAGGAGGATAACCCCATGCCAATCGATTGGAGTGCTAAGTTCGCGTTTGAAGGGCTGACCTATGATGATGTGCTGTTAATTCCAGCCTACTCTGATGTCTTGCCCTCGCAAATCGACGTTAGCACGTGGCTAACCCGCGAGATTCGTTTGAATATTCCAGTTGTCTCGTCTGCGATGGACACGGTGACTGAGGATCGCATGGCGATTGCGCTTGCTCGCGAAGGTGGCCTTGGCATTATTCACAAAAATATGGCTCCTGCCCAACAAGCAGATTTGGTGCGGCGGGTCAAGCGCTCAGAAAGTGGCATGATTACCGACCCAATTACCTTGCGCCCAGACCAAACCATCGGCGAGGCGTGGGAACTGATGAGCGATTACCATATTTCAGGGGTGCCGATTACCAGTGCTGCTGGCGAATTGGTTGGGATTCTCACCAACCGCGATTTGCGCTTTGAAACCGACCCCATGCGCAAAATTAGCGAATTGATGACCAGCGAAGAACTTGTGACCGTGCCCGTTGGCACAACCCTCGATCAAGCCAAACAAGCCTTGCACCAACATCGGATCGAAAAGGTTTTGGTTGTCGATGAACATGGCAAACTGACTGGTTTAATCACGGTCAAGGATATTCAAAAGCAGATCGAACATCCTGCCGCCACCAAAGACGCGTTTGGCCGCTTGCGGGTTGGCGCTGCGGTTGGCGCTTCACCAAGCGAATTAGAGCGGGTGAACTTGTTGGTCGAAGCAGGCGTTGATGTGATTGCAGTCGATACCGCCCACGGCCATTCCAAAGCAGTGCTCGATGCAATTGCCCGCATCAAACACCAATATCCCGACCTGCAAATCATTGGTGGGAATGTGAGCACCGGCGAAGGCGCACGTGCCCTGATCGAACACGGTGCTGATGCGGTGAAGGTTGGGCAAGGCCCCGGCTCGATTTGTTTTGAAGGCTCGACACAAATTTTGATGGCAGATAACAGCGTTAAAGCGATTGCCGAGATTCAAGTAGGCGAACATGTCATCACCCATCAAGGTCGTTCGCGAGTCGTCACCAAAACGTATGAACGAGCGTATCAAGGCAATTTAGTTGAGCTTAACATTAGTGGCACGCCAGGCACCGTTAAGGTTACCCCAAATCATGAGTTTCTGGCTGTAAGTTTTGATGTTGACCCAGCATTGCGCGCCAAAAATGGTGCCAAATACTTTTTCAATAAACCCAAATACAACCATGGCTTACGCTGGGTGCGAGCAGATGAACTGAAGCCACAAGATGTTGTTGCAATTCCTAAACAGCGCTATCAGGTCTCAAGTCATCAGTTCGATCTGCATAGCATCGTTGAACATTATCAATTCAATGAGCAAGCAATTTGGGCGAATAAGCCTAGTCGGAACCTCAATCAGCAAACCTATGCTGATCTAGCCAGCCAATTCGCCACAACCGAGCGTGTTATTGGCACGATTGTGACGCAACAACGCAAGCTTGTCGATACCTTGAGCCAAAATGTTAATGCCTACCTAGAATCCAACAACTATATCCGTGAAATGCAAGCTGAGCCGATTAAGCGCTATATTCAACTAGATTCGGCCTTTATGCGCTTATTTGGCTATTTTCTTGCAGAAGGTTATGTCGTTGGAGTCCCAAACAACCGCCAAATGCGGATTGCTTTTGGTAGCCATGAAATGCACTATGCTGAAGATGTTCAAGCGCTAGTTGCTCAAATTTTCGGTTACAGCCAAACGTCAATTCGACCAACCAAAAATAACGCTTTAGAACTCCTGATCAGCAATCATGCAATTGCTTGTTTCTTTGCTTCGCTTGTACCGAGTGGCGCAGCAAATAAGCGCATTCCAGCCATTATTTTAAACCAAACGCCTGAGTTATTGCATCAATTATTAGTTGGAATGTTACGCGGCGATGGCTCATTGAAGAATCCTAAGCGAATTGCCTATAAAACGGCATCACCGCATTTGGCCTATCAAATTGCTGAAATTTGGTCGCGCTTAGGCTATTTGCCATCAATCCAGCAGATTCCAGCAAGCCGTGAGGGCTGGTCAGACACCTATCATGTGCGGATTAGTGGCGCTCAGTGTGTTACATTTGCCGCCGAGTTTCCCGAATTAGGCTTGCATTTTAATGAAGCTCCACCAACAAAACAAGAGTTTTTTGCCGACGATGAGTATATGTATGTAACGATTCTTGATACTCAACTGCTGGAAAATCAAGCGCTTAATGTTTACAACATTGAAGTTGATGAGGATCATACCTATATCGCCAATCGGGTTGCAGTTCACAACTGTACCACGCGGGTGGTATCTGGGGCGGGGATGGCCCAAGTTACTGCTGTTATGGAGTGTGTGAAAGCAGCCGAAGAAGCAGGCGTGCCAATCATCGCCGATGGTGGCATCAAGTATAGCGGCGATGTTGCTAAAGCCTTGGCCGCTGGCGCACACACGGTTATGCTCGGTGGCTTGTTGGCAGGCACCGACGAATCGCCAGGCGAGATGATTCTCTACCAAGGGCGCTCGTTCAAATCCTATCGCGGCATGGGTTCGATTGGCGCCATGCAGCAAGGCAGCAGCGACCGCTATTTCCAAAGCAATCAGCCCGCCCGCAAACTGGTTGCCGAAGGGATTGAGGGCATGGTGCCCTACAAAGGCGCACTGGCCGACACGATTTACCAATTGGTTGGCGGCTTGCGATCAGGCATGGGCTACGTTGGGGCACATAATGTTGATGAGCTGCGTAAAAACGCCCGCTTCTCACGGATTTCGCCAGCAGGCTTGGCCGAAAGCCACCCGCACGATGTGACAATTACCAACGAAGCACCAAACTACGAACGCCGCGGCTAGAATTCTCAAACAGCCCTGCTTCCGTACAATCGGAAGCAGGGCTGCAATTTTTAGCCAACTTGGGCGCTATCGTTACCAACAGCAGCCAAAGTTTCTTTTAAATGATGGCCTTCGTGCCAGATACACCCACCAGTTTGGGCAACTGGCGAAGCTGCCTCGCCACCCCAAGGCGCAACCATTGGCGCTGCGATTTGTTCAGGCGTAAAGCTTGCCAATGTATCCTTGATTTGCTGGCGCACTGTTGTCCATTGATCGAGCGCTTGTTCGTAGCTCAGGTGCTTGCGTTCGCCAACCGTGCGCGCATTGAAAGCATTCAGCCCTGCATCGTCGCCTTCCAAATCTGGCATTTCGGTCAGGTAGCTTTGGCCTGCTTGATGGGCCTGCAAACCCTTCAAAAACTCTTCTTCCCAAATCGTCAGATGGCTAATAATATTGGTGACCGTCCACGGGCCATCAGCATAAACCAAGGCATTTGGGTCAAGCGCGCCAAATTTGGCTTGATTCGCCGCCCGATCAGCATCTAAAGCGGCGATCATCTTGGCAACAGTAGCGTTTTGCATCTGATACACACTCCTATAACAGAACGTATGTACGATTATAGCTAAATAGCAACTAGATTAACTCAGTCTAAAGATTGAGTTACTTGCCTTGCCATTTCGCAGCCCGTTTTTCCAAGAATGCGCTGGTGCCTTCTTTAACATCTTCGGTCATGCAGAGCTGGCCAAAGATGCCATTTTCGTAGGCAATTGCATCGCGCAGGCTCATTTCAGCACCACGATTGATTAAACGCTTGGCTAGAGCCGTCGCCAATGGCGCATTTTTGGCAACCTTGGCGGCCAGTTTATGCGCTTCATCAAGTAATTCTGCTGCTGGCACGATTTTTTCAATCAAGCCAAGCCGTTGGGCTTCGCTCGCCGAAATTCGCTCGCCTGTCAGCACCAAATATTTGGCCACGCCAGTGCCAGCCAAGCGTTGCACGCGCAAGGCGCCACCCCAGCCAGGCACCAAACCTAAACCAACTTCGGGCAAGCCAACTTGGGCTTGTTCGCTAGCAAGCCGAATATCGCAGCCCAAGGCTAGCTCAAAGCCGCCGCCAAGCGCAAAACCGTTGATCGCAGCGATTGTGACTTGGGGTAATTCGCCAAGTTTCCACAAGACAGCATGCAAAGCCTCGGACATTTGGCTGCCCTGCAATGAGCTTTCGATGCTGTTGACTTCGCTAATATCAGCGCCAGCAACAAAGGCTTTTTCGCCAGCACCAGTAATAATCAAGGCGCGAACGCTGGAATCTTGGGCTAATTGATCGACCGCTTGGCCCAATTCGCGAATCGTTGCGCTATTTAAGGCATTTAAGGCCTTAGGCCGATTGACCGTTATAACCGCAACGTGCTCGTTAATCTCAAATACAATATTTTCAAATGCCATAGAAACCCCTAGGTAAGTATGAATTATGAAGGATGAGGGATGATGTTTCAATCAACCATCATCTACAGGTATATGCAATCAGCATATTTTATTTGATCAACGCTGAACATATGTAAGGATGAGGGATGAAGTTTCGATCAAACATTAATAGAATATTGCTCATCTCGCACGATTTATGAGTCGAAAATGCGCAGAATCTAGTGAAAGATCAAACAAATTCATAGAAATGAAGGATAAAGTGATTCATCCTTCATAATTTATCCTTCATACTTATAAAAGCCTTGGCCCGATTTGCGCCCGAAGTGGCCTGCTAGCATCATGCGCCGCAGCAATGGTGGCGGGGCAAAGCGTGGCTCGCGAAATTCATCAAACATAATATTGGCAATCGAGTAGACCGTATCAATGCCCACAAAATCGAGCAAGGTTAATGGCCCCATCGGATGCCCACAGCCCAGTTTCATGCCCTCGTCAATATCTTCGCGCGTAGCAACGCCGCTTTCGAGCAGGCGCACTGCATCGAGCAAAAACGGCACAAGCAACCGATTAACAATAAATCCGGTGGTGTCACTGGTATCGATTGGAGTTTTGCCCAAAGCGCGGGTAAATTCGTGCAATGCGGCAATTGTTTCATCGGAGGTCGTCAGCGCGCGCACAATCTCGACCAATTTCATAACTGGCACAGGATTGAAGAAGTGCAAGCCAGCAAAGCGATCAGGGCGCTTGGTGACTGCTGCCATTTCCATAATTGTTAGTGATGAAGTATTGGAAACAAAAATCGTGCTGGGGGGACACAATGCATCAAGCGCAGTAAAGACTTCGCGTTTGGCTGGCAACTGCTCAACAATCGCCTCAATAATCAAATCACAATCAGCCAAATCGTCGAAGCTGGTGGTGCCATGCAAACGGGCCACGCTTGCATCGCGGTCGGCGGCACTAAGCTTACCTTTGCTCACATCCTTTTCCAAAATAGCATTGATGCGAGCCAAGCCTTTATCCAACACAGCTTGATTAACTTCCCGCACAACCGTCGTGAAGCCTGCTTGGGCGGCAACTTGGGCAATGCCCGCGCCCATCAAGCCACAGCCAAGTACCCCGACTTTTGTGATCGCCATCGATCATCTCCTTGTGCTACAACAAGCAATCTATTGGCGCTATTATAGCCGACTTAGAATGCACTGCGTCACATGGAAGGATGAAAGATAAAGTATGAGGGATGAAGGATGAAAGATAAAGTATGAGGGAGAAGAATCAGCGTTTAACGCAAAGCCGCAAAGAATTAAGGGCTATAGGCTTTTGGCTGATGGCTATCGGCTAGTAAGAACAATAATCAAATAAATCTGTGGAATCTGTGGCTAAAAACCGTGCTTCGTGTCCTTCGCGAATCAGCGTTTAGCGCAGCGGCGCAGAGATTTATGAAGGATGAGGCTTTGGGCTTTGGGGAATACTAATCAAATCAATCTGTGGCTAAAAGCTTCGTGTTCTTCGCAGTTTCTATGCTCTATGCTCTATGCTCTATGTTCTATGCTCTTTGCTCTTTGCTCTCCTTCGTGGCAGCAGTGGCCAGCTAGCAAAAGACCTCATTGCTGATAACTGACCACTGCTCGCCGCTGGTAGCTTAGTTGTGGCTAACTGGTTGTGGTTGGCCTTTGCTATCCTCAGGCACTTTGGTTGGCGCTGGCACTGGTGCTGGCGGCTCTTTGGTTGGACTTTCCACAGTTGGTTGTGGGGTTGGAACCTCGGTTGGTTTAATATCTTCAGGCACTTTGGTTGGAAGTATCGCCGTTGGGTTACGCACAACAACTGTTGTTGCACTAGGCAGCCCAATGCTTGGAATTTCGGTTGCTAACGGCACATTGGTTGGAGCAGCTGTTGGCAAGGCCGTTGCTGTCGGCACCTCGGTTGCCGTTGGCACCTCGGTTGGCACCTCTGTGCTGGTTGGTAACATTGTTGGCACAAGGGTAGCCGTCGCAATCGGCTTGACGACTGGCGCTGGAACCTTGGTTGGCTTCAAGGTTGGCAAGGCTGTGCTCGTCGAGGTGGGCAAAACGACCTCGGTTGGCTCAAGAGTTGGGGTTTGGGGCTTGGGAGGCACGCGTGGGTTGGCAATATTTGGCCCAACTGTTGGGTCAGATAAGATAATTGGCTGATCGGCGATTGTTGGTTCAAGCAAAAGCTTGACCATTTGGGTTGGCGTAGCCGAAGCACTCGCAATGATCCGCTGACTACTTTGATCCAGCGTCTCAATCAAATCATGGTGCTTAAGGTCATCGCTCAGATTTTCGGTTGGAATAATCGCAATCGTCGTTTGCAGTTGTTGATTGACCTGGCGCAACTGATCGCGCCGCGGATCGTTGGTATGGGTTGGCGCAAGCGCTAGCTCGATCGATTGGGTTTCATTCACCACTTCATCAAGCAAGCTATTGGGCACCGGTTTATTTAACGCCACCAAGCTAGCAATTTCGCGCTGGCGTTCATTGACCAACTCAATGCGCACAGCCAACTGCTGATCGCTTGGGGTAAAAGCAAGGCTTAGCGATTCGCTCCAGCGTTTAATCCCATATAGATTATCGCCGGGCAGCGCACTTGCTGAGGCCGATAAAACAAAATTGCCACTCAAGCAAAGCAAGAACACAATCGTGGCAGTTGCCCACAACCAACGTTGGGTTAGCAGCGAACGGCGTTGCTTCGGCTTTGCGCCGGCCTGTGCCCGATAGTGTTGGGCTAAACGCAGAAAATCGGCCTGCGCTTGACTTGCCCGTGGTGGCAGAGTTGGCGCTTTGACCTGTTGAAGTTTGATCAACGGATTAATTAATTGGCGAATAGCGTCTGCATGATGAGGATACTGCTGGCAGAGCGTTTCGAGGCTAACCCCATTCTGCCAAGCATCAATCACCAGCTCGCTCAAATTATCATTCATTAGTCCCCCACTGGTCGAAGTAATCGACCTAGCGCGTTAAGTGCCCGATGCTGTAATGCTTTGATAGCACCTTCGCTACGACCAGTGATTTGCGCAACATCACGAATACTCCGATCTTGCAAAAATCGCAGTATGATCACTTCAGCTTGCTCATCGGTGAGTTGCTGTAACGCCGCATAGAGTTCAGCATGATCCAACGATGCTAACGATTGTTGATCAGGCCCGTCTGCAGGATCAACCACCGTATCAACTAAGGTTTCCTGTTTGCGTCGCCCTTGACGGCGTAAATGGTCAACGACCCGATCGTGGGCAATGCGATATAACCATGAGGCGATGCTCCAACCTTGATAATTGAATGAACCAAGACCTTCAAGCATCTTGATAAATACATCGGCGCGGATATCTTCAGCAGTTTCACGGTCGCCGATGCGATAATAAATATAACGAAACAACGCTGGCGAGTAGGCCTCGTAAAGGTGTTGCAGCACTGCATGATCGTAGGCTTTGGCGCGTTCGATAATTTCTTGATCGCTGAGAGACTCGATCAAAACGAGCATCCCCTTTCAATGTATACCGTCTGAATGCTCAATTCGTTACGGTTAAGATCGTTAACGTTTTCGCGCATTCATCCCCATGGTACAATAGCTTGCGTCTCAGCGCACAGTCATTGGGTTTTAGCCTGACTGCGCCTATCAATGGGCTGCCTCAACTGTCATTATGTAGATCACAAAGGAGTGTTCATGGCATCGTCAGTGGCCTTACCAGCGTTTCAATCAAGTGCTCGCTTAGCTCGTTGGTTGATTCAACCAGGTGCTGTGGTTGCAGCAGGCCAGATTGTGGCTTTGGTTGTTGATGCTCACGCTGAATGGGCGATTCCAGCCAACCACGCTGGAACGATTGCAGCATTATTGGTAAATGAGGGAGCCAGCCTCGATGCAACCACTCCATTATTACAATTTGTTGAAACGGTGTCAAAACGTCAACTTGCTGTCACCCCCTTGGCACGCAAGATTGCTGAACAGCATCAGCTCGATTTAAGCACAATCAGCGGCACATTGGCTGATGGGCGGGTTGGCAAACGTGATATTTTAGCTCTCTTGCCTGATCACGCCGCAACCATGCCCAATCCTACCGAACAACTAGCAGCCCCAGCAGATGGTTTTTGTGTCGCCGAACAAATGGGCAATGCTTTTGCCCAATCAGAGCAGGTAATTATTGTGCCTGCGCCAACCAGCAAACCAGCCCCGCATCCAAACCAACAGCCAAGCAGCATACAAGCGTGGACCAACGAGCAATACCAAGAGATTGAATTGCGCCAAATCGCTGCCGCAACCATTCCGCAAGCCTATTGCTCACACCCAGTCAGCGTCGATCGCTTTGCGCCGAGCGAGCTAACCGCTCAACTGCTCTTGGCAACAATCCAGGTGTTACAACGCCACCCATTGTTGCGCAGCCTTTGGGTCGATGGCGATCGGCTAGAACGCGCAAGCTTGCATATTCATGTCGAGCATCCAGCAGGCAGCGCCAGGATTCCCTTTGCAGCCGATCTCAATTTGCGCGGCTTGCAACGAGCATTAAGCACCAACGCAAATCAGCAGCCCTGCGTGTTTAGCGTTATCCAAAGTGATGTAAATCTGTGGAGTGCAGCGCCGATTCGCTATGGTCAATCGGCAACCTTGCACATCGGCGGTGTGCGCAAAGTTTTAGTTGGCGAGGTACTACAAATCAGCCAACAAGCAATTGCAACCCTAAGTTATGATACCCGCTTGATCAGCGATTCTGATGCCGAAGCATTTTTAGCCGATTTAGCCAAGGCTGTTGCTTAATGATTCTTTCGCCCGCGTCCAGTGGGCGAGGGGGCTGGCTTACAAGAGTAGGTTTTAAATTGCAGCACGCAGCGAACTATTAATCCCATGGTTCATCGGTGAATGCTTGCGACCCTTAACATGTCCTTGAGGGGGTGCAGGGGGCTTTAATCCCCCTGCACCCCCGCCTGGAGGCGGGACGGAAGGGTGGTGATCGCGATCGCTTGTTAAAACCGGAGGGGGCTGGGGGTGAGAGAACACTCTAGCTAGGGCTGAAGCGGCTGAATTGCCACCGCATCAGCCCAGGTGATTGTGCCAGGAATCGCACTCAGGCCAATGCGGCCAATTTGCCCAGGCTCAAACCAAAATTCGCCCAAACTCAGCCAACTCCCAGCATGCTTTGCTTGATCAATCACGATTTCGCTCATGCCATCGCTATGAGCCACCCGATAATGCGCCGTGCCTGCATTGGTCGCCATATTTGGAATAAACACAAGCACACGATAGCGGCCTGCTTGGGCGATCCATGGCCGCCAGAGACTTTGACCACCACTGTTTGTCCAATGCGAGCCATTGAAATTTCCAGCAGCATCGGCCTGCCAATGGCTACCATAGCGGGTCGTCGTGGCCGGATCGCTATCGTCGGCCAAACTGCTCAGCGCTGGTTGATTACAACTATCAACTTGATCAAGCCAAAGCCAGCGGCTACTTGCACCAGCAGGATGCGCCGCCCATGGATCAGGCAGATTGCTGCACCAACCAGCAGGATCAACATCGCGGCCCAAGCGCTGAATGCTCAAATGCAGATGGTAATTAACACTACAGCCAGTTTGACCAACCACCCCAATCAAAGCAGATTGGGCAATTTGGCTGCCAGCTTGGACATCGACCCGCGCCAAATGCCAATACGAACTGCGATAGCCATTGCTATGTTGAATTACAACCACTCCTGCAGGCGTGGCGCAACCGCTATCAACCCAGCCAGCAAACAGCACCGTGCCCGCTGCCACCGCCAAAATTGGGCTATCAGCAGGCAAATCATAATCCCAGCCATTATGCCCATCGTAGCCCAATTCGAAGCTTAATCCATTGCTCAGCATCGTTCCATCGGCCTTGATCAAGGGATATTGATGGTCGAATTGGGCAATTGGATGGTTGGCAGCATTAAACGGCGTGAACATAAATGGTTGATCAGCAACCGGATTGTAGATTGGCTGACGTGGATCGCCCATAATTGGCGTGACTTGGGCCACCCAAGCTGCGTTCCCACTCCCAAGCAAGCCTTCAAGTTGCTTTCGATTGTGCATTTTCGTCAAAACCCGCAACAAGCTGGCATTGGCCAAATCTAAGGGCTGCTCAGTCGACCACCACGTTCCATCGTTAAGTTGAAAGCTGTTGGTTAATGGTTGGCTCAAGCCCTCGCGCAAACTAAGCGTGACCCACAGCACTTGTTGCGGAAAGCCAGCTTCAGGGCCGCCAAAAGCAGTATCAAAGGCTAACGGGTTGGTTAAAGCGTGATTGATTGTCAACAAACTTACCACTACCAAGGGATTGATATTCCAGCGCAGGGCTTGCCCAGTGATGATATTGGCAGCAGCTTGCTCCATGCCATTGCCAATCGCAAAGCGTTGGTCGGCCAAGGCTGGCAGATAGTTGGCGATAAGACTGGCCACCGTTTGCGCATCGCCATAACGTGCATCTTGCAAACGCACCGCATCAATTAATAACGGCAATTGACGCTGCTCGCCAGCACTACCGATGCCAGCGCCATGAGCAAACGGCGTTGCAAGCGGCGTTTCAGGGTGGGTTTGGGGCGCAGTTTGAGCCACAGGCCGCTCGCCAAAAACCGTTGGCAATAAAAATGGCACTGGCAACACTAAACATAAATCGAGCAATAACAGTACGATCAACGGCTTGGGCAAGCCGCGATCAAAACGCCATGCGCGCTGCAATCGGCGATGAGGAAGAAGCGAACGGCGAGCCATAAACCAAACTCCTGCATACAAAAACTGCTCCAAGCGTAGCTCGCAGCGCAGCAAAATGCTAGCTCCACAGATTACTAACTGATGTCAGCAGCGGTCGATCACGCAGCATACAAGAACGCCTCACCCACGTTGTGCAGGCGAGGCGTGTTGGGACTATCCAACAAGCAGATTTTTACTGACGCGCCACAAACGGTAACCAGACACCATAGCGTTGATCGCGCTGGCTCAAATTAACAATTAATGGGCTAATAACACCACGCGCATGAACCAGAACTTGATAACTTCCCGCCACAGCGTTGGCAGTCAGCATAGCGCTATGCAGACCATTGCTAGTGGTTGAAATGGTGAACATAGCGGGATTGAGGCTAGCCCCAGTGGTTGGCGCGCTCAAGGAAATCAGACCACCAGGCCCAACTGGCTCTTCGGCAGCATTCGCGGTTATTGTAAAAACCAGCGGCGCAGCAAATGGCGTGTTGGTCAGAGTCGTTTGTTGGTCACCACTAACCAGATTGAGGCGAAATCCCTGTGATTCAAACGCGCCAATATCGCAGCTTGCAGCGCGGGCAATCCCACGTTGATCGCTCGTTGGGCAGTGTGCAGCGCCAGCTGCATCGATTGCAGGACTCCCAGGCAATAACGCGTAGCTAGCAGTCGAGCCGCCATAATTGGCCAATGGAGCGAGCAATGGCGCTGTGTTGCTCAGGGTGTTGGTCGTCGAGCCGCTTAAACTCGCGGCGCTCACATCGCCAAGCAAATTGTAATCGCCAGAAACGAAATTGCCCGCCAAATCGTTGGCTAAGCCATTTTTACGATTATTGCTGATCAACGAATTTGTCAGCGTAACAATCCCTTCAACCTGACGAATCCCTGCGCCATTCAAGCCAATTGTTTGGTTATCGGCAATGGTGCTGTTGATTAGGTTGAGTGTGCCATCGTAGTGCATAATTGCGCCGCCGCCAGCATCGCTGCCACCATTGGCTTGGTTGGCGCTCAACGTCACATTGATCAAGGTGGTTCTGCTGCTCGCAAGCTCAAGCTGGATTGCGCCACCAGCGCCAAGCCCTTGCACCCCATCAACAATATTGCCATACAACAGGCTTTGGGTAATTGTTAAGACCCCATTACTATGAATTGCGCCGCCAGCATTGGTTGCCTGATTGGCTTGCAATAGCACCCGCTGCATAGTGGTGGTTGCGCCAGTGTTGCGTAAGCCGCCACCGATCGAGGCGGTGTTGCTCAGAATTGCGGTATCAACAATGTCAATCGTGCCACCTAAGGCATTGAGCAAGCCACCGCCAGCGGTTGAGGCAGTGTTGGTGCGAATAATACAATTGTCGATTTGGAGCTTGCCACCATTGGCAACCATAATTCCCGCGCCACGGGCCGCCGTATTCTGCTCGATAACACAATCGCGTAAGCTGGCCCAACCAGTGTTGTAGAGGCCGCCACCACCTTGGCCATTAACCGTAGCCGTTGAATGATTATCGACCAAGCGAACGGCTTCAAGCCAAAGCTGGCCTTGATTTTGAATCGCGCCACCGCTGGTTGCTGTACCATCAACAATCAGCAAATTGCTCATGGTTACGCTGGCAGTGCTGGCAATGAAAAATGGTTGCACATCAGCAGTTCCATTCTGGTCGCTATCGCCGCTAATTACAACATTATGTTCAGCAGCATCGATCGTTACCCGTTGATTTAGACTTAGCGGGCTTGCCAAATGAATGGTTTTAGCGCTATCAAAGTTAATCAAGCCAGCATCACATACATCCTCAAGCGCTTGGCGCAACGAGCCTGGGCCAGCATCCGCAGCGCTGGTTACAGTCATGTGCATGCCAGCACAGTTGCTTAAATGAAAGCTTATTTGGTTGGTTACGCCTAGCGCCGAAGCCTCAACCAGATAGTCGCCAATAAGTGCATTCGCGTTGAGCGTAGCACTAACCAAGCCTGTCTGATCAATTAAACTGGTTGTTTGGGTTGGAATCGTGCTAGCGCCACTCAATGGTGCAACAAAGCTAATTGCACCAGCTAAAATTGGTTCATTGGGATTATTAGCCTGAACGTGCACAGTCAAGGCTTGAGCTAATGGCTGATTAACAATCGCTGTTTGTTGATCGCCACTAACCAGCCCCAGCGTAAAACCTTGCGATTCGAATGCGCCAAGATCGCAAGTAGCCTCGCGCTCGATCCCACGTTGATCATGGCCAGCAACTGGCGTGCTCGCACAGGCACTCAGGTCGCCTGCATCAATCGCTGGGCTACCAGGCAACAGTGCAATCGTAGCAGTTGCACCACCATAATTGCCAAGCCTGCTCAGATACGCCTCGCCACTCAAATGCGCAGCGCAACTCGCATCGGCGATAAAGTTTTTAGTGTTTGTAGCAAGCGTAGTCGCCAAACAATCGCCACCAGCATTAGCACTGATCAGATTATTGACCAAATGCAATTGGCCTTGGCTGCGCAACCCACCAATGCTTGGTGAGCTATTAGAAACAATCGTTGTGTTGGTTAGGCGTGCGTTGGTTGAGCCACCAAAAATATATACGCCACCGCCGCGATTGCTTGCATGGTTATGGGCAATCGTGCTATTTGCAACCACTAACGTCCCACCAAGCGTATCAATCCCGCCACCTTCTAGGGCTTGATTAGCAATAATGCTGCTATTGTTAATGGTCAGGACACTATTATTTAATTCAAACCCAGCCCCAAAACTAGCAGTATTGCTGATAATTGTGCTATTAGTGACGCTGGTACGATTGCCACTGCCAGTAGTAAAAATTGCCGCTCCCATCGAGGCTCGATTGCTAGCCAATAAACTGTTTGTAACAGTTAAAACGCCATTATTATAAATCCCAGCTCCGCTTGAATTTTCGCCAACCCCAAGATTGGCCTGAATTACGCTCGTATCAAGCAACAAATCAGTTTCGTTATAGATGCCTGCGCCGCGCAAGGCTGAGCCATTGATCAGCCTCAAGCCTTTGAGCATGACAGGTTTGGTAGCGTTGACATAGAGAATGCCATTGCTATGCAGTGCGCCATCAAACGTAATCGCCTTATCCTCAGCATCAAGCGTCACACCTTTTAATAGTTCTAGCCGACTAGTTGGCGTAATGACCATGCTTTCCGCAAAGCTAACCGTTCCCGCAGTGCAGGTTTGGGCCACTGCTTCACGCAATGAGCCAACGCCGCTATCGTGATTGCTGCTTACCACACGATTGGGAAAACAATTGCTTAAGCTAAAGGCAATTGGATTTGCCACACCTTGCAGGCTGGCTGTAACGCTATAACTGCCGCTCATTGTGTTGGCAATTGGCAAAATACTCGCTTGAGCGTTGCTGGCTAAGGTTGTCGTGAGGCTCGACGTGTTCAGGCTGGCACCGCTGGCTGGCGCGCTCAAAGTCAGCACTCCACCGCCGCCAACTGGCTCGTTGGCAGCATTGGCAACTGCTTGAATGCGCAAGGCCGAGGGGAAAGTGCTCGCTAAATCGGCCACTTGCTGATTACCAGCCAAGATATTTAGCTGAAAACCATGTGATTCAAATGCGCCAAGATCACAGCCCGCCCCTTGTGGTCGGGCAATTCCGCGTTGATCGCTTAGCGCACAAACAGCGCTATCGCCTGCATCAATCGCTGGGCTACCAGGCAACAGGGCCATGGTTGGGGTTGAGCCAGCATACTCTGCTATAGGTGCCAAGAGTGGATCGCCAATCAGTGTAGCAGCACATGAACCATCTTCAATCAAGGTATTGATAAGTACTAAGCTACCTGCACAATTCGGCCCGCTACGACTATTGGCCAAAATAGTATTGAAACTATTCACGCTGCTACTTGTGATTCGCAAATCGGCTGCATTGGTGCCGCTATTGGCTGAAAAGGTGGTATGTACGAGATTTGCTGTAACATTAAACACGGCAAATCCGCCGCCATTCGGTGCAGTATTGCCCACAAGCGTGTTATTAATCAAGCTTGTCGTATTAGATTCGCTCCAAATTGCACCACCATTAACACCAGCACTATTCGAATCAAAAAAGGATTGATAAATTGTGAGGATGCCTGTATCTGCATAGACTGCCCCACCAGAATTACTAGCCCTATTGTTGGTAAATATGCTATCGCGAATCGTCAAATTACCGCGACTGCGAATAGCGCCGCCGTTGCTTCCGATAGCATTTTCAAGCCGCAGGTGGGTGAGCGTGATGCTGGTCGTTAAAGTAATATCAAAAATTCGCACATTGGCTGAGCCATCGTTATTACTATCGCCACTTAAAATAATCGAGCGCCCGCTAGCATCGATGGTCATAGATTTGCCAAGTTGTAACGCCGTATTCAGATAAATCTGATAATTATTGGCAAAGCTAATCGTGCCATGAACACAAACATCAGCAATTGCCTGACGTAACGAGCCAACTCCAGCATCATTGGCATTACTAACGATCGCCGAATTGCTACATAGCGGTGAGTTAGGGTTGTTTTGGGCAAAGCCAATTCTCACCAAGCCACTGTCACGTGGATTAAGCCAAAGCAAACCCATAAGTAGCATCAATGAGCATGCACTGAGCATCCGCCGAAAGCCAACCAACTGACTCGGAAAATAGGAGTTCATAGCCACCTCATGCATCCCCTGCCTAGCACCTAAGCATTCAAGGGCTGAAATTCAGGTTTAAAGTGAAAGAGGAGTTATATCAAATGAGCAGCGGGTAGGAATAATCTTACGCCGCTTGGCGCAATTAAGCGAGCTTAAATACCAACAGGATTGACATACCCCAATATGTCAATCCTGCCGTATTTGCCCAACTCTCCCACAAACTGATGCATATGGCGACCTTCTACGACCAAGCATAGCTGCTTAGCACCTATTTGGCTAGAGGTTTGTCTAGGGTTATGTTACGCTAAATCAAGCTAACTTGACATTGTTTCAAAGGCTTGTTAGCATCAAAAAAGGGGTTTTATCCTTGAAAAAGGCCAAGAAATATGACAAAAATTAATGATCGAGCTGGGCAAATCAACGCCAGCTTTATTGCTGCCGCTGAAACGATTCGGATTCAACGCAAGCGCGCCTTTGAAGATCAGCTTTGGCATAGTAAACAAAAAAAGCAGCCCAATCCTTTTAGTCAACAAGCAATTTGGGCCGAGTATCCAACCTATAAACGGCTTTTGGAGCAACGGGCCAAAAATCAGGTAGCCGAGCATGTTGTGCGAGGGATTGCCAGTTTGTTGGAGTGCCCAACTCATGAGCGCAACCATCTGTTGAGGAGCGCGGGCTACGCCGAAGATCCTGATATTCTCAGCGGTGCTGCCCTCGATGCCCAAATTGCCCAATATCAAAATTTACTCGATATTTTGGTGTATCCGGCATTTTTGGTTAATCAGGTTTGGGATCTTTTAGCGATCAATCAACCGATGGTGCATGTTTTTCAGCAATTTTTGGGGCTACGCTTTGAGAACATTCCCGAACAACATCGCAATATCTTGCACTTCATGTTTGATCCGGTGAATTATTCAGCCCGCAAGCTTTTGAATAAAGGTGGTTTGCAATGGGATCGGGTCGCCCGCAGCTATGTCTATAGTTTTCAACAGGCCAATCGCACCTGCCAATTTGAATCGTGGTATCAAGAGAAAATTACCAGTTTGATGCAACTTCCCGATTTTGAGCGCATTTGGCAGAGCATCGACCCAACAATCAAAGCCCACGATATGTTGAGCCAAATTCAAACCGATAATTTAGTCTATGGGTTGCGCACCATTTACATCAGCGAATCCGATAGCTATACCTACCCCCGCATCCATGCCTACGTCGATGCAACTGGAACGAAACCTGAGCATGGTTAGCCGAATTGGCGCAGAAGGCTCTTGGCTATCGGGCAAAGGCAAAAAAGGAGCAACGTTTTAGCGCAGAGGAAGGATGGCTATGGGCTGTTGGCTATCGGACATATGTTGGTACCATTAAGAGCCAACAGCCCATAGCCTAGAGCCATAAACCTTCGGGCGCTTCGTGTCCTTCAGCGATCAAAACTACCCCCGACCCCCAACGACCGCTCCCCACTCTTAACAAACTGCCAAGCCAAGCGTGATATGCTATAATGGCTTCGTCTGTTAACAAACATTGTGTGGTGAGAAAACAGTGCAAAGAGCCTCCACGACGTTACAAACAACCCCCATCACGCGGATAGAAGCATCGAATGGCTGGGTTTCGCTGCAATTACGCGAGCTTTGGGCCTACCGTGAATTACTGTTTTTTCTGATTTGGCGCGATGTCAAAGTCCGTTACAAACAGACAGTGCTTGGCGCAGCTTGGGCCATCATTCAACCAGTGTTTTCGATGATCGTCTTTACCCTGATTTTTGGCAGATTGGCCAAGTTACCTTCCGATGGCATTGCCTACGAAGCCTTTTCGATCACGGCGCTGGTGCCGTGGGCGCTATTTGCCAACGCCCTCAGCCAAGGCTCAAATAGCTTAGTCGGCAACGCCAATCTGATCAAAAAAGTCTATTTTCCGCGCTTAACTGTGCCAATTTCGACCGTATTAGGTGGCTTGGTTGATTTTGCGATTGCCTTTGTGGTGATGTTTGGCATGCTGCTGTGGTTTGATATTACGCCAACCATGCGGATGCTGGCACTGCCACTCTTCATTCTTTTGGTGATCATCACGGGCTTGGGTGTCAGTTTATGGTTATCTGCATTAAATGTGCAGTTTCGTGATATTCGTTATGTGATTCCGTTTATGGCGCAGCTTTGGCAATATGGCAGCCCAGTTGCCTACTCCAGCAGCTTAATTCCCAACCAATGGCGCTGGTTATATGGCCTCAATCCAATGGCTGGGGTGATCGATGGTTTTCGTTGGTCGCTGCTTGGCACTGGTCAAATTACGTGGTCAGCGATGTTGCCATCGGTTGGCATTGCCCTCTTCCTGCTGATCACCGGAGCCTTATATTTCCGCCGCGTTGAAAAACAATTTGCAGATATGGTGTAATAATGAGCGAGATTGCGATTCAGGTCGAGCATTTAAGTAAGCAATTTCGCATTGGGGCGAATTCGTTTCAGAAAACCTTTCGCGAAACTGTTTCAGATGCCATGCTTGCGCCAGCCAGGCGTTTGCGTTCGGCGCTGCGTGGCCAAGGCACTCAAGCCGCAACCAAAGAGTTTTGGGCGTTGCGCGATGTCTCGTTTGATGTCAATCAAGGCGAGGTAGTGGGGATTATTGGCCACAACGGTGCTGGCAAAAGCACCTTGTTAAAAGTGCTTTCACGCATCACCGAGCCAACCGCTGGCTCGGCCATGATTCGTGGGCGGGTTGGCACCTTGCTCGAAGTTGGCACCGGCTTTCATCCCGACCTCACAGGCCGCGAAAATATGTACCTCAACGGCGCGATCCTCGGCATGAGCCGTGCCGAAATTAACCGCAAATTCGATGAAATTGTGGCTTTTGCTGAAGTTGAACAATTTATCGACACGATGGTTAAGCATTATTCCAGCGGCATGTATTTGCGCTTGGCCTTTGCGGTTGCCGCCCACCTTGAGCCAGAAATTCTGATCGTCGATGAGGTGTTGGCGGTTGGCGATGCGCAGTTTCAAAAGAAATGTTTGGGCAAAATGGGCGAAGTTGCTCAAAATGGCCGCACGGTGCTGTTTGTTAGCCACAACATGGCAGCAATTCGCAGTTTATGTCAACGCGTTATTTGGCTTAGCAAAGGCTCAGTGCTCAAAGATGGGCCTTCGGCCTCGATCGTCAACGAATATTTGATGGAAACTGTGACCTCAAGCAGCTCACGAGTCGATTTGCGCGAGGCCGTGCGCCATTACGATTATGGCAAACGCTTCAAAATTAACGATTTGACCTTCAATCATGGCGAGCCAATTTTGCATGGCGAAATGCTCAACGTCAGTTTTAACTACGAAGCCTATGCCGATGTTTATGGCGTGTCGTTTGGCTATGGCTTTTCGTCGCTTGAAGGCACACGCCTGATGACGGTTGATAGCGATTTGAACGCTCCACGATACCAAATCAAACGCGGCCAGCATGGCCAACTCACCAGCACCATCGACACGCTCAATCTTCAGCCTGGGATCTATTTGCTTGATGTTGGCGTGCGTTCTGGTGATGGCAGCGCGCTGGATTATCTGCCTGGTTGCGCGCAAGTTGAGATTTTGCCCGGTCCCAGAACCCCGCCATCAATGAGTCGGCTCGATTATGCAGGCAATGTACGGCTGAGCGGGCAATGGCAGTGGCCTGAAACGGCGCAAGAGGATCGCGATTAATGCAACCATTAAAGATTCTGGTATTGACCAGCTTGTTTCCGCCACACTATATCGGCGGCTATGAGGTTGGTTGTGGCGATGTGGTTGCAGGATTGCGCGCCAAAGGCCACGATGTAACCGTGCTCACCAGCACCTACGGCGTCGATCGCGAAGTGCGCGAAGGCTTTATCGAGCGCTCATTGACGATCGATATTCACCCAGTAGCCCAAACCACATTAGCCCATCAACGGCGTTTGTACGAACGCGAAATGCACAATCAGCCACACATTTTAGAGCTTGCCAAAGCACTAAAACCCGATATTGTGTTTGTGTGGAGCTTTTACCAAGCATCGATGTCGGCAGTGCGCATGCTACAAGATCAGGGCTATCGCACCGTCTTTTTCATCTCCGATCACTGGCCAATTCGGATTGGCATTTTCGATCCATGGCACTATATGCCGCGCCACCCGTTGCGTTGGATTGGGCGCAAACTGTTGGGCTGGAAGCTTGGGCGCAAGACTGGCTTTCGCAATAATTTGCCAATTAGCTATGCCAATGCAATTTTTGCTAGCGACTTTTTGCTCAAGCAAACCCAGCCAATTGGCCCCATGCCCAACACCAATGTTATTCGTTGGGGCGTTGATTACGATTTGTTTGTGCGCCGCGAACGCTCAGCCTCGATGGGCCAGCGTCTGTTATTCGTTGGCCAAATTTCTGGCCACAAAGGCATGGAAACCTTGCTCGAAGCCTTTGCCTTGGTGCAACAAAAACATGGCTTCGCACAAGCAACACTCTCGATTGTGGGCGCTGGGCTTTCCGCCGAATACACCAGCGACATGCAGCGCTACGCCGAAAAATTGGGCATCAGCCAAAGCGTCGATTGGCGCGGCAAATTACCACGCCAAGAACTACCCGACATTTACGCCAGCCACGATATTCTGATTTTTCCATCACGCTGGGACGAGCCATTTAGCATCACCGTCGTTGAGGCCTTGGCCATGGGCTTGGTGGTAGTTGGCTCAGATACTGGCGGCACGACCGAAATTATCAAGCACGAAGAAACTGGCATGGTCTTTGCTCGCGACGATGCTGCTGGCTGCGCCGCCCACATTGCCAGATTATTCAATCAACCAGCTTTGGCTGAAAAACTACGCCAGCAAGCGACTGCGATTGTTGATCGCGAGTTTCGCATGACCACGATGATCGATCGGGTTGAAGCAGCGCTGTACGCTGCCTGTAACAAGGATTCGCGCCATGACTAAATATATTGCTCGCACACGCCAAATTGTTTGGAAAAATTATCTGCGGGCTTTGCCAGCACTCAAAACGGTCAGCCGCGCCTTGGGGGTCGAAAAGGTTGCCCGTTCGGCGATGCGCACAATTTTGCCAAAAATTCAGGCCAAACGCACCACCAAATGGGCTTGGGCCAGCGAAACCTCCAAATGTCGCGCACGGCTCGACCCATATTGCGTTGGTTATGGCTTAGATTTAGGTTTTGGTGGCGATCCAATTAACCCTCGCGCTGTGCGGGTCGATTTGCCGCAACCGTATACCGCAGTTGGCCAATATCCCGTCCAATTGGGCGGCGATGCAGATAATTTATATTGGTTTGCGGATAATGTGATCGATTATATTTATTCGTCGCACTTGCTCGAAGATTTTGATGATACCAAGGCGGCATTAAAAGAATGGTTGCGGGTATTGAAAGTTGGCGGACGTTTGGTTATTTTCTGCCCCGATGAGCAACGTTTTCGCGTACACTGCCAAAAAACTGGCCAGCCCTACAATCCGCATCACAAGCATGCCCATTTTTCGCTGGAGTTTGTCAAAGGCTTGCTGCGCGAACTCGGCCAAACCAAGTTTATCCATGAAAATCCCGATGTCGATATTTATTCGTGGGAATTGGTGTGCGAGAAAATTGAGGCCTAGTTGTGGCAGATCCAAACCAAATTTCATTTTTAGCGCGGGTTCAGCGCCGCTTGCGCTACGATTGGCAAAGTAAATTCGCGCCACGCTGGTGGCATTTAAATTTGCACCTGCGCAAGCCTACAATCAAGCGAGTATTAGGCTTTGGTGGTGGCCTCGGCGACCAATTATTGTGTACAGCGATTTTTCGCGCGTTACGCGAACATGGCGAAGCTAATCTGTGGATGCAAACCAATAATCCCGAATTATTCGCCCATAATCCCGATGTTGCTGGGATTATTCCGGTTATGCCATACTATTTTAAAATTATCGAACAGCATAATATGGCCTTTAAACGGCTGAATTATACGACTCATATTAAAGAGCAAGGCCGTGATTTACCACCTCAGCAACATCTAATTACTAATATGGCTTCAGTACTAGGCATTGATTATCCAGTTGGTGTGCGGCCTTATTTGCATTTAACTGCGGCTGAACGTTCACAACACATCATTTCTAAGCCTTATATTGTGGTGCAAAGCTCAATTTTAGCTGCGCGTTACCCAATCGCAACCAAAGAATGGTATCCAGAACGGATGCAAATTGTAGTCAACGAATTAGCCAAACGCTTTACCGTGGTACAACTTGGTATGCCCAGCGATCCCAAACTTGAGCATGTGCTTGATCTACGAGGTAAAGCCAGCATCCGTGAATCGGCAGCAATTTTGCAGGCGGCGCAATTATTTATTGGCTTTGTTGGCTTTCAAATGCACTTGGCACGGGCAGTCGATTGCCGTTCGGTGATTATTTTTGGTGGCCGTGAAGCGCCATTTCAATCGGGCTATAGTTGCAACAGCAATTTGTATACACCATTAAATTGTGCGCCATGTTGGCTGTGGGAGAATTGCCCAATCGAGCGTCAATGTATGCAGGAAATTACGCCTGAGCAAGTGCTGGCGGCGGTCGAAGCACAATTGGCCTTGGTTGATCAGCCCTTAAACGTCGATTATATCAAGCCGCGCCCTGCCCATGAGTTGATCGAATTGGAGATTCATCGTGCATGAATTAACCGCAACGCTGGCCAAATTAAGCAAACAACGGGTCTTAATTGTTGGCGATGTGATGCTCGATGAATATATTTGGGGCGATGTCACCCGCATTTCGCCAGAAGCGCCAGTGCCAATTGTCAATGTGCGTTCGCGCAGCTATCGGCCTGGCGGAGCCAGCAACGTGGCCGCTAGCATTGCGGCGCTCAACGCAGAAGTTCTATTAGGCGGTGTAATTGGCGATGACCTTGCAGCCCAACAGCTCAAACTGGTGCTCGAACAAGCGGGCGTTGGCGAAAGCAATGGCTTGATCAAGGCCCAACGTCCAACCACGCTCAAAACACGGATCATCGCCCATAACCAACAGATGTTGCGCTATGATAGCGAGGTCAACACCGCACTTGATTCAGTCAGCGAAACTGCGCTATGTACGTGGGTTGATCAACAGATCGCAAATTGTCAGGTCTGCATTCTTTCCGATTATGCCAAGGGCGTGCTCACAGAGCGGGTTTGCCAACATGTGATTCAACAAGCACGACGTTACAACATTCCGGTGGTCGTTGATCCCAAGGGCATTAATTATCAACGCTATGCCCAAGCCAGCGTGATTACGCCCAACCTGCAAGAAACCCAAGTCGTCACTGGCCTCAGCTTACACAGCCTTGAACAACTGCAACTTGCCGCCGATCACTTATTGGAGTTGCTGCAAGGCACAGCAGTGATTATCACCCGCAGCGCTGATGGCATGGCGCTCTATCGCAACCAGCATGCGCCAGTCTTTTTGCCAACGCATGCCCGCAACGTCTACGATGTGACCGGAGCGGGCGATACGGTCGTGGCTATTTTGGCCTTAGCGTTGGCCAGCGGCAGCAGTTTGGAGCAGGCCATGCAATTGGCCAATATTGCGGCGGGCATTGTGGTGGGCAAAGTTGGCACGGCCACCGTCGATCTGGCCGAATTATCGCAAGCAATTACCAGCCTTTATTCAGTCTAAAAGGAATCGCTATGTCGTGGAAAAGCCGAGTGCGGCCATTTATTCCCAAGCCCATTATGCAACGCTACATTGCTTGGCGCGTCGCCAGCAACCAAAAAACCGTGCGCCAACGCCTATTCGATCAATATGGGCGGTACGCCGAATATACCCTGACCCAACGCTCGTTGCCTGAGCTATTTCCCGAAGGCCGCCAAGCGAGCATCGAAGTGCCAGTCGCTTCGATTGTCCGCGACGATACCATGGAAATGCCCTTGGCCGAATTGTTGTCGTTGGCAGGCGTGACCCAAATTAGCCAACCAAAAACAATTTTTGAATTTGGCACCTACATGGGCGCAACCACGCGCATGATGGCCCAACATAGCAGCCCCGAAACCAAAATCTACACCCTTGATCTTGATATTAAGACACGCAACGAATATTTGCGCCGCAACGGCTATCAGTTTGAATTGAGCTTCACGCCAGGCCAGCATTTTCACAACACCCCTGAAGCCAGCAAAATCAGCCAACTTTGGCTTGGTTTAGAGCCATTCGATTTTAGCCCGTATTATGGCCAAATGGATCTAGTATTGGTCGATGCTGATCACTCGTATCCCTTTGTGAAGGCCGATACTGAAGTGGCCTTGAAATTGGTACGACCTGGTGGCGTGGTGGTTTGGGATGATTATACCTGGGTCGATGCCCACCCTGAGTGTGTTGGCGTAACTCGCTGTGTCAACGAATTAGCTGATCGGCTGCCAATTTATCGGATTCAGCAAACCCGCTTAGCAATTTATCGAGTGCCTGCGTGAAACAACGGCTGTGGTTTGTTACTGATAGCACTGGCCTTGGCGGTGCTGAAGGCTATTTAGAAACGCTGTTGCTGCATGCCGATCAACAGCGTTTTGAGCTTGGGTTATTGATGCCGCCGCGGGCAGCCACCCAACCTTTGATCGATCGGGCCAAAGCTCATGGCGCCAGCATCGCCACCCTAGATGCAGTCCATGAGCATGGTTTAGCGTTTAAAGAAGTTAACCAAGCAGCCAAACTATTTCGCCAATTACGGCCTGATATTGTGCATTTTGTAGTGCCCTCACCACGCCGCGCTGCCGAGTTGGTGCTGGGTGCGGCCTTGGCGCGGGTTCCACGGCGCATTATCACCTTCCAATTGGTTACGCCAATCCCGCGCTTCAATTGGCTTTCGCACCATTTGCGCTTGCTCAATCGGCGCTGGCAATATGCCACCTTGCACGCTGGGGTTGCGGTTTCTGAAGGCAACGCCCAATTGTTACTTGAGCAATTTGGCTTTCCCAAACGGCGCTTGCACACCATTTATAATGCAGTAGATAGCCAGCACTGGCAGCCACAACCGCGCGATCCTGCAACTCGCAAGGCATGGCAAATTCCCCACGATGTGCCACTTTTAGGCGTGGTTGGCCGCTTGAGTCGTCAAAAAGGCCATCAAATATTGTTCGAGGCCTTGCCAGCAATTTGGCAACAGCAGCCAAACGTTCATGTAACACTCATTGGCGAAGGCGATTTGGAGGGTGAATTACGGCAAGCAGCCCAGCATTTGCCCAAGCCTAATCAGGTTCATTTTGTCGGCCAACAACGTGATATGCCCGCAGCCCTCGCAGCCCTTGATGTGTTTGTACTCCCTTCGCTGTACGAAGGCTTATCGTTTGCCTTGCTCGAAGCCATGGCCAGTGGGCAGGCAATTGTGGCCAGCAGTACCGACGGCACGCGCGAAGCGATCAGCGATGGTCAACAAGGCTTATTGGTTGAGCCAGGCCACAGTGCTGCACTTGCCCAAGCCATTGGGCGCATGCTCAACGATCAAGCACTCAACCAAGCCTGTCGCCAAGCTGCTCGTCAACGCATTCAGCAGCAATTTGAATTGCAAACGATGCTACAACGCACGTTTGAGCTGTATGAACATAGAACATAGAACATAGAGCATAGAGCATATCCAAAAAAAGTCAGAAGTCAAAAATCAAAAGCCTATTGCCATATCTTCGTGGGTCAATTAACCCAGAGGCGCAGAGAATGTATGGCTTTTGGCTATGGGCGCTAAGCTATTGGGAACCAAATCATAAAAATCTGTGCCAATCTGTGGCGAAAAAAACTTAATCTTCGCGTTCTTCGTGCTCTTCGTGGTTTCAGCCCCTGCGTGCTCTTTGGGAGCTTCGTGAATCAGCCTAAAGCACGATTGCCCAAAGCGGCAAACTGGCCTACAATACTGTTGCGCAAGAGCGCAAGCTGAGACTAAAGCTCAAGCTGAATCGGCACAGTGTGTTAGAAAGTGGAGGTTCGAATCCTCCCCCAGCCACCACATTTGGCTGGGTAGCCCAATTGGCAGAGGCGCTGACACAGCCACTCAAATTCAGATTATCGCTCTAGATTCAGTATTCGCTGTTGAACATCAAGTCAAGCACTATCATGCATATACCGCTGGATGCTAGTTCGAATCTAGCCAGCTCCGCCAAACTTTGGGGCCGTAGTTTAATGGAAAAACCCAGCGCTTTTAGGACTGACGTGGTAGTTTAAACGTATTGATGTGTGCAAATCAATAGCACCAACGAGGCCCGAAGCTAGGCTAGAGTTCGGGCCTCACTTTTGTTAATCAACCTCCAACTCATCAAGCCGTTTGCCAGTTTGATGTGCCAAATGCTGACGTTTCGCCCAGCCAACTCGTTGCGCCGCATAAATTCCCCGATGGCCAGAAACTGTGTAGGCAATGCAGGTGGTAATCATCAATGGCACAAGCAAGCTTGAGCCAAACAATTCAATCCCCATCAAAACACAAGCAATCGGGGTATTAGCAGCCCCGGCAAAGACCGCAATCAAGCCCAAAGCTGCCAGCAAATCGCTTGGCAAGCCAAAAAGCTGGGCCAAGGCCGAGCCAAGTGTCGCGCCAATCACAAACAATGGGGTTACTTCACCACCCTTGAAGCCCACGCCCAAGGTCAAGCCAGTTAACAATAACTTGAACCCAAAAGCCCATGGCACAACGCCTTGTGGCTCAAATGCTTGGGCGAGCAACGGCAAACTCAACCCATTATAATCACGAGTATTCAACACCAAACTTATAATCACAATCACGCAGCCGCCAAGCATTGCCCGCCGAATTGGGTTGGGCAGCCAACGCCGCGACCTACTCTGCACCAGTTCAATCCAGCTCACAAACGCTCTGCTAACAAGCCCAAAGCAAATTCCAGCTCCAATCAACCAAGCCCAAATCGAACCAAGCTCGGGCACACTGGCAACTTGATAATGGCTATGCGCAATATTCAGCCAACGCACCACGCCATCGCCTACCAAGGCCGCTGCCAAACATGGCAATAATGCTTCATAGCGCAAAACTCCAAATGCAAGCACCTCCAGCGCGAAGATCGTGCCTGCAATCGGGGTGCCAAACACGCTCCCAAAGCCAGCACTCATGCCCATCATCAGCACTAAACGCACTTCAGCCTGCGGCAAACGCCACCAACGCCCAATTCGCGCCGCCAAACTTGCGCCCATTTGCACCGCCGTGCCTTCTCGGCCAGCAGAGCCACCGCCAAGATGGGTCAGCACGGTTCCAAGCAATACTAAAGGAGCCATGCGCAAGGGAACGCCAAGCAAATCTGGGCTATGCAATTGTTCAATAATTAGATTATTGCCAGCCGCCACACTTTGGCCAAAACGTTGATAAAGCCAAGCCACCAAGCCGCCAAACAACGGCAAACAAAGCAAAAGCCACCAATTGTTGGTTTGCAGCGTTGTGACCCACGCCAAACTAACTAAAAAAAGCGCACTTGCCAAGCCAGCAGCAAGCCCAATTGCCAAGGCCAAGCCCGTCCAGCGCCCAATTTGGCGCATCAGAGGAACAATTGTTGCCACTATCTGCTTCCTAAACTATCCAATCTGATCCTAAAAACTATCCCCAATCCCTGACCCCTGATCCCTCGTCAACCGAATCACGCTAATTTCTGGGCGTTTGGCAAAGCGCAACGGCGGGCCGGTAAAACCCCAACCACGATTAACATAGACTTGGCTGTTGGCAAGTTGATAGCGGCCCTCCACAAAGCGATCGCGCGAACGCACCGCTTGTTCGGTTAAGATCGGCACCCAAATCTGGCCGCCATGGGTGTGGCCAGAAAGCACAAGTTGCGGCGCATAAGCCCCAATTACGCTTGGCGCAAAAATCGGGTTATGCAACAAGGTGATGCATGGATCGCTAGCACGCAGATTGCCAAACGCTCGCGCCAAATCAATATTGCCATGGCTCCAGCCATTGCCAGCATTATGCTTGGGATCGTCCAAGCCAACCAGATTTAAGCGCTCAGCGCCACGTCGAATCACGGTTTGCTGATTGATCAACAAACCCAAATCAGCGCGTTTAATCGCCCAAATCATGCGCTCAATATCGCCAGTATAGTAATCGTGGTTGCCAAGCACCGAAAAAATGCCTTCGCGGGCTTGTAATTGACGCAAGGGCATCGTCGCATCATCAGCAAATTTCGCATGACGATCAACAAAATCACCAGTGATGGTCACAATATCTGCATCAAGCTGATTAATCAAGGCCACAGCGCGGGCCACATCATCGGCGGGAGTGTAAGCACACACATGCAAATCACTCAATTGCACAATCCTCAAGCCCTCAAAGCGGCTTGGCAAATTGGCAATTGGCAACTCAAGCTCAACAACTTCAGGATTAAATGGCTCAATCAAGCTGCTATAACCAACCAAGCCACCAAGCAGGCCAGCCTCGATTACAAAACGCCGCCGATTAAGCGTTTCATGGGCCAACGGAGCAGCACTCACGCTTGAATCAGGCTTGGGTGATGGTAACAAGCGCCGACCAAGCCACATAGGATGGAGCAACAAAAGCAGGCCAAGAATTAAAGGCAGCAACAACACGATGCGAAAAATCGTTTGAGCCAGCCAGAAGCGCCAGCCAGTTTGTTCAGCCAGCCATTGCCAATCCTTCAGCCAAGCCAAATTCCAGCCAAAAAGACTGCCACAGATTGCCAACCCAAGCAGCCAAAGCAGCAGACCCAACAGCCCAAACCCAAGCTTGCGTTGCACAGCTTGATCCCCACTATTACAGCATTATTGATCATTCTAGCACTCAAGTATGCTGGCAAGCCTTGCCCAATTCAATCAATCGCTAGTCCACCTCCGCAAGCCAGTACTCAGCGCAATGGGGGAGATAAATAGAAGGATGAAGGATGAGGGATGAAGGCAAAAATCAGAAGTCAGAAGTCAACATTTAACCCAGCGGCGCAGAGGAAGCATGGCCATTGGCTGTAGGCTATTGGCTATCGGGCATCAATTGGTGAAATTTAGGCAATTCATGGCTAAAAAAGATCAGCTTGGTGGCACTGCGGAATAATCACATAAATCTGTGCCAATCTGTGGCCAACAGCAAGGATGAGGGATGAAGGATGAAGGGATATGCTCTCCACATGGAGCTTGACGTTCTTCGCGTCCTTCGCGCTCTTCGCGGTTTCCATCCTTCGTGCCCTTCGTGTCCTTCGTGGATCAAATACTTCGCGGTACAATGCTGATGGAATATTGTCTGTGTGAGGATGTTTGATGCACCTCGATTCAGGTTTACACCAAGCAATCGAAGCCGATTCGGGCTTTCAGCTTGAAAACATCAGCTTTATCGGCGCTGGTTGGTTTGCCCAAGCCTATCAATTTGAACACGATTCCCAACCTTATGTAGTGCGCATTAGCAAGCACTACCAAGATTTTTTAAAAGATGCCTACGCCGCCCAGCACTGGGGCCAATATTTGCCAATTCCGCCAATCCTAGCCCATCAGCAATTTGCCGATGGCTGGGTCTACGCGATTAGTCCCTACCTCGCAGGCCAAACCATCTCAGCACTTGAGCTACAGCAGCTCAGCCAAATTCAGCCGCGCCTTTTTCAAATACTGCATCAACTGCATCAACAAGACATCGGTTCAAGCACTGGTTGGGGTTTAGCCAACAGCCAAGGCCAAGGCCGTTACCAAAGCTGGGCCGAAGAAGTTTTAGATCTTGGCAATTATAAGTTTGATTATAATTGGCGCGACTGGTACGAGCGCCAAGACCAAACCGGCAGCTTGTTGCGCCAAGGCTATCGGGTCATGGAGCAATTAATCGGCAGCATCACTACCGAACGCTCGTTAATCCATCGTGATTTTGGCTTTAATAATGTGATTTGCCAGCAGCAAACGATTGTGGCCGTGCTTGATTGGGCCGAATTTGGCTACGGCGATTGGGTCTATGATCTTGCTCAACAAAGCTGTTATGAGCCAAGCACTATCTATTTACAACCATGGCTTAAATTTGCCCAACAGCACGATATCATTCCCGATAATGTTGAAAAGCGTTTACGCTGCTATTGGCTGCACATGAACTTAACTGATTTGATTGTCGCGCAGCTACGCAACGATTGGGCTTGGCATCGCGAGATTGTGCTCGAGCTAACCGAGTTAATTGATAATCCTGTGCGAGTGAGGCTGAATTCATGAACATTACCACGCATCAAGAATTAATTGGCTGGCATCGCTATCTCGAAGCATTAGGGCCACGCCTAACCGGAAGCGAATCTCATCAGCGCTTCATCGAATTTCTGGCCGCCGAATTAACTGCCCTCGGCTGCGAAGTCCAACGTGATCGCTATTATTTCACGCGCTGGGAAGCTCAAAACTGGGGCTTGGCGCTGCAAAACGCCAATCGCAGCGAAACCGCAATTGCTACAAGTTTTCACTACCCCTATTCCGGCTGCACGCCCGCCGAAGGCATTGTTGGCGAATTGGTCGATTGTGGCAAAAGCCCAGGCAATTTTCAACAAGCAGCTGGCAAAATTGCTTTGGTCGAAGTTGCGGTTCCAGCTTTACCAACCATGCTGTTTATTCACCCAACCAAGGCGGCTCAAGCCAGTGCAACCCAACTCCCAAAAACGCTGCGTAACCCAACCCTTGGCTCGTTTCTCGGCGGCCCCGACCTGCAAGCTGCCAAAAAAGCTGGGGTCAAAGCCGTAATTTGCATGTGGTCAAACATCTCGCCAGCCAATGCAGCAGCCCAATATCTACCCTTCACCAGCAGCTATCAAGATTGTCCGGCGCTATGGGTCGATTCAGTGGGAGGCCAGCAACTCAAGCAAGCAGCTGCTCAAGGCCAACAGATTCGCTTTACGCTGCAAGCCACACTCACCGAACAATGCCCAACTGAGAGTTTGTATGTGGTTTTGCCAAGCCAAGCATCAAACGAAAGTATTTTGATTAACACCCACACTGATGGGCCGAACGCCCCTGAAGAAAACGGTGCGTTGGGGTTATTGGCCTTGGTACGTTGGTTTAAACAACAGTCACTTGAGCGCAATTTAATTTTTATTTTTGCCACGGGCCACTTTCAACTGCCGCAACTTGGCAAGCACGGCCAAGCAACCAGCACATGGCTCGCCGAGCACCCAGCATTATGGAACGGCCAGCAGTTTCGGGCAGTCGCTGGCGTTACGTTGGAACATTTAGGCTGTACTGAGTGGCACGATAATCGAGCCTTCACCAGCTATCAACCAACGACCCAACCAGAAATTGAGTTGACCTATACCACCAGCCCAATGCTTGAGCAGCTCTATTACACCGCACTTTTGCAGCGCACCAAGCAGCGTGTGCTCACCATTCTGCCGATCAACGATATTTATTTTGGCGAGGGCGAGCCATTCTACAAAGCCAATATTCCCACAATTTCACTTATTCCTGCACCCAATTATTTATGCGCCACGCCCAGCAATGCAGCCATCGATAAACTTGATTTTGATTTGATGCAGCAACAAATCGAAACCTTCGCCCGCGTGATTGGGTTAATCGATCAAACAAGCGCTAGCCGCTTGGGTATTGCCGAACCGCAACCATTTAGCCTCGTTGGCAGCCTATTCCGCCGCATGGTCGGCGCAAATCAGGGTCACTAAAAATCAATCAGCTATAGTACAATACAACAGCATTCTACGATGAGGAAGAACCAATGGTTGATAATACTGAAGATTTAGATCTGAATAACGATGATGAAGAGGAGTTACCACAAGGTGGATTTCAAGGCTTCCAGCTATCATCACAGGCAGCATTATATGGATTAAGCAACGATATTGAAGAAGAAGAGGAGGATGATGACGAATTAATTATTACACCCTTTAATCCTAGCCAGATCCGAATTGATTTTAAGCCAATGACTGTCGATCTCTTAATTTCACGGATGGAAAATAATGAGATTGATATGCAGCCAGCTTTTCAACGTCAAGCAGGTTTATGGACACGCGAAGCCCAAAGTCGCTTAATCGAGTCGATTCTAATTCGTATTCCACTGCCAGCATTCTATATGGATGCAACAAACGAAGACCGCTGGATTATTGTTGATGGACTCCAACGATTAACAACTCTCTATAATTTTATTTTAGCAAAAAAAAATCATCCAGAAAATCAATTAAAACTCAAAGGCTTGGAATTCCTCAATACGATTACGGATAAAGGCTTTGATGATCTGCCTAGAAATTTCCAACGGCGGATTATGGAAACTCAAGTATTAATTTATCAAATTGCTCCAGGAACACCAGAAGAAGTTAAATTCAATATCTTCAAACGGATTAATACTGGTGGATTGCCACTTTCGCCCCAAGAGATTCGCCACGCGTTACATCAAGGGAGAGCAACCGAATTGCTCAAACGAATGGCTGAGTTTCCTGAATTTAAGCAAGCTACTACCAACTCTGTACCTACATCGCGCATGAGTGACCGTGAATTTGTTTTACGCTTCATTGCCTTTCATCTGGTACCGCCTGAAAAATATAATCGCAATGAATTTGCCGATTTTGATAGCTTTTTAAGCAATGCAATGGCCACGATTAATAAGCTTGATCAAACTGCTCTCGATTCATTTGAACTACAGTTCCGACGGGCAATGCGAGCAGCGAAAGCCATTTTCGATAAAGATGCTTTTCGCAAACGCTATAAAGCAAATGCTTCCCGTGGAATGATCAATAAATCGCTGTTTGAATCATGGTCAGTTAACTTAAGCAATTGTAGCGATGATCAAATCAAAGTTCTTGTCCGAAGAAAAAATCTATTAATGCAAAAATTTATTTCATTATTGAATAATGACCGCGAATTCGATAAAGCAATCTCACAAGGCACTGGTGATACAAATAAGGTTAATATTCGTTTCCGCCGAATTGCTTACCTTATTCAAGAGGTATTAAAATGAGTGAACAACCATTACAAACGCTTGAATCGATCGTTCTACACAACTTTAAGTGCTTTGGTCACCAAAAAATTAATCTTGGTAAACTAACCTTGCTGTCGGGATTAAATGGGATGGGCAAATCCTCAGTCATTCAATCATTGCTTTTATTACGTCAATCGTTTCAACAAGGCCTCATAACCCAAGGCTTAGCAGTTAATGGCGATTTAGTTCGACTCGGTACAGCACAAGATGTATTCTTTGAGTCTGCCGAAGATGACACAATTAGTATTGGGTTGAAGCTACATAGCAAAAATAGCGTTGATGAATGGAGCTATCAATATAATTCATCAACTGATGTCTTGGATATTGAAGCTGCGCCTGATGGATTAAATAGCATACTGGTTGGAGCATCGGATACCTACTTCAATAACGATATTATTTTTAGTAATCTATTTACTGATGAATTTCAATACTTGCAAGCTGAACGAATTGGCCCTCGCACATCATTTGGCACATCGGATTATCTCGTGCGCCAACATCGCCAACTTGGTCCAAGTGGTGAATATGCGATTCACTATTTATCATTATTTGGCAATGAATTAATTCCCAACGAAAAATTACATCATGAACAATCAAGCACGTTAACCTTACGCAATGAAGTTGAAGCGTGGCTAAGTGAAATTTCCCCAGGCACACGAATCAACATTTCAGGAAACCCTGATATTGATTTGGTCAGTTTACGATTCTCATTCGTTAATGATGGAGTTGTAGGGAATGCGTTTCGGGCAACCAATGTTGGCTTTGGATTAACCTATACCTTACCTATTTTAGTAGCGGTTTTATCAGCCAAGCCTAATTCATTATTATTAATCGAAAATCCCGAGGCTCATTTACATCCACGCGGTCAAGCACTCATGGGTCAATTTTTGGCCTACGCAGCAGCAGCTGGAGTCCAAATTGTGGTTGAAAGCCATAGTGATCATGTATTAAATGGCATTCGTTTAGCTGTTCACGATGGCAAAATTGATCCAGCCGATGTGCAATTAAATTACTTTGAGCGCCGCATGATCGAAGGCCAAACCCGCCATACAATTTCAACTCCAACGATTGATCAAGATGGATTGATTGATCAATGGCCAGATGGATTTTTTGATGAATTTGATAAGAGTTTAGAACGATTAATGACGCCAAGGAGTTGATCCATGGGAATTGATATCGTATTAAATGATCGTTCAATCACCATCGCTGCGGATCAATATCAAGTTAAACAATTACTAATCCAACTTATTGATACAATTAGAGCAGCTGGCATAGGTAATACAGTTCGTCAACACAGACCGCTTTATGAAATAGAATTTGCTCCAAATTATTATCTTATTGATCTACTCAAAGATCCTGAGATGAAAGGTCGTTATAAAAACTATAGTGATTATCTTAGAAGAATGAACACAAAAATACCGTACCTACAAGATCATCCTCAAGAAGCTAGCCTGACTCATAAACAACAT
The DNA here is from genome assembly GCF_001306135.1 of Herpetosiphon geysericola. Lineage (GTDB taxonomy): Bacteria > Chloroflexota > Chloroflexia > Chloroflexales > Herpetosiphonaceae > Herpetosiphon > Herpetosiphon geysericola. The sequence goes on along the minus strand of NZ_LGKP01000012.1, from coordinate 93,426 downwards.
ACTTCTGAATTTATGTTTAAGCAGCAAACTGCCCTTGGTTTAGGTATGGCTGTCATACTTGATGGTATTGCGATAAGTTTAGCAAGCCATTCTGATTGGGATAACAATCAATTAACAATTGAAGAATTTTTTCTCGATGATTCTGGTGAATTATCTGAAAAGCACCATGATGTGCTTCATCATAGCAATCCCAAGCATATCCAACAAAATAAACCGCTAATCGAGGAAATTAATAAACGTTCAGTTCGTGATGGGCGTGATGCGTATGAACGGCGTAGTGAGTTATTCCCTGATTTAGAGTGGACAGAAACAGCACTAGATGCGCTAAAACAATTGGAAGCAAATGACCAACATTGGACACATATTAAACGTCATTTATTCCAATTTCAAGCCTATGCCGCAAGCTGGCAAACAGGGGCATTTAATAAAAATGCATTAAATTTAGTTTGTAGCCCTGAGAGCGAAGCAACTATTAATCTATATGCCAAAGAGCGAACCTATAAGTGTGCGGATGATGAATATCGCTTATTTACATGGCATAGCAAGCTCTATGATGCTATTAGAATTCATTTTTTTCCTGATGGAGCACGGCATAAAATTATTATTGGCTATATTGGTAAACATCTGCCAACTGCTACCTAATTAATTTGCCTAAAAAGTAAGCGGTATAGCTGCCTATTTTCGCCATGCCGCTTACGATTCTCAATTTTGTATTTTAGAAAACTACTCAAATTCCAAATCAATTTCATAATTGCCAAATAAAAAACCGCGATAGCGCAACCAGCCACTGATATTTTCGCCAGCTTGATCACGTAATTCAACTTTATAAACCTGATCATTTTCGGCGGTGCGCCAGAGAAATGGCCCAAGACTCAGCCATGGGCGTTTGATTTCGAGAATATTATAGCGTTGCTGCAAAGCCCAAGCTTCAATATGTTCGTTGCGCTTGAGAATTTGATAGCGTCCAAGCAAAAATGCGCCACTCACAACTGCTAAAGTAACCAATACATACCCAATCATACAAATCCCTTCTTTCAAAACAACCCTGCATATGCTACGCATTGAGCGGGATAAACGTTGCGCTGGCATCATTTTTGGTATACAACTGCAAGGAGCAGCTATGTCAAAACACTATCCAACAACTCCCGATGGACGCTATTTTGTGGTCAAGCAACGTTTATGGCGTTGTAGCAACCCAAACTTAGATCCCGCAGAACGCCAACGTTTGGTTAATCAATTAATGAACGCTCGCCGCGCCGTTGGCCAAGCCAAGCGCCAACAAAACCAAGAGGCCGAACGCGCTGCTCGCGCCGAGGTTCAGCGCTGTAAAGTGGCGCTTGGCGAACGCGGCCCAGTTTGGTGGAACGACCAAGCACCTGATTATAATCGGCGCTTGATCAAAAACACACCTTATTGGGATTGGTTTCAAGCTTATGAATCAAATCGGACTGTCAGCTGATCGGAGAAAAGCCCGCTAAACCAGCCACCACAGCGAATCCATACCGCTTGCGTCGCGCCTTGAGCATCAATCACATCAACATAGAACACGGTATGATATTTACTAGAGCGCCAAAAGAAAGGGCCGCGCCGCAACCAGCGTTGTTCAAGCTCGAGAATCTGATAGCCATTGCTAGCAGCCCATTGCTGAATCAACTGAACAGAGCGTTTATGTTCAAAGACGTGCCAAGCGATAATCAGCCCAACCAAACCGACAAATACTAAAAACGGCAACATCGAATCCATAACAACAATCCTTTCAAACTCTCAATCCGTAGAATACATATCCTAAAGCTATACGCTAGGATGCATGGGGAGTTTCAGCATGAGCAATGAGCTATTTTTGCGCCGTAAATGGACATTCAAGGCCCATGGTTCGCAGGTGGTGATGATTAAACGCCCAGTTGAATCGAGCGAACATGTGATGATGAAGGCATTAATTTGGGCGTTATATTTGCCCACTTATCCAGAGGCCCGGGTTGAAACCCCGATTGGCCTGCGCTATAAGCCCGATGTAATTGCCCTCGATAGCCAAGGATCGCCGCTGTTTTGGGGCGAGGCTGGCCACGTGGGCATGGATAAATTGGAAACGTTGCTCAAACGCTATCGCCAAACCCATTTTGTATTTGCCAAATGGGCCAGCAACCTAGAACCATTAACCCAAGTAATTGCCGAATTAACCAGCACGATTAAACGCTCAGCGCCAATTGATTTGCTGTCGATCCCGGCTGACAGTGGCGAGCGTTTTTTCGCCGCTGATGGCACGCTCATGGTTGATCATAGCCAAATTAAGTATGTGCAGCTAACGCCGCCATAATTTGGTTGACCGTATGCTCGTGATCGTCGCCAGTGCACTGCACCGTAATATCGGCAAATTGTTGGTACAGCGGCACGCGCTCGGCATATAAATCGGCAAATGTTTGGCCTGGCTGCATCACAATTCCCCGCGAATCCATATCGCTGATCCGCGGCAACAGTTCAGCAAATTCAATCGCAAGATAGACAATTGTGCCAAGCCGCTGGAAATTGGCCATTGCATCGGGGCTATAAATCACACTGCCGCCAGTGGCAACGACATAGCTATCAAGCTCTAGCTCGGCGCAATATTGGTTTTCGACGGCACAAAATTGCTCAGCGCCCAGCCGTTCGAGAATGTCAATCAAGCGACCATGCTGACGGGTTTGAATCACCACATCGGTATCGATAAAATCAAAGACCAAGGCTTTGGCCAATAAAATACCGAGCGTACTTTTGCCCGATCCAGGCATACCAATTAAAATCACATTGCGATGCTGCGCCATTGCCAAATCTCCAAAACACAAGCGAGGCTGTATTATACGCCAAGCAAGGGGTTTTAAACCAAAAAAACTCGCACCGCGATCTCATGGAGGGATCAGCGCGGTGCGAGCAATGCAGGGTATTTTTTACCATCGCAAAACCGGCTCACTGGCTTTGCAATAGTCGCAGATCAAGTAGGATTTAGGATGTTGAAACCACGAAGAACACGAAGAGCACGAAGGGAAATTGGCTATGGGCTATAGGCTTTTGGCTATAGGCAAGCAAATTATTGAGATACCATCCAATATTACGATAGCCAATAGCCCTCAGCCAATAGCCAAACTGACCTCTAAAGCCTACTTTTGCCTTTTGATTTCTGACTTCTGCCGTTCCTTATGTTCTATGCTCTATGTTCTATGTTCTGTTTCTACCCCTTAATCCTACTCTTCATCCTTCATCCTTTCTAATGGGCTCCAACAAATTGCTCGTGCTCGGTCGAGCCGCTCAAAGCGGTGGTCGACGACATGCCACCTGAAACTGCTTGGGCAACCAAATCGAAGTAGCCAGTGCCAACTTCGCGTTGATGCTTGACGGCGGTGTAGCCTTCGCTTTCGCGGTTGAACTCAGCTTCTTGCAATTGAACATAGGCGCTCATGCCTTGGTCGCGATAGCCAGATGCCAAATCGAACATGCTGTAATTCAAAGCGTGGAAGCCAGCCAAGGTGATGAATTGAAATTTGTAGCCCATCGCGCCAAGTTCGCTTTGGAATTTAGCAATCGTGGCATCATCCAAGTTGCGCTTCCAGTTGAACGATGGCGAGCAGTTGTAGGCCAACAATTTGCCTGGATATTGAGCATGGATCGCTTCAGCAAATTTCCGTGCTTCTTCCAAATCTGGGGTTGAGGTTTCACACCAGATCAGGTCGGCATATGGCGCATAGGCCAAGCCACGGGCAATTGCTGAATCGATCCCACCGCGAATACAGAAGAAGCCTTCTGAGGTACGTTCGCCGGTACAAAACTCGCGGTCACGAGGATCAACGTCGCTGGTCAAAAGATATGCACCATTGGCATCGGTACGGGCGACGACCAAGGTTGGTACGTCCATCACGTCGGCAGCCAAACGAGCAGCTTGCAGCGTGCGAATAAAGTGGCTGGTTGGGATAAGTACTTTGCCGCCCAAGTGACCACATTTCTTTTCCGATGACAATTGATCTTCGAAGTGCACGCCTGCTGCGCCTGCTTCGATCATGGCTTTCATCATTTCGAAGGCATTCAATGGGCCACCAAAACCAGCTTCGGCATCGGCAACGATTGGCGCAAACCAGTAGGTGCCATCTTTTGCTTCCGAATGATAAATTTGGTCGCAGCGTTGCAATGTTTGGTTGATCCGTTTGACCACTTGGGGCACGCTGTTGGCGGGATACAAGCTTTGATCGGGATACATTTGGCCTGCCATATTGGCATCGGCGGCAACCTGCCAGCCACTCAAGTAAATTGCTTTCAAGCCTGCTTTAACCATTTGCATTGCTTGATTGCCAGTCAGCGCACCCAACGCATGCACGTAATCTTCGCTGTGTAATAGATCCCACAAGCGTTCAGCACCCATGCGAGCCAAGGTTTGCTCAATAATGACTGAACCGCGCAAACGCACAACATCTTCTGCTGTGTAATCGCGCTGAATCCCCTGCCAACGTGCGTCCGTTGCCCAACCCCGTTCCAGTTCTGTTGTTGAGATACCGTTCGTGGTGTTCATGGCTGACTCCTTTGTCAAAGTAAAATGGTGGCATGTAGCTCGTTACAATCGCCAAAGCGCTAGGGCAACGTCGCCAAGGTAACGAGTGAAAATCAAATCTATCCCGACACAGCATTGCAGGTTTTAGTCATTATTGTTTGATGCTAGCGCCTGCACGCTGCCAATGAATGCACTTAATCGATTTGTTCGTAAGCGGGAAGGGTGAGAAATTCGGTAAAGGTTGGGTTGGCAACCAGTTGATCAAACAATTGGCTAGCGCGGACATAATGACCATTGTGATAGCGTTCTGCACCAACTTCTTGTTCAATTGTGGCTAATTCTTCCACAACCAACTCGCGCACCCAATCGAGGGTGATTTTGCGAAAATCTTCGGTGATGCCATTCGGCTGATGCACCCATTGCCAAACTTGCGCCCGCGAGATTTCGGCGGTTGCTGCATCTTCCATCAAGTTGTAGAGCGGCACGCAGCCTAAGCCACCAAGCCAAGCCTCGATATATTGGATGCCAACGCTGATATTTTTGCGCAAGCCTTGCTCGGTAATTGGCGCTGATGGCTCGAAACGCAACAGATCATCGGCGGTAATTTCGACATCGAGTTGCTTGCCAATTTGGTTAGCTTCAGGCATCAAGGCATCAAAGGCGGCCTTGGCCAAGGGAACTAAGCCTGGGTGGGCGACCCATGTACCGTCGTGGCCATCGCGGGCTTCGCGCTCTTTATCTGCTTGGACTTTGGCGAGCGCTTCGGCATTGGCTTGGGCATCGTGCTTAATCGGAATCTGGGCTGCCATACCGCCCATCGCATGCGCACCACGCCGATGGCAGGTTTTGATCGCCAGCAACGAGTATGAGCGCATAAAGCGCGAGGTCATGGTTACGAAAGCCCGATCAGCCAGCACAAAATGCTCAAGTTTGGCAAATTTTTTGATGCAACTGAAGATATAATCCCAGCGACCACAGTTGAGGCCAGCCGAGTGGTCACGCAATTCGTAGAGAATTTCGTCCATCTCGAAAGCCGCCAAAATTGTTTCAATCAAGACAGTTGCTTTGATCGAGCCATGGGGCAGGCCAAGTTGCTTTTGGGCAAAGACGAAAACATCATTCCACAAACGAGCTTCGCGATGGCTTTCGAGTTTTGGCAGATAGAAGTAGGGAGCAGAACCGCGCGCAAGCAAGGTTTTGGCGTTGTGGAATAAATACAAGCCAAAATCGAACAAACCGCCAGCGATTGGTTCGCCATCAACGGTGACATGCTTTTCGAGCAAGTGCCAGCCGCGAGGCCGCACAAACAACACCGCAACATGGTCGTTTAAGCGATAGGCTTTGCCAGCTTCGTTGGTGAAGCTAATCGTGCGGTTGACTGCATCGCGCAAATTTAATTGACCGCTGACCAAGTTATCCCAGCTTGGAGTGGTGGCATCTTCACAGTCGGCCATGAAGACGTTGGCTCCAGAGTTGAGCGCATTGATGATCATTTTGCGATCGATTGGCCCAGTGATTTCAACCCGCCGATTGCGAATTTCATCAGGAATTGGGGCAATTTGCCAGTCGCTAGCACGAATATTGGCAGTTTCAGCGAGAAAATCAGGGCGTTCGCCTGCATCAAGCCGACTTTGACGTTCCACTCGTCCGTGCAATAAGTCGCGGCGAGTTTGGTCAAAAGTGCGATGCAAAGCAGCTAAAAAGTGGAGAGCTGGTTCCGTCAACAATTCCGCCGCAGCGGGGGTGATGGGGGCGTTGATTTTCACGCCATGTTGCCGATCAGTCATGCGGTCGTTCCTTTCCGGTGCGTCACCATCGACGTTGGATTGGTGCATGGATTTTGGTAAAAATATGCTTACTAGATAATTATTACTATCTAGCGAATATTCACTGAATGAAGAATATCACAATGTCGCTATCGTGTCAAGCGAATATTCGCTAGCAGATAATTTTGTATATTTTTAATCCACGAAGTACACGAAGGAACACGAAGGCTGTTTTAGCCACAGATTGCCACAGATTATTTTTAGCCACGAATTACACGAATTACACGAATAGCGTATGCCTCATCCCGCATCCTTCTTTTCTCTGCGCCTCTGCGTTAAAAATGTGATCCACGAAGGACACGCAGTTAAAACCGCGAAGCACGCGAAGAGCGCGAAGACTGTTTTACCACATGATTGATTTGATCAGTAGGATTAGGCTTTTGACTTTTGACTTTTGCTTTCTGCCCTTCATCCCTCATAATTCATCCTTCTTAAATCTCTGCGCCTCTGCGTTAAAAATGTGATCTATGAAGGACAGGAAGAGTACTAAGGTGAGGTGGCTATGGGCTTTTGCTTTCTGACTTCTGATTTTTGCCTTCTAATTTTCATCCCTCATAATTCATCATTCATCCTTAAAAAAAGAGGATCGAGCTACAACTAGCCCGATCCCCAATAACCGATCCCCGATCCCTATGCTCTATGTTCTTTGTTCTTCTAGTGAAACGCCGCCATGCCAGCAGCGCCGGCTTCGCCATCTTGCTCGACTTGCGCGCCAGCTTTTTTGCGTCCGCCGCGCAACTCGATTTCTTTGAGGAAGAAGACGACTACAAAGCCCAAAACCGTGATCCCAAAGCTGAAAATAAACACATGGTGAATGCCATCAACCAAGCCATATTTGACCGCGCCCAACAAGGTGTTGTAGAGCGCTTGGCCTTGCTCGCCGCCTTGAGCAAACTGAGCCTGAATCAGCGATTGGGTTTCGGGCGAAAGCAAAATTTGTGGGTTGTTGAAGGCTGCCAAGCTTTCGGCTGGCACATTTTGGGCAACTTCGGCGGGAATCGCGGCCTTGAAGGCTGGCAAATAGGCCGAGTTCATCACCGAACCCATTGCTGCCAAGGCAATTGTGCTGCCAATCGAGCGGAAGAAGGTCAAGGCTGAAGTTGCTTGGCCAATCTTGTTTGGCAAGGCATTTTGGGTAATCAAGGTATATAGTGACATCCCAGCGCCCATACCCAAGCCCAACACAACCATATCAATCGCCACGTTAGTATTGGTCGAATTCAAATCGAGTTGGAGCAGCAAGAAACCACCCAACACGCTAATCGCCATGCCAACGATTGCAATAATTTTGTATTTGCCAGTTGCGGCCACGATTTGGCCCGCCACCACGCTACAAATAATCGCGGTCAGCATCAATGGGGTCATAATCAAGCCACTATTGGTAATCGAGGTGCCAATAACCCCTTGAACAAACAAGGGCAAGAAGAAAATATTACCAAACAGGGCCATATTCGAGATGATCGTAATCAGCACCGAAATACGGAAAATGCTGTTTTTGAACAAACTTGGCTCGATAATTGGCTGACCATTATTGCGTTCGAGCCATGCTTCATAGGCAATAAATGCTCCCAAAAACACAATCGATAAGCCAAACATCCCCAAGACTTGAGCCGAAAGCCAAGCATATTTCGAGCCAGCCCAAGTGAAGCCCAGTAACAGCGGAACCGTCCCAACAACCAGCAAAATCGAGCCGATATAGTCGATTTTAACCCGTTGGGCTTTACGGCCAAGGGTTGGCATCAAGAAAATCAAGGTCAAGAGCGCGATAATCCCCAATGGCAAGTTGACGTAGAAAATCCAGCGCCATGAGACGTGTTCGGTCAACCAGCCGCCAGCGGTTGGCCCAAGGATGGCCGAAATCCCAAAAACCCCACCAGTGATGCCTTGCCAGCGAGCGCGTTCGCGCGGCGTGAACAAATCGCCCACAATCGCCAAGGCAATCGGCATCAAGGCGGCTGCGCCTAAGCCTTGCAAGCCACGAAAAATAATCAATTGGTTCATGCTTTGGGCAGCGCCACACAAGCCAGAGCCAATTAAGAAGACAATTAAGCCAAAGATAAAGAGCGGCTTACGTCCAAACATATCCGAAAGCTTGCCATAAATTGGCACCATTACCGTCGAAGCCAACAGATAGGCCGTCGTAACCCAGGTATAGCGATCAAAGCCGTGCAATTCGGTGATGACTTTGGGCATCGCCGTACCAACAATTGTTTGATCAAGTGAGGCCAACAGCATCACCAAGAGCACGCTCAACATTGTGAGCAAGGTTTCGCGCTTGGTATAGCGTGGCTGTTCAAATTCGGCAGCTGAAGCCGTTTGCTTAATTGCCGTTTCCATTCCGCGCCTTTCTTAAGCTTGCTTCCGTGAAATCCCATGGAAGAAAATTTGAATTATTTGAGGCAGCAACTCTTCAAACGCCACTGTTTGATCAGTTGTCAGATGATGATAGTTGCGAGGTGAAAGCAAATTGAGATACATCACAATCATCACTTTGGTTGAGATGTGCTGATCAAATTCCCCCTGAGCTTTGCCTTGTTCGATAATTGCCCGTAGCAACGTGCGGGCGTGATCGATAATTGGCTGGGTACGTTCGTGTTTTTCAGCAAAGCGCGAACGCATATCAGCACTACCAAACACTTCGAGAAAAATCTGCATGCGCCGCGCTTCGCTTGGATCGTAGGTACGACGCAAAATCGCTTCCAAGCGTTCGCGAGCGCTGCAGGTGCTCGCAGCCACTTCTTCGATCACCTGCACAAAGTTTTGTAATTGCCCTTCCACCAAGGCAATCATCAAATCTTCTTTGCTGGGAAAGTGTAAATAGACCGTGCCTTTGGCAATGCCAACTTGGCTCGCAATATCGTCAATCGAGGTTTCGTGATAGCCACGCTCCAACAAAATCGTTTGGGCTGCCTCTAAAATCAGGCGCGCCCGTTCCTCGCGTTGGCGCTCTTTCAACGACACGGCAGGCTTAGTTGGTTTCTCAAGGCTTGGCATGCTCAATTCCTTACGCTCAGCCATTATTTGACCATCAAATAAATTATGACTGACAAGTCAAATAATAACCCTAGCACTATTCGATGTCAACTCGGTCATAAGTCCTAGGACTTAGGGTTAAATACGAACAGCGCCAAGGGCTGGCGCTGTCGGCGATTGCTTGAGGATTAATGCCATTATGGCAATAAAGTCCGCCGAATCTCAGCAATCGCGGCGTTGCGCCGATCGCGCAGTTGCTCGCCCCACAGCACAGTTGGAACCGATTTCCGCACCGCACAATCGTCAATTGGGCAGCGCTGACAGGTTTCATGAATTACTGTACGATGAATTGCTGGATCATCGCCAAATTTAATCACCTTCGATAACTCAGGCGTGAAGCGAAAACCAACTACCACGCTGCTGCCGACGGTTGGCGTAAGCACCAATGGCCGCGCAAACCCAATATCCAAAAAGCGATCTTGGCTTTCTAAAAACTGCGAAATTTGCACATCGACCAACGGCTGATGCTGTGGCCCACTCTGCTCAGCTAAGTTAATCAGCAGGCGCGAGGCCAGCCAGCGTCGACAATAGTGTTCATGTAAACCGATTCCACTTGGCAACAACAAACGATTCATGTTGATCCGCTTGATCAGTTTGTATGAGCCATCAACGTTGTGAAAGCGCAAAAAGTGCAGCGAAATGCCAAAGGCCGCTGGAATCACTTCGCTAAACCGATAGAGCAACATTTCTGGCGTTACATCATAGTGATTGAGCATCGCCAGCAGCGGCTCAGCGCTCCATGTGGTTTGATTGAACAAGGTCGAAATATCGGCGATCATCGGCTGACGGGGCATCAATAAGGCTCCGCCAAAATATGAGGCTTTAAAATCGTTAGAAACTTGGCGAAACGACAAGACTTGATCAGGCGTTGAGGTTACTGAGCGCTCGTTCAAGCCCAAGGCAGCATAGCCAAGCTCGCGCGCCAAAATAAATTTGCGCTGCAACTCATAGAGATTTGGGTTGATCAGCAAGGTTTTGCGCGGCGTGTCGATATAGACAGCACGATAATGCGAAAGTAGCTCGTGATCAGCCAAGCTGGTTTCATCAACCCGATAGCCAAATTGCTGTTGCAAAATCTGCTTAAGCTGCTCAATGCGCACCGGAAACAGATTAAGTTGATATTTGGCAGCAAACGCTTCGGCCTCTTCTTCGATTTCGGGAAAATAATTGTCATGAATTTCTTGATACGAGCGTAGCGCTGCCCGAAAGAAATGCTCATCCTTCATATCGTATTGGCGCGCAATCTCCCAAATTGCGTGCAACAAGGCACTCGCTTTATCAGGCGCTTTGGTAAATAAGCCGACCAATTCATTGGGATCTAGCTCAAATTCCTCGAAGGGAAAATGGCGCAACAACGGCGATGAAAGCATATTTTCGAGGTAGGCCAACGCAGGATTCAGCTTGATCGAGACTAATTCATCGTAGGCTTTGCCCAACACATGGGCCATTTTAACAATTTTATCGGGCTTGGGATATTTGCGTCCCTTCTCCATCTCGGTCACATACGATGGCGATAACTCGGCTCGTGCAGCAAATTCGGTCAGACTTAAATTGGCTTCGAGGCGGGCTTGACGCAGTTTCATGCCAAAAATTAAATTAATAACATCAGTACTCATTCGATTCCTTCATGCTGCAAAGTCTCTGAACATAGCGTGAGGCAAACACTCTCGCTTAACTATACCATCAGAATCGACTGGCTTAATTATTCTCAGTCGCAAGGCGGAGAGCCTGAATCGGCCTAAGGCTGATGGCAAAGCATGACCAGCAAACGATACTTGCAGCAGCAATACCAACTTAAGCAGGAGCAACCTTAGAATTATGCCTGAGCAACAAGCAGCAATTCAACTGAGTAATCCACCCCAAATCGATGGCTTTCAAGTACGTTTCTTTCGCGATGACACAGACTTTGTCGCGATGGCTGAGATTTTCACTGCCGCCTCAAAAGCCCTAGCCGAACGCAATATTACAACGACTAAAGATATTCAACGCCAATATCGCAACACCCCCAACACCGATTTGTATAAAGATCTGGTGATTATCGAAGTTGATCAGCAACCAATTGGCTATGCATTTAGTCGTTGGTACGATGAAACTGCTGGCAATCGGATTTTACGCGCAATCGCGCATATTCGACCAGAATGGCTCAATCGCGGGATTGGTCACGCAATTTTGCCGTATCAAGAGCAGCGTTTACGCGAAATTCATGCAGAGAACCCCACCAGCAACACGCCCTTTTTCCAAACCTATGGCTTTGATCGCAACCCCTATAGTGCCAAGCTTTATCAAGAATTTGGCTATGAGCCAGCTCGACAAGGTTTTAGCATGAAACGCGATTTGAGCCAGCCAATTGGCAGCCAAGAGCTACCAGCAGGGATCGAAACTCGCCCAAGCCCGCCTGAAGTTTATCGTCAAATTTGGGCAGCAGATGCCGAAGCCTTCCGCGACCACTGGGGCTATTCTGAGCCAACCGAAGCCGATTTTCAACGCTGGGTTCAATCGCCATTCTTCCAGCCAGAGCTTTGGCAAGTGGCATGGCAAGGCGCTGAAGTGGTGGGCATGGTGCTCAACTATATTGATCATAACGAAAATAGCGAGTATAACCTCAAGCGTGGCTATACCGAAGGCATCAGCGTGCGTCGACCATGGCGCAAACAAGGGGTTGCTTCAGGCTTGATCAACCGTAGTTTAGCGATCTTCCGCGAGATGGGTATGACCGAGGCGGCCTTAGGCGTTGATAGCGAGAACCCAACTGGGGCACTGCGCGTCTATCAGCAATGTGGTTTTGAGGTTGAATATACCTCAACCACCTATCGTAAGCCGTTAATCTAGACGATAAATGTACTGGTTCATTGAGGTAGCAACCGCAGCATTTCCGCATCGCAACCCTATCCCAAGGGTTGGTTGCGACGGAACACCAGCCATCCGCAGGGTCATCAACAGATGCGGTTCGGTCACGAATGGTCCTTGCGGGGGTGCAGGGGGATTAAAGCCCCCTGCGTCTCCCGCTGGCGGGACGGAAGGGTGGAAAAGAACGATGGTGGTTAATGTGATGAACCATTACAGATAAAACAAAGAACATAGAACTTATACGAAGAATACAAAGCGCTTGGCACAGCAACCCAAATCTGTGCCAAGCAGCTTTTTTTGCGCTTTAGCGTTTGGTACGATTAACGTGATCCGGCGGCACAGCTAAATAGAGGTTATCGAAGCTTACTTGCTCGGTCGTTGCGCCCTCAACATACACCGCAAGATGCGGATAGCCCGATGCGTAGGTGCTATCTTCGACCTTGAGCGCATAGCGATCGTTGATAAAGACCGCCATCTGATCGCCTTTGACAATCAACTCTACATGATGGGTCATATTCTTGCGCTGATCGATGCTTGGAGCCATATCCCAACCAACCCGCAAGGCAGCGTAGGGCACTTGCTTAATAATTCGTACCCGTTGATCAAAACCATACAAAAGAAAATAATAGGTTTCAGCGTTGAGCAAGCCACTTTTGCGAAAAACCAAGCCTGGCTCGGTTGAAGGCTCGCAAACAACACAGGTAATATCAACCGACAGCGCAAAATCTTCAACATACGGCATCGTTGGCTGCAAATTCCAAGCAATTGCGCCGCTTGGCGTATTTGAGGTTACATCAAAAATAAGCTTGCCAGCTTGCAATGAGAGGGTGCTATTGGCATAATCGTCAATTGTGGGTGTCAAGGACCAGTTATTGCGATTCAGCTCAAACGTATCAGAAAAAATCTGCGTCCACTGGGCAGCTTCAGCCCGTAATTGGGCAGCTTGGGTTTGCAAAATCGTAGGATCAACCAATTGGCTCGCTGGCAAAATTGTTGGCTTTGGGATGGTTGGCGTTGGCGCATCCTGATCAAGCGCAGCCGCAGGTCTTGGAGTCGATGGGAGTGCTTGAGCCAACTCAGTTGATTGATCTGAAGCAATCCGATTCAGATCAATGATTGTATAGGCAATAATCAGCAAGCCAATCAGCAGCATAAAACTCAATCCCAGCCGAACAGGCCAGCGCCGTTGCCGTGGCACAACCAGTGGCGAAGCCACTAATTGGCGTTTAAAATCGCCAATCGAGGCTGGGCGGAGCGCTGGATTTAAGGCCAAGGCTTGGGCAAAGGCATGGTCAATGTGGCTAGGAATCGTCGGCTGATGGGTTGCTAATGGAATCAAGGGATCAGCCATGCCCGCCGCAACTGCAACCGCCCGCTCCAATGAATCGGCTGGCGCAACCCCAGTCAAGCCATAATAGAAGGTTGCCGCCAAAGCATACAAATCACTGCGCTGATCGACTGGGTTGCCATTGCGCTGCTCCAAGGCCGCATAATTGGGGCTAAATCCGTTGATACCCTCATCAATTGTCGAATTGGCCGTAACTTGGGATGAACCTTGGGCCAACCCAAAATCCAACAGCACCAAATTGCCGCGAGCGGTAATTTTAATATTTTGCGGTTTGATATCGCGATGGATAATCGGCGGCGTTTGCTGATGTAAATATTCGATAACCCCACCCAAAGCGTTGATCCATTCCAAGGCCTGCTCTAGGCTGAGCGGCGCAGCTTGACGGGTAACAAGGTCTGCGAGGGTATCGCCTGCGATTAATTCCATCACCACAAAGAACATTGCTTGTTCAACGAAACAATCAAAGACTTGCGGCAAACCAGCATGATTAAGCCCGCCTAAAATCCGAGCTTCAGGAATAAAGCGCGCATAATTTGCTTCCTCATGCACAATTTGCTTAATCGCCACCCAGCGCCGAATAGTTGTATCAAGCGCTTTATAGACGATTCCTGAGCCGCCGCGCCCGATAATTTCGTGCACCTCATAGCGCTGCTGAATCAAACTGCCTTGGGCAAAGATCTTGAATTCATGCATCAGATCACCACTCACAGTAACTTATAGCCAAGGTTGGGATAGGTCACAATTATTTCGCCTGGATAAATATCAGCCAACAGCATGCGTAATTGGCTCATATGGGTATGCAAATTGGGGTGATCCAAGCTTGGTTGGTAGCGATAATCTGGGGCTTGGTAGGCGCGGACACATGCTTCAAGTGAACAAATTCGACCCCGTTGATCATAGAGATGTTTGAGTAATTTAAATTTCATTGTTCCAGCCCGAATTGGCACAGGCGTTTGATTAAGGTAAAACTGCAACTGTTGCTCTTCGAATAATAATGTATATTCAGTTTGGGCTTCTATCTCAGTGGTTGCATTATCACACATAAATACTAATAAGCGCCGATTAGTACCAAAGCCAATGCTATCGTTATTATTTAATCGATAGGGCTGATTTGGCTCAATCTTATAATCATTAACAAAGGTTCCATTGCGACTTGCCCGATCAAGCAACCAAAAGTGCTCAGCAGCAAAATAAATTTCGGCATGATAGCGCGAAACGTTGCGTTTATCAATATGCACCGTATTATCAACCATACGGCCAATTGTGCACGGTTGATCAAAAAGAAAACAACTTTGCGGAGTAATCGCACTATCAGTTGCAAGGAGTTTGGCCAAGGCCAATCTAGTGATTGTCATCGACGAGATACCTCGGCAGATAGTCAAAAAAGTTTTAGCTTGATTAAAGGCGATCTAAATAGATCTTTGCGCGCCTGTTGGGTAGGATGAGCAGCATCAAAGCAATCAAGCCAAACGGAGTATCTATGCCCAAGCCAGCAACCCAACTGACCGCCAGCGAACAGCGCATTATGCAGATTCTAATTCAAGGCAAAACCAACAAAGCAATCGCGCACCTGTTGCAAACGACTGAAGGCACGATTGAAAGTAGCCTGCATCGGATTTATGCCAAACTCAACGTTGATAATCGCGTCAGTGCGACGCTGGCCTATCTTGCGCTTGAACCTACTCATCAACGCTAGGACTACCAACATGCTAGGAAATCCTAGCAGCGCAATTATACCGCAATCCATACATGTTGCTCACTGCCAACTACGCTAGCAAGCAGCCATGTTCAGGCTTCAGCAACTCGCAGATTGTGATCAAAGCTCAGGGTATCGGCCTGAAGCAGCATCGATTTGGGCCGATACCCTGAGCTTGTTTAATAACTTGTTGGCGCAATTTAAAGCGACATTTGTTGCTGACTAATCGGAATGTTCGTCGGCTGCGAAGCTATTTGGGGGCGTATAGAGCCGAAAATCTTGGAAACGGCAAATAACCGGAGTTGGCGATTGGCTAATAATTCCAAGATCAAGCCGCGCCTGCGGCAAACGCTCAATTTCTGCCGAACCAACCCAAACATTATTGATAAAAAACCGATGTTTGCGCCCAACAACCAACAAGCCCAATTGATTAAACTCAGCTGGACGGATCATTGGGGCATTCGTGCGATCAAGGTGAATCTGAAAATAGTCGCCACCGTTGCGCGTGCTAATCACCGACGCAATTTGCAGTTGGTCGCGAATGCGAAAAATTGCGTGGCTGGCATCGCTAATTTCTTCAAAAATAAGCGCAAAACCATCGTTTTCGCTGCCGCCTGCGACTCGTTGAGCATAGACGCTCAGGTAATAGCTTGGTGGCGCAAAACAGTGAGAATCGCCACCAATAAAAACATCATTATGAAAACGATTATGTAAGGTTAGTTGATAATTACCGTTGATCATCGTTCGTTCAACGCGACAAACCCCATCATCTTTATAGCCCAAGCCCCAATGCTGGCTATTTGAAACAAACGTATCGTGAATCATAAGTTGCCATGTTGATTGCACCGTCGCCAGCGAAACATCCAGCTCCGCAACTCCATCGACCCGCGAAACCAACTCCTCGCGATAGCGCACAATCGCATATTTCTGCAAAACATCATGCGGCGTGTTATAGGTGTTCCATGCTTCTTTGACCGAACACAGCAGCAAATCGGCCTCTAGTGCCGTCAAGCCCAAGGCAGTGGCTAAACGCAAGACCTGATCTTTGAAGCGCGGCGTATGTTTGCCAGTGAACCAATTACTGAGGGTTGGCACCGACACGCCAACTGTTTGGGCCAAACTATTTTGATTGAGTATCTCGCTACGGCTGCGTTCAAAAAAGATGCGTAACAATTCGGCAAAAGTATAGGCTTGATAGCGATAATCCATTATTCCCCCTGAAAATCCACCCGATTGGCTGTTCAAAGCTGCAATTGGTTTGCGAGTGCTAAAAAAACATAACTGCAACGTGCAGCAGCTTGGTAGAGTAGCTGCATCAAGTTCTTGTGCTGCGCAGCATACGGAATTCAGACCAACTAAACAGCGTGAATCGCAAATTCATGCTTAATTGAAGCAAGGAGCCTGTGCCGTATGAATAGCCTGAGTGCGCGTGAATGTGATGTGTTGGAATTGGTTGACCAAGGCTGTAGTGATGCAGAAATTGCCCAACGTTTGGATATTTCGATTTGGACTGTGCGCACCCATCTGCGCAATAGCGCGAGCAAACTTGGGGTTAAATCGCGCCAACAAGCAGTCTATGCCGCCCGCAATCTGCAAGCGCTCAAACCGGCGGCGCAGGGCAAAAATCGCTAAATATAGCGATGTGTTTTCCTAGACGATTGGGTATTATCGTGCTAACCCATAATTCAATGTTTCACAACGAGAGAGCAATGCTTGCAACAGGTTCCTCATGCGTTTTTGCCGCTTGCAGAACGCTCAAACTATCCAGCTAGATTGGGTAAACCATTGTTCATGGATGGCAGGCGGTTTGCAGCCAGCATAGCCATGCCTGCATCCATGAGCATCGATTCAAGCTTGAGTTAGGCATCATTACGCCAAAGGAGCATCGATGAGCAAGCAAACAGTTCAACTTACGGTTAACGAGCAGCGGATTATGCAAATTCTGATTCAAGGCAAAACCAACAAAGCGATTGCCCACCTGTTGCACACCACCGAAGGCACGATTGAAACCAGCCTCCACCGCATCTACACCAAACTCAATGTTGATAATCGGGTCAGTGCCACGTTAGCCTATCTTGCGCTTGAACCCACGCAGCATGCTAGGGATGCCTAGCATAACCCTTAATTACTAGGAGATCCTAGCAGCGCAATTATACCGCGATCGTTATACTCTGCTCAACTCAAATGTTTAAATTTTGTAAAAGGAGTGTGGTTGAAATTCAAGGTTCATCAAAAATTACTGCATTCAATTAGTGAAGGAGTGGGATTATGCACTACAAACGAGTAGCTTCATTGCTAGTTCTTTGGTTAGGCTTGAGTTTAATCATCATTGGGCAACCAAGCGTCAGTCAAGCCGCCCCAAATCAAAAGTTTCTGCGCAACCCTTCATGGACGGTTTATAATCGCAGTCAGGGCTATCACAATGGCTATGCGGTAGATTTCCCAACTGGAACAAGTCCAATTGTAGCCGCTGGTGATGGAGTGGTTAATCGAGTAGGCACAAATCCACCACGAAATTGCGGGAGCGGGGTTTCGTTTAACGGTAGTTTTGAGCGCGAATTTCGAATTGATCACCAAAATAGTTATGCTACAGGCTATCTGCATCTTGGCTCATTCGGCACAAATCCGCGTACAGGTCAACAATGGAAAGCAGGCGATCAAATTTTTGCAGGTGAAGTCATTGGCAATAGTGGCAATAGTGGTTGTGCAACAGGCAATCATCTGCATTTTTGGGTCTATCAAGGCAATACTGGCATCAATCCTGATACAACAAATCTGTGGATGCCAACCTATCCTGACATGGGCAGAATCGAAAGTCCAGCCTCTAATAGTATGGTAACGGGCGTTACAACAATTCGTGGTTGGGCAAAAGTTACCCGATCATTTCAATCGAATGGCTATCAGCCTACGCCTGGTGGCGCAATCGATCGGGTTGAAATTTGGATGTATATCCCAAGTTATCAAAATTACATCAAACTTGGCAATGCCAACTATGGTGAATATCGTAGTGATCAAGGTGGCAACTTTGGTTGGAGCTTTGCATGGGATACATCACGGATTACTGCTAGCCGCTATCAAATTCAGGCTCGTGCTGTTTCTACGACTGGTGGAACTACGGTCTTAGAAGGCTATGAATCAGGCTCGGTGTGGGTTAATACTAGTGGGCCGCAACATCAAACCAAATGGCATCTACGCAATAGCTTATCAAGTGGTAATGCTGACTTTTCTTTCCATTATGGCCAGCCCAATGATATTCCAATCGTTGGCGATTGGGATGGTGATGGCGATGACACCCCTGGCGTTGTGCGCGGCACAATGTGGTATCTCTCAAATAGCTATGGCGAACCCTCTACAATCAGCTTTGAGTACGGCTCGCTGGGCGATATTCCGGTCGTTGGCGATTGGAACGGCGATGGCAAAGATACCCCTGGCCTTTTCCGAGGCACAACATGGTATCTCTCAAATAGCCTCAATGGCGGCTGGGCCGATCTCTCCCTCGGTTTTGGCGAGCCTGGCGATATTCCGGTTGTTGGCGATTGGGATGGCGATGGCGATGATACCCCTGGTGTTGTGCGTGGTATAACTTGGTATCTTTCCAACAATCTGAATGGTGGTTGGGCCGATATTTCCCTTGGGTTTGGTGAGCTTGGGGATACATTCATCGTTGGCGATTGGGATGGCGATGGCGATGACACGCCTGGCGTTGTGCGCGGCAATAAGTGGCATCTCTCCAACAAGTTCAACGGTGGTTGGGCCGATCTCTCGTTTATGTATGGCGATCCAGGGAATTATCCAATTGTAGGTAATTGGGATACCGATCCTCAAAGCGAAATTGGCGTAATTCCTTAGAACATCAATCTATCGAAGCAGCACGCGATCACTCAAATCGCGTGCTGCTTTCAAATTTCTTCACATCCTCAGCCTCTCTGTTCTCTGTTCTATGCTCTTTGTTCTGCTAATGCCAATTGCATGCGCCGCAAGCCTTCGGCGAGCACTGAACGCGGCGTGGCAAAATTGACTCGCCAGAAGCCAAGGCCAGCCTCGCCATACAAGCCACCTTTTTCTGGCCCAACTTTGGCCTGAGTACGAAAACGCTCGGTCAACTCGTCTTCGCTCCAGCCAGTTGCCCGAACATCGAGCCATGCCAAGTAGGTGCCTTCGAGCGGGGTTAGCCGAACCAACGGATTATCAGCAAAGGTTTGTTCAATTAGGCGGTAGTTTTCGCGTAGATACTCACGCAACCCATCGAGCCATTCAGCGCCCGATTCGTAGGCCACGGTCAGGCCAATATCGCCAAAGACGGTGCCAATGTGATAGCCGCTACGACCTTTTTCTTCCTCATAGCGCTTACGCAATTCTTCGTTGGCAATCACGCCATACGAGGTGGTCAAGCCAGGCAAATTGAAGGTTTTGCTGGGCGCAGCCAAGGTAATCAGCAGGTCAGCCAAATCGGGGCGCAAACGGCCAAGCGGAGTAAATTCGGCAAATAACGTTAGGTCGCAGTGAATGTCATCGCTCACAATCATAACGTTGTGCTGCAAACATAAATCAGCAATTCGATTCAGTTCATCGGCGTTCCAAACCCGACCAACGGGATTGTGCGGGCTGCACAAGACCAACATTTTGGCTTGGGCTAGTTTTGCATCGAGATCAGCAAAATCGATTTGGTAGCGACCATCAACTTCAAGCAACCGATTTTCAATAATCGTCCGGCCATTATCAGTAATCGCGCCATAAAACGGGGCATAAACTGGCGGCTGAACTACAATTCCATCGCCTGCTTGGGTAAAAGCACGCACTGCCACGTTCAGCGCAAACACAACTCCAGGATTAATGACGATCTGTTCTTGGGGAATTTCCCAGTTATGGCGGGTCTGATTCCAATGTTGAATCGCCTTGAACATGCGCTCAGGACGAGCAGCATAGCCATAAATTGGATGTTGAGCACGCTCAATCAAGGCGGCTGTAACCGCTGGCGGCGAGCGAAAATCCATATCAGCAACCCACAATGGCAACACATCAGCGCCACCAAGGTATTCCTCGCGCATATCCCACTTGACTGAATTGGTGTTAACTCGATCAATCACCTGATCAAAAAAATCCGCACTGATCATGTATGCTTCCTCACAGCCACAAACAAGCTTCTTCAGCAAGAGAACCATTTAGCAATGCGGCGCTGAGCCGCCCAACGGTTCTGTTGGCAGTCATTGTACTACCAATTTGCAGCCGCTTTCAGGCGAGAAAGCAATTAAAAATTGCGGCGATAGGCTTTGGCTGCTTGCTGTTTCTGGCGCTCAAAGGCATATTCAACGCCTGCTTGCAACGTGCCTTGGGTGCGCACACCCTGCAAATTCACCCCAAGTTGCACCAGCGTTTGCGCCATCTCAGGCCGAATGCCTACCAACAATACTTCGGCGCCAACCAATTTGGCAGCTTGGGCCGATTGGATTAAATGATGGGCAACTTGGGTATCAACCACCGGAACCCCAGTTACATCAATTAACACGGTTGAGGCTTGCTCCTCGCTAATGCGATTTAAAAGCGCTTCGGTAATGCGGCTGGCGCGTTGTTCACCCAGCGTACCAATCAAGGGCACCACCAATACCCCTTGCGAAAGCGGAATAATCGGTGTGGAGATTTCGGCAATTTGGCTGGCCTGATCACGAATATGCTGTTCGCGCGTCTTGAGAATCGTATCCGAAAGTTTCATCGCGCCAGTATAAATAATTGCATGCATCCGCTGCATCCACCACAAGAGGGCAACGGGATTCGATTCAAAAGTTTGGTTCAAATCATTGCTAATCACCTCGACGCCCATATTGATGCCAAACAAAATATCTTCGACCGATGCGCCTTGTTCGGCACGCTGTGGCCCAATGCGCAGCAGAAAATTGGGCATCGCTTCAACCGTGCCATTGTTCAGATCAGTCACAAACGCCATATAGGCATAGCGAATTGAGGTTTCTAGTTGCTCATAGCTAAAACTACGATAAAGCGTAATTTTGGCATTGAACACGCGATCAGTCGCGGTTTTAATATAGTGGTCAAGGTGCGCTTGCACATGGTCAAGGATGATTTGCATGGGAGGCTCCATTGCTGGCGCACCAGTGATCGCACGTGGGACATTGATCAGATTGGCGCTGAATGATTTTGTTGATCAATAAGGGCTAAATCCATCATAGCCTAGAATAATCGCCCTCGCAATCCTGTTTATTCGCCCGTACTTTGTCCCCTGTAAGTGGGATTTTGGCGCTGCGAATGTTAATAGCTTGTAAGCAGCGCCGCCAGCTTTTCGGTTCTATAATACTCACAGGTTTCTTTTGCAGGAGACAGATGATGACACTTGCAACCAATGTTCATCGGCTGCCCAATGGCTTGACCGTAATTACCCGTGAGGTGCATACTGCGCCAATCGCCACCAACTGGATTTGGTATAAAGTTGGCGGGCGCAACGAGCGGGTGGGGATTTCGGGCATTTCGCACTGGTGCGAGCATATGTTGTTCAAAGGCACGCCCTCAATGCCCAAAGGCGCCTTCGATGCGACAATTGCCCGTAATGGCGGTACCTTTAACGGCTTTACTTGGATCGACTACACCGCCTACTATGAAACGCTGCCAGCCGATCGCCTAAAATTGGGCTTGCAAATCGAAGCTGATCGCATGGTCAATTCATCGTTTGATCCTGATGAGGTCGCTTCTGAACGCACAGTGATTATCTCCGAACGTGAGGGCAACGAAAATAGCCCTAGTTTTTGGCTCGACGAAGAATTACGCTCCACCGCCTTCAAGGTTCACCCCTATCGCAATGGCGTAATCGGCTGGAAGAGCGACCTACGGGCCATGACCCGCGAAGATCTCTACACCCACTACAAGACCTTTTATGCCCCCAATAATGCGGTGCTGGTCGTTGTCGGTGCTTTCAAAACCGACGAAGTGCTCAAGCAAATCGAAGAATTATATGGGCCGATTCCTCAAGGCTTGCCATTACCCGAAGTGCGCGGCGAAGAGCCAGAGCAACAAGGCGAACGGCGGGTCCATGTTTCACGGCCCGGCCCCAACTCAATGATTCAAGTCGCTTTCCATGCACCAGCAGCCACCTCGCCCGATTGGGCCGCATTAACCGTGCTTGATGCAGTGTTGACTGGCGGCAAATCGCCGTCGTTCACTGGTGGCGGCGCCCAAACCAATCGTTCAGCCCGCTTGTATCGAGCCTTGGTCGAGGGCGAATTGGCGACCGGAGCCTATTCGTCGTTTATGGCCACGCTCGATCCCTTTTTATTCGAAGTTGGCGCAACCGTGCGTCCAGATCGCACAGTCGAACAAGTTGAGCAAGCGCTCTACAGCGAAATTGAAAAGCTGCAACAAACGCCAATTAGCACTGAAGAATTGCACAAAATCCAACGCCAAGTACGTGCCCAACAAGCCTATAGCCTCGAACGCATTAGCAATCAGGCGATGGTTTTGGGTATGTGGCAAACCCTCGATAGCTACGAACGCGCCGATAGTTCGTTGGAAGAAATTGCCGCAGTTACTGCTGCCGATGTACAACGGGTTGCCCAAAAATATCTTGCACCGCAAAAGCGCAATGTCGGGATTTTCACCCCAAGTAATAGCAGCGGCGGTGGCCAAATTACCCCGACCGCCCGCACATTTCACCCAGCGCTGAGCTTTTATAATGCCAAAGCCGCTGAAGCCGAAGCAACTGCCGCAACCAATAATGGCTCGCAAGCAACCCGCCATGTGCTGAGCAATGGCATTGTTGTGTTATTGCAGCGCAATCCCAATAGTCCAACCGTGAGCATTCAAGGCGAAATTGCGCTTGGGCAAGTGCACGAGCCAGCAGCATTAAATGGCGTGGCCGTGTTCACCGCCTCGGCGCTCAATCGCGGCACAACCACCCGCAGCTTCCACGATATTACCAACATCACTGAAGATCGCGGCTGCTCAATTGCCGCCAGCGCGGGCCGCCATACCACCTCGTTTGGTGGCAAAGCCTTGAGCGATGATGCACCATTAATTTTGGAATTATTGGCTGATGTGCTGCGCAACCCAACCTTCCCCGAACGCGAAATTGAGCGCTTGCGCACCCAATTTACAACCATGCTGCGCCAAAGCGAGCAAGATACACGGTCGCAAGCAGCCAAAGCCGCCCGCGAACAACTGTATCCAAACGATCATCCGTATTATTTGTCGCCCAATGGCTCGCTCGAAACGGTGCCAGCGATTACAACCGCCGATTTGGCAGCCTTTGCCAAGCGCTATCACCCAGCAGCAACCACAATTGCAATTGTCGGCGATATTGATGAAACGGCGATTTTGGCCGAAGTCGAGCGCTGGTTTGGCGATTGGCAAGGCCACGGCGAGCCGCCAACCACCAATGTGCCCGAAGTAGCCCAACCGCCGAAGGTCTTGCGCCGCGAGATTGTGGTCGAAGGCAAAACCCAATCCGATTTAGTTTGGGCAGTGCCTGGTTTAGCTCGCACCGACCCCGATTTTTACGCCGCCATGATGGCCAATTTGGTGCTTGGCCAATTAGGCTTGATGGGCCGTTTGGGTGAGAATGTGCGCGACAAACAAGGCTTGGCTTATTACGCCACTAGTCGGATCGATGCAGATGTTGGGGCTGGCGCATGGGTTGTTTATGCAGGCATCAACGCCAAAAACGTTGATCGCGCCCTCAACGCCATTCAAGAGGAAGTCGATCGTTTGCTGGCTGAAGGCATTAGCGAACTCGAACGCAGCGATTCGGTTGCCTATCTCACAGGGATGTTGGGCATTAGCCTCGAAGCCAATAGCGGTATCGCCAACATGCTCTTGAATATTGAGCGCTTCAAGCTTGGGCTGGATTATGTTCAACGCTATCCCGAGATCATCGGCTCAGTCACGCTTGAGCAAATCCACGCCGCTGCCAAACGCTTGCTTTCCGCCGATCGCTATGTGATTGGCGTAGCTGGCCCAGCTGCCTAGAATCGACGAGGCAGCTTTCAGGGGTCAGGGTTGAGAGAACTATTCATCAATTGGTATCAAGGGAAACGCAAGAGTTTGATCGCTCTGCGTTTCCCGCCTTGAGGCGGGACGGAAGGGTGGTGATGATCAATGCCTGTTAAAGCACAGATTAAAGCCCCAGACATTTCCCACCAACGGAGCGCTGAAAAGTTGGTGAATCTCGATTCGACCAAATTCTCAGCTGCCATCGATTACAGATTAAGCCACGCACTAGGCTTAAATTTTGCTGGTTGCAACCTCGATCGCTGCTGCAAGATCAGTCCACAGATCTTCTCCATCCTCAATCCCAACACTCAAACGCAATAACGATGGCGGCAGATGCTCCTGCCCAGGAATTGCCGCGCGCCGTTCCATCGTCGATTCAACCGCCCCAAGGCTAGTTGCATGCTGAATTAATTGCACATGCTGACAAACCGCATCAGCAACCTCAGCTCCGCCCACGAGATCAAATGAAATAATCGTGCCAAAGCCTTTAAGCACCCGTTGCGCCGTCGCATGAGTTGGATGCGAGGCCAAGCCAGGATAGCGCACGCGCATCACATGTGGATGCGCTTCAAGCCGCTCGGCTAGTAGCATTGCACTTTGTTGCGCCCGCTGAAGCCGCACTGCCAATGTCCGCGCACCACGCACCGCGAGATAAGCCTCAAGCGTCCCGGGTGTGGCTCCAGTTAGTTCACGCGATTTCTTAATCGCATGCCAGAAGCCAAGATCGTTGGTTGTCGCAACGCCCGCCAACAAATCTGAGTGCCCGCCAATAAATTTGGTTGCTGATTGCAAGGCCACAGTTGCCCCAAATTTGAGCGGCTGTTGGTTGAGCGGAGTCGCAAAAGTATTGTCGACCGCAACAATCGCGCTTGCTTTGCGCGGCGCTGCACAAATAACCGCTAAATCGGCAACTGTCAGCAATGGATTTGATGGCGATTCTAGCCAAATCAAATCGGCAGTAGCACAAGCAGCAACCCATGCAGCAGTATCATCAACTCCAATACGCTGCAACGTCCAACGTCCGCGCTCAGCTCCAGCTATGGCCAACCCTGCAACTCCTTGATAACAATCATCGGGCAGCACCACCAGCGCGCCAACCGCCAGCTGATCAAACACTGCCGCAATCGCCGCCATGCCTGAGGCAAACGCCAGCGCTTTACCGCCTTCTAAGCCACCAACCAGCGCTTCAAGTGCCTCCCACGTTGGCGTGCCATCATCGCGCGAATATTCACGGCCACTGCCAATCAGAAAGTTCGAGGCCGGCACCAGCGGCACATTCAGTGGATCACCTGGCTGCGAACCACGACCCGCTGAAACTAACCACGATTCCGGTTTGATGTCTGATGAATGGGTCATAGCGATCTCCCAAATAACAAGCAATTCGCTCCGAAGCTCGTGGTTGATCATAGCAAATTATGGCTGGCGATTCAAAATACTGCTCGCCTAATCAGTTGACAAGCATAAAATCTATATTACTATTAGATATATCACGGAAGGATATATTATGGAATATGTAATTCTCGGCTTATTACTGCTCAAGCCGCGCAGCAGCTACGACATTAAGAAAATTCTGGAGGAAACGATCTCGCTGTTTTATAGCGCTAGTTTTGGCAGCATCAACAGTGCGCTTGAAAAACTCATCGCTAAGCAAGCAATTACGGTGGAAGAACAGATTGAGGCTGGTCGATTTAAAAAAATCTACAGCCTCACACCTGTAGGAAAAATTGCCTTCGAGCAATGGCTGGCAAGTACTATTCCTCAAGAGAAGGTCAAAGAACCAGCCTTAACCCGCTTGTTTTTTATGGGCTTTCTCACGCCAAATGAGCGGCTTAGGCTGGTGCGCGAGCATCTCACGAGTCTACAAATAGTGCATGCCCAGCTCAATAGCTTGCTACGCGAGCGCGAACAAACCAATGTTGACCCACACCAACAAGCAATCGCCGATTTTCAATGGCTTACCTTGGAATATGGCGTAGCCTACTACAATTTCAGCATCAACTGGTATCAACAATTATTAACCAAGCTTGAGGAAACGAGCCATGAATGATGCGCTAAACGCCAAAATAATGCCATTGCACAACTTCAAGCTGCATTACTACACCTTGGGCAATCCCAGCAACCCAAGTTTGGTGTTGATTCATCCAGCGTTTGGTGATCATCAATGTTTTGTTCAGCAGATTGAAATGTTTGCCAAATATTATTATGTTATCTTACTCGATCTACCTGGCCATGGCCGTTCGCAACCAAGCCAAAGCTTGATTGGGATCGAGCGTACCCCAGAATATGTGGCGGCAATTTTGCAAGCAGAAAACCAGCCACAAGCGCATGTGTTGGGAGTTTCGCTTGGCTCCCTCATCGCGCAAGAATTTGGCTATCGCTACCCTGCTTTGGTCAAAAGCCTAATTGTGGTTGGTGGCTATAGCATTTTTGGCGATCAACGAGCGATTATGCGGGCGCAACGCAAAGAAATGCTGAAATGGATTTTCTTAGTGATATTCTCGATGGAGCGTTTTCGGCGCTATGTTGCCCGAACCAGCGTGTTGTATCCAGCAGGCCAAAGCTTATTTTATCAACGCATGCAGCATTTTTCACGCTCATCGTTTCGATTAATGAGCAAACTTAATCAACTGATGCACCCAAACCAAACAGCACCCAAGCACCCATTATTGATTCTGGTTGGCGAGCATGATCAGGCGGTTATTGTGCAAGCAGGTCGCGAATGGCAGCAGCGTCAGCCAAGCGCAGCGCACCAGTTGTTGCCAAATGCTGGCCATTGCGCCAACATGGATAATCCAGAATTATTCAATCAACTGGTGCTCGATTTTCTGCACCAAGCCCAATAAGCTTGTAACAGCTACGTAACAACGTGGCCTTATGCTCAGCTTAGGTTAATAAGCTTGAAGCAAATGAGGCTACGATGCAAACATTAATCTGGTGGATGTATTGGCCAAGCTGTTGGGTTGGCATTATCGCGAGTGCTTGGTATCTACCCAATCGCTGGCGCTACGGCGCAAGTTGGAGCATCTTGGGGGCTGGCGCAGCGTTCAGTTTATGCTTGGCAGCAGATTTGGCCGCATGGCAACGGCTAATAACCAGCACTGTTGGATTAATTTTATTGCTCAAAGCGACGGTGCTTTTACAGCTCCCCCGCCAAGAATTGCGGCGCTATTCGCGCTTGGGTTTGGGCTTGTTTATGACGATCTGGCCGGGCATGAATCCAGCGCCATTTCGCCAACGCCGCCAGCTTCAGCGCGAGCTTGGGCCAACGATTATTCAAGGTTGGGTTGGGGTGATGGCTGGGAGTTGCGGCTTGGTGCTCAGCGCCTATCTTTCGCCATGGCTTGGCCAAGAATTAGCAAGTTGGGTGTTCATCCTCAGTATTTTGGGGCTTGGGCATTTTGGCCTTGCCCATTGGTTAAATGCCAGCTTATGGTATTGGGGCTGGTCAGTTGCCGCATTATTTCGTCAGCCATTGCGCAGCCGCTCGTTGCGCGATTTCTGGAGCGTGCGCTGGAATACGGCCTTTGTAGAAATGAACAAACACCTTTTTTTGCGCCCGCTCGCGCGCTTTGGCGCAACAAGTATGTTGCTTAGCATGTTTCTGCTCTCGGGGATTTTCCACGAATTTGGTTTGAGCTATCCGGCCCAAGCTGGTTGGGGCCAACCGCTAGCTTATTTTGGCCTGCACGCTGGGCTAATGTTGCTTGAACGTAGGTTTAATTTGGCCCAACGCTGGCCAGCATGGTGCTTACGCATTTGGACATGGCTGGCGATTCTTGGGCCGTTGCCATGGCTGTTTCATAACCAATTTCGCCAAGCGCTGATTGTTCCAGCGCTGAATTGGGGCCAGCAACTTTTGCATAGCCAAACGCTTGATTGGTATTTGGGCTGGGGCCTTAGTTTGGCAGCAGTAGCCCATGGCGTAATTTTGATCGCGAGTTTTCAAGTGCCCAAACGGCTCAATTGGCACAGCGATCTTGCGCAATTAACCCCATTCAATCGCAAAATTATGTGGACGTATGGTGGCTTTATTGTGCTTTGCATCGTGATGTTTGGCTGCTTATTGGCCTGGCTCAAAACCGATATTTTACAAGGCCAAGCAGCGGCCTTAGGCCTGGTCGCATTCAACGGGCTTTTTTGGACAGCAAGAATTGTGGTCGATTTTAGCTATTTCAAACATAGCGATTGGCCAGCAGGCTTGCTGTTTATCATCGGTCATTGTTGCCTTAGCAGCACCTTTCTGGCAATCGTGATCGTCGATTGGGCGGTAATTGCTTGGCATGTATTAGGCTAATCCAGAATGCGGGTGCGGCAACGTCCCTCGGCTACTTGCTTGCCCACGGCAAATAGATCTGGGTTCGATGGTTAATTGGCTGGGTCGGCTCAAAGGTTGCAGTTGGCAGCTCGGTCGGCGTATGTGTTGGAATGGTAGTAATCGTTGCCGTTGCTGGATTCGTTATGATTGCAGTTGGCACGTCTGTCGC
The DNA here is from genome assembly GCF_001306135.1 of Herpetosiphon geysericola. Lineage (GTDB taxonomy): Bacteria > Chloroflexota > Chloroflexia > Chloroflexales > Herpetosiphonaceae > Herpetosiphon > Herpetosiphon geysericola. The sequence goes on along the minus strand of NZ_LGKP01000012.1, from coordinate 64,691 downwards.
CGTTGGCAATTCAGTTGGCATCGCCGTCGCAGTATTGGTTGGCGTATTCGTCGGTATTTCGCTTGACGTGGCGGTTGGCGTGTTGGTCGGTAGCACAGTTGGCATCGCCGTCGCAGTATTGGTTGGCGTATTTGTCGGTATTTCGCTTGGCGTAGCCGTCGCAGTATTCGTCGGTAGCGCGGTTGGCGTAGCCGTACTCGTCGGCGTGTTAGTTGCGGTTGCCGTATTAGTTGGCGTATTGGTCGCAGTATTGGTTGGCGTATTCGTCGGTATTTCGGTTGGGGTGGCTGTTGCAGGCGCTTGGGTAGCAGCTCCAGGATTATAGACCTCAAAAATACGCGATTGACTGCTCGTAGCTTGGGTTCCACCAGCAGGCACATAGATCCGTCCGCCAACCAACATTGGGGCATGACCTTGGCGCGCTGTAGGCATGGCGGCCACGCTGCGCCAGGTTTTGGTTACAGGATTATACACATCAACTCTATCGCTGACGCTTGCTTGATCGGCGCCGCCCAGCAGATAAAATTCGCCTTTGTACCAAATTGCTTGGCCCAAATCAGCTCGCGCTTGCGGCAACGGCGGAATTGTCTGGTCGCTGGCGCTGCTCGTCCAGGTTTGGCTAAGTGGATCATAGATTTGCACATCGGCGCTGGCCGCCCCAGTTGTGCCACTGGCGCGCCCACCAAACAAATAGAAATAGCGTCCATCAGTGCCGCCAGCAGCGCCATTGCGGGCCAAGGGCATGGTTGGCAACGAAGTCCAGGTATTGGTTGCTGGATCGTACACTGCATGATAATTTGAGGTATTGCCACTCACGATCCCACCAGCAACATAAATTTTTTCATCAATTAATGCAGAACTAGCAGCCATTGTGGCAAATGGGATGGCCGCGCCTTGCGACCAAGTATTGCTCGCAGGTTGATAGATTTGGACTTTGCCAGCGCTTGTGCCTGCGCCGCCAAACAAATAGAGCCGTTGATTCCAAACTTGGGCGCTGTGGCTATGGCTTTTATACGGGCGCTGGGCCAAACCAGCGTTCCACGAGTTTGCCCCAAGATCGAAGGCCGCCGTGGCCCCGTTGCTCTCGCCAACCAAATACATTTTATTGCCAATAATCCCGCCAGAAGCCTCGCCCAGCGAGATTGGCAAGGTTCGAGCTAATTCCCAATGATCTTCAAGCTGGCCAATCCACATTTCTGGGTTGGGTACGTAGCCGCCTGTTGTGACCAAAATTTTATTGCCATAGGCTGCGCCAACCGGAGTTTTGCGCACCCCGGGAATCGAGGTTAATTTCATCCAAACATTGTCATTGGGATCATAGAGCATCACATCGGCAGAAGCTAAGCCGTAATCGCCGCCATTGACTGAGCCGCCAACGACCATAATTCGGCCATCAACTTCAAACACCGATGAGGTGATATGGCCACGGCCTTTGGGCAAATCGGCCACCCGCGTCCAGCTATCGCTAACGGGATCATAGCGATCAACTTCAACTTGGCTACTCGTCGATTCAGCGGCTAAATATTGGCCGCCAATCGCATATACAGAGCCATTCAGCGTCGCCGCGCCAAGGTGATTGCGAGCGTTGGGCATGGGTGCTGCTGTGCGCCAAACTTGGCTATCCAAATTAAGCACAAAATGCTGGTCGCTATCCCATTCTTCGAGCTGGCGATCGCGGCGATGTGCACCACCAAAAAAGTGAATCTCGCGGCCCAACTTGGTTGCGCCAGCTGCGCCCCGATCTTCTGGCAAATCTGGGCCACGGCTCCATGCATTGGTAATGGTGTTGTAAACCCAGACATGCTGCGTGCTGCCGCCTGGCGAATCGCCAATATAGCCACCAAGCACATAAATCAAATCCCCATCGGCAACGACAGGCGCATGGGTGATCGCTTCAGGAATATTGGCACAGATGCGCCATTGATTGGTGCTGATATTGTAGGCAAAAACCGTATCTGTTGCTTGCACTTGGTTGGTATAAAACCCGCCAATCACATACAAGCTATCGCCCACAATTGCCCCGCCAGCCTCAAAACGAGCCAAGGGAATCGGCTGAAACGTATCCCAATTAAACATATTTGTGCTGGCAGCAACCCGAGCGTGCGAAACATGCGCAGGAATTTGGGCTTGAATCGGTTTTAAAGAGCTAAGCCCAAACAAACCCAGCATGCTGAATAGCAGCAACCAACGAACCGAGATCAAGCGCATAACATCCCTAAAGCAGCGCCAATTAAGCACAATGCTGTTAATCGGCAAACTGGATATAGCCAAAACGTCTGGTGCAAGCTATTATACAAAGCAGGTCAAGCCAAAAACTCCTTAATTTCATAATCATTCATAGTGCTGCAACAACTATGAACTTGTTGGCGTCCAATCGAGGCCAAAACCATAGGAGGAAGTTATGCAACCATACACCGATCACGATACCGAACGCGCACGCCAAATCGAGGCTGCTCAAGCTCAATATCCAATCTATCAAACCAATCAACCAGCACCAAGCAACAAACTTTTAGATCAACTGACTACGCAGCGCGATTCACGCGGGATAGCCGCAATTGGCTTGATTGTGTTTGGGGTGTTATGGTTTTTAGCTCGTTTAATGGGCGGTGCCGACTTTGGGATCGATACCGACGCATTCATTCCAGCCATGATCTTATTTACGATTGCCAGCTGTTTCTTCTTCTTTGCCTTTGCTAAACGCCTATTTGGGCTTTTCATTCCTGCGGCAATTCTGACTGGACTTGCAGTTGGGATTCCCTTTGCCAACCTCACCAATGGCTTGTCGGTTGTCTGGGGCTTAGCCTTGGGCTTCGGGTCAATTGGCCTGCTTGGTAAGCCACTCTTCCGCACCAACGGCTTTTGGGGCTTTATTCCGGCCTCGATTTTGTTTGTTGTTGGTACGATCATCGCGATTGCCACCTTGCCAGGTTTACTAAGTCTTGGTATGGTATGGGTGCCGATCGTGCTAATCGGGGCAGGTCTCTACCTTGGGTGGGGCCGCAGCCGGATCTAGTCATACTCGGCAGTATTGAACAACCACGGAGCCAATTCCTCGGCTCCGTGGTTTTTTTGTTGGCCTTAAGCCTGCTATAGAGGCCCACCAGCTAACTTAATGGAGTTCGATTCGATGCAACAATCACCAACCAACGATACGTGGCAAGCAGATGTTTCCGAAACTGCAATCGGCGGTTTGCGCGCAATCCTGATTTCTACCGCTGCCACTGCTTGCTTGATTGCCATTTTTTGGTGGCTTTCTGGCTTTATTAATAGTGACATTAATCAATTTGATCTTAATGGCTTGGCTGGTGGGTTTTGGTTGCGCAGCCACGCACCATATCTCACGCCAATATTTTATCTGGCAACTTGGATTGGCACGCTCTATGGTTTAAGTTTCCAAACTCTGCTCGTTGGTTATTGGCTGTGTCGGCGCAAGCCAACAGCATGGCGCAGCCGCCTAAGCTTAATTGTTTTAGCCCTGCTTGGTGCAGCAATTTGGATGACGGTGCTCAAACAGGGCTTCGAGCGGCCACGGCCCAGCATCTTCGAGCCAGCCTACCAGATTAGCACCTATAGCTTTCCCAGTGGCCATGCTATGGCAGCAGCAGCATGGTACGGCAGTTTGGCGATTGTCCTCAGCTATGGCCAGCGCCCACAACGGCGCTGGGGCCTTATTAGTGGCTTGGCTGTAATGGCAGTGCTCATTGGCATCTCACGGGTGGTTTTTGCTGTGCATTATCCTACCGATATTAGCGCTGGCTGGATTGGCGGGATCGCATGGTTGGCATGTTTGCGTACCTTCTGGCATGGCATTAGTTGGCAGCGACAGCGCCGCCGAGCCAATTAACTTAACAATTGCTTGGCCACAATATAGCCAGAACCACCATTAATTCCATGGCCCGGCCAGGTTGCAGCCCCAAGCATAAAAATATTGGGTACCAAGGTTTGGTGGCTTGGTTGGGCTGGCATTGGCCGCAACAGATAGCTTTGCGCCAGATCATGCGCACCGCCATAGGGATCGCCAGGCCCAAGATTGGGGCTAAATTGGGCCAAATTGGTTGGCGTAATCACGTTCATGCCCAAAACACTCGCTGGAATATTCGGAATATGCCGTTCAACGATTGCCAAAATGCGTTCAACAAAGCGCTTAGTTAAATCACCAGTCCATGTGCCATCGCCAACCGAAATCTGGCCAGCAGCATCGCCAAGCGGACGACATGGCACTTCGAGCACTTGCACCCGCATAATCGCCTTACCTGCTGGCGCCCGGCTTGGGTCGAGGTTGGTTGGGCAATCCACAGTAAACGTTGGATTACTCGGCAACAAGCCAGCCATTGCTTGGGCAACTGCCAAGGTGCATTGATTCAAGCCATCGGTTAAATGCGGCTGACCAATTCGATTGAAACGGGCATCAGGCCAGCGTGGCGGCTCGCTGAGCGCCAAATGAATTTGCACGCAACCGCGCCCATAACGATAATTGGTTGCTTGCTGAATCACATGATCCGGCTGCGGCGTATCTGCTAACAAACGCAAATAGAGCTGATCAGGATTGACCGACGCAATCACATGCTCGCGCACCTTGAAGGCCTCGCCGGTATTGGTATGGACTTCGCTGGCCTTGCCATTAGCCAGCACAATTCTGGTTGCTGCGGTTTGCGTGCGAATCACCCCGCCATGGTCGCTAATTAAACGGCCCAAAGCCACAGCTAATTGCTCACTCCCACCCTCAGGCGTGGCCATGCCCGCGCCCATCGTCGCCAACACAATCAGATATACCCATAAACCACTGCCAATTTCATCAGGATTACGGCCAAGATGCATGACCCATGGCGCAAGCATGGCCTGCATCACTGGCGATTGAAATGGGCTGACCACATGGCGCGCTGTTTCAAACAGCAACTTACTAAATGGCGAGTACCCTGCTTCGCTATGCAGCAAGCGTTGAATAATCGTTTGCGCCGTGGGCGATTGCAAATCCAGCGCAAACAAGCGAAATACATCCTCAACATAGGGGTTGAATGAACCAAGCATTTGGCCAAAGATTGCGCCATCGCCCGCTGCTAAGCGCTCAGCCTCGGCCAAAATAGCCTCAAATGCTTGAGGTAAAATCGCGGTTCTGCCATCGCTAAACGATACGCCAGTTGGAATATCGGTGTTGATGTAGCGCAACCCACGGGCAGTTAACTCAGCGCCAAGCTCAGCATAGGCTTGGCTGGTCGTAAAAAGCGGGTGCGCCGAGGAATAGACATCGTGCTCGAAGCCAGGCAAGGTTAATTCTTCTGTCCGAACCAGCCCGCCAATCCGATCGTTATTTTCGAGCACCAACACCGATTTGCCTGCCCGCGCCAAGTAGGCTGCTGCAACTAAGGCATTGTGTCCACTGCCAATCACCACACTATCGTAGCTATCCATAACACTCCTTTCACACGCCGATAGAGCAAAAGGTAGCTCTAGCTAGCTATTCAAACAGCAATTTCAAGTCATCTTTGGTTAAAACCCTTGCATGAATATATCTTAACGTGTTTTAATTACTTTCAGTGGAATAAGTATTGGTCTTTTGATCAAAGGAGCGCCAACGATGTTCTTAAATGGACGCTTTTCTGTTCGTGGTGGATCACGCTTGGCCTTATTGGCCTGTTTGCTGCTCAGCCCAATGCTGTTTTTGAGCAAGCCCCAAAGCACATTTGCCGCAACCAACCTAGCGTTGGGCAAAACCGCGCTTGCTTCAAGTAACGAAAATGCCGATTTTAGGGCTGCGTTGGCACTCGACGGCAACCTGAATACTCGGTGGAGCAGCAGCTTTGCCGATGGTCAATGGTTGCGGGTTGATCTTGGCAGCGTGCAAAGCTTCAATCGAATTGTTTTGCGTTGGGAAGCAGCCTACGCCAGCAGCTACCGCATTCAAACCTCCAACGATGCCAGCACTTGGACGACCATCCAAACCATCAGCAATAGCGATGGCAATCTTGACGATTTGAGCATCAGTGGCACAGGTCGTTATCTACGAATCGAAAGCATCACTCGTGCTACTCAATATGGCATTTCGTTGTTTGAGGTTGAGGTTTATAGTGGCAGCATTCAACCAACGGTTCAGCCAACCGCCCAACCAACCACAATTCCAAATAGCTGCCCAACTTCAAGCAACATTGCCTTGAACAAACCAGCCTATGCTTGGTTTTATGAATCGAAAACTTCAACTCCAGCCCAAGCGGTTGATGGCAATGCCACGACCACACGCTGGAGCCATCTCTGGTATCCAAGTGGCCCAGTTAATGCTTGGTTGTATGTTGATTTAGGTTCAACCAATGCCACAATCAATCGCGTGCGCATCTTGTGGGAAGCAGCTTTCGCCGCCGATTATCAAATTCAAATCTCGAATGATCGCAGCAATTGGACGACGCTACGCAGCGTGGTTGGCAATACCCAAACTAACAACGACTACAATTTAACCCCGGTTACTGGGCGCTATTTACGCATCAATATGACCAAAAAAGCTACCGAGTATGGCTATTCGATCTGGGAATTGGAAGTCTACGGCTGTAATGCTGGCAATCCTAGCTACGATCCAGCCCCAGCGCCGTTGACTGGGAGCTATAGTCGGGTTTGGGTCGAAAATTTCGATGGCAATAGCTTGAACATGAGCAATTGGGCCTACGATAACGATGTGCATGTCAATGGCGAGCAGCAACAATATACCAGCAACAACGTCGCGGTTAGCGGCGGTACGCTGAAAATCACTGCCCGCAAAGAAACCGCCAATGGCTATCCCTTCACCTCAGGCCGAATTTTCGGCTTAGGCCGCCAAAGTTTCTTATATGGCAAGATGATTGCGCGTATGAAAATGCCAGTTGGCGAAGGCTACTGGCCAGCTTTCTGGATGATGGGCGCAAATATTAATCAAGTTGGCTGGCCTGGCAACGGCGAGCTTGATATTATGGAAAATATTGGCTATGGCAATTGGACATCAGGCGCATTGCATGGCCCAGGCTACTGGGGCGCTGGCTCGGCTGGCGGCTTAGTCAATTTGCCAGCAGGCCAAACCACTGGCGATTGGCATACCTACGCCGTCGAATGGGACCCAACCTTTATCAAATGGTTCGTCGACGATCGTGAAATTCTGAGCTTTACTCGGGCCCAAATCATTGCCGATTATGGTCAATGGACGTATGACAATCCCAAATTCTTCATCTTGAACTTGGCTTTGGGCGGCGAATATCCCGCTGGCTACAATGGCTGTACTGGCAATCCATTACCAGCAGGCTGTGCCTACTTCGGGGTCAAACAATCAACCGTCGATAGTATTGTGGCGGGCAATGGCTTGCTCGAAGTTGATTATGTCGAAGTTTGGCAAAAACCAGCTTTAGCAGCCCAATACTTGCCACTTGCCCAACAATCCAAATAGCATTAACCTCAATCAGCAACCAGACGGATATTGAATGGTATTCGTCTGGTTATCATTTAACCAGCGCATTCGCTGTAAGGAGCCAAGCTATGCCAGCAGTCATCAATCTGCTTGAGAAATTCGGTCACTTCAACGATTATTGGAATCCACGGGTAATTGGCGAGCTTAACGGTCAACAAGTTAAATTGGCAAAACTTCAAGGCGCATTCGAGTGGCATCATCACGAGCATGAAGATGAATTATTTTTCGTGGTGCAAGGCCGCTTGCGCATGCAACTGCGTGATGGCGACCAAGTGCTGAATCAAGGCGAGATGTTGATTGTGCCCCGTGGAGTAGAGCATTGTCCAGTAGCAGAAACCGAGGAAGTTTGGTTGATGATGTTCGAGCCAGCGACCACGCTCAACACTGGCAATTTGAATAATGAGCGCACTCGTAGCCAACTCGAACAGCTTTAGCCAAGATTTACAAGCAAGCCTCTCATAGTTTTGATCCTATGAGAGGCTAATGATCAATTAAACCGTGCCGCGCACGTAGGCCTGGCCAATTGTAAACGTCATAATCACAAACAAAAACGAGCCAACGGTGACCGCTGCTGCAAAGCGAGTTTTGATTTGCGGGCGGGCAATTGGAATCCAATAAAACAGCGAACAAAAGAAAAGTGGCGCTAGTCCACCGACATAATGAATATATAGCTGCACCACACCAAGCCCTTGATCAAGCAACTTAATCCCCAACAGCGCTTGAATCATAATCACCAGTTGCATGCTAATAATCGCCACATTCGCCCAGCGATTAAGCTCCTTACCTTTCCAAGCCAACCAACAGGTATAACCCATCGCCAAAAGGCTAACTATGATCACAAGCGACCCCATATGCATGTGAATAGTCGGCGAAAGGAACATGCGATCGATCACAAAGACCTCCTAAATAGATTCTGAGAACCATGCTCACCGCATCTCGAACTGTATCATAAAAATCTCGCTTAATAAAAAGCCGCCCTGTTTGTTGAACAAACAGGGCGGCTGAGCTTGCGCAGATTTATTCGCCTCTCATTGCGATTGGCAAGAAAATCTTGAATTGGGTTGGGACGTTCGTACTGGTCGCGGTTGGCACATTGGTTGCCGTTGCCGTTGCCGTTGGCACGTTCGTACTGGTCGCCGTTGGCACATTGGTTGCCGTTGCCGTTACAATTGCCGTTGCCGTTGCCGTCGGTACGTTAGTTGCCGTTGCGGTCGCAATCGACGTTGCGGTCGCAGTTGCAATCGCTGTGGCTGTTGCGGTTACGGTCGGGACCTCAGTCGCCGTCGCGGTTGGGACCTCAGTCGCCGTTGCCGTTGGGACCTCAGTCGCCGTTGCCGTTGGGACCTCAGTCGCGGTCGCCGTTGGCACATCGGTTGCTGTTGCGGTTGGAACCTCCGTTGCCGTTGGGACGTCAGTCGCCGTCGCCGTTGGAACCTCAGTCGCGGTTGCGGTTGGAACCTCAGTCGCCGTCGCCGTTGGAACCTCAGTCGCGGTTGCGGTTGGAACCTCCGTTGCCGTCGCCGTTGGAACGTCAGTCGCCGTCGCCGTTGGGACGTCAGTCGCCGTCGCCGTTGGCACATCGGTTGCTGTTGCCGTTGGCACCTCAGTAGCAGTTGCCGTTGGCACCTCGGTTGCCGTCGCCGTTGGAACCTCGGTTGCCGTCGCCGTTGGAACCTCGGTTGCCGTCGCCGTTGGAACCTCAGTAGCAGTTGCCGTTGGCACCTCGGTTGCCGTTGCCGTTGGAACCTCAGTTGCCGTTGCGGTTGGAACCTCAGTCGCGGTCGCCGTTGGAACCTCGGTCGCCGTCGCCGTTGGCACCTCAGTAGCAGTTGCCGTTGGCACCTCGGTTGCCGTTGCCGTTGGAACCTCAGTTGCCGTTGCGGTTGGAACCTCAGTCGCGGTCGCCGTTGGAACCTCGGTCGCGGTCGCCGTTGGCACCTCGGTTGCTGTTGGGACTGGTGTATTGGTTGCTACAGGTGCATCAAAGACTATTGGACTAGTACCATTGGCAAATTCTGTTGCATTGTCATAACTGTCATTATCAGGATTGCCAGCTGCACCATCATCACCAGTGCTGCTCAATGGATCAAGCCCATAACTTACTTCCCAGCCATCGGGCAAGCCATCGTTATCGCTGTCGCTATCGTTTGGATTCGTGTTATTAGCATATTCAGCTGCGTTATTCAAACCATCATTGTCAGGATTGCCAGCTGCACCATCATCACCAGTGCTGCTCAATGGATCAAGCCCATTATCAACTTCCCAACCATCAGGCAAGCTATCGTTATCGCTGTCGCTATCGTTTGGATTAGTACCAGCGCTGGCCTCAGCGCCATCATTCAAGCCATCGTTATCGGTATCGTTATCATTTGGGTTGGTGCCATTTTGATATTCTTGCAGGTTATTCGAGCCATCAGCATCGGGATCTCCTGCTGCCCCATCATCACCAACCCCACTCAATGGATCAAGATTGTTGTTGACCTCCCAGCCATCGGGCAAGCTATCATTATCGCTATCGCTGTCGTTTGGATCAGTACCAGCCAAAGCTTCAGCGCCATCATTCAATCCATCGTCGTCACTGTCATTGTCATTAGGATTGCTGCCATTTTGATATTCTTGCAAGTTGCTTGAGCCATCAGCATCAGGGTCGCCTGTTGCGCCGTCATCGCCCATGCTGCTCAATGGATCAAGGCTGTTATCAACTTCCCAGCCATCGGGCAAGCCATCGCCATCGCTATCAGCATTATTTGGGTTTGTCCCCAGGCTAGATTCTTCACCATCCGTCAAGCCATCGTTATCACTGTCATTGTCATTTGGATTCGTGTTGTTGGCATATTCGGCAGCGTTATTCGAGCCATCAGCATCGGGGTCGCCTGCTGCGCCATCATCGCCAGTACCACTCAATGGATCAAGCCCATTAGCGGCTTCCCAACCATCAGGCAAGCTATCGTTGTCACTATCACTGTCGTTTGGATTGGTGCCTGCTGCGACCTCATCACCATCGTTCAAGTTATCGCCATCGCTATCAGCAACCTGGGGATTGGTATTATTGACAAATTCAGCGCCATTATCTAAGCCATCGTTATCAGGGTCACCAGCAGCATCATTAGGATTCAATGGATTCAAGCCATTATTCAATTCCCAGCCGTCAGGCAAACCGTCATTATCGCTGTCGCTATCATTTGGATCAGTACCAGCCACAGCTTCAGCGCCATCATTCAGGCCATCATTATCGCTATCGTTATCATTTGGGTTGGTGCCATTTTGATATTCTTGCAGGTTATTCGAGCCATCAGCATCGGGGTCGCCTGCTGCACCATTTGCACCAGTGCCGCTCAAGGGATCAAGCCCATTATCGACTTCCCAGCCATCTGGCAAACCATCGCCATCACTATCAGCATTATTGGGATTCGTCCCCAATGTGGCTTCTTCACCGTCAGTCAAGCCATCGTTATCGCTGTCATTATCATTTGGGTTGGTGCCGTTTTGATATTCTTGCAGGTTATTCGAGCCATCAGCATCGGGGTCGCCTGCTGCACCTTGGGTGCCAGTTGGGTTCAATGGATTCAGGCTGTTGTTGACTTCCCAGCCATCGGGCAAACCATCGCCATCACTATCAGCATTATTCGGGTTGGTTCCTAAGGCAGCCTCAGCGCCATCATTCAAGCCATCGTTATCGCTGTCATTATCATTTGGATGGGTGCCTGCTGCATATTCGGCTGCATTATTCGAGCCATCAGCATCGGGATCGCCGGTTGCGCCATTGTTTCCCGTGCTGCTCAATGGATTCAAGCCATGGTTGACTTCCCAGCCATCGGGCAAGCTATCACCATCGCTATCGGCATTATTTGGGTTGGTGCCAGCACTAACTTCTTCACCATCAGTCAAGCCATCGTTATCGCTGTCATTATCATTTGGGTTAGTTCCATTTTGATATTCTTGCAAGTTGCTTGAACCATCAGTATCAGGGTCACCAGCTGCACCATTCGCGCCAGTTGCACTCAATGGATTGAGGGTGTTTGCAACTTCCCAGCCATCGGGCAAACCATCGCCATCACTATCAGCATTATTGGGATTCGTGCCCAAAGTCGCTTCTTGACCATCAGTCAAGCCATCGTTGTCGCTGTCATTATCATTCGGATTGGTACCATTTTGATATTCTTGGAGGTTGGTCGAGCCATCGCTATCTGGGTCGCCTGCTGCACCTTGGGTGCCAGTTGCATTCAATGGATTGAGGCTGTTGGTTACTTCCCAACCATCAGGCAAGCCATCGCTATCACTATCAGCATTATTGGGATTCGTGCCAATTGCTGCTTCAGCACTATCATTTAACCCATCGCCATCAGTATCGGCATTTTGGGGATTGGTACCATTTTGATATTCTTGCAGATTGCTTGAACCATCAGCATCAGGGTCACCAGCTGCGCCATTCGCGCCAGTTGCACTCAATGGATTCAAGCTGTAGGTCACTTCCCAACCATCGGGCAAGCCATCACTATCACTATCAGGATTGTTCGGATTGGTGCCGGCGGTCGTTTCAGCACCGTCATTCAAACCATCGCCATCAGTATCAGCATTCTTAGGGTTGGTCGATTTTTGATACTCTTGCAAGTTGGTCGAGCCATCGCTATCTGGATCGCCAGCTGCGCCATTTGCGCCAGTTGCATCGTTTGGATTTAGCGTATAGCCGACTTCCCAACCATCGGGCAACCCATCACCATCACTATCAGGATTATTCGGGTTAGTCCCATTGACGATTTCCTGGCCATCATTCAAGCCATCGTCGTCACTATCAGGATCGAGGGGGTTAGTGCCGTTGGTAATTTCATCGGTGTCATTCACCCCATCGTTGTCGCTATCGGGGCGGAATGATTTTGCCTCAACTGCATCAATTTGATATGCAGTTAACAGTGAGGTAAAGCGGACATAGCGGTAAGGGGTAGGCTTATTTGCATAGGTTACGGTAGTTGAATAAATCGAACCAATTGATAAACCAATCAGGCTTAATGGAGCCGTAGCAATTACTTGACGGCTACCATTGAGAAACTGAATATTTGGCGTGACTTGTACGCCAAGCCCAGCATAATAGACCACAAGGTCGCCAGTGCCTTCTTCGTTTAAGCCCATATCGAGGGTCAAATTTAAGCCAAGCGCACCAATCACAGTTGTTGTAGTACCATTTGGTGCACCAACCGCATTATTACCATTAACAATCACCCCACTGGTGCTTGAATCAACAGCATTAGCGTAAGGGGTCTCTCCAGCAGCTGCCGCAGAGCGTGCCATACCAAGATTAAGCACGACGATTAAGGCCAGTAAAAGCCGCCCATAATTGCGCTGAGACCGGAAGAAATTCATACGATTGCTCCTCTGAAATGGCTACATGTCGCGTTCAAGAATGCTGAAGTAATGAGTGATTTGGGCTAACAGCTGCATCACAGTGGTTAATCGCTGCATTCGATAAAAATCAATCGTACCGATTAGGTAATGCAGCACAATAAACTGGAACACTCACACATCAAAGCTACAAATATCAATCATATAGACCACAAGACACTGCATCAAATCATGGATGTCAGCATATCCATCACAAGCTTGTTATTGATCAACTTTGATCGACGACCGGCAGAAAATGCAGCTACATCCTATATCATGCTGATTCAAATTTCGGCAATCTTTAGTCCTATATGCTTGAATTACCATGGTAATACAGGGGATGGGCTAGTACCACTTCTTGCTTAACCGTTATCACCCTAAACGGTGGTTTATACCGCCAAGGGGTGATATACTTTTTTATGGCTCAATTGCCCAAAATAGGGCTTCACAAATCAAAACTATTAATGTATTTTTAGAATTATCAATAAGGGTTTTGCGAACCTTGAGGAATCGGTCTCAATAATGAGCATGCAGATGCGCAAACGCATCAAGCAAGATCAATTCAAGCACGAAGGGACAATGTATGTCACAGAAACACCGTTCGTTTCGCACTAGACTGGCAATGCTTAGTGGCCTCGTAGCGCTGGTTCTAGCCAGTCAGCCTGCAAGCACCAAGCCCACTGCCGCCGCCGCAGCCTGTGAGGTCACGTATACAATTTCTAATCAATGGGAGACTGGCTTTACCGCCAATGTAAGCGTTAAGAATATTGGAATCGGTCTCAATAGTTGGCAACTAAGCTGGGGGTTTGCTGGCAATCAGACAATTACGAATCTCTGGAATGGTACACTTAGCCAAACTGGGCCTAATGTAAGCGTGGCGAATTCAGCATGGGCCGCTAGTTTGCCAAGCAATGGTACCGCTAGCTTTGGCTTCCAAGCGAGTTATAGTGGTACTAATGCAGTGCCAACGGCGTTTAAGCTCAATGGAGTCAATTGTGGCGACGATCAGCCCAATCCAACCGTAACCAATACGCTTGTTCCAACCACACGGCCAGCAACGAGCACGCCAACAACCCCACCAAATACCACAATTCCCACATTAACTAGTACTCCGCGCCCAACCAACATTGCAACAGCCACTAGCACACCTCGCCCAATCAACACGGCGATTCCAACCAACATTGCAACGGCTACCAGCACGCCAATTGGCAATAACAATACTGACGATTGGTTGCATACCAATGGCAATCAAATTGTTGATAGTGCAGGCCGCCCTGTTTGGCTAACAGGAGTTAATTGGTTTGGATTTAACGCAACTGAACGAGTTTTTCATGGTTTGTGGTCGGCAAACTTAACTACAATGCTGCAAAGCATCGCCCAGCGTGGCTTGAATATTATTCGGGTGCCAATCTCGACCGAATTAATTTTGGAGTGGAAGGCTGGGGTTTTCAAAGCACCTAATGTCAATACTTATGCCAACCCCGAGTTAGAAGGCTTGAATTCACTGCAAATTTTCGATCGTTTTGTGCTGCTTTCAAAGCAATTTGGCATCAAAGTGATGATCGATGTGCACAGTGCCGAGGCTGATAACGCTGGCCATTATGCCCCATTGTGGTACAAAGGCTCAATCACCAGCGAACAGTTTTATCAGGCCTGGGAATGGATTACCGATCGTTACAAAAACGATGATACGGTTATCGCAATGGATATTAAAAATGAGCCACATGGCACAGCTCACGATAATCAAATCAGCGGCCAATTTGCCAAATGGGATAATTCCACCGACCTCAATAATTGGAAATATGTCTGCGAAACTGCCAGCAAACGGATTCTGGCAATTAATCCCAATGTGTTGGTCTTGTGCGAGGGCAACGAGGTTTACCCCAAAGCAGGAGCCAATTACAGCTCAAATAATAAAAACGATTACTATTTCACTTGGTGGGGCGGTAATTTACGCGGTGTGCGCGATTATCCAGTCAATCTCGGAGCTAACCAAGATCAATTGGTCTATTCGCCGCACGATTATGGCCCGTTGGTGTTCAATCAATCGTGGTTCTACCCTGGCTTCACCAAAGAAACGCTTTACAACGATGTTTGGCAACCCAACTGGTTCTTTATTCATGAAGAGAATATTGCGCCTTTGTTTATTGGCGAATGGGGTGGCTTTTTGGATGGCGGTGCCAATGAACAATGGATGAAAGCTCTGCGCGATTTGATCAAAGAGCACTATTTACACCATACCTTCTGGGTGCTCAACCCCAATTCTGGCGATACTGGTGGCCTTTTGGGCTACGATTGGGCCACGTGGGATGAGGCCAAATATGCCTTGCTCAAGCCAGCATTATGGGCTGATCGCAATGGTAAATTCGTCAGCCTCGATCATCAAATTCCGCTTGGTGGCGCCGCAACTGGCACAACGATCACCACCTATTATCAACAAGCAAATCCAGCCCCAACCAACCCCTAAGTAATCGTTTAAATAGCAAAAGGCCTTGACGATAGAGCATGTCAAGGCCTTTTATACTATGTCAATAAAAAGCTAGCAACAATCGCAGCAAGCGTCTGAGCAGCAGGTTGCTTGTTCTTCTGCTGAGCAGCAGTCGTTGTTCGATTGGGTGGGTTCGTTCGTTGCCATGAGTGGCCTCCTGTAAATAAATAGTGTTGCAGCATGTGCTTTGCATACTTCACATGCGTTGTATTATTAAAGACGGCCAATTAGCAAAAGGACGCAGCTTAAACGAGTTGAATTGGTTGAGGCTGTGGATAACAACCCAAAACATGGCCATCTGCATCGCGCTCGACGGCACAACATTGCTCAAACAGCAGGCGTAATTTCTGGCGCGCGCGCTGAACACGAGATTTTGTGCCCGAAAACGACAAGCCCAATTCGCTGCTCAAGGCCTGTTGGCTCATTCCTTCAAAGGCTGTACGCTGCAAAACTAAGCGATCTTGGGCAGGCAAACGGGCCAGCATGTGCTGCATACACTGATCAAAACCAGCTAAAATCGGCGGTGCTGATTGCGCTTCAGCTGCCACGTTTTCATCAAGCTCGCTGGTTTCGCGGCGGCTACGATAGCGATCGATAAGTTTGCGGCGGGCAATTTGCCACAACCAAGCCCGGCTCCGCTCAGGGTCGTGGAGTTGCTCGCGTTTAAGATAGGCAGCCAGAAAAATATCTTGCACCAAATCTTCAACCCCAGTGGAATCAGCCAAACGTGCAGCTAAAAATCGGCGTAATGGCTCGGCTAAGTTCAACCAAAGCTGGTTCAAATCAAACTGATTCATTGCCACACCACCCAGCAAAATACCCAATTACTAGTGTTTGATTATGCATTGCTTATACCTCGAATAAAATTTATTATTGTCGAATTGAAAATTTTCAATATCTAGCTGAAACAACAATCCACCAACCACCAAAAATAATAATGGATTGAATTTTTTCGATGGGACAATGATCGAAGTTCGTTAGCCTAGAGCTAGGCTTAGCTTAGCATAGAGATTGAAAAAAATCAATATAGAAATTGCACCTACCTGCTGATTGCTTCGTACTATTGCCTTGGATATAATAAAAACACCAAATCAGGAGAGAAGCAATGAAATTCTATCTTTCACTTAATTCGCTGCCAGAGCTTGACGGCTACGCTAAACCGCAAAAACGCCTTCTGTGGAAACAAGCACTAAAAGCAAATCGTAAAAATAAACAGGTTTGGCTTGGCTACGCTATACTCTATCTTGGGGTCATTACTGCGATACTTCTTTTTCCAAAGCTCGATAGTCTTTGGATGGGAATGCTGATGGGTGCAATCACGGGAGGAATTATCGGCTTAATCAGTAATTCGATTATTATTGCTGCGCTGCGGCCAACTTTAGCCCACTATCGCCGTGAACGTGAGCAAGTACAAAATCAGCATGATGATGATTATTTTGTACCTCATGCTTTTTAATTCCTATAGTTCAAATAATTTAGGATGTCATCGATGAAAATCTACTTTTTAACGACCTCAATACCCGAACTTCAGGATTATCCTAAAAATCAACATCGTTTATTAATTAAGTAGGCAACTAAAGAAAATACGCTGAATCCACTATTATGGCTTGGCTATGGCATACTGATTCTCAGCATGTTGATTTTGGTCCCAGCGGCAAGTATCTTCATGGTTTTTTATATGCAGCTAGTATTACCATTGTCATTCCTAATTAACACTCTTATCGGTGGAACTATTGGATTTGTAAGTGTCCAAATTATCTATGCTGCACTTCGGCCAACTTTAGCCCGCTATCGCCATGAACTTGAGCAGGCTACTGCTCAAACGATGATAACGATTATTTTGTGCCACCTGCATTTTAATCATAAAAGCTCCAATTCATAGCCAGTTTAGGCAATTGGCCATAAATTGGAGCTTTTAGCATGGAAATCGTTAACTGTTCGTCGCTTGAACCTGGGTCATGCGCTGCTCAAGAATCCATTGCAGCACTTCGGCGGTCGAACCAACGCCATCGATACAAATATCGGCAGTTTCGGCCACCGATGGATGCGATTCTGGATTGATTACGCCAATCGCCACAGCTTGGCAGCCACGTTCACGGGCAGCTGCGATCGCCCGAAAGCCATCAACATCGGTCAAATCGTCGCCAAAGAACATCGCCGCATCAAGTTTTTGATCGTCGATCAGCCAGCCAACTGCACTGCCTTTATGCCAACTAACTGGTGGCCGAACCTCGAAAATCATCAAGCCTTCAGTAATGATCAAATTGTGGGCTGAAGCTAATTCGCCCAGCACTTTGCGCAACCAAGCTTCAGCAGCAACTTGATCGGTGGCCAAACGATAGTGCAAGGTTGCGGTGATGCCCTTGGATTCGAGCACAACCCCTTCGGGCAGCTCGTAGCGCTCCATCGCCACCACGAACTCACGCACCGCAGCGCTAAACGGTTGAGCGGCAGGCACGAGCACACCACCATCTTGGCCCCACACTTCCAAACCATGGTTGCCGATATAGCGCATGGCTGGCAACTGCAACATGCGCTGCACATCGCGGGCCGCCCGACCAGAAACTGCCGCAACTAAGGGCAAATGCTCAGACAATTGGCTCAAAGCAGCGCGGCACAAAGGATCAACTGTCGCACCATCGGGCGTTGGCGCAATCCTGCTGATCGTTCCATCAATATCGGTGATCAATCCCAGTCGCTCGACGGCGATAAGTGGTTGAAGGCGTTGTTTAAGCGTCGTCGAGAGCAAGGCGCGCTCCTTCTAAGCGGAACCACATAAAACCATGTGGTGCTAACGAGAGAAAATAGGGAGTTTCAGCAACCGCTGGAAATGGCGTTTCGCCAATCAATTCGACCAAACGCATACCAGCAAATTCAGCCAAATCTAGCTCGACTGGCTGAATAAAGCGCGAAAGATTGTTGACAATCAGCACAATTTGGTCGGAATGGCTGCGCAAATAGGCCAACACTTTGCGATTTTGAGTTTCGAGAATTCGAATATCGCCGCGGCCAAAGACCGAATAGCGCTTGCGCACCCGAATGAGCCGCTTCATCCAATTCAGCAACGATGATTGGACTCGCTCTTGGGCTTCGACATTGATCGCTTGATAGCCATAAACCGGATCGATAATTACAGGGCTATACAAACGGGCAAAATCGGCAGAGGAAAAGCCTGCATTGCGGTCGCCATTCCACTGCATTGGGGTTCGCACCCCATTGCGGTCGCCAAGATAAATATTATCGCCCATGCCAATTTCATCGCCATAATAAATAATTGGTGAGCCTGGCAAACTCAATAGCATGCTATTCATTAATTCCATGCGGCGCCGCGCGTTATCCATCAAGGGTGCTAAACGACGACGAATGCCGATATTGATTTTCATACGCGGATCTGCCGCATATTCACGATACATATAATCACGTTCTTCGTCAGTAACCATTTCGAGAGTTAATTCATCGTGATTACGCAAAAATGTTGCCCATTGGCAATTATCGGGAATTTTTGGTGTTTGGCGCACAATATCAATAATTGGTGTGCTATCTTCCTTACGCAACGCCATAAACATACGTGGCATAACCGGAAAATTAAACGCCATATGAAATTCATCATCATCGCCAAAATAATGGCGCACATCATCAGGCCACTGGTTCGCTTCAGCGAGCAACACACAATGTGGATAATGCTCATCAACAAATTCACGCATTTTACGCAAAATTGTATGAGTCTCAGGTAAATTTTCGCAATTTGTGCCATCGCGTTCAATCAAGTAGGGTACTGCATCGACCCGAAAGCCATCAACTCCACGATCGAGCCAAAAACGCATAATATTAAACATTTCTTCGAGCACAGCAGGATTTTCATAATTTAAATCGGGCTGATGACTAAAGAAACGATGCCAATAATAGGACTCCGAAAGATCATCCCAAGCCCAGTTGGAGCGTTCAGTATCAGTAAAAATAATCCGCGCATCGCGATACAGTTGATTATTATCGCTCCAAACATAATAATCGCGATACGGCGAATCAGGTTGGCGCGCAGCTTGGAACCATGGATGTTGATCTGAGGTGTGATTAACTACAAGGTCGATCATCACCCGCAAGCCACGGGAATGGGCTGCTTCGAAAAAAGTAACTACATCCTCCATCGTACCATAACTAGGATGCACATTACAATAATCAGCCACGTCATAGCCATCATCTTTGCCAGGCGATGGATAGAACGGCAACAACCATAAACAATCGACCCCTAAACTTTGCAAATAATCCAAGCGCGAAATCAGGCCGCGAAAATCGCCATTCCCATCGCCATTACTATCTTGAAAAGCTCGTACATGCAATTCGTAAAAGATTGCATCTTTATACCAATCGTTTTGCATATAACTCCTTTAGTAGCTAGCGCGCTTCCAAGCCTGAGGCTTGTTCAACCGACTCTGAAGGCTTAACATTAGCGGCTTGTAAAAATGTATCAACCCACCAGTAAATATCATATTGATTGATTGAATGGCGTAATTTGCTAATGTGTTCCATTCGTTCAGCACGCGGCATTGTGACTGCATTATAAATTGCTTGAGCCGTGCCAGTAAGATCATACGGATTAACGGTCAATGAATGTTCAGATAGTTGCATTGCAGCGCCAGCAAATTCACTCAGGATCAGCACGCCATCATCAGGGCCGCAAACCGCATATTCCTTTGCTACAAGATTCATGCCATCCTTTAATGGCGTGATTAATGCAGCATGAGCAGCGCGATAATAGGCTAATAATTCTTCGCGGGGCAACGAGCGATAAATATAATGAATTGGCACCCAACCAATTTTAGTATACTTTCCATTAATTTCGCTCACCAATTGCTGAATTGTTTGCTTCAAATCGGCATATTCGCTAATATCTTCGCGGCTTGGCACGACTACTTGAGTTAATGAAATTGCTTGCTGAAGATCAGGATAGGTTTCGAGCAAGGTACTAAATGCTTGCAAGCGTTCAGGAATCCCTTTGGTATAATCCAAACGATCAACCCCAAGAATTAATTTACGGGCTGGAAACGATTCGCGAATTTGGCCATAGAGGCTATCGACATCTTGGGTATGCGCAGCTGCGCGAAATTCGTTCGGATCGATACTAATCGGAAAGAAACCAACTTTAGTTGGATTGCGATCAGCATGCAAAATTAATGGATATTCACCAGAACGATCGATCTCAGCATCAGGCAATAATGCTTCAACACAAATCAAAAAATTATTCAAATCGCGATTAGTCTGAAAGCCAAGCAAATCGTATTCGAGCAAACCATTGAGAATTTGATCGCGCCACGGCAATTTGAGAAAAATATCGATGTGTGGAAAAGGAATATGTAAAAAGAAGCCAATATGGGCATCGATGCCAAGTTGGCGTAATTCACATGCCACATTAATCAACTGATAATCTTGTACCCAAATATAGGTATCATCGCGATAATGTTCAGCGATGGTTTCAGCATATTTACGATTAACTTGCTCATAGGTTGTCCAATAACTTGGGTCAAAATTACAGCGCGATTGCAAATCGTGAAATAATGGCCAAATAATTTCGTTGGAAAAGCCCAAATAAAACTTTTCCTGCTCTTCTTGGCTCAAGTGAATCGCATGCATATCATAGCCAATGGAATTGGTAGCATCTTCGAGCAATTGATCAACCGTTTGATCAGCATCATTGGTTCCCGACCAGCCGATCCATGTGCCGCGAGCTTGACGCAAAATTGGGTCGAGCGCAGTAACCAAACCACCAGAGGCAGGTTTGAGTAGCGGCGTGCCATTGGGCTGCTCAGCGATTGTAATCGGCAGGCGATTAGAAACAATCATCAGTCGATTCGGTAACTCTTGCATGATTTGCCATCCTCCTTAAAAAACACAGCTTTTATATCAATTCACAGCAAAATACGCAGCAATACAGCAGTATTGCAGGCAAATACAGCACAGCGTTGAGCAGATTCAGAGGTTGAGTAGCAGGGATAATGCCAGAAATAGCAGGAATTTCGTGGGTTAAGCGGAGCGTTTAAGCGATTAGAATGGGCTATTTCGTGGTTTAAGCACAAGCGTATACTGCAATCTAATGTTAATGGATGTTCAAAGATGTAACGTTTTTAACCACGAAGAGTACGAAGAAACACGAAGTTAAGTATTCCAATTTAGCGATCCTTCGCGTTCTTCGCGGTTACGTTAAAAGCTAGATTCCATTCAAGCCGAGGGCGACCGCATTGCCGCGCAGAGCCATAATCACTTCCTCGATCAAGGTTTCGAGTGGTACGTCGAGTTCTTGGGCGCCGCGCAGAATATCATCGCGATTGACGGCGCGGGCAAAAGCTTTATCCTTCATTTTCTTCTTGACCGAGCTGACTTCAACGCTATGCACGCTTTTATCGGGGCGCACCAACGCCACAGCAGTCACAAAACCAGAAAGTTCATCGACCGCATAAAGCGTTTTTTCCATAGGCGTGATCCGCTCAACATGGCAATAATCGGCATGTGATAAAATAGCGCGACAAATCTCCTCGCTCCAGCCGAGTTCACGGAGCACCCGCACTGCTTCGGAGGGATGTTCTGCTGTAGGAGATTGGGCTGCATTGGGAAAACGCTCATAATCGAGGTCGTGAATCAGGCCTACAGTTGCCCAAAGCTCGGCATCAGCCTGTTGACGTTGCGCCATATGACGCATGGAGGTAGAAACCGCGAGGCAATGTTTGCGCAAACTTTCGCTTTGCACCCACTCAGCAAGTAATGCTTCGGCGGCAGCATAACTATTCACCATACAGATCTCCTAAAAATAGCGAGCAAATTGGAGCATATTGCGGGAGCTAAAAAGCAAAGAACACAGAACCAACTCGTTCTATGTTCTTCTTGTATCCATCGCTCCAGCCATATCCACGCAAATGAAACACGAGGCACTGGAAAACGCATTTGGGGTTATAGATGGGTCATTGGCATTGCAGCAAAGGGTTATAAGCCTTCGCCATCAAGCCATGCTTGAACCGCAGCATCATCAGCGCCGGTCTGACCACCTGAGATATAGCGAAAACGTTCGCCATAGCCTTCCATAATATCGTTGCGCTTTGCTTCGGTATCAGCGTCGGAAGCCGTGTCATCAATGCTGATAACACTCCCCGACTCAAGATCGAGATAACAACTAATCGTCGTATCGGCGGTGCGCAAGGCCTCCAGAATTTGTGCGCGGTCAATGGGCGCAGCCATGGTTGAGTCCTCCTAAGGGTTAGTTGAACGTCGTGGTTCAAACATAGCTTAACATACAAACGCGCCCCGAACGGACAATGGAGCGCGGAAGTACGTGCGGCATCGCGATCATACTACAGCACACGGTAGAAGTCAAAAAGAACAGGAAGCGTATGCGACAGCCTGCAATCACGCAGTACATCGATACTTATTGGGACAAACTTGTTCGTCAACAGCCGGAAGATCGAAAAACCTTAATTGGCTTGCCCCATACGTTTATGGTGCCAACCCACGACCCAACCTTCCAAGAAATGTTTTATTGGGATAGTTTCTTTATTGCCTTGGGCTTGGGTGGCACGCGCTACGAAGCGGCGATTGTGGGCATGGTCGAAAATATGGCTTATCTCTACCAGCGTTTTGGCGTGATTCCCAACGCCAGCCGCTATTATTTTCTTTCGCGCAGCCAACCACCGTTTTTCACCCAATTAATTTGGCTGGCCTACCAAAGCAAACAGGCAGCTGGCGATGCTGATTGTGCAACCTGGCTGCAAAGCATGATGGCCTTGGCTGAGCAAGAACATGCCAGCGTTTGGCTCGCAACCACCCACCCGCATCAACGCCAAGTGCATCGCGGCTTGTCGCGCTATTTTGATATTAATTATCTTGATACCTTAGCCTGCTGTGAAAGCGGCTGGGATCATTCGACCCGCTGCAATGGCCAATGGATGAGCCATTTGCCAGTTGATTTGAATAGTATTTTGTATCTGCGCGAATGTGATTTTGCCCAAGCAGCCCGTCTGCGTGATGATCAAGCGGCTGCTGAGCAATGGCAAGTCCGCGCCGCCGAACGCGCTACAACCATGCAAGCAGTCTTTTGGGATGCAGCCAGCGGCTTTTTCTACGATTACAATTATCTTAATGAAGAACTAGATTTGGAAAACCCATCGTTGGCAGGGTTTTACCCGCTCTGGGCTGGCTGGGCAAGCGAAGCCCAAGCAGCGCAGGTTGTTGAACAATGGCTACCCAAATTTATGCGCGCTGGTGGGTTGGTGACGACGCTCAAAACCCATTCAAGCTATCAATGGGCAAGCCCAAATGGCTGGGCACCCTTGCAATGGATCGTAGTTGAAGGCTTGTTGCGCTATGGCTATCAGCAACAGGCTCGCGAAGTGATGCAAGCATGGTGCTCGCTCAACGAAACAGTCTTTGAGCGCACCAACGCTATGTGGGAAAAATATAACGTGGTTGATCCAGCAGGCGAGGTCGAAGGTGGCAAATATGGTTCGTTGCCAGGTTTTGGCTGGTCGAATGCAGTCTATCTCGATTTCAAACGCCGCTTAGATCAAGCAACCATTGAACGTTGGCAGCTTGGCGAGTAGCTTAAACTCCTGGACTCCCCTCGTCCACGGAACACGGGCGAGGGGTCGCCATTGGCTCAACCTAGGCTAGGCCTTGAACGGCGCTAGCCAACATTATTAATTAGATACTCGATCAAGCGTGCCATCGATTTTAGGTCGGCGAAAGCCACATGTTCATTAATCACCCGTACATTGCTATCGGAGCGCTGAATACCCATGGCCACTGCTGGCACATTCATGCCTGCGGTAAAGAAGTGTAATGGCACTGAGAATGGCGCAAGCGGCACAACTTGCGGCGTAGCGCCATAAACCTGCTCGACGGCGGTTGCCAAAGTATTTAATAAGGGTGTACTCAGCGCATTCATGGCTGGTGGATACGCACCTTTGACAATTTCTAAATGCACATCGTGGAAATCGGCACTATTTAAATGCTCACGCAGCAAACGCACAACTTCAGTTGGCCGTTGTTCTGGCACAAGGCTAAAATCAATCAGAACTTCAGCACTCGCCGGAATGGTTGGCGGCGGGCTGTGGCCAGTATCAACGGTTAAATCGGCAATATTACAGGTTGGGTTAAAGGTTTCGGCACGGGCTAGGCCAGCACCACTCATGCCGAATAAAAACTGAGGCATGCCCCATGCTTTGAGCCGCGTCGCTTCATCAAGCTGCAAACCACGGGTCAACTTATTGGCTTCACGCGAAGGTGGCACAACCGCATCGTAAAAACCGTCGATCGTCACTTCTTCACTATCGTTTTTGATCCGATTAACGGCCCAGAGAATCCGCCACGCAGGGTTTGGCACGCTGGTAGCCATATCGGCACCAATCGGAATTTTGGCTCCCTCAGCGCGTAAACGGACTAACAAGCGCCCACGAACCCCAGCATACAAATAGGGCAAGCGCGCCTGATCAAGCCCACCACCATAGCCCACAACGAGGTCGGCAATTAAGTTGTTAGCTTGATCAGCAATCAAATTGGCTAATGATGGGCTACCACTATACCCATCACCTTCGATTAAAAAGGTAATGCCAACTGGTAATTCGCCAGTTTCGGCCAAAATATGGGCCACTGCTGCAATCCGCGCTGCCAAATTGCCTTTATCGTTAGCAACGCCACGCCCATACAACAGGCCTTCACGCTCGGCCAGCGTAAATGGCTCATGAAACCAATCGCGCCAAACGCCCGTTGGCATCACATCGTAGTGATTGAAAAAAAGTAAGCGTTGAGCGCTTTTGCCAGATCGATGGGCTAAAATAATCGGCGCACCTTCAGTCGGGTGAACATTGACCTGAAAACCAAGGCCGCGCAGAAGATCAGCAATTGGCGGCGCAGCGTGTTCTAAGGCCGGTTCGTCGCCAGTAACACTTGGTAAGGCTACCAAGGCACGGACATAATGCAAAATTAGGTCATCGAGAGTGGATAGGGGAGCAACCACGGAGCTTCCTCGCAATCGCACGCCGAACAATATCAAGCGGGTATCTTCATTATAACGGATAACCGCCAAGCCAAAACGACAATCGCTAGCAGACTTTGGCCCAATCACTGCCTATCAAGTGCGAGATGCAGCCATCCGGAAGCCAATGCGCCAAACTTTATTCACGAGCAAGGGTAAAATTTAGCGCTCTGAATTGATGCCGCCGCCACAACCAACTATTAACCTTGAACCAAGCAATACTCGTTATAATTAATCGTCCTTGATTCAACTTAGTGGAGTAACTCATGATTCTTTCGGGAACCCGCCCAGCGGTCATTCATAGCGTCCAGGCTGTTAGCTTACATGGCAGCGTTTTTTATGATGTGATGTTTGCTCACGATGAACAACCTGAGCGTTTGATCAAAGCGCGGCTTGGCAGCGAAGTGATGTATGCCAATCCGCAAGCTGGCGATCTGGTAACGATTAGCTACCTGATGAATATGCCAACCCAAGTCAGCAAACGCGATTAACCCTGAGTGAAGAGCGAGGAAAAGTCAAACCTCAAAGGGTTGAAGGCAAAAAAGCGCCTAGAACTTGTGTGGATTAAAGCCAATAACCAAAACCTATCCAATCCTGATCCCTCATCATGCTTGACAAACAAATTTTTCGGCGTACCATTTGCTTAGTTAGATTAACTAAGCAAATAGTTGCAATCTATCAGCAGTAGTTTGCATGGTCGCAAGCACCCACAGACTGCTGTTTTTTGATGTGGACGAATTTGGACAGGCTAATTGCGAGGGTATTTCATGGCAGCGACAGCACAAGATTCAGAGCAATCACCAAAAGGTGGCTTAGACTACAAATGGAAGGTATTAATTTCGGTGATATTCGGAATCTTCATGGTGATTCTGGATACGACTGTCGTCAACGTGGCATTTCGCACTGTGCAACAAGATCTCGGGGCCACGATTAACGAAGCGCAATGGATTTTGAGCATTTATGTGTTGATGTTGGGGATTAGCACGCCAATTTCTGGCTACATGGCCGATCGGTTTGGCCTCAAACGTACCTATGTAATTGGGCTTTCAATTTTTGTGTTTGGCTCGTTTTTGTGTGGGGTTGCGCCAACGATTGAAACCCTCGTGATTGCGCGGGCAATTCAGGGCTTAGGTGGTGGGTTATCAACGCCACTTGGCACGGCCTTTATCTACGGTGCGTTTCCGCCCAACGAGCGCGGCAAAGCGCTTGGGGTATTTGGGATTGCCATGGTGCTCGGGCCAGCCTTGGGGCCAATTTTGGGCGGATTGTTAGTTGATAACGATCTTTGGCGCTGGATTTTCTTCATCAATGTGCCAATTGGCGTGCTTGGGGTAAGTTTGGCAGTGCGCTGGCTCAAGCCAACTCCGCCAACTGGCAAGCCAAAACTCGATGTTTTGGGTTTAATTACCTCAACTGTTGGTTTTGGTTCAGTGCTCTACGCCGCCACGATTGCCGCCGAACAAGGCTGGGATTCGGGCAATGTAACGATGTGGTTTATCATCGGTGGCATTAGCTTGCTCTTGTTTGGCTTAATCGAATTATTCGTTGCCAAAGAGCCATTGCTTGATTTACGCTTATTCAAAAAGCCAACCTTTGCCATGGCCAATTTGGTTGGCTGGGTCAGCGTATTGGCCTTGTTTGGCGCAGAATTTTTGTTGCCCTTGTATCTGCAAGTGTTGCGGGGCCGCACCGCTCTAGAAACTGGCTTTATTTTGCTGCCATTGGCAATCGCTGCTGGTTTTGCAACACCGACCGCTGGCCGTTTGTACGATAAAATTGGTCCGCGTCCGTTGATCGTCACTGGCTATGCGATTTTGATTTTGAATACTTGGCAACTTTCGCAGCTTCAAGCAGATACCTCAATTGGCTGGATTATGTTCTTGCTAGCGCTGCGCGGTTTGGCACTGGGCATGACTGTTCAAACAACCTTCGTCACAGCACTTTCCGATGTTGATTTGCCCAAAGTGCCACGTGGCTCAGCCTTGATCAATGCTACCCGCCAAGTTATTCAATCAATTGGTGTGGCCGTGTTGGCAACGATTCTGGCGAGCACAACCTCGGTTGCAACCAAAGAATTTCAAGAACAATCGCAAGCCCGCGCTGCAGAAAATGCTCAGGCTGGGATTCATACGCCAGCTTTTGGCTTGTGCGAAACCCCAGGCGTTGATCCGGCTAATAATTTGCCAGCAGGCGTGGCCCAAGCTCCAGCCGAGGTACAAAACCAAGTGCGTAGCAGCATTCAAACCGCGTGTGCTGAACAAGTGGCGGGCTTTGAAAAAACCTATCACTTTACCTTCTATGTTGCGATGGTTGCGCTATTGCTTGGCTTGTTCTTGCCTGGCTGGCCGCTCAAATGGGTTGGCAGAGGTGGCAATGCAGAATCTGCCGTAGCTGCTGGCCATTAATAGCTACTAGAATAACGATTAACGCAATGGCGCAGAGTTAAATGAAAACTCTGCGCCATTGCGTTAATCTGATTCGCTACACAATGGCTCATTAATAGCATTTTTGGCCTAAAACTTGTAAACCAAGCCAGCCATTGACGGTATAATACCAACTCTATATCAGGAGGAACTTACAGATGAAACGCCTCAATCTTGTGGCTCTGTTGAGCTTACTGTTGGTGGTACTGGGAGCGTGTGGCTCTGAAGCAGCAACCCCAACGACTGCACCAACAACTGGTTCAAGCACCGATTCAACGACCGCTCCCGTGACTGGCAAAATCGACCTTGCTGGCCGCGAAGTCACCATCGCCGTCGAAAACTTGTACCCACCATTCAACTACATTAACCCAAAAACTGGCAAAGGCGAGGGCTGGGACTACGACGCATGGAATGCGATTTGTGCAGAATTGAACTGTAAACCAGTTTATAAAGAAGCTTCATGGGAAGGCATGATCCAAGCGGTCAGCGGTGGTCAATTCGACGCTGCTGCCGACGGGATTACAATTACCCCTGAACGAGCTGAACAAGTGGCTTTCTCCGATGGCTATATTAAAATTAACCAACGCTTGTTGGTGCGCAGCGACGAAACCCGCTTCGCGAGCATGGACGAATTCGCCAAAACCGAATTTCGTTTAGGCACCCAAACTGGCACCAGCAACTACGAAACCGCCAAAGGCTTGCTGCCAGAAGCACGAATCCAAGGCTTTGAAACCTTCCCATTTGCCGTAGCTGCCTTGATCAACGGTGACGTTGACGCGGTAATTATGGACGAAACCGCAGGCCAAGGCTATGTTGGCAACAACAGCGACCAATTGAAGTTGGTTGGCGACCCAATCAAGAGCGATGAATTGGGCTTTATCTTCCCCAAAAACAGCGATTTGGTTGCGCCAGTCAATGCAGCCCTCAAAACGCTGCGCGAAAACGGCAAATTGGCCGAACTTGAAAAGAAATATTTCAGCGCCGAATTCAAATTGCCCGAATAAGCGTGCTTAAGCTTCAGTGGTGTAGCGCAAGCTGCACCACTGAGTTATTTCATCCTCGCCTCTGGATCAACAAGGAGTCCGAATGGCTGTTGACCTTCCGCCTTCAACCTCGCTGCAACCTCCGACCAACAAACGCTTTAATTGGCGCACATTTCCCTGGTGGCTGGTGGCAATTGGCCTGATCATCGCCTACATGGGCTATCGAATTATCGACGACCCTGAATATACCAGCATCTTCGAAGCGATTCTGACCGGACTTGGCACAACCTTGATGGTCACAGGTATTTCATTTATTTGTGCATTAATTTTGGGTTTAGTGCTGGGGCTGGGGCGGGTTTCACGCAATGTTATCTTGCGCAATCTCTCAATTGGCTACATCGAATTTATTCGTGGCGTGCCCATTTTGGTGCTGATTTTTACAATTTCATTTGCAATTGTGCCAGCCTTATCAAATGGGCTTGGGTTAAATGCCAGCAATGTATCGCTAACAGTTCGGGCAATTATTGCGCTGGTATTGATCTATGCTGCCTATATTGCCGAAATTTTTCGCGCAGGGATCGAATCAATTAGTCGTGGGCAGATGGAAGCAGCCCGTTCGTTGGGCTTGACTCATGCTCAAGCTATGCGTTATGTCATCTTACCGCAAGCCTTTCGGAATGTGCTGCCAGCCTTGGGCAACGATTTGATCGCTATTCTCAAAGATTCGTCGTTGGTTTCGGTCTTGGGCGTGCGCGAAATTACCCAAGTTTCGCGCCTTTCGGTTAGTTCGTCGTTTAAATACGAGGAAACCTATTTTATTTTGACCGCCTTCTATTTGACCATGACTTTAGTGCTGTCATTGCTGCTGCAATGGTTGCAACGAAAGATGAGCAGCAATGTCCACTAAACTTGCCACAACTAACCAACCAATGATCAGCATCAATAACATTAGCAAGTTTTTTGGCGATTTTCGGGCCTTGGATAATGTGAGCCTCACAGTTGATCGCGGCGAAGTGTTGATGATCGTCGGGCCTTCTGGCTCAGGCAAATCGACCTTGCTGCGCTGTATCAACCACCTCGAAGTGCCCGATGCTGGCAACATTATCATCGATGGCAAGCAGGTTACGCCCAAAGAACGTGAGTTGAATGCAATTCGGGCTGAAGTCGGCATGGTGTTTCAGCGCTTCGAGCTGTTTCCGCATCTCACAGTATTGGAAAATATTTGTTTAGCACAGCAAAAAGTACGCAACAGCTCACGCAGCGAAAGCGAAAAGGTTGCCCGTGGCTTGCTCGAAAAAGTCGGCATCCCCGAGCAAGCCAACAAATATCCACCAAAACTTTCTGGTGGCCAACAACAGCGCGTTGCGATTGCCCGTTCGTTGGCGATGCAACCAAAAGTTATTTTGTTTGATGAGCCGACCTCGGCGCTTGACCCAGAGATGATTAACGAAGTGCTCGATGTGATGTTGACCCTTGCGCGCGAAGGCATGACGATGGTGGTGGTATCGCACGAAATGGGTTTTGCACGCAAAGCAGCGCATCAAGTGGTCTTTATGGATGGTGGCACAATTGTCGAGCAAGGTACGCCCGACCAAGTGTTTGGCGCACCCCAACATGAACGCACCAAGCTGTTTTTATCGCGAATTCTGCACTAAACGCTGGCTAAAGCCAAAATCATAGCCCAAACCCCTAAGCCGCTAATTCCCAGCCAACGATGCCACCGCGAGCTAGCGCGACGTAAGGGAAATAAGGCCAGAATTGGCATGATTAAGCTTGCTAACCACCAACGTTCCAGTTGATACCACCAAGCCCAAGCTACGGCTGCACCGGTGCTGAGCCATGTGGCAAAAAAAAGCGCATGATGCAGCCAACGCCAACGCCCCAAGCGCAAATGCAAATATTGCACGCTTGCGCCAAGCGCCAAAGTAGCACAATAGACCGCGCAGGCCAGATAGAGCATTATTTTAGTTGCTCGGCTACATCGGCGAGCGCTTTTTGCAAGCGATCAAGATAGCCGCTAAATGGGGCTTGGTTGAGGTCAATCGTAATCGGCACATTCAAATCAACCGCTACGCTGGTCGAAATTGCCACAGTTTGGTTGAAGGTAATGGGCACGTTGGTCGAAACGGGAATTGTCACATCAATCGGCACGGGAATCGTCAACGAGCCAAAGCCAGTATCAACTGGCAAATCGATGGTATCTTTAATCTTCACCGAGGTATTGATTGGAATATCCAACGATTGATTGATTGGCACATCGAGGTTAATCGGCACTGTTTGATTGATTGGAACTTGATAGACCAAGGGCTCACGACGTGCTTCATCAAGCGCAGTTTGCAATTGGCTTAGTTGTTGGCTAGCAGTTGAGCGCACCTGGAAAAGCGTGCTAATTGTCCAAACATGCAGCGCCAGCGAACCAATCACCAATAAGCCTAATGTCCATAATGAAACACGTCGTTTTTGCATATGCTACTTTCTAGTGGCAGAACGGCGCCGCCACCACCAAATGCCCAGAATCCCCACCAGATTGCCCAGGCCAAGTGCTAGAATCATGACCCACAGCGGTGGATCTTGGGCAATAGTTTGTGCCAACACGATCATTTAACAATCAGCTCCCGTGGAAAGTTGGTCAAACATTCTGCCCCGTTGGCGGTCAACAGTACATCATCTTCAATTCGCACCCCGCCAATTCCAGCAACATAAGTACCAGGCTCAACCGTAAAGACCGTGCCAATGGGCAAGGCCACTTTGTTGGTACTGGCGATATAGGGTGGTTCGTGGATTTCCATACCCAAGCCATGGCCAGTGCGATGGATGAAATAACGGCCTAATTCTGCATCTTCAATGACTTGACGCGCCAAACGATCAACTTGCGCACCGCTCATCCCTGGTTTGGCTCCTGCACAAGCAGCTCGATTGGCCGCCAAAACCGCGTCATACAATTTGCGTTGTTGCGCCGTTGGCTCGCCCACGCTCACCGTGCGGGTAATATCCGAGCAATAGCCGCGATACAAAGCCCCGCCATCGAGAATCACCAGATCGCCAGTTTGAATTTGGCGCTCGCCCGTGGTGTGATGCGGATTAGCACTATTTGGGCCACTCGCCACAATCGTGGCAAACGATGGGCCTTCGCCACCAGCAGCCTGCATTGCTTCTTCCCACATGCGAGCAATTTCGCGCTCAGTTCTGCCTGGCTGAATCGCCTCAATCGCAGTTTTAAGCCCAGCTTCAACAATCCGCACGGCCTCGCGCATCAGCTCAATTTCGTCGTTGCCTTTTTGCATGCGCAAGCTGGCAATTGCCGCACTGGCATCAATGCTATGAATTCCGGCAACTTCTTCTAAGGCCCGCAATTCCATCACGCGCATCGTCGTATATTCTACGCCAACCGTGCGGCCAATCAAGCCAGCGGCGGCGTTGCGCAAGGCATTCATCGGGCCTTCATCATCGCTCCATGGAAACCAACGCACTGCAATCTCGCCGCTATATTCGGCCAAAGCGCGCGGTTGCTCCAAGGCTGGCAACACAATATGAATGCTCTGGGCATCGGCAGCAATTAAGGCCAAGGCCAAGCGCTCGCTTAAATGCAAGCTCAAGCCGGTAAAATACTGTAAATTAGCCCCAGGCATCAGCACCACATAATCCATCCCTTGCGGGCGGGCAGCGCTGGCCAATCGTCGAATTCGAACACCACTCATAAGCCAAACCTCCACCAAGATAGAATATGCTCAGTATAGCACTCTCACTCAAGCATTGAGGCAGGCTTACGGCCTAGCGCGAGCAACTCCAGGTGGTTCGAATAGAAGCTTGGCTGGTTAAACATGCTGTCGGGATTCTTGGGATTAATCAAGGTTTCAACCTCGGATAGCATTGTCGGCTCAAGCTGTGAATCAACATGTTGCAGCAAATCAACAAGATAGTGGTGCATAAAGGTTTGTTCATCAACACTCAAAGGGTATTGGTGATCGATGGTATACGAACGCATTGCGCAGTCGCTCAAGCCAGCATCGGTAAAATAGCCCAGCAAATTGCGTCCAAGCTCATATTTTTGCAGCTTAATTGGCTCATCGGCAATATCGGCCAATTGGCTATTGCGAATGGCTAGCTCAATCTCTGGCGGCCATGGAAACACATGATGATGCATCGTGTCATTTTCTAGAATTGCCACCCAGCCGCCAGGCTTGGTTACCCTCGTTAATTCGGCGATTGCTGCTTGCGGCTCGGGCAAGCTATATAAACTATGCGCACACCAAACCAGATCGAAATGATCGTCAGGCCAAGGCAATTGGCGAATATCAACCTGCTCAAAGCTGACCCGCTCGGCAAATTTGGTCGCGCCAAGCGCGTTTTGGGCCAAATTCAAATAGGCGGGCGATGAATCTGCGGCAATAACCTTGCCACTTGTGCCAACCCGTTGGGCCAGCAGGGCTGAATAAAAACCATCGCCACTGCCAAGATCTAGCACTGCCATGCCCTCATTCAGCGGCAACGAATCAATAATTGCAACCAACGAAACTGCACACGCTCGATGAAATGCTTGCAACATCGGGGCATACGCTGGTAATTCATCATCACCAA
Source organism: Herpetosiphon geysericola (assembly GCF_001306135.1). Classification (GTDB taxonomy): domain Bacteria; phylum Chloroflexota; class Chloroflexia; order Chloroflexales; family Herpetosiphonaceae; genus Herpetosiphon; species Herpetosiphon geysericola. Next base: position 31,408 of record NZ_LGKP01000012.1, on the reverse strand, counting down.
GCGTAGCTTCATTGCCAAATGCATGCTCTGCGGCCATCGCACCACTCCTTGCCAGCTACAAAATGCTAGGCTTGGTAAATCAAGAAGCATACCGCAAACCAGCTTAATCGCCAGTTAAAAACCAAATGACGCAAGCATTGCTGCCTGCGCCATTCAGCCTCACCGATATGAGTTTGAAAACTAGCGACCTTGATAGAGTGCGTTGATCAATTCGCCATCAGTAGTGTCGCCGCTCAATTCCCAGAACATTGTGCCGCCAAGACCTTTTGCTTTCACGTAGTCGGTCTTGATTTTCATCACTGCTGGGTCATCGTAGGTCCAGAATTGGCCGTTGCCGTAGAGCCAAGCAGCGCCAGCAGCGCTATTTGAGTAGCGGGTCAAGCCTTTGGTTTTGAGTACTTTGTAATCTTCGATGCCTGCTTCGTAGGTGGCTGGAGCAGCCGAGCCTGGTTGGAACAAGCCATTGTTGGTGCTTGGCACATTTTGCCAGCCGCGACCATAGAATGGCACACCAACCACAACTTTATTCGCTGGAGTTCCACCGTTCAACCAAGCGTTTACGCCTGCGTCAACCGAGTAGACTGGGCCTGGATCGCCAGCAATTGAATATAAGTTTGATTGGAAGTTGGTGTTGGCTTCCCAAGCACCGTGCAAGTCATAGGTCATAATGTTGATGAAATCGAGATATTGGTGAATCTGGCCAACTTGAATCTTGGCGATCTTCGCTGGGTCAGCAGGCGCTGCAATCGTCAACAACAAGCCTGGGCGAACTGCATTCAATTGGCTGCGGAATTCGCTCAACAAGGCGGTGAAGTTTTGGGTATCTTCTGGGCGGAAGTTACAGGTGTTACCACATGAACCAGGGTATTCCCAGTCGATGTCGATGCCATCGAATACGCCGGCCCAACGTGAATCCTTGATGAACAAATCGACACATGATTTGACGAACGCAGCGCGGTTTGCTGGCAACGCAGCATCCGAGAAGCCAGCCGACCACGTCCAACCACCCAATGAGATCATCACTTTCAAGTGCGGGAATTCTGCTTTGAGCTTGCGCAATTGGCCGAAGCTGCCGCGCAATACGCCAGTATCCCAAGTGTCGGCTACGCCATCGACGCTTTCAGCAGCGCTATATGCTCGATCATAATCGGCGTAGGTGTCGCCCAATTGGCAGCGGCTATTGACGACGTTGCCAAATGCGTAGTTGATGTGGGTCAACTTGGCAGCTGAACCGCTGGTTTTGATGTTGCGCACATGATAGTTGCGACCGTAGACGCCCCATTCGGCGAAGTAGCCGATGATGCGCTTGCCGCCGCCAGGCGTGGTGGTTGCGGTTGGCAACACCGGTGTTGCAGTTGCAGGCCGTGGGGTTGCGGTTGGGTTATTCGGCGTTGGCGTTGCCGTACCGGGCCGCGGCGTTGCCGTCGCAGGTCGCGGGGTAGCAGTTGCAGGCCGTGGGGTTGCGGTTGGGTTATTCGGCGTTGCGGTTGGATTGCTTGGTGAAACCGCGCGCCACAAGGCTGGCACATCAACCGGATTCCAATTGGGCAATGAGGTGTGGGCTTGAATACATTCATATTCGCCACCAGCATAACTTACCCGATTGCCAATCGCATAGGCGTGATTGTTGCCATCCCAGGCTGGGGCGGCAGCTTGAACCTTTTGCTGACTCAAGACCATCAGCATAACAAGAACGGGGATTAAGATAAAGGCTAGAAACCGAAAACGACGATGGATCACATTCATAATCGTCACTCCTTCGTGCTTATCGAGAGTTCATCCGTCACGAGCGTTCCATAATGCTAGCCAACTCAGAGGGTTACTAAATAATTTCATTGGAATTACAAAGACTTTAACTGATTTTTAAACATTTGTCAAGGGTTTTAATTAACAAAATTTAAGCCCATCTACAAAGTACGGCAATGCTGTTGGCAGGCAGTTTGGGCTAAACTTCGGTTAGGCAACCAAGCACAATCAAACGTGTCAAACTCATTTATCTGCATATATTGATATCATAATTACTTAAATTGGTTAATAGCTATTAATTAGCCGAAAGTTGATACCAAAAATCGAAGATTTTGCCTAAAAGCGGCTATTGAGCGCAGTAATCAACACAAAATAATCTTTTTGGAGTGTATTTTTGATTAAAATGGGTGTAGGCTAGATTGAGCTATGCTATAATCAAGCTCACTGAGAGCAGCATCGCCGCAAACAATCACCTTCTGCAATTCAAGCATCGAAGCGCATTAATCACGCAATCAGCCAATTTTCAGCCTTATGTGGTGCTAAAGTCACCAATAGAGCTGATTCGGTATATCAATATTCTAGAAATAGAATAGTATGATCTGGAGCAAGGAGCATGGCATGTTAGCCAATGTGTGTCTGGTGGAGAGTACTCGGGTTTTACAAATTATGGCCAAAACCCAATTTCGCGGCGCAGAACAACTGTTAACGCAATGCAATTTATCAACAGCAATTAGCATTTGCAGCACCAGTTTTCAGCTATTACAATGGCTCGAATATCAACCGCAGCACTATGCGCGCTTAATTTTGATTGATCAACGCTTAGCTGATGGCGTAGGAATCGCTGAGCTGATGCCACAAATTCGTTCTGAGCATTTTAAGCATCGGGCCTTGGCCGACGATGCTAAAATTATTGGCTGGAGCCGTGATGAGCAAGCCCAAGAATTATTCTATCAGGCTGGGCTTGATGGGTTTATCTCCAAAAATCGTCAATCACAGCAATTGATTCGCGATATTGTGACCGTATTTGCCAACCAGACCGAACAGCCGTGGCTCCAACTGACTTAAATGCAATGCGCCACCAGAATCAACTGATGGCGCATTGGATTCTAGGCCAAAACTGCTTGTTCAATTGGTGGCAACGAGCTTTCATAGCGGGCAAAGATTCGGCGATAATGGTTGGATGTGCGCAGCAAATGTTCGTGATCGCCTGCTGCCACAATTCGTCCGCCATCGAGCACCAAAATTACATCGGCCCAGCGAATTTGCGAAAGTCGGTGGGTAATCAGCAAGGTGGTGCGGCCACGTTGGGCCTCGCGAATTGCACGTTGAATTTGATCTTCGGTCGCACTATCGATGGCGCTGGTCGAATCATCCAAAATCAAAATCCGTGGATTGCTCAAGAAGGCGCGGGCCAAGGCGATGCGTTGGCGCTGACCACCAGAGAGCGTTACGCCGCGCTCGCCAATTTCGGTATCGTAGCCATGAACAAACGAGCTAATAAAATCGTGAGCTTGGGCGGCCTTGGCGGCTTCGATAATTTGCTCGCGGGGGGCGTTGGGCGCCCCAAAAGCAATATTCTCGCCAATTGTGCGCGAAAACAAGAACACATCTTGCTCGATTTTGGAGATTTGTGAGCGCAAGGTATTGAGATTCCACTCGCTCACATCAATCCCATCGATTAATACGCTGCCTGCTTGCACATCGTAGGTGCGATTGACCAATTGGGTTAAGGCGCTTTTACCAGAGCCAGTTTGGCCAACGATCGCCACGGTTTGGCCTGGCTTTACGCTAAACGATACATCGTGCAAAATTGGCTGAGCTTCGTAGCCAAATTGGACGTGATCAAAGCGTAACTCACCTTTGATTGTTGCTTGATGGCCTTGCAGATTTTCGTCAAGCTCGGTTTCTTCCTTGATCACATTCAAAATCCGGCCTGCGCTGGCAACACCTGTTTGAACCAAGGTAAAGGCAAACAATGAGATAAATGTCGGGAAGCGCAACAAGCCAATCAAGCTCATGACCGCAATAATATCGGCAATGGTGATGCGACTTTGATCGAACAAAATCATCGAGTGCAAGAAGGTTAAACCGAAGGTAATGCCAAAGAGCAACAATGGAATATAGCGGGCTTCGATGCGACCTTGTTGCACAAACAAATCGCGGAAGCCACGAGCGTGGCGGCGATATTTAAGCCGTTCAAAGCCTTCGCGGGCGCTGGCCTTGACCACTTCAATGCCCGAGATGGTTTCTTCGAGGCCAGCATTGAGCTTACCAAATTGCTCGCGCTGTTCGGCAATAACTGGGTTTAAGCGCCGCACATAGCGCCGTACTGCGATGATATAGCAAGCCACAAAACCAAGCGGAATCAAAAGCAATTCGATCTTAATAAAAGCAATGTAGGCTAAAGGAACCACAATCCCCAAGATACTTTCAAAGATCATGGTGCTGCCAGGCACGATCATGCTAGCCAGTTGGCTGGTATCATCGGTAGCGCGGGCCATCAAATCGCCGACGCGTTGGCGGTCGTGGTAGGCTTGGCTTTTGCCCAACAGACTGGTATATAACTCTTCACGGGCATCGGCCTCGAAGCGAGCAGCAATTGTTTCGCCAGCCAAACTGCCGAACCACAAACAAAAGCCATCAGCAACTAAAAGAGCCAAAATAATCAGCGAGAGCCGCAACAATACGCTGCCATCGAATGGCACTTCGAGCATTGCCGCCACGTCGCCGATGACCACTCGTGCTTGCGAGTAGGTTACCCACGAACCAAGAAAACAGATTAACACCACACACGCTAAAAACCAATAGCGCCAAACATGCGCTATAATCCAGCGAATTGGGCTACTGCGTGGGTAGCTATATTCATGTTCAACCGAAAATTCACGTTTGGCCATTAGATACTCCCAGATTTAGCACACGATGGCATAGTTTGGCCACCAATCTTGCCATGATTGATCTGATGTCATCCAAAACATTAGAGCTAGAAGCTAGCTTAACCGAGTTTGGCCACACTGAGATCGGTCTATCTACTGATTCGCTAGTCGTTTGGAGGAAAAAAATGCGTCGTCTAATTGGAGTATTAGCCATCGGCATAATTGTGCTTGGGGCTTGGCCGCAAGCAAGTTTTGCGCATAATTTATGTTTTGAGCAAACAGGCTTTTGCTTGGAAGAGCCATTTAGCGATTATTGGGAGGCGAATGGTGGCCTGCCAGTTTTTGGCTATCCGCTTGCAGCTGCTGCCGATGAAGTTAATCGTGATACAGGCCAAACCTATAATACGCAATGGCTTGAGCGCAACCGCTTTGAAGTGCACCCAGAAAACGTTGGCACGCCCTACGAAATTCTGCTTGGACTACTTGGCAAAACCCGCCTCGAGCAACTTGGGCGGATAATTGAGCCAGCAGTTGAGGCCAAAGATGGCTGTCTGTGGTTCAAAGAAACTGGACACAATGTCTGTGATCAAGCCCAAGGCGTAGGGTTTAAAAGCTATTGGCAAAGCCATGGACTGAACATCAATGGCTTGAATGCCTATGAGCGCTCGTTGCAATTATTTGGCCTGCCCTTAACCGAAGCCCAAACCGAAACCAACGCCAACGGCGATACGGTCATAACTCAATGGTTTGAGCGGGCGCGGTTTGAGTGGCATCCCAATAATAGCGCTGAATTTAAGGTTTTATTGGGTTTGTTAGGCAAGGAAGTCAGCACTTACTCAGCTCCTGAACCAAATCCAAGCAATACACCAATACCAACCAATACGCCAACAGCAACGCCTACAGCGCTACCAATTACCCTAACACCAACCGAAACCCCAGTACCACCACCAGGTAAAGATAGCGATGGTGATGGAATTCCTGATAATCGTGATGAGTGTCCGCATCATGCAGGTGTGCCATCACGCAATGGTTGCCCATATACGCCAACCTCACTCCCAACGCCAGAGCCAACCAGTTCGCCGCGCCCAACACCAGCACCATTACCCAAACCACTAGTCCTTAATCCCTAGATTGAGCCTGCTATTCAAACAGCTTTGGCTAGAGAGGAAAATCGCGAATAATCCAATACTTGTAATTTAGGGGAACGCAGGGGGATTAAAGCCCCTTGTGTTCCCTGCCTTAATGCGGGGCGAAAGGGTGATAATCATGATAAACAGATATTCATTCGCAGGACTGATTGACGAAGAGCGCCAAGGTATGGTAGCATCTAGCACAATTGAATAGCCGAACAGTGATGAGGCCATGTTGTTTGGGTAACACCATCAGGGAAGCAGCGCCATAGATTGCGAGCGTTGCTGGCACGAACCAAACAATACCCCCTCTGAGTTCATCGCCGAACGTCCTTGGCTAGTAGATCGATGCGATTTGTCCCCGCTACCGGACAACTTAAGCAAATTAGTGCTTACTAATTTGGAAATTAGGTGGAACCACGAGGTTTATGTTTGCCTTCGTCCTATGTATATGCAGGACGGGGCATTTTTGTTTAACCGCGATCCAGGAGGTTTTATGGGTTATGGCTATGGCTATGCACCACCACCGCCACCACGCCGCCGCCGCGGTTGTTTGTTTGGTTGTTTGACAACGCTAACGGTGTTGGTTTTTTTGGTCTTGGGTGGTTTGTTGGGAGTCTATTTCTATCTACGACCCATGCTCAGCGAGCAAGCAGGCAATACCTTGGGCGGCCAACTCGAACAACAAATTGATCGTAAGCTCGATGAACAACTTGGCGGCCCCAACAGCGAAATTCCTGCTGGGTTCCAGGGCACTGTCCAAGTGACCGATAGCGAAATCAACCAGTTTTTGCAGGCCAATCCTAATGAAATTAGCCCATTGGATAGTGCGACGGTGCGCTTTACGCCAGGCCGTTTGGGCGCAACCGTTGGCGCGTATGGCATAACTGGCACAGCAACAGCAGGCGTGCAAGTAACCGCCGATGGTCGAATTGATGTGGTTGATGCCCAAATTGATGGCGCACTTGGCTTTTTGCTTGACCCAGAGCAATTGGCCCAAACCTTAGAGGCCAAACTCAACAATCAACTCGCCGCCAATGGCCAACGGATTACGGCAATCGAAGTAAGCGACGGCGTGCTAACTGCCACCGTTGAAGCACAATAACAGAGCATAGAACAAAGAGCATAGAACATAGATTAGCCAATTTTGCCTTTTGTTTTTTGACTTCTGCTTTTTCAGAAGGGGGGTGATTGTTCTGGACGAAAGTGATACTGACACTGGTACGCACTTAAAGGAGCAGAACTATGGTGGAATACTTAATTGCCTATGCCCCGGTTCAGGGCGACGCTCCCTGTGCCGCCGAGGCTCGTGAATGGTCGGATCGGGCGGCGATGGAAGCCGAACTCCAAGCTGAGGGCTGGCACTTGATCGAAAGCGCTGAATATCGCGCTGCAATGCTCAAATTAGTCTATCAACGCGATTTGGCGCAACGCCAAGAAGCCCCGCGCCATCTCATGCCGTGTTGGTAAAAGTAAAGTCAAAAGTCAAAAGTTAGAAGTCAAAATCGCATGATTACCTTGACTTCTGATTTTCGTAGGGATTTTTGACTTTAGATGGTCGTAGGACATTTTTGATTTTTGACTTCTGACTTCTGACTTTCTAGGAGTTTCCCAATGGCACCAGTTAACCCAGATAATGACCCGCTGTATCGGTTGCGCCACTCGACGGCGCACGTGTTGGCCCAAGCTGTGCTTGAAATTTTCCCCGAGGGCAAAATTGCGATCGGCCCGCCAGTTGAAAATGGCTTTTATTACGATTTTGATTTGCCGCGGCCATTAACGCCCGATGATCTCAAAGACATCGAAGCCAAGATGCGCAAAATTATCAAGGCCAAACATCGCTTTGCTTATCGTGAAGTTTCAGCAGACGAAGCCCGTGAATTATTCAAAGATCAGCCCTACAAGCTCGAATTGCTCGCTGGCTTGGCAAAAGGCGAAGATGAATATGGCGAGAAAGCCGCCGCCGACACGATTATCTCAACCTACAAACATGATTCTTTTGAAGATTTATGTAAAGGCCCACACGTCGAAAGCTTGAGCGAAATTCCAGCCAATGGCTTTAAGTTGTTGCGGGTTTCGGGCGCCTATTGGCGCGGCGACGAAAAACGCCCAATGTTACAACGTATCTATGGCACGGTCTGGCCATCAAAGGAAGAACTTGATCATTATTTGTGGCAGCAAGAAGAAGCCAAAAAGCGCGATCATCGCAAACTTGGGCGTGAGCTGGGCTTGTTTACCTTCTCGCAAAAAGTCGGCGCTGGCTTGCCGTTGTGGCTGCCCAAGGGCGCAATTCTACGCGATGTGTTAGAGCGCTTTTTGCGTCAAGCCCAAATTGACCGTGGCTATTTGCCTGTCGTCACGCCACATATGGGCAAGATCGATCTCTACAAAACGAGCGGTCACTGGTATACCTATCGTGATGGCATTTTTCCGCCAATGAGCGAAATTGCCAATGATGACCCTGAAAATCCAGAGGGCGAAATTTATCTACTCAAGCCGATGAACTGCCCGCATCACATTGAAATTTATGCCAGCGAACCACGCTCGTATCGCGATTTGCCCTTGCGCTTAGCCGAGTTTGGCACGGTCTATCGCTACGAGCATAGCGGCGAATTAACGGGTTTGCTGCGGGTTCGCTCGTTCACGGTCGATGATTCGCACCTGTTCGTCACGCCTGATCAGCTCGAAGCAGAGTTTTTGAAAGTCGTTGATTTGATTCTGTTTGTGTTTGGCACGATGGGCTTGAAGGACTTCCAAGCGCGGGTTGGCTTGCGTGAGGTGGGCAATCCCAAGTACATCGGCTCTGATGAAGTGTGGGAAAAAGCCCAAAACGCGATTATCAATGCTGCCGAAAAGAAAGGCTTGAATTATGTAGTCGTTGAAGGCGAAGCCGCATTCTACGGGCCAAAACTCGACTTCATCTTCCGCGACGTGCTTGGCCGTCAATGGCAACTTGGCACGGTACAAGTCGATTACAACTTGCCAGAGCGCTTTGAAATTGAGTACACGGGCGAAGATGGCCAAAAGCATCGGCCAATTATGATTCACCGTGCGCCATTTGGTTCGATCGAGCGGTTCGTCGGCACGTTGATCGAACAATATGCAGGGGCATTTCCGGTCTGGTTGGCGCCAGTACAAGTCACGTTAGTGCCAATTACCGATCGCCACGTGGCCTACGCTGAATCTGTGGCCGCCAAGCTGAATGCTCAAGGCTTGCGAGTTGAAGTTGATGCCAGCAACAACCGTATGAATGCCAAAATTCGCGATGCCCAAAAGCTGAAGATTCCATATATGTTGGTGGTGGGCGATAAAGAAGAGGAAAACGGCGCAGTCGCGGTACGCCAACGTGCTGGCGGCGACCTCGGCTCAATCAGCGTCGATGAGTTTATTGTCCGCATCAAGGATGAAGTGGCGAACTATCAATAATTCGCGAAGCAAGCCACCCCGATCACGTTTGTGATTGGGGTGGCTTTTTATTTGCGATGGCGGCGAGGAATCAAAGTTAAAGGTAGGTTGGGTGGCGCTGGCTCAAACGATTTCAATTGAGCATCACCAGTTAATATTTCAACAGCATAATTTTTTGCATAAAATGCTGCCACATCAATAATCATTGCATCACCAAACGAAAGTTTGTGTTTGGCTTGTTCAGGCCATGAGTTAATTAATGATCGCAATTGTTGCTCTAAGTTAGGCTGACCTGTAAATGCAGCCCATGGGCTTTCGTCATTTAACGTTTTACCCACTATATCCATCAGTCTCTGAGCTATAGGAAAAATATCCCCATCAGCCTGAGCAATATGATTACCTGTTTCAATCAACGAAGCCAAGGGCAAAACAATCGTAGCACCCTGCTCGATGTACTTTTCAATAATTGTTTTAACTTTTGAATAATTCCATTTATGATCATGGGAGCCACAGGTTGTTTTACCTGGAACTTGAAGCCAAACACAGAGAATTGAGGTATCAATAACTAAAACTTGCTTCATTCCCCTTGCTCCTGCTCAGCCTCAATTGCTTGATCAAGTTTGCCAGTCGTTGCCAAATAACCAACGCCACCGCTCGCCAATAGTTTAGGCAATGCATCAAGCTCATCGAGCAAGGTTAATTCGCTATAGCCTTGGGGATTGCGGTGGGCAACCGTGATAAAGCCAATGTAATCAGGAGTCATTGCATCGAGCAAGGCAGGATTATGGGTCGTAACCAGCACATCAATATTCCGTTTGACTGCAATTTCACGCAACATCTCCAGCAGTAGTTTGGCACGTGATGGGTGCAAGCCATTATCAACTTCCTCGATAATCAAATTACTGCCTTCTGGCCGGGTCAATAAAGCCGTCAGAATTGCCAAAAAGCGCAACGTTCCATCAGACATGCCGCGAGTATCAATGGTAAAGGTCTGACCATTTGGCCATGTTTCTTCACAATAGATCATTGCATCACTATTAAATTTACCAACTTTTTCGACCCATACCTTACCAACATCATGCTCAGGGAGACGTGTTATATAATCAGATATTTGTTTTTGTAGACCTTTGCGAAATTCCTCATCAAAAGAAGCAATGATACCACTTATATTAGAGCCATCTTTTATCAATAAAGATGATATTTTTGAGAAACTACGCATTCTATTAGGTATTGGATCGAAAACAAATATATTACGAAATATTTGAATGATATATTTAATGGTGCTATTAACTAATTTATTATCATTTATTTTAAATACTTGACTTAGTATACTTTCTCCTGATGTTGTAATTCCAATTTTATCATAAGAATTATTTTCACTTAGAATATCTAATCTGAATATATTAGAATCATCATTATTGGTTTCTGTTCTATATAAAAATAATCCTTTATCTTTTTCTTCATATAATTCTAAAGATTCATATTCAATATATATGTTATTTTTTACATTAATCCTAATCGTATATATATATTTCTCTTGGATGTTATCCATTTCATTCTGATGAATCTCAACCTCTAATTCGAACGAACCGTAGCCCTGTAAAACACACCACTCAGCTCCGCCACGCAAATTGCCTAGAGCTTCTTGTAATTCTTCGCCATCGGCTAAGGCTTTTAACAAGCTCAAAGCATCAAGCACATTCGATTTGCCGCTAGCATTCATGCCAATTAAGACCATCATTTGGTCGAGGTAGAGGGTTGTATCCAGAAAGCTTTTCCAGCGGCGAAAGGTTATTGAGTGAATCATAAGCAACCTCAGGCATACGGAGCAGTTGGCTCATTATACTCTAGGTAAAAAAACGCCAGGCGCTTGGGTTGAACCAAGCACCTGGCGAGAAGATCAGCCAACGACTAAAGCTTAGTTGCGGCCAACCACCGGTAAGTAGACAGTTTGAGTTGCGCCTACTTCTTTGGTTACAATCGTCTTGTTGCCATAGCTATCGGTCACTTCTACCCGAACCGTGTAGGTCATGTCGGGGTCAGTATAGGTATGGCCAACTGGTGTGCCAGCTGGCGTCGTAACAATGGCTGAGCCATCGCCGAAGTCCCAGCGATATTCGACTGGCACTGCATCGTACTCTGAGGTCAAATCAACATCGAACATGGTTTGTGAGCCACTTGGGGTGGTCAAAATCATGCCGGTTGCATCGTCCCACAAGACTTTAAAGAAGGTTTCGAGCAATTCTTGGCGGCTAGTGGTGCCAGTCAAGTTGTTGACCCCTTCTAGGCCGAAGGTGGTGTAGATTGAGCGACCCAAATAGCTGATGCCTGGGTTTTCCAAGGTTGGTTGCGCACGATGGTAGCGACCAGTCGTCGCTTCTTCTTCACCAGCAACCGAGAACAATGAGCGAATCAACTGATCGCGGTTTGGATCGAAGTCGGTGCCATACAGCGACTCAAGGGCATCAACACTGCGTTGGTTGCGAGCGCCGTCGCCCAAGTTAGCATTGATGTTAATTTCCATGTCTTGGAAGACTGCTGGAGCTTGGGTGGTAGCGGTCAATGGTTTGGTAACCGTAACCACGTTCGATGAGTTAATGTTAGGGCGCAGGAACTCACCACTCAAGACACTCGCATAGAAGAATGATTCAGTGTCGGTGCTCGTTGAATTGAGCACTTGAGCCAAATTCTGACCCATCGCGATGATCGTCCCGCCATTGTTGGCGTATTCGGTCAAGCGATCCATATCCAGCGCGGTCAATGGGGTTGCAACCGTAAACTCACCGTTGCGGCGGTCGTAGTTGCCAGTGAAATAGACAATCGCTTTATATGGATACAGTTCTTCAGCTGGTGGCAAGAAGGTGCTAACGCTGCCAGCCATATCATCAACATCCAAGACTTGGTAGCTCAAGCCAATTTCTTCAAGGGTTTCAGTGTAGTAGCGAGTCACATCGATGTATGCACCACCAAGCGATGCGCTACCGTCGTTATCAATCACCAACACATCAACATTAGCAGCGGGCTTGGTTACCCGTGCCCAAGCTGGCATGTGGGCATCGTGGGTTGGGCCATCAAGCACAATAAAGCCTTGATTATCGCCATAGCCACGTCCAGCCAAGCTGTTGAAGGTTACAGTGAATTGAGCGCTCCCATTTGCTGGGACAGCAATCGTATTGGCAGCCAGCGTTACGCCAGCCATTGGGGTAATGTTGTTGAAGCCAGCACCAGTGTATTGGGTGCTGATGCTATAGGTTTCGGCAACGTTGGTTGCGTTGGTGACCGTCACCAAGATTGATTTGGTCGTGCCACTCAAGACTTGGCCGAAGCTCAAACTTGGTGGGCTTAAGAAGACACCTGGGTTTGAAGCTTTGCTCAAATCGATCCGGCCAGCGCCCATATCTAAGGGTTGAGCTGGTGAACCATCAGCGACCGTAACCCCAATGTACTTCGAGGTACTCATCAATGCCGATTTAATTTGATCGTTGGTCCAGCTTGGGTGCGCTTGGCGTAACAAGGCTGCTGCCCCTGCAACATGCGGTGCTGCCATCGAGGTACCCGATGCAGTGCCATAGCCAAGGTGACGGGCTTCGCCAGTCGCGCCTGGGGTGTAGCCATGCGAAAGGATATTCACGCCAGGAGCGGTTACGTCAGGCTTCAAAACATCGCCAACGCCTGGGCCACGGCTGCTAAAGCCAGCAATGACGTCTGGGGTGCTTGCAGCGATGTAGGTCGATGGGTTGATTTCAGCAACTGAAGCAGCGCCATGTTGGTTATACCAGTTGACCAAGCCAGTGCCTGGGGTATAGCCAATCATAATCACTGGAATAGTTACTTGAGCACCAACAGCACCAGGAGCCATATTGATTAAGGTATTGCCATTAGCTGCATTGTTATAAATCACGACAAAGCTAGCACCGGCGTTTTGGCCATTCAAGGCCTTAACCCCGAATTCACAGCTACCACGTTCGATCAAGGCAATTTTGCCAGTGAATGTCCCTGCTGGGAATGCATTACAGCCTAAGTTATTCGCTGGCTGAGCTACCCCTGCTGGTAAATAAGGCAAGGTTGCAACGCTATTGACTGGCGCGCCAAACCCAGCAGCTGCAATCGGAATCGTTTGCAAGGTTGGTGAGATTGGGGTTGGTTGGGTCACATCCAAACGCCCAGCAGCAAAGGTGCCTTGGGTCGTGCTGGCTGCTACCACAATATATTCATCTGATGGGTGATCTGAGGTGCCTTTGTTAGGGCCAGCATTCCCAGCCGACATTGACACAAAGATCCCAGCATTTGAGGTATTGATCAAGGCAGTATCAAGGGCATCGAATTCGCCACCGATGCTCCCTGGGCCACCACCCCATGAGTTGTTAACCACGTCGGCTTCGTCGGCCACAATATCTTCAAGGGCTTCAATCCCTTCAGCATTGTAGAACGAGCCAATCCCGTTGACACTTGCATAGAACACGCGATAGCTCATGATCCATGCTTTAGGTGCGACGCCGCTCATTGATGGCAAGGTCAAGCCGCTAAAGGTTGCGGTTACAACATCGCCAGCAGCAATCCCAGCGGTGTGAACACCGTGAGGCGTGCCATTCACACCTGGCCATGGGTTTTGGTCGCCATTAGCTGGGCCGTCCCAATCGCGGAAGTAAGTCCGTGAAGCAATAATTTTGCCGTTATTGTTTTGGGTATCACCCAAGCCGTTTGGCTCATAGCCTGGTGGGTAGCTGTAGCCTACACCGCTAAACATTGGCGCATCTTTGTGCACGCCACCGTCCATCGAGGCAATTTTAATCCCAGCCCCAGCATTGCTACGGCCCCCAATTTCAGCACTGTTCCACAGAGCTGGTGAACCAATCAACGTATTGCTCAAGTGCAAATCTGCTTGTTGTGGCAAGTCAAGGTGCACAGCTTTGACGTTTGGCAATGAGGCTAAAATCTTACGGGCATCGTCACGTTTGGCATCGCCAACGTTCACGGTCATCCCGTTGAAAACCACGCTATAACGCAGTTCGTCTTTAGCGCCAAATTCATCGATGAAGGTTGCAACGCTTGAGCCTGGCAATGCTTTGCTCATATCTGCCACAAAGAGGGTTTGTTCAGCCTCTAATTGTGCCAGATAGGCTTTGGCATCGGCAGCCTTAAGGTCTAAACGTTGGTTAGCGGTACGAGCCTTATTGGTACTTTTGCTCCAAGCAGCTAAGGCAGGTGATTCCAACTCTACAATCAAGCGGGGCGAAGCTTTCACAGCCTCAGCAACACCATCACTGGTTATAGGATTCGTATCAACCGTTACTGGAGCTTTTTGCGCTGTTGTAGCGACTGGCTGTGCAAATAAGCTAATCACCAAGGTGAGTAAGCTGAAAATCACAGCCCAACGTGGAAGGAAACGATTCACCAGTCCTCCTTGTAGCGCTTTGCCAAACCCTACCAAATGACCGTAGTTAGCAGTGGAGTTACCTGTGGATATTTCATTGAGGTAGGCGGCGCTAAAAATGCAGATACTGAATATTATGCACTGATCTCTTGAGTTATGCAAATAGGTCTAGCGAAGCTACTACTGAGCTACAAACACCCCTACCATTGATCGTTGGAGCAAGAGATGAAGCCACTAGCAAAGCGGCTTCACCTCTAAAATCAACGCTCATAATAGCGAGCCTGAAAACGATTTATTGGCTAGCTTGGTTCAAATAGTCAAGCGCAGCAGGGGTTAATTCGAGCTTGGCGGCCTTGATCAGATCGTTAACTTGATCAAGCGTAGTAGCACTGGCAATTGGTGCAGTAATGCTTGGCCGCGCAATTTGCCATGCCAAGGCCACTTGCCCAGGCGTTGCCTGCAATTCAGCAGCAACCTCATCAAGCGCCTTGAGAATCGCCCAACCACGTTCATTCAGATAACTCCGCACGCGCGAACCACGGGCACTTTGGCTCAAATCGGCTTCACTGCGATATTTGCCAGTCAAGAAGCCTGAGGCCAAGGTTGAATAGGGAATCACGCCCACATCTGCTTGTTGGCAAACTGCTTCTACATCGCCCTCATAACTGTCACGATCATAGAGGTTGTACAACGGTTGTAGGCTTTCATAGCGAGGCAGATTATGCTGCTGGCTAATATCCAGCGCTGCTTGCAAGCGTTCAGCGCTATAATTCGAGGCCCCAATTGCCCGCACTTTGCCTTGTTGAATCAGCTCGCCAAATGCAGTTAGCGTTTCTGCCAACGGCGTTTCAGCATCATCAACATGGGCTTGATAGAGATCAAGGTACTCGGTTTGCAAGCGTTGCAATGAGCCATCAATCGCTTGAGCAATATTGGCCTTAGAAAGGCCTGTGCCAGCGCCAACTTTGCTCAAAATAAGCAGATCGTCGCGGCGCTGCCGTTGTTTAATCCACTCACCAATGATGGTTTCCGATTCGCCACCCTGGTTGCCCTCGACCCATGCAGAATAGACATCAGCAGTGTCGATTGCATTCAGGCCTGCATCGACAAAGGCATCAAGCAAACGAAAGCTTTGCGCCCGATCAACCGTCCAGCCAAAAACATTACCCCCAATCACGAGCCGAGGAATTCGCAGTTCCGATTTACCAAGTTGACGTAGTTGCATCAAAAAAAATCCTTCTATACCCACAGCAATAGTTGCTAGTTGGTTGATATATTAATAGTAGCACCAGAAATTCCGCTGAGCCATGCTAGTTTGCTGCTTAATCAACAAAACCTACCCCTTTTCAGGATAGGTTTTGCGAACTATCAACTAAGAGCTAAACCGTTATTGCAGTTCAGCCAAGAAACTCGTGCCATGCAATGGCGCTTCTAGCCCAAAGATCTCAGCCAGCGTCGCCGCCAGATCGCTCAGGGTTTGGCGCGTGCCTAAATTAACAGCTTTCGCCAAGGCTGGGCCAAACACCAATAGCGGCACATACTCGCGGCTATGGTTTGAGCCAGGCGTGGTTGGGTCAACACCATGATCAGCAGTAATCACCACCAGATCGCCATCCTTGAGTTTGGCTTGAATATCCGGCAAGCGCTGATCAACCGCATGTAAGGCGTTTGCATAACCAACTGGATCATTACGATGGCCATAGATCATATCGAATTCGATTAAGTTGGCGAACAAAAGCCCTTCAAAATCTGCATCAAGGAATTCGATAATCGCTTCCAAACTTGCAGCATTATCAACGGTATGGTTTGAAACGCTAATCCCACGATTGCCAAAAATATCGTCAATTTTGCCAACTGAGTAGACGCTTTTGCCTGCGGCGACCAATTTATCCAAAATCGTTGGCGTTTCTGGAGTTAGGGCATAATCGTGGCGGCGTGCGGTACGTTTAAAGGTTGCTGGGCTATTGCCAATAAATGGCCGCGCAATCACCCGCCCAACTGCATGCTCGCCCACCAACAGCGCACGGGCTGCTTCGCACATCGCATACAATTCGCTTGGCGGAATCACATCTTCATGGGCTGCAATCTGAAACACGCTATCTGCCGAAGTGTAGACAATTGGCGCCCCAGTTCGAATGTGCTCCATGCCCAATTCTTCAAGAATTTCGGTGCCCGAGGCCGATTTATTGCCAAGCACATCGCGGCCAATCTGTTGTTTAAATGGTTCGATAATTTCAGCAGGAAAGCCATCAGGATAGACTGGAAATGGCGTTGCTAAGACAATCCCCATCATCTCCCAGTGGCCAGAAACTGTATCCTTGCCCTTCGATAAGGGCTGCATTTTGCCATAGCTACCCTGCGGCGCGGTTGGGCACGCAACACCTTGCAGCTCGCTAACACAGCCAATCCCAAAGCTAGCCATGGTTGGCACGTTCAAGCCATTGACTGCTGCCGCTGTGTTGGCCAGCGAGTGGCTGCCAACATCGCCATATTCAGCAGCGTCAGGGGCTTCACCAATCCCCACGCCATCCAAAACAATCACAGTTACCCGTTTAATATCCATCTAAATTCTCCTTATAAGCCATAAAGGGGCCGGGGGCTGGGGATCGGGATTCCGTCCTATGCCAACCGCCTGTTGCCAAACCCTCTAATTTCCTGATAGCCAAAGTCCGAATACCTTATCCTCTCTGCGCCTCTGCGTTAAAACTCCTCTTCGTGTCCTTCGCGGTTCCGCACGAGGGATCGGGTGTCAGGGGCTGAGGATCAGTTGCTTGTACCATTCCCAATCCTAATCATTTTTCGCTAGCCGCTAGCCTTTCATCCCTCATCCTTCGGTTGTTCTGCGCCGCTACGTTAAACTCCCTTCACGCCCTTCGCGTTCTTCGCGGTTCCGTCCCTTCGTGCTCTTGGTGTACTTCGCGGTTCCAGTGATGCGCAATTATCCCATCTGAAAAACCGCTTAACCCTATGCCTCACTATTATACGAGATCGACCTGAACAAACGAACGATGGTAGAATACTCGTCGGATTCATGTAGTTGAGGATGGATAGAACTATGCGGCGCTGGTCGATTACGAGCTTATTCTTAATCCTGATCTTGGCAAGTTGCGGAGCCGAACAAGCTGCTCCAACCAGCCAAGGCCAAGCAGGCAAACTCAAGGTTGTTAGCACGGTTTCGCCAATTACCAACATTATCTACAATATTGCTGGCGATAAAATTAGCTTAACAGGCATCGTTCCCGAGGGCGTTAATTCGCATACATTCGAGCCTGTGCCTTCGGATGCCAAAACCTTGGCCCAAGCAGATTTGATTTTCATCAATGGACTTAATTTAGAGGAGCCAACCCACAAATTGGCCGAAGCCAACAAGCAACCAAGCGCCGAAATCATTTTGCTCGGTGAGCAAACGATTACCCCAGAGCAATATGTCTACGATTTCTCGTTTCCCAAAGAGGCTGGCAGCCCCAACCCACACCTCTGGACACACCCGCTCTATGGCTTGCGCTATGCAGAAATTGTGCGCGACAACTTAGTGCGTCGCGATCCAAGCAACGCCGAGTATTACAACGCTAACTACGCAGCGTTCAAAACTCGCGTCGAAGCCTTTGATGTAGCAGTAAAAAAGACGGTTCAGAGTATTCCCGCCGAAAACCGCAAGTTACTCACCTACCACGATTCATGGGCCTATTTCGCGCCGCATTATGGCATGACGGTGATTGGGGCAATTCAGCCAGCCGATTTTTCCGAGCCATCGGCCAAAGATGTTGCTGATTTGATCACCCAAATTCGCAAGCAAAAGGTGCCAGCGATTTTTGGCTCCGAGGTATTTCCTTCGACAGTCTTGGAGCAAATTGGCCGCGAAACAGGCGTAAAGTATATCGATAGCTTACGCGACGATGATTTACCTGGCGAGGTCGGTACACCCAATCACTCCTACCTCGGCTTGCTCACCGAAGATCTGCGAATTATGGCCGAGAATCTTGGCGGCGACCCAAGCTTAATTGCCAATTTCGACACCAGCAACATTCCAGGCAGCGATAGCAACGTTATCCAACAACAATAGGGAGCAAGGCTTGTATGCAGCCAATTATTGAGTTACGCAATGTCGGGTTGCGCTATGCAGAGCGCCTCGTGCTCGATCAAATTAATATTCATCTGCACCACGGCCAATTTGCGGCGCTAGTTGGGCCAAGCGGTGCTGGCAAAACCAGTTTATTGCGCTTAATTTTAGGCTTGCATGCTCCCAGCCATGGCCAGATTCTGACCCATGGCAAGCACCCAGTCGATGGTCAAATTCCCACGATTGCCTATGTGCCACAGCTTGAAACGGTTGATTGGAATTTTCCGGTGACAGTTGAGCAAGTTGTGGCCATGGGCTTGGTGCGTCAAGCTAATCCTTGGCCATGGTTGCGCAAAAGCGAGCGCCAAGCAGTGCAGGCGGTGCTGGCCCAACTTGAAATTGAACACCTGGCCAAACAGCATATTCGCAATCTTTCTGGCGGTCAGCAACAGCGGGTCTTTTTGGCCCGCGCCTTAGTTGCCAAACCAGCCATGTTGGTGCTCGATGAACCAACGACTGGGATTGATCCACGGTTGGCTGAATCAATTTTGCATCTGCTGGCCGAGCTGAATCAACAAGGCATGACGATTTTAATGACGACCCATGATTTGAATGCAGCGGCGGCCCATGTGCCATGGATTATTTGTCTGAATCAAACCATCATCGCCCAAGGCACGCCCGAAGCGGTGTTTACCCCCGCCGTGCTCGAGCAAACCTATCATAGCGATATGGTTGTAGTGCAGCACGAAGGCATGCTGTTAATTCAACAACGCCCGCATGGTCATAGCTACCGCGATTTAATTCCCAACCCAATTATTGGCGAAGTGCTGAACCCAGCCATGGAGAACCCAAGTGAACCAGCTTTTAGAACCGCTGAGCTTTAGCTTTTTTCGCTATGGCATTCTTGCCGCAGTGCTAATTGGCAGTTTGTGTGGCCTGTTGGGCGTATATATTGTGTTGCGTGGCATGAGCTATATTGGCCATGGCTTATCGCATGCAATTTTTGGCGGCGCAGTCGTTTCGTTTGTGCTGGCATGGAATTTCTACCTTGGCGCTGGTTTGTGGGGTTTTGCTGCCGCAGTATTAATTAATCAAACTGCACGCCGCACCAAAATTAATGCCGATGCAGCAATTGGGATTGTTACAACCGCAAGTTTTGCGATTGGCGTGGCCTTAATTAGCCGCTATCGCAACTTTACTCGCTCGTTTGATGCAGCCTTGTTTGGCAATATTCTAGGCGTAACCAACAGCGATCTTTGGGCAATTGGCGGAGTATGCATTATGGTTGGGTTAGTTGTATTTTTCAGTTACAAACAACTGCTGTTCATGACCTTTAATAATGATGTGGCCCACGTTTATGGTGTGCGTACCAATTGGCTGGATACCCTGTTTTCGTTGATGCTGGCCGCAACCTTAATCGTTTCAATGAAAATTCTGGGCGTGACGCTAATCGCTGCTGCCTTGGTTATTCCACCTATTACTGCGCGGCTCTTGACCGATAGTTTTCATCGGATGCTTGGAATTTCAACCGTCATTGGCGGTTTAACTGGCTGTGTTGGCATGTACCTGAGCTATTTCTTCGACCTTGCTTCGGGAGCGACGATCGTATTGACCCAAACTGGTTGTTTTATGGTAGCCTTAGGTATCGCCGCCTTGCGCAAACAACTGCGCAGCCGCATGATTCACACCCACGTTTAGCGCGTCAAGGCTCGCAACTGGGTTAGATTCTCAATATAGCGCGTCAAGATGCTCCGTAATTCAGCCAATGAGAACGGTTTCGCCAGAAAATCGGTAAAACCTGCTTCGCGGCAAGCTTGGCGCGTGTCCTCACCTGCATAGCCACTGACGGCAATCACCGGAATATCAAGGCACTGCGAATAGCCGCGCAGTTGTTGCAACAGCTCAAAGCCGTTTTCGCCAGGAAATGAGAGATCAAGAAAAATTAATTGGGGATGGAGTGTGGTAAGTGCCGCCCGCATTTCATCGCCACTACTGACCGTCACCACCGTATGCTGCGAGCGCGACAAAATACGCACCCAAAACGCCTGCATCAAGCCACTGTCATCAATTGCTAAAATAGTTGCCATCTATGTCCTCCTTGGCAATGCTCCATTCACGCTAAAATGCAGCCTCGCGTGCAACAGCACAACTTCAATATGGATAGTCTACCCCTAACACGTAGGCAGAAATGAGGCGCAATAGTGTTGTCTTCAACGGACGGAGAGTAATATAGCCATGGGGGACAATTGGCCTATGCAGTATAGTTTTGGCAGTTATCAAGCTGAGGCGGTCTAAGCTGCTATGATCATTGCTGGTTAAAATGAATTTGGGCTACATCGTGAGTGCTGGTTGTCCACAGCAGGCTATCCAAAACAATGGCTTGAACGCCAAGCGCTTGCAGGCTAGCAAGGCTAGCAAGGCTGGCAGCACTACAGATTAATGATGTATTGCTCAATTCGCGCAACCGTTCAACCCCCCAAAGCAACAATGGCTCAATCGCCGGCCCGAGCAAGCGCCCATAGTGCTCTCCATGCTTGGCCCGCGGCCCCGAACCAAGCATGATGCCATCGATTGATTGGGGAATGCTGGTTAATTGGCTAATTTGATCGGTTGCAACTTGCAGCAGTAGCGGAGCTTCCCATTGATTGCGCACCAGTTCGACCCAGCGCACAAGGTGCTGCAATTCGCCACTTTGCTCCACATCGAGCACAACCGCCGCCCACTCGCCTTCCTGCAAATTACGCAGCAATTCTTGGAGGTCTTGCAGGTTGCGTGGCTGTAACGTCAGCAACACTGGCAGATTAAGGGTTTGCCAATGGGCAGCATCGCGTTGCGCCCGCCGCCATGTGCGGGTCGATGAGCGATACAACACGCCGCCAGTGGTTGGCAGCAGTTGCAGTGCTTGATCGCGGGTTCCCAGCGGGTCGGTAATAATTGCCCCAAGATTCGCCATATTTGCCAAGCGATCAGTGCCTGCGCCAAAGCCACCGCAGCGCCCAAGTACAGCGTTGGTCAGCGTCAAGCCATATGGGTTGTGAGGCGCAAGATCAATTGGCATCGCTTGGGGTTCCTTGGGTTTGGTCGTGCTTTTTCAAGGCTTTTTCAATATCATCAACCAACGTGCGCGCTTCTAAAAGATCCAAGTGGGTTTGTTCGTGGGCATATTGAATCGCTGCCAAACGATCGCCGCGAATCAACAAGTCCAAAATATCTTGGCGCACATCATCGCGAATGTTGGTTGTGCGCACATGGCGATCCATCGCTCGCGCCTGAAAACGCAAGCGTTCGCGATAGGTTTTGGTGCGCATAATTAGCAGGGTAATTAAGCCAATTGCCCCGATAATGACGACCAGTGCGCTCATAATTCCATCCATAAATATGCCCTCGGTACGTTAAGCTTGCGGCCATTCAATGTTGGCAAACGCTTGTTGGCCAGGCCCTTCGGAAACCCAAACCCCAACCATCTTGAGGGTATTAACCCCATCGTGGTGCAAGCGCTCGCTTAATTCAGCACAAAAATAGCTTGCCAATAGTTCAGCCGTAGTGTTTTCAATTGGCAGCAGAATTACTTCGGCCAGCGGAAAAACATAATATTTTTCTTCGTAGCACACCGTAATGTGCTGCTCGTCTTGGCTATAGGCAATTTTCGCATTCTCAGCGGCCAACAACACCCGATGATCGAGTGTGCGTGCAATTTCAGTAGCATGTTTTTTCAACACGCCAAAATCTACCACATACTTATCTTCACCCAAAAAGCCTTCGACCTCGACGGTTACGCGATAATTATGCCCATGCAGGCGTTCACATTTGCCGCGCATGGTAATAAAATGCGCCGCTGCAAACCCAAGTTGATCCTTGGTTACTTGCAAGCGATAAATACGTTGGCTCATGCCAGAGACTCCTCAATGTGGCAGGTATAACACTGTTGGCACAACCGAAAGGGTACGCCTGTATGACACGGAGTAACCAGATTTTCCCGCGAGCCACAACAGCGACAAACACTGAGATTTTCAATATCATCAGCGCGCCAAAGTTGCGCCCGTAGCTCCAATTTGGGAATTGGCTCAGTGCGGAGAATTGCTAAATTGACACAAACCGCCGCCGGAAAAATTTCCTCGACGTTGGCATACAGCAATTGGGGATTCCACACCACCTCGTCACCGACACAAATATCTTTCATGCGTGGATGTTGGCGAATTTTAAATTTCATAATGTCACAACGACTACTAGGAATGGGCTGATTGATAAACTGTGCTAGTCATATTCTAGCGCATCTGTGCAGCGGTCGCCAAATCCGCAGGCGTTACAACGCCATGGTTCTTCGTGCGATCGTTCAACCTCTGTTAACGTCAGATCAGCGCGCATTATGGCGAGCGTTTCGATCAAGGCCTGATAGAGTTGATCAGTCCAATCGACCTGGAAGGTATGTTGGGCATACCGCAACAAACCATAGCGCGGGGCAACCCCAGTTGCTTCTTCAAGCAACAAGCAATAGGCCGCCAGCTGCAAAATATCGCCTTGGCGTGGGCTGGTTGCTTGGCGCTGCGGCTTAACCTCAACCGGAATCAAGGCCTTGCCATCGGCCAAAACATAATCGGGCTTGCCAGTTAATTGATAACGGGCTGAGAATAAGGGTTTGCTCAATTCGCGCCGCGTTGTATCGTGATAAACCACTGCACGCCAAGGCAGGCCCGTGCTAGCACGCAAGGCATTGCTTCGTCGCCACAGCCACAGGCCAAGCAAGCCCAAAATGATCGCTAGCCAAATCATGCAAATACCAAAGCTAAGCCAGCCAGCAACAACAAACCAATGGCTACAGTGCGCAACCATTGGCTTTGTTGAAGATCCCGGCCATGGCGTTGATGCGCCACTTCGCCTTGGGCTAAACGTTCAGGAAAGCGTCCTTGCCAGCCGCATTCACGCCGCAACCACCAAGCTCTGGCACAAAAATCATATTCGCCAAGCTCGCTGGCGCGGATAATCGGCTTACGCGCTGGCATTGGCTTACGGTCTAACGATTGGGGTTGGCGTTGGCGGCATGGTAATCGCTGGCTCGCCACTAATGATATTGCGCACGTCGGAAACCGTAATTAACAGCATCAGACCAAGCAACATCATCATGCCAATTGCATGCACCACTGCTTCGCGCTCGGGCGGAATTTTTTTGCGTCGAATGGCTTCGATCAAGGCAAAAATAATCCGGCTACCATCAAGCGCTGGAATTGGCAGAATGTTGATCAAGGCCAAGTTCAAGCTCAACAAGGCGGTAAAATTCAGGTAATCGCGCAAGCCTGAGCGGGCTACTTGCCCCGTCAGGCGGGCGATACCGACTGGACCAGCCAAGCCACCTTCTGGCGCTGGATTCGTGCCCAGCAAACCGCCAATCAACATCGCAAAACCCATAAACATCTCGCCAAGCAAGCGAAAACTATAGGTAAACCCATTGACGATTGCTTGAAAAATATTAACTGATTCGCGGGGATTGCCCAAGCCAACCCCAAAGCGATAGCGTTGCGCTTCGGCACTATATTGGGGCGTAACGCTCAAGGTTTGTTCAACCCCATCACGCTGCACAATCACATCGACTGGTTTGCCTGCACTGGTTTCGACCAAACGGCGCACATCTTCATCGGCACTAATCGGCGAGCCATTAATCGAGACAAACACATCTTCAACCACAAAGCCTGCTTTCGAGGCAAATTCGTCGGTTGAAGCAACCATCACTTTATCAAGGTTTGGGTAGCCCCAAATTGCAAAAATAACTGCAAACATAATGATTGCAGTAATCACATTGGCAATTACGCCAGCTGCCATCACTGGAATCCGGCGCCGGGGTGGTGCAGAAGCAAGGCTATCGGGGTCGTCAAAGCCGCCTTCTTCGCCAGCAAAGCGCACAAAGCCGCCAAGTGGTAGCCAGTTGAGCGTAAACGGAATGCCCTTGCGCACGAACAACACTTTGGCGCGTGGCGGTAACCCAATGCCAAATTCTTCGATCTTAATGCCCATTTTGCGGCCAACCCAATAGTGGCCCAGCTCATGAACAACAACTAAAAAGCCTAAAGCGGGAATAACCGCAAGCCACGCCAAACTGCTAAAATCCATAAAGATCTCCCGTGGATAGTGGTGTACGGCTACGCAAGCCGCGATTGAATCTTACTTGAGTTACCTAGTAGCGTCAACCGCTTTTGATGAGCAAGTTGTTAACAAGGATGAAGTCAAAAAAGAGCATAGAGCATAGAACATAATCCTCACCATCTGTAGCAATCTGTGCCAATTTATGGCCAACGGCAAGGATGAAGTCAAATTCAAAAGGCAAAAGTCAGAAGGCAAAAGCTAAAATGGGGATCGGGAATCGGAGATCGGAAGTCAGGGGGCAGACACTAATTTTATTAATAGAAGCATAATTCGTGCAATTCGTGCAATTCGTGGCTAAAGCTTTTGGTCGATCATGGAGAATCCCAACCAACTTCCGCTACCCCAAAGCCTATAGCCTATCGTCCTTCGTGTAGCTTCGTGTCCTTCGTGGATCAATATTTTCTATGCTCTAACTTTACCCAACGTGCCAATTTGGATTATAATCAACGTGCTGGCCAATACAGAAGTAGGGCTGAATTGGTCTTGTCGTTTTCATTTTTGCGGGAGGTCGAAGATGCCCTTCTACCACAAACTTGGCAACATTCCACACAAGCGCCATACCCAATTTCGCAAGCCAGATGGTTCGTTGTATTCGGAACAGTTGATGGGAACCAAGGGATTTAGCGGGGTCGAAGCCCTGTTGTATCACCATTATCCACCAACTGCGATTCTCAAAGTCGAAGACCTTGGTTCAACCGCGATCGAGTTGGAGCCAGATGGGGCGCTGCGCCATCGCCACCTCAAAACCTTTGCCCACAAACCAGGCGGCGATCCCATCGGTGGTCGCAGGATGTTGTTGGTCAACAACGATGTACGCATGGGAATTGTCCACCCAACCGAGCCGCAAACGTATTTTTATCGCAATGGCGAAGGCGATGAAATGCTCTTCATTCACGAAGGCGAGGGCGTGCTCGAAACGATTTTCGGCAATATTCCCTATCGCCGTGGCGATTATTTGGTGATTCCGATCGGCACAACCTATCGGGTCAACACCAATGGCACGCCAACCAAAATGTTGGTGCTTGAAACCATGGGTGAAATCACCACCCCCAACCGTTATCGCAACGAACATGGCCAATTGCTCGAGCATGCACCGTTCTGCGAGCGCGATATTCGGGTGCCGCTAGAGCTTACACCGCATGATGAAAAAGGCGAGTTTGCCGTGCATGTGCGTGCCCATGGCCGCATGACCAAGCATGTGCTCGACCATCATCCATTTGATGTGGTTGGCTGGGATGGTTATCTCTATCCATTTGCCTTCAATATTGAAGATTTCGAGCCAATTACTGGGCGTGTGCATCAACCGCCACCAGTGCATCAAACCTTCAGCGGACCAAATTTTGTAGTCTGCTCGTTTGTACCACGCATGTTTGATTATCATCCTGAGGCGATTCCAGCACCCTACAATCACTCAAATGTTGAGAGTGATGAAGTGCTGTATTATGTTGAAGGCAATTTTATGTCAAGACGCGGCGTTGATCTTGGCTCGATTACCTTGCACCCATCGGGAATGCCGCACGGGCCGCACCCAGGCACCGTCGAGGGATCGATTGGCAAGGCAGCGACCGAAGAATTGGCAGTGATGGTCGATACCTTCAAGCCACTGTATTTGACCAAAGAAGCCTTGAGCCTCGAAGAACCAAGCTATACCTATTCATGGGTCAACCACTAAAAAGCTCAATCGCTAAACCAATCAACACCCCTCTTCCATTTGCTGGAAGAGGGGTCTTCGTTTAAGAGTTTAGGCATGAATCAAGCTGCATTTTTGCGAGTCACCCGGCGTAGTACAATTTGGCTATGCAGATCGCGCCAATCATACACTTGGTAACGATCCCATCCTGAATCAAATTTCGGTGCTGACTGTGGCCTTTGCGCATGATTGACAAGCATTCGACAACTCGCTACAATAGCACCACTAGGCAGTGGTGACACCAATGCACGATGAATCTCTCATTGATCAACTCAGTGATTTAGGCTTAAGTCGCTATGAATCAACGGCCTATTTGGGGCTACTTGGTCGGCAATCGTTCTCGGCGGCGCAACTCGCAACCCATACCAGCATTCCGCGCCAGCGAATTTACGATGTGTTGCAATCGTTGTCTAGCAAAGGCCTAGCTCATGAACGGATGGGGCCACGCCGCACCTTTGTGGCGGTCGCTCCAGAACAAGCTTTGCCAGCCCTACTTGCCGAGCGGCGCAGCGTGATGGAACGCGAATTGGCCGATGCCCAAACCATCGCCCAAAGCTTGGTTGCAACCATGCAACCGATCTACACCGAAGGCAGCAACGAAGATAATCCGTTGGATTATATTGATGTGTTGCTTGACCCACGCCAGATTAGCGCCCGTGCTTGGACTTTGGCTCAACAAGCCGACCACGAAATTTTGGCCTGTTTCAAACGGCCCCTGGTTTCGAGCCTAGAGGAAAATGTGGCCGAAGTGCGAGAACCACGCTCGCGCGGCGTGCAATATCGGGCTTTATATGAGCTGAGTGCCTTGGAAGATGAGCAATTGCGGCCAGTGTTGGCCCAATTTCGTAGTCTTGGCCAAGAATTGCGGTTCGTGCCACAACTGCCAATTAAAATGAACTTATTTGATGGTCGGGTGGCTTTGCTTTCACTGCAAGATCCCATCACGGGGCGACCATCGATCACGGCGTTATGTTTGAATCACCCATCGCTAGCGCAAACCCTGCGGGTAGCGTTCGAGGCATTCTGGGCGCAAGCTCAGCCCTATAGCGAGTAATTGTTGCGGCGTTTTCATCAGAAGGAGCCTATCAATGACGATGGCAGAACAAGAAACCACCACTACGACTGATCCTTTAGCGTTACGTGGCATCGATTATGTCGAAATGTATGTTGGTAATGCGCGCCAAGCAGCTCATTACTATCGGACGGCCTTTGGTTTTACGCCGGTTGCCTATGCAGGCTTGGAAACTGGCAGCCGCGACCGCGTTTCGTTTGTCATGCAACAACGCAATATTCGCTTGGTCCTGACTGGCGCGCTTAATCCCGATTCGCCAATTGCCGAGCATGTAAAATTGCACGGCGACGGCGTAAAGGATATTGCGCTCGAAGTTGAAAATGCGACTTCGGCGTTTGAAGCAGCCTTAGCCCGTGGCGCAACCGCTGTGCTTGAGCCAACTGTCTTGGAAAGCAAATGGGGCAAAGTCGTCAAAGCAACGATTCGCACCTACGGCGATACAGTCCATACCTTCGTTGAGCGCGACGGCTACACAGGCACGTTTATGCCTGGTTACAACAAAGTCAAAAACCCACCCAAGTCGGAATCAACAGGCTTGGCAGCAGTTGACCATATCGTGGGCAACGTCGAGCTTGGCAAAATGGATGAATGGGTCAATTTCTATGCCCGCATCCTCGGTTTTAGCCAATTGCAACAATTTACCGACGACGATATTTCCACCGAATATAGTGCCTTGATGTCGAAAGTCGTCCAAAACGGCACAGGCCGGATCAAATTCCCAATCAACGAGCCAGCAGAAGGCCGCAAAAAATCGCAAATCGACGAATATCTCGATTATTATTGTGGCCCAGGTGCTCAGCACATTGCCTTGATTACGCCTGACATTATTCAAACTGTCAAGCATTTACGCGATAATGGCGTAGAATTTTTGCGCACCCCAGATACCTACTACTCAGCGTTGGCAGGCCGCGTCGGCCATATCGACGAAGACTACAATACTTTACAAGAATTGGGTATTTTGGTTGATCGCGACGACGAAGGCTATCTCTTGCAAATCTTCACCAAACCAGTTGGCGACCGCCCAACCGTGTTTTACGAGATTATTCAACGCAAGGGCAGCCGTGGCTTTGGCGCAGGCAACTTTAAAGCCCTTTTTGAAGCGATTGAACGTGAACAAGCCAAACGTGGCAATTTGTAATTAATCGCCAGCACCAAGCCCGCAGCGCTGCCCTACTCAGCACTGCGGGCTTGGTGGTTTTAGGCAGGTTTTGGGTATGCACTAGTAGGATTCCCTAGCTGGATTTTAATCCCGTCAATGCTAAGGTATAACGAGCCATATCTACCACCAATAGAGCTGTTGATCGCTATCGCACGATCATGCAGTTAAGGCCTTAGCAAAGGGAGAATCCTATGCCTCCATGGATCGACCAGCCAACCCCACGTGAGCTAGAAATCGCTGAAATGAGCATTATTGGCTATAGTTGCGAAGAAATCGCAGGCCACTTAAGCATTAGCATCACCACCGTGCGCACCCATTTGCGCAATATTTACGCCAAAATGCAGGTTTCAAATATTCGCGCATTAACCATCTGTTTATACAAACTTGAGCGGCGGAGTGGCTTCGATTGGAAAGCTCAACCTCGGCAGTAAGTAACGTTCTGCTACTGGACACCAATTGTGTTTGGTATTTTAGCCAATGGCAGAACATTATCCAAAGCTTATTGTGCCAAAATCACAAATGGGACAACAACCGAAAACTGTGGTTCAGGCACGTCAACAACTGGTACAATCGTCGATTGCACAATCGCGCTAGTTCCTTTTGAATTGCGAAATTGAGCATAGACTGTATCTGCCTTTGGTAAACTCACATACTCGCTAAACGGTTGCCATTGGTCATTAGACATGCCGTCAATCCAAACGACCATCTCTACATTCGCTACTGAATCACCTGCAATTGATAAAGCAATCGTCATAGTGGTATCAGTTCGCTCATAAATCTCAACCGCTCCCGTCAGCGGATTGGGCATGGTTTGGGCTGGTTTAATCAATGGGGTTGATGCAACTTCATACTTGGTGAAAACCTTGGCTAGATCAACCATTGGCAATTGGGTGAGCATTGTGGTGCGTTGATAGGTCACAATCCTCTCATACGTCCAATTAGCATAATTCCAACTCAGCAAATCCGCAGCTCCACCCATATAACCAGGATCATTAATCGTGTAGTTCGCAGCGCTTGAACCAGAACCCTTGTAGACGACAACCCAATGGGTATTCGACCCACGGCGCATACCCAATATTACTGGACCAGCTGCAACCAATTGCTGCAACCTAGCCCAACTAAATCCATAGTTTTGGGGATTACGCGCCGTTCCCATACTACAGTTCGCCCCAACACGCCAATCAAAGGGACACGCTTTATTACCCATGCACTGACTTAAGATAGCAGGATTCGTATTCGCCCCATAATGTTTAAAAATCATGGCGGCTGAGGTTAAGGTACAACCACAAGCCCCGATTTTATTACAGGGAGCCGAACAACCACCCAAATTGGCATTGCGCCACGCAGGGTCAACTTGCGAAAAGAAAGGCATTTCAGTTGAAGGCGGTTGTGGGGTTGGCACAGGGGTAATCCCACAACCAGGCTTTTGATAGAGCGTAAAAGAGGAAGCACTATCATTAACTACTGAGCCATCACTATAGAAATTATCGTTGAGGAATGAATCTGTTGTATTCAAACAAACGCTTGGGCCAGCTTGATTTGGATCACGAAACAGCCAGATCGACCAGCCTGGCCGTAAATTTATTGACGAAATCGCATTATCACAGCTGGCATGAAAATTAGCACGCTCTGCACCAGTTGAGAAACAGGTTTGGCCTTGAAAACTCGGATCATTAAAGACTTCTAAAGGGTTTAGCGGACTACAAACTGGACTATTGCTTACAACGAATGACGACATCGAATCATTTAAACCACTTCCATCCTGATAGGTGTTATCGGTCAAAACCGGATCGTTTTCAACAAAACAACGACTTGGGCCGGTTAAATTTTGGTCACGATAGACCCGAACTGACCATCCAGCTAAAACTTTTAATGAAGAAATTTGATCATTACAACTCGTATGGATATTGCTTGATTCTGCTCCCGTTGACCAACAGTGTCCTCCACCAAAATTTAAATCAGTGTAGACATCAAACACGTTGACAAGCGCTTGATCAACCTGACTGAGCTGCTCATTAGAAGCAGCAAGCGAGCTTGGAATGGCAAAGAGTAGGCAGAGTAGCAAGGTGATCACTAACCCGAAGCGGTTTTTCATTAAGCAACCTCACTGACTAAGATAATAGATGCTATGGGGCAATAACGGCTCGGTATTACCCCATAATCACTATAGTCAATGCATAATCGCTAGTACATCGTATTAATTAGGTATTATTGAACATTGTTCCTCACTCGTGGCCAATTTTGCCGATAGTTTACGGAATTTTATTCGTGAAATGTAGGTAATTTGTGGTTAAGCAGAATATCATCATGCTACTCTGTAGCATTTGTGGCTACAAATAGCCTTCGCGCCCTTCGCGTGCTTCGTGGTTTCGCTGCTTCGTGGATGAAATTTAACGCAGAGGCGCAGAGTTGCGAAATTATGAGGATGAATCCCATAGGCTATAGCCAAAAGTCTATAGCCTAATCATCATAATCTGTGCTCATCTGTGGCTAAAAACTTAACCTTCGCGATCTTCGCGTGCTTTGTGATTTCGCTGCTTCGTGCGCTTCGTGCGCTTTGTGGATCAAATTTAACGCCCAAAGGACACGAAGCAAAATGTTCGTGCCCTTGATGGTTTAAGACTAACCTACCTATCCCATAGGTGGTAACTTAAGCTCTGACAGGCTTAGGGATAGGCATACAAAGAACCTCGTGGTATGCTGGAAGCAATCACCCAACCAGCAGCACGAGGTTCCCCATGCATTCTACCACACCACCCGCCCA
>NZ_LGKP01000001.1 GCF_001306135.1 Herpetosiphon geysericola | reverse complement strand
TGGTATCCTCGTGGATGCACTGTCAGGATAGAGTCTAAGACCCGTGAAGGTATTTGTCAAGAAAGGATAAAAAGAACTCTACTCTGACAATAATTGAAGGGGAATTTGACATCAAGATAGGGTATACGTATTTCTGACACGTTTCAACGACACACGCGAATCGCATCGACCAGAACGGCAATGCGGGGTGGCAATTCCCTGGGAACTCCCACAGGGTGCTTAAGGTGGGGGTTTGTTCTTAATCGATCCATTGCTTGGTCATTTCTGGCATGAGTGAATGAAAAATCACCTGCATGGGGGAGTATCCAGATCGACGCATCGTGCTATGGTTGCGCAGCATGGTTGCGGCAGGCTCCTCATGGTCGTGGATCGCTACCCACACCGAACGCGCACGCTCCAACCTGACGAGACCAATGAAGGGAGCAATGCCAGTGATAACCTATGCCGCCCTGATCACCCATCTGACCACCATACTCCCGGATGTCGATGCTACCGCACTGACGGCCATGGTCGCGGCCTTGCCGATCGATCCCTCCGCTCTTTACCACGATTGTTCACCAGAACCAACGCATGCGGAGCTACTTCGTTTTCTCGATCACCTCGGCATGGCCGCCGAAAAGAGCAATCATGAGCGCGAAGCCCACTCCTTTTATGCGCTGTTGTTGCAGATCCATGACCAATCGCATACACGCGATGATGCATTGATTATCTCCGTCTTGATTCGGTTGGGGAAAATTCTCGAGCGGCAACCCAACTTTGCGGCAGCCCAACCCATGTATGAGCGATTAATCAAGGCCCAAAGTCACATCGATGGCGGGTATAGCCACGCAATCAAACGGTCGATCGCCACCTTAGGATGGACGCATCAAATGCTTGGCAATTATGTCATCGCCCAAGCGTTGTATACCCATGCGCTGATGCTCTGTGAACGACTTGATGGCTCCATGCATTATGATACCGCGATGGCCCTGATCAATCTTGCCGCAGCATTGGGACGGCAAGGCTTGTATGCGGAAGCGATCCCCTGCTTTGAACGGGCGCTCGCCATCCGCACCCATCTTTTGGGCGAGCACCATATCCAGACGATTAACACGATGGGGAACCTTGCAGTAACCTATGCGTCCGACGGACGACCCGTTATGGCGGCGGCACTCTTGGAGCGGGTGGATGCCTTAAAAAAAGAGGCCCTTGCGCGCATACATGCCGATTCCGCTCCCGCAGCCGAGGTTAACCACGCGACCAGCGAATCATGACCGTCCACCATGCGAGCAATCAGTAAGGATTGATTCCTCGCCCAATCAATTATGCTCCCGCAGAGAACGAATCG
>NZ_LGKP01000028.1 GCF_001306135.1 Herpetosiphon geysericola | reverse complement strand
TGGTATCCTCGTGGATGCACTGTCAGGATAGAGTCTAAGACCCGTGAAGGTATTTGTCAAGAAAGGATAAAAAGAACTCTACTCTGACAATAATTGAAGGGGAATTTGACATCAAGATAGGGTATACACCAACCTGACACGTTTCAACGACACACGCGAATCGCATCGACCAGAACGGCAATACGGGCTGGCAATTCCCTGGGAACTCCCACAGGGTACTTAAGGTGGGGGTGTGTTCTTAATCGATCCATTGCTTGGTCATTTCTGGCATGAGTGAATGAAAAATCACCTGCATGGGGGAGTATCCAGATCGACGCATCGTGCTATGGTTGCGCAGCGTGGTTGCGGCAGGCTCCTCATGGTCGTGGATCGCTACCCACACCGAACGCGCACGCTCCAACCTGACGAGACCGATGAAGGGAGCAATGCCAGTGATAACCTATGCAGCCCTGATCACGCGGATTGCGACCATGCTCCCCGCTGTCGATGCCACCGCCCTGACCGCCATGGTCGCGGCCTTGCCGATCGATCCGCACACGCCCTACCACGAGTGTTCGCTGGAACCAACGCATGCCGAGCTGCTCCGCTTTCTCGATCACCTCGGCATGGCTGCCGAAAATAGTAATCATAAGCGCGAAGCTCGCTCCTTCTATGACCTCCTGTTGCAGATCCATGACCAATCGCACCAACGCGATGATGCATTGATTATCTCCGTCCTGATTCGGTTAGGGAAAGTCCTCGAACGGCAACCACAGTATCGGGCAGCCCAGCCGATCTATGAGCGATTAATCAAGGCCCAAAGTCACATCGATGGCGGGTATAGCCACGCAATCAAACGGTCGATCACCGCCTTAGGAGAGACGCATCAAATGCTTGGCAACTTTGTCATCGCTCAAGCGTTGTATACCCATGCTCTTGTACTCTGTGAACGGCTTGATGGCCCCATGCATCGTGACACCGCCATGGCCCTGATTAATCTTGCTACGGCACTGCAACGGCAAGGCTTCTACGCCGAGTCAACCCCCTACTTTGAACGGGCGCTCGCCATCCGTACCCACCTCTTGGGTGAACAGCATATCCACACGATTATGACCATGATGAGCTTGGCAGGTACGTACGAGTCCGACGGACGAACCGCCATCGCAACGGCACTCTTGGAGCGAGCAACGGCCTTAAAAAAAGACTATATTGCCCGCATGAATGCCGATTCCGCTCCCGCAGCCGAGGTTAACCACGCG
Organism: Herpetosiphon geysericola; assembly: GCF_001306135.1. Taxonomy (GTDB): domain Bacteria; phylum Chloroflexota; class Chloroflexia; order Chloroflexales; family Herpetosiphonaceae; genus Herpetosiphon; species Herpetosiphon geysericola. The sequence continues at coordinate 89 of NZ_LGKP01000028.1, read as the reverse complement.
ACCAGCGAATCATGACCGTCCACCATGCGAGCAATCAGTAAGGATTGATTCCTCGCCCAATCAATTATGCTCCCGCAGAGAACGAATCG
>NZ_LGKP01000016.1 GCF_001306135.1 Herpetosiphon geysericola | reverse complement strand
TCGGAACGTGTCAATATTTTTGAGACGGGTGACGATCAGGAATTCCGTTTCAGCCGCGCCGGGTCGTCTGGCTGCGCAGCCATGCTGAGCGGCGGGTTGATCCACGCCGCCGTTGGAACGGGTGGCGAGGTCGGCGGCCCTTGCACAAAGCGCTCCGGATGCCGATCAGCAGCGGCAGTCAGCACACCCTGACGCGCGGACACCACCGCGTTCGCTGTCCCGCTGTGAACCATCGCGGGGGTGAGCAGGCTCAGCCCACTGTGCCGATGGACGTGGTTGTACCAGTCCACGAACGCCGTCACCCACGCCCGCGCATTCGCCAGATTGGCGAACCGATCCGGATAAGTGGGGCCATACTTCATGGTCTTGAACTGCGCCTCCGAGTACGGATTATCGTTGGAAACGGTTGGCCGACTGTGCGAGCGCCGCACCCCGAGATCGGCCAGCAGGTCAGCGACCACCGTGGAGGTCATGGGCGCACCGCGATCGGCGTGAATCGTCAGTTGGTCAGGCACAATGCCCTCCCGCAGGCAGGCATCAGCCAGCACCTGTTCGGCCAACAGGGCTGCTTCGTGGGTGGCCAGCAGCCAGCCGACGATCATGCGGCTGAAGATGTCAAGCACCACGTACAGGCTGTACCACACACCCGGCTGCGGCCCGCGCAGTTTGGTGATGTCCCAACTCCAGACCTGGCACGGTGCGGTGGCCAGCAATTCAGGTCGGGTGTAGACCGGATGGCGGCGCACGGCGCGGCGCTCACGGGTGGCGGCATCCGCCCGCAGCAGGCGATACATCGTGCGCCAGTGGCACAAAGAGATGCCCTCGTCAAGCAGCGTGGCGTAGACCGTGCGCGGGGCTTGGTCCACAAAGCGCTCGCTGTTCAGCACAGTCCGCACGGCGGTTTGTTCGTCGGGACTGAGCATACGCGGATGGCGACGGACGGTGCGCTGCCGCCGCACGGCGGCGGGTCGTTGGCGGCGGTAGACCGTGCTGCGCGGCACCCCAAGCGCCTGACAGGCGGCGGTCATTCCGACGATGGGCGCAAGGTCGTGTACGCTGGCGATCATGATTCGTTGTCCATCGGCGCGGCTGCTGCCAGTCCAAGCAGCGTGGCCATTTTTTTTTGGATATCGATGATGGCGGTGGCCTTGGTCAGCTGGTGCTGGAGGCGGGCGTTCTCGCGGCGGAGGCGAGCATTCTCATCCGCCAGCGGATTGGCGGGCTGGGGCACCGGGCCAGGGCGCTGATTGTCGAGGCTGGTCGCACCGCGACGAAGGCGCTGTCGCCACTTCGCCAATTGCGAGGTGTACAGCCCATGCTGCCGGAGGATGGCCCCCCGCCGTGGGTCGCCACGCGGGTAGGAGTCGTACTCGTCCAAGATGGCCTGTCGCTCGGCGGTGCTCAAGGTTGGTCGGTCAATTGGGTGGGTCATGTCGTCCATGGAAAGTTCCTCGCGCCCTGATCAGAACGGATCTCAGCCAATGGAATCTGTCTCATCTGATATTAGCACACAGGG
>NZ_LGKP01000015.1 GCF_001306135.1 Herpetosiphon geysericola | reverse complement strand
TGAGCCAGGATCAAACTCGCCGACAAGTGACCGAAGTCACTGCGTGTGCTACTGATTTAGAGAGTGGTAGCACGGTCACTCTGTTGGTTGGTAGAATCCGACCAACGCATTGACGGTGACAAAAAAAGAAAATATTGATGCATGGAATGTGCTGCGGACGCAGCACCCATCAGTTGGAAAGGTGCGATTTTGGCGATAAAAAATCCGCTGATGCCAGATGGCCATCGGAGCGGAGCAGTTCATCAAATGTGTGATGTTGAGCAAACATCGTGCTGTCGGTCAACAGCCTGAGGATTCTACCACAGCCGCCAATCCTTGTCAAATCGAGCGCTGCGGGCGATTTTCTCAGTTGTGAGTGTCCTGTCTGGCGAACCAGACGCTTCGTTGACAGCCCGGGGATTCTACCGCAGATCGGAAGGCTTGTCAAATGCCACCTTCCTGATCCACGAAGGACACGCAGCACACGAAGGATCGGAACCGCGAAGTGCGCGAAGACCGCGAAGTGAGGGCTTTTGGCTTTTGGCTTCTGCCTTTTTCCTTTGGCTTCATCCTTCATCCTTATTCTCTACAATTCAACTGGCAATTGCTCGGCCAGCTGAATGCCAGCAAGGCTCAAGGGGCAGCGATAGGCATAAATTTCAACGCCGCGAGCAGCAACCAAAGCCAAGGTTTCAGCAAAGGCTGGATCAATCTGGCGATTGACGGCTACGCGTTGGGCATCACCGCGTTGCACAATAAAAACTACAGCTGTGCGTCGCCCTTGTTCATGCAATTCGGCCAATTCAAGCAAATGTCGTCGCCCACGCACGGTTGGCGCATCAGGAAACAACGCCAAGCCATCCGCTGCATCACCAACACTTTTTACCTCAACTAGCCATGGGCAATCGCCACCATAGCGCTTGGCGTGGGTTGGCGGGGCTGGCGCTAGGCCAAAATCAAAGCGGCTGGCTCCATGTTTTACTTCGCGCTCAACATAGCCATATTCAGCAAATGGTGCTAAAGCCTGCGCGCGCAAAGCAGCCTCAACTAAACGATTTGGCAAACCTGTATCCAACGAAACCAGTTCGTTGCCCTCATAAACGCCCGCCACTTGATAGGCGGTTTTACGACCTGCTGCTGGTTTGTGGCCAAGTACAAGCTGCGCACCTGGCACAAGTTTGGTCAACAAACGGCCACGATCTGCCATATGGGCGTGCACGATTGAGCCATCGGCTAATGCTGCAACCACCAAAAATTGATTTGGCCGCGCTAAAAAGCTGGCCAGCACCAAGGGCGCACCACCCACCAACGCAATTTGAATCGGATTTGTTTCCACAAGCGCCTTGCAACTATAAAAAATCGTAGCTATTATAGCCCGATCAGGTTCAACCAAAATGCGATAAACGGCGTGGTACAGCGTGGTACAATGGCTTTCGGTCGTTGATTAGGCCAAAAACTGACAAAGGATTGAGGTATGCTGGCCGTTTTGCAGCGTTGGTTTTATATTGTGCGCTCGAGGCTTGTGATGGGAACCCGCCGACTGTATCGGCGACTCGGCGGCAAGGTTGTGCCACGAGCAAGCCAAATTACTGATCAGCTTTATCTCGGCGGTTTTTTTGATGAGCACGATTGGCAGATATTACACACCCAAGGCGTGCGTGTGACGGTCAATCTGCAAGCAGAACGCCAAGATCGCTTTGGCTCGCTTGGTAACGAGGGCTATTTGTGGTTACCAACCCAAGATCGCCAAGCTCCAACCACTGAGGCATTGCAACAAGGTGTGGCCTTTGTGCAACAGGCAACCAAAGCTGGCCATAAAGTGCTCATCCATTGTCACGCTGGCATGAGCCGTTCGGCAACGCTATGTACCGCTGTGTTGATTGCCGAAGGTATGAGCCTCGACAACGCTTGGAATTTAGTTAAAGAGCGTCGCCCAATTGTGCACTTGCATCCCTGGCAACGCCAAGCATTAGAGCAATTTGCCCACGATTGGGCACAGCAAGGAGCAACGTCATGAGTTTTGCTGGCAAAACCGCCATCGTTACCGGCGCATCATCAGGCATTGGAAAATTAATTGCTGAAGGCTTAGCACGCGGCGGAGCCAATGTGGTGCTGGCCGCTCGCTCAGCTGATCAATTAGATGAGCTGGCTGCTGCGATTAACCAAACTGGAGCCAAAGCCCTTGCTGTTGCTACCGATGTCAGCGATGTTAATGCAGTTCAAGCCTTGATCGATCAAGCGGTTGCAACGTTTGGGCGGGTCGATTTGCTGATCAATAATGCTGGTTATGGGGTGTTCGATTCAATTGAGCACATCGATTGGAAACATCTTGAAGGCATGATCACGGTTAATTATTTTGGCGCGATGCACTGTATTCGGGCGGTGTTGCCAGTAATGCGCAAGCAAAATAGTGGCCATATTGTGAATGTGGCTTCGGTGGCTGGCTTGGTTTCTACCCACAACATGGGCAGTTATTCGGCCTCAAAACATGCCTTGATGGCAGCCTCGGAAGCATTGCAAATTGAGCTACGGGGCACGCCAATCAAATGTTCAATCGTTTGCCCAGCGCCGATTGCTACGCCATTTTTCGAATCGGCAGACTTTAATAAGATGTCGCGCTTTGCGTCGCTTTTTGGCACACTCAAGCCCCACGATGTAACCGATATTGTGTTGCATGTGGCGGCCAACCCCACAACCCAGCGGGTTATCCCGCGAATTTATCATCTATTTGGGGTGGCCTATCGTATATTCCCAGCGTTCACCCGTTGGCTGGTGAAGCTGGTTGGTTAATTTTGGATGTTGAGAACACGCATGATCACGCTTGAACATGTTGCGCAGCTCGCCAATCGCCGAATCCTGGTGGTTGGCGATGTTGTGCTCGATGAATATTTATATGGCAAGCCCGAACGGCTCTCGCGCGAGGCCGCAATTCCGGTCTTAGAATTTGAGCAACGGCGGACAATTCCTGGCGGCGCCGCCAATCCTGCGGCCAATATCACAGCGCTTGGCAGCACAGCAGGCATTGTTGCATTGATTGGAGCCGATCAGGCGGGCCAAGAATTAGCCAATGCCTTGCATAAACGCAAGGTCAGCACGGCTGGCCTGTTGCGCGATGAGCAACGCCCAACCACCACCAAAACCCGCATTTTGGCCTCGGTGCAATTAACCGTCGCCCAGCAAGTAGCGCGGCTCGATAAAGTCGATCGGCGGCCTGTCGATCCAGATTTAGAAGATCAGGCGATCGAATTATTGGGCCAATTGATTCCCCAGGTTGATGCTGTGCTCTGCTCAGATTATCGGGTTGGCTGGCTCAGCGAGCGGCTCATTCAATACATTCAGCAATTATGTCAACAATATCAGGTTTTATTGACGGTTGATAGCCAAGGCCGCTTTGAACCTTACGCTGGAGCCGATTTTCTCAAGTGCAATTTGGGCGAAGCAGAAGCATGGCTGGGTCAGCAACTCCGCGATGATCAACAGGTTGAACAGGGCTTGCAACGCTTGCGCGATCAACTCAAGTTAGCGGCGGTAGTAATTACCAGAGGCGGAGCGGGCTTTTCGTTGCTCGATTCAGCAGGCATGCATCACATTCCAGCGGTGCCAATTGGCGAGGTATTTGATGCGACTGGAGCTGGCGATACTTTTATTGCCACTGCAACGCTAAGCCTGTGCGCTGGCCATAGCCCATTAATTGCCGCCCAACTTGCCAACACGGCTGCTGCCTTGGTCGTGCGCCGCATCGGCGTGGCCACGGTTAGCCCCAACGAACTCCAAAGCGCATTAATTCAATTTGGTCAAATTGCATGAGGCATCGATGAACTCACCATTTCGCAGTTTAGAAGAATTAGTAACGCGCCGCCAACAGTGGCGCAAACAGGGCTTAACCGTCGTTTTTACCAATGGCGCATTCGATCTTGTCCATGCAGGCCATGTGAGCTATTTGCAAGCAGCACGCGCGCTTGGCGATTTGTTGATCGTGGGATTGAATAGCGATGCTTCGGTGCGCGGCTATAAAGGCCCAACCAGGCCAATTGTGCCTGAATTGCAACGCGGCATTGTGCTGGCGGGCTTGCGTTCAGTCGATTATGTCACCTTGTTTGATTCACTTACTGCCGAGCCATTAGTCAGTGCTTTGCAACCTGATGTGTACGTTAAAGGTGGCGATTATGCGCACCCCGAGCAAGCAAGCAACGGCAAAGAGCTGCCCGAAGCCAAAATTGTTTTGGCCTATGGTGGGCAAGTTGAGCTGATTCAGTATCAAGCAGGCTTATCGACCAGCAACTTGATTGCCAAAATTCGTAGCGAATAAAAACCAATGGCTCGGCATTATTGAATGCTGAGCCATTAAATGGGATTCGATCTATTTGCTTAGGGTTTATGGCTTACCAATGGATTATAGGTTGTATAGGGCATGGTGGGTGCCCATGCGGCAATATGTGGCCCATCACCAGTCCCACTCTCAAGATAAAAGCCAGCAACATAGACCTGATGGCCAAGCCCAACGATAGCATCGGCAGAGATTCGATCAGAGCTAAACTCAGGCCCAAGCCCCTCCCAACGGCTACCATTCCAGCGGGCTACATCCCCAGTCTTAACCCCATCAACTGTGTCAAAACTGCCAGTAACATAGATATAACCACCAATTCGGACCATCGCAAACACCCAAGGCCTTGTTGACCCTGTAGCGTAACTAGTAGCAAAGATGCGAGTTGGAGTATTTGCCAACTCAAAGTGAATTTTTTCCCTATAAAAGCTATAGCGGTTAGCACCCTCGCAAATCGCCATATGCATCCGCCCTCCACTCACCGAAAACGTCCCTGTTGCTGGTGAATATTTGCGTAACTCTTCGAGCGTCGTCACAACATGTTCATTAACCTGCATCGCCTCAACATAGGTGAAATATATTCCATCGCCACAATGTTGTAAGTCAGCAATCCCCTCAATTCCAGGCCCATCTTCATGGGTTTGCTTAATCGTCCATGTTGTGCCATTCCAAATCAATAAGCTACGATTGTTATCAATCATATAGATCTCAGTATTGCTGAGCGCAATATATGAATTAAAGCTATTGCTTGGCAAAGGAGCTACTGGAGTAACATCAACCCACGCCGATCCGTTGTAGGTCGCGACGCGTCGCTGAGGTATTGTTCCTGAACTGCCATAGATTGTATGCAGCGCATATAGCCGACCATCACGGCCTGTTTGTAATTTAGTCCACCTATTGCTCGCTGTGTTTGCTTGAAGCAGCGTCCACTCTTGAGTTAGCGGATTCCATGCACGCAGGGCTTCAGGTTGAGGGTTCGATCCATCGACCCAAGCGATAATATAGACCCGTTCGTTTGCAACGGCCATACTATTGATTTTCATATCTGGGGTGTTAATTGTCGGATTCCATGTCCCTTCCACGAACGCAACTGGCACTGTTGCAACCATCGCCGCAGCACCATCAGCCTCAGTGTTCAAGGCTAACGCTCCATGTGATCGGGAATCAGGAAGAATGCCCATACTCACAACCAACAACACCATAATGAACTTCAAACCACGCCGCATCTGGATTCCTCCTTTAAACTCATCGACCATCGCAATCAATGCCAATCTGATGACTGAACCAGTGTGCTTTAATCGCTAAATTCGACCACATTGAAGCTGTAGCCAAGCGTTGCATACAGTCCTCCTATGCTAAAACTATCCTCGCAATTCATGTTTAGCTAGCTATGGATTAATGGTCTTTAAGGAAAAAGTATCCAACATTCTATACCTATGTATTGATAGGCTAAAGGTACTAAATATTTAATGAAAGCTCACAATTGTTGGCCCCTAAACCCTAGTTGCTTCGGGGATCAAAAAAGGGATTGCTAACATCAATGTTAGCAATCCCTAACAACCGAGCTCCAATCCCCAAATGGTTATTGCGATTTAACTGCCGACCAGACATCGGAGAAGGCGGTTGCGTTCTGGCCTTTGCGCAGCCAATCGAGCCGCTTGCGATCGTCAGCGCTGGGCTTGATCTTAGGATAGACTGCCTTGAGTTCTTCGCCGATCAATGGCTCGGCTTTGACGTTAGGCGTTAAAGCTCCAGTAAAATCAGCAACCTTGGCAGCAATTTCAGGCCGATTCATAAAATCGATAAAAACTTCGGCGGTATATTGATTGGGCGTGCCAGCCACAATCGCCATGGTATCTTGCCAAATCACGCCGCCCTCTTGCGGAATAACCCACTCGATATTTTCGTTCTCGATCATGGCCAACCCCGTGTAGAGATTCCACGATTGCGCCAAGACGACTTCGCCAGAGGCTAAATCTTGATAAACATTATCGCTGTTGTATTTGGCTAACAACGGTTTTTGCTCAAGCAAAACTTTTTTGGCAGCTTCGAGATCAGCAGGCTCGCTAGAGTTGCGATCTTTGCCTAAAAACAGCATGGCCGCGCCAATCACTTCGCGCTCGTCGTTGAGCATGCTCACCCGGCCTTTGTAGGCGCTCAACTGAGCAGGATCAAACAAAATCGACCAGCTAGTTGGCGCTGGCGAAACTGCGGTTTTATCGTAGGCAATCCCCGTGGTTCCCCACAAGTAGGGCACAGAAAATTCGTTGTTTGGGTCGTAATACAAACCCATATTGGCAGGATCGATGTTAGCAACATTTGGAATATTAGCCAGATTGATTTTGGCTAAGTAATTGCCCTCGGCCAGCAGAGCTACCATATAATCTGAAGGTTGAACAATATCGTAGCCCGAATTGCCAGCCCGAATTTTGGCAGCCATTTCTTCGTTCGACGAATAAGTATCAACCGTGACCTTTACGCCAAATTCGCTTTCGAAAAGCTGTGGCACATCTTCGGGAATGTACTCCCCCCAAGCGTAGATGCGCAGCGTTTCGCTGAGCTTACTGCGATCAACTGAGCCAGAATTGCCCCCTGTTGCCGTGCCAGCTGGCGTAGTTGGCGGCGTGGTGGTTGGGCTAGCTTCGCCGCAGGCCACCAACAAACTGAGCACCATGAGCAATAGCCCAAAGCGGTTTAGTTTCATCAATCAAACTCCTTACAACACACAAAACAGATTATTAGGCTTGGCGGCGCCGTTGCATCCACAACGAAGTCAGCACCAAGATGGTTGAACCAAGTAACATTAAGCTTGAGATGGCATTAATCTCAGGCGAAATAGATTTTTTGATCCGTCCGTAAACTTCGGTGGTCAAAGTGTTGACCCCTGGGCCACGAGTAAAAAAGGTTACCACAAAATCATCAAGCGAGAGGGTGAACGACAGTAACGCACCGCCCAAAACCCCAGGCCCAATCAAGGGAAACTTGATCTTCCAAAAGGTTTGCCATGGCGTTGCACCCAAATCAGCAGCAGCTTCTTCCAAGCGGCGATCGAAATTGGCCAAACTTGTGCCAACCACAACCGTCACAAACGAAATATTAAACGCCACATGCGAGATGATTACCGTCCACAAGCCCATCGCCAAATTCAAACCCAACAAGGCTTGGAATTGGCGAAAAGCCAAGGTGAAAAAGCCCAACAGCGAGACAGCCATCACCACATCAGGAATAATCACTGGCAAGTAAAGCCCAGTATCAAAGGCTTTGCGCCCGCGCCAACCACGTTTTTCCAAGGCCAACGCCGCCAACGTACCAATTGTCGTAGCAATTAAGGTCGATAAACCAGCGATTTTGAGGCTTGTCCAGAGCGCATCGCCCAAACGGGCATCGGCGAATAGCTCGTTGTACCATTGCAGGGTGAAGCCTTGCCATTGCGCGCCAACTTTGGCCGCATTGAACGAAAACAACACCAACACAATAATCGGCACATACAAGAAGGTGTAGACGAAAATCGCATTCAGCGTTAGCGCCCATGTACCCCAAGGCATGTGCCGTTTGGCCACCGGACGCGAACGCCCGTGCTTGGTTTCAATGCGCTTATCAGCCAGGATTTTCGCCATCATTCACCTCCCGTGTTGCTTTGAAATAAAGCAAGATTGCGCCCAAGAGCAGCAACATAAAGATCATCGAAATTGCCGAGCCATAGGCCCAATTCGAGGCCGAGCCAAATTGCAAACTCAAGCTGTTGCCCACCATGTTCACACTCGTGCCGCCCAAAATATCGGAAACCGCAAAGGTCCCGACAGTTGGCACAAAGACCAAAATCGAGCCAGCAGTGATGCCAGGCAAGGTTTGCGGGAACAGCACGCGCCAAAATGTTTGAAAGCGGCCAGCACCCAAATCGCGCGCCGCCTCAAGCTGCACCCAATCGAAGCGTTCGAGCGCAGCATACAGCGGCAAAATCATATACGGCAATTCGCCATAGATCAGCGCCATAATTACCGCGCTTGGGTTATTGATCATTTGCAATGGCCCAAGATCAAATTGATCTAAAAAGCGATTGACCACGCCATTATTGCCAAGCAGCACTTTCCACGCGTAAATCCGCACCAGAAAGTTAGTCCAAAATGGAATCATCACCGCCAGCACCAGCAAACCACGGCGTTTGGGGCTGCGCGTTGCCATAAAAAAGGCAAGCGGATAACTGACCACCAACGTGATCGCTGTCACCACCAGCGCAATCCAGGTCGAAAGCCAGAGCGTGCGCCAAAACGAGCCATCAGCAAACAGCTTTTGATAATTCGCCAGCGACCAGTTCCACAACACTGTGCCATCGTCGGCGCGGCCTTGGAATGAATAAATCAGAATGAGCACTAAGGGAGCCAAAAAGAAGAAGCCCAACCAGATTAAGGCAGGCGAGGCTTGCAACCAGGCACGACGTTGCTCAGTTCGCGCATTATACATAGTTCCCCCATGGATGTTGCTTGTTTGCACAAACCAACAAACCTGAGCAGAGTACGATTAACGTTCGAGAATTAGGCTATTTTGGGTGGCCCATGTAACATAAACAGGGTCGCCAGCGGTATAATATTGGTTTGGGTCAAGCGTCGAAACGGTGTTTGCTTCCCACACATCAAACGGCGAGCCATCAGGCAAACGCACAATAATCCGCGTATCCGAGCCAATATAGGCGACGCGCTCAACAATTGCAGCAAAAACGTTTGTACCTTGGGGCTGTTGGCCTTCAACCAAACGGACTTTCTCAGGCCGGACGGCCAACACCGCGTGATCACCAGCAGCAACTGGAAACATGCCAGTACCCACAACCCGCACACCGCCGTCAGTCTCCAAGGTTACTGCGCCATTTTCAACCGCCAGCACCGTACCATCAATAAAATTGCATTCGCCAATAAAATCGGCGACAAAACGCGTTTTGGGGCGTTCGTAGATTTCGGTTGGCTGGCCAACTTGCAGCACCTTGCCCAATTCCATCACCGCAATCCGGTCGCTCATGGTCAAGGCTTCTTCTTGATCGTGGGTCACGAAGATAAAAGTAATGCCCAAGCGCTGCTGAATGCTTTTGAGTTCCAATTGCATTTCTTTGCGCAATTTCAGATCAAGCGCTGCCAAAGGTTCGTCAAGCAACAACACTTCTGGCTCGTTGATCAAGGCGCGAGCTAAAGCGACCCGTTGTTGCTGACCACCAGAAAGTTGCTTGGGGCGGCGATCGCCAAATGCATGCAGCTGCACCATATCCAGCGCTTGCTTCACGCGGGTGGCAACATCAGCCTTGTTGATCTTTTTCATGTGCAGGCCAAAGGCCACGTTTTCAGCCACCGACATATGGGGAAAGAGCGCATAGCTCTGAAAAACAGTATTCACATCGCGCCGATTGGCAGGCGTTTCACCCATCAACTCGCCTTCGATGTAAATATCGCCACTACTAGGGTTTTCAAAGCCAGCGATCATGCGGAGTAGCGTGGTTTTACCACAGCCAGAGGGGCCAAGTAGGGAAAAAAATTCACCGTCCGCGATTTTTAAAGAAACATCACGAACGGCTGTGCTGCCGCGAAATTCTTTGGTTACGTGGTCAAGTTCCACCGCCCAAGTGGGTGTGTTCATTGCAGTGCGTGCCTCCTTAGTGCGCGAACCAACCCTCCTGAATCATGCAAGATGCATACCATTTGGATGCTGAATTATACACCGTTTTTCGCATATTCTAGATCTAGGGTAAGTGGCAAAAGTCAGAAGTCAGAAGGCAAAAATTGAAACCGCGAAGAACACGAAGAACACGAAGATCATTTTAGCCACAGATTCCACAGATTAGCCCAGATGGATTGTTTGATAGCCTAATTTCCTAATTTCCTATGTTCTATGTTCTATCGATACCTCTGCACCTCTGCGTTAAGAATATTGATCCACGAAGGACACGAAGGAACACGAAGGCTTGAAACCGCGAAGCGCACGAAGATCGCGAAGGTTTCTCTTTCCAAGGCCTTACGCTTCATCCCTCATCCTTCATCCTTCATTTTCCCTCTGCGACTCTGCGTTAAGTTAATTAGTTACGCTTTGCCTTCACCCTTCATCCTTTTCTCTGCGCTTATTTTGATTTCTGCCTTTTGATTTTTGACTTTTGCTTTCTGCCTTCATCCCTCATCCTTCATACTTTTAAAGCATGCTTTGCACAATATCGTAGCCATAGCGCAAAATGACCCCAACCACGACCACAAGAAAGATCACGCGCACAAACTTGCTACCTTTGGCCAGTGCCATGCGCGAGCCAATAATGCCCCCGACAATATTGCAAACTGCCATTGGCAGTGCCAAATGCCAGATAATTTGGCCAGCGCTAAGAAATTGAACTAAAGCTGCAACATTGGTAGTTACATTAATAATTTTGGTCGAAGCCGAGGCTTGCAGAAAATCGAAGCCCAAAATCCCCACGAAGGCAAACATCAACAAACTGCCAGTGCCCGGCCCAAAAATCCCATCGTAAAAGCCAATTAGGCCGCAAAAGCCCAAAACATAGGGCATTGGCCGCACAGAGGCTTTGGTTTCGCGGGCAGTGCTGCCAAAATCTTTACGTTTAAATGTATAAATTGCCATCGCAATAATTAACAGCAGCATAATTGGCCGAAATAGCTCTGGCCGAATTAAGCTAACAGCCCGCGCTCCAAGCCACGAGCACAGCGCTGCGCTCAGCATGCCTGGCCCAATAATCCGCCAATTAACCTTCACCCGCCGATTGTAATTAACTGCCGCCGTTGCTGTGCCGGTTACCGCCGCAAATTTATTGGTTCCCAACACGAGTGCAGGGGCAACATCTTTTTGTAAAATCAACAAGGGCGGTAATTGAATCAGGCCGCCGCCACCAGCAACCGCATCGATAAAGCCCGCCAACAAGGCAAAAGCACAAAGAATGAATAAACTCATGGCGCTTGGTTTCCTGTTTGCACAACTTCAGCTTGCAGATCAATCCCGACTGCTGCCCCAACATCGTGCCAGAGCTTCGGCATAGGCGCAGTGAGTTCAAGCGTTGAGCCATAGCGCGGATGGGGAAATTGCAGCCATGCAGCGTGTAATAATTGCTCTTTCACAATTAAATTGCCAAACTGCGTTATACCACCATAACGTTGATCGCCAACCAACGGATGACCAATATGCAGCGCATGCAGGCGAATTTGATGGGTGCGCCCAGTGTGCAAACGGGCGGCCAATAAGCTTGCGTTCGCTCCCATAGCCAGCATTGTAAAACTGGTATGCGCCCGCCGCACCCGTCGATCCTTCGGGCCATACAATTGATCAATCATCGCCTCAGGATAGACCGACCACAAGCCATGTTCGCCGCGTGAATGGCCAGTTACAACTTCTAATTCGCGCCACGTTGGCACGCCACTAGCCAGCGCAAGGTAGGTTTTTTCAACCCGACCTTCATTAAACATGCGCTGAAATCGGCTGTTGAGGCTAGGATTTTTCGAGACGATCAACGCGCCAGAAGTGCCATGATCAAGCCGATGGACGAGATGAAATGGCACAGCCTCGCCATCGCGCTGAATGAAAAAGCGCGCCAATGCCCCTTCGAGATGACCAAACGTATCCCATGGCGTAGCCACGCTATACCAAGTGGCGGGTTTATTCAGCACCAAAATCCATTCATCTTCAAACATTATTTGGGCTGGAGTGATAATTGGGTTGGCATATAAGCCAGCAGGCGGCGTATGCACCACCAATTCACCTGCTGGCGGAGCCTCAGCCAAAGGATCATTGACACGCACGCTGTTGATCCAAATTGCGCCGCGCACCATCAGGGTTTGGGCCAAGGTAGCGGAAAGCTGCAAACGCTCAATTAACAGTTGCCACAATGGTAGCCCTGCGGTTGGTGGTTCGAGGGTTAATTTAACAGGGTACTGTGCGGCTAAATCGCACAGTACCCGTTGATCAAGCGCCGACAATTCGGCTAATGGGTCGAACACAATCTATCCATTCTATTTGTTGAACAGCACCAACGGATTGTAGATGGTATAGGCGCTGTCGTCGGTTGCAAACCGCAAGAGCGTGATTGAGTAGGCAGGCAGCGTGACGGTTGTGGTTGCGCCCACATCAGTCAATTCGAGCGTCTGCGCATTACTAAAATCATCGTTCACATTGGTTTGACCATTATACGTGATTGTGGTGGCATCGAGGCTTGCAGCTTGAGCAATATCAATCGAGCCAGAAATTGCTGGAATGACCGACCCACCTGCGCGAAGTTGCACATTGGTGGTGGTAGCTTGGCCAGTTTTGTTGATCGCCATCAACGAGATGGTGTGGCCATCACTGCCAGCATAGAAGCTAATTTGAGTTGCTGCATCAGCATCGCTGGTATATTCAAGCAAGCGATTGCCAAAAAACTGCCAGAGATGGAAGGCATAATATTGGGGACTGCGGGTATAGGTTGGCACATCGCCAATCAAGCCATAATCGGTACCGTTGGTTTGAACATTGCCATTCAACAGCCAATGATTAGCCGCCAACACATCGCCTTGAATAATTTGGCCAGTCGTGTCAGCAATAAACAACATATTCAGCGCTTTGGTCATCATCGCTTGGGGATCGTAAGGCCAGCCAGCGCTCAAATTGTATTCGCCAATCATAATTGGAATCTCGCGGCCTTCGGCAAAATCGGCGATTGCTTGGCGGGTGCTTGCAAAGACTTCGGGCCATTGCTTTTGCGGGCGGGAAAGCATCAAATAGCGGCCAAGCGCATCGTTATTTGGCACATCAACAAATGAATAAGGGTGAATCGCGATGTAATCAATCACATCGCCACCCTCGGTCAGCACTTTGGTTGTCCAGTTGTTGAATTCGGTTGGGTTGGCCAAGCCAGTTACGCCAACCATAATTGTTGGATCGACGACCTTCATCGCAGCTCGAACGTCAATATAGCCTTCGTGGCGCGCAGGGGTTGTCAAACCGTTGATATATTCAGCGCCATCGCAGGTCCAGCCAACTTCCCAGCCTGCAACACAGGAGCCATAGGTTTCGTTACCAAAATCCCAATATTTGATGCCGACTGGGGCAGGGTTGCCATGGCTGGCGCGCAGTTGTGCCCAGTAGCCAACCGTGCGCCAATCGACGCCTTTGTGATCGGTTCCAAGCGAGCGTTGATCAGTGACTTCGCCATTGAAGAAGGCTACCAAGGCAGCAGCTTCGCCCGAGGTTACGTTGGTATTGATCGTCCAAATTGCATCGCGACCAGTTGCGCTCAAAAACTCAATAAAATCAGTTGGAGTCATGGCCCATTCGTAATTACATGGCCATGCATTGGCAATCGTGTTGCCAGCCCCCAATTCGCAGTTAATTGCGCCATGATCTTGGCTCATCGAACCGCCGGGCAAGCGAATCGTCATATTGCCCAAAGCACCACTGCGCGCAAGAAAGGTTGGATTAGCCGCAGCTTCCACGCCCCACATACCATAGTTTGTGCCTAAGGCGTTGCGCGCATTAAAATCAAGCACCGTTTGATCGGTGTCAATCGTCACATTAACCGTGCCTGGCGGCGCAAAATCAACCACATTCAGCGTAATATCATCGAGGTAGAAAGTTGGTTGGGCTACGCCCGTGGATTCTTGCAGATTGATCCGCGAAACGGCGCTGGGATTGCCCAACTGAGCCATGGTCAATTGCACCTGTGTCCATTCGCCAGCAGGCGCATTAATCAAGACTGGCGTGACAATATTGCCACCATCGGTCGTGGTTACACCAGCATTAAATTGGGTTCCACCAGTGCCGCCATAAACCCAAAAACTAATGCCCGTCAAGGCCTCGGCGGGAATTAGCCCAGGTGAGTGCAGCGAAAAACCGCCCCAAGCTTCAAAGGTCACAGCCGTCGATTTTGTGCCAGTATGCGCTTGGGCTGTGCTATCAAACGCCACCGCCGTACTCCACGACCAGTTTTGCCAACCAGTTGCCAAGGCTTCATCGAACACAATTGAAGTTCCAGTTGGAACTGCGGTATGTGCCCGCGTCGAACCAAGCCATGCGACACCCAACACCATCAGCAGCGAAAGTTGAACCAAACGTCGCATCCATTGCCTCCTGATCATCATCGAACATAGCTCGATTATAATAAAAAAATCTAAAGAATAAACTTAAAAATTTTAGTAATTATTCAATAAAAGAAGGGATCAGTGGCTGGGGATCGGAGGTTAGGTAGGGATGAGGGCCAGCAGTCAGGGGCTGAGGATGGGGATTGATCCACAAAAAGTACGAAGCACATTATGTAGTATACAGGTAGCGTAACAACAATCCACGAAATAAACATTAGGGGGTTCTGGGGGATGAAACCCCAGGCGGAGGGACGGAAGGGTGGCGAAACAGGCTTTGAGGATCAATGACTGGGGATTGGGGCTAGGAAACTACGAACGCTTATGTTAACCGAATTCCATGAATCAATCAAATTCATCCTTCATAATTCATCCCTCATCCTTCCGCTCTCGGCACCGCTGTGTTAAAATTTCCCCTCCTGAACCCTAAACCCTGAACCCTGACCCCTCAACCCCAACTATGCTATACTCGCAGCCAAAGCAAGGAGGTTTGCCATGAAACAGCTGAGATTATTGCTGATGAGTGTGCTGTTCATCGTGCCAATTCGTGCGAGCACTGCTGCCAGCAACTATTGTTTCCCCGAAGTCAAAGCCTATTGTGTTGAAGCTCCATTTGACGAATACTGGGTTACTAATGGCGGCCTGCCAGTTTTTGGCTACCCGATTAGCGCCAAAGATCGCTATCAAGCCCCTGATCAAGGCCCAATCCTCGATATTCAATGGACTGAACGCCAACGCTTGGAGCAGCACAAAACATTGGCTGGCACCGCCTACGAAATTCAAATTGGCTTGCTTGGCAAAGAGCGTATGGCCCAGCTCAACCGTGATTTGGAGCCAGCAGCGCGCCGACCAGCCCCTGATTGTTTGTGGTTTGCAGCAACCGGGCATAACGTCTGTAATCAAGCAGATGGTATGGGCTTCAAGCAGTTTTGGCAAAGCCATGGCACAACCACCGCAGGCTTGGATAGCTATGCGCGTTCGTTGCAACTCTTTGGCTTGCCGCTCACCAGCGCCCAATTTGAGGTTAATCCTGATGGCGATGAGGTGATTACCCAATGGTTCGAGCGTGCTCGCTTCGAGTGGCATCCTGATAATCCTGATCAATTTAAGGTGTTGTTGGGGCGTTTGGGCAGCGAAATAACTGGGTTTGAGCCAGAAATTATTCCAGAGCCAATTCCTGGGCCAAACCCACCAAACAAATAAACGCGACCCTGGGATGTTCCAACGCCGCAAGCTGCTATAAACCAGTCATTTTTTCTAAATGCTCAGGGTAGCGCGCACCTTGAATCTTAATCGAGGCTGCTGCTTGTTCAATTGCCTGCAAATCTTCAGCAGTCAGGCTAATCGCTGCCGCGCCCAGATTTTCTTCCAAGCGTTCCAAGCGCCGCGTGCCAGGAATCGGAACGATCCATGGTTTTTGGGCCAGCAACCATGCCAAGGCAATTTGGGCTGGCGTAGCTTGTTTTTGGCTCGCAATCTCGTTCAACAAATCAATCAAAGCTTGGTTGGCTTGCAAGGCTTCGGCGCTAAACCGTGGAATACTGTTGCGAATATCGCCCTCGCTAAATACCGTGCTTTGGTCGATTTTACCAGTCAAAAAGCCCTTGCCTAGCGGGCTGAATGGCACAAAGCCGATGCCCAATTCCGCCAAAACTGGCAAAATCTCAGCTTCCGGTTCGCGTGTCCACAACGAATATTCACTTTGCAAGGCGGCGACTGGCTGCACAGCATGGGCGCGGCGAATCGTTTGCGCCCCAGCCTCGGAAAGCCCAAAATGCTTAACTTTGCCTTGCTGAATCAGCTCTTTAACTGCGCCAGCCACTTCTTCAATTGGTACATTCGGATCAACGCGATGTTGATAAAACAGATCGATTGCTTCGATCCGCAGCCGTTTGAGCGATGCTTCGGCGACGCGTTTAATCTGATCAGGATGGCTGTTGACTCCCGACCAACCTGGTTTGCCATCGGGGTATAAATTAAAGCCAAACTTGGTTGCAATAACAACTTGATTGCGAAACGGCTCCAGCGCCTCGCCAACTAATTCCTCGTTGAGATAGGGGCCATAGACTTCGGCGGTATCGAAGAAGGTTACGCCGCGCTCGACCGCCGTATGAATTAAGTTGATTGCTGATTGTTTATCGCCGCCAGGGCCATAGCTTTGGCTCATGCCCATACAGCCCAAGCCGATTTCCGAAACGATCAAGCCGCCGTTGCCAAGCGTTCGTTGCTGCATTGCAAACTCCTTGCAGTCGAAATTTGTGTTAGCAACAGTATAGATCGTGGTGCAACAATTACTTGCCTAATGCTCCAAGCTTTGGTTGTTCCAGCGGAGTTTTTAGCCACGAATTGCACAAATCATTAATAAAATTATCAGCGTAGCCAATTTTCTATTCGCAGTTCTGGAACTGCGTCGAAGTCCTTATCTGTGGTTAGCAATACTAAGTCATAGCGCAACGCGAGAGCCGCTATCAAGGCATCTACGGTGGCCAGTTGACGACCTTGGCGACGTAAGGCAATTTGCATCTCTGCTGCATGAACTGCATCAGTTTCATCAGGCAAATAGCAGGGAAATAAGGGTTGGATCTGTGCCCACGCTGCTCGATTCGCCACCGCACGAGGTAGCAGACCAATGCCAAAAATTAGCTCAGTCACCATCGGGACGCAAATTGCAAAGGTTGCTCCAGCGGCTATAGCCGTGATTACACGATGGCGCAGCGGATGACTAGGAGTAATTAAAGGCGAAACGTGATTCGTGTCTAAAAGGTAAATTGCCATCCTAGCGAGGTTCCTCGTGGGCTGCATCATCAATATTCAGCTCGTGAATTGTAGTTTCAACCTCTTGCCACGCTGCATCCCATGCCTGACCAATGGCTGGATCAGACCCTTGATCGTCGTGAAGCAAAGCTGCAAGTGATCCCTGGGCCGGACGAATTTGGATTGGATTAGGCGGAGTAGATTGAATTCGTTGGACGACAGTAAGTAGCTGAGGATTAATCACGCTATCTAATGCACTCGTCAATAAGCTAATAGCCAATGTTTCCACTGATTGGTGGTGGGCCAAAGCATGTTGTTGTAAGCGCAATGCAAGTGCTTCGGGAACAGTAATGGTTGGCATTCTATACCTCCTATGAATGACATACCAAATCAAGTCTGGTTATAGTCTAGCATTGCCCAGTTTTGGAGGCAAACTGGCTATTTAAATTGAAATTAATTTCAACATCGCTTTTGGCTAAAAACCAAAAGCCCTGCTCAAAGGCAAGGCTTGATAAACGTTGAGTATTGAAACAACCTAGCGGGTTTCGGTAACTTTGCGCAAACCACGCGGCTGATCAACATCGAAATCGCGGGTGTGGGCGAGATGCAAGGCCAACAATTGGCCAGGCACAATGTTGATCATTGGCGAGAGCCATTCGGGCAAGCCGTTTGGCGTGCGCAAGGGTGTGCGGCTCAAACGCAAGGTATCGTGATCGTCGCTAATCGCCAGAATTTCCGCGCCACGCTCGCGAATCGTTTGGATGAAGCTTTGCATTTCGGGCAACATCGGGCCGCTTGGCGCAATCACAATCACCGGAAAACCCTGTTCGAGCACCGCCACTGGACCATGCAAAAAGTCGGCGCTGCTGTAGGGCTGCACAATTGTATAGGTCAATTCTTTGAGTTTGAGCGCCAATTCAAAGGCGGTCGAATAATTGTAGCCCCGGCCAATCACCACACATTGTTGCATGTAACGATAGCGCTGCACCACATTCGCCATATCTGGCAAATTGCTGAGGGTATCGCCAACAAAGCGCGGCAACCGCTCCAGCGCAGGATTCATACTAGCATCATCGGACAAAGCAGTGCTGAGCATCGCAATTGCAACCAATTGAGCGCTATAGCTCTTGGTCGCAGCAACCGCCAATTCCTCGCCAGCATGCAGATCGATTACAAAATCGCCTGCTTGGGCCAAGGGCGAATCGGTTTTGTTGGTGATCGCGGCAGTTAGGGCGCCTTGTTTGCGAGCTTCGGTGAGTACAGCCACGATGTCGGGGCTTTTGCCGCTTTGGCTAATGCCCAGCACACACACATTGCCCAACACCGGCGGGCGTTGATAGATTGAAAACAGGCTTGGGGTTGCTAAGGTGACTAAGATCCCATTGATTGAGCCAAGCAAATATTGGGCGTAGCGGGCAGCATTATCGCTCGTGCCACGGGCAGCAATCACAATTTGGCTGATATTGCGTTCGCGAATGGCTGCCGCCAAGCTGGCAACCGTGGCTTTTTCAGCCTCGAGCAGCCGTGCCAGCGATTGGGGTTGCTCATAAATTTCGCGATACAGATGGCTTTGGGTTAGCATTGACGTTGCTCCAAGGTTGTAGAACCATAGACGATGTTGCCGCCAACAAGCGTGGCAACAACCTGATAGTGCTGATCGAAAATCACCAAATCAGCAGGGTTATCGATCACAATCCGGCCATAGTGAGCCAAGCCCAACAAACTGGCCGGAATCGTGGTAAAAGCTGGCAAAATCTGTTCTAGTGGGCTGTTTGTCCAAGCATGAATGTTGCGCAAGGCTTGATCCATAGCCAACACGCTGCCCGCCAAACGGCCATCGCTGCGGCGTGCCTCGCCATTGGCTACGGTCAAGGTTGTGTCGCCCAATAGATATTCGCCATCGGGCATGCCAAGTGCAGCTTGGGCATCGCTCACAATTGCAATGCGTTGGCTGGCACTTTGCCAAACATGGCGCACCAAACCAGCATGCACATGCACCCCATCGGGAATCAAGCCAATCGTGATCCGTTGGTCGCTCAAGGCGGCTCCGGCTAAGCCTGGCTCACGATGGTGCAAGCTTGGCATGGCATTGAATAAATGGGTTACCGCGCGAATACCTTGATTGAAACTGGCTTCTGCTTCTTCGAATGTAGCTTCTGAGTGGCCAGCGCTCACTACCACGCCGCGCTCAACCAAGGCTTGAATGATTTCAGCAGCTGCATCAAGTTCGGGGGCCAAGGTGACCAAGCGCACGCCATTGGCCAGCGACCAGCTTTCAATCACCCCCAAATTGGGGTTTTGCAAATGTTGAGGATTATGCGCGCCGCGCTTGGCTGGGTTGAGAAACGGCCCTTCGAGGTGCAAGCCCAGCACTCGCGAGCCAGCAAAATCGCCCTGCTGTACCACCTGTTGGGCCAACGCAACTTGGCTCAGCGGCGAGGTGATGATCGTTGGCAAAAAGGCCGTCACGCCATATTGCACCAACTTGGCCGCAACCGCAGCAATCGTTTGGGGATCGCTGGTGAAGTCGTGGCCAAATGCCCCATTCAATTGCAAATCGATCAAGCCTGGCGCGACAATCAGGTCAGTCAGATCGTAGCATGGCGCTGCTGGCGAGGCCTCGGCAATATGCCCATTGGCTATCGCCAAACTACGCATAGCGCTCAGCTCAGGCGTATAGATCGTGGCGTTTTCAAACCGTAGGCTGCTCATGCATCACCTTGCAACATCCCGCGATACACGCCGGGGGTTGAATCGGGGATGACAATTGCGCCAACTGTGCGCTGATAGAACTCAACTGGGCCTGCATCCCCCACAATTGCATAGCCATAGCCTTGCTGTTTCATCGCCTCCAAGGCCGCGACCAACAAAGCCGTGCCAACCCCGCGCCCACGGCAATCGGGGTCAACCCCGGTTGGGCCAAAGAAGTTGCGGGTCGTGGTGTCGTAGCAGGCAAAGCCCAAGAGTTTTTGCTCTTCGACCGCAATGATGCAGCTAATTGGGGTTTGACTAAAGGCCACAGCACACTCGCTGCGCCACGCTGGGTAGAAAAAACGCGCTACCCAATCGAGCACAACATGGCGCTCAGGAGCAATTGCACGGCGAATCGTCACGCCAGCGATACTCGGTATAGCTGGCAATTCGTAGAGCTTGACCAAGAGATCAGGCATATTGAACCTCGCCATAGCTACTGCGCAAGGTGGCAAAGTGTTTCAAGCTATCTTGCAAGCCGCCTGGCCGATTGCGGCTCAACCAAACTTCTTGGAAGCGCTCGATCAAGCCGTCGATTTCGGTTTGCAGGTTGCTAGCCTGCTCGCTTGGCTGTTGATCAAGCACCCATAAGCCGCGTTGCACTGCATGGCGCAGCAAATCAATTGCCCACGCCAACTCGACCAAGCAGAGTTCACCATCGGCGCGTTGTGGCTTGGTGTTTGGCAACTCGTTGCGCAATTGCAGTAGAATCTCATCGGCGTTATGTAAACCTTCGCGGTCGAGTTTCAAATTAGCAATTGCTTCGGGGTTGGCTTGCAAAATACGGAACAACGATGAAGTGTTGTGCAACAATGGTGGTACAGCGCGATAGACATCGCCCAATTGATAGACCAAATTGCCCAAAACCTTGTTGCTATCAGCAAAAACTACGGTATCAAGCAAAGCCACCACATCAAGCTCGGCCAGTGCGTTCCAAGCGCGAGCAGCACCAATTGCCAAGCCAAGATAGCTGGTTACCAGCGGCTGCCAGTGGCCGTTATCGCCCCAATCGGTCATCAAAAAGCCTTTAGCGCCATAGTGCAAGCCATGTTTAGCGGCGTTGGCGATGTTTTCCAAGGCGTTGGTGGTGCGGCCTGCGACGGTGTTCCAGCTTGAGGTGCCTGGGCAAACATAAAATGGCAGGCCAGCTTTGGCAATTGTGGCCGATTGAGCTTCAAACGGATGATCGGCCTCGTAGCCCCAAATCAGCACTTCTGCATCCTGTGGCAATTCGCCTACCAACTCTGGGTAATGCAAAATAATATCGCTCCAGAATTGCATAATATAGCCGCGGGAGTGGGCTTCGTGATAAAGCTTTTGCAAAAATTCAAGATAAACCCGACCCTTGCCACGCTCAGCAACTGCCGCTGCACTTGCCCCCAAGCCCAATTCGACAGTTTCGTCACAGCCGACGTTGAGGGTGCGGGTGCGAAAGTTCGGCAACAATTCGTCGAGCATACTGCGCACCAATGCGATGCTGCCTGGGTGTTCGGGTGCCAAGGTGAAGGGTTCGTCAAAGTAGCCCCAATCGGGGTCGCCAGTGTCGCAGCCATCAGGGCACTCGGCCAAATCGCGATATTCTGGCTTGGTCAGCCAACGCCGCATATGGCCAAAGCAGTTTTGGTTGGGCACTAATTCGATAAAGCGTTCGAGACAAAAATCATCGAGCGTGCGCACTTCCTCGGCGGTCAGCGGCGAAGCATCGGCCCAAACCGTGGGGTGGTTTTGGTAGGCAAAAGTATGCTCGATATACAGCTGAATTTGGTTGATTTTCCAACTGGCTAATTCGTCGATCAGCGCATAGAGCGTAGCCATGGTTGGCACTTTATCGCGGCTAATATCGAGCATAAAGCCGCGCACGGCAAAATCTGGCGTATCGTCGATCACAAGATAGGGCAATTGCGCAGCTGATTGCTGTTGAATTTGGCGCAGCGTTTGCAGGCCATAAAACAGGCCAGCAGCAGTTTGCGCAGCGATTTGCACGCCAGCAGCAGCAATTTGCAAACGATAACCATCGGCATGAGCAATTGTTGAATCAAGCGTTAGGGTCAAATTGGCGTTTTGCGCCACGACTTCATGCTCTCCAAGTTGAGCCAAACTGGCTGAAACTCGTTGATCAAGCTCGTTTGGCAAGCTAATCTGCCAAATTTTGGGTAAAGCATAGCTTCCCTCAGCGAGCTGAAGGCTTTTTGGTTTTGGTAATAAGTGCATTTGGTTATCCCTTGACTGATCCGGCTAACAAACCACGCACGAAATAGCGTTGGAGTGCAAAGAACACTGCCAACGGCACGATCATCGAAACAAACGCGCCAGCAGTTAACAAGTGCCATTTATTGCCGAGCGAGCCGGTTAATTCTGAGAGTTTGACCGTCAAAACTTTATTTGTGCCCAAGAACACCAACGAAACCAGCAGGTCGTTCCAAATCCAGAGGAATTGAAAAATTGCAAATGAGGCAATGGCTGGGGTCGAAAGTGGCAGCACAATCCGCATAAAGACGGTGAAATCGGAAGCACCGTCGATTTTGGCCGATTCAATGAGGTCGCCTGGAAGTTGCGAAATGTAGTTGTAGAGCAGATAAATTGCCAGTGGCAAGCCAAAACCGGTGTGCGCCAGCCACAAGCCAAGGAAGGTACCAGCAATACCTGTTTGGGTATACAAGCGCAAAATTGGAATCAAGGCCACTTGCAATGGCACCACCATCAAGCCAATCACCATCGCAAACAGCCAATCACGGCCAGGGAAGCGCATCCACGCAAAGGCGTAGGCGGCAAAAGCGGCGACTGTAATTGGCAGAATCGTGGCCGGAATCGTTACGACCAAGGTATTGACAAAGGCTTCGCCAAGGCCGTTAGCGCTAATCACATCTGCATAGTTTTTGAAAGTCCAAACTGATTCTTCGAATGGATGTTTGAGCGCATTCCACCAGCCAGAATTTTTTACATCATTTTCGGGGCGGAACGAGCTAACCAACACGCCGACGGTTGGCAACGTCCACAGGAAGGCAATCAAAATAACTGCAAAGTGAACGAATGAACGTGAGACAAAACGTTGGATACGCATGATTACCCTCGCTGACGGCGGGCATTCCGCACGTTAATAATCATCACTGGCAGCACGGCGATCACCAAAATCATGGTCAAAGCGCTACTGAGGCCATAGTTTTGATTTCGGAAGAACTCGGTAAACATGCGGTTAGCAATCACCTCGGTTTCATAATTCCCGTTGGTCATCACAAACACAATGTCAAACACCTTCAAGACCGCGATCACCACGGTCGTAACCACGGTCAAAATCGTGGTTTTGAGCGAAGGAATGATAATTCGCCAGAAGATATCAAGCTCGCCTGCGCCATCGACGCGGGCTGCATCGATAATATCGGCGGGAATCGCCTTGAGCGCCGCCGAGAGAATCACCAGACAAAAGCCAGTTTGCAGCCAAATCATAATCACAATCAAGGCAATATTATTGACGCTCTTATTGATCAACCAAGCAACAGGCTTGAAGTCGAAATTGCCAATAAAGGCATTCAACAAGCCAACGCCTGGTGGATTGCTGGCATACATAAAGCGCCAAATCACGCCTGCACCAACAAACGAGATAATCATTGGCAAGAAGATCATCGATTTGGCAACAGCTTCATAGCGCACTTTATCGAACAGCACGGCCATAATCAGGCCGCCAATGACGCTAAACGAGGTTACGCCAACAATCCAGTAGACATTATTGCGCAGCGCAATTTGGATTGTGCGATTGGTAAAGGCAAACTTAAAGTTATCCAGCCCAACAAAGGCCTCGCTATTTTTATCGAGCACGCTGTAGTAGGCCGTCATCACGGTTGGATAGACCAAGTAGATAATGAGCAAGGCCAAGGCTGGGCCAACAAAAATCACTGGGCGAATCCTCTCGCGCAGTGTTTCAGAGGGAATCAGATTGAGCACTTCGTTACAGAGCCAGTAGGCAATCCAAATGCCAAAGACCCCGACGAGCAAGGCCACCCCAACCACCAACAACCGTGGAGCTTCAGCGTCTTTCATAACGCCAAGGCTCCAACGCCCGACCAAGATTGAAATAATTAATGCGAGAGGAACCAGCAACAAGCGCACAGTCTCGACGTTACTACGTGAGCGTGGCCCAGTGCTAGTTTGTGGTTGTGATGACATGCCACAACTCCTTGCTGAGGAACAGTGCCAAGCAGCACTGCCTGAATACCGAGAACAGAGTCCAGAGAACAAATGAATTGAGCGATTCCGCTGTTCTCTGCGCTATGTTTTGATCCACGAAGGACACGAATTACACGAATGATTTAATTTCATCCCTCATCTTTATCCTGACCCCGCTTTACCTTTTGACTTCTGACCTTTGACCTTTGACTTCTGACTTTTCATCCTATGTTCTATGTTCTTTGCTCTCTGTTCTGCTTACTATACAACGCGAGGTAGGCATAAGCTACCTACCTCGCGCAGAGTTTCGATGCAGCGCATCGTCATCGAGGGAGGCTGACTAGTTTTGTGGCCAGCTTTCTTCGATGGTGGTCAAGACGGTGTCGATATCGGTGTTGTTCACGTAATCGACCATACCTTTCCAGAAGGTCCCAACGCCAACTTCAGCTGGCATCAAGTCGGAAGCGTCGAAGCGGAATACGGTCGCGTCCTTGATGATTTCAGCTTGGCGGCGGTCGATGTCGTTACCATACCAAGCCAAGTCGACGTTTTGGTTTGGTGAGATAAAGCCACCAGCTTCGACCCAGCCTTTAGCTGATTCTGGGCTAGCCAAATATTGCAACACGGCGCGCACTTCTGGGCGGTCGTTGAACATAGCGAACACGTCGCCGCCACCCAACACAGGCTTGCCTAATGCTGGATCAATTGGTGGCAAGTAGAAGAAGTTGCTATCGGTGCCAGCTTTCTTGCCTTCTGGGAAGAATGATGGAATCCAGCCAGCTTGGCGGTGCAACCAGCAGCCTGGTTTGTCGGCGTTGAACATTGGGGTTTGGGTATCGGCCACGGCGGTGGTCAAGATACCTTCACGGCCACCGGCAACGTATTGTTCGTTGAACCAGATTTTGCCCATAACTTCAGCGGCGTTTTTAACGCTTGGGTCGTTGAATGGGATTTCGTGGTTGACCCACTTGTCGTAGGTTTCAGCACCAGCGGTCCGCAACATGATGTCTTCCATCCAGTCGGTAGCGACCCAGCCGGTCACGTTGCCGTGTTCCAAGCCGATACACCATGGAGTGTTGCCATCAGCAACCATCTTGTCGCTCAAAGCGGTCATTTCATCCCAAGTTTGAGGAATGGTATAGCCAGCTTCTTCGAAGGCTGGAACTGGATACCAGACGATGCTCTTGGTGCTGGCGCGGAAGAACACACCGTAAAGGGTGTTATCAACTGAGCCAAGATCAATCCATGATTGGATGTAATCTTTTTGCAAATCTTCTGGTTTGATGAAGCTTGAGATGTCGACCAACTTGTTCTTGCGAGCCAAGGTTGCCATCAAGCCTGGTTGTGAGAAACCAGCGATGTCAGGGGCGTTACCGCCTTCGGCGCGAACAGGAATCAAGGTTTCGAAATCTTTCGAGCCTTCATATTGAACATCGATGCCAGTGCGGGCTTCGAAGGCAGCCAAGGTTTGGTTGAAGGCTGCATCTTCTGCTTCAACCCACAAACCGAAGATGCTGACTTTGGTGCCCTTGAATTCGCCAGCTTCGGCGCGAACTAATTCAGCATAGTTTGGGTTGACAGCTGGAATGCTGCCAGTGCTATCTGTAGTTTTGGTTGCTGCTGGGGCTTCGGTTCCGGTGATTGCTTCGGTTGCAACAACTTCGGTTGCTGCTGGGACTTCAGTTGCAGCGGCGGTTTCGGTTGTGGCCGTTGCTGCAGAAGCAGTGGTTGGTGCGGTCGTAGGTGTTGTGCTACCACCACATGCGGCGATCAGCATGCTGATCAGCAGTAACAACAGGAAACTGCGATGTTTCATCTAGACTGTTCCTCACTAATGCGGGAAATCCTGAGATATGCGTGACTCATACCCCGTGGCGTTTCCCCAAATCCAACCTAACGATGTGGGCCTGGTATGGTTTGCCATGAGATGTTAGGTTTATCTCGTGGCGGAGCTTAGGCCAATTGCGCCTGCGCAACCCGCGCCAACGCTTGGCTATCGAGCAAGGCGATTCCGCCCCATGCACCAGCAGCAAAATCGCGATCTAAGAGCTTGACCCGCCCTGCAGGAAGCAACGATGCTGCGAGCGAACTTTGCTGACGTAAGCCATCGAGTGCTTGTTCAATTGGGCTGAAGAAGGCTGAGCCTGCGCGGCTAACACCGCCCCCCAGCACAATATGATCACAATCGTAGGCAAGCACCATTGTATAAAGCGCCTGAGCAAGTTGGTCGCCAACCATGTGGGCAACAGCCAACCCTAATTCATCACCAGCCTCGGCAGCGGTATACACTGCTGAAGTGGTTATCGAAGTTTGGTGCTGAAGTTGGCTATGCGGGAATGTAGAGAGCAGAGATTGCGCATAGTTGGCAATTGCTGGGCCTGCAACAACGGCTTCAAGACAGCCATAATTGCCACAGCGACAGCGAATTGTTGATGAACCAAAGCGTGCATGACCGATTTCGCCCGCCATCCCGTGACTACCACGGTAGACTGCTCCATCAAGAATCATGCCAGCGGCTATGCCCGTGCCTATACTAACATATAAAATCGAATCGATCGAACCTGCCAGCCAATAGCGTTGAATGCCAAGCGCTGCGGCCCGGACGTCGTTTTCAATCACGCACGCTGTGCCAAAAGTGGCGTTGATGAAGCCACGCAGATCAACTGATTGCCAGCCAAGATTGACGGCATGCCGTACAATCCCGCTCTGCGTATCGACTTGGCCGGGAATGCCAATCCCAATTCCTGCAAGGAGCCGAATCGGTAGATCAGCTTGTTTCAGGGTTTCCCAAATCGCATCGGCAAGAGACTGGAGGGCATGGTCTGGGGTTCGGGTATCGGTTGGGCGTTGGACGCTGGCCCAAACCCGATTATCGTCATCGACGAGCAGGGTCGCAATTTTTGTGCCCCCCACATCGACTCCTAACCGCCAGCCATTGGCGTTCCGGCGCTGTCGTTGATCCACGCAAACCCCCTATACAAGGAACTAAGTGGCTAAGCTCGTCGGGGGGTGGTTTGCTGGAACGTTAATCCCGAACAATGCCTAGCTCATTGGCTAGTAACAGCGCTGCTGCGCCTAGGGTTACGATATCGCTGCCGAGGGTGCTGACTTGCACATCGGTGGCTGCAACCAGGGTTTGCAACGCATGGTGGGCTAGCGAACGGCGTAACGGTTGGAGTAAATCATTGCCAAGTTGGGCTAGTGACCCAGCAAGAATCACGAATTGAGCGTTGAGTAGGCCAACCACATTAGCAATGGCGATGCCAAGGTAGTGGGCTGCTTCGTCAATAATCGCGCGCACAGTCGGCTCGTTGTTGGCCAAAGCGGCTTGAATCGCGGCAATTGTCCATGGTTCTGCTTGCGGCAAAGTTGCATCGAGTTTGGTCAACAAGGCACTGGTGCTCGCCACAGTTTCGAGGCAGCCGTAATGGCCACAGCGGCAGAGAATTCCATTTGGTTGCACAACCACGTGACCGATCTCACCAGCTCCCCAAGCGTCACCACCAACAATCCGACCATTGATAAAAATGCCTGCGCCGATGCCAAGCCCAATGTTGATCACCACCAAATTGGGTGCATTGCGCTGGCTGCCAAACGTGTGTTCAGCAATCGCCGTTACATGACTATCGTTGGCCAAATAGACTGGTAGCCCATAGCGCTTGCCCAGCAAATCGCGCAATGCGAGATTGTGCCAACCAAGGTTAACCGCTTGTTGGACAACCCCAGCAGTGGTGTTAATCACTCCTGGTGCGCCAATGCCAATGCCCAGCACTGGGTTGTGGGTGTTCGCAAGCAATTGATCAATTAGTTGATACAATTGTTCAAGAACATTGCCCCCATTCAGCGCCAAGGTTTGACGTTGGCGAATTGCCCCGCGTAAGTTGATGATCGTGCCTCGCAGTTCGTGTCCCGCAACATCCAAACCAATCAAGTGACGACCATCATCCAATACGCTCAGCAATGTCGCTGGCTTTCCACCACCAGAGGGCGCTAACCCGACTTCTTGCACCAAACCTTCATCAAGCAAAATCGCGACGTTACTCGAAACTGTGGTTGGCGTGAGGTTGGTTAAGCGGGCCACATCTACCCGACTAATCGCACCACCATCGTAGATGGCTTTGAAGACAAGTCGGTAGTTGTGAAGCTTGCTTTGCTCCCGACTGGCTTTCTTGGGCAGTCCCTGCATAACTTATTCCAATGAATTTACTAAGTGAGAGTATCCCACAAGCGGCTCAATTTGTCAAGCGCAGCTTTGCGTGGCGCAAAAGGCTGAGCCTTAGGTAACAAGAATAGTCTGATTTTGGCAGCGTCTCAGCGCTTCTCATAATACCAACATGCGACTATTCCTGAATCCAATGCTATTTTATCCGATAAATGATAAGTAGGGGTCAGGCAGAAAGTCAGAAGGCAAAAGTCAAAAGTCAGAATAGGGTCAGCATTAAGAATAGAACATAGAACATAGAGCAAAGAACATAGGGGCAATAGAACATAAGGGAAAGTGATTTATTTAACGCAGCAGCGCAGAGCCACGAAATTATGAAGGATGAGGGATGAAGGCAAAAGGCAAAAGGCAAAAAATGAGGCTATCGGCTGGAGGCTATGGGCTATAAGAATAATAATCAAATATATCTGGGCAATCTGTGGCTAAATTAACCTTCGTGCTCTTCGCGTCCTTCGTGGTTCCCAACCTTCGTGCTCTTCGTGCCCTTCGTGGATCAAAAAAGGGATCGATAACAAACTTGTTACCGATCCCCACCAACCAACCC
The DNA here is from genome assembly GCF_001306135.1 of Herpetosiphon geysericola. Classification (GTDB taxonomy): domain Bacteria; phylum Chloroflexota; class Chloroflexia; order Chloroflexales; family Herpetosiphonaceae; genus Herpetosiphon; species Herpetosiphon geysericola. The sequence goes on along the minus strand of NZ_LGKP01000015.1, from coordinate 305,516 downwards.
TCAATCCCCAGCTCTACTTCACAACATACGGCATAAAGACCTTATATTGACTGATCGGTGCACTAATTGCGGTTGAAACTAAGCTAATGCTATTGCTTGCCCCACTATCAGCGCTTGAAGTTGCGGTTACGGCTACGCTATCAGTTCCGGTTGCATTGGCTGGAATCGCCACCACAACTTGAACGGTCGTGCTTGCACCTGCGGCCAAGCTTACACTGGTTTGGCTCAAACTGGTTGGCCATGCATTGCCACTCAAGCTCAGATTAAAGCTATCGCTCACATTGCCGGTGTTGGTAATGTTTAACGTATAGGTCAATGTCGAGCCAACAACGCCGCTCAAGGCAGCTTGAGGAGCCTGCACTGCCACATCATGCACGGTTGAATTGCCAATCGTAAACACAACCGGCACCGTTTGATCGCCATTGAGCGTGTTGGCTCCTGCGTTGACCCGCAAGCGCGCGCGATAGGTACCATTAGCAATCCCATTGCTGTTGGCGGTTACTTGAATGTTTGCCGAGCCACGCGCTGCTACATCAACTGAAGCTGGAGTCCAGCTCAGCCACGAGGCGCTACCAGCATAGGCAACAAATTGCAGGGCCAAATTATCGTGCAAACGGCCAGTGCTGTTGTAGACCCATTGGAAGCCCGAGGCGCCAGTGCTATCTTCGATGCCAACACTAACGCTATTTTGGGTATCAACCGTTTGATATTGCAAGGTAATATCGCCACTGGTTAAGTCGAGCACAAATTGGAAATCTTCAGGGCTGAAGCTGCCACCGCTGGCCCAGTGTGGTACGCCACTAAATTCAACAATAAATTGATCATTGGCGCTATCAGCATAGGTAAAGATCCCATTGCTCCCACTCAAACCAGAGGGGTCAAGGTCATCCCACAAGGCAGCAATTACATTATTCGGCGCGGTTGTGCCAGGGACTACGCCGTTGGTCGATGTACCCGAAGCACTACAGGTCGTAGCATTGGTTGGGCTGATAAAGCCGTTGCTATTGACAATCAACTTGCTATAGGCTGTTCCATAGTACATGAAATTGCGTGGCAAATTCACAATCACACAGGCATCATCGCCCAAATTGAGCCGTGAGCCAGTGCTGCTGATGTCATTCCAATTATAGCTTGGGCCACCAACATCGTCGCTGCTCTTCACTTCGTAGCCCATTGGCGCCAGCGTGATATTTGCATTAAAACTGGTACCGCCAGCATTGCCAATCACCAAGGTACGCTCTTGGCTGCCATCGCTCACATTGAAATTCAAGGCGTTTGGGGTGGTTGTCAAAGCAGCCAATTGGGCAAGTAGTAGATCTTGATTGGTAAAGCTGTTGCTGCTAACCGTCAAATTGTAGCTTGCTGGCGTTAAGCCCGTGCCGCTTACTTTGACACTATAGCTGCCAACTGGCAATTCCAAGCGATAGCTGCCATCGCTGGCGCTGGTGGTGGTGCTGGTAAAGCTGCCAGTTGTTGCCACGATTGTAGCATTGGCAATTGGCTGGTTGTTATCGCTCGCACGCACAACCCCAGTTAAGCCTTGCGGCGCAACATCGAGCCATTGAGCGCTCACTGCTCCCCAGTTGCCAGCAGTATCGCGGCCCCGGAAGTAGACCAAATGGCGACCATTGCTCAACGTTTGGGGAATCGTCGCATTTACCGCTTCTTGAACACCATTGAAACTTCCATCGCTGGCGTTCAGGCTAATCGCGGTTGCGCCAGCCCGCCATGGTGGAGTATCAATATAGGCTTCAGCAGCAGCAATCGTTTGAGCACCATTGTTAACATCATTGATCGTTGCCGACAATTTGTAGCCATTGCTCGCCGATTGGGTGGTAACGTTCAAGGCATCAGGGCCACGCTGCAACAAATAAGGCGAGCGCGCCACTTTCGAGGCATACAAGAACGCTGGCAAGTTGCGGCCCCAGAAGTTGCCTTGAGCTTGACCATCTAAACAGGTGAAGTTCGGGAAGAAACCACTACAAGAGCCTGATTCTGGCCCAACTTCAAAGGTGTACGAGGCAACCCCCAATTCGCCATAGGCCCAATCATCGGTCGTGCCGCTGGTTGGATACAATTCGTCGGACTTTTGTGGCGTGTAGCCATTGTAGCTGGCAAATTTCTTGCCCAAGCCACGCAAATCTGCATCGTTTGGCGCAAGTTGGGCTGAGTGACCATAAGGCCACAAGACCAAATCGCTATACGAGTGAATCGAGATATAGACGCCTGCGGTATCATCTGGCGCAGGATCGGTATCTGCTGGGCCACGGCGATCAGCAAACACCCCACGCATCCATTGTTGCAAGGTAGCAACTTCTGGCTCAGAGGCAGCTGAAAGCCCAGGCCATGTTTGCCCACAACGCGGCTCAGTTGGTCTATCAACCTCGCCCCAGTGGAACGATGAGTTGCGGTTAAGGTCAACCCCTATATCCACATTATCTTCACATGCCGTATCAACCGTATTACGGTTTTTGCGTTGAGGAAACGATGAGCCTTGCTCGGCAATCTTACGTCCATCGGGGTTGACGAAGGGCACAATCACAATCGTGTGCTCATCAAGCAACCAATGCACATCAGGGTCGGTCGCATAGCGCGAGAGCAAATACTCGGTGTAGCGCAAGGTCAATTCAGCGGTTGACATTTCGCGCGCGTGAATCGCCGACATCAAGAAGAAGGTTGGTTTTGGCCCAGGAATCAACGAATTGGTGATCGTAATCCCACGCAAATCGTAGCCTGCTGGCCCACCAGCGTTCACTTTATCCCACGAAGCACCATAGGTAAATAACCCAGTCAGATTGGGATAGGTAGCATGCCATTGATCAAGCAAGGCATAGCCTTCTTCCACCGTGCGAAAGCCACCTTGAACTGGCAAGATTGAAGGCCTTTGCAGCAAATCAGTTTGTTCTTGATCAATTTGTGCCGTAAAGCCCTCTTGTTGCAATTTGGCCAATTCGCTTGGCGTAATTAAGGCAAACAAATCGTCCTTATCGCGCATTTCCAACAAATCAAGCCCACGGGCGCTTAGGGCCAATGATTCAGTCCGATCTTTGGCCTGAATCCGCGCCACAACCCGTTGTTCTTCGACAGCAAGCTGGGCCTCAGTGCGTTTTGGCAGCGAAACCACCACCAAACTACTCCAAACCCCAATCAGGGCCAGGATTGTTCCAATTAACGACCAACGATGCCTCAGACGGTCCATACAAACGACCTCCACACAGTGCGAGCCTAGCGCCGTGCCAGAATCTCCTTCGATTGTTGCGCTAGGGAAGTTTTTGGGGAATACCTGCTCTTCATTGAGGCTCTATTTTATCATTTTTAAGTATTTATAATGCAGCCTTGCGCATATGCAATTAAGCAAAACAAACCTTCGCTCAATCCAACCAGCAAAACCGCGAAGATCACAAAGGATGGGGATTCAGAATCCATAGCAACAATCCAAAACCTAAATTTTAGGGGGTGTTCAGCAGACCAATTGTAAAAACCTATCCTTGATATCTGAGCAAGGGAATCTAATTCTAAGCTGAGGCTCCAGTATAATGGCGCAAGCCAAAGCGCCAAAATAGGCGTGAAACGACTAATAACAAGACCGTCAGGCCCAGCGCAAACAACAAATTCTGGCCGTTCAACTGGCGCGCCAAGGTTTCAGCAGGTAGGGTTACTGCAAACGCAATCGGCAGCACAAAGGTCAAGGTATGTTTCAACCAGCCAGGGTAAATACTCACTGGCCAACGGCCTGCCTGATACAAGCTATCAAAAATTTCCAAAAAGTTGTCGGCGCGAATAATCCAAAATGCGCCAACGCTGAGCATCAACCAAACGCTGTAGATCATCAGGCCGCCAAGCAGCACCGCCGCCGCAAACGCAAGCGCGCTCAGCCAGCCCAAACTGGTGCTTAATTGGCTAATTGCATAGCCCAAAACTACGCTGCCAAGCACCAAATCGATCAATTGCCAAATTCGAAATTCGCGCACACTGATAATTGCTTGGGCATCGGCAGGCTTCGTCAGGGCAAAATCCAACGTGCCTTCTTGAATATCTTCAATCAAGCGGTTCATATTTGGCTGAATGACGGTTTTGATCAGCCCGCCAACAATAATGTGTACGCCCATCACCGCCAACAGTTCTGGCTGCGTCCAACCAGCCAAGTTTTGGGTATAGCTAAAGACCAAGCTCATAGCAACCAAGCCCGTGCCCAAGGCCAAGGCCGATTGAAACAGTTGCACAAAAAAATTGACTCGATATTGAAATTCGCTAATGACGCTAACCCGCAGAAAGATCCAGAACAATCGTAAATACACCATGTTAAGCTCCCACTGCCGAGTAGCGCCGCACCGCATGCGGCCAAACCAAGGCCAAAATCCCACCTGCAATCAGCATCCAAACTGCTTGCATTGCCAAGCCCCAAGCCACTTGCGGCCCAGTTAACGTGCCAACCGCCACGTCAATTGGAAAGCCAAATGTCCATTGAAAAGGCAACCATTGCGAAATGTCGCGCACCCAAGCAGGCATAATTGCCAGCGGCACCAAACGCCCAGAAAGCAATAATTCGATCGTAAAGTACAACTCGAATACTGCACTCACTTTAGTGACCCAAAATGTCACTAAACCAAGCGCCCACAAACACAAAAAGCGCGTAACAAAGCCACCTAACAAGGCCAGAATAAAGGCCGGAATTTGCCACCACGCCGTGAACGTAAACACGGGCTGGAAAACCCACCATAAAAGCCCAGCGATCGGCAGCCACAGCACAATCGTCACCACTTTGAGGCTCATAAAGTAGCTCATATCAAAATGAATCGGGTGAATTGGCCGCATCAGTTCGTTGGAAAGCCGACCCTTACGAATCCGATTTTCAAAGGCATACGGCGTGAGTGCAATATTCATCTGGCGCACCAACGTCCATGTAATGTAGTAGGCGGCAAAGGTGCCAGCGGTATAGCCCGCGACGTTGCCGCCTTGCGAAGTGGCAATTGTGCCCCAAACGACCAAATAGACAACTGGCTCAACCATCATTGCCAAGAGCCAAAACAGATGCGCCACTCGGTATTGAAATTGGCTAATAATCGATGTTTTGAGCAAGGTCAGGTATAAATCAAGGTGCTGCTTCATACAACTTGCGCCTCCTGTTGAAACACCTGCTCAATAATCGAATCGATCGCTGGATCTTCAATTGTCAGGTCGCTAATCGCAACTTCATTCAACAAACGGGTGGTAATTTGGGCCGTCGCGCTTTTGGGAACCCGCAAATTGACTTGACCCTTGCTATTGCTAATAATCTCGCCATACTCGCTCAAATCAAGGTCGGGGTCATTTAGGGTTACGCCTATAGTTTTGTAGGCGGCAAATTTTTCGACCAAGCCAGCTAAGCCACCATCGTAGAGCAATTGGCCGTGGTGAATCACAATCACCCGTTTACACAAGGCTTGGACATCGGCCATATAGTGGCTGGTCAGCATCACGCTCGCTTGATAACGCTGGTTGTAGGCGGCCACAAACTCGCGAATCAAACGTTGCGCCGTCACATCCAAGCCAATCGTCGGCTCATCCAAAAACAATACCTTGGGACGATGCAACAACGCCGAGATAAATTCGGCCTTCATACGCTCACCCAACGACAAGTTGCGGACTGGCTTTTTAACCAAATCGCCCATATTCAGCAAATCGATCAATTCATCGCGCATGCGCCGAAACTCGCCCTCGGGAATTTGGTAGATGGCGCGTTGCAACTCAAATGAATCAAGCGCTGGAATATCCCACATCAGCTGATTGCGCTGGCCCATGACAATCGTAATTTGGCGCAGCAGCTCTTTTTCGCGGCGCTGTGGCTCGTAGCCCAGCACATCGATCTGGCCACTGGTAGGAAACAGCAAGCCAGCCAGCATTTTGAGGGTCGTGGTTTTGCCAGCGCCATTTGGCCCCAGAAACCCAACAATCTCGCCAGCGTCGATGCCAAAACTAATCTTTTTGACTGCTTCGACTTCGCGATATTTGCGCTTGAACAAGCTGCCAACTGCTGCTTTCAAGCCCGCCTCACGTTCAGGTACCTGAAACGTTTTGATCAATGTATCAACCTTAATCGTTTGGCTCAAGGCAGTGCATCCTCGCTACAAAAAGAGATGGCATATCTTAGCAGAGATATCTATACACTTTAAAGGTCTTAAGAACGATGAAATATGAAGGATGAGGGATGAATTATGAAGGATGAAAAGGAGCATGCAGACATGAATTCAGGAAGAATAGGAAGTTTACAAAGCACACGAATTGCACGAAGCAATGAAACCACGAAGGACACGAAAATTAAGTTTTTTGCCACGAATTGCACGAATTACACGAACAATGTTCCGATAGCCCAAAGCCTATAGCCAATAGCCATGTACCTCTGCGCCGCTGCGTTAAATGTGCATTCTACTTTGATTTTTGACTTTTGACTTCATCCCTTCCTATGTTCTCTGTTCTTTGCTCTATGTTCTCAACTTCATCCCTCATAATTCATTCTTCATCCTTCGGTCGCTCTGCGCCTCTGTGTTAAAAAATTGATCCACGAAGGACACGAAGTGCACAAATGCTGCGTTTGCCCTCGTCTACCGACCCCCGACCCCTGATCCCTACGCCTATGTTCTTTGATCTATGTTCTCGGTTGATTGCCAATTCAGGCGCAGCTGAAAACGCCGCAACACTGCCAAAATCGGCTTACCAAAGGCCACAATTAATAGCAGATTGAACAAAGCGCGGGCGGCATCCCAGCCCAGCGAGGTCAGCAGATAAAACGCCCAGTAGCGATCCAAGGTTGGCCCAAGCCCTAAGCCAGGTTGCCACGAAATTGCGCTTTCGCCAGTGCTAAAGGGCCAAAACGTCAGATTCATCAATGCGCCAAAGAGCAAGCCCCAAAGCCAGCCAAACGCCGCCAGCAATGCGACTTCCCACCAACTGCCATCAGCGATGTTCAACCAGCGTTTAATTGGTTGTAACAAACTGGTCGTCAGGCCCAGCCAGCCCATCGCCAACATCTGAAACGGCATCCACGGGCCGATCCCCGCCACTAACAAGGCCGAAACCGCTAAACTGAGGCTGCCCAGCAAAAAGCCAAAGCGCCCACCATACACATAGCCCGCCAAAATTACCAAAAAGAAAAAGCTTGGGCTATCGCCAGGGCCAGCAGGCAAGCGCAACACCGCATTGATCGCCACCAACATTCCCAAGGCCGCCACTACTCGCGAATTCATGGCATGGCTATTAATATCGGTCAAAATAATGCCCAGCAGCAGCGGCCCCAACATCAGCATAATGATTGGCGCATCGGCTGCATGATTATCGCCAGCAGCAACTTCGCTCAAGAAAAATGGATAAAAAAAGGCAACCAGCCCAACCAGACTGGTTACCAAGACTAAAATGCGGCTTGCAAACGGTGTGGATCGGCTCATACTAGCGGTTCAATCTCGGGATCAGGATAAACAATTGTTTCATAACGGGTGCGCAAGGTCGTCAGAATTTTCTCTAATTCTGCTGGCAACGGCACTTCCCACGAGCGCCATTCGCCATTGCTGGGCAAGCGAAAACCCAAATGGTAGGCATGCAAAAAGTGGCGTTCGATGCCAAAGGTTTCTTTGGGCTTGCGATGCCCATACAACGCATCATTTAAAATTGGCCGATTGCGATAGGAAAAATGCACCCGAATTTGATGCGTCCTGCCTGTTTCCAAGGTGGCGCGCACTAACGAATATGGCCCAAGCACCTCGAGCACTTGATAGTGGGTCACTGCATAACGGCCTTCAGGCGTGACCATCATACGCAAACGATTATTGGGATTACGCCCAATCGGCGCATCGATCGTGCCTGTTGGCTCGCGCCAGTGGCCTTCAACCAAGGCCAAATATTTTTTATGCATGCGCCGCGCCATCTGCTGCTCAGTCAGCACCATGCGCGCTTGATCATGCTTGGCAATAACCAACAAGCCCGAGGTATCTTTATCCAGCCGATGCACAATTCCAGGCCGCAAATCGCCACTGGTGGTCAAATGAGGGTAGCGATAAAGCAAGGCATTGACTAATGTGCCATTAGTATGACCCGGCGCAGGGTGCACGACCATGCCCGCGGCCTTGTTCACCAGCAATACATCGTCATCTTCATACACAACATCGAGTGGCAAATCTTCGGCCACAATATCGGTTGGCTTGGCCAAGGGCAAATAAATTTCAATCTGATCGCCAATTTGGACTGGCAAACTGGCTTTTGCACCGCGCCCATTGACCCGAATATGCAAATCGGTGATTAATTGTTGCACATACGTCCGCGATAAATCAGGCATACTAGCAGAAACAAGCCGATCGAGGCGTTGGCCTGCTTCTGCTTCGTTTACCTGAAGGGTCGTTAAATTGTCAGTTTGCTCCATCGCTCTAGCCTCTCCTGTACTGGTTAACTATTGGCAGCCTCAATTGAAAGTGCTGCATAGGGCAAGACCTCTAGGCGTTCAACTGGAATCGGCTTGCCAGTTTTGAGACAAATGCCATACGTGCCATGCTCGATTCGATCAAGCGCTGCTTCGACTTCGCCAATCAAGCGCTGGCGATCTTCAATTAAGGCAAAATTCTTTTCGCGCTCAAAAATATCCGAGGCATCATCGGCAATATGGTTACTGACCCCAAACTCGGCATCTTGATTCAATTGGTCGGTCGCTTCTTCCAAACGCTTGATTTCTTCGTTCAAATGGGTATGTATATCGTGCAAGCGCTCTTTGAAATAGCCTAACTGGGTTTTCGATAAAGTCATCTGGTACTCCCACACAAATTTTTAAGCCAGGATTATAGCACGCCCATGGGCAAGACTCTAGCCATGAACCTGCATTTTTGCCAAATCATGCACAGATCTAATGCTTTTGGGATTTATGTGGATGCATTGAGCGTTATTGTACCCGATATTTAGCTAGCTAGATTTAGTGGCTACCCCATTCAACAAACCAATAGACTTGCATCGGGGTTAAAGCGCGTTCCTCGCCAGTTGCCAAGGTGTATTCCATCAAGCCATCGTAGCCATGGATAAACAAAAATTGCTTGCCATCTGGATTCCAGCTAATCCGACCATCATCAATATTTTGGGCCAGTGGCTTCATTGCCCCATCGCTAACAGTAATCTGCCACAAAGAAACTGGTTCGCCGTGAGCGCTCGCCACTTCGACGCCCAGCAAGTGTTCCCACCACGCTAATTCTGGCTCTGCGCCGCCGCCAATCGCACCCGGCCCGCCGTTCACCGTCACCACAACTGTGCTGCCATCTGGCGACCAGCGCGGGGCAATGATCGATTTAAACGGTGGATCAGGCTGGCCCAGCGGTTGCGGGTTGCTACCATCAAGCTTGGCAATCATCAACGAAGGAAAGCCAATATCAACATTTGGTTGCACATACACCAGCTGCTTGCCATCGGGCGAGACCGCAGGCGTGGTGCTGCCATCGACCACAACTGTTGCTTGGTTACTGCCTAATCCATATTGCACAATTGCAGCTTCTTCGCGCAGAAACTGATTTTTTTCATTCAGGAAGGTACGACGGCGGGTTAAATAGAGCGATTGATCATCGCCAGCCCAGCTTGGTTCGCTCAGCGCATCGCCGAATTCGCCATAGGCTAAAAGCCGACCCTTGCCGCTTGCAGCATCAAGGCCGCAAATAATGCCTGATTGCAACCAAGGAATTGCCAAATCAATCGGTGGCAACATTAAGGAATAGGCCAAGGTTTTGCGATCGTGCGACCAAGCAGCATCGCGAATGAGCGTGCGCTCCTTAGCTGTGGTGAGTTGGCTCATGTCGCTACCATCGCGATTGAGCGTCCAAATATTGCCTTCGAGGCCAACAATAACTGGTTTGTTAATTGGCTCAGTATCAATACAATAGCCTGCGAGATCCGCCGTATCAATGCTAGCTGGGGCTTGCGCTGCAGGTGTGACGCTGTTCGAGGCTGCGCCACAGCCAACTAAACTCATCATCAAGCCAATACTTAAAAGCTGTTTTTTCATAGAGTATGCCATTATATTAAAACAAACCGCTGAGTGTTAACCACTCAGCGGTATTGTAACGCGTTTTGCCAAAAGCTTTATTTGCCGACGACTGGCAGATACAGCTTATTGTTGACCACGGTCACCACGAAGGTTTGCTCGAAGCTATCTTCGCCATCATCAACCGTTACGGTGATGGTGGTTGTGCCAGTTTGGCCTGCGGCGGGAGTCAAGCTCAACGTCCGTTCAGCGCCAGTGCCCTCAAGCGTGATATTGGCATTTGGTACCAAAGCCGTGTTTGATGATTCAGCGCTAACTGTCAGGTTATTGACGCTATCATCAACATCGGCCAAGGTAAACAAAATTGGGCCAAGGGTTGAATTGATGTTAATCGTTTCATCAACGAAGCTTGAAAGCTCAGGAGCATCATTGACCGCATTGACCGTCAATTGCACCGTGCGCGTTACCGTGCTCAAGCCATCGCCAATCGTGAAGGTCAGGCTAGTGTTGCCCGAGGTATTCAAGGCTGGAGCAATGGTGAAGGTACGGGTGTAGGCATCAGTGCCAGCAGTCACCACAATATCGCCATCAGCAACCAAATCTTGGTCGCCAGAAACGGCTGTAATCGTAATATCGCTAGCAGCGGTATCGTTGTCGATCGCCCCAACCTGAACCGTGACTGGGGTATCTTCATCGGTGGTTACGCTGGTTATGTTGCCAGTAGCGTTTGGCTTGTCGTTGACCACAACCACAAAGGTATCGCTAGCTGAGCCTTGGCCAGTGACCCGCACCTGAATCGTTGCCGTGCCATAGCGGCCAGCAGCAGGCGTAACCGTGATGTTCCGCGTCGTGCCCGTGCCAGTAATCGAAATATTGGCATTTGGCACCAAGGTTACGTTCGATGAGGTTGCAGCCAATGTGACCGTCGTTGTATTAGGGTTGGTGACGAAGCGTGGGTCGACAATTTGGAAACTGATCGGCCCAGTCGTGCCATTTTCGACAATAACCGAATCTGGAATATCGTCGATTTGGGTTACGTCAAGCAAGCGATCTTCGATGCTTGGCATAATTGGCTGATGGGCATTAATGTATTCCAAAACCACATCGGCCATAACTGCCAAGGTTGTGCCTTTACCATCGTTCAACATGGTATAGCCGTCGCCACCAGCGTTGGTAAAGTCGTTGGTTGCCAAGGTATAGATCGAGGTTGTGTTTGAAAGCACCTGCGTGCCATCATTCAACGTGATCGATTGGACTTGCTGACCAATTGCTTTCGATGAATCAAAGGTTACTTTGAAGCCCGAAACTTGGGGGAAGCGCCCATTTGCGCCAGGCAAAGCACCCAAGCCAAATTCCATCACTTGCCACAATTGGCCACCAGTGACGGTGCGGGTTACGACGGTATTGCCAAATGGCAGCACTGCGTAAATATCGCCCAACACCAAATCGTAGCTTGGGCCAGCTGGGTAGCCAACGCTAGCGCGGCGCAAGTTGCGGTTCATTGGGGTATACGATGATGGCAAGGTATCGCGCAAGCCACCGCCGTTGGTAAAGGCGATTTGCGTGCCGTATTTCTCGCGCATTGCATCGGTCACCAAATTGCCTAACGGCACTTCAGCTACCCGTTCGACGTTGTTGCCACGGGTGTAGAAACCATGGCTCAAACCAATTGGCGTGTCAAATTGTTGGGCCAATTGAGCGCGGTAAGGCACCAACATCGCTTCGATGGCCGCATCTTTGGGCACATTCGCGGTTGGCGTTACAAAGGTAGCGCTCTTGTTGGTTACCGTTTCGGTGGTGGTATCGTAGGTCAAATTAACCTTCAGATACTGCAAACCTTTGCTCTTATTTTCGGTAACCAAGGCGCCGTTGATCGTATTTTGGAAGTTTAAGTCGGTGTGATCGCCTAAGATCAAGTCAAAGCCAGTCACGCCGTTAGCAAAATCGATCAATGGCCCTTGATTTGGCGCGGTAATCCCTTTGTGGGTGATGACCACAAATACATCAGCGCCTGCTGCTTCGGCTTGGGCCTTGGCATTCATCGCTGCATCTACCGAATCGGTAATTTGAATTGGCCCAAAGTTGCCTGGCTTGACCAAGCTTGGAGCTTCTTCGTTTACCAAGCCAATCACCGCCACTTGCACGCCTTGGAATTCGAAAATTTTATAGGGTGCTACGCCCGTCAACACGCCAGTGGTGTTGATCAAGTTGGCAGCTACATACTGGAAGGGAATCCCATTGTTGTAGCTTGAGCCAGGCGTTAATGGGGCGGTTGGCGAGCCAGCCAATTCGATCATCTGTTGCAAGTGGCCAACGCCGCGGTCGAAGTTGTGGTTGCCAAAGGTATTCACCTGAATACCCATCATGCGTTGGGCCAAGACTGCTGGCACTTCGTCAAACATCCCCGAAAGTGGCGGCGTAGCCCCAAAATCATCACCAGCAGTTAAGGTAATGGTGTTGGGGTTCGCAGTGCGATCAGCATTCCAATAGGTTGCAATCGTGGAAGCGCCCCCAGCCGCTGGCGTACCACTTGGGTCGAGTTGCCCGTGCCAATCGGAAACATTCAAGAGTTGAATGTCGACGATAGCAACCGGCGCGGCACTGGTCAAGGTTGAGCTAAGCGGAACAAGCGCACTCAAGATGGCGCAGAGAGCAACAAGGACAAGTAGTTTTCGTTTCGTCATAGGCCATGGGATGACAGAGGTTTGGCACCTTTGTCATCGTTCCCCCTTTCGTGGAGCGACAATGATCTCAATGAGCGTTTTGGCTGATCTGACTCAGTCTATTGTACTCGATCTTAATAGCAGAGCAACTGTTAGAAAACTTTAATTAGGGGTTAAATTTGGGTTATCTTGGCTAATAAAAGCTAAATATTTGATGAGAAGCAGCATACGCTCTAGGAGCGGTTTCAAAATCAATTATGAGAAAAAATGGCCATCAACTAGGCCAAATCGTAGCTATTTTTTAATCTTTCTGGCCCCGAATTATGTTGACGAGATCTGCAAGCCTTGGTATTCTCCCTCGCCGATACACCATGCATTGTGTATTGCATCCTTGTCTCGATGGTGGCTCCATGTTGAGCCTGTTTTCTGGAGGTTCCATGGTGAAGCGGACACTGCGCTCGGTGTTGTTTGGGTTTATCGGGGTCGCGGTGTTACTGGGGTTCGCCCAATCGGCACAGGCCGAAGGCAAGCCAACGTTCTATCTACCAACCCCACCTGGTCAAACATGGGAAGTTATTCAAGGCTATAACTGCGGAACACACGATAGTTGGGGGCGGCTCTCGTTCGATTTGGTCAATACCGAAGGCGATACCTACGGAGCACCCATCTATGCAGCAGCAGATGGCACAATCTTTTTCTGGACAGGCCGCTCTGGCTCGCTGATTCTCTCACACGGCGATGGCTACTACACGATGTACTCCCACTTGTCATCGTGGATCGAAGCACCAACTGGTACTTCGGTCAAACGCGGTCAGTATATTGGTAATGCAGGTGCTACGAATCCCTCACCCACAGTTCCCCATTTACACTTTACCGTATTCCGTGGCGATGGCCCATATGCCTACAATCGCCAACCGGTCGCTTTGGCCTTTGCTGAAGGCTATAACTTCCCGGATAACGGTGGCTGTAATCAATATGCTGGGAGTTTATTAACCGCCAATGGCGAGGCCGATACGATCGCTCCAACCTTAGAGTGGTCTGGCCCAGCCGAACGCACATGGGTTAATAGCGGGCGGCTCGATTGGCACTTGAGCGATAATCAAAGCATCCAAGGCTTTAGCCAAAACTGGGATGCCCCAGCAGCCAGCGACAAACCCCAATTTGCCGCCGAAACAGGCTACCTTGATCTGATCGCAGGTCAACATATCGCCAATGTTACGGCTTGGGATGCTGCTGGCAATACTGCAAGCTTCCAGCGCGAAATTTGGTTTGATCCAACCGCGCCCAGCCTGCCAACGACCACGGTCACCGAGAGTCTGACGCTCAACGGCAGCCAAAGCAGTTTGGTGCTCAATTGGCAAGCTGCTAGCGATGCAGATTCGGGCCTGCGCGGCTACCAAATCTATTTCGGCACCGATCCGCAAGGCACGGGCGAGTGGTTTGTCGCCGAGCAACAAGTTGATGTTGGCCTACGCGAACCGGGCTTGTATTATTTCCGCATTCGTAGCGAAGATAATGCCCATAATTTCAGCGAATGGACAACCCTGCAAACCGTGCAAATTAACTAAAGCTCCAACTATTCTACCCAATTTATAGCGTATAGCCGCGCAATTGAAAGTGCGTTGAGCTATACGCTATTTTTCACCTCACATTTAACCCAACCCAGCGACTTTGCCGAACGCGATTTTGTTGCGCCCAATGTTCACGCAACAGCCTTGGGAACACAGGATCAATTTTGGGCATAGCTTGAAACCAGCGGCGTGCATTATCTCGCAATCACTGTGGTAGCTGATGGCACACTCACTACTGAATCAAGCTTGAGCCGTTAAATCCCCCCAAAGGTGTTGAAAGTAAGAATTGAGTGTCATTGCATAGCCGATGCATGACCTTTATATTTAGCTTACTAGCCTTTGGGAGGATCGCTGATATGGTGTTCTTTGGGATCATCTTGCTGATCGCTGCTGTCATCTGCTTCTTCTTCGCTCGCAGTCAATCCAACAAACTGGCCGATCTGAATGCCACCGACACTTACACCACCACAATGCTGCATGACCTGCACAAAAAGGTTGTTGAAACGCTCGGGGCTGAAGCACTTGCCGAACCCTGCGAAATCGAAGGAACCGTCAGTTGCGATAATCCATTAGTCGCCCCGATTTCTGGCAAAACCTGTATTGCCTATCGCTTTTCATTAACCCGCGAATATAGTGAGGTTGTCCACGATACTGATAGCGAAGGCCGTAAACGCACCCGTACCCAAACGGGCAGCGAAACGATTAAAACCGAGGAAGAATGCGCCTATTTCTGGATCAACGATAATTTTGGCAAGGCCTGGGTTGATCCAACTGATGCTGAAATTGAGTATGTAGCAGGTCAAAATATTTTGCTGCCTTCGCCTGATAAAGCTTCGATTCTGCAATTTGGCGATTTTGAATTCGCTGCCCCAGCCTCAAACAAAGGCGCTCGCCGCACGACCGGCTATCGTGCGCAAGAAGAGCTGTTTACCGATGATGGACGAGCGTATATCCTTGGCTGTGTAGTTGATGACGAGGGTGAACCAACGATCGCTTATCGCGATAAGAAGCTTAAACGCATGATTATCAGCCGCCAAACTGAACGCGAGCTGGCCAAAAGCGCCGCCGGATGGTCACGCAACTTGTATTATGGTGCTGCTGGCACAGCCATCGCTGGCATCATTTTCACCGTAATGGGTTTACTTTAAGCTGCCATAAACCCGTAAAATTGGATCGATTGCACTGAGGTGGCTCAAGGCCCATGCCAAACAGACAGCTTGGGCTGCCTCAGCCAACCAACGACTGCCACGCGGCCAGCGCCATGCCTGCCCACGCAACCACTCCAGCCAATAAGCGCCCAATACCAACAACAACGGCACAATCGGCAAATAAAAGCGATCTTTGTTCCAGGTCAGGGCAATAATGAGAATGTAGCACAAGCTCAGCCATGCCAATAAGCTCAAGCGGGCATCAGCGCGTTTTAGCAGCGCCAAGCCCAAGCCCAAGAGCATCAATAAGCCAAAAGGCCAGATAAAAATCGTGTGCAAGGTGAAGCTGAAAAATTGGCTTAAATTCGCTTGCCAATGGCCAAACAAGCCATAAGGATCAAAGGCCACAATATCATACAGCCCGGTTTCGCTGGCGGTCGTTGCAATCGCATCTGGGCTATCAGCAGCCACCACCGGATCAACCCGATTGTAGGCGGCCTGCCAAATATTTTCATATTGTTGCGAGAAGAAGGGTCGTCCTGTATCACGAATATCAAGCACCCACTGCGGCGCAGAGCCAAGCACAAATCCCATCACCAGCAGAATTGGGCCAAAGAAACGACCCAAACGCTGCGGCCAACGCTCCGGCACAGGCAATGCTTGCAGCCACAACCAAGGCAACACCAACACCATCATCACAATCGATTGAAAACGGAATAAGTAGGCTACGCCCAAGAGCAAACCAGCGAGCGCAACCCGGCGTTTGCTTAGCGCTGGCTGCCAGAGCAACACCAGCAAGGCTGCCAAATAGGCTGGCAATTGCACACTATCGCTGCTTGCAACCACGCCAAACGCCAGCAATAACGGGGTCGCCAAGGCCAATACCAAGGCCAACAGTGCGCCACGTAAGGCCAAAATACGGTAAGCAATTAGCGCCGTGAGGAGCAAGGTTAAAATGATGCTGATAAAACCAGCCGTCTGACCAATCGCTAACTGATCGCCATCCCAGAGCAGGCCAAGCCACAAAATCAGCGGAAAGCCAAGCGGATAAAAGGGATGCGCCCGAAAAACTGAGGCTGCTGAGCTACCATGATTCGAGTGCCAGCCAAAATCAGGCCCTTGCACCAGCCACCACCTACGCGAAAGCAGCATGACGATTGCGGCAATGCCAATTAAACTTAGCACTGGCAGCGCTTGCTGCCAACCTTGCCAAGGCCAACGCAACAATGCCAACGCCGCCAACGGCAAAATCAACAAACTTGGCGCAAAGCGAATTGGCCACCACACCGCCTGATCATTGGCCAACCAGGTCAAACCGCCCAGTATTAAGCTCGCCCCAAGCGCTGTCGCGGCCAACCACAGCCATGCTTTGCGCTGTTGCGGCCTGATCAAAGCTGTTAAACTCACTACCAAGGCCGTAATCCAAGCAAATGGCAACAGCGATAGACGGCCAGCTGGCGCCCAACTAAGATTTTGCACAACCACACCTAATTCGCGTTGATCGCTGCCTTCAAGCACTTGCAACTCGCTACTGAGGCTCAGTTGCTGATCGCTCGCCCAACGCAGCCAATTCAACGACGCATCTGGTTGCCAGAAAATTTGATAATAGCGCGGCGCATTGCTAATCGGCAGATTCAACACTTCATGGCCAGCAGCATTCAGCTGCACAAGAGTTGTGGTTACTGGCGAAACAAGCGTCAAACCAAGCAGATAGCTGGTATGCGTGGCTGGCGAACCAATAATGGCCTGGCCGTTGGTCCAGCGATAGGCGCCCAATTCTGAACGTTCTTTGGTTTGAAAACCTTCAACCAACCATGGCGAATCGGTTTTGCCGCCAATCGTAATTTGGGCCGGGCTGCGTTGCAGCACCCAAACCAAGGTTATTGCTAAACAAAGGCCTAAAATAGCCAGAAAGCTGCTGATTTGAATAATTCTACGCTGCACGATTGGCCAATCCTTGTCACCTAAACCAGTTCAGGCCCATCGTAGCATATCCGCAGCAATTCAAGCAATTCAGCTATTGCTTAATCCATTGGCTGCGTAAACGCTGCATAACTTGGGCTTCATAGCCCAATAATTCACGGGTAATCGAGGCCATAGCATTTGGCTCAGCCTGAATCAAAGCTTGGCGTGGCGCAATCGTACTCAGAAATTCAATTCGATGCGCGGTTGGCGGATGCGAAGCATCAAGCAATGAACCTTCCAAGCGCGCTACTCGGCGCAAGCGCTCACGTTCATGGGTAGGAATTGTCGCCACATGCTCAGCCATACTCTGCAAAATATGCGGTTTGGCTGGGCTAAGCACAGCCCGTTGAATCGCCAAATGACATGAATCATCCAAATGCAGCCGATCCAAAAGGCCAATCGCTGCGCTGCTGCCAGCCAATTCGGCGGCTTTATAATCGGCCAAATATTCGGCTCGCTGACGCTCACGGCCTGCCAAAAGCACCATCAGCTTCAGCCACCCCAGCAGAATCAGACAAAAACCGCGCAGCAAAAGATTAAATGGGGCGATCAAAAAGCCCTTCAAGCCCAACTCAGGCACCACTAAGCGCGGTGGATAGATTGTTGTAATCCAAGTAGCTAAGGCGTTAATCGCTGAAGAAATTAACAATGATCGATTGCTATCATTGTTGATACTATGGCCAATTTCATGGGCAATCACGGCAATCCGTTCTTGGTTACTCAAGGCCAACCATAAGGGCAAACCTAAGCCTAGAACGTGAGTGCGCCGCCAACCCAAACGCCCAAAGAACGCATTAAAGTCCTCGTTAATCACCACTACTTCAATCGGCTTGGCCCCAAGCCTAGTCGTCATCTGATTAAGCAATGCAAATAAGTTTGGCGCTTCTTTCGGAGTTAAAATCAATTCATCGCCTGCAAACGTGCCCCATGTTGGCCGCAAAATCCAGACCATGCCCAACAATACAACCCCAAAAACCAGCGCAAACGGATTCGGCCAGCCATCGATCAGCAGCAGCAAGCCTAAACCAAGAATTAGCAGGGTAAACCCATGAATAACACAGGCCATCAGCCCAACAAGTATTTTATTGATCGTCCAGCGGGGCTGTAAATCATTCAGTGAGCGCATTTGATGCAGCATTTGCCTACCCAAGCGCTTGCTTACATTGGTATAGATTTTTTCGAACATGCCATAGCTTTCGGGCAGTGAATGAGGCTTGATATTCCAGCCACATTCACACCATGGCAAATAGGCGGCGTTGAGCGCAAGCTGACGATGGCACTGGGGACATGCTTGTTGCTGCATAAAACTCTCTCATCAATCAAAAATCGATGTTGGGGTTAGGGCTAGTCTAGCGCAGATGCAACGAACCACAATCGGACATACGACCGAGATTTAAGCGCCTTGATAGTTGGCAACCTGCTGGCGAAACGAATCGGGAATTGGCACCGAACGCTGGGTTTTGAAATCAAACCAAATCAATTCGGTCGAGCCTTGGGTCACAATTTCGTTGCCGCGCTTGAGGGTATACAGCAGCGTAAAGCTTTTGGTGCCAATTCGCGAAACTTCCACCCTGCCCTGTAATTGGTTGCCAAAGAAGACTGGCTTAAGGTAGCGCACCGTTGCCTCGCCCAAAATAAACGGCACATCGGCCAACTCTACCGCGCCCAATAATTCAATTGCAAACTGTAAACGCAGGGTTTCAAAATAGGTCAAATAGACAGCATTATTGACATGCCCAAGCCCATCCAAATCGCGAAAACGCACTTCAATTGGATATTCAAACGCCATCGATAGCCTCCAACTAGCCAAATAGGCATCTAATTTGGATCATTGTAGCAAATTTCTCAAAACAGTAGGCTTGTTGATAACCTTGTCTTTCGCAAATCTTTGTGATATTCTGCACATATGCTGTAGCAAGGGCAAGCGCATGGGGCAATTGAACTGGCAAGCAGCGTCACAAGGGGGTTTTAGCATGAGCGACAATCCATTTCTTGACCGATTCCGTGAGCAAAGCCGTACTTTAGGCAAAACCAAACCACAAACACCAAGCGAAACGCTGAGCGAAGCAGAAAAACCGAAACGCGGCCCATCGCTCACCGCTCAACGCGCTGGCTCAATTGCCGAACAGCGCATTCAAGCAGCCATGGAAGATGGCATGTTTGATAATTTGCCCGGCGAAGGCCAGCCAATCGATTTAAACGACGATATGTATATTCCCGCCGACATGCGTATGGCTTTTCGGGTGATGAAAGGCAATGAGCAAGGCTCGCCATGGGGTTCTGCCCAACACGATTATAATAACCACATGAATCGCTACCAAATTTGGTTGCGCAATAATCGTGAAACATGGGCAACGACCAGCTTCAACGAGCAAGAACGGCTACGCCAAGAGTTGCATATTTGGGTGCGTGATCTCAATACGATCATTCATCAGCTCAATGCAATGGTGCCCAACGACAAGTTGCGGGTTGGGCTTGTTGTCTATGAACGCGAATTGCGGGCCTTAGAAAGCGCCCTATAAGTTATGTTAAGTGGAAAACAGCGCTATGCTTTATTATCAATTGCTGCTGCATGCATCACGATTGGGTTGAAGTTTGGCGCGTATCTTTTGACTGGATCAATCGGGCTTTTTTCGGATGCTGCTGAATCAGTTGTTAATTTAATTGCCGCCATGATGGCCTTGTGGATGTTGACCATCGCCATGCGCCCGCCCGACCACGACCATGCCTTCGGCCACACCAAAGCTGAATATTTTGCTAGCGGCCTAGAAGGCATGTTGATTATGCTCGCTGCGGGCAGCATCATCTGGACAGCCTGGCCCCGCGTTTTAAATCCAACCGAGATCACACGGCTCGATCTTGGCTTAGGGCTTTCGATTTTGGCCACTGCAATCAATGGTGGCGTTGCTTGGATTATTATGCGGGCTGGCAAACGCCTACGCTCCATTACCCTCCAAGCTGATGCGCATCACTTATTTACCGACGTATGGACAACGGTTGGCGTAATTGGTGGGATTTTACTGACCAAAATAACTGGCTGGCTCGTACTTGACCCATTGATTGCCATCGCTGTGGCCTTGCATATTATCTGGATTGGCTTTCGAATTCTGCGCGAATCGGGATACGGCTTGCTTGATAGCGCCCTATCCGACGAAGATCAAGCAGTGATTGAAGATATTCTGGCGCGTTATCGCCAACGGGGCTTAGAATTTCATGCGCTGCGCACTCGCGTGGCCGGTCCACGGCGCTTTGTTTCGTTGCATGTGCTTGTACCAGGCTCGTGGAGCGTGCAAAAGGGCCATGATGTTTGTGAAACAATCGAGTTGGCGATTGCCGCAGCGCTGCCCGATAGCCATGCAATCACCCATCTCGAACCACTCGAAGACCCAGCCGCTTGGGATGATGAAGGCTTAGATCGGGTTAATCACGAACCGATTAATTGATATTCAATATTGCTTATACCCTCATCACACGAGCTAAAGAACTAGGTAAAATCACAGCATTGGGAATTAGAATCACCCCAAATAATCCACAAAACAGCTATTTGGGGGGCAGGAGGATGAAAATCCCCGGCGTTTCCCGCCGGGGCGGGACGGAAGGGTGGCGAAACAACCTTGAAATCCGCCCATTAGCAATCCAGCAATCGCAATCTTAACTTCCCAAGCTACAGCAAAAGTAAGGCTAGAATCCTTTTTTAATGTGACGAGAAATCGCTAGCGATTTTAAGGCTTAGGTTCTGACTGATTCATTCCATTTGCAAAAAAAACGAGTCTGTGGTAGTATATCCCCGTTGTCGCGAGGCAAGCAAAAACGCGGGCTCGTGGTGTAGCGGCCTAACATGCCACTCTGTCACAGTGGAGATCGGGGGTTCGAATCCCCTCGGGCCCGCCAATTTTTATCTGCCAGCGCAACAACAACCTGATCGGGGCTCGTGGTGTAGCGGCCTAACATGCCACTCTGTCACAGTGGAGATCGGGGGTTCGAATCCCCTCGGGCCCGCCAGACGATACGGACGTAGAACACTCTACGTCCGTATTTTGTTTTAGCACTGCGAGGATGATGTGCTACGAACAAAAATCCGCTTTGTTACGCTATTTTGGCTTGCTGCTGCCTTGATCGCCAGCGCAGCCGTGATTAACGTGTTTTGGCAGCCATTTTCATGGGCTTTGATCTTGCAAACAATTGTGCATAGTTGCGTGGCTGGATTAATCGCGGTCTATGCTTTAGCAGTGCAACGAACGCCAAATCACCATCATCGCTATCGGCGCAGCCTGCGTGATTTGCTGAGCCTGCGCTTTAGCTGGATGCCATGGCACTTTGCGCGTTTGGCCTATGCCTTGGTCTTGCTTGGCTGCGCCGCTGGCATTGGGGTTGTTCTGCTGATTCTATTGGGCTAAAATCTAGGGCTCAATCTTGATTTAAAAGATTGATGGTTGATGATACAATACAGCTATGCGACGGATACCACTGATTTACCAGATTTTAATTGGCAATAGTGCAATAGTTTGTTTAGGCGCAATCGCTGGCACCGCAATCACGCGCCGCTTAGCAACAACCGAAGGCCTGACCTTGACGGTTGTTTTTTCGTTGATCGGAGTCGTACTAAGCGTGGCGGTCAATTATGTGGTTTTGCGAGTAGCCTTAGGCCCACTCACCAATCTGCAAATTGCTGCCGAACGGGTTACCGACGGCGATTTGAGCGTGCGCGTGCCCCAAACCAGCGCTGGCGATACCCAAATTGCCCAACTTTCGCAAGCCTTCAATGCAATGCTTGATCAAGTTGAGGACGACACACGGGCAATCGAGCGTTCACGTGCCTTGACCGAGCGCCTAACCCAGCAGGTGATCAATGCTCAAGAAGAAGAACGGCGACGGATCGCCCGTGAATTGCACGACGACACGGCTCAATCACTAGCAACCTTGGTGATCTATGCAGAAACTGCCGCCCAGAATCCACAAGCGCAAGCAGTTCGTGAACGGCTGATCGGCCTACGCGATTTGGCGGGAAATACACTCGAAGGCGTGCGCACGATTATTGCCGATTTACGTCCATCGCAGCTTGACGACCTTGGCTTGGCTGCCGCCGTGCGCGCCCAAGCAGCAGAACGTCTAGCCCATCGCGGCATTCGGGTTGATGTGCAGGTGCGTGGAGAGGAACGGCGCTTGCCCTCAGCCGTCGAAACTGCACTCTATCGCATGCTCCAAGAAGCATTCAGCAATATTGTAAAACACGCTCAAGCCTCGTATGTTGAGGTCGATATTGACCTCACCAATCCCCAAATTGTACGGGCTAGGGTTGAAGATAATGGCGTTGGCTTCGATCCCAATACAATCAATCCCGAGCGTGATGGCCGTGGGGTCGGCATGTTCGGGATGTATGAGCGGATTAACCTGCTCGGCGGAACAATGGTGATTGATAGTGCCCCAAGCATTGGCACCGAATTGACAATTACCGTTCCCCTAGAGCCAGTTACCCAAGCCAGCGCCGCCTAAAGGATTGTGCTATGGCAATTGCCGAAATAACAATTTTATTGGCCGACGATCACGCTGTCATGCGCGATGGCGTGCGCATGGTCTTGGAAGCCCAACCCGATTTTCGGGTCGTAGGCACCGCCAACGATGGAACTGAAGCTGTCGATTTGGCCGATGCCTTGCACCCCGATTTGGCTGTTTTGGATATTGCCATGCCTGGCATGAACGGCCTTGCCGCAGCTCGCGAAATTCGTTCGCGCTCGCCAGAAACCAAAGTCATCTTTTTGAGCATGCACGAAGGCGAAGAATATCTCAAGGAGGCGCTGCGAGCTGGCGCAACTGGCTATGTGCTTAAACGCGCCGCCGCTACCGAGCTGGTTTCGGCAATTCGCGCTGTGCAACGTGGCGATTCGTATCTCGACCCCGCCTTGATTGCCAAACTCAACCAGTTGGGCGATAGCGATACCGTAAAGTTTGCCGATTTGACCGAGCGTGAATTAGAGGTGTTGAAATTGGTCGCCGAAGGCTTGACCAACCGCCAAATTGCTGCCCAATTGGTCATTAGCGTCAAAACTGTGCAAAGCCATCGCACCAATATTATGGAAAAACTCGACCTCCACGATCGCACCGACTTGGTTAAATATGCTATTCGCCGCGGCATGATCGAACCGTAATTTAGGTTATGAGAAGAGAGTTGAAGGCAAGAAGGGAAATTTGACAGCCATTATTCTAGTGCTATCGTAGCACTAACATAACAGCATAAGCAAAATTCAACCTCTTTTTGTAGCAGCCAATCAATCATCAATCTGTGCAATTGCCGCCCAATATTACCGAATTGCTCCCCACTGAGAACTCAAACCACCACACTGTTATGTCAATATACCCTTTTGGATTGAAAAATCTCCTATTGAGCAACATTGGCATTGAGCGGAACCATCACATGGCCTTGAGCAAAACGGCTAATTAACGCGTGGGCTTCTTCTGGCGGCAACGCCTTGGAATACCACCAGCCTTGGCCAAAATCACAGCCCATTTCAATCAACATTTGGGCAGTTTTGGCATCTTCAACACCTTCAGCAACCACAGCACAGCCCAATGAACGCGCCACCAAGCTAATCAATTGGGCAATTGAATGGTTACTGGCCCCACCTTCGCTATGAATAAAAGCTCGATCGATTTTTAAAACATCGATTGGCGCGCCATGCAACAAGCTCAGCGAAGCATAGCCCGTGCCAAAATCGTCGATATGCACTTGCACGCCCATCTCATGCAATTCGCGCATCACCTCAACCGCCCGATTGCTTTGCATCATCACACCTTCGGTAATTTCGGCGCATAAATGCCGAGCGGGCATGCCAGTTTCAGCCAAAATAGTGTGCACTTGTTGAATTAAATTGGCCTGAAAAAATTGGCGATGGGTAAAGTTAACGCTTAATTCCAAGGGCGGATGAAACTGAAACTCGGTTTGCCAAGCCCAAACTTGCTCGCACGATTCGCGCAACAGCTTCCAGCCAATTTGGGCCAAAATGCCAGTTTCTTCGGCAATTGCAAAAAACGAGGCTGGGCCAATCACGCCTTGGGTTGGGTGATTCCAACGCAACAAAGCTTCAAAGCCCGACAATTCGCCAGTTGCCAGCTTGATAATTGGCTGATAGTGCAAGCACAATTCGTTACGCTCAACCGCACGCCGCAATTCAACCTCAACCTGCAACGTGCGCAAGGCCTCAACATGCATTTCAGCATCGAACACTGCCCGACAACCACGGCCCTGCGATTTCGCCCGATACATTGCGCTATCTACGTCGCGCAATACTTCGTGATAATGCTTGTAATGATCGTCGATCACCACAATCCCAATGCTGGCCGCAGTAAATACTTTATAGCCATCAATATGATATGGCTCGGCAACAACGGTTAATAAACGATCGGTTATGCGCAATACATCGTGTAGATCATTAATTCCATCGAGCAAAATCGTAAATTCATCGCCACCTAAGCGCGCAACTAAATCATGCGAGCGAATACAACGTTCTAAACGTTGACCAACTTGAATGAGTAATTTATCGCCAACAATATGGCCTAAGCTATCGTTGATAACTTTAAAACGATCAAGATCGATAAACAGCACAGCGTGATGATGTTGCAAATGATAATGATCAAGAATATATTGCAAGCGATTGATAAACACATTTCGATTTGATAAGCCAGTTAGGGCATCGTGCATTGCCTGATGGCGAATATGCTCTTCAGCAGCATCAAGATCGCGCATATCACGCAATACCAAGACGATCCCAGCAATCCGATCATCTTCTTCGCGAATTTGCGAAATACTTGGAGCAACCATCAATTGTTCTTGATCGTTCACCAACATTTGACGAGGTAATAGAAGATGATGATTTGGTTGCTGAATTAAGGATTCGAGATCAAATTGATAGATCATTTGGCTTTCACGATCAAGGAGTTTTACCACATCGCCAATAAATTGCCCCACTAACGCATCGTTCGGCACGCGGAGTAAGTTGCTCGCAGTCGGGTTAGCAAATTTGATCAAGCCTTCAATATCGGTTGTAATAATTGCATCATCAACACTATTCAAGGTGCTTGAATACAACCGCTCCATCCGCCGCAAGCGCTGATCAACCCGATGGCGATATAAGCCCATCTCGATTGCGCTCAGCAAATCACGATCTTCAAACGGCTTGACCAAGTAGGCATATGGCTCGGTTGCTTTGGCACGGCCCAAGGTTTCCGAATCGGAATAGGCGGTCAGATAAATAATCGGCAGGCCATAAACTTTTTGCAACTGCTCGGCGGTGCTAATTCCATCAAGCTTGCCCTGCAAATGAATATCCATCACAACCAAATCAGGGCATTGTTGGGCAATAAAATCCAGCGCATCTTCGCCACGGCTAAAGCTGCCAATCACATTGTAGCCAGCCGCCCTGAGCGCCTGCTGCATATCCAAGGCCACAATCACTTCATCTTCAACTATCACAATACTTGCTTTACTCATTGCGCAAAATCCTTTATTTGTATGGAATTGTTAACTTAAAGACTGTGCCAGACGTTGAAAGTTGCTGGATTGTGGCACCCAACTGTCGAATCAGGGCATAGACCAATTCAAGCCCCATGGAGTTCGAGGTTGCACGATCGGCTGGAAGTCCAATCCCATCATCGCCAATTTCAAGCTCAACATGCTGTTGATTACTAGTTCCTTTGAGCCAAATCGTGCCGCTTGCTCGCGCAATAAAAGCATGTTTAAAACTGTTCGTCAAGAGTTCATTGATAATTAATCCTATTTGAATGGTTGTATCAGTATTAAGCGTAATTGGTTCAAGCATAACCTGAACTGAAATTGTAGGCCGATTAGTATGCGAACGGCGAAAAAATTGCACTAAGTGTTTAATATATTCAGCCAAATCAATCGAACGCAAATCTGATGAACGATATAGCTGTTCGTGAACTAACGCCATGGCATGAATGCGGCTTTGGCTTTCCAAAAAGCGATCACGAGTAGATACATCGCTAATCTGACGTGCTTGCAAATTAAGCAAACTAGAAACAATTTGCAAATTATTTTTAACTCGATGGTGAATCTCTTGCAGCAGCACCATTTTTTCTTGCAACGATGCTTGCAATTGTTCACGATGCAAATAGAGTTCAGTTACATCTTGCAAAGCAGATAAAACTGAGGTTGCATAACCAGTTTCATCACTTTCAAATACTGTATCATAGCTCACAATCCAATGCCATTGACCATCACGATGCTTAATCCGAAAGCGATTTTGGATAATCGTGCCAGGTTTTGAATTATAGAGACTTGGCAGATAGGCATCAATTTCAATCAAATCATCAGGATGAATTAAACTACGCAAATCCATTTCTTCCATTCCCACCATTTCATCTATTTCATAGCCAAGCATCGAACTCAATGAACGATTGATATAGGTAACTTGATTAATTCGCACATCATACATATAGACAATACATGGAATTGAATTATTAATTTGCTCGACCAAACGTTTGCTTTCTTCCAACGATTGTTGTAAATTTCGGCTTTCAGTAATATCGTCGAGCACAAAACAAAAACGCTGATCAATTGGCGAGCTTGTGACAACTGGGCTTAAGGTTGCTTTATACATAATCGTTGAATCAAATGGATCTGCATAATCAAAATGTTCTGGTTGGCCTTTGGTGCGACTGCGCTGAAAAAATTGAATCCAGCGATCAATATCGCTTCGCGGAATCCCTAGCTCGCTCATCGTCATTTCACAATAATTAGCTGCCAAACACCATTGTTTAATTGTCATGGTATTTGCTGCCAGCAACACTAAATCAGCTTCAGGCGTAATTTCTACCACACCCATCATCACTGGCGTGCTTTCGTAAAAGCTACGTAATAGCGCTTGGCTTTCGACTAAGGCTTTTTCGGTATTGCGCCGGCGATCTAGTTCACGATTGAGCTGGACATTGGTTGTTGATAAGGCATTGGTGCGTTCTTCAACCTGTTCTTCTAAACGACGTACCATCAACATTAATGCTTGCTCTTGTTCATGCAATTCGGTATATAACCTGGTTTGTTCAAGCGCTTCTACAAAACGAGTACCAATATCACGCGCAATATCCAAATCTTCTTGCATAAATGGTAAATTGATATGGGTACGCAATAAGGTTAATACACCAACTGGATGATCATTCCAATATAAGCCTACAATTAAAACACTGTTGAGTTGATATGTACCAAGCAGCGATTGAAACTCACTAGCTTGTAAAATTGTTTGATGTTCGTAAATATTTAATGCTAAAGCTTGATTGGAAATTAATACCTGATTGCGCAACGAATCAGCAGCTAAATGATTTGCCCACTCCGCTGACATTCGATACAACTGGGTTCGATAATCGGCTTGTTGATGATAAAACATCTCTTGCTGAATATGACTGGTCTCGCCCATACTCAAAATTTGCAGCATACAGCCATCGCTAAAATGCTCGCATAAATGCTTGCTCAACGCCAAAAGCATGCGATCCAAATTCAAGCCAGTATGGGCCAAAATATGCGACGATGCGCTCATCATATGCATCCGTTGGTAGGCTTGGACTTCATACTCGCGAGCATAACGGGCATCAAGGTGCAAACTAAGGTTAGCAATTGCTTGGGCAAGCATCGTATAGAGAGGATGTTGGCGCGGTGGGCTAGCCTCAGCAACTTCCAGCAACACAATGCCCCATAAACGGCCATAGGCTTGAAGTGGAATCAACCAAATTGGCGCAGTGCTCGGCGGCAACAGCAAACCAGCTTCAGCAGGATTCGCCAAGCGTTGCGGCGTTTGCAACGCGTGGGCTGCATTAAAATAATGGGTTTCGAGCCAAGCCAAACGAATTGATTGAGGTACTACTTGGTATAGTTCGTGCTGGCCAATGACGAAGCTTTGCAGCAGGGTTTTCGGATCGGTCGGCAGGAATAAAAGCCATGAGGTAAGGTTGCTCAGCCACGGTTTGAAATAGGACACAAGGCTTTCGCAAGCGAGGCTTTCATTGGCAATCCAGCTCACAAACTGGGTTAATGCGTTATTCCAAGCCGTCGCTTGCTGTTCAATCGGCAGCGTTGGTAATGGATTAGAATCAGATTGTTGCAGAAAACCCATACCAGCACCGCCTTGTTATGATCAGCCAACTGGGCAAGGCAGATCATAACAAGGCTTCACAGGTTCGTCACGATGACTAGTGTCTCATTTGAGGGGTAGACATCTGGTCTAGCGAAATCCACCATGGCCTACCCCTCGCCCCGTACAAATGGGATCAAGACGGCATTGACTTCGTTGGGAGCCTCTTGCTGAACCCAATGGCTCACATCAGTTAAATAGCGAATCCGCAGGTCGGTAGCATAGCGCTCAGTGCCGTAGGTTAATTCTTGGCCAAGCGCTCCATCGGCAGTGCCCCAAATCAGCAAGGTTGGCGCATGCACCAAATGCGTGCTTAATTGATTTAAATGTTTCAATCCCTGCCGCACATACGCCCGATACCAATTAATCATCGCAGTTAATGCCCCAGGCTGGCGCCAAGCCTGATGATAAGCTTGAATATCGTCGGCGCTAAACACGCCAGGTCGTTGCACTGCGCTGGTCAAGGCTTTAGTCAAGAACTCAAAATTATTGCGTTTGGCAAACCACTCTGGCAAACCAGGTAGTTGAAACATAAAGATATACCACGAACGCAGAATTTGGCGTGGATTCGTCCAAAGATTTTTGATCATCAGCTTGGGATGGGGCAAATTCATCACTACCAAGCGCTCAAGATAGCCGTGATAGCGCATGGCAAATGTCCACGCCACCGCCCCGCCCCAATCGTGGCCAACAATCGTCGCCCGCTCAAAGCCCAAATGCTCGATTAATGCCCGCACATCATCAACTAAAAGATCAATTGTGTAATGCTGCCATAACGCTGGTTTATCCGAGAGGTTGTAGCCCCGTTGATCGAGCGCAACCACGGTATGGGTTTTGGCCAAGGCTGGGATTTGGTGTCGCCACGAATACCAAAACTCAGGAAAGCCGTGCAAAAGCACCACCAATGGCCCGCTACCAGCTCGCACATAATGCAAATTGAGGCCATTAATCAGAGCTGTTGCATGTTCAAGCTCGCTCATGCCTAATCCTCTTTTTGCAGCAAAACTTCACGGGCATTGGCAGCTTTGGCAGCCAGCACCCGAAAAGCATATTCGGTTTCCTGATCGTTATGCAAATGCGCAGGTTTCATCATCAGGCCAGCCATTTGTTGCAAATGGGCCAATTCGGCAGGGTTTTTGGCGGCAATTGCTTGGGCAATTGCCTCGCGAATATGCTGTTGAATCAATTCAATTGTTAACATTGTTATGCTCCTTAGGCTTGACTGGATTGAGCTAAATGGGTAAAGCGTTGGGCATTGGCTGCATCGCCAGCTTGTTGGGCCAGCGCGGCCAAAAATTCACACAAACGCTGCATCTGACGTAGCTCAATTTGGCCGCCATCAAGCGTTTTGCGGGCAATTAGGGCTTCTGCATAATCATAAACGTGATCAATTGATAGAGCCATCATTCACCTCCATAACCAATCAACTATTAATCGGGCAAGGCTGCCATCGCTGGAACTTCTGTGTTAGACTTGCAACAGTTGCCCACAGCATAGCGTAGCATACAACAGGGAAGGGTGCTGAGCCTAAGGAACCATCGATATGAGTATAGAAAACGAGCGAACGTTGTGTCCAATCTGTGGCACCGATAATCGCAATGATGCCAAATTCTGCCAACAATGTGGCAATAATATAGTTCTCAACAATCGTTACCGCATCACCCGTGCCATCAAAGAAGGCGGGATGGGCGCGGTTTATGCAGCAACCGATCAGAGCGGCAAACGCTATGCGCTCAAATCGTTGATCGATCGTTTCAACGATAAAGCTGAGCGCGACGAGGCGATTGAACGCTTTAAAGAAGAAGCCTCGATTCTGCGCGAATTAAAACACCCGCAAATTCCCCATGTTTATGGCAATTTTTTACATGGTGGGCGCTATTACCTCGCGATGGATTTTGTCGAAGGCGACGATTTAGAAGATTTGCAGCGCCAACAGCCCAACGAGCAATTCGATGAACCAACTGTTTTGCGCTGGGCCGAGCAAATTGCCAATGTGCTCGATTATTTGCACGAACGACGCTTGATTTACCGCGATGTGAAGCCCTCGAATATTATGATCGAGCGCAAAACTGGCAATGTTAAAGTTGTCGATTTTGGCATCGCCAAATTGTTTCAGCCCAACGAACGTGGCACGCTGATTGGCACGCCTGGCTATTCGCCACCTGAGCAATATCAAGGCCAAGCCACGCCCCAATCGGATATTTACGCTTTGGGCGCAACCTTGCATCATCTTTTAACTGGCCGCGACCCACGTGATGAAGCGCCATTTTCGTTTCCGCCAGTGCGCGATTTAGCGCCTAAGGTTTCGGTTGCCACCGCGCAAGCCATTAGCGTGGCCTTGGAGATGGAAATTAGCAAGCGTTGGAAGAGCGCAGCGGCCTTTCGCGCAGCCTTGCCCTTGGAATCGTTGCATAAACCCAAGCCCAAGCCAAAACCACAGCCAACCGTTATTCTGGAGCAAAAACCACAAAAACCAGCTATGGCCGCCAGCGTAGGCTCAATTCCGCAGCCGCAAAAAGCTGCCCCAACCAGCAGTACCAAGCCAAAACCAAAGCCCAAAAGCCAACCCTTGCCCACCAAGCTTAATGCCAAGACCCAAAAACGCTTCCGCCCATGGATTCCGCTTTTGACCTTGATGGTTGTCGGAGCCTTGTTAGCACTCGGCATTCCAGGCATGGATCAAAAGATCCTTAATTTGTTCAACGCTAGCCCAACCGCCAGCGTCACGCCAATTCCACAAGCGGCTAGTAATCGCTGGGTCGAGAAAAATATTGTGGTCAGTGTCGCTGAAGGTACATCAGATGCAGAGATTGCCAACCAACTCAAGCAGCAATATCGTCAAACAGTAGTTGCCGAATTTAGCAATGCTGCTAAAATCAACGAGGCATCGCTGACCTTTGTGGGCGGAAATCCACGCAATATCGGCACCGATGCTAGTGGCATCCGCTATGAAGTGACCATTCGAGCCTCGGTTGCCATTCCTAAGCCCTAAACAGCGATAGGAATTACAAACATTATGCTAAAGCCACTGTACATCTCGCCGCTCGGCAAGGGCGGCGTTGATATTGGCATTCAAAATATCACCCGTGCCATGCAACGGGCTGGACATCAGCCAAGTTTACGCCGTTTATCGCACCTATTTAATTTTGCTCCCATGGCGGCAAAATTAGCCCTAGGCCGCAATTGGTGGCAAGGCCATGATTTGGTTCAGGGTCGTTCACGCTGCGCTTGGGCCTTGCGCGCACCAGGTTTGCCGCTCGTTACCACTGTGCATCATATTGTGACTGACCCCTTGCTGCAACCCTACAGCTCGCCACAACAACGCTTGTTCTATCGCTTGGTCGAAAAAACCTACGATGGCTTGTCGGTGCGCTTGGCCGATGAGGTAATTTGCGTCAGCCGCTACACCCAGGAGCAAACCCGCCGCACCTACGGCGACCGCCCGACAACCGTGATTTACGATGGGATCGACACCGAAGCGTTTACGCCAGCACCTGATTTTGAGCGAACAAACGATTTGCCTGCGCATCCAGTGCCAATTCGTTTGTTGTTTGTGGGCAATCGCACGCGGCGCAAAGGATTTGACCTATTGCCCAAAATTATGGATCAACTTGGGCCGCAATATGTGCTGTATTACACCGAATCGTTTCAAGGGGTGCAAGCAGCGCCGCCGCATCCGCAGATGGTGCGCATCGGCACACCCGACCGCGATGGCTTGATCGCCGCCTATCGTTCGTGCGATATGTTGCTGTTTCCAGCGCGGGTTGAAGGCTTTGGCATTGTCGCGGCAGAGGCAGGAGCCTGTGGCAGGCCCGTCATCACCACCAACGCTTCGGCCTTACCCGAAGTCGTCAACCATGGCGAAACTGGCTTGCTCTGCGAATTGGATAACGTTCAAGCCTTTGTCCAAGCCATTCAGGAGCTAGGCGAAGACCCAGCCCGCCGCTTGCAGATGGGCCAAGCAGCGCGCGAACGCGTAGCCAGCAATTTTGGCTACGCTGTGCTAGCCCGTAAGCTTGAGGCTGTCTATCGCCGCGCCTTATTTGGCTCAAATTAAGGAGTTAATCAGCTTACTGTTTACGTACCTGTCACTTATTCAAGGACGAGAAGCGCTACGCATTCTCGTCCTCAGCATTTCTCGACTCCGTACCAAAGCATGGCAAGTTCAGCGCTGAATTGCTGTTTGCCATCGATTGTTATTTAGGGAGTGCAGGGGGATGAAAACCCTCCTGCGTTCCCCGCCTTGAGGCGGGGCGGAGGGGTGGTGATCGATTTCAAGTATCATGGAACTATATTCACTAATATGAATTATTTGCTTGGTGCAAACCACGCCCGGGTTTTATCGCGTGATAAATACCAAATAATTAACATTGTGAGCAAAGCAGCAATAATCGTCCATAGGGTTATATACTCGGCAAAAAACCGCAAATAGATGCCATAGCAAACCAAAATAATAGCTTCAACAATGACTGCCCACTTGCGTGCTTTCTCACGCAAATTAAACAACCCTTGTGCAATTTTGAAATGAAAAACCGTAGCAACTACAAAAAGCGGTAGCATAACCACCGTTTGTACGAAATACGCACGCTCCATATCCAAAAGCCGCAACCCATAAATAAACATCATCATTCCCGCCAAAGCGCCGCGGCCTGCAAACATAAAGCCAATCAAAACTAATCCCAGCGGCTTTTTACCATAGCGTATTTGTTGAATCTGTTGCATGGTTGTATTTCCTTCTTATTTTGGTCAATATTCGATTCGTTGCTTAATATTCAGGCTGAAATACATCTATCGTTTCTGGCTGTTGCAAATAATAAATAATTACATAACTCAGTGCAATCACCACCGCCTCGATCCAAAAATACCAAGCGAATTGAGCAATACTCAATCCAGCCAACCCAATTACTGTCCAATCCCACCAAATTGTTGCAGTTCGCGCAAACGGATATTTTTTAAGCAAGCCAATGCCAAGCAACGTATGGATAACAGTGGCAACCACAATAGCTCCGATAAATACCAATGCTAACCAATGGCGAGTTTGAATCCAATGTTGCAGCAAATCCAAGCCTGTACTGCTAGCCCCAAGCGGATCAATCACGCCTGAACCTTGTTGTAAAGCCCAAAATAAGGCATAGCAACCAAAGAGGGCCGTCGCAAATTGATAGCCAGCAATCAGTTTTACTGGCAATGGAGTTGGCTTTAATGATGGTACAAATAACGCTTGCATCGTGGTCTCACTCTCTAAATTGATGATCGATGAGGTTTAGTAGAAATAATCTAAGGTTGCGCTACGGCGTAAATACCAAATAATCACAACACTAAGGCCAAGCGAAAGCCAATCTGATAGATCAAAGCTCTCGATAAACAGCGTCAAGCCCAAAACTACCACCGAAACCGATTCAAGCCCAACTCCCAGTCGGCGGATGCGCTCACGTTGCTTGAAAATGCCCCATGTCATAATGGCGTATAACACTGCCATGACAAAATACAATCCTAATTTCAGCAACGTAATCAAGGATATTGAGCCAAACCACGGTAGTAGCCGATAAACCGATACGCTGGTTATGAATCCCAGCAATAGCGATCCTAAGCCATAGCGTACACCAATCAGCTTGAGGGCAATCGGGGCGGGTAATTTAGTCTGATTTGCGGGAACGCTATACATACTCTCTCCAGTAGTTCAAAATCTTCATAGACAGGATACGTGGAAGCTGGTTAATGGTTGCAAAGTGCTATAATCTCATGGCGGGTCAGATACCAAAGGCTGATAATCGCCAGCCCACAATCCACGAGACCAAAAATTGTCCAGCCTACGAAAAAGCTCAATCCATAGGTAACAATGCGTAGCGATTCAAACAACACTGCTGTGCGCCGTGCTTCGGCTTTTCGCCGAATTAAGTGCTTGCCAACCCAACCAAAGAGCCATGCTATCGCTCCAAACACCAGCCAGATAAATAATTGGGTACCAAAATCAGCGCTAGAATGCTCAATAATAGTTGTATAAATAAGCATTGCAGCGGTTAGATAGGAGCGCCAACTAATTAATCGAAGGGCCAAAGGCAGCGAATTTGCGGTTGAATGGTCGCTTTGCATCATAATCCTCACACTCTTTTACTACCACAACATACGCTGCCGACGATTTTTGGTTACTCCAGAGTTGTTGCATAGGCTTTGGGGCTACCGTTACACGAGGGGTAAACAATAATAAGCTGCTACTCCCAATGACGAATGAGAAGCTAACCAGCTATTTTGAGAATTTGTTGACTGATGGTTTAAGGAGCTATTCAATGCACTATGAAATTGTCGTTCGAGCCGAAGCCGGCCAATTTCGCGCGATCTGTCCGCAAATTGCGGGAATTGTTGGCTATGGTACAAGCGCTGGTGCGGCACTTGATGCAGCAATAGCAGCATTGCAAAGCTATTGCCTCCAACACAACTTGCCCACGCCACAGCTTGAGGTGACGCGGGCAAATCTCAAACCATTGGTTGGGCGAGCTTAGCCGAGGGTCGTGATGGCGGGCACGCGATTGAACATCCAAAAGGCAATTGGCAAGCCCAAGCCAAACGTAAACCCAGCAATCGCCCATGCAGCGCCCAGCCAAATGCCGCTTAGCCACCAACCAACCAACACAAAATAGATTGCACGCACAAGAAACGCTTGTTGAGGGCGAGCTTGGCCAACCACAACATGACCATGTGCAACCACAATCAGCGGCGCATTGGCAGGGTTGGGGCGCAAAGTCATGATTTGAGGCAACCGATTGAGCAACATCAAGCCCAACGGCAAGCCAATGACGCTGAGAATTAAGAACCACGCCAACCCTGTCACCAATGCCCCCAACCACAAGCCCACACAAATAAACCAGAGGCCGCGAATCAGACAGCCCGGCCCACTAGTGCCATTGTGGATAATTACGGTTGGTGGTTGATAGTTCATTGCGATTCCCTTTCTAACTCAAAATGCTTGGGCCTAGCATAGCGTATGGTGTATTGCACAAATGTGGATATGCCAAGTTTAATGAAATCAATTTTTGCCAATTTGCAAAATTGCTCAAATTTTAGCCATCTTCAATACATCCATTCAAAACCACGTCGCGTAGAACAAGACAATAGCGCTATAACGAGTTGAGATGAGCCAAGGTAAAAACAGTTTCATTGAAGATTGTTGTTTCTGGAGGATTCTCGAATGTTACGACGATGTATGGTTATCGCATTGGCACTGTTGGCAATTCTTGGCGTAAGCACCCCGCAAGCAACCAAAGCTGCGACGATGAACTATGTTCGGGTTATGCACGCCTCACCAGATGCACCAGCGGTCGATATTTTTGTCGATGGCAAAGCAGTGTTAACCAGCGTACCATTTTTTGCGCTGAGCGGCCAATTGGCATTACCAGATGGAACCTATACCATTGATATTGCTCCAGCCGGCGCAGGTGTTGCAGCTTCAGTATTCGAAACCAAATTAACAGTTGAAGGCGGCTATACTGGTACGGTTGCCGCAGTTGGTAGCTTAGGTTTGGGTAATTTTGATGTCAATGTCTATGATGATGATTTCTCGATGACCAAACCAGGCATGAGCCGCGTGCGGGTTATTCACGGCTCACCAGATGCACCAGCAGTCGATATTAAAATTGCAGGCACGCAAAATGTCGTCGTCAAGGGCGCTAAATTCGGCGATGCAGCTACCTTAGAAGTGCCAGCAGGCAGCTATAGCTTTGATATTAGCCCAGCAGGCAGCTCAACTGTCTTGTTTACCACACCAGCCTTGCGCTTTGAATCAGGTTGGGGCTATAGCTTGGTCGCAAGCGGCTTTGCTAGCAAAAACTTCTGGGTTCAATCACGCGTCGATATGGTGAAATAAGCCTTCAGCGGGGTTCTTACCAACACACAAGAGGCCAGCCCGTGATTCTCTTGATCACGGGCTGGTTTATTTTTTATTGTTCGAGGGTGCTTAAATCGCCTTCGGGCAAGCCCAAGGCTCGGGCTTTGAGCACGCGGCGCATAATCTTGCCTGAGCGGGTTTTGGGCAAGCTGGCCACAAATTGCACATTTTCGGGCCGCGCAATTGGCCCCATCATCTTGCCAACGTGCGCAATTAAGGTATCTTCGAGATCTTGGTTGGCTTCATAGCCATTTTTGAGAATCACGTAGGTGTGGATGGCATTGCCCTTAACTTCGTGCGGCAGGCCAATCGCGGCAGCTTCGGCAACTGATGGATGCGAAACCAAGGCCGATTCGACTTCAGCAGTGCCAAGCCGATAGCCCGAAACCTTGATCACATCGTCGATCCGGCCAATGACCCAGAAATAGCCATCTTCGTCTTTGCGCGCAGAATCGCCAGCAGTGTAGACGCCTGGAATCCGGCTCCAATATTGTTCGATATAGCGATCAGGATTGTTGTAGATGGTGCGCAACATCGAAGGCCATGGATTGCGAATAATCAACAAGCCATCTTCATCATCGCTAGCATGTTCGCCTTGTTCGTTGACCACATCAGCATCGATGCCAAACGATGAACGGGTGCCGGAGCCTGGCTTGAGTGGCGTGGTTGGATTGGGCGTAATCATCATACTGCCAGTTTCTGTTTGCCACCACGTATCCATAATTGGGCAATTGTTGCGGCCAATTACCCGATGATACCAGCGCCATGCTTCGGGATTAATCGGCTCGCCCACTGAGCCAAGCAAGCGCAACGAACTCAGATCGTGACGATTGGGCCAAGCTTCGCCAAAGCGCATCAAGCCGCGAATCGCAGTTGGCGCGGTGTAGAGTACAGTCACGCCATAGCGCTCGACGATATTCCACCAGCGATTGGGGAAGGGAAAGGTTGGCGCGCCTTCGTACATCACTTGGGTTGCGCCAAGCATCAGCGGGCCATAAACAATGTAGGAGTGGCCAGTCACCCAACCAGGATCAGCGGCACACCAATATACATCATCTTCTTTTATGTCAAGATTAAAGTGGAGCGTGGTTGCCACCCCAACTTGATAGCCACCATGGCTATGCACCAAGCCCTTGGGCGTGCCGGTCGTGCCCGAGGTATAGAGCATATACAAAGGATGTTCTGCATCAAGTTGCTCGGTTTCGCATTTGGGCGAGGCGATTGGCAGCGCCATCAATTCCTCGTACCACAAATCGCGGCCTTGCTGCATTTCGACCTCGTGGTCAGTGCGCTTGACCACAATCACAATTTCGACAACTGGCGAGTGCTTAATCGCATCATCGGTAATCTTCTTCAGCTCAATCACTTTGCCGTTCATATAACCGCCGTCGGCAGTAATCACAACTCGCGATTGGGCATCTTGGATGCGGGTTTGCAGGGCTTCGACGCTAAACCCGCCATAAACGACGCTATGCATCGCGCCAATTTTGGCACATGCCAGCATTGCAATCACAATTTCGGGAATCCGTGGCAGATAAATTGTGACCCTATCGCCTTTTTTAACGCCCATTGATTTGAGCACATTAGCAAATTTGTTCACGCGCTTGAACAATTGCCAATAGCTATAGGTTTTGTTATCGCCCTTTTCGCTTTCCCAAATCAAGGCCAACTTGTTTTTGCGCCAAGTTTTAACGTGGCGATCAAGCGCATTGTGGGCGATGTTGATTTTGCCATCGTTGAACCATTGATAGAATGGGGCTTTGCTATCGTCGAGCACCTTGCTAAATGGCACATACCAATCGACGAGGCGAGTTGCCATGTCGGCCCAGAATTCCTGATAGTTTTCAATCGACCATTGACGCATGGTTTCGACATCGGCGAAGCCTTTTTCGCGGGCGTAGGCCATCACGTTCGAGTTTTCAACTAAGGCAGCAGGTGGGTAGTAGAGTGCTGATTCAGCGGCGTTGCTTGCCGAAAATTGCCCAACAGTTGTTGGTGCAGCATTCTCAGTCATTGAGATGCCTCCTAATTATTACTCACAAGCGGCGGGACAAGTGCGAGGTCTGCTTCAATTGTAGCCTTGATGATCGGTTCGTGTCAAAATCAACGAGGGGTCTATAGGCTATTGGCTTTGGGCTTTGGGCTATCTTGAGCCTCCACAACCTAGTTCCGCTCGCCTATAGCCTATAGTCATCAGCTAATAGCCTTTTTTGACTTTTGCCTTCTGCCTTTTGATTTTGGCTATGCGCTATGTTCTATGCTCTTTGTTCTCTGTTCTTCTGCCTTTAATCTAGCTTTTCTTGGAAAGCCATGTTTAATCGGTTATACTTTGGGTGGTCTTTTGCTAAGCATTTCTTTGATCGAGTGAATTGTTATGTTTCGTCATCTTTTTCGTGGGGCTGTGGCAATCGGAATTTTGGTTTGGATCGTGTTTCTCTGGCAGTTTATCGATTTACGAATCAAACATAGCCGCGCCGCTGATGCCGCCGCCCAAGCCCTGCTACCTCGCCCAACCTCAACCGCCTTGCCGATGCCGACCTTCGTTGCGCCAACCTTGCAGCCGTTGCCAAACACGGTTGCCGATGGCCAAGGTGGCTCTGAGCTGCCTGCGAGCGCCAACGATGTGCGCGGCGTGCACCCTAAAACTGGGCGCTATGTCGCTGCTTGGCTACCAACCTCGTTTGATGCAGAAGCCGCCCGCGCTACCTTCGAGGCCAATAAAGATATTCTCGATGAGGTCAGCCCATTTTGGTATGGTGTACGACCCGATGGCACGCTGATCGCCGATATTGGCTCGCGTGATGCAGAATTGGTGCAGATTGCCAAAGAAAATAATGTTCTGATCATTCCAACCATTCATAATATTGAAGATTTGGAAGCTGCTTCAGTGGCCTTGGCTACGCCAGAAAGCCGCACCAACCATATTAAAATTATTATGGAAGAAGTGCGCACCTATGGCTACGATGGCATCGACATTGATTATGAATCGCTTTCGCTTGATTATGAAGATGAATTTACCGCCTTTATGACTGAATTAGGCGCAGCGCTGCATGCAGAAAATAAATTGCTGACCGTGGCTGTGCATGCCCACACAGGCCGTCCCGATTACCAAAACTATGCAGATTTGGGCAAAGTGGTCGATCGCTTGCGGATTATGACCTACGATTATAGCTGGCGTGGCTCAGAACCAGGCCCAATTGCACCAATGTTCTGGGTCAAGGCAGTTGCCGAATATGCCAAAACCCAAGTCGACCCCAGCAAGATTCAAATTGGCATTTCGTTTTATGCCTACGATTGGCCAAATAATGGCGGCTTCGGGATCGCCCGCACCTATACCGAGGTCGAAGAAATTAAGGCAGCCTATCAGCCCCAAATTCGCTTGGTCGAAGAAGATGGCGGCCAGCAAGTGCAAGAATCCACATTTAGCTACGCGGGACGAACAGTCTGGTTTTCGAATTATCGCTCGCTGACCGCCAAAATGGAGATGATTCGCGAAAACGATTTAGCTGGGATTGCGATTTGGCGCTTGGGCAGCGAAGATCCCCAAAACTGGACTTACATTCGCGAATCGTTAAAGCAAGATCCGTTGATCGTGCAACGCTCAATCAATCGCTATATTCCAGGCCATTAATCAGAAAGGCAGAAGGCAAAGGGCAAAAGGCAAAATTCTTATTCATAGCTTGGTGATTTTGACTTCTGCTTTTTGCCTTTTGAGTTATACATATGGAACAAGGCATTACAACCTACAGTGTTGAGGCGCAGCGCTTGTATGAGCGTGGTTTGGCGGCGGCGCGCGGCGGTCAACGCCGAATTGCTGCTGGTTTGTTGACCAAGGCAGTTCAGCTTGATCCACGCCATGAGCAGGCTTGGCTTTGGCTAAGCGGAGTGCTCGACGAGCAGCGTGACATCGAATTTTGTTTGCAATCTGCGCTCAAAATCAACCCCGATAATCAACAAGCTCGCAAAGGGTTAGTCTGGATTCAGCAGCAACAACAAACCAAAGCTGCCAGCATTACCACGCCCAAGCCGCCAAGCGCCTTGCAACAAATTA
This sequence comes from Herpetosiphon geysericola, assembly GCF_001306135.1. GTDB lineage: Bacteria > Chloroflexota > Chloroflexia > Chloroflexales > Herpetosiphonaceae > Herpetosiphon > Herpetosiphon geysericola. The sequence continues at coordinate 265,119 of NZ_LGKP01000015.1, read as the reverse complement.
GCATTCCCACCATCGAGGAGCGAGCTGCAGAAGCGGCTCCGGCGGTTGAAAAAGCGTGGTGGCAAGAATGGCGCGATTCTGAGCGCAGCGGCAAAATTGTGCGCGTCGCATCCTTGGTTGCCTTGATTCTGGCAATTAGCTTTACTGGGGTGATGCTGGCGGTGGCCAAAGGCCAGCCCTTGCCAGAAGTGCCGCCAATGCTCGAACTCGCCAACCCTAATCAGCCTGATGCACAGGCGGTAGTTGCGGCCTCGGAAATTAATCAAGCAGAGCTGTTGCGCTATTTAAGCCAAGTTGGCGAAATTCGCCAGCGCCTCGATCAAGCAGCGACCAGCTATCGCGAAACCAGCGATCGCTCGACCGTGGCCACCGAGCAAATTGAGGCTGCCAAACGCTATCGCGATGTTGTGCGCCAAGCCTACACCGATTTAGAGCGCATCAAAGCACCCGATATTTTGGCCGAAATTCACGATGAATACAAACAAGGCCTGCAATTAGAACAAGCGGCGTTTGATGATATTTTGGAATACTATACCAACTATAACGTGGCAATTGCGAACCGCGCAGCTTTGCGCTTGCAAGAAGCCGATGGTCATCTGCAACGAGCGATTGGTGGCCTCGATGCCTACAATCAAGAGCTGAGCAACCAGCAACGCGGCGATAGTTTTGGAGAACGCTAATGAGTTTACTCGCGGTTGATTTAGGCATTCGCACCGGATTTGCATGCTACAACCGCGCAGGCAAACTGGTGTGGTATCGTTCGCATAACTATGGCTCGTTGGCACGTTTGCGCAAGGGCAGCAGTGGCCAATTGGCCGAAATTAGCGATTTAAGCGTGTTGGTGCTCGAAGGCGGCGGCCAAATTGCTGATGTTTGGGAGCGCGAAGCTACCCGCCGCGACCTAGAATTGATCCGTACAAGTGCTGAGGTTTGGCGCGCAACCTTGTTATATGCTCGTGAACAACGCACTGGAGAGCAAGCCAAAGCTGTTGCCGATGAACTAGCCCGCCGCGTTATCGAATGGTCGGATGCACCACGCCCCACCTCATTGCGTCACGATGCAGCCGAAGCAATTCTATTGGGCTTATGGGCAGTGGTTCAGCTTGGCTGGCTTGCGGCAATTCCGCCCGAAGTGCGCCGACGCTAATTTTTTGCGAAGGAGTCGCCAACCTTGAGCGAACCAATCGAGCCTGAAACCGTTGATGAAGAACCGAACGAAGAACCAGCCCCACGCAAACTCAACGCCGTCGAAGCCGAAGCCTTCGATTATTCAGTCAGCAAAGCTGGCAAAGTTTTTATTAGCTGGTATGGCAAACAAGTGATGATTTTGAGCGGCCCCAAAGCCCAACGTTTTCTCGCCAACATCGCCGAGCTTGAAGGCGAGGCTGCCCAACTGGTGATGGCCAAAATCACTGGCAACTTCAAACGTGGCAACGAACGCCTCGCCAAACAACAATCGCGCTAAGTTTGTTAGTCAATTGCAATCATCCCTGCTTGGAAAAATCAGCCCAAGCAGGGATACTTGAATCAATCGAAGCTTTCCCCAAACATGTTGTGATGAGGTGAATTATGCTACTTGGAACAATTGCTGATTATCTGGTGGCGTTGGGCATGCCCAGCTCGGCCCGCACCTATTTGATCATCACAACCATCTTAGTGCTTAGTTTAATTTGGATCGAAACCTCGCACTGGGCGCATCGCAGAATTATGATGATGGAGCTTGCTGGAGCCGCGTTGTTGCTGATTAAAGTCTTTGCGGTCAGCACAACAATGCTCACCTTGGCCTTGCTGCCCTTTCCGCAACTACGAACGGTGATTGCTAGCTCGTTGGCAATTATGGGCTTGCTGACGCTCTATCGCGAGCTACGTCGCCGCTTGCGGGCTGGCGATCGCTCACCATCAAGCTACATCGGTGGGGTTTTGCTGGTAGTGCAATTTTTATGTATGGTGCTGCTCACGGTCAGCGGAATTGCCATTATTTTAGAGCTGTTGTTGGTGCCAGCCCGCATCTTGGATAGCGAAACGCGCTTTATCGATGCGATTAAAAATTGGGTTGAATTGCTGGCAACCTTGTCTGTTTTGCTGACAATTTATTATTTGGGCTTCTACCTAGTGCGGCGCTTGCTCAAAAGTGGCAGCTTCTCGTGGATCGACCCGCCCAATTGGCGCACCTTGTTGCCACATTTGAAATATACGTTAATGCCACGTTGGGGCGTGCCGCCATGGGCCGAAAGCGATTTGGCCGATACTGTGCGCATGGCCTATATCGAGCATATTGTGGGCAGCAAAGCAGCGCGCGATGTGGCCAAAGCTGCGCGAATCAAGCCTGTGCAAAACCCGCAACGTGGATTTACCTTCGCCGTGATTGGCGACCCGGGCGAGGGCGATGAATCGCAAATTGCCCCGCCGATTGTCAGCGAAAATAGCCGCCTTGCCCAACAAGGCCCGGCCAATCCTGCCTACCCAACCTTTACAATTCTCAGCTCAGATATTGTGTACCCAGCTGGCGAGTTAATGGATTATGAGCGCACGCTCTATCGACCTTATGCTAGCCAAAGCGAAACGCCACCCTTGATCTATGGCTTAGCTGGGAATCACGATTGGTACAACGATTTAAAAGGCTTGATGCTGAATTTTGGCTATGCTGCTGCCCACGTCGATAGCCGCGACCCACAGCTGCAACAATGGGCCAAAGCGCTCAAAACGGGGCCTTGGGCACGCTATGGCTATCCGTGGGGCCAATTCCGCTGGAACGAAGTGCGGAGTTTGCGCGAGCGCTATGGCCTTACAAGGCTTGGCGGCGACCTCAACGAACCGCAAACCCAGCAACGCTTGCCATTTTTTGAATTAAGCTTCGATCCTGTGCCATTTGTGTTGTTGGCGGTCGATACAGGCTGCATTGGCAATGTCGATCCGATTCAATTGGAATGGTTAGAAAGTTGCTTGCTAGCGGCCTTCAACCAGCAAAAAATCATTGCGGTTGTGCTCAGCGAGCCATTGTATGTCAATGGAGCCTTTGCCGATCACCCTGGCATGCGGCAGTTGTACGAATTGTTGCGGCGCTACGAAACCCACGTGGTTATTGGCGGCGATACCCATGCCTACCAACACTACGAATCGCGCTATATCACCTTGCGCGGAACTCAACACATTGCCCACCACTTTGTTAATGGCGGTGGTGGCGCGTACCTCAGCAAGCCTGTTGATTTACATTGGCACACGCCTAGCGGCATGACTCCCTTAGAATCGCGCTTTGTCTATCGCGACGATGATCAAGAAATTGTTGATCAGGTGATGTTGCGCGAGGTTTTTCCCACCGCCCAACAATTGCGAGCCAAATTCAACGGCAAAATCGAGGTCGAAAATCAAGTTTGGGGCTTGCGGCGCTGGTTGGTTGGCCAAGAGCCAAACATCTTAAATCTTGGCTACACCAATGCGCTAAACCACGATCGGGCGCCACTGTTGCAAAGCTTGCTGACCTTTAATGTCGATGAAACCCTGAATGGCTGGCGCTTGCGGATCACGCCGTGGTTTACGACTGGGCCTGAAAATAAGCTCGAACCTCAAGAACCGATCGATATTTTAGCCCCCGACCGGGCTAACGAGCGGGTAGTTAGCCGCGATCTGGTGCCTAGCCCAGCCAGCATTTTAGCGATTTAGCTTGGGAAAAAGCTGGGAAAAAGTTTAACCCAATTCAACCAAACGTGAGTAAACTAGGGTTGAGTAAAGCGCTGGGGAGCTAGTTGAGGAGTGCATGGTGTTGAAGTTTGATCGCGAGGCTAAACGACTTTTTTGGCCCATGATCATCATTGGCTTAGGTTGCGGGCTAGGGCTATTTAGCTGTTTGGTACTGCAATTAATGATCGAACGTTGGTAAGCTCATGTTAAGTCATCAATGGCTAATTCATGCTGTGGTTGCACTATTAACTGCGTTGATCTTGATATATAATCTTCGTCCACAAGGATTGTTCAAGCTGCTCGTATTTGGGCTGATTGGGCTATTAATTGTGGGCTGCATTGATTTTTTGCATAGCATTGTGGCTTATTTGCTGCCATTTGAGCTAGGAGCATTAATCATAAGTAGCTTGCTCAATAGCTTTATGTTGTTTTGCTGTTTTGGTTGGCTGTTTGATTACGATTATCATGCAATGGTAACCTTGCTTAAATCGCGAATTGGTTATGATTCAGCCAAGCCTTGACGAACAACAAATTCAGCAGCACTATCAGCAATTGCTTGCGCATCACAAGCGGCGGCTAATAGTGCTCATCACGCTGCTGGCATGTGGGCTGGCTTTGCCATTTACCCTCGTGCTTGGCTTGGCTGTAATCAATCAGCAGCAATCAATGGCGGTTTTTGGCTTACACCTGGCCCGCAGTCTGCTCAATCCGGTGCTGGTTTGGTGGTTGCTACAACGTAAACAGATTAATTGGGCTTGGCATGCGAGCATGCTGATTGCAATTAGCCATAATGCAAGCTTGGCGTATGCCATGCGGTCGCCGAATGTGCTTATTTTTGAATTATTTGCAGTCTGTGGTTTTGCAGTCGTCATGCCATTTTGGCAGGTTTTGGGCTACAGCAGTGGCTTGATCGGGCTGAATTATCTAGCAGCAGGTCACTCGATTATCTTCAACGAATGGTTGTTGGTGATAATTGTGGTGCTGAGCATTGTGTTGATGTGCAGCGCCATTGGCCTCGTTTCGCGCCAAACCTTACGCTACGCCAGCCAGCAACATGCCCAAACAATGCAACTGGTAGAGCAACAAAGTAGCATGCAGCAACAACTTCAAGATTTGCAGCAACATGTCCAACAGCTTAGTTTGCTCAAACACGATTTGCGCCAGCCACTAAAAAGCGTCCAAGGCTTGCTCCACCATTTAGCCTTTGAGCAACCATTCACCAGCCCCACAATCCAGCCAGCCTTGGCGGCAACCCAACGAGTCGAGCGCCAACTCAACAATTTGCTTGATCAAGCACGCCACCAATTGGCAACCCAACGCGCCAACCTGACCGGCATCGAGCTTGAGCAATGTTTGACTCAACTGCAACCAGCAATCAACGGTTTGGCAGCCTACTATACCGAACCTATCGCCAATGTAAGCCTCGAAATCGCCGCTGGCAGTCGCATTATTGCCGATCGTGAGCAATTTGAGCGGGCGTTGTTTAATCTGCTTGATAATAGTTTGAGTCGTTGCCAACAGCAGGTCGTTATTCGCAGTTTTCAGCACAACGACCATTTGGTAATCGAAATCAGCGATGATGGCGCTGGAATGCATCCAGATTTACGCGCCGCGCTGAATCGCGGCGATTTCAGCCCAATCAGCCAAGGCTTGGGCTTGAAGCAAGTGCAACAAATGCTGAAGCAAGCAACAGCAACCTTGCATGTGCTCGATTCAGCAATCGGCTGCACGCTGCATATGCGGTTTCCACAGGATGTTGAATGAGCAAGTATTGCATTATTGTTGATGATCTCGCAGTCGATCGCCAACTGGCAGCGCGCTATTTACAAGCAGCTGGTTATCAAACCAGTTTGGCCCGTTCGAGCAAACAAGCGACCGAGCAATTGCAGCACGCCTTGACGAGCTATCAGCCAAGCCAAATTCTGTTGCTGCTCGACCTGAATTTGCCCAACGATCCAGCGCTTCAGCAGGTGGTTGCATCGTCGTTGGCGGGAGCAAACCTGGCTTTGCAATTGCAAATTCAAATCGCCAATGGGAGTTTGCCGCAACTAGCAATTGTGGCCTTGACTGCGTTGAGTGCCAGCGAAGTTCATCAAACGGCAATTGCCTTTGGTTGCGATGCAGTGCTTGAAAAGCCAGCCACGCCAGATTTGGCCCAACGAATCGAGCAAGCGCTAGCAGCAAGCAACCAACAAGCGCCAATCGGCAGCCAGGCCTTGCTGAATATTTTGCGCCTGCGGCTGCTTGCGCCAACGCCAAGCCCAGCCTTGAGCGAAGAAGACCTAACCAAAGCGCTGCTTCAGCTGCATCGGCAAGGCTTGGTCGGGCTTGGAGCAAGCCATTTGGCTAAATATTTATTTCCGCATAGCACTAGTGATTATCAACGTGGGCTGCAAACCCAAGCCAAAATTGCCACCGTTATTCGAGAGGCGCTGCAATTGAATGTGTTGGAAACTTTGGCGATTTTGGAGGGTGAATTTGTGCATTTGCAGGCTCCGCAAGCCCAAGCAGAGCACTTACACCTCTCCAAAAGCGAATATTATCGTCGCCGCAAAGAGGCAATTAGGCAGCTCTACCATATTTTAGCCGAAGCAAGGGCATAGAACATAGAGCATCGTAAGTTTGGAAACCGCGAAGCGCACGAAGAGCGCGAAGCACGTTTTTTCGCCACAGATTGCACAGATTATGTTGATTCAGTTTTTGCTAGACCAATGCCATCAGCCCATAGCCTACATTTTTTTCACTTCTGCCTTTTGACTTTTGACTTTTAGCCCTCATCCTTCATCCTTCATCCTTCATTCGCTCTGCGCCTCTGCGTTAAATAAATTGATTCATGTGTTGCCCGAATACTGATTATTTTTTAGCCACAGATGCCACAGATTTGCTTGATTATGTTCTCAAAATCCAACGCCTACAGCCCATAGCCTACATTTTTTCACTTCTGCTTTTAGCCCTCATCCCTCATCCCTCATCCTTCATCCTTGATTCGTTCTGCGCCGCTGCGTTAAATCCCGATTCTCTATCCCTGCTCCCTATGTTCTATGTTCTATGCTCTATGTTCTTTCTCCTGCCTTTTGTGATATGATAGAAACACGACGTTGGAAACGCTTCACCTCTGGTTTTGGAACATCCCCCACCCATGTTGGCCCAAGCTTGAAACATGCTATTGGAGGACACTGTGGTCTACACCAATCCCAATCAGCCGGGCAGTAAGGTCAGTTTTAAGTCGCGTTATGGCAACTACATCAATGGCGAGTTTGTCGAGCCAGTCAAAGGCATGTATTTCGAAAACATCAGCCCTGTCAATGGCAAGCCGTTCTGTGAAGTTCCGCGTTCTACCGCCGAAGACATCGAAAAAGCGCTCGATGCGGCTCACGCTGCCAAAGCTGCTTGGGGTGCAACCTCACCAGCAGAACGAGCCAACATTCTGAATAAGATTGCCGACCGCATGGAAGCCAATCTTGAAATGTTGGCAGTCGCCGAAACGTGGGAAAATGGCAAGCCAGTGCGCGAAACCCTCGCCGCCGACATGCCCCTGGCAATCGATCACTTCCGCTACTTCGCTGGGGCAATTCGCGCCCAAGAAGGCACCGCCGCCACCGTCGATGAAAATACGATTGCCTATCATTTTTATGAGCCGTTGGGCGTGGTTGGCCAAATCATCCCTTGGAATTTCCCAATTTTGATGGCAACTTGGAAATTGGCCCCAGCGTTGGCTGCTGGCAATTGTGTTGTGCTCAAGCCCGCCGAGCAAACGCCCACCACAATTCTCTTGTTAATGGAATTGATCGGCGATTTGCTGCCACCAGGCGTGGTGAATGTGGTCAATGGCTTTGGTATCGAAGCTGGCAAGCCCTTGGCGAGCAGCAATCGGATTGCCAAAATTGCTTTTACCGGCGAAACCACCACAGGCCGCTTGATTATGCAATATGCCTCGGAAAATATTATTCCCGTAACCCTAGAGCTGGGCGGCAAATCGCCCAACATCTTCTTTGAGGATGTGTTGAGCAAACAAGATGCCTTTTTTGATAAAGCGCTCGAAGGCTTTACAATGTTTGCGCTCAATCAAGGCGAAGTTTGTACCTGTCCGTCACGGGCATTAATTCAAAAATCAATTTATGGTGAGTTTTTAGAACGCGCCGTCGAGCGCACCAAACGCTGTATTCAAGGTAATCCACTTGATCCTGCCACCACAGTCGGTGCCCAAGCCTCAAACGATCAATACGAAAAAATCTTATCCTACTTGGCGATTGGCCGCGACGAAGGCGCAAAAATCTTAACTGGTGGAGCTAAAGCTGAAATGAGCGGCGATCTGGCCGAAGGCTATTATATTCAGCCAACGATCTTTGCTGGCAACAACCGCATGCGCATCTTCCAAGAAGAAATTTTTGGGCCGGTAGTTTCAGTAACCTCGTTCGATGATTTTGACGATGCCTTGAGTATTGCCAACGACACGTTGTATGGCTTGGGCGCTGGGTTGTGGACGCGCGATATGAATACCGCCTATCGCATGGGTCGGGCGATTCAAGCTGGCCGCGTCTGGACTAACTGCTATCACTTGTACCCTGCCCACGCTGCCTTTGGTGGCTACAAACAATCAGGGATTGGCCGCGAAAACCATAAGATGATGCTCAATCACTATCAACAGGTCAAAAATTTGTTGGTCAGCTACGATCCCAATCCAATGGGCTTCTTCTAAATCCCAAACGGCGCACTACCGCAGGTTTTGGCTTGCGGTAGTGCTGCCAACGCAACAAGGAGTTGCATCATGACCGTTGAACGAGTGCTCGCAACCGAACAAACCACAGCCTTAATTGACAAACTCAGCCAATTGCATGGCCCACTCATGTTTCATCAATCTGGTGGCTGTTGCGATGGTAGCGCGCCAATGTGCTATCCGCGCAAAGAATTTCGGGTTGGTCAGCACGATGTGTATCTTGGTGAGATTGCTGGCTGCCCGTTTTATATCAGCGGGCCGCAATTTGAATATTGGCAGCACACCCAATTGACAATTGATGTAGTCAAAGGTCGTGGTAGTGGCTTTTCGGTCGAAGCGCCCGAAGGCGTGCGCTTTCTCACTCGTTCACGAGTGTTTAGCGATGCAGAACATGCAGAATTGCAAGCAGCAGGCCCACCACCACGCGGCCCGCAGCACGAGCAAAGAGCATAGAGCAAAGAACATAGAACATAGGATTTTGATCCACGAAGAGCACGAAGATGAGGCTATTGGCTTTTGACGTTATCCCCAAATGCCCGATAGCCTAAAGCCTTCAGCCCATAGCCATAATTCCTCTGCGCCTCTGCGTTAAAGGTTTGATCCACAAAGCGCACGAAGGCTACGTTTTAGCCACCGATTCCACAGATTTTTGTGATAATGTTCCTTCATCCCTCATCCTTCATCCTTTCGCAACTCTGCGCCTCTGCGTTAACAATGAGCCGCTTTTTCGCCACAAATTGCCCGATAGCCTCTAGCCTCCAGCCAATAGCCCTATTCTCTTTTTGACTTCTGCCTTTTGCCTTCTGATTTTTATCTCATCCCTCATACTTCATCCTTCATCCTTCTACTACGTTCTATCGTTGCGAGGACGCATGGCTCTGGCATAGCTCTTGCACACCATGATAGGATACAAACTACAACGGCATTCTTCAATTCATATCTACATATTCAAATAACCAAGGAGTTCCTGAGATGAACGTGAAGCGTGAAATCTTGATGCAAGGCGTCGAGCTTGCACCAATCGTCGAGCGACTTAAAGAGGAAGGCTCCAAACGTGGCTTGAGCCAATCGGCCAATAACGAATATGGCCCAGTCTATATCAATCAGCACTACGATTTGCGCATCGAGCGTGATCCTGGCGATTGGGGCCAATATCGGCTGATGCTGATGCACAAGCTCCAACCAAAAAGCAGCTTTTTCGGCATGTTTCGCCGTTAAATGCCAAACCGGCTGAAGTTCATTCAGCCGGTTTGCTGTTAAATTGCTCAATGCTAGCGTTTGTCACGCCCAAATAAGGCCCATGCCCCAGGCAAGACCAAAGCTGCAACCACAATCTTCAGCGCATCGCCCAGCAAGAAGGGATAAACCCCAGCCCACATAACGCTGATTTGGCCAAAAGTATCTTTATAAATATTTAGCCATGATGCCCCGATTGCATAAATGATCAGATTGCCAAACCCAAACATTGCTAAAGCCGTTGGAATTCGGCGATCCCAGCCGCGTTGGGCCAGCCAACCAACCAAGGTAGCAGCAAATGGCAAAGCCATGAGATAGCCGCCAGTTGGGCCAAGCAACTTTGCCATGCCACTGGTCATGCCAGCAAACACAGGCATGCCCGCCAAGCCTTCGACCAGATAGAGTAAAATTGCCAAAGCGCCACGCCGTGGCCCCAAAATCGCTCCCGTCAACAGCACGCCCAAGGTTTGGCCCGTAATTGGCACGGGTGTCCAAGGCAACGGAATAGCAATTTGAGCGGTGAGGGCAACAAACAAACTAAACCCGACAATCAGCGCAAAATCACGCCCAAGCGATTTGCTTCGCCCAAGATCGGCCAAGGTTTGTCGTTCCGCTACCGATTCCACACGATACATGTGCAGCTTCCTCCTAGATAGATTGTCTACGCTCCTCGTTGCTCTTCTAGCGTTACTTTATTGTAGGCAAGCTCAAAGCCAGCTCGCGTTACAATCCGTTGCGAATCGCTGCCGCTGATGGTCAATACTGTTGCCCAACGACAGCCCTGAGCCTTGGCATAGGCCAAACGCGCTGCAATGAGGCTGGTTTGGGCACCACGGCGCCGCCAAGTTGGGCTAACGAAGGTCGAAAACAGCGTCGCAACCTCTGAATTAATGCTCAGCGCCCCACAGCCAATCAACTCAGCGTCAAGCCAAGCCCCAAAAAGCTGGCTATCGCTACGCGCAGCGGCTGCATTGGCCATGGTAATACCCATTGGGCTGCTCTGGCCACGCTCAGTTATTGCCTCAACCCAACATTGGCGTTGTTCAGCTGCGATTATGCGCGATTGTACACTACTTGAGCTAAAAGGGGTATAACGCAGCATGTCAAAAGCCAGCACACTCCACCAACGAATAATTCGATAGTTGCCCAAAGCCAAGAGTGCTGGCAAGCTAGGGTCGCAGAATGGGGTTAATTCTAGGCTCACAGGCAGCTGGCGTTGATGATAAAACGCTGCTAATTCGCCAAAAAGCGCAGCATCCCATTGCTGTTGACTGCCAGCCCCAACCGCCCGATTAATCGGTAAGTCGGGGCCAGTGTAGCAGGCAGTTGCATCGCCAATCAAGGCTGTTGTTGCATTGCTCGCTGGCACAATCTGGCCAACTGCGGTTGTGTAGTGGCGCAAGTTATGGGCATCGGCAGCCTCAAGCCGAGCCGCCAATTGACGATCAATCAACATTATTGGCCTCGAATGGTCATTGGCAACCAAATCCGCCATTGGCTCACCACTGGCGTGTTGGTAATCGTTGGGGTGTTACTTGGGGTTGGCGTGTTGCTTGGCGTACTGGTATTCGTTGGCGTTAATGTATTGGTCGGTGTGTTGGTTGGAAGATTCGTCACCATCACGCTAGCAGTAATACTCGCCACATTGCCTTGGGCATTGGAAACCCGCACCCAAACTTGACGATTGGTTTGAACATTGGTTAAGGTTAAAGTTGGGGCAGTTGCGCCAGCAATTGGGTTGCTGGTATCGCCAGTTGCACCGCTATACCATTGATAGCTCAAGTTGGCGGCGCCAGTTGCGGTCACATTTACGCTAGCATTTTGGCCAAACGAAACGGTCGTATCAACTGGTTCGCGCACAATTCGCGGCGCCAACTGGCCATAAACCACCAATTTATCGGTGTTGGTAATGCTATCAACCGAGAAGGTACCAACGATGACTTTGCCATCGGCAACCAACGGTGTGTTAAATTTAGCCAAATTGCCCATCGCATCGCGGCTCGCAATTTGGTTGCTATTCCAGGTTTCTTGCAAGGTCAAGGCATTATACGCCCGTAGCACCCCAGGCTGGGTGGTCGTATTGGCGCTGCCGCCAGTTGAGTGAGTTGCCCAAACAATCCCCGTATTGGCGTTTGTGCCATTCCACGACAACGACATCACCCCACCAGGCATTTGAACAGTTTGTAAGGTGCTGGTTGCCACAGGCGTGGTAATAAAGCTTGGGGTCAAGGGTTGGCTGGTGCTGAATTGAAAGGCTTTCAAGGGCGAATTGACTGGCCACACAAACATGCGCGTGCCAGTTGAGCCACCAGCAGCCCAAACCACTGGCGAGCCAAAAATCCCGCGAAAGCCAGAGCCACCATGGGGCTTGAAGCTTTGATAAAACTTGCCTGGAACAGGCTTATCAAACCCAGTTGTGCCTTGTTGAACACCTAAACCGCCCATATCATTGCGATTGAAGACATAGATTTTGCCGCCCTTGCTGCCTGCAATCATCACATTCGTATTGGGAATTAAGATTGCGCCAGTGGTTCCAAGGTCGGTATCGTTGGTGTTGAGCGTTTTGTAATCATACGGCGTAAACCATGTTTGAACAGTTGGCGTGAGTGGGTTAGTAATATTCAATTTGCTGACCGACGAGCCATAATCGCGGCCATTCGGCAAATTGGCATTCCAGCTGCCGTTGCCAATCGAAAGATACAAATTGCCTTGACCATCGCTGGTTAAGCCTTGGCCGCTCATCCAAATGCCGCCTTCGCCATCGTTTGCAGCGTTTGGTTGCGAGGTAACTTCTTTTTGCGGCGTTGTGTTGTAGATTAATTCGCGTTGGAGCGTGGTTTTGTTGTAGCCAAAAACCCAACCATGGTAGGGATCAGTATCTGCATAGCCAGCAAACGCTACATACACCCGATTGCCATCAAGCAATAACGAAGCTCGTTGCAAATGCTGGCGGCTATCGAACACCACTAAACCATCGTTGGGATTCGCATCGTTGCCATCGCCTGGCACCGAGCCTTGAATAGTAGTCGATTGAATAATCGCGCCAGTCACGATGTTAATCGCCACCATCCGATGCTGATATTGATACGCCCCCAAGCGAATAAATGGCACAACGTAGAGGGTATTGGTCGCAGGATCAATCACTGGCGAGCCAGTAATCCCAACATAGGGTTTAATATCTTGATACACGCCACCATTGTAGCGCGTGCCAAATTCGCGCAGGCTGCTGGTGGCAAATTGGCCAAGGTTGAGCGACCACAACGGCTGGCTCATAGCCGGATCATCAGCATCGAAGGCATAAACATTATTCTTCTGGGTTGCAACCAACACCACATTGCGCACCCCAACCCCAGGCATCGTGAGGTCGGGCACATACAAGGGTTGGGCATAAATTTGGCCATCAACTGTGCGGCTAAACAATTTACCAAACGTATTTGAGACAACATTGGTGGGCGCAAGCAATTGTTCGGCGGCGGTCGTTCCAGTGCGCGCATTATCAAAACTGCGGGTCGTCACCGCGACTCTGGATGGTGGCGGCTGAAGCTGGCTAGTGGCGCTTGGCAGAGCATGAACTGCTGGTCGGCTCAGTCCTAATCCGCCACCTAAACCGGCTACAAGCCCAACAAGCAATAGAATGCGTAATTGAACATTTCGCATCGTTGCGCTCCTTCTGTAAAAAGAACGGGGAATCGATGCAACTATACTTGATTCAGGCCTTGGCCGCAATCGTTACCGGAACCGTATCCAGCAGGCTCAAAAATTTTTTGTTTGTCCACAAAGCCAGCAACATTGGTAGCTATCAAGCACAATTTCTGCGCTTTGGAAGTCGATATTTAATTGAGCTGGCTCCAACAAATTATGCAAGTTGCTGACCAAGCCAGCCTCATGAATAACGCTTAACGCCACCCGTTGCGGCTCAGCGGAAAGGTTTCCAAGAATTAAAATTCGCCCCAAAGGGTGAACCCGAATCACCCCTAAAACATGGCGTTGTTGGGTCCAAATCGGGATGGTTTGGCCAGCACTATGCAAGGCGGGAGTTTGTTGGCGAATGGTAATTAAGCTGCGCATCATCTGCCATAAGCGTCCAGCAAGCGTGGTTGGGTCATGGCGTTGCGCTGCTAAAGCCCAATTCATGGCCGGACGATGCAACCAGCGGTTATCGTTGGCTTTGCATGGGTCGTGCACATAGCTGTGATCATTGAGCATGCCTAGCTCATCGCCCATATAGATTAATGGAATGCCGCCAAAGCCAAAAATCACCGCATACAACAACCCGATTCGACGAATTGCCAACTCAATCGCCGTCGGATCGGCGTTTGCTAAGGCTTGTTCTAGCCCAGCCAACGACGCGGTCATGCCACTAATTCGCCGATCGTTGGTGATTGGGTTGTATTGAAAAACCTCACCACGGGCGAAGCTGCCAGTAAATTCGCCACTATACCAAGCGCTCAAAAATTGGCGATGCAACGGCCCATCTTCGCCAACCAAGGCCGCATTTTGGTCAGTAATCGCCCAGCCAATATCATCGTGACAGCGTACATAGGTAATCCAAGTGGCATTGCCAGCAGTCGCAGGCATATTCAGCAACGATTGGGTCAGCAGATCGGCGCGCTGCGAGGCTAAGCCACTCCACAGCAACACCATCAACGAATTATGATAGGCAATTTCGCAAAGTTTGCCCGTGCGTTGGCCCAAACCCAAATATTGCACCAAATCATCGGGCGCAACAATGGCCTCGGCCTTAAAAATCGTCGCCGGACAGACGATCCGCATGGCTGCGCGCCAGGCCTGCAACAGATCGAGCACTTCTGGCTGATTTTGGCAATTCGTGCCCAGCCGCTTCCACATAAATGGCACAGCATCCAAGCGCAACACATCAACACCCAAATTGGCCAAATGTAACAAAATATCGAGCATCTCCAACCAAACCATGGGATTAGCATAGTTCAAATCCCATTGAAATTCGTTGAAGGTCGTCCAAACCCAACGCCCATGCTCGCCAAGCTCTGGATACCAGGTAAAATTGCCTGGCGCAAAATCGGGAAATACTTCGGGCAAATGTTGCTCATAGGCATCAGGCAAATTGCGATCAGCAAACGTCAGGTAATAATCCAAATAGGCTGGATCGCCAGCCCGCGCCTTGAGCGCCCATTCATGTTCTTTGGCGGTATGATTGACGACCACATCGATGCAAACGCTCATGCCGTTAGTGCGCAGCAAATCGCTTAATTCAACAAAATCGCTCATTGAGCCAAGCTCGTGATTAATCGCCCGATAATCTTGCACTGCATAGCCACCATCGTTGGGGCCATAACGCGGCTGCAACAGCGGCATCAAATGTACATAGGTCAAGCCCAAATCTTGCAAATAATCAATATGCTCAATTACGCCGCGCAACGTGCCAGCCAAGCGATCGACGTAGTAGATGCCCCCAACCATGCGTGCTTGGGCAAACCAATCAGGCTCGATCTCGCGGGCCAAATCGTGAATTTTCAGCGCATCACGGCGTTGGGCATAGGCTGACACCAAACGTTGAGCCAATTGTTCAAGCAGGGCGGGCCATGCAGGATGCTGGGCATACAAAGCCTGTAATCCTGCAAAACAATCGTTAAAATGCCGTTGCCAGCGAACACGAAAAATATCACGATCGCGGGGATTGGCAAGCTGTTGGGCTAATAAAGTATCGAATAGCCCGCTAAGGTTGGATGTTAGGCTTGATTGAACCGTTTGCATAACAAAGCTCCTCCTGCGCGTTATGCCCATTACCCCTTGACCCCTGATGAAGCCACCGATTGCACAAACCATTTTTGAAAGAGCAGAAAAATAAACAACACTGGCAGGGTTACCATCGTGGCAAACGCCATAATATCGCCCCATTGGCGCGGCATTTGGCCAAAAAAGGCTTGCATACCAACGGTCAACGGGCGCACCGCTGGATTGCGCACAACCATCAATGGCCAGAGAAAATCGCCCCAATGGGTCAGAAATTGCAGAATTGCGACGGTAGCAAACACAGGTCGGGAAAGTGGCACAATAATTTGGGCATACATGCGAAAACGACTAGCTCCATCGACCAACGCCGCTTCCTCAATATCCTTGGGAATATTCAAGAAAAACTGATAGAACAGGAAAATCGAAAAAGCATCGGCAATAAATGGAATAATTTGAACGTGATAGCTATCGAGCCAGGTCATCCGACCATCAAACCACGGCAATTGGTTGACGATCAACAATAATGGCACGGCTACTGCCTGAAATGGAATAATAATCAAGGCTATGATGATTGCCAATAGCAATTTTTGACCCCGAAATTGCATTCGGGCCAATGCATAGGCAATTAAGCTATTAACTACCAACCCAAAGAGCACAATTGCAAGGGCAATCACTACTGAATTGATCAAATATTGAGCAAATGGCACACGCGCAAATACATCGTGAAAATTTTGCAATGAAAGCTCGCCAGTTGGCAAGAATGCTGCAAATGTGCTCATTTCACGCAAAATTTGAGCCTCATCGGCTTTAAGCGCTGTAACCAGCATAAATACAATTGGAAATAGGCTAAATAGGGCAAGTACTGTCATTAGCAGATAAGTTCCAAAGCGGCGTGGGCTTTTTTGCCAGGGTGTGGTTGGTTCAATTGCAGGACGTTGCATCAACAAGCTACCTTTCTGGCCGATTAACCATGCGTTGGCCAAGCGAAATCAGCAACACAATCACAAAAAACACCACCGAAAGCGCCGAAGCATAGCCAACTTTTTGGGTGCGAAAGCCACTATTCACAATATGCAGCATTGCGGTAACCGTCGCATCGTTAGGGCCGCCTTTGGTCATAATCTCAACTTGATCAAACAATTTGAAGGCCATAATTGTGGTCGAAATTACCACAAATACTGAAGTGTTGCGCAATTGGGGCAGCGTCACAAAGCGAAACTGTTGCCATCCATTGGCACCATCCAATTGAGCTGCTTCGTACAATTCGCCAGGAATTTCCTGCAAGCCAGCCAGATAAATCACCATCTGAAAGCCCACACCCTGCCAAATCGACATCAGCATAATTGCAGGGAAGGCCAATTTTGGGTCTTCCAGCCAGCGATATGGGCCAAGCTGGCCAAAACTGATGGTTTGAATAAAGCTGTTAATAATGCCCTGATCGGGATTGTAGAGAAAGGTCCAAACCACCGCCACAATCGCCATCATCGTGACAACCGGAATAAAATAGATCGTGCGAAAGAAGTTGATCGCCTTAAGCTTTTGGTTGACCAAGACTGCCAAAAAGAGGGCAAAACTGGTTTGGACTGGAACCACAATGAGCACAAACAAGAAATTATTCAGCAACGCACGCACAAAGGTGGCGTCTTGCCACATTGCCAAATAATGTTTGAAGCCAACAAAACGGGTTGGTAGATTGAGGTTTGGCACCAAACGTTGGTCGGTCAGCGAGAGATAGAACGCCAAACCAAATGGCGCAATCAAAAAGATGCTCAGCAACAGCAATGCAGGAGCAACGAAGGCCCAAGCTACGCGTTGTTCACGCCGTTTCCAGCTCAGTATAGGGGTGTGCGGCCTAGCTTTTGGCTGCGCCTGTGGCGATTTTGCAATACTCATAAGCAAGACTCCTTGGGAAGAACCAAGCCGCTGCAAGCAACGGCTTGATCAATTAAAGCTGCTACTTCACCGGATAGCCTTGATTATCTTCAATATCGGCATCAATTTTTTGGGCCGCTTTATCCAATTCGGCTTGCACATCAGCTCCAGCCACAATATTGTCGACTGCTTCAGCAAACGCGCTGGTAATCACTGGATAAGCGGGCGTGATTGGGCGCGGCACAGCAATGCCTTTGGTCAATTGTTGCACATAGATATTCAGCGGAGCGCCATCACCAAATAATTTTGATTTGGCAATTGCCGAGCTGCGCGCTGGCACTGCACCGTTAGCATCGCTCATGCGCAACACTTCTTCTGGCGAAACAATGAACGAAAGCACTTCAGCAGCGGCAGCAGGGTTCTCACACTTGCTGGTAATGCCCCAATTCCACGAACCCATGCCCGTTTTTGGGCCTTTGCCCAAATCGGCGGCAGGCAAAACCAATAAATCAGCGCCCAGAGCCTTGGCATAATCGGGGTATGCCCAGTGCCCAACCCAGCTCAAGGCAGCCTTACCCTCAGCAAAATCGGTGTCGCCAGCAGGCTTGGGATTCACATAGCCATTGCTAAACAAGCTTTGAAACCATTGCATTGCTTCGACCGAAGCAGCTCCGTTCAAGGTGCTAGTTGCTTTTTGATAATTCGAGCGATCGATCAAATCGCCGCCAAACGATTGCAAGAAGGGCGAAAACCCATAACTAAACCATTCGCCACGGCCATAATTCATTTTCAATTCAAGCGGATACTGCAAGCCATTGGCTTTGAGTTTACTCAAGGCCTGATCAAGCTCAGCCCGCGTCCATGGCTGCTCAAGGCTTGGAATCCGCACCCCAGCTTTTTCCAACAGCGCTTTATTGGCATAGAAGCCCAAGCCCGAATCGAACTGGCCAAGGCTATACAATTTGCCGTTGTAGGTGCCTTGTTGAATGATTGAGGGCAAGAAATCGGCTTTAACCTCAGCAGCAATCAACGAATCTAAGGGTTGCAAATAGCCCGACCACGCATAGTTATAAACAAACGGCCCATCAAAATCGAGCAAACAGGGCAATTCGCCAGCCAAGGCAGCAGCATTGACCTGATCGTTGTAGGCACCTTCGGGCAATTCGATTGCTTCAACTTTGATCGCTGAATTTTTGGCGGCGAAGGCTTGGAGCGTTGCATTCAAGGCATCGCGTTCAGCACCCTGGCCTGAGTGAAACCAAAGCGTAACCGTGCCAATTGCAGCACCAGAGGTGGCCTCAACTGTTGAATTGGAGGGAAGCGCGGTTGGCGTGGCAGCCTCGCCACATCCAGCCAAGATCAAGCCGACAAGCAAACTAAACGAGCGAATCCATGGTCGTTTCATTGTGGTGTATCCTCATTGATGAAACCAAACGTCAGGGTCTTGCGGAATTGATTGGCGTAGACTGGCAATTGATTCTGAGTAGACTCCTTTATGATACGCTAATTTTTTATGGAAACGTTTCCATTATATTGCTAAAAAATTCTCGTTTTGGGCAACATAGTCAGCCGAGCAAAAACGAGTGTTTCGAGAATTGGCAGCGAAAAAGGTCTTTTTAGATTGAATTTTGGCTATCTGAAGTAATGGAAGCGTTTCCATTACAATATAGTAAAGTTGTACACTTGTCAAGAGTGAATTTTGGCAAAGAGCTACCGCCCTCGATAGCCAACGAAGCAGCCAAATCTCCTGCATTACGCTCCTCACTCACTGGGTGGGAAAGAAGTTGGGTTAAGGGACGATAAATAATCATTCAATAAAGATCGATCAACGAACGAAGTTTTAGCCTAAAAACACCAAACGAGCACGATTTTGAGCTTTTTCAAAACCATGCTCGTTTGTTTGACTGACAAACATTGTTGACAAGCCAAAAAAGCACTAGTGTGTAGCACAGGCTCACGCTACAAACGGCTGCTTATTCGGCTTGCATGCCTGGCACGTAGTATTGGGCCACATAATCTTTGAGCATGCGGCGGAAGCTAAATTCTGGCGCAACCGTGCGAATCGATTCCTTCATGGTTGCAATCCACTTGTGGGGCAAGCCATTGGCATCGCGCTCGTAGAAGGCTGGCACAACTTCGTTTTCCAACAAGCTATACAACGATTCAGCATCGTCAATATCTTGTTGTTCGAGATCGTCGTAGCCAGCTTCGCGGCCAATTGCCCAGCCGTTCTTGCCGTTGTAGGCTTCGCGCCACCAACCATCAAGCACGCTCAGGTTTGGAACCCCGTTCATACCAGCTTTTTCGCCGCTCGTACCCGATGCTTCCAACGGTCGGCGTGGGTTGTTCAACCATACGTCAACGCTTTGCACCAAATGGCGGCCAACATTAATATCGTATTCTTCAATAAAGAAGATCTTGCCGCGTAGCTCTGGGTCGCGAGCCATGTTGTAGACGGCACGAATAAAGCTCTTGCCTGGCTCATCTGCTGGGTGCGATTTACCAGCGAAAATAATTTGCACTGGGCGATCTGGATTATTCAAAATCCGCTTGATCCGATCCAGATCGCGGAAAATCAAGGTTGCCCGTTTGTAGGTGGCAAACCGCCGCGCAAAGCCGATCAACAAGGCATTAGGATTAACATCGCCGCTAATTGCATCGTCGCGGTGATAGCCAAGTCGGCGTTGGCGTTGCCAAGCTCGTTCGCGAATAAAGCGCGCCAAATCGTGCTTCAAGCCAGAGTGCACGCCCCAAAGCACTTCATCGGGCATGTTGGTGATGCGATCCCAAGTTGTAGGCTCGTCCATCACTTCGCGCCAACCAGCGCCAAGCACCGAATCATACATATTGGCCATGGCTGGAGCCAACCACGTATCCGAGTGCACGCCGTTGGTCACATGGCCAATTGGCACTTCATCAACCGATTTGCCTGGATACAAGAACTGCCACATTTGGCGAGCCACAGCGCCGTGCAATTCGCTCACGCCGTTATGATATTCCGATAAGCGCAAGGCCAGCACGGTCATGCTGAAGGTTGGCCCCCAGCTTTGTTGCTGCAACGCAATATTCATAAAGGTATCGCGATCGATGCCCAGTTGTGGCCAATAGTTGTGGAAAAACTGATCAATCAAATCGAGTGGGAAGGCATCGTTGCCAGCTGGCACAGGGGTGTGGGTAGTAAAGACTGAACGCTTGCGCACTTCGGTAATAGCATGCTCAAGGTTCTCGCCGCGCTGCACCCGTTCGCGCAACAATTCTAAGCCCAAAAATGCTGAGTGGCCTTCGTTCATATGCCACACAGTTGGGTTGATGTTGAGGGCGCGTAACACCCGCACGCCTGCAATCCCCAAGATAATTTCTTGGGCGACCCGCAGCCATTGATCGCCGCCATACAAGCGGGCCGATAATTCGCGATCTTCAGGCCGATTTTCATCAACATCGGTATCCATCAGCAGCAAGGTAATGCGGCCAACTTGGAAGCGCCACACTTTAACAAACACCGTGCGCCCGGGCAGATCGACGCTCACGCGCAGTTCGCTGCCATCGCTATTGCGCACCACCAAGGCTGGCAACTCGGCAAAATTCAAGCGTTCGTAAAGGGCTTCCTGGGTGCCTTCGCTATTGATAAATTGGCGAAAATAGCCTTGGGGATATAAAAAGCCAACTCCAACAAACGGCAAGCCAATATCGCTGGCTTCTTTACAATGGTCGCCAGACAAAATGCCCAAGCCGCCAGAGTAAATTGGCAACGATTCGTGAATGCCAAATTCAGCTGAAAAATAGGCAATCGTGTGATCTTTATGCTCAGGATGGGTGCGGGCAAACCAAGTACGATCATCACGCATATAATGATCAAATTTGATCGTTACCCGATCATACTGGGCCAAATAATTGCTATCAAGGGCTTTTTGTTCGAGGCTAGCCAAGCTAACTTCACGCAAAAATTTCACCGGATTATGGCCCGTGCGCTCCCATAACGTTGCATCAATCGTTTGGTAGAGTGCTTGGGCTTCTGGTTGCCAACTCCACCAAAGGTTATAGGCCAACTCATAGAGTCGGTTAATCCGTTGGGGCAGTGGGGCAAACTGCGGTGGTAATTCAGCAACGTTCATTGCAACTCCTTGTACTACGATTAATTAAAAAACGATGCCGCTAGCCAGAAAGAGCCTGCCGCAACATCGCGTTGTTTGTTTTGAGCCTGAACGTTAGTGCCTATTATGGCTTAAAAGCGGGGGAGTTGCAACCATTTCACTTCAAATCAAAAGGCAAAAGGCAGAAGGCAAAAAAGAACAGAGAGCAGAGAGCATAGAACATAATCGCACAAATCTGTGTCAATCTGTGGCTAAAAATGGTCTTCGCGATCTTCGCGTTCTTCGCGGTTGCAATCCTTCATGCATTTTAGAGATTAACGCAGATGCGCAGAGAATCCAATGGGTATAGGTTGTTGGCTATCTGCTATCGGAGCATTATTCGTGCAATTCGGGCAATTCGTGGCCAAAAAAAACCCAATCTGAGTCAATCTGTGGCTAAAAATTATTCTTCGCGCTCTTCGCATTCTTCGTGGTTTCAGTCCTTCGTGTCCTTCGTGTCCTTCGTGTCCTTCGTGGATCAACACTATCCACGGCGCGCTCGTGCTCGATACAGCACCGTCAAATAGAGCATCAAGCCAAAACTCAGAAAATTCGCCCCCCGTGGATTAATCGCGCTCCACAGCCAGTTGCCAGTTTGCTCACGCAAATCATCAAAGAGCTTGCCAACCTTGGGAATCAACAAAAGATCATAACCTAATACCAACAATGCTGCAATCAACGGGGCAATAATTCGCCGCGAGCCAGCCAAAACCACAATAATTAACGCAATTGCCGAAACCCGAAATTCGGCTAAACCAGGCGAAATATAGCTAAAACTCGCAGCGAATAAGCCGCCAGCCAAGGCCGCCACACTGCCACCCCAGGTATAGGCCAAACGCTTGATTGCGATCGGCTCAACTCCCACGCTCGCTGCCGCCAATTCATCGCTGGCCAGGGCCGACAGCGCCCGCCCATAGCGCGAACGCAATAGATTATAGCCGAGCACCCCAACCCCAACGACAACCGCCAAAATTGCATAATAGCTTGCACTTGGAGCAGCTAAATCAAGGCCAAATAGTTGAAGCGGCGGTACGCCAGCAATCCCACTTGCGCCATTGGTTACGCTGCGCCAGTTTTGGGCAATTCGGTGCGCTATCACGCCCAAGGCAAATGTAACGATCGCCAACAATTCATTATCCAAGCGCGCTGCCAAAACGCCAATCAGCCAGCCAAACACGCCACCACTCAAGCAGCAAACCAAGATAATTCCAATCAATTCCCCTGATGCAAGCCAAGTTTGCCAGCCGCCATGCAAGCCAGTACTCATCAAGCCAACCAAATAGGCTCCAAGCACAAAGGGCGCAGCATAGCCAAGATCAAGCATGCCGCCCCAACCAACAATCACATTTAAACCCAAGGCCAGCAAGCCATAAATTAGCATTTGAATTGCTGCAACTTGAATGCCTAATTCAAACAAATTATTGAGCAATGGCACGCAAGCAAGTAATGCAGGCATCAATAACCAACGCCAATTTTGTTTTACAGACTGAACTGTACCAAAAATCGCTGTATTAATCGGGCTATCGTTGCTTGGCTGCTGACGGAGCACAACAATCAACACTAATAAGCCAAGGGTTAGCGCCGGAGTCCATTGAGCAGCAATAAAATAATCACTGAAGGCGGCCAACAAACCCAATGCCAAGCCACTCAGCAAGGCTCCCAATGGGCGGCCAATCCCGCCAAGCAAGGCCGCTGTAAAGGCGATTAAGCCACTTTGCGCCCCATAATTGGTATAGGGCGCGGTGTAATATAAGGCAAACAACAGCGCCGCCAAGCCTGCCAAGGCCCCACCAAGCGCAAAGGTTTGGCGCAAGGTCGCGCTATAGTTGATCCCACAAAGTTGGGCCATGGTTGGGTCGGCAGCGCTCGCCTGCAATTTCCAGCCAAAACGGGTGCGCTTGAGCAGCCAATGCACGCCCAACGCTACTGCCAGCGCCAGCCCCACGACAATCAAATCTTTGCCCTGCAATACTAACGCCGCATCGCCAAACAAATTGCCATGCGGCAACAAATCGGGCACGTTAATTCGCGCTACCTCAGGAATACCAGGCACACTACGATGTTCACCTGGAATCACTGCGTTGGTCAAGGTGCGCACAAACAAAGCTGCTTGATAGAGCATAAACGAGATGCCGAGGGTTGCCATCAATGGCGCTAAACGGGATGCGCCGCGAAAAGGCCGAAAGCCAATCTGCTCGATAATTACGCCTGTGCCCGCCCCAACTAAAGCACAAATAAGCAACACCGCCAGCAAACCAAAGCCAAGCCACCACCAAGCCTGATCAACCTGTAAGCCCAAAATTGCAATCGATTCGGCAGCCAGCACTGTGAGCAACGAAAATAAATCGCCATGGGCAAAATTGAGCATGCGCACAACGCTATACACCAATGTAACGCTAATGGCATTCAAGCCAATAATCGCCCCATTGGCCAAGCCAAAAATAACCAATTGCAGCAAAAGCTGGCTACACGAAAACTGGGCACCACCACAAGCAGTCATTGTGATTTCCCCCAAACAAATTGCAATTATGGAATTGAGCAGAGGTTAAAGCAAAGAGCGAACTCAGACGAGTTCGCTTTTATGGTAGCTTAAGCGGTGTGGCGACGCAAAAAATAGAGCTGGCTATCGAATGGTTCCTCACCAGCGGGTGGCAACGCACAGCCATACAAACCATTGGGCAGCAATATCCGCGCTTTTAGGGTATCACGCCATGCCACGCCCAAAATCTCTTCACGAACGTAGTTCAACAAACTAGGATCTTCGATTGGAAACAACACTTCGACCCGCCGATCTAAGTTGCGCTCCATCAGATCGGCGCTGCCAACATATAATTGCTCATCGCCACCATTGCGCGCATAATAGAGCCGACTATGCTCCAAGAAGCGTCCAACAATGCTGCGCACCTGAATATGTTCGCTCAAGCCTTCAACTCCAGGCCGCAACGAACACATGCCCCGCACCAAGAGCTGAATTTCAACCCCAGCCTGCGAAGCCCGATACAGCAACTGAATAATGGTTGGGTCAACCAGCGAATTCATTTTGAAAAAGAGTTTGCCTCCACGCCCAGCTTGCTGATGCTGAATCTCGCGCTCAATCATTTGGGTCAAGCGTCGGCGTAGGTTAATCGGCGCAATCCACAATTTACGAAAGTGGTTTTGGCGCGAATAGCCAGTCAAATAATTGAATAAATCCGAGGCATCAGCCCCAAATTCCTGATTGCAGGTCAGTAAGCCAAGATCTGTATAAATATTGGCGGTCACGGCGTTGTAATTGCCTGTGCCAAGATGCAAATAGCGCGACAAGCCATCACGTTCTTTGCGCACCACCAAAGCAACTTTGCAATGGGTTTTTAAGCCCATCAAGCCATAAACCACATGCACGCCTTCACGTTCAAGCGCCTTAGCCCATTCAATGTTATTTTCTTCATCAAAGCGGGCTTTAAGCTCAACCAACACCGCAACTTGCTTATCGTTCTCGCGGGCTTTGAGCAAGGCCTTAACGATGGGCGAGTTCGAGCCAACCCGATAGAGGGTTTGCTTAATTGCCAACACATTGGGATCACGCGCTGCGGCCTGCAAAAAATCAACAACTGGCATGAATGAATCATACGGATGGTGCAGTAGCACATCACGACGTTGCACCACATTAAATAAATCTTCGCCCGTTGAAAGCACCGCTGGCACGCTTGGCTTGAATGGTGGCAATTTCAACTGCCAACGCTCCAACCGCACAACGCTCATGAGGCTGCTCAAATCAAGCGAACCATTTAATTGATAGACGTCGTCGCGCTCAACTTCAAGATTCTCGATCAGCAATTCAACAATCCGCGGCGGCATACTTGAATGCACCGAGAGCTTCGTTACCGAGCCAAAACGGCGTTGACGCACCCCAGCCTGAATCGTTTCCAGCAAATCGGCGGCTTCATCTTCTTCAATTTCAACATCGGCGTTGCGAATAACCCGAAAGGTATAGGCCTCGGAAACCTGCATACCAGGAAACAACGTGCTAATATTTTCGGCAATAATTTGTTCGAGCCAGGTAAAACAGACAGTATTTGGCTGCTCGCTCGGCACTGCCACCAAGCGCGGCAACGAAGCAGGCACCTTGATCCGCGCAAAATGCTCGTCGTTATCAGGGTCTTGAATCACGACTGCCAAATTCAGGCTCAAATTGGAAATATGCGGAAACGGGTGGCCTGGATCAAAGGCCAAGGGCGTTAATACGGGAAAAATTTCATTATCAAAATAATTTTTCAGCCATGCCTGTTGATGAATCGAAAGCTGCTGATATTCGTGAATAAATACGCCTTCGGCAGCAAGCTTTGGTTGCAAATCTTGGGTAAAACACGAGCGTTGCAACTCCATTAATGGGGCGACTGCGGCGCGAATTGCCCGCAACTGCTCAAGCGGTGTTTTGCCATCAGCCGAGCGCTCAAACACCCGTGCTGCAACTTGCTGGCGAATACCCGAAACCCGAATCATAAAAAACTCATCGAGATTGGTGCTGAAGATCGCCAAAAATTTTACCCGCTCCAACAAGGGCAACGATGGATCGAGCGCTTCCTCTAAAACGCGGCGATGAAAAGCCAAGGCACTCAATTCACGATTCAGAAAATTTTTCGGGTCAGCCAGATTCAGTGGTTCAGCAACTGTGTCGTAGGTTAGCAACTCAGCCATGGGACGCTTCTTTCCACATTCATACATAATCAAACGGCTTGACTATTGTAGGGCAAAAACGATGCCAAGCAAGCCAAAAACCGCTGCTTGAGCGAACATTTAACCAAGCCTTAAAGATAGAACTGATCGCGATTTTCATCCTCGTGAACCGCCCCAGTTATCGCCAGAATCCCAATCCAGAAGCCGCGCGAAACCCGATAGCAAAAGAGTTGAAAAATACTAAGCACACTAATTAAACCAGCAGTGCCGAGAATCAAATGGGCGGGCCATTGCCAGACCAGAATTAATGCGCCAGCAAAGCCTAGCGCAACCGTAATCGTTAATGAAATCCCCATTGCGCCAGTGCTTTGGTCGCCAGTGCCCTCATAGCGCAGGCCGCAGGCAGCACAGCCCTCGTTTAGGCCAAAAAATGTTTTGAACATACGCCCATAGCCGCATGTGGGGCAATGCCCAGCCAAACCACGCCAGAGCATCAAAAGTGCATTAAACATTGGCTTCCCTTGCACCAAAACTGCCCGTGCATAATCCATAAGTCCTGTTATAGCCTAGGCCAGGCCTAAAAAGCTGTGCATCAAGACGATTTATGCGGTATGATAGCGAAAATTACTCCGAAGTGAGCAGCAAACTCACGCTTGCCGAGTAGCAATATCATACCGTATAATAGGCATATACTCCATTCGCAAGCTTTTGTTGTGGCTCATCTTCGCGTTCGACTTCAGGGAGGCCGCTTGGACATCGTTAATATTCCAATTCTTAAGATCGAGAACTTTTTAATTGCTTCAGTTCAGGTTGCCCTGTATGACATGCAAGCAATTCAGTTCAAAGACGCGGTTCTCCAGAAGATCTATGAGACCAAAGCAAAAGGGGTCATCATCGATCTAACGGCGATGGATGTACTAGACAGCTTCGTAGGCCGCTTAATTAGTGATATTGCGGCGATGGCACGCCTGATGGGGACAACCGTTGTTATTACAGGGTTGCAACCTGCCGTCGCAATTACGTTGGTAGAGCTGGGGCTTGAGTTGCCTGGTGTCACAACGGCGCTGAATTTGGAAAAAGGCATCGCTAAGTTGCGGCTGATTACGGAGAACAATGCGGATGGCAATGCCTAATAAAGTCATCACAATTCAGAGCGACCTCGACATTGTGGCGGCACGGATGGCAGCCCGCGATATGGCTAAGTCAATGGGCTTTGGCGCTATCGACCAAGCACGGATTGCTACCGCGATCTCCGAACTGGCACGGAATATTTATCTCTACGCCGGTGAAGGTACTGTCACAGTGAGCGAAATACAACAGGGGCTCCGCAAAGGGCTTCAGGTCGTCTGCGAAGACCAAGGGCCAGGCATCGAGGATATTAGCCTCGTGATGCAGGATGGCTACACCACCTCCAAGGGGATGGGGATGGGGATGCCAGGTGCAAAGCGGCTCATGGACGAGTTCGAAATTGAATCGATCGTCGGCGAAGGTACCAAAATTACCTGCCGTAAATGGAAACGCCCCTAAGCGAGAGATGGTTGTAACAGCACTTCCAAGAGCAGCACCTGCTGCTCTTTTATCATTTAACCAGAATACGGACGCTGCCAAGGACAAAAAGATGGACAGGCCTGCGGACAACACGATCGTATTATCGCGATACAATCAGGGTGTGATTATCAATAACTCATTGTTGGAGGAAGTTCGTCTATGGCAGACCCACTCAAGATTGTTGGAATTTCGGGCAGCTTGCGCAAGGATTCGTTTAACACAGCCCTGCTGCACGCCGCCGCCGAATTAATGCCCGCCGACGTGGAGTTTAGCATCGTCACCTTGCACGACATCGAGTTGTTCAACGAGGATGTCGAACGCGAGGGCTTTCCCGCCGCTGTTGTTGCCTTGCGTGAGGCCATTAGCAACGCCGATGCCTTACTGATCGCCACGCCAGAATATAACTACTCGATTCCTGGGGTATTAAAAAATGCCATCGATTGGGCTTCGCGGCCCGGCAGCGCTGGCGAGATGCCACTCAGCGGCAAGCCTTTGGGCATTATCGGCGCAAGCGTTGGCGCTTATGGCACGGCACGCGGCCAACATCACTTACGTCAAGTAACGGTTAATACCAACATGCATCCCTTAAATAAACCTGAGGTGATGATTACCTTTGCAGATAAAAAGTTTAGCGCTGGTCAACTCCACGATGAACCAACCCGCAAGGTTGTACGTACACATTTAGAAGCGCTTGTGGCTTGGACGAAACGGTTAAGTCAATAAATCTTTAATTAGGGCAACCGGGTCGTCGCATGTTCACACAAAGGAGTGTTGATTATGTCGATTTTGGGCTTACATCATATTACAATTGTTAGTGCAGATGCGCAGCGGACCGTCGATTTTTACACTGGAGTATTGGGTCTGCGCTTAGTCAAGCAAACCGTGAATTTCGACGATCCGGGCTCTTATCATCTTTATTTTGGTGATGCGCATGGCTCTGCTGGCACGATCATCACCTTTTTTGAATGGCCGCGTGCCCCACGTGGGGCAACTGGCCTTGGTGGCACCCACCACCTTGCGCTGAGCGTCGCCAACGAACAAGCCTTGCTCAAATGGAAGCGGCGCTTGCTCGATGCCAAAGTGCGAGTCAACGGCCCCTATGATCGTAATTATTTCAAATCGCTGTACTTCCGCGATCCCGATGGCACAATTTTGGAAATTGCCACCAAAGGTCCAGGTTGGACGGTCGATGAGCCATTGGAAAGCCTTGGCCAAAAAGCCATGCTGCCGCCGATGGAATTGATGAGCATTAACCGTAACGAATGTGATATTGCCACCATCAATTGGCCCGAACCAGTGCCGGAAATTACTGCCGATATGTCGTTGCACGAAGGCTTGCACCATATCTCAGCCATCGGCGCAAGCGTCGAGCGCTCGCACGAGTTTTATGCTGGGGTGTTGGGCTTGCAACGGGTCAAAATGACCTACAACTTCGATGATCCAACGGCAGCCCATTGGTATTGGGGCGCTGATAATGGCCGACCTGGAACGCTCATGACCTATTTTGAGCGTGATCCAGCCCATACCCGCCCAGTGCGCATGGGTGCTGGCCAAACCCATCATATTGCCTTTGCGGTTGCCAACGACGATGAGCAATTGGCATGGCGCGAACGCTTGCTCAGCTTTGGCAAACGGGTTTCGCCAGTGCAGGATCGAACCTATTTCAAAAGCATTTACACCAACGATCCTGATGGCCATATTATTGAACTCGCAACCCTAGGCCCAGGCTTCGCCGTCGATGAGCCAGTTGAACAATTGGGCAAAACGCTCAAATTGCCGCCATGGCTCGAACAACAACGCAGCCTGATCGAAGAACATCTTACGCCATTGGTTATTCCATGTAGCACATTGGCAGTTGTGGAGCAAACTCATGCATTCTAATCCGATTCTTCAAACTGGCAGCAGCCTCGAACAAGCCACAGGAGCCATGGTTATGGTTCATGGCCGTGGCGCTGATGCTGAAAGCATTTTGAGTTTGAGCCAAGCCTTTGAGCGGCCAGATTGGGCGTATCTTGCGCCCCAAGCAGATAATCACACCTGGTATCCGCAGCGTTTTATCGAGCCAGTTGCGCGCAATCAACCAGCGCTGGATTTTGCCCTAGCCGCAGTTGGCCAAGCCATCGCTCACGCTGAAGCCCACTATATTCCGCGCCATAAAATCGTGGTTTTGGGCTTCTCGCAAGGGGCATGTTTGGCCTTGGAATGGGTAGCGCGCAATGGGCAGGGCATCGCTGGCGTGGTGGCCCTAAGCGGCGGCCTAATTGGCGAAGGTACCCATTTGCCAAGCTATAGCAGCGACTTAACTGGCACAACTGCGTTTCTTGGTTGTAGCGACCGCGATTTCCATATTGCTGCCGAGCGGGTGCGTGAAAGTGCTAGCGTTTTTGAGCAAGCTGGGGCCACTGTCGATCTGCGGCTTTACCCAAATATGGGCCACACGGTCAACGACAATGAAATTGACGCAATTCAGGCCTTGTTGAACAAGCTGGGCTAGTTGCAATCGAGCAGCAAAGAACGTTCAAAAAGCGTGGTTTGCTGCTCGGTTTCGGGTAATTTGACAAACAAACTATTCTCCGCTATAATGCTCCGCGCAACGATAAAAAAAAAGCAACGGGGTGTAGCGCAGTTGGTAGCGCGCGACGTTTGGGACGTTGAGGTCGTAGGTTCGAATCCTATCACCCCGACCACTAACAACGAGAGCAAATTGCTCTCGTTGTTTTTTTTGTTGTTTTGCTGCAAGGAGCGACCATGCAGATTCGCGATGCAATTATTACGGTTACCAATCGGGTGGATTTAAGCCAAGACGATGCGGCGGCGGTGATGGAGCAGATGATGAATGGCGAGGCCACGCCAGCTCAAATCGCGGCCTTGCTCACAGCGTTACATTTCAAAGGCGAAACAGACGCAGAAATTGCTGGCATGGCCCAAGTGATGCGCGCCAAATCGCTGGCCGTGCCCCACGATGGTGGCGTGGTCGATACTTGTGGCACTGGCGGCGATCATTCAAATACCTTCAATATTTCGACGACAGCGGCGTTTGTGGCTGCTGGCGCTGGCGCAACCGTGGCCAAACACGGCAATCGTGCCATGTCATCAAAATGTGGCTCAGCTGATGTGCTCGAAGGCTTGGGGGTCAATATCGAGCTTGATGCAGACGGCGTGGCTCGCTGTTTGCGCCAAGCTGGTATTGGCTTTATGTTTGCGCCCAAGTTTCACCCTGCCATGCGTTACGCTGGGCCGGTGCGGCGTGAAATTGGCATTCGCACAATCTTTAATGTGTTGGGGCCACTGACCAACCCAGCGCGCGCCGAGTATCAGGTAATTGGGGTTGCTAACGCCGAGCTAGCCGAAAAATTGGCTAATGCGCTGAGCAAAATGGGCATTCGGCGCGCGCTTGTGGTCCATGGCAGCGATGGCCTTGATGAAATTTCAATCAGCGCCCCAACTTTAGTGTTTGATGTGCGCGCTGGCAGCAACCCACAAGCCTCGACGATTACCCCCAATGATTTTGGCCTAAGCCTTGCCCCGCGTGAAGCGATTGCAGGCGGCTCTGTCGCCGAAAACGTCGCCATGACCAAGGCAATTCTTGATGGCAGTGATACTGGCCCACGCCGCGATATTGTACTTTTGAATGCCGCTGCTGCACTGGTTGCATGCGAACGCGCCGCATCATTTGGTGAGGCGATGAGCCAAGCCCAACAAGCAATCGCAACTGGCGCTGCTAACCAACGTATGCAACGGATGATTGCCGCTAGCCAAGCCTAACGCTGCTTGATCAGCCGAGCCAGCGCTTGGTTTTCACGCCAAATCGCCAACGGCGAACGAGCTGGTTGAATCCAGCGATCAAGTTCATTGATTGATGCAGTGCGACGAGCTTGAATCGCTTGGCGCTGTTGACGCAATTGAGGCCATTGGCGCAAGCCATACAAACGGCCAGTGATCGTCGTCCAGCGGCGGCGCACAAGCGCTTGAGCACATGCTAAACCATCGTAAGCCAGCATCAACGCTAGATCACGGGCCAACAACGGCGTTGGCCAGCAACGCAGAATCGCCCGCCAGCGATTGCGCGCAATCAGCCAATCTTTGAACGGCGAGCCTTCGCCGCCTGTTGCCGAGTAAATATGCCGCACAACGGCCTGCGGCGCAAGCATGGTTTGCCATTCTCGCAATTGCAAACGCCACGCCAAATCAACATCTTCTAAATAGGCAAAATAGCCTTCATCAAAAATGCCAACATCGGCTAAAGCAGCGCGCCGATAGGCTACCGCCCCGCCACTGCCACCCCAAATTAGATATGGCTGTTGCGCCAATTGCGCAACTGGCTGCAATAAGCCTGCATCTGTTGCCACCCCATCACGATAGAGCTGAATCCCAGCAGAGGCGATAATCGTGGGCTGGTGGGCAAAGGTAAGCACGCCAGCGCTGGCAGCAAGGGTTGGCTGCTGTTCAAACGGCGCTAAAATGGCCGCAATAAAATTTGGCTCAACGATTGCATCATTATTCAACAACAGCAGCACATCGCCACGCGCCACGTGCAAACCAACATTGACCCCGCCGCTAAACCCGCGGTTTTTGGGTAGCGCCAGCAAACGCACTTGGGGATAGTGCTGATGCAGCCACGCCGCTGAACCATCGTGCGAGCCATTATCCACCACCAGCACTTCAATCGAAGCATCGCACTGAGGCAATAGAGCATTCAGGCAATCGGCCAGCAGAGCGCGGCCATTCCAATTTAAAATAATGACAGAACACTTCATATAAAAAAAGCGATTGGTTGCCCAATCGCTCAATCCTTATTACGCTTACGAATCAAAGAGCATAGCCAGCCACCGTCGCCAATTGGGCGTTGGATCTGCTGGCGGCAACCCAACTGGCTCAGCTGCTGGGCTATCCAAGGCCGCAGTTGGCGAAACCGTCAAGGTTGGCGTAACCACGCTAACATGCAAAACAACATCGCCAGGCTTAGCCATGTCGAGCATATCGCGGGCAGCCAGCTCAATTGCTGCATCGGAGCGCACGTAGGCAGCCCGATCGCGCAAGTTTTGGCTTTCGGCGGTTAAGCGGGCGTTTTCGGCCTCTAAAGCTTGAGCCTGCTGCTCCATGGTATAGCCTTGAACGACCAAGCTGCCAAACAGCACCATAAGATACAGCGCAAACGCAGCTAAGCCCCACGTTACCACCAGCGTTGCACCGCTACGCAATTGGGTTGGTTGCGGAATTTGGGATTTACGCCATTGTGGCCAGCGCCAACGAGCCATAACACCCTCCTCAATCGATAAAGAGCAGGGTTAGCCTAGCACAATGGTTTGGCAAAATCAGCCAGCCATGATGACAAATTGCTAACAGCGCTGCTTGAGGAATTAAACCCCGCTTGGTTCTTCGTTTAAGCGTGAGCGTGGTGCATCGAGCAACAATGGCTCATCGATGTTGGACGTCATGCTGCTTTGGCCACGGAACAAACCGCCTGGCTCGATATGCAACGAAGCGGCAGTAATATCGCCCCAAACCTTGCCTGAAGGCGAGATTTCGAGTTGCTCGGTTGCCACTACTTGGCCTTTGACAGCGCCTGAAACGTGAATATTTTGGGCCTTGAGGGTCGCAATCACCCGTCCGGTTGAGCCAACGATCAAATTGCCAAGCACCTCGATTTCGCCCTCAACAGAGCCATCAACCCGCACGTTGCCGTCGGATTTGAGGGTTCCAACAAAGGTGGTATTGGCTCCAATCACGGTTTCAGGCTTGCCAGTTGGTGATTGAGCAATAGGTTGTACCACTTTTTTGTTGCCGAATAAGCTCATGAATTGCCTCCTGTTGTAGCGGGTAGAGCTGCTGATTCCGGTGCATCGAATTGGCCAAGCGCTTGCGCGATTGACGCAACTTCTTCTTCGGAAAGCGTATGGGTCGATTGGCCGCGTTGCACGGCTTTGGCGTAGGTGCGCACACCTGAGCGACTATAGATACTGCTCAGGACAACCCCGGTTTGTTCGCCATCAAGCAGGGCCAAAGCATAGCTTTGATCGCCGCCAACGTCGTCAAATGGATTAAAACGCACCAGCCCAACATGATGCAGGCTGCTATGACCCAAACGCCGAACTTCACGTTCGAGTGTGGTTATTTGATCATCGTGATGCGCAACTTGCAGTGAGCGTTGCAGCCAAATATCTTCGAGATGTTCAGCATCAACGCCTTTGGTGAGGGCAGTATACCGTTGATCGGTGGCACGCAGACGTTTGCTTAAACGCCCAATCCAGACCAGCAAGCCAACAATCAGAAGGCTACTGCCGATCCAGAGATAGAAACCATAGGTTGTCCAAAAAGCTATCAAGGATATGCCTCGTCTTCAAAACTGCCTTCCATTATAAACGAGGCTATCACCCTCACGCAAACGACAACCAAGAACATAGAGCATAAATAAGGATGAAGGATGAAGGATGAGGGATGAAAGTAAAGGCAGAAGGCAAAAATCAGAAGTTAGAAAAAAAGTAAAAGGGAATAGTAGATAATCAAATTAATCTGTGGCCAACGGAAAGGATGAAGGATGAGGGATGAAAATTGACCATTCGTGCAATTCGTGCAATTCGTGGCTAAAAAAAGCCTTCGCGGTTTCAATCCTTCGTGCTCTTCGTGCCCTTCGTGGATCAACATTGACATGCGCTTATTTTGCATAACTTAGCGAAATCGGCTAGCATGGAATGCTGAATTATGCTAGGAGTTTGGGTATGTTGCCACCAGCCTTGCGGGTCGCCTTGGAACGAGCATTAACTGGCACTGATCAAAAGCGTTTGGCCACGGCTGCGAGCGGGCTTTCCGAGCGCTATCGCGAAGGTCATAGCCGCACTACCGCGCCGTTTGTGCAAAATGCCGCCGATGTGTTGGCCTACGCCGCCACGCGCATGCCCGCAACCCTTGGCGCGCTTAAGGCTGCGTGTAGCGAAATTGCCCAACGCCAACCAAATTTCAAACCGCAAACTCAGCTTGATCTTGGGGCCGGAACTGGCGCTGCAACCTGGGCTGCCAGCCTCGTTTGGCCGACGCTTCAGCAGCATCATTTACTCGAACGCGAAAGCACAATGCTGCAATTAGGTCAACGCTTGATGCAAGCAGGCCCAAGCTCATTGCAACAGGCTCGTTGGCAACAAGCCAATTTGCCCAATTCGAGCAACGTGGGCAGTTATGATTTGGTAACGATTGGCTATGTGTTGGGTGAATTAAACACAAGCCAACGCCAGCAATTATTTGCTCAAGCCTGGCAAGCCACCAGCGGCAGCTTATTAATCGTGGAGCCAGGCACACCGCGCGGCTTTGAATTGATTTTGGCGGCGCGTGAGTTTTTGCTTGGGCAACAAGCCCATTTAATTGCACCCTGCCCACATGAAGCAACCTGCCCAATGCAAGCCAATGATTGGTGCCATTTTGCCACGCGGATCGAGCGAACGCGCTTTCATCGCAGCCTCAAAGGCGCAGAGCTTGGCTACGAAGATGAAAAATGGAGCTATATCGCGGTTAGCCGCCAGCCAACTCAGCTAGCACCAGCGCGGATCATACGCCATCCTTTTCAGCAACCACAGCGTATTCAATTGCAATTGTGCACGCCCCAAGGCTTGCATAGCACCACGATTAATAAACGTGATGCCCAATGGAAAGCAGCGCGCAAAGCAGAATGGGGCGCTAGCTTCGAACCAAATCTGGGCCAAGATTAACCTTATTCATTGAAAACCATGCTGAATATGCCCCGCAGACCGTGCTATACTATTGAGGGTATCAGCACATTCCACAGCTTCATTAACCCTGCTGAATTCCAGCACAAGCTCACATCAATTGTTGGCCGAATGGCCCTTGACAGATGTGCTTTTTACCCTTGAAACAAGCCAAGCCTTGCTTGCGTTTCAAGCTTTTTTCAAGTATGCTACAGGGAAGCAAATGCCATTTGAAGGCATGTTGTCTACCTGATTTTCCGGCACAGGAGGCTCTCAAATGAGCGATGTAGCAGTAAAACCAATGACTGCCATTGAAATCGATCCAGCATTGGTCACGGTGACGGCATCAGCAGCAAATCGGTTGTTGTCGATCAAACAAGAAAAAGAATTGTCCGATGAATATGCGCTGCGGGTTTTTGTGGCTGGCGGCGGCTGTTCAGGCTTGCAATATGGTATGAGCTTCGATGATCAAATCAACGAAGGCGATACTGAATTCTACGCAAGTGGCTTGCGCGTCTTGGTCGACCCAATGAGCGCTCAATACATTGGCGGCGCATCGATTGACTATATCGATAGTTTGATGGGTGGCGGTTTCAAAATTGATAACCCCAACGCAACCTCAAGCTGTGGCTGTGGTAGCTCGTTCAAACCAAAAGATGGCGAAGCTGCTGCCAGCGGTGGTGGCTGTGGCAGCGGGGCTGGCGGCGGCTGCGGCTGTCACTAAGCCTACGCCCAACGCTTAAGCTGTTCTACGATCCAGTGAGCGGGGACGAGTCTCTCGTCCCCGTTTGTTATGTTTCATGAAACGATCAAGCTTCTATCTCTGGCTTGGTAGCCTGTATACATTGGC
Organism: Herpetosiphon geysericola; assembly: GCF_001306135.1. Lineage (GTDB taxonomy): Bacteria > Chloroflexota > Chloroflexia > Chloroflexales > Herpetosiphonaceae > Herpetosiphon > Herpetosiphon geysericola. The sequence goes on along the minus strand of NZ_LGKP01000015.1, from coordinate 229,023 downwards.
CGTATTTGGCCTAGCATGGCATAATTGGACTGGTGGAAATAGCCAACCCATTATTCAATCGCAGGTCGGAGCAACGATTAGTGCCGCCATCCAGCAAGGCGGGCGCGCGGCCTTAATTAATGTCGTTGGCAATCTGGCGGCGTTTGCTCCCACAGCGTGGCTTTTGGCCTACTGGCGACCAGCCCTCCGGCTCTGGCAATGTTGCTTAATTGGGCTTGGGTTAAGCTGCCTGGTGGAGCTTGGCCAATATTGGCTGGGCTATCGGGTTGTCGATATTGATGATGTTGTGTTGAATAGCCTGGGGTTTGGCTGCGCTGGCTGGTTGGCGAAGCTTAGCCAACGCCTAATGCTCCATTATACGAGGGAAGTCGATCGTGCTTAATCCAGCCTATGGCGAGCATTGGCTCACTGCTTATTGTTTCCAAAGCACCAATCAGCAAATTGTTGCCGCAGCAGTGCGCATGATCACCCAATGTCAGGATCAAGCCCCGTTGTCCGTGACATGGCAACCAACCCAAGCTTTTGGCGAACATAATGGCCAAGGCATGCCAACCTCGTATCATATTGCGCCAGCCCAAGCTGATTGGGTGATCGTTTACCCAAATCGCTATGCCAATTTAGCCTTTGCCTCATCACTCTCACGTCAATCGCGCAAACTAACGGTGGCCTACTTTCCCCAACGTCGCGAGGCTTGGGAGCGTGGGCACCCTGCCGAACTGCCAACAATGCCCGAATTAGCGCTAGTGGATTGTCGCTATTTTAGCCAATTGATTCAGCCGCCAGTCGCCGATTGGTCAGCTTGGATTCACCTGTGGCATCCACGATGGAATGCCCCTAGCCAAGGAGCTTAATATGTACAACAACCAAAGTGCCGAAGAGATTGCTGCCCGGATTGCCGCTGGCGAAGATTTGTATTTGCTTGATGTGCGCGAACCAAACGAATGGGAAATTGCCAGCATTGCCAAGAGCGAACACAAAGCCATGAGCCACATTAACGAGTGGGTCGGCGAATTGCCCCAAGATCGCGAAATTGTGGTGTTTTGCCATCACGGCGGACGCTCAGCCCAAGTTTGTCATGCCTTAGCAACCCAAGCAGGCTTCACGCAACTAACGAACATGACTGGCGGGATTGATCGCTGGTCGCTGGCGGTTGATCCTAGCGTCAAGCGCTACTAAAATTGCAGCATCATGCAAGTGCCTGTGCAACAAACGAGCGAGTTTATCCAAGGCTACGAGCTGTTTAACGCTGGGCACTATTGGCATGCCCACGAAGCGTGGGAAGTGCAATGGCTGCAACGCAGCGGCGTTGAACGGAGCTTGCTTCAAGGCCTCATCCAAACAGCTGCGGCGCTAGTGCATTGGTCGCGTGGCAATCAGAAAGGGCTTGGGCTAAATTGGCAGAAAGCCGCGCCTAAACTGCAAGCCAGTGTCGCTTGGGTCGATTTTTTAGATCTGCAGCATGTGATCGTGACGATGCAAGCACTTGTTGACGATCAGCTTGATCAGCCGCCGCAATTGCGTTTCGTTTCAGCTTCCGATCCACTTAGCAATCAACCTTGAGGGTATCAGCATGTCGGAGATCATTTTAGTTGTTGATGATGAAGCTCGTAGCATTGATACCTTGCGACGGGTGCTTGAACGTGAGCGCTATACCGTGCGCGTTGCCCGCAATGGGGTTGAGGCCCTCGACGATATTCAAATCTGTATGCCAGATTTGGTGTTGCTCGATGTGACGATGCCTGTGATGAATGGCTTTGAGGTTTGCCGTCGTTTGCGCGACCGCGAAGAAACGCAATTGTTGCCAGTCGCCATGCTCACTGGCCTCAACGACGATGAATCGCGGATTTTGGGCTTGGAGATGGGTGCTGACGATTTTATCAACAAGCCGTTTGAGCGCACAGTCTTGTTGGCGCGGATTCGTTCGCTGTTGCGGGTGCGCCGCCTAACCGAAGAACTCGAAAGCACCGAGCGCGTGATTTTCACCTTGGCCACCACTGTCGAATCGCGCGACCCCTACACCGAAGGCCATTTGCGGCGTTTGGCCTCGTATAGCCATGCCTTGGCAACCGCCTATGGTTGCGATGCCAAAGAAGCCCGCTTGATTCGCTATGGTGGTTTGTTGCACGATATCGGCAAAATTATCATCCGCGAAACTGTGCTCCAAAAAGAGGGCAAGCTGACCGACGAAGAATATGAAGAGATGAAGAAACATCCGCAAATTGGGGCCAATATTGTTGCTCCAATGCGCTTTTCAGTTTCGGTCGGGCCAATGGTGCTGCATCACCACGAACGCTGGGATGGCAAAGGCTATCCCCACGGCATTGCCGGTGATACAATTCCCCTAGGCGCGCGGATTATCGCCGTCGTTGATAGCTTCGATGCCATGACGACTGACCGCCCCTATCGCAAAGGAATGAGCCGCAGCCAAGCTGTCCAAGTTTTACGCTCAGGCCGCAACACCCAATGGCAGGCCGAATTGGTCGATCTCTTTGTCGAATTGATCGAACATGGCCATGTTGCTTCGGATGATCTTAGTTGGGTGCTGCACAATGACTAAGCTCAATCCGCCACGCATTGGCGTTTTAGGTGAGGTAGGTTATGCATCCAGATGTACTGCCATGGCTGCGCTGTCCGGTTTCACAAACTAGCCTAAGCCTGCACGATGCCCGTTGGCGCGATGGCATGGTTTGGTCAGGAAGCTTGGTGAGCGCTGTTGGTCAGCAATGGCCAATTCGTGATGGGATTGTTGATCTGTTGCCGCGCTCTGCTGCTTGGAATGGCGCGCAAGTGGTTAATCGCTTGCCGTTGGCTGCGTGGGGCTACGAACGGCTTTGGCGTTGGCAAGCCTTGAGCAAACTCAGCGGGCGTAGTTTCCCCTTGGATGAAGAAGTAGCCTTATTAATCGCCCAGTTAGCACCCCAACGTGGCGGCATCTATCTCGACTTAGCCTGCTCGAATGGCCTCTATGCGCGCGCGATTGCCGCCAACCTCCCTGCCGATAGCCATTGCGTGGCGCTTGATCATTCATTGCCAATGTTGCGCGAAGCTCAACGCCGCAGCCACGCCAAACGCCTCAAAATTAGCTATATTCGTGGTTTGGCCGAAGATTTGCCCTTTGCCGACCAATCTTTGGCTGGGGTTGCCTGTGGTGGCTCGCTCAACGAGTTTGTGCGCCCTGATCGAGCGATTTCCGAGGTGCGGCGCTGTTTACTAGCCGCTGGCCGCAGCTTTTGGATGCAAGCCCAACAGGCAGCTTCACGTTCAGGCCGTTTGTTGCAAACCTTTTTGCTCAGTGGCGGGATTCAATTTTTGGCTGGCGATCAATTTGTTGCTAGTTTACGGGCTGCTGGCTTGCATATTTCGTTTGAGCAACGCGATGGCGCGGTGCAAATTGTCGCGACCCGTGGCCGTATTATTGCTTAACTGCTACGACTTTTGCCCATAATCCAACTTTCTAGCGCAGGATCGAACTCATGGCACAAGCACAATTACTCTATATTGGCACGGATCATGGCGTGGTCTTACTCAGCAATCCAGGCCGTATTGATCGCTGGATTTCGGTTGGGATTGAATTGGCCGATCAGGCGATTCAGGCAGTTGTGTGCCAAGCAGATGCCCCAATGCAAGCCACGGTTTGGAGCAGCGAGCAGGCCTGGCAAACCAACGACGGCGGCCAAGCGTGGCACATGCTTGAGCCAACACCTGCACCACCATCACCAAGCCAGCAGCTTGAATTAGCGGGCCAACCACCAGCAAGCATTCGGATTGCCAGCGATTCCAACCAATTAGAGCGCAACGATGGCACTGCTTGGCAAAGCTTACAGCTTGGTCAAGTTGGCCAATGGAGTTGTTTAATGAATGTGGCCTATCAAATTGATAGCCTGTATGCAGCCACCAATGCTGGCGAAGTTTGGGTTTCGAGCGACCGAGGCCGAACATGGGCATGCTTGAGGCAGCAACTTGCTCCAATCAATGCCTTGGCAATTGGTCGGGTTATCTCGTAAAGACGTTGGTGGAGTGCATGAGCAAAATAAGCAACCGTTTTAGCCAATTTAGCCAAGAGCCGTTGTATAACACCAAAGCTGTGGTCCAGCGCACTGGGGTTGCCGCAGATACGCTACGAGCGTGGGAACGGCGCTATGGAATGCCGTTTCCTGAGCGCACTGGAGGCCGCCAACGCGCCTATTCCGAACGCGATATAGCGATTATCGATTGGCTGCGCCAACAAACAGAATCAGGCTTAACCATTAGCCAAGCAGTTGCCTTGCTGCAAACTGGCAGTGCAATCGAACAGTCGACAACCTATGATCCAGCAGGCTTGCAAGAACTGAGCAACACCTGCGTTCAAGCCTTACTGAGCTTCGATATGCTCAAAGCCGAGGCAATTTTGAACCAAGCTTTCAGCCTGTATCCAGTTGAAACTGTTTGTATTGAGGTAATTGAACGGACGATGGTGGCAATTGGCGATGGTTGGCATGCAGGCACAATTTCAATCTCACAGGAACACGCGGCCACAGCCTTTATGTCATTGAAATTAAGCAACCTGATTCATCAAGCTCGCACCCGCTTCAATCGGGGCTTGATTATCGTAGCAACTGTGCCTGGCGAGCAGCATGAGCTTGGCGTGATGATGGTGGCGCTGTTTTTGATGCGCCGTGGCTGGCGCGTGATTTATCTTGGCAGCAACCTACCAACCTCAGAATTGCTGCATACCGTGCAACGCTTGAAACCAAAATTAGTGGCCTTGAGCGCGACTACCAGAGAAAACTATGGCCAAGCAGTGCATATTTTGCAGGAACTGAACAAGTTGACAAAACCACTGATTATTGGCTATGGTGGAGCTGCACTCAGCGGTAAAGAACAGCAAAAAAGCTTGCCAGGCAGCTTTTTAGGATACAACGCCGACCAAGCATGCGATACAATCGAAGAACTATTGGCCTAATTCTTGCGCCGACTCATCCAAAGCCAATATGTTTGCGTAGCACCTAAAAGCAAACCATGGTGAGTCTGTAGCAGGAAGGATGTGCTATGTCTTGGCCTTCGCTCGATCCTCAGATGTGCGCTGGATTGACCTTACCAGCCCAATTTATTCCAACCGTTGCCGAGAGCGTTTCACATCAACTCAGCAACCAATGGCTTAATAATGCCTATGCCCATTGTACCGAACTAACCAACGTGCATTCAAAGAGTTTCTATTTTAGTACCCAATTGTTGCCAGTCCGTAAGCGTGATGCAATTCGGGTTTTGTATGCTTTCTGTCGAACGAGCGACGACTTAGTGGACATGCATCCCGAAACTGCCCCAGAGCGCTTGCAACATTGGCTCAACACCTTGCGTTCGACGCCTCGCCACGACGACCCCGTGCCGTTGGCATGGCACAATGTGCGCAACGAATTCAGAATTTCGAGCAAACTTGAGGCCGAATTATTGGCCGGCGTTGAGATGGACTTGTCGATTAATCGCTATGCTACGTTTAGCGATTTGTGGCTCTATTGCTATCGCGTAGCTTCGGTCGTGGGCTTGCTGAGCATGCAAGTCATTGGCTATGCAGCTGGAGCAGTGCCCTATGCGATCAAATTGGGCGTAGCCTTGCAATTGACCAATATTTTGCGCGATATTGGCGAGGATGCCCGCCGCAACCGCATTTACTTGCCCCAAGAAGATTTAGAACGCTTTGGCGTGCGCGAAGCTGATATTTTGAACGGCGTGCGTAGCCCACAAATGCAGCAATTATTGCAATTCGAAATGCAGCGCGCCCACCAACTCTATGATGAAAGTTGGCAAGGCATTGGCTTGCTCCACCCAGATTCACGTTTTGCGGTGGCCACAGCAGCAACAGTGTATCGTGGGATTCTTGATCAGATTGTGCGCAATGATTATGATGTATTTAATCAGCGGGCAAGCCTTTCGTTTGGGGCAAAATTAGCCTATTTACCCAAAATTCTCTGGCGCTTGCGCAAGCTCAACCGCGAGTTTCCGCTTGATCAATGGGGGCATGTATGATTTTAGTAACTGGTGGCACTGGCTACGTTGGCTCACGCTTGATTGAAAAATTACGCCAACGCCCTGAGCCAGTGCGGGTGCTCGTTCGAACTCCGGAAAAAGCCCAAAAGTTGGTCGCTGGCAATATTTCAATCGTCAAAGGCGATGTGACTGATCCTGAATCGTTGGTGGCAGCGATGAAAGGGGTTAGCACGGTTATTCATTTGGTGGCAATTATTCGCGAACGCTCTGGCGGCATTAGCTTCGAACGCATGAATTATCAGGCAACGGTCAATGTCGTCGATGCAGCCAAAGCAGCGGGAGTCAAGCGTTTTTTGCATATGAGTGCACTTGGCGTGGTCAACGACCCCAATTTGCCCTATATGGATACCAAATTTCGCGCCCAAAAATATGTTGAGGCCAGCGGCTTAGAGTGGACGGTGTTTCAGCCGTCGGTGATTTTTGGCGAGGGCGATGAGTTTATCAATACCTTGGCCGATTTGGTGCGTCGCCCGTTGATGATTGCCCCAGCGCCATTTGTGCCAGTCGTCGGCGATGGCAAAACCAAATTCCAACCAGTTTGGCGCGATGATGTGATCGATGCCTTTATCAAAGCGCTTGATGATCGCAGCACAATTGGCCAAATCTATCAGTTGGGCGGGCCAGATGCCCTAACCTACGAGCAAATGCTTGATCTGATTATGCAAAAATTGGGCAAAAAACGCAGCAAAATTTATGTGCCAGTGCCCTTGATGAAGCCAGCAGTATTTATGATGGATAAAATCTTGCCCAAACCACCAGTTACCCCAGCCCAATTAACCATGCTCAGCCTCGATAATAGTGCGCCGCAATCGGCAACCGAGCAATTAATTGGCCATCCGCCGCTAGCATTACGCGATGGCATCGACTACATCAAAAAGCGCAATGGCGCTCGCCATCATTAAAAAACAACCCGCCTGTTGAGCTACAACAGGCGGGTTTTGGTTTTAGCCCACAAAGAAAAAGCCAATGCCCACAATGATATACACTGCCAACAGCATCGCGCCTTCAAGCCAATTGCTCTCGCCATCCATCGAAACGAAGGTGGCAATAATCACACTTAGGCCAAGCACCATCACTTCAAATAAGCTAAAAAACAGCGTCATTTGATGATCAAACAGCATACTAATAAACACCAACAACGGCGCAACAAAGAGCGCAATTTGGGTGCTTGATCCCAATGAGATCGTCATTGAAAGATCCATTTTATTTTTGAGCGCTGCTTGCACGCCGACCAAGTGCTCGGCCACGTTGCCAACAATTGGAATAAAAATAATCCCCAAGAACAACTCGCGCACGCCCAACGAACGAGCGACTGGCTCGACCACGCCAACCAAGGCTTCGCTCATAAAGACGATTGCCAAAGTACAAACTACCAAAATGCCAATTGCGGTTTTGACGCTCATGGTGGCTTGGTGGCTTTCGATTTCGTCGGTTTCTTCAAAGCCAGTATGCGAAACCGCGCCCGAATCGCCATCGCGCAGAATGTAAATCATGCTCAGAATGTAGACAATGATCAATACAGCTGCCACGCCAATCGAAATTGCCCGCAACTGCGGATCATCAACTTGGGTTTTGAACACATCAAGCGCCAAGTTGGGGTCGGCAATTTCTTTGAGCAATTCAAACAGGGTTGGAATAATCAGACCAATCACCGCCAAGGTCATCAACGAGGCCGACATGCCAGTCAGGCTACGATCAAACTTCTGCTTGCCGTTTTTCAAGCCACCAAGCAAAAAGCTAAACCCGATAATCAGTAACAAGTTGCCAATAATCGAGCCAGTCAGCGAAGCCTTAACAAGCTCAATTTTACCTGCTTTCAACGCAACGATTGTGATGATCAATTCAGCGGCGTTACCAAGCGTTGCATTGAGCAAGCCACCAATTTTTGGCCCAGTGTGAATCGACAATTCTTCAGTTGCTTCGCCCAAAAATCCCGCCAGCGGAACGAGCGCCAATGCCGAAAAGATAAAGGTCAGCATATCGTTGTGCAGCAAGAATTCTGCGACCACTGCCAACGGTACGAACAGCAACATGTAATGAATCCAACGCAGTTTCATGGTGGATCACCTCATACTACTCAAGGGCGATTGCAAACGAGCGCTTAACGCCAACAGCGTATCGACATGTGCCAATACGCTGTTGTTGAATAAACTTTTTAAGGTTGGGTTATTTGGTGCTTTCTTCGACTGCTTCTTGCAAATACGAAGGTTGGCGCAATTCGACTGGTTTTTGAGTAACTTTCTTGACCCGCAAGTTAAGCATTTCAACCAAGACCGAGAAGCCCATGGCGAAGTAGATATAGCCTTTTGGAATGTGTTGGTCGAAGCCTTCGGCCACCAACGACATCCCAATCAGGAGCAAGAAGCTAAGTGCCAACATTTTGACGGTGGGGTGGTTGTTGACGAAATCGCTAATTTTACCTGCTGAGAGCAACATCACGCCAACGGCAATAATCACTGCTGCAATCATAATCTGAATATGATCAACCATCCCAACGGCGGTAATTACCGAGTCGAGCGAGAAGACAATATCCAAAACCAAGATTTGAGCAATTACCGAGTTAAACGATTTAGCTTTAACATTTTGTTCGTGATGCTCGGTACCTTCCAAACGCTCGTGAATTTCAAAGGTTGCCTTGCCTAAGAGGAACAAACCCCCAGAAACGAGAATTAAGTCGCGGCCTGAGATTGCTTGGCCAAACACGGTAAAGAGCGTGTTGGTCAGACCCATAACCCATGAAAGCGAGAACAAAAGCCCAATCCGTGTAAATAAGGCCAACGCCAAACCAACTTGGCGGGCTTTGGCTTGTTGTTCTTTTGGCAATTTGCCCGATAAGATCGAAATAAAGACAATATTGTCGATCCCTAGAACGATTTCAAGCAACGTCAAAGTTAATAGGGAAATCCAAGTCTGCGGGTCAGATAACCATTCCATACAGGTGCGCTCCTTCAATTAGCGAAAACGGATTCTTCCAAATTGTATGCAATCATGCTGCAATGTAAAGGGTATAATTTCTCTATGACACGAACACATGCTTCAATCGATTGGCTTGCCAGCCTTCCCACCAGCGAACGCCATGTATTGGCGCATTTGTGGCAGGTTGCCGATGCTGCCGAACTTGGTCAACCAGCAGCGATTCAAGCCTTGGTGGCGCGCTTATCCAGCGCTGAACGTTCGGCCTTGGATCGAGTGGTTGCTGCTGGTGGCAAGCTCGCGGCCAAAACGCTTGAACGCGAGTTTGGCAAAATTCGCTCACATCGTGATATTGTCACTCCTCGGGCCTATCTCTTGGCCATCCATGGTCAAGCTTCAGTGCTTGAGCGCTTGTATGTTTTGGGCTTGATTCAGCCGCTCAAAGCTGTAGACGGCGAGTATTACGTGATTTTTAGCGATTGGTTGCAAGCGTTACCAGCAGTTTCGGCCCCAAGTTTGCCAACATGGCACGAACATCCAAGCCCAAGCACCTGGATTGAGGCCGATCTCGGCCAAACTGAAAGTTTGCTGACCACGGTTTTGGCCGTCTGCTATCAGCAAGCGCTTAAACTGACGCGCCAATTACAACTTGAACGAGAAGGCTTACGGGCAATCTGTGAACGCATAGCAGTTTCTACGCCAACAAGTGAGCGCCAATTTGGCCAATTAGCCTGGATTCGCACCTGTGCAATTGAAGCTGGCTTATTGAACGTCCATAATCAACAATTGCAACTGGCCGGCAATCCGTTGCATTGGCTTGAAGCCAGCCCCAAGCAACGGCTTGAACAGCTCTTTAATGGCTGGCTTGCGAGCGATTTTGATGAATTCAGCTTAACCGAACTGCATCTTCAAGCCCGCTTCGATCTGCAAAGCGCTCGCCACCAACTTTGGCAATGTTTCCAAACTGCGCCCAGCGATCAATGGTTAGGTTTTGACGATTTGCTGGCCCACATGCAGGCAAATTATCCAGAGCTTTTGCGCAGCGATTTTGAGCAACCAAGCATTCAAGACCAGTATGGCGAGCCATTGAATGCTTGGCAGCATTGGAACGAGGTTGAAGGTGCATGGATTAAAGCTGCTTGCCAAGGGCCATTGTTCTGGCTGGGCTTGCTTGATCTCGATCAAATGAAACATCCGCAGGCCGTTCGGCTAACCCAATGGGCGAGTCATTTGCTGCAGGCTGGGCATGAGCCAAGCCAATTTGCTGGCCAACTTCAGCTTGCCAGCGATGGCTTAATTCGGATTCCGCCAACAGTCGAGCCATTGCCACGCTTTCAAATTCAACGGATTACTGAGTGGCAATCAACTGATACTCATGGCACAATGGTTGTTCGTTTAACCGCCCATTCGTATAGCCAAGCCTTGCAACGTGGCATTCAGGCCAGCCAGATGCAAGCATTTTTGCAGCGCTGGTGCGATCGGCCAGTGCCCCACGATTTGCAAACGCTGTTTCAGCAATGGCAAAGCGACCGCCGCCAATTATTGGCCCGTCCAGCCTTGTTGCTTGAAACCAGCGAACCAAGTTTGCTCAGCGAGATTGCCAAGCTGCCACATTTACCGCCCTATGCAGAGCTTAATCAGCAACTGTGGGAGTTTGAATTGGCCGATGCTGCGGCGATAACGCTCACATTGCACGAGGCTGGCTATGCACTCAATCAAGTCATCGAGCTTGATCAACGGATTAGTGACCATGATCTTAAGCAGCTACTCACAGCCATTATGACAGTGCAGCGTTTAGCCCCAAGTTTGGTCAGCGAAGCCTTGATCGAACGGGTGTTACACACCTTGCCCAGCAGCGAACGCCAACAACTCAAAACAAATGTTAAACAATGGCTACAGATCATTAACCGAAGCTAGAAGGAGCAAGCATGCGCGACCGCTTATATACCACCGAGGCGCTGATTATTCGCCGCTCCGATGTTGGCGAGGCCGATCGAATTTTGACGATCTACACACCGCAATATGGCAAGCTCAGCGTCACCGCGCGCGGCGTGCGCAAAATGACCAGCAAACTAGCAGGCCATTTGGAGCTGTTTATCCATACCCACTTGCAATTGGCCAAAGGCCGCTCGTTCGATGTTGTGACCGAAAGTCGAGTTGTGCAACCATTTCGCAGCCTGCGCGAAGACCTTTCGCGCATCAGCCAAGGCTATTATGTGGCCGAATTGCTCGACCAAATGACCGCTGACGAAAGCGATAATCCAGCGCTTTTTCGGCTTACCTGCGAAACCTTGGCTGCGCTCGATGTCTTGGATGAAGTTGTGCGCCGTGATGTCATTTTGCGGTATTATGAATTACACACACTAATTCTTTCAGGCTACCGACCACACCTGTTTCACTGTGCAAACTGTGAGCGCGAGCTTAGCCCAGAAGCCGATCGCTATAGCCCAACCACTGGAGGTGTTTTATGTCAACAATGTTCCAACAGCGAGCCACGAACATTGCCGATTAAGCTTAATACCTTCAAATTGTTACGCTACTTGGCACGGATGCCTTTAGAGACCGTCGCCAGCCTTGCGCCAGCACCAGAAACTGTGCATGAAGCTCGGGCGGTATTAAAAGCCTCATTGAGCCAAGTTTTAGAGCGTGAGCTAAAATCAACCCAATTTCTCAATTTAGTGCGTGGTTGACAAGCCTATAGCTTACCACTACACTAGCCGCGATTCCCCCTAAAGGAGCACAACCAATGAGCTATGTTGAGCAACTCTTAGCTGAAAACGAAGATATTAAATATGAAGCCCATCAGCATCCGTTCGTTTTCTTGGGACGCATTGGCTTTGAAGTCGTTGTGATGGCAATTATGATTGCCGCGATTTTTTTTATTACTAGGCTTGAGAGCGCCAAATGGCAATCGATTCAACCTTATGTGCAAATGATTTTAATTGCAATCATTTTGCTCATTTTGGCAAGTGCTGTTATTGATTTTCTACGTTGGCGCAATGAAAAGTTTTTATTAACTGATCGGCGAGTGATTCATCTCCGGGGCATCGTTAATAAAGCCAGCCTCGATTCATCGCTCGATAAAATTAACGACGTTCAAATGCGTCAAACATTTATGGGTCGGATGTTTAATTATGGTGATATTGAGGTACAAACGGCCAACGAAAATAGCGATAATCTTTTTACCTTTATTCGCGCTCCACTTGAATTTAAACGCGCCATGTTGAATGCAAAAGAAGAACATGATCGCGAACCAGCCATGTATATGCAATCGGTCAATGCCTATAAAAATTTTGTGCCACCCTATCAACGCCCGAATGATAATGATATTGAAGAATTGTTGCTGCGCTTAAACGATTTGCGTCAGAAAAACTTAATTACTGATGCTGATTTTGAAGCCAAAAAACGCGAAATTCTCAGTCGGATATAATGTCCGCGGCCATAGCAATGTGGCTATTGTTGCAAAGGATTTCAATTCATGACCACCAATCGCACGCAAGCAATCGATGGCGCAGTCGCTGCCATTCGTCGTTATACCGATCGTGTGCCCCAAGTGGGAATTATCCTTGGCTCAGGCTTGAGCCAACTGGTTGATCATATTCAAAACCCAGTTGTCGTCTCCTACAGCGATATTCCAGGCTTTGCGCCTTCGGCAGTGCCCGGCCATCGCGGCGAACTAGTGTTAGGTGAACTTGGCGGGGTTTCAGTGCTGGCCATGCGCGGGCGCTTTCACTTCTACGAAGGCTATGGCATGGATGAAGTGACCTTGCCAGTGCACGTCATGCGGGCCTTGGGAGCAGATACACTGATTGTGACCAATGCTGCTGGCGGCTTAAATGCCAATTGGCAGGTTGGCGATTTAATGCGCATCGCCGATCATATCTTTTTGCCGGGCATGGCTGGTTTTCACCCGTTGCGCGGCCACAACGACGATACGCTTGGCCCACGCTTCCCGGCCATGCTCAATGCCTATGATCTAGAATTAGGCGCAATGGCCAAAGCTGCCGCCGAACGGGCTGGCGCAACCTTACGCGAAGGCGTCTATGCAATGCTCGCAGGGCCATCGTTTGAAACTGGCGCTGAAATGAACTATCTGCGTGGAATTGGCGTCGATGCAGTTGGCATGTCGACCGCGCCGGAAGCAATTGTCGCTCGTTATCGTGGGATGCGGGTTTTGGGCATTTCGTTGATCACCAACATTGCTCACCCCGACGCGCCACCAGCCAACCACGAGGAAGTGTTGGAAGCAGGCGAAACCGCCAAGCCCATGTTTAGCGCATTAATTACCGATGTGCTAAGCCAAATTGCAGCCTATGGCAAATAGTCTGCGCGGGCTTGGCTTATTGCTGTTTGGCCTCGTGCTCGGCGTGATCATTGGGGTGTGGTGGGTTGCACCACGCCTCAATGGAACGGTGATTCGCTTTGAGAGCGCTACCAACCCAACTGCCATTTCGAGTGCGTTACCAAGCCTCGCCAGCATCACGCCCGCTTCAACCGCAACCACAACCAGCTCAGCAACCACAACCCCAAGCGTCGCGGCGAGTGCCACCAGCCAAGCCAGCCCAATTGCATCAGCAACCATCCAAGTGACCGCAAGCCTTACCAGTTCTGGCGACCTTAAACTCGATGTTTTGCTGGCAGTCAATCGTGAACGCCAAAAAACCAATTGTGTCGCTTTGGTGTTTGAGCCACGCTTACAAACTATCGCTCAAGCCCACGCCGACGACATGGCCCAACATCAAAAAATCGATCACGTCAGCAGCGATGGCCGCAGCTATAGCGAGCGGCTTGAGCAAGCAGGCTACCAATTTATTCGGCGCGGCGAAAATATTTCTGCTTGGTTTGCAACGCCGGAAGAAGTTGTAGCCCAATGGATGGATGAGCCAGTTGATGGCCCACATCGCGCTAATATTACCAATTGTGCCTATCGCCATGTTGGCATTGGCCTTGCCTATGCTGAAGATCGCCCGTATTGGGTGCTTGACATGGCAGAACCAAAACCATAAGCTATTGTTATGTTAAGTCTGTTTGAGCATATTATTCAGCCAATGTTCTGGGGAGTTGGCAGCTATGCAGGGTTGCGGCTCTTAATTCGGCTTGGGCGGCGGTTTGGGCTAATTAGCGGCTTGAACGTGCTTGGTCAATTTTTGGCGCTCAGCGCTGCTGCCCTCGTTGGCTTATGGTCGGATCAACAGCTTGAACACTGGCCGCTGCTCACCAAAATCCTCCAAACAATTGTCACCGTTTCAATTATTGCTGTAGTTTTGCATATTGGCGACCAGCTGCTCGTGCGGCGTTTGGCTGCCAATGGTCGGCCCAATGCCATCCCACGCTTGATGCGCGACATTGCGCGTGGCTTTGTGCTGCTCATGACGCTGCTCATTTGTATTGGGCATTTCTTCCAAGTGCAAATTGGCACCGTGCTACTTAGTTCAACCGTTTTTACTGCCGTGGTTGGGCTGGCACTGCAAGATTTGCTCAAAAATGTGATAGCGGGCATCGCACTGCAAATGGAACGGCCTTTTATGCCTGGCGATTGGATTTTTATCGATGCCCAGACTGGCTATGGCCGCGTTTTAGAAATGAGCTGGCGGGCGATTCGGGTCAAGCCGCGTGATGGCCAAGTAGTCGTCATCCCTAACACAATTATTGCCCAGCAACAAATTATTAATATGAGCGCAACGGGCTTGCCAGTGGCCATGCGGGTTGCAGTTACTGTCGATTGTGTCCACCCGCCGATGATGGTGCGCGAACTGTTGAAAGAAGCAGTGCTTTCGAGCCGTGGCGTTGTTGCCCAACCAGAGCCGTTTGTGTTTGTGCGCAACTACACTGCCTTTTCGACAACTTACGAAGTTAAATGTTGGATCAGCAACTACGATGATTTTCCCCAGTTGCAAGGCGATGCGCTGAGCAGAATTTGGTATGTATTTCAGCGCCAAGGCATTCACTTTGCCTCGAATGAGATGGTGCTGACCCGCCCAGAACAGGCTAGTCGCCAACGGCGGCTTGATTACACGCCTGAACAAATTTTCGAGCGTCTGCGCCGCATCAAGCTGCTTGATGGCTTGCACGAGCAAGAATTGCGCTTTTTATCGGAGAACGTCGAAATTCGCTTATTTGAGCGGGGCGAAATTCTGGCCCATCAAGGCCGCCATGAACATATTCTGTATGCGATTACCAGAGGCAAAGTGCGCGTCGAAGTTGCCCACGACGATCAGCCGCCGCTTGTCGTTTCGCATTTAGGGGCTGGCGATGTGTTTGGCGAACGCGGCATGTTAATGGATGAACCGCGTTCGGCCAGCGTGATTGCCGAAGAAGATACGCGCACAATTGTGATTGAACGCCACGATTTAGCGCCGTTGTATGCCAAAAATCCATCGTTGGCCGAACGCTTAGGCGTGATGGTTGCAGAGCGCCAACAAGCAACTCACAATTATCTTGAGCAGCAGCGCTCAGTTAACCAAAGCGCTACGCCCTCACCTGCCGCCCGCTCAATCACCGAGCGCATTCGTGATGTCTTGATCGATTTGAGCAAATAATTATAACGCTTGAAAATGGCCAACTAAGGCGGCATAGGTATCATCCATCGCTTCGGGAATCAGCTTCACGCCACCGATTAATGGCATAAAGTTGGTATCGCCGTTCCAGCGTGGCACAATATGCATATGCAAATGCTCGTCGATGCCTGCGCCTGCTGGCTTGCCCAAATTCATGCCCAAATTGTAGCCATGTGGATTCATGACTGTGCTCAAAATTGTGGCTGAGCGTTGGGTCAAATGCATAATTTCGGCAGCAGTTGCTGCTGGTAGATTGGCAAAATCGTTGGTATGAGTATAGGGCACAATCATCAAATGGCCTGGATTATAGGGATACAAATTCATCAGCACATAGCTAAATTGGCCCCGATAGAGCACATGATTTGCAGCATCGTTTGATTCTTCGTGCTTAACGCACAAGACGCAGCCTGCATCCTTGGGCGTTTCGCCTTTGACAAACTGCCCGCGCCATGGTGTCCATTTGATCTCCATTGCAACCTCCAAAAGCAAAGAACTGCTGCCATTGTAGCCGAGAATTGCTGCTTAAATGCCAACCGATCGCCATGACGACGATCGGTTGCGCAGCTTTCAATTAGCGTGCTATTGGGTTTTGACGATCGGGATAAAGGTTTTATGGTCGAGCACCAGCACTCGTACTGTGATCGGATTGCGAGCTTGAGCGCTGCCCCATGCCCAACCGCCGCCAGCAATTGGCACTTCGCCCGTTGCCCCAGCATCAATCTCGATTGTGCCAGGAGCGATGGCGCGTAAACCAATTTTGCGGCAGTGAGTTGGATGTTCATTAAATTTACATGGCATCGTCAATGGCGGGTCAAATTGTACTGTTCCGGTTGGGCTAAGCGTAATGCCGGTATAGGGCACGCCAATATTGACATACTGGATGGTCAAGCTGAACGCATCGCCAACATTAACCAAGTTGGGAGCACTCAAAATCAGTTCTTTAACAATCGGCGTAACGGTGGGACTACCGCTCGCTGGCGTGTTCGTTGGGGTTCCAACACATGGGCTAGCATTAAGTACCAAGTTGGTGGGACATGGCGTAATAGCCATGGTTGGGGTTGGAGTACACGGCGCTTGCGTCACCTGGGGCGCTTGTTGCATTGGCAACGTTGTTGGCGTATAGCACGGATAACTTGGAAACGTTGGCGTTGCCGTGCGTGTGCCGGTTGGCGTTGGCGTAAACGTTGGCGTAAGGCATGGATTGCTTGGCGTTTGGGTCAACTGCGGTGCTTGGCGTTGCCCCAGATTTGGCGTTGGCGTAACGGTTGGCGTAACACATGGATTACTTGGCGTAACGGTTGGCGTAGCATTCGGATCGCTAATTGTGACCACGAGCGGCGCGCGAGCCGAACCCCAGCCCCAATACCAACCATGATTATACGATTCGCCTGTTGCTGTCGCATTGATAATCAACGTTCCAACATTGGTAGCGCGAATGGTGATAGCGCTACAGCCTGTTGGGTGCTCGTTATACTTACAGGGCATGGTTAAAGCTGGATCAAACTGGGCCAACGAGGAATTGTTGAATCCAATGCTGGCGTAGGGCATGCCAAGATTGATATACTGGATTGATAGTGTAAAGACTTGCCCAACAACCACTTGGCTTGGGCCACTCAAAATCAGTTCAGGTTGGACAAAACAGGGATCTGCGGTTGCGGTAATCGTTGGCGTACCACTTGGTGGCAGCGTCGGGGTCAAATTGGGAACCCGCGCTTGGCTATTCTCACCCCGTGGAAAACAGCTAGGAGTAGCTGTCGCCGTAGGAGTAACCGTCATTGACGGTACTATAGTACTACCTGATGGGGTTTGAGTTAATAAGACCTTGGCGCTTGTTACGTCAGGACGCTTAGCCACAGCAAAGCCAAGCAACACCGCACACAAGCTCACTAACAGGGCCAGCCGCCTGTTATTCATAGGGGTCCTCCTCTAAATTAGATTAATGGGCCTAGGCTTCTAAGTATTCATCAACCATGTCTACTCCCGCTATAGGACAAATGGCCCAAAAATCAAGCTATCTAACCAGCTATATATCAAAATTACCTTAAAGAACCCAACCTGAAATGCTGAGCTGGAGAGCATCAAAGCGCCAATTGGCTATGATACAATAGACTCTGTGATGAATCGAACAGATGCGGCGCTACAACTGAGCTGGCAAGCCCTTGCCAAAACCTACAGCACCCGCCCGGTCTACGACCAGTTGGCGGGCGAATTGCATCGGGGCGAAGTTTTGGCGGTGCGTGGCCCAAATGGCGCTGGCAAATCGACCTTTTTACGCTTGTTATGTGGCCTCGAACGCCCAACTGCTGGCACAATTGCCTATCAATGGCAAGGCCAAACCTATAACCCAAACACAATGCGGCCATGGATTGGCTTTGTTGGGCCAGATGTGGCCTTGTATCGCGAATTAAGCGCGCTCGAACATTTGCAATTTTTAGCCAAGGCTCGTGGTTTGGCCGCCGACCAGGCCTATTGGCGCGAGCTATTGGCTCAAGTTGGTTTGGCTGGGCGTGAGCATGAGCGGGTGGCCCATTTTTCATCGGGAATGGCGCTGCGCTTGAAATATGCAATTGCCCTTTTAGCCAAACCACCAATCTTGCTGCTCGATGAACCAACCGCCATGTTCGATGAGCATGGTCGCCAATTAGTTGCCCAACTCGTTGAACAACAACGCCAACATGGCCTAACCGTGTTGGCAACCAACGACGAACGCGATGCAGCTTGGGCTGATCTTGTTTTGACTGTAGGAGCCGCCGCCCGTGGCTAAACCAGTATTTTGGCAGGCTGCATGGGCCGTTGCCTATAAAGATTTACAAATCGAGCTGCGCACCCGTTATGCGCTCAATGCAATGGCGTTGTTTGCAGTTACAACTGCGGTGATGGTCAGCTTTCGCTTAGGGCCGTTGGGCCTAAGCCGCGACCCGCGTTCGGCAGCAACCTTAGCAGTGCTTTTATGGATTGCAATCTTTTTTGCGGCGATGAATGGTTTATCACGGACGTTTGTGCGTGAAGAAGAAGCGCACACGGCGACCTTATTGCGCTTGAATGTGCCAGCGTTGGCGGTTTATTTGGGCAAATTAGGGGTCAATTTATTGATTTTGGCCTTGCTCGAAACCCTGGTCACGTTGCTCTTTATTGGTTTGTTGAATGTCACGATTGCCAACGTTGGCTTGTTTCTGGTCACGCTCAGTTTGGGCGGCTTAGCCCTCGCTGGGGCAACAACTATTTTGGCAACCTTGGTAGCCAAAGCCGATGGTAAAGGCTCGTTGTTTACGATTCTGGCCTTTCCGTTGGTGCTACCACTCTTAATTATTGCGGTTGAAACAACCGAATTAGCGCTCAGCGGCGGCACATGGGCCGCTGCTGGGAGCGGCTTACAATTGCTTGCGGCCTACACCATTGCTGAACATGTGGCTGCACTTTGGCTTTTTGAACGAGTTTGGGAAGCATAAACGCTCTCATGGTGGGAACAATTAAGCATGCTTGCGACAACCTTTAAGTGGTTTACTGGAATTTGGCTGGGACTGGTCGCCGTGGCCATGTTTTTGTGGGTACCTGCTCACGAGGGCTTGGGCAACGTTGGACGAATTGTGATTATGCACGTGCCAACGGGCTGGCTGACCAGCGTCGCCTTTTTGTTTTCGGCAATTTATAGCTGGCGCTACTTGCGCCATGGCCGCGCCCGCGACGATGCCTTGGCCTTGGCTGCGGCAGAATTGGGCTTGATTTTCAGTGTTTTAGCAACCGTTACGGGAGCGATTTTTGCCAAAGTTGTGTGGGGAACCTACTGGAATTGGGACCCACGCGAAACCGCAATTGCCGCATTAATGCTGATTTATGCGGCCTATTTTGCCTTGCGAACCTCGATTGAAGATCGCCAACGCCAACGCTACCTTGGTTCGATCTATGCCCTGCTAGCTTTTGTAGCGGTTCCGTTTTTGATCTTTGTGATTCCACGGGTCACCGATGATACGCTGCACCCTAATTGTGCAATTTTGAATACGCCCAATTGCCAAGGCATTGAATTGACCGAAAATGGGCGAATTATCGGCACCGTCGAGGATTTCAAAGTTGAATTATTGGGCATCGAGCAACAAGCTGATCTGACGGTTGCCACGGTCAGCATTGTATCGAATGGCACAAATTACACCTTAAAACCGTCTTTTAATCGGGCCAGCAATAAGCCCGAAACGATTGAGCGCTTGCCCGAAACCTTGCGCGACGTGCAAATCAAGCGCTTAGTGGGCGAACCAGGTAATCAAACGGTCGAAATTGCAATTGCCAACACTGGCAATATTGGCCTGTTGACTGAGCAACGCACCTTGTTAACCTTCTTTGCCAGCCTCTTTGGCTTTACGCTGCTGTTTTTCTGGCTCTGGTGGTTGCGGGCCGATGTGCTCGACATCAATGAACAATTAGTACAACAAGGAATAACGATATGAATGGATTAACCGACCCAGGCCTCGCCATGTATGTGGCGGCGGCAGTGACCTTGGTGGTTTGGCTGGGCATTTTTGCCTATTTGCTAAAAATTGACCGCCAAGCCAAAGCCCTGCGCCAAGCCTTGCAAGAACGTCAAACCAACCCTAGCACCGAAGCAACCAACACGCCAATTCGGCCAGAACGGGTCAACCCCGAACGAAAGGAAACCAGCAATGTCTGAAGCAACAACTCCTCGTTTTCGGCTTAAACCGCTGCATATGGTCGGAATCGCGCTCCTGGTCTTGGCTGGCTGGTTGGGCTTTACCTCAATGGGTGATTCGCTTACGCCCTATGTCAATGTAAGCGAAGCCAAAGCCAGCGGACGCAATGTCCAAGTGATGGGCTATCCCCAAAATCAAGGCACCGTCGAAGCGGGCGCATTCCGCTTTACCATGCGTGATGAAATGGGCCAGCCAATTGAAGTGCTGTATCGCCAGCCCAAGCCAGGCAACTTTGATCAAGCGATTAGTGTGGTCGCGATTGGCGCATTCGATGAGAGCGAAGACATTTTTGTCGCCGACGATTTGTTGGTCAAATGCCCATCGAAGTATCAAGAAGATACCCAAGCTGCCAAGTAGGTCGGATGGCTTGTGCCTGCTTGGTGCAAGCCAGCAAACCAAACCCTGAGGATTGTCGATGAATTTATTTATGTTTGGCACATTGTTGCTGGTCGTGGCCTTAGTTGCAACGTTTACCGCAACCACATCCTATATATTGCTGATCGCAGGCCAGCGCACTGCCTTGAACTGGGGGCGTTGGGGCGTGCGGATCGCCGCCGTTGCGATCGTTGTGGCAGCACTATTACTTTTGGCATTGTTCTATTTTGGGCGTTATGAGTTTGATTATGTCTATAACTACTCATCGAACGATTTAGAGCTACGCTATAAACTTTCGGCGCTGTGGGCTGGGCAACAAGGCTCATTTATGATTTGGGCCTTAGTTGGCTTATTGGCAGCGCCGTTGCTGCTGCGGCGTTCGCGCGAGTTCGAGCCGTTTGTGCTAATGCCCTTGATGGCGGTGCAGGTGGCGATTATCAGCTTTATGCTGATCAATAATCCATTTGCCTTGCGCTTCGATGTTGCCAAACAAATCATCTATGCAGAAGATGGGCGCGGCTTGAACGAGTTGCTACACAACCCATGGATGGTGATTCACCCGCCAATTTTGTTCTTGGGCTATGGCTTGTTGGCAATTCCGTTTGCTTATGCCATCGCTGGGCTATGGCGGCGCGATTACGATGCTTGGGTCAAAGCAGCATTGCCATGGACAATTACGGCGTGGGTTGTGCTGACCACAGCATTAACCCTTGGCGGTTATTGGGCCTACGAAACTCTTGGTTGGGGTGGTTATTGGGCTTGGGACCCAGTCGAAAACTCATCGCTCTTGCCATGGCTCACCGTAACCGCCTTGCTGCACGGTATGTTGGTGCAACGCGCCCATGGTGGCTTGCGCCGCGCCAACATCAGCCTTGCGATTGCAACCTATGGCTTGGTGATGTATGCCTCGTTCCTGACCCGTTCGGGAATTTTGGGCGATTTCTCGGTGCACTCATTTACCGAGGATGGCCTTGGCACGACCATGGCGGTGGTGTTGATTCTTGGCTTAGTAGCTTCGCTCGCCATTTTCATCAAGCGCTGGCGCGACATTCCAATCAACAAGCTTTCAGAAAATCTCTTTTCACGCGATAGTTTGTTTGTGCTTGGCATGTTTTGTTTGGTCATTATCACGCTGATTGTGGGCATTGGCACCTCAATGCCGCTGTTTTCGCAAACCCCAGTCTTGCGCGATGGCCTGCGCACGACCTTTGCCAAAGCGTTTGATATTGCTGCCAGCCAAGATGGCCGTTTTAGCTTGCAACCAAGCTTCTTCCGCACCGTCACGCCGCCGTTTGGCTTGGTTGTGATTGGCTTAATGACCTTGGCTCCGTTGCTTGGCTGGCGCGGCGGCAACATGCGCAAGTTTATCTATGCCCTACGCATGCCAGCAATTCTGGCCGTGGTTGCAACGGTGGTTGGTTTGCTGCTCGGCGTGCGTAAACCGTTGTCATTGGCCTATCTTGGGCTGGGCAGTTTAGGCTTAGGTGTAAATCTGTTGATGATCGTGCGCACAGTGCGCGGCGGCTGGATGCGCATCGGCGGCTATGCGGCGCATATTGGCGCAGCCCTGCTGGTGATTGGCTTTGTCGGCTCATCGGCCTACAGCTCGCCCGACATCAACATGACGATTCCCTTGAACACCACCCAAACCGCGTTTGGGCACAAAATTACCTTCGAAGGTTACGCCACCCGCACCAACAACCAAGGAGCCGAAAAAGGCGTGATCGATTTGGCGGTGCAACGCGAGAATGGTGCAGTCCAAGATGCAGCGCCGCAGCTGTATCTCAACCCCCGCGACGGCCAATGGATCAGCAATCCAGCGATTATTCGCGAATGGTGGGGCGATTTGTATATCTCGCCAGGTAAATATTTGGCCGAGAGCAACCCCAATTTGCTCACCTTGGCCCAAGGCCAAAAAGGCAGCGTTGGCCCCTATAGTTTTGTGTTTCAAAACTTCGATTATAGCTTGCCCGAAGGCCATACTGGCGCTGAAACCAACACCGATGAAATTACGATCAAAGCCCGTTTGACCTTCTACGATGAAGCTGGCAACGCCACGACGATCGAGCCAGGCTTACGGGCAATTGCTGAGGTTGGCAACCAACCAGAGCCATATACCTTGGCCGATGGCAATCAAGTGTTGATTTCGGCGCTAAGCTTGGAAAATCGCCAAGTACAATTGCAAATCGTTGGCTTGGATTTGCCAATCTTGCCAGAACGAGCTGATATTTTTGTTAGCACCAAACCGGCAGTTGGCTTGGTTTGGGTTGGCACTGTTGTGATGACGCTTGGTGGCTCGTTGGCAGCTACGCGCCGCTTTATCGAACATGCCACCAAAAAACGCGCCCAAGCCAGCGTGCCTGAGGCCGCAACCCAAGCAGCTTAATTGTAGTAAACGCTGCGGATGCAGGCGCTGCTTGCATCCGCAGCGAGTGAGTTTAAAAGCATGTCGGAACAACCCGATGAATTAGATTATCGTCCGCTGCCACCGCGGCGCGGCGATTCACCAATTAAACCAATTGATGTTGAGCGCGCAGTGCGTTGGCGCTGGCTGAATGGCTGGCTGGTCTTGGTTGTCACAACCGCGCTGGTGCTGGTTGGTACTGGCGGCTTGATTTGGATCAATACGCGTCCGCCAGCAGAGACAACTCCGCAAGAAATGCCGCTGTTTGCTTCGGCAATTTTGAGCGAAATTAGCGATCCTAATGTGCGCGACCAACTCTTGGCACTTGATGCAAGCACATCACAGGCCCAAAACGTGATCAACCAAAACCCGCGTGATCCGAATGGCTGGATTATGCTTGGCCATGCCCATTATGATTTTATTCAAATGATTTATGAGCATGCACCGAATGGCCAAGCCTACGTGCAAAACCTCAGCCGTTGGATTCAAGCCAGCGATGCCTATTCGCAAGCCTTGGCCTTGGATAACTTCCAGCCGTTGATCCGTTCGGATCGGGCGGTGGCGTTGGCGCGCTATGGCATTGGTTTTGGTAATCCATTTTATAGCGAACAAGCGCTTGCCGAGGCTGAAACCGCTTTGGCCCAAGATGATCAGACCTTGCTGGTGTTGCTGAATGTCGGGCGCGTGTATGCCCTGCTGCCAGAGCCACGCATGGACGATGCCAAGCGTTTATGGCGCAAAGTGATTGAACTTAGCCCCAACAGCATCCAGGCCCAGCTAGCCCAGAGCCTGCTTGATGGAGCCAAACCCTAGGAGCAATTATGACCAGCGAACCAGAAGCACCCGTTAAGCAAGGCCTTTCGCGCAAAGAATGGCTTTGGCTTGGTGCAGGAATTATTGTCGCAATTATCGTTATTGCGACGGTGGCAATCTTAACGAGTGGCAATAGTAATAAACCGCAAACTGTGGTTGGGATTGACCGCCCAGTGCCTGCCATGGTGCTGAAAACGGTTGATGGAGACAGCTTTAACCCAGCAGAATATCGCGGCAAGCCCTTAATTATTAATTTTTGGGCCTCGTGGTGCGAGCCATGCAAGGAAGAAATGCCAGCCTTAGTGCGCACAGCCGAGCGTTATGGTGATAAAATCGCCGTCGTGGGCATCAACCTGACCGACCAAGATAAGGATCAGGAAATTCGGCGCTTTATTCAGCGCTACGCCGTAACCTACCCGATTGCGCTCGATAATGAGCGCGTTGCTCAACAAGCATTTGGAATTTTTAATATTCCAGTGACTTTTTTTATTGATTCTGAAGGGATTATTCGGTATACTCGGATTAATGCGATTACCGAGACTGAGATGGATCATGTATTATCAGAATTATTGCCCTAAAAAATCGGGTTAGTGTTTTTTTGGAGAGGATCTCTCACGTATGGAACAACCATTAATTTTAGTTGTAGATGATGAACCCGATGTAGCCCAGTTGCTCTCGTTGCAACTCACCATGGAAAAATATCGGGTTCAAATTGCCTACGACGGGCCAACTGCCATCGAGTATGTCCGCTCGCTCACACCCGATTTAATCATTTTGGATGTGATGTTACCAGCCATGGACGGCTATGAAACCTGTCGGCGGATTCGTGAGTTCAGCAATGTGCCAATTCTGATGCTCACTGCCA
Source organism: Herpetosiphon geysericola (assembly GCF_001306135.1). Classification (GTDB taxonomy): domain Bacteria; phylum Chloroflexota; class Chloroflexia; order Chloroflexales; family Herpetosiphonaceae; genus Herpetosiphon; species Herpetosiphon geysericola. The sequence goes on along the minus strand of NZ_LGKP01000015.1, from coordinate 204,372 downwards.
ACATTCAAGACCAACAAATCGTTTCAGGCTTGGATAGCGGTGCCGATGATTATATGACTAAGCCGTATAGCCCAAGCCAATTGCTGGCCCGCGTGCGTGCCTTGTTGCGGCGGATTCCACCGCAACGGCCAATTATCACCGCTGGCGAAGGCTTGATGGTGCTCGATCGCCAACGCCGCGAGTTGAAAGTCAAAGATAAAGTGATTGATCTCACGCCAACTGAATATCAGTTGTTGATTTTGCTGGCTGATAGTGTTGGTCAAGTTGTGCCCCACGAAAAATTGCTTGGCTCGATTTGGGGCAGTGGCAAAGAATCAGATCACGATTCGCTAAAAGTGTATATCTGGCATTTACGGCGCAAATTAGAAGACAACCCCCGTCAGCCGAAAATTCTGCTGACCGAATGGGGTGTTGGCTACCGCCTCGCCGAATAAACCAATGCTGCTTGTAGCTTGAGGAATAAGCGGCACGATCAACGCCGATCGTGCCGCTTTGGCATTTTAGCGGCTCCTGCTCGACCGAACGCAGCAAGTAGGCGTGCTCCTCAAGACCGATAGCCAAAACTTAAAGCAATGGTATGATGAATAAAACCTTGAGGAGCACCCGCTAATGTCTGTCTTAATTGCAAATGATCTCGGCAAATGGTTTGGAGCCGATCAAATATTTGAAGCTATTTCGTTCCAAGTGGCCCGTGGCGATAAAATTGCCTTAGTTGGGGTTAACGGAGCTGGTAAATCGACGTTGATGAAAATTATTGCTGGCATCGATAGCGCCAGCGAAGGTGCGCTACATCGCTCACGCGGTTTACGCGTCACCTATCAAGCCCAAGAAGCAACTTTTGCCCCCGATTCGACCTTGGAGCGCGAAGCGCATGCAGCTTTTGCCGCGCTCAGCGCCATCGAAGATGAAATGCGCCAACTCGAAGTAACCATTGCCAATCCCGATGATCCGCAGTGGGAACAGGCAATGGAGCGCTATGGCGAGTTGCAACATCGCTATGAGCATGCTGGCGGCTACGAAAAAGAACATCGCATTACCCGCACCATTCAAGGGCTTGGCTTTACTGATGCCCAGTGGACGCAGCCAATCGCCCAGTTTAGTGGTGGTCAACGCACCCGCGCTGCGCTCGCCGTGGCGCTGCTCGGCGATCCCGATATTCTCTTGCTCGACGAACCAACCAACCACCTTGATATGGCGGCCTTGGAATGGCTCGAAGGCTTTTTGCGCGAATGGGATGGCACATTAATCGTTATTTCCCACGACCGCTACTTCCTCGACCGCGTTTCAAACCGCACATGGGAAATGGAATGGGGCCGCTTGCAAGATTACGCCGCCTCATATTCAAAATATCAAACAATTAAAGCTGAACGTATGGAACGTTTAGCCAAAGAGTTTGAAGCCCAACAGCAGATGATCGCCAAAACCGAAGAGTTTATTCGGCGCTTCAAGGCTGGGGTGCGCGCTCGCGAAGCCAAAGGCCGTGAACGCCGCTTGAATCGCTTCAAAGAAGGCTGGAATAGCATTCACGGCCATGTGAAGGCAATTGAAGGCCCGCAACGCCGCAAAGAACTCAAATTTGCTTTGCAGACCAATCTTCGTTCTGGCGATGTGGTACTGGCCTTAGAGCAACTTGGCGTTGGCTACACCGAGAACGGCCAAAACACGACTTTGCTGCAATTTGATGAATTGTATGTGATGCGTGGCGAACGGGTGGCCTTGCTTGGGCCAAATGGCAGCGGCAAATCGACCTTGCTCAAAACCGTGGTTGATCAACTTAAGCCGCTGGCTGGCAGCTTTGAGGTTGGGGCCAATGTGCAACTTGGCTACTATGCTCAAGGCCACGAAGGGCTTGATTTCAATAATACGATTTTAGATGAAGTGTTGCGCCATAACCCGCAAATGGGTGAAACCCGCGCCCGCACGATGCTCGGCAACTTCTTGTTTACCAGCGATGATGTGTTTAAGCAAATTCGCGATCTTTCTGGGGGCGAGCGTTCGCGCGTCGCGTTATCGCAGTTGATGCTCAACGGCGGCAACTTTTTGATGCTCGACGAACCAACCAACCACTTGGATATTCAGGCCCGCGAAGCGCTTGAGGGTGTACTTAATGATTTTAATGGTACATTACTCTTTGTCTCGCACGACCGCTATTTTATCGATGCGGTGGCTGATACCTTGTGGTTGGTTAATGATGATGGCAGCATTACCCGCTTCCCGGGCAATTATTCGGCCTTAGCCGCCCAACGTGAAAACGAACGCCGCGCCGCTGAAGCAGCCGCCATCGAGGCCAAACGAGCCGCCGAGCGCCAAACCAAGGCTAATAAAGCCAATCCCACGCCAGTACCAGCGAGCGCCAAACGCCAACTCCAAAACCTTGAGCGCGAAATTGCCAGCTTGGAGCAACGCAAAGCTGCGCTTGATGCCGAAATTATGCAGGCCTCAACCAAACAAGATACCCGCAAAATTGGCGAACTTGGCAGCCAATATGCAGCACTCGAAAACCAACTCAGCGATTTTTATGCCCGCTGGGAGCAATTGGCCGAAGAAGTCGGAGCGTAACGAAATTATGAATTATGAATTATGAGGGATGAACGTAACCGCTAAGAGCGCGAAGAACGCTAAAGTTCAGGTTTTGGCACTAAACAGTGTTAATAGCAGTCTTTGTGCTCTTCGTGTCCTTCGTGGTTAAAACTTAGCCTCATCCTTCATAATTCATAATTCATCCTTTGATAAGGGCTTGTATGTATCGAATTGGCTTAACTGGCAATATTGCATGTGGCAAGAGCACGGTTGTGGCAATGCTGCAAGAATTGGGCGCAGCAGTTTGCGATGCAGATGCAGTGGTGCATCAGGTACAAGCGCCTGATGGTAGCGCCTATCTGCCAATTGTTGAAGCCTTTGGGCTGGAGATTGTACACAATCAAACTTTAGGCCAGCCAATTAATCGCCAAGCCCTTGGCCAAATCGTTTTTGCTGATCAAGCCCAATTGCGGCGGTTGGAAGCCTTAGTGCATCCAGCAGTGCGCCAACATATTCTTGCTTGGCTGGAAACGCAGCAGCAATTGCGCACTAAAGTCGTCGTGATCGACGCAATTAAATTGATCGAAAGTGGCTATCCGGCCATGTGTGATGCAGTTTGGGTGGTCAGCGCCGACCCAGCAATCCAATTGGCGCGCTTGATCGAACACCGTGGAATGAGCGAAGCCGAAGCCTTGCTCCGGATTAATGCTCAAAATAGTCAGGCCGATAAAATCGCCGTTGCTGATGTTGTAATTGATAATAGCGGTTCGCTCGCGGATGCCCGCCGCCAAGTTGAACAAGCATTTTTGGCGATTCAACGCCATGATTAACCATAGTAAGGAGCCAGTTATGCGTGTTCTTGATGCCCCAACCAATCAAGCACGACCAACCCCACAACCCCGGTTAAGCCCAGCCATGAGCTTTAGCTTGGCAACGCTTGGCGTCTTTATTGGGGTTGGCTGGCTCTGGATTGCACCGCACTGGCTGGCATTATTGATTACGCTTGGATCGTTGGGCCTGTTGCTTGGCCAAGCGTGGACGAGCATTCAACGCACCGAACGCGAACGCACGGTGTTGGCTCAAGCTCATAGCGCCCTCGATAGCGAATATAACAGCATCCAAACTGATTATGCCACGCTCGAACGGGCCTACGAAGATTTGCAACAATCGCATCAACGCTTGCAACGCCGCATCGATGAACGCACCGCTGAGCGCGATCAATCGACCAATCAATTGCAAACCCTGCTTGATGATACTCGTTCGTATGTGGCTCAATTAACCGCCTTGAACGAAGTTTCAGTTGCCTTGAATGCAACCCTTGATCGCGATGAAGTATTGGCTTGTATCCTGCGCCAACTTGAACGCGTGGTTACCTTCGATAGCGCTTCGGTGCAGCAACTCGAAGATGATGAGTTGCAAGTAATTGCCGCCCGTGGAATGAACAACGAAGTCTATGATTTGCGGATTTCGGTGCCCGAAAATGAACTAGCGCGGCGGGTAGTTGGTTCGCCTGGGCCAGTGGTTTTGGGCGATGTGCGCAAAGATCCATCATTTGTGATGCAGCCTGGGCCAATTCGTTCATGGATCGGGGTTGCGTTGCGCGTTGGCGAACGCACGGTTGGAATTTTGACGATCGATAGCCATCGCGAAAATGCCTATACCGCCGATGATGGCCACTTAGTTGCCAATTTTGCCAATCAAGCAGCCTTGGCCTTGCACAATTCGCATCTATTTGCGGCAGCAGAACGACGGGCCACTGAAATGGCCTTGCTTTTGGAAATGACCCGCACGGTTGGCTCGACCTTGCACTTGCCCGAAGTTTTGCTGCGCGCCGCCGCCGCGATTGGCGAAGCCTTGCATGCAGAAGATGTCTTGGTTCTGTTGCTTGATGAACAGGGCGAGCGCTTGACTCCCCAAGCTGGCGCAATGGGCGACCACAATTATCTGCGCATGCGCTGGGCCAACCCAACCTCTCTGAGCAACGAGCCAACCTTGGCCAAAGTGATCAAGCAAGGCTGCGCGCGCGTGATTCATGCGGTTTCGCCCACGATTCCCTACCAAACCTTGTTGGCCTTGCCATTGAGCATCAAGGATCAAGTTTTAGGGGTTGTCTTGGTGGCAACACCTGATCGTGATGCGCCGTTTGGGCCGCAACAATTGGTTTTGGCCGAAGGCTTGGCAACCTCGGCAGCAATCGCGATTGAGCAAGCTCGCTTGTATGATCAAGCTCGGCGAGCGGCCCAAGCAGAAGAGCGTTCACGTTTGGCCCGTGAATTGCACGATTCTGTCACCCAAACCCTGTTTAGTATGACCTTGACGGCGGAGGCAGCTCGCGCCCAAGTGGAGCGCAACCCAGTACGCGCTGCCACCCAAATCGATCGCTTGAAAGCAGCAGCGCATCAATCGCTTGGTGAAATGCGCGAGTTGCTGCTGCAATTGCGGCCAACGCCGTTGCAAGAACATGGCATTATTAAATCGCTGCATGAACATATTGCCAGCTTGAATGCCCAAGACGTTGCCATTAATTTGGAATGCGAAGGCGAGGATTCGGTGCTCAGCCCAGCCCATGCTGCAGGTTTATATCGGATTGCTCAAGAAGCGATTTCAAATGCGTTACGCCATGCCCAAGCAACCAACGTGCGGGTCAGCTTCAGCTTTGCCAGCAAATCGACGACCTTGATGGTAAAAGATAATGGTTGCGGGTTTGACCCAGATTTATTGGAGCGCAGCGGGCGGCATTTGGGCCTAACCAGTATGTCGGAGCGCGCCGCAGAGCTTGGCGGCATGCTCGATGTCGATAGCGTGGTTGGCGAAGGGACGTGTTTAACCGTGCATTTGCATGGCTAAGTGCCGATATGTTATAGATGGTTTTGGTAAGTCTATGGATCGCCACCCTTTCGGCCCTCCCCTGGAGGGAAACGCAGGGGGTTTTCATCCCCCTGCACCCCCTAAAGGACAATTGGTGGCAATCCAGCATATTGAAGATCGATTGAAATCTTGTTGTTGAGGAACATCGATAACGCTTAATTGCAATTAGGCAGGCTTGCCACCCAACAATTTAAGCCCGATAATGCCTGCAACGATCATCACCAAACAAGCCAAGCGCAAAGGCTGGGCCGATTCATCAAACAGCCAAATGCCCAAAATAGCCGTGCCAGCAGTGCCAATTCCCGTCCAAATTGCATAAGCTGTGCCTAAGGGCAAATCGCGCAAGGCCAAGGCCAACAGGGCCATACTACCAATCAACATCACACCAGTTGCAATGCTTGAGCCGAGTTTGGTTAGCCCTTCGCTATATTTCAAGCCAACCGCCCAACCAATTTCCAACAAACCTGCCACGCCTAAATAAAACCAAGCCATTGTAAAACTCCTAAACATGGTAATGAAGCTCATGCAGCGTCGCATAGCCTAAATTAATCATTACTTCAGTGGTATGGAATGATCCTAACAAATTTGGGAACAAAATGCTGACGAAAAACGTCATTGTGCCAAACCCCGAAGAGTGTGTTTCGTCAGTCCACATTGGAGGAATACGTTATGACAATGGACGAGCTTGATCATGCCATTTTAGAAGTCTTGCAAACCGATGCCCGCCTCCCCAATCGGGCGATTGCCAGCAAAGTTGGCAGCAGCGAGCCAACCGTGCGCCGCCGCATCGAGCGCTTGGTCGAAGACGGTTTGATTAAGATTGTGGCAGTTGCTTCGCCCTATGCTTTAGGCTATCAAGTGGTGGCAATCATCGGCATGCAAATCGATCGCGCCTATCAACGCCAAATTGAGCAAGCCTTGTGCAATTTGCCAAATGTGCATTTTGTGGGCCTAACCTTGGGTAGTTATGATGTTGTTTTAGAAGCGTGGTTGCGCTCCACCGATGAGTTATTAGACCTTTTGGCCGACCATATTGCGCCCTTGCCAGGCGTCCAACGGGTTGAACCATGGCAAGTGTTGAAGCTGAGCAAATATAATTACGATTGGGGCAACCAGCCATCAATCAGCAATTCTCACCATTGACGCAAGCTTAACTGACGCGTACAATGGCCTAATACTGAATTACTAAGCAATTGGGAGAATAGACTATGCCAGGTCAACGTTGGCGGATTGTACCGTCACTGGTCTTGGGATTGGCACTCTTTGGGCTTGCCCCAGCAGTACCAACAGCTCCAGTTAGCGCTGCCGTGCAGGCTCAACAAACGACTGCATGGGAGCCATATCGCTATTTTCCGGCAACTGGCCACAACATCTCGTTTGAGGTAAAACGCTTCTACGAACGCCAAGGCGATCTTGAAGTGTTTGGCTTGCCATTAACCGAAGTGATTTGGGAGAATGGGTTTCAGGTGCAATATTTCGAGCGCGCACGCTTGGAGATTCACCCTGAAAATAAGGATACCGATTATTATATTTTGGCCACCCGCTTAGGTGCTGTTGCCGCCGAAGGCCGTGAGACTGAAGAGCCATTTGTTTGGCGCACTGGCCCAAGCTACGAAGGTGCAACATTCTATCCTGAGTCGGGGCACTCATTAGGCGGCGGCTTCCGCGATTATTGGACCAACCATGGTGGCTTGTATACCTTTGGCTACCCAATTAGCGAAGAGTTTTCCGAAGTTAACGCCGAAGATGGCCAAACCTATACGGTGCAATATTTTGAACGCGCCCGCATGGAATGGCACCCAGAGCACGCTGGCACCAAGTGGGAAGTTCAGCAAGGCTTGTTGGGCAAACAATACATCAACCGCATGGGCATTGATCAAAATTTGCTCAAGCCAGCCCGCGAAGTGCAAAAGCTTGGCGGGGCAACCACCTACTATCGCGGCTCGAACGCCGAACGGATTAATAACATCAAACGCTCGGCTGATCGCTTCAAAGGCATTACGGTCAAAGCTGGCCAAGTCTTTTCGTTCAACCAAAATGTTGGCGATGTTTCCGAAGAAGCTGGCTTTACCGATGGCTATGCCATTGTCAATGGGAAGCTCGAAAAAGTGGTTGGCGGAGGTTTATGTCAAGTTTCAACCACGATGTATCGGGCGGTCTTCAACAGCGGCTTGCCAATTGTCGAGCGCTACGGCCATAGCTACATCGTCTACTACTATGAAAATATTTTGGGCTTCGATGCCACCGTGTTCGTGCCAGAGGTTGATTTCCGCTGGAAGAACGATTTAGGCACCGATATTTTCATGTGGACGGATACCGACACTAGCGCAGGGCGGGTAACCTTCACCTTGTGGGGCTATGGCGATGGCCGTCGCGCCAGCATGGAAGGCCCAACCTATTCCAACGAGCAACAACCAGGCAAACCTGTTTGGCAATACGACAAAACCATGCGCCGTGGGGCAGTTGAGCAACTCGTCCATGGGCGGGCAGGCATGGATGTGACGATGTATCGCGTCATCACCAATGCCAATGGGTCAACCAATCGCGAGCGTTTCTTTACTCGCTACTACCCATGGGAAGATTTCTACTTGTACGGACCAGGAGTCAAGCCACCAGCAGGCGTGACAATTGCACCACCTCGCTATCCATAGGCATAATCCACGTTAAGCGAACAAACCAACGAGCGTCCTGAGGGCGCTCGTTGGCATATGCAGAGGAGAGAACGATGACAGATCAGCCACTAAGCAGCCAATTAAATGCTACACATAACCCCCAACAGCTTGATAATCAAACCCCAAGCTATCAGGTTGCAAGCCAAAACGTCAATCGGCCCAAACGTTGGCGCTGGTTTGGCTATAACGTACTGGCCTTCATGTTCGCTTTTGCAGTGTTCTATGGATTCGTGATTTGCATACTCATGGTCGCCGTGTATGAGCCCTTCAACCTTGACTGGATCGATAAACCAAGGCTGAACCCAACGCTTTCAATTGGGGTACCAGGGCTACTTATTGGCTTGAGTGCAATAGCTGGCTCTATTAAGCAACGCAATGGATTAAACAAACTTGTTTCGTTATGGCCATGGATGTTAAAAACTGGTTTGATTACAACCCTATTGAGCTGGGCAAGTGTAGCGATCTTTGTATTTATGCTTGAACCACTTTTTTTAATTAATAAAAATGCTGGTTTAATTAGTATGCTGCATTTCATCGCTAGTTTTGCCATTATTGCGTTTGCAACGGCATTAGCTCAACTTGCCGAAGTTAAAAAAATTGCCCATCGACCTACTGATTGGGTAAAAATCACGGTGTCAACGTGGACAGGCATTGCCATCAGCCTTGTTGGCTTAATCTCTATAATCTCATTGGCGCGCTAAATTGCATTAGTGCTACAATTCCTAGGCTTTTATTCCAAATTCAAGCCTGCGCAACGCGCTGATTGATCTATCAGGAGCTGTGTTTATGTCTGATCGCATTCCCCCAACCACACCGATACATCCAGCCAACCTAGACCAACCAATTCCAACCCAAGCCCTTCAGCCTCAAGTAACGCGGGCATTTGATGGCTCAAGCCAAGAGTTGCCAGCGAATCCAGCACCCTATGGCTATGGTCAGCAACAACCAGGTTATGGCCAACCGCAAGCACCCTATGGCCAACAACCAGGCTATGGTCAACCGCAAGCGCCCTATGGTTATCAACAACCAGGCTATGGTCAACCGCAAGCGCCCTATGGCTATCAGCAACAGCCAGTCGTCTATGGCAACCCTGGGTATATGGGGCCGCCACCGATTATGGCTGATATCAATGCACCAGACCGAGGGACACGCTGGGTGGGCATGAATGTGCTCGGTTTTTTTGTTGCAGCAACAATCTTCAGCAGCATCTTTTTTATCCTGGCGCTTATCGTTGCTGCCGAAGCAATCGACGCAACTTCAAATTTTCAGAATTTAGAAAATATCGACAATATAAATGTGATTGGCTTCTTTATATACGGTTTATCTGGCGCGATTACTGCCGCAGTTGTGGCCTTAATTCAACGTGGAGCCTTGCATAGCAAAGTTTCGTTGTGGCCATGGGTTGGCAAAACAGCACTCGCGGTTGGCATTTTACTCCCACTAAGCACGTTTCTCAGTGTGGAGCTACTTCAGCTGTTGCCAATTAGCGAAGGCAATTTTTTGATTTATCTGCTCATGGTAACTTTTATTTTTGCCATGACCGCGTTTGGAACTGCCTTCGTGCAGTATCTTGAAGTGCAAGAGGTTGCCAATCGGCCAATGCAATGGCTGATCACGACTGGGCTAACTTGGACTATCCTTGGTGGGTTGCTGGTTGGCGGGGTGTTTGGCTTTTTTGCTATGGCACTTGCAGGAGAAATCTAAACCACCGCCAGGAGAGAGCTGCGCCGAATTGAGTCTAGCGACGATCAAGCTTGGGTTTCCTCAGCTATAGAGAGAGGAAACCCAGCGCATCAGATCAATGAGTAGCCCTAAATGATGAGAAGGGAGGCTTTTATGCTCGAACCACCGCTTAATCCTCAGCAGCGAGCAAATGTCGATTCGACCCAAGGTTATCGGGTGCCAACTGCGCCGCTAACCAACCTCAATCAGCCAAATCGTTGGAAATGCTGGGTTGCAGTTAATGGCGTGGCTTGCATTGGCGCAATCATACTCTTTCCAATTATTGGGATCATGGCTATTTTTATCCAAAACATGCACCGCTTGATATTTGACCAGCTAGCCAGCGACAATCACTTATTTTTTATACTCGGTTTGGGAATCATGGCAACATTAACCGCCATTCCCGTCGCCATGATTCAACATACAGCCTTTGGCGCTGCGATCCCACGTCGGCCATGGGTCGTCAAATCGGCCTTGACAGCTGGGCTGCTGCTACCAACAAGTATCTTTTTGGCTCAGTTTAGCCTCCAAAGCCTCAACCAGCATTACGGTTTCACGCTGATTATTTCCTTATTGATCGTTTTTAGCATAACCTCGTTTGGCACAGCATTAATTCAAGGGCTTGAAATTCAAGCTGTTGTCGAATATCCGCTCGATTGGGTTTGGATCAGCAGTTTAACCTGGAGCAGCATGAGCATCCTACTTGGCAGCCTGCTCCTTGCATTGGTGGTGCTCCTATGATGGAGCAAGACACGATGACCAATTCAGATGACCAAGCAGCGCGCGCGGATTCGCCCCAAGGCTATCAGGTTCCAGCCACGCGCTTGCCTGAGAGGAATCAAGCAAGCCGTAAGAAGCGCTGGATTGGCATCAACTGTTTTGCCTTTGTTGTAAGTTGTCTGCTCTTGCCACTGTTTGCAATCGCTATGATGTTTGGATTGGATGGATTACATATTTCTCTCGCCAACAGCCAACATCAGCTAGCCACTGGATTCGTGCTACTAGCTAGCGTTGGTCTGCCAATCTTCACAACGATCTATCTGGCAAGTATGCTGCAATGGGTTGTCACACGGGAAATCAAGTGGCAAAGCTGGAGCCTCAAAAGCGCAACCGTTGGCACAAGCGCCTTGCTCACTAGCACGCTTGTAATGCTTCTGCTGCCAATAAATAGTGAATTGTTTAGCTTGCTGACTTTTGGGTTTACTTCATGCCTCATTAGCGTGGTGCAATGGCTTGAACTGCGCAAAACCATCGATCAAGCATGGCACTGGATCGTTGTGACGACGCTAGCATGGACAACTTTAGGCACGCTCGTGATTGGCTTTGGGCTTGGGCAAGGATTAGCACCCTTGAGTGATTGGTAAGGAGGTAAGCTGATGAGTGAAGAGCCGCAACCGCCACTTAACCCAACGAAACCGACATATCACGTGCCATCAGCCCCACTTGCAGATCCTGATCGATCGCCTAGCGTGGGAGGGTGGATTGGCATGCATTGTTTAGTATTCGGGCTGAGCTGCTTGATCTTTCCCATCTTAGTAGTTGGCTGCGTCCTTATCCTAGCGGCGTTCGATCAGTCTTCATCACCTACCCAAGCACCACTATCCGATGGTTTTAAACTCATCTTTGTAGTAGGTATTCCTGCATTTATCACCATCTATGCTGCAAGTCTGTTGCTGTGGGCTGTGGTTGGTGATGATGTTCAACGTGCGAGCTGGGTTAACAACAGCGCCATCGTTGGCACGATCGGCTTGCTTGCTTGGCTCTCCACTAAGCAGCCCATTAAATTCTCAGCACTTGACGACTATACCTTATTCGTATTTCAGAGCTTTGCGCTTACCTCCAGCATTATTGGCTGGGTGCAATGGCTTGAACTGCGCAAAACCATTGATCATGCATGGCAGTGGCCGCTGATCACAATTGGCATGTGGACAGGTTTGGGCACGATGACAATTGGATTTGGAATCCATGGATTGATCTTCCGCTAACCCTAGGAGCAACCGTATGAGCGAAGAACAAACCCCAATTGAGCCAGCGCAACCAATTATTAACATCGATAGCCAAGAACCAATCATCACCATCAGCCAACCCTATGAGTATGGTCGCCATCCATATCCATATAATCAGCGACTCAAACCCAACAATGATCCGCAACTCGGTTATTTTGTACCAGCAATCGTTGATACCCGGGGTCAGCAAGCGAAACGCTGGGGCTGCGCGTTTGTTTATGTCTTGCTAGCAATCATGGCCAGCTGTATCATCGTGCCGATTCTGTGTATCTTAATTTTCATCCTGAGAGCATTATTCGCAGGCTAGCCCAAGGAGCAGCAGATGCCTGAACAACGACAACCATCGCTCACAGCGACCAAGCACTCGCGATCAAGCGCCACACAAGCTTCAGTGCAGCAGCAACCTCAGGCAGATCCAATTCATAAATCAGCCCATGACTATAGCGTACCAGCAAGCATTGTGAGCATGATCAATGCGCCGCAGCGTTGGCAGCGCTGGGTTGGCTACAACATGGCTGGCTTTCTATTGAGTTGTGGCCTGATTCCCGCTGGAAATGTGTTTATAGTATGGGTTTTGGATATAGTACCGATTGATGTGGAACACTCATTAGCGATGCTTGATTTTAGCGCTAACGCATTTCTAAGCATGCTAATTCAGTTTGGTGTACCACTTATGATGAATATCAGCGTTGTTAGTTTACTTCAGCGTTCAGCCTTAGATTTTCAAGTTCGCGCTAAGCCATGGGTTATTGGCAGTGTGCTTAGCGGGATCGCTGGATTTTATTCGACGCTCATCCTCATTGAGTTAATCGGCGATCAACTCAAATTCATGCCAACCCTCCAGCTGCATATTTTGAGCATTTTTACTCTATGTTTCGTCATATCAACAGGAATTGGGCTTTTTCAATGGTCGCAACTTAGGAGCATCGCTAGCAACGCTTGGCACTGGCCAGTGATATCGGGCGCAACCTGGATTAGCCTTACCCTATTGGTGCTTGGACTGATCGCATATGTGGTGAGTATTTTTAACCAATGCCTACCACGGCCAAGCCCATGGAGTTACTGCTAAATTGGAGAATTCAATGATCATTTCCGCAGATGCATTCTATCATGCAATTTTGTTCCAAGATTATGCGACAATTCGTTCAGCAATTGACGCAGGATTTGACGTTAACGGCCTTTGCAGCAACGGGCGCACTTCGTTTGTGCAAGCTGCCCAACCAGCGAAAGATTTGGTAATTCTGAGAATGCTCTACGAGGCTGGTGCAGTCCCAGATACTCCTTGGTTGGAAGAGCTTTTTAATGATTTTGCCAATGGCATCGAGCAGGTCAAAGCTCCAAGTCCCTGCGTCGACGCAGGAACTCCCGACTTTACCGACGAATTTACAGTTGCCCGCTTTGAATATCAAGCGGGAATGTTGTATTTTTCCGAGGTAAGCAGCGATATAAAAATCAAAATTAAACCATTTATTCTTGAAGGTGAGTGTGTTAAAACTTCAATTCGAGCTGATGGAATCGCCCTGCCACCAACACTTGATGAGCTGCCAGATCGAACATTCAATTTTCCATTCAATCCTGATGATGGGTATATCGACGCATCGATCTATCTTTGTTATGGTCATAATTCCGTCAATATTAGCTCCATTAGCTTCAAAAACCTCACACCCGATAAGCAACAGATCGATGCAGTTATCGAGATGATCTTTGTGTTTGATGAGATAATTCCTGGCTATCCAACCGAAGCCCAAACCCTCGAAATATCCTTGGCAATTCAAACGATCGATTGATCGTCTCTCATCAGCACAGGTAATTAAGCTCTAGGGTGAGTTGATAAGCGAGACTAATTGCAGGAGCAGCAGATGCCTGAAGAACCACCATACCAAGCTGAAACCCAGCCATCGCCGAACTCAAATGCTGGCTATCAAGCCTATAATCAACAGCCAGCGCAACCAAGCTATAGCTCGCAACCACGCTATATTGTGCCAAATGCAACCAATAACTACTTCGATGCGCCGCAGCGTTGGCAGCGCTGGGTTGGTTACAATGCACTGGCCTTTGGCCTGAGTTGCGGAATTATGCCCTTGGGATGTTGCATTATGTCGATAATGGCTACGGTGCTGCGCCATGGATTGCAGGAATTAGCCAATAATCCGCGCTTTAACATCACTGAAGGAGGGGCAATCTTTATCTTGCTGAGTTTCCCGCTCTTTTTCACCATCTGTATCGCAAGCCTCATCCAACGAGCAGCTTTGGATAACCAAGTGCCAGCCAGCCGCTGGATGCTTGGCAGTGCCTTGAGTGGCATTGTTGCGATGGTTCTCGCAATGCTGTTGATTGGCGCGATCGCAGCGTTGCAGAACCTCGACTTCACGCCAACAAGCTATATCTTAAGTATCATTGGGATATTTGCTGGCACATCAGCAGGGATTGGCTTTTTTCAGTGGTGGCAATTGCGCAACATTATGCTCAAGGCTTGGCACTGGCCGCTAATTGCAGGCGCAACCTGGACTGGACTGGGAACCTTGGTGCTTGGGCTGGGCTTCAGCTATATTTATGTTCGCTTAAAAAGTTAGCCAATACCCAACATGGCCAAACCCATGGGCAAATCACGGGCGGTGCGAATATTTTTGAGATGAATCCCAGCCCGAATCAAGCCTTCGATCAAGCTTGGGCGCAAGCCAATCAGCATGCTTTTGGCCCCGATCAGTTCAATCGCTTTGACAATCGTACTAATTGCTTGAATCGCATCGGGATCGAAGGTCAGCAGGCCGCTGCCATCAAGCAACACATGCTCACAACCCCGCTCGCGCAAGGTTTCAAGAATCGTCTGGGTGAGGTTTTCCCAACGCAAGCGATCGAGCACGCCAATTAATGGCACAATCAACACATCATCGGAAAGCGGGATGCGGGGAATATCAAGCTCACTCACTTCAAGCTCTAGCTCAGCCAACACTTGGGCGTTATCGAGCGCCAAGGCCACTGAACTAGCGACCGTGGTCAACAAGGCTTCTTCAAACTCGCCATACAAAGCTGCTTGGTAACTTTGAATATTCAAAACCCCAATAAAATCATCGCCAATCAGCAATGGCACGCTCATCCAAGCGCGTGAGCGTTTTTCTGTTTGGCCAAAGCTACGAGTATTTTCGATGCTAAATCGTTTGCTCAAATCTTCATGTAAATCATCAAAACGGATCAATTGTCGATTGGCAATAATCCAAGCCACAACTTTGGAGCGCCGATAATCCCACGTATACGGCTCAGTTTTCTCAATTTCCCCGTCAATCGAATAAATTGTTTGCATGATATCGGTTTTGGGCTGATAGTGCTCAATAAAACCTGCATCAAATTGCAACACGTTATGCAATTGCTGAAAAATGGTGCGACACACATCAGCCAAATCGCGCGGCAGCAAAATTGCCCGAATCAATTCGTGAATCGCCACAACTGTTTGGGCAACCGGCTGATGATGGCGGCTGCCTTCATACACACTCATACACACCTCGCTCAAATTTGGCGCTTGAGATAACGCAAGCTTTGCTGCACATCACGCACAATCACCACGTTATGCTGGCTAAGAATTGGGCTAAGCACTGCGCTATTTTCAGCTTGCACCCCGCTAATGATGCAGGTTGCACCCAATAAGCGCAACGCACCAATCAATTTGTTGAACAAGCCCGTTGCTTGGGGGTCGAATGAGCGCATGCCAGTTAAATCGAGCACAATATAGCGGATGCGCTGGCGCTCGACATGGCCCAAAAGAATCGTTTGCAGAATGCGTAGGCGCTGCTGATCAACCCGCCCAATCACGGGTACGATCCATAAGTGTTGATCAACCGGAATCGTCGGGGCGCTCAGGGCCAAGCGCAAAACTTCCAATTCTTCGATGCGCTGAATTTGATTAATTGTGGTGGCGAGCATTAAACTGAGGGTTTGCAACAGCTGCAATTCACGCTCGCCATAGGCCGCCAATTCGTGATGTTGAATCGTGACCAAGCCCAAAACTTGGCTGCCAAGCATAATTGGCAAGCCCAGCCAGCTACAACTAGCATGATGAAAATCGGCTCCCAGCGCATGCTCAAGATTAATCTCGCTATGGCTCGCGTTATAAATATCGTCAAAGAGCAGCGGCTTTTTGTGGCGCAAAATCCAAGCGCTCGGTGTATGCTGCTTGAGCGTAACTGGCTCATCAGCAAAACTGCCGCGTCGATGGGCAATCACATATACATGGCGCAAGGCTTGTTGCTGATCAAAAAAGCTGATCGTGCCATGATCAATCGGCACAACCTGCTCAAGCAAATGATAAAACGCTTCGTAAATCACAAAGCGATCGCGGGTGCGATGAATAACTTGGCCAAACTCTTGAATACATTCCAACTCAGCGCGTGCCCGTACCAACGCCTCAGTCGTCGGCATAGCTCAAATCCTTCAGCTCCACGGTTCAGCTAATCGTATGTCCAGCCGCCGTCAAGACTGCCACAGCTTCGCCAAATTCGTGCTCGCGAAGCAAAAGATAATCGGTATCGTAGGTTGATAGGACAAAAATGCTGATCTGGGCTTGAGCTAGCGGCGCTGCTAAACTGGCCAAAATCCCGACTTGGCTAAAATCTAAGCTGCCTGCCACCCGCAAGCCACGCCAATTGCGCTCGGCCTGCACTGTTGCTGGCACAAACTGGCGTTCACAAACGATCGAAAGCTCGTCGCTGGTGCGGCTTATGCTTACAAACGGGCTTTGCATCGCCCATTCAGGCCATGGCTGGTCAACTTCCAACCGAGCCACTGCCAGCACTTCAGGGTAGTTTATTAATGATAATTGATGCATGTTACTCGCGGACTCGTTGAGCAGCAAAGAGCGCTCCCAACACCACAAAAAAGCCATTCGACAAGGTTAGGCCAAGGTACCGCCGCGAAATTGATTCGCCAAGATAGAGGCTCCATTGGCTTGGATTAATGTCGTTGCTCACGCCCAACGTCCAAAGCAGCGCGACGATTGCCGCCAACACCACGCCTGCGCCTGCAATCCACATCAGTTGCGGATTGCGCCGCTCGTTGGAGATTCGGCCAACCACTTCGCCGCTCACGAGGCTAATTGCAAACACAAACCAAAAACTCCAATCACCCCAGCCACCAACCAAGCGAAATTGGCCCCAAGCAATCCCACCAAGAATCGCCACGCCTAGCATAGCCGCAATCGCTTTGAAATATTGCTGGCTGGTAACTTGGCTCAGCAAGGTTGGCACATAATAGCCAGTACGGCCAGCGACTGCGCCAGTACAATCGGGGCAACGCCAACCAACGGGCGTGCGCACTGCGCAACGGCCACAAATTGGGTTCAAACATTTCGAGCAGCGTAAGAGCGTCGCCTCTTTGGGGTGATTAACACAAAATAACTCTTCTTCTACGGTTGTTTGCATAGATTTAGCCTCGTTTGATGCGTTGAGCTTCGCGCCAAGCCGCCCAACCAAAAAGCACCACCGCAGTGAAAATGCGCCGCCACCGCTGTGGATGCCGAATTAATCGCCATAACCATTCTAGCCCAAATTTACGCATCCATTGCGGCGCACGCGGACGCAATCCCGCCAGATCATCAAACGTGCCACCAACGCCGATTCCCAATTTAATCCCTAATTCAGCGCCATAGCGCCGAATCCACAAATCTTGGGCTGGCGCACCATAGGCCACCAACACAATCTCTGGCTGAGTGCGCCGAATTTCAGCAGCAATCGCTGCTTGATCTGGTTCGCGCGGCGAGCCAGCCCAGGTGCCAACAATTTGGCAATGAGGATAGCGCGCTTGAAGCACCGCTGCTGCTTTGGCGGCAACGCCATCGGCAGCGCCCAGCAAAAAGATTTTCCAGCCACGCGTGGCGCTTTCGGCAGCCAAGCGCTCGGTCAAATCAATGCCAGTTACTTTGGCCCGCAGCTGTTTGCCTTGCCAGCGCGCCGCATGCAGCAAGCCAGTGCCATCGGGAACCGACAGGCTGGTTGCTGCTAAGGTAGCGCGAAAGGCCACATTATTTTGGGCCGCCATCACAAACTCAGGGTTAACCGTCGCAATTTGATGCACGCCGCCAGCAGCCAACATTGCCGCAATCAAATCGATCGTTTCATCCATGGTTACGTCGTCAACCCGCACCCCAAGAACATCGATCGAAGCCACATCTGCTGGACGTTGAAAACTTGGCATAGCTATTGTTTTTCCTCGCGTTGGCGGCCATGGCGTTCGCGCAAGGTAAACCACACATCTTCTGGCGACACACCTTGATTGAGCAAGAGCACAAACAAGTGATAGATCAAATCGCTTGCTTCGTTGCGCAGCTCATCTGGATTGCCATTTTTGGCCGCAATAATCACCTCAGCTGATTCCTCACCGATTTTCTTGCCAATTTTATCAACGCCTTTTTCCAGCAAGTAGGTGGTGTATGAGCCAATCGGGCGGGTTTGCTCGCGTTCACGCAAAAATTCAAACAATTGGCTGACGAAGGCTAACGGCACAGCGCTACCTTCGCGTTTGGTGCCATCAAGTGTGGTATGAAAGCACGAGCGTTCGCCAGTGTGACAGGTTGGGCCGCTTGGCTCGGCCAAAATCAATAAGGCATCGTTATCGCAATCGGTGCGGGCCGCGATAAATTTTAATACATTGCCGCTGGTTTCGCCCTTGGTCCATAATTCTTGACGCGAACGGCTCCAAAAAGTCACCAAGCCGCTGGTTTGGGTTTTAGCCAGCGCTTCGGCGTTCATATAGCCAACCATCAAGACCTCGCCGCTACGGGCATGCTGCACCACAGCCGGAATCAGGCCTTGGCTATCGTAGGTTAGTTCGACCATAACATCACTTTCTTTCAGATAAAAAGAGGCCAGCGAGGCCGCAAACCGACCAGCGCTGGCCTGTCGTTGATTTTAGTGTTTGAAGTGGCGCGTAGCAGTGAAAATCATCGTAATGCCTGCGGCGTTGGCAGCAGCAATTACTTCAGCATCACCTTGCGAGCCGCCAGGCTGCACAATCGCGCTCACGCCCGCCTCAATCGCCGCCTGAATGCCATCGGCTTTGGGAAAGAAGGCATCGGAAGCCAGCACACTGCCCTTGGCCCGCTCACCAGCCTTGCGAATTGCGGTCAACACCGAATCGACCCGCGATGGCTGGCCTGCGCCCATGCCAACCAATTCTTCGCCTTGCACCAGCACAATTGCATTCGATTTGACGCTGGCACACGCTTTCCAAGCAAATTGCAAGGCTGCCAGTTGGTCGTCGCTGGGCACGGTTTCAGTGACAACCTGCCATGCTTCTAAATTATCATTGCCAACCCGATCGACATGCTGAGCCAAAATACCGCCGCCAATGCTCCGATATTCCCAATCGTTGTTGGCCGAGCGGCTGGTATCGACGCTCAACAAGCGCAAATTGGGCTTTTCAGCCAAAATCGTCAAGGCTTCAGGGCTAAAGGCTGGGGCAATAATCACTTCGTAAAAATATTTTTTCAGCACATTGGCCAAGGCCTGATCAACCGGACGATTGACCCCGACAATGCCGCCAAAGGCCGAAAGTGGATCACCAGCCCGTGCCGCTTTGTGCGCCGCCACCAAATCCTCTGCCGAAGCAAGACCACAAGGATTCGTATGCTTGATGATCGCCACGGTTGGCTGATCGAAATTTTGCAGAACTTGCAAAGTTGCATCTGCATCGAGCAAATTGTTGTACGAAAGCTCTTTGCCTTGATGTTGCAGCGCTTGGGCCAAGGTGTTGGCGGCAGCATTCGGAGCACGATAAAAGGCCGCTGCTTGATGCGGATTCTCGCCATAGCGCAATGATTGAGCCAATTCCCAGGCTAAGGGCAATTGTTGCGGGAAAGTTTCGTCGGTCAGGTACGCGGCGATCGCGCTATCGTAGGCAGCCGTGTGGGCAAACGCTTTAGCAGCCAATTGGCGCCGCAGTTCGGGGGTAATTTGCTGGTTGCGCAAGGCCTCTAACACCCGTGGATAATCGGCAGGATCGATCACGATCAGCACATGAGCATGATTTTTGGCCGAAGCGCGCACCATGGTTGGGCCACCAATGTCAATCTGCTCAATCGCTTCTTCCAAGCTCACATCTGGCTTGGCAATGGTTTGGGCAAACGGATAGAGGTTGACCACCACCAAATCGATCAAGCCGATGTGGTGTTCACTTAATTGGGCAACGTGGGAAGGTTTATCGCGGCGCGCCAAAATCCCGGCGTGCACGCCGGGATGCAAGGTTTTAACCCGACCTTCCAAAATTTCTGGAAAGCCAGTCAAATCGCTGACGCTGCGCACTGGCACGCCAGCACTTACCAAGGCCGATTTCGTGCCGCCAGTTGAAAATAATTCGATGCCCAAATCGCTCAAGCCCTGAGCAAAATCCGCCAACCCCGACTTATCTGAAACACTAACAATAGCTCGCATGAACCAAAGCTCCATTCGCGGTGTACATAGGGCGAAAAACCCTTTGCCCAGGCGAGCGGCATCTGCGCAAATCGGCTCCCCCGTGGTTGCCCACGTTTGTGTGTCGCCAGTCACCGATTCATGCGCCATTATAGCCGCGCCCCGCTTGGAGCGCAAAGCCAACCAATAAGATCCACGAAGGACACGAAGGGCACGAAGTAGGGCAATCAAAAAGCTTTTCGTGTTTCTTCGTGTCCTTCGTGGATCAACAAAAGGGAACTATTTATTCAATAAGGCTGCGATTGCCGCTTGATCGTATTTCAGAATTGGGCGGCGAGCAGCGGTTGCTTCATCGAGCCGACGGACTGGTGCGGTCGTTGGCGCTGCGTGCAATAACTCAGGGCTTTCGACCGCCTCAAGCGCAATTTGCTTCATGGCATCAATAAAGGCATCCAAGTTGCGCTTCGATTCGGTTTCAGTTGGCTCGATCATAATCGATTCGGCCACGCTGATTGGGAAATAGACTGTTGGTGGGTGAAAACCAAAGTCTATCAAGCGCTTGGCAATATCCAAGGTATGCACGCTTGGCGCACCTTTGATTTTGCCTTGCAACACTACTTCGTGCATACAGGTGCGATCGTAGGCCACAGGATAAATTTTATCCAAGTTGACCCGCAGATAGTTGGCGTTCAACACGGCGTGCTCGCTGACCGAGCGCAAGCCAGCAGCGCCGAGCATGCGAATGTAGGTGTAAGCCCGCACGAACATGCCGAAGTTGCCCTTGAAGGCTTTCAGGCGGCCAATGCTCTTGGCTGGCGTGTGGCGGGTGTATTGGCCATCTTTGAGCGCCACGATTGGGCCTGGCAGATAATCGGCCAAAAACTCTTTACAGCCAACCGCCCCACAGCCAGGGCCACCACCGCCGTGAGGCGTGGTGAAGGTTTTATGCAAGTTGTAGTGCATAAAGTCGAAGCCAACATCACCTGGCTTGACGATGCCCAAAATCGCGTTGAAATTCGCGCCATCACCATACATCAAGCCGCCAGCTTCATGTACAATTTTGGCAACTTCATGCACGTTTTCATCAAACAAGCCCAAGGTGTTCGGGTTGGTCAACATCAAGCCAGCGGTGCGTGGGCCAACTTTGGCCCGCAGATCAGCCAAATCAACATTGCCCCGACTATCGGTAGCAATTTCGACCACTTTGAAACCAACCATCGCAGCGGTCGCTGGATTAGTGCCGTGCGCCGAGTTGGGGCACAACACTTCGTCACGCTGATCGTCGCCACGGTCAAGGTGATAAGCACGGAAGACCAAAATGCCCGCAAATTCGCCTTGCGCACCAGCTGCTGGCTGCAAACAAACTTGATCAAAGCCCGAAATTTCGGCCAAAATCGCTTGCAATTCATACGTCAATTGCAAAGCACCTTGCACGGTTTCTTCTGCTTGCAAGGGGTGAATAAAGGCAAAGCCTGGCATGCGGGCAGCATCTTCGTGAATTTTGGGATTATATTTCATCGTACACGAGCCAAGCGGATACATGCCCGTGTCGATGCAAAAATTGCGCTGCGAGATGCGGGTGAAGTGGCGTACCACCTCGGTTTCGCTAATCTCTGGCAAGCCTGCTAAATCGTCGTCGCGCAGCAAATGGGCTGGCAACTCGGTTTCGGGCACGCCAGCATCGGGCAGGGCTGCGCCAATTTTACCTGGGCTGCTCAATTCAAAAATTGGTGGTTCGTAGGTATGCATTGGCTTAGCCTCCCAACACTGCGACGAGCTGATCGATATCGTTTTTCGTATTTTGCTCGGTGACACAGATCAGCATCGCATTATCCAAGTGTGGATAATCCTTGCTCAGATCGTAGCCGCCGATAATGCCTTGGGCGTGTAAGGCTTGGGTAATTTCCGCCACAGGCCGAGGGCAGCGCACCACAAATTCGTGGAAGAATGGCCCTTGCTCAAGCACTTCGTAGCCATCAAGCTGGCCAATTGCTTTGGCGGCGTAGTGAGCGCGTTGGTAGCACAGCTCAGCAACTTTGCGCAAGCCTGTTTTGCCCATCAGCGAGGTGTAAATTGTGGCGGCTAGCGCCATCAAGCCTTGATTGGTACAAATATTCGAGGTTGCTTTTTCGCGCCGAATATGTTGCTCGCGGGTTTGTAGGGTCAGCACATAGCCCAATTGGCCGTTAAGGTCGGTGGTTACGCCAACCAAGCGGCCAGCCATGCGCCGCAAAAGCTTTTCGGTGCAGCTGAATACGCCAACATATGGCCCGCCAAAGCTGAGCGGAATACCCAACGGCTGGCCTTCCATCACCGCAATATCAGCGCCAACCATGCCTGGGGTTTGGAACAAGCCCAACGCAATTGGGTTAGTAACCATCAACAAGAGTGCGCCAGCGGCGTGAATTTGCTCGGCAACTGGCTTCAAATCGTGCAGCACGCCCAAGAAATCAGGCGATTGCACAATAAATACTGCGGTTTCGTTATCAACTAAGGACGCAGCCTCGGCCACGCTCGCAGCAGGATTTTCGTCGCCAGTGATGGTTACGCCCAAACCTTGGGTATAGCTGCGTAACACGCTGCGATATTGCGGATGCACCGATGGAGCCACCACAATTTTGCGCCGATTGCGAGTTGCATTGATCGCCATAATTGCGCCTTCAGCCATGGCCGTTGCTCCATCGTAGTGCGAAGCGTTGGCAGCATCCATTTGCAACAAGCCACACATCAGCGATTGATATTCAAAAATCGCTTGCAAGGTACCTTGAGAAATTTCGGGCTGGTAAGGCGTGTAGGCGGTGTAGAACTCCGAGCGACGCAACAACGAATCGACTGCGGCTGGGATAAAGTGGTTGTAGGCTCCTGCGCCCAAGAAACAGCTATAGTTCAGCACATCGCTGTTTTTGCTGCTCAAGCGGCGTAATTCGCGGGCCATTTCACCTTCGGCAAGCGCGGCGGGCAGATCGAGCGTTGGAAACCGAAGATCAGCGGGAACGTCGACAAAGAGATCAGCGACATCGGCAACGCCAATCGCCTTCAACATCTCTGCGCGTTCGCTTTCGGTAATCGAAATGTAGTGACTCATGTTTCACCTTATGGTGAAATCAAAAGGCAAAAGGCAAAAGGCAGAATGCCTTGAGGTTATTCCAATCGCCTTTTGATTTCTCAGCGTTAAATACTTTGGTCAAATAGCAGAGGTTGAGCTTCGGCTATTTTGACTTTTGAACTTTGACTTCTGACTTCTACTTATCCGCTTCTTCTTTGATAAATTGTTCGTAATCAGCGGCGCTCAGCAGGCCGCTTGGCTCGCTGCTAAATTCAAATTTAGCCAACCAGCCATCACCGTATGGATCTTCGTTGACCAATTCTGGCGCATCGATGACTTCATTGTTGATCTCGACAACGCTACCACTAAGTGGCGCGTAAATTTCCGAAACCGCCTTGACTGACTCAACCGTGCCAAACGATTCGCCAGTTTCAAACGTCTTGCCAACATCGGGCAATTCCACAAATACCACATCACCAAGCTGGCTTTGGGCAAAATGGCTGATGCCAACGGTTGCTGTGTTGCCATCGATCCGCACCCATTCGTGTTCTTTGGTATACAGCAAGTCACTTGGTACATTGGACATGTGGTGGTCCTCCTTCAATAACGCCAAAACAGCACAATCAGTATAGATTGTTGGGCGCTACTATCAACCAAAGCGGCTATTTATGCAAGAGCAAGCTATTTTTTGTAGCGTGCTTTGTAGAATGGCATTTTGACGACGCTGGCGCGCACTGGCTTATCGCGAATCAGCACATCGACTTCAGCGCCAACTTTAACGCTGCCAGCTTTGACCAAGGCATAGGCCAGATTTTTGCCCAAGCTTGGGCTGGGCATGCCTGTCGTCACCACGCCCAATTCGCTGCCATCAAGCGCCACAACTGGGTAGCCTTGGCGGGCAATCCCGCGTCCGGTCATTTCTAGGCCAATCAAGGTGCGAGCAGCGCCATGAGCCTTAATATCCTGCAAGGCTTCCGAGCCGATAAACGGGCCTTTATCCAGCTTCACCACCCAGCCCAATTTGGCTTCATATGGATTAATATCGCGATCGATTTCATGGCCATACAGCGCCAAACCTGGCTCAAAACGTAGGCTATCGCGTGCGCCTAAGCCAATTGGCGTAGCGCCAGCTTCCAGCAACCGATCCCAGATCCGTTCGATCTCGCTAGCAGGCAAGAACAACTCGAAACCATCTTCACCAGTGTAGCCAGTGCGCGAAATATAGCCAGTAGCCCCATCAACCGTAGCCTTGGTGATGCCGTGGAAAGCTAAATTGACCACATCAGCGTCGGTCAAACCAGCCAACAAGCTTTCGGCTTTTGGCCCTTGCAGCGCGATCATCGCCAATTCTTGCGAGCGATCAGTCAGCACCACATCGTAGCCAGCAGTATGTTGATTGAGCCAAGCCCAATCTTTTTCGGCGTTGCCAGCGTTGGCCACCACCATCCATTCATCGGGGCCAAGGTGGTAGGTAAAAATATCGTCGACAATCCCACCATCTTCGTAGCACATAATCCCATAATCGGATTGGCCAATGGCAGTTTTGCTAATATCAAAGGTATCGATCAACTGAATAAAGCGTTCGCTATCGGGGCCAGTGACCCAAAAGCGTGCCATATGGCTAATGTCAAACAGCCCAGCGCCTTCGCGGGTCGCCTTATGTTCAGCAATAATTCCGGCGTATTGCACGGGCATATCCCAGCCGCCGAACTCGACCATTCTGGCTCCAAGGGCGCGATGGCGAGCGTTGAGTGGTGTTTGTTTCATCAAAAAACCTCATAAATCACTTAGCGTCGTTGTAACCATGCAGGGTTGCTATAGCGTTCGGCGCGCAAACGCTCAGCACTAGCCTGCTCTTGGTCGGTCAGTTGGTCTGGTTGCAATGTAATATTGAAAGCACTAGCGAAGCCTGCAACAATCGCTTGCTGTGCCTCGTCAAAGCTGATGGGCCGTTGAGCTGCTTCGTCGAGCGCAATCAAGCGCTCGGCCAACGCCGCCGCATCAAGTTCAGCTGGCAGGTGTAAAACCTTGCTTAATTGCTGGTGATCGGCGTGGAGCAGCACCGTGCCATGTTGCAAGATTGCGCCACGAGTGCGAGTTTGGGCGCTGCCAACCAATTTACGTCCAGCCACCGTCAGCTCAAAATCGCTTGGGGTATCGAAACAAGCGGCGGATTTTGGCGCATCACTGGCGCCGCTAGCCCAATCGACGCTACTGACCAATTGACGCAAACCAACCAATAAGCCATGGCTGATTGTACGATAGGTGCTTAAAACACGACCCCCAAGCAAGGGGTTGCTGTTGGGGGCTGTGACAGAGTAGGTTAATTCAGCATCGTGTAAAATTGCGCGCCCGCCGGTAGGTCGGCGCACAATCTCGATCTGGGCTTGCTCGCAGGCCGCTACATTAACATCGCTATAGGGCTGAAATGCGCCGATTGAGAGGCAGGCAGGCTGCCAACGGTAGATGCGCAGGGTAGGGTAGGCCGATTGATTGGCATGCAGCGCCAACGCATGATCAATTGCCATATTGGTTGCGCCATCGGCGGCGGCAGAAACGATATAACGCCACATGAGCACATCGCTTAAATAAAAAAAGAGATCGCGACATAGAAAATGCCTGATCTCTGTCCATTGACCTGAGAGATTCCTTGCGCTGCAAGTTACTCCATCGGTGCAAGTAAATGCTTGCTCTCCAGAGCGCTGTCGAGACACGGTGTTGGAGCCTGAAAGATTCATCAACGGGTTGGCTACCCGTAATTTGCTTCGTCGGCGATCCCAGTGGGATACTCTTCCGCGTCCTTCATTCAGCGATATTGGGTTATAGCAGTAGTATACGCCGCTGTGAGTATTTGGTCAATGTACATACATTATTGGTTTGAGGCCTGATTTACGTCGAATTGCACATCGCTTGGTTCGCTAAAGTTGCGCAAGCCGATGATCACTGGAGCTATAGCACAGCAGAGCAACATAAATGCCCAGAACACGACAGTCAACATACCAAGGCGCTCCTCAAATAAGAAAGTTCAAATACCAAGTGAGTTTATGCTTTGTTTCACACAGCGTTGTGCAATGCAAGTGATATGCCATCAATCACGGTTTTAGAAATCGATTTTTCGCTAGCCGCAGTTGCAAGTATCCTGCTTGTTGCAGCCCAGCACAATAGCTGTTTAAGCATGGCCGACCCATGACCTTTGCCGAGCAGGTTGATCACTACGTGTTTTAGCTGCGGCCTAGTACGATGATGGCTGCTAGATTATATGCTGCTTTGACAAATCTGCAAATTAGAGTGGTCGTTGCTTAGCTGACAGTTAGCTGATAGTTACCTGATAACTCAATAATGCGCCTAACCTGAAAGCGTTCAAGGGTTGCAGGCGTATCTAATGCAAGCTGAGCACGTTGATAGGCAAGTTGGCGTTGTTGCTCAAAGGTCGTAATGCCGCTGATGTTGGGCAGCACCACACCCTGA
Organism: Herpetosiphon geysericola; assembly: GCF_001306135.1. Classification (GTDB taxonomy): domain Bacteria; phylum Chloroflexota; class Chloroflexia; order Chloroflexales; family Herpetosiphonaceae; genus Herpetosiphon; species Herpetosiphon geysericola. The sequence goes on along the minus strand of NZ_LGKP01000015.1, from coordinate 177,674 downwards.
TTGCGCCCGCGCACGACGCGCAAACCAGCAACGTTTGGGTCATGAGCATCAATGTTTTTAAGCAACGCTAGATTCTCAACCACATCAACGATATAGTTCAACTGATCAAGCTCATCGATCCTGACTGGGCTAAATCGTGGGTCGTGCATAGCGGCAGCAATCGCGGTATAAATCACTTCTTTGGCCAGCGACGATTGTTTGGGGCGAACATGGCCAATGCAACCCCGCAGTTGGCCAGCCTTGATCAAGCTCACATATAGCCCGTGTGGCTCGCGCTGTTCAACGGGCAACGGATCAGGCATAGCCACAATTTCTGCTTGACGAATAAAGCAAGTCACTGCTTGGCGAGCCAAAAGAATTAACGGATCGTGGGCGCTGACTGCTGCTTGTTTGGGCATCGGCAAGCTCCTAAGCTCGTTTAGTCATTTAATTTATTGCGTTTGAAGAGCGATGAGCGAATATAGACTTCGCTGCCACAATTTTCGCAATGGCTTTCATTAACTCCAACGACTCGCGGCTGACCATCGAAACGCTCAATCACTGCCCATTCGCATTTGGGGCAGCGCGTGGTTTCGGTTGGTTGCGCGCCATAAACAAACGGCAAGCCCAAGCCTTGGGCCACTTTACGCACCGAGGTTGCGGCGTTGGTATCTGCATCGCGGCTCGGAATAATGCGCCAAGGAATCAGGCCATTGAATTTGCGCTTAATCCAGCGCGCAATGCCTTCGATTTCCACCGTGCTATCATTCACACCCGTGACAATGGGCGTGGTTATTTCAAGATGACAACCCCAGCGTTTGACTGCATGCTCAGCCCCAGCAAAAATTCCTTGCCATTGCTCAACCCCAGTTAATGCTTTGTAACTGGCATCGCTCAAGCCATAGACCGTCAACATCAGGCCATCGATATAGGGTGCAAGCTGATCGATCGCTGGTTTCGACCAAAAACCATTGGTCACCATGCCGGTCATACGGCTGGTCGAACGCGCCAAGCGGGCAGTTTCCAACACATGCTCAAAGTTCATGGTTGGCTCGTTATAGGCCCAAACCACGCCTCTGGTCATGCGTTCTTGCGAAAAGCCCACCACGCGCTCAGGATCAATCGAGCGTTGTTTGGCGGGATCGTCGGGAATATGCGCGTGATAGGCAGCATCGTGGTGGGCAGGAAACGACGTGCCCCAACCACCAATCGCAAACACGCTCGCGCCAGGAAAAAAATGGCGAAAGCCATAATCTTCAACTGGGCCGATTGTTGCTGCTGAAACTAAACCATGGTTATGGGCAATAATTGCCTGATCTTGGCGTTGGCGCACCCCACAACGACCCCATTCACCATCAGCGAGTAGACAGCGCCATTGACATACCTCGCAGCGCAATCCTTGCGCCGAGCGTGACACGAGTGTTGTTTCGTGCATGAAAGATTTCCTCGTTGCCCTACGTGTCGCGTCTTCTACACAGCCGTGATGACGCTCGATTTGCTTCTGCAACTATAGTACCACGCGCTGATAGGAATTCGGTTGATTTAACCGCATTTAGAGCAGCAATTTTAGCGATCATCGCTGGCATTCGTGCAAGCGATGATCGTTGGCTTAGCGAACTGTTAGGTGGAGGCGTTGGATGGCATTGTGATGATAGCCTTTGACATTCCATGCTGGCTGATCAGGCTGTTGCTGGCCAAGCGTATCGGTAGCGCGCACCCAGCATTCATACTCGCCAGCAACCAGTTCTAAATCAGCTTGCCAGCGACTCCAGCAGCCAAGTTTTGGCTCGTCAATCAAATTGGCGGTTTGCCAATGCTGGCCTTGATCAAGCGAAATTTCCACCCGCTCAATCAGCGCTTGACCGCCAGTAATTGCATACCCCGCAAGGGTGATGACACCAGTAGCCAAGGTTTGGTCTGGCGCTGGTTGGCAAACCACCGCATTGACTGGCAATTCGTGCAACATCGGAGCTTTGTGCCATGCTTCAGGCTCGCTGCTTTGAGCCAAACGATAGGCCCGGCGCTGAAAATAGTTGTGCGATGGCTCAGCACTGAATTCAAGCGAACGCAACCATTTGATGCTGCGTGCGCCTACAATCCCAGGAATAAGCAAACGTAACGGGCCGCCATGCAGCGCAGGCAAGGCTTCGCCATTCATCGTATAGGCCAATAACGCATGCTCGATCATCGGCTCGTTGAGTGGAATCGAGCCGCCATAGCCAAAGGTTTGGCCGTGGCGCTCCACCTGATCGTAGCTCAAACCCAGCAAATGCTTGGCCGCAGGCTGAATAGCGCAGTGCTCAAGCAAAGCCCGCAAGGGTGCGCCACCCCACCTCGCCGTACTGAGGCCATTCGCACCCCACGGCAATTCACCATAAATCGCTTTGTAGGCGTGCATTTCTTGGCGGCGATTACCAGCGCACTGCAAGGTTGCAACTTGCTCAACATAGGGCAATTGCTGTTTAATTTCGCCAACGCTAATGCTCCATGGCTCGGCAATTAAGCCGTGGATTGTAATGCTCGTTGTTTCAGGATCAAGTGTTGGAACCGTGCCATGAGTGCGCACAAAAAATTGGCTATTTGGCTGAATATAGGCATTGACTAGCTCATCCAAGGGCGCTCCAGCATTCAACGGCTCGGCCTGCACCACCTGCATGGTGGCACTTTTGGCAGCAGCAAACACAGACTGACTATCTCGCATCGAAATCACTCCTTTCTAGGGGATGTTGATAGCAACATCCATGAACAACACTGTTCTTTGCAATTAACCAGGGCTAGATTTTCTCTGCAACAGAGGGACAAAATCGATGCAGCGCTTGCGAGTATAGCATAAATCATTGGCCGAATAACTGAGATTAGGCAGCATTCAAAAACGATGACGTAGAGGTCAGCCTTCAGAAAGCAGGCAGCCCGAAAGGCGAGAACACGAGAGTAAAATTGGGGTTAGATCCTGAAGTACCAGAATCCTGATATTGAGGTCAGCAAACAATCGCTATCCTTCCCGCTGGCGGCAGTAGGGAAGGATACGACCGATTTGGCAACAGCAAAGCACTTGCTACAGAACATTTGGCTTAGGCTTGATGAAGCTCGGCGCTGACTTTCAATGGCAGGTAGACGGTAAAATGACTGCCAATGCCAGGATTACTGCTGAAGGTAATATCGCCGCCAAGCAGCAACGCCAAACGCTTGCTAATTGCTAAGCTCAAGCCAGTGCTTGGGTGATTACTAAAACTTTTGCTGGCGGGTAACGGCTCCTGAAACAATAATGCTTGCTGTTCGAGAGTCATGCCAATGCCGGTATCGAGTACATGAAAGACTAAAAATGGCTGTTCGTTGCGTATTTCTTCCGTTACTTCGATCCGTACCGAGCCATCGTGGGTAAATTTGGCAGCATTGCCAACCACATTGACGAGAATTTGGCGTACCAGCCGATTATCGCTCCAAAAAACACAGTGGCGGGTGGCAATTTGCACATGAAACGAATTGTGGTTGCGCACCATCAGCGGCCCGACAATCACATTCAATTGATCAATCAGCGGCCCCAAACATACTTCTTCGGTATGCACAGCAAGTTGGCCATGCTCAATCTTAGCCAAATCGATCATATCGTCGATTAAAGCTAAAAGCTGGGTACTGGTTTCTTGAATGTGCTGGGCAGTTGGCTCTAATTCGCCAACCCCAGCCTCAAGCAACTGCTCAGCCAATAATTGACTATCAGTCATAATCGCCTGAATTGGCTTGTGCAATTGTTGGCTCATTTTGGCAAGCAAGGGTGTTTTGCTCGGCACCTGTGGATCGTTGGTGAGGCTCGATTGAAAGACATCGTGGGGCAAGGTTGTCAGCTGTTGGACTTGGCGAAACAACTCAAATTGATGGCTAAGCTGGCGCGCAATTAATTGCAAACTCTCACGTTGTTGGGCGCTCAGCTGGCGCTCTTGATGATCAATCACAGCAATACAACCAAGTGCAAAGCCTTGCTGGGTAATAATCGGCATGCCAGCATAGAACTGAAAGCCTTGCTGCACCAACGGATGATGGCCGAATTTTCGGGCCAAACTTGCCTGATCATAAACAACGAGATCGCGCTCAAGAATCGTTTGGGCACAACACGAATATTTACGTGGAATGGTTTTGAGCTGGCTGCCAAACGCCGCCTTAACATACTGATATTTATGGTCGATCAACGAAATAATTGCAATTGGCGTAGCACAAAACAATGCAGCCAAACGCACTAATTCATCAAACTCGTGGATATACGGGCGCGCCAGCAAACCATAACTTTGCAGGGCAGCAAGCCGTTGGGCTTCATTGATAGGATATTGAGTACGCATGACGGCTCCTCGCTAAAATCAAGATCGCTGGGCAATAAGGGATAGTATGATCTTGACATAGCGTTAAGCCAGTGTCTAGGGGGCTGTTTGGGTGACTTCGCTGATAGTACGGTCTATAAGCTGAGAATGGACATTTGTCGCATGCAGTGCAGCAACGAGCACCGCTAGTGAAGCTTCAGGTTGGCATTGATCACCACAGGTAAAACAATCCCAAAAGGCCGCTCCGTGCTCAGGATAGGTGTGCAACGAGGCATGGCTTTCGCCTAACACAGCCACAATGGTAACACCGTGGGGCGTGAATTGATGGGCCACAATTTCGAGCACCGTGGCGTTGGTCGCAGCTGCTGCTTGCATCACAATAGTTTGCAGCAAAGCGCAATCATTGAGGATTGCTGCTGAGCAGCCACCTAAATTTGCAAGTAGGTGACGCCCAGCAGCGGGATAGGTTGGATCTTGGATGAAATTGCTCATGAATTGTATTGCCAGCCCGGTGCGCCTTCAACTCCGTCAGCATTCCAGGCATTAAACCAATCATCCATCAATGCACTCAGACAGGCCCGAAAAACCGCTTCTGCTTGCAGAATATGGCTTTGACCACGCGCTGCAAACCAAGCCAGTTGGACAAACGCGCCTAAATCATTGACATCGGTTGGGGTTAATCCATCGGTATTTTCGTTCGACCACCAATCGCGAATCACGCGATCAAGCACGATTTCGACGGCAATCTTGCGAAAATTGGCTGGGGTATTCGGTGGCAGTTGATTGATCGCATCGTTGGTAAAGCGCACATGTTGGTTCAGCAAAATCACGGTTGATGGCGGAATTCGCCCATAGCCAGAGGCCTTGAGCACCTCGTTTTTGCGTGATGCAGCATAGATGCCAGCCCCGATTGCTGTGCCTGCGCCAGCTAAGCCAATTGATTTGGCAAAGCTAGAATTACTGAACATCAGTGCGCCAAGCGCTCCCATAATCAACCAGGTGACGATATAGGAAACAATCGACATATCTGCATCGAAAAAGGCAACTGCGATGACATTAACGATGAAGTGCGCCAAAAACCAGCCACCAATTGCTAGAAAGCTAGCAAAGCCACTCATCCAGCGCTTGATGATAAAATAAGCTGCAATCCCAACAATAACCATCATAATCACAAGAAATACTGGCATACCACCAGTAAGCACGCGACTAGAACGGCCAAAAATGAGATTGCCTAGCAACAACGAAAGAAAACTGGCAATAGCCCCACCCAAGCCAAGACTAAGCGTATAGATGCCGAAGCGTTGCCAAAATGGTTGGGTTTGTGTATCCATGTTAGGTTGCCACTGCCATAATAACGATTGCAGCCAAGGCGATTGTTACCGCAGCCATTTGAATTGCAGCCGCAACATTGCCCCGTTTAATCTCTTCCCGATAATCAATTGGATCAAGCAAATCGTAAAGGCGCGCGCCACCATAAAAAATCAAAACACTGACGAGTGTCCAACCAATTGAGGCGGCAATCCGGCCCAACAATGGCAAAATGGTTTCAGAGGACATGCATGCTCCTTAACTATCAAGAGGGCTTTATCCCGCATAAGTGCTTAGTATTTACCTGGTGGGCCTGGATCGCCTGGGGCATTCCAATTGGCGAGCCAATCTTCCATCAATCCAGTCAAGACCGCCCGAAACACCGGTGCGCCCTGATTTTCAAGATCGTTGCCAGCAAGGGTTGCCGCCAGCTGCACAAACGAACGTAAATCGGCCACGTCATCGGGCAATAACCCAGAGACGTTTTCATTTTCGCGCCAGTCGCGCAACACAATCCCCAAAATAATTTCGGTTGCTGCGGCCCGCGTGCCATGGCCAGCATGGTTGGGCAATGCAGTGACAACTTGCCCAGCAACGGTTTGGGCTAGGCCCGCAACCAATTGGGCGGTGTCTGGCGGAATCCGGCCAAAACGTGGCGGTTGAGTCATTAAGCCTCCTCGGAAGCACTAAAAGGCATCCTCACACCAATTAACTATGCCAATTCGCGCACTGCGCGAATAATGACATCGGCTAATTGTTCGGTGAAATAATAATCATATGCGCCAATCAAAGCGATTGCTTGCCCACCAAAGGCCCGTTTGAAGCGCGAAAAGCCAGCAAACGGATGATGGGGATCGCCTGTTGGTTCATAGCCATAAAAATCGTAACAGCTGCAGCCCAAAGCCTTGGCATGCTGAATTGCAGCCCATTGTAAGGCGTAGCCTGCCATCTGCTCACGCCGTTGGTTGCTAATCCCGCCATATTGATAGACTGCCCGTTGACCATAGGTAACCAACAACATGGTTGCTAAGGTTTGGCCAGCATATTCGGCAAAGATCAAATGGGCATGGCCCAGCGGAGCAAGCGTCGCCAAGAGATCGTTAAAATGATCAATCGGCTCAACATAGAAATCGTCGCGCTCGCCAGCCTCATCCATCAAGCGATAAAACAAAGGAATATCAGCCACATCATGCGAGATGCGGACTGTTACGCCACGTCGTGCCGCCAAGCGAATGTTGTAGCGGCCTTTGGGCTTCATCGCCGCCAGCAAGCTTTGTTCATCGGGCTGCAAATCCAAATACAGCGTTTCGCGGGCCAAAATATCGACCGGAGCACGCCGCCAATCGCGCAACAAATTGGGCGCTGGACGCTCAAGCCGTGGCTCGATCCGCAAACCAATTGCCCCATACTCAGCGGCATGCGTTTCCGCAGCTTCGCGCAATAAGCGTAAACCTTGGCGCGCCAATGCTTGATCGTGCCAGGGCAAAATTGGCCCATCAGCAGCGATTAAGTTGCTACCAACCCCGCTTTGGGCAGGAATCGTGCAGAGCATACCACCAATTAATTGCTCAGCCTCAAATAAGCCAAAATGCACAACCTGCAAACCGCGCTGCTGCTTAAATTGGCTCCAGGCAAGGCTTTGCATCACGCCGCCAGCAGGGTTGGCTTGCACTAAAGCCTCCCACTGCTGGCCGAGCTTGCTGGCAATCGTTAGTTGGGGCAGAATCGCAACCTGCATTATTTCAAGCTCTGCAAAAACTTCTTGGCTGCATTGTCTTGTTTTGGCAATGCGCTGAGTTGATCGTTCAAGACCTGAATCAACTGCTCAGTTCGCGCAATATCATCGTTGGTTCGGCGTAACGCTTCGTCAACCCGAATTTCGGTCGTGCCGTACTCGACAATATCGCTTGGCCCATAACTGCTTTGAATCGAGGTATACTCGGTTTTATCCGAGTTGAGCAGGCTCAAATCACTTTTAACGCTGGTTAAATCGGCTTCAATCCGCTGCTTGATCGCTGCATACTCAGTTGTTTGCTTGGTCAAAAACGGAATCAAAACTTTGGTGCGAAACTCTTCTGGATACGGCTCGCTCAGCGGTTGGGTTAAGCCGCTATCGCTGAACCAGCCAGTTTTGTTAAGATAGGCCTTGCTGCCATCGGGCTGCTCTAAGATTGCCAACGTGCCTTCAGCATTCATCCAAACACTGGAGAATAATTGAAAGCCACCAGCAGTTGGGGCAACCCGAATCGCTGGCTGATTAGCAGGAATCGAACCCAAGCTTTTAATCGCTTGATCAAGCGTGCCACGGGTTTGCACAATATTGTTCAGCTCTGCTTGATCATCGTTGCGCCATGGCACAAAGCCAGCCCAACTGACCCAATCGATCCAATCTTGTTTGGCTTTGACACTGCCATCAAGCCCGCGCCGCTGGCGATCAAGCTCGCGATGGGTGCGCCAAACCAAGGCTTCGTCGCGTTGCAAAAACACAATTGGCAAGCCATCTTCTGCATCGACGACGGTCATTACTTGATCAGCTAGCAACAAATATGCTTGATCAGTCAAGCTAATCACGACTTCACCATTGGCCAAAATATCGGTCTCTGGAGTCAGCCGATAGAGCGCATCGCCTTCGTTGGGATCTTCGCTTGGGCGTTGGTTGCGGTTGTAGTTGCGATACGAACTGCCACCGTAATATGAGCCATAGTAGCGATAGCGACGGGTTGGATAGGCCGAGCCATATTCGTCAATCACGCTGCCCCGCCCATAGGTGCCGCTCGAAAATCCACGACCTTCAACCGTTGAAGGCGGCGCTTGCACCACATCGTAGGGTGAGTTTGTGCGCACCATCGATTGGCTGGAGGTTGCGCCCGAACCTGCCGAGGTATCACCTTTGGCGTAGGTCGTATCTGGGTGGAGCAAGTTGGCCAAAATAATCACCAAGGCAATCACCGAAACGATGCGCAAGCCCCGACTAAGCAGCAATTGCGGGTTTTCCCATGTGCGCTGAAGATGACGGCGCAACAAGCGCAATTCGGCCACCAATTTGCGTGGCAACTCGCGGCTACGCCGCAATAAGGCCTCGACCAAGCGCCGCAGATCGAGCGAATTCAGAAAGCGTAGTGGATTGGCGATAAATTCAGCAACCATGCTCCTAGTTTGCTCGGCCCGCAAGGCTGGCATCACCTGCACAACTTGCTCAAAGACTTGGCTTTCATCAAGCCCTTGATCGGCCTGCAACGCTTGCTGAACTGCATTTGGCATCAAGGTTGCGCTGGTATGCGGCTTGGGCAGTGGCGCTGGATCATGCACAAAATCAAGCGACGTCCAATCGGTGCCGCTAGCTGCATCCCACGTTGGCGCGAATAAACTATGCAACAGCGCGTCGCTGGCAAGTTTGGTTGGTTGGGCGATGGCGCGTTTTTCGGCCAATGCAGCAGGGAAGGCAAAAGCCCGTTTAAGCTGCTCGCTATCGTGCAAAAACTCGCGTGGCTCAGCCAAGGCCAAATGATCAAACTCGCGTGGGCGAAACGCTTTACGGCTACCAACAAAAAAGCCCCAATCATCGCCATAGCCAGCCTCGGTAAACGAGGGCAACGAAAAACGATACGGCTTAGGATTCAGGTTGGCAGTTCGAATGCTGTTGTAAATCATCCAATAGGCAACTGGCGTTTGCGATGGCGAGGCCGCGTTGACTGCGATAACACCCTGAGGATGCAAAATATAGGCCAATTGCTGATACCAATCGATGCTATGCAAGCGCGCACCAATCTGATCGCGGGGCACGGTAAAATCGCAAATAATTAAATCGTATTCATCGGCTGCCTGTGCCGCCTGATCAACGAATTGAACTGCATCGCAGATATGCACTTTTAAGCGTGGGTTGATCATGGCATGCTGATTCAGCTCAGGCCATTCATTTTGGGCCAAATCAAGGATCGTTGGGTCATAATCGACCAAATCGATTTGCTTGATGGCTGTAGATTTGAGCAATTCGCGGGCAACAAAACCATCGCCACCACCACAAATCAACGCTCGGAGTTGGCGTTTGGGGCGGCGTGCTTGGGCTAATGCGAGCGCAGGCAAGGCCAAAAGCTCGTGGTACACCCCTTCATCACGGCTATCAAACTGCAAATCGCCGTCAATATAGACGGCAAGGGATTGATCGGAGCGTTGATCAAGGACAATGGTCATGGTTGTTCTCCATACAACGGGTTTGCTGGGGTTGGTACGTGGAATGCTCACTATAGGTTACAGAGTTCTAGGCAGCATGTCAATATACACCACCGCTATTGGCCATAACTATAGGCATATAGGAGCCTAGGAAACGTTTGCAAGCATTGGTTTCGCGGCTTTGGGGAAACGAATGCAAAAGCTGGTGCCAACACCCAGCTGACTTTCAACACTAACCGAGCCACCCATAGCTTCGCTTAATTCTTTGACCAAGGCTAGGCCTAAGCCAGCGCCTTGATGCTGTTCGTTGGCCTGATCGTTGGCGCGATAAAAGCGCTGCCAAATTGAATCAAGCTCAGTGGGGTTGATCCCAACACCAGTATCACGGACATAAATTTCAATCTGGTTGGCATGATTGAGTGCTTGCACCACCACCAAGCCCCCAGGCGGCGTGTAGCGCAAGGCATTATGCAACAAGTTGCGCAAAATTTGCTCAAAACGTTGAGGATCAATCAATGCTTGATCAAGCGCGGCGGCACACTCAGCCAACACATCAACTCGCGATTGGCGCCATGCCAAAGGCTGAACGGTTTGGACAATGCGATTGATCAAGGGCGCTAGGTCATGCGCTTCAAGGTTGAGGGTCAAACGGCTGACTTCGCTGGCCGAAAGCAAAAACAAATCTTCAATCAATTGTTGTAAGCGCAGCGTTTCGCGCTCCATGACGAGCAAATCGCGCTGGACTTGGGGCGTTAATAGTTGTTCTGCTTGCAAATTCGATTCAAGGTAGCCGCGCATCGTCGCAACTGGCGTGCGCAATTCATGCGAAACGCTGGCAACTAAGGCGCGCCGATCATCAAGCAAGCCCGCGACGCGATCGCGCTCGGTTTTGAGGGCATTGACTGTCGTATCCAGTTGTTCGGCCATGGCATTAAAATTAGCCTGGAGCTGAGCAATTTCATCGTTGCCATATACCACAATCCGCGAGCTATAATCGCCCTCACGCAACGCATTGGTAGCCATCGCCAAGGCTTCAATGCGCCGAATAACCCGCCGAATCAACATATACGAAAGGATCATCGCCACGGGCAAAAATATAAACAGGCCGACGATCATCAGCGCGCCATAGATCGAACCCAGCAACGAATATTGCACGACATTTTCAATCAAGAATGTGGTTGAATTATCGGAGTTCGCCAACTCATTGCCACGCATATAAATCGAAAGCCCGGCCACGGTAACCCCAAAGATCACCATCAATATAAAAACAATGGTTAATTGATCATGGGTCAACGTCCAGAGCAACGAACGTTTGCGCAAGCGATTCCACCAACGCCAAAACCACATTAAGCAACGGGTTCCAATAAATGTCACATTGTGGATGCTAAAAAAGAGCAGCATATCGGGAAACGCGATATAAAATTCATCCTGCCATGCGCTCATGGGACGTGAAAGTTCATACCACGAAACAAAACTGCCGAGCAAGGTCAAACTGATCAGCGCAAGCACCCATGCAGCAAGCTCAAGCAACAATGTACGCCAAAAGCCACCTTCAGCGAACGCCAAGCTCAAGCCAAACACCACAGCGCCAATGCCAATAATAAAAAAGCCGCCATTCATCAAGACATATACATCAACCGGTAGCCACTCAACAAGCAACAATAAGCTACCTAAGAACATGCTGTCGAAAAGCAGCATATAGAGCCAAGCCCGCCACAGCCCTGCATGTGCATACCAACGCAGCCAATACTTCATCGTGGTGCTTCCGCTTGCAAACGATAACCAAGGCCCCAAACCGTTTCGATTGCATCACCAAAATCGGCCAGCTTTTTGCGCAAACGCAGCATTGCATTATCGACCGAGCGATCGCCGCCAACATAGCTTTGGCCCCAAATTGTATCGAGCAAGTAGTTGCGACTAAATGCGCGGCCTGGGTTGCGCAACAATAAATCGAGAATCGCAAACTCAGTTGGAGTCAAATCGAGCTCTTGTTGGCGCAAAGCAACCGTATGCAAATGTGGGTCAAGCACTAATTCGCCATAGCGCAAGACTTCGGTTGCTGGTTGCCCATCGGCCTGTAACAATTGTTGAATCCGCTGGTCGCGGCGCAACAATGCCCGCACACGCGCAATCAGCTCGCGCATGCCAAATGGCTTGGTCAAATAATCATCAGCGCCAAGCTCCAAACCCACCACTAAATCGGTTTCTTCGCTACGGGCCGTCAACATCAGCACTGGGGTCGATTTGGTTTGGCGAATCGTGCGCAAGACCTCTAGGCCATCAAGCTGCGGCAACATCCAATCCAAAATAACTAAATCTGGTTGATGTTGCTGGTGTAAATTGAGGCCTGTGCGGCCATCGGCAGCATGCCAAACCCGATAGCCCAAATTAGTGAGTTCGCGCACCAACACATCTGCCAAATCAACAGCATCTTCGATTACCAAAATTGTCGGCACATGCTCAGCCATCGCCAAATCCTTCTGCTATGTACGATTTCAATGAGTGACGATTAACCACCATTGGGCAACAAATGCTTGCTAGCTCGACAGTCGGCATGCAGGTCATAACTGCTGAATCTAAAAATAAGTATGTCAAACCAGCCTAGGGCAACCCAGTAATTGCCAATGTCAGTGTTTTAAGCAACGACAATCGCCAAGCAGTTTATCACTGTTCGGTCTATTATCGAGACGATCACAGCGAATACATAGTTGCAATCGCTAGCGCAAACGCCGCGCTACTCAATACTATACCGAGAATTACGCAGATGCGTTAATTCAAGCATTGACAAAAGATAGCACATTTGGTCTAATCTTCATCGTGATGCCTACTATTGACCACTTTTTGCGAAGGGAACTGTGATAATGAACCAACATACGCCACAGCGTTTATATCTGATGCAAGTTGGGGATATGCCCGAATATCAGATTCCAATTGTGTGCTATCTGGTGCAAACCAGCGCTGGCCAGAATATCCTGATCGACACCGGGTTGCCCGAGCTTATGCCTGAAGAGGCAGCCGATTTTGCGAATGGACAAGATGTGATTACGCAGTTGTCGCGCATTGGCCTCCAGCCAGCTGACATTGATACGATTATTTCGACCCATTATGATATTGACCATGCTGGCAGACATGCGCACTTCCCCAACGCGCAATACATCGTGCAACGAGCGCATCACCTCGATGCCCAAAGCAATCCTCGCTTTGCAGCCAATCGCGGACAATGGGAGCAACCAATCGAACGAATTCGCCTGGTTGATGGCGATACCGAGCTGCTGCCAGGGCTAGAGCTGATTGAAACCAGCGGCCATGTGGCTGGTCATCAATCGGTGTTGGTGCGGCTGCCACAAACTGGAGCAGTGCTCTTGCCAATTGACGCTGTGCCATTCAGCGCCGATTTTATCCGCGATAAAGCTGATCCTGAAAACCCCGATGCAGCAGCGATTCAAGCTAGTACGATCAAGTTGCTTGATCTGGTTGAGCAAGAGCAAATTAAGCTAGTCATTTTCGGCCACGACCATCAGCAATGGCAAGCTCTCAAAACGCTGCCAGATTTTTATGCCTAAATCGCCCCAAGTCTGCATAGCACAATCCAATCAACCTAAATACACTCATTCAACAATCGTCCGCATCCATTTTTCTACGCTGATGGATGTGGGCGATTTATGCCCAACATATATTTAAACTCAGCACAGATTTTCTAACCTCAAATCAGCATAACCAACAAAATTTTAGCGGCTTGAAAAAGCCAAATTATCGCTAGTCAACATGAAAATATGATATAGATAGCAACATGAAAAATACCCAAATTTGCTATAATAGCAACATTAATTTCAGGCTGTAACAGCATGAAACCGAGGGTAAGAGTCCTTGAAAAAGGAAAATTATGACCGAACAAGTAAACGCAGCAACCGCCAACGATAGCTTTATCGAAGTTGCCGAAACAATCCGCATTCGGCATAAACGCGCTTTAGAGGATGCGATTCGTAATGGCAAACACCCTAAAACGAATAGCTCGCCATTTTCTCAACAAGCGATTTGGAGTGAGTTTCCAGTTTATAAGCGGCTGCTTGAAAAGCGGGCCAAAATTACGGTTCCCGAGGCAATTGTACGGGGTATTGCTGCACTTTTGGAGTGTAATATTAGCGAGCGCAATATGCTCTTAAGTGCTGCTGGCTATAAAATAGATCCTGAAATTCTGACTAGCATTGCCCTACAGCAACACCTTGATCGCTACCAAAATATTCTGCACAAGCTTAATATTCCAGCATTTATTGTTAATCATGTTTGGGATATTTTAGAAGTCAATCAAGTTATGGATGGTTTGTTTCAACACTATATGGATAGTTTTAACAGTATTCCCGTAGCTGATCGCAATATTCTCAATTTAATGTTTGATCCACGTTATGGGTTTAAAAAATTATTCAGCCTTGACCTTGTGCAATGGCAATTAATGGCTCAGAGTTATATTTATAATTTTAGGCATGCAACCAAGGGTTTCGAGCTTGAGGAATGGTATCAAGCAAAAATCAACTATCTCAATCAATTTGATGATTTCAAGCTAATTTGGCAACAAGTTGAGGCTAATTTATATAAAGAATACGATCCATCATTAACCTATTTTACTAGCCAATTTTTTGGCTTTCGTTCAATTTATCTCAGCGAATCAGAAAAATTTGCCTATCCTCGGATTAATGCCTATATCAGCGACGATCTTAGTGCTCAACTAGGGCTCTTTTCAGCAACAGCTCAAGCTCAATAAAACAATGCCAGCACGTTTACAAGCGTGCTGGCACTTGATTTAACAACCTAAGGAATCGGCTAAGGCGGCCAAGCTGGGCACAACCAAATCGGGCTGGGCTTCGGCAATAGGGGTTGCGCCAAAACCAGGGTTGGAATGGCGACGATTGACCCAAACCGTATTGAGACCAAGCTGATTGGCGGGCACAATATCGTGGAACAAGCTTTGAGCCACATGCAAAATTGCGCTTTGCGGCAGGGCCAAACGTTCAAAGGCGCGCTGAAAATTATTCAACGAAGGTTTGTACGATTGCACTTGTTGGGCAGTGATAATCCAATCGAATTTCAGGCCCAAGCGTTGCTCCGAAGCAGCAAACAAATCATCATCAACATTCGAGATGATCGCTAATTTATAGCGTTGCTGCAAGCGTTGCAGGGCTGCTGGCGAATCGGCGAAGGCTGGCCATTGCTTGACCGACAAGCCAAATTCGTGACATTCTTCAGCAGTTGGGGTGAAGCCCAAACGCTGACCAAGTTGCGCTAGCACGGTTGCAACCACGGTTTTATAGGCCAAATACGGCCCTGCTTCGAGCGCACTTTCAAGCTCGCCATACAATTGCAAAGCCGCTTCTTGCTCGATATCAACTCCATAGCGAGCAAAAATTGGCTCAAGCGCCGCCCACAAACCAGTTTCCCAATCGATCAACGTGCCATAGCAATCAAAGGTTAACACCTGAAATTGAGCTGGATTCAACATCAGCATCCTCCAAATACAAAAAACCCGCGCTTATCGGTGTTGATAAGCGCGGGCCGTCGATTCACAATTAATGCAAATGCAAGGTTACAACAACTTTGCCAAATTGCAGTTGGTCGCCGTGGTTGACCGGGGCGGGCGCATGGGGAGCCAATTTTTGGCCGTTAACTTTTGAATAGTTGGTGCTATTCAAATCTTCCAACGTCCAATTGCCGCCAGTGTTGTGCAAGCGTGCGTGCTGGCGACTCACGCCGCCACCTTCGCCGCCGTGGTTGGTCAAATCGACCTCAGGATAGATGCCGCTAATTGGATCTTCGCGGCCAATCACATAGACTTGCTTATTGGTTGGCAGATTGAGCACCACTTGGCTGCCAGCCACCACTAAATGCGGCGTAACTGGCGTTGCTGGGGCAACTGCTGCTGGAGCAGACCAAGCTGGCGCTGGTTCTGGCGCTGCTGGAGTTGGTGCGGCCCATGCTGGCGTTGCTTCAACCGCTGGAGCAGGCACGGCCACCGGTTCTGCTGGAGCAACCGCTGCTGGCGCTGGTTCGCTGGGAGCAGCCGCTGCAACCGTTGGCGCATCGTATGTATTCACTGGAGCCGCTGGAATTGGCGGAGCAGCCGGAGCAGCAGGCGAACCACCGAGCAAGGCGGCCAATTCGGCTTCGGCTTCGGCCAAGGCATGCTTGCTTTCTTCCAAGCCAGCTGCAATGTGGGCAGGCAAGGCGCGGCCAGCATAGCGCGCTGACATCTGCTCGAACATCGCCAAGTTATCTTGGTGTTCAGCAATTGCCGTTTCTAAGCGCTCGACCTCTGCTGGATCGGGCAATGCGGCAGCTTGAGCAGCCTCGGCAGCGGCTTCAGCAGCGGCTTGGGCGGCAGCTTGAGCTTGATCAAAAGCTGCAAGCGCGGCTTGGGCTTCGGCCAAACTGGTCTTGGTTTCTTCAATCCCAGCTGCAATGTGGGCAGGCAAGGCGCGGCCAGCATAGCGCGCTGACATCTGCTCGAACATCGCCAAATTATCTTCTTGTTCAATAATTGCTGCTTCAAGTGCCGTTCGTTCGGCGGCTACGGCCTCAGCATCAACTGTCGGAGCCGCGTCAATAGCGGGAGCAGCGTCGACGGCTGGTTCTTGGCTGGCAGCAACCACTGGCTCGTCTTCGTAGCGTGGTTCTTCAGGTGCAATCAGCACAGGCGCAGCCTCAGCAACTGGCGAATCGAATGGCTCTTCTTTAGCCGCCACAGCTTCGGCTTCGATGATGGGAGCCGCAACAGGCTCTTCGGTTGCAGCCACAACTGGCTCGGACTCGTTGCTTGGCGCTGAAAATGGTTGTTGGTCTTCAATTGGCACAGTTGGCAACTCCTCATCGGGCGCAACATTGGTTAATTCGGCTAAACTTGGCTCGGCTACTTGCACTGCTGGCACACCATCTGGTGGCGTAACCGCTTCGCTAGCACTTGGCACAGGCGTTGCAACGGGCGCCACATCGACACCGACAGCAACCGCTGGCGCCTCAAGCGAAGCCCCACATTGATCGCAATAGCGATCGCCTGGTTGATTAATATAGCCACATTCACGACAGTTGAGCGAACTTGCCGCTGGCTCCGCTTGGGCTGGTGGAGCAGGAGGAGCTTGATCGGCTGGTACAAACATTGTTGGGGCATCATAGCTTTGATCAGTATGCAAATTGGGAACTGCCCCAACTTGGGTCGCTTCTTGATTCATCGCGGGATCAAGCCGGGCGCCACAATATTCACAAAAACGGTTGCTACCATCATTCGTATGTCCACAGCTTGGACACTTCATACTTCCTCCTTCGACAAGGGAGCACACAAGAACGCAAAAAAGGACTTTAATATTTATCTGAGAGACTACCTATAATTCCCATCACCACACACGCTAAGACCATCGCCACGGTTGCAAATATTAGGCCGCGAACTGCCTGCGAACGACCTTTGCGCGAATCGCGGGTGGCTTTTAAACTCACCGCAACAATACTCACAATCAATGAGACAAAACCAGCAAAGCCACCAAAGCCAGCCATTAACAAGGCTGTTTCATAACCCATATCTTCATAGAAAAAGCCACTAATCACCATAATGAGGCTTAAAAAGCCCATAACTTGAGCGGTTTGGGCAACGCCCGTGGTTTTAGCTTGCGGCACGCTGGAAGCTTGCAAATGGTGAGTTGCCGGATGCATCGGCGGTGCTGGCGGCGTAAAAGGTTGGGCATAGATCGGCGGTGCTGGCGGCGTATAGGGCTGCGCATAGGGTTGCGCCACTGGCGGCCCATAGGGTTGCGAGCTAGTTTGGCCATACGGCTGTGAGCCAGTTTGGCCATACGGCTGTGAGCCAGTTTGGCCATACGGCTGTGAGCCAGTTTGGCCATACGGCTGCGAGCCAGTTTGGCCATACGGCTGCGAGCCAGTTTGACCATACGGCTGCGACACTGGCCGTGCTTGGGCTGATTGGGCATAGCCAACATTGGGCAAAGCCGAGGTGCTTGGGCGTTGCGCCACATACACATCAGCACTGTGTTGCGAAGCATTCGATAGCGCGCGACGCAAGGCAACCATTGAGGCAAAACGAGTTTGCGGATCATGGCTCATAGCCGTCATCAACACCGAACTGATTGCCTCGGGCACTGCTGGATTGATCGTATGCGCTAGCGGCACATTGAAAGGCTGGGCAATTGGATCGTGGCCAGTCATCAGTTGATGCAGCAACACGCCCAAGGCATAAACATCGGAGCGAGCATCAGTTTGGCCAGTGCCATATTGCTCAGGTGCAGAATAGCCCATTGTGCCAAAGGCTTGGGTATCTTGCGATTGCCCAGGCTTAAACAAGCGCGCAATCCCGAAGTCGATCAATTTTACTTGACCTTCGGGAGTACGCATAATATTGGCAGGCTTCAAATCGCGGAAGATAATTGGTGGGGTGCGGCTGTGCAAATAGTGCAGCACCTCGGTCAGTGGCTCGGCAAACGCCACCACATCAGCGACTGGCCATGGCGGCGGACTATTGCGCAGAATGCTGGCTAAGGTTTCGCCTGGCACAAACTCCATCACCAAATACTCACGCCCGTGATCGCTAAAGTGATCGGTCACACGCGGCAGATTGGGATGATTCAAACGGGCCAGCAATTTTGCTTCTTCATGAAACGATTTGCGGGCGCGCTCGCGCTCATCTTCTGTTTTGAGCAGGCCCGTACTCATCTCTTTGATCGCGCAATCAATATCAAGGCGCTGATCGTAAGCCAAATACACAGCCCCCATGCCGCCTTGGCCAAGCCGTTGTTTGAGCAAATAGCGATAGCCCAAAATCAACTCAGGGGGCAAGGCACCTGTTTTTGAGTTTTCTTCAGATAACAAATCGCTCATGGAGAAAATCCTTCGTATCAGCAACTCAGCGCGATTATAGCACGATGTTGCGCTCAAAAGCGCCCAGAATCGTGACAAAACGATCAGAATGTGATCGCTGGCGTAAGGCCGTCACAGCATAAGACGCGTTCAATCTTTAATTAGTTTCAGCCCCAAGCCACTAATGCTGCTGGTTGGTACGCTCTTCGGCAGATAACAGCACCACCGTTACATTATCGCGTGCTCCACGGCTATTGGCAATAGCAATCAAGCTGCCACAACATGCTTGCGGTGATGACGCTTCAAAGACTGCATCACGCAATTCTTCATCCGAAAGCTCGTTAATCAAGCCATCGGAGCAGAGCAACAGCCAATCGCCAGCCTCAAGCGGTTGCTCGGTCATGTCCGATTCGACCGTGGCTTCGACTCCAACCGAGCGGTAGAGCACATGGCGACGGGGATGGGTGCGTGCTTCCTCGGGCGTTAGCTCGCCAATATCCACCAAGCGCGCCACCATCGTGTGATCGACAGTAATTTGGGCAATTTGTTGGGTCTTTTCGCTGACCCCTTTGCGGTTAATCAGGTAGACCCGCGAATCACCAACGCTGCCAATCCAAGCTTTTTCGCCAACGACCAAGGCTACCACGACCGTCGTGCCCATGCCACGCAGCGATGATTTAACTTCTGCTTCGCGAAAGATTGTGCTATTGGCCGCAGCAATTGCCGCCCGCACCACATCGCGCCAGCCATCAAAACTGCGATCGACGTTGCGGCTATAATCGCGCAGATGATTGACAATCGTTTGGCTGGCCAAGGCGCTGGCCCGTTCGCCACCTTGGGCACCGCCCATGCCATCGGCCACCAAACAGCAGATCACCGGCGTGCCATCACGCAAGCGAAACTGCTCGACCAAGGCAGAATCTTGGTTGACTGAACGACGCGTACCAACATCGGAAAGCAAGCCAACAGTATAGCGAAGTGTTTGCGACATAGGCTGGACCTTTTCTGCATTGGCCACCAACGGATTACCGCAGGCAATGCAATAGCGTGCATTGACCCGATTGCCCTTGCCGCAGCGCGAGCAGCCAAGCGGAAAGCGGCGGGCTGGCGTTAATGTGGTGGTAATGCGAATTGTTTCGCGGCCTTGAGCCAACTGATGACTAACGCTCCCAAGGGCTTTGCGCAACTCTTCAATACTGGTGATGGCTTCTTCTCTGGTTGCCTCACCAGTTTGCAGGCGCATCTGCCACCATTCAACGCCAGCATGCACCATCTGTTCCAACGCTCGCAGGCTAATCTTCTCGCCTTCAAGCTGAATTCGGCGTGGTGCTGGTAAAACAACTTCTTCATAATCCATCGGCTCGGCGGCCACGGCTGGTTCTGGCGCTGCGAGCGGCGTTGCGACTGAACGCAACGGAAACCCGCAATGACGACAGAAACGTGCCGTTTCATCAACCAGACGATGACAGCGTGGGCATGGAGCGCCAGTAGGCGTTGCAAGGCTCATTCGAGCAACCTCCCATTCGGCAGGAACGGTTGTGGTCTGGAGCAGTGTGCTATAATGCGCGTGTTTGAGTCTGCTCACATGCTGCGATTATAGCACAGCCTTCATCCATGCCACTAGATAGCGTTAATCGTGCTGCATGAAGCTTGGCATTTAAGGGGGAATGATGACACGCTGTATTCACTGCGGTGCTGCCATTCAGCCTAATACAAAGTTTTGCCCAAGTTGTGGGAAAGCCCAACAGGCCGCACCAAACCAAGCCAGCCCAGCCTTCGGCAGTGGGGCTACCACCATCTTGCATTCCTCAATGGCCTTTTTAGAGGTGCAAGAAACTGGGCAGGCACCCCGCCAGATTCCATTAGCCAACCAGCCAATAACCTTTGGTCGCAAGCCCGATAACGATATTATTGCCTCGTCGCGCTTTGTGTCATCGCATCACGCCCGCATCGAGCCAGAAGGCCAACGCCACGTTATTATTGACCTTGGCAGCACCAACGGGCTGCTGTTTCAAAGCCAACGCGTGCCGCGCCATAGTTTTAATGATGGCGATTCGGTGCGGATTGGCGACCCAGTAACTGGCAACTTTGTTACCCTTACCTATCGCAATCAGCAGGTTGCCACGCCACCAGCAGAGGTTGGCCATGTCAGCCGCTTTGATTTAAGCAATAAGCCTGCGGTCACGATTGGCCGCGAAGGCTCAGCGCTCAATTTGCCTAATCCTCAAGTCTCGCGCAACCACGCCGAAATTCGCGCCATCCAAGGTGGCCACGAGGTGCGCGACCTTGGTAGCACCAACGGCACCTTTGTTAATGGCAATCGGATCAATGCAACCCGCTTGAATCGCGGCGATGTGATTCAAGTCGGGCCATTTAAATTGGTCTACGATGGCATGTCGCTTGATCAATTCGATCAACGCGGAGCCTTGCGGATCGATGCCCATTCGTTGGTGCGCTTGGTCGGCGGCAATCGGGTCATCCTTAATAATGTGTCGCTAGTAATCGAGCCACGCGAGTTTATTGCGCTGGTTGGTGGCTCAGGCGCAGGCAAATCAACCTTGATGGGCGCACTGTCGGGCTACAATCGGGCCAACAAAGGTGCGGTTTTGGTCAATGGCGATGATTATTATGCCAACTTCGATGCCTATCGCGCCATTTTGGGCTACGTGCCGCAAGACGATATTTTGCATAGCAGCTTGCCAGTCGATGTGGCCTTGCGCTACACCGCTAAGTTGCGGCTGCCCGCTGACACTGCCAGCAGCGAAATCGAAACCCGCATCGATCGGGTGCTCAAAGATGTTGAGATGAGCGCCCATCGTGGCAAGCAGGTGAATCAGCTTTCTGGTGGTCAGCGCAAACGGGTTTCAATTAGCTCCGAGCTGTTGGCCGACCCCAGCCTGTTCTTTCTCGATGAACCAACTTCGGGGCTTGACCCGGGCCTCGAAAAGAAGATGATGTACACCTTGCGCCAATTGGCCGATTCAGGGCGCACAATTGTCTTGGTGACTCACGCCACCGCCAACATCACCCAATGTGATCATGTGGTGTTTATGGCCGATGGGCGCATGGTTTGGTTTGGGCCGCCCAGCGAAGCGCTGCAATTTTTTAATGTTACCTCAGGCGATTTTGCCGATATTTACACCAAGCTTGAGGGCGATGCCGACCCGAACCATCCGTTAATTACGACTGAGCTAAGGCAAGAATTTGAGACATGGCGCCAACACAATAATCAAGTACGCCAAGTGCCACGGCTCTCTGAGCTGTGGGAAATTCGCTTCCGCAACTCAGAAGCCTATCGTAAATATATTTGGGAACGGCTGCAACGGGCGCCCCAAGTGCCAGTGATGACCCCGCCACAAGCGCCAATTCCCCAAGCAGCAGTGCCTGGCGCCTATCCAAATCAAGCAAGCACGTCGATTCCAACCTCGGCGGCTTCAGCGGGCAGACCCAAACCGCCGCCAGTTTCGGCAATGCGTCAATTTGGCATTTTAACCCGCCGCTATTTGCGCTTGATCGCCGCTGATCGGCGGAATTTGGCGATTTTGCTCTTGCAAGCACCAATTATTAGCTTAATTTTGCTGTTGGTTGCCAAAGCCGATGCCTTGCACGACCCACGTTACGCCGATGCGCGCATGATTCCGTTCTTGCTGGGCGCGGTTGCGGTGTGGTTTGGCATTTTGAACTCAGCGCGTGAAATTACCAAAGAAGGCCCGATTTATCGGCGCGAACGCTTGGCAAACCTCAAAATTGTGCCCTATTTGGCCTCAAAAGTCGTTGTGCTTTCCGGCTTATGTCTCATCCAAAGCGTGATCTTGATGGTGATATTAAACTTCAAGGTCGATTTCGACATTGGAGTGACCCATGCGCCGTTTGGGGTTTGGGGCGGCTTTTTAATCACCACCTTCCTTACATCACTAACAGGCTTGGGCGTTGGCTTGTTAATTTCGGCCTCGGTTAGCTCATCGGATAAAGCCATGAGCATCATTCCGTTTGCCTTGATTCCACAAATTGTGTTTGCGCTGGCGTTGCTCCCATTGCCTTCAGCCTTGGCTCCGCTTTCGTTCTTCGTGGGCAGTCGTTGGGCGATGCAAGCCTATGGCTCGATTGGCGGCTTAACCGAGCCATACGACACCGGCAAGTGTGTTGGCCCGCCGCTCCCGCAAAACTGCGAAGTCTTTCCGACGGTCAATTATTCCTATAACGCTGGCTTTATTTTCTTGACCTGGTTTATTTTGATTGCCTATACGCTGGCATGTTTTGCCTTGACGGCGTGGTTGCTCAAACGCCGCGATAAGGAAGCCTAGTTGTGAGCCAAAACGAGCCAATCCAATGGAATGCAGCAGCGTTGCAAAGCTTGCAAGTCGAGGGCGTCAACGAGCGTTGGAATGCAGTGCAAGAGCAGTTGCATCCAATTCTCGTTGCCATCACCGAGCAGCTTGCCACCGTTGCTGCGCGCCAATTTCCCAACACTTGGGGCTTGTATGAAGTCAGCGCCAAATCGGTTAGGGCGGTCAATCGGGGCCGCCAGCGTGATCCAATCGAAGATTATCATGTGGTGATCGATCGGCCTCCACGTGGCTGCCATATTTACCTTGGGGTCAGCGGCAGCGAAGAACGGATTTTGGTTGGCATTCAACTGTGGAACAAGCGCAAACGCGAGCTGGCAGCGGTTTGGGATCGCGGGCGGGTGCTGTGGGAGCCATTAATCAGCAGTTTGCCCGATGTGCGCTACACCCGGGGCGAGCATGCAGAGCAGCAGCTTTGGCTCGATGATTATCTGGCCAATCGTACCAGTAATTATTTGTGGGCTGGCTGGAGCTACCCTTGGCAGCAAGCGCTGGATGATAGCCAGCAGTTTAATCAACAATTGATTAACCATATTTTGGCCTTGCTGCCGCTCAACGAGGCAATTATGGAAATTGCCGAAGAAGAATGGGAATTGCCACCGAGCCATGTGCGCGAGGCGCGGCCAAGTTACGCCACAGGCTTCAACAGCCCAAGCATCGAGGAAATTAGCGCTAACATTCGGCAACGTGGTTTTATCTATCCCGAGGCTGTGTTGCGCTCGTATCACATTGCGCTGCAAACTAAGCCATTGGTGATTTTGCCAGGCATTTCGGGCACTGGCAAAACCCGTTTGACCAGAGTGTATGCTGATGCAGTGCATCAAATCGCGCCGCACAGCGATAATCCCTATTATTTGGCGGTGGCGGTGCAGCCCGATTGGCATAACGCCCGCGATTTATTGGGCTATTTCAATGCGCTGACTCAAACCTTTCAGCCAACCCCAACCTTGCGTTTGTTGCTGCGCGCAGCCGCCGATCCGGCCTATCCCTATTTTGTATGCCTTGATGAGTTGAATTTGGCGCGGCCAGAATATTATTTAGCGCCAATTTTGAGTGCGCTCGAAACCGCCGAACATCTCATTGATTTGGGTATTCCGCAGGAAGTGGCGCAAACCGTTGATGGCGAAAGCGTGCGCAACCCGCTACGTTTGCCCTTGAATGTGCATATTATTGGCACGGTTAATGTTGATGAAAGCACCTTTAGCCTCAGTGATAAACTGCTTGATCGGGCGAATGTGATCGAGCTAACCGAAGTCGATTTGGTGGCGTGGCGCAGTAGTTATCGGCGTCCGTTTGATGCTACTGCATGGCAATTGTTGCTCGAATTACAGCCAATTTTGGCAGGGCTTGGGCATCCATTTGGCTATCGGGCGGTCGAAGAAATTGGGCGCTATTTGGAAGGAGCCGAGGGCATTATGCCACTCAATACGGCGCTCGATTTGCAAGTTAAGCAAAAATTATTGCCAAAATTGCGCGGCGACGACAGCCAACGCTTTCGCAGTGGCTTGCAGCGTTTAAGCCAAGCGCTTGCAGCCTATCCCCAATCGCAGGCCAAAATTCAATCCATGCTCGAACGCCTCGATCGCGAGGGCTTCGCTGATTTTTATTAGAAGCTGGGGATCGGGGGCTGCTGGTCAAGGGTCGGGGAGAAGAATAGAGAGCAGAGAGCAGAGAGCAGAGAACATAGAGGCTATTGGCTATCGGAAGCTGGGTGGCATTCACTTAATCAAATTAACCCTATAGCCAAAAGCCCATAGCCCATTCATCCTTCGTGGATCAAATTAACTTATAGCTAATAAGGCATTATGACAAAACGTTTAGGCATTCTTGGTGGCGGGCAATTAGCTCGCATGTTGGTGCAAGCGGCGATTCCCTTGGGAATTGAAACCGTTATTTTAGCCAATCGCAACGACGAGCCAGCAGCCCTGGTCAGCAAAGCAGTGGTTGGCAATTGGAATGATCGGACTTTGCTTGATCAATTTGCGCAAGCGGTTGATGTAGTGGTGCTCGAAAACGAGTTTATTGGCTCGGAAAAGCTAGCTTATCTCGCGAGCAAAGGGGTGCAACTGGTGCCTGATCAAGCAACCCTTGGCTTGATTGAGGATAAGGCCCAACAGAAATTGACCTTGGCAGCAGCAGGCTTGCCCGTGCCAGCCTTGGGCTTAATCGAATCGCTGAGCGATCTTGAAGCATTTGGGGCCAAGCATGGCTTTCCATTGATGCTCAAAACACGGCGCAACGGCTACGATGGCCGAGGCACTGCCAAAATTCGTAGCGCCGACGAGATTGCCAGCGCATGCGCAGCCTTGGGTTTTCCCGAAAATCCGGTGTTTGTCGAGGCTTGGGTTCCCTTCGAGGCCGAGCTAGCAACCTTGATTATTCGCTCGGTCAACGGCGAGCAATGTGTCTATCCAGTAATTGAAACCTATCAGCCAAGCGGGGTTTGTCGGGTGGTACGTGCGCCAGCGCCCTTCTCAGCGGCAATTCAGCAACAAGCCCGCGAGGTAGCCCAAGCAACCGCAGCCGCGCTCGGCGGCTTAGGCATCTTGGCGGTTGAGATGTTTCTGACCAGCAAGGGCCAGATTTTGGTCAACGAGCTTGCGCCTCGCCCGCACAACACGGGCCATTATTCAATTGAAGGCAGCTATTGCTCGCAGTTCGAAAACACCATTCGGGCGGCGCTGGGCTGGCCGTTGGGCGATCCACAGTTGCGCCAACAAAGCGCGGTAATGGTCAACGTGCTAGCGCCAACCAGCAGAGCCTTGGAAAGCAGCCTCATTCAAACCGCCTTGCAACCCCAAGTCCATGTGCATTGGTATGATAAACGCAGCGCCAAGCCAGGCCGTAAAATTGGCCATATCACCGCTGTGGGAGCTGATCTCAGCGAAGTTGAGGCGCGAGCGCAAGCAGCCGTGGATCAATTGGAACAGGTGCTGGCCGAACCAGCTTAATTTGAATACATTCACGTTGTCAGGCACGAGTTGGGTGCTGCAAAGGCGCGGCATCCTCGATCAAGGCTTGGCATTTTTATTTCAAGCGAAAGGACAATCATGAGCGCCGTAGTTGGGATTGTGATGGGCAGCGATTCAGATTTGGCCACGATGCAAGCGGCAGCCACCATTTGCCAAGAATTTGGGATTGAGTATGAAATGCGGGTGGTTTCGGCCCATCGCACGCCTGCCTTGATGGCCGAATATGGCCAAACCGCCCATGAACGCGGCCTCAAAGTGATCATCGCTGGTGCTGGCGGCGCGGCCCACTTGCCCGGAATGCTGGCCGCCTATACCCCATTGCCAGTGATTGGCGTGCCGGTGCCGATTGGTCATTTGCAGGGTGTTGATGCCTTGATGTCGATTGTGCAAATGCCTGGCGGGGTACCAGTTGCTACGGTTGCGATTGGCCAAGCCAAAAACGCTGGTTTGTTGGCAATGCAAATTTTGGCAACCGCCGATGCCGCCTTGCAAGCCAAATTGATTGAGTACAAACAGACCATGGCCGATGAGTCACAGGCCAAAAACGAGCGCCTTCAAGCAAGCGCTAAGAACATAGAGCAATGAACATAGAACATAGTTGTGGCGATCGGTTATTAGGGGTCGGGGCTCGGTTAGGCCTAAGCAATCAATGCTTCGTGCAATTCGTAGCAAAAAAACAGCCTTCGCGTCCTTCGCGATCTTCGCGGTTCCGATCCTTCGTGCCCTTCGTGCGCTTCGTGGATCATATTGTTAACGCAGAGAGCTACAAAAAAGGGATCGGGCACAAAACCCGATCCCCAACAACCATTCCCCAACCCCCAACGCCTACAAATCGGCGACGTGTTCGTGAGCGTGATACGACGAGCGCACCATTGGGCCTGATTCGACGTGGCGGAAACCACGGGCCAAGCCTTGCTCGCGGAACCAGGTAAAGGTTTCTGGTGGCACATAGCGGTCAATCGCCCAGTGATCACCCGATGGCGAGAGATATTGGCCAATTGTCATGACATCAACATCTGAGCGCCGCAAGGAATCCATCACCGTCAGCACTTCTTCGTCAGTCTCGCCAGCGCCAACCATCAAGCCACTTTTGGTCACGATAGATGGCTGAAGCTCGCGGGCCAAACGCAACAATTCGAGGCTTTGATAGAAATTAGCCCGTGGCCGGAACTTGCGGAACAAACGCGGCACAGTTTCGATATTGTGGTTCAGCACATCGGGCTTGGCATCAAGCACAATCCGCAGCGCATCCCAGTTACCATCGAAATCAGGAATCAGCACTTCGACCTTGCAATCGGGCAATTGCTGGCGAATCAAATTGATCGATTCAGCAAAAATATGCGCGCCGCCATCAGCTTGATCATCGCGATTGACTGAGGTCAGCACAACATGCTTGAGTTTGAGGTGGGCAACCGCAGCAGCAATCCGCTGCGGCTCTTGCTCGTCGATTGGTTTGGGCTTGCCTTTGCCAATCGCGCAATAGCGACAACCGCGGGTACAGGTATCGCCGAGTAATAAAAAGGTAGCTGTGCGATGATTCCAACATTCGCCAATATTGGGGCAATGGGCTTCTTCGCAGACCGTATGCAAATCGAGTTCGCGCATAAGGCTATGCACATCCTCGTAGTTTTCCCCTATCGGAGCGCGAGCCTTAAGCCAAGCAGGGCGGCGGGGAGCCGCTGGCGCAGCTTTGGGCGCTTCAAAGAGTGTAATTGTATCCATGAAAACCCCTTGGATAACGCAACGAGCAGCATTTGCTCTTGCTCATATTGTAACGTGCTTTTGCTGCTTGTCATGCACCCAATGTTTAAGCCCCGCATGGCCCGCCAATCTAAAACCCAACCCTCAAACCAGCTTAAAAACGCTCGCCAAATGTGGGCATAATTACTAAAATTTAAGCTTGACATTTCAATTATGATGCGCTATATTTAGTGAAATTCTACTAAAATTTTAGATAAAATTTAGCGAATTTTCCAGCAACAGTTGGGTCATGCCCCAAACTCACTTCCCGCTGAGCCAAATCATCACCTGAATTGATGTGCTGAAACGATCTAAATTTTTCAATAAAGTCGCTTGCGAATCAAAGCGGCATTGTATGGCATCATGAGAGCCTATTCAAAGGTGACTAGGAGAACATGTATGACGCAGCGGATCACGATGGAAGACATTGCGCGCCAAAGCGGTGTCTCGTTGGCAACAGTTTCATTAGTATTACGCGACAAGCCTGGGATTAACGACGATACACGTCGCCGCGTGTTGGATATTGCCCGTGATCTTGGCTATCGCAAACGCTTGAACCATGAGAAGTTGGTTTCACAATCGTTGCATAATGCAGGGGTGATCGTTAAGGCTTCGCTTGGCGATGATAGCCCGCTGACCAACCCATTTTATGCGCCGATTGTCGCAGGCATCGAGGCTGCTTGCCGTAAAATGCATATCAATTTAATGTACGCCACCGTGCCAGTTGATATGGAGAATCATCCCCAAGAAACGCCACGTTTACTCTCCGAAGATCACCTTGACGGCGTGCTTGTGGTCGGCGCATTCGCCGATGCAACCATCACCAAACTCTTACAACGCGAAGGGATTCCAACAGTCTTAGTTGATGGCTATTCGCACGAACACATCTACGATTCAGTGGTTTCCGATAATTTTCGCGGCGCCTATGATGCAGTCAGCTATCTGATTAGCAATGGGCATCGGCATATTGGCATCATTGGCACGACCAAAGAGGCCTACCCAAGCTTGGCCGAACGCCGCAAAGGCTATATTCAAGCCCTCAATGATCATGGCATTCATGAGCAGTATTTTGGCGATTGCTTACTAACCCTGCATGAAGGGAGCGATACAACCAGCATTCTCTTGCAGCGCCACCCGCAAATTACCGCCCTTTTTTGTGCTAACGATATGATGGCGATTGGCGCGACCCAAGCGGCGCGAGCGTTGCAGCGCCAAATTCCCCACGATGTCTCGATTATTGGTTTCGATAATATTGATCTGGCGCAGCATGTTGCCCCAGCCCTGACCACAATGCATATCGATAAGGTCAGCATGGGTCGCATTGCCGTGCAACTGTTAGCCAACCGAGCCGAGTATCCGGAACAGGCTCCAGCAACAGTTTCGCTGCGACCGCGCCTAATTGAACGCCAATCAGTTCAACGCTTGCAACCGCCCAAATAGGTTGCCTTGGAGGAGTATCAGCTATGGAAGCAGCGACGCTTCAATCCACCACTATGCTTGGAAGTGCGCTCCCATCAATTCCATGGGAAGAACGCCCAGTCGGTAATTCAGATGTTGTCTGGCGCTATAGCGGCAATCCGGTTATTCCCCGTGATGCCATTCCAACCTCAAACAGTATTTTCAACAGCGCGGTTGTGCCCTTTAACGATGGCTTTGCTGGCGTGTTTCGTTGCGATGATAAACGCCGCGTGATGAATATTCACCGTGGCTTTAGTAAAGATGCAATTCATTGGGAAATTGATCCTGAGCCATTGCAATTTTCCGGCGATCCCGAAGTAACCGCCTTTGAATATCGCTATGATCCACGGGTCTGTTGGATTGAAGATCGCTATTATGTCACCTGGTGTAATGGCTATCATGGCCCAACCATCGGTGTGGCCTACACCTACGATTTTGAAACCTTCCATCAATTAGAAAATGCGTTCTTGCCGTTCAATCGCAATGGCGTGCTCTTCCCGCGCAAGATCAATGGCAAATATGCCATGGTCAGCCGCCCCAGCGATAACGGCCACACGCCGTTTGGCGATATTTACTATAGCGAAAGCCCCGATATGGAACACTGGGGCAAACATCGCTTTGTGATGGGCACCAAAGGCGGTTGGCAAAGCACCAAAATTGGCGCTGGCCCAACGCCAATCGAAACTAACGAAGGCTGGCTGTTGTTCTATCACGGCGTATTGACTTCGTGCAATGGTTTTGTGTATAGCTTTGGGGCTGCCTTGCTTGATTTGGAGCAGCCATGGAAAGTGCGCTATCGCACAGCGCCGTATCTGCTTGCGCCCCAAACCTTGTACGAATGCGTTGGCGATGTGCCAAATGTGGCCTTCCCGTGTGCTGCCTTAACTGATGCACCCACAGGCCGGATTGCGATTTACTATGGCTGCGCCGATACCGTAACCGGCATTGCCTTCGCCCAAGTTGACGAAGTGTTGAGCTTCCTCAAGGCGAATTCAGAACTCTAGCACGTGGTTGGGCTAGGCCATTGGGTCTAGGGCGGCGTTCCATTAGGGGTAGGTAATGCCAACACGCTTACCTACCCTGCAATAGGAAGATTGTGCTTGCCCAAGCGTAGCGCTGGACTTGCGACACCATATATACTTAGCATGTTTGGGCAGGGTTGTCGCTGCACAGCTAGTAAACGCCCAAACAGCCTGCATCGATGCATGTATTGGCCAAGGGAGGTCAGCGTTATGCACTGGAAGCACCCACAATCACGCCACAAGGTTCGAAGTTTTGGATTCAGCTTGATCGTGCTGCTGATCTTGGCTGCATGTGGTCAAGCAGCAACCCCACCAACCCAAGTCAATCCAACCAGTTTACCCACCGATACGCCGCCGACTGCAGTTCCAGCCCTTGCTAACTCGGCAGATAAAGCCTTGGTCATTTGGTCAACTGGCTCCGATGTTGAGGCGCTTTCGATTCAAGCAGCAGCAGATCTTTTTGTGCAGAAAAATCCTGGGGTCTTGATTAAAGTGCAAGCCCTGCCTTGGAGTGATGCCCACACCCAAATTCTTGAGGCAATTGCAGCCGATCGCGGCCCCGATTTGATGGCAGGTGGCATGTCATGGGGCATCGAGTTTGGCAAACTCGGCGGCATGATCGATTTGCAAAAATCCTATCCAGCAGTCGTGACTGAGGTTAAGCAGAAGATGCTGCCCCAACTCCAAGATTCATTGATCTTGGATACAGGCGAAGTCTATGCCTTGCAACTTGACGTTGCGCTGATGGGGATGTTTTATCGTACCGATTTGCTGCGCGATTTGGTTGGCATGCAGCAAGCTCCCCAAAACTGGACAGAACTCACCAAAGTGCTTGAAAAATCCAAAACAATCAATAAAAAAGGCTTTGCAATTGGCTGGGATAACGCAGGCTGGATCAGCTACTTTACCTTTTTATATTCAGCTGGCGGCAGTTTGTATAGCGACGATTGCAGCAAAGCAACGATCAATTCGGCTGCTGGCTTGCAAGCCCTGACCTACTTCCGCGATCTGTACACCAAATATCAGATTCCCACCGATACCAGCTTGGATATTGAGGGCGGCCTTGAAAGTGGCGATTATTTGGTGAGTTACGCTGGCACATGGACGGTAGCGGCACTTGAATTCAATCGCCCTGGCTTGGCAGGTAAATGGGCAGTAGCCCCATTGCCCAAAAGCCCCAAAGGCCAAAGCGTCTCGTTCCTTGGCGGGCGGGTCATCGGCGTAATGGAAGCATCGCAAAACAAAGATCTGGCTGCCGAGTTTATTCGCTTTTTGTATAGTGAAGAAGCGGTTGCCGCTCAATCGGCCTATGCCCAAAGCGCCAATAACTTCTATGTGCCGCCAAGCTTACCCTTGCTGAGCGCAGCCAAATTGCCATCCACCATCGAGGCAGGCTTCCGTGGTTTGTTGGAGCAATCGGCAGGCCCGCCCAAGTGCGTCGGCTGGGAAGAAAGCACCAGCGATATCCAAAAGCTCTTGCAAGAAGTCGTCTACAACAATGCTGATCCCCAAGATGCTTTAGATCAAGCAGCGGAGATCATGAATCGCAATTTGCAACCATAAGGCAATTGCGCCGCTTTGAGATGTGAAGTCGTCCAGGAGGAATTATGCATCGGATGTTCAAGCGCTCGCAGGTTTGGCTGGTTCTGCTGCTGCTGATTGCTGCGTGTAGTCAGGCTAGCGATTCTGGCGGCGACCAAACCCTCAGCTTGCGCACCCTAACTGGCAATGCTGCGGTCTTTGGCACCATTGAGTTGGTCGTCGATACAGGCATCAAAGTCGCCAATCCATATGATCCAAATCAAATTGATCTCATGGTGAGTTTTATCTCAGCAACTGGCCAAATTTATCGCGTGCCAGCCTTTTGGTACCAAGATTTTGATCAAATTACCTTGCAGCCTAAGGGCAACCCTGAGTGGCGGGTGCGCTTTACGCCTAGCGAGCCAGGCGCTTGGCAAGTTAAGGCCGAGCTAACCAAACCAGCGCTCAGCAGCGATGTTATGACAATTGAAGTTTCGTCGAATAAACAATCGGCGGGCTTTGTGCGGATCAATAGCAGCAATCCACGCTATTTCGCTCGCCAAGATGGCTCGTTCTTTTTGCCAATCGGCCTTAACTTGGGCTGGCCAACCCAACAGGGCATAGGCATTTTGCGCGAGTACGAACATTGGTTTGATCAACTCAGCAAAAACGGTGGCAACATTGCGCGGATTTGGATGGCCTCGTGGTCGTTTGGCATCGAATGGCAAGACACAGGCTTGGGCGATTATTCCAAGCGCATGCAACAAGCGTGGATGCTCGACCAAATTTTCAAATTGGCTGAACAACGCAACATCACGATTATGTTAACCTTAATCAATCATGGCGCATTCAGCACGAGCACCGATTCGGAATGGGCCAAGAATCCCTACAACGCGGCCAACGGCGGGCCAATTGCCGAGCCACAGTTGTTTGCAACCGACCTACAAGCCCGTGAATTATTCAAGCATCGGGTGCGCTACATCGCAGCACGTTGGGCACATTCGCCAAGTTTGTTTGCTTGGGAATGGTGGAACGAGGCCAACTGGACTCCAATCAACGATGCCTTGATGCAGCCATGGGTGAGCGAAATGACCCGCCATTTGGCTCAGTTTGATCCCTATCAACATTTAGTGTCAACGAGTTATGCCAGCAACACGACCACCTCGATGTGGACCCAGCCAGAGATCAATTTCACCCAACATCACGATTATACAGGCCGCGATTTAGGCCAAGCCTTCCCGTTGGTCATGCGTGAATTGAACGCTGCTGCACCACAAAAACCAGCCTTGGTGAGCGAGCTTGGCTACGCAGCAACAGGCCGCGACGAGGTAATCAATCGCGATGTTTGGCAATTCCATCAAGGCTTGTGGGCTGCGCCATTCAGCGGCTTTGCTGGCAGTGGCATGTATTGGTGGTGGGACACCTTGGTTGATCCCGATAACTTGTGGAGCGAATACGCCAAGCTCGCTCAGTTTTTCAAAGACCAAGATTTAACCAGCTTTAGCCCAGTTAGTGCCCAAGTTTCGCCGTTGAAGGCCCGAGCGCTGGCCTTGCAAACCAAATCGCAAGCGCTGGTGTGGGTGCGCAGCAACCAATACGAGCCAGAAGCTCTCACCAACGCCTACGAAGAAGCGCTCAAAAAGCGCGAATTCAACGATAGCTGGGAATATGTACCGCCGACCTATGCAGACGTGACCCTCAAGCTAAGCGGGCTTGAAGCAGGAACCTACCAAGCAACCTGGTACGATCCGCAAACTGGCACATGGTCGGATTCAACAACGGTTACCATTGAAGCAGAGGCCGCAACCATTGCAGTGCCAAGCTTCAACTACGATTTAGCCTTAAAACTCGTCAAGCAATAACGCGTATTGCTAGGCAATGGTTGGCCATGTAGGGCGTGGGTAGCCGCTATCACAAATGAGCAACGATTTGCATGGGTGATAGGGGCGCTCAGCGGCCTATGTGGCTTTTTATTGGCAAAAATAGCTGCCAAGGATGGGTTCATGCCACATTACGGCTTCAATTTACAATGGATGTATCATTATGTTCAGGGCAAGTTGCCAGCAGAGCCTGACCACAAGGCCTTGAACTGGATCGCCAAGCAGGGCTTTAATTTTATTCGGATTCCAACCAATTATTGGTTTTGGACGCGCGATTGGCAGTATACCAATCCCGATGAGACGATCATCGAGTATATTGACCGTTACATCGCCGCATGTCGCGACTATGGCCTGCATGTGAGCCTAAACTTGCATCGAGCACCCGGATATTGTATCAATGGGAACGATCTCGAACGGCATAATTTATGGCAAGATGCTGAAGCTCAGGATGGCTTTGTGTGGCTCTGGGAATATTTCGCCCAACGCTACCAAGGCATTCCTGCTGGCGAATTAAGCTTCGATTTGCTCAACGAACCGCCGAATATCGACCAGTATGGCTTGACGCGACGCAACCATGCGGCGATCATGCGGCGGACAGTTGCTGCAATTCGTGCAGTTGACCCGCAACGGGCAATTGTGATTGATGGGCTGGGTGGTGGCCACTTGGCAATGCCCGAACTCGCTGACTTGGGCGTAACCCACAGCGGGCGCGGCTATCAGCCAATGGCGGTGAGCCACTATCAAGCGAGTTGGTGGGATGGGCATGAAGGTTTAGCAGAACCAACCTACCCGGTAACCTGGTACAACCATTATTGGGATCGGGCCGGCTTAGTCGAGTTTTACCAACCATGGCGCGACGTACAAGCGCGGAACGTCGCCATCCATATCGGTGAATTTGGCTGCTACAACCGTACCCCCAATGATGTGGCCTTACGTTGGTTCCGCGATCTGCTCAGCGTTTATCAAGAATTTGGTTGGGGCTTCGGTCTATGGGAGTTCGAAGGCGCATTTGGAATTATCAATCATGGCCGACCACATGCCCGCTACGACGTTGTTGATGGCTACTCCGTTGACCGTGATTTACTCGATTTGCTCCTCGCTGCTCGTCTGCCCGAAGCGCCAGAAGGAATACAATAATGGCGAATCTCGTAGATGGCGGCTTTGATCAGGGCGTGCGCGAAATCTGGCAAGCGCAATTTCGCGACGAAGTGTTGGGCAATATTTTGCCTTTTTGGGCTAACCACACACTTGATCATGAGCATGGTGGCTTTTATGGCGGTTTAACCAACGATCTGACAATCCATAATGAGTTTCCTCGCTCAGCAGTATTATGTGGCCGGATTCTTTGGACGTTTGCATGTGCATATCGGATGCTTGGCGACCCACGCGATTTGGCAGTGGCCGAGTATGCCTATGCCTATCTTAAACAGGCGTTTTGGGATAAAACCTACGGCGGATTGTATTGGTCGATTGATGCCAACGGCCAGCCTTTGGCCGAGCATAAACAAACCTATGCCCAGTCGTTTGCGATCTACGGTTTGGCAGAATATGTGCGGGCCACTGGCGATCAGAGCGCCTTGGCATTGGCCCAGGAAATTTTCCATTTGCTCGAAAATCATGCCTTCGATCAAACCTATGGTGGCTATATCGAGGGTTGTGATCGGGTTTGGCAGCCGCTTGGCGATAGCCGCCTGAGCAAGCTTGAGCCAGAAGCCCGCAAAACTATGAACACCATGTTGCATATGATGGAAGCCTACGCCAACCTGCTACGGGTCTGGGATGTGGCCGATGTGCGCCAGCAATTGGCCAGCTTAATCGAAGCCTGCTGCGAGCACATTATCGATCCCGTGCAAGGCCGCTTTCACCTGTTTTTCGATGATCAATGGAACCACAGCGAGCATGGCATTTCGTATGGCCACGACATTGAAGGCAGTTGGTTGTTGATGGAAGCAGCCCATGTCTTGGGCGATGCCTGCTTGATTGCCAAAGCAGAAACCTTAGCAATTGCCATGGCCGAAGCAGTTTATCGCAATGGCCGTCACGCCGATGGCAGCATTATTCACGAACGCGCAGCCGATGGCTCGATCAACTTCGAACGCCATTGGTGGCCGCAAGCAGAAGCCGTTGTTGGCTTCTATAACGCCTATCAGGTAACCGGCAACCAAGAGTTTGCCCAAGCTGCCTACGATAGTTGGAATTTTATTCAACGCTATTTTATCGACCACGATCATGGCGATTGGTTCAAGATTTTAGATGCCCAAAACCAACCATTGGGAGCGATTCCAAAAGTTGGCCCGTGGGAATGCCCCTATCACCATGCGCGAGTTTGTTTTGAAATGATCGAACGTTTAGCTGAACACAATGTGAGTGTTCAGATGCGAGGCTAACATGCAATTTGACATGCCCTTAGAGCAGCTGCGCGAATATCGGCCCGAACGCACTGAGCCAGCAGATTTTGACCAATTTTGGCAAAATACCTTAGCTGATGCCCGCCAATATCCCTTAAATGCCACCTTCGAGCCATACGATATGGGCTTGCCCTTAATCGAAGCCTATGATGTGACCTTCAGCGGCTATGGCGGTCAGCCAATCAAAGGCTGGTTCTTGTTGCCGCGCAATACCACCCAGCCACTGCCATGTATTGTCGAATATATTGGCTATGGCGGGGGCCGTGGTTTGGCGATCGATTGGCTGCTTTGGCCAAGCGCTGGCTATGCCGTGTTTGCGATGGATAATCGCGGCCAAGGCTCTGGCTGGCGCACTGGCGACACGCCCGACACCGAAATTGAGGGTGGCAACCCCCAAATTCCTGGCTTTATGACTCGCGGCGTACTCAGCCCCCAAACCTATTTTTACCGCCGCTTGTTCACCGACGCAGTGCGAGCGATCGAAGCCGCTCGATCACATCCCTTGGTCGATGCCAGCAAAGTGGCGTTGGCTGGTGGCAGCCAAGGTGGCGGCATCGCGATTGCGGCAGCAGGCTTGCAACCAGATGTGGCCGCCGTCTTGCCCGATGTGCCATTTTTGTGCCACTATCGCCGCGCTACCACAATGGTCGATAGCTATCCCTACGCCGAAATTGCCCAATATTGTGCCCGCCATCGCACTAAAATCGAGCAAGTATTCAATACCTTGGATTATTTCGATGGCATCCAATTTGCGGCCCGCGCCACCAGCCCAAGTTTGTTCTCAGTTGGCTTGATGGATGATGTTTGTCCACCATCGACCGTTTTTGCTGCTTACAACCATTATGCTGGGCCAAAAGACATCACAGTTTGGCAATTCAATCGGCACGAAGGCGGCGAAAACTTCCAAACCCTTGAAAAACTCAAATTCCTAGCCAAGCTTTGGGGCAACGAGGAACGCACTGCATGAGCGTGATCGAGCTCTATCCGTTGCTAACCCAAGCGCGGTATGTCGAGCCAATTTGGGGTGGCCCCCAATTGGCTCGCTGGCTGCATTTGCCCAACCCAGAGCAAAGCAAGCTCGGCGAAGTTTGGCAGGTCTACGATCAAAATCTGATCGTTAATGGCTCGTTGGCTGGTCAGACCTTAGCCGAGGTCACCAGCCAATTTGGCCCAGCCTTGGTTGGCACAACCAGCAACCAACGCTATGGCCACGATTTTCCGTTGTTGTTGAAATTCATTGCTGCCGCCCAACCGCTGTCAGTGCAAGTCCATCCCGACGATGCCTACGCCCACACCCACGAGGCCGCAACGGGATTTCACGGCAAAACCGAGGCTTGGTACATTCTCGAAGCAGAAAATGGGGCCGAGGTCATCCATGGCTTTCGCGAGGCTACCACCCGCCAAGCCTGTGAAGCAGCGCTCGCCGCTGGCACATTGACAGAGCTTTTGCGCCAAGTGCCAGTCAACGCTGGCGATTTGGTTTTTGTGCCAGCCAAAACGATTCATGCAATCAACCCAGGCGTGGTGTTGTTCGAGATTCAGCAAAAATCCGACCTGACCTATCGGGTCTACGATTATGATCGGCGCGATGCAAGCACAGGTTTGCCACGCCAACTGCATCTTGAGCAAGCCTTCGCGGTCTTGGATTTTGCAGCAACCGAGCCAGCCTTGGTCGAATCAGTCGCGATCAATCCAAATACACGCTTGCTGGTGCGCTGCCCGTTCTTCAGCTTGGAGCATTGGCAACTCAACAGCATTCAATCGTTGAGCACCTCAGTCACCAGTTTTGATTGTTGGACGGTGATCAATGGCAGTTGTAGCCTTGGTTGGAGCGCTGGCAGCCTTGAATTAAGCCATGGCATGTCGGTCATCGTGCCTGCCCAATTGGGCCAGTATCAACTCTATCCCGAACCAAGCGCCGAATTGTTACGGGCGTATGTGTAGGGCTGGGGATCAGTTGCTGGGGGCTGGGGATCGGATGATAAAACTAAGACAAGAAAGCCTGTATGTGCTTCGTGTTCTTTGAAAACTCCCCGATCCCCAACAACCAATGCCCCGATCCCCAATTAATCTAGCTTGCCACCAGCATTTGGGGCAAAGAAAGAAACAGGATTCATGCAAAAGCTCGCATTGCAGCACGCATGGCAGGCCAAACAACGTGACCCTCAACGCACCGTGCTCGCTGATGCGACCAGCAGCGAGGGCTGGATTGCCGCGCCAGTTCCCGGCACGATTTACGAAGCACTACTTGCCGCCAACCAAATTCCCGATCCATTCGATGGCCTGAACGAGTTTGATGTTCAGTGGGTTGCTGAAGTCGATTGGCTCTATCGCTGCGATTTTGAGCTAAGCGCTGAACAAGCCAGCCAACCAGCAGCCTTGGACTGCGCAGGCTTGGATACCATCGCCACGGTTTGGCTCAATGGCCAAGAATTGTTCAGTAGCGACAATATGTTTGTGCCCCAACGCGCCGTTGTCAGCAACCAATTGCAAGCTGGCAACAATCAATTGCTGATCGAATTTCGCTCGGCCTTGAAACATGGTCATACGTTGCAAGCAGTAATGGGCCAGCTTGGCGTATGGAATGGCGACCCCAGCCGTGTCTACCTGCGTAAAGCCCAATATCACTATGGCTGGGATTGGGGTCCGACATTATTAACTGCTGGCCCATGGATGCCAGTCACGCTTGAACTGGGCGCGACCCGTTTGAGTGATTTGGCCTGCCCCATCACAGTGGCCGACGATTGTGCAACTGCCGATTTTGTTGTAACTGCAACCGTTGCGGATGCGGCAACAGATACAGCGGTTTTAATTCAATTGTGGAATCCAGCAGGCGAGCTAATCGCTGAACAGCACCAAGCAGTCAGCGCTGGCAACGTCCAGCACACAATCAGCGTCGATCAGCCAAGCCTGTGGTGGCCACATGGCTATGGCGCACAAAATCGTTATCGCTTGATGGTGAGCGTATTCGCTGGGCAAACGCAGCTTGATCAGCGCGAATTGCAGCTTGGCGTGCGCCGCGTGCGCTTAGTGCAAGAACCATTGCGCGACGAGGCAGGCGAAACATTTCTGTTTGAAATCAATAATGTGCCCATGTTCTGTGGCGGTGCAAATTGGATTCCAGCCGATCTGCTGACCAATCGAATAAGCAACGAAACCTATCGCCGTTTGCTCCAAGCAGCAGTTGATAGCCATATGATCATGATTCGGATTTGGGGTGGCGGTATTTACGAGGTTGATCATTTCTACGATCTCTGCGATGAGCTAGGCTTGCTAGTTTGGCAAGATTTTATGTTTGCCTGCGGCATGTATCCAGCCCATTCGGAATTTTTGGCCAGCGTTGAGGCCGAAGCAAGCGCCCAAGTTCAGCGCTTGCGTCATCACCCCTCGATTGTGCTGTGGTGTGGCAACAACGAAGATTACCAAATTGCCCAAACCTTCAACGCCTACGATCATAGTTTTCAGGGCGATTTTACCCAAACTAGCTTTCCAGCACGCGAAATCTACGAGCGCTTGTTGCCCAAGGTGTGCGCCACCTACGATCCGACGACGCTCTATTGGCCCGGCAGCCCTTACGGCGGAGCCGATGTCTACGATAAAACTCGTGGCGACCGCCACACCTGGGATGTTTGGCATAGCGCGATGGCTCCCTACCAAGACTATCCCAAGTACGAAGGCCGCTTTGTCAGCGAGTTTGGAATGGAATCAAGTGCAGCTTTGCAAACCTTGTTGAGCGTGTTGCCCACAGATCAGCGCTATCCCCAAAGCCGCGTCGTCGAGCACCACAACAAATCCGAGGGCGGCGCTCGTCGCTTGGCGGTGTATCTCAACGATACCTTGCGCTTTGAAAATACGCTTGAATCGTATGTTTATGCGAGCCAATTTATGCAAGCAGAAGCCTTGGCTGTGGCATATCGCGGTTGGCGGCGGCGCTGGGCTGGCCCAGGCCGTTATGCAGTCGCAGGTGCTTTGGTTTGGCAACTCAACGATTGTTGGCCGGTGATTAGCTGGGCCATTATCGATTCTGCTTTGCGCAATAAGCCCGCCATCTATAGCATTGGCCGTGAGCTAGCGCCGATCAGCGCAGGCTTGCAGCGCAGCAAGGCCCAAATTGAGGCGTGGGTGGTCAATGGCACGCTCAAATCAGCCAATGCAAGCATCAGCATTACAGGTTACGATTTGCAAGGCAGATTGCTATTTGAGCAAAACTATAGTCACGAGTTAGCCGCCAATCAAGCCAACCCAATCACAAGCTTCGAATTGGCTGACCCCGATCAGACGGTGGTTGGCATGCAAGTGCTGATTGATGGTGCAGTGGTGGCGCGAGCAAGCTCATGGCCTGAGCCGTTCAAATATCTACCAGCCTATAACCCACAGATTAGCATCACCCGCTTAGCCGACGATTGGCTTGAAATCAGCAGCCAACGGCCAGCCAAAGGGGTTTGGTTGCAAGCGGGCGATGCAGTGCACTGGAGCGATAATCTGCTTGATCTATTGCCCAACCAAGCGCAGCGTATCCAAGCTCGCGGCCTAGGCCAGCAACCAATCGCGCTTAAGTGGCTGCATTGGGACCAGAACGAGAGCATAGAACATAGAGCATAGAACATAGGTGGGGATTGGCTCGCGTTTGATCCACGAAGAGCACGAAGAACATGAAGGGGGGAGTTGGCTACAGGCTAACGGCTATCGGAACACGTTTTGGAATTTCAAACCAAACTCCGATAGCCCAAAGCCAATAGACAATAGCCATCGTTCCTCTGCGCCTTCGCGTTAAAAAACCAATCCCCAATCCCCAATCCCCAACCCCTCGTTCTTACTGCTGAAAGCGCGTAATCAAAAAGCCATGTTCTTTGAGGAATTGCAAGTTAAATTTTGCAACCATGCGATGTTCTGGTTGGCTTGGCGCTGCAAAATGGCTAATAAAATAGCGTTCGCCATAATAAAATTCAATCTCGGTTGGGGTGATGCTAAACGGCGGCGTTGCCATCGTCGGCGCATATTCTAAGGTAATAATCATTTGCTGACCGCCAACAGGCAAAATCTGATCGATCGTGGCGCGGTAGTGGGTGCGCATCTCATGCGGCAAGGCCACCAGCGCCGCCCGATCATAGACCAAATCGATCTTACCAACATCGGCAGTGGTCAAGCTCAAAACATCGCGATTGAGAATGGTGATATTGCCCGAAACATAGGTGGTTGGGTTTGGTTGCACGTAATCAAGCTCTTGCTCGGCAAAAAATTGCTCAATTGCCGTGGTCACGAGTTCAACCCCAATCACTTCGGCAGCGTGGTGGCTAAACCAGCGCAGATCATTAGTTTTGCCACATAGCGGCACGAGCACCCGCTTGCCCTGCAAAAATTCGGGTGTGGCAAAATGCTCAAGATAGGGGTGAATATCGCGCCGATGAAAGCTGGTTGCGCTTCCACCTTGTTGCCACGAGTTAATCCAAAAGGTTGCTTCCATTGCAGGCTCCTTATTCTCACACGATTTCGCAACCGATGCCCCAGACAGAGTGCTGGCGAAAAGGGCGCATGGCAGCCGCATCACAAAGGTGATTGTAGCACGCGCTTCTCACACTTACGAGATCTCTTAAATCCTCATAATAAATTAATATCTGGTTAATATAAGCTTGCTTAAAGCTGGTTAGACTAACGCCTATCATTTGGCCTAGGTTTATTTTTTAGCTCTTTTAAGGAGTCTGTATGTCGCTTTCGCGTCGCCAGTTATTGTTGGGCGCTGCGGTAGGGGCCACAGGCGCAGTCGTTCATGAGAATGTTGATGCAGCACCGCTACAACCCTCAGCAACTGAAGCCATGGCAAAACCACCATTCGAGGTCATTGCGCTCTCGCGTATGGCCTATGGAGCACGTTCGGGAGATTATGCCCGCGTGCGCACGATGGGCCTCACCGCCTATGTCGATGAGCAACTCAACCCAAATTTCGCCGCCGATACCGATTGCAACACTCGTATCGCCAATGCCAAGCTGCGAATTGTCTATGCAGCAGGCACGGGCTTTCCAGCAGTCGATGAAATGCGCGATTTAGTCACGCTGAACAAAACCCAGCCCGAGTTATGGGAGCTACGAGCACATCCTTCAAATACCGAACGGATTCGTCCGGTTGATGAAGTCGTGGCTGCCAATTGGATTCGCGCCATCTACAGCAAATGGCAATTGTTCGAAATTATGACCGATTTTTGGCACAATCACTTTAACGTTTGGGCCTATAGCGATACCCGCATTTCGGCGCTTTGGCCGCACTACGATAAAACCGTGATTCGCGCCAATTGTTTTGGGAACTTTCGCGATTTTTTGGAAGCGGTTGCAACCAGCCCAGCCATGCTCTACTACCTTGATAATTCGACCAGCCGCGACGGCCCAGCCAATGAGAATTTTGCCCGCGAACTATTTGAATTGCACACCTTTGGCTCGCAAAACTATCTCAATAACATCTACAACAATTGGCAAGAAGTGCCACGCGATAACCAAGGCCGCCCAATTGGCTATATCGACCAAGATGTGTACGAGGCAGCGCGGGCCTTCACTGGCTGGACGGTTGCCGACGGCGTTGGCGGTATTCCCAATACAGGTGTATTTCATTATGTTGATGGATGGCACGATAATGCCCAAAAAATTGTGCTGGCCAATTTCTTAGATGCCAATGCAGCTCATCAAGAAGATGGCCAAAAGGTTTTAGATCTCGTTGCCAAACATCCTGCCACCATTCGCAATATTTGCACCAAACTCTGTCGCCGTTTGGTCAGCGATAATCCTCCAAAATCCTTGGTCGATAAAGCGGTCGCCGTATGGACGGCCAACTACGATGCTCCCGACCAAATTAAGCGAACCATTCGGGCAATTTTGCTGGCCCCAGAATTTCTAGCAACCTGGGGTGGCAAGATTCGCCGCCCAAACGAGGTTGTAGCCGCCTATTTGCGCTCTACTGGCGCAGAAGTCAAGCCAACTGCTGAATTATTTAGCTGGATTACGCTCTGTGGCTATCGCATGTTCAACTGGGCAACCCCAACTGGCCACCCCGACGAAAGTGGCTATTGGAGCAGCAGTAACGCCTTATTGAACACATGGAACCTTTTATTCCACTTGCAGCAAAGCTACTTTCCGCCTGCAACTTTCGATTTGCAGGGCCAAATGCCAAGCAACGTTACCACTGTGCGCCAGATTGTCGATTTCTGGGTTATGCGCATGTTGGGCTATCAGCCTTCGGCCTTGGTCAAAACCAAATTGCTTAACCTGATGGGCCAAGCTGGCAATCTCGATGCCGTGCCCGTTGGTAGTGCAAACGATGTGAAATTACGCCTGAGCAGCCTTGTGCACATGATTGGCATGCTCCCTGAATTTTATACTCGCTAGGAGGCTGCAATGGAAATAACTCGTCGTCAATTTGTGGTTGGCTGTAGCACTGCGATTGCAGCCATGGCTGGTGGCCGCTTGGGTGGTTTGGCGTTTGCCGAGCCAGGCGATATTCAACGCGATATTATGGTCGTGGTCTTTTTGCGCGGTGGCTGTGATGGCTTGGGCATTGTTTCGCCGCTTGATGATGCTAATTTTCAGGCAGCCCGCAACACCATCACTTTTCCAAGCACGGGCACTGGCGCTGGCCTGGAGCTAGGCCAAATGGGTACTGTGCCGTTTTGGCTGCACCCCAAGGCAGCAGCCTTCAAAGAATTATTTGATAGCCAAGATTTGGCCTTTATTCATGCCAGTGGCTTGACCAACGGCACGCGCAGCCACTTCGATGCCATGGATTTTATGGAACGCGGCACGCCCGACAATAAATCGACCAGCACTGGTTGGCTAACCCGCCATATGGCCGCCACGAGCCCCGATGGGGTTGTACCCGTGATGTCAACAGGTTCGGCGTTGCCAGCGTCGTTGCTTGGCAGCCCCAATGCCGTGACGATCTCGAACGTGCAGCGCTACGCCATGCAAGGCTATGGCACGTATGGCGCGCAGCAACAAGCAGCATTGAACGAAATTTATACCAAAACTGGGAGCATGCTCGATGCCCCAGCAACCCGCTTGCTTAGCTCAATTGCGGCGGTCAAGGCCCGCAACCCAGCCAACCCCTATGTGCCAATTACAACCTATCCCGCTGGCGGGCTATCGGATTCGCTCAAAGCAATTGCCCAGATGATCAAACTTGATGTTGGTTTGCAAGTGGCAACCCTCGATTTTGGCGGCTGGGATACCCACGAATCGCAAGTGCCAATTTTGGGCAATCAACTTGATGTTTTGACCCGTTCGCTGCATGCCTTCTACAACGATTTGGTTGATTATCACAGCAAGTTGACCATCGTGGTGATGAGCGAATTTGGCCGCCGTTTGAAGGCCAATCGCAGCGCTGGCACCGACCATGGCCACGGCAATTTGGCCATGGTTTTGGGTGGCAACGTCAATGGCGGGCGAATTTTCGGGCGTTGGCCAGGCTTAGCCCATGCAGATCTCGACCATAACGTAGACTTAGCAATCACCACCGATTACCGCACGATTTTGAGCGAGATTGTGGTGCGGCGCTTGCGCAACAATCGCTTGGGCTTGGTCTTTCCACAAATTAGCCAATATCAACCGCTGGGCTTAGTGCGCGGCACCGATATGGCGATCGATTGGTCGTCGGGCTTCCGTTCGTACCTGCCAATGGCCCGCCGCTAGCCGTTTCGTTACGCTTCACAAGCTCTATAATCCGTTGCTTTAGCAGCCATCCAAGCATTGGGTGGCTGCTAAAGCATGCTAGGTTAATCCACTTAATTGTGTCGATTGTTCGCAAATCAGCATTTGCTTTACAATTACGACAGGATTTAGTAGGGCAGATACTGGGTTTTATGTGCGCGTCAAAGGTTGCGTCAGGCTGTAAGGCTTGGGCTAACCTGCGCTGATTGTGCCAGCTGCTATGGACGAGATAGCCTATGATTTTGCAAGAGTTTGCTCGCTA
Organism: Herpetosiphon geysericola; assembly: GCF_001306135.1. Taxonomy (GTDB): domain Bacteria; phylum Chloroflexota; class Chloroflexia; order Chloroflexales; family Herpetosiphonaceae; genus Herpetosiphon; species Herpetosiphon geysericola. The sequence continues at coordinate 132,760 of NZ_LGKP01000015.1, read as the reverse complement.
CCACTCACATTATTTTTTTGATCCCGATGACGCGATCTTAGCCCCGTTGAAAATTTCCAATCCCCGCGCGATTGATGGCCTGATTTTCATGGGGCCGGGCAGTGCTGTGGTGTTTTATCGCACGCCGCGCGGGCTTTTTTTGCGCTTGAATCGGCGCGAATTGCAAATTAGCGATGCAACCAGTGCCGATGTCATTCGCGGCGAAACCAATACGCTGATTGTGTATGAACATGTCTATGAGCGCTTGCGCTGGAACTATACGCCGCCAGCTTGGATTGCACCCTTGATTCCCAATGATAATGCCAGCCTTGACGAGGAGCATTTTGATTTTGGGGTCTTTATCTATAATGTGTTGAGCAACAAGCAGCGCAAACGGCTAGTCTTCACGCGCAAATAAGCCTTCTTCGCAGGTTCTTCACGGGTTCGGACTACAATAACAGCATCACCCAGTGGAGGCTTATATGAGCGCAAAAATTTTAATTGTTGAAGACGAGCGCAAAATTGCCATCGGTTTACAAAATTATTTAGAAGGCGTCGGCTATAGCACGCTCACCGCTAGCGATGGCCAAATTGGGCTAGATATGGCCCGCCGTGAGCAGCCCGATTTGATTTTGCTTGATTTGATGCTCCCAGTCGTTGATGGATTTACGGTCTGTCGCACCCTGCGCGCCGAATCAAGCGTCCCGATTATTATGCTCACTGCGCGGGTAGAAGAAGTTGATTCGTTGGCTGGCTTGGAATTGGGCGCTGACGATTATATAACCAAGCCGTTTTCGCCGCGCCAAGTTGTGGCTCGGATCAAAGCAGTGCTCCGCCGGGTTAACGGCGAGCTAGAACCACCAATGATCCTGCGCAAAAATGGGATTGAAATTGATCTTCAACGCCGTACGGTGCTGATTGAGCAAACGCCAATTACCAGCCTAACTCCGACCGAATTTGATTTATTGGTGACCTTAGTGCGCTCAGCTGGCCGCCCCTTAACTCGTAGCCAATTGCTTGATGCTGTGCAGGGCGAAGAAGGCGAGGCCTATGATCGCACCGTCGATGCGCATATCAAAAATGTGCGGCGTAAAATCGAGCCAAATCCCAGCGTGCCACGCTACATTGTGACCGTCTTTGGCATTGGCTATAAATTTGCGGAATAAGCCATGAAACTGCAACGAAAATTATTATTAACCCACATTGCAGTTGCGCTCGTTGCAATTTTGCTAATCACGGCGGTGGCCAATGTCACCGTCAATCGCTATTTTAATGATCTTGCTACAAAACAGGCCAAACAAGCAGCCCAAGAGTTCGCCCCTGCTCTAGCCGATTGCTACGAGATTATTGGCAACTGGGATTTTAATGGCCAGCGCTGTATGAAGCTTGGCCCGAGACCCTTCATGCTGCCGCAAATGCGCCATGTTATTGTCGTCGATATCGCAGGCGAGGTGGTGTTTGATAGCCGTGGCCGCGGCCCAAAAGCCAACAAACAGCCAGCCAACGTTACCCAACGCGATATTGAGCGCGGCGAGCCAATTAGTGCCACTGATGGCACGGTGATTGGCACGGTGATTGTGCGGCCCAACGAAGGCCAATTTGGCGCAGATGAAGATTATTTTTTGAGCATGGTACGGCGCAATATCTGGCTGGCGGGGGCAATTACTGCGCTTCTAGCCTTGGCGATTGGCTTTCGCTTGGCGCGCACCTTGGCTGCTCCCTTGCGCGGCTTAACCACTGCCGTGCATCAATTGGCCCAAGGCGAGCGCTCGGTGCAAGTCGACGAGTCGGGCAACGATGAAATTGCCGAATTAAGCCAAGCCTTTAATTCGATGAGCAACGAGCTACAGCGCTCTGAGCAGGTGCGCCGCCAAATGGTTGCCGACATCGCCCACGAACTGCGCACACCCTTGAGCGTACTGCAAATTGAGCTTGAGAGCATCGAAGATGGCGTAAGCAAACCGACGCCTGCGGTGATTAGCTCATTGGGCGAGGAAGTGCAACAGCTTAATCATCTGATTGAAGATTTGCGCACCCTTTCCTTGGCCGATGCAGGCCAATTGAGCCTCAATCCTGTTGAGCTAGAGCCGCACGAAGTAGTCAATCGGGTGGTTAATCGCATGCAATTGGCCGCGCGCGAAAAACAATTAGAGCTAGCCAACGAGAGCGCCGAGCAGCTAGCTTACGTCCACGCTGATCCATCACGCTTACAGCAAGTTTTAGTTAATCTCTTGCAAAATGCGGTTCGCTACACGCCACAAGGTGGTAAAATTCGCGTGACTGCTCGCCAAAGTGCTGGTGAAGTTATTTTGGGCGTTCACGACACTGGCGCGGGCTTTGACCCAAGCGAGGCAGCGACCATTTTCGAGCGCTTTTATCGCACCGATAAAGCTCGCGCTCGCGAAACTGGCGGCACAGGCTTGGGCTTAGCGATTGTCAAAGGCCTCGTGACCGCAATGGGTGGCAGGGTTTGGGCAACCAGTGTGCCGAACCAAGGTTCAAGTTTCTATGTTGCTTTACGAGCAATCAGCACCAAGGAGGGTGTATGACCGATTTGCCTGATGTAAGCGCCATGAACGAGTTTCAACGGGGCACGCTTGCAGACACGCTGGGCATCAGTTTTACCGAAGTCAGTTTGGATCGGGTTGTGGCGACGATGCCAGTTGAGCGCAAAGTGCATCAACCATTTGGCTTGCTCCATGGCGGCGCATCGGTGGTTTTGGCCGAATCGCTGGCCTCAGTTGCTGGCTGGGCCAATGTGATGCACAACAACCAACTGGTTGTTGGAGTCGAAATCAATGCCAACCACCTGCGTTCAGTGCGTAGCGGCGTAGTCACTGGTGTGGCCACGCCATTGCATCGCGGGCGCCGCACCCAAGTTTGGGAAGTTCGCATCAGCGACGACCAAGATCGTTTGATCTGTGTCTCGCGCTGTACCGTGGCAGTCGTTGAGGCTGAGTAAGCTGCCAATTCCCTCACTCCAACCGCTCGCCCGCGTGCTTCTTGCATAATTCGCAGTGAAAACAGGCGCTTCCTCAAGTTCAGTGGGCGAAGGAGCTGGCTTATAAAAGTAAGTTTCGGTTGCGAACCACTGATTTTGAGGTTCATCGGTGGATGACTGACCAGCACCAATTGTCCTTGAGGGGGTGCAGGGGGCTTTAATCCTCCTGCGTTTCCCGCCTTGAGGCGGACGGAAGGGTGGTGATCATTGATGATTGTTACAAACTGATCCGCGAAAGATAGGGCTAGAGGTGAAGGAGCTCAAACCCACATCAATTCAACGATTAACCTCGGCCAAAAGGGCTGGTAACTCGGCAATACTCGCCAGTGTCCAGGTTGGTTGGGGCAGATCAGCGGTTAGTTGTTGCTGTTGGCCCTTGCCAGTGCGCAGCCAAACGCTGGCCATCCCACTGTTGGAAGCTCCCACAATATCGGTGGTTAAATCGTCGCCAACCACCACCACTTCCTCAGCTGATAATTCCAATGCATGCAGCGCCTGTTCAAAAAAGGCTTTGGTTGGCTTACCAAGAATCGTCGGCTTGGTTTGGCTCGCATATTCCAACAACGCAGCAAACGCGCCAGTATCAAGATTCAGGCCCGTGCTGCTCAGATAATTGCGGCCTGGCTGGCTCACCAGGAATTCTGCACCATCCAAGAGCTGCCGAAACGCCAGATTAAGCCTATTATAGCCATCAACTTCACCACAATGGGCTAAAACAACATGGCTGACTGGCTGATCTGGCTGGGGCGGGTATTGTTGCTCAAACCAGGTTTTGACGCTTTGGGGCGCCAGAATAGATAAATTTGGCTCGCTGTGGCTCAAATATTCAGCAATCGCTTGCAAGGGATTCATAATTTCATGAGCTTGGATTGGAATGTCGCGGGCTTGCAGTTTGGCAGCCAAAGTTGCGGGCAATTGTGAATCGGTGTTGGTCAGAAAGAGCAATTGATAGCCAGCAGCCCGTAATTGCTCGATTGCCGCCACTGCTCCCTCGATAATCGTGCCAGCGCTATAAATCGTGCCATCAAGATCAATCAAACATCCACGAATTGGCATTGCACATTCCTTCAATTCAAATACAGCTGGCAGCAATTGTACCAGTTTCTGCTTTGGATTCGCATAGTTCCAGCCCTCAACCTCCAACAACCGAAATCCAACTGATTCTTGGCAGTTGCATTGCAATTTAGGCGCGGCTATTTCGTGGTAGGATACAGCCTGATAATGCTGTTGCTCGTGGGGAGAGCCGTGTATGCAAATGGATATGAACGATTTTGTGATGCGCTTGGTGGCGATTGTTTTAGGCGTAACGGTGCATGAATTTTCGCATGCGTTTGTGGCATTGCGTTTGGGCGACCCAACTGCTGCCCAAGAAGGCAGGGTTACGCTTAATCCGGTGGTGCACTTCGACCCGCTGGGCGCATTTATGATGCTATTTGTGATGCTGGGTTATGCGCCGATGGCGTGGGGCAAACCAGTGCCAATCAATGTTTTTCGGATTCGCTGGGGGCGACGAGGCTTTGCGCTTTCGTCGTTGGCAGGGCCAACCAGCAACTTATTGCTGGCCTCAATCTTTGCAATTCCGTTGTACATCGATGGCGGCGCGTGGATGTCTCCCCAACTGTATAACTTTCTCTACTACGTGATTATGACCAATATTGGCTTGGCAGCCTTTAATATGCTGCCCTTGCCACCGCTCGATGGCTTTAACACCTTTGCTGGCTTGTTGCCGCAAGGTTGGGCCACGCCGATGGAGCGTTTGCGCCGCCCAGCCAATATTGTGCTGATGATTTTGATCATCTTGCCATGGATGCTGAGTCGGCTCAATCTGACGCGGCTTAATCTTGACCCACGGATTTTGGATGCGATGATTGCGCCGATCTTCCAATTATTTCAACGGATCGTGTTACCTGTGTCTGGTTGTTGCCATGCAGTTGGCCATAGCCACGAGCACGCTGAAGCCTAGGAGTTTTCATGAGTGCGCGCACGCGCTTAGGCCAACTCTGGGCAGCCTTGCGAGCTACGGTAACGCCTGCTGAACGCGCCTTGGTGCGCCAAATTCTGGCCAGCAACGAGTATCCATTATTTGAACGGATGCCGCTCTATGATCAACGCCATTGCCTTGATGTCTATGCAACCTTGGTTGCTGCTGGCGAGCAGGATGCAGAATTGCTGCATCTGGCCTTGTATCACGACACTGGTAAGGTAGATCGTCAAGGCCAGCCAGTATCGTTGCTGTGGTATGGAATTGCAGTAGTTTGGAAGCAGCTTGCCCCGCAATGTTATGCTTGGGCCGCCCAAAAGCCACGTTGGTGGTGTCGTTCAATCTATCGCTATGCCCACCATGGCCCGTTGGGAGCCGATTTGGCAGCAGCGGCTGGTTGCTCGCCAACCATTGTCGCCACAATTCGCCATTATCACGATGATGCGCCAACTGGCTTGGCGGCACGCTTACGCTGGGCCGACGATCAGCATTAATCGAGGGCCAAACTGGTGATTGAATATTGGCTACAGGCTTTGGGGTTGGGTTTAGCTGCTGGCTTATTACCTGGACCAATGTTAGGCTTAGTGATTCGCGAAACCTTGGAACATGGCCGCCGCGCAGGCTATTTGGTGGCCTGCGCACCATTGCTCACCGATGCGCCGATTATATTGATTGCGCTGTTTGTGGCCAATGCCTTGCCAGCAAGTATTAATCGTTGGCTTGGGCTTGCTGGTGGGCTATTCTTAATCTGGATGGGGATTGATGCATGGCGAGCCAAGCCCCAAACTGAGGCCAACGGTGCAGCCTGGGGCAGTTTAGGCCGTGCACTCATCACCAATTGGCTTAATCCGCATCCATGGCTGTTTTGGTTACCAATCGGCGGGCCACTGCTAATCACAATTCAACGCCAATACGGGTGGTTCGCGACTGTCAGTTTTTTGCTGGTATTTTATCTTTTGTTGCTGGGCAGCAAAATTCTGCTGTCTGAGATTGTGGCTCGTTCGCGGCGGTTTTTGCAAGGTGCGGCCTATCGGTGGGTTATGCGCGGCTGTAGTGGATTATTGATTGGCTTGGGAATAGTACTAATAGCTGAATATCTAGGCTGATGAGTAATTTCCAAGGGTAGGCCTTATCCCCCATTCAGGTGGCAAGAGAGCTTGACCTTGGTACACTCTTTGCTTTAGAGCAAACTGCTATAATCAAACCAACCCAAAGCTGTTAACCATAGATGAGTAGTGTTATGAACGCATTAGCGTGTACAAATTGCCAAATGTTGCTTGCGCCAGGCGCACGATTTTGCTCGCATTGTGGGACGCTTGCCCCAACTCCGGTGATTGCTAGCCTTCCACGGGAAGCAAGTGGCACCCTGCGGCGCGGGACTATTCTTCAAGAGCGCTATAAAATTATGACTTTTATTGGGGCTGGTGGCTTCAGTAGAGTCTATGGCGCAATTGATCTGCGGCTTAAAGTTCCCTGCGCGATCAAAGAAAATAACGAATTTGACCAATCGGCGCATGTACAATTTTTGGCCGAGGCCCAATTGCTAGCCCGATTGCGCCACCCGAGCATGACCAAAGTCACCGATTATTTTACTGATCCCAGCGGGGCGCAGTTTTTGGTGATGGAATTTGTGCCCGGCAAAGATCTCGAAAAATTGATGGATGAAGCAGAAACGATGCTTGCATGGCGCACGGTGGCCGAGTGGGGCAAAATTGTGTGTGATGTGCTGACCTATTTGCACACCCAAGACCCACCAATTATTCACCGCGACATTAAGCCAGCCAATTTGCGCTTAACTCCCAATGGCGATTTGATGGTGATCGATTTGGGGATTGCTAAAGAATATCGCGATGGCACAGCCACCAATCGCGCAGCCCAAGCTTATTCTGGCGGCTACTCACCAATTGAGCAATATTTGGGTCAAGGAACCGATCCCCGTTCTGATTTGTATGCCCTAGGTGCGACACTCTATCATCTGTTGGTTGGCAAAATGCCGCCAGAAGCACCAAATCGCTTGCGCGGCATTTCGATGCAAACCGTCGAACAAGCTCGGCCTGATATTCCAGTCTTGATGGCTCGCGCCGTCGATCGGGCTATGGCGATTGAGCCAGAGCATCGCCCGCCGAGCGCTGCTGCCTTACATATGGTTTTCGAGCGCGTGCTTGAGCAAGATCAGGCGGTCAGTATCAGCCAACCTGCCGTGGTCGCCCAATTCGCTAGTGCCCGCAGCATGCAGGCAGCAGCGCATGCCATAGCAGAATCAGCAGCAGAATCAGCGGTGATTAGTCAGCCGCGGATTGGTACGCAGCCTCGTTCAAGCACCAATGCTGGCAAACCAAGTCGCCCATTGCAAGTCCCAAGCGAATTGCGGGCCGAACGCCTGCCGCATGGCATAATGTGGGAAGGCGATAACCGCGAAATGGTGCGGGTGATGGCTGGCGTCATGCCGATGGGCAGCGAAGGCAATGACCCTGATGAGGTTCCGGTGCATCGGCTTGATCTCAAAACCTTTTTGATCGACCGTTTTCCAGTAACCTGTGCCGATTATGCGCGCTTTGTACAAGAAACTGGCACAACCCCGCCACGCTACTGGGGTGGGCCATTGCCACCACATATTATCGAAGATCATCCGGTGGTTGAAGTGACCCATGATGAGGCCCGAGCCTATGCGCAGTGGGCTGGCAAGCGCTTGCCAACCGAAGCAGAATGGGAAAAAGCTGCAACATGGGATGCAACAACCGGCCATAAGCGGGTCTATCCGTGGGGCGATCAGTGGGACGCGAATCGGGCCAATGCCCGCGATGGCGGCGCTGGCGGCACCGTGCCAATCGGAGCCTACTCACCCCAAGGCGATAGCCCATGTGGCGCGGCAGAAATGGCTGGCAATATTTGGGAGTGGACGGATACAGCCTATAAACGCTATCCTTATGACCCAGGTGATGGCCGTGATTTCCCCACTAGTGCAGGCTTGCGTGTCACTCGCGGCGGCTCATGGTCTTGTTCGCCAGATGCCTTACGTGGTGCGAATCGTAATATAGCCGCTGCCAATGATGCCGATTTTGAGGTTGGCTTTCGTTGTGCCGCTGATGTACGCGAGGAGTGGTAATGAGCCAAACCGCCTTAGTGTTGCTGGATGTTCAACTCAATCTGTTCACACCAGAGGCAACCGTCTATGCAAGTGAACGCGTGTTGGCAGCAATCGAAAGATTAATTAACGCAGCCCGCGCTAATCATGCAGCCATCGTCTATGTGCAACACAATGGCGGCCCCGATGATCCCGATGCGCCAGGTAGCCCAGGCTGGCAGTTACACGAGGTTTGCACATTGCAAGCTGGCGATTTGGTGCTGCAAAAAGAAACCCCCAATGCCTTTTTGCACACCGATTTGGCCGAAATGCTACGCCAACGCGAGATTAAACATCTGGTGTTGGCTGGTTTTCAAACCGAATTATGTATCGACACCACTTGTCGCGCTGCATGGTCGCGAGGTTTTCGGGTAAGCCTTGCCGCCGATGCGCACAGCACCTTCGATGGCGAAGCGCTCAAAGCAGCCCAAATTATTGCCCATCACAATAGTGTCTTGCGCAATTTTGCCCGCGTCTATTCAAGCCCCAATATAAAGTTTTAACCAGCAACGCCGATCGTTGGCATGCACCAGCGATCGGCGTTTTTTGATCTACGAAGAGGGCGAAAAATGGAACCGCGAAGCACGCGAAGAGCACGAAGGCTCCGTTTTGAGCCACGAATTGCACGAATGATTATTTTTTAGGATTAGCCCAGATGTATTCGATTCTGTTCCCATAGCCAAGAGCCATACTTCCTCTGCGCCTCTGCGTTAAAACTACCCCTGAATCCTATGTTCTATGTTCTATGCTCGTACCTTCATCCTTCATCCCTCATACTTTACACTGGACTCAATATACTCAAGGCTTTGGTGGCGGAAGTAGGTGTTATACAGCTCTGCATAGTGGCCATTTTGATCGAGCAAGCCCTCGTGGCTGCCAGTCTCGATAATTTCGCCTTTGCGTAGCACAATAATCCGATCCGCATGGCGCACAGTCGAAAGTCGGTGGGCAATCACAATCGCCGAACGATTCTGCAAAATCACATCAAGCCCTTCTTGAATCAACGCTTCGGTCAGCGGATCGATGCTGGCAGTCGCTTCATCGAGAATTACAATTGCTGGATCTTGCAACAGCACCCGCGCCAACGCCACTAATTGACGTTGCCCAAGCGAAAGATTGCCGCCCCGCTCGCCAACATCAGTATCTAAACCGTTGGGCAAACTGCCAAGCCAATCGCCGCCGCCCACGAGGCGCGCCACGGTTTGCACTTCCTCGTCAGAGGCATCGGGCTTGCCATAGCGAATATTCTCGCGCACATTGCCATCAAACAAAAACGGGGTTTGGGTTACAATCCCCAATTGGCTGCGATAATCGCCAAGGTCGAGATCGCGAATATCTACGCCATCGATTTCGATGCTGCCACCCTGAAACTCGTAGAAGCGGGCGATCAACTTGGCAATACTCGATTTGCCCGAACCAGTATGCCCAACCAAGGCAATTGTCTCGCCTGGCTGAATTTCGAGCGCGAAATTGCGCAGCACTGGCTCTTCGGGGGTATAGCTGAAATTTACGTTTTTGAAGTTGATGCGGCCTTGCACTGGTGTAAGTTTAAGCTTGTTATTTTGCACCACATTCGATTCAGCATCGATCAAGGCAAACACCCGCTCGCCAGCAGCCAAGCCCAATTGAAATTGGCTCCAGAATGATGCAATGCTGGTCAAAGGAAACCAAAACATGGTCAGCCCTTGGACAAACAAGAACCAATCGCCAACCGACAAACTGCCTGCATCAACTGTCACCGCGCCCCAGTAAACCAGCAAGGCCGTACCAATCCCGGCCAAGCCATTCATCAACGGGAAGATGCTGCTAAACACAAAGCGCGTTTTTTGGTTGACACTGCGTGATTTCTCGTTGACTTCGTGAAACTCACGAAAAATCACTGGCTCCTGACGAAAGGTTTTGGCCACCCCAATCCCGCTGACTGTTTCTTGAATGTGGCTACTGACGGTCGCCGTCATACGCCGGGATTGGGTGATGGTCGTGCGGGCAATTTTACGAAAAGCCAGTGCGAAGAAAAAGATAATCGGGGCAAAACCAAGCATGGTGAAGGTCAACGTGACATTGATTGTAAACAGATAGCCAATCAACAAACTGACCAGCAACAAACGGCTAAGCAAATCAAGCGTCAGCGTCATCACCTGCGAAAAAGCTTGGGTATCGGAGTTGACCCGACTGACGACTTTGCCCGATTGAAAGGTATCGTAGAACGACATATCGCGCTCAAGCACAGCATCGCAGGCATCTTCGCGCAGGGCGAGCACAACATCGCCAACCGCACGGCTAGAAAGTTGCTGGCGCACGGCATTAAACACCCACGCCAAGGTCGCGATCAGCGTTAAGCCAATTGCCAAATAGATAAACGTGCTCATGTTGCGGTTTTCTTGCAGCTGATCAAGGCTGATTGAAACAAAAATTGGCAATGCTGTATCGAGCACCGCATTCAAAAAAATCGCCCCTGCCGCAATTGCCATGGCGCGGCGTTGAGGCGTAAAATAGTGCATGATGCGACGCAAGAGTTGACCATCGCTATAGGTACGGTCATAGGCCTCTGCATCAAGCCCATCCATAATAAAACCCATAAATTCACCCCAGGTAGCTCAGATTTGCTGGTTAAGACCTTGTTAGTATCGTTGATTTTCGCCAAGCTCACTACCGCCCAAAGTCGGATATAACCCGCTGATCTTATAAGGATGAATTATGAATTATGAGGGATGAAACCAGAATTCAAAAGTAATCAGGGGCTAGGTGGTTGGAGATAGTAAGGGTAAGGCTTTAACGCAGAGGCGCAGAGGAAGTATGGCTATAGGCTATTGGCGTTGGGAGAGCACGATCATATTCCTCAACATCTGTGAATCTGTAGCAAAAATAATAATTATTCGTGCGATTCGTGCAATTCGTGGCTAAAAAATAACTTTGTACTCTTCGCGGGTCTATGTCTTCGTGAATCAATATACTAGTCAATGCCAATTACTTCGTGTTATAGTGATGAGAGCTATGCTGAACCTTTTTAAGGATTTGCGGAGGTGTTATGACTGTCCAACAGATGATCTGGAAGAGTGGCCCAACCGATGCGCCATTGCCTCCTCTTGCCGATGGCTCATTCTTGGTCGGCAGCATGCAGGCAATGCTCAGCGATCCAACCGATTTTATGGTCAAGCAATATCAAAAATTTGGCCCAATTTTTCGGATTAAGGCCTTAAATAATAAATTTACGGTGATCGCTGGCCCTGAGGCTTGCTTGTTTCTAGCTCGCGAAGCATCAAAGCATCTTAGCTCATGGGATACCTGGCACTCGCTCGATGCTGAAATGGGCGCATCGCAATCATTAATTAGTGTTGATGGTGAGCAACATTCACGCCTGCGGGCTTTGGAAAAACGCGGCTACAGTCGCCAAACCATCGAAACCCAGTTTCCCGCAGTGCTGAATGTCATCAATGGCTTTTTGGATCAATGGCCGGTTGGCACATCGCAGGTGACCGTCCCGCAACTCCAGCGCTTAATTACTGATGAATTAGGCATGTTGATCGCAGGCCAAGGCCCAGGCGAGTATATCGACGATGTGCGGACGTTTGTGCGCATTGCCTTGATGACCCACATCACCCGCCAACGCCCAGGCTTTCTGCGCCTATTGCCGCAATATCGCCGCGCCCGCGACCGTAGCCTTGAATTAAGTCAAAAAGTCCTCGATGCCCACCGCAATGGCAAACGCGATCCTAATCGTCCACCAAGCTTGATCGACGATATTATTGCCGCAACCAATGATCCAACCCTGATGCCCGAAGGCGATTTGGTGATGACTGCCTTGGGACCATACATCGCAGGTTTGGACACAGTAGCCAATACGATGTCGTTTTTGATGTATGTTTTGACCACCAAGCCCGAACTCTACAAACAAGTCGAGGCCGAGGCCGATGCGCTATTTGCTAATGGCGTGCCCGAGCCAGCCGATTTGCGCAAAATGGATGTCCTGCATCGGGTGGTGCTCGAAAACTTCCGTATGTATCCGATTGCGCCAGCAGTGCCGCGCACGGTCAAAGCACCGTTTGAATTTGGCGGCTATCGAGTTGATCCAGGCACGCGCATGCTGGTGGCAACCACGGTTGGTCATTTCTTGCCAGAGCTACACCCTGAGCCAGAAAAATTCGATATTGATCGCTATCTTGCGCCACGCAACGAGCATCGAATTCCCGGCGCGTTTGCCCCATTTAGCACTGGTTCGCACACCTGCTTGGGCGCTGGCCTGGCCGAAGTGCAAATTATGCTGACCACTGCTGCCTTGCTGCACTACGCCAAGTTTGAAGCCGACCCAATTGATTACAAGCTCAAAAAGGTCTTTGCGCCTACGCCCGCCCCCGACAATTCATTCAAATTGCGCTTCGTCAAACGCCGCAACCACTAAGTTAATCGAATGCAACGTCATTAATCGGCATGGATGTGTATCCATGCCGATTTTTAGAATGACCTGCTTGCTTGTGGTACCATACGCTGCGAAGCCACAACCAACAGGAGCACTTATGACAACCAGCGCTTGGCAAACGCCCGAATGGGTCAAGCATGCCGTTTTTTATCAGATTTTCCCTGAGCGCTTTGCCAATGGCGATCACAGCAATGATCCAGCCAATGTGCAACCGTGGGGAACCAGCCCAACCCTCTATAATTACATGGGCGGCGATTTGCAAGGAATTATCGATCAGCTCGATTATTTGGTTGATTTAGGTATTAATGCCTTGTATCTTAACCCAATTTTTCAAGCCACAACCTCGCATAAATATAATACCTTCGATTATTTCAAGATTGACCCGCATTTTGGCACGCTCGAAACATTTAAAACCTTATTGAACGAAGCGCATCAGCGTGGAATTAAAGTTATTCTCGATGCGGTGTTTAATCATTGTGGCCGTGGTTTTTTCGCCTTCCACGACGTGATTGAAAATGGTGTGCATTCACCGTATACCAACTGGTTTCATGTCTCGCGCTTTCCAATTCATCCCTACGAATCACGCTATCCTGCCAATTATCGCACATGGTGGGATTTTCGCGAGCTGCCAAAATTCAATACCGATAATCCTGCGGTACGCAAATATTTGCTCGATGTAGCGCGCTATTGGATTGAATTGGGCATTGATGGCTGGCGCTTGGATGTGCCCAACGAAATTGATGATCACGATTTTTGGCGTGAGTTTCGCACAATCGTCAAAGCTATCAATCCAGAAGCTTATATTGTGGGCGAAATTTGGACTGACGGCTCAGCATGGCTCCAAGGCGATCAATTTGATGCAGTGATGAATTATCTCTTTCGTGATTTATGTACTGATTTCTTTGCCAGCTATAGCATGCGTGCTGGCGATTTTGCAGCAGGAATCGACCATTTAATTGTGCGTTATCAGCCACAAGTAACCTACGTACAATTTAATTTGCTTGGCTCGCACGATACTGCGCGCTTTTTGAGCGTTGCCGAGGGCGCGGGCAAATGGGCCTTGGAGCGAATGAAATTAGCGGTGCTGTTCAAATTAATCTTTCCAGGTGCGCCATGTATTTATTATGGCGATGAAATCGGCTTGCATGGCGGCAAAGATCCCGATTGTCGCCGCTGTTTCCCGTGGGATCAACCCCAAACCTGGCAAACAGAGCTGCAAACTTGGACCAAGCAGTGGGTCAAATTTCGCCACGAATACACAGCCTTACGCACTGGCCGTTATGCAACCCTGTTCGCCGACAACGATATGAATATTTTTGCCTGCGCGCGCTGGGATGAACAAAGCCAATTTGTGATTGTGCTGAACAATAATCAAACCCCGTGGGCGCTCGATTTACCGCTGCATGGCCAATTGCCAAGCGTAACCCAGTACCGCGATGTGAATACAGGCGAGCTATATAGCGTTGCTGAGGGCAAAATTCGCGAGCTAGCGCTGGCTCCATGGAAGCATTTGGTGTTGCAAGCTGTTTAATGCGAGGTGGGCTGCACAAACCCATGCAGCCCCCATTGCTAAATTCGATCAATGAGCGCCATCGTCGGCGCGTAGCCAAGCCAAAATTTTCCATGTGGCGCGACAATCGGCCTCTAAATAGCGGCTAAGCAATTGCATTTCGGCGCTAGTCCGTGCCTCAGCTTGGCGATAAGCATACCAGCCAACTAACTGTGCCTGCGCACCATCAGCCAAATCGGTTGGCCATGCTGGGTCATATTGAGCATCAAGCACCGCCAAGGCTTTGGCAATGCTTTTGAGCGAATAATCCCACGCACCAGGCACAGCACAAGCATTATTAACCAGCACATTTTTCAAATCGAACCATGGCAAATTGAGCAAAATATGATCGTTGGGCAATTGATGACGCACAGCAGCATGGCGACATTCAACTGGCTCTGCATTATGCCAATGGTAAAGCACAGCTTGGTCGAGTTGATTGTTGGTTTGGGCCTGTAAAATTGCAATAAATTCGGCCAAAATTGCTTGTTCAGCAGCATGATCTTCGCGCTCGGCAATACATTCGCGATAGTGCCATTGCCCATCAGTCAGCCAACCAATCCCAATCATAAAGATCATGGGCGTTCCTTTGAGCTGGGGCCATTGCTGCTCAAAATCAACATTGAGATTGCTGAAAAACTCGAAATCAACAAAAAATTCCCATTGTTTGGCGGCTGGGGCAATGCCTGGTGCACGCAACGCAACACCCGTGTGATTGGCCTGCATAATCGCCTTCATGGGGTCGGGAAACTTCATAATGCCCTTGGGAATGCTCTGGCTAGCTGCATTCATCAAGCCCAACAAAGTGGTAATCCCAGCGTTGACTAATTTTTGTTGCGCGGTTGGCCCAATATTCCACAGCCGCAACATCTCGCCGCCTGGTTGACGTTGGCGAATTTGGGCGCGGGCTTTGCTCCAGCGTTCATCGCTCACGTTGGGGTTCAGCTGCACAATTGGGTCATTCCACGGCACATATTGGCCACCAAACTGCACAATTTCAACATAGCGCTCACAATTTTGACGAATATCAGCATCAAGCGGCTGGCCAAGCTGCACTTCAATTGGAATTGGAATTGGATTATGTAAACGATCGCGGGTAATTAAGAAGGCGTGTTGGGGCATAATGCCCTGAATCTGGCCCAACATATAGCTATACATCCGGGTTTGGGCGCTGTAGCAGCTCAAATCGGCAGCCTTCTCGCGCTTATCGAGATTGCTGGAGAACTTCAAATCGAGCACCAAATAATGCTCAGTTTCGCCGACCAAATGCGCTTGTTCGGGGTAGCGCTCGCGAAACCACGAACTGAGCACAATCAAATCGGGGGTGCCAAAAATTCGCTCAGCAGGCCACCACAGGGCTGGTTGGGCAATCACCGGCACGCCAGCTTGCATCAGATCAAGCGTTTGCAGCACTCGCTGAGCTTCGCGACCCTCGTAGGGTTGATCACACACCTGCACTGCTTCGGGAGCGTTGCGTTTAAGCCATGCTTGCTCAAATTGCTGGCCTTTTTCGGCCAAAAAATCCAAAAAGGCATAGCTGAGGGTTTCGGGCACAAAGCCATGGGCTGCGCCATGATGCTCAAGCCAAATCGCTGCGGGATCATTCAGGTAGAGCGCTCGAATTTTGGTTGGTGGCAGCCAATCGTCGCCAACGCTGGCTTGGGTTTCTAAAAATACCCGCAGATCATTCGATACGTTGAGCATAGACCATCCCTCTGGTACGGCTGACAAATACTGTAAGCATACCATAAGATAAGGATGAAGGATGAACGTAAAATCAAAAGGCAGAAGGCAAAAATCAAAAAAGGAAAGAGCGTAGAACAGAAAAGGATGAAGGATGAAAAGAAAATCAAAAGGCAGAAGGCGAAAATCAAAACAGGGGCAAAGAGCAGAGAACAGAAAACGATGAAGGCTGAAGAGCAGAGAACATAGGATCAGAACTTAACCTTCGCGCTCTTCGCGGTCTTCGTGGTTCCAATTTCGTGCCCTTCGTGTGCTTCGTGGATCAATTCGTTAGCGCAGAGGCGCAGAGCAATCAAGGCTATAGGCTGTTGGCTTTTGGCTCTAGGAAGTGAATAATCTGGGCTAATCTGTGGCTAAAACGTTCTTCGTGTCCTTCGTGCCCTTCGTGGATCAAAACTGTTTAGATCTATGCTCTTTACGGTTGCTGATACAAGCGCCGATAGGCTCCATAGTTGGCATACACGATCTCAACGTAGTGGCGCGTTTCGGCATAATCGATAATTTCAATAAAACGGTCAGGGTCGGCCACAATCCGGCCATCAGCCCAACGCTCTGCATTGCCGGGGCCGCCGTTATAAGCCGCAAACGCGCCAGGCAAACTGCCATTCATATATTCAATTTGGGCATCGATATAATAAGCGCCAAAGCGAATCGAGGTCACTGGATTATACAAATCATCAACGCTAAAGCCTTGGATGCCCAAATTCTGGGCAATGCCCTCGCCTGTGGTTGGCATTACTTGGGCTAAACCACGCGCCCCAACCCACGACGTTGCATTCGGGTTGAAAATACTCTCTTGACGCATCAAGGCATACAACACTCGTGGATCAAGCCCAAATTCCTGGCTCTTGGTGATCATGGCGCTTGGATAGGGCGTTGGATAGAGCAATTGGCGAATTGCCATGCTTGGCTCGCCAGCTTCAATCGGCGCAAGTTGCACCAAACGCTGAGCCGTAGTTACCGCCGCATACGGCTTATCGCTGCGCATGGCTGCCAAGGCTACCCGATAGATGCTAAATGGATTATCCAAGGCTGCATCGCGGGCCGCAATCCACTCTGCTTGGGCTTCGCTATGCAAATCGGTCCAACTTAATTCTTCGGCGCGCAAACTATATGGCTCTGTATCCAAGGTATCGCTGGTTGGCGCGGTTGACCACGTGGCGATCCATTGCCAGCCTGCTTGCTCGGCCTCGGGGCTAATCGGTGCACCAATCGGCAATTGGTCGCCATCGTTGATATTAAGCGCATCGGCAACCCGCGCCGCATAATACGAATTTGGATCAGCAGCTTGGGCCGAGCGCAACAATTGCTCGCCTTTTTCGCGATTGCCACGGCTAATTTCCAAGCGGCCAAGCCAATAATAGCCTTCGGCGCGCGGTGGGCCAATGTTGCTATCGCCCAGCAATTGCCAAACAGCTGCCGCCTGCTCAACTTGGCCAGTATCCCAAGCATAACGCCCAGCAGCATGTAAGGCTTGTTGGCCCTCGCGGCTCCATGGGTAGCGCTGGCCAAGCATAATTTGGGCATTGGCCGTCGCAGCAGGATCGCCGCTCCACGAGGTAATTTCGACCACGCGGCGCAAGGCTTCTGGTGCTAATGGATCGTCGGGATAGCTCTCGGCAAAGGCCAAATAAGCCAAACGCGAGCCTTCACGATCGCCTGCTTGGCCTTGGGTCTGAATCGCATCAAGCCGCGCTTGGCGGCCAATTGGCAAATCAGCAAAGCGTTCGGCAATGCTATTGAAGCCTGCTTGTGCGCCAGCAAAATCATTAAGTTGGCGCAAGGCTAAGGCCCGTTTGCGCTCGATTTCAGCGCCTTCCTCGCCACTCAGGCCATTGGCAAGCACTTGGTCGAACAAACTCACCGCATCAAGATACTCGCCATGGCTGTAGGCAATGCCTGCGGCAGCAAGCACTGGGGTTGATTCGCCCAAGGCTGCCAGTTCATCAAGCGCAATTGGTGCTTCGCCCATGGTTGGGTGCTGGTTGATAATTTCGCGCAGCCATGTTTTGGCTTGTTCCATATTGCCCAAGTTTTGTGCTCTCCGAGCTGCATCAAGCAAGGTTGTGGCGCGAAAGCTCGGTGTGCGGGCAAAGCTCAAAATTACTTCAAGCTGGGCTAGAGCTTGGGCTGGCTGACCAGTTTGATCATAAAATTCGAGCGCTTTGTTGAGGCTCGCAACCCGTTCAGGCCCAGCCATATCGTAGCGACCGCTGGCAGCATAGGCCGCAATTGCTTGGTCGGTTTGGTTGGTTGCTTGCAGTTGGGCGGCGCGGCGCTGGGCTGCATAGCCACTCAACAAGCCTTTAAGATCTTCATATTGTTGATAGGCTTGGATGGCAACTGTATGATCGCCTTGGATTTCGGCTACGCGGCCCAGCAAAAACAAGGCCCGCAAATGCCATTGATCATGAATTTGCTCGTTGATGAACGAGCTTAATTGCGACCATGCTGCTGGCCAATCGTGGCGCAAAAAGGCACTGTAGCCAATGCCAAACTTGGCAACCCGCGCTTCGGGCGCATCGGGATATTGCAACAACACCTGTTGATAATCGCTTAAGGCCTGATCAACTTGATCGGCCTGTTGATGTTGCTCTGCTTGTTGCAACAATTGGCCAGGAGACGGCAGCGGCGTGGGCGTTGGTTGGCCGACAACATCGCGGCTACAACTCGCTAACAGCAGCACAATTAATGCCACTTGAGGAAATTTTTTAAGCATAAGAATCTCATCGCGCTTCATAAAAGCCATTGTAGCATAGCAAGCGGGCAAACTTCGTGCCAACTAACTAAGAACTTGGTGAGATTTTGCAGTATTTCGCTTAACAATCAGCAAATCCATCTTAAAGCCCAGCGCAAATGCACCCAATGGCCTAGGCCTGTTGTGCGTATGTATGGTTCAATAGCCCAGTTGATATGTTACTTGTAGAATAAGGAGAATTGTGCATGGAGCTTCTGCTTGTCGAAAAGCCAACCCTACGCTACCTGATTGGGCCACAACAGCAACCAGTTTTGCAAAAACTGAGTGATATTAGCCTGATTATAGAATATAGCTTGGGCGAAAGTTGCGAGAATTTAGTATTGTATCCTGAAAATTTAACCCCAGGCTTTTTTGATTTAAGCAGCCGTGAGGCTGGCGAAATTTTAACCAAGCTGCGCCAATATGGTATTCATGCAGCAATTATTGTGGATTTAACCACTTATCCCCATAGCCAATATTTTGCCGAAATGGCCTACGAAGAGAACAAACGTGGTTTTTGCTATTTCTGCGCCACCGTGGCCGAAGCTGAAGCTTGGTTTGCCCGTCACGATGCAGCCAAGCGTTGAGCCAAAGTCTGCAAAAATTCGTGAGCATTGGCATGGTCGGGTAAGCCTGAAACCTGACCATCGCCAAGCTCAATAATCAGCCAATCACC
Source organism: Herpetosiphon geysericola (assembly GCF_001306135.1). Taxonomy (GTDB): domain Bacteria; phylum Chloroflexota; class Chloroflexia; order Chloroflexales; family Herpetosiphonaceae; genus Herpetosiphon; species Herpetosiphon geysericola. The sequence goes on along the minus strand of NZ_LGKP01000015.1, from coordinate 113,553 downwards.
TGTTTGGGTTAGTGCCAGATCCAAAGTCCAAAAACGGCTTTGGACTTGCTGAGCAAGCTCGGCATAGCGCGCCCAATCAGGGGTTGGCTGGCTTGGCTGATGATCCCAGTAGGGCGTGGCCGACAACAGCCTGCCATCCAGCCAAAAGCTCCGATATTCGTAGGCCAAGGCAAGGCCGCTTTGCTGATGGGTTTGCCAAATTTCTAGCGCATGCCAAGCCCGCAACACCACACCGCCAACCAAATCGGCCCCTTGGCGCTCGATAAACGTTTGAATCACCGTGGCACTCTGGGCTTGGTCGCTGGCATTGGGAATAAAACAAGCTTCATGCCATTCGTGCTTACGCGATTTCACGTAATCTTTGATGATCAGTGCTTGCTGACCAAAATAGCCTGCTGCTTGTTGGGCGATGCTCGCTGCATCCAAGCCTTGTTCCTGTGGAAATACCAAACTAGCTGGAGTTTGGTCGCCAAGCAATGGCAACACATTGGGCAAATGATGACAATGGGCATAGCTGGCAGGGTCGTTAATTAATTGATAATTTCGCGCCGCCAAGCCTTGGGCTAAATCCTGATACTGGTTAAGGCTCAGCATCCAACCGCGATAGACGGCCACAGTTGGGCTAGCGGCAACGGGCACGCGGCGCAAGGCCTGCGTGATCGCGCCATTGATTAACGCTTCAAGATCGATCACGGCCCACGCTAGGCCAAGCTGTTGGGCAGCCGCCGCTTCCGCAATATAGACAGGCTCAACCTGAGGCAGATTAAATGGTTCGGCAGGAAAAAGTACTAGCATCACATTCTCCCTTCTATGGGTTTAATAGTGTTGAGTGTAGCATACCAAGGTAGAGTAGCGATTAACGCAGAGGCGCAGAGAAAATAAGCTTTTAATTCTCTACGCCGCTGCGTTAAGCATGTGATCCACGAAGGGTTGAAACCACGAAGAACGCGAAGATCGCGAAGGATGTTTTTAGCCACAGATTGCACAGATTAGTTTGATTATTGTTCCAATAACCCATAGCTCAAAGCCATACCTCCTCTGCGCCGATGCGTTAAATTTCATCCCTCATAATTCATCCTTCATCCTTACTTTACTCTCTGCGCCTCTGCGTTAAATTTCATCCCTCATAATTCAATCGCTTTGCGCCGCTGCGTTAAAAGTCCGATCCCCAGCCCCCGACCCCTGATCCTTCGCCTTTTGGCTTCTGCTTTCTGCCTTTTGACTTTTGATTTCATCCCCTCTTTATTCTTTTCCCCAATTTTCCTTTTGACTTTTGACTTCTGCCTTCTGGCATTCATCCCTCATCCCTCATCCTTCATCCTTTTATAGCGCTACTCAAAATTGGCTGAATCGAGTATGATAGGGGCTAGAACGCAAAGTCAATTTAGCCGCGTCAGATTGCCGCAAAACGCGGGTGAGCCTACTTTGTCCTTTTTGACACAATCATCAATAAGGATATAATTCTTTATGCCGATTGTGTCCGTGCCGGAGGAGCAGCTTATGCTACGGCCATTTTTGCCGATCTTCATTATCTTTGTTGTAGGGGTGGTTATTCCAGTGGCAGCCTTGGTGCTGTCAGCCATCCTTGGCCCCAAAAAGGCAACAAAGCGCAAACTCATCCCTTACGAATCGGGGATGACCCCGCTGGGCGAAGCAATGCAACGGATGCCAGTCCGTTTCTATGTAGTTGCCATGCTGTTCATCTTGTTCGATATTGAAATTATCTTTTTAATGCCCTATGCACTCTATTTCCGTCAAATGGGCCTATTTGGGCTAGCCGAAATGGGCGCGTTTATGGGCATTCTGCTAGTTGGCTTTATCTACATCTGGCGGAAGGGAGCGCTCCGATGGGATTAGAAGAAAAAGCTGGCGACTTGGGGATTGTCACCACAACCCTTGAAGGGGTCGTCAACTGGGGTCGCACCAAGGCCATGTGGCCAATGTTGTTTGGTTTGGCATGCTGCGCAATCGAAATGATGGCGGGCCAAGCCTCAAATTACGACATGTCACGCTTTGGGCTTGAGTTGATGCGGGCCTCACCGCGGCAAGCAGATCTGATGATTGTCGCTGGACGGGTGAGCCGCAAAATGGCCCCAGTCTTGCGCCGCCTCTACGACCAAATGCCAGAGCCCAAGTGGGTTGTGGCCATGGGCGATTGCGCCTCGTGTGGTGGGGTCTACAACAACTATGCCATCGTGCAAGGGGTTGATGAAATTGTGCCAGTTGATGTCTATGTTGCTGGCTGCCCACCCCGCCCAGAAGCCTTGATCGACGGAATTTTGCAATTGCACGAAAAGATCAAGCGCGACAAAATTACCGATCACGCCGATGGCAAGCCGATTCGGGTCGAACAAGCAGAACGTGGCGCACTTAAGCCACTTGGCTAAATGTCGCCAATTGAGCGTGGGGCAAGCGGCCTTGATCACCGGCGATCAAGCGCCTTGCCCTACGCCGTATTTGGGGCAATCATTACGCTGTCTTCTTAATGGAGCAGCGTTTCGCCGTGGCTACGTCACTCTTCATTGAGGAAGCTATGATAGATAGAGCAACCTTGGAGCAGCGCGTCTCTGCCCAATTCCCTACCGTTCGCATTGGCGATGAAGCAGGCGATCTGTGCTTCACAGTCGAACGTGAGCTGTTGCCAGCACTCGCTGGCTGGCTCCGCGATGAGCCAGACCTCAGCTTTACTTTTTTAAATCAACTTTGCGGGGTCGATTACCTTGGGCGTGAGCCACGCTTCGAGGTCGTTGTCCATTTAACCTCGTTCCAAAATAAAATGCGGGTCACCTTGCATATCGAAGTGCCCGAAGCTGACCCAACCATCCCAACTTTGGCTCTGCTATTTCCAACCGCCAACTTCCAAGAGCGCGAAACCTACGATATGTTTGGCATCATCTTCACTGGGCATCCTGGCCTCGAACGCATTTTGATGCCCGAAGATTGGTTAGGCCATCCACAGCGCAAAGATCATCCCTTGGGCTATGAGGAAGTGGCTTTCACCCATAACGAAGATTGGATTTACGCCAATAAGCCCTTCGCGAAGGAGTAATGCGCTATGGTGATGCACGCACATGCGTACCCCAATATTGAAATTCCAACCCCCTCGCAGATTGCGGCGGTGGCCTTAGATAACGAGCCTGATGAAAACGGCGAGCAATCCATGATTTTGAGCATGGGGCCGCAACACCCTTCAACTCACGGGGTGTTGCGCCTAGCCGTCGAACTCAATGGCGAAAACGTGGTGCAACTTGCGCCCGACGTGGGTTTTTTGCACACTGGCATCGAAAAAACGATTGAAACCAAAACCTACACCAAATCGATTGTGCTGACCGACCGCATGGATTACCTTGCGCCAATGTCGAACAATATGGTGTATGTGGCGGCGATCGAAAAGTTGATGAAGCAAGATGTGCCAGAACGCGCTCAAACCTTGCGAGTTTTGTTGCTGGAAATTACCCGCATCAACTCGCACTTGGTTTGGCTTGGCACGCACGCGCTCGACTTGGCAGCAATGAGCGTCTTCTTCTATGCGATGCGCGAACGTGAATACATTCTCGATATTTTCGAAATGCTCACTGGCGCACGTATGATGACCAGCTATTTCCGGGTTGGTGGCTTGGCGTGGGATATTCCCGCCGACTTCATTCCAACCGTCGAAGATTTCTTAACCCACTTTTTGCCTAAGGTCGACGAATACGAAGATTTGTTGACCAACAACTTGCTGTGGAAGCAACGTACCCTCGGCGTAGGCGTGGTCAATGCAGCCGATGCGATTGCCCTCGGCTTGTCGGGCGCAAACCTGCGCGCCAGCGGAGTCGATTGGGACTTGCGCAAAACCATGCCCTACAGCGGCTATGAAACCTATCAATTTGATGTGCCAGTTGGCCAAAATGGCGATATTTACGATCGCTATCGTTGCCGCGTGCAAGAAATGCGCGAAAGCGTCAAGATTGCCCGCCAAGCAATCGAGCGGCTGAAACAAATGCATGGCCAGCCCTACATCACCGATAACCGGAAAGTTGCGCCACCACCAAAGAGCGAAATTACCTACAGCATGGAATCGCTCATTCACCACTTTAAGCTGTGGACGGAAGGCTTCCGCCCACCGCGTGGTTCCGCCTATATGGCAATCGAATCACCACGGGGTGAAATTGGCTGTTATGTGGTGAGCGATGGCACTCCCCAACCATGGCGTGTCCACTTCCGCGCACCTTCATTTATTAATTTGCAAGCCTTGCCCCACATCGCCAAAGGCAAATTGATGGCCGACTTGGTGGCATTGATTGCGAGCATCGATCCGGTGCTTGGGGAAGTGGATCGTTAAGTAAGGAGCCTCTGGTGCTGTACGAACAACACAAGGCTGAAATTGATGGAATTTTGGCCCGTTACCCAGTTGATCGCAAACGCTCGGCCTTGTTGCCGTTGTTATATTTGGCCCAAGATGTCTATGGTCGTTTGAATCGCGATTCGATTCGCGAAGTGGCCGAGATTCTCGATTTGCCCTATACCGATGTTTTTGAGGTCGTAGGTTTTTATACACTCTTTTATAACGAAGACGTTGGCAAGATTGTGCTCGATGTCTGCGATGACGTGCCATGCTGCTTCTGTGGCGCAGAAGAGCTGGTCGCCGACTTAGAAAATCGGCTTGGGATCAAAGCTGGCGAAACGACCAAGGATAAGGTCTTTACGCTGCGCCGCGTGAAATGTATTGCTGCTTGCGATCAAGCCCCCGTGCTGCAAGCCAACTTAGAGTTTCACAACCGCGTCTTGCCCGATAAAGTCGAAGCCATGCTCACCAAGCTGCGCAACGATGTCGAAGCTGGCAAGCCCGTCAGCATCTCTGGCCGCCTTGCAGAACGCTAAATCAAGTCAAAAGGCAAAGGGCAAAAGGCAAAAAGTTTAATTTATCGGACTTTGAGCTTTTGACTTTTGACTTCTGACTTCTGACTTTTGGAGTGCTTATGCCTAAGACAGAAATCAAAGAACATATTGTGATGCGCAATCGCGATATTGAAAATATTCGCGATCTCGATGTGTATCTGGCAAATGGTGGCTATGCAATGGCCAAGCAAGCCTTGACCAGCATGACTCCAGCCGCCATTATCGACGAAGTGAAAAAATCGGGCTTGCGCGGTCGTGGCGGCGCTGGCTTCCCCACCGGGGTTAAATGGAGCTTCGTTCCCAAGGAATTAAACCCCAAATATTTGGTGGTTAATGCCGATGAGAGCGAGCCAGGCACGTTCAACAACCATGAAATTATTGACGAAAATCCGCATCAATTGCTCGAAGGCATTGTGATTAGTGCCTTTGCAATTGGCGCAAACGTCGCTTATATCTACATTCGCGGCGAATTTGCCTATGGTGCACGCTTCCTTGAGCAAAAAATTGCTGAAGCTCGCGAACGTGGCTTAATTGGCAAGAATTTGTTTGGCTCAGGCTACGATGTGGAAATTTATGTCCATCGCGGCGCTGGAGCCTACATTTGTGGCGAAGAAACCGCATTGCTCGAATCGCTCGAAGGCAAAATTGGCCAGCCACGCTTGAAGCCACCCTTCCCAGCAGTCGCTGGCTTGTATGCCAAGCCAACTGTGGTCAACAACGTCGAAACCTTGACCAACGTGCCACGGATTATCGAAAAAGGCGCTGATTGGTTCCGCTCGTTCGGCACCGAAAAATCGCCTGGCACCAAGGCTGTTTCGATTAGTGGCCACGTCAAAAACCCTGGCAACTATGAAATTCCCTTGGGCATCACGATTCGCGAGTTCATTTTCGATTGGGCTGGCGGGATGCGCGACCCGAATTTGCCCTTGAAGTTCATCATTCCAGGCGGCGCTTCATCCAACTGGCTAACCGAGGAACACCTCGATTTGCCAATGACATGGGATGATATGGCCGCTGCGGGAACGATGCTTGGCTCAGGCGCGATGGTCGTGCTCGATACCTCGGTTCCGGTTGTGCGGGCGGCCTTGAAGGTCGACGAATTCTTCAAACACGAATCGTGTGGCAAGTGTTCGCCCTGTCGCGAAGGCACGCACTTCTTGGTCAAGGTTTGGGAGCGGATCGACGAAGGCCACGGGCGGGTTGGCGATATTGAGTTGCTGGCTGATGTTGGTAAGCAGATGCTTGGCAAGTGTTTCTGCCCACTGGGCGATTCATCAGTCTCAGCGGTCAATAGCGCGATCAAATTCTTCCGTCCTGAGCTTGATGCAGCGATCGATGCACAGCACTAAGCATTATTGATCGTTTCAGTTTCGCTAGCCACGAATTGCACGAATTACACGAATAATTATTGCCAACATTGTAGCTTACAAATGGAGCCATGGCACTTGACCAGATACTGGAGTAAGCAATGGCCAATATTATTCACGGAGAATTATCATATCAAGTTATTGGTTCGGCGATGGAAGTTCATCGAACACTGGGGCCAGGATTTTTAGAATCAGTTTATCAAAAAGCCCTAGCTCGTGAACTTTTGTTACGTCAAGTAGTGTTTGAGGAACAAGTTCCGCTGATAGTTCGCTATAAAGAAGCAATTGTCGGGGATTTCATTGCGGATTTTGTGATTGATACATGCATTATTATCGAAATAAAAGCAATATCAACCTTACATCCAAAGCATGAAGCTCAAACACTGAACTACATAACATTAACGGGTTTTCGTTTGGGTTTATTGATTAATTTTGGCGCGAATTCGCTTCAATATAAACGAATTGTAAAATAGCGTTTATGTTGAATAATAATGAATAGACAAAATAATAATTATCCAAGAACCCAATCTGTGAAATTCGTGTAATTCGTGGCTAAAAAATAATACTTGAAACGTACTTTATACAAGAAAGGGCAGCCTCATGCCTGATATGGTTACGTTGACGATTGATGGGCAGACGGTCTCGGTGCCAAAAGGCACCTTGGTCGTCGAAGCTGCCCGTCAAGTCGAAAATCTGATTCCGGTGTTCTGCTATCACCCCAAAATGGCTCCCGTCGGCATGTGCCGGATGTGTGTGGTCAAGGTGGGCACGCCCAAGATGGACCCAGCCACCCGCCAGCCAGTCGTTGACGCTGATGGCAAATCAGTCATTGCGATGATGCCACGCTTGCAAACCGCCTGTACCACGCCAGTCAGCGAAGGAATGGTTGTGGTTACCCAAGATTCCGAAGTTGAGCACGCTCAGCGCGGCGTGTTGGAAGCCTTGCTTACCAGCCACCCACTCGATTGCCCAGTTTGCGATAAGGGCGGCGAATGCCCATTGCAAAACTTGACCATGGGTTGGGGGCCGGGCAAAACCCGCTTCGACTACAACGATAAAGTGCACTTTGAAAAGCCAGTACCACTGGGCGATTTGATTTATCTCGACCGCGAACGCTGTATCTTGTGCGCCCGCTGTGTGCGTTTCCAAGATGAAATTGCTGGCGATCCAGTGCTCGGCTTCTACAATCGTGGCCGTGCTTGGCACATCATTTCGCAATCCGACCCAGAATTTGATAGCAAGTTTTCGGGCAACACCACCGACATCTGTCCGGTGGGTGCGTTGACCTCAGCAGACTTTCGCTTCAAAGCTCGGGTTTGGGAATTGCAGCCAATTCCAACGGTCTGTAATCACTGCTCAGTCGGCTGTAACATGACCTTCGATACCCGCTCGAACGATATCAAACGGGTAATGCCCCGCGAAAACGATGCAGTCAATGAAATTTGGCTGTGTGATCGTGGACGCTTCGGCCATCACTTCAATACCAGCAAGCAACGCCTAACCACGCCATTGGTGCGCAAGGCTGGCAAACTGCAAGAAGCGACTTGGGAAGAAGCCTTGAGCATCGTTGCCCAACAACTTGATGGCATTCGCAGCACGACTGGCGGCAAAGCCATCGGTGGTTTGGCAGGCACATCGTTGGCCAACGAAGATCTCTACGCCTTCCAATGCTTCTTCCGCGAAACGCTTGGCTCGGCGAATATCGATCATCGCTCAGGCTCGGCCTTAGATTTGCCACTTGATGACGTTGGTGCCCAATATGGCATTCGCAGCGGCACCGATCTTTCAACCCTTGGCAAAGGCACGGTTGTGCTGGTGTTTGGCGCCGATCCCGAAGAAGAAGCGCCAGTGCACTTGCTGCGGATTCGCGGCATCAACACCCGTGGCGGCAGCGTGATTACGCTCAATGGTCGCCCAACCAAGCTCGATAGCATTGCAAAGCACGCTTTGCGCTACAAATATGGCAGCGAAAGCGCGATTTTGGCAGCCTTGCTCAAGCCATTGCTCGATAGCACTCCAGCAGATGGCAAACGTGCGACCTTGCGCGGCTTCAACGATTTGGTTGCCTCGCTCAAAGGCTTCAATCTCGATGAACAAGCGAGCGGCATTAGCGCCGATAAACTCAATGCAGTTGCCGAGCTCATTAACAGCGCCGAAAACTTGGTGATCTTCTATGGTCGCGATGCCTTGACTGCTGGCGCAAGCGTGCCTGCTGGCTTGGCCAACCTCTTGGTGATGACCCGCAAAGCTGGCGCTGCCAATAGCGGCTTGATCAGCTTGCTCAAGGGCGCAAATGCTCGTGGCGCGCTTGATTTGGGTGTACGGCCAGACCGTGGGCCAAATTACGCAGCCTTGAGCAATGTAGGCCTTGATGCCAAGCAAATGTTGAGCGCCGCCCGCGAAGGCAAACTCAAAGCCCTGTATGTGGCTGGAGTTGATCCCGTTGGCGATAATCCAGTTGCCGCCGAGAGCTTGAAGAAACTTGGTTTCTTGGTTGTGCAAGAGCTGTTCTTGACCGAAACCGCCAAATTGGCCGATGTGGTCTTGCCAGTCTTGAGCGTTGCCGAGCGCGAAGGAACCTACACCAACGCCGAACGCCGCGTGCAGCGCTTCCGCCAAGCAATTCGTCCAACGATCAATGCTCGGCCCGACTGGCAAATTTTGCAAGCCTTGGCCAATCAATTGGTTTCTGAAGCAGTGCTGAGCACCGCTGGTGGCGATAAGAGCCGCAAGCAAGCCCGCCGCGAAGAAGATAAAGCCCGGGTGCGCAGCGAATGGACGTATGCTTCGCCAGCAGAAATTTTGATGGATATTCAAGCCAATGTTGCTGGTTACAAAGGCGTGAGCTATGCCAGCTTGCAAGGCCCAACTGGTCAATGGGGCCGCCAAGCCAACGAAAACTACTATTTCGATGGCACTTCCTATCAAAATACTGGTGGCTTGGGTGTGCAATTGCCAGCAGCGGTTGAAACCAGCTCAATCCAAACCTTGCAGCCATTCAGCGTTAGCACGCCAGCCAGCGTTGCCGACCGTCCATGGACCTTGGTTGGCGCAACCTTCTTGTATGATGATGGTGCGTTGCTGACTGACACCGACTTGTTGAACAACCGCAAAGCCAAGGCTGTGCTCGCACTCAACCCAGTTGATGCAGATAAGCTTGGGGTCAAAAATGGCGAGCGCGTGACCGTTAGCTCAGGTCGTGGCAGCCTCAGTTTGCCAGTTCACCGTACCAAACTTGCGCCCGAAGGCGTGGTCGTCGTACCTGTTGGGGTTAATAATGTGGGCTTGGTCAGCGTCGTCGAAGGTGGCGCAACGCCAGTAGCCATTCGTCGGGAGGCCTAGGCCATGCAAGATCGCTCACTATGGGTGATGATTATCCACGCTGTGGTATTAGCATTTGCTGCATTAACCAGCTTTGCCTACCTCACGCTGATGGAACGCAAGGTATTGGCGCGCTTGCAACATCGGGTCGGCCCTAATCAGGCTGGCCCCAATGGCTATTTGCAACCGTTGGCCGATGCTGTCAAGTTGATGTTCAAAGAAGATATTATGCCATCGACCGCCGATAAATGGGTTTTTACGATTGCTCCCATTTTGGCGACGATTCCGGCAATTGTAATCTTCGCGGTGATTCCGCTCGGCCCCGATTTGATCGTTTTTGGCGAGCGCATTCCGTTGGCATTCGCCAGTTTGAACATTGGCTTGCTCTATTTCTTGGCCGTAACCTCAATCGGCGTGTATGGGATTACCCTTGCTGGTTGGGCCTCGAATAACAAGTATTCAATGCTTGGCGGGGTTCGTTCGGCAGCGCAAATGATCAGCTATGAATTAGCCTTTGGGCTTTCGGTGCTGGTTCCAGTGATGTTGACAGCCTCGCGCTCAGCAGATGGCTTTGGCTCGCTTGATTTGGTGCAGATGGTCAACGCGCAGGCTGGCACATGGCTGGGCTTTATTCCCAAGTGGTTTGTCTTTACACCAACCGGCTTTGTGGCCTTCTTCTTGTTCTTGATTGCGGCCACTGCTGAAGTGACCCGCGCACCCTTCGACTTGGTTGAAGCAGAACAAGAGTTGGTCGGTGGCTATGCAACCGAATATAGCTCGATGAAATTTGCATTGTTCTTCATGGCCGAATATATGAAGCTGATCGCCATGAGCGGCTTTGCAGCAACCATGTTCCTTGGTGGCTGGCGCTTCCCATACCTCGAAGACATTGCAGGCAATTGGGGCGCATTGGTTGGCTTTGTGGTCATCGCCGCTAAAATCTTCTTCTTCTTGTTCTTGTCGATTTGGGTTCGCGCAAGCTTGCCACGGATTCGCTACGACAAGCTGATGGATTTTGGTTGGAAGCGCTTGTTGCCAGTTTCCTTGGCAACCGTCGTGGCTACCGCCGTGATTGTCGTTTTGACCAACCCACTCTAAACCAAAGCTTTGGTTGCAAGCACTGGTGGAGCAATTCCACCAGTGCTTTTTTGTCCCTGCAAGATTTTAGCCTACTCAAGACTCATTCTTGCTAGCATTTTGATTTAGGAGAATGGCGATGCTGTTACGTCAAACCGAGCGGCTGCAACTGCATGTGCTCGAAGAATACGATGCTCAGCGGGTTTTGGAGTTCTATCAGGCCAATGCAGAATTTCGCCAGCCTTGGTCGCCGACGATGGATGCCAGTTTTCTGACCCTTGAGGGTCAGCGCGAACGCTTACGCAGCGATCGGATTGGGCGTGATCGCGAGCAGGGCTTAGCCCTCTGGCTGACCGAAATCGATCAACAATCAATCGTTGGCATGGTTGCCTTGCGCAATATTGTGCGTGGCGCGTTTTGGTCGTGCCATCTTGGCTACGAAGTTCATCAAGCCTATGCCAAGCGCGGCTATATCAGCGAAGCCTTGCAGGCAGTAATTGAGTATGCGTTTGTTGATTTACGCTTGCACCGCATCGAAGCCAACATTATGCCGCGCAATCAACGCTCGATTCGGGTGGTCGAAAAACTAGGCTTTGAGCACGAAGGCTTGGCCCGCAAATATCTCAAAATCAATGGCACTTGGGAAGATCATATTCATTATGTCCGCTTAAACGCAGCAGTTGAGTAAGAATGAAGTCAGAAGGCAAAACTCAAAAATCAGAAGAATAAAATTAAATATCAATGTCAGAATAGGCTAGTGGCTGGGAGCTATCACAATATTTGCCCACAATTCAGACAATAAGTTTTTAACGCAGAGGCGCAGAGCAAGCAAGGCTATATGATATAGGTTTTAATGTTTCCAACTTATTGCCGATAGCCCACAGCCACTAGCCAACAGCCAACAACCATTTTTTAGCCACGAATTGCACGAATTACACAAATTATATTCCGATAGCCAATAGCCAAGAGCCTTCAGCCATTTTCCTTCGTGCTCTTCGTGTTCTTCGTGGTTAAATTTCATCCCTTATGTTCTTTGCTCTATGTTCTATGTTCTCAACTTCATCCCTCATCCCTCATAATTCATCCTTGTAAAACTCTGCGCCGCTACGTTCCACGATGATTCTTTTTTGATTTTTGCCTTCTGACTTTTGACTTTATGCTTGTTCTAGCACTTTGGCGTAATACGCGCCCCAATTGGGCTGACGGCCATCAACATCGAAGAAGCCATATTCTTCCATCAATGTCCACGAGGCCCAGGTTTTGCCAGCTTTTTGGGTAACGTTAGGGTCGCTGGCTAAGGCCACAATCCCACGCCCAAGATAATAAGGTGTTTCGGATTCGCTATAATGCGGCTCTTTGGCAATCGCATCGCGCCAATTCTCCTCGGCTACGCCAAAGTGGTCGAGCATTTGCTCAGAGCGCAAAAAGCCTGGCGTTACAGTTAATGCAGTTACGCCATGATCTTTTAAATCTTCGTGCATGCCAACGGCGATGCGCATCACACTCGTTTTAATCAAATCGTAGATGCTATGGCCACGATAATTCAGCGTATCGCCATCGGTAACTTCGATGATCAAGCCCTGACCACGGGCAACCAGCAGTGGCGCTGCATAAAATGAGGTAATTAAGTGGGTATCAATCGAGTTGTGCAAGAGGTTCAGATTTTTGTGAATATCGCCTTCCCAGAACTTTTGGCCCCAGACCACCGCCGTCTCTCCGCCCCAAATATCGTTGACCACAAGATCGAGTTGACCTGCTTGTTCAGCGTCAATCCGTTGAATGAGTGCTTGCACTTGGGCCGGATCACTATGATCAACTTGGATGGCAATGCCCTGACCGCCAGCTGCCGTCACCATCTCAGCAGTATCCTCGATCGTTTCAGCCCGATTGATTGGCGAACGTTGAGTGCGCGTCGTGCGGCCTGTACAATAGACGGTTGCGCCAGCCTCGCCCAAACTTACTGCAATGCCACGGCCACAACCACGAGTTGCCCCAGCCACCAACGCCACTTTTCCAGCTAAAGCTTTGGTCGTCATCAAGCTGATCCTCCTAAAACAACAATCGCACGAACGCAGAGTGTAATGTCCAAAGCACAATCACTCAACGGTCATGCGACCGATGTTTAAGCCTGATCAGACGAACAGGTGGTTAGTTTCACTAAAACGGCGAGCGCTAAATAACGTCGCAGGCGTACCAGCCAATTCTGCCAGCAGCTCATCGGCAGCAACGAGGCCCAAGCCAAGCCCATGGCCGCTAAACCCCACTGCGAAGCCAATCCGCTCGTCGCGACGCAAACGCCCAACCAAAGGCCGATGATCGGGCGCAAAGCCCATCGTACCAGCCCAACGCCGTTCAATCGGCGCATCTGCTGCCTCAGGAAAGTGGCGCTGCAAAAAGCCATCTAGCAACTCTTGAATGATTGGCGTGGTGCAATCAGCAAAGGTTTGTTCTTCAGCAATGGCGCGATTGCGAAACCCGCCAATGACTAAATTACCAGCAGGCGTTTGCTGAAAATAGGTGAAGCCATAATCGCAATAGCAGGCTTGGACTAAAATTGGCTCGATTGGCGCAGTTGCCAACAACTGGCCACGGGCTGGAATCACCAACGAGCCAAATTCTGGCAACAGCAAACCTGTCCAGGCGTTGGTTGCCACCAAAACCTGTTGGGCCAGCCAATTGCCAGTGCGGGCGCGCACCAACACGCCATCGGCAGTTGATTCGAGCGCATAGACTTCGCTGGCTTCATACAGCGTAGCGCCGCTTTCACGTAACAACGCTTCAGTCAACAGCGCTGCCTGAATCGCGCCATCGTCGGGATTGTGCAACGCGCCCCAAAAACCGCGGTTGGTTGGATCTTCAGCGTGCCACTCGGTGGCAAAGCCATCGTCGTGCATCATGCTTGCAGCAGCGGCAAGCTCTGCATGTTCTTGCTCGCTATAGGCAAAAATCAACGAGCCACAGCGGCGCACTGGCGAGCCAAGCTTGGTCGCCCATTCAATCATCAACTCGCGATTGCGAATCGTGGTACGCCACAAAGCTTGGGCCAAATCGCGGCCATACTCAGCGCAAGCCGCCTGATACGAATTAGCAATCCCAGTCAACAAAAGGCCGCCGTTGCGCCCAGAAGCACCGCCAGCAACGTGCCGCGCATCGAGCACAACCTCGGCCTTGCTTTGTAAGGCTAAGTACGAGCCAATTAAGCCCGCACCAATCACCAAGGTCTTGACAAGCGTAGGCTGGGCTGTTGGCTCAGGAGTTTGCCACAGCCCAACACTCATACCTTGCCCAGCACTTCCTTGATAATTTGCTCCAAACGATCAAGCGAGAACGGCTTGGTCAAGAAGTAATCGACGCCAGCAGTACGGGCGGTGCGCTCAACTTCTGGCGTAGCATAGGCGGTAATAATAATCACCTTCGTATCGGCATAATCTTGCTTGACCACTTGGGTAAGTTGGGTGCCGGTCATGCCAGGCATGTTATGGTCGGTGATCAACAAAGGGCATGAGCGTTCGGTCAGCACCCCTAGCGCATCTTGCGCGCTGTTGACCGTGACGATATCATAACCGCCGGTCAAATCGCGCATAATCCGATGCAAAATGATCAAGATATCAGGTTCGTCCTCAACCAAAATAATAGCAGGGTTGCGAACAGCATTTGTCATTGTCGCCTCCACAAAGGTACCTCTAAGCGAGCGTAGTTAACACGGGTTGGGTGCAAACGCGCAGCCATAAAAACAGATGCAGTATAACGGATAGCGCCATCTTAGGCAATGCACGCTAGCAGTACTTAGCTTGCGCTCTGAGGCCGCACAAGGGTAGCAATCAGGTTGGGTAGATCACTACTAAACTTCGAATTAGCCACCACCCGATCACAACCAGCAGCTCGGGCGGCTTTTTGGCGCTCAACATCAACGTGTGAGCCAAAGGCCAGCACTGGCAATTGCGGATCAAGCGCTTTGGCGGCCTGCACCAAAGCACTGGTCGCTTCGCTCTCGCTGCGCAGATCAACAATCAATAAGCCTAAATCGGCGGCTAAAGCCTGTTGGGCGGCAGCCAAGCTATCGGCCACAATTGCGTGATAGCCAAGTTGTTGCAGCACATCGCGCACGCGAATCCCAAACATTAAATCTGGCACATAGGCCACAATTGTTTGCATAGCTAAAAATCCTTATTCTAGCGAGCTTTTTTGCAAGGTGCGTTTGGCAATATAGTTTGCCATAAGCGCCGCGCCGATGGTCGCAACACATTGGGTAATCAGCATCGCTAAGCTAAAGTTATTTTGCTCCAATGGCGTATCGAACAACATCAGCAAGCCCCAACCACCAACTAAGGCCCCAGCAGGGGTTGGATTTTCCAGTGCCAAGCGGCCTGCAACCCCACCACCAATCATGGTCATCAATGCGGGCAAGATCAACGCCACAACAATGTGCAGCGGATTGGTCAATTGAATATCATTGGGCGTATCAATACTGAGCGCTGCATACCCGAGCGGCACGATTAACATCGTCAGAAAATAATCGGTCATCCAACCAGCAGCGCTAGCCCAAATCATGCGAAATGTCCGCATGGCATCCAATCCTCACAGCATAAAATCCAGTAGCTATCAAACATCGCTACAGTTTAATAGGTTGCATTAAGTATACGCTTAAATGCCAACAGGGACGAGCCAAAAGCCCATCCCTGTTGATGTTAAGCATCAGAACGAATTAGTCTTCTTGTGAATCGCGCAAGGTGCGGCGAATTGCATCGCGGCGAGCACGTGATTCACGGTTTTCGAAGCCGTCATCTTCTTGTTCTTCAGGCTTTTCGTAGCGGCGGCGTGCTGAGCGACGATCGTCGTGGCCTGAACCAAACTTCGACAACAAATCGTCGAGGGTTGCATTACCACCAAAATCTTCTTCTTCAGTAACCCCAACGCTATAAATTTCTGGTTCGCGGGCTGGGCGATCGCGGCGTTCGTTGCGGCGGCCACCACCAGCGTTGCCGCCAGCATTGCCACCAGCGTTGCCACCACCACGGCGGTCTTCACGCGCAGCTGGGTTCGTCCAGTCGCGATCCAAGCGTGATGAGCCACTGGTTGAGATTGGGGTGGTTGGGGCTTCTTCAACCCGCATGGTCAAGCTGATCCGTTTTGAATCGGGATCGACTTC
This sequence comes from Herpetosiphon geysericola, assembly GCF_001306135.1. Classification (GTDB taxonomy): domain Bacteria; phylum Chloroflexota; class Chloroflexia; order Chloroflexales; family Herpetosiphonaceae; genus Herpetosiphon; species Herpetosiphon geysericola. The sequence continues at coordinate 97,758 of NZ_LGKP01000015.1, read as the reverse complement.
CAAGACGCGAACCTTGACCGGATCGCCAACTTTAACCACATCGTCAACTTTGCCAACCCGACCTTCGGAAAGCTCTGAGATGTGAACCAAACCATCGCGGCCAACGCCAAGGTCAACGAATGCGCCGAAAGGAGCAATCCCGCTGACTTTGCCATCAAGCACGGTGCCTGGAGCAATCACATCCAAGTTTACTTCGCGGCGGCGTGGGGTTTTTGGCCGTTCTTGGAAATCTTCCTTGGCGCGGCGCAAGCTTAAGCTAATGCGTTGTGCGCCAGTGTCAACTTCCAACACGCGGAAGGTGTAGCTTTGGCCAACGGTGACTGCATCTTCGGCTTTTTCCACACGGCTTTCTGAAAGCTCTGAAATGTGGACCAAACCATCTTTGCCAACACCGATGTCAACGAACACGCCGAATGGCGCGATGCCATTAACCGTGCCATCAACCAAATCGCCTGGCTTCAATTCGCCCAATTTGTCGTTGTTGACTTCTGGGCGCTTGGGTGCGCGGCGGCGGCCTTCTGAACGAGGCGAGCGCATTGTCAAGCTGATGCGGCGAGCATCGGGATCAACACTCTTGACCCGAACTTTGACCATATCACCAATTTGCACAACATCGGTTGGCGATTCGATCCGTTGGTCGCTCATTTCTGAGATGTGGACCAAACCATCGCGGCCAACGCCGATGTCAACAAACACGCCATACAAAGCGGTGCTGGTGACGCGGCCTTCAAGTTCCATGCCAGCGTGCAAATCGGCCAAACGACGTGGCGTAGTGCCATCTTCTTCGCCGCTTGGTTCAAAGGTTGCGCCAGCTTCATCGGTGGTTTCTTGGGTTGCTTCTTGCGTCGTCTCTTCGCTGGTTTCTTCACCACCACCTAAGCCAACCCGCTCTTTGACTTCAGCCAAGACTTCGCTTGCTTTTTCGCGAGCGTCAGCCAATGCTTCGCCAAGATCTTCCTTCACTTCAGCCAGTTCTTCCTTCACTTCGGCGACTACTTCGCGAGCCTTATCGGCCAGCTTTTGCAATACGCCCTCTTTTTCCTCTTCACCGTTAGTCGCGCTGACATTTTGCGCTTCGTCCGTCATTCGAGCAGCCTCCATAGCAGATCATTGCGTTTCCAACCCAATACCGCATTCGCGATCTAAGTATTGCCATGTTGGGTGGCATACCAATTCCTAGACCGTGCCATCAAATCCAACTCATGGTGCTTCAGCTCAATGCTTGTGGGGAAACGCTACATTCACAAGCATCAGAGCAAAGACCAAAATGTATCGGCGAGCTACACAGATTTAGATTTTTATCTGTGATAATTCTTGGTGTGAGCGTACCAGTTCGGCAAGGCCAACACTCAGTTCTTCCAGTTGATAATACGAGCCATTCAAGCGATCAGCCAATTCTTTGGCCAAGCCGCGATAGAAATTTGGCAATTCAGTATCAATCACCACCGTCGGAATCTGTTGGCTGGCGATAAACTCGGCCAGTTGGTAGGCTTCTTGTTGTGGTGGCTGGCCAGTCATCGAGACATTGGCATGGCCATCGGTCAACAACACCATCAAGGGTAAAATTTCGCGATCGCGCAATTTGGCGCGGGCAAGCAGTTCAAAGCCTGCCATCATCCCACGGCTCAGCGGGGTTTTGCCCCCGGTTGGCATGGTGCGCAAGCGTTGTTGCGCCATTTCCACGCTGTTGGTCAGCGGCAAGAGCACCGTCGCCCGATCGCGGGCAAAACTCACCAACCCAACCAAGTCGCGCCGTTGATAGGCATCGCGCAGCAATGAAAGCACGGCAGCTTTGGTTGCTTGCATGCGAGTTTCTGCTGCCATCGACCAGCTTGCATCAACCACAAAACAGACTGCGTTACGCGTTCGGCGCACCCGAACTTTTTCGCGTAAATCGCTGCGTTGCAACACCACCGCCCGTTTGATATGCGGCTGGCGGCGTTGACGCTGAAATGGAGCTGCCGCCCGCAACGTTGCATCAAAGGCCACATCGGTTAATTGGCCGCGTGGCACGCGACTGGTAATATAGCGACCTTGCTTGCGCTCAGTTCGCGTGCGGGTGCGACGGCCACCAGCCTTGCGGCGCATCGAGTCAGCTTGGCTTTCCAACCGCTTGGGACGATATTCTTGGGCAATGTTAAAAACTTTGCCATCGCCTTTTTCTGCTTGGCTACTGCTTTGGGGTGGCGAGCCTTTCGGCGCCCCAGTCGGTGGTTCTTCATCGCCCGCTTCTTCGCTATCGCTGGACGCTTCCTCCGACGGGGCTAAGCTTTTTTTAGCTCTTCGTGCCCCGCAGTTTCTTCGTTGCCGCGTTGGCGCTCTTGGGCTGCCTTGTTCAGCACATCGCTGAGCTGTTGCTCATCAAGCCGAACTTCGGCAAATGGTTGGCGCCGCATACGGTGCGGTAATGCCAATTGGGCTGCAACCCGAATATCTTCAAGCGAAATCGTTGTGCGGCCTTCAAGCGCAGCGTGGGTTCGCGCAGTTTCGAGAATTGCCAAATCTGCACGATGACCATCAACGCCCAATTCGAGCGAGAGCATCGCCACCGCAGCCATATCTTGCTCAGAAATTTGCACTTGGGGCAAGAGTTTTTTGGCCGCAGCAATTTCTTCAGTCAAATTATGCTCGTTGCTGCTCCAGCGTTGCACAAATTGCTCAGGATCTGCATCGTATTCCATGCGGCGTTGAATTACGTCAACCCGTTCGCGGACATTTTTTAGGCCACCAATTTCTACCACTAAGCCAAAGCGATCCAGCAATTGAGGCCGGAGTTCGCCTTCTTCTGGGTTCATGGTGCCAACCAAGATGAAGCGCGCTGGGTGCGAAACCGAAATGCCTTCGCGTTCGACCGTGTTAATGCCCATAGCCGCAGCATCAAGCAAAATATCAACCAAGTGATCATCCAAAAGATTCACTTCATCGACATAGAGCAAACCACGATTAACTTGGGCCAATAGGCCTGGCTCAAAGCGCCGTTGACCTTCGACCAAGGCATGTTCAAGGTCAAGCGAACCAACCAAGCGATCTTCCGAGGCGCTAACAGGCAATTCGACCAAGCGGGTTGGCCGTTGAGCCAATGGCAATTCTTCGCCAGCTTGCAAACGACTACGACACGAACTACACATCCGATCAAGCTGATCTGGTGGGCAGCTATAAGGGCAATCAGCCACAACGGTGATTAATGGCAGCAAATGTGCCAACGCCCGAACAGCCGTTGATTTGGCAGTGCCTTTTTCGCCACGAATCAACACGCCGCCAATTCGCGGATTCACTGCATTCAGCACCAGTGCTTGTTTCAAGCGAGGCTGACCAACAAGCGCACTAAATGGGTAGGTTGGTCGAATATATGGTTGCATAGTCGTCTTTCGTTACCACAAGCGGTTACACAAAAATAAGCCCGCATCACAGGGCTGCCAATTGGAGGATTCCAAATAGTGAGGGAATGTGTTTACGCTTTTGAGGCAGAGGATGAATCCCGTCAATGTTCACGATCCCAACGCATGTCCCTACTGTCTGGCCCTTCCAGACACCGCACGCGCCATTATCGCACACACCGGTGCCTGAGTCAACTAGCGCAAGCCTGTTTTTAGGGCCAATTTGGCGCTTTTTTTAACCAATTTTGGCCCTTGCGGTTTCTTCAATTAGCGCACAAAGTGCTCACGCAAATAATTAAGCACCTGGCGATCAATATGGGTAGCGCTCACCAAGCGTTCTTCAAGGTTTTCAACTCCACCATAGGCTTGTAACGCTGCGTGCGTCACAGCATCATAATCACCAGAAAGCTCGCCTTGATAATAGCCAAAGTGCTGCAACATGGTCTGAATTTCGCGCGCCAGCTCCGCATCAATCAGCAATAAATCGTCGGTCTTAGGCGGCGTAAGGTAAAAACGATGCAACCCAAGCAAGCGCCCAAGCTCAGGCACTGGGTTTTGATGATCATCAACCCGCAAATCAATATAGCGATCGAGCACCCCGCCATATGCGCCACCCTTGCGGGCCACATACAACGCCGCCGATTGGCGCCCGCGCTGATCGCCGCCAGCTTGATCGCCAGCTAAAAGCGCTGCCAGCAAGCGTTCAGCTAATTCGCCTTGGGTTTGCTCGAAGGCGGTCGCCATGGCATCAACCACATCGGCCCCAGTTAAGATGTTGCCTTGAGCAGCATAACCTGCGCCAATTCGTCCGCCAGCCCAGCCATGGCAAGCGTTGCCAGTCCAGGTTGCGGCGTTACCTTGGGCATCAACCACGCCCACTTGACGTTGCTCACGGCCTTCATCAGCAGCCAACAATTGATCAAGCGTGGCCTCAGCCGATTGGCCTTGAGCCAACAACGCCAAGCCATTCGGGCCAAAACTCATGTTGGCATACGATTGAGTTGCAATCGCGCCAGCCTCGGCCTGCGCCCAACTTACCACCGAGCCAACTGCCAAAAATTTAGAAGCGACCGCCACACCCAAATCGCCAGTGGTTGGGTCGTAGCCAACAATTGAAAACGTCATTGCAGCCTTCCTCAAAACTATCTATAGCGCAACCAGCCAATCACGATTAAAATGATGCAGCTATTCTACCAAAATCAGCAGTGCTACACCTGTAGCGCACTATAAAGGATGCTATGCCTATGAATGCTTGGTTGTTGCCAGTGCCATTTGATACCGAACGCGACGATTGGGGGGCTACCTTGTTGGCCGAATGGGGAGCGAGTGTCGTCACACCTGGCCAACATGCTTTGGTGATCGGCGCTGGCACTGGCCGCATTGGCTTAGCGCTTGCTCGCGCAGGCGCACATGTGAGCTTTGCCGATGATTCGATTGTGGCCTTGGCCGCCGCCCGCCAAAGCTTCGCCCAAGCCAAATTACCAGCCCAATTTTTTAGCACTACCGATTTAAAGCCCAGCAAACCATTTGATCTGGTGTTGATAAACATTTTGTGGTGGAGCGACAACCAGCGTGGCGCAGAACTGATTAATTTGGCGGCCCAACATACCAATGCTGGCGGGATTGTGGCGATTGGCGGCGGCAAGCAAGCTGGTTTAAGCGGAGCCACGACACTTTTAGAAAGTATTGTCGGGCCAAGCGTCAAAACCTTGTATAAAAAAGGTCATCATGTAGTCATGTCGTTTCGCCCATTGCATTGGCAAGCCCAAACCAGCCAAGCAAGCCAACATCTGATTAAGCATGGCAATGTTGAATTAGCGGTTGAAGCAACAGCAGGCGTGTTTGCCCAAGGCCAGCTTGATCCTGCGAGCGCCATGGTGCTCGATGCAGTCCACGTACAACCCAATCAGCGGGTGCTTGATCTTGGCTGCGGTGCAGGCATTTTGGGCATGGTTCTGCAAAGACGCGAAGCAACGCTTGATTTAACCTATATCGATAGTACCATGGTAGCAATCGAAGCAACCAAACGCAATTTGCAAACTAACCAACTTAGCGGACGTGTGCTAGCCTCTGATGGCACGCAGGCAGTCAGTGGCGAGCAATTTGATTTGATTGTGTCGAATCCACCATTTCACGTTGGGCGGGTGCAAAGCCCGCAATTGGCCGAAAATCTCTTGAAACAAGCAGCTCAAGTGCTTGCTCCAAACGGCCAATTGGTGATTGTGGCCAATCGTTTTTTACGCTATGAGCCATTGCTCGAAGCTGATTTGGGCAACGTGCGCGAACTAGCAGGCGATCAACGCTACAAAGTGTTGCTTGCTGAGCACAAAATCGGCTAATTTAATTGCAACTCTGGCGCATGAGCCACGTAGTAGATGCTGTGAGTGCTAATACCTCACAGGAGGCTGTTATGAGTAGAACATTAGGCGAGCTCGCTATTGCTATCGTTGTCCTCGTCTTATGCTACCGTTTAGGGCTTGAATTAGCTCCCATGATTATGGATTGGTGGCGCGGGTTACGCTCCGCTGGCCAAGATGATATTGAAAGGAATGACCATGAGCAACGCTAGCAAGCGCCCATCGGGCCGTCGCATTGGCACGATTGCCATTGCGATCGTTGTCGCCGTGATTGGCTTGGTGCTGTTAACGGCATCATGGAAGACGATTCCACCAGGCTATGTTGGGATTGCTTTCAACAAAGCCAATAATAATGTTACAACCACAATCGAACCAGGCTGGACCTTGATTAATCCGTTTACCACGGCGATTCAAGAATACCCATTCACGCTGCAAACCTATATTATGGTGCAAAGTAGCGATGAAGGTCGCACCGGTGGCGACGATTCAGTCAAAGTGCAATCGAGCGAAGCTCAGCAACTAAACCTCGACATTGCAGTGCAATATCGGGTTAAAAAAGAAGAAGCTGCGGCACTTTACACCGATTGGGGCGGCCAAGATCTTGATGTGATTGAACTTCAAGTTGTACGCCAACAAAGCCGTTCGATTTTGACCACGATTGCTGGTCTGTACACCTGGGAAAGCATCAGTGGCGACAAACGGGCTGAACTGGCTGATAAAGTTAAGGAACAGCTGATTATTGAATTTGAACGTCGGCACTTGATTTTGGAAGATTTTGTGATTCGCGAAGTGCACTTGCCCGATAATTTGAAGCAAGCCTTGGAAAACAAAATCACTGCTCAACAAGCTGCCGAACGCCAAAAATACGAGCTTGAACAAGCCCAAATCAAGGCCGAGCAAGATAAAGTTGAGGCCCAAGGCCGCGCCGAAGCCCAACGTGCTACCGCAAAAGGCGATGCAGACTCGATTTTGATTCGGGCTGAAGCCCAAGCAGATGCCAACCGCCTGCTGGCCGAAAGCGTCACCGATGCCTTGATTCGCTATCAAATGGCCTTGCGCTGGGATGGTAAATTGCCAGTCTTTAGCGGCGAGGGCGCAACACCGTTGGTCGATGTCAGCGAATTGGTCAATCCAACCCAAACCATCACTCCATAACATTAAACAAAGAACGCTGGCGCTACTGAATTCAAAGGAGCACCAGCGTTCTTTTTAGTTAAAGTTAATTACTCGGCGTGCCGTTCTTCTTGCCATGGGTCGGCGTTGTTATGGTAGCCATAGCGTTCCCAAAAGCCTAAGCGATCGGCGCTCATAAATTCGATGCCGCGCAGCCATTTAGCACTCTTCCAAAAGTATTTTTTGGGCACAAACAAGCGCAATGGAAAGCCATGGTCAGGCGCTAGCTCCTCGCCTTCGTACAAATAGGCCAGCAACACATCGTCATCGTACATAATTTCCAAGGGCATATTGGCAGTATAGCCGCCCTCGGAGTGGGCCAGCACATACTTGGCGCTTGGCTTGAGCGCAGGAATATGCTGGATAAAGTCACGGAAGCGCACGCCTGTCCAGGTGGTGGCTAATTTGCTCCAGCGAGTCACGCAGTGAATATCGATATTTTCGATGGTGACGGTTGGCAAAGCACGAAATTCGCTATATGAAAAGGTTTTTGGGGCCTCAAGCTCGCCAAAAACCCGTAAATCCCAGGTTTGTTCAAGCTCTTTATAAACCGGAGTCTCGCCGTAGTGCAAGACTGGAAATTTTTGGGTTACGTACTGGCCTGGTGGCACGCGTTCTTCCATTCCTTCGGGAGTGGCATCAAACTTCTTTTTGAAGGCATCGAACATTGAGTAGCTCCTTCTTGCACAATACTGTTATTGTAGCACTGCTTATGCCAGCAACCAAGCCAAAGCTAGCCATTTTTAATGCGATCTGATTCGCCACCCTTCCGTCCCGCCACCGGCGGGAAACGCAGGGGTTTTCAGCCCTCCAAAATATTTATGTGGTGGAATATTCTGCTTCTTCCACATCCTCACCTACAAATTCTTCATGCTTTCCATATTTTTGTTCATTCTGCCAATTCTCATAACCGAAAATCGCTTCACAAGCTTTGTCAAAAAGCCTAAGATTTGGTAAGATAGGCCAGTCACATGTGAGGCGTGATGTGTATGCAACCCCAAGAACAGGCATTTGAAGATTCACCTGCACGCTTAATGATTGAGTGGCTTCCCCGTTTGGCTACTGCCACCACCATCAATGGGTTGCACACGACGTTAAGCGCCGCCCTCAAGCAATTTCGCCACAATCCACATTATCATCTGGTTTGGCTTGATTTAGCCGAAACGCAGCCTGAAATTCCCTTGGATTTAATGCTTTCAAGCAGCCAACAAGAGCAGCTTGAGCAAGGCATTATTCTGACGATCACAACTGCCGATAAGCTGCGCTGGACGATGCTGCCACTCTTACACGTTACCTTACGCGGTTGGCTGGCCTTGCCCGAAGCCCAACCAAGCGATCAACAGCTGTTAGCGTTGGCGTTCCAAGCGGCTGCCAGCATGTGCACCATCACCAACAATTGGTCGCCGAACTGCGCGAATTGACCCAGTTTAACTTGATTAGCCAACGCTTGAATAGCTCGCTTGAACTTGGGCCGTTGATCGAGGCGGTCAATCGCGGCATTCAACAGATGTTTGGGCCACAAAATCTGTTTGTGACCTTGTATGATACCGATTCGCAGTTGTTTCAAGTGGCGGCCCATTTCTACGCCGATGGCCACAGCACTACCCCAAATTCGCAATGGACGGTGGCGCATGGCTTAACTGGGGTGATTATTCGACGCAACGAGCCAATTATCACCGATCGCTATCTCGAAACCTGTGCCCACTATCACGTTACGCCATTGTTTATTGATGATGATACGCCGCCGCTGTTTTGGGCTGGCGTGCCATTGCGTTTTGGCGAGCGGGTTTTGGGCACGTTGGTGATTTATACCCGCGAACCAGAGGTGCGCTACAACGCCGACACCTTGCGTAAATTGGAGATGTTGGCGCACCGCGCTGCTGATAATTTTGAGCAAGCTCGACTCTATGAACGTACAACCCGCCAAGCCCGCCAACTTGAATTGCTGAATGAACTTGGCCGCACTATCACCTCAACCCTCGATTTTGAGGCCGTGCCATCGTTGATTATGGGTCGGGTGCAAGAGCTGTTGAATGTTGAAGAAGGTTCGTTGCTGTTGCTCGACGAAGCCACCAACGAACTGGTGTTTCGCTATAGCTTGAGTCCGGTTGGCCAGCAATTGCTTGGCAATCGCATTCCTTCGAATGTTGGCATCGCAGGCCTGGTGCTGCGCACTGGCGAATCATTAATTGCCAATCGCGCTGGCGATCATCCAGCGTTTTATACGGGCATTGATATGTTGGTGGGCCACGAAACCCGCGATTTGCTGTGTGTGCCTTTGTTGGGGGCTGGTGGAGTCAAGGGCGTGATTGAAATTCTCAATCATCGCAGTGGCTTGCCTTTTACCGCCGCCGACCGCGCCTTGCTCGAAGCCGTGGCCGACCAAGCAGTCATCGCGATTGAAAACGCCAATCTCTACACCCAAACCGATCAAGCTTTGACCCGCCGCATTAGCGAGCTTGACCAACGCAATAAGCAGTTCCAAGAGATTGTGCAAATTGGCAATGCGCTCAAAGCGGCATCAAATCTCGGCGCAGTTCTGCCTGATTTGGCCCAAGCAGTCCAAAGCGCAACTGGGTTTAATCAAGTAACGATCAGCTTGGTCCAAACCACGCCTGGCCACAAACCAATTATCAAACGCGTTGCCAGCGCTGGTATCGATAGCCAAATTTTTGCCGCCCAAGCAAGCATTACAATTGAGCCTGCGCGGGTCGAGGCCTTACTCAAACCCCAATATCGGCGCGGCGAATCGACCTACTACATCGATCATCGGCGCAATGGCGATGCCCGTTTGTGGCCCGACCCACCAAATGCGGTCGAAGTGCCCGAGTTGCGCACTGGTATGTGGCATCCCAACGATAGCTTGTTTGCGGTCTTACGCAGCACCAATGGCGATCTCTTGGGCTTGTTGACGGTCTATGCACCTAAAAATGGGCTGCAACCAACCACCGATCAAATTCAGATGCTGGAGATTTTTGCTACGCAATTGGCGGTTGCGCTCGAAAACAATCGGCTTTACGACCGCCAGCGCCAAACAGTCGAAGGCCTGACCGCCTTGAGCGCACTGGGCATGGCGATTAACAGCACCTTCAGCGATGCCCAAGCGATTTGGCAATTTACCGTCGGCGGGATGGTCGATTGGACGGGAGCGCTGGGAGCAGGCGTGTTGCTCAGCGATCCCAACGATCCTACAACCTTGCAACCAATTGATGGCTTGGGGATTGAGCACATACCTGATGAGGCGATTATTCAATTTGCCCATAAAGTGCTCGAACGCGACAAGCCCTTGTTGCTTGGCGATAGCGCGCAATTGCCGAGCGTGCTGCGCGAGTTGGGCGGCCAAGCCTTGGTGATGTTGCCCTTGTTGGCGACCCACCAAACCTTGGGCGTGATTTACTTGTGGTATCCCGAAACTTTGCCCAACCGCGAAGCCCAAGATTTGCTTTCGTTGTTTGTTGGCCAAGCAGCAGTGGCGGTCGAAACCAGGCGGTTGGCCGAAGAAGTCAGCAATGGCCGCGACCGTTTAGCCTCAATTTTGGCCTCGACTGAAGAAGGCATTATTTTGCTTAGCTCCGAGCTAAAGGTGGTCGAAGTTAATGCTGCTGCTCAAACCATGATCGGCAGCAGCGAAGTTGCCGAATTGCTGGGCGAGCCAGTCGATTTGCTGCTTACGCATTGGTGCGCGCAATGGAACAAATCTGAGGAAGCGTGGAGCGAATTGACCTTGGCGATTTACAAGGTCAGCCGTGGGCGCTTGGCTGAAGGTCGCGGCCAATTGGAATTGGGCGGCTTGCGCAGCCAATGGCTAGAATGGACAACCCTGCCGGTGCAAAGTGCCGCCAATCAAAGCCCACACCCCATTATTATTGTGCTGCGTGATATTACGACCGAGATTGAAGCCGAAAACCTGCGCCACGACTTGACCTATATGATGATTCACGACTTGCGCGGGCCACTAAGTTCAGTCATGACCTCACTGGATATGCTGGCCAAAAAGATGGTTGGCGACCTCAGCGAAGGCCAAGATAAGATTGTCAAAATTGCGCTCCGCAGCAGCGCACGCCTGCTGGATATGGTCAATTTGTTGATGGATATTAGCAAGTTGGAAGCAGGCCAAATGCCGATTACGCCAATCACGGTGGCGGTCGATGATGTGATTCGTTCTGTAATGCAAAATTATGAGCCATTACTCAACGAACGCAAAGTTCATGTGGCCTTGAATATTGCCGAGAATACCCCCAAAGCCTCGGTTGATGTGCAAACGCTGGAGCGGGTTGTGCAAAACCTGCTCGATAATGCAATTAAGTTCAGCCCAGCTTCATCAACCATCACCATTGATGTACACAAAGCCCAAGCTGGCCAATTGCCCAACGATCATCCTCATGGCCAATGGATTTTGTTGGGCGTGCGCGACGCTGGGCCTGGCATTCCAGCCCAATACCGCGAACGAGTTTTTGAAAAATTTGCCCAAGTTAAGCAAACTGGCATCAAAGGCACAGGGCTTGGTTTGACCTACTGCCGTTTGGCGGTCGAAACCCACGGCGGGCGGATTTGGGTTGCGAATGATGATGGCCCAGGCGCACTCTTCCTGCTGACTATTCCAATTGCTTGAGTTTCCTCAACCCCGTTGCCTGCTTAATTTCGGTGAGAGAAGAAATTTTGGAGGATTGCCCATGTCACGCCATGATCAATTATTACGTCAAGCGTTTCCTTCCTCCCTTGCCAACGATCTTGAACATTTGCTGCACAGCAAAGATTTCAGTGCAGCGATCGAACCCCATGCTTCGACAGAGATCAACGTTGGTGTTGAACAGGTTAAACTTCCTCAACGGGTTTATTTTGAGCGCGATTTTGCTGGATTGCAGCTATCGCCGCTGCAACGAATCCAACATTTTTTTGAGCGCGACGCTGACACAGCCCAATTGCCATTTATTCAACGCATGCTGAATGCCTGTTTATATACCCGCCATCACAACGGCTATCAGCGTGAGGCGGCTCTGCGCATGCTTTTTGCATCAAATGCGGCGGATATTGAATGGGTTGTGCCGTTTGTGGTGCAGCTTGCAGCTGAATATGTTGAAAATATTCTGCTGCTGATCGATGATCAACTGCCATATTTGAACAAAGCTGTGTATCGCAATTTTCTGCTGGCGAACCCTGAATATTATTTCAAAACCAAGCAGCGGATTGTCAGCTACTGGGATTGTTATTATCGCCGCAAGCGCCCGCGCTTCAACGACTATGTGGGAGGGCGAATTACTGCCTATTTCGAGCAGTTGGTGAAGTCAGCAGATTAACATCCTTTTGTGAGGAGAAACAGAAAACCCCGCTCGTAGCAACGAGCGGGGCATTTTTGGATCTGCGATGGGCAGGATCAATTAGGCAGCGGCTGGTTTGGCTTTATCTTTGCCACGGCCAAACCAGTTGCGCCATTCGCGATTTTCCCATACCACCAACAATTGGGCAGCGTTGAAGATCGATGAATAGGTACCGCTGATCAAACCAAGCAACAGAATCAAAACAAACGAGCGAATGCTTTCGCCACCAAACAGCAACAAGGCTGTCAAGGTAAAGAACGAGGTAAATTGGGTGTTGATCGAGCGGGTCAAGGTTTGAACAATCGAGCGATTGACCACCCGTTCGTAATCGTCGCTTGAGCGGCGCAAGTTTTCGCGCACGCGGTCGAACACCACAATTGTATCGTGAACCGAGAAGCTAATCACGGTCAAAACGGCGGTCATAAACAGCGCATCAACTTCGAGGCCAATTAACCAACCCAAAATTGAAGCCATGCCGATAACGACCAAGACGTCGTGCAACATCGCGATGATGGCGCAAACGCCGTAGCGAAGTGGGTTGGGTGTGCCACGGAAGGCGGCCCACAAATAGCCCATAATCGCCAACGAGGCAATAAAGATCGCCACAATCGCATTACGAATCGAACGGCCACGCACCGTTTCACCAACGGTTTGCAAGGTTTCGATCCGGGTATCAGCGCCGAACTTGCTGATCAAGCCAGTTTCAACTGCTTTGCGTTCAGCTGAATCGCTCTGCACCAACTTGGAACGCACAAAGGCAATCACAAATTGTTGGTTGTTGGTTGTGCCTTGTGACAATTGGGTGCGCGCACCCTCGATGCCGCTATTGGTGAAAACGTCATTAATCTCGTTTTCCAAGCCATCACGGGTTTGGCTAATGCTTGGAATATGAATTTCCCAGCGCGCGCCGCCAGAGAAGTCAACCCCAAGGTTCATGCCAAATACCAGAATGCTAATCAAGCCTGGAATAATGGTTAGGATCGAAATCGCAAACCATAAATAGCGCCGACGCACTAAATCTAACATAGCCCAATCCTTTATCGATGATATAGCTGAAAATCAACTATTAAGCTTGCTCTGACGACAAGGCTGCAACTTCGGCAGCATCTTCTTCGGGGTTGACCCCGAACCAACGTGCATTCGAAACCCCAAGATCAATGGTTAAGCGCAACAACATGCGCGAAACCGTGATTGCCGTAAACAAGCTGATGATAATCCCCAAGGCCAAGGTTAATGCAAAGCCTTGAATGATACTTACACCCAGCCCGTTACCCAAAACATACAAGATAAAGCTTGTAATCAAGGTTGAGGCGTTGGAGTCGCGGATTGATGGCCATGCATGGTTGAAGCCATCTTCAACTGCTCGTTCCAATGAGCGGCCACGATGCAGTTCTTCTTTGATCCGTGCGAAAATCAACACGTTTGCGTCAACAGCTAAGCTGATCGACAAAATAAAACCGGCGATCCCTGGCAAGGTCAAGGTGACCGGAACCAAGTTATAGACCGCAAATGAGAGCACAGTGTAGATAAGGAGCGCGATGTTGGCGATCAAGCCAGGCAATCGATAGTACATCAGCATAAACAACATAACCGCGATCAAGCCAACCGCGCCAGCAACTTTACTGGCTTCGATTGAATCGTTGCCAAGGGTTGCGCTAATGCTGCGGTTACTATCTTCGATCAAGGTTACTGGCAAGGCACCATATTTGAGTTGGTTTTGCAGCGCTTGGGCTTGCGAATTTTGCTCAGCAACGGTTGTGCCCGTCGAGCCCATCGTAATAATCCCTTCGCCAGGCAAGGAACCATTGACTTGAGGGCTAGAAATAACCCGGTTATCGACCACAATCGACATTGGCCGACCAACATTTTGGCTGGTAAAGCTCGCGATTTGGTTGGCCGAGTCCGAGTTGGTTTGGAAACGGAAGAACACCGCTGGACGGCCAGCTTGATCAGTCGTCAAAGCAACTTGGCTGGTGTCGAGATCCGTCCCACGAGCAATTGTCGTGTATGGCGTATCACAAGGTCGCTCAGTTGGCGTCGTTGGGGTCGTCGTCGTCAAATTGCTGGTTGGCGACAACGGATTGGTGTTGCTCAAGCTATCGGTGGTGGTTACGCCACTGGTGCCAGTTATGCTGCTTGGCAACTGCACCGTGATTGGATAGCGGGGCGTAGCCGTGGTACATACTTCGGTACCTTCAGGCAAATATTGACCTTGAGGATCAATAAACTCGAGGTTACCAGCACCTTTGAGTGCTTCCGAAGCTGCCGCAGGATCTTTGACCCCCGGCAATTCGACGACAATGCTATCGCCGTTCACAACTTGAACAACTGATTCGCTCACGCCAAGCCCATTGACACGGCGTTCAATTACGCCAGCGGCATTTTCGAGTTTAGCGGTCAAATCTGCTTCGTTGGGGTCGGCGGGACGTAAAAAGATTTGCGAGCCGCCTTGTAGGTCGAGACCTAGGTGGGTTGATACATCGCGACCGGTCAAGCTTTGAAACGACTTGGGAAAGAAAACAATCCAAGATGCCAAAGCAACTACCACAATCGTCACGACGAGGGCACTAATTACTTGCTTACGCACAACGAACGCTGCCTCCGTGTTTGGTGAGGGATGGGCGTGGCGAGGAATACAGCCCACCCAGAGATACCTAAAGAAACTCCCATCGCAACAGCGCATTATAGGCGCGATACCCAGTCGCGTCAAACGCCCTATCACATTATGACGAGTTAAATCAATCCCGTCTGCACCCAAAGAGCGCAGACGGGATCATGCTGAAAATCCGATTTGCTAAAGCTTAGCGTTGGGTAACGCTAATGTTATCCACGGCGGCTTCTACCAAGCTCGCGCTACTTGCATCGGAAGCCTCGAACACAAGCCGTACTGATTGACCAGCATAGCTATTCAAGCTTACATTGGCAATCGTCCAACCTGCATCAACATCGCTGGCGCTGGCTAATTTTTCAAAGACTTTGACCGTGCCAGAGCTGGTTACAACCGAGACGCGGAAGTAATCGGCGCTGCTGGCGTTCGAGCCATGAGCCAAGTAGTAGCTGAAGCTCAGGCTTAAATTACCAGAACTTGGCAAGGTAAAGGCTGGCGAACGGACTGACGAGGAACCACCATCAAGGTCGTAGACTCCTGCTGAGCTACCAGCCAAGCGCCCAGTTACCAAGTCGTTGCTGCCATTGACGGTTGTGCCAAGTTGTTTAGCTCCGTTGCTATCGGTTGCTTCTGGGTCGCCACGTTCCCATGCGCCAGTTGTCGCGGTGTCGGTGCTGTTGGGGTTAACCGTCCAACCTTTGTTGGTTTCAAAATCGTCGCTGAACACAGTAACAACTGGGCTTGGGGTTGCGGTTGGGCCAGGTGTTGCGGTTGGGCCGGGGGTTGGGGTTGGCGTGCCACCACCACAATATTGGGCTTCTTTGCCAATCGCACGATACGGACAATCGGTTTGTTCCAACAGATACAAGACCGATTCGCGGTTGCGGCTGGTTTCACGGGTAATCACTTCATCAGGTGGGTAGAAGCCTGGGCTGGCGCTGGTTGGATACATTTCAAAGGTATAAGCAAAAATCCGATGCACACCATAAGCCCAATCTTCATAGGTGCCATCGGCTACGTACAAATCGCTTGCTTGTTGCGGCGTGTAGCCATTGCTCGAAGCCATGGTGCGGCCAAGCGCGGCCATCGCATCATAATCATCGCGTACCATATCGCTAGGATATGAATCGTAGGTGTAGCCATAGGGCCACAACACCAACTCGCTATAGGTGTGAAATGAAATCGAGGTTTTGATTTGTTGCTTGCCACCAACCACCCGACTTGCCACAAAGTTGCGAATAGCTTGAGTTTCAGGTGCAGAAAACGCACTAGCCCCGCGATAGGTATCGCTCGAGGTTGAGCCACTAGAGCCGCCACAGCAGCCCCATTTGTAGCTATAGTTGCGGTTGAGGTCGATACCTACGTATGATGAGCCACTGTTTGGTTGGCGATTTTTGCGCCAGCTACGATAGCTGCCAGTTGCCACATCGTATTCGCTACCATCAGGATTCAAGCTGAACACGATGTAAATTTCGCGATTATTGACGATGTTGGTAATGCGATTGTCGAGGCCATAGTTATCGACCAACAAGTGCAACAGATACAAGGTCATTTCGACGGTCAGGTGCTCGCGGGCATGGTGTTGACCAATGAACAAGGCTTCTGGCTCGTTCTCGTCGGTGCCAACATTATCGCTAATTTTAACTGCAATCAAATCGCGATTTTCATACGAGCGACCAATGCTGAAGCGGCTCACAATGTTCGGTTTGCTGGCAACCACCGCTGCAACGTTGGCGGTCATTTCAGCATAGTTGTGGTAGGCTGAATCGGCCCCTGGGAAATCTGTTAATTCAGGCAATTCGACCAACTTAAAACCCAAACGCTCAATTGCAGCAGCTTCTTCTGCGTTCGCCGTAATATCCAACACCTTGCCATGAACTGCATCAATTGAAGCACCAGTTGCGGCAATCGCATTGCGATCTTCGCGGGTGGTAACGCCTTCAAGATGATAAGCGCGTGCCTGATCAAGCGGCTCCGTTTGCTGAACTGGCTGCCGCGTTTGGCCTAAAGCACTGAGCGGAGCCATTAGACCTACCGTTAAAGCGAGTGAACCAACCAACCGAACGATGCGTGACGGCTTCATGAACCCTCCTAGAGATAGGGATTGAACCAACCACACGAACAAGCTTGTTCGCTCGATAGTGTCTGAACGCCACTAATTCGACACAGGTGTTGTCACGAGGGAGTGGTGTCGCTTGATGGTTTGGGGTGGATAAAAAATATATTAAATGATCTTAATAAAAATGTCAAAAAAGTATTAATTTTGGCGCAAGCCGCTGAGCAATTGTTCAAGCACAGCGATCGTTGCATCGAGGGCCTGTTGTGGTTCTGCTGCCTGGGCAATCCACAACACTGCCTCGTTCATTGCCCCCGAAAGTAAATGCGTAGCAGCAACTACCGAAGCAGGCGCAATGATGCCGCTATCAGCCAATTGCTGAATTGACGACTCCAGTAGGCGCATTGAGTTTTCTGCATCAAGCTTGCGCCAGGCTTCCCAGCCAAGAATTGCCGGGCCGTCAAGTAAGCCAATCCGTTGAATATCGCGATCAAGGCTGGCGCTCAAAAATGCGCGACAGCCAACCAACAGCTGCTGCCATGGATCGCTGATTGACTCGGTAGCGCTGATAATTCGTTGAGCCAAATCACGTTGAATTTCGGCTACTACTGCGCGAAACAAGCCCTCTTTGGAATCAAAATAGTGATACAGCGCGCCTCTGGTTACGCCAGCCAACTGCACAATTTGCTCGGTTGCGGCATGGGCATAGCCATGTTCGGCAAATTGCGCCCGCGCAACTGCAATTAGTTTTGCCATCGTGGCTGCTCGTTGTTCCTGCTTGGTCGGCATTAGCAAGCTCCTGCTATTGACAAACATACAGCATGTATGTATAGTACTTAAAAATAAACATACAATCTGTATGTTTTCTGTAAAGTATAGTGGATTAGGAGTGAGTATGCAACTTAGCAGCATGTACCCAGTGATTATGACTGATCGAATTGCCGAAACAGCAGCTTTCTATATTCAGCACTTTGGCTTTAACGCAACGTTTGAATCGGATTGGTATGTTAGTTTGCGCCACGCTACTGCCCAGCACCACGAGCTTGCAGTGCTCGACTATAGCCATGTCAGTGTGCCAGTAGCTGGCCAACGCCCAACAACTGGGTTGCTGCTTAATTTCGAGGTCGAGCATGTTGATGCGCTGTATACACGCTTGATCACGGAAGCAGGCCTGCCAGTGCTGCTTGATCTACGCAGCGAGGAATGGGGCCAACGCCATTTTATTACTGCCGATCCCAATGGGGTGCTGATTGATGTGATTACGAATATTCCAGCCTCAGAAGCTTATTCAGCCCAATATACTGGCGCACATGAATAGATTTAACAGCTCTCATTAATTGGAATTCACCCACCCTTCCTGCCTCAAGGCGGGAGACGCAGGGAGGTTTTCATCCCCCTGCACCCCCTAAAATGACATTTATTTGGAAAGCAAGCAGCGCTGAGCCAAGAATAGCGTGGTTCGGAGCATTAGCACTACGACCTAGACTTGAAACCCAACCTCTCGCTTACGGAACATCAGCGAGGGGTATTTCATCCTTCATCCTTCATCCTTCATCCTTCATCCTTCATCCTTCATCCTTCATCCTTCATCCTTCATCCTTCATCCTTCATCCTTCATCCTTCATCCTTCATCCTTCATCCTTAAGTTCTTTGCTCTCTGTTCTTATTTTGACTTTTGCCTTCCGACTTTTGTCCTCATAATTCATAATTCATCCTTAACTATGGTTTACATGGCAGAAACTCGATGCCGCCATAGATTTGGGTTTGGGCCGATTGACCATCGCTGCCCTGGGCCAAAATGTAATATTCAAAGCCACCGTAACGTTGGCCCGACATCTCACGCGCCCCGCGAATTGTGCGGTTCCAGTTGCCACGGCCATCAGGTTGCATCACCGTCGATTGCCAACGACTTGGGCCAGCGTGGTAGTACAAACTCACATCACCAGCGGGAAAGTTCGCGACCGAGACGCTAATTGAGACGCTATCGGGATACGCGCAACCAGCAACATTGGTAAATTCATTGGTCGAGGCTGATGGTTCACCAAACACTGGCGGCAAGATCGGCACTGGTGTGTCAGTTGCCGTTGGCGGTGCTGGCGTGTCAGTTGCGGTGGGCGGCACTGGCGTGTCAGTTGGCGGGATAGGTGTGTCAGTTGGAGGAATCGGCGTGTCGGTTGGTGGAATGGCAGGCAGATTGGTTGGCCGCACTGGCGTATTTGAAGGACGCACCCGCGTTGGCGATGGCTGGATTGTGGCGCTCGCAACTGGGCGTGTCGGGATAGCAGTCAAGGTTGGCGAACTGGTTGGCGTTGCGGTGGGCGTAATTGTGGCGGTTGGCAGGCTGGTTGCACTCGGCAAGGCGGCGATACTCAGTGTATTATTTTGGCTAACCGCAACCTCAGCAATTGCCACATCGCTCCATTGGCCTTGGCTACTTTGGGTGCGAACCGCCAAACGATAGGCAGTGGCTTCGCTTGCTTGCCAGTTGAAGCTTGCATAGCCAAATTGCGAGCCACGCATCGTTGGCTGTTGACTGCCCACAACTGCGCCATTAACGCTTAATTCGATTACGCTCAAGCCCAATGGATGATAGCCATGAGCCAGCACCTGAATTGGGCCAAGCTCCAGCGAGCTTCCCGCTAAGGGCGCGTCAATCCAAACTTGGGGCACAATTTGGGCTGGACTTGGCGCAGGCGCTTGTTGCTGGCACGCGGCCAAGATGCCAATCAGCACTATTCCAAGCAATCGTTTCATGGTTGCACCGTTAGTTTCAGTGAAAAATCGCTAAGCTCGCTGCTACACCGTTGGTTGAGGTTGGCAAGTTGGCGCTCAGCTTGCAGCATAAAACTCAATTTCGGGGCGTTGGCTTGGCCAAGTTGCGCAAGCAAAGCCTGATCAACTATGAGTTTAATCTCACCATTCGCTGGCAAGCTTTGCCAAGTAATGGTTTGGGTTGCGCTGCCAATTTGCAAGCTGGCATTGGCGTTGCACGGTTCAGCCTCGTTTGGTTCACGCTCACTGGTGCGATTAAAGGTTAATTCTAAGCTCGTCACTGTTTGATCAAGCCGCGGCAAAACAAAGCTCACAGCGCCATCAAACCAGCTAGCAGTGTAGCGGCGACAGCTCGTTTCAGCCACACTATAGCGTTGCAGCAACAACAAACTGCTGGCATAAGGATAGGGTTGGGTGGTTTGTTGGCTTTGATTAATCGGCAACGCAGGGCAATCACCACCAACCGTTGCTTGGGCAAGGCCAGCGCCAAATTGAAATTGGCTTGGCAGCAGTTGATAGCTCCCAGCGGCCAATTTGAATGCTGGCAAACAAACCACTTCACTAGCCAGCGAAATTGCCAACCCACGATAGGCGCGCACGCTCAAACATTCGTCGGTTGCGCTTGGCGCGGTGCGCGGAGCCAAAAACAGCAAGCGTTGAGCAGCAGCAACCCTGGTTAATTCGAGCGGCGTTCCAGCCAAACGATCGCTCACTTGAAAGCCTTCAAGATTGGCGTTGGCGCTACAATCTTGACCCTCAGCAGTTGGAAAACAGGCTTGCTCGTTCCAGTCCCAAATTAATACCGTTGCCCCCGCCGCCAGATTAGTGCTGCACGCAGTACGCCAAAAATCATCAGCTTGGGGTGCTGCTTGCAGACATTCATCAAGCGTGGTGGTTAGACGTAGGTTGGTTGGCGGGGCAATTGAACTCAGGGTCGGCAGTTGCTGCGTTGTGGTTGCTGTTTGCAATTGGCCTTGCACGCTGAATAAATCAGCATCAAGCGCGATGGCTTGGGTTTGGCCCAAATTTAACGTTGTGCTAGTAGCGCCCAATAACTGCGGTTGGCTGCCATTCCAGCCCCAACATTCCAAATTCCAGCTTTGGCTGGCGCTGCTTGCGCTCAATGGCAAGGCACTGGCTAAATCGTAGCCGCCAGCAAGCGGCGCTAAAAAACCTTGGTCGGGCACGCGTTGCCATGGGCCATTGGCTAACGAACTATAGCAATAAACCTCGTTGACCGCCGTTGTAGGGATAAGAATAAGGCTCGCAAAATGCGGCACTTGCAAACTTGAGCAAGCAGGATCAGCATTATTCAAGGCCACGACTGGGCTGGTTGCAGCGCCCGCTGGATTAAAAGCCACCACATAATAGAGCGTTTGGCCAAACGCTGCTGGCTCTTGCCAACGCTGAGGGCCAGCACCATTAGCAGCAACCGTCGCCACCAGATTAAATTGGCTTTGATCTGGCCCTGCACGATAGATAAAAAAGCCATCGGCAGCGTCGGATTTGGGCGTAAAGACCAGTTCGGTTGTACAATTGCTGCTGCCAACCAAGACCTCAGGCGCTAAGGGCAAGCTAGCAGTGCCAAAACGCCGCTGCAAATCAAACCAGATTGTATTGGGATCATAGGGCGTGGCAAGCGGCAGGCTCGCCAAATTTGCTGGCAAACTGGCTTGGTTGGGGCTTAAACCAGTTGTATTACTAATTGGCGTAAACTGGCCAGCAAGCTGAACCGTGATCAACTGGTCACGGCCCAAGGGCTGATTAACAGGCAGATCGCCAAGTTGTGGATTGAGCTTCAAGAGCGTTTGTGGTTCAATGCCGAAGGCTTTGCCAAGGCTTTCGATGCTTTCTCCAGCTGCTTGTTGCACTTGGAAGGTCGCAACTGGTTCGTAGGGCAACACCGCATTCAGGCGCACAATTGCCGAGGTTGAGGGAATTTTGGTTGCATCGTTGGTGCGCGCCACCAAACTATGGTCGCCTAAACTGCGCGATTGCCAAGCAAAAAACCCTTCGTAGAGGGTCGCATTATTGGCAGCTTGCAGATCCCACGGCTGGCCATCAGCCCACAATTCCACATTCTCGATTGGCTCGCTGCCCCAAGATCGCGAATGCACCGTGAGCACTTCGCCAACCGGAATCAGACTTGCATTAAATGGGTATTGAAGTTGGGTAAAAAGGGTTGGCGAGCTTGGTGCTAATTGGTCAACTACTGGCCGCACCGCCAGCGCATAAGCGGTTAAGCCCAGCATCATCGCCAAACTAATAATTGC
This sequence comes from Herpetosiphon geysericola, assembly GCF_001306135.1. Lineage (GTDB taxonomy): Bacteria > Chloroflexota > Chloroflexia > Chloroflexales > Herpetosiphonaceae > Herpetosiphon > Herpetosiphon geysericola. The sequence goes on along the minus strand of NZ_LGKP01000015.1, from coordinate 75,824 downwards.
AATAATTAAAATTCCAGCACGTCGGCTCATTATTCATACCTCCCGTTGTAGTCCACACTCTGCTACACTAGCAACGGTCTCTGGTTGGTTCGCGAGGTTCAATAGCGCCGAATCAGCAACCGACAATCAGGCGCTTGGTCTTTAGGGTGGATTGCTCAATCTCTCGGTTAAAAGGTTGCTGATTGAGCATACGTATATCACTTTAAGCTATTGACGAGATGTTACTGCTGGTTATTTCCCGATCACGCTGCCAATAAACGCCCTTTCAGTAGTGATCGCCAATTGAGGATTGATAATCATTATGGTAAAGTGTTGCTGGCATTGTACCAATTCCATTGCCTGCATGGAAGATCAGATTCATGCCAATTTACCCACTATTTTGCATCAGCCCCAAGCCATCGAGTATCATAGTTAGAGAACCAACACTCCTCAATGAAGCCTCGCAATTGGCACGATAGGATTTTTACAATGCGCTTTGATATTTTGACCTTGTTTCCGGCCATGTTTACTGGCCCGCTAACTGAAAGCATTTTAAAACGAGCAGCCCAAGCAGAATTATTGCAATTTCAGCTGCACGATATTCGCGATTACGCCACCGACAAACACAAGATGGTTGACGATTCGCCAACCGGCGGCGGCGCAGGCATGGTGATGAAGCCAGGCCCGTTGGCGCTCTGCACCGAAGCGGTTTTGGCCGCCGATCCAAATCCTGCTCCGGTGGTGTTGATGACTCCCAGTGGACGGGTATTTAACCAAACTATGGCTCGCGAATGGGCCAAATTGCCACGCTTGGTGTTGGTTTGTGGCCATTATGAAGGCATCGACGAACGCTATATCGAGCGCTATGTGACCGATCAAGTGTCGCTTGGCGATTTTGTGTTAACCGGTGGAGAGCTAGCGGCGATGACGATTGTTGATGCAGTTGGGCGGCTCGTGCCCGAAGTGCTCGACCCTGAATCGCTGGCCCACGAAAGCCACGATGATGGGCTTTTGGAGTATCCGCACTATACCAAACCAGCCGATTGGAATGGCGTCGCAGTACCGCCGATTTTGCTCAGCGGGCATCACGCGAATATTGCCAAATGGCGCCATGAGCAACGCCTGCGTCGCACGCTGGAGCGCCGCCCCGATATGCTGCGCCACGCCACGCTCTCCAAAAAAGACCGCCAATTGCTCAAAGAGTGGGGATGGCAAGAAAAGTCAGAAAGCTGAAAAAACTGGGTTAACGCAGAGGAATGTGACTATAGGCTATAGATTGTAAGGCAGAAGGCAAAAGTCAGAAAGTTGATTTTAACGCAGCGGCGCAGAGCAATGATGGCTATAGGCTATCGAAACATAATCCCAAAAATCTGTGCCAATCTGTGGCAAAAACCCAACCTTCGCGCTCTTCGCGTCCTTCGCGGTTCCCATTCTTCGTATCCTTCGTGCGCTTCGTGGATCGGAAATTGAAAGCTTCCGGCGAGCGGAACAACTGATGGAAAACCACATAATTCCGCTCGCCAAAATCCTATAGCCCATTTTCGTGCCCTTCGTGGATCAAACCTGATCCCCGACCCCTAACAACCGATCCCCAATCCCTACAAACGCGGGTCAACTGGCTCGCTTTCGAGGGCAAGCACACCAAAAACACATTCATGCACCCGCCGCAATGGCTCGCGATTAACAAAACGATCAAGGGCTTCGAGGCCCAAGGCCAATTCGCGCAAGGCCAGCGAACGCTTGCCACTCAGGCCACGTTTGCGCAAACGGGCGAGATTTTCGGGCAAATCGTATTCGGGTCCATAGATAATCCGCAGATATTCAGGGCCGCGACATTTGATTGCAGGCTGCACAAGGCCGCGCGCATTCTGGACAACCCATTGCTTGGGCTTGACGACCATGCCTTCGCCACCAGCTGCGGTCAGGCTTTGCCACCATTCGATTGCTTGCTCAACCTTGGCTTGATCGTGCAAATCGACCACGCGATACTCGGTGGCAATAAACAAACGCGGCTCGGCTTCAGCCAACGTAGCCAAAGTTTGCATATGCCATTCGTGATCACGGTCGTAGAATGGGCGTTGCTCGCAGGCCAAGAGATGAAAGGGAGCAAGCCGCAAATCATCAAGGCTTTGTACTGGCCAGCAATAGTGCTGATAGACATCAACATAGCCTTGGACTGCCTGTTGGCGCAGTTGGGTATGGGCAATCAGGGCTTGCAATTCAACCGATTCGGGCAAACGAGTGACAGTTTGTTGCAAGGCTGTTTGGGCCGCGCTTATGCTGGCGGTCGCAGCAGCGCCAACTGGTGCATATTGATGACGAATCAAATCTTGGGCTTTGGCCGACCATGGCAACAGCTCGCAATCCAAAGCAAACCAGCCCGAATCAAAGCTTTCCCACCAATTCAGCTTGCTAATTGCCTGCTGCACCCGTTGCAAAAAGGCGGTCTCTAGCTCAGGATCGTTAAAGAAACGCCGCCCAGTGCGGGTATAACAAACCCCGATTTGCTCGCCAACCACGCCAAACCGAGCTTGGGCCACAGCACTGTCGCGGCAAATAATCACGATGGCGCGCGAACCCATATGTTTGGCTTCGCAGACAACCTCGTTAACTCCCGCCCGCCGATAGTAATCGAGCGCTTCGGCGGGATGCTCCAAGAAACCATCAAGTTGACTGGTTTCCGAGGGCGACATAGTTGGCGGCAGATACATCAGCCATTGCGGCTCGATGGCAAAGCGACTCATCACTTCCAAGGCGGCGGCGGTTTGTTCTTCGCGCAAAGTGATTTGGCTCATCAGGCTGGTGCTCAATTTGAGCTTGCCTTGAAAATCACTCAAATTAAGCACTTGGTCATTTTCCTGCTGCGCCGCAAGTTGCGTTGCGTTGTATTCCAAGGGTCGTTTTGGAATTGCATATTGGGCAAATGCTGGCACCTGCACAAACTCGCGCTCAGGGTAGCGCAAGGCAGTTAAGGCTCCGCCAAAGGCACACCCAGTATCAATATCCACCGTATTATTGAGCCATTCAGGCTGCGGAATTGGCGTGTGGCCATAGACCACCAAGCCTTCGCCGCGATATTCCTTGGCCCATGGGTAGCGCACGGGCAAGCCAAATTCATCGGTTTCTCCGGTCGTTTCGCCATACAAGGCAAATTCGCGCACCTGCTTCGACATGCGCCCTTGCAATTCTTGCTTCATGCCAGCATGGGCCACAACCAATTTACCATCGTCAAAAATCAGGTGGCTGACCATGGCTTCAATAAACCGGCGCACTGCTTGGCGAAAAGTTTCGTCGGTTTCGACCAAGGCTTGCATAGTTTCGGCCAAGCCATGGGTTTGCTTCACGTTGCGCCCAGCCAAGGCGCGGGCTAATTTATCGTCGTGATTGCCGGGCACACACAAGGCAGCGCCCGTTTCAACCATGCTCATCACCAGCCGCAACACGCCCACCGAATCCGGCCCACGATCAACTAAATCGCCAACGAACACAGCGCGACGGCCAGCAGGTGGCGTGACCGTAAAGCCATAATTATGGCCTGGCGTGAGGTTAATGCTGTAGCCCAATTCCAACAACAAACGCTCTAGTTCAGGGTAACAACCATGGACATCGCCAATAATATCGAACGGGCCATGCTCGGTTTTGCGGTTGCTCCACGCTCGTTGGCGCACAATTTCAATGGCATCAACCTGCTCTGGCGTAATGGTATACACAACCCGAAACCCTTCATCGCGCAGGGTGCGCAGCGAACGGCGTAAATTATCGACTTGACGCTTGACCACAAAATCGCCAAAGTTGCGGTTGGCGCGGCCTACGTTGCGCTCCAAACAAACCTTTTCAGGCGTTTGCAGCACAATCGCCACTGGCCAAACATGATAATGGCGCGCCAAGGCCATCAATGGTTGGCGCGCTGCCGCTTGGACATTGGTTGCGTCAATAACGGTCAAACGGCCCAAAGCCAGTCGTTTGGCAGCAATCGTATACACCAAATCGAAGGCATCTGCCGAAACCGCTTGATCAGTTTCATCATCGCAGAGCATGGCGCGGCAGGTATCGGAAGAAATAATTTCGGTTGGCTTGAAATGGCGCTGGGCAAAGGTCGATTTACCAGCCCCAGAAGCGCCAATCAAAACCACTAAACAAAATTCGGGTATTCCTAGTTCCATCAATATCTCTCCTTAGGCCACTTGAGCGCGGCGCACAGCTAAGAGCCAAGCATTTGCCGCCGCGAGATCGGGCAAAATTGGCAATTTGGTGGTGGCATAGGCTTGTTCAAACTCAGCATGCAGGGCGATCCGCCAGCGGTTAATCGCTTCCCATTGCATTTCGCCAGCGCGAATCGCCATAAGTTGCTCGCGATATTCAACATGGTGCAAGCGTAATTCGCCATGGCGCAAGCCATGAATCCCACTGAGCAACAGTCGAATTAGATGCATCACATGTTTCCAGCGCAGGCTGCCGTTGGTGCGCAAATCGCGTTCGAGCAGGCGAAATTGGGCCAGCACATAGCTATTGTGGCTTTGATAAATGCGGCTGGTCAGCAGGCGATGGCGTATTGCCCGTAGCTCCAACGCCAATGGCGAGGCATGCTCAACCAAATCGCTATACAAACATTCCAAGGCACTTGGATTGGCCCGCAACAGCAAATTCAAGAATTTTTGCACTTCCCAATAATGCTCCTGGGTTTCGCTCAATTCATATTGCTCAGGAATGCCAGCCAGCCCCCAATGCACCTCTGCTGGCGGCACAAAAAAGCCGCGCCAATCTGTATCCGATTCGGGCGTATCGAGGCCATAGGCTCGCGAGCCAATCACGCAGCGATAGTGAATCCAGTCGCGCTGTTCGGCCAAATTTGATTGCTCCAAGGCCACGAGTGGGTCGTTGAATTGTTTACGCAAGCCAAAATCTTGGCGGGTTAATTGCAAGAGCGTGCCATCGACACAACGCACCGTGTAGCGCTCGCTATGCTCGCAAGGCGTTGCAACTACTTGGGCTACGCTATGCTTGGTTTGGTTTTCGATTGAGCGCAACAAAACCACATGGGTTCCGAGCGCCAAATGAAGTTTAGCTTGCATCTTCAAACACCCCCAATTGCGAAGGCGCGCCATGGTTAGCATCTTCTGGGCCTAATGGCTCGATTGTCACGCGATAGTTGTAGCTTGCGGCAACGCGCTCGGCCCAAGCGGCAAACTCGGCTCGCGTCCACTCAAAACGATGGTCGCTGTGGCGCAACTGATCAGTCGGCAAGCTCGGAAACAATTGGTTGTACTCACGGTTTGGGGTTGTTACTAGCACCAATTTCGGGTGCGCAAAGCCAAACACTGTTTGCTCGAAGGAAGCCAAATGGCCAAGCTCAAGGTGCTCCAGCACTTCGACAATCGCCGCCGCGTCGAAGCCCTTTAATCGTTGATCACGATAGAGCAACGAGCCGTGTAATAAGCTGAGGCGTTGGCGTTGATGCGCAGGCAAGCGTTCAGCTCGTTGCTGCAAAATCGCCAACGAGCGTGTGCTCAACTCCATGCCAACCACCGTACTAAATTGCGCATCTTTGAGCAACTCACGCAGGAGTTTGCCCTCGCCACAGCCCAAATCCAAGATCCGTTGGGCGCCTGCTGCCTTCAAACGCTGCACAATCACGGTGTGGCGCTGGGTATGTAGACTTGGTTGGCGAACTTCGGGCGTTGCTGTTTCATCATCAACAGCTTCAGTTTGCTCAACCGTTTCTGGCGCGGTCGCTTGCAACAGCTGCTCAAGCGCAGTGTTGGCAAGGCTTTTTTGATAGCACAAATAGCGCATTGTAATTAATTCACATTCAGGGTGTTGCGCCAACCAACCATCACCTTTGCGTAACAATTTGCTCACCTCATCTTGGCCAATCCAATAGTGCTTGCTATTATCCAACACAGGGATGAGCACATATATGTGCGTGAGCAATTGTTTTACCGTGAGATTGGCACTTAATTTAAGGGATAGATACGCATGGTGGCTCGCAGTTTGGCTGGGATCAAGCTCAATTGGCGTTGCTTCTACGCTATATCCCAATGGTTCAAACAACCGTTGCACCAAGCCCAAACCAGCTTTGGCCCGCACTGCTACAACTGGCAGCTCAACGGTTAACGGCATACGTTGCTCGACCAATTCTGGCCGTTTGTTACAAACTCCAGCAATTGCGCTCGAAAACACCGCGCCCAACGCAACGCTCAGCAACGACGATGCCACATACGGGCGATCGTTTACATATTGGCTGAGCATACCTTGGCCGCCAGGATTGCCACGCACCAAGGCCACCGGATCAACCTCAAGCAGCAAGGCCACGCGACAATATTCAGGGCTGGCTGCTGGATAAAAAACATGGGCTGTGCCAAATGGCAATTCAAATTGCTGCACCCGATCAGGATGCTTATGTAAAATAAAACCCAAATCGGTGGCGGGCGTGTGGGTTGTAGATAACGTCATCACCATACGAAGCTCCCTCTAAATTCAGCTCGGCGGTATGGCTATTTAACCACAAAAAACCCGCTTGCAATCCATCGCAAGAGGGAAACCGAGCTTCATCATTCGACTGAGCGCTAGAATTGACAGCCACTGCACGCTGGACATGCCCAACAATTCTAGCAGCTTAAAAAGAAAAGAACTGTATATCTCACAACACAGTTCCTTCATCCAACACACTACTTCAACAACCAATCAAGTGCTACGCACAATATTGCGAGCCATGCAAGCCTTCGGTTGAGGTTTGATAGCGCGAGGTCATGGTTGACCAATCGTGATTGGCCCGCATCCAGGTTGCCAAGCCATCGACAAAACGATAGAGCGTTGGCGAGCAAATTTCCGGTGCCAGCTTATCAAGCATCATTCGCTCGCGGGTAAATTGATTAATCGTATCGTTATGCAAACGAGCAACGTAATTTAATGCTTCGCCAATCGGCAATTGATGTTGGGCGTGAATCAAATAGACCAAATTCTGCCAATCGCCAGCTAATAATTCTTTGCGCAACGAAATAATATCATTCGAGTAGAACACCACCCGATTGACATACTCGCACAAACGCCGCACCATTGGATGCAACCGCACTTGAGGATGCAAAAATTCGTTATTGCCGAATTCAATCAAGGCTAAGCACAAATACGTGCCACTCGTATACAAACGTTGCATAGCATAGGTTTTTTGGGTTGGAATATAGCCCTGAGCACGGTTGTTGGCTTCCCATTGCACCGCAGCAAACGATTTGCGCAACGAATCGAAGAAGAAATGTTGCCATGCTTCTGGCGAACCCTGCACCAAGCGGTTGGTCACATCGCCCATAGCTTGAACAATGGGCAAATCGTGACGTTTGGCTGGCGAACCTTTGAGCACTTTCATCAAGCGTTGCAAGAGGATCGCCATGGCGCTGGCATCGTGATCGCGGCCAAAACGATCGAGTTGATCATCAAGCAGAAAGAGGCTGGTGCTCCAATCGGCAATGGTTGGCATACGCTCGGCCAAGGCATTGGGATAGGCGCGGGCCATCAACGTGCCATAGCCACGTTGGTTGAATGAGATCCGAGTTTCCAAATCGTCAAGCAAGCCAAAGCTATCAGCCCAAGCTTGGGTTGAGGCTTGAATCGCAAGCGCATCGGGATGAATAGCTGCCGGAAATGGACAATAGAGCACAGGAAGATCGCGGGGCATAAGCGTCGCTAAGTAATGCAATGTAGTACGGGTTGGCATTGAGTCAATCTCCTAAATGCTTGACAAACCTAACTCTGTGTTGGTTGCTTCTCAAGCAAATAATTCATCTCTACTTTTCAGGCAGCACTCGCCAATTGGCCCGAGCAACAGGGTTGCCTGCGCATGCCAATTGATCGTTGAATGCTTGCTGATTTGCCATACGCCAATTGTTTCGTTGAGTTTGCATAGCTTGTGCATTAAGCCGCGTCTTGGGGGCTGTTTGACTCAATACAATCAGTTTCGGAGCTACGATAGTTGTGGTTTGCCAAACTGGATCGAGCGAATCCAGTTCAGCAACCGACGCTTCCAGCTTGGGAATTGGCACTGGAACCGTTCTCGCTGACGGTTGTAGGTGTGTTGTGGTTGGCATAACATACCTCATCTACACGTTCTACCCGGACGACCATCTGTGCTTTCTCAGGGCAACACATGGCGATTAAGCTAATTACCTGAGTACTACCTTAATCTATCCAACAAGCCTATGTCTATCACCCAAAGCGCATTCTTTAGTCCTCTCTTTGATCACCGCTAAAGGTGAATCAGTTAATAGCTAGTTAGCTATGCAAATGCGCGCGTATATCATAATTATATGAATATAAAGTGGTATAACATCGGGCGTTATACCACTTTTTGCTATACCTTTAGTCCTAGTACCGCTAGCGGTATTAGCAAGAATTGGTAACGTCTGTAGTATTCAGCTCAACTAAGACCCAACCTCGGATACTGTTAATCAGCCAAATTCGGCTTGCCGCTTGCAGATCGGCTAGGACTAAAGTACGCTCGTGGATAGCGTGTTGTTGCAACAATTCGGCGCGATATGTGCCAGCTAATAATCCTGCGCTAACTGGGGGAGTCCAACGCTGGCCATTAAGCTCAAGCACAACATTGCCTCTGGTAAATTCGGTCAACTGACCATGCTCATTCCAGAGCAAGACATCAAAATAGGTGGGGGAGAGTTGGGTGAATTCTTCATACACCCTACGGTTAGTTGTTTTGTGGTAGAGAAAGCGATGGTGCGAGTTAACCGCTGTGGGAGCCAGAATCACCTTTTGGCCATCGGCGGTCGGCGTTACTGGCGTGCTGGCAATTGCGATCTCACCCGCAGGGGTGAGGTTCAAACGCACCCGTAAAGGCGTTGGGCAAGCTTGGCTATGCTGGTTGAGCGCAGCAATCAGCGCCGTTCGATCATACGCAAAGCCAAAATAGGCCGCCGAAGCCTGCAAGCGCTGCAAGTGCTGCTCCAACAACCAGTAGGCTTGACCATCCCAGCGCAAGGTTTCGATTAAGTCGAATTCGGGCCAGCGCTCGGTCAATAATTGGGCTTTAAGCTGAGCCTCTGCATATTCGTCATCAGCCTGCGAATCCCAGGTTATGCCGCCGCCAACGCCATATTCTGCCTGCTGCTGGCGCTGATCGATCCAAACGGTGCGAATTGCCACATTAAAGGTTGTGCTGCCATCAGGCCGGAGCATGCCAAGCGCGCCACAATAGACCGCCCGCGGCTCAGCCTCAAGCTGGCGAATTAATTCCATCGTTTTGACTTTAGGCGCGCCAGTAATCGAGCCACACGGAAACAGCGCTTGCAGAATATCGAGCAAACTGGTGTTGGGCTTGGTTTTGGCGGCAACCGTCGAGGTCAGTTGCCACAGCGTGCGATAGCGCTCTAGCTCAAACAAACGGGGTACGCCAACGCTGCCAATCGCAGCAACCCGCCCCAAATCGTTGCGCAACAGATCAACAATCATCAGATTTTCGGCCCGATTTTTCTCCGAGGTCTGTAATTGACGGGCCAAGCGTTCATCCTCTTCGAGCCAACGTCCACGTGGCGCAGTGCCTTTCATTGGCTTGGTGGTCAGCCGCTGCTCGCGCCAATCGAAAAAGAGTTCAGGCGAAGCAGAAAGAATTTGATACTCGCCGAGATCGAGGTAGGCACAATAATTGGCCGCTTGGGCAGCCCGTAAATCGTGGTAGAACGCCAATGGATCGCCGCTGAAATCGGCACGCAAGCGCAAAGTATAGTTAACTTGGTAGGTTTCACCGCGCGCAATCGCCGCATGAATTGCGCTAATTGCCTGTCGATATTGCTCAAGGCCCATGCTTGGTTGCCACGCCGAGATTTGATAGTGTTGAGTTGTTGGCTCCACAACCTGCGGTGCCGCAAAAGCTGCAAACCAGACCAACGGCAAGCTCGCCGGAGCATGGCAAGCCAAAGCAGGATCAAACGCCGCTGCCGCCTCGTAGCTCAAATAACCAATCACATACGCCCCAGTTTGGGCCGCAGCCTGCGCAGCTTGAATCGTCGGAAGCACTTCGGCGCTGGTTGTCGCCCGATAGACCGCCAATGGTTGGCGAAACTCCAACGCTTGGGGTTGACCAGTCGCATCGGCAAAATCAAAACGCCCATAGATCGCACTCACGAATTGTTGCCTCCCAACAATAAAGCCAATTGGCATAGCACTAAACCATATGCTACTCTAGCGCCATGCACTGCTGTTTCTAGCCCACGAGGTTTCCCAATGAATGCGACAATTTTAGATCAGATTTTTGCCCATAAACGCACCGAGGTCGAACGCCAAAAATTGAAGGTTCCCCAAGCCAAGCTTGACCAGCAATTGGGAACCTCGCCAGCCCCACGTAGTTTGCGCCAAGCATTGCGTCAACCAGATCGAATTAGTTTGATCGCCGAAGTCAAAAAGGCCAGTCCATCCAAAGGGGTCTTTTTGGAGCATTTCAACCCTACCGAGCTTGCAGAAACCTATGCACGCAACGGGGCGGCAGCCATTTCGGTGTTAACTGATGTGCGGTTTTTTCAAGGCAGCCTGATCTATTTGCGCACCATTCATGAACATCTCGACAAATTAGGCTATGCTACGCCGTTGTTGCGCAAAGATTTCATCTACGATCCCTACCAAATTTACGAAGCACGGGTCTATGGCGCTGATGCAATTTTGTTAATCGTCGGCATGCTCGATGATCAAACGTTGCAGGAGTTGTATGCATTGACCTATGGATTGGGTATGGAAGCCTTGGTCGAAGTGCATACTGAAGCTGAAATGGCCCGTGCCCAAGCGCTGCAAGCTCAAATTATTGGCATCAACAACCGCGACTTGCATAGTTTTAGCGTCGATATTGCCACAACCCAGCGAGTTGGCGCCAGCTTGCCAGCCATCGGCGACCCACAACGGCCTGTGTTGGTGGCCGAAAGCGGCATTCATGGCCCTGACGTGCTGCCAACCCTGCGCGCATGGGGCGTTGATGCAATTCTCGTCGGCGAATCGATTGTGCTCGCCCCCGATCATGCCGCCCACGTCCGCGCCTTGAGCCAAACCGAGTAAAGAGCATAGAACATAGAGCATAGAACATAAGGGATGGAGTAATTGGCAATAACCATTACGTTTAATAGGAGAGTTCGTGTAATTCGTGTAATTTGTGGCTCAAAAAACTTCATGGATCAAACCCCTCTCCTTAAATCCTAATGTTCTATGTTCTTTGCTCTATGTTCTACTCCCCCCAAATTCAAGTACAATAAGGCCGAATGAAATCTGGTCTAGATGTGAGGTGTTTGTGGATAACAAAGTTATCTACTCGATGGTTCGGGTGAGCAAAATTCATCCGCCCAATAAGCAAGTATTGAAGGATATTTCATTATCCTATTTTTTGGGCGCAAAAATTGGCGTGCTTGGGACAAACGGTTCCGGTAAATCAAGCCTATTGCGCATTTTGGCGGGCGTTGACCAAGAGTTTCAAGGCGAAACGGTGCTCGCGCCAGGCTATACCATTGGCTACCTTGAGCAAGAACCACAATTAGCCGCAGGCAAAACTGTGCGCCAAATCGTTGAAGAAGCGGTTAAACCAGTCGTCGATGCGCTACGTGAATACGACGAAATTAACGCCAAATTCGGCGAATCAATGAGCGACGACGAAATGGATGCGCTGATCCAACGCCAAGGCGAAGTTCAAGATAAACTTGATCAAATGAATGCCTGGGATTTGGATAGCCGCCTCGATTTCGCCATGGATGCATTGCGCTGCCCACCATCAGATACACCAGTCGAGGTGCTTTCTGGGGGTGAACGTCGTCGGGTTGCGCTCTGTCGCTTGTTGCTCGAAGAACCGAGCATTTTGCTGCTCGACGAACCAACCAACCACCTCGATGCTGAATCGGTGGCTTGGCTCGAAAAGCACTTGCAAGAATACCCCGGCACGGTTATCGCCGTAACCCACGACCGCCACTTCTTAAATAATGTGGCTGGCTGGATTTTGGAACTGGATCGTGGCCAAGGGATTCCATGGAAGGGCAATTATTCATCGTGGCTTGAGCAAAAGCAAAATCGCCTTGCCAACGAAGAAAAAGCCGAATCACAACGCCAAAAAACCCTCCAACGCGAGTTGGATTGGATTAATATGGCGCCCAAAGCCCGCCAAACCAAGAGCAAAGCGCGGATTAACGCTTACGAGCAATTGCTTAGCCAAAATACTGAAAAAGCCCAAGGCGAATTGGAAATTTTCATTCCACCAGGGCCACGGTTGGGCGATATTGTGATTCGCGCCAACGATGTGAGCAAATCATTTGGCGACAAGTTACTTTATGACAACCTGACCCTCGATTTACCTGCGGGCGGGATTGTGGGCATTATTGGGCCAAACGGCGCTGGTAAAACCACCTTGTTCCGTATGATCACCAGCCAAGAACAGCCAGATAGTGGGGTGTTTGAGGTTGGCTCAACCGTCAAGTTGGCGTATGTCGACCAAAGCCGCGAAACGCTCGACCCAGAAAAAACCGTGTGGGAAGAAATTTCCGAGGGCGCTGAACAAATTCAGTTAGGGCCACGCACGGTCAATTCGCGCGCCTATGTCGCCCGTTTCAACTTCTCTGGTTCAGACCAACAAAAGAAGGTCGGTAGCCTCTCAGGCGGCGAGCGCAACCGCGTCCATTTAGCCAAAATGCTCAAATCGGGCGCCAACGTCATCCTGCTCGACGAACCAACCAACGACTTAGACGTGCATACCTTGCGCGCCTTGGAAGAAGCCTTGGAAAATTTCGGCGGCTGTGCAGTGATCATTTCCCACGATCGCTGGTTCCTCGATCGGGTTGCCACCCACATGCTGGCCTTTGAAGGCGACAGCCAAGTGGTTTGGTATCCAGGCACCTACAGCGAATATGAGGCCGACCGCCGCAAACGCTTAGGCAGCGCCGCCGATCATCCCCATCGCATCACCTATCGCAAGCTGCGCCGCGATTAATTTCGCGCATAGCTTACATTCCACAGCACCTTCTCTGCCCCGTGCGAGCGGGTGCTGTGGGTTAATGGGCTATTGACAAGCCAAATTGGCTTTGCTATGCTCCTCGTCGAGATTAAGAGTCGCTCCATGCCAACCAACCACCAAGCCTCATCATTCTGCCTGCACTTAATTTCAGCACGCTTCAGTCGATCAACATGCTCAACAAGCGTGGTGTTTATTCCTAGATCCATAACCCTATGATTTAGTATGTTGTACAGAAAATAGTTGACTGCCAAGCAACATTTACGCTTAAGTGCGAGGTTTTTATGCTCTTCTATCTCTTTCTACTCGGAATAGGATTAATTGGCTGGATCAGCTTGTGTTATGGCTATGCATTTTTCAAAACAACGATTCGCTGGTTTTTGCTGCATAGTTTACGTTGGCTAAGCATTGGCCAATATTTTGGGCTATTTTGCTATTTGATTCAGCGCGGAGCATTACCGCTACCCTTTCCTGAATTAATCATTGTTGGCATAATTGGGTTAATCATAGGCCGAAAATATGTGCCCATGCTGCGCAATGCCTACACCGAAGGGCCATATCGAACCAGTGATCTGTTGCGGTTGCGCGTGCACACGCATGCCCAAACTGCCGAACACGGGCTTTTTGTGCCATTTAATAACGCGGTTGATCTTGGCTCGCAACCCACATTACGCAACGGCTTAATCGTGCATGCTGCAATCGTTATGATTAATTTTCTGATTCTGTATGGTGCCTTCGCGATGGCACAATAAATCTAAGCAAAGAAGCAGCGCCTTGCTATTTCGCAAGCCGCTGCTTCTTCAATTAATTCAATTCCACCCCAAGCTGCTGCATGCGCTGCAAGGCATAGGCCAACTTTGGCGCAGTTTCAGGAAAGTAGATGCCTGCATCCAAAGCGGGACTGCCATCCAACCCTAACATCGTTTCAAGCTGAATCACCGCGCCCACAGCGGTCAAATGGGTTTGGCCTTGCGGATCAACAATTGTTTTGGTCAGTTGCTGTGGGTTGCCAGCAGCATCGCGCCCGCTAATCTGCCACACCAATTCATGGGCCGCACCCTTGCCTGGATTATAGAGCAACGCATGCCGCAAGCGATCAAAGCGCCGATGCATCAACAATTTCCACACGCCCGAGCGGGCCAAGCTCAACAACAACCCCATCGTCAAACGATCATCAAAGGTGATCCGCGCTGAAACACTTGCAGCGCTGGTGCTTTGCGGCAACGTCCATTGATCGGGCGTATCAAAGCGATAGGTTTTAGCACGGTAGCCATTGGGAAAGGTAACGGTTTGTGGCTCTGTATAGGGATAAACCTCACGCTGCTGATACTTTTCAGTGATCGTAAACGGCGTCGTAAGATGCTGCATATATTCAATCGAATTTGGCCCAGCTTTATCTTTAAGCGAAAACAGCACATGCAAATCAAGCTGTTCGGTGTGGGCTAATTGCTGCGTTGCTGCAACCGCCACCACACTTGCCAAGCCCGCCATCCAATGCGAGGCAAAGACCAACGGAGCCTTGAGCGCAGCCCGATCAAGCCCATTCAAGGTATGTTGTAAGCGTGATGTCCAGCGCGTAATATCGACCAGCGGAATCCCCCGCGCCACGGCTTCCTGCAACACATAATCATGCGGATCGTTAACTGCATTGATGATCGCGCGTGGTTGCAAGCCGGCCAACGGCTTCGGTTTGAGCACATCAACTGCCGCTACGCTGGTGTGTGCACCCAACTCTGCCAGCAAGGCTTGGGCTTGATCGGGATTGCGACCCGCCAAAATCAAAGGCAAATCGCTATGGCTCTGGCGTAAGATTTGGGCAATTTGCGAACCAACCACCCCGTAGCCACCTAAAATCACAATTGCTTGCATTGAGTTGCTCCCTAAAATAACATATCGTCATTTCGGAATATAACGATATGTTGAATAAAAAAATATTATTCGTAAGTACAGGTTTTTAAGTAGGTTAATAATTCCTCTGCATAGGCCACCATTTGTTGGTTATCAGCTTGATAGATGACCTCTTTACCTTGGCGGGTTGACGTCAACAAGCCTGCGCGTTTGAGCATGGTCAAGTGTTCTGAAGCGGTCGATTGACCAATCTGGGCCAGTTCGGCAATTTCGCCAACCGTCAGTTGCTGGTGGCTGGCAAACAAAAACAAGATCGTTTGGCGGGTTTCGTTGCCCAAAGCCCGCAAAAAAGCCTGAATTTCATGGGGTAGCGCCGATGTCATAACCAACCTTCATTTCGGTAATATCCGATATGATAACCCAGCTTTGGCCAAATGTAAAGCCCTAGATTGCGACGCTGCGAACCACACCATGGCAGGTTCATCAAATGCTGTCTGTCTGCCACACATTGCTCTTGAGCGGGCGCAGGGGGATTAAAGCCCCTGCGTTGCCCGCCTTGAGGCGGGACGGAAGGGTGGTGACAACCAATTGCATAAATGATGGTGACCAATTCAATTATTCATTAAAAACCCTTTTGAGGATGTAGAGTTGCGATAATGATCTATTCAATTAACCGAAATCAAAGGCCGACTAATTGTGGTGATATAGCCATAATCGATTGCGCGACTGGTGCTATAGATAAACCCCCGTTCGTCGAGCATTGGGAACAAGTAGGTTGGCTGGAGATCGGTCAAACTCAACAATTGTTGACCTGGCTCCAAGTTGCTCAAGGCTGCCAAGATATTGACTAAGGGCAACGGCGTTTTAAGGCCACGATTATCGATCACTGTGTATTGCTTCTGCTCAGGGCGGGCAGCAAACCATTGCTCTTCGCCAGGGAGTTTGCGATACAGATAACAATCCCAATGGGCTTGATTCGGGCGTTGCCAACTAACAAAGCCCTGATGCTCTAAGCTGGCGCAAAGCTGAGTGAGATCAAACGCATTAACCAGCAATAAGACTGTGCCTGCTGGAACAGTTTTGGCGCTGCGCAAAATCAATTGCACAGGGTCATCAACTTCATTGCTCATCTGATCAACGTAGATTGTTTGATAAATTGGGCGTTCTTGCAGCCAAGCAGGGGGTTCAATTGGGGGCGTAACTGGTTGTTTGGTCACATTTAAAGCTTGATTAACCGCCATCAGCAACTGATCAACGTCTACGTGCAGCATTTGGGCTAGCTGGCTCAAGGTCAGCCAGCGGCTTAACATCCGCCGCAAATGGGGATTCGAAAGCCGAGCCAGCCTTGGCACATTCAACATCAGCCAATCTTCTAGCTCTGGATAACGCCCCAGTAATTCTCCAACTCGCATTGTTGCACTAATCATCGCAGCCTCCCCCAGACCTTCAGAGCCTGTTGCCGTTGCTTGGCCATAGCATCCTCCTTTGTGGTGCTTCAAGTTTAATCAGCCAAGCTCAAGCGCTAAAGTGCGATTTTGCTTACCAAATGGAACAATTTCTTCACGCAGCCCAGCTAGGTTGGTCTGGATGGGCGCGCAGCGGGCCAGCAACCGTTCATCGCAAGAAGGCTGTGCTATAATGCCCCGTATGTTTCTGCAAGCAACTCAATCTGGACTTGAGACAAAAGGTGATAACCCATGGCAGATGATGGACAGTTGGTGGATGATGTGAAGGTAGCAGCCAGGGTTGAATTACCTGTGCTCCCGCTGATTAATACCGTGCTTTTCCCGACAATGGTCACCCCGCTCTTTGTAGCCCGTGATCTATCGATGGCCGCAATTGAAGCAGCAATGAGCGCTGATCGGCGGATTGTTGCCGTAGCCCAGCGTGCAATTGAAATCGAGGAGCACGATACCAGCCAACTGTATCAGGTCGGGGTCATCGCCCATATCGAACGGGTGCTGAAATTGCCCGATGGCACAACCTCGGTTTTGGTTCAAGGCCAACAGCGGGTGCAAATTGTCGATTGGCTAGCAACCGAACCCTATATCAACGCCGAAGTGCAGATTATCGAACCCGACCAAGAATCAAGTTTGGCGGTCGAAGCCATGATGCGTGGCGTGTTGGCCTCGTATGAAAAAGTGGTTAAACTCAGCCGCACCATGCCCGATGATGCCTATGTTGCCGCACTTAATCTTGAGGATGGCAGCGCCCTCGCCGACCTCATCGCCTCAACCTTGCCACTTGATATTGGCCGCCGCCAGCAATTGCTCGAACTGTTTGAGGTCGAGGAACGCTTGCGCCGCTTGAGCGTTGTGCTTTCGCAAGAGCTTGATGTGCTTGAACTAGAGCATCACATTCAAAATCAAGTCCAAAAAGAAGTCGATAAATCGCAACGCGATTTCTTCCTGCGCGAACAACTCAAGGCGATCCAAACTGAGTTAGGCCAAGAAGATCCGCTGACTCGCGAATTGAACGAATTGCATGATCGGATTGTGGCCGCTGATCTGCCTGCCAAAGCCCAAGCCAAAGCCCTCGAAGAGCTTGGCCGCTTGGAGATGATGCCGCCAGCAGCGCCCGAATATAGCGTTATTCGAACCTATTTGGATTGGCTGTTGGATCTGCCTTGGTCGAAAACCAGCGCCGATGTTAACGACCTTCAGGTTGCAGCCCAAGTGCTCGATAACAACCACTATGGCTTGAAAAAAGTTAAAGAGCGAATTTTAGAATTTATTGCGGTGCGTATGCTTGCTGGCGATAGCACCAAATCGCCAATTTTGTGCTTTGTTGGCCCACCAGGCGTTGGCAAAACCAGCCTTGGCCGTTCAGTTGCCGAAGCTTTAGGCCGCGAGTTTGTGCGGCTTTCGCTTGGCGGCGTGCACGACGAGGCCGAAATTCGCGGCCATCGCCGCACCTATATTGGGGCAATGCCAGGCCGCATTATCCAAACCATGAAAGATGCTGGCACAATCAATCCTGTCTTTATGCTCGATGAGATCGACAAGCTGGGCAACGATTTTCGTGGCGATCCAGCGGCGGCCTTGTTAGAGGTGCTTGATCCTGAGCAAAACAATACATTTGCCGATCATTACCTTGATTTGCCGTATGATCTTTCGAAGATTATGTTTATTACCACCGCCAACATGCTTGACCCGATCGACGAGCCATTGCTTGATCGGATGGAGATTGTTGAGCTGCCTGGCTATATTGAAGAAGAAAAAGTCCAAATTGCGCGCAAATTCTTGATTCCCAAGCAAATTGAAGCGAATGGCTTGAAGCAACATCCCATCAGCATTAGCGATGAAGCGTTGCGCCAAATCATTCGCACCTATACCTGGGAAGCAGGCGTGCGCAACCTTGAGCGCGAGATTGGCGGCATCTGTCGCAAAATCGCCCGCCGCGTGGCCGAGAAAAAGCGCTATCCACGGCGAATCACGCCAACCATGCTTAGTGATTTTCTTGGTCAGCCACCGTTCGACTATAGCCGTGCCAACGACCGCGATGAAATTGGGGTCGCAACGGGCATGGTTTGGTCGAGCAATGGTGGCGATGTGGTCGCCATCGAAACGGCTATCGTCGATGGCAAAGGCACAACAACCTTAACCGGCCAGCTTGGCGATGTGATGCAGGAATCGGCGCAAGCAGCGCTTTCGTATGCGCGGGCATCCTCGCGCCGCTTGGGGATTGATGGCAAGCGCTTCGAAAAAATCGATATTCATATTCACGTCCCAGAAGGCGGTGTGCCCAAGGATGGGCCATCGGCTGGCATTACCTTAGCCTGTTCGGTTATTTCGGCCTTGACCCATCGGCCATTGCGCCGCGATGTGGCCATGACTGGCGAAATTACCTTGCGCGGGCGGGTGCTACCAATCGGCGGCTTGCGCGACAAAATCTTGGGCGCATTTCGGGCGGGCATCACAACCATGCTGATTCCCAAAAAGAATCTGCGTGATCTTGAAGAAGTGCCAAATAACGTGCGCCGCCAAATAACCGTGATTGCAGTTGAACATATGGATGAAGTTTTACCAATTGCCTTTGTCACGAATCCGCTTGAGCGCGGCAGCCAACACACCAGCGACGGAGATCAACCTAGTTTAGTGCTGCCAACGATCACCCAACCGCAGCTTGGCTCAATCGAATTGTGATTTATTGCGCAATTTGGTAAGCTTAGAAGTAAAGTCACCCTCGTAAGCTAGGACTAAAGTCCTCCATTGAATCATTACGACGCGGCAGTCTTGGTAGTGACCACGGTTGCGACCAACGATTGCCAGTTGAATGAAGTAAGCGTGACCTTTGCGAGGTTTTATATCGATCTACATTACGGGGGTTTGCAAATTATGCACCATATAGTAGTTGTTGATGATACACCAGCCCTTGCCGACCTTGTTATGCGCATGTTGACCCGCTATGGCTATAGCGTGCGCACCCTGAATGGCGGGCTGCAATTAATTGAATATATGCGCCAACATCGCCCAGCGCTTGTACTACTCGATGTAGGACTTCCAGTTAAAGATGGCTGGACGCTGATTCGCGAAATTCGCATGCAGCCTGATTTGGCGCATATTCCAGTGATTGCGATCACAGCCCATGCAGCCGAGGAAGATCGCCAACGCGCCTTTAGTGCTGGCTATACCAACTACATTTCCAAGCCGTTTGATGTTCAAGATTTATTGCAAATGGTGCGTGGTTACGTGCCATCTGCAGTCTAAGAGGAGTCGTGTGTGGCCGCCCGTTCAATGCCAACTATCAATTTGCCAACGCAGCTCAAGGCCCATTTGCAGGCAGGCCATCCATGGGTTTATCGCGACCATGTGCCGCCTAGTACTCGCTTAGCGAGCGGCACATGGGTTCGACTGCATTGTGGCAATTGGCAAGGCTTTGGTTTGTGGGATGCGCGCTCGCCGATTGCGCTGCGCATCTTCTCAAGTCGCATGCAACCAGATGCCAACTGGATCAAAACCATGGTTCAGCAGGCATGGCAAGCCCGCGAACCATTGCGCCAAACTGCCACCACCGCCTATCGCTTGCTGTTTGGCGAAGGCGATGGCATGCCAGGCATCACCATCGATCTCTATAACCAATACGCGGTGATTGCAACCTACGCAGATTGTGTCGAGGTTTTGATTGCTGATGTGGTCAAGGCCTTGCAAGCAAGCGTGCCACAACTGCGTGGTGTGGTGCGCCGCCGCCGCGACGATAGCGAAAACGACGATGAAACTGGCAAAATTGAGCTGTTGTGGGGCGAATTACCGCCAGCCAACTTGGTGGTGCAAGAGCATGGCCTCAAGTTGATTGCCAATCTGTTTGAGGGCCAGAAAACTGGCTTATTTCTCGATCATCGTGAAAACCGCCACACGATCGAGCAATGGAGCAAAGGCAAAACGGTGCTCAATTGTTTCTCCTACACCGGAGCATTTTCGTTATATGCAGCCCGAGGCGGTGCCAGCGCAACCACCAGCGTTGATATTGCGCCAGCAGCGGCCCGCGATGCAGAGCAGAATTTTGTGCTCAACGATTTGATGGGCGAGCACCATACGTTCTTAGCCCGCGATTGCTTTGATTTTCTGCATCGCACAATTCAGCGCGGCGAAACCTACGATTTGGTGATTCTCGATCCACCATCGTTTGCCCGTTCAAAGAAGAACATTCATGCCGCGACCCGTGCTTATGTCAAACTCAACGCCTTGGCGATTCAGTGTGTGGCAACTGGAGGGCTTTTGGCTTCGGCCAGCTGCACCAGCCAATTATCGCCTGCTAATTTTCGCTTGATGCTTGGCGAGGCGGCGGCCCAAACCGACCAACAACTGCGAATTATTCATGAAGCTGGCCAAGCGCTTGATCATCCGGTGCCTGCGCATTTCAACGAGGGACGCTACCTCAAATTTGTGCTCGCCCGCGTCGCTGAGCGCATGTAAATGTTTGCCACCCTTCCGTCCCGCCAGCGGGAAACGCAGGGGGTTTTCAGCCCCCTGCACCCCCAAATGTTTATGTTGTGGATTGTTTAATTGCTTCTAAACCCCAATTGCGTTAGTGTGCCTTCGTGAATCAATGCTAACGCAGAGGTGCAGAGGGATAACGCTATTGGCTATTGGCTTTGGGCTGGCAACAACCTAATCCTAAACATCTGTGTCAATCTGTGGCTAAAAATAATTATCCTTCGTGATCTTCGTGGTTTCGTTTCGCTGACCCCTGATCCCTCATCCCTAAATCCTGACCCCTCATTCCTATCCCCAACTCCAAACTAGCTCATTTATGCTAAAAAGCCCAAATTATGCTACAATGGCAGGGTAAAAATGTGCATCTACGAGGAGCCAGAGCAATGCCAATTCGTGTTTTAGACCCAACTTTAGCTGCCCAAATCGCCGCTGGCGAGGTGGTGGAACGCCCTGCTTCGGTGGTCAAAGAATTAATTGAAAATTCGGTTGATGCTGGCGCTACCGAGATTCGGGTCGAAGCACGCGAGGGCGGCAAACGCGAGTTGCGCATCCAAGATAATGGCTCTGGGATTCCGAGTGACGAGGTTGAAACGGCATTTTTGCGCCATGCAACCAGCAAAGTTACCGAAATTGAGGATTTATTCTCGATTCGCACGCTTGGCTTTCGCGGCGAGGCCTTGCCCTCAATCGCCTCGGTGGCCCAAGTAACTTGCCTCACGCGCACCGCTGCTGACGAGGTTGGCACAGAATTACGAATTGCTGGCGGCGAGATTCAGGCTAAAACTCCCCGTGGCTGCTCGGTTGGCACAACCTTCACGATTCGCAATTTGTTTTATAACACCCCAGCGCGGCTCAAATTTATGCGCTCTGATGCCACCGAAATGAGCCAGATTAGCACCATCGTAACCCAATATGCCTTGGCCTACCCCAATATTCGCTGGACATTGTTGCTTGATGGCAAGCTTGCGCTACAAACGCCAGGCAATGGCCGCTTGCTCGATGCTTTAATCGAATTGTATGGGATTGACGTTGGCCGCGAGATGATTAGCGTTGATCGCACCTCGGAAGCAGAAGATGAAACAGTGCGGGTGCATGGCTTTGTTAGTCAGCCCTCAACCTTCCGCGCCGCTCGCTCCTACATGCATTTATTCGTCAATCAACGCTGGATTAAGCCCCAAGGCAACTTGGTTTATATGATCGAGGAGGCCTATCATACCTTATTGATGAAAGGCCGCCACCCAATTGTGGCCCTGAATATTGAGCTTGAGCCAGAAGCGGTTGATGTGAATGTGCATCCAACCAAAAGCGAGGTCAAGTTCCGCAATCAATCGCATGTCTATGGCGCGTTGACCAAGGCAGTGCGCGAAGCCTTAGCAGCGCAAAGCACCATTCGCGCTTGGACTGGCTTTGGGGCTAATGAAAGTGTCAATCGACGGGTTGAATTGCGCTCGCCAAATGGTGAACGGCGTGGTGCCAGCAACGATGCGCCCTTGTTTGATGATGCACCAATCGCGCCGCGCCCGCAGGTCAATACGTATCCAGATGATGATTTTGATTCGACCGTAGCCTTGCCGCCAAGCGCCAGCCAAGCGCGCTTTGACACGCCTCCAACCAGCCAAAACCAGCCAAGCGCCTTTTTGCCAGCCCAACAACAAGCCTTCGATCCGACGTATGCTCCAAGCATGCCCGCTCCAGGCGAAGCCAAATTGCCAATGCTACGGGTGGTTGGCCAAGTAAACGAAACCTACATCGTCGCTGAAAGCAGCGATGGCATGTACTTGGTCGATCAACATGCTGCCCACGAACGAGTGGTTTATGAGCGATTGATGGCTGAGCACCAAGATGTGCCGATTGAGCGCCAAACCCTGATGCTAGCCCAGCCAATTGAATTGCCACCAGCAGTAACCCGCTTGCTAAGCGCGCATTTGGCCGATTTGGAGCAATGGGGCTTTGAAGCAGAGGAATTTGGCGAAGGCACCTTGATGTTGCGGGCGGTGCCAAGTAATCTGCATGTTGGTCAAATTGCAACTGCATTAATGGAAATAGCCGATCATCTAAGCTACGAAGGTGGTGCTACTAGCGACGATCGACGCGAAAAAATGTTGACCACAATCGCTTGCCATAGCTCAATTCGGGCAGGCAAAACCCTGACCCATGAAGAAATGCGTCAGCTGCTGCAACAACTAGAACGCTGCGAAATGCCACGCACCTGCCCCCATGGCCGCCCAACTATGCTTCAAATTACCCAAGGCCAAATCGAACGCCAATTTGGGCGTAAAGGCTAACCAAAGAGCATAGAACATATACCGGGATTGGGTATCGGTTGCTGGGGGTTGGGGATCTGGGGCTAGTTGTCAGGGGTCAGGCAATTGGATAGAACTTCAGAAGTCAAATTTCGAAAGGCAAAAATGGGCAAATTTAACGCAGCGGCGCAGAGCACAGGAGGGTTCAGGGATTAGGGGCCAGGAATTAGGTAACGGAATCGCGAAGGACACGAAGAACGCCAAGGATAGATTCGTTGAATGTCTGAATAGGGTACAAATCCATATCTTCGTGCCCTTCGTGTCCTTCGTGGATCAACGCTCCTGATCCGTACTCGCTTCACTATTCCTTGCATAGGGTGGAATGGCAATTAAGCTGAGGCAAAAGCCCAAAATCGCTACTTCAAAAACCATACCAGTCCACATATGGGTAATCCAATTGAGGCCGCTACTCGCCATGATTATCAGATAGTAGCCAAGAAAGAAGCCAGCAGGCAGCAAACTACACAGCAGCCGAACGCGCAATGGGCGTTGTTGATTGATTTTGAAGCCATGCATGGCGAGATCAGCAAGCAAGCCCACGCTTGCAGCCCAAATCACGACTGGCCAATAGGCTTGCGAACTTTTATTGTGCACAAACCAAATCAAGCCGGTGCTGCCACCAATTAACAGAGTCATCGCGCCAAATGGCAAGGGCCAGAAGCGTAGCGAGAGCAGCAAAACCCCAATCAATACCAGCGTCGTGATGATGCCTGTGCTAATCCCGCGCAGGTCGATATTCGACATGGTTGCTTCAATATATGGCTCTGAGAGAAATGGCGCATTGACAATTGGGCTAGCATATTGGGTAAAAAAGCTCACAGCCGCCATCAGAAAAAACAGCGACATCACCATTGAGCCTAAATCACGCCAGCCCTGCAAGCGCGCTCCAGCTTGAGTTTGAATCCACGCGGTGCGTAATGGTGCAGTACCAAACAACATCGCCCCGCTGATAATCATCAAGTGGGGTGGGCTAAATAAAGCATCGAGGCGCAATTCAAAGCCAAACCATTCGTGCCACAGCAAATCAAGCGGGGCAGCAAACGAAAACAGCAGAATGCCCAACAAGGCAGGGAAATAGCCGCGAGGCAAAGCTTTAGTCAGGGGATAGTGGCGGTACATATTGCGGAGCTGCACGGTGCCAATGACACAGGTAATACCTAAAAAGCCTGAATAGAGCACTGCATGCCACGGCGAGAAAAATGTATCAATTCGTTGCTCGGCATGCGCCAAACCATCAATAAAAAGCCCAATGATCAACCAAATGCTAAAGAAAATACACAACGCATCGAGCCGCTTGCTGAATGCTGGATAGCCTACAGGCGCAGGATTCAGCCGTGCTGCGGTAGTTTTGGTTGGGCCGACCGTTGCCATGCTTGGCCTCCTTGCGTGGAATAGATCTATGGCGATAAAGAGCAAGTAGGATGGAGTGCTAAGCAAGAATAGCTCGACCGCCTTGTCATAAGTACGCCCATAGTAGCATAGATTCAAGCGACGACGATAGCCAAAAGGTAAATACTTAGCACACCAAAAGGTGCTATGCAGCCTAGTTTCCCTACACTTCTTAAAAACCAATCGCACCTCATTGGCCATGAGGTGCGATTGCAAGCGGCGAAACTGGAATTTTAGCGTGCTTTATCGAGCTTTTCGTAGGGTGGAGCCACCAAGAAACTCAACATCAAGCCAACAATTGCTACTTCAAAAACCATCCCTGTCCACATATGGGTGATCCAGGTCAGGCCAGGACCAGCCATAATAATCAGGTAGTAGCCCAAAAAGAAGCCAGCAGGCAACAAGCTACACAGCAAGCGAATACCCAAACGGTTGTGGCGATCGATCTTCCAATAGTGCATGGCGCAATCAGCAGCCAAACCAATGACCACTGCCCAGACCAAAACCGGCCAATAATCCATGACTCTTGATGCGCGCATAACCCAAAGCATAAACATACTACCGCCGACCAAGAGCGTAATTGAGCCAAATGGCAAGGGCCAGAAGCGTAGCGAAAGCAACAAAATACTAATCAAGACAAAGGTGCTGATATGGGCTGAAGCAATCCCCCACAGGTCAGTCCGATACATCTCAATTTCAACGCTATAAGGTGCCGAAAGCCATCTGGGTGAAGCCAAGGGATGGGCATATTGGGTCATAAAGGCGGTTGTAACCATAAAGAAAAACAGCGACAAGACCATCGGCGCTAGTCCACCGCGCCAACCAACCAGTTTCTCGCCTTGTTGCAAGCGAATCCACGCTGTGCGCAAAGGAGCGGTTCCAAACAGCATTGCGCCCGTAATTAGCATCAAGTGCGGCGGACTAAGCAAGGCATCAAGCCGCAGCTCAAAGCCAAAAACGTCGTGCCAAATAAAATCGAGCGGCGCGGCAATCGCAAACAAAATAATGCCAACCAAGGCCAGCAAGTAGCCGCGGGGCAAGGCCCGCCAAATGCTGTAGCCTTTGTACATATTGCGGAGCTGCAACCCGCCAATCCATAACGCTACTGCCAAAAAGCCAGAGTAGAGAATAAGATGCCAAGGCGTAAAGAAGGTATCAACTGCATTCCGAGCATGGGCTGCACCATCAGCGAACAAACCAACCAACCACCATGCAGCAAAAACCATTGACATGAAATCAAAGGTGATACTCGATGGTGGATACTCATCTGGGCGTGGCAAACTCGAAACATTCCGATCAATTCGTCCAATTGAGGCCATGGGAACCCCCTATTCTGATGTTGCTGGACAGGTAGAGATGCACTGGTTGGTAGCCTTTCCACAAGCGTGGGGGAAATGCCGTTCTGATCGATGCGAGGACGTTGCTCAAACGTGGAGTAGCCCTATTATGCCATAAAATCATAGTCTAGTGGTAGGGTATCAAGGGCAAAGAACAGAGAACAAATTGGGAATTGGTTTTGATCCACGAAGGGCACGAAGCAACACGAAGAGCCGAAACCGCGAAGATCACGAAGATCACCAATCGAAAAAGAGGAAAAGAAACAGCAGAACAGTCCACGAAGAAACATTAGGGGGTGCTGGGGGATGAAAACCCCCGGCGTTTCCCTCCAGCGGAGGGACGGAAGGGAGGAGAAATACTGTTGAGGGATCAGTTGTTATGGATCAGGGATCATTGCTAAGAAACCACGAAGAACCAAAACCACGAATGATGCGAAGAACACGAATGATGATTATTTTTGGCCACGAAGGACACGAAGGGCCACGAAGCGCCGAAACCGCGAAGATCGCGAAGGACACGAAGATGGGGCTATGGGCTTTTGGCTGTTGACTTACCTTTTGACTTTTCATTCCTCATCCTTTTATTTTAGCCACAGATTGGCACAGATTTTTAGGATTATGATCGTGCCAGCCCAAAGCCTCTAGCCAAAAGCCATCATTTCTCTGCGCCTCTGCGTTAAACTATTAATCCATGAATAGTTTTTTTTGCCACGAATTGCCCGAATTCCCCGAACCATGTTCCGCTAGCCAAGAGCCTATCGCCCATAGCCTCGTTCCTTTTGGCCTTTTGATTTGCGCTTTCTCGTTCTTGAGTAACTTGCGTTAGAATATTAATTTAGGACTATTGGCACGCATGGAGAAGATGTAGTTATGGTATAGTTTTGTTTCGATTGAGGTGATCGAGGCTGACTACTTATTTAACCGCCACAGAAGGAATAGATTGTGACCAACTTAATTCTCGCACCTGAGGTGCAAGCAGCTTTTGCCAATGGCCAACCAGTGGTGGCCTTGGAATCAACAGTTATTAGCCATGGCCTGCCCTACCCGCATAATCGCGAAATTGCCTTGCAACTTGAAGCAACCGTGCGTGCGGCAGGAGCTGTGCCAGCCACGATTGCCGTAATTCAGGGGGCAGTCCATGTTGGGCTAACCAACGAGCAAATTGAGCATTTCGCAACCGCAAAGGATGTGCTGAAACTAAGCCGCCGCGATATTGGCTATGCAGTGGCGAATGGCCGCGATGGCGCAACAACCGTCGCCGCAACCATGGCCATTGCTGGCTTGGCTGGCATTCAGGTATTTGCAACTGGCGGCATTGGCGGCGTGCATCGGGGTGCGCGCGAAAGCTGGGATGTTTCTGCTGACCTTGGCGAATTGGGCAAAACCCCAGTTTTAGTGGTTTGCGCAGGCGCAAAATCGATTCTCGATTTGCCAGCAAGTTTAGAAGTGCTCGAAACTTATGGCGTGCCCGTGGTTGGCTATACCACCGAAGAGTTGCCAGCCTTCTATAGCGCTCATAGCGGTTTACACTTGGGCCGCAAGGTTGATGATGCAGCCCAAGCAGCAGCAACCTGGGCCGCGCATCGGGTCTATGGCGGCGGCAGCGGCATGGTTTTGGCAGTGCCACCACCAGTCGAAAAAGCGCTTGATCCCCAATTTGTTGAAGCAGCCATTGGGCGGGCAATTGCGCAGGCCGACGCAGCAGGCATTCGGGGCGCAGCAGTTACCCCATTCTTGCTCAGCGCCATGGCGCGCGAAACCGAAGGCGAAAGCATCGCCACCAACACCGCGTTACTTAATAATAATGCTCAAATTGCTGCTCAAGTAGCAGTTGCTTTGTTCCAATCAGTTTAATCTATTTCAAGGAGTTCTTCGCATGTCTCAACCTCGTCGTGGTCGTCGCCAAGTGAGCCAAAAATCGCAGTTGCCGTTAGTTTTCGGCATCGGTGCTGTAATCTTGGTGCTTGTGGTGGTTGGTGTTATATTCCTGAATCGGGGAAATGGCAATGAAATTGAAAAGGTGACGGTTGCTGAAGGAACGACAGCGCCCTCAACGACTGGGGTTGTTCAAGAATTACCCGATGAAGGCCAACAACACGTTGCCGATGGCACGAAAGTCGAATACAAACAAAACCCACCAACCTCTGGCAGCCACTGGGCTGGCCCTGCTCAATGGGGGCTTTACCAAACCAATCCACCAGAAGATGAGCGGATTGTGCACAACATGGAGCATGGCGGGGTGATTATTTGGTTCAAGCCAAGCGTCACCAGTGCTGCCGAAAACGAGCAATTGGTCAAATTGTTTACCGCCTTGAGCGCCGAACAATATCGCACTATTTTGGTTAGCCGCGAAAATATGGATACCAAAATTGCCTTGACTGCTTGGAACCATCGCCAATTGTTGGATAGCGTTGATGAAACTGCAATTCGAGCCTTCTTTGATGAGTATATTCTCAAAGGCCCCGAATGTGTCAACATGCGCTGCCCTCAATAAACTTGGTTAAATCAAGCCGCGCCCACTTCGTTATGTGAAGCGGGCGCGTTGTAATTTAATGCTATTGCTTAGTTGCCGTAGCGCCAACGGCGATAGTGTTGGCCAACGTTGCCCATCTCTACTTGAAAGGCAGCAGAGTTGGTTGGGGTATAGGTCAAAATCCGGCGTTCGAAGGCTTGCACCAACATCCAGGTTTCGCTGCCACCAAGTTTGGCCCGCATCCAATAGGCATCGCTCAGCGGATAGCCGAAAGCAAAGACCCAATCGATAACTTGGCCTTCAACGAAGCGGCCATTTTCATAGACCGTCCCACGTTGATTCATAAAATTCCAGAAAACATCGGGAATATTATGACTGGTTTGGCTGACAAACTTGGCGTTGGTTACCACGCTTGGCGCATCAATCGCGCTGGTGGTTGCATCGCGTTTGAGTTGGGTAGCGATGGTTTGGCCAGTTTTGTCAGGCTGAGCACCCAAAACATCACGCAGCGAGCTATAGCCTGGCGCAACATCGTTAATCGCCCGTGGGTCGCCGCCCAATGCTTCATCGGCGGGAATGCGTTGCTCGAACGAGCTATCGCCAATTTGCACTTGGCCGCGAATCATTTCGACTACCAACAAGCCGTTGGTTACAAACCACGGCTGGCTACGGTCGCCATTGGGATTATTAACTTCCATGCGCGATTTGTCGAAGTATTGAACCAAGCGCGTACTGCCACCGTATGGCTCGTATTGGCCTTTGGCGATTGCTGGCCCCCAAACCCATGAGCGGTTGCTACGCGCATCTTGGACTGGCTTATCGGTGCGTTGCCAAGTTTTCTCAAAGTTGGCATCTGCAAAGCCATCAGGAATCGTCGGCACATTATTTTTGAAGGCATTGATTTTTTCGCGCGAAATATCAAGGTAGAGGTTGCCATAGCTTTGGCTTGGCTCAAGCTGGCTGCCTTCATACCATTCATTCCAGCTGGTCAGAATCACCGCCCGCGCCTGATAATTCATGGCCGTATCCCAGCCAGCGCGGTAGTAGTTGCCGTTCTCGCGGTCGCGCAAGTGGCCGTTGCGATAGAGCAAATCATCATAACCAGGCATAACAGTTGCCACAAATGGTTTGTTACTATTGCGGCGCGTGTTATAGTCGCGCAAATTGCGGCTATAGGAACTCATGGCATCGCCTTGTTTGCGTTCCCAGGTAATATCGAAAAAGTGGAGCGCATCGAAGACATCCAAGAGATTGAAATTGACCCCACCGCCGAGCCAAAATTGATTACGATTGGGATCAACGCGATTGCGCAAATCAGTCCAATCATTCAATGAGCCACGGCCACCGGGCAAAATCGTATCGTTCCAGAAGATGAAGACTGGCTTGCCATCCCAATGCCAGTAGGCACTACTTTTGGCAAGGTCAGCCATTTCGCGCATATTATCGACAATTGCTTGAGTTGAGCCAAGCGTGCCATCGGCCACCGGATCAACGCTGAAGGCGATGTTGAAATTGCCTTCTTGCTCAGCGAGTTGCAGCAAACGCGCACAGGTATAGCGCCACGTACAAATAAAGCCATCGATGCCAGCATTTTTGGCTTGGCGAATCTGGTTGAGCATGGTGCTATCGCGGTCGCTTTCGTAAAGTTCGAGTGGGCGATCGCGAATCTTATCGAGATACCACGTTTGGCTACCCCACCAGCCATAATAGTAGGCAAAAACCGGGCGCGAAGGCTCGGCAGCACTGGTTGCGGGCGAGTTGGAGGGAATGATGGTTAGGCTTAGGATCAAGCCCAGCAGGAGAAGAATCCGTCGCATGTTTGCTCCTTTCGTCCACTGCGACTCAGGTGTTCTTATTGTACAAGCAAAATGGAGATTTAGGAGTCCGTTTGGTATGATCCACGAAGATCACGAAGCAACACGAAGGCCGAAACCGCGAAGGACGCGAAGATCGCGAAGAACGTCAAGCTCCATGTGGAGAGCATAGCCCTTCATCCTTCATCCCTCATCCTTCATCCTTGCCGTTGGCCACAGATTGCACAGATTATGAGGATTATGCTCCACTAGCACATAGCATAAAGCCCATAACCCACATTCTCTCATTCTCTGCGCCGCTGCGTTAAATGCTGATCCACGAAGAATACGAAGATGAGGCTATGGGATTTGGGCTAGTGGCTATGGGCTTTTGACTTTACGCTCTGTTCTCTGTTCTTTTGACTTCTGACTTTTGCCTTTTGATTTGGTATTTCATCCTTCATCCCTCATCCTTCATCCTTTGATTGTCCTACCTCGATTGTTTGACAAAACCATGGTCGTTGTGTACACTACCGCCCTATAAGTCCCTCTACTTTCTCCCAATCCAACCCGCTACCATTGCAGGTAGCTCGTCGTTCAATGATTGCACCTTAGAGTTCAATGTGGCTTTTAAGGAGGTTCATGCCTCATCACTAAAACCATGTATGGCTTTGGGCTAGCCAGTTTTAGGCTTTCCTCGGGTTTAAACAAGGAGCAACTGGAATTATGAAACGTTTTCTTTCATTCTCGCTCGTCTTGACCATGATCATGGTAATTTTGGCCGCATGTGGTACTGAAACTGGCGGAACAGCCAAAACCACCGTCACGATTGTTAGCAGCTTACCTCGCACCGGTTCCTCAAAAGGACAAACAGATACCATCGTAAACGCCATTAAGATGCGTTTAGAAGAAGACAAATATGCCGCGTGCAATGGTAATGTTGAAATCAAGTATGAAGATCTTGATGATGCAACCGCAGCCAAAGGTGCTTGGGACGAAACCAAAGAAGCAGAAAACGCCAATGCTGCTGCCTCAAACAAAGATGTGATGGTTTACATTGGGACTTTCAACTCAGGTGCAGCCAAGATTGCGATTCCAATCTTGAACAACGCAGGCATTGTGATGATCAGCCCAGCCAACACCTACCCTGGCTTGACCAAGGAAGGCAAAGGCGCTGAAGGCGAACCAGCAGTCTACTATCCAAAAGGCACCCGCAACTACACCCGGGTTGTGCCAGCAGACGACTTGCAAGGTGCAGCCGCAGGCAATTGGGCCAAAGAATTGGGCGTAACCAATGTTTACATCTTGGATGATACCGAGTTGTATGGCAAAGGGATTGCTGACGTATTCGCTGCTACCGCAGAAGCAAACGGCATCAAAATCGCAGGCCGCGATAGCATCGATTCAAAAGCCAGCGACTACAAAGCCTTGATGTCGAAAATCGCCGCCACCAACCCCGATATGATCTACTTCGGCGGGATTACCCAAAGCAACGCAGGCCAATTGGTCAAAGATATGCGCGCTGCTGGCATGACCGCTGATAAAGTCAAGTTCATGGGTCCAGACGGCATCTACGAACAAGCCTTTATTGATGCAGCTGGCGCTGATAACGCTGAAGGCGTCTACGCAACCTTCGGTGGGGTTCCACCATCGAAGCTTGAAGGCAAGGGTGCCGAATGGTACAACGCCTACAAAGCCAAATTCAACGCCGAGCCAGAAGCCTACGCTGCTTATGGCTACGATTCAACCAACGTTGCCTTGGCTGCAATCAACAAATCATGCGATAGCATCAACCGCGAAACCATCTTGAAGAACGTCTTCGCAACCAAAGATTTCGATGGCGTGTTGGGCAAATGGGGCTTCGATGCTAGTGGCGACACGACATTGACCCAAATGAGCGGCCAACAAATCAAGAATGGCGCATTCGAATTTATTCAAGTCCTCAAATAAGTTTGCATACCGTTTCCAAGGGACGATCAATCGATCGTCCCTTTCCCCTGTGTGGATTATCGTCACCAGCCCCTTGCTGGGTACATAGGAATAACGCGCTATGGCAGCATCTCAAACTCCATCGTCGCCGCAGGCGGCTCCGCTTGTACCACGAGAGCCATTTCTGACCAAGCGACGGGCATTTTCGATTGTCGGCCTGATTATTTTCCTCGGATTCTTTGCCATACCCATTTACCAAACGATTTTACTTGAGATGTGGGATAGCCCGCGACAGCTGACCCAGCAGATCGTCATTGGCTTGACCAAAGGCACCTACATTGCGGTAATTGCGCTTGGCTATACCTTGGTATATGGGATTTTGGAGTTGATCAACTTCGCCCACGGCGATTTGTTTATGATCGGCGCATTTCTGTCGTTGATCTTTATTAGTTTGTTTGGCTTAGACCCCAAAACCAGCTCAGGCATTACGATTTTTTTCTCGCTGCTTGGGATTTTGGGCTTGGTGATGCTCTGCACCGCCTTCTTGAATGCAGGAATTGAGCGCTTTGCCTATCGGCCATTGCGCAATGCTCCGCGTTTGGCGCCCTTGATTTCAGCAATTGGGATGTCGTTTGTGCTGCAAAATGTTGGGATCTTCCTTGGCGATGGCCTGATCTGGGATAAAATTGCAGATGGGCTTGGCTCAGATGCAATTGGGCGGGTTGCCGATGCGATGGGTACTCAATCAGTTGCCCCCAAGAACATTCCCGACTTGTTGCCTAACGGCCAAGTCTTTTTTATTCCCGATAGTTTGAAATATACCTATAAAGATTTGCTGGTAGCCGTTGTAAGCCTTGGGTTGCTAGCGGGATTGTATTCGTTTGTACGTTTTACCAAGCTTGGTAAGGCGATTCGGGCAACCGCACAAGACCGTGACGCAGCACGTTTGATGGGCATCAACGCCGACCGCACCATCTCCGTAACCTTCCTTATTGGTGGCGCGTTGGGCGGTGCTGCCGGTATGATCGTTGGTCTCTACAACGGGACTGCTTTATTTAGTATGGGTTTTACCGCTGGCTTGCTCTCGTTTACCGCAGCAGTGCTTGGTGGCATTGGCAATATCCTTGGTTCGGCTTTGGGTGGTTTGCTGATTGGCTTGATCCTCGCTTTGAGCGATCAATACATTGGGACACGCTGGTCGAATGCGGTGATTTTCGCCATTCTTGTCTTGATTTTGCTCTTCCGACCAACTGGGTTGCTCGGGCAAGAAGGTGGCCAAAAAGCCTAGAAACGAGGATTGTATGCCAAATACAAAGCGCTATTTAACAACTGGCGGGGTTGGCTTTGCGGTCGGGACATTCTTCTTATGGAATTATCCCAACCTTGGGCTTGGCGCAGCACTGCTTGGTGGTTTGGTGATTGCCGCACTCTGTTTGCTCTACAGTGCGCCATTGCCCGATATGATTAAAGCTGGCTTGATTGCTGGGATGTTCGGCGCGGTCATGACGATTGTTTATGGCACGCATAAACCTGGGGTGGCGATTATTGCTGGGATGCTCAGTGGGTTGGGAGCAGGCTTGTTGGCCTTTCAACGTAGCCCACAAGCCAATCCCAAGAAAGCAGCAATCTTAGGGGCGGAGGCAGGGGCAATTGCCGGGGCTTGGACAGGCTTAGCCCTGTTTGTTATGGCCTTTGTGATTGCGCCCGCTGCTGGGATTAGTGCTGGCGATTTTGCTGAGCATTTATCCGAAACGGTGATTTTGGCCGATACGCTAGGCTTAGGCAGCGATATTCTGATTTTGCTGTTTGCCTTTGGCTTTTCGACCCTGACCGGCGCACTCTTGGGGGCCGCTGCTTGTGCTGCCCGCAGTTTGCCATTGCGCCCGAATATTCCATTATTGGCGGTTATCGCCCTACCAGTGCTCTTGATTCCGCTGATCGATCGGGCTGGCAATTTGCTCTTGCTCGATGCCTTGATTCCAATTTATATCTTTATTCTCTTGGCCTTGGGCTTGAATATTGTGGTGGGTTATGCTGGCTTGCTCGACTTAGGCTATGCAGCCTTCTTCGCGATTGGCGCCTACACCACAGCGATGCTCTCATCGCCGCACCTTGGGATCAACCTAAGTTTTTGGTTGGTGATTTGGGTGGCAGCGGCGGTGGCAGCGATCGCAGGCTTAACCTTGGGGGCGCCGACGTTGCCCTTACGCGGCGACTATTTGGCGATTGTGACGCTTGGCTTCGGTGAAATTGTGCCAATTCTGTTTCGGAGCCTTGGTGGCGGCCCGCCTGGTGGCACCTTAACCTTGCGCTTCTTTGGGATGCCAATTGGGATTGAGCAAGTTGACTTAACTGGTGGTAATAAAGGGATTAACCCAATCTCGCCGCCCCATTTGCCCTTGATTGGCGATTTCGAGCCATCGAACAAAATTCCATGGTATTACCTGCTCATTGTGATCATGGGCTTGGCGATTTTCTTTATCAATCGCCTGCGTGATTCACGCCAAGGCCGCGCTTGGATGGCCATGCGCGAAGATGAATTGGCCGCCGATGCAATGGGCATCAACGTAGTACGAACCAAATTGCTGGCCTTCTCAATGGGTGCAATGTTCTCGGGCTTTGGTGGCGCGTTCTATGGCGCATTCATCGGGGCAATCTTCCCAAGCTCGTTCGACTTTAGCGTCTCGATCATCTTGTTGTGTATGGTGATTCTTGGCGGCTTGGGCAATATGACTGGGGTGATTGTTGGGGGCTTGTTGATTCAGGGCGCCGATAAGATGTTTATTCCCAAAGGCGCTGAGTTGTTTCGGCGGATTGCTGAAACCAAGGCACGAGCCGAGGACACGAGTACGGTTGGAGTTTCAGCGCTGCAAGATCTAACTCAACAACGCTTGTTGCTGTTTGGGATTGTGTTGGTGGTGATGATGCTCGTCCGCCCTGAGGGCCTCTTGCCCAACGAACGCCGTAAAGCCGAACTGCATCCCGATGACGATACGATCAATAGCAATAGTGTTGCAGCCGAGGCGGAAGCTGATCCGTCGTTGGCGGCGTAGGAGACCTGCTATGGCACCCTTGCTGCAAGCTCGCGGCATTACCAAGCGATTTGGTGGCCTAACCGCCGTGAGCGATGTTTCATTTGAAATTGAAAAAGGTTCGATTGTTGGGCTGATTGGCCCCAACGGCGCTGGCAAAACTACCTTCTTCAATATGATCACTGGTTTGTATACACCCAGCGATGGCGATATGATTTTCAATGGTCAACGGATCAATGGCACTAAGCCCAGCGAAGTGACCAAACTTGGGATTGGTCGCACCTTCCAAAATATTCGCTTGTTTGCGCATATGACGGCGTTGGAAAATGTGTTGGTTGGCCAGCATTGCCGCATGCATACTGGCTTGCTAGGCACGCTGTTTCGCACACCCAGCATGCGCGCCGAAGAAAAAGCCGCTCGTCAAAAAGCCTTTGCGTTACTCGAATATGTTGGTTTGGGCCGCAATAGCGCCGATGAAATGGCCAAAAATCTGCCCTATGGCGATCAACGCCGTTTGGAAGTGGCGCGGGCATTGGCAACCGATCCCAAATTGTTGTTGCTCGATGAGCCAACCGCTGGCATGAACCCCAAAGAAACCGATGCCTTGACCGAGTTGATCTATCGGGTACGTGATGAGCGCGATCTGACTGTGCTGCTGATCGAACACGATATGAAAGTGGTCATGGGCATTTCTGAACGGGTAACCGTGCTTGATCGCGGGATTAAAATTTCCGAAGGCTTGCCACGCGAAGTCCAAACCGATCCCAAGGTGGTCGAAGCCTATCTTGGCACTGGCCACGCGGCCAAGGGCAAAGGCGGCGGCGCTCCGGTATTTGATAAAGCGTAGGCTTGGGGATCGGTTGTTAGGGGTTGGGGATCGAGTTTGGAACCACAAAGGATATGAAGAACGCTAAGGTTCTGGGCAAGGAACTTGATAACTAATTTCTCTGACTCCCACTTGGCCCCTGAACCCTATGCTCTATGTTCTATGTTCTATGTTCTTTCAACTATAAGGACATTCGCGATGTTGCAACTGCAAAATGTACATACCTATTATGGCAACATTCATGCGCTCAAGGGGATTTCGCTGGAAATTAATCAAGGCGAAATTGTAACCCTGATTGGCTCGAATGGTGCAGGCAAAAGCACAACCTTGCGCACTATTTCTGGCATTACGCCGCCGCGAACTGGCCAAGTGCTGTTTGAAGGCAAGACCCTGAATAGTGTTCCGGCGCATAAAATTGTTTCGCAGGGCATTTCGCAATCGCCAGAAGGGCGGCGGATTTTCGCCAACCTGACAGTGCGCGAAAACTTAGAAATGGGAGCCTTTACCCGCAACGATAAGGCCGAAATTGCCAGCGATATGGATCGGGTGTTTGAGCTATTTCCACGCTTGAAAGAGCGGGTTGCTCAACGTGGCGGCACGCTCTCTGGCGGCGAACAGCAAATGTTGGCGATTGGCCGAGCACTTATGTCGCGACCTCGCTTGCTCTTGCTCGATGAGCCATCGATGGGCTTGGCTCCAGTGTTGGTTGACCTGATTTTTGAAATTATTCAAAATATCAATAACCAAGGCACCACCATTTTGGTGGTCGAGCAAAACGCCTTGATGGCCTTGGGTATCGCCCATCGCGCTTATGTGCTGCAAACTGGCGTCATTGTAAAAGCTGGCGATGCGGCCACCTTGCGCGAAGACGAAGACGTGCAAAAGGCCTACTTGGGGATGGAATGAGCGAACAACCTTATGTGGCCCAGCTCCGCGATCAAACCGAGTTTGTTGCTGGCGATGGCTGCCACCTACGCGAACTGCTGCACCCAGAGCGCCATCCAGTCGCGCTTGGCTATAGTTTAGCCCATGCCTATGTTGAAGCTGGTGGTCGAACTGCCGATCATGTGCTTGAACAATCTGAGGTATACTACATTATCGCTGGTCGTGGAACGATGGTGCTTGATGGTCAAGCCCATGCAGTCGAAGCTGGCTCGTACTATTATATTCCGCCCCGTTGTTCACAATGGCTGCGCAATGATGGCGAGCAACGCTTAGAGTTTTTATGTATCGTTGAGCCGCCCTGGACGGCGGCAGGCGAAACCATTACAGAGTAGCCTCGCTGATGAGTCTTAAGGCGCGGGTCTTCCCGCGCTTTTTTGGTGTCTCTGTTCCAACCAGCATCGAGCTTTTTAGTGACACACCAAGGTGGAACACGATGGTTTTTGGATTAACCGCTTTAGCAGTAGTGGCCTATTCTGGATTGTCGCTGCTGTTCAAGGCCCTCGCCAGTCGGACGCGTCCGGCCCAAATGGTTTATGCCTCAAGCGTGATCGCAACGATCTGTGGGCTAATTTATTTTATCGCTAGCGGCGAATCGTGGTCGTGGCCTGCGGCAATTTTGGCCTTTCTGGCAGGCGTAACCTTTTATTTCGCCACAATTGCCCGCGCCAAAGCGCTCGAACATTCGCCAGCCTCGTTGGTTTTTGCAATCAGCAATTTGGATTTAGTGATTGCTGGGGTGGTGATTTTGCTCTTGCCCGCAGCCTGGAATGCGCTGCAATTTGGCTCGGTCACAATCAATTTGCCTTCGCAGGCTGGCAACCCAACTATTGGCAATGTATTGGCCTGTATCTTAACTGCAATCGCCGTGTTGATTGGCGCGCAAGTTAAGGGCAGCGAAACCCTGAGCAAAGCGACCTACGTTTGTTTGGGTTTGTTAGTCATTTCGAGCTTTGCCGCCGTCACCTATGCCCGCAATTTCGGTGCTCAAATTGGCTTGTTGATGTTTGTTGATTTTGCTGCTGGCGTAATTCCTGGGCTACACCTTACGCCCCAAGTGCGGCGTCACGAGTGGGGTTGGGGCGCAGTGGTTGGCTTGGTAACCTTTGGCGGCTTTATAGCAATGATGCATGCCCAAGCGTTGTCCGATGCGGCAACCTTGCCATTTGTGCTGCTAGCAATCAACCTCAAAACCCCAATTACCGCGATTATCGCCGTGCCATTGTTCCGCGAGCAATTAACCGCGCGCAAAATCATCGCTGTAAGCTTGGCAACCCTCGCCTTATTCATTTGGCAAATTTAATCTTAGGGATCCGGGGGTGGGAGTTGTTGAAACCGCGAAGAGCGCGAAGGCCACAAAGATTGGATTTTATGCTTAAAAACAATTATGGGTTATTCGTGCTCTTTCGTAGTTCCAAATCTACAATCCAACGAATCTGTGCAATCTGTGGCTCAATATTTAACCCAGAGGCGCAAAGGGTTGAGAACTATGGGCTGAAGGCTTTGAGCTAGCGGAACCCATATTGGCATTTGCAATGAATCCCCAAGAGCCAATAGCCCATTCCCCTTCGTGCGCTTCGTGTCCTTCGTGGTTCCCGTAACTAGCCAATTCCCCTTCATCCTTCATCCCTCATCCTTTGCAAACCTACTCTTCGGCAGTTGCTAAATCGGTTTTGAGCAAGGCATCGCCCAACGGGTAGCGCAACGAAACCAAGAAGCCCAGCACCACATTAATCACATTTAACACCAAAAAGAGAGTTGAGATGCCAAGCGCTAGGCTAGTAGCTTGCTCGCTGCTAAAGCTACCGCCAGCAACTGGCACCATCTGGCCAGTCTGGGCCAAATTGGTCATAATCAAAATCATCACTACATCGCGAATCCCAATCCCAGCTATCGAAATGACGCTGACCAACGAGATAATCGCAATCATGGCCATATACGGGCCAATATCAATCTTGACCCCAGTTGCCAGAAACAACAAATAGAGCCGCACAAATGTCCAGCCCAAGGTCAGGAATGAAAACAAAACCAAAGTCACGATGCGGCTCAACGGCATATGCAACACGCGATCTTTCAAGCCAGCCTTGACCGCAAGTTGGCGCAATTTGGCAGGCACGACCACGGGCAAGACTTTGGTGCTAAACCAGCGCCGCAAACCAGCACTAGCCAAAATCGCCACCCCAACCACCACACCCAACAGCGAGGCGATAATCAACAGTTGCACATTGCCTGGCAAAAAGGTGCGATAAAAATACAAGCCTGAGCCAGCAATAATTCCCATAATCGCTACATCGAAGAAGCGATCAACCACAATTGAAAGCAAGCTTGGCCCCAAGGGATGGCCCTCGCGGCGCAAATACCATGCCTTCACTGCATCGCCGCCCTGCCCAGGCGTGACCGAGCCAACAAAAATCCCCAAGGTATACAGCAACGAGGCAAACCATGGGCTAATGTTGATATTCCAGCCTTGCAAAATCAAGCGCCAGCGCCAACCCTTGGAATAGAGAAAGGGAAACACCAGCACAACCGAAGCCCCAAACAGCAATGGATCGGTCGTCCGAATCACATTCCAAATACTCGTCAGATCGTTGGTTGCCAGAAACCAAATCAAAATTGCTGGCCCCAACGCCGTCAAAAGCCCATTGATAATTCTTTTTTTCATTGGCGAATCCGTTCAAAGCGCAGGGCCGCAATTGTTTCGGCCAGCAAGCCAAAACAAAAGAAAAACATGGTTGCAATCAAGCAAAACAACGCCGTCGGCGGTAAATGCAACCAGTTATTATCGTTCAGCGCGCCAAGCACATACGAAATAATACATAGCACAAAGAAAAAGCCACTAACTGGCATAAACACCCGAATTGGATTAAACAGGCTGATAATCCGCAAAATAATGATCGTAAATTTAAAGCCATTCTTCAGCAGCTTTTGCTTGGAGCGACCACCTTGGCGGCGTTGCATGGCGATTGGCTCAAAGCGCACATGATAGCCAGCTTTGGCAAAGGCTAAGGCACTAGTGGTTGGCCACGAAAATTGGTTTGGTAAGAGGTGAATATAATCAAGCAAAATTGAACGTCGAAAGGCCCGAAAGCCCGAGGTTAAATCCTGCATTTCCATGCCAGTCAGATACGAGCCTAAGCCATTCAAGGCGCTATTGCCCAACCAACGTAGCCAATTTTCTTGGCCTGCCCGCGAACGAGCGCCAATCACCATATCGTAAGCGCCGATATAGCTCAGCAGGCGTTCGATGTCGGCAGGGTTGTGCTGGCCATCGCCATCCATAATAATCACGATTTCGCCAGTTGCGGCGCGAACCCCAGTTTTGACCCCAGCGCCGTTGCCAATGTTATAAGGACGGGTGATCACCCGTGCGCCAGCCTCGGTGGCAATTTCCACCGTGGCATCGTTCGAATGATCATCAACCACGATAATTTCAAGTTCAGGGTAGCGTGTGCGAACCTCGCGCACCACCCCGCCAATTGTTGCGGCTTCATTAAAGGCTGGAATCACAATGCTCACCGTCCAAGGAAACGGTGATGACGTTGTGGTTTGAGCACTTGCAAGCGTTGTGCGTTCCACAGTTGAACCTCCGGAGAGGCATTGTACCAGAAACTAGCCTAGCGCAAACGCGCTGCTTGTGGCCATACTTGCAGCGCATTCGCCACAATTGCTTGCAGTTGGCTGGTGCTCGCTCCCAAGCGCGCTTGCAACGACATGCCTTGCAACACACAAACGAAAAATTGGGCTAATTCTTCAGCATTGGTCGTAGCTGGTAGCTCGCCCATTTGCACGCCCAAAGCCACTAATTCGTCGATTTTGCTCATCCGTTGCTGGCAGCGCTGCACAATTGCTTGCTCAATTTCATACGAATCGTAGGTTGCTGAAATACTCGCTAGCACAAAACAGCCAGCTGGATAGGCTGCATCGCTGAAGGCTTCAGCTGCCCGTTGCAACAGGTGGCTCAGCATTGCTCTGGGCGAGCGTTGATCGCTTGGGATGGCGTAGACATAGGCGCCGCGCGTGGCCAAATAATGGTCAATCGCCTCAAGGAAAAAGGCCTGCTTGCTGCCAAATGCTGCATATAAACTCGGCGGGTTAATCCCCAAACAGCTCGTCAAATCAGCCATCGAGAGTGTTTCGTAGCCGTGTTGCCAAAATTGGCGCATTGCACACTCCAAGGCATTGGTGCGATCAAATTCGCGTGGGCGGCCACGCCGTTGGGTACTCGTATTTGAAAATTCTTGCTCTGCCATCACATCCCCTTGCGTTGAGTATTTATTGCTATTATACTATTCTGTAATATCCACTACATAATTAGTATAACGAATTTCGGAGTAAGGAGCAAGCTGATGCCACGTTATCAAGCAGGCCAAACGATCGATCCACGGCATTTGATGAGCATCGCTGATCAAGCCATTAGCATTCCCCACCAGCAGCAATTGACTCATCTGCAATTTCGACGTTTTGCAGGCTGCCCGATGTGCAATCTGCATATTCGGGCATTTATTCAGGGCCACGCGGCGCTCGCTGAAGCTGGAATTCAAGAAGTTGCGGTCTTTCATTCCTCGAAAACTGCTATGTTTGCCAGCCATGCAACGGCTCCATTTGCCCTCATTGCCGACCCAACCAAAAAACTGTATGCAGCTTTTGGCGTCGATAGCTCAATTTGGGCGGTGCTGCACCCGAAATCGTGGCTGCCAGCACTCAAAGGCCTGTTCAAGCATGGAGCAGGCACGCCCGAAAAAGGCCAAAACCCGCTGGGCCTGCCCGCCGACTTTCTGATTGCTCCCGATGGCACCATTGTGGCCTGCAAATATGGAGTGCATGGCTACGATCAATGGTCGCTGAGCGAGGTCTTGCAATTAGCTCAGCACTATCAGCAACGCAGCGTGGGCCACTAAAACAACCAACCGCCCTTGATCTTAACCAATCAAGGGCGGCTGAAGCAACAATAATCGCTATTTGTTCAAGTAGGGTGAGCCAACCGCTAAATAGCTGTAGCCGCGTTCGACCAATTCATCGTAATCAGGAATCATCCGGCGGCCATCGATGATCAAATATGGCGCTGGCACAGTGCTTTCAATTGTGCTCGAAAGCCCGCGAAATTCTTCCCAGTCGGTCGAGATAAACAGAATATCGCTACCTTCGAGGGCTGCTTTGGCCGACGAGTGATAGGTGATGCGTTCGAACAAGTGGTTGTGTTCGGCGTTGAAGAAGCGTTTGGCTTCTTCTTCGGCCATTGGGTCGTAGGCGCGAATTTCCTTGACCCCACGGCCAAGCAAGCTTTCGACGACCTTCAAGGCCGAAGCATCGCGCATGTCGTTGGTACGTTGCTTGAAGGCCAAGCCCAATAACGCCACAACTTTGTTGTTAAA
Organism: Herpetosiphon geysericola; assembly: GCF_001306135.1. Lineage (GTDB taxonomy): Bacteria > Chloroflexota > Chloroflexia > Chloroflexales > Herpetosiphonaceae > Herpetosiphon > Herpetosiphon geysericola. The sequence goes on along the minus strand of NZ_LGKP01000015.1, from coordinate 33,692 downwards.
CTTCACGCCAGCTTCTGCAGCAGCCCGATCGATCAAATAGGTCTTTTGATATTCGTTGATTTCATAGACCGATTCGAGCAAATCAGTGCTTTGGTTGCGGCTCTTGAGTTGATAGATCAATGATTGAATATCTTTGCCAAAGCACGAGCCACCAGCACCGTTGGAAACAAACGAACCCCATTTGCTAATCCGAGTGTCGGCGGTCACGCCACGCTTGAGGTCTTCCATTCGCACGTTTGGCACCGATTCGGCCAAGCGGCCACCAACCCCGTTCCAGAACGAAATGTAGGTCAGCAACAAGGTGTTGGCAACATACTTAATCGATTCGGCAGTTTCGGGCGTGGTTTCAATAAAGGCAATCCGCACATGGTTGATAAACTGCGAGTAAATACGGCGCAAAATCCGGAAATCTTCCTCGGTATCGGCCCCAACCACCACCCGATCAGGATGGCGCGATTTTTCAACTGCGTTGCCTTCGGGCAAGAATTCGGGGTTGGAGGCAATGCCCACGTTTGGCACATTATGGCTTTTCAACACTTGCTCAAGTTGGCGCCCAGTGCCAACTGGTACGGTGCTCTTGTTGATAATCACCACGCGGCGTTGATCTTCACGTTTGGCCAACAGCTTGGCCAAATGGTTGACCGCATCGAAGTAGTAGCTCAAATTCGAGGAACCATCGCGATTGGGCGGGGTTGGCAAACACAAGAAAAAGGCATCGACCCCTTCGATTACTGGCTCAAGATCATCAATAAAATGCAGAGAACGGTCGATATTTTCTTCGATAATACTGGCCAAGCCTGGCTCATTAACATATTTTTCAATTTCTTCGCGCTTGGCGGTTTTGTAGGCAGCAATCCGCTTGGTATCAATATCATAGGCATAGACTTCGTGACCATATTCTGAGCAGACCGCAGCGTGGGGTAAGCCCACAAAGCCTGTTCCTGCAACGACGATCTTCATGCAAGCTCCTTCAGTAGGCCGCTTCGACGGTGGAAGCGACCCCAACCATTAATCACAAACGGCACCGTCCCATGTTAACCAGCGAACAATCAACCATCATCCTCATTGCTGACTGCGCGCCCTCGCCGCACCGGACAACCGATTATCAGCCATGAATTTATGCATCATAGCCAACATGCAGCATTTGTGCAACAGGACTATTCGACCATTCCTGCCTGACGCTGAAGGCGTAGCGCCAAGCGTTCGCGTAAGTCACCCAAGCGTTGTTGATAGCTTGGCTCAGTAATGACATCAGTCCACATAATCAGGGCATCTTCGCCGTTATCAGTGTAGTAGCGTACCCGCGTGCCACTTGGCTCGAAGCCATATTTCAAATACAAGCGTTGGGCCGATTCATTCGAGATCCGCACTTCTAAGGTCAAGCGGGTTGCGCCCATGTCCATGCCTTGGTCGATCAAGCCATTCAGCAAAAGTTCGCCGAGGCCTTGGCCGCGCTGCGAGGGCGTTACCGCAATCGTCGTGATATGGCCTTCGTCGACCATCAACCACAAGCCTGCATAGCCAACCAAGGGATAGGGGCTAACAGGCTGCGGCTTGGTAAACACCGACGGCAGCAAGGTCTGAAGCAACGATCGCCTCGGCACATAGGGCATAATTGGCTCATCGGGCGGCAACGTTGGGCTAGAGCGCGCCACAATATAGCGGCTGGTCGCTGGCGAGCTTAATTCGCGGCGATAGGTATTGGCCGACCATGGCGCAGAAAAACTTTGGCGCTCAATTTCTTGCACACGCGGAATATCATCCTCGTGCATAGCCTTTAGGAAGTAGTACATTGCAGCCTTCTATGCTGATGAATGCTTATTTAATTGCTTTCACTGATGCTGGGTCGAGAATTAATTGCGAGCCATGACGGCCTTCCAAGCCAAATTGACCGCCAGTTTGAAAGGTTCCAGTTACTTCGACCAAGCCCCAAACAAAGCCATTGCCTGGCCCGACATTGAGTTGGCTCGAAAGATCCGGTGGAAATCCTTCCATCGAAATTGGCGTGCCCATTGGCTGCGGATTAACCCCGCTGGCAATATCAGCCCCAAGCGGCTTTTCGGTGCGCACCCCAGTTACCAACAACCCAGAACTGGCTTGAGTCCAATAATACATGCCGCGAGTAGTAACGGTTTGGCCGTTGTAAGCAGCTGGATTTTTCTCAAGCTCATAGATTGAAACCTGATTGGGCTGCGCTTCGCTCGGCGCTGGATATTCAACCCGCTCGACTTGCTCAATCGCTTCAGCAGATTGCACGACCAAGCGGCTGGTATAGCTGCCATCTGGACCAAACGAGCCAGTTTCAAACTTGCCCTTGACCCGCACTGCGCCATAAATGCTATCGATTGGGCGGTGTAAATTGGCGCTGGCCTCAGCAGGAAAATTCTCAAGCCAGACCAAGGTATCGACTGGCTGGGCATCAGTGCCATCATTGCGGGTTGAAACCCCCTTCGCCAACACCGAGAGGCCAGGATTGCCCGGCTTCCACAGGTATACACCCTCGACCGTCACATCTTGACCGTTATAATTTGCCGGATTCCCGGTAAGATCGTAAATTGTCAGGCTGCCACAACCTGTTAACACGACTAAGAGCAATAAACAACAACTTCGCCAGATGCCAGAGCGCATCGCAACCTCCAACTATGATCATGGTTCGGCGTGCGATTATAGCAGATCGTCTGGGTCGTTGCCATAATCCCTGCAAAATTAGCTCATTATGCTACAATAGAACCATGGCTTTTCCAGCCTTTTCATGATTTATTGTCTCCTCACTTCCACAAGTGGGGTATTGCATACGCTGGGTACTCAACAGGAGAGTGGTTGCGATGTGTACCCTTCACCTTTCAGCATGCGCTCAAATATTGCCTGTTTGGAGGTATCCAGCAAGGAATATCTGTGTTTTTGACTATGACTACACCACATACAATTGCAATTGATGGCCCGGCAGCGTCGGGGAAAAGTACGCTCGGTAAGTTGTTAGCAGACCACTTTGGCTATATCTATTTTGATACAGGGGTGCTCTATCGAGCTTTGACCTATGTGGCCCTTGAACAAGCTGTTGATCTCGCGAACGCCGCCGCTCTCGCCAAACTCGCCCAAACTACCAATTTTGACGTGCTCGCACCAAGCATCGCCGATGGTCGCCAATACACGGTGCTGGCCAATGGCAACGACATCACATGGCCATTGCGCGCGGCCAATGTCGAACGCAATGTCTCGCAAGTTGCCGCCCATCCTGCTGTGCGCGAAGCCCTGCGCGATACCCAACGCCAAATCGGCAAAGCTGGCCATGTCGTGATGGCAGGCCGCGATATTGGGGCGGTGATTATGCCCGATGCTCAATTAAAAATCTATCTTGATGCCTCGGTTGAAGAACGTGCCCAACGCCGCGCCCAAGAACTCAATGCCCGTGGCCGCGCAATTAGCTATAACGAAGTCTTGGCCGATTTGACCCGCCGCGATGCAATCGATGCAGCTAACACCTTCTTAGCCGCCGATGCAATCACCATCAGCACCGATGGCCGCTCGCCGGAAGATGTCTTTCAAGCAATCGTCAATCTCATGGGCGTTGAAGCGCAAGCTTAATGCAGTACACCAACGGCGTGGAGTTGCATCCACGCCGTTTTTGTTTAAACATTGTTCCACGCGCCCAGCCGCAGCAATTGGCGCTTGACGATTGGCTGATAAACAAAATACTATAGCACTAGGCTTGAGTCCAAACAGCACTCACCAAAACCTCTCTGCCATTCACCAAAGCGCGATTATTTGGCTGAGCAAACAATGGCCCACGGGGCGGCCTTCTGAGCGCAAGCCGATGGCAGCCCGAATGTCAGCCAACTCAGCTATGAATAGGATGGGATGTTATGCCAACCACCGTGCCTCAAATCAGCTTCAATATCAATCTGCAATCTGATGAACGCGTCAAGCTGATCGCCTATCGCCATTGGCTGGTTTTGGCGCGCAACCTTTCAATTTGGTTCACATTTTGGTTTATCTGTACCGTCATTTTCTTGTGGCGGGTCTCGATCGTTGGCATCGATAGCTTGAATACTGTGCTGTTTGGCGCTGGCACGATCTTCTTTGCCGCCATGATTTATAGCTATTTCGATTGGCGCAACGATGCCCTCGTCGTAACCAACCAGCGCGTTATTTCCTACAACTCACGCTTTTTGATTAGCGTCCAACGCAACGAGTTGTATGTGCGCGAAATCGAAGACGTCAAAACCGTCACCGAATCGATATTTTCCCGCTATTTTGATTATGGCGAAATTGAGGTCCAAACTGCCAGCCGTTTGCGCAACATTGCCTTCCTTGGGATCGTCAATCCTACATTGGTTCGCGATACGATTCTCGAATTCGTTGAGCCAGTTAAAGAAGAAGAACAAGTTGGGCGGGTTGAGCAAATTGTCAGAGCAAGGGTGCTCAAACAAGGCGTCATGCCCAGCCTACCACCATTAAGCGATTTTATTCCACCAGAACAAACTGGCCGTACACTTTTGGGCATTATTCCACCAAGCCCCGAAGTGCGCGGCAATTCGATTATCTGGCGCAAACATTGGCTGTTTTTATTTGTCGAAGCTGCCAATCCAATTTTGCTGTTTTTGATTTTGAATTTGTCGTGGTCGCTGTTAATTGGCAACGATTTTATTCGTTCTGGTGGTTCGTTGCTGATTCTGGCTGTGCTCGACTTGTTTTGTATTGCCTGGCTGATTTACGAGGTCATCGATTGGCGCAATGATGAATATATTGTTACCCCAATTAATATTATCGATATTGAGCGCAAGCCGTTGGGCCGCGAAACCAAACGTGAAACAACCTGGGATAAAATCCAAAATGTTTCGCTCAATCAAGAAAATTTATGGGCACGAATTTTGAAGTACGGCGATGTCGAGCTGTTTACCGCTGGCCAAAACGAGAATTTCACCTTTCGCGGGGTAGCAGCGCCCGATAGCGTGCTGGCGGTCATTTCCGATTATCGCGATCAATTTGAGCAACGTGCCCGCGACCGCGATTTTGATAGTACCTTGATGCTGTTGCAGCATTATCACAAGCTCCAACGTGAGGAGCTACAAGTGTTGTTTGATGATCATCGAACCCACATCGAATCCAAATTGCCACCCCCTGAGCAATTGGAAACCGGAAACTAAGATCAACGCAGTGGGAGTCAGAATCTGTTGTGCGAAGGAGTTTTCATGGCGCATTCAGCCCGATGGCGTGGGTGGATTTGGCTTGGCTTGGTCCTAGCCTATCTGCTGTGGCCAAGCTCAAGTTATGCCCAAAATGCCACCCCGATTAGCATTAGTATCGATCAAGTTGGCTTCGATGCCCAAGGGCATGTGCTCAATAATGGGTGGTATCCGGTTATCACAACCATCGAAAATACTGGGGCCGATATTCAAGCTCACGTGGTAGTTGAAACTGGCTTTGGCCAAGCAGATGTGCGCCAAACGATCGATTTGCCTGGTGGTGCACGCAAACAAGTGCGCTTGTTGCTGCGCGCCAATCTTAATCAAACCGTCGTAACCATTAAAGTGCTCGATCAACGAGGTAATCAACTTGCCCTCAATCGTAGCAATGTACGGGTTCACGATAGCCAAGAGGTGTTGGTTGGGGTGTTTGGCGGGCCTGCCTCAAGTTTGGCTGGAGCCGCCGTGCCAGGCCGCCTAACCACGATTATGCTACTCGATCCGGCCCAACTACCAAGCAACGATGGCGAGCTGTTTAATTTTGGCGCAATTGTCTTGCAAGATGTGCAGCCAAGCGCCGAGCAAGCAGCCGCATTGGAACGCTGGGTTGCAACTGGCGGCACCTTGATCGTCAGCGGCGGCCCAAACACCGCCGAATTGCCCAAAGCATTAACCGCACTTTTACCTGGCAGCAGCAACAGCAGCAATACGTCAGCTGTTCTGACCAGCCTCAATAAACAGACAGTCCCCCAATTTGCCCAAGTCGAACTGAAGGTAAACCAACTTACGCCAAATACCGAGGCAACAACTTTAGGCCTTGGCGCGAATAACGAGCCGTTGTTGGTCAGTCGCAAACTTGGCATGGGCCATGTGCTGCTCACAGCGTTCAATCCAAGCGATTTACCAGCAGAAGTGAATGATCGGCGGGTTTGGCCAGTAATTCTCCAACCGCAACTCTACCGCGATTGGAACGTGGCGCTCTCGCCATGGTCGATGCAAATAAGAGGTAGCGACCAAAACTTGCCTTCTGTTTTAGGCTTTATGGGCATTTTGTTTGGCTACATTTTGCTGATTGGGCCAATCAACTACTTTGTTTTGCGGCGTTTGGATCGGCGTGAATGGGCTTGGTTTACGATTCCATTAATCGTGCTAGGCTTCGTGGGGATTATGTATGTTGCTGGGGGCGATTTGCGCACTGGCAATATCAGCGTCACAACAATCAATGTTGTCGATAGCCAACTTGGCTCGCAGCAAGGCCGGGTCAGTGTTAACTATGGGTTCAATGCTGGGCGCCGCGGCGCATGGAACGGCAGTATCAATTCGAGCTTGACTGCTGGCAACCAATCGTCGCAAGCCTTCGGTGATGATGGCTCAGGAACGATCGAGCAAACCAGCGATGGCCAAACGCTCCTGCCAAACTGGCAAAGCAACATTGGCGATATGCAAACCCTCGCGGCTATTGGCGCAGTTACTGTGCCCTATAATTTTGAAGTTAACGTCGCCAAGCCCAACTCGTGGGAAGGTGCGACCATCACCAACCGCAGCCAACGCACGGTTGAGAATGCAGTTGTCTACGCTGGCGAAGATAGCATTGTGCTCCCAACGCTGGCCCCAGGCCAATCAGTTACGATCGATAATAGTCTGCGCAATCGAGCAAATCAAAGTAGCCCATTGCTCAGTAACGATCAACTTAGCCAGGCCCTACAATTGATTTGGAGCGCAGGCAATGAGCGCACCAATTACAATGGCTTGCCTAAAAATTCGCTCTATACCGCGCCGCATATCACAGTGCTCGATACTGAGGTTTTGCACGAAATTATGGTCGATGGCCTAGCCGCTCCGCAAAAGAGTAGCACTATCTACAATTTGTATGTTGATTTGGAGCAACGCTGATGGAATTGATCGTTGAAACTCACAATTTAACCCAGCGTTTTGGCACGCATGTCGCGCTCAATCAGGTCAATCTGAGTATTCCCAAAGGCGCGGTCTATGGTTTTATCGGGCCAAACGGCGCCGGCAAAACCACAACCATGCGCATTTTGACCACCTTGCTCCAACCAACTGCTGGCGAAGCCTTGGTTAATGGCATTTCGGTGCGCCAAAACCCCGATGCAGTGCGCAAATTAATTGGCTTTATGCCCGATTATTTTGGGGTCTACGATAGCATGCGGGTCTGGGAATATCTTGATTTCTTCGCTCATGTGTATGGCATCAAACAGCCGCGCCGCACGAGCTTGATTCAGGAACTCTTGCAATTGGTCGATTTGACCGAAAAACACGATAGCTATGTGATGAATTTGAGCCGTGGTATGAAACAACGCTTGAGTTTGGCTCGCACTATGGCCCACGACCCAAGTTTGTTAATCCTCGATGAACCGGCCAGCGGGCTTGATCCTCGGGCACGCATTGAGCTCCGCGAATTGCTACGCGAATTAAGCCGTATGGGCAAAACAATTATGGTAAGCTCACATATTTTGTCGGAGCTAGCCGAAATGTGTAGCCATATTGGCATTATCGAGCGCGGTACGCTCTTGGCAAGTGGCCCAGTTAACGAAATTATGCACGACTTACGGCCCCACAAGCTCATTGAAATTCAAGTTGTTGAGCGGGCAATGGCAGCATTACAGCTGCTCAAACAACTCCCAACAATCAACGATGTCAATTTAATCAACGAGCTTGCCGATGATCAAGCAGGTGGCAAATTGGCCATTAACTTTAGCGGTACCAGCGACGAGAGCAGCAGCATTTTGAGCAACCTGATTGGCCAAGGCTTTCGGGTCAATCACTTTGCCGAACGCCAATCCGACCTTGAAGAAGTCTTTTTGCATGTGACGCAAGGAGTGGTGGCATGAAGGCAATTTTGCAAAAGGAATTTCGCTCGTATCTGCGCGGCAATCGCGCCTTTACCATGCTTAGCATCTATTTATTCATTTTAAGTGGTTTGTGTGTCCTCATTTATGCAGGCTTTAATGACGGCGGATTTAGCGACCGCAGTGATATTGGGCTAGCGCTGTATGTGACTTCGGCAGTGGTCGCCATATTTCAGCTAACGTTTTTTGCCCCGTCGCTCAATGCTTCGTCGTTGGGCAGCGAACGCGATCGCCAAACCATCGATGTATTGATGGTCACGCCTGTGCGCCGCTACCAGATTATTTTGGGCAAGCTGATTGCACCATGTTTATTTCTGTTTCTGCTCAGTTTGGCCAGTTTGCCGATTGGGGCAATGGCCTTGCTGATTGGCGGGATTGAAATTCGTGATTTGCTGATTGCCTTGACAATTCAGGTTGTGACGGTTTTGGGCTATGGCACGGTCGGCATTTGGGGTGCCTCGTGGGCCAAAACTAGCCGCGGCGCAATGCTGGCCACCTTAGGCTTAGCACTGATTATGGCCGTTGGCTTGCCATTGCTAGCACTTTTGGTCGTGGGAATCCTTTCGAACGATGAAGCGCTGTTTAAGTCGATTATGAACAATGGTTTTATTCGTAACTTGGGCGTGGTTATCTTATCGTTTAGCCCGTTTTTCAGCCTCGTGATGTGGATTCAAAGCATTAGCGAAGGCCAAGCCACCACCTGGACTTTAGATCTCCAAGGTGCGTTAGGTGGCGGCGTGATTTTGCAGCCATGGCTGATTTCGCTGCTGCTTTGGTTGGTGCTGATTCCATTGTTGATTTGGCGTAGCTCGAAGCAATTGCAGAAGTCGGTTGCTCGTTCAAGCGGCGGCTAAAATTCTATGCTCTAGCTTCCATGAAATCTACAGCCCCTCGCCCACATTGAATGGACGAGGGGCTGTAACCCTATTGCCCAGTGCACAGCTTTCGCGGTACAATTCAACCAACCACTGAATCAAAGGAGGCTTGTATCGCTACACTTGTTGTCATCGAAGATCAACCAGATACGCTCTTAATTATTCGCAGTACCTTGCATCAACAAGGCCATCAACTGCATTTCTTCCCCAATGGGCGCATTGCCACCGCCCAAGCAGTGCAGGCCGTGCATCCAGCTCTCATTTTGCTGGATGTTCAGTTGCCAGATCAATCGGGCTTTGATTTAATTGGCTCGCTGCGGCCAATTGCTCCCTGCATCGCCCTGACAGGATTTAGCGATATGAGCATTGTTGAACGGGCCAAAGCGCTTGGCTTTTTTGGCTTTTTGGGTAAGCCGATTCGTCCAGCCTATTTTCCCCAACAAATTGCCCGTTTGCTGGCTGGTGAACCAGTTTGGGAGCAAAGTTGGCTAAGCGACATCCCAACGTCAATTTTCAGCTAAATAGCAGCAGAATCGGCTGCAACTCGGCCCGCTGTTGCTCGCTAACCATACTCATCGCCGAACGCAGCCACAATTTGCCCTCTGGGCTTTCATAGTGCAGCCAAAACTTCCACAAACCAGCGATAAGCTCCAATAATTGATCATGGGCATAAATCGACGTCCACTGCAAACAGCCCCGAATCGTCGTATAACTATCCCGCAAGAGCGAAAGATCATTCATTGGGGTGAGCAATTCGCCATGATCTTTGGCCCGTTCAATGGTTTGTTCCCACTGTTGCAATACCTGCTTGATCTCGCTGGCCCAATATTGGCTGAATTCGAGCATCAACTGATGATAAACATCGCGTTCGAGCGCAACTTGGCGCGCATATAAGCGGGTGACTAGCGGCATACTAAACCGCGTTTCGCCACGACTATCGACGCTGCCTTCTAAGCACGAAGCATCGACCAAGCTACTAGCCACCCGCCAATTGACTTTAAAGGCTTTGGTGGCTTGGGCTAGGCTAAAATGATGTTCAAACAGCGCCAAGCGCAAACAAGCAGCCTGAACATCATCACTTAATAACGAAAAGCTATATTCGACCATTTGGCGCAAGGTGCGATGTGGCGCTGAGCCATTGGCCAACGATTCAATTTCGAGCATTTCAACGTTGGTCATAGCCAAAATATCGCTGGCCGAGACTAATAATAATTGCGAGGCAGCAATTTCAATGGCCAATGGATGCCCAGCCAAACGCTGGACAATTTGCTCGGTTTGGCGCCGCTCAACCTGACGATTCAAATCGCGAGCACGTTGCTCAAACAGCAAAATTCCTTCCTCTAGGCTCAAGGCGGGCACCGGAAACCGCCGTTCGCCGTTGATACTCAGGGCAATTTGGGTGGTGGTGATAATTGAAACATTGCCAAAATTCAACAGCGGCAATAACATTTCAGCAATTGAGCGAATATGTTCGCAATTATCAATAATTAGCACCGTGCGGCGATTGGATTGCTGAATATAACTAGCGAAATCGGCCTTGGGGTCGCCCAGCCAGCGATTGAGCAAGGCATGCCAGCTATCGTGCACCGTATATTCATTGCGCAAATCAACAAAAACCACTTCTTGGGCAAAGCCAGCATCGGCGATATAGCTGGCCAAGGCAATTGCCAGCCGAGTTTTGCCAATGCCACCGATGCCATGCAAGGTCACAAGCCGATAATCGCGGCAAAGCTCAAGCAACTCGTGCAGCACAGCTTGACGGCCAACCAGCGGAGTCAGCGGAATGGGCAGACCGATGATCGTGGTCGGCCGCAAGCTGGGCAGATGATCGAGCAAATGGCGTAATTGCTCGTAAAAACGACCACGTTTGGCATAGTAGGTGCTATCGGCCATATTAAGATTTGCAGCTTTTTGACTTTCTGTGGTATAACGATTGACCTGCTGTTCAAAGAAGGCAAGTGCATCAACATCGTGGCTCATGCCATCGCGCAACGTTTGCATAACCACCTGCCGACCACCATGATTATCAACCCATTGCTGCAACGATTGTGATAATATCTCGCCGCGGAGTAATTGGCGAAGCATTTTATTTGGCCAAGGATGTGGCATGGAACAGCCCTCTGGTCTAACCTACGACCCACCAGCCAGCCAACTGCTCTCCTTGCAGCAGGCGGCGGCCTATACCCGTGAATATTACCCAGCGCAGTCGCTAACCGAAGGCAGTTTGCGCGTTTACCTTAATAAAGGTAAAATCCGTGGCATCAAACTTGATCGCTATTGGTATACAACTGCCGCCGAGCTTGATCGCTATCTTTCTCAATCAGCATCAACCCCGAACGAACCGCAACAATCAGTTACGGATTCGTAATTTCTCCAAGGTTCTCCAGCAAAACTCTAGAGAGATTCAAGAGCAAAGCTGCATTTGCAGCGCTTGATTGTATGTTATCGTAGCACTATCGACTGCTAACGCAATCCATAACTTAATAACCAACCGAACCAGTGCGAATAGGGCATTGCTGAGCATCATTATAGCCGACGATTGGTTTTCAACGAACAGCATGTGCTAGGCAAGCAGCCAAATTCAAGCGTCGTCGCGCTCAATCGGTCACCCCTAGGAGGTCTCATGGTCGCCAGCCGTGCGCTCTGTAGCTGTAGAGGGCTACATTGCCACCCATTGCAAACCCACAGTAGCCACTGTAACAATGTTACATCAGCTACCATCAGTCTATCATTAACGCTTGTGGGAGAGAAGAACAATGGAGTAGGTTGGAGGAACGCCAATAGTCCGCTTGTGGGAGCTTAGACCCTGTACTGAGGAAGAATAAACTAGGCAGGCCGCCGTGAGAAGCAGCCTGCCTATTATATTTTAACGGCCAAGCAAGCGTTGCACTCGTTGCTCAAACGCTGCTTCGCTCATTGCTCCAATCCAACGGTCAACCTCTTGGCCATGCTGAAATACCACCATCGTTGGCAAACCGCGCACGCCCAAACGGCTGGCATATTGCACATCCTCATCGGTATTGATTTTGGCCACCACAATTTCACCAGCATAGCGTTGGGCCAGTTTGGCCAAAATCGGCGCAATTACGCGGCAATGCACACACCATGGCGCCCAAAAATCGACAATCACTGGCGCTGCCGATTGCAAAACGTCGGCTTCAAAGCTGGCATCAGTAATATGAACTGGTTGATCGATCACGGTTGGCATGAATCTGTTCCTCCACTTGACAGCTATTGCATGATTACCCTAGCTTGTTAGGAGTCTACAAGTTCAAGTTAACTGGAAGTCAAGCAGCAATTTCAGGGGTCGGCATATGCAACAACTCAGCATCAGTATGGTCGCCAAACAGGCTGGTATCAAGGCCTCAACCATTCGCTATTACGAAGAAATTAATCTATTGCCGCCTGCTGCCCGTGAGAATGGGCGGCGCTATTACGATCAGCAGATTTTCGAGCGTTTAGCGTTTATTCGCACCACCCAGCGCCTTGGCTTTAGCCTGCATGAAATTCAATTGTTGTTTCAACATGAACAACAGCAAGCGCCATTGGCTGGCTTATGGCGGCAATTAGCCAAGCAAAAATTGGCCGATCTTAGCCAATTGCTCGAACAGGCCAGCCATGTGCAGCAGTTGTTGCAGCGCGGGCTGCGTTGCCGTTGCGCCACGCTTGAAACCTGTGTGCATTGTGTGTTACAACATTGCCAAGATTAAGTGAAACCTTTTGATACTATGTCTACGTATAAGGCGATAATAATTCGATAACCTAGGAGGATGTGCATGTTCCGTAAATTGCTCGCCAGTGTTGGTATTGGCAATGCTCGTATCGAAACTCATCTCCACAACAATACAACTACGCCTGGTGGCACAATTGCCGGCGAAGTGCATATTATCGGCGGCGATGTCGAACAAGATATTGAAGCACTGTATCTGTTTTTGGTCACGCGCTATACCCGCGAATACGACGATAGCAAAATGACCCAAGATCATACAATTGGTCAATATCCGCTGACCCAGCGTTTTGTGCTCCAACCAGGGGCGCAACAACGGATTCCATTTAGCATCAATTTGCCGCTCGATACGCCGTTAACCATGGGCCATCAGCCTGTCTTTATTCGCACTGGCTTATCGATTAGCGGTGGGGTCGATGCCAGCGATGTTGATCAGCTGAACATTCAGCCGCATCCATCGCAGGCAACGATTATTCAGGCCATCCAACAAATTGGCTTCCAACTCTACACCGTGCACAATGAATACAATTCGCGCTGGCGCGGCCCATATCCATTTGTGCAAGAGCTTGAGTTTAAGCCCTATGGCCACCAAAGTTTCCACATCGAAGAATTAGAGGTTGTGCTTGATCTGCAAGATTATGGAGTTGATGTCTATTTGGAAATCGACAAACGCTTGCATGGCTTTGCCAAGTTGTTTGCCGATTTCGATCTCAATGAGCGTTATGCCAAGCTGACCTTTACCCACGCCGATATTCAGCGCCCAGATTTGGCGCATATTATCAGCCAAACGATTCAATCACGTATGCGCCATTAAATTCGAATTCCCTCAGGGTTAAGCTAAATCATGGTCGCGCGTCACATGATGCGCGACCATTGGTTTTTAGCCCAAAACATATTGAGATAGCGCAGTATGCAACAGATTGCGCACCATCTGGCCAAAATGGCGATTCAGATCGACTGGCAATAAGGCTAATTCTTTGGTGAGGGGCTGTGGTTGCCAACCTTGGGTTGCGAGCATCAAAGCGGCTTTTTGAAATTCGGCCAAAACCGCTTTGGCCAAATCGCCGCCAAGGCACCAAACTTCAAATTTTTGCAGGCCTTCAGCCGTTTCGCGGTCGTGTAGATCAACCAACGAATACATATCGATATTCGTCCAGAGTGCGCCGGCCTTGGCTTGCTCCAACAAATGCCCACCATGAAACACAATTAAATCGCGAAAGCCCTCGCCGCCAGCAACACAAAAAATCGCATCAAGCGCCGCCAGCTGTTCCGGGTAGCGTTTGGCAAAATGCTCAAGCGCCAGCTCAATACTACGCAAATAGGCGGGCAAAATGTAGGGCTTGCTCGCTTGGGCATATTCAACAATCCGATGGGCCAAATTTGCCAGCAATACCTCGCGCAAGGCCGCCAAGGCCGCCATAATCGCTGGCAATTGGCTGGACTCGAACGACGATTCAACCCCAATTGAGCTAATGCCTGGATAAATGGTTGCCAGATGCTCGCCATATTTTTTGGCATAGACTGCATGCATGCCGTGGCGTGGGCAACCACCGCGTTCAACGCCAGGCCCGCGAAAATGGGTACGAATTGGCGCAAAAAGACCATAGCTTGCTTGCAGTTGTTCGGCAATTTGCAAATCATTCATTGTGGCAACCCCTTTCGACCATACACACTGCCAATACTATAGAGCATATTCGGCCAAGCTTTGGCGATTTTCAGGTTTCTCAGGCCAACTTCAGCGAGATGCTATAGTTTTTGCCAGCCTCCAGCGCTATACTCGCAACAGATGTTTGGTTTTGGAGGAACGGATGATGCGACGTACAAGTTTGGTTTTTTGCCTCTTAATTGTCAGTCTCAGCTTAGTTCAGCAACGGCCAAGTTATGCTGCATTTGCTGATGGCTTTGCAGATTCGGCCTTTCGCCAACGCTGGCAACGCGCCGATCAAGCGGTTGCCGATGGCCAAACCAGCCGCTCATGGGTTTGGGGCCAGCAAATTGGGCCACGCAGTTTTGAGCGCTATCAACAATCGCCGCAGAACAATCGCCTAACCCAATATTTTGATAAAGCTCGCATGGAAATTACTCAACCAGCTGCCGACCGCAATAGCGAGTGGTTTGCAACCAACGGTTTGTTGGTGGTCGAGATGATTAGCGGCCAGATGCAAACCGGCGATCAGCGCTTCGAGCCACGCACCGCAGCCAATGTGCCAATTGCAGGCGACCCCGATAGCACTAGCCCAACCTACGCCAGCCTTGGGCCAATCGCCACGACTAATGGTTATAATCGCAGCGAAAATCGCCAAGGCCAACGCATTAGCAGCGTGTTGGCAGCTAATGGGCAAATTAGCGATGAGCCAAATCTAGCAATGCCCAATACCACAATTGCCCATTATGAAACCGTAACTGGCCACAATGTACCCAAAGTATTTGTCGATTTTCAGCAAGCGCTGGGCGATGTAACCAACGTGTTGGGCACATTTGGCTATCCGATCACCGAGGCCTATTGGATCGATACCAGAATCGGCGGCCAAAATCAGCGGGTGCTTTTCCAAGCCTTCGAGCGGCGCGTATTGACCTACAATCCCAATAATTCGGCCAATTGGCAAGTTGAAATGGGCAATGTGGGCAGCCATTATTATCGCTGGCGCTATGCCACGCCAATGCATTATTTTCAGGCGAGCGAAAGCAAAGCCAGCGTTTCCGAGGCAGGAACAATCGCCTTGAACACCGAAGGCTATCAAGGCGCACTCGTCGATAGCCAGCCAAACGATCCGATTTTCCCCTACAAACGGATTGATCGCAGCAAAATCACTGCCTATCAAGCAAAAAATTATCGCTTGCTCAAGCTTGAGAATCGTTATGTCACGCTGACGATGCTGCCAGAACTTGGTGGCCGCGTCTATCAATTGACCAACAAAGCCACTGGCCAAAACCTGCTCTATCAAAATCCGGTGATCAAAGCCAGCCATTTGGGCCAACGCGGTTGGTGGCTAGCGGCTGGCGGCATCGAATGGGCAGCACCAACCGAGGAACATGGCTACCTAGAATCTGAGCCTTGGGATTATCGTTTGGAGCAAACCAACGATGCAGCGCGGGTGATTGCTTCAACCACCGAACGCCACACCGGAGTGCAGATTGAAATCACAGTTGAGCTAACCAACGATAGCCAAATCGTGAATATGCGTGGCGTTTATCGCAACCCAACCTCCAGCCCACAGCCATTCCAATTTTGGATGAATGCGATGATTGCACCTGGTGGGATCAACCATTTGCAACCAAGCCTCCATTTCGTTGTGCCAACCAAGCAGATGATTGTCCATGCCACCCAAGATACGGCCTTGCCAGCACCGCAACAAACCATTAGCTGGCCCACGTTCAACAATCGCGATCTTAGCCGCTATGCAACATGGAACGGCTACATTGGCCTTTTTGCTGCCGACAACTTGAGCGGCAGCTGGGCTGGAGTGTATGATCCGGCGCTCAACCAAGGTCTCATGCTGGTTGATCTTGACCCAAATTTGCCTGGGATTAAAACCTTTGCCTTTGATGATCAGTTTGATCGTAGCCTGTATACCACCGATGGCAGCGATTACGCCGAACTATGGCATGGCGCCCAACGCACGTTCTGGGATTATCCAGCCTTACCAGCAGGCCAAAGCCGATCGTTCGAAGCCCATTGGCTGCCCTTACATGACCTTGGAGATCTCAGTGCTGGCAATCACGCTGGCGCAGTTGGGATGGATCGCAGCAGCACTGGCCATTTGGTGGTCGCAATTCAACCAAGCCAAGCGTTCGCCGCCACGCCAATCAAAATTATGAGCGAAGGCAAACTCTTTTGGCAAGGCACGCTTGATCTCAAGCCCCAACAGCCATTACGAATTGAACTAGAGCAACTTGTCTATCCCAATCGTCCAATTAGCGTTGAGTGGGCTGACCAAACCCAAGAATTAATCACGCCATAATCTTGTAACCGTGAAGTACGCGAAGATGGAGAACTGAAACAATAATAACAATTCAATAGACAAATATTTGGGGGTGCAGGGGGCTGCCCCCCCCTGCGTTTCCCTCCAGCGGAGGGACGGAAGGGAGGAGAATCCAAGCAACTTTATTAATCTAATCAAAAATAGAGAAGCATATCAAGGCTGATTAAGCTATTTTTGACAAACCAAAGCCCCTTCCGTATACTAGCGCTCAAATAAAATCTATTTAATCCGACTAAATAGATTTTATTCTACATAATTACACATCAGCCTAGGCATATATGGAAGGATCGAGCAGCATGAGCGCAGCACAACTGCCAAAGGTCAGCGGCGAAGCCCTCAATCTCAGCAAATCGATGGAATTATTGGCCCAAGCAGAAGCAATTGTTCCTGGCACAACTCAATCGTTAATGAAACGGCCCGAACAATTTGCCTATGGTTCGTTTCCAGTCTTTATTGATCATGGCGATGGCGCATTAGTCACCGACGTTGATGGCAACCAATATATCGACTATATTTGTGGTTTGGGCGCAACCACCTTAGGCCACAATCACCCAGCAGTTGTCGAAACGATTCGCAAGAATTTGGATAAAGGGCTGATTCATTCGCTGCCCACCGAAGTTGAGGTTCGCGCAACCCAAGCCTTGCTCGATATCATTCCCAACGCCGAAATGGCGCGTTTCTTCAAAACCGGCGCTGATGCCACCTCAGCAGCGGTGCGCTTGGCCCGCCACGTTACCAAGCGCGAACGAATTATCACGGTTGGCTACAACGGTTGGCACGATCATTTTATGTATTACACGCCAGGCGTGCCCGCAGGCCTGAGCCAATATACCGAGCAAGTATCGTTGATGGCTCCCCACGAAAAGCCCAACTTGATTGCTGCGATCAACAAGCATGGCGAGCAATTGGCCGCCGTTTTGCTCTCAATGCCCTACAAACACTGCTTGGATGCTGAGTATTTGAACGAAGTCAAGGCAGCGTGTCATGCAGTTGGCGCATTATTTGTGCTCGACGAAGTGGTGACGGGCTTCCGCTTGGCGCTTGGTGGCGCGCAAGAATTCTATGGCGTTGATGCCGATTTCGTCTGTCTCTCAAAGGGGATCGCCGCAGGCATGCCACTTTCAGCGATTGCTGGCCCCAAAAAGTATCTCGAACGCTTATCAGATTTGCAAGTTTCAACCACCTTTGGCGGCGAAATGCTTTCCTTGGAGGTCTGTTACGCAGTGATCAACGTCTATCGCAACACCAATTACTTTGCGCATGTTGCCAAGCTTGGCCAGCGCTTGCGCGAAGGCGTGAACGCCAAAACCGAGGCGCTTGGGGTGGCGTTGCGGGTTTGTGGCTACGATGCAATTCCGTTCTTCTCGTTTGCCCCCGACATGCCAACTCATGCCCGTTTGATGGAAGCATTGTTGGGCGCAATTGCCAAACATGGCGTGATTTTGCGCCGCGATGTTAACTTCCTGACCAGTGCTCACACAATTGAGCACATTGACTTTACGGTCGAAGCAGTTGCCAAAGGCTTGCAAGAATTGCTTGATCGCGGCATCATTGAATCGAGCAACAGCAAAGAGCAAGCAGCAGGCTAGTTGGTTGATCCACGAAGAGCACGAAGAGCACGAAGCCGAGGATGAGAACAAATCGGAACATTCCTCAAAATAAATATTTGGGGGTGCAGGGGGCTGAAAACCCCCTGCGTCTCCCTCCAGCGGAGGGACGGAAGGGAGGAGAAATAAGAGCTTGCTTAAATCCCCATGCCGCCAGTTACTTCCAAGATTTCGCCATTCACATAATTGGCTAAACTCGATGCCAAAAAGACCATTGGCCCAGCAGCTTCTTCTGGCGTACCAGCCCGCCCCATCGGGTGAAACATGGTAATTCCAGCCATCAGATTTTCGGGCACCCCAAGCTTAATTTCCTGTTCGCCGCGCTGAATCGTTTCACCTTGCTCCTTGGCAGCGGTCAAACGGGTTTCGATAAAGCCATAGCACACTGCATTGGTCTGAACATTAAAGCGACCCCATTCTTTAGCCAAGGTTTTGGTTAAGCCAACCACACCAGATTTGGCAGCAGCATAATTGGCTTGACCAGCATTGCCATACACCCCCGAAACCGAAGAAACATTGATAATTTTGCGTGGTTTGGCGGCACCGTTAGCCTTGATTTCAGCTTTGGCTGTATCGCGCAAGTAGGGAGCTGCCGCCCGAATCAGGCGGAATGGTGCTGATAAATGCACATCGAGCATCGCTTGCCATTGCGCATCATCCATCGTGTGCAACACGCCATCCCAGGTGTAGCCAGCATTGTTGACCAAAATATCGAGGCCCCCAAAATGCTCCAACGTAGCAGCAATCGCTTGCGGCGCAAATTCGGCGCTGGTCACATCGCCTGCAAACGCCAAGGCTTTGCCACCAGCAGCGTTTAATGCTGCTGCCAATTGCTCAACCGGAGCAGCATCCAAATCGCAGAGCACTACATGGGCGCCATGCTGGCTGAATAAACGAGCAGCAGCTGCGCCAATCCCACGGCCAGCCCCAGTAATTAATGCCACTTTTTCGGCCAATAACGCCATTGTCTACCTCCAAAAAACAGCTAGTATGCAACGATCATACTAAACCTTTATGCAAAATGCTATCCAAGCAGAATATTGCCTCAGCCACCTTGGACATAAGCCATAACAAAGGAGCAATAGCTATGGCTTGATTAAGCAGCTAAAAAACAATTCAGCCGCCCCAATTGGCGACTGAACGACTGCCCCACCAAATTTAGCTTAACCGAGCCAATTTACCAACGCGAAGAGGTTCGTTGCTTTTGAAAACAGTCGCGGCAATAGACCGGACGGCCCTGAGTCGGCTTGAATGGTACAGTTGTCGTGCGACCACATTCAGCGCAGACGGTATCGTACATCTCACGGGGAGCTTGGCCAGCAGCATCGCGGCGATTGCCACCGCCAAAGCCAGAACGGCCACCACCAAAACTATCGCGCCCGCCATATTCGCGGCTGCGTTCACGACCACCAAAACCACTATCTCGATCATAGCTTGAGCGACCACTTGGCTCGCTACGTTGTTGTTTTTTGCTTTGCCGACATTGGGTGCAACGCCGTGGTTCGTTGGTAAAGCCTTTTTGGGCGTAAAACTCTTGTTCACCAGCAGTAAAAACGAAGTCATTCCCGCAATCGACACAGACGAGGGTTTTGTCGGTGAAACTCATAGGATTCCTTCCAAAAGGTAAGACCGATTTTCGGGGTGAAAGGGTTTGGGTCAACGTAAAACTCAAGCGCGAAAGCCGATTGCGAGTGGGGCAGCAAAGCTCCATTTGAGGTCGCGCCCAAAACATTCACTTGCGGCCAAGTATAGCACAGCAAAAATGCATGGCAAGCCTCTTTTTCAGGCATGTTTAAGCCTTTAGAATGGGCTAAAAAGCCTGTTCAACTGCCCAATTGGCTGGTTCTGCAAACAGCGATTTTTGCTATAATCAAGCAACACTTGCCACATTGTTCAAGCCACAAAGGAGCTATCCATTGGCACGTACCGCCGACCCTCATCGCCGCCAAGCTATTCTCAGTGCCGCCCGTGAAGTATTTATGCAGCAGGGCTACACTAAAGCCCGCATGCTCGATATCGCTGCACGCGCTGAAATGGCCACGGGAACGCTCTATCTGTATTTTGATTCGAAGCAAACCTTGGCGATGGCGCTGGCCGATTCAGTTTTAGAGGGCTTGACTGAAGTTATTCTGCCCATTTTAGCGCTCGAATCAACCCAAACCATGATTCGTGAATGCGTTCAAACCGCAATTCGCTATTCATTGCAACACACTGATTTATTTCGCTTGTTGGGGCTGGAAGCAGGCTTAAACCTTGAGGTCGAGCAACAACAACCAGCCCGCTTACGTTTGCATGCTATTTTGGCCGAAGCCTTGGCCCAACGCATGCAGCAAGGCAGCATGTACAGCTATCAACCGCTGGCCTTGGCCGAAATTTTGGCAGGCTTAATTGAATGGGTCGTGACCATGGCGATGCTGCGCGGCGAAAGCGATGTTAGCAACTACGAGCCAACGTTGTTGCAATTTATCGAGCAAGCCTTGCTGCCGCCCCAAGATCAACCTCAGCGCGCTACGACAAAGCCTGAGGTTTAGGTAGCAGCAGCGCGCAAGAGCTACTGCACAAAAGGGCCTAGGTGTGCTATCATAAGGGCCAACCACACCTCAGCCATTAGGTATACGAACCATGCGTGCATTCTTTACTCCAGCCACATGGCTGATGAAACGCCTAACGTATCCCCAAAAATTCGGGTTATTGAGTTTGGTTTTTGCCATTCCATTAACCTTTTTGCTGAGTGCACTATTAACTGATCTACAACGTGAAATAAATTATACCCGCAGCGAATTAGAGGGCACGACCTATTTGCAACCGCTGCGTGGCCTCATGCAATCAATTGTTGAGCAACAATTATTGGCTGAACGCTATCTCGGTGGCGACCAAGCCTCATTAAGCCCACTCTTGCTCAAAAACGAGACAATTAGCAACCAACTTGAAGCATTTAAAGCCTTCGATAGTCAATATAAAGGTCGCTTTGATACCCAAACCCAAGTAACCGTGCTTTTTAATGAATGGGAACGGCTCCAAGCGCAATTGACCTTGCGCAGTGTGGCGGATAGCAATGCCGCCCACAATCGAGTGCTCCAAGCGGTGCGCGCCTGTATGCAACGCATCGGCGATCAATCGGGCTTAATTCTCGATCCCAATATCGATAGTTATTACCTCATGAATGCGCTAATCGAAACCCTGCCAGCCCATCAAGCGGCAACTGCGAGCGTGGCCAGCGCCGGCGGCAATGCAATCGATCGCGGCACGATCAGCCCAGAAGAGCGCAATACGCTCACAGTCGTCAATAGCCAATTGCAAGAAACGAACACCGAAATTAACTATAGTTTGGGTGTGGTATTTAGCAATAACGAGGCTTTACGCCCGCTGATGGAAGAATCGGTGCGCAGCTTCATTCAAGCCACCGAAGAGCTTAGTTTTCAAATTCTGCTCCAAGTGATTCGGGTTGAAACGCCAACCATCGATTCCACAACCTTTCGCCAAGAAACCGAGTTTACCCTCAACAGTAGTTTTAAGCTTTGGGATGCTACCTCAACCCAGCTTAATGCCCTGCTCAATCAGCGGATTAGCCAAGCGCAAACGAGGCGCGCATTCTTTATTGGCCTCATTGCCTCGTTGATTTTGTTGGCAATCTATCTCTTTCTTGGCTTCTACCGCGCGGTTATGGATACGGTGCGGGCTTTTCAACAGGCCGCTGGCAGTATGCTCACCTCGAATACGCTGAGCAATGTAACAATTGATACTCGCGATGAATTAGGCCAAGTTGCGACCTCGTTCAATTCAATCGCCAGCGCCATGGTCGAATCAAGCAGCCAACGCCAAGCAATTGTCGATCACGCTGCCGAAGCGATTATTACCTACGATCAACAGGGCATTATTCGCTCGGCCAATCGGGCTGCCGAACGCATTTTAGGCCGTAACGTCGATCAATTAAACATCGCTGAGGTGCTGGGGGTCGAATTGGCAAGCCTTCAGCAGCAAACGGGAGCCGCTGAGTTTGATGTGCGCTTGCCCAATGGCGAAACTCAACCTGTTGAAATGGTGCTCGGCACCATGCAAACTGACGAGCACCAACTTTGGATCGCCTTCCTGCGCGATATTCAGATTCGTCGCCGTACCGAGCAAGAGCGCAATCAACTGCAAGCTGAAATGATTCGCGGCCATACGGCGATGCTAGCGCGCTTGAGCGCACCATTAATTCCCTTGAGCGATACAGTGATGGTTATGCCACTGGTCGGGGCGCTCGATGGCGAGCGTTTGCAACAAATTACCAATAATCTGCTTGATGGCATATCAAGCCAACGTGCGCGGGTTGCCTTGCTCGATATGACTGGCGTGCCAAACGTTGATCGCGAAGTTGCCAGCCGCTTGTTGCGGGCAGCCCAAGGCATTCGCTTGCTCGGTGCAAACCTCATTTTAACTGGCGTTCAGCCAGATGTGGCCCAAGCATTAATCAGCGTTGGCGGCAATCTCGATGATCTCCAAACCTACCCCACCTTGCAACAAGGCATTCGCACCGTGCTGCGCAACCACGCGTAACCTCAACCATCCAACACGCGTACCAGCAACGAACCTTTCTTAACGCCTTGCAAAGCGCTACAATAGAGCTTGTCAGTTTAAGGAGATTAAGCTTATGCAACGCTTCTTCCGGAGTTTTCTCATCCTCATTATGCTCATCCTTGCCGCCTGTGGCGAGGAAGCCCAAGTACCTACGAGAACGAGCCAAACCAGTGGCCCAGTTGTAGGGGCAAATGATCTGCTGATTAGCATCACCTATAGCCCTGAAAAAACCAAATGGCTTGAAGAACGAATCGCCAACTTCAACAACCAAAATGTGCAATCAAATGGCAAACGAATTGTCGTCCAAGGCACTGAGCTTTCCTCAGGCACGGCCCGCACCCAACTGCGCGCTGGTCAACTGAAAACCACCATCTGGACACCTTCAGCCTCAACCTGGCTCGAAGTCTTGAAGAAAGAAAGCAATAACCCCAACATTGCTGAGCCAGATCCACAATCGTTGGTGTTAACGCCAGTGGTTATTTCGATGTGGAAACCAATGGCCGAAGCCATGGGCTACCCCGACAAAGAGGTTGGCTGGTCGGATATGCTGGCCTTGATTCAAGATGCAGAGGGCTGGGGCAAATTTGGCCAACAAGATTGGGGCCGCTTCTCGTGGGGCCACACCGACCCCGACATTAGCACAACTGCGCTTTCAACGGTGTTGGCCGAGTTGTATGCAGCCAACAGCAAAACTAGCGATCTCACGGTCGAAGACATTAACCAAGAAAAAAGCCAACAATTTTTGCGCGATTTGGCACAAGGCATCAAGCACTATGGCTCGAATACCTTGGTGTTTAGCCAAAACATGCAAAAATATGGCATGGCCTATATCTCGGCCTTCCCAATGGAAGAAATTACCCTGATTGACTTCAATAAACAAGCGCCAAATGTGCCGTTGGTGGCAATTTATCCTAAAGAAGGTACGTTTATTCACGATAACCCATTTATTGTGATGAGCGATGCCAACGCCGATGAAAAAGCTGCGGCTAGCGTCTTCTACAATTTCTTGCTTACTCCCGACAGCCAAAATTTTGCGATGCAGCAAGGCTTTCGGCCAGCGAATGTTGATGTTGCGTTGGCCTCGCCATTAACCCCGCAATTCGGCGTAGACCCCAATCAGCCACGCAATTCGTTGGCAACGCCACCAGCAGATGTGATTGTGGCCGCCAAAAACGCTTGGGCCAATAACCGTAAGCCAGCCAATATTATGTTGGTTGTCGATAGCTCTGGCTCGATGCGCGACGACGATAAGATGGATCAAGCCAAACTTGGCGTAGAAGTCTTTCTCAGTCGCTTGCCCAGCAAAGATAACGTCGGCATGATTGGCTTCTCGTCGAGTCCAAGCGTGTTGGTGCCGCTCGCCACCCGCAGCGAAAATATGTCCAAGTTGCAAATGCAAACTCAAGGGCTGGTGCCCGATGGCAATACGTCGCTTTACGATGCGGTTGATCTCGCTCGCCAAGAGCTGGAAGCGCTCAAACAGCCCGACCGAATCAACGCGATTGTGGTCTTGAGCGATGGCGCTGATACCGCCAGCCAAATCTCAATCGATCAGATGTTGGGAAATTTTGGCGAATCAAGCATTCAAATTTTCCCAATTGCCTACGGCGCTGATGCAGAAAAAAGCATTTTGCAACAAATTGCCGATTTCTCACGCACCGAATTGGTCGAGGGCAGCACTGGCGATATTGATAAAATCTTCGAAAACCTCAGCCGCTACTTCTAAAAAACCAACAGCGCTGGCGTTGCTTGTAACGCCAGCGCTATTTTTGTGCCAACTATTCGAGCTAGTAAATAAAAATAACGAAGATCAGCGTAATCAGCAAGGCAGCGGCGAGTGCAGCAACCCCAAGCCAGCTGATAATGCGCGCCCAATCGCGGAAAACCCGCGCTTCTTCTTCGCTAATCGTATTTTTGAAGCCTAGCAAGTGCAAGGTAAACAAATCGCGTGGCAATTCGCCTGGCTCCTCGACAATCACTGGCACGCTGGGCGTATCAGCATCGTTATCGGTATCATAGAGCTTGACCACATCGCCATCATCAAGCTGCTGGCCAAGCGCAAATTGCAACTTCGTAACTGGCACCATATGCACGATCAAGCGCGCCAGCACAATCCGCTTATCTTTGCTGACTTCGGCCATAGCTTTTTCGACCAAGCTATCGAGCTTAGGAATCAGCGCCCATTCTTTGGGAATGTTGGTCAGCATATAATTGCAAACTTCGACGGCTTCGGCCTGCAATAAACCTTCATCAACCTCGGGCAAATCGTCGTGAATGCTCCAATTGAGCGGGATACGCTGCCAGTTGAAGGCCTTGCGCTTAACGATCATGCCAATGCCTTGGCAATCGGGACAGACCAAATAGCCTTTGCCCTTACAATCGCTACAGGTTTGGACTTCGTTTTCGACCACTTGGGTTGGGGTTTGGACCTTATTGCCATTGGCATCGGTGACATCAACCATCTTTTCAACGGTTTTGGTGATGGTGACGCGGCCATTGCCTTTACATTTTTGGCATAAGATATTGCCCTTGGTCGAACAACGGCCACATTGGCTGACCTGTTCTGAGCCTTTGATCCGATCGACCAAGCCTTCGGAAGCTACAAAATCGCTAAATTCTGGCAGCTTCACATCCCACACGCCCAATTCCATCTCGCCACTCATCGGCTGGCGTTCGCGGTCGGCCTCTTGTTTGATGAAGGCTTCGCCACGATGTTCATATAGCACATCGAGCTTGTAGTAATAGATATTTTGGCTTTGGATGCGATAGAAGGTGGCGAGACGACCAAGATTGCGCCGCCGGAAGCGCTCGCCCATGCTCCAAGCTTCGAGCAAATTAACCAAATGCTCTGGCTGGCTCAAAATAGCGGCACGCCGATGCGCACGCTTAATAGGTTCCGATTTAAGCTGCGGGCCAAGGTATTCTTCGACGGCATTGGGTTCGAGACCTTCCGCGCGGAAGGATGGGGCGAGATAGATCGAGTGGCGCTGCACAGAGACGCTCCCTTCACTGGTAGTCAAGGCAGGATGCTCCGAAAAAATCCGACGTAGTGCTGCGCTTGCCTCGGCTACTGTTTGATAGCGTTGAGCAGGATCGACCGCCAGCAATTTGGCAATAATTGGGTCGATGTCAGGCGAAAGACCAACTAACGTCGATATGGGTGGATACGGTTGAACATTCTGAGGGTCGGCATAATCAAGCGGTTCGGCCCACGGCAGACGGCCAGCCAACATCGCATATAAGACCAAACCAAGCCCAAAAATATCGGATTGAGCGTTGACTTCGCGTGCGCCGCGCAGATGCTCAGGCGAGAAATAGCCAGGCGTGCCCATCACCACGCGGTTGGTCGTGTTGCTATGGGCCTGTTCCCAACGGGCAATCCCAAAATCGCACAGCACAACCCGTTGCAGATCGTGATCAAACAGAATATTGCCAGGCGAAACATCGCGATGGACAATCCCTTGGCTATGGGCAAAATCCAAAGCCTCGCCAATTTGGTAAAAAACGTTGAGCGCAAGCTCGGGCGTTAGATGCTGCTGAGGCGCAGTTTCGAGCATGCGCTTTAACGAGCCGCCCATGAGTGCCGCCATCACCGTATAGGCAAACGGGCCTTGCATGCCATGATCATAAATTTCGATGATCTGCGGATGGCGCAGTTTACTGGTAATTTCGGCTTCGCGCTGAAAACGCTCAACCAACTCTTCGGTATGATTGAGCAAGACTTTAATCGCCACTTGGCGCGGCAAGGCTCGATGTTGGCCGAGAAAAACTGCCGCAACTCCGCCTCGATCTAATTCGCGCTCAATCGTATAGTTGCCAAACGTTCGAGGTAGCACAATGCGGCTCCTGTTCAGCAGACAGCTTCAAAAACTCAATCCAAGCGCAGATTATAGCATAGCCGTCACACATGTGGGGGAGATGGGCGAAAGGATGAGGGATGAAGTCAGAAGGCAGAAGTCAAAAGTCAGAAAAGAGCATAGAACATAGAACAATCGAAAGGCAGAAGGCAAAAATCAAAAGTCAAAAGCGAGTTGAAAGGCTATAGGCTTTGGGCTATTGGAACAATAATCAAAACAATCTGTGCAATCTGTGGCTAAACAATAATTATCCTTCGTGGAATTCGTGCAATTCGTGGCCAAAAAATAATCGTCCTTCGTGGTTTCGGTGCTTCGTATCCTTCGTGGTTTCCATGCTTCGTGCTCTTCGTGCTCTTCGTGCTCTTCGTGGATCAAAAGCAATCTTGGTATCTCCAAGTACAATACACATTTAAAATCAGCTATTGAACCGAGTCGCAAACTGCGACATATCGGCTAGAATAGCCATGGCTTAGCACGAAAGATTGGATTATGCCTGAATTTGCCTATAACATTCGTCAATATTACCCCCAACAACGCGCTGAATTGCTCCATGTGATCGCTCAAATTGAAACTTACCCCAACGCCGCCGAACGGGTGTTGACCAAGGCCAACCTGATTATGCTGCATTGCGATCAGGTTGATCCGCATACGGCGATGATTGTGAAACAAGAGCTATTAGCACTCGATGGCGATGCCTTGGTTAGCCCACACGTCTATTTAGGCCAAAGCAGCAACCCAACCAAGCTGCTGGCGTGGGCGAATGAGCGTTCGTGGCGGGCCTTATGCGCCAAATTACAAGCGATTCCGTTGCCTGCCTTGCAAGCCTTGGCCCAACAAATTGGCGCTTTGCTTGTGCATAATCAAGCCCGTGGTAGCCTCAAACTTGGCTCAACCCAGTGGCATTGGGGCAAAAAAACCTTGGTGATGGGTATTGTCAATGTCACACCCGATTCGTTCTCGAATGATGGGTTGCTTGAGGCAGGCCAAAGCCAGATTCAGCAGCAAGCACTTGATTTTGCTGATGCTGGAGCCGATATTTTGGATATTGGCGGCGAATCGACGCGGCCTGGAGCCAGCACAGTCAACATTGAGCAAGAAATTGCGCGGGTTGTGCCAGCAATTCAGGCGATTCGCCAAGTGTGCCCGCTGCCAATTTCGATTGATAGCTACAAAGCCCAGGTTGTGGCGGCGGCGCTGGCTGCTGGCGCGAACGTTGTTAACGATATTTGGGGCTTGCGGCAGGCTGATGGCAGTTGGAATACAGCTTTGGCACAGGTTGTGGCCCAGGCTCAAGTGCCAATCATTTTGATGCACAATCGGGTCAGCACAGTTGAACAATTTGCCCATGGCACAAATTACGCCGCCAGCGACTATGGCGATATTATTGGCGAAGTCTGTGCTGAATTACGCCAAAGCATCGATTTTGCCTTGCAAGCTGGCATCGCCAACGATTTGATTTTGCTCGACCCAGGCATTGGTTTTGGCAAAAGCCCTGAGCAAAACCTCCAGGTATTACGGCAACTACGCACAATCGCCAGCTTGGGCTACCCATTATTGGTCGGCACTAGCCGAAAATCCATGATTGGGATAACATTAAACCGACCAGTTGAGCAGCGCTTGTGGGGCACAGCCGCCACCGTTGCCTATGCAATTCAGGCAGGAGCCGATATCGTGCGCGTTCATGATGTTGCTGCGATGGTCGATGTTTGTCGAATGACCGATGCCTTAGTTCGTCACGAAGGATAAAATATGCAACAAGCGCAAACTCAGCGCCAACCCTCCCGACTGTTTACCATGGCTATGATTGGGCTAGCCGTGTTTGTGGTAGCAGCAATTTTGCTGATTGGGGTCGCTCAAGGTGGCCAAAATGTGATTACCTTGGCGGTTCCGGCTTTTATGGCGGGCGTTTTATCGTTTCTCTCGCCATGTACCTTGCCAGTGCTACCAGCCTATTTTGCGTGGACATTCGGCATCAATAGTGCTGGCGAGGAGAGCGTCGCCCAAAAACGCCAGCGCACAATTATCTCGTCGTTGGCTTTCTTTGCAGGCTTGGCAACCACGATGGTTGTGCTGGGCATGGCGATTACGGCAACCAGTCAAGCCATCCGCGGCATTTCATCCAACAAAGATTTATTTGCCCAAATTGGCGGCGTTATTATCATCGTGATGGGCGTAATGAGCATCTTTGGCATTGGCTTCACCGGAGCGAATATCAAACGCAGCTCAAGCGCCACCGTTGGCAGTGCCTATCTCTATGGCCTGACCTTTGCGCTCGGCTGGACAGCGTGTATCGGCCCAATTTTGGGTGCAATTTTGACCTTGCTGATCTCAACTGGAGCTTCGATTATCGCTGGGGCAACATTAACCTTCATCTATGTGCTTGGCCTAGCCCTGCCCTTGATGATCGTCGCGACCTTTTTCAACAAACTTGGCCAAGGGTCAAAGGGTTGGAAGATTCTGCGCGGGCGCGCTTTGGAGTTTAACATCGGCAAGCGCACAATTATTTTGCACTCCACCAGCGTCATCAGCGGCATCTTGTTGATTGCGGTTGGGATTTTGCTAGTGACAGGCCAAATGAGCACATTGAATGATATTGCGCTCGATAACCCAATTAGCAAATGGGCCAACAACGTTCAATACGATATTCAAAATTTCTTCACTGG
Organism: Herpetosiphon geysericola; assembly: GCF_001306135.1. GTDB lineage: Bacteria > Chloroflexota > Chloroflexia > Chloroflexales > Herpetosiphonaceae > Herpetosiphon > Herpetosiphon geysericola. The sequence continues at coordinate 4,364 of NZ_LGKP01000015.1, read as the reverse complement.
CGAATAAGATCGTTTGCTCACTCCCTCGCCCATTAACTGCGGGCGAGGGGGAACAAATAATTAAAACCCTTCGACGGCACCACGGGAGAGAGGTTGGCTTGAGGGAACTTGGCTACTTAAAACAACTCATACACCACATTAATCGGGTCGCGGTCATCGTCGTCGGGAGCGATATTGACAGGCCGCACATAGCCGCGCAGATACAAATATTCGACAAATGCACCAACTTTCTCGATGCCCAATAGCTCGTCGTAGCCCTGCAAACCGCGATACATCGAAGCACTCAGCTGCGCCACAGTTTGCGGCTGAGCCTTGAGCAAATCGCTAATGCGCTCGATTTTGCGCTGATTCGAGGCAAAAATTTGCTCCAAACGCTTGGGCAAGTTTTCGATTGGCTGCTCGTGGCCACCCAAGGTCAACGCAATGCCATCAAGCCGAGCGACTTGTTGCAAGCCCCAAATATAGTGCTCTAAACCAGTGCCTGGGGTAATCATTTCGGGGGCAAGATGCGGCGCGGTGCGAGCCAAAATATGGTCAGCACTGAACAACACTTCATCCAAACGCAAACAAACTTGGCCTGGGCAATGGCCAGGCGTATACACCACATCGAATAAATCGCACAGCCGATCGCCATCTTCGAAGGTTTGCTCGATTGGCGCGGTTTGAAAAGCCTCTTTATTTTGCAAATACATGCCCATCAAATGCTGATGTTGCGCGGCAGAAACCCCAGCGTGGCGCAAAAAGCGGCTTAATGCCTTCGATGCGAAGCGCAACCGCCCATCGTAATTGGTAATCACCCGCCGATCAGCAATGTGGATAGCGGTTTGCGCTTGGGTAAATTGGCGCACAAATGGCAAGCCGCCAAAATGATCGATATGAGCGTGGGTCAGAATAATCTGATTAACCTCGGCCAAGCTTAGTTTTTCGCCCCATTGATCCTGAAGCGCAGCGAAGCCAGTCAGCAGATCGCGGTTGGAATTGCCGTGGCCTGAGCCAGTATCGATCAAACAGATTGTACTATCGGCGACCACCAGATAGACATTCGCATAAAACTGCGAAAAAACCTCTACAGGCAAGCTGTAGATGCGTACACCAGCTTGGGTTTCAAAGCGTAAAACGCGCTGCTCCACAGCGGCCTCCTTATACTACTAAGGCCAATTGTACCGCACCCAAAGCGCGCTGTCTCGTGGTATGATGAACAAAGGCAATCGCACCATCAATACTAGAAATCTGAGGATTGTTATGTTGGAACTGCAAGTTGGTGTTGCAAAAGTTGGCAAGTATGCCACCCCAGAAAGCGGCGACACCCTTGAGATGATCGAGCGACCGCATGGCGGCTTTTCGTTTGTATTGGCCGATGGCCAAGGCAGTGGGCGCGGAGCCAAAACGCTGAGTAACCTGGTTACAACCAGGGCAATTTCCATGCTCAAAGATGGCGCACGCGATGGTGCTGTTGCGCGGGCAGTTCACGATTATCTGTATGCTTATCGCCATGGCCAAGTCTCAGCAACACTTAATATACTTTCAGTAGATCTTTCAGCCCGAAGTGTGTTAGTATCAAGAAATAATCCTTGTCCATTTTATGTAATCGATGAACAAGGAATGACGACCTACAACGAGCCGTCAACGCCGATTGGCCTGTATTCGATGACCAAGCCGGTGATCACCAAAATTAGCTTACGTCCGTATGTGTATGTTGTGGTGTTTACCGATGGTATTTTGCATGCGGGCCGACGTTACAACGAAAGTATTGAGCTCGAAAACTATCTTGGCAATTTTAACGTTCGCCAAGGACGAACAGCCCAAGAAGTTACCGATGATGTATTAGGACGTGCAGTGGAACTCGATCAAAATCGACCGAACGACGATATGAGCGTGATCGTGATGGCCGCCTTACCGATGGAGTCGGAAAATAAAGTTCGCCGCATGACCGTTTGTTTTCCAGTAGAACGAGCCTAATTCACAGGCTTCATCGAGGCAAAGCTGGCGGTCAGCAGATACGCTGAAAGGAACCGCCGATGAGTGATCAAGCTGAAACAGTGGTAATTGTGGGGCCATGTGCCGCCGGTAAAACAACCTTACGCCAAGGCTTGGAAACCCATGGAATTCAAGCACGGGTGATTGCCCAAGAGCATTCTGGGATTCGTGGGCTTTGGCGCAAACATCAAGCAAATTATGTGATTTATCTTGATGTCGATTTACCAGCTGTCCATGAACGTGGCCGACCCACATTCCCTGCTTGGTTACACAATCAGCAGCAACAACGCTTGCAAGAAGCACGTGCGGCTGCCGATATTTATCTTGATACCACCAAACATTCGATCAACGATGTCCTGCGCCGGGTACTTTCGGTGATCAGCAATTAAACGAGCAAAACTGCCTACTCGCATCACAATGCTTGAGTAGGCAGTTTTCGGTTTTAACCAGCAAATCCAGTATAATCCTCGTATTCAGCCCCAACCGATAGCGAGGATTATAATGTTCAAACCACTCAGAAATTGGTTGCTCCAACAAGATTATCTCACCCTGATTGCTTTTATATTGATTTTCGCAATGAGTGCCTGTATGAACTTTAGCAGTGATACATGGTGGCTCTTGCGTACAGGTCAAGATATTTTTCAGCAGAAAAGCATTATTACCACCGATCTTTACAGTTGGACAAATCTCAATGCCTATTGGCCAAATCATGAATGGCTAACCCAAGTGCTGATGTACCTAATCTATGCAATCGGCGGGCTTGGATTAGTTGTGATTGCATTTGCATTGATTGTTACCCTCACATGGCTAATTATTTATCGATTAAGTCCTAGTAGCAGCAAAGTAACCCTATTGCTGATCACTTTAGGCATTATTGATAACATTAGTGCGTGGAGTATTCGGCCACAAATTATTTCATTTTTATTATTTATTAGTTTGATTATGTTGATTCGCCAGCCAAAATTGCACTGGTGGATTGTGCCGTATATGCTGATTTGGGCCAATTTACATGCAGGTTTTGTGATTGGCATCGTCTTACTTGGTTTAGTTGGAATTGCAGCAATTATCAAACGTGAAGCAATTGTACACTGGCTGATGATTGGCATTGCAGCAGTAAGCGCAACCATGATTAATCCTCATGGCTATAAATTATGGCTTTTCACGCTGAATTCACTCGATAGCAGCACCTATAGCTTTATTGAAGAATGGCGCAACCAAAGCCTGAGTAATTTAACTAGCTATCCATTCTTTGTATTAGTTGGCGTGGTTGGGCTGGTTTGGTATAAAAAACGCTATAAACCGAGCACCAGCTACGATTGGTTTTTAATGTTGGCAACGCTATTATTCGGTTTTATGGCATTTCGTTCAGTGCGTCAAAGCATCTTTTTCGACGGTTTAGCGGTTCTGTTTCTGGCCCAAATGCTCGCACCGAAGCAGCAGCTAACGAATAAAGCCACGAAAGCCGAGCCAATGCAATTAATCTTAGTTGGTATTAGCAGTGTCATTGCGCTGATATTAGCTCTTTTTGTGTGGAATCAACGCGAGCCATTACTTTCTGAGCCAATTATTGCTGCTTTAGAGCAATGCCCAGGCAATATGTACAATAGCTACAATATTGGTGGCGAGCTAATTTGGTTTGCACCACAAAAGCCAGTTTTTATTGATAATCGTTTTGACCCGTATCCCAAGGATTTTATGCAAGCAAACGTAACCATGGAACAGACAGGTGAGTATCAAGCCCTTTTTAGCAAATATAGTATCAGTTGTGCCATTGTAGAAAACAATAGTCCGCTTGATACGACACTAACCAGCGATGGCTGGCAACGTCAAAGCAATAATCAAAGTTACAGTGTTTTCTATCAACCATAGTTATGAAATTAATGCAATCAACTACCCGTAGGCAACAAGCATTGAAGCAATAACCTAGAAACTATAAATACCCTTCACGAATGCAATATTCATGAAGGGTATTTTGCTTGATACCTAAACAAACAACAACACCGTGAGGATTACTCACGGTGTTGCGTGGAATGGTACGCATCCCCCTACGTTCCCACAGCGGGTGCTGCAGTAGCCTCGGTGTGTGTCGCGTTCACGGCCTGGTTCGGGATGGAGCAGCGTGGGGCACAACCACCTCGACACGTACCAAATTGTTCGCCCTCGCTCCAATCACCCATAGCTGACGACTTCTTCATTCGCATAGCGCACATCAATGCCAGTCTTGCCTGCCATGCAACCATCCTCTGGCCACACCGCGTCCTGCCGACGCGCGGCAACCGATGATCGCTTGGCTTTCTGCGGGTGTCTGCTCTACCGTTCACACGGCCTCCACAGCACCCCAGTTGTCCGCCTCGTCTCGACGGTGCCTCTCATACATTCCTGTACAC
>NZ_LGKP01000009.1 GCF_001306135.1 Herpetosiphon geysericola | reverse complement strand
GTATACCCTATCTTGATGTCAAATTCCCCTTCAATTATTGTCAGAGTAGAGTTCTTTTTATCCTTTCTTGACAAATACCTTCACGGGTCTTAGACTCTATCCTGACAGTGCATCCACGAGGATACCATCATGGCGGGACAACGGGTTGGGTATGTTCGCATTAGTACCAGTGATCAGCATTCCGATCGGCAACTAGATGGTCAGACCCTTGATCGGGTCTTTACTGAGCATGCCTCGGGCAAGGATCGCAATCGCCCGCAGTTAGCCGCGTTGTTCGCGTTTGTTCGTTCCGGTGATACGGTCGTTGTCCATAGTATGGATCGCCTTGCCCGCAATCTTGATGACTTGCGCCAGATTGTGCAGACGCTGACCCAACGCGGAGTGGCACTTCATTTTGTCACCGAGCACTTAACCTTTACGGGCAATGATTCCCCGATGGCAACCTTGATTCTCTCCATGCTTGGAGCGGTGGCTGAATTTGAGCGGGCCTTGATCCGCGAACGTCAACGCGAAGGCATCGCCATGGCTAAGCAGCGCGGCGTGTATACCGGGCGGAAGAAGGCACTGAATGCGGCCACGATTGCCCAGGTCGTCGATCGAGCCGCTGCCGGGGAATCCAAAACGGCCTTAGCCCGTGAATTGGGGATTAGTCGCGAAACCCTCTATCAGTATTTGCGCCAACATCGGGCGACCGAACCGATTCCTTAATACCTGGAGGATGTGATGAGCCTTGTTGCAATTCTTGAACAAGTTCAAACCTTAAGCGTCCAAGAGCGCAAAGACCTTGTGAAATTCTTGGTCGATTCCTTGGATGTCCCCCCGCGCCAACCGCTCCTGCGCTTGGCGGATATGGCAGGGTTTGCTGCGGTGCTGGCCACGGATGATGATGCGCAAGCCTATGTTGATGGGTTGCGGGATGCCTGGGAGCGACCACAATGAGTGTGTTAGCCACCCTGGCCCCGATCCGGCGGTTATATTTTGATACGGCTCCTTTGATTTACTATACGGAAGGGCATACACGCTATTTGCCGACGCTACGGGTCATTATGGGGCAGATTGCTCCCGATCAGATCCATGCAATTACCTCGGTGTTAACGCTCACCGAAACGCTGATGAAACCGCTCCAGCAGCAGCAAATGGCCCTCGCGCACCAGTATCGCCTGTTGTTTTATCAAACTGCGGCGCTGACGATGGTGCCGATTACGGCTCCGATTGCCGAGTTGGCGGCCACGCTTCGGGCGCAGTATGGGCTGCGGACTCCGGATGCGTTACAACTCGCGACGGCGATTGATGCGGGCTGTGATGCCTTCTTAACCAATGATTTTGCCTTGCAGCGCGTCACCGAAATTGCCGTACTGGTGGTTGATGCCTTGGCAAAACTAACGCCTTAGGTCATATCGGCGAACGATGCAGCACGACTGCCATGCGGTTGCGCAGACAATCTGGTGTATGCGGTTGTTTTGCATTCAGCGGCGACGCTTGTCGATGGATATACTTTGAGGCAGCGAGCCTCAGGGGGAATCTCGCTGCCTCACGATGAGGGTATTTAATGATGGTTCACCATCGCTTTGATCTTAACCTCACGCCAATCGCAGCAACATGTTATCAGCTTTTTGGATGGACTCCTGATCGCCAGATCGATCCTTCGGTGCATCTCGCGGCGATTCAACAAGCGGACTATCCCCTATTTCCACGTGCAGCAGCATTTCTGTCAAGCTTTGGGGGCCTTTCAACCCTGCCGGTTGTGCGAACCGCTGGGGCAAATCCGATCTATGATTACCAGGCCATTCCATATATGTTTGATCGCAATCGGCTGTTTGAGGATTTTATTCCCGCCAATGCGCAGCATTGCGATAGTGAGACGGCACCGGATTGGCGTGAGCATCCGTTGATTAAGCGGCAACAACGGCAGATTTGCCCATTGGTTCCTATGATAATGATGCAACGATCTTTTTAACCGATGATGGCTGGGTCCTCCTGGGAAAATTTATGGCATTCCGAACCACCGCAATCGGCAACCCATGATGCGTATTGTTGGAACAAGCCTCAGTGATGGCCTCAATGGCTTGTTGACCGAGCAGTCTGCTATTATCATCGTACTGAGGAGCGATGCTGGATTCGATCCTTGAACGACTCATGGCCGATTCACCGTGGAATTCGGCGATTCGTCCCGATCCAACGCCGTGGCTTACCGCATTAGCGGCGCATCAGTATCCTATTTTCCCAGCAGTCGAAACCGTGTTGCGCCGCTATGGAGGATGGACGTTTAATACGGCATCATGGCATGACCAGTGCCTCGAAC
>NZ_LGKP01000041.1 GCF_001306135.1 Herpetosiphon geysericola | reverse complement strand
ATAAATTTACTAATAAATAAATCATTATTTTCAATATCTTCAACTATATCTAGATTCTTATCTATCAATGATGGTAATATATTTATATTTTTTATATATTGCTCGTTGTCTATGCTACTATTTTGATATGTATCCATAAATTTACTAATAAATAAATCATTATTTTCAATATCTTCAACTATATCTAGATTCTTATCTATCAATGATGGTAATATATTTATATTTTTTATATATTGCTCGTTGTCATCCATAGAATCCTCATTAAGCGAACTTATAATCGACATATTTATTGTCGCAGTAATATTAGGTTTGTCAAGTCACGCTAAGCCACGACATGATCAGTATGTCACCATTTCGCCGTAGCGGCTGATGCGGGACAATAGCGATCCAACGCGATGGGCTGACTAACTAACACTTCGTTGATCCTCATGTTCAGTCGCACTCTATGCTCTATCTACGGCATGATTAACTGTGGTGACCTAGGGTTGAACCAGCGCATGGTTCCTCGGTCGCAGCAATACGCTCGGATGCTCGTCTCATGAATCTCGGCTACACTATCTGGTAGTATCGGGCAACCCTTGATTGGAGGCCACCATGAGCAGCCCGCGACAACCTATGCTCAACCAATTGGGAAACGTGTATGCGCACTATGATACGATTCTCCGCTTAACATACCAGCATTATGTGCGATCCCTCCCATTATCAGAACGACTGTCCATGTGCAGCATGCTCCTCCAATGCTTTTGTTTAGCACCATCGGTTCTTGCCGTTTGGAACCATGGACACCTCGATGAATATAGCTCTTGGTATTTTCGCTTCCTCCAGTCGGACGGGGTGTCGTATCCCATCCGGCGTGCACGGTTTTATGACCTCCCTCAGGCATGCCAGCAGCGCTATCCAACCGTGCTCACCCTTGCTGATAGAACAGACGATGACTTCTTTATTGAGTGTCTCGTCTTGCCCTTGTGGCATCAGCAGCACTACGGTGGAAACTCAGCAACGACATAGTATCCCTATATCTGTTGTGCTGTTCACGCACATCGTGACCCTGTTCATCCTCATCGTAGCCCCTGCTATGATCAAGGCGCTTGGTCTTGGGTTATGGCAGGAGAATCACGATGACGACTCGTTGGTTTGCTGATCGCATGACGCTCTATCAGTTGCTGCATATCCACCCTGATTGGTCGAATCGCCAGTTTGCGGCGGCCACCCAGCGCTCACGGGCATGGGTCAAAAAATGGAAAGCACGCCTTGGTTCCCCACCCCATCCCGATCCGCAGATGGTCTGCCAAAGTCAGTCGCGAGCACGCAAAACCCCCGCATCCCCTTGGACGGAGCGCGTGATCACCCGTATTTTGGCGCTACGCGATACGCTATCGGTGCAGTACAACCGCGTCGTTGGGGCCAAAACCATTCTGGCCTATCTCCAGCGTGATCCCGATTGTCACTTTCCGCCCTATACTACACAAAAATCGTTAGCAATCGCGCTCAATAATCGTCGGCAATCGTGCCCAATGGAGCCGATCGTCGGCAATACTGCTCATCTGACGTGCATTGCACCCCCATGTCCGCTATCCTGTTGCGCAACACTCTGTAGCGCGGGAGGTTCTATGGCGGGCACGAGGATTGACTATATGGAATTGCGAGACCTAGTGCGCGAACTCCGCGCCTCCACCAACGACAGCGCGATCCAGCGCACCACGGGCCTTAATCGACGGACGATCCGCCGCTACCGTGCGTGGGCATCCCAGCATGGGCTGCTGACGGGCGATCTGCCATCCATCGAGCACCTCGCCGCCTTGGCGCACGACACGCTCATGACTCCCGCGCCACCCCAAACCGTCTCCAGCCTCGAACCATTTCGGGCGCTGGTCTTGGAACTGCATGCCGCTGGGGTCGAAGGCGTTGCCATCCGTGAACGCCTCCGCGAGCGTGGCTTTACGGGTTCCCTCTCCGCCGTCTATCGCTTTCTCGCGCAGCTCACACCGGCCCAGCCCGATGTGACCGTCCGGGTCGAGACCCCGCCTGGACAGGAGGCGCAGGTCGATTTTGGGTACGCTGGGCGGATGATCGATCCGGTGACGGGGGTGCTTCGGAAGGCCTGGGCATTCGTCATGGTGCTGGCGTGGAGCCGCTTTATGTATGTCGAATTTGTCTGGAATCAGTCCGTCGAGACGTGGCTCCTGCTCCACCGTCATGGCTTCGAGTTTTTTGGTGGGGTTCCCCATCGCGTGGTGCTCGACAACCTCAAGGCTGGTGTTACCCATGCCGACGTGGACGATCCGCACATCCAACATGCCTACCGCGAGTGCGCCGAACATTACGGCTTTCTGGTTGCGCCATGTCGGCCACGTACCCCTGAACACAAGGGGAAAGTCGAGAGTGGTGTCCACTTTGTCAAGCGGAACTTCCTCGGAGGCCGGATGCCGACCACGCTCACCCAAGCCAACCTCGACGTGCTGACGTGGTGTCAGACCACCGCAGGCCAGCGTCTCCATGGCACCACCAAACACGTCCCGATCCTCCAGTTTCGCGCCACCGAACAGGCGGCACTCCAAGCGCTGCCCGCCAGTCCTTACGACCTCGCGATCTGGAAGGCAGCCACGGTGGCGCGCGACTGCTACGTCGTGTTCAACCAAGCATTCTACTCGGTGCCCTTTCGCTTCGTTGGCCAAGCGGTCCATGTGCGGGGCGGTGCTGCCGACGTGCGGATCTACACGACCGACTGGCAGCTCGTTGCCACGCACCAGCGGGCAACCACGGCGGGGGAGCGGCTCACGCATCCGGATCACCTGCCCCCGACGCACCGACCGGGGCTGCTGTTAGGGAGGGAGATGGCGCTGGATCGTGCCACCGTGATCGGGCCTGCTACCGAGCAGGTCGTGCGCACCTTGCTGGATGACACGGTGGTGGATCGGCTGCGCACCGTCGGGCGTATTCTCCAGCTGGGCTTAAACGCACGGCCCCCCAAAACATGGCAGCGAACAGGTGTTCTTTTTTATTCTTCTTCTGCGAACGGATCAGCAAGGGCATCCGCGATCATCGCGTGGTCATCCTCGGGATGAGGTGGCTGA
>NZ_LGKP01000045.1 GCF_001306135.1 Herpetosiphon geysericola | reverse complement strand
AGGCCCAAACCCAAGATTTTTACATCCAGCCGCAACATGGCGTGTTTTAGGCCATTAGAATAGCCTAAAACAATGATTGCCATCTTTGAAAGATACTACCGATTATCTTTCAATATTCATGAAAAAGTGACGCTCTTCCACGCTCTTTTGCCTCAAAAAATCGCCAAAATAGCGGAATTATCGAACAAATAAACTTTTTTTAATGCTATTGCGCCCGGCTGCGAGAAACTTGGGTTTAGGCCTAATACTAAAACGATCTCTCATATAGCGCTTAAAATTTCTGTAGAAATCCTCATGCCGACGATATAAATTATTTGCCTTGAAACGAAACATTTGAAACTTCTGTGTATCACGTGGATTTGTTGTTGAATTTTTCGCTTGTAAATCGGCTCTAGGCGAAAACCTCCGTTCGCACGTCGCCGTCGCCATCCGCACGACCAGTGCTTGGCCGACGATAGACCGGCCCACGGAATCGGTAGGACTCCCCAATGAGGGGTAGGGACGCGAATCCTAGCCATTTTGACAAGTTTTGTCATATCCTGGATGCCGTGTGCTTGGTAAAGTAGCGGTATGCAGCCGCTTGCTTGTCATAGGAGACCTATCAATGCACAAACGCGTCTATCAGCTTGGGTGGAGTATTCTAATCGGATTGGTCTTAAGCGCCTGTGGTGGTGATGCAGGAGTGCGTCCTACACCACGAACGACCAGCGGTTCGGCGCAGACGACCGTGCCTACGGTGCCGACCCAATCACCATCGCCAACGACTGGTGCCAATGCTTCCGCCTTAATCATGCGGTACCTGACCGATCCGGAAGCGGTTGCAGCACAACTCAAGCAGTTGGCTAGTTATCGGGTGCGAACACGCACGATGACGAGGACAATGCAAGGGACTGATACCACATCGGAATCCGTGGTCGAGACGATCGAAGCCCGGATTAACACGCCACTTGCGGTCTATCTCCAAACTCTCAGTACCCCGGATGCACCGCCACAGGCCACGTGGTTGCTGGATGGCGTGGTCTATCAGGTCCAGACGACTAACACGGATCTCCACTGTACGAGCACCATGCTCAACCCGGAGATGCTTGAGATCACCTTTGATATGACCCGCTCGTTGAATGGTGGCATGCTGCACGCGTTTGCGGCCTCGTATGAACCGCAGCTCGTTGCTGACGCGACCACCATTAATGGCATGCTGGCAGAACAATATCAGGTGTCCGGCGATCAAAATGGGGTCATCATCGCTGGCGACTTTTGGGTCAATCAGGATGGACTCGTGATCAAAGCCCAGACGCGCATGGAGATTAGCTCCGAACAAACGACTGTCATTACCGAAGCGGTGTATGAACTCGATCAGATCAATCTAGTTGCCCCCATGGGGATCCCGGATGGCTGCACGCCGATCGATGAGACGCTGATGGGACGCATGCCGCGCATGGATGATGCCCAGAATATCCTCATTACGGAGACGATGCTCAGTTATGGGTCGAATCGCCCCACGCCCGAGATCATCGGGGTGTATACGACGGAACTTGGCAAACGGGGGTATACGATGACCACCCTGTATGAAACGACCGATGGGGTGATGCTCCAAGCAGCAACGACCGATCACACCGTCCAGATCCTGATTGGGAGCGGAACCGATACAACGACGGCCGTGCTGATCCAAGCGCAGTAATCGCCGCCCGCAACCCGTGGTCATGAACAGACCACGGGTTGCGGGCGGCGATAGCATCAGGCAGCATAGGTGGCCAGTCACAGTATTATTGACGGCTATACTATGCCATATTTTATGTCAAATAGACCCTGCTTTCAAAGGGCTGATGTGCCTACGGTATTATTGGCGCTTGTGTATCATGTATGGATTGAATGTGCTCCTAGGAGGATCTATGACGAAGCCAGGGTTTACACTCGCAGAACATCGACGTATTGCCCGAAAACTACAACGAATCTATGATGATCTTGGTGACATTATGATGGATGTTCATAATGTCTATGGTACTGGGCGAGGGAAGAAAACATTATTTCAAGCGGCGAATCAAAAAATCCTCGATATCCGAAGCGCATTAGATGGCTATTTGGCTGAAGAATTTCCAGAGGATTTCAGTCCGGCTATTTATTTTGGTCGCGATCAGCAAGATTCATAACACAACCCTATACACGTGAGGTGTAGGCCTGTTTCCATCATTTCGCAGATTAACGTATCTGCAAAATGGTGGGAACAGGCCCATGAGACACAGCAGCCCCATCACGGAGTACGCGCATTCGAGTACGCTGGTTGTTGATCACAAGGGATTATCGCGTTCGTGCATTCTAATTCGATACGCACTCTTCTCAAAACCAGTATTTAACAGTACAGTGCGTATCGAATCATCGAATGTGAGGTGCTCATATGGATGGTTTGTGTCGTGGCTTAGTGTGCAATGGTGCTTGGGAAGCGACCGTTCGCGGGTGGTATGTCGGTTTCCGATCTGAGCCAATGCGTGCGCCAGCGATGCCATTACAGGGCTAGTGCCCCAGAGTTTTTTGCGCTCTCCGCATCATGAGCCATACCCCGAAAGCGCTCCCAGCGATCGGCAGCATTAGGATGACCATAATCGCAATGGTGAGCGCCAGATCCCAGAACCGTGTACTACTCACGTCACGGTTACCGACTCCATGGCGATCCTTCCGTCCGCCCCACAGACGTCCCACGGCTCGTGGTGCCATACGCGGCGGCACCGGCCAGAACCTGCGCAAGCGCGTTAGCCTGAGTCTGAAGGGCAACGCTATCAGCTGGACTCCAGGATGCCTGGTTAAGGGCGTGGCGGATTTCGCTGAGTTGGTGGTGCACGGCACCTCGGCGATCGACCGGGATGCGGGCAACCAGATCGGTTAAGACCTCTAGGAGAGTCTGGGTGACATGCACATCAGCCTGGCCGGCACGGCGCAGCTGATCAAAAGCGGTGGCGACAAATACCTCCCAGGATGGACGACTCACGCGCAGGCGCGTGACCCCATCGGCTGCACGCTGCTCCTCCGGGGGAAATGGCCGGATTGCCAGGCGGCCCAACATATCGCTGAGATGCCAGAGCGCGTACTCCGCCGTGGTCATATCATTGATCCCAGGTGATAGGGCACGCAGGCCAATGTCAACGATCTGGCGGATGGCAAACAGGATGTCTTGACTGGTCGTCCGTTCTGGCGCAAGGATACAGGCAGCCCGGATGCGCCCAGTAAGATCATCGTTCGCCGGCACCGTGCCGGCATATTCAGCCAGAATGCCGCCGTAGGCGACAAAGGTCCCGATCGGCGGGCGCACCCAAAGCCAGTCGGTAGTGCCATGGGTGGCCGCTACCAGAGCATCCTGGTCAATGTGGCGTAGGAAGCCCGCCTGCTCGCTCCGGATGATCTGGATCGGGGCAGCATACTGCTCCTCCACGTGGTGTGCCACCGCATGATGATCCGGATCTCCCCCTCGATCATCCGCTGGATACAGGTGATCAAGCTGCGCGACAAATTCATGGCGGATGCGATCAAGGATGCGGGATATCTGTAACGACTGGGCAATATGGTGGATAAAGAAGATCAGCAAGCCCACGCAGATGAGGGCCAGCCCCAACGCCACCGTGACCGATAGCGCCGGGACAAAGCTTGCCTGAATAGCGGTGCCAGAGTCGGTCTGCTCCGCGCTGCGTACGGCCCGCAGGACAAGCAGAGCGTAGATGAAGGTGGCGGCATAGGCGCCCAACACCACCTGGTTGGGTCGGCTGGCGGTGAATTGGCGCAGCACCCGCGGGGTCCATTGGGCGGATGCCTGCACGAGGGCCACAATGGTCAACGAGATCGCAATCGAGATTACGGTGATGAGCGACCCGGCAATGACCGACAGGACGGTGCGAGCTGCATCGGCGGTGCCGCTAAAAATCCAGGGAATCAGTGGCGATGCCTGTGCGGCCAGCCATGCGTCGATCTCGATCAGCCCGGTCGAGATGACAATGGCCAGGACAATGAAGATGCTGGGAATGAACCAGAGGCTGCTGGTGATCTCATCCCACCAAGTGTGCAGTCGTCCTCGCATCAGATCATGCCTCCTTGGATACGGCTGGAACGGCCTGATCGGCACCGGCAACATCACGCAGCACACTGGGCGGTCGCAGATCGGGATCGCTGATCACGGTGAAACTTCCATCGGTCTCCAGCACTACGGCAGTGCCGGCCGCTAGGGAAGCAATGCCCTGTTGGCGAAGCGCAGACAGCACTTCGGCCTCGACAACCCGCTCACGGTGCATGGCGTCTTCAAGCAGCCGTCCTTGGTAGACCAACAGCTGCGGTTCTGATTTCACCAGACGGCTGATCGCAGGGAACCGGACCGACAGCCAGGCAATCACAAACTGCATCGCGATCAGCACCGCATAGGCCGCCGTGCCTTCCGCCAAGGAAACATCGTGCGACAGCACAATGGTCGCCAGCGTTGATCCCAGAGCAACCGTGACTACCAGATCAAACGCATTCATCTTGGACAGGGTACGCTTACCGGAGACACGGAGGAACACCACCAGCGCCAGATATCCCAGGATTCCAGCGACGATGGTACGACCAATCCCGGCCCATCCATCAAAGATTACATGCATTCACACCCCTTTCGTTGCACCGGCCTGCACGCCCGATGCAGGCCATGAATCGCCTCCCGGAGATCGTTACGATGATTGCTGCTTGGGTCGTGGTCGTCGGCGAGGCACAGAGCCAATCCCGCCTCCGGGTGGTTGATTGGAGCACCTATTCCTGCCACCAGAATGCGCAGGATCGCGAGCGTGTCTGGTACGCACTACATCAATATCTATACCAGGGGGTTTAAAACGATAGCATCCATCTCAGGACCGCTGATCAGGAAAACGTTCAACACACTGCCCCAACGGCGAGAGGTTTAAAACAGGCAGCAACCACAACGGCCATGATTGATTATCCAAGGAATCAATCATGGCCGTTGTGGTATTCCAGTATAGTACCCAAGTCGGCCCTTGGGATTAAGCAAAATTACCCTTCCTTTTGGTTGTCATTCAGGAGCATCAGGCGGATCATCCTCCTCATGGGTCATAATTAAGAGGCCACGATGCACAATTTCGTTCACTGCATCCGCAAGATTCATCCCCAGCATCGTTAATACCGGAACCGATGGGAGCTTCCAATCAGCAGGGTTAAAGACCCACTGGCCCTGCAGAATATGGCCAGTCGATACGATAAACAGCGATCCTTCATTCTGTACCGGGAAGATAAGATTCCCAATGGGAGCAATCTGAAGCCGATTGTGACGCACATAGGGATTGGGTTTGCCAAATCGCTGCTTCCGTTAACGCTTTGGCAGCATGCGGATCAATGTGGATGGCTATCTGGTCGGTTGACCATTCAAAGATTCCCTTCATACCATCGGTCAGTTCG
>NZ_LGKP01000043.1 GCF_001306135.1 Herpetosiphon geysericola | reverse complement strand
TCAGGAGAGCGGCGGCTGGACCATCATCCAGGCAACCTATAGCCTGCATTCGATCCCACCTGAGGAACGACCGGGGCTGCTGCGTCGGCTGCGCGATCTAGGCCAGCGTCTGCTGATCGTCGAGTTCGACGTGCCGGAGTTCGCCGCCATGTACGATCCAACACGGGTGCGTGATATCCTGGGCCGCTACCAGCGCGGACTGGCCGAGTACGCCGACGATGGTGGCCTCGTTGCCCAGGGCTTTCTGATGCCCGTTCTCTTCGGCTACTTCGACCAGACGGCGGCCCGCACGACCTACGAGCAGCCAATCGCAGCTTGGGCGGAGGTAGTACGCGCGGCAGGTTTTGCAACAGTCGACGTCCGCCCGATCTATGACTACTGGTGGGCGACAGCGTGGTTAGTATCCGGCAGCAGCTAACGGAAGACTGTGATGCTGCCTTCGTTACCCTGACGGGCTTGAAACATGGCGCTCGGACCCATAGCGGCAGAGAGCAACGATTCGTTTTTGAAAGGCCATCATTCAGACTGCATACCCATGCGCGTTACCTCATGATCGGAACCGGGGAGCTGCCAGCAACGGTCACCCGTGTGGGCACCATGCACAGACATGGATCGACCCCATAGACCAAAAAACAGGAATCGTTGCCACACCCCATGGTCGTACATATGTATGGGCCTGATGTATGCTGTATTCTGGGTGCCAGCGTTGCCCCCAAGCAAAGGACCAGGCTGGTCGCCGCGCCATGAGCTGTGCTTGGGGGCAACGCTGGTCGCCGCAATGTGAGTTATCCATCCGGATGCGTTTCATGCGCGAGGTTGGGGAGGACATGATGACGTCGATACCGGATCGTGAACCAGACAAAGCACCCTAAAGCGAGACCCACGATACTTTGGACGAGGATCCATCCCCAGCCCGTGACCGTTAAGCCATAGGGCAGGAGCAGGCTGATTCCCACAACTCCAAGCCCATTACTCAGGAGTAGCCCGAGCAAGACGGCCATCGGACGCTGCTGAATCCGTAGGAGGGTGATCAGCAGGGTGGTTCCAACCCATGGAATATTGCCGATTAGGAGCAAGAGCAGAAAGGGCTGACCGAGAGCAGCATAGGTTTGTCCATACCATGGCAAAAGGATGGGACTCACCAGCGCGAACAGGCTGCCGAATCCAACCGTTAATCCTACTCCCGTCATCAAGACCCGTGGCAATAACGTCACCAGTTGCTCAGGATGATAGATGCCTTCGCGTAAAAAGGCATCAGCCGTTGAACTTGTCCATGAACTAATGCTACTCCCTAATGACCACATAATAAAAAAGACGGCTCCCAGCTGTGCTCCTGCCTGATGAACCACGATTAAGGGCAGCAGCATATCCGGTAAGCGTTGGAGTTGATCGGCCAGATAATTTGGCAACGCGTCTTTCCGAAACGTATGATGCGGCCATTGGGCCCAGACAAGTGTACGCTGGTAGTGCGGTATCACCTTGGGCAATCCCATGCCAATACTGACGAGCGTTACCACAATCACCGCGAGCGTATATGCCAGCATAATGGCGACAAAGCCTCCCAAGGGACGCAAGAGGAGAATCAACACTAAGGCCAAACTCGCTTGTCCGACTTGCTTATAGAGCGAAAACCGAAGCCGTTGTTGCGCCAAGAAAATCCAATTCACGATCTGCGCGAGCGCAAGGCTCATGGTTAGGAGCAGCAGGATGCCACCCACGAGCACGCGATTGGTGGGTTCTTGGGGAAACCACACGGTCATCGTCCCTACGGCAATACTGACCAATACTACCGTCAGCCCCGCAATAAGGACTAAGATGAGGTTAATCAACGCACTGGGGTTGGGATGATGGCGAAGCTGGCGAAGCACCACATAGCCCAATCCCATTTGGGCTATATTTGCCATAAACATCGCAGCACTGATCAACACAGAGGCGTGACCAACGGCATCAGGAACTGCCAAACGCGTTGCAGCGAGCCAAAAGAAAAATCCCAGTCCTGTTCCGATAATCCGCATTGCCATCAAGAGTCCCGTTTGGATCAGAAACGCATCGTCCCAGTCGCGTATCCGTTGTGGCAAGAACCCAGCTAGTGGGAATTGTCGCTTCGTCATCTTCATCGGTTAATTGCCTCGTGGGATATGTGCAAACCATAACGACAACGGCGGTTGCTGGTCGGTCATTACCCGTATCACGATCGCGTGATCGTCTGCCGTCACGGGGATTTCCCACGTCAGTGGGGTCACGGTACTGGGCAGAAGCTGTTGTGTGCTCGTCATCAAGGTCGTCCCATCATGCGTTTCGATCACGACCGTTGCCTGCATCGGAGCGGTGGTGTTATTCGCAAGGTGGATCGTTATTGCTCCTGCGCGTGCTTGGGTAGTAAACGTCTCGAGCGGAGGGAGTGATGTGGTCTGGGCCATGACATTATTGGTAGCAAATCCAATCCAAGCGATTATGACTACGAGGACACTGATACCATACCGCCACCACCGTGGTGCAATCGTGAAGGATTGGCCCCGCAGGCGAACAAGTACGAGGCCTACGATAGGGACGAGGAGTGTGAGACCGCTGATCCATTCTATACCAATGCCGGTTAACTGCACCAGATAACTGATGCCCGTGAGATGAACGATGGAGAACGCAATGGTGCATGCGAGGATCACGCGAATATCGAGGTTTGGTCCAAACATCTGTTTGCGTTGCGCAAGCCACACGATGGCTAATCCAGGAATGACAAAGAGAGCAAGCATCGTTCCAAACAAGCGGAAGGCGTGTCCGATCCATGAGGATGGTGCTTCCAACGCCATGACTTGGGGTACAACGGTGGGAAGCGCACGATCGATGGGCTGCAACAGGCTTAAGCGGGAACTTGCATAAATTTGATTGGTTCCAGGATGCTGTTCAATCAAGGGATTGGTAAGAATCCATGAGATAAAGTATTGCCATTGAGTCGTAATTAACGGTTTTGTCGTTTTTGCAATCGCAATATAGTCAATTGCTTGGGGCAGCGGGTGTCCTTCAGCCACAGCACGATAGTTAGACGCATCAATCCAGGCAAGGTTAATCATGGTGTGGTTGGTTGCCCGTTGTAGGGCTAACGATCCATACAGATTCGCATCACTTAACACCGTACTCTCGGTAGCGATTAACCCGCTTGCGCGTCCGGTTTGTTGCGCGGTCATATCGGGTTGGATGGTTGGCGCAAAATGAAAAAAACCAACCATGGCGCTGGCGACGAGGAGTACCAGCATTGGACCTCGCCAGCGCGCCCACGGCTGCTCGCGCCATACGAGGGGCACAATACAGGGAAAGAGGACGGGAATAACGCGGAGACTCAATGCCCCATAGAGGAGGTACATCGTTGTATGTGCTAGCGCAATCCCTCCAATCGCCCAGACAAAGATAGCCTGTGGTGTTGCAACAAGGGCTTGGATCTGACGCGTTTTTCGCATGAATGTGATCTGTCCGATCATCCACCAGCCTACCGGCACCGTGAGCAGGAGGAGACAAATGAGCGTACTCCCCGTGGCAATGGGAGGATTAACGGGTGCAACCATGAAGGGGTCGAGTCCTGCTGGTGTGCGTTGGAGCAAAGGGCCGAGGACTTTGCTCACGAAACTCTGTCGAATCGTCGTGAAACTGATAGTTTGCAGGTGCTGCCATCCATGGTGGAGCACGGTATCAACCGCAAGATCCCATGCGATCCAACTCACCGGCAGCAGCCACGAATAGCGATAGGGGGAGGCGGTTGTGCGCTGCGCAAGTTTACTCCCACCAACACCAATCACTATTAATCCAATCATCCAGAGCGGCGTGGTATGGTAATGCAAAAAGGTCGCAAGAAAGATAGCCGTGAGCAGGATCTCATAGACCCGTTTCGGATGCGTGAGCCATTGATAGAAGACAATCAAAAATCCCAGCAGGAGGCAGTAGACCCACACATAGGTTTGGGTACTAAATTGATTATAGATGCCTGGATAATACCAGCTCGTAAAGAGTGCAATTCCCGCAGCCCAGCGGCGCGAGGATGTCAAAAAGAGCACCACTCCATAGTACCCAAGGGCTAAGAGCAAGGCGCCAATCGGGACAACGACCAAACTATCCAATGGCCAGTCCGTCGCCTGAATCAAGGCGGTATGGATGAGATCACTGCCTAAATGCTCTGGTCGATAGGCCCCAGCATTGGTCGTATAATCGGCAATGTGCGCTTGATCGGTCGAGAGTTGGGCCCGAGCAACACGAAAGGCATTCCATGGTTCGTGAAGCTGTTGCTGGGAGAGAATAATCCCAGGGATTACACATGCAATGAGAACCATGATATCAAACAGCATCGTTCGGCCATAGCGGCGCAGATCATGATGATGGAACCACGATCGCGGTTGAATACGTACTGATGGTAGGACACGCATACGATGCTCCTAAGAATACATTGCATCCGATTCATTGGTCGGATCAAGAATATAGAGGTCAAGGGGAAAGCGCTGGATACATGCCCGCGTTCGTTCTTTGGTCGCAAACCAACATGCACGGAGACCATTCATCCACCCTGCTTGGCGCATTAATCGAATATCAAGATCGGAATAGACTGTCCATGCATGCGATGCACTACTCCCAATCACGACACTCTCCGCAATACATGATTGCTGCTGAATGCGGTTAATTAAACGGATGCGATAGTCATCAAAGCTCTGAGCCGTTTGACCGGTGGGATAAAAATGTTTCAAGACCCCCCACACATGGCCATTACAACAAACATTTATGGTATGGGCGATGATCCACGCCATGATCCAACCCTGCCACCCAGGAATCATCCCACGCAGTCCAGCCGCAAGGCTGAGTGTTAACACCCCATCAAGGGCGAGCTTAAAGTGGCGTTCCGTCCGATGCATATAGAAGATGCTTTGGAAACACCAATGGGAGAACAACGCGCCACTCGGATGGGTAAGGAATCGGCGCAGGTGCTGATCAGAGAATCGACCATAGCCATGCTTTTTTGCTGGTTTAGGAACAGACATAGGGTTCCTCAATCAAGTGACAAATTGTCTGATGAATCGCCGCAATCGATTGATCGCCGGCAATTAATGGCCAGCCAAAATGGGTTGCAATGATTTGAAACGCGCGAATGCGCTCAGGCAGAACTCGGTCGTAGACTAAATCCTTCCGCCGTTGCCGAATACACGTCGGATCGCCATCGAGCAGGAGGATAACCGCTCCCGCAGGAATCAAGCGAATATACCAGCGCGCATACCAGCGGTTTAATAAATCAAAATCTTGGGTCGCAACCATCAAATCGGCGAGCATGTCCACGACAAATCGTTCACAGACAATGACTTTGCCCGTTGCAATGGGCCAATACAGGGATTGGATTGCAACACTGAGTGCGTCAAGCCAGAGCAGTATTGGAAACAGGTGCTTCATAATCCACGACGAACGAAAATCCCAATATCCGTGTTGTCCGTGGGGATGCGACTCATACCAACTCAATCCACGAAGCCGGGCATAGACTAAAAACAGCGTGCTTAACCGAAAAGGAAAGCGTAACCAGCGATGGGCAACCGGCAATCCTTGGGCAGTTAACTGATCGATCACTTGGCGCACTTGGGTTGTTTTACCAGCCCCATCACTGCCCGTGATATAAATCATCGAATACCGTTTTCGCTGGTTTAGCCAAGAAAGGAATGCCATTGCTCCCCCATTTCTGCCCATTGCCGCACCATGCGTGGTCTTGAAGGCGCAGCATACTGCTGTCGACTACTGTTGAGAATGGCGTGGTGAAGCGATTGTGGCTGGGCTGGTTCGGCAAGCACGTGCTGCCCATAGGCTGCAAACTCCGGTAAACAGCCAATAGTTGTCGTAATAACCGGCTTCCCTAAGGCATGGGCTTCGAGTAAACTCAGCGGGGCATCGGATGGAACCAAATCAAATGGTAGGGCCACACTATCGGCAAGGGCAACATGACGAATTAATGTCCGTGATGGTAAATAGCCACTAATAATCCGAACATAGGGTTGGATCGATGGTTGCGCTAATAAGCGGCCAAGCTGCGCATCAGCATGCTGCAATTCACGCGGATGCCGTCGACTCAGCAACAATAAGCGCAAGGATGGATTATGCTGGCGCGCACGGCTGAATGCATCTAATAAGGTATGCAAACCGCGTAAGGGTGCTGGCGAGCCAAAGTACACCATTACATGATCATGGGGGCCAAATCCTACGTGCTCGCGTACCGCAGCATCGTTGTTTTGTTCCTCAAACCAGTCCGCATCGATGCCTGGCGTAATCACGGTCATCGCGTGGGATGGTACCCCAAGGTCTACTAAACGGGCCTTGGTTGTTTCGGTCTGAACCACAAGGTGATCGAGTTGTTGCATCCGATAGCGGTGTTGAAACGCTTTGGTGGGAATTAATGATCCTGCTAAATGAATCGCTCCCAGTTGATAGTTCTTGATTAAGCGACTCAGGCCAATCTGCCATAATTGCGTGAGTTGATAGATGGGACTTGTGAAAATACCAATATTGATTGCGCCAGGATAGTGATAGTGGCCATGCAGCATACTGGTTTTTCCAAGATGCCACAGGACGACATCCGGTTCACAGGATGCTAACGCTGCGTGTAGGTGTTGGTTCTTTGGATGATAGGTAAGCGATGGCACGCGAAGAATCGGAACGCCATAAAACGTTCGCTCGCGATCAGTCCCAGTGCTAACGATCGTGACCATATGCCCATGCAGTTGCAGATTGATTGCAACTTCACATAAATAGCGCCATGGTTGGAGCCGCACACAATGCGCTTCGCACCCAGCAGCAATTAAGACAATGCGTTTCATGCAGCAACTCCTTGGCTCGCTTGCTGATAAGCCGCGAGATAGCGTTGGCCAATCCGCGACCAGCTGTAGTGCTGTTTGATGGTTCGTCCTGCCTGCTGACCGAGCGCATCAGCCATATCGGGCTGGTCAATGAGCGCTTGAATCGCCGCAGTTAAGTGCGTTGGCGCATGGGGTTGCACGAGGATTCCATTCGTCGGCGTGATGACATCCAACGCGCCGCTCACTGCTGTTGCCACGACCGGACATCCACAGGCCATGGCTTCGAGTAAGGCGGTTGGTAATCCTTCGTAGTGCGCAGGATGGATATAGGCCCATGCACCACGATACAGATTGGCTAAGGCTATTCGATCATCAATATGCCCAAGTAATTGCACATGATCGTCAAGTTGGTAGTGAGTAATCTGTTTTTGAAGGGTTGCGGCTAAAGGGCCTTGCCCAACAATTAAAAAACGGTATGCTGGATACTGTTTGATGAGCGCAGCCGCACTCACAATCAAATCCTCTAAGCCTTTCCTTGGTGCAAGCCGTCCCACCGTTAAAAAATACCGTTGTTGAAAGCGCATACGAGGGTCTGGAGCCGGATAAAAGGTCGTTGTATCCACTCCATTTCCAAGGATGGCAATCTCATGCGGGAGCACACCATAGGTGCTTAATTCTTGAGCAACACTCGTTGCAACCGTGGTAATCTGGGTTGCTTGCCGCAAAAGCCGTTTTTCTAAGCGAATACTAAAGGGTGTTTGCAGCCGAATGAGCATGCCCAGCATGGAGCGAAGCGGAATAGACGCCGTATCGGTTTTCATTGGGGTATGCACCGTGACAACAACGGGATAGGGACTATTTGGAATTTTGACCAGCGGGGTATGCACATGAATCAGGTCAAGTCCATACGTTTTGGCAATCGTATCGAGTGTTTGCTCAACGAAATAGCCATGGAAATCGACATGAAGTGGGTAAACGCGCCAAAACGTTGGCCGCCAGATATGAATGCGCTCAACCTGCTCATACGATGGTTTCATAGATTCACGGCGCGTAATCATATGGACTTCATGGCCTTGTTGGGTCAAGAACAGTCCAAGATTCCAAACATAAAACCCAATACCTTCACACGCGGGCAAGGGTGTTGATAACACGAGGGCAATACGCATCTTAAGAACCTTTCCGGCGTAACCAAGGAAACCAGACAACAGTCGGACGATCCCACTGGGCGAGGTAGTGTCGGATAGTCGGCACCAACCGTGAGGCAGCGGACGCATCGTCCGCGTGATACAGTGCATGGTGCATGGCATCACGTAACGCCTCGGGGGTAATGTCACGGACATACTGCGCATACCCAATCTGCTCAACGGCAGTAGCAAGCTCTGCTTGGTGATCGTCAGGGCATTCTGCATAATGACGTGCGCGGGCGACGACGATTAATGGTCGTGCGTATTGGCGCGCCATAAGAATTGATCCTGCCCCTGCTTGGCTAATCACGATGCGTGCTTGCACCATAAGCCGACGATACTCCGCATCATTGAGCCATGGTCGGGCTTGGGCATACTGCACTCCAGCGCGCGTATGCCCTGTTTGGATAATGACGGTTTCGTCGATCTGTGCTGCAACGCAATCCATTGCCTGCACAAGTCGATCAAACGGTTCGGGTCGCGTTCCGACACTCACAAAGATCATAGGATCGCTCCAGCATACTGTGCTTTTTTTCCAGCAATCGCGCAGAGCTGGGGCCATTGCACTAAAAAAACATCACTCACGGGATACACGACTTTGCCAGTTTGCGAGACACTGGTCACCCGACACCAGCTTTCAATAAAGATTGTTTTGCAACCGAACAATTTTCCGAGATAAAAAAAAGGAATGGCGATTTCAGCGCCCATGCTAATGAGTACATCAGGACGCTCTTTGCGCAGCACCATGGCAGCCCAACCACAAGCACGAAGCATGCGGCCAGGATGCCGCCCAATATCACGGGTGAAATAGGCACGGCCTGTTTGTTGCACATCAGCAGCGCGTGGGCTGGTATAGGTTGCAATAAAACGATCATAGCCAGCAAACGCAGCAAAGATTTGGAGGGTTTCTGTCCAATGCCCCCCATGCGAGCAAATAATGCCAAGTTTCATTGCCATCCTCCAGCAAAGCGGTGGGCCAAACGCAGGAGCGGATTGATCATCCACGCCATGAGCCGTGCTCCGTAACCATCGTGGATGGATTGGAAATCGAGTGCGCTTGCTAAGTGCTGGAGGACAGCCTTTTCATGATGAGGCTGTGCCTGCGGTAATGCTGCTGGTCTGCTTTTCCAATAGATCCAGAGTGCCCCATACACCCGAAGTTTGATCCCCCAATAGCGTGGTCCACGCAGTAGGAAATAACCACCCGTAATTACTTCACTCATGAGGAGGCCTGGAATTAATCGATACAAGACGGAGGGTGAGAAATTTTTTATGAGCATGTAATAACGATTGCGTTCAATCAAAAATGCTTTTTTGGGCGTATAGTCCAAGCGATATTTGTGCTGAATAACAGCATGCGCAACATAAAAACAGCTGAATCCAGCCAATCGGACTCTTAACGATAAATCACTATCTTCCACATACATAAAGAATGCTTGATCAAAGCCACCAAGCTCTGTAAAAAGGTTACGTCGGATAGCGCATGCTGCCCCAGATACGGCATCAACGGTGCAACTCATCGCATACTGTGTGCGGGGTTGGTTCGCCCCACGACAATAGGTCAGTCCTGTATAGTGCATATGGTTGCCACACGTATTAATCTG
>NZ_LGKP01000021.1 GCF_001306135.1 Herpetosiphon geysericola | reverse complement strand
GTGGGAAATGAGCTACAACACGCGGCGACCGCATCAGGGGCTTGGGGGCGAAACCCCCGATGCGGTGTTTCGTCGCGAGTATGCGCGGGATGCCAGCGTCCGGTTGTTAATGCTATGAACCATTACATCTATGCTCTATGCTCTATGTTCTCGTCCTTCTGCCTTTCTTTGACTTCTCTTGGTGAGCCTGCTACCATGCCGAGGGGCTAAATAGCTTTGTTTAGCCATCTTGATTAATGCATTTACTCGTGCGGAGGTGCAATGAAGCTCCACGAATATCAAGCCCGTGACATCGTGGCTCGTTATGGCATTCCAGTGACAGGCGGCGGTGTTGCTGCGACGGCGGAAGAAGTTCAAAAAGTTGCCGAGCAAATTGGCGGCCCTGTGGCGGTCAAGGCGCAAGTGCATGTTGGCGGTCGGGGCAAAGCAGGTGGGATCAAGTTGGCCAACACGCCAGCAGAAGCCTTCGATGCTGGCAAAGCGATCTTGGGCATGGACATCAAAGGTCTGACGGTTGAGAAAGTATTGGTTGCCGAAGCGATCACCTTCGAAAAAGAAATTTACCTTGGGGTGATTTTGGATCGGGCGACCAAGCGGGTTGTGCTGATTGCCTCATCAGAGGGTGGCGTTGAAATCGAAGAAGTCGCCAAAACCAATCCTGATGCAATTATCAAATTAGCAGCCGACCCATTATTGGGCCTGCAACCCTACCAAGCCCAAGAATTGGCCTATAGCATTGGCTTGACCGATGCTAAGCAAGCGCGCCAATTTGCTAGCATTGCCACCGGCTTGTATCGCGCATTCGTCGAAAACGATGCTGAATTAGCCGAAATCAACCCTTTGGTGGTATTACCCAATGGCCAATTGCAAGCCCTCGACTCGAAGATTGTGCTTGATGACAGCGGTTTGTTCCGCCACACTGAAGTTGCAGGCATGCGCGACATTGCTGGCGAACCAGAATCGGAAATCAAGGCCCGCGAAAATGGCCTGACCTTTATCAAGCTTGATGGCAATATTGGCTGTATGGTCAATGGCGCAGGCTTGGCCATGGCAACCATGGACGTGGTAAACCTCTTCGGTGGCGAACCAGCCAACTTCTTGGACATCGGTGGCGGCGCGAATGCTCAAAAAGTGGCAGCAGCCCTCGATATCATTCTCGACGATCCCAATGTCAAAGTTGTCATGGTCAATATCTTCGGTGGGATTACCCGTTGCGATGAAGTGGCCAAAGGCATCGTCGAAGCCCAAAAGATCATCAAGCGCCAAGTACCAATGGTCGTGCGTTTGGTTGGCACCAACGAAGAAGAAGGCCAACGGATCTTGGCTGATGCAAGCTTAACGCCTGCTTCAACCTTGGCCGACGCTGCCCAAAAAGCTGTTGATATTGCCAAACAATAAGTTAGCAGAGTTGGGCTAACATGGCCCGAATCAGCTGGCGCTCGTGCAGATCAACACACCTGTGCTGGAGTTGTTCTAAGCTGGTTTGCCAATGCAGCAGGGTTTCGGCTCTGGCACTTGGCAAGCGTTCGCACCATGCCAAATCACGGGCACACAAGGCAAGCTGGTGCTCAACTTCGCTGTAGCGCGGCGCAACACTCGGCAAACGCAGGCTTTTGCCCTCAGGGTAAAACGTATTGGCAACCAACTCATGCGGTTCGAGCCGAAACAACCCTGCGAGCAAAATAACCGTGCGTTCCGATGGCGTGGCCAAACCCATTTCAAAGTGGGAGATCGCCACCCGCGAAAGCGCCAAGCGATCAGCGAGCGCTTGTTGAGTCCAGCCATGCAAGGCCCGTAAACGGCCTAAACGCTGGCCAAAAGATTCTGGCATTGAGCACTACTCCTACGCAGATTGAGCTTGATCATACTGCACATTCGCCATGGTGATTGCTAAGCAACTTAGCAGTCGCCGCCACCATATCGATGTATGCTAGGCCGAGATTAACCTAGCCTAGATCGAATGAGGATAGCATGACCAAGAAAGTCGCATTGGTGACCGGGATTACCGGCCAAGATGGTTCGTATTTAGCTGAACATTTGCTCGCCCAAGGCTATCGTGTCGTTGGCATGGTGCGCCGTTCGAGCACAGTTAACTTCGAACGCATCAAACATATTCAAGATGATATCGAACTGGTCACGGGCGATTTGCTCGATGAAGTTTCGTTAATTAATTTGCTGCAAACCTATCGACCTTCCGAGGTCTATAACTTAGCAGCCCAAAGCTTTGTGCAAACCTCGTGGGCGCAACCAGTTTTTACTGGCGAAGCCACCGCCTTGGGCGTAACCCGCATTCTCGATGCAGTACGTACGGTCGATCCGTCGATTCGCTTTTATCAAGCAAGTTCGTCGGAGATGTTTGGCAAAGTCGTTGAAGTGCCGCAAACCGAAAACACGCCCTTCTACCCACGCTCACCCTATGGCGTGGCGAAGGTCTATGGCCACTGGATCACCGTGAATTATCGTGAAAGCTACAACATGTTTGCTTGCTCAGGCATTTTGTTCAATCACGAAAGCCCACGCCGTGGCCGCGAGTTTGTGACCCGCAAAATTACCGATGCAGTGGCACGGATTAAGCTTGGCTTAGCTAGCGAATTACGCTTGGGTAACCTCGAAGCCCAGCGCGATTGGGGCTTTGCTGGCGATTACGTTAAAGCCATGTATCTGATGCTGCAACAAGATCAGCCTGATGATTTTGTAGTTTCAACTGGCGAAACCCACTCAGTGCGCCGCTTCTGCGAAATCGCCTTTGGCCATGTTGGCTTGAATTACGCCGACTATGTGAAATTGGACGAACGCTTTATGCGGCCTGCCGAAGTCGATTTGTTGATTGGTGACCCAGCTAAGGCCAAGCGCGTCTTGGGCTGGCAACCAGAAACACCTTTCGAGCAACTGGTGACTATGATGGTCGAAGCCGACCTCGAATTATTGAAACATGAATACCGTATGTAAAGGCAAAGGGCAGAAGTAAAAAGTCAAAAGTACGACTACTGAATGAACATGGCCCTTTGATGTTTATTGTGGCAGAAGTAAGAAGTCAAAAATATATCTACTTAAACATAGCCATTTTGACTTTTGCATTTTGCCTTTTGATTTTCAGTGTCATTTTGACTTTTGCATTTTGCCTTTTGATTTTCTGTCAAGGAGGACATTTCCATTGAGTATTTTGGCTGATAAAAATACCCGCCTGATTGTGCAGGGGATTACAGGCCGCGAAGGTGAGTTTCATTCGCGCCAAATGCTGGAATATGGCACAAATTTGGTCGGTGGGGTTACACCAGGTCGCGGCGGCCAAAAAGCCGTTGATGGCCGCGTGCCTGTGTTCAACACGGTCAAGGAAGCAGTTAAGGAAACTGGCGCAAACGCAACCGTCATTTATGTGCCAGCCGCCTTTGCTCCTGATGCTGTGCGCGAAGCCGCCGATGCTGGCATTCCCTTGATCGTTTGTATCACTGAAGGCGTGCCAGCCCTCGATATGGTGGCAACCTACGAGTTTGTGAAGCTCAAAGGCTCACGCTTGATCGGGCCAAACTGCCCCGGTTTGCTCACTCCTGGCGAAGCCAAATTGGGGATTATCCCCGGCTCAATCGCCAAGCCCGGCCCAGTCGGTGTGGTTTCAAAATCAGGTACGTTGACCTATGAAGCAGTCGATGCTTTGACCCGCATTGGTTTGGGCCAAACCTCAATCGTTGGGATTGGCGGCGACCCCATTATCGGCACCAACTTCATCGATGTTTTGGCAATGTTCCAAGCTGACCCAGCAACCGAAGCCATCGTTTTGATTGGTGAAATTGGTGGGAACGCCGAGCAAGATGCCGCTGCCTTCATCAAGGAAAACGTCACCAAGCCAGTCGTCTCGTTCATCGCTGGTCAATCGGCACCTCCAGGCAAACGCATGGGCCACGCTGGCGCAATTATCGGCGCTGGTGGCGAGGGCACAGCCCAAGAAAAAATTGCCGCCTTGGAAGCAGTTGGCGCGAAAGTTGCCAAATTGCCCACCGACATTGCCAAATTGGTCGCCGAAAGCCTCGGCAAATAAGCCAATTTGTTGGTATAAAAAAACCACTCCAATTGCTGGAGTGGTTTTTTTGTTTGCGATACCAAAAGCCCGCTGAAGGAATTAACCTTTTACCCCGCCCAAGGTTAAACCGCCAACGATATATTTTTGCAGCGCCAAGTAGACAATTGAGACTGGTAGCGAAATCATAATCGACATCGCCGCGAAATTCGACCACGAAACCGTGGTATATTGACCAGTCATGGTTTGCAAGGCAATCGCCAAGGTGTAATTTTCGGCCTTGTTGATAAAGCGCGCCGTCAAGGCAAATTCAGTCCAGCCAGCCATAAAGCCAAGGAAGGCAGTTACAGCCAGCGCCGGAGTTGCCAGCGGCAGGATGATGCGGAAGAAAATCTGGTTTGGTGAAGCGCCGTCAATAATCGCCGCTTCTTCCAATTCCTTGGGAATCGTATCCAAATAGCCTTTGAGATTCCAGATCGCAAATGGCAACGCGCCAGAGATCATCGCCAAGCCTACGCCATACAGCGAGCGGCCAAGATCAAAAGGTTTGGCATTTTTGGGAATATCAATCCCGAGGCCGCCCCATAATAATAAGCCAGCCACCGCCAAGCCCCCAAAGACTACAGCGATTGAGCCAGCCCTGAAATCGTCGGAGCGAATCCGCGAAATCGTCATCAAGATTAAGCCTGTGACAATTAAGCCTGCAAGCACAAAATAGATAATTCGCAGCACTTCAAGGCTCGTGCGAATTTTGGCCAACATCGCGAACAATGGCGCAAGCGTGGCAATCCCAGGCATCAGCAAAATAAAACCAATGCTCAAGAACAGAAACTTACGGCCTACAAAGTTCAAGCGCGAGAAGGCATAGGCTGCGGCAACGCCGATCATCACTGAGAAGAATGAAACGCCAGCTGCCAAGAAAAAGCTATTGCCCATCAACTTCCAAAACGAAATATCGCCAGCAGTTTTGGAAAGCGGCTGATCAATCACCGCTTGATATGAGCTAAGCGAAATCGACTTCGGAATGAGTTCGAGCGTGCTTGAACGTTGGCTGCCTGCTTCCTTGAACGAAAGCGTGACGATCCACATAATTGGGAACAAGACCGAAACTGCAACGACCAAGCAAAATACTTGGAGTAACAGTTGTTGCCACCATTCCAATTGACGGCCAGCACCGCGCCCACGAGCAAACAGGCCTTTGCGGCTGGTCGATTGTGTAATAGATGAATTAGCCATCATACGACTCCGCTACTCGTGAAATCCGGGCAGTAATTGCCGAGATACAGCCAAGAATAATAAAGATAAAGACGCTAAATGCTGCTCCAATCCCAAACAGCGAGTTACCATTGATCAGCTTATAGGCTTGGGTTACCAAGATTTCGGTTTGGCCGAGCGGGCCGCCACCACTGATGAAGTAAATCACGTGGAAAAGATTGAAGGTTTGGATAATCCCCAAAATGGTTGCTGGAACCATCGCGGGGCGCAGCAAGGGCAGCGTAATCATCCAGAATTTATTCCAGCCAGTTGCGCCGTCGATCGAAGCTGCTTCATATAATTCTTTGGGAATACTTTGCAGGGCGCCGGTGGCCACAATCGTCATAAACGGCCAGCCCAGCCAAATATTGGCAATCAGCATGGCAAAATACGAGAGCGGCAAGCCAAAAGCGACTGGTTCAACCCGTTGCAGCCAATCGATCCCAGCCTCAGGAATGGCTGGCCCAAGAAAAATCTTGAGAAACAGATTGACAGCGCCTTCTTTGGCATCGAACATATTGCGCCAAATCGTGGCAATAACCAGCTGCGGCAAAACCATCGGCAAAATATAAATTGCGCGATAGATCTTTTTAAACCACAAACCCTCAACGTTCAACATAACCGCGATGACGATCCCCAGTGAAACGTGAAAAATCACATTCGAGAATGTCCACCAGATGTTGAAGCCCAAGGTGCGCCAGAAGCGAAAACTATTCAAGTCGGCATCAACGGTTGCCAACTTATCTTGCAAAATCAAGCGATAGTTTTCGAAGCCAACATAATTGGGGGCTTTATAGTTAGCAACGTTTGGGTTAATGCTGGAAGGGCCGAAATCGGTCAGCGACATCCAGAATTGATAGACGATCGGATAGAACGTGATGATTGCCATCACGATCAAGGCGGGAAAAAGATAGGTATACGCTGTGCGCGACGTTCTGGTGCGTGTCCACCACGATTGGCGTGGAAGGTCACTCTCACTAGCACGCTCGACGCTACTTTCTGCCGATGCCATGGCGGTGCTCCTTTGCTGACAGGGGCGGGGTCGGATTGATTGGTATCGCGTGAGCGAGGAACAGGGTGCAAGACTACGGCATCGTTTACAGCACTATCTTTGGTAAGTCCACCATAGCCTTGGCGTGGCCCGTTCCCTCACGAAGAAGGAACGGGCCGCTACTTGCCTTATTTACCGTTGGCGAGGTCCATTGCAGCACAGGCATCGGTGATAGCCTTGGTTGCTTCTTCGCCGCCGTCAAGGGCTTTGGTCAACGCGTCACCAACTGGTGTCCAGAAGTTACCAAGTTCTTTGTCTTGTGGGCGAGCATAGCCGGTTGAAGCGGCTTGGCTAAAGCCCAAGACCAAGGCATCGGTTGGAACCACATTGATGTCGGTTGGCACGTGGCCAGCTTGTTCGGTATACAATTTTTGTGATTCGGTGTTGGTCAAGTACATTGCCAAAGCAACTGCACCTTCAACGTTTTGGCTGTTGATGTTGACATAGAAGCCGTCAACACCGGTCAATGGACCAGCAGGACCTTTTGGCCCAGCAGGCATTGGAGCTACAGCCAAGTTTTCGCCCAAATCTTTTTGGTAGTCGGCCAAAACCCATGGCCCGTTGATGATCATGTCGGCTTTGCCTTCGCGGAAAGCAGCATCAGCGCTAGGACCATCGGTGAGGAAGGTTGCGCCAGCAGCTTTGAGGTCTTGCAAATACTTGAATGCTTCGCCGCCACCGTTGGTCAAGCCACAGGCTTTATCAGCGGTGAACAAGCTCGCACCGAAGGCTTGGAAGAAGCCAAAGTTGTGGTATGCGCTTTGGTTCAAGACCAATTTTTTGCCATCTTTGACCATTTGCAGCAACTCGTCGGTGGTGGTTGGTGGGGTTGCAATGGTTGACTTGTTGTAGTACAAGGCCACAGCTTTGTATGATTCTGGAATCCCATACAACTTGCCATCAACTGACATCCCAGCAACACCAGCTGGGCCGATGTTGGTCAAGTTTGCTTTGTAGGCATCGAGGTCGGCCAACAAGTTTTTGCGAGCCAAATCGCCCAAGCTATCGTTTGGAGCCAACAACAAGTCTGGGCCGCTGCCAGTGGCAACGTCGTTTTCAAACTTGCTGAAAACTTGGTCGAATGGTACTTGCAACACGGTGATGTTGGCATCTGGGAAAGCGGTTTTGGCGTTTGCGATCAACGTGGTTAACGTTGCATCTTCGCTGCCACCAGTGCTGTAGGCATGCCACAAGGTAATATCGCCAGTTGCTGCCATACCGCCAGTAGCTGGGGCTACGTTGGTTGCTTCAGCAGTTGCTTCAGCGGTTGCATCTGTAGTTGCGGCGGTTGGTGCAGCAGTTGCTTCTGCTGCGGTGGTTGGTGCTGTGGTCGCTGGTGCTGTGGTCGCTGGTGCCGTGGTTGGGGTTGCGCTTCCACAAGCTGCCAATAAACCGACCATCATCACGCTGACGAGCAGGAAGCTCATAAGTCGCTTCATTGCTGTACACTCCTTTGTACCAAATTAGGGAATCTGTACCGTGCCATTAGGGCGAACAGGTGAATATAAACACGTGAAGGTTATTCACGTTCCATCAAGGGCAATGTTTAGCTTGCCAACGACCCAACTTCGTTGGAATGCACGCCTAAGGTGGCAGGTCGTTCCAAGGCTGGCGGCGCAAATAAGCGCTCGGTGGCAAGGGCTGCGGCTCCCAAGGCTGCAACGTTGCGGCCTAGTGCGCCGGGCACAATCGAGGTATTATTCACAGCAATCGATAAAGCGCGGCGCGCAACCGTTGCCCGAATAGTCTCGATTAATAATGGTGAGGTTTCCGGAATAACCCCGCCAATGACAACCCGATCTGGGTTGAAGATATTAATGATACTGGCGATTGCTACCCCAAGATAGTGGGCAGTACGCCGCAAAATAGCTTGAATTTCGGGGCTGCTCTCTGCTTTGCGCACCAAGGCATGCACATCATCATCGGCATTAATCAGCTTTTGCTCACGCGCCAGCCGTAAAACCGTAATTTGCGATGCTAGGGCTTCCAGCGAACCAGCGTTGATTGGCCCAAATGATTCGTCGTTTTCGACGCTGAGCGTGGTATGGCCAACCTCGCCTGCACTACCAATCGAGCCGCGGAATAGATGGCTATCAATAATTAGGCCAGCGCCAATCCCAGCGCTACTCATATATAAATAGACCATGTTTTGCGCACCTTGGCCAGCACCCCACCGATATTCGGCCATGGCTGCCAAGTTGGCATCGTTATCGATTGATACGGGTAAGCGGAAGGTTTGGCTTAACTCTTCGCGAATCGGCACATTATCCCAGCCAGGCATAACTGGCGGCGCAATTGTGCGACCATTGCGAAAATCGAGTGGGCCAGGCACGCCAACCCCAATCGCACTAATTCGGCCCCTGCCAACTGGCGATTCGGTTAGCATTGTGCTAATCAGTTGCTTGATCAGCGGCATACCAACGGTCGGGCCATCATTGACATTAAAGGAGATTTGGCGGCGTGAACAGATCCGAGCGTTCAAATCGGTAATAACGGCGCTAACCGCATTGCGCGAAACATCAAGCCCAATAATATAATTAGCTTGATAATTGAATTCGAGGATGATTGGCCGACGGCCACCTTTTGAGGTTCCAATCCCAGTTTCAGTCACCAGGCTGGCATCAATCAGATCGTTGATGATGCTCGAAACCGTTGAACGACTTAACTTGGTATGCTTAGCAATATCGGCTCGCGAAATTCGTCCTTCACGCCGAATTAACTGGAGTACCAGGGCGCGGTTGAGTTCTCGCATTAAACTCAGATCAGCTGTCAGTGCCGAAGGACGATTCATTTGGAAGCTCCTACTTGGTAAGTGGCTCCGATTTTAGCAACTATTTGGTACTTTGTCAAGACAACAAACAAACGTAAACGTTTTATTATAGAATGCGGTTTAGGTTATTCCATAGCTTTAAATCGCAACTGAGGCTAGTTGTTATGGATGATCGATTATCAATTCGCTTGGAGCAATCGCTCGATTTTTGTATTAAATGTAATATCTGCACTACTGCATGTCCGGTTGCAGCGGTGACTGATCTCTTTCCTGGCCCCAAATATGTTGGCCCGCAAGCAGCTCGCTTCCGACACGATCAGGCTGAACACTCGCCCGATCATTCGGTCGATTATTGCTCTGGCTGTCGAGTTTGCAACGAGGTTTGCCCAACTGGCGTGCCAATCGCCGAACTCAACGCCCGAGCGCGAGCGCAGATGGTGCGCGAAAACGGTTTGCCCTTGCGCAATCGCATGCTTGGGCGCTCGGAGTTGCTGGGCATGCTTGGTACACCTTTCGCGCCGCTCGCCAACTGGACGATGACCAATCGGCCAATTCGTTGGTTGATCGAAAAGCTGTTTAAAATCGATCGACGTGCGCCGCTGCCACAGTGGGCTGGCTACACGTTGCGCGGTTGGGCGCGCAAGCATCTGCCCCGCGCTGCTACACCCTTGCGTTGGACGTATGGCCTGCGTTCGTGGCTCAGCAGCACCGCGCTGGTGCCGCTCGAACAACGGCGCTTGATCCAAAATCAAGCCCACCAGCAAACAGCTGTGCCAACAATTTCGCGCAAAGTGGTCTATTTTCATGGCTGCTCAACCAATTATTACGAGCCACACGTTGGCAAAGCTGCGCTTGAGGTTTTGAACCGCAATGGCTGTGAGGTGGTTTTAGCCAATCAAGGCTGTTGTGGCTTGCCCATGCTTTCGAATGGCGAGTTTAATGCTGCGCGGCGCTATCACGCTGCCAATGTCCGTTCACTGTTGCCATGGATTCGCCAAGGTTATGTGGTGATTGGAACCTCGACCAGTTGTACCTTGACGCTCAAAGACGAAGCGCCCGAATTGTTGGGCTGGCATGATCCTGAGGTTCAGTTGGTGGCCGAACAAACCTATGATATTTTTGAATATTTACGCTTGCTCGACCAAGCAGGGGAATTTGATCGCAACTTGGGAGCGATTGAGGAAACGCTGCCCTATCATCCGCCATGTCAATTAAAAGCCCATCGCATTGGCCTGCCAGCGAGTGATATTTTAGCGCATATTCCAGGCTTGAAGATTGATCGTAGCCAAGCTGCTTGTTGTGGCATCGCCGGAACGTATGGCTTGAAAACCGAAAAATATGGGATTGCGATGGATGTGGGCAAGCCGTTGTTTGCGTGGGCCAACGCCCATGCTGCAGATACGGTGCTCTGTGATAGCGAAACCTGTCGTTGGCAAATTAGCCACGGGACGGGTTTGGAAACCCGCCATCCCGTGGAGCTTTTAGCCGAGGCCTATCGCCGCTTTGATCAACAGCGCCAACTTAAATAACGCTGGTTTCAACTTTGGCTCGCCATGCTGCATGGACATAGCCGCCTTCGCGGTCTGAATGTTCGATCCGTTCAAAGCTGGCGCGGGCTGCATCAACTTGGCCTAACGAGCGTTGGAGTTGGCCGATCCGATAGAGTAATTCTGCTTGTTGGGGAATTGGGCAACCATTCAAGAGCAATTCTGCTTGATCCAAGGCCAATTGAACTTGGCGCTCCTCGTTGGCCAAGAATGCCAATTCGGCGCGCGCGACATACAGGCTGGCTTTGGCGGCGACATGCGGCGCTAAGGCCAAGCCTGCCTCGATCCATTGTTTGGTGGTTTGGCTGGCTTCGTCAAAATGCAAGCTCAACAAGGCATTGTGGCTATAGCTCAAGGCCAATTGCTCATCCAACACCAAGGCCATGCTGGCATAATGGCGGGCTTCGTTCCAATCGCCATGGGCAGCGAGTGCACGGCTCATTTCCAAATAAATCGGTGCATGAAAGGGATACAATTGGTCAGCACGTTCGATGGCTTTGATCGCGGCTTCGGTTTCGCCTTGGGCCAATTGGATCGAACCCATAGCCAACCAAGCGTCAGCAGAATCGGGATAAATGCGCAGTGACCACAAGACCAAGCGTTCTGCTTGGGCATACGAACCATGCGACCAAGCCCGGCCTGCGTACCAAACTAAGGCGATGCGAGCAACGAATAAGCCAATCAAAAGCTCGCTGAGCAAAGCCACGCCAACTGCTTGATTGGTTAAAAAGTACAAGCCACAGAGCGCTGGAAACACCACCAATTCTGGCATGAGCATCACCGCCCGACCAACCCGTATTCCCGTGGTTAGATGTCGTCGTTCCTGCCGTTGCGCCGTCATGATTGTTGCCATAGCTCAACCCCTTATTACATATACTCGTATCGGGGTTAAGTATCGCTCAAGGTTGTGACAATCAGTGTCACAACCTTGAAAAATTTGTGCTATTTT
The DNA here is from genome assembly GCF_001306135.1 of Herpetosiphon geysericola. GTDB lineage: Bacteria > Chloroflexota > Chloroflexia > Chloroflexales > Herpetosiphonaceae > Herpetosiphon > Herpetosiphon geysericola. The sequence continues at coordinate 323,126 of NZ_LGKP01000021.1, read as the reverse complement.
TCTAAGCTCCACGCTACTGCTGCTTGGCCATGCAACAGCGTTGTATCGAAGAGCGGCACAGCGCAATCAGCTTGGTTAATCAACAAGCCAATTTCGGTACAGCCCAAAATAATGCCCTCGGCGCCAGCTGCCACCAAATCGTTGATGACTGCTAAATAATAGGCTTTTGAGTGCGCTTCGATTTTGCCAAGGCATAATTCATCGAAAATAATCCGATGCACTTCATCGCGTTGTTCTAAGCCAGGCGTGACGACTCCCAAACCATAACGTTCGCGCAAGCGCCCAGCATAAAAATCGTGCTCCATCGTGAAACGTGTACCAAGCAAGCCAATCGTCCGCAATTGTTGGGCTTGAATCGCGGCTGCGGTTGGATCGACGATATGGATAAATGGCACTTCAACTGCTTGCTCAATCGCCGTCGCCACTAAGTGCATTGTATTGGTACAAAGCACAATACATTCTGCGCCAGCAGCAACCAAATTGCGGGCAGCTTGAGCCAAAATCTCACCAGCGGTTTCCCATTGATCGGCTTTTTGCAAGGCGGCAATTTCGGCAAAATCGACCGAATAGAGCACACATTTGGCCGAATGTAAGCCTCCAAAGCGCTGCTTGATTGTGTTGTTGAGCACCTGATAATAGCTGACACTCGATTCCCAGCTCATTCCACCGATCAGGCCAATCGTTTTCATACAATGCTCCTTCGCACTAAGTTCAAACCCAATTGGAGCAATGGTTGGTTGGCCATATGCTACGCCGCCTATCATACGCGCTTTTTGCTCAGTGTTGGCAGCCTCGCTTTTGCGACAGTTCTACAACAAACTTGGGATTGGTTTATGACAGCTCACACCTATGCTCAAATTATGCATTTTTTGAACGTAGGAGCATTGCTTGTGAACCAGCTTCAATCAGCCCAAGCAGCCAAATCAGGCCCAAAAATTATCACATTTTTGTTCATAACCACCGTTTTGACCACGATTTGCTACGCTTTTTTAGTTGGCCCCAATCCGCAAGCGGCGTTTGGCTTCGGCGTAATATTTAGCCCAGCCTTGGCCGCAATCAGCACCCAATTATGCTTTGAACGCAATTTAAAAGGCTTAGGTTGGAATGTCGCACCCGCCAAAGATTTATTGCTAAGTTATGGTTTGCCGTTGGCTTATGGCTTGTTGGTGTATGGCGTGGTTTGGCTGAGTGGCATTGGCGGGTTTTCGTTGCAAGCCTTGGCAACCCACGTTGGTTTAGCCACGCCGCTGACAATCGGCGCATTCTGGGCCTATCTGGCCGAAACTGCAAGCGTGGGCATTTTGCGCTCGGCCTTGCTAGCTTTTGGCGAGGAACTGGGCTGGCGCGGTTTTTTGGTGCCAGAGTTGCTGAAACGCTATTCGTTCGCCGCAACTGCCACCATTAGCGGCATTATTTGGGCAATTTGGCATTATCCAGCAATTTTGCTGGTCGAATACAACAATGCTGGCGCGCCATTGTGGTTTGGCTTGCTCTGTTTTACCGGTTTGGTCATCGGCCTGAGTTTTGTGCTGATGTGGCTGCGCATGAAAACAGCCAGTGTTTGGCCAGCAGTGTTGTTGCATGCTAGCCATAACATTTTTATCCAAACCGTTTTTAATCCACTGACCAGCAAAAATAGCGTCACGCCGTATGTGATCGATGAATTTGGGCTAGGTTTAGTAATTGTGATTGGTTTTGGAGTCTATATTGCTATAAAACGGGATATTTTCCAATAAAATCATCACGTTTAATAATTCGATTAATTGGATAAATAAACTTATAGTAAAACACAATAATTTCATGGCGATTTTTAAGTCCGGTTTTTTGTAAGATTCTGGCAACAAACCCTTCAACAGTTCGTTCACTCAGTTGAAATTTTTCGGCGATCATGCGATTGCTCAAGCCAGCACAGATTTCCATAAAGATACTATATTCTCTTTTAGTGAATTCTTTAATTGTTTGATAATCGAATTTGCAAAAATAACTGTATTTTGCAATTAGCTCGTTGAGCAATGCATTTAAATCCCAATCGTTGATCCTATAAATACGATATTGTTTGATTTTCAGAAAGGCTGTTGAAGGTTTGTTAAAGATGAAAAGAATATCAGTTTGCGTTGGAATATGTTGAAGATCATCGATCAAATGATATTGAATATGGAAAATGTCTGATAACAGGGCAAGCCATAATGTTGCTGCAAACCCATGTTCAGCACACATGGTAATCTGAAGATAATCTCTCATCACAACCTCACCATTAAATTAACATTAAAAATTAGGTGTTTGTACGCTAGCGAGGATGCTGCCACCACTATAACATACTACTTAACTATTGCTCAATACTGACAATAGTGTATGTAGTGAGGAAGGCTTCGATGATGAAACAGTTAGGATTGCTCAGCTGCTTGTTCCTGATGTTCAATTTATTTTCGCTGAATCCAGTTTCGATTGAGGCAAATGAATTGCCTCAATCAAATCAAATTATCCAAAGTGATTGTGATAATCATGAAGTGCCGATTAATGCTGAACTCCCAACGCCTGCATTAGGAAAATCGCCCACAACTGGTCGCGAAATCAAAGAAGAAGCATTTAGCGGCCCAACGTGGATCAAACATGATGAACGATTAAATTCAGACTGTGCCAATGATCAACCGAATCATGCTGCGTCAGCAATGCATTTTCATTTTGCTGATGCAATTACTGGCCGTTGGGATGGTTTTTATATAATTGATTTAGGGCGTGGTTGTGTCGGGCCGTGTACTTTATCGGCCTCAGAATCGCAAACATGGAGCCATAAATTTGGGGTGAGTATTGGCTTTGATAAAGCACCGATTAAAGGCACAGTTGGCTATGATGTAACGTATTCATCAAGCCAAACATTTACCTATAGCTTTCCTGTGGCGGCTGGCGAGCGCAAAGTCGTCAAATATGATGATTTTTACCATATTACCGATATGAATGTGCATACAGACTGGTACACCTGTGCAATCCTTGGCGGTGGCACATGTTTCTTCTCGCATCGTGAAGATGGAACGGCATGGGCAGGCCAATGGTATACCAGAATCTTTAAGTCAGTACCTTTTTAGTTCAAAGTAAAACTAATTTTAGGCATTGTGATTATCTTGAATTTAAGATAATCACAATGCCTAAACTGCTTTAACAGGAGGCATAATGTTACGTTTTATACGAATATGGATTCTATCTATATTTCTATTAAGTGGTTGTGCAACCCAGGCATCAAACGATGCTTGGTATAGATCTGGGCGCTATGCAGTGCAATTTATTGGATTAATCAGCGCGAAAGCCCATGAAGTTGTGCCAATTCAGCTAGCATTTATTGATGTGGGCGAACCGCGGCGGAGCAGCGAAATTCAATTCAATCAATTAACCTTGTTGAGTGATCATGGCGAATTATCCACCCAATCGGTCACACTTACTCCATCGCCAGCCACAACCAACTATCGCTTTTTTTCAGTGTTGGCGATGCTTGATGGGCTTGAGCCAGGTATTTATCGGTTTAACCAAGTGCGCTATCTTGATGAACAGCAACGTGAGCAAACGCTGAACGTTGGCGATTGGGAACTAAACATTCTTGATTTGCCAACTGCGCCGCTCAAAATGGGTAGTCATAGTGTGCTGACGGTTGGCAAACCAGAGCGTTTTGAGGTTGAATTAATTAATCCAACTGATCAATCGATTCGGGTGTTTGATAGCACGATCAGCAGCTCGACCTATACGCTTTCTGCAAGCCTGCATTTGGCACAAGATGGAGCAGTTGCGCTGCAACCAGTGCTTGGTGATGCTCCACCACAGCCGCTTCCAACTTTAGTCAGCGCAACAATTGAGCTTCAACCGCAACAAACCCAAACTATTTTTTTCCAACTGCATGGAATTGAGCAATTACCAACCGAGTTTTTGGTCATTCAACCGCTGATGAGCTATCAACAGGCGCAAAACCCACGCCAACAATTAATTTTGCCGCTTCAAGTCTTCTCACCGCCATTCCTTGATGATGGAGCGGTGCTGAAGTATCTTGATTTTTTACCAGTTGGCGCTTTTCATGAATAAACGAAGGCTCCTACCTCGTTGGGTAGGGGCCTTATTCGTTACAACACTGGCGAGATAAAGGTTGGTAGCTCGGTTGTGGGGTTGACCATGCCGCGAAAAAGCTTGCCATAGAAGGCGGCAACAACTTTGATATGGCCAAGAATGCGGGTATTGAAATTGTGGAATTCTTCGCTTGGGACTAAAAGCTCGCGATGGCGGTGGCGCAGGCCAACCGATTTGACTGCAAATTGGCGGGCATATTGCTCGCTAATTTCAAATTCGGCCACAAAACCTGCATAGCCAGCATTAACTTCGCGGGTTTTAATATCTTTGGCAACGTGGCTCGCATAATCCAAGTTGAGAATTGGATAAGCAATTGGTGGCTCGGCCAATTGTGCTGGGAATGAACGATAGCCCGCTTGTGCAATTAACGTTAATTCTTGTAACCCAACAGGTCGATATAGGATCATTTGCTTGTCCTTTCCCTTGTGCCACCAAGGCATGCTTGTCAGAAGCTATAACGTAGTCTCAAAAGGTCTTTCTGGCTGAAATTTATCCCACATCTATTTAGATACAGATTAGGCTTTAATTTTGCATGAGAAATGCTGATAAATCAAGGGATTTTTGGCCCCAATTCGGGTTAGGTCAGTACTACGAGAATGACGGGAACGCCATTTAGAAACCTTCCTAGCTGTCCATATCCCGCGGTCTAGTACTGCTTCTGGTACTTGGTTGATTAATTGATTGGCGCTCTAGCTATAGCTCTGTACTATGGGTTGCGTGCTTTTGGCTAGCTTGATAGGCAGCCCACGCGGTGCAGTAGGCGTGATAGATTGCCGATTCAAAGCAGATGAAGGTGACTTTTTTGGGGATGGCATTGGTTGCTAGGAAGTTGGTGACGGTGTGGATGGCAATCGGTGCGGCTAATTCGACCGGATAGCCATAAATGCCACAGCTAATTGCGGGAAAGGCGATAGTTTCGAGCTGGTGCTTGGCGGCAAGTTCAAGGCTATTTTGATAGCAGGCGCTCAATAATTCAGCTTCGTGTTTGTTGCCACCCTGCCAAACTGGCCCAACTGTGTGGATAATGGCGCGAACGGGCAAACGGTAGCCTTTGGTGATTTTGGCTTGGCCAGTTTCGCAACCACCTAATTGATCGCATTCAGCCTGTAATTCGTCACCAGCAGCATGATGAATCGCTCCATCTACGCCGCCGCCTGCAAGCAACCATTCATTGGCACCATTAACGATTGCCGCGCCTGTAAATTTCGTAATATCGCCTTGGAGAATTTCGATCCGTGAAGTCATTGGTAGCTCCTTCTCATTAATTGATCCACGAAGCGCACGAAGGACACGAAGATTAAGTATTTTAGCCACGAATTTCACGAATTACACGAATGAGTATTTTTAGCCACAGATTGGCACAGATGCTTAGGATTATGTTCTTGCCAGCCCAAAGTCTACTGCCAATAGCCCTCGTTCTCTGCGCCTCTGCGTTAAGATCGATCCACGAAGAACACGAAGGACACGAAGGGAATGAAACCGCGAAGACCGCGAAGATCGCGAAGGACGTTTTAGCCACAGATTGGCGCAGATTATTAATTTCTCATAGCCAAAAGCCCATAGCCCATATCCATCGCTTCTCTGCGCCGCTGCGTTAAAAGCTGATCCACGAAGCGCACGAAGAGCACGAAGGTTGCGTTTGCCCTCGTCTAGTCCCCGACCCCCGACCCCTAATCCTATGCTCTCTGTTCTTTTTTGACTTTTGATTTTTGCCTTCATCCCTCATCCTTCATCCTTGATATTTAAACATAAAACTCCTCGCCCATGTGCATGAGCGAGGAGCTGCCAGGATTGTTTATGGGTAGATGCCACGGATTTGAGTTGCTTCGGCAACGCGGGCCACAGCAACCATATAGCCGCCCATGCGCATTGAAACTTTGTGTTTCAGCGTTTGGGCCAACACCGATTCAAAGCTGTGCTGCATGATGCGCTCAAGCTTGTTGTTAATTTCTTCTTCGGTCCAGAAGAATTCTTGCAAGCCTTGGACCCATTCGAAGTAGGAAACTGTCACACCGCCAGCGTTAGCCAAGATGTCGGGCACGACGAAAATGCCGCGTTCAAACAAAATATCATCAGCTTCGGGAGTAGTTGGACCGTTTGCGCCTTCGACCAGCAATTTACAATTGATCCGGCCAGCGTTTTCCTCGGTAATTTGGTTTTCCAAGGCGCAAGGAGCCAAAATATCGCACTCAAGTTCGAGAATTTGCTGGTTGCTGACCCGTTCGATGCCAGCTGCTTGATAGCCTTCGAGCGAACGGTTTTGCTTGGTATAGGCAATCATTTCGGGGATATTCAGGCCATTGCGGTTGTAGTAGCCGCCAGAAACATCGCTGACTGCAATCACTTTGCTGCCCATGCGCTGCATCATATCGGCGGTAACGCTACCCACATTGCCAAAGCCTTGAATAACCACGGTTGCGCCTTCGATGCGCAAGCCAAGGTGTTTGGCTGCTTCGCGGGCCACAATGCTAACCCCGCGCCCAGTAGCTTCGACCCGCCCCAACGAACCGCCAACTTCAACTGGCTTGCCCGTAATCACGGCAGGCACAGTGTAGCCACGATGCATCGAGATCGTATCCATAAACCAAGCCATCACTTGGCCGTTGGTGCCAACATCGGGAGCTGGAATATCTTTTTCAGCGCCAACCAAAATGCTAATTTCGGTTGCAAAACGCCGCGTCAATCGTTCTAATTCACTTTGGGATAATTTTGTTGGGTCGACAATGACCCCACCTTTTGCGCCGCCATAGGGAATATTTACCAGTGCGCATTTCCAGGTCATCCACATCGCGAGCGCGCGAACTTCATCGATATCGACTGCTGGGTGATAGCGAATCCCGCCTTTGGCTGGGCCACGTGAGACGTTGTGTTGGACGCGATAGCCGCTAAACACTTGAATCTCACCATTGTCCATCTTGACTGGGAAATTGACGCTTAATTCACGTTGAGGGACGCGAAGAACTCGACGCAAGCTTTGGTCGAGATTCAGCTTTTCAGCAGCGAGATCGAATTGACGCTGAGCGTTCTCGAATGCGTTGCGATGAGAGTCAGCCATTGACTTGTTCCTTTCTAATTGATCGCCTTTGATCAAAAGAGGCTCCTCGGTTATGCGGAAGTCTCTCTAAGATTATACGACATATAAATCCAGCGGCGTTCACCGAGAAACAGGGCGTTCCACCATGAGCGGCGCACCTCGCCCTCGCTAAAGCCCAAATTACGGTATAAAGCGCGCGCGTTATGATTGGAGGCACTGACGTATAAGCCGAGTTTGCGTTTGCCAAGTTCACGGGCAATGGTCATGCTATGTTGCATCATGGCTTGGGCAATGCCTCGGCGGCGATAGCGTTCAGCAACCGCAACGTCGCTAATAAAACCTTCATCCCGCCCAATTCGATGGTCGATTTGCGAAAGCGCATGGACAGCACGAAACGCGCCCCAAGCGCCAAGCTCGCGTAAAAACGCTTGCTCAACCAAGCCAACATCGTCTGGGCGCATCTCGATTGTGCGCAACGTAATTGTGCCTACAATTTCGCTGCCAGCTAACATGACGTACATTCCCTGTAAGCTGCTTGGCCCTTGCATTTGATGCGATTGATGTAAGGCCGCAACGCCGCGTTGCACCCCGCGCTTGCCAAAAGCCGAGCTAAATTTATCGGCAAATGCCAGCGCCTGCAATTGCAGCATTGGCCCAAGATCATCCATCATGGCCGGACGAATTGTCAAAGCCAAGTCGCCTAATTGGAAAGGCACCGTTGCACGGATTTGCGGTGATGGTACAATCATTGATATTTTCCAAACAAAAAAACCGTGCAACCTGCACGGATGATTGGAGCGTACCACAATCAACGTTGATCCGGCACGTTAGCTAGGCGCATTCTACACCCGCTCGGATCGCTCGTCAAGCACTATTGGTCGGATTGACGGGCTAGAGCTTGGGTGAGTTCTAGCGCTCACGCATTGACCGGAATACTATAGGAGGATTGTGTATGTCACTGTTTTGGATTGGCTGTTTCGTTATTTTGGGCTTAATCAGCATTAGTGGTTTGATTATGCTGCTACTCAAAATTGGGGTCGTTGTGCAAAAAGCTGGCGAAGCCCCTCACATCGATCATGGTCATTATTCGATGGATCAAGGCCGCGAGGTGAAGGCCGAAGATCAATAAATCTACAACAGCGTACTGGATTTCTTTCAGTACGCCGTTTGTTTAATTGTAGGCTGGAGGCACAATGCCGATTATTATCGCGATTGTGGCTGGGCTAGGTTTGGTGGGCTTGGCCAAAGCAATTTCAACATTGTGGCAACGCGCTAGCATCATCGTTCAAAAAGCCAAAGAGCCACCACATATCGATCAATTGGATTATTCGCTTGAGGCTGTGCACGAGGTTAAATCCGAACAAGCCTAAAGCTGAGCGTGCTGGATAGCTCCAGCACGCTTTTTGTTTAATAAATCGACGCAACTTCGGGCAGCGCCAAGCCTGCCAAAAATGCTGCCATAATTGCATGATGATCTTCGGTTAATAGGTTATCGAATTGTTGGCTAATTTGGGCCAAAATTAGCTCAGGCTCAGGGCCAAACTGGATTACGATGGTGCCAATTTGGCGTAAAAGCTGAGCTTCGGCCTCAAATTCAGCCCGCGTTAGTGGCTGGCCATGGTGGCTTGCGCAATAATATTTGGCTGGAAAAGCCAATAAACGATCTAATACAGGGAAAAGTTGGCTGCTGGTTAAGCGTCTTGCTCCATGATACAGGTCGTCGTAGATACAATCGCCCAAAAAGACTACCGCTTGACTTGGAACAAACACAATCATTGAATCGTGGGCATGATCGCCACCAACGACGATTAATTCGGCAGAACAATTACCTAAATCAAGGCTTAATTGCTGGGCGATGGTGCTGGTTGCTGGCACAATCTGCAACTGGCTGCGCTCGGGCATTTCGGCCTTGATCATATCGCGGCAAAATGCGATTTCTAGTCCAGCCTCAACCCGTTGATCCAAAGCTGCATCGCCCCAATCGAGGGTTGCCAACACGCGCAAAATGCGGTCGGTTTCCTGCGAGGCGTAGCTTGGTAAGTTGAGGGTTGCCATGCCAAACACATGATCCCAATGCCAGTGAGTGATGGCGAGGCTCGTTGGTTGCGGTAAGCCTTGGGCCTGAATCGCTTGGCATAATAAGCCAACGTGAGCGGGCGAATTGCCTGCATCGATTAATAAACACTCGCGATCGCCCACCACTAAGCCCAACATTGGGCGATCGGTGCGGCTATCAGCGGGCAACCAAAACGTTCGTTCAGTTAAGGGTTGTAATTGATCGAGCGCAACCATTGAGTTTCATTCTCCAATAAGTGAGGCTAATATGGGTTCGTCGCAAACGGCTGGGCGGTTGATGTTGGCGATGCTTGGTACGATTATTGGGTATCTAATTTTCAACATTGGCTCAATTTTTGTAATCGATCCCCGCAAATATCCAACCTTCTTTATTGTTGTAACGGTGCTTGGCTGTGTAGGTTTTGGAATAGGAATATATGTGGCGACGCGTTGGGCACTCAAGCCACCACGTTATCGCGAAGCAGAAAAAATTGGCCTGCTGGTGCAAGGCCGGATCGTCGATGTTGCACCAACTGGCTGGAAACATCGCCGTGCGCGGGGCTTTTCAAATCGAATTACCGAACGCGAATATCGGTTGCAGGTTGAAATTAATCAGCCCAATCAGCCAACTCGCCAAGTAACGCTCTATCGTTATCTTCATAATGCCCAAACGCCACGCCGCAACCAATACCTTAGCCTGAAGGTTCATCCGCGCTATCCCGATGTGGTTGTGTTGGCTACACCAGCCACGGAATAAAGCGCTTCGTGCGTTGTTGATAGACAGCATAATTGGCAAAGCGCTGGATGAGCAATTGCTCTTCGTAACGCGCTTTGAGCCACAAATCGATTAGCAACATTGCCAAAACCAACCAGCGCCAAAGCCGAGGATCAACCATCACCCACGCCAAGCTACAGAGCGCCAAGGCAGTGTACATTGGGTGGCGAATCCAGCGATAGGGACCATGGACGGTTAATTGAGCTGTTACAAGCAGTTCAGGCATAATCGATAAATTATTGAGCCGCATGCTGATCATGGCCCATATGCCCAAGCCAAAGCCCAGCCCAAACACAATAAACCACAAGTTTGGTACATTGTACAACGGTGTGCTTGCCGCCAACAACCCCAAACAGATAAATTGTAACGCCACGTAGATTTTCGATTGCATACAGTTCCTTTGCTGCGCAGGTTTCGCTTTTTAGCACAGCTTAGCATGAAGCGCTACAATAATCATTGATGCATATTCTTAGCAACCAAGAGAGGTAGATATGAGCGATGAGCTTGACCACATTCCATGGAGTACGATCTACCAGCACTATGATGCTGGTCATAATAGGCTTGATACAGCGCAGCAGCTGCGCAATCTGATTCATCCTGATCCAACAGTGGTTGACAAGGCGTATGCAGCGTTAGAGAAACCATTCGTGGGTTTTCGCTCGGTCTCGACTGCGGGATTGGAGGCCTTTCCCTATCTGCTGAGTAAGCTGTTTACGGCTAAGGGCTACTCGCGAACTTACATCAGCGACTTGGTGATGCAGATTGTTGAATCCATCGCTCCCGCCCACCCATCACGGACTCCTTGGTTCTATTTTGTCTACGATAATGGGACATTTAGAGCGCACTATGGTGCTGATAGCGCGCGCATAATCCCCTACGCATTAGTTATTGAGGAATTTCCCAACCTGCTGCCATTGTTGCATGACCCTGATGAGCAGTTTGCGCAGACAATCTTGCGGATTGTTGCTTGTTGTGTAGCAGTTGATGGCGGGTTGTGGGCAGCGGTTTTGCCATGTGCGCTGGCAGAGCAGCGACCGTTGCTACAGGCGAGCTATCAGTTTGTTGCTTGGGCGAGCGCCGATCTGGCAGCGCTAGCGTGGGTGAGCGAGACATTTGATCAAGCGCAGGAGCCATTGGTGAAATTAACAGCAGCATTCGTTATGACCCAAACTGCGCAGCAGGTTCCTGAAACAATGTATGCATGGCTGATTGCTACCGTCAGCGTCAACAATCTGCGCCTGATTGAAACCTATAATGCGCTTGGGCTAGCCCATAGCTATTGGTTCGATTGTGCCTTGATGCTGTATCGGCGACCGTTGAGTGAGCGCATTCAGCTTGCTGAGCAATGCCTTGCCTACCTTGAAGGCCAAGATGCAGCCTTGAACGATTACGATGTTGCAGCACTCTTAATGCTGGCCTTGGGCGCTTTGCGCTATAAGAAATCGACGATTGAGCGTGCAGATATTCACGCAAAAGTGGTGCTCTGGATTGGTCAGCAACTATTCACAACTACCAAACAAGATCGAGCTGCACTCGAACGAATTCTGCGCACTTTTCGGCTGCCCTGGCGACCAGCAACCGTCAATGGTTTTTTAGGCCTGCCCAATGCCGAGCATGCTGGGTTTGCTGAAAAGACCAAGCCGTGAATTGATTAAACAAATACCCCAGCCAAGTATTTGCAGTATGGCTGGGGCATACGATTAATGTAATCGATTAAACGCTATTGAGGGTTATTCGCGATTTTGTTGCATCATCCAGCCGCCAGCTGTGGCTGCACCCAAGGCCAAAATTGCCAAATAGAAGCCAAAACTGAAGCCAGCATCAATCTCTGCAAAGCCACTATTATCTGGCTTCGCGATCAAGCCACCAATTAAGGCCATAGCCAAGACTGCTGCATTGGCAAGAAAAACTGCTTTACCGAATGTTAGATTAAGAGTGCGTTGGATTAGCGGATAAATATGTTTGCCAAAAAGCGGCGCAATTAAGCTAGCGAGGATAGCACTGAGCAGGAGAAAGCCAAGCGATGGTAAGAAACCAGTTATCCCATTCACTGTTTCATTGACATTAACAAGGGTTGATCGCACATGATACCAGGGCAAGAAATAGCTAATCCACGCTACGAGACCACCGCCAATTGCCAAGCGCCGCCCTTGCGATAAGCCCTTAAAGCCACTTACTAATTGATCGCTACTGGGCACGACAAATTGGCCTTGGGGTTGGGTTTGTGGCCCTTGGCTATAAGGCTGGTAGGGTTGATACGGTTGTTGTTGGTCTGGTGGTGGTTGATTATAGGGCTGATATGGTTGCTGTTGCTGCTGATTTGGCGGCGCTTGGTTATAGGGCTGATATGGTTGTTGATTGGGATCAACTGGTGGTTGGTTGGAATATTGATCGTTGCTCATGGAATGTTCTCCATCGATAACGTCTAGTTGTTCAATCGACTAGACCTTGCTACGAATTACCCAATTGGGTTTGGCTCGGCCTCAAGCGGGCCAAACGAATTTGCGTGATTGCTTACGATTTGAATGCTCTGCTCAAAATTAGGCGGCTGCTCAGGGCTTATTTCAGGCTTGCTTGCTTGATCGGTCGCAGTTTCTTGCCACGTGATGGTCGTGGTAATTGTTGTAACCGTGGTTACTGTGCGGCGCACAATTCGGCGCATTGGGCAACTCCTTTGGTTTAGCTGCTCAAGCTTGTTTGCGCGTTAGCATAGCAAACTTCACGCTGCAAAATATGACAATTCTTGCCAAATAGCTGCCCTTTATTCAAGCAAGTAACGAGAAATACTCGCAGTACGTACTCCTCTTAATGCCACATGAATGACGATTTGGTGACCTGAACACTTTCCACACCATTGAGGAGGCTTCTCATGTCAGCAGTTAAGCTCGATTCGTTTGCGACGTTCGGAGCACTGCTCCATTTTCTGCGGCGCAGAGCGCGACTCACTCAGCGCGATTTGGCAATTGCGACGGGCTATAGCGAGGCCCATATCTCGCGCTTGGAAAATAATCAACGCTTGCCCGACCTAACCAGCGTGGTAGCATTAATAGTGCCAGCCCTTGATCTGAATGATGATCCAACGAGTGTGGCGCGTTTGTTGGAGCTAGCAGCGGCAGCCCGCGGCGAGCCATTGGTTGGGGCAAATGTCACGCTAAGCAGAAAAATCGAGCAGCAGCAGAGCGAGCTTGGTTTGCTTGAGCTACCGCCACCGTTGCCAAACTGCTTGATTGAGCGCAAGGCCACCAGTCAACTTCAGCAACGTTTAGCCAGCGAACGCTGTTTGATGGTGAATGGGCTGGCTGGGGTTGGCAAAACGGTGATCGCCAGCCAGCTGGCACAACGTTGGGGCGAGCGCTGCTTTTGGTTTAGTTTCACCGCCACCATTAACCTTACAAGCGAGATTTTGATCTGCCAATTGGCACTTTTTTTGCTGAGCCATGGTGCTAGCCAAGTTGAACCATTGCTGCATCTGCCCAACGATGGCGAGCTTGGCTTGAGTTTTGAGCGCCAACTAGGGCTATTAATCCATGGCTTGCACCAGATTCCGGCCTTACTGTGCTTTGATAATGCCCAACTTTTGATCGATCAGCCCCAACTACGCCTGATGCTTGAGCAGCTAGCCCAAAAAACCAACAGCCACATGCTGGTGCTGAGCCGTGAGCAATTCAATTTGCAAGGATTTCATTATTGGGGCTTGCATGGATTTGAGCCTGCTGAGGCTCGAGCGTTGTTCCAGCATTATGGCGTTGAAACAAGCCAGCATGTGATCGAACGCACCCAGGCAAATCCTGGGTTATTGCGGTTAACGATTGGCTTATTGGTTGATGGGATTGACGCTGCCGGCTTGCAGCATTTGATTGATGAGCCACAGATTGCCAGTTTTGTGCTTGAACAGATGCTTCGTCAATTACCAAGTAGTAGCGAACGCTTGCTGACGCTTTTGGCGGTTGCTGCTCAGCCACTGAATTTGCACGCTGAATGGCCGATGGAGTGTAGCTTTGCGGTCGATGGGCCATATCAATGGCACCAAGCGCTGAGCGATTTGACCCGCCGTCAGTTGATTGATACGCCGAGCCATGCCACTGTTTTGCCATTGGTTCAAGATTATATGGATTCCCAACTGCGTAGTCAACCTGCACGCCGCAAAGGCTTGCACCATCAATTAGCCAATGCCTTACAAGCACTTGATCCGATTCGTGCCGCCCAGCATGCGATCGCTGCCGCCGCTATTCCAGCTGCCTTGGATTGTTTGCAGCAACACCGCGATCGGCTGATTCAGCAAGGTTTGGCTAGCACTGCTGCTGAAATGTTGCAAACCATTCGCTCAAGTGTGGAGCAGCAGCATCCAGGCTGCTTATTGCAATGGCTCCAAACCTATGGCGAGTTTTTAATGGCAACCAGCCAAGCCAGCGCCGCCGAGGCAATCTATCGCGAAGCCTTGGTTGTGGCATGGCAACCAACCCAACGAGCGGATTTGGTTTGGCGCTTAGCTGGCGCAATGCTCCATCTCAATCAGGCTGCTGCTGCCCAAAGCGTGCTCGAACAAACACTTGCCAACCTTGATGCTGAGGAAATTCGCTTACATGGCTTATTGCAGATGGCCCTCAGCAAGGCCCTGTTGCTGCAATCGCAATTTGGCCCTGCCCGGGTAGCCGCCGAACATGCAATTGGGTTGGCCAACCAACTTGATGCGACCCACATTACAACGCTGGCCGAAATTCGGGCACGGGCTGGCGGAACCTTAGCGATTGTGCAGCAATATACTGGCGAAATCGAGGCCAGTATTCAAACCTGGCACGATGTGTTGGCCCAAACCAAGCTTGCTCGCTTGGATCGGGTGCGCCCGCGGGCCTTGGCCAACCTCGCTAATATTTACTATACCAAAGGCGATTTGAAACAGGCAGAAGCGACGATTGAACAGGCAGTAACTGGCTTAATCCAAATTGGCGATCGCTATGCCCAAGCACGGATGCAACACACCCAAGCCATTATTCAGTTGATGCGTGGTCAGCCTCAGCTTGCCTTAACAACCCTCGAACAAACCTGTGCGCTCAAACAACAGATCGCCGATCAACAAGGCTGGTTCAATTCGCGCAACCAAACGGCGATTACCTTGCTCGCCTTAGGCCAAACTGAACAAGCACAACACATGATTATCCAAAATTTGCAGCTGCTTGGGGCTAGTGGCGAGCCACTATTTCGCGGGGCAATGCTCGATACAGCGGTGCTGTGTTGGCTTTTGCGGGCTGAGTTTGCAGCAGCGCGCCAAGGCCTTGAGCAGCTTGCGGCGCTGGCAAATGGCCAAAAGAATAGCGGCTTGCAGATCGCATGGCAACGTCATACCCTCCTCTTGAGTTTGCTCGACGACGGTGCTGAGCAGGCTTATAGCCTCATGAACCAAACCTTGCCGCCAACAGGTAATGGCGAAGCTGCCCTGGATTATGCCTGTTTGGCGGCGCTGATTAGCGAAGCAATTGGCGAGCGAGCAACAGCCCAGCGTGAATGGCAGCAACTGGCTCAGCGAGCAGCAATCACTGGCTATGAATACTATCGAATTGTGGCCGAAACTCAATTGAACGCACCCAATACTGCGAGCGTGCAGCAACGAGTGTTGCAGATGCATCAACCATTTGCTGTTGTTCGTTGGGATCGTCCGTCATTAGTCCAGGCGGTTAATTGCTAAGTTCCAACCGTCAACAAACGCGATCTTCTATCAAGCCAACTGAACGAGTATAATGCAGGCAAGCACAGGATGCCCTTTCCTGTTGCGAGCGCAAAGGGGCAACCATGAAGGTCTTGTTTCTGGCAGCGGAAAGCGTTCCATTTGTCAAGGTTGGGGGGTTGGGCGATGTGGCGGGTGCATTGCCAGAGGCACTTCGTCGCCGGGGGCTTGATGTTCGGCTCGTGATCCCACGCTATGGTACGATCGACCCTTTGCGCTGGAATTTGGGGCAGTTACGCGATAATTTCCCAGTTCGTTTGGATTGGCGCACGGAAGAATGTCAACTTTGGGCCACTGCTGATGAGCATACTTGGTTTATTGAAAATCAATATTTCTTTGGCTCGCGCACCACGATTTATGGCCATGGCGATGATGATGTGCGTTTTGGCCTCTTTTGCCACGCAGCGCTCGAAGCTTGCCGCCAAATGGATTGGTGGCCCGATGTGATTCATGCCCACGATTGGCATGCCGCCGCCGCCATTCGGATTGCTTGGGGCAACGCTGCGCGGCCTGCCTTGGTCTTTACAATTCACAATTTGGCTCATCAAGGACGCTTTGCCAACGACGCTTGGCCCTTGGTTGGGGTCTACGATGCCTTTGGCGATCTCAATTTGATGGAGCAAGCGCTGTATACCAGCGATGTGATTACGACCGTCAGCCCAACCTATGCCGAGGAAATTAAGCGGCCTGAATATGGCTTTGGGCTAGACCACATGCTCCGCGAGCGTTCTGATCGCTTAATTGGGATTTTGAATGGGATCGATCCACGGCACTTTGACCCAGCAACCGACCAGCATATTGCCCAGCCATTTAGCCTTGATGATTTGGCTGGCAAGGCGGTGTGTAAGGCAGCGCTGCAACGTGAGGTTGGCCTGCCAGAGCGCGCTGATGTACCATTGGTGGCGGTTGTTTCGCGGCTCGATAGCCAAAAAGGGATTGATCTGATTGTGCAAGGCTTGGGCCAAATTATTGCTGACACCGATGCTCAATTGATGGTGCTTGGCTCGGGCTATGGCCCCTACGAAGATGCCTTTCGCGATGCCAGCCGCTATGCGCCTGATCGGGTCGCAAATTATATTGGATTTAATGCGCCCTTAGCACAACGGGTGTATGCTGGGGCCGATATTTTTCTCATGCCCTCGGCCTTTGAGCCTTGCGGCTTGAGCCAAATGATTTCCATGCGCTATGGCACGATTCCGGTGGTGCGGGCAACTGGCGGCTTGGTCGATACCGTGCCCGATATGAGCCAACCAGAAGGCGTTGGGGTGGTCTTTAGCGACTACAACGTCGAGGCCATGCTGCATGCTTTAGGCCGCGCCTTGGCCGCCTATCGCTACCCGAATGATTGGAGCTATTTTATGCGGCGCGCTATGAGCCACGATTTTAGCTGGGATACCGCCGCAACGCGTTATGAAGATGTGTACCGTTGGGCGCTGAGCTTGCGCTAAATGAAAGGAGCATTCCTGTGGAACCATTTAAGCTCGTGATCACCGGAGCCTTTAACACGGGCAAAAGCACCTTTATTCGATCATTATCGGATATTAATGCTGTTAATACCGATAAAGCCACCTCATCGCCCGACGAGCAGCGGATTAAAGCTAATACGACTGTTGCGATGGATTATGGCCGCGTGAGGCTCGACGATTATACGTTGCAATTATTTGGTACGCCCGGCCAAACCCGTTTCGACTTTATGCGCGATATTTTGGCCAAAAACATGGACGGCTTTTTGGTGCTCGTCGATCTTTCACAGCCTGCAACGATCGACGAGGCAGCAACAATTTTGGCCCAATTCCGCGACCACGGCGAGGTACCATACGCAGTTGTGGCCAACAAAAGCGATTTAAACACTGTGATCAGCCAAACTGATCTGCGCCAACAGTTGAATCTTTCGCCCGAAATTCATATTTACTTATGCACGGCGACAGATAAAAATTCGGTGCGCGAAGTGGTGCGGCGCTTTCTGCGCGATGCCCATAAATAGCTCAATCTCCCAAGCCAACTTGCTCAGGCTCTTGATTGAGGCTGGGCGAGTTGGCCCGCCCCAACCAACTCCCAAGCGCCAACACTCCCGCTAAACTGCCTAGCAGGCCTAGCAAGATCCATACACTGCGCGCTTGGAAATTACTCAATTGACTGCCAAACCAGCCGTTGCCAAGCAGCATGCCCAGCCGCGATAGTTCTAATGGCTCGTTGGAGAGCAAAATTGCACTCAGTGGTAGCTCGGCAATTGCCGGATAGCCACGCGGAATCGCATAGGTGATATACCGCGCCATCAGAGCTAGATTCCAGCATCCGAAACTTGCAAGCAGGCCAATTGCTGCGCCCGGCCAGCGCCGCCAGCGTTGCAACAATGCAGCCACGCCCCACGCCAAACATGGCGCGATTGTGGTCAAGCGGCGCAAGCCAAAGGCTCCGCTGCCATGCCAATCCGGCAAGCGCGAAATATACACCAGATAGATAATGACTGCTGCCAGATAGGGCCAAGCTTGGCGCTGGCGCACGCTTAATCCAAGCCCAAGCAACCCAAGCACATAGATTGGGGTCCACCAAAGCATGCCGTAAAGCGAGCCAACCAACATCGGCCAAAGCTGGCTGCTACGCGGCGTGGCAAAATTTCCACCCTGCGGAATCGTCAGCCATGAGCCATAGAGCAGCTTCCACATTGCCAACTGCGGCAACACGATCAGCAGCCCAGTAAGCGCTGCAAGCAACAAGCCTTTGAGTAAATCTGGCCATGCGCGGCGGTGTTTGCCAACCAGCAACGGCCAAATAATCAGCGCTGGCAAAATCAGCACCAACGCACCAATCCAATAGCTGACGATTGTTGCGCCCATGGTTAGGCCAAGTTGCGCCCAACGCCCAAGGCTTGGTTGTTCGCGCAAGCGCACGCTCGCTAGCGCCATCAGGCTCACGCAAGCTGCCGAAAGGCTATGGGCATAGGCTCCTTGAAATAAGCTGTAGTAGAGCAAATTGCTGGCAAGATAGACACTGATGGTTGCCAAGGCGGCAATTTTGGGGCTAAATTGGCGGCGCAAGAGTGCTTCGCAGCTCAAGATAAAGATCAAGCCTGCTAAGGCGCTGCCCCAAGTGGTGAGGGCCAAATAGGGTTGGCTATAGCCATCGCTTGGCCAACCGCCGAGCAGCGCACTGCCATGGCCCAACCACCACAGCGGCGCAAAAGCCATAGCTGGCCCAACGCTCCACGGGTTGGCAGCATAGCCAGTTTTGGTGATTTTCACGCCTGTGTTGAGTTCTAGCGGAGTTTGGCTGAACTCATTACTAAAATCAAAATCGTGGTCAATCCCCGCTGAGCGCAGATAGGCATAATAACCCACGCCATCATATTGAACAGTTGGCGTCCACAAACAAACGGTCGTAATCAGCCAAATTGCCACCAGCAGCCAACGCCAATTGATTGGGCGTTGCCAGCGCTGCCAGCCATACCATGCTCCTGCCGCGAGGGCTGCGACCAACACCAATTGGCTTAAACTGTTGATTGCCGCCCGATTGAGCCAGTTGCCCGACCATGCGAGAACTGCCAACCCAAGGCTCAAACCTGTGCCAAACAGGGCAACCCAATGGCGTGCCAGCCCAAGGCTCAGCACAAGTGCCACACCACCCAGCAGCAGCAAATTACTAGGATTAAATGGTGTGGCAGTGCGCAAGTTAGCCCAGCCAGTTGCGCCAAGCTCTTGCCAATTGAGGTTGCTCAATAATAAACCCAAAGGCCGTCCATTTTGCTCGTTGGGCTGATTGATCGCGTTAACGTGCTTGACCTCTGCTGGCACAAATATACTGAGTTGGCGTAGTTCAGGTTGCATTGGCAAACTCAAGGCTTGGGTTTGCTCAAATTGCAGCATTGTGGGGCTGAATGGGGCCAAATATTCAAGCTGCATCATTCGCGAATGCGACCCATTCGGCCAAAGTGGCACCTGCAAATTACCATTGCTCCAACGATAGCTGCGGCTAGTTGGGCCGCTTGCGCCTGGCAACGTGCTCGATTGTTCAAGGCCATACAAGCCGCCAACGCTGGTTGAGCTATGCTGCAAAACATCTGCCTGGCGCGTTGGCTGGGCATTGGCCCACCAGCCAATAATTAGCCATAACAGCAGTAATGGCAACAAACTTCCCCAACGCGAGCGCAAACCAAGCAGCATAATCCACCTATCAACAAGTTAAGCTAGCAGCCAATTATAGAGCATTCGCCAGAAGTTTTGGAATCGAACGCCTCCATAGTTAACGGAGCTGATTCAGCGCAAACGGTTGTTTCAAACTCCTAGCAACGGGGTGAGTAACAACGGTTTTTTTGATTAGTACCTGTTGCGCGATTAAATCAGTTGCATGCCAATTGAATTAATGGGTTTAATCGATAAATAGGATCATGATTTAGTACTTATATGTGGATAAATTAACTATTTTGTACATAAAAACAGAAATAATTGTTTTAAATAGTTAATTTCATGACTATTCTATCAATAGAATAGTTTTTTAATTAATTGAACCTTACGAAGAACCTTACGAATAAAAATAGCACTAGTACTGCTTAAACATAGTCCCCTTATTACAAAAAGATCACGCTCATGTTGAACTAGATATTACAAATCGATGACATTATACTAGCTAGTAGCGTATGTTATCTGGATTGTTTTAAGTAATTTATTATTTTTTTAACTATTTTTTTATTGTAAGGAGTTCCTATGACCCCGACACTGCGACGATGGACAACACGGGTTGTACTACTTGCAACAATTTTGGCTGTCGGTGGGCCAAGCGCCACGTTTGCTAACGTGAGCAAAGCCGAAACCGCCAGCGTTGAGACAGTAACCGAGCCAACGCTTGAGCCAACCGCCGAACCTACAGCAGAGCCAACTGCCGAGCCAACAGTAGCGCCAACGGTTGCCCCAACCGCAACCACCGCCCCAACTGCTGTGCCAGTCTGTAACCCAAAAGTTGATCTTTCGGGCTGGTTCTCAAGCAATTCAGTTGGCAAAATTCAGAATAAATCAACCACATGTTCCTACAATGTGGGCATGGCTTCATATGAAAAAATGGATGAAGTGATTGATCATCAAGTGATTTATTCGTGGGCTACTGGCCAAGTTGGGCCAAACTCAATTTTGGCCTTGAGTGTTGGTGTACCTGCATGTGCCGCCCAAATCGATTTGTTTTATGGCGGAGTCTTGCACTCACTCGATGGCCAGCGCTATGGCGATCGCTTGATCACTGCTCGCCACACTGGTGGCACCAACTATTGTGGTGTAATTCCAACGGTCGAGCCAACCACGGTTCCAACGCTTGAGCCAACTCCAGAACCAACGCTTGAACCAACGCTTGAGCCAACTCCAGAACCAACTACGGTTCCAACGGTTGAGCCAACACTTGAGCCAACACTTGAGCCAACGGCATATCCAACGCCAACTAATACGCCAGCGCCAACCGCGACCAACACGCCAGCGCCAACCGCAACCAATACGCCAGCGCCAACCGCAACCAATACGCCAGCGCCAACCGCAACCAATACGCCAGCGCCAACGGCGACCAACACGCCAGCGCCAACCGCAACTAAAACACCAGTTCCAACGGCGACCAAAACACCAGTTCCAAGCGCAACCAGCACACCTGCTGGCAAGGATTGTAGCTATACCCAAGGCTATTGGAAGAACCACCCAAGTGCTTGGCCAGTAACGACCTTGGTTGTTGGTGGCGTAACCTACAACCAAAGCCAATTGATGGCCATCTTCAACACGTCACCACGTGGCGACACAACCTATATCTTGATCCATCAATTGATTGCTGCTAAGTTGAATACCGCTCAAGGTGCCAATGGCAGCACGATCAATGCAACGATTGCCGCCGCCGATGCTTGGTTGCAACAATATCCATTGGGCAGCAAGCCAAGTGGCGCAGCCGCCAGCACTGGCAACAGCTACGCTACCCAATTAGATCGCTACAACAACGGTTTGATTGGCCCAGGCCACTGTAACTAATTCACAATCGACTAACTGTTTCAAAGGTGGTGCTTCAGATATTTCCCGAAGCACCACCTTTTTTCGTTATAATAGCCTGCATCGTTTGTGATTGAGGTTGAACAATGGCGCAACGTGGGCGAATTCCAGCAGGTTTAGGTCATTTTTTGGTGGCCTTTGGTGTGGGTGCTGCATTTAATTTGGGCTATAGTTATGGCTTAATTGGGCTAATCGTTATTTCATTTATCACCCTAATTGCCTTTATTCTTGATAAGCAAAAATCGCAAGGCCGCAGTCGCCGCATTGCCGAGCGCACATTGTTGTGGTTTGTTGCCTTTGGCGGAACCTTGGGGGCGGTGATTGGCATCTGGTTTTTTCGGCATAAATCACAAAAAACCAGCTTTTTGCAAGGCTTTTGGCTGATTGTTGGCTGCCAAGTTGTTGGTTTATTGGCAGTCGGGTTGGTGCGCAATCTGATCCTACGTTGATGGATAAGCACAAAAATGGGCTGTAGGCTATAGGCTATTGGGAAATACGATCAACGCAGAGGCGCAGAGCAAGCATGGCTATTGGCTATGGGTTAGCGGAAGTTTATTCGTGAAATTGGTGGAATTCGTGGCTAAAAACGGCCTTTCTGCATCAAACTTTTAACGCAGAGGTGCAGAGGAACGAAGGCTATGGGCTTTTGGCTAGCGAAACATTGTTCGTGGAATTCGTGGCTAAAAAAGCCTTCGCGATCTTGGCGGCCTTCGCGGTTCCTATCCTTCGTGCTCTTCGTGGTTAAAAAAGTGGTCAATCTTCAGTAACTAACTCAACAATAATCTAAATATGCTATAATCAGCGCTATCGGCGATGATGCCCTTTTCCGCATTGGGAAGGGGCTTTTTTTGTAGGATACACCAGCTATGAGTCAGCTAACCACCCATGCTTCGGCGGTGCCGTTACTCGAACGCTACCGTCAATTTTTGCCGATCACCGCTCAAACTCCGATTGTTACCTTGCAC
This sequence comes from Herpetosiphon geysericola, assembly GCF_001306135.1. GTDB lineage: Bacteria > Chloroflexota > Chloroflexia > Chloroflexales > Herpetosiphonaceae > Herpetosiphon > Herpetosiphon geysericola. The sequence goes on along the minus strand of NZ_LGKP01000021.1, from coordinate 300,460 downwards.
GAAGGCAACACTCCGTTGATCAACGTGCCTCGTTTGGCAGCCCATTTGGGTGTGCGCGAATTGTGGCTCAAACTCGAATCCATGAATCCAACTGGTTCATTCAAGGATCGCGGCATGGTGATGGCAATTGCCAAGGCTTTAGAAGCTGGCAGCAAAGCTGTTGTTTGTGCCTCAACTGGCAATACCAGTGCTGCCGCCGCTGCCTATGCCGCCCGCATGGGCATGGAATGCGTGGTCGTCGTGCCAGCAGGCAAAATCGCCTTGGGTAAATTGGCTCAAGCCTTGATGTACGGCGCCAAATTGCTGGTCATCGAAGGTAATTTCGACCAAGCTCTCGATATGGTGCGCGTTTTGGCCGAACAACATCCAATTACCTTGGTTAACTCGGTCAACCCCTATCGCTTGGAAGGCCAAGCAACTGCCGCCTATGAAATTTGCGATGTGCTCGGCGATGCTCCCGATTATTTGGCCTTGCCAGTTGGGAATGCAGGCAATATTTCGGCCTATTGGATGGGCTTCAAACGCTATTACGAAGCGCATCGCTCCGAAAGCTTGCCCAAAATCTTGGGCTTCGAAGCCACTGGTTCAGCAGCAATCGTGCGTGGTGAGCCAATTGCCTATCCCGAAACAGTGGCAACCGCGATTCGGATTGGTAATCCAGCTTCGTGGCATTTGGCCGTCAATGCTCGCGATGAATCGGAAGGCACGATCGATCATGTCAGCGATGAAGAAATTCTGGCTGCATGGCGCGACCTTTCAGCGCTCGAAGGTGTTTTCTGCGAGCCAGCTTCGGCTGCGGGGGTTGCAGGCATTCGCAAGCTCTTGGCGAGTGGCAGCATCGATCCCAATGGGCGGTTTGTGGCGGTAATTACTGGCCACGGCTTGAAAGATCCACAATTGGCCGTCGAACAGTTCTCGGTTCCGCAGGCGATTCCTGCTGAATTGAGTGCCGTGGTGGCAGCCTTAAATTTGTAATGGCGCGGTGAGAGCGAGTTGGTTTTGACGCTATTGATTTAGCCACATGCTGGCGTTTGAGCAGCAACTGAATTGCTGGGGGCAAAAAGTTGTTGAGTTGTTGCTCGCCTGCACGGTGGATTCAATTTTTCATTTGGAGCATGTTATGCGTTTGTTAGTGACGAAATTTGGTGGTACGTCGGTCGGTTCAGCCGAAGCTATTCGTGGCTTAACTGCAATCACTACCACTAATCGCACTACATGGGATCATGTTGTTGTGGTGGTGTCGGCCCTCAGCGGTGTCACCGATAAATTGTTGAATATTGTACGGGTTGCCCAAACGACGGGCGATGCTGTGGCGGTCGCTACTTTGCATGAGGAATTGCGCCAACGTCATCATACGGTTATTGGCGAATTACTTGATGCAGAACAAGCTGCCATCCAAGCTGAAATTGATGGCTTGCTTGCTGAATGCGCCCGTTTGTGCGAAGGTGTGCGGGTTTTGGGCGAATTAACGCCGCGTACCCTCGATGCAATTGCTGGTTTGGGCGAGCGGATGAGCGCCCGTATCGTGGCCGCAACCTTGCGTAGCCAAGGTGTGCCAGCTCAGCATTTTGATGCAAGCGATTTGATCGTTACCGATGATCGTTATCAAGATGCTTCGCCGTTGATGGCCGAAACCACCGAGCGCACCACCGCAACTCTTGGCCCGATTTTGGAACAAAGCATCACCCCAGTTGTGACCGGATTTATTGGCGCGACCTTGGCTGGGGTCAAAACCACGCTTGGGCGTGGCGGCTCCGATTGGAGCGCGGCAATTTTGGGCGCAGCCCTCGAAGCCAGTGAAGTGTGGATTTATACCGATGTTGATGGCGTGATGACCGCCGACCCACGAATTGCCCCAGATGCCCATGTGATTAGCACGCTTTCCTACAACGAAATTAGTGAACTGGCCTACTATGGCGCAAAAGTGCTGCATCCCAAAACAATTCGGCCTGTGGTTGAGCGCGGCATTCCCTTGCGGGTCAAAAATACCTTCAATCCTAGCCATGCTGGTACGGTGATCGTCGGCAAGACTGCGCCAATTGTTGGCGCCATCAAAGCAGTCACGGCAATTCACAACCTGACCATGATTACGGTTGCAGGGCGCGGGATGTTGGGTGTGCCTGGCATCGCAGCCCGTACATTTGGCGCTGTGGCTCGTGAAGATGCTAGCATTTTGATGATTTCGCAGGCTTCTTCCGAGCAGAGCATCTGTTTTGTGATTCCCGATGGCGGCGCAAAACGAGTTGTTGAATCGCTCAATCAAGAGCTGGCGGTCGAATTAGAGCGCCGCGACATCGACACAATTGCGCTTGAAGAAGGCGTTTCAATCATCACTGCGGTTGGCGCTGGCATGCGCGGCACAACTGGGGTGGCCAAACGGGTATTTAGCGCAATCGGCGATGCAGAAATTAATGTGATTGCGATTGCCCAAGGCTCATCAGAATGTGCGATTAGCTTGGTGGTTTCTGGCGATAGCGCCAAAGCTGGGGTGCGGGCAATTCATGCCCTGACCTACCGCGAAACGATCAATGCGCAACATCGCGCTCCCTGCGAGTAGGTACAACACCGCATCGAAATCAGACCCTTGGTGCCAATCAAGCATCAAGGGTCTTTTTGGTTTAATACTTAAAAAACCATGACCTTAGTCCTATACCTAGCTAGGCATTTGTTTTCCATAATAAAGCAATCAGCCCAAGAATTGAGAATCTGGCCCTGCTTCTTGGCTGAGCTGTGTGTTCTAGGAGGTATTGGCATGCTTCAAACTATGGTTCGTTATCGTTGGCTGTTGGCCTTAATCGGTTTCTTGGTAGCGGTCCCAATTGCTGCGCAAACGCGAAATAACAATCGCGGTGCAGATTGGCTCCAGCGCCAACAGCAGGCAGACGGTAGTTTTAGTTCGTATTATTTCTATCCCGTTGATCCAACGGCATGCTCGGTGTATGCCTTGAAGGCCGCAGGCTATCAACTTGCGCCAGCAACCCAGCAATTTATTGAGCAAAATGCTGCCAACTATGCAAACGATCCTGATAAAGCTGCCGCATTTGTGATGGCCCAATTACTCACCGGCCATAATCCGCGCTCTGTTGCGGGCGTTGATTTAGTGGCTGCGATCGTTAATCACTACGATCCAACTACGGGAATGTATGGCGAAAATTTAACCGCCCATGGCTTAGCAATCTTGGCGTTGAACGCAGCTGGTGAGCAGATCGAACCCCAAGCAATTCAAACGATCTTCGATAAGCAGGCTGCCGACGGGGCATGGGCTACAAATACCCAAACCACCTCCTTGCTGATTCAAGCCTTAGTTGCCGCTGATCAACAGCAATCCGCTGCGATTACCCGTGGTTTGGCCTACTTACAAACCCAACAAGATAGTGATCGTGGGTTTATGCAGAATCGCAACTTTCCCCCAGCGGCGTTTAAAGATGCTGTTTCAACCGCCTTGGCCATCCAAGCGATTTTGGCGACCGGCGGCAACCCCAATGAAGCACCATGGGCCGATGCAAACTCGAATCCATTCAAAGCCTTGAGTCGCTTGCAGATGGGAGATGGTGGCTTTGTCCATGATTCAGCGACTCCACAGCCAGATACGATTTCAACCTGCTCGGCTATCCCTGCCTTGCTGCATACGACCTATCCATTGATTGAGCTTGCGCAGGTTGGAATTACGCTTACTCCAACCTTGGTTCCAAGCGACGGTGCAACGGCTACGCCCATTCCTCAGCCTGGGCTGCCGATTATGCTGCCAGATGCTGGCTCAGACTCAGACCTTGCTTTGCCGATTATTCTTGGTGGGCTTGCCACCTGTGTCTTAGTTGGCCTGCGCCTGCGCAAATTGGCGTAAATTGCCAAACGGCCTTGATCGAGCTGATTGATCAAGGCCGTTTTTTAAGCTTAACCAAGGGCCAAGCATGGCAAAACTAGGCTTTGACGTGCGTATATTGATCGCGTATAGTTGAACTCCCCAAAATTGGTGGATCGAGCAGAAAAGGAGTTTCAATGGATAATTTGACGATCGAAGCGCAGCTTTTCGAGGCCCTTGGTTCAGGTCAAAGCTCAAATGTTAGCGTAATTCTGGCGGCCCAGCCAGCGCTAGCAACCACCAGTTTCAAGCCCACTAAGCCAGTAACTGTTGAGGCTGTTATGCCTGCCCATCCTGAGCAATATGCGAATGCGCGGCTTGGCCAAACGCCACTGCACCTTGCTGCTTGGAATGGCGAGCTGCGTTTGGTCAAGCAGTTACTTGAGTTGGGAGCTGACCCAAATGCCCGCGATCTCTATGGCGCGACTCCTCTGCATGCGATGGTGCGCTGGGTCACGCGCCCCGACATTATTAGCACCTTACTTGAACATGGCGCTGAGATCAACGCTGTTGATGCTGCGAATCAGACTCCGCTCCACTTGGCTGCTAGTTGCATTCGCCGCCCTGGTCATCAATGGGGCAATCATCGCGATTTGGCCAATTTTCTGATTGCGCAGGGAGCAACGGTCGATATTTTCTCAGCCATTATTCTTGATTTGCATGAACAGGCCGCTACGTTGCTCAAAAACGACCCGACCTTAGTTAACGCCCGTACCAGTGGCAATCAGACCCATCCGCCAGCGGCTACACCCTTGCATGTCGCCGCTGATCGCGGCAATTTGGTTATGGCTGAGCTGCTGCTAGAACAGCGCGCCGATCCAAATAGTGTGGATGCTCATGGTCGCCTGCCGCTATATTTGGCGGCCCACGCCGCTGGAACTCGTAAACCCCAAGCAACGCCTGAGCTAGCAGCCCGCTTGTTGGGCCATAGCTATGCAGCGCCGATCGTGGCTGCTAGTTTGCTTGGCGACCAACAAGCCTTGGAAGATCTGCTGGCTCGCGATGCAGGGCAAGTCCACATTCGCGATCAGGGCGGGCATACTGGCTTGCATTTGGCAGCATGGAATGGCAATGAAGCTGCTGTAGCAATCTTATTGGCCCATGGAGCAGATGTTGAGGCTCAAACCAACCGTAATCAGATGGCGCTGCAACTCGCAATTGCCTATGGTCACAATTCAACTGCCGAGCTTTTGTTGAATCATGGGGCAACGCCTGATGCATTGAGTGCTGCCATGCTTGGGCGCGTCGATCTTTTAGAATCTTTGCTGAAGCAGAATCCTGAAGCTGGCAATACACCCAATCGCTATGGTCGCACGCCATTGCGGCTAGCAGTTGAGCGCGATCATTCGGCAGTTGTTGAGCTTTTGCTGGCGCATGGAGTTAAGCCCGACCTTTGGCTAGCTGCAGGCATGGGCGATCTTGCGCGAGTTAAAGCCTTAGTCGAAGCTGAGCGCCGTGCATTGCATCAGCGCGATCAGTGGGGCTATACGGCCTTGCATTGGGCTAGTAAAGCTGGGCAATTGGTGGCGCTCGAATATCTGATTGAGCAGGGAGCTGGCTTGGAGCCGCGTGGCTCTGATGGTGGCACGCCACTGACCTTGGCGCTGTGGCACGAGCAAGCGGCGGCGGCGCGCATGCTGGTTGCCAGCGGGGCGGATATTGATGCATTAGATAATTGGGGTGGCTCGCCGCGCAACCAAGTGGCTACGCTCTAAAATTTAATTGAAGCGAAATATGGCGCAATAGATGTTTGCTATTGCGCCATCGTAAGTTAAACTAAAGCCATTGCCCGCACTCCATTGCGGAAAATCGCCATACCTGGGCCTTCTTTATCGAGGCCACGGCGGCGCCATTGCGGATGATGTTGGGGCAAGAAGGCGCGGTCTGGGTGTGGCATCAAGCCAAACACATTGCCCGCAGGGTTGCAAATGCCCGCAATCCCATGCAATGCGCCATTGGGATTGGCTGGATATTCCATGGTTGGCTGGCCTGCTTGATCAAGGTATTGCACCACAATTTGGTTGTTGGCTTGGAGTTTTTCAAATGTAGCTTGATCGGTTAGGAAGCGGCCTTCGCCGTGGCCAACTGGCAAATCGAGCGTGCCACTCAGGCCTTGGGTAAAGATACACGGGCTGGCACTGTTGAGGCCGAGCTTGATCCAGCGACATTCATAATTGCCGCTAGCATTGTCGATCAAGGTTGCTTGACCAACGTTATCGCTTGGCAAGAGGCCAGTTTTGACCAACACCTGAAAGCCGTTGCAAATGCCCAGCACTGGCCGACCATCAGCCACAAAGCGGCTCAAATCCTCGCGCAAGCGATAGATCAAATCGACCGCCAGCATGCGCCCAGCGCCCAGATGATCGCCATAGGCAAAGCCGCCAGGAATCAGCAACATACCATAATCGGCTAATTGAACACTGCCCTCGGCCAAGCGATTAACGTGAACCCGCTCGGCTGTCGCTCCCGCTAATTCGAGGGCTTCGGCGGCCTCGGCATCGCAGTTAATCCCCGGTGCGCGCAGCACCAATACCTTTGTCATAATCAGAGTTCCTTATCGTGAAGGTCGATTATTCAAATGTTAATGCTCTAAGTGTAATGGTTCGTAGCATTAACAATACGCTTTCCATACCATCCAAGGGTTCGTTGTTCATCTATGGATTGCGCACCACCCTTCCGTCCCGCCTCAAGGCGGGAGACGCAGGGGGCTTTCATCCCCTCAAGGACAATCCGCGACCAAACCGCATGTGTTGATCAACCTGCGGATGCGTGGTGCGCAGTGAAAACCGATCGATAGAAGCGGCTGGGGTGCGGGAATGCCACGATTGATACCCTAATGAACCATTACATCTAATCTATGTTCTATGTTCTGCTAGCGTTCAATCACATGGTGTTGGCGTGAAGCATGGATGCCAGCGCTGGCCAAATGCACCACCCACAGCACCAAGCCTGCAATCACTACCAAGGCTGGCTTGGTAAAATTGCTGCTGCTGCCAATCAGCCGTGGTAGCCAAAATGGCGCGCCGAGCACGCCAAAGCAAACCAACGGCGAGAGCACTGTGGCTGCCAATAAGGTTGGCACGGCGATTTCGGCAGCATAATAGCGCGTGGCAACCATAGCATAGAACAACAATAATGAGCTTAGCCCAGCAAAAATCGCCATCAACAGATAGAAATTAATGCCCCATGCCCCGACACTTTGGCTATATCGCCACAAGCCAGTGCGTGCCGCCAAACCCTGCACGATGATGTGATAGAGCACCAGCGCAATATAGGCCACCAACCCTGTCAGATAATGGCGCGTCCACCACTGTTGCTGCTGGCCAAAATACATCAACAACACTGGCAATGCGCCAATCCAACTGGCGGCAAGCACACTATAAATTGGCACAGGATTGCCAAAAACGCTGAGTGCCGCCACCTCAGCAGGGTAAGTCAAACTATAGAAACGTTGTAAAATCGGCTCAGCTACAATGGTGCAATGGCCTGCAATCAACACCAGCAAATAGCGGTATGAGCGAAAGCGCAGCCACAATAACATCGCGACGGCATAACAAATGACCGTAATTCCAATGAAGATTGTTGCCATGCACCAAACCTCGCACTAATTTTTACGTTCGCTTGATGACCAATCGTACTCGTAAATTAAAATTTGGCCTTGTTTGACCGTCCAAAGCTGATCGCTCAGGCCATAATCGAGTTTGTAGGCATCTTGGGCAATTTGCATGGCAATTCGCTGCAAAATTTCGGGGTTGGCATCGCTAAAGCCAATCAAAAAATCGCGGTTGGGAATTCCTAGCACCAAATTACCAGGCAGCAAAGCGGCCCATTCGTTCAAAACATCGGTCAGTAAAATCCGCGAAGCATCGTAACCATCGCTGGTCGAATAGATAAACAGCATCTGATTGCCCTCGCCCACCACTTGAGCCATGCCAGGCTTGAGGGTTTTGGTTCGCAAGTTATCGACTGCTTTGGTGTAGATGGTGGTTTCGAGCACACCCCAGGTTTTGAGATGTTCTTCGTTGATGTAGGCCACACTCTCTGGCTCGTCGATCACATAGCAAATAATCAAATCGGCCAGAAACGGGCGATAGACCAGTTGGGGCAAATTGCGCTCGGCAACTTCTAGCAACATCGTGGCTGGCTTGATCATTGGGTAAATCCGATCTTCGAGTTCATCCCACAGTTCTTGGCCACGATCGGGCGCGAACGAACGCACCGCTGCTTCAAGCGATTGCAAAATTGATTCGAGTTGGGCTGGCGAGCGGCGATAGGCATTGTAAAAATGTTCTAGTTCTGAAACGACCGCCCGTCCATGCCAGCGAAAGCGAATTTCCATGCCTTCGCGGCTTAGTTCTTCGATGCCGCCAAGTTGCTCTAGGCGTTCCTCGACAACATCGCCAAATTCTTCTTGATCTAAAAGTGGCCGTTCTTCCATAGCCTTGTCCTTATTGTAGGTTAAAAGCCAAAGGCCTAACGCCCAAAACGCTAAGCCTTTGGATCATTACGCTTGCCATGCAGCCTTGAGTGCTGCCAAATCGCTGTCAATAATCGGCTGACCAGCCAAATCGTTGATGATCAAGCGTGGTTCAGCCAGCACTTGGCCGATTTTGGCATAGGCAATGCTGCCGAGTTGCGCTTCAAACGTGGCTGCTTGCTCGGGGGCAACTTCAACCAAGAAACGGGTCGCCGATTCGCTCCACAACAAGGCCTCAGCACTTAAGCCTGTTGATGTTGGCATGGCACTTAATTCTAAGTTCAAGCCAAACCCGCCAGCAAATGCCATTTCGGCAGCTGCAACCGCCAAACCGCCTTCGCTCAAATCGTGGCAGGCGCGCACGCTGTTGGCGCGAATTGCCGCATGCACAGCTTTATGCACGCTTGGGGCGGTGGCCAAATTGACTTTGGGCACAGCGCCATTATCAATCCCGCCAACCAAGCCACTGACCGCGCCGCCGCGTTCATCGTGGGTCAAGCCAACCACATAAATCGCATTGCCAGCGGCTTTGGCATCCATCGAGATTGTTTGCAACACATCGGGTACTAAGGCCATGGCCGAAATGAGCAAGGTTGGTGGAATCGCCACCCGCTTGCCTTCTGCATCGCGATATTCGTTGTTCAGCGAATCTTTGCCCGAAATGAAGGGCGTGCGATAAGCCAAGGCTGCATCGTGACAACCAGCAGAAGCGCGCACCAAGCCCGCCAAACGGTCAGGCAATTTAGGGTCGCCCCAGCAGAAGTTATCCAAAATCCAAGTTTGTTCTGGGTCGCCGCCAGCAGCTACGATGTTGCGCAAGGCTTCGTCAACCGCCGCCAAGGCCATCCAATAGGGATCGATTTTGCCATACAACGGATTCAGGCCACAGCCAAGCACCACGCCACGGCGTGAATCGACCAATGGTTGCAACACCCCAGCATCGCCTGGGCCATCTTCATCTACGCCAACCAAAGGCTTGAGCACCGTCGCTGCTTGCACTTCATGGTCGTAGGTACGCACAATGTTTTCGTTGCTGGCCACAATTGGCTGGCCCAAGGTTGCCTTGAGCAAGGCATTGTGATCGATAGTGGCTGGCGTTGCTGCTGGCGCTGCTGCTGGCTGCCAATCAGCATTCAGCTTAAACTGCACCCCACCGCTATGCAAGAACGCCATATCAAGCTCGACCACGGTTAATTGGTTGTGTTTAACGGTCAACACGCCATCGGCAGTAAAGTGGCCGATAACGGTGGCCTCAACATCTTCGCCACGGCAAAGATCAAGCAGGGTTTGGACATTCTGCGGCGGCACGGAGACGACCATGCGCTCTTGAGCCTCGGAGATCCAAATTTCCCAAGGTTGCAGGCCAGCATATTTAAGCGGCACATCGCGCAATTCAACAACTGCGCCCGTTTCTTCGCCCATTTCACCAACTGCCGAGGAAAGCCCGCCAGCGCCACAATCGGTAATTGCGCTGTACAAGCCCAAATCGCGGGCTTGCAACAACACATCGATTACGGTTTTTTCGGTGACGGGATCGCCAATTTGTACCGCAGCACCAACAGTTTCGGCAGTATCGTGGGTCAATTCCACCGACGAGAAGGTTGCGCCGTGAATGCCATCACGGCCTGTGCGTCCGCCGATTACGACAATTGCATCGCCAGGCTGAACGCCGCGTGGGTGGCTGCCACGGGGCGCAATGCCCAGCGTGCCACAGAAGACTAACGGGTTGGCGGTGTAGCCATGATCATACCAAACTGCCCCGTTGACATTGGGAATGCCAAGTTTGTTGCCATAATCGCGCACCCCAGCCACCACGCCTTCGCGAATCCGCCGTGGGTGCAGCACGCCTTGCGAAAGCTCGCTTTCTGGCAAGTCGGGGTAGCCAAAACAAAGCACATCGGTCACGGCGATAGGCTTAGCAGAAACCCCCAACACGTCGCGCACAACCCCACCAACCCCAGTATTTGCGCCGCCAAACGGCTCAAGCGCTGAAGGGTGATTGTGGGTTTCGACCTTGAAGGAAATTTCATAATTCTCGTCGAAGGCAACGATGCCTGCATTATCGACAAACGCCGAGAGCAAGGCCTCATTGCTGACTGCATCGGTGGCGCTGCGCAAATAATGGTTAAGCAGGCCATTGATCGTCGCGCCGTTGGTAGCGTTGAGTTCGGCCAAGGCTGGGTGTAAAGCTGGGTCAATCGCACCATCAGAGCCAGTTTGTTGATAGCTAATTGTGGCGCGGAAGGTTTTGTGGCGGCAATGCTCCGACCATGTTTGGGCTAGGGTTTCAAGCTCGCCATCAGTTGGGTCGCGGCCCAAATCTTCAAAATAATCGCGAACTGCCTGCATTTCGGCCAAACTCAAGGCCAAAATACCTTCACGGCTAATCCGTTCGAGTTCGCTATCGCTGACGCCACGCAAAGCCACGCGAGTGACCGTGGGCGTGTGTGGCGCAGGAAGTTGCAATAAGTGTTGATAAAACTGCAAGCGTTCAGCGCTACGAGCTTCAAGCGTTATATAAGCAGTTTCAATCAAATCATTTAAAAGATGTTCACCAGCGTATTGACGCAAAACAGCTTCGTCTTGGCCAGCGGACACATAGACGCGGCGCAGGGTTTTGGCCTGTTTCAAGCCAGTAATCCCAATATGGCGCGCGCCAACTAAAATCGTCTCAGCTTCGTTATCGGTCACGCCTGGACGAAAGGCAATCTCCACCAATGCTCCAGCGTTGGGCGCAGCAAGCTCAGCGTCGAGCGCTTGCCAAGTAGCAGTATGAGCAACGGGATCATGCAATAATTCGAGGGTCAGGCGTTGGACATCTTCTGAGGAAAGATCGCCAGCGAGAAGGTACAGCCGTTCGTGGTTGTCGGCCTCGCGTGGGCAAACAGTGACCAAATATGCGGACACAATTGACTCCTGTTCGAGTGAACTCGTAGGCTATCGCGATTCTACCCGTCTCACGGATGAATGTCAAAAAGGGTAGTCAGAACATAGAGCATAGAACAGAGAACATATAGATTATGGATGAGGGATCAGGCTATAGGCTGTGGGCTATAGGAACAATAATCTGAATATTCTGTGCAATCTGTGGCTCAAAAATCATGGCTTAGGTTTTAACGCAGCGGAGTAGAGCAAATATTGTCTCATTGGCACAAACACAGATAATCCAAAAAGTAAATATTTGGGGGTGCAGGGGGCTGAAAACCCCCTGCGTCTCCCGCCTTGAGGCGGGACGGAAGGGTGGTGAACATAATCATTTGTGGAATCTGTGCAATCTGTGGCTAAAAAATATAGCTTCGTGCGGTTCGTAGATCAAGCTTTTAACGCAGCGGCGCAGAAAAATTAGGGCTATAGGAAGCTATAGTCTATTGGCTATCGGAACAATAATCTGTGCTAATCTGTGGCTACAACAATCATCATTCGTGCAATTCGTGGCGAAAAAACTTAACTTCGCGATCTTCGCGTCCTTCGCGGTTTCCGTCCTTCGTGCGCTTCGTGGATCAATCTCCTCACCCCAACATCACCAGATACGTTCTATGGTAGTATTTAACCACTTTTTAATTCTCGCCAAGGAGCAAACGTATGCTTCGTTCGCGCATACTTGGATTATTGTTGGCCATCACGACCGCACTTTTTCTGTTGGTAGTCGGAGTTTTGTTTTTTGGAGGTTCGGTACGCCCCGCGGCTGCCCAAAGCAATGGCTTGCGAGTTGAAAAAACTTTGCTCAAATCGAGCAATGTGGTGATGGTTGGCGAAACCCTGACCTTTGCAATCACCATTACCAATAACTGGCATACTACTGTCATCACCTTGCCAGTCGTCGATACCTACGATCGCTCGGTTTTGGCCTATATCAACGCTACGCCAGCAGAAGATAGCCACAGCCCCAGCACTGGTGTGATCAATTGGGATAATATTTTGGCAACCACAGGGCCGCTGGCGCCAGGTGAGCAAGTAGTGATTTTGGTGCGCTTTACTGCTGAACACCCCTCGCCACGGGTGGTTAACCACGCTGCAACCCACGATGCCTACGATTCATTAGGCAATTTGGTGGGCGATGGCGAGGCCGAGCACGATAATGAAGCGGTTGGCGGCCAAACACCGCTCGAAAAAACCCTCGATGCAGGCGTGTTGCCGCAAGCTGGCCAACGCATCACCTTCACGATTCGCGTGCAAAATGCTGGCCTCGTTGATGTGGTGAGCTTGCCATTGGAAGATACGTTTGATCCAACTGCGCTGCAATTTATCGCCTCGGAGCCAATGCCCGATACGCTTGAGCCAGGCAAATTAACCTGGGCTAATCTGCTGACACCGCCGCGCCCAGTTCGCCTGCCACCCAACGAATTTATCTCAATCACGACAGTCTTTACTGCGCTGAAAGGCATTGAACAAACCACCAACAGCGCGCGGGTAGTTGGTGCTGGCGATAGCTTTGGCAACAATCTTGCGCCTGCTGCCGACGATGTGCCAATTCGAATTATTGCTGGGCCTGCTACCGCAACCCCAACCCGCACGCCGCGCCCGACCCCAGCAGCCACTGCAATTAATCAAGCAACTGCGACTAGCGTGGTAAGTGCTACCGAAGTGGTGATTACGACTCCCACGATTGTAATTAGCAGCACTGCTACGATTGAGGCGATTGCTACGCTTACCCCAGAACAAGGCAACGGCAGTACCGCCACGCCAACGGTTATTCCCGCAGTCTTGCCAGATACCAGCACTGGCCCAAATTCGCAAAACACGTGGTGGCTTGGTGCGGCGATTCTTGCTATACTGCTGCTCGGTATTGGCCTTACTCAACGCAGTCGTGGATAAATAAACTATGTTGCATATGCAAGGCATTCGTAAGCAATTTGAACAAACACTTGTCTTACGTGATGTTGAACTAACGCTCAATCGGGGTGAAATTCTAGCCTTGCTTGGCCCCAGCGGTTGTGGTAAATCAACCCTCTTACGGATTATTGCTGGCCTTGAATTTGCTGATCAAGGCCAGTTGTTGTTGCATGGCCAGCCACTCAACCCCATTCCAATCCATCGGCGCAATTTTGGCCTCATGTTTCAAGATTGGGCGCTCTTTCCACATCGCAATGTTGGCGAGAATATTGAATTTGGCTTGCGCATGGAAGGCATGGCCAAAGCCCAGCGTCAACAACGGGTAGCCGAAATGTTGGAACTAGTGGGCTTGGTGGGTTATCAACGGCGTTCAGTGTTGGAATTATCTGGTGGCGAACGCCAGCGTGTAGCCTTGGCCCGATCGTTAGCGCCCCGCCCACAATTATTGATGCTCGATGAACCATTGGGATCGTTGGATCGAACCTTGCGCGAACGCTTAACCGAGGAATTGCGCCAGATTATCAAGGCAGCAGAGGTTACGGCGATCTATGTGACTCATGATCAGAACGAGGCCTTTGTGGTTGCTGATCGCTTGGCAGTGATGAATGCAGGCCAGATTGTCCAACTTGCTACACCCCAAGCGATCTATCAGCAGCCCAAAACCGCCTTTGTTGCTCGTTTTCTGAGCCTAACCAATTTGTTGCCAATTGAGCAGCAAACCAGCCTCGGACCTGAATTGCAAGTGGTGGAAACCAACTTAGGCCCATTCCAAATTCAAAGCTCGCAAACCAATGCCGCTTATTTGTTGATTCGGCCTGAAGCAGCCCAAATCGCCACACCAGCAAGCGCAAGTGTTCAAGGCCAAGTTGTTGAGCGGAGTTTCCGTGGCAGTTATCAACGAATCGATTGGCGCTATCAGCATGGATTGCTCCAGCTTGATGTACCAAGCAGCTATCAATTGAGCCAAGGCCAAACTCTCGACCTAACATTTGATGCCCAGCAACTTAGTCTCGTGCAGAGCGACCACTAACGACGGTTGTTTTGGTTTGTTGCTGTGAGGAAAGCGTGCCAACCGCCGGAATCGGCGTGTCTTTATCGACTAATTGGCTTAATGTTGAACCACAGGCAACACACGTCCACAACAACATCTTCCGGCCACGACTATATTTTTCTGCGCCCCGTTGCTCACCTATGTAGCGACAGGGTGCGTTACAATGAGGACAGTGCACCCTGTGACCTCCTATTTTTAGTTGTTTGTACTGTGTCTCTTTAAATCCAATTGTGTGTATGGCTAGCTATAAAGCACAGACTATGCCATAATCGCGCCGCATGATATAGTTCGAGAGTCCCACCAAAATCGGCAGTATGGGGATATTAACATATTTTGGTGCCAATATGGGGGGATGAACAATGGTCTATCAGCATTGTACGCCAAAATTGGCGCAATGTTGCTGATCGCTGCAAGAACCGCTAGAATACAGGCATGAACCTAGTTTGGAGGCCATATGGCACTTCTCCCAGATTCAGCTGAGCAACCAACCCCAGCCGAAATCGCCCAGCGCTTGGCCGATGTTCCGTTATTTGAACAAATGCGCCCCGCTGATCTTGATTTTTTGGCTCATCACGCCCAGATTCAGCAATTCGACCCTGCGGTTGTGCTTTCGGCGCAACAAGCCAGCGAAAACGATCTGTATGTGGTGATTCGGGGCCATTTGGAAGTTTGGCTCGACCCAAAAACGATTGGGTCGGAAGGGCCAGAGCGCAAATTGGCAACCTTGTTTGCCGATGAAATTGCCGGCGAATTGGCGCTGGTCGATGGCGGGGTGCGTTCGGCCCGTCTCCAAGCAGGCGATGCAGGCGTGCGGGTGATTTGCATCTCACAGACTGAGATTCTGAATTATTGTGAGCACGATCCAATTTTTGGCTATCGTTTGATGCGCAATTTAGCTGCAATGCTGGCCTTACGCGCCCGCCTGACAACATTAAGTGTCCAAACAAGCCAACCATAGTTGAGGGGGATTGACGTATGCACCGTTGGCGGCTCGCCTTTGGGCTAGGCTTGATGATCATCTGTATCAGTGTGGCAAGTTGGCGCTGGCAACCAGTTGCCGCCCAAAATCCCGAAGATGATAATCCGCCTGCAGTTGAACAACCGCTCTGTTTTTCGACAACAGGCTTTTGTATCAATGGGGCATTTCGGCGCTATTGGGAGACCAACGGCGGTCTAAGTCAATTCGGCTATCCAATTACTGCTGAAATTCGCGAAACAACCAGTAATGGCATTTTTACAGCGCAATATTTTGAGCGTGCCCGCTTTGAATATCATCCTGAGCACTCGCGCCAATTTGAAGTCGAGCTTGGTCGCTTAGGCGCAGAGCTGTATCTTGTGCGCCACGAGCGCGAAACTGCACGGGCTGGTTGCCGCTATTTTGAGCGCACTGGCTTCAATGTGTGTGAGCCGTTTCGCACCAAATGGGAAACTGTTGGCACAACGCCAGGCGCAACCAGCCTCGAAATTTATGGCTTGCCAATTAGTCCGCTTTTGATTGGGCGCGATTCGGCGGGTAATCCTATTTCGTTTCAATGGTTTGAGCGCGGGCGCATGGAATTGCACCAAAGCAACTTGATTGTTTTGGGTTTGGTGGGGGTCGAATATCGCAATCGCGAGCAACAACCACGGCCAACCGCGACGCCAGTTGTGCCAATCCCACCGACGCCAGAGCCAATTCAACCAACCGCCATTCCAACAGCAGTCTTGCCAATACCTATCAATGTGCCATTCCCAGATCGGCCTTGTCATATCAATGTGCCAGCGCCTGTTGAAGGCATTCAAGCCTGGGCAACCTTGCCTGAAGTTAGCCCGCCAGAAGATGAAGTTGTTTGTGTGCGCCTGATTGTCAATGGCGAGGCTGCGCACCCAGCGTTTGTCAATATCTACCGCTATATTGGCAACGAACGGATTCCAGGCACTGGCCATACAACCGGGCTTGATGGCACTGCCAGTTTTGTGTTCCATGTGCGCGATCTGCCAATTGGCACGATTCCGGTTGAAGTTGTTGCGACGTTTGAAGGCCGCGAATATCGCACTTGGACAAGTTTTATTCATCGCTAGCATTATCACGATTGATCTCAGGAGCGGCGCTGGGGTGATCCTCAGCGTCGTTGCGATCGCGAAGAAGTATTAAATTATGGAAGCCAAAACTTTACCACCTCTCCAACTTGAAGCCCGCTACGATAGCCGTGTTTGGGGCGGCAATCGCTTGGCTCAATGGCTGAATTTGCCCGCTGCCCCAAGCCCACTCGGCGAAATTTGGTTGGTCTATGCAGAAAATCGCATCGCTGATGGCCCACTACAAGGCCAAACCTTGGCCGCTGTGGCCGAGCAATACGGCGCATTGTTGCTTGGTAGCGTCTCATTTGAGCGCTCAGGCAGCCAGTTTCCACTGCTAGCCAAATTTATCGATGCCGCCGATCATCTGTCGGTGCAAGTGCATCCCGACGATGAGTATGCCCATACGGTCGAGGCCGCGACTGGCTTCAACGGCAAAACCGAAGCCTGGTATTTGCTGCAAACCGAAGTCAACGCTCAGTTGATTCATGGCTTTAAGCGCGCAACCAGCCGCGAAGAATGCAACCAATTGATCGAAGCTGAGCGCTTGCCCGAACTGTTGCGCTCGGTGCCAGCCCACGCCGGAACCACGATTTTTGTGCCTGCTGGTACGATCCACGCAATTAATGCTGGCGTGATGCTGTTTGAAATTCAGCAAACCTCCGATCTGACCTATCGGATTTACGATTATGGCCGACCACGGGAAATGCACATCGAACGGGCGCTTGATGTGCTCGATTATCGCGCCGCTGAGCCTGCTGAAACCCCGCCAACCCAGCTTGATTCGCGCCGCACCCTGTTGGTTAAATGTCGCTACTTTGCCATGGAGCGTTGGCAATTGCATGGGCGGGCCGATTCGGCGACCCTGCCAACCAGCTTTGAAATTATCACCGTGATCGATGGCTCGGCCACCTTGCGCTCATTCCACGGGGTTTGGGAGCTAACGCTGGGCACAACCTTGGTTTTGCCAGCAAGCTTGGGCGCATACACCTACGAAGTTGCCAACTCAGTGACCTTGCTGCGCTGTTACGTACCTACTGAGGAACTCTGATGCGTGTTTTAATTACTGGCATTACTGGGCCAGTTGGTAGTTTTCTGGCAGATTATTTATTAACCTTGCCCGATCTTGAAATTCATGCGCTCAAGCGTTGGCGCTCTGATCCACGCCCGATTGAGCATTTGCAGGGCAACGTAACCTTGCACGAAGGTGATATTGAAGATAGTTTTTCGATGGCAACCCTGATCCGCCGCGTTCAGCCAGATCGGGTGTTTCACCTTGCGGCGCAAAGCTACCCCAGCGCCTCGTGGGATGCGCCAGTCACCACCTTGCGGGCCAACACCGAAGGCACGTTGAACATTTTAGAGGCCTTGCGCACCAACGCACCCCAAGCTCGTTTGCACATTGCCTGCACCAGCGCCCAATATGGCATCGTTAATCCTGCTGATGTGCCAATTAAAGAGAGCCACCCATTGCGCCCAGGCAGCCCGTATGGCGTGAGCAAAGCCGCCGCCGAAATGTTGGGCTTGCAATATCATCAATCGTATGGCTTGCATGTGATTGTCACCCGCTCATTCAATCACGTTGGGCCACGCCAAGGCGATCGCTGTTCGATTCAGACTTTTTGCCAGCAAATGGCGGCAATCGAAGCGGGCCAGAGCGAGCCAGTGATGCATGTTGGCAATTTGGAGCCGCAGCGCGATTTTAGCCATTTCAGCGATGTGGCGCGGGCCTTGTGGTTGCTGCTCGAAAAAGCCCCAGCTGGCGAGGTCTATAATCTTTGTTCTGGCGTGGCAACGCGGATTGGCGATATTGTTGAGTTGGTGCGGCGTTTTGGCCGCGTGCCAATCGAAGTCAGGCTCGATCCAAGCCGTTTGCGGCCTGTCGATGAGCCAATTTTGCAGGGCGATAATCGCAAGTTGCGCGATGCGACTGGCTGGGAGCCACACATTGGCATGGAGCAAATCGTCCAAGAAGTGCTCGATTTTTGGCGCGCTCGCTACGGGATTTTGTAGTGTAAGCTCCCCTCGCTCATGCTACGAGCGAGGGGAGTTTAATGCAGCTATTGGTTGATGCGGTGTTCTTCATCGCCAAAAACCACGCCCAACGAACGGGCGGTGCGCACCATTTGACCATCAACTGGCACTGGCTTAATTTTATTGGCACATTCCAGCAATGGCACGGTAATCAATTGATCGTTTTGGATTGCAACCAACTGCCCAAAGCGACCTTGCGAGATGGCCCAAACCGCGCCAACTCCATAGCGCGAGGCCAAAATGCGATCGATTGGGGTTGGCGATCCGCCACGTTGAATATGCCCCAACACCACTGCCCGCGTATCTTTGTCGGTTAATGTAGCTAATTGGTTAGCAACATAATAGCCAATCCCGCCAAGCAAGCCTTCACGTTGGTAAATCGCCTCGCCGCCGGTTGGCATTGCGCCTTCAGCCACAATAATGATGCTAAACGACGAGCCAACCGAATCCCGTTCGTTAATTTTGTGGGCCAAGGCGCGTAAATCAAACGGAATTTCAGGAATCAAAATTGCATCAACGCCGCCTGCCAAGCCAGCGTGCAAAGCGATCCAGCCTGCGTGGCGCCCCATCACTTCAAGCACCATCACGCGGTCGTGGCTCTCGGCGGTGGTGTGTAAACGATCTAAGGCATCGGTCGCAACTCCAATGGCGGTATCAAAGCCGAAGGTTTGGTCGGTGCCAACCAAATCGTTATCGATGGTTTTGGGCACACCAACCACAGGCAAGCCAAAATTACCCAAATCGTGGGCGATCGATTGACTGCCTTCGCCACCTAACACGACGACTGCATCGATGCCTTCGGCCTTGGCATTGGCCACAAACTCTTGATATGCTGCATCGTTGCGCTCCAACTCGCCTTGGGCATTTTTACGCCAGCCAAAATTGCCTTTGTTGGTGCTGCCCAAGATGGTACCGCCGCGCCCAAGCAGGCCACGCACTTCTTTCAACCCCAAAGGCCGCAGGCGCGGCTTGCCAACCAAACCCTCAAAGCCATCTTCAATGCCAACTACTTCCCAGCCATGTTCAATAACTGCCGATTTTACAAATGCTCGAATAACCCCGTTTAAGCCGGGGGCATCGCCACCACTGGTCAAAATTGCAACTTTGCGAATCGCCATGGCTCAACTCCTTAACTATCTATATCTACATTCAGATCAAACATGATTAATTATGGCTATCCTAGCACTATCAGGTTCGCTCTGGCAAGGAATATTCATACGACCCATGGTTATGGTTTAGTTACCGATTAAATCAATCTTGCGGCTGTCTGCATAAGCGTTTGGATGCGCTACTATGGTGATGTGCGTGTGGTGAGTAGCCTTACTAGAGCGGAACATTCAACTATGACATCCACGATTATCAATGTTGGCTACGATGAAACCAATTATTACCTGATTGGAGCGACTGACGGTTTTTTAATGCTCGATGTTGGTTGGCCTGGAACGTTGGCCAAATTACTTGCCCAACTCAAACGCCAAGCTATCGCATTAACGACAATTCGCTATTTACTGGTCACCCATTATCATCCTGATCACGCTGGCTTAGTGCAGGAACTCAAGGCCCACGGCGTGCAACTGGTGGTGATCGAACAGCAACGTGCGGCAATTCCGATTCTCAAAACCTATATCAAGCCGCAGTACCAGTACCAAGAAATTACCTTTGATCAAACGATCGTGCTGCGGGTTGAGGCGACCCGTCAATGGTTGGCCTCAATTGGCATCGCTGGCGAGATTATCCTCACGCCTGGCCATTCCGATGATAGCGTTAGCTTGATTTTGGATAATGGCATCGCTTTTATCGGCGATTTGCATCCGTATGCGAGCTATACGGAAGACCCAGCCTTGATTGAACAAAGCTGGCAGGAATTGCAAAAACGCGGCGTAACTTTGGTCTATCCCGGTCATGGTGGCTGTCGTCCGTTGTTTTAATCAGCAAATGCCCGAGCGCAAATAAGCCCGAGGGCCGAGTTAATCAGCTCATTCTTGGGTTAATCTAGATCCAACTATTTGAATGGAGGCAAGCAATGCCGTTTGGAATTCTCAATGTTGGCTACGATTCAACCAATTATTATCTGGTTGGCTCGACCTTTGGCTTTTTGCTGATTGACGCTGGTTGGCCTGGCACATGGGGCAAATTGCTGGCGGTGCTCAAACGCAATGATATTGATTTGGATCAAATTCATTCGATGTTGATCACCCACTATCATCCTGATCACGCGGGCTTGGTGCAAGAACTCAAGGCCAAAGGAATTGAGTTGATTGTTGTCGCAGAACAGCAACCAGCGATTCCCTTGCTCAAAAGCTTGATCAAGCCCGAATACAACTATCAGCCAATTACTCCCGATAACACCCGCGTAATTACCACCGCCCAAAGCCGCGAATGGTTGGCCTCGTTGGCGCTGGCTGGCGAGATTATCCACACACCTGGCCATTCTGCCGATAGCATTAGTTTGGTGCTTGATCAGGGCATTGCCTTCACTGGCGATTTGCAACCCTACGCCGCCGACGATGAAAGCCAAGCCTTGGTCGAACGTAGTTTTCAGGCCTTGCGCGAGCGTGGCGTTGAATGGATGTACCCAGGCCATGGCCCGATGCGCCCACTGATTTACGTCAGCCAACAGGTCAAACTTTGCCCCGACGACCCATCATAGCCCAATCTCCGTGAGATCGTAGCTGAAGAATAAGGCAATCTCACGCGGATCAAGTGTTGCAGGATCATACAATTGCATATCGATGCCACACCAACGGAATCCGACTGTTCGATAAAACTCAATTGCTGCTGGATTGGTCGTTTGAGTTTCGAGCCAGACACACCGAGCCGATAATTGCCGCGCTGCTTCAAGCGCTGCTGTGAGCAATTGTCGGCCTAAGCCTTGCCCGCGATAGCCCCGAGCAACATAACAATGCTCAAGCACCGCCCGCCGATTCCATTGCTGATATTCCAATGCCGCCAAACCCACCAGCTGGCCTTGATCCTCGGCCACCACTACCCAAGTGAGTTGTGCTAAACGCTCACAATCCGCGCTCAAAGCATAGTGTTTTTCAAATGGCTGGGCTATTTCGCCCAAAACCAATGCGATGCTTAATTCAGTTTGCTGCACTTGATAGATTGTCGTGGTGCTAAACCCTGTGTCGAGTGCGCAAATCGCTGCTTGATCGTGGGGCCAATTCAGTGGCCGCAAGCGTAATTCGGGCATAAAGCCTCCGATGCTGCGTATTTGACTGAAACTTGCTGGTACAATAGACACATCGATCTTAACTATTTATCAACGAGGCTTGCCTCATCGAGTTTATACAACACATGAAGTTTCATATCATTACTTTAGGTTGTCCGAAAAATACCGTCGATAGCGAAGGCATGCATGGCATTCTAACGCGCGAAGGCCACACCGCCGTTGATAGCAGCGCTGGTGCTGATGTGGTGATTGTCAATACCTGTTCGTTTATCAACGCCGCCCGCGAAGAAACCGTTGGCGTGTTGCAAGAGTTGGCCAACAACAAAGCGCCTGGCCAAAAATTAATTGCTGCTGGCTGTATGGCCGAAAGCCATGGCGATGTGCTGCGTTCGCGCGTGCCCATGCTCGATGCCACCCTCAGCACCAAAGAATGGATGCGGATTGGCTCGGTCGTTGCTGGTAGCACTGCACCAAGCAAAACCACTGGCTTTGGCATTCCCTTGCTGGGCGGCGCCCCAACTGCAATTCCCACAACTGGGCTGAATCTGAGCCTCACGCCTTCATCAACTGGCGATAGCCTTGGCGCGTATGGCGATTGGCGCACGACCGCGATCAAACGTAACAAACGTGGCCCCTCGGCCTATCTCAAAATTTCCGATGGCTGTAATTTGCGCTGTGCCTTCTGTACCATTCCTTCGTTCAAAGGCGATATGCGCTCGAAAGCAGTTGGCTCGATTTTAGGCGAAGCCCGCGAGTTGGTCGAGGCTGGAGTCCAAGAAATTATCTTGGTTGCTCAACACCTGACCGATTATGGCCGCGATTTGGGCATGAAACAAAATGGCCTTGGGGTTTTGCTCGAAGAATTGGCCAACGTTGTGCCCGCCGATCGCTGGATTCGGCTGATGTATGCCTATCCGCAATCGGTTACGCCTGACTTGGTTGAAACCATGGCGCGGCTGCCCCAATTATGCCACTACGTTGATATGCCGTTGCAGCACGCCCACCCAGATACCTTGCGCCGCATGCGCCGCCCACCTGATACCGACAAAACCAAGGCGATTGTGCATTCGTTGCGCCAAGCCATGCCCGATTTGTCGTTGCGCACCACGTTTATCGTGGGCTATCCAGGCGAAACCCGCGACGAATTCAAAGCCTTGATCGAATTCCTCGAAGAAATGCAATTCGATCGGGTTGGCATGTTCCGCTACTCGTTGGAGCCAGGCACGGTTGCAGGCGAATTGCCCGACCAAGTTGCCGAGCGGGTCAAAGAGCGGCGCTGGAACGAAGCCATGGCAGTGCAACAAGTGATCTCACGCGCACGCACGGCCCGTTTTGTTGGCCAAACTATGAAAGTGTTGGTCGAAGGCACTGGCACCGATGATGATGGACGGGAGATTGTGGTTGGGCGTTCGTATCGCGATGCGCCCGAAGTTGATGGCTTGGTGTTTGGCTACGGCGCTGCCGAAGTTGGCCAATTTGCTAATGTATCAATCAACAAGGCCACCGATTACGACCTGTGGGGCGAAATCGTCTAGTTTTAGCAGAACAATAAAAAGCCCCTCTCCCAAGGTGGGAGAGGGGTTGGGGTGAGGGGTTTTAGACCCGTGCATAGCGATTTTGAGCATCGCGGCTGAGTTGCTTGAGTTGGGTTGGGTCGTTGCGAGCCAAATAGTCAACTACATAGCTCAGGGTCATATCTGGATAATCATCAAGCAAGCCATCGAGCACTTGTTGCACAACCATTTGCACAAACTCATCTTGGCTCAATTCAGGGCTGTAAACGTAGGCCAAGCCATCGCGGGTGCGGTGCAAAATACCTTTTTCGGCCAAGCGGCTCATCGTGGTCATCACCGTGGTGTAGGCAATATCGCGGCGATGTTGCAACGAACGATGAATTTGCTTAACTGTGCCTTGAGTTTCTTTCCATAACAATTCCATAATTTCGGTTTCCAACGGGCCAAGCACCTTAACCAAGCCATCTTGGGTTGGGCTGAAACGAAAGCGCATTTTCAAACTCATCAGCAGGCTCCTTATTTTTTAGCGAGATGTGATGCAACTGGTTGTTCTTAGCTGCTTTGAGTGTACGCCCTTGCAAGAATTGGTGCTAGAGCTGAAGATTACAAAGACATTACGTAGTACGAGGTTACTATGAAACAAATTTCTGATGAATCGATTCGCCAAGCGATGCAGCAAGCCTTCCCCGCTGCCGATGCTCGGGTCAGCCTGTTTTATGAGATGCAGGAATATCATCTTGGCTGGCGCGATGCGCAGCTTGCGCCGACCCACGCCGATAGTGGCAAATTGCTGCGCCCACGCTTTTGTTTGCTGGCCTGTGCAGCAGTTGGTGGCAACCCAGAGCAAGCAGCGCCATTGGCCGCCGCGATTCAGCTGCTACACGATTTTTCGTTAATCCACGACGATATTGAGGATCACAGCCCAACCCGCCGTGGCCGCGAAACGGTTTGGAAATTGTGGGATGTGCCACAGGCGATTAACGTTGGCGATGGCATGTTTACCCTTGCTCAGCTTTCGCTCTTTCGCTTATCTGACGTTGGGGTCGAAGCCTCAGTTGTGGTTGAAATTGCGCGCCGCTTCAATCAAACGATCATTCGTTTGTGCGAAGGCCAATATCTCGATATGTCGTTTGAGCAGCGCCTCGATATTAGCGAAGCCGATTATTTGGCGATGATTAGCCGCAAAACTGCTGCATTAATTGCTGCTGCTGCTGGTTTGGGGGCAATTTTAGGCAATGCCAACCGCGAACAAGCTACGGCCTTGTATAATTGGGGCGAAGCACTTGGTTTGGCCTTCCAAATCGAAGACGATATGCTGGGCATTTGGGGCGCAGAAGCGGTTACTGGCAAGCCCGATGCTCACGATATTTGGGGCCGTAAAAAGAGCTTGCCGATTATCCATGCTTTGGCTCACGCCGATGCAGATGATGGCAAAACGCTGGCCGCAATCTACCAAAAAAGCGAGCTTGAAGCCAGCGATATTCCCACCGTGTTGGCGATTTTAGAGCGTACTGGCTCGCAAGGCTATACTGCTGGTGTGGCCAAGTTCTATCACGAGCAAGCCTTGGCAGCCTTGGCCGATTTACAAGGTGAGGCCGAGCCAATTGCCGAGTTGCATGGCTTGACCAAGCAATTATTGGGACGAGTGAAATAGTTGGGCGAACGGCAAGGCTGGTTTAGCCCAGCAATCTGCTAACCAAGGAGTAAGGGTTGGGCTATGGCCTTGCTGATAGCCACCGATGATTATGATGCGAATTTTGTTGCTTACCGCCGAATATCTGCCCCAACCTGGGGGCGTAGGCGATTACACTGCCAAATTGGCCGAAGCCTTGACTGCAATCGGCTGCCAAGTGTGCGTATTAACTGCTGGCGAAGGCCCAGAACAAACCGAACCTTGGCTGGTTTGGCGGCGGGTGCGCGGTTGGGGTCGTAAGCTCCATCAAGATGTGCGCAATGCAGCCAAGCAGTTCGAGGCTGATATTGTGCATATTCAATATCAGACTGGCGCCTATGCCATGAAACCAGCGGTTAATTTGCTGCCCGCGGCCCTCTCGCAGCCAACCGTGGTTACCTTGCACGATTTGCGTATGCCCTATTTGGCTCCCAAAGTTGCCCCATTGCGCCGCTACGTCACCCGCTTGTTGATTGAAAATGCCAATGCAGTGGTCGTTACCAATGCAGAGGATGAATCACGCCTCGCTGGCGATGCACCCAGCAGTAATCCCGATATTTATACCTTGACCCAGCCATTGGAGCCGCCTGCCCACTTGATTCCAATTGGTGCAAATATTGAAGTTGCGCCTTTGGCCGACCGCGAGCAGCTGCGCCAACAATTGGGAGCCACCGCCGAAACCGTGCTTTTAGGTTATTTTGGCTTGCTCAACAGCACCAAGGGCGTGCATACGATCGTTGAATCCTTGCAATATTTGCCAGCCACAACCCGCTTGGTCATTATCGGCGGTGGCACAGGCTCGTCCGAAGATGAAGCCTACGCCGAGCAATTACGCGCCACCATTAGCCGTCTCGAACTAGAGCAACGTATCCATTGGACGGGCTATTTGAGCGCGGGCGAGGTTTCGCGCACTTTGCAGGCCTTGGATTGCGCAGCATTGCCATTTAGCGATGGTGCATCGTATCGGCGCGGCAGTTTGTTGGCGATGTTGGCCCATGGTGTGCCGACAATTACCACGCCGCCGCATGTGCCGATCGATCCGTCGCTGCGCCACGAACGCGATGTGCTCTTGGTCGAGCCAGAGGATGCGATTAATCTGGCTTTGGCGGTTGAGCAACTTGCCGCCAACCCTGAATTGTGCCAACAGCTGAGCCAAGCAGGCAAACGGATCGCTAGCTCATTCCGCTGGGAAACGATTGCCCAATTGCATCAGACGCTCTATCAACAGTTGCTTGCGAATCAATCAATCAACCATGAGTAGGGTTCGGGGATCAGGGGCTAGGGGTTGGGAGGCAGGGGTTGGGGGTTGGGCTTGTAGGCTATTGGCGAGCTGAGATTTGGTGGAAAGGACGATTAACGCAGAGGAATCAGGGCTGGGGGTTATGGGCGTTAGATATAGAAGCATAATCAAATCAATCTGTGGCAATCTGTGGCGAAAAAACTTAATCTTGGCGCTCTTCGCGTGCTTCGCGGTTTCTTCCTTCGTGCGCTTCGTGGATCAATTAATGTAACGCAGAGGCGCAGAGGAATCCGGGCTATACTGTAGGCTTTGGGCTGGCGGATGATGCTTGAAAATGCCAATCATTGTTCCGCTAGGCCATAGTCCGATCCCCAATCCCCAACACCTTATCTCCTTTCCCTATGTTCTCTGTTCTTTCATCCCTCATAATTCATCCTTCATAATTCATCGATCTATCATCATTTGGCTGGGCGTAGGTTGAATAAAGCGTTGTTGCACATTCTTGCGGGTGAGGCCAATGCCTGCAATCGAGCAAAGCATGCTAATCAAGACTAAAACGAGCACAAGGCGCAAGGCCCATGGGTTGGGCGGGGTTTTGACTTCTGTTGGCTGGCTGCGGCGTGGCGCAAACAGCACTTTGGGCGGAGCCAGCAAACGCAATAATTCAGTTCGCGCTGCATCACCAAGCTCGCCATTGGGGTCGGCGAACGATACTTGTTCAAAATGCGCTTGGGCTTGTTCGCGATCGTTTAATTCTGCATAGACCCGCCCACGCTCAACTAGCACCGCAAGATCGGCCTGATCGGCAGCGAGTAATTGATTCAAAATTCGCATAGCGCTGGCATAATCGCCACGCACGCGGGCTGATTGGGCAGTTTCGAGCTTCATCATTTAAAAAAGCGCTGTGGTTTTTAGCCACAGCGCTGCTTGTAAGCAAACGACCGATTAGAATTCGATCAAGGTGCGCAAGGTATCAACTGAGCTGCGAACCAACTCTGCTGATTTGACCATCAAAGCCTTTTCGTCGTCGCTCAATGGCAATTCGAGAATCTTTTCTACGCCACCAGCACCCAAGACAACAGGCACGCCGAAGTAGAGATCGTTGATGCCATATTCGCCTTCGAGGTAGGCTGCTGCTGGCAATACGCGCTTCTTATCCTTCAAGATGGCTTCAACCATTTGGACGGTTGCAGCTGCTGGAGCATAGTAGGCTGAGCCAGTTTTGAGCAAAGAAACGATTTCGCCGCCGCCTTTTTTGGTGCGTTCGACAATTTCGTTCAAGCGTTCGGCGCTGATGAATTCGGTTACTGGAATGCCCGAAACCGTGGTGTAGCGTGGCAATGGAACCATTTCATCGCCGTGACCGCCCATCAACATGGCTTGAATGTCTTCAACTGAAACATTTAATTCTTGGGCCAAGAAGGTGCGATAGCGAGCTGCATCCAACACGCCGCCTTGACCCATCACGCGTTCTTTGGGGAAGCCTGAAGCAACGCGGGCGAGGTAGGTCATCGTGTCCATTGGGTTGTTGACCACAATGATGCAAGCGTTTGGCGAGGTTTTTGCCACTTTTTCGATATTCGATTTGGTAATTTCAGCGTTGATTTTGAGCAAATCTTCGCGGGTCATGCCAGGTTTGCGGGGTGCACCTGAGGTCAAAATCACCACATCTGAATCGGTGGTTTCTTCATAGCTGTTGGTGCCGATTACGCTAACATCAAAGCCTTCGACTGGCCCTGATTGGAGTAAATCCAAGCCCTTGCCTTGAGGAATGCCCTCAACAATATCGACTAAAACAACATCGGCGAGTTCCTTGCTTGCCAACCAGTGTGCACAGGTTGAGCCAACGAACCCAGCGCCGATGATGGTTACTTTCTTACGATTAGCCACACATGCCTCCAAATATAAAGCTGTGGTTACGATTCAAGTGTCGGAGATGCGTCGACGACCCATCTCTCACGCTTGCTCCTTAACCGATTTTTTATTTAACCACGAAGGACACGAAGAGCACGAAGGTTTATTTGGCACAGAGTTTTAGGTTGGCCATTTGGATTATCGCTCCTGATTCTTAACCCCTGACCCCTGATCTCGATTCATGTTCTTCGCGCTCTTCGCGGTTATGGGTATTTATGCTTCAAGTGTTGCGAGAACGCTGCCTGCTTCGATGCTCTTGCCGACCTCGCCATTCAGTGTAGCAATTGTCCCAGCCCGTGGCGTTGCGATTTCGTTCTCCATCTTCATTGCTTCGACGACAAACACCACTTGGCCAGCCTCGACGGTTGCGCCAACGCTGGTTTTAATCGCCACAATTGTACCTTGAATTGGGCAAATCACTGCATTGGGATCTGTCGCAACTTCGCGCTTTTTGTTGACGCTTCGCCGCGTTGGTGCAGCCGCTTTGGTGTTGGCAACAGGCGCATTCAAGCCTTCGCCAGCAACTCGCACCGTAAAGCGCCGTCCGTTGACCTCAACCGTCAGTTCGCGGCTTGGTTGCTCGCTTGCTGGCTCGGTTGCGCTTGGCGTTGCGCTTGGCAATTGCTTGAGTTTTTCTTCCAAATAGCGCGGAATAAAGCTCACCGTCACATCGCCATGCTCAAAGGCTGGCTCGGCCAAGGCCAATTTATGAAACGGAATCACCGTGGTAATGCCTTCGATGGTGTAATCGTTGAGCGCACGACGCATGCGTTGCAAGGCCTCGCTGCGGGTTGCACCCCACGTCACCAATTTGGCCAGCATCGAATCATAATATGGCGGAATGACTGTGCCTTGCTCAACCCCAGCATCAACCCGCACGCCATAGCCTTTTGGCTCGTTGTAGGCGCTAATCGTGCCCAGCGCAGGCCGAAAGCCAGCAGCCGCATCCTCGGCGTTGATTCGACATTGGATCGAATGGCCGCGTAACTGAATTTCTTCTTGGCTGAACCAGAGCTTTTCGCCTTGAGCGATGCGAATCTGGGCTTGCACTAAATCGATGCCCGTCACCATTTCGGTCACAGTATGCTCAACTTGAATCCGTGTGTTCATTTCAAGGAAATAAAATTGACCATCGGGAGCAAGTAAAAACTCCAATGTGCCAGCGCCAACATACTTGGTTTCGCGGCACAAACGCAAGGCACATTCGCCCATGGCGCTACGCAATTCGGGCGAAACCGCTGGCGAGGGCGTTTCTTCAATCAATTTTTGGTGGCGCCGTTGCACCGAGCAATCGCGCTCGCCAAGATAGACCACATTGCCATATTGGTCGGCTAGCACTTGAATTTCAATGTGGCGGGGATCAAGCACATATTTTTCAACAAATAATTCGCCATTTTTGAAGGCTGCTTCTGCTTCACGACGAGCGCTTTCAAAGGCAAATTCAACTTCTTCGGCGCTGTAGGCGACTTTCAAGCCGCGCCCGCCGCCGCCTGCACTGGCCTTGATCGCAATCGGATAACCATATTCTTCGCCAAGGCGCAAGGCTTCAGCGACACTTTCGACGGCTTCGGTTGTGCCTGGCACCAGCGGCACATGAGCGCGCAAAGCCACTTGACGAGCGTGAATCTTCCCACCCATCAAATCCATGGCATCAGCGGTTGGCCCAATAAAGGCAATGCCCGCCGCATCACAAGTGCGCACAAAATCGGTATTTTCCGAGAGAAAGCCGTAGCCAGGGTGAATCGCGCCAGCGCCACTGCGTCGCGCCACATCGAGGATAGTTTCAGTTTGCAAATAACTTTGAACTGCTGGCGGGGGGCCGATCAAAAACGCATCGTCTGCATAGCGAACGTGAAGCGCATCGCGATCCGCTTCTGAATAGACGGCGACGGTGCGTAAACCTAATTCCTTGCATGCCCGCATCACGCGCAGGGCAATCTCGCCACGATTGGCGATCAGCACTGTATCGAAACTCATATGCCGTTGCAACTCCATTGTGCTATGGCAAGTCTTTAATCATTGCCGTATGCGAAATTAGAGCCCCGTAATGCCGTAAAAACCGCCTGCTGCGCGGCGGCGCAGGCGTTCGATCGTGGCCCAGCGTGGTTGAACCCCAGTGCGAGCAGGACGTAGGCCTTGGCGTGAAAGTTTGGCTGAGGCATGCCACGTATTGGCCGCGATTGCAATCGCAGGCTCGGCTTCAGCAGCGGCCAAAACGCTCACAACGGCCACACTGAGTGCCGCTAGTTCTTCATCGCTAGGCATTGTTGCGCTTGTCACAATCATCTTCATAGGGCTATTATACTGCACTCGGCGGACGCTGCCAATATACATCCAATGGCACAGCCTTTGCGTTGAAGTAATCAGAGCAAGTAGAAAATAACGAAATAAGGAGTCTCTGATGAACAGCAAAGTTTTGCGCTTTGCCAATGTTGCGGCGATTATTTCCACAATCATTGTCAACGCTTTGGCCAACATCCTGCCGTTTAATGGCCTTGACACTGGCTCGATCTCCGATGGTTTTCCGGTGCGGTTTGTGCCTGCTGGCTATGTGTTCAGCATTTGGGGCTTGATTTATTTGGGCCTCAGTGCGTTTGCAATTTACCAAGCGCTGCCCAAGCAGGCCAATAATCCTGCTGTGGCCAAAATTGGCTGGTGGTTTGTGGCTTCGTGTGCGTTTAATTGCAGCTGGCTTTTCGCCTGGCACTATTTGCAATTCCCCCTCACGATCGTGTTGATTGTGGGCTTGCTGGTGTCGTTGATTACGATTTACCGCCGTTTGAGCAGCCTGCGCGCCAATGCCAGCAACGCTGATCGCTGGTTGATTCACACGCCGTTTTCAATCTATCTGGGTTGGGCCACGGTCGCAACCATCGCCAACGCCACAATTGCGCTCTATGATGCTGGTTGGCGCGGTGGCCCGCTCAGCGATTCAGTTTGGACGGTGATTTTGTTGGTGATTGGGGTCTGTTTGGCAGCCTTCATCACCTTGCGCCAACGCGATGTTGCCTATGATGCAGTGTTGTTGTGGGCCTTTATCGGGATTGCGGTCAAACAAGCAGCGTTTCCGGTCGTGATGGGTGCAGCAATCGTCGCGGCTGTGGCTATTGCAGTGTTGATTGTGCTGGCTGTGATTCGTAAATTACCAACCCAAGGTCGTAAAGCGTTAGCGTAATTGAAACCACGAAGAACACGAAGAGCACGAAGAAATCTTTGCATGAAGATCCTTCGTGCTCTTCGCGATCTTAGCGGTTCCTAGCTTTTTGGGAGATCCAAATCGCTGAGCCGCACGGTTTTGCGGGTACCAAATTTGATTGTTTTTTGGCCTGCTGAGGTCATTTGACCATTCTGTTGCAAGTTTTCGATTTCTTGCTGCATGGTTTGGGCGAGGTCGGTTTCGCCTTGGTTGAGCAAGCGAGTGACCGCGCCTTGTAACTTTTGGGTCGCTGCGCCAATGTTGCCCTCGGCCAAATCTTCTAAGGCGCGGGTTTGCAGCTTGTGGGCGCTGACTTTTTCGACAATGTTCATCACTTGCGGTACAACGGTAGTTGCTTGGGTTGGGTCGGCCACAAAATTCAACATCACATCGTAGCGGGCTTTTTCGCCCACAATTTGCATTTGGGGAATGTCGTAGTTGACCTCGATTTGGCCCAACCGATATTGGCCAGCCTGCTTGGGATCAACCAGCATTTCGATCAGCACCATGCGATGTTCGTCTTTGGAAACGTCGCCAAGGCTCACGCCAACCGCGCGATCGCTAATTGGGCGATAGGCTAATTGTTGGATTAATGGCGTTACTTGCCACAGCGCCCGTGGCTCAACGCCCTGCACGAAGCGCAAGGTCAAAGCGGCGTTTTGCACCACTGCCGATTGGGCTTGCTGCACCGCACCTTGGAAGAACGAAGCAATATCGTTGGGATTGCTGAAATACTCGGCGACCCCGCCCGAACGATTGGCCATTTCAATCAACAGATCTTCGTTCCAATCGTCGCCAACCCCAAGCGCGGTTAGGGGCACGTTGGCCTTGCCAATTTCCTCGGCCAAGCGCAAACAATCGCGTTCGCCCTCGGTTTGGCCGTCGGTTAGCAAAATAATGCGGCTAATTGTGTTGGTATTTTGGCTGCGCCGCACTTCGTTTAAGGCTGCCTCAAGCGCAGGCGCGATTTTCGTGCCGCCTGCATCCTTGATTTTGCCAACTTCTGCTTGCAGTGCTGCCACGTTATGCACTGGCTGGGCACTGATAATGGTTTCGCGGCGATGATCAAAAATCACGACCGAGACAATATCTTGTGGCCCCATCAGGCCCAAGGCGCGTTGAGTAGCTTCGCGTACACAGCGCATTTTGTCGCCCTTCATCGAGCCGCTATGGTCGAGCACGAAGCCCACATTAACCGGCATTTGAACGTGGGCAACCGCTGGCGTTGCCGTAATATCCAGCAGCAAATAGACAACCTGCTGGGTTGGGAGGGCTGGCAACGCCGGACGAGCCAACGTACCAGTCAATTGAACTTCACCAGCCATGGTGATCTCCTTATAGAGAACATAGAACAAAGAGCATAGAACATAAATAGTGCGTGTTTGCGATCCTACGTTTAATATGTTCTATGCTCTATGCTCTTTGTTCTGCGTTAATCTTCGAGTTTTTGGGTTAGTTTGCGGGTGGCGTAGCGCAGGGCTTTTTGATCGGCGGCATCAATTTGACCACCAGCCTCAAGCTGCTGGGCGCTTTGCTCCATCGTTTGGGCTAATTCAGTTTCGCCCAAATCGAGCAAGCGCGTTGCTGCAGCCCGCAATTTTTGGGTTGCGCTGCCAATATTGCCCGCCTCGGCCTCGGAAAGCGCTCGGGTTTGCAATTTGAAGGCGGTAACTTTTTCGACCGTATTCATAATTGGCGGATTAACCACGCTGGCCTTGGGATCGACGCTGAAGCTCAATGGAATATCGATTTTGAGCTTGGCTTCTTTAATGCCCAGCACTGGCGCATCGTATTGTAATTCTGCTTGGGCAATGCGAAATGTGCCTGCTTCACGCTCTGGCAGCATCAAATCGACCAAGACGCTTGCGCCATCGCCAGCAATTTCGCCGATGCTGACCGTGACTTCGCGCTCGCCAATTGGCTTATAACCAAGGTTGGCGATGCTTGGCTGGACGCGATAGACCGCTCGTGGCGTGACCCCGGGCAACAAGCGCAGTAACAAGCGCGCGTTGACCACGGTGGTAGTTTGGGCGCTTTGCAAGGTTTGTTGAAAATACTTGCTAATTTGGCTGGGGTCGGCAATATAATCCGATTCGCCGTTGGATGCGGCGGCCAAATCGTCGAGCAAAGCTTCGTTCCATTCGGTGCCTAAGCCGAGCGCCGTGATTGAAACGCCGAGATCGCCAATTTGCTTGGCCAGATCGCGGCAGGTAGCTTCATCACCCCAAGTTTGGCCGTCGGTCAAGAGCAACACCCGCCCAACCCGATCGGCGGCTTGGAATTTTTGCAACTCGGTGAGGCCAGCTTGCAAGCCCAACGACATGGCAGTGCCGCCTTGCTCGCCAATCGATTCGATGGCGTTTTGCAAGGCTGGTACGTCGTCGGCCAAACGGGCTGGCACCAACACTTCGAGCGTATCATCGAACAGCACAATGCTGACTGCATCGATTGGCCGCAAATTAGCCACGATTTCGCGCACAGCTTCGCGCAAATGTTGAATTTTATCGCCAGCCATCGAGCCAGAGCGATCGAGCACCAAACAGAAATTGAGTGGCGGAGCCGCTTGTACAGTCGGCACATGGTCGGGCTTGGCCTGAATCAAAACATAATTAACTTGGCTTGTGCCGCTTGGCAATGGTTCGCGGCTCCAAACTGCTGAAAGTGCTACAGGTTCAGTCATTATTTGGTCCTCAACTTAGTGTTCAACGCTTGGAATGCTATCAAAACGCACCACCACCACGCTAATGTTATCTTCGCCGCCGCCAGCATTGCCCGCTGCAATCAAGGCATCGCAAAGGTCGGCGGGGTTGGCGTGTTCAGCGAATAGCTCGGCCATTTTGGGGTCGCGCACCATCTCCCACATCCCGTCGGAGCAGAGAAACAGCGCATCGTTTGGCTGCAATTGCACCTCAAAAGTGTCGGTGCCAGGGTCGCCGCTATCGCCAAGCGATTTGAGAATTGCGTTGCGTTGCGGGTGATTGTAAATATCATCAGGATCAAGCTGGCCAATATCGATCAGGCGTTGCACTAACGAGTGGTCTTTGCTGATGCGTTGCAATTTGCCATCGCGATAGAGGTAGGTACGGCTATCGCCAACATTGCCCACAATCGCCCGATCGCCGACCACAACGGCCATCGTCAGGGTTGTGCCCATGTCGTTTTTGCGGCGCACACTTTCTTCATAAACCGCTTGATTGGCTTGAAACGCAGCTTGTTTGACCAAATCGGCCAAGTGTTTGCTTGAAACTGGGCCATTGTGCAATTGCGGGTCAAGCAAGGTTGTGACAAGCGTTTGCGCGGTGGTCGTGATAGCCAGCCCGCTCGCCACCTCGCCGCCTTCGTGGCCTCCCATGCCGTCAGCTACCACATACAAGCCAACATTGACTGGTTTGGCATCCCAGTTCAGGCGCAAATCCCAGGTCAGCACGCTATCTTCGTTGTGGTCGCGAATCATGCCAACATCGGTGGCATAGCCAGTGCGCACCCGCAAGCTCAATGGCGTGGCTTGTTCGGCTAATAAGGTTTCGAGAGCTTGGGCCAAAATGCTGGCATCGTTGATGCGTTTGGCTCGCAGATCGCTCAAAATTGTGGCAAAGCCACTATCGAGCGGCGAAGGATTGTTGGCATCGTCGAGGCGACGGGTATGGCGCTGAATGCCAGCCATTTTTTCGAGCACTAAGCCCAATTGCTCAACATCATCAATCTGATCTTCTTTGCCTTGCGAGCGGCGAATTGCCCCAGCGTCAGCGAGCTTAATTTCACGCTTGTTGGTCAAGGCCAAATCGGCTAAGGTTACTTGGCCGAGCGCCAAACCATTGCGGTGCAAATAGGCCAAAGCACGCGAAACCTGAATTCCAATCTCAATGGCATCGGTTTGATCAACAAAGGTATTTGGCTCGCTGAGCAAGCTATCGAAGCGCACAAGGCTGGTGCCATCGGGCAGTACCGCAAAGCGTGAATCTTCGCCCACAAAGACCTCGCGTACCGTTGGTAACACTGAGCGCGCAGGATCATCTGGTAAATCATCGAGCAAGGCTGCGCCTATTGGCTGGGCGGCGGGAGTTTCTTGCAACAGAGCAGTTTGTTCTTCGACCTGCGACCCGCACTCCTCGCAAAACTGATCGTTCGCTTGCAGGGCCGCCCCACAGCGAGCGCAATGATCCCATGGTTCCAGCAGCGCAACCCGGTACACGCGCAGGGTTGGCGTATCGGTCAACAAGGCGGTTACCCGATACACATCCTTCAAAATCGTGCCAATTGCAAAGGGTTCGTTCTCCTCAGACAGGTTGGCAGGATTGAGGGGTTGGGTTCCACCAGTCATTGGTTCAGTCGGCTCAGACACAGGTCAACTCCTCTGAATAGGTCTAGAACAACAAAAAATTCCTTGTTCTTGGACGAATAAGCTTATCCGAATGTTTCTGATTATCGTTCTTCTGTCAATCTTCTGGTTGCATAGCGCAAGATTTTGGTTTGCTCTGGGTCAATTTGGCCAGTTTCTTGGAGGGTTTGCTGGGCGGCGGCGGCTTGTTCGGCCAATTCATGCTCGCCCAAATCGACCAAACGAGTTACTGCCGCTTGTAATTGACGGGTCGCTCCTGCTTGATCGCCTTGGGCTGCTTGCTCAAGGGCTTTGTTTTGCAAGCGCCATGCCGTCACCCGCTCCAAAATTGCCACAATCTCTGGGTTGAGCGCTTGGTCAGCCCGTGGATGATATTCGATCACCACATCGCGATTGATTGGCTCCAAGCCTTGGCCTTGCGGATCGTCGGCCTGCAACGAAAGCCGCAACAAGCGATAAATATTTGGCACATGGTCAGGAATTCGTAGTTCAAGCAGCCAGGCTGCTTTGGCGCGTTGTTCGATTGAGCCTAAGCTTAAACTCCCAGAACCAGCCTCGAACTCGGGTATTGGCACTTCGCCCAGGGCTGGCCGAATGCGCAAAATCCGTCTGATTTGCACATCGTGGGCCAAACGTAAATCAAGCCGCGCCTTTTGAGCAATAATCGCATGCGCTCGGCCAAATTCGAGGTCTAGCAAATTGGGCAAGTCGCTGGGGTCGGTGATAAAGCTCGACTGACCACCGCTCTGATCAGCAAAACTCATCAGCAATTGCTCTTGAAACTCGACTCCCAAGCCAATTGTCGAGACTGGAATTGAACGGGCTGCCAGATGCCGCGCATAGGCCAACGCTTGCTCATCATCTTCAACAAAGCCATCGGTAAGCAGCACAATTCGTTGCGAAATGCCCGTGCTTGGCATGCTATCGAGTAGCTCAATCGTGTTGCGCAAGCCTGGGGCTAGCCGGGTGCTACGCCCAAGATCGCCACGTTCGAGGATGGCGACCGCGCCTTCAAGCCGCACCACATCGCTTGGCGATTTGGCTTTGAGCACTGCATGCGCTTTTTCAGCAAAGCCAATGATCGAAAGCTGATCATCGGAATTCAGCCGTTCGGCGGCTCCGCGCACTGCTTGGCCAAGCCAACGGCTGGGGCTTTGTGCTCGTCGCCGCACTTCATCCATCAAATCGTCGCGAATTTTCCAAACTGGCACGCCATCGAGCATCACTTCGTGGGCGGCTCCACGGCGCATTAATTCGCGAAACAGCGTGCTATCGGCAATTGGCACGCGCATCGAAGGCGAACAATCGACCAATAACACACAGTGCACCGGAATGCGTTGATTGGCCTTGCCTTGGCCAAGCACTTCGGCCAACACATACAACACTTGCTCGCCCGTGTTGGCAGGTACGCTACTGCGTGAAAGGGTGAGCCTGAGATCTAAGCTCGTCATAGGCTTACTCGATTTCTAAACATTGCCGAAGCTTGGCAAAATCTGCTGGATCGCCACTGGTGAGCCATTCGATGCTGCCTACTGCGCTTTGGGAATTAAGCAGCTCATCGGTGGCAAGTAGGCGTTGGGTTTGGCGCGCCACGGCTGCGCCAGTATCAAGCAAGGCAATGTTTGGCCCAGCAACCTCGGCAATCAAGGGGCGCAAAAATGGATAATGGGTGCAGCCCAAGACAATCGTATCAGCGCCTGCCTTGAGCAATGGCTCAACATAGCGCGCCACAGCATCGCGAGTTGTGGCACTTTGCAATTCGCCAG
Source organism: Herpetosiphon geysericola (assembly GCF_001306135.1). GTDB lineage: Bacteria > Chloroflexota > Chloroflexia > Chloroflexales > Herpetosiphonaceae > Herpetosiphon > Herpetosiphon geysericola. Next base: position 263,329 of record NZ_LGKP01000021.1, on the reverse strand, counting down.
CCTCGATTAATTCAACTAAGCCAGGGCATGCTTGTGGCACAACCTGAACATCGCCTGCATAACGGGCAATCAGGCGCTGAAATCGTTCACCTGCGACGGTGGCTTGGGTGGCCATCACGCCAACTACGCCTGTTTTGGTTTGGGCGATTGCTGGTTTGATGCCTGGCTCCATGCCAACAAAGCGAATACTGAAATGTTCGCGTAGGTAATCAACGGCATGCAGGGTTGCAGTGTTGCAGGCTACAACAATAATTTTAACCTCGCGTTCGAGCAAAACATGGGTAACGCGCTCGGCCAAGGCCACAATTTCTGCGTGCGAACGCCCGCCATACGGGCAATTGCCTGTATCAGCGTAATAGATAATATCTTCATTTGGCAAGAGCGCGCGCACATCGCGCAAGGTCGATAAGCCGCCAACCCCTGAATCGAACATGCCAATTGGTCGCTGTTTCATGCCTGAATCGCCTCGTTGCGGTTGGCACGGGCAGCCTCAACAAAGGCCGAAAAAATCGCTTGCCAGCGTAAATCTTCGCCGAGCACCAGTTCTTCTGGGTGGCATTGCACGCCAACAACCCAAGGCCGTTGCGGATCTTCGACCGCTTCAATCAGGCCATCATCCGACCAACCAACTGCTTGAAGCTCAGCGCCTAAATCTTTGACTCCTTGGTGGTGCATGGTGTTGACCGCAAATGGCGTTGTGCCAAGCAATTCAGCCAATTTTGAATCGTCGCTGAGGCGCAGTTCATGGGCTGGTAAATCGCGTTGTTGGCGTGCAAATGACTCGTCGTGGTTGAGCGTGGGCTGGTATTGCGAGGGTAAATCTTGGTAGAGCGTGCCGCCATAGGCCACATTCAACAACTGAAAACCGCGACAAATCGCAAAAACTGGCTTGTGATAGTGCTTGGCCCACGCCAACAACTGCATCTCAACCCGATCTTGCTCGCGGTTGACCGTGCCAAGCGCGGGGTGTGGCTCCTCGCTGTAGTAGGCAGGATCAAGATCAACGCCACCAGCGAATAATAATCCATCGACAGCCTGAAATGCCGCAAATAACGCTGCCTCGTGCTCCACCAACGGAATCAAAAGCGGCACGCCACCAGCGGCCTCAACTGCGCGAATATAGGTTTGATTGTTGCCATGAGCGAGAGGGTAGGGATGCGGACGGGCATACGTTGCGCACGGTATCCCAATAATCGGCAAGCGTGATGGCATAGGACACTCCTTGATTGTGTTGCTCTTGCCATTCTAGCACGACCGCAAAAAAGCTGACGATTATGGGACGCTGATAACCAGATTACGTCCGGAGTTTTTTGCCCGATACAAGGCTTGGTCGGCTTGGTCGTGCAGGGTATGCGCATCCCAATTGTTGTTGAGGGTGGCCACGCCGATGCTGACCGTAATATGGCCTTGGCCAAAAAGGTGCTCAGCAGTGCAGGTGCGCAGGCGTTCGGCCAATAACACCGCGCCTTCTTGGTCTGTTTTTGGCAGGATGATGGTAAATTCTTCGCCGCCATTGCGCGAAACAATATCAACATCGCGCACATTATCACAAACCAAGCGCGCAAAATCACGTAACAGCACATTTCCAACCAAATGGCCATAGTTATCGTTATATTGCTTAAAATAATCAATATCCAAAGCCAATAATGATAATGGATAGGAGTAACGATAGGCTAAGGCAACTTCACGATCAAGCATTGTGATAAAATGGCGTTGATTAAATAAACCAGTCAAGCCATCGGTGATGGCCAATTGCTGCGTAATCGTATATAGATGGGCATTTTCAATTGCAATTGCTGCTTGAGTTGCAAAAATTTCGAGCACTTGCACTGATTCAAACGAAGGTTTGCGCCGATCGCGCGGATCATCAACTGAGAGAATACTAATTAAATTATTATCTGAATCGTACAATGGCACGAAGAGCGCATCATCTTGATGCCATTCATGTGGCCGACGCTCGCCCAAATCAGCGCGATAGGTATCATCGCTGTTGCCCCAAATTGCAGTATAACTGGTATGGCTGTGTGGAATATAATATGAGCGACTAATGCGAAATTCCTCGCGCATCACGCTGCGATACCAATCAATTGGCACTAATTGATCACGTAATTCAAACCAACGCTCATCAGGCACGCCCGCCACTGCTCGCCGCCGCATAAAACTTGGTCGCTCTTGATCGACTAAACTGAGCAAGGCGATATTAAAGCCTAAGCTGGCTTGAATTGCACGCACAATTTCTGGCAGCAAATCATTTAAATTGAGATTTGCGCTTAATGCTTGGCTAATCCGTAACACTTCATTGAGTTGTTGTGATCGTTGGGCCAACAAGGCTTGTTGCTCAACCGCTTGTTGATGAATATGCGCATTATGAATCGAAAGCGCCGCATGATCAGCAATTTGGCTAACAAAACGGGTTGTATCCTGATTAAATGTACCAACTCGATCACTTTCCAAAATCATCACGCCTAAAACCTTGCCACTATGCACAATTGGCACTGTCATTTGGCTTAATGTGGTTGGTCGTGAATTAACATAATAGCCAGAATTACGAATATCAGCAGTCCAATCGGGCTGTCCAGTACGGGCAACTAAGCCAGCAATCCCACGATCAATCGGCCAGCCTTCGAATTGAAAGCGCCGAACCTCAGCTGGATAGCCCTGAATCGCCCGAATATACAAGCGCTGCTGCTCAGGATCGAGCAAACACACCATGCCAGCATCAGCGTGCATGATTGGCTGAATGCGGGCGAGCAAGCGATTGAGAATCGTATCCACATCGAGGGTTTCGTTTAAATCGCGGATGGTTGCTTCGAGGGTTTCGAGTTGAGCCACGCGGGCTTGGAGCTGTTGATCAACCGCTGCAAAGCGTTTGGCGTGGGCGATTGCCACTGCTGCTTGATCAGCGATCATGCTCAAAATTTGTTCGTCGTGGGAAGAATAGGCCTCAACGCGTTCGACCGATTGAACGCTAATGACCCCAAGCACCTGCTCGCCAAGCACAATTGGAACCCCTAAAAATGATTGCATTGGCTGGCCAACAATAATCGGGGCAACCGTTGCATTGTGATCATGGTCGTTAATTCGGAGCGGTCGCCGATGCTGCAAAATCCATTCGGTGAGGCCATCTGCATAGGGGCGTGAGGGCCACGACATCCGTTGGCCGTTTTCGACCGCCAAGGCAAATTCGATCAATTGCAACTCAGGCGAGTATAACGCCAAATAAAACTGGCGGGTATCCATTAATCGCGATGTTTGACTATAAATCTCCTCGAGCACCGTATCCAAATCCAAGGCTTGATTAATCGCATGGCGAATCTCGTGGAGCGCATGCAACTCGGTAATCATGCGTCGAATTCGCAAAGGATTGGCTTGAAAGTGAGTTCGTTGCCGCGAAGAAAGCCGTAGCACGGGTCGTCGCTTGGTCATGTCGCGTCCAGGTCGTTTTGTGCGATTAGTAAACACCGTTGTGGCCTATTATAACAGTTTGATTTTCTGCTTGTCTATGAATGTCCATCGGCGATCGCAGCTCTTCTCATGGCTGTATTGTAGCCTACCATGCAAGCGCCTAAGCTGCTCGGCTTGGCAGCTTTACTGAACTAAAGCAGGCTTCATACCACTGATTGCGGCCAAAAAAATGGCCTAGCCTAGCTTTTAGCCAAGCATTGGTTAAAGCCTTTAATTACTATGGCCTATTGTACACTAGGTCACGTAGTACATTCGCGTGCTTAAGACAGTACCAAAGTCATAACCCATGTGGTGAGTTTGCTTGCTGACAGAGGGCCGCTCTAGTAGCCAAATAAATCGTGGTATACTGCCCGACGTATGAGTACTGATGGTTCTACAACCGAAGATGACCCACAGCAAGCGGAATTACCTCTGATTGGCTAGACCAGTGAGCGGGAATTCCCGCTCGTTGTGTGTTTGCCACATGGAGGTGTCCGATGACCAAAATCCTCGATATTCGGCCAACCTTAGAAGACGTGCGGGCTGCGCTCGATGCTGGCGCAATCGACCAAGCAAGTCAACTGGTTGCCAACCTACACGCTGCCGATGCAGCAGCCATCCTCGATGAACTCGAATCCGACGAGCTGTACGAAGTGTTTGCCCGGCTTAATCTTGAACATGGCGCAGATGTCTTAATTGAGCTTGATACCGATTCGCAAGTGGAGCTTGCCGAAACCCTCACCAGTGATCAGCTTTCCGATTTGCTTGAGCAAATGGAGCCAGATGATGCAGCTGATGTCTTGGTCGAGTTAGAGCCAGCCCACATTGCTGCCACCTTGGCCGCCATGGACCCAGAAGATTCCGACGATGTGCGTCAACTGATGGCGCACGACGAGGAGAGTGCCGGCGGTTTGATGACCTCGCATGTTGTGACCTTGCGCGACCGCTTGAGCACCCAACAGGCAATCGATTTGCTGCGCGGTTTGCAGCCAGAAGATGAGTCGGTCTACTATTTGTATGTGGTCGATGCCAACGATGCCTTGGTTGGGGTGGTCAGTTTGCGCTCGTTGGTGATGGCGCCAGCCCAAACCCAGCTCAGCGACATTATGGATCGCAACGTGATTACGGCCAGCGTTGCAACCGACCAAGAAGAATGTGCGCGCTTGCTTGCTCGTTACGATTTGTTGGCTTTGCCGGTGGTTGATGCGCAACGGCGGATTGTCGGCGCGGTTACTGCCGACGATATTATCGACGTGATCGCAGAAGAAGCCACCGAAGATATGTACTTGTTGGCCAACCTGCCACAAGACGAAGATGTTGAAGATTCGTTGTTTCGTTCATCGCGACGGCGCTTATTTTGGTTGTTTGTCAATTTGCCAACGGCCATTTTGGCGGCTTGGGTGGTGAGCAACTTTGATGGTACGGTCGAAAAAGTAACGGCGCTGGTGCCATTTATGCCAATTATTGCGGGCATGGGCGGTAACGCAGGAATTCAGACCCTGACCTTGATTGTGCGTTCGATTGCGTTGGGTGAAGTGGCAACTGGCCAAGGATTTCGGGCCTTAGGTCGCGAGGTTGGCATTGGGGCTATCAATGGTGTAGCATTTGGTAGCGCCATTGGCCTGCTTGGGTGGTTGTGGCAGGGCAAGCCAATGTTGGGCGTGGTTGCAGGCTGTGCAATGTTGCTGAATTTGGTCTCGGCGGCGATTGCTGGCACGGTTGTGCCCTTGACCCTCAAGCTATTTCGGGTTGACCCAGCCTTGGCCTCGGGCGTGATAGTGACCACCGTAACCGATGTAACGGGCTATAGCTGCCTGCTTGGCTTAGCTACAATCTTAATTCGCTATTTAATCTAGGAGCGTCTATGCCTACCGATAACGACCCGCCAGACCAGTAGAACGGCACGAGTTGCAAGATCAATTGCCTCGTGCCGTTCGTGTTTTTAGGGCCTTATTGGGTTGGCACTAAGAACTGCGCCGAACACCACCCCTCAACTTGTGTCTGAACCTCACGCACTTGGAACCACAACGTCCCCTCAATATTTTGCTCGGAGAGCTTGGTTAATTGAGTTCCCTCAGGCATGGTTTTGACAATATTTCCACCAGGCTGATCGCGAAGGAACAAGCCATCGCTGCCAGTGCCAGTGACCGCAAAAACTGGGCCTTCGCTGGGAATTGTCCCGTTATCGGGCGGAATCAAGCCCTCTGGGGTTGGTGATGGCCCAACGATAATTCCCGAAGTTGGTTGGTTGGCGAGATTCAAGCCTTGGTTGTTATTGGGATCTTCAGTTTTGCCAGGCCGATTCGAATATAAGATGAAAATAATCAGCACAATCACCACAACTGTGGCGATTACAACATAGCGATAGCCACCTTTGCTAAGCCACGAGGCGACACCTTGGGTATTGAATGTGTCGATTGGGCTGGTGCGGCTGGTGTTGACGCGGCGGCGCTCTGAGCGCCAATCATTGTTAACCATGCCTTGCCACGACTGATCATCTTTGCGCAACTCGGCTGGGTCAATCCGACGGGTAGGGGCGGTTGGGCTGGTTTCGTCATCTTGACGGTCATAGGGACGAAAGCGGTTTTGGCTCATCGCCGTCATCCTTTCATCGCTGCAACTACTCTAGGTCGCTTTTCTAGTGCCTATTATCAATGAAGTTTGGTGTTTGGGCAAGAAGAATTCTGCAAGCCCCGAATTATTCGCACTCTCAATTTGCTCAGCATGCTGACTGATTAAGGGTTGATCTCCAAAAAACGTAGCGGCCCTGGCGATGTTGAGCGAGCGTGATAACCATAGTCCAAAAAATACAGCCCACGGCTATCTGGTTCCCATGCATTGCCACATAATCTAGCAACAGGATTTTCAACCGAAACGATTGTTGGAGTCAGCGGTGATGCGCCTGGTGTTGGCACAAACCAGACGGTTCCTTGTCCGATGTTATACAGGCCATTAGGTGAGACACTGTTATCAATAAACCGTAGTCCCGTTGTCCACCATGGACTCGTCTTATGTGGATCAGTCTTTCGCGTATCAGTAACCACCTTTGTCGATAGATCAATCAGCCAATGCGGCATGACGATCAAAACATCATTGCTTGCCCCAAGCATCCAATCCATTGGATCTCCATAGGCATGCTTATCGGCCTCAGGAAGGACGATTGGTTGTTTTGTGATTAGGGAATATATTTGATACTGCTCAGCGGCAGGGCGATTCATCTGTACAATCAGCGCATATTCTCGGCTTGGGGAAATACTACAATCATTAATCTCTAGATCCAACACCCTGGGCGCAATCGCATCGCGCTCGTCGTGATTCAGCGTTGTGTTACAGGCCGCAAGAAAAACTAGGAGACTAAGGCTACCAACCAAGCGTTTCCATCTCATCAGCTACTCCTTATCAATTAAGCAGTGATTACCAGCCAAAATACACCATTCATGGTTCGTTTAATGATAGTACACTGAATAGCGAAGAATGAAGGCTCAAAGCGCGAGGCTAAGAAAGCAACCTTTGCGATCTTCGCGGTTGCAAGCTTCGTGTCCTTCGTGTTCTTCGTGGATCAATAGTTTGTTTGGAGGAAGCAGAATGCGGTATCGCAAACTAGGCCGAACGGGACTCAAAGTTTCTGAATTGTGTTTGGGCACGATGACTTTTGGCTGGAGTGTCGAAGAGCCAGAATCGTTTGCCATTATGAGCCAAGCACTTGATGCAGGCATTAACTTCTTCGATACTGCCGATGTCTATTCGCGTTGGGACCCGCGCTCGTATGCAGGCAAAACCGAGGAAATTATCGGGCGTTGGCTGGCCGAAGATCAAAGTCGGCGTGATAAAGTTGTGTTGGCAACCAAAGTTCGTGGCCAAATGGGCGACCAACCAAACGACCAAGGGCTTTCGCGCAAGCACATTATTGCGGCGGTCGATGCTAGCTTGCGGCGCTTGCAAACCGATTACATCGACCTCTATCAAACCCATTTTCCCGATGGCGAAGTGCCAATCGAAGAAACCCTGCGCGTGCTTGATGATTTGGTGCGAGCTGGCAAAGTGCGCTACGTTGGCTGCTCGAATTATCGGGCATGGCAATTGATGGAAGCCCTGTGGACCAGCGATAAACTGAATCTTGCTCGCTACGATTCGTTGCAACCACACTATCATTTGCTCAATCGCGAAGAATTTGAACGCGAACTGCAACCAGTGTGTTTGAAATATGGCGTTGGCGTGATTGTCTATAGCCCGCTGGCTGGCGGCTTGTTGACTGGCAAGTTTCGGCGGGGGCAGCCAATTCCTGAGGGCACGCGCGTTGCTGAACGTGGCCGTGATGACAAACGCTTGGGCGAGCCACTGTGGAAATTGATCGATCAGCTCGAAGTGTTAGCTGAAAAGCATCAGAAAACCATTCCCCAACTGGCGGTTGCTTGGGTCACTGGTGCCCCAGCGATTACCTCGGCAATTATTGGGGCAACCAGTAGCGCACAACTCCAAGATACCTTGGGCGCTGCCGAATTTGAACTCAGTGCCGAAGATCGGGCAACTTTAGACAACCTAAGTGCTTGGGAGAACGTCTAAGTAGCATTCGGATGGCCGACGTGGCTGCATCGTAAGCTTGGTTTTTGCTGCGAACCGTTGCCAAGGCGTAGGGGCAATGATACAATACCACGGGCAACTACATCGCATCTTCCATTTCGAAGGAGTCTGATCGCGATGAACTCTCCCGTACTCGTCCTCAACCATAATTACGAGCCACTCAATATCTGCTCTGCACGCCGTGCCTTGATGCTTGTGTTGGGTGGTAAAGCCGAAGTGTTGGAACACAACCACGCCGTGTTGCACACGACCAACGACACGATTGCCTGTCCGTCGGTCATCCGATTGGGCCATATGATTCGTCGTCCCTTGCCAAACGTCAAGCTTTCTCGCCGTGAAATTTTCCGTCGCGATCACTACACCTGCCAATACTGCAACCGGATCAGTGCTGATCTTACGCTTGACCATGTGTTGCCCCGTCACCGCGGTGGCGCACATAGCTGGGAAAATCTGGTAAGCGCCTGCCGCACGTGCAATCATCGTAAGGGTGGGCGTACTCCTGAGGAGGCACGAATGCGCTTAATTCGGCCACCCTTTCGCCCGTTTGCAAGCCCATACTATTTAATCGAACGCCGAATGCATGGGCTCGGTCTTGAAGAATGGCGTAAGTTTCTGCCTGCGTCCTTTCAAACAGTGGAGGACGATCAATAAGGAGTTGTGGTATGTTACAGCGCATTGCAGTGGTCGATGATTCGAGTGAATTTCAACAGTTAATTGATGTGATGTTGCAATATATTGGAATTCGCGAAATTCACCACTGGGCTTCGAGCGTCGAAGCGTTGCCAAAGTTGATCCAAAATCCGCCAGAACTCCTGATTCTTGATGTAATGATGTCGGGGATGGATGGGTTGAATGTGTGGCGGGAGTTACGGGCTCAGCCCACGACCAAAAGCTTGCCAGTCATCGTCTGCACTGCTGCAATTAATAGTATTGTGCATCAAGAAGCCCAGCTGAATGCTGACCCATTAACTGTGATTTTACCCAAACCATTTACGCTTGATGAATTGCGCCAGGCGATGAGTCGGGTCGCGCCACTTTGGCAAGTGGTGGTCTAACGACAAAAAGCCGTAGTTAATTTGGCCTAAAAATGCGAATTAGCGCACTGTAATGCTGTTTCTGCTTGCATAGCATCGGTGGGTACGCTATAATACTTTCGCATTTTACGCCATTATTCTTTAGCAATTCGCCCAAATCCACGATCGTCATTCAGTGATCGACACGGATTATCAGATGCGCTGGATGCACAGCGCAGGGAGGAGCGGCATGGCTCTCACCACGATCCAAGCACTCTACGATGAAGCACGGTCTGCTCTCGAAACAGGGAAGGAGGAGCGTGCCATAGGTGCGAGTGAGCATCTGCTTGAATCGTTTCCCTATTATCTTGAAGCGTACCGTATCCTCGGCGAATCATATCTCAACCGCCAAGATTTAGCCAAAGCCGTCGAAGCTTTTGAACGGGTCTTACGTTCTGACCCCGAAAATATCCCTGTCCATGTTGGCTTGGGGGTAACTTATGAGCGCCAAGGCAATCTCGCAGCGGCTATCCGCGAATTTGAGCAAGCTTTTGAAATTAAGCCCGATTTGCCCGAGTTGCGTTCGCAAGTCTTGCGTTTGTATACCGAAGCATGGGGCAGTGAAAACGCTCGCATTCTGCTGAAAAAAGCAGGCCTCGGGCGCATGTATGTGCGCGGACGACGCTTCGATAAGGCGATTCAAGAATTTAACGATGTTCTGGCCGATGATCCCAAACGGGTTGATATTGCAGTTGCGCTCGCCGAAGCGCTTTGGCGCAATGGCCAAGAGGCCGAGGCCGCCGAAGTCGCCAGTGATATTCTGCGCGACTATCCCGATATGCTCAAGGCCAATCTGATTTTGGGCTATCACCTGTTGTCCGCTGGTGATCCCAAGGGCCGTAAGTTGTGGCAACATGCCCAGCAGCTCGACCCTAGCCAAGGCGTGGCCTATGCCTTGTTCGATGGAATGCTCCCCCCAGTCGAAGCCCCCGATACCAAAATTGAAGCCTTTGACGAAGCTGCTTGGAAGGCCAAAAAGGCCGAGAAAGAACGACTTGCCCGCGAAGCAGTCGAACAAGCTGAACGCGAGCGCTTGGCCGCCGAACAAGCAAGCAAAGCGCCTGCCGCCTCTTGGCTGGCCGAAGTCGAAGTTGAACCGGTCGCGGTTGGGGTTGCTGCCCATGGCGATGATGATTTCTTGCGCAGTTTGTTGTTTGGCGATTTTGGGGCCGCGCCTGCGAACCCGCCCGCCCAAACCACCAGCGCCGAACCAGCCTACGATGTCGATTTCAATCTCGACGATTTGGGCTTGGATATTCAACCCTTCTCGCTTGATGAGGTCGATGAAACCGACCCCTTCAGCAATAAAGCTCCAACACCTGCCTCAGAACCAGTGGTTGCCCCCAGCCAACCAGAACCAGCACCAGGCGTGGCAAACACGGTTGATCCTGATGATTTTGAGTTGCCAAGCGATCTCACGCCATTCAGTTTTGGCGATTGGGACGAAAGCGACATCGATGATATTCCAGGCACTGGCTCGGATACTGGCAAGTTGCCAGAACAATTGCAGCCCTTCTCCTTGGAAAATTTTGATGATGTGCAACCAGAAACTAGCACCAAAGCCCAAGATGATGACGTTGTGTTGCCGAATACCTTAAAGCCGTTCTCGCTTGATGAACTGAGCTTCGACGAAATCGACACCCCATCAGAGCCAAGCATGCCATTTAGCCGCGATTTACCACGCTATCCTGATAGCGAGGAAGAATCAACTGGCTTTAGCTGGCAACAACCACGCTCGCGCTCACGCTCAATCTTCGGCGCCCAACCTGAACCAGAGTTCAACCAAGACGAAGAAGATGATGCTGGAATCTTCAATCGCATGGTGATCAAGAAGCAAACTCAAACCTTGCCACCATTGGTCGAGCCAGTCTACGATCCAAGCGATTCAGACGACGAAGCGATGAACTTCTTCTCGAATGATAACGTCGATTTGCGCAATTATGATGAGCATGATTTGCACACGGCAGATACTGAGCCAGCAATCACGCCATTCTCATTAACTGATTTGGGCTTAGATGCAGCCGAAATTGCCGATTACAACGCAATGGGCAACCTCGACCAACCGCAAACCCAAGCCGATGAAGAATTGGAAATCAAACCATTCTCGTTGGCCGAGCTTGGGCTGAGCGACGATGAGATTGCCCAATTGCAAGCCAGCGACGATAGCGCCTTGCCAACTGACCCTACCAACGATGAATCAGGTTTAACTCCGTTCTCGTTGAATGAATTTGGCTTCGATGCTCCCGACGCTAGCGATGAGCAAGCATTTAGCTTCGATGAGCCAAATATCACTCCCTTCTCGCTCGACGATTTGGGGCTTGATGCTGATGAGCAAGCGCTTTACTCAGGCGAGTTCAACCAAACCCCAGCAGCCGAGCCTGCGCCCAAGGTCGAAGAAGAGCCAAATATGACTCCCTTCTCCTTGACCGATTTGGGCCTCGATGCTGATGAAATTGCCCAATTCGAAGCCATGAATCAAGCGCCAGCCTCCGATGATGAATTCAATTTCGATGGTGGTTTGCAGCCTTTCTCACTCGACGATTTGGGCTTCGATCAAGAGCCACAAGCCTACGAGGAGCCAGTCCGTGAGCTAAGCGATAGCTCACAACCATTCTCCTTGAATGATATTGGCTTGTCGGCGGAAGAAATTGCTGCCATCGAGCAAGCTGGCCAAAATCAAAGCGATGACCCAATTTTTGATAACCTGTTGGGCATTGGTCAGCACCAAGGCTATGTCGATTTGACTGATATCATCAATCAATTTGATGATCCTGAATCGCAAACCGAGGAAATCGACCGCATCGCCTTGGCTTTACACGATAATGGCATCCAAATTCGCGATGGCGATGAAGTTATTAATATGGATGAGGAGTTCTCTGGTGATGAGGCCGATGCCTACGAAGCCGAAGAACCACTTGCCAACTTCATTGCTAGCGATTTCGATCAGCCTGTGAGCTACAACCAACAATCAATTGACTTGGAGCCAGAAATGACTCCATTCTCGTTGACGGATTTGGGCTTGAGCGCCGAAGAAATTGCCCAACTGAATGGCGAAAGCAGCGAAACCGCCGCTGAAGAACCAGCGCCATTCTCGTTCGATAATTTCGAGCTGGATACGCCAACGACCAACGAAGCCGAGCCAGAAATGACGCCGTTCTCGTTGACGGATTTGGGCTTGAGCGCGGAAGAAATCGCGATGTTGAATGGCGAAAGCAGCGAAACCGCCGCTGAAGAACCAGCGCCATTCTCGTTCGATAATTTCGAACTGGATACGCCAACGACCAACGAGGCCGAGCCAGAAATGACGCCGTTCTCGTTGACGGATTTGGGCTTGAGCGCCGAAGAAATTGCCATGCTGAATGGCGACACGGCAGAACCAGCCGCCGAGCCAGCGCCATTCTCGTTCGATAATTTCGAGCTGGATACGCCAACGACCAACGAAGCCGAACCAGAAATGACGCCGTTCTCGTTGACGGATTTGGGCTTGAGCGACGACGAAATTGCGATGCTGAATGGCGACACGGCAGAAACCGCTGCTGAAGAACCAGCGCCATTCTCGTTCGATAATTTCGAGCTGGATACGCCAACGACCAACGAGGCTGAGCCAGAAATGACGCCGTTCTCGTTGACGGATTTGGGCTTGAGCGCCGAAGAAATTGCGATGTTGAACGGCGACACGGCAGAACCAGCCGCCGAGCCAGCGCCATTCTCGTTCGATAATTTCGAGCTGGATACGCCAACGACCAACGAAGCCGAACCAGAAATGACGCCGTTCTCGTTGACGGATTTGGGCTTGAGCGCGGAAGAAATCGCGATGCTGAATGGCGAAACCAGCGAAACCGCCGCTGAAGAACCAGCGCCATTCTCGTTCGACAATTTCGAGCTGGATACGCCAACGACCAACGAAGCCGAGCCAGAAATGACGCCGTTCTCGTTGACGGATTTGGGCTTGAGCGCGGAAGAAATTGCCCAACTGAATGGCGACACGGCAGAAACCGCTGCTGAAGAACCAGCGCCATTCTCGTTCGACAATTTCGAGCTGGATACGCCAACGACCAACGAGGCTGAGCCAGAAATGACGCCGTTCTCGTTGACGGATTTGGGCTTGAGCGCCGAAGAAATTGCGATGTTGAACGGCGACACGGCAGAAACGCCAGCCGCCGAGCCAGCGCTATTCTCGTTCGACAATTTCGAGCTTGATACGCCATCGACCAACGAGGCCGAGCCAGAAATGACGCCGTTCTCGTTGACGGATTTGGGCTTGAGCGCCGAAGAAATTGCCATGCTCAACGATGAAAGCAGCCAACCAGCTGCCGAAGAACCATCACGCTTTGGTTTTGATAACTTTGAGTTTGAAGCACCAAGCAGCACAACGACCAACGAGGCCGAGCCAGAAATGACGCCGTTCTCGTTGACGGATTTGGGCTTGAGCGACGACGAAATCGCAAGCTTGGAAGGCACTCCGAGCGCGCCTACAACTGAAATCGAAGCCGATGAGCCAGATATGTCGCCGTTTACCTTCGACCAATTGGGGCTAACCGCTGAAGAAATTGCCGCCTTGGAAGGTACTGATGCACCAGCACCTGAAACGACGAATGAGCTAGAGCCTGATCTAACGCCATTCTCGTTGGCCGACCTTGGCTTGAATGAAGAAGAAATTGCTTCGTTGCAACAAGGCGACGATGATCGTAGCTTGAAGCTTAGCGAAGAAGAATTGATGGGCATCGATTTTGCTTTGCCAAGCGCCGAGCCAGAACCAGAGCCAGTCGTTGCTGAAGCTCCCGCCGAGCCAGAGATGACCCCATTCTCGTGGGAAGATCTTGGCTTGAGCGATGATGAAATTGCTTCGATTGAAGCTCCGGTCGAGCCAGTCGTTGAGGCTGCGCCAGTGGTAATTGCGCCAGTTGTCGTGCCAACTCAGCCAATCATTGCTGAAACGCCTGCACCAAAGGCTGAGCCAGAACCAGAGACCAAACGCGCACCGTTGTATCCGGTTTCGCCTCGCCCACGCGAAGAAGATCAACGGCCACGCGATCGCTTATACAACGTCTCGCCACGGCCTGAGCCAAAACCAGTGACGGAAACGCCAGCGGTCGAAGCCCAGCCAGTGGTTGCCCAAACATCACAACCGAGCGCTAGCCCAGCTGTAACCAGCGGCGGCGCAAGTGGCGATGGTCCCGACTTTAGCGAATACTATCAACAACTCGAAGCTGATCCAAGCAACCATGGCTTGCGAATGGCCTTGGCCCGCATGATCAGCCAAACCGCCTCGGTCGATCAGGCATTGACCGAATACAAACGGCTGATTAAACAAAATCAACTGATGGATCAAGTAGTTGATGATTTGCAAGATCTGATTGAGTCGCACGATGATCCAGGCTTGCTCCAACGGCTGCACCGTGCCTTAGGTGATGCCTATTCTAAGCAAGGACGCTGGCGTGAAGCGATGGATGAGTATGGCTGGGTGCTAAATAAACCACGTCGTTAAGGCACCAAGCGACTGAAGAAAGGCTAGACCGTATGCGTCATATCGTTGAGGACTTAATTCGGGTTGAAGGGGTTATCGGCAGCCTATTGGTAGGCCGCGACGGCTTGGTTATCGCCAGCACCTTGATCGAAGATGAAGATGCTGAAGTATTGGGCGCGATGTCGGCAGCAGTGTTTGGCGAAATTGATAAAGCAACCAAGCGCATTGGCATTGGCACGCTGGTTGATGCAATTATTGATGCAAAAGATGGTTCGATTCTGTTGCTCGAAGCGCGTGATGTCATTTTGGCAGTTGTAACTCAACGCATGGTCAACCTTGGTTTAGTCAAGATTGAAATGCGCCGCGCTGCCAAAAATATTAGCAAGGCTGTGCCAATCTAGGCCGAATTGCTTATTTGTTGCTCAGCGAGTCACCGTAGCTGGTGGCTCGCTTTTTTATGCCTCGCTGCAAGTATGCTACAATGCCCACGATCGGATCAACGATCCCTATTTTTTTGATTAATAATGCATAATGGAGGCATTTCCCTGTGGAAAAGTCATTGATCATCTTAAAGCCTGATGCAGTTCAACGTGGCTTGATTGGCCCAATTTTAACCCGTTTGGAAGCTCGCGGCTTGAAATTCATCGGCATCAAGTTGTCGCAAATTAGTGGCGATTTGGCTCACAAGCACTATGGCGTTCATGAAGGCAAGCCTTTCTTCGCTGGCTTGGTTTCGTACATTACCTCAGGCCCAGTGCTGATTGTGGCTGTTGAAGGCAAAGATGTGATCGAAATTGTGCGCTCAACCGTTGGCGCAACCAATCCCGTTAAGGCTGCTCCTGGCACCATCCGCGGCGATTTTGGCGTAAACATCGGGCGCAACTTGATCCACGCCTCAGATTCACCTGAAAATGGCGAAAACGAAGTGGCGCTGTTCTTCAACAGCGAAGAATTGATTCGCTCAGAACGCTCAGTCGATCAATGGATTACCGAGTAATCTGATTGGGTTGATTGACCTTGGGATGTTTCGGCATCCCAAGGTTTTTTTATGTTAATCAAGCATCGCTTGGTGCTTGGGTAGGTTTAAACCAATCATTGGCCAGCAGCAGGCCTCATGCCTTATGCCTTATCCCTCGTTTCACCACCCTTCCGTCCCGCCTCAAGGCGGGAGACGCAGGGGTTTTCATCCCCTGCACCCCTCATATTTGTGTTTTGGATTGTTATGGTTGATTCAGTAACCCCAAACTTGTTGCGTTTTGCAATCTTCGCGCTCTTCGCGTTCTTCGTGGTTGCGATGCGAGGGGTCGTTTGTCAGGGTGGCTTGTCTATGCCAACCGCCTCGTGCTAGCCCCAAATCTACAGCCTGATCTCTGAACCCTAGCCCTTCATCCTTCTATTTAATCTCGACTCGATCAAGCTGAAAGCCAAGTAGGCGCAAGGGATCTGAAGCCCGTGAACTAACCCGCGTCGCTAAATCTTCGGGGCCGCTGACAAAGGTGCTGCTGGTAAATTCAAGCAGCAAATCGCTGCCTTGGGGCTGGGCTGGCAACGGAATTTCCAGCCACTGCCAAGCTGGGCTAAGTTGATAGTTGTCGATCAACTGGCCATTCAAGCTGACGCTGATCCGCGTTGGCTGCCAATCGTTGGTGAAGCCATTGAGGTGCAGGCGCAAAGTTTGGGCTTGGCCAGTTGCTGCTTGCGGCAAGCGCAACGCTGAGGCTTGGCTGCTCCAGCGAAAATCTGGCTGATTGTGCTCGCTTTGATAAAACCCGCGCACATAGCCATAATCCAAGCCGCTGCCAAGATCGATTGTTGTGGTCGGCACGACGGTCAAATAGTCCCAAGCCCAATCCAAATCGTTGATAATTTCGACATCGCGGAAGTTGAAGCGGGCTAGCGCTTGGGCAATTTGGCCTTGACGTTGCAATAAATTGCCTTCAAGCATCAAAATGCGCGCCGATTGAATGGGGTTGTTTTTGGGATTTGCCTGTTGGTAGAATGCCAAAGCTGCCGCTGGTTTGCCCTCTGCTTCGAGCAATTGACCATTGATTAAGGCCAAACAGCGTCGTCCGGTATAGGCGCTGATGCTGGTGTTTTCGCTGCGCCCTTCTGCATCAACCTGGTCGTGCAATCTTCGCGCTGCTGCTAAATCGCCAGCTTGCAATAAACCGCGAATTTCTTGGCATTGGTTGGCTTGTTGAACGCCAGCAAAGCCCAAACGCACATCTTGCCAAACGCTGCGCACACCCACCGCTTCGGGCAAATAGAGATACGATGGCAATACGATGAGCCAGATCAAACCTGTACTGGCCCACGCATAGCGCTTTTGGCGAATGCTGGCCCAATCCTGCGACCATTGCACCACGCCACAAGCAGCATAAATCATGATGAACGGCAGCAGTGGTTGGCGAAAACGAGCAATCGCAAAAATTAACGAGCCAACAATAATGTTATAGCCAAGCCAGCCAAGCACCAAGCCCTTGCCAGCGCCAGCCTGTTTGCGCCACAAACCAAGCACCGCCAAGCCAACAATCACAACATACACCGTATCGTCGAGCAACAAACCAAGCAGATGTGGCACTGGCACGCGGCCATCAACATAGCCATCGGTCAGGTGTTCGGCGCTATCAAAACGTACCTGCAAAATATCCAATAATTCGAGCGCCGTTTTGCTGATAAAGCGTTGTGGATATTCGCCCAACCATTCAAAGCCTTGAGCGTAAGCCTGATTTTGGCGGGCGGCCTGCGAGCCTTGGCAAACTAAACCATTGCCGCCACATAAAATTTCGGCGAGGCGCGTGCCATTGCGGCCTTCTGGCGTGGCAATTTGGGCACCGAGGGCAAAATTATAGCCCCCAGTCGTATCGATCAAAATTAAGCCATCGCCGTTGCTCCAACGGCTGGTTGCAAAAGCCGTCCATGGCAAGACAATCAGACAAACGCTGAGCGTAAAGCCAAGCACAGGTTTTATTGTGGCTTGCCAACGTGGGCGTTGGTCGCTCCACATTTGCCAAGCAATCCACAGTGCTGGCAGTGGCAGCCAAGTTAAAATAATTGCCCTGGTGAGGGCCGCTAAGCCAAAACCAACCCCCGCCAACAGCAAATCGCGCCAATGACGGGTGCTGGCCCAGCGCAACAGGAACAGATTAGCAGCCAAAAAGATACTCAAAAACAGGGTTTCTGAAAGCATAAAATAGCTAAATGCTGCAAACGAATAGCCGAGCGCCATTAGCCAGCCAGCAATTAGGCTCACTCGTTCTTGCTGTTCAGCTGGGGCTAGGAGTTTGGCGATGCGCATGGTCAGCCAAACGCTCAGCACACTCAACAAAGCTTGGCTAAGCCGTGGTGCCCAGAGCGCACTATTGCCGAAGAGTTTAATATGCGCCGCCAAAAAGCTAATATAAAGCGGTGGTCGCGTCCAGATCCAGCCATCGAAAAACTGAAATTCGCGCCCTTGAGCTAGCCAAATTGCCGCGCCCCAGTATTCGCCTTCGTCGCTAATCCAATCTTTATAGGGCAGCAGCCACCAGCTTGCGAGGCGTAAACCAAGGGCTGCCAGCAAAATGATGATCGTATGCAGAGTATATCGTTTCATTGTTTGAGATAGACCATCGAAGATCGTCTATGGCTAAATTGCATTTCAAGGCTGCAAGCGTAGACGAGTTGGCTAAAATATGCAAATTATTTATGCACGAAGTACACAAAGGGTAGCTGTTTCGTTCGATAGCAACTTGGCGTGATTCAGGCATCGGCCAAATATGCAAATAGGAGTTTTTGATTAGGGCTATAGGCTTTTGGCATTAGGCTGAAAGATTATGAGGCTAGCATCTTCCGATAGCCAATAGCTTCTCACTCAGCCTATTTCGTTTCATCCTTCATCCTTTTCTACCGCTTGTCATAGCTTGAACTAGTGCTTTTGGGGGTCGGCAAACCTTACCAGGTAAATGCTTGACATCTGCGTAGGCTATGCTATGCTGTTTAGAACAAATGTACTACAGGGTTTATGAACGATATCTTACGAATGGGGAACCGAGTATGCAAGCAAGACAACAGCTAAAATATGCCTTAGTCGAATACACCACCAACAAAAATTTTTGCAATGTCTACGATGCTATGGGCATCGAACGGCTTGAATGGGAAGTTGTGAGCTACGATCGCACTCGGCGGGTGCACCTTGATCGGGCGAATGCCTACTTGCCGATTTTGCGTTGCAAATTGTTGGTGCACCATACCTTAACTGGCAAGGCATTTGAGCCTAGTTGGAAGCTTGAGGTATTTGGTGGCTCAGTTCGCGACGATGGCATCGAAAGTCGTTTGTTCAAAGTCGAATGCGATCCTGGGGCCGATCAAAAGTTTGCGCGCTTTCCAATACGCTTATCGATTACAATCGGGCCTGGCAAACAAACCGCCACTGGTGGGATTGCCCCTGATGGAAAGCCAACAACCCAACTGGCAATGCGCTTTCCCGCCGACGATTGGCTAGGCATCTGTCTCGAAATTCGCGATTTTTTGCAGCAGCATCAAGCCCAGCTCGAAAGCTACCGCAAAAATCTGCAACGCGAGCGCCAAGAACAACGCCGCAAAGATATTCCTGCTCACAGCACTGCTGCTTGAGCATCAATATATAACGAGTTTTTACGTTAAAACGGAGGATCTACCACAATGGCCAAGGATTTAAACAAAGTTCAATTGACCGGACGCTTGGGTGCAGACCCTGAAATGCGTTTTACCCCCCAAGGTACCGCTGTTACAACCTTTCGGGTTGCCTCAAACCGCACTTGGAAAACCGCCGAGGGCGAACAACGCGAAGATACCGAATGGTTTTCAATTGTGGCTTGGAACAAACTTGCCGAAATCTGTAACCAATATTTGAATAAAGGCACGCGGGTCTATGTCGAAGGCCGTTCGCAAACTCGCTCATGGGTTGAAGAACAAAGCGGTCAGACTCGCTACAAAACCGAAATCGTTGCCAACGATATGATTATTCTCGATGGCCGTCGCGAGGGTGTTGCTTATAACGCCGAAGACCCAGAAGAAGAATGGGCGAGCACTCCTGAGCCAGCTCCTGTTGCGCGCCAAGCAGCCCGTCCGGCGCAACCAGCGCGCACCAACGGCAATGGTGGTAATAGCAATGGCACGAGTAGCCCAGCCAAAGCTCCTGCTCGTAGCGCTGCCCCAGCCGCAACCCAAACTCGGCCAGCATCACGCAAGCCAGTTGTCACCGACGAAGACGATTTGCCATTCTAAATCGCTTGTAGGCTATAACCGCAAACACCATCATTCACAACGAATGGTGGTGTTTGTTTAAGCTCTATACAATCTGCACAATGCTATTCACATATTTAACAATTGACAGCTATGCTAGCGCTTGCATGAGTTGCCACACTATGCCATAATTCAGCATGAGATTGTGCAAATTGCTAGTGAGACGATTTTTAACCGAATCGTCGCCAAGTTTAGGTATCGACTGTGGCAACCCTCTATGAAATTTGGCGGCTGGCCTTACCGCCGACAACTAGCCTACGGGCTGGCGAGGCCAACACTCTTGCAGTCCGTGCGGTTGTGCTGGCCCGCCCAACCCAGCCTGCACTGCCTGATCTTGCTGGCTCGGAAGTTGTGCTGGTGAGTACAACCGTCCTAGATTCGTTGCGCCTTTCGTTAGCCCGCTTGATTGAGCGTTTGCATGGGACTTCAGTTTTAGCTGTAGGCCTCACCGGAATGGTCGATGAGCGGGCTGTGGCAGCAGCGGAGATTGCCAACATCACCTTGTTTGAATTGCCGCATAACGCCGATTTGCGCATGGTGCAACGCGAAAGTGAACGCTTGCTCTCCGACCCCGAAGCCCAATACGAGCGCCGCGCCGCGCAATTGTATAGTGCCTTGACCATGAATGGCCTGAATGAGGGCCGAACTCCGCTGTTGCGTATGCTTGAGCTTTGGACTGGGCATAGTGTGGTTTTTCCTGCAGATGCTGGCATGCCGACCACCGTGCCAGTGCTCCTTGATGGCCATCGGGTTGGCTTTCTTGGCAGTATTGGCAGCCATCCTTGGGATGCTGGCGCACTGGAACAAGGCTCTGCTGCCTTATCATTATTGCTCGATAAAGAACGGGCCATTGAAGCCACCGAGGATCGGTTGCGCGGCAGTGTGCTTGAAGCCTTGCTCGCTGGCATTCCTTTGGATCTGCCTGGCCAACGCCGCGCTGCTGAACAGGGCATTTTGCTCGATTCGGCCTATGCCTTGGCTGCGTTACGGCCTCAAGATGTTGCGCAAATTGAGCGGGTTATGGCGGCGGTACGCCGGGCTTGCGACCGATTGCGCTACCCAGCCTTTATTGCCGATCACGATGGCGTGATTGTGTTGGCCATGCCGATCGATAGCCTCGACAACCCAGAACAACGCTTGCGCGAGGTGCATACTGCTTTGCACGAAGCAAGTTGGGTGCTTGATGGCGGCTTTGGCATCGCCTCGGAAAATGGCGCTTGGTCGGGGGCTTGGGCCGAAGCAATTGGCGCATTACGGCTTGGTCGTGAGCTTTTAGGCGCTGGGGTGCTGGCAGGTGGCGCCGAATTGGGCGTTTATCGGCTACTACTGAGCGTGGCAGACTCTGCTCGTGCTAGAATGTTTTATGATCGGACGATTGGCCCACTAGCTGCTCACGATGCCAAACAAGATGGCGATTTGCTGTATACCCTGCAAATGTTTTTTGCCTATCTTGGCAACCATAGCCAGGCAGCAGCAGCTTTGCATATTCACCGCAATACCCTACTCTATCGGCTTGGTCGCATCGAAAATATTGCATCGCATCATCTCGACCGCGCCCCAGATCGGCTGGCGCTCCAGTTGGGCTTGGCCTTGCATCGGATCTATCAGAGCCAAAAGCCTGATCTAAAAAAGGCGTAGAATAGAGGACAATCGAAGGAGCAGACGCTATCGTGGCGATAGCGTCCAACATTGTTGTACTCGACACACGATTGTTCGGAGGATTGTATGCGGCTCTGGCGTAAAACAGTGGTACGGGCAACGCTCTTATTCAGCGAATCAGGTGTGATGGTTGAAGCCTATGATGAATTTATGTTTAGCGAAACCTCACCTCCGCTTGTGGTTGGCAAATATCGTGAAATTGCTGCGCCGCGTGGTGCCGCCGTCTTTGCGATTCAATTTACCCATGTGATTACCGACATTTTTCAGGCTCTCCAAACCTTTAAACTGCAATACTACCTGCCCCAACAACCAAACTCGTTTCTCGAAGATTATCTAAGCGGGCCGGGCGCTGATGCCGATTTATCGTTGCGCGCAGTCGCTACCGGAGCCGATTCACTCAATCGCGATCAAAAACGGGTTATTTGCACTCTCTTGTCGAAAAGTGATCCTCAAGCTTGGGAACGTTCACGCGAGTTTCGCCAACTGTTAGAAAAGTAGGTGCCTGATGCCTTTTGATAGTGCTGGCCTGCGCCCAAGCCAAATTGACAATGGCTCAAGATTTCACCATAATGGTGCAAGATTCACTCATTGGACAATGGTTTAAACGTTATGGCGCAACCAATAGATTTGCTGGTTTTGGCAGTATCACGGGTGAAAAAAGGCGTGGCCCTCGCAGGTATGAGCACCGAAGCCCATCCCATCACTGGTCGGGTGTGGCTCGATATTGTGCGTGCTGATGGCCCGCTGCAACTCAGTGATATTACGTTTGCTGATGGTTCGTTGATTAAGCCTGGTGATGTGGTGCGTTGGGAAGGCCTCGAGCCACATCCACAACCGCCGTTTGTTGAGCAATGGGCGATTACTGCTGCAAGTAGCAAAAGCTTGCTGCGACATATTACGCCTGAGCGCTACGCCAAATTTCTACCCGATCATCTTGACCAAGATCCAGCTGCTGTGTTCGAACGCCGTGAACGCTCGTTGTGCTTGATTCAAGCTCACGAAGTGCATGCGATGTTTGAGCGCGAAGAAAAACGCTTCAAAAGCTATATGCTGTTTGATTTGGCTGGCTTAGAAAGCGTCGATGAAACGCCAGTGACCGATGTGGCGTGGCGCGCTTTTGGTCAGCAATGGATGCAATCGGAAGATGTCGATGAACTTGCCTTTGATCCCGATGATTTGCAGGCTCGCTTTGGACCAATTTATTTGGTGATTGGGATTCATGGCAATAGCTTATTGGTGCGTGGTGTACACACCGTGCCAGCGTATGCGGCGAGGATCGACCCAAATCGGCTCTAAGGGAGGGCATGATGGCGCTTAAGCCGTTTCGCCTAGATCAATCGACCATTGTGCCGCTACCATTGGCTGATGTTTGGGAAATTGCCGCCCAAACCAGCCAAATTAATCACGCTGTTGGCTTGCCCCCCATCACCTATAGCGAACGCACCCGTAGCGATGGGGTGCGCGAGATGGTCGGGAATGCCCGTCAATATGGCCTGCCAGTCCAATGGGTCGAGTATCCGTTTGAATGGGTCTATCAACAGCAGCTTTGGGTCGAACGGGTTTTTGAGCGTTTCCCACCCCTCGATCGCTTGATCGGCGGCACGATTCTCAGGCCACATACCTCAATTAGCACTGAAGTCGAAACCTTTGTCCAAGTTTTTCCAAAAAATCTATTGGGCTATCCAATCGGTTGGTTTATTGCCACCCAGATGATCGTTGGCCAAGCAGCTTTTTTTCGTTCAGTCGCCAAAAAGCCCAATGCCAGCAATTATTTTCCTCCAGCCCGTAAAGTTCGAGTCAATCGCACGGTTTTGCAAGAATTGCGCAACCGCATGCGCGATTTGCCCTGCGATCAGCAATTAATCGATCGCTTGTTTCAATTAATTCAAACCCAACGCGATGAAGATGTAGCAACTATGCGGCCATTTGTCTTGGCTGATGCTTGGGGCGCTGAACGCTTGAGTGTGCTGCGGGTCTTTTTATATGCCACTTGGACGGGCTTGCTCGATATGAATTGGGATGTGTTGTGCCCCAATTGTCGCGTAGCCCGCGAACCCACGCCGCACTTACGCGATCTCACTGCGAGCGCTCACTGCGAAGTCTGCAATATTAACTACGATGTGAATTTTGATGAGTATGTTGAATTGCGTTTTTCAGTTAGCCCCAAAGTGCGCAGCGCCAGCGGCACAACCTTCTGTGCGCTTGGCTCGCCTGCCTTGAATGAGCATATTGTGGCCCAAGCGCGGCTTAAGCCCAACGAACAGCGCGAGGTCACGGTGCGGCTTGGGGCTGGCGGCTATCGTATGCGCATGTTGGGGATTGAGCAACGCTGCACGATTCAGGCCCAGCCTACTGGCGCAACCAGTGCCCAAATCAAGCTCACTAGCAACGGCCCCGACCAAACCACGCTGCGTTTGGCAACTGAAGCTGTTGTTTTGTGCCTGCATAACGCAACTGAACACGAGCAATTGCTGATCATCGAGCATGATGCTTGGGGTTTTGGGCGGGTCAGCGCTTCGTTGGTTTCGACTTTGGCAGAATTTCGCTCATTATTTTCGTCGGAAGTGTTGGCTCCTGGCTTGGGCTTGGGAATTAAAAATCTAACAATTTTATTCAGCGATATTAAAAATTCAACCCCGATGTATGAAGAACATGGCGATTCGCTGGCCTATGCGATGGTGCGCGACCATTTTAGCGTGCTGTTTCAGGCAATCGAGCAGCATAATGGTTCGATTGTCAAAACGATTGGCGATGCAGTAATGGCGGTGTTTGCGAATCCCGCCGATGGAGTTGCCGCAGCCTTGGCGATTCACCAGAATATGCAACAGGCCAATCAAGCGCGGCCTGATCGCCCGCCAATTGTGATTAAGATTGGCTTGCATACAGGCACCTGCATTGCGGTTAATGCCAACGAAGTGCTCGATTATTTTGGCACAACCGTCAACGCTGCGGCACGCGCCCAAGGTCTAAGCGTTGGCGATGATGTAATTTTAACTGCCGATGTGATGGAATCATCGGGAGTGCGCTCCATGCTCAGCCAAAACGATGTGTTGAGCGAGCAATTTACCCATAATCTCAAAGGTATCTCGCACATTTTTACGCTCTATCGGCTTACGCCCAGCAATAAGATTATGCAATAGCACAATATATGAAAGGCGGGAGGCATAGGTATACCTCCCGCCTAGCTTTTTAAATTAATTTGATGATATACTCGATGATTTTATTAAAAAAATCAGCGTATTTGCTGAGAATTAATCCAATAACGATAAGAAGGATTCCTTCGGTAATGGGTTTATTTTGGGAGGAAGACATAGTTGATGCGTGTTTAAATAGAAATCCAACACATAGAAAGAGTGCCGTGGTAATTACAATGATGGCAGACATGCTGAAAACAAGAGTACTTGACATTGAGACAGTTCTCCTTAGATCAGTATAAATTAAATTCTTGAGGAAGAAGGATTTTCTATACTTAAGGAGAATCACTGAGGGTGATACTGAGGCTTAGTATAGAAAAGACGAACATTGAGTAAAGTTTATTAATCGTTTTGAGTGTTGATTATCCCCTTTGGAGGCCGATAAATGCCTGGAACATGCATGATGGTCATGATGATCTCCTTAATTGACAGTTGGTAACATCCAACTGATTGGAATTATAGCATAAAAGTAGCTATCTGGAATGATAGGATTCTTAAAATTGTACTTTTTGCTATCCAATATACGAGAATATTTTAAGGATAGTTTCATTCTTTTGCCTAACAATGGTTTGACTAGAGTTGACATTCCTTGAAAACGCTCTATAATTTATAGATTCCCCGCATTGAGGGGTTTGAAACGACAGTATTGACTAAAGTTTAATGATCGTTTTCATCAAAAAACTAAGGTTAAAACTATAAGAACATCTAGTTGAGCAATTAACTAGATGTTCTTATTTAATTTATGAAAAATTTTCCTCTGCCCCATTGTTTTGATATTCATCACTCTTCCTTCTCTGCGCCTCTGCGTTAAAATAGGAGACCAAGCTACTGCTAGCCTGATCTCCTATTTTCTATGCTCTGTATTCTATGTTCTTTGTAGTAATGCTAGCCCGATCCCCAATAACCGATCCCCGGCCCCTACTCTTATGTTCTATGTTCTTCTAGCTATTCGGGTCAGTATAACGGCTCCATGTGCCATCATTGGTCATGACCCAAATCCGGGCGGGGCGACCTTCGAGCGCAGGTGAGTGGATCATAAGTCCATTGGGGAAATATTGCACCACGCCAGTGATTGGGTATTCTGGGCTGTTGGCCCAACCAAGCGTCTCGCGAATGCCGTCAAGCGTATGCCAAAGCGTCCCAAAACCACGAATTGGCTCCAATTTGCCTGCTGGTGCGGTTTCGCGTGGCTCGTCATAGGAAGGATCGTTGGGATTGGCAAAGCCTTGCCACGCGCCGCTGGCGGTTGCGCTGTAGTAGACGTAAATTTGGTCGCTCGTGCCAAACCAATACATCATGCCACCATCAAAATATTGAATTGAGGCTGTGCTGGCTGCTTCGCCAGTGGTTGGGCAGCCCAAAGCTTCGGCAACGCTGGGATTATTGCGCCAGAGACTGCCAAAGCCACCTTGCAACGGCCCAAGACAAAGGCTAATTGACGTTGGCGCAGGCGTTGCGGTTGGCGGATTATTGGTTGGTGCACTGGTTGGCGCACTGGTTGGCGCGACTGGCAGCACTTGGGTTATGACTGGGCGGTTTGTGACTTGGGCAACTGGGCTTGGCGCTTCGCTGACTGTGGTTGGGCTTGGTGCGCTGGCCTCAACGGTGGCAGTGCTGCTGATAACCAGCGTCGGCGTAGCAGTTTGATTCATTTGCCCAGCCATGGCTGTCTGTGTTACTCCATTTTGAGCAACTTGGGTTCGAAATTGCTCCCGTTCTGCGGCTTCGGTGGCTAGGGTTTGGCGCGCTTCTTGGCGATTATCCAAAACTGTATCGGTAACAAACATCAGCACGCCAGTAATGATCGCGCCAATCAGCAACAGAATTGGCCATGTTGCTGGACGTTTGCGCCGCGTTGTTGCTGATGGTTTGGTACTCGTAGCTTGAGCTTTGGCCACAATTTGCTCGGCTGCAACGCTTGGAATAACCACGGCCTGCTTGGCTCCAGGTGGTGGCGTGGTGGCAACGCCAGTTGGTGCGCCAATTGCTTCATTCAAGGAGCGGGCAAATAAGCCAGCTGATTTGGTGCGCTCGGCAGGATTTTTGGCCAGCGCCGCACTCAGCACTGCATCGATCGATGGTGGCACATGCGGGTTGCGCAACGAAGCAGCTTCGGGAGCCTGCGAAAGATGGGCGAGCAAAATATCGGTGGTCGAGCCATCAAAAGGCCGCACGCCAGTCAGCATGCGATAGGCCATGACGGCGAGCGAATAAATATCGGCGCGCGCATCAACTGGGCCAATTTTGCTGTCGATCTGCTCTGGAGCCATATAATCGGGCGTGCCAATCATCACGCCAGTCGAAGTAAGCCCAGGCGTATCAAGCGATTTGGCAATCCCAAAGTCGGTCAAAATAACGTGGTTATTGTCATCGAGCATCACATTGCCCGGCTTAATATCACGGTGAATCACGCCGCGACCGTGGGCATAATCCAAGGCGCTGGCAACTTGGCGCACAATTTCGCCCACCCATTCAGGCGGCATAGCACTATCGATTAATAAGGTATCTTGGAGCGAGCGTCCGCTGAGCAACTTCATGGCAATATAGACCACGCCATCTGATTCGCCAACATCATAAATTGGCACAATGTTGGTATGATCCAAGCGCGCAGCCAAAATAGCTTCACGCCGAAAACGCTCAACCAAGTCGGCATCGGCAACATATTGGGCATACAACACTTTAAGCGCAATTGGGCGACGTAAAATCGTATCGTCGGCCTCAAATACTGCGGCCATTCCGCCACGCCCAAGAATGCGCGTAATTTTATAGCGCCCAAGTTGCTTGCCAATTAAATCTTCGATGCGCATGCTTCCTCCAGCCACCGCTGTTTAGACTGATCCATTGTTGCCAACCATGGTTAGAACCGCTAAGGTTTGTTCAGCGCAGCGTTGCCATGTCCATTGTTTGGCCCATGCAAGGCCGCGCTCACGCAATTCGTGGCGTTGGCTTGGGTTTTGCCAAAGGCTCACAATTGCTGCCGCAATCGCTTCAGTGTGGGTTGGCTCGACCAACAATGCTGCATCGCCAGCAACTTCGGGTAAACTGCTGACCTTGCTGGTGATAACGGGCACGCCGCTGGCCATTGCTTCCAATACCGTCATGCCAAAGCCCTCGTATAACGATGGCAACAGATAGATTGTCGCACCACTAAGCAGCGCTGGTAAATCGTGATCGTCCACATAGCCTAAAAAGGCCACATGCTCGCTGATTCCTAACTCTTGAGCTTGTTTGGTGATTTGTTCGGTCAGCCAGCCTGTCTTGCCGCCGAGCGCCAAAATCGGCAAATCGGGGCATTGTTGGCGGGCTTGGGCATAGGCTTCGATCAAGCGCACCAGATTTTTGCGTGGCTGAATTGTGCTAATAAACAACAGATACTCGCCATGCAAGCCATATTTGGCGGCTGTGGCTTTGCTTTGCGCTGTTGGATGCTGATGAAAACGCTCGTGCACGCCGTGGTAGACGACGCTAATTTTTGCGGCGGGAATCCCGGTGTAGTGCAATAAATCGCGTTTGGTGGCCTCGGAGATCGCAATAATCTGGCTGGCCATGCGCGCGCTCCACAAGGTTGAGTAGCGCAAATACAGCCGTTGGCGGGCTGGGTGTGATTCTGGATGATGTTCGTAGCCCAAATCGTGAATCGTCACGACGCTCCGGCGCGGCGGCAAAATTGGCAACACATGAGCTGGCACAAACGCCACATCAGGGCGATCGATTTGCCATGTTGGGCCAAGCCGCAGGTGCGTCCACAAGCGTGGCGCGGGAATTGGCTTAATCCGCCAATTGCGGCCCAGTGCTGGCAACGCTGCGGGAAGTTGATTGAAATATAAACAATAATCGTTGGGATTGTTGATTTGCGCTAACGCGCGCACTACCTCGGTGGTATATGATTCGGTGCCAGTGCGCTGCCCAACCGCCAAACGACTAGCATCAATTGCAATCTGCATACAGCCCTATTTCTCGCCAAAACTAGCTTAGGCATTGTAGCATATCGCATGTTGGCCTGTTCTGTTAAATAGATCAAAAGCGATTAATGCTTGTACAGCGTTAATCGCTTGATCCATGAAGAGCACGAAGATCACGGAACCGCGAAGGACGCGAAAAGCGCGAAAGTTAATTTTTTTTCGCCACAGATTGGCACAGATTTATTTGATTCTTGTTCCACTAGCCCCTTGCCATCAGCCAAGAGCCATACTTCCTCTTCGCCTCTGCGTTAAAGCTTATCTACGAAGCACACGAAGAGCACGAAGGTTGGAAACCGCGAAGGACGCGAAAAGCGCGAAGGTTAAGTTTTTAGCCACAGATTTTTAGGATTATGTTCTATGCTCTATGTTCTTAACTTCATCCTTCATCCTTCATACTTTCGTCTCATCCCTCATCCTTCATCCTTCATAATTTCATCTCATCCTCCGCAGCGCATATTGACATATTCGAGCCATTCGCTGAGGCTCATTGGTTTTGGTAAGTCGGCGGTTGAGAGCGATTGACCTTGGGCATACAGCTCGCCATAGCGATCGGTGATGAACCAGCCGCCTTTGGCCTCGCCCAAAAATTGGGCTAGCACCTTGGATTCAGGATCGTGGAGCACGATCAAGCCTTCGGTTGGTGGCAAGGCTTCGGCAGAAATAACCAAGGCTTTTTGTTCGTGCGACCAACGTTGAACTGCCGTGCTAAGATTGGCCAAATAGGTGGGGTTGAGGCCATCGTTGGCGGGCAAAAATACGATTACCAAAGCGGCTTTGCCGCGCAGATCGCCACGGCTGAAGCGTTCGCCCATGGCGGTTTGAAGCGTAAAATTCGGTACGATAGTGCCTGCTTGCAGAGTTTGCATCGCTCGTTCCTCAATTGATCGTTGACTTGCTGCTCAATTCATTGCATAAAGTGTACCGTGTTTGAGCGTAGTGCTGGGTGTTGGTTTAATCATCTTTGTGAAAGATTTAACAACCTTTATAGCACACAATTGAGGTCTAGGCAACTGTACCAAGCAAATTAGCGAGCATTTCTGGTTCGTTGGGGTTGGTTTGGCGCTCAAGGGCTTGCTTGATTAGGCGGCTTTTGTTGGGTGCTGCATCTTTGCCCCAAAATAGGCGCGCCACGCCTGCATAGCTGCGCAAGCGTTTGTGTTCGATGCTACAGGCGCTGCGAAAAAGCTCGTGCTCAAGCAATTGCTCGGGGCGATTGAGATATTGCAGCAAAAGTTGAGCCAAATCATAACGATTGTAGCTTTGGCTTGGGGTTTGGGCCAGCGCAATCAAAGGTTGCTCGGTGGCGACTGGTAAATTAGTGGCTTTGCTTGGTGCCCCTTCAAGCGCTGGCAGCTCGGTTTGGCGGGTTGGCAACAGGCTAAGCAATTGTTGGCGTTGGGTTTTATCGATAAAGGTGGTGCGCACGGTCAGGGCATTGCGGCCTTGAACGCAGCTAAACACGCCTGCGCCAGCTGGTGGGCTAGGCAAACGCGATGGTGGCAAGGCGCTACTTGGAAAGGCTTTGGTTGGCAGGGTCGTATTTGGCTCGTCTGCATCATCGCGCGGCTGATACCCTGCCACCGCCAAGCTAATTTGCGAACGAAAGCGCGTGCTCAAATTGCTAAATGTTTGGGTCGCGATGATATAGCGAATCCCAGCGGCGCGGCCACTGGTCAACTCGCTGTTGAGCCATTGTTCTAAGTGTTTGGCGCCCAGCGCTTGCTCAAGCAAGGTCAATTCGCTAATAAAAACCACGAGCAAGGGCAGATCGTGGCCCTGATATTCTTCCCAGCGCTCGCATTCGGCGGCTTTGAGGATTTTTTGGCGCTGCAAACGCTGCTCAGTCAGCCAAGTTAATGCAGGCGCTAATTCATGTTCGGCCTCGGCGAATAAGGCGACGTGGGCTTTTTCGCGCCAGCCGAGCCACGACAAGCCAGCCTTGCCATCCACCAAGGCCAATTGCAAACGCTCAGCAGGATTGGTGAGACACAGATAGAGCAAGGCGGTGCGCACCCAGCCATCTTTGCCACAGCCAGTTGCGCCGCTCACTTGAATATGGGTAAAATCGTCGATGAGCGAGCCATGGACTAACGAAACTACGCCCTGAACGCTGCGCCAGCCCAAAGGCAACACAAAACGTTTCTCGCTTTGGCGCAGTTCGTGGGCCAGCACCCGCAAATCATCTGGGGGATTGAGCAAGGCCGTGCCAGCGTTGGGCAAAGTGCGAGCATCAAGCGCTGTTGCCAAAGGCATAAAGTGGCTAATGCTGGTTGGTTCAGGCTGAATTGCCCGTTGTTGGGCTTGCCACAACCGAAATTCACGCCAATCGCGGCCAAAGCGTTGGCGAAACATCAAGGCCACCAAGGCCATTGCCAACATTAATGCCCCAATTTGTACTGCTTCAGCATCCAAGCCCAACCACCTTTATCCAGATTCAGCTTCTAAAAATTGGCGCTATTTTGGTGATTAAAACTCTTGTCAAAATAGAACCTTTGTGCTATTATAGTGATGTTGATTGTTGAACCCGACACGCCAACACTCAACGCAGCCTCCGATAGCTTTCTTGGTCTGGTCTCGAACAAGCTACACCTACCTATAGCTTTTTAGCATGGGTAGGTGTGGTTTTTAATATTTAAACGTTAGGCGATTGCAGCTGTATTTATTGGATCAAATTTCTAATCGCCAATAGGCTTTAGCTAAAATCCTTAGTTAGCGCCACAAACGACCCAATTCGCCAATTGCGGCGCGGGCCAAGCGTTCGGGCCAAAATGCACACAGCGCGGCAATCACGACACTAAAAATCCAGAGCCATGCGCTAGAGAGCGACAATTGTTGGTTGCTTAGCCAGCGCACACAGCCAATCACACTCGTAATGAGATCTAAGCCACCAACCAAGGCAAACACCGCCAACACATGGTAGTTGATGGCGCGGCGAGGCCAACACGCCACTTCGATGGCAGTTATGATAATTGGAATAAACCATTGGGCAGTGCCAAGAACAGCTAAATTTAATCCTAGCCCTGCCAAAAATGCCAAGGTAAACTGTGCCCCAATCCACCAAATTAATATTGCCAAGCCAAAAATGCTGAGATAGGCTAAGGTGTTGAGCCAGCGCTCGTACATGCCCATTGGGGCTGCGCGGCGGGGCAGGTTGGCAATTGGGCTGCTTGGCACAGACTCATTGACCAATTCCTGTAAGAAATTGGCTGTTGATCGGGGTGTGGTTGCAGTCGGCATCAATGGCATCGACTTGGAATCTTTCATGCTTTGCCTCGCAGCCTGAACACAGTTTTTAACCTCGAGCGTAGCACATTTGGCGCATAAAAAATAGCCCATTTTGCTGGCCTGCAAACGGGCTAAAATGGAGCAACATTCTGGCTCAGGGCTGGGCTTCGACCCAAAATACATGCAAGGTTTTGCCGCGCAACATGCCGACTAAACTCAGTTGACCATAGCGAATGTTGCCTTGCTGATTGGGCAATTGTTGAATTAACGGCGATTGGCTGGGAATTTGCTCGACGGTGATTTGGGCTGCATTAGCGGTGGGAACGCCGCCGCTGCCAACTTCCTCGACCAACAAGGCTGCTTGATCTTTGAGCAGGAGCGTGCCGTGGAGCCGTAAAACTTGGTTATTGTAGACAGCGAGGTTCTGGTTTAGCTCGCCAAGGCTGATATTGGTTGGCTCGATTGGCTTAACCGTGATTGGCTCAAGTTCAGTTGGGCTTTTGAGCACACCATTGATGCGTAATACAGTAACATTGCTGGTAATTGCCAAGGTTTGCGCTGGGATGGCCAGCACTGGCTGGTAGGCAATTGGTTCTGCTCCAAGCTCAAGTGAGCCAGCCAAAATCGTGTTCGATTGGCTGATCAGGGCAGGCGCAAGAATGGTAATTGTGCTGTTGGCTCCAATGCCATCAAGCTCGTTGAGCAGCAAAATTTGGTTGGCTTGGTTGGGCGCAACTGGTGGCAACGGTGGAGCGCTTGCCCCGCAACTGCTCAAACTAAGGGTTAAAAGCATTAGCCAAAGTGGCCAAAAACGCATGCAATCCTCCAGAAAATAAGGCTATCGGCTGCTGGCGATTGTACCATTTGATCCACGAAGAACACGAAGCGCACGAAGGACGGAAACCGCGAAGATTTAGCCACGAATTGCCCGAATTGCACGAATGATTATTTTTAGCCACAGATTCCCACAGATTGTTGGGATTGATTTTTGATTTCTGATTTTTGATTTCTGACTTTTGCCTTCATCCCTCATAATTCATAATTCATCCTTTGCCCCAATACTCACACTTTAGTACCGACGAATGTCATGGGGTCTGATTAGGAGTAAGGCACTATGGTTAATTATGGCTAGGATCAGCATAATAATTTTAATGTTTTTTTGATCACTGCGGAGGTGAAGTGGTGTTTGTGAATCTCCAACTTCCTTTTACATCGAAACTTAACCCTCACCTAGAAGCCGTGTATGCTGAGCACAGCCAATGGATGAGCCAATTTGCGCATGGCTTCAACGGCCAAGCGAGCTTATATCAGCGGCTGCGCTTGCCGCATTTGTTGGCGCGGGTTTATCCGCATGCCTGTGCCGAGCGTTTTCGCTTAATTCTCGATTGGGGCAGTTGGCTGTTTTTGCAAGATCAATGGTTTCGTTCGTTGACTGGTCAGCCGGAATTTGTCGCGAGCCTTAGCAACGATCTACTGCATATTTTTAATGGCGCAACGCCGCGTTATGCTCACGAGCCATTAATTGCCATGTTTGCTGATTGGAGCCAACGCATAGCTAGCGTAACCTCGCATCAATGGCGCGAACGCTTTGGCCAAACCTTGAGCACTTATCTGCACGATTGGGTTTATGATGTGTATTGCATCACCTACCAGCCTTCGATCAACAAGCAACTCACGATTGAGTTGCATCAACGAATTGGCGCAGCCACCAGCACGCTTGATTTTGTCGATTTTGCTCAGGCCGAACTCTTGCCACCCTCGGTTAAGTACGATGCAACCTTCCAACATTTGGGCGAAATTACCAATAATGTGGTGTGTTGGATGCACGATATTGCCTCGGTTGAGCGCGATTTGACCGCCGTGGAGCCACAAAATATTGCTGTGCTAGTCAAAGAGCGTGAGCATTGCACCTGGAGTCGGGCAATTGAGCGGGTTGAGCAGATGTGCTATACAGAGGTTGCCACCTTTGAACGGATTGTGGCTGAACGCCCACATTATGCTGAATTTGAATTGAATGTTAATGACTATATCGAAAATCTGCGGGCTTGGATGCAAGGCACAATTGATTGGTTGCGAATTGATTTAACCCCGGTCAGTCAGCAAGCAAATGTGTTGCTGGCCGCCTAAATTGAGGCTTAAGCACGATAGTTTTTTGATGGGGCTTCGAGTATGCTCACTAAGCATAGGTAGCTTAGTGAGGGTGTTGTATGCGCGTCGAACGATATACTTCAGTTGACAAGTTTTTGACCGATCACCGCGAATTTCTGTTGCAGCACGAGGCCGAAAATAATTTACCACTTGGCTTGAGTATGCGGATTCAGAATGGCTGGATGCCTGCAAATGCGCCTTTTTTTGCGGCGATTCGCGATCAGCAAGGCACGGTTGGCGTGGCGGTGATGACCTCTCCCCATGCGTTGACAATTTCGTCCTTGCGCGATGCCAGTTTAGCCAACCAAGCGGCTGAGGCCTTAGCTAATTACTTGGTTAGCCAGAACATTACACCATCTGGGGTATTTAGTGCGACTGCAACAACCACCGCTTTCTGCGCGGCTTGGCAAGCTAAAACTGGTAGACGACCGCTGTTGAGTATGCATGAACGCGTTTATACGTTGACCGAAGTTATTCCACCAACCCCGGTTGCTGGTTCGCTCAAACAGGCAACCATTGCCGATGTTGAATGGCTGGCTGAATGGCTGGCCGCGTTTCATGCCGAAGCCGTACCCAACGAGCCTGCCTGGGATAGTCGGGCAGTAGCCGAGCGCCAAATTGCGACTGGTAGCGCTTGGTATTGGGAAGTTGACGGCAAGCCTGTTTCTTCACTTGCTTCAAGCCGCCCAACCATCAATGGCATTTGCATTGGCGCTGTTTCCACGCCACCGCAATTTCGCGGTCGAGGCTATGCCAGTAATGCAGTGGCCGCGTTAAGCCAGCATCTGTTGGATCAAGGATTTCGCTTTTGTATGCTCTTTACTGATTTAAGCAACCCAACCTCGAATAAAATCTATCAAGCTGTTGGCTTTCGGCCATTATGCGATATTGATCAGTATCGTTTTGAGGATTGATGATGTATCACGTACCGCCAAGCTCGCCGTATGTGCCCTGCCCACGTTGCCATTCCACCATGTCCACCAAAGTAACCATGAGTTGGTGGGGCGGGGTTGTTGGGACAAAAATGACCAATTTGGTCAAATGCCCGCAGTGCAAATTGCAATACAACGGCAAAACCGGAGCTAGCGTCAAGCAATTTATTGTGCTGTATATGGGATTTTGGGTGATTTTGACCTTGGTAGTTTTAGCAGTATTGTTTTTTGCTCAAGGGTAAAAAAATAGCCGCCTTGTGGTGAAGAATCACAAGGCGGCTGTTGATTTTAGCGCTCAGCAACATCAACCCACGTGCGGTTGCGTTCGCCAGTGTAGACCGATTGAGGCCGAATGATTCGGCCAACAGCGCGTTGCTCGAAGGCGTGGGCAATCCAGCCAACGGCGCGGCTGATGGTGAAGGTTGGCGTAAACAAATCGGTTTCAAAATCGATGCCATGCAACAGTAAAGCGGTATAAAACTCGACGTTGGTTTGCAATTTGCGGCCTGGTTTGTGTTCTTCGAGCAAGCGAATTGCGGTTTGCTCAACGTGGCGCACCAATTCGTATAATTCGCGGTTGCCATCGTTGGCAAACAGTTGATCGGCAGCGCCAGCCAAAACCTCTGCCCGTGGATCACGCACTTTGTAGACGCGATGACCAAAGCCCATCAAGCGCTCGCCGCGAGCCAACTTGGCGCGTAGCACTTCCTCAGCGCGATCGGCAGTGCCAATTTCAAACACCATATCCAAGGCTGGGCCAGGTGCGCCGCCATGCAATGGCCCTTTGAGTGCCCCAATCGCCCCAGTTACCGCCGAAACTAAATCCGATTCGGTTGAGATGATCACGCGGGTGGTGAAGGTCGAAGCATTGAGACCATGGTCAACCACCGTGTTGAGATAGGTTTCGAGGGCACGCACTTGCTCGGCTCTTGGCTCGTTGCCAGTCAACATCCACAAATAATTGGCGGCATGGCTTAAATCGCTGCGTGGCTCGATAAATTCAGCTTGGTTGCGGGCGCGCCAGTAGGCGGCGACGATGGTTGGTAAGGCGGCGACGATCCGCTGGGCGGTGGCTTTTTCATCGGCCAATGGGGTTAGTGTGGCGGTGGCAGCGCGCAACGCATCCATTGGGTCTGCTTGTTCGCGGCCAAGCTGTTGGGCGACTTCTAAGGTCAGGGCTGGCAATTGGCGTTGGCTGGCAAGGCTTTGGCGCAATTCGGCCAACTCGTTTTGGCTGGGTAAATGATCATTCCACAACAGAAAAATGGTTTCCTCGAAGGTTGCAAAGGGTGCCAAACGCTCCAAGGGAAAGCCAGCAATAATTAATTCGCCTGCCTGGCCATCGACACTGCTAAGCCGTGTTGCTGCGGCAACGATGCCTTCTAAACCTACATGAACTTGGGTTTCAGTCGCCATTGACAATCGATCCTTTCCAGCGTGTTAGGCCTTGAGCGGCAATGTTGCCGCTTGTAATTCCTGCTGCTATCGACTATAAATAGATTTATCAATGTTGTCAATGTTGATTGATGAATCAATATTGGAATGGAGCAACGCAATGACGCGCTATTTGAGTGCTCGCGAAGTGGCCGAGCATTTGGGAATCAGTGTGCCAACCGTGTATGCCTATGTGAGCCGCGGGTTGCTGCACTCGGAGCCAGCCGGAGCGCATGCTCATCGCTATTTATTCGATGAAGTTGAGCAATTGAAACTGCGCCGTGAAGGGCGGCGCAATCCAGCCAGTGTGGCGGCTGGCGCATTGCATTGGGGCACGCCAGTGCTCGATTCAGCAATCACGCTGATCGATAATCAATTGGTTTATTATCGTGGGATTGATGTGCGTGATTTGGCTTTGAATGCCAGCATCGAAGACGTTGCCAGCTTGATTTGGACTGGTGAGCGCCAACAGAGCGGCCAATTATGGGCCGATTTACCTGCAATTAGTATCCCACAATTGCCAGATTTGGCGTTGATTGAGCAATGTGTGATTGCCTTGGCGATGGTTGGTAGCAACGATCATGCAGCCTTTGATCAACGGTTGCAAGGCTTGCAACGCACGGCAGTACGGGTTGTCCAATTGCTGTTTAGTGTTGCCGCCAAACGCCCATTACAAGGCCCAATCGTCGCCCATTTGGCCGAGGCATGGCAGATCCCAGCGCATTTGCAGCCGCTACTCAACGCTGCGTTAATCGTCAGTGCTGATCATGAATTAAACGTCTCATCATTTACTGCGCGCTGTGTTGCCTCGGCGGGCACAACCTTGTATGCAGTGGTGAGTGCTGGTTTGGCGGCGCTGGGCGGCGTGCATCATGGCAAGCAAAGTGAATTAAGCGAGTTGCTGCTTGATGAGCTGTTGCGTAGCCCCGATATGCTTGCTGTTTTGGCTCAAAAATTGCGCTTAGGCCAGCCGATACCTGGCTTTGGCCACCCGATGTATCCGAATGGCGACCCTCGCGGCAAAGTGCTGCTCGATTTAATTCGTCGATTAGCGCCCCAATTCAGCAGCGATATTGATCGGATTATTCAAGCAGTTTATGAATTGTTGGGCGATCATCCGACGATTGATTTTGGCTTGGCGTGGGTTGGGCGGGTACTGAATTTGCCGTTGGGCAGTGCGATGAGCCTGTTTGCTTTAGGCCGCAGTGTAGGCTGGATTGGCCATGCGTTGGAGCAATATAGCGATGCGCGCTTGATTCGGCCACGGGCGCGCTACATTGGCGAACGGCCAACTATTAGCAAGCTTTAACCTGTGCTGCAACGCGTTATTTAGCCCATTAGAATCAGCTAAATACGCGTTGTAACCCCTACTTGACAAAATATCTAAATCGCTCTATTATTCGCGACATTATGAAGAAACAAATGCTCACCAACCTTTTTTCGCCAGCATTGCGGCTGCGTCGTCCCCGTACCAACGAGGTTCGGTGGGCTTGCGCCGTTTGTGCTGGATAACAGGCAACGAGCAAGATCATAAACGCCCAAGCGTTTCCCCCCGAACCTCAGTTGATGGTTCGGGGGGAAACTTTTTTAGGCAAAAATTTGCCAAGGCAAATATCAAAAGTCAAAAGTCAAAAAATCGCAGCTAAGCAACGCTTTTGATTTTTGACTTTGGCCTTCTGCCTTTTCAGATAGGGAGTTCGCAATGATTCGTGTTGGGATTTTTGGTGTAACGGGTTACGCCGGATACGAACTAGCTCGCTGGCTACAACGTCACCCAAAGGCCAGCCTAGTTTGGGCTGTCTCGGAATCGGCGGCGGGCAAGCGTTTGGCCGAGGTTGTGCCAGGCCCACTTGATCTGACCTTATTAGCTGCGAATCAGGTTGATTGGCAGACTGTTGATGTGATTTTCACGGGGTTGCCGCACGGTGTCGCTGCCAAAACGGTGGCAGAGGCCCGCCAGAATGGTGTCAAAGCCATTGACCTCTCCGCCGACCTTCGC
This sequence comes from Herpetosiphon geysericola, assembly GCF_001306135.1. Lineage (GTDB taxonomy): Bacteria > Chloroflexota > Chloroflexia > Chloroflexales > Herpetosiphonaceae > Herpetosiphon > Herpetosiphon geysericola. The sequence goes on along the minus strand of NZ_LGKP01000021.1, from coordinate 224,946 downwards.
TTGGACAGCCCCGCCGCTTACACCCGCTGGTACGACCACACGCACCCCCACCCCGAACTCTTGAACGCACCCTATGGCTTGCCTGAACTGAATCGCGCTGCATTGGTTGATGTGCCAACGATTGCCAACCCTGGTTGTTACCCCACCAGTGTGCTGCTTGGCTTGGCCCCGTTGCTGGAGCAAGGTTGGTGGCAAACTGGCCAAACTATCATCATCAACGCTGCATCAGGCGTTTCTGGCGCAGGCCGTGCACCCAAGCAACATTTGCATTTCGTTGAGGCTCACGAAAACTATAGCCCCTACAACATTGGCCACACCCACCGCCATGTTGGCGAAATTGAGCAAGAATTGAACAAGTTGGCAAACGCAGCAGTTAACACGATTTTTGCACCACACCTCTTGCCGACCCAACGCGGTATTTTAAGCACAATCTATGTGCCAATTCAGCCAGAGCTGGATTTGGCCCAGATTCATGCGCTCTATCGCGAGCGCTATGCTAACGAGCCATTCGTCAACGTGCTTGATCAAGGCCAATTGGCCAGTTTGGCGCACGTGGTGCATACCAACGATTGTGCAGTTGGCCTGACGCTGGCCCAGCCTGGCATGCTGATCGTCACTTCGGCGATTGATAATTTGCTCAAAGGCGCTTCTGGGCAGGCAATTCAAAATATGAATATTATGTTTGGCTTGCCTGAAACCACGGGCTTGCGTTAGGAGTGGGCAATGCGAATCTTGAAGCTTGGCGGCAACGAAATTGATGACCCAACGTGGTTGGCTCGCTTGGTTGCGGTCATCCAGACCATGGTTAATGGACACGATGTGCCAATTTTGGTTCATGGTGGTGGCAAAGAAATTGGTCAATTGCAAGTGGCGCTTGGGGGCGAGCCGCAATTTGTGGCTGGGCTGCGGGTAACCGACCAAACCGCACTCAAAGCAGCCACGATGGTGCTTTGCGGCAGTGTTAGCACCCGCTTGGTGGCAGCACTGAATGCAGTTGGCGTAGAAGCCCTAGGCTTGTCGGGCGTTGATCGCAACTTGGTCTATGCAACCCGTGTGGAGCATGCTGCTGGAGATTTGGGTGCAGTTGGCAAGCCAGCACGGATTCGGGCCACGGTTTTGTACGAGGCCTTGGCTGCTGATGTTGTGCCAGTGTTGGCCCCAATTTGTGCCGATGGCGCTGGCGGCACGTTGAATGTGAATGCTGATGTATTTGCAGGCGCGATTGCCGCCGCCGTTGGAGCCGACGAAGCCGTGTTTATCTCGAATGTGCCTGGAGTTTTGGTTGATGGCGTGGTTGCGCCACGGCTCAACACCAACGAAATTCAGGCATTAATCGCCAATGGCACAATCAGCGGCGGCATGATTCCCAAGGTCGAATCGGCCTTGAGCGGCTTGCAAGCTGGCGTGAAAATTGTGCGCATCACCAACATCGATCAGCTTGAGGCTGGCACAATTATCGAGGCCGCCTAATGCCCAGTCATTCGGTTTACGACAATATTCGGACGCGAGTGATTGTGCTGTGTGAGCAGGAAATTTTAATTCTGGCGACTGAAGATCAGCCAGAATTGGTTTGGCGCTTGCCAGGTGGTGGCATAGAACGCGGCGAATCGTTGGCAGAGTGTGCTGCCCGCGAAGTTTGGGAAGAATGCGGCATTCGCGTGCAAGTTGGCAAAATTGCCTTTCTGCGCGAGTGGGTTATTCCAACCTATGCCATCATCGACCCTGAGGATCGCGAGCCAAACTATGGGTTAGAGGTGTTTCTGTATGCTACGCCGTTAGATCCGCAGGCTACACTGCATGCCGAGGCCGCCGATAAACCAATGCCCGAATGGCGCAGTTTGGCTGAAATTGCCAGCATGCCATTTTGGCCTAAAGAGCTGAAATCGTTGGCAACATTCTTGGCGCAAGGCCAACGTCCAAGCGCAATTCATTCATTTGTGAGCAGCTTTGAATCTGGGTGGGCTGTACCGCCAGCAATTGATTGGGCCTAAGTGGAACCGCGAAGGCCACAAAGAACGCGAAGGCGGGAGTTGTAGAAACACAGCAACAATCCAGCACGCAAATATGAGGGGGTGCAGGGGGATGAAAACCCCCTGCGTCTCCCTCCGGCGGAGGGACGGAAGGGTGGCGAACGAGGGTTCAGGGATCAGGTGCTAGAGGTCAGGGTCTGGATGTTAGCAACTGGAACCGCAAAGAACGCGAAGGCGGGAGTTGTAGAAACACAGCAACAATCCAGCACGTGAATATGAGGGGGTGCAGGGGGATGAAAACCCCCTGCATCTCCCTCCGGCGGAGGGACGGAAGTGTGGCGAAACGAGGGTTCAGGGATAGATTGCTGGGGATTGGGGAACGGTTGAAACCGCGAAGAGCGCAAAGCACGCGAAGGCGGGAGTAACAGAAACACACTAACAATCCAGCACGTGAATATGAGGGGGTGCAGGGGGATGAAAACCCCCTGCGTCTCCCTCCGGCGGAGGGACGGAAGGGTGGCGAACGAGGGTTCAGGGATCAGGTGCTAGAGGTCAGGGTCTGGATGTCAGCAACTGGAACCGCGAAGGCCACGAAGCACGCGAAGGCTGGCGAAATGCTAAGCAATGATCAACGAAATCAAGCCCAAAACTGGGCCTAAACATAGATAACGACATTTAACATTATCCGGCGCAAGCCGTTTTGGGAGTAACCAATCAATGGTTGCCATTCAACACAGTACAGTTTTGGCTCCAATCGATCCTGCGGACATTGTGGTTCGGCCCGCCCATGAAGACGATGTGGCTGGCATGGCTGAGTTGGTTGCCGAAAATGTGCGGGCTGGGCATTTATTACCCCGTTCCGCTGACGAAATTCATGCTTCTTTAGCAAATTGGGTAGTTGCCTGCCATGGCCAACGGGTGATTGGCATTGGCTCATTGTTGCTGATGAATCCTGATCTGGTTGAGGTTCGCTCATTAGCCGTGGCAACCGAGTATCGCGCTGCTGGCGTTGGTGCCAAAATTGTGCTCGAACTGGTTGCCCAAGCCAAATTGCGCCAAATTCATACAGTTTTTGCCTTGACCCGCGCTGTCTCGTTTTTTGTCCGCTTGGGTTTTACAATCACCGACAAAGAACGTTTCCCCGAAAAGGTTTGGCGCGATTGTGTCAAGTGTCCACTCGTCACTTGCTGTGACGAAACCGCCGTCGTTTGGGAACATTAATCAAGTCAAAATTCAAAGGGCAAAAATCAAAAATGCTTTAAATCGTAAAGCATTGGAATAATCTAATGAGTTTTCAATTTTGACTTCTGATTTTTGCCTTCTGATTTTCAATAAGGAGTTCATTGGTCATGTCGAATGCGACTGCAAATAAAGTGGTGCTGGCCTACTCTGGTGGCTTGGATACCAGCGTGATCGTGCCATGGTTGAAGGAACATTATGGTTGTGAAGTCGTCTGCTATTGCGCCAATCTTGGCCAAGATGATGATTTGAGCGGCGTTGAAGCCAAGGCGATTGCTTCAGGCGCAAGTGCCTGCTATGTCGAAGATTTGCGCGAAGAATTTGTGCGCGATTTCTTGTTCCCAATGTTGCAATCGGGCGCAACCTACGAACGCACCTACTTGCTTGGTACCAGCATTGCTCGCCCATTAATCGCGCGTGGTCAGGTGCAAACTGCTTTGAAAGTTGGCGCTGATGCCCTTTCCCACGGCTGCACGGGCAAAGGCAACGATCAAGTGCGCTTTGAATTGACTTACATGGCCTTGGCTCCACACATGAAAATCATCGCCCCATGGCGTGAATGGCATATTCGCTCACGCGAAGATGCGCTGGATTATGCTGCATTACATAATGTGCCAGTCACCAGCACCCGCGCCTCGATCTACAGCCGCGACGGCAATATTTGGCACTTGAGCCACGAAGGCGGCTCGTTGGAAGATCCATGGCTGGAGCCAGAATTGAATATGTTCCAACGCACCGTCACCCCAGAACAAGCGCCTGATGCAGCAGAATATGTGGAAATTGGCTTCGAGCGCGGCATTCCCGTTAGCGTGAATGGCGAGCAACTTGGCCCCGTTGCCTTGCTGCAAGCCCTCAACGAGATTGGCGCTCGCCATGGTGTTGGCCGCGTCGATTTGGTCGAAAATCGCTTGGTTGGCATGAAGAGCCACGGCGTGTACGAAACGCCAGGCGGCACGTTGCTCTATCGCGCTCATCAAGGCCTCGAAGAATTGGCGCTCGACCGCGAAACCTTGCACTACAAAGATACCTTGGCAATTCGCTTCTCCGAGTTGATTTACAACGGCCAATGGTGGTCGCCGTTGCGCTATGCCTTGTCGGCGTTCTTCACCGAAACCCAAAAGAATGTCACTGGCGTGACCCGCTTGAAAGTCTTCAAAGGTGGCGTGCATTTGGTTGGACGCAAGGCCGAACGCAGCTTGTACGTGCCCGATTTGGCAACCTTCAGCGAAGATGCAGTCTACAACCAAGCAGATGCTGAAGGCTTTATCAAGCTCTTTGGCTTGCCCCAAAAAGTCGAAGCCTTAACCTCAGGAGCCGAATAAGCATGAGTATCTTTCGTTTTGCTGCTGGTTTCCGCAGTTCTGCGGGGCGATGTGGCTTGAAGGCCAGTGGTAATCCTGATTTAAGTTTACTTGTTGCTGATGGAGTTTGTACGGCGGCTGGGGTTTTTACTACCAGCCTCGTCAAAGCTGCGCCTGTGCTCTATGATCAAGCGGTTTTGGCCGCGCATGCTAGCGAAATTCGCGCCGTGATTGCTAATGCTGGTTGTGCCAACGCTTGTACTGGCGCGCAAGGCGTTGCCGCTGCCCGCGAGATGGCTCGTTTGGCGGCGGTAGCGGTTGGCTGCGAGCCACATCAGGTTTTAGTGCTTTCCACTGGCGTTATTGGCCATCAACTGAATGTTGAAAAAGTGGCCAAAGGCGTTGCTGCAATCGCCCCAGAACTGGGTGTTGAGCATGCTCCAGCGCTTGCCGAAGCAATTATGACCACCGACACCCGTTCCAAAACCGCCAGCGCCAATGCGGTGATCGATGGAGTTGTGGTGACGGTGGCAGGCGTTGCCAAAGGCGCAGGCATGATCCATCCGATGATGGCAACCATGCTGTCGATTGTCACCACCGATGTGGCTATCGATGCTGATTTGGCCCAAAGCTTGTTGCGCGAAGTTAGCGATGCATCGTTCAATTGCGTGACGGTCGATGGCGACCCAAGTACCAACGATACGTTGTTGCTGCTGGCCTCGGGCGCAAGTGGCGTGACGATCAATGCCAGCAATATTGCTAGTTTCCGCCAAGCGCTCGAAGCGGTTTGCATCGATTTGGCCAAGCAAATTGCTGCCGATGGCGAAGGCGCAACCAAATTGGTCACGGTCACGGTTGATCATGCGCCGAGTGTTGCTGCAGCGCGTACCGTTGCGCGCAAAATTGCCTGCTCACCATTGGTCAAAACCGCGATTCACGGCGGCGATCCCAATTGGGGCCGAATTTTAGCAGCTGCTGGCGTAGCTGGCGTGCCATTCGATCCTAGCCAAGTTGAGCTTTGGTTGGGATCGGTGCAATTAGTTGCTGGTGGCACGCCCACCGACTACAGCGAACGCGAAGCAGCGAGCCAAATGAGCGGCAAGCATGTGGCCATTCGGCTCAAGCTTGGGGCTGGCGCTGCCACTGGCTACGCGTGGACCTGCGATTTTAGCGCTGAATATGTGCGGATCAACGCCGATTATCGGACGTAGATAGCGGGGATCGGGGATTGGTTGTTGGGGATCGGCGTTTTTACCATAGAGGCGCAGAGGAATTAAGGCTGTAGGCTCTGGGCTAGCGGAATTTGGTTGAAACATCAAATATTAAAATCTTATAGCCCAAACCCGATCCCCGACCCCCGATCCCCAACAACCAACTAGTGAGGTAACCAAACCATGTGGGGTGGACGATTTAGTGGCTCGTTGGCTGAGCATATGCGCTTATTCAACGATTCGTTTCCAATCGATCGGCGCTTATGGGCCGAGGATATTCGCGGCTCGATTGCTTGGGCCAATGGCTTAGAGCGCGCTGGCATTTTGCAAGCCAACGAGTGTCAAGCATTGATCGCAGGCTTGCGCCAAGTGGCACAGGAGTTTGAAGAAGGCCTGTTTTTGCCATTAACCAGCGACGAAGATATTCATACGGCGGTCGAACGCCGTTTAGGTGATTTCATCGGAGCCTTGGCGGGCAAATTACATACTGGCCGCTCGCGTAACGATCAAGTGGCAACCGATACCCGTTTGTGGACTTTGAGCGCCCTCAAATTGGCCGATGATTTGATTCGCGATGTGCAAGCGGCCTTGCTTGAGCAAGCTAAATCTGTTGGCGATGCAATGTTGCCTGGCTATACCCACCTGCAACGGGCGCAACCAGTATTGTTATCGCACGCCCTGTTGGCCCATTTTTGGCGTTTAGATCGTGATCGTCAGCGTTTGCACGATGCTACCAAGCGGGTTAGCGTTTTGCCGCTTGGCTCTGGCGCGCTCGCTGGCACGGCCTTTGCCGTCGATCGCGCGGCGCTGGCAGCTGAATTGGGCTTTGCTAGCATCAGCCAAAATAGCCTTGATGCCACCAGCGATCGCGATTATATTGTCGAAATTTTGGCAGCAACGGCCTTATTGGGCGTGCACATCAGCCAGCTTGCAGAAGATTGGATCATCTGGAGTAGCGCGGAATGGGGTTTTGTGGCGCTAGATGATGCCTATTCAACTGGCTCAAGTTTAATGCCCCAAAAGAAAAACCCCGATTCATTGGAGTTGGCCCGCGGCAAATCTGGCCGTTTGATCGGCAACCTGGTTACGGTTTTGACCTTACTCAAGGGCTTGCCATCGGCCTACGACAAAGATTTACAAGAAGATAAAGCACCTTTATTCGATGCGATCGATACATTAAGCCTGACCTTGCCGGTGGTGGCTGGGGCAATTCGCACCGCCCGCTTCAACACCGAACGCATGGTAGCAGCGCTTGATGATGCAATGTTGGCGACTGATGTGGCCGATGAATTGGTACGCCGGGGAGTGCCATTCCGCGAGGCCCATCATATTGCTGGGCGCTTGGTGCGCGAAGCAGAACAACGTGGCGTTGGGATGCGCCAATTGCCTGCCGAAAGCTTTGTTGCAGCCCACCCAAGTCTGACCGATGTTGCTGGTCTATTCGATTTTGCTCGTTCTGTCGCCATGCGCGACGTACCTGGTGGAACAGCGCCCAACGCCGTGCGCGACCAACTGATTGCTGCTCAACACGTTTTAGCAGAAGGCTGAGGTTGCCAATAGCGCCCTCGCCCTGCCGTTACCCTTAACGGAGGCTTCCACATGACACACTCACTTCTTGGTCGCGATTTACTGGCCTTGGCCGACTGGAACGACACTGAATTACTCGACGTACTGGAAACTGCCGCCGAACTCAAATTGCGCCAACAACGCCGCAAAGCGCATCCTCTTTTGGCAAACCGCACCTTGGCGATGATTTTTGAAAAGCCCTCAACCCGCACCCGCGTTGGCTTCGAATCGGCGATGGTGCAGCTCGGCGGTCATGGCATTTACCTCAGCCCACGCGATACCCAAATTGGCCGGGGCGAAACCATCGGCGATACCGCGCGCGTGCTCAGCCGCATGTGCGATGCGATTATGGCGCGGGTCAACGACCACGCTACCTTGGTCGAGTTGGCCGAAGCCGCCGATGTGCCAGTGATCAACGGGCTTTCCGATTGGCTGCATCCGGTGCAAGCCTTGGCCGATGCCTTGACGATTCGCGAGCATTTTGGCAGTTGCAAAGGCATAAAATTGGTCTACCTTGGCGATCCGAATAATGTTTCCAATTCGTTGTTGGAAATTGCACCACGCTTGGGCATGGATTTTGCGATCGGCACGCCGTTTGTGGCGAATGTTGACCAGCAGCTGTTGGCTCAAGCGCGCTTGCAAGCCGCCGCCAATGGCACAAAAATCATCGTGACCAACGATCCGTTGGAAGCCGTCAAGAATGCTGATGTGTTGTATACCGATGTTTGGGTCAGTATGGGCCAAGTTGTCGCCGAAGGTCATTTGGAAGCGTTGCAACCATTTCAAATTAATGCTGAACTGTTGGCCGCAGCCAATGCTGGATCCAAAGTAATGCACTGTTTGCCAATGCATCGCGGCGAAGAAATTAGCGCTGATGTTGCTGATGGCGAGCGTTCGATTGTGTTTGATCAAGCTGAAAATCGCTTGCATACCCACAAAGCTGTGTTGGTTGCCACCGTTGCTGGCTTGGCTTTGCGCCGCAGCAAACGCCTTGCCGCCTAAAACTATTTAAGGCTCGAATTCAGCCCCGTGCCCATGCTGCGGGGCTGAGTAACCACCCTTTAGCCTTCGATAAACCGATAGCCAATGCCCCATTCAGTCTGAATCAAATTCGATTCGGGGTCGATTTCGCTGAGTTTTGAGCGCAAACGCCGAATATGTACATCAACCGTGCGTGCATCGACATATTCGTCGTAGCCCCAAACTTGGCCTAGCAGGACTTCGCGGGTAAACACTTGGCCAGGATGCGAAGCCAAATAGGCCAAAAGATCAAATTCTTTGGGCCGCAAGGTTAGTTGCACATCGCGGAAGGTCGCACGGCGGCGCGCATTATCCAGTTGCAGACCATTTGAGGTTGGCACTGCATCGCCAATTTGTTGGCGCAAACGGCTGGCTTCGGCGGTGCGCCGCAGCAAGGCCCGCACCCGCGCCACGAGTTCGCGCGGCGAAAATGGCTTGACCACATAATCATCAGCGCCAAGCTCTAAGCCAACCACCCGATCCACTTCGTCGGCCCGCGCCGTGAGCATAATCACTGGTTGCTCGAAGCCCTCGGCCCGCATTTGGCGCAGCACCCCAAAGCCATCAATCCCGGGCAGGCCAATATCCAAAATCAACAGATCATAGGTTTCGTTGCGCAAGCGCAGCAAGGCATCTTCGCCAGAGCCAGTTTCGCCAACCGCAAAGCCCTCGCGCTCGAAGCGCGAACGCACCACATCGACCACGCTAGGTTCATCGTCAACAATTAAAATACGTTGCATTAGGCATCCTCATTGGTCATTACTTCGCCCAAAATCCAATTGATAAAGCGTTGCGAACCATCGACAATTGGCAAAGCAATAATTTCGGGTAGCGCATACGAGTGCAATTGTTCAACCCGCTCGATCAGGCTGCCCAGCGCGTCGGCGCGCGTGCGCACAATCAACAAAATCTCGGCCTCTTCTTTGAGTATGCCTTCCCAATGATAAATCGAGCTCATTTGCGGCAAAATATTGACACTGGCCGCCAGCCGTTCGGTCACCAAGGCTAGGGCCAGCGTGCGAGCCTCATCAGCATTACTTGTGCTAATCAAAACAACCTGCGCTGCATCAGACATAACGCCTCCAGATCGATTAACCGCTTGCTGTGTCTACTCTACCTTAAAGCCGTCGATCTGCAAGGGGTTTGGCTGTTACCACTTATGAATAGCGCAGGTTTAGCTGTTGGCTTGCAGCTCGGCTAGTACCTCGGCCAAACTGGCATATTTGGCCACTGGCGGAAATTCTAGATATTTGGTGACGCTGTTGGGCACTGCATAAACCGTTGCCTCAGCCGCCAAGCCTGCTTGCACGCCGTGCGGCGCATCTTCGAGCACAAGACTGGCTTTGGCAGCTACGCCCAACAATTCGGCGGCTCGCAGAAAAATATCGGGGGCGGGCTTGCCATTGGCCACTTCTTCACCAGTGACGGTTGCGCCAAAACAATCGTGCCAGCCAAATTTTTGCAGCACCATAGTCAAATATGGGCGTGGCGACGAGGTAGCAACCGCAATCGGAATCTGTTGTTGATTGAGCCAACGAATAATTTGATCAGCGTAAGGCATGGCTTTAGCTTCACGCTCGACCAGTTCGAAAATTAATTGGCGATGCTCGGCAATCGTTTGCTCGATGCTCAAGGGCAAATCGAAGCTTTCGATCATCATTTGGGCATTATCATAGGCGCGACGACCAACCATGCGATGGCCCCAAGCAGGTTCAGCTTGCTTGCCATAGCGAGCCAAAAACACATCCAAGGCGCGCATGCTTACCGGCTCGCTATCGACCAACACGCCATCACAATCAAATAAAATTGCATCAAATTGTTTCATTCGGTTCCTGCTTCTTGAACAATGCTAAGGGTGGCAATTCGGCAATCACAATGCCAATCATCATTAATAAGCCACCCCAAACGAAGGTTGACGAAATGCTTTCATTGCCAAAGGTTGCTGCAAATAGCGCCGCAAAAACTGGCTCCAGCACGAAAATCAAGGCGGTGCGGGTTGGCGAGGCATAGCGCTGCACGATAATCTGAATTGCCAGTAACACCGCTGTACAGATGATGCCCAAATAGGCTCCAGCCCAAAAAACGTCTGTTGGCAAGGCGGGTACGCTTTCAAAGATCAGGCTACCAAGGCTGGCAACTATGCCAACGACTGCCACTTGAATCAAGTTCATGGCAATTGGCGAGGCCTTTTTAGTCCAGTGGCCAATCGCTAAAATATGCCCAGCAAAAGTTACCGCGCAGATAAACACCAAGAAATCGCCCCAAAGCGAGACTGGCTGCGAACCAGCTTGGGCAGCGGGAGCAATCGAGAGCACATATAAGCCAGCAACAGCTAAAATGACCCCTGCCCACACTTTGTTGCTAATTTTGCTGCGCCACAATACAGCGCCCATCAACGGCACAAATATGACGTTTAAGCCAGTGACGAAGCCTGCTCGCGAGGCGGTAGTCATGCTGATGCCGATCGTTTGGGTAATGTAGCCAACACACAGCAAACTGCCAGTAATCAAGCCTGCCTGCCAATCGGTGCGCGTCCATTGGCGCAGCGATTTGAGCGCCCAGGGTAAGAGCGCCAGCGTTGCTAAGCCAAAGCGCAGGGCCACAAAAGCCAACGGCGGCCAATGATCGGTCGCATCCCGCACGACAAAAAATGTGCTGCCCCAAAGCATCACAATCAACAACAAGACCCCATCGCTTTGCCAGCGCTTCATTGCCGTACCCTTTCTAGAAATCAGACCATAGGCATATAGTATACGGAGATTTGGCGAGCATATAATTGGTCGGTTGGATTTTTGATTGTCTAGGAGGTTGCTACAATGCGTTTGATTGCCCTGCACGAACGGGAAAAAATTGCAGCATGGCTGAGCCAAAATGCTGATCTCAATATCTATCAAATTGGCGATTTGGATGCGTTCTTCTGGCCTTCGACGCTTTGGTATGGGCTTGAGGAAGCTGGCAAGATTTTGCAAATTGGTTTGGTTTACCTTGGCCATAGTATGCCAATTTGGCTGATGTTTGATGATCAGCATCAGCAATATTCTGCTCAATTGGCGGCGGCGCTGCGGCCATTATTACCAGCAAAAATCTATTGCCACTTCTCGCCAGGCATTGCTGAAGGTTTGGCCGACCGCTATCAACTGCACGATCATGGCCTGCACCATAAAATGATCTTGTGCGATTTTGCCAAGTTTGATCAGCTACGATTTGAGCGCAAGGTTGTGCAGTTGAGCAGCGCCGATTTGCCAGCGATTAATCAGCTATATGCTGCGGCCTATCCCGATAACGCCTTCGACCCGCGCATGCTCGAAACTGGCTGTTGTTATGGCATTTGGCAGGATGATCAATTAATCAGCATCGCTGGGATTCATGTCTATTCGCCGAGTTATCGGGTGGCAGCGTTGGGCAATATCACGACCCATCCAGCCTATCGCGGCCAAGGCTTGGCCAAGCAAGTAACCGCCAAGCTTTGCCAAAGCCTGCGCCACGAGATCAAGCATATTGGCCTGAATGTGCATAGCGCGAATCATGCTGCAATCAAAACCTACGAAAATTTGGGCTTTCGCTGGGTTGCTGATTATAGCGAGGTGTTGTTAGAGCAAAAAGCCTAATCAAAAGCCATTAATTTAATGCAGAGGAATAATGGCTCTTGGCTGTGGCTATGGGCTAACGGAACATGATTTGGTATTTCAAATGCTCCAAAATTAGCCTAGTGCTATGCAATTTAAAATGAGAAGCATATCAACAATCCAGCAGACAAATATTTGGGGGTGCAGGGGGATGAAAACCCCCTGCGTTTCCCTCCGGCGGAGGGACGGAAGGGTGGCGAAACGTTAATAGATTGAAGCTTGGCTTGATTACTCAAGCCGCCGTTCGCTATATTCCTTGCCATCAAAGGTCAACAAGCGTTTTTTATCCTCAAGCACCGTTTCAAGATTCACCGGACGCGTCCAGATTGTATGAATATGTTTGAGCGTGTCGCGCGCATAATCCAAGCGCAAATCGTTGCCTTCATGGCGATGGCGTAGATACAATTCGCCGCGATTGTTGTAATTGGCATCCTCAACGTAGATATAGGGCTGGCCAAAGTTGGTCAAGCCGCTAAGCAACTGCGATTTGATCGCGCCAAAATCGCGATTAACAATCTCATACAAATCTGTATCGTTGTTGTGTTTGAAGGTAAATAACTTATTTTCAACGCAAAACTCGGGCGTAAGAAATTCGTCGAGAAAGGTAATATCGTTGTGGAAGCGCCGTACCTCAAAGACTTTTTCCAAGCCCTTGCCAAGCTTCAGATCCCATTCGCGCTTTTCGCGCATATCGTCGCATTGCTCCCAATCCTTGCCAAAACGCCCGCGATTCCAGCGATCTTCGATGTCGCGCAGCAGCAACAACCCCAAGCGATAGGGATTTAAGCGCCCAGGATGCGCCGCCACAATCCCCGCATGATGATCGGCAAAATCGACGATTTCCGAAGTTTCGGCGGCATGGGTGGTCATAATTCGGCTATGCCAAAAGCTCGCCCAACCTTCGTTGATAATTTTGGTCATGCCTTGGGGCGCAAAATAATAGGCTTCGTCGCGCACAATTTCCAGAATATTATGCTGCCAACGCTCAAGTGGCGCGTAATTCATCAAAAACAACAGCACATCTTTCTGCGGATTCTCGGGGAATTTACGCATTTTTTGCTGTTCTTCTACTAATTTTTCGCGTTGCTGATGCAGAAACTCCGGTGGATTAATAAAATCCTTCATATACGCACGTTCGAACGGTAAACCTTCGGCTACTTCAATATCATCATCTTCGACGATTGGCTGGCTGGTTTGGGCTTCGGGACGATTAATATACGGCGAGTGATAATCGATCAAATTTTCGATAGATAAACAAGTATCAATAAATGCTTCAACAGCTTCGTAGCCATAGCGATCAATGTAGCGTTGCACACGCCCAGCATGATTTGCCATCACGTCAAGCATTTTACGATTGGTTGGCGCAAACCACATGTTGTTTTTGAAGAAATCGGCATGGCCTGCAACGTGCGCCATAACCGTTTTCTGATCAACAATCATATTGCCTTCGAGCAAATAGGCATAGACTGGGTTGGTATTAATCACCATTTCATAAATGATGCTTAATCCATACACATGGCCCTTGATTAATTGATCATATTCCATTCCAAAGCGCCAATGTGGGTAGCGTCGCGGAAAACCACCCATGGCAGCAACTTCATACAATGTATTATAATCAAGGATTTGGTAGACAATTGGATAATAATCGAGGCCATAACGCTTGGCATGACCATCGATTTGCTCCCACGCTTTTTGGAGATTAAGCGGTAAATCGTTGTTGCTGAGTGGCATAAAAACCTCTCTTTGGAAGTCAGAAGGCAAAAATCAAAAGTCAGAAGCTAAGATTCAGACATAAAACGAAGTAATCAATCTATGAAGAAGTATTGAGATTTGTATGCTGTTTTTTTCGTTTAATAACGGTAACAAAAATAGCAATTAGTTGATTAACTTCGTCAATCAGATGATTACATTGATTATGATTCAATAATGCTGATTCTTGGAGTAATTCAAGCCAATAACGTGTTTCCTCTAGCTCTTGTAAGCCGATATTGGTCTTTGAAATGAATTCAGCTGTGGAGCGAGCACGACAAGCCTCGCCATAGTTGGCACCAACCGAAGTTCCTGAACGCAAAATTTGCTGGGCTAAAACTCGACCCGCTAATGAATTGGGAATAAGATTAACTAATTGAATAATGTGCAAAGCAAACTGTTTCGTGCGTGCTTGTAAATCTTGCCGCTCCATGCTTGCCTCTCTTCGATTGTAAATACGAATATGCACAAAGATAGTTAGATTAATCAATTATGCATATTCGTATTTTGATTTTTGAATCCTACCTTCTCTAACTAGCTTGCTGGGATTTGGATAATCCAACTATATAGCTTAAATATTTGATTGAAGCATATATAGTTGGATTTTGATTTTTGACTTCTGCCTTTTGACTTGCTATTTTCCTTTGCCTAAAAAGGCTTTGATTGCATTGTAAATATCGTCGCGGTCGGCAATTTCTGAAACGACCATGGTTTCGTTGGCTCGAAAATTTTCGTTCAGATCATGGGCAAAACGCCCTGATCCATACAACGAACGCACTTGGCCATAACAGAAAAGGTTAACTTTGGGCAAAATCTGGTTGCGCAATAGTTCAACGCACTCGCGGGTGTCGCCGCCGCCCCAGTTATCGCCATCGGAAAAATGGAACGGGTAAATATTCCATTCAGCGGGCGAATAGTGCTCCTCAATTAGTTTCAAGACCAAGCGATAGGCCGAGGAAATTTTGGTTCCACCGCCTTCGCGAATCCGATAGAAAACGTCTTGGGTCACTTCTTTGGCTGCTGCGTCGTGCACGATGTAGCGCATTTCAAGATGCTTGTATTGGGAACGCAGCCAGGTTTCGATCCAAAATGCAGTTACCCGCACCAGCTCTTTTTGCTCCTGACCCATCGAGCCAGAAACATCCATGCTGTAGATAATGACGGCGTTGCTTTCGGGCATTTCGGTGGTTTTCCAGGTTCGAAAGCGCATATCGTCGCGGATCGGCACCACCACCGGATCATCGGGATCGTACTGGCCAGAGGCGACTTGGCGTTTGAGGGCTTCGCGGAAGGAGCGTTTGAAGTGGCGCAGCGAATTTGGCCCAACTTTGGTAATGCCCGAATATTTATCCTTTTGCGAGATAATATTCTTGCTGCCTTTGGGCTGAATATTGGGCAATTGCAGTTCTTCGCCCAACAATTGGGCCAGTTCTTCGATGGTCATCTCGACATCAAGCGAATGTTGGCCTGAATCTTCGCCTGCCTCACCTGCGCCTGGCTGCGAGCCATCGCCACGCCCGATTGGATCGCCGTTTTCGCCCTCGCCTTGGCCAACGCCACCTTGATTTTTGCCAAAGCGAAAGCGGGGTAAATCGATTGATGGCACTGGGATAGAGACTAAGCGTTTGCCTTGGCGCCCAATCATCTCGCCATGAGAAATATATTTGCGGAGATCTTTTTTAATTTTGCCCCGCACAATTTGGCGGAAGCGATTAAGATCACGTTCAACTCGTTGCATAGGCTCACCGTTGATTGTTAGTGGAAGGAACGCACGCAAGCGAGCGGATGCACCATTGAATCCGCTCGCTTTGTCCGAGCCTACTTGCGCTGAGTAGCATCGCCACGAGCAAAAATGCTCGCAACATAATTCAGCACATCGGTAGCACTTTGATCGTTATAGCCAAAATCGCGAATTAAGCGCGTTTTGACGACATCGATTTTTTCTTGCGTATCTTTATCGACAACACTGGAAACCAAACTAGTCAGTTTGATGCTGTCTTTTTGATCCTCAAAGAGTTTAAGCTCTAAGGCTCGATGAAGTCGTTCGTTGGTGCGATAATCAAACGTCTTGCCTTCGATTGCTAATGCTCCGATGTAATTCATAATTTCTCGCCGGAAATCATCCTTACGATTATCGGGAATATCGATCTTTTCTTCGATCGAGCGCATTAGCCGTTCATCTGGCTCTTCATAGGCTCCAGTAAATTTATTACGCACTTTTTCGCGTTGCGTGTAGGCTTTGATATTGTCGATATAGTTGGCACATAAGCGCTTAATTGCCTCCTCATCGGCAGAAATTGCGCGCTGGACCTCATTTTTGACAATATCGGCATATTCTTCTTTAACAATTGCCAAGAGTTCGCGATAGCGTTTGCGATCTTCTTCATTGGTGATTAATGAATGGGTTTTGAGGCCACTTTCTAGCTCATTCATCACCATAAATGGATTGATTCCACCATCACTTTGATAATTAACCAAGGCATTGCTAATTTTGTCTTGGATATAGCGAGGTGAGATGCCTTCCATCCCTTCACGCCGTGATTCCTTGCGCAATTCTTTGATATTATCCTCAGTGAAGCCTGGCAACGATTTGCCATTGTAAAGCTTCATCTTTTGTAATAAGGTTAAGTTTGCGCGTTTTGGTTCTTCAAGCCGGGTTAAAATTGCCCACATGGCTGCAACTTCGATCGTATGCGGTGCAATATGCACGCGAACATTCTCCGAATTGAAATCCTTTTCGTAAATTCGAATTTCATCACGCAAACGCGTAATGTAAGGAATATCGATTCGGACAGTACGGTCTTTTAATGCTTCCATAAACTCATTATTTTCAAGCTTACGGAATTCTGGTTCATTTGTATTGTGACAAACCACATTGCCTAAACCGCAGACGAAGTTATGAATCCCTTCGCATTCAATGTCATAAACCCATTCATCGACAACTGGTCGGGTGGTTAAGCGGTTTTCAAAGCGGTTGTGACGGCCACCACGTTTGCCTGAGCCAGAAACAAAGCGCACGCGATAAGCTGGCGTGCGATCCTCGCGTTCAAGCCGATAAACGCTGTAATCGTGGCCAAGCAAGGTTGCTAAAGTTCCAACTTGGGTTGCTAGCAACGACGAAAGGGTTTTGTATTCAAAAAAGGTGTCGCGATATTCATCGCTGCATACTTCACCAACAGCGCGGGCTATTTTGCGTGAGCCATCGGTGCGCATTAATTCTTCAAAGGCATGTTGTTGATACAGCTTGGGTAAATTGAATAAGAAGTCGGGCAAGCGCTTGAATTCGGAATGTTCGCCACAATGATATTTAACCAACGCCGCAATTGCTTGCGAGCTGAGATACAAACGCCAGCAGTTATCGGTTTTTGCGCCAGCATCGATTGAGCCATGAGCGGTTGTGATATTGGCATAGGCTTGGCGCACGCGC
Source organism: Herpetosiphon geysericola (assembly GCF_001306135.1). Classification (GTDB taxonomy): domain Bacteria; phylum Chloroflexota; class Chloroflexia; order Chloroflexales; family Herpetosiphonaceae; genus Herpetosiphon; species Herpetosiphon geysericola. The sequence goes on along the minus strand of NZ_LGKP01000021.1, from coordinate 207,837 downwards.
TCTAATTCATCACGATCGTTTTGGCTGATTACGATTCCACCATTACGCCCGTTGATATGGCCTTCAGTTGCATACCAAACCATTACTGTAATCAGGTCTTTGAGCGCTTGTTGATCGTGTTGTGGGTCATAAATTGCTTTAATTTGGGTTGCATGACGCGGTAAATTAAGCCGTGCCCAGCCTGGTTGGCATGGCTTGGTTAACTTGCCACCATTCGCAAACCGCACCACATCATCGCGAATAAAGCCATCGATATCTTGAATTACATCGATTGGCTGCCATTGAGCCTCTGGTTTAATCCAAACATCATCAAGCCAACGGACTGCCGCCAATTCTAGGCCCTCTTCAGGGAAGAAAGTTTGACCTGAGCGAGAGTAGATCGAATGGTTCGGTGTGGTTTCGACAACTCCCCATTTTTGCGAGGTGGTTAGCATGTTGCCGCTGAACCGATGGCGGAAAATGGTTTTAACGGGAGTCCAAGTTGTGGCTGCACGGTTGAAATCAAACGCAAGCACTTCCAAGCCGCTACTATCGGCGTTAAATCGAGCACAAAGCTGTTCTAGCGTTGTCCAGCCTGGTACGCCATTGTAACGATAGGGAATTGGTGTATTACCTGCAACGCTGTGCCCAACGATAACTTCATCGATATGTGTTTGGGCGAACTTCTTGGATTTAATCCGATGTTCTTGCGAAGCACCAAGTAAATCGTATAAAAATGCGGTGTCGAGCTTAAGCATTTCAACAAATTCAATAATGCCACGATTAGCAATATTAAATTCACCATCGAAGCTGAAAGCGCGTGGATCACTATCAGAACCATAGATTGCAATCTTACGATAATTAATATCGCCAGTTAATTCAGTGCTATCTTGATTCTTTTCATCCTTTGGTTGAAATGTGCCAATGCCAACCCGATCTTGTTCGGAGAAAACGAAACGGCGGACGCGGACATGGCGCAGCACTTTGGCAAAATCGCCATTGTAACGCCGCATCAAATCGCGGAAATTATAGCGGCACGAAGGGTCAAGGTCGCCAGTAATTGTAATCTGTTCGTCTGGTTCGAGATTGGCGTTGAATTCCTTTAAAAATGCTTCGCGCATTTCGAGCGGAATCAAGTGCAACGGATCTTCGTGCATTGGGCAGGGGTCCCAATCAGCATCCTTCACCTCGCCAGCATCGAGATCTTCAATATCGCCCAAAAACCAATCGAAGGTATACAGCGCACCATCCTCACTGCGCGAATAGCGTTCGAGGCCACGTTTTAGGCGGCGAGCGATGGTTGATTTGGCTGAACCGACCGGGCCATGCAGCAGCAGCACCCGTTTTTCCGTGCCATAGCCATGGGCAGCAGCCTTGAAGAAATTAACCAAGCGCATTAATGGGATTTCCAAGCCAAAGATGGCATCTTGCTCGTCGAATTCGTTGGTGGTAAAGAAGTTATAACGAATTAACTTCTTTTTGGCATCGATAAATTCTTCCATTCCATACGACATAATCATGTCGTAAATTCGTTGGAAGGCATTGCGGGTGACTTTTGGATTACTGGTCACAATATCCAAATAATCCTGAAAAGAGCCAACCCAATGGAGATTCTGATAGTTTTGCTGGTCTTGTAAGGTACTCAGCAAGGACATCAGTTGCGAGCCGGAGGGAGTCGTCATAGTTGGCCTCCTACATCACCGCCACGTGGCGGGAACAGAGCGACGACGGAGGGGTGGGGTCCGCCGATAGATACCGAGGAACGCACAAAGCCGACTGAAAATGAGCCAACACCAAAGGACGGCGATTGTTCTGGCAGGTTGATGAAATTTGTGAATGGTCGCTGCCAGAGGATGGTGAAAGAGGAAGCGCCGTTGCAACTTCGGCTTTTCAATTATAGCAATCGCAAGATTCAGCGTCAAGAAACAAATGTGCCGCAAAAGTCCCATCTGGGTTGATCAGCAGAGGTGATTTAGCTGCCAATTTGTTTGCTTTTTAAGTGTGCTTGCAGAGCAAGAATCTGCTGATAGAGCGCTTCGGCGTTGGGGATGCCTTCAAAAAAAGTGCCAAATCCACTATTGACGCCAAAAAATAAATATTGGGGTAAGGCTAGTTTATTAGTGAAGATAATACTTTGCTGACCATTGGGCTGACGATCAAGTTTAAGTGCATCAAGCTGCGCCAAATCGTAGCTATGTTGATAATCGCGCTTCAACCAACGGATGTGAATCATTGCCCGCCGATTGGTTAATGTATAAAAGGTATAGCGCCGCAAATAGCGACCAAAAAACAGTCTCCCAATCATCATATAACTTGCAAATGAAAAAAATAAGCTGAGTATGATCAAGAGCATCGGCGTTGGCAACGGTTCCCCATTCTCAACAAAGATAACCTTCGTCATGCCGAAATAAAGCCAGAAGCTGCCAAACATAATGGGGACTACATCAATTGGATAAAATTTAAAGCCTTGGACTGGTTGGCCTTGCCAAAGAATTTCTTCGCCGGGCTGGAGTTTTAAGTGCTGATTGTTGGTTGGAACACGATAACTCATTGGATTCTCCGTTTGGTTGAAATCGACTTTATTAATACGTGCAACCATTGTTTTGGTTCCAGTCAGCTCCACCATATTTCTCTTAACAATTGTTCATCCAATGCTGCTTGCTTTTGGCTATGCTGATGGCGTATTATTTATGAACGGAATTCATAAATACATTTTGCGGCATAGCAATCGAAATTAACAACAATATAACTCAACAAGGTTGGAGGTAGTCGATGACGGTTAAGATGTTGCCAGGCCCCAAAGGAACTCGACTTGGGGGCAGTCGGCGCGATTTACAGAAGTACGGCCCGTTGGGCTTTTTCAAATACCTGGCCAGCTACGGCGATTTTACAACCTGTCGGATGGGGCCGTTTCGGGTCTATCTAGTGAATGATCCCAATGGCATTCAAGAACTGCTGGTGACGAATCGCGATAAAGTGCGCAAAAATGCTGGCGATCGCGAGTTGCTTTCGCGCTTTTTGGGCAATGGTTTGCTCAGCAACGATGGCGCTGATCATCAAAAGCAGCGTAAATTGGTTCAGCCCGCGTTTCATATGAAGCGGATTCAGGCCTACGCTGAAACGATGGTTGCGCATACCGAAGCCATGCTCCAACGCTGGCACGATGGGGCGATTCTCGATATCGATCAGGCAATGATGGAATTGACCCTGACGATTGTGACCAAAACCTTGTTTAATGCCGATATCAGCGAGCAAGAAGTGCGTCAAGTTAGCCAAGCCTTGGAAGATATTCAAGTTAACTTCACCATTATTTCCGAGCAGGCTGTGCCATTGCCGCGTTGGGTGCCAACCCGCGCCAATCGGGCCTTGGAGCATGCCAGCAAACAAATCGACCAAGTGGTGCAGCGCGTGATTCGCGAACGCCGCGCAAGTGGCGAAGATACTGGCGATCTATTGTCGATGTTATTGCTGTCGATCGATGATGGCAATGGCCAAGGCATGACCGACCAACAAGTGCGTGATGAAGTGGTAACGCTATTTTTGGCTGGCCACGAGACGACCGCCAATACCTTAACTTGGTGCAGCTACTTGCTGAGCCAAGCGCCTGAGGTGCGTCAACGCTTGCAAGCAGAGGTCGACGAGGTGCTGCAAGGTCGCTCCGTAACGCTGCAAGATTTGCAAAAATTACCCTATACCGAAATGGTGATCAAAGAAACTTTGCGCATGTATCCGCCAGCCTATGCCCTCAGTGCGCGCATCCCAACTGAAAACATTACGGTGCTTGGGCAAACGATCACGCCACGCCAAGCGGCCATGGTTTCGCCCTATGCAATGCATCATAATCCGCGCTATTGGCCTGAACCAGAGCGCTTCGATCCTGAACGTTTTAGCGCTGAGCAAGAACGGGCACGGCATAAATATGCCTATATTCCGTTTGGGGCAGGCTCGCGGGTGTGTATCGGCAACGTGTTTGCCATGATGGAAGCCCAATTGCTGTTGGCAACAATGATGCAGCATTATGATTTCACCCTTGATCCAACCCAGCGCGTCGAGTATGATCCGCAAATTACGCTTGGGGTGAAGCATGGGCTGCGGGTGCGCTTGGCCCAACGTCAACCAGCAGAGCAAAGCCTTGAATTTGCAAAAAGTTGAGAGCTATGGTAGTATACGCGGGCGCGTGGGCAGTTAGCTCAGTTGGTTAGAGCGCCACGTTGACATCGTGGAGGTCACTGGTTCGAGTCCAGTACCGCCCACCACTCGCAATCGCCCTCGTTGAGGGCGATTTTTTTGTGTATGGTTTTGCGGTGGTTTGGCCCTTTGAGAGTAGCAATAATCTAGCAAGGAGTTCTGGCATGAGTTTGAAAATTGACCCACGCGATTGGGCCACAGTTCATCCCTACTACGATGCACTTGCCGCTGAGGAGCTTTCGGCTGAAAATGCAACTGCTTGGTTGCGCCGATGGAGCGAGTTGGAGGCCCATCTGCAAGAATTTGGCTTTAGTGCCTATCGCGCGATGACCGAAAATACCCAAGATAAAGCCGCCGAAGAGCTGTATCTCTACACCATCGAGGAGTTAACTCCTAAATCCAAGGTTGCTGGCCAAGTGCTGAAAGAAAAATTTTTGGCGCTTGATGCAGCAATCTTCCCCGCCGAAATGCAAGAAATGCTACGCCGTTTTCGGGCCGAGGCCGATTTATTCCGCGAAGAAAACGTACCCTTGCTGACCGAAGTCGATCGCTTGAGCGCTGAATTTAGCAAGCTGATGGGCGCAATGAGTGTTGAATGGCAAGGCGAAACTTTGACTATGCAAGCAGTCTTTAAGCTGTTGAACGACCCTGATCGCAGCATTCGTGAAGCTGCATGGCGGGCCTATCACAGCCGCTTCTTGCAAGATCGGGCTGCATTTAACGAAATTTATCTTAAGCAACTTAAGCTACGCCGCCAGATTGCCGCCAACGCCAACAAAGCCAGCTATTTGGATTATGTCTGGGATTTGTATGGCCGCTTCGATTATACACCCGCCGATTGCCGCACTTTCCACGATGCGATTGAGCATGAAGTTGTGCCGCTGGTTGAAAAATGGTTGGCTGTGCGCCAGCAAGAATTAGACGTTGAGAGCTTGCGGCCTTGGGATATTGTGGTCGATTCGCAATCGCGCCCAGCCTTGACTCCGTTCCAAAATGCCGATGAACTGGAAAGCGTCTGCCAAACCATCTTCGATAAGGTTGATCCAGAACTAGGTGTGCAGTACACCCGCATGCGCGATGGCTGGCTCGATTTGGCATCGCGGCCTGGCAAAGCGCCAGGTGGCTATTGCGGCGGTATGTTTGTTTCCAAAGTGCCCTACATTTTCATGAATGCGGTTGGCACTCACGACGATGTGCAAACGATGTTGCACGAAGGTGGCCATGCCTTCCACTTTATGGAATCATCGGCAACCAATGACATCATTTGGAATTACGATGCGCCAACCGAGTTCTGCGAAGTGGCCTCGATGGCGATGGAATTGTTGGCAGCGCCCTATTTAGCCAAAGACAAAGGTGGCTTCTACAGCGAAGCCGATGCTCGGCGCGCTCGCGCTGAGCACCTTTGGAGCACCCTCAAATTCTTGCCGTATATGGCGACCGTCGATGCCTTCCAACACTGGGTGTATATTGAAGCCCCAGAAGATGTGACCGCCGAGCAGCTTGACGCTGTGTGGAAGGATCTCTATGAACGCTTTATGAGCGGCGTTGATTGGAGCGGCTTGGAGGATGTGCATACCACCGGTTGGCATCGCAAACAGCATATTTTCGAAGCACCATTGTATTACGTTGAATATGGCTTGGCCCAGTTGGGCGCGCTACAAGTTTGGCGTAATGCAATGCAGGATCAAGCGCAGGCAGTCGCGCAATATCGATCAGCCTTGGCCTTGGGCAACACCAAGCCACTGAGCCAATTGTTTGCAGCAGCTGGCGCAACATTTGCCTTCGATCGCGAAACGGTTGGTGAATTGGCACGCTTAACTGATCAGCATCTCACTGCCCTCCACGATTAATTTGATTAGTTGCCTATTCCCCTGTGCTGAATCAATTTGGCGCAGGGGATTTTTGTTTTAATTAGCCAAAGCCACTGAACATTTTTTGCCACGAATTCCACGAATGGCTATTGGCTATAGAAACCGCGAAGGACACGAAGGACACGAAGAATTGTTTTTTTGCCCCGAGTTGCACGAATTCCACGAATGGCTATTGGCTTTTGGCTATCGATTTGTGTCTTCTGCCTTTTAACTTTTACTTCATCCCTCATCCTTCATAATTCATAATTCGATAACTAGCCACTCGGCCTATCATGGGTATAATTACTGATTGATAGACTGAATTAATCAATGAGGAAGATATATGGATAATAAACCTCAAGGCTGTTTATGGTGCGACTATCGCGGGCCAGTCGTTGCTGGCGAAATTATTAGCGTGGTCAATCCGCAAGTGACCTTGCAGCATGAGCTACGGCGTTGTCCAGAGTGCAAGGCGGCGATGGTTGATATTCGCTGGCCCGATCGAATTATGCGGCGCAAAGTGCGCGAATCGCCGCGGCGTTTTCGGCGCTCGTTATGGGTGATCGTTTATCCGGTGGAATGTGCTTGGTGTGGTAGCCACAACACTGATGCCTATGAAGTCAATGCGACGGTCTCGAATCCGGTAAGCACGCGCTTTAAGTATGATATTTATCGCTGCCTCGATTGTGAGCGGCCAAACGCAATTTCCTATTTGGGCGAAGTCTATGTGCATCGTGCTGATCAAGACAAAGAATTCTTTTCGTTGTGGCATTTAGACCCAGATGTTGAGTAAAGCAGCTCGGGCGAGTAGCTGAAAAAACTGCTAAAGTAGCTAAAAACTGCCATGGTCGGATTGCGAAATAGGCCTTTATAAAGGCAAAAAATCGCTGTGGTATGCGTTTGACGCTCCTTTGTGCAATGTGTTACAATACCGAGTGACCCCGCCTCAGCGTCTGTGCGCGGTATTTTTTTGACATTGCCACGATATCCAAACGACAACCAAGGCGGCTAGGAGAACCGAATAATGGCTGAAAACCCGAAACAATCTGGAGGGCGGCGGATCGTCTCGCAGGCCGAAGCAGAGGCGGTGGCTGCCAAAGCAGGCGTTAGCCCTGTTACGCGTACCAAAGTTGGCAAGCCGGTTGGCGAGCGGCTAGGACTCAATCGGCGCGAATTTATGGCGTATGCGACGGCTGGCTCAATGGCTGTGTTAACGGCACTTGGGCTTGGCAGCATTGTTGCGCCCAACAAAGACGACGAGTTAATCAGTGAATTGACTGGTGGTGCCGACTGGGTTACCGGCGGTTTTGCCTACCCACGGATTAAGGCAGGCCAGTTTGGCGGCAAATTTACCCTTGCCCGCGCTGGCGATAGCTACACCGCTGAAGAAGCACCAGAATTAAATGCTGCTGGTAAATTTTACATTGTTAAGGTTGATAAAAGCAAAGGTGCAGCTGAAAACGGGATCGTCTCAACCAACGATAACGAGGTTGGAGCCGAAACCAGCGATGGCGGCTATTTGATTGCAATCTATCAAGTATGTACCCACCTAGGCTGTTTGATTCCGTTCCAAGCTTCGCAAAATCGCTTTATCTGCCCATGTCATGGCTCGACGTTTGAACGTAACAGCCATTACGTGCTTGGCCCAGCGCCACGGAACCTTGATCAGTTTCCGATTACTTTAGAAGATGGCGCATTGGTAGTAGACACTGGGAAAAAGAAGACGGGTCTAACTCACGGCTAGTTTACCCAGTCACGAAGGAGTTTCCGTATGGCTGTATCGCCTGAAAGCAAGCGCAAGGGCTTGGGTGGCTGGCTAACCGAGGTAGGCCGCTCGTTCTTCCCTTCGATGGGAGCACGTGAGTGGCGCGAAACCCTGCGTGGGGGGCCAGCACCACGTCCAAACCCACGGATGCGGGTGCACTCGAATAGTTTTTGGTATCACATTCGTCCCCGTTCGTTATCCGAAGAAGCAACCGCATGGTATTACACCATGGGGCTTGGCTGGATGTCGTTTTTCTTCTTTGTGCTTGAGGCGATTACTGGTCTCGTTTTGATGATCTATTATTCGCCATCGCCCAACGAAGCCTACGAAACCATGACCAAGATTATGAACGACGTGCCGTTGGGTGGCCTGATGCGGAATATTCACCGCTTGGGCGCGCACTTTATGGTTGCAGTGGTGATTTTGCACATGCTGCGAACCTATTTTACGGCTTCGTATAAAGCTCCGCGCCAGTTTATCTGGTTTACGGGCATGCTGCTGCTCTTTATGACGCTGTTGTTGTCGTTCTCTGGCTATCTCTTGCCATGGGACCAATTGGCGTTCTGGGCGGTGACGATTGGTTCGTCGATGGCTGACGCAGCACCTGGGGTTGGGCCAGCAATTGGCCGCTTGCTCCGTGGGGGCGCAGAAATTGGCGCTGGCGCACTCTTGCGCTTCTACTTGTTGCACATCTTTATGTTGCCAATGCTGACGATTATTTTCATCAGTATTCACTACTATGCAGTGCGCAAGCAAGAAATCTCGCCAATTCACGAATTGTTTGAAAACAAAAAACCAACCAAGCGCAAAATTCCTTTCTTGCCCGACCAAGTGTTCTTTGAGTTGGCAGTGATTGTGGTTTTGACCTTTACCTTTATCTTTATCAACAACTTCTTCTGGGATGCCAAGCTGGAAAACCATGCCAACGCCTTGGAAACCCCGCAACACACCCAAGCACCTTGGTACTTCTTCTGGTTGCAAGGGATGTTGAAGCTCGGCGATAAGATCGTTTGGGGCTTGGGCATCGCTGGGATTATCTTCGGCGCATTGTTCCTCTTGCCATACATCGACCGCAACCCTTCACGCCGTTTCAAAGATCGCAAATTTGCAGTTGCTGGCGGGATCGTTTCGTTGATCGTCTTTGTGGTTGTTTCGTATGGTGGCTTGCCCGCCTTCGGGATTCAAAAAGTCGGTTCGAACGAATTGGCCGTTTCATATGTGCCAGTTGAAGGCGAAGGTCGCGTGATGGAAGTGCCATTCGACCAAGTGCCGCAAGAAAAATTCGTTTATAAAGTCTATTACGATGCAACCAAAGATGCCTTTGTTGAAGGCGAATTTGGGGTAGCCGAAGGCCCAGCGCCAGAAGCACTCTCACCAGTCTTCAAAGAAATGCTGCTCGAACTCAAACACGACGTGCAAAAATGGGCCGAATATGACGTGCTGTTTGTTCGCCCAACGGTTACCTTGACGATTGAGCCATGGCTCTATCAACAAAAAACCGATGCTGCCGAATTCTCAACAGCAGTTGATGGGCTTCTGCAAAAACGTGTAACCTTGGATATGGAATGGACGACGGCGGGTTACGACAAAGATGGTAATTTGGTCGAAACTCCCGAAAAGAGCCGCTATACCCAATATAAATTCCTCAACCGGAATGGGGTTGTTCACGTTGGCGATACGGAACCACGAAACTAAGTTTTTTATCCACGGCCTACGTTGCTGCGTGGGCCGTGTCGAATAAGGAAACACGTCCTATGACGAAAAACATTGCAGTTTCGCTGCTGTTTACCCTCGCAACAGTTGCCTTGCTTGGCTTTATCTGGATTGGCCAAACGAATGATCGTTTGGTTGCCACGAATTTGCGCCAAGATGCTTTGCAATTGGAGTTCGGGCAGCGCAACTACGAACAATATTGTGCCACCTGCCACGGCTTGGCTGGCGAAGGCCAAGGCCCAGGCAACAAAGGTGCTCCTAAGCTTTCCGATTTGCAAGGGCGCTTAGGCCCAGGCACCGAAGCGTTTACCCGCGAAAACGGGATTCAGAAAAAATATGGCTCGTTGCGCAACTATGTCGAAGGGATTATTGCCTATGGCAAAACTGGCACGGCGATGCCTGCCTGGAAATTGCAAGGCATGCGCGATGACCAAATTAAAGCCATCGCTGCCTATGTCATGTCGATGCAAGGTGGCGCAATCTCGCCAGTCGCGCTTGATTCAGCCAAATCGTGGGCTGCAACCACTGAAGCAGGCTTGCCACCAACCCCAACGCCAAACGAGCCACCATTAGATGATGCAGTGGCCGAAGCTGGCAAGCAAACCTTCAATGTCTATTGTATTAGCTGCCATAGCAAAACCGATGCAAGCGGCACAGGCCCTGGCTTGGCAGGCTTGTTCGGCGAAACTGGTACCAAAGCATTTGGCACCACCCTGCCTAACGGCAATCCAGTCAACGACGAAAATGTTTTAGATTGGATTACGAATGGTGGTGGTGGCCCAGGTGTTGGCCCAGATCCTCAAGATGGCGCTTCGTATGGGGCAATGCCACCCCAAGGCCAGATCCTTAGCGAAGATAAAATTCTCGAAGTTATCGCCTACTTGAAGACCTTGACTCGGTAAAGCACGCGCTGGCGATGGCATGCTGTCGCCAGCCTAAAAGCCTTCTAAGGAGGCCATTCAATGAAAAAATGGTTGAATAACATAGGCGTGAGCATGCTTGACCTAGTCATTTTTGTGCCATTTGCCTTGGTTTACACCATCTTTGGCGCAATCTGGACCACGAGCAGTGGCCCATACATGGCTGGCGATTTTGCTACGACGCTGCAAGAGAAAAAAGATATCATGTACTACTTGCTGTGGGCTTGTGCAATCGGCTATGCCGTATTGGCCAATACCATCGCTTTGTGGGGCAAAGCTGCTCGCGGTGGCTTGATTGCGTTCGTCGTTACCTTGGTGGTGATGGTTGCAGCCTTCTTTGGTTTGACCTTCGGGACCCAAGCCTTGTCGAATACGCTGCCAGCTTCGACCAAAGTATTGAGCATCGCAATTGGTGATATTTTGGTCTTGTTGCCAGTCGTCACCGCCACAATCTTCTTCTTTATTGCTTGGATTGTGACGGGCTTTAGCAATCACTTGCGCGGCCAACCAGTTGCGCAAGGTTTTGTGCGCTTAGGCGTAGCCTTGATGGTTATTCCAGTTATCCAGTTCTTGGTGATTGTATTCTTGCCACGCTGGGATGACGAAGTGCGCGGGGTTGTGTTTGTGCACGCTATGAGCTTGGGTTTGCTCTGGGGTTTGTTCCTCGGCGGTGGGCTTGGCTCGAACTTGCGCAAACGCGCTGAAACACCCGCAACCGTCTAAATAAATCCGCCTATTGGCAGAAACCCCCTTGGATGACTCATCATCCAAGGGGGTTTTAGGTTAATGTGGGCTTGCATCTAGCCCGTAGAATAATGCATAATATGCAATATTCTGCATAGAGTTCGTAATGGAGGAGTCATGCCCGAGATCGATTACACCCGCTATTATCGTTTTGACGAGTTGGTGGCTGCCTTAGAAGCTTTCGCTGCCGAATATCCCCAACTGATTAGCCTGCAATCCATTGGTAAAAGTTACGAAGGCCGCGATTTATGGCTAGCGACACTCACGAATGATGCAACTGGCACGCCCCGCGAGAAGCCAGCGTTTTGGGTTGATGCCAATATTCACGCCAGCGAAGTAACTGGCGCAATGGCTGGTCTGCACTTGATCGATACCCTGCTCAAGGGCTATGGCAACGATCCTGAATGCACGCGCTTGCTGGATCGCACGACGTTCTACATTTTGCCCCGCTTTAATCCCGATGGCGCTGAACGAGCCTTGACGACGCCATATGTTGTGCGTTCGAGTGTGCGGCCTTATCCCTATGCTGAGCGGGTCGATGGCCTGTATCAAGAGGACATCAACAACGATGGGATTATTCTGCAAATGCGCTTGGTCGATCCGAATGGCGATTGGCGAGTTTCCGAGCACGATCCACGGGTGATGGTCAAACGCAAGCCCTATGAAATTGGCGGCACCTATTATCGAATTTTGCCCGAGGGCTTGATTCAAAATTACGATGGAGTCAATATCAAACTCAGCCGTTCGATCGAAGGCTTGGATATTAATCGTAATTTTCCAATCGATTGGCGACCTGAAGCTGAGCAATATGGCGCTGGGCCGTATCCAACCTCCGAGCCAGAAATTCGCGCGGTGGTGCAATTTATCGTCGATCACCCAGAAATTCATAGCGGCCTGACCTACCACACCTATTCTGGGGTGCTGTTGCGGCCCTACGGCGACCGCGCCGACGATCAGATGAACATCCACGATCTTGATGTGTTCAAGGCTTTGGGCAAGCGTGGCACCGAAATTACTGGCTGGCCAAGCGTTTCGGTCTACCACGATTTTCGCTATCATCCCAAAGATGTGATTACCGGGGTCTTTGATGATTGGGTCTACGATCATTTGGGTATGTTTGCTTGGACGGTTGAATTTTGGGATTTGGTTGGTTCGGCGGGCATCAAAGATCGCAAATTCATCGAATGGTTCAAGGAACACCCAGAAGAAGACGATCTTAAAATTATGCAATGGGTAGATGAGCATGGCGAAGGCTTGTGCTTCTACGATTGGACTCCATTTGAGCATCCACAGCTTGGCGCGGTTGAAATTGGTGGCTGGCACCCGATGTTTGCCTTCCGCAACCCACCGCCAGCCAAATTGCTCGAAACAATTGCCCCAGTGACCCAATTTGCCTTGGAGCATGCCGCGATTGCGCCATTCACCACAATTAGCAGCTTCGAGGCTGAAAGCTTGGTCGATAACGTCTATCGTTTGCAGGCTGTGGTGCAAAATGAGGGCTATTTGCCAAGCTATGGCTCGCAAAAGGGCCGCGAACGCAAAGCCACTTTGCCTCTTGAGGCGCTGCTGAAATTGCCAGAAGGCGCAAGCCTCAAGCTGGGCCAAGCCAAAACCACGATTGGCGATTTGGAAGGCCGTTCGGGGCGGGTTTCATTCTTTGGATTCAGCAATGGCTCAACCACTGATCGCGCTAAAGTCGAGTGGGTGGTGCATGTGCCCAATTCTGGAGTGCTTGAATTGACCGTTCAGGGAGGACGCGGCGGGATTGCCCGCGCCAAGCTCGAACTCTAAAATTTTGCTTGCTTGGCCGCTAGCAGCATTGGCTGTTAGCGGCTTTTTTAATTGCGCAGCAATAGAACGAAGATAGTGCTGCAATGAGATTCATTGGCCATAAACTAGCTTATAATCATATCTCACTTTAATCATCAATGAAGGGCTTGTCATGGCTTCAGATTCAACGACTTCGCGCCAACCATCGGCGTTGGTTGCTTTACGTCATCGCGATTATCGGCTGCTCTGGAGCGGCCAGCTAATTTCAATTGCTGGCTCGCAGATGCACACCGTTGCTTTGCATGTTCAGGTTTATCGTTTGGCCGAAGCAATTCCTGGGGCTAATTCGGCGATTTTTCTGGGCTTAATTGGCTTTTTTCAATTTATTCCCTTGATTTTGCTGGCCTTGCGCGCAGGCTTATTGGCTGATCGAGTTGATCGACGGCGCTTGATGATCGTCACCCAAAGCATTCTGATGGGTTTATCGTTGGTGTTGGCGGTTTTATCGTGGTTTGAGTTGATTAATTTATGGTTGCTGTATGGGATTATGATTATCTTTTTCAGCGCCAAAACCTTTGATTTACCTGCACGCCAAGCGCTGATTCCGCGTTTGGTGCCGCGTGAAGTGCTGCCAACAGCATTAAGCTTGAATATGATTGCGTGGCAAATTGGCAATATTGCAGGCCCAGCCTTAGGCGGCTGGTTTGTGACTCATTCGATTGCCTTGGTCTATTTGCTCGATGCGCTCAGTTATGGCGCGGTGGTCTTGGGCTTGTGGCAAATGCGCGGCAATTATGCGCCAACTGAGGTTAAGCCTGTGGTCAAAGGCTCGCTTTGGGAAGGTTTACGCTTTGTTAGCCGCACGCCAATTATTTGGTCGACGATGGTGCTTGATTTTGTGGCGACCTTCTGTGGTGCGGCAACGACGCTCTTGCCACTATTTGCCGACCAAGTCTTGAAGGTCGATGAAAAGGCCTTAGGCTTGATGTATGCAGCGCCTGCAACCGGAGCGTTAATTGCAGCGCTAGCGATGTCGTGGTTTGGCAACCCGCGGCGCCAAGGCATGGTCGTGGTGGTTTCGGTGGTGTTGTATGGGCTGGCAACTATGGTCTTTGGGCTTGCGCCAAGTTTACCGATTGCGCTTTTGGGCTTGGCAGGCACTGGGGCTGCTGATACGGTCAGCGCTGTGTTGCGCGGCACGATTCGCCAATTGAACACTCCCGATGAATTGCGCGGGCGGGCAACTTCGGCCAATATGTTATTTTTTCAAGGCGGGCCATTGCTTGGCGAAGTTGAGGCTGGAATTGCAGCGACTCTGTTTGGCGCGCCAGCAGCGATTGCATTTGGCGGCGCGATTTGTGTTACGGCAGCAATTATTATTGCCTTGCGGATTCCAAGTTTGCGCTTGTATGATCGCTAAATTGAGCGATGAAGTCAAAAAGAACAGAGAACATAGAGGTGAGGGAATGTATCTAAGCAAACAAAAACTCCCTTGTCCAGCAACCTGGACAAGGGAGTTTGCGCTTAAGTTAGCGGTTTTTGGCCCATTTGCGGTCGCGGCGGCGTTCGTCGGTGTTGAGAATACGCTTGCGAAGGCGGAAATGCAGCGGAGTTACTTCGAGCAATTCATCGTCGGCGAGGTATTCAATACAATCGTCGAGCGACATGTTGCGTGGTACGTCGAGGCGCAAGGCATCGTCGGCACCTGATGAACGCATATTGGTCAGTTGCTTTTTCTTGCATGCATTGACTTCGAGGTCTTCGTCACGAATGTGTTGACCAATGATCATACCTTCGTAGACATCCACCCCTGAGCCAACGAACAACTGGCCGCGTTCTTGGGCGCTCGACAAGCCGTAGCTGCTGGTCACGCCTTGTTCCCAAGCAATCAACGAGCCAAATTGGCGGGTTTGCACATCGCCAGCGTAGGGTTGATAGCCAGCAAACAAGCTATTCATAATGCCTGTACCACGGGTAGCGGTGAGCAATTGTTGGCGGAAGCCCAACAAACCACGGGTTGGCACGTGATAGACAAATTGCACCGAGCCTGAATCGCTAACACTCATGTCGCGCATGGTGCCGCGGCGCAAGCCCATCAATTCGACCACCGAGCCTTGATAATCGGAATCAACTTCGATTTCGACCAATTCATATGGCTCGTGACGTGCGCCATCAATCTCTTTATAAATCACTTCTGCTTTGGAAACTTGGAACTCGTAGCCTTCGCGGCGCATATTTTCGATCAAAATTGCCAAGTGCAACTCGCCGCGACCGCTGACGCGGAAGGTATCGGCGTTGTCGGTATCTTCGACCTTCAAAGCCACGTCGCGCTCGGTTTCGCCATATAAGCGTTCGCGAATTTTGCGTGAGGTGACCAATTTGCCTTCGCGCCCGCTGAAAGGGCTGGTATTCACGCCGAAGGTCATCTGAACAGTTGGTTCTTCGACCTTGATTGGTGGCAAAGCGACTGGATTGTCTTTGTCGGCAATCGTATCGCCAATGCCTGCATCGTTAATTCCGGTCATGGCGACAATATCGCCAGCGGTGATTTCTTCGACTTCGACCCGATCCATGCCATAGTGGGTGAAAACTTGGACCACTTTGGCTGGCTTGGGGTCTTTGCCGGCGGGGATGTGGGCAACCGCTTGGCCTTTGCGAATTGTGCCACTGTTCAAGCGGCCAATGATGATTTTGCCTTTGTAATCATCGTACATTGTTGCAGTGACCAGCAATTGGGGCGGGCCATTGGCATCAACATCAGGCGCTGGCACATATTGCAAAATCGTTTCAAATAACGGAATCAACGAATCTTGCATGGCGTGGGGGTCGTGGCCTGCGGTGCCGGCCATCCCGCTTGCATACACAATTGGGAATTCGGCTTGTTCTTCGGTTGCGCCCAAATCGATAAACAAATCGAAGGTTTCATTGACGGCATAATTTGGGCGAGCGCTTGGGCGATCGACCTTATTGACGACGACAATTGCGCGATGGCCTTGTTCGAGAGCTTTGCGCAGCACGAACTTGGTTTGGGGCATCGGGCCTTCAACCGCATCGACCAACAGCAACACGCCATCGACCATGTTCAAAACCCGCTCGACTTCGCCGCCGAAATCGGCGTGGCCGGGAGTATCGACGATATTAATCCGCACGCCATTGTATTCAACAGCGGTATTTTTGGCCATAATCGTGATCCCACGTTCGCGTTCGATGGCGTTGGAGTCCATCACTCGTTCAGCGACTTGTTGGTTTTCACGGAAAATCCGACTTTGCTTCAACATGGCATCAACCAAGGTCGTCTTGCCGTGGTCAACGTGGGCAATAATTGCGATATTGCGTAAATCAGTTCGTTGCATAACACACCAAAAACCTCGACCACACAGGCCGAGGTAGCTCATTCAAACGTCAGCATGGCTATTGTACCACACGTTGTTTCGTTAATTCGTTCGCAAGGTCTGGTTGTGATACTGGAATTACAACAACACAACCCGTGCCAATCGGTTAAACACCTCGGCGGGCTAACCCAGCCCGCCGCCCGAGCGGCTCTCCGTGACCGCCCAGACCTACCTTCATGTCTCCAACACCAAAGTAGGCAGCACCTGTTTTTTCTGCAATAAGCATACCGCTAACCACTTGCTTTGCTATCAGTTCTAAGGCTGATTTGTATGTTGTTTGATTTGGAGCAGAACCTTCAGTAAGCGTTCACGATCCCACAATACAACCTCGTTGGCTTTGGCTAAAATCTGGGCTTGTTTGGTGTAGTGGCTATTGGTTATCACGATTGCGCCTTGGCAGTTGTACATTTTTTTGGCGGCGACAGCTTCTTGAATCGCCTTAACACCAACATTTTTGCTGTAGCGTTTAGCTTGGATGATCGTGCGAGCTTGGGCTTTTTTGATGACTAAATCCGCGCCATAATCGCCAGCTTTGCCTGTATGCTCAATTTGGTAGCCATATTGACGAAAGACTACGCCAAGAAAATGTTCAAATTGTGTCCCAGTCATACGATCAACATCAAGCATGCCAGAACGTAATAAGCGTCTGCGACGAATAAATTTTTCGAGTACACTGACCATCATTGATAGGATAATAATTCCTGCTGAAATAATGAGTAGCCAGCGGCCAATCGTATTCCATGATTCTGAAAATATATTCATCCTCACTCCTTGGCTGAAACAAGATACGTGATTTACCACCCTGCACCCAAAAATGGCGATTGCGGCATTGATTAGTTGATCAATGTGACAATCGGTGGTATAGTAGGCGATGGACGCTTCTTGGTTGATAGGTTGGTTTCGTCACCTCCTATCGACAAAGAAGCGTCCATTTGTTTTTTGTGTTTAATCCTCGCTTGATACCTATAATTTTCAGTTCTCTTGGCTTTTGTGGTTAAACGCTGCCTGCCAATTGTGATCATCAAACTGTATGGTCTATGCTCTATGTTCTTCGGGTGTTGTAGCCACAGATGCCACAGATTGATTGGATTATTGTTCCCATAATCAAGTGCCTGAACCCTGACCCCTAGACCCTGATCCCCAAATGCTATGTTCTATGTTCTATGCTCTATGTTCTTGGTTGGTTGTAGCCAAATAAGCGTAATTGCTGCTCGCCTTCGCCAATAATCCCCTCGAATTGCATGCCAATTCGTTCGAGGACTTTGATCGATTGTTGGTTTTCAAGATGAGTAGTGGCAATAATGCGCGGCAGTTTGAGGGTTGTGATTGCATACGTCAAGAGGGCTTGCGCAACTTCGCTTGCATAGCCCTGGCCCCAGTATTCAGGCAAAAAGGCGTAGCCAAGGTCAATTTCGGCTTCTGGGGTGCGTTTGATCAAGCCTGCCATACCAATCAGTGTGCCTGCTAATTCCACGCCACACAAGCCAACTCCATAGCGTTGATACATGGTCATAGGGCCGCTGCTGATGTAGGTTTCTGCATCATTCAAGGTGTGCACATTGCGGTTGCCAATCCATTGGAGCCACGACGGTTGATTGACTAACTGCATAACAAATGGGCCATCGGCCAACGTAAACTGGCGAATGACTAAACGAGCTGTGCGAATTGTTTGCATAAAACTCTCTCTTTTTGAGTGGTGGTAAGATTTAATAGACTAAATCCAGATTGTGCTTGCTTGGAGTGAATTACTTGGTGATCACCACCCTTCCGTCCCGCCTCAAGGCGGGAAACGCAGGGGGTTTTCATCCCCCTGCACCCCCTAAAGGGCATTGAATGGAATGGCATTGATTGAGCGATGAATCAGTTGTTCCTTGGTTCGCTGTCTAGCTCTGTTGCTATGCAGACGAGAAGTGTAGTTATCGAAGCACACACTCTTTTCTTAGTGGTTATGAGCGCATCGAGCGATAAACCGCCAAGTGTTGTTGGGCGATGCTGGCTTGAGTATAGTGGCTCAAGGCACGTTGGCGGCCAGCAGCGGCGATGCTTTGGCGATAGGTTTCATCGCTATAGATTTTGTGAATTGCCTCTGCCAAGGCCGCTACATCACCTTCGGGAAATACGATGCCTGCGGTATCAATCACATGCGGAATTTCGCCAGAATTCGAGCCAATCACTGGCACACCACAGGCCATTGCCTCGATCAACACCCGCCCAAATTGTTCTTTCCAATTGGGGGTTGTGCGCGAGGGCAGCACATAGGCATGGACGCTGCGCATGGCATCGGGCATGGCGCTCGATGGAATTAATGGCTCAAGCGTGACTCGACCAGCCAGCGGCGCTTTATTGATGCGCTGTTCGACCTCGGCGCTTAAATCGCCCTTGCCAATTAGGCGACAATGAATGTTGGCGGGCAACTGTTCGAGCGCATCGAGCAAATCGAGCACGCCTTTGGAGCGCATCAAACGCCCAAAAAAGCCCACCACAAACGGATCTTTTGGCAATGGCTCTGGTGCAGGCGTAAAAATCGTTTCATCAACGCCAAATTGCGGAATCACGCTGATTGGGCCAGTGTAGCCATGATCGCGAATGAGTTGCTTGGCCAAGTGATTGCCAGCAATCGCATGGGCTGCATGGCGATAGCTGTAGCGCTCGAAGAAACTAAATGGCGGTGGATAACGCCGCGCCACATCTGCCCAATTGTAAAAACAGAGCTTGGCCTTGGTTTTGCGCGCATGCCAAAATGCTTGGAAGGTGGCGAGATTGAAGGCCTCTTCATCAGCATGCAGAATATCTGGTTGCTCAGCGGCAATTAATTTGCCCAAGCCCTGCCACCAAAAGGTATGATGATGGCCGTTGTGACCAAGCGGCACGACGTGCATGCGATAATTGCTCGCTTTTTGCAGCTCCAGCGGATATTCGCCAACTCCCGGCTCGATCCACACGGGCGGCACAATCGCGGTTAATTCAACATCTGGCTCAGCCGCAATCAGTTCGAGCTTACGGTGATAGGTGGCGGCGGTCAGCGCTTTGGAGATAATTAAAATTTTCATGGCAACCAAGGCTTCAATAATCACGAAGGACGCAAAGCAGCAAAATTGGTGCTTTGTGTCCTTCGTACGCTGATTCAGCGAAGTTTAATTTTAGAGGTGGAGTGTGCCATCAAGCAGCGCATGGCCAGCTTCGTGCATCGCTTCGTACAAGGTTGGGTGGGCGTGAATCGTCGCTAACAACGATTCAACGGTGGCTTCGTGGCTCAAGGCCAAGCCGCCCTCTGCAACCAATTCGGTCACTCGTGGCCCAATCAAGTGGAAGCCAAGAATCTCGCCATACTCTGCATCAGCAACGATTTTAACAAAGCCATCACGATTGCCAATCGCTGTTGCTTTACCAACCGCAGCAAATGGGAACTTGCCAACTTTGACGTTGTAACCACGTTCTTTGGCTTGGGCTTCGGTTAAGCCAACGTGGGCAACTTCTGGCGAACAGTAGACACAGCTTGGAATAATATCGTAGTTGATTGGGTTGGTATGATGGCCTGCGATATGTTCAACCGCAATCACGCCTTCTGCTGAGGCAACGTGAGCTAGCCATGGCGTTGGTACAACATCGCCAATTGCATAAATATTGGCAATGTTGGTTTGCATGGTGGCGTTGACCGGAATATAGCCGCGTTCGTCGGTGGTTACGCCGACTTCTTCGAGGCCAATATTTTTGGTCAAAGGAGCGCGACCAGTACCAATCAGCACATAATCTGCTTCCAAGGTTTGTTCTTTGCCGTCTGGGCCTTCAAATACCACGCTTGCGCCATCGGCGCGCTTATTGACAGCCTTGGTCTTTGAGCCAATGTAGAGCTTAATGCCGCGTTTGGTGAAGGCTTTGGCCAATTCTGCCGAAATTTCTTCATCTTCGGTGGCAACAATCCGGGGCAACATTTCGATAATGCTAACTTGTGCGCCAAAGGTACGATACATCGAGGCAAATTCGCAGCCGATGATCCCGCCGCCGATAACGACCAAATGTTTTGGCACTTCGGGCAAGCTCAAGGCGCCAGTGCTCGAAACGATCCGTTGCTCATCGAATGGGGCAAATGGCAAGGCACGTGGAGTTGAGCCAACCGCCAAAATCACATTCTTGGTTTCGATGACCGTTTCATTGCCGTCATCGCCCTTAACTGCGACTTTGTTGGTGCCAGCTAAGCGGCCAAAACCGCGAAAGAGATCGATTTTCTTCTTTTTGAACAAGCCTTCGAGGCCAGTGCGCATCGTTTTGACCACTTTTTCTTTGTGGCCCATCGCACCCTTGAGATCGAACGAAACTTCGCCAGTGATGACGCCAAACTTCTTGCCTTCTTTGGTTTCTTCCAGCACGTCGGCGCAGTGCAACAGCGATTTGGTGGGAATACAGCCAATATTTAAACAGACACCGCCGACTTGTTCTTTTTCGACGACAGCGACTTTTAAGCCCAATTGGACAGCACGCAAGGCAGCAACTTCGCCGCCTGGCCCTGAACCAATAATCACAACATCATATTGAGCCATTGAAATATCAATCCTCCGTATGGTAGACGTTTTGTCCATTGTCTATGATAGCACAGGCAGTCGTTTAGGCAGAAATCAAAAGTCAAAAGTCAGAAGGCAAAAGAACAGAGAGCCTAGAGGCAGATTTAACGCAGCGGCGCAGAGAATTAATGGCTCTAGGCTGAAGGCTCTGGTCTATCGGAACATGGTGTGGGATTGCAATAGCCAATAGCCTTATCTTCGTGCTCTTCGCGATCTTCGCGGTTGCCTCCAACTGATCCCTAACCCCTGACAACTGATCACTCGCTCGTTATGCTAGTGTTTCGTTAATCCTTGCAAAATCGCCCATGGATTGGCTAAAGCTGTGGTGTATAATTTTCGATAGCATTAAGTAGGTGTGGTGAGGCAACGATGCCAAAAATTTTGCCTGGGTATCACATTACAACCGCTGCCCAAATGCGGGCAATCGAACAGCGTGCGGTCGATGAAGGTGCGACGTGGGCTGGCTTAATGGCCGAGGCTTCACGTGGCATAGCCGATGTGGCCTTAGGAATCATCGCCAAGCAGCCTAAACCAGCAATTTTGGTACTGGTTGGGGCTGGCAACAATGGCGGCGATGCCTTGGTGATTGCGCGGCATATCAAAGAAGCTGGTTATCCAGTTCGCTGCTACCTGTACAAGCGCAAACCGCAAGCCGATGATTGGCCGTACGCCGCCGCCCAAGCCGAAGCAATGCCGCTGTTTTTCGCTGCTGACGACCCCGAAAACCAACAGCTTCAGCAGCTGCTTCAAACGAGCACATTTGTCATTGATGGCCTGTTTGGGATTGGCCTAAGCCGACCGTTGGCTGCTGATGTAGCCCAGATTATTCGCTTGGCGAATGCCAGCAAACTACCTATTTTGGCGGTCGATCTGCCTTCGGGCCTTGATGCTGATAATGGCAAAATCTGGGGCACAATGATTAACGCAACCTACACCGTGGCGGCGGGCCTGACCAAACGCGGCCATCATCTCTACCCAGGCGCGGCCAAGGTTGGCAAGCTCGCAATCGCCGCATTTACCCTACCAGATTCTATGGAGGAGCCGATGACTACAACTGAACTGAATCTTGCGACAATCCGTTCGCTGGTGCCGGCCCGTCCGGTTGATGGCCATAAAGATACTTTCGGGCGCGTGATGGTTGTGGCTGGCTCGTATCTTTATCCTGGCGCAGCCTGGCTTTCGGCAACTGCCGCTGCGCGCTCGGGCGCTGGCGTTGTAACGTTGGCCTGCCCACGCTCAATTTATGGCAGCACCGCCGCCCATTTGCACGAAGTAACCTATTTGCCCTTGCCCGAAGTTGAGCCAGGCGAATTGACCGAAGCCGCCGCCAAACTGGTGCACGAAAAATTAGCCAAATATAAAGCCTTGTTGGTTGGCCCCGGCCTTGGCACTGAAACAGGCACAGGCGATTTTCTCCGCGCCTTGATTGGCTTGGCTTCAAGTAAGCGCCGCTTGGGCGTAGGCTTTCTTGGCTCGAGCGAGCTTGAAATTCCGGCCAAACGTAAAGGCGGAGTTGGCTTTGGCTTGGCTGCACGGCCTAAAGAAGAAGCTAAAGTCGAAGAGGAAGGTCCAGTCTTATTGCCGCCACTGGTGATCGATGCAGATGGCTTGAATATTTTGGCCACGATTGAAAACTGGCAAGAAAAATTGCGCGATCAGCCGGTTGTGCTCACGCCGCATATTGGCGAGATGGCACGCTTGCTTGGCGAAGAAAAACTTGGCGAAGATCATCCACAAATTGCGCTTGAAGCAGCAGCTCGCTGGGGCGTGACCGTAGTGCTCAAATCGGCACACACGATTATTGCTAGCCCCAATGGCAGCTTAGCCTTGCATGGCTTGGCCAACCCCGCGTTGGCAACCGCCGGATCTGGTGATATTCTTGCAGGACTCACCGCAGGGTTGTTGGCTCAAGGCTTAGCGCCATTTGAAGCCGCGCAACTTGCAGTTGGGGTGCATGGCGTTGCTGGCGCATTAGTTCGCGAAGAATTAGGCGAACGCGGTACTATTGCAAGCGATATTCTTAATCGCCTGCCCTTGGCATGGCGCAAACTTACAGAAGGCGGAAAACAATAATGCGTGCGGTTGATCTGATTATTAAAAAACGCAATGGAGCACAGCTCTCAACCGAAGAAATTCAATGGCTGATCAAGGGCTATACTGATGGCAGCGTGCCTGATTATCAGATGGCTGCTTGGGCCATGGCGGTTGTGCTCAAAGGCATGGACGATCGCGAAACCACCGATTTGACCCTTGCCATGGCTGCTTCTGGCGATCAGCTTGATTTGAGTGATTTTGCGCCCGCTGCGGTCGATAAGCACTCGACTGGCGGGGTTGGCGATAAAACTAGCCTTGTTTTGGGGCCGATGTTGGCAGCAGTAGGCTTGCAGGTTGCCAAAATGTCGGGGCGTGGCTTGGGCTTTTCGGGCGGTACGCTCGATAAACTTGAGGCTATTCCCAACATGCGCATCGACCTAAGCGAAGCAGAGTTTCGCCATGCGATGCGTGACATTGGCATGGTGATTATGGGCCAAACTGCCGACCTTGCGCCTGCCGATAAAAAGCTTTATGCCTTGCGCGATGTAACGGGTACGGTTGAATGTATTCCGTTGATCGCCGCTAGCATTATGAGCAAAAAATTGGCTGCTGGAGCCAAAAGTATCGTGCTTGATGTGAAGGTTGGGGCCGGGGCGTTTATGAAAACCCTCGATCAAGCCCGCGATTTGGCGCAAACGATGGTGCGGATCGGCCAATTGTCCGGACGCAATGTCGCTGCGATTCTGTCGTCGATGGAGCAACCATTGGGCTTGACGATTGGCAATGCGCTGGAAGTGCGCGAAGCGATCGAAACCTTGCAAGGCCACGGCCCAAGCGATTTGATTGAAGTTTGTTTGACTCTTGGCTCGCATTTGTTGGTTTTGGCTGGCAAGGCCCAAAATCTTGACGCAGCCCGCCAACAGTTGCAAGCAACCCTCGATAATGGCCAAGCGTGGGCTAAATTCCGCGAGTTTGTGGCCCAGCAAGGCGGCGATCTGGCGGCGGTTGACCAACCTGAGAGCTTGCCAATTGCCCCAATTCAAATCGATTTGCTGGCCGAGAGCAGTGGCTTTGTCCAACGCATCGATGCAGAAACCTGTGGAATTGTGGCAACCGAGCTTGGCGCTGGCCGCGCTCGCAAAGAAGATGCAATCGATCCAGCGGTGGGCTTGGTGCTGAAGCGCAAAGTTGGCGAGCCAGTTCAAGCAGGCGAAGCCCTGTTGACGGTGCATGCCGCCAACAATGAGCGCGCTGAAATTGCGTTGGCGGCGCTCAAATCGGCGATTAGCATTAGCCCAGCCGCGGTAGAAGCCCTGCCGTTGGTATTTGAAAGCGTTGCCTAAATCGAAGGTAGGCCGATTCTGCGTTGTTAGCGTTTTAGGCGCTAGCAACGCATTTTTGTGCTCTGCGCCAAGCAGCGTGGTATAATTATTAACGAAAATATGTGCTAGCGCTCAGCGCAATTGGCACTTGTGAAGCGTCAGTAACGAACGGGCTATCTAGGAAGGAAATCATGGCAGAAATACTGTATTTAGGGCATGCCAGCGTGCGGATTCGCGGTCGTGAAGGCATTGTGGTGCTTGATCCCTGCGATCAATCGGTTGGCTTTGATATTGGTAAGCCAACTGCACAAATTGTGACGATCAGCCATCACAAAGCTGATCACAATAATGTCGAGGCCGTTAAGCCCTTGCGCGATACGCTGTTTGTGGCCGATGGGCCTGGCGAATACGAAGTGAGCGATATTTTGATTCGTGGCGTTCGCACGGCGCATACCGATAGCGAGGGCAAAAAGCATGGCCATAACACCATTTTTGTGATGTATATTGATGATGTTGCATTTTGCCATTTGGGCGATTTGGGCCATGGCCTGACCGCCAGCCAGCTCGATGAAATTGGCGCTGTTGATGTGTTGTTCGTGCCAGTTGGCAACGGCAACCACGTGATCAAGCCCGATGGCATGGTCGAGATTATTGGCGAAATTGCCCCCAAAGTGGTTGTGCCGTTGTACAACGACAACCAACAACAACGCCTCGAAGCGCTCGATTTGGAGCCATTGAGCGTGTTTGTGCATCAGATGGGGTTGAAGGAATACGAAACCCTTGATAAAGTCACCTTCACGCCATCAACCCTGCCCCGCGAAGACGAAGAAACCAAAGTTGTGATTCTCAACCCAACTGGTGTTGCCGTCTAATTTCGTTGAATTTGATATATATCGTAGCCTGCTCTAAAGCTTTGGAGCAGGCTTTTCTATTGATAAAAGTACTAGATTAACCTAGCATTAAATTACCCTTGACATTGTTTGTGCGCGCTTGCTATAGTAGCTCTTGAGATATTCGCATGCTTTAATCTTCGACAGTAGAGAGATTTCTATGTTCCCAATAAGCTATCGATTAATTATACTTTTACTGCTTAGCTTGGCCTTGCTTGGCTGCCAGGCCCGTTCGCAACCAGCGCACGATGCCACGGTTGAAGCAGCCTTGCGTGATCTCAGTAGCCCGTTAAGTCGCGCGGAGATTGAGCAATTTATGGGCTTTGCGATTCCTGCTGAGGCAACGAATGTCCACACCCAAGGCGAAGTAGCCTTAGATACAATGGTGATTGCGCGCTTCGATTTGCCCGCTTCGGCCTTGGATGCATGGCTGACAACTGTGCCGATTACCGAGGCGCTGCAACATACGCCTGATCTTTTTGCTAGTTTGCCAGCTCCATATCCAGAGGCAAAGCCATGGTGGCAGCTTGATAGCTTAAATCTGCAACCTGAACAATATCGCTATGGCTATCAATTTATCAATGGCAAAAGCTATCAAATTTTAGTTGTGCAACTACAGCCGAGCGATCAGCTGCTGACGATTTATCTGCAAGTGTTCAATATCTAAGCAAAAGTTGGCATTGCTTTGGTATTTGGGAATCAATGTTTGAATCTGCTTCGCGATCTTTGCGCACTTCGCGGTTTCATCAACCCTAATCCCTGAAAACTGATCCCTGATCCCTCGTTATTATCTGCCATCCACGATTCAATCATGTGATATGCTTACAAACAGATTTGCTACTTTTGAGGCTCTTATGACGTTGGTTGATCCTGAAACCCCGCTTTTTACCTTCGATGAAGCTGAAGCCCAGCCTACGGCCTTAGCCAATGAGTTGACCGAATCCCTCCGCGAGCATTTTGGCTTGCCTGGCTTTCGCAGCGGTCAGCAACAAGTCATCGAACGGGTGATGGCAGGCCGATCAACCCTTGCCTTGATGCCAACTGGCGCAGGCAAATCGCTCTGCTATCAATTACCAGCGTTGTTGTTGCCTCACGCCACGATCGTCATCTCGCCCTTGATTGCCTTGATGAAAGATCAGCTTGATGGCTTGCCCGAGGCGGTGCGCGAACAAGCGACTTTTATCAACAGCGCAATTCCGTTTGATGAGGTGCGCAGCCGTTTGCGTGGTTTGAGCGAAGGGCGTTATAAATTGGTTTATGTTGCGCCCGAGCGTTTGCGCCAACGTCAATTTCTCTATGCTTTGCAGCAAGTTGGCATCTCGCTATTTGTGGTCGATGAAGCGCATTGTGTGTCGTTGTGGGGCTTTTCGTTTCGCCCCGATTATTTATTTATTCGCGAAGCGCTGCGGGTGCTTGGCAACCCGCTGGTTTTGGGTTTGACGGCAACCGCCAGTCCAGCCACCGAAAAAGCCATCTGCGAGCAACTTGGCGATTTAGAAACGGTGCGCACCAATGTGTTTCGGCCCAACTTGCACTTCGAGTTGCTCAAAGCCTCCAACAAAGAGAAAAAACAAGCGGCCATCCTGACCTTATGCCATCAAATTAATGGCGCAATTATCGTTTATTCGCGCTCGCGCAATAGCTGCGAAGAAATAGCCGATCGCTTGCGCCAAGCTGGGGTTGTGGCCGAAGCCTATCATGCTGGCTGCCCCGACCGCGATGCCATCCAAGATCGCTTTATGCGCGGCGAAACTCGGGTGATTGTGGCGACAATTGCTTTTGGCATGGGTGTGGATAAGCGCGATGTGCGGGCGGTGATTCACGCCAATTTGCCCAAATCGCTCGAAGATTATGCCCAAGAGGCGGGGCGGGCTGGCCGCGATGGCCAAATTTCGCGTTGCATTATGCTCTACAACTTTTTCGATAAACGCCAGCTCAAAGAATGGCTCGAAAGTAGCCATTTTGGAGTTGAAGAATTACGCGAACTCTATAAAGCGGTTTTGGGCCAAATTGGCAAAGGCCAAGGCACCATCAATCAGGCCCATTTGATGGAGCTTTCTGGCTTCGATGAAACCCGTTTGCGGGTTGGCCTCGGCATTTTGGAGCATGTTGGGCTATTGCGCCGCCATTTCGATTTGCCACGGGTTTGTAAATTGCGCCGTGGCGAAGCACCTGCAACGCCCGAAATCAACCAACTTTGCGAGTGGTTTAGCTTAGGCCGCTGGTGGCAAGATGTTGATAGCCACGATTTGGCCGCCGCTCTGCGCATCGCCCCTAGTGAACTTGAGCCAAAACTGCTCGAATGGCAAGAACAAGGCTTGCTTGGCTACGAAGGTGTGGCCCGCGAGGTGTTGCTCGAAGTGCTGCCATCGCCCAAAGATACCCGCGAACGGATGTATCAGGTGTTGAAGCAATGGCGCAGTACTCAAGAGCGCCAACTCGATTCGTTGACCCAATATGTTGAAGCAAGCCATTGTCGGCATCGAATTTTGGCGGCCCAGTTTGGCCAACGCTTGCCTGCTTGTGGCAATGCCTGCGATATTTGCCAATCGGGTCGCATCAGTATTAGCCGCCCACCAAGCAGCTTGCAGCCGCAAACCATGCCCTTGGTTAGCGCCAATTGGGGCAATGGCGGCGCAATCAGCGACCATCAACGAATTATCGTCGAGGCGGTGCGCGAACATCCCCAACAACTCAGCAGCCGCGATTTGGCTCATATTTTGGCTGGCTCACGGGGCTATGGTTCGCATCCGTTGTTTGGCGCACTTTCCGAGCGCTCATTCGATTCAATTCGGGCTGAAATTGATGTATTGGTCGATGCAGGCAGTTTGGCCTATCAAGGCGCAACTTTGGTGGTCGTGACGGCGGCTCCCAAACGCACTGGCAATCAACAGCGTGATATTGCCTTGCAAGTGCTAGCAACCCTGACTCGTTTGCCATATCCTTTGGGGCGTACTGGCTTGGCGCGTTTGCTCAAAGGTGCGAGCGATGCCAAACGCTCGCCCGACCATGGGGTGTTGGCGCACGTAACGATGGAGCAAATTGAAACGGTGATTGAGGCTTTGGTCGAAGCCCATTTGCTGGATCGCCAGCAGCAAGGCTTGTATCCGTTGTTGGCATTGAATAGTGCTGGCCGCGAGGCCTTGAACAACCCGCAAAGCTTGCCAGCCTTGAATATTCAGGGCAAGCGCGATTCGGCGCAAACCGAACAATTGCAGGCCGATGGCGAATTGTTGCTGGCGCTCAAAAGCTGGCGCTCCGAGCAAGCCCGCAAGCTCAATCTGCCGCACTATATGATTATTCCCGATAGTGTGTTGTTTGATTTGGCAGCCTATCAGCCAACCAGCAGCCACGAATTAAGCACAATCAAAGGCATTGGCAGCCAAAAATTAGCTCAATGGGGCGCAGATTTGCTGAGTTTGATTACCACTGGCAAAGCTGACAACTAAGCTTGTTTGCGTCGCCACCACCAAGCAGCAACCGCAGCCAGTGCCACCCCAACCATAATATAGCTGCCAATGCGGCCATCGATTTGCTCAAATAGATTGGGTGCTAGCGCTGTGATGATCAGAACGATCACCACGACGCTAGCTAAAACAAGACCCTTAGATCGCGACATCAGGCCGATATTCTCCCCAAATCTTGCGTAAAACTCCACATACTTCGCCAACGGTTGCCCGATGACTGAGCGCTTCGCGCATTGGTTCGAGCACGTTGGCTGTGCCTTCGGCGGCGCGTTGCAAATCGGCCAAGGCTGCATCAACCGCCGCTTGATCGCGCTCGGCACGCAGTTTGGCCAATTTGGCGCATTGTTCGGCGGCTACTGCTTCGTTGGGCTTGAAGATTGGCACGGGCGCATCATCGGTAACAAATTTATTGACCCCGATGACCAATTGCTCGCCACTTTCGACCCGATTTTGATATTCGTAGGCAGTATCCATAATTTGGGCTTGGATAAACCCATCCTCGACAGCACGCACTGCACCGCCCAGATCGTCAATATGGCGAATTAAGGCCAAGGCGCGTTGCTCAATCTCGTCGGTCATGCTTTCGACCAAATACGAGCCACCCAACGGATCGGCGCTGGCGGTTACGCCGCTTTCATAGGCGATGACTTGTTGGGTGCGCAAAGCAAGGGTTGCTGCTTCGGTGGTGGGCAACGAAAGCGCCTCATCAAAGCCATTGGTGTGTAGCGATTGGGTACCGCCCATCACTGCCGCCAAGGCTTGCAAGGTTACCCGCACCACGTTATTGAGCGGCTGTTGTGAGGTCAAGGTCGAGCCGCCAGTTTGGGTGTGGAAGCGCAAGGTCAAGGCGCGTTCATCGCTTGCCCCAAAACGATCGCGCATAATCGTGGCCCACATGCGGCGAGCAGCTCGGAATTTGGCAATCTCTTCAAAGAAATTGTTGTGGGCATTGAAGAAGAACGATAGACGTGGGCCAAATTCATCGACATGCAAGCCTGCATCAATTGCCGCTTGCACGTAGGCAATGCCATTGGCCAAGGTAAAGGCCAATTCTTGCACCGCAGTTGCCCCAGCCTCGCGAATATGATAGCCGCTAATGCTAATCGTATTCCAGCGCGGAATCCGTTCGGCGCAATAGGCAAAGGTATCGGTAATCAATCGCATCGAAGGCCGTGGCGGAAAGATATAAGTCCCACGGGCGGCATATTCCTTGAGAATATCGTTTTGAATCGTGCCAGTGAGCGTTTTGGATGCTGCGCCCTGTTGCGCCCCAACCAACTCATACAACAGCAAGAGCACGCTGGCAGGAGCGTTAATCGTCATTGAGGTGCTGACCTTATCCAGCGGAATGCCAGCGAACAAGGTTGCCATATCGTCGATTGAATCGATGGCTACGCCGACCTTGCCAACCTCGCCCTCAGCTCGTGGATCGTCGGAATCAAGGCCAAGCTGGGTTGGCAGATCAAAAGCGACCGAAAGCCCCATTTGGCCTTGGCCAAGCAAATAGCGAAAGCGTTCGTTGGTTTCGTGGGCCGAAGCAAAGCCAGCATATTGGCGCATCGTCCACAAGCGGCCACGATACATGGTGGGATAAATGCCTCGGGTGTAGGGAAACTGGCCAGCGTCAGGCTCCGGCTGGCGGTCGGTATCACGGTAAATTGGCTCAACCGGAATGCCAGCATCAGTTGTAATTTGATTGCCCATCAATCACCTCATTGTGTCTGCGAGCGCTAACTGAGCTACCATTTTAGCTGCCTGCAAGAGATAATAAACCATCGCGAATCGTTTGCAGTAAACGTTCGTCGGCTCCTGCCTCAAGCGCTGTTTGGGCCACGACCCGCGCTTGGGTAACCAACGGCCCAAATGGCGAATTGGTCTGGGGGTCGAGCAATTGCAAGCCTTGAGCAGGAATAATTGCCATCCCAACCGTGACTGGCGGGTGGTTATGGCGATAAATCGCAACGCACGCCTTGGTAAAGCGGCTAACAAAACGCGAAAGCCGATTCAGATCAAGGGTTGAGTTATTCGAGTAGCCCCAATCTGGCCGCAGTTGGCAATTTTGCATTAAGCTATTGGTCGTCCACAATACCTCATCGCGGTTGTATGAATCGATATAGCGTTTGTTGCC
This sequence comes from Herpetosiphon geysericola, assembly GCF_001306135.1. Taxonomy (GTDB): domain Bacteria; phylum Chloroflexota; class Chloroflexia; order Chloroflexales; family Herpetosiphonaceae; genus Herpetosiphon; species Herpetosiphon geysericola. The sequence continues at coordinate 177,116 of NZ_LGKP01000021.1, read as the reverse complement.
ATTGGGCGTTGCCAAATTGCAGCCAAAACTATTGCCATAAAGCGCAACTTCGATCGGATCGATCCAGCCATCGGGCGGCTCGAAATAATCATCATTCGGGGTGACAAAAGCCGTCAGCAGAATCCGGCGACCGGTGATGATCTGCGGCTTTAGGCGTGTGTACGCAGCATTGGTCATAGCAGCACACCAGCTAGAGAAGAATAGAATAGCGTTGTGGCCTAGTATACTACACAAACTCAGCTTTAGGCGGTGCTGCTTGCCCGCCAGCAGAATTCGGGCTTGCGATGCAAGAATCTCCATCCAGCCTATGCTAGACTTCGCACAGTTGGATGGATTCTTTGGTTTAATGGTGGGTTCTTGGGTTTCGCCACCCTTCCGTCCCTCCGCCGGAGGGAAACGCAAGGGGTTTTCATCCCCCTGCACCGCCTAAAATAAGCTTTGTGGACTGCATAAACAGCTATAATAATCGTTGGGCTGATAACGCATTTAAAGGTTAAGTTGCATGTGTTTTGAAAGGAATTAGGCTATGGCTGCTGAATTGAGCTTGCAAATTTGTAAAAGTGCCGATCTTACGCCTGATGTTGGCCAAGCCATTTTAGCAATGTGTAGCTTGGCCTATGACGAAGATTTTGCGCCCTATCTCAAGTATGCCAATCCGGTGCATGTGTTGGCTTGGCTTGATGCAGAATTGGTGAGCCATGCGATGTGGGTGGAGCGCTGGTTGCAAATTGGCGACGAAGCACCGCGCCGCACGGCCTATATCGAAGCTGTAGCAACCCATCCCGATTATCAAAAACGCGGCTATGCCAGCCATGTGTTGCGCCATTTGGCCACAGCAATTGATGATTTTGAGCTAGCAGCGCTTAGCCCTTCAGATGCAGCTTTTTATCAGCGGCTTGGCTGGGAACTGTGGCGTGGCCCGTTGGCGATGCGCACTGAGCAAGGCTTGGCGCCAACGCCAGAAGAAGAAGTGATGATTTTGCGCCTGCCCAAAACTGGCCCGCTCGATTTGGCTGCACCAATCTCCGTCGAATGGCGTGAGGGCGAGGTCTGGTAATTAATTCAGCTATTCGATCAACGCTTGATTGCTGCTCCGGTTAGCTAAGAACCAAGTCGAATTAAACGCTATGGCAGGTTAAAGCAACGCTTTTGATCGTGAAGCGATGCGCTATGCTACAATGCGCGTTGGTAAACTAAACAAGCCCATGCGTGAGGATGTGATTATGGCCCTCCATGAATTGACGATTGCCGAGGCCCGCGCTCAATTAGATCGCGGCGAGATTACCTCGGTGCAACTGACCGAGGCTCTGTTGGAACGCATCAGCGCGGTAGAGCCAACCCTGCATTCCTATTTAACGCAAACGCCCGAACTTGCGTTGCAACAAGCCCAAGCCGCCGATGAGCGAATCAAAGCTGGCAATGCAAGCAGCCTAACTGGCATTCCGTTAGGCATCAAAGATGTGATTGTCACCAAAGATGTGCGCACCACCTGTGGCTCGAAAGTGCTGGAAAACTGGGTTCCGCCCTACGATGCCACGGTTGTCAGCAAGCTCAACGAGGCTGGCACGGTAACCCTCGGCAAGCTCAACATGGATGAGTTTGCAATGGGTTCGTCGAACGAAAATAGTGCCTTTGGTGGCACGCGCAACCCATGGGATACCGAACGGGTGCCTGGTGGCTCGTCGGGCGGTTCGGCGGCGGCGGTTGCTGCTGGCCAAGCCTTCGGCACGCTCGGCACCGATACTGGTGGCTCGATTCGTCAGCCTGCTGCGTTGTGTGGCATCGTTGGCTTGAAGCCGACCTACGGGCGGGTTTCGCGCTATGGCTTGGTGGCGTTTGCCTCATCGCTCGATCAATGTGGGCCATTTGCACGCACGGTTGAAGATGTGGCGCTGCTGCTCGAAACGATCGCTGGCCATGATCCCAAAGATTCGACCAGCGCTAACTTGCCAGTGCCCGATTATCGCGCTAGTCTGACCGGCGATATTCGCGGCCTCAAAGTTGGCGTGCCCAGCGAATATTTCGTCGAAGGGATGGAGCCTGGAGTCGAGAAGGCGGTACGCACGGCGATTGAGCAGATTAAGGATTTGGGCGCTGAGATTGTAGAAGTTTCATTGCCCCACACCAAATATGCCTTGCCCGTGTACTACATTATCGCACCAGCAGAATGTAGCACCAACTTGGCCCGCTTCGATGGCGTGCGCTACGGCGTGCGTTTGGAAGGCAAAGGCCTGTTTGATGAAATTGAATCAACGCGGGGCCAATTATTTGGCGCTGAAGTGCGCCGCCGGATTATGCTTGGCACCTATGCGCTTTCATCGGGCTATTACGATGCCTACTATCGCCGCGCCCAACAAGTGCGTACCCTGATTCGTCGCGACTTCCAAGAAGTTTGGAGCAAGGTCGATCTGCTGGCAGCGCCAACCTCGCCCACAGTCGCCTTTAAAATTGGCGAAAAAACCGATGATCCAGTAGCAATGTACCTCTCAGATGTCTGTACTTTGCCAATTAACTTGGCAGGCGTGCCCGGCTTGGTCGTGCCCTGTGGCTTTAGCGACAATTTGCCAACTGGCCTTCAATTAATTGGCAAGCCGTTTGATGAAGCAACTTTGCTGCGCGTCGGCCATGCCTACGAGCAAAATAACAGCTGGTACAAACAACACCCAAGTTTGTAACCAAGCGTTTCGTAACCACGAAGAGCGCGAAGACCACTAAGTAATGAACCTTCGTGCTCTTCGTGTCCTTCGTGGTTAAAAAGCTCAATCCCCAACAACTGATCCCCGATCCCCAACTTCAACTATTGCAATCTAGCATTGCCGCCGCTACCATTGAGCTACGAAAGCATCTAGGAGGGAGCCAAAGCCATGACCAGTTATAGCATCACTGGGCGGGTGATTCGGGCAATTGATCTTGCGCCGCTGGCCAATGTGAGCGTGCGCTTTATCTCGCAGGCGGGCTATTTGAGCAATATTGCCAATCGTAGCCTCTTGCCTGCTGGCCAAGTCGATTGGACGCGCTCGTTGACTGGGTTTAGTGGCACGCGCTGGGAATGCTGGGAACAGCAGATCAACGGCAAAGTGCCGATTGCATGGGGCGATTTTCGCGATGGCGCGTTGATCTACAACCCGCATTTGAACGATGATGGGCGGGTGTTTCAGCGCGAAAAAACCTATTTGATGCCCGAAGTTTCGCCTGCCCAAGAGGTCAGTTGGACGCGCAAAATCAGCGGCTTTGCTGGCACGCGCTGGGATTGCTGGGTGCAATATATCGATAAGCGCGTGCCAATTAGTTGGGAATCGTTTCGCGATAATGCATTAATTCATAATCCGCAATTGGTTGCTGATAGTCGATTGTTTCAAACCAGCAAAACCTATCTGATTCCCGAAGTTTCGCCAGTTGCTCGTGCTGCCTGCGAAGTCAAAACCGATGCCCAAGGCAATTATCGTTTCGACAAGATTGGCGCTGGGGCGGTTGGCTTGCTCGAAGTTAATGTAGCTGGCTATACACCAGTGCGTGTGCCAGTGATTGTCAATAATACTATCAATCAGCCAATTAATGTGCGGGGTGGTGGCAGCGGCGTGCGTTCAGCGCACCCTAGTTATAATGCTTTACACCCCAAAGTGCGGGCAATTATTGATCAAGCATTGTTGATGCTTGGCGATGAAAAAACCGTCTACGATGCCTTGCCCACTAATTTGCAGCAAATGTGCTACGGAGCGCAATTCGCCAGCAATCCCAATCATCAATATTACAAAGATATTGTTTGCGCCGATTTGGTAAGCATTTGTTTTGCAGCAGCAGGCTTTAATATTAAGTGGCAAAGCAATGCCAACCCACATATGGCCCAATATTATGCGCCAGGCCCAGCTACGTTGCAAGAAATCAGCGATGCTAACGATTGGCAACCAGGCGATGTTTTGGTGTTTGGGAACAATGGTGCGGCCCAAGCAGGCCATGTTAGCTTATATGTTGGCCCGTTTCAAGGCACCGATCGCTCTGGAACCAATTATGCTTTGAGTGCCAATTTTGATGTGATTGAGGCCAGCATGAATTTTGACCTTGCCAATGGCCAGCGCTGGGGCTTGGGCAATATCGCCACCACGCGCCAGCAATGTTTGCAAGGCAAACGTGGCTACCAATGGGTCAAGCGGGTGCGGCTGAAAGAAGTTGCAGCGTTAATCTAAATTGCGATAAGCTGAGCTGACGATCCGCAGTAGCGCTAAACTGCGCTACAATGGGGTATATCGTCATTTCTCAATGTGGAGGAAAGACCCTCATGGAACGACCAATTCGGGTGTTGGTGGCCAAGCCTGGGCTTGATGGCCACGACCGTGGCGCAAAAGTAATCGCGCGGGCCTTGCGTGATGCAGGCATGGAAGTTATTTACACTGGGTTGCAACAAACCCCGCAAATGATTGTCGAAGCCGCGTTGCAAGAAGACGTTGATTGCATCGGCTTGTCGATTCTCTCTGGGGCGCACATGACCTTGCTGCCCAAAATAACCACGATGTTGCGCGAAAACGATGGCGCGGATATTTTGGTGGTTGCTGGTGGCATTATCTCCGATGAGGATGCAGCGATTTTGCGCAACGAGCATGGCATTGCTGGGATCTTCGGGCCTGGCTCATCGACCCATGCAATTATTGATTTTATTCGTGAGCATGTTCAGCGTAGCTCGGTAGAAGGGTAGGTTGGGCGTGGAACTTGTTGCAAAGGCTCGTGCTGGCAATCGTCGGGCACTGGCCCGCTTGATAACCCTGGTTGAAGCTGGCGATGCCCAAGCCCAAACCGCCTTGGCTGCGCTGTATCCTTACACTGGCCATGCTCATATCGTTGGGGTAACTGGCGCGCCAGGCACTGGCAAATCGACCTTAGTGACGCAGTTGGCCTTGCATTGGCGCAGTCTTGGGCGCACGGTCGCTGTGCTGGCGGTCGACCCAACCTCGCCATTTAGTGGTGGCGCAATCCTCGGCGACCGAATTCGCATGCAATCCTTGGGCGGCGATAGCGGCTGTTATATTCGTTCGATGGCTAGTCGTGGCAGCCTTGGCGGTTTGTCGCGGGCCACTGGCGATGCGGTGAAAGTGCTCGATGCGGCGGGCTTTGATATTGTAATTGTCGAAACGGTTGGCGCTGGGCAAGCAGAGGTCGAGATTGCCCGCGAAGCGCATAGCGTAGTGGTCGTCGAAGTGCCAGGCATGGGCGATGATATTCAAGCAATCAAAGCAGGCATCTTGGAAATTGCCGATGTGTTTGTGGTTAATAAAGCTGATCGCGAGGGCGTTGAGCGCACCGTGCGCCAATTGCAGATGATGCTGCATCTTGGCAGCGGCGAGCATCGCGATGGCTGGGAGCCGCCGATTGTGCAGACCGTTTCTAATACTGGCAAGAATATCGCCGAAGCAGCGGCGGCGGTTGAACGCCATTTTGAGCATCTGAAAAACAATAATTTGCTTGAATTGCGCGAACGCGAACGGATTGAGCGCGAGTGGAAAATGATTATGCGCGAAAGCCTCTTGCGCCAATTATTGCAACGGCTTGAGCCACAGCAGTATGAACAATTACTCAATCACATGGCCGAGCGCCAGCTTGACCCCTATGCTGCTGCCAAGCAGGCGATTGAAACGGTTTTGGAATTGAGCTAGATTCAATTCTTTTACCCCAAGCCCACTCGTTGCAAGGGTCGGTTGGTTGCCATGATTGCTGATCACCACCCTTCCGTCCCGCCTCAAGGCGGGAAATGCAGAGGGCTTTAATCCCCCTGCACCCCCTAAAATGGATTGTGTACCAGTCGGCGTTTCACTGATAAACCATGAATTTCATGGTTTATCAGTGAAACAAAACCCTACCCTTAAGACCTATTGAACGCGAGCCAGCGCTTGGAGTGCGAGAACTGCTTACTTGCGCTCAATCAAGAGCACTTGGGGCACGCGCACCAGCGAATCGAGCTTAAACGAGCGGCTTTCGCTGCTGACCACCAAGCCTGTTGACGAGCCACCATCAAGATTCAAGGCCGCGTCGATTGCAAGATTTTGCTGCACTAACCACTGGCTTAGCTCGGTCAGGGTAAAGCTTGGCCAGCTACAGACAATAATCAACAAACGCCCAGCCTGATCGAGCGCAATCACGCTGCGCCGAGCTTTGTCGCCATCGTCGTTAGGCTGCTCGATTGCTGCGCCATGAACAACGAGCATCGGTGCAGATTGTAGCGCTTGATTCAGCAATTCGCTGCTATCGTAGGGTTGTTCGCGCAACGAACGTAACGACCATGCATCAGCACTATCAACTGCCAGCATGCCGCCAAAGCCATCGTAGGATGTGCCATTAACCACGCCATCGAAAATCGTCAGCGCCGTAGCTCGTCCTTGGGGGTCGAAATAGCCGCCGTTGATAACCGCAACTGGCTTGAGCGCCGCAGCCCATTCGCTCACGCGACCAGGACTTGCCACATCGTAGCCAATTCGCAAGCGAAAATAGGCAGGATCGATGCGCAAGACTTGAACATTGGTCACATCGTAGCCAATTTCGCGAAACTCAAGGCCTGGTTCTAAGCGTTGCCATTGATTATCGACCGTGGTTGGTTCGGCGCTATTGGGCGCAATAATCGGGGTGCTGGTGCCACTTGGTTTGAGCACCTCTTGCATATCCGATCGCGAACAACTGATTAAACCCCAAGCAAGGAGCATAATGAGGCTCAATCTGAATAAAAAGTGCATACTAATTCCTCACACAAGAGCGTTCATCCTACCATAATCATTGCATCTGAGGGGTAGGCATAGGTTGAAGGATGCAGTATGAGGGATACCAGGTATCTACAGCGTATGGAGGGGGGCAGCGATCAGCTTAAACAGCGCGGCATTCTAACCCCTCGGTTTCTAGTAGTTGCTGGCTAGCGATACCATAAACCAGCGATATGAATATGCACGGCGTGAACATTCAATTCAGTATATTGTTGAATGCTTTCGATCACCCGTTTGCGCAGTGCATTGACGATTGGTGGCAATTGCTCGTGGATAAACGGAATTAATTTGAGGTGCAGCACAACGCTGGCGCGCTCATCAAAGCGGGTTTGCGGCTCTTGATCATTTTTTTGATCGTTTTCGGCGCGGCCCTCGGCGAGCAATTCAGCGCTTTCGAGTTGGGTTTCATAAATGCCTTCAATCGTGCCGCTAACCGACTGCACGATTTGGCCAATCACCCCAATATCGATGGTGGTGGTATGGCGATTACTGCGAACTGAACGCACAATTGATTGTTGTTGGGGCATAATTCGCTCCTTGGCTAACGAGTGGGCGTGGCGGTTGGTTGTGGGCTAGCGGTTGGTGCAGCTGCCCCTAAAGCGATCCGGAGACGCTCCAAGGTACTGCCAATGCTGACTAAATCTTGTTCGACGCTATCAAGGCGGTTGGTCAAGGCCGCATTGGCGGGAATCGATTCAAGCTCATTAAGCCGCGATTGAATGCTCAACAACGAATTGAGATTCGAATCGATTTGTTTTTGGAGGCTATCGAGGTTGGTTTCACGGGTATTGAGGCTGCTCTCAAGCGTTTGCACTCGTTCGCGCAAGCCATCGACCGAGCCACGCAGATCGGTCAAGCCCCGTAAGGTCGCAGCCTGATCGGTCTGGACGATGATTGCGGTTTGTTGGGCTTGCTCCAGCGCGCCAATGCGCCCAGTGCTATCGGGAAAGCTCACCCCAACATTGCGTGGCCCATACCACATCACTAAGAGCGCCAACGCCGCCCCCAAGCCAGCACTGACAATAATCGTCAAGGCAGAGCCAACAAGGGTGGCCAAACATCCACGTTTTTGTTTAATCACAATTGGTTTCGGGGCATCGGTTTGTTCGCTCATTTGATGTGGCTCTCCATACCATCCGCAGATGGTCGCATTTGGCTTAATAATACTCGAATCTAGCCAATACTCAATATGCTCAGAAATGTAAAATATAGCTTAAACATGACCATAATCAAGGCTTAACTTTGGGCTGCTAGCATAGGCCAATTTGAGTAACGAGAATGGCTATGCAGTTGCAGGCACACAGTAGTTTGGCGCTTAATCAGCTGATTCGCTTGGCGTATCTGATGGCGATTGTCGTTGGCAGCTTCGGGCTTGGCCTGATTGGCTATGGGTTTTGGCTGGCAAACTTCGATTGGTGGCATTGGCTGTTAATCGGCCTTGGTGGTTTGTGGCTGCTGCTGCAAATTGGCCTGATTGTCATATTGCAACGCAAACGGCGGGCAATTGAGCAATTAACTGCCGTGGTTGAGGTCTTGGCAACTGCCGATTTGAGCGTGCGCGCGCCCAATTTGGGCACTGACGAGCTGGGCGAATTGGCTCAATCGATCAATCTGGCGGCTGAGCACTTCACCACTTTGCTCAGCAACCAACGGCGTGAAACCCAGCGCGAACGGGCAATTTTGGCCGCAATCGACGATGGTGTGATTGTCTGTGATCAGCTTGGTCAGATTGTATTGCTCAACACTGCCGCCTACAACATTATTGCCATGGCCGAAGCAGAGCGCTTGCAAACCAACCACGAACAGCCGAATTTGAGCGTGCGCTTTTATGCAGCACTCGAGGCCGTGCAACCAGCCTTGGATCAAGCTTTGGGGCGGCCACACATCAAGCCCGCCGAACGGGTCTGTTTTGCTGGGCGCACCTATCGCTTGAGCGCCAACCCGATTTGGGTCGACGATCAGCGCATGGGCGCGGTGGCAATTTTGCAAGATATGAGTGCGCGGGTTGAGAGCGAACGGCTGCGTAGCGATTTTATGGCCTTGGCGGCCCATGAATTGCGTTCGCCGTTGACCAGCATTCGCGGTTTTGCCGATATGCTGTTGTGGAGCAACCCTGAGCATTTTAGCCCCGAAGAAATCAGCTATATCGAGGGCATTGGCCGCAACATTCAACGCCTGACCGAACTTATGAACGAAGTTGTTGATTTGGCGCGGCTGGAAATTCAACGCAACGAACATACCCCGCAACCAGTTGATCTACGCACTGTATTGAGTGCAGTACTTAATGAATTTCGGCCACGAGCTGAGCGCAAAAAATTGCAATTAGAGTGTGTATTGCCCAACCAATTACCGTTATTGAGCCTTGATCCGCTGCATTTGCGTCAAATTAGCCACCACCTGATTAGCAATGCGATCAAATACACCCCTGAGCATGGCCAGATTCAAATCGAAGTTCAACAGCGAATCGATGATGTGCTGGTGTTGGTGCGCGATACAGGAATTGGCATTTCGCTGCGTGAGCAACCGCGAATTTTCGGGCGCTTCTTTCGCAACGACAACCCATTATCGCGGGCAGCAGGCGGCACAGGCTTAGGCTTATCAATCGCTAAAGCCTTGGTCGAAATGAACCATGGCTCAATTTATTTCGAGAGCATTGAGGACGCAGGCACAACCTTTTATGTGGCCTTTCCGCTGGCCTTGGTCTGCGAACCCTTGCCCCAGAATCCCGCCAGCAGCTTGACGAACGGATAGTGTAGGATTATTTCTTCGCTATGAACTGAGGAATGCCAAGTTCATCATTCAATGGTTAGATTCTACTCAATGTCATTTAGGGGGTGCAGGGGGATGAAAACCCACTGCGTCGGGACGGAAGGCTGGTGAAACAAGCTGCCAAGACTTAGGATTTAGCGTGGCCCCCAACCAAGCCCAAATTTATTCGCATCAGAAATGGTAAACGGCTGAGCAGGCCCGCCCTCTGTCGAAACAACCCACAAATTGAAACGTGGGCGATTATTTTGTAGATCGTCGGGCATGCCCCATTTGGCCAAAAAGACAATCCATTTGCCATCGGGAGACCAACGCGGCTGAGTTACGCCACCAATGCTCTTGGTCAGCGGGTGCGGGTTTGAGCCATCGGCGTTCATCACCCAAATTTGGCGGGTAATTGTGCGCTGACTATCGCCAGCAACATAGGCGATTTGTTTGCCATCAGGCGACCATTCAGCATAATGTTCATCGCGATCGCGGGTTGGGTTGATAATTTTTAGCTGGCTGCCGTCGGGCTGAATAATCGCCAAGCCCAATTGTTCGATATTCTCGACAATATCGCGGCTGGTAAATACGATGCCTTGCTCGCCCCAAGTTGGCATTGTGCCCCACATTTTGCTCACCTGCTGGCCTTCAGCTTGGTCAAGCCGTTGGATGTAGATGGTTGAGCTATTTTCCTTCAAATCGTCCAAGCGGCGGTGGGCATAGACCACACTTTGGCCATCTGGCGACCAGCTAGGGTATTCGCAACGCCCAACATCATTGGTAATGCGCCGTTGATTGCTGCCATCAACATTCATCACATACACTTGCTCGCGGCCATCGCGCTCGGAGGTAAAGGCGATTTGTTGGCCATCAGGCGAAACCACCCCGCCATAATTTGCGCCAAGCGTGGTCAATTGCTGCGGCTCGCCACCCATGGCCGGAATTCGATAGATTTGATATTCGCCATCTTTGGCCCGCATGCCAACAAAGAAATAGCCAGTTAGGCCAGCAACCAAGGGCTGAACCGTCGAGGTTGGGGCAGGTGTGCTAGTTGGGGCAGGTGTGCTGGTTGGGGCTGGCGTTGGCGTGAGCAACGGGGCCGACGTGGCACTATTATGCAACAACGCAGGAAAATAGATTTGCGCATTGGGCGAAGCTTCAGCAGCATTTTGCTGCCGCACGAGGCTCCAAATTGTGGCGCTGAACCCACCCAAACTTAGGCTACCAACTAAGCCAAGCCCAAGCCAATGTCGCCAAGTGCGCGGCTGAATCAAGGGCTTGGTGCGAATGATCGGCAATTTGGGGCTTGCTGGCTGAATCGAACGCCAAGCAGTCATCAATTCTAAGGCCAATTGGCCAGCAGATTGCTGACGATCCGCTGGCTCCAAGGCCAAACCGCGCAATAACGGCTGATCTAAAACGCTTGGCAAACTGGGCCGCAGGGCCGAAGGCGCTGGCAAGGCCTCGCCAATTAAGCGGGCTGGGGCTGCCAAGGGAGCGCGACCAGTCAACAAGGCATAAATTGTTGCCGCTAGCGCATAAATATCCGAGCGCGCATCAGTTTGGCCGCGATATTGCTCTGGCGGCGAATAGCCAGCAGTTACCGCGCGCCGCAAGCCCAAGCTCGAAACCTTGAGATCACGGGCAATCCCAAAATCAATGAGCACTAAACGACCATCAGGCGTGAGCTTAACGTTCGAGGGCTTAATATCGCGGTGAAGCACTGGTTGCGGCAGGGTGTGAATATATTGGACGGCGGTACACAGTTGTTGCGCCCATTCGACAACCCGCTTGGGGGCGATGCCATCGTGCTCGGTTGCCAACAAAACATTGAGATCAACGCCTTCAATATAATCCATCACGACACAGGCATGGCCTTCGTGCACAAAGTGATCGCGAATGCGTGGCAACGATGGATGGGCCAGCCCAGCCAAAATCGCGGCCTCTGCTTCCAACATCTCAGTAACTTCTGCTTCAGCGGCAATACTTTGTTTAACCGCACATAGCCCACCGATTTGTTTATCGTAGGCGAGCCAGACAGTGGCAAAACCACCTTTACCAAGTTGTTCTACAAAGCGATAGCGTTCACGCATATTTTTAGTTGGGGGTCGGTTTTTGGGGGCTGGGGGTCAGGAAAGAACATAGAACATACAAGTTATGATTCAAGCCCTGTAATAGCCACAAGCCACCCACCCAATTCCCATTGACCAATTTCTAATAGCCAATAATCCATAGCCTTGTCTTCGCGCTCTTCGTGCTCTTCGTGGTTTCGTTTCCCTTGCCCCTGAAAGCTATTATACTCGTATTACCACGAAGGCCAGCGATCGTGGCGCGTGCCATCGGAGAGCGCTTCGACCTTGCCAGTCGCCAGATTTTGCAGATAGATGCCCCAATGCTCGTTGCGAAAGCTCTCAAAAGCCAAATAGCGGCCATCAGGCGACCAGCGCGGCCAGCGGTTTTTGCCATTGCCAAGCGTGGTCAATTCGCGTGGCTCGCCACCGCTGGTTGGCACAGTATAAATTTTGGTGCGGCTATCATTATCGCCAGTCATAAAGGCAATCGTTTGGCCATCGGGCGCCCAATCGGCCCAAAAGGCGCTATCATCGACGCTCGCCAACAAATATTGCTTGTTGCTGGCCAAATCAAGCACCACAATTTCATATAAATCGCTGGTTTGGCTATGAAAAGCGAGCTTACTGCCATCAGGCGACCAAGCAGGGCCGCCTTGCCAGCCACCCTCAGCGGTCACGCGCTGCACATTCGAGCCATCTGCATCCATAATATAAATATCGAAGCTGTTGTTATTGCTGCGATCGCGGTCACTCTCAAAGGCGATTTTGCTGCCATCAGGCGACCAACGAGGAGCACGACTTTCGCCTGGAGCAGCGGTCAATTGTTGCTCATCACTGCCATTGGCATTAATTGTAAAAATCTGTTCAAGCCCATCAACGCCATGCGAATAGGCCACTCGGCCATCGCTGCGGCGCCGCGAGGCAATCGCATTATCATCGTGATGCGGTACAACTTCGCTTACATTACCCGATGGAATATCCAAACTGAGCAAATTGTATGCGCCACTGTTGCCTACGCGCGAGGAAATTATCAAATCGCCAGCGGCGCTATCGGGCAAGGCACTGAGTTGAGTTGGCACCAGCGGCGTTTGCAGTTGATTCGAGCGATTCAGATACCACCAGCCTGCGCCGCCGCCAACCACCAACAACAGCAGCAGCACCCATGGCCAAACTAGCGCTTTGCGAGCAGCAGGCAGCGTTGGAATTGGCGTTGCTTGAATTGGCCGTGGCGTTACGTTGGTATGGCCATAACTTTGTTGCTGTTGAACTTGTGGATTGACCTGCGTTGGTGCTTCAGCGCCGCGATAGGGCGCAGCTTGGGGCAAAATCGCAAATGGATCAGCGATTGGCACCATTGGCAAATCGCGAATGCGCTCTAGTTCGGCGCGCACAACCGCCGCCGAAGCAGGCCGTTCATCAATGTGCAACGCGGTTAATTGGGTAATCAAGCCATCGAGCGCAGGCGAAACCCAATCGACGCTTTGGCTAACTGGCGGCAAACGCAAGCCACTGGTCACGCGTTCGTTGGTTAAGAGCACATACATCGTTGAGCCAAGGCTATATAAATCGGAGCGTGGCTCGGTTTGGCCGCCATATTGCTCAGGCGGAGCATAGCCAGGCGTGCCAATTTGAATCGTATCTTGATGTTGGCCCTCTTTGAAACGCCGCACAATCCCAAAATCAATCAAAATAACTTTGCCTTCTGGCGTGCGCATAATGTTGGCGGGCTTAAGATCGCGAAAAATCAGCGGCGGACGTTGGTTGTGCAGATATTCCAGCACATTACATAATTCAATCGCCCAATCGACCACTTGTTGCTCGCCGAACGGGCCATTGAGCCGTTTTTGCAAGGCCGCCAACGATTCGCCTGGCACATAGCCCATCACCAACATCCAACCATCGTCGACAGCAAAATAATCGAGCACTGGCGCGAGATTGGGGTGGCTCAAACTGGCCAAGGTATGGGCTTCTTGTTGAAACAAATGAGCCAGCGAATCACGTTCTTCTGGGCGCATATGAGCAGTAGCAAAATATTTGATCGCCACATTGCGCTGCCCCAAGCGACCATCGGTGGCCAAAAAGACCGCCCCAAAGCCACCACTGCCCAAGGGCCGCACAATCGTATAGCGCTCTTGAATAATTGTGCCACTTTTCAACATGCCAATTGCCTCACCACATTGCACTTAACCATAACATTGCTATTATAGTCGATTCACTGGGCAAAATATAGCTTATGTGCTGAGGCACAGCCCAAATTCGGCGGGCGGGTGAGAAAACTTATTCCTGAATTGAAGCCTTGGCTGGTTGATAGCGCATCAGCAACCACCACACAATCAACGCGCCACACAGGCCAAAGCCCAAAAAGAGCGGCGTGGCAGCGAGGTTGAGCAAAAAGCGCCAATAGCGCTCTAGCACAATCAAGCCATAGCTCGCCAACAAACCAATAATCACAGAGGGTTTTTGCTTTGGTGTAAGTTGTTGATAGCGCTGGAGCAGCCATGCCACTGGAATCAGCAGCAATACCAAATAATGGCTATGCACCACTGGCAATAGCAAGAGGGTCAGGATGATGATCAAGCCATAATCAAACCACAAACTGGCTGGTGTTGAAGCGCTACGCCAACGCTGCAAAATACTAATTCCTGAGAATAGCGCAATTGCTGCCGCCACGCCAGAAGCCAAAAGTTTGCCCAATAATGGTGCTTCGATCACTGGTTTAAGCGTGAGTTCAACTAAATTATTGGCGCTCAAATAGGCATAGCGATACTGGTGCTCGGTAAATAGACGCTCGAAAACTGGCCAAATCGATTGGTCGGCAGCATTAGCAGGGCCGCGTAAACTTGGCAACACATCAGTAAAGAAATGCAGCGTCGTAGCCCAACCGCCACCTGCAAAAATACCGACGAGCATTGCACCCGCCACGCCAAGCAGCACCCCAAGGCTGGCAACATAGCGCCGATGCAACAAGAAAATCAGCCCAAAGGCCAAGGGATAGACTTTGATCACCGCTGCAACGCCAATCAACGCGCCTGCCAAAAGATCGCTGCTAGTGCTTGGTTTGGCGCGTAACAACAGAGCTAAAGCACAGGTTAATAGCGCCAACAGCAGTATATTGACTTGGCCCAACAGGAGCGTATCGTAAAACGGCGGGGCTAAAATCAACAGCCCTAAACCAAGCAAGCGCTGTTGCCACGAAAGCTGCGCCAAACGGCCAAGCAGCCACCACATTGCAACAAACAAGCCAATATTGGCCACAAACCAGAGCGTTTTGGCTTGGGCGAAAGGTAAGCTGGCTAATGGCCGCAATACTGCCGCAAAAAATGGCGGGTAAATATACAACGGATGGGCCATATGCTGGCCATCAATTGTCGCTGCCCGTTGCATTGCCGCGCCATCGTAGAGCGTTTCGTGCTGATTCAAGGCCCGAGCCGCCACATAATAGGCCGCAAAATCATAATGATCAGGCACGCGGATTAAACTTGGCACCACCCGCACAAAGCCAACTACTGCCAAGGCCAAACCCAATAATCCCAGCATTGCATACATTCCATACGGTCGAGCCAACCAACGCCGCCAATTTGTCCGCACGCCGTGCACCATCAGAATCTCCCTAGCAATTAAAGCAAACTGCGAGAGAGTGTACCACGCAACTGCTTAAACAAAAAAAGCCTCTCGCTATCCAACGAGAGGCCAATCAAGCGTGATTGCTTATGGTTCTTCGCGCAAATCAACGCTCAGAATATTCAGGACTGTCCACGGTGCGCCGATTGCTGTGCGACTCGGATTGCCAAACCACAACACTTTCGGCTGCGCTCCAATCTTTTCGGTAAATAGCGTATTGCCATCGAGAATGAAGGTTTGCTCGCCATTACGCTGTTGAATCGTCAAGTTGTGTTCGGTTGTATCAATTTGGCCGTTGGTATAGGGCAAACGAATATCTTTCAGCTCAGTATCTGCTGTTTGGTCACGATGGAATTCGACAATCAGGCCTTGATTTTCATCCTGCCAAACGCCGCTCCAACTTGTGCCAGCCCGATCAGTTTCGCCACACGGCGTAGCCATCGCATCGGCCAGCATAAAGCCAGTGCCTAAGGCCGTCACATCGGAATAGCGAAAGGTAATGTTGAGCGTAAAGTTGTTGGCAGGAAAGAGCGTATCGGTAATCGTGCGCACGACTGGATAACAATTAGCATTGGTCGCAGCCAGTTGCAATTCACCGTTATTCAGCTGAATGCTGCCATCGCGGCTTTCGCCAGCCCACAAGCGTGGGTCAAGCGTGCTGCCATTGAAGGTATCGCCAACAATCTGGCCAACTGGCGTGGCGGTTGGCGTTGGTGGCAAGGCGGTTGCAGTTGGTTGGGCAACCGCAGTTGCCGTTGCCACCGCAACCGTGGTTTGTTGCACATCTGCAGTAACGGTTGCATCAAGAAAAATCTTAATTCGGTCGCGCCGTGATTGGGTATCTTTATAAAATGGGTCTTGGCGCAAAATTTCGTCGTATTCGCTCAAGGCCAAGCCATATTGGCCGGTTTCTTCGTAGGCCGTACCCCGCAGATAGCGTGCTTCTAAATCGACGTTAAAGGCAGCTTCGGTTGCAGCAGTAAAGGTCTGAATTGCATCGGCGGTAGCTCGCGGCACATCAAGCGTCGGAATTTGGGTTGCAGGCGGAATTGCCGCCAACGCAGTAGCAGTTTTGGCACTATCGCTCAGCAAAATCCCTTCATCACGGGTAACGGTTGGCAAACCATTGTTGGCAATTTCGGTTGCATTCACAAACGCATTGCTCTTGGGCTTGAAAATAAACCATGCCCCAGCCAATAAGGCTAAGCCAATAAACACCCCGAGCACAATCAAGCCTGTGCGGTTGTTGTTTTCGGCTGGGCGTTGCGGCAAGGCCGAGGGCGCTGGCCCAAGATCGCGGTCGGGCAAGAGCAATTGCTCAAGCATCGCCTGATCGTATTGAGCAGTATTGCCCCGACCTGGCGGCACCGGAATCGGCGAGCTTTCCGAGGGCACGTAGCGTTGGGTTGGGCCATCGGCAGGTGTGCTGGGCAACATCGAGGGCGTAAAGCCAATCACTGGCAAATCGCCAGCTGATTCATGGGTGCTGCTCGTTTGGCTCAAGGCAACCACAAATTGCTCAATAGTAGCAAAGCGTTGTTGTGGCTGTTGGCTGAGCGCTTTGACTATCGCGCTCGAAACCGCTGGCGAAAGATCAGGCCGCCGCACATCAGGCGGGGCAAAGGCCATCAATGGTTGGGTGTTGGGGTCGGTTCCGGTCAGCAAATGGTGCAGCGTCGCGCCCAAGGCATAAATATCCGAGGCTGGGGTGGCAGCTGCGCCGCTCCAAATTTCGGGGGCTGAATAGCGCGAGCCTGCATTTTTAGGGCAGCCTGCTGGAAAACCGCCAAGCAATTTGATGCGGCGGCCATCTTGCAGCACAATATTTTGCGGCTGAATATCGCCATGGACAAAGCCTTGGCTATGCAAATAGCGCAAGCCTTCGGCAATTTGCTTGGCCCAAGCCAGCACCACGCCTTCGCGCAAACGCGGCCCGAGCGCCACATCGGCCAAAGTTTGGCCCCGTGGATACTCAAGCACCAAATAGCGCTGGCCATGCTCCTCAAACAGATCATAGACCGAAGGCAGGGCAGCTTGGTTTAACTGGGCTAAACGCTGCAACGAAGCTGGATCTAAAACACCATCATTGAGTTGGCGTAAGGCAACTTCGCGCCCTGCCATCTTGCCATCGACCGCCAAGTACATCACGCCGCATTCATCGCGAAACAGCTCGTTGCGTACTTGGTAGCGTCCTTGTTGAAACATGGCCTGTCCACTCATAGCTGCTACATCACGCTAGCGTTGCCATTGCAACACACATCGGCCAAAACGAATTTCATCGCCAACATTGAGGTTAACAATTTGGCGAGCTTGTAAGCGTTGTTTATTGACGGTTGTTCCGTTGGTGCTATCCAAATCTTCAAGTTGCACCACGCCTGCCCGAACGAAAATTCGCGCATGGCGACGGCCAACACCATCAGCCAAGCCATTATGTGGGTTCAAATCAACATCTGGATAGTTATTCGAAACTGCATCTTCGCGGCCAACCACAATCTCAGCTTTGGCTGGAAGATGAATCCGCGTGCCAGCCGCTGTCACGAGCACAAACCCTGCCAACGATTGAATGCCAACTGGCGCGGCAGCAATTGGGGCAGCAACTGGCGGCTTGGGCGTAACTGGCGCTGGTGGCGGCGTATAGACTGGCGCTGCTGGCACAACTGGCGCAGCCTGGACTGGCGGCGTATAGCTTGGCTGCGGCGCGGGCGCAACTGGTCGAGCGGCGGGAGCAGCAACAGCGCCAGCCAACAACGAAGCTCCACAATTATCGCAAAATGCCTCGCCAGGAATAACCGCTGCCCGACAGCTTGGACAGGTTGGGCTGGCGGCGTTGGCAATTGGCTGCGGTGCTGGATAGGTTGGCTGGGGCGCTGGCTGCACGCTTGGCGCAACTGGCGCGGCAGCGGGTGCAGCAGCCACTCCAACATTCAGCGGCGTACCACATTCATCACAAAACGCCTCGCCAGCAGTCGCAATATGTTTACAGGTTGGGCATTGAATGCCGCCAGCAACGGCTTTGGGTGGGGTGACAGCCGCCGCCACAGTTGGCAAACGATGCCCACACATTTCGCAAAATAAGGCCCCTGTTTGGTTGGTCGCATTACAGACAGGACAAGCAATCATACAACGATCACTCCACAATCATGAAACTCTGTGGCAACGATAGCACGCCGCGTTCCTTGATGTCAATGCAATTTAGCGATAACCCAAGTCGGCTAACGCTGCAAGCAAGGCATCATGATGTTCTGGCAGGCCAATACTCACGCGAATACAATTGGCTAGCTCTGGGTTGCGATAGTAGCGTAGCAAAATTCCCCGCTTGGCAAGGTCGGCTTTGAGTTGGGCAGCATCGCCACGCTCAACCCTGCACAAGATAAAATTTGCCTGCGATGGAAACGGCGTGAGGCCGTCGATTGCTTGCAGCGCAGCGAATAAACGCTCGCGTTCAGCCACCATTACCTTGGCGCGGGCATTCAGCGCCTCGGTTTCAGCCAACGATTGTAAAACCGCCACTTCTGCTGCCACATTGGTATTGTAGGGTTGCTTGATTTTCCACAAGTGAGTAATCAACCACTCTGGAATCAGGCCATAGCCCAAGCGCAAACCAGCTAAACCAGCCCATTTGGAAAAGGTGCGTAAAACTACCAGATTGGGATAATGACCGACTAAATCGGCAACACTCCCCGAACTAAACTCGGCGTAGGCTTCGTCCAACACGAGCATTGTTGGTAATTCCAATAGGCGTAGGACGTGCTCCCGCGCCAAAAGGTTGCCCGTCGGGTTGTTGGGCGAGGGCAAAAAGACCATTTTGGCTTGATGCTCATACACTGCGTCGGCAACTGCTTCAATATCAACATCGAAGTTGGCATCGCGTGGCACGGCCACAAAACGCCCGCCAACAACGCCAGTGTTGAAGCTATACATGCCGAAGGTCGGCGGGCAGGCAATCACCACATCGTTGGGCTGCACCAGCACTCGCATCAATAAATCGATAATTTCATCCGAGCCATTGCCACACAAAATCCGTTCAAGCGGCTGGCCAATAAATGGGCTAATTGCCCGCCGCAAACGGGTCTGATCTGGGTCGGGATAAATTGCATAAAACGGGAAATCGCGCAACGCTTCGGCAACGCTGGGCGCTGGCCCATAGGGATTTTCATTGGCATCAAGTTTAATAATCTGCTCAATCGGAATGCCCAATTGTTCGCTGAGCACATCGAATGGTTGAATCGGCGTGTAGGCTTCCAGCGCCGCAATATCAGGCCGCACAAACTTGGTTACATCAGCCATCAGTTGGTTCCTTCGCTGAGGTGGCTTAATCTGGCCTATGATACCATGCCCCGATCAACGCTGCTTAAATTGCGCCCTTGGCAAGGTCGATCATGCCGCGCATTGTTGCATAATTATCGTTGCTGGCGGCAAATAATGGCTCGTTGGCCGATGAGCCTTCGTAGAAGCGCTGCCAATCGAACGGCCCGCCAGAAAAGGTCGATAATTTGCCGCCAGCCCGCTCCAGAATTGGCCATGCGCCAGCAATATCCCATAAACTGGCGTTGCCTAAAATTGCGGCGCACGCGCGACTGCTCGCCACATAGCAGACATTAGCGGCGGTGCTGCCCAACGAGCGAGTTTTGCCTGGATAGCTAATGTTATAGCGCCAATGAGCATTCGATGGCACTGCCATCCACGACTGGCTATCGAGAAAATCGGGATTTTCAGCCTGAATTACTTGGCCGTTTAAGCTTGCTGGCCCAGTTAAGCCCGCCAAATAACATTCGTCGAGCACTGGCAAATACACGCAGCCAGCAGCTGGATAGCCATCGACCAACAAGCCAATCGAAACGCACCACACTGGCAAGCGCTTAACAAACGAACCAGTGCCATCAATTGGATCAAGCACCCAAATCCGCCCGCTGTTGCTGGCTTGGCCGCCGCCCTCTTCGCCCATAATCAGATCATCGGGAAAGGCTTGGGCAATCTGTTCGCGCAGCATCTGTTCAATTGTTTCATCAACTTCGGTTACCCACGAGTTATCAGCTTTGCGGCGGGGCGCGGCTGCATTGTAATCCTGAAAAATATCGAGGGCATAGGCTCCAGCCTGGCGTGCCCAAGTTTCCATTAGTTGAGCTTCGTTGGGTGATTGCATTGTTGTATCCTTTATTCGCGACCAACAAAGCTACCGCGATCAGCACAATGCTGGTCACGGTGAGTGGCTTCGTCGTCACGGATTGAATTATTCGTCGTCTTCGGCTTGAATCTCAGGGCGCACAATGCGCACAGCATTGACCGCTGGATCAACGCGGAGATCACCAAGCTCTGGAAATTGTACCAGCAATAGTTCGCGGCCATCGCGAATGCGCGTTTTTTGCACCACGCCCTCGCCATAGGGCACG
Organism: Herpetosiphon geysericola; assembly: GCF_001306135.1. Lineage (GTDB taxonomy): Bacteria > Chloroflexota > Chloroflexia > Chloroflexales > Herpetosiphonaceae > Herpetosiphon > Herpetosiphon geysericola. The sequence goes on along the minus strand of NZ_LGKP01000021.1, from coordinate 156,542 downwards.
CAATGCACCCGATCGCCTTGTTTAAAGCGTGATTCGCTTGGCTCAGCGTTGTGATTGGCAGGATTTGGCCGCGTAATTAGTTGGGCAACCCGCGCCTCAGCTTCGCGCTGTTCGCGCAAACGGCGGGCTTTTTCGAGCATGGCCTGTGGATCGGCGTTGGCTTCCACGGGCTTGGCTGGTTGCTCATTGCGCTGATTGGGTTGTTGCTCACGCTGATTTGGCCGCTGATTGGGCTGCGCTTCACGCGGCATGGGCTTGGTTGGCTGCTCATTGCGCTGATATGGCCGGGCTGGCTGTTGCTCACGCTGGACTGGCCGCTGGTTAGGCTGCGTTTCGCGTGGCATCGGCTTGGTCGGCTGATCATTGCGCTGATACGGTCGGGCTGGCTGTTGCTCACGCTGGGCTGGCCGTTGATTGGGCTGGGTTTCGCGTGGAGCAGGCCGTTGATTCGGCTGTTGCTCACGTTGAACTGGGCGCGAGATTGGGCGTTGGGCCGCAGGTTTTTCCTGCGCGTTGCGTTGCTGAAACGGTGGCCGCTCGTAAGCTGGTGGCTGGTTGGGCGCTGGCACAACCACCGAACCACGTTCTGGTGGCAACTGATTGCTTGGCGCAACAGCTTTGGGCTGCACCAACGGCTGGGTCGAACGCTGCGCTTCATTACGCCCAACGCTGGCCTTGCGGCGCGGCGGACGGGTCACATTTGGCTTGGCCTTTTCGGGCGCTGGCGGTGCTGGCGGCGCTTCGTTGCGCACTGCTGGGCGTTGGTTGGTAATTGGTTTGCTTGCTGGCGGTTGCTGAGCCGCCAAGCGCATCGGCTGGGCTGGCAAGGCTGGTTGGTTCGGCAAAGGAGTCGTTGGGCGTTTGACCGCCTCGCCCTGTTTGGGCAACGAACGGGGCAAGGCAAAAACATTGCCACGTCCACGGCGGCGGGCATTCAACTCGTTCGTGCTAATCACCATCGATTGGCGGCTGGCACGTTCGACGCGTGGCGGCGCAATTTGGGCTGGTTCTGGTGGCATATCAGCCCGCAACGGCGCTGCCAGCGGCACCAAAATCTTTTCGAGCCAACGTAACTCGGCCTGCGCATAACTGGCATAGATTGGGTCGTTGCTCATGGTTCGCGCCGCCAAGCCAGCCAAATGCAGCCAGGCCTCAAATTGGCTATACAACTGCTCGACAATGCCGCGTCCGCCAGGCTGCGCTTCGACCAAATATAGCTGTTGGTCGCTCAGGCAAGCGACCATGGCATCTGGTTGGCAACGCAGCAACAATGGCAGGACGCCAAGCAGAATTTCGCCCAAGCCAGCCCCTGCTTCTGGAGCGCCAAGCCACAAAGCCGGAGCATTCCACTGCAATTGAATCGGTGGCTCGAACGGTACGCGCCGCAGACTGCCATCATCTGCAAGGCTGCGCCGTGCCACAATTTCCTCAGTTACTACGACGCGGCCAATCGTTAGTTCGATCTCGGCGCGTGCGCCATCCAACGGGCGTTGGCCAAAATGCTCGCGCACCGAGACGCTACAGCGATGCTCGGCCAAGGTTGGGGCTGCATCCTGCAAGCGTATGCTTAACGACCCATCATCGTTCCAGCCAACCACCCGCCCGCCGAGCACGCTCGCGCCGCTAAACAAACGTCGCTCAACCGTCACCGAATCGAGTTCGGCCAAAAATGTGCCTTCGTGATCGACGATCTGGACTGGCACATCGCTAATCGTGGTTGGATGCAGCGTTGCGTAAATATCGCTGCGCTGCTGCAAATTGGCGACTGGTTGCCAGGTTGGGCTATCGGGCAGTTGCGCCAATTGGTTGCGCTGGGTCAGGCGCTCGACTAAATCGCTCACTTCCCATGCGCTAATTTCGCTCTGCTGGAGCGGTCGCTCTTCGGCGGCACAGCGCAAATGGCCGCTGCTAATATAGTTATTTTGGGTAGCAACTGGCAAGGCTGGCGGCAAATTGGGCGTGAGCAAGGCAGGTTGGGCCAATGCCGTTTGGGCCGCAATCGACTGATCGGTGACCAACACCACTGCCCGATGGCCGCTCGCCAATAAACTTGGCAGGCTGGTTGCATTCACGCCACCCAACATCACCAACACATGGGATGGAGCTGCCGCGCGTGGCACAATACTTAATCCTTGGGCTGCGCCGCGTTGGGCCAAAATTGCCCGTTCTAGGTTATCGGGTGCATCAAGCTGAACACTTAAGCCTGCTTGGCGCAAGGCGAGGGCCAATTTCAGCGCTGCATCAACTGGCTGCGCGCCACCATTCCACAATGCCCACGTCAAGGGAATGCGGGCAGTATTGGCATAGACCAGCGGCGGCAGATGATCAAACACCCGCGCCAATAATTCATCAATTTCGGCGACTGGCGCTAAGCTAGCGTAGAGCGTCAATGGTCGGGCACGCGGGCGCAAGCGTTCGACCCGCCGCAACAACCAACGGCAATGGCCGAAGCTGGTGCTATTGGCTTGATCAAAGGCTGGCAGGACAATGCCACTCAACTGCGGCCACATATTCGACCAACCGCGATGATGGGTGCGCAACATGCGTTGATGCAAGGTTGTGGGCGTGGTTAAAATCAGCCGCGGCGGGCTATGCGGTGGGCGGGTGGTTTGCTCAACCACAAGGTGCGGAAAACCGCCGCCCAGCAGAGCATCGATATTATTGGCAGTTTGCGCCAAATCGTGCAAGCTGGCTGCATCAGGTGCGAGTAACAACAAACTGCCTTGATTGGCGCTAATATGCTCGGCGGCCAAGAGCAACAAACAGGCTGGGCCAAGTGGCGCAGGTGCAACCAAGGCCAAGCCCAAACCACGCCGCACAGTTGCCAACGCCTCTGCTTGCCACGGCCAGCCAGTCTCGCCCAACAAAGCTCGCCATGCCACCGCCAATTCAGGAGCTAAGGGCAACGGCTGGGTGCTGGCATCGGGCAAGGCTAATTCACCGCTGCGCAACAAGGGCGAGCGGCTGCTTTGGGCGAAACGTTGGGCAATTTGCTGCAAGACGTCGCCGATTGGCGTTGAGGCAGACGATATACTCATAGCTCTATTTTAACATGATCCTAGCCAATTGAGCGAGGGGTATTTAGGCTGATTTTATGCAACTTCTTCGATTAACGAAAAGTCTATTTCTGATGAATCATGAAAGTTTTTAGTTCATTCTGAACGAGTTTTGCAACGAAATCTTTTATTATTGGCATAGAGCGTCGATCACCACCCTTCCGTCCCGCCTCAAGGCAGGAAACGCAGGGTGTTTTCATCCCCCTGCACCCCCTCAAGGACAATTGCTGGTAAGCAGCCGTTGCTTGATGAACCTATCGATTGGAGGGTTGCTCAGCCTTCGCGATCTTCGCGTTCTTCGTGGTTCCGTTGCGCTAATCTTTGGCTAAACGTTTGCAGGCCGCAATCAGCGCTTCAAGGCTGGCAACTTGGGGAATCTGGTAGCGAGCACAGACAATATCAACATTGCCTTTGCGCCAAAAGCCTGCTGGGCAACAAACCAACAGCTTGCCACTGCCAGCAAATAAGCCCAATTCGAGCAAGCTAATTGGCGATTGAGTTTGCGGCGCAAAGTAGATGATGATCAAATCGGCCAATGCCAAGCCATCTAGCTCCCATTCAACTTGGCCGCGAAACAGTGGATTATCGATCGTTTGCGCCCACGAGCTATCCCAGGCATCGCGGCGCGGATTGAGCAACAATACATCATCAGCAGCCAATTCTTGTGCGATTTCAGCTTGCCAATCAATCGCGCTGCCCATCTCGATCGAGCCAGCCAAGAAAATTGTGGGCAAGGTTTTGCTGGTGGGCAAGGCACTTGGCGGCTTAAGCACAATCGCCATGATTAAGCTCCTTTGAAGGCCAACATTTCGAGGGCTGGCTGCCGGTCGCCATTGCAGGCGATGCGGCGAGGCGCTGACAAAATTTCAATCTGAAACCCAAGTTGCCGATAGAGATCCAAAATGCGTTCAGTTGCTTGATTCGATGCAACGACTGGCCCGCGATGCGCCGCCAACCACTCTGCCAGTTGCACTTGCTCTGACCAACTAAAGCCCTGTGAACTATAAGCGCGAAACGGCACATCATAGGGTGGGTCTGCATAAATAAAGGCATTTGCTGGCAGCTGAATCGCTGCAAAATGGCCTTGCTGAAAATGCCATTGGCTTAATACTTCGCGATAATGGCCAAAATCGTAGCAATAGCCAATGCGTTTGTAGCGCCCAAATGGCACATTAAACATACCACGCTGATTAAAACGACATAACCCGTTATAGCCAGTTCGATTGAGATAATAAAATAAACCAGCGGCCTGGGCGGTTTGGGTTTCGCCAGCTCGAATTAAGTGATTGAATTGATCACGATATTGATAATACAGCGCTTGATCATTGCGCAATTCAAAATCAATCAACAAACCTTGCTGCAACCAATGATAAAAATTAATCACATGCTGATTAATATCATTCAAAAGTGCATGTTGCGGTTGCAAGCCTAAAGCAACAGCCAAACCACCAACAAATGGCTCCACCAAGGGCCGATCGTGATACGCTTGCCAATAATCGATTAAGCGTGGAATGAGCCAGCGCTTGCCGCCGGCCCATTTCAATGGTGGCGTTAATTGAGCGAGAGCTTGGTTCAGCATAGGCTTCCTGTTGGTCGATATTCGGCCCAACTATACCATACTGACACAAACATGCTACTCTTGGGGCAAGGCTTCGAGCTGGAAATCGCGGAATTCGGCGCTAAAGCCAGTTTGAATTGGCGCAGCAGCCATGAGGCCAACTTGCACAGGCAAGGCGGGCGGAAAATAGCCCAAGCGCACCATGGTTGGCGTAGCTGCTGCCTCGGTGGCATACAGCACTTGCAGCGTGTCGCCGTTGCGCGTGACCGTCAGCCATAGTTCTTCTGGCGCTTCAGCCAATTTCACCACCGACCAATCTGAGTGTTCTAGGGTCAGAACAGCGCTCACATGATACACGCCATCGACATATTCGATGCCACATTTGAGCCAATTATATTCATCAAGCCGCACCATCAAGCCAGCTTGATCATACTGGTTTTGGTAGTTGGCACGCACTCGCACGCTACAACTAAAATTATTTTCGGCAACTTGATAGTAAAAATGGCCAGAATCATAAATAAACCCATAGTGGGTGGTGCGCCAAAAATCGCTTTTGGTTTCAGGGGTTATGGTCAGCACGTTATCGTTTGATGACCATTGTTGGGGTTCGTTTAACCATTGCATCGCGTTTGCTCCTTCGAAAACTAAGCACGATCTGAGCATGTTGGCCTATTATAGCGCTATCTCTCAATGCTCAGCAGGTCGAGAATCAAGGGCGTGATCTGGCTAATATCGGCGACTTTGGCGGCGCGTTGAGCGTTCGCACCAACCACTAACAATGGCACAGGGTTGCGGCTATGGCTGGTGTGTTCGATCATCTCTAAGTTGCCATGATCACTGACCACAATCAAGCTATCGTTGGTTTGCATTTGGCTGAGCAACGAGCCAAGCATGTGATCGATTAGTTCCAATGTGCGTTCTGGTGTTTCAGCAATTCGCCGATGGCCGACGAAATCGGGCAAATAGCATTCGTAATGCACAAAATCGGCCAAACGTAGCGCTCTGCCAAGCCGCAAGCCCGCTTCGTGGGCCGTAATTGTGGGCAAGCCAGCCAACGCACCCCATTGTTGCAAATAAGCGCCAGTTATATCCCACGTTACTGCTTGGCCGTTGCGCCACTCTGGCGTAGCAGGCAGCGCCAAATCGACAACTTGGGCAGCAAAGGCGGCGGCGGTTGCCCGTTGCTCGCGCTTGGCTACGAGCTCCCAATAGTTATCGCGATGCACGGTGGCAATCAGGCTGGTGCGGCCAAGCTGTTGCACTTTGGCAAATAGGCTTTGTTCAGCAATCATCGGGCGCTGCGATGGTGCAGGATAGGCCGGATAATGCCTACCCAATAAGGCTGAAGCGTTTACGCCCGTCCATAAACTGGTGTGGCCGGTGCCACTTTGCGGCAAGCCTTCAACGCCCAACGTCGCATCAATCGCCCGAAAATAGAGCCTTGGCTGATCGATCAGCAAATTGCTGTGTGGCACAGCGCCAAGCAACCTGCTGAGGGTTGGCAAATGGGCAGTTGTCCAAGGTGGCGCTGGGGCTGGCAACAAGCCAACACCATCAATAAAACAGACAATTACGCTCATCGGACATCAATCCCGAAGCGGGCCAACAACGCGCTGCAACGCTCGGCTGGCTGAGGGCTGAACGGATCGCGCGGGCCATGCGAATCGCCACCAGCGCTGATCAAAAAGCTATGCAAGGCCGCTTGCTGCTCAAAAAAGGCCACTTGCTCAGGGCTATGCATTGGATAATAGACCTCAATGCCATCAAGCCCAACCGCCGCCAGCGCCGCCAAATCTTCGGCAGTGGCTGGGATGGCGTAGACGCTTTTTTCGCGCCCAGGATGGGCCAACATTGCCACCCCACCAGCAGCGTGCGCTACCTGCACAATCTCGGCCACACTCAACGGATTGTAGGCTTCAGGCTGGTTGGTCAACAAATAGGCCATGCCCGCCGATTCGGGATCAACACCAGTTTGGCCGGGCCAGATTCCATCACGCACCAAGGCATGGGCCACATCGGCCAAATTGGCCGGGCGATCGACGGCAATTTGGCCAAGGCTTGGCAGCTCGTGGCCAGCAGCGTGGGTTTGCTCCAGCAAGCGTTGGGCATCTGCATGATTGCGGCTTACAACCGCCTCGCACAAGCCCAAAATTCCAGCATCGTTGGGGTTTGCGCCATAGACCAAAGTATGCCAGAGCTTGTCATTGAAAGCGCTATCGAATTCAACACCGCCGATGAAATGCAGGCCAGCAGCCTGCGCCGCCGCAGCAAAGGCAGCTACTTGGCTGGTCGTATTGTGGTCGGCAATGCCAATCACGCCAATTCCAGCAGCTTGGGCCGCCGCGATTAATCCGTTTGGTGTCCAATGTGAATGATGGGGTGTAGCAATGGTATGACAATGCAAATCGAGCAACATTTAACCCTCCCAACACAAAGGGCCAAGAGCACTAGCTCTTAGCCCTGCGATGGCGTTGCCAAAATGGTACCACAATTTAGGGTTGGTTGACGGTCGGATTTGGGCTATTGATTGGAGTATTTTGGCTTTGGCTATATTTGCGCCATTTGCGCCAGCCAAACCAAGCAACCAACAGTAATGGCAACCAAATTGGCAGCCAGACGGCCCAAACAACCAAGGTCTCGGCCAAATCTTTGCCAATTGCCAAAACATCGTCCCAAGCGCCACTCGCAGCAGCAAGCGGAGTCCAGGCTGGTTTTTCGGCACGGGCAAGCGCGTTGCGCACATTTTGGCCAATATCAAGCGTGGTAAAAATGTTATATTCGGTGGCTTTTGGCCGAATCATCAAAGTAACCAAGCTCATCGAAGCGCTATCGCTCAAAAATTTCTGGCGGCCCTTGATAACTTCAATTTGGCTTTCGTATTGAGCTAAAGTTTCATTGATTGTAATCGTATCGGCGATAGTTTCAGCTTTGGCCAACAATTCGCGAATTCGCGCGGCGGTTGCTTCCAAATTGGCTAAGCGCGACTGATTATCAACAAATTCTTCGGTAACATCTTGGCCCGACACTTCGCGCCGCACAACTTCGAGCTTATTTTCTTCAAAGGCATTCAAGGCTTTTTCAAATTGATCGGCGGGCACTCGAAAGGCCAGCGAGATATAGGCTTGGGCTTCGTCATTGCTGCTCGCATCATCAGTCGAAACGATAAAGCCACCCAAACGCAGCACCATATTTTCAATTTGGGTGCTGGCTAAGCGCATTTGCTTGTAGTCGATCAGCGCTTCAACATTAGCGTTTTTAATCACCAAGCGCTCGGTGGCTTGGCTAGGTGCAGCATTCGGCTGTTGTGGTTGCTGGGTTTTGCCTTCGCTATCAGTTGGTGCAGCAGCCCCGCCAAGTGCCGTCGAACCAGTGCTTTCAGGCGATTGCGACAACAACATCTCTGAATTAGCAGAATCTTGACGATATAAGTCAGTCGACGATTCGGGCATAGCCTCGCGATTAGATGGTTCTAACGCATTCGAAACAGTCTGTAATTTTTGCCCAGCATTACTCGAACCATTAAACACTTGCGTAACGATGAAAAAGACAACCAAAACCGCAGCACCAATCGCCAATAACCGTTTGCGTGAACGAATTTGAGCTAACATAGCAATTCCCTTTCTCGAAATGGGTTAAATGTTGGCTTGTCGCGACATTTCTATAGCATCAACGCCACGAATGCTTAAATTGTTCCCTTGATCAATAGCTATGTAGCGATTTGGCCAAAAGTCGATGCTTAGACTCCTTGGCGCTTGCGTAAATGTGGGCGGCGACGCAACTGGCTACGCCGGATGATGGCTGGGGCAGATTGCACGGGCAGCGGGGTTTCAACCGTATTAGCTTCGCGAATCCGCTTGATCCAAAATTCTTCGACTAAGGCTTGACCAACCACCGCCAACGGAATCGCAATCACGCCGCCGATGATCCCAAGCAACTCGATGCCACTAAACAAGGCCAAAATCGTCACGACCGGATGGGTTTCGACCGCCCGACCCATCACCTTTGGCGCAATGATATGAACTTCGACATTGCCAACAATCAGGTGCAGCACCAACACCCAAACCGCCAGAATTGGCTGCACCGTAAAGGCGACGAGCATTGTGATTAGAGTTGCTACAAAGCCGCCCACATAGGGAATCAGCTCTAGCAAACCGCCGATAACGCCCAGCGCGACCGGATACGGCACGCCCAACATCCACAAGCCCATGCCAAAACAAACGGCATAGAAGGTTGCGACCGTCAGTTGAGCCCAAACCCAGCGCCCTAAGCGGCGGCCAATCACATTCGTAACATTAATCAAACGTGCTTGAAAGCGATTAGGAATCATTAATTTGATGAAATTGCTGGCAACATTGGCGCGGCTAACCAAGAAAAACGCCAACACCAACACCACAATAAAATTGATGATCACGCCCATCAAGGTGCGGCCAAAGGTTAATGCAGCACCACTAAACCCGCCAACCATCGTGCCAGCATAATGGGCAGCTTGGCCTGCCAAATCACCAGTTGGCAAGCTTTCGCGCAAGGTCGGAAACTGCTGGGCAATCCATGCGCTTGCTTGTTGAGTTGGTTGGCGCACCAAATCGGGGAATTGTTGGGCCAGAATCCGCACCTGTTGATTGACCATCGGTACCAGCACAAAGCCCAAGCTCACAAACATCGCAATAATGATCGTGTAAATTACCAAAATCGTGATTGGGCGCGCAATTCGCAATTGTTCAAAGCGTTGCACGACGCCAGAAATTGCCACCGCGAGCAAGATTGCTACGAAAAACAGCACCAACACATGATTCAGCAGAATCGTGATCCAGACCCCTGAAAAAATCAGCAATGTCCAGCCTACGGTGCGGGCGCTGACGCGCACTGTTAGTTCTTTGGGCATAAGCCGCTACCCTTCCAGCGCTCCGAGAAGCTAGCCCAAACGTGGCGTTAGGCGCAGTTCTGGGCGATTATGTTGACACTGGCCACACAAGCCAAATGCTTCAAGCGCATGGCCGTGAATTACAAAGCCTGTCGATTTACCAAGTTGGCTCAAAATACCATCAAGGTCGCAGGTGTTGAAGGCAACCGCCGTGCCACAGCGAGTACAGACCAATTGGTGTTGATGTGGATGGGCTGGCAAGTAGGCGTGGTCGCCCTCGTCGTGGTGAATTCGCGCCAACCAATGGCTGGCCGCCAACATATCCAAAGTGCGATAAATCGTGGCCCGCCCAACATCGGGCAACTCGGCCACCAACTGCTCAGCAGTAAACGGCTCGCGCCGACTGGCAATCGTGCGCACAATCAAACGCCGTGGGCCAGTCATACGGCAGCCTTGCTCATTCAGCGAGCGTAATACATCATGTTCCCAAGCCATAGATTAAATTCCTTGCTAGGTTAAGAAAGATCATAGGATGCGGGCTTTTCCCGCGCCAGCACATAGTGCATCCCACCAACATGGCGCACCATACCTTTGAGTTCCATCAGGCCCAAGGTCGCCGAAAGATCATGGGCGGCCAAACCACAGGCCCGCCCTAAATCGTCGATGTGGGTTGGCTGACCACTCAAATAGGGCAAGAGCAAGGCCTCGGCTGGTGTTTCTGGCACAATGCTGCTGACCGTTTGTTGGGCTTGGGCTTGATGCAGATTGAGTTGCTCAAGCACTTGGTTGATGCTGCGCAAGGGTGTTGCGCCATCGACAATTAATTGATTCGGGCCATCGCTACTATGGCTCAAAATCGAGCCAGGCACCGCAAACACATCACGGCCTTGGTCGAGCGCAAACCGCGCAGTAATTAATGCGCCGCTGCGTTCGCCAGCCTCGACCACAATCGTTGCCAAGCTTAGCCCGCTAATTAAGCGATTGCGCGCCGGAAAGTTGCCACTCAGCGGCTCAGTCGTGGGCGCATATTCCGAAAGCAAGGCTCCCTGTTGGCTGACATCGTTGGCCAATTGGCGATGTTGGGCTGGGTAAATCTGTTGCAAGCCGCTGCCAAGCACTGCCAACGTTCGCCCATTATTCTCCAAGGCTGTCCGATGTGCCATGGCATCAATGCCGAGGGCCAAGCCTGAAACCACCGTTAGACCTGCGCGAGCTAACTCGCCAGCAAACTTATAGGTGACCTCACGCCCATAGGGGGTGGGGTTGCGGGTGCCAACAATTGCCACCGCCCAGCGATCAGTTTCAATCAACGAGCCACGCATATACAGCAATGGTGGCACCGGATCGATCGTTTGCAACATTGTGGGAAATTCAGGATCGTTCTGCATCACGACCGTGATGCCTTGCTCGGCGATGGTACGAAGCTCGGCCTCAAGGTCTAGATGCTGCTGTGCATGCTGCAACGCTTGGATTGTGCGCCGATCCAAGCCTGCTGCCCGCCAATCGTCGAGGCTGGCCGACCACGCTGCAGCAGCCGAGCCACAGTGCTTGATCAGCGCTTGAAGCCGTTGTGGTCCTATACCAGGAGTGAGATTAAAGGCAATGTAGGCATGACGTTCATCCATTGCAAACTCCCACGCATGTGTAACGCTTTAATTATACATCAGTCCGATTGGTAGCAAAAGCAAATAGGAATTGCGGGCACTTTCAAAAGCAACTTGCTTCACGGTATAATGAACCTATTATGGCTTTTTTCCACACTGGCCGAGTTTATGAATAGTTTTAGTAATACGTCCCGGCAACCAGCCATCGAGCAGCCAACGCTCACCCACATGAGCCAAACTATCGCCCGTTTAGAAGCTGAGCTTGCGAGCGCCCAACAAGCCTTGCTTGCCAGCGAAACGCGCAAACTGGAGTTTTTTAATCAAACTCCAGTCATCGAGTTAATTATCGAGCCGCATACATGGCAGATTTTAGCTGCCAATCCAGCCGCTTGCCGTTTTTATGGCTATAGTCAAGCGGAGTTTTGCACGTTTAGGCTGAGCGATTTAAATGCCCAGCCTGTCCAAGAACAACGCTCGGCAATTCGCAATGCAGAGCTTGGCGGCAGCAATCGCTACGATTTTCGCCATCGCTTACGCTCAGGAATGGTCTGCGATGTGGAAGTTTATATCACTGCCTTCGACTATCAACAGCAGCCTGTGTTGTGTTGTTTAATTCACGATGTAACCGCCCACAAGCAAACGATTCGCCAAATGCAACGCCAAAATGCCTACCTTGGCTCGCTCCACGATGTTACCTTAGCCCTGATCGAACAAGTTGCGCTCAACGATTTGCTCGAAATTATTGTTTGGAAGGCTAGCGATTTGGTTGGCAGCGAATATGGCGTGCTCTATATTCGTAGCGACGATGGCCAAGCCATGCAATCGGTGGTTGGGCGCGGTGGCATAGATGTGATTCCACGAATCGAATTGGGCCAAGGGGCAGTTGGCACTGTTGGCTTAACTGGCCAGCCATTAATTATCGATGATTATGCTGCTTGGCCAGAGCGCCTTTTCGATCCACAAGCCGGTTTTGGTAATGGCTTGTTGGTCTTACCATTATTACGCGAACAAACCGTCGCTGGCGCATTGGTGATTATCTACGATCCTAGCCAAATTCAGATTAGCATTACCATGCTTGAAATGGTGCAACAATTTGCCCGCTTTGCCTCGCTTGCACTGGAGAAGCATATGCTCAACACCGCAGCCCAAACCGAATTGGCCGAACGTCGGCGGGTCGAACAGCAGTTGCGTTCGCTCAACGAGCGCTTTGAGTTGGCGCAAACTGTGCTCAACGGCGGCATCTACGATTGGGATATGATTCAGCAGACCACGCTGGTGAATCGGAGTTTTACCACGGTGTTTGGCTATACCAGCGCCGAGGTGGCCAGCAGCCCAACGTGGTGGGACGAGCATATTCACCCAGACGATCGTGAGTTGTTTATGCAACGGACTGCCAATCTTTTTGCTGGCAGTAGCGATATTTTTTCTGCAGAATATCGTTTCCGCGATCACAATCAGCAATATCGTTTTGTGCGCGACCGTGGCCATGTGCTGCGCGATGCCAGTGGTCAGCCCTTGCGCATGGTCGGCACGCTGATCGATATTTCGGAAGAATATCGGCATATTGTCGAGATGTTGCCCTTGCCGCTCTTTGTGGTGCAGGATGATCGGATCGTCTATGCCAATCAGGCTGGTTTGGCCCTGACTCAAACCACCAGCAGCGAATTATTAGGCCAATCGGTGCAACAGGGCTTGCGCCCCCACGATCTTGCTGATTTTAATGTGCTGATTCGCCATGCCAGCAGCGTACCCACCAATTTTATTGAAACGATCTTTTTGCGCCGCGATGGCACGCTGATTTATGGCGAATGCTCAACCTCGGCCATGGTGTTCGATCATCGTAATTCAGTCCAAGTCATTATTCGCGATATTAGCGAGCGCAAGCAGGCAGAACAAAAACGCTTGGAAATTGAACAGCACTTCTCAGAAACTCAAAAAATCGAGAGCTTGGGCGTGTTTGCAGGTGGCATTGCCCATGACTTCAACAATGTGTTTATGTCGATTCTTGGCAATACCCATTTGGCTTTGCTCGAATTGCCCGAGCAAGCTAATGTGCGCCAATTACTGAGCGAAATTGAGCTATCAGCCAAACGCGCAGCCCAAATTACCAAGCAGATGGTCGCCTATACTGGCCAAAACCTTGATGTGCGGCGTAGTTTGTTGATCAACGAAGTAGTGCAAACCTCAATTCGGCTCTTGCCCTCGGCCTTGAGCCAGCAACGCCAAATTCAAAGCGAGCTAGCGCCCGATATTCCAGCAATTGAGGGCGATCAACAACACTTGCGCCAAGCAATCAGCAATGTGTTAATTAACGCCCTTGAAGCATCGAGCAGCGGCCCAATTCGGGTTACAACCAGCGTGCGCGAGCTGCAAGGCGCGCCCGAAGGCCATACCTACACGACCGGAAGCTTTGTGCCCGCCAACTATATCGTGATTGAAATTAGCGATCATGGCTTGGGCATGGATCACGCAACGATCTCGCGTATGTTTGACCCGTTTTTTACCACCAAGTTTACTGGGCGCGGGCTTGGCTTGGCGGTTACGCTGGGTGTTGTGCGTGGCCATCGTGGCAGCATTGCGGTCAAAAGTCGGCCACAACAGGGCACGACGATCGGCATGTATTTGCCAATTATGCCAGCAAATGTGCAAACCGAAGGTATTCCCCAAGCGCCAAATCTGGCAGTTTCAGCCCCAGGCAAAATTCTGGTCATCGACGATGAGCCAGATGTGCGCATGGTGATTGATCGCATTTTACGGCGCTTGGGCTACGAAACCTTGCTTGCAGAAGGTGGCAATCGGGGCATTAGCTTGTTCCGTGAGCATTATCAACATATTGCTGGCGTGTTTCTCGACCTGACCATGCCCGACCTTGATGGCCAAAGCACCCTCGCCGTGCTCAAGCAAATTCAGCCTGAAGTGCGAGTGGTGATTATGAGCGGCTATAATGAGCACCATGTGAGCCAACAATTTGGGACTACTGGTACAACCCAATTTCTGGCAAAACCATTTATGATTGAGGAGATCCGCGATAAGCTCGCGGCACTACGGCTCTAGCCATGCCGCGTTGGCAACTTTTGAAAGGGGCAAAGTATGTCTCGGCGTTCTCCAAAACCATCACCATGGCCACGGCGCTTTATGTATATCACTGGCGTTGTGATGGTCATTTTCTTTGCTGTAGCGCTCAACGGTTTATATAGTGGCAATTTTGCGCTGGCGTTTCCCATGTTTGCTGGCTTAACTGGGTTGATGTTGTTTATGATTATTTTGCTCTTTTTACACAACCGCATGAATCGTTAGCCCAAACCCATTGCTCAGTAGGGCTGATCGGATTATTGCCGATCAGCCCTTGCTGCGTTTTAGGCTATAAATTTGGAATTTGCCAATCGATTGGGCTTTGGCCATGGGCTTCAAGTGCTGCATTAATGGTTGAGAATGGGCGACTGCCAAAGAAGCCATTATCAGCGGAGAGCGGCGAAGGATGCGCCGATTGAATGATCGTATGCCGATTGCTATCGATTAAGCTGGCCTTCTTTTGGGCATAGGCTCCCCACAACACAAACACCACATGCTCGGTTTTGGCATTAACTTGGCGAATCACTGCATCGGTAAATTTCTCCCAGCCCCGATTTTTATGCGAGTTGGCGGTGTGCGCGCGAACCGTCATTACGGCGTTAATCATCAACATGCCTTGTTTGGCCCAGGGCAGCAAATAGCCGTTATTCGGCACCACACAACCCACATCGGTTTTGAGTTCTTTGAACATATTTTTGAGCGATGGCGGTGCTTTGATGCCAGGCAGCACTGAGAAACAGAGGCCATGGGCTTGGCCGGGGCCATGATAGGGATCTTGGCCCAATAACAAAACCTTGGTTTGTTCAGGCGAGGTTAATTCCAAGGCCGAAAACACCTGATCTTCTGGTGGAAAAACCTGATGTTCAGCGCGTTCGGCAGCAACAAATGCTTCAAGCTGGCTCCAATAGGGCTTGGTTGTTTCCTCGGCAAGCACTGGTTGCCACAAAGCAGGAATCGTTAATGACATTGATTAGTCCTCATATTCACACAACGTTGGCTATTGCATCTTCATAACATGCTCATATCATACAGCTTAAGAATCACTCAACGCTGTGTCAATGGTTGTCACAGTGCTGAATGATGGGAAGTTTCCTTTGATTAAGGAGGTTCAGTGTGCTGAATCATGTTCGGACACCTCGTAGGTTCTCGTTGATAACCTTGCTTGCGCTGTTTAGCTTGGTTGTTGGCCTGAATTTAGCCCAAGCTGCGCCACGTACTACTCAAGGCGGTGGCGGCTTTACTCCAGGCAATATCGTCGTCGTGCGCGTAGGCGCGGGGGCGAGCACGCTTTCAAGTGCTGCGGCAGCGGTTTTTCTCGATGAATATACACCGAGCGGCTTGTTGGTTCAATCAATTGGCTTGCCAAGCAGCCTGAATGGCAATACTCGGCGGCTTACAATGGCTGGTACGGCAACTTCGGAAGGCTCGCTCAGCCTTGCTGGCGATGGTCAATCATTACTTTTGGCGGGCTATGATGCCGATGCAGGCACGGCCAGCGTTGCTGCTACCACCAGTGCAACCGTCAATCGAGTGGTGGGCCGGGTTACTTTAGGCGGCATTCTTGACCTATCGAATACTGTAAATGATGCCTACAGTGGCAATAATATTCGCGGGGCGACTGGCACTGGGAGCAACGTTTGGTCAAGCGGAACTGGTAGCACTGCTGGCGTGCGCTACCTTAATGGTCTTGGCACGACCACGACGTTAATTACTCCAACCAACACCCGGGTTGTCCATACCTTTGGTGGTAATCTCTATTTTTCATCATCGGCAGCAACATCGCGAGGCGTTTATCAAATTGGCACAGGCTTGCCAACCACTAGCGGTCAAAGCATTACTCAAATTGTCAGCTCAACCTCGGCCTATGGCTTCGTCTTTTTGGATCGCGAACCAAGTGTGGCTGGCGTTGACACGCTATATGTGGCCGACGATATGACTAATCTGCGCAAATTTTCATTTAATGGCACAAGCTGGGTGTTACAAGGCGTTTGGGCTACTCCCAGCACTGCATTTCATGTTACGGCCCAAGATAATGGCGCAAATGGCGTTGATTTATATCTGACCCGTAGTGGCAACACAATCAGCAAATTAACCGATACTGCTGCTTACAATCAGCCAATTAATGCGGCGGCGTTGCAACCAATTGTCACTGCTGCAACCAATACTGCCTTGCGGGGCATTGTGGTCATTCCGGCGGCGAATCAAGCCACCGCCACCCCAACCAACACAGCTACGCCAAGCGAAACCGCTACGCCAACGGATACGGCTACGCCAAGCGAAACGCCAACAGATACGACAACGCCAAGCGAAACCGCCACCCCATCGGCAACGCCTATTCCAAGCTGTTTGCGCTTTAACGTCAGCATTGATGGTGCTCAGGAAGTGCCGCCAATTGCTAGTACGGGCACTGGTAGCGGTACGGTTGATGTTGATACCGTCAACAACACCCTGCGCTACAACATTAGCTACCAAGGTTTAAGCAGCGCCGAAGCTGCTGCTCACATTCACGGCTTTGCGCCACGTGGTAGCAATGCAGGCGTATTATTCACGCTGCCGACTGGCTCGCCCAAAGTTGGCACACTCAACTACGCCGAAAATCAAGAAGCTGGCATTTTAGCGGGCCAAACCTACATCAATATTCATACTAGCGATTTCCCTGGGGGCGAAATTCGCGGCCAGCTTGATGGCGCTACGCTTTGCCCGCCGCCAACCGCCACCCCAACCGAAACCGCCACTCCCAGCATCACGCCAACCGCCACCGAAACTGGGACTGCAACGCCAAGTTTAACTCCAATTATCACCCCACCGCCAAGTTGTATCACAATGTCGGTGATTGCCGATGGCTCGCAAGAAGTGCCACCAACTGGCAGCAAAGGCATGGCGATGGGCACGATTGAGATTAATACCGTTGCCAATACACTCAGCTACAATATTACCTATCACGATTTGAGCAGCGCTGAAACTGCGGCCCATATTCACGGCTTTGCACCACGCGGAGCAAACGCAGGGGTGTTGTTTAATCTGCCGCTTGGGGCAAGCAAAGTTGGCACAATCAACTACGCTGAAAATCAAGAAGCCAATATTTTGGCTGGTCAAACCTATATTAACATCCACACTGAAAATTTCCCTGGTGGCGAGGTTCGTGGCCAGCTCGATGGTGCCCAAGCCTTGTGCGCAACGCCTACGCCAACCATCACTATTACTGCGACTAATACCGCCACGACCAGCCCAACCAACACCGCCACCACTAGCCCAACCAACACTGCTACCGCAACTACCACGGTAACTGCCGTTCCCCCAAGTTTTCGGGTCTATTTGCCATTAGTTACGAAATAAGCCAAAAAGCCGCTGGATCATTTGCGATCCAGCGGCTTAATCGTTAAACCTTAGTGCCAGAAATTAATCCCCAAGAACGCCAACAGGCAGCCAACCAGCAGAATGCTTGCTAGTGTAACCCCCAAAATCATAAACAGCACCAAGGCTGCCAAGATATAGCCTGCACTGAAAAAGAGAATTCCTTCCCAACCAACATCATGAGGCGGTAAATCGAAGAGCTTTGCGGGTTCTGGTGCTTGTTGCATAGGAATTGGCTACCTCGTGGTGTCTGCTTTCGGCTGGGCGGAGGGCCGGGACTCCCACCGCCGCACGCCAGTCACGGACACACCAGACCACTTCTGGTCTATACCATTGATTATAGGCTGGTTTAAAACCATGAACTATGGTCAGATTGCCATAAGCTGACGGCCAAATTATTGTGGAAAGTATACAAGATTGGGCAATCTGCCAAACAGCAAGCATGGCTCGTAACGCTCAATAGGCAAGCTGGATACTGCATGCTATAGTAATATCTATCCCTGCTGTATACCAATGGACGACTGCAACTCACTCTTGAACAATTACGATCATGGGTTGAGCAAGGACTAGGGAGATGCCATGAACGAGTTAGCCTTTGACTTATACCGTTTTGACTTAGACGTTGAGCCTCATTTTTTACACTATTGGGATGTAATTGGACGAGCAATCAATGATATTTATATTGGGGATCGCCTAGAAATTCGCCTTCCCGACGAAACGTCCATGGGTGACGATGGCTCTTTCGTGGTGATCGCGATTGAACTGTATAATCGGAGCGCGCCTATTCTCGAGCGAGGTATGACGGGAAGATTAACTCTTGAGGGAGACCAAGGTGATCTTCTCAAGGACACGAGGTTTCTCGTGCACACCACCACATGGTCACCGCCGGACGATGAACACAAAGCAGCGCAATTCTAGGCGTGCACGCTTGCCAGTTCAACGCATGTAATCACGGCAATTCCACGAGAGCAGCGATTTTTTTTCATAGCAAAACGCTGCCCCTGCTCACATGCTGTGTTGGGAGCAAGGGATGCAAGAGCTGAAAAGCTTGTGCATTCTGAGGTATAGCGGTGGCGAGCAACATCTAATCCTAGAATAGCTATGACAAGCAACGATCGGCTGTGGTATACTGCTGCTAAATATTCCCCTTCGAGGCACTGCAAGGAGGTTGACGTGGCCAGTCGCAACCGCAAATCCACCGATTCGACCAATACCAACGTTGTCGAACGAGTCGATATTGATCGCTCGTACAAGTTTATGATCATGACCTCCTTTATCCTCAACATTGTGCTCATTATTGGCTTGATCATTTTAGCGGTCGCGCTGTTTGGCTATAAAACGGGCTTGGCTCCACTCAAACCCACCATTGCCAAATTGACCGATACGATTGACGGCCTCAACAATGCCACGATTAGAGCCAGCGTGCCCTTGAATGAGCGCTTGCCAATTAGCTTGCAAGTGCCAGTTAGCCAAAATACCAATGTGCGCGTGACCCAAGCAGTGCCTTTATCAGTGCCCGCTGATATTACGCTGCCCGGCGTAGGCTACCTCAAAGCCAGCGTGGCCTTGAACTTGCCCGAAGGCTTGGAATTGCCTGTCTATCTGAGCATGACAATTCCACTTGAATCGTCAGTACCTGTCAGCTTAACTGTGCCAGTCAATATTCCGCTGAGCGAAACTGAGCTAGGGCCACAATTTCGCAGCTTGGGCGAGTTGGTGCAGCCGCTGGCCGACCTTGTAAATGGGAAACCAACCGAAGAATGAAACTCTTGCTTTGGGATATTGATGGAACCCTGATTCGGGGACATGGACGCGGTCTTGAAGCTTTCAAGGCCGCGTTTCAGCGTGTCTACGAATTGGATTTGCCGCTTGGCTCGACCGCAGGCAAAACCGATGGCTTGATCGTCCGCGAGTTGCTACATATGTGGGAAGAAGCGGCGATTCTTGAGCGGCTTGAACAATTTTATGCGGTCTACGAAGGCGAATTACACGCTCGCTTTGAGCATCTGCAACGCGAAACCACGATTTTGCCTGGCGTGAAGGCTGCGTTGAGCCAACTTCAAGCCCACACAATTCACTCGCTGCTCACAGGCAATATGCTGCGCACCGCCAGAATTAAGCTTGATGCGGTGGGCCTCTGCACTTATTTTCGCTGGGATTGGGGCGCGTTTGGCTCGGATAATCACATCCGCAACGAGTTAGTACCCGTAGCTTTTCAACGAGCGCAAGCGGCTGGTTGGCAAGGCACGCTCGCCGATGTGGTGGTGATTGGCGATACGCCGTTTGATATTGGCTGCGCCAAAATTGCCGGAGCACGCTCAGTTGCTGTGGCCAGCGGTCAATTTAGCCTTGAGCAACTTGCCGAGCACCAGCCCGATTTGCTGCTGAACGATCTGCATGAACATGCACAGTTGCAGGCATTTTTAGGAGTTGGCGATGAAACTCATCGATAAAGTGATTGTGATTACTGGTGGCAGCCGTGGGCTGGGTTTGGCCATGGCCGAGGCAATGCTACGCCAAGGAGCCAAGGTTGTGATTGCTGGCCGCGATCAGGCTAGCCTTGAGCAAGCCCTTGCCGAACTCAAACGCCATGGCAGCAACGTTTTCGCTCTCAGTTGCGATGTTGGCGATTTGGCAGCGGTCGAAGCCTTGCGCGATCAAGCGCTTGCCCAATTTGGCAAGCTCGATGTTTGGGTCAACAATGCTGGAGTTTCCGGCCCCTATGGCGCAACCGTGGCAATTCGCCCGCGTGATTATCGGCGGGTGATCGATACCAACATTCTGGGCACTTATCATGGCTCAATTAGCGCCTTGAAACATTTTCAAAGCCAAGGCCATGGCAAATTAATCAATTTGTTTGGGCGTGGCGATACAGGGCCTGCTCCCTTCCAAACTGCCTATGGTGCGAGCAAAAGCTGGGTGCGCAATTTTACGCTTGCTTTGGCAAAAGAACATCAGCAGCAAGGCATCGAAATTTTGGGCTTTAACCCAGGCTTGATGACCACCGATATGCTGACCAATGTCGAGGTGATGGCTGGCTACGAGGCCAAACTCAAAGCCCTCAACACGATTCTGCGCATGTGGGGCAACCCGCCCAGCGTGCCCGCCCAAAAAGCAGTTTGGTTAGCATCAAAAGCGACCGATGGCCGCAATGGTCTAAGCATCAATCTGCTGTCGCCACCACGCTTGCTGCTTGGCGCACTCAAAGAAGGCTTACGCCGTTTACGTGGTAAGCCCGCCCCAGGATTGTCAATCAAATTGACGACTATCGAGTAAGTCGGGTTGGGCGACGAAACCACGAAGAGCTATTTTTAGCCACGAATTCCACGAAAAAGTATTTTAGCCACAGATTGGCACAGATTTGTTTGATTGTTTTTCTACTAACCCAGCACCTACAGCCCATAGTCATACATGCTCTGCGCCGCTACGTTAAACATATGATCCACGAAGGACACAAAGAGCACGAAGGTTAGGTTTTTAGCCACGAATTGCACGAATTCCACGAATGATAATTATTTTTAGCCACAGATTGGCACAGATTATTCAGATTGTTGTTCTGAAAGCCCATAGCCCATAGCCCATAGCCATCATATCTCTGCGCCGCTGCGTTGAAGTGTGCTCCTGAACCCTGAATCCTGATCCCTCGCCCCTTCATCCCTCATCCTTCATCCTTCATAATTTCTCAAGCCTGCTAGAATAGCTCAATTGAAGCTTCTTTGTGTTTTGAGGATGTTTCCCATGGCCAAATCAACAGTTGAGGCTATTCGCGCTCGCTTCGATGCTGATGTTGAGCGCTTCTCGAATTTGGAAACCGGTCAATCGGCAACCGTCGATGCTCCCTTAGGCCTGACCCTTGTCGCCCAAGCCGCCGCCGCCACCACGCCCAATGCGCAGCATATTTTGGATATTGGCTGCGGTGCTGGCAACTATAGCTTGCGCTTGCTGCAAGAATTGCCTAATCGCGATGTAACCTTGATCGATTTAAGCTTGCCAATGCTTGAGCGAGCGCAGCAACGGGTCAGCGCTGCGACGACTGGCTTGGTTACTGCTGTGCAAGGCGATGTGCGCCAGCTTGAATTAGGCAACGAACAGGTTGATATTATCGTGGCCGCAGCCGTGTTTCACCACTTGCGCGACGATGCTGAATGGCAGGCGGTATTTGCTCAATGTTATGCAGCCTTGCGCCCAGGCGGCTCGTTGTGGATTTTCGATTTGGTTGAGCATTCCAGCGAGGCGGTGCATGAATTAATGTGGCAGCGCTATGGCCAATATCTCAGCGATTTTCGCAATGAAGCCTATCGCGATGAGGTTTTTAACTATATTGAGATCGAAGATTCGCCGCGCCCATTGCTGTGGCAAATTGATGTTTTGCGCAGCGTCGGCTTTCAAAAGCTCGATATTTTGCACAAAAATAGTTGTTTTGCCGCCTTTGGTGGCGTGAAGTAGGAATGAAGGCTATAGGCTATAGGCTATTGGAACAGTTGCGAAAGCATTCGTCTAATAGCCTATAGCCTATTTTTATGTTCTATGCTCTATGTTCTATGTTCTGCTGATCCCCGACCCCCAACAACTGATCCCTCGTTATTACAATTTCGAGAGAATCGAGGCTAAGCGGCGGCGGAATGGCAGATCAAACAACGGGCGTAGCGCTTTTGGCGCATTCAGCTGAAGCTGATCATGCTCGTGCTGCTTGGCTGCTTGGTAAGCCAACAAAGCACTGTTATCGGGATTTTCGGCCAAGGCTTCGCTAACCAAGCCCAACGCCACCTCAGCATCTTGCAAATCGCCTAAATAATCTTGGGCGGTGACTAACTGCTCAAGCAGCGATTCGTGTTCATCAGCCAAAGCAGCGCTAAATAACTCCAGCGTATAGCGCAAATGCTTAATTTCAATCCGCAAGCGGTGCAAGCTCTCAACTGGCGCATCGTTCAAAATCACATCATAGGCTCGAATGCGCTCGTAGTGGCTCCAAACTGTGCTGCCAACCCAATGCCGCACCAAACTGCGCTCAACACGGCCTTCATCAGTTTCGGCTTCGCGCACGCCAGCGCCCGCGGTCAGCACAAAATCGGTCAAACGCTGGGCAAATTTGCTGGCCTTGCGGCTTTCCAAAAAGCCCAATAATTCAACTCGTGCCGCATCGCGCTGCTGGCTGATCGCTGCGATCAACGGTTCATAGCCTGCTTGTTCTGCTTTTTCGAGCGTTGCCCGATGCTCCTCAAGCTTGCCCAAAAAGACATCTGCATCGCGCACAGCACCCAACATACTGGCCCATTGGCGCAGGCCGCGGCGCAATTTGGCCACAATTTCTGGCTCATACAGCGTTTCGCCCAAAATTGCCAAAATTGTGCGCAAGCGGCGAGTTGCTACCCGCATCTGATGCACGCCCTCTGAATCATCGCCAATGACGGCTATCGGCCAAGCTTTATGCAATTTCAACACATGTTTGGCCAAAATTGCGCGACCTGCTTCGGCCAAGTTGTTGCCTGCCTCCATAGGCGTGCGCTCAACTGCTTGTTTGAGCTGGTCTTGATCTTCGGCATGATTGAGCAACAACATGCCGCGCTGGCTCTTGGAGCGGGTTTCTGGCTCCAACGGCAATGCGGTGGTGTAGATCGAGGCCAGCACCGCCAGATCGGCAGCAGTGCCAACGCCTTTGAGTTCAATTTCGATCTCATGGAACGGCAACGAGCGCTCGCCGCTGATTAACGAGCCGCGATCAAGAGCCAATTCGGCAATCTCCTCGCCATCACGCTCGATTCGCCAGAGCCGCCGCCGATTGCGCACCGTCAGCATTGGCAATAATGGCTCGTCGCCAATTAATGCTTGCACTGGTTCGCGAATCTCGCTTGGCCACAATTCAGGATGATCACGCACATTCGGCGTAATTTCGTGCTCGAATTCTTGGCGCTGATGAACTGCGCCCTCAACTTTGCCCGGCAATTTGAGGGTTAGCCACAATTGCTGATCGATGCGGCGAATGCGTAAGGTATAGCGTTGCTGGTTTAATTGGCGGCTCGCGGTATCTAAAATACTATCGCGGATTTCGACGGTAACCCGCTCGCTGAGGCTAAAAGGCGCAATATTAACAGCCTCAAGTTGTTTCGGACGGATCGGCTGCGTTGCGCGGTATTTGGCTTCTTGTTCCATGGATCATCTCCGTGACAACATCATCCATTGGTCAGTATAGCATGGTGCTTGGCTTGAGCATAGATCAAAATATCCCCCCAAAGGGTGAGATAATCAATACATCCATAATGGGATTAGCGGCGAATATCTCTACAAGAACATCACACAACAGAATGGTGTTTGAGCATATTTTTTGTTAGGAAGGGCAACCTATGAGTATCTCACGTCGCGGATTCTTAAAAGGTGTAGGCGGTGGAGTTGCGGTCGCAAGTTTTGCCTCGATGTTCGGTTTGCATGATGTTTCAGCAGCCGATTACAACGCTCAAAACCATGATGCCAAAGATACCCCACTCACAATCGTTTCGTTGGCTGCTACCGCCGAGCGCTTGGCAATCACCTCGTATTACAACACGATCAAGGGCAATCCATTTGGGCTGGCCGACGAAGAATTGTTGTATCTGAAGTATGCACTGAGCGCAGAATTGCATCACCTTGAAGTAGTAGAAAGCTTTGGTGGTAAGGCGCTTACCGACAAGTTCTATGTTCCAGCTAAGTTCTTGAGCGATTTTGGGGTCAATACCAACACCTTTATGGCAGCAGAAACCGCCTTTACTGGCGCATATTTGGCAGCTACCCGCCGCTTTGCCGAGCTTGGCGAGCCACGGATTGCCGCCACCACTGCGCAGCACGCCGCGACCGAAGCCGAGCACTTGGCCTTGACCCGTGAAATCGGTGGCTATTTGCCAAATCCAAACACCCTGCCCGCCCCAATCTTCTACAACGTCTCCGACGCGGTTCCGGTGCTTGGGCCATTCTTGCAAGGCGGCACAGGCTTTATCGGCCCAGTCGATTACCCCGGTGCTGATGCAGTTCGCGCCTTATTGGGCAAAGACATGGCACTCAAAGTTCCTCCATTCACGCAAGTCTTCTAAGCTGTAACAGTTGCCCGTGGTCAACAAGCTCTGTGCTTTTTGATCTGCCGTGAGTTTGGTTTCCAGTTTGGCTGGCTGCTGTTACGGTGGCCAGCTTAACCTGCTTAATCTATATCATATCGAGTAATAAGCCTATAATTGTACGATAGGAAGGTGATTGATATGCCAAAGCGTCTGTTGCTGCTTGGATCATTGCTTTTGGGGTTAACCCTTTGGCCCAAAGCCACAGCGGCCCATGAGGTCTGTTTTCCCGAAGATCAAAGCCCCTATTGTCTGAGCGACCCATTTAGCGATTATTGGGAAGCAAACGGTGGCCTGCCGGTCTTTGGCTATCCAATCACCACGGTCAACCGCGAACAAAACCGCGAGACTGGCAAGGTTTATCGTACTCAATGGATGGAGCGCAATCGTTTTGAGTTGCATCCAGAAAATACGGGCACGCCCTACGAAGTGTTGCTTGGCCTCTTGGGCAAAGATCGCTTGAGCCAACTTGGCCGCCAGCCAGACCCCGCTGAAGCTGGGCCAAAAACAGGCTGTTTGTGGTTCAAAGAAACAGGCCACAATGTCTGTGATCAAGGCAATGGGATTGGCTTCAAAAGTTATTGGCAAGCCAATGGCTTAAAAATTGATGGCCTTGATGCCTATGCCCGTTCGTTGCAATTGTTTGGTTTGCCCCTGACCGAGCCAAAAATGGAGCGCAATAGTAGCGGCGATTTGGTTGAAACCCAATGGTTTGAACGCGCTCGCTTCGAGTGGCATCCCAATAATCCGAATAATTTTAAGGTGTTGTTGGGCTTGTTGGGCAAAGAAGTGCGGGCCACTGCCCCACCAACCGCGCCGCCAACCACCCAGCCACCAAGCACCGCCAATTGCACCATGAACGCGCCAACGGTTGCCGAAGGTGCGCAGGCTTGGGTGGTTTACCCTGAGATTGAGAGCAACGCAACCCAAACGGTCTGCGTGCGCTTGACGATCACTGGCAAACCCAAGAGCGGCACAACTGCTACCGTCGAAATCGATTTGGCCAGCGGAACTCAATCGCTGATCGCATTAACCGATAGCTCGGGCGTGGCAACGATTCAGTTCAAGGTTGGCAATCAATCGAGTGGGCGGCGCAATAATGTGCGCGCCAGCTTCAGCAGCGGCCAAACTGCGACGACCAGCTTTGTGATTAAGTAAGCTGAATGTTGCGAGCGTTGGGATATTTGCCCAACGCTCGTTGCTTATTCGCTCAGATTTGGCTCATTCAAAACCCCAGCCAAGTCGATCAGCTCAGGCTGGCTATACTCCAAGCCGCTAAACCAGATGCTCCAGACCTGACCTTGGCTGCGCCATTGTTCAACACAGCTTTGGGCAATCTCGCAGAAAATTTGCCATGCGCCATGGTCATGACGGCGCAATTGATCGGCCTCATAAAAAATAATAATCAGGCCCTGCGCATCTAACCAACTTAAATCATTTAACGCTTCTTCGAGCGCATCCCAATTGTGGCCAACATAGGCCGGAAATTGTAAGGCTTGGGCGCAGGCATACAGCAAATCGGGCTTGCTGCTAATTTCGCGCCCATCAAGCTCGATAAGCTGAAGCTTCAGCTGTTGCACGCCCATCAATAAGCGGGCGATGTGCGATGCTTGCACCCGATACAAGCCAGATTGGGCTGGATCGCGGGCTAAATTGAGGAGTTTCATCGGCGCACCCTCCGAAAACTTGCATAATGATCATCGGTGTAATACAACTCGCCATTATCGCCTGTCACAATGCGACGTGCGCCACGATCTGCTGAGCCAGGCGTTTCGACTGTGTACTCGCGATAGTAGCCACGCGGCTTGCTAGGCAAAATTTGCTCGCGATTACTGAAAATCGCGCCATCTTTGCTATAGGGAAACGGCCCATCCTGCTCGATTAATTCAATCGTTTCTTGGGCTTGAATTGGCAAATCGCCAAACGCCACATAGCGCAAGCCCGCCGAATCGCGCTCGGGTATGCGGGTTGCTTGGGCGGTTGGCCGTGGCGTGGGTTTGCTGGGCACAGCAGTTTGGCGAGGTCGTGTGGTTGGTTTGGCTGTTGCAGTTGGGCGTGGTCGCGTGGTCGCTTGTTGGCGCTGAGGCGTGCTCGATGGCAAGCCGCGCGAACTGCTTTCGAGGGTTGGGGCGTTGGTTGGGCTGGTGTTTGGTTGATTTGAACTGGGCTGATTATTGAACCAAATCAACCCAATTAAGATAATCAGGCCAAGACCAAACTCCAAACCTCGCCGTAACTTGGTTGACATAGCTATTTCCTCGCAAAAACACCCGACCGCACAGGCAGATCGGGTGTTGTGGTGTGATGTTGATTGTTGTTTAGGGCTTGATGCCTGCTGCTTCACAAGCGGGAACTAATTTGACTGGGCACAGTTGTTGCGGCGACCAAAAATTGTCGTTGATAATCGTATCCTTGATTGACGCTTTGGTCACAACGACTGGGTTAAGCAAAATTGCCGGAACATCGATAATCCCGTTGGCGACTGTGCGATTGTTGACCAAGTTGGTTGGAATCAGCTGGCCAACGAGCAAAGCATGGGCAATTTTGGCGGCAGTTTCTGCTTGAGGCCGCAGTGCCTTATAAATTGTCATATGCTGTTCGCCAGTGATAATGCGTTGCACGGCGGTTAATTCTGCATCTTGGCCAGTAATCAAGGGCAATGGCTCAAGTTTGGCAGCTTGCACAGCGGCTAAAGCGCCGCCAGCAGTACCATCGTTGGCAGCATAAATCCCATCAATCTGATCGCCGGCAGCCAGCATGCGTTCGATATATTGCTGCGCTTCGGTTGGCTGCCAATCTGGCGTATCAAACTCGCCAACAATCGTCAATTTGCCTGCTGCCACCAACGGATCAAAGACCTTTTTGGCGCCTAGCTTATATTCGCTGGCGTTGTTATCGTTGAGCGCGCCGTGCAGCAGCAGAATTTTGGGATTCGTAATGCCACGGCTGGTCAAGCCAGCAACCAAGCTTTCGGCCTGCAATTCGCCGATTTTTTGGTTATCAAACGAAATGTAGGCCGTCACGCCAGGCGAATTCAAAATTAGCCGATCATAGGCCACGACGGGAATTGATTGATCGGCAGCATGATCGGCAATCGTGCGTGAATCGACCGAATCGACCGGATCGAGCACCAAAACCCGTGCGCCAGCCTTAATTGCCTGTTCTGCTTGCTGTTGTTGCAGCATTGGATCATTTTGGGCGTTGTAGTACAACACCTGACAATCATCACAGAGCAATTTCATCTCACGCTCGAACCATGGCCGATCGACGGTTTCGTAGCGCTTGGTGGTTTGCTCCGGCAACAACAGCGCAATAATTTTGGCCTTGGGTGCTTGCGCCCCACCACATCCAACCACTACAACCATGAGCACCAATAGCACAAACCTGCGTCGCATAGCTAAAACTCCTTGTGCATTGGCGGACGTGGCTTCGTTAGTTGGCGGGAGCATCCAATAATTGCTCGCTTAGCTCAACGAAGCGGTCGATGTCGGCCTTGACCGTAGCCAAACTAGCCCGCCAAAAATCTGGTGTCCGAATGTCAATTCCAAAGCGTTCGGCCAAACTTGCAGCGTCGGCCTTGCCCGAAGCAGCCAATAAATCATCGTATTTGGCGCGGAACTCGTCGGGCGTTGCCACATATTGGGCGTACAAGCCTAAGCCAAACAACAAACCAAACATATAGGGATAGTTGTAAAACGAGCGTTCAGCGCTGTAGTAATGGCCTTTAACTGCCCACATATACTGATGATAGTACTGTTCGTCGAGACCATCGCCATAGGTTTCAGCTTGGGCTTTGAGCATCAGATCGTTAATTTCTTGCACGCTTAGCTCGCGGGCTTGGCGGGCTTCGAACAGGCTTTGCTCAAAGATAAAGCGGCTGCTAATATCGACGACCAACTGGCAGCTATTTTGCAGCGACGATTCGATGATTGCCAACTGGGTGGCTGGGTCGGCTTTGGCCAAGGCTGCGTTGCGCACGATCGTTTCGCAAAAAATGCTGGCGGTTTCAGCCAAGGTCATGGGAATTTGGCGCTGCAATGGCGTGGCTTCAGCTAAGTTAAGATTATGATAGCCGTGACCCAACTCATGTGCAAGGGTTCGCATTCCTGCGAACGATGGCTTATAGTTGCTCAGGATGCGTGATTCATCGCCAACCAAGCGCATACAAAAAGCCCCGTCACGTTTGCCAGCCCGTGGCTCAGCATCGATCCAGTTTTCATCAAAGGCGCGGGCGGCATAATCGCGCAAGCGTTGTGAATAGCTGCCGAAATGCTCCAAAATAAAGGCTTCGGATTCGGCATATTCCCAAGTGCTTACATCGCTGCCAATGGGCGCAAACAGATCAAACCAGGGCAAGCGTTCGCCGCTACCGAGCAAGCGCGCTTTGGCCTGCAAGTAGCGCCGAAAATCTGGAAAGGTTTCGCGGGCAGCGGTTAGCATCGCATCGAGGGTTTGGCGATCAATGTTGTTATCAGCCAGCGCCTCATCCAACGCTGTGGCCCAACCACGATGGCCTGCCAAGGTGTTGACTTGGCCTTTGATGCTATTGATTGCGGCGGCCAGCGGCGTTTCGACCTGCTTCCAGCCAGCCAATTCTGCTTCGTAGGCGCTTTTGCGCACTTCGCGCTTGGGATCAAACGCCAAGTTGCGCACCATGCTCATCGGCATGTGCTTGGTTTCGCCATCAAGTTCGACTGCCACATTGAGCTGCGAACTCACGACCGTGTGCAATTTGCTCCAGGCATTCGCGCCACTCAAATTGAGTTCTGCGGCCAAAACTTCTTCTGCTGGCGACATCAAGTGGGTTGCTTCTTGCTTGGCTTTTTGCAAGGCATAGGCATGGTCGGCAGCTAGCGGCGATTGGGCGATTAATTGCTCAACATCCAAGCCCCCAATCCAAGCTACCCAACGAATGCCCAATTGTTGCAACTGCATGCCCAATTGCTGCATTTCGCTGAACCGTGCTTGAGCGACCGTATTGCGGGTGTCGGTGGCGACAAAGCCCATGATATAGCTAAATGTCGTTGCTACCGCCTCATGCGCTTGGTTGAGCGCATTGGTTACTGTTTCAAAGGTTGCGATGGTTGTTGAATCAAGCACTTGGTTTTCACTACGTTGAATCGCAGCTTGATCAAACAAGCTTTTGAGCTCAGCGACTTGGTGCTTGAGTTTTTCAAAGCCTTCGGCAAATTCTGGTGATTCGAGGCTGGGGTAGACAACTGAAAGATCCCAATGCGGTAACGTTTGGGTACTCATGTGATAGATCCTTTCTCATCAACAACCCTAAAAAAAGCCGCAACGCCCAGCTGCTTAGCGTGGGCGTTCGTTTTGTGGTTCATTGCGGAAGTTGGGCAACACTTGACGGGTGGTTACTTGATACCAATTGGCGATCCGCCGGAAGCGGTCGCTGTAGCGATAGAGCACTTCGGCCTGCTGATTGATTGGCGCAAGCCCTAGCACCTCAATTGATGGCGCGACTTGCTGCTCCAACAATGGCTGATAGAGCATCACCGAGGGCGCAAGCGCCAGCCATTTGGCCTGAAACTCAGCATACAATTCGCGGCGCGTCTCTTGGTTGGTGGTTTGGCGTGCTCGCACCAATAAATCGTCAATTGCTGGGTCTTCAAGCCCAGCAAAGTTGGCGGCGTTGACCTGCGACGAATGCCATAATTCATAGACATCGGGATCGCTGCCCAAATTTGACCAACCATGAATTGCCAAATCGAAGGTATGTTGACTGAGCGTATCTTGCAAATTGCTGCTTGGCACCAATTGCAGGCTGGTTGAAACCCCAACCGTCGCCAATTGGGCCTGAATTCGCTCGGCAATGGCGCTGCGTTCTGGGCTATTGGCGCTGACCAACTCAAAGCGCAATAATTGGCCTGCTTTGCGGCGCCAGCCTTGCTCATCGCGCTGCCAGCCTGCTTGATCCAGCAAGCCATTGGCGCGACTTTGCTCTGGATCGTCGATATAGCCAGTCAGCTCATCGGCCACAGCCCACGACGAGGGCAAAATTGGCGAGGTCAAAGGCAAGGCCCGATTTTGCAGCACGTCGGCAATCAAGCTATTTGGGTCAACTGCATAGTCGATGGCTTGGCGCACGCGCAAATCATCAAGCGGCGGACGACGCAAATTAATTGTCAGCACGACATAATCGGCCAATGGTGCGCGAACCCGCCGATAACCAACAGGCAGCGGCAATTCACCTTGCTCTGTCACATCGTAGGTAAAGGCATCGACCGTATCGCGGCGCAAAGCTTCGTGGGCAGCTTCCATGGTTGGGTACAGCCGAAACTCTAGCCGCTCCAAATTGGGGCGACTATTGGGAATATTGGGCCGATAATCGGCATTTGCCACCAATTCGATTAAATTGCCATCACGTTGGCCAAAGCGAAAACTGCCAGTGCCAATTGGCTGCTGGTTCCAAGCTTGCCATTGTTCGGGCGTGGCGTTGCGCAACAGATGCGACGGCAACATCGGCACAGTGAGTTGATTGAGGAATGGAGCAAAGGCTACGGGCAAATTAAAGCGCACAGTTTGCGGATTGAGCGCCGTAACCGCGATGTTTTGCCAGGCCAATTTGAGGCTTGGGTCGCCATTGAATTGTGGGCTTTTGATCCAGTCGATTGTCCAGATCACATCGTTGGCCGAGAAAGGCGTGGCATCGTGCCAACGAACATCATTGCGCAAGGTCATGGTATAGACCAAGTTGTTGCTGCTGACCTGCCAATTTTCTGCAAGATCAGGCACAACCACCCCAGTGGCCTCAACCCGGGTCAAGCCCTCGAACAACAAGCCACTGAGGTCGGCCTCGGCGCGGGTTTGAGCGCTACCGCGCAAGGGGTTGAGATCGTTGACCTCGCCAACCAAGGCCTCGCGATAGACCCCGCCAACGCCTGCCTCGCCGCCTGCTGTTGTTGCTAGCGCTAAGTGCGCCAACAACAACAAAATCAGACTAGCACAAACCAAGGTGGCTCCAATTTGCCAGCGAATACGTCGAACCATACGCTTAGACTGTTAATAAGAAGGGATGCAACAGCGCCAAGAGAATCAATACGCTGGCGATCACAATCGTTACGCTAAACAGGGTTTTTTCAACGCCGCGCCGAGTACGATAGGCGGCTGAGGTGTTGCGGCCACCCAACACACTGGCGCTATTGCCTTTGGCTTGTAAAAGCACCAAAGTAATCAAGGCAATCCCCAAAACAACTTCTGCCGAAAACAAATACGTTTGCACCTGGTAAACCTCCACAGTTGGCTGTGTCTAGTCAAGTATCAATAGATCGCTATTATAAACCAAGAATATAGAACATAGAGCAAACAGCATAGAACATATGCCATGGGGTCGTGAGCGGGGATTGAGAGCAGGGCATTAGTTTTTAACGCAGAGACGCAGAGAATGGATATTTGCTTTGTTTAACCACGAAGAGCACGAAGAGCACGAAGGTTAAGTTTTTAGCCACAGATGCCCACAGATTTTTATGATTATGTTCTACGCGCCCATATTCTATCGCCAATAGGCATTGGTTCTCTGCGCCTCTGCGTTGATCGTACCTTTTACCACATCGCCGAAAGCCAACAGCCTAACTTCTGACCCCTAGCCCCTGAACCCTGACCCCTCGTTCTACATATCCCAGGTTTTTGGAATAAACAGATCGTTGAATTTTTTCAGGGCATAGCGATCGGTCATGCCAGCAATATAATCGATGACGGCGCGTTCGACTGGCTCGCCGCGTTGTTGGCCAATTGCCAGCAGATCGCTGGGTAGCGATTCTGGATGCTTACAATAATATTCATACAGGGTGTTGATCACATAATCGACTTTGCCATCTTCGGTTTTGGCAGGGCCACGCAGGTAGACATTGGCATACATATATTCACGCACGCCGTTGGTGGCCTCTAAAATTTGCGGGCTCATGC
Organism: Herpetosiphon geysericola; assembly: GCF_001306135.1. GTDB lineage: Bacteria > Chloroflexota > Chloroflexia > Chloroflexales > Herpetosiphonaceae > Herpetosiphon > Herpetosiphon geysericola. The sequence goes on along the minus strand of NZ_LGKP01000021.1, from coordinate 124,035 downwards.
TGATGGCCAAATCGCTGGGCGCTGGTTGCTCGCCACGTGCCCACCAATTATGGTCGATCATATCGCAGACCATGGTATTAATCCGCTCGGCGTGGGTTGTGCCAAGCATGGCAACATAGGCGCTGGGCAAATCATTGAGTTGCAAAATGCCAGCGCGCATTGCATCATCAATATCATGGTTAATGTAGGCCACGCTATCAGCCAATTTAATAATTTGGCCTTCGAGCGTTGAGGCCGTGCCCCAGGTTGCGGTGGTAATATCTTTGCGCGATTTGGAGTGTGAATAAATGCCCTCGCGTACTTGCTGAGTTAAATTCAGCCCCTCGCCATGTTTCTCCAACAGCTCAACCACGCGCACACTTTGCTCGTTATGGCGAAATCTGCGGCCAATTGCTTTGGCCAAAGCGGCCTCGCCAGCATGGCCAAACGGCGTGTGGCCCAAATCGTGGCCCAAGCCAATCGCCTCGATCAAATCTTCGTTGAGCAGCAAGGCGCGGCCAATTGTGCGCGCAATTTGGGTTACTTCAAGTGTGTGGGTTAAACGCGTGCGATAGTGGTCGCCGATTGGCGCAATAAAAACTTGGGTTTTATGTTTCAGCCGCCGAAACGCCTTGGAATGCAAAATTCGGTCGCGGTCGCGCTGAAACTCCGTGCGCACTGGCGAGGCTGGCTCAGGCTGATCGCGTTTGGCGTTCGCGCTATAGGCTGCCAATGGTGATAAACTTCGAATTTCGGCTGCTTCAAACAATTGCCGCACAGATTGATGCTGCATATCCTGCTCCTTGACGTACAATTAACCGCAAACAACCAAATAAGACCGCCCAGCAAGCCAATTATTTGTTATGATGTATATCCTATAGCATTGTGACAAGCGCTGGCACATGGCGTTTCTAGCGTGAAAATGCTTTCTCCGCGTTCTCCGAGCGCAGCAGTGAAAACTAAAAACGCTGATCGCCCGTAGGCTACGGGGATCATACAAACAACCAAACTGAGGCTGTATATGCCCTATTTAATTGATGGCCATAACTTAATCGGCCAACTGGCGACGATTCGCCTCAATGATCCTGATGACGAAGCAAAATTAGTGCAATTGCTGCAACGCTTTGCAATTACGCGCAAAGTAAGCGTTTCGGTGGTTTTTGACCGTGGTCAATATACCCAGCGCACCCTCGGCGGCGGTGGCGTAACTGTGCGCTTTGCCCGCTCACCAAGCGATGCAGACGAGATGATCAAATCGCAGCTGGTGCGTTTATCCCGTGCTAGCGAGTGGGTGCTGGTTTCGTCTGACCGTGCGATTACCTCGGTGGCCGATGCAGTTGGCGCTCGGGTGATTAACGCTCGCGATTTTGCCGCTTTGCTCGAATCGATGGGCGCTGCTGATCCCAATGCACCGACGCACCAAGAGATGCATGCCCATGTGCGCCAAGATCAATTGCCAGAATGGCTTGATTTTTTTGGCTTTGATAAAGAGAGTGCTGAGAGCAAAGTTGACCTGACGCGTAAACCCAAGCCAAACCAACCAAGCCAGCAGCGCACGGGCACCCAGGCCAAACGACGTTCGCCCCAAGCTGCTAAACCAATTGTTGTGCCACAACCGCCTGAGCGTTGGCAACTGCCGCCGCGCCGCAAAGATCAGCCCGACCCAATTCCGCGCGATGCTGATGGGCGGCCACGGCTTTCGCGAGGTGGCAAAAACCCGCAGGCAAGCACCGGCGAACGGCTACACAAACCACCGCCGCCAGTGCATCCCGATGAGATCGACGAATGGCTTGAATTTTTTGGGGCTGATGAGGAATAACGAGGCTGGACATGACAGAAACTGCAACCGAAGGCCGCAAAATCGATCATGTGAATATTGTGATTAATGAAGATGTGAACGCCAAAGGCATTACAACTGGTTTTGGCAGCTATCATTTTGAGCATGATGCCCTGCCAGAATTGGATATGCACAGCATTGATTTGCGCACCACATTTTTGGGCAAAAAGCTCAATGCGCCATTTCTAATTAGCTCAATGACTGGCGGCGCTGCGCCAACCGAGGAAATTAATTTACAATTGGCCGAAGCTGCCCAAGCCTTGGGTGTGGCTATGGGCGTTGGCTCGCAACGAGCGGCCATCTTCGACTCAAACCTAGCTTCGTCGTATCAAGTGCGGCGGGTCGCGCCCGATATTGCCTTATTCGCCAATTTGGGTGCGGTGCAACTCAACTATGGCTATGGCATTGAGCAATGCCAGCGCGCTGTGGATATGATTGAGGCTGATGCGCTGATTTTGCATTTTAATGCTTTGCAAGAGGCGGTGCAGCCAGAAGGCGATACCAATTTTGCTGGCTTATTGGCTAAAATCGAGGCGCTTTGTCGGGCCTTGCCAGTGCCAGTGATTGCCAAAGAAGTTGGCAACGGCATTGGCAGCAAAGCGGCCAAGCGTTTGGTTGAGGCTGGCGTGCAGGCGATCGATGTTGCTGGCGCTGGTGGCACCAGTTGGAGCGAAGTTGAACGCTTTCGCCAGCCAAGCAAAACTGGCCAAACTACTGCTGGCACGTTTGCTGGTTGGGGCATTCCGACCACCGAGGCGATTAAACAGGTGCGCGCAGCCTTGCCAACAATTGGTATTATTGGCTCTGGTGGCGTGCGCAGCGGGCTGGATATTGCCAAAGCAATTGCGCTCGGTGCCGATTTGGGTGCATCAGCTGCGCCAAATTTATTGGCCCAAAACAAGGGCGGCAGCGATGCAGTCCATGCAGCAATCTCGGCAATGCTTGATCAATTGCGCATCAGTATGTTTTGTACTGGGGCGGCAGATTTGGCCGCGTTGCGCCAAACACCCTTATATCGTGTTAGCTGAGTTTTTCGAGAAAGTAGTTTCATGAGTAAAAGCTTGGATATTATCATTCGGGCCTTGGAGCCAGATGATTACCTTGACCTTGCGACCATATTTAGCGGGCCAAACGTGCTTGATGGATCATTGCATGTGCCATTTCCAGCCCAAGATGTTTGGCGGCGGCGGGTTGAAAATCCCGATACCGAAACGCCACGCTTGGTTGCTACGATCGATGCCATGGTTGTGGGCGTGATTAGCCTTGAAATTGGCGAGGGTCGCCGCCGCCATGCAGGCGATCTGGAGCTAGCGGTGCGCGACGATTACCAAGGTCGTGGCATTGGCGCAGCCTTGATGGCAGCAATTATCGATTTAGCCGAAAATTGGCTTGGCTTAACGCGGCTCGAAATTGTGGTCTTTACCGACAATACGCCAGCGATTACGCTCTACAAGCGCTTTGATTTTGCGGTCGAAGGCACCTTGCGCAACTATGCCTATCGCGGCGGCAAGCTGGTCGATGCCTATACGATGGCTCGTTTAGCGCCTGCGCTTGCCTGATGTTCAACTGATGGAGAGCTGAAAAAACCTCAATTTTTGCAACTTCCTAACTTGAGCGTGGTAGAATATCCGAGGCGGCGCGAGCCGCCTTGTTATATATCCGGCGACCACACACCGAATCAAAGGGGTATGTGTCTACTATGCGTCAAACATCTCGCAATGTAATCTCACGGCGACAACGCCGAACAACTAGGTTTATTCCCTCGCGGCTTGGCAACAAGGGCGCTCAGCGCTCGATGGGCCGCCGCATTGGCATTGCTTTTATCAGCTTGCTGGCAGTTGGATTGGTCTTTATAGCCGTTGCTGGGGTGGCAATGGCCGTTACCTACAATGGAATTGCCGCCAACTTGAAGCCACGGCTTGATCAAATTCATACCTACACCGCCTTTCAAGCCTCGAAAATTTATGATCGCAATGGCACATTGCTGTATGAATTTGTCGGTGAAGGTCGGCGAACTCCGGTTAATCTGGATGAAGTTTCTAAGCATTTGATTAATGCAACGGTCGCTGCCGAAGATGCTTCGTTCTTTGAAAACTCTGGCGTGAACTATTTCAGTATTGCGCGGGCAACCTTCGCCAACATTACCCAACAAAGCGTGGGTGCTGGTGGTGCGTCAACGATTACCCAACAGGTTGTGCGCTTGATTGTGTTAACGCCTGAGGAACGCCAAGATCCCAATGTCTATAGCCGTAAAGTTAAAGAAATTATTTTGGCCCAAGAGCTGAATACGGTTTATAGCAAAAACGAAATTCTCGAACTCTACCTTAACGAAATTCCCTATGGCAACTTATCGTATGGCGTTCAAGCTGCGGCCCAAAACTATTTTGGGATTGATGCCAAAGATCTCGATATAGCCCAAGCGTCGTTGCTTGGTGGGATTCCCCAGTTGCCAACGACCTATGATCCAATGCCTTGGCTCGATGATAAATTGGTGCTCAAAGGCCTCAAATTGCCCAAGGATGTTTGGCTCGACCCAATGTACGATCTTGCCAATGATGTTAAAGGTGAGATTGTGCCACCCAAAGGCCGTCAGATCGAAGTGCTGCGCCAAATGGTGCGCAACAATTATGTGACCGAGCGCGAAGCTCGGGCGGCGGTGGCTACCGATTTACAGTTTGATAAGCCTGAAGTCAGTTTGTTAGCACCGCACTTTGTGTTCTATGTCAAGGATTATTTGCAACAACGCTATGGTGCTGAGGTGGTTTCGAATGGTGGTCTGAGCATCACCACAACCCTCGATTTGCAAACCCAAGATTTGGCCCAAACCATCGCCTACACCCGAATTCAAGAACTCAATGCTGCTGATCGCAACATTCACAATGCGGCAGTTGTGGTGATGCAGCCCAACACGGGCCAAATTCTGGCGATGGTTGGCTCAATTGGCTACGATCTTTCCGAGACGACGACAACGCCAGGTGAAGAGGGCAACGTGCTTGATGGCAAGGTGAACGTTACCACTGCCTTGCGCCAACCAGGCTCGGCCTTGAAACCATTTACCTATCTTTCGGGCATGGAGCAATATGTTGCAACCAAGGGCCAACGTGGCATCACACCTGCCAGCGTCTTGTGGGATGTGCCAACGATCTTCAATCCACGCGGGGTCAAGTACGAGCCGCAAAACTTTGATAATCAATTCCATGGCCCGTTGCGCGCCCGCACGGCGGTTGCCAACTCGCTGAACATTCCAGCGGTCAAAGGTCTCAAGGCCGCAGGTATTCCCGAAACCTTGAATTTGTTGCATCGCTTAGGAATTTCGCCTAACGTGTTGGCCAACGATCCTGGCTATTATGGTTTGGCGCTAACCCTTGGTGGTGGCGAAGTAACGCCGTTGGATTTGGCGACGGCCTATAATACGGTTGCCAGCGGTGGCCGTTACTTTGCGCCAACCCCCATTCTCAAAATTACCGATTCTCGGGGCAAAACCTTGGAGGAATTCAAGCCAACCCCGCTGGCCAATCCAGAGAGTGATCCAGTCAGCGATACCAGCAAATGTGTGATTCCTAATAGCGAAGATTATCGCTTAGGTGCGCGTTTGCCGAATGGAACCCAGTGTGTTGATGGGCGCTTGAACCATATCATCACCAACATGATTAGCGACAACGAAGCGCGCCGCCCGATTTTCGGCACTAACAGCATCTTGAAACTTTCGTTGCCAGCAGCGGTCAAAACCGGTACGACCAACGATTTCCGCGATGCCTGGGCTTCGGGCTTTACGCCATTTGTCACCGTCACCGTCTGGACGGGCAATAACAATAACGAACAAACTGCCCAAGTGGAAAGTACCCAAGGTGGGGGCGTGATTTGGGCGCGGACCATGGAAGCAATTTTTGCCAACGACGCAATTATGAATCGCTTGGCTGGCTTCTATGGCGGCATCGATAATATGCCCCAAAGCTTTGCAAAATCGTATCCTGGCGTGTATCGCGAGGAAATTTGCGAAATTCCAGGCCCATTCGGCGGACGCACCGACGAGCTATTTATCGATGGCTTAGACTCTGGTGGACGCTGCGACCTGTACGAAAAAATCTCGGTGGTTAGGCTTACCACCACCGATGCTGAAGGCAAAGAAACAGCGACCTATTGTCGCCCAGTTGCTGGCGCTGAGTATCCAGAAGGCGCAATCTCATCGATTTATGTGTGGAAGTTGCCAGAAAGCAACGACGACGAACGGATTGATTTGAGCAAATGGAAGGGCTATACCAGCGATCGCAACGACAATGGCGAAGATTCGCCGGTGGCGGTTGATCCCGATAAGCTGCCAAGCTGTGATGCAGTTGCGCCAACGCCAACCCCTGGCACCCCAACCCCAGACCCGCTGACCCCGACCGCGCCAATTTTGGGGCCGGGCCAAGTGCAAATGCCAAATTTGGTTGGCTATGGCGAAAACCAAGCCCGCCAAATCTTGATGAACTTGGGCTTTGCGCCTGATAAGATTGTGGTCGATTATCAAGGCCGCGATCGGCTTGGCCCAGTCTTTGATCAATATCCAGCCTATGCGGTGGTCAGTAGTTTGCCGGGAGTTGGCTCGGCGGTGGATCTGAATACGGTCATTATTTTGGGTATTCGCTCGCCGGATACCAGCCAACCAACCGCACCGCCTGCGCAACCAACGGCGCCACCAGCGCAGCCAACGCCAGTGCTGCCAGTGCCAACAACAATTATTATTGAGCCAACGCCAGTCGTTGAGCCATCGCCAATACCTGAACAACCACAACCAACTCCTGTGACAACGCCCTAAATTGAGCAACCGAGCGCTTGTTGGCAACGACAAGCGCTCGGCGTTTGGCATGTCGTGGCATAATGCCCTATAATGCCCGCGAATGAGCAGGCTCTGGTGGCCTGAGGAGCGATCATGAACATTTTGCTTTCCAATGATGATGGTGTGCATAGCCCTGGCTTGTTGGCGTTGAAAGGCCAACTTGAGCAGCTTGGCCGTGTCACTGTTGTTGCGCCTGAGCGCAATTGGAGCGCAGGTAGTCATAGTCGCACCTTGTTCGCCCCGTTGCGCATCAATGAAGTGCAGCTTGCAGATGGCAGCCCAGCGCTCGCTTGCGATGGTTCGCCCGCCGATTGTGTTGGCCTGGCTTTGCTGGGCGTGCTCGATCATCAGCCTGATTTGGTGGTTTCGGGGATCAACCTTGGCGCAAATTTAGGCCACGATGTGCTCTACTCCGGCACAGTTGCCGCCGCCATGGAAGGCCTCGTAGTTGGCATTCGTTCAATTGCGATTTCGCTGGTTGATGGCTACAAGCCGGGCAGCGATTTTAGCGTAGCTGCCACTTGGGCACGCCGGATTGCCGCCAGCGCCATGGAACTGCAATTGCCCAGCGATATTTTGTTGAATGTTAATGTGCCGCAAGGCTCGGCAGAAATTGTGAACGATGCCAAAGTTACCCGCTTGGGCCATCGAATTTATCGCGACGAGCTGATCAAACGGCTTGATCCGCGCGGTCGGCCCTATTATTGGGTTGGTGGGGCCGCGCCTGAAGGCAAGCCCGACGATGGAACCGATTTTGGCGCAGTGGCCAACAACCATGTCTCGATTACGCCGCTGCATTTCGATATGACCAACCTTGATTGGGTGCAACGATTAAGTACTGCGATATGGAATAACGCTTAAATGTCACGTTATAAATTACAAACCTATCAATTTGGCATTGTCAATGGTTTGCGCCAAGATGTGAGCGATCGCATTAATAGTGCGATGCCAAATAATTTGTTCGCACCTGAGGCTCGCAAAGGCCATTTGTTTGTATTAACCGATGCAGTCAACGAAGGTGCGCGCGGTAAAGAAGCTTGCGATCTTGTTACCCAAACCGTAATTAAAACATTTTATGCAGATACTTCATTTAGTATTACCTCTGGCTTGCGCAATGCCCTAAAAGCTGCCAATACAGCCCTGTATGAATTTAATTTCAAGGCTGCGCATCACCAAAAAACCGCAGTTGGTTGTACATGTGCGGTCTTGCGCAACAACGATTTATATATTGCCCAAGTGCAGCCAACCCAAGCCTATGTTGCCCATCGCGGCCAATTACGGGCCTTGCCAACCAATCCTTCGTGGCAAGGCAACGTCAGCAGTTCAACGATTATGCCGCCCAACGCGCTTGGCACAAGCTTGTTCAGCGAGCCAGAGATGTTTCGCAACGTGGTCGAAGCTGGCGATATGTTGGTGCTTTGCTCAAGTCGCTTGGCGCGGGTGCTCGGTCGAGCCGATGCAGAGCGCATGTTTTGCCTTTCCGAGGCTGCTGCTTCGCTGGAAGAATTGTATGCAATTGCGCGGCGCAATAGCTTGAACGAAGCCCACGTTGCCTTAATCGATATGCTGCCGTTTGTCGACCCAAATAGCGAATTGCTCTCTGCTGAGGGCTTGGCTGAACGAGGCAAGGCCGCTGCCAGCGTGGTTGGCGAATGGATTAGCGATGTTACGGCCAATGCTGCCTTGATGGTGCGCCGCGAAAAAGATGATGAAACCGGCGATCCTAGCTCGGCCATCGACGAACTGCCACCAATGCCAGCAGAGCTTGAGGACGTTGACCCGCGCGATATGGGCTGGCTCAACGAGCGCCCACGCTATCGCCCGCGCAGTTTGCGTGATGCTGAGCAATGGTTGCCCAGCGCCTATTTGGGCGAAACCAGCATGGTCGCGGCAATTCAGGCCGCTAGCAGTGCGCCAAGCATCGATTTGACCGACATGGAGCCGTTGCCTGTCGATTTTGCCGCCGTGCCCGTGCCCCAGCGCGATCCGGTTGTGCCATTGACTGGCTGGCAAAAATTCATTGCGCCATTTCGCTATTTGCTGGCAGCAATTGTGACCTATATTGCCAATTTTGGCCGCAATAGCCGCCCGATGGCGCCGCCATTGCCGCGCTTTGCCCAAGCTCGCGGTGGCGATTTATCCTATCGGCGTTCGCGGCGACGCAACATTCCATGGACATTAATCGCCTTGCTGATTGTGTTGGTTGGCGGTGGTTGGTTCTATGTGCAAGATCGGCGCACCCAAAACACCGAAGCTGCCTACCAAGATAGCTTGAATGTTGCCAATGCCAAGTTTGAAACAGCAGTTAAAGCCACCGATGATCGCTCCGCCTTGGAAGAATTGGGCGAATTAGACACGCATCTCGAAACCTTGGCCAGCGATCAGGGCTATATGAGCAACCCAACCCGCAAGGCCGATTATCTGGCGTTGCGCAAAAAATCCGATAATCTGCGGGCCAGCATTGATCGCACATCGTTTTTGACCGACCTCAAGTTGGTGACAACAATGCCAACCAGCGATACGATTGGCAAGCTGATTGTCACGCCAAACACTGGCAAAAACGACTTGTATTTTATTGGCACTGAAAACGGCGCGCTTTATAGTTACACCGAAGGCAGCAGCGGCCAGCCGATCAGCTTGCTCAAAGATGGCGATGAAATTGCAGGCTTGCCTGCAGCGCCAATTCGCAGCGTGATGTTGCGCGAAGGTGAGCTAGCGGCAATCGACGCACCGCCCAATCTCAATGCCCAATCAAACATCTATTTCTATTTGCGCGACACCAAAACCTGGGTTTCGCGCACCATCCAAGGCAGCGAACTCTGGACGCGCCAGCCATTCCCTGATATTGAGACCTACGGCGGCGGTTTGTATGTCTACGATTTGGGGCGCACCGATAGCGCAACCGCTGGCGAAATTCTGCGTTATCGCTCAGGCGAGTTTGCCAACTTGCCCGAAAATTGGATCACCGAATCAACTGGCGATTTCAACACCAAAGCGGTCGTCGATATTGCGATTGATGGGCGGATCTATATGTTGCAGCCTGATGGCACGGTTGGCATTTTCGAGGGCGGCTCGTTGATCGATACTGTGAGCGTGCCAGCGCTTGATCCGCCATTGCGGGCGCGGCGCTTGTTCGTCGAGCAAGAAGTTAGCGCCGAAACCTTCCGCGACAACCAAGGCCATTTCTTCATCGTCGATGCAGTCAATCAACGAGTGATCGAAGTCAATCGCCAAGGCGAGATTATTCAACAGCTGAAAGTGCCGAGCACCAGCACCATCAAGCTCGAATTGCTCAACGACGTGGCAGTAGTTGGCAGCGGCTCCAGCAAAATGCTGTATCTTGCCAATAGCAACCGAATTTATTCGATGGTTTTGCCATCGCCACCGCCACCACGTGAAAGCTTGGGTGGCACAACCACGACACCAACGGTTCAAATTACACCAACACCATAAATAAAGGGGTTTCATGAAAATCGGGATTATTGGTTTGCCCAACAGCGGCAAAACCACGGTATTTAATGCACTAACCCGCAATACCGCTGAAACGAACGCCTATTCATCAGGCCAGATCGAGCCAAATATCGCCATGGTCAAAGTGCCCGACGAGCGGCTTGATGCCTTGGCCAAAATGTACAAGCCCAAAAAGCTCACCCCAGCCGACGTCCAATATATCGACGTGGCTGGCATGAGTGGCAACGCCCACGAAAGTGGCGGCTTGAATCCACAGTTTCTCAACTACATCAGCCAAGTTGATGCTTTGTTGCATGTGGTGCGTGCTTTTGAGGATGATGGCGTGCCGCATGCCCAAGATACGGTGAATGCTGCCCGCGACTTAGCCTCGGTCGATATGGAATTGATGTTCTCGGATATGGCGATTATCGAGCGTCGTTTGAGCCGCTTGCGTGGTGAAGTGACCAAAATGGTCGGCAAAGATCGCGAAACGCGGATGGTCGAACTGAGTGCACTTGAGCGCTTGTATACTGGCCTCGAACAAGATGTGCCAATTCGCGCCCAAGAATTGAGCGAAGAAGAAGCCAAAGTGCTACGCGGCTTCCAATTCCTCAGTGGCAAGCCAATGTTGGTCGTTGTCAATATCGACGAAAAGCAACTTGCAACGCCGCCAGTTTTGGAATACGACAAGCCAAAAACTGCGATTGTGACCTTGGCAGGCAAAGTTGAGGCCGAATTAGCCCAGCTCGAAGATGAAGATGCCCAAATGTTTATGGACGATTTAGGCATTACTGAGCCCGCCCGCGACCGCGTGATCAAGGCCTCGTATACGATGATGGGCTTGATTAGCTTCTTGACCGCAGGCGACGACGAAGTGCGTGCTTGGACGATTCGCCAAGGCATTGGGGCTGCCGAAGCCGCTGGCACGATTCACTCTGATTTGCAACGCGGCTTTATTCGCGCCGAAATCGTGGCCTTCGACGATTTGATGAAGGCTGGCGATATGGCGACCGCCAAAAAAGCTGGCACCGTGCGGCTCGAAGGCAAAACCTACGTTGTCAAAGATGGCGATATTGCCCACTTCTTGTTCAACGTGTAGCAATCCCTCGCCCTTGATCTAGCACTTTCTAGGATCGGTTTGGTAGTCACTTAGTGGTTTTTCACCACCCTTCCGTTCCGCCTCAAGGCGGGAGACGCAGGGGGATTAAAGCTCCCTGCACCCCCTCAAGGGCAATCAGGGCCTTGAATGCAGTGATCGGTGAACCATAAAACTTTGTGGCTCAAAGAGAAAACCAATCCTTAGAAGTAGGCGAAAGACTGGGGTGAGGCAGCACAACGAATCGTTAATTGATCAAATTAAAACGCCACTTCTTGAAGTAAAGAAGTGGCGTTTTGGTTAAGGAGTAGAAGATGAACGAGCAACTATGTCGGGCGCGGATTGCCCACAATGCCCAGACCCGTGAGCCAAGCCTCGATCTTTCCCATCTTGACCTGACCAGCCTACCAGAAACAATTGGCGAATTAACCCATCTTGAAGTATTAGATGTTCGCTATAATTACTGGCGGCAGTTACCATCTGAATTTGCCAACCTGACGAAGTTGCGCAGCTTAGATCTGAGTTTTTTCAACCTCGACACCATTCCAGAATGGCTTGATCAATTGACCAGCCTCGAAGAATTGCATATTCGGGCAACCCCAACCACGGGCATTCCCACTGTTCTAACGCGATTACCACGGTTGCAAAAATTGAATCTCTATCTTGATGGTTTTGAAGCATTGCCACGCGAATTGCTCGATCTGCCAACGCTGTATATGCTCGATATTGATGGATTAGAAAAATTGACCACATTTCCAGCGTGGTTAAGCGAGTTACCAATTAAACATTTGGTCTATTATCCAAGAGGTATCTCCAATGAGCATATGATTGACTCCATGACCATGCTCGAAGAGCTTGATCTACAATATGATCATCGTAAACCTACGGCTTTTCCAAGCTGGCTTAGGCAGATGCATAATTTACGCTGGCTCTGTTATCAGAGTCAAACGCTTGTGCCAACATGGTTAATCGAATTACCTCGACTAGCATATTTGGAAAGCTATGGCGACTTTAGCGAAATTAGCCAAGTCTGGCATGCTTGGGAATCGCTTGAGCAGCTCAAGTGCGGTCATATTAGTGCTCCAGCTTTTCCTCCAAATCTCAAAACCTTAGAGCTAATGATCAAGCAAGAGACCTTTCCTGAAGCAATTCGCTCATTGCGCCACCTTGAAGAGCTACAGTTATCTGGCGAAGGGTTCCACGAGTTGCCTGGCTGGGTTTTAGAATTGCCCAACTTGCATACCTTAGATATTGTCAGTACGAGGATTGATCACATTCTGCCGCCAGTCCAGCCCAACCATTGCCTGCGAAAACTCATGATGCATAGTCTATTCTGTAGCCACCACCATACCTTAGATGGCATACGCAGCTTGCATAGGCTAGAAAAATTAAGTTTGGGTGGGCATACCTTAGAACAACTACCGTCATGGCTGCACGAATTGCAGCAGCTGCGCGAGCTTTCGATTGATGATTGCGCGTTGACTGATCTTGATCCAAGGTTGGGCCAGCTCCAGCAGCTTGAAGCGCTTCATGTCTCAGATAACTATATTCCAATAACACGTTTAGATTATGTATTGTCACAGTTAATCCAACTTAAACATCTATCACTCCATTTATCGGGTAATGACCAATTTCCGAGTAGTATTTGCCAGCTGCATCAACTACGTAGTTTGGAGATTGGAATCTGGGCAACCCATGTAATGCCTGAATGGCTGAATCAATTGAAGCACCTTGAAATTCTATGGATCTCTGCACCAGAGCTTGATCATCCATTGCCCTTGGAAGCATGGCTTGAGCTACCGAAACTTAAGGAGTTACAAATAAGGCTTAATGACCCATATCCTATTGATCCCGAATTATTGCAACGTTTTGAGCAACGCGGCGTGAAAGTTGATCTAGGCTAAATAGCATTGCCTTGTTGTCCAATATTGTCGGCGGCAATAATCCCTCGTACCTTGGTTGGGGATGCGAAAGAATTAGTTTAAGGAGTAGAAGATGAACGAGCAACTTTGTCGGGCGCGGATTGCCCACAATGCCCAAACCCGTGAACCAACCCTCGATCTTTCCTCTCTCAAAATTACCATGCTACCAGAAACAATTGGCGAGTTAACCCATCTTGAACACTTAGACCTATCAATGAATCGTTTGCAGCAACTTCCACCTGAACTTGCCAAACTAACCAAGTTACGCAGATTGGATCTTAGCTATAACGATGAAATTGAAGTATTAGAGCCATGGATTGGACAGTTATCAAATCTCGAAGAACTGCATATCGGTGAATTATCAGTAACCCAACTCCCAGCAGAGTTAGCATTACTCCAACAATTACACACGCTTGATCTTAGCTCTACCGAGCTGAGCGAAATTCCTCGCTGGGTAGGCAACCTGCCAAAATTACGAGTGCTCAATATTAGTGGTTTAACTATAACTGAGATACCTGCCTGGTTTACGGGCCTCGAGCTTAAACACTTAACCTATGCGCTCCAAAACATCCCCAATGAGCATTTAATTGGCACGCTGACCACGCTCGAAGCGCTTGATTTATGGACTAATTACGATGAATTAATAGTTTATCCCGAATGGTTCCGGCAGTTGGCTGATTTGCGCAGGTTGAACTTTCATAGCAACATGCCTGTACCAACGTGGCTCATGGAATTACCACAACTGGCGTATTTGGAAAGTCACGGCGATTTTCGTGAAATAAGCCAAGTCTGGCACACATGGGAATCGCTTGAAAAACTCAAATGTCGTGATGTTGATGCGCCAACGTTGCCACCAAACCTCAAAACCCTTGAGCTAGTCATCACTGAATCCACAGTTCCTGAATCAATTCGCCAATTGCACCAGCTTGAAGAACTACACTTATTTGGCGAAGGCTTTCGCGAGTTGCCCGGCTGGGTTTTAGAATTGCCCCACTTGCACACCTTGAATCTTGTCAGCACTGGGATTGATCATATTCTGCCGCCAGCCCAGCCTAACTATAGTTTGCGAAAACTGCATATGAATACCTTATATTGCAGCCGTGAGCATCGCTTAGATGGCATCCGCAGCTTGCATAGACTGGAAGAATTAAGGCTGAGTAATCATCGACTCGGTGAGTTACCAGCATGGTTGCATGAATTGCAGCAGCTGCGCGAGCTTTCGATTGATGATTGTGCGTTGACCGATCTTGATCCAAGGTTGGGCCAGCTCCAGCAGCTTGAGGAACTTTATCTTCATGGTAATGATATTCCCATAGCGAGCTTGGAACGCATTTTGCCAACGCTTACTAAACTCAAACATCTATCATTTGGGTTATCAAGTGATGAGCCATTTCCTGCCAGTATTCGCGAGCTGTCGCAACTGCGGAGTTTATATCTCAGAATCGGGCCAAACCATGTAATTCCTGAATGGCTGAATCAATTGACCAAGCTCGAAAGCATTATGCTTGGCTACAACCTTGAGCCAGCCCAAATTCCATGGATCGAAGGCTGGCTAGAACTGCCAAAATTACGCGAGATCGATATTCACATCAAACCAGAATTGTTTGATCCCGAATTATTGCAACGCTTTGCGCAATATGGCGTGAAAGTTGATCTGGGCTAAATGATATATTTGGGTGAATCAACCCAGCAGCAACAATCGACAGCCCAAATATGAGGGGTGCAGGGGATGAAAACCCCTGCGTCTCCCGCCTTGAGGCGGGATGGAAGGGTGGTGAAACGAGGGATGAGTGGAACCGCGAAGAGCACGAAGATCACGAAGGGGAGAAGGCGATTGGCTCTTGGCTATCGGAACATCATCGGGGTTGGCGACAGGTGGTTGGCATTGCACAGGATACCGATCCCCAGCCCCTGACCCCTTGCGTCGCAACCACGAAGGGCACGAAAGACACAAAGTGAAGCAATTGGGGTCACAGAATCAACTGTAACAATCCAGCAAACAAATATGAGGGGTGCAGGGGATGAAAACCCCTGCGTCTCCCGCCTTGAGGCGGGACGGAAGGGTGGTGAAATGAGAGACGAGTGGAACCGCGAAGAGCACGAAGATCACGAAGGGGAGAAGGCGATTGGCTCTTGGCTATCGGAACATCATCGGGGTTGGCGACAGAGGGTGGCACAGCACGGGATACCGATCCCCAGCCCCTGATCCCTTGCGTCGCAACCACGAAGAGCACGAAGATCGCCAAGTTTTGGGTATAGAATCAACCACAACAATCCAAAGCCCACATATTTGGGGGTGGTGATCAGCATAAGCCATTTAAAAATCCTGCTCTTCGCGATTTAACAATTTTGGCGTATGATAGCCCATGATCGCTCTGCACAGAAAGGATATAACCATGCAGGTCAATCCAGGGATTTTCAAAGCCTACGATATTCGCGGGATTTACCCCAGCGAACTGAATGAAGATGTAGCATTTTTGATTGGACGCGCCTTCGCTTCGTTTTTACAAGCAGAAAAAGTGATTGTTGGCCGTGATATGCGGACTTCAGGCCCAGCGATTTTCGATGCAGTTACCCGTGGCTTGATGCACCAAGGCGCTGATGTGATCAACATCGGTATGGTTAGCACCGATCAATATTATTTTGCCTGTACCCAATTGGGCTTGCCAGGCATGATGGTGACGGCCTCGCACAACCCCAAACAATACAACGGCTTCAAAATGGTCAAAAAAATGCCTCAATTGCTCTCAGGCGATGCAGGCATTCAAGATTTGCGCACATTGGTCGAGAGCGAAGCATTTAGCGAGCCAACTCGCCAAGGCAGCATGAGCGAGCTTGACCTCAGCGAAGAATTTATCGAATCGGTCTTGCAACTGATCGACGTATCCAGCCTCAAACCGCTCAAAGTAATTGCTGACACAGGCAATGGCATGGTCGGGCCAATTCTCCAGCGGGTTTACGAACGCTTGCCAGTCGAATTGATAGGCCTGTATCTTGACCCCGATGGTACGTTGCCAAACCACGGGCTTGACCCGTTGCAGCCAGAAAATCGCGCCGAACTCGAAGCCCGCGTAGTTAGCGAAAACGCCGATGTGGGCTTTGCCTTCGATGGTGACGGCGACCGCTTCTTTGCAATCGACAATCGCGGCCAATTTATCTCAGGCGATTTTATGACCGCCTTGATGGGCCAATATTTCCTTGAAAAACACCCAGGAGCCAAAATTTTGTATGATGTGCGGGCTTCGTGGGCCGTGCCCGAGTTGATTGGCGCTGCTGGTGGCGTGCCACTGATGGAGCGGGTTGGCCATGCCTTCATCAAGGCTCGGATGTCCAACGAAGGCGCGATTTTCGCTGGCGAAGTGACGGGCCACTACTATTTTGGCGATTTCAACTATGCCGATTCTGGCGTGATTCCCTCGCTGATTATCTTGGAAATGCTCTCGAAAAAGGGCAAGAGCTTGAGCGAATTGTTGGCGCCGCTTGAATCAACCTACTTCATTTCAGGCGAAATCAACACCAAAGTTGCTGATGTGAAAGCTGTGTTGGCAACCTTGGCCGAAAAATATAGCAATGCTGAGCAACACACCATGGATGGCTTGTCGGTCAATTATCCTGATTGGCATTTCAACGTGCGTGGCTCCAACACCGAGCCATTGTTGCGGCTCAACCTTGAAGCCCGCAGCAAAGAGCTGATGGAAGCCAAACGCGATGAAGTGTTGGCGATTATTCAAGCGTAGAGACGAGGGGTCAGGGGCTAGGGATTAGGGTTCAGGTTATAACCGCGAAGAACACGAAGAGCACGAACTTGTTTTTAGCCATAGATTGTCACAGATTACCTAATTATCATGTTCTGTGCTCTCTGTTCTATGCTCTCCTGACCCCTGACCTCTAGTCCCTGACCCCTTCATTGAATAGGTCATATGTTCTATATTCATGCTATGATAGCAAGGCAGTTTATTGTAGTGATGAAGGAGCATTCAATGAACGATGGTTTGCAAAACCAAATTCCCCTGAGCGCTGCCAATCCTCCAAATATACCCACACCTGTTGATCGCGCTACATTCCAAGCCCAACTTGATACACTTCGGATTCGCGAGAAAGCCCATACCCGCGAGGGTGATGCAATTGCTGCTGCGCGACGGCGCCTGCCAATGGTCGAAGTCGATGCAACAACACCAGTCGTTGGGCCAAATGGCCCAGTTCGATTAATCGACGTTTTCGAGGGTCGTAGTCAACTGTTTGCAGGCTATATGATGTGGTACGACGGTGCGAGTGCGGCGCAGCAATGCGAAGGTTGTAGCATGAACGTTGGCCATGTGCTTGAGCTTGGCTACCTGAACTCGCGCGATGTAACCTTTGCAGTGTTCTGCCAAGGCCCGTTTGCCGAGAGCAACCGCTACCGCGAATTTATGGGCTGGCCGATGCCTTGGTATTCTGTGCCAGAAGCCTCGCTTGATCGGCTGATTGCTGGTCGCCACTTTGGCATTTGGGTGTGCTATTTGCAACATAATGGTCGAGTATTTGAAACCTATTGGACAACTGGTCGCGGCTGCGAGCAACTGGGCAGCTCGTATGCAATGCTTGATATGACAATTTATGGTCGCCAAGAAATTTGGGAAGATTCGCCTGCTGGCTGGCCGCAACCCTTTTTCAACACCCGCTCGGCTCAAATGCGCACCGATGAGCATGGCCACCCCGTCAATCGGCCTGCTGGCCGCCCAATTGCCCAATGGTCACGCATCGCCGCTGGCCGCTCCGATGATCTCGCTGGCGCTGATAAACGAGTGGGGATCGGCAGTTGAGGGCTGGGGATCGGCAGCAGCCCATGGTTCAAGCAGTGCGCATTTGTAAGCAATAAATGACCTGATCCCCGATCCCCACTAAACAATCATCTTTGACAGAAGCAACGCCATGGGGATCAGTCATTGGGGACTGGGGATCGGCAGCAGCCTATGGTTCAAGTAGTGCTGATTTGCAAGCAATAAATGACCTGATCCCCGATCCCCAATCCCCGACCCCTACTAAACAATCATCTTTGACATAAGCAATTCTTGGTGCTACCATAGGCGCTGCGGGGAATTTTGGAAACGCATATCCCGACGTTGGAGGGTGCTCATGCAGCAGCAGCTAGAACAGTTTTTAGCCTATTTAACGGTTGAGCGCGGTTTAACCGGTAACACCATTGCCGCCTATCGAACCGACCTTGACCAATTTGTTACTTTTATGGTCGAACGTAACGCAGGCAGCTGGAGCAGCGTCTCCCGCGATGACCTGTTGGCGTTCTTGCTCTTTCTCAAAGAAAAGCGCTACGCAACCTCCACGATCGCACGTCGTACTGCTGCAATTAAATCGTTTTTTGAATACCTGCAAGGCCAACATATTATTGCCACGAATCCAACCGAAAACTTGGATTCGCCCAAGGTTGATCGTTTCTTGCCCAAAGCGATTACGGTCGCGCAAGTTGACGAATTGCTTGAATTGCCCCTCACGACCAGCGGCCCCGAAGGCCTGCGCGATAAGGCCATGCTCGAAGTGTTGTATGCCACTGGCATGCGCGTCAGCGAGTTGGTTGCGCTCGATGTTCAAGATGTTGATCTGAATAGCCATCAGATTCGCTGCTTGGGCAAGGCCAATAAGGAGCGCAGTTTGCCGATTGCTGGCAGCCCAAGCACCGCCTTGGAAGAATATCTTGATATGGCGCGTGGCCAGATTAGCCGCAACGGCGGCGACCCCGCCTTGTTTCTCAATCATCGGGGCAAGCGGCTTACCCGCCAAGGCTTTTGGTTGATCTTGAAGGGCTACGCCGAACGCTTAGGCCTGAGCGATTTAACCCCTCATACCTTGCGCCACTCGTTCGCAACCCATATGCTCAATCGGGGCCGGGATTTGCGCGAAGTGCAAGAGTTACTTGGCCATGCAAGTATTTCAACAACGCAAATTTATACCCAAGTAAGTAACGACCGCAGCGTTAAATATGATCAAGCAGCTCAGCGCCCAAAAATCGCTGATGCAGCCGAAGTCGAGTTTAGCGCCTAAGTAAATCAGTCGTTGGGCTGAATAGACATTCTGGCAGCTATGCTAGAGTTAGCCCCAACAACATGATGCCTATTGGCAATGAACCGTAGAAGTAGGCTGGAACTTAGCGTGCAGCGATGTGGGGATAGTGCAAGCCCACACGCCTAAACCAGCAGAATGGCGACGGGGAGCCAATTACAATAGATCTCAAAGGTGCCTTGGTGCAGAACCAAGGAACTGGGGTGGAACCGCGAAGCGTTTTTTCTTCGTCCCCAGGCAGTGCTAGCAATAGCGTTGCCTGGGGATGACCGTTTTAAAAGGCAGAAATCAGAAGTCAAAAGGCAAAGTAATCTAAAAATTGGTTTTGCCTTTTGACTTGGATCGTCATTTTGATTTTTGCCCTTTGACTTTTGCTTTTCATGGAGGTTTGTATGCCAGCAACAACGATGGATGAATTGGTTTCATTATGCAAGCGGCGGGGCTTTATTTTTCCTGGCTCGGATATTTATGGCGGGTTGCAAGGAACCTACGATTACGGCCCGTTGGGGGTTGAACTCAAAAATAACCTCAAAGCCGCGTGGTGGCGAGCCATGGTCTATGAACGCGACGATGTGGAAGGCCTCGATGCGTCGATTTTGACCCATCGCTTGGTGCTGCGCCACTCTGGCCACGAAGCAACCTTTACCGATCCAATGGTCGATTGTCGCAATTGTAAAAGCCGTTGGCGCGCCGACCAACTCAAAGATAACAAATGTGAAAAATGTGGCTCAACCGATTTGACCGAGCCACGGCCTTTCAATTTGATGTTCAAAACTGCCGTCGGGCCAGTTGCCGAAGAAGGCTCGTTTGCCTATTTGCGGCCTGAAACTGCCCAAGGCATCTTTACCAACTTCAAAAATGTGGTTGATTCGACTGCACGGCGTTTGCCTTTTGGGATTGCCCAAATTGGCAAGGCATTTCGCAACGAAATCACGCCCCGCAACTTTATCTTCCGCGTGCGTGAATTTGAGCAAATGGAGCTTGAATTCTTCGTGCAGCCAGGCACCGACGATCAATGGCATAGCCAATGGGTCGAAGCTCGTTTGCAATGGTGGCGTGATCAAGGCTTGCTCAGCGAAAATCTGCAAGCCTATCATCAAGCTGGTGATGAATTGGCTCACTATGCCAAAGCCTGCGTCGATATTCTGTATAAATTCCCACATGGCTTGGAAGAATTAGAGGGGATTGCCAATCGGACTGACTTTGACCTTGGCTCGCATACCCGTAGCCAAGCAGATTTTGGCTTATCGGCAAATGTCGATCCCAACGAAGATAGCACTGCCAAGCTGACGATTCCGCACCCAGAAACCCAAAAGCCGCTGGTGCCATTTGTCATCGAGCCTTCGGCAGGGGTTGATCGCGGGGTTTTGGCGGTTTTGACCGAAGCCTATACCAAGGAAAGCTTGGAAAACGGCTCAGAACGCATTGTCTTGAAGCTCAAGCCGCATTTAGCGCCAATCAAGGTTGCGGTGTTGCCATTGGCTCGCAACAAGCCAGAGATCGTCGAAAAAGCCAAAGCTGTGAAGAATCTCTTGATGGCAACCGGCATTGGCCGCATTTTCTACGAAGATACTGGCAACATCGGCAAGGGCTATCGCCGTCACGACGAAGTTGGTACGCCGTTCTGCGTCACCGTCGACTTTGACACCTTGGGCCGGGGCGATGATCCCAGCCTAACCGACACAGTGACTGTGCGCGACCGCGACACCATGAGCCAAGTGCGGATTCCAATCAACGAACTAGCCGTCTACATTCGCGAACGCCTAGTCTAAACCGCTAACTCAAAATCGCTCTTCAGCCAAGCTCAGTTCATGGGCTTGGCTTTTTCATAGTAGCAAATGGTAGCAAGCTGTAACCTAAAGTTGAATAAGAGGGTAAACGAAGGTGGTACAATAGCGCTAGAACTCATACCTACAATCCCACACCCTGAGGAGCCACCCGTGAAACGTTTTTTTCAGCAATGGCTTCATTCGCTTAACTATTCCGACCCCATTCAATTGCAACAAGCCCAAATTATGCAGGGTATTCTCTTAGGTTCGTTTCTGGCCAGCACTGGGGCTTTAGTTGTGCCTTTTCTTGCTCCAGTCACCACCGCTCAATCAATTGGGATCGCGATTGCCATTGGCTCGGCAATTATGATTTTCCTAGGGGCGTTGTTACTGCTGCGGCGCAATTATTTTAAGCTGGCGCTTTTTGGCAGTGTTTTTGGCTTATCGTTCTTTTTATTAATTATGTTGCTTGGCACAGGCTTGGCCGATAGTGGCGCAATTATTTTTGGCTTGGCTGTGCCCATGGCTTTGGCAAGCTTGCTAAGTGGCCGCAAATTGACCTTTGTGATGATTGGTGTTGGTCTCTTAGGCTTAATTGCAACTGCCCTGGCCGAGGCCTTTGTGCCCCAGATCACTGGTTTTGCCAAACCGATGGATAAAAATTATGGGGGGATTATTGGTGGCTATATGGCAGTCGCTTTGGTGCTGGGGATGGTGTTATCAAGCTATGGCAGCGCCTTATCAACCGCGCTGAGTAGTGCCCGCACCCGCCAAACCGAGCTAGAGTTGCTGCAATCCAGCCTTGAACAAACCGTTGCCGAGCGCACTGCAACCTTGCAAAATACCTTGGCTGAATTGAAGCAACGCGCTACCGAACAAGCCCAACTGTTGGAAGCCAACCAGCAACAGGCGGCAGTTATTCGCGAGTTGGGCGTGCCAATTATTCCGCTTGGCGGGCGACGTTTGGTTGTGCCCTTGGTCGGCCAACTTGATAGCGATCGTTTGGCCACAATTCGCGAGCGGGTGATTACTGCGGTGGTGCAGCAACGTGCCCGCCAAGTACTGCTCGATGTAACTGGTGTGCCCTTAGTTGATGTGTATATGGCTGGCGAATTGGCGGCGGTGATTGCCGCTACCAGCTTGGTTGGAGCCGAAACCGCCTTAGTTGGCATCAATCCTGATGTTGCCCAAGGTTTGGTTGGCTCTGGGATTGATGTTAGTCGACTGCCAGCGTTTGCCACCTTGGAACAAGCCTTGAATTCGTAGCCTGCAACGTTGTAATTGGGAGATTTTCGATGGCGCTTGAGCAATCCACCCGGGCGTTAGTAATTGGCGGTTGTGGCTTTGTTGGCAAGCATTTGGTGCAGCAACTTTTGGCCAGCGGACGACCTGTACGGGTGTTTGATCTTCAGCCCTATCCCGACCAGCAGGTCGAATCGGTGGTTGGCGATTTGCGCCGTGCCGAGCAGGTTTTAGCTGCTTGCCGCGATGTTGGCACGGTCTTTTTGTGTGCCGCTGCAGTTGATTGGGGTTGGGGCAATGCCCAATTATTGCACGATGTGAATGTACTCGGGCCGCAACATGTGGTTGCTGCCTGCAAAGCCATGGGTGTTGCCCAACTGATTTATACTAGCAGCGTTGATGTGGTGTTCGAGGGCAAGCCAATTCGCGCTGGCGATGAACGTTTGCCCTATCCCAAGCGCCATTTGGATATTTATGGCGCGACCAAAACCGCTGGTGAGCGCGTAGTCTTGGCGGCCAATGGTCAGGCTGGCTTAGCAACCTGTTCGTTGCGTTTGGGCGGGGTCTATGGCCCAGGCGATTCACACCGCTTGCCTTCGTTGGTCGCTTTAGGCACGCGCAGTGCGATTCCGCGTTTGGGCGATGGCTCGGCGCGCTTTTCGCATATCTACGTGGAGAATGCTGCCCATGGCCATATTCTCGCAGCCCAACATTTAACCGCCGCTGGAGTGATGGGCGGCCAAGCCTATTTCTTAGTCGACCCTGATCCTGATAACTTTTTTCTGTTTCTCAAGCCGATTGTCGAAGCCTTAGGTTTGCGGATGGCCCAGCGCCATGTGCCATTTGGCCTGATGAATATGTTGGCATGGCCTAGCGAAACTTGGTATCGCACGACGCGTAGCAAACAACGCCCCAGCCTAACCCGCTACACCGTTACCTCAACCTGCGTTGATTTTTGGTTTACCGGCGCCAAAGCTGCCCAAGATTTTGGCTATCAGCCGCTGATCGGGCTTGCCGAGGCCCGCCAACGCACGATTGAGTGGGCCAAGCGCGAGTTTAATTTAGGGCTGAAGTGAAATCAAAAGTCAAAAAGAACAGAGAACATAGGGATTGAGGATCGGTCGTTGGGGGCTGGGGATCGGTTGCTTAATACAGCGGCGCAGAGCACGAAGGCTATGGGCTATCGGCTTTTGGCTATTAGGGGGAATTTACAATCTGAGCTAATCTATGTCAATCTGTGGCTAAAAACATCCTTCTCGATTCTTCGCATTTGCTATGTTCTCTGTTCTCTGTTCTTAATTTCATCCTTAATTCGCTCTGTGCCTCTACGTTAACATGAATCCCGTCTTTGCCCGATCTCCAGCCCCCAATCACCGATCCCTGACCCCTCGTCCCATCTATGTTCTATGTTCTCTATTCCAAGCCTACAAACCTTCACCAAAGCAGAATGACAGCAAGCTACGAATGTGCTATAGTGGTGAAGAACGGCGCAAAGCCGTGAAAGCATTCTTATGTTGGTGCGAAATATTAAGGAGTCACTTGTGGCACGAGTAGCAATCAACGGCTTCGGTCGCATCGGTCGCCAAAGCTTCAAAACCATCTTGGATCTCTATCGCGATGAGTTGGAAATTGTTGCAATCAACGACCTGACCGATAACCAAACGTTGGCCCACCTGCTCAAGTACGATTCAACCTATGGTTCATTCGATGGCGATGTCACCGCCACTGAAGATACAATCAGCGTTACCTTCGCCGATGAAGAAGAGCCAATGGTCATCAAGGCCTTGGCCGAGCGCGATCCGTCAAAGTTACCATGGGGTGAACTCAACGTCGATATCGTGATTGAATCGACTGGGATTTTCACTGATGCTAGCAAAGCCAAACTGCACTTAGACGCAGGCGCCAAGAAAGTTATCATCAGCGCTCCCGCCAAAAACGAAGACATTACGGTCTGTATCGGCGTGAACGAAGAAAACTACGACCCTGAAAAACATACGATTGTTTCAAATGCATCATGTACCACCAACTGTTTGGCTCCTGTGGCCAAAGTCTTGAACGATAAGTTCGGGATTGTGCATGGCTTGATGACCACGATTCACTCGTACACTATGGACCAAAACCTGCAAGACGGCCCCCACAAAGATTTGCGCCGCGCTCGCGCCGCTGCTTTGAACATGGTTCCAACGACCACTGGTGCTGCTAAAGCCGTGGCCTTGGTTATCCCTGAGCTGAAGGGCAAGTTTGATGGTTTCTCAGTTCGCGTCCCAACCCCAACTGTTTCGATGATTGACTTTGTGGTCGAATTGACCGAAGGCGCAACCGTTGAAAGCATCAACAATGCCTTTATCGAAGCCTCACAAGGCGCTATGGAAGGTGTGTTGGGCGTAACCAACGAGCCATTGGTCTCATCAGACTTTATTGGGACTTCATACTCAAGCGTCGTCGACTTGAGCTTGACGATGGCGATTGGCGAAAAGATGGTCAAAGTTGTTGCTTGGTACGACAACGAATGGGGTTATGCAACCCGCATCGCCGACCTCACCGCCTACATCGCTGAAAAGCTCTAAGTTTTCTTCGCAAACCAAACGCGCTGATGGCTGAAAAACCACCAGCGTGTTTTTTTGTTTAATTGAGCTGTGGAGAATCGGGGCTGGAAATCTTTGCTCCATCAAGAACACGACGCATAGGCTATCTGTATATAGGACACGAGATTAACCCCTATTCAGTAGCTCGAGACTCCTAAAAGCCTAATGGTCGGCATTACCTGCGCTAACGCCTGTGACGCAAGGACTATTGTCACGTCAATCGCGACATCAGGCTTGAGGGCGAAACCCCGCTGCGCTGCTTCTGGAATACCACAGTTAAGTTGTACCTATAGCCTGTAGCCAATTCCCCTTCGTGGTCTTCGTGTCCTTCGTGGATTAAAAAAGGGGTCAGGAATCAGCGACGGGATGCTTCACCATCCACATCCCTGATCCCTGACTCCTCATCCCTCATCGCTTAATCTTTGGCCAAGCGTTGTAGTTCGTAAAGTTTGGTCAGCGCTTCGATTGGCGTCAGTTGGGTCACATCCATCTCGCGCAACAGCTCCAGCGCAGGATTTGGTTCGTTGCTGCTAAATAGCGACATTTGCGGTGCAGCCGAACTATCAGCTGCATTGACCCGACGCATCGCTTCGCGCCGTTGCTCACGCTCGCCTTTACCTTCAAGCTCGCTCAGCACTTCGCTTGCTCGTTTGATCACCGCTGGTGGCAGGCCCGCCATTTGTGCCACATGAATTCCATATGAACGATCAGCAGCGCCCTCGATCACTTTGCGCAAAAAGACCACATGATCACCTTCTTCGGCGACCGCGAGTGTCCAATTATGTACCCGTGGCAAGATGTTGGCTAGCTCGGTCAGCTCATGATAGTGGGTTGCAAACAGGGTTTTGGCCCGCAGGCGGGGCTGATTATGAATATACTCAACGACTGCGCGCGCAATCGAAAGCCCATCGTAGGTGCTGGTGCCACGGCCAATTTCATCGAGAATAATCAGCGAGCGCGGCGAACCATTGTGCAAAATATTGGCAGTTTCAATCATCTCGACCATAAAGGTCGATTGACCAGTTGCAATATCGTCCTGCGCCCCAATCCGCGTGAAAATCCGATCGAGCAGGCCAATCTCAGCGTAATCAGCTGGTACAAACGAGCCAATTTGGGCCATCAAGCCAATCAAGGCAACTTGACGCAAGAAGGTGCTTTTGCCCGACATGTTAGGGCCAGTCAGCACAACAATTTGATGCTCAGGATCAAAATGGGCATCGTTGGGCGTAAACGGCTCATTCAAATTGTGCTCAACCACCGGATGGCGGCCATTTTGAATCACAAAGACATCATCGAGGCGCAGAGTTGGCCGTACAAAGCGCTGGCGCACCGCAACCTCAGCCAAGGTGCTATAGACATCAAACTCGGCAATTGCCCGCGCCAAATCAAGCAAACGGTGGCCTGCGTTCGCCAATTGGCGCAAAATTTGGCGGAAGGCTTGGCGCTCTTTTTCGTTCAAAGCTTCTGAAGCATTCAGAATCAGCGATTCGTATTCTTTGAGTTCGGGTGTGATGTAGCGCTCTGCGTTAACCAAGGTTTGCTTGCGAATGTAATCATCGGGAATCCGAGTTTCGCCGCTGGCCTTGGTTACCTCGATGTAATAGCCAAAAACTTTGTTATAGCTAACTTTGAGCGTTTTGATCCCCGTGCGTTGTTGTTCCTTGGCCTCAAGCTCATTGATCCAGCGGGCTGCATCGCGGGTAGCCTCAACAATTGCATCAATTTCGGCAGCGTAGCCTTTGCGAATCACATTCTCGTCGCTGCGGGCGTTATCCCATGTGCCAAGCAAAGCAGGCGGATCATTCGCAATCGCCTGTTCGAGCAATTCGCAAATATCGGCGCAGGCATCAATTTGGTTGCTGGCTGGCTCGTCATCAAACAAATCATCAGCGCTGGAGGCAATTTCGGTTGGGCTGGTTGAGCGCAAGCCAGTGCGTTCGATTTGGCTCAAAATATCGGGAGTAAGGCGCAGTGCTTCGCGCAGTCGCACCAAATCACGAGGCGTGGCAATGCCTTGCACCACCCGATTGATCGTGCGCTCAATATCGCCAACGCCTTTGAACAAGGCCCGCACTTCGGCCCGCACCAAGGTTTCTTCAACAAAACAGCTGACTGCTTGTTGGCGCTCGGTCAATGGGCCTAGTTCGATCAGCGGCTGCGAAATCCATTGGCGCAGCAAGCGTGCCCCCATCGGCGTGCGGGTTTGATCGAGCACTGCAATCAACGAGCCTTTGCGCTGCCCAGCAGCGCCTTCGGTCAGCTCCAAATTTCGCCGCGTTTGAGGGTCGAGAAACATAAAGCGGGTCGTATCATACACCCGCAAGCTGCGGATTTGGGCCACACTATCGCGCTGAGTTTCATGCAGATATTGAATTAATGCGCCAGCGGCCCGCGTTGCTAGCGCTTTATTACCCAAGCCAAAGCCATCAAGCGATTGGCTTTTAAATTGATTCAGCAAGGCATCACGCGCAGTGCGCGCTTCCCAATGCCAATTTGGCCATTGAGTGACGTTGCCTTGAACCCAAGTGCTTTCGTTATTGCCTTCGACTTTTTTGGCGGTGCGTTCGTGGGGCAGCAGGCGCTCGCGTTCGGCCTTGCGCATTGGCGCGAGATCTTGGGTTAGCTGCTTTTTGGCAATCTCCAAGCCAGCGGGGCGTAATTCGGGCGCATCGGAAACTAACAATTCGGCAGCACCTAAACGGGCCAATTCGCCTTCGAGTTGTTTCAAGGCCTCGTTGCCACGCAATTCAGTGGCGCAAAACTCGCCAGTCGTTAGGTCGGCATAGGCCAAGCCTACGCTACCGCGATCGACTAAAATTGCAGCGAGGTAGCTATTGCGTTCAGCTTGGAGCATGGTTGGCTCGGTCAGCGTGCCTGGGGTAACGATGCGCACGACCTCGCGTTTTTGCAAGGTTTTATGCACCATCTCATCCATTTGTTCGCAGATGGCGACCCGATAGCCGCGACTGACGAGTTGCTCAATATAATTATCGGCGGCGTGATAGGGCACGCCAGCCATCGGCGTATTTTCGTCGCTGCTCAAGCCACGCACGGTTAGGGTAATATCAAGCACTTCGGCAATTAATTTGGCATCATCACCGAAGGTTTCATAAAAATCGCCCAGCCGGAAAAACAGAATCACATCGGCGTATTTTTGTTTAATTGACAGATATTGCTGCCACATCGTCATTTTTGACACGGTAGACCCTCAAGCATGCTGCAAAAACTCAGTTCAACCAGCAAATTATAGCATGTCAACCAGAATTTGAACATCTGTGCTATAGGCCATTTGGGTGATTTGAAGCTAGCTATCTGGCAACAAAAAACGCTCCGTAATGGAGCGTTTGGCAGGGGCGCAGGGATTCGAACCCTGAAATCCGGTTTTGGAGACCAGCGGTTTACCATTGAGCCTACACCCCTTCGCTGGTTGTCTGTTTTATCAGACGTTGCGGAGTATAGCATAGTTTGGTAAATTGAGCAAGTTTTTTATGTTTGGGCCTATTTTTTCTTGCCGCCGCGCAACAATGCAGCGGGGTTGCCAAACAAGCGTTGGCTGATGCTGGTGCCAATTTCGGCATCGGCTAATTGATCGCCTTCGCCTGGACGTTGGTTTTGCGGCAATGTCAGCCATTGGTCGCGCATGGTTTTGGCGTGTTCAAACATGTGTTGCAAATCATCCATCTTGTCGTCTTCGAGTGCGGTGCGCATCTCGACCAAGACCCGAATTGATTCGTTGACCCAATGTTTGATTGCGCTGCGATTGGTGCTGCAAATATCGCGATGCATCACTGGATCACCCGATGCCAAGCGGGTCAGATCGCGAAAGCCACTGGCTGCGATCATCTGCATTTCCCGCCACGAAGGCGAGCGGGTCACCACTTCGGTTTGGGCTGCGGCCAGCAAAAACGGCAAATGGCTGATGCCAGCGACATAAATATCATGCTCTTCGGGATCGATATAGTAGGGCTTGGCCCCGATTGTTTCAACAAAGGCGGTCGCCAAATTGGTAGCTTCGGGCGTGGCGTTAACTGGTGGGCACAAGCAATAGACAGCGCCTTTGAACAAATCTAATTCAGCAGCCTCGGCGCCAACCTTCTCGCGGCCAGCCATGGGGTGGCCACCAACAAAGCTCACGGTGGAGGGCAAAAATTCTTTGGCCCATTGCAAAACGCTGGTTTTGGTGCTACAAACATCGGTTACCAAGGCCTTATAGCGCAAGTGTGGGGCAATTTCGCGCATCAAGGCTGGCAAGGTTTGGACTGGGGTTGCCAAGACCACAATATCGGCTTCTTTGACTGCTTCGGCAGCAGTTTTGGCCTCATCATCGATCGCCAGCCGTCCGCGCGCAATTCGCAATTGTTGGCTACTACCATCATAGCCAATCACCCGACAACGCCCTAGTGGAGCGGTCTCAGGATCAGCAGTGCCCAACGCCAAACCCAGCGACGCGCCAATTAGCCCAGTTCCAAGAATTGCAACGGTATGTGGCATAGAACAAAACCCCCATCTGTAGCGATCAAGCCTGCTATTTGGCCTGTAACGATAAAATAACCATCTCGCTTAGCACCAAAATGGCGATTAACAATAACACTGTGACTGGCTCGAAAATGTTCATTGCAGCTAAAAGCACACACAAACTGCAAAAAATTCCAGCTTCTGCTGCTTGGCGATGCGAACGGCGCACATCGAAACGCTGCGCCCGATTGTGGTAGCGTCGAATGCCCCAAACATAGACCAGCGGCAAAACCAAGGCATTACTGGCCAAAAAAACGCCGCTTAGAAACAGCAAATAAATTGGTAAATCGGGCAACCCAGCAGCAATCGTGGTAGTTGGCGCGGGCACAAAGGCCAGCACCCAGAAAATTATGGCCCAGCCAACTGTGCCCCGCCAGGTTAATGCTGGCAAACGCAAGGCCCATTGGATTGGTAACCAAGTGGTTAAACCCAAGCCCAAGCTTGCCATACCAAACAACGTGCGAACCCATAAACCAGATTGCGGCGAAAGCCCGCCAAAAAAGATCCAGACCAACATGGCCGTCCAACCTAAACCTGCAACAAAGGCAACCCACAACGGTGGTCGTTGTATCTCAGGTGCTGGCAGGCTCTCTGGTTGCAAGGCTGCAACGACTGCTGGCGGTAATTCGCGCCGCACTGGTTGCTCGGCAGGCAGCTTTGGCAACGGTTGGTTGGGCAAGGTTGGTGGTCGCAAGCGGGTGCGAGTACGATCACGGCCACGGCTGGTTGGCGAATTGGCTGGCTGCTGCGCTTCGCTGCTTGGGCGTTGGCGGCTGATGGCGCGGCTGGCAGCCACCCGATAGCGCTCTTGGCGCATGGGATTTGGCGCTATTGGTTCGGCAACATCGCTTGGCTCCACAGCAGGATCGCTTGGCATCTGTTCAGGGCTGGTTTGGCTTTGCAATTCGGCTTTGCGGCGCGATAATGCGCGACTGATCGCTGAGCGCAATTGAGGCGGCGCCGAGCTGCTCCGGCGTGGCTCGGCTGCCTCATGATCGCTGGCGTGGTTGGATGCTGGCGGCTGATCTGTCATTCGGGCCTACAATCGAGCGGCGCGTTGCTGCAAAATACAATCGACCAGCACCAACGCCAACATTGCCTCGGCAACTGGCACCAAACGCGGCAAAACGGTTGGATCATGGCGGCCCTTGACGACAATCGTCGCTGGCTCGCCAGCTTGATCAACCGTGGTTTGGGCTTGGGCGATTGAAGCTGGTGGCTTGGCCGTCAGGCGCACCACAATTTCCTCGCTGCTGCTGATGCCACCCAAAATGCCGCCAGCATGGTTGCTGCTGGTGCCAATGCTGCCATCGGCGCGCTGGATAAATGGGTCATTATTTTGCGAGCCACGGGCGTTGCCAGCCTCGATGCCTGAGCCAATTTCCACAGCTTTGACCGCAGGAATGCTAAACATCGCGTGGCCAATCAGCGCATCAAGTTTATCGAAGACTGGCTCGCCCAGCCCAGCGGGAACGCCGCGCGCCTTGACTTCAACCACGCCGCCCAGCGAATCCAAATCGCGGCGGGCTTGGTCGACATAGGCAATCATTTGCTCGGCAACATCTGGGTCGGGGCAGCGCATAATATTGTTTTCAATTTCATTTTCATCGATGATTTGGGCTTTGATCTGGCCTAAACTAAGGGTATAGGCTACCAAGCTAATGCCCATTGTGGCCAAAATTTGGCGCGCCACTGCGCCAGCAGCAACCCGTGCCGCAGTTTCGCGGGCACTTGAACGGCCACCACCACGATAATCGCGAAAGCCATATTTGGCATCGTAGCTGTGGTCGGCGTGGCCAGGCCGATACAAATGCTTAATCGCATCGTAATCGCTGGAGCGGGCGTTGGTGTTGCGAATCAGCATTGCCAAGGCCGTGCCAGTGGTGCGGCCCTCGAAAATGCCCGATAAAATCTCGACTTCATCAGGCTCGCGGCGGGCTGACGTCATGCGGCTTTGGCCCACTCGGCGGCGATCCAATTGGGCCTGAATCGCGGCGAGATCAAGCTCTAGGCCAGCAGGGCAGCCGTCGATGACCACACCTAAGCCAACGCCATGGGATTCACCCCAGGTGGAAATGCGGAACAAACGGCCAAAACTATTTCCGGGCATGCGGGCCTCGCTTATAACAAGCCATGGATCACGCTAGGCTCGCAATGTTTGCACCAAGCGATCCCGATCTTGGCTAATCCGGAGATTATTGGGATCTTCGGTGAGGGCTTGCTCAAATTGCTGTAAGGCATCAGCAGGCCGCTTCATCTGCTCATAAATCAAGCCAAGCGCATGGCGATAGGTCGAATCACGTGGGTTGAGCTTGACTGCTCGTTCCCACTCTAGCATAGAAAGATACCACATCCCACGCTTTTGATAGACAACTCCGCGATTGAAGTGGCCATTGCCGTCGGCCAATTCTTCGAATTGGGGCACAAAACGCACAGCCTTCTGCGAGAGTGAGCGCCAAGCGAAAATTAAAATGATAAGCGTAACGAAGTAATAGGCTGCGGTAAAATAAACGGTTTGAATGATTAATTTTGCCGCACTAATCAGTGCATCGAAATTGATAGGCATTGAAGAGCCAGCACCTTGGGATGATTGACTAAACTGAGCAAAAGTCGCCTCCATGGCACTGCTTTGGCGTGCAAAAACGATCGCTAAGAATCCCCAAACAACAAAAAAGAATAAGTTGTAGATCAGCGTGCCAAAATAGCCAAACTTAGTTCGTTTAAACAAGGCGATCGAGACGACAATCCCGATAACTCCCACCAGCAGCCAGAGAGCGCCGACGTTTAATATGGGCATTACAAATCGATCAAAAACCATATCAATTTGCTCTTGATTGGCTTCTATAAAGGCAGCCCGGCGATCTTCTGGGATTCCCGCAACCATTTCTTTTTTTAATTCGCCCCAAGCCATCGATACCAACAGAAACAGCCCTAAGGCCGAAATAAGCCAGCCAATCGCAGGCAGAATCGTCAGCACACCTGCAACCATCAGCGGTGCTTTGGATTGAGTTTGGCGATCTGTCTTGATCGTTAGGTTCATGCCACATTGACGGCAGCGCTGCTCAACATAGCGGGTTTGCGCGCCACAGCGTGGGCAGGGCAAAATATCGGGCACTTCGCCTATACTTGGCGGGGCAACTTGGCCGAATGCGACTGGGTTTGCTTGGGCAACAATTGGCGGTTGCATACCAGGCGCTGGCCCTGACGCACTTGGCTGATCAGGAATTGGATTGGCGGCGAGCGGAATATCAGCCAAGGCCAAGGTTGCCCCAGTGTAGGCTGGTGCTGGCGGCGTAGCTGGTGCAGCTGGCGCGGCTGAGGCTGCTTCAGGCACTGCTGGAGTTTGCTCAACAAATAGAGCTGGATGTTGCTTGCGCAGCCATTCAAGGCCTTGTTTGGCACGGCTGCTTTGCGGATTAATGTGCAGCGCATTTTCCAAGCTAATCCGCATTTCCTGTGGATCGTCCAAGGCTCCTGCCAAATACAGCCAGGCCTGTTCATTATTTTCGTCTTGTTCAACAACCTGCATCAAATGTTGGCGGGCTAGGGCTTTATTGCCACTTTTCAGGGCTGCAACCCCAGCCTGAAACGCTTCTGTACTCATAGAATCATCCCCACATACTAACTGCACGCTCGTCGCAAACTCGCTGATAGACTGCTTGGGTTTGGCTGGCAATTAATGGCCAATTATAAATATCGACAACAGTTTGGAAGGCATGGTCAACCCGCTGCTTCGTCCATTCGGGGTGGGCAAGGGTGTGCAAAATGCCCCAAGCCAACGATTCTGGATTATCGGGATAGATCGTCAAGCCAGTTTCGTGGTTTTGCACAACTTCGTGCAAGCCGCCTGTATCCGCAACAATCACTGGGCAATGGGCAGCCATCGCTTCCAAAGCCACAATCCCAAATGGTTCATAA
Organism: Herpetosiphon geysericola; assembly: GCF_001306135.1. Taxonomy (GTDB): domain Bacteria; phylum Chloroflexota; class Chloroflexia; order Chloroflexales; family Herpetosiphonaceae; genus Herpetosiphon; species Herpetosiphon geysericola. The sequence goes on along the minus strand of NZ_LGKP01000021.1, from coordinate 90,849 downwards.
ATGCTGGGAAAGGTCGCGACATCAGCAACGTTGTAGAGATAATTGCGGTCTTGATCGGTCACGAAGCCCGTCCAATACACATGGTTATCAATGCCCAGTTCATGGCTACGGTTGCGCAATTGTTCAGCTAACGGCCCCATACCTGCAATTACGAATTTTACGTCGCGACGTTGCGCCAAAACATGGGGAATGGCCTCAACCAAGACTTGAATGCCTTTTTCGTAGACCATACGAGCAATACTAAACACAATTTTTTCGTTTTCGGCGGCATATTTTTGGCGAAATTGCTGGCGTTCTTGGCTCGGCCATTCGATGGTTGGCACATTCACTCCATTGGCAATCACATCAAGTTTATCGAAGGGCGTGCCAAAAAACTGATTCAGTTGGTTGGCCATAAAATCGCTACAGACAATCACCCGCCAGCTTTCGTGAGCCAACCACCATTCCAAGCCATTGATTGTTTTGGCATGATCGCCGCCCAGCGAGCCGCGCCCGCGCCCACGCTCAGTCGCGTGAATCGTGGTGATCAACGGGGTATGCCAGGCATATTTCAAGGCCACGCTACAATAACTCGTTAGCCAATCGTGACCATGAATCAAATCGAAAGGGCCATGGGTTTTGCCCAAATCGGCGGCAAAGCGCTCAAGATAGCGGTTGGTTTCTTGAGTAAACGAAACAAAGCCATAATCGGGCATAGCTGGAGGCTGAACCCGCCAAATATGGCTGTGCATGCCAAAACGCTCGTGTTGTTGGCCGCCGCGCAGCCATGGCGTTAACACATGCACTTCGATTCCCGCTGCATCAAGCACCGGAACCAATTCGGCAATGTGCTTGCCCATACCGCCAACAATATGCGGTGGATATTCCCAAGCCAACATCAAGACGCGCATGGATGCTCTACTCCTATGATTGAGTCAGGTTTCAAACAACAATGTTGGGCCATTATACCAAGTTTAAATAGCGCTAGACCTAGCAATTTCACTAGGCCTAGCGCCATTATTTGGGCCAAATCTGCACCTAGGTTAGTACGAATGTTGGGCAAGTGGCAACATCACGAGGTAGCTGGCCTGCAACGGATTGGTTTGGCGTTGAAATTCAACCACGTTGCTCAAGCCATCAGCATCAGGATCGCCCGCCGCACCATTCAAACCAAATGCATCAAGCGGGTCAAGCAGATAGCGCACTTCCCAACCATCGGGCATGCCATCAGCATCACAATCGGCAAGCAATGGATTGGTGCTATTGCGATATTCAGCCAGATTGTTCAAGCCATCGGTATCAGGATCGCCGTCTGTGCCAAATTCGGCACTAGCTCGCAATGGATCAAGCTGTTGTTGCAGTTCCCAAGCATCGGGCAATTGGTCGCCATCGCTATCGGCGCTACGCGGGTTGGTGGCAAAACCTTGCTCAGCCACATTGTTCAATGAATCGCCATCAGGGTCGGCCTGCGCGCCATCATTCGCAAGCGCACTCAATGGATTCAAGTTGTAGCGCACTTCCCAGCCATCGCCCAAACCATCGCCATCGCTGTCGGCCTGATGTGGGTTGGTTTGGTGTTGATATTCGTGAAGTTGTAGCAAGCCATCAGCATCACCATCGCCATTTGCGCCATGCAAGCCTGCGCTACTGAGCGGATTGAGTTGCTGCGCCACTTCCCAGCCATCGGGCAAACCATCAGCATCGCTGTCAGCGCTAAATGGATTGGTTGCTAATGCCAATTCCTGCTGATTCTCCAAGCCATCAGTATCTGCATCAAGCTCGCAATCCAAGGGATTTGTGCCATGCTCGATTTCTAAGCCATCAGGCAAGCCATCGCGATCGCTATCGGGATTGCGCGGGTTGGTCGCGGCAGTTTGCTCTTGCCCATTGCTGAGTTGGTCGGTATCAGGGTCGCCAGCGCTGCCGTGATAGCCAGTCGCATTAATCGGCGACAATTGATGATCAACCTCCCAGCCATCGCGCAAGCTATCGCTATCAGTATCTGCATTGCGAGGATTTGTCGTGCTGAAGCCTTCTTCTTGGTTGGTCAAATTATCGCGGTCAGGATCGCCAGTCGCGCCATCGTCGCCATGAGCGCTGGTTGGATTCAGCGCATAGCCAACTTCCCAGCCATCGCCCATCCCATCAGCATCGCTATCGGGATTACGCGGATTGCTGGTGTGAAGCTGCTCAGCTGCATTGCTCAAGCCATCGTTATCGGGGTCGCCTGCTGCGCCATCGGGGCCAAGGGCGCTGTAGGGGTTAAGTTGATGTTGAATTTCCCAAGTATTGATTAGGCTATCGCTATCGCTATCAAGTTGCTCATTGGCGATATTTAATTGCAATAAAGTTCGATTTCTGGCAGCAATAGGATTAACTGCATAGAATTGCAAAAAAATAATAATGAGTGGCACGATTTTTATCCGCTGCATGAGCATAATCCTTCCCAAGAAACCGAATGAGGCAAAATCTTGGTAGTAATTATGCGCTGATTAAAGACAATAAACAATTAATTAGCTAGTACTTTATGCTCTCAATCAAATATCTAATCTGGTGGTACTAGCATAATGCTATGACCATTGGCAATAATTTAGGCATTATTTTTGCTTAATTCAAAAAATCTATAGCTGTTTTGGCATCAATTTAAAATGCCAACTAGGCTAGAATAATACAGCCAAAGTACTATGCTTTTTGGAGTTGATTAATGCAAAACTCAATCGATGAGGCTGGGCAAGGGTTGGCAAACCAAGCTATTTAAGTTGTATAATAGCACATGTGTTTGTATTTACAGGAGGAAGCCAATGTTTGATATGATTGGGATTGTGGTTGCCGACATGGACAAGGCTCTGAATTTTTATCGCTTGTTCGATTTGGATTTACCAAGCGATTCTGGCGGCGAAGATCATGTCGAAACAACCTTGCCCAACGGTATGCGCTTGGCCTGGGATAGCCAAAGCTTGATCAAGAGTTTGTACGAGCATTGGGAAGAACCACGTGGCCATCGCATGAACATGGCGTTCAAATGTGCCAGCCCTGCAGCAGTTGACGAACTCTATGCTAAGATTTTGGCAGCAGGCTATGCTGGCTCCAAAGAGCCATGGGATGCATTTTGGGGTCAGCGTTATGCAGTTGTGCTTGATCCCGATGGAAATTTAGTTGATTTATTTGCGCCGCTCGATTGAGGAGGCTCGTTGAGTACTGTCATTGAAGAACCGCCGATTGTCGGTTTGTCTCGTTGGTTAAAATTGCTTGATGAATGGGCCACGTTCTACGAAACTGACCCCAAAGCCGAACGCACGCCAAGCCGCGAAGAGCTGAGCGCCTTTGATCGGGCGCAATCGCTCTATTTGCTCAAAGAACGGGCGATTCAAACGCTATATCTCAGCCAATCGCCCTCGGTGAGCTTGGGGATTCTCGAAGGCCCAACGCCGAAAACGCGGATTTGGCTGTGTGAGAATTGCCGTGCTCAGGCACGCAAGGCCAATCTTTCGCCCGTAGAATATGCAGAGACAACCGGCGGTTGCGCCAAATGTCAGCGCGAAGGCCTCGAAAACGATTATTATAGTTTGTATGTCTTGAACGTTGATTATGGGGCGCTGGGCAATTGGCAATTTCATACGCCAGTGCCAATTGGCCAGAGCTATTTTCCTGCACCGCGTTCGGAAGCAGCGCCAGTGGTTGGCCGCCGTCCGGTTGATCGCCAAGGCAGAATGACCCGCTTAGGCCAGCCAATTAGCGCGGCCAATCGCCGCCAATACCCTGAGCACACGGTGGTTTGGCATGTGTGGAATGGCATAAAAATGCTCAGAGCGGAGATTAACTAAATGCGCAAAATGATTTGGTTGGTGTTGATCCTCTTGCTGGCAAGTTGTGGCCCAGAGATTGCCACGCCCCAAGCACCGTATCAGGTGATCGAGGTGTTGGAAACTGTCGATAGCCAGCATGCCCAGGTTGAATTGCGCTTAGAGCGCGATAGTGCCAACCAAATCATTTTGGCGGCGACTTACCAACCCAAAGAACCTCATTTACACTTGTATTCCAAAGATTTGCCGCGCAATGGAGTTGATGGCATGGGGCGACCAACCTTGCTTGAGCTAACCCAAGCAGGCCAATTGCGCTCAGTTGGCCCAATCATCGCCGATGCGATTGCAGCGCCAGACCCAACCTTGCAAACGAGCAAGCCGTTGTTAATTTATCCAGCAGGGCCAGTAACCTTGCGCATGCCAGTTGAGCTTGATCCTCAACAGCCTAATCAGCAAATTTTGCTGAGTTTTATGCTTTGTAGCAGCAAAGGTTACTGCACCTCGGCGGTTGAACAATTGCCAGTCACGATTCAGCTAGGCAACTCCTAGCAAGGTCGGTAGTAACTCCTCAGCGCGGCCAATCTGCTGTTCTTCAAACGCCGAATCGGCTTCGGAATGCGGCTCTAAGTTGACCAACATTGTGCGAGCGCCCAGCATTTGAGCTGTGCGCGCAAAGGCTGCTGCGGGAAACACCGTGCCAGATGTGCCAACCGCTAAAAAGAAATCGCATTCACGCAGGCTGCGTTTGGCGTGAGCTTCGGCCCACGCTGGAATTGATTCCTCAAACAGCACAATATCTGGGCGCAACGGCTTGCCACAGGTTGGGCAGGTTGGCAGTGTTTCGGTATGCGCTCGCTGATCGACAAAGCTTGACTGCTCACAAGTATCGTCGCTGCAACGGCTTTGGCGTAAACTGCCGTGAAACTCGACCAAATTGCGCGTGCCAGCTATTTGATGCAGGCCATCAATATTTTGGGTGATCAGCGTAAAGCGTTGATGCTTGTTCAGCGATTGTTCAAAACGGGCCAATGCCCGATGGGCAGCGTTGGGCTGGGTGGTTTGAAGTTGTTTGCGTAATGGCCCAAAAGTTTGCCAAACCAACTGGGGAGATTGTTCCAAGGCTGTGCGCGTGGCGCAACGCTCAATATCCCATTCGTTCCAAATCCCATTTGGGCCGCGAAACGGTCGAACCCCTGAGGCAACCGAAATTCCCGCCCCCGTCAATACGACGATATTTCGGTAGCGTCGTAGATCAAGCGATAACACCATAATTCTTCTTCCGCAATGAAGTTGGCACCAGCAGGGTGCAGCTTGAAATGCTCGCTATCATCACGACAGCTGCATAGCTATTGTACCGCGTTCTGGCCCAAGCAACTAGTCATTTGGCTAGGTCGCAACCTCGCTAATCGGCTGATCTCAAGGCCGCAGTGAATGGCTATACTGCTTAGCAGTTAGTCAATTTTAGGAGGCTGTATGAGTTTACAGGAATTTTCGAGCGAACTGGCCGATGCAGTTGAACATGCTGGCGCAGGGATTGTGACGATCTACGCCCGTCGACGCCAAAGTGCCAGCGGCATTGTTTGGCAAGCAGATTTGGTGCTGACCGCCGATCATGTGATCCAACGCGATGAACACATCAAAATAGTTGGGCCAGATGGTGCTGAATATCAAGCCCATGTAGTTGGGCGCGACCCAAGCAGCGATGTGGCCTTGTTGCGCGTGCCAAACGCCAATTTCACTCCCGCAGCGTTGGCCAAAACCGAGCCACGGGTTGGCCAATTGGCCTTGGCAGTTGGTCGGCCAAGCAGCGTTCAAGCTAGTTTTGGTATTATTAACGCAATTGGCGGCCCGGTTCCAACCCGCCGTGGCACCTTGGCTCAATATTTGCGCACCGATGCCACGCCATATCCAGGCTTCTCTGGTGGCGGCTTGGTCAATGTTCAAGGCGAAATTGTTGGCTTGTTTACCTCGGGCTTTGCTGGCGGCGAACCAATTGCGATTCCCGTGGCAGTGCTGACTAGCGTGGCTGATACCTTGCTGAATCATGGCCGCGTGCGCCGTGGCTTTATCGGGATTGCCAGCCAAACTGTCAATTTGCCCGAAAACCAACGCGCAGGCCGCAACCAAGCCACTGGCTTGTTAGTCGTCAGCGTCGAAGCAGATAGCCCAGCGCATCAAGCAGGCTTGTTGGTTGGCGATATCTTGGTTGGCTTAGATGGCCATGAGCTTGGCGAGCCACGCGATTTGCAAATGCTCTTGGCAAGCGATCGCGCTGGCAAGACAGTGGCGCTCGATGTGCTACGCGCTGGTCAATTGCAAAACCTCGACATCACCATTGGAGCGAAATAGCCATTGAGCGAATCAGCATTAAAACTCATGTTGATTGGTGGCACAACGCTGACCCGCGCGGGTATGCGCAGCGTGTTGGCCGAGTACGAGGCGGAAATTGTAGCGGCAGCGCCCAACATCGAATCATTGCTCGACCATTTGGGAAACGTCGATGTGGTGATTTTGCTGGATGATCAAGCCTTGCCCTTACTTTTGCACCACACCACCGATCAGCCTGCGATCTTGCTGATTAGCCAAGAATTACCACGCCCCACGCCACAGCAACGGGCATGGGGTGTGGTAACAACTGATGCCTATCCACAGGAAATTTGGGCTAGTTTGCAGGCCTTACAGCTTGGGTTGTGTGTGCTCTCGCCCACAATTTTGGCCCAAATTCACAGCCCACCCCAACCAGAACCCTTGGATACTGTGCTCAGCGAGCGTGAGCATGAAGTGCTGCAACTCTTGGCTGAGGGCTTGACCAACCGCCAAATTGCCCAGCGTTTGGTGATTAGCGAGCATACAGTCAAATTCCATGTTTCAGCTTTGCTCAGCAAATTGGATGTAGCTTCGCGCACCGAAGCAATTCGGGTTGGCGCGCAACGTGGCTTAATTATTTGGTAGCCATGCCTAAGGTATCAGTTAATGTTGCCCACTGATCCAAGGTCAACACCTCGGCCCGTAGATTTGGGTCAATCCCCGCTGCGTTAATTGCCGCCAGCACTTGCTCTTTGTTATAGCCTTGACCAGCCAAACCACCAGCTAACGAATTGATCAGCTTTTTGCGGGCTTGACTAAACCCTGCTCGAATGACTTTGAACAAGGCTTTAGGATGTGTCGGTACAGCGTTGGTTGAGCGACGGCGCATCAACACCAGCGCCGAATCGACTGCTGGCGACGGCAAGAACGAAGCGGCTGGCACGCGGGCCACAATTTCAGCAGTTGCGTAGAGTTGCACACTATGCGCCAAAATACTCAGATCGCCTGGCTTAGCGGTAATCCGATCAGCAACTTCCCACTGCATCAGCACCATCATCAAGCTTGGCGGGCTATCGCCTTCGAGAAAATGGCGTAACAAGGGCGAGGTAATCGCATAGGGAATATTGGCCACCAGTTTATAGGGCGTGTCGGCGGGCAAGCCAGCAGCAGCCAACATCGCACTGGGAGCCAATTCCAGCACATCGCTTTCGACAATTGTAAGTGGGCGATCGGCAAACTCGGTGCGTAAACGTCCGGCCAAGCGCGTATCAAGCTCAACGCTAATAACCTGGCCAGCGGCATTCAGCAATTCCCATGTGAGCACGCCTAAGCCTGGACCAACCTCAACCACCACATCATTAGCGTTTACGTCGGCATGCTCCAAGGCCAACTTCAACGGCGTTGGATCAACCAAAAAATTCTGGCCCATGCTTTTGCTCGGGCGCACCCCAATGCTATGTAAGGCTCCGCGCACCCGCGCCGGATCGGTATATGGATTCATTGTTGCTCCTTAAGTAGAGTAGTAGTATACCTGTTTCTTTCGTTTCTACGATTTTTTGGGGATCGGTTATTGGGAGTCGGGGATCAGGGGTCAAGCGCTAGGGAACAGCAACCGCGAAGAACACGAAGATCGCGAAGGTTTTTTAGCCACAGATTGTCACAGATTAGCTCAGATTGATTGTTTGATAGCCCATAGCCATATTTCTTCTGCCTTACACAAAGCATACGAAACACACACACCTTGGCATACAGGCAACGTACTAACATTCCACGAAATAAATATTAGGGGGTGCTGGGGGATGAAAACCCCCGGCGTTTCCCTCCGGCGGAGGGACGGAAGGGTGGCGAAACGATTACTTGGGGATCAGAACCGTATTTTTAGCCACGAATTCCACGAATAAGTATTTTGGCCACAGATTGTCACAGATTAGCTCAGATTGATTGTTTGATAGCCCATAGCCATATTTCTTCTGCCTTACACAAAGCATACGAAACACACACCTTGGCATACAGGCAACGTACTAACATTCCACGAAATAAACATTAGGGGGTGCTGGGGGATGAAAACCCCCGGCGTTTCCCTCCGGCGGAGGGACGGAAGGGTGGCGAACGAGGAGCTAGGGTGCAACTGTCAGGGATCAGGGGATAGAAACCACGAACGCTTATTTTTCGTCACGAATAGATTTTTTAGCCACAGATTTTTAGGATTTTGTTCCAATAGTCCATAGTCTTATCCCTAATCCCCGACACCTGACAACTAACCTCTGAACCATCTAAAAAAACAAAAACACCAGCCTGCAAAGCAGAGCCAGTGTTTAATTGTTGCCAACCGAGCGAATTATTTGCGTTTCTTGGAGCGGCGTGCGTCACGACGACCAGTGGTTGCAATGGGCTTGGGGAGGCGTGGTGCAGCGGGTTCGCTTGCAACACCATCAGCGCCAGCCTTGACATTGCTACTGGCAGCAGCAGCGCGGCTCTTAGCATAATTGGATTTAACTTTGCCGGTTTGGGCAACCAAAGCTGGCAAGGTTGAACGGGCATACTGCCAAGAATACAGCCCGAAACCAATCAAGGCGACAAATAAAACATAGCCCCACAAGCGCCACTCAACTACGTCGATCTTCAGCCAACGCGCCAGAAACTGCACGATCCCAATCCCGGCGATGATTAGCAGGCCGTTGCTGGTGCGCTTGCGAAACGCCAAACGCGACGGGTTTTTTGGTGGCAGCGAGCGTAGCCAGAAAATGGCACCCACTAAAACCGCAATCCAAACAACCAACAAACCTGCTACCCACGAAGGGAAAAGAATCGGGGGATCGTTTTGTGTAAAGTACACCGAGCAGCCTCCTGCGAAGAAGTGAAGTTGCATTAAGCGCTACGCATTATAAAGCCCGCGCAAAAAAGCGTCAATGTGCCTTTAACAAGCCCAAAAACGCAATTTGCTCAGAATCCTCTGTGATTGACCTCAGCTTCAGTGTATAATGACGCTTGTTTCCTGCTGTCTTTTGAACGACAACTATAGGGAGATTTCGTATGGCTGAACTCATCCAAGAAACCAATGGCCAGGTCTTGATTGTGCGCTTGCCTGCACGCATGGACGCTGCGGCTGTCCGTGAGCTTGAAGAACCATTTGCCAAAGCGATTGCCGATCACAATGGGCCGGTCTTGGTCGATGTGAGCAAAGTTGATTTTGCCGCAAGCTTGGCTTTGCGCATGCTCATGATGAATTTGAAAGATCAGCAAAGTCGCGGCCAAAATTTGATGCTGTTTGGCTTGCAAGTCCAAATTGCTGAGGTTTTCCGCAAAACCCGCTTCGATACGTTGTTTACGATCGCTGATGACGAAGCAAGCGGCATTGAGCAACTGAGCGCTTAACCGCGTGCTTCGCAGCAATCAATTAAGCACTAAGCTCGCTGGCTTGGTGCTTTTTGCTGTTCAAGCCCAAAGCTCTGCTGCCATTCATATTTGTTAAAGATTATAGAGCACGCTATGCATAAGCAATCAGCCCGATTAATCAGTTTTGGCCTTTTGATCGTTGCCCTTGGCTTACGCTTCTTCCGCCTAAGCAGCCAAAGTTTGTGGCTCGACGAGGGCGGTACTTGGAGCGAAGCTACCGGTCGTTCGTGGCCCAGCTTATTCGGCGATCTATTAAGCCCTCGCCAGAGTTACCCGCTCTATCACTTGCTGATCAAGGCTTGGGTGAGCATCTTTGGCGATAGTGAATTGGCGCTTCGTGCGCCTTCGGCCATTGCCGGAGCGTTGGCAGTCGTGTTGCTCTATCACTTTGCTGCCCGTTTGATCACGCCCACAGTGGCTTGGGTTGCAGCTGGGTTGCTGGCAATTAATCCCTTTGGCTTGTGGCAAAGCCAGGATGCCAAAGTCTATAGCATGTTGATGGCGGCGGTGCTTTGGTCGAATTTGCGTTTGCTCGATCTGCTTGATCAGCTGAATAAGCGGAATGTTTGGCTATGGTTGGCAAGCGTGGTGCTTTGCCTCAGTTTGCATCGCTTGGCATTATTGCAAGTTTTAGGTCAGGTCTTGGTTTTGGCGCTCCATTTCAGGCAAACCGCTTGGCAAAAGTGGTTCTGGCTTGGCTTTGGCTTGCTAAGCCTTGGCTTTGTGGTTGGCATTCGCTTTGGGTTGCGCCAAGACCCAAACGCACCGCCGATTGGTCGCACAATTGACGTGCTACAAGCAGCATGGCTGTTGCTAGGTCGCCTCAGTTTTGATCGCTCAAGCAGCGATTTGGCTTGGCGCTTGTTGCCTGTGGGCTTGGCACTCGCCAGCGGCTTATGGCTGACATGGCGCCATCCACGGCGAAACATCATCTTAAGCTTGTGGCTCTTGCCAGTGCTGTTGTTTTTGGCAGTGCTTGGGGCAGGCTCGCCGCTCTACGAGCCGCGTTACCTTAGTTTTAGCCTGCCGTTATTTTGCTTGACGTTAGCGCTTGGTTTGGCCGGAATCGCCCAACAACGCTGGCTAAGTACGGGCAGTATCGTGATGATTACAGGGTTAAGCGCATGGTTGGTGTTTCAACAGCCATATGGCATTTGGAGCGGCAACGCTGTCAAGGAAGATTATCGCGGGGCGCTGCAAAGCTTGGCCGAACATGTTGCCCCTGATGATGTGATTATCGTGCAGCCGCCGTATATTGCCACCTTGTATAATTATTATGCAAGCCGCGTCACGCCCGATGCCTTGCCTGCGGCCCGCGGCTTTGGCCGCATCGGGGCAATTGGCTATGATCAAGGCGAGTTTGATAATGATTATGCGGCGCTGTTGGCTGGCAAACGCCGTGGTTGGCTGCTAATTGCGCCAGAAAATGCCAAAGCGATTGATCCGCCCAACCCGCAATATCCCCAAGATGATATGGGCAAGGTTGGCATTAATTTTCTGACTGCTGATTTAAACGACAAATGGCGCTGTACCGATCTGCCGTATTGGGAATTTAATGCGCTACGGATTTTGTGTCAAAGCTTTCCTCGCCCAATGCAGGTAGAGAATTTGGCCTTAGTTGGCACCTGGCCAATTCCCGCTTCGGCCACAGCTACCTGGAATAACAGCCTGCAACTCGAAGGCTATCAATTTCAGGCGTGGCCTGCTGGCTATCAGGCGGGCGGCACATTGCCAGTGCAATTGGCGTGGCGTACCAACAGCACTTTAGCCAACGATTATCGCTTGTTCATTCATTTGGTCCCAGCCTTAGGCGCACCCGTTGCCGCCCAAGTCGATACCATGCCTTTGAATGGCGGGCTGCCCACTAGTCGCTGGCAGGCCAACCAAGCAATTCATGATCAAGTGGCAGTACCCTTGCCCAAAACCATCGCCAAAGGCCGCTATCTCGTGGTGCTTGGCTGGTATGATCCGACGATTACTGAGATTGATGCTCAGCGCTTGCCCGTAACTGCCAGCACTGCCCAGCATGGAGCCAATTACATCGAATTAGGCACCGTTGAGATTGAGTAAGTTAGTTGATAGGGGTTTAGGGTCATCATTACTGCTTGAAACAGAAGCACAATGGAGATCCGCTAAATAAATTTTAGGGGGTGCAGGGGGATGAAAACTCCCTGCGTCTCCCGCCTTGAGGCGGGACGGAAGGGTGGTGATCAGGAAAGTTGCTGATTATGGTCGAAATAAATAAGTCTTATGCTCATGAAATCCTCGCATTTGCAATTTCTCAACAGCTATGCTATACTCTCCCTCGCTACGGGGACGTGGCGGAATTGGCAGACGCGCTTGCCTTAGGAGCAAGTGTCCTAGACGTGAGAGTTCGAGTCTCTCCGTCCCCACCAACCACATCCTCACAACTAAATCGCGGGAATAGCTCAGTTGGTAGAGCATCTCCTTGCCAAGGAGAAGGTCGCGAGTTCGAGTCTCGTTTCCCGCTCCACACAGTCAGCGCCTTCGGGCGCTGCATTGTTTTAAGCCTCATTCCACCGTATAATAACCCCAGAATTTGCTCTGCCTAGTGTGAGGAAACCGCTCATGAAATTCGTTTTCGGCCTAATTGTCGGCGTTGGTGCTGGCTTGGCAGCCTCATATGTGCTGGCCAACCGCGATGAAGAAGAAGGCGCGTTGGGTTCGCTGCAAGTTAATGTCAAAAGTGCCATCGCCTCGGCCAAAGCAGCTGTGGTTCAACGGGAAAAAGAGCTGTGGACTGAGTTCCACGAACGTGTGCCAGCCCCTGATCAAACGACAATTGCCTAGCGAGTAGCACAATGCAAGCTGAATTAATTGCCATTGGCACCGAATTGACCCTCGGCACAACCGTCGATACCAATAGCGCATGGTTGGCGCGAACGCTCGCCACGGTGGGCGTTGAAGTCCAACGCGTTACCTTGGTTGCAGACGATATTGGCGCAATCACCGAGGTTATCGCTGCTGCATGGCAACGGAGCCCGTTGGTGTTGTGCACTGGTGGGCTTGGCCCAACCGCCGACGATCTGACCCGTGAGGCCGTTGCCCAAGCTACCAAACGCCCCTTGGAGTTTCACCAAGAGCTGTTTGATGGCATCGAAGCGCGCTTTCGTTCGTTTGGCCGCACAATGAGCGAGAGCAATCGCCAACAAGCCTTTGTGCCGATGGGCGCGCGGCCTGTGCCCAATGCTCGTGGCACAGCGCCATCATTTATCATCGATGAAGGCGCACGCGCGTTGATGGTCTTTCCTGGTGTACCCAGCGAGATGAAGTTTCTAGTTGAAACTGAATTATTGCCCTTCTTGCGCAACGAACGTGGCCTAAAATCGATCTTGTTGGTGCGTTCGATCTGGCTGAGTGGCACAAGCGAGGCTGAAGCTGGCGAGCTTATCGCCGATCTGATGCAAGCTGCCTATCCAACGGTTGGCATTTCGGCCAAAGCCGCCCAATACGAGGTGCGCATTTCGGCCCACGGCGAAGATCCGGCCCAAGTTGAGGCCGATATTGAATCCTGCGCTGCCGAAGTTTCACGCCGCCTTGAGCGCTTTTTGATGGATCGCGATGGCTTGGCAGCGCATGTATTGCGCCGTTTGCAGCAACATTCAGCTACTTTGGCAATTTACGAAGGCTTGCGCGGCGCACCAATCTACAATGGGCTGCGTTCGGCCAAGCCCGATTTAGCCCAAGCCTTGCGCGGCGTAACCATCCACCCGCTTGATCAAGCAGTTGATCGCGAAGCAGCAGAATCTTTGGCAATTGCTGGGGCCAACACCGTGCGCAACAATTGGCAGGCCAGCTATGGCATTGCAGCAGTGCCAGCCCAAATTGGAGCCGATGGCTTTACCGATGTGTGCATTGTGTTGGTGGGCAAAGATTTGCAACGCAGCTTTACCCGACGGGTTGAGTTGAAAAGCGATGATGCCTTAGGCTTTATCACCACTGCGGCGCTTGATCTGATTCGTCGTAGCTTGGAAGCCTAGCGAAGGAGGGCCAGTGGCAGCCGAAGAACAATTTCAGCCCTTGCGAGCCTTACAAACCGCCCTGCGCACTGTTTGGAGCGACCGCCTATGGTTGCCCAAGGTTGCGCTTGGGGGTTTGTTTGGCTCAACCATCATTGGGGTTATTTGGCCACAAGGGTTGGTCATTGAGCACCTCGATAATAGTTCGCGGGGCTATCGGCTGCCGCTGCCTGCGTGGCGCCAGTTTGGCGATAAAGCGGTAATGGGTTTGTTGGCAACTGTGATGGATTTTGTCTATTTCGTGTTTCCGCAACTGGTTGCTGCCGTGTTTTTGTTTTGTGCGATTGTGCCATTTATCGTTGGCGATAATAATACGATTGCCACCAGCCTCACCTTCATCATTCTTGGCACGCTGTTTGGTGTAAGCTTCTTAGGCAGTTTTTCGCCTGTCAGCAAGCTCTTGTTTGCCCGCGACGGCGCAGTGGAAAAAGCCCTTGGTCGGGCAAGCCTTCGCCGCGCACTTGGCAATAATGGACGTTGGGTTTACCTCCAAGCCCGATTGGTTACTTTGCCAATTTATCTGCCAGCGCTAGGAGCTGGGTGGTGGTTCTGGCAACTTACTCATATTCCGGCAGTGGCAGTTTGGTGGCTGTTGGCAGCCTTGTGGCTGTTGATGAGCTGTTTATTTTGGGCCTGGCTGGTTGTGGCCCAAGTCTATTTTGAGGCCGACCAAATTGTGGCAGATCGAGAGATCGAGCAGCGTTTAGCTGAACGTAAACGGGCTATCAGCTAGCAAACTTCCATCACCTAGGTGGTTGTTATGGAACGAGCACGGATTTTACGCTGGCGCTTAGAGCAGCAGATCGAACGGATTCGCCAAACCGAAAGCGATTTGCAAAGCCGCGCCACCGCTCGCCTTGTGCGTCCACTGATTGAGCTGCATTTACCCCAATTCATGCAAGCGCTGGGAGCTACTCAGCTTGAGCATTGCACTGAAATTCCCCATGCGAAAATTCAGGCCGATCGCTATTCGGTGATTGTGCCAATCGTCGTGCGCGACCACCTGACCAGCAAAGTTTTTCAGCTACAACCATTAATCGGGACGTTTGTGCTGACGATTCATGGCACTACGCTGGAGTTTCGGCTCGTTTGCAAGGCGGTGCGCTATCGCAATCGCTTTGTTGGCGATGCCAAAACTGGTGAGTGGTTGGCTCCAGGCGAATATGTCGAAGAACATCGCTTAGCGCTGGTTGAGGTTGATGTGGCTGCTCCAGAGCTGGCCGTCAAGCAGCTTTTTGATCAAGCCATGCGCTTAATTCCCGAGATTCGCCAATGGACAAAACGCGCAGCCAAGGCCCAGCAATGCCATCACTGGTATCACGTTGGGCGTGGCGTGGCCTTTAATCTAGCCTTGCTTGGCTATATTCTGGCCTTGCTGTTCATTTTAATCGGCAGCTTGCTGACTATGGGCAGTGGGTTTCCGTAAATAGAAGGATGAGGGATGAAGGATGAAGAACATAGAACATAGATGGGGATCGGTTGTTGGGGGCTGGGGATCAGGCTATGGGCTATGAGAAACATAATCTAATCAATCTGTGGAATCTGTGGCTAAAAAACCTATTCGTGCAATTCGTGGCGAAAACTCAACGCAGCGGCGCAGAGGGCGCAAGTATGAGGGATGAGGGATGAATGCAAAAGCCAAAAGCCAAAAGCCTAAAAATCTGTGGCTAAAAAACCTATTCGTGCAATTCGTGGCTCAAAACTTAACCTTCGCGCTCTTCGTGTTCTTCGCGGTTTCCCTGCTTGACATTTAACCACAATCAACTTTATACTTAGGTAGTACCTAAATGAAAGGATTAGTGAATTTATGCGAATTACGGCAGGCGTGCAAGATTATGTTAAAGCAATTTATACCCTTCAACAAGAGGAAGCGCCTGTCTCCAACGGTCGGCTGGCTAGTTATTTTGGCTTTAGTGCGCCTACCATCACTGAGATGCTCAAAAAGCTCGAAAGTTTGGAATTGGTTGATTATCAAGCGCGCTCTGGCGTGCGGCTCACCGAGATTGGCGAGAAAATTGCGCTTGAGATGATTCGCCATCATCGCTTGCTTGAACTCTATTTGGTCCAAGCGCTTGGGATGTCGTGGGATGAAGTGCACGATGAGGCTGAGGTATTGGAGCATGTGCTTTCGGAAGCACTCGAAGAACGCATTGCCGAATATTTGGGTCATCCCCAATTTGACCCGCATGGTTCGCCAATTCCCGCCCGCGATGGCAGCATTCCGCAGCGCGATTCTTGCTCATTAACCTTATTGGAGCTTAACCAAATTGCCCGCATCGTCGAAGTTGAAGATCGCGATGCAGCGCGCTTGCGCTATCTAGCAGACCTTGGCTTAACGCCAAACAGCATTGTGATGATTGTTGCTCGCGCCCCGTTTGACGGCCCCTTAACCTTGAACGTTGGCGAGCAGCAAACCCAACAGGTGCTCGACTCGCGCTTAGCAACCAGAATTCAAGTTCAAATAGAGCGTTCAATGTAGCGCTCTTTTTTTAATCAAAGCTTTTAGGCATGCCTAAATAGTTTGTTGTCTTATTAAAATGAGGTAGTTGTATGCGACGAAAACAGCTTTTGGTGCTCTTTGTTCTGTTGCTGGTAAGTTGCGGCCCGAGCAGTTTTGCCCAACAAACCACGTCAAAGCCGCCGATCAAAGTGGCGGCAACGGTTGGCATGATCGCCGATGTGATTAAACATGTTGGCGGCGAACATATTGAGGTTCTGGGCCTGATGGGGCCTGGCGTCGACCCGCATCTCTACAAGCCAAGCGTTGGCGATGTACGGATTCTCGATGATGCAGAGCTGGTGTTTTATGGTGGCTTGGAGCTTGAAGGCCGCATGACCGATATGCTCGAAAAGCTCAATCGCCAAAAGCCCACCATCGCTGTCACCAGCAAACTCGATCCACGTCGTTTGCACTTAACGGGCAACGATTCCTACGATCCGCATATTTGGTTTGATGTGCTGTTGTGGCGCGATACGATTGATGTGATTGCTGAAACTTTGGCAAGCTATGATCCAGCTCATGCCGCTGATTATGAGCGCAACGCCACTGCCTATGCCCAAGAACTAACCGCGCTTGATCAAGAGATTCGCGATTTGATCGCCACTGTACCAGCTTCAAGCCGCGTGCTGATTACCGCCCACGATGCTTTTGGCTACTTTGGCTCGGCCTATGGCTTTGAAGTGCGGGGCTTGCAAGGCTTGAGCACCGCCAGCGAAGCAGGCGCAGGCGATGTTCAAGGGCTAGCCGAATTTATTAAAACCCGCCAAATCAAAGCCATCTTTGTTGAATCCAGTGTGCCACAAACCACGATTAATGCAGTGCAAAAAGCTGTGCAATCGCGCGGCTGGAATGTGGCAATCGGTGGTCAATTATTCTCCGATGCCATGGGTAATGCTGATACAAAAGAAGGCACTTATATTGGCATGGTGCGCCATAACGTCACAACCATTGTTAATGCGTTGAAGTAATAATTGGGGATCGGTTGTTGGGGATCGGGGATCGGGAACATAGCTGAAAATAGTGTTTATACCAAAAAATCTACCAATCCCCAGCCCCCAAACCCCGATCCCCAGTGTTTCAAGGAGCCAAACCATATGAACACAGATGCAAAACCGCTGGCAATTCACGACCTGACTGTGGCGTATCAAGATAAACCAGTGTTGTGGGATATTGATTTGAGTGTGCCAAGTGGCGTGTTGGCGGCGATTGTCGGGCCAAACGGTGCTGGTAAATCGACCCTGATTAAAGCGACGCTTGGCTTGATGCCAATTGCTGCTGGCACCGTCCAGATGTTTGGCCAGCCCTATGCCAAAGCCCGCCAAATGGTTGGCTATGTGCCGCAACGCTCAAGCGTCGATTGGGATTTTCCAACCAATGCCTTGGATGTGGTGTTGATGGGAACCTATGGCCAACTTGGCTGGATCAAGCGTCCGAGCAAGGCCGACCGCGAATGGGCCTTGCATTGTTTGGAGCAAGTCGCCATGGCGGATTTTGCCCAACGCCAAATCAGCCAACTCAGCGGCGGCCAGCAACAACGGGTCTTTTTGGCAAGGGCTTTGGCCCAACGTGCCCAGTTGTATCTAATGGATGAGCCATTTGTAGGCGTTGATGCAGTTACCGAACGCGCCATCATCAGCCTATTGCAACAACTACGCTCCGATGGCAAAACCGTAATCTGTGTGCACCACGACCTTGATTCAGCGCCAGAATATTTTGATTGGGTGGCCTTGCTGAATGTGCGCATGATCGCCGCAGGCCCAATGAAAACCACTTGGACACCAGAGAATATCAGCCAAACCTATGGCGGGCGAACCCAAAACTTGATTCGAGGTGCTGCATGAATTTATTCGATCTCTTCAGCGATTACACCTTGCGCAACGTGGCTTTGGGCGCGATGGTGCTGGGAATTGTCAGCGGCATTTTGGGCTGTTTTGCGGTGCTACGGCGCCAAGGCCTGCTGGGCGATGCGCTTTCGCACGCGGCGCTGCCTGGCATTGCCATCGCTTATTTGTTGACTGGCTCCAAAGCGCCGATTGTGCTTTTGTTGGGGGCGGGCATTGCTGGTTGGGTCGGCACGCTGACGATCAATCGAATTGTGCGCGACACCAGAATTAGCGAAGATAGCGCCTTGGGGATTGTGCTGAGCGTCTTTTTTGGCGTAGGGATTTTGCTGCTGACCTATATTGCCAAGCGCAACGATGCCAACCAAGCAGGGCTTGATCGCTTTTTGTTTGGCCAAGCGGCAACCTTGGTTGCAACCGATGTGCTAACGATGAGCATTTTGGGTGGCCTAGCCTTAGGCTGTTTGGTGTTGCTGTATAAAGAATTTAAGTTGTTGGCGTTTGATCCGGCGTTTGCTGCTAGCCTTGGCTTTGCGCCAAATCGGTTGGGCATTTTGCTCACCAGCCTGATTGTGGTGGCGATTGTGATTGGCTTGCAAACCGTCGGCGTGGTGTTAATGGCGGCGATGTTGGTTGGGCCAGCGGTTGCAGCCCGCCAATGGACTCATCGATTAAGCGTGATGTTGCTGCTTTCGGGCGTATTTGGCGCAGCAGCAGGGATTGCAGGAACCATGCTAAGCCTTGGGCAACAGCACGTACCAACTGGGCCGATGATCATTCTCAGCTTAACCACAATTGTGACAATTTCATTGTTGTTTGCGCCAGCTCGGGGCTTGGTTTGGGCCAAACTGCGTCAAAGCCATGCCCTCGACCAAGAGCCGCGCAATCGCGAAGCCCAGCCAGTCAAAGGAGAATAAGCCATGAGTAGCACGTTTGCAATTATTCTGACCGGCATCTTGGTCGCTGCTGCCTGTGCCTCGCTTGGCTGTTTCCTGATTCTGCGGCGCATGGCAATGTTGGCCGATGCAATTAGCCATGCGATTTTGCCAGGCTTGGTGGCGGGCTATTTCATCGCCCAAGGGCCAAGCTTATTGGCAGGATTTTTTGGGGCAGCACTAGCCGGATTGATCACCGTGGGCTTAGTTGAGCTGCTCAAAAATACCCAACGGGTCGGCGGCGAATCGGCAATTGGGATTGTGTTTCCAGCCATGTTTGCCTTGGGAACCTTCCTTGTTTCGAAATATTATGCCGATGTGCACCTTGATGCAGATGCAGTGCTGTATGGCAACATCGAATTTGTGGGCTTTGATCATTGGTATCTTGGCGAGACCGATTTGGGGCCGCAATCGTTGTGGATTATGGGTGGCTTATGTCTGATCAACTTCATCTTTATCACACTGTTTTATAAAGAATTGAAGCTGGCGACCTTTGATGCTGGCTTGGCGGCGACGCTTGGCTTTTCGCCAATCCTGATTCACTATGGCTTGATGGCCGTGGTTTCGATTACCACAGTTGGCGCGTTTACCGCAGTTGGGGCGATTTTGGTGGTGGCCTTGATGATTGTGCCTGCGGCCACAGCCTATTTGTTGACTGATCGCTTGCCATGGATGATTGGCTTGGCGATTGGGGCTGGAGCAATCGCAGCTGTGCTTGGTTTTGGCTTGGCCTTTATGCTCAATGGCTCGGTTGCAGGCGCAATTGCCACCATCACAGGGGTAGAATTTGGCTTGGCCTTGTTGTTCAGCCCCAAACAAGGCTTGGTTGCTCGTGCTCAACGTTTGGCCCGCCAACGGATTCAGTTTGCCGCCGATACGCTGCTGGTGCATTTGTTGCAGCACGAAGGTAGCCCCGAAGCGGCCAACGAAAGCACCATTAGCCATTTGCAAAGCGAATTACAATGGAACAATAAGTTTGCTCAGCGCGTGCTTGATTTGGCACAGCGGCGGAGTTTGGTGCGTTGCCAAGGCCAACAACTTGAGTTGACGACCAGCGGGCGCGAACGCAGCCAGCAAGTTTTGCAACTAGGTCGTGGCTAGCACTGCCCTTCCGCTAGCCACGATTCATACCTAGGAAAGCCTACTCGTCATTGAGTAGGCTTTTATTTCGACAAAAAAAGCAGCGCTAGAGCTATTTGCCCTAGCGCTGCTTCAAACCACAGTTGGTTTATGGCAGATATTTCAGCGGATTGACTGCCGTACCATCGATTTTGATCGTGAAGTGCAAGTGGACACCAGTTGAATAGCCGCCGCCAGCCCGATCATAGGTGCTGCCCATATAGCCAATCAACTGTCCGGCCTCGACTTCTTGACCTTCGGAAACCACAGGATTCGACATCATATGGCCGTATTCAGTGACCATCCCTGAGCCGTGGCTAATTTTGACACAATAGCCATAGCCGCTACACCAGCCAGCTTCGATAACTGTACCACGGCGAGCAGCCGAAATTGGCGTGCCTTTGCGGTTGGCAATATCGATGCCGTTGTGGAAGCGCCCAACGCTAAAGTTGCGATAACCAAAGCCCGAAGTTAGGTCGCCATAGCTTGGCCAAACCCAGACTGGTGGCGGCGGTGGTGGCGGTGGGAAATTATCGGTTTCTTCCAAAACCGACCAAACTTCAGCCGGAATGCTCACGACTTCGCGGGCAACCCAAGCCACATTGCCATCAGTTTGCAGAATTTTGACCCATTCTTCGTGCTTAGCGATCAGCTGTAAACGCTCGCCAGCATTGACCTTGACGATTTTCTCATAGGCAGTGCCTGGGCCTTCGCGCAAGTTGGTGCGGTCGGCTAACACGATTGCTGCTGCTTGCGATTTTTGGTTGATTGAATCGATTGCGCCGCGGACTGAGACATTTTGGACGCCCGCTAGTGATGCGCCTGGCACGAAAATCTCGCGGCCAGCAACCAAGGCTTGGCCTTGATCTAAGCCATTGGGTGGGAAGGTCATAATCACATCAGCGCCAACACTATAGCGTTCGGCAATATCGGTAATCGTTTCGCCTTCGCTGACGGTGTGGGGTACTCCCGAAACTCGCGGAATCCGCAAGGTTTCGCCAATCGCAACTGGGCCAGTCAAATTATTGGCCGCAATGAGTGATTCGGGGGTGATTGTATATTTGCTAGCAATATCGGCGATAGTTTCTTCGTTGGCAACCAAGTGGGTTGCCACAAAGGCAGGGCCACGCTCTGGCGCTGGTTTGATTAAGGCAGGGCCAACATCGACCACCACTTCATGCTCGCCACCGCCAACACTTTGGGGCTGGGTTGCAGAAATGGGGATGACGACGCGTTGAAAATTACCTGCTTCAACTTCATCGACCAACTGAGCGGCGGCTAAAACTTCGGGAATTGCGTGATCGGTCGAATTGGCAGCCGGATTGAGCGGAAAGCCTCGGCCCCAAGCCACCACACAAGCAGCCAAAAGAATGACGCTATGGGCGACTAAACGACGTTGAATTTGTAAGCGTTGACGCACCGATTGGGCGGCAAGCTTGAGCGAACGCCGTGCTGGTTTTGGTTCGGAAATTGCTAGTGGAGCACGTGTTGATGTGCCAGCGATTTGAGCTAGCGAAGATCGCGCGATCGAAGCTGCGCGTTGTTCTTGCTTGCGTCGTCGTTGGGCTGAGCGGCCACCTTGATTGAGCGACTCAATCCGGCCTGTATCAGATTTTTGGCGAAATGCGGTAGTGGTGTGGTTAGGAGCTGGTAGCAAAATAACTTCGGCGTTGTTTTGCGTTTGGGCCCGTTGAACACGTCGCCGCGGAGTTCGCTTCTCTGTCATGGAAAGAAGACTCCTCGAATGGTACTTGGTTGCTGATAGCAATCACGGCTATCGGCATGCATTACAACATGAATGTGCGCTGCCAAGTCCACGCAGTTATGGCAAGCATAGCCTAAGCTTAATACTTTGTCAATTTTTATGCTGCTTGCTGGCCACGGAGTTTAGTTTTAGCCCTTTGTTATGTCTTTAATCGACATTTGTAGTATTTAACAAGCATGGCTTTTTTCGCCACCCTTCCGTTCCTCCGCCGGAGGGAAACGCCGGGGATTTTCATCCCCCAGCACCCCCTAATATTTATGTGTTGGAATATTGCTATGTTTGCTGATCCCCAATGATTTGTTTTCATGCCCTTTCTTCGTGCAATTCGTGCAATTCGTGGCTAAAATAAGCATCCGTGATTTCCTGACCCCTGAGCACTGATTCCTCAGCATCGTTTCGCCACCCTTCCGTCCCTCCGCCGGAGGGAAACGCCGGGGGTTTTCATCCCCCAGCACCCCCTAATATTTATGTGTTGGAATGTTGCGATGCTTCCTCATCCCCACATTAATAGCTTCGTGCTCTTTGTGCTCTTCGTGGATCGATTGGTTAAAGCAGAGGCGCAGAGGAAATATGGCTATGGGCTGATGGCTATCGGAAGATATATAAATCTGTGCCAATCTGTGGTAAAAAGATTCATTCGTGCAATTCGTGGCTAAAATAAGCATTCGTGATTTCCTGACCCCTGAGCGCTGATCCCTGAATCCTACCCCTTCGTGCTCTTCGTGTCCTTCGTGGTTTCGTCTCTCTCGTCGCTCGCCTATGGTATGCTAGCGCTGTTTGATTAGTTAAAAAGGATTCAGTGTGTCGCAACGCTTAATTCATACGTTTGTGCTTTTGGGCTATCTCCTGCTTGCAATCATCGCTACCTATCCGCTGATTGGCCATGTTGCAACCCATGTGCCTTCAGGATCTGGCGATGCAGCGCAAGATTTATGGGAAAAGCTCTGGAATCTTGATCATGTGTATCGCAGCCTGCTTGCTGGCAAATCGCCTTTTTTTACCGACCAATTGTATACCCCGAATGGCGCTGCGCTCTATTTTCACCCCTTGAGCATCACCAACGCAATTATTGCGCTGCCGATTATCGCCATATGGGGCGTGATTCCAGCTTATAATTTTTTGGCGCTTGGCTCGTTTGTGCTCAGCGGCTATGCAGTCTATTTGCTCTGTCGCCAATGGCAATGCTCGTCGCGCAGCGCCTTTCTGGCTGGCATGATCTACAGTTTTTCTGCCTTTCATGTTGGCCACCTCACCCTCAATCACCTTGAATTGTGGAATATGCAGTGGTTGCCGCTCTATTTCGTGGCCTACGAACGGGTGCGCCAACAACCTTCATTCGGGCGAATTGCATGGGCAATTCTGGCTTTGCTCGCGGTGTTGTTTTCAAGCTTGTATATGGCGATGTATGCGCTGCTCTGGACATTGGTCTGGCTTGGGTTTGATCTGGCGCAGCAACCACGCAGCCTCAAACATACTTGGCAACGCCTACGTGCGCCACTGATCATTGGCGGCGTAACTTTAGTCGTGATTCTGCCATTAATGTTGCTTCCAATGTTGCGCCAGGCCGCGCAAAATTCGGTCTTGATTCGCAGCGTTGAGGAAGTGAGCAAGCGCGCAATCTCACCCTTGGCAGTTCTCCAACGCTCAACATTATCCTATTTAGGCATTGTTGGGCTGGCGTTGGCCGTAATTGGCGTGGTGTTGACCAAAAAACAAGGCTTGCGCTGGATTGTGCTCGGGCTTGGGGCATTTTGGCTGGCGCTCGGCCCACGCTATGGCTTGTATCAAATTTATAATCTCTTGCCAATTGCCCAATTCGGGCGCTACCCCGATCGCTTTATCGTTTTAACGTTAATAAGTTGTGCGGTGCTGGCGGCCATGGGCGTGGATGCGCTGCTGAAGCGTTGGCAAGCGCGTTGGCATGTGCTGGCAAGCGCAGTTTTGCTACTCTTAATTGGGGTTGATAGTTGGCCAAGCCAGCGACCATTGCTTCAGCCAAGGCATCACCCCGTATATGAGCAAATTGCCGCCGATCCAATCACTGGCAGTGTGCTCGATATGCCGATTCGCCGCACCAACAGCGCGTGGTTTGCCATGTATTATCAAACCATCCATCAGCGCCCAATTATTGATGGCGTGTTGGCGCGGCCTGTGCCACGCATCCCAATTTTTGATATTCGGCTCGTTCGTGGCTTAGAAGAACCAGAACTTAATTTGCCAGCGCAGGATATTTTTCCTGTGCAGCAACCGCTGGCTGCAACTAGCTACTTTAATTTGCGCTACCTCGTGTACTACCGCAAATCGGATATGCCGAATCAGCAAGTGCCGACGTTGGAGCAAGTGGAAGCGCTCACCGGAGCCAAGGCCAGCGAAATTGCCAACGACGAAACGCTCGTGGCCTATCGGCTGGATTGGCAACCAAGCAGCGAGCCATTGACGAGCTTGATGGAATTGGGCACTGGTTGGTATGAGCTTGAGGGCAGCGAGAACGATTTGCATCGCTGGATTAAAGATGCTGGAGCCGGCGCAACTTTGGGCTTATATCCCACTCGCCCGATGCAGGCCCAGCTTCAATTGAAATTGGTGGCATTCGATCATCCGCAGGCGGTCGATATTTTGCTTGATGATCAAGTTTTGGCAACACTGAACGTTGGCACAGCGGTCGAAAGCTTTACGTTGCCAATCGATTTAGCCCAAAAAAGTTATACGCTGCGTTTCAAACCCCACGAAGCAGGCATTAACCCAAGCTTGCAACAGCCAGGCGCCGACCCGCGCACTTTATCAATTAGCGTTTTTGAAGCAACAATTCAGCCTTAAAAAACAATAGCTGCTCAGCGATTGATTCGACTGAGCAGCTATCACCTCAATTTATTTCTTTTTCGCCCACGCGATTGCACCCAAGGCTGCTGCTGCGCCAAGCGTCCAACCAACCCATTGGCGTGATGGCTGGCGATCTTTGAGCACAGTTTGGGCAGTGTTATAACCCGATGCCGCAAAGACGCCGCCGCCAGGATGGGTGCTTGCCCCAGTCAGATACAAGCCTTTGATCCCAGCCACGCGATACTCAGAAAGCTCAGGCAGAGGGCGGAAGGCAAACATCTGATCAAACGACATTTCGACATGCATCACGTTGCCGCGCAACATGCCAAAGGTTCGCTCCAAGGTTAATGGCGTTTGCACATAGCGATTGCTAATTTTGCCACGCATATTCGGCGCATAGCGATACACCACTTCTAAAAGTTTGTCGGCCTCGCGATCGGCAATGCTATCCCAATCTTCGCCATTGCTTAATTCATACGGGTGATATTGGCCCCACAAAAACAGCGTATGCTTGCCCTTGGGTGCAACATCGGGGTCGATTGCACTAAATGTCATGGCAATCACCGCCGGATCGTTGGCAGGCACGCCGCGATCGTAATCGCTGACCGCACGATTGAGATAGTCGATCGATGGGCAAAGTAATTGCAAGCCATGATGCGATGGATGCGGGCGGCCACCAGAAGGCGCGGCTAAATAATCGGGCAATTCATCGGCGGCACAGCGCACTGCCATGCCAAAGCCATTGCCAACCCGAATCCGCCCAACCCGCTCGGCTAGCCCATTCGGCAATTGCTCACGCTCAACCAACTTGAGCAAGGTGGTTTGCACATGAGCATTCGAAATAACCATTGGTGCGCTATAGATTTCGCCCGAGGTTAATTCAACTCCTTGCACAACTCCATGCTGCACAATAATGCGCTCAACCGGAGCATCGAGGAGCAGCGTGCCACCGTCGCTTTTGAAGCGTGCAGCCATCGCTTGGGTCAGCATCCCAGAGCCACCGCGCGGATGTTTCGCGCCGCTTTCGTGCAGCATCGCATGCCAGCCAGCAAAATCGCCTGTGCCAATTTCGTGCGGCGGTGGGCCAGATTGCGCCGCCAACCAGCCCATTGCAGCGCGCATGGCTTCGCTTTCAAAGGTTTCGTTGATCAAATGGCCATACGAGGTAAACAAGCGTCGCAGAATATCCAGCGGATGGGTGCCTTTTTCGCCTTTGAATTGACCAGTTAGCATCTGGCGGCCAAGGTTGGCGGGCGATGGCGATTTGAGAAATACATCAAACACGCCTTCGTTGAGCGGCCCCCACAGCGCCACAAATTGGCGATAGGCATGGGCATCTTTGGGCGAAATTTTCTCAATCGAAGCACAGGTTTTGTCTAAATCGCGCCAAAATTCAATTGCGCCTGAACCATCGGGCAATGGATACCAGGCAAACGGGTCCATATCGATATATTCCAAGCCAAATTTGTGTAGCTCAAGCTCGCGCACCACTGGCGTGAGATGAATCATAATGTGGGCAGAGGAGCCAACATCCATCTTATAGCCGCCAAACATGGTTTCGGTGCAAACCGCGCCGCCAACAATTGGTCGCCGTTCGATCACAAGGGTTTTGATTCCAGCTTTTTGCAAATAACAGGCACAGGTCAAGCCATTATGCCCACCGCCAACAACAATCGCATCAAATTGGGCCATGTTCATCATCGCTCCACACTATCGAGATTGCTTATGCTACGCAACAATCTGCGCTTTGGACGTATCATAGCGCCGCAGCAGCCAAGCCACAATCAAGCCAAGGCCCAGCCATGGCAGCCAAATCCAACCTAATTCTGAGCGCAGCACATTCCAGCCGCGCTCGGAAAAAAGCCGCGCCGCGCTAATTGGCGCCACCGCAATTGGCCGCCACTCAAAAAAAACTCGCTGGCTACTGAACGGCCACCACAGCGCCACGCCACTGCCGCCATTGGTTAGCATATCGTAAAGTGGATGGCTAAAGCTTGCCAGAAACAATACCAGCGCCGCAACCCAGCGTTTGCAGCCCAAGCGCGGCGCGAAAATCGCCCCCAAACCTGCAATCATGCTAGCAAAGCCAATTGAATGGGTAAAGCCGCGATGGCTCAGCAAGGTGCCGCGTGGCATGTCCAGCCAAAAGCTAATCCCATCAAAATCAGGGCTAATTGCTGCAATCAAGGCGCACACCAACAACGGGCGGCTAATCCGCTCGCGCCCAAGCGCCAAGCCAAGCACCAAGGCTGGCGCCACATGACTAAATATTGTTGGCATCGCAGCTCCTCAATCAAATGAGCCTCAAGGGATTGTTCCTTGAGGCTCAGTATAGCAATGATTTCGCCAACAACTCAGGCTTTAGGCATTAACTTCGTGGGCGTTGGCCAACAATATCGCTTGTTGGCGATCGTGCTCAGCTTCTGGATAGCGTTCGAGCGCTTCCAAGGCTACCGCGCGATTTTCATACAGCTCAGCCAAATCGGGCTGCAATTCAATCGCGGTGTTCAAATCGGCCAACGAGGCAACCAAATCGCCAAGCTCATAATAGAGAATTGCGCGGTTGGCAACAATGCCTGAGTCGCTTGGTTTGAGCCTCAGGCTATCGCTATAATCGTCGATCGCAGCCTGAGTTTGGCCCAAAGCTTCGTAGCATTCGGCCCGATGGTTGAGCGCCACCACATTTTTGGGATCAATATCTAGCGCTCGGCTAAATGCGCCAACTGCTTGCTCAAACTCGTCTTGCAATTGGTAACATTGAGCAAGGTTGGTCCACACTTCGGTATACGGCGGGCTAAGCTCGATCGATTGACGATAATCACGCTCGGCTGCTGCATAATCGCCAATTTGCAGATAAATATTAGCGCGCTCATTATAATATTCGGCGTAGTTGGGGTCCATTTCAATCGTCAAGGTGTAATAGTGCAGCGCATTCTGGTAATCTTTGAGCGAATCGTATACTTGGGCAATGTTATACAGCAACACCGAGCGATGTAATTTATGTTCCTCAGTATCCAAGCCAGTTTCTAGCTGTTTGTAACATTCTTGGCAAATTTCAATTGCTTCCAAGGGCCGTTTTTGGAAGTGGCGAATTAATGCCAAGCCATTGCGATTAAACGATGATTGGAAGAGTTTTTCTTGGGCCGGAATATCAGCCTGCTGAATCGCTTCAATGCCCAAATTAAGATAATGCTCTGCCTGATCATAATCGCGGGGCACTGCAAAGCGCCCATGAATCATCGCAATCAAGTAATACCAGCTAAATAAACGGGCTGGATTATCGGTAATGCTCACCGCAGTTTCGGCAATTGCCAAAGCTGGCTCGGCCTGTTTTAGCCCAATATAACAATTGTAGAGCTTCAAATAAGCGCTGAGCCGAAAATCAACGCTCTTAGGGAAATCGCGCTCCATTTCAACTTGCAACGGCTCGCCATAATATAGCGCATCTGCATACAAGCCGCGCGTTGAGCAGATCGAAAGCCCTTCGTGCATAAAGCCAAGCCGCTTGCGTGGCTCGTTGGCAGCGGTTGCCAGCTGAATCAATTGCGGCAAGTGCAATTCAATTTCAATTGGATCAAAGGTGTGGTCGCGCTCTAGCTCATCAAGCTGTTGCTTAGCCTCAGCAGGATCTAATGCAGCAACTGGCTGATCAGCTTGCCAAGCGCCATTGATAACCTCGACATGCTCGGCCCAACTTTGATAGTCGGCGAGTAACTCAGCGTTTGGCTCAATCAAAAAGCCAATCGTCAAGCCAAAGCGTTGGTCGGCGCGGCGCAATAATTCTTTGAAAAACATCGTGACCAACGAGCCAGCCTGATCAAACTGATCGCAGACAATCACCCAAGCTTGGTCGGGCGTATGTTGGCGAAACTCATGCAGCATATCGATCAAGCCTTGCACAATCCGAAAGGCGCGATCGGCTGCATAATTGCGCGTGCGTTCTTGAGGATTGCTAATATCGGTCAGGCTTGGGTTGCGCACGGCCAATTCACGTTGCAATTGGGGCAGCACTAAGGCCAATTCATAATCATATTTGACCAAAAGTTCAGGCGCTTGGGCTTTAATTTCGGGCAAGAGCGAGCTAACAAAGCTATTCAGCCCAGCCCAATGGCCCAAATTGGCCCGATTCATGCTCAGCAGCCAGGTACGTGCCGCAGATTGTTGAGCGAGCCATGCTTGGGCGGCTTCGGTTCGTTGCGCGCCAGTATTGCCCACCCAGACGATTAATTGCTTGCTCTTAGATGTCATCGACGCTAACCTTTCTGCGGATCAAGCTCCAAAGCCAAAGGAAGATTCCAACGGCTTGGCTGATAAAGATCAAAATGGCTGCCAAAATTGAATCGAGCACTTGCAGGTTGTTGCTTGAACTACCAAACATGCGTTCAAACAAAATGCTGGCGTAGCTCCATAAAATTGGCAGGGTTAAGAAGAACAACGAATAGAAAGCAAGCACCCGCCCGATGAGCCAGAAAAAAGCATAGCGCTTAATAATTGTGCGCTCTCGTTCGGGAATTGCCGCTTGGTTATGTGATTCTGGGCGACCCATTAAACGATTGAACTGATTGATCATATAATTAGCGGTATCGCCCATGAGGTTTGAGCAACGTAACCAAGTTGAGAGGAAATAATAAATATCGGTGCGCACGAAGAAATACAGCTGAAACAGCAAATTCAGCAGGTAGCTCCACATAAATGCCCGCACCAAAACATAGCCAAAATCCGAAAGATTAATGATTTGGCGCTGGTGCATAAACGCCAAGTAAATCATAATCGCGGCGCTGAGCAAATCGACCACCATGCCCGCCAGAATTGGCAAAAAGCGCAGATTGCGCTTAATCGACCAAATTCCCGACATATCGGTTTCGGCCACAATTACCCATAAGCGTCGCCCAATCCCAAAGCGCACATCAATGCCGCGCGATCGGGCGGCCACTGCATGGCCAAGCTCGTGAAAAAAGGTGATGACAAAGCCATGAAGCATAATAATTAAGGTAAACAGCGCCATTTGCTCATCGACGACCATTGCCCGCCAGCCTGCCACAATCGATGGTTGGGACAGCACAATCGCCGCCGCACCACCAATCACAATCGCATACAAAGCCAACGCAATTGGGCTGAACAAGAGTTGGGCTAGCCGCACCGGAAAAAACGTGAAGTGAAAGCGCACAGTGCGCGGTTGATTGGGGGTGGTTGCAACAGCTTGAGCTGCATTGGTTGACGCTTGTTGGCCAAAGCGCACAGTATCCGATTGGAGCGGCTGGACAAAGCCTTCGGATTCTAATTGTTCGAGGAGATCGACCAAATCGGGAATTTCACCATAGCGTTCAGCATACAGGGCTTGTGCCTCGCCAATGGTTTTGCCGTGTGCCAAATCATCGAGGATTTCAACGGCTTCTTTGGGCAGCATGATGAAGTTATTGGTATCGACGCGCCCAATTAATAATTCTTCTTCGCTCTCCTCTTGCCGAACAAATGGATACACATCAACATAGGCTGATGCTGTATACAAAGGATTCGTCGAGGCAGCAACCATACTTGTCATAGCGCCAGGCCCACCCTTCTAGTGTTTGGGATTAACCAAAACCTTCTCCTGCTCGCTCACTCACCAAGCAGTTTTAAGCACCAACGAGGATGGGAATGGGATCACCGGGGCCAATTGGGTCGCAGGAGCCTGCGTAAAAGGCCGCCGTTGTTTTAAGGGTTTCGACTTTGCGAATCTTAATCTTTTTCATAGATCCTCCTTACCCACCGTCGAGCCAAAAAACCTATGGTTCAAGCACTGGGAATGGGCTGATGATGATTGGGCCACCACAGCCGCCAGCATAGAATGCAGCGGTCGTTTTCAGGGTTTCAGCCTTGCGAATCGTGATCTTTTTCATTGGAAATCCCCCTTTAGCAATAATCTAGATTTCGGCGAATAAACTAGGGTTGGGCGAAGATTGGGCCACAGCTGCCAGCATAGAAAGCGGCGGTGGTTTTTAGGGTTTCAGTCTTGCGAATGGTGATCTTTTTCATGACACACTCCTAAAAGTTGCTGATCAATTAAGCCGAGAAGCTTATGGAAGCGGGCGAGGGCCGCCGCAGCCACCAGCGTAGAATGCTGCGGTGGTTTTGAGGGTTTCAACTTTGCGAATTGCAAGCTTTTTCATAACACACTCCTTAACCCAAATAAATAATTCAAACAGCCAAGCCTATGGGATTTGGCGTGGTGGGCCGCCGCAGCCGCCAGCATAGAAGGCAGCGGTGGTTTTGAGGGTTTCAACTTTGCGAATTGCAAGCTTTTTCATAACACACTCCTAATAAACCCATTGCGTTAATGGGAAGGCTCAGATCGATTCATGTGGGAATCTGTGGAACTATTTGCAGCGGGAGCAAAGAGCGAAAAATGCAAATAGCAACAAGCAAAACCTATGGGATTAGCACGCCACCGCGGCCTGGACCAATTGGGCCACCACAGCCACCAGCATAGAAGGCAGCGGTTGTTTTGACGGTTTCAGCCTTGCGAATCGTGATCTTTTTCATGTGACACTCCTAATAAGCCCATTGCAATGATGGGGTGTTTAATGAGCCAAAATAAAAATCTGAAGCACTATTTGCAGTAGGCAGGATAGAGGCAGGCAAATAGCTTGAGGGTGGAGTTGTGCTTATGGAATCAGGATTCGGCCTGGGCCAATTGGTGATGTACCACAGCCACCAGCGTAGAAGGCAGCAGTTGTTTTGACGGTTTCAGCTTTGCGAATGATGATTTTCTTCATGGGGTTGCTCCTTGTAAGATGATAGTTAAATGTGCGACGATCATCCTCAATTATTTTGAAGCAGTGGAGCAAGATGTGGGAGTAGTTGCTTCAAAATCGTAGCTAGCTGCTAGGTTTAGGGAATTACAATAATTCCACCACCGCCTGAATGACACCCGCCAGCATAAAATGCCGCAGTGGTTTTCAAGGTTTCAGCTTTACGAATGGTGATCTTTTTCACGGAAATCCTTCATTGGAATGAAAATGATCGTATTTAATTTAGGGCATTTAAGTTTGGGTTTTGAAGCAAGGGCAGGCAGGAGAAAAGGTGTTGCTTCGTTGAGGTTTTGGGTTTGCCGACGTTTATTATGGCAGAACGATGATGATTGGGCCACCACAGCCACCAGCATAGAACGCAGCGGTCGTTTTGAGGGTTTCGGTCTTGCGAATCGTCAGTTTCTTCATGGGTACTCCTTATAATGAATCGGTGAATTAATCGCTAGTATACTTTTAATTATTAATAGTTGTCTAGCGAATAAGATGAGTAAATGATTAATAACCTTTTTCACAAATGTCACATCTTCGAATGTGCGCATCAATGCCTGATTAACCGCCAATCATAGCCATTTTTCATAATAGATAAGCTCAAGCTGTGCAATCTGGCCACGAGCAATTTCGCGATAGCCATGTTTGAGATAGAGCTTTTGGGCGGGTGCTTGTTGCACCGAGGTATCCAAATGCAAGCGGGTTAGGCCCAATTCGCGTGCGCGCACTTCGAGCGCAAGCAACAGCTGCTCGCCCAAGCCGCGCCGCCAAAAATCAGGGTGTACCCGCATACGTTTGACTTCGGCCTCGCGCTCGCCAGTTGGCAACAAACCGCCCATAACCACCACCAGCCCAGCCACTTCGCCAACCAAAAATTCGCCACCTGTGGTCAGATAATAATCTTCGACCGCCAAAACATCTGCATCGCGTGGCCCATTGCCAAGATGGGCACCCATCAACTGCAACCCCAGATTGTGCAGTTCCCAAACAATCGCTGCATCGCTTGCTTGATAGCGGCGGATGTGTAATTCCATTGGTTGCTCCTATCTAAAACACGTAGCTAAGACCCTCCGAGCCTAGACTGATCCATAAAAGGAATACGCCTGACAGGATCTAGGATACTGGCAACTCCTTCATTGACAGGGTTGATAGAATACCCAGCGATCGGTGCTGTCCGATTGCCCATGCACGACCGTATCTGCATTATCGTCAGCAGCGTGCCAAACATATCATGCGATGAAGGAGTGATCATGGCTTTCCCACGCTTTATAACCCCCCGTCTGCTCCTCAGACCAATGGTCGCCGAGGATATCCATCCCTTGTTTGCCTTGATTTATAACGATCCTATGGTGCGCCAGTTTTTTACCAATCTTGAGACGTGGGATGCCGTGGCCATGGTGCATCAGGCCACTGTGGCTGCTAATGACGATCCTGCAAACCGTGGTTTTGGGCACTGGACGGTTACCGAGCGTAGCAGTGGGACGGTCTTAGGAAAAGTGCTGTTAGAAGCCCCAGCCCCGGCCCCATGGATTGTGCTTGATGACAGATCGCCGCATGCTCCTGTCGGGATGGAGACCGAACTCGCATATGCCTTGGGTCGTGCATTTTGGGGCCATGGATATGCGTTTGAGGCATGTCAGGCACTATTGCCACATATTTTTGAGACGCTGGCGCTCCCACGTGTGATGAATAGCGTGCGGCGCGCCAATACGGCATCGATCCGCCTCATGGAAAAGCTCGGATTTCAGCTTGAGTCGCAGCGGGAGCGACCAGAATTCGTGATTGGCGTGCTAACCCAATTAACTTATGCCGATACAGCGCGTACCACGGTGGTATCACCATCCCGCTAGATCACATGTGATTCTCAAAGGTCGATGCTCCTTCTATGCTAGTGGCTTTCTGGATACATGACAAGATCAAGGTGTAAATATGTTCTGAAGGTCTTGGCTAAACTTGCTACCTAAGATAAAAAAACCTGCTGTTGGCTTTCTCTGACAACAGCAGGCGCTGAATTGCAATCGAGTGGGTTTTATTCTTGGAACGTAGTTAAAAAGGTGCTTGGCGGCGATAAGCGCAGCGATTGTTGCTCTTGCGAATGCGGCAAATGGGTAAATGTGCCATTATCGTACCAAAAAACCTGATTCGAGATCGAGCCAGGGCCGTTCAGGTACATGCCTTCGACCACAGGCAGCATGCTCGTCCACGCTTCCAAGGCAATTGGTTCATTAATTGGGTAGCACAAGACCACATGGCGATTGGGAACAGCCACCAACGTACCAAAGCGGCCCAAACATTGAGGATAGTGCTCAAGCAACAAACTTTGCGAGCCAATCAAGAAATCGTCGCCAGTAATCGCCAGCACATTGATCCCATCATCCAACTCGTGTTCGGTCAGGCGCAACTCGCGTCCCCGCAAGTTTTCCAAGGCAATCGCAAACAATTCATCGTTGCTCTTGCCCCAAACAGCGGCCTCGTCGCTGCTAACACTGCGGATGGTCGTTGGCAAATCGAAGACCAACACCGAGCACACATCCTGCAAATCCTCTCGATAGATCAGCTTTTCGCGCAATTCAGGCTCCAAGGCCCACAAGCGAATCGCCAACAAATCGCGAACACTTTCAAAATCGTCTATTTCATCTTGCAAGAGCACTTCGTTTTCAAAGCCCTTGTGCATTGCCTCAAAGTGATCGGTAATAACTGCCAGCCATTGCGATTGGGGATGGGCATAGCATTTTTGTGCCAAAGAGCTAAGCCCAATGCGGGTGTCTTTGGTCCAACCAGCATAATCGGCCAGCACCACAAAGCCTTGGTTTTCGGGGCGAACCGGTAAACCGAGGTTTTTCAAATACCGCTGCACGATTTGGCAAAAATCTTGCCATTGCTGTGGACTAAAAAAATTGACCCATGCTGGAGGTGTTGGTAATTCGCGCTTACCAAACGTTTTTTCCCAGTTGCTCATGGTTCCCCCCTATAAACGCTGACGTTGCGAACAACGCTCAAGCACACTAGGCGCTTGGCTTGCCAACAGGATGCCCAAAGTATAGCCGAGCGTTGCTGTGTTGATCAGGGCAAATAAACCGATTGTTGCTCGGTCTGAAGCCTGATATGTTAATAACCGCCATGCAGAAAGTTTGGTTCCCTCAAACCTAGGAATTGGAGCATAGGTCGCGAGGATTCCCTCAAAGCAGCGATTTAGTATCAGACGAGATCGCGGGTGCATTGCTGGCTTTCTGCTAACAACATCGTCATTCCAACGCTAACTTTTAACCTGTAGACGACAATACCTTCCACCTAGATACTATCGCATGCCCCTGTGTCATACAATGTCACCATTGTGAAAAAACGATGAGGCTTTATTAATTGTTGATCGCTTACTATGGGGATGCAAGGGTTGGCGCTTAAAAACTCAATCAGCTAGCTACGTGGCTAGTTCGTAGAGATTTTCTATCTTATATAACGCTCTCAGGCAACAAGCAAGGGTGGTGATATTAATCAAGTGTTCATTAATGACAATGATTAATATCACCACCCTTCCGTCCCGCCTCAAGGCGGGAAACGCCGGGGGTTTTCATCCCCCAGCACCCCCTAATGTTTAGGTGTTGGATTGTTGGTGTGATTGCTATGCCCCAATAATTTTTCTTCACAAGCTTCGTGCTCTTCGTGGATCAATCCGTTAACGCAGAGGCGCAGAGGAATATGGCTATCGGCTTTGGGCTATAGCAAGAATAATCAAGAAAATCTGTGGGAATCTGTGGCTAAAATTAATCTTCGTGTCCTTCGTGCTCTTTGCGGTTTTCGTCTGTCTTGCCCATTGCCCCTGATCCCTCGCTTACAGCCAGCGGCGACGGCGAAAAAACCAGAGCATACCGACGATAATCAGCAACATAATTGCCCACACCATTAAGTAGCCATAGCGCCAATGGAGTTCGGGCATCATTTCAAAGTTCATGCCATACAGCGAGGTAACGAGGGTTAGGGGTAAGAAAATCGTGCTGACGATAGTAAGCGCCTTCATAATTTCGTTCATTTTGTTCGAAGAAACCGAGAGATAGGTATCCAAGGTGCTGCCAACCACGTCGCGCACGCCTTCGCTGAGGTCGGTAATCCGCACCAGATGGTCGTAAATATCGCGAAAATAAATTTCACAGTTGCGCGAAATCACATCGAACTCGCCGCGCGAAAGTCGCTGCATCACTTCACGTTGAGGTGATACAACCCGCCGCAAGCCTAAAATGCTGTGCTTCAGCTCCAAAATACGGCGTAAAGCACTAGGCTTGGGGTCTTGAATAATGCTATCTTCCAGAAAATCAACTTCTTCATCAATTCGGTCAAGGTAGGGCAAAAATTCATCAACAATTGCATCGAGCACTGCATGGGCCAAAAAATCAGCGCCACGCTCAAGAATCCGCCCATCGCGACCAGCCCGTTCCCAAATTGAATCCAAGGCCGCTAAGCGCACATGCGAGGCGGTAACCACAAAATTGCGGCCTACGAAGCAGTTCAATTCGTCGGTGCTCAAGCGCGATACATCTTCGCCTACCGCAAGCGCATGCACAATAATAAACAGATAATCGCCAAAATCATCAACCTTTGGTGGTTGATAGCCAGTGCTCAGCGTATCTTCGATTGCAAGCGGGTGAAAATGAAACATGTCGCGCAAAAAGATATCGTATTCGCTTGACTGACACGAATACAAATTAACCCACAGCATGCCTTCGCCGCTGGCACGCACTTCGCGAATTTCATCAACGCTGCTAAGTTTGCGCAACGCTTGGTCGGGCAAGCTATAAAGGGCTTGAAACATAGACACCATCTTTTGCTAACAAAAAGGGCAAGTCGTGTGACTTGCCCCAAACGCTAATTTGCTTGCGCTTACTTGACGCTGGTAATGCCATCGTCGGCAGCAATGAGGCGCGTGCGGGCTGAATTTGAGAGATCATACAGCCATAATTCGCTGGCCCCACCAATTACTGGCTGCGCGCCACGCTCAGTATCTGGCGATTGTAAAGAGCGTACATACAACATCGTATCATCAACGACCGCAACCGAGCCTAAATCGCCAAGGGTCGAGCCTTTGATAAGTTGACTATCTTTGCTACCTTGGCGGCTGTGGAGGCTATAGTTCAGCACTTGGCCGCTACGACAAATGACATTTAAGTAGTAGAGGGTGTTGTCGTTGCCCCACGCCAGCGGGCGCACCCACCATTGGCCGTTGATCAGGTCGAGTTGTTTGCCGCTCTGATCGAGCACAACTAAGTCGGCGCCACCATCAGCGCGAATGGCTTCGACGGCAATCCGTGTGCCATCAGCAGAAACGCTGGCTTTGCCAACGCTGGCATAGTTGCCAAGGCTAGCTTGGCCGAGCAAGTTATCGGTGCCGCTCAACGGATTGCTGATTAGCAATGCACCTTGGCCGCCATCGGTATGCCCAACCGTGAGTACGGAGCCATCGGGCAAGGCATGGGGCATGCGGCGGCTCCACTCATCAAGCGGCGAGACCGCATTGGCATCGCCACCATTGGCGGTAACTTGCCATAAGCGATAACTATCAGGCGCTGCATCACTCCATGGCGCAGTAAACCAAATTACGCCGCCATCAAGTGCCCAAGCTGGCTCGGCACAGCCGCCCACATCGGCAACCAAGGTTTCGTTATCGCCATCGATCGTGCTAGTCCAGAGTGCGCCTTGGGTTGGCAAGCCATCAGGATTGGCGCGACAGAAGGCAATTTGGGTGCGATCTGGGCTAAGCGCAACAGCGCTTTCGATGGCCAAAGTTGTGGTAATCGGCACAACCCGCGCGCTTTCGTAGCGGTATAAATCGCCCTTGCTAACAAAAACAACTGGCTGCTTGGGAGCGGTTGGTTTGCCATTGCTCTTGGATAGGGCATCATCGCTAAGCACGGTATTGGCAGTATCAGCAATCACCACATTTAAGCGTCCACCATCAAGCTGCACGGTAAATGGCAAGGCTTGATCGAGCCCAATTTCGATCAATACGCCTGCTGAATCGCTGCTCGATTGCGAAACGACCGAGCGCACATGTTGCAAAGTATCAAGGCGTAAGACTTTGGTCAGCGTGACCGAAGATGAACTCCACAGCTCATCGTGGCGCCATAATGGCAGATCGATTTGAATAACGCTGGCGATTGAGCTATCGCTGGAGAGCAACTGCGCGGCGGCTGGTGGTACACAACGCACTTGGCCGTTGACCGGGCCGCTACTTGAAGTTAATTCTAAAAAGAGCCGATCGCCATTTGGCGTGCGATCAAGCCCAGCATTATTGAGCCGAGCACTAAACCGCTCATCAGTTACCGCCCCAAAATTTTGCGTACAAAAACTGCTGCTCTGATTGGCAGTTGGCGTGCTCAGCGGCGTTGCCTGCGGCGTTGATTGTGGGATAACTGCTGAAGGGTTAATTGGCGTAGCACCTTTGGTTGGCGACGGGCCAACTGTGCGAGTTGGCGTAACCGAAGGCGCGGTGGTTGGCGACGCAGGTGCAGGCGTTAATGTCACCGTAGCCGTTGGAGTAGCCGTGCCTGTCGGAGTTAAGGCGAGAATAGTTAGCTGATTTTGTAACGGGCGAGCAGTGGGCTGTGGGGCTTGTTGACATGCTGCGAGCGCCACAACGACCAAGGCTAAACTCACACGTTGCCGTAACAACAACTTCAAACGACACTCCTTGGACAAATCCAAACCGGCGGTGGGCAACGCCGCAATTACATCCCAGAAAACGAATTATCGTTTTGCACAATTTTAATCCAGCCCCGCTGTAATGCAAATACCACAGCTTGGGTGCGATCGTTAACCGCTAGTTTGCGCAAAATTGATGAAATATGATTTTTGACTGTTTGATTGCTAATTTCGAGCCGGGCAGCAATCTCTTTATTGGTCTGACCAGCAGCAACCAATTCGAGCACTTCGATTTCGCGTGGTGACATCGGCGAATAGACATGCTCGGTATGGGTATCCATCGTGAGTTGACGAAATGAATCCATCACAGCAGCAGCAACCGCTGGCGTATTCAGCACCAAATCATTAATGGGATAATTGCCTGAGCGCACCATATCGACCGAATTGATCAAATCGTCCCAATCGATCGTGCGCGAAAGATAGGCTGCAACGCCAGCGCGCAGAGATTTGACGATCCCTTCTTGATCGTTAATATCGCTGAGCAAAATCACGCCGATATTGGGGTGGTTTAATTTGACGGTGCGGGCAACTTCAATCCCATTAACCCCAGGCAAATCAACATCCATCACAATAATATCGGGGTTGCTATAATCGACCAAGCGAATTGCTTGTTGACCGTTGCTTGCCTCGCCAATAATTTTGTAGCGTGGCACTTGACCAAAGTGATAGCGCAACCCTTCGCGATAAATCGTGTGGGCATGAACCAAAACAAGATTGGTTTTGGCGGCTGTATCGCCGCGGCGGCGCGGGCCTTCCGCAGATGCTTGCATACGATCCACTCTTTCTGGAATCCTAAGCATATCCTCTTTAATAGAAGATATGCGCAATTATACACGACGACGAGCATCAGCAATCAAGAGGTTAAACGCGAGTGGGATAGCAGATGCTGCTATTTGGTGATAATACACTGAATTATAGCGAATAGGCTAGCCTTATTCCCAACAATTTGATGACAATGCGCGAATTGCTCATTCAGGGTTAAGCAGCCCTCACGCCCAAATAGTCCAAACAGTAGCAAGCGCAACTGCTATAATTGCAGCAACAAACGCTCAATCGATGCCCAATTGGCCAAACGATCACATGCGCCAAGCCAATATGGTATTATTTTGAGTCAGGAGGGTTATTATGTCCACTAGCATTCGCGCCCGCTCATGGCGCGAGTTTAATCCATTAATGGTTGTTGCTGTCTTGCTGTTGCTAGCAATTAGCTTACCAATGGTCTATACCACGACGGTGGGTTCAGCAGGCACCTTGGTGTTTGGGCTTGGCTCATCGTTTGCCAAACATATTGTCTGGATCAGCGTGGGCGTGAGCCTGATGTTTGGGCTGGCGCTGCTCGATTATCAGTTGCTGCGTTCGTTGGCAATTGTTTTATATGTTGCGGCCTTGGGTTTGTTGGGCATGGTGGTGGCGCTTGGCCAGGTCAAATATGGTGCCCAAAGCTGGATCGGCTCAAGCCAACTGTCGTTTCAGCCAACCGAGCCTGCCAAACTCATGGTGATTATCGCGCTGGCTGCCTTTTGGAGCAAGCATGGCGATGAGCCAAGCCCGTGGAAATCGGTCTTTGTTTCGCTCGTCATTTTGGCGGTGCCGCTTGGCCTCGTTATGCTTCAGCCCGATTTTGGCTCAGGCATGGTGATGATTGGGATTTGGCTGGTGATGTCATTGGTGGCCAATACCCGCTGGGTGCAATATGGCTTATTAAGCCTGCTTGGTGCGCCGATTGTGGTGCTGGCTTGGCTTAAATTCGACCAATATCAGCGCGAACGCTTGACCGTATTCTTGACTCCAGAACGCTGCGAGACTGATATTGAATTTCGCATGCGCGCCTGCTGGCAAATTATCCAATCGCGTTTGGCAATTGGCAACGGTGGGCTGGGCGGCATGGGCTTGCTGCGCGGGGTACAAAGCCAATTAAACTACTTGCCCGTCCAAGAAAGCGACTTTATTTTTGCCGTAACCGCCGAAGAACTGGGCTTTATTGGCGCAGCAGTGGTGATTGTGCTGCAATTAATCATTATCTGGCAAATTTGGCGAGTCGTTGAGCGAGCACGCGATCCTTTTGGACGCTTGATGGTAGCCGGAATTGGGGGCTTGCTCTTGGTTCACTGCTTAGAAAACATTGGCATGAACCTGATTATGATGCCCATGACTGGGATTCCGCTGCCGTTTTTGAGCTATGGTGGCTCGTTTACCCTAACAGTTTTGATGGGAATTGGGATTGTGCT
Organism: Herpetosiphon geysericola; assembly: GCF_001306135.1. Classification (GTDB taxonomy): domain Bacteria; phylum Chloroflexota; class Chloroflexia; order Chloroflexales; family Herpetosiphonaceae; genus Herpetosiphon; species Herpetosiphon geysericola. The sequence continues at coordinate 50,647 of NZ_LGKP01000021.1, read as the reverse complement.
CAGTGTCTCGATTCGCAGTCGGCGCTGGTCATTTAACTAGGTACTAGGCCAACTGAGGACTATTTGACGAGCAATGTTGCTGAAGAAACCACCCATCAGCCGCGAATTTTACTTAAAATTGCCTAACCAGCTACCTTGCCCGCCTTCGGGCGATTTCGTATAATACATCGTAACATTTTCTTTCTTAAAGACTTGATCAACATTGTTCCTACAAAGCCGACTGGATTTATTCAACCAGCAGCTTTGAAGAAGCTCCTGCGAGATGCAGTAGTTGTAGGTGGATTGGGATGTTGGTAGCAATTATTTTTATGCTCTTGTTTATTTGCTGTCCTACAACATCACCCCTACTTCGGCAAGCCGCGCATTGATCGTTCCTTAAAGCCAAGGGGGCTGTATGGCGTTAATCAAACGAGGTGGGACATCGCGTTTAACCCCAATCGATGGGCCGGATGGCGGTTCATCAACAGGGCAGCCCGATGATGCAACACGTACTTTCTCTCCACAACCAATCAGCGATGACTCGACTCGCGGCTTAGACGCAACCCGCACGATTGCTCCAGCCGATCCCGATTCGACTCGTGGCTTAGTCGCAGCGGGCAATGATTCAACTAGAAGCATTGCTCCACCAGTCAATCCCGATGCCACCCGTGGCATCACTCCAAATCCTGATGCGACCCGTGGGATCAATGAGAACCCTGATGCAACTCGAAGCGTTAGCAATCGGATTGGCTCGATCTTACGCAATCAAGGGGTTTCACGGCTTGGCACCGAAGATATTCGCAATCGGGCGCCAAACCCTGATGCAACCCGTTTGCAACAGTCAGGCGCAAAACAAGCAGAGCCAAGCACGCCCCAAGCAAGCTCGCCAACGCTCAAAACTGGCACGGTGCTTGAAGGCCGCTATGTGATCGAAGGCGTTTTGGGCATCGGCGGGATGAGCGTGGTCTATAAAGGCCGCGACACCCGTTTTAAAGATGTCACGCGCTTTTGTGCGATCAAAGAGATGTTTCAAAACTCGCCCGATTCGCAAACCCGCTTGCTGAGCTTGAAGAACTTCGAGCGCGAAGCTGGCTTGTTGGCAACCCTCAATCATCCAGCAATTCCCAAGGTCTACGACTTTTTCGAAGAAGCTGGTCGCGCCTATCTGGTGATGGAATTGATCGAAGGTCACGACCTTGAAACCGTGCTCGAAAAAGCCAACGGCCCCTTGGAAGAGCAGCAAGTTGGGCGCTGGGCAATTCAGATCTGCGATGTGCTGAATTATTTGCATGGCCACGAGCCAGAGCCAATTATCTTCCGCGACTTAAAACCATCGAATATGATCGTTACGCCGAGCGATCGGATTGTATTGATCGACTTCGGGATTGCGCGGGTCTTTACGCGCACCGATAAAAAAGGCACCATGATTGGGACGGAAGGCTATTCGCCACCAGAACAATATCGCGGGATTGCCGAAGCGCGTGGCGATGTCTACGCCTTGGGTGCGACCTTGCACCATTTGCTCACCAACATCGACCCCCGCTTAGAAACCCCATTTACCTTTGGCGATCGCCCGATTCGCCAATTGAACCCAAGTGTTTCGCCCGAAGTAGAAGCGATTGTTATGAAATCGCTCGAATACGATATGGCCAATCGTTGGGGTTCAGCAGCTGAATTTCAAGCGGTTTTGATGAGCGTGCCAGGCCTAGCCCCAGCTGGGGTAGCCATTGCTACGCCAGCAACCCCAGCCTTTGGGGCGGCAATTCGCCGAGGTGGCAAAAATACCGAGCTGCTTTGGAAGTTTCGCTGCGAAGATGAAGTGCGTTCATCGCCATTTGTGCGCAATGGCACGCTCTACATCGGCTGCTACGACACCAACCTCTACGCCTTGGATACCAAGCGCGGCGAATTTCGCTGGAAGAAGCCAACCGAGGGTGGTATCTCCTCAACGCCGACCGTTTGGGATGAGATGGTGATTGTCGGCTCTGATGATGGCAACGTCTATGCCTTCGATACCCGTGCTGGCACCCAACGCTGGGTCTTTCGCACCGAAAAGCCAGTGCGCTCCTCGCCGCGCGTCCAAGACCGCTTGGTCTACTTTGGCTCCGACGATTACCACATGTATGCGGTTGATGCCACCAATGGCCGTCAAATTTGGCGCTATCGCGGTTGGCAATGGATTCGCTCATCGCCATGTTTGACCTCAAGTATGATTATTTTTGGCTCAGGCGATGGCAGCATTGTGGCACTTGACCTGTTCAAGGGCGGCATTCGCTGGAAACAAAAACTCCAAGGTGGGATTGTTTCGAGCGCTGCGGCCAACGATACCATGGTCTTGGTTGGCTGTATGGATAACAATCTGCATGCGCTCGACCTTGAAGGCGGCTGGCCAATCTGGAAATTCCGCACCAGCCACTACGTGAATTCATCGCCGATTATTATTGGCAACCGTGCCTTTGTTGGCGGGATCGACGGCAATGTCTATGCAGTTGATCTGAAAAATGGCAAGCAGGTTTGGCAATACAACACCGGGGCGCAAATCGTCTCGTCGCCTGTTGCCGATTCAGGTCGCATCTACATCGGGGCCGCAGATGGAACGGTCTATTGTCTCGATGCTGGTTCGGGCACGCCTGTTTGGACGCACACCTGCGAAGGCCCAATCGTTTCTACACCAGCGGTCGTCGAAGGGGTTGTCTATATCGGGTCGATGGATCACCATGTCTATGCCTTACGTGCTTAGGAGAGTCCGCCATGGGATTTTTTCGTAAATTATTCGGGCGTACTTCAACTGAGCCAAGCACGCTTGATTCGGCTCCTGCTGCAACCGAGCAACCAGCGGTTGCGCTTGAAAACCCTGCCAGCAATGATCCACTTGTCGAACCAGCCACCGCAACGGTTGATGTTGAGCCAGCAGAGCTACCAACTAGCCCAGAACCAGCAACCGAATTGCCAGCAGCCCAAGCTGCTGGCGCTTTGGCGACCGAACGCTCGCAAAAAACCACCGCGCCACTCGACCCGGAGCAACTGCCGGAGCGCGATCCTGATGGCACGAACTATCTTGGGACGCGTGATATTAGCAATGCGCCGATTGTGGCCAAAGCAGTTTCAACCCGTGGCTTGGCAAGCTGGGCCGCGCGCGATATCGGGCGGATTCGCCGCAACAACCAAGATAGCGTGTACTCGCTGTTGATGAGTTTGCCCGATGGCGAGCACGATTTAAGTGTTGGCCTGTTTGTGGTTGCCGACGGCATGGGCGGCCACGAAGGCGGCGAAATCGCTTCACGGCGCGCTATCGAAACCGTCATGATCGCCGTATTGGAGCAATTGGCCCTGCCAGCCATGGCCGATGAAGATCCAGGTAATACGCTGCCATTGCTGATGATGACAGCGGTGCAGGATGCCAACACGCGGATTTGGAACGAAGCCCAAGCCCAAGGCACCGATATGGGCACAACCTGCACGGCAGCGTTAATGGTTGGCGATGGCCTCTACATTGCCCATGTTGGCGATAGCCGCTTGTATGCAATGAGCGATGGCAAGTTGCGCCTGATTACCAATGATCACTCGACAGTTGGGCGCTTGATTGCGATGGGTCAGTTGACCGAAGAAGAAACCCGCAATCATCCGCTGCGCAATCAACTCTATCGGACAGTTGGCCAACACCCTGAGCTGCAAGTCGATGCAATCTATCAAAGCCTTGAGGGCATTAGCCATTTGTTATTGTGTAGCGATGGCTTGTGGAGTATGGTTGACGACGATGAGATGGCCGCGATCATCAATGAAACGCCTTGGCCTCAAGATGCCTGCCAGCGTTTGATTGCCCGCGCCAACTTAGAAGGCGGCGAAGATAATATTAGCGCGGTGGTTGTTTCATTGCCACCCTTGCAAGCCCAAGGAGCGCTCCGATGAGTAACCAAGCAATGGTTCAACTGCGCATCACCCCTGGGCGGCCAGCAGTTGCCCAAAGCAACGATCCACAAATTGTCTATTTGTTGGTCGAAGCCTCGCCTTCAGGCATTCCCGATGCCGATTTGGCGATTCCGGTCAATCTTGGCTTTATTGTTGATCGTAGCTCTTCTATGCGCGGCGAACGGCTTTACCAAGTCAAAGAGGCCTGTAATAACGTCGTCAACCAATTGAATCGCCAAGATTATTTCTCGGTAGTGTCATTCAACGACCGCGCCGAAGTGGTTGTGCCCTGCCAACGCCCCAACGATAAAGACCAAATCAAACGTGCGATTGGCATGATCGAGGCCAAAGGTGGCACCGAAATGGCCACCGGCATGATGATGGGCTTGCAAGAAATCTCGCGACCCATGATGAGCCGCGGCATCAGCCGCATGGTTTTGTTGACCGATGGTCGCACCTATGGCGATGAAAGCCGCTGCGTCGAAATCGCCCGCCGCGCGCAATCCAAGGGCATCGGCATCACCGCGCTGGGTATTGGCGATGAGTGGAATGAAGATCTGCTTGAAACTATCGCTTCTGCTGAAAATAGCCGCACCGAGTATATTACCAACGCCCAGCAAATTGTTAACGTCTTTTCCGAGGAGATCAAACGGCTGCAAAATGTGATGGCGCATAAGGTTGAATTGCGCTTTCACTTGCACCCCCAAGCTGAGATTCGTTCGCTGTTTCGGGTGCGCCCATTTATTGCCGCGCTCACCCCGCAACTCCATAACGAAACGCTGTGGCGCATGCCGCTCGGCGAGTGGGTTGGCCGCGAAGATCAAGTCTTTTTGTTGGAGCTGGTCGTGCCGCCAATGCCAGCAGGCAACCAAACGATCTGTCGGGTCGAGATGTTCTACGAAGTGCCAAGCATCAGCAGCCAAGCCTTGCAAACTAAGGTCGATGTGCAATTGCCAATTCGGCCTGCCGAGCAAATTCGGCCTGATGTTGATGGTGTGGTCAAACACTGGCTCGAACGCACGGTGGCCTATCGTCTGCAAGCCTCGGCGTGGCAACATGTCGAGCAAGGCAATATTGAAGAAGCTACCAAAAAACTGCGCATGGCTGGCACGCGCTTGCTCGAATCGGGACAAACCGATCTGGCCCAAACCGTGCAAGAAGAAGCTACTAGGCTTTTACGCAGCGGCACAACCAGCGATGAAGGTCGCAAACGGATTAAGTACGGCACCCGTGGCTTGGTAGCTCGCGAACGGGGCGGAGAGCAATAGGAAGTTGTTATGATTAAGTGTCCAGCGTGTGAAACCGAAAATTTACCAGGCACCTTTTTCTGCATTGACTGTGGCTCGTCGTTTTTGCCTTCGCGCATTCGTGAGACCACCGCTTCGCTCGGGGCATCCTCGATGGCTGGTGGCTCTGGCAATTTGGTCATTCCGCCACCTGCGCCGCCTCGCGATACGGCGGTTCCGGTTTTGCGGGTGGTCATTCTGAATAGCGGGCGCAAGCTTGGCTTCAACACCAACCAGCCGATCGTGATTGGGCGCCAAGACAACAAGGGCAGTTTTTATCCCGATATTGATCTTTCGACCGATGGCGGGCTAGAGGCTGGGGTTTCGCGGCGCCATGCAATTATTCGCATTCAAGCGGGCAATGTCTGCACGCTCGAAGATTTAGGTAGCTCAAATGGTACTTTTATTAATCGCGAAAAGCTGACTGCGAATAGCCCCAAAGCCTTGCGCCATGGCGATGAAGTGCGCTTGGGCAATATCTTGTTACGGATTGAATTGACGAGTCAGTAAATCATCCTCGCTAGTAGAAGGAGTTTCTTTATGGGTACACGGGTTGTTATTTTGCACTTGAGCGGCGAAGATCCGATTGTGGCTGAGATGGAAGACGATCCCCAGCCAACTGATGCCTTTATTCGGGTCAGCAATATGCGACGCCGCGATGGCAAAGATGTGCCCTACATTGGCGGCGGGGTGCAATCGGTCATTTACCCATGGCATCGGGTGACCTTCATCGAAATGATGGTTAGCGAAGAAGAACGCGGCAACGTGATCGACTTCTTCCGCGACGCCTAAGCTTTTTCAGCATCAAATGGGGCTTAATTCATCCCTTGGCGCTGGTTGCTGCCCGAAAGCAGCCAGGGCCAAGGGATTCTTAACGATTGTTAATCCTAGTTTCTCATTTTTCACAGAGCATAAAAGTGGCTGTGGTATAATGCGCTTGGCTGAGGCAAGCATGGCTTGTTTCTTACGGACATTCGTCCGATTGGGCCCATTTATAGTGAACATGAGATTGCTTGATGGCAGCGTTGCCATAACTGCACCTTCATCCACTCCGTTCCCCATGGACGAATACCAGCATGCAGACAACCATCATCATGGCACAAGGCAAAGCATGACAAACGCTGGAAACAACAGATTAGGCCTTCGATTTCGCGAAGCCCGTGAAGCCCGTGGTATCTCGCTGGCTCAAGCTTCAAGTGAAACCCGAATTATCCAACGCTATTTGGCGGCCCTCGAAAATGGTGAATATCATCATCTGCCGGGCGATGTGTATGCCCGTGGTTTTATTCGAAATTATGCCCAATATTTGAATCTGCCCGCAGATGAGTTAATTGATCTGTATCGGATTGAGCGTGGTGCTTCAACGCCGATTCAGGTTGTGCCCGCAGCAGTGCCGCCGCGCCGGAATACAATTTTTCTACCCAGTCTCTGGACAGTGATTTTGGTGGTATTGGCGTTGGTTGTGATCGGCTATTTAACGCTCAATGCGCTTGGACTTACGACGATCAATAGTACTCAAGTGGCGGGGGCAGCAACCTCCACCTCAGTCATTCCCACCCCAACCTTATTAGCAACGCCAACCGCGCAACCAACCAATCCCGATGGCTCAGTTCCATCGCCAATTAACCCATTAGCGACGCCAACTGTTACCATCACCCCAACCCAGGATGTTCCTGTCCAAGTGGTGCTGCGGGTTGATGGTGGTTCGTCGTGGCTCCAAGTCTTGGTCGATGGCCAAAATGCGATCGAAGGGATTCAAAGTAATGGCTGGACGCAGACCTTCTCGGCCCAGCAAACAGTTCAGGTCAAGGCTGGCAATGCTGCTGTGGTCGAAGTGATTCACAATGGCAAAGCGCCAGTCCGCATGGGCGCGCCCAACCAAGTTGTCACCACAATCTATACGCCCAATTAACCGTAGCTGAACGCCATACCCCATTCTTGGGGTATAGTTAAAGCTGCATTCATATATCGAACACCAGTATTGGGAGGCTTTTTGTGGCTGAATTTAGTTTTGACGTGGTTTCAGATTTTGATCGGCAAGAGTTGATTAATGCCGTCGACCAAACCAAGCGCGATGTTGGTACTCGCTATGATTTGAAGGATACGAATACCGAAATTACGCTTGGCGAAAAGGAAATTACGCTTGTAACTGGCAGCGAATTGGCATTAACTGCGGTGCGCGATATTCTCGAAACCAAAGCCTTGCGCCGCAATCTTTCGATCAAATTATTCGATTATGGCGAGCCTGAGGAAATTGGCGGCATGAAAATTCGCCAAGTGATTACCCTACGCAAAGGAATTGCCGAAGATATTGCCAAGAAAATTGTAAAATTGATTAAGGCCGAAGTTCCCAAGGCCCAAGCCCGGATTCAAGGTGATTCGCTGCGGGTCTCATCGAAAAGCAAAGATGAGTTGCAAGCGGTGATGTCGCTGTTGCGCGAACGCGGCGATGATTTTGCCTTGCCCTTGCAGTTCAATAACTATCGCTAAACTGTGCTAGTTTGACACGTTGGCAAAGCCCTGCTCCGTTGGTTTGGAGTAGGGCTTTGTGTCTTTAAACTGCTAGCGTGCGTTGTTCGGCGGCGCTTTGTTCTGCCAACTCGATCAAACGAATAACTTCGCGGGCTTGCTTGGCAGTTACAGCCAACTTGGCCTCGCCACTGATCGCTTCAGCCAGATTGCGATAATAGGCAGGATAATTGCCTGCCAACGTTTCAATTGTGCCTCGCAGCGCTAAGCCATTGGCTTCAGTGTTGAGCATGCCCCAATCGGCGGCTGGCTCTTGGCCCCAATTTGGGCTATTTGGCGTTTGGCCAGCTTTCAAAGCAGCTTCTTGGGGATCGCTGCCCGTTTTGAGCCACGAGCCATGGGTGCCATGCATATTGAAGCGCGGCCCTGGTTCGCGCACCAACATGCCAGCTTTGAGCGTTACCTGCAACCCTGCATAGCCCAAGCGTAAATCAAAATAATCAACAGTTTGTGCGCCATCACGTTGCTTGGCAAGGTGGGCTGTAATCGTTTGGGGCATACCAAATAACACCACAGCTTGATCGATCAAATGTGAGCCAAGATCATACAAAATGCCACTGCCAGCGCCTGCTTGTTCGCGCCAAGCTCCTTGTTTGAGCTGGGGCCGATAGCGATCATAATGGGATTCGTAGCTCACCAATCGCCCCAACCAGCCAGCCTCAATTACTGCCTTTGTGGTCAGAAAATCGCCATCCCAACGCCGATTATGAAACACACTCAGCAACCGTTGCTCTTGCTCAGCCAGCGCAATCAACAGATCAGCTTGCCCGCTGTTGAGCGTAAACGGCTTATCGACCACCACATGTTTGCCAGCGCGCAAGGCTTGGGCGGCCAAATCGGCGTGGGTTTGATTTGGGGTGGCGATCACAACCAACTCAATCGCTGGATTCGCCAATGCTGCGCTCAGATCGGCGACCACCTGCACAGTTGGGTAGATTTCGCGGGCAGTTTGGCTCTGGCGTTGCACCACTGTGTGCAAATTCAAGCCTGGTTCGGCCATAATCAGCGGTGCATGAAAAACTTGGCTGGCCATTCCAAAGCCAACTAAGGCCACGTTTATCGCCATAGAACCTCCTAGTAAAATCAGCGATCTAGTAAATCGCGCAGCAAGGCTGTGTAGTGTTCACGCTGCGGCAATTCAAATTCAACATGGATTTTTCGGCGTTGGCTGATAGTTGGCGTTTGGGTTTGCGGATTAAAGCCCGCATGATCAACGTTCCGCCAATACAGCCCAACGCCACGCTTTTGCCAGGCAACCAGATCGTTAAAATTGATGCCATGTTGAAACAGCAACTCATTTTTCTGAGCGACCGAAAGGCGAGCAACTTGATCATTGGCAGTTTGCGGATCAACCACTTTATCACGCAATGTCCAGTAGCAATAGGCATTCAGTGCATTGCGATGCGCATCTTCCATCCGCCAGCGAAAATAATCATACACCAGTTGATCGGTGGGCAATTGGCAAATTCGACAATCAAAACTAGCTTGCTGTTGAATCGCAAGGCTAAAGTGGCTGCTGGCTTGTAAGCCAATCAACAGTACTGCTTGGGGTTGAGCCATAGATCACTCGCGCTCAACATGAATTGAGCCGCCAAAGCAGCGCAATCAAGCAAAAAATCTGTCGAATATCGTCGCAGATGTTGGCAGTTTGAGCATCAATAATCTGGCTGATTTTGCAGCCATGTTCCAATTTGACAAAAGGCTCCGTTACGAGTAGAATACTCAAGCCCTAAACCAAACGGCGCATTCGTCTAGCGGCCTAGGACGTCACCCTTTCAAGGTGAAGATCACGGGTTCGAATCCCGTATGCGTCACCATTTGCACTCACTGTCCACGCAGTGAGTGCTTTGTTTTAGCCTCTTAACCCACTCCTTCAGCCAAAACTTGACAATTCTTAAGCCTTTATGGTACTGTCTGTTTACTAAATCCAATGAACTAATAAAGTTTATTCAATCCTCGCTACATTCTAGCCCGCATCAAAGCTCGTTCAAATTTAAAAGCTTCAACAATCCGCAGCGTCCTAGACAGGAGTGTGTTATGGTTCGCAAATGGCCTTGGAAGCTGGCTTGCGCTAGCTTATTAACGACGGTTTTAGCCGCGTGTGGTGGCGGCAGTGCCACCGAAGCTCCTGACACGAATGCCAATCGGTTGACTATTACGATTGAAAGCTGGCGCAGCGACGACCAAAAGGTTTGGACTGAACAAATTATTCCATTGTTTGAAAAGAGCAACCCAAATATTCATGTGGAGTTTCGGCCAACCGCGCCCACCGAATACAACGCAGCGCTCAATAGCAAATTGGAGGCTGGCACTGCTGGCGATCTGATTACCTGTCGGCCTTTTGATGTTTCATTGGGTTTGTACACCGCAGGTCATCTGACTGCGCTCAATGATTTGCCAGGGGTTCCGCATTTTAGCGATGTAGCCAAAAGCGCTTGGCAAACCGACGATGGCAAAACCCTGTTCTGCTTGCCAATGGCCTCGGTGATTCATGGCTTTATCTACAACAAAACTATCTTCAACGAACTTGGCCTAACCGAACCCAAAACGGTCGCTGAATTCTTTGCAGTGCTCGATAAAATCAAGCAAGATGGCCGCTATACGCCATTGGTGATGGGCACAGCAGAGCAATGGGAAGCAGCAACCATGGGTTTCCAAAACATCGGGCCAAATTATTGGCTTGGCGAAAATGGCCGCAAAGCCTTAATTGACGGTAGCGCCAAATTAACCGATGCCGCCTATGTTTCAACCTTCAAAGACCTTGAACGCTGGGGCGATTATCTGCCCGAAGGCTTTCAAGCAGTCAAATATGCCGATGCCCAGATGTTATTTGCCTCTGGTCGCGGCGCAATCTACCCCGCTGGCTCGTGGGATATTGCCTACTTCAACCAAAATGCCAAATTTGAGCTTGGCGCATTCAAAGCTCCGGTGGTCAATGCCAACGATCAATGTTTTATCAGCGATCACACCGACATTGGGATTGGGATTAACGCCAAAACCACGCATATGGCCGAAGCCCGCACCTTCCTTGAATGGATGACTGGGCCTGAATTCGCCAGCGAATTCAGCAATGCCTTGCCTGGCTTCTTCAGCCTGTCGGATTATCCGATAACCCTCAAGAATCCGTTGGCCCAAACCTTTGTTGATTGGCGCAAACAATGTCAATCGACCATCCGCAACTCCTACCAAATTCTCTCACGCGGCGAGCCAAACCTCGAAAACGAACTATGGCGCACCAGCGTTGGGGTAATTGATGGAACCTTCGCGCCTGAAGCAGCAGCCCAAGACCTCCAAAAGGGCTTAGATAATTGGTATAAAAAACCCTAACTAGCCTCACGAATTGCCACCTCGCTGAATTTTTGGCGAGGTGGCATGGTTTGATGAAAGAGTTGCCTATGCTGCGCCCCAACAAATCGCGCCCACGCTGGCATATTGCGGTATTTCTTGCGCCAGCCCTCTTGCTCTACAGCATCGTAATGGTTTTTCCGTTGCTCGATACCTTGCGCTTAAGCCTGTTTAGCTCCGATGGAGCCAATTTTGTGGGCGTAAGCAATTATCAGCGGCTGTTTACTGATAGCCAGTGGTGGCCCTATTTTTGGCGGGCGCTGAAAAATACTGTGCTCTTTTTCCTATTACACATGCTGTTGCAAAACCCTTTGGGCTTGCTGTTGGCGGCGCTGCTCGATAGCAAAAATCTGCGTGGGCGCAGCATCTATCGCACGTTGCTGTTTTCGCCAACCATGCTTTCGTTTGTGATTGTGGGCTTTATTTGGCAACTAATTCTCAGCCCGACCTGGGGCATTGCGCCAGCAATTAGCGATTTTTTAGGCATTCGCTATCGGCCATGGCTTGGTTTAGAAAGCACATCATTGCCAACCGTGGCCTTAATTTCAATTTGGCAATTTGTTGGCATTCCGATGCTCTTTTTTATGACAGCGCTGCTGGCTGTGCCGCAAGATATTTTGGAAGCAGCGCGGGTTGATGGTGCTAGTGCTTGGCAATTATTCTGGCGGGTCAAGTTTCCGCTCATCTTGCCGACGGTTGGGATTGTGAGCATTTTGACCTTTATTGGCAACTTCAACGCCTTTGATTTGGTGTACACCGCCAAGGGTGCGCTGGCAGGGCCAAACTTCTCGACTGATTTGCTTGGCACCTTCTTCTATCGCACCTTCTATGGCTTCCAGCTGCAACTTGGCGATTATGCGATGGGTACGACGGTTGCCATGGTGATCTTTTTGATTATTTTGTTTGGCAGCTTGCTGTATTTATTAGTGTGGCAACGCAAGGTTGTAAGCTATGAGCTCTAATTCGCTTGTGAGTAAACCGCCCATGACCCAACCAAAAACCGCCCCCAATGCCCTCCGCCCAAGCCGCTGGCTCACACCGTTGTTGGTGCATGTGATCTTGGGTAGCTACACGCTGTTGGCGATTGCGCCGGTTATTTTGGTGGTGATGAATTCGTTCAAAGGCTCGCAAGCAATTTTCCAAAAGCCCTATCTGCCGCCAATCGGCGAGCTATTTGATCCGGTTGGCTATGCGACGGTCTTTAAACAAACAGCGATTTTGCATTATCTTGGCAATAGCTTGCTGGTAACGCTTGGCTCGATTGGGCTGATTTTGCTGCTTGGCGCTATGACTGCCTTTGGCTTGACCGAATATCGCTTCCGTGGGCGGGGCTTTTTGAGCTTGTATGCGCTGATTGGCTTGATGATTCCGATTCGCTTGGCCACCGTGAGTATTCTCAAACTGATGGTTGCGCTCAATCTGCAAGACACAATTTGGTCGTTGATTTTGGTCTATAGCGCTCAAGGCTTGCCGATGGCGATTTTTGTGCTTTCGCAATATATGCGCCAAGTGCCAAGCGACCTCAAAGATGCGGCGCGGCTTGATGGAGCCAGCGAATATCAAGTGTTTTGGTTGGTTGTGCCTTTGATGCGCCCAGCCTTGGCAACCTTGGCGATTTTCGTGATGCTGCCAATTTGGAACGATTTGTGGTTTCCACTGGTTTTGGCTCCTGGCGAGGCTTCGCGCACTCTTACCTTGGGCGCACAACAATTCCTTGGTCAATTCCAAACCGATTGGAGCGCGTTGCTGGCGATGTTGACCTTGGCGATTGCGCCAGTGCTGGTGTTGTACCTCATCTTCTCGCGCCAATTGATTCGCGGCCTGACTGCTGGCACCGTCAAAGGCTAAACTAGAACCTCTAGCCGAAATTAACTACAAATTTTTATGTTCATCAAACAATGCCTGATTACCACTCATTGTCCTTTAGGGGGGCTGGGGGATGAAAACCCCCGGCGTTTCCCTCCGGCGGAGGGACGGAAGGGTGGCGAAGCATTGATTGAATTTAAATTACCTCAATGGCCCTAGCCGAATGCGCACTTTCTTGGTAGCATACACAGAGATTGGTTAACTGTGCAAGGAGTGCTTGTATGCGTTTGCTCAACCGAACTAATGAACGCCATGAAGAAAATGCTCATCAACGTAAAATTCTGGTTGCCGATGATGATCCGGCGATTTTGCGGTTGGTCGAGGTGGCGTTAAGCGGCCAGCGCTATCAACTTGTCACAGTTTCCAATGGTCTCGAAGCGCTCAAAATGTATCGCGATGGCGAATATCAGCTGTTGTTGATTGATGTGATGATGCCGTATGTTGATGGCTTCACGGTGACCGAGCGCATTCGTTCGCGTTCCGATGTGCCAATTATTATTATCACCGCCCGCGATGGCACCGATGATGTGGTGCATGGCTTTGAGCTAGGCGCTGATGATTATATTACCAAGCCGTTTCGCACTGCCGAGCTGCAAGCGCGGGTTGAAGCAATTATCCGACGGGTGGAAGGCTATCAACATCGCAAAGCCTCGCCGATTGTGCGGATTGGCGATTTGGAAATTGACGAGCCACGCCACAAGGTGCTGCTCGCTGGCGAGGACGTGAATCTCACGCCGATGGAATTTGAGTTGCTCTATTTTCTGGCGGCGAATGCAGGCCAAGTTTTCGACCGCGAAGTGCTGTTTCGCGAAGTGTGGGGCTACGAATACGTTGGCCAAACTAACCTTGTCGATGTTTGTGTGCGCCGCCTACGCGAAAAAATCGAAGAACTGCCATCGAAGCCCCGCCGGATTCTGACAGTGCGCGGCGTTGGCTATAAGTTGGCCGATGGTGGCTCATTATAAAGCTGAGGATCGGGGGTTAGGGATCAGGGATGTGGATGGTGAAGCATCCTGTCGCTGATTCCTGATCCCTTTTTTTGATCCACGAAGGGCACGAAGGATCGGAACCGCGAAGCGCGCGAAGCGTCACGAAGATTTATTTTTAGCCACAGATTAGCCAGAGTATGGTCTTTTTTGCCACGAATTCCACGAATTCCACGAACAATGTTTCGATAGCCTAGAGCCAACAGCCTATAGACTCAGCGCGATTTTGACTTTTGTTCTCTGGTCTCGCTTAGGTTTTGTCACAATAGTTTGGCTGCTATGAATGCTAGTGGAATGAGCGCGTGATAGGTGCGTGATAGCCTTGGTTTATGCTGCTGGACATTGAATGTGTCGCTAAGGAGGGTTCCATGCCACGCTTCGTGCTCCAGTTTGGGCTAATCATCGCATTAATCGTTAGTATTAATCTGCCTATAGCCCAAGCTCAACCTCAGGTTCTTTTGGCTCCCGACGAAATTCAAGCCGTCGCCGATGATCAATTTTGGAATAATAGCGGCTTGATTGCAGGGGCAAATAACACAATTCGTGCCCTTAGTTCCCAAGCTGGGGATTTATTTGTTGGTGGTTTGTTCGACCGCATCGCTGGCATTAGCGCCAATCGGGTAGCATTTTGGGATGGCGATCGCTGGAATGCAATGGGCAGTGGAGTTAACGGCCCTGTCGATGATCTCGATGCCTCAACTGGTGGCTCGGTGTATGTGGTTGGCTCATTCAGCAGCGCTGGTGGCATTGCCGCCGATGGGATTGCGCGCTGGAATTCGGGCACTGGCCAATGGTCGGCCTTGGCTACCAACGTCAATGGCGCAGTTACTGCCGTTCTCGTGCAACAGGTTGGTGGCAACGATGTGGTATATGTTGGCGGCACCTTTACCTCGATTAATGGGGTAAGCGCCAATCGCATCGCCAAGTTCAGCAATGGTGCTTGGTCGGCCTTGGGCAGTGGGCTGAGTGGCGGAAGCGCGCCGCAAGTGTTTGATTTGGCGGTTAATCCAGCTAACGTCAACCAAATTGTGGCTGGCGGCACGTTTAGCTCGGCTGGCGGTAGCACTGCCAACAACGTGGCAATTTGGACTGGCTCGGCGTGGCAAAGCCTTGGCACTGGCAGTAGCAACGGGGTCAATAACGTTGTGCGCTTTGTCGATTTTCGCGGCACGAATATGGTTGTGGTTGGCGGTAGTTTTAGCAACGCTGGCACCATCACCAATGTTGGCGGCGCAGCGGTTTGGCAAGGTGGCAACACTTGGGAAGCCATGGCCGGACGCGGGGTTGCTGGCGATGTGCGCGGCATCGTCGAAAATGTGAATTTTACCTATGTGATGGGCAATTTTGGCAGTGGCGTGAATCCCAATGGCAATAGCGTTTTCTCGCCAAATATTGCTCGTTGGGATGGCAATATTTGGTCGCCTGTGCCAAATGCCAGCAATGCGCTCGGCACAAACGGGGCGATTTTACGCACCGAACGCTTTGGCAGTGGCAGCGATAGCTTTTTCATTGCTGGGGCGTTTGGCACAGCCCATGGCCTTGAATTGAATTTTGTGGGCATGGTTTTGCCGCAACAAGGCTTCTTGCCAGGCGCAACTGATCGCTTCTTTCCCTTGGCTGGTGGCCTTGAAGGCGCTAACGCCAAAGTATTTGCGATTCAGCCACGTTTGGGCCAAATTATTGCTGCTGGGCGTTTTGAGTTGGGCAGCAATCGCCTGCTGAATAATATTGCTAGTTTCGACCCAGTTGAGCGGGTTTGGTCGCCCTTGGCTGGCGCAAACGATAGCGGCGTTAACGACGATGTGCGCGATTTAGCCTTGCGCGGTACTGATTTGATCGCAGTTGGTGAATTTAGCAAAGCAGGCGGCGTTGATACAGCAGGAGTCGCTAGTTGGAACGGCTCGACCTGGACGGCCTTGGCAACCAGCATCAACGGGCGAGTCAATGCTGTTGCAGTCAGCGGCAGCGATATTTACATTGGCGGCGAGTTTACCCAAGTTGATGGTGTGCCCGCCAATCGAATTGCCCGCTTGAGTGGTGGGGTCTGGCAAGCGTTAGGCGCTGGCAGCGATGGCGCAATCAATAGCTTGTTGTTCAAATCGGGCCAGTTGTATGCTGGTGGTTTGTTTGCCGCCGCTGGCGGCGCACCAGCCAGCAATCTTGCGCGCTGGAATGGCACAACGTGGCAAGCAATTGGTGCAGGCACAAATAGCGAAGTGCTGGCGTTGGCCGATGTTAATAGCAGCACGCTGGCGGTTGGCGGGCGCTTTAGCAGCGCTGGTGGCGTTGCCAACACCCGCGCCATTGCCTTGCTGAACCACAGTACCTTAGCATGGACGGCGCTGGGCACTGGCAGCGATGGCTATGTGACCAGCCTGGCCGTGCGGGGCGACGATTTGTATGCTGGTGGTTTGTTCAATCGGATGGATGGCCTGACAGTCAATCATATTGCGCGTTGGAATGGCAACAATTGGAATGCGCTGGGCAGCGGGGTTGCTGGTGGCAGCCTGCCAAATAGCGAGGTTGGCGGATTAGCGGTCAACGGCGATAATTTGTATGTTGGCGGGCGCTTCGATCGGGCTGGCGATAAAGTTTCGCATCGTTTTGCAGAATGGCGGCAGCCGGAAGTCGATCTGAGTCTGAAACTGACTGATTCGCCTGATCCAGTGACGGTTGGCAATGCTATGAGCTACCGCGCCAGTGTTAGCAATTTGGGCACGATTAGCGCGAGCAGTGTCGTGTATGAGCAAAGCTTTGCTAGTACATTGATTTTTGGCCAAGTGACGACCTCGCAAGGTACATGTAGCTTTCCTACGGCCACGACCTTGCGCTGTAATTTGGGCACGTTGGCGGCCAATGCCAGTGCCAGCATTACGATTAATGCCACGCCCAGCCAAGTTGGTCTGATCAGCAGTACAGGCACTGTTTCATCACCAGCGAATGAGGCGTTTTCGAGCAACAACACGCGCACGCTCACGACCCAAGTGATTGTGCCAGGCAACCCAGTGCCAACGATTAGCAACATCACGCCTGATAGCTTTATTCGGCAGCCGATTGGCTTTCCACCACCGCCAGCAGTGCGGATTACGGTCAACGGCACAGGCTTTGTGGCCAATTCGAAGGTCGTTGTGGCTGGAACTGAACGCAGTACAAGCTTCATCAACAGTAATCGGCTTGAATTTAGTATGCCAGCGACGACTAATCAAGGCGTGTATTCGGTGTTGGTGCGCAACCCCACGCCAGGCGGCGGCGATTCAAATAGCGTGAGTTTGCGGGTTTCGTTTGGAATTGTTGGCGTAAGCAGCATTACGCCCAATGTTGGCGGGACTGAGGTTGATTTACAAACGACATTTAGCGTCAGCTGGACCCACACCACCGATCCATGGCGCATTATCGAGCACCTTGATTTGCGCTTGGTCGATAGCGATGGTGTGGCCTTGTGGGCCCGCTTTACCGAGGGCGTTTCGGGCACGTTCAGTCTGCTCGATAGCAATGGTGATGTGCTTGGCTATGCCACAGCTGGCACAACCGAGCCATTAGAAGGCGATAGCGCGATTCTTGATTTGGCTGATAGCACCTTTGCAGGCAGCGGGCCAACTGGCTTTAGCATGCAGGTGAATTTCACAGTTCGCTTCAAGGCCAGCGCCGCCGGACGCCGCTACAACATTGAGCTATATGCCACCGACGATAATGGCGGTGTGCAAGGCCCCGATGTGATGGGCACGTTTACGGTTGGCATTCACAACATCTACCTGCCAATGACGATTAAATAGTTCTTAACCACGAAGGACACGAAGCGCACGAATGTTTAGATTAGGTTGGAACCCTGCAATAGATTCAATATTCAGGGTTCCAAATTAATGAAATCTTAGTGTAACTTCGCGGTTTCATTTCCCTGAACCCTAGCCCCTGAACCCTATTCAAAGTTCCAACGAACCACAGCTTAGTGCAACCTCGCGTTCTTCGCGGTTTCATTTCCCTGAACCCTAATTTGTTACCACAGGCAAATGGGTGAGCATCAGTGTTGGCGTAACGCTCACCACTGGCTCAACAGTGAATTGCTGCACGATTACTGGGACGCGACTTACGACTTCATTTGGATTATTGGCCAATTCGCTGGTTGCATAGGTATCGATGCCGTAGGTCGAAACCAGGAGCGTCTGCGAGGGCAGGCTAATGCCAAATTCCGTCCAGCCAAAATAGTGGCCCGCCAGATAGCGCCCGTGCAGCAACGTTGTGCCTTCAGCAAATGGCGCATCGTCCAAGCCGACTGGCGTATAGCCAAATAGATTTAAACTAGTATTGAGCCAACCTTCTGCCGCTGCATCCTGATGGTCGTTGGGTAGTTGAAGATAATTGTTGTAGGTGGTTTGGCTAATGATGCCTGTAGCCAAGGCTGCTGAAGCTATCCGTGCGCCATAGGGCGAGCTTGTGGCAACCGAGCCAACCGAAATCTCCCAAGCGTTGGTTTGAATTTGCGGTTGGTTAGCGGCAGTTTGGTAGCTTAAATTATTGACAACCGTGCCATGAATATCGGCGGCAATAAAGACAACATTTTCAATTGAATGCTGATTGATAAAGCTCAAAATCCGCGTTCGCTCGGCGGCGTAGCCTTCAAAGCGATCATTCGCCGCCGCAATGCCAAGGTTTTGAATTGGTTCAGGCATAACCACGAATTTCCACGTAACGTGAGCTTGCTGGGCCGCCAGCAAATCGTTTTCGAGTTGCTCAAGTTGGGCTTGACCAAGCAAGGTGCGAGTTGGGCTGAAAACTGCGGTTAAGAAGGCTGAAATTTGGGCGGGAGTATTGTTGGGAGCTGCCAGCTTTTGGTCGCGAAATGAACGCCCATCGAGCATAAAAAACGCTGCCGTATTGCCATAGCGTTGATAGCGATAGAGTTTGCGCTCGTTGGCAGTGCGCTGGTCGCCAGTTGCGCCATAAAAAAGCTCATTCAGCGGGTTATATTCAACAAAGGCTTGATAGCCAGCCTCAAAATACGCAGTGTCGTTGATATAGCTTGCATTGGAGGGCAAAAAACGCGGGTCGCTGCTTGGAGCTGCGCCACCAGCATGATCGTTGGCAACTTCGTGATCATCGGTGGTGGCCAGCCATGCGGTGCTTGCCCGTAAATCGGCCAAGCTATTCAAATTAAGCCGTGTGCTATAACTTTCGGTGTGTTTAAGCCGAAATTCAGCTAAAGTTTTGGCTGTTGTGCCGAGTATCGGCGAGCCAATATCTGCGTAAATCGAATCGCCAAGATGGATGAAAAGATCAAGTTTGCGCTCATCGGCGTTGGCTAAGGCCGGAAACGGCGCAAGTGCTCCTTGTTGATCCCCGCTGGCCCCAAAGCGCAAATTGCTATAGCTGCCAATTGCTGGCGCAGTGCGAAATTTGCCGCTTACCGAAGCATTATTCAGGGTTGTGGCGCGATAATAATAAGTTGTGGCAGGCTGTAAATTGTTGATACTGGCTTTGGCTGGCAACATCGGATCGCTGACCACAACTGGAACCAAGCCAATAATTGGGTTGAAATCTGGATTGAGGCTATATTCGAAATTGACATTGCCAAGGCTAGCAGCCCGTGCCCACAACACTGCACTACTGGTCGTTACCTCGCCAACCGCTACGCCTTGGGGTAAATCGATAGGCGGCAGGGTTTGATTGATTCGGCCAGCACTTGAGCTGCTTGACCAACTTCCAACGACTAAACAACATAGGCAACATAGCCCGAAAATGCGGCGCATGGTTAACTCCTTGTTGATAGTGGAAAAATCCCCCCAAGTCTAGCGGCTTTGTCAATCCACAAATTGGCCAAATGATGGTAGGATGCTGCAACAGCATCTTGCACCTGAGGCACCCAATGGCAGAAACCACCGCCGCGCCCCGTCAGATTGAGGATCTGCTTCAAACCTCGAACGAGCAACGAATTAAGTTGTTTAGTGTGGTCGAAGGTTTGGCTTTGTTCGCCGTTATGCTCATTTTGCTTTTTGTCGGCAATGCTCAACAAATTCAGCTTGGTTTGAGCATTTGTGGGATTGTTGGCGCAATGTTGGGCATCACTTTTGCGCTGCGTCGTTCGCGCTACGTTGAATGGCTCATTTACCTCAACTTGGCTTCAATTACGCTTATGCTTTCGTTAACTGGGCCAATTATTGGCGAGGTTGATGGCTCGGTTTGGGTTTTGTTTCAAGCACCGCCATTAATTGCCACGATTGTGCTCAATACCTCACGTGCCACCACGATTATTTGTATTGCGTCGATGATTATTCTTTCGCTTGTGATTGGCAGCGAATTCGCTGGAATTATTCCAATTAAGTTTTTGGTTCCTAAATCGGCCTTATTGATTAATTTCTTCTGCCAATTATTGGTGCTTGGCGTGATTGCCGTCACTGTGCGCTTATTGGTTGGGCGGGCCAAAGGGGCTTTTGCGGTGGTCGCCCAAACTGAGGCTAAGCTTGAACAGCAATTAGCCAAAGAGCGCGAATTAGCGCTTCAGCGCGAGCAACTGAATGCACAATTGAGCCAAAGCCTCGCCGAAATTAGCCAGCGCGATAGCCAAATTCAGGCCGAGCAAGCGGCTCAAGCAGCCTTGCGTGCTCAATTACGCCAGCTGAGCTTACCAGTTATTCCAGTGCTTAAACATACAGTCGTTATGCCCTTAGTTGGTGATCTTTTGGCAACTTCAAGCGAGGGCATCGAAGAAACCTTGCTCGCTGGAGCTAGCCAACATCGGGCCAAAATTGCAATTTTGGATGTAACTGGCGTGCCAACGATCGATACTGAGCTTGGGCGGCGCTTAATTCAGGCCACGGCGGCAGCCCGTTTGCTTGGCGTGCAGACCATTATCGCCGGAATTCGGCCTGACGTGGCCCAAACCTTGGTGAGTTTAGGGATTGATTTTAGTGCAGTGGTAACCGTTGCCAGCTTGCAAGATGCGGTTGCGATTGCGATTAAACGTTTAGGCATGGGCTAATTCATGCTACAATTTGGCAATTCCCCAATTGTCACGACAGGATTTAGGCTGAATAGTACCTTTTGTGCCTGCGTAGGCTAGAATTGCCGTATCAGCGATTTATCAGCGGCTCACGAGCACGGTTTGATTGACGCTAGGATCTGCCACGCCCTATGATAGAGCGCATCTGACATAACGATTGATGGGGGCAGTTATGATGAGTAGTATGGCCGCAGTTGCGCCGAGCCCACAAGCAGTTGCTTGGGCTAAAGCTGGTTTGTTGGCAATCAAATATGGGCGTTATCGTGATAGTGCCGCTTTGTTGACCCGCGCCGTTAAAATCGACCCAATGTTGGGCGAAGCATGGCGCTGGTTGGGCGCGTTGCACAGCGGTCAACGCCAAGCCTATTGTTTGCGTTGGGCGCAACGCTCGTTGCCGCAGGCCACAATTCCGCGTTTACCCAGCGTGGTTGCTGCTCCTGCGCCAAGTGTGCGCAGCAAAGCCAAGCCTCAACGGCGGCGCAACTGGCGCAGAATTGCCCGTTGGTCGAGTGCAGCAGCGCTGGCGGCCTTGCTTGGTTTTGGCGGTTTTCAAGCTGCCTATGCGAATCGGGTCTATCCTGGGGTGCAAGCTTTTGGCCAATCGCTGAGCGGCTTGACCAGCAACGAGGCGGCCCATGCGATTCTGCCAACCTTACAAGCTTGGAACAACCACCATTTTAACGTGCAATTAGGCGATCAAACGGCAATTGTGCCCTTGAATGCCTTGACCAGCTTTGACCCCCAAGTGATTGCTGAGCGCGCTTTGCAGATTGGCCGTGAAGATTCGTGGTCGGAGCGACTAAGCAACCAAAGTTTGGGGATTGTCAGTACAATCAAAGCTGATGGTCTCTTGCTCAATCAACAAGCGCTTGATCAGGCCATCCAAACCTTGGCCGAGGCCAGCGATCGGCCTGCGGTTGATGCCCAATTTCAGCGTAATGCTGATGGAACTTGGGCGGTGAGCAACGATGTCATTGGCTTGAAGCTTGATCATGCTCAAACCAAGGCCGCATTTCAAGCAGCTTGGGATGCGATCGATTGGACTGCCGCGCCGCGTGATTATGAGGTGCTGGTGGTGCAAGAAGGCTTGCACCCAAACCAAAAAGCCTCGACGCTTAACGCCATGCTGCCAAAGCTCAATCAACAAACTGCCGCGCCATTAATGTTGACGATCAATGGCACGCAGCATCAATTTGATCGGGCTAGCTTGCTCGATCTGAGCACATTGCCGCAAGCTGGACAGAGCTTTGGCCCCAACCAACCAGCAATTGCCGCATTGGTGCAAGAATTGGCCAAAACCTACGATCAACCAGCCCAAGCTTCGCGCTTGGTACGTAACGGCAATCGGGCTACTGAATGGCAGTTTGGCCAAATTGGCTACACGCTTGATCAGGCCAAACTTCAGGCCCAGATTGCTCAAGCTCTAAGCACTGCCAATAACGAAGCCTTGAGTTTTAACTTGCATGAAACCGCTCCGCCAGCTGGTGAGCTTGAAGCGCTGGGGATTTATCAGGTGATTGGCGTGGGGGCCTCGGATTTCAGTTCGTACCCGGATTACAATCGCGATCGCAATGTTGAAGTTGGTGGCAAGGAATTTGATGGTCTACTGATTGCTCCTGGTGAAGTTGTATCGTTTGGCGGCACGGTTGGCGAAATTTCGCTCGAAAAAGGCTATCAAATTGGCGAGATGATTGAAAATGGTATGTCAGTGCCAAGCATTGGCGGCGGAATTTGCCAAGTTTCGACGACCCTGTTTCGGGCGGCATTTTGGGCTGGCCTGCCTATTGAGGAGCGCCATAACCATAGTTGGCGTTTGGCTTGGTACGAAGTCGATGCCCCACCAGGCATGGATGCCACGATTGCCTTGGGCGGGCCAGATTTGAAATTTCGCAACGACACCAACGGCTATATTTTAATCGATGTTGCTACTGATTTAGTCAACAAAAACCAAACCTTCACCTTGTATGGCAGCGACACTGGGCGCACCGTGACGATGGAAGCGACTGGCAACGGCTGGAATGCCTTCCAAATTTTTCGGACTATTAGCGAACGCGATGGCACAAGCCGCAGCGACCGCTGGGATAGCTATTATACGCAATAGGGAGGCTTTGTGGAGCCAAAAGCACCAGTCCCAGTTATCAAAACAATCCCGACTTGGCGCGATTTAGCCCGTTGGACGCTCACAGCCTTTGCTATTTGGCTGGTGCTGTGGTTACTCTGGCGCACAGGGACGCAACTGTTGCCTTTTGCGTTTGGGCTAATGTTTGCCTATTTGCTGTTGCCATTGGTTAACAAACTAGAGCGCTGGTTGCCACGTTGGGCTGCAATTCTGGTGGTCTATGTGGTTGGCTTGGGGTTGTTAATTGGCTCGGTTTTGTATATCGTGCCGCCGGCAATTACCCAAGTAAAAGGCTTTTTTGAATCGTTGCCCGACTTTTATAAAAATACGCTCGAACCAAAAATTAACGAAGGCCTCACATGGTATCGACGTGAAGTGCCAACGGATATTCAAACCAATATTGACGGTCAGGTGGGCAAGGGTATTACGACGCTCAAAGAAAATGCTTCTAACTATGTCCAAAGTGGGGTCAACGGCGTGTTGAATGGCTTGGGGGTGATTTTTCAAACCCTGATCTTTTTGGCGGGCTTTTTGATTATTCCGTTTTGGCTGTTTTATGTGCTGCTTGATGAGCGTAAGGGCAAAGCGGCGATCATTCGCATGATCCCCAAATCGATTCGAACCGACGTATTAACCGTGCTTTCGATCTTCGATCGGGTTTTTTCTTCCTATATTCGTGGCCAATTAACCCTTGGTTTGATCATCGCAATCATGTCGTACATTGGGTTATGGATTGTTGATTTGGTCGTGCCTGGCGAGATTCCATACAAATTGCTCTTAGCTTTGGTTGCTGGCTTTACCGAATTAATCCCTGTGATTGGGCCAATTATTGGTGCAATTCCTGCGATTATTGTCGGCTTGACGACCTCGCTACCGATGGGATTGGTGATTGCTGGCTTATATATTGTGATCCAGCAAATCGAAAATAATTTCTTAGTGCCACGGATTATTGGGGCAATTGTCGAAATTCACGAAGCAATTTTGATGTTGCTCTTGGTGGTTGCTGGCACTGTTTCGGGGCTTTTGGGCGTGATTATTTTCGCCCCAATGGCGGCAGTTGCCCGCGATAGCTATCAATACATCAATGGTCGGCTGCGCCAACCAGACGACCCACGCTATTTACGGGCTGGTGAGTTGCCGTGGGAGCATAAAGAAGAGCCGGAAACGCCGATGCCGCCGATGCTTGCCTTTCAAAACAAAGCTTAATTGACCCTGTGCCCCTTGGTCTGTACTCATGCCAAGGGGCTTTTGCTTAAGCGAATTCAAGAACCATACTGCATAACACCACTCATCGTAGTATAATAGCGCCATCTTGGACTTGGGGAGACCGATCCATGGGCCGCAACTCGTCTTTTCGCATTTGGCTAACTCGTATTCGTCCTCTTGCTTGGGCCTTAGCTTGCTTTGCGCTCGTGCTTTTTGGCTACACGTTTAGCACCAGCATTCCAACTAATCGCTTGACGATTATTGCGATTGTTTTAGGTGTAACTGCAGTGGCCTTGCCATGGCTTTTTAATCCCGAAGGCGATTGGCGCGAGTTGCGCACGCTTGGTATTTTGGCCTTGCCCTTGAGCGTGGCGATTCTCAGCGAAGGTTATCATACGGCGCTTTGGTCGGTGCTGCTGATTCCAGCGATTGCGATTCCCCAAATGTTGCCACCCCGCTGGGCCTTCAGCGCAATTGGCTTGATGCTGATTGCTTGGGCGGTCAGCAATGTGTTGGTTCCAGCGGTCGAGGTTGAAACGGTTGCGCTGGAAGTTGGTTTGCGCAGCGTAGGCTTTATCTTGGTTGCGGTCGCTGTTTGGTTGGCTGCACGTCCGCGTTTTGATTACCCAGCGATGTTGCCAGAAGCGCCAATTCGGCGTGCAACCAGAGCTGCCGAGCGTTTGCGCGGCTCGCTTAGCCCAGAAGAAACCCTCGAAGAATTGGCTAGCGCTGCCAAAGCCTGTGGCCCGTTTATTTTTGCTAGCGCTTCAACCGTCGATTGGCGGGCGCGTACCCTGCGCATGGCGGTGGCCATTGGGGCAAGTGGCCGCACGCTTGGCGCAACCGAAATGCTCTCAATTCCATGGGATGAAATTTCGGTGCTCTTGCGCGACGACCGTCGCATTGGCGATAATGCCTATTTGGCCGATTCGCTGCCCTTCCGCGATATTGCTGGCGAGCACTATATGTTGGTGCCAGTGCGCACCGCAACTGGCGAGATTTGTGGGTTGCTCACGGTTGGCGATGATGATCCCAAGGCCCGCAAACGCCTGACCGAAACCGCACCCTTGCTTGAATTATTGGCCTCGCAAGCCGCCGCTGTGCTCGAAAACGCTGCGCTACAAAATACCTTGGCTCAACGGATCGAAGCCACCACCGCCGAAATGGGTCGCACCGCCGAAGATGCGATGCGCGCCAGAACTCGGGCCGAAAGCATGTATCAGATTGTGCGCGCGCTGAGCGGCACGCTTGAACCGCAACCATTGCTTGATCAAGCGCTTTTGTTGATTGCTCAAGCGACCCAAGCAGAACGCGGCGGGATTATGCTGATCGATCCTAAGAGTGGGCGCTTGGCATTTAGCACCAATCTTGATCGCAACATTACGCGCACCGAGGCCATTTCGTTGGAACGTGGCCAAGGCTTGGCTGGTTGGGTCGTTGAGCATCGTGCTCCGGTTATCATCCCCAACACCGCCGAAGATAGCCGTTGGATGGTGCGCAGCGATTATGACAAAAAAGGTCGTTCGGCGCTGGCCGTGCCGATGGAGCAAGATGAGCGGGTTGCTGGGGTGATTGTGCTGATCAACAGCCGCATCAATCACTTTACCCAAGAGCATATTCAATTTGTGCAGGTCATTGGCGATCAGGTGATGACGATGCTCAGCAATGTGCAACTCTATCGGGCCACAACCGAGCAAGCCCGCCGTTTGAGCCAAGCTCTCGAACAACGTGAAGAAGAAGTTAGTCGTAGTTTGGCAATTGTGCGTTCAATCGGCGATGGGGTGGTGGTTGGCGATCGGGTTGGGCGAATTCGTTTGATCAACCCAGCTGCCGAGCAATTGCTCAACATCGAAGCTGTCGAATGGTTAGGCAAGCCCTTGATGAGCCTACCTGGTGCGCCAGAGAGCGAGCCACGCCTGACCGAAAAGCAAACCTACCAACAATTTGAGCTAAGCGGGCGCATGATTCGGGCCTCAAGTACGCCAGTCTTTACCTCGCAAAGCGAATGGCTTGGTAGTGTGGTGGTTTATCACGATATTACGGCGTCTGAATTAGCCGATCGGATGAAAACTGAGTTTGTAGCCACCGCCTCGCACGAATTGCGCACCCCATTGACCTCGATCAGCGGCTATATTGATTTGCTGATGTTGAACACACTTGGACCCTTGACCGAGCAGCAACGCCAATTCCTGAGCGTGGTCAAAAACAACATCGAACGCTTGAATGCAATTCTCAACGATTTGCTCGACGTTTCGCGGATCGAATCGGGCAAAGTGCGCTTGCAGCGCAAGCCCATTAATCTTGATGAGCTGATTCAATCCACGGTCATGGCAATTCATCAACAATGGAGCGGCAAGCAAATTTCGTTGGCGCTTGATGTGCCCGATGATTTGCCGCCGATGATTGCCGACCCCGAACGCATGCGCCAAATCATCACCAACTTAATTTCGAATGCCTACAAATATACCCGCGATGGTGGCCGCATCGATGTAGTGGTGAGCAATGGCAGCGATTCAGTTACCTTGGCGGTCAAAGATAGCGGCGTGGGGATTGCAGCTGATGATCAGCAGCATATTTTCACCCGTTTCTTCCGCTCGGAAAACCCGCTCAAGGAGCAGGCTGGTGGCACTGGCTTGGGCCTGAATATTACCAAATCGTTGGTAGAGTTGCACGGCGGCAAAATCTGGTTTGATAGCGAAGAAGGCCGGGGCACGACCTTTACCGTGCAACTACCTGTTGGCGGCGATTCCGACTGGACTCCAGCTTCATGGCTTGAGGGCGTTTAATAAGGAGTTTGCAATGCCAACCCAAACCCTAATTGATCTTCAAAGCTTTATGCAAGCAGATTTTCAGCATGCTGAGTTGGTTCAGGGAGTGGTTCAACCTGTGAGTCCAGTCCAACTCCAACATAGTTTGGTTGTTACCAAATTACTCGTTAGGCTTAGTGTATGGAACCAATCTCAGCCAGATCAAGGTCTCGTTGGCACTGAATTAGGCTTTGTGCTTGGCCCAAATACATTGCGTGCAGCCGATGTGTTTTTTATTAGTCCCGATCAACTTGGAGCGCAACAAGGCAATGATGGCTATTGGCAAGGTGCTCCTACGTTGGCAGTTGAGGTTATCTCGCCCAATGCGCGCGCAATCGATGTTGAAGAGAAGATCAACGATTATCTAGCAGCAAATGTGCGCTTAATGTGGATTATTTATCCACGTTTGGGTAGCGTGCATCAGATTGAAGCAAATCAGCAACGCTTGGTATTGGGTAGCAACGATTGCCTAGAGCATGCCCGATTGTTACCCCAATTTATTGTGCCAATTCGTGAGTTATTAAGCTAATGCGGCGGCGTAAAGTTCAACCGTTGAATGATCAGCGGCGCGAAGTGCTCTTATGGTTGGCGCAACGCAGCTGGACGGTGGCCCAACTGGCAGCGGCGAGTGGTTGCGATGCGGCGATTTTACGGGCTTGGTTGGAAGGCAAGCGTTCATTGAGTGAAGCCGAACGCTTAGCGATTGAGGAAGCACTACAACAGCATCATGAATAAACTTTATTTTGGCGATAATCTGGCTGTTTTGGCGAGCCTGCCAGCAGCCAGCTATGATTTAATCTACATTGATCCGCCTTTCAACACGGGCAAAGTGCAAAGTCGCACCCAATTGCGCACCGTTCGCTCCGAGCATGGCGATCGGGTTGGCTTTGGTGGGCATCGTTATAGCAGCATCAAGGTTGGTGAGCGGGCCTATGGCGATAGTTTTGATGATTTTCTGGCCTTTATTGAGCCACGTTTGCTCGAAGCCTACCGTTTGCTGAAACCGCAAGGCAGTTTCTTTTTTCACATTGATTATCGCGAAGTTCATTATTGCAAGGTGCTGCTCGACCAGATTTTTGGCCGCGATTCGTTTATCAACGAAATTATTTGGGCCTACGATTATGGTGCCCGCTCGCGCAAAAAATGGTCAACCAAGCACGATACGATTCTGTGGTATGCCAAAGATCCAGAAAATTACACCTTTAATTATGAGGCAATCGATCGCATTCCCTACATGGCTCCAGGTTTAGTTGGCCCTGAGAAAGCGGCGCGCGGTAAAACGCCGACTGATGTGTGGTGGAACACGATTGTTAGCCCGAATGGCAAGGAAAAAACTGGCTATCCAACCCAAAAACCGCTCGCAATCCTCAACCGGATTGTGCGCGTTCACTCCAACCCCAACGATCAGGTGCTCGATTTTTTTGCAGGTAGTGGCTCGTTTGGCGAGGCCGCTGCGCGCAATGGTCGCAACTTCACGCTGATCGATCAAAATCCCCAAGCGATCGAAGTGATGCGTCAGCGTTTGGCCTTTGCTGAGCCAGCATTTTACGAAATAGCCAAGGATACGATTTAACCGCGAAGGACACGAAGGTACACGAAAGGCTATTGGCTTTGGGCTTTTGGAGATTGCTTGGAGCTACCAACACTTGTTCCGCTAGCCGATAGCCTAGAGCATCATCCTTCGTTCTCTTCGTGGTTATATCAAACTCTATGTTCAATTAACCGCGAAGAACGCGAAGTTTCACGAAGGTTGTGATTAACGCAGAGGCGCAGAGAAATTGAGAAAGGTATGAGCTATTGGGAATTGATTGCAACATCACAACCCACTAGCCCATAACCAAATTAACCGCGAAGAACGCGAAGTTCCACTAAGGTTGGAT
Source organism: Herpetosiphon geysericola (assembly GCF_001306135.1). Lineage (GTDB taxonomy): Bacteria > Chloroflexota > Chloroflexia > Chloroflexales > Herpetosiphonaceae > Herpetosiphon > Herpetosiphon geysericola. The sequence continues at coordinate 21,741 of NZ_LGKP01000021.1, read as the reverse complement.
TTTTTGGTTCTCTGAGGCTTGTACAAAACTCAGGTTTCCAATTAACCTAACATTCGTGCTCTTCGTGTCCTTCGTGGTTTAACTCAATAGTTATTTCCAGCTATCGTTGCGGGTGACGCTGCCGCTACCGGGCGTGCTAAACGTGCGGTTCGTCCCGCTTTCCCAGGTTACATTGCCTGAGCCATCTTTTTTGATGTATTTGTATTCGATGGCGGTGTTAGCTGGCAAGTTGATCGTTTTGCTCCACACTGGGTAGCTTGCTGATGAGAGCAGCACAGCATTGGCGGTATTCCAACTGCCGAGCGCCGCAACATTGCCAATGACATACACATTTTGGCCCCAAACCGTGGTGGCGTTTTCGTTGAAGGTCACAGCAATGGTGCTGCTTGGTGGGGTGGTTGGCACTGGTGGGGTGGTTGGTACTGGCGTTGGGTTGGTGCCATTGATTTTTGCCCCACCGTGAATCGCCACTGAATCCATTGCTGCCACCGTGATCGTTGCTTGACCACTGCCATTGACGCTGACGGTTGGGCCGGAACAAACCCCATTGGTGAAATCGCCGTGAATCACATCGCAATAAGTGCCTGCTGGCAAGCCAGTTGCAAAGGTGCGGCTTAAGCTATTGCCTTCGCGGTTGATTGCCACAAAGCCCAAGTTGCCACGGCTGAACGAGATTTGATTATTGCCATTCGACCACCAGTTGCTGGTGCTAAATGCGCTGCTAGTGTAGTTGCGGAAGCCAACCATGTTGGCGATGCCGCGCCAGCGATGCTCACAAACCCAGTTGCTGCCGCCACAATCGGCGGTGTTGCCATTGTAAACATTGCTGCTTGGTGGCCCTTGGTCGCCATTGCTGAAATTGTAGCTCGACATAACTTGAGGATAGCCATATGGCCAAGCTAGAGCGAAGACGTTGGCAAGTTCGTAGAGTTTGCCATCTTTGAAGGTGACCACGTTGCCAGCGCCACCATGGCCGCGTTGGTTATCGTGGTTATCGGTAAAGACCACAGCGCTATCGCTGGCGATAAAGCCCCATGGCGTGCCGAAGTTGCTCATATTGGCGAGCTTATCGGTTTTGAACATACGGCCAATGTTGGTGCTATATTTGAACTCCGTTACATCGCCGTTGCCGGTATATTCGCCAGAGGTAATTGGCTCACCGCCTTGGTCAATCACTTCTTGATAGATGTATGGATTATTGGCGCGGCTCATAATGTTGGCGATATCGGCGGCAGGCATGTGTTTGGCTGCATCGATGCGGAAGCCAGCCACGCCCAAGCCACGCAGATCATTCAGATAGGCAGCCAATTTGCCGCGGACATAATCTGATTCGGTTTTGAGGTCGGCGAGGTTCACCAACTCACAATTTTGCACTTCCCAGCGATCTTGATAGTTGCTAATATCATCGTTGCCATTGCGGCCACAGTGGTGGAAGTCTTGGTTTTGGTAGTTGCCTGGGTAGTTGTAGCTGCTATAGCTGGTGCCAGCAACGCCAGTGCCGCTGCCAACGCCAGTCATGTGGTTGATCACAGCATCGACATAAATATCAACGCCAACTGCTTTACAGCGGGAAACCATGTTGGCAAATTCGGCGCGGGTGCCGGAGCGGCTTTGAATTTGATAACTGACTGGTTGATAGCGCGTCCACCATTGTGCGCCTTGGATATGTTCTTGAGGTGGTGAGACTTGAACCGCTGCGAAGCCTTTGGGTCCGAGCCAATTTTCGCATTCTTTGGCAATGTCAGTCCATTTCCATTCGAACAAGTGGACGAAAGCCGTGCGCGGCGTCGTTTGAGCTTGGGTTGCTCGTGGAGTGGTTCCAAGGAAGCCAACCGAGAAGATGATCACAACCAAGACGAACAGTGTCAACCGCGCGATTGCGCGAGTGGTCCGTGACATAAACGACCCTCCTTTGGGACGTGAACGGTTGATCGAGTCAGGTCTGCTGGATGATACTCAGGCCTAGGATGATCGAGATCACACAGCATCTACGGGGAATGAATCAACAGCGATTCATCGAGCCACTATCAATTTGTTTACAGATCGAACAAAGTTTTAGCCCTAGAAAAATACCGTCGTACAAAACTGGAATGTTGGTTGGCGTTGTCAGCACGATTAGGCAAATGTCCCGATTTGGGCTGGTACTTTTGGTTCGTTCGTTTGTTGGACGAAGTATACACAAGCGATTTGGGCTTGTCAAGCAAAAATTGGACTAAACATTTAGCTTTTTAATAATTTAGCTTATGCAGCTCATGATGAGTCTTTTCATTCAAGGTTATGGTTGTTAATCAAGGATTGCAGTTCAGCATCCAGTGTTTGTCACCACCGTTCCGTCCCGCCTCAAGGCGGGAGACGCAGGGGTTTTCAGCCCCTGCACCCCAAATATTCATGCATTGGAGTGTTGCTGTGCATCTTTTACCCCCAAACTTCGCACTCTTCGTGGATCAAACCTTCGCGCTCTTCGTGGTTTCCGTTTACCCGACCCCAACCCGATCCCTGACTACTGACCCCTCGCTCACCACCCTCTGTTGCCAACCCCGATGATTTTCCGCTAGCCAAAAGCCAAGATCCTTCTCCCCTTCGTGCGCTTCGTGGATCAAAACATTGCGCTCTTCGCGGTTCCGACCCCCAGCACCCGATCCCTAATCCCTAATCCCCAACCCCTAGCAGATTGTTGCGGCACTTTTGTGACAATTGCCACAAAAGTAGCAAAATGGTTGACGTTGGGGATAAAAATGTGGCTAGGCTCATGCGTGCTATGGCGATTTCTGCCCGTTACAAAGGGATTGAGCCTATTCTTGACTAATGTTAACAAGTTTGACAAGAGCATAGCCATCCTTTATACTTGAGAATGTGCAAAAAAGCACAAAATCCCAACAGTCGTGAAAGTTGTATTGCCCAGCGTTGTGCAGAGCCAGCAGTGTACCGCTTTACGATGGGCCTATAAACGCGGAGGGATCGCCTTGTCCACAAAACAAAAGGTAATTATAGCGGTCGCACTTACCGCAGTGATCGGGATTGCTTTGCGCATATTCCTGCCTGTTGGTACGCCGCTGGTTTCGGTACGAGCCGAAGAATTGTTCCACATTGGTGGTTATACGATCACGAACTCGCTGGTGCTGACATGGATTGTGATGGCACTCTTGATCGTTCTTTCGGTGATTGGCACCAGCAAATTGCGCAGTGGCAACACCGAAGCCTTGAAGCACCCACGTGGTCTCCAGAACGCTTTGGAATATGCGGTTGAAATGTTCTACAACACCATGCAAGGGGTTAGCCCCAAGTTTGCAGGGCGTTTCTTTGTGGTCGTTGCTACGATCTTCTTTTTGGTTCTGCCATCAAACTGGTTTGGTTTGGTGCCAGGCGTTGGCTCAATTGGGTTGTGCTATAGCCACAGCGCCGAGCATGCCGCCGCCCCAAACTACGTTGCAACCGCTGGCATCAGCACTGATGTTGCTGCACCAGTTTTGGCTGCTGCAGCTGAAGGTGGCAACTATACCAACAACTGCCCAAGCGGCACGGCCTTCCACCCATTCTTGCGCCCAGGTAGCGCCGACTTGAACATGACCTTGGCTTTGGCCTTGATCTCGTTCGCGGTGACTGAATTCTGGGGCTTCCGCTCATTGGGCTTTGGCTACTTAGGCAAGTTCTTCAACATCAAAGGTGGCCCAATTCAAACTGCGGTTGGGATCATCGAATTGATTTCGGAATTTGCGCGGATTGTCTCGTTTGCCTTCCGGCTTTTCGGCAACATCTTTGCCGGTGAAGTTGTGCTCTTGGTAATGGCATTCCTGTTCCCAACCTTGCTATCTCTGCCATTCTACGGCCTCGAACTCTTCGTTGGCTTGATTCAAGCCTTCGTGTTCGCGATGTTGACGATGGCATTTATCGATATGGCTGCTGAATCGCATGGCGATCATGGCCACGAAGAACACGCGCACTAAGCGCTTGATCGACGCAAACTAACGGTTTGATCATACACTTTTCTTTTGACTACTTATTGACACTCAGTTTTGGAGGATTCAGCTCATGACCGATCAAGGTGTACGCCTTATTGCAGCGGCCTTGGCTATTGCTTTATCGACCCTCGGCCCTGGTATTGGTATTGGGATGTTGGTATCGGGCGCATTGCAGTCAATTGCTCGCAATCCTGAAACCGAAGGCACAATCCGCACCAATATGTTCGTCGGTATCGCTTTGACAGAAGGTCTCGCGATCTTCGGTCTGGTTATTTCGTTGTTGATTGGTTTCGAAGTTATCTAAGAGCCAAGCCGCTGACGAACGACGATTCAATGACACTATTCCTGCAAGCGCCATGCACCTAGTTGGCGTGGCGCTCTTGCTAAGGGGGATGTAATGGATAAGCTTGGGGTCGATCTCCCACTGCTACTCTCACAAATTGTCAACTTCTCATTGTTGGCGATTTTGTTGAATATGTTTCTCTACAAACCAATTTTGAATGCCCTGCAAGCTCGCTCAGAACGCATTCGCGAGAGCTTGGATAACGCTGAAAAAGTGAAGCAACAATTGGCTCGGGTTGATGCAGACTACGATGCGAAGCTGCAAGAAGCTCGCCGTGAAGGTCAAACCATCATCAGCCAAGCGCAAGAACGCGCTCGGGCGCAAGAAGCCGAATTGTTGGTTGTTGCTCGCAATAATGCTGCCAAAATTGAAGAAGAAGCTCGTAATAAAGCCGAACAAGATCGCCAACAAATGTTGCGTGGCTTGCAAGGCCAATTGGCTTCTTTGGTTACCGAAACCGCCAGCAATGTGCTTGGTCGCGAACTGCAAACTAAAGGTCACGACGAGTTGATCAATAAATCAATTGACCAACTTGGGAGGCTGAATTAATGAGCAGCCGCGAACCCGCAAGCTACGCCCGCGCTGTCTATGATTCACTCGTTGCAGCGCTCAAAGCCGAAGGCCAAGAAGATCTCTTGCCAAGCGTGCTGGATGAGTTGGTGCAGTTGGCGCGTTCGGGCGGCCCAACCGCGGCTGAAGTTACAAGTGCCGTAGAACTGAGCGCTGAACAACGCACCAAGATCGCCAACGATCTCAAGGCGCGTTATGGCGCATTGCTCGACATCACCTACAAAGTCGATCCAGAAATTCTGGGCGGCTTGTTGGTGCGTGTTGGCGATAAGGTGCTTGATTCAACTCTCCGCCAACGCCTCAACGCAGTCCAACGCAATATGATGGCCGGTTAACTGTGAGAAGTGCTGAAGCACCAGCTTCATCCTTCATACTTCGATCATAGAGGCAAACAATGGCTGTAACAACAGAAGATATTCTTAGTCGTCTTAAAGCCAGCGTTCAGCAACCAATCAGCGCTGACCCAACTGCGGTCAACGTTGGTACGGTTGCTAGCGTTGGTGACGGCGTAGCGCGGATCTCAGGTCTGCGTGATGTTATGGCTTCGGAGTTGCTTGAATTCAAGCAAACGAAGTCAGGCGAAACCGTCATGGGCATCGCGCTGAACTTGGAAAAAGATAACGTCGCTGCCGTTATTTTGGGCGATTATCTCGAAATTGAAGAAGGCGACTTGGTACGCTCAACTGGCAAGATTATTTCTGTGCCAGTTGGTCAAGAGTTGCTTGGCCGCGTCGTTGACCCACTGGGCCGCCCACTCGATGGCAAAGGCCCAATCAGCGCAACCAAAACCCGCGAAGTCGAACGGATCGCCCCCGGGGTGATCGAGCGTAAATCGGTTAGCCAACCAGTGCAAACTGGGATTTTGGCGATCGACGCCTTGATTCCAATCGGGCGTGGTCAACGCGAGTTGATCATCGGTGACCGCCAAACTGGTAAGACTGCGATCGCGATCGATACGATCATCAACCAACGCGGTCAGGGCATGGTGTGTGTGTATGTAGCTATCGGCCAAAAGCGCTCGAAAGTGGCTCAAACCATCACCACGCTTGAGCAAAATGGCGCGATGGATTACACCATCGTGGTCAATGCTTCAGCCTCAGAATCAGCAGCATTGCAATACATCGCCCCTTACTCAGGCTGTGCCATCGCTGAAGAAGTGATGGAAGGCGGCGTGACGGTCGATGGCAACATCGTCAAAGATGCCTTGATCATCTATGACGATTTGTCGAAGCACGCTGTGGCTTATCGCCAAGTGTCGTTGTTGCTGCGCCGCCCTCCAGGCCGCGAAGCCTACCCTGGCGACGTGTTCTACTTGCACTCACGCTTGTTGGAACGGGCTGCTCGTTTGAGCGATGCCAATGGCGGCGGTTCGATTACGGCCTTGCCAATCATCGAAACCCAAGCCAACGACGTTTCGGCCTACATTCCTACCAACGTGATTTCGATCACCGACGGTCAAATCTTCTTGGAATCGGACTTGTTCTATGCTGGCCAACGTCCAGCTTTGAACGTGGGTATTTCGGTGAGCCGCGTCGGTTCATCGGCCCAAACCAAAGCCATGAAGACCGTTGCTGGTAAGATGAAGCTCGAATTGGCCCAGTTCCGCGAATTGGCAGCCTTTGCTATGTTTGCCTCCGACTTGGATGCAGGCACCAAAGCCCAAATCGAACGCGGGCAACGCCTTTCGGAATTGCTCAAGCAACCACAATACCAACCAATCGCTTTGGAAGACCAAGTGATTATTCTGTGGGTTGCTGGGAACGGCTTCTTGGACGATGTTCCAGTTGCTCGGATCAACGACTTCAAGCGCGATTTCTGGCAGTTTATCCACAGCAGCTATGCTGAGGTTGGCCGCAGCATCGCCAGCGAAAAAGTCTTGAGCGAAGCAACCATCGCCAACTTACGCAAAGCCGTGACCGAATTCAAGCAAACGGCGAGTTATAAATAGATAGGGGTTAGGGGCTGGGGGTCAGGGGTCAGTTAAACCTTGATCCCGCCCTTGCCTCAATCTCTTTCTTTACGAGGATTTTATGGCTTCAGCACGAGAAATTCGGCGGCGGATCAAGAGTGTCAAGAACACTGGCAAAATCACCAAAGCGATGGAGCTAGTGTCGGCCTCGAAGATGCGTCGCGCTCAACGAAACGTGCTTGCAACCCGTCCGTATGCCGATCGCCTGTACGATGTTATGGGCGAGTTGACAATGCGTTCGATGGGTGGCAGCTCGAAACACCCGTTGTTGCAGCCGCATCCCACAGTAACTCGTGTTGCGTTGATTTTGATCACGCCCGACCGTGGGCTGTGCGGTGCGCTTAATTCAAACTTGACGCGTGCAGCGGCTCGCTTTATCACAGATCAAAAAAGCCAAGGTCGTAGTGTTTCAGTCATCGCTGTCGGCAAAAAAGGTCGCGATTTCATCTTGCGGGCTGGTCAAAAGCTCGATTCTGAAATTATTGGTTTGGGCGATGCGCCACCGCTGGTGGATGTATTGCCTGCTGCCACAACCGCGATCAACGGCTATAGCCCCGATGCGAATGGCAACTATGCCTACGATGAAGTCTACTTGCTTTGTGCTGAGTTCGTAAACACCTTGGTGCAACGGCCAAAATTGCGCCGTTTCTTGCCAGTCGAAGCCCCAGGCAACGCTGGTGCAACCAAGGTCGATTACTCATACGAACCAAGCCAAGAAGATGTGCTTGACCAATTATTGCCACGCTTTATTGAAGTGCAGCTCTACCAAGCCATCCTTGAATCAATTGCAAGTGAACATTCGGCCCGGATGATGGCCATGCGCAATGCCAACGACAATGCCAAAGAGTTGGTGCGCGACTTGACCCTGACCTACAACAAGGCTCGGCAAGCAGCCATTACCACTGAGATTAGCGAAATCGCCGCTGGTGCAACAGCGCTCAACCAATAATCAGCTAGTTTTGGCTAGCGATTGTTGACCATTTGGAGAATTCCATGGCAACTGGAAAGATTTTACAAATTACTGGCGTGGTTATCGACGCAGAATTTCCTGCCGATGGCCTGCCACAAATTTATAACGCGTTGGAAATTCCCTTGGGCCAAGGCCGATCCTCGCTGATCTGCGAAGTCCAACAACAGTTGGGCGATAGCGTCGTGCGCGCGGTCGCAATGTCCACCACCGACGGCCTTGTCCGTGGGATGGACGTTATCGACACTGGCGCACCAATCAGTGTGCCAGTCGGGCCAGAAACCTTGGGTCGGGTGTTCGACGTTCAAGGTCGGCCAATCGACGGTGAAGGCGCTGTTGGTACAACCAAAACAATGCCAATTCACCGCCCAGCCCCAACCTTCGAAGAACAATCAAACCGCGCTGAGTTGTTCGAAACCGGCATCAAAGTCATCGACTTGATCGCACCCTTCACCAAGGGTGGCAAAACCGGTGTGTTCGGCGGCGCAGGCGTGGGCAAGACCGTTATTATCCAAGAGTTGATTTCGAATATCGCTAAAGAACAATCCGGTTACTCGGTGTTCGCAGGCGTAGGCGAGCGCTCACGTGAAGGTAACGACTTGATCCACGAAATGAAGGATTCGAAGATTCCTGGCACCGACCAAACCGTGTTCGATAAAACGGTGATGGTGTTCGGCCAGATGAACGAACCACCAGGCGCTCGCTTGCGGGTGGCGCTTTCAGCCTTGACTATGGCTGAATACTTCCGCGAAGAAGGCCGCGACGTGCTATTGTTCGTCGATAACATCTTCCGCTTTACCCAAGCAGGCTCGGAAGTGTCGGCGCTCTTGGGCCGGATGCCTTCACAGGTGGGTTACCAACCAACCCTTGGTACCGAGATGGGTGAATTGCAAGAACGCATCACCTCGACCAAAACTGGCTCGATTACCTCGTTGCAAGCAGTATACGTGCCTGCTGATGACTACACCGACCCAGCTCCAGCAACAACCTTTGCCCACTTGGATGCAACGATTTCGCTGGAACGCTCGATCTCGGAAAAAGGTATCTACCCTGCGGTAGACCCACTAGCCTCGACCAGCCGGATTCTCGACCCCAACATTGTGGGCGAAGAACACTACCGCGTCGCGACCGAAGTCCAACGGATGTTGCAACGCTACAAAGACTTGCAAGATATTATTGCAATCTTGGGTGTCGAAGAATTGTCAGACGACGACAAATTGACAGTTTCCCGCGCCCGCAAGCTCGAACGCTTCTTCTCACAACCATTCGGCGTGGCTGAAGTGTTTACCAACATTCCAGGCAAGTACGTCGCCGTTGGCGATACTGTTAAGAGCTTTGCCCGCGTTCTCGCCGGCGAGTTCGACCACATTCCCGAAAGCTTCTTCTTTATGAAGGGTGGCATCGACGATGTGGTAGCCGCCTACGACGCATCAAAGCAATAAGCGATCAATGATTATGCGACCCTGCGCCGGCTGGAACGGGCATTATACCCGCCCCATTCCGGCGCATTGTCTATAATCGCTGTGAGGATGTATGCCACTCCAATTGGAAATCGTCACCGCTGAGCGCGTGGTTCTTTCCGAAGAAGTCGATATGGTTAGCGCTCCTTCGTATGAAGGTCGGGTGGGGATTTTGCCTCGCCACGAGCCACTATTGACTGTCTTGCAACCAGGCGAATTGCACTATGTAAAAAATGGTGTTAGCATGCCCTACGCCATCAGCGGCGGCTTCATGGAAGTCTTGCCAAATCGGGTAACGATTTTGGCCGATACCGCTGAACGCGCTGATGAAATCGATGAAGCACGGGCTGAACAAGCACGCGCCAAAGCTGAACAAGCTGTGCGCGATCGCCAAGGCGCTGTCGATGTTGCTCAGGCCGAAATTGCCCTGCGCCGCGCTACGGTTCGTTTGCAAGTTGCCAAGCTGCGCCGCAACCGTCAACAATAGCAAGCATGAGTCGAAAGAACATCAGCTAGCACCCATGGCATGCAAACCAGTGGTAATCGCTTGGTGTTCTTTCTTCGTTTGGAATAACTAAGGTATGGCACGAAAAATTGGGATTGACCTAGGCACGGCCAATGTGCTTGTCTACATCAAGGGCAAAGGAATTGCCTTGTCCGAGCCGTCGGTGGTCGCGCTCTCGCGCAAAACTAATAAGATTCGCGCAGTTGGCACTGATGCCCTCGCGATGCTTGGCCGTGAACCAGAAAGCGTTGAGGTTATTCGCCCAATGCTCAATGGGGTTATCGCCGATTATGAAACCACCAAGGCGATGTTGGAGCACTTTATTGATAAAACCCGTGGCTTTGGCAAGCCCGATGTGATGATCTGTATTCCGGCTGGGGTAACCACCGTTGAAATGCGGGCCGTGCGTGATGCCGCGCGTAAAGCTGGCGCCCGCCGCGCCTATTTGATTCGTGAGCCACTTGCTGCTGCGATTGGCGCGAATATTCCGGTGGCTCAACCATCTGGCAACTTGATTATTGATATTGGTGGTGGTACAACTGAAGTTGCCGTAATTTCGCTCAACGATATTGTGGTGAGCAATTCGGTACGGGTTGGTGGCAATAAGTTCGATGAAGCCATCGCCGCCTATATCAAACGTAAATATAATATGATGATCGGCGAACGGACTGCTGAAAGTATTAAAATTGAAATTGGTTCAGCCTTGCCGCTCGACCGACCATTGACCATGCAAGTGCGTGGCCGCGACCAAGTTGCTGGCTTGCCACGCACAATCGAGGTCGATTCCAACGAAATTACCGATGCGATTCAAGAGCCGCTTGAAGCAATTATCAGCGCTGTGCGCTCGGTCTTGGTCGAAACGCCACCAGAATTATCATCGGATATTATTGATAAAGGCATGGTAATGACTGGCGGTGGCTCGATGCTCCGCCGGATCAACGAATTGCTGACCGAAGTAACCGGCGTGCCCTGTTATGTTGCCGACCAGCCCGCCAACTGCGTGGCCATCGGCACAGGTCTTGCCCTAGAAAATCTCGAAATTCTCCGCGAAAGTTTGTCGGGGAGTGATATAAATTAGGGGTCGGTTGTTGGGGGTCGGGGATCGGTAGTGCTTGGGATTCAATCATAGCTATTTGCTAAATTGATTTCTAGACCCTGATCTCCAACGATCAGCCACCAAGTAGTTGTTTTATGGTTTTGGATCGGTGAATTTTGGGCTTGCTCAAATCTCCCAGCCCCCGATCCCCATCAACCAGTCCCCAATCATGATTATTCAACGTTGAATGATCGCATTGGCAATTGACATTTATGCAAGCTGGCAGGAATGCTGGCCCATTCATTGAAGTAATGAACTGAGTAGTTTTGGGCTACGGTTGTTGCTTCAGCGAGGTTTTCTATGGATATGCGCGATGATGCGCGGCTCGCCAATGAAGTCGAGAAGCTAACCCATACAGCGGATGCGCTTTCGCTTGACGCGAAGGATCGTATGCGTGAGGTTGTTGCTCCTAAAATTGAGGCTGCGGTTGCCCAACGCGAGGCAATGGTCGCCGAATTAACCAGTGAACCTGTCCAGGCTCCAGCCAGCGAATTAGCTAAGGCTGACCCCCGCCGTGTGACAATTACCCAAGTGCGCAATCACCCCCATACCTATGCCTACCTTGACGCTGCCAACCAGCAGCTCAAGCTGATTGGCTATACTGAGCATGGTCGTCGCCATGCTTCTTTGGTTGGCCACATTGGGGCGAATGTCTTGCGGCGACTTAACTTTTCGGCGCGCGAGATTGAGCTGGCCGAAATTGCTGGCTTGTTGCACGACATTGGCAATAGCATCAATCGCAACGATCACGGCCAAACTGGGGCAATTCTGGCCAAAGATATTTTGAGCAGCCTCGCGATGCCAATCGACGAGATCATCACGATTATGGGTGCGATTGGCAATCACGAGGAAGAACGCGGCCATGCGGTTTCAACGGTGGCGGCGGCGCTGATTTTGGCCGACAAATCTGATGTCCATCGTTCGCGGGTGCAAAATAGCGATCCCACGACCTTTGATATTCATGATCGGGTTAATTACGCCGCGACCAAATCGTTCTTGCGGGTTGATAGCGAGCAACGGCGTGTTACACTGCAATTGACGATCGACACCGAGATGGCCTCGGTGATGGATTATTTTGAGATATTTCTCTCGCGAATGGTAATGTGCCGCAGGGCTGCCGAGTTTCTTGGCAGTCGCTTTGGGCTTTCGATAAACGATGTATCGGTGTTGTAGCTGCTACGCTAGCTGGCTCACCAAGCGCAGGTTAAACGCGCTTGTGCTGGTGGTAGCCGCTACGGCAGTTTAATCTATTTCTCTTTACTAAAGGAGCCATCTCATGACCGAACGAGCCGTATTAAGTGAAGGCGACACTGTAGGCGCTAATTTACATGTCAAGCAAGCCTATCGCAACTTAACGGTGCCGCAATTGGTGGAAGCTGCGCTCAAACGGGGCGAAGCCGTTTTATCGGCTACTGGGGCTGTCGTTGCCACCACGGGCGCCCGCACGGGTCGTTCTGCAGATGATAAGTTTGTGGTGGAAACACCTGCAGCCGTGTCAATGCACTGGACGAAATTCCATAAAGCTATGCAGCCCGAAACCTATGCCACGATCAAGGCCAAGGCGTTGGCGCACATGGCCGAACGTGAGATGTTTGTTTTAGATGCCAGCGCTGGCGCTGATCCGGCCTATGCGTTGCCAATTCGTGTGGTGACCGAGTATGCCTGGCATAACTTGTTCGCTAAGCAATTGTTCCGCGATGCGATCAGTAGCGATCAACAACCCCAATGGACAGTGCTCAACTTGCCAAGTTTGAAACTTGATCCAGCGGTCGATGGTTCGCGCTCAGAAGTTGCCGCCATGATCAATCTCGATGAAAAATTGATTTTGATTGTGGGCACTGAATACGCTGGCGAGATCAAGAAATCGATCTTTACGGTGTTGAACATGGTGCTGCCAAGCCAAAACGTGATGCCAATGCACTGCTCAGCCAATATTGGCAGCAAAGGCGATGTGGCCTTGTTCTTCGGGCTTTCGGGCACGGGCAAAACCACCCTCTCAGCCGACCCCGAACGGATTTTGATTGGCGATGATGAGCATGGTTGGAGCGCCAACGGCGTGTTCAACTTTGAAGGCGGCTGCTATGCCAAGTGTATTCGCTTGCGCCGCGAATCGGAGCCAGAAATTTTCGATGCAATTCGCTATGGGGCTGTGCTCGAAAATGTGGTGCTCAGCGATAGCCGCGATCCCAATTATGATGATGCGTCGTTGACCGAAAACACCCGCGCCGCCTATCCCTTGGAATACATTCCCAACGTCAGCGAAACAGGTATGGGCGGCCAACCAGAAACAATCATCTTCTTGACCGCTGATGCCTTTGGGGTCTTGCCGCCAATCGCCAAGCTCAGCCCTGAACAAGCGATGTACCACTTCTTGTCGGGCTATACCGCCAAGTTGGCAGGCACCGAAACGGGCGTTGGCTCGGAGCCACAAGCAACGTTTAGTACCTGCTTTGGCGCACCGTTTATGCCATTGCATCCAACTGTTTACGCCGATTTGCTCGGCCAAAAAATGCGCGAACACAAAGTGCGAGTATTTTTGGTCAACACTGGCTGGACTGGCGGAGCCTTCGGGGTTGGCAAGCGCATGAGCTTGCGCGATACCCGCACGATGGTGCATGCCGCATTGGAAGGCAAGCTCGATAATGTGGAAATGTGGCACGATGAGCGTTTCAACCTCGATGTGCCTGTGGCAATCGAAGGCGTTGATAACAGCGTGTTGCAACCACGCCAAACCTGGGCCGATGCCAGCGAATACGATCGGGTTGCCGATGATTTGGCCGCTCGCTTCCGTAAAAACTTCGAGCAATATGCCGAACGCGCTGGCGAAACCGTGGTAAACGCCGGGCCACAAGCGTAGGCTTTTTGATCCACGAAGGACACGAAGAGCACGAATGTTGGGTTTCGTGGTTGCCTGAGATTTCTACAATTATCAGGCAACTACTCAATTAACCTTAGCTTAGCGCCCTTCGCGTTCTTCGCGGTTACGAGATACGTTTTTAACCACGAAGGACACGAAGGGCACGAATGTTGGGTAAGGTGGTTGCCTGAAATTTCTACAATTATTAGGCAACCACTCAATCAGCCTTAACTTCGTGTAACTTCGTGCTCTTCGTGGATCAACGAAAAATTCCTGTTGTCTCGCCTATCCTTGGTATTTGCAAACAATCTCCGCTAACCCTCAGTCAATAGCCCTTCGTGTAGCTTCGTGTCCTTCGTGGATCAATATAAAATTTTGGTATTTCCAATCTATCTCCGATAGCCCAAAGCCAATAACTCTTCGTGTACCTTCGTGCTCTTCGTGGATCAACAAAAAATTCCTGCCCCCTCATTCAGACACTCCTTGCACAAGCCTCGATCTTCTCGGATAATGCTGATATGCAAACAGTTATACTCGATCAGCAACAATTGAATTCGCACTATGGCTTGCTGACTGTGGCCTCGCCGCAACTTGCCAGCGCGCAGCCAGGCCAATGGGCAATGCTGCATCATGGCTTGGGCAACGACCCATTCTTGCGCAGTCGAGCTTGGATTATTGCGACCAATCGTAGTAGCACCGCCACCTTGGCCTTGGATTTGCACGACCCACTCTTGGCGACGATTGCGCGCATGCCCAAAGCCAGCGAGCTTGATGTGCTTGGGCCGTTGGGCCGACCGCTGAGTAGCGATGGCCAAAAAGCAACGTTGCTGATTGCTGAGGGCAATGCAATCTACAGCATGTTGTTCTATGCCCAACGCATCAGCGAAACGGGCGCGCCTGTGCTGCTGCTTGCCAGCGCCAGCGATGAGTTGCGCGTGCCGCCATTTGTGCTGCCAGCAGAGATTGAATATTTGGCAACCAGCGACGATGTGCTTGATTTGCTGGAAAGTAGCGGCAAACTTGATTCGCCGTTGGTTTGGGCCAATCGTTTGTTAGCCGCAGGCAGCATCGATTTGGCGAATCGTTTGAGCCAACGGATTCGCCGCGAGCGTTATGCTTGGCAACAAGGCTTTGCCTCATTTATCGTTGATCAAGCCTACCCATGCGGGATTGGCATGTGTGGCGCGTGTTGGCAGAATACCCGTCAACAGCCAAAATTGTTGTGTAGCCATGGCCCAGCGCTTGATCTGCGCGAATTGAGCTAACTTAATCGGCATAATTTCGGATAAAATATTGATAACCTGATCCAAATAAGCAATGGCGCTTATCGCTAGGAGATGTACATGTTACCCGATTACCGCCCCGAACCGTTTGTCGATTTCAGTGTTAAAGCCAATGCCGATGCCATGCGCACGGCGCTTAGTAAAGTTGGCGATGAATTAGGCCGGACGTATCCGCTGCTAATTGGTGGCGAACATATCGAATTGGCCGACACCTTCGATTCACTGAATCCGGCCAAGCCAAGCCAAGTTGTTGGCAGTTTTGCCAAGGCAACGGTTGAGCATGCCAATCAAGCGGTCGAAGTTGCCGCGACAGCGTTTGAAACATGGCGCAACGTTGCGGCAGAAGAACGCGCTCGCTATTTGTTCCGCGCTGCGGCTGTGATGCGCCGCCGTAAGTTTGAATTTATGGCATGGTTGGTTTACGAAGTGAGCAAAAGTTGGGCTGAGGCCGATGCAGATGTGGCCGAAGCTATCGATTTTATGGAATATTATGGTCGCCAAGCGATTAAGTTTGGTGGCCCGCAACCAGTCGTTGCCTACAACGGCGAAGAAAACGAACTCCGCTATATCCCGCTCGGCGTGACCGTGGTTATTCCACCATGGAACTTTGCCTTGGCAATTATGGTTGGTATGACCACTGCCGCGATTGCCGCTGGCAATACGGTTGTGCTGAAGCCAGCCTCGGCCTCGCCAGCAATTGCCGCCCAATTTGTGCGCTTGTTGGTCGAAGAAGCTGGCTTGCCCGATGGCGTGGTCAATTTCGTGCCTGGCTCTGGCGGCGCAATGGGCGATGCCTTGGTTGATCACGCCAAAACCCGCGTGATTGCCTTCACTGGCTCGAAAGAAATTGGCCTGCGGATTTTCGAACGCTCAGCGAAATTGCAACCAGGCCAAATCTGGCTTAAACGCACGATCTTAGAAATGGGTGGCAAAGATGGGATTGTGGTTGATGAAACCGCCGATCTCGATGCTGCCGCCGATGCGATTGTGGCCTCGGCCTTTGGCTTCCAAGGCCAAAAATGTTCGGCTTGTTCGCGGGCAATTATCGTCGAGAGCGTGTATGATTCAGTCTTGAAGAAGGTTGTTGATCGCACCAAGAAACTCACTATGGGCGATCCAACCGATCCCAAGCAGCACATGGGCGCTGTGGTCGATCAAAAAGCCTTCGACAAAATTCGCGAATACATTGAAATTGGCAAGAGCGAAGGCCGTTTGATGCTCGGTGGCGAAACTGGCGATCCAGCAGATGGCTATTTCATTCCGCCAACAATTATTGCCGATATTGCCCCCGAAGCTCGGCTCTCGTTGGAAGAAATTTTCGGGCCAGTCTTGGCGTTTATCAAAGCTAACGACTGGAAGCATGCGCTGCAAATTGCCAATAACACCGAATATGGCCTGACTGGCGCAGTATTCAGCCGCTCCCGCGAACGGCTCGAAGAAGCTCGCCGCGATTTCCATGTTGGCAACTTGTATTTCAACCGCAAGTGTACTGGCGCTTTGGTTGGGGTGCAACCGTTTGGTGGCTTCAACATGAGCGGCACCGACTCCAAAGCTGGCGGCCCCGATTACCTCTTGTTGTTCACTCAAGCCAAAACGATTACCGATCGCTTCTAAAAAACTGGGATGCAGCATGGAGTTAACTCCATGCTGCATCCCGTTAACAATAAAAAAGCCCGATGGATATCGGGTTGGCAGCCTCACCAGATCAAACGTTGTTCTAGGCTACTTGCAGCACCAATTGGGCAATCACGCTGCGCAGCTTCACGAAATCCAGCGGCTTCAAAAGATATTCGCTACAGCCAGCAGCAATTGCATGGCTGCGATACTCGTTGCTGCCAAAAGCGGTCATAGCAATAATTGGCAGATGCTTGGTGCTGCTATTGGTGCGTAACTGCTTGGCCACGGTTAAACCATCAATGCCTGGCAACGCCAGATCCAATAACACCAAGGCTGGGCGAACAAGCGGAATCTGCTTTAACGCTTCACTCCCATTGTGAGCGCCAACCACCGTATAGCCATCTAACTCTAGAAGACGCGCGAGAATAATGTGAGTGTCTGGTTGATCATCAACAATATATAAACAAGCCATACCTGCTCCAGTGTCCGGAGAGCTCGAAAATCACGCTCGCTGTGTCGGCAAACACTCGTTGGACAATAGGAATTGAGTCCTCGATTGGATAGTTCCTTTAATTAGCATGCAGGGTAACATAGATAGATAGCACTGACAAGCATTAAAGGTATAAAAAACTTAATTTTTTCTGAAAAATAAGTTTTATCAATTTGCTAGCTTAGTGAGCTACCCTTGGGATTAACCAAGCACGCTTCTAGGCGATTCTAATCGGCCAAAAGCCTACTGGTTAAGCTCCAAGGGTGGCTCGTTTTTAGGTGTAGTTCAAGGCTTGGCGTAGCTGTTGCAGAATCGTAAAAGTATATAAATCGTTAACAATTAGGCTGGGCCAAGTTTGCGGGGCTGCGAGGTTAACCCAGCCAACTTCAGCAATGCCTGCACTTGGATCGTTGGGATTAGGCGTTTCATAGCCAGGTTTTGGCCTGCCAGCAATAATCCGGCAACGATAGGTTTTAAAGGCTTGATAGGTTGGGTCAGGCTGATCCTGTTGGTGCAGAATCAGCCCTTCAACCGCAACTTGCACGCCAAGCTCCTCCCACGCTTCGCGTTCGACACAGGCGATTTCGCTTTCCTCAGGCTCGCGTCCGCCGCCGGGCAACAGCCAAAAATTGCTCGTTGCATCAGCAAAGCGAATCATTAAAAGCTGGTCGTGCTCAATAATCGCAATTTGATAGCGGGTATGGCGGAGGGTTGCCATTTAGATATCGCAGCCTTGGGTTAATGTTTGAATCAGCACCGTCGTAGGCCCACTGTCTTGCAGATAGCCGCTGTTTAAGCGCCAAACCTCTGCTTGTTTGCTCGCGCCATAACAGCCTACCCAAAGCGCGTTGGTATCGGCCAAAACAATCGTTTGCAGAAAAGCCGCAGCCGCAGTTTCAACTGGGTTTACATTCACATAGACGCTCAGTTGCTTGCTTTGGCGTAGTTTATCGGGCACATTGGGCAAGGTTCCCTCAACCCATGTTTCAGCAGTTTTGGCCGAATCTCCCTGCGCAAGCGCGGCATAGTAGCTAAACAGCACCTCGGGAATCGTGGTTTGGGTGCTAAGTGGCAATTGCGCAAGCGGCGTGCCACATTCACGGGCCTGTTGATCGAGCACGCCCAAAACATCATTGCTGCTGGTGGGCATCGATTTGCTTGAACTCAAGCGCCATGGGCTATTCACGTCGGCCCGAGTCGCCACATAACAGGCTGTATCTGCGCGCGCGCCGCCATCCTTCATGCCGAGCAACACAATCCCTGCCATGCGCGCTTCGGTTTGGTTGGCGTTCACCATTGGAGCTGTCACCAACCCCACCACTGCATCGATGCCAAAGAAACTTGCGTTGAATCCAGCCTGATCAATCCCGCCTGGTGGGCTAGCCCAATAGCTATAGGCCCGTTCATACTCTTGGCGATTAAGCGCGTTGACCAGCGAACCAAACAGCTTAATCGGGCTGGTCTGATCATCAAACGCTGCGACCAGCGGCACTTGAGGCGCACCGACTACTGCTGTGGCCTCGGTTGTGGTTGCGGTTGCTGCTGCCTCGGCTTGGGTTGGGCTAGGCTCAGCTTGCAAGGTTGGGCCAACGGTTGGTGTTTGGGTTTGGTTGCTACAGCCAGCCAAGAGTACTATCAATAGCAAGCAAGCGCGCTGTAAAAAGAGCTTCATCGATCAAACTCCTTTATTCTTTCCAGGTGGTTTTGCTTTGCCAATCGGCGCGCGCCAACGGTTTGGGGGTTACGGCAGGCTTGCCAACATACAAAAAGCCCAACAATTTGGTTGGGGCTTCAAAGCCCACGGTTTTGGCCACAAGCTCGTGGGTTCCAATCGCGCCGCTCGACCATTTGGCGGCCAAACCAAGCTGCGCCGCCATAATGTGGGCATTTTGGACTGCCATCGCCACCGCTGCTAGTTCTTCCCATTCAGGATTTTTGGGCTGTGGCTGCATGCCAAGTGCAATCCAGACTGGCGCCATCCAAACTTTATCGCGTTGCTTTGCCTCTTGAAATGGATCGCCTTGGGCGGCGGCAACCAAGGCTGCGCCCAATTCTGCCCGCGCAGCGCCAGTATAGACCACAAAGCGCCATGGCTCGGTCACGCCATGGCTTGGAGCCAAGGTCGCTGCCTGTAAAATTAATTCAATCGCTGAGCGCTCGATTGGCTCAGGAGAAACTTCTTTTAAGCCGTATGATCGGCGTTGGGCCAAAATGGCCAAAACTTCGCTGCTCGTTGCCATTGCCAAACCTCATCAACTAAATCAATTGCGCTTTAAAGAGTAGCATGAATCAATCGAGCCTGTAATTACCAGCCAAAAGCTTGGGCTTCCCAACTGAGCAAATCGCCCTCGATATGTTCGGTGCAGCCAAGTTGCTCCAACATCAGCATAATTTGGGCGCGATGATGCATACTATGGGTAATTAAGTGGCCAATCGTGCCACCATAGGTTTTTTGGGTTGGCGGATCATCCAAGCCATCGGTATATACTGCATCCCAGCGTTGTTCGCGGCTGATGCTGCGCGCAATCGTGGCAAAATCTTTCCCAGCAGCCCCCAAGCGTTGCAATAAACCTTCGATCGAGGTATCGCTCAAATCGCGCACTGGGCGCTCGGCCATGAGATCGCACCAAGCTTCCATGTTTTCGATAATATGCTCGAAACATTGACGCAAACTCCGTTGATCGATTGGAAACTGGCGATCAAGTTGCTCCGGCGTGAGGCTTTGAGCTTGCAATAATAATTGGCGAGTTGTCCAAACATCATGGCCAAGTAAACGATCTAACAAATCCATAGCTTAATTCCCATCTACCTTAAGATCCAAGGGTGTAGTATACAGCACAAATGTATCATTATTTCAGCTCACAAGGAGCTTGTTTCGCTGAACTACGGCCATCTGCTATACTGTAGGGATAAAGCCACCTGCATTTAGGGAAGACCATGATGGATAAGCTCCCACCTACGTTTTACCGCCGCCGTTTTGTTGATGGTCGCCATCATGTGTTCCATTCGTATGGATTTGGTCGGGTTGTGCGCAACGATGCTGAGGTTTTGATCTATGACTGGTCGCTTGGCACGCCGCAGCGCATTACCGATACGCTTGGCTGGGGTAGCAATGCACCACGCACTCGGCTATTTGATCAACGAGCCTCGCGGGCGTTTGGGCGTTCGTGGTGGTGGCGTTCGCGGCCACTCAATATCACCAGCATGTATGATGAATGGGGCAATTTGATTGTCCAGCGCATCGATTTTGCCAGCAAAGCTATTGATATTAGCGGCAGTTTTTATCAAACTGATCTCTATCTTGATTGTTTTGTGGCTGCCAATGGCGTGACCCATGTGGTCGAAGATGAAGATGAAGTGATCGAGGCCAATCAAATTGGCTTGCTAAGCAATCAGCAGCGCGAGATGATTGAAACTGAGCTTGATCGTGTGCGCAATCTGATGCGTGCTGGTACATGGCTCAGTTGGCTCGAAACCATCGCCGGAACGCCATTTGATCGCAGATTTTTGCCCAAAGCACGCAACTACGATGGTTTTTGGCAATCGCGGGCTAGCTATTGGCCGGAGGATTAACATGGCGCTCGATTGTAGTGTCGTGATTATTTCGTGGAACGTGGCAGATTTGCTGCGTCAATGTCTCACCTCAATCGACCAATCGCTGGCTGCTAGCACCTACACCTATGAAGTGATTGTGGTCGATAATGCCTCGCACGATGCTTCGGTTGCGATGGTTCGCCATGAATTTCCCAGTGTCCAGATCATCGAAACAGGGGCGAATTTAGGCTATGCTGGCGGCGTTAATGTTGGGGTTGCGGCAGCCCAAGGTCAATGGATTTTGGTGCTCAATCCTGATACAGTTATGCAAGCAGATGCAATTCCTCAGTTGCTGGATTGGGCGCAAGCGCACCCCGCTGCGAGTGTGATTGGGCCGCAATTGCGCTACCCCGATGGCTCAATTCAATCGTCACGTCGCCGCTTACCCACCAAAGCCAGCTACTTTTTCGAAAGCACGTTGCTAGAACGCTGGTGGCCTGCTAATCCTTGGGCTGCTGCCTATCGTTGCGCCGATCTGCCTGACGATCAGCCGCAGCAGGTCGAATGGTTGATGGGTGCTGCCTTGTTGGTACGCAAATCGGCAATCGAGCAAGCAGGCGCGATGGATCGGCGCTTCTGGATGTATTCTGAGGAAGTCGATTGGCAAGCTCGCTTGGGGCGGTTTGGGCCAATTTGGTATGTGCCGCAAGCAGTGATTATTCACCACGAAGGCAAATCGAGCGAACAAGCGCCAGCCCGCAAACATTGGGCCTTCCAACAATCGAAGCTGCGCTATGCAGCCTTGTACGAAGGCCCAGCCTTTGCTACCGCCTTACACTTCTTTTTAGCAAGCAGCTATTTGTATGAGCTACTGGTTGAGAGCGCTAAGTGGCTGCTTGGGCATAAACGCCAATTGCGTTGGCAGCGCATGCAGATCTATTGGCAGGTGCTGCGCCAATTTGGCTAGGCTCTGTCTGATAATTCAGGATACCGATGTCGCTGGTGCAAGGATACGCACCAAGCGTTGAATCATCGCCAGATGGACGAATCCGAGATAGTTCAGGGCCAGTTTCTCAAATCGCGTGGCCACC
>NZ_LGKP01000039.1 GCF_001306135.1 Herpetosiphon geysericola | reverse complement strand
CCACCAGTGACGCGGAGATTCGCTTGTGGCGTCGCAACAAACTACGGGGTTGATAGACAGGTTTGCCATCGTTAATAGACGTACAGATGTTCGCTGCCATGTTTCGGGGGGCCGTGCGTTTAAGCCCTAGTGGGTGCGGTATCATCAGGACTAGTTATAGCAGGATTAATTGTTTCAATTTTATATGGTGATGAGAATAGAACGTTGTTTACGACATTTTATCACTATAGCAAAATTATTATTCTTATATTAATTATTATTGGATTTGCAATGCCTCAATCGCTTGTAAGACTACTAGCGCATCCTTTGGAGCAACGGCAGGCTGAAAAAAAAAACGGGATGAACTACTAATCTCACAACTACATATAGCCATGACAACAATTGTGCCATTTGTAGTTTTGGCCACTGACAATGCTGCTTTACGTAAATATCGAAGAGAAATTGAGATCAATGAAGCACGAGAGGTTATCTATAGTCATCATACAATAGAGCCGCTCATTGATAATGAGGTAGCCCTTATTAGAGAGTTGCTTGATAAGCACGTTATTTATATGCGCTATGGAACATCTACTCCAAGCTTACCCTCAAAACAAAATCACAATATACAGATAGCAAGACGAATGTATCAGCAACAGAAAAGTGTCTTGCGCCAGCGTATTAGAATAGAAAGCAGAGATTGATTATTTGGGTAATCAATTATCGCTATCTGGCTGAGAGGAGCTTTCCCCATGATCAGTTTTCACCCCTTTGGCGGCGCCCAAGAAGTCGGCGCATCGTGTGGCATCCTCAAACTGGGCATGCGCCATATCCTCGTCGATGCGGGCATGCGTCCTGCCGCCCGCCCTGGCCAATCCCGCACACCCGACTTGGAAGCCCTCAAAACCTTTTCGCTCGATGCGATCCTGATTACGCACGCCCACATTGACCACACGGGCTGTCTGCCACTCGTCGCCAGTCTCTTTCCCACCGTGCCGATCTATGCCACTGAAAGCACGATCGCGCTGATGCGGATTTTGCTCTTGGATAGTGCGCGGATTATGGAACAGGAACACCTCGCGCACGAACTGGAAACGCCCTTGTATGACCAAGCGATGGTGACGGAAACGCTGGCGCGCATTATTCCGGTGGCTTTCCATCAGGAATTGCGTCCCGTGGCCGCCAACCAAGAAATCGCCGTGACCTACCTGCCTGCGGGCCACATCCTCGGCGCGGGCATGCTCCATATCACCAGCCCATGGGGCAGTGTCCTGCATACGGGCGATATTTCGGTCGGCCATCACCGCACCATCACGGGCGTTGACCTCAATACGCTTCCACAAGTGGACATGATGATTTGCGAGGGAACCTATGGCAACCGCAGTCACACCTCGCGCAAAGACCAAGAGCAGAACGTGGTGGCCACGATTCAGCAAGTCATTAGTCAGGGCGGGCGGGTGCTCATTCCGGCCTTTGCCGTCGGGCGGGCGCAAGAACTCATCCTGATTCTCAAAGCCTTCCGCACCTCCGGCGTGGTGTCGCCCGTGACGATCTATGTCGATGGGATGTGCAAAGCCGTATGCGAAGCCTATCAGCAGCAATCGCATGACCTGCATCCGGCGCTGCAAAAGTTCTTGACGAATAGCCAGCGCCCGTTGTTCGTTGATCCGACCTTTGGGGTGCTGGCCGTGCATCAGGGCATGCGCCCGCGCGTGATTGCGAGTGACGAGCCAGCGATTATCATCAGCACGTCGGGTATGCTGACGGGTGGGCCAGCGCCGTTGTATGCGACGAAATTAGCCCAAGACAAACGCAATGCGATCATTTTCACGGGCTATCAGGACGAAGAATCGCCAGGCGCGGCCATGCTCAAAGCCACCCAGGGCGGCACCATCACCCTGAATGGCCAACGGGTCACGCTGGGCTGTCCGGTCTATCGCTATGGGTTGTCGGGCCATGCGGATCTGGGCCAACTGGAACAGGTGATTCGCCTCGTGCAGCCCCAGCAACTCGTGCTAGTCCATGGCGATCGCGATGCGCTCAGCCACCTTGCGGCGCGCTTCAAAAAGCTGGCGGTGGCGATTCCCGCTGCGGGCGATGTCGTCACCCTGACCCGCCGTGCGCCGACCCTCAGTGTGCAGGCGGGGCAACGACTGGATCTGCATGAATCGACTCCGGCGGTTGTTGAGCCGATGGCCGAACCCACGCCGCTAAAGCCTGCGCCCACACTGGCGGATTTGTATGCGATTGCCACCGCCAATGGGATTCCGGCGCGCCCGTGGACGGCCATCGAGCTGGGCGCAGCTTGGTATGGCACGGCCTATCAGCCCACCTTGCGACCACTCGTCGAGGGGGTGTTAAGTGTTGCCCGCAGCCACTTCCGCACCAAGCGCCTCGGCAGCCAAACCGTGTTTACCCCGCGTCCGGTGCTCGAGAGTGGCGAGCCGAACGTGGCCGCACCGCCCAAACCGCAGCCGGATGATCGCTGGGATGTCGTGCCGATTGGCCAGATTGTCTTGGTGCTTGGCTCGGCAGCGCCACCCGACCGCGTGCAGTTGGGCCTCATCACGGGTGAACCAACGGGCAGCACCGTGCCGCTGGTCGTCGAGGCGTGGAAAAGTGCCAGCCAAGTCCGCGATACGATTCAGGGGGTTACGCCCATGAATCGGCTGGAGTGGGTAGTGCTTGAGCATGCGGAGATTCAAGCGCAGCTGAAAGCGCTGCGGGCCACCGTCGATGCGATTCCCATTGATGTGCTCAAACTCTGGCAAGCACAAAACGGCCAGCCTGCGCGGCTGGAAACGCTGATGGCGACGGCTCCCACGCTGGAGGAACAAGTGGCCACGGGCATCACGCTGATGCGGCGGGGCTTGCTCGTCTGGAAACGCGACGGCTCGCGCTGGATTCCCAAGCCGTTTGACTCACTGAATGATCAAGCGCTGATTACGCGGCACTTAGAGCTAATCACGCAGGTGGGGGCGGTGGTCACGCATACCAAAGATGGCCGCACGGGGACACTCACAGGGCGCGGTGGCTGGCTTCAGGTTGAGGTGCGTTGGGATTCGGGTGCTTTGGAGTTGGTTAAGGATGGGTTGGTGCGGATCATAATATAAATAAAGACTGAAAATAGATACCTACTATACAACAATTTATTAATTCTATAAATTTAAGGACCGTATAATAATTAGTATTAGGGTATATTCCTATATTTTCTGCCTATCCAAGATGTAACCCAACCAACAATACATCCTGTTAACAATCCATAGATAGCTCCTTCCACCACTCCCCAATATTTATAAATTCTATATATGATTGGATAAGATGGAACAATTGTCAGTAAACATAAACCTATCACAAAACTAAGAATCGTTATTATTACCATGGATACGGGGGAAGTTTTATTATCACCTTCGATAATTATATAAATAATAATTAATATAGAAACTACTATGCTAGATGTGAATGAAATATCCCATAATATTTCGATATTACGATTCTTTAAACTGAAAACCCAAGTGAACCAAATTAAATACCAAACACCTATATATATAATAGGCCAACGAATAGTTAGTGTTTCATGAAACACTTTATAAGATTTTATTAATATACCGTCTGTGGTATAAATCATTAATAAGGATGGCCCAGATAGTAATCCTAATGTTCTAAGATTTGGTCCAAGCTCAGGTATAAGAGCAATCATAGACAGAAGAATAAATTGACATAATATGTGTATTGATATAATATTTTTACTATTCATAGCTATTAATAATTCCTTATATTTATTGTTCTCTTGTGAATATAAGATCAGAAACTTGATAACGTTTTATTGAATAAAATATTATAATAGATACAAGTAATCCGATGATGATTGGAATACTTGCTCCTATATATAAAAATATATCAATTTTACTATATATTACATCTTTATATACATTAAATATTTGATAATATATATAATTATTTACAAGTATATATATTGATATTCCTATTAAACTACTAGGAATAGACAAGCAAAACGATATAATCAATATTATCACAAAAACATCAATTCTATTAGCTCCAAGCATAATTATTGTTCCTATTTTCTTCTTAGAAGAATTGATTGTACTCTTTATAGTAAAGAATGTTAGTAAAATTGATATAAAAATTACCAACAAACACCCGTTGAAAAGTATATTTTTTATCGATAAAACTATTTTTTGTGCATCTTGTTCTTTATCGAGTGCTGAAACGGCAATAAACCCCAACGACGATAGTCTTTTTTGAACTTCGCTTACATTCTCGATTCCCGAGACCATTGCCTGAATGCCTGTGTAACCTCGATTGTTTACTATTGATAATGAGGTATCATGAACTTCCCAAGCGGCTATTTCTAATGCAAGAGTCATAGGTATATAAGTTCGATCTGATGGGGCTCTAGCCGCTACCCCAACTATAAGTAGTTGATATGATATTTCATCATCAGTAGATAAAATTATATAATCCGATATTGGCGCTGTCACGTCAATCAAGGAATTCCTTTGAGGTATAGTTGTAATACCAAGTGATGGTGTTATAGGATAAGAATTTTGGCTTGGTATATTAATATCATTGTCTTGTATAGAGGTAGGTTCTATAATTACAGGAGTTTTAATTATATTTGGTTCAGAAGGTGTAACATAGGTATTATTCACTGGATTGCTTACTGGTCTCCTAAGAGTTACTATTAAAGACTTATTAATAACTTTACTGGGATCAGTAATACCCATAGCTCTAAGTGTTCTTTCAGTAATTACAATAGTACCTATATCATTTGATGAAATATTTCGTCCATAACTAATTGTAAGATCACTTAACTCTTGTGAATTTGGGTTCATACCTATAAGTATTGACCTTATATTTTCATCTTTATATTCCAGCAGTGAAAGAAATGAGAAATAAGGGTCAACCTTTGATACTTTATCAGTATCGTTTATAATTTCAATATCTTTTGAATTAATGATTGAATTATCTGATTTAGATATAATCCTTATTAATTGCAGATTATATTCGCTGCTAATTATGTTTCTTATGAAAGTTTCTGCATTTATTGCTGCATCGAGCAATAAAATGGATAAAATAACACAAAATGATAATAGCAATACTGTCGCCACTGATTTAAACTGCCTATACGTTGACTTGATGAAATATATATATATTTTAATTCTATTCATCTTGAGCCTCCTTTAATTTTCTTATGAATTGATATTAGTTCATTCATTAATTTATCAATTACATCCATATCATTAATAAATTTATTCTTACCTTCTGGTGAATTTATCGATAAATATAATTCTCTTGTTTTTATTTTTACTTTTTTAATTAATGAAGGTATGCTTTTATTATATTTATCTAATAATAATTTATTTTCATAATTAATTCCCATTATCTCATTTATTTCATTCTTCAATAGCTTCATTTGATTTATCAATTCAACTATTTCGCTATCAACTATTTCATTGGAGTTATTATTTTCTATTATCCCATCATTTATCTTTATTGTGCTAAAGATATTCCATGGTAAATATTTTTTCCATAAATCATCATGTGTAACTATAATAATTGTTTTACCTTTTTCTATTTCACTAGAAAGAAGATTAAAATATACTTTTCTAGATTCTGCGTCTATTGATTTATATGCCTCATCAGCTAATATAATTTTTGGGTCACTTATGAATGTACGAGCAATACCCACACGTTGTATTTGCCCCGGACTTAATTTGTTTATTGATCTATGAATAAATTCCTTTAATCCTAGTATTTCTATCAAGTATGATATCTGTTTATCTATATTTATATTTGACAATTTATTATGAAATAGTAATGGCATTTTTATATTTTCTATAATACTCAAAGTATCTATCATACTAGGAGATTGTGTAACAAGTCCACACATATACCTTCGATAATAATGTAATAATCTTATATCGTTATATAAATTCTTACCATCAATTAATACTTTCCCCGATTCCGGCTTATTTATACCAGAAATAATACTTAGTAATGTACTTTTTCCTGATCCATTTTTTCCTTCTAATAATATTTTTGAGCCTGATGGGATATCTAATGACAAATCAGAAATAATATTTCTTTTACTCCATCTAAAAATGAAATACCCTTCATAAGCCTTCTTCGTAATATTAACTAAATTTATATTAGGTATACTCATTATATAACTCCTAAATCGATTAACTTCTACAAGGCGAATATTCCCTTTCATTTGTTGGAATAAAAGGAAATACACTCGCAGGAATTGGTTGTACTGACTCCGAGCCCCAATTTAGTAATATATCAGTAATTTCATCACCAGATCGATTATATTCTAGAAGTGTTACGTTTTTTTTATTCTCATCTTGTGTAGCCTCTAAAGGATTATTTGATGTTATAAGAGGAAGTTGACTACACAAATTAAGAAAAGTATGGACATCGGTTGATTGATCTCGCCCCATACCTTGAGCCTCTAGGCTAGTGCTTGCTAATATATCAGCAATTGCAACCTCATCTTCTAGACGAAGTTGTTTTTGTGCAAAAACAATTTGTTGCTGAGCCTCTGTCAAGCTCTCTTTAGTTGACATAACAACAAATTCAAATACATTTGGATCTGGGTATATCCACACACTCATTGCTATATGTTCATCAGTTGTTGTAGAAAGATAAGTAGCCAGTACTTGATATACTCGTTGTTGTATGCCATCTTTCGTCGGAGCTATCAAACGAACATCGGATACAGGAAGAATTGCAAGTGGCCCCATATCACCAGACGTATATCTTGATCCTGTTAGTCCCTCCCTATTTATAGATTCGTAATATACTGCCTGTCCAGGTAGTACACCTTCTTTAACTCTTACAGCAACTGTATGTGTCCAAGAAGACAAATAGTTTTGATCAATCCATCCAAGAGGGCCTTGTCCAAAAAAGCCGACGAGACACCTATTAGAAGCTCGCTCATAAACTTCAAGGAATGTCCATAGTGGAACAGAGCCTTTAATACTGTTATCGCTATTATTATGGTATAACGACGCATTATCTTTTGTGACTACTACTTTTTGAATAAACCCATATTTATCTCGTAATGGAACACTTCCATCAGTACTTGCTGTTGGTGAACAAGCAGGAGAAAGTTTTTCGGGAATAATAATATCAATACTATTAGGATTATTAGATGAACTACATCCATTTAATAATATAAAAATAACATATGCAAATCGTGTAAGTTGCTTCATATTTTCCCCGCATAATTCCCATAATGCCTATAAATGAACTTACACGATTATAAATTAGAGAAGCAACATGATGTTGCTTCTCTAATTTATAAATAACTAATTGTTCTGAGATTTTTTGTTACTATATTTACTTCTAACCCGAATTATGAATCCTATGAGTATAGTTGTTAAGCCTACAATACTAATCCAATTAATATATCCAGATTGGTTGCTTCCGGTACGAGGAAGCGATGGATTAACCTTTCTCGGAGTAGGAGGGCGCATTGTAGGCTTAATTTCCGGCGTAGCAACAGATGTAGGTTGTACAATTATCGTTGGCGAAATGGATACCGTAGCCGTAGGAGGCGTATTTGTTGATTCAACAGTAGGAACAATAGTACTTTCTGATGTTGGACTCATAGTACCTTCTATAACCGTTGGAATAGGTGTCTCGATAGGCGTAAGAACGGGTGGATCAGTTGTGGGGAGTGCTGTTGGTGTCTCGATAGGCGTAAGAACGGGTGGATCAGTTGTGGGGAGTGCTGTTGGTGTCTCGATAGGCGTAAGAACGGGTGGATCAGTTGTGGGGAGTGCTGTTGGTAGCTCAATAGTTGGATCACTCGTTGGAAGAGGAGTCTGTGCATAAATACTATTAGGATTCAATAACATTATAGCACTAATAATTGCTATAATTAACCATTGGCCTCTTTTCATAATCGTCCTTTCTATAGCATACTATGATCTAGATACTGAATGATAATATATACCATTAAGCGTCAAATAATTTTTTATAAGATACATCTGCAATCCTAACAAATCATAATACCTATGTCAATATACAATTGTTAGGAATATATAGAAAAATTTACATAGGAGTAAATTTTGATGAGCATGAACCCACCGACAATGGTCTCGGACGATCCTGCGGCGGATTCAGCACTCCACCCCACCTCCTTATCGATGGTTGCGGACACCCATTGGACGAGCGGTAGCATGGGCGCAGAAACCGACGATTTCTCCTAATAATGACTCGTATATTTTCGGGCAAGTTTGATACGTAGGGTACTGATTTTGTCGTTTGTATCAGAACCCATCATCCCCAGTGAGGCTGCTCTGGCAGCAGAAAACCGTATCATTCCTGTGAAAAATCGAGCGGATGATAGAGCTGATGCTAGCAGAATCATGCTAAAATAACACCATTACCAGCGTGCTACCAACGGAGGATTCCCATGACCCAAAGTTCAAAAAAATCACCGCAGCGCCTGCGGGTCTTGGATCAGAAGGCTGCTCGCCGTGCGGCATCACTCACACCCCGACCCTTAAAGCCAGCACCAAGCACAGGACAGTCGCTTGCCACCTTTCGCGGTCGATGGGCCGGAGATGATCAGCATGAGCGATTGGCAGAAGTGTACCAACTGCGTGGACTGGCGGGTCTCGATTAATGTTTCTGCTGGATACCAACCATTGCAGCCTGATTCTCCAAGGCAATCCCATCGTGCTGGAGCACTTGGCCACCATTGGCCAAACACCCGTCATGACCTGTGTCATTGTGCAAGGTGAATTAATTCTCATGGCCGAACGGTCAGCACGGCGTGCCGAAAATCGCCGCACCGTCGATGCCTTCTTGCGTGAAATCACGATCTTCTCGATTGACCAGATTACAGCCCATACCTATGGCAGCCTCAAGGCCGCCGTCTTGCAGCACTTTGGCCCGAAGGAAAAAGCCAAACAACGGCATACCGCGCTCCACCAACTGGGCTTTTCGGAAAATGATCTCTGGATTGCCGCGATTGCCCTCCAATATCAGCTCACGCTGGTCTCGATGGATAGCGATTTTCAGCGGATGCAGGCGGTGGTCTCCCTGCCCACGGTGCGCTGGGATCAGGCTTAAGCGGGAATCTCCATGAAGACACTCATCGATGCCAGCTTCAGTGCAGTCCGGGGTCAGCTGGATGCGACCCTATCGACTGCCGAGCCGGGTGAGGAATCAGACACAAGAATGCGACAAACACTGCGACACCGATGCTGGATTATGCTCTGTATGCTCGCGCTGCTTGGCAGCTGTGGCCCCACCGCCACGGGTGGTATTCCTGAGCGCGATGATCGGTTTACATTTACGCCGCTGACGGATGACATGGCGCGGTCTGGAACATCACGCATGCCCATTGATATGCTCCAACGAACATTGCAGATACCCTATCGTGCCCGCTTTCGGGGATCGCTCTTGGCCCTGTTTGGCGAGCCGTTAAGCAGTTCCACCGATGCGGAAAACGCCTTTTCCTATGTCCTTTCCGTCCAGAATGATCGCGGCGAGACGTGGATTATGACGGCCTATGAAGGACCGACCGGACCAGCTTTTGGCGGGTTTATGCCCGCGACGACGGATGAACCGATACGCGGAGCAGAAGCACTCCTTACCCTGATCGAGTCCACGCCACCCGCCGATTTCGATGCGGTTCTTGAGGCCGATGACTATGACAGCCGTATTTTCTATGGCTGTCGCGCAGGAGATTGTTACTGGCGCGAAGAACCCCAATAACGGATAATCGCGACCGTATACGCGTTTAATCATTGGAATCGGCAATTCAGACCACGCTCGGTACGATACATCTGCGGTGTGGGCCGTGAACGGGTTCTTCTATGCTCTGTTTTAGAGGAGGTAACGGTGAGTCTTGCGCAGCTTTGGGACGCGTACCAGGAGCATGGATACCGTGCCGATCAGCCCATCGGCACCGATCCGCTGGATCAGTTCTATGGCGCACTACTGGCGTTCGGCCACCAAGACCTCGCCCGTGCCGCCGAGTTGGCGCGTCAGGCGGCGGCAGGTGACCCAGACGACCGAGTGTTTACCGAGGCGGCGGCCTACCTCGGTCGGGTGGCTCACCAAGGCAAGCACCATGTCTATGTCAGCGGCGACGCGTTTGCGGCCTTCATCGGCGGCGGTGGCAATGTCCCGTTATACGCGGCAACGAGCGCAGCCCTGCGCGCCGCCTACGCCGAACACGAGCGGTTGGATGTGCTGGATATCGGCGTTGGCAATGGCCATGCCCTGCTTCCGGCGTTGACCCCAACCATTGACCGCTTGGGGGTCGTCGAGCCGTCGGCAGCGCTGCTGGCCGACCTCCGTGAGCGCCTAGAAGCGATCGGACGGCCCATCGATGCCTTCGCTGGCACCGCGCAGGAGTTCGCGCATCACGATAACGGTGGCTGGACAATCATTCAGGCCACCTATAGCCTGCACTCGATTCCACCCGAGGAACGACCGGGGCTGCTGCGTCGGCTCCGTGACCTGGGCCAGCGCCTGCTGATCGTCGAGTTCGACGTGCCGGAATTCGCTACCATGTATGACCCAGCGCGGGTACGCGATATCGTGGGCCGCTATCAGCGCGGACTAGCCGAGTACACCGACGACGGCGGATTGGTTGCTCAGGGCTTTCTGATGCCCGTTCTCCTCGGATACTTCGACCAGACGGCCGCCCGCACGACCTACGAGGTATCGGCGTATGATTTTGGGACTGGTATACGGTAACATTAAAAAGCAGTAAAAATAGCCTCAAAAAGCTACTTTTTATACGGTATGAGCTATTCTGTTGTGAGTTTTTCGCGGTTTTATTGCTACAGAACTGCCCAAGGGTGGCGTATGCTCATCAATTTTGGTTGAAATTGACGACAGAAGACAGAAGGATGATTTCTGTCGTGGGTTTGTGTTCATTTTGAACGTTTGAACAATAAAAATTAAA
>NZ_LGKP01000044.1 GCF_001306135.1 Herpetosiphon geysericola | reverse complement strand
TCGCCGCACACCCCCGACACACCCCCCGCATTGCCCCCGCATTGCCGCATGCACGGCGCACAGTCCACGCACGGACGCGACACCATGCCCGTCAGAACCCGCTATGCTGCCAGCAGTGGTTTCTTTTGCATTCATTTGGAGGTGTTCGATGGACTTGTTCGCCCCCACGCCCGATGGAACCGGCATCGCGTGTGCCGTGCTCTCATTACACGAGGTTCTGGAATGCCAGGAATATGGGGTCTTGCCCCGCACCGAGGGCATGCACACCCTCCATGTGTCGGATCTCGATGTCACGGTTCATCTGGCGCATGGCGGTGCGACGGCCACGCCAGCGGCCAACACCCCGCTCGGCATGTGGCTCGGCTTCCCCTCGCTATTGGCCCATGCGCTTCACCAAGCCAAACAACGCCGCGCATCCGGCGGCATCTGGTACTCGATTCCCCTCACGCTCACGGCGGAGGCGCTGTGGTAAGCGCGGAACAACCACCGACCATGCCACCGATCATGGAGGTTCCGCCGTGGGACGATTCCGTGCCACCGCGTGTTCAGCCCGATCGGCGCGCCGTCATGGCCCTCGTCATTGCGGAGGAAGGAGCGCAGCAGGATGAATGATCAGTTAATGGATGCGAGTAATAAAGGCTTGCTGCTCGATGTCATGCAGTATTGGCTGGCCATGCCTGCGTGGTGGATCACGCGCATGCTCATCCTGATGCACGAGGCCTGTGCGGTCGTCCTCAGCGTGGTCATGCGCGGAGCATTTGCGACCCCGGAGGTGGGTTTGCCGGGCTGGGTGGAGTTGCTCACCGCAACCTTAATTGGCACTTGGTACAGTCGTGCCCTCGCCTTGGGCATGCTGGGCTTAGGCTTAACCTTCATGCTGATAGGCAGTGGCATGCGCATCAAGCTCGTGCAGCCGCGCGCGTTTGGGCGCTGGACGCTGGTCATGGTGCTTTTGGCCATCGCCGCACCGAGCCTGTATGGGACAACGATTCAGTTGATCACGCAGGTTCCGGCGTTGGTGATGCCGCCGATTGTCGATCGGTTGCCCCCGATTCGCGCCGCGTGGATTACGGTCGCACAGGATGGCGATCCGGTTGCCCCCTTTGACCCCGCGAATCCGGCCTATGCCAGCCGCGCGGCGGTGCTGGCCGTTCCCCCAACCGCCTCCAGTTGTGCCACCATGGTCACGAGTGGCCGCAGCTGCGACCATCCCATGTATGCGCCATTGGATGCGGTTTTGGCGCTCTGGCGGACTGACCGGACAAGTCTCATCAGCGGCATTGATGGGATCACGCATGCCACGCCCGATGGCAGTACCACCGTCCAATTAGATGGCTTGCCCCCGGATTTTGCGGCCTTGTTTTATCCCGATGCGACCCAACCGTGGTATGGCGGCGCGTTTACCACCGATCCGAGCGGCATGCAGAAGCGCCGGGAAGCGTTGAATACGGCCAGTATTGGCACGCTGCACGCGGTGGCGGGTGTCCTTGCTGCGCTGGCAACCCTGATGCCGACCCTTGCCCAAGCGCTGATGACCGTGTGTGGAGCCTTATTGTTTCTCTTGGGGATCGTGGTGGCCCCGATCGGCATGTTCGGCAACCAACGCCACTGGGTTGCGGTGGTCTATCGCAGCTTTTTTACCATCAGTGGCTGGCAAACCGTGCTGGTAGTTGGGACGAATTTGGCCACTTTTCTCTTGTTTGGCACGCCAGACGAGCCAGGCATTGCGATGGCCTACCCGACGATGCTCGTCGTTCTACCGCTGTTTGTGTGGGTGCAATGGCGGGTGCTGCGCTTTGCCATGCGGTTGAGTTGGCAGGGGTTTGCTGCCGTGCGCACGGTGGTGAGTCGTGAGCCGTTGCAACGCTTGCTCGGCGATCAGCCTGCGGCGGCGACCGAAGCCCGTGTGGCCGCAACCGGACACTATACCGCCACGAGCGATACCGCTGCCATGCAGCCCACGCTAGCCACCACCACCTTGGCCCGCGATCCACAGCCACACGTAGCAACCACGGCGTTGGCATCGACGCAGGGCATGACAAACACGCCAAGCACGCAAACTAGCACCAGGTCGGCGCTGCCGTCGCTGATCAATCCCCGTGGGCTGGCCTTGCGGATGCAGCAGACGGCCCAACGCACCGTGCAGCGCGTGCAACAGGTTGATCACCAGATTGAGGTCACGGAAGCACGGATGCTGCGCAGCAGTGAAGTGCGCACGGATACCCAGCTTGACCGCGCCGATCAGGCCATCACCACGATGATTGGCGGTAAAACGATTGCCGCAGGCGTAACCTATGCCCATGAGAATGAAGTAATGCCAGAATGGCTGTTTGCGCCCGCGTCTGATCCAGCGAGCGCTCGGTCAGCATCGCCGTCGCCGCGTGTGCCGCAATCGCATGCGGCACGCCCCGCACCCAAGAGCAATGGTGCAGGCCGCACCACGACAGCGGAACGGCCAACCGAAACGGCAGCGGTGTCGCCGACCCAAGAACTGCCCACGCGCGCCGCGCCGCGATCAGCCCGCCCACCAGCCGCTGATCAGCCGCCAACGCAACCATTGATCGCCAGTGCTGCGGTTTCGGCAACCCCAACACCAGTCACTAAGGTTGTATTGCCCGATGATCCCATGCCAGCACCCAAGGCCACAGTCGCCAGTACTGCGCATGGGAATGCATCGGGCATACTCACATCCATGCACACAGCGGCCACCGCAGCACCAATCACGCAACCAAGCGCAGCGCAGGAATCGGCATCAGTTCTGCCGACACCGCCCACACAGGAATTACCTGCCGCCGCGCCAATCCGGGGAACCGTAGCCCCACCGCCTGTCCGCCAACAGACTCCTGCACAGCCAGCCGCACCGCGCACGCCAGAAGTGGCCAGCAGCGCACCGCGTGGGCCGCAGCGACCGCCAGCCCCAGCCTCCGTTTCGACCAACGAAAACGGACTGGGCAATAGCACCGCCACGTCGATACCAGCGGCAACCAGCCATACCGAATTGCCGACACCATCCGCACAATCGGATGCGTCCGCAGCGCAGGCAACCCCTGCCGTAGCGACCGCGACCCATACGCCCATGGAGCCAGCAGCACCCATGGTGGAACCGCGCACGCCGCAGGCAACGACCCGCCCTGCCCGATCACGTTCACGGGTTGGCATGCCTGTACAGGGGCAATTAAGCACATCAATAATTGACATAACGAAAGAGGGACAACCAACGCAACCAACGACGACACCACCAGTTGATACGCCGCTGATTGCGCCGCGTTCAGAGAACCGAGGTCGTCGATGAAGCCATCATCAGCCATTTGGTCAGGCATACGACGACCGATGATCGGATGCACACATAACGCACACACCGTGCAACAACCACGCACCTATCGTGCAGAAATGGGCATGGGGCATGCGCCTGCTCAGGGAGTGGCATGGAGGGCCATTTGGTCGTACCGACACTCTTTAACAGCCTGCGCAGCCATCATTTGTTCATCGGGTCGTTCATCGAGCGTTCGTGTGCTCCACCGAACAGTCACCGATGGCAATCTCATTGCGCAGCATGTGCTCCGCCGATCACCCAGCCAGCCAATCCGCTGGAGAAAGTTTGGTATGAAGACACCCCACGGCTATGCGCCCAATCCCATGGAAATGCAGTGCTTGATCCTCTTAGCCCGCCTTGGTCGGCTCCTCTCGCGCCACCTTGCGGTCGCCTGGCAGGGACAGCGCCATCCTTCGACGATCAGCCGCGCACTCAACAACTTGCTGGCTGCCGATCTCGTGACCTATGTCGAACACTTTGAGGCACCGCCCGCGCGGAACAAACGGATGACCTTCTGGAAACGCCATGGGCGGATCTATAGTTTGACTCCGTTAGGCTGGAGCTATCTGAAGGAAGGCTATCCCGAGCTGGAGGAAGGGAAGGAACGCCTTGCACCAACCTATTTCAACCCACGCCATCAAGCCGAACACCAAATCGAGTACGCCGATCTCGTCACCAGCATCATTCGTGACCTTGACACCATTCCGGGGATGGTCGGCATGAGTAGTTATATCGAGATGGATTTGAGCGATCAGGCCCGACCACGGGCTGATGGGATTGTCGTGCTGCGCCGCTGGAAACATGCGATGGTGCATGCCGACGAGCGCTCGTCGTGTTATCCATGGTTGGTTGTTCCCCGCCAAGAAGGGCAGATTGACGAACTCTTCGCGATTGAGATCGATCGGGGAACCGAGGAACCGAGCATTATCACGGGCAAGGCCCAATCCTATGGCACGCTCTATGAATCGGGGTCATGGCAGGAACGCTTTCAATGGCCGATCATCGCCTTTGCCGTGCCGACCGAACGCCGCCAACAGGTGATTTTCGATGCCTGGCATCGGGGGTGGCCCGGTGGGGCCATTCGCTGTACCACCTTCGATGCCATTCATGCCCATGGCGCACTGGCGCCGATCTGGACGCATCAGCATCACCGTGAGCTGACCTATCAGGTTCCCTTGCTCCGTGCCACATGGGCCGAGGCGGTGATCGCATGACCCCCTGCCGTATGCCACACGATCCCGTGCTGGTCGCCAGCCTGCACGCAGGTCTCAGCGCTTTGGGGCCGCTCGACCGTACCGCAATTGGCCGGATCTGGTTTCCGACCAAAGGCGATCAGGCGATTCGGCGTATCTTACGACCACTCGTCCAGCAGCACCTGTTGCACGCCACGGTCATCAGCAACGGACGGCAACGGATTGCGATGCGCTACCACGCCACGGCGGTGGGTGCGACCACTGATCCGATTCTGCCGCCGATTCGCATGGCCGCTGCCCTGCTCGAAACCGCGCAGCGCCTGTCCGATTTGGTCAGCGTTCAGACGACGGTGTTGGATACCTATCGGGGCGGTGGCCGCATTGTGGGCCTGCGCACCCGCAGCGCCTCGCGTCGTCGCCCGTCAGCACCCGTGCCGATCCTGCGCTGGAATACCGCCGCGCCTCGCGAACGGGAACAGGATACGTGGTACTTGCTGGTTCCTGATCACGAACAGGTCTCGCGCGATCAGCATGCCATGCGGGCGCGCTGGTATCGCGAACTGGCCACCACGCGGGGCTTTCCCGTGCCGATTCCGCTGATTCTGACCACGCCGCAGCGCATGGCACTCGTGGAATATGCCTGGACTCCGCATTGGCCGCAGATCGTGCTTGGTGATGCTACGCCCGATGGCCCATGGACGGACGTGGCGTGGCAGCCCATCATCGATGGCAAGGCTATCCCGCCGCCCGTCCCGATCACCCAGCTCGCGCGCTAACACACATGGTGTCCGTTCTCAACGGGGTGTTTTTCTCACGTTTGTTTTGGAGGAGTTTCGCATGACCGCTCACATGCTTCCACCGCGCCGTCGGCGCACCACGTTTGCTCGCCTTGGAGGTCGTATGGTAGAGAATGATGGATTCAAGGAAACCGTAGCGCCGGAGGAGGAAATCAATCGGGCCGATACCGCTCCTAGCGCCGTGTCTCAACCCGTTACCGCCGTGCCAATCGTCGCTACACCGCCCATCACGGTCGTGATTCCACGCGCCGTGGAGCCGATGCCCACGCACTTGCCGCATGCGCTAATCCAACCGCCCGTGGCCACACCAGTCGTCGCCGAGCGCAGCGTGGACGCAGCGCCGCAGCCCGTGGTGGTCAATCCTGCCGCGCCGCGTCAGCCCGATCGGCATCGGGTGGAATCCATCACGATGCGGCCGACCGAACCCAGCACGCCACCCCCAACGGGACTGGCTGCGCCCATTGTTCAGCCCGAACGCCCGCGCTATGGTGGCCCACGGCTGCCACGCGCGCGCTCGACCTTCGAGGCCTTTGCCCCGCATATCGACCGTTGGGGAACCAACCATATCACCGTGGTGGGACGCGCCACGAATGATCCGGTAACGGTCGTGCGGCCCACGGCAGGCGGCGCATTCAATCGCTATACGGTCGCCATTTATGACCAGGTGCAGAGCGATGATACGGTCTTGCCCCAGATCTCGACCGTGGTCATGCTGGTGCCGCGTGATGCCGCCAGTCTCAATGCCGCGTTTCAGCCGGGCCGCATGCTGACCGTCAGTGGCCGCTTGGTGGTGCGCACCCACTTCGATGGCCGCTATGCCCGCACCAGTGAGTTTGGCGGCATGTTCCAGACCCAGCCCTATGTCTTGGTCGGCAGTGCAGCGCTTACGCGCGGTGATGCCAGTCGCCAGCAATATTTAATTGGCCGGTTGTCGGGCACGGTGACGGGCATCATTACCCAACCGACCACGCGCTACCGCTTTGACCGCCAGCAGGAGCTGGTGGTGCTCATGCGGGTGACCGAAGCCTTTGATCGGCCACCACCTGCGCGTGGCCAGCGCATCGAGCACCAGATTGTGCCGTTGCTCGTGCCCCTCACGGTCGCCGAGGCACTGCCCACGCTCGCCACAGGCATGCGCATCCAAACCGAAGTCGAGTTGCACGTGCAGCATCGGATCTTGGGTAATCATCACTTTGCGCTCACAGGCGTGCCCGATGAGGCCAAGACGCAGCTGCGCCATCGCGAGCGCTGGACACTCGTCGCCACATGGATGGAGGAACAAACCGCATGCAATCCTGTTTCCGACTCGTCAGCATCGGACTTGTCATAATCACCGTGCTGAGTAGTTGTGGAGGTCGCCCCCTTCCGGCGACCTCTCCCAATACCGTCACGGGCAAGCCGCAGTGGTGGTGTCCGACCCCGGTCATGGCAGGCGATCCCACGGCGATTGCCGCGATGCCCACCGTCACACCCTACTACCACCGTGACCAGTTCATGCTCGGTCAGGATATTGTGAGCAACAGCATGCGCGTCACCGTGCATGCCATCACCGACGGCGAAACGGCTCCCGACGCAATAGGCGGCGGGCAGCTACGCTGGGTTGATCTCGAAGTGACCAGTGCCGTCTCTCTGCCGCTTGATCTGGCGGCGCAAGTCGTGATCCGCGAGGTTGATCAGGATGCGGGGCAAGCCGCTCGTGGCTGGTGGACAACCGACACCGCGACACTGGCCACCACCGCAATCACGTTGCCAACACGGCTGGAGGCGGGCATGCCATGGCGCGGCCAGATTCCGATTCGCACGCCGCTAGGCAAGCCCGTGTTTGTGCTGGTGTACCGCACGCCGAGCGATGCCCTGCTGCGGCAGCAGCCGACCGACGGCGTGATTGTGGTGCAGAATCGCCGCGACCCAACCTGTGCAGGGAATATCGCCCGCGTCCCGTTCCCGACCATGCCCGCAGGCGGTGGACCAGGCGCGCCGATTAATGGCACGCCCGTCGCAGTTCCTCCGGGCACGAATCCGCTCGTGGCCTATGCCGTGAGCAAGCTGGCGTGGCCCTATATCTGGGGCGGCGAAAGCGAGGCGGAAGGCGGGTTTGACTGTTCGGGATTGATGTACGCCGCCTATGGCAGTGTCGGGTTGACCGTGCCGCGTACCTCGCAGGCGATGTGGCAAAGCGCACAGATCCAGCGGATTGGTATCAGCGAGCTGCGCCCGGGTGATCTCGTCTTTTTCCACACCGATAGCAGCCGCTTCAGTAGCCCGCCAACCCATGTGGGGATGTATATCGGGGATTTCAACGGCAATGGCACACCGGATCTCGTGCACGCGCTGAGTCCGGCGTGGGGCATTCGGATTGAGGACAATTGGCTGACCAAGCCGTGGCTGGTTGCGCCATGGCCCGATGGTACGCCACGCCTGTGGGGGGCTGGCTATTTTGTGAATCCCTATCGCTAGTTCATTAAAGGAGGATTCGATGCGTTGGTTCATTCTTGTGCTCATACTGCTTATGCATCCATACAGCACGTTCGCCCAAACGACCCCGTTGACCGTGCGGGTGCAGGATGCGACCACGATACAGCCCGTGGCGGGTGTGGTAGTAACCTTTACGCCCGTGGGTGGCCAACCGATTACGGCGATCAGTGATGCGCAGGGTGTGGCCGTTGTCACACTCCCCGCCGATCGCGTGATCGTCACACTGGCCGTTGCGGATGGCACCGTGATTCCGTGGGAAGCACCCTATGCAGGCGGTTATCCCATCCAGTCCGTTGTGGGTCTGACCACCTTCACGGTGCAGATCGACCCGGTGACCGGAGTGGCCTATCACGCGCTGGAGCAGGATTGGGCGGGTGGCCCGACCCAAGCCGATAACCCGACCGCAGCCTTAGCACCACCCGCCACCGGAACCGCCATCGCCGCCCAAACTGCCACCGCTGCGGTCGCGCAGCTGCCAACCAGTGAAATCGTACCGCCCACACCCATGCCAACGACCCTGCCAGTCGCACCACCCACGAGCGTGCCCAGTGCCGTTCCCACCAGCAGCCAGCCCGTGCTGGCGATCCTGCCGAGTAGTCCCCCCACCCCACCAGCAGCGCGCCCATGGACGACGTGGCTGCCCCTCGTGGCGGTTGTGGGAATTCTGCTGTTGGGCTTGTGGTCGTGGCGCGGACGCATGGGGGTGCTGCGATGATGTGGCGGAGCCTGTTCCTGCTTATCCTGCTCGGGTGTTTTTTGACACCAGCAGCCACGACAGCCCAAACCCCAACCGTCACCCCATCCGCTGCCATATGGGCGTTTGATACCCCGCGCACGTTGGGCCGGGACATCGGCGTGATCCGCGGATTGGCCACCGCGCTCGATGCGCAGGGCTATGCCCATACCAGTTACCTGCGGGCGAGCGAGTTTATGGCCAATGCCAGTCACAGTGCGCTGATTGTCCAAGGCGTGACCCTCGCAGGCGACCGCTATGAACGGCGGTTGTGGCAGGGCGAACC
Source organism: Herpetosiphon geysericola (assembly GCF_001306135.1). Classification (GTDB taxonomy): domain Bacteria; phylum Chloroflexota; class Chloroflexia; order Chloroflexales; family Herpetosiphonaceae; genus Herpetosiphon; species Herpetosiphon geysericola. The sequence goes on along the minus strand of NZ_LGKP01000044.1, from coordinate 4,809 downwards.
CAGCGCTGGCCCAACCACGATCACGGCGCGCCAAGGACGGATTATTGTCGCGGCAACCTTGGATAGCACGGTGCGCCTGTGGGAGAGCCGCGATAGTGGGGCAACATGGCGCGAGTTGTCCAGTCCGGTGCGCGCCAGTGTGGCCCAGCTGGCAATCTTGCCCGATGGCCGCGCCGTGCTGGCGCTGCTGAACCGCCGTGGGATGCAGTTTACGCTCACCATCGCAACTGAAACCGCAGCTGGCAGTAGCAGATGGCAGGTGGCCAGTCCATTGCCTGCCAGCCCCAGCGCGGTGGTGGTTATGTGGCAGCGGGACGCGGTGCGCACCAATCAAGAAGCATTGCCACCAATCGTCATTGCCCAGGGCATGGCGGGTGGCGTGCAACTGGCGAGCAGCCCAGATGGCACAACGTGGCAATCGCAGACCATTGCCAGTGCCACGCCCCATGCGCTTGCCCTAAGTGCCGTCGGGAATCAACTGGTTATAGTGCATGAAGAATATGGGGCGCGGGTGCTGTGGTTGGCCAGTTCAACGTTGAATGATGGATGGCAGGTGACGCGGCTTGCTACTCCATCATCGGTGATTGTCGAGGCGAACCCACTGCTCCACGACCCACAAACCGATATGGTTATGCTCCTCACCACCTGCCGCTTTCCGGAGCGCCCGTTTGGCAGCCATCGGGCGCAGCTGTGCCTGAGTCGGGTCGCAATGGACGAGCTGCATACGGCGAGCGCGTGGGAAGCACAGTGGCGTGAGCCGTGGACACCCATCGCGATGGCTCAACCCCATACGGCGCAGGCCGGAGCGGTCGTGGTGATCCATGGCATGCAGGCCCATGTGGCGTGGGTGGGCCAGTATATTCCCAGCGACTTTCTGCATATTAATGCGACGCAGGCAGGATTTGTGACCGCGAGTGAAGCCATGGCGACGACCGTGCGGATTCCGGCACTAGCACAGCTGGATGTGCCGTGATGAAAGAGCGAGCAATCCCGTCGAAGGATTGATTAGTCGGATAATCAATCCTTCGACGATGGTGGTTTTATAGTGAGCGAGGAGCCAGAATACAACGAAATCCTAGGATGATGTCATCGAAGATGGTGAGATACCTCTCACTCGCCGCGCAAAAACCATTTATGTTTCTACCAGAATATGCGCCACCCCGCACCATCATTGCATCATCACTATCCCGCACAGCTTGCTGCCCAGGGCCGCCGACATACTCATAGCGCGAGGCTGTCCATTCCCACAGGTTACCAACAGTATCCATCGCGCCACAGGCCGCTTGGCCGAGCAGTCCTAATCCAATCGGTAGAGGGCGATCTCCATCACTCCAATCATAGACCGCATGCTCCGGAGTGGCAGACTGATCGCCCCACGGAGAGGGTTGGCGCTGACCGTCGGCGTTATAGACCACCGCCATTTCCCATTCCACTTCACTGGCAAGACGAATACAATATCCCTGCGGCAACCATGGCACAAGGTGCGCCGTCAGCCACTGGCAATACGCTACTGCCTCATACCAACTTACCCCATAGACTGGCTGATTGCGGTATTCCTGCTCGGTTTGCTGACTCCAACGCCATGGTTCCGTTCGCAATTCGTTCTCTTTCCACGTCAATCCATGCTTCGTCCACCAATCATCATTGGTATAACCACCAGCATCCATAAACGCCCGATATTGCTCAACCGTGATCATAAACCGCCCGACCCAATAGGGTTGAAGTTCAACCGTTACCGCTTGTTCTGTTTTCTTCCACCCACCAACCTGATAGCTGCCCGCAGGGATAGAGCGCCAATAATGATTGCCCTCACGGCTAAACTGCTGCGAAAGCTGGCACGTCTCGTGCTGCCATTGCGCGATACTCACCGGATAGCGCGGATCACCCAAGCCTGCTAAGAGTTCGGCGGCTTTTTGCCGTTCGCGCACCAATAAGGGCGCTGGCTCCATGGGTTGGCCATGGTGATACGCCAACGCCGCTTGGGCATGGGCACGGTCTTCGAGCAGCTTAACCAGCCCCGCCCGTAATCGTCGCTGAATCCGATCAACCTTGATCTGCTTGCCGTTCAACAAGCCCCAATCACAATCCGCGCCTAACTCGGCCGCCAAGATCAGATCGCGATACCAATCATACTGATGCATCTCCCCCGCTTCGTAGGCATCGGAATCAACCAAGGTTGTCAGGAGTTGGTCAATTTTGGCACTGCCAAGACTGGCTTTCGTCAGGCAGCCAACCCCTAAAAAGATTGGTTCGCGCCAGCGGTCATCACGGCGTAAGGCCAACAGCTGATCGAGCGATTCATAAAACACCAAGTGGCGACCCACGCTCTGTTCTTGCAAGGTCAAGTGCGCAAAGGCATACACATTGCCTGCATCCTCTGGCTGAAGCAAGCCGCTGCATTGATCGATATAGGTAATACAGCGCTCCGCCGCCCGATAGGGGTCGGCCACGTTCACCCGCGCAAAATACTCCATTAATTCGGCTTTCAACTCGCGACTCGAAATCCGCCCACGCCCATCCGCTGAAGAGGCGGTTAAGTGGGCCTGATAACACAACCGATCCAACACCTGATCGCGTACCTCATCGCCCGTTATCCGGGCATCCCCAACCGCCTGCCCCAAGTTCTGCCCGTTGCGACTGGTGGTGTCCCACTCACCCAAGAGTTGCTTCAGGATATCGTCATATAGGCTATGGCGGTCGCGTGGCAACACGCCCTTGCGAGCTAACACAAAAATCATCATGCTCAACAGCAATGGATTGTCGGCCATGTCCCGTAAACGACGGAGTTTGGGGTCGTGCAATGCCTGCGTCAGCTGCTCGCCATAGCGCTCAATAGACTCGTGCTCAATCAAGCCCTTGGCATGTAACAACGGAAACCATCTACTGATAAACTGCCGCATTTGGCCACCGCTCAACGGAGCCAATTCGATCATCGGCCAGTGGGTGATCTGACGATATTCTTCCGTCCATGCGCGGGAGCGGCAGGTGATCAGGATACGGGCAGCATAGGCATTGGCAAACAAGCGGACAAAGGTCAAGAGCGAGCGGCGATCAAGGCTGTGTTCATTGGCCTCTAGCGGCACTTCATCCAAGCCATCAAAGACAAACAACACCGTCAGCGAACCTTTTAACCCAGCCTTCAGCAGTTCACGCGGCTGTTCAAGCCCATAGGTTGTTTGCAAATGCGCACATACCGCATCGAGCAGCAGCCCAATCTGTGGTGTGTCGCACAACCCGACATCCTTCCCAACTAATATGCCTGCCAAGGTGCGCAAGGGCATGAACACGGGCAACAAGCGCTGGTTGTCATCCCAGCCCAGCAAGCCTGTATGGTGGTTCACCTGATCAAGGCCACGCTGGGCCAAGGCCCACACCAGATGCTTGGCAAAGGTTGATTTGCCGCTCCCCGGCGAGCCACAGAGCACGAGGTAGGGGTAATTCAAGACCGTTTCCGTCGCCAGTTCGGCGCGAAACAACGACATCATCCCGGATTGTTCATCTTCAGCGACCGCAATCATAGCGTGATCGGGCAAACACCGATCAGCGCTCAATTCCTCGGGAATCTCAAATCCCCCTTGCTGATAGTCCTCAACCTCCTCTGGATTCAAGGGTCGCACCACCCGCTGCCGTCCCTGCACTGCCAGCATCATATAGGCGGAGGCGAGGTCAATCCCTGACGTGAGATGAGACGATCCAACCCCGACCACCCGCAGCGTATTGTGGCTTTTCGTCACTTGCTCCAAATAGGCAACTAAGCGCTGGCGCTCCGCTTGTTCCGGTAAACGGCCATAAATAATTGTCCCTAAATTGACCCCCACTACGGGGCCGTAGAACTCGGAATCATCAGCGTTGACAGAACCAGTGGTATTCGCGGCCATAGGAACAACCTTCTTTCGTGCATGGGGTGAATTTGGGTTGATTGTAGCGGGATGATTTGCGCATGTAAAGCCTACTGCACAGCTCCAGAATTATCGACCACCAGATCGTTAGCCAACCAAAAAACGACGTGTGCTCGACGAATGCATCCACCCATTCGCACGATTCGCATAAACCTCCTATAATGGGTCGGAGATCATCGTAGCCAGCACTGGAATTGTATCCATGCCAACACGTTTGCTTTCCTTACCGGATATCACGGGCATCGCCGCGTGTGCCATCAATCCCTTCCAAGCCCAGTCAGTAGCGGCAACGACGGCCCTCTGCGAAGCCAGCCCAAGTGTTGGCCTGGGTCGGTGGCCGACCCTATCCGGAACGGCTGCTCCAGCGGATTTTTGCGGCAACGCGGGTGAAACGACGTTTGGATCGGGTGGGCTTTCTACGGGTGCGTCGCTGGCGGATCTACAGTGAAATTGGCTTGGCCAAGGAGGCCGTCGAGGTGTGGCTGGAGCCGCAGCATGTCACGATCACCTATGCGGATCACCACCTGCGGTCGTATCCGGCGACGATTGATCAGGATGGCTGGATACGGACGATGGAAGACGGCACGCGCTACGAGCATCCCTTTGGGAGCCGGCAATTAATGCTGTGGGATGTAATTGAAGACGACTGGGGCAAAACCCAGTATGTCGGCAGCACGCCGCGACGAAAGTCCACTATCCCGCTCGCAGAGCAGTTGCGCTTCGCACTTGGATAAGCCGCTTCACTAAGTGATCCCTATGTGTCCACTATGTCATGGCTTAGCGTGCTACAGAACTGCCCAAGGGTGGCGTATGCTCATCAATTTTGGTTGAAATTGACGACAGAAGACAGAAGGATGATTTCTGTCGTGGGTTTGTGTTCATTTTGAACGTTTGAACAATAAAAATTAAA
>NZ_LGKP01000033.1 GCF_001306135.1 Herpetosiphon geysericola | reverse complement strand
TGGATTGGTGACCCGCATTGCCAGCAAGGTGACGCATTTGGTCGTGAAAGCCGTGTTGCGGGCACGATTTGGGATCGATGTGCTGACATTTACGGTCATCAACGATGTCTAACTCACATCAGGCGTGACTTAGAATTGGAGCACTATTCATGCAGATGCCTGCGGAGTTGAGTTACGATCAAGCACTTGAGCAACTACGGCGATCATTAAATAACCCTACGGCAATGTTTCGTGATGGGCAATGGTCGGCAATTGATTGCCTAATTAACGAGCATCAACAACTGCTGGTAGTTCAACGCACAGGATGGGGTAAAAGTTGGGTTTATTTTATCGCAGCCCAACATATCCGTGAGCAACGTGGCAAAATGACCCTCATTATTTCGCCATTGTTAGCATTAATAAATAACCAAATTGCAGCCGCCCAACGCTTTGGCTTAACCGCAGTCAGTATTAATTCGAACAATAAAAATGATTGGGATACCATAAAGGGAGTTGTAGTACAAAATCAAGTTGATGTATTGTTGATTGCTCCTGAACGCTTTGCCAACGATACATTTATGGAAGAAGTGTTGTCGCCAATTAGCCAACAAATAGGCTTGTTGGTGATTGATGAGGCACATTGTATTTCCGATTGGGGCCATGATTTTCGCCCTGACTACCGCCGCATTGTTCAAATACTTCAAGTAATGCCGAAAAATTTGCCGATTCTAGCGACTACTGCTACTGCTAATCAGCGTGTGATTGATGATATTCGCGAACACTTGGCTAATTTTACGGTTGAACGTGGCCCTTTGATGCGCGAAAGCCTGAGTTTACAAACCATTCGCTTGCCTGATGCTACGAGTCGGTTAGCATGGTTGGCGCACTATGTGCCTCAATTACCAGGTACAGGCATTATCTATACCTTAACCCATGACGATACAGAACAAGTGGCTACTTGGCTTAACCAACAGGGTATTAGCGCTTGTGCCTATCATGCTGGTGTAAATGCGGAAACTCGCGCCAATTTTGAAAATCGTTTAGCCCAAAATCAAATCAAAGTTTTAGTTGCAACCAGCGCCTTGGGGATGGGTTACGATAAGCCAGATTTGGGATTCGTGCTCCATTATCAAGCGCCAAGTTCGATTATTGCCTACTATCAGCAGGTTGGGCGGGCTGGACGCGCCATTGAACAAGCTTATGGCATTTTATTAGCGGGCGAAGAAGATGCAGCAATTCAGAGTTATTTCCGCAAACAAGCCTTCCCTGAACAAACCATAATTGATGATGTGTTGCACGAGATCAATCAGCATGACGGAGCAAACCTAGATCAGATTCTTCAAAAAATTAATATACGTCGAGGCGAATTGGAGCATACCCTAAAATTTTTGTCGGTCGAAGCCAATCCACCAGTTATCTATAATCAAAAAAAATGGTATCTAACCATCAATGCGAAGAACTATCAGCTTGATCATGCCAAAATCGAGCGCCTGAATCAGCGGCGAATCCAAGAATGGGAAGCAATTCAAGCCTACATTGATACGCAAAACTGCCTAATGCGCCATCTAGCTGAAGCCCTTGATGATGCACAAAGTGCTGATTGTGGGCGCTGTGCCAACTGTCGTGGCAGATTATTGGGTAATGAGCCAACAACCAATTTAATCAACCAATCAGCGCGATTTCTCAGGCACTCGGAACAAGTATTAGAACTAAGAAAGAAAGCAACCTCTAATATTCCTAGTGTTTACAGCCAACTGGCTAGTCTCCCCAAACATTTGCATGCAGCACCAGGTCGCGTTTTGGCTCGCTGGGGCCATGCTGGTTGGGGTGCAATGGTCAGACATGATAAAAAGCACGGGCATTTTCGCGATGATTTAGTCGATGCGGTGGTAGAAATGATTCAACAGCGCTGGATACCACAGCCATTTCCAACATGGGTTGCTTCTATCCCTTCGACCAGAAATCCGCGTTTAGTTGAAGATTTCACCCAACGAGTAGCTCAAAAACTGGGCATACCATGGCTTGCAGCGGTTGTCAAAATCCGTAATAATGAGGCGCAGAAATCCCAACACAATGCTTTTCATCAACAAATGAACGTGCTTAATGCTTTCAAAATTACAGAATGGAAGGCTGAACCTGTGCTATTAATTGATGATATTGTTGATTCAGGCTGGACATTAACCATTGTTGCTAAATTATTGAAAGAAGCTGGGGCAACTGCTGTATATCCTTGTGCATTGGCCTCGACAGCAAGTGATGACGACGAATGAAACTCAACGCCCAAACTCATGCAATTTTGCTGCTAACAACCCATTTAGGCAAGCAAACCAAGGCTAAGCCGTTAAGCACCAGCGAGTGGGGTCGCTTTGCATCATGGTTGCGTAGCCAGCAGTTCCAGCCAGAACAGCTATTAAACCATCAATTGCCACAGCTTTTGAACGAATGGAGCGATCCAAATATCAGCCTTGAGCGGATTCAGCAGCTGTTGGATCGTGCGGCAGCCCTCGGTTTTGCCTTGGAGAAATGGCAACGGGCGGGAATTTGGATACTCATTCGCTCAGATCCGCGCTATCCTCAGCACTTAAAACAAAGGCTCAAGCACCTTGCGCCACCAGTGCTATTTGGTTGTGGCAATGCCGAGCTATTAAATGCTGGAGGCATTGCCGTAGTTGGTGCGCGGCATAGCACCAGAGCCGAGCTTGAATGGACAGCTGAGCTTGGCACCACCCTCGCCAACCACGGCGCAATTGTCGTTTCTGGCGGCGCACGCGGAGTTGATCAGGCGGTGATGCAGGCAGCATTGGCAGCGAATGGCCAAGCGGTTGGTATTTTAGCCGATAGTTTGTTGAAAACTGCCTTAGCTGCAAGCAATCGCCAAGCACTGCAACAGCAGCAACTCGTTTTGGTTTCGCCGTTTAATCCAGAGGCTGGCTTTGATGTTGGCAACGCAATGGGGCGCAACAAATATATCTATTGTTTGGCCGATGCAGCAATTGTGGTCAATAGCACGCCAAATAAAGGTGGAACTTGGAATGGCGCAATTGAAAATCTTAAAGCTGAATGGGTTCCACTTTGGGTCAAGCCAAATTCAGCGGCAAATAGTGGCAATAGCGCGTTGATCAACCAAGGAGCACAAACCTTAGTCGAGCCAATTACCGATTTGCGTCAATTAATCAATCAACCAGTACGCGTTGAAGCAACTCCACTGAGTTTATTTGATTTAGTTCCTGCTGAATCCAATCCAGAGTCTGTAGTAGCCAAACCAACAAGCATCGATCAGCCAATAACAATTAATTTCTATCAGCTATTTCTTGATTATCTTAAGCAAACAGCCAAAACTCCATTATCCATTGAACAAATAATGGAAAGCCTACAATTAACGAGGCCTCAAGTGAGCGAATGGCTTAAACGCGCAATTGAGGCTGGCTACGTTGTAAAAATCAACAAACCAGTGCGCTACCATTGGTGTGCCAATACCAAAATATAATCTTTTTGTGATATTTAAATATAGCTTAGGTATTAAAATGAAAAATATTTCAAATAAATATATCCAAAAAAGAATTGAAGGCTATGCCACTAAGAATATTTATACTTCAGTTAGTCAAATGATAATGCGTAAATATATACTTAATAATGTACTAATAAGTGTAGGTTTATTTATTATTATACTGATACTTAGCATACCAATGAAATACCCAATAATAGTCAAAATTCTAGCATCAAGTATTATTTTATTTGGATTATTGGCATTATTCAACTTTTCTGAAACTCTATCTTATACTGATAAAAAAGCTCAAATTCTCTTTTTAATCATCAAACAATTTCAGCAAACAAAAATTCAAGCCTATCAACTAGCAACTCTAAAGGATATCACCGCACTGGAAGCATCAATTGTAGGAATCAAAACTGCCTCGACATTAATTATGATTACTACCATCGTAACACTTGGGCCAGTTGTGGCCTCAACGGTACATCCATTAATCAGTATAACCGTTAGCATAGTTTTGCTACTGATTTTATTTAATCAGATTCTCCAAGGGTATGCAGATGCTTTAATTCGCCAAGCGATTGCAATGTATGAAGAACAACAGGTATTACTCAAAAAATTACTTGAATAATGCTTGTTATACCTCAACCTGTAACGTTTGGATAACTTTAGCCCGACCACCGGCCAGCAAACTCTGAATTACCCCATCAATGCACTTCGATCACACTTGGCGAAGCTGGTTGCATCAGCCAACCTTGCTCGATCAAAATGTGGCGATTGTGGCGTGGCCGCAGTGGGCAATTTGGCGAGTTGGGGTAAAAAATTCAAGTTTAATGGTGGCAACATTCGATGCGCTCACAAACGCCGTTTCCGATAAGCCAACCTGCTGAACAACCGCTAATTTCTGTTCGATTGTTAAGCCATCGGCCTGAAACACGACCCCTGCTGGATTCCCGCCGCGAGCACCATCAATCAAAGCATTGACAATCAAACGCATGCAGGCACGCCGATCAAGCCTGCGGTGCTGATCAGCGTGCGACAAATTTCAATTTGAAGCTGGTTTTGGCTAATGGCGGCCTTTGGTGGCCGAAACGCTATTGATTGTGCGTTGCAAATCGCTGAGTGTAAACGGTTTTTGCAAAAAGCCTGCCAAACCGTCATTTAACAACGGATCAAGCATCGAATCGACGCTATAGCCACTCATCAAAACAATCGGCACATCGTTGCGAATTGCGCGCAACCCGTGGGCTGTATCGATGCCATTAAAGTGGGGCATCGTGAGATCGAGCAACACCAGCTGATATTCGTTAGCCTGCTCGCGAAAAGCCTTAATTGCACTCTGGCCATCACCAAATCCGCGCACAGTTAGGCCTAAACGTTGCAGCATGCGCTCAGTAACCATCCGAACTGGTGGTTCATCATCGATCAGCATCACCAGATTATGCACTGATTGAACAACATCGTTCGTTGCTGCGAGGGTTGGCTGTAAAATCGAATGTGGTGGTAATAACACCGTGACCTCCGTTCCCATTTGGGGTTGGCTCCACACGGCAATCGAGCCATGATGAGCGCGTACCATGCCTAAGACTGCGGCTAAGCCAAGCCCGCGTCCGGCAAATTTCGTGCTGAAATAGGGATCAAACATCAGCCCTTGGGTGTGGGCATCCATGCCAACGCCGTTATCACGAATACTCAAGGTGATATAGCTGCCTGCGGTAAGTTTGGGCAAGCCAGTAGCGGTATGCGGCGCTTGGGCATACGTCTGGAGCTTGCTGCTAATCTGAATCGCCCCATACCGATGATCGATCGACTCAATACTATTTTTGAAGATACTCAGAATGATTTGGTTCAGTTGATTAACATCGCCCTTGAGTAGCCCCAATTGATCATCAAGCTCATAGGTTATGCTGGTCGTTGGGTGCGCCTGCTCGCTAAACGTCGGGGTTAGCTCACGCAATTGCGCATTCAGATCGACAGGACTACTGACAAACAGGCTGCTTCCGGTATAGGCGACAATTTGCTGGGTTAGCTCTGTAGCACGAATTGCGAGGGCTTCGATCTCTTGCAATTGCTGGTAGATTGGGTGGGTTGGAATGAGATCGAGCAATCCTAGGCTAACATTGCCCCGTATGCCCATCAAAATATTATTGAAATCGTGGGCAATTCCTCCGGCGAGCAGGCCAAGACTTTTGCGTTTTTCGCGTTCGTTGGCAAGTTGTTGGGCAGCTTCACGTTGTTGGATGGCCGTATGATCGCGAATTACTATTTGTACCGCTGAGTTACCAGCAAAAGTTATGGGAATAATCGTCAACCTTAAGGGGATTTCTGAGCTTTTGGTTGGGTCGTAGCGCAGCTCATGGCTCAGCGGCTGTTTGGTTGCTAGCGCTTGCTCAAAGAGTTTTTGCACTGTATTCGAGCTTTGATCAAGCATAACCGCGAGATCGCTACCAAGAATTTGATAGCAGCTTTCAAAACCAAGCAAGGCAATCCCAATCGCATTACTATAAACAATTCGGCCTGATTGTTGCACGACAATGCCATCGGGCATGGCATCGAGCATGGCGCGATAATGTTGATCAATTAGGCTATTGGGCCGCCATAGGGCAGCTTGGCCAAGCGCATTGCTCACATGACGACATACATTGATCACTATCGCTGCATCTGCTTGATTAAAGGTATCTACAATGCTTTCGATCATCAAAACACCCAATAATTGCTGCCCAGCCAGTAGCGGAACGCAGATCGACGATTGGATGTGGGGATGGCTGCGAATAAAATCGGGATCTTGATCAACATAAGCCACCAAATAGGCCTGTTTGGTACGGGCGCAACGCCCAACAATCCCCTGTTGAAAGCTCAATTGTTCAGGATTATGGCCAAAGCCATGCTGGCATTGGAGTTGCAGCATATCGGTGTGAGCTGCATAAATGCAAATGAAGCTATTAGCAAAGCGCTCAGCAATCGCCGTCACGAGTTGGCGATACAGCATATCCAACGGCAAATTTTGGCGTAAAATTGATTCGATCTGTTCAAGCAGCCCATCACTATCAAATTCGGGCTGAACAGCGTCGGCGGCATATTCATATTCATGGCGAGCAGGATTAGGATGTGGGGCTACTGTCGGCTGTTCGCTGGCGTGGTGCGAGTCCATACGTCCTCCCCAAATCAGGATGGGACACAACGACAGAGTATAGGGGCTTGTTTCCTAACAGTCTATAGTTCTTTTAGTGAGTCTTACCCATGACTTATTTCGCCCCACGCTTGTTGTAAGCGCCCAGTGATAGCCTGCCAATCGTAGTTGGCGGCCACAAAGCTCCGCGCAGCAGTGGCAAGGCGTTGGGCCAATTGGCGATCGTGGAGGAGTTTGAGGGTTGCTTGGGCAAACGCATGGGGCGTATCTGCCAACAAGCAATGCTGGTTTGGGACTAAGCCAGTTACGCCATCAGCGCCCATAGTGGTTGAGACGAGAGGAGTTTCGGTGGCCAAGGCTTCGAGCAATTTGAGTCGCACGCCGCCGCCCATGCGCATTGGCAACACAAACACCGCAGCTTGGTTGAAATAAGGCTGCACGCTTGGCACATTCGGCATAATGTCGATCACTCCAGGCTGAGCTAATTGCAGCACCGCCGCAGTTGGTGCGCGCCCAACAATTAATAATTTGGTAGCAGGCCGTTCAGCCCGAATTAATGGCAACACTTCCTGCACAAACCAGCGCAACGCATCGATGTTTGGCCGAAAATCTAAGCTGCCAGTAAAAAGCAATGTATTGGGGTCGAATTGGCGGGGCTGGCTTGGGCTAAATTGCTGGCTATCAACCCCATTTGGCACCACATACAACTGCTTGGTAACTCCAATTTTTTGCAGCATCGTGCGATCTTCAGGCGAAACCACATAGGTTTGATCAAGCTGGTTGCAAACAAAGCGTTCGTAGCGGGCCAATTTGCGCCATTGAATTGCCGAGTAGAGTGCAGCATGCCAGCGCTTGGGCTGTTGGCGGTCGGTTTGGGCGGCGCGTTGTTGCAACAGATATTCAGCATTCCATTGATCGAGGGTTGCGGGCACGCCCAAGCGTTGGGCTTGCAAGGCATATTGCGCCATCTCAATACTTTCAGCTTGAACTAAATCGAAGCGATTGGTATTGAGCAAACTGGCCAGGGCCGAGCGAAACAGCGCCGAAGGGGCGCGCAAGGCCATATCGGGCAACGGCGAAGCGAGCGTCGTCCAGGCGCGTTTGGCAAGGCTGCGTTGCGGCGCAGGAATCAACGTTAAATGGCAATAGTGATTTAGTGGTTGGGCAGCGGCACTAGCTTTATGGCTTGGCGAGAGGCTTAAACACCATAATTCATGCTGGCTGCTTAGCTCACGCATCAGCTGAAACATGCGTTGCGTGCCGCCACTATTGGCGGGGTAAGCAGGATATGGGGTGAGAAACAAAATCCGCATTGGTTTTACTCAGGCTTATTGCACAAGAAAAATTGACGATTCCGGCCTGCATGATAGGCAAAGGGCACTCCATCAACCTCCAACACCACCCGAAAACCAGGCGTAAGCACGGCTCGCCCCATGCCACCATCATCGGCGCAACCAAGATTACTTGCTGGCCACGTGACTGCTTCATCAACCAGCACCTTAATTTGCTCGTTAGAAGTGGCAAATTGGCTTTGATGCAAGGCAATCACCGTTTGGGCGTTGGTTGATTCAGGCTGGCTGATCACAGTTGGCTCCTGAAGCGTAACAAAAGTTGGGTTAATCGTTGGTAAGCGTTGATCAACATTGCCACAGCCAAGCAACAGCCATGGGCTTGCAAGCAGAGCGATGGTACAATTGAGTCGCTTTCGCCAACGACGAGAGCATGGAGTTTTCATAGCCCAAAGGATACCACAAATGCGAAGTCATGCGATTGCCATTGCCAAAGCAGCAGGCCAAATTCTGCGCGATGGATTACGCAATGAGCGTCAGATTCAACATAAAAGCGCCAGCATCGATCTGGTGACAAACATCGATTTAGCCAGCGAAAAATTGATCGTCAGCAGCATCCACGAGCACTTTCCCGAGCATCGAATTGTGGCCGAAGAATCAGGCGACGATGGCCGCAGCGCCGAATATTGCTGGGTGATCGATCCGCTTGATGGCACAACCAATTATGCCCACGGCTTTCCCTTCTTCGCGGTTTCAATCGCTTTGCTGCACCACAATCAGCCAACAATCGGCGTGGTTTACGATCCATGGCGCGATGAATGTTTTGTTGGCGAGCGCGGGGTTGGCGCTTGGCTGAACGATCAGCCATTGCATGTCACGAGCACCAACACGGTTGATGCAGCCTTGCTGAGCACTGGTTTTCCCTACACAATCCGCACAAATCCTGATAACAACATCGCTGAATTTACCCGCATCGTGCTCAAAGCTCAAGCAATTCGCCGTGGCGGAGCCGCCGCCTTGGATATTTGTTATGTGGCGGCTGGGCGCAGCGAAGGTCACTGGGAGCTTGGCCTCAAGCCGTGGGATACAGCAGCGGCAGCGGTTATTTTGAGCGAAGCTGGCGGCAAACTCAGCACCTGGACTGGCGCAGAATGGAATCCATGGATTGATCGCTTGGTAGCAACCAACGGCGCAGTCCATGCCGAGTTAGTTGCGCTGTTACAAGCCTAATTCGATTTTTTAGCCTAAAAAGCTCTTGCGCCGTGCAAGAGCTTTTTTATTTCAACCAAACCTAATCGCCGGAAAAGCCAATAAAACACAATTCATGAGGCTGATCGTTTTCGTAGGCAATGATAATAAAGCCTTGAAAGCTATCGTGATGATCTGAAATAGCCGACTCGTGGGCCATAATTTGGGCTTTGGTCGGGCGGGTTGTGCCAAAAATTTCGCGTTGCAAGTCTTCAGGCATGGGAGCGATCACCGCAAACTGTTCTAAAAAGGCTTGATGCGCGGCTTCTGGGTCGTCTTGATTGTGTGACGAGCGTGGTAATGGGCTAATTTTATCAACAACTCGCTCAATATCGAGGATCGAATGGGTGCCATCAGGCTCATTCCACTTGCGCCATTGCTCGATTGTGGTTGGGTAGGTTTGGCGTTGCAAGGCTTCAAGCTCCTGGCGATAGTCTTCAATATCGTCGGGACTAAGATCCTCAGGAGGTAAATACTCTTCTAAAGCCAAGCCTTCCCACCATGCGCCGCCCTTACTAAAATCGCCACTCTGCAATACTTCCGCTTGCAATTGCTCAAACGCTGCTTGTAAATCGGCTTGATACGGCACAAAATAGTTCCAACCTGATGCACCCATAATACATACTCCTCAACTCTAAGTAGATTGTAGCTGTGCTGTTGATTATAGCAAAAACAGAACATTTGTTCAATTATTTTTATTCCCTGATACTTTACCAGAAAGATTTTGCATATCTCTCAAATATACATACAATCCAAAACATGTCCTTTTAGGGGGTGCAGGGGGATGAAAACCTCCTGCGTTCCCCGCCTTGAGGCGGGGCGGAGGGGTGGTGATCATCATAAATCCTATCAATTCAACCAAAAATGAATAAATCTTAGAACTTTAAATCCAAATAGATGATTTTGGATTACTCTATATTTGCGCTTGTTGATTGTTGAATCAGCTATTGAGCTATGACACTATTTGTTGTTCGCGCTAAACTGTGCGATCATCAAGCGTAATGGTGATGAGATTCTCACGCTGAGGAGTTTGCATGCAGATTCACGGGCAACGCTGTATGTTACGCGATTGGCAGCTGAATGATGTGGCGCTTTGGGGCGATTGGCTGCGGCCTGAACACGAGTGGCAACGCTGGGATGGCCCCTATTATCCAGGCCCAACGCTGGCTGAAATTCCAGCCTTGGTTGCCCAGAAGCGGGCAACCATTGAGGCCGCCGAATGGCCCAACCCACGCATGAATTTGGTCATCGCCGATCCTGCAACTGACCAATTATTGGGCACAGTCACCAGCTATTGGGAAAGCATTGAAACCAATTGGCTATGCTTGGGTATTGTGATTTACGATCCGGCGTGGTGGCAACGGGGGATTGGCCGCGAAGCCTTCAGCTTGTGGATCGATTATCAATTTGCCCAACGCCCAGAGCTGGTGCGCCTCGATTTGCGCACCTGGTCGGGCAACCAGCGCATGGCCAAATTGGCAACCGCGCTTGGTTTTCGCCAAGAAGCTTGTTTTCGCAAAGCGCGGATCGTCGCTGGCAAGTATTACGATGGACTAGGTTTTGGCATCTTGCGCGAGGAATGGCACAATTTCATTAAACGCACGTAAAAATTAGTTCTAAAGAGCTATAGCCAATTCAGCCTAGCTCTGTGATAGTACCCTGCATCATTGTTTATTCTTCAGGAGTATGTATGCAGGGTATTTGGTATTGGATAGGCTCAAAACGGCGCTGGTTAATTATTAGTGCTTTGATGTTTGGCTTGGTTGGCTCGGTTGCTGGGCAAGCTCCCCAAACGGTTGCTGGCGGCAGCATGAACTATCTGCCAAGCGTGATGGCTCACCCTGAACTTGATATTAACAATCGCCAATCGGTGGTCAATTTTTATCAAAACTACTATCTCACATCGATGGCGGTTGATTTAGGTTGGACGGGCAATGCCAGCACCTGTACGCCTGGTACGACCAGCCAAGCCTTCCGCGATACTGTTTTAGCCCGAATCAACTACTATCGGCGCATGGCTGGCATGGGCACGGTTAGCTTTGATCCAGCGTTGAATGCCAAAGCTCAGCAAGCAGCCTTGATGATGAGCCGCAACCGAACCCTCAACCATTATCCGCCTTCGACCTGGCTGTGCTACAGCGCCGAGGGCAGCGAAGCAGCTGGCAAATCGAATTTGGCGGCGGGCATAACCGCTAATGGGACTGGGGCAATTGCCCTCTATATGGCCGATGATAATACGCCCAGCGTTGGCCATCGCCGTTGGCTGCTGTATCCACCAACGCTCAAAATGGGTACAGGCGATGTCGATGGCCAAAACGGCACAATTGACGCTAATAGTTTGTGGGTGGTTGGCAACACTGGCCCGCGCCCAGCAACCCGCACCGAATATATCGCTTGGCCCCCAGCCGGCTTTGTGCCATCGATCAATACCAACAAACGTTGGTCGTTTAGCTTGCCCAACGCCAATTTCGCCAATGCAACGGTTACAATGCAAAAAGCTAATCAGCAACAAGCCACCACGATTGTTTCACGCAGCGGTGGTATTGCTGATAATACGCTTGTCTGGGATGTTACAGGGTATACTAATTGGCCTGCACCTACAACCGACGTTAACTACACCGTCAATGTGAGCAATGTGGTGCACAACGGTCAAACCCGCTCATTCAGCTATCAAGTCACCGTAATTGACCCAAATCGTTAGGGCAGATGGGCTATAGCCAAAATCTCAAATATTTGTCAAAATTCATTAACGAATCAATCAATGGAGGCAAGGTATGCAAGTGGCACACTATAGGCCGCGCAAGCGCTGGCTAGGTTTGGTTATTGCAAGTTTGGTGTTATTGGGCATGGTTGCCCCGCTTGCAGCCCAAGAACCCCAAGCAATTACAGGGGGCAGCACAACCTATTTTCCAATCGTAAGCTCAAACCCTGAGCTTGATATTCACAATCGCCAATCGGTGGTCAATTTCTATACGAATTTTTACTTGCCAAGCGAAGGTGTGGCCGATGGCTGGAATGGCAATCAAGCCACCTGTGATGCAGGCGCAACCAGCCAAGCCTATCGCGATGCGATTTTGCTACGGGTCAATTATTTTCGTAAAATGGCAGGCCTTGCTGCCGTCACCCTCAACGCAAGCTACAACAGCCAAGCCCAACAAGCGGCCTTGATGATGAGCCGCAATAATAGCCTCAGCCACAGTCCACCAACCTCGTGGGCGTGCTACACCGCCGCAGGTAAAACTGCCGCTGGCAAATCGAATTTGTATCTCGGTCAAATTGGCCCAGGCGCGATCACTGGCTATATGCTTGATCCTGGGGCTGGCAATAGCGCCGCTGGCCACCGCCGCTGGATTCTCTACCCGCAAAGCTTACAAATTGGCACTGGCGATGTAGCAAGCCGCAGTGGTTATTCTGGCTCGAATGCCTTGTATGTTTTCGATGAACCAAATATGTGGGGGCCACGGCCTGCGACTCGCACTGCCTATGTACCTTGGCCACCTGAAGGTTTCGTACCCTACCAAGTCGTCTTTGGGCGCTGGTCGTTCTCGCTCGATGATGCCAATTTTAGCAATGCGACAATTACCATGCGCCAAGGCAACACCACAATTCCAGTTACCAAAGAAACGATTGCCAATGGCTATGGCGAAAACACCGTAGTTTGGATTCCCCAAGGCTATAGCAATGGTTCAACTTGGAATCAACCCAGCGCTGATACCACCTACACGATCACGATCAACAATGTTCTGGTCAATTCACAACCACGCAGCTTCACCTATAATGTGACCGTGATTGATCCAAGTCGATAGCTCCTTGTTCAAATCAAAATTGCTAATTGAGACCGACAGTAGCCTTTAGTTGCTGTCGGTCGTGATCTGTGTTGGAGGTGCGTGTGGCTCCCAAAATTGCTTTTATTCGTAAGGGGCGCTGGCCGTTGGCGAATGTGCGAACCGCCGAAGCGCTACGTGCTCAATTCCCCGAATATGAACTCCGTGAGATCGATTTAATTCCTATCATTCTTCGCAAGCCTGCACTGGTTGCATTAAACGGCTGGTGGACATTGCGTCAATATGCTGGCGATTTGGCCTTGCGGCGGCGTGGCCCCAAAGATGCCTTTTTAATTACCAGTTATATTTTTAAAGCTGTCAAGCATTTGGTTGCCGATTTGCTGCGCGATGATGAGTATGTGTTCAGTTTCCAGATGCAATCATTATTTGATGCCAGCGTGCCCAACATTCCCCATTTTGTCTATACCGACCACACCTTGTTGGCAAATCGCCAATATCCGGGCTTTAATCCAGCCTCGCTCTATCACCCAGATTGGATGAAATTAGAGCCTACGATTTATCAAAATGCCAATTTAGTCTTTACACGATCGAATCATGTTTCGCGTTCGCTAATTGAAGATTATCATTGTGATCCAGCCAAAGTGCGTTGTGTTTACGCTGGCAGTAATGCGCCTTTGATCAGCGAAGCGCCAGATCCAGCGCGCTATGCCAGCCAAAATATTGTGTATGTTGGGATAGATTGGGAGCGCAAAGGCGGCCCTGAATTACTGCAAGCATTCGCCCAAGTGCGGGCGGTTTATCCCAATGCAACCCTGACAATTATTGGCGCAACTCCGCAAACCAACCAACCTGGGGTTGAGGTGATTGGGCGGATTCCGGTGGAGCAATTGCCGCAGTATTACCAACGGGCCGCCGTTTTTTGCATGCCCACCAAGTTAGAGCCATTTGGCATCGTGACGATTGAAGCCATGAATTATTGGCTGCCTGTGGTTTCGACCAATCTTGGAGCCATGCCCGACTTTATCGAGCACGATCGCAATGGCTATTTGGTCGAGCCAGGAACTGTTGATCAGTTGGCAACTGCCTTGATCAAATTGGTCGGCGATCCTGAGCGCTGTCGACGTTTTGGCGCTCGCAGTGTCGAAATTGCGGCACGTTATCGCTGGGAAGCGGTCGGTTCGACTATGCGCGAGGCAATTATCCAGAACAGAGAGCATAGAACATAGAACATAGAGCATAAACCGCGAAGGACACGAAGAGCACAAAGGCGCGGAATCAGGCTAGCTTTTAACGCAGAGGCGCAGAGAGTAAGCATCGGGAGCAGTGGTCAGGGTTCAGGGGCATAGGTGGTAACTTAAGCTCTGACAGGCTTAGGGATAGGCATACAAAGAACCTCGTGGTATGCTGGAAGCAATCACCCAACCAGCAGCACGAGGTTCCCCATGCATTCTACCACACCACCCGCCCA
>NZ_LGKP01000024.1 GCF_001306135.1 Herpetosiphon geysericola | reverse complement strand
ACGGCCACGACGTGTTCCGGTTGGTAAGATCGGTGCAATTAATGCAAACTGGGCATCGGTTAATTCATGGCGAGCCATACACACCTCCTGCCGGAGAGTCTACCATGGAATTATCAGACAGAGCCTAATATAATAACGTATCCACTCGTTTGAAACAGAGAGGATACGTTATTATATTTTCTACTTTTTAGACCATTCAACTAAAAAAGGTCCAGAGGCCTCTTCTTGTAGTATAATTTTAGTGCTATTTAAATTATCTTTAAAATATATCTTTATAGTGAATCCAGGGTTATTCGCATTTGTAATATAATAATACTCCATATAGTCTTTATCAGATGAAACAAAATTCCATCCATTACTAATTAGATTATCTTTATACCAAGTAATAATATCAATTTTTTTATCATTACTTGAGTATTGTGTAATACGAATTTGCTCCAGATTTGAATTTGTTTCTTTTTCAATTATATCATTGAGATTATTAGGGTATATAAGCCTTGTCGGTATAGCAGGAATATTCTCTATATTCTTAATGTTTTTACCTGAATTATATGCGCAACCATATAATATAATTATTAATATAATAAAATTTAATAACCTAATCATAGTTTACTCCTTAGTGGGTGAGGATTTATAAATCCTCACCCACTGGTTAATTAGTTAACGTAATGCATCATTCACATAGGTATATCGGGTTTTATCGATTGAACTATTGTTATATGTTACCGCTACAAGTGCCTCTGCCCAATCTTCTCGATGGCTAGTTCTAGCATAAGCAGATGCAGGCGTACCTTGAGCATGATAGGTTGGTGTACATTCTCCGTTTTTATCACATGTTTGTCCTTTATAGTAACTACCAGTTGCCTTCATCATTCCATTGGATAAAGCTCCGCCTGTTCGATTATCCCATACGTGTGCAATTTCATGGACGACAGTTTTCCCTAACATACCAATTGAAAATGCATCATCATAGAGCGTAATATTAGCGTATTGAGCTGCTCCAAGCACCCGCTCGTCATGGGTGCTACGAGGATTTATGTGCGATCTGATTAAGTTAATTGGTCCTATATTTGCCTTAAAATCAGCGACTGTCCAACATACGGCGCTAATAAAGTTTTTTAATATCTCTAATATTGATAAAAGTTGTGAATTTGTCCAAACTGCATCTCCTTGATGACTCACGGATATACCATATTCAAGTAAGCTATTAATTGTTGATTGTGGGATTGCTTGAAAACTTGATGGATTATCATCAGAGCTTGAGAAAGTATTATCGTCTGCGGTTGTGAAATCAGCTTCAGCCATATGGCCAGTCGGATCGTTATAGCTTAAAGGGTTATTGAGTACATATGCATAACGATTACGCGTTTGGGGATTGCTTCGATCTATCCCTATGGTATCAGCACTCGTGAAACGGGCAATTGCTGCATCATAGTAGCGAGCGTGGTAAAACAGCAAGCCTGTGCCATCATCTTTGCGTTGACCAGTGTAGCCAAACTCGGTGCTGGTGAGGTTGCCACTACGAGTTGCTCCCCATGGATCATACCGCTCAGCCTCGATCACCGTGCCGCTGCTATTGGTAATTGCGCCGATTGAGCCAAGGTGATCCGTATGGAAATAGATCACACTGCCCCGATTGCTGGCGCTTGGATTGCTGGTGGTTGTGCGGGCAGCAATTCCTGCATAATTCGAAACAACCTTGCCGTCGCTCCAATATTCCACGCTTCCGATGTAAAGCACGCTCTTAACCGTACTGCCTGTTATGGTGGTTTTCTTGACGCGGGCATTGTTGCCATCGTATTTGTAGGTTTCGGTGACCGTATTAGTACTAATTTGGCTTGGGTGGTTTTCGATATTCCAAACGTAGTTGCGACCGCCGCCATTGAGTAGGTTGCCATTGCTATCATACCCATAGCTTTGACTGCCAACGCTCGAAACAGCATGCGGCTTGCCATTGGCATAGCTGTAGTTAACTCCAGCTTTGGTGGTGATATTGCCAATCACATCGTAGCCATAGCTTTGATTAAAGGTTGCGCCCCCAATACAGGCGCTGCTGCTGGCGCTGCTGACGGCACAGGCATTGGTCACCCGATCACGGTGATCATAGCTGTAGCGCATGATTTCATTCGGGTTCAAGGCATCACGTGATGTGATCGTTTGGACATTGCCCGCCAGATCATAGGTAAAGGCGCGACTGAAGCTTTCTTGCAGGAGTACAACGTCATAGGTCTGCATACTGGTCAAGCGTCGTGAGAGCGAATCGTAGCTATAGGTCGATTGTTGCCCATTCCCTAAGAGTTCGTTGGTTTTTTGGCCAAGGGCATCATAGGTTACATTGGTTTGGAACACTTCCCCAAGGTTTGACGTGAGACCATTTTGGCGGCCAGCAGCATCATAGCTATAGGTGATGATTTCGCCGGTTGGATAGACTGATGTGTTGATGTTACCATCCGAGCGATAGGTATTATAGGTGCTATAGGTTGTGCCATCGATTGTTTGGAGAGTGGATTGAATTTCGCCACGTGGCGTGTAGCCAAAGATTGTACTGCCACTAGCATCGCTCATCGTGGTCAGTCGGCCTTTACCATACGGATATAGGCTGCCAAATTGGTCATAGGTATAACTAGAAATGAGGGTACTGCCTTGTTTTTTGGCCGTTACCCGGTTGAGCAAGTCGTATTCGAAGCTCATCGTTTGGTTCTTGGCATCGGTTTGGCTGATCAGGTTGCCATTAACATCGTAGCTGTAGTTCCATGCGCCCATATCGGGGTCATTCATGGTCAATTTACGGCTAGCAGAGTCGTAGGTCATGCTGGTGATGTTGTTATTGGCATCGGTGCTGGTGGTCAACAAATCAAGCGGGCTATAGGCATAGGTTGTCATTCCATAACTGGCCCACGTGGTGGTGTAATTGCCTGCACAGCTGAATTCGCTGAAGAAGGCCCAGCTTGTACAATCGCCGCTTAATTCTTGCACTTGGATCAAACGGCCAAATTGGTCGCTGCGGTGTTGAGTGCGATGACGATTGGGATCGATCGTATCGACCACACTCATGTTGTTGTATTGCCAGTAGCGTTTGGTGGTTTTCGCACCATCTGGCGTGGTTAGGGTTAATACGCGGCCAAGACTATCGTAGGTCTTGGTTGTCCAATTAACCCCGGTGCCTGGAATCGCCGTATATTCCCAGAACGAGCTACTTGTTTCTGCAACATAGCGTGGTTGGGCTTCATGGGTAACTTGGCCCACACCATCGTATTTGGTATCAACCACGATAGTTTGGCTACCATTAACACTTTCTTGCTTGGTTTGAATCTTACGGCCTAAGCCATCGTAGAATTGGCTATCGATGCGCGTGCCACTTAAGCCACTATTTTCGCGGGTTTCCGTCCAATAGTGGAAGGGGATTTTCGCATCTTCATAATGGGCCTTCATCGTTGGCAACGTGCTGCTATCACCTGGTTTGATTAATGCCACCATGCGGCCAAAGGCATCGTATTCGGCGTTCGTTATGTTGCCATTTGCATCAGTCACGCTGGTCAAGGTGCCCATCTGGTAGTTGTAGCCAGCACTTTGATTCAGCGTTGGACTGTTGGTATTGCCCGTTGGTTGGCTGACGCTCGTTGAGAAGGTATGGAAGGTTGGATCAAAGGTTGTGGTAACGGTGCTACTGGTTGAGCCATTGCCTGGTGCACTAAAGGTTGACGTTGTGCCATTGAACAAGCGTGTACCAGGTTGAGCGTAGGTCGTCACCGTGATTGGATTGCCATAGGCATCATAACCATAGCTGGTATCGCTGCTGGTGAGGGTTACGCCGGTTGTGCTGGCTGCGAGTGGCACATTGGTATATTTGCGCACCAAGGTCAGCAAGCCACGCGTTCCCACCGCTTGGGTTGTAACCGCATTATCGTAGCGATTTTCAGTCAAGGCCAACACGCGGTTTTGGCCGTCGCGAATAACTTGGGTGACCAAGCGATCGACGATATAGGCGCTGCTCGTGTTAGGGCTGTAGGTATTGATAGTTGAACGATAGACTGCCCCTGCTACATCCAATTCCTCAACTTTGGTGACATTTCCGTATTGAACGCCACCTTGATTGGCTGGCTCGTAGTAATATTTGGTACGGTTGACGGTTTCGGTTGGCCCACCGGAAGGTGCAGGGTCGCGATTGATCGCGTAGACTTCGTTGGTGTAATCAAACGAACGCCATAAACCAGCCCATGGCGATTCGGAGAAACCATAGAATTCGACGGTATAGTTGGTGAGACTTTCGCGCAGAATCGTGCTTGAGATTCCTTGGCGCTGGACGGTACGATATTCCTTGCCCTTCAAAATTTCGCGGTTCCGAACATTGATGAAACAGGCATCGGTTTCCATCTGTGAGCCATAGACGGCTGGGGTACAGCTCGCATCGCCTTGATAAAAATAGTGATCGGTTTCATTGCCATTTGGATCGCGCTCGGTCACTTTGGCATGGCCGCGAAACTCAGTTTTCGCTTGGTGTACCAACCAACTACTCATATCGCTGTTATTGCGATATTTGTTGTAGTACAAGATCGCTGAGTTGACATAGGTCTGCCCAGTCGTGTCGTTGCTATCGAGCAACGATCCGAGCGTATTGAGGGCTGGGTTGGTATAGCTATAGCTGGTTGGGTAATTATTGCCCCGACCATCATTGAGGGTTTTGCTGGTTACGCGGCGATAATTGGCATACAGCGGCTTATTGATGATAAACCCAATGTTCTCATAGGCAAACGTAATCAAACCGCCTTGGCCATTATTAACTTGGGTCAAACGATTCCATGCGCCATTCGGATAGTGCAACTCAGTACCACGAACGAGTCCATAGGTAAACGTGGTTGCTGGTAGCGCGCTCGTCCCATTATTGCCAAACCGTTGAATACTTTTGAGGGTGAGCTTGCTGGTAGTTGTGTCTGCCGAGCCAATATTATTGGCTTTGATCGATCGATCAGAGTAGGTACTATAGTCGTAGGTGAAGGCATATTGGCGAACCAATTCCCAGCCACTATTCGGCTTACTCAAGACGTTAATCGTATCAAGTTGGCGGGTTTTGCGCGGTGCGCCATTAATGCCGCCTAATTGGTTGCCAGCCCAATCAAACGCTAAGTCATACGCCCGGGCTGAGCTATTAAATTCAACTTTATAGCGGTCAACTGCTCCGGTGGCACTATTTGCGCCCCAGGTAATACTGGTTGGCCAGATCTCACGATCAACTGTGCCAACAATGCCATTACATGCCGTGCGTTGTTGGCTATCGCGGCTGTAGTTGTAGGTGATGGTATTGTTGTTGACATCGGTAATGCTGCTAAGCAACCATTGGTAGGTTTCCATGCTCGCAGCCCCATCGATCAAACAGCTATCCCAGCCCCACCATGTATCTTCGATAAATTCGTATTTGGTGCCATCTTTGGCCCAAATCCGCCAGCCATAGCGTTTGAGCGGGTTGCCATAGCGGCTCCCACCACGGGTCGCGGTCGAATCGCCAAGCTCAAAGGCCGTGACTTTAGCGAAACTTTCATTGACCGGAGTCCATGTCCAATGAGAGAGGTTTGCCTCGACTGGTGTCCCAACCAGTGCCGCGCCACGAGTCACATCAAAGGCCATGCCACCAAATGAAAGTGAGTAGTAGGTGCGGCCATCAGCAACTTTATTAGCTGATACCGACCCAAGTTCAAGGCTCCAATCACGCCCAACCCAGCCTGCTTGGCTCAACTGGCGTTCACCACTCTTGCCATCACTACTGCTGCTACTGTAGCTTAACGCAACATCAGGCTTGATGCCTGCTGGGCCAGCAGGTACATCAATCGGATATGACGAACTGGCAGCACCAGTGAAGAGGCTGGTTTGCCAGCTTTGTAGACTTGGCAAAAAGGCTTCTGAGGGCGACGAACCATCAGTTAACTGGAATGGTGCTCCCGCATTAATGCGCGCCGTAACGGTGCGCGTTTCGCGATCAAGGCTCGCTGGGATTGCCTGCCACGTTTTAGCCGTTTCATCGTAGGTCATCAGGGTTAGATCAGTGGCTGCAATGCCAAGCGCGAAGAGTTGGGCTTCGGTATAGCGCACCTTTAGCGTCATTTCGCCCGCTTTGGCGTTCGTGGTGATGCGAAACGGTGGCAGGCCCCGCTTTGGGTTGGGTTGCACATCGGTAACATTAGGGGTGAGGGTTACGGTTGTATCGGCTGTTGGCTTGGCAATTGCCACTTCAATGGCTGCATCAGGGGTGCGCAAACTGGTTGCAGTGCTGCCCCGGCTGGCACTAATCGATTGAGCCTTGGTTGGATTGACGACAAGTGCGCCGGTTCGTGATTGAACTGGCTGCTCAAGTTTGCTTGCACTCAACGAGGCGATCGTTTGAACCGTGCCATCGGTCGTGCCATTAACCTGAAGTTTGACGGTCAAGGTTCGGCTATCGCGGGCGGCCAGCATTGCCAATGACCATTCCCAGTGGCTGCCATCGGCGGAAAGATTATCACGCGTGAGTGGCGTGGTGTTGGCTGGTATTGGCAAGCGCACTACTACATTGGCTGCGGGAATAGCCCCAACATTCTCCAGATACACCGTCAAGCCTAGAGTCTGACCAACGCTGACAAATGATTGATCTACCCGTACGTTCAGCGCTAAACTGGGGGTGCTGCGCTCACGGACAGCTGTAATCGGTGTTGGTTCTGGATTGGTTGGCGGTAGCGTTGGATTAACATCACGGGATTGAGCGGCAAGCGGTGAAGCCGGAATGCTAGAAGCGGTTACCGCTGCTAATAAGGCCCCTGAAACACGTCGTTTCAGGCGTGAGGATATGTTCATAAATGCTCGCTTATCTAAAAGGAGATACGGCAAATAAGCCTAGCGCATCTGATGATGCGGCTAAGAATGGGCGGCCAACACAAATAAGCGTGCGCAATCAGGCAAAAAGATTGCCTAACAGCTCGTATTTAATTGAGATTAAATGGAATACAAAGAACTCTCTTGTTCTCATTAGCGATTGATGGTCTCAACATCAATTGGATGTCCTCATGCAAAGGACATAACCTTCCACAGCTCAAACAACTCGTCTTTGCAGCTTCCTCCTAGCTCAAAATACTCATCAGCGCTATTGTATATGCTTTATTTCGAGATTGCAAGTAGAAATTCTAACAAAATACTAACTTTTTTGGCAAAAGGTTAAAGTACTGATAGAACCGCAATCATCGAGTACAATCTACGCTATTCGCTCATTGCTCTGGGATTGAGGTTGGATCATGGTGTTCAAGCGATTGGCTCAGGTTGGATTAGGCTTGGTTGGGCTTAGCATTGTGCTCTTTTTAGGTAATCTGTTAAGTTTGCGCTTGTTCGGGCCAACCCAACAGATTGATATTGGCAATTGGGGTGATCAAAATAGCTTTGCTGGCGGCTTTGAGCAAGAGCAAAATAGCCAAGGCGAGACCTATCGCTGGACGCAAGCACAGGCTTGGATTCGGCTTCAGGGCTTGAATTCAGCGAATCCACGCTTGCTTAGTTTGCAGGTTGGCGGTGTTCCTCCGCGTTTGCCCTTAAGTGCAACGCTGCAAATTTCTACCTTAAACGCCAGTGTTGTGCTGCCATTAGCCCAAACCGCACGCAACTATCAGCTGTTAATTCCAGCAACCAACCAGCAAGATTGGCAGGTTGAGCTGCGCGTGCCAACCCAACAAGTCTTGCCTGATCCGCGCTTCTTGGGTATTCGGCTTGATCATGTGCAGCTTCAAACGCCTAGTAATGTTTGGGCTAGCAGTACTTGGCAATTATTGCTCGTGCAAGTGGCGATTGTTAGTAGCTTGATTGGTTTGCTGCTGTTGCTAAAGGCCGACAAGCTGACAATTGCTGGGCTAAGCTTGCTCTCGATTGGCAGCCTTAACCTGATTACCGGCAAGTTTGTGTTGGTTGCGTGGGCTTGGCAATTACGTTTATTGATCGTCATGCTTGCTGCTACATTGATCATTTGCTGCTTACGCTCATTAATTCAAAGCCAGATTCGACCATTACTTTCCAAGCAAGAATATCGTTATTTGATTATTTTTAGTGTAATTACATTTTTTATTCCGCTCATCAGTATTCTTTTTCCTAATTTTGGCTCACACGATCGCTTAATTCATGCTGATCGCTTGGATCAGGTTGCCCAAGGTTCAGGATTATTATTAGATAAATTATATGAATTTCAAGGCCGCGAAACAATTACTCCAACTACGTTTTATCTTTTAGCCTTGCCACTCAAACTTTTACTTCAAAATAATGGCGTCATTATTGAAGGGTTGTATACATTTTTGCATGCATCGAGTGGTTTGCTTGTTGCCATTATCTTATTGCGCTGGAAGGTGCGGCCTAGTATTGCCTTGGCTGCAATGATTTTTATTTCAGCCATGCCATTACAATTAACCATTCTTTGGTGGGGATTTGCGCCACAAATTGTTGGCCAATGGTTGGTGCTGTTGTTTTTAGCTAGCCTGAGTTTTCAAGCCACGCCTCAACCAAACCTATGGACTATTGGTCTCGTAAGTTTGGCCCTGTGGATGCATAACGGAGTTGCGTTACTCACAGGAGTCTGGCTGGCTAGCTATTGGGTCTTAGGCTTTGTGTTTGATGTTGCCCAGCGCAAGCACTATCGGGCTTGGCTAATCTGCTTAATTGGCATTAGTCTGTTTGGGTTGCTGGCAATTTATATCGATCTTTTTACCACGACTGGCACAACTCAAGCGCAACCAATGAGGATTACTACCCAACTAACCGCAGTTATTAACGGTCTATCAGCAAGTTTTGCTCCATTTGGAATTATTTTTATTGCTACTGTTTTCCTCTTGCCATTTATCAAGCTAGAAAAATCGCTAAAATTATTGTTTTTGGCTAGTATTCTAACATTTTTTGGTTTTATCTCGATTGATCTTTTGTTAGGTGTTCAAGTACGGTATGGCTATTTTATAGTGCCATTTTTATTGATGCTGAGTCTAATATTTATTGATCAATGCTTATTTGTTGTTAAATATGTAGATTATGGGTTGATTATCCTAGCATTGATAATCTATGGCTCTAGTTTGGCTGCTTGGTATGATGCAATTGTGCTTGGGGTAAAGCCAAGTTTGTTGGGGCTGACCCATTAGCCCAGAATGCCTCGATCAAGCGAGCTATGCTACAATAGCTGCTTAGAACAATCTGCTAGGGCTGATATTATGCGAATCTGGGCTATTGCCGACTTGCACCTTGCTGGCGGGCAGGATAAACCAATGGATGTCTTTGGCGCTCATTGGCGTAATCATGCAGCAACCATTGCCAAGGCTTGGCACGAATCTGTTGCCGCCGATGATTTGGTCTTGATCGCTGGCGATATTTCATGGGCCATGCATCTCAACGATGTGCGCGCCGACCTCGCTTGGATCGACTCGCTCCCAGGCAAAAAAGTCCTTTGCAAGGGCAATCACGATTATTGGTGGAGCAGCAAAAACAAGGTTCGCGCGATCTTGCCTGCATCGCTGCAGATTGTCGATTGTGATGCAATAATCGTTGATGAAATTGTGGTGTGTGGTACGCGCGGTTGGGCTGTGCCAGGCGACCGCGATTTTGATAAAACCACCGATCAGCGAATTTATGAGCGCGAGCTTGGCCGCTTAGAACGCGCTTTGGCCGGAGCGCAAGTCTTGGCCGAGGATGTGCGCCCGATTTATGTGTTGCTGCATTTTCCCCCTTTCCGCGATGGCCAGCCGACCGAATTTGCCAAACGGATTGCCGCTGTCAACGCACACACTTGCGTCTATGGCCACCTCCATCAAGCAGAGCAATGGGCCAATGCTACCACTGGCCAGATTGAAACAGTTTTCTATCAATTAACTGCCTGTGATGCCCTCGGCTTTAAACCACTGCTCTTAAGCGATAATCCTTAATTTTTTTCTAAAGAGCCTCTTGACAAATGCCTATTCCTTAATATATCTTTACTTTGGGAGCGGTCTCAAGATAAAACTTAACCGTGATGCTGCTTAAACGTCGTTGCTATCATCATCCCAACCTGCCGCATCGCACCTGTGATCAAGGAGGATCGATGAACAGCCGACGACGGTACTGGTGGATCGCAGTGATGCTCGGATTGATACTCGGCCAATTCGCTTGGTCGCAATCAAGCAGTGGCCAAACGAGTGCCCAAACGCTGCGCGCAGCTGCTGGCTCATTCTTAATTGGCAGCGCTGCTGATAGCGATTTTTGGAATTTTAGCGATGCTGCGCAATATGAGGCAATTTTGGGCGGCCAGTTTAATATTTATACCCCAGGCAACCAACTCAAATGGGATGCGGTGCATCCGCAACGCACAAGCTACAATTTTGCTCCGGTTGATCGCCATATTCAAATTGCTAAAAGCTATGGCCAGCAAATCCATGGCCATACCTTGCTGTGGCATCAGCAAAACCCAGGCTGGGTTGCCAACCAAAGCTGGACAGCCAGCGAGCTAACCGCCATTTTGTATGATCATATTGACATGGTGGTTGGGCGCTACAAAAACGACATCGCAATTTGGGATGTGGCCAACGAAGTTTTTGATGATAGTGGCGTTTATCGACGCTCGTTTTGGTATAACACCATCGGCCAAAGCTATGTAGAGTTGGCCTTCAAACGGGCGCGCCAAGTTGATTCCGATGTGGTGCTAATTTACAACGATTACAATATCGAAGAAATTAATGCCAAATCTAATGCTGTGTATGCTATGGCCAAAGACTTTTTGGCGCGTGGGATTCCGATCGATGGAATTGGTTTTCAGATGCACTTGCTTGGCTCAGGGATTAATTACAATAGTTTTGCCCAAAATATGCAGCGTTTTGCTGATTTGGGCTTGAAAATTTATGTAACTGAGGCTGATGTGCGCTTGCAATTGCCAGCAACCAGCGCCAGTTTGGCTCAACAAGCAACGGTCTATCAAAATGTGCTTGATCGCTGTTTGCGTCAGCCAGCTTGCCAAGCCTTTCAATTTTGGGGCTTTAGTGATAAATATTCGTGGGTTCCAGGGACTTTTCCTGGCTATGGCGCTGCCTTGATTTACGATGAGCAGTACAATCCTAAGCCAGCCTATACGGCAATTTACAACCGCTTATTGCAAGGTCGCAGCACTACGCCAACCCCAACGCCAAACGCAACGAGCACGCCTACGGCTCAGCCAACTACTACGGCTGTGCCAACCAATACCCCAACGGCGAGCGCAACCCCAACCCAAACTGCTCCGCAACCAAAGTTGATTTTGAGTGCACCTAGTCAAGTGACGCTTGGGCAAGTGTTTACTTTGACGATTCAGTATGTGAATATTGGCTTGCAATATACGACTGTAACCAGCAGCCCAGCTGGCTTGGTGCAGCTCGATCCGCCGTTGAGCATGCCTTGTAAATATAACCAACACCCAACTCAATGCAAAAATATTACCTTTAAAGCAACCGCGCTTGGTACGGTGCAATTGAATGCTAGCGCAACCGGCGAAGTGCCGATTGCTGGTGGCGGCTGGACATGGGGCGGCGCGCTGGCCCAAAATCCAGTCAATGTTACGATTGTAAATAGCACCCCAACCCCAACCCCAAGCCCAACGCCCACTGGCAATGCTTGCAGTGTCAACTACGCGATTGGCAGCCAATGGAACAATGGTTTTATCGGAAATGTCATCGTGACGAATGCCAGCAACACGCCAATCAATGGCTGGGCCCTCAATTGGAATTTCGCTGGTAATCAACAAATCAACACCACTTGGAATAGTAATCTAAGCCAGATCGGCAATGCTGTGGTTGCTGGTAATCTTGGCTGGAATAGTGTGATTGCACCGCAAGGCTCAGCCTCATTTGGCTTCCAAGCCAGCTATAGCAGCGCAAATGCAGTTCCAACCAGCTTTAGTTTGAATGGAGTTGCCTGTAGCATCGTGCCATAAATAACGAGATCGTGACTTAATGGAGCAAAGCCCTTCGCCCACGACAGCACTGAGGGGCTTTGCTTGCTAAGTTTTAGAGCGGAACCCCTTTGAGTTGGCTGCTATTCCATTGTAAACCATCATGGTGGGCGTTGCATGGGCGCACCACTACCTCGGCCTGAATTTGCACAACAATCTCATTCGCAGGTAAGTTGCTGCCAAGTTGGGTGATTTTGGCTGCTGCGAAAGCGGTCGCCAAGCGCGCACTCGCTGCCAGATCCAGCCCTTGGGTTTGGGCTGCAACAAGGCCTGCAACCATCGCATCGCCTGCGCCAACAGTGCTTTGAACAGCAACGCTTGGCGGAATTGCCACCAAACTTTGTTCTGCATCGATAAACAGCGCCCCATGCTCGCCCATCGAAATTACGACGACTTTGATGCCATGATTCAAGAGTTCGCGGCCTGCTTTTTCTGCTGCTTGTTCGCTGGTAAGCTGGTAGCCTACAAATTGCTCAAGCTCTGCAAGGTTGGGTTTGGCGATGGTTGGGGCGGCTGCAAGCCCATAGCGCAAGGCTTCGCCACTGGTATCCAAGACTACTTGCTTGCCTGCTGCCTGAATAATCTCGATCAATTGGCCATAAATGGTGCTGGGAATGCCTGGTGGCACGTTGCCAGCCAAAATAAACCACTGATTATTTTCAGCAGATAAGCGCGTTATTGTCGCGTGGATTGCTTCCAATTCAGCGTTGGTCGGGGTTAGGCCTGGCAAATTGATTTCAGTTGTGCGTTGGGTTTGTTGATCGCTAATTTTGATCCCAACTCGTGGCTGGCCTGGAATGCGAATAAATTGATCGTCAATCTGTTTTTCGGCAAACAAGCGATCGAAGATTTCGGCGTTTTGATCGCCTAAAAAACCAGTTGCGACGACCCTATGGCCGGTGGCGGCCAAAAGTGAGGCGACGTTTACGCCTTTGCCCCCAGCGTGGTTTTTCAGGTCATAGGCTCGATTAACGGTTTCAAGCTGAAAATCGTTGATAAAAATCGTTTGGTCGATGGCTGGATTGAGGGTTAATGTCACAATGCTCATCATTGCTGTACCTCAGCAATACTGCGTCATGCCCCAGCACGTTGCGGCAATGCTTGTAAATTAGCTACTGTTGATTGCTGGCCTAAAGCCTGCTTTCAGGCTTTAAAATGAATGTAATCGATTACAAAGATTTTGTCAAAATGAATGGATTGATGCACGCTTATCGACTGATTAACAACCAGAGAACAGAATTATTATAGTAATTAATTATGTAATCGATTACATAATCTTTCGAGAAATACTGCTAGCATCTGCTATAATGGCGCAAGCGTTTTCAGCCATGCAATCGACGACTGCCAAGGGGAGTGAGCCATGTCCAGCATCAAAGATGTTGCCAAAGCAGCAAATGTTTCGACGGCGACAGTTTCGCGGGTGCTTGCCAAGCATCCCCATGTACGTCCAGCGCTGCGCGAACGGGTTTTGGCGGCAGTGGCCCAGCTGGAATATCGGCCTAATTTGATTGCCCGTAACTTGCGCTCGCAGCAATCGAAAACCTTGGGCTTGATCGTTTCCGATATTCGTAATCCCTTTTTTACGGCAGTTAGTCGGGCGGTTGAAGATACAGCGTATGCCCATGGCTACAATCTGCTGCTCTGCAACACCGATGAGAATCCCGAAAAAGAGCTCCTCTATTTGCAACTGATGGGCGCTGAACAAGTGGCTGGGGTCATTTTCTCGCCCACCTTGCAAACGCTCAATCGCTGGCATGAGTTGCATTTAAGCTTTCCCACGGTGTTGATTGATCGTTCGCTTCGCAGCGGCGATGTTGATGCTGTGTTGTTGGATAATCTGAGCGCAGGCTCGCTGCTCGCCCAGCATTTGCTCAGCCAAGGCTATCGGCGAATTGGGGCGATCTTTGGTGAGGCGAGCACAACCGGCCGCGAACGCCAGCGCGGGTTCGAAGCTGCGTTACACGATGCAGGGTTAAGCATCCAGCCTGAATATGTGCGTTTTGTACGCCCGCAGAGCGAGGCTGGCTATCACACAACGTTGGAGTTGTTGGGCCTGCCCGAGCCACCACAAGTAATTTTTACCAGCAATAGTTTGCTGACCGCTGGTGCGTTGCAAGCCATCCGCGAACAGGGTTTGCACATTCCAGCCCAAATTGGTTTGGTTGGCTTCGATGATACTGCTTGGGCAAGTTTGGTTCAGCCTGCGATCACCGTTTTAGCGCAACCAACCGATGAAATTGGCCGTTCGGCGACTGAACTGCTCTTGCAACGGGTTGCTGATCCGCAGCGTCCAACCCGCAAAATCATTTTGCAAGGCGAGTTGATCGTGCGCGAATCGAGCGTTGAACAACGGGGAAGAACATAGAGCAAAGAACATAGAACATAGCAAATGCGAAGAATCGAGAAGAATGTTTTTAGCCACAGATTGCCACAGATTATTGAGATTATGTTCCGATAGCCAATAGCCCTCAGCCAATAGCCCTCAGCCAATAGCCCTTCATCCTTCATCCCTCATCCTTCATAATTTCGTAGCTCTGCGTCGCTGCGTTAAAATTGATCCACGAAGGACACGAAGAGCACAAAGGACGTTTTTAGCCACAGATTGCACAGATTATCAATATCTCAAAGCCAATAGCCCTCAGCCAATAGCCATTGTCTGATCCCCGACCCCTGATCCCTACTCCTATGTTCTATGTGTAATGGTACAATAGATTAACGACCATCTGCGTCGATCGCAGCGCTCCCCTCGGAGTTTATCATGGGATTACATCGTAATGCCGCACTGACCGTGCGCCAACGCCAAGAACTACAACGCCTGCGCC
>NZ_LGKP01000036.1 GCF_001306135.1 Herpetosiphon geysericola | reverse complement strand
TAGCGCATGCTGCCCCAGATACGGCATCAACGGTGCAACTCATCGCATACTGTGTGCGGGGTTGGTTCGCCCCACGACAATAGGTCAGTCCTGTATAGTGCATATGGTTGCCACACGTATTAATCTGGTGAGGATGCTGATAATGGACGAGGCATCCGGTGGTCAATCCAATCGTTGGATCGTTGAGCAAGGGCGTGAGTAAGGCTGCTATCGCACCTGGCATAACAATCGTATCAGGATTAAGGAAGATCAAGGCATCACCTTGGGCAACAGATGCGCCATAATTATTCCCACCAGCATAACCAGTATTCGTATTTTCAAGCAGCCGCACCATAGGATACTGGTGACGGATTAATGTCCGGCTTGCATCGTGGGAATCGTTATCAACAACGATAATCTCATAGCGCGCATCATCATGACATTCCGTGAGCACCGAATCGAGGCATTCAATCAGATCATCATGACTGTTATAACTGACAATAATGATACTTGCTTCCATGGGTATCGTCTTTCTTGTTATGCGTGTGCCTGCGGAATTGTGTCATAGCTGCGATCAAGCGATGGCACTAAAACTGGCTGATTGATTGTTGTTTGCATGGGATGCTGCAATTGTTGCTTTAAGGATGTTTCCATGCGTTGTAACATGATCCGCTGGCGCTGAAGGATTATCCCTGTGCCGATCGAGCCAACACTGAGCAGCATACCAATCAGCAAACTACTCAAAATCCATGCGAATTGTGACAAACTCACGGTTGTATGTTCGGCAAGGAATACGAGCAGCACTGTACTCAGACTTAAGGCCACGAAACCGCTTCCACACCAAAAGAACACGGGACGCATGGTTGTAGCCGCACTGAGGATACCCTTCACAACTTGCAGCCCGTGGCGAACAGGATTGCGCTTGGCCTTTTCTACATACAACACATGAATCGGGACTTCTGTTACCCGTAAGGCGCGATCATGAATATGGAATTGCATCTCTGATTCAATCGAAAATCCACCATTGGTCGTAAAAGACAACGATGCAATTGCATGAGCAGAAAATGCACGAAACCCACTTTGTGAATCACTGACATGGACCCCAGAGACCAGATTGGTGAGCGAGGTTAAACCTACTTGACCCACCTTGCGATAAAAAGGAATGGTGCTCTGAATGGTTCCATAGCGCGACCCAATCACGACATCCGCATGCCCTTGACAAATCGGTGCCAGCAGCGTTGGAATATCGTCGGCAATATGTTGACCATCGCCATCAAGCATTACTACTGCAAACGGGTTTAGGGTTGCACTATAGCGAAATCCGGTATTGACCGCAGCTGCCTTACCTTGATTTACAGTATGCTTCAAAACGACTGCACCTGCCTGTTGTGCAATAGTAACCGTTTGATCCGTTGATCCATCGTCAATCACGATAACCATATCAACATAGGCTTTGGTGGCCAAAACCAAACTTCCAATAAATCGTGATTCATTAAAGGCTGGAATGAGCGCAATGGTTGGATGAACAATTGGTGCGTGGCGATCCATACAGGACTCCCATCATCCTCAATCCTGCAATTTCGGGCAGCATGGTTGAGGAACATCGTCGTGGTAGGTTGATGAACCCAAGTATCGCCTGAATGGATGCATTCTGCCATATACCATAAACCCTTACTCATGGCTTCTATTTAGGATCATGCATCTAGGGTAAAAGTACTGATCACAATCGTAATATATCATCAGGTATAGGCTTTTGCTGATAAGGCAGAAGCACATATGGTATTGAATGAGACCGTTCCGGGAGCGTTATTTCATTACCAAGGACGCCCACACCCGCTGCGGCGCAGGCGCAATGTGCAGCACTGTGGCGGGATTTCCTAAGAGCACGGTTGTGCGGAGTGCATCAGTGCAACATTGTCCATGGAGCGCTAATTGGAGCAGCCCTGCTTCAGTGATTTGGCCAAGTGTCGGTTGAGGGATGGTCAGCGCTGCGGTTACCAATCCATGTTGCAGGTGATCATGGCCATGGGCCACTCCCAACCCACTCGATCCCCACGTGGCAATCGCGCCACCGTCAGGATGCAAGACCAATGCCTCATCGAGCGTCGTCCCACGGGGACTGGGCTGCTGGAAGGCGCTCGTCAGGCAGGTCAAGGCCAACAGCAGTGGCAGGCGTTCGCTATTCTGGAGGGTGCTCACTGCATTCAGATCGAGCAAGCCGCGCGGCTCAACGAGCGGATCGGTCACAGCCCACTGGTAGGCGTGGCTATGACCGATGTATTGCATGATCGTCACGCCTGTGTTCCAGATCGCCAAGACCCGTTCACGGACGGCCTGCGCATCGGCTACATGCCATGCGGGGTCAGCGGTCGTGGCCTGCGGAACATAATAGGCGCGGTGCAGGGTCATCGTGAGCGGATAGACCGCCTCACTCTGAGCCGCGAGCTGCGGAAATTCGAGCGCCCCTTCGGCGTTATCGGCCACACTGCCCACCGTGCTTTGCCACACGCCCCATGGTGCGGCGGTATAGCGTTGCTGCTTGGCGATGAGCGCGGTTAATTCGGCGATGCTTTTGACGGGCCAGCGTCCGACGGGCAGATCAGGCAGCAGGTCGTCAAGCGGATCAGCGCCGTCCAGTTGGCCATAACAGGATTCACAGGCGGTTTCGCCCAGCCATAAATCAACCTCGGCGAGCAACGGTGGGATCAGCGTTATCTGGCCATAGCCCAGGACATCGCGCGGATCAGCCGTGCCATCGCCGACGAATAGGACGCTCGTTGGTGGCGTGGGCCATGTCGCCGCTGCATGGCGCAGGAAGGATCGCAGTGCATCCGGTGACATCTGGCCAAAAGCCCATGCCGCATCGAGATCCTCCCGCGCCACAAGCACCGTGGTCGGCGTGCGCAGCGGCTCAAGCGCGTGCAGGAAGACACGCGGGGCAATGATAACATCGGCTCCGGCGGTGGGCAGCACGATGGGGATATGGCGCTGAAGCCTTGGCATGGGGAGC
Source organism: Herpetosiphon geysericola (assembly GCF_001306135.1). GTDB lineage: Bacteria > Chloroflexota > Chloroflexia > Chloroflexales > Herpetosiphonaceae > Herpetosiphon > Herpetosiphon geysericola. Next base: position 12,376 of record NZ_LGKP01000036.1, on the reverse strand, counting down.
GGCCTATGGCCAACCAGCAGATACCGTCGATTGACCAACGAATCAGCGAGGATGGGCGTTTGTCCCGCAGGCAGGATGACAATCTGCGGCTGCGCTGGCTCAGTCACATCATAAAGCGTGCGCAGCGGGGGCGCGTCGGGTAGGGCATAGCGCGCAGGCGTTGGCCCACTCCAAAACGGTTCGGTTGGTAGGGTCGTCAACCGCATGGGGCGGGTTACCATCACAGTTTCGAGCAGCAGACTTGCTGCACCGCTCGCTGGGACTGGCAGGGTGATCGTGAGGGCGGCGGTCGTGGTCATCGCGACCGAATTGTGCCAGGCCGAGGTTGCCGGAACCCTCATTGGCACGGTGTTCACCACCAGCGATACGGGCAGACTGGTGACGGTCGCTCCGGTTAAGGTCACGGTCATCAGGCCGCTTGCCAGTGGCAGGGTGGGTGTGAGCAGCATGGTGGTTGCATCGGCAGTGCCGCCCGCCAGACTATTCAGGCGGCGACTGAACGTATGCCACCCACGTACCCCTGCATGGCGACTCTCGATCAGCTGTGGCTCGTCCCATGTGCTGGTCATCCAGACGGTGTTGGTCAGGGGTGCGGTACTGTCAAGCGCCAAGCGAGAAGTCATGGGAGGCGAGGGCGTGGCCGCTGCGGTCGTGAGCCACAGGGTCGTTGTCTGGTTCCAGCGGTCGCCCACGGCATCCACCCACAAACGAACCTCGTCATGCGGATCAACCACGCCATCGCCAACCCCACGCCAATCGAGCGGGATCACCATGCCCGCATGCTGCACCTGCACCATTGCCGGATTGAGCGTTGCAAGGTCAATGCCTGCCGCTGCCAGCATCGCCCCGGTCACCCGCTGCATGCCCGGCGTGGTCACGGTCAGCGTCCATGTGTGGTTGTCAAACGCCAGTGGGTTGGTTGGCGGCACCGGATCGCCAAAGGGCACGCGCGGCAGTGCTTGCAGATCGGCAGGGGATTCCACCACCACGGCATTGTCGAGCATGGCGTTCAACTGCGTCACCTGCTGGATTTGCCCCTGCTGCTGGATGGTCGGCTGGACCTGGTAGACCCACACCGGGTAGCCACGATAGCTGCCGCTGCGCAGGAGGGTCACCGGGGCGGTCGGTAGGTCGGCCAATCGCGCCGGATCAGGGTGGTCTAGCATCGTTGTGTCCATGGTCACGGTCAGCATCGGCGCGGCAGCGGTCAGGCTGCGCACGGCCACCGTCGTGGGCTGGGATGGCACGCCAGCCAGCACCACCGTCGTGCCACGTGTGGTCACGGTGAAGGGCGTGACGACGGCGAGCGCGGCACGGGGGATGGCTACCACGATGAGTACTACAATAAGAAGGTATTTAGAGACCTGCATCAGGATTCTCCGCTAATAACTGCATCAGACTCGTGGCCGTCGGCTCGGCCTGCATCACCGTGGCTACCCCGACTTTACGGGGATTGACGACCACCGCCGGAGTCGCCACAGAACCGCCTGCGGGAGTCGCCTCATAGGTCGCTTCTGGCGCGCCACCCCGTCCGCGTTTGCCCTTGACAGGTGGCTCCTCGTCCACCGCATCACGCGGAATGCTGAGGGTCAAGCGCGTCAAGGCTGCTAAAGCAATATCGCGTGGCGTGGCCGCTTTCCCATGGCTCAAGGCCAGCACGCGCGCGGCACGGGGCAAGGAACAGGTCGGGGCCAGCAGCTGCGCATGGCGATCAGCGCGATCCGCTTGCATCCGGTCCAGGATCGCGTCCCAGAGTGCGGGTGGCGCATCCCGCAGTAAGCGCAACCGTTCCGCGCGGCCAAACTGGGCCAAGGCGCGCAGCCGTTCGTCGAGGGCATCGCGTGGCGGTGGGGCGAGCGGCGTGAACGCACGGGCTGCGCCACCTTGTGGCAGCGCAGGCCAGAGCGGCAGCGGCGTGATCGTGCAGATGGGTTGGCGGAAGCCATTAATGGAGATTGCCGCATAGCCTTCTTCACGCAAGGGAATTCCCGCCCAGTCCTGCATCGTGAGCCGGGCATCGGGATACTGCCGTTGCCACACCGCCGCATCGGGGCCAAAGGCCGACAGAATCAGGCGGGTTTGGACGATTTCCAAGGTTGTGGCCAGCATCTCCGCAGGCAATTGGCTCGTGCCTTGGTGCATCAACACCAGCCCAATCCCAAACGAGCGCAAGCGTTCCAGAATCTTCTGGTAGTTGGCCGGATCGCCGCGCCGCATCGCTTCCTGAAATTCATCGACGACCAGCACCCACGGCTCACGCTCCTCTTCGGGCGTATCCAGCCGACTGAACGCCGCTGCCAGCACGAGGTTAATCAGCACATTGGCCAGAATCCCGCCAGCGGTCGCACCAATCAATTCGACCGGCAGCTTGGCCAACACAATCTTGCGTTGATCCATTACTTGGCGAAAGGGGATCGTGGTGCGGGTCTGGTTACAGGTAATCCGCACGGTGCGATTGATCAAAAACTGACTCAAACGCCGTTGCAAGGCGGTCATCGAGGACTTCTGCGTATCGCTCAATTTCGGAAACTGATAGGTCCAGAACAAGACTAAATCGGGATCGGTGACCCGCTCCAGCACCGTGGCGCGGTACGCACTACTGGAAAAGAGCAGATAGAGATGGGCAATCGTGGGCGTGGGTTCACCTTCCATTAAGGTCAAGGCCCCATAGCGCAAGGCTTCCTGCATGCCCGCCGAATCGCCCCAATGGCTATCGGTGCTGGCGACCAGTGCCTCCAGTAATTCGACCAAAAAGTCCGGTTCGGTATCTTTATTGAGGTAGGTCGGGTCGAGCAGGTTTAGCCCAAGGCAGTGCTCGGGATCAAGGGGGTCAAAGACAATCACATCATCAAGCCGATCATCAGGAATCATCGTCAACAGGTCATTAACCAAATCGCCCTTGAAGTCGATCACCCCAAAGCCTGCGCCGATGCGCAATAATTCGCCCAGCTGCACCTTCGCTGCGTGGCTCTTGCCCGCTCCAGTTGAGGCGGTAATCTGCTGATGAAAAGTGTAACTTTTGAGCGGAAAGCCCAAATAGACCTGCCGTCCATCGGCGGCCACGCCGCCGGTGATGCGCACGATGCGATCCTTGAGGGGTGTCGTCACATCAAATGCAGGCGGCGGTGCGCCAATCGTGCTGACCATCAAGGCCGGACTGGGCGGCGCAAAGCGATTATTGCGCCAGATGGCGACCGTTAAGTGCCGTCCCGTGGGCAGATGCCAGAGGGCACTGACTTCGGGCAAACTCAGCACGGGCGGTGCTGGTGCGGGCAGCAAAGGCGGCACAGCTATAGGCAGCCAGTGTGCCACGTGGCGATCCCGAAGGGCAGAAGTCACCGTGGTCTGGCTACGGCCATGAGTCCAGGCTTGGCGTAGGCGGTCGTGCTGCGTGGTATAGCTGGCGAGCGCGCCCACCAGAATTTGGTGCTGGGCGGTGGCAATCGCGGCAGTCTCAGCCAGCACCACCGTGCGCAGGGTGACTGTCACAGCGGGACTTTGCAGTTTGGCCAGCATGGCGGTCGCGGTTTCTTTGCTGGCACTGGCCTGTTGGTCTTTGGCGCTCAGTCCTAGCAGATCGGCCATGGCGCGCCCCTGCTGCTGCCAGCGTTCCGGTACGGGACCAAGGGTCAGCGATACGCCAATCGCGGTCACGCCTTGCTGCGGTCGTAAGCCGCCAATCACCGCATCAAGCGGATCGCCGACCATCGCATCGGCACGGCGTAGTGGATAGATCGCGGGCTGCGCAAGGGTGTGGCTCGTCCAAACCAGCGCGGGGGCAGCGGTTGTGACCGGATCAGGCTGTTCCAACAGATCACCGCCCGGCACAAAGCCTTGGACGGCACTAAAGACGGGCGCATGCAAATCGGAATGCGAGAGCCAGAGACTCCACGCAATCCCCTGATCGGTGTACCACAGTTCAAGCGCAATTCGCCGATCGGCAGGCGCATGGGCGACAATCGCCTGCAAGACGCGCACGATTTCCCCGGCCATCGCCGCCTCACGTTGGCCGAGTTGGGCCGCCGTGCTACTGTGGGGATCGGTGATCATCGGCTTGGGAATGCGCAGCAGATACCATTGTCCCTCAACAGCTGGTCGCCGCCGCAACCGCAGCCATGCGACCAGCGTCGCGAGCAGCCACAGCCCATAGCCCATCAGCAACCAGCCACTGATCGTGTGCATGCGTGTGACCAAGGTGGACAAGGGCGCAAGGCGCGGACTGGTCAGATGCCCGAGCAGCCATGGGCTGAACAGCCACAGCACCCCGATCAACACCACCCCAAATCCCGCCAGCGTGCGGCCATAGACCGCGAGGATTAAGCGTCCATGCATACGGGTTCCTCCTCGGGCACTTCCTCAGTGCACGCATCGTCATCAGCATCAATCCCGACCAGTGCCCAGACCTCGGCCTCCGTGACCTCCCGTTTGAGCAGCAGCCCATGGCGCGAGTGGGTGCCTAAAACGCTGGCCAACCGCTCGGTGGCCAACGCCACGAGCCGCTCAGCCAGTCCGCGATCCACGCCCAACACCGTTGCAGCCTGTTTCGTCGAGACCCCATTGCGGCGGTCGGCCAGTAAGGCTTCAATCAGGGCGTGCAGCTGGTCATCGCTCAGCATCGCATCATGGGTCAGCTGTGCGACAGGTGGTAGCGACCGCGCGGTTAATGGCGGAGGGCTGGCCAACGGCATCGGCGTACCACGGGATTCCACTTCACCCGCTGCGGTCGAGGGCAACGCCATCACGGGCTGAAACAGATCGGTCGGATCACACTGCCAAAAGACATGGGAGGGTGGCGCTTCTGGCGCAGCCATGCCAGGAGCAGCGTCCCATGGCGCAGCCACATGGACACACACCTCGGCATGGGCCAGCAGCAAACCATGCATGGTGACGAGCATCCATGGATCAAGCCCATGGGCCTTCAGCACCGCCGTGGTGGGAATCACGCCACCGCCCAGATACCCGTGCCACGCGACGCGCGGTGCCAGCTGATCGCCACCTTGCAGCGTGGCTTCCGCCCACGGTATATCGCTCACCGTGAGGAGTGGGCGTGGACTCGCTGCCTGCCATGACGGGAGTGCCATGGCAATAATCTGCTGCACCAGCGCTGCTTGTTCTGCATCATCTGGCAGCACGACCACCACGACCCCACCGCGCTGGAGCAGCAGCGGCAGATCATCGCCGGGAGTCGCAAACACACTCAGCCAGTCGAGCGTGAGCCAGCGGCGCAGCCGTACCGCCCAGCGTTGGGCGGCCATCCGTTGATCAATGGCCGCCCGATCCGGCGTGTTCATGACCTGTCCAGCCAGCGCAATGAGATCGCTGAGACTGGGGTGTGCGCGGTTGCGCCAATGGGCTAAGAGGGTGGGAATCGTCTGCCAGAGGGAATCGTGCGGTTGCAAATCCGCCATCTGGCCCAGCAGGGTGGTCATGGCCGTGTCGTCGAGCCATGCGGCCACATCCAGCGTGGTGGTGACCGCAGGCTGACGGCCATCGACCACGCGCAACCGTTCCCCCAGCGGTTCGAGCAGCGGCAATATGGTTGCGGCATGGGCTGGTGTAACGAGCGCCAGCACACTGGCATGCGCATGGATGCTTTGGTCGACCAGCTGCGCGACGGTGGCCCAACGCTGTGCAGCCGGGCCACGGAGATCGAGTGGCGTGCCAAGGGGCAGCGCGACATCCGCGCTGAACTGCCATGCTACGCCAGCGACCGCAGGCAGCTGCATTGGCAACGACGGCAGATCGGGCAGCAGTGCGGCCTCGTCGAGCGGCAAATCACCCACCCACGGGTGTGGCCGCAGTAATCCCAACACCCAAACCAGCGCCAACGACCAACCCCAGCGCTGCGGGGTCGCATGGACGGCCTGCACCACGCCGTTGCGCAGCGCCCAGCCCTGCATCGTCTGATCATCCGCGCCACCCCGCCGCCAGCGCAGGATCGGCAAGGTCAGGGTCACGGGCCGCAGCGTAGCCAATGGGATGCGCTCGCGCAGCGTCGTCATGAGCAGGGCGTAGGTGGCGGGAGTCGTGTGCAGGAGCAGTTGCCGCCCGTGCGCGGTGGGCACGAGCCACAGCCATGCCGCGCCCATCCCCACCCCATCGACGAGTGCATCCCGCAGCGTGGACGCATCCATCCCCGCCGGAACCCGTATCCGCCACGCCGACCATTGCGCCTGCTCGGTCGTGATCGTCGTCAGCACCCGCATGAGAAGCCAGCCCACGCCACCGACCATAAGGACGAATACCAGGAGGCTCATACCCCCTCCTCGCCATCTTCAATGACCAGCACGGTGGTGCTTGCCGTGGTCGGTGCAGCCATCGCAACAGGCGGCATGGCGGGAATCGCCGTGGTCGGCGCGCCACCAGCACCTGGCCGTGGTGGCAACGCGGCGCGTTGGGCAGCGAGAAACGCACCCCATGCTGCCGCGCGTTGGCGGGCTGCCACGGTCGGATCAGCCGCTGCGGGGCCAAACCAGCGATCAAATACGCCCATCGTCGGCCTCCGTATGCAGCACCGCTCGCTGCGGGATCAGCTGCCACTCCCAGTGCGAGAGATGGTTATAGATGAGGTACGGCGTTTCGTTGACGATGATCAGATATTGGCCTGCCCGTTCCTTGCGTTGGTCATCGGTCATGCCGAGGCCCGTGATCCATTGTAGCTGGCTGTCTGTGACCATCGGGAAGCGCTCGCGCAACGCAGGCAATTGGTCGCTGCGCATCGTGCCGATCACGGTCACGAAACTATTCTCAAAAATCTCGGCTCCAGCCTTTGTCCCTAATAAATGGGTCGTTTGGTCGATGACCCACACCCCTGCGCCGAAGCGCCGCGCCGTCTTGGCCAAGCGCTCAGCAAAGCTGGCCAAGAGGGGATTGGAAAACAAGACCCCGGCCTCATCGATCCCAATAATGGCCTTCCGTGGCCTAACCCGAATCTCGCGTTGGATGGCACTGGCAATCAGCACTAAGAAAAACTGCTTGATGTGGTCGGGCATTTTCGCATCGGACACGTCATAGATCACGACCGGGGTCGTGGGATCAAGGGTCAAGTCCATCGTCGAGGGCTGATCAAAGACCTCGGCAAAGGGCGAGAGTGTCCATGGCAGGATGAGGTCGCGCAGGCCGGTTGTATCATCCGCCAAGAGCGTCACCACATCCGATAAGCGTGGCGCGGCATGGGTGGCATACAGCACCGACAAGACCCGGCGCAGGGTCTGACGATGCAGCTGGGTCAATGCGCCATCGAGCAGCCACTGGAGGACTTCTTCCACATGGAGCACTTGGGTCACGAGGTCGTGTTGCAGGTCAACAATCGGGTCAAGGAGATTCAGTTTGAGCGTATCCAAGGCCACCCGATTGACCGAGGCCCGGTCGGCATAGGCTTCGGCGAGGGGAGCAAATGCCCCTTGTGGGTCAAGCAGAATCAGTTGATAGCCCGCATCATCGACCAAGCGTGAGCCAAGGGTGGCCACATAGCTACTCTTCCCACTCCCGGTTGCGCCACAGAAAAAGCCATGCAGCGCAGGCAAGGCGGTCAAATCCAAGAGCAACGGTGTGCCGCGCATTTCGTCCACGCCTGTCAGTAATGCTGTCGCTGGTGGCTGCGAGCGCTGGGCCAGATAAATCGGTAGCAGCGTCGCCAGCTGCGCGGTAATCATGGGGTGGCCTGCGGTGGGCAGGTCAAGGGTGGCGGTGGCATGCGTGCCGAGCATGGGCAGCAGATCCTGTTGGCGACCGCGCATTGGATGGAAGCTGATGGTTGATCCGAGTGCTTGGCGGGCTGCTTGGGCATGGGTGCGCGCCAGTTCCAGCGTGGCCGCGCCGACAAAGACCGCGACCTGGACTGTGTGCAAGAGTGCGCCCCGCTCCAGATGGGTCGAGGCGGCTTGCCAGTCTTGCACGGCGTGGCGACGCGCTTCGTCATAGGTCGGATTGAGCGCCGCATGCGCATCGAGCCGTTGCAAGGCCACATCCATGGTCGTGCGCGCGCGGTCAGGAGCCATGGTCAGCGCATCGACGACGATGATTGCATGCGTTTGCTCGAGCAAGAGCGAGCGAAACAGCAAGGGCGAGAGCGATCCGTGCCAGCGCTCGGCCAGCATCCCCTGCCAGCAGCGTTGGCCCGTTGGGGTATCCGCAATACAACTCGCTACGGTCATCTGCACCGTTGGCGCGCCCAACAGCAAGGGCAGACTGCGCAGGCGCGTTGCTCCACCACAGGCGCGGCCCAACGTATGTTCGACGGTCGCAGGTGCGAGGCTGGCCGGACACCAGATCACCAGATAGTGGGTCATGCTGGTCATGGCGTGCTGCTCTAAGTCCTGCATATGCAACAGTTGGGCAGTCAGGCGCGGATGCTGGGGGTCGCTGGGATCAAGCAAGCGCAGCTGGTCGTGAATCCGCTGGCGACGATTGGCCAACGAGCGGGGTGCAACCACACTGATTAAGCGCCAATCGACGACCAGGCTTTGCACTGCCTGCCGCACCCGATCAATCGCCACCTCCCATTGTTGGGGGTGGAGATTCAAGACTTCAAGGCCATGCAGCTGGAGAAGCAGGGGGGTGGTCATTCCAGCCCCCGATCGGCCAAACTGACCAGCGTCCCATCCGGCTGCATCACCGCCGTCGTGGTCGTGCGGCCCGTGGCCTCACCCTGCCCCAACGTGCGACAATCCACGGTCAAGCGTTGCGGAGCCAGCACCCGCACGAGGCCATAGCGCAGCATGCCGAAGACCAGCCCCCGCAATGGTTGCTCCTGATAGGTTCCGCGTGCCACCACGAGGCCCAGCACGATGCCAATGAGCAACCGCACCAAGAGCGGTAATCCGATGGGGGCAAGGACGACACTCATGGCGATGCCGCAGCCACCAAGGGTCACCAGATCGCCGATAGACAAGCCGCCCAGCGCGGGCACGCTGACAATCGTGGTGGGCGGCTGTAAAAAGGGTCGAAAGACCTGCATCATGCACCTCCTTGAAACAAAGGACGCTGTGCAGCACGCCCGCTGCGCAGCGTTCCATCCACCACAACCTTATTGCCCAACCGCCTTGAAGGCGGGCTTCACCAAATCCAAGATAATGGGAATTAAGGCAATCAGCATGATCCCGCCGAGGAAATAGGCAATCCGCAGCTTTTTCGCGAGCGCACTGGCAAATGAGCCAGCCACAAACATCACGCCAAAGGTCAAGCCACATAAGCCAAAGACGACCCACGCGAAGGTATACAAACTGTCGATATTGACAAACTTGTTCAAGAGTTCCATCACATCGAACTCACCAGCAGCGACCAAAAATCGAGCCATACAAACCTCCAAAACCACTAGGGAAGAATCGATTGGCCAACCGACCCGATCTGCACCGTCACGGGAACGGGCTGCGCCGGGTCAAGCGGACAGGTCCAGACGACCGTCTGCACGGTCGTGATCGTGAGCGGCCACGGCTGATCCGGCTGGAGTGGCGTGGTTATACCCCCCACCGTACAGGTTGCATCAGCAGCCAGCAGCACCGTGGCGGGACTGCGCAACACCGTCGTGATCGCCAAGCCCTGCGGGGTCGCGGTTACCGTCTGCCACTCCACCTGCACCACGGGCAGGTCGGGCATGGCAATGCTGAGGGGCACGGCCTGCCCAGCAACCGCGAGCGGCAAATCGACCCGCGTGCCAGGCATGGCCGTCGCCGTGACCGGAATACTGATCGTGGTCGCGGTGGCCACGGGCAGCGTGACGAGCGGCTGCCGATGGTGCGTCACGCTCCCCGCCTGATCCGTTGGCCCAACGGTCACACTGACCATCAGCGTGGGCTGCATTGCTACCAGCGTCCAGTCCATCCCCGTGACCGTCATCGGAACCGCGCCATCACGGGTGGAGAGCAGCGGCTGATCGGCAGGAATCGCCTGCACCAGCGTGCGCGTGCTGAGGTCGTCCTGATCCCAGAGCACGAGCGTCACGCCCACCTGCTGTTGGGGAATCGTGGCACTGGCATAGACCGCCACCGTTTGGCGTGCCACCACCCGCAGGATGCGTTGATCGCCCCGCACCTGCTGGAGCGTGATCTGCGACCCAAGCGTGAGGGCATCCGCATCCAATGTGGTGCCATCCAGCCCCAGCACAATCTGACTGCGCGTCCCACCCCAGACCGCCGTGGCTGCGGGAATGCCCATGGGATCAGGCCAGCCCATGGCCGGGTCAAAGGCCTGCACCGCAAATGCCTGTGACCCGATCAGCAGTTGCACCGGAGCCGCCTCGCTATCCGTGGTCACCGTCACGGGACGCAACACCCCCGCCGCCAACGGCGCAGCCTGCGAGCGGCGACCGAGCACTACCCAACTCAGCACGACCACCACGATGATCACCACCCCAATCCAGCGCTGCGACGTACGCGGCGACGGTGCAACGGACGCGGTCGCCGTGAGGCGGGTCGTGGCAGGTGTACCCAGCCACACCAACTGGCCATTGACTGGAACCGCGCCTTCGCGCTGCCACAAGTCGGTCAAGCGGTCAAGTTCGGCGTGGCGGGCAGCCACCGACAACCCGGCCAGCAGCGGAGCCAGAAAGGCCTGAAACTCATGGTCATAGGGACTGGTCATTGCGGGCCTCCAAAGGTGGGCGGCATGACCGCCTCGCTCACGGGCAGATGCACGCGATCTGCACTCGCCGCGAGCGGCATCACCTGCCCCAACCACGGCACGCGCACCACCAAGCCCTCCTGTATGGGCAGGGTCACCACCCAGCGTCCCGTGCGATCCGTCCAGCCTTGCGCCAGCCGATCCCCAGCGGGACTATCGACGACGACCGCCATGCCACCAATCCCCTGATCACGGCCACAGGTCGCCGTCCCGCGACAAACCTGCACCGTGACCATGCGGGTCGATGCAGGCAGCGCCTGAAAGCGCCAGCCGAGGACGGGCAGCGTGGCCGTTGGGCGTATCCCGACCGGATCAGGGCTGGGTGGCAGCGGCGCACTCGGTGAGGGCAGCGCGGCCACCGGATCGGTCATGGTTGGCTGTGGTGTGGTCACAAGGGCATCCACGATTAAATCGGCACTCCAGAGCCAACCCGCTAAGGGGGCGGCCCCGACCCGAAAGGCGGTGACTTCGACATAGCCCTGAAACATCCGCCCCGTCAGCGTGACCGCATAGCCGCGTGGGATATGGGCAAGCGGCACATAGGCGATACCTGGTCCGGCCCGTAATGCGCTGTCGGCCTCGGCCACGACATGCGCGAGTGCTGGGGGAATCGCTTGCACCGCCAGTGGCAGACTGAGGAGCGCACACGGCTCCACGCCTGCCCGAATCTGGCTATCCACCACTGCCACGGGCTGACCCTCGACGACACAGGCGGTGGGCACGGGCGGCGTGGTCGTGTCGCTCGGCGCGTCCACCACGGGCGCAGCAGGCACGGTGGTTATGGTCGGAAACACGATAATTGGCGGGAGGCCAATATCGGACGGGTGTTGTGGTGGCAGAATCGGCAGCGGCGTGCTGCTCCCCGTCGGCGTGGCCGTCGGTGTGACCGTCGGAACGTTGGTCGCCGTGCTTGGTGGCAACGACGTGCTGCTCGCCGTCGGGGGGACGGTGGGTAGCGTGGTCGCGGTTGGCACGGCTGTTGGCTCCACGGTCGCGGTTGCCGGAATAGGACTAGGGATGATCGCGGTGGCCGTTGGCACTAGCACCAGCGTTGCTGTGGGACTGGGCACAGCGACCAGCGTCGCGGTTGGCAGTGATGTACCCATATTCGTCAGATCAAGCAGCACCGTCGTCATCACTGGATCCGTCGGGCGATCACGGCGGGATGCGGTGATGACCAGCGGATCGGTGGCGGTGACGGGAACGGTGAAGGCCAGCGTGGCGACCGCAGGCAGCGTCGGATCATGGAGCGGGCCACAGCTCGCGTCTGATTCATGGATCGTGCACTCCCGATTGTGGCTCGTGACGACCTGATCCCATGCGCCTGTCGGAGAGAGGTTCAGGGTCAGGGTCGTCGTGACCGCCTCGGCAGGCTGCGTCACGACCACGGTTACGACCATGCCCGGCAGCGCGACCTGCGGCTGGGCCACCAACTGCACCACGGGGGTGATCAGCGCGGGTGGCACCCGTCGCAGGTCGTGCTCCGGCGTGGGCCAACTCACGACAATCGTGGTGAGCGCCGCCAGCCATGCGCCTAAGCGCCGAACGATCATCAAAACCTCCTTTCGAGAAAACCATCTTTCTCGATTGTAGGGATTGACAGACCCGATCGTGCAGTCGTCATGTCGTATGCAGAAAATGCGGCGTTATTTGCTGGCGCGCATGCATTTGTTTGGCCCTCCACCTATGAAGGTTTTGGCTTGCCACCATTAGAAGCGATGAGTTGTGGCACGCCTGTTATTTCTTCAAACACCAG
>NZ_LGKP01000038.1 GCF_001306135.1 Herpetosiphon geysericola | reverse complement strand
GCGGCCACGGCGGGTTTTGGTCGGTAAGAGCGGGGCAATTAATGCAAACTGGGCATCGGTCAATTCATGGCGAGCCATAGACACCTCCTGCCGAAGAGTCTACCATGGAATTATCAGACAGAACCTAAACTTCATCATGATCTTCTCTCATCGGATCATCATTGATGCTTGTGTAGAGCACGCTGAATGCACTCTCTATGTTATTAGTGGAAGATCAGGCGATGAATAGCGACATGGTGACACGGCGATGAGGGCCATGACCACCATTGATACTGGTGGCGAATCGAGATGAACCTTACCTCGTGCATATAAACATGACTATCATTGCGCGGAACGGTGTATCTTTGGACAAGGAGCTTAGCGATGTCACTCCATCCATGGATATCTCGATGACGCTTAATCTATAATCACATTTGTGCCATAGGATAATCCAAAAAAGAAGCTAGTGTCACCTATGTATGGAGCTTGATGAAGACCTATGCAGCCTACGATTGTCCTTGTTGATGATGAATCCGCTATTGTTTCCATCTTGGAAGAATTTTTAACAGATGAAGGTTATACCGTGGTCAGCTTCTCCTCGGGGGCTATGCTCATGGCGTATCTTACACAGCAGATACCGCAATTAATCCTCACGGATGCCAATCTTCCTGACATGCATGGCGGTTCCATCGGATCACAATTAGCAGTTAATCAGGCAACGAGTGGGATTCCGATCATCGTTATGAGCGGATACAATGCACAAGCACTTGACCTTGACGACTATGCAGGCAGCTTTCTTGCAAAACCTTTTGATCTTGATTACCTCCTCCTTCTCATCAAGCAACTCCTTCATAGACCGACCAATAATGCCGTACCATAGACCCCTCGTGTGCGCTCAAAGACCCTCATGAAGGGTAATGTGGCGATTCATCAACAATGAACAGCATGTCTGTAGTTGGTGAATGAATGGCCTGTGTTTCGTGTTTTGAGACGATCAATGAGGTTACAACTGCGCTTTCGGTGCGACCAAGACTTCATGGTCTAGCGTTAACCAATGCCTGCTCTATGGTGATCAACTCCCAGAGAATCGGTTCGCATCCCATGATTCTTCGCCTCCTTCCAATGGGAGATCGCGAGTGGGTACTAGAAACCACATTAACACAGGTGCACCGATGGGATTAGGGCACAAGTCCTAGAGGGTAGGCTCATCTATAAATCATACTGTCAGGAGCAATAACCTATCGACCCTTTCCCTTGAATTTAGTATCCTCTTCCTTGTATTTCTATCATCATCTCTCGAGAGGCCGCTATGGATCGCAAACACTTTCTCAAACTGCTTGGAACCAGCGTTGCAACGGGCTTCTTGGTTCGATCGTTTGATCCCAAACAAGCCGCTGCGATGGGACTCACGGCTCGACAGTTTGGTGGGACAACACTCGCTGATTGGTACACGGTACTTGGTGATGGTGTATGGACAGCTCCCAACCAACTACCAGTCAATAGCAGTGACATTCAAACCGAGCAAGCAGCTGCTAAAAGTATTCTGCGGGCAAATATCAACCAACGCGGAGTCATGGCCCATAACATTACCTACACATCGTTGGTTGATCAGGCTCTGTTTGACTATATTCATACGACCAGCTATGAGTTTCGCCTACCATACCTCCCCCAAACCAGTGCTGGCATCCACAATGCCCAAACCTTTGAAGGTGGTTTCTTTATTTGGGATGGGAGCCAAACCCACTTAGATTACGGCTGTGCCTTTCAATGGGTGCTCAACCCATGGATGAGCACGTTTGGGGTGATCTATAGCTGGTCAAGTGATGGTACAACCCAAGGCTGGATACCCTGTGGCTTCCTCCAACCGGATACCAATTGGCATCACTATGAAATGGTAGTGGATTATCATACCCAAACCTGTCGGCTCACAATTGATCAAACCAGTATTCCGATTTGCTTTACCGCAACACCGAAAGTGGGCTGGGGCACAGAAACGGCGGCGCGATTCCAGACGGAAATTATTAGTATTTGGCCTGGAAATACCAATACGGCACCGTCGCATGCGGTTGAAATTCGCAACTGGAATTGGACTTTACAGCCATACACTTAAGCCATAGGGGGGTGATCATGCGCAGTATCCGACTTGAAACAAGTACCATCGATAATCAAACGACCTTAAGTAGTGCCTTGGATCAGTTAATGGCCTATCCTGGCTGGTATCAACGCGAATGTGACGCATGGCTGGACTTAGTGAGTTATTTTGATAGCCAACAGAGCCTCCTGCCCCATAAAATCCGTAAGGCCGGTTTCGAGCAATTCATTATCGAGATTGCTGGCGCAGAATATTTCTGGACAAAATACCCAAAACTAGCCAACCTTTTAATTAAATGGATTGCCGAGGTGAATAAACGGGCGATACAGCGCTCTGGGCAGGCAATTCTTCGATTGACCCTTTTGCCCTAACCAGTACGACGCTTTTTGCGTTGTCTGCGGCTATAAGTCCGCCATCCGCCTATTATGCCAAGCATGCTGATGCCTATCACGGTAATCCGAAATGGCTTGCGCCACGCTTCCCACCAACGCACGACCGGAACTGGCTCAAGCCCTCGCAAGACGTTGCCGATCACCTTTGGCTCGTAGTCAGCGGTATACAATCCCAAGTGCATTTGCGGGCCACGTTGCCATGGCCAAAATCCAGCGATGGTGCTCGGAACGTCAGGAATATCAAAGAGTGTCCAGATCAAAAACCCATTGTGCGATTCGGCTTGCTGACTCACGTTGATCACGTAGGCTGCTTGTTCCCGCTGGTCATGGCCATGAGGAAAGAAGGGGCTATTCCATGTGGACAATCCACTCTCGGTCAGCAACAGTGGTTTATCCCCAACAATCTGCTTAAGCCGCTGATAGGCTGCTGGAAGCTGTTCCGCAGCAGCATAGTAATGAAACGAAACAAGGTCAACCGCTTGAGACAACCGTTCAGCGGCCGCTGGTGTCGACCAGCCAATCGTAATCAGATGATGCGGATCAAGGCGGCGGAGTTGGCGAATGGTATGGGTCAACCATGCTTCGACCACGCCTTGGCTTGCCGTTGCATAATCGCGATCGGGTTCATTTTTAACATCCCATGCCATAATCGCCGGATGGTCTCGTAAGCTCGTGACCACGGTTGTTAAGTAGCTATCGGTTTGTTGCCAACGCGCGAGTTGATAATCGCCTAAAAAATCAAATAAGGTAACGATAACCTTGATATTCGCTTGCTCCGCTTGATCGAGAAAATCGGTTACCGACCGAAGATAGAGGCTGGTGCTATACGGTTCGGTAAATTGCGCAAATGGAATGAAAATTCGCACACTATTAAGGTTGAGTTGTTGGATCAACCCAAGATCGATTGTCGTCTGTTGAGGTTGATAGGCGGGCCAAAAGTGCAGCCAAGGTGTTGCCGAGGGATAATAATTAACCCCTCGGGCAATAAAAGGCCGTTGTTCAAATTGTAAATCGTGTTGCTGGGATTGCACAAACTGCGGTTTTGGTTGATAGGTTGGCTCTAGGGGTACTGATAGTTCATGGCGCACCCAATGCCGAATTCGCCATGTGCCATCTTGCAATAACATCACAAGCTCATAGCGTGCATACAGCCATTGGGCCGACACGAGCTTTCCATCGACATCATAAATCAGCTGATACACCTCAGCTTGCGTATCAGTCAGTGCCACAATTGAGCCATCTGCTGCATAAAAATGCAGCTGTAGGCGATGCGCCGTATCAATTTGGTCTATCTGCATATTCGCACTTGCACTGATACTCGTCGTAAGATAATGCAAGGCTGGACCACTAAAACTGGTGCGTAAATTATAGGGGCGGCCAATCTTTAAAGACGTATTCCATTGCAGCCATGCCCGACCATAATCACTCGTCAGCTGCTGACGGGTAAAATCTTCCATCACCCGACCAGTATCCGCGTCATCTGGTAGCCATTGAATTGCCGTTGTTGCTTCGGGCGGTAGTATAGGCGGTAGCTTTAACGCACTCGCCGGGTCGGCACCTTGCTGAAAGCTCGCAACAAGCCAAGCTACTCGCCCAACCACCCATACCCCAGATTGGCCAAGCATCAGCAAAAAGAGCAGCCATATGATGATTTTAAAGCGGCGCTGACTCATAGCATCATTCCGTGTGCATCAAGGGATAATGAATACTTGGTTGGATTGTCGATCACCAACCCAACACGTAAGCAGATAGCGTCCTGATGGCAACAATGATCGCCGAATCGTCGTTTGAAGATAACCCGCCACAACATCGGTCGTTTGCTCAAGGCGTATGGGGCCGTTGACTTGAAGCAGGGCCATCGTTCCATCAGGCACATACTGTTGCAAGCTACCAACAATTGGCCCAACAGTAACGCTAATCACATCGGTAGCAACCACTGCCTGCACCAGAAAGTCAGTTGCACCATCTGGCGGAATATCAAGGACAAGCGGAGCACTGGTGATGCGAAAAATACGCGCTTGGATGGTGAACCGCGTTGCTTGATTGGGTGACAGAATCTGGGTTTCGGCAATGCCCCGAATCGTCACGCTATTAATGCTCCGTTTCTGGCCCAGTCCGTCATCTACTTCAAAGACCACGCTTGTTCCATCAGGCACCACATTGCCAAAGGCATCTTGAATGAGATTGGTTTGAATGGGAATAAATGTATACCCATCAGCGCTTAGCCGGGGCAGTGGTTGGGCAAGCTGAACACTGAGCTGCACTGGCCAACCAGCTACTTCGAGCAATTCGGCTTGTGGCCCAAAGCGGCCTTGGCTTTGGGCACTAATCAAGGTCTTTCCCGCAACCGTTTGGCTATAGAGCCGTTGCCAGGCAAGCAGATGGGCCGTTTTTGCCGTTAGCCGAGTGCGCTGTTGATTTGGGCGTTGAGCTGTGATATTGACCAGCGAAGCATCGGCAATCGGATTGCCAAATTGATCATGCGGAATCACCACAACCATACTCCAGGTTGCGCCATTGGCAATAATCGAACGTGCTCCTACCAATGGGCGAATCGGCTCGACCACTGCACTTGGCTGGAGGGTTGTTGTAGCGCTGGCATGGAGCTGATCCACACGGGCTACGATACTCACATCGCCACGTTGCTCATTCCAAGGCTTGGTCAAGAGTAGTGTTCCCAAACCCTGCTGAATCGAGACCGTTTGCACATGAACCGCATAGCTTGTTTGCAACGTGAGGGTTACGCGTCCATTCCAATCTGGGGCAACGTAAAGCCTAATCGGCAGATCAACACCAACGCCACTGGTTGGCGCAACCTCAATCGTCAGCGCAGTCGGAGCCGATTGCATGGGCATTGGTTGCTGAGGCTGACATGCGGTTAACCACCAACAGCCGAGTAATAACAGGAGCCAACGCATGATCAATTCTCCGCAAAATAGCCATGAATACTAATGCGAACCGCAGTATAGCCGGTGGTTGCTGGCAGGTTCAAGAGATACCCCGGCTCAGCCGGAGGAATCGCTGCTTCAACTAAGGCATTGACCACCAGATCTCCGTCAGGTTGAATGACGTGAATGGCGGTTGCTGGAATAATTGGGATACTGACTGCTGTTGTGCGTTGTGGGCGAATTGAACTGGCAACAAACGCGTGATCAACCCATGCAACATCGCCATGGGCATCGTAATAGGTCAGTAAAATATGCGGAATGGTGGCTTCTTCCGTCCCATTATTAATTGCCGTCAACTGAATGTGTGGTTGTTCGTCATCAACACGAAGCTCAATATCTTGGACTGCCAACCCCCGATTCAGATCGCGATTGGTCACCACGGCTTTGGCATAGACCGTAAAATGATCAATTGGCGAAGCAAGGGTTAAAGGAGAGAAGGCATTCGGATCAAATTCGCCAGCGGTCAAAGTATCACTCAATACTGCGCCAGCGACCCCTTCAAAGTCAATCCGAAAGGGGGTTACTTCTTTCGGCAGCAATTTATGATTAATCACCGATTGGGCGTTATAGCGCGTTAGTTCACGATCATCAGAATCAAAAAGAATGCCAGTTACCGTCAGATCGGCGGGATCAACATCGAGGTTCAAGACCTCACCGACAATACTAGTGCGCCCTTGATAGGATACCAAGCGCGACGAAAGCACAGCAAGTTCAGGCCGATCTTGCACATCAGCAAACGAGGTGATGGTTGTAGTAACCCGCCGTCGGCCAGCGGCAAACCAATCAATCGCTGCTTGGCGAATAAAGGTATCAGGTGGAACTCGCACATCGACTTTGGCCGTAGGTAGATACCATTGACCATCACGCTGCACCAAGATCAGACGTTCCTTGATTGGGTATTCGTTGAGTGCCGTGACCCAGCGGGTCTCCACATCGACAATCCGCGTTGTGGCATCGCCACCCAAATCTTCGACGATCACCGCATCTAATTTGCCATACGACGCGACTAATCCCCCTTGGACTGAGAGTTCAAGCAGATATTGATCATACGATGGACGCGTCTGTGGATCGAGTCGGGCATAGGCCGCTGCAAACCGCCGAAAATCGAGATCATCATAATAGGCCAAGACAACAGCCTCGGGGCTTTGCTGGCTCTGAGTCGAGTATCGCCAGAGTACAATACTACTTCCAAGGATGATTAAGCCGATTAAGCCATTGCGCACTGCCTGTGCCGATGGTGGCGCTGGCTTAAGCCTTGGGCGTTTTTGCCAGAGCGTCCGCCAAATTTGCCAACGAGTTCGTTGTTGATCGTTGGTCATCGGCACGACCGACCAACGTTTAAGCCGTTGATCGACCCCGTTCCACCAACGGTGATAGGGAATTATCGGGATCGACTGTGGTAAGAATGGCCGAAGCATACGCCGCACCCGTGGCCCCCAAAGACTAGCCGTTAATGCCAGAATCCCCAAAAATAAGGCACTTGGTGGCACAATCCCCCACATAATCCGTTGAAACCATGGAATTTCCCGCCGCGGCAAGATCTCCGGTAAGGGCGGAATATCTTCCCGTTCCCAAACCACCAAGCCATTTTCTAAACGTTGAACCCGATGCCAGCCGGAAAAATAGAGCAAGGGATCATAAAACTGATCATTGGAAAACACATATTTAAGGTTATATTTATCGGGAACTGCCAAAAATTGCTGTAATGAGCCAATCCCTGGAATACCACGGAATTTCGCGCCTTCAAGGCGCTCAACCGGGGTTGTGGTTAATTCTGGCAGCCGACGGGCTGAATGATAATTGCCATCGACCGTTGTCGCGGTGGTTTGCGCCGAAACCCATGCCATCTGATCACCAAATCCAAGCATGAGATAGCGCCAGCGCCAATGTTCATCTTTTTCAAGAAAGGCAACTAACGGCGCAGGATCAATTGGATCAGGCTGAAAGCGGCGGAATTGGGTAAAATTTGCGGTAAACACCGCTACCCCAACATAGATCAGTACACAACAACCTTGCGTTGTGCGCCACATGGTGCGTCCGAATTGTTCACGCAGATACCGTGCAAGATTGCCACGACGCATGCTTACCACAAATTCCCCAAGCAAGGGGGTGAATAAGATGGTTGCCCAAAAGGTAAAGCGATCAAGGGTTAAAATATCAAACGCGCCACCCAACAAGGCTTTTGGAATAGGGGTTGTACCACCGGTGCCAAGCAGAAACAACAAGCTAATCGAGAGTGCCATGGGCCACGCCCGACTAAAAAACCCTTTATAAAAGAGATAGGGCAACACCAACAAGGTCGAGCCATAGGGCAATAACCAAAAGACAATGCCTGCATTCGGATTTTCTAAAAAAGAGTCACGCGATGCATGGGGAATCGGTACTTGACTGATCGGATCGCTGCTACTCCAGAGCCAATATGGCAAGACCACCAGCACCAAGGCCGCAATCAAGCCAGGCCCATAGATCACCGTACGGATTAATGGTGGTGCAATCCGGCGGAAGCGCCGAACCATTAATGGCCGAATATTAGACCGACGAATCCGCGCAGGATGCAGCATAGCCTCATCGGCTTTTGGCTGCCGAAATGCTTCAACAAGCGCCAACAGAATCACCGGTCCCGCGAAGAACACTGCCCCAAACAAGGTGGTCACATGATGCCCTGCTGTGGTAGCTGCATGGAGTAACCACGCTCGGATCAAATCACGCCAATCACCCTCACTTAACCAGCGTTTGACAAATGGCAGGGTATTTAGCAAAAATCCCAACGAAAAGGTAGTGGGTAGCTGCCCAAACACATGCACAGTTTCGCAAATACTCGAACTGAACACAATTAAGAGCGCCGCATAGCCAGCTGCTTCCTCTGAAACCCACAGTTTGGCAAACCGATACATGCCGAGGGTTAAATTGAGCAATGCCGCTATTTGCACTACGACAAACGCTGGTAGTAAGCCAATCGCCCTTCCTAACAACCCGATTGATTGTTGCGAGCCTGGTGGATAGCTAATTAACGGAAAGCCGGTATACCAACGATAATCCCAATGATCAAACCACGTTCGCCGATAGTGATCCGCAAAAAAAATATGCACATAGGCATCATAGGTGCGCTTAAAATTCCCCGATACCAGCAAAATGCCATGAAAAGCAATCACCAGCATCAAGGCCGTCAGCAGATAGGGATTAATTGGAACACGACGCTGCATATACTTGTACCTCATCGATTCCTCTAAGCATACCCATGCATCCCCCAAAACACAGCGATCAGTCCTGACAGCATGATGACAGACGCTACGAAGCATCATAGCACCAAGCAAAAGGCCTATTGGCATGGTGTACTGTTAGACCATACGCAAATGAGCCGAAAGCCCGTATGCTCAGCGTATCATATTTCTTAACGATGACGGGGATAGTTCCATGGCACCACTATGTTATGCCCGATGGAAAACAGAGCCACTCACCACAACACCGTATATCTCGGTTATCGTTCCTTGTTTTAATGAACAAGAACGGATTTTACCAACCATTGGAGCGATTATTGCCTGTTTCTGTGCGCTAGGCCGTCCATGGGAGTTAATTATTAGCGATGATGGCTCCACTGATGATACCGTTGGCCTGATTGAAGCACTGCATTTTGCCAACCTTAGCGTGTTGCGAACCCCAACCAACTGCGGCAAAGGTAATGCGGTTCGCCAAGGCATCCTCGCTGCTCGCGGCGATTTTATACTGTTTGCCGATGCTGATAACTCAACCCCGATTGAGCAAATTCATCAACTACTGCCACTGCTTGAAACTGGTGCCTATGATCTTGCAATTGGGTCGCGTGCAACCACCGCTGCCGATACCCAACATCGAAATCTAATTCGCCGGATGATGAGCGCAACGTTACGTACGATTGTCCACTATGGTCTACAGTTGGAAGTTCACGATAGTCAATGTGGCTTTAAAGTCTTTCATCAAAGTGTTGCCAAACACTTAGCCCAACTCCAAACGATGCCCGGCTTTGCCTTTGATCTTGAATTATTGTTTCTCGCCAAAAAATACCACTACCAAACCATTGAAATTCCGGTCGAATGGATTGATGCCCCAGGTTCAACGGTGCATCCTATCCGCGATACCTACCGCTTTGTTCGCGATATTCTGACCATTCACGTTAATAACCTGCGAGGTCGTTATGCCAAATCCCCGCTTAAGGCTCGTGATCGTGACAACCTTCCCACCAAGCATGGGTACGCTTAATGAATATGCATGGCATTTTGTCCGCGCCTTTCAGCAAAAACATGAGCTTGCTGAACTCATTCTTTTAGCAGATCAGCTTCCTCCAGATCAGGCCGAACTTTCAAACCAGTGTGATGGGATTCCTGTCCGCATTGTCCGCTGTTGGGCGTTTAATCGCTGGGATACCCCCTATCGCTTGCTGCGGGTAATTGAGTCGCTCAATCCCGATGCCGTGCTGTTTAATCTTCAGTTTGCCACCTTTGGGAATCGGCGGATTCCGGCAGCGCTCGCGCTCTTAACCCCAGCGTTAGTCCGCCAAAAAGCGATTCCTAGCGTCGTTCTTCTCCACAATATTATGGAGACTGTTGATCTTAACCAAGCGGGCTTTGCCGGAAATCGGGTCGTCACTTGGCTGACCAAAATGGCAGGCCGCATCATTACCCGCCAACTCTTACGCGCTGATCTGGTCGCCGTCACGATTCCGCGCTATGTTGATATTTTAGAGCAAGTCTATGGTGCAACCAATGTGCTCCTCGCACCGCATGGAGCGTTTGAAACCCCGCCGCCACCCATGCCACCAACCAGCGATTGCTGCCGATTTTTGGCCTTTGGCAAATTTGGCACCTATAAAAAGGTGGAAACCCTCATTGAGGCCTTTGCCCAAGTTCAATCGAACCATGATCGACCCATGGAATTAGTGATTGCTGGCTCAGATAGCCCTAATGCAGCTGGCTACTTAGCAACTGTTCAGCAGCAGTATCAGCAAATCCCAAATGTCCGTTTTACCGGCTATGTGCCTGAAGATGCGGTTGCAGACCTCTTTCAATCGGCAACGGCTGTCGTTTTTCCCTATACGAGTACGACGGGAAGTTCCGGCGTGCTCCATCAGGCGGGTTCCTATGGTCGTGCCGCAATTTTACCAAACCTCGGAGATCTGGCTGATGTCGTTGAAGAAGAAGGGTTTACTGGCGTTTTTTTTGAGCCTGAAAACGTTACCAGCCTTGTGCAGGCCTTAGCGTACATCGTGCGTGACCCTGCTGCCAGCCATCGTTTAGGTCTCCAAAATTATGCAGCGGCATGTGGTCTTCCGATTAGTGATGTTGCTGATTGGTATCTCTTACACATCCACACGTTGCGACCCTTGCCAGCAATCAAGACCCACCTCCAGCAGGAGCTTTTATGATGCATCACCACATGAGTCCAATCCCAAAAACCGAGATTCTCGCGTTCGAAGGGCGTTTTGATATCCATAGTCTGATGCACTTCCGCTCATGGCAGCCATCCGCAACGATGCCGCATATCATTTTGGATCTTAGTCGAGTCAATTTTGTTGATTCAGCTGCCTTATCCTGGATGGTTCGATTAAGCAAACAGGCGTCGATGCTGAATGGAAGTTTTCAGATTTGCGGTTTACAACAGCCAGTCCACATTATTCTTGAACTAACGCGGCTTGATCGGGTGTTCGTCGTGACCACCACCATTGATGAAGCGCTGGCAAAGATTGCACCTTAAAGGCAGGATCAACGTATGTCAATGATCTTCCCCCATAATCCAGCCCTTGAAACCATTGCCCATGCCTGGATCAAAACTGGTATTCAGGCGTTTGGGTTATGGATTGATGATCATTATCACTATGTTTGGCCGACACCAAGTCACATTACAACGGTGGAATATCGCGCTCCATTAATCGTGAATGGACAAATGATTGGTGAATTACATCTTGCTGGTAGCCACCATGCGAACTGGCAAGAACGGCTGAATGCTGACGCTGGATTGCTCGCAGCAGTTCTCCAGTATCAGCAGACAGTTCAACTATTAACCGATGAATTAATCGATTGTCAAGATCAATTAGTAACCTTGTATGATATTTGGGCTTCGATGGGACAATCGGCTGATCTTTCAACGTTAATGCAATCGCTTATGCGGGAGGTTGTACGTTTAACTAAAACCACGAATGCATGGATCAGTTTTGGCGCAGGATTAGGATTTCAACAGAGCATTATTCACGGGGTTATGCCGATCTCCGAAAGCATCCTTCGATCAATTCAAACTAACCAATTAACCCTTTTTACCAATCACGATCCTATTTGTCAATCCTTAGGAGTTGCAAATCTTTTATGGGTTCCGATTACCATTCGTTCGGTCATTATTGCTGGTGGGCTCGGTATTTGTCATCAAGAAGGTGAGTTTAGCGCAACCGATATTAAATTTGTTCAAGCCATTTGTGAGCATATCAGTCATCATCTTGAACAACAGATGCTCTATCAAGAGAGTTTGGCCAAAATCCAAATTGAGGCCGATCTCGCTTTAGCCCAACGTGTCCAGCAACGCCTGCTGAATACGCCACTACCGCAGATTGCCGATATCCAACTCACCGCATATGCTAAACCCGCTCACAGTGTCGGGGGCGATTTCTATGATGTCCTGCAACGGCCTGATGGAAGCGTTGCCATTATGATTGGTGATGTTGTCGGCAAAGGCGTTGCCGCTGCGTTACTCATGATGCTGAGTCGAACCGCGCTCAGAACTGCGGCACTCGCAACCCATGATCCTGCGGCCATTCTTGAACGGACGAATCTCGATCTCTACGATGATTTAACGACGGTTGGCGTCTTTATAACCGTTTTTGTTGCAATTTATCATCCTAAAACCCATATGCTTTGGTTTGCCAATGCAGGGCATTCGCCCGTCTTGCTCTATAGCAATGAGCAAACACAGTTGCTTGAAGCGGATTGCCCGCCTATTGGGGTATTACCACAGCTGTGTGCCGGAAGCCATGCCCAAATCCTGCATCCGGGCGATATCATGGTTGGAGCAACTGATGGCTTTAACGAAACCCATAACCATCAGCAAGAAATGTTTGGCTATCAACGGCTCTGTCACTTGTTAAGCCAACATCATGCCTTACCAGCAGCAGCCTTATGTGAGCTTTTTTTTACCCATATCGAAGCCTTTGCCGATGGTTGTCATCAAGAAGATGATCGAACACTGATTATATTGAAAGCCACACCATGAGGTTTGCTATGGTTAATATCGTTATGGCTGCCCGCATCGACACCCTTGTCGAGATCGCAACCGCGATTCGTCAATTTTTGCACACACTACCACTGTTAGATGACGATCAGCAGACGACGTATGCCATCGAACTTGCCGTTCATGAAGTATGCACCAATATTATTCTGCATGCCTATACGGCTACTGATCTTGGTTCGATTGTCCTTAATGCGCGCTTCCATCCCTATCAGAAGCAGCTTGAAATTAATATCTACGATTGGGGCACACCATTTTCTCCTGAGCATCGTGTGCTTCCCGATCTGGAGGATGGACAAGAAGGCGGATATGGTTTGTTTATCGTTGAGCAACTTGTGGATTCACTCCACTATCGTCGCATAGCAACCACCAATCATTGGCGGTTGATCAAAAACATAGGAGCAGCCCATGACCATTCGTCGTCAAACCCACGCTATCCAAATAGGGATCGTGACGATAGCTGATCGCTTTGATATTGCAGCCGTATCCATGTTTCGCCAAACTGCTGATCAGATACTCTTGCAGACGAACTATATCGTGATTGATATGACAACCGTGAGTTTTTTTGATAGTGCTGGCATGGCCGCCTTAGTCAATGTGCTGAAACGTGTTCGCGAACAGGCGGGTGATATTCGCGTTATTTGGCCAACATCCGAAGCAGCACGGCGAATTGTGAGCCTCACTAAATTTGATCGCGTCTTTACCAGTAGTCCATCCATGGAATCGGCACTCCGTATTTGGTAAATCAGCAGGATCATATCCAAGAACGTACAGAAGGATACACAATGCACAGCCTATCCCACTCAACACCTCAATTAATCAAGGCTACTATCAGCAAGCAAGTAAAAAAGCGGCCAGGATTCTGGCTCTTTATGAGCATGATGCTGGTCAATGCAGGCAACTATGGGTTCAACGTAGTCATGGGTCGATGGCTTGGCCCATCAGCCTATGCCGACATTAATTTAATCATCACCTTTTTTCTGGTTGCAACATTTATTACAAGCGGACTCCAGATGGCGACAGCACGTGCTATTGTTGGTGTTAATAATCAGCATATGCTAACCATGCTGCGGCGTGTTGCTTGGGTTTGTGGTGGGCTGAGTCTATTGGGGCTTGGATTGTTTGCATCCATATGGCAAGGCCTTTTTCAGACGACAAGTTCCCTGCCATTTATCATCTTAGGGGCCGGATTAACATGCTATTATGCGCTTGGGGTTGAGCGTGGTATCGCGCAAGGATGCGCGCATTTTGGACGTTTAGCGTGGAATTTTCAACTCGAAATGGGAATCCGGTTGTTAGGCGCATTAAGTTTGGTTGCCTTAGGGATGGGTGTTGTGGGTGCAACTATTGCCTTAAGTAGTTCGATTATTCTTGCATGGTTCAGGATGGCCAACTATCAAACCAACAGCATCGTTCATGGAACGAAGCAAGCAATCCGGATGACTGCTATGATTCCTATTATCATGCATCTCTTGGGACAAGTCTTTATTAATAATAGCGATGTCATAGTGGTTAAAGCATGGTTCCCAGCTCTGATTGCGGGACAATATGCCGCTTTAGCCCTGATTGGCCGGGTCGTATTTTTTGCAACCGCGACCGTAGGAACAATTCTCTTTCCTCGCGTTTTAAATGCTCCGCATCATCGAGAACAACAACAACTGTTTTGGCACAGTATACTCATAACCATTGGTATTGCTGGACTCATTACGGTAGTGTGTAAGGCTATTCCCACCCTCCTCCTTGGATGGCTCTTTGGTGCTGCCTATGGCTCAATGGCGCATTTGTTGTGGCTGTATGCTGCCGCAACCAGTTGTTATGCCGTTGCAAATATTATCATTACCTATCAACTTGCTCAAGATCGTTCGTTTGGGGCATGGGCAACCATTGTCGCAGGGATAACACAAGTGGTCATTATTGCTCGGTTTCATCATACAATTGATCACATCCTCTATGGGCAAATAGGGATTATGCTTGGCTTACTTGGAATACTCTCCATCCACGAAATCCGCAGATCAATCATAAACTCAGCGTTTGCGACTCGGAGAATATCCTCAAACACGTCATGATGCGCTTGGATGTTGCGACCTCGTCGAGCTGGTCGCGATGACGACCAGCCGACGCGCGAGGCTCCTGCTACACCTCGCGTATAATGACCCATATTCACGGAGTTGGGAGGCATAATTCAGCGACTTACGGCTGGCTATGTTCTCCGCTGGCATGCATGAATGGAACACTGATGACGACTGACAACCTATCTCCACCAATCGCGACCCTCCGGACAATCATCCGAACGAGTTTTCTGGTTGGTGCGATTATGATCCTCGTCGGGACACTCGCCCTGCCAACCCTCGATCTTACCGATGTACAGGCTTCCCAAGCACGCTATGGAGCGCAGGCAGTCCGGCTTCAGGCCTGTGCCCTACTGATTACGGTCGGCATGTGGAGTATTATGGCGGGAACGTCCAGTGTTCCAGCGGTGCTTTCGGCGCACGGTGCGCTCTGGGCACGGCTCGGGGCCCAGTTTCATGGGGTTGGTGTGGTTGTGTGGACGATTGGCATGGCACTCGATATCGCCTATCCGGCTGCCATTCGGACATGGCTGGTTGCACCACCGGACGAGCAGATCGTTGCTGCAAGTGTCGTTGCGGTCTTGTCGCCGGTTGGGTTCGGGCGGGGCCTTTTCCCCCTGAATGTGATGATCAATTGGCTGGCCTTTGGCTTCCTCGGCATAGGCTTGGTGCGGAGTAGTGCCGGCGGGCGCCGGCTCGGCTGGAGCGGGATCATCTTGGGCAGTGCTGGATTTGGGCTGGGAATTTTCATGACGTTTGTGGGTCGCGAACGTCTCTTTCTCCTGTTTGCCGTCCTCTGGGGGATGACGCTCCTTTGGTGGGCTGCGCTCGGCGCGACGACACGGTGGATGCAGGGCACGGATTCGTAATAAATATCAACCGCTGCAGTGAAATGGCTTCAGTCCTAAATTCAGGACTGAAGCCATGAGGATAACCGAGCGGCTCCGCTACGTACCCCCTGATCTAACTACGGTGCTTATTGGTGGTGCCACAGTTGATGGGAGAGATCCCCCCCATTGCCATCGGCAATAGCATAAAACAATCGGCCACCACCTCCATCGACGCCACTCATGCCATCGATTGCTTGATGCATATCGACCATTCCTCCCGGATCGAGCGTGATGGCTGACCCAACCGTGCTCATGGTATGCTGCGACATGAACCCAAGCACATCGTGTTGCGCAACAACAACATCACCGCCCCCCATATCGAAGATTTGGAGACCATTTGTCCCGCTTGGCCCTGCACCATGCGCCACCAAATTAATCTGCTGGCCCACAACGCTCCACCGCTCAACGGAAGTAACCCCACTGGTGGTATAGCGTGCGGTAAGAATGCGATCACTCGAAAATGCGACATCGAAGCCCTCAATGGCTGAGCCTTGGGCACGACTGGCGAGCAGATTGAAGCCGGCAGCCGCATTCTGATCGACGCTCCAGACCCGCACGTTCATCGTATCATTGCTGTCCTGATGCAGGGTCACAAACTGCCATGAAAGGGTTGTGTTGCGGATCAGGGCGATTTCGCCAACGGGGGCGACCCCATCCACCACCGACAACGGCGTAAAGGTCACCGTATTATTGGGATTGCGAGTCGCTTGCCACGAATCCAACCGCATCGATCCATCCTGTTTACGCACAA
The DNA here is from genome assembly GCF_001306135.1 of Herpetosiphon geysericola. Taxonomy (GTDB): domain Bacteria; phylum Chloroflexota; class Chloroflexia; order Chloroflexales; family Herpetosiphonaceae; genus Herpetosiphon; species Herpetosiphon geysericola. Next base: position 2,952 of record NZ_LGKP01000038.1, on the reverse strand, counting down.
GGGTCACGAACTTTTGACCGAGTAAGGGGCCAATGCCGGTAATTTGCACATTGGTCACGGTGGATAAGGTCGGAAAGTTGGTCGGTACAAAATCATTGAGCCGCTGAATCGTCCGGTCATTTGGGCCAGCGTTCACATCATAGGCAATAAACTTGAGGGTATTATCGGGCATTTCAACCGCAGCGACGACCAAGCCGGTGGTATCGACTTGGGCAATGGCAACATCATGGAAGGCCCCACCATCATCGGCATCCGCACCAAGCTTCGCGTACGTTGTTGGATTTACATAATACGCATTAAGCCGTAAATTTCCATCCGTTTTCCGCACCGCGCTCACAAAAGTCTGCATCCCAACAGTCGAGTCGATCGTTCCTATCGTCGTTGCCATGCCATAATCCATCACGTTAACGGTCGGCATCACATCCACGGTATTGAGATCGGTAAACTTGTGCGTCAGGGTTCCACTTGCAAACGCGGGCGTATTGATTCCCACCATGAGCATCCCAGCGATGCCCAGTTGAACAATTCGTCGACGAATCATCATTCCCATCCTCCGATACATACATCACACGTTATCATTCGATACGTGAAGCATAGCCGCATGCGACGAGCGAAAAGTCTCACAATCCGCCGAAAAAGTCTCATAGCGGGCTACTGGAATATCGATGTCACGGGAGGGGTAATTTGGAACACCCAATCCATCGCTACCGGAGCGCCACGGCACGAGTGACACGCGTCCAAGACGCCTTCGCCATTCTAGCGCTATTGAACGTACCCGCGAGACGCGTTTTGGATGGAATGAGCACATGGAAAGGCTCTAAAATGCTACCGAGAGATTAGGTTCCTCGTAAGGTTCATTTTTTAGGATCAGTACGAGTATGAACCGAGCGCTATGCAATCCATGCTGTGCAGCATGACTGATCGACATACCGTCTTCATCCACGATGACGGCGGTCGCTCACCGTGTTTGGTACCGATGGGTAGGGCGTGCGGCACGTCCATCCCCGATTATTCCGTGCGTTCGTAGCGTCAGATCATACTGCTGGCCTTCATGCGATAACAGTCGAGAGCTGGTTCATGGAAGGATCCGATCGTTGAACGACCTCTCCTCTGCATCAACCAGAGCATGCGTTACCCACCAGTGATGTTTGTGTTTCCCGTGTATTGAAGGAGTGCTTATATCCCCCTCCTCTGCTCATGGTGCCCGCCGCCGGACGTTGTATGAAATCTTCGGCTTCCTCGTGATTGGTTTGCTGTTTACCACCAACTCGAGTGCCCAAAGTGCCCATCCTGCCAGCCAACCGCCAACGAGCACTGCGTTTACCTATCAAGGCCAATTACGCCACAATGGTGAGACCATCAACACCCAATGTGATTTTGAGTTCCGGCTCTTTGATGCGGATACGGCGGGGTCGCAAATCGGAAGCACCAACGCCCGCAATGCGGTTCCAGTTGCCAATAGCCTTTTCACGGTTTTAGTCGACTTTGGTGCTACCGCATGGACGGTCGATGCCCGCTACTTAGAAATTGCAGTACGCTGTCCTGCGGGTAGTGGGAACTACGTCACGCTTACACCGCGTACCTCCGTTCAACCCGCCCCACTGGCATTGAATGCGATTGGAGCGATTACGCCACAGTCAGTAAGCATCGGTGGCGAACTCGTGATTAACGCCCAAGGCCAATGGGTTGGCGATCCAACGGGATTAACTGGCCCACAAGGTCCCCAAGGGCTTCAGGGTGATGTCGGCCCGCAAGGGCCAATCGGGTTGACTGGACCACAAGGCCCGCAAGGATTACAAGGCGATACTGGTCTCCAAAGCCCAATCGGGTTGACTGGTCCGCAAGGCCCCCAAGGGCTTCAGGGTGATGTCGGCCCGCAAGGTCTGCAAGGCGATACCGGTCTGCAAGGGCCAATCGGGGTGACGGGTCTACAAGGTTCCAACGGCTTAAATACCGCTATTCGAACGAGTGCCGAAGCGCCAGGAGCAAACTGTGCTACTGGTGGTGTCAAGGTCGAGGTAGGTCTCGACTCGAATGGCAATGGGACATTGGATACCAGTGAAGTTCTTGCAAGCCTGACGCGGTACGTCTGTCATGGGACACAAGGTCTGCAAGGTGCAACCGGCCCTCAAGGGAGCCAAGGTGCAACTGGCGCACAAGGCCCAATCGACGCGACAGGACCGCAAGGATCGACCGGGATTGTCTCATCGGCGTTCGTTAACACAAGGGGTGCAGATCCTACCACCACCACGGCCTTTATCGGTACAACGGCGCAAGTGACCATTAGTACAAATCAGAAAATCATTATCTATGCCAGTAAAGCCCTAGGGTCGAGCATGCCTGGCGGTGCATCGAATTTAACGTTGGATCTCTGTGTCCAATCGACTGGGACAGGATCATCCCTGCTACGAGTAGGCCAAGGCATGGATGGACTCCAAGTCCCGCAAAATACCCGCATAAGTTTCTCACTCAATGGAATTGCCAGTGGGTATCCGGCTGGTACGTACAATGTTGGCATGTGTGGCAGTTCGACCAATGCGACAAATTGGAATAATAACGAATGGAGCTACGTCAGCGCATTTGTAACCAACTGAGGAGACGGCGTATGCAACGACGACAACGACGGTGGGGACTGCTGATCGGGGTCTTTGCCTTGGCGGTGACCGTGGTGGGCGGCATCAGTGCTGCATCATCGATGGACTTTGAGCATGGCTGGTTTACCATTGATAGCGGCGGCGGATCGGCCAGCGGGAGTGGGTACACCATCGATGGTACGATCGGCCAGCCTGATGCAGCATCCACCAGTGGTGGTGGGTATGTGCTCAACGGCGGATTCTGGACACCACACGATACCACAAAAAAACAGCTTTTTCTGCCCTTCATTGCACGCTGATCCCCGAGAAGCAGGCGCCGCTCTCCACCTATGCTCGTAAGCCAGCATAGGTGGAGAGC
>NZ_LGKP01000029.1 GCF_001306135.1 Herpetosiphon geysericola | reverse complement strand
GTGGATTGGTGACCCGCATTGCCAGCAAGGTGACGCATTTGGTCGTGAAAGCCGTGTTGCGGGCACGATTTGGGATCGATGTGCTGACATTTACGGTCATCAACGATGTCTAACTCACATCAGGCGTATATACATATAATTCATACAATCAACCAGATCTATCTTAAAAAATGTTACCTCAGTTGGACTTCCTTCTGTGTACTGCCAATCAGCTGGAAATTGGCGTTTATACCAATCAATCACCTGCGCCCGATCATCCTGGGTTTCCATTCTACAATTAAATAACTACCATCATCAACAACCTCGCCGAGTGCTCTTCCGCGTGGGTAGAGCAAAATTGGCATCGGGTCGGGATAAGCTTTTTCCACAACCTGAGAGCTACAGCCTGCTAGCAGGATTGCGATTATGCTGTACAAGATATGTTTCATTATGCTTAACTATCCTTAGGCAATAGGCTTAAGCTTATTTAACGGCAATCTATTGCTTCAAATATTGGCCAAATACAGATACTTTTTTAGCTTGTGCGGCGACAGTTTGCTGGTTTTCGGCATCTTGTACATCGCTTGCTGCTCATGGAGGAATTTAGTTGATTATTGCAGCACAATGATTGTAATAAAGGTTATTTACAAACTCCCTTATATTGATCCTCGGTCAGGCGAATTGTTTTTTTGGCTTTGACATCGGTGACCATGCCACACCACGTGGCAATCGCTGCATGAATTTCAGCAATATCGCCCTTTTGTAGCATAATTTCTGGTACTTGCTTGGCAAATGTTTTAATATCATCATGCAATTGTTGCAACCGAGCACGATTCGCTACACTCACCGAGCCTTCTGTTGCAATTGCACTCTTAACTTGAGCTATTTGGGATGAATAGTGGTCAAACAATTGTTCAAATCCAAGCGAATCTGATTGCGTTAGTTCGTTGAGATTCCACCATGGTTTGACTGGAAAATCCAAGGCTATCGTATAGCTGTAGATCAATCTGGTTGATGATTTACAGTAAATCTGAGCTTTTGAAAGATAGGTCAGAACACCAACCTGATTCGATTGAGCAGCCGCATGCAAGCCAGAATTAAGCTCTTCAACGCAATCGTACCAACTGAACCACAATGATTGTCCTGTTTGGGCGGTTTGAAGCTGCTGACGTTGCTCGATTGCCTGCAAATTGTGCTTGGTGCTGTAGCTATAAACGCTGAGCACTAAACAGCTAATGCCTAAGAATGCCATTAGCCAACGCTGAAACGGTTTCATTACTTCTCTCCATTTAATATTGGTGGATGTTTGCCATAGTTTTGCTCGATACCAGTTTAGGCACATTAACGCTGTTACGAGTTATTTACAAACTCCCAGATATTCATCTTTAATCAGGTTTGTTGTTGTTTTGGCAGCGACATCGGTGACCGTGCCGCACCACGTCGCAATTGCTTGCTGAATTTCGGCAATATTGCCGTTTTGCAGCATGGTGTCTGATACTTGTTGGGTAAATGTTTCAATCTCAGTATGCAGTTGTTCGATTTGAGCACGGCTAGTTGCACTCACCAAACCTTCTGTTTGAACAGCATATTGGATTTTAGATATTTGGATCGAATAATCGGTAAATAAAATCATAAATCCAAGCGCTTTTGCTGGGTTTTGTTGGGTGCGATTCCACCATGATTTAGTCGCGGATTCCAAGGCTATGGTATAGCTGTGGTTCAACATGGTTGTTGATTGACAATAAATTTGAGCATTTGAAAAGTGGTTTAAGACCTCTGCTTGATTCTGGGTATCACCCGCCCGTAAAACCTGCTTAAGACTATTAGCACAGCTGTCCCAACTCAGCCATAACGCCTTCCCGGTTATAGAAGTTTGTGCCTGCTGAAGTTGCTTGATACTTTGCAAATTTTGATTGACTGTGTAGCTATAAAAACTTAGTACTAAACAGCTAATGCCTAAGAATGCCATTAGCCAACGTTGAAACGGTTTCATTGCTTCTCTCCAAGCTCAAAAGTATTAATCTGAATCAATCGTGATGGTTTGTTCGAGCTGTTTGCTGTGCTGGAGTGTAACGGTTAATGTTGTACTTCGATCACGCATTAAATCGGTATCGTAATCAAACGTAGATTCAGTTGCGATCACAACTAACTCCCGTGACCAATTCTCTGGTGCACCTTGAACGATCACCATTCCGCCAACGAAGCCTTGATTATCAGTTCGGCTGACGCTAAATGGGGTTGGTTCGTCGCTCCAGCGCAGGCTGACATTGGCCGCTAAAATTGGCTTTTGTTGAGCATCAACGATTTGAAATCGATAGCTTGGGGCTTGATTTGGTGCGGTGCTACAACCTGCAAGTACCACAATGCTAAGCCAAACCCAGATGGTGGCTCGCAAAAGCAACGTGAAACGACGCATTATCTTCTCCCTTGACTCCGAATAGGATCAATGACTGTACGCTCAATCTTCAATTTTGGTGCAAATGTTGAAGCGTGATGGAAATTAAATGCAATGGGCGAATCCTACCCGCTTCATCTCATGCGGCTAGGTTGATTATAGCTTATGTTGGGATGCCAGACTAGGCCTGTGCGTGGGACATTTGGCTTAACTGTTGGTTAGGGTGTGGGGGATGCTCGGGCAGGTGCAAGGTAAAGGTTGAGCCAAGGCCCAAGCGGCTATCAAGCTCGATTGTGCCACCCAAGGCTTTGGCTAGCCGCAAACCAACTGCTAAACCCAAACCAGTGCCTTCATATTGGCGGGTTGCCGAGGAATCGGCCTGCACAAATGGTTCAAAAATACGCTCGAATTGTTCGTGAGCCACGCCAATGCCAGTATCGCGAATGGCGATTTCGAGCCAGCCGCCAGCAGCGTGTTGCAAGCGCTGCACCGAGATGCTGATCAAGCCAGCGTGGGTGAATTTAATCGCATTATCCAGCAGATGGTAAATAATCATGCGCAGTTTATGATCATCAGTCACAACCGAACCCCAGGTTTGGCTGCCCAACAATTGGATAGTGTTTTTATTTTCTTGGGCTTTGGTTTGCAGTTGGTCGCTGACGCTGCCAATCGCCAGCGCTAAATCGATCGTTTCGTGTTCTAAACGCACCACTTCTGCATCAAGATCAGTAATCGTCAACACGCCGTCGATCAGGCTCAGCAAGCGATCGCTGGCGCTGCGAATTCGCGTCATATCCATTGCCAATTCGGGCATGCTACGGTCAATTAAATCTTCGTAGATCATTTCGCTATAGCCAACAATCGCGTTGAGCGGCGTGCGCAATTCGTGGCTGACGGTTGAGAGGAAGGTGCTTTTGGCGCGGTTGGCAGCTTCGGCCTGGTCTTTGGCGCTGAGCAATAAGTTTTCAAAATGGCGTTGTTCGGTAATATCGCGCACCGCTGCAACCCGCACCACGCGGTTGCTATAGGGCAGATTTGTGCCTAAAACCAAAGCGATGAAGGTGCTGCCATCTTTGCGCAGCGCCGTCACCTCGTAGGGATCACCATCTTTAAATTTGTGCATAGCTTTTTGTAGCGATTGAGGCTCAACAAATTCGCGCAGTGAGTGACCAATAATCTCATCGCGATGATAGCCAAACATCTCGCCAAAGCGTTCGTTGGCATCCATCACCACGCCTTCATCTTGTAGCACCACGCCTTCGGACGTGGCTTCGGCCAAGGCCCGAAAGCGCTCCTCGCTCATTTTGATTTGAATTAATGCTTCTTGTAGTTCGTATTTATAGGTGCTTTCTTGCATGCGCAGGGCAATTAGGCCGCGAACTGTGCGCATGCGAATACCTTGAATAGTAGCGGCAGCAACCGTGGCGCTTACCAACATAAAAATAAAATGCATGGTTAATGGCGAGCTTGGCAATGAGCTAATTGCCGCCAGCCACGCCATCAAGGTTGCGCCAATCCCGACAATAAACCAGTTCCACGAGAGCAACAAACAGCCAGTGCCAATCAAAATAAAGGCAATGTTGGTGCTTTGGTGAATCTCGCCGCTAAGCCAAATATGCAAAATGCTGTTGAAGCCCGCGACCAGAATAAACAGCGTCGCCAGTGGATGGGCGAACTCGGCGGATGGCCGCCAGTGTTGCAAGCGCCACCACCAAAAAGCAAAAAAGAGCACACTCAAAAGCGCAACAATCACCATTGGCAGCTTAATTGGGGCTGGCAGCACCAAAGCATGGGCGATGCTAAATAACAAATATAAAAAACCCAAGCCGGTTACGGTTGGGCGGAGAGCAAACGCAACCTCAACATTGAGGGCTGATTGAAGCTTATTTGAAGCTGCTGCTTCTGCTACTGGTTGGTCGCTCATAGTGTTCTCAATAGCTGAATTGATCGTTTAATCTAAATTGCCCATTAATAAGCAGCCTAAAGTGCCAACCTTACGAACATGCTTACGCTTGTGGTATTCTTTATTAAATTTTTACTTCTTAGCACTACTAGGCAGCTGTTTAAAGCGCCTAAACAAACACCAGCGATCAACCTTGATCGCTGGTGTTTGGTGTGTGTGAAGGAGTGACTAGCGTTAAGCGGCGACTTTGGTCAATTCTGGTTGGTTATTGTGGGCTGCCGCAGCGTGGGCGGCCTTGGAGATAACGTGCCAGAAGGCTGATTGCTGATCTTCCCAGTTGGCGAGAATTTCGTTGGCCAAGACACTTCCCGTCAGTGCCGCGTGGCGTTCGATTAGTTCGCGCAAATGGTCGGCGACCAATGGCGAGGCAACCCGTTCTGCAATCACCATTTCGTCGTTGAGCCGCCCAAGGAAGCGTTGACTGGGGTCGTAGACAAAGGCCTGACCACCGCTCATGCCTGCGCCAAAGTTATTGCCAGTGCTGCCGAGCACCACCACCGTACCGCCAGTCATATACTCGCAGCCATGTTCTCCAATGCCTTCGATAATCGCAACTGCGCCACTATTGCGCACTGCGAAGCGCTCGCCAGCGCGGCCAGCAGCATACAAGCTGCCGCTGGTTGCTCCATATAGAGCAGTGTTGCCAAGAATTGTGGCTTCGTGAGCGAGGAATTGAGCATTAGGACGTGGCTTGATTACAACTTCGCCACCAGCCAAGCCTTTGCCAACATAATCGTTAGCATCGCCAACCAAGTTGAGTTGCATGCCGCGCGTCGCGAAGGCGGCAAAGCTTTGGCCTGCGCTGCCAGCAAAATTCATGGTGACGTGACCAGTGTTTTTGAGCAGCGCCAACTCGCCTGCCAAGGTGATGCCCGTTGAGCGATCTTCGTTGGTGATTTCGGCGTTGATAATCACTTCTTGACCAGCTTTGGCGCTTGGCAAGGCACTATCGACCAAAAATTGATTGAGCCGATCGATGCCAACTAACTGGGGCATGCCGTTGAAGCGGCGTGGGCCAGCGTTGGCCAAGCCCAACAATGGGCTAAGATCAAGCGCATCGTGGTCGGGGTTGTTGGTTTGGCGTTGGCGCAATAATTCGACGCGGCCAATAATTTCGTTGAGGCTGCGAGCACCGAGTTGGGCCAATAATTCGCGCACTTCTTGGGCGATAAACTGCATAAAAGCCATCACATGCTCTGGCTTGCCCGGGAATTTGGCGCGTAAATCAGGACGCTGAGTGGCAATCCCAACTGGGCAGGTGTTGTTGTGGCATGCGCGAGCCATCACACAACCTTCAGCAATCAGCGCTGAGGTGCCGAAGGAATATTCATCTGCGCCAAGCAATGCGGCCATAACCACGTCGCGGCCAGTGCGCAAGCCACCATCGGCCCGCACCCGCACGCGATCACGCAGTTGATTGAGCATCAAGGTTTGTTGAGTTTCGGCCAAGCCAATTTCCCATGGAATCCCAACGTTTTTGATTGATGACAACGGAGAAGCGCCAGTGCCGCCCGAATTGCCACTAATCAACACCACATCAGCGCCACCTTTGACCACACCTGCCGCAATTGTGCCAACCCCCATTTCAGACACCAGCTTGACCGAAACCGCAGCAGTAGGGTTGATCGTGCGCATGTCGTAAATCAGTTGAGCCAAATCCTCAATTGAATAGATGTCGTGGTGGGGTGGTGGCGAAATCAAGGTTACGCCTGGCGTGGTGTGGCGGGTGCGGGCAATGTCTTCGGTGACTTTATTGCCTGGAATTTGGCCACCCTCGCCTGGCTTGGAGCCTTGCGCCATTTTGATTTGCAATTCGCGGGCGTTCATCAGGTAGCTGGGCGTAACTCCGAAGCGACCTGAGGCAATTTGCTTGATCGCGCTGACTTTTTCGGTGCCAAAGCGCGCTGGATCTTCGCCGCCTTCGCCGCTATTGCTCATGCCGCCGAGCCGATTCATGGCTACGGCCAAGGTTTCGTGAGCTTCGGCGCTCAACGAACCATAGGAAATTGCGGCGGTCGAGAAGCGTTTGACAATCGTTTCAATTGATTCAACTTCGTCAATTGCAATTGGCTCGGTTGCCACAAAATCCAGCAAATCGCGTGGGTCGGATGGTTGGCGTTTGTTCAGCAAGTCGCTATATTCGCGATAGGTCGCATAGCCCGCTTCGAAATCTGCGCCATTATCGACTGCTGCTCGCACTGCTTTTTGCAAAGCATGCACCACTGCTGGCTGGAAGGCGTGATATTCGCCATCTTTGCGGAATTTGTACAAACCTGGGTGGCTGAGGGCTGGTTTTTCCAAACCAAAGGCTTGGGCATGACGTTGGTAGCTTTCGCGGCCCAAGCGTTGCCAATCGGCGCCGCCAAAGCGTGATGGTGTGCCAGTCAAACAACGGGCAATGACTGCATCACTCAAGCCAATCGCTTCGAAGATTTGCGCTCCGCAGTAGCTATCAACCGTCGAAATGCCCATTTTCGACATAACTTTGAGCAAGCCTTTTTCCAACGAATGTACATAATTATCTTCTGCTTGGTCGGCAGTGATGGGCGTGCGTGAGCGTTCTTTGGCAATTTCGCGAATGGTGGCGATTGCAACATATGGGTTGACGGCTTCAGCGCCGTTGCCCACTAAGACTGCCACATGATGCACTTCGTGAGCCTCGCCAGTTTCGACAATCAACGAGCAGGTTGAGCGCCGCCCAGTTCGAATTAGATGATGGTGAACTGCGCCAAGTGCCAAGACGGTTGGGATGGCGATTCGTTGTGGGGCAACTTCACGGTCACTCAAGACAAGGATTGTTGCGCCAGTATCTAAGGCGCGGTCGGCGCTACTACACAAATCATCAAGCGCATGTTCAATCCATTGGGCATCGTCGGTAACTGGAAAGGTTGTATCCAAGGTGGCGGTGCCAAAGCTACGATCTGGGCAAGCGCGCAAGGCTGCCAACTCGATGTTGCGCAAAATTGGGCTAGCCAAGGCAATTTGGTGGGCTTGGTCGGGCCGCTCGATCAAAATATTGTGGCGTGGCCCTAAGCGAATTGAGAGCGACATCACCAATTGTTCGCGCAAGGGATCGATTGGTGGGTTGGTAACTTCTGCAAAGCGTTGTTTAAGGTAGCCATAGACTGGGCGGGCAAGGTTTGAGAAGACCGCCATTGGGGTGTCATCGCCCATCGAGCCAATTGGTTCAGCGCCTTCGCGGCCCATTGGCTTGAGCACCATCGCCAAGTTTTCGTCGGTATAGCCAAAGGCTGCTTGCAAACGGAGCAAATCGTCGGGGTTGAGTTCGACTTCGGCTTCGGTGTAGGCGGCAACCAATTCGGCCAAATCGACGCTCTTATTTTGCAGCCATTGGCCGTAGGGCTGGCGGGCTGCAAACATGGCTTTGACAGCGGTATTATCCAACAATTGGCCTTTAATCAAATCGACGGCGATCATTTGGCCTGGGCCAAGCCGACCCTTGCGAATAATCCGATCTTCGTCGACTGGCGTTGCGCCGACTTCGCTGCCCACAACCACTAAACCATCATCGGTGACGATATAGCGGGCTGGGCGCAAGCCGTTGCGATCTAAGGCTGAACCAACAATTTTGCCATCACAGAAGGTCATGGCGGCGGGGCCGTCCCATGCTTCCATCAAATTGGCGTGCCACTGGTAGAAATCACGCACATCTTGGGGCAGATCATCGATATGTTCCCAAGCTTCGGGCATCATCATTAATAAGGAATGGCGCACGTCGCGACCAGCGCGGACCAACAGCTCTAGCACATTATCAAATTGGGCTGAATCGCTGCCGCGTTCGTCGACAATCGGCGCAAGTTCGCGCACATTACCAAGCAATGGGCTTGAGAGATGGGCTTCGCGAGCACGCATCCAGTTCACATTGCCAGTTAAGGTGTTGATTTCGCCGTTGTGGCTGACGACGCGGAAGGGTTGGGCGCGGCTCCACGTTGGCATGGTGTTGGTGGAATAGCGTTGGTGGTAGACCGCAGCGCTGGCGCTATAGTCTGCATCGGCCAAATCGGGGTAGAACAAGGCCAAGCGACTGGGCAACATGAGGCCTTTATAGACAATCGTGCGACAAGAAAGTGAAGGAATGTAGAGGTCGATGTTCTCGGCGAGGGCGGTGCGTTCGGCGCGGCGGCGGGCGCGGTAGAGTTCCCGTTCAAAGCTATCGTCGTCCATCGTTGCTGGGCGATCGACCCAAATTTGCTCAATCTGTGGGCAAATATCACGGGCAATCGGGCCAAGTTGCTCACGATCAAGCGGTACTTCACGCCAACCAAGCGGTCGTAAGCCTCGCCAGACGAGCGCATCGTCGATCAGTTCGCGGGCGCGTTCGGTGTTGCTGGTGGGCAGAAAGATCATGCCAACCGCAATCCGCTGCGGGTTCGCCAAAATCCGGCGGGCAGCTAATTCACGGGCCATAAATGCGCGCGGAATCGTGGTTAAGAGGCCAGCGCCATCACCTGTCAGACCGTCGGCGGCAATCCCACCGCGATGGGTCAGACTGCCAAGCGCCGCGAGGGCTAAGCTCACTGTTGCATGGGTTGGTTTTCCATCAATTCGAGCGACAAAGCCAATGCCACATGCATCATGTTCAAAGCGTGGGTCATACAACAGGCGGTTCATGCGAGGTCTCCTTTCGCGCAGGGAGTTGGCAAATACGCGACGGCGTTAGCAACGCTGCCCTATACCATGGCGCATTTTCAGGTAGCACAAAGAAACGTTGGGTAAACCACCAGCGTCATCGCTGCGGGAGAGCCTTCATTGGTGCATTCTGCATCATTGCAGGAGGGGAAACCTAGTTCGTCAGGTTGACGAGTTGAGTTTTTTGGTTGGGCAAAAAGTTGGCGAACAAATTGGATTTAGACCAGAGGTGTGTTAAATCAGAGTTAAAGCCATTCTATGTTAATTTGTGCAATGTGTCAATTGGCTTTTGGGTAAACTGCATAACACGCTGCGTCATTGCGGGATGCAATTTGCTTGACATGTGTATAGGGGCGTGTTAATCTGTTCGCTACAATCAGCAGAAAATGGATCGCGACACAACAGCGCAATGCCGCTAGAAACGAGGGTCATTATGGACCTCGCACCTCATATGCCTAGTTCTTATAATGATGATGTTACCCATAGCGAGAGCCCAAAACACACCACCGCCACTCCCGCTAGTTCGCCGCAAGTTCATGAAAGCGAAGCGCTAATTAGCCGCATGCGTACCTATTGGCCGCTTGATGAGTTTCAGCTGATCGAACGAGCGTGGGATTTGGCCAAAGAGGCTCACGCCCCGCAAGTGCGCAAATCGGGCGAGCCATATTTTTTGCATCCGGTGCAAGTGGCCCATATTTTGGTCGATATGAAGCTCGACCCCGAATCGGTTGCAGCGGCGCTTTTGCACGATGTGGTTGAAGATACGCCAATTACGCTCGATCAAATTCGGGCCGATTTTGGCCGTGAAGTCGCGCATATCGTCGATGGCGTAACCAAACTGAGCAAGCTCGAAGCCAAAAGCATCGAAGAAGCCCAAGCCATTACCTATCGCAAAATGTTTATTGCGATGGCCGATGATCCGCGCGTGGTGCTGATTAAGCTGGCCGACCGCTTGCACAATATGCGCACGCTTGGCGCAATGCGCCCCGACAAACAGCAACGCATCGCCCGCGAAACCCTTGAAGTCTATGCACCGCTCGCCCATCGCCTAGGGATTTGGCAGTTCAAGTGGGAGCTTGAAGACCTTTCGTTTCGCTATATGAACCCAGAAAAGTATAGCGAAATTGGGCGCCAGCTCAACTTGCGCCGCGAAACCCGCGAGCGGATCGTGCAACGGGTCATCGCTCGCCTCAAACAGATTCTTGATCGCGATAACATTAAAGCTGAAGTAACTGGCCGCCCCAAACATATCTATTCGATTGCGCGCAAAATGGAGCGCAAGGGTGTTAGCCTTGATCAAATCTTTGATCAATTGGCTGTACGGGTGATGGTCACAACTGTTGATGAATGCTACCGTGTGTTGGGCCTTGTCCACTCGACTTGGATTCCAATTATGAGCGAATTTGACGATTATATTGCTGTTCCCAAAGAGAGCATGTATCGTTCGCTGCATACAACTGTGGTGATTCCAGGCGAGCAGCCATGTGAAGTCCAAATTCGAACTTACGAAATGCACGAAGTCTCGGAATATGGGATTGCAGCGCACTGGCGCTATAAAGAAGGCTTTGGCAATCGCAACGATCAATCATTTGAAACCAAATTGGCTTGGCTGCGTTCAGCAATCAACGGCCAGCGCGACCTTGATCCGACTGAGTTTTTCGAGTCGGTCAAAGAAGATGTGCTGCGCGATCAGGTCTTTGTGCTAACGCCCAAGGGCAAAATTATTGACTTGCCAAAAGGCTCAACCCCAATTGATTTTGCCTATCGGATTCACTCCGAGGTTGGCAATCGCTGTATTGGCGCGCGGGTCAACAACAAACCTGTGCCGCTTTATTATCAGCTGCAACACGGCGAAATTGTCGATGTTGTGACCAGCAAAGTGCCGCGCGGCCCTTCTCGCGACTGGCTGGAATATGTTAAATCGAATGGTGCCCGCACCCATATCAAACGCTGGTTTCGGCGCCAAGAAAACGATGTCAACATCACTGCTGGCCGCGAATTAATTGAAAAAGAACTCAAACGCTTAGGCGTGCGCCCAACCATGGAAGAGTTGCTGCGCGCCAACGCCATGAAAAATAGTGAAGATTTTCTGGCGGCAATTGGCAATGGCGATCTCTCGCCGCGCCAAGCAATTCAGCGGGTGCTGAGCGATAAAAACACCGAGGATGAACCGCTGGCGGCGATTCCCACGATTGCCCCGCCATCGAAGCCGGTCAAGCAAGGCACAATTACGGTGCGTGGTGAGGCCGATGTGTATACCCGCATCGCTCACTGTTGTAATCCAGTTTATCCTGAGGCGGTCATTGGCTATACAACGCGGGGCCATGGGATCACGGTTCACCGCATGGATTGTTATAACGTTTTGCATGAACGCAATCGCGAACGCTTGATCGATGTTGAATGGGGCGGAGCAACTGAAAAACAGTCGTATCCTGTACCAATTCGTATCGAAGCTTGGGATCGGGTTGGACTTTGGCGTGACGTGACCAATGCGATTGCTGATGGCAACATCAACATTCAAGCAGTCCAGCAATTGGATAATAAACATCACGGGCGGGCAACCTTGCTGGCGACTATCCGCATCGAAAGCATCGATCAACTTAGTCGCATTTTGGATAAACTCAATCGGGTCAAGGATGTGATCGAAGCTCGCCGCGAAAATACCGTTGCTGGCACGATGATTGGCTAGACTAAGAGCATAGAGCATAGAACATAGAGCATAGAATATTGGAACAAAGTTTGTTCTGGATTCTTTGCTCTATGTTCGTTTAAGCACTATTCTAAGCTCCGATTGTGTGGGTTGTTTAGCAGGGCTATTTTGGAACGAGTTGATCACGCTCACGACGGGGTGATCGCTGCTCTCATAGCGCGACCCGCTCGATATGCTGTCACGTTGGTGCATGCTGATGGGCAATTGTGACTACACGAGCCGTTGCTTTTTTCGATTCTTGGATACTGGTGGCCTTGATCTGGTCGTCCAGCCGCGCGTGCTGAGGACATCTGTATGGCAATTCTTCGATCGATCAATCTTGCGGTGGCCTTTCTGTTGGAACTGTGTATGCTGGCGGCGCTTGGCTACTGGGGCTTCACCACGATCCAGGGCTGGCCTAGGATTATGCTTGGTTTGGCCGCTCCGCTGCTGGCTGCGGTAGTGTGGGGTATATTTCTAGCGCCCAAAGCAGCCCGACCGCTCGATCCATCGCTGACGTTCTGGCTCAAGGGTGCAATGCTTGGCCTAGGTGTGGTGGCGCTGGTAATGGCTAATCGGCCCAAACTAGCAGTCGGTTTTGCTGGAGCGGTGGTGATTAATATGCTGCTTCTGTGGCTTTGGCGCGATTGATGGCGCAACCGCTCGCAAGAATTGGCTCACGGGGCGGATAAGGTGAAATGATCCGCCCCGTCATCGTGATTAAGCATCAGGTTGCAATAGCTTCAACTGTTGTTCCCAAAGTTGTGCTGCAATCACATCCGAGGCTCGGCGCTGCCACTTATAAAACGTATCCTCATCAATATCGGCCAACCAACTCAACACACTTGGATCAATCAACGGATCGCTTAACCCTCGGCGCAGCCAATCGATTGCGGTTTTGCGGTTGATCTCGCGCACATAGGGCAGATACAGGACGTTGTACCAGCGCCATGCATCGCCAGCACCCAAGTTTGGGGTAGTAGCATCAGGCCGTAATTGCTCAATTGCTTGCAACAATAGTTCGCGGGTGATGGCGCTACGATTCAAGCGATTATCTTCTAGCTCTTTGGCTTGCAACAGATGGCTAACTAAAGCACTGCTCAACAAGGAATTTTGGGCGAGTTGCACTGGATTTTTCAAGCCGCTAATTGCCCGCCGCACTGCATCGTTCCAGGTTTTATCGGGCTTGGCAGCGACCTGCGTTGGTGCAAGCGTTGGCGTGGGTGTCGAGGCCAAGGCAACGGCGAATTCACGCGATTGGCTACGGGCTGCTTGCTCAGCACGCGAGAAAAATAAGCGATCAAGCCAGCGTCGCCCGCGATCAAGCCCCGTGTGGCTGATAATGACACAGGCCAATAGCAAGGCCAATTGGCTTGGGCGCAGCAAATCAAGAATATTCACGCTGACCAAATAGAGCAGCGCCAAAATGCTTATTTCGCAAAAGCTATAAATCAAATCGCGCAGCACATTTTGGCCTTGGAGCAACAAACCAAAGCGTACCAAACTAAAGCCGCTAATCAATAAGCCAGCAAAAATCGGCACATAGCCATACAACATCGACCATGTGCCAGTGCTAATCAGCCGCGCCAATAAAATGCTTGTGCCAAGCAGAAAGCATAACGCCCCAAGCACTAAGCTGGCCAAACTGCGCCGTGCAATCCCGCTTTCGGCAATGCGCCAACTTGCAACCAAATGCCAAAGCGCCGCGCTCACACAGCCCATCACATAGGCACTATAGATTGGGTAGGCTTGGCCAGTGCCGATAATTTGGCTGCCGCTGGCGAGCGTCACTGGTTCTGCATAATTCAACAGACTATTGCTGAAGCTGCCAAGCCCGATCATGAACCCGCCAATAATGCCTGTTAGCCAACGCTCCGGCATGGCGATGCTGGCGATGCTTGGCTGCAAGGTTTGATGGATAAGGCTGCAAACCATCAACCAAGCGCTGATTGGAAGCACCGAACTCCACCAAAACCCACGTTCAAGCCCAATCAATTGGGCCAGATTTGAGACCTCGCTGCCGATTACGCCTGAGCCAAAAAAGCCAATTAAGCCCAACAAACTAGCATTGATTGCCCAAAAAAGCTTTGAATGCTGGTGGGTGCGGGTGGCGATAAACAACGCCAGCCACAAGGCAATGCCAAATCCAAATAAATGTGCTTCGACCATCAACAGTTCTCCCTTGGTCTCGCTGCATTTCCTGCCATGAATAGTGCTATTATGCGTTATTTTTGGCGCTTGCCAACTATCTAGCCAATTGAGCAGGCTTAATCGACAGTAATTGCCAGGAGCGCCACTGGTTTGGCCAGCCAAATTAAGCCATACTGAAGTGCAAGCAATTGCTGGTTTCGGCTAAGCGCAAAATGCTGATCCAAGTTAAAAGCAGCGACACCAAATAAACCTTCATCAAAGGAGCAAGCTATGCACTGGTTTAAGCGTTCTTGGCGCAAGCTTTTGGGCATTATCGTTGGCCTGTTGGCAATCGGCTGCATCTGGTTTTTGACGACCGATAATGTGACGATTTGGCCAATTCGCAATACCTTGCGCTATCAATTTGATCAATGGCGTGGCGCAGGCCAAACTGCAAGCCAGCAACCAGCCAATCACAGGATTAGCGGTTGTATTCGCGATGCCCATCAGCAACCAATCGCTGGAGCAATTGTGGCCGTCAGCGAGCGCAATGGCAAACTCCATCGGGCGAGCAGCAACAATCAGGGCTGTTATACGCTCGCCAATCTGCCAGCAAACAACTATCGATTGTTGGTTACTGCACCCAGCTATCGCGACGATTTGAGTGCTGTTGATCTGCATAATGATTCAATTCAGCACGATGTGCAACTTGCCCCAGCAATTGCGCCTAGTTTTGCGCCAGTCGAAAAGCTGCTAATTGGCTCGACCAGCGTTGTCAGCCGCAGCACGCCCTATCCAACCCAAGCCTTGCGCCAACAAGTGCAAGTCTGGGGCGATAAGGGCGAGCAGCAATTAACCTTGCTCTATCGACCAATTACCACAACCAATCATCTATTGCCCTTGATGCTTGCGGTCTATCCTGGGCCTGCAGATGAATGGGAAAGCGTCAGTATTCCCTTGGCTGAGCGTGGCTATAGTGTGTTGGCGGTTGGCCCAGCCTACAGCCTCGACCTCGAAGCCGATATTGCCGACCTTAAACGCTTGTTGGCCTTGGTCCGTGGTGGCTCGTTCGTGGGCGTCGATGGCAGCCGCGTGGCGATTATGGCAGGCAGTTATAGTAGCCTCCACGTTTTGCGTTTGCTCCAAGATGATGTTGGATTTACTGGCGTGGTCTTGCTCGGGCCAATTAGCGATTTGTTTGCCATGCGCGAGAATTTTGTGGCTGGAACTTTTATGCCGCCGTTTGGGCTTGATCAAGCCCTGATTGCCTTGGGCTATCCCGACGAGCAAATTCAGCGCTATGCAACCTATTCTGCTCAATTGCACCCACGGGCCGATTTGCCACCAATTTTGTTGCTGCACAGCCGTACCGATGAAGTTGTGCCCGCCAGCCAATCGGAATTTTTGGCGGCCCAATGGCGTGGCTTAGGCGTTGAAGTCGAAAGCTATTTTTTTGCTGGCATGTCGCATTATTTGCAGGCAGTTGATCGTTCTCCAGAGCTTGATGAACTGTATCGCATCACCCTCGATTTTCTAGATCGCGTCAATTAGATGATCTGGGGGTCAGGGGTCGGGGACTAGACGAGGGCAAACGCAACCTTCGTGCTCTTCGTGTCCTTCGTGGATCAATTTTTTAACGCAGAGGCGCAGAGCGACCGTAAGGATGAGGGATGAAATTAAAAGCCAAAAGCCAATAGCCTCATCCTTCGTGCGCTTCGTGTCCTTCGTGGTTCCGTTGCTTATCCTGTTTTACGAACCTTGTTCGCGTTGCAAGCTGGTGGGAAATTCGGGCAATGGATTGCCAGCGCGTTTGGCCAAAACCCGCTCATAAATTGCTTCGATCTGGCGCGCAGCTAGCTCCCACGAGTGTTCGTTGACCGCCCGTGTGCGCACCGTTTGAGCCAAATTATGCCGTCGCTCGGGATTATCGATTAAGCCCAGAATTTCGTCGGCCAGCGATTGCGCATCGCCAAATTTGGCATAGACTCCAGCATCGCCCAAAATTTCGTGGCTGACTGGGGTGTCAAAGGTGATAACAGGCAAGCCCATCGCCATATAGTTGGGGATTTTGCCAGCGCCTTCGGTTGCCGACATTTTGGGCGCAACTGCGACATCGCCCAAGGCCAAATAGGCATGACAATCTTTGTATAAAATGCGGCCTGGCATGGTCACAATATCGCTCACACCCAGCGATTCGGCCAAAGCCAAATACGAACGCACATCGGGATAGCCCATAATCAAGAAATGCACATCATCGCGCTGCTGACGAATAATCCGGGCGGCTTCGAGCAAGACGTTGGTGCCTTGATAGGCTGCGAGCAAGCCAAGATAGGCCACAATTTTGCGGCCTGCAGGAATGCCTAATTCGCTGCGGATTCGTTCGCGTTCAACTGTCCACTCTGCTGATCCATCGAACGGCTTGAAACGATCAGTATTGACGCTATCAGGCACGGTGTAGAGCCGATCAGCTGGAAATTGCCAATCGTCGCGCAGCATATTGGCTGCATTAAAGGAGCTGGTCAGCACCGCATCGGCAGTCCGATTAATTTTATCTTCAAGCCAGTGAAACGGCTTATAAAACATGCCATCGCGCTTGAGAAAGCCGTGATCGAGCATTTCGGCGGTCAGGCTGCCTTGATAATCGAACACCAATGGAACCTTGAACATGCGCGAAAGTACGCTGCCAATCAAGGCCGATTCGTGAATATGGGCATGGATCAAATCGGGCTTGATTTCCATGGCAACGCGCAAGGCCCGCCATGAAAGTGCCACATCCAAATACATTTTATGATGCGAAGCCCCGACCATCGTGCGCTTGACCCAGGGCACGTCCCATGAGCGGCGAATTTCAAAGCCTGGCATATTATCGCCGTTATGGTAGGTTGCAATTACAATGCGATGACCTAATTTTTGCAGGGCGCGGGTTTCTTCCCAAATGCGAACATGCGCGCCGTAATCAGCAAAAAATGAGGTTGAGGCAATGCTCAGGATGGTGTAACCCATGCACGAAACTCCTTTAAGGTCAGGGCTATTCTAACGCATCTCTTCAGGAGGGCAAGTTTTGCTCTGCTCCAAACAAAAAGCGCTGCTAGAACCAAAGCTAGCAGCGCTTGATTAAGGGTATCTGTAAGTTGAGTTTAGCTAAAGAGTGCGCTCAATGAAAGGTCTTTGTGAATCCGAATGATGGCTTCTGCAAACAGCGAGGCCACCGAAATTTGGGCAATCCGCGCTGCACCTGCTTCAGGTGGCAAGGGAATTGTGTCGGTAACCAACACTTCTTCCATCACCGAATCGCCCAGCAATTCGACAGCGTTGCCAGCAAAGATGCCGTGGGTTGCACAGGCCACAACGCTAATTGCGCCCCGTTCTTTGAGGGTTTTGGCTGCTTCGGCCAAAGTTCCCCCAGTTGAAATCATATCGTCGAAGATCACCGCGTGTTTGCCTGCAACGTCGCCGACCATTTCGACAACTTCGGAAACATCGGGCGCTGGGCGTTGCTTGGCAATAATTGCCAAACTTGCGCCGATGCGTTCGCGGAATTTATTGGCCCGACCCACGCCGCCAGCATCTGGCGAGACCACCACGACATTTTTCATGTTGCGGCTGCGGAAGTGATCGGCAATCAATGGCCCAGCTTGCAAATGATCAACTGGAATATCGAAAAAGCCCTCGATTGCTGGCGCATGCAAATCCATGGTCAACACCCGATCGGCTCCAGCAGTAGCAATCAAGTTGGCGATCAATTTGGCTGAGATTGGCTCACGCCCAGTGGTTTTCTTCTCTTGCTTGGCATAGCCATAGTAAGGAATAACCGCTGTTACCCGTTGAGCCGAAGCTCGGCGTAGGGCATCGATCATCAACAACAATTCCATGAGGTGATGATCAACTGGCGTAGTTAAGGATTGTACGATGAATACGTCTGAGCCACGCACGTTTTCTTCAAGCTGCACCCGAGTTTCGCCATTCTTGAAAACGCCGACAATCGCCCGACCGAGATTCAAATTGAGATGCGATGCGATACTGCGAGCTAACGGGATGTTGGCATTCCCCGTAAAAATCTGCAATCGCCCGTCCATTCGATGCCCCCCAAGTTAGTAATTGGTCAAATTGAAAAACCCAAACCTACTCGTTCTCGCTCTGCTCAGGCTTGCGGTGGCGAATGACGCGGGCTGGCATACCCACGGCAACGCCGCCATCAGGTATATCTTTGGTCACAACTGAACCTGCTCCGGTAATTGCGCCCTCGCCAATTTTGACTGGCGCACGCAACATCGAATCGGAGCCAATAAAAGCATTCGCGCCAATTTCAGTGCGATGCTTCTTGCCATCAGCAGTAAAGTTGCAGGTAATGGTGCCTGCACCAATATTAACATTCTCGCCGATTGTGGCATCGCCAATATAGGAAAAATGGCCCATCTTGGTGCCAGGGCCAAGGATTGCGTTTTTCACTTCACCGAAGTTGCCCATGTGGACATGCTCCATCAGGTGTGCTCCCCGCCGCAGGTGACCATATGGCCCAATATTGGCTCCCAACTCCATCCGCGCTTGCTCAACCACGGAATAGCTAATTTTGCAATGCTCACCAATCTGCGAATCTTCAATCAAGCTGTTTGGTCCAATCGTGCAATTGGCTCCAATTGTGGTGCGGCCTTTGAGGATCGTCCCCGGCAGCAGGGTCGTATCAATGCCAATTTGCACATCTTGGTCAACAAAGGTGCTGGCTGGATCAACGATGCTTACGCCTGCTAACATCAGGGCGCGTAGCTTGCGTGCATTCAAAATTGCCCCAACTTGGGCCAACTGAATCCGGTCGT
Organism: Herpetosiphon geysericola; assembly: GCF_001306135.1. Lineage (GTDB taxonomy): Bacteria > Chloroflexota > Chloroflexia > Chloroflexales > Herpetosiphonaceae > Herpetosiphon > Herpetosiphon geysericola. The sequence goes on along the minus strand of NZ_LGKP01000029.1, from coordinate 5,230 downwards.
TGACCCCCAACGCTTCATCGGGGTCGCGTAATTGAATAGCAGCTATTGCGCCAGCGCCCTGTTCGCGCAAGCCAATCTCCACTAAATCAGTCAAATAATATTCGCCATTCAAGCTATTGGGCTGCACTTGATCGAGGGCGTTCCAAAGCCAAGCGCCATCGTAGAGCGCTACGCCTTGGTTCACTTCAGTAATCCGGCGCTGTTCGGGGCTGGCGTTGCGTTCTTCGACAATCGCCTGAACTGCGCCATGCTCGTCGCGCACAATTCGGCCATAGCCAGTTGGTGGATCAGCTTGGAAGGTCACGATTGCGGCCTTGGCATTACTCGTGCGGCGAGCTGCCAGCAATTCGAGCAGCGATTCATGGCGCATCAATGGATCAGCGCCATACAACACCAGCACTTCATCGACCTTGCCTTCAAGTTCGGCGCGGGCTTGAGCCACCGCATGGCCTGTACCAAGCCGTTCATGTTGCACCACATAGCGATAGCGATGGCCAAAGGCAGCGCTAATTGGTGCTAACGTATCTTCGCTCACGACCAATACAATCTGCTGTGCGCCGATCGCATCGGCCAGACGGGTAACATGCTCAACTAATGGCAATCCGGCAACAGGATGTAAAACTTTCGGTAAGCTCGAACGCATGCGCGTTCCCTGACCAGCAGCAAGCACAACCACACCGAGCGTCATAGTTCAAAGCTCCCCATTGCAAAGTAATCAGCATAATTTCTATGCAAGGGCTATCTTAGCAGAAAATTGCTGGTACGCGGGCGTTTTTGAGGCCTAGTTATAAGGGGATGGCGTTGCGGTTTAATAACGATTAAGCAGCATGCTCGCCACCACTCCTGCGACGAGCCAAGCCAAAAAATACAAACTTACAGTTGTTGGTTGCATACCGAGAGCCATAATCAGCGCCGCCAAACCAAGCGTTGCTGCATAGCCAAGCCAGACCATCCATGGCCTCCATACAATCGCTGTAAACCAGCGAATCAGGCCAACCACCAACCAAAAACCTAAAAATAGGCCGAGCCACAGCGAATCGAGCAAGGCATACAGCAACAATGGCGCTGCGCCATAGAGCAGGCCGCTAACCAAATACTCATGTTTAAGCCGAAACTTCATGATCAACCTTTCGATCATTGTTCAGCAACAGTTCGTCATTAATCGGCTTATGGATTAACCTGATTCTCGAATGTCACACCATGGTTGGTAGCAAATTGCTCAGTGATCTCACGGCTTTGCTCCATCAATCCATTTTCTAACTCATTGGCGATGATGTTGCCATTTTTATCAGTCATTTTCCAATAGGTTGTTGACGATCGGCCAGATCGTTGCGTATACAGGGTGATTGATTGCAGCGAATCCCATGCGAAAAATTCGACATATCCCGAGGAAATAATCGTTAATTCGCTAGCACTCAGCCGAAATTCTTGCCGAATGAGTCGCGGGAAAAACACCAAATTTCCGATGGTCAATGTACTAATTGCCAAAATTTTGAGCTTACGTGGAGTAATTATCCATAGAAATAACATTAATGTTAGTAGATATAAACCAATAACAATTGGAAAATTAATTGCATTAGCATACGTTATGCTATACGCTGTGGCTGATTGCTCAATCTTGGTAAATTCCACAAGATACGATGCAAAAATTAAAAAAGGAATTGCAATGCCAATATAATTCTTTATAAATCTACGCATAAAAACCTATCCTCTTGAATCAAAAAAGAGCATACGCGCAACGTAAATGAATAACTGCCAATTAATTGTTTGGGATAAGCTTAATTCCAGCTGTGGTAAACGCATCGATCCAGGCTTGGGGCTGCTTGGAAACAAAGAAGAAGTCAAGCAATGCGCCTTTTGGATGTGTACGATAATTGATTTCAAATCCCTGCTTACCAAAAAAAACATATTTCTGGCGCAACTTAATATAGCTAATTTGTTCAATTGGGATCTGATACTTTGGATTTATAAAAAAAATCCAAAATACTTCAATGAAGAAGCCTTGTTGATTGAAACTCACTGACATCGGATGGCGCGCAAAAATATTATTAATTCGTTCTTGCATGATGTTTATCCTAGTATTGGTCAAGCGATAATTTTGATGCCCGCTGCGCTAAACACATCGATCCATTGCTGAATTTGGTTTGAAGCAAAGAATACGCCGAATAATGCGCCTTTTGGTTGCCTGCGATAATTAATTTCAAAACCTTGGCTGCCAAACCAAATAAAACGTTTACGCAACTTAACATAGCTAATTTGTTCAACAGATATTTTGAATAAAACTCTTGTACCTAGAAATCTACGATCTTCTCCCCATATAGTTTTCTGATCCATAGTTATCAATAAATCATTATAAATCGTATTGAAGCGTTGGCGCTCTTGCATCATATACCTATCCTAAAGTAATCAATTATCGAGGAGCACAATATTCTGGCCAATTAATTCAAAAATAGGCTCACTTTGAGGGAATTGTAGTTCTTCGCTAAAAACTTGAAAGATGATCTCTTTATGGTATTTTCTAGAGCGATCACTCGCACTATATAAATCCACTGGCTGCTGATTGTGCTTACGAACATCAATCATCAAATCAGCAACATGCTCGAATTGATCAAAAACAGAGAGATAATTTTTGCTATACGCTTTATCTACAATCGCAATCGTATCGCCATTTTTAGGATTAACCGCCAAAAAATCGATTTTAACCGGATCAGTGGCAATTTTTACCAAGGTTTTGTAGGTTCCACTATAGGTCTCAGTAAATTCTTGGTTGGCATTCGCCAGCGTTGGATTGAGCACGATATATTCTGGCGGCAACGAAATAATCAAATCAGCTTGTTCGATTGTTTGCCAACCAGCTGGCGGACTTGGCCGTGGTTCTGGCTGATTCAGCCAAATATAAGCCCCAAGACTACTTGCGAATACTACCAATAAACTGACAATAATCCAATGCTGGAAACGCATGGCGAAATCGCTTTCTGATTAAATAAATATAATAACTAGATTAATCACGAAACATACAAATGCGCTAGTACTAAGGATAATCTTTGCAGTTCCATTTATTCTTTTCTGCAGAAGATAACTTAATCCAAATAAAATAAGCCCAATCCCACCAAAAATTCCATTCCAGAGCGTATTCTTCGATAAAGTCTGGTAAATGACCATAATTCCTGTAGGAACTAAAAATGCTCCAACAATAAGGTTGAATTTGTCGAGCTGTTGCTGATTCATAACCACTCCATTCAATTCAATTTGAAACTCGCAACTTGTACGTGAAAATGCTACTAAGGTTGCTCTGATTGTGATCAGCGAGAGGAGCTAAAGAAATAAAGGCCTCGCTTGCTGGCTGTTAGCAATATTCGAAGCTTGGTGGTAGCGTTGAGATAGTTACCAACCTGCTGGTTTGCTTAGTTCGCCAGTTTCGCCATTAACCATTATCAATTGATTGTGGATGGAAACTTGCCATAGATTGAGACAGTTGCTAACCCCAATATAGGGTTTATAAAGTGCTAGAGTTGGTTGATTGGCAAATTCTGGATTGGCCTTAACAACTAACTCAATCGCAGCTTCGGGATCAATATTAAGCTTATCAAGCATCCGATTGCAATCAGTATATTCAACGATTTGATCATTGCCGATAGCTTTTATCTCAGAAGTATCGTGTGAATCTTGATTGAATTGGAGATAATTTAATTGTTTTCGTTCTAGATCAATAATTTGGACTTCGGTATCGCCAGATTTACTTTTATAGACTATATCAACGATTAGATAATTATTTAACCGATTTCCATATAATTCTTTAATTTTTGTATCAAGATATTGATTGTAGTTACTATTTGGCGCTGTACTTTGGCAACCAACCAAGATCAAGCTTAAAACCAATCCATATATCAATCTCATGCTTTTGCTCCTGCGCGTTTCGTTGTTATTGATGCTGCTTGTACGTAGGATCTGCTGTTTGGTTACGCGCAATCTTCTTCATCATCATGCGCTTCAACGATAAAATGTTCGTCAGTATCGTCATCGATCAAGCGCCAATACTCCTTATTGGTTGAACTAATTAACAATTCTAAGCAATAGCCTTTACTCAAATGTAATTTAACATCACCAATACGATTAATTTGCATGCTGCGGATAAACAATGATTGAGGCCAAAAGTTGGATAAAAAACTGTGCAAAGCTGAACGTTCAATTCCAGCAGGGTCAGGCTGCGACCAATCGCTACTGCCGATAATAATCCGTTGATGTTGCCACAAGCGCCATGCGCCGCTAATGTGCAAGCTATAGCGGCCAATCTCAACTTCTTCTTGCTTGCGGTTGATAACCATGCGCTTTGCGCCAATCCGTAAGCATAAGATACCAGCAACATCAAAGCCTTCCCACAGCTCTTGACTAAGCAAAGTTGCCAGTTTTTGTTGAATGAGCGAAATTTCGTGCATAAACCCCTAGCTGCGATAACTACAAATTTTTAGCCCATCGTGGTATAAAACCCAATGTTCACCAGCCGCTGCATCAATCAGAATATCGAGTTGATAATTGTGATTGATTGAAAAGCATAGATCGCCGCTCTGGGGCTGTACTTCAATCGCCCAAATAATTAAATTGGCGGGATTATGCTTGGCCCAAAATGCTGCGACGCTTGGCTCGAAGCGAATAGAATTATCGTCTTCAAACCAGTAATCATTGCTGCTGAGCACTACTTGGTGGTGTTGACGCAAACGCCAAGCACAGTTGATGGTCAATTGATAATATTGCATTTCACGGGTGGTTGGATCGATAACGCGAATGACGAAACTTTCGAGGTCGCAGCTTGTACCGTGATACCACAATGCACCACCGCTGAGCTGGCTAAGCGTTGATTTAATGCTACTGAGTTGGCTCAAGAATCGTGCTCCGCATAGAATTTGGGCAACATAGCGTGGAGGAAGCTGCCGTTATTCTACAACGAAGGCCTGAATTAAGCATGGAACCCAATTGCCCAACGATATCTTAAATCCATTACGGAAACGCAAAGCCTGCATTGAGCTTTTGGCCGAGCCAATCGGTTGCCGCACCAACATGAGTGATTTTATCCATACAGCTAGGTTCAAGCAGCAATGTATGTTCTAGGCTCTGTCTGATAATTCAGGATACTGGTGTGGATGGGGCAAGGAGCCGAACCACGCGTTGAATCATGGCCAGATGGACGAATCCGAGATAGTTGAGCGCCAGTTTCTCAAATCGTGTAGCGACC
>NZ_LGKP01000020.1 GCF_001306135.1 Herpetosiphon geysericola | reverse complement strand
GTGGATTGGTGACCCGCATTGCCAGCAAGGTGACGCATTTGGTCGTGAAAGCCGTGTTGCGGGCACGATTTGGGATCGATGTGCTGACATTTACGGTCATCAACGATGTCTAACTCACATCAGGCGTGGGTTTGTAAAAAAGCAAGCAAGTCGCTGGTGACTTGGGTTTTATGGCTGGCTAAAAGGCCATGGGGTGCATCATCATACTCATGAACTTGGGCATTGGGTAGGGCAGCGGCAACAGCGCGGGCAGTTGGCTCAATTGGCACAATCGCATCGCCAGTTCCATGAATGACCAAGGTCGGGACATTGATTGCCGTCAGATCAGGCCGAAAATCGGTTTGCGAAAACGCCGTAATACAGTCGAGGGTTGCTTTAAGGCCTGCCTGCATGGCCAATTGTTGCGACCACGCAATCACCTCAGGGCTAACAGGCCGACTAATTACGCCGACGCCATAAAAATCTTTGAAAAAGGTTGCGTAAAAGGCTGCGCGATCTTTGGTTATTTGGGCTTGCATGGTTTCAAACACGCTTGCAGCAACGCCGTCGGGATTATCATCGGTGCGCAAAAGATAGGGCACAACCGAGCCAATCAGGGCAGCTTGGGCAACATGGGCACCCTTGTGGCGCTGAAAATAGCGGGCCACTTCACCGCCACCCATCGAAAACCCAACCAGCGTTGCTTGGGTTGCATTGGTCGCAGCAATCACATCGGCGAGATCATCAGCAAAGGTATCGTAGTCATAGCCTGTCCATGGTTGCTCAGAGCGGCCAAAGCCCCGTCGATCATAGGCAATAACTTCAAATCCCGCTGTGGCAATTGGCAAGGCCACATCATCCCATGTATCGGCGCTGAGAGGCCAGCCATGAATTAAAATCACTGGACGGCCTGAACCCCAGCGTTTAGCATAGAGCTGAACCCCATCACGAGTTGTAACATGCATAAACATACTCCTTTTATTCTTTCATCAGCTATGCTGGTTATGCATAGTGCCACTGACCGTCAAGCACGATATATACCAATGAGCGCTAAAAGCTCTGATAGCCAGCGGCGATTGGTTGAATTGCACATCCATACTGGGCCAATGCCGCGGCAATGCCATCCTGAAGATGCGCACTGATATGCACATGCGCCAGCTGAACGCCTAATTGGGTGAGGGTTTGCGCCATTGTGCCATCAATCCCCACCAAAAGCACAGCGGCGCCGAGCAACGTAACTGCTTTGGTCATTTGCACAATTTGGTTCACGCTGGTTGGGTCAATTTCAGGCACGCCTGTCAGATCAATAATAACTTGTTCTGCTTGCCAATCAACAATCGCGGTCAACAGATCTTCGGTCAACTCTTGGGCGCGAATCGTATCCATCTGGCCAATCACGGGAACGACCAGAATTCCATCGTAGACTGGCATAATGGGCATCGAGCGTTCCCGTAAAAGGGAAACTAGTCGTTCTTGATCGGCCAAGCTTGCACGCAGGGCTTGCTCACGCTCGGTTGCATAGACCACAAAACATGCGGTGCTATCGCGCAGCACAAGATCATGGATGGCGGCTTGAAGCATAGGATACTCGGGATCACCACTTGCATAGGTGCTGTTGAGCATGGTAATAAGCGCAGTTTCGATAATCTTGATAATGACCGCAATCGATTGCGGTGTATAGTCTGGGTCATGCACTCGCAGCTTAGTCATGCGTTCGGCAAACATCTCAATTGGTTGAATTCCCGCAAAGTGGGCGATAACATTCTCGGCAATTAAACCTGCCAAGTGTGAGCAATCGTTTGCGGTCATTGCCGCATAGATTGTACCCTCGGCTGTGGCAATGCCAGCGTTAAGCAGGCTACAAAATTTGGCATGATCGGTGGTTAACATGGTGGCTAAGCGCTGGTTGATCACAAAAACTCCCTTGGTGTGAAGTGCTGTGAAAGCCATAAAGCAAACTCAATACCAAGATCTGGTGCACGAGGCTCTAACACCAATTTTGGGATGAGGTCTGCCGCTTAGATCGTGAATGCTTAGGGTATCTAACCAAGCAATACTTTAATGATCGGCGCTATGAGCCGTTGGAGTCAACGCCGAGCCTGATCACCCCGCATCCCCGCAGTGTGCTGGTGATGTTGAACGATGGGATTGTTGGCGGAGAGCCGCGGTGCGCTCTATCAGTGAGAGCGGCACCGCCAAAGAGGATAGGATGCGTTGGAAGCACCGTGTTGGCCTCATCAGTCTGATCCTTGTTCTTGGAGCGTTTTGGGTAACGATGATGTCCAACGAGCGCGATATGATGGTGCTCGATCTGCCGATTAATGCGTGTAGTATCTCGCCAAGCCGTGCCTATGTGCTGATTGTGCAGATGGATCGCCCGCTTGCTGAGCAACATCAGGTTTATTCACTCGCCACCAAGCAACCGATTCGGTTGCCCGAAGCAGACCAGCATGCCTATGGGACACCCATCGATTGGATGCTCGGCGCACGCACTGATATGTTGGTGCTTGAACCCCATTGGCTGATTGATCTGTCGACGGGTATTGTCACGGATACCCGCACGATTGATCCCCATAAAACCAGCCCATGGTGGACGACTGGCCCACGCTTTAATAAGCGCAACCGATCGCCTGATGGATGCTACCGGATCGTCCAAGGGCAGGTATCCTTGGTTCCGCTGCCGGGTAGTCCGCTGATCACTGACACCATCGTCTCCCTTGAGAATCCGGTTGCGGAATTATGTGGCAATCCATGGGAACCGGATAGTCGTGGGTTCTATTTCCTCGACTATAGCTATCAAGCGCGCAACGTGGGGCGTGGTCCGCTGCGGTTTCTCCTGATTAATCCGTAGATAGTTGCGATATTTGCGCACGGTTACATGTTGGCGGTTCAGGGTTGCGATCATATCGGCAGTCCAGCGGCTACGGGTGTGGCGAGTGGTTTGGGTTGGACCAAGATTACAGCCATAGCCAAAGACGGTCATAATGGCGCGTTCACGCGCATCCGAAAGTTTACTATCGCCCCCGGATGGCGGGCTAAAATGGCGTGGATAGTTCGTCCAATGGGCGACATTGGCTAAAACCGTCAGCAGTTGGCGATCCGGTAAAGCATCGGCGAGCGCGGCCTCGAAGTGGGCCAACCCCTCGGGGAGCGGAGCGGCAACGACTCGTTTTAGCGTAGGTGTTCCGTCCTCCGCCATCGTGAGCGCGGCATTTTCTGGATAGGCCTAGTCAACGGTCGTGGCCACCGTGCGGAGTTGTTCTTTTAACGCCGCCACCATCGCGGTGGCGGTCGTTGGTATCCCGGTTGCGGTGCAGTAGTCGGCGATCTGCGGAACACAGTCCTCCCATGGAACCAAATGTGCCCGATAATCGGCATAGTGTTCCGCACCAACCACGGCCATATCACCCGCCTTTAATTAGTCGGCAAGGGTACTAAAGATACACAGCTCGAGTGCTTGGCGACGATAGAATAGGGTCTGCTGGTGGCGAATATGATATGAATCGTGCGCTGCCATTGGTCGCTGGCAAAGGCCAGATCAAGATCGGCAGGGATCAACGCTACTCGGCGCTGGTTATGCGCAATGAGGGAGTCGATAGCGGTCATGAGACTATGATCGGTGGTTGTGGGCTGGAGGCGTAGCATCCGAACAAGCCGAAAAAAGAGGGGTTGATAGCGACTAAAATAGCTGGTCATCAGGAAATAGTAATTATTGCTATGATAGGCGGCGATTTTCCTATACGCTGCGTGCAATGCTGCTGTTCCGCCATGGTGGTGAAGCAGATCGCGCAGCGATACCCCGAACAGGGTATCATCAGGAATGGTGTCAGTTGTCTGAACGACCGTTCCGAAGATGTCCAACAGTGCCGCAGTCGTATCACGATGGGTTTCGCGGAGGCGGGTCAAGGCATCGCGTCCTGAGCGATGCATCCGTTTGATGCGTTTCAAGAACATCTCAATCAACTGATCACGGGTTCGCCGCTGGGTCTGAAGGCAGAGGCAGCGGAGCAAGGTCATGCGTTTGGCTTGGGGCATCCGCTCAGGCTGGAGATCGGCGAGATCGAGCGCGGCGGCTTCTGCCGCGAAATGCTGCATTTTCAAGGGCAGGATATGCGTGAGCCAGTTGATAGGATTGCCCAAGGAATCAAGCCATTGGACGCGCTGTAACCATACATCCAAGTGTCGAAAGGATGCACGCGGTGGCGGTTCTTTGAGCCGGGCAAACCCTGACCGCCCCGCTACGGGATCAACAACCAACAGGTGATCAACCGTTGTTTGGTGTTCTGCCGACAGTTGCGCAAGGGTTTGGTTGCGGGTATTGACGTGGGTTCGGATACGTTGGGCCAGATCGTCGAAGGTACTATAGGCGGGCAATTCACAGCGATGCCTAATCAATTCCTCGATCGCCGCATTGATCATATTAGCGGGGTTGTCCATATGGGTTGCGGCAGCATAGAGTACGTGCGAGAGGCGTTGGCGCACGTGGCGCGTTTGGTTGGATTGAGGGTAGAAAAAAGCACACATGTTCGTTATAATAAGCTCTAAGATTGTGCATGGAGGACTGTATGGGCCTTTTGACTTTCAGTATGAACGTGACCTTGGATGGCTGCATCGACCACCAAGAGGGCATTGCCGACGATGAGACCCACGCCTTTTTTACGAACCTGCTGGATGAGAGCGGCGCAATGCTGTGGGGCAGGGTTACCTACGAGCTGATGGAAAGCTCTTGGCCAGCAGTCGCTCGCGGTAATACGGAGGCACCACCAGCGCTCCGTGAGTGGGCGCTCAAGATCGATGCTAAGCAGAAGTATGTGGTTTCCTCGACGCGAACCGATTTCCCTTGGACGAACAGCCACCACATCAGCGGCAACCTCCGCACCGCTATTCAGCAGCTCAAGGACGCAACCCCGAATGGAGTCTTGCTCGGGAGCGCTCTGCTCGCGACCGAGCTTGATCGACTGGATCTGATCGATGAATACAAGCTGCTCATCCACCCTCGGATTGCTGGCCATGGCCCAACCCTCTACGAACGTGGGCTGCCTAGCACCAGAAAGCTCAGCTTTATTTCAGCGACGCCGCTGCACTGTGGCGTCGTTGCGATGCACTACCGACGGACACGCTGAATCAGCGAAGATTACAGTGGCTCGTTGCCGGAGCGGCGACGCGCTTAAGAATGAGGAGCGTATGCTAGGACGAATCGTGAATATCGTGAATCTTGATGCCCAGTATCGGCGACCGAGCGGCTGGCTGGGGCGCTCCATTGGCCGCGCCATGGCTCGCGACCACCAACCAGAGAATCGCTGGACGATCGAGGTTTTGCAGGCTGGACCAACCGACCAGATTTTGGAGATCGGCTTTGGCCCTGGGGTTGCGATTCAAGCGCTCAGCGCAATCGTCAGTGCTGGGCAGAGCATCGGGGTGGATTTCTCTGCAACGATGGTGCGAGCAGCGAGGCGCCGCAATGCTGCGGCGATTCGGGCTGGGCGGGTGCAGGTGCTTGGCGGCGAGGCGAACAATCTGCCGTTTGCAGCAGCGCGCTTTGATCAGGTCTTCAGCATTCACTCGATTTATTTTTGGCCCCAAGTCTCGGTAGCGCTGGCTGAGATCTGGCGGGTGCTGCGGCCAAATGGGCGCTTGGTGCTCACAATCTTGCCGCGCGAGCTGTGGAATCTCGATAACCCTGATTTACCAGTTGGTACGCCTGAATGTCGCCCATACAGGCCCAAACCCAAGATTTTTACATCCAGCCGCAACATGGCGTGTTTTAGGCCATTAGAATAGCCTAAAACAATGATTGCCATCTTTGAAAGATAAGACGGATTATCTTCCATCCCAGCAACCTCAATCAGCTCATACCAAGAAATAGTCTGTGATGATTTCAGAGAGGAATTCGGAATTATCTTACAATAGATGCCAAACTAGCTTCGCTGGAGTGAAGGGAGCCGATGATGACGACCATTGCTGCACATCTTGATGCCTTTTTAGACGCTATGCAGTATCGCCGCAAATTGCGGCCGAATACGCTTCGGGCGTATCGGTATGATCTCCAGCTGGCCGCCATTGCCATGCCGATGAATCTGGATAGCATCACCATTCAGCAGGTGGAGGCTTGGCTATACTAGGACTATGCATCCATCGCCACCAGCAATCGACGAGCAGCCAGCCTGAGTCGGTTCTTTACATGGGCAATTCGCCACGGGATATGTCTGATCGACCCAACCCAAGGACGCGAACGAAGAGCACCTCCGCATCGACTGCCCACACCCATTCGTGGGAGGGCTGAACGCGATTACCTCGATATGGCAATCCTTCGCACCATGCAACCCTATCGCCTCATCTTCACCATCCTGCGCGAGACTGGTATGCGCGCTAGCGAAGTGATCCGCTTGAATTACCAAGACATTTGTCTTGAACCTGGTCGTGAAGGTCTCCATCTTCGGGAACCTAAAAATGGGTATGATCGAATCGTGATCCTTGACCCTGATGCTACCCCAAGAACGGTCCGAGGACTGCGATCATGGATGCGTGCTCATTCCGCTGGTGTAGGGTATGAACCACTCTTTCGTTCGAATCGCCAGACACGCGTCTCCTATCGTGTGCTCTATTACCAATGGCAGCTTCTCTGCACAAAAGCTGGTCTCATCGATGTGCACGGTCAGCCTCGGTACACGATCCATCAACTTCGTCACACCCGTGCAACAGAACTCGTTGAGCAAGGCCATCAGTTGGAGATTGTGCAACGGATTCTTGGCCATCGTGATCCGCGTTCAACGCAAGTGTATGCAGAACTGAGTGACGGTGTCGTGCGTCAAGCGCTGAGAAACCAGCAGTAGTTCGTCGAAAATCCAAGATAATTACTGCTGGTTGGCAGAGAATGGATTGGGCAATTGGCTGCCAGGGGGAAGACGAAATCCTGCCGGTGAGAATAAAAATATTCAACGGTTGGATGTGCTGTCGGTAATCTGCTCTGTGAGAGCGCAACTGGGCACGTACAACGTCTGAGCCTCCCCTTGCTCAATCACTGGGATGCTCCGTGCAAGCGGCGCACGAATTTCTTTGGGTATGTGGTAACTTCACGCATAATTCATCTGGCACTCATGGTGTACCACGTTCGTTATGCCACTGCGGGTTCGGGATTATCCGTATCGACCAATCCATGACGGATGGCCTCGCGAGCTCGTTCCGATAATCGTTGATATGTCGCCCGAATCTGGTCTAACTCGTCCTCTTCCAACTCTTCCAAATCAAGAAGCGCATTATGAGCACCCTGCGTTGCACGGATCAATTCATCAAGTTTGATTTGAATGGCTTCTGAATCGCGCGTCTGTGTATTTTGAATCAGAAAGACCATAAGAAAGGTAATAATCGTTGTGCTCGTATTAATGACCAACTGCCATGTATCGCTCCAGCCAAACAGTGGTCCACTAATCATCCACAGGAAGATCACCCCGACCGCAAGACCAAACGTCTGTGGTCGCCCCGTGATATGGGCAGTCCACTTGGAGATTTGGGTAAACCGTGACCTCGGTTTGACGCTGTACATACTATGTCCTTTCTATGGTACCGATGGCAGGGATGGGGGGAAGACCGGCATCTCACACCAACCGTCCTCAAAAAACCATAGGCACGTTACGGGCTCTTCGGCACAAAGACCTCAACTCCCCGAACCACGATTGCTGGACCTCCTTGCCTTGTCCACCCCTAAGTCGTCAAGCTGGAAGCGAAGAAACCCAACCCGAGCACCGAGGCGCTTCACCTACAACGCCTCAAAAGTGCGGCGAACGCATAGATTCGAAAAAATTATACCCATTCACCATTCCACGCACGGTCTAGAGAGCTGTCCCAAAGATCGCTCCAACGCCAGCTGTTAATGCCATCGCAAGCGCACCCCAAAAAGCCACCCGCATGGCACCCACGATGATGGGCGAACCACCGGTATAGGCAGCCAAGATCCCCAGCAGCGTGAGGAATATGAGTGAGGTTCCCGTCACCAAAACAACGAGATAGGAATTAGCCGCAAGCACAGCGGTCATCAGCGGGAGTATCGCGCCAACGGCAAAGGCAGCCGCCGACGCAAGCGCTGCTTGGATGGGACGGGCACGCATGGTTTCGGAGATCCCAAGTTCATCGCGGGCGTGGGCCGCGATGGCATCCTTCAGCATCAATTGCTCGGCGACTTGCTCAGCGAGGGATGCGTCAAGGCCACGGCGACCATAGATGGCTGCCAGTTCCGCACGTTCAGCGTAGGCATCCACGGCGAGTTCCATGCGCTCACGGTCAATATCCGCTCGTTCCGTATCTGCCTGGGAACTGACCGATACATATTCGCCTGCGGCCATGGACATTGCCCCTGCAACCAAGCCAGCAATGCCCGCCACAACCACCGACTGATGGGATGCGTTTGATGCAGCCATTCCAACCACCAGACTGGCAGTTGAGACAATCCCATCGTTTGCGCCTAAGACTGATGCACGCAGCCAGCCGATATGCTGGGTTCGATGCTGTTCTCGATGTGCGGTGGCCATGGTGACTCCTTTGAAATCCAGGGAGCGGGTAAACCCCATGTCTCTGATTCTCAGCGCAATACGCTCAGCGTGCATTCCGCTGCACCCGATCAGGAGCAGGTTGCACCAACCAGTCGATCAGGGTGTATGCCTATGCCCGATCGATCCGTGAATGAGCAGCGCCTTGCACGGCAAACACCGATCCGATCATGTGCAGACGCGATGAATGACTGTCAGCCTTCGCACGGTTACGCACTGACCGGCTGAATGCCAAAGCGTGCGGCGACCTCGGGGGTAATCAATCCTCGGAGCGCATAGCCAAGTCCGGTGATGATGAGGCCGAGGATGAAGAACCCGATGCCGAGGGCCATCGCACCGTAGGATGCGCCGAGCGCCATTGCCGACAAACTGAGTGAGGTCACGAGACTCGCCGCAGTGAGTTGAGTCGTGCGTGCTTGGTTTGCCACAGGCTGACCCATCGCATCCTTCAATGCCGCATCAACGGTATTTGTGCCAGATGGGTCGCCGCTGGCAACAGCAAAACGACCCATCTGGGCATAGGATAAGCCATTGGAGCTGTCAGCGGCATGATGCTGAATAAGTGCGGCCATGCTGAGCACCGTTGCGATCCCGGTTACTGGGGCATTCGGGATCGAGGCATCCGCGGGGGTTGTAATCTGTTGTGAACGGAGTTGCTCACCGACGAACCCATGGATAACGATGCCAGCGCCTGTGATGACCAATCCACCACAGGTAAAAAGAACGCCGATCACCATAACGAGCGTTGGAAAGAGTCGTATCGTTTTCATCCCGACCTCCTCGCTGCAATGCAGCGGTCATCGTGGTCTGATTGCTGTGGTACGTGTAGGCTCCCCGCAGGTCGAATTATGACTCCACCGTCGTTTGCGCCATGGTGATTGACTCCATGTGATGGATGGTCAAGAGCATCGTGCTCGCGATCTCAGCCCGCACGCTATGCGCAATGGCGGGATTGAGGAAAAGGATCTGTCCCGCATCCAAGCGATGATCATTCCCTGCGATCTGGATGCTCAACCTGCCGTTCAGTACCTGAATACTGACGATTCCTTGGGCAACATGATCGGGAAGTTCACCGCCCGCATCAAAGACAAATAAGACGAGCGTGACTGGGGCTTGACGGAACAGGGTTATCTGCCGATGCCCGTCGATCGCGGAATGCACCTCATTCACGAGGTGATCGACAGCATCGGCAAGATGCAGAATCTGATTGTTGCCGATACCGCGTGTGATGGGATGGTCGCGGAGCCGAGGTGCTCCGTTGGATACGGGAATAGGGTCGATCATAGTAACTCCTTGGATACGGATACGTGCCAATAGGCAGATCATCGGACAGCCCTCCGTATCGATTGCGATAACCTACGTGCGACGGCAGTCTCCGTGGTTTCGGACACAAGCCGATCGGTGAGCGTTGGATTAAGCAGGGTATGACGACGGATGCGGGTGGGTGACTCTCCAAGCGCACGGGGGGCGTGTGGGAGCCATGGGTTGTCGGATACCAGCTGAGCGATTGTCTCTTCAATCGTGCCACATCATGGCACTGTATCGTTGTCTTCCTGAAATGCTGATGGCACGAGGAGGCAGAATCCACCTTCGGTATTCCAGACATCTCGATCACCATGATCGTTTCCTGACAACCCATCTTGGGTGGATGATCCGACCGCTTCATCGTGACAAACCGCCGCATGTGACGTATTAGGAGCAGGACTCCTGGTATTGTTTTGGTTATCGGGTAGGATAGACCATGGTGATTGATTCATCGAGGATTCCTTTCTGCGAGGCATTGGTGATCAACAGCTGCCATCCTTCTGCATATAGTCTTGTTCTAGGGGGACGGCCATGCTTTGAGGGGGACTTGTTCTGATAATCATCGCAGCGTTAATCCCCGCAGCAATCAGTGGCTCAGTAATTCCTGCCGCCGTCGTATCATGATGAATCCAAATGATTCCGTCCCGATATTCTAGGTGCAGTAAACAATGATGGATACGATGGTGCCCGTTCCATCCAATAACCATGACGAGATAGCGATGCTGATACGGGTCAAAAATGGTTTGGAAACTATAGTTTCCATAGGCATACGGAACGCAGGTTTGTTCCGTTAAGACCAGTTCAAGGATTGTGCAGGGGCTTGTGCAGGTATCCATTGAATTGCCTCCTCTTGGGTTGCATCAACCACGATAAATCGCATTTGATAGGCCGAACGTAACAGATCCCTCAACGGTGCGACGAACAAGGCCGTAAATATGGCTCGATCTAGCGCACAGTAGAGCGTGCACATTGGGTCAAGTCGTCCAAGAATTGCTTGTGTCACTAAGGCTTGCCCCAAGAAGCATGTCAATGGTGGTACGCCACTGTCATCGTGCGGAGGGTAGATCGCAATCGTGATAGAACGATGGCTGGTGCTGTTCGCCGCAAGATCGAGTTGGCTTTCGATCCCATACCAGAGCATGCGTAATGGTTGATGGGTGATTAACCATCCCTGCCGTTCTAAGGCTGGAATCATGATGGAAGCCATGGTTGTATGAGACAGCATCGTTCTCAGCTCCTGCATGGAATGCGGTACACTTCGCCTTTCGGTAGGTACCCTATATTGAACTGATTACCCTTGGATTTATGGTGGATCGCTTGTCGGTATGATTCGAGCAAGTGGCGCACCAATTAACGTCTCAACTTTAGCAACGAGGTCGGTAAAACTGGCCGGAAGTTCGAGCACATCGCAGCCAGCTGCTTGTAAAAAGGCTTGCTTACCTTGTATAAAAGCATGATCAACCATTGTCACCAGAACGGGGATCTGCACCGTATTTGGATCAAAATGGAGTAATTTAAGTAATGGCCAGCCTGGAGCGGATGCTTGAAGGCCTACATCGAGAATAATTAAGCTCGGTTGGCTATCCCGTAACTGTTGATAGGTCTGGTCAGTGGTCAGGTAGGTGGTGGTGGCATAGCCTGCTTCAAGCAAGAGTTCCTGTAATAAATCTAATAATGCCAAATCATTATTAACAACAGCAATCGTTTGGGGCACCATAGGATGCTCCTTTATTATGGACTAGCGCAAGCAGTAATTGTCTGCGCATTGTGATCGATGCGGAAATTCCGCAGTCGATCATGGTTTCCGCTTGCATTGGGCCAGCCCAACGCAAGCGGGATGGATTAGGCATACGACTCCGGTTGACTCTCGGCGGTGCGCGTAGCGGATGGATCAACCAGCCGCAGTCGCATTGGTCGGAGGGTCGTAACCCGCAACGACGAATGACACGTCGCACAGATCACCACGCTGCCGCAATGCAAGACCCCCGAGAGTCCTTGTTTCGCACGACAGATGGGACAGGCAACCACGGTTATGCGAGCATAGGTGCTCATACCGTGCGTTTTGGTACATCATCGATCCACGGATCACGGCGCTCACCGGTTTGTGGATTATAGTGTTGTGGCCCAGCCTCAACGGCGAGTGGCATGGTCGTTGGTGGTGGCATCGCAGCATCGATGGGAATCACTGGTCGTTGGACAGGAGCGGCCTGCCCACGCTGGCGGAGGTTCTGATAGTAGGTTTCGATCTGGCGTGGAAAGGCAAACAAGCCAACCATCAACATCCCACTAGCCAAGGCCGTCAATAGGAGCATCCATAAAGGCAGGGCTGGTGTTTGCCAATCGAAGAGGTGCAGCGAAATCGCCGTTGTGTTTTGGATGCCAATTGCTGCAAAGAGCACGATTAAGATTCCCGTAACGATACCAAAAATGGCTTTCATGAGGAGGACTCCTTTGCCTATGGTCGCACTGTGCTGCATGCTGGAAAGCTGGATAGTGATCCAACCATTCCAACAACGCAGGAACAGGAATGCCACGGCAATAGTAGATCCATTCAGGAGCAGTTCCTGAATAGGTGGTAGGTGGTGCCATGAAGCAATAATGCTGGAGACACGCAACCCATAGATGTGGGTTATCACCATAGAAGAGAAGGGGAACTCGGTGTGATAGGATAACCAACGGTTATCGATGGGGGAGTGGCCGAGTTGAGGAGCACGATGCACTTGAAGTGATACACAAGCGCATCTACGTATTACTATAGCACACTTTCCATAATAAACAAGCTGCTGGTATCGTTTCGCTTCAACCATCACGTCTGAACCCGCTGACTTGATATCGATCCCTATCCCAAGGGGAGAGGAACTTTACAGAGCCAGCTATCGAGCGTACTCTTTTGGATGTAGCCGCATGCTTCCTATGTCATCGCCACCTGATGACGTATTCTTCCCACACTTTTCTTCAGTTGTTGGCGTGTTTCGCCCAATCTTTGGGTGGGGTCACGCCCTGCAAAGCTCGACGATGCTCACCAGATGCACTACCGAAATCCTTGCCCAACCAAGTACTAATTCTTAGATAGCAGCGGAGATCAGCTGGTTGAGGTCATACGCTGCGCTTGGATTGGCGAATGGGTTGTAGGCGTATCTTGGTTATGGAGGAACTTCCCTATGCGTATCATCCATCGTTCAGAACAAACCATTCAAATGGCGCAGCATTATGAAACATGGGATATGCCGCTGCCGTTGCTACAAGCCACAGCAAAAAGTAAGGGAGCATCAGTGGCTATCACGATCCAGTCTGATGCTGATGTTGAGCCAGGTAAGGTGGTCTTTAACTTTGATGACCCATCGATTGTGATTATCAATAGCACAATCACAAGCCTGCGCACTGCCACCCTTGAAACGAATACCCCCAAACTTTCAGGAAAAAAGATCTCTTTTGATGTTCTGACCCTTTTTCATCAGCATTATGGTGAGGCGATGATTGATTAATCAGCCAGTTTAGACCCTGTTCGTGGCATAATTACCACCACGAAGCGATTCCAATTAGTGTCTGTCGTTGTGTTTCTCATGCGATGGTGCTATACTAGAGAGGTGAAGTAGCGCATTTGTATTTCACATCCCTCCTAACTCGGCCATATCCCCCACTCGATAACCATTTTGGTTATCCTATCATTCCGAGTTTTCACTATCAGATTTATGTTAATGATTGCAGGTGTGTTGAACACCATCATTGTTGTTGGCGAAAACGCTACCATAGCATAATGGTCGCTTGATAGCTACAATGATTGGTTATTTACGCCTACAAAAATCCCGCATGGTGACGCGCCGTTGCATCGGCATGTACTTAAAGGGATACGTCATCACGCTCCGAGTCATCCACATATGGATGGCTTGGCCTTCATTGTTGTTGTATGCACCCCTGTTGCTGGATGCACCTTCAATCAACCCGCTGGCTGCGCCGCGAGATAGGATATGTTGATGAAGCCGAATGGGATGCAGATCTTATTAATTGACCATGATGGGCATGGTATACCCCTCCTGGCGTCGATCATCACGGCACTGCAAACCGTCCAGTATCGCCTGATTGCAGTTTCCGACCTCGACCATGGCCTGCGGATACTGGCAACGCGCCGGATCGATGTTATTCTCGTGCGACTGCCACTGACGGATACGGCCCGCATGATTATTCAAGCGCTGTCTGATCATGCAGCACCCTATCCGCTCATTTTCTCCGCCCCAAACGCCAATAATCACACCCTGATCCCGGCGTTACACGGCGGGGTGCACGCCACACTGTTCGATGATGATCTGACGCCAGCCCTTTTTCAGCGGACACTTGACTATGCGTTTGCACGCGTCGCACACAGAGCGGCAGAAGATCATGTCCAAACGCTCACCAGCACGCTGGCAGTGGCGCTTGATACAACCCATCAGATTCACCATCATCTGACGATTGCGATCCATGAACTGCAAACGCCCATCAGTATTTTGCTGGGCTATATCGACTTATTGGAGCGACGCGTTGCCACATGGGGTGGCATTCCCCTGCGTGAACGGCACATGATTAATACCATGCGGATGCAAGCGATTCACGTAGGACGACTGGTACCAACATTGTTGGATAGCACGCTGATGACCCACGATCTGGGGCCGATTCAGCGTCGTTCGCTTGACCTCCGTGCGGTGCTGCGAACGGTCGTTGATGCCATGCACGGCATGCGCGCCGCGCATCTGTTGGTGTTGCGGGTTCCTGATGAAGCTATATGGATCGCAGGCGATTATGGGCGCTTAGTCCAAATTTTTCAGAATCTCGTGCTCAATGCCCTGCATTATAGCGGGATGCAGAGTGCCATTACCATCACCCTCGCTGCTGATGGGCAAGATCACCATTCAGGATTCTGGGGTTGGTATTGCTGCCGATGACCTCGAGCAGATTTTTCGTCCATTTTTTGACACTGCTGATCCCCATGGGGCGGCACGGATTGGTCAAGGACTTGGCTTGGCCATTGTGCAAGAACTCATCCAACAACACGAAGGCAGCATCACGATTGCCAGTGCGGTTGATCATGGAACAACCATCACTATCCAGTTTCCCGGGAGTGTTCGGCAACCCCGCCTACCGGAACATCTTTCAGCACTGCTGGTGAACGCTCCCAGCAGTGCTGGTCTTCACGGGAGCACACGATGAAAAAACGTTCTGTTCTGCTTTGGCTGAGCCTGATTGGTGGCCTGATGCTGCTCGGCAATGCGAGCCCACAACCACAGGTGACGATGCGTGGTCTGACCCTTCCCGTGTGGCAGATGCTCATGGCGATCGTGCTCATCATGCTCAGTGGAGTCGCGCTGCGGTTTATTGCTTGGCAATATCATGAGTATCGCACGCTCTACAACCACCCACCCACCCATTGGAATCAATGGCCAGACGATCCCCTACCATCGAAACCGACCATGCGCTAACCCAATGGCTGTTTTAGAAGGGAGTTTGTTATGGTGGCCGTTTCGCCCACCACGCTCATCGAAACCGTCCTGATGGCCATGCCATGTCCTGATACGCTGGGCGCATGTACGATGCAAACGGTGTTTGACCGTGAGCAACAGCAGTATATGGTGGTGGTCGCGGGGTGGCACGGGCAGCATCGGATTCATCAGTGTCTGGTGCATATCGCCTATCACGATGAGCGGGTTTGGATTCATTGTGATCACACGATCCATGGAATTCCTGAACGCCTCATTGCTGCGGGGATTCCTGCCTCCCGCATTTTGCAGGTTTTCCCGCTGGCGAGTCTACGCATACCCTAGCCGCCCATGGCGCTCCTGATCATTTAAGAAAGGGGCTATCGATGGATAGTCATTGGTTTACACCCGATCATCAGCACTATTTTCAGGTAGGGATTGCGGCCTATCCGCATCCCGTTCCGGTGACGAATGCCCTGCGCTGTCTGTTGTTCGGGTTTAGTCAGCAGGATCACCCGCTGGTGATCCATCCCCTGACGTTTGCTGAGCCGAATCATTTTGGGACCTTCACGCAGCGCTGGATGAGTCCGCAGATGCAGGGGAATGCCATCGCAGGCTGGACAGGCTTTATGGCCTTACGCTATCTGTTGGGCTACTTTAGCCAGTGGGTGCTGCTCCCACCGGCTATTCGCTATCAGGCGTGGCATCCGACCGCTCGCACAGTTACGCCACCGGTTCAGGTGATTGCCGCCATTCGGGCTTGGGATGTGGGCTGGGAACAGCAGCTTACTACCCTTTTGCCACAAATTGAAACATTGCGCCACCCACCATATACCGCTATGGCAGGGTGATTGCTTCCCGTTAGTACAGGAGGTGTGGCATGCCGACACCACAGTATCCATCGATTCGCTCAATTTTACTCATTGGCAATTATGCTCCGCGCCAGTGTGGGATTGCAACCTATACCACCGATTTGCGCATGGCCTTGCTTGAAGCGTATCCGCAGAGCAAGATCGACGTGATGGCCATGAATGATACGCCTATAGGCTATGACTATCCCGATTCAGTCGTCTTTACGATTGATCAGGATAACCCAGATAGTTATTACCAAGCTGCCGATTTTATCCGTTTGAGTTCGTATGACCTTGTGTGTATTCAGCACGAATATGGGATTTTTGGTGGGGCATCAGGGCGGAATCTGCTCTTGCTCATTCGTGCCATCGCGATTCCGATCGTTACCACCTTACACACGGTATTACGCGAACCAACCGCCGATCAACAGACAATTTTGTGGGAGCTTGCGCAACGATCACAACGGATTATTGTGATGAGTTCGCATGCGGCCGATTTGATGCAGACAATCTATGGGATTCCATTGGCACAGATTGATTGTATTCCCCATGGCATTCCGGATCTGCCATTTCGTGATGGCTATGAGGATAAACAACACGCCAATCTGACGGGCAAGCAGGTTCTGCTTACCTTCGGCTTGCTGTCACCAAATAAAGGGATTGAAGATGTTTTATATGCATTACCGTCCCTGATCCAACAGCATCCGCAGGTGCTCTATGTAATTGTTGGAGCAACGCATCCAACCGTTCGTCAAACCGTTGGCGAGGCCTATCGTGAGATGCTGCAAGCGCTAGTCGAACAGCTTGGGATTCAAGCCCATGTGCGGTTTCATGATCACTTTGTGAGTCCGAGCGCTTTAGCAATCTATATGGGTGCGGCTGATATTTATATTACGCCCTATCATAGCCAAGAACAAAGCGTCTCGGGTACTTTAGCCTATGCAATTGGGGCGGGGAAGGCGATTGTCTCGACACCCTACTGGTATGCAACCGAACTCTTGGCCCATGGTGGTGGCATGCTGGTTCCGTTTCATGATCCAGCGTTGCTCGCTCAACAGATTAACACGCTTTTAGCCGAACCCCAGCTACGTCAAACCATTCGCGAACGCGCCTATCAACGTGGGCGCACGATGCTCTGGTCGGTTGTTGCCACGCACTATATGCGCAGTTTTATCCAGGCACAGACGCACCCCCGCCATCCCGTGCTCGTGCTGGCGAATCAACCCATCATGCACGATTCGCTGATCATCCCACCGTTATGTCTTGATCATCTGATCGCTATGACCGACGATATGGGCTTAATCCAACATGCGATCTTGACGCTTCCGAATTATCACGAAGGCTATGCGACCGATGATAATGCGCGGGCCTTGATTGCCATGATGCTCCTCGATCCTATCCAAGAACCACAGGCACAGTGTTTGGCAATGCGCTATTTAGCGTTTCTCTGGTATGCCTTTAATCCAGCGACGCAACGCTTTCGCAACTTTATGGGGGCAAATCGGCAGTGGGGAGAGGCGACCGGCTCGGAAGATGCCCATGCGCGCAGTATCTGGGCACTTGGCACGGTGCTTGCGCAGAGCCATGATCCAGGTTTATGCGGCGTTGCACAACGGCTGCTCCGTTTCGCACTTCCAGCGGTGGCTCAGCTGACCCACCCACGGCCATGGGCTTTCGCCTTGCTGGGATTCGCCGCCTATCGTCGACGTTTTCCTGGTGATCGCACGGTTAGGGCATGCCAATC
The DNA here is from genome assembly GCF_001306135.1 of Herpetosiphon geysericola. Lineage (GTDB taxonomy): Bacteria > Chloroflexota > Chloroflexia > Chloroflexales > Herpetosiphonaceae > Herpetosiphon > Herpetosiphon geysericola. The sequence continues at coordinate 6,891 of NZ_LGKP01000020.1, read as the reverse complement.
GCACCTCGCTGAACAATTATTAGCTCGTTTTCAAGCGGCGCATCAGCCTGATTGGGAATGGTTTGATGATCATCTGACCTATGATAATGCGGTGCTGCCGCATGCATTAATCGTCAGTGGTCAAACCCTTCAGCGCCCCGATATGGTTGCGGCTGGATTAACGGCCTTGACTTGGCTCTGTGCGATTCAGCGGCCGGAGGCTGACCATTTCAAGCCCATTGGCTCGAATGGGTTTTTCCAGCGTGGGCACGCTCCAGCGCACTATGATCAACAGCCAATTGAGGCCCAGGCAACCGTGTTGGCAGCATGTGCCGCCTTTGAAAGCACTGGCGATTCAGGCTGGTACGATGAAGCCCAGCATGCCTTGTCTTGGTTTCTCGGCCACAATGATGCAGGCGTAGCCCTCTATGACCCACGCACTGGTGGGTGTGCTGATGGCCTAGAAATTGATCGGATTAATCAAAATCAGGGTGCTGAATCAACCTTGGCCTTTTTAATCAGTCGCTTGACGATGCAAACGCTCACACCACCAATCCGTCTTGGAACGGCAGCGAGCAAGGGAACCAGCGTCGCTCCCCCAACCCAGATTGGGGTGAATGTGATTCCCCCACGCGATCTTCGTTTATCAAGACCATTGTAGTGTCTCATGGCGAGACAGTTTGGAATCCATGATGATCCAGCAAAATCGACTCGATCTGTTCGCACGGCATCCAGCTAATCCGATTTTACAAGCCAGCGATTGGCCATACCCGATTAATAGCGTGTTTAACCCAGGCGCAACCATCCTTGCCGATGGAACAACCTTGTTATTATGCAGGGTTGAAGATCGGCGTGGGCATTCGCATTTCTGTGCAGCGCGCTCGGCCAATGGGCTTGATACCTGGCAAATTGATGCCCACCCAACCTTTGCGCCTGATCCGCAGCGGTATCCTGAAGAACAGTGGGGCATTGAAGATCCGCGCATTACCTATCTTGAGGAATTAGCGGCCTATGCGGTGGTCTATACCTCGTATGCGACTGGAGGTCCGGGCGTTTCTTTGGCAACAACGACCGATTTTAAGACCTTTACCCGCTATGGAGTGGTGATGCAGCCCGAAAATAAAGATGCGGCACTCTTTCCCGTGCGGATTAACGGCTTATGGGCGATGATTCATCGCCCGATTGGCGCACAAGGATCGCATATTTGGATGTCGTTTTCACCCGATTTACGCCATTGGGGTCAACACCAGTGTATGCTTGAGGCGCGCAAAGGCGCATGGTGGGATGCCAACAAAATTGGGTTGTCGCCACCGCCCATCGCCACCGAAGAAGGCTGGTTGATGATCTATCATGGCGTTCGGATAACTCCTGGTGGCTGTCTCTATCGGATTGGCGTAGCCCTATTCGAGACCGACCATCCTGAGCGTTGTCTGCGGCGTGGCGAACCATGGGTCTTGAGTCCGCACACAGAGTATGAACGCCATGGTGATGTTCCCAATGTGATTTTCCCCTGTGGCGTGACCGTCCTGCCGGATGGCGATACCCTGCATGTCTATTATGGAGCCGCCGATAGCTGTATTGCGGTTGCGATTGGCAGTATTCGCCAGATTCTTGATTGGCTGACGATCTATGGCCTCCCATCAGAGACACCGTCACACCGTTGATACGACGAGCCACGATACGCGTAGGGCTGGACAACCGAGGGGTTCGTCCAGTCATCGTTGATCGTCCTCGGGGGCTGAGCAATCGTTATCGGAATGGGTCTTGCCCATGATCGTGGCGGCGACCTACGGTACGGAACCCCTGATCGGTTAGCGGGGTATGCAGTGGGAAGAAGGATGCACGAGCGCGATTAAGACACGCCCATGTCTATGCTGCGTATCGGCGATCGCCACGCATACCGATCCTCGTGGAGCCGTCGCACGGTGTGTTCAATCGCTCGTGCATCACGCCCCAAACAGCGCTCACCCACAAACGAACGGTAACAACCCATGGCGGTGTCATCTCCACAGGTTTGATATCGTAGAATGCAGTGTTCAAATGATCCCACGAGCGTTTGTTCCAGAGGTAGCAAAGTAACAAGCCAACCAGAAGTTTGTAATAGTTAATATTCTTTAATGCTCTTGCGGCTGGATGTAAAAAACTTGGGTTTAGGCCTACTTGGAACAATCTTACGCAAACAGAGCAGGAAAATTTCAAAAAACGGATGCCTTTTTATCGTGGCAGCGCGCCAGAATCACAAATTGATGGGTATATGACCAACGATCGCACGTATTCGGCAGGCGGACGTGCCCTTGATCGTTCCACTGTGAGGAGCTACTGATGCATTCGATCCCTGTTCTCGACACGTTATTCGAACGTCGCTTGATCTATCCTGATATTGCTCATCATGAACGGTTAGAGCGCCTAATAGGCCTTGACGACCATAAAAGTCGTTTGACCAAAATCTTAGCTCTGCTTATTAATCCAGCTGGATTGGAATTATGGATGAAACGCTATCATCATAACGCAAATAATCTCCTCCATACGATTTTAAGTCGGCCTCCTTTAGTAATTCTTGCAGGGGATGTTGGTTCTGGTAAAACAGAACTAGCCGAAACAATTGGAGATGCTGTTGCTCGACAGGAAGATATCGAACTTACCCTTCTTCCTCTTAGCCTATCAACCCGTGGACAAGGTCGGGTTGGAGAAATGACACAATTACTTTCATCAGCCTTTGATTACACGGTAACCGAGGCTACAAAACTGAAAGGAAGCTCAGAGAAAGCTCGGGGTGGAATTATCCTGTTGGTTGACGAAGCTGATGCATTGGCCCAATCTCGCGAGGCAGCCCAAATGCATCATGAAGACCGCGCTGGTGTTAATGCATTCATCCGTGGAATTGATCGGCTTGGCAATGGCAAGCTGCCAGCAGCCGTTATTATGTGTACTAATCGTCTCGAAGCACTTGATCCCGCTGTTAAGCGGCGGGCAGCTGATATTCTTCTATTTGATCGGCCAACTGCAATGCAGCGACGGGCTGTTTTAATACCAGTCTTTGAGCAGCTAGGATTTTCATCAACGAACCTCGATGATCTTGTTGCTATTACTGGTCCGCAACAACCTGATGACTCTGGGTTTACGTTCTCAGATCTTACCCAACGGCTTATACCAGCAATTATTCTCGATGCATATCCATCGCAACCAGTTAACCCGCAGCGCGCACTCGAAATCGCTCGTACTATGATACCAACACCACGTTTTAGGGAGAAGAATATATGACGAACTGGTCTTTATCACAACTCCTTGCAGGGCTGCACGATGATATTCAACAGCGCCTAGAGACTTGCCGAAAAAGCTTTGCACATCCAGGAACAAAGGGTGATGCTAGCGAAAAAGTTTGGCTTCAGTTACTAGAAACATATTTGCCACAGCGCTATCAAGTTGCAACCGCCCATGTGGTTGATAGCCAAGGGATTTTCAGCGAGCAAATTGATGTGGTTATTTTTGATCGGCAATATTCGCCTTTCATCTTTAATTACCAAGGGCAGATTATTGTTCCGGCTGAGAGCGTTTATGCTGTTTTTGAAACAAAACAAACAATTAATGCTAACTATGTTGAGTATGCGCAGAACAAGGTTGCAAGTGTTCGTCGCCTCCATCGAACGAGCCTTCCTATTCCGCATGCAGGAGGATATTATCCACCAAAGCCCTTGATCCATATCTTAGGAGGAATTCTCACGTTCGATAGCGATTGGAATCCACATGGTGGATTCCCCCTCGAATCATCACTGAACAAGAGCGAGGCAATAGGCCAGCTTGATATGGGATGTATAGCGGCATGTGGTCACTTTCACTTGAACTCAAGTTCGGGTATGTATGATATTACATTAGAAGGTAAGCCCGCGACGGCATTTCTCTTTAAACTCATTTCAGAACTTCAATTTAGTGGGACAGTACCAATGATTGATGTTCAAGCATATGAACATTGGCTAACTAGGTAGAAATGGAGAGTAAAATTATAAGAAGTTGATTGCGTCATGGAAATGTATCAAATAATAAAGGAAGTAACTAGCTGAAAAAATCCATAAGAACCAACGAACTAAAAGTGGGGTATTGCAGCGGCTGTTCTTTAGAACAACCAACCATATTGCTGAGTTGACAGTTAATATAACATTCACTCATCAAGCGTATTGATGTCATACCCCATACTATAATTCTAATCCTCCCAAATCAAAAACTCTACAACTACAACAAACGACATAAGTCACCCACTAAGGCCCACTAGTTACGGCCATCAACGGCATAATAGATTGTGAAAAAAAGTGAAAACGACCGTTTCCGTTCCATTGCTGTATACAGCCCTATCCCCCAGATTGCGTATCCGAATACGCAATCTATGACACTGCGGCATGCGTGCAACGGAGCCAGCCTCGCGTTAGATATAGCGGAGTTGATTGATCATCTCGTCACGCGGAACATCGTTCAACACGACCAGCAAGCGCCGCGCGATCTCATAGGGCGGGCGGCGGACAGCAATAATAATTCCTGCATGGGGTTGGCCAGCAGCAAAGAAGGCTTCCGCCAGCTGCTCAAAATCATCGCGATTGTGGGTCACAAGGGTCATCCCCTGGCTGGCTGCATACGTCAATTGGTCATTATCAGCCAGTGTTAAGAGGGCGGCATCGCGGGTCGTGGTTGCGGCAAACCCGCGGGCGCGAATGAGATCGGCAATGAGCACATGGACATCTTCATCAAGGTACAGATGGAGAAACAGATCGCTCACAACAGCCTACCTCACGCATCAAGCAACTGATCCGGAATCCGATTGCGCTCGATATAGGTATTAATCTCCGCATGGTGGTCACTATAATAACTGAGCGCATCAAAGATTTGGGCGAGGGTGAGGTGCGGCATCCCCTGGCGAATCTCTTCGGGAGCCATGCCCATCCGCCACGATTCGACGATCGCCCGAATGGGGGTGCGGGTTCCCTTGATAATGGGTTCGCCCCGTAAGATCCGATCATCGGTCACGACATAGGGATGTTCAGTCATTTGAATGGCCATCGAAATCTCCTTGGCTGGGTGGTGTGTGCTGGTGTGATTGGTGGCGCATCCCGCAGTGGATGTAGGTTTAGTCTACCGCACGATCGGTGCCAAATCAACCAGTGGTCGCCTTGTCTACATCAATAGTGGGTTCTGATGCAAAATAAGATATCAGTATTTCTAGATCTAAATGGCACAAAATTTCACGAATCGTTGCATAGAATAGAAGTACTCCCGTTGTAAACTTTTACACTGTAACATTCAATATAGATAGATCGTACCGAAACAATATACCCATAGCTGGAGGCTGCCATGATTTTACGAACATTTACATACCTTGATACAAATATGCTCACGAGTTATCTATCAGTTTTAGAAGGACATGCGCTTGATGGTGGTATTGAGGAAACTCGTGCTAAGAAAGGAAATAAATCTGCTGGATTAACGGGACGATTGACCTTAGGAGTAAGTACTGAAGGCTCTTTAGAAGAAAAGCGAAAACTAGCGGATACTGATGCCACAAAATTTCAAAGACTGTATGACTTATTAGACAACCAAGGGCAAATTCAACGACTTGAGGCTTTCGATGAAGAGATTTGGAATCAGTTATCGAAAGATGAGATAATAGAGGTAGATGCTGACCTCTACTTTCCTCAATTGTTTTCTACCATCGAATTAATCGGTGGGGAGAATGCATTAAAGGAATTTCTGCAAGAATTCTCATCAACTCAAAGCTTTTCGAAACAGCATGAGGCACTCGTAAAATCTTTATTGAAAGGCCAAACAGAAAATCGAGCGATTCCTCTTTTCTTTGAGGCAGCAGGAACACAAGATTATGTATTTGGTGGGAAACTTAATCGTCAATATCTTCATCTCGATCATATTCCTGATCTGCAAACAGAAGCAACTGTGTTTGGGAAAATAAAGAAAATCATTCCTGCAGGAAAAAGTGAAGTTTTCTATAGCCCACTTGGATCGGTAATAAATCAAGTATCCAATATTCGAGGTGCGCAGCGGGGCAATAGAAAAAAATACATTGCTCCCCCACCAGATCCATCACAAAGCGGTGCTGTGGAGTTGATCGAAGGGCCTGCCGCAATTATCCTTCCCTTAGCAATCTACAACTAATTTCAAACATTATAAGGATTTAAATCAGCCTTTTCCATTATATTCGTTTCGTTTTGAGGCTTTAGTCCGGCACGCCTCAAAATATTAAACACACATACCGAACTATTAATAAACCTAACGTTTATGAAGTCAATAGCAAATATAGAATAGCCTATTCTGATGATCCACTTATATACGCTCATATGTGTCAGTAATTAGATTGACATATTATGTTTACAAGGATATAAGATCGAATCTTATATCCTTATAACTTCTAATGAATCCGTAAAACTAACGAATGGATGAGTCTTTTTGTATTCCATCAACACCATAATCTGCGCTGTAGCAATAATAGATGCCATAAATATCTATATCATTATCGTATATAAATAGGCGTGTTCGTTCAATTAATGAATTTCTTGAACGAATAGAAAGTTTGCGATAAAAATCAACATATATAAGAATAGCAGTTTCCTGATCATATCCATGGTTTATTTTGCTAAGGCAACGCTCAAAAGCAAGATTAACTATTTTTTTCTCTTCTTCATCAACATCGACCATTTCAGGATCTATAATAATATTTCTTCCGTCACGACTAGCATTACCTGTCAAAACAGCAAAATGATTCCTAGATAAAGCTTGACACATCATTGTAGGCTCTGTCTGATAATTCAGGATACCGATGTCGCTGGTGCAAGGATACGCACCAAGCGTTGAATCATCGCCAGATGGACGAATCCGAGATAGTTCAGGGCCAGTTTCTCAAATCGCGTGGCCACC
>NZ_LGKP01000031.1 GCF_001306135.1 Herpetosiphon geysericola | reverse complement strand
ATCAGGTCAGAAAATGCTATACTAGCCATGGACGGAACTCCTTCGGATGGTGGGTAAGCACTTCCATCGTGGGACTTCCGTCCTTGTTTGTCAAGCAATGCTTTCATCATAACTCACATCAAGCGTATAGATAGCATTTTCTTAGGGTCATTTGTTCTGAAAAGATTTCCGTTAAAGTAGATTTTTTGATTCTCAAAGTCTTCATGATCAATAAACCCAATCTCTTCGGATTGAGAAAATATTTCATCTGTTATTAAATTTGTTGTTTGATATGTATCGCTTATATATTCTTTTAATAAATTACCTTGATAAGGATACTGAGATGTTCTTTCTGCTATGTCTATTGCAATAAATTCTTCTTTTTGAGGATTTGAAGAAATAAATATATCATGAGTATGTTGCAAGACTGCTGATGTTGTTAAACCAAGTGTTTCTATATCACCAGTATTACTAATACTTATTAATCTTTGACTTTCCAGTTTATTTAATAGAGTGGGTAATTCCAATACTGCACTAATACCTGCACTGCGTGCTAAAGTATCTACTTTTTCCTTCGAAAGTGTGCTTTGGCTTTCTGATTCACATAAAGTAGATAAGAGTAATCCAGCCTTTCCTGCCAATGCTATGGAATCAAAAGATGTAACATTCGATATCTGCTGAAGTTTCGAAGAATGATGGACTAACCATGCACCAACAGTTTTCTTAGGCAAACTCTTCATATTAACCTCTCTTACTGCACAAACAGTAATGTTATTTGATATAGAATCAGCGATATATCATTCTATAGATTAGGATGTAAAGAGGATATAGTAATTGTTAGGCTAAAAATTTACCTTATTCTAGCAGAAAAAAGTTAAAAACCAATAGGTAATTTTATTAACTACCTTGCCTGATACCAGCAGCACCCGACCAAGCTATGGCTGGGCTTGGGCCTCGGTTGCCATGCTCTTGCTCGTGTTGGGCGTAATTGTGCGCCGTAAGTAAGATCAAAAGGCAGAAATCAAAAAGCAAAAGTCGAAAAAGGGGAGAGAGGGATGAAGGATGAAATTTAACCGCGAAGAGCACGAAGTTATTGTTGAGTTGATGCTTGCATAACCAAATTTAATGCAGCGGCGCAGAGCGACCGAAGGATGAAGTATGAATTATGAGGGATGAAAGCAACAGCCCATAGCCCATAAGCCTATAGCCACATCTTCGTGCTCTTCGTGCTCTTCGTGGATCGCCATCCCCTATGCTCTATGCTCTATGTTCTATGCTCTTCTCGGCTACACATCCTCTAGTAGTAGGCGCAGCGAGGCTGCATCGAGATCTTTTTTATCGAGCAGGGCCACTGCGCCAACCGCCAAGCCACGCCGATGAAACTCGCGATCAGGGTAGGCACTGACCAGCAAAACCCGTGTATTTGGTGATTGCTGCTTGATTTGAGCGGCACAGCCGATGCCATCCTCATCGCCCAAGACCACATCGACCAAGGCCAAATCTGGTGAGCGTTGGCTGACTGCTGCCAATGCTTCTGCTTGATGCGCGGCTTCAACCACAGCACAATTGGGCTGCATTTTGCTAATCATGCGGCTAACGTGTTGGCGATAGCGCAAATTATCATCAACAATTAACACATTGAGGGCTTGGCTGGGGCCAAGGTTTTGGCTGCTGGTTGGAATCATTGGCAGTTGCGGGTGTTGGGCTGCATAATGGACAGCTTCAAGCCGACTTTGGACCCCAATTTGGCGATACAAGCGGGTTAGGTGATTTTCAACGGTTTTGACACTCAGGCCGATGCGGCGAGCAATTGCGTGGTTATCGTCGCCTTGCTGCAAACACCAGAGCAATTCGCGTTGGCGCGGGGTGAGGCCTGTATCAACTAAAGGCACGCCGCGCATCAGCTTGGAAAGCAAGGGCGTGCAAACCCAGCGCTCGCCAGCAAGCACCCGTTGCAAGGCTAGCCGTATATCAGCCAAGGGCTGATCCTTGAGTTGGTAGCCATCAACGCCTGCCTGCAACAAACCCTGCACATACACATCGTCGTCGTAGGCGCTGACGACGAGAATTTTGAGCTGCGGATAATACATACGAATTTGGCGAATCGTTTGCAACGGCTCGAATTGCGGCATGCTCACATCGATCACCAAGGCATCTGGTTGTAAATCAAGCGCTGCTAAAACCCCTGGGCCATCGCCAACCTCGGCTACGATCTGCACATTGGGCAAATCGCTTAAGGCCGTTGAAATGCCCGCCCGCACCACGGCATGGTCATCGGCGACCACAATTCGGATCTGACGCTCGCCATTGAGTTGCATGAAATTCCTCGCTTTAGGGGAAATCCCCCCATTGGACTAGGGGAAAGACCCTAGGAAGATTGGGGGATTGGGGGTTTTGTTGACCAACGGCTTTGGCGTACACTTGGGTTACATCAGTCAGCACGGAATATCGTGCCATAAGCGGCGTATTTACGCAACTTAGGCAACCCACCACCAACCAACTACCCAGCATGGCAAAACTACACCTACAGAAAAAAGCAATGGTTCGCTCAACGTAGCTTTGGTGCTGGGATAGGGCAGTGGTGCGCTCCTACAAGGAGCAGGTTCGGTCGATTTAGTTGGCTTTTTGTTCGCACAACTCGGTATCAATGATGATTGTAGGTCTTAACAGACGAAGGAGTCCACTCTATGAACGTGCGGCGTAGCGCATTCACCTCCCTCTTGCTTGTGCTTCTCTCAGGCGTGATTGCAGCCTGTGGCAGCGAAAGCGCAACCACTGCTCCAACCACGGGCACTGGTGGCACCACCAGCGGCGGCAGCAAAGTTGTTGCCTTGTTCTTGCCCGATGCAAAGACAGCTCGCTATGAAACTGCCGACCGCCCCTATTTCGAAGCCAAAATGAAAGAGCTTTGCCCCGATTGCCAAGTGATTTACAACAATGCCAACCAAGATGCTAGCTTGCAATTGCAACAAGCTGAAGCGGCCTTGACCAACGGCGCCCAAGTTTTGGTGCTCGACCCAGTTGATTCAGCTGCTGCTGCCTCGATTGCCGACAAAGCCAAAGCCCAAAATGTGCCAGTCATCGCCTACGACCGCTTGATCCTCAACTCAGATGGCGTGAGCTACTACATTTCATTCGACAACGAATCAGTTGGTAAATTGCAAGCAGAAAGCTTGGTCGCCGAATTGACCAAACAAGGCATTGCCAACCCAACCATCGTGATGATCAACGGCTCGCCAACTGATAACAATGCCAAATTGTTCAAAGCAGGCGCGCACAGTGTGTTTGATCCATTAGTGAGCGCTGGCAAATTGACGATTGCCAACGAATACGACACGCCAGACTGGAGCCCAGACAAAGCCCAAGACCAAATGCAACAAGCCTTGACCAGCCTTGGCAACAAAGTTGACGGCGTGTATGCAGCTAACGACGGGACTGGTGGCGGCGCAATTGCAGCCATGAAGGCCGGTGGTCTCTCGCCATTGCCTCCAGTAACTGGCCAAGATGCAGAATTGGCAGCCATTCAACGGATTTTGGCTGGCGACCAATACATGACCGTCTACAAAGCGATCAAGCCCCAAGCTGAAGCAGCAGCCGAGTTGGCCTTCGCCTTGATCAACGGCAAAACCTCCGACAAGGCAACTGGTAAAGTCAACAACGGCAAAATTGATGTTCCTTCAATCTTGCTGACCCCAATTTCAGTGACCAAAGCCAACGTCAAAGACACCATTATCAAAGACCAATTCCACAAAGTTGATCAGATCTGTGCTGGCGACTTCGCCAAAGCCTGTACTGATGCCGGTATTCAATAAGTAGCCTCCTCGTCGCTGGGTTGGCATGGCTCACAACGCCAGCCCAGCGGCCACTCCACTGACCCACAGCAAAAGGAATAGAGTCATGACAGCAACAGAAGCAGCGATGCCTGTCTTGCAATTGCGCCAAGTTAGCAAACGCTTTGGTGCGGTTCAAGCCCTCTCCAACGTCGATTTCGAAGTTTATTCGAATGAAGTGGTGGCGCTGGTTGGTGATAACGGCGCAGGTAAATCGACGCTGATTAAAACCATCGCCGGAGCCTACAAACCTGACGAGGGCGATTATGTCTTTGAAGGCAAGGTCGTTTCAGTCAATAGCCCACGCGATGCTACCGACCTCGGCGTTGAAACGGTCTACCAAGATTTGGCCTTGTGCGATAATCTCGATGTGGTTTCCAATCTCTATCTTGGCCGCGAAAACGTGCGCCGCAGTGGGCTTAAATACCTCGATCTGCTGAATGAAACCGAGATGGAACGCCGAGCGACTGAAGTGCTGCGCGATCTGAGCGTCAAAATTCCGAGTGTGCGGGTGCAAATTGCCAATCTTTCAGGCGGTCAACGCCAATCGGTGGCGGTTGCCCGTTCGGTTATGTGGAACTCCAAAGTTGTGCTGCTCGATGAGCCAACGGCGGCGCTGGGCGTTGAGCAAACCCGCCAAGTCAAAGATTTAATTATGCGTTTGCGTGATCGTGGTTTGGCTGTGGTGGTAATTAGCCATAATGTTGCCGATGTATTTGAAGTATCCGATCGAATTATTGTGATGCGGCTGGGGCGGCGGGTCGCTACCTTCCACACCGCCCGCAGCACTAACGAACAAGTGATTGGCGCGATTACTGGGGCAATGCTGCCCAGCAATGCCTATGGAGAGGCCGAATGATGAAAACGCAACCGACGAATCTTGCTGCTGCGCCCAACAATTGGCGCGAAGCATTAGCAGAACGCTTTCGCCAAGGCAATTTAGGCTCGCTGCCAGTCATTATTGGCCTGATTATTATTGCAATTGTGTTTCAAAGCATCAACAAAAATTTTCTTACGCCGCTTAATCTGACCAACTTGATGGTCCAAATTGCTGCAATGGGTACAATTTCAACTGGGGTTGTGCTTATTTTGCTGCTTGGCGAGGTTGATTTATCAGCGGGCCAGGTGAGCGGTTTGGCAGCAGCAGTGATGGCGGTGTTGGTTTCGCGGCATAATCTGCCTGCGGGTGTGGCGATTATTGGGGCAATTGTGGTTGGAGCCTTGGTTGGTTTATTGCAAGGCTGGTGGATTTCATCCTTCCGTGTGCCGTCGTTCGTGGTTACGCTTGCAGGGTTGCTAGCCTGGCAAGGCTCACGGCTACGAGTGCTTGGCGACACAGGCACCATCAACATCACCAATAAATTTATTAATGATATTGCCAACTATAAACTGCCAATTTGGCTTGGCTGGGTTTTGGGGATTGTCAGCGTGGTCGTTTATACCTTGATTGTGTTCAACGAATATCGCAGCCGCCGCGCTGCCGAATTGCCAACTGGCTCGTTGAACGGCGTGTTTTGGCGGGTTGGAGTGGTTGGCGCGAGTGTCTTGGCTGGTGTTGCCATGATGAGTGTCAACCGCAATGCCAACGCTGCGGGCAATCCAATCCAAGGCGTGCCTAGCGCAGTCATTATCTTCTTGACCTTCTTGATTATCTTCGATTTTATTACCCAGCGCACCCGTTTTGGCCGCTATGTGTATGCAGTTGGGGGCAATACCGAGGCTGCACGCCGCGCAGGGATCAATGTTAAGCGCATCCGAATTACGATTTTTATGCTGGCTTCGGCCTTAGCTGCCTGTGGCGGGATTTTGGCAGCTTCGCGTTTGAACGCAGCCAATCAATCATCAGGCGACGGCGATGTGCTGTTGAACGCAATTGCGGCAGCAGTCATCGGCGGCACGAGCTTGTTTGGTGGGCGGGGCCGCATTTGGTCGGCCTTGTTGGGCGCGCTGGTAATTGGGGCAATTGCCAATGGCATGGATTTGCTAGCGCTCAAATCATCGATCAAATTTATTGTAACTGGCGCGGTGTTGTTGCTGGCAGTTACGATCGATGCTGCTTCACGGGCACGCCGCGAAAATAGTGGACGTTAGATCCAAAATCATTTATTAGAATTAAAGTCATTTCGCCACCCTTCCGTCCCTCCGCCGGAGGGAAACGCCGGGGGTTTTCATCCCCCGGCACCCCCAAATATTCATGTTCTGGATTGTTATCACGTTTCTATAAACCCAACCTTCGCGGTCTCTCATCTCTATCTCCTAATCCCTAACCCCTGAATACTATCCCCTAATCTGAGCAATCTGTGGCTAAAAAATGTGCTTTGTGTACTTTGCGTTCTTCGCGGTTTTCGTTCTTCGTGCGCTTCGTGCGCTTCGTGGATCAAAACTTCTGTCTGCTTCGTAGTTCCGTGCTAAAGTGCTGATAGGTGATTTAGTAGCGAGTGAATGTATGAGCACAGAATTTTTGAGCGCAATTTATCAAACCCTCAAGCAAGTACCCACAGGCCGAATTGTAAATTATGGGCGCTTGGCTTTGGCGGCGGGCTATCCTGGCTATGCGCGAGCCGTTGGTAAAGCGCTCCACTCGTTGGATGAGCAATATCCTGATGTGGCTTGGTGGCGCGTGGTCAATCGCGAGGGCCGAATTTCGACCAATTGTCCGGTGCATACGGCGATTGAGCAACGCCAGCGCTTAGAGGCCGAGGGCATTGAGTTTGATGATCGCGGCTATATCAGCTGGCAGCGTTATGGCTGGCTTGAAACCAGCGAGCTTGAATTTTAAATGGGCGCTAGCAATTACTAGCGCCCATTATTGTTACTTAACCAATACGACGCCCGATTGGGCTGCAACAGGCACAGTTAATTGGCCGTTGCTAACGGTATAGCTGCCACCATTCAAGCGATCGGTCAAGACTGTGCCATTGGCTAAATGGCTCACGTTGACGGTCGCAGTTTGGTTGGCAGTGCCGTTATTGAGCACAACGACCGCGTCTTGCGTGCCCTTCCAACGCCGATAGCTATACAGTTTGCTGGCATCGTTGACCAGCAAGGTTGCAACATCGCCACTGCTAAGCACTGGATAGCTGCGACGCAGCCCGATTAGTTTTTTGAAATGGGCATACATCGCTGTATCTGGGCTGCCGCCTTTATCAGCCCAAGGATAAGTGCGGCGATTGTCGGGATCGCCGCCGCCAGTTACTCCAACTTCATCGCCATAATACACCGATGGCGCACCTGGTAAGGTCATTTGCAATAACACCATCAATTTCATGCGGGTTTTATCGTCGTTGAGCAAGCGCAAGGCGCGGGTCGAATCGTGCGAGCTGACCAAGTTCATCATGCCAAACCATGGGGTAGCAGGCATTTGCGCACGAAAGGCATTGTAGCTACTGTCGAATGAGCTAGGCGCATTGCCATTGGCAAAGCTCACCGCCCAATCGCGGAAACAATAATTCATCACCGAATCAAGCTCGTTTTGGTTGAGATAGGCGCGATATAAGCCCCAATCACAGCCGCCCGTGACTTCACCAAGCAATAAACTCTCGCTATCGCCATAGCCATTTTTGACGTAGGGCCGCATATCGCTCCACCACGCGTGGGTAATATCTTGGGCTACATCGAAGCGCCAGCCAGCGATGCCACGTTCGAGCCAGAAACGAGTAACCGATTTGCCATTTGGGCTTTGGGCGCTGCCATCGCGATAAAAAAATTGCTTAACTGGGTCGTTTTCGATAAATTCGGGAATGGTTTCATAGCCATACCAACCCTTCCAGCCCCAGCTACCAACACATGGATACGTGCCGCTAGTGCCAGCAGAGCCTTGGGTAAACCAACTGCGGTAGGGCGATGCAGCCGATTCGCAGGCGCCGTTGATGCCTGTCCAGCGGTCGGTTTTGTAGCCTGGATAGCCTTGCAGGTAGATGCTATCCATCCCAGCGTGGTTGAACACGCCATCGAGAATCACTTTGAGGCCTTTGGCATCGGCGGCGGCGATCAGCTCGTCGAATTTTGCCAAATTGCCAAAGCGTGGGTTGATGCCATAATAATCGTTGGTATCGTAGCCATGGTTCGACGAAGCATCAAAAATCGGATTGAGATACAACACATTTACGCCTAGGTCGTTGAAGTAGCCAGCATTGATTTTATCGACGATGCCTTGCAAGTCGCCGCCATAGAAATCGATGCCATAGCCTGGGGTGGTTGGCGTTTCATTCCAATTGCTGTGAATCGATGCCACGCAGTTGGGTGCGCCTGCGCCACTATAGCCGTTGCAGGTGTTGGGACCATACACCCGCACATTGTTGAAATTATTAGTGCTATCGCCATCACGAAAGCGATCGGGAAAAATTTGATAGATGACTGCATCTTGCAGCCACGTTGGCACGGCGTAATCTTGGGGCGGCGCTGGAACCGTGCCCAACTTCCACGAACGATCAAGCGCCGTTGCGCTCCAAACGCCCGGGCCAGTGTTGCTGGTGTTGGCAACTACATAATAGCCAAGCGTCGAGCCATCGTTAAGCTTGAATTGATACCACTGATCGGTTGAAGTGCTGGGCGCTGGCACGCTGGCCTGCCACATAGCGTAGGTTCCATCATTGCTAACCACGCTCAAGGGATAGTTGAATGATGGTTGGCTATAGGGCGCGCCAGTTAACCACACCGACAAACTTACTGCGCTGACATCGTTGCTACAAGTGCGCAAACGAATGCTAGCCGATTGCCCAGCTTGCAGCGAACCAAGCGGGTCGCGATACATGCTGTTGGTGCTATCGTGATAAATCGCGCTGCTGATGATGGCGTTATTGCCGACTGCTGCGCCGCTACACGCCCCCGTTGGCGTGGCTGAAACCGTTGGGATTGGCGGGTTAGTTGCGGTTGGCGTGCGCGATGGCGTTGCAACCACGGTTGGCGTTTTGGTCGCGGTCGCTCCTGGAGTTGGGGTTCTGGTTGCGGTTGGGGCAGTGGTTGGCGTAGCAGTTGGGTTCGTGCCACTTTGGACGGTAAAACTATAATCGTCGGGATCATAGTTTGTGCCGCGTACATGCTGGCCTCGTGGATTAACATAGGTGCCATTTTGGGCTTTGAGCAAGGCCAAAACGCTGCCATCGTAGACCCGAACCCGATAATAAACTGTCGTGCCTGCTGCTTGGGCGGGAATTGTGCCGCGCCACAGATCGTAGCTGGTGTTGGCGGTATTGCGGAAGCTGGCGCTGAGGGTTTTGACTTTGGTCATCGCCACCAACTGCTCGCTGCCGTTCCAATAGCGAATTTGGGCACTGGTCAAATCGCCAGCAAGCGCCAGAATTGAAATTTGGACATTGGTCGTTGACACAATCGTGCCATTGCTCGCCCCTTGTTGAAAGCTGAAACTCTCGCCTGGCACAAGTTCGGTGCGTGGGTTGGCGTTGGGAGCAGCATGATACAGCTCATCCCAATGCACATTATTATCGCCAGCAGCGACCGACTTAGGAGTTGGCAGCAATGCCAAAACCAACAGCACCAACGCGAGCAATCCGCCAAATCGTTTATTGCGCATAAATAACTCCGTTTACAGCGTTGTTAGAGTATTTGTCGTGAAACACCAACGTTTCAATAGGAGCCGTGCGCCAAATTTTAGGCACACCAAACCTAGCGTCGAGCGCTCAGCTTCCTATGCTCCCTGTTGGTGCTCGCAACGATGGCGGCCTAGACCATCCTCACAACAACCAACAGAGCCTCACCATTGAGCGGTGCAAAACGGGGTATCGCGCTGGCTAGGCCAGCGACAATACCCCGACACCATTATCGGTATTCAATTAGCGGGTTGGAATGAGAGTTAGTTGGTTCGTCCAACGATTGGCAGGAAGATTTTGAAGCCTTCGCGACCAACCGTGAAGCGCACAACGTAGCGTTGTTGCATTGGCGATGGATCACCAATGACCCGCCGAACATTGAATGCAGTTAGCGTATAGTTTCCGTTTGGCAGTGGTGCTGCGGGGATGAAGCTGAAGGTTGTAGGGCTGGTAGCGACCACTGTTCCAGCAACGGGCTGATTTTGGGCATTGGTCAAGACCAATACGTTGCTGATCGGCATAGTTGCCGTGACAGCTTGCGACCATGTAATTGAGATGTTGGCGTTTGGCGCAACCTCAACTGCGTTGTTGGCAATTGAGCTGCTGCTGACCAACGGGTCGCGCCAGGCTTGAACAGCCTTGCGGTTGTCGTCGCCAGTGCCCCAATTGGTATTCGTATCGTTCACGATAAAATGGCCGTCGTTGCCATATTCAATTGTCACGCGGCGATTGTTGAAGCCTTCGATCGTGCCCCACGATTCGACCCGTTCCCACGTGCCACGAGTGTATTTGTAATCCAAAACCGTGCCTTCGAGAATTGGCTTGCTAAATTCCCAAGTATCGGTCAGCACGCGTTGCAGAATTTGGCCGTTGGCCGACCAAGCGCCGTTGAACACCGCGCCATCGTTGCCAGCGATATACACGCTTTCGTTGCTTGGCGTTTCGGTGGGCACTTTGACCCGGAAGGTCACATCGACAACCCGTTGTTCGGCGCGAATATCGACGCTATTCGAGAAGCCCGATTGATTGAACGAGCCATCGAGCGCCTTCAATTGATAGGTATAGGTAATGCCTGCGGTTACCTCAGTATCGGTGAAGATCGTGGTTGGGTGCAAGACCGAGGCAATTGCATTGCCATCGCGGTATACATCGTAGCGATAGGTGTCGCTTGAGCTTGACGCATCCCAGCCAATTACAATTTGGGCTGCTGAGCGCCGCACTTCGTGCAAGTTAAGTGGCGCTGTTGGTGCTGTCGTGTCGCTGCTTGCCGCAACAACTAAGCTGGCTGCTTGCGCTGGCGAGTAGCCATTGGCGGAGCCATCGAGGTCGGCGTAAATCCAGCTTATGCCGCCGTCGGTGCTATAACGATAGGCAACATCGAAGGTGCCAACACTGGTGGGCAGAAGATTGCCAACAAATTCATCGTTATTGCCAACTTGAACATTGAAACTGGCATCAAACCACTGCCAGCTAGCAGCGCTTGGTTGCGAGCCATCGGGGCCATAGCCAACTTCGGCCAACAGGCTCGGCGTTGCACCAGCTTCGCTAGTCACACCTTCGATATAGACCTGACCGTAAATGTTGGTCGTTGGGTTGGTAATGCTGATCGTGTGGTTGATCAAACTTGGGAATTGCAGATTCGACCAGTTGATTGTATAGAACGGCAAGCCAGAAGCTTCGTTGCTGGTGGCGCTTTCCAAGCCATTGCGCAGCGCTTTGACGACATAGTAGTAGCGTTGGCTTGGCGTTAGCCCTGCATCGCTAAAGTTGGTATTGGTTGTGTTCCCAATCAACTCGTAGCCACCGCCGCTAACAAGCGAGCGATAGATGTTGTAGCTTTGAGCCGTTGCAACGCTATTCCAGCTAAGATCGATGCTTTGTGACAATTGGTTGGTCACTTGCAAGTTAGTTGGGGCAGCAGGCGCGCTCATATCAACGCTATCAGGAGTCAACCAAATGCCAACGCTTTGGGGCGCAACGCTGAAGGTATAGGTTGTGACATCAGTTGCTGGCAACAAGCCAGTTTGGCTCAATGGCATGGTGCGGGTCAGCACGGTGCCAGTTGGCACATAGCCAGCCAAATTCAACTCGACCGTATGCGCTTGGCTATCGCGGTTGAAGACCACAATTGCTGCACCATTTTCGTCTTTGCGGCCATAGGCCAAGACTTTGTTAGCATCGTCGGCGCTCAGCACATCGAACGAGCCAGTGCGCAAGTAGCTATAATCGCGGCGCAATTGGCCTAGGCGTTTGTAGGTCGCCAACAAATTGGTGTCTGCTTTGCGCCATTCTGGCAAGCTGTTGTAGCCTGCTTGGTCAGTCCATGGGTAGGGTTGGCGGTTGTATGGATCGTCGCGTGGCACATCGAAGCCATAGCCTGTTAGCCCAACTTCATCGCCATAATAGATGGTTGGCGCACCTGGCAAGGTCATTTGCAAAGCTGCAACCAACGATAAGCGATGGCGCGCATCAACAAAATTATCAACTGGTTGGCGATCGTAGCCCTCGCCCGTAAAGCCCAATTCGTTCAGCACATGCACGGCCCGATTGGTATCGTGGCTATCGATCAAGTTCATGGCTGCGTTATAGGCTGGCGCTGGATAATCCTCGCGGATGGTTTCAAAGCTGTTGACAAATTGGCTTGGCAAGAGCGGATCGATCTCTTGGCCACCGTCGCCATCGACCCAGCGGGTATCGCGCAAGAAGCCCAACACCGCGCGGCGATAACGATAGTTCATGGTGCTGTCGAATTCATCGCCAAGCACTCGATCACGTACATCGCCTTCGCTCCAGGTTTCGGAGTAAAGCACGGAATCGGGATTGGCGGCTTTCATCACGTCGCGCCATGTTTCAAAGAAGGTTGGGTTGACCCCAATCACATCGGGCACAACGTCGATGCGCCAGCCGTCGGCCTTGTTTTCGCCATCGACCCAGTAGCTGGCGGTGTTGGTTGGCAAGTTGGGGTTGCCACCAGGCGTGCCAAACCAATAGGCCATTACTTCGGGATGATTGGTGTTGATTTGCGGCAAGGTTGCTACGCCAAACCAACCGCGATAGTTGGTATCGCCTGCGCAAACGCCGGTGCCTGGCTCGGCAGCTGGTTCAAAGAAGAACCACGAGCGATAAGGGCTAGTGACGCTTTCGCATGCGCCAACTTCAGCGTGGCGGCCAAAGCGATCGAAGAATGGGCTATCGCTGCTGACGTGGTTTGGCACGCCGTCGAGCACCACGGTCATGCCCCGATTATGCGCATCGGCTACCAAAGCATCGAATGCAGCTTGGCCACCAAACGCTGGGTCAACCGTGCGATAGTTGCGGCCATCGTATTTGTGGTTCGATGGGCTATCGAAAATTGGGTTGAGATAGAGCGTGGTTACGCCCAACTCTTGCAAATAATCGAGCTTATCTTGGACCCCATTCAAGTCGCCACCATACATTGTGCTGCTGTAAGTCGACCACCATGGGTTGCTCGGGTCGGTAAATGGCTCTGGATCGGGCACAATCGAGTTCCATGGCGTGACTGGGAAGCGGTGGCCGCGCT
Organism: Herpetosiphon geysericola; assembly: GCF_001306135.1. Taxonomy (GTDB): domain Bacteria; phylum Chloroflexota; class Chloroflexia; order Chloroflexales; family Herpetosiphonaceae; genus Herpetosiphon; species Herpetosiphon geysericola. Next base: position 32,087 of record NZ_LGKP01000031.1, on the reverse strand, counting down.
CGGTTGGGTAGAACCAGCCGCGCCCGGGATAGGTCGTGTCGGTTGCTACGCCAGTTGGGTCGTTGCCTGCATCGCCATTGCGGAAGCGCTCGACGAAAATTTGATAAATCGTGGCGTTTTGTGCCCATTCAGGCGTGGTAAACGCTGGGTCGTAGATGTAGATGTTCCACGAGCGATCAGCGCTAGTATTGACCACCTCGCCTAAGCCACCATCGAACAAGCTATCATCTTCATAGAAGAGGGTTGTGCTGCCATCTTCGATGATAAAACGATAGTAAACCACGCCCAGCACGGTTTGGGCTGGCATGGTGTATTCCCAATAATCGTAGCTTTCATCGCTGGCCACTTTGGTCATGCGTTGAATACTTTGGCCGTTGTTGGCGGTGTAATACAAGCGAATGCGCGCTTGAGTGATGTCGTGAGCAGCGGTGCGCAAGCGCAATTTGACTGCTTGGTTGAGCGGCTCAGCGCCGAATGGTACGCGATAAAGCGATTCGCGGCTGTGGTGCTGAATTGCATCGCGATTGATCACGCCATCGCCAATGACTGAATCGGGAATTTGGCCATCGCGTTGCGGGGTAATCGCTACGCGGCCTGTGCGATTATCTAAATAAAACACGACAGTTTCATTCAATGTGGTTGTCGTAAAACCAATTGGGGCTGGCTCACCAGCATCGAACACCCGACCCTGAGCATTGTATTGCTCTGTCCATGAGCCAGTGCGGGTGAATTTAGCAGCATAATCGCCAGGTGCGGCTACGGTATAGCGTAACACAAATTGATTTGGGGCGATTTGGGTCATTTTGGTAGCAGGATCATCATTATCCCAAATACCTTGAAACGAGCCAACCACCGTGAAATCATTCGATGAATCGAGCGCATTGACGATGTTTTGAGCTGGTTTAAGTTCCCAGCCAGTATCGTTTGCGTGATTGTTGCTATCGAACAACAATTTTACAGTTTGACTTGGCTGCGTTGTGTAGATCCAAGCATCAGCGGCAGGAAATGCTGTTGCCCAGCTACATGCGTTAACCTTCCATGAATATGTTCCTGAAACCGGAACAATCACATCGCGGCTAAAAACCCCATCGCCGCTAACCAAGTCGCCTTGGGTTCCGTTATCAAATAATGGATTCATTGGTGGGTCCCATGTTGGCACTTGATAATTGCCTGGCGCACACCAAGGGCCAGTGTTGCCAGCGGTTTGCGGGCGAATCGTCAAGCGACTGGTGTTGGTATCGAGCAAAAAGGTTACTTTTTGGTTGGCTTCGGTCGTGGTAAAGCTAATGTTGCCATCATCAAAACCAATTACACGGCCAACTGTGGTATAGCGAGTGGTCGCATCACCTGTTCGTTCAACTCTGCCTTGGTAGCTTCCTGCATTAGGCACAGTGTAGACCAACGAATACCAGCCATTGCCGATGTCGGTCATAGCCGTAGCAGGATCGTTGTTTGTCCAAGCAGTGCTTTGGAACGAGCCAACAGCCGTCCAATTGGCAAAGCCTGAATCGTAGGCATGAAGAATATTTTGGCTTGGCAGGCCATGATTGCCAGCATTGGAACTGTAATTGTTGGTATCGAGGGTCAATTTGACTGTTTGATTAGCTTGAGTTGTGTGCATCCAAGAATCGAGTGCTCCAGCAGGTACTGAAGGATTCCAGCTATCACAAACTACAGCCTTCCATCCAGAGATACCAACATTTACACTTGGAACGACAACATCACGTGAATAGATGCCATCGCCAGCGACTAGATCGCCATTGAGACCTTCATCGTTGGCTTGGGTTGAGCCATTGTTCCAGCCTTGGAAAGCACCAGCGAAACACCAATTAACTAAGGCATTGGAAATAGTGGGAGCGTTGCTAGCCAAATCAACCTTAGTGGGTTGGGCGGCAACCACGGGAGTTTGAGGGCTAAGCGTGGGGATCATTAACGCCAATAGCATACTGACCAGCAAGCTTCTACTGATCAGGCTCCGACGATGGGCTGTGTCACGCATGGACGGCTCCTTTGGTAAGGGTTTTTATTTGAACTACATTGTCCTTGATTTGTTGCGTCGTCAAACAAACTTTAGCGGTGCAGCGATCATAGCCTACTGCTAATACTTTGTCAACTGAACGAACGAGGTTTTAAATAAAGTAAAAACACTTACAATCAATATAAAAATATATTGTTGTAAAGGGATAAAAACATACTGATTGGTAGATGTTTTGACTATTTTGAAGGCTCAATTGGTAACTAAAATCTGATCTATTTTGATCGCAGCCATGTTTCACGTGAAACTTTAGCCACGAATTGCACGAAGAGCCATTTTTAGCCACAGATTACACAGATTATGTTGATTATTGCCCTAACCACACACTCAAATGCTAATCCTGTTAGAATTTCATCCCTCGTACTTCATCCTTTAGTTCTTTGCGCCTCTGCGTTAAAAATTAATCCACGAAGCACGATTTTTCGCCACAGATGAGCATTGATTATTGTGATTATCTTCCGATAGTCCAAAGCCAAGAGAGCCATCGGTTCTCTGCGCCTCTGCGTTAAAAATTCGATCGACGCAGGATTGAAACCGCGAAGATCGCGAAGGCTGTTTTTGCCACAGATTATTAGAATTCTATTCTCCCAAAGCCCATAGCCTAATCCCCGACCCCCGATCCCCGATCCCCAACTATAATACTTGCAACGATTGATCACTACCTGAGGTATTTATGGCATATACCCTTGAATCAACAGGCTTATTGGTATTTCAACGCGATGATGAAGAGGTGCTGACGATTCAGCCCTATTTGGCTCAATATGGCTCGCAGTTTGCCGCAATGGGCGTGCAAACCCAGCCCGATACAGTGCAATACACCAGCTTCGATAACCAAAGCTTTGAATTGAATCTGAAAACCACATCAACTGGCTATCGCTTGGTGTTTCACGTGAAACATCAAGTTGCTCAAATTGGCCTTGCAATCGGCATTCAGCCAGCAGGCTCGTGGTATGGCATGGGCGAACGAGTGATCCAAAGCTGGCCGCTTAATTTGGCTGGCGTGCAAAGCCAACCCTTCATTACCTACGATCACGCCGATGATGGCACACTTAATATTGTTACGCCGGTGTGGATTGGCGCAAATGGTGTGGCCTTGATGGTCGCTGAAGATACTGGGCCATTGCACGTTACGATCGATAGCGATCCTGCTGGCGTTATTCGTTTACTTCAATTTCCTTCGCCAACCCCATTCGGCGCAGGCTTAGATGGTAGCGAAATTCATTATGCAGGCACGCGCTTGGTGCTCGATCTCGTGATTGCTGAGAATGTGAGCCTCGCCGCGCAACAAATTATTCAAAAACTTGGTTATCCCAAAGCTGCACCGCCCTTGGCCATGTTCAGCAAGCCAATCTGGACAACTTGGGCACGCTATAAAATGGATATCGATCAAGCCCAAACCTTGGCCTTTGCCCAAGAAATCATCGATCATCAGTATCCTTACTCTGTGCTCGAAATCGATGATCGCTGGCAAACAGCTTACGGCGATCTTGAATTCGATCGGCGCAAGTTTCCCGATCCCAAGGCAATGGTCGATCAATTGCATCAGCTTGGTTATAAAGTAACCTTGTGGATTCCACCATTCTTTGATCCCAAAAGTGCAGCGTTTGCCGAAGCAGCAGCCCATGGCTATTTGGTCAAACATCCTGGCAATGATCAACCCTATTTGACTCGTTGGTGGCAAGGTTGGGGCGGCTTGTTGGATGTTTCAAATCCGGCAGCGTTAGCCTGGTGGCAAGCTGGCTTAGAACGCTTGCAAAGCTTGTATGGTATCGATGGCTTTAAATTCGATGGTGCTGAAGGCAATTTCCTGCCAGCAGAGGCCAAAACCTATCTCCCAATGACGCCCAATCAATATAGCGATCGCTACGTTGCCTTCGTAGCCCAATCGTGGCAATGGACCGAGGTGCGCACTGGTTGGCGCTCACAACAACAGCCAATCTTCTTCCGCGAATGGGATAAATGGAGCCGCTGGGGTATGGATAATGGCTTGCATGCGGTCATAACTCAAGCACTTGCTATGAGCGTGATCGGCTATCCCTACGTGTTGCCCGATATGATTGGCGGCAATGCCTATAATGGCGAATTTCCCGAACGCGAATTGCTGATTCGCTGGACGCAAGTGACTGCGCTCTTGCCTGCCATGCAATTCTCAATTGCGCCTTGGCAATACGATGCTGAAACCAGCCAGATTTGCCAGCGTTATGCCCAATTACACGCCGAGCTAGAGCCATATATTGCTGAATTGTTGCAAGCAACGACGACTGAAGGCACGCCGCTCGTGCGCCCATTGTGGTGGCACTATCCCGACGATGCTAGCACCCGCTTTATTGGCGACCAATGGCTGTTTGGCGAGCAATATTTGGCTGCGCCGATTCTTCAAGCCAAGCGCTACCAACGCGATATTTACTTGCCCGAAGGTGGCTGGCGCGATTATTGGACTGGCGAGAAATTCGATGGCGAAACCTGGCTTTACAATTATCCAGCGCCATTGGAAACCATGCCCTTATTCGAACGGCTGTGGTAGAATTTTAGCGAGTTAGCCGTATTTGGTGTGTAAGGAGATCATTTCATGGCCAACACGACCATCACTTGGCTTGGTCACGCCAGCTTTCTATTCGTCACGCCCGAAGGCAAGCGGATTGTGCTTGATCCTTGGTATGCAGGCAATCCAAGCTTTTCTGAAGCGGCCAAAGCTGAGCTTGAGCAGCTTGATGCGATTTTGCTGACCCACGGTCATATGGATCATACTGGTAACGCGGTTGAGCTTGCCAACCAAACCAAAGCCCCAATTGCTGGGATTGTCGAATTAATCGGTTGGGTGCAAGGCCAAGGTGTTGCTGCGACACAATGTATTGGCTACAACAAAGGTGGTTGCATCGAGATTGCTGGCATCAAAGCAACCTTGACGACAGCGCACCATAGCAGCAGCATTACCAGCGGCAATGTTTCGCTCTATTTGGGCGATCCGTGTGGCTTTATCCTCGAATTTTCCGATGGCTGCGTGGTGTATCACACTGGCGATACCTGTGTCCACAGCGATATGGCTTTGATGGGCGAAATTTACCAGCCCAATGTCACAATCTTGCCAATTGGCGATTTCTACACCATGGGGCCACGTCAAGCAGCCCATGCCCTCAAATTAATCGGCTCGCAATTCGCGATTCCAGAGCATTACGGTACCTTCCCTGCCTTGCAGGGCAACCCTGAAGCCTTGCAAAACGAGTTGAACAAGCTTGAGTTGAAAACAGAAATTGTGGCCTTGCAACCAGGCCAAGCGTGGACGTACTCCGCCTAAATGTTTCACGGGAAACATTTAACCAGTTGGATTAACAGCGTGCTGCCTAAATAACAGCACGTTGTTTTTATAGCTTTGAATATGCTGGATCAATGTGAACATCTGCACGACGATCCACAATTGCTTAATCACGAATTAACCTTAGCGCCTAAATTGGCCGAGTTATACACATTTCCCACAGCTTTTCCACATTAGCAATTAACCAAAGTTATCCACATGCTGTGGATAACTTCTTGATAACTAAGTTGCATTAGATCAACGTTAGATTGTTTCACGGGAAACAATAGAACATATTTGCGACCCATTGGTCAAATTTAAGTAAATTGCCGCTCTGACCAGATTGAGGTATCATGACGAACAAAATCGACACGAGAAGTCGAGAGTTTTTGGCAAAAGAAAAAACATTGATCTTGATGGAGTAAAACGGAAAATGACGTTTAGCGATGAGCAGTTATCTGCGCCTTCCGAGCGATGGATGCGTTTAGATTTACATATCCATACGCCAGCATCTGAAGATTATGCAGAACCAGAGGTAAGTTATCTCGATATTTTACGGGCAGCAGCAGCCCATCAACTTGATATTATTGCCTTTACCGACCACAACACGATTCGCGGCTATGAACAATTTCGCGATGAGCTAGCCTTGCTCGAACGCTTTGTGCAAGCAGATCGCTGTACGCCCGAGGAGCGCGAACGCTACGGCGAATATCAACAATTGTTGGCTCACTTGACTGTGCTGCCAGGCTTTGAATTTACTAGCCACTATGGCTCGCATATTTTGGCCCTTTTTGCCCCAACCACGCCGCTCAGCGTGCTTGAAGCAGTCTTGTTGCAATTGGGGATTCCAGCTCAAGAATTAAAGGCTGGCTCGTGCTCAATCTCCAACACCAAACACGTTACCGAAGCCTATGAAATTATCAATCGGGCTGGGGGCATTGTGATTGCAGCCCACGTTAATGCCCATTCCGGCGTGGTCAGCGAATCAATTCGCTTTGGCAATAGCGGCCAATCACGCGTTGCAGCGACCCAAAGCCCCTATTTACACGCCCTCGAATTTGTCCATTTCTACGCTTCCCACGAAAGCTACCTCAGCCCAACCTTTTATAATGGCCAACATACCTATTACGAACGGCCAATGTTCTGTATTCAAGGCTCCGATGCCCATCGCGTCAATCGCGCCGCTGCCGACGACCAAGAAAGCAAAAAATTCTATGGCGTTGGCGACCGCTATTTCGAGGCGCTCTTGCCCGAAGCTTCATTCGATGCCTTGAAAACCTTGTTGAGTAGCAAGCAAATCGATAAGGTGCGCGTGCCACGCCGCGACCAAAAGCAATGGGAGATTGATAACGTGCGACTGAATGGCGATTCGCGCCACTTAATTGCCCGTCCGGCAACCGAGGAGTATCTGGCGCAAGTTTGGCACGATGTGGCAGCCCTTGCCAATGCTGATGGCGGGGTGATCTTAATTGGCACCGATGGCGAGCAAACTGTCTCAGCAAGCAGCATAAGCGAGCAAATCAAACAGCTTGTGGCTCAATACCTCGACCCGCAACCAAACCTCAGCCTCGAATTAATGCAATATCAAGAACGCGATGTTGTGCGGGTTGAAGTTAAGCCCGATGAATTGCCACCCTATGTTGCAAGCAATGGTGCAGTCTATGTGCGCCGCGATGATCAAACTCAGGTTGCCAACCGCGAAGAATTGTTGCAACTTGCTCGTCGCGCCTTGGTTCGCAGCATGATGTCGCCACTTGATAATGGCGAAGATTTGGAATTGCCACGCTCCGGCGTCGAGATTGTGAGCGAGCAAAAACGCAACGCAGTTTGGACCTATGAAGTGCGTGATTTGCGCACTACCACCGGCGTTGAACGCGATCGCGCCCAAGGCTTGTGGGCTTATGCCATCTCGCGCCACGAAGAATTGCGCGATGCCAAAATTGACCTCAACGAAGATGTACGCTGGTATGGTCGGCTCGGCGTTTGGCGTACCTTCCAACAAGGCAATCGCACCAAATATGATCTGATTCATCGCGATGCCTCAGGCGTAATCGACCATATTTTTTATGGCGTTTCCGAGTGGGGGCTTGGTGAGGGCTGGCGCTCGCTGCTTGGCATCAACGATAGCTTTGCAGTCGATGCCAACGATAACGACGATCATGCCCCAATCAGCGCACCACGCAGCTTTAGCGCCCCAATTGACGATGCAGCATCGGACAATGAAGACAATTGGCTGCCGTGGGGCGACCGCAAATATCGTTGGAAGGGCCGTGGCGGCTTATGGCGCATCTATGGCAACGAAGAAAAAATTCGCTTCGACCTTGCCATGAAAAACAAAGAAGATGAAGAGTTTCAAACCTTCAACGACGTAACCCGCGCCAAATTGACCGAAGCATGGCTCAATCTGATTCGGGTCAAGCCCCCAACCACAGGCATCGAAGTTGTAGCAATGGAAGAAAGCGATTTTGGCCGCTCCTTCCGCTTCCGCAATTTGCGCAGCGGCGAAGTCAGCGACCCATGGCGCGATTTAGATCTTGAGCAAGGCACGGTGCGCGAGTATGCCGCCCGTATGTTCCTCGAAGATCTGCCAATCGATGAGGCCTCAGTACGTTGGTGGGGCAACATCGGCTATATGCGGCCAATGCGCTCACAGGTCGATTTAGTCTATCGCGATGAAGATGGCGTTGACCATATCTACTATGCTGCTCGGCGCGAAGAGCTAGAAAACGAATGGCGCGAATTATTGGAGCTATGGGACGATGAGTAAGCGTTTGCCAGTGGTGGTTGGGGTTAGCGGCGCGAGTGGAGCAGCTCTCGCCGATCGGGTCATCGAGCGCTTGATCGCTTTGGAACATCCGATTGAGTTGATTGCTACTTCATCGGCTCGGATCGTTTGGCGCCAAGAACAAGGCTACCCTTGGGCTGAGGCCGTGGCGCGTTGGCAGGCGTCAGGCCTGATCACCGAGCATAATCCCAATAATCAAGCGGCAACGATTGCTAGCGGTTCGTATCCGGTCTATGGCATGCTGATTGTGCCCTGCTCGATGGGCACGGTTGCCGCCTTGGCTGCTGGCTTTGCCAACAATTTGCTGTTGCGCGTGGCCGATGTGACCCAAAAAGAGGGACGGCGCTTAGTCGTCGTCCCGCGCGAAACCCCGCTTTCGAGCGTGCATTTGGAAAATATGCTACGTTTAGCGCAGCGTGGCGTGCGGCTCGTGCCGCCGATGCCCAATTTCTATGCTCGCCCAACTACGGTTGCCGAAGTCGTCGATTTTGTGGCCGCCCGCGCTTTAGTTGCCTTGGGGCTAAGCCCTGAGCTTGATAGTAACCAGCAATGGGCTGGCTTGGAGCTTGAATAATGTCTGTCTTGCCACAATCTGATGAGAAAGCAGTCTATGTCAACGCCATGTTCACAGCCATTGCCGAGCGCTATGATCTGATGAATCGGCTGATGACCTTTGGGCTAGATCAAGGCTGGCGACGTTGGGCAACCAAACGCATCAAGCAAACCGACGCCACATGGGCCTTGGATGTTGGCTCTGGCACTGGCGATTTTCTACCGATTTTGCAACGCGCCATGCCCAATGTTGGCGTGGTTGGGCTGGATTTTACCTTTGCAATGATGGCAGCGGGTCAAGCCAAACGCGACCAAGACACAACAGATCATAGCTTCGTTAATGGCGATGGTATGCACTTACCATTTGCCGACGAATCGTTTGATATTGTGACTACTGGCTTTGCTATGCGCAACATCGTGGATATTCGCCAAGCCTTTAGCGAAATGGCGCGCGTGACCAAGCCAGGCGGCAAATTGGCATGTTTAGAAGTTGCGCGGCCCAAAAATCCCTTGGTACGCTGGGGTCATCAATTCTATTTCAACAATATTGTGCCAATAATTGGCAGCATCGTTGGCGGCAACAATCGGGCGTATACCTACTTGCCCCAATCTGCATCGATTTTCCCCCAGCCACCTGAGCTAGCCCAAATTATCGCCGAATGCGGCTGGCGCGATGTGACCTGGAAGCAATTGGGCTTGGGCGCAGTTGCCGTGCATATCGCCACCAAATAAACGCGCTGCAAGGAGAGATGTTTAATTACCTATAATGCAAGTTCCATCTGGGTTGAAATAATTAGTTTGATCAATATAATCAAAATAGCAACTGAGTGGGCTCTGGCAATCCTTCGGTGGCAACATCGGAATTTCAGCTACTGGATAGATGTTGTTAAGCTTTTGACATACAGGACATGCTTCTGGGCTAGCCACAATCTCAACCGTGGTATCAATCCAATCCTTCGTATAGAGCTGTATGGTTGCAATATGAAACGTATAGTCATGCAACAACTGGGCTAGCTGGGCAGCGCTAAAACGATTATCTCCAGCCGTAGCATTAGGCAACCAGCGGCTTAGCTCATTGCCCCATAAAAAGCGCATCGCCGTAGCAAGGCGAATAGCGTGTTGATCGGCATCTTCAAGCTGATCGAAATAACTAAATGGATGGGTCATAAATATGCTCAACAAGAGCGCTACGTCAGCATTATAAAAATCTATTGGAAACACACCCGAATGATACTCATGCAATGCAATCTGCTCAGCTCGATAGAATTCACCCTCGTTCAATGCAGCCATACACGCTGCTTCTGCGATGACTCGCTGTTGGGCCTCATACTCAAGAAAGGGTTCAACCAGTGATTCCCCATAGTCGCTTAGGATAAGCAATGGGTTATCTGCTACAATCGCAGCCATTCCCGCCGGATCAGCCTCAATCAAGCGAGCAATAAGATCAGCCTTTTGACCTGATAGGTCCAAATCCCGTTCTTTGGCCAATGTTTTGAGTTGCGGCTCAGTCAATTCGTCAAGCAACCTGTTGATCGAAGGGCGAACCAAGATTCCATCCTGAATCCAACGCTCAATCGTGAAAGTTGGATGCTCATTGAGCACCCAGCGCCAAGGTTTGCCATGATTAATATCGGCAAAGATTTGTGGATTTGTAGCAGATCGAAATTCGTTGAGGAACATAAAGTGAGCAGGGAATTTGCGCCAATCATCAAGGATCGTTGGTTGATTAGGCTCAACGGGAGTTGGTTGAGCTGCTTGATTAGCGCTATTATCAAAAGGTTTTTCGAAAAAGTCCATACTATTCTCACTCAAAAGTAGCATTAAGTATAACAATCTATCGCGTGTTTTGCATCATGCAGCTCTATTTAATCCAACTTTCTGCTTCGGCCATAGCATTTGCAAGGAGCGATGTTTAAGACCTCAGCGCCTGAAATTAAAAAAAGCCCGCTGGATTCGTGAAGAATCCAGCGGGCTTTGGGTTGTCGGCCAAAATAGCTTAAACCTAGGCGGCGCTTGGAGCAAATTGGCGTTCTTGCTCCATTTCGTGCCGCGCCGTCAAAATATTTTGAATCTCATCTTCGGAAATTCGCCAGCCACGCCCAAGTTGATACGCGCCAATCAACTTTTTGCTAACCCAACGCCGCACGGTATCTTCGGAAAGCTGCATTAATCCGGCGGCTTCTTCGATTGAATAATCATGGGAACGCATATGCGCCTCCTCTAGATAGCTCATCGTTAGAATCCACCACATTGGGGTTCGTTGCCACCGTTGGCATAGACCTTACTATAGCATAAAAAGATTAAGCGCCTGTTATGCAAACTACACAAAAAAGCGCTTAATTGCTTGGCACTATTGCACAGTTTGGGCTAAAGTTTTTTTGTAAAACTCCATAATTTGGTCGCCAATCACCTGCCAGCTATAGTTTTTGGCCTGTTGGCGATTCGCTTGGCCAATTTTTTTGCGCGCTGCTGGGCTGGCGATAAAGCTGGCAATTGCTCCAGCCATGGCCCGTGGATCGCGCGGCGGCACCGCTAAGTTGCCTGGATGATTAACCAAAACGCCTGCATAGCCAGCATTGGCTGCCGCCACGACTGGCAAACCAAGCGCCATCGCCTCAACAATCACATAGCCAAAACTTTCTTGGCCAATTGCTGGCGCACAAAAAATATCGGCGCTGGCCATCAAATGCGGCAAGGCCAAATCGGTCACATAGCCAAGCCATTCTACATTGCTCAAATTCAATTGCTTGGCCAAGGTCTGCAATTCTTCGCGCAACGGCCCATCACCAGCAATCACCAGCCGCAATTGGTTGGGATAATCCTTTTGGAGCAAGGCATAAGCGCGCAGCAAATACTCCACACCTTTGCGCTGTTCCAAGCGCCCAAGTGTAAACAGAGTAATTTTATCGTCGTCATATTGGTGTAAGCGTGGCAAATTGGCTGCATCCTCGAAACGCTCAAGATTGATGCCGCTCGCAATTACGGTGTATTCGTCTTGCTTGCCAAAAATCGCCTGCGCCGTCTCCTTTGCTGCCTGCGAACCAGCAATTCGGCCATGCACATGGCGAAAGAAATCGGGCAAAATGTACTTGACCATGCGCAAAGCCTGCAATTTCCACGGCTCATCAACCCGATTATGAAAGGTCGAGATGTGGCAAGCCTTAGAATTGGCCAAAATACGCCCACCCATGGTTGGCGAGTGCAAGGTCTGAATATGCAAAATATCGCAGTTCTCGGCCTCTAACAGCTCGCGCAATCGCCGATTTGATTCAAGGCAGATTGGCAATGAGGTATTCGAGCCGCTACCATAGGTTGGCAACGAAACGCCCAACGGAATAATCCGCTCGGCCAATTTGGCGTTATCAAACTGGCTGCCACCAGCAAAAATCACTACCTCGTGGCCTAGGCTCTCAAAATAATGGTACAAACCACGAATATATACCTGAATGCCGCCGATGCGGTGCATGTGATCATCAAAGACAAAGCCAATTTTCATAGTGCAACCTCAACACAATTCTGGTTCAATCTTCGTCACGATCGCCAAAATGTCAAGCAGTAGGGGCTGGAGATCAGGCTGTAGGTGTCAGGGGTCAGCAACCGAAACCACGAAGAACACGAAGGACACGAAGGGGAAATGACTTTGAGCTATCCGCTATGGGTTTTGGGGCTTCTGCCTTTTGATTTTTGACTTCTGACTTTCATCCCTCATCCTTCATGATTCATCCTTCGGTTACTCTGCGTTAAGCAATTGCTCCACGAATGACACGAAGGGCCACGAAGACTACATTTTTCGTCACTACTTCCATGAATGATTTTTAGGCCAGAGTATTCTTATGCTTCAGTTTGAGCCTGCATGGTTATGGCTTGGGTCACATTACGCCGTTCAATTGGCGTTGACAAGACCATTGCGCTTGTCAACGGCCCATACACGAGCAGCCGATCAATCAGTTTTTCGAGATGCTCAATTGAAGTCGCTCCCACTTTCAGAATAAGCGTATCAGTGCCCATCACTCGCGCACATTCCAACACTTCCTCGATGCTATCCAAGGCTGCAATCGTTGCCGCGCTGCTCTCGGATGCATGTAATCCCATTCGAATAATCGCGCTCACTGGGAGACCCACCAGTCTGCGATTAACTGTTGCATGATAGCCAGTAATAATGCCTGCCTCTTCAAATTTGCGGATGCGTTCGCGTACTGCTGGCGCGATTAGGCCGACGTGCTGCCCTAACTCGCTGTAGGAGATGCGTGCATCGGATTGTAGAGCCACTAGAATCTGCCAACCAGTTGCGTCGAGCAATCTTTCAGTATCGCTAGTCATAGGCCAAATTTCCTTTCGTTTTTAAATATAAAAGGATAAAAGAGCGTGCTATTAGGCTGTATTCTCGCATAACAAAGCCATAGACTATGCTTGATTAAGCTAGCTCTTGAATGCTAACCACGCTAAGGAAGGCTCGCATGCTGATATTTAAACTTACAATCACCCCACTACTGATTGGACTAATTAGTTTGGCTGATAAGCGCTGGGGCGCAACCGTTGGCGGCTGGTTGATCGGCTTGCCATTGACTTCGGCGCCAATTACTGCTTTTGTTGCGTTCGAGGTTGGCCCTGCGTTCGCTGCCCATATGGCTTTGGGTATTCTCATGGGTTTGCTTTCACAGGCACTATTTTGCATAACCTATGCTTGGCTTGCGTCAAGGCTCAATTGGCTTGGCTGTTGGCTGATTGGCTGGGCAGTGTTTGGGCTAAGCACCCTAATCCTGAATCAGCTTACAGTGCCGATTATGCTGGTGTTTTTGATTTTAAGTATGGTTCTTGGCCTAATTTTAGCCTACTGGCCAAGCATTAGTAGCCAAAGTGGCTCGATGGCGCCTCCGGCGTGGGCGTTATGGGGCAGAATGGGTGCTGCAACAAGTATGGTCGTTATTCTGACTAGTAGCGCTCGCTTGCTGGGGCCACAGCTTAGCGGCTTACTGGCGCCATTGCCGATTTTCGCAACCGTGTTTACGATCTTTGCGCACAGCCTGCAGGGTGTTCGTCCAGCGCGCCAAATTCTCCATGGGGTCATTGTAAGTTCTTTTGCCTGTGCAATGTTCTTTATCGTTATTGGAAGTGGCATTGAACACTGGGGAGTGGGTTTGACGTTTGGGATTGCCACATGCGCGGCATTGCTGACCCAAGCTGTTATGCTGGTGCTCGTGAGGTATCTCCGTAAAAAGGCTAGCTAGCTATAAAGCAATTAGCTGCCAATGCGTTAGCCACAGATTCCACAGATTATTGAGATTATGATTGTGCCAGCCCATAGCCAACCTTATGTTCTATGTTCTATGTTCTCTAGTGCCAACCAATTAACATTCTGCTAAATTGGCTGCTAATTCGATTGACAAGCCCTAAACAGCATGTTATGGTTTAGATATACCCCCCCTGGGTGGGGGGGTTATTAATAAGGAGTAAGTAATGAAAACCGAAAGCTTCAACGTTCCAGGCATCTCATGCCAACACTGTGTTAACGCAATTAACACCGAAGTAAGCGCCGTCGCTGGGGTGCAAAATGTTCTGGTCGATTTGGCTAGCAAAACCGTCAAAGTCGAAAGCAACGAGCAAGTGAGCCGCGACCAGTTGGTGACGGCAATCAGCGAAGCTGGCTATGATGTTTCGCCATTCGCCAATTCAATTCCATTAAATTAGGGGCTTGTGGCTGGGTCGGGTTGTACAGTCAGCCCGCCATCCCACTTATTGCGCCAGATCTGAAGGTATAGTTATGGATACGAAGACCCTTACGTTGCCAGTGACCGGTATGACCTGTGCCGCTTGTGTAACTCGCGTCGAACGCAATTTGAAAAAAGTAAGCGGCGTTGCTGAGGCTAGCGTCAATTTAGCTAGCGAATCAGCGACCGTCGCCTTTGATCCTACAGCGGTTACGCCAACCAGCTTAATTGCAGCGGTTGAAAAAGGCGGCTATGGCGTTATTACCGCCGAACGCACCTTGCCAATCACTGGCATGACCTGCGCCGCTTGTGTGACGCGGGTAGAAAAAGCTGCCCGCAAAGTCGATGGCGTATTGGATGCAACGGTCAATTTGGCAACCGAAAGCGCAAGTATCCGCTATCTGCCTGATCAGGCGAGCCTTGAGCAAATTAAAGCAGCAATTAGCAAAGCAGGCTATGGCGTTATCGATACTGGCGAGGATGAGGACGCTGAAGATAGCGAAACCCAAGCTCGCCAAGCTGAACTCAAGCGCAAACGCACCAATCTGGTTGTGGCGCTTGTGCTGGGTGTGCCATTGATGATTCTCTCAATGATGCATGACTTTAGCCTGATTAGCCCAATTTGGCTGGGCAGCGCTCGCGATATGGGCGATATGGGCCACCATATGCCAGCGTTCTACAATCTCTGGCCATGGCTATTTGGCTTGATGGCAACTCCAGTTGTCTTTTACAGTGGCCGCGATTTCCTGCGCGGGGCGTGGGTTAACCTCAAGCATGGCAGCGCCAACATGGATACGCTGATTGCACTTGGCTCGCTCACGGCCTATGGCTTTAGCTTGGCGGTCTTGCTGTTCAAGCTCAGCGGCCATGTCTACTTTGAAACCGCCGCGATGATTGTGGCTTTGATTTTGGTTGGTAAATATCTCGAAGCCAAAGCCAAAAGCGCCACTTCATCAGCAATTCGCGCCTTGATCAATCTGCAACCGCCGACTGCTCGGGTTTTACGTGGCGGGGTTGAGGTTGAGTTGGCAGTAGCCGAGGTACGGGCTGGTGAGATTGTGGTGGTGCGGCCTGGCGAGAAAATTCCAGTTGATGGTGTTGTGACCATGGGCCAATCGGCAGTTGACGAATCGATGCTGACTGGCGAATCGTTGCCAGTTGAAAAGCGGGTTGGCGATAGCGTGTTTGGCGCGACGCTGAACAATGCTGGCAGTTTTCAATTACGCGCGACAGCGGTTGGCAAGGCCAGCGCTTTAGCTCAAATTGTTAACTTAGTCAAAGCTGCCCAAGGCTCCAAAGCGCCAATTCAACGCTTGGCCGACCAAATTTCGGGCGTGTTTGTGCCGATTGTAATTGTGATTGCCTTGCTGACCTTTGGCCTGTGGTATTGGGTTGGCGGCGTTGGCTTCACCCAATCGCTGATCTTTGCTGTCGCCGTGTTGGTGATTGCTTGCCCATGTGCGTTGGGCTTGGCCACGCCAACTGCAATTATGGTTGGCACTGGGGTTGGCGCGCAACATGGTATTTTGATTAAAAATGCTGAGAGCCTAGAGCGTGCTGTGCGTTTGCAAACGATTGTGCTCGATAAAACTGGCACGATTACCGAAGGCAAGCCAACCTTGACCAATATTTTGGCCTTGGCTGATGAAGCCAATTTGCTGAGCCTTGCTGCCACTGCCGAACGTGGCTCTGAGCACCCGCTGGGCAAGGCGATTGTCCAAGGCGCAACTGCTCGTGGCGCAACCCTTGGCCAAGCTACAAACTTCAAGGCAATTGTTGGTGGTGGTATTGAAGCCGAGGTCAATCAACAAAAGGTTGTGATTGGCAGCCCGCGCTTGGTTCGCGAGCAAGGCTACGATTTGAGTGCTCTTCAATCGACAATCGATCAATGGCAATCCGAAGGCAAAACCGCAATGGTCGTAGTGGTTGATCAACAGCTTGCTGGCGTGTTGGCGGTTGCTGATACGATCAAAGCTTCTTCGCCTGCGGCGATCAAACAATTGCGCAATTTGGGCTTGAAAGTTGTGATGTTGACTGGCGACAATCAACGTACCGCCGAAGCGATTGGCCGCGAAGCTGGGGTTGAACATGTAATTGCCGATGTGCTGCCAGCAGACAAAGCCGCCAAAATCAAGCAATTGCAAGCAGAAGGCGGCTTGGTGGCGATGGTTGGCGATGGGGTCAACGATGCGCCAGCCTTGGCTCAAGCAGATGTTGGGGTGGCGATTGGCACTGGCACCGATGTGGCGATTGAAGCCAGCGATATTACCTTGCTGCGTGGCGATTTGGTGGGCGTGGCCCAAGCAATTGAGCTTTCGCGCCGCACCATGACCACGATTCGCTGGAATCTGTTCTGGGCCTTTATCTACAACGTGATTGGGATTCCAATTGCTGCTGGTGTGTTCTACAACCTGACTGGCTGGCAACTTTCGCCGCTCTTGGCCGCTGGCGCGATGGCCTTCTCATCGGTGTTTGTGATTACCAATTCGCTGCGTTTGAAACGAGCAGCCACCTTGCCGAATGCTCAGCCAAGCTCAACCAACGAGCCGCTCCAACCAGCTCGCGCCTAATCAACAACAATGGTGCTGAATTAATTAATCTAGCACCATTGCTTGCTTCTTTGCGTTCGGGTTATTTTTGATAAATTGCTTCTAGTTTTGCTTTTTCAAGTATATCAATTAAAATTAAAGATTGTTTTTCTGAAGGAATCTTTTGAGGTAGTCGCGCTGCGACCTGAAGTATTCCTTGCTCCTTTACTGAGAAGAGTCCTTTTTCTCGACCCTCTGCAAGGATATATGCCCATGTTTCACCAGGAATTCCAACTACTATTTTCTGTGCCTCAATTCCATTCAGCATTTTTTGGGTTTTTGCTGAAGATCTTGCTTCATTTTCCAATTGATCTGTAAAAGCTAAATCTTCAAAAAAAGATTCAGGAAGAAGTTCTTCTAAAGTATATAGTTTTTCCTGTAAAGTTACCCAACAAGCTTCTTTTTTACACCACTCACTAATATTAGAAATAGTACCCGTAGGATGCATAATATGATCATATACAAGTTTTGCAGTGATCTCTATTGCTTGTATCGTGGCTTGACTAATATCTTGATTATGCCATACCTTGAGAAAATCAAAAGATTTTCTCTGACGAGAGCATATTTTAGATATCATTGCAATAGTGTAGGCTACGACATTTGCTCGATAACCACCGTTGTACCAAAACTGAGCTGAAACTATTTTTTCTGTTCTACGAAAAATGATTGCTCGGGCTATTGCACGCTTGAAGAAGAATTCGTTAAATTGATCTGCATTTTTGTCCCATTCTTGTCCAATACGTCCTACATAGTGCCCAAAATTTTTTTGGGCACCTTGATTGACAGAAATTGGATACCCCTCCCATACATTTTCAAACTTAGCAAGATCTGTTTTGGTAAACATCTGTGTTTTAGGATACTCTGCCTCAAAACGTTTTTTCTGAGTAGGGGTGAGTTTTGCTTGAGCATCGGTATATTGTCCACGTGCCCTTTCATAAAACCATTTTGTCTCACGCTGTGAGCCTTGTTGAGCAGGAACCCATATCCGGCGTGAGAATTCTTCCATACGTATATGAAATGGATGATTTGAGAAGAAGTCTGCTGCGTTAACCTTATTTTGAGTGTTAGCATACTCAGAGATTTGAGGAATAATGTCTTCACTTTTTTCTTCATCAATAACTGACAGTTTCATCTGTACAAAAATATTTTCAAGCGGTGCCTTATCTTTACGATTAGTATGAAATAGCGATGCAGTAGTCTGTCCTCCATTAACAATTTGTAAATCCTTAAGTGATGCTATAGCAAATCCATTAGATGTTTTTACTATTTCAATATGTCTAGCTGTTGCAGTAATACCATTATTGTAGGCAAAAAACATTTCAGGATTTTTCATGATAGTAACACGAATACCTTTATTAACATTTCCTCTTACTTGAAGGAAGCTACGAACATTTTGTTCCAATAATCTAGAACCATATTTTCCATATAAATCAGCCAATATTTTGGCTGGCATTACAACTAAATATGATTTATATGTTGCTGAATCCAGATGTGCTGGAAGACATGGTAGTCCTGGATCAATCATTTCAGCAAAGTTTATCTCTAATTCTTCACGAGCGCCTCGTGAAGTTTGTAATCGGTGTAAGCGAGAGATATCCCAAATATTATAAGAGAAATTCCACGAATTATATTGTTTATCTTCAAGTTCTTTCACCTGTGTACTTAGTATACGCTCAGAAAACAGAAAGAAATTTACTTTAGAAAAAGAGCCGCACCTCTCAGCTATATTACGAGCAAGGTCATAACCATGAGAAGTCTCTTCTAGGTTAAGATACAGATTTTTCTCAGCACTTGCAGTAAAAAAGTTTTCTAGGCGTTTGAAAATAAGTGAGATCTCTGCTCGTGCTAGTGACTGTAGCGTTTCTCGATTAGCAAAGTCTGAAATAAATAAGTCAAGGGAGTTATCGTTAAACCAATATCCATCGACTCTCATTCCACCACTTGCTAGGCGATGATGACCTAGTTCAAATCCATCAATAATTCCTGAATCGATAAGCTCATCCGCAATGTTCTGAGTAAATTCAACTTCCAAGAAATCCATATTTGCTTCTGCATTAGCTAGAATTTCTTGGCGGAAATTATGTAAAAATTCTTCCATTGATAAAGATGCCATGATTATTGCTCCATTATGTTTAATTTATTAGTCCTGAATCTCTCAATACTTGATAATACAAGTTCATAAGTAACAGATTCGATTCCTTCAGGTAAAAAATTTCTTGTAATTCTAGGAAAATCATCCTTAATAATATACATATAATGATCTTTTACTTTAAATAAAGGTAAATCATAGTCTGAAATATCAATATAGCCTGCAATTCCTAATTTGAGTTCAAATAAATTTATAATTTCAATCTTACGTAGATTACTAATAATCCTCTTCGTAATTGTATTAAGGCTCTCACCATTATTTTGTGTCTCTGATAAAAAATAAACTTGTAAATACAAATGTTCTAAATGTGTATAGAGTTGATCTTCAGATGTAATGCGTACTTTATCCCGCTGATCTCCTGCCAGTGATTTAATTTCGATTGCACTATCATTAAGAATAAAATCCTGATGCTTTTTTTCTGGACCTTTCCATCCTTGGATCAATATATTTTCATCTAATAGATTATTTTCAAGCATATTAGCAATAAAATATAATTCAGCGTATAATCCTTGCATTTCATTTTTTGAAAGAAGATTTTTTAATCCACTAGAAAATAATGACTGCCATTTCTTTAATCTTTTACAGACAGTATAAAATATATCATATTTATCGTGATAGGTTTTTATATTTTCAATAAGATCAAGACATAATTTCAGAAAAACATCTTGATTTTGTCGATGTTCAAGTTTTACTACTAATGCTCTTATATTATCATCATTGAATTCAAATACATCCACTGAAATATCTCGGATATTTATTTTTGCCTCTTGCAGTGAAATATTAGGAACAAGCTTTGAAATTTCAATTAATAAACCAGGTCGACCTTCATGATCTTGTATCCAGAATAATGCAAAATCAACCTCAATTTTAACACGACGACGAACGAGCTGTCTTTTGGGAGCTGGAGTCATATCAGCCCAAGGGTCAAATATTAATGTCATAGTCATCTTCCTCACTAGAAGAATCATATTGATTCTCTTCGAATTGTTTGAGCCATACTGAGTTTACTACATACCTTATTGTTCGAACATCGTTTGAATTTGGAAAGCTTAGACTAATAGCTGGAACCAATGATTGGATAACTTGATCATCTTTTTTTCTATCAATTAAATTTAGAAGATGTAAAAGTAACAAAGGTTTACCGCGTACATTTGTATAATCACTAAAGATAGGATTTTTCCTTGATGCCTCAGCTGCTAATCCTTGTGCTCTCATAATTTGATTATCATCTAGTCCTATTTTAAACATACTATTACCTGAAAATCTATTTTTATTTCCTGTATACCAACCATTCTCTGAGCTAGGTTTTCTTGGTTGTCCAGAAGTATCATGACCTATATCTCTTTCCTGCGCTGCGATCATATAACCTATTTCAGGTTCTTTTCCTGACAACGATCTGAATGCTACGTCCCAGTAAGGATATATATCCGAAATTTCCTTGATAAATTTCGGAATATTTTCTTGCAAATCAGATAAATCGTTATGAAATCGAAATCTAAAAATGAAATTTTGAATATCTTCCCAATTTATATTCTTAAATAAAAGCGAGTTAGTTGCATCAACATAAGGGGCGCTTGACTGGCTTAATATATCAAAAAAAGATTTAAAAAAGGATCTATTACTTTCATTTTTATCAATAGATGCAGGTAGTATATGGGTCTCCATAAGCTTACCATCATAGCTAATATGGAATGAACGATTTTCCGCATAACGCATTTTATTTAGTGCTGTAACAATTAATGTATCTGGATGCGCTCTGACATATAGTCCGAAATCACTTGGTTTTTTCTGTTCACGACTCATTCGTTTTACTTGCATCCGAAGTTCTTCTGTCGCCTCACTAATATGACAATACCAGCCATACGAAATATCTGACATGTAAATACGACATATATCTTCATATCCATCACGATAGCCAAACCATCTCCCCATTTGCATCAGCGTATCATACATCTTTGAGTTACGATAAATGTAACTGATTGTCAATCCTTCAATTGTAAGGCCACGTGATAGGCTTAAACCACCAATTACAATTACGGTAAGCCCATCCCCCTGAGTTGTATAAGTTGTATAATTGAGTGCTTCATCAGATTTGCTATTAACTAACAAGATTTTGATTAGACTTGCTGCCTCATTCAATTCGTCTAATATATCCATCCATTCTGTTTCGCAATCAATATATTCTTCTTGAAAGGTTTTAAATATTTGTTGTATAAGTTCATCTTTTAAAGCCTTTTCAATTGGTAATTTGTAATTAAAACGTATTGCATTTTTTACTTGTTCAATATATTCTGTAATAAGATACTTGAATTCTCGTTGTATAGATACAAAACGGGAAATATTAACCATCATTGAGCAATGTTTATTTTTATCACCTCTTATATTACGAATTGTTCTACTAAGGATAAAGCAATTTATTGCCTTTTTTAGGCTTTCTGGAAGAGAATGAATTGAATCATCTTTCTTGTGTCCTATAGAGATATGTTTATCTGCATCATCTATTTTTCTAATAAGAATGTTATCGATTGATTCATTACCAGAAAATATCTTTTCAGATCCAAAATAATTTGTTGGTGCATCTAAGCAGTGAATAAAATGTGCTGGAAATAAATCATTACCAAGCATATCATCTTTATTATCCGGACTAATAAATACATTGGCAAATGGAGTAGCTGTATAGCCTATATAACAACGTTTTTTGAATAAATTAAGTATTCTGCGAATCTCTTTATTTGTTCTCGTTGGATCTAGTTCTGGTTTATTAGTATTGATAGAAGCATTATCAGCCTCATCATCAATTAATAACATCGGAATATCAGAGATTTTCTCTATACCTTGACGTACATTCAATTCCTTTAACCAATTGTAGAGACTACCAAGTGTACTTACGTTCTTTTTAATAACGAGTATAAATGTATTATTAAGGGATTTTAATTCCATGCCGAATCTATTTGCAAGAGCTTTATTAAAATCGCTTTCAGTTGTAGTAACAGTTACAGGCATAGAACGATTAGGTCGTAACTGACCTACTCCAATGCGATTATTATTCCTACTATCTCGACCTATAAATCCTACATCAATACGCTCTTGAGTTTGTGTTCTAAGATTATTATGAATTCCAGCAATAACAATTATAAATTTGTAGCCAGCATCAGCAGCCTTTGAAATCAACCCAATGTAATTTGAGGTCTTTCCTGATTGAACATGACCAATCACTAATCCTCTTCGCTCCCAATCTCCATCTTTATGCGGGTCTTGTAGAAGACCAAGAATTCGGTTAGTAACAGAACCCATTGAGCCAATCACTCGAGTTGGCCAACCTTGCGTAATAAGATATTTCTCATAGTCTTCTGCATAATCCCAACTAATTTGACGCTTAAGATACCATTCCTCATCATGAGGTATATCAAGATCGATAAGAGATACACCTGCTCCCATAGTTGTAAAATATTGGGTTTCTAGCGATCTAATAAGTGTATTAAAATCCTCTGATTTAAATTGATAGTAGTTATCTTGAAATACAGGACGAAACTGTTCGACGATTGTAATAATATCTTGACTAGATAGATTACTGCCACGTGAAAGAATAATTTGAGATAAAAACTTTTCGGCCTCTTTAATTTTTACTGAATCTGTCATTATAGTAACTCCTCAATTATCTTTTGTGTCAATTCTCGATTCTCATTAAATTGTTTCATGCTGAAAATTGTTTTTTTGAAATTCTCCTTATCCATTGAGAAATCAGAAGTGAGTAGAATATGGAAATGCATTATTTGGCTTTTCAAATCCTCATATTGAATTGGCTCTTTTTCCTCAAATGATTGTGGAACAGAAGAATAGTCGGCATATATGGCTTCAAGTGGTATAGAACGTTCGATTAAAGAAATAACATCTCTAAGTATTGATGCATTATCTGGATCAATTCTATTGAGAAAAGCATTTATAAGAACATGTTCTTTATTAACTTCATAACGGATTTTATCTCTATCACTAAAGCGAACCCATAACGGCTGTGATTGTTTATCAAATAAACGATTCCCTCTACCAATATGAATCCGTTTGCTTTGATCGGTAATTCGATTAATAATCTGCTTTAGTTTTTCTCGAACCTGAGGTGGAGGATGTGCACGAGATTTCTTAATATCAATTGTCCAATATTCGTCGAGAACATTTGTAAAATCAATTTGAATTCGTGCTAATTTTGTTGCCTCACTTTTCGGGACTAATCTAAACCAATCACCCCAAGCCATTAATCTACCATTTCTATATATATATGCTCCTTGATTAGTTACAAAATCACCACGTGATCGATAAAAATCATACTCTTTTTTTGATAGTTTACTGTGATGTGGTAAAATATAAGGTTGAATCTTAATTTCGTTTCCATTAATTCTTACGATTTCTTCTTGTAATAGTTGAGTTGCTTTGTTAGAAATACAGAATGGATCAAAAGCTATAATAGTATGTCCATTAATTTCAATATTGATCTTATGTCTTTTATAATCACCACTTATATACCTATGAAAAACTAATGCCAAATGTTTCTCAACCACAGATAATTTGTCATAAGAATTGATTTTACTACTCTCATTGATACTATTTTCTAGAAATCGATCTAGTTTTTGCCATAAGATATATGTTCCTTGAAAACCTAAAGTTTTAATATAAGGAGCAATGAGAATATCTTCAATACTTGGGATTGTGACAATCCACTCATTCCGATCCGCGATTAGATCAAGATCCCAGCGAGCGGCAAATGTATTCTGGTCTTTGCGGCTAACTACAGTGAGCGATTTGCATTGAGAGAAAGAAGCTGTTTTGAGGCCAAGACCGAATCGCCCTAGATCATCTTTAGCTCGCTTATCACGCGGATTTCTTGAGCCTGGACGCATAGCTTCAAACAATTCGTTCTCATTCATTCCTGAGCCATCATCAATGATAACTAAACAAGGATCGTTAGTATCATCCATATCTAGGAATATCCGAATATTACTTGCTCCTGCAGTTATACTATTATCAATAAGGTCAGCAATTGCGGTTTCTAGCGAGTATCCTAAATCACGCATTGACTGACTCAAAGATGCGGCATGAGGTGATAATATCTTCTCTTGCATTCAAGAATCCTTTCTAATCGTTCATTGATTAAAAAATATCTGAACCATAACAACAGATCTTTTGGGTTATTAAATTAACTTGCAAAATCACTTCCTTCTTAGGAATCCTAATCTATCCTAAACTATAATATTTACTCCATTCTTTCTAATATATCGAATACGATTGATGCGATCTTATTGGCTAAGAGTGGTGGAACAGCATTTCCAACTTGATGATATTGTGACGTTCGATTTCCTTCAAATTTGTAGTTATCAGGAAATGTTTGCAATCTAGCTGCTTCCCTAACCGTCAAACTACGACACTGACTTGGATCATAATGAATATAGTAATGTCCATCCTTTGATATATGGGATGTAATAGTTGTCGACGGTGTATTGGATAATTGAACACGAAAGCGATCTGAAAATTTTTTTCCAGAAATTCCCTCAGTAATATTTTTATGTGCTGGCAATAGCTCTTTGGGGAAATTAGATAATTTAGGCGATATATCATAAACTTGGGCAAAAATAGATGAAAAAAGATACCTTTGTAAGTCACTTTTCATATGAGATCGCGCTTCATGTGAAAGTAAAATCTTTAACCGTTCATCATGAAACCACTGCATAAAATGATCTGGTTGTAAATAGGTACTAGAATCTTTCTCCAGCATATGTTCTTCAATCGACTCGAGAACTATTTCTATATGCTCTGCTAAACTTGCCAAGCCATTTTCTTTTTCACGTTTGAACCATGATTGTTGTGTCACCTCTTTTAAGGTTTCTAACCATGTAGAATTATTATCTAATCCCTTCGATAATCCGCTACGAATTTTTGGTAAATCACCAATCGCATCACTTACGGTGCTACGTAAATTCACTTTCTCTAATATCTTAGGAACGATATCAATATCGCTGCGAATACCTAGAATGAAAATTCTATGTCGGGCCTGTGGAATACCATATTCTTCAGCTTTAACTACAAAATCACTAGGATCACCAGTTGAATTCATAATACCTGGTTGCGATAAGGAATAAAGTTTATATTCTAGATCAGATGATTTAGAATCAATAATTGATGCAGGATTACTTAGGTCTCGCAAGATATCATTGATAACATATCGGCCTTGGATTTTTGAGGAAATTAGCCCTTTCACATTTTCCATAACAAAGATAGGCGGTTTATGATCGATTAATATGCGTAAATACTCTCTATAAAGAAAATGCCGCGGGTCATTCTCAAAATTTTCTTGACCTTTCATCCGTGAGCGGCCTACCAGTGAATAAGCCTGACATGGTGGACCTCCAACAAGTACCCACTTTTTCTGATTATTAAGTGCTTCAATAATCCTTTTTTTTACATCTTCATGAGGTGTTTCACCTAGTGTACATAACCATGCTGTATGATCTGCATGATCTGATTCTATGGGATGGCGTTTATATAGCTCTTCAAGCGTAATCTTATTTTCAAGGTACCGATAATAATCATCAGGAACAGCATTTGATTGAAACTCTCTGTAAAAATGACGTAATTTGAGTGTTTGATGTGAAGATACATCTTTTTCAATAGAGATTGCTGTTTTAAAAGCATAGTTATTAGGCAGCGTTGGATGATGAAGAGAGGCGAATCCTTCACCTAATCCACCCGGGCCTGCAAATAAATCGATAACAGGATGGATACTATTAGTTTTCACTTTAAGGAATTCCTATGATTTTCTGTTCTACAGCGAAAACAGATGGTACATGTTGAGACCATAATGTCTATACTATGCTGAGCAATACAACAAGAGTTTAGACTGTCATAACATATAGTGGCTATAATCATGGGTAGGGATATCATGTTTTATTTTATCATACCATTAATTTGATACTGAATAAATAATCTAACCAGCGCTCTTAAGACATCTAAATTAGATTATCGTAGCAAGAGTATTTAATACAAACCTTGGTACTTTAGAAGGAGTAATTATATTAACATAGTATGGATTTATGCTATACATTAGCCCCAAGCGCAGGCCAAAATGGCGTAGCGCCACCAAGGCCGCAAGCGTGGATCTGCGCCACCCAACAGTTTTTGGCTTGGCAACAATGTTTCTAAAGCCAGTTTACGCCAAGTCTGTGGTTGCCAATGCCATTCAATTGCTGAATTAAACCACTGCTCAACTAGGCGCAAAACGCCCCAAAGCATATGTGCTAAGCTCCAACGTTGAGCTTCGTGCCAAACCTGTTGCCAATCGAAAGCATAGTTTGCAATCAAGCGATCGATATCCGCCAGCATGCGGCCAATGCCAGCGCCAAATTGATTACCAACGACCAAGTGATGGGCGGTATGCAGCAGTTGGCTGATCGGCTCCAACACAGGCAAATCAAAGGATTGATATTGGATCTGCTCAATCTGCCACGCCGGATAGGCCTGTAATCCAGCCCAGCGCGACCAATGCCCAGCAAATAGCCACCAATGTAGTTCCAACGTCGCGCCGCTCGCAGTTTGTAAGCGCACTTCGCCACCACTGCGCCGCTGTTGTTGCCATGTGTTGATGCTGTAATTGCTGAGGCCGTAGCCAGCAGCAAACAACACCGCGCAAGCCCGTTGCAAATCATCGCGCCGAAGCAACAGATCAATATCGCCCATTTGGCGTTGGCCAAGCGAGCGATAGATCGTTGGAGCGAAGGCCATACCTTTGAGCAACGCCACCTCGATTGATTCAGCCTTGAGCAGTTGTTGAATGCGCTGAAATTCTTCTAAGCGCAAATCGTTGCGCAAAGCAGCGAGATAATAGCGTTCGCGCCAATGCTCAGCCAAGGCAGCTGGCAAGGCTTGTTGGCGTAAGCCAAACCAGAGCAAGCCCTCAACTTCATGATAATCAGCTAATTGCGCCAGCGCTCGCCAATCGTTGGGGTCGCAGGCAGCGCATAGTTTGGCTAAATCTGGCTGTGGTTGGCTTGACCAGACCGCCATCAACAACGCCAATGCTGGTTTGCTCATTGCTTGATTGATTCGCGCTGGTTGACCCACGGCGTTTCCAAGCGCAGCAATGGCGCGTTATCAACGTTGGTCAAGAATTTATGGTTGTTATAGGCTGGGTCGTAATAATCGCCAATTGTGCCTTTGCGCAAAGCTGCTTCGATCTCGCGCACGCCATCTTCAACTGTGTACTGCGGGCTGAAATTAAGCACTTTAGCAATTTTGGCGAATGAAACGCGATAATTACGTTTATCAACATCGCTGCCTTGCAACACCAACTCAGCCTCAGGAATCAATTGGCCAATTAATTCGCCGATTGCGCTGATCGTATAGTTTTGAGCATCCGAGCCAACATTGAAAATCTCGCCGCGCACTGATGCCAGCGGTGCGTTTAAGCTCATTACGACCGCGCGGGCGGCATCATCTGCATGGACAAATGGCCGCCATTGATCGCCGCCAAAGACCGTGATTTTGCCTTCGCGTACAGCTTTGGCGGTGAGCAAATTGACCACTAAATCAAAGCGTGGCCGTGGCGACAAGCCATAAATCGTTGAAAAACGCAGAATCGTTGGCGCAAATTGCTGATCGGCCAAACCTAGCAAAATCGTCTCGGAGTCGATTTTAGTTTGGGCGTAGAGCGAAACCGGATTGAGCGCCGACCGTTCGTCGAGCAATTCATCAGAGGCGCCATAGACGCTACAGGTCGAGGCAAAAATAAAGCGCCGAATGCCATAGCCTTTGCAGGCTTCGGCCAACATGCGGGTGGCAATCAAGTTAATTTCGGTGCTGAAATCTGCATCAATCGCACAGGCTGGGTCGCCAACAATCGCCCCAAGATGAATCACCGCATCCATGCCAACCAGCGAGCGCACCACGGTTTCGATGTGGCGCATATCGCCATGCACAAACTCAAATTGCGGGTGGTTGTACAGCTCGCGAATTGCGCCATCGCCATACATCAGCGAGTCAACCAAGCGCACATGATAGCCTTGATTGAGCAAGCGGCGCAGCACTAACGAGCCAATATAACCCGCCCCGCCAATCACCAGCACATGCTTAATCGGCTGATCAGCTTTGGGCATTTGGCGTTCCAAGGCATCGACGGCAAGCACAACATTGCGCGCAATTCGAATGCCAATTATTAACCCCGAGCTAAAAACCCAACTTAGCACCACCACCCCACGCGGCACAAACGGTAAGAAGCGCAGAAAGAAAAAGCTGAATCCATAGGCAAGGTGGGCTAGGGTGGTGGCTTGCAGCAAGGTGATGATTTTGAAGCGCCGAGCATAGCTGCGCACGTGGTGATAGACCCCAAACATCCACAGCAAGCCCAAACCAAGGCTGGTCAATAGCCAGCTGGTGCTCAAAAATTGGTTGCGATAATCCAAAATCAAGCGTTCGGCTAAATGTGGCTCGTGCAACACAATTGTGATATAGCGCACCACAAAGGCCAAGAGCAAACCACTATTAATCAAGATTGCATCGACCAACAGCCTTGTTGCAATTGCGCGTGAAAATTTCAAGGCAGTGCTCCTTTCCTAGTTGCCACAACGATAGCCTTGAAGCAGGTTTGTTTAACGCAGAGGCGCAGAGTTTTAATGCTAAAAGTTTAAAGACTCTCTGCGCCTCTGCGTTATAACTTCAGCTTTATTGGCTGGCTGCGATTTCCTCGCCATAGGCACAAATCAGCTTGATCGCATTGCAGACGGTTTCGATTGTGTCGAACTCCATTTCTGAGTGCATTGGCAAGCTTAAACTAGCCTTGACCAGCCAATTAGTTTTGGGTAGGCTGCCCTCGACTGGGGCAAATTGGGCATAGGCTGCATGGCGATGAACTGGCGGATCGTAGTAGGCGCGGGTTTCAATCCCTTCGGCAGCCAGCGCTTGGCGCAGCATGTCGCGGCTCAAGCCAAAGTAGGTTTCGTCGATAGTGATTGAATAATCTTTGTAGGCACAGCGGTCGCTTGGGCGCACTGCTTGAAAACCAATCCCAGGTGTGGCAAACAATGCTGCCCAATATAAGGCCGCATATTGGCTGCGCTGGCGGGCTGCTTGCTCTAGTTGATCAAGGCTATGGCGGCCCAAAATGGCGTTATACTCGGCCATGCGAGCATTCAGCCCAGCCCAATCGCTGCCATACTTACCATCGTTACCATACTCACGGCCTGTACGAATTTTGTGGGCCAATTCGTCGTTGTTGGTGGCGACAATCCCGCCCTCGCCAGCAATCAAGAGCTTGGTTGGGCTAAGGCTAAAACATTCAGCGGTGCCAAATCCGCCGACAGGTTGGCCGTTGTATTGCGCCCCAAAGCCATGGGCTGCATCGAAAATTAAGGGAATGCCTGCCTCATTAGCTAGCGCTTCAAGCTCGGCAATTGCCGCAGGATTGCCAAAATTGTGGACTGCAACGATTGCCTGAACTTCTGGCGTGAGCGCTGCCCGCACTGCCTTGACATCGATATTGGTCGTAGCAGGGTCAATGTCGACGAAGCGTGGTGTTGCCCCAGCCCAAATCAAGGCGCTGACTGTTGCCATAAAGGTAAAACTTGGCACGATTACTGGCCCGTTTAAGCCCAAGGCGCGGTAGGTTAAGGCCAAACCAGTTGTACAACTTGAAACCGCAATTGCATGGGCAACCCCAAGGTGGTCGGCAACGGCTTGTTCAAAGGCAGCCAAATGCTGGCCCTTGGTGACCATGCCGCTGATTAAAGTTTGCTCAACTTCAGGGGCTAAGGTTGCAAACTCAGGCAAAACAGGACGAACTAAGCGAATTGGCGACGTTGCCAAAGGCGTACCGCCAAGAATTGCAGGACGTAAATCAGCCATAAACGACACTCTTTCCTAGGTATGATTCACTTAAGGATAGCATAGACGATCAAATGCTGGCTATCCCCTTTGAGTTTCGGGCAACGATTAGTGCTTTCGTTATGGAGGGTTGTCGAATGAAGTTTTTTGTGCGCGTCGCGGCGATTATTATCCGCAATCAACAAGTGCTGGTGCATCGCTCAGAGCAGCAAGGCAGCAGCTATTGTGCCTTACCAGGTGGTCACCTCGAAGTGGGTGAGACGACCGAAGCATGTGTCGTGCGTGAGTTTGCAGAAGAATTTGGCGTGGCAATTCAGCTTGAGCGGCTAGTGTATATTGCCGAGGGCATGTTTATGGCTGGGCGCAAAAAGCCCAAGCCCAAACACGAAATTGTGTTTTATTACCGAGCGCACTTGCAAGATCCCATGGTTGTGGTGCGCTCTCGCGAGGAACCAACAATTTACGCCGATTGGCTCAGCCTCGATAGCGATTTGGCTGAGTTGTATCCCCAATGGCTACGCTCGATGTTGCCGAGCGATTCTCAGCACAATTGGCGGGCATGTCCACGCCAGATTATTGCCAATGAGCTAATTCAGCCACCAACGACCACGATTCGCCAATTTTATTCTGGCGATGGCAGCACAAAATCATCGTCGCTAGGAGCTGGGGTTGATAATTCGTAACGCATCACCATGGCCAACCGATCAATATCGCTAATCAGCACTTCTTGCTGGCCGCGAGCTTCGCTGACCAACATGCCGCTATCGCCAACTTTAATGTCGTAGAGTGCTTGCGATTGCAACACAACCAAGCGATGATTGCCTGCGGAGATGAGCACTGGCACTTTGATTTTGTTGACCAACAAATCGCCATCAAGCAAAACCCGCGCCGTATTCGGAGGAGGAGCATCTACTATTGTCATAACCGGAACCCTCATTGCGTAATTGTGTCGCATCATACCATAAAGCGTTTTGGGCCTCGCAGGCCTGGATCCAAGTATCCATCAAACGGATCATGGGCTTTGTTTGTTCCCAAAGCCCTAAAAGCCTAGCCTTGGTTATAATCAAGGCCAGCAACGCCCTTTAAGATTCCATCAAAAGTCTGAGTATGGGGATTGGGGGTCAGCGGCTGGGGATCGGTATCCCGTGCTACGCCAACCATCTGTTGCCAACTCCAATGATGTTCCGCTAGCCAAACGCCTCTAGCCTAGAGCCTCATTCTCTTCGCGTTCTTCGCGTTCTTCGCGGTTCCTGATCCCCGACGCCCAGCAACCGATCCTCAAACATCGTTTCGCCACCCTTCCGTCCCTCCGCCGGAGGGAGACGCAGGGGTTTTCAGCCCCTGCACCCCAAATATTTGCGCTGTGGATTGTTGTTGTGATAGCTTAACCTTATTTGATTTGCTTGCTAATTGCTGAACCCTGATCCCTGATCCCTCGGTCTTCGTACTCTTCGTGCGCTTCGCGCGCTGAACCCTGAACCCTCGTTATTCGTGCTCTTCGTGGTTTCAGTCGCTGAACCCTGAACCCTATGCTCTATGTTCTTTGCTCTATGTTCTTTGCCCGAATTCCAACAAAAGTCTTATAAAGTATGGCGGTGAATATGCTATAATGCAAAGACCTCGAACGAGGGCCTTACTACCTGGGGATGCTTGGTTTCGACAGGAAGGGCCGATCGTAAGTGGCAAGCCGAGACGCTGAGCCTCGTTAAATCGGCAACGCCATTAACTGGCAAAAACACTTTCCGCGCTCCTGTAGCGCTTGCTGCCTAATTAAGGCAACACGCCTCTACTAGCCTCAGCCCGATGGGCTTGTAGCGGCGACATTTAGTCGGGTCGCTCCCCTAGTTATGTCTGTGGGCTAGGGGCTAAGATTAACAGGCTGGTCGTGGCCCGCTTTGTCTATCGGGTGGTGCTACGATAAGATTTAATCAATAGACTACGCTTGTAGATGCTTGCGGTTTAACTTTTTGGACGCGGGTTCGATTCCCGCCATCTCCACCACTTCGCTGGATCGGCGCTCACAACGCCGATCTGGCATACTATCCGAGACGAGAGTGGCGGCCTATCAATTGATAGTCCAGACGGAGACAATCTATACCATGACTGAGCTACAACAGC
>NZ_LGKP01000014.1 GCF_001306135.1 Herpetosiphon geysericola | reverse complement strand
GCAGCGGCTGATCAGCCGCTGCGATGTAGTGACGAACAAGGTTAGCGAGTGTTTGCATAGCCCTCACCCTCCAGCAGTTCGATCAGCCGAATGTTTGCAGGAAGTAAATCACCAAGAGGATAAGCATCGTCATTGGTAATGGTTTCCCAAAATTTCACGACTGAACCCGGATTCGAGCGAGAACGAGAGTTATTGAGGTGCGATGCAAAGACGCTCGTAAAAAAGCGATCAAGCATTGTGTCGATTGTTCTATTCGCTGCTTGGAGTGCATTCCCCGTATCGCCCCAGCAAATCGTGCCATTGCTATAGACATTAGGAAATGGCGAATGATAGAGCATCGTATTTTCGTTTGGCCAGGCTGTGCTATTGAGTGCATAGATTCGATAGACGGTTCCGCATCCACTCCACACTAGTGGCGGTGTCACAATCGAAATCGGTTTGGGTTTATTGCTCTCAGTGGTGATCAAATTCCGGCGCTTTGGTGGAACATATTTGATAATCAAGTCGCGGCCATCATGGCGGCCCATTGCAATCACATGCTCGGGAAGAATACCTGTTGATCGTGGAATATTGCCAAGCAGGGCGTGGAGCGATTCAATATTAACTGGATAGACCTGCTGAACCAATCCATCATTACGCTCAAGAATCGTCGCTGTTTTATAGAAATGAACCACCAGCGGTGCTGCTTCATCAGTCAAATGAAACGCTAATGATTGGCTTTGTGTAGGGTTCGGCGTTTCCAAGCCATTTATTGGCTTCTGCAAAGAATTCTTCTGCATCTGCGGGGTCCTCTGGAAAAATAAGGTCATAAAGCGGTTGGGCCTCGAAATCTTCCTCATCCTTCGTGTCATTATTCCCAAGAACAATGTCGATCAGCGCCTTTGATTGTGCCGCCACGTTCACATTTTTGCTGCACACGACTGCAATAGCGCCATACAGCGGAAGAACAAAATCGAGGGTGATATCAGGGTTGAAAGCTAAATCATGGGAACGATCGAGGTACAGACTTTCGAGAAGTCTCCCAAAGAGTTGGTTTCCTCGAACGCGATCAATGTAGTCAGGCATCTGCCAATCAGTGTTATTCCCTTGGATTCCACTCTCTTGGATTCCCCGATGCGACCAATCAACAACATCCAACCCAGTAATGTTGTTGATATAGGCCACGATGGCGGCAAGCTGGCGATGATTCGGATCAGCCGATGCAGCAAGGACATTAACCACCTTGCTACAAAACAGGAAATCCTTGGGCGCACGGCTGGCGCGTGGGAACTGGGCAACGTCAGGATCAAAGGTGTGTGCCTCGTCGCCCATAATGTGGTTGATAACACTGGCAAGCCAGTGCTGCCTAGTGCCCGGATAGCGACTAGGGGGGTCGTATCCATACACCATAATCGGCATATCCTGAAGAAACATGCCAACGATTTCAAGAACGGAAAAGGCTTCCTCATCGCTGTTGAAGGTCATGGCGAGTCCTTCAACATCAAGGTGATCACGCAAACTGTTGTACAGGTCGAGATAATCTTCGATCCAAAAACAATAGTTCAGGGCCATGACGGTCATGGGTCGAAGCTGAAATTTGACGGTTTGCCAGAGATCATAATCAGGCCAGTTTTGCTGCATGGCTCTACCAATCAGCAGCATTTTCCGCATCGCCTCAATATCGTCCCGCTTAATGTAGGCGTTCAGCTCGCGTCCTGTTACCAGCCGTCCGGCAGATCGTTGCTCGCCATGACTGGGCTTGGGCTGATCTCCGCTGCCTTCTCGATAATCGTGAGCGTTGCTGGTTCGCTCGGGTAGGTGGCTATACATTTGACATACTCCCAGACAGGTTGCGATTGAAGCACCTCGTCAATCGTCATGTCGCTCGTTCGTAAACCCAAAAAGTCGCGCATCCATTGCGGCAATGGTGGTGGTGGCGGAACAGGGTCTAAAGCAGTCAGCGCGGCTACCAATGCCGCGCTGAGGTTAATCGTTGGCTGTTGCATGAGCTACCCCTTTGTGCCAACCTTCTTCACAAATTCAACAATGACTTGGCCATCGTTCGTTGTCTGCTTGATCTCAGCATTGGCCATATCAGGAAACCCCATCGCAACCAACTGTGCCTTGATTTGCAGGTTTTCAGCTTCGTGCTCTTTGGCCGTGGTTGCCGTTGATGGGAATTGATAGTCTTGGGTTGGCGTGCGAACAATTTTCACCTTTGGGGTGGCCGCTGCGGTCGTGGTTGGCTCGGCGGTTTCGGCTGGAGCGTCGGTTGATTGTGGTTTGGTTTTGCCTGACATGATGGTATCTCCTACAGATTCATGTGCCATAGAATTAATTGGCTTTTATGTCTGATTCAAACACCCGATAGTAGCGATGGTGGCTGACGGCGATCAGATAGACCTCTACGCCGTCGGCTAAGCGTGGCGGGATAGTGCCTGGTAATCGTCGATACACCTTCGTGACCCCGATTACCATTCCTTTGCGCACGCGGCCCATATACTGCGTGCGCGGCCAGCCATCAGCATCGGGCTTGGGGGCAACGATGCGTGAGAATCGCACCCATTGCCCTAGTTCATACTTTTTCTTTGGTGGCCGTGACACAACCCCTCCTTGCTGCGATGTGATGTGCTTGATTTATTGCTGCGTGAACGCGCCCAAGTCGAGCAGCCCGCGCAGCCCCATGGCCGCGATTTGCACCAGCTCTTTGATTGCATCCGCCGACAGCACAGCAGAGTTTTGGGCCTTTTTCACCTCTACCCAAAACTCTTCTAGCTCTTCGAGTAGCACGGCATATAATTCGTGCTGATTACGAATCGCGCCATGCTTCCGGCAAGCTTTTTCAAGCTCGGTCAACACCGCATCGAGCACTGGCGCAATCGCATCTTCGAAGGCTATTTCTTGGGCTTGCTCTTTGCGCTCGGCAGCAGCTTGGTCGAGCAACCAGCGCCCGAAGTATTCCCAAACTTCTTGCTCGGCAGCGGCTGGCGTTTCTGGCGCGCCGATGCGTGACTCTGATGGCAAGCGGCGAAGGTAATAGTGATCTTCGCTTTTGTAAATCTCTAAAACCTCGCCTTCATACTCCAGCACCAGCGGTGTGTCGGTTTTTGCATCGAGGCAACATTCAATCAAGATGTAGCCATGTTCGTAATCAACCAGCCACTCTTCTGTGACCGCCAGCTGGAGTAATTCCGGTGATACGAGGTCGTGCCAATCGTTGATCATCGCGTGGCGCGCCAGATTCGCTTCTTGTAAATCTGCAAGGCGGGTATTGGCCTGCTGCTCCAGCCACGCTGCCTGCTTAGCTTCGTGGGCTTCGACCATCTTCGTTTGCAGGGCGGCTTTCTGTTCGGGTGTGTATCGCATTTGGATAACTCCTTTATGTAAAATCAATATCGTGGTGGCCGATGATTACGGCTATGTTGGCTGGCGGTAGTTTTTGCCAGTTGTGGGCTTAAGTGGTTTCCATCGGTCAGTTGGCAACGGGTCGCGGCGATCATCGAAGCGCTGCCATGAGTCGCCTTGCCACAGATAGCAACGCCATTTGCCATCAACGAGAAGCTGTACAGCCTTGCCAAGCCCCGGCGTTGTTTTGCTGAGTTGGTACACTTTGGATTTCATCTATCCTCCGGCTGCGCAGCCAAGTCGGTGATCAATCGACCTAGCCGCGCGATTGGAATCTATTCGGGCATGGATGGATGGGTGGGATGCTTTCCTCGAGGAACTATTTGATTACTTCCGGCAATCAATCGACCTCGTAACGTGAGGTGGTTCGGCGTGTTTACCAGGCCAGCACACAGGCCTCAGTAGCCAGGTTGGCCGCTGGCTACGGCCAAGGCTCAAACGATTTTCTTGAGCACATCGCGCAGGTTATCGCCAACAAACTCAAGATTGCGGTAGTACAAAATCACGCGATTCTCGTGCAGGTGTGCCACAATCGTCCAGCCGTGATGAACCGCTGCTTCAAGCTTATTAATGGCCTTGCTATCAATCGGCAGGTCGGCCAGCGATTGTTGCGCCAGCTCGGCAGCGCGTTGGTCGAGTTCTCGCTCGCGCTTGCAATTCGCTTCGTGCCACAGGAAGTTCGCGCGTGTGATTTTGACCAATGGCCGCTTGCAAATCGGGCAGGTTTGGTCAGTCGCCATGAACTGGTTCCTTCTCGAAGGCAGCAACCGCAACCTCGCGTAGCGTCGGCCCCTGCCATAACAGGCCGCGTGCAACCAACTGAGTACACTCATTAACGCGGTTGATGACCACAACGTGTTCGCCTGCTGCTAACTCCAACTCTTCAAACAGCCAATTAATCTCCAGTTGGTCAAGCAACTCCGTTTGCAGATCAGCTACCTGAGCTTGCAGCTCGGCGATGTGCGTGGCCATCGCCTTGATTAAGTCTGCTTGGCGCTCATCCTCAAGCGAGCGCGCCGCTAATTCGTTGGTCATAATTCGGTACAAATCCTTCCTCCTAGAGACTCTAGGCGCGGTCAGGGTTGTGATAGTTGGTGGCGCTAATCGGTATTGCGGCGGCCTAGGTTGGCGGCCTCAATGCGTAATCGCTCTGCATGTTGTCTCGCTGCGCGTTTTGCTCGGCCACACGATTCAGGCGTGGCACAGGGCGTTTGGTGGCAGCGCGTACATTCCGTTTCCGCTTTCACGGTGGCCTGCTTGCGATCATTGCGTTTCATTGTTTCAATCGCGGCGTTGAACTTTCCCTGCCGGATAGCGGGCAGCTTGGGCGCTGGGCAGCGGTGGGTATGTTTTCGTGCCTCGGTGATGGTCTTGCCACAACTGGGGCATTGCCACTTAGGTGTGGGCTTTGGTTCCGGCAGCGGCTCAGGGTTGGGGTTGGCTTCGCATCGCTTTTGATGGATTACGATACCCCGCGCGCTGATGTGCAACGTTTTCTTGCACCAACAGCACGTTCTATCGTCGTTTCCGTGGCTCATACAGTGCCTCGCAGTCGTTGGTGTTTGCACACAGACCCAAATCGAACGAATTGACCACACACGCGGCAGCGCAGATAGAAGGTTCTGCGCTTGGGCTGCTTTGGCCGCTGCGGGCAGCGATCCAGGTGTTCTGTGTATTTCCAGAGTGGCCAGCCGTTGCAGTATTTGCCACAGTAATGGCAGCGCTCCGGCGCTTGGTCAATAATGTCCTTCATCGCCTCCTCCAATGCGGGTCTGGAGGAGTGCCGCCAAACCCGCCATTGCACAAACAAAGATGATTAGTGTCATCGTTATTCCTTTGGCTTGGGCGGTTCAAGGCCCAGCGCTTGTTCGATGGTTCCCCACTTCTGAACTCGTGGCCGCGCTCCAAGCCTGCCTGAACGATCCTTGCCCCAAACCGTGCCGCTCTTGTGGCTAATTTCATCAGCCGTAAAGTGATAGTTTTGCCCGCTGCGCCAGCAATGAATGCCAACATCAACGAGCTGCTTCACGTAGCGGCAGAGCGCTTCCGGCAAGGCCAGCACTGTGTGCTCGTATCCATCCTCATCCTTTTCGATTTTCGAGTGTGCAATAAGGATTTTGACCAGCGGCAGGGCTGAAAGTTGATCGAGCGCAGCGGTTAGTTCTTGGGTTGGTTCAACGTGGCTCAACCGCTTGTCCTTCACTGGATCACCCTTGCTGTTTACTTTGCCGCTCGGTGATTGACGATGAATCGAGCGATAGAGCCGATTCAGGCCATCGATCACCACGTACTCGTAGGGGTGGTCGTTCTTGGTCAAATACCGAATGACCTCGTTCAGTTCCTTCAAGCTGGAGACTTCTGCAATGTCGCCAGCGATTGCCTTCGTTCCACCCTCGCAGCACACAACCAATCGATTCTTAATTGTTCCCGCGCTGCACCCTAAGGTGGTTTTGCCTGCGCCTGCCTCGCCATACAACAGGACTGTTACGGTACTGAAATCAGGCGCTTGCTTCCGTTTAATCAGAGATGACATGGCGTAATTCCCCGTTATAAATCGCGGTTTTGATATAGGTTGTTAAGGTGCAACAACATTATTTTGGGTAAAGAATGGCCCGCAGGAGGCTGAGGCCTGCGAGCCGTGAACTGCTATGGTCGCGCCTGATTGGCGCTGGTAAACGGGATTAGCAGCCCGTTTCAATCTGTTCCGACGCGATTACTTGTGCTTGCAATACTTGACGTGTTGGGCAAGTGGCCCACCTGGGTCAATCTCACGCCCGCAATGGGGGCATGGCTTTTTCTTCGGTGGCGCTTTGCCCTTTGGCAGGCGACAATCAATATAGACTTTGATCATGGCGGCTCCTTGGTTGAGGTAGTGCCGGTGACGCTTCCGGCTTTGCAAAGGCGGCTGCCAGTGCAAACGCTGGTTGATGCCGATTATTTGTAAACAACGAGAACGCTGTAGGTATGTTCGTCCTCGGTATTCTCACTTTCAGGCAACGCTGCGTGGGATGCGCTCGTTGACACAATTTCAGCGTTGGTGTGGTTCATCAGCCATGTGTTGAATTGATGCACAACCTCAGCTGCTGCCTTATTGAAATCACTGTCTTGGGCACTGAAAATTCGTACTGCGGTCAATTCAATCACCTCCTTTCATTCCAGACTTTGGCTAGAGCCGAATACCGCGCGCCTTGATCTGGGCATCCAGGTAGCGACTGGCAAACTCCAGCCGCCAAAACTCTTTGTTGTTCCCTGCGCGCGATTCGGTGCAGGCCATGTGGCGCAGGCTGCTGCGAGCGGCCAACAAGGCAGCATTGGAATAATCATCGAGCGGCAACCGGCGGCAGCATGCTTGGGCAATCGACAAGGTATCTTTGATAACGCTTGTCTGGCTTTCAAAACCATATTGCAGTTGGTTGTAGGCCTCGGATAAATCCGCGTTAAGCGAGGCGCGCCGCTCGGGCGTTGTCGCAACTGAGAGTGCAGTGGCTATCCTCGCCAGCGCTTTGGCCAGCGCGTTGATCTCTGCATCAGTGATCATTGTCGCCAAGCCCAGTCGTTGACGGTTGCGCTTGCAGCCTGCTCGGCATCTTCGTAGTTGGCATACGGCCCAAGCACTGAGCCATTAGCAAACAAGATATAGATGCCTGCGCGCTTGGCCGTGTAGCGGTAGCCGTTGGCCAGCGTGACAATTTGGCCTTGGTTCAGGTATTCATAGGTGCGCTTGTTCATTGCTTGCCTCGCTGCCAGCGCTGAAGCTCGGTAATGGCTTCGGCCTGCGTCCGCAGCCCATCAGCCACGCGCTCGCCGTTCCACCACACGCCCCAGCCGCTGACGGTTTCACGCACACAGTTGTGCACGTTGTTATCGTCGAGAGAAAAAGGCATCAAAGCCTCCTTGATCGGTGTTGTTGCAAATTGGAAAGGTGCAAAAAAGTTGGTTGGGTTTTTCAGGGTTGCGAAGGAGCACTTGGGAATTTCCCAAGTGCTATTGGTGTGCTAGGCGCTCATCGCTGTGCGCCGCATGCGATTCCGATGGGTCACGCGATGTTTCGCGTGGTACTCGGTGTGATCCATGCGGGCAACGGCTAATTCGTGCGCTGCTTCGGGGTTGGCTTGTTCCCATTCGATGCGCTGAGCTTCGAGAATGGCACAGCGCTTGGCCCATGCGCGTTCGTAGATCGCCTGGGCTTGGGTCAGCAGTGCATTTAACTTGAGAGCCATGGATTCAGCCTGCTTCAACGTGGCGCGCAAGGCTTTGCGTTCGGCGGCCAACTCAGGGCCAGTCAACGCACGCAAGGCTTTCTTGAGCTTCGCTACCACGGTAGTAGCTTCGAGCGCTGGAAAGATCAACGCTGATGCTGCGGCCTGTGTTTTGTGGG
This sequence comes from Herpetosiphon geysericola, assembly GCF_001306135.1. Taxonomy (GTDB): domain Bacteria; phylum Chloroflexota; class Chloroflexia; order Chloroflexales; family Herpetosiphonaceae; genus Herpetosiphon; species Herpetosiphon geysericola. Next base: position 38,872 of record NZ_LGKP01000014.1, on the reverse strand, counting down.
CGTAGGCAACCGCCTGCTTTAACGCAGGGGTTTCCACTGGGGAGAATTGAGGGAGCATAACTGCCTCCATTTATTTAGGTAATTCGGTTTGTGTTAGGCGTGTCCGGCAAAAGATGACCTAATCACATTTGCAGTATAGCATCAATATCACACTTGTCAAGTATGTAATATTACACTTGACAAGTGTGATATTGATGCTATTCTTGGGGCACAATAAAGTGGAGGTATAGATGGCACTAGATGATTTCATAACCGTGCAGGATGCGGCCAGAAAGCTAGGGGTAACGCCCTCGCGCGTGTATCAACTGATTAGAGAGAATGTGATCAAGGCTGATCATGTCGGAGAACAAAAGACTATCATGTTGGTTTCCAAGGCAGAGCTAAATCGTTATATCCAGTCTTTGAGTTTAAAAAGCGAAGCGCCACCAGCGGGAGCTAGCCGCTAGTGGCGCAATTGGCATGCCAGGACATGCCACTATCATCAGAGGATTTATTAATTAGTTTAAATCAATGCTGCATTATAGTTTGTATATATGTAGCACAGATGGGCTAAGGTATTGATACTAAAGCATTGTAAAGCTATAATTCAGCAAGAGGGGAGGGTGTGCGCTGTTATCTTTGCCGGACACACGCACACCCCAACCGAACTTACCCAATAAATTGGGAAGCGCAGAATGCTAACCAATAGGGCATTCTACTCTTGCATTATACGTTGATTGTTTCACCCTTGCAACAATCAACGAGCGAGAGATCAATGAAGAACAAGCATACATCTGACGAAATCACAGGGGTTGTGCCAACCCCAGAGGTATCCACCAACGTGGTATATCGATCCATCGTTTCACTTTATCGCGCTGGCACGCCTGTAACCCAGGCGCTCATCGTCAGGACGACAGGACTAAGCAAAGCGACTGTGAGTCGCCATGTAAGCAAACTGCGTGGGCTGAATCGCATCAACATCGAGCGTTCAGGTCGTACCACGATTTTGCAACCCAAGGAGGCCTAAACGGTGATTCTTAAAAAGGGAAGCCGACCTGCGGCAAACAGATCGGCATAAGACCTTGAGCAATTGTTATTGGGATTTGCTCGGAGAATCACCAACACAACCATATATAAAGCCCGACTATTGATAGGGTTCAATGAGATGCGTGGTGTACAAAAAGTGTAGCATACTTAGCCTGACTTTCAAGTGGCAAACTGACAGCACTGACAGTCAATCCTATGGCCTGTATGTGTTACCCCTCTCTAGCTACCCCACGCACCTCAATATTTCATTTTGCAACAAATTATGTCAATGCGTCGTTCGTGCGTGTGCCGTGCGGGGTTAAGCCGCACAGCCGTGACACAGAGCACGCACCGTTGCAGGTCGAATCTGCGATGCTTGAATGGTTTGATTTTGTTAGTCGTTGCCAGCGCTGGCGGCGGCTCTGAGGTGCTATATATGTCACGTCCTGATTATTCCCCTACTCCCGTGGTTATGGCAATTAACGAAATTGCCTTTCACGGAAATATTATCCCCTTAACTTGGTTTCATCACATTCAGTATGAAAACGGTAAGCCTAATTTAGTGGCGATCATTATCTTGTCTGATGTGATCTACTGGTATCGACCTCAAGAACAACGCGATGAAGAAACCGGAAAATTTGTTGGTTGGCGTTCGAAATTCAAGGGAGACATGCTCCAGCGGAGCTACGATCAACTCTCAGATCGGCTAGGCATCACTAAACGTCAGGCTAAAGAGGCGACCGACTATCTAGTGAGCGAAAAACTATTGAAACGCGAATTTCGCAATGTTCTAACAGATCGAGGAAACCTACTCCCTAACCGAATGTTTTTAGAGCCAATTCCAGAAGGGATTAAGCGTATAAATGAGATGCCAACAGGTGGTTCTGAGGTATCCCCCACTTTAGTGGAAGATACCATGGTACGCCAGAGTGGAAGATACCATGGTACGCCAGAGTGGAACACATGTACAGAGATTACTAATAGTACAGAGACTTCGTTAAGTACAGAGATTACTAATAATGAAATTAATCATTCATCCATGCATGAGAGCGTTGATTCTGAAAATTCAGAACCCAAGCACGCAACTGACATGCATGGCGTGGATGTGTTGTCAAAAAATCCAAGTTACCGATTACTGAAAGAGTGCGGTGTTCGGAGCGACAAGGTATTAGCTGAACTGTCAATTATTCCAGTCGAAATAATCCAAGCAGAATGGGCGCTTGTGAAAAATTCCACAATGCCTGCCCATTACAAGCCCAATCAACTTGCAAAAAACTTGCGCAGCTGGCTGGTTGATCAGGCAGCCAATCCTGAACCTGCCCCAATTGTTGCTAGCGACCCTAAGCCAGAACATCCTTCTATCGCCCGCGCTGATTGGCAAGACCTTGGCCGGTATGACCGTAGCCAAGCGCTAAGCCAATATATGGACGATCTGAAGGCATGGACGAAGCGAAATGAGGGCCGCTAATGACAACGCAAAACTACGATGAATATGCCGAACAGTTCACGCTTGGGGCAATTCTCCTTGATCCTGATGTCACCGTGTTGGTTAACAACATTTTGGTTGATGCTGATGATTTCTACTTCGAAAAGCACGCCATGATTTATCGCGCGATTCGCGCGGTCTTTGATCGGCGGGTTCGCCCCAACGCTGCGACGGTGTACACCGAGCTGCAACGCCAGGGGAATCACGAATCGGTTGGCGGGTTTAGTTACCTGAGCCATCTCACGATGGTGCCACCGACGGCGACTGAGGTCGAAAGCTATGCGGTTTCAGTTGCCGATATGGCCTGGACGCGGCGAGCGCTCAAAAACAGCGCAGAGCTTGCCAGAATCGCGAATGACAACGAGTTGACTCGCGAAGCCAAATACTTGGCTATGACCGACAAGCTCGAAGCGCTTGGCCGATCTGCATCGCAGCAAGCATTCACCAGTATGGCAACGATGACCGAATTGATCTACACACAACTGGAGCATCAGATGGAAGGGGATCGCAAAGTAAGCGGTGTGCCAAGCGGCTACCACGATCTCGATAACCTAACCGGCGGCTTTCAGAATTCCGATTTCATTATCCTTGCGGCGCGGCCTGCAACGGGTAAAACCAGTTTGGCGTTGAATATCGCCTACAACTCTGCGAAGGAATCAGAAGCCACGGTTGCGGTATTCAGTCTTGAAATGAGCCGCGAACAACTGATGCAACGGATGCTGGCAACCGAAACGGGCATCGATATGCAAAAGGTGCGCTTGGGCGAAATCAACGATCGCGATTTGCAACTGTTGACAGAGGCGCTTGGGCGCATGTCAACCCTGCCCATTTACATCAACGATACGCCAGCCTGCACCGTGGCCCACATTCGCTCACGCTGTATGCAGCTGCAAGCCGAGCAAGGCTTAGACCTTGTGATTATCGATTATTTGCAGCTTATGCAGGGTGGTGCAACAGGCCGCCGTGGCGAGAATCGCCAGCAAGAAGTGAGCGACATTAGTCGCGGCTTGAAAGCCCTTGCTCGCGATTTGAACGTGCCAGTAATCGCGCTCTCGCAGCTTTCGCGGGCAGTTGAGAGCCGCAGCTCCAATGTGCCGATGCTCTCGGATTTGCGAGAATCCGGCAGTTTGGAACAGGATGCCGACATTGTGATGTTCATTTATCGGGAAGAGCTTTACAACCCTGATACCGATAAAAAAGGGATTGCAGAGGTACATATCTCGAAGCATCGCAATGGGCCAACAGGCATTGTGCCGCTGCGCTTCTTTCGTTCAACAACGCGGTTTGCTAATTTGGACACCTATCGCGAAGCGGAGGGCTACTAGCATGAGCGAATTCTTTACGAGTGATGAATGGCAAGCCGCTGATTGGTTGAATGCGTTGGATCGTCTCGCCCCAGCTCCAGCGCTTGAACCCATTCCAACATCGAGCAAGATGCTGGACGCAGCGCCCAAGCCTGTTTGGGGTTGGCCAATGCCGCGCACGTTCAGCGATGATATGCCCGAATCGCAAGAAATCATGCTGGTTTGGCACGATCAACAATGGCAGCCCTGCATGACCTCGGTGGATCGCCAATACTATTATCTGCTTGGCGATAAATACGAAGAGCGCTATGCCTTCGAAGCGCATGCGCTTTGGTTGCCACTGCCTCACGCGATGGAGGTGCAGGCATGACCCGCAAAGCAAAAGAATCGGTTACCACGGTTGATCAATTAGAAGTGCTTGGCTATATCCTGTATCAAGTCGAGCTTAGTCCAACGCGGATCACACTTGAACCCTGTGGCCAGCAAGATGGCACAACCTTGTGGGCAATTCGACGCGGCGAGCGTGTGTGTTACAACCGTTCGACCAAAATCTTTGACTACGAGCCACAGCCAAGCAATCGTACCAAGCAGTTTCTGAAAACCCATCGTTTCAAAACTGTTGACGATGCACTCGCTGCATGGGATGCCTACAAACGCACGGCAGATTATGCTGCAATGATGGCTCGCTATGCTCCGCGCAACCCAGAGACTGTGCTATGAAAACGGCACTGTGGGCAATAAATTTTCAATTGGCAGCGCAGGCAGAAGATTGGCGATCAGCGCGCTGCATTCTAGATAATCAACTGGCAGGGTATCCTGCGCTTGATTGGCGGCAGTATGTGACCGCTGAACAGGCTGCAATGGTCGAAGCGACGGTTATAGAGGTTTCAATCGCTCCTGAGCCGTTACAGACGGCCAGCAGCTATAAAAAGCGCGGCGATGAACACATCATCGCGATCACGGCGGGGGATCGCACGTTCGTGACGAGCAATAGCGAGCTGAAGGCTGTGGGCCAAGCGCTGCGCCAAGAAGCCCGCAAACGCAAGCGGAGCGCATAGAATTATCGAGCACTTGGGAATTTCCCAAGTGCCTACTGAATAAAGGAATGACACACAATGACGAATACAGCAATGTTGGCAATTGGCATCAATCCCGGATTTGGCAATACGAAGATTGTTGTCAACAATGGAGCAGGTGACGAAAAATCGATTGTGTTTCCAAGCATCGTGGCGAAGGCGCAACGCCAAGTGCCTGGCGCGCTTGAACAAATTCAAACCATTCAAATCAAAGATGAAAGCTTTTGGGTTGGCGAGGATGCGCTGATCGGTTCACCCCGCAGCGAGATCAACAAGGCTCGGCTGAAGGATGATTATTTCATTCCGGCACTCGTTCGGGCTGGCTTGGAATGGCTGGAGGTGCCACGCGAGCCAAGCGTTGCGGTTAGCGGCCTGCCTGCCAGCTGGGCTGATGAACTGGATACGGCCACGCGCTTGGGCGAGCTGCTGCGCATCGCAGCGGCCCACACCTTCAGCGGGTCAAAGATTCGCATCGTCTCGGAACCGTTGGGCGTGCTCTACTCGCAAGTGCTGGACGCACGTGGAGCGCGAGTCCGGCCTGAATTAGCTAAGAGCCGCGTGCTGATTGTTGATATTGGCCACTACACGGTCAATGCCGTTGTGGTGAACAACTTGCGTCCAGAGCCAGCCATGAGCTTCAGTCTTGACTTGGGCACGTCAACGGTGCTCGCTCGCATTGGCCAGCTGCTATTTGCCAGCTATGAAATGGACTTAACCTTGTTTCAAATCGATCAGGCAGTGCGCAACAAAGGCCTGTTGGTCAGCGGTGAATTCCTGCCGCTGCCGCCAAAGGCAGAATTGGTCTTGGCCGATGCAGGCATGAAGATTGTGGCAAAGCTAACGGAATTGCTGCGTGGTGGTGGCGCGATTGAAAAGGTCTTGATTGGCGGTGGTGGCGCTGAAATGGAATCATTGGCTCAGCCCATCGTCGATAAATATCGCCAAGCAATCGTGGTGCCGAATCCGCAATTGTCGGTTGCTACGGGGTTCGCTCGCTTGGCTCGCTATAGCATCAATAAGGGCGGCCAATGAAACGACTAAGCGCCAAGTTGAGCGATGCGCTTGGCGATGCACTGGGTCGCGCTGGCAACGACACCAGCGCGACGCTTGCACTGCTCATCATTGGTCTGCACGCCGTTGGTCGCGATATTAGCCAGTTTCGTGCTGATGCCTATCGCGCCCTATCGAGCACAGACCTCGAACCGCAGATCGCCAACCATTTACAGCGAATTATCAACGGTGGCATACCGTTGGCAGACATACAACATACGGTAGTCACACAACAGGCAGACAACCGTATGACCTTTGAACCAGAAGAAAAAACCAGTTTTCCAGCGGTTTTTACTGATGATTTCGAGGATGAAGACGACGACTTAGATTTTGGTATGAGCGTTTGACCGTTGTGTTATACTCGTAGGCAGCAAAACGCGGCGCGATGCTGGAAACATCCGCCGCATGAACTGCCAATCTCTAACAACCATCCGGCAGCTACGGGTATTCTACCATGGCTGCTACGTCCAAAGGTAGGTATCTGTGACAACACGATCCCAAACCCTCCTCGGAAGAAAAACGCTGGACGAAGCGCGGCCCATTGGCGCGGCAATTCTCTCTGGCGTGGCCTTTATCATCAGTATTGCAACCACGGTGGCCTGCGTGATTGATGTGCGCGATATTGCGCGGCCCGATGTTTCCATCATCTACGCCGTGCTTATTGGCTTCATTATTGCCATTGGCCTGACCGCTGCGCAGATTTTGACCAGCGATGTCACAACGATCGGCTATCTTATAGCTCTAGCCCCTGATGCGATTATGACCGCGCTCCAGCTGCGCGAGTGGCTGCTCACGCCGCTCTTCAATGCAATCATGCCAGGTAGCAGCGGCGTTGCAATTTCGTGGCTGGTAGGCTTGGTCGTGGGCATCATTTCCGCATACATTCCTGAACGATTGATTTTTGGCAAGCGCAAGCTTATCAAAGTATAGAAATAGAGGGCAGTGCCATGACAGCAGAGCTTTGGATCGGCGTAATCATTGCCGCAGCCATTTTCGTATATGGCTCAATGTATGGTCTTGTTCGCCTCCAGCGTCGCATCGAGCGGCGTGAGGCTCTTGCTGCTGGCCTGCCCTTGCCTGATGAGAAGCCTAAGAAGATCAAACCCGCTGCCCCGATTCAAACGCCAGTGCAGCAAAACTTTCTGAATCAACAAGTGGCCCAACCATCCATGCATGCATTCCCAGCTGGCATTGCGGCCACCGCAATCGAGCCAGTAAAGCCTGCTGTTCCCGTGCTCAGTTACAAACTGCAAGACATTGAAACAACCAAGCGTGGGCATACCGCAATGGCTGGGAGCACGGGCGCTGGCAAAACCACGACGCTCAATACCCTGTTGGCCAACGATATCAAGCGCGGCGTGCACTGCATTGTTTGCAGCACGCACTACACTGCATATCACCCTGAAGATCAGCAAATCGACTTGCGTGGCATTACCCATCTGTTTGAAGTCGCCTACACGCCAGAAACGATCCGCTTGGCGATTGTGGCCGCAGCTCGGCGTATCGACGAGCGGCTAGAGTTGTACCGCGCTGGCAAAGATGTGGGTCAAGACACCGTGCTCTATCTTGGCGAATGGGGTTCGATCAGCCGCAACCTGGGCAAGGAAGCTGATGCCCTAATTCAAAAGATTCTGGACGAAGGGCGCAAGACCAAGGTTTGGTTGGTTGTGGAGCTGCACAGCGCCATTGTGAGCCGCTTTGGTGGCGATAGTGGGCTGCGTGAAGCATTCCGCACACGCTTGGCCCACACGGTCGATCACACAACGTGGTCGGCATTTGTTGGTAAAGAGATCGAACGCCAGCCCGTCCCAGTCGGCTACTGGATGACCAGCAACGGCCTCATTGCCTATGATCGGCCAGCTCCCGAATTACTCAATGCCATGGCGCAAACGATGCTGCCAAACATTCACGAGTATCTTTTGCCTGTATCAAATGATGCAGATGAATCGTCGAGCGCTGGCTCGCCAAAACCTGCCGATCGCGTAGCTGAAAAAACCAGTTCTGTGAACGATGATAACGCACTTCTGAGCGTGTTGATGGGCGTTGAAAAACCAGTTTTTAGCGCTGATGAAAATAGTGATGAAAACGCTCTAGCAGTAGAAAAACCGATAAAAAACCGTCCTAATTTCAAGCTTATCAAAAATAAACTGGATCGTACTATCCTGATGATGCTGTGGGCGGGTATTAGTAAGTCAACCATTGTTGAATCGCTGCAATGGCCTGATGGGCAAAATCTGCGCAATCGCACGCAACAATTCAAATATATTAATACGGTGATCGAGCAAGCGGCAGCGCTGGGGATCGCTTTCGAGGGAATGGCGCTAACAATTGATAACGATTGATAGTAATTGTAATCAATCCGTTTCAATTCGTTACAGCAGCGTCTTGGGTGGGCGTTACAATCCGTTTCAATTCGTTACAGGAGGGGTTATCAATGCCGAAAAGAGTACAACTGGCAGTTACTGCGGTTCGTGTAGCCTATCCTCGCATGATGGGTATGTCGGGAAGAGTAGAGATTGAAGACTATCAAACCAAGTTTGATGAGCTTAAAGACGAATGCACACAGGCGTTATATGAAGCTGCTCAGGATGGCGCTGGCGAAGCTGAGTATGAAGTAGTCCAGCTTACTATGGACTATAAGGTTGAATCAGATTCAATACCGCTCATGATCGTCTCGGGAACGCTTGTGTACAGCTACGAACGTCAAGAATAGTGCTATAATCAGATCAAACCTTCTCCTCTCTCTTCTCTCCCACAAGCGGCTCCGATTTGCGAGCCGTTTGTGGTTTAATCCTCTCGGAGCTGTTATGATTCGCTTACACCTCACAGGCCCCTCGCGCGATGCGCTGGTCCAGGCAATCACGGAATTGCGCGAAGGTCTTGATCGCCACGTTGATTTCGGCTTGCCGCTCGAAGATGAGTACGGCCAGTGGCACTGCCACGGCTACCAGCTCACGCGCGCCGAATTTGCCGAAGCCCAACGATCAGGCGATTGGCCAAATATTGATTGGTATGGCAAGATTCAATAAGTCCACTATCCCTCACGATGGTGGAAAAGAAAGAAGGTGATCACGCGCAATTGCGCAGAATCTTACGCTTTAGCGCCAGCACGCCAATGCGAAACCGTATGCTTTCGGTGCGATGGCGCTGACAGCCTGCATTAAGAGTGTTGGCCCTGCCAAATGGCCGTCTAGCCCACGCTGGCAGCAGCTTCCTATCCCTATATCATTTGGCTACTGATCGGGCGCCATTCAGGCGTGGTAGGGTCGTCGATTGGTCATGTCGCTCTGCGTGCGCTGTTAAAGAGTGTCGAGGGTGCTAAATGGCCGCGTAGCCAGCGCTGGCAGTGCGATCAGCGGCTTTGACGGTAGTGAAACGGTACTGAAACCGTAGTGCAATCGTACTGAAACGGTAGTGAAATAGCGAAGGGGGATTGACCAAACGGCTGTGGCATGATTGAATTGTGGGGGATGATTATTTAACGATGGGGTGTTTATGAGTCGTGATACGGAATTTATGATCAAAGTTGGATTTGCAATTGGGTTGATTTTGTTTGCTATTTGGGCGCTTCAGGATTTCAATCAATCATTGACTGATGGGACGTTCTTCGATCCATGGGTCAATAGCATGAAGCGCTAATGGGGGTTTCACTTGGGAAATTCCCAAGTGGATGGCAGGAAAACTGACGTATAAACATGTATTGATTTGCTAGGATAAATACGCTATACTAGCGCTACATCTCCACGCGAGATATTAACTTGCACGAACGCCGATCCAGTGATGGATCGGCGTTCGTGCTTTAGCCACTATGTTAGCGAACGCGGCGGGTGTCTTGCGCTGCGCCAATATCGGTTAGGTTGGCCAGATAGCTTTCAATCGTGGGGATGGGTTCCTGCGGGGTGATTGAACCTTGGCCACTCGTTGCATTGATGGATTGCTCGGCCACCACAAACTTGCGCAAATTCGCCTCACCAAACGAGGCTGGCAAGTCGGTGATCGTGATCGTATCGCCTGGCTCGATTTCATCGAGCGGATACACACCGCCGGACATATCCGTGAGGCGCTGCGGCACGACATCGATCTGCGCATTCCGATTCTTGGAATCATTCAGCGCGAACGTGCGAGCATTGGCCGCCAATGTGGCGTTGGTCGTATCGACCTTCACGGTCTTGCGGCGGACAATGCCATAGAGCAACGCAGAGACGCTATTGACACTATAGGCAGTTTGGGCCAGCACACCCTTAGCGTTTTGATACGCCGCTCGCACGCTGTTGTAGAGTTTATCCAATGGTCGCTTCATGGTGATGCGCGTGCGTCGCGAAGCCCACGCTCGCGCATAGGTGCCGCGTGGTCGATAATACACCCGCCCCTCGCGATCGACCCCATACACGTAGTCGGTATCAACGGCCAGATCATCGAGCACCTTGCGATAGCTCTCGTTGATCCACGTGCGCTCCTCTTGATCTTCGCCGCTATTCACAATCAGCATTTTGGCGGCGGATAGACCACAGTTCGGATTCAGCGTGCGCAGGTTGGCCAGTGCATCTTCAATGATTTCCTTATCGGTAATCACAATGCCTTTGACGGTGCTGCCGATTGCGTGATTCTTGGTAAAGTCGGCAACGAAGGTGGTCGCGGTTTTACTCTTGACCACCACGCTCTCGCTATTGACTGCACCACTCGCGGAGGTGGTGGATTCAAACACGAGGCGTTGGCCAACGTAAATATTCGCCATTGAGGCGGGTGTGACGGTGCGGTTTGCACCAGCGGTGATTGCGGCGGTGATCGTCACGGTGTTGACCATGTTGGCACTGCTGGCAGCGACGCGCCAGTTTTTGATTCTGAAATACACGTCGCCTGTTTCACCTGCATACAATGCCAGTGCTGCGTCATACCACATATCCATGCTGATGATATCGGTATCAGTGAACGCTTCGCATAAGGCGCCGTTGACAATCGTGCCTGCGCCTGCACCACTGCCGGTAATGGTCAAAATCCGCGCAATAAAGCCAAAGCTCGCATCGCTGCGCTGAAGCACACCCGTCCAGTTGGTTGGCGCGCGAAACTCGAAATCGCACTGGATAATCCGCTGCTTCCGCGTGGCCCCACTTGGTGATTGAATGGCCTTCGAGCCGATGAATGAAACGCTGAATTTCTCATTTTTCTTCGGATAAATCGCCGGGTATTCGCTCCCAAACTCGTGCAGCTCCTCGGCCCGATTACTGACGCGCTCCTTGCCAACAGGCAACCATTTGCTATCGTCCATGGTTGACCATTCAACACAGGCCTCGTCATCATCAAGACAGGCAATCAGGTTAAAGCATTCAAACGACAGGATATTGTTGGCTTCGAGCGCGGGTGTGTTGAGTCGGTAGATAAACCGTTTCCCATCGCTGCGACGCACAATCGCGTGCAGGGCTGGCGGATTATCAAGGTACACGGCTGGCTCGTCGGCCAAGGCGCGTATGCGGAACGTCAGCGCATCGATTGACACATCAATATCGAACGCGCGTTTGCTGAGATTGGCCACCATGGTGTTGGTGGCCGGATTCAGTAAGCTAATGGCATAGTCATAGATTTTCATCATGGCTGTTTTTCCTCTCTCGCCTTAGCGCGGAATCAATGAGGCCGTGCGGCGCTTCAACGTCGCGTTCACAGTCGGTGTTGCGCCGCTGGAACTAGGCATAATCTTCCATGATGTGCCATTGGTCGTCAGAATTTTCAGGCTATGCTCCTTGCCTTTCAGGAAAATGCGGGCATCGCCTTCGCTAAACACATCGAGCGGCGCGGCAGCGGATTGGGCATATCCCAGGCTTGGCGCTTCAGCGCTGACATAGTTGTCATTGATTGAGAGCGTGCCTTGGTTGTTGTTGGGGCGCGTGACGGCGCTATAGGGAATGATGGATGTACGCCCTTGATCGAGCGCGACAAGAAAAACATCGGCAATATCGAGCGTGCCAAGGCCCGTCGCGGTGGCCGTAATGCCAAGCTGAAGTTGTGCCATCGCGCTGGGCGCGCTCAGGATTCCAAGGCTTATCACGCGCGGCGACGTGCCGCTGGCTTCATCGATATGGGTATAGCGGCCATAGATTAATTGGCCGCCAAGCGTGGTGGCAATGGGTCGAATGCTAAAGCCTGCACTTGTCGAATTGTTGCGCACTTTGGCAAACACCAAGCAGCGCGTGGTCTGGTTGATGGATTGCTTGGTGGTATGCACTACTTCGCTCGTGCTGGGTGGGGTATAGCGCATCACAGTTCCCAAGGGCGCATTATTCGCCACATCAGCAACCGAACTGTAGCCTGTTCCTGTGGCCAACGGCGCGGCATTGAATGGAAATAAGCTTTCAGCTGGGCCAATCACCACCGTCCCTGCCGGAATGGTCGGCATGACCGCAGCGGTTGGCAGGTTGCTGAACGCCAAGTCAAGACTTGCGGGACTAGCGATATCGGCTGCGGTTGTGAAGCTCAGGCTTGACAGCATCGTGTCGGCTTCGCCGCCTGGGCTATTTGAATTCACGACGATGCTGTTGCAGAGAATCGGGCGACGCGGAAATTCGACCTTTACGTTGCGGTAAAAACGGGCATTGGTATCGGTCAGGAAGTCACTCGTGAGCGTGATGCCAAACCGTGCTGGCTCCTGCGAAAAGAGCAGGGCATCATAAGCCACGCCGCCGTCAATTTGCTCGCGCAAAATCACGGGTGTGCTGCTCATTCCATCGTTGAAATCGGCAGCGTCGTCGAGGATTGTTTGCAATGCGTTCAAATTCGCCACGACTTCATTACGATCAACGCCGCCAACGGCCAACGAAAAGGATTCGTAGGTGTCGAGGTATGGCTCGCCGCTGCCCGGGTTGCGATCGGGAATCGGCGGCTGCCAGCTATTCAACTCAAGGCGGTACTTCCAATTAACCGACTGATCGTTCAAATTAAGCGCAATTGGCACTTCTTCTTGTTTGATAATCCAAAATCCATGAGCCATGGGTTATTTCCTCCGGTAGGTTTGTTGCTTGATGCGAGCCTTCCCCGCAATCTGTTTTGATCCCTCGTTTATGCCTTGGCGCGCTGCTTCGCGCACCCCTTGGCTATCGGTCGCGTTGAAATACTGGTTAATGGTGTAGTTTTCGGTTGTCGTGGCCGCTGCGGGCATGGATGATTGGATGGTTCCCATCCGCGCAGGCATGCGAGTGAGGCTACTTGGGAGCTGGAGCGCGCTTTGCATCGGGGTCAACAGGTCGCGCATGGTTTGCGCGGCTGGTGTGACCTTCAGGCCCGCTGGCACGTCAAACAAGCCTGGTCCAGCCAGCACGTCAATGCCGTTGCCCGTGACCCGTTCAAGGCCTAATTCCCCCATCACCGTCAGACCACCACGCGTAATCCCCCCTTTCGCCATATAGGCAATGTGGCCAATGGCCGTGCCTGGATTGACCATATTTAAGCCGTCAATGACGGTGTTGATGCCTGAAATAATGGGATTGATGATGCGCGCAACAAACGAGCGTAGATTGCTCAGGCCGCTTGAAACCGCGTCGCTAATCCCGTTGGCAATGCCGCTGCCGATTTCCTTGGCCTTCGTCAAGGCTTTACCAGCGGTATCGCTGATCCAGCCGCTAATGGCATCCCAGACCTCGCCTAACTTGCCGCCGATAACGGGCAACACGTCGGTGCTAATCCAGTTAATAAAGGCTAAGCCAATCGCGGCAAGCTTCGGCCCAACTTCCTCCAGCACGCCTGCAAGGAAGTTGTAGATGGATTCACCAATCTTCAGCAACGTACCTGGTAGGCCAGGTAGGACATCGGTGATAATCCAGCCGATAAATTTCGCGCCAAGCTGGGCAAGGTTGGCAACCACGCCGGGGATTGCCTCAATAATGAAGCCCAAGAGCTTGCCCAAGAACGTGCCAAGGTTGCCTGCTAAACCGGGGAGGGCGTCAATCACCCAGCCGATAATCGAGGCTCCCCAGCCTGCGAGCTGCGCCACGAGATTCGGCACGTTCTCCACAATGAAGGTGAAGAGCTTGCCAATAAACTCAGCTAAGCCATCGAGCAACGGCGGAATGGCTGCCACCACCCACTCGAAAATGGCCTTGCTCCAGCCCACAAGCGTGGTTACGACTTGTGGCAGCTCGGCAGCGAGCCAATTCAACAACCCACCAATGAAGGTATTGAGTGCGCCGAAAAGACCGGGGATTGCATCGAGCACCCATTGCCCCATCTGCGCCGTCCAGCCTTCAAGCGCGGCTTTCAATTCCGGCGATTGGTTGAGCAGCAGCGCAATGGCTGCACCAATTGCTACAAACGGCGCAACCGCTGCGAGTAATGGCCCAAGCAATCCACCTAGCGCGCTACCCACACCTGCTAAGGGGCCAAGCAGCGCACCCAGTGGGCTAACCAGCCGTGTGACCCAACCAAAGAGCGACGAGAATGGCCCAAGAAGTTTCGATAGCCCTGCGCCGATCGGTCCAAGCACCTTCGTTATTGCCGCGCCAATCGGGGCCAGCACGCCGCCAATCCACGTGCTGAAGGTGGTAAAGCCGCCAATGATCAGGTCAATAATCCCCGCCACGTTGAGCGCAAACCCCTTAAAGGTTTTGATAAAGACGAGGAACAGATCATCGAGCGCGCCAAGCAGCGGTTTGAATGCGCCGCCGATTTTGGCGAACATTGTCGTGATGCCGGGGTTTGGCCCTGAGAAGGCCAGCGCTAAGCCACCCCAGAGGGCGGTTGCGGCAGGGGCAAAACTGATTGCGCCGAAAATGGTGGTTAATCCGGCAAGGATTCTGCCGGGCAGCGTATCAAAGGCCTTTGACCAATTGATGTCGCCTAGCTTGGCGAAGCCTGCTGTGAGCGCATCGCCAATGATGCCGCCTACGCCGGATACGCCTGCGGCAATTGCGCCAAGCAACCCCTTTTCAGCGAGCGCCGTTTTGACGTCGCTGATCAGCACCACAATTCGGGGTAGCAGGCCAGCTTGAAATTGTTCGCCCCACTGTGCGCCAAGTTCACGCAATGGCACCAAGACCTTGCCTAATGACAACAAGATGCCTTGTAGCGCCGTTGAGAATGGATTTTCAGTAATAAACTCGGTTGCCGCATCGAGCGCTTCAAGCTGGCGATCCTTGAAATCGACGAAGGATTGCGCCGTATCCGTGACGGTTTTCTGAATATCCTCAATCGGCTTGGGAATAGCTCCCGCTGCGCCCTTGAGATCGGCCAATTGCCCGCTGAGATTGCCCACCCCACCCGCTGCACCCTTGGCCGCGCCACCTGCACCCTCGGTTGCCTTGGCACTGGCTTCCTGTTCGCGTTGATACTGTTGCTCAACGCTATTGAGTTGGGTACGAATGCGCCAATACTCAGATGATCCTTTTTCGGCCCCTTCCAATTCCTTCTGCAGGATGCCAATTTTGCCCGCCGTATCCGCCGTGGCATACTGGTAATCGCGCTCCGCTTTGGCCGCATCGGCGTTCTTTTTCTCAACCTCGGCTAGCGCCTTTTCACGCTCCTTTTCGACTTTGACAATCTCTTTTTGGATTTTGTTGTACTCTTCGGAGCCGACGGCGTACTGGCTCTGCTCGGCCTTCAGGCTGGCAAGCTTGGTTTCGGTATCGGCCAGCGACAACTCATAATCGCGTTGTGATTCGGCGCTGGCTTCGACCTCGCGTTGATACTGTTGCTCGGTCGAGGTAATTTGGGTTTTGAGCCGCCAGTACTCGGCATCAGCCTCGGTATATTTGGATTGCTCCTCGCGCAGCAACGCGATTTTGCCAGCGGTGTCAGCCGTGGCAAATTGATACTCCCGTTGGGCTTTGGCTGCGGCCTCGGCTTTCTTGGCCGCATCGTCCATCGCCGCGCCACCGCCACCCCCGCCGCCTGCACTTGCTGCTTTACTCAACAGATCAATCTGGCGTTGAATCAGATCGTTGTGCCGTTGTTGGGCCTTGATCTGCTGGTTTTGCAGGCTAATATCTGCCTCCAGCACGCTCTTGGCTTTGGTGGCCGCATCAAGTTTGGCCTGCGCAGCGGATTGCTCCGCGCCTTGGGATTTCTTGGTGTCGCGAATCTTCTTTTCGAGATTCAGCGCTTGCAGCTCCAGCGCTGCGGCTTGGCGTTCGGCCTCGTCACCACCGGTGCTGTTGATGAGTTCTTGCAGCTGCGCGGCCCGCTGCGCATCACGCACATCAGCTTGCTGATCGCGAATCGCCTGAAGCTGCGCATCGAGCGGTGACAAGATTGCGTTGTATTTCTCGGTGATGCTGTTCAGCTCGCGCTGCGCGGCAGCCGCATCGCGGTTGGCCTGCTCCATCGCCACCATCGAGCGAAACATGCGATCAACCTGATCGCCTGCGGCTCCGGCGCTACTGCGCACGGCGGCAAACGCACGCTCTGAGACAGTTCCGGTGGTACGCAATTCGTCAATGGCTGCGGCCACCGCGGTTTGCGATCCCAACAGCATCGGGATCATGCCCTCTTCTGGCAGCACGCCCGTGTCGACCATTCCCTTTAATAGTGATTCAATGGTTGACCCGATTTGGTCAAAAATCTGGTAATCGACCTCGCCCCAGCCATCCATCCAAACTTGGGCCGTTTCCGTTCCCCAAGTGTCGATATCCGGCAAGAGTTTGGGCGGCGAATGCGGCTCCAGCCAGTAGGTGATCATGCTGGCAATCGAGTTAAGCGCCTGCATCACATAGCTGGCAGCACTCAAAATCCCGTTGGCCAACTGTTCGCCAATGTTGCGGCCATAGTTCACCGCGGATTGGGCCAAGTCGATAAACACGCCAAAGGCGGCTTGTGCGCCGTTCGCAAAGGCCGCGAAGTAGGGGCTAACAAAACTAATCGCCGCGCCAATCGCATCGAACACGCCCAGCACAATGCTGCTGATTTGCGGCATATGCGCCTGCACCCAATCCGCAAAGAGCGCAAAGGTTGGTGCTAGCCGTTCAGCAACATCAAGCAGCAAGGTTGAGAGTGAGGCCTTGATATAGTCAATCGAGCGGCCAATACCCTGATCCATGACCTGAAAGGCGCGTTCGGTTGCGCCGGAGCTATTGGCCATTTGGTCGAGCGCGGCGCTAAACGATTGTGTATTGCGGCCTGTTAGCGCGAGGGCTGCGCCACCCGCTTCCACACTGCCAAACAGATCATTAATACCCACATTGTTTTGGCGCGCCGCTTCTTCCATCAGGATTAAGGCATCCTGAAGATTGTGGCCTTGGGCAATAAAGTCTTTGAAGCCCACACCCGCAATCGTTTTGAAGGTTTCGGCAGCCTCGCCACCGGATTGGGATAATTCAACCAAGAGCTGGCGCAGCTGCGTGGTGCTCACGCTCGTGGGCACACCCATCGCGGTCATGGACGCAATGGCCGCTGTCACATCGCTAAAGGAGATACCCAGCGCTTGGGCATTGGGAATCACGTTATAGAGCGAATTCGAGAGGTCAGCAAAGGATGTTTTGCCATAGGCGACAGCGGTAAACATCTGATCGCTGGCATCCTGCACGCTCAACACGTCCGCGCCGTAGGCATTGACGACGCTGGTCAGGCCGTCCACGGTGGTCTTAGTGTCGGTTACGCCGCCAATGGCTGCTTTTTGCGCCACCGCCAAAAAATCAAACACATTGCCTTCAGGAACGCCAGAGGACAAGGCTTCATACAGGGCGGGAACAACATCCTTGGGCAATACGCCAAAGTCGGTAGCAAAATCCTTGACCTGGCTTGACATCGCGCTCATGGCCTGCTGCGAGGTATCGGGCAGCAAGGTGAACACTTCTTGGATTTGGCGCTCAAAGCCAATAAACGAGGTCATGGCCGATGCAGTAACGCCTGCAATGGCCGTAGTAATGGCAGCGCCCGCGAGGACAACGCCGGATTTCAGCGTGCTGGCAATGGTTCCGCCGATGGACGTAAAGCCACGCTCGGCGACGCCATGAGCTTCCTCAATCCCGCTATAGAGGCCGTCTAAGTTAATTTCCGTGCCAAGGGCGGCACTGCCTAAAGAGAATTCTGCCATCGCACACTACCCCGTTGGGGATAAACACATGGGCACGGGATAGTGGCGATGTGCGGGTTTGCCATGGGCGCATGGTGCGGCGATGGCGGCTCTTTAACCGATTGGTTATTGCGTTCGGGTTCCGCGTTGGTTGAACCATTCGCGGGCTTTGGTTGGGCTGTGTTCAATCACGGCCATGGGCGTGCGCGGTGTGCGCTTCGGATCGAGATACATTTTCTTGATTGCATTGGCCATCGCCAACAACGATCGATAGAGTATCGTCCAGAACAATTTCTCGTTCATGCATGTTCCTTTGTTTTGATACGCATCCCCATGGATGCAAACCACTCCTCGGCTTTCGCCGGATTAATCTCTTCTTTCTCCATTGGCTGCGCAATGGGTCGTGCCTCGGTAAAGGCCACGTTGCGCAACTGGCGAATCTTCTCGCGATAATCGGAGCGCTTCAGGTGTGGCGCTGTTGCTATATCGATGCCAGTGAGTTGGTCGCCTGCATCGAGCGCGGGCATTTGGCGAGCAAGGATATCAAGCTGGAAAATCGGCAACTCGAAAAAGCGATCAGGGTCTATTCCATAGAAGCGCACTATTTGCGCGTAGATTTTTTCCGGATCGGTTTCGTGACCAGCGCCGTCCCCGCTGCCTCCTCCGGCGCTTTCGACTTTGGGCTATTTTCTTGCGTCCACCACCCAGCAAATCGCAGCTTCTCAACAAGGGTCATGGATGCGCAAACATCATCAGGCATGTCTGGGCCAACAACGCCAATCAGATCATCCAGAAGTTTGGTGAGTTCAATCTCGGCCAACTTGAGTGCACGCGGGGTGCTTTCGACACTTACATCGGTGAGCATTGCCTGCTTTGCAGCAATCCGCTGTTGAAGCCGATCAAGCTGTGCAAGGCTGCGCAAACCAAAGTGACTTGGCCGCAGCAACTCATAGACTTGGCCATTACGCGCACGAAACGTCAGCGGTTCTGGCTCAAGATCAAATAGGGTGAATTCAGCCATTGGGTATACTCCTTCTAGGAATCGTGGGCGGTGGTGAGCCGCCCCGATGCAATAATCGATTAGTTGATTTGAACGGTACCCCAGCCCATTTTGTCGTCGTCGCTGGATTGGGTATCATCTTCTAGGGTCATAAACTCACATTCCAGCTCGGCGCGAGTGGCCTTACCACGAGCAGGAGCCGGATTGCCCGATTGCACGCAGCGGGGGATGTAGTTTTGACCTGGGTACAACCCGTAGGGGCTATCGGCTGACCCACGCAACAGGAGCGCATATTCGGTTGGGGTTGCGCCCCGCTTGAACCCCAACCGCTTGACGTTGGCGGAACCACTGGTGCCGGTGGCAATCCGGCCAACGTTGTTGATGATGCGGGCATATTTTTCATAGGTCATATCGACCACAGTGAATGTGACCATCAGATCCTCTTCGGGCCGTGTGACCTTGACAGGTGCCTGGTGATCGTTGTCGCGAAACACCTCCAGATCACCGGAGTGTTCAATCGTTTGGTCGCCCGTGGTTGGACCAAGCTTGTACCACGTTGATGGCACAGCGGCATCAATTGCAGGCTCGGCGGTGCCATAGGGAGCGACATACACGTCCACTGGCCCAACAAGTTGGGCGTAGGGAGTCATTGCAGTTCCAGCCATTATTGGTACTCCTCAAGAGCATATTCATGGATACGGTAGCGGGCGTAGCCAACCACCATATCAATCGATAGATCAGGGTCAACGGTTGTAAACGGCGATGCGTCCATGACGAGGGAATAGATCAGCGCCGTGCCGTTGCTGGTATTAGCCGTCGTGCGGCCTTCTAGGTCGCGTATGAGTTCAATCAGGCTGTTATAGATCTTCCGCGCCGCTGCGGGGGTTGCGCCATAACAACGTAGCTCCACGCGGCCCACATGATCGCCAATATCAATATCCGGCGTTGTCCCCGGATCGTCCTTGGCGACGATGCAGGATTGATCGGCCTTCCATGCATTCACACTGCCAGCTTGGGCAAACTTATGCTTGCCAGCAACGCGATCTCCAACGATTGCCTGCACGTTGGTGTTATCGCTGATTAATTTCAGAATGGCAGCAATTGGGTCAATCATTGGCATCGTTATTTCCTCATGTGGCGTTCAATAATCTCAAGCACGCTCGGAATGGTCTTGTGTAAGCCTTTGGTCAAATACTCATACTTGCGATGAATCACCCGCGCGTAGGCGCTCACATCGCCTTTGGTTGTGCCAATCCCGCCAATGATGCGCCGTCCACGCGTGACGGCGGGAATGGCGGTAATCGACCGTCGCAGCGCTCCAGTGCGCACGCCGTGGCCCGGGTAGAGTTCGGCCTTGGCGTGGCGCTCGGCGGTGCGGTCAATTTCATTCAGTGCTGCCGTGGCTCGGTTGGTCACTTGGCGTAACGTTTGCTCGCCGCGCCAATCGAGCTTTAACTGCTTGCGCATCAGCAGCTCCTTCTGGTTTTGGTTCCGGCGTTGGCTCAGGATCAGGTTCTGGACTTGGCTCAGGATCAGGTTCTGGACTTGGCGCTGGTTCAGGATCGGGCACTGGCTCTGGCGTTGGTTCGGGTTCTGGTTCCGGCTCAGGCGCTGGCTCAGCAGGTGGCGCGTCACTAATCAGGGCAGCAACCTGATCTGCTGCGATATAGACTCGCCCGCGAATACTGAGCGCGTTACCGCTTCCCAGTAGCCGATCAATGGTTTGTTGCTCAACTTCGATCATGAAAATACTCCACAGTGCAGGTGATATGGCGTTGGCTCGCCGCTCGGCGCGGTTTGATTTGGTCAATCCGGTAGCCGCCAGTGGTAGCAACGCCATCAATCACAAGATTCACAATTCGGTCGCCATGTTGAATATCCGTCCCTGCTCGCACCATCAGTGCGTAGGTCGTGATCACGGCGCGTTCCGCGTCATCGGTTCGTTGCACACGCTCCTCTTTGATGACGAGGCGACAGGCTACATCAGTGAGATGCGTTTTCCACGTCAGGATGTCGGTGTTGTAATCATCCTGTGTGGTTTCTGCCCGTTGCACCTCGCAGCGATGATTGAAGTGTGCATCAATTGCCATCATTAGACCCGCACGGCGTACAGCGTTGCCGCTGCGCTAAAGGTGACTTGGATTGTGCC
Source organism: Herpetosiphon geysericola (assembly GCF_001306135.1). Taxonomy (GTDB): domain Bacteria; phylum Chloroflexota; class Chloroflexia; order Chloroflexales; family Herpetosiphonaceae; genus Herpetosiphon; species Herpetosiphon geysericola. The sequence continues at coordinate 17,813 of NZ_LGKP01000014.1, read as the reverse complement.
ATCGGCTTGGTTGTACACGGTGGTCGGAAACGGGCCAATGACATGCTGTTTGGTTGCCCCAACGCTTGCGGTTAAGTCGGTGACGGCTAAACCATCAACTGAGTTAGGGGTTTGCACGGTCACGGTGCAACCTGGGGTTGAGGTGACCAGCAGCACCACACGACCATTATTGGGAATGAAATAGGTGTCGCTGGAGCTAACGGCGGTGCCACCATCGGTAGCATTTAAGCCGTTTGAATTCCGGCGGGCATCGTTGGGTTGGACGGTAACGTTTGCCATTATTAGGCCTCCGTGAAAACTAACGTTCGATAGATGCGGGTGCGCTCGTACTCCCAATCGGGAGCCTCGTAGCTATATTCATGGGCCACTGATTCCTTTTTCATGGCCGTGCGCTCAATCGCGCCTCGGACGAGCTCAATCGTGGCCGCTTTGCGTTTCGGGCGATCATCGGCGGGCACATAGACCACACGTACCCGCGCACCCCAGCGGACGTATAGCCGTTCGATGCGCCCGCCATCCTCCCAGACTTCATACAAATCGCTGGCAACGGTGGCGTAGGCTCCGGTGTCACGTTCCTCCACACTGGTGACGCTTGCGATGCGATGCGGCAAATACACATTGGTCGCACTACCGCGCACAATCTTGGTGATGCTCGCAATGCCATCATTCGGCGCGCCAATGCGGCTCGTCATGATCGCTTCTTCACGGTCAATCACGGCCTGAAGGTCGGCATTGTCCATGCCCGTTGTGACAACCGCGCGAAGCTCGGCCAGTGTTAAGAGACTTGCCATCGGTCTTACTCCGTTGCTTTCTTCTTGCCTTTTGGTTCCGATGTCTGGTTGTCAGGCGCTTGGCCTTGTTGCGGATCGGGCGGGGGTTGACCTGCCGGATCATCGGGCTTTTGTTCAAGCTTGCTTTGCAGCTCAAGCATGGCCTGCTCGGCGGCTTCAAGCGCAGACACATTGATAAATGAATCTGGCGAATCGCTTAACAAGTGTTGACCAACCTTCTCGTCAACCTCAAAGACATCGCCTTCGGCATACGCAACCTTCAGTGGCTTATTGGCATAGGCGCTAATACATTGCAGTTTCAACGTGAAACCTCCTTTTATGCGCGGTGCGCCTAAGCTGGTAACAGCTTGCCAATCAGCACAGCATCGAGGTCGGCGGTTGTTGGTGCATAGGCGCCGTTGGTGGTGACCGATACTCCAACCAGCACGCCCGCATTGATTGGCGCAGCATCGACCCGCTTAACCCCAACTGCTTGCTGCACGGTGTCACTCAACACAGCGGTTGGGCCATTGGCAATCACGGTGCCCGCTGCGGAGACTGCGAACGTGGCGGTGCCTGCGGTCAGGTCGGCATTGCTTGCGCCGCTCAAACAGATAGGATGGAATTGATAGCCTGCGGGAACCTTGAATCCCGTATTGCCTTGCGGGAAGGCAAGCGCGGTGGTTGCGCCTGCACCCGGGTTCGCCAGACTAAAGATCAAGGTCACGTCGGTGCCATCGTTGCGATCTAATTCATTGGCCATAACTACCTCAAAAAACTAGGCATAGCCCCACTCACGCAGGGCTATGGATTTTTTAGACCAATACGTTGCGGCAGCCAGCGGTGTGTTTGTTGGTTGAGCGCGTGCCATGTGCTGCGACGGCTTGGCGGAAGCTGCTCACCATGATGTAGGTGCGGCTACGAATATCGCGATCTACTTCGATCAAGAGGTCGCGCATAAAGCCAACCGCCCACATGCTGCGATTCATCACGCTGAAGCCGCCCAACGTGTTATTTGCGGTGGTCGCTGATTGCTTACCATCGGCTTCAGCTTTGCCATAGGATTCACTGAGCACGATTGGAACACCACGATAGGAGGCTAGTTGACCACTCAGAATGACTGCGCTCGGCCCAAATTTATCGATAGTGGTTACGGTGTCGAGCTTCAGGAAGCCACTCAAATAGGTACTCACATCGGTGACTAAGCCCAGCTTGCTTGGATCGGTGGCATATTTGTCCATCAACGCTAAGGTTGAAGTCACATCGCCATCCACCAATGCATCACCACCAGCATTGAATGTTTGGGTCGCGTTATCGACCAAGTGTTGGTGGCGAATGCCATCTTGGCCTTCGCTGATGTAATAGTTGTCGGTATCAGGCGTGGCATCGTCACTATTGATGTTGCCGCTGCTCGCCACGGTGCTATCGGCATTCAAGGCAAACGCATCCATGGCTTCGCCGCCGGATAGTGCGAGGTTGGTGCGCATTGCGGGCATCAACGCCACAACCGCTTCTTCGTCCAGCGTGTATGACCATTCCTGATCGGCAACCATTTCGGTCGCGGTCAGTGTGACCTTTTGCGTACTGGAGTCATTGGTGGTAGTGCGGGTGCGCTCCTTGCCTTTGCGCCACGTTGGACGGCCAAGACCTAATGGCAGTTCGAAGGGATTGCTGGTCATATTGACAGGCTGCATAAGGCCAATCACGCGGCTTGCCAGATACATGTCATCCCACAACTGGGTCGCCATGTCGGTTGGTACAATTTCTGCGCCTGTGCCTGTACCTTCGGCGGTCATGGCGCGGACGGCTAAATCAAGGTCGCCTGAGGGAGCATTGACCAGTTTTGGCATCAGCGCATGGGCGCTCTTGATCAGGTTGTGCGCCATCCAGAGGTCAACAGGTTTAACCTTGGTTGCGCCATAGCGGCTACTGCCGTCGCGCTCAAAGTTTTTGAGCATGCCATAATAGCGATTGCCTTTTGCGACAACTTCGCCGTTTGGTCCGACGAGTGCGCCAGCAACACGCCGATCAGGCGTTTCCTCCAGTTTTTGTTGGGCTTGCAGATCGGTGAATGCTTTGAACTGCGCTGCAAACTCGGCTTTGAGTCTATCGGTATCGATCAACCCACCCTCGCGGATCGCGTTTGCAATTTGGGCCATTTCGCCCACAAGTGATTCAAATTCGGCTTGTGTTGCCATGGATATACCTCAATAAAAAAGTGTTGATTATTTAGCGATTGAACATGGTCTTGAACGAGGCGATCACCTCACGAATGTTGGTTTTATCGATGTCGATCACCTCCTCTGATTTGGTTGTTACGGTTTCATCAGCCTCGGCCTTGGTTTCATCACTGCCACAGGCTGCGCCTAATGCGCACGCGGTATCGTGCATTTGCTGCACGAGATCCATATCCTTGGTGCTGTGCCGTGCTCCGGCCTTGCCAATAATCTGAAGCATCGAGCGTTCAATGGTCGTCATCGTGGCGCTGATTTCGGGCCACTCGCGATCCACTTCGACCCATTCGTCTTTTGGTTGAACCTTAACCAACCCAGCTTCAATGGTGTACTCAACACGGTAGAAAGCCAGGCCAATACAGGCAATCGCGTGATCCTCGTAGACTGCTGCCACATGGCGACGCACACCGTCATAGTGGTGATAGCCATCATCGTCACGATCCCACAACACGCGATAAATCGCGGTGCTGACTTCCTCAACCAAGCGATCGAGGCTGATACTTTTCTGAATCAAGCCCCCGCTATCGATCGCGGGGATGGATGGATGCATGGGTGCTTTCGCCATAGATTCAAATCCTCCATAGAAGCGGCGAACAACCTCGGCAGATGGTTGCACGCCTAATTGGCGTAATGCGTCAGGGTTCATCGGAATGGGCACGAGTGACCACTCCACAAATTCCCACGATGGAAAAATGAAGCCACCGCTGGAATTCGCTTTATAGGTCAGTGGCCGCATACCGATGCTGGCACAACGCACCCAACCGCCCGTCCATTGCAGCAGGATGATCGTTTGCGGATCGAAATCATTCGCTGCTGGGCGCATCTCGAAATCAATGTCGATATACTCTTTCGAGTGTTCAATATGGATTGAGCGGCCAACGGTTGACCACGGGTCGGCATAGTTATGCATCCATTGCACAACCGGATTGAGCCGATAGTTATCGAGCACGGCACCACTCGGTGGAATGATGTCGTTTTCACGGTCGAGCCGGGCGGTATTAACCCGAATCCTGCCGCCTGGCGTTTCGCCTGCTTCCGCCTTGCGAATCACCTCAAAGGTGAATGTTTTGTGAATGACTGGCGCATCGGGGCCAGCTTTGATAATGCGAGCCATGACCTATCCTTTCGGTTCTACTGGCGCAAAAGCGCGGGTGCAGTTGGGATGTTCAAGGAGCTTCTTCTGTGCGTCCTTGAGTGACCATTTTTGGCCGTTTGCGATGCGACAGGCCGAATCAGGATCGTCTTGGCCGTTGTCGAAAACTTCCACCTCCTTAATGCCCGCGTCCTTATAGCGAGCCAATGTGCAGATGTTTTGGGCCGTCCCCAGCTCCGTGCGGGCAATCGTGCGTGCGCGGTTTTTATAGGTTTCCTGAATCAAGGCCTTGATGCCTGGCTGGTTCTCATCGCCTTTGATTAATTGACTGATCGTCCAGCCTTGTTCGGTTGCATATTTCAGCAACGCTTGCAAGGCCGTCTTGGTCGTTTCGTCAATCATGCGCACTTGCTCGCCTGCTTGGTCGAGCGCTGCGACGACTGCCGCGTTATCGGCATCAAATTCGACCGTGACCCCTAAGGCCTTATTCCATGTCTCCCAGCTGGCTTCACAAATTTGTAGATAGAAGCTGCCAACAATGTCACCAAGCTTGGTCACATCGTCGTCCGTGATCAGCACATCAAGGTCAGGCACCGCCTTTTTGGTAATGGCCTTGTGCCACACGCGGGCGAATTTATTAGCTCGCGCACGGGCCACCACGTTGTTGGCCAACTCTTCGAAATAGCCTTCAATCGCCGTTTCCATATCAGCAGCAACGCGCTTGCGGATTTTCTGGAGGGCGCGGCCTGTGCGGGCTGCACTGGGCTTCTTGGCTTTCACCAGTGTTTCGACCGCTTTGGTTTGCGGCGTTGGCAGCGGAGCGCTCATTTCATCAGCTGGAATCAGGTTTGATGGCAGGTAGCCCACGTCGCCGCCTGGAATTGCGCCAATACCTAATGACAACGATTGATCAACGGTATTGAACGGAACGCCCATATTGAAAAACTTGGTTGCCCGTTCAAGGAGTGCATCATCATCTTGCTGAAGCGCGCTGACATCGCTCACATCGGTTTCGATCCGTTCGCCCTTATTCAGCAGCGGCATGGTGTAGGTGAAATGCTTGGTATAGACCGAATCACGCCGCCCGATGTAAGGCTTGAGTGTGACCCGCCACAACAAGCGCTCGGCCATTTTCAGGTTGTCATAGGTATCTTTGCCATAGCCCATGATCTCGTCTGGAATGCCAAACAAGCCGCCAATTTCATCGCGCGCAAAGCGCCGTTGTTCAACCCACTCCATGTCTTTTGGTGCCCATGAATAAGGCACGACGGTAGTTTCATCGTCGAGCATCAACGGACGACCCGTGCCATGCTTATCCATGATTTGCTGCTCAAGCCGCTCTTTTTCACCATCAGTCAAGAACTTCTTGGTCGTCACGGCAAACTCTGGCTTAGCTCCGGTGGTCACAATGCTTTCATTCCAGCGTTGGCCCGCAACATCGAGCTTCACGCCTGTGCGCAGCGCACCGATCACCGTGATGCCACGCCATACGTTGCGCGGGTTATAAAAGCGATCAAACACCATATGACTGGCAGGGACGCGGATTGGGTCAGCGTCTTGGCCATAAAACACGAATTCGGCAATGCGCGGGTAGTTGAGCCGTGCATAGTCCGGCAGAATCCACAACCGATCGGGTCGTCGATTCCACATCTCAACAACGCTGGTTTTGGCCTTATTCGTAACCAATTCGACCGGATTTTCTCCGCCAAGAATCAGGTGGATAAAGTATTGTTGCCAGTGTTGGCTTGGCGTGGTTGTATCGTTGATATAGCCAAATAAGTCATTGAGCGGGTGCGATTTCAGCGGCTTGCCATTGCTATCGACGACGCGCACAGGCAGCGGAGCCAGCGACTCAACAATCACGTTGACGGCTTTGCGCACCCAGACATAGCTGTTGTAGATGCCCGCAAACTCCATGTAGTTGTCGATTTCATAGAGCGAATCGCCCGTTCGCGCACTACTAAAGACATGCTCAATACCGTGCAGGTGTGGCAGGTACTTGCTGGCTTTTCGGATTGCAGCGACGCGCTGCTTGATTGCCTCAACAAATTTCATAGTCGGCCACTCCGATAGCCCTCAATCCCCGCCGCGATCACCCAAACGAACACCGACACCACTACCCCAACCAACCATCCCAGCACAAAGGGAATGACCAAAAGCACGATGGGCAGCGATTCGCGCAGCCATTGGCCAAGCAGATGCACCCACACCACCACGGCTGCGATGGATTCAATGAAAAAGAGCTTGATTGGTGTGGTGATGCGCTTCATACATGCCTCCACTTGGGAAATTCCCAAGTGCTCAAGTAATAACTACAACCGTGACGTGAAGTGCTCGAATGTTTTCGTTACATCCGCCTCGATTAGCGGCTCTGGTTCTGCTGGCGTATCGAACGATCCAGAGAACAAACTCAAGCTTGGGTCGTCCTTGCGCTTGAGTAGACTCTCCATAAGCGCCCACGTAAACGACTTAACTTCTTCAATCCCTTGCAGCTCTTGCTGGAGCATGCGACGGTTTCGCTTTTCACGACTTTTGCGTCCCATTTAGACAATCCCCCGCCGAATACGCCCAATGATGTAGCGTTCAGCGTCCATGAAGTGGAAAGTCGATTTGTCCTCAATCTCCTCGGTCGGCTCGCCTTCCTTATCCAGCGCTCGGCTATAGCTGCCTTTTTCGGCGAGATAGCCCTCGCAATCGTCAAACACAAAGATTTCATTGCGCGCGTGCGCGCCAAAGACCCGATTGATGCCAATTTCAACTTCTTTGATATCGGGTTCGTTGACAGGCAAGCCAGCCATCCGAAACTCGCGCCGCCATTGGCCTTCCGACTTCGAGCCGCCCACACAGATCGGAATCATTGGTTCGCCTTTGCGCAGGTCGCGTGCATGCTCCGCTGCCGTCTTTTCGCCTGCCTTGTATTCACGATACAGGTACAGCTTGTTACTGGTTGGCTCCTCAGCGAAGAACAGTCCGGCGGTATTCACCCCCCCAAAGTCAAGCCCTAGGTAGCGCTGCCAATCGTCTGGAATCGTGAAGCGCGGAACCTTATGAATCTCCGGCTTGAATGCCCCATAAATCAACCCAGCAGGCCGCTCAAACAAGCCTTGATAAAACATCCTGAACTTCCACAAAGGAAGCTCGGCCTTGGCTCGTTTATACTCCTCGCGCGGAAACACCGGATTCATAATTGAGGCGAAATTCACCACCTCAATTGTTTTGTCACCTTTCAACCACTTGTCGTGTAAAACCTTGAGCCAACCCAAGTCATAGGGAGTGGTTGTGATCAGCGCTCGGCCTTGATTGAGCGAGAGCCGCCGCTGGAGCGCTTCCCAGCTGGCGAGCTTGAATTTCTTTTGCCCTGCTTCGTCGCACCACACGGCTTTGGCGGTTGCTGATTCGAGTGATTCAGGATCAGCGGCATAGCCAAAAAACACCGTGGTTGTATCCGCATTGAGGCCAAACATGCGCTTGGCTCCGGCCTTACTGAATTCAAACCGCCGAACAGGCGAACCGTAGTAGCGCCCCAGCTTCAGTGTTTGCTCAAACAATCGCCGGAATTCCGGCAATGCTTTAACCTCTAACAGCGGATAGGTGGGTGTGACCACCATATAGTCGCCAGGCCCGCGCAGTTTGATCTCGCGATACAGCCATTGCGGACCGAACGATGTTTTGCCTGATTGCGTCCCTGCGATTACGGCTATGAATCGGCGTTCTGATTCCCAAGCCTGCGTCTGTCCATAGTGCAGATCAAGCTCAAGCCGACCATTAGTCGTCGTCCAGAGCTGGGGGACGCTCATGGCTCTTCTTTACAACGATTTCAGAAATTTCAATTGGGCCGCCATCCTCGCCAGTGACTTCTGCGCGATCCACCCACATCGCGTGGTATTTGCCCAGCGTGGTCAACGCATCCTGTGCGTTATACAACTCTATCGATTCACCTTTTGGCCCCGTTGAATACTTCTTAATCAGGTGCATCTTGCCTAGGTTTTGGGCTTTGACGAGACTGAGGTAGACGGCTGGACGCATAGCCTTTTCCTCGGTTTCCTCAACAATTGTTTCGGTTCCGCCGTCGTCTCCCCTACCTGTACTGACCACAATCCGGCGTTTTTCAATCGTTCGCTCTTCCATGCCGATAAAAAAGAAATCCTGCATGGTGCTACGAGCCTGCTGTGCGAGCCGCCCCAAGATTTCAGCCTTGGGCATGATGCTATCGAGACGGCGGTTGATCTCGGCTTGGATCTCAGGTTTTCTCAGGTTTTCGGAACCTGTTGAATACGCCGACTTTGCTGCATATCCCGCACGAATGGCCGCCTGGGTGGCGTTGAAATCGACCAAATATTCATCAACAAAGCGCCGTTGTTTCGCTGTCAATGGTTTTTCTGCTTTGTTGTCGCTCATTGGTCACCGCCTAGGCATGGATGCATGGATGCATGGTTTTGGGTTTGACTTGGGAATTTCCCAAGTGGATTATTTTTTGCGCGCATTCCGGCGACGCTGGGCACGGTCTGGCTTGCCCCATCGCCACGCGGGTGGCCGATCAACTAAATGGCCCGTACCAACCATTAAGTTGTTGACATCGGTGTGCATGCGAGCGAGTGCCACACCGACAACAATTAACAGAATCACGATCAGGGCAAGACCAACACAGGCTTCCACAGAAAGACCAAACAATGATTCCAACTAAACCTCCTAAGCAACGACTGATTGATGAAGAAAGTCACGACTATCGGTCATTTCGTACCAAACTGCTTCACACAAGGATGAATGAATGAAGCCAAGACCATCGGCGCGCCAGTACCAAATATTGTTTCCATTAATGGATTGACCAATAACTACCTTGCCATCGAACTCGTGGCCCGCTTGGAACGTTGCGGCAATTGGAAAATTAAGCCCTGGGCCTTGGCGACAATTCGCATCGTTGTACTTAATGCGATAGCGCTTGATAACTGGCTCTTTACGCCAAGTGTCAAGCATTGGCATAAGCACAGGGCCGGGGCATTCGCTCTGCCCCCACTCCTTATGCCCTTTCGTATTACTCTTTGCCTGAAACCCACGATCCTCGGCCAATGCGTTAAACAGTTTGATATTTGAATCCCACTGTTTGTCCGTTGGGCGTTGCTTACCGCCAATCGGGTTATGAACCGCAATAGTTGTGTTGTTGCCAGTGCCATTGCCACAATGCCAAAGGATTTCGCTCTGATTGCGCAGCCAGTAAATGGTGCCCGTTGCGCCTACGGCATAGTGATACATAATGCCGTGACCGTAGATTGGAACCCCGTTGGCATAGCCCCAGATTTTCCCAACGTGATACTTGGCAATTGCCTGAAGATGCCGGATTTCTGCATCAACCGATTCTTCGGTGTCGACTTCAGGGCCGTTGTAATGAAAGGCGCTGCCGCTGATAAGTTTCAAGAGCCGCGTGACAAGGAATTGCGACGGGCGACGCAGTAGCAGATGCCGAATATCAACAACTGGTAAATCAAGGATGCCCATTGGTTACACTCCGTCGGTTGCGCCAGGAACGACCGTAAGGACTGGACGCTCACGCACTTGTTTAGCTGCTTCAGCTTCAATCAATGGCACAAGCGTTTTTGGATCGAGGCTCAGGCCAAATCGATTGGCATAGTCAATTGCTTCTTTGACCGCAACCGCTTTGGCTGTTTCCCATGCGTGTTCAGGGGTAAAGCCTTGCGCAGCGGCAGCCCGTTCACCAACCTTCACAGCGGCATACAGCACGGCTTGCTGATGCTCGGTTAATTTCGAGTTGATGAAAGCCGTACCAAGTTTGATCAGGGCTGGGCCTGAGCTGGCGATAATGCCAAAAATCACTGAAAGCAGTAATGGCACGAGGATGTTAGCGATTTCGTTGATGGTTGCGAGCATGGGGTTTACCCTCCTGTGTTGGTAATGGTTGATTCGGTTGCGTTGCGTTCCGCCGATCCCGACTGGGTTGTGATTGACGGTTCTGGGCGTAAATAGCCGCAATATCCAGCTTTATATCGTCGAGGTCTTGACGCGAGGCGCGCATTTCAATTTGCATAGCCTGCATCGTCATAATGACCTGTACATTGGCCTCGGTATTTTTCTTATAGGCATCCAGCAGCTCGCCATCGTAGACTTGCGACAACAACGCAATTTCCTCTTTCCTTAAGCGAGCCTCACGGTCTTGATCGTTCTTCTTCTGCTGTTCCTTCTCGTCAGCACGCGCTGGATTGAAATACGAAACAAACCAATCCCATACTTTGCCGACCGCTGGAGCTGCTGATTTACTCAGAAAAAACAAAATCACAACGAGAATCCCAATGAGGCCGTTGCCATTGATTAGCTTGATTGCTTGCTCGGCCTCGGTCATAAAAAATCCTGAAAATAACAAAAACCCGCACAGTTGAACCATTCCAGCAGAAGCTGGAATGAATCGACCGTGCGGGTATCGCATCGCTCGTGTGCCTAGTTGCCTAGGTCACTATGGCTAGTCAAAGAATTAGCGACTAGTCACGCAGGCAACAGTATCGTTGCTTGCTACTTTTGTTGGCGTGAGAGTGATTTTTGCCAGCGTTGGCTGGTCTTGGGCATAATCCACTTCAATCACCGCCGAAAAACCGGAATGGTCTTGCATTAAGGTTTCACCACGCTTCTTGCATCGTTTTAGAAATGCGTTCGTGGTTTCACCGATGCGTCGCTTGACCTGGGTCACACGAGCGACCTCTTCCCATGCGCCAGATTGGAAAACTAGAATTGCTGTTCCATAAAAGGCCATGGGACACCTCGTTGGGTAGGGCGCTGTATGACTGTACATAAATGCTAAAACGAATGATTTTTGTTGTCAAGCACGAATGCGCTAAAAAGGGGCAAAAAACCCTACACTGACCAGCAAACGCATGCCTACGACTTGGAATAGTGGATCACAAAGAATTGCACGCGGCAAAATAAATTGCTGGCGATATTAACTTTCCTGATTTTGCATAGTTGTATCGGGTCGTGGATTCTACTCTGGGTGTGGGTAAAAGTGGGATATTGAGGGTTATTTAATTTCATTCAGATTTCGTTTTAATTGCAGGATTGATTATTGATTGATTTCAGGGGAGGCGGATCAGTCAGGGTGGTGACTGATCCGCAAGTAAATTCAATCGTATCTCTCTTATTATGGCCGTGCAACTCGTAGAATGATAATGCCCAGTCCGCGTACATCAGTTTCATTAAATGAGCTAGGGTCAGGGTGGAATTCATGGCCTTCACAACCAACGACTTCGCGTCTCAGAGGAGATAGTGGCCTAGTGCCAATATTTGGATCTTGATATTTATTGTACTCCTTGGCAAAATCCGAGGACGTGATGTTGGGGAATGTGATCATTTCTTTCATAACTACAATCTCCAATCATTTTTATACTTCCCGACGAAGACCCTTTTTCGATTTCTTCACTTTATCCACTACCTTCAAAACAATGATGCCTTCATGAACATCAGGGAGATACTGGAACCCTGAACATCCAACGATAATATCTTCGTCCTCCTCATCAAAATGAATATCATCCTCAACAGCCGCATTAGCATATTGATTATAAATATCCATAAATTCGTGTACATCTTTCAACTCTTTCATATGAACCATTTTCTCGCGCATTTTTTGAGCCATGGAAACCTCCTAATGAGATAATCATTGATCCATCGTACACCATAACTAGGCTAATTTCTGTCACATTTTTCTACTTCATAAACTAAATTCTGCACTTCAAAAAACAGTCGCGTCAGCGACACCACGCGGCAGCGTTGGGCGGGAACGGTTAGGCAGAGTGCGCGATAGATCGAATGCTGGCGGTTTTGGATCAGTTGCTTAAGTAGATCACTCGTGGTCAAAAGTAGATCAAGCACGTCGCCGCGCCACCGTGGGAAAATGGCAGAGGAGCTACCGCACCGCAATGCCCAAGGCTTCAGCCGCAGCCGGTGATCAAGGACTGGAATAGCGTTTATTGCAGCGTTCGTAGAACCGCCGCAGGCGCTCACATTGTGAGGCGAAATAGCCCAGACTTGGACACCGGATTTTCCCACGGTGGCGCGGCGCAGCCGCGTGCCCGCCCCGCAAGGGCGGAACGCCAGCGGTTTGTTAGGCGCAAGCGCGAGCGCAGCGGGCCTTTAGGCCGTTCCCTAACAAGCTGTTGGCGTTGTGTCAATAGCCCATTTCGAGGGCTATTGGGTGTTCACTATCCCCTGTCACCACTCCCTTGCAAGTCTATTACAGGGGTTTGTGATCAGGCGGAGTCAATACCCAAACCACGGCCCATCTGTGTTCATTTCAAGTGTTCACGTCAACCCTGCGCATCTAGTGAACACCTTTGTGAACAGTTGCAATGATCAGGTATATCAAAAACAGGATCGAAGAAAGCGAAAAAGTAAAGATGGTGTACACCTCCTAGGGTATTCACTTCCGGTGTACAGTTTAGTGAATACCCCAAGTGTACAGGCCATGGGGCTGATTTCTATCTAATATCAGCCCTTAACCCAGCGGCCCAAAGAAATCCCGTTCCCACATAAAGGCCACCGCGGCATGCTCCGCCGCCTGATCGTCCTCGGGTCGATCGCCGATATACATCGTGTCTGCTGGTGTATGACCAAGCTCCTGCATAAGTTCTTTCAACATCAACCCGCTCGGCTTCCGACGCGCGCACCCTTCGGGATCACGATACTGTTCGATACTCGCCGTCGGATGATGAAAGCAGACTTTCACAGGCGTATCCCGCGAAAGCTTCAGCGCGCGTAAGGCCTCAATCAACTTGGCCTTGAAATCACCCTCAGAATTGTAGCCAAATGCAATGCCCCCTTGGTTCGTTGCAATCGCAACGGTGTGGCCAACGGCACGCAGCTCAGCTAGTTTTTCAATCCGTCCCGGCAATGGTTGCACGTGCGCATAATCGCCGCCGTCCATGTAGCCTTGAATGAGGGTGCCATCGAGGTCAAAGATATAGAGCATGGTTCTCTCCTGTGATCGTAGAATCGTCGATAGTCTACGCCATAATTTCATGCGTATGCGTGCCGATTGATTAATGGTTGGTGTCAAATGGCCCAAAATTACACGAATCGTTGCCGCCCGCCAAACCGTAGGTTTCTGCGCAAATGCGCCCGCTGCGGCCTATTGCCGTTTTTCGGCGTATGGGGACAGGCTAGCCATAACATCGTGGACACATAGCTTTCACTCGCTAGCGAGCTGGTCAATACCTTGGTTACACATACCGATCACTAAAGAAAAGCGGGGGAATCTGCGTTGCTGAGCGCAATAAAGGATGTAGGAACCTCACGAAGCGGCTTTTAGGCGATTCCAGTGGGCCGAACCAATCCGACCGCGTGAGAAGTCGTATAGGCAACCGTACAGGTAGTCGCACAGGTGAATTTTCACCTTGCTATCAGGTTGCTTGTCCATTCGGCGAAAAACGGCCCTAGCATTAATATTCTTAATGCCGTGGCGTTCGGTAGCACGAATGTTGGTCACAAGCAAGCCCATGATTGATTATTCGGACAATCAATCATGGGCCTTTGATTAATACTCGTTTGGAAGTACAACCGCCCCTAACTCAAGCGGCCCGAACATCGAGAAGGCCGCCATTTCTTTGACGCAGGCCAGCGCAGCCAAGCAATCTCCAGCTGCATCATGCGGCCCGTTCAAGCGCTGCCAGCGGTTTGCTTGGCGTGAATGACTCCAGTCGCCAACCCAATCGCTGTACACTTCCATTAAATCATTCCAACTTGCCATCTCCAGCCACGTGCGCGCATTGATATCGCGCACGTGCAAGCACCAAGCAAGCACTTGCTTATCGAAGGATAGATTGTAGACCAAGACTTCTCGGCCTCGAAGAATCTCCGCGAGCTGAGGCAGCACATCAAGGAGATCAGGGGCATCGGCCACACGCTCCATTGTGATGCCATGAACTTCAACCGCGCGCTCCGTTGGCTCTTGGCGTGGTTTAATGAGCTGGTTCATCAGCACCGCGCCTGCGCAGTCTACAATCCCGATCTGCATGATTTCGGCATTACCCAACCCAGTTGTTTCTAGGTCGAGAATCAGCCAGTTTTCAGCGATCATCTGCTGCGCCCAACGGCGGATTCGCAACACATCGATTCGTCGCGCTTCAGCATAGAAACAGAAATAACAGGCATTGCACACGCGCAATCGGCAACGCTTGCCGTCCTCGTCGATGCCGCCTAAACGCTGATCCTTTGGTATGCGGTATGTTTCTACCTCGCCGCAAACCTCACAGGTTTTCAGCGCGTCCTGCGCTTTGGCCAGCGCTGCGGCCTGCGCTTCCGTTGGCTTGCGTTTGGGCGTTGCCAAATTCTGATCATAGAGGTAATACGTCGTGTGTTTCTTTTTCCAATAAATAAAGGCCACTGGCTCCGCTGGCGGTTTCAAGCCAAGCTTGGCCAATTCGGTCTTGGTTAGGTAGTGGGCTGGTTTTGCCGGATCATCGAACCAGGTGAATTGCTGGAGCTGCGCGAGGTCAGTCATACATCCTCCAATACAACAGATGTTGTTTCGTTTGCTGTATCACGAAAAGGGGGCTAGTTCACCTCCTCAATAATAGCATTTTCGATTGAGAAATCGAAGGTTTTGAACCGCTCTTCTTTCTTGAGTTGATCAATTTTCGCTTCGGCTTGGGCCTGACTGAATGTCTCCGCGTGGCGCTTATCGCCTAAGCTATTGCCTGGGCAAATAAACTTAACTTGCTGATTCCGATTGTTGAAATTACGGAACACCGCCTTGATAATGACCATAGATCCCCCTATTAAGAGTGTCGGCCCACGAAATGACCCCTTCAGGCCACGCAGCGAGCCGCTTCATTGACCTTTATGATTTGTGCGCGTTCGTTGCGCGATATGTGCACGATTTGTACACGGTGTGTGCAGCAGCCTATTAAAGAGTGTCGTCCTACCAAATGGCCGCTTGATGCCACTCAGCGAGCGGGTTCCATGCCCCCAGTGAAGCGAGCATGGAACGAGCATCAAACGATGATGAAACGAGCACGGTGCGAGCGTGCCCACTTGGGAAATTCCCAAGTGCTCTGCCAATCATAAAAAATCTACGCATCCTCAATTGTGATTGCCACGGCCAAAAATGCGGCTTGGCTTTGAATGCTTGGCGATGTCAGCATGAGCTTGCCAGCGTTTTCAAAGCGACCTTTATCGACCTCAATTTCAATATAGTGCTTGCTTGTTTGCTCATACGTGGTCAGCGTCTCGTGTGCGATGCGCTGGGCTTCGGCTGCCATCGACTGAATCAATGCTGCAATAGCTTGCGTTTGAATCACCGACTGAAGATCATGTGATGGTGCTGGAGCTGCCAAAGGAGTTAGGGTTGGCCCGCTCGCTGGCGTGAGCGTGAGCAATGGTGGCGCAGCAGCTGGTGTCAAGCTTGGTACCAGTTGTGGTGCTGGCATTGGCTTGGGCGCTGCGGCCTGCACGGGTGCTAGTGCTGGCGTTGCCGGAATCGGGTGATTTTCGACGCGTGGTGCAGCTTGAAAATTGACAATGCTTGGAATAGCTTTTGGCGCTGGCGTAAGAGTTGGCTCTGGTTCGACGACGGCCAATTCTTGATCAGTGGGCATGGATGCATGGATGGTTGGCTCAGGCGTAAGCATCGATGCTGATGGTAATTCCGTTGGCCCATCGCCAATTTTCGCGGTGTTCATCAGGCGGCCATCAGCGGCTCGCCGGATGCCCGAATCCTCAATCTCCCCAACTGCGACCAATTCGGCGCGGCGGCTGCCAACTGTTTTGTTATTGCAGCCAACCTTGGCCGCAATAACCGAATCTGACCATTCGCGCCATTCATCATCACGCAGCAGCAAATCGATTGCGCGGCGCACGTCTTCGCGGGTGCGTTGCAGGCCGTGGTTCGAGTTGGCCCCAACGCTATACAGAATCGCATCGCGGCGCGTTCCTTGACGAATCTCGCAATCAATTGCGCTGTGGCCTGCCCGCTCGGCAGCGGCCAAGCGGTGAAAGCCATCAGCGAGCCAATACTCGCTGCCATCGTAATAGGTGATAATTGGTGGAAATACTACGCCGTCCTTCATGGCCTCAGCATAATTATCAACCGTGAACATGCTGAGGCTGGCGCGTGTTTGCGTGCCGCCATCGGTACGCACAAAGCGGGTGTCGATTTCTTCAACTTCTGGTTTTACGAAGGTCATGATTTATCGTCCTTTCTTGGTCAGAAATTCTGTTTCAACATCGAGCGAGCGCGCCAAGTTAGTTGCCGTGATCGTCTTGCTGCTCATTGCGAGCGATTCCAGATCAATACTGGTTTCATAGCGCGTAATGCCGCGCTTCGTCAGCAGCGTGTTCAAATATTCAGAGACGATCATGGCCATGGCCGAATTGATCATCATTGATTGAACATTCTCAACTAGGTCGATTGCGCAATTACGCTGATCGTCGGTTGGCTGGAGCTGTGGCACTGGTTTTATGAGGTCAGGGTAGAGCAAGCTGGGCGCTGGCAGCATCGAGCAAAACGGCCCCAGCACGCCTTGCATATCTGATTTATGGCGCGCCGATCCAATTACCACTTGACCACTGGTGTCAGCATTACCACTATCAATCCACAAGGTTTTGCCAATCAAGGATTGATGAATAATCGCGCGGGCCGCCGTGGTATCGACGCAGCCGATAACGATCGCTACACGGTCGTTTTTATAGCGGCAAAGATCGCTCAACATATCAACAGTCGCCATTTCTGGAATAGCTGCCATTGACAAGCCCAGCGCGCGATTGAACCGATGGGTTAGTGTTTGCGCCTTATTCCGGCCAATTTCGGCGTGACTGAATAACTGGCGGCCCACATTCTTCTCTTCAACATGGTCGCCATCGATAGCGATACAGCGAACCGATTGCCCCCAGCGGTGGTGGGCCAACAAGCGCGCAATGTTTTGTAGGACGTAGCCGCCTGTACCACCTGCGCCAACGACAATCAAATCGATCTCGCTATAGCCAAAGCCGAAGGTAATCGGCGGCTCAAAACTTGGCAGCTGCATAGCTCCCTCCCTCGGTAAATGGGCCAAGCCCATCAAACAACATCGTCAGTGGAATGCGCTGGCGGTGGCCGTACACGTTCAGCCGTGCCACTGCTTCAGGCTTTTCAAAGATATTTCCAACCACCATCGAGATTGATAATCCTTGGTCGTCGCGGTCGTCGGTGCCGCTGAAGTAGGCGCGCATCGTGTGATGCGAATGAATATCAAGGAGTACCGGCTCTTGGGGCATTGCATAGCGAACACTGCCTGCACTGGCGTGCTGCTCGGTTGGTGCGATCAATCGCACGCCGTTATTGCGCCAAATAACAAACCACTGTTTTTCAAGCGGGCGAAGCATGCCGCTTGGTAATGTGCATGCGTCGCAAGCTGAATTGAGCAAGGCATCGAGCCACGAGGCTGGCAATAAACCCCGGTGGTGGTTCCATTGAACGCTTGGTAAGAGTGCATTCAGGCCATAGATTGAGGTGTTGTACTGCTCAACGCAGATCGTGGCGCTGAGCGCTGCATTGGTCGCTCGCTTGAATAATCCATTCGCAGCAAAGAGCCAATCAATGCCTGGTGTCGGTGGCGGCAGCGGCTGATCAGCCGCTGCGATGTAGTGACGAACAAGGTTAGCGAGTGTTTGCATAGCCCTCACCCTCCAGCAGTTCGATCAGCCGAATGTTTGCAGGAAGTAAATCACCAAGAGGATAAGCAT
>NZ_LGKP01000022.1 GCF_001306135.1 Herpetosiphon geysericola | reverse complement strand
TGCGGCGGCTGTTTGGGGCATCCACGACGCGACGACCGCACCAAGCATCCGCCGCCGTCGCGTGGTTCGCCGCATGGAATCGTGCATTGGAGGCTTAAGTTACCACCTATGGGGGCAAGGGGTCAGGGATCGGAATGTTAACGCAGAGGCGCAGAGAAAAGGATGAAGGATGAAAGATGAAGGGATATGCACTCCACATTGAGCTTGACGTTCTTCGCGACCTTCGCGTTCTTCGCGGTTTCAGACTTTGTGCGCTGCGTAGATCAAAATGTCCGATCCCCGATCCCCAAGCCCCAGCCCCCAGCTAAAACAACAACACGCCATGAAACTTCATAGCGTGTAAGGTGGCGGGTGGAGAGGGATTCGAACCCTCGAGAGCTTTGACACCCTACGGCATTTCCAGTGCCGCGCACTCGACCAACTATGCGACCCACCCGTGCGCCGGGCATTATACCAAAGAATGACCTAGCAGGCAACGCCGATGATTTGGCGAATCAGCCCTTGGATTTGATGTAAGGTAAAGGGTTTGGCCAGAAAGTAGGGTTGTTGATGGACGGGGAATTGAGCACGCACGTCATCTTCGCTATGGCCACTGATCAGCACAACCGGCACAGTACTCGAACGCTGCATCTCCTGACACAACGCTACGCCTGGTTCGTCGGGCAACTCAAAATCAACCACAACTGCGTCAAGCGGTAGATTATGCCAAATTGCCCGCGCCGCCCTCACACTCTCAGCTTCGCAGGTTGCCACATCGATCCGTGCTAGGGCTGCTGCCACAAACGCACGAATAAACGGCGAATCATCGACAACTAAGACCATACACAGGTTCTCCTACATGGAGTAGTATTCTCTGGCTATAGTATACCGTAGTTTTGTACAGCCTAAACAGAATGCGCTTAGGCCACGCTAATAGCCTTGAGCACCAGTTGCAAGGCTGCGTTTAATTGGGTGGTTAAATGCTGCGGCGTTGGCTCAAGCAACCACAAGACAGTTGAGCCTTCATAGAGTGCTGCTAAATGCCAAGCTAGTTGGTCGGGGTCGATTGAACTGAATTCGCCACGCTCAACACCCTGCTGCATTAACCCTGCCAAACTAGCCCGATAGCGCTGAAAATAGCCCTTTAAAAAGCTCTGCACGCTGCTATTGCGGGCCGATAAAGCATACAATTCTTGAGCCAACGGGACGAGGCTCTGCAATCCTTCCAAGTTTGCGGCCAAATTAGTGGTTAATTGAGTTAGGCGCTCAACGGTTGATGCTGGAGCGTGGAGGAGGGCTTGCACATCGCGCAACGGCTGATTAAACAAGTGTTCAAGTAAGGCCAAAATAATGGCCTCTTTACTCTCGAAATACCAATACAACACCCCTTTGCTCATACCAACGGCCTTGGCCAGCATATCCATGCTGGTTTGATCAATACCGTGTTGGGCAAACAAGCTGGTTGCTGCCTCGATAATCTGAGCTGTGCGTTCAACCCGCACATCGCGCCGTGGAGACATACCAATTCCTCATCAACAAAAAAAGGCCAAGCGTAGCAGCCTCAGCATACCACGCTTGGCCTTGAGTTCGTTCAATTAGATTTCGATGCTCAAGCCTTCGTAAGCGGCGGTTGTGTTGGCAAAAATCGCCTGCGCCGCTTGTTCCAGCTCGTGAATCATGGCATCGCTATAGCGTGGCTCGTGGTGAAACAGCACCAATTGTTTGGCCTGAGCAGCTTTAGCAACTGCGCAAGCCATTTGGGGCGTGGAATGGCCCCAGCCTTGGGTGGCGTTAAAGCCGCTATGGCCGAGATAATGCGCTTCACTATATTGAGCGTCGTGGATCAACAAGTCGGTTTGGTTGGCAAACGCGGCCAAGCGCTGATCAGTATTGACATAGCCTTCGGTGTCGGTGGCATAGACCACACTTTTGCCCTGCCATTGCACCCGATAGATAAAGACACCTTCGGGGTGGGCATACGAACGCATGGCCCGAATTTGCACCACATCAGGATCATCGTCAATCTGATCGTGGTAGAAATTCTTGACCGTCACTGTATCTTGGTTTGGATCGAACAGCAAGATATCGGTTTCGGTCATGTTGCGCATAAACTTCAACGAGTTCATTTCCCCCAACGAGATTGGGAAACTTGGTGGCAACATCGAGTGCGCCAAGGTTTCCTCAAGATCACGCTCGAACACCCGTGGCCCAAAAATATTCAGAATGCTGGTGCCAACATAGGCCGGAGTAAAGAATGGAAAGCCTTGGGTATGATCATGGTGCATATGACTAAACAGCAAGGTAGCCCGCACAGGGCCGCCGCGCTCTTTGGCTCGCCGCAACAAATCATTGCCTAGGCGTACAATTCCCGTCCCCGCATCGAGAATAATCGTATGCCCATTGACCTCAATTTCGACACACGGTGTATTACCGCCAAACTGTACCGTATCCGGACCGGGAACCGGATAGCTACCGCGCACACCCCAAAATGTGACCCGCATTGTCCCAGCCATAGACCACACTCCCGTTATAACGAAACGCCACTCCACTCGCGCAGCAATTCCGTCAAGAGGCGCACCCCATAGCCGGTTGCTCCTTTAGGGTTGTATTCTTTTGGTTGATCTTCCGTCCACGCCACGCCAGCAATATCCAAGTGCACCCATGGATAATCGGCAACGAAGTGGCTCAAGAAGGCGCCTGCGGTAATTGCTCCACCGTTGCGGCCACCAGTATTTTTGATGTCGGCCACATCCGAGCGTACTTGGCGACGATATTCATCCCACAATGGCAATTCCCACACCCGATCGCCTGAGCCTTCGGCGGCTTGCTGCACCCGTTGCAACAGGGCTTGGTTGTTGGTCATTGCACCAGCTGCATATGAGCCAAGCGCCACCACACAAGCCCCAGTCAAGGTTGCAAGGTCAATAATCGCCGCAGGATTGTATTTTTGGGCGTAGGAAAGCGCATCGGCCAACACCAAGCGACCTTCGGCATCAGTGTTGAGCACTTCGATGGTTACGCCATTCATCGCCTTGAGAATATCGCCTGGTTTGTAGGCATTGCTACCAGGCATATTTTCGGTTGCAGCAACCAAGGCTACCACGTGAATTGGCAATTTCAAACGGCCAACTGCTTCCATGGTGCCAATGACTGCGCCAGCGCCTTGCATGTCCATTTTCATTTTGTCCATGTTATCAGCTGGCTTAATTGAAATCCCGCCTGTATCGAAGGTAATGCCCTTGCCGACCAAACAAATAGTTGGTTTGCCTGGCTCTGCTTGGCCGTGTTCCAACACGATAAACTTGGCTGGCTCGGCAGCACCTTTGGCAACGCCAATCAACGCGCCCATGCCCAACTCTTGTTGTTGCTCGTGGTCAAGCACCAAACAGGTCATGCCGTATTCGCGGGCAATCGTTTTCGAGGCTTCGGCCAAATAGGTTGGGGTTGCAACGATTGGCGGGTTGTTGCCCAAATCACGAGCAAGGTTGACCCCATGGGCCAACGCAATCCCCCATTGGGCGCCAAATTCGGCAGCTTCAAGCTCGGCTTCAGCAACCAAGGTTACCTGTTCTAAGGCAACTGAGGGCACGAAATCGTCGGGCAAGGTTTTAAAGCCATCAAAGCGATATGCACCCAACAAGGCGCCTTCGCTCAAGGCCTCAGCCGTGCGGCTTACGCCCAATACTTCGCTGCCAAGCAACGGCAGGCTATAGCTTGTCAGGCCCAAATCGCGGATGCGTTGGGCCAGAATTGCCCCAATCACCCGTGCCCGCTCAGCGTTCCACAATTCGCGCTTGCCCAAACCAACCAACAGCACCCGGCGGCTGGCGAAGGTGGGATTGCCTGTCGCTTGTGCGCCAAGGTACAGCACAGTCGTTTTTTTGTACTTTCCTGACCAATCACTCGCTTCAATGAAACCAGCAACGCTGGCAGGCAGTTCCTCATTCGCCCACGTACCAACAACAACAATGGCATCGGCTTGTTGAGCAACAGCGCCTTGTACTACACGAATCTGCATTGGAGTCCTTCCGGTTTCTAGAGGTTGACAAGAGCTTGCACACTTATCCGGTATTGTAACGGTTTCAATTTACCGCTGTCAATGATTGATATTAATGGGGATCAGTTGCTAGGGATCGGGAGTTCTGATCCACGAAGGATCGAAACCGCGAAGAATAGCAACCGCGAAGTTAATTTTTAAGCCACGAATTGCACGAATTCCACGAACATTGGCCGATAGCCTATAGCCCATAGCCTATAGCCATATTTCCTCTGCGCCGCTGCGTTAAATTTGCCCATTTTTACCTTCATCCCTCATCCTTTCCCTATGTTCTTTGCTCTATGTTCTTCTTTTCAACAAAATCAACTATCATAGAACGCAACTGATCATCCTGTGTACAAGGAGTACCATCTCATGACTTCATCGCGCATTGTGCGTGCACCACGCGGCTCGGAATTATCGTGCAAAGGGTGGGCGCAAGAAGCAGCGTTGCGAATGCTGATGAATAATCTTGATCCTGATGTGGCCGAAGATCCAGCTAATTTAATTGTTTATGGCGGCACTGGCAAGGCAGCCCGCAATTGGCAATGCTACGATGCGATTGTGCGTTCGTTGCAAGAGCTGAATGATGATGAAACGTTACTGGTGCAATCGGGCAAGCCAGTTGCGGTGTTTCGCAGCCATCGCGACGCGCCCCGGGTGCTAATCGCCAATTCAATGCTCGTGCCACATTGGGCAACATGGGAAAATTTCCGCGAGTTGGAGCAGGCTGGCCTGACGATGTATGGCCAAATGACCGCTGGCTCGTGGATTTACATCGGTACACAAGGAATTTTGCAAGGCACCTACGAAACCTTGGCCGCGATTGCCCGCCAGCATTTTGGCGGCTCGTTGCGCGGGCGCTGGACCTTGACCGCTGGCCTTGGCGGCATGGGCGGCGCTCAACCACTCGCCGTCACCATGAACGATGGCGTGGCCTTGGTCGTTGAAGTCGATCGCCAACGCATGCAACGCCGCTTGGATACGCGCTATCTTGATGTTGCGGTTGATACACTCGAAGAAGCCATGACCTTGGTCGACGAAGCGGTGCGCGATGGTAAAGCACTGTCGGTTGGCTTGTTGGGCAATGCAGCCGAAGTCTTTGGCGAATTGTATACTCGTGGCGTGCGACCTGATATTGTGACCGACCAAACCAGCGCCCACGATCCGCTGGAAGGCTATGTGCCAGCAGGCATGAGCCTTGAGCACGCGCTCGAATTGCGCCAACGCGATCCAGAAGAATATGTTAAGTTATCAACAGCTTCGATGGTTGAGCATGTAAAGGCGATGGTTGCTTTTGCTGATGCTGGCTCGATTGTGTTTGATTATGGCAATAATTTGCGTGGCGTCGCTAAAGCAGCTGGTTATGATCGTGCCTTTGCCTATCCAGGCTTTGTGCCTGCCTATATTCGCCCGTTGTTCTGCGAAGGCAAAGGGCCATTCCGCTGGGCAGCGCTCTCCGGCGATCCCGCCGATATTGCCAAAACCGACGAAGCCTTGCTTGAGCTGTTTCCAGAGGATCAGGCCTTGCACCGCTGGATTCGCGCTGCCCAAGAACGGGTGCAATTCCAAGGCTTGCCAGCTCGGATTTGTTGGCTCGGCTATGGCGAGCGGGCCAAGGCTGGCGCGTTATTCAACAAATTGGTGCGCGATGGCGTTGTGAGTGCGCCAATTGTCATTGGCCGTGACCACCTCGATTGTGGCTCGGTGGCTTCGCCCAACCGCGAAACCGAGGCCATGCGCGATGGCTCCGATGCTATTGGCGATTGGCCAATTCTGAATGCGATGATCAACGCAGTTAATGGCGCAACCTGGGTCAGTGTGCATCATGGCGGCGGCGTTGGGATTGGCTATTCGCTGCACGCTGGCATGGTAATTGTGGCCGATGGCACTGCTGAAGCCGATCAACGCCTCGAACGGGTATTGACCAGCGACCCGGGCATGGGCGTGGTACGCCACGTTGATGCTGGCTATGATGAAGCAATTGCGGTTGCCCAAGAACGCAACGTGCATATTCCCATGCTCAAAGCCTAAATCGGCAAGTGGTAGTGTTGATGTCAACACTACCACTTAAATCATCATTCCACCAAACAACTACCGCGCTTATATCATTAGCCCTAGCCACAACCGCGCGATCGCTGCAAAAACAGATTCGCGATTATCAATTGAAAGCAAAATACATCGGCTATGGCAGCACGACGCTAATCGCAACTGCTAGATAGCTCTTTTTTGTGCATCACGAAGTCGCTCAATATCGCGGAGTGGCGGTAGCCCAAACATACGGCGGTATTCACGACTAAACTGTGAGGCACTTTCATAGCCCACGCGAAGGCTGACTGTCGCCACATCAGTAGTTTCAGCTAGCAGCATCTGCCGCGCTTTCTGGAGGCGTAACTGTTTTTGAAACTGTAATGGACTCATAGCAGTCACTGCTTTGAACCACGCATGCATCGTGGACAACCCCATATTAACCTCGCGCGCCAGCTCGTCCATGCGCACAGGACGGGTCGCATTTTCCTTTAACCACTCAAGGCCAGCAGCAATCCGGCTAACTTGACTATTCTTGGCCACCATGCGCCGCAATAGGCCGCTTTGCTCACTAAGCAGCAATTTGTAAAAAATTTCGCGCCGAATCAATGGCGCGAGAACGCCAATTTGATTGGGTTTCTTGAGCAGGCTCAGCATTCGAATTAAGCCATCAAGCAGATCGTCATCTAACGGGCTAACAAAAAGGCTGCGCTGTTGATGAGAATCGGCCAATAATGCTAGATTAGCTTCCATAATCAGCCGACTAATTTCATTGAAATCCAGTTCAATCGTAACCCCAAGCATTGGTGTTTCAGGAGTTGCTTCGACAATCTGACCAAGCAATGGCAGGTCTAGAGCAATCATCAGATATTTACTGGAATCATAACGATAGCATTCATCGTTGAGCATAATACTTTTGACACCTTGAGCAACAACACAGAAAACAGCCTGATCAACAATGTGGGGTGGCGCATCGGTGGTCGAAATCTTTGACAGATAGAGGCCAGGAATAGCGGTAGCATGCGTGCCCTCGCCCTCGCTCACTTGCCCAATCAGCGTTGCTAGCTCGTGAATCCGTTTCATCGATATGGTGCTCCTTCTTCAGCAGATGATCGAAGTATAGCACTCTGCCCACTTAAGCAACCTAGCGAGCAATCGCATCTAGCAAAATCAGAGGATTAGGCAAGAACTGCATAGGATCGCTCAGTGCAATCTGCCAATTCGCGGCCTATACTCTATCTCGATGGCAACATTACCATCAGTCACCTTGGAGGATCAAGCTATGCGCTATAACAAACTTGGCTCAACTGGACTTTTTGTGTCTGAACTCTGTTTTGGCACCATGACCTTTGGCGGTAGCGGGGCCTATGGCGCTATCGGTCAGGTTCAACAGGCCGAGGCCGATCGCCTCATGGCCCAGGCCTTCGCTGCTGGAATCAATTTTATTGATACCGCCGATACCTATTCAGAAGGCGAATCCGAGCGGATCACAGGTCAAGCATTAAAGAATTTAGGTATTCGACGCGATGATGTGATCGTGGCCACCAAAGTTTTCGGTGAAACAGGAGCAGGCCCAAATCAACGTGGTTCGTCGCGGCAGCATATTTTAGCTAGTGCAAAAGCCAGTTTGCAACGACTTGAACTTGATTATATCGACCTCTATCAGCTTCATGGCTTCGATCCAGCCACGCCAATCCAGGAAAGCTTGGCAGCCTTGGATGATTTGGTTCGGCAAGGGCTTGTTCGCTATATTGGCGTTTCGAACTGGGCGGCATGGCAAATAAGTAAAGCCTTGGGCATCGCCGAACGCCATGGAATGCATAGCCTAGCAAGCATCCAAGCGTACTATAGTTTGGCAGGTCGCGATATCGAGCGCGAGATCGGGCCAATGCTCGCTAGCGAAGGGCTTGGTTTGCTCGTATGGAGCCCGCTCAGTGGAGGGCTGCTAAGCGGCAAGTATCGCCGCGATCAGCAGGAGGTTGTCGATAGTCGGCGCACAGCAGTGGCCTTTCCACCAGTCGATCTGGAGCGAGCCTATACGATTATCGATCTGCTTGGTGAACTAGCAGAACGCAAACAGGCGAGTGTTGCCCAATTGGCAATCTCATGGCTGCTGCATCAGCCGCAGGTAACCAGCGTTATTCTAGGCGCAAAGCGACTTGAGCAACTAAATGACAATCTTGGGGCAAGCGAGATTGAGCTTGATTCCGCCGACCTTGATCTGCTTGATCAAGCGAGCCGACTTCCTGCTGAATACCCTGGCTGGATGTTGCAGATGTGGAGCCAGAACCGTGCCGATCAACTCGCAGCCATGCGCAATAGCGCCAAGCAGGGGCTACATCAATGAACCAAACAGCCTTTCGTACATTAGGTCGCTCAGGCTTGGTTGTCAGTCCGTTTGCGCT
Source organism: Herpetosiphon geysericola (assembly GCF_001306135.1). GTDB lineage: Bacteria > Chloroflexota > Chloroflexia > Chloroflexales > Herpetosiphonaceae > Herpetosiphon > Herpetosiphon geysericola. Next base: position 538,486 of record NZ_LGKP01000022.1, on the reverse strand, counting down.
GGGCACAATGACCTTTGGGAGCCAGCGCTGGGGAGCAAACGCTCAAACATCGGCAGATATTTTCAATACCTACATTGATACTGGCGGCAACGTTATTGATACTGCTGATGTGTATGCAGATGGGCTGAGCGAGCAACTCGTTGGCAGGTTCATCGCCGAGCGCGGTCTGCGTGATCAGGTAGTGCTGGCGACAAAATTTGCTTTTTACGGCGGCCAATCCCAGAATGTTAACGCAGGAGGCAACGGCCGCAAAAACATTCAGCGAGCGCTTGAGGGATCATTGCGCCGATTAGGCACCGATTATATCGATCTCTATTGGCTCCACATCTGGGATCAGGTTACGCCCGTTGAAGAAGTGCTCCAAACCCTTGGCGATCTCGTTCGCGCTGGCACTATTCGCTATTTTGGCTTCTCAAATCAACCAGCTTGGTATGCTGTTCGCGCCGCGACGTTGGCAGCAGCACACGCCATTCCCGGCCCGATTGCCATGCAACTTGAGTATTCGCTGGTTGAGCGAAATATCGAGCGCGAATACATCCCAGCAGCCCGTGAATGTGGCCTTGGAATCGCTGCTTGGAGTCCACTAGCAGCAGGATTTCTGGCCGGAAAGTATCAGCGCCAAAGCAGCGGAGTTCGTGGTCAGGGTCGGCTCAGCGGCCCCAATCCATTCGGCGACCAGAAATTCACCGAACGCAACTGGAATATCCTCCAAGCATTGCAAAATGTAGCAGCAATGCTTGAGCAACCAGTATCCCAGGTCGCTTTGGCATGGGCAGCAGCACAACCTGGAATTAGCACGCTCATTATAGGTGCACGACAACCTGAGCAGCTGTCTGCCAACCTCGCTGCCCAAGCGATTAAGCTAACTGCCGAACAGGTGCAATTGCTCAATCAAGCGAGTATACCCGAGCGTGTTTACCCAGATAGCCTGTTTAGTGCTGAGTTGCGCCGCGCCATCTTCGGCGGCATGAATGTCCAAGGCTGGGCCGAATCGCGCTAAACGGTTTACGGCTAAACCAAGGTGATCGAAAATATCATTGTCGATTGGCTCCTCAATCCAACCCCAATTGCTGAAATGAGACCTTCGGCCCACAGCATCCTCCTTCGCAGTACAATCATTAAAGCTAAAGATGTGGTAGTCCTAGCAACACTACCACTTAAATCACCCTCAATTTTGGCACAGCCTATGCTAAGATGATCAAACCCTAGATTCGAGGCTGAACCACGCTGTTCACTTCTACGATGTCGCATCCACATTTAGGCCCACGTTTGGCAGCTAATCCTAGATTAATATGCGATCCAAATCGGCGCTAATTTCTAGTGGATTGAGGCTCTATAGTGAAGGAGTGTACGGTTCCCCGCCAAATTCCATGGAATCTTGGCTCAATCCTCTGGAGAATAGTGTTGATGAGGTGGCATGGTATTGCGACAGATTTGATTCGAACGCTGTTTGGGCATAGCACCCATATGCGTAACGATGTCTATTGGAGTGCAGCCCATGAATAATCCACGAATTTTAATGCTCGACCATTCAGCACCAAGCACTCACGATCTGAGCGGCCAATTAACTACTGCTGGTTGTAGCGTGGCCCAAGCTAGCTCGTGGGAGGCTGCAAATCAGCTCCTCAGCAGCATCGATTTAATCTTAGCTAACCTTGCGTTTCTGCCCCAGATCAATCAGCAAGAGTGCCCAGTTCCAGTGCTCTATTTGAGCCATGCCAGCGAACAAGCCAGCCTCAACCAGCCCAACCAACCAACCACAATTGATATTCTGACCTTGCCAATTAGCACCGAAAGCCTTGTGCTGACGCTCAAAACCATCATCGAACGCAGCAACTTAATTCGCCGCCTCAGCAGGGTTGAAGTTTGGATGCAAACCATGCTGGCCAATGTTAGCGATGGAGTTGTGGCGGTTGATCGGGCTGGCAAAATTCAGTGGATCAATCCGGTTGCCGAGCGCATGACTGGCTGGGATTATCAGGCAGCGATCAAGCAAGATTTTAACCAAGTAGTGGTCATTCGCAGTAGCCTCAACGATCAACCAATTCATGTGATTGAAGCTGCTTTGCGCAACGAGCCAGTGCTCACCTTGCCATTCGAGCGCTATTTACGCGCCCGTGATGGCCATTCAACCTCAATTACTGAACATGTTACGCCCTTGCTCAACGCAGAAGGCCGCAATAACGGCGCAATTGTGATTTTGCGCGACCATACCGCCCAATTGCAAATGGAAGAAGCGCTCTATCATCAATCGTTGCACGATTCGCTGACTGGCTTGCCCAATCGGCGCTCGTTTCAATTGCATTTATCGCGCGCCCTAGAATATCAGCGTCATCACCACGATTATAGCTTTGCAATTATTTTGCTTGATATTGATGAATTTAAAATGGTTAACGATGGCTTGGGCTATCATATTGGCGATACCATGCTGACTGACATCGCCCAACGCTTACGCCGTGGTTTAGAATTGCCAAGCGATGTGGTTGCACGCTTCGATGGCGATGAATTTGCAATCTTTTTTGATCGCCTGCCCGATTTGCCAGCAGCCTTCAACGCCGCCCAACGGATTCGCCAATTGTTCGAAGAGCCATTTGTGGTCGAAAACGGCCAAGAGATTTTCTGCAATGTGAGCATTGGCTTGGAATTAATTACCAGCGAAATGCCCATTGAAACCGTGATGCGCAACGTCGATCTAGCGCTCTATCGCGCCAAACACACAGGGCGCGGCGGGATCGAAATTTTTGATCAAACCTTATACGCCAATTTTAGCAGCCGCCTGCACAACGAAAGTGCTTTACGCTTGGCCTTGCAACGCCAAGAATTTCGGCTCTTTGCTCAACCAATTATCGATTTTGAGCAGCAACATTGCACCGGCTTTGAGATTCTGATTCGCTGGGCGCATCCTGATGGGCGGTTGCGCTCGCCTGGCCAATTTTTGGATATTGCCGAGGAAACGGGCCTGATTATTCCGTTGGGTTGGTGGATGTTGGAAGTTGCCGCTGAACAGCTTGCTCAGTGGCAAACCGAGCCATTGATGCAGCATATGACGTTAGCAATTAACCTTTCGCCGCGCCAATTATTGCACAGCCAATTACTGCCAACAATTAAATCCCTAGTGGAACGCTATCAGTTTCCGCGCCACTTGCTGCATTTGGAAATTACCGAAGGCGCGTTATTGCACGCCGAACGGGCTGAGCCAATTTTGAATGCGCTGCGCAATTTGGGTTTGCCGTTGCACATTGACGATTTTGGCACTGGCTATTCATCGCTGACCTATTTGCACCGCTTTCCACTCAATACAATCAAAATTGATCGTTCGTTTATTCAAGCGGCGCTCGAAGATCAACGTAGCTTGGCGATTGTACGAACAATTATCAATTTGGCCCAAACCATGCATCTGGCGACCATTGCCGAGGGCATCGAAACCGCCGAACATATTCAGGTTTTGCGTGAACTTGGCTGCCAAGCGGGTCAAGGCTACTTTTTCTCGCCGCCCGTTCCCCTTGAACAGGCGGCAGATTTTTCGCTTTCGCTGAATTAGGCTTGGCTGGCTTCGATCATCACATTGGCGACCAAGCTATAGGCGGCAACCCATGCATCCTGCACTTCAGTATTCCATTGCGGGCCAAGTTGTTGCGCGAGCGCCCACACCAAAGCCGCGCCAACCGTATCGTAATGCTCTGGCTTAACCCCATAATCAATATGCCGGCGCCCAAGCTCTTGCACCGCAGGCACAACCGCTTCGGGCTTTTTGAGATTATTGACCACCAACGTCAATGATTGCAATAACTTTTTTTGTTGCTCGCGCATATCCTCAGGAAACAACGGTCGAAACTCAGGAGCCAAGCTAAACAAACGTCCGTAGAATGCTTCAACCAATTGTTGGGGATCGCGCCCAACCTCGGCAAAGGTTTGTTGCACAAGCTCAATCGCAGCCGGAGATAATGTGGACATGACCATCCTTTCACATATGATTACTCCAAGTGACATGGCCTAGCCTACCAATCTCAAGCTATGGCTGACAATCGGGTTGTGAGTGGAGTTAACATCAGGCTTGCGCCTGATTGGATTTTGTTACCGAATGCTTAGCCACACGGCTTTTCCAGCCAACCAAAATAGCGCTATAATTGGCCCATTATGAATAACTTTACTTACACCCTTGAACATAGCGATGGTGAGGCGCGGGCTGGCCAATTGAGCACACCGCATGGCACCATTCAAACGCCTGTCTTTATGCCGGTTGGCACCCAAGCCACGGTGAAAACGCTTGACCCATTAGAAGTCGAAGCGATTGGCTCGCAAATTATCTTATCGAATACCTATCATCTTTATTTGCGCCCCAGCGCCGATTTGGTGGCTGAAATGGGCGGCTTACACCGTTTTATGCAATGGCCCAAGCCAATTCTGACCGATTCGGGCGGGTTTCAGGTGTTTAGCTTGGGGCCGCATAGCAAAATCGACGAAGATGGCGTAACCTTCAAATCGCATATCGATGGCTCAAAGCATCGCTTTACGCCAGAAAGCGCAATTGGCATTCAGGAAAAACTGGGCGCTGATATTATTATGGCCTTCGATGAATGTGCGCCGCAGCCAACCACCCATGCCTATACCAAAGCCGCCATGGAACGCACCCATCGCTGGTTGCTGCGCTGTATCGCCGCCAAAACCCGCGACGATCAAGCCTTGTTTGGGATTGTGCAGGGTGGCGTTGAGGCCGATCTGCGCCGTGAAAGCGCGCGCTTTATCGCCCAACAAGATATTCCCGGGGTTGGCATTGGCGGCCTGAGCGTTGGCGAACCCAAAGAGCAGATGTATGGCATGCTCGAAGAAACCACGCCCTTGCTACCACGCAACAAACCACGCTACCTAATGGGCGTTGGCTCGCCAGAAGATTTGCTCGAAGGCGTGGCGCGTGGGGTTGATATGTTTGACTGTGTGCTGCCAACCCGTTTGGGGCGCAATGGAGCCTTATTCATTCCCGAAGGGCGCTTGAATATTGGCAATGCCAAATATGCCCGCGAAGATGCGCCAATTGATGCAACCTGCGATTGCTCAACCTGCCAACGGTTTAGCCGCGCCTATCTGCGCCACTTGTTCCGTACCGAGGAAGTGCTTGGGCTGCGCTTGGCCACGCTGCATAATTTGCGCTTCTTAATTCGCTTGATGGAGCAAGCACGCGAGGCAATTTTGCAAGATCGCTATCAAAGCTTTATGGACGATTGGCTCAGCCGCTTTCAAACGATTCCGCATGCAGTGCGCGAAGCCAGCCGTGCTGCCCGATTAAACTCATTACGCACCCAAGGGGAAAAGGCATGAGCGGAGTGACCGTGCGGTCAACCGAAGAATATACCCGCATCGCTTGGCGTTTGATTATTCTGGGCTTTCTGGCGTTTTGCCTTGTAATTGCTGGCAGTTGCTATCTGGCGTGGCGGGTCAAGGCGTTTGCCCGCACCCAGCCAGCAGAGCCAGGCACGCTCGACACCTATATCAGTGGCATCGAAATTATTCGGGCTGGCTTGGTCCAGCCTGAGCTACCCACGCCGCCCAAAACCGTAATTTACCAAGGCGATCGAATTAATGTCAGCAGCACAGCGCCCGCTGGCATCGCCGCCACCGTTACCTTATTTGATGGCAGCAAATTAGATATTTGGCCAGGCACGAGCCTGATCTTTGAAAAAGTACAAACCACCAGATTTAGCTCGCGCAACCAAGAAGTGGCCTTGCGGCTTGAATCGGGCTTGGTGCGCTTGCGTTTAGCGTCCGAAGCCTCACAGCAATATCAAGATGTCCATTTCAGTGTTTTTGTGCAACAAGCTGGCTATAGTGTTGAGCAAGCGTTGCTCAAGCCGGGTGGTAGCTATCGGGTGCGCTTATTGGATGCCAACGCACCAACAACCAGCGCCAGCGAACAACAACGGCTCAAACAAACCACAATTAGCGAATATGTGGTTGAACAAGGCGGCATCACCTTGGCGTATAACAGCCAAAGCCGCAGTATCAGCAACCAACAGAAGCTCGAAATTGCCCAAGGCAGCTTATCGCAACCAATGCCAGCAGAATGGCAAGTAGCCCGCGATAGCAATTTTACCGACTTCACCGCCCAAGAATATAACAATAATGCCACTGTGCCTGTTTCAGTTACCAATATTGTGCGCGCAGATACATGGCGAGTGTTTGGCTCGTTGTATTCGCCAGAGGCCGAGGAAGATGGCTATTTCTATATTGTTGGCGGTTGTGCCCAACGTAGCACCGAGCAACCAAACAACTGCTTGCGCCCGTTGATCAATGTGGCCCAATTCCATCGCGATAGTACCGAGGGCATCGACCATACCAAGAGCTTTCGGACGGGCATCACCCAAACAATCGACCTTGATACCACGGCCTACAGCGACCTTGAATTGAGCTTTACTGGGCGAATTTATGAGCAATCGCTCAATCGGGCTGGTGATATTGGCGAAGAATGCGCCTTAGCAATCGCCATCTTCTACTATAATCCCGCCGATCAGCTTGGTTCAACGACCTATTGCTTCTACGCCCGCGACGATCAAGGGCCAGGCAGCATTTCCAACAAAGAATATATTCGCTCGATCAAGCTGCCATTTCGCCAATGGACCGATCAAACCATCGAACTCAAGGGCGATTTGAGCAATATGCGCCGCATCTCGCACCTTGAGATTTATGCCAATGGCCACGATTATATTTCCGAAATTACTAATATTCGGCTGGTAGCGAGATAACCAAATGCACTTTAGGCGGTGCAGGGGGATGAAAACCCTCTGCGTCTCCTGCCTTGAAGCGGGACAGAAGGGTGGTGATCACCGATACAAGCTTTCATACATTTTTGAAGTCACACTTTGAGTACGAACAATGTTCATTCAGCATACCAACGCATCTTACGTTTGCTAAAAGCTATCGTTATGCGAGAAACCCAGCCGGAAATGCGCAAACCTAAACTTTGCTCAACAGCACCAAACTCTCAACATGGCTCGTTTGGGGAAAGAAATCGTAGGGCTGAGCATGTTGAATGCTATAGCCACCAGCCTGCAAAATTTTAATATCCCTCGCCAAGGTGCCAGGATGACACGAAACATAGGCGATCATGGTTGGTTCGGCAGCAATTAACGCATTTAACGCCACTGGCTCGACCCCACGGCGCGGCGGGTCAACAATTGCCAAATCAAATTGTTGCTTCAGCTGCGGCAAAATAGCCTCAACCTTGCCAGTTTTCAGAGTCACATTGGTAAGCTGATTAGCTTTGGCGCTGGCCTGAGCATCGCGAATTGCCGCCGGATGTTCTTCGATGCCCCAGCCATGGCCAATTTTATGCGCCAAGGGCAACAAAAATGTGCCCACTCCACAAAACCCATCAAGCAAGCGCGTCGTGTTGTTCAAGGGCAAAAATTGCTCGATCTGCTGTAAAACTGCTCGTGCGCGCTCAACATTGGCTTGAAAAAAGCTAGTCGGCGTAATTCGCAAGCGCACATTGCCCAATTGTTCATACAAATATTCAGCGCCCGCCAAAGCCATCCAGCCTTCGCGCGTCTCCGCTGAAACCCCAGCAATGGTTTTGTCAGCGGCCAGCCAACGGCGTGCCCAACTGCGCCACCCACTCTGGCCTTGGCCCAGCAAATGGCCATGAATCGTGCCATCGGTGGTGCTCAAACGCAAGCTGATTTCGCGCAAACCAACCAAGGGCAACAGCGGTTTCAAGCGCTCAATCGCCGTATTCAAACGTGGATCGATAATCAAGCATTGCTCAAACTCGACGATCTGGCGGCCACCAGCAGCATAAAAGCCAACCTGGCGGCCATCGATATGCACCCGTGCAACCGAGCGATAGTGCCATGGCTCAGCAGCGGCGGTTACAGCAACTTCGGCCTGATCGGTTTGAGCCACAAAACGCAATTGCTCGGCCAAAATCGTTTGTTTGGCTTGGCGCTGGCTTTCGATTGTTTGGTGTTGCCAATCGCAACCACCACAGCGCTGATAGACTGGACAAGGCGGAGTAACCCGCTCGGCAGCGGGATTGCTTGGCGGTTCAAGCAACACGCCACGCGCCCAACCATTGCGCCGCTCGGTTAGCCGCACCCGCACCTGTTCGCCAGGCAAGGCCGCCGCCACAAAGACTGGTCGGCCTGCGTAACGGCCAACCCCATCGCCACCTTGAGCCAAGCCATCAATTGTGGTTTGCAGCTCACGCGGCCATTCAAAATCATTCATTTGATTTCCCATCGCATTAGGTTTTAACTTTGAGCGCACTCTGCACGAAGGCCACAACATCGCGATGGCGCACAATGCCCACCACCGCATCGCCATCGGTCACAGGCAGGCTATCGTAGCGTTGGCCAAGCATGGTGTAGTAGGCAGTTTGCATACTATCGCCCACGTTGAGTCGCGGCAAATCGGCTTTGGGCGTCATCGCATCGCCCACCGAAACGCTGCGCCACTCACCCATCGCATAGCGATACAAATGTTGGACGCTGATCATGCCAATCAGACGTTCGGAGTGAACAACCGGAAACGCAGGCTCTGCTTGGCCCAACAAATATTGGCCAGCAAACAAATCGAGGGTCAGATGCGGTGAAACTGTGCGAAAACTACGACTCATAACCTCGCCAACCAAAGCTCGGCTCAGCGTATAGTTGAGGGTTGTTTGCACAAAATTGCTCACCGCAGCGCGATTGGTCATCCAGCCCATCAGCAAAAGCAAGCTTCCGGTCAGGGCATTGCTCAAAAGAGTTACGATCCCAACTACCATCAAACCATTGCCAAGGTAGCGCCCAATCGTGCTCGCCAGCAGCGTCCCGCGCAACAAATCATCATTCAAAAACCAAAAGATCGAACGTAATACCCGCCCACCATCGAGCGGGTGGCAGGGCAGCAAATTAAAGACCGCCAGCAATCCATTAATAACTGCCTGCGTTACCCAAAAATTGGCCCAAACTCCCTGCGAAAACCATGAGCCAAGAAACGCCAGCACCGCCAAGGCCACGTTGACCAACGGGCCAATCAAGGCAATTTTAAATTCGCTTTGCGGTAAATCAACATCATCGGCCAACTCGGTTAGGCCGCCAGTTAAAAACAAGGTAATTGCTGTAACTCGCAAGCCCAACCGCCGCGCCATGAGCGCATGGCCAACTTCGTGCAGCACAATCGAGCACAGCAACAGTAATGTGCCAAACAAGGCCAGCGGTAAGCCCGATTGCCCATTAAGCGCAAACATTTGCTGGAAGCTATAGATGCTCAGGCCTGCTAAAACCAGCCAGCTCAGATGCAGTTTAATCGGGATACCGCTTACATTACCGATGCGCATGCTCCACACTAGGCTGCCTCCGTTTCCTCGTTGCCACGCAATTGATCGACCAATTCGTTGATTTCGGCGCTATAATCTTGTTCGCACTCTGGCCGCTCGCGCTTCCAAATAGCACTGTTGGTCATTTTGAAGCCATAACGCCCATACAAGCGCATTGCACCTTTATTGGCCTGCCGCACATCAAGCTGGACGTTTTGGCAGCCTTTGCCCTCTGCTCGTTGGCAGGCATAATCAAGCAATTTGGTGCCAATCCCTTGGGCGCGCGCTTCTGGCACAAGGTAGAAATCTTCTAAATAGGCATACGGGGCAGCAGCCCAGGTCGAAAGCCGATAATTAATCTGAATACAACCCACAACTTCATCCTCGTTGGGGCCACGTTCAGCAATCACAAAATCGCTAAATCCAGTGGTCAGCATCGCCCGAATCACGTCTTCAATTGCTCCTAAATCTGGCGGGGTTACGCCTTCTTCAGTAGCCAAAGCCGAAACGAGAGGAGCGAGCAAAGCAGCATCTTCAGGGTGACACAAACGCACACTAAAGATCGATTCAAAATGCGCCATAAACGCTGGTCCTTACTTTAAGAATAATCTGTATTATACCGCAGTCGCGTTGGCCGCTTCGAACTGCTCTGCATTGGTTGCCCGCCGAGCTTGCCACCAATCAAAGCTGGCTAAAGCCCAAAAGAGCAGCGACACCACCGCCGAGATAATGCACCACTGACACCATTCGTGCAGAACCCAAGCCTCAATCGCCGTAAAATAGGCCGAAAAAGCCAAGGCCACGCTGGCTAAGCCAAGATTGATGCTTGGCAGGCTCAAGCGCCCAAGTTGGTTGCGTTGCAAACTCAGCACGCTGAGTATAACCAACACCAAAAAGCCAACCAAGCCTATATAGGCCACTGGAATGCCAGTGCTTGGCGGGAAAACGCTGTATTTGCTGGCTTGTACTGCTTCGCAATTGCCAACCACCCCACACACCAATGGCCCACTTTGGGTTGGACGCAAACGGTGAATCGATAAATAGGTCGCATTAATCAAGCCGCCAAGCGCCAAAAAAGCCATGGCCATGCGCGGCCAATATGGACGCTCGTCCATCTTAAGCCTCCTAGAGTTAGGGTGTAACTTCTAATTTCGCATCAATTGCCATCTTGAGGTCGTTGTAATAATCGCTGACAAAATCAATCCGATCATCGTTCAGAAAGACCGTTGGCGTTTGATCAAGCCCCAAGCTCCTCGCTGAATCATAGGAGGCATTGATCGCATCGGTATGGGTGTTGGCTTCCATACAATCCTCAAGCGCAGCTTGGTTAGCTCCAGCCTTAACCGCAGCATCCAAAATAATAGGTTGGGGGGTTTCGCTATTTGTCCATTGCAATTGGCTATCGTAAAGCGCCATATGCACTGGCCAATAGATATTTTGGTCGCCAGCACAGCGGCTTACCTCAGCACTATACTGAGCAGATTTGTGAATACTGCGCAATGGAAACTCGCGATAAATCCATTGGACTTTGCCAGTTTCAATATATTGGGCATCAAAATCGGCGTTAGCCAACATAAGTTCAAGCTCACGACAGCCTGGGCATTCGAAATCAGCAAATTCAATGATTTTTATTGGCGCATTTGGATCGCCTTTATACCAGTAGCCTTCTGAGGTTTGGCCCACGGCAGCATTAATCAAAGGCCGAATTGGAATGCTGGCACTAGGCGGTGCAACTGGCGCTTGGAGGGCTTGAAACAAGACAAACGTCAAGCCAACAATGCCAGCCAAACCAAGCAGCAAGTAAAACGGCAACAACGAGCGTTTCTCTTGCACGCGCTGGCGGCCTTGGCGCGATTTGGGTGTATTGCTCATGCAATCGATCCTTTCATACAAACAGCGAACTTCTGGCAACCACAAGCTGCTGCCACAGTTGCATCGTAGCGAGCTTTGAGCACGCTGGCTATCAGAAAATAGTCCCATGTTTGGGCTTCTCAGCAACCCCTAATCTTTGCATTGCCCAACGCGCCCCAGCCTTGCCCGAAAGCAACACCAGCGGAATCCCGCCCCCAGGATGGGTTGCCCCACCAACCAACGCCAGATTATCAAAGCCTGCTGGTTGGTTGGCTGGGCGCAAAAAGGCTGCTTGCAAGCCGTGCGACGCAGGCCCATACAACGAGCCGCGCCGCGCATTGGTCATGCTCGCCAAATCAGCAGGCGTCAGCAGCGTTTCACTGATAATTGCCTCATTCAGCCCAACCAAGCCATGTTGCTCCAAACGGCGCACGACTAAATCGCGATAGGCCGCAGCCTCACGTTGCCAATTGACCCGTCCAGTAACAGGCGCATTGACCAAGACAAATAAATTCATCATCCCAGCTGGGGCATGCTCAGGGTTGGCACGACAGGTGGCAGCAACATAGATCGTTGGATCGACTGCTGGCACGCCATGCTCAAAAATTGCCCGAAATTCGGCAGCATAATCGCCACTGAAGAAGATATTATGGTGCTGCAATTGGGCATAATCGCGATTGACTCCCAACATTAATACAAAACCTGAACAGGCCAGTTCATGGTTGGGCGCTTTAGTGGTTGGAATCAGCTGATCGAGCGCATACAAGGCATCTGCATTGACAATCACATAATCGGCAGCGATTGTGCGGCCATCAGCCAAACGCACACCAGTTGCAGTTTTGCCTGTCAGCAATACCTCAGTCACCGTGCTGTTCAACTGAATATCAACCCCAATCTCGCCAGCAATTCTGCCAAGTGTGGCTGCTAATTGATACATGCCACCATCGATATACCAGCCGCCTTGGGCAATTTCAACATACGGAATAATGCAAAAGGTTGCTGGCGAACGATAGGGCGACGAGCCATTGTAGGTTGCATAACGATTGAACAATTGACGCAGATAGGGGTGTTTGAAATACTGGCGGACTGCTTGATCAACAGTTTTCAGAGGCGCAATTTTCCAAACATCGCGCAGCAAACGCGGTTGCAGCATGGTGCGCAAGCCCTTAAATGGCTCAAGCAAAAATGGCTCAGCAGCTGCTTGATAAATTTGGGCGCTAAATGCCATAAAGCCCAAAAAGCCAGCCACATCGCTTGGCTCCAAGCGTTCAATCTCGCTCAGCAGTTTGGGCAAATCGCTCCAGGCATCGAGGCGCGTGCCATCGGGCCATTGATAACGGCAGGTTGGATCGACAGGCTTGATGGTTAATTCGTTGGCAAGCTCGCGCCCAACGCTAGCAAGTAATTCTTCGACCACCCACGGCATGGTAAACAGCGACGGCCCTGTATCAAAACGAAAGCCATTCTGCACAACTTGGGCCATTTTGCCGCCAAGAGCGTTATTTTTTTCGCAGAGTGTGACCGCAACTCCCGCCGCGCGCAGGCGTAACGCTGCCGCCAAGCCACCCAAACCACCGCCAACAATTACCACATGCTGCATGCAATCATCCTTGAATTAAAAGCCTGATATCGGGCAATCGTATGCTATTGTACCGCGTGTTGCTGAGCGTGTGCGAACAAAACGCTTAACCATGGGTGAGGAATTTTTGACCAGTGGCAGCACGCCATGCAGCTCAGCCCAAAAATCAAAAACCCCTCACCACATCGGGCAAGGGGTTGCAATCAGGCCATAGGCAAACGGCTTATTGGTATTGCTGGACCATGCGTTGGGCATGCTCGGCAACTTCGGCGCGTAAATCTGTTGGCGCAAGCACTTCAACATCAGCGCCCCAACCAAGCACCCACGAACGCATTTCACGCGTGCCAGCAAGTTTCATCGAAAGCTCACAACCACCATCGGGCAAGTCGATAACTTCTTGCGAACGATGCCAGGTACTTTCTTTGACCCGCCGCGCTACAACTGCACTAAAGCGTAAGCGCACCGTAACCGTATTACCCTCATCCATAATGCCCCAGCTATCGGCGAGCATCGAATAAGGGTCAAAATCGGTTGGAATGACATATTCAGTATCGAGAATTTCGGCCCGTTGGACGCGTTCGAGCTTAAAGGTACGTAAAGCATTGCGCAACGGATCATGGCCAATGACATAGGAGGCTGGCTCAAAGCGCGATACTTCGAGCACATATGGCGCAACAGTGCGCTCCTCTGGCTCATCGCGGTTCGAGGCCCAATACGAAAATTTAACCATGCGCCGATCGGCCCAAGCTCTGGTAAAGGTCTCAAGCACCAAAATATATTCGCGCCGCGTTGGCCGCAGCTGAATTTGGGCCGCAACATTGCTCAGATGTTTGGCAATTGTTTCGTCGGGCAGTGAGGCGGCAATTTTCTCAAGCGCTGCAACTACATGCGGGTTTTGCTCATCGCTATGGTGGGCGAGCAAGCGCGCTGCAAAAAATAACGAAATCGTTTGATTTAAATTCAAGCGCACAGTCGAAAGATAATCTTCGCGATTAATGCCAAACTTGCCCTCAAATTGCCACATGGGCACGCCCATGTCTTCAAGCGCCCCCAAATCGCGGTAGATGGTGCGCCGATCCATGCCCGTGGCCTCGGCCAAATCCATCACCCGCAAGCCTTGGGGATTATTGTAGAGTTTGCGTTCGATCCAGCGTAAACGTGCTGCTTTACTGGCTAAACGTTCATCGCTCATAGCACCCTCAAGCATAAGCGCTGCTCAAAAAAGAAGCACGGCAAAGGCCGTGCCAGCAGCAAGCTCCGAATGTGTTGGCTAGAACACATTTAATACAGCTAGCACGACCATAATTGCCAACAACCCACCGCCCATCAAAATGATCCGTACCAGATCGTGGCGAATGAAGATGTATTCCAAATCAGGGTTGATGCCAGTTGAGGTTGATGGTTTGATGTTGCGAATTGGTGATCGGCGGCGCGCTCGCGTCGAACGGCGTTGGATTGTCATGACCGTATATCCTCCTTGTTTGTCCAACTATTATAGCAGATAAGCCGCTGCTTTCAGCTGCCACAATGCACGTACATTGGCCAGAATTTGCAGGATGCTTAGCACAATTGTTAATCAACAATCCGCATTCACTTAACTTTTGCAAGCGCAAACCCAGCAGAGCAAGCGCTATGGTAGGATACAGCAAGTATCGTTGTTAACTCAAGGAGGAGTTATGCCCCACGCCGATCAATTAATTATCAATATAGGCCGCTTGGCAACAGGCCAGCAAGCGCCGCTGCGCGGCCCCAATTTGGCCCAATTAACCTGTCTCGATCAGGCAGCGATTGCCGTCCAAGCTGGCACAATCGTCGCCATTGGCAGCCAAGCAGAACTCAGCGCTTGGACCGCAGATCAGGTGATCGATGCCCAAGGCTATTTGGCGATTCCTGGCTTTGTCGATCCGCACACCCATGCATGTTACGCTGGCGACCGCGCGCATGAGTTCGAGCTGCGGATCAAAGGCGCAAGCTATAGCGAGTTAATGGCAGCTGGCGGCGGCATTATGTCAACAGTTCGTGCAACGCGAGCTGCCAGCATAGCCGAATTAGTCGCCCAAACGCGGCCACGACTTGATCAATTACTGGCTCATGGCACAACCACAGTTGAAATCAAAACTGGCTACGGGCTGGACACCGCTACCGAATTAACCATGCTTGAAGCCATCGCCGAACTGGCCCAAACCCATCCAATTGGTATCGTGCCGACCTTTATGGGTGCGCACGCGATTCCCGCCGAGTATCGCGACAATCCTGAGGGCTTTGTAGATTTGGTGGTTGAGGAGATGTTGCCAGCAGTAGCCGCTTGGTGGCAGCAACAAACCATCTGGCAAGAGCCGTTGGCCTGCGATATTTTTTGCGAAAACGGTGCTTTTTCGGTGGCCCAAAGCCAACGGATTTTGCTCAAGGCCAAAGCATTAGGCTTTCGCTTGAAGCTGCACGTCGATGAGTTTGAGCCATTGGGTGGCACGCCGCTTGCCGTCGAACTTGGCGCACTCTCGGTTGATCACTTGGTCGCCACGCCGCCAGAACATATCGCAATTTTGGCCCAATCGGAGACCGTCGGCGTTTCGTTACCTGGCACGCCATTTGGCTTGGGCAAAAGCCAATTCAGCCCTGCGCGTAGCCTCATCGAAGCCAATGGCATTTTGGCCTTGGCCACCGATTGCAACCCAGGCACCAGCCCTTGCGAATCGATGCCGATGGCGATTGCGATTGGTTGTCGCTATTTGCGGCTTACTCCAGCAGAAGCCTTGAATGCGGCAACCGTCAATTCAGCCTTTGCAATTCGCCAACATGAGCGAGTTGGCAGCTTAGCAGTGGGCATGCAGGCCGATATTGCCTTGCTCAATCTGCCCGACGAACGCCATATTGGCTACAAATTCGGCACAAATCCGGTTGCAATGGTCATTAAAGCAGGTAGGGTAGTCCATCAAAGCCAACTTCGCGCTGATCGCTAAGCGGTTGCTCGATCCACGGCAGCTTGACGGTAAAGGTCGAGCCATGACCCAGCTCGCTGTTCACCTCAATATCGCCGCCCATTAATTTGCATAGATTACGACTAATTGCCAAGCCAAGCCCAGTGCCGCCATATTTGCGCGTTGTTGAGGCATCGGCTTGGCTGAAGTTTTGAAAAAGATTGGCCACTTGATCAGCGGTCATCCCAATGCCTGTATCACAAACCCGAATGTACAAACAGGCTGGATCAGAGGTTTCATCCAAAAAGAGTGAAAGTGAAATTGTGCCATGCTCGGTAAACTTCGCAGCATTACCCAACAAATTAATTAACACCCGCCGCAGCTTCGAAAGATCAGTCCAAAACATCAAATTATGGTAGGTTTGATCGATTAGCAGGTTATTTTTGTTGCGATCAATCAAGGGTCGGATGGTCGTTACCACATCATTTAAAAGAATACTGACCCGCGTTTGCTCCCAATAAACTGGCATTTTGCCAGCCTCAATTTTCGAGAGATCAAGCACATCGTTGATCAAGCCCAACAAATGCGAGCCAGCCGAGCGAATCCGATCCAAATCTTCAAGATACACATGATGGTTAGAATCGATAAAATCTTCGCGCATCACATCGGCATAGCCAATAATCGCGGTCAGCGGCGTGCGCAACTCGTGGCTCATATTGGCTAAAAACTGGCTCTTGGTTTGGCTGGCTGCTTCGGCTGCATCTTTGGCGCGGCTCAATTCGTGGTTCAGCTGTTGTTGGGTTTGGTAGACATGGGCGTTGCCAATCGCATATGAAATTTGGGCTGTGGCAGCTTCCATCAATTCGGCATGCTCTTGGCCAAAATGATCAACCTGCGAGTGCAAAAGCATCAAGATGCCCAAAATTCCGCTGGTGCCAAAAATAGGCAAAGCCAAGACCGAACGGGCATCGTAGGGCGCGTTTGGCAAATGCAACCAACGCTCATCGGTGTGGGTATCTTTGATCAAGGCCAGTTGATTGTGGGCCACAATCCAACCCGCCAAGCCTTGGCGCATCACGCGGCCAACCAAATTTTGCTGCTCAATCAAGGTGGCTTTTTCGCGGGCCAAAATGCTATGGGTCACCATTTGATATTGGTCGAGCAAAAAGATGCTGCCTTGTTCTGCCATGGTTAGGTGCAAGGCCACGTCCAAGGTGCTTTGCAAGGTCTGATCAAGGTCAATTTGGGCGCTGGTGGCGCGCGCAACCTCGACCAAGCCAGCAAACAAATTACGCTGCGAACGCAACAAATCTTCATATTGGTGGCGCTCGGTTATATCGCGCAGCAACAATAAATGACCAAGATAGCGATTACGATCACTCAACGGCGACAGTTGTACATCGAGAATCAGCTTTTTGTCGGCGTGGGTTAACGACTGTTCCCAGCGCAAATGCTGATCAGGATCGGCGGCAGTTGGCGCAGCAAGCAAGCCTAAAATAGCAATTTCCGCCGATTGACCAATCTGCTCCTGAGGACGCAGCTGCAATAAATGACCAGCAGTGGCGTTCATATCCATCACGCGGCGCTTGGCATCAAGAAAAATCACGCCTTCGCTGAGATTTTCCATCAAAATATGGCGTGCAATCGGAATCGTATCGAACAAACGATAGCGCAACGCGCCCCATGCCAGAGCAACAGTGCTAATCACAAAGCCAAACGGAGTTAAGTCAAGATATGGAAAAGGCCGATAGCCCAAAATATGAAAAGCATTAGTAACCCATGGAGCGATTGCACTTAAAATTAATGCAATAATTTGATTTTGATAGAGCGAGGAAGAAAGCACTAATGCTTGCAATAAAATTAACGTTCCTGCTGCCATAAACACATATGAATAGGCAGTATGCACCCAAAACCATGGCCCGTAATAAGTTTGGAGCATCGTATAATTGTGATACATCACAATTTCAGTCTTCGTCCAAATCAAATGATGCCATTCATTTGTCCAGACCAAAATAATCGTAATCATTGGAATAATCAGCGCATATAAAAAACTACGCTTAGTAACAAACCGTTCTTGGCCAGTATAATACAAGGCATACGCAACCCAAGCCACGGGTGGCGTAGCAATACCTAAATATTGAGTTTTCGCAAAAATAACTTTGGTAGCTAAATCAACACTGACTAATTCCCATCCATAACCCAATGTCCAGAAGGCAACAGTAAAAGCTAAAAGAGCAAACGGCCACATTTGGGCAACAAAGCGGCGGCGCGAGACAATAATAGCAATTGCAAACGAAATGCTGCTTGCAATTAATGTAGGAAATGTATACGATGGAATTTGCCAGTGCATAACAATACCTAGCCTAGTGATGACGGTGGCGGTTCAGAATATAGGTAGTGCGCGTGCCAAGATGCTTCATTTCAACCCCATGGCGCGGCTGCAAGCTGAAGTATTCATGGTCGTGCAACAGCGCATAGGTTTCGGCGCTCACTTGAATTGTATTCGGCTGGGCGCTACTTTCCATGCGGCTAGCAATATTAACCGTATCGCCCCACAAATCGTAGCTAAATTTGATCATGCCAATGACCCCAGCGACCACCGGTCCGCTATGAATACCGATGCGCATTTGCAATGGCTCGCCGTTGGGCATACGAATTTGCTCAATCGCCGCCAGCATCGCGGTGGCAAACAAGGCCAAACGTTCTGCATGGTCGGGCTGGGCAATTGGCAAGCCAGCCGCAACCATATAGGCATCGCCAATGGTTTTGATTTTCTCCAAGCCAGCATCAAGCGTCATCTGATCGAACAGTGAGAACAAATGATTGAGCCACGCAACCAATTCTTTGGCATTAACATGGCCTGATAGCTCGGTAAAACCCACAATATCAGCAAAAAGGACACTAACACTGCTAAAATATTCGGCAATATTCGCTTGTTGATCTTTGAGTTGATCGGCGATCGTTTGCGGCAAAATGTTGCGCAAAAGGCGCGTCGATTGAGCTTGTTCTAAGGCAATTGCTTGCAAATAGGCTTGTTCTTGGTCGTGGAGGCGTTTTTTCTCCAACGAGGCTTCAATTCTGGCGCGGAGCAAGGTTGTGTTAAATGGCTTAGCCAAATAATCTTCTGCTCCGAGCTGAATTCCTTTGACAACATTTTCCATATCATCGGCGGCTGAAACAATAATGACAGGAATATGGCGCAACTGATCATTCTGTTTTAAGATTTGTAAAACCTCAAAACCATTCATTACCGGCATCATAATATCAAGCAGCATCAGATCGATCACATTGCTTTGAACATAATCAAGTGCTTGCTGACCATTCTCAGCAAGCACTACTCCATAATTGCGACGCACTAATTGGCGTTGTAAAAGAAAGCGGTTATCTTCGCTATCATCAACAACCAGAATACGGGGTTGGGTTGCGGTCATAGTGGCGTATCCTTGACTAAGGCTTGAATTTTACTAACTAGGCTAGTAAAGTCAACTGGCTTAATCTCATATTCGTTGCACCCTGCTTCCAAACAACGCTCGCGATCGCCGGCCATAGCATGGGCCGTCAAGCCAATAATTGGAATCTGGCTGACCGCAGGATTGGCCTTAATCGCGCGGGTTGCTGTCCAACCATCAACATTCGGCAAGCTCATGTCCATCAGAATAATATCGGGCATTAAGCTTTCAACCATATCGATCGCCTCTTGACCATCGACGGCGATGGAAACCGTAAAATCGCGGCGTTCAAGCCTACGCTTCAGCATATCGCGATTCATTTCATGGTCTTCGACAAGTAGAATATGCATACAAAATACTCCAATGCTCGTTGCTCCATGCCGAATCGCGAGGCTTCTCTGCTGTTGCTAGTGTCGCGATTGGGCATTACGAGTCAGTTTACGATCGACTAATCGGGCTGGGCTAGGCCATAGACTTCGCGGGCTTCGGCAGCCACAAAGAGCGATCCGGTTACACAAATGAGGCCATCGACAGTGGTAAGTTGTTGAGCCAGCGTTAAGGCCTCGGCAACGCTGTTGGTCTGATGGACAGGGCGAGCATCCGTTGACTGAATCATTTCAGCCAAGCGTTCGGGCGCTAAAGCCCGCGGATGGCGTGAACAGGTGGTGATGATCTTGGTTGCGGCGGTGCTGAGTTGCTGAATAATTGCCTGAATATCTTTGTCGCTTGATGTTCCTAAGACTAAGGTGAGTGGGCGTTTTGGGTAGTGTTGCTTGAGCGCTTGCAACAAGACGCGGGCTGAATCGCCGTTATGCGCGCCATCAACAATTGTCACGGGATTGTTTGCAATTTGCTCAAAGCGAGCAGGCCATTGGGTTGTAGCCAAGCCCTGGCGAATCGCATCGTCGCTGATGGGGAAACCAAGCTCACGCAAGAGCATCGCGGCGCTGGCAGCAAGTTGGGCATTTTGCATCTGAAAATCACCCTTCAAGCCAAGCTGATCGGGCACGATAACCAAGGGATATTCGGCAATCACCCCTGATGCTTGCTCCTGCAAGCCCGCCATGCCAGCGATAAACAACGGAGCCGCTTGCTCAGCAGCAATTCGGCCAATTACCTCAGCCGCCTCGGCCTGCTGCACGGTGCTAATCACTGGCACATGCTGCTTAATAATACCAGCCTTTTCATAGGCAATTTTGGCTAGCGTATCACCAAGAATTGCCGTGTGATCATAGCTAATCGAGGCAATTACACTCAAGACTGGATCAACGCTGTTGATCGCATCATAGCGCCCACCCAAGCCAATTTCAAGTACCGCTAATTCAATCGCCTGCGTAGCAAAGTAGTACAAGCCAAGCACTACCCCAATCTCATACGTGGTTGCTGAACCAAGCTCAGGGTCAAGCTGCTCAAGCAATGGTTGCACTTGATTAATGAGCTCGACCAGCTGAATTTGGCTAATTGGCTCGCGATTAATTTGGATGCGCTCACGATACGAATGCAAGTGCGGCGAGCTAAAAAACCCAACCTTGAGGCCGCTATGGCGCGCAATCGATTCCAAAAAAGCGCATGTCGAGCCTTTGCCCTTGGTGCCAGCCACAATCACAGCGGGATAGCGCAACTGTGGATTATCTAAAAGTGCCAGCATCGCCTTAACTCGCGGCAAATTAAACTCAGTTGGGTTTTTGGGTAATTTCTTCTCGCTATCGAGGAAACTATAAATCCAATCCAAAGCATCTTGATAGGTTTGCAACATTGAGGTGCGCTCCGTCTAAACCAAATGATGCTTAGTGTACAACCAATAGCATAGAATAAGGATGAAGGATGAATGCCCAAAGTCAAAAATCAGAAGTCAAAAATCAAGAGCCTATAGCCCAATCCCAATAAAAGGATGAAGGATGAAGTATGAGGGATGAATGCTGAAAGTCAAAAATCAGAAGTCAAAAATCAGAAGTCAAAAATCAAGAGCCTATAGCCAAACGCCAATAGCCCAATCCCAATCATCTGTGCTACTCTGTGGCAAAAAAACAATCATTCGTGCAATTCGTGCAATTCGTGGCTAAAATGTTCTTCGTGCGCTTCGCGCCCTTCGCGGTTCCAATCCCTACCCTCATTAAAACACAAAACCTCTCGACCATTAATGATCGAGAGGCTAGGATTACAACAATTTAGATACTGCTCGCATCGAGCGGCACGATAACGCGGACGGTTGTGCCAGCTCCAACGGCAGAGGTCATTTCGGCGCTGCCGCCAACCATGCGCGCTCGTTCATCAATGTTGAGCAAACCAAACGAGCCACGCTTGCTATAGTTGGCGCGCACTGCTTGCAAATCAAAGCCTTTGCCATCGTCCTGAACCGTCGCCATCAACTCATCGCCTTGGCGAGTCAAGCGAATCCAAATATGCTTGGCTTCGGCGTGCTTCATGGCGTTGTTGCTGGCTTCTTGAATAATATTAAACAAGGTACCTTCGCGCTTGGCATCAAGCCGCAAATCGCCAACAGTTTCTTCGAGCAACACTTGAGTTGGGCCATCTTTGAAGCGGGTAACATACTCGCGCAACGTTGCCACAAGCCCTTGGCTATCGAGGGTTAATGGGCGCAACTCAAACAAGAGCGTGCGAATATCATAGGTCGTGCGCCGCGCCAATTCGCCCATTTTGGTCAACTCTTGCATCACGCGGCTTGGTTCGCGCTCCAACAAGCGCTTGACAAACTCGATGTTCATCGTGATGGCAGCGACCGATTGAGCGGGGCCATCGTGCAAATCGCGGGCCAATTGCTGGCGCACTTCTTCTTCTTTGCTAATCAGCTTGGTGCGTTCATCGCGCAACTCGCCAACCAACTGGGCATTGAGCATGGCGATAATCGCATAATTGGCTAAGGCCGAAACCATGCCCAATTCATCTTCGTTGATTTCGGTGCGATCAACCCCGACCACGATAATGCCATAGTTGCGACGGCCTGCGCTCAACGGCACACAACAAACACAAGCACAATTTTGCATTGAAGGGACGCTGCTCAAGGCATGTGATTGGCGCAGATCGGTCAAAATGCGCGGCGTGCCAGAGGCCAAAATCGAGGCCATAATGCCGGTTGGCTCAATCGCAATCCGCAAATTGAGATCGCCAGAACCAACGCCAACCCCAGCCGCCACATACAACTCATCAGGCTCGCCAGTTGGCAAGAGCACGACACTACTGCGGCCATTGATCAAGCGAATCGATTCAGTCACGGTGGCATCAAGCACGGTTTGAAAATTCATGGTCGTGCTTAGCTTATACGCCACTTCATACAACGAGCGCATGCGGTCGCGATACGATTCTGCATCACGTTGAGCAGTATCAACATCGCGGCGAGCGGCAATCACATGTTCGCGATTGATTTCGCTCGATTGGCCAGAAAGCGTGCTGACCAACCACGACACCAAAATCAAGGCCGTACAATTGACCGCAATGCTAACAAACATTTCTTCGCTGCCAACGTTGGTGGTATCGCCAAAGCGCCGCCGCAGGGTAATGCCTGCAAACACAACTGCGGCAATTACGCCTGTACCAACAGCTTGGGCTGGCGAGCGATTGGTCGAAGCCCAAACCGTGGGCAACATAATCAGCGCTACCATCAAGGTTAATGGCAGGCCGCTAAATAAGGCAAACAGCCCAATGAAACCAAAATCAACAATGAAAATCCACGAGGGCAGATTGCGAAAGCGCGGCACAAAGGCCAAACCAGCCATCACCAAACCATAGAGCGCATAAGCCCACCAAGTGAGAGCAAAGATCGTGGTTGGGGGAACCACCGTATGTTGGTCGATGCGAGCGCCAACGACCAAAATCAAGCCAAGGCTAATCAACCGCACCAAGCTAAACAGTGGATCACCGGACATTAATAGTCGTGGTGTAATGCGTGGGACGGAGATAGACATCGTTGAATCTTCCTCGGCACTAACTACTATCTAGAAGGAAATTCCGTCAATCAGTGGTTCACCCTCGATCGCAGCCTGATACAGCTGCTCTTTGAGAATTTTACGGGCGTAAAATAGCCGCGATTTAATCGTTCCCTCGGGGCATTCGAGAATTTCGGCAATCTCCGTCAGTGAATAATCATGAAAATAATGTAAGACCAAAACTGCGCGATGTTGCGGCGAAAGCCGCTCTAAGGTTTGGCGCACGACGTCTTGCATCTCGCGGCGTTCGGCCACCACATCGGGTGCAGAACGCGAACTGGCCTTCAAACGCTCGGCCAATTGATGAAAAGGCTCGTACCACGGGCGTTGGCGCTTGATGCGGCTATAGCACAAATTGACCGTCACCCGATAGAGCCATGGGGCAAGTGGAATGCTGCCATCGAGCTTTGTAGCATGACGATACAACCGATAGAAACAATCTTGCAACACTTCTTCGGCAAGTTGCTGATCGCGGGTAATGCCCAACGCTGTCTGGAACAATTGTTGGCGATAACGATCAAACAATTGTTGCAGCGCAAGCATATCGTTGTTGGCGGTAATTGCCTCCAACAAAACAGCATCACTTCGCTCTGATTGTAGTTGATCGTCAGCGATTGCCATTTGGGTATTCTTTCTAAATGGTTGTGTGGGTAAATGTGGGCGCTTGTGGCCCATTATACCACAGCCATTTTGGCTTTCTAGCCTTGATTTTGGCCAATTGGCCGCGAATGTTGAGCCAACCAACTACTTGCGGTCTCGTAATCTTGGCGGTGCATGGCCAAGGCGGTGGTAAATTTGTCGGCTTCAGCGGCATCAACTTGCAATTCATAGCCGTTCAAGGCCAAAAATCGGGCAGTTATTGCTAGCGCAATGCGTTTGTTGCCATCCCAAAATGGGTGGTTGCGCACCAAACCAGCCAGCAGCATGCCAGCTTTGGCGCACAAACTTGGAAAAAGCTCCTCGCCAAACATCGATTGAAACGGCGTGGCCAAGGCTGAAAGCAATTGTTGAAAGCGCAAAACATCGAAGCTCTCGCCATGTTCTTCAGCAATTGCATCGCGAATGCGTAAGGCTTCTTCTAAAGTAATATATTGAACATTGACTTCTTCGCTCATAACTGCTCACAACGTTGCTCAATCCACGCAGCCTGCTGTTCGCGATCCATGCCGCGTTCCGCCGCTACCAATAAAATCCAATCGTACAGGCTCTCGTCGTCTGGTGTGTTGAAGGCATAGCCGTTGCGGGCCAAAAATTCAATCATCGCCAGCAAGGCTGTGCGTTTGTTGCCATCGCTAAAACAATGACCATGCACCAACGCATCGAACAGCGCAGCAGCTTTGCTAAATGTATCAGGATATAGATCTTCGCCAAACATGGTTTGTTGCGGTACAGCCAAAGCTGTTGCTAGCTTCTCAAAGCCTTGCTCGGTAATGCCATGAATACCGCCGATATGTTGAATAACCATGGCTTGTAACATAAAAGCATCAGTCAGGCCAAGATACTGGGTCACAGCAGCCTCCGCAAGGTTTCGGCATATTGGGCCATGGCTTTGCGTACCCGAGGCACAAGCTGCGGATCGACCTCGGGCAGCGCTTGCAGCGAAAGGTAGCCCTCTGCATCAAGCTCGACGGCCAATAAGATAGTGGTTTGTTGGCTGGCTTGCAGCCATTCGGCTAAATTGGCGGGCACTTCTTCTGGTTTTAAGGTTAATTGTTGCATAGGGCAAAACTCAGTTCAAGTTACATCCACGAACATTAATTATTGATCCACGAAGGACACGAAGCACGGAAACGCGAAGATCGCGAAGCTGTTTTTAGCCACAGATTGCACAGATTGTTTGGATTAGCTTCTGTTAGCCCAGAGCCCAGAGCCTCATCCCTCTCTGCGCCTCTGCGTTAAAACTAACATCCCGACCCTTAGGCACTCGATTTGGAACCGCGAAGGACGCGAAGATCGCGAAGCTGTTTTTAGCCACAGATTCACGGAATTTATTCCCAACCCCAACCCCCGATCACTATGTTCTATGCTCTATGTTCTATGCTCTTACTTCGGCCAATTCGGGCTTGGGAATGCTCAGGAAGTTGGCAAGCAAGGCTTTGCCATGCTCAGTCATAATCGATTCGGGGTGGAATTGCACGCCCTCGATTGGTAAGCTACGGTGGCGCAAACCCATAATCAAGCCATCATCGCTCCAAGCGGTTGCCTCAAGGTCGCTGGGCAAGCTGGCTTCTTCGACAATCAATGAGTGATAGCGGGTGGCGGTGAATGGCGATGGCACACCTGCGAAAATCCCAACATTCAAATGGGTAATTGGTGAAGTTTTGCCGTGGCGCAATTGCGGCGCACGAATCACTCGCCCGCCAAAGGCCGCGCCAATCGATTGATGGCCCAAGCACACGCCCAAAATTGGGTATTCCATACACAATTCGCGAATCAGCGGCACACTAATGCCCGCTTCCGCTGGCGTGCACGGCCCAGGCGAGATCACAATCCGGTCGATTGATTCCATTGTGCGAATGTCATCGACCTCGATTTCATCGTTGCGTTTAACCACAACCTCAGCCCCAAGTTCACAGAAATATTGATACAAATTATAGGTAAAGGAATCGTAGTTATCGAGTAGCAAGACGGCCATGGCACACTCCTTGATCGTGGTTTAGAAATCGCTGGTATTTTGTACAAGTAAAACAGGAATTGGGCTATTAAACAAGATCTCAGCACTAACATCTTCAAGCAACACCCGATCAAGTGGCGTGCGCGCGCGATGAGCGCCAATCACCAACAGATCGTAGCCACCAGTTTTAAGCTCTGCTTGAATTTCTTCGAGCACCATGCCCGCGCGAATCCGCACGCTGGTCGCCACGCCGCGCTCGGTCAAAATCGTTTTGGCGGCAGCAATGTTGCGCGCAACCTCGCCCTGTTTTTCCATCACCAAATCGGCCAAACGCTCAGGGTCGCGCTCCTCGGGCTTGTAGGTCAGCGACAATTGCGAAACAATGTGCAAAATCGTGACCTGGCCACCAAGCGGCCCGATAATCGAGGCCGTCATTTGGGCATCGTGCAAGGTTGCTGGCCCTCCTGCGGCGCAGACCAATGCGCGACGCAGTTCATTAGGGCGACCTTGCATCAACAACATCGAGCAAGTTAAGCGCCGCGCCAACGAGCCAATTGCCGATTGGCCAAGCCAGCGCCGCCAGCCCTCTTTGCGCAACGGCCCAAAAGCCACCAAATCGGGCTGGCTGGCGCGGGTTTCAAGCACAATCGCCCGTTCTGGGGTTGCGCCGCGCATAGTTCTGGTTGGCGCATGGTCGCTTTGCAACAGTTGCTCAGCGTTGAAAAAATACATTTCGGCTTCGTCTTGATGCGCTTCATCGACCAAAAAAGTGGTTTTGACGTGGGATTGGCGGGCCAAGGGGGCAAGATAGGCCACCATGCGTCGCGCCGCCGAAGAGCCATCAAGGTAAATCATCAAATTAAAAGGCTTCATAGTTGATCCTAGATAAATAACAGCAGAATCGGAGTCACGACCATCACCACCATAAATGTCACCAACATGGGCGTGTCGTTGACCACCCGATCAAGCAAGCGCAGAATTAACCGCTCATACGGGCGATAGAGGAACAGCAGAATAATTAATGAGATCACACTAATGCTGATAATTTCGGCCAGCACCACTGTAAAAGCAAATGGATCTTTGATCAACAATGAGGCCACCAGGGTATCAATAAAGGTGGTGATGTTGGCGCCCATAATGTAAGGCAAGGTATTTTCGCGGCGAATAAAACCGCGCGCCGAAAGTGGCACCAAAATTGAGAGCGATACAGAAACCGATAAGGTCAACGAGGTTACAAACGCGCCCAGCAAAAACATCGCCCAAGGCCGATAAATCAAGCCGCCAATTCGGCCAAAGGCATTATGTTCAGCATCAACTTGCGGCAACGCTTTATCCAAAAGGCTAAACGCAAATAGTAGCGTGCCAACCCCAATAATAAAGATTATCACGCTGGTTGCAGGCAGTACACCACTAGAGGCTGGAGTTGCCCCAAAAATATTGATAATTCCAGTATCAATTGTGCGCAACAGCCACGCCACAATCGGGTCAAACACCTGCTCAACAAAATCGAAAATTGCTGAAGGCAAGGCAATTCGCACTTGGTCGAGGCCGCTATCAGTCAACAGCCAATAGCCAATCGCCAAGGCAGGAACGTAGGTGGTGGCAGTGACGCTCAGCGCCAGCACGCCAATCGAGAGCGAGGCGGCTTTTTCTCGGCCCCGCAAAAAGTAGATGAAGCCAATCACCAACACAATAAACGATGCGCCAAGCCGCGAACCAGTAATCATGGTAAAGGCTTGCAGCGGATCGATGACTTTGCTGTCGAGAAACGAAAGCGCAATCCCCGCCACTGGCGAGCCACTCAGCACACCATAGGCAAACAGCCAGCCAAAGCCCAACGTATTGAGCGCATTTTCAATCCCCAACGTTTTGGTGAGAAACGGCCCCAAGCCGCCTGCACCTTTGCTCAACAAGCGCAACGCCAAAATAAAGAAGAACAGGCCCACTACCACAAAGCCCACTTTCATCAAGCGCCGCAACCAACGATTGCGTTGCAATAATGAAAGCGTGACCGGATTATCCACGTCAAGCGCTTGCTCCGACTGGTGTTCGCTCATGCAATGCCTCCCAAAGCACCAGAGAATCAGCTTAAAGTATACAGGAAAGTCAAAAGGCAAAAATCACAAAGAGCATAGAACAGAGAACATAGAGAAAGGATGAAGGATGAAGGATGAGGGATGAAGGCAAAGTCAAAAGGCAGAAAGCAAAAGTCAAAAGAGAGTATAGAACATATGAAGGATGAGGGATGAAGGATGAAAGCCAATAGCCGAGGGGTCGGAGATCAGGCGATAGGTTTTGGACTGGCACGAACATAATCCTAATAATCTGTGCCAATCTGTGGCTAAAATAAAGGATGAAGGATGAGGGATGAAGGCCAAATCAAAAATCAAAAGGCAGAAAGCAAAAACTCAAAGCCCATAGCCACCAGCCGATCACCTATAGTCCTGCTCCCTTCGCGCGCTTCGCGTGCTTCGTGGTTTCGTGTTTTGTGCGCTTCGTGGCCTTCGTGGATCAAAAAACAGCCTTCGTGGCCTTCGTGGATCAAAACATCCATCCACCAATCGAGCATTTTATGCTACACTAAGGCCACCAAAAATACCTACAGATCTGACTCTACTTCCAGCAATACACGGGGCGTTGGCCTATGACATCACAACCACGAAATGTCCGTTTTGGGGTTCAAGCGCGGGTTTTGTTGCTGGCATTAGGAGTCTCGCTGCCAGCGCTGATTATTGTTGGTTGGTTGAGCCTGAATGGCATCTCCCAAGCCCGCTCGGCAGCAGTCAAGCAAAGCGAAAACACCCTTTTACTCCAAGCAGAAAATATGCTCATGAGTCGGGCAATCGATAAAGCCGAGTTATATGACCAGGCTTTGTTGAGTGTGCAACGCCAAGTCCAAACCATGGTCAACATCACCCAGCAGGCCTTTAGCCGCCCACTCGATCGGCTGGCGGATACCAGGCCCGATCCGTTTTGGCTGGCTGGCAGCGGCCCGACCTTGATTCCCCCCGATCAACTACGGCTCACCGTAGCCCGCGCCCGCCAAATCACTGGCGCACTGCAAAGCAATGTCAATCTGAACCCATTAATTTCCTTGGGCTATTTGGCCACCAAGGAAGGCGTGATGGTGCTTGATGATGTGCGGGTGATCAGCGTTTTGCCCGATGGCTTCGATGCGCGCAAACGTCCATGGTATCAGGCCGCCGAATCTGCCAACGGCCCAACATGGGTTGGTACGTATGTTGATGCAGTCACTAATCAACTTAATATCACCGTCTCGGCACCAGTTAAGGTCAATGAGCAATTAATTGGCGTCATTGGCATGGATTTGCTACTCACTACGATTCAATCCGATGTGCTGCGGATCGATGCTGGCACCTCGGGCTACGCCTTTGTGATGGATCACGATGGCAATATTTTAATTCGGCCAGAGCTTGAGGCTGGCAACACGCGCTGGGATGAAACCTTTCAAAAGCAAAATCTGTTTGAGAGTGACGATCCAAATTTTGCCTCGTTGCGCGAGAATATTCGCAATAATTTGCCTGGTGTAACCCGCTTGCAACTCGATGGCGGCGACCGCTATTTGGCCTACTCGCCAATGCGCACGGTTGGCTGGGTGGTGGCCTTGGTGCTACCGATCGACGATGTGATTAGCCCTGCTCGCGATGCAAGTTTGGCCATCGAGCGCGAGCAACAGCAATTACGCCGCAATTTCTTGGCCGTATTGCTGATTGCCTCAGGCTTGATCATTATTTTGGCCACAGGCTTGGCGCGCACGATCATCCGACCATTACGCGAGCTTGAGGTTGGAGCCCAACGCATCGCCTCAGGCCAGCTTGATCAACAATTGGTCGTCCATGGCAACGACGAAATTGGTCGCCTCAGCCTTTCGTTTAATCAGATGAGCACGGCCTTGCGCGAAAAAGTCGATGCCTTGGAAGTTAATGCCCAACAAATGGCGGCAATCAACGAAACCAGCAACGAATTAAAACGCTTGCGTTCGTTAAATACAGTGCTTGATCACATCCCTCAATTATTATGTCAACGCTTAGGCTTTGATCGGGCTGTGCTCTATTTGCTGCGCGATGATCTGATTGAAGTTGTGGCGGCCTCGTTTGGGCCAAATAATTACGAATTAGAATCCGATTTTATGCGCTCGGCGCTCTCTGACCCAATCACGATTGAAAGCGACACGATCGAAGCCAGCGTGATCAAATCGCGCCAAGCGGTGATTGTCGATAATCCATGGCAACACCCGCAAGTGATTCAGTCCAAGCAATTTATTTCTGGCGGCGATTCGTATGTGCAAGCGCCAATTCTTGGCCGTGAAAAAGTGCTGGGCCTGATTTCCGCCGATTACTACGAGCAAGGTCGGATGGTCACAATTCAAGATGCAGCCTTGTTGCTCAACTTTGCTGACATGGTTGGCTTGACGATTGAAAACGCCTTCTCATTCCAAAACTTGGAAGATTTGGTAGCCCAACGAACTGGCGAGTTGCGCGAAGCCCTCGACCGTGCTCAAGCAGCTGATCGCCTGAAATCGCAGTTTTTGGCCAGCATTTCGCACGAATTACGCACGCCGTTGAATGCAATTATTGGCTTCTCAACCGTGCTGATCGATGAACTTTCGCCAGTCATCGTCGAAGAACAGCGCGAAGACCTAGAAACAATCAACAAAAACGGGCGCTATTTGCTCGATCTGATCAACGATATTTTGGATATGGCGCGGATCGAAGCTGGCAAATTTGCCTTGCACCGCGAAGCAACCGCCGTGCTGCCAGTCGTGCAATCGGCTGTCGATATTATGCACGGGCTTAATTCCAAGCCCGTCACCATGCGCATCGACATTGCACCCGACTTGCCGCCGATGGACGTTGACCCAACTCGTTTACGTCAGATCGTGATTAACCTGATTTCAAATGCGGTAAAATTTACCGATCGCGGCCAAATTGTGGTGCGTGCAACCAGACGAATTGTGCACGAAGCCACACCAATTGGCTCGCACTATCTTTTGCCCGGTGATTGGATTGTGATTAGCGTCCAAGATACAGGCATTGGCATGGATGCAGACGCCTTGGGCAAACTCTTCCAAGAGTTTCAGCAAGTGCATGCCAGCGCCAGAGGCATTTTGGGGTCGGGCTTGGGGCTGTCAATTACCCGCCGCTTGGTCGATTTGCACGATGGCGATTTGTGGGTTGATAGCAAAGTTGGGGTTGGCAGCACCTTCTCATTTGCGATTGCTACCGCCCACGCCCAAGCTCCAATTGAGCAGCAATAACCTAGTTAGAAGGAAATAACCGTCATGGCAGGTTCGACGCGGGTTCTCTACATTGAAGATAATCACGATAATCAACGCTTGGTTCGGCGGGTGCTTGCAACCCGTGGCTATCAGATTATCATCGCCAATGACGGCAACGAAGGTTGGAAATCGGCCCAAACTGATCGCCCAGATTTGATTCTGATGGATATTAATTTGCCAGGTTTGAATGGCTATGAATTAACCACCAAATTCAAAGCCACGCCACAACTTGCAGATGTGCCAATTGTGGCCCTGACGGCCAACACCACGCCTGGCGATCGCGAACGGGCCTTGGCTGCTGGCTGCGATGGCTATATCTCCAAGCCAATCGACCCTCGCGCCTTGCCCGATTTGGTGGCCAGTTATATTGGCGGCACGCGCGAAGTGCTAGCCAGCAGCGATGCCCCCACTGTGATGCGCGAATATAGCCAACAACTGGTCGGGCGCTTGGAATCGCATGTGCGCGAGTTGGAGAACGCCAATAATCGCCTAACGCGGCTCGATCAGGCTAAAAACGATTTCTTGGCGACGATCTCGCACGAGCTACGCACGCCATTAACCGTCATTCACGGCTACCTTGATTTACTGAATATGCAAGCGCTTGGCCCAGTTAACGAAGGTCAACGCGAAGCCTTAGAATTGATGAAACGCAATAGCACGCGGCTGTTACGCCATATCAACGACCTAATTTACCTACAACAAGTGCGCTCCAACCAAATGGATTTTGCCCAAGCAGATTTGCGCGGCCTCGTCCAATCGATTTGCAACGATATGCAACCGACCTTTGGCGAGAAAAACCAAACCTTGGTGCGCAATATCTACGTTGGTGGCATCCAAACGCCCTTGATGATTAATATGGATGTGCATGGCGTTGATAATGCAGTGCGCCACTTGTTGGAGAATGCCAGCCAATACACCAATGCTGGCGGCGTGATTCAAGTTTCGGTCTATCAAGATGATCAATTGGTGCGGGTTTCGATTCGCGATAACGGTGTGGGCATTCCCGAAGCCGACTTTGAACGGATTTTCGAGCCATTTGTACGCTTGGATGATACCTTGGCCAGCGTTGGCGGGGCGGGATTAGGCTTGGTGATTGCCAAACACGTTGCTGAGGCTCACAACGGCACGATTGCGCTCGAAAGCACCGTTGGCGTTGGCAGCATCTTCACCCTGCAACTGCCAGTTAATCATCAATAAATTCTGCAAGCTCTCAAGGCCAAATACGCCTGAGAGCTTGGCTATTTAAGCAGCAATGAACGAGCCAGCCTAACAGATTATCGGCGGTGGGCTAAAATTAAAAAAGCGTGGTTATACCCAAAATAGGCGGAGATTGCTGTTGACAGCAGCTAGGCGCTGGCCTATCATACCCATAGAGAACGGGTGAAATAGCACACTGAATGAATCAGCAATCAACGTATCGCATCTATCTTTGTCATGGATTGCACTGTGGAAGCCAACTGGCCGAGGTGCAACAACACTTTCTGCATGCACTTGCTGCTGCCGATTTACACGCAACCGTTGAAGTACGTCTGAGCAACTGCCTTGGTCGCTGTGAACGTGGCCCAAACGCAATCATTCAGCCCGGACGGGTCGTCTATTGCCAACTTAATGGCACAGCGATTAACCGAATTGTGCATGAACATCTCTTAACCAATACCCCAATCGTAGAATTACGTGACGAGTAAGCATTGCAACATCGAGGGCACTCATGACGCAGGAATTTGTAACCCAATTTTGGGGAGTGCGCGGCAGTCATCCTAGCACTGGCGCTGAGTTTAGCAAAACAGGTGGCAATACTTCGTGTGTTGAAATGCGCGTAGCAGGCCAGCAATTGATTTTTGATGCTGGCACTGGCATTGTGGAGCTTGGGCATCAATTATTAAACCAAGTCAATCCCCGCCCAATTTTGATTTTGCTTTCCCATTATCACCATGATCATATTCAAGGCTTGCCGCATTTCCCCCCACTCTATCGCGAAGATCAGATGATCTATATCGTAGCCCCGTGGAATCTGTACCAAGATCGAGTTTGGGAATTGTTGGCTAGCGCTTCATCGCATTCAATGTTGGCTGAACGGCCAGGCTTATTGGCCCGCCGCCGCACCTTGTTAATCGAAGGTGGCGAGCGCTTATGGTGGAATGCAGACGCGCCTACGCCGCTGCGCATTGCTAACGATGAGCATGAGCAATGTCCTGCTGGCTCGGTGGAAATTCGCGCCTATCATTCGTTAGGCCACCCTCGCGGCGGCTCGATGTGCTATCGGGTTGAGCAAAATGGGGTCAGCGCGGTCTACGCCACCGATATTGAATCGTACATTGGCACCGATCAACGCTTGGCCAATTTTGCCCGGGATAGCGAATTAATTATTCACGATGCCCACTATACGCCAACCGAATATGCCAACCCCAAGGCCAGCCGCCAAGGCTGGGGCCATAGCACCTGGGAAATGGCAATCGAATTGGCCCACGTCGCGAATATTAAGCAAATTGCCTTGTTTCATCACGAGCCAGCCCACACCGATAGCCAAATCGACCAGATCGAGGCCGATGCCCAAGCGGTGTATCCCTTGGCATTTGTGGCTCGCGAAGGCATGCAGGTCGATTTATTGGCCACAATCAACGAACGCTCGCAAGGCCAGTCGTTCTCACCAGTCGAGCCAGCGATCCAGCCACTCGCCTAACGTTTGGCCGCTGGTTTGCTCCATGGCAGCTTGAAAATCGCTGCGGCTAATAATCTGATAGCGTTGCTGGGTGTGGAGTTGGCCAAGTCCTTGGAAGAAGGCTTGATCGCCAAGCTTGATGCGGAGTTGATGGAGCATCGCCGCGCCTTTGCCATAAACTGCGCGATAATAGCTATTGAATGAGGGATATTCGTTAATCGCTAAGCCTGCTGGCCAGTTGCCATTGGCTTGATTGCTGCGCTCTAGGCGCTCGATTTCGCCTGCGTAATAGCTATTGGCGGCTGCTTGACCAAGCACAGCTTGAGTCGCAACGTAGGTCAGATAATTGGCCAAGGCCTCGTCGAGCCAAGCCTCGCGATAAATATCATTGCCCAGCATGCCATACCACCACTGATGCGCAACCTCGTGAAACACCACATAATCAATCTCGCGATTAACCACCGAATCGACCAGAATAATCGTATAGGCGGGATATTCGATCCCACCACGACTATCCCATGGCATCACATGCACATCGAGCTTGCGATAGGGATAGGCGCCAAATTTGGCTTGATAGCTGCGCAACGCCCCCACCGCCATCTCGCGCACTCGCTCAAGGTCAAGATACTCGGGGCCATAGGCGGTCACTTCAATCTCATCGAGCAGCGTGCTGCTACTTGAAAATGTGCCAACTGCGGCAGCCCACTCGCGAACTGGCCCGCTCACATAGGTGCGAACGCTGCGATCGGCATTTTGGCGCAGTAAACTGCCAGCGCCAATCACCTCAAGCTCGGCGGGCAAGGTTAGTTCGACCAGATAAAGCGCTGTTTCAGCCAACACCCGATCAGGGAAACGGGTCACATCCATACGCCAATCGTTGGCAGCAGCATCCCAAACCGCCAGCATTGGGTAGGCCGAAAGCAAGGGATACGAGCCGTCGGGCCAAGCCTTGATCGTGCCAGCAAAACTTGTGTTGATCACGACTTGCTGATTGGGCGCAAGCGTGCTGGCAAGCTTAATCCGAAAGGCCGTATTTTCGGCTTCGCGATTAATCGTGAGTTCGCCAGCATTACTCCACACCTTGGTTACATTCAGGGTTGTGTCGCCACCATCGCCTTGCACATCGGGCGGAAAATTAGGGTACGAACGCAACACCAAACTATCAATGCTTGCGCCCGTCGTGTTGGTATAGGTAATAACTTGGCTGCCGCTATAACTGCCTGCCGCCGGATCAAGCGTGATCTGCATGGCATAACGTGGCATGCTCTGGTTAGCGGCATCGCTGGCAAATGCTGGGCGTAGCGCAATTGCTTGCTCGTTTGGCCAAGCATCAGCAATTGGCGTTGGTTGAACTGGCAGCGGAATCAAGGTTGGGGTTGGAACTGGTGGCGTATAGGCAGGCACTGGCTCCCACGTAATCAACGCCCTGAGATCAACCAGCGTTGGCTCAATTGTTGGGTTGGCAAGCGCTGCTTGATTGCTGTTCGCGGGCGGCGCTTGGCCACAGCCAACCACTATCAATACAAGCCCCAGATAAAGCCAACGACGCATGGGCTACTCCTCGGTTGCTGCCAAATGGGTGGCAATGTGTTGAAAGCCAATTTTGGCGTAGGTTGCTTGGGCAATCGCATCGGCGGCAAACAAAAATGCCAATTTGCCAGCCTTGGCATAATGGTCGGCAACCAAAAAACTGGTTAAACTCGCTGCCGCCCCGCGTCTGCGCCAAACAGGCAGCGTTGCAATCGCAACCAATTCGACCACGCCAGAACTGGTTGGTTTATAGCCACCAACCGCTGCCAATTCGCCCTCAATCAGCGCCATAGCATAGCGCCAACCAGCATTCAAAGCCTCGTGCAAGCTATCAACATCAGCTTGGCCAATTGCTGAATAATCGCCAAAGCCAAGCCGCGTTACCTGACGATATAACCCCAAATCATCGGCGGTTGTCAGCCAACGCAGTTCAATAGTTGGGTTGTGGTAGGGCTTAAACTGCGCAGGCGGGCAAATCATCTGCGGGTTACTATGATCGACCTTGATGCCCGCAGCTTTCAGCATTGATTCTAATTCTGGCCACAGCTCACGGGTCCATTCGAAGCGCAGTTGGCGTTGATGTTGCTGAAACACCTGGCGCAAAGCTGGCAAATTGGCAGCAGCAGGATTGAGCGGCGCAACGGGCATAGCATAATTAAACCATGGCGCTGGATCAGCGGGGTGAATCAAGGCCACAAACGGCGGAACCTGAATCAGGGTACAAACTTCGGCAGCGACCTGCTGCACACTGGCTTCAATTGACTGCAATAGCTCAATCATGCAACGCCTAAAAAAAAGCGAGCAGGCTTAAACTGCTCGCTTAGAACAATTAACCAACCACCAGCAACAAAATAGCGGCAACGATCAAAGTTGCTCCAAAGCCAATCAACAGATAAATTCCATACTTTTGCAAGAAATTCTCGTTGTTGAGCGGCGCTGGTGGTGCAGTAAAGCCGCTTTGGGCTGGCGGATTATAGCTTTGCTGCACATTTTGATAGTTTTGGCCTTGGCCATAGCCTTGTTGGCTTGGCGGCGCATATTGGTTCTGTGCTGGTGGCGCATATTGATTTTGGGCTGGTGGCGCGTATTGGTTCTGTGCTGGCGGCGCGTATTGGTTCTGTGCTGGTGGCGCATATTGATTTTGCGCTTGGGCTGGATACGATTGATCAACTGGCGCATTGCCATATTGGGCGCGGGCCTGACCTGGGCTCATAATCACCGTTTGATCAGGGAACGATTGATGGTTGGCGGGAGCTGATTGAGTGTTCGCTACCGCGCCGCCGCGCATTGAGCTAACATTATCTGGCGCAGCTTGAACCGCTTGGGCAGCCTGAGCAGCTTGGGCCTCGGCCTTCACCCGCAATGCTTCAGCACGCAACGCTGCCATCTCCTCAGGGTTGAGTTGGACAGTTGCATACGGATTTTCCAACTTTTTGTTGGTTGCCGGAGCAGCATCGGCCTCGTTCAAACGAGTGGTGGCAAATTGATTAGCTTTATCTTTTTCTTGTTGCAATTCGGCTCGCATGGCGGCCAAATCGTCAGCGGTTAACTGCACTGTTGCTTTTGGATCGTGCAATTTCTTATCTTCATTTGGGCGATCACTCATCGCAAAGCCTCCATAGGGCGAGTGTTTGTTCGTCGCTTGCTACGCTATCATATTCAGGGGCAAAAATCAAAAGAATTTTGGATGAGAAATTGAGCAATTTTCACAATTGGCCCATTTTGGGCAGCAAAATCCCCTTGGGTTTGGTTAACCGCAAGGGGTATCGTCGTAAAAATAGGCGAATTACATTGGAGAATGAGACCATCGCGACGAACATGGTCGCACTGGTCGGCACAAAAAGAACACTAATCACTCACCATGGTGTTGATTAAGTCGATGAACGTATCGACCTCGAACGGCTTTTGTAAAATAACAGCACCCTCTTCTTCAAGGTCGCTGAACCATGGCTTACGATTAAGCGCCGTGACGATCACCATAGGAATGCCTTCATCCTGTATCCGCTCGCGAATTTGATTGAATGCCTCAACCCCATCCATCTCTGGCATCATAATGTCTGAAATAATCAGATCAGGTTTTAAGGTTTCAAGTTGGGCAATGCCCTCGACTCCGTTATTCGCCAGCACGACTTCATAGCCGACCTCGCGCAGGGCGATCTCCATCACCATCTGGAGTGCGAGATCATCATCCATGATGAAGATTGTTTTTGCCATATCTTCGATCCTTCTTTCAGCGCCATGGTTTGGCTATTATACCATGGCGCAGGCTGGCTCCCGTCATGCTGCTTCAACGCCGCGTTCGAGTTGCTGGCGCGCCCAAATTGGCCAATGTGGGGTGGCCGAAATTGTTGCTTCAAGGCCTACCAAATCGGCACAGCCTTCGCGCAACATATCTTCAGCAATCCATGGGTCGCCAAGCATGCCATGGGCAATTAATGGCACATCAACAATGCTGCGAATGCCCGCCACCAACGGAATTTGCCAGCCAGGAAATTGGGCAATTGGCGCAACCGAGCGCCCAACTACAATATCAAGCAGATCAACGCCCGCTGCCACTAATTCGTGGGCCAAAACTCGACTTTCCTGCAAACTCACGCCATCGGGCACGAGATCATCGACGACCAAGCGCACCCCAACCACAAAGCGGCGCCCGAGCCAGCCGCGAATCGCCTCGATACTTTCGAGCAATAACTGGCTGCGCGAGGTTGGCGGCACTTGTTTGCTGACCCGCATTTGATGAAAGAACGAGCCAGCGTTAGCATCAATCACCACGCCCGGGCAACCAGCAGCATAAGCGCGCCACGCAGCAAACAGCAATTGTTCGCGCAAGCCAGGCCAATAGGTTGGCTGAAGCATATGCTCTGGTTGGCTGGCAAGCTGCAAGAGTGGCAAGCACTGGCTTTGGTATTCGTGCAAACATTGGTTCAAAGTACGAAAGGCCTGAATATGTGCGTCGGCACTCAAGGCAGGTTTGGCTAGCTTTGGGTTTGGCTGAACCAACACTGGCTCGCTGATGATCAAGCCAATTCCATAGCTGCTCCAGCGCCCATATTCTAAAATCAGGCTCCGATTGAGAAAGCCGCCGCCATGGCTAAATCGGCTTGGGCCAGGCGTAGCGACCAAGCGATTGGTTAAGGCGAGTGTTCCTAGTTGAATCGCTGAAAAAAGACGTAGCATGGTCAAAACCTCCGCTGCTATTGTGCGCCGAAGCAAGCGGCTTTGACAAGCTGTTTAGGCCCAAAAAACGGCTAAAATAGCCGAGTGTCACCGAACTGTAATTTATCTTAATTGAGCCAGCCGCTCCAAACGAGTACCCTAGAACTATCCAAGCAAGGAGTGGCAGATTATGGCGATTGCACCATTTGATCGATTGTTGTTACCTCGGCTCCGGCGTGCCCAACGCCAGCGTAGCTATGCTCGCTATGTGCAGGCACGTTGGGCCGAGCGTTTTCCCGCCCGCGTTCTGCCAACAATCGGCAGTTTGGTGCTACAACTCAGCCCCATTCCCGCCACTGGCCAACACGCCAATCTTTGGCAAGCGCTCGAACGCGACCATAGAATTCGCTTGGTTGGCAGCTTGGGCAGCGGGCGTTCGTTGGTATTAATCAATATGCTCTTGCACTGGTGCGCCACCCAAGAACGCTTGCCAGGCTTGTTTCCCATTTTGCTGCATGTGCCCAGCGCCACCGAATCGCCTGATGCGACGCTGGCCCGCACTTTGGCCGAAGCAGGCTTTGCCAACGATCGCTTGGGCATTGAGCGCGGCTTAGCTTCTGGCAAATGGATGTTGCTGCTTGATGATCTTGAGGAAGCGCAGCCCCACATCGCTGAGCATTGGCGCAACTGGTTGTTTGATTTGACTGAGCGTTATCCGGCGCTCTCGGTGGTTGCGACCGACCATAGTAGCAACCCAAACTGGGATTGTTGGCAAACATGGCAGGTGCAAACGCCTGATGCGCTAATTTTGGAGCAATGGTTACGCCACTTATTGCCCAACGAGGAGCCGGCCTTGCTGCTGCCGCCATTATTGAATGATGGTCGTGGGCGGTTGGTGGCCGAGCGTTTTGCCGATGTGGCCATTTTGGCAGCAACCTACCCAACCCATGGTTTTTCGGCCAATCGCGTGCGCATGTATGCCGCCGCTGTTGATCGCGCGCTGCGACCAGTGGCTGGTGGCGATTTGCCCAAAGTGCGCACGGCCTTGGCAGGCTTGGGCTATGCTTGGCTCCAAGGCGAACAGATTAAATCAGTCTATTGGTTGCAGCCAAGTTTGG
The DNA here is from genome assembly GCF_001306135.1 of Herpetosiphon geysericola. GTDB lineage: Bacteria > Chloroflexota > Chloroflexia > Chloroflexales > Herpetosiphonaceae > Herpetosiphon > Herpetosiphon geysericola. Next base: position 499,077 of record NZ_LGKP01000022.1, on the reverse strand, counting down.
TGGCGCTCAATGGCTTGGTGCAGGTTGATCAACGCGGACTGGTGCGTTTTCGCTCGCCGTTGTTTGCCTTGTTTTGTGCAGCCTTGCACTTAGCAGCCCATCACGCTTGGCACGATTTCGATTTGGATAATCCGTTGTGGCATGAATTATTGCCCTTGACCGCTGGCCTTTTGGCCGACCCAGCTCCGCTGTACAACGCAATTCGTGGCACAAGCCCGCTGACCAGCGAACGGGTGGTGTTGCTTGGGCGCTGCTTACGCGAACATCATGTGCCGATTGCAGGCTGGAGCGCGGCAATTATTCGGGCCTTAGTCCATGTGGCGCGCCATGAGTTAGCCTATAGCGAGCAGATTTGGCGATTGATTGAAAGTATGGAAAGCGTCGTCAGTGCCACGCTGGCCGAGCAACTGAGCAACGGCCCCGAAGGCGAGGCTTGGGCACTGAACGTCGTGCGCAGCATGCCCAGCCATCTGGCGCTCAATTATTTATTGGATATGTTGAGCGATAGTCGACTGAGCTATGCCACCCGCCAAAGTGCAGCTCAACAGCTGTTTGCCATGCACGATCCTGAATTAACGCCACGCTTGATTAGCTTGGCCCAACGCCAGCACGATGATTGGGGCCAACTGCTGGTTAATTATTTGCTCGCCCACAACAGCCATACAGGCCGAACCTACTTACAAGATCAATTACACGCAGGGCGAATTATTTTCTATCTGCACTGCGAGCCAAATGGTGCCCGCTTTGTCGTGGCCACCGCCAGCGCCTTGCTTGATGACCATGATTTGGATCAGCAGGTGCATTTGCATGCCTCGCTGGCCTTGCAGGGCTGTGCAACCGAACGCACTGCGCCAGCCTTGTTGAATGCCTGTACTGCTGCCAGCGCGCCGTTGCGGGCGGCGGCGCGGCAAGCCTTGTTGCAAGCAACACCAAGTTTGGCGGTGCGCGCTTTGGGGCGCTTGGTGCTAGGCGACGATGTACATTGGACAGCGCGCTATGAGGCCTTGCACGAACTCATGCGCTTCGAGCGTAGCGGCGCGAATCCGTTATTGCTACGGGTTGTCACCTCGCAATTACCCTTGGCTGCCCGTTTGGAAGCAGCCCAAACAATTATGCAACGCCAAAACGAAACCAGCGAGCGCTTGATTCGGCTGCTTGAACAGCCACAGCTGGGCAATGCGTTGCGTAGCGGAATTATCTATCGCAGCGATCCGCAAACCCAACCATTATTACTGCCCCGCTTGCTAAGCCTCGCCTGTGATAAAACGGCGTTTATGGTGCGGGCTGCGGCAATCAGTACACTGGCAAATCTAAAAAACGACGAAGCCCAAGCAGTTTTGGCGGGGATTGTCGAGCACGAACGCCACGATCTGCAAGCCTTGCTCGCGGCAATTGTTGGGCTTGGCACCCGCCACGATGAAAGTGGCATTTGGGCTTTACGCACGATTATCATTGGCGATTTGCCTCAGCAATTAGAGCTTGCTTGGCAACAAGAATTGCCAATGGGCTATTTGCACGAAGCACCGCAGCAATGGCCAGTTGCCAGTTTTTCGCCCGCCTTGCAATGGCGTTGGGCCGAAGCCTTGGCGGTTGGCAATACCAGCGCCGACCCGCCAACCAGCCTTGCCGAATTAGTTGGCCACGAAGTGCATAATGTCCGTTCAGCAGCAGCACAAGCGCTAAGCAACATTGGTGGCTCGGCGGCGCGCTCGGTCTTGTATGAGGCCTTGACTGGCAATCCTGATCGCTATAGTCTCACCGTCGCGCCAGTGGTAGCGGCGCAATTAGCCAATTGCGATGCTGAGTATGAATTGGCCCAAACCGTTGGCACAGGCCAGCCATTGTTGCGCTGGGTTGCAGCCAATACCTTGAGCCAACAAGCCCAACCAAAGCCAAGTTTGCACCAAATGTTGATCAATAATCAGCTTGATCCGCAAACCCGTAGCGCAATGCTCACCGCGCTGAGCGGCGATAATCATCTTGCGCCATTGCTCGAAACGATGATTGTCGATGATCATACGCCGCTTAGTTTGCGGGTTGATGCAGTACATAGTTTTCATAAATTGCATATGGCCCATAGCGAAGGGTTGATGTTAGCATTGTTGACATCAAACCATGCCGAGCCAGCCTTGCATGTTGCCGCCTTAGATTGCTTGGTTGCCCCAGTTTCTGAGGCAAGCTTGAACATGGTGCGCCAGATTTTGCGCGACCCACGGCCAATCGTCGAGGTAGCAGCGGCGGCCTTGCGCTGCTTGGGCCGCGTAGCCGATCGCGAATCGATTGCCTTGTTTTTGCGCTACGCCCAGCACGACAGCCCAAGTTTGGCAATTCCGGCGATGGATGGCTTGCGCTTTTTGCAGGAGCCAACCGCGATTGCCTTGCTCAATCGCTTGGCCCAAGCTGGCGGCAAAAGCACACGGATTCGGCTGCATGCGCTGCGGGTGTTGTTGGAGCTTGAAGGCGCGATTCATCTTGGTTTGGTGCGCGAACTCGCCAAAAGCGGCTCGATTGGCACCCGTTTGTTGGCGCTGGAAATTTTGTTGGCAGCAGCCAAAACGCCGCTTGATACATTGGAATTTTTGCGGCCCCACAACCCGTTGCCATTGCGCTTGCGGGTGGCTCAAGCCTTAGCCGAGGCCGACGACGAAGCCACCTTGCAACATTTAGCCGAATTGCTGCACAACGACCGCGAAGCATTGGCAATTCGTAGCCTTGCTCTAAGTAGTTTATGTCAAGCTCGTTATATACCAGTGTTAGGCGACGTCGAAGCCTTAGCAGCTGATCAAACGACACCGCTGATGTTGCGGCGGCGGGCGATTGCTGGCTTGCGGGCTTGGCGCAACGAGCCAACCACGATGCTCAGTTTAAGTCAGCTGGCCGAAAGCGCCGATCCAGCCAGTAGCGCATGGGCCTTGGCAATCTTGCTCGATCTGCCGTTATTGCAGGAGGCAGCGTGAAGGGCTCGGCCCACATTTTAGTTGTCGAAGATGATCCAGCGATTGGGCGTTTGTTGCTCATGCACTTGCGCGAGGCTGGCTGGCAAGCCATGCTGGCAAACACGGGCATGGCTGCGCTGCGGCTATGGGCCAGCGATTGCTTCCAAATTATCTTATTGGATGTGATGTTGCCCGATTTGAGTGGCTGGGAATTGTGCCAACAATTTCGGGCTGAAAGCAACGTGCCAATTTTAATGCTCACCGCCAAAGCCAGCGACGATGATGTGGTGCGCGGGTTGAATCTGGGCGCAGATGATTATTTGACCAAGCCATTCAGCCAAGCCCAATTAATTGCTCGCGTGCAACGCCTGATTCAGCGCCAAGCCCTGCTTGAGCCAGCCCAACCAATATCAAGTGTATTGATTGAGCAACCAGAAGCAGCGCCAATTCACAGCCCAAGCGGTGCTGCACTGCTCCGCGAAGCGCGCCAAAAAGCTGGCCTCAGCTTATACGCCGCCGAACGTCGCACCGGCATTCGCTGGGATTATTTGCAAGCGATCGAACAAGGTTCATTTATGCAAATTCCCTTGAAACAAATCAAGCCCTTGCTGCTGCAATATTGCGAATTATTGCAGGTCGATGCCCGGCCAATCTTTGCTCATGCGCAGCAAGTCTATTTAGCCTCGCCAGAGTATCATCCGCGCCGCAATTGGCAGTGGCTGGTAGCAGTCAGTTGCATCATTGTGATTGTGATTGTGATGTTGTGGTAAGCACACCAAGCATCGTATTCCAGCCTCAAAGCATTGACAAGCTGCGCTCTAAGCTGCATAGTAAGCACAAAGCGCTTGTAGCATTGAGGAAGTATGGATGCTTGGATCGTATCAACAGGCTTTTGCAAAACTCAGGCTCTCGCCAGCCCAATCGTGGCCAGAAAGCACCAATTTTCGGGCGCCCTATAAGCCATTCATGCTGCTTGCCGTCAGCGATTTGATTGCAACAGGCACAATCGCGCAGAATTTTATTGAGTATTCCGATGCATTGCTTGAAGCCTTCGATCGCTATTGGCAGATTTTGTTTGATTCGCCGAAATTTGCCAATCCAATTCAGCCATTTTTCTACCTTAAGAGCGAGGGCTTTTGGCATTTGCAAGCCCAGCCAGGCATGGAGCAGCGCTTAGCAGCGACAACCGACATCAAAACGATCGGCCAATTAAATCAGCTTGTCCTTGGTGCCAGGCTTGATCAAGCATTATTTGAATTGTTGCAACAGACCTATGCCCGCGAACAATTACGCCAAAGCTTAATTCAAACCTATTTTGCGCCAGAATTATGGCCAGCCTTAGGCATGATTGCCCAAATTAATACCGAAATTTTCGACTATAGCAGACTTTTAATCCAGCAAAGTCAGCGCACGTTTCGCGAAATTCCTGCAACTGATACACCCTATCAAGTCGAAGTCCGTTCTAGTGCCTTTCGCCAGATTGTCGTGCCGAGTTATGACCATTGCTGTGCAATTTGTGGCATCCGCATTATTACTCCCGAGGGGCGAAGTGCAGCCGAGGCCGCGCATATTATTCCATGGAGCCAGAGCTACAACGATGATCCGCGCAATGGGGTTGCGTTGTGTGGCTTGCATCATTGGGTATTCGATCAAGGCTTATTGACGATCACGCCAAGCTACAAAGTGCAAATCTCCCCGCTTGTTGATGATCAACCAGCAGCCAACCAAGCACTCATTGCATTCGCCCGCCAGCCAATTCAATTGCCCAATCAAGCGCACTTGTATCCTGATCAGGCTGCGCTCAATTGGCATAATCAAAAAATTTATCGCAAATAACTCTAATTTGTTCACATTTGTGCCCTAGAGCGTTGCTAAAGTAACTCCAGCAATCAGTTGAAGTATTGAAGGAGTTCATCGATGCAACGTTTTCTTGGTTTTATGTTCATTAGCTTGCTTTTGCTGGCCTGTGGTCAAACAACTGCCCAAAACATTGAATCAGCGGCGAATGAAATGCAAGTGGTGCAAGCAGCGCCAACGACTAAACCAACCGCTAAGCCAACAGCCAAACCACGCCCAACCAATACGCCACGCCCAACTGCCACGCCCAAGCCAACGCGCACACCACGGCCAACCGCGACCGCCACACCCATTCCAGAGCCAGTGTTGCTGAGTGGGGTAGGTCAAACGGTAACTGATCCATTTATGCCGCCGAGTCCAGTCAGTATCATTAAATTAACCCACACTGGGCGACGCAACTTTATTGTCAAAGCCTATAACGCTGAGGGGGATGAAAGCTATTTGGTCAACGAAATTGGCCGCTACACTGGTTCACGCGTGCTCTACGGCGATAGCAGCAGCTTCTTGGAAATCAATGCAGATGGCGAATGGACGGTTGAAATTGTGCCCATCAACCTTGATCAAGCGGCAGCGAATGGCTTCAACGGCACAGGCGATCTGGTCAGCGGCCTGTTTATGCCAAGCAAAGAAGGCCCAATTCCATTCCAGTTTACCCATAATGGCGATAGCAACTTTATCGTTCAAGTCACCTGCCAAGGCGGCATGGATTATGCCCAAAACGAAATTGGCACGGTTGCTGGCTCAGCAATTGTCAAATTCAGCGAAGGCCCATGTTTATGGGATGTGCAGGCCGATGGCGCTTGGACAATTAGCCTCAAATAAATCAAAAGCCCGCAGATCGCGATTGATCTGCGGGCTACTGTTCATGCTAGCGACCCTAAGCTATTTCAATTACGGCTGGCGGATGGATTGATTTGATTCGAGGTTGAAGAAGGACTTGGTATCAATTGCAATCAAGATTAAAATGAATGATCTGTGTTGATACCAAGCTCTACGCAGAAACCCAAAAACCACTCTTGCCTAGCATGGAGTTGCATTGCTATAATAGCCCAGAGTTCCCCATTTGCCTAGAGGAGTGTTGCAAATGAATCGATCGCTGTTGTTGCTCGCCCTAGGGCCAGTTCAGGAATTTATTGAACAGGCGCGGCGTACCCGCGATGTTTGGTTTGGTTCGTGGGTGCTCAGTCATCTTTCCAAAAAGGTCGCCCAAACCCTGCCACGCCAAGGCTTGATTTTTCCAACAGGCGAGAGCTTGCCCTCTCTTGAGAGCAAATCTACTGATTTAGCTGATGAACGAATCAGCTATAGCAACCAAATTCTAGCGGTTGTGCCAGATCCTACGGCAGCAATTAGCCAAGCAAAGGCCGTCTTTGATCAAGAAATTGACCAATTTGTAAGTATTCTGCTGAACGCTAAACAGATCGATTGGATCGAGGGCATGTCGGACAATCAGCGCAAACAGCAACTCGCTGATCAATTAAAAGATCTGTTTGAATTTCAATATGCCTATGTCGATTTACCTGATGATCAGGACTATGCAGCCCAGCGCAAACAACTTTATCAATTGTACACAGCGCGTAAAAATACCCGCAACTTTGGCTCAATTGAATGGCAACAAGGCTTACAACAAGCTAGGCGCTCCGATAAATCGTCGCTTGATGGTTGGCGTACCATGGTAGCTCGCGGCAAGAAATCTGGCGAAAATCTTTCAGCTGTCGATTTGCTCAAACGTGAATTAAAGCCTGAACAGATTGATCCAACCTACGATACAGGGCTTAATGGTTTTCCAAGCACGTCGCATATGGCTGCGCTGGCCTTTGCCCAAAGTATGCAGCATACAGATCCAGCAAACATTAATCAAGAATGGGCTAAATATATCGCTAGATTAGAAGAAATTAATCCATATTTCACTGAATTTGAGCGATTACCGCTGCGATTTCGTAACCAGCAATTATTCTTTGGGGTTTATGATGGATCGCTAATCTATGAATCGCGTTTAGGCGAAGATATTCTAAAACCAAAGGAAAATGATAAAGAAAAAAAAGCAAAATATGATTCAGACCTTACAAAGGCACGCAAGGCCTTACATACATTCGTAGGTAATAGAATAATTCCTCCCTATTATGCCATTCTTGCCGCCGATGGCGATAAAATGGGCGATTTAATTAATTCAATTACCGATCTCGAAAATCATCGCCGTTTATCTGATGCAGTTAGCCAATTTGCCATTGATGCGGCAAATGTTTTAGAGGAAAAATATCAAGCAGCAGTTATTTATGCTGGTGGCGATGATGTGCTAGCAATCGTGCCATTGCATATGCTTTTAGAAGCTAGCAAGGCAATTAGCGACCAATTTAGCAGCAGAATGCAGGAATTTATCAAAAATACGCCAGTATTAGCCAACCAACAGGTTGCTGTACCAACGCTCTCGGTTGGCGTGGCAATTGTGCATCACCTTGAAGCCTTGCAAGATTCAATTCAATTGGCGCGTAAAGCTGAAAAAATTGCCAAAAAGCCACGCAATGCACTGGCAATTATTTTGAGCAAACGTAATGGCTCCGATAAAACAATTGTTGGTCAGTGGGATTGTGATTTTTATCCTCACCTCCAAGCATTAGTTACTGCCCATTGCCAACAAACAATTCCTGATGGCTTTATTTTTGAGCTTGATGAATTGCTCAAGCGCTTTGACTTTGGGCTTATCAACGATTCAGCAAAACTGCAACAAACGCTTAAGATTATTGAAAGCGAGACAAGGCGAATTTTAAAGCGCAAACAAACCCAGCAAGCTGGCAAAGCAACATTTCTGGCTGAAGAAATTATTGATCAGCTGCAAACGATAATTGCCTATTGTTTTGGCCACTCATCAAACCCAGCCAAACCAGATCAATATTTGCGTGATTTTATTGCCATGAATCTGGTTGCCCGCGAACTGGCCACGGTTCAAGCCTTATTTGAAGCGGCGCAACGCCAAGGAGAAATCCAATAATGCCACGAGATCTCTGGCTGATTCAGCCAATTAACTCTTTAGTTGTTGCCGATGGCCGGCCATTTGAAAACCAACCAGGCTCGCGGGCGAAAAGTCTCAATTTCCCACCACCGTCAGTGACTGCTGGTGGCTTTCGTGCTCGGGCTGGGGTTAAAGCAGGCTATAATTTTGCGGCCAAGGAAACCGATCCCGATTCATTCAACAAATCCCAATATGCCAATCTCATGGCAATGCAGGTCTATGGCCCGATTTTGCTCAAAGAATCTGCTGATCTGTTGATTCCATTTGTTGCGCTGCCTGCCGATGCCGTGATTCGCCAAGATGGGGCCGATGTTACCTGCTATCGCTTGCAGCCACTCGACCCAAAAAAATTCCCTGCCGAACAAACTGATCTTGCAGCTGGAAAGCACCCTGATCAGCCAAGTTTTGCCTTAGTGGGCAGTCAACAATTCACCAAAGGCAAAGCGCCCGCAAACCTGCCACGCTTTTGGAATTGGGATGGATTGTTTTTACCGTGGTTAATCAATCCCCATATCCATCGCTTCAATCTTGAACAACAGGTAGCCGATGGGCAGATGCTTGATTTAGAGCGCGATACGCGAACGCATGTGGGGATTACAGCAAGTACTCAAATTGCTGAGGATGGGCGCTTATTCCAAACCCAAGGCTTAAATTTTCATACGCTCAATGCTAGCTATAGTTTAGGGATGTGGAGCGAAACGCCAATTGATGCTGCACCTGCCAGCCTTGGGGCTGAACGGCGCTTGGTGAATTGGCAGCAGCCAACAACCCCAATCTCGCCCTATTTTACAAGCATCCATCCAGCTATTTTAGATGCGATTAAGCAAGCTAAACGCTGTCGGATTGTACTGTTAACTCCAGCAATTTGGCATCAAGGGTTTTATCCCTGTAGCTTAGATACCTTTGGCTTGCCAATCGAGGTTGCGGTTAAAGCTATCGTCAACCCTCGGCCAGAATATGTTTCAGGCTGGGATTTGAGAGAAAAGAAACCAAAACCAACCCGCCGCCTCGCGCCTGCTGGAACTGTGCTGTTTGTTGAACTTGCTGGTAGCGAGGACGCGATTGAACAATGGGCCAACCAATTCTGGTTTAGCAATAGTAGTAGCGACGACCAAGCTAACAACGATGGCTTTGGCTTGGCGGTGTTGGGGACGTGGAACGATGGCTATTTACAGGAGCTAGCGTGATGTTTAAGCGGATACCCCCTGATAAGCAAACCCCACCTCAAATTGGCAACTCAACCTTGATCACGATTGAGCGCCACTATCGTTTAATTACGCCCTTGATGGGTGGCGGGGTTAAAGCTGGCGAGAACGATCCGAGTTTTCTCATTCGCCCCAGCAGCATTCGCGGCCAATTACGTTTTTGGTGGCGCGCCTGTTTTGGCGGTAGCAATCAGCCTCAATCAAACGAGGCCTTATTAGCTGATATGTTTAAGCGCGAAGCGGCAATTTTTGGCCAAGCCGCCGATAGTCAATCAAGCGGAGCTTCAGCCATTCAGGTTGAGGTAGAAGTAACCAATATCGGCAGCCCATTTCGCGCAACAACCAATCGCGGCCAAGAAGTGCGAATTTCCGCCATGAACTCGCCCTATGGTTATGCCGCCTTTCCCTTGCAAGATAAACCAAATGCCAGCGTGCGCGAGGGTATCGAATTTCGACTAACGCTACGCTTGAAGCATGCAGAACAGCGCGATCAGATAGAAAAAGTGCTGTGGGCGTGGCAAACCTTTGGCGGCATCGGCGCACGCACGCGGCGTGGCTTTGGGGTGCTGCAAGCACTTGATAAAGCAGCTGAGAATTTGGCATTTAACACTAGAGCACAGCTAGCAAACCACATTGAAAAGATTATCGACGACCGCATCCATTGGCCCAACGATGTGCCGCATCTCGCCCCAAATATGCAATTGCGCCTATTGAACATCAGTCAAAATCCGCTAACTATTTGGGCCAATTTGCTTGATCGTTATAAAAAATTTCGCCAACAGCGTAACGAGGGCAACCAACCAAATCGTCCAGGCCGCAGCCGTTGGCCCGAGCCAGATGCCCTGCGAAGGCTAACGCGTCAACGTTCACGGCTGCATGAACGCCCAATCAGCGAGCTTGACGCCTTCCCACGGGGTGAATTTGGCTTGCCGATTATTTTTCATTTCAAAGATAGCGATGACCCTGTTGATTCAGAATTACGGTTACAAGCCGACCCAATAGCAAGCCAACAGAAAGGCGATCGCTTTGCTAGTCCGATGCTACTGAAACCAGTTGCCTCAAATGGCCAGCTTTTTGGATTAATCGCAGTGCTTGAAGGCAGCTCACTTAATGGTCGGCAGGCAATTATCAAAAATCGCCGCATCAATACAGCTCCAGTAGCGATTCACCTACCACCTGAGCAAATTAACACCATTGTTGATAAAAATCGTCGTCCTTTGCTGACAAACCAGAGTGTCATTACCAGCTTTCTGGCAACTATTGAGGAATAAGAATGCAAACTCATTTGCTATTTGTGCATGCACTTTCGCCAATTCATGCGGGCACTGGCCAAAGCATTGATGTCATTGATATGCCGATTGCTCGCGAAAAAGCCACCAATTTGCCCTATATTCCTGGTTCATCGGTCAAAGGGGTAATTCGCGATATTTCAAATGGTCTGCGCATACCCAATTGGAATAAAAAAGAACTTACCGAAGCAGATAAAACTCAACGCAAACCATTGGAAGATCAGCAGAATCGCCTATTTGGTACTCAAGACCAGGCAGGGGATGCGATTTTTGCTGATCAACGCCTGTTGTTACTGCCAATTCGCAGCTTATATGGCACATTTGCATGGGTAACCTCACCCTATGTGCTTAATCGATTTGCTCGCGAAGCCAAAACCTGCTTTACAAATTCAGATAACTTTCCAACAATTGCAGCCACCGATACAATCCGCAAGCAGGCGAACGATTCCAGCCAAGATCAGGCACTTGCATTAATCACCCAACAAAGCGTTTTGAGTGGACAAGCTACTGTTTACCTAGAAGATTTGGATATTCCAGCCGAAACCAAGCTAGCAGATGAATGGGCAGCATGGCTCGGTGAACAAATTTTTGCCCAAGACGAAACATGGAAAACAATTTTGCACGAACGCTTATGTATTGTGCATGATGAGATTTTTAATTTCTTGGTGACAACCGCCACCGAAATTACCGCCCGCATTCGACTCAACGATGATACCAAGGTTGTGGAAAAAGGTGGCTTATGGTATGAAGAAGCCTTGCCAGCCGAAAGCATCCTGGCCGGAATTGTAGCGATTAATGATCAAAAAGAGACCAAGACAAATGCCCAAAAGGCTGAAAAAAAGCCAGATCCTGTTTATGAAGCAATCAAGGAAGTGGCAAATCAAAACCTGATTCAATTTGGCGGTAATGCCACTGTTGGGCGCGGACTATGCCGCTTAGCCTTGGCAGAAGGAGCGTAAACATGAGCTTGTTAGAACGCCAAACGCTTGAACAGCGCTACGCGATTGCGGTGCATACGAAGGTTGAGGCCTATTCAAAAAATGAAGACAAAACTAAAAAAGACAATTATGGTGGAATGGCATTCACCTTACCAATAATGATTCGGAGTGCCGGGCTGGTGCAAGCACTCCATTTTGCCAGCACCCGCAAAAAACAGGGCCAAAAAGATTTTCTGCGCGATCTCGCGGCAGTGCTTGGCGAGCAGGATTTACTTAGGGCTAGTCGAGAAGCCTCAATTACTGAATATATGCAACTGACGCGCAAAACCCTAGCAGTGCTAGTGTGGTTCAAGCGCTTTGCCCAATCGATCCTTGATCTTGATGCCAGCGATGTAACCAATCAAACTGATGAGTGAGGTATTGTGATGCGTAGAACAGCATTAGCCCAAATCAAGCCAGCCCCCACAACGCATGCAGGTTTATGGCTGGATCGGTTTTTAACCGAAGCTGGCGCTGATGATGAAACCAAAGCCAAAGCCAGTCTGGTTGAGCAAGTAGCTGGGTTGAAAGTTCCAGCCCTCTACAATTATTTTTTTGATCGTTGGAAAGCTAGTCTTAACCAGCCTGATATTATTTGTCGCGAAGCCATAGTCCAAGGGCGCATGATTGTGGGCTTGGGGAATGCCAGCCCAATCGAAACCTCAATCTGTTTGCACCACACCTATGGCGTGCCCTATATTCCAGGCAGCGCGATCAAGGGCCTCGTCGCGGCCTATGCGCGCCAGCAGCTTGGCGACGATTGGGCCAAAGGCTCAGAAACCCAGCCAGAAAACCCGTTGAATGCCTACCAAACGATGTTCGGGCATCCGAGCAGCGCAGGCTATTTGACGTTCTTTGATGCCTTGTATATTCCCAATAGCAGTCAGCCCTTGGCAATTGATGTGATGACCCCACATCATATGAATTATCAACAGGGTGGTTCGTTGCAAGCACCAACCGACTTCGACTCGCCCAATCCGGTCGCATTTTTGAGTGCAACGGGCAGCTATTTATTTGCCATCGGTGGCGAAGAAGCGTGGGTCACAGCAGCGTTTGCAATTCTGGAAAAAGCCTTGCAGGAATATGGTATCGGCGCCAAAACGTCTAGTGGTTATGGCCGTTTGAAGTTAGAGCCACCACCACGCGACACCAACCAAGATGCCTTAGAGCAATTTTTGGCTGATTTCAATCGGTTGAGGCCCAATCAATTTGCTAGTCAAATTGGCCGCTATATCCAACAGTGGAGAGAACTCGAAGGTATTAAGCAAAAACGTGAGGCTGCCGAAACCATCATTAAAATGGCACGGGTTGTCATGCGTGAAAAAGATTTTCAAGCCAAGTCATGGTTTAGCGAATTAATCACATTTATTGATCAACATTCCTAAATGTGAACCAATAGAGCCACATAATAACTTCATGTGGCTCCATTGGTTCTTAATTAATCAGCCTCAGATGCCAAATGGGTTGGCAAGCTATCAATACTCACCATATTTTTCTCAGCGCGATAATCGACTAGGCCTTGTTCGCCTTTGGCTTCGGCCCAGCGCAAGGCCGTATCGCGCTGCCCAACCAAATCCATCAGGGGCACGCCAAAACCACACGATGTTTGCACCCGCTCGACCTCAACGACGACGATTTGGCGCATGCCTGGGTAGACTGGAAACTGCATACTTTCTGCTGCCCACGCCTCCATTGTGGGCACAATGACCCGCCCTCGGCCATATAAACGCAGAATTCGCGGCGCACCAGTAAAAGCACAAAACATCAGGGTAATCCGGCCATTTTCCAACACATGCGCTGATGTTTCATTACCACTGCCAGTCAAATCCAGATAAGCCACCTGCTGCGGCGAACGAACGCGCAGGCAATCGAGGCCTTTGGGCGAGAGATTGACATGACCATCGGCTGCAAGTGGCGCGCTGGCCACAAAAAACAAGGGTTGCTGAGCAATAAATGCTTGCAATTCAGCAGTTATGTCAGGGTACAATTTTGCCATTTTGGACTCCATCAACGAGCAATTCAACGATTAGAAACATCATACGTTATTAGGCAATTGGCAGCGCGTCTTGGGATGGTGAATGCTGCTAGCACGCTGAATCCTACTTGTTCCATGTGCAGCAAGCTTCTAGATTTTTACAGGAGGCAAGGTATGTGAAGGTTTGCACGTTTAGCCTAGGCAATTTCGCACAAGAGTTCCAATTTGACCTAAAAAACGCTTGACATGTTACCATTTAGTCACATATAATACAGCTATGGAACAAGAACTTGTCTTTCGGGCTCTTGCAGACCCAACCCGTCGGCAGTTGCTCGACCTACTGTTTGAGCGCGATGGCCGCACGCTCAAAGAGTTGGAGTCGGCAATGCCAATGAGCCGATTTGGGGTCATGAAACACCTGCGCGTACTTGAAGAAGCTGGACTGATTGTGACGCGCAAGGTGGGTCGCGAGCGCTTGCACTATCTCAATCCAGTCCCAATCCAGCTTATTTCCGACCGTTGGATGAACAAATATGCCGCAGGCAGAGCGATGGCACTAATCGATTTAAAAATGGCACTTGAAGGAGGAAGTAACAGCATGACCAGTGAAGCAAAACCAAAATTAGTCTATCAAACAATTATCAAAGCGTCACAACAACAAGTGTGGGATGCGATTACCAAGCCCGAGTTTACCAGCCGCTATTACTATGGCACGACGCTCCAAACCGACTTAAGCGTTGGTTCGCCCTTTACCTACAATATGTATGATGGTTCGGCGATTGTTGAAGGCGAAGTGCTGGTGGCCGATGCGCCGAACCGCTTGGTGCATAGTTACCACTCTTTATTTCCGCCAATGAATGCAGATGCGCCAACCAAAGTAACTTGGGAGCTTGAAGCCATGCCCAATGGTATTACTAAAGTTACCGTTGTACACGAAGATTTCGACGGCGAAACCGCAACCTATAAAGGTCTCAACAGTGGTGGCTGGACGTGGATTCTCAGCAACCTCAAGACCTTACTGGAAACCGGCGAGTCGTTACCAGAACAATATTAGAAATTCGCTTCGGCACGACTGACGAGTTTTCATGTTTCACGCCTCAGCGGCTCTCGTTTTGCGAGCCGTTGCTGGCGTTTTAGCCAATTTAGCTGAGGATTGATCGCAATGGGGATTATTGACCAAAGCATGCTCTGGCGGCAGTTTGATCTTGCAATCACCAACCTTGAACAAGCCATTCGTGCTTGCCCTGAGCACTTGTGGGAAAGCCAACTCTGGCCAGATGAGCCAGATCAGTGGGTTGCTGCCGGATTTTCCAACTTTTGGTATCTGGCCTATCACACGCTCTTTTGGATCGATCTCTATTTAACTGGCACAGAAGAAGGCTTTATGCCACCAGCGCCCTTTGCCTTGGTAGAAATGCGCGATAATGAAACGTTGCCGCGCACCTATACGCCCAGCGAGTTGCTGGGGTATTTGGAGCATTGCCGCCAAGCCACCCAAAGCACAATCATGAATCTCAGCATCGAACAAGCTCAGCGGCTGTGCTCATTTAGTTGGGGCGAAGTACCATTTGGCGAGCTGATGATCTATAGCCTACGCCATGTCCAAGAGCATAGTGCACATCTGCACATGGTTCTTGGCCAGCAAGCCCGAGGCAAAGCCTAATTTTGGCATAACAAAAGGGCTGTTGCTTTTCAGCAACAGCCCTGGTTGGTGAGCCGGGTGGGCAGCCAACCACCAACCTGTAACTTCACCATGCCCCAAATATGGACTGCGTATCGAACCCCACTGGTCAGAAACGTAGCAATATAACCACCCACAACCACCAGTAGCGCACTGGTGGTTTTTCATTTTAGGAGCAACCGATGACAACAAAAACCGCTATTTGGTATTGTCCCGTCTGCCCCCATAGCTCCAGCACACTTAATGATTATAAGGCCCATAAAGCAACCCACCCAGCGACTGGCGAACAGCATGACCCAACCGCTCAGCCGATGGCATTGATTGAGTTACCAATCGTAGCTGCCTGGCAACATGCCACACGCTTGACCGTGGTCAAGCAGAAGGGAGCAGCGTGAGTTATCAGATTGATAAGATCGCCGTGCAAATGTCACGCAAGCCTGCCGAGCTGGTAGAGCTTGAAGCGATTGATCGACAACAACAACGCTTTTTCTGGTTGTCGCTCGGCACCATCATTGTCAGCTTCGCGCATATGGTCGGTGCTCTGGCCTTGTTCAGCGATGGCTCCGTCATTGGCAAGATTGTCGCAGGCCTGATGACATTGTTGGTTGACGGTGCGACATGGGTGATTACTGGTTATTACGATTACGCCAAGCGGCGACAACTCAAGCGCGGCAAATTAGTTGCGCTCTTACTCGGTGTCGCGCTGGTTATCTCGTTTGGGCTGAACTTGATTTACCTTGTCACCCACATGCCGTCAACCATTCCCTCGTGGATTGGCTGGTGCATTGCGATTGCGTTCGCGCTCTTCATTCCGCTCTGTATCGCTGTCGCATCCGCTGAGCGTGGACAACTCGAAGATGACAAGATTGGCCTGCAAATCACGCCGCAACCTGTCAACGTTGACAGTCAACCAGACCACGAATCGGTTGACACGCCCTTGTTGATTGAGCACGACCCCGATCAATCACAGACGCTTGAGCCGTCAACCACCTTTGATAAGCGCGCTGCCGAATGGTCAACCATGAATGCTCAAGGCATGAGCTACCAACAGATCAGTGACCTGCTCGGTGGTGAGCCAAGTCGTCAACACATCGGGCGACACGTCAAGCGCTACCGCGAAACAGTGTCAACCAGTCTTGGTTGACACCGACCAATTTGAAGTTGACAGCGAACCACGTTCTTGGTTGACGTGGTTCGTTCATTTTTAGGAGCAATGTATGCCAAAGCATTATGTAATCTTCGCTGCTATCGCTGGCGCTCTTTTGGGTTATGGTCTCTACCAGTATGTGCCAGCTCCGATCAAGCTGATGATCATTGCAGCCTGTATTGTTCATTTCGCCTGGAAGCGGAGCAAAGCATAACTATGACAACACGAACGCCCTTAGGGCCACTGGAATATCGTCGCCGCGTGCGAGTTGCGCGTGGCTTGCCACAGAACGCGACCGTGAAAACACGCTGGCAGTTTGTGAGCAGCAGCCGTTTGATCGCGGAAGCGAGCATGCTCTTGATTTGGATCGTGTTATGGATTGCCAATGGCTTGGCAACAGCGAGCGCAGTTGTACTCGGCGGCCTTTGGCTGAAATACCACGGCATTTGGGTGCAAGCTGGGGTGCTCGACTGGTTCTTTATTGGCTGTCTTGGTCATATTGTGATCTCGTTCGTGGGCCAACATTTGTGGCGTGGGGTGAAGGTGCCAAGGGATTTACCCTGGTATCAACAAATAGCGTACTTTTTCGTGCACGTCGATCGCATGCGGTTGACCTATGCGGTCATCGTTGGCTCACTCGACGCGACCGCAACCGGCTGGTACATCCATGAATTCTTGCATGCTGTATTTGGTGCTCATTGGTGGTTTGCGATTATGAGCGGATTGCTGGCCGCACTGGTGGCATTGAGCGCCGAGCCGATGATCCGACAATTCGTGCGTGGGGTTCGCGATGTGCTGAAAGGGAACGGTGCATAAATGCAAGGACTCATCATTGTCACCACGCTGATCGCACTTATTGCGTCAGTAGTGGTGATCAATAGTCGCCAAAAGCCATTCATTACGCCCAAGCGCCACAAGCCAGCAATCAAACGCCAGCCAATCAACATTCGCATGATGAAGCGTCGGTATTTAAAACGAACCCAGCGCATCCACCAGCAATATCAACAAGAATATACGAAATTGTTCATGCTCTTGCTCTACCATCAGTATCGCTGTGAACAAGTAGCCGTCTCCCACAATTAAATGGGGCAAAACCGCGCTTCAGCGCACGAGGCGCGGTTTTCGTATTTGAGCGCTGTCATTTGGTATTGATGGAATAGACGCATTCAAATCGTGTTCATTCCGTGTTCTTTCTGCATTGCTACCACACACAAACCGCCAAAAATAAAATAGCCCATCAGAATGGCCTAAAATGGCCGTTTAGTCGTGCTGACATTCTTTAACAGGCTGCACAGCCACCGTTCTCATGCTGAGGAGGGTATTCCATGGCTCATTCCACATCGATTGGTCTTAATTCGATCGAGATGCAGGTCTTACTCTTGATTGCCCGCATTGGGCGCTTACTCTCGCGCCACCTTGGCACGGCATGGGGCCATCCGTTTACGGTGACCATCCAGACGGTTAATCGCACCTTGGCGAAACTCGTCGATGCCAAACTTATTACCTACTGCGAACACTTTCAATCCCACGGCTATGACCCACGTGGTGCACTCGGCTGGACGCGCCATGGCCGCTTGTATAGCCTCACGCCCTTGGGTTGGGAGATCGTCAAACAGGCCTTTCCAATATTAGAGGAAGGGATCGAACGCTTGGCTCCAACGATGTTCAATCCCCAACATCAAGCTGAACACCAGATTGAATATGCCGAGGTCATCACCAGTTTGATTCAATCGCTGTCGTATGTGCCTGGCATTGTCGGCATGAGTAGTTATATTGAGATGGACTTGGGCCCAAACGCGCGGCCACGTGCTGACGGGATTGTGGTGGTGCGCCGCTGGGCTGATGCGACACTGCCCGATTGTGAGCGCTCGTCTATGTATCCGTGGCTCGGTCTTGGCCAACAGCCAGGGCAGATTGATCAACTCTATGCGATTGAAATCGATCGTGGCACCGAGGAACTGAGCATTATTACTGGCAAAGCCAACTCGTATCGTGAATTATATCGATCGCGCTATTGGGAAGGGCGCTATAACTGGCCATTGATTGCCTTTACGGTGCCGAGCGAACGCCGCAAAAGGGCCGTGCTTGATGCGTGGGAAATGGGCTGGCCTGGCAGTCAATTACTCATTGCCACTATCGACGATGTTCGTGCATCGGAGGTGCTTGCACCGATCTGGACAACCCAATATACAAAAGAAGGGCAACGCATTCAGCAACCACATCGCTTTTTACGAGCGGCGTGGTTTGAGAAGATCATCGCATAAATATACCAACCGCGCTTCACTCCGAGGCGCGGTTTTGTTTTAGGAGCAATCAGCCAATGAGCGATATTACCGTGACGGACTTGTTTTGTGGTGCTGGCGGTTCAAGCACAGGCGCGGTCAACGCTGGGGCCAACGTGCGCATGGCGTTGAACCATTGGAAGCTGGCAATCGAAACCCATAACACCAATCACCCTGACACCGACCACGATTGCACGGATATTCAAGCCTGCGATCCACGACGCTACCCACGCACGACGATTCTTATTGCTAGCCCTGAGTGCACAAACCATTCTCTTGCTAAAGGTGTGAAGCGCCCAACACGCCAAATCTCGCTCTTGGATAATGGCCAGCCTGACCCATCGGCAGAGCGCTCACGCGCCACGATGTGGGACGTGGTGCGGTTCACCGAGCATCACCAATATAAGGTGGTGATTGTTGAGAACGTGCCCGATGCACGCTCATGGATTCTCTATGACGCATGGCTCAAGGCCATGCACGACTTGGGCTATGCGCATAAAGAAGTCTTCTTGAATTCCATGTTTGTGTGGCCAACGCCACAATCGCGCGATCGCATGTATGTCGTGTTCTGGCGCAAAGGCAACCGCGCGCCTGTTTTGGATTATCACCCCGTGGCACGCTGTGAAAAATGCGCTACCAACGTGCGAGCTGTACAGGTCTGGAAGAATCCCGCTAAGCCCTTCGGGAAATACAAAGCCCAATATCGCTACTTGTGCCCACAGTGTGCCAGCGCGGTGCAGCCCTTCTACTTTTGCGCCGCCAACGCTATTGACTGGTCACTGCCCATCACCCGCATTGCCGATCGAAAGCGGCCACTCAAAGAAAAGACCATGGCGCGTATTCGCTATGGGCTTGAAAAATATGCCAACCACCCCTTTGCGCCGAACGCCTTATTTATCCCAATGGGCTATACTCACGAAACTCATGATCGCCGTAGCACGTCAAGCACCGAGCCTCTACCAACCCAAAGTACCCGCCAAGAGCTTGGGTTATGCGCGCCATTTATGGTTAGCCCAAATCACAGTGACTTGCGCGCAACCAATGTGAGCGATGCCATGCCAACGCAAACGGCTGGATGGAATCGGGGCTTAGTTGTTCCGCCATTCATTGCCGAGCTACACAATAACTCAACTGCTCGTGGTGTTGATTCAGCATTAGCAACGGTGTGTGTCAGTGGTGTCCATCATGCTTTAGTCCAACCGTTCATTACCAGCTACTATGGCAATGATACAACCAACCATCAGAGTGATGCACTGGGCACAGTGACCACGCGCGATCGCCATGCCGTGGTTGTACCACCCTTCCTGACTTCAGTGAATTATTTTCGCCCTGATGTGAGCATTGATAGCCCACACCCAACCCAAACCACCAGCGGCCAATATGGCCTTGTTTCACCGCAACCCTTCACGGTTTCATACTATGGTGGTGATGGCGACCATCGCACCAATGATTTAGGCAAGGCTCTGCCAACCGTGCCTGGCATGGCCGTGCATTATTTGGCGCAACCGCAAACGCCAAGTGTTGATGATTGTGGGTTCAGAATGTTGCAGCCGCATGAAGTGGGTGCAGCGATGGCCTTTCCGCGTGAGTATGTGGTGCTGGGCAATGCGCGCGAGCAGGTGAAGCAATACGGCAATGCCGTCACACCACCAGTCATGCAGTGGATCGTTGGTCAGGTGATGGCATCATTAAGTTAATCTACTGCGATGATTGCTGTGTATGTCGTGCATTACTTGATACAAGGATTTAGAAGTAATTAGAAATTCTTTCTAATTACTCATTAGATTGATCAAATTTTACAAGGTCAAGATCATCGGTATAATTCAATCGAACTTGATCTTGTAAAAGTGATCTAGCCATTTGCAACAATTGATGGATTCGACTTTTACCTATATTGAGTATACTTGATATCTGATAAATATTCTTGTCCTCTATAAAATAAAGACGAGCGACCTGCTGCAACCTCTCATCAGGAGCTTCCTTTAAGGAAGATAATATATTATCCATAAATATGTTATCTATAATTTCATCAGAATTGTCTGGGTATGATATATACTCTGAGTCATAAAAATATCTATAATCACCTATTCTTGAAATAGATCCTCTTTTTCTGAAATCTTGCAAAATGGTATTAATAGAAACTTTATAAAACCACGTTTTAAACCTCGAATAATATCTGAAGCCATCTAATCCATTATAAATATTTAACATAATATCTTGTACTATATCTTCAGAATAACGCCTAATTTCATTCAAATCAAAGATTTCATTATAATATTTATCAACAAAATTTTTTGACATTATATATAAATTATTCCATTGTTGTAAATGATCATAATTATCTCTATTTATCAATGACTCTATCATTTTATGTTCACGATGATAATTCATAATAATTCTTTCTATTTCTTTTTTATTGAAATTTTGAGGAATATTAATAGATTTAGAATATTCTTCAATTTCAGATGGAGACAGGCTCGATACATTGTTGGATGATGTTGCATCCAGTATATTATCTTGGTCATTATCTTTGTGATATGGTGTACTCATAAATTTCACTAAACTCTTACTATAACCTTAACTTAACCTTGAGTTTGCTTAAATACTGGAGAACAATTGGAAAAATCTAGATCGTTTGCATCTAATATAAGTAGAGGCATCTGTGGATTGTACAGACCCACAGATGCTGACAAGTCTATCTACTTTATAATGGACTTGAAGAGATCCCAAAGCAATTTTATAACCGTAACAATTGGTACGAGCCAAGCAAAAAAGTCACGTACCTTTTGCATCCAGTTACGGTGTTTTGGGTTCGTTAGATCTTCGGGTGGCGTTAGCTGCTCATCACTGGCGGTCGTGGACGGTGAACCATTCATGACGCTGTGCTCCTCCCTTACCGTGCTTGGCCCTAGGAAAGTTCAGCACGGTGAGGGATAAACAAATTATCGTTCTACGCAAAAGCCACTTTATAGGTGGTTCTTTGTATTGCAGATAATCCTAACAATGTGGTATGTAAAAGTCAACGATCAAATTTGAAGATTAAATGCTAGAGCAGCCCTAGCCGTGACTGGCTAGGGCGCTTTTTTATTTAAACTCAAACTGAATATGTTAAATGAATATTGCATGCTGTAATCCAATGCGCTATAGTAGGTGCATCCTTGTGAGGGGATTGCAGCGGATCTTCCCCTGTTGGTACTATCAAGGTTTTTCATCAGCCAATATGTATATACAGTTCTTAATCCTTGCGAAGGGATTGCTAAGATTATTTGGCATCTTTGGTTCTTAGGAGGATTGCAGAATGACAATGAGATCACTATTCCCTAGCTTTTATTCATACAGTGATGATGAAATCGATGCGGTATGGGAAAATTGCCTATTTATAGTCGATACTAATATCTTACGAAAGTTTTTTTATATGACAGATCAAACACTAGAGAAATATCTGAAATTATTTGAGGATCTCAATAAGGCGGGTCGATTATGGATACCACATCATGTTGCTCTAGAATTTTCAGCAATACATAGTACTATGAATCAAAATATATCGAAAAAAGATATTCAAAACTTTATAAATTTATTAGAAAAATCAAAATCCGATATTAAAAATAAATTAGATGAATTATCTAAAAGAAACTTGAAGATTATAAAAGATAAAACATTATCATCCCTGATATCTAATATCGATAAATCAATAAATGACATTAATGAATTTCGGAAAAATAAAACTCATATTCAACGAAATACTAATATTTTGAATAAAATACTTGATATATTTACTAATATTGGAGGTAATTTTTCTGTTAGTGATATAGAGCCGCTTTGTAGGGAGGCGGAAGGGCGTTTCACGGAAAAGATACCACCGGGATTCAACGATGATAAAAAGGATAGTATTGGTGATTTCCTATCCTTTAATGGTAAAAAATATCCTACAAAGTATGGTGATTTTTTTATATGGAAACAAATACTTAACCATGTTGAATCATTTCATAGTGATATACATAGTATTATATTGATAACAGATGACAATAAAAGTGATTGGATGGATGAAAAACGAGCAAGGAGAGAGCTAGTTGAAGAGGTGTGTAATAAAGGTATTAACTACTTTATGATATATAGTTTTGATGACTTCTCTAAATCATCAAAGAAATATTTCGACTTAAACATAGATTTATCTGATTTACAAGATATATCAACTAATGAAAAAATTATTCTGGATAAGAAGCAAGATACAGCATTTGGAAGAATGATGGAGATTGAACGAAGATATCGAAATCAATTAACTCATTCTCCGCCTAGAAAAAATGAGTCACCATCAATAAATTCCGTTATTGATTCAAGTTTAGGTTATATTGATAATGAAGTAAGTATTTTACAAGAACTTACGCAAACACATAACCCAGTTATAATCGATGAAAATATACATTATATATTGAATAGGGTAAATGGTGTTTTATATATGATGAAAGATTTATATACTATAGTAAAAGATGATCATAATTTTTTTAATCAAAATATAAATAAAAAGATTTCCTATAGTCTATTCCATACACGTAATAAATATGAAATTTCTATAGATTATTTTAGAAATTTGCATAATATGTCAGATGGTCTTGAAATAAAATTGGAAAGTATCAGGAGTCAATTTGACGAGGTGATTAATCTATATGATAGATAGTTGGAATTGACATTTAGCCTATTTTTGCTAAACTTAGGCCAAACCTTCTCCTCTCTCTTCTCTCCCACAAGCGGCTCCGTTTTGCGAGCCGTTTGTGGTTTTAGCGGGGCTTGCGCCAGCTGGGCGCATCGTGTATAGTCTCGGTATCCTCGTTGGGGGATTAAAACCAGTAGCGCTTGTTCTCGCCTGCTGGGCAGGTACAACTACCAGTCGAAAAACCTGAATCCTCTCGCGGGGATCACAAAACCCACACCACACGGCGTGGGTTTTTCATTTGTCCACTATCCCTCAAGATACTGGAATTTGAGTGCTAAAACACCACACCCCTGATTCAGGCTGTACAATCGATCAGGGGTGTGGTGTGAATTGTCATTTTGCTCGTGTGCCTGCGCAGTATCCTACGAACGATTGCAGTATACTTTAGATATCAAACCTGTTCATGCGATATCTAGGGCATGCTGCACAACCTGCGGCTTCGCCATGACGCGAGGAGCTTCTTGGAACGTTCGATATGATGGTGGCATGATGACCTGCCGTTTATTTTTGGGATCAAGCAGCTCTGCAATGGTCAGAATTTGAATACGAGGGCATTCAAGAGACCATCCACGAGCTTCGTAAACGCCAGCCTTGTGTGCTTCGTTAAGCATTTCCTTTGTTGGAGGTTCGAACGTCAGGAACACGCCAATGGCAGCCTGCTCACGTTCGATAACGCCGCGTAAATCGCGAATATCGCCACTTTTCACATGCCCACTTTTTACTTGAACGATGACTGTTTTTGGTTGCCCATTGATTTCTTCAATAAAATGAATGATGCCATCAATCCCGCGATCGCGCCCTTTCTTCCCGGGTTTGCCTTCTTCCCCGCCCATTGGCCGGGCACGAACGAGCGATAACGCCCACCACTGGAATTGATAGCGATCCGTTTGTAACAAGGTCTTTGCGCCATCAACATCTTTGGGAAACCCTTCAACATTGAATTCGATGCCGGGGAACATCGCTTGGAGCCGATATTTTTGTAAGGATATACCAAGACTCGTGATATCAATTCCGATCCAGCGTCGGCCAAGTTTCTGAGCTGCTGCAACAGCGGTGCCACAGCCACAAAACGGATCAAGGATAACGTCACCCTCTTTGCTGCTTGCTTGGATAATTCGTTCGAGCAAAACTAATGGTTTTTGGGTAGGATAACCAAGTTTTTCGGCTGAATGAGGGGAAATTGGTTGAATATCATCCCATAACGATTCAATCGGTTGACCCTCTAACTCATCAAGATAGCGCTTGCGCCGTATCCTTCCTTGTGGATCGGGCGGGAAATAGAGTCTTCCCTCTCGATCCATTTGCTCCATTCGTTCCCGAGAAACAGCCCATCCTTTTGGGGGCGACGGATAGCCTTTATATTCATATTTTAAATTCGGTCTGTCTGCTGGGTTTGTAAGATCGGCTAGCGCGTAGACACCCTTGTCATCCTCAAAACGAAAAAACTTTTTGATGTATTCGGGGTTATACTCCCCAAATTGCTTATTAAAAACATACTTATTTGATTTGGTGTAGAAAAAGATGGTATCCGTTACAGAACCAAAGCGGCGTGAGGTATTGTGCATTCCTTGCCGTCGCTTCCAGACGATTTCATTACGATAGTTTTCAGCCCCAAAAATCATATCCAAAATAATCTTTAAATAGTGGCTAGCGGTTGGATCGCAATGAAGGTAGAGACTTCCGGTTGGCTTCAACACCCGATGCAGCTCAATAAGTCGAGCGGTCATCATGACAAGATAGGCGAGCATTTGATTGGTTCCGTAGCTTTGGCGTAATGATGTCATGAATGATGATAAAAGAAACGAGGAATTTTGTACAATTTCATTATATGTTTGTTCAGCAGAGATAGACCAATGCCATGTATCTTCAAATGCCATAATCTGAGCTTCACTATCAAAGCCTGACTCATTTTTAAAGAGAACATTATAATTTCGCTGCGAGTTGAATGGAGGATCAAGGTAGATAAGATCGATGCTTGCATCGGGAATATCCTTACGCAGAACATGAAGGTTATCACCGTAATAGAGGATGTTAGATTCCCCAAGTTGCATAATCACTCCCATAATTCAAAAGGATTACAACGAGGTAAGGAATAACGAACAAATGTTTTGACGGGATTTCTATGTTAGGGAAAGGAGGTCTAGTATGGTTATATAGGAAACATATCGAAATAGCAATAGATATTATTCAAGTCCTATTAAGAAATAGGACTAATGTATATTTGTATTTCAATGATTTTATACTTGATATAATAGAACAAATGTTCTTATTTGATTAAATTATTGATTACTTTGAATAAAGAATAACGATAAAAAGCATTTGATAATGATGATTGAAATTTTTAATCACTGAGATAATTTAAATATTGATATTCCTACTGGATACCAGAATCGCTTTTGGTTTCCTCCAGCCTGATAGCCCTAACAGCGCCCTATTAAGAGTGTTGGCCCCACGAAATGGCCGACTAGCCACTCTGGCAGCAGGCTCACACACTCGTATGATTCGGACAAGATAAGGACGTGATTCGGTCAAGGTGTGGTCATGAGTCGCTATTAAGAGTGTTGGGGGTACTAAATGACCGTCTAGGCCGCTCTGGCAGTGGGTTGATAGATGTTTGTGGTAGTGAAGCCGTAGTGCAACGGTACTGCAATGGTAGTGAAACGGTAGTGCAATGCAGTTGGGGATTGAGCAAATGGCTGGAGCACTTGGGAAATTCCCAAGTGCTCGCTTGTTTTAGCCCTGCGCCAGCCACAGGTCGAGCTGCTTGATCGGGGCCTCGGGTGTCACGGTCACTTCGCCGCTGATGAGATTAACCGCTGTTTCCGCGAGCGTATAGCTACGCTTATTGATTGCGCCGGAAAAATCGCCGACGGTAATCGTATCGCCCCGTGCAAGGATGTCGAGCGGCTCGCGCACGTTGTATTCGTTGCGCACGGCGCGCACGGTCAGGCTTGAGCGAATGGTGGGCGCAGCATCGAGCAAGGCCACACTGCGCAACGTGGCCGCTTCGGTTGCGTCGGTGGTTTCGCTCGCAATCGTGCGTTGGCGGACTGTGCCTAGAGCATAGCGCTCGCTGGTATTCTCGGCAAAGGCGGTATAGATGGGCTGGTTACTGGCGTTCTTGTAGGCCACGCGCACTTGATTGGTCGCGTCGCCCAGCTCCTTTTCAAGCTCAATCGCGCCATCGACGAGCGCGAAGGTGCGGCCCACTTCTTTGAGACCATAGTAGAAATACTGCGCATCATCGACATAGGTCACGAAGCGTGCACAGTCGGCCAATTCCTGCACGACGCTTAACCCCGATTTCGCTGACCATGCCGCCTCTTGGCAATCACGGCCACTCTTGCTGACGCGCGCCGTGCTTTGCTTGATGCCCGTATTGGGATTGGTTGCCAGCGTTTTGATCACCACATCTTCGACGATCTCTTTATCGGTCACGACAATCCCGCGCACGGTCACGCCCAGCACGTGGGTCTTGGTAAATGCTGCTTGGAATTGGGTCGCATTAACCGCTAAGACAATCACACTCTCACTATTGGCTCCGCCGCTTTCGATGGTCAGGCGTTGGCCCACGCTGATGTTGGCGGTGCTGGCCACGGTGACGAAGGCGGTGCCAACGGCAATCGCGCCGCTCGTGGTCGTGTTGACCATGTTTGCAAACGTGGTGGCCACGCGCAGGTTGCTAATCTTCAAATAATCGTCGCCCGTTTCGCCAATGTAGAGCGCCGCTGCCGCGTTGAAATACATCGCAAAACTGACGAGTGGCCGCGCGCCAAACGTAAAGCACATCGAGCCTGTTTGCGCGACGTTGTTGCCGCTGGAGATGGTGGTCACGCCCGTTTGGCTGGTGTAGTCCCGCTCAGCAGCCAGAAAGGTTGCCAACCAGTTGGTTGGGCCTTTGGCGCGCCAATCGAATTGGATCACCTGAAAGCCGGTACTGTTGAGATTCGCCGGAATAAACAAGGATTGGCGGCCAATGCCTTTGGCGTTGCTGAATTGTTCATTTTTGCGCGGTGACATGCTGATTGTGCCATCGTCGTGCCGCATTTCCCAGCGCTCGGGGGTCGATGAGGCGGTTTCCACAGGCAGCCAGCCATCGAGCTTGGTGACTGACCACCAGCCATCGTACTCCAGATCATCGAGTGCGACAATCAGGTTGTGGCATTCGATGGCTAAGCCTTGGTCAATCAGGCGCAACGTCACAGTGCGATAGCGCAGAATTTTACCATCGCTCCGTGAGACGACCGCGGTCAGGATGCGGGATTGGGCATACAAGGTTTTGGCCGTGAATGGCGCAAGGCGCACGCTGGCGGTTAAGCCATTGGTGCTCAGCTGCGCATCGGTGACGTGGCGATCAAAGCGCGCCACCTGCACGTTCGTTGCTGGATCATAAAGAGCAATTGCATACTGCATTCCAGCCTCCTAACAGGGAACGATCGCGCTGTTGAGGCGTGATGCTTGGACGGTCATGGTACGGGCGCTGGCAGCGTTCAGTCCGGTTGGACTCCACGAGCTGCCATTGACGGCGAACAGATTCACATCGAGCTGCAGGTCTTTGGTTAAGAGCAGCGGGTTGGTATCGGTTGCGACAGGCTGCGTTACCCCGCCGCTGGTGTATGTCAGGTTCGCATCGGGATTGCTGAGGTAGCGCGCATCAACGCTGATCGTTGTGGCTGCGGTTGGGAGTGGAATTGATGCAAATGGAATGACACCCCAGCCCCCTGCATCGGCGGCAATCGAAAGAATCGCATTGATGTAGATGGCTCCCGAATTGGTCAGGTTCAACAGCTTAAGGTGGTGGGCCGTGATCACGGTTGGCGAGCTGATTTGGCCCAAGGGCACAATGATGGGTGTGGCACTATCCACCAACGTGGCGCGGCCTTCAATCGATGCGCCATTGCTGCGGATAATCGGCGTAATCAGAAATGGTGCGGTCGTGCGAATGCTGGCCCATTGGATAATCGAGCGGCTATTCAGTATGCCAACATCATTCATCACGTTCGGCGATGTTTGATAGGTTGCGAACGGCGCATTATAGAAGAGCAGCCGGTTGTTCATCGCATACACGCCTGCGGCTTGGTTTTGTTGCACCCAGTTGGCCGAATTATCGGCAAAATTCCATGCGGCACTTTTGACCATTTTGCCGCGTGGGGCAATGGCAATCAGGCCAGTGGCTGCACCCCCAGACGCTGCTGCGGCCACATTAAACGTGAGATTGGTTGGGCTTTCGAGCGGTGCGGCGCTGCCGCTAAAGTTTGG
Source organism: Herpetosiphon geysericola (assembly GCF_001306135.1). Taxonomy (GTDB): domain Bacteria; phylum Chloroflexota; class Chloroflexia; order Chloroflexales; family Herpetosiphonaceae; genus Herpetosiphon; species Herpetosiphon geysericola. Next base: position 470,748 of record NZ_LGKP01000022.1, on the reverse strand, counting down.
TTGGTGAATCAGCGCAACATCCGCGCTGGCAGTGGTGCTGCTCGTGCTTGCTGCCGCTGCGCAGCGCAACGGGCGCGCCAAGAAGGTCACGGGCACGTTGAGAATCCACCAGGCATCATTGTCTTGGATCAAGGATGGCGATGTGCCAACCATCGGTGTATCACCAGCGCGCCCAATCACCTGCATGTCGCTATGCACCGTGTTGTCGCTTGGTTTGGTGCGCCATACCACCGCGCTGCTATAGCCTTCTTCATAGAAGCGCTCAGCATCATCGAGCAACGCCATGAGCGCGTGATAGGCTGTCCACGCTTGATCTTCATTCGTGCCGCCAAAGATGTTCACGGCGAACGATTGCACACTGGGCATGAATTGTTCGCCATTGGAGATCAAGCGCCGATCGCGTTGGGGCACGTGGGGTTGCCACGAGCCATCGACGAGCCAATAACTGGTCGTTCCTTCGGTTGGATTCACGCCTGGCATGAGGTCAATCACGACGCTGCCATTGCGTAACAGTTGCATTGTGGTCATACAGGCCGCCTCCTTTAGGCGGGGTTTTGGTTTGGTTAATAGGTCGATTGGTTATTTGCCAAATGGATTGGTTTTCTTCTGCATAGTGGCTTTTTCGGTATATTTCTTGATGGCCTTTTCAGCGCCACGGATGGCGGCGGCTTCGATAGCTGCGGGATTCATGGCCTCGCGTGCATCGACATTCGTGGTGTAGGTGTAGTAGTTATTGATGATGGTTGGTCCACCTGCTCCGTCAAGGCCGTGTGCGCCAACCATCCCGCCTTGCGGAACACGCATGCGCGCCGCCATGCCTCGGGTTTCCTCAGCCGTGAATACCTCCGCGCCACGGGGAATGTTGCTGATACCCGGCGGGAGCAATGCAAAGTCGCCGCTTGGCGTTCGCATCGCCTCCACGCCCAGCCACGGCTCGGACGCGAAGGCCAAGCCCCCCGCCCAGTTCTTCGCGCCTTCGGCCAAGGTCGGAATCAGCGGAATCGTGCCCATGCCGAGGGACGAACTGACGGTATTGGCTCCTTCAATCAACTTATTGACGGCCCAAATCACGGCATTGATGGGCTTTTTCAAGTCATTCAGAATGCCCTCAAAGGATTTGACCATCCCGCCTGCGATGTTCTCCCAGAGCCAGTCACAGGCCTTTTTCACCCAGTCCCACGCGCCGCCAATCATGTCCTTGAACTTGGTGAGGAACCCGCTCAGGTTGTCGAGCACGCCACCGAACATCGTGCTGAAGTAGCCGCTGATCCCGTCCCACGCCGTGCTGATGCCCGTGCCAATCAGATCCCACGCAATGACCAGCAGATTCCAAATACCTTCGAGCGCTCCGGTCACAACATCAACGATGCCATTCCAGATACCCGCGAACATATCCTTAATCGCCGTCCATGCCCCTGACCAATCGCCTTTGATCACGGCGCTCACGGTTTTAATCACGCCTTGGATCACGCTCATGGCGGCTTCGACGATACCCTTGATAATCGACCACGCGCCACTCAGCACGCCCGTGATCTGGTCTTTATGCTCGCTGATGAAGGTCGCAATGCCTTGGAATGCCGGAACAATCGCGCCATCAATAATGTCGAGTGCACCATCGATGACGGTTTGAATCGTCTCCCACGCCAGCGAGAGCGTGCCCTTGATTTCCTCGCCATGCTCCTGCAGGAAGGTTCTAATGGCGCCAAGCGCGGTTTGAATGACCGTGCCAACCGCGCCAAGCACGGTGCTGACAATACCTTCAATCCGTCCCCACGCATCGCGCAGGAATGTCACCACCTGCTCGCCGTTCTCGCGGAACCAGCCGGTGATAATGCCCCACGCGGTTTGCACCGTGGTCTGAATGGATGTGAACACCTCGGTGGTAATCGTGCGGATATTGCCAAAGTTGGTTTGCCATGCCAGCCCAAGCGCTGCCGCGCCAGCCACGAGCAAGCCCATCGGTGACACGAGTGCGGCCACCGCTACGCCTAAGCCTTGGAACAGCGATACGAGCTGCATCCCAGTGAAGAGCACCGCAATCCCGCCCAATGCGCCTTTTACCAATTCGATGAAGGGCGCTGCCTGGGTAAAGGCGCTGCGAATCCGGTCGATCAGCGAAGGCACAGGTGCAGCGGTCGCAACGAATTCTTGCTGGCGATCCTTCAGGTCGGTGTAGCGATCAGTGGCAGCGCTTGCGCCGTTCGACGCATCGTTCAGCGCTTGGTTGGCTTCCTCGGCTTTGTCTTTGATCCCACCCAACGGTGGAATTAATGCACCCACGCCTTTGGCTGCGCCCTTGGCCGCGCCGCCCACACCCTTCATCTTCTCGGCGGAAGCTTCTAACTCCTTTTGTTGCTGGGCTTCGAGCTGCGAGATTTGGGTTTTGATGCGCCAGTATTCGGATTGGTCGGCATTGGTGTTGGCCAGCTCACCTTGCAAGATTGCCAGCTTGCCAGCAGTATCAGCCGTGGCATACTGATAATCACGCTCGGCTTTGGCCGCTTCCTCTTGCTTGCGCTTGACTTCATCCAGCTCGCGTTGGCGTTGCTGCTCGGCCTTATTGATATCCTTCTGAATGGCGTTGTATTCTTCGCTGCCTTCGGCGTACTGGCTCTGCTCTTGGCGCAAGCGTGCCAGCTGATCCTCGGTGGACATGAGGCTCAATTCGTATTCGCGTTGTTCCTTGGCCAGTTTGTCCAGCTCAGCTTGGCGTTTTTGTTCCTCCTGATTGATTTGGCCTTGCAAGCGCCAGTATTCCGCGTCAGTCGTGGCATAGCCTGCTTGTTTGTCCTTAAGCATCTGCAAACGGTCAGCCGTTCCGGCCACGCTGAAGTTGTATTCCCATTGCGCACGGGCAGCGGCTTCGGCTTTCTTGGCCGCGTCGTCCATGGGCGATTTGCCACCGCCGCCACCCCCGCCACCGGTTGCCTTGGGCTTTTTAACCTCTTGTTCAGCGGCCTTGGCCTGCTCCTCGCGAATCTTTTGGCGCAGCTTCAGCGCGGCCAACTCCAGCTTGGCCTGCTCGCGGTCGCTGTCTTTGCCGCCGGTGCTGTTGATCATGGCCAACAGCTGCTTTTCTTGCGCCGCTTCCTTGACCCGCTGCTGCGCATCCTCAATGGATTTCAGTTCGCTTTCGAGGTAGGCCAGTAGCCCATCGGTGGGCAGCCGCGCATCATTCCAGCCATCCATCCACACTTGCGCCGTATCGCGGCCCCATGTGTCGATATTGGGCAACAGTTTGGGCGGCGAATGGGGTTCGAGCCAGTAGGTCACGAGGTCGCCAATGTACGAAAGACTATCGACGACGGCTCCTGCTCCGCCCATAATCCCATTGGCCAACTGCGTGGCAATGTTGCTGCCCCACTGAATTGCGCTCGATGCTAAATCGATAAACAGGCCAAAGGCTTCGCTGGCAGTGCTGGCAAATTGCGCGAAATACGGGCCAACGGTTTGCACCGCTGAACCAATGCGCTCGAAGGCTCCCACGACCACAGCACTGATGCGGGGCATGGCCTCGTGTAGCCAATCAGCGAAGGCCTGCACTGTGGGTGCTAGGGCATTGCCCACATCGGTTTGCAAAACCTTGAATTCGGCTTTGAGGTAATCCATCGAGCGCGTCAAGCCCTGATCCATTTGCTGGTAGGCAGCTTCGGTTGCGCCTGCGCTGTTCTGCATGGATTCCAGTGCGCCCGTGAACATCTCCGTGCCACGGCCTGTTAAGGTGAGCGCTGCGCTGCCTGCTTCGACACTGCTGAACAGATCATTGATGCCCACGCCGCTGGAATTGGCGTGCTGCTCCAGCAGCTGGAGTGCTTGCTGCACATCGCCGCCACTGGCAACAAAGCTCTTGAACGAGGTGCCAGACAGTTGCTGGAATAAATCAGAGACTTCGCCACCGGATTGTGATAATTCCACAAACAGCTGGCGCAGCATCGTGGTGGTTTGCGCGGTCGGTACGCCTTGCGCGGTCATGGCGGCAATGGCGGCTGATACATCGCTGAACGATACGCCCAAGCTGGCCGCAATGGGGTTGACGTTGTAGAGCGTGCTTGCCATCTCTGCAAACGTGGTTTTGCCATAGGCTACAGCGGTGAACATTTGGTCGCTCGCCGCTTGCACACTGAGTACGTCCGCGCCGTAGGCATTAACCACGCTCGTCAGGCCGTCCACCGTGGTTTGGGTGTCGGTTACGCCGCCAATAGCCGCTTTCTGCGCCGTAGCAAGGAAGGAAAATACATTGTCTTTGGGTACGCCTGAGGACAACGCTTCATAGAGCGCGGGGATCACCTTCTCAGGCAGCGCGCCAAACTCCACGGCAAAGTCTTTGACCTGCTCGCCCATCTCCTGCATGGCCTGTTGCGAAATGCCTGGCAAGAGCGTGAACACGCTGTTCATTTGTTGCTGGAATCCGGCGAAGGCGTTTACGCCGGTCACGGCCAGAGCTGCCAGCGCAGCGCTGGCGGCGGCCACGGCTCCAGTCACCGCCGTGGTAATGGCGCTACTTAAGCTCTCCGCCAGTGATTGCGCGAAGCCTTTGGCTTTGTTCTCGGCGTTGCTGATTGAGCGGTCAAGCTCGGCATCATCCGCGCCGATTTTAATAATGGCACGCCCTAGTTCTTCTTCATCGGCCATAGCCGTCCGCCTTTACTGGGGGAATAGAACGCCCACGCGCCCATCCCACGATTACTGACTGAATCGTGAAAAGCGGGCGCGTGGGCTAATCCATCGCGGCGGCTTTGTTTCCTATGAAGCGGCGCAGGTGCGCGGGTTGCATAGAACTATTTGGTTTTGGGTTGTGCCTTGCGACCAGGCTTAATTTTGTAGGTGTCGATCGCTTTGGCAATGGCTATCAACGCGCGATGGATGGCGATCCACATCGTGGTATCTGCATCCATAAAGTTTGTTCTCCGATTCGTGTTTAGACTTCGACTGAGCGGGCTTTCATGCTTGCCATCAGTTGGCGCGCAGTCATATAGTTGATGACATGGTGACGCGGGGCTGGCTTCGTCGTGATGCTCTTCGCAAGCGCGATGATGGCTGTTGCAAGAATAATTAGCATGCGAGCGATGGTATTCAAAAATCGTTGTTTTGTCGTCATTGGGCAATTCTCCAATTGGTTTTGATTACGCTTGGACCGATCGCGCTTTCATACTCGCCATGAGCTGCGATGCACTCATATAGGTGACATCCGATCGGGTTTTCGATTGGGTTGACTGGGTTGTTGTACCCTTTTTCTTTTTGCCTTTTCCTTTCCCCTTGTCATCGCCAAACAGCATCGTCCCAACCTTATTCGCAACCAAGATAGCCTGTTGTTCGCGTTCGTTATAGGTTCGGCTTAAATAGGATGGGAGTAATTCCAGCACGGTTTCTTCATAGAGCTGATCGGGCGGAATTCCATACACGGCATACATTAGTTCAATGACATCGCTGGTATACGTCGCTTTATTTAGCCAATGCTCGAAAAGCCCGCTGCCAAAACTTTCAACTTTCCCAACGGTACGGCTGCGCTTGCTACACACAGAAATGCGTCAATAATTTCTTCATCAAGAATTTCATCACCCGTTGACTGAGGCAGTCTGCCGTAATCGACGATAAGGTTAAAGGCCTCTTCGAGCAAGCCATCGACGGATTCCAGCATCGACACAATGTAGGCGGTCAAGGCTTCGCCTGATTGGTTGCCATCTTCGTCTTTTTCGGGCGGTTTGCCCATCTGACCGATCTGGGGCATGACCTTTTTGGCTACCTCGATCAGTTTCTTTTTGAATACCTGATTCTCTCGAAAAGGCAGCTTGCGAATCTCTTTGACTTCGCGGCCAATGGTTAACGACAACATTACCTGAGCCATGGTCTTTATCCTTTATATGCTAGAAAACAAACAAAAACCTTCTCACGCTCCCTGCGAACTAGACGGTTGCGGGTGCAGTCACGCGCACGAGCTGAAGCAGGCGCTCGCCCTTGGGCTTCGATAAATCTTCCAGGGCTGAGATTTTGAAGGGAACGCCCAGCCAATCTTCTTTGCTGAATTCCAACTCACCACCTTCTTCACCGGTGCCACGATAGATAAAACCGCGCACGGGGAATACGAGGCCGTTGTCGTCCTCTTGCTCACCCTCAAAGCCCCACATGCGCACGGGCATTTGGCTCGCGCCGCCGATTTTGAAGGTTTCTTTGCCCACTTGGCCAACGCCAGGTGCAGTCACCACATTGGAGCCGCCCCAGATTTGGGGTAAACCAGCAAAATCGAGTTGGGCCATGGTGGTTTCGAGCGTGCCTTCTTCGCTGACCTTTTTGCGCTTGACTGCACCCATGGCTTCTTGGATTTCGGGTGCTTTGGTTTCGTAGTTATAGGCAAACACGAGCGGGGCACTGGATAAACCCAAGCGCACCCAGCCCACAGGCCATGTGCCGCCAGCGACAAGCGTGTCAGCAGGCAGGGTTGTGCCTAAGGGCGCGTAATACAGCACCGCATTGGTCATGGTAATTGCGGCAACATCGACTGGCATTGCAGCCTCCTTCTACATGAACTAATAGTTTTTGATGTGAAACGTCCACCCACTGAGGGCGAACAACCAGTGGGTTTCTTGCGTGCGGAGCAGGCGCGGCATTGCCGTGCTATCCGGCCTACAGCGCGTTACGCCATTGCCTTTATCCATCCACGCATCGCAGCACACCTGCCACAGGTCGATGCACGTGCCATCATCCTTGCCATACATGCGCACATACAACGATGGATTGAGCACGCGGCGGTTGTAATCGAAGCCACCACCGCGCACCACGAACAGAATGGCTGGGCCAACATCCGGCGTATAGCCTTCGGGCAAGTCTGGACCAGGCCATATCCGATCTGCAACGATGGCGGTCACAGCAGGCGTGCCCATGAAGTCGATAATCGCGGCGAATAGATCAACCATTTAGCGGCCTCGCTTCCGGCGCACGACCTGCACAATCCCGCCAAAGTCTTGTTTCACCTGATCGATAGCGGGAAATAAAAACGGCTCGCGAATCTCAATAAAGATGGCATAGCTGGCAGCACAGCCGACCGCGCTGGTGTTGTCGCCCATGGCAGGCAGCCCAGCGGATGTGCGCTGCACCAGCTCGCCTTGTTTATCGGTCAATTCCACGCTGGATGCCGCAACCGCTTGCCCATTGACCAAGACCGCGTGAATACTATTCAACGCAAAGCCTGTATCAATCGAATCGTTGGCCACCATGTTTTGCTGGGCATAGCCAGCACCCGCAATGGCCGCTTCGTTCAACAGATCACGAGTCGCATCTTCGATGCGCACGCGGAATTGCTTGGCGAAGGATTGATAGTGGGCCGTGCCCTTGCCGCGCTTCGCCATGGCTACACCTCCTCGCGAGTCACGGTGGCCAGCTCCACAACGATGGCCGTGCCAATCGTCGCCGGATCGCCAACCACATCGAACAATAAAGCGGTCGTCAGTGCCTGCCCATTCCGATGGGTGATGCGCACGCGCCATGACGCGGCAATCACAGTTCCGGCAGGCAAGCGCAGGGTTGGCTTCGTCAGCACAACCGCTGTGGTGTCTAACACCTCGTCGCTTGCACTCCCATTGGCTGCACTCGGGTTGAACCCACACACCGTTGACCCTGCATCGATGTAGGCAGTCACAGGTTTGTTGTAGCGGCTCGCTGTTTTCTGTGGCTCCATGAGCACACACTGGTCGCGCATCGCATCGATGTGCGGTTGCTGCATTGCTGCTACTTCATTGGGGTGCATCGGCAACATTGGGTTCTCCTACCACCGACTAAAGGTATCGAGCGTGCCGCTGATCGGTGCTTCTTCGACGACAACGGGTTGATTAGTGACAAACTCGGCTTCGAGCTGGCGCAGCATGCGCACCGCATGGTCGTGCATATCTTTGCGATTGAACGACCCGCCGTCGGCTTCGTAATTAATCGCGGTGACGGTCGCATTGGCCACGCTGCGCCAGACTTCAATGATGGCCACGGTTTCGAGCAGCGGATCATTGGCTGATGCTGCGACATTTGGCAGATTCAGCCGTCGCAATGTGCGTCGTAATGCGCTTTTGTAGCCTGGGTTCTCCACGTCCGTCCAGTTCAGGACAGTCGCGGTTTCCAGTAACTCTTCCTGCATGACTTCTTTAATCGAAGCGTCCGTGTGTGCCATACTTAGGCCGCCTTGTGCTCGCGCAATTTCTTGATCGTGGCTTCGCCAATGCCATCAATGGCGCTCAATGTGGCATCATCAGCGGCAATCGCATCGCCATAGCTGGTATAGCCCGCTGCGGCCAAGCTGGCGGCAGCCTTACTACCAACAATTGCTTCGAGCACTGGTGTGCCTTCTGGCTCGCCGCTTGGTTGTTCGCCACTGGGTGTGCCCGATGCAGCATTCCCGTCGGCGTTGGGTGTTGCAGGATTGTTGGCGCGCTGCACGGCTGCGACGGGGATTGGCTCAACGGGTGTTGGATTCTTCGCCGCTTCGGCTTTAATCAAAATGTTGGCAATTGATTCATCGAGCGTATGTGTGCCAGGCTCATAGGTCGTGCCGCTCAGAATCCACGCCTCGGTTAAGGTGAGTTTTACATCAGCCATGAGATTGCTCCTTTGAAAGAACTGAATTAGTAAACCTTCTCCGCTCTACCTAGATGTTTTTCAACACCGCGATTGCTTCAGGGTCGGTGATTACGACCATCGAGGACTGCCAGCCTTCGCCTTCGATCCGCGGTGGTTTGTTTTCAAAGTGCTCAGTTCGAATCACGCGGCCTGGCTCGCTTTGGCCAGCGGCCCGACCAATCGCGGTATAGCCCAAGGTGTCGGTGATGAGGTTTTGTTCAGCATCCGGCAAATCAAGTTCTTCGTTTTGCCCTGTGAGGGCCACCATCACGAAGGCTTGTTCGTGCAGGAATCGCACATCGCCTTGTTGGGTGCGATAGCGCAGGTCATAGCGCTCAATTGGCGGCAAATTATTCAATTGCAAGGCCGCATTGATTCCGGCCAAGCTCGCGCTCCCAGCGGCCAACTCTAACGCGCCTCCATTGTTGGTTACATAGTGGCTGGTGCGGGCACGCACGTTTTTGTTGAGCGACAACTTGGTGAGCGCGGGCGTGCCGGTGATAATCCGACCCACGGTGTAGCCTTTGCCTTGCAGCAAATTCGCCATGGCGTAAATATCTTGGAAGGGATCGTAACTATCATTGGCCCAATCGCCCGCCACGTTGACCCGATGACCAGCAGGATTGGCAAATTGCACGGTTTCTTTGAAGGCGTTATCACCCTCAATAACCACAGCAGCATCGACAATCGCTTGCCAGCGCCAAACTTCGTTGACCTCAATCAACGCCAAGTTAATGGTGGTTTCAGCCCAATTCGTCAGCGCGGCAATCGCTTCCATCGAGGCATTGCGGCCCAAGTAGCGCAACAGGATGTCATAGTCGCGACCCGTCAATTCGCGGGCAATATCGCTATGGGCCAGTTTGACATCGAACGTTCCGATCAGGTCGCCCCCCTTCTTTTGCGCGGGGCTATACCGTGTGCCACCATTGGCCACGACGGTGCGATAGCGAATCGCATCCTCGGTATATTGGTTTTCTTCCACGGTACGCTCGGGCAATAACTCCGCGCCAAGATAGCGCCGTTGTGGCCGCCCGAACTGGGCCAACACATTCCGCGCTAAATTGATGAGCGTGCCATCAGCGCGAGCTTGAGCAATTAAGGTTGCTAAATCCATCGAACGAAACTCCTAAACAGATTGATGAATAAACTAGGTTGCCTTCGCCCTGCTTAGGCTTTGCCAACGGTGCATTGGTAACGGCTGCGCACAAACGCCTTCAACGTGCTACTCAGATTCGCCCAGCCTGGTACAAAGTTTTCTTTCACGATGCCACCATGGCGATACAAGTCAGCATCATTGTTTTTGCTGGCATCGGTAATGTCTTGAGCCAAGAAGAAAATATCTTCATCGATATCAGCAGCGGGGCCAAAGGCCGTGCCTGCATCGCGCTCGGCCCACGTGCGGCCAAGCAACGTACCGCTCACGATGGTGACGGGCTTCATGCCTGTGCCCTTATAGGTGGCCTTATCGCCGTTGGTCAGCGCCACCGGCAACGCTTCGACCGCAATGGTCACTGCGCCCGCCGTTGCATTGGCAGTCGTGTAGGCATACTTGCCAGCACCAAAGCGCAGCTGCGTGCCGCTCGGGATTGGGTTCGCCAAGGCTGAAACCGCGATGCTCACAGCATTGACTAAGGCGTTGGCGGTCAATGTGACCACAGCGCCATCGGTTGCCATGAACTGGTTTGCATCGACCTTTGCACCGCCAGGCATCAGGTGTTCACGATTGAGAAAGTCGCCCGCCCATGCTGGGCTGGTCAGTTGGTTTGCATAGGTGTTTACGTCGGCCATTAATTACCTCGCTTTGGGACGCTATAACCCATCTTTTGGTTATGGGTTGTCATAACATCGGTCTTTTTGACATTGCCAGCACCTTGCTGGACAAAGTTCGTTCCCCTCCGTGCAGGGGCTGTATCAGTCGTGAGGGCGGGCATGAATTCACTCCAGTGCTTGTCGGCATAGGCTTGGAGTGAGGTTTCCACGTCGCCGTCCTTGACGCTGATCGTGGTTGTATCGCCCTCGGTTTTGGTGACAAAGGTGACATTGCCTGCCAAGCGCTCTAAGACACTTGGTTTCCACTGCATCGCTTCGGCAACGCCGCGAATGGTCGCTTGGGTGCGCAACGTGGCGAGCTCGGTTTGGGCTTGCTCGCGCTCGGTCAAACGGATGCGTAATTCATCGAGCTGCCCAAGTGCCTGATAATCCCGCCAGCGCTGTACATCATCGCCGCTGAGTACTACAGAACCCTCCGGCGTGCGCTCGCGCAGCTGGCGATTCTGATCGCGGTATTGATAGTTCTCCTGCATCAACAGCATGAGCGCTGCATCTGGGCCACCTTGGCGGGCAACGAGATTGGCAATTTGCCCCGCAATATCGGGTTGATTACCACTGCCACTAGCGGGCGGGTTCGCCGGTGGATTGGCAGGCGGGGTTGCTGGTGCTGGATTACCACTAGCGCCGCCAGAGCCGCCGCCACCGTTATCAGCGGTAAAAAGTTTGACTGAGCGAAAAAAGCGAACCATTGCGATTTACTCCTGTATGACTAGACTGCTTTTAGTATTTCCGGCGTGGCTGCCAGCGAACCGATTCCCATGGTTTTGGTTTGCGATTTGGTGCCGCGTCACACCCTTGCGCTGGTGGATCACCAACGCGGGATGGATGGATGCGTGGATGCATGAAATCATCGAATAGTTGCGGTGGTGGATTGAGTACCACAAACCCTTCAAGGCTGTGGCTCAATTTTTGAAACGATTCACGCAGTGATTCATGAATCACCTGTTCTGTTGGAATCGCTACACGTAGTGCCTGCATGAGATCATTAGGTTCCATCATCGTCCTATCCTTTGCAGTGCGGCCACCGTGGTAACTTGGGCATTTGCGCCCCAAACCCCACCGCTGTGCACCGTCGCTAAATCCTCGAATTGAAACGCGCCACGTTCCCATAGCCCATACCGACCTGGGCCAAGCATCTTCCGTTGCGTGTCTGCGCTCTGCTCCAGAAACCATTGCTTACCTGTTGGCATCGCCAGCGGCTCGCGGTTCCTTAAAATTGGGAGTACAGCACATCGGCATTGCGGGTGCAGCGGCATCATCACATTGGTTGGGTACACCGTGCCGTCGAGTGCCAAACAGGCCAGACAGGTGCGCCGTTGGCGTGCCGCAACTCGCTTATAAGCCACGACTAATCCACTCGTTTGATACTGCTGCAACGTGGCCAACCGTGATGCCCGAACCGACTGATCCCGCGTCACTAGCAAGGCATGATTAAGACTGGTTGTTAGCCCTTCGTTGACCATATTCCGCGCGGTTGTGCGTGGATTCTTTCCCAACGCCAACCCCTTCAGCAGTTCATCGGTGATAGCTTGGGCCGTTGCCGGATAGGCGTTGTTCAGTAATACATCCAAGGGATTGCCAGCGCGGGCTAAAGCAACAATGTTTTCAAATGCGCCGCTGCCCAACTGATTGAATGACCCTTGAATCGCGCCGGAGTAGCGCAACCACGCGGTCGCCTGCTCGGCTCCCATACTGGCAAAACTCAGTTGCTGGGCTTGAATCAGCGCCGCTGCATCAGCGTTATATTTCGCTAATTCCCGCTGGAGTTGGATCAACAACGCTTGGTAGCGATCGTTTGCATACAGCTGCGATTCGCTGACCGTTTGCCCGTCAGCTTTGGCCTGACTCATTTGAAATGCTAAGGCCTCAATTTCAGCCTTCAAGGCGGCTTCCACTGTGCGCCAGCGTTTCGTCAGATCGTTCATGGCGCTCGCATTCATTGCGAGCAGCTCAGCACGAAATTGATTGGCAATGGCAACCGCGTCGATCATTCGGGTTGCTCCAAGCCGGTGCTGGCAGCACCACTATCGAGCCGCGCTTGGTTGGTTGCGAGCGCGGCTGCCAGCGTGCGGGTTTGCTGAATCTGCTTAGCTTCCTGCTCCGCCGCAATCCGGGCTTTCTCGGCATCCACATCCTCAACATCGATCAAGCTTAAGAACAGGTCGTGGCTGATAGCCCCTTTTTCATAGGCTGCTAATAAAAAGTTACGCTCTTCGCTGCTTAAGCTGCCCAGCCACAGGCGTGGGGTCACATCCGCGCGCAGGCTATCAAAGGCGTTCGGTCGGCCAGCAAAGTGTGCGGCTAAGGCTAAGGTCGCTTCGAGCAGCCAGCGCACCAGCTGCTTGATGGCGGTGGCCGTTGGCCCAAGCGCCATCGCGAAATCGAGCAATGCCTGTTTGCGACTTTCGCCACTGGCGACGGCATCCCCACTCAATAGCGCATGCAGCTGCTTACACTCGTTGAGCATGCGGCGATAAATGGCGGCATCGGTGTCAACAAAGGTTGTGACGGGCGATGGGTCGCGCCACTGCACTGATGGATTGGTATAGCCCGTGATCGCCTTCGTGCGCTCATCCCGAATTGGTACACCCACGAGATTGGTCGTTTTGCCGGGGCCAATGTCATAGGGCTTATACACGCGCATCTTTTGATTGGGATTCGCCGGATCGTCCACCTCGTCGTAGGGCATTTGGGCATTCGACAACACCCGTTCGACAAAGCCGCTGATGACGATGTTGTGTTGGAGCATGGTCAAGGTCATGTTTAAGGCCTTTTGCATCTGCTGCATCGACAGGCTGATGATGGGCTTGCAGGTAATTTCGAGCATCAGTAAGTGACCCATCAGCGGCAGCCGCGTTTCGCCCGTCACGGCCTCCCCTTCGAGGGTGCGCACCACCGTATCAAGACCATCAAGAAAGGTCACTTCCGCAACTTCTGTTTTGTCGTCGTTGGTGTAGACATACACGCCACAGGCTTGCATGGTGGCTTTGTCGCGGCTGACACCCGCTTGCTCTGGGGCCAGCACATCGAGCCAAATGAGATTCAAGGCATCGGCCAAGGTTGGCTGCCGTTGAATCACCCCGCCTTCGACCGCAGCAGGGGGAATAAACAAGCGCAGGACAGCGCGTCCATACACCACGGCAGTGGCAATTGATTCCTGCAAAATGCTTAACACATTGCGCTGATCCCACCAGCTCGTCATGGCCGCTTCGGCCTCGTCGATTAAGCCTTGCTCGGGATCGGTTGGTTGTTCCTCATCTAGCAGTGGGCGACGGACGGCATAGCCCCACTGTGGCTCACGGCCAATTGCACCGTTCATGTGGCGTTCAACCACCTCGGCAATCACGTTGCTGGAGACAAACTCGCGTTGGATACGGGTCATAACCTCAGAGGCATTTTTATCGCCCGCGGCGGGTGTTGGCCCAGTCCACGCTGCGCCACCTTGCCAGTGATCGCCATCGCGAAAGAGCACGGCGCTCTTGACGCTTTCGGGCGTAACAGGCAGCCGCTTCTTTGCTGATTCCACGGAAAGATTGTCAAAGGCCGTTGGCATTAATAGCTCCCCCATGAGCCAGGCATTGCTTCATCGTCATTGCTTATTAGCAGGTGATCAAAGCAAAAGTCAGGAGCGCCACATAAGACGAGGCCATCGCCATCGTCAGGACTATGCTTGTGGCGTTTGCGAAAATCATCCTTGGGTTCAAGTCGTTTCAGCTCTAACTGCCCCTTCGACTGATAGCCATACTGACGATCGGTCAAATCAATTTCGAGCTGCTCGGCGGGCTGAAGAATGGCAATATCTTTCAAGACCTCTGCGGTTTCAGCGTACATCTCGGTCACGCAGTTGGCGTACTCGTCGCTGTTATGCGGCGAGGGCAGCGCCCCAAACAGGACCTCGATCACCTGATAGTCGCGAAAGCGTCGCCGCAATTCGGGATCAACTAATAAGCGATCGATAATCCCAGCCCCAAAGCCACCGGTGCCATCAACGCGAATATGCAGACTGGTTACATCCTCAGGCAGCTTCAAGGCAGCGAATTTAATGTGCTCAACATAGACAAAGGTGTTTTGCTGCTCGATGCGCGCAACCTTATTAATCCGCCCGTTGTGCCGCAAATACACCGCTCCGGTATCATCACCCCAGCGCGCACAGTCCACCCCGATCCGCGCTTTGGTTTGGTCAACAGTTCCAGTGGCCATGGGCTGTTTGCCACGCTTGACCGCTGCCTCGAACCGACCAACCGGAATGAAGGTATTGATACTGGCGTTCTCGGGTGGAATACCAAGCACGCGGAACATGAATTCATTATTTGGCTGATACCACGTTGTAGCATCCCATGGCACTTGGAAGTGGAATAAGTCCGCGTTTGGCCCATCCACTTCGTGGCAGTGCTTTTCGATCATGTCCGTGACATAACTGCGTTTCACGGCCCCTGGCACCACGGTTTTATCAGCCACCACATTCGGATGCTGTAAGCAACTCATGCGCATCGAGAGCACGTTGCTGTACTTCGCTTGGTGATAGAAATGACTATTGCGGGTCTTGGGATTGGCAATCATGAGCACAATCACAATCCCGCCACTCGTCATCGAATCGATAGCCTCATAGACAAACTTGGGAATGCCTTCGGCCTCGTCGAGCACAAACATCAAAAACTTGCCGTGCTGCCCTTGCACCCGCTCGCCACCCTTGCCATTGCTATCATCGGTTGACTTTCCACTCGCAAAATGGTTGTCGTCGATGATGACTTCACAGGTCTCCAGGATCCGACCGGGCAGCTTGGCCTTTTTGCGGTCGGTTTTGATTTCCTTCCAGAGCAGCTTTTTCACTTGATCCCAGCTCGGAGCAAAGGTGTAGATAATGCTGGGCCGAAAGCAATCTAAGAAATGGCTGACTAAGGCGCTCATGCCTTTGGTCTTGCCTACCCCGTGGCCTGCTTCGATCCGTATCCGGTTTTTGATGATCTGCCCGGGCTGCCACACGGTTTCATCGTAGGCTTCGCCGTTCTCGTACTTTTCTCGTTCAAACTGTTGGCGTAACGCATGGGTATAGGCCTCGAAAATCTCAACCTGCCCAGGCTCGTCGATGCCCGTACCGCGCCATGGCTGCCAGCCCAGCTTGTCCTTGGTGTAGCCCTCAGGATTAAACTGATACTCCTCAAACGGGGATACATCCTCCAAGCCGCGTTCGCGCAGTTCAAGGATGGCCTTCGCACGCACTTGCAGGGTCAGTGGCGGCTTAATGCGCAGATTGGTATTAGGGATTAAGTAAGACATCGATGATATCCTCGCCTGCGGCAATAGCCCGAATTTGGTTTGGTGTGAGCTTGCTCACATCAAGGTTGGCCAACAACGAATCTTTGATATTGGTCAGTGCGCCATTGGCCTTGCCAATCAGCTCCAGTGCCTTCAGTGCATCGTGCAACTCCAGCTTCGCACCGACTTTGGACGTTCCTTCCTGAAAACTGCGCACTAGCCCGATGTCCACCTGCGCCTCCACAGTTTTCAGATTGATCGCATTGGCCTTAGTGATGAATGGCTCGATCGTGCCGCGTGCAATGCGGGCTAAGCGATCAAGTACCTCATCGGCGCTCATGGCGCGTTCGGACACTAAGGCTCGTATCGCGCGCATGATGTTAGCTTTTGTTAGCATGCGGCTTGCGGTCACGGATGCAGCGCGAGGATTGTCCTCCGAATAGCCTGCTCGCTGAGCGGCCTTCGTACCGTTGAAGTCTTTGACATACTCATACACAAACGCCTGCTCCTTTTTGGTTAAGGGCTTATCTGTTACATATTTGAGGTTGTCGTGTACTTCATTGGTCATCATGGCCTACTTCAGTGATGTCGCCGCTGGCGCGGCGGATAGGAATAAGATTGCGTTCCACGCCTTATGGGCGTGACGTCGTTTTGCGTGCGTTCCGGCGACGGTGGGAGCGGTCGGGTTTGCCCGTGCGCCACGCTGGTGGGCGATCAATCAAATGATGGGTGCCAGCCAGCAGGTTGTTGACATCGACATGCAAGCGAGCAAGGGATCGCGCCACAAGAACGATCAACAGCACAATCAACGTGATACCAATGAAAACGTCCAATTAGACCTCCTCACACAACGAGTCGTGAAACATTCCGATGCCATCGGTATCGCGATGAATCCACCATGGATTGCCATTAATGGATTGACCCAAGATGCGCTTGCCATCGAATTCATGACCTGCTTGGAACGTGGCGGCTATAGGAAAGTTCAGCCCTGGGCCTTGCCGACAATTCGCATCGTTGTACTTAATGCGATAGCGCTTGATGACTGGCTCCTTGCGCCATGCATCAAGCATTGGCATAAGCACTGGGCCGGGGCATTCGCTCTGCCCCCACTCCATATGCCCTTTTGTGTTCGACTTTGCATTGAAGCCACGATCCTCGGCCAATGCATCAAAAAGCATGACCTTTGCATTCCACTGCTTATCGGTTGGGTGTTGCTGACCCCCAATCGGCGTGTGGACGGCGACGGTTGTGTTGTTGCCGATGCCATGACCACAGTGCCAAAGAATGTCGCTCAGGTTGCGCAGCCAATAAATCGTGCCCGTTGCGCCCACGGCGTAGTGATACATAATGCCGTGGCCATAAATTGCGATCCCATTGGCGTACCCCCAGATTTTGCCAACGTGATATTGCGCAATCGCCTGAAGATGCCGAATCTCTGCATCGATCGATGCTGCAATCGCGGTTTCGGGGCCGTTGTAGTGATCAACGCTCCCAGTAATAAGCTTCAGCAACCGCGTGACGAGAAACCGCGATGGACGACGCAGCAGCAGATGCCGAATATCAACAACTGGCAAATCAAGGATACCCATTGGCTACACTCCGTCGGTCACAACTGGCACGAACGAACTATCAATCACCATTGGCCGAAGGCGCTCTTGCTTGGCCGCTTCGGCCTCAATCAACGGGGTGAGCGTTTTTGGGTCGAGGGAGATGCCAAACCGCTTGGCATACTCGATGGCTGCTTTGACCGCAACGTCTTTGGCCGATTCCCATGCGTTCTCAGGGGTAAAGCCTTGCGCAGCTGCGGCCCGTTCGCCGACCTTCACGGCGGCGTAGAGAACGGCTTGCTGATGCTCGGTCAATTTGGAGTTAATAAAGGCTGTACCAAGCTTAATCAGTGCTGGGCCTGAGCTGGCGATGATGCCAAAAATGATCGAGAGTAAGATGGGAACAAGGGTGTTCGCGATGGAATTGACGGTTGCGAGCATGGGGTGCTTCCTCCTACATGGGTAATGGTTGGTTGGGCTTCGTTTGGGTCCGGCTCGGCTGCTCTTGTTGCAGCACGGTGAAAATGCGGGCAACATCGGTCTTGATGTCGGTAACGCCCAGTTGGTTGTCAGCAACGCCTTGGCTAATGCGTAACAGTTGCGCTTGGGTCAGCAAATCACTATCGAGGAGCTTGGTCTGAATAGCCTGCATCGTCATAATGACTTGGACATTAACCTCGGCATTTTTCTTGTAGGCATCGAGCAGTTCGCCATCATAGGCATGCGTCAACAGATCGAGCTCTTCTTTGCGTAAGCGAGCTTCGCGATCGTCATCCTCTTTCTGCTGCTTTGCCTTCGCATCAGCACGGGTTGGATTGAAATACTCTGCAATGTGATCAAGCATTTTTGTAATGGATGGCATTGCAGCCTTCCCAAAGAACACGAGCAGCACGATGATCACGCTGAGCAACCCGTTACTATTCACTAATTTGATGATTGACTCAGCCTCAGCCATAGAAAAAAATCCTTGAAACAACAAAAACCCGCAGGATCAACACGCCCCAAATGCATTCGGGGAGTATCGACCTTGCGGGTATCGCATCAGTCGTGCGCCTAGTTGCCTAGGTCGCCATGGCTAGCGTAAAAGTCTGCTAGTCACATAAAGAGCGAGCTTCGCTCTTCATTAATTGGTGGTTGGCGCGAGGATGATTTTCGCCAGCGTTGGCTGGTCGTCTGTGTAGTCAACTTCCATCGTCGCCGTTAGGGATTGCTTGGTTGAAGCAAATCGTTGGTGTTTGAACGTTTCACCATTGCGCTGGCAGCGTTTTAGAAAAGAAAGCGCTGATTCGTTGTTGTTGCGTTTGATGGTGACTATCCGCGCAACTTCAGGCCAGTTGCCTGGCGATTCCAAAACAAAAATAACTTTGCCATGAAATCGTGCTGTCATCATGACCCCATTTGGTTGCGTCGATACGATTGCGAAAATTATAGCACGCATGTACTACTTGTCAATGAAAATGCGGCAATTTATCCCACATATCCCACATTAACACACAGATGTGCTATGCGGGGCATGCGATCATGGGAAGTTGGATGAGGAAGCTATAATCTTCCCAAATCATCTACAATCTTTTGAGCATCCTTAACTGCATATACCGCAGCTATTGATAAGGGAAAGTGGTGGTGACGAACCTCTTCTTGTGTAACAACAACTTGATAATCAACGAGATTTCGGAATTCTCGTAACCGAACCCCTAGTTCTCCAAGCTTTTTTCTAATATCCGCTTTATCTCTCTTGAAATGCATCCAGACTAATCCATGACCATCATAGGAATCGGCTTCACTTGGTAATTTAGTTTCTCTATTGTAAATTAGTTTAGCCTTATTATAGGCCGCGTAATACGCTCTGCTAATAGCAGAGCGATATGCGGCATCTGATATTTTGGGAGATGTATCACCTATCTCCACAAGTTTATTAGCAATAACTAGATAGTGATCCCATTCAAACATTTAGCGCACCACAAGCGTAATACGGCCATCTCCCCTATCAAGGTTTTTAATCCACCACGCATCATCGAATTCATCGAGCCGCTGTCGCGCTTCAGGGAATGGGATGTGTGGAGTAACACGAATGAAGGCCTCATGGGTTTTTGCACTACTTTCAACATCGACTGTTAACTTAATAGTTGCCTCTGGGAACTTGGCTTGAACATGCTTGTATGCATCAAGTAGAAAATCCACTAGGTGGCTGTAGGCGCGTACAAATTTCTCAATTTTATCTACCGCTGAACCAAACTCATAGACTTCTCTCAGAGAAGTTACCTTCTTTTCGATAAAAGATGTGGCAGACCTGCTTTCAGGTTTTCCAGCTACAGACCTAGGTAAAAGGTTTGCGCTTGAAGAATTTATGCGCTTATATGGAGTTGTCATGCAAATCATCGCTAACTCCCTCACTACGAGTTTCAATGAATAATTGCCGTGTGTTGTCATTGATAATTGCTTCAAATAGTTTTTCGACCTGCTGGTGAGCTAGATTGAATTTACTTGAAGCCGTTCGTGCTGTTGAGTCCTTAAGCTTCCCAATAAAACATTCCATGTCTAAGATGACGGATGTAACTTCTGGTGCTTCACTGTTGGTTGTTCGCATTTCGACTTTTATATTCCCACCAGTAAATGGAAACTGTAAGCCGACTATAAAGCCAACATAGATTTCATAAGAAGGAAGCTTAAAGTATGGGTAAAGATTGAAATACTTCTCTAAACTTATTTGGCTGCCTTGATGAGGTATATCTATTTGATTGATATACCGAAGGATAATATGTTGTATTTTCACCTCTTTATCCAAGGCTTTATACGCTGTATACACTTCCTTGATAACAGGTAATAAATTATCCCAAGCGATATATTTGTCAATATTATTGACTACAAGAACACCTTCACCTATTTGTACTAAAACATGATAGGTATAATGTTTAAAAACCTTACGCCCTTCCCATATAGAAGTATCTAAATCAGATTCACCATCTCCTGGTGGGAGCAATTCTGTAAAACTACCTTTGATTCGTCTAGCAAATCGCTCAGGCATAGTTTCATTCCACGAAGTAGTAGCAAAGTGAACCTCTGCCACTACCTCAATAATAGGTGGTTTTTCATACTGTGCTCCCACAATATCGTCCTTATCAATCACTACAAGATATTTTATCAACATGATATCCGCACAGATGTGCAAGTTTGTGACACTTGTCACGGATAGGTTTACGCTATTATACCCCAAATTATCAAGTACTATTCTGGGCAAGCGTATAGTACTAGAGTACTAAAAAGGACATGTTTCGTCAATACCCATTAGTCTTGTTTGCGGGCGGGCCTTTATGGTAGTGCGTTTTCCCACCGAAAACAAGGGTCAAAGGATGGAGATTTCTCACAGATAGTCCACAGGCTATCCACTAGGCTATCCACAATGAAATTCCCTATGGATACGACGCTGGCGTGACCTCGTTTGATGATAAAGAGAGCAAGAAAAAAGCCACCCTGACCAAGGATGGCAAAAACAAACCGACTTTCTTTACTCAAGCGATTGAGGGTTATTGGTCAAGGTTGTAGCGATGAAAGTGCTCTTTGAATATCCTAATCAGTTCACCAGCCGAAACTTCTGCGCTCGCAGGCCCTTTATGCATAGCTATATCTTGAAGCTCTTCATGGGTGTTAAAGATGTAGTGGGCTTGCTCAATCCGTTTGCCATCTTTATAGACATGCAGTGAGCGGCCAGTGGTATCCCTATGCACCCACACTTCATACTCTTTACCCTCATGTTCGAATGGATACTTAATCGGTTCAGACATAGGATACTCCTTACTGGCTATACTTGGCTTGGATGCGAAAGTCTAACTTATACTTCATCAAGAATCCTTGTGCGACGGGCTGTATACTCGTCATCGCTCACTAAACCTTGGGCTTTGAGGTCATCCAGTTTGCGCAAGCGCTCGGCTATGGTTGGAACGCTGGCAAGCGTACTAGTAATTGATGATTGTGGCGGGTGATAAGCCACTGGTGCATGCTGTTGGGCTTGCATATAGGCACTAGCAGTTGCGGCATTGATATCGTTCATAATCGCCATTTCGTCGTAAACCGTCACACCTTTACTGTCCCGAGTAAGATTCGAGTAGGCCCGCCCAAGCATAAGGGTATGTTGCTTTAAATTGGGGTCAAGGGGATTAGCCCGAAGTGCATTAAGTGCCTGTTGGTATTCAGCATGTGCTTTTTGCTTATTTCGTTCACGCTCCCCCGCGCCACGCAAAATCATGACAATAATAAATGCGGCCACGCCAATAACAACAAAACACGGAAAACTATCCACAACAAACTCCTATCGCGCCTATTGACTGCACCTGGTTTAAGATAAGCTTGTCTAAGCTTCAGTCTTGGAATTAGTATATGCGGCAATAGTAGCCTTAAGTCGCTCGGCAAATTTATAAATATCATCAATATCTTTGATTTGGACTTTTTCTTCTTTGCGTTGGTTATCGAAGAGGCTGATCGATTTTGTAGTGGTTGAGTTCAACCAGAGCCGGCAGATGGGCTTACGATTGTTGTCATCGAGCAGAATTCCACAGTAGCTCTGTTTATCGCGCATAACGATGCGTTTAGCATCAATCGTTTCGCGCAAGATCGAGCGCACGATGTAGAAGGCTTCCAGCTC
This sequence comes from Herpetosiphon geysericola, assembly GCF_001306135.1. GTDB lineage: Bacteria > Chloroflexota > Chloroflexia > Chloroflexales > Herpetosiphonaceae > Herpetosiphon > Herpetosiphon geysericola. Next base: position 448,878 of record NZ_LGKP01000022.1, on the reverse strand, counting down.
TTCCATCGTGGTCAGCACACCAGTTGCTTCTTTGTCGGCAGCGGTGGTCACTGGCTCATCGGTTGCAGCTTGAGCTGTTGGGGTTTCCTCGATCGTGATCCGTGTATCGGTGCCCAAGGCGGTTTTCAGCCGATCATTCACCTGGTCGTTGATGAAGTTGCGTAGTGCTCGGCGGGTGGTCTGGCCAAATTGCTCGCGCATGTTGGCGGTCATCCGACCACTGTATACTTGGGTCGCAAAGAACTTGATAAATTCTTCCGAGGGATTGGTGAGTTGTTCGCCCATGATCCGCTTGATTTCACGAGTATATTTCAGCTCGCTGGCAGTCGTTACAATGCCAGCTACATCGAATGTGGCTTTGGTAAATTTCTTCAGTTCGTCAACATCTTGTTCGCGAATATCAAGCAAGTTGAATTCAAAGAAGGGCTTGGTATCCATTTTGTTGGGCGCTTCGAGATCGGTGTAAAACCAGTAGGAGAGGCCATTGGTGAGAATCCCAAAGCGGGCTTCGGTTACGCTGAAATAGCGATACAACTGGGAAGCATGGGCCTTGCCTAAATCGGCATTATGGTGCTTGCATTCGAGGAGCATCACTGGCTTGCCATCACGCAGGATCGCATAATCAACTTTTTCGCCTTTTTTCAAGCCAATATCGGCATTCAATTCGGGGGTTACTTCGAGAGGATTGAAAACATCGTAGCCCAGCGAAGCTAAGAAGGGCATAACTAAGGCATTTTTGGTTGCCTCTTCCGTTTGAATATACTCCAGCTGCTTGGTAACACGGGTGGCCAGATCGCGCAGACGGTCAATCAGATCCATGGTCATTCCCTTCTAAACAAGAATGCGGTTACCCTAGTTCCTACACACACTGCGATAAGCGCTCTCTACACGCCTAACAAACGAAGTGCCTTGAAGTCTACCACCTCCTAACGAACGCTACAAGACAAACATTTGTGTTATTCAGGTATAGGTCGGCAGCGCTATCTAAGTGAGGAGGTGATGCTGCCAACCTATTTTATTAGCTTTCGCAGCCAATACCATCTTTATCACGATCAAAACGATGGGGATCGGGTGCCAAAACTCTAAATCGACGATATGGGATATCGCCACAATCGAGATCAGGCGGTGGTGGCGCAATACAGACATCAGGATAGGAAGGATCGCATCGTGGGACAGATGTTGGTGTAAGTGTCGGTGTTGCCGTTGGAAGAGCCGTTGCCGTCGGCATTGGAATCCCCGTTGGTTGCGGAATTGGGATTGCGGTTGGCTGGGCTACGCTTCGCACTTCGCTCCCAAGTAACCCCAGCAATACCTTAAACTCATCAGGATTATTGGGATGCCATTCAAATCGGGCACGCTCGAACCACTGGGTTTGAACGGTATCGCCATTGGCATTCGTTTCAGTGGCTACACTAGTAAGCGGGAGTCCAAAAAGTTGTAACGATCGCGCGTATAAATCAAGCCCAGGTATAGTTAATCCATGCGATTGCCAGTAGCTTTTGAATCCTCGGTTTGGAGCTTGATCACAGACATTATGCCCGGTCTCCTCAAACCACAAACACCCTGGGATTGGTCCAGCTTCGCGGGCATTAGTAGTGCGACCGAGTTGTGTCAATCGCTCTTTTCCAAGCAATCCTAAAAGCACTTCATAAGGAGTACCGGCATTTTCGGGATGGCGCTCAAAACGATTGCGCTCAACCCATTGCGTTTGATAGACCATCCCAGTATCAGGATTGGCTTCGCCTGCAGCTGCGCTGATGGGATAGCCAAACACTGCGAGACCACCATTGGCTTCCCAATAATCCGAGAATGGATCATCAAGGCAAAAAGCTGATTGTGGAAAGCAAAGGTTGTGTGCATTGGCTGCTTGTGGAAGAAGCAGGACGATGAGACTCAGAGAGCATACAAGGAAGATGAGCCGACGCATGCAAAGACTCCTTAACAGACTGATGTTATATTATTTAGATGCACTCTTCATGCATTTTTTGGATGTGAAGTAAAGAAGTTTATTTTTGTGTTTGTCGGGCTAATTGCTCAGCAAGCCGTTCAAAAAGCCTATCAATATAGGGAATAACTCCAAAATATATATGGTGATTTTCATAGTCTTTGAGGGCTTCGATATTGGCTGGCATAGAAGCAAGTAACTGGTCAATTTCCTCAAACCACTTGAGCGAAGCTAAATCATCGACAATCAACGATTCCCACTTGTAATGAACAAAATCATTTCGTTGTTTCGCAAGCTTAAGTAATGCCTCGCGAATTGACTCATCAAAACGGGGCAGGCCAAGGCCATCGAGCACTTTGGTATATTTCAAAAATAATGATCTATTCCCCTTGAATAATTTCTCTATCTGCACTCCAGTCATACCTTGTCGTTGAGCAATGCTTGTAATAATGCCATTAATCCAATGTTCGCACCACGTTGCATACAAAATGATGGCAAGAAGTCCATTTTCACGTTCTACAGCATTTAGAGCTTCATCCAATAATTCATTGGTGTAATTGAGGTTAAGATGCGTCGTTAAGACAGGTTCTTTACCCCATTCTGCAATGTAAGAAAATACTGCTCTTTGGAGTTCTCGATCAGTTTTATTCGCAACATCTAACATTCCAGTGCGAATAGCATTCAATACCGATGATTTAACGAAGGCTAGTAATTGATGAGTATCAATAGATTGATCATTAACTGATGCTTCAAGGATATGGAGATATGCTTCTAAAGCCAGAGCTGTTACATCCATTTGATGACACCTTCCATAGGAAAGAAAGTGAACAAGAGGCTGAAATCTGAATTCCAGCCTCTCTACCCAGCATTTAGATACTAGCAGAATGGTTATTTGGGGGCAATACTCCAATCACCATCAGCTTGCACTTCATAGAAACATGGGCCTTTGCTGAACCGTGCTACTGCTTCACTCTGTACGGGGCCAATCTCGTTTTGGACAAGATCCCGCCCACCAGCACAATAGACCCAAACAATAAAGTTACTGTTACCATTGTGGCTAAATCGATAGGGGATATTACCGATTTTAGCTGGCTCAAAAAGATCGCTGACCGTATCTCCTCGGCCTTCGATTCCTCCAGAGGCAATCCCTTGATTGTAGCCGAGAGGCTCGAGCCGTAACGACCATGTTCCATCAGCATCTATTTCAAAGAAGGTTTCTTTCTTACCAGTAACGAAGCGACTGCCGTTATATCCACCAATTTCATTGACAATCAGATCACGATCCGAGCCTTGATACGCCCAAACAATAAAGTTACTGCGGCCATCATGGGTAAAGGTGGCGCGTGCATAACCAAACGGAATCATAAGAGGATCGGTCACTTTTGGCCCAATCCCACTCAGCATGATTGGTTGAGGCGGAGGGGTGTTTTCCCGCACTTCTTTCCCGAGTAATCCAAGAAGCACTTTATATTGATCGGGATTGTTGGGATGCCATTCAAAGCGTGCGCGTTCAAACCATTGGGTCATCACCGTATCGCCATTGGCATTGGTTTCCATCGTGGCACTAGTTAATGGGAGTCCAAAGAGTTGTAGCGAGCGTGCATAGGCATCTAAGCCGGGGATTTTTAAGCCATTGGATTGCCAATAGCTTTTGAAGCCAAGACCTTGTGCCTGGTCACAGACATTGTGTCCGGTATCTTCAAACCAGAGACAGCCTGCAATCGCCCCAGCCTCACGTGGTTCTACGCCGCGATTAAGTTGCGCAAGGCGATTCTTCCCTAATAATCCCAACAGAATTTCATAGGGTGTGCCTGCGTTTTCCGGATGAATCTCAAAGCGATTGCGTTCCAGCCACTGGGTTTTATAGGTTTGCCCAGTATCACTATTCGCTTCATCGGTAGCAGCATTAATAGGATACCCAAAGACCGGCAATCCTCCATTACTTTCCCAGTAGTCACTAAAAGGATCTTCGAGACAGAAACCTGTTTCGTTGAAACAAAGATTGTGGGCCGCAGCGATGCTGGGTATCCCTGCAATCACGAGCGCCCCTAGCATAAGGATAGAAAACCAACGACGCATCACAAAACTCCTAATACAAAAGAATCCTCATTGTATTTAGATGCAATCGATCAGGTGATTTTGCATCGAATAAAGGAATGTTTGAAGATTCAGTCTGGCGCAGGTGATAAGCATGATTGATAATGCAACGCCTCAATACTCTTACTCTAATAAACCATAAAGGACAGCTCGCTCAATTTATTCAGCGCTATATGTGCTTAAACAAAAATACCACCTCAATGGGTGGTGTTGCGTTTTAATCCCCTCGCGAGGATTGGGGTCTTTCGAATCGAAGTTTCGCGAGGAATATCGTCAAGCGTTCAACGATGAGTTTTAATCCCCTTACGAGGATTGAGGTCTTTCGAATAACCGTCGCGCCGCCCGCAGTTCGATGTCCCTCAACCAGTTTTAATCCCCTCACGAGGATTTAGGTCATTCGAATGCAATTCGCCGTAGTTCAGGCAGCTACGTTCCACGTCGGTTTTAATCCCCTCACGAGGATTTAGGTCATTCGAATTTATGGGAATGAAGCGGAATATTGCTAGCATCATTGCGTTTTAATCCCCTCACGAGGATTTAGGTCATTCGAATGTCAGCGAAGTTAATGTAGAAGTCATTTCGTCAGCGATGGGTTTTAATCCCCTCACGAGGATTGAGGTCTTTCGAATGAAACCACTGGGCTAGTACCGCAGTATGCAGAACCAATGCAGTTTTAATCCCCCAAAGAGGATTGAGGTCTTTCGAATGGATTTCGTTCTATCGCTACAAGATGTTGGATGGTGTTTGGTTTTAATCCCCTGACGAGGATTGCGGTGCTTCGAATCTAGGGACAGGCGCGGTCATCTGCCAGCTAAACATTATTGGGCTTTAATCCCCTGCTGAGGATTCAAGGTTTTGAATTTATCCTCCCGCTTGGATCTTCTATCGAACACCAATGTTTTAATCCCCTAACGAGGATTGAGTCATTCGAATTTGATATCGACCAAACAGACGTGCTGAACTACCAGCTTGCGTTTTAATCCCCTACCGAGGATTGTGGTGGTTCAAGTGACGGCCTTGGGAACCAAGCGAATACAGTTTCCCCGTTTTAATCCCCTCGCGAGGATTGAGGTCATTCGAGTCGTTAGCCACACAAGCCCTGATATAGATAGCGTAGGATTTATGGTGTAATCCCCTGACGAGGATTGATGTGCTTCGAATCTTGCAATGCAAGCCATTACAAGCCATTGGTTGGATTTGTTGTAATCCCCGAGCGAGGATTGAGGTCTTTCGAATAACAGGACGCTCTGAGCGTGTTACGAACCGCCCTAGGTTTTAATCCCCTCGCGAGGATTCAGGTCATTCGAATAACTTTCGCAGCGACGTACTAGCCCATGCAACGGTTATGTTTTAATCCTCGCACGAGGATTGCGGCCATTCTAATAACAAGACGAGAGTATAGAGGTTTACTTTAGCACATTTAAGTTTTAATCCCCTGACGAGGATTTAGCTGCTTCGAATGGACGCGACGGTAAAGCGAGTAATAAACAAGCCGAGTAGCCATTTTAATCCCCTGACGAGGATTGCGGTCTTTCGAATAGTCAATTGGAACTGGTGGCTCATTCGTAGCCCGATGATGTTTTAATCCCCTCGCGAGGATTCAGGTCATTCGAATCCAATATGGTAACTGAATACGGTAAGCTGACAGGTCGTTGGTTTTAATCCCCTCGCGAGGATTAAGGTCTTTCGAATGAAAACAACAGCGCTCTGGGCAATCAACTTCCAGTTGGCGTTTTAATCCCCTCGCAAGGATTGCGGTGTTTCGAATCTGTTTCGACCGCTGAAGCTCAAAAGAAAGTCAGCTTGAGTTTTAATCCCCGCACGAGGATTGAGGTGTTTCGAATCATCGATTGTTGCAATCGAATCGAATTGGCCGCGCTGCGTTTTAATCCTCTCACGAGGATTTAGGTGTTTCGAATTATGGCAACTGCGAAGGGCAAGCCCGTTGCACTGAAGTTTTAATCCCCTCGCGAGGATTGAGGCCTTTCGAATCCAACAATGCAACGGCTCATGGATGAAGCGTACAAGCTCTGGGTTTTAATCCCCTCGCGAGGATTGCGGTGTTGCGAGTATATTTCTCGCTAATTTTCCGATAATCTTACACAAATCTGTTGTAATCCCCTGCCAAGGATCGCGGTGCTTCGAATCTAACCCGATGGGAGAATGCGGAAACAAAGCCATCAATGTTGTAATCCCCTCGCGAGGATTGTGCCCATTCGAAGAATGCTCGACCTGTAACTGCTCGTTACAATATTGCTGAGTTTTAATCCCCTACCGAGGATTGCGGTCTTTCGAATTAAATTCAACATGAGCAGCGCTAAACGCCTGTCTGGGGAGTTTTAATCCCCTCGCGAGGATTGATCTCTTTCGAATCATGCACGACGAGCGCGATCTTTGGCCTGAGTTCTACGTTTTAATCCCCTCGCGAGGATTGCGGTCTTTCGAATGTACTTGTCAGGTTTGCGGATGCGTTCAAATGCTACCGTTTTAATCCCCTCGCGAGGATTGAGGTGTTTCGAATGAAAGCGGCGACGATTACGAAAGTGAGAACGCCGAGGATTGGTTTTAATCCCCTCGCGAGGATTGAGGTGTTTCGAATCCACCCAACGCTCACCATTTATGCTGTTGCCCCGTTTTAATCCCCTCGCGAGGATTGAGGTGTTTCGAATGACATTTGGGATCGAGCTGCCTATATTACCCATGAGTTTTAATCCCCAAGCGAGGATTGAGGTCTTTCGAATCCCAAAAACCTGTTGTTGCACCTTACCAATTGAATATGTTTTAATCCCCGTACGAGGATTGAGGTCTTTCGATATGGATAGCGCTGCCGACCAGCTCACCGCTGCCGACATGGACGTTTTAATCCTTGACGAGGATTATAGTGTTCTGACTATACCTTATTTATTAAGGCTTTGCAATACCTTCAATCGATTGTGTGAGATAGTGGAACGATCCATAGCTGAGTACCAGCAGCTGGTGGCCAGGCTGGAGCAACAACAACAATTGTTCGCGCTATGTTGTCGCTCTATTCGCGCTATGTTGTTGGTTTGTTGTTGTTGATGAATGATCCTACGCGCTTTCGACAATAAACCAGCATCATGTGTTGTCGATCTGGCAGTAGCCGCAGCGAGCAACAATAAACTAACAATGTTTGTTGTAGCTTTGATTCTTGCCCCTGTTATCAATTGATAACACTCCCACAGAATGCTGTTATCAATTGCTATCAATTGTAAACAATCAGCACTCTGCCCTGTTTACAATTGATAGTGCCACATGTGGAATAATTCTTTTGGGTTAATCGGTGTAAAACTATTCCACGTTTGGATCACTCAAGAGGATTATTTGCAACGCATAACGAGATAATTACATTAACTATTCCTTGTCTGGAATAGAAATATATTTCGTCATGAAGGCTAAATTTATGCGCTTTTAATGCTATTTAATGATGATTTATAAGAATATCGTTAATATCTGCACAAGAAAAGCTATTTGTGCGTAATTGTTGCGTTTGTTGTACTTGCAAAAATAAAACGTTTCAATCATAATTTTTACTATTGCATCGGCATTATTTGCTCACTTCTTCGCTGTCGATGCTCGCTCATTCACCCCAGTTAGAGGGACAACACCATGTCGTGTGACCATCTTCTCCGCTCAGGGGTTTGTGGAGGGCTTGATCTTGTGGTCAATGCCCGTCGCGTAACCGCTGGTTCAATGCATCATGCCACGCCTGCTGATGCTGATGCCCAAGTTCACCATGTTCGTGTCGGTGTAGAACTGTTGGAGCAGTATTCGGCAGCACACAACAATAAGACCGCTGTGCTTGACTGGATAGAAAGTGTTGACATTGATCGGCAGCTTGTCGACGAGAGTCAATCAGTGGGGGAGCGACCAGTGGTTGATGATCAAAACAAAGCGGGTCGGGGACAACCCGCTTGTCAGGATGGCGATCAGGCGTTCGTCGACGTTTCGACTTTCCAGCGCAAATGAGACAGGATAGCGGCACGATCATCGGGCGAGAGTTGACCCAATAAGTTCAGAAACATGCGTACCTCGGGGACAGCAGTGATGAGGGCTTGGATGGTGGCATCCTCATCGCTGGGGTGAGCGTCCACAGGAATGCCACAGGCTTCAACAAGCTGGCGGATGGGCAGGTTGAGGCTAATAGCCAAGGCATTCAAGGTACGAAGATCGGGCATGACATCGGGCTTATTGATGAGATTGGAGAGGGTTGAAACGGCAATGCCAGAGCGTGTGGCAAGTTCCCGCAACGACCAGTTGCGGGAAGCCAGTTCTTGCGACAGGAGACTGGATAACCCAAGCATGAAACACCTCTCAAGGGAATGGTAATAGGACGAAATTAAGGGATTGACAGATGTTCGATTTAGTGTACAATCCGACACATAATACACGAGGTTGAGGAAACAATCAACCAAACCAGAACTCCACAGCAGGTGGAGCATTTTTTGGATAAAATGTTCGATTTGCAGAACAGTTCAAGAAAAAATAGATAGTTGCTATATAGAGTTTCTATATGTGAAGGGATGTTTTATGGATTTTGCTAAGTTTGACCGAGTAATTAGTATTCCTATGGAGATCATAGCAACAACAACGTTCTCTTATTATTACTCACCCGCGCTAGCGGGTGCTTGCTTTAGTAGTAGTTGCTATATGTATATATTATTTTTAATTAACAGGTTCTGTATTTAAGGATCTTAGAGCACCTTAAATTAAGGATCTCTAAGGCATCCGTTTTTAAGGATCTTGAGATCCTTAATTTAGGAGGTATGTGATTCTATTGCTATACCTCCCTCAGCAGAATCATATACCCAGTGTAGCAGCGAGCAATGGCTACAGCTATCATATTGTGTTAGTCAACGAAGTAGACCAGTCAACCACGTTGACTACTAATAGGGTACTCGCTGTTCCTTAATGCGGCCAAGAATCGATCACTTACATTCCGGTCATAATGCGGCTCAATCATGGGGAGTAAACGCTCATAAGCTTGTTTTTTATCAAGCCGGACCAGCTCCTCCAGTGATGTATTGATTACTTGGATTGCTTGATGATTAATGGTATACCACTTTTGTTGACGGTTTTGCACGTTCACAGGACAACCATAAATGATGTGATGGTTCTCAAGTTTACGTGCTGCTACTTGGAGGGTTTTTGGCTTGCTATGCCTCAGTTCTAAGCACCAGTCGTCGTAGGATTTTCGATGCCAGCTATACTGCCCAACAAAAAGATAAGGATGGGAACGGTAATAGGTGTGATAGTGGAGTTGCTGAAGAAAGAGTGCTTCAAGATCCCCTAGAACTTTTGCTAGTTTTGGGGAGAAAGGAATAAGAATGTCGCTTTCAATGAGCTTTGGTATCTGGGGTTTGTTCTGTTCTTGAGGATCTGGCATATGAACCTCTACTAATTATTCTGAAAAGAATATTGATGGATAATCTTATGGTAATTCCTTGTTTCATAAGTATGAATTTTTGAAACAAGGAAGAGAAAAATAGTATGATGTATAGAAACACTACAATAGTTCCATATTACTATCGTCATGGTATAGATAATATTTAACGGTGACGTTTACTTAAGAAACATCACCTTTGCCAAACAGAAATAGCATGCAATAATTTGCATACAACAAATTAAGCACTCCATAGTGCTCTTTCTGTTCCGGTCAAAATGATGTTGTAATCTTTGCTGCCTATATTGAATGATAGAATCGAACGCAGCTTCTAATGAGGGTTTATATATGCCTTATGAAGAGATTATCGCATTGGCAAAATGGTTTGATATTATTCTGACTTTGAATGATGTTGAGTCCGGCGCTCTCGAACCAGTCGCTGACCTTCAAGAAATGCTAGCATTCCTTCAATATCATCAGGGGTTGCCTTCATCAAACGCTCAAGTCCCTCCTGAAATTCAGGAACAGCCTCAATAAGTGAGGCAATCCGTTCAGCTATGGAAGGGGATGTTGTTTGAAATCCTAAGTCGTAGCCAGCCATTTCAACGACACGCCAGAGCGGGATTGAAAAAGAGCGACTAACCTTGACTAGTGTTTCTAAATCAGGCTTCTGAACATCATTTATTAAATTGGATAAGGCAGTTTTTGATATTCCTGTCTCTTCTTCGGCAAAACGTAAACTCCAGTTACGTTGCTTAAGTTGTTGATCGACAAAAACTGACAATTCTGACATAGTAATAACCCCAATTTAATACGAATCGCAGTATAAATGATATATACCTCGTTGACAATAGTATACCCCTCTGATAGAATGTCCCTTAGAAAGTCCATTTGTACATGGAGGTGGTCATTGTCGAATCTTATACGAACTCTTGTCCATGTCCCAAAAGATGATTTGAATGCAATGGCATTAATAGCCAAGCAAATGCAAGTTTCTCGTGCTGTCGTAGTGCGATGGGCCATTAGTTCTTATCTTCAAAAAAATTTACCCAACTGTCCCGATGAAGGGACAAAAGTTTCTCAAGACGAACAAGATCGAAAGCTTAATCAACAAGCTGCTTAACTGGACTAGCCAAGGAGCCAACCATGCAAACGATTGATACCATTCACATTCGTCGGCCATCAATGCAAGCCTTCGCCCCATACTATCCTGTCCCAACTCAGACCTTTCCAATATCCGCTGCCCCAATTAGTCCTCTACGACCAACAACCAAAATCAAGAAGAACCGCAAAGCCAAAAAGCCGCAATGCACGTGCCCAAGTTGCCAGTTTGGCAGCGAAACGGGTGCGTTCTACTGCCTCAACTTGAGTGAGTGGGGAGTGTACTCCAGCGGCCAACTATTGGGCTATCGCTCGACCTATAACGAGGCCGATTCATTGATGCGCCAACACCTCTACACATCGTTGACCAAGGCAGCTGCCTAGTTTATTCCTTTGAAGGATAGTGTGGCTATCGGCTGCAAGCCATATTGCAGCGCTGGAAGCGTCACCAGCAACCGATTATCAATCATCAACCAACAGGGAGTTTTTGATGGCAGCCAAAGTCAAAGTTTTTTCGGTCACTCGTGAAGATGATGCCTACCTCGCAGCAGCGTTAGCCGAGCGGAAAGTCAATGAATGGCTTGAAAGTAATCCAACCATCGTTCCAACGAGTCTCTCTACGGCGTATGCGTTTGATCCCGAAACCGACATTGCCGAAAAGCGCCATACCTATACCGTTGCCGTTGCTTATACCGAGTAAAAGCTTTGGCCTGAGCAGTCCATAACCTGCTCACCACACGCACCTTAACAATTTGCGAGATTCCACAAGAGTCTCGAAGGACATTGCAAGATGTTGCGCGCACCCAGCGCGGGATCTGCCAGTCCGATGATCGCACGGTTTTGTTTTGCGATCATGGACGAGCCTTGCAATTGTTCAGGCAGGAATTCACGTAAGCCTGCCCAAAACACACTATCAAAAGATTACTACAGGGAGTCGTTTTTGTATCTCAGTTTATTGATGAGGTTGTGATGATTGAACTGCTTATTTGCACGCTTGGCTGTGCCATTAGCTTGGCCACTGAGCACCTTGTCTTGTGGGATAACCCATGGAGGTTACGCCCACCCATCACCTACATGATCGGCATGCTCACGATCATTGCATGGTTCTCGCTTTTTTGTTGGCTGGTTAGCCCGATTTATCTCTTTTTTGGGGTTGCTTTGCTCTTGCTATCGGGCGGAGCTGGGCTGGTGGTGATTCTTGGTTATTGGCTGCGCCGTGTCTTCAGCGCCAAAGATCAAGCTGCGTTTACCGCTGGGCAGCTTAGTCGGTCGGTTCCATCGCCAATCACGCAGGAATGGATTGATGGCAGCGACCGATAAAAATAAGCGTTGGGCTGAAATAACTGACGCATTGGCATTGCGGGGCAATGCGGATGATGCGTTCGTCGAAATCGCCCAGCGTTCCCGTGAACCAATAATTTTGCAGTTTGTCAAAAAAGGCCGTGAAGAGTTGGACAAGCAGCGCCAACGCCTGATCGCCATACGAGATACAGCCAAAGAGGAAACGAAAAATGACCCATAAAATTGTGATGAACTATGGCGAGGCCGACGTGGCCTTGGCCATTGGCACGCTTAACCAAGAAGAGGCGCTGATTATTCAGCGCCAACTTACCACTGTTGCGCGAGCAGTATTCGCAGATATTGGTGTTATCGGCTTGGACTGTTTGCCATCGTACTATGTTGAGGAGCATGTCAATGACCGCTTGGATTCACACCAGTGATGGTGAATTCGAAAATCTCGGTGATGCTATTGAAGCCTATGGAGAGCGACAACGCAAGGCCGATCAAGCTGAGCGCCGTGCGGCGTTCCATGCAGCCAAATCCGACCCCAAAGTGAGGGCTTGGATTGAGGTCGCCGAGCGCGAAGAAGCACTTCGCACTGCTGCAAGGACATTGTGTCCACAAAAAAAGCCCACGGCATAGGCCAATGGGCTTTCGTTTCTCGTTCACCAGCACCGATTCATGGACTAGATGAATTGGTGCTTTTTGTTTGAGACTTTTGCCAGTATAGCATGTTTAGTAGGAGTTACCAATGCCTATTAGCCGCATCATTATTACAAATCAAACCACGATAACAACCTATTCCGATAGTGGGTTAGTTTTTCGTGAACCCAATGCCGATCTTCTTGAAGTTCATGACACCATTGGCCAAGTAATCGTTGGTCAAGCTGCCAATGAGTTAGATGGGCAATTGAATAAGATTTTAGCAGCCAGTAAACCCATCGGCTCAATGCTTGTCGATCCGCTCTTACTTGACACTGTTATGCAGAAGCTTGGGTTTGATGGAGATATTGACGACGCTGATTGTTCCAGTCTCAAAATAACTTTTTGCAAGCGCCGCGATGGCATTCCATTTTTACAATTTACATGGCACAAGGAAGAAGAAGGGGAAGATAAAACTCGATTTGCATGGTTGCTACCACTTGGTGAGCCTATTGAAGGCCATGCTAAAAGCCACAGCACACTGAATGCAGTAGATGGCGAGGATGTATGAGCACTGCATTATCGCTGATTGAGCAAGTCGTTGTCCAGGGCGATCTTGCCAAACTCACCCCACCGCAACGGGTTGAATACTATCATCGGGTTTGCGAATCGTTGGGGCTAAATCCATTAACCCGCCCATTTCAATATCTGCAACTCAACGGCAAGCTCCAGTTGTATGCCAGTAAAGATTGCACCGAGCAGCTGCGCAAACGCGATAACATCAGCGTGACGATTGTGAGCCGCGAACTGGTTGAAGGGGTCTACGTTGTTACCGCGCGGGCTGAAAATGATCACGGTCGCCGCGATGAAGCAATTGGAGCCGTGGCTATTGAGGGCTTGAAAGGCGATAACCGTGCAAATGCCATGATGAAAGCCGAGACCAAGGCCAAGCGCAGAGTAACGCTTTCGTTTGCTGGGCTGGGCATGCTTGATGAAACGGAAACGAGCAGTATCCCTGATGCGCGAGTGGTCACGATCGATGAGCATGGCGAAATTATTGGCACATCGGAATCACGATCGCTGCCAGCTGCACCACCTCAGCCCAACCCTAGCCCAGTTTCTGAACAACCAACCAAGCGCGAACGGATTGCCAAATGCCGTGGCTGCGCAGCCGAAATTGTATGGGTTGGCACGATGCCCTACAACACCAATGGCCATGGCCAACGAATCGAGCAAACCCATTGGGAAACCTGCCCCAAAGCCCATCTCTTCCGCCGAACCAAGCGCCCAACCGCTGCTGAACAGGCCGAGCGTGATGAAGTCTTTGATAACTAACTGATCGTTTTGCTGAGCGCCTTGCGGGGCGCTCATTTGTTTAAAGGTGTGCTATGACAACCGGAAATGCATGGGTTGATGCGATTGGCCAACTGCCAATCGAGGGCAATATTGTACCGCCAGCGTGGTTTCAACATATTACATTCGAGAATGGAAAGCCCCATGCCTGTGCGGTGATCTTGCTTTCCGACATTGTCTATTGGTATCGCCCAACCATTCTCCGCAACGAAACCACGGGCCATGTCACAGGCAGTCGCAAGAAATTTCGCGCGGATATGCTCCAGCGCAGCTACGACAACTTTGCTGACCAATATGGGTTTACCAAAGCCCAAGTCAAAGCAGGCATTAACGCCTTGGTCGAAAAGGGGTTAATTGTGCGCGAATTTCGCTCGGAAACCGTGAATGGGCAGCGCTTAACCAATTTGTTGTATGTTGCCCCGATCGCCCATGCCATTGCCAAGATTAGCACCCCCCTCTGTGATTCTAATGCGATACCTCCCTCAACAGAATCGCATACCTCTCCCAATAGAATGGCAGAGGTGGGTGATTCTAATGACACACCTCCCCCAACAGAATCGCAGACAAATACAACAACTACACAGAGACTTCCCAAAGACTTCCCAACAACATCAACTCCTGCGTCGCATGATGCAAATGATGATGTTGTTGTCGTCGAGAAACCATCACGCCGATCACAAGTTGCGACCGAGACCTATCTTCTGCTTCGAAACCATAATCCGCCCATTGGCGCTGCTCGCGAATTTGCCCATGAGGATTATGCCCAAGTCAAAGCCTATTTAGCCCATGCCGATGCCGCAGGCTATCACCCTGCGCAGATCGTCGAGAATTTGCGCGCTGGCTTGCATCGCCAGCCTGCTGCACAACCTGCCGCTACCGAGCCAGCCCAACCAACTGAGCCGTTGCCCGATTGGCCAACGTGGCTGCCAGCAAATCATGGCTTGCCCGCAGAGATGGTCGCGTGGATGCAACAGGCCATCTGGGTTGAGGAACGCGGCGAAATTGAAATTCCCAAACATAACGAGCGCTTCCGGCGACGCTTCAGCTACTGGCTGACCCCGCTTGAAGCTGACTTACGAGGAATCTATGCAACGCATTAATTCAACCTTGGCCAGTGTGCTCACCCCACCAGAGCCACAACCATCACCGCCCAGCCTACCGTGGGAACCAAACGCAACCTGCCCACACTGCAACGGTGCAGGCTATTTTGTCTACGATGTCGATATTCATCACCAGATGTTTGGCAAATTGCAAACCTGCCAATGCCTGCAACAACGCCAAAATGAGCGCCGACGTGGTGAATTACATGCCAAAAGCGGCCTAGCCTCATTTCGCGGCAAGACCTTCGCCACCTTCGATAACACGGTTGCTGGCGTTGGGGTTGCGGTTGGGGCCGCCCAAGCTTTTGCGGCCAACCCCGATGGATTTTTGACCTTGGTTGGCAATCCAGGCTGTGGCAAAACCCACTTAGCCCAAGCGATCGGCAACGAGCTGCAAGCCAGTGGCTTCGAAGTTGTCTGGTCAACTGCACCCGATGCTTTGCGCTTGCTCCGTTCGACCTTCGACCAAACTAGCGCCAAGCCCAAGAATAGCTTCGATGAGCAATTCGAACTCTTCCGCAAAGCCCCAATTCTGCTGCTCGATGATCTTGGGGCCGAGAATGCCACCGATTGGGGCAAAGAAACCTTGTTCCAGTTGCTCAACGAGCGCTACGAATATCAACGTCCGACCGTGATCACCAGCAACTTGCACCCAAACACTGCCGAAGCCAATCGTCGCTTTGGCATGCGCTTATGCAGTCGCCTGCTCGATGCCGTGCAAGGTCAGTTGGTGGTGTTGAGTGCTGCCGATTATCGTCGCCGTGATCCGATGGATCGACTGGGGGCCGCCTAATGCGCCGCAAACCTGTCAGTTTTACCGCCGTGCGGTTGGTGTGGGCCGCAGTCAGTCGTCGACCTCAAGCGACCGTGCGCGATCTTGCTACTGAAGTCAAACTCGGGTATAGCACCGTTGCCCAAGCGCTGTTGGTGCTGCGCGATGCTGGCTATATCGAGTTCACCC
Source organism: Herpetosiphon geysericola (assembly GCF_001306135.1). Lineage (GTDB taxonomy): Bacteria > Chloroflexota > Chloroflexia > Chloroflexales > Herpetosiphonaceae > Herpetosiphon > Herpetosiphon geysericola. The sequence continues at coordinate 432,997 of NZ_LGKP01000022.1, read as the reverse complement.
CGCAGCGCTGCGGCTGCCGCAAAATTATCATTCCCTTGTTGGCTGCCGCATGAGCACACTGATCAATCTGGTTGGCACGCGCTTGGAAATTCAAGAGCATTTACACAATGGCAATCTTGCCGCAGCTCGCAACCTCATCACCAATCGCATGCTTGCGCCGTGGCGTGTGGCCAAGTGGTTGACTCCAGCCCAACAGGCCGCGCTCGCTGCACCACTCCCCAACGAACCCATGGACCAACCCAAACGCGAAGTAACCCAATTAGCCTTGGAGCTTGTTTGATACACCCCACATGAGGAGTAACCACACGATGAGCAAACCGTTTCTAATTGACCAGTCTGCCTATCCTGTATCAGGCTCTGGCGGTCTCTGGCATACCGATGAATTCTACTTGATGGAAACGCCCTATGGGTTTTGTACCATCTATCATTCGCCTGAGCGCACAGTCATCAAGATCATCAAACACGGCAAACGCCATACCAAAATTATGGCGAATGTGCAATCGAAAAAGCATGCGGTGACGTTGGCCAAGCGATTCATTGATGAGGTGCTTTGTGGCTACCGAGAATAAACCTACGCCTGATCACCAACCACCAACCCCCGATCCCCAACCCAATCAACCACAACCAGAACCCAAACCGATTACCGATGCAGAAAAACAAGCAGCGATAGAGTGCTTTCGCCGCTTACGCGATAAACACCAACCAACATGAGGACAATACATGCCAGCGTATAACTTTAAGCCCCAGTTTGCCGAGGCGGTTGCTAGCGGCACGAAATCCTGCACCATTCGCCCAAAGCGCAAGCACCCAACCAAGCCTGGTGATCAACTCAAGCTCTATACCGGAATGCGCACAAAGCACTGCCGCCTGTTGCGGGAAGCAACCTGCACGAGCGTTCAGTCGGTGCGCATCAGCGCCAATGGAATTGAGCTTGATGGAGCAAAAATGACCGCCGCCGATGAACTAGCATTGGCCCAAGCCGATGGATTTACCAGCGTTGCCGAAATGCTCAGCTTCTTCAGCGCGGTCTATGATGGATTGCCCATTGAAAACATGGAGCTAATTCGATGGAGCTAGACCAACCTTACCCGATCAAGCTAACCCAACCACCAACACCAATTGAAAGGGGCCAAGCCAATGGGCAACGTGAAACCGTTGTTCAAGCCTTTGCAGCGTTGTTGGTTGCATTGATGCTTGACAAAGACCATGAAGCGGATCAATCATCTGCACAACCGCCTCAATCGAAAGCAGCGTAGAAGGGATTATTCATGCGCGCCGTTATCTATACGCGGGTTTCAACCCGTGAACAAGCTGAAAACAGCAGCCTTGCAAGCCAAGAGCGTGATTGTCAGGCCTATGCCCAACGCCATGGTTGGCACGTTGTGCAGGTCTATCAAGATGCGGGCAAGAGTGGCCGCAATGCTGATCGTCCCGCGTTTATGCAGCTTCGTGCAGATGCCGCTCGGAAACCACGATGCTTTGATGTTGTCTTAGTGTGGAAGCTCGACCGCTGCGCCCGTAACACCTCGCTTCAGCTGCGGGTGGTTGATGAATTCCACGCGCTGGGGATTCAACTCATTTCAATTACCGAGCCGATTGAAATGGATACTGCTGCTGGCCGTTTCAATCTGACCATGTTGGGAGCTGGAGCCGAACTTTATAGCCGGCTAACAGGGGAACGGGTGGCACGCGCCCGCCGTGCAGCTGCGGAATCAGGCAAGTTGCCAGGCCCAGTGCCAACCGGCTACCAACGCAATGAGCACGGGGTGCTGGTTCCTTCAGCCGATGCCGAGCACCAGCGCATGCTGTTTACCCTCTATGCAACTGGACTTTATAGTTTCAGCACCATCGCCGATGCAATGAATCAACGTGGTGCGCGGGTTTGGAATACGCAGCAAGGACGCTATGTTCCCTACACCAAAGATAATGTTGCATCGATGCTGCGCAACCAAATCTATATTGGCAAAGTGAGCTATAAAGGCCAAAACTATGTTGGCCAACACGAAGCGCTGATTGATCAAAAAACATGGGACGCGGTACAAGCCTTGCTTGATCGGCGCGGCCAAAAGCGTGGCTGGACACCCGTGAGCCAAGGCCGTGGGCTACTCAGTGAAATTCTATATTGTGAGCAATGTGGCAGCCGCATGTGGCAACACTACAAGCGCACAACCAATGTTGTGTATTATGAGTGCAGCCAACGCCGTTATAACCAATGCCCCATGGCCATGGTACGAAACGATGTGATTGATCAGCATATGATTGCGGTGCTCGATGCCTTGGCGTTTCCCAGCGATTGGAAGCGCGACATTCTCCGAGTTGCACAGCAACAGTGGGCCGCACGCCAACAACCAGAACCCGAAGCACCCAACATTGAAGCCGAGCTTGCCGCACTCAAGCGCTTGTTTCTCAACGATCACATTCGGGCTGATGAATATGAGCAGCGCAAATCAGCGTTGTTGGCCCAAGCACAAGCACCACGCCAAAAGCCAGCTGCATCCTTTAATATGGAGCAAGCCTTAGATCTGTTGGAATCAATTAGTTGGACATTTAAGCAGAAGGGAGCCTTAGCCGAGAAGCGCGTAGCCTTACAATCACTCATTGCAGCCGTTTGGGGCACAAAAAAAGGGATTGTCGCCTACCAGCCACGAGAACCATTTCTAGAACTCGTAGCAAGTTTGCAACAATCCCGCTTGGTGAGCCGGGTGGGGATCGAACCCACGACCAGCGGATTAAAAGTCCGATGCTCTACCACTGAGCTACCGGCCCAACGCGTGAGAGTATAGCACAGCCTGAATAAAATTGCAAATGACAAGGTTCACAAACTTTTTTCAGGCAATTTTAGCAATGCGGCGCTACGAATAAAGTAGCGCCGCATTTGGTTTATTGATGACGGGAAAGGGATTCGATGGTTGCTCCAACGCGGGATAGCACGTCGTGGTCGGGGCTGCCCCATTCGCTAAAGCCAACTTCGTCGGCTGAAACATTCAGGGCTTGCGCTGCAATAAAATCGGCCAAATAGGGCGCAATCCGACCTTCACGAACGCCTTCATCCAAAGTAGAGATCAACTCAACAGTACCCATTGTTCCTCCTTATACTGGTTGTTTTTTGCCGTCATCAACCTTCTCGCTCAGACTTAGATCAACTCGATCGCCAAGGCCACGGCTTCGCCACCACCTAAACAAAGGGTCGCAAGGCCACGCTTGCCGCCACGCTCTTGTAAGGCATAGACCAAGGTCGTCAAAACCCGAGCACCGCTTGCACCAATTGGGTGACCCAAGGCAACCGCACCACCATTGACGTTCAAGCGCTCCCAATCAATATTGAGATCTTGGCCGTTGGCCACGGCTTGAGCGGCAAAGGCCTCATTAAATTCATACAAATCATAATCGGCCAAGCTAGTGTTGGTTACTTCAAGCAAACGCCGCACAGCAAATGCTGGCGCAGTGAAGATTTCCAAGGGTTTTACGCCTGCTTGGGCATAGCCAAGGATGCGCGCTAATGGCTTAGCACCCAATTCTTGAGCTTTAGCCATACTTGCCACCACCAAGGCCGAAGCGCCATCAGTAATCCCAGGCGCATTGCCAGCGGTCACAGTGCCATCAGCTTTGAAGGCTGGCTTGAGTTTGGCCAAGGCTTCAACGGTGCTATCAGCGCGCACTGGCTCGTCGGTATCAAAAATCGTTGTGCCTTTGCGGCTCTTCAGCTCCACTGGCACAATTTCGTTTTTGAACGAGCCACGGGCAATTGCAGCGGCAGCTTTGCGATGCGAATTGTAGGCAAATTCATCTTGCATCTCGCGGCTCACGCCACAAGCATCAGCCACCCATTCTGCTGAGTTGCCCATGTGATGATGCTCAATTGCACACCACAAGCCATCGTGCACAACTGAATCTTGAATTTCGCCATTGCCAAGCCGATAGCCAAAGCGCGCTTGGGGCAGCAAATAGGGCGCTCGCGACATGTTTTCCATGCCCCCAGCCACAATCAACTCAGCATCGCCAGCTTTAATCATGCTCGCTGCAAGCATCACGGCCTTCAAGCCAGAACCACAAACTTTATTGATCGTCAGGGCGCTGACACTATCGGGCACACCAGCACCCAAGGCAGCTTGGCGCGCTGGAGCTTGGCCAAGCCCGGCCCCAACGACATTACCCATAATCACTTCATCAACAACATCACCATTGATCCCGGCTCGCTCCAATGCGGCCTTAATTGCGATCGCACCGAGTTGAGGCGCAGTTAAATCAGCCAGACTCCCGCCAAACTTGCCAATTGGCGTGCGGGCAGCACTCAACAACACCGCTTCGCGCTCGTTGCTCATGGGGCCATACTCCTTGTTTTGAACTAGCTAAAAGCCAGCAGCGCCTTTGCCACTGGCTTATCTATTCAAGCTTTCAGCGTTATCTTACCATAAAGCGCAGACGCAATCTAGGTAAATTTTTATTCATCCAAACCAACGCACCAACGCTCAACCACGTCGCGGCAACGCCGCCCAATCCGCGCACGCAAATTGAATAAGGCGCCAGCTGCCAAGCCCTCGGTTTCAGCCAAGGCCGAAATATTGGGTTGCTCAAACAAGAGTTCATGCCAAAGCCGTTGCGCCACTGCATACAATGGATCATCGTGCATGCGCACCACCACATGTGAAATTTCACGTTTTAGTTGGCGCACTGCAACCAGATCATCAACTGCTGGATCGGGCGCAACTAACATATCTTCCAGCAAAAAATCTTGATTCTGCTGCGCCTGGCTTAAATAGTAGACCTGTTGGGCCGCAGCAGAGGCTTGTTGGCGCTTAAAGCCAGCGCCACCACGCTTTAATGCGTTGGTCGAGCGGCGCCATTGCAATACGGCGCGCCATGTCACCTGATAAATATAGGTGCTCAAACGCGCTTCAAAGCGAAATTGGCTCAGTTTTTGGGTTAGATCAGCATAGGCACAGAGATCAGGCGAACGTTCATCAAGATACAACGCATCGACCTCAAAAACATGGATTTGCTTCAAACAATGATTAATCTGTTGATAGAGCTGATCGAGGGCTTCCTCATGCTGTGGATGTTGCGGATCAAGCGCACGCTGAACTGTTGGGTAATCATGCCAAAGATTGATCGTGATTTCGCTCAGTTTCGTCTGTTTATTTCCAGCGCTTTGTTGGCTATAATCTGCAACTAATTCGGCTAAATCAGTCTGTTCTTCAGCGGTTAAATTCCAGCCTTGAGCCACGGCAACTGCTGCCACCAACTCCACATACCAAGCGTGCGTTTCCATTCTGGCCTCCACCATTGAATAGCTGGTCATTCTCCATTGACACAGCTACACCTTAGCGAAGGCCATGCGACAGCGATGCGACATTTTTTGGGCCAAATCGTTGTCGCAGGAAATAAAAAAACAGCGCCAACCGCAATGGTTAGCGCTGTTTCTGTGATCATCAATTCAATTTAGAAGCCGTATTCGCGCCAGCGTTTGGTCACCCGATCAACAATCGCTTTCGTCATGCGAATATCTTGCGGCCATTCGCGCGGGAAGCGATCAATATCTTGGCGCTTGCGCGTTGCATCAATCCCCATCTTGTGGCCATAGGCAAAGTGGTCGGCTGAGTGATCAAGCGCATCAAGCGGCCCTTCAACAATCACCGTATCGCGCTGCGGATCGACATTCGAGGTGACATGGAATAAAACTTGGTTCATATCCTGCACATCAATATCATCATCGACCACGATAATAAATTTGGTCAACGACATTAGCATCAAGCCCCAAAGTCCATACATCACTTTGCGCACCTGACCAGGGTATTTTTTCTTGATGCTCACCACCAGCAGATTATGGAACGTGCCTTCTGCTGGCATATTGACATCAATCACCTCGGGCACGACCAATTGCATCAATGGCAAGAACAAGCGTTCGGTCGCCTTGCCCAACCAATAATCCTCTTGTGGCGGATAGCCAACAATCGTGGTGGGATAAATCGCATCTTTGCGCATGGTGATTGCGGTCAAATGCATCACAGGATATTGATCAGCCAACGAATAGTAGCCAGTGTGATCGCCGAATGGCCCTTCAAGCCGGCTTTCGCTGGGGTCAACATAGCCTTCAAGAATAATTTCGGCGTTGGCTGGCACTTCGAGATCGATAGTTTTACACTTGACCATCTCAACTCGTTCGCGGCGCAACCAACCAGCCAACATAATTTCGTCGATGCCTGGCGGCAAGGGCGCAGAACCTGAGTAGATCGTGGCATAATCACCGCCGATCGCGACCGCAACTGGCAATTTCACCCCACCTTTGCGCAGCGCTTCACGTTGATGTTCAGTGCCGCCTTTGTGAATTTGCCAGTGCATACCGACAGTTTTTTCGTCGTACACTTGCACCCGATACATGCCCACATTACGAATCCCTTTGACCGGATCGCGGGAGATCACAGTGGTCAAGGTCACATAGCGGCCACCATCATCGGGCCAGCATTTAAGAATTGGCAACTTATTCAAATCAATTTGATCGCCAGTCCAAACAATATCTTGGCAAGGAGCGCTGGCGACCGTTTTAGGCCGATAGCGCACAATTTCGGAAAGCTCGCTGACCTTTTTGAGCTTATCGAAAACGCCATCGGGCACTTCGGGCTTGACGACGCTGGCCAAGCGGGCGCGCAAATCGTCGAGCTTTTCTAAGCCCAAGGCCCAAGCCATACGTTGCTCCGTGCCAACCCCATTAATCAAGACCGGCAAATCCGAGCCAATCACATTTTCAAATAATAATGCGACATTACCTTGCCCTTGCTTCATTTTCGAAACACGGTCGGTAATTTCAGTAATTTCAAGGTCTGAAGAAACTGGCGTTTTGATCCGTTTTAATTCGCCGCGTTTCTCCAAGAACGCGATCCATTCGCGTAAATCGGCGAAAGTTGCAGGTATTTTTGCAGCCACAATAACGCTCCATTGCAGATGATTTGGTCAATCTTTGTGCATTGTATCACGATTTATCGTCGATCAGCAGGCAGAACAGCAGCAAGAACCACACAGCAACTGGCAAACTATTTGGTCATAAAGCAATCAAGAGCGCCTATGGTATAGTAGCGATCAGGCATTTATGAGCGCTGATTCATGGAGCCTTGGCGCGGAACCAGCTTGTAGATAAACTGAGGGATTATGAAACCAGTACTGCCTTCTCAATCAATCCACACCGCCATCCCCTATCTCATTCTTGGATTAATCCTGTTAATCCAAGGGGTGGCGATTTATTTCTTGAACGCTGGAAAATTCCTCTACATTCTTGACGATCCCTATATTCATCTGAGTTTAGCCCGCAATATTGCCCATGGCCATTATGGGATTAATGTGGTTGAGCCATCAGCGCCATCATCCAGTATTCTCTGGCCCTTTATCCTCGCCATCTTTGCCCGATTGCCATTGTTTGAATATGTTCCGTTATTACTTAACTTAATTCTTGGTTTTTTAGCGCTGTTCTTTATTCAAAAAACGATTAAATTAATCTTTCAAGATCAAATAAGTCAATTTAAGCATTTATCGATCATAACTGGCTTTATTATTATTGCGAATCTTGTACCATTAATCTTCTCTGGAATGGAGCATGTACTTCAAGTAGTAATAACGATGATTATTACGTATAATCTTTTAGAACTTCAGATTAATCAGAAACTCAATAAACTATTAATCGTTGCGCTTATATTGAATCCCTTTGTACGTTATGAAACCTTGGCACTTTCGGTTCCAGTTCTCCTGTTTCTGTATCTAAAAGGCTATCGTAGACTTGCAGGGATTGGATTAGTTGGCACACTATTGCCTTTAGCAGGATTCTCGTATTTTCTGCATAGCCTTGGGTTGGGCTATCTCCCAACATCAGTCATCATTAAATCATCGCTTTTTTCCAATAAAAGTTCAATCGAAGTGTTGATGACAACGTTGCTATTTTCAATGGAAGCATTAACCTGGTTTTATTTACTTGGAATGTTAATCTTGATTGGGCTAAAAGTACGCAACAACATAAGCCGGCAACTGAGCTTAATTACAGCGACCGCGATTGGCTTGCAATTGATTTTTGGCACAACTTTAGGTGCGTTTTATCGCTATGAAACGTATATGATTGTTTTTTCAACCCTTATCTGTCTCTATTTATATCGAGAGAGCGTTCCAGCTGCATTCATTACTCCAATCAAAACCACAATTACCATCCTCGTCATTTTAGTTATGTTAACTGTATCTGATTATGTTTACAATTTGATCTACATTCCAGTGATGTCAAATAATATTTATAGCCAACAATATCAAATGGCGCGCTTTACCAATACATACTATCGGGGCAGGGTTGGCGTTAACGATATTGGGCTTGTTTCCTACCTCAACAACGACTACACCTTAGATCTTTTTGGTTTATCCAACATCGATGTCATCGATTATCGTAAACATCAAACCCCAAACTGGATGGAACAAATAGCGAGTAGCTATAACGTTGATTTGATTATGATTTATGCTGAGTGGTTTCCAACTTTTATCCCAGATCAATGGACAAAACTAGGCGATTTACACTTAAGTACCCAACTTTCGGCAGCGGCCCATCGCGATGTCGCATTTTACGTGCGCAATCCAGCTAATGCCGAGGCTATAGGTCAATTGCTTGAGCAATTTAGCCAAAGCTTACCCAAGGGAAGCGAATTTCGCTTTGCACAAGAATAGCTACAAAAGCTTGAGAGCAAACCAGAAAAGTACGATTCCCGACGATCGATTGGCTCTGATGAATCGCAAATTAGTCACTTCGCTTTCTGGTCGCAAAGCTAGGATTTTTGGCCTTATAATGGTTTAGGCTGGCGCTACTAACCTAGCGAGCAGGAGCTAATGGGCGCTGATTCACCATTATCGCGGAACCAGTTTAGTTTATAGATAGACTGAGGGACTATGAAACGACTCCTAAATTTCCAATCAATCCACAGTGCCATCCCATATCTGATTCTCGGATTCATCCTGGTGATCCAAGGGGTGGTGATGTATAGCTTGAACGCAGGGAAATTCATGTATACCCTTGATGATCCCTATATTCACCTAGCACTAGCACGCAACATTTATGCAGGCCATTATGGATTGCAGCTAATCGAGCCATCAGCGCCATCCTCCAGTATTCTCTGGCCATTTATTTTAGCGCTATTTGCACCTTTAGCCTTTTTTGAATATATTCCATTAATACTTAATATCCTTTTTGGCTTTGGCATATTATTTTTCATCTCTAAATCGATTCGATTGATATTTCAAGATACTATTAGTACAACCAAGAAGGCAGTCATTATTTCAATATTTATTATTATTTCTTCATTAACTCCATTGATATGGTCAGGAATGGAACACATCCTTCAAATATTATTAACCTCGATTCTTATTTATAACGTTTTGGAGTTAGAAATCAATAATAAGCTTAACAAATCGATAATCATTACGATTATGTTAAGCTCATTAATACGGTACGAAAATTTGGCAATTTCTGTTCCATTGTTGATCTATCTTTATTTTAAAGGCTATCGTTTATTATCATTGCTTGGATTAATCCTAACGCTTGCGCCATTAGCAGCATTCTCATATTTTCTCCATAGGATTGGTTTAAGCTATCTACCCACATCAGTGATTATTAAAACATCATTCTTTTCAAGTAAAAGTTCTTTTGAAGTTCTATTAATTAATATATCGTTCGCAATGCAAGAAGCTACATGGTATTATTTATTAGGATTATTAATTTTAATTGGAATCAAATTGCGCCAAAAATCCAATTTCTATCTTAAACTCACTATAATGACATCTATCGTATTACAGTTAATCTTTGGTACAACCTTAGGCTCATTTCATCGCTACGAAACATTTATGTTTATCTATGCAACAGTTGTATTTATTTATTTATACAGAAACACTATTCAAGTAGCAATTAGCAATACCAGAAATATTTTAGCAACAATTTTATTATTATTAACAGTTCTCATTTTCTCAAAATATATTTATAATATGGTACATGCTCCAGCAATGTCCAACAGTATTTATAGTCAACAATATCAAATGGCTCTCTTTGCAAGTAAATATTATAATGCTAACGTTGGAGTTAATGACATTGGGCTTGTTTCATATTTCAACCCGCATTATACATTAGATTTATTCGGTCTATCGAATATTGATGTCATTGATTATCGCAGAACGAATTCACCTAATTGGATGGAAACAATAGCAAGTCAATATGATGTTAATTTAATTATGATTTACGATAGTTGGTTTAAAACATACCTACCGAGCGACTGGACGCAAATTGGCAAGCTTCATTTAGAATCTCGCTATGCTTCAGTCGAGGAGCCAGATGTTTCCTTCTATGTTCGTGACCCGAATACGAGTGCCCAAGTGCGCCAATTGCTTGAGCAATTTAGCCAAACCTTACCCAAGGGCACTGAATTTCGCTTTGCACAAGAATAGGTGGCGCGACTGGTATAATCTGATGTTCAATTCAATCCGTGGAGCACATTATGAGTGAATTACGTGGCTTTTCGCTAAGCCAAGAAGAATTATTTGTTTGTTTGATTGTGGCCGATTTGCCCTTGCCACTGGGCTTTGATGATTTAGCCAACCACGTTTTTGGCGATCTACCTGAGCAATATCAAAACTATGTGCTCGGAACTGCCGAACGCAGCCTGATTGCTCATGGCTTGTTGGAATTAACCGAAGACCAGCCAGTTTTAGAGCCAATGGTGGCCGAATGGTTGAGCATTATCAGCCAACCAAGCCAAACGTGGGTGATTTTGCATCAGCCTGCTGGCCAAAAACAACAGGCAAATTATATTCATCATGCCAACAATCAGTATCTTTTTCACCGTGGCCAAGGTGGCATTCACCAAGTGATCGCCCTGCCTCAAGCCCGCGAGATTGTGCAAGCAGCGCTGGATATTATTGAGCCGCTTGAGCTTGAGCTTGGCGAAACGCTCGAGGGAACCCTAAGCGAAACGGTCTTTCGCAGCATCGCAAGCACCCGCACCATCAAACGTGCAGAGGTGGTTACGCAACTAAGAACTGGCGGTTTAGCGCCAAACGTCGCCGAGGCATTTGGCCAAACATTCGAGCAATTGCGCTCAATCAGCGCCTTGGCGCTCTTGAAAAACAAGCCAGAAAGTAGCGTCCAACAAGCCTTTACGCTGGTCTGTGGCGAACAACAACAATGGTTGCTTGTGCCCGAAGCGGAGGGCCAGCTGTATGTGCGCAATCTCGATCTCACGGCGCTCGTGCAAGTACTGCACAATTTTGCTCATCCTCAATAAGCCACAAAAATGCCCCTTGAGATCAATCAAGGGGCATGTTGTTTTTTAGCGGGTCAGCGTCCACAAACCTTCGCCAGTCCGCAAGTTTGCCATCCTCAAACCATCGCCAGTTTGAATCAAAAGCGCATTGCCACTGCGGGTTAACGTCGGCAATTGGCCAATAAACATCTCTTGTTGGAACGACCAACCAACGGTACCATCGGCGCGTTTGAGCAACTGCACTCGCGCTAAATCGTCAATTTCTTGGTCGAGCCAGCCAAAAATAATGCCCTCGCCTGGCACAATGACCCCTTGAATTGGGTTGTTGCCACTCCAATCACTCGCCGTGCCAAGATCATCAAGCCGCCACAACAATTCAGCGGTTTTGGCATTGATTGCCACCATGCTGACTGTATTCGTGCCGCGCTGTTTGACCGCAGCAAGATACAAAACCTCTCCATCGAAGCCGATTGGATGCAGTGCATAATCACTCAAACTATAGGTCACAACTTGATGCTCAGGCGTAATAATCGCAACCTGTTCACCAGCACCAAATGCCAACATATCGGCACTGCTCGCCAAGCTGCGGTCGCTGCTCCTAAAACTATCAGCAAAATCATCAGCTAGCTCGACACTCCAGCGCTGTTGTTGATCAAGCCCAATTGCCGCGAGCTGCGCCGGATCGCTATCGCTGCGCAGGCGCAAAATGCCAGTGTTATTCTGCGGATCAGCCATCCACTCGATCCGCTCTGTCCAATCTTGATTTAATTGAATTGCTTGGCGTTGCTCGCCAGTTTGCAGCGCAAAGCAGATGATAAATTCCAAGCCTGATTCAGCATCGCGCTCGGTGCCACATAATTCATCGCCAAATTTGGTCAAGGCACGAGCATAGCGATCAGCCAAGGTTTTTTGCCAACGCTGCGTTCCAGTTGCTACTTCAAAGGCGGTCAAAATATTATCGTAGGTCTGAACCACAATTAAATCGCCGCTAATAAAGAGCATTGGTGGGTAAAGTTGAATCCGATCCGATAGGCGTGTTTGCCAAGCAAGCGTGCCATCTTTGGCATTAAACAGCCGCAAATCACGCTCTTTTACCACCGCAATATATGCTTCAAGCGCCACCAAATCATAGGATTCGCTGCCAAGCTCTGTTTGCCACAGCGCCTTGCCATCAGCGCCATCGAGCAAGGCCATTGAATAGATACTCTTGCTAGTAACTTGCACTAGGACTTCGTTGCGTTCATCGCCATTACGATCATAGGCCAATTGGGTTGAACGATAGAGCACTGAGCCAGTGATGGTTGCTTGTTGGCCCTCTGTAGGCTCACGAATGCCAATCGCTGTTCCTTGAACGGTTCGAAGTGGAGCCTTTGCTAAATCAAACGATTGATTCGCCAAGAAATAAACCCCGCCACCAATCGCTGCAAGCAAAATCAATAACACGAGGATTATGGGCAAACACGAAGAACGTTCTTGGCGATAGGGCGCCATATTACTATTCCATTGTTGCGACATTTGAGGCTCCTTCGGCACACAAGCATTCAACAGAGATAAGAGCGTTGCGAGTACGCCGCCAATTCAAACGCCGTTACAGCTTAACTGGCTGGCTCACATGCTGCTGCAACCAATCAATTACTGCATCTTTATTGCGTTCGCGATTGGCTAAACGCTCCCAATAGGTGAAAAAATGGTCACGGAATGAATGGGCAATCGTGCGATCATGAATAATGATATTGACGTTTTCGCGCCCATCTTCGGTATCAGTAACCTGCCATGATTCTAAAATTAAGGTTTGACGACCTTCAACTTTCCAGGCGACTGGAAAATAGGCAGGGTCAATCGCATCAACAATCGCCAGCTGATAATTTGGATATACCTGCAAGAGCCAAATCACATGGCGCAACCATGCCAAAGCCTCGGCCAAGGTCAATTGGCTTTGCGGTTGATCGCGCAGCCAATCATCGGCAGGCAGCTCGCCGTCGCTCAATAAACGCAAAATTGCTGTTTTTGTAACAACATGACGCGCCTCGTGTTGGCGATCTTGCAAAAATTGCTCAAATAAATGCACTCGCTGACGATGATGATCCAATAATTGTTGACACCACAGCTCCAGATGGGTTTGTTCTTGCAACGACCGTACCAAGGGTGCTTGCAAAATCCGTTGAATACAGGCACTGCGAATCGCAATTGGCATCGATTGAAAACTAAGCCCTTCTTTTAACAACAATTGGGCGCCATCCTCGGCCTCGAATTGCAACGCCAAGGCCTTAAAATCCAATGATCGCTCTGGATACACCTCCAACAATGGTTGGGTTTGCGAACGCATCATGGTGGCAAATTGGCTCATTAATTGATAATGCGGGCTATCAGGCGCAAAGAAAAAGCCACTATCCACATGTTTGGATTGGCGGCTGCCAAACAGCCACAATGCTCCTTGGCCAGGCACAATAATCACATCGGCAGGCGCACCAGGCAAAACATGATTGGGAAAAAGATAGGGCTGATATTTGCCCCGATAGCCCAGCATCGAAAGCATGCGCGCGATCAATTCAAAACGATGTTGATTTTCAATTCGCAAGCGCCAAAGATGCACCACATTCCAGCCAGCATGCAGTGCTTGGCGCAAAGCAGATCGCCAAGGGATCGCCAATTCAGGAAAAACCGTTAAAGGATCGTGCTCGCTTTGAAAGGTCACGACGATTTCGGCTCCTGGCCAAGGGCTTTGTTTGGCGGCAGCAGTGACCATGGCGATGGCCTGCAAGAGAATCGATTGCACGCCCTCGAGCACCGCGCCTTTATTGGCGACAGGCAGCAAACTGGGGTCGATTTTTGGTGGCTCAGGCATCAAGCCTGCTTGGGCAGTGGTAAGCACTTGGCTAATAGCTTGTTCGGCGCTTGCAGCCAAACTCCCCTCATCAACCCCCAAGGCTCGCTCGTAAGCGTGTAAAAAGGCAGTCGTTGGCTTAGAAACCCCAGTTTCGACCGCAGAAATATAGCCTTTAGTATAGCCAACCAGCCCGGCCATCTCGGTTAGTGAAATCCCACGTTCTTCACGGAGTAGACGAAGGTACGACGTACCTTGCTTGGATTTGCGTCCCACAGGCAGTACCTCAGTAAACCACACCTGGATGAGCTGTCCAGCGGGTTCACAATTGATAGGTTGATGATTGGCAACGACGATGTTGAGGTGTGCGCCTTCGCGCTTCTCCGGCTGTCTTATTGCTTGAGCCACGTCATGAAAAGGCCGTAATCATCAAACAATCTAACAAACAATCTAGTTGATTCAAACAATTTCGTCAATTATAGTAGCGTATATGTATGTGTTAAGAAGTTTTTACTTTTGAGCAAGCAGGGTTTCTATAACCTAGCTTTGGCGCAATAACACAAACATCGTTTGGTCTGTGGATAAGGAGCTATCATGGAACGATCTGGACGCTGGACAATTCGTCGGGTACGGGCTGCGGTCATTACAACGGTGTTGAGCACATCAGTATTGTTGGGCGGCTATGCTGCCTCAGCCAAAGACAGCAAAAAAGTCGAAGTCTATCCGCTCCCCGTCGTTGACCAAAAGCAACCTGATTCCGAAAAATTGCCTCCACCAGATAAGATTGTTGGTGGCTCAGCAGCTACCGCTGGTGAATTCCCTTGGCAAGCCCGGGTCTCGCGCAATAACAGCCTACATTGTGGTGGTTCGTTGATTGCACCACAATGGGTTTTGACTGCTGCCCACTGTGTTCAAGGCTTTTCGGTCTCATCGTTGAGCGTCGTGATGGGCGACCACAACTGGACGAGCAACGAAGGCACCGAACAAAGCCGCACAATTGCCCAAGCGATTGTTCACCCAAGCTACAACGCATCGACCTACGATAACGACATTGCCTTGTTGAAACTCAGCAGCGCCGTGACCCTCAACAGCAGAGTTGCAGTAATTCCTTTCGCAACCACTGTCGATAATGCTTTGTACAACGCTGGGGTTGTGTCAACCGTTACCGGTTGGGGTGCATTGAGCCAAGGTGGTTCATCACCAAGCGTCTTGTACAAAGTGCAAGTACCAGTTGTTTCAACCGCAACCTGTAATGCTTCAAACGCCTACAACGGCCAAATCACTGGCAACATGGTCTGTGCTGGCTACGCAGCTGGCGGCAAAGACTCATGCCAAGGCGATAGCGGCGGGCCATTCGTTGCCCAAAGCAGCGGCACTTGGAAATTGACCGGGATCGTCAGCTGGGGCGATGGTTGTGCTCAGCCAAATAAATATGGCGTGTACACCAAAGTTGCCAACTACACCAGCTGGATCAACGGCTATGTTGGCAGTGTAACCCCAACCAGCACGCCAATTCCTGGCACGCCAGTCCCAACCAGCACACCAATTCCTGGCACGCCAGTTCCAGGCGGCAGCTTGCAAAATGGTGGCTTCGAAACCAGCGCTAACTGGGTTCAAGCACCAAGCGGCATCATCGCAACCAATCGCCCACGCACTGGCTCATACAGCGCTTGGCTTGGTGGCTACAACAACGGCAACGATAGCATTTATCAAACCGTAACCGTGCCAGCCAACGGCGTACTTAGCTACTACTGGTATATGAGCACCCAAGAAAGTGGCAGCACTGTTTACGACCGCTTGTATGTTCGCCTCTACAGCAACAGTGGCAGCTTGATCACTACCTTGCGCACGTGGAGCAATGCAAGCACTAAGAACGCTTGGAGCTTTGATAGCGTGAGCTTGGCAGCCTACGCTGGTCAAAGCGTGCGCGTCCAATTCGTGGGCACGACCGACAGCAGTTTGGTAACGTCGTTCTTCGTGGACGATGTAAACCTGCAATAAGCCCAACGATTGACCATAGTTCCATCGCAGGCCCCAGTCTACATCAGTAGATTGGGGCTTTTGTTATTGTTGATTGTTTGTTATGCTTAAGCTGATGAGCATATGCTTGTTGGTTGCGTAGCGACCAAGCAATTGCCTTTTTGGCTTATCACTTTGGAACGCCAGGTTCGAATCCTGACCCGTTACACGCTTATCCATCTATTGTACATGCAATTGGCTCTGCAAGGCTACGGGCTTTCCGTCAATTGCGCGATTTGGGTAAGCGTGTAACATCGTTTTGCAAGCGAGAGAGTATGGAAACAGTTGTAATTGGATTCCTCAGCCTAATCATGATCACGATCGTTGTAGCCCGTTTATTTCCTCTTACCACCATTTATGAGTATGAACGAGGCTTGCTCTATAAAAATGGCAAGTTTCAGGCGCTGCTTGAACCAGGCAGCCATCGCTTCATGCGGAGTAGCCATCATATTACAAAGCTCGATGTGCGGCCAAGCTTGCTTAATTTAAGTGGCCAAGAAATGTTCAGCGCCGATTTGATTAGCGTAAAGTTCAATCTGGTCGCTAATCTGCATATCAATCAGCCTGAGCGTTGGATTCATAGCCATGCGAGTGCCCAAACCGTGATCTATCACGAGTTGCAGGTTGCCCTACGTGAGGCAATTGCAGGTTATACGCTCGATCAACTTTTAGCTGATCGTAGTGGCATCGCACCCCAAATTCTTGCGCTAGTACAACCAAAAGCCAACGAACTTGGCGCAAGCATTAGCGCTGTTCAAATCAAAGATTTTAGCTTGCCAGCCGAGTTGAAACGCGCCGCCTTGCAGCATGCCAAAGTTCAACGGGAAACAGCCGCTGCCCTTGAGCAAGCCCGTGGCGAGCAAGCAGTGCTACGCAGTTTGGCCAATGCCTCGCGCATGCTCGATCACAATCCAGCGCTGATGAATTTGCGGGTCTTGCAAGCGCTCGATAGCAACAAGAGCAATACGATTGTGCTACATGTGCATCAATCAAACAATGATCAAACAATTGATAGTGCATTTAGCCAACCTGAAGTGTAGGAAAGATCGATGCGTGGTTTAACCCTTGGTAAATTCGCCCCGTTGCACAAAGGCCATCAATTGATGATTGAAACTGCGCTCAGCGAAGTGGCTGAGCTGCAGATCATCATTTACGATAGCCCAGAACAAACCAACGTACCCTTATCGGTCCGCAGCGCTTGGCTGCGCAAGCTTTATCCTCAGGCCCACGTGATTGAGGCCTGGCATGGCCCAACTGCAATCGGCAACACTCCTGAGATTCAGCAACTCCACGAAGATTATGTCATCAAGCAGCTTGGGATCAGCAATATCAGCCATTTTTATTCGAGCGAATTTTATGGTGTGCATATGAGTCAAGCGCTTGGAGCGATTAATCGTCAAGTTGATGCAACGCGCAGCCAAGTGCCAATTTCAGCCACAAAAATTCGCAGCGATCCCTATCGCTACCGCGAGTTTTTACACCCGCTGGTCTATCGCGATTTGATAATGAAGGTCGTGCTACTTGGGGCACCATCGACTGGCAAAACCACGCTTACTGCGGCCTTAGCCGAGCGCTTCAATACCCAATGGATGCCAGAATATGGCCGCGAATATTGGGAGCAACATCAGAGCAATCGGCGGCTCACCCCACAACAATTGGTCGAAATTGCCGAGGGTCATTTGGTTCGCGAAGAACAGCGCTTACTAGAAAGCAACCAGTATCTATTTGTTGATACCAATGCCTTAACCACCTATCATTTTGGCCTGAGCTACCATGGCATGGTCGAGCCACGCTTGGCCCAATTGGCCGACCAAGCCCAACAGCGCTACGATTTGGTCTTGGTGTGCGATACCGATATTCCCTACGACGACACATGGGATCGATCGGGCGAAGTCCACCGTACAATCTTCCAAAAACAACTGCTGGCCGAGTTGCATCAACGTCGCCAACCCTATTATTTAATTCAGGGTACGCTTGAACAACGCATCACCCAAGTGCAAAGCTTAGTACAACGCCACCAACTGTTTCAGAATCTCTTAGCCAACCCAAGTTGAGGTGTTTATGGATCTTGCCAGCTTCTTCGATATAAACACGATTGCCTTCACGCTGTTTGACTACCCAATGAGCTACCTCGAATTGGTGGGCACGATTTTCAATTTGTGGTCGGTTTGGCTGGTTGGGCGCGGGAAGGTCAGCAATTGGCCCATTGGCTTAATTGGCGTCGTGCTGTTTTTCGTGCTGTTTTACCAAATTCAGCTCTATGCAGATACGTTTGAGCAAGTCTATTATTTTTTCACTGGGATTTACGGCTGGTGGCACTGGTCGCGGCCAGCAGATCAGGCGGCAATAAAACCGCGTTATAGCTCACGCAACTATAATTTGCTCGCGCTGGGAATTACCGTGTTTGGCACATTAGTATTGGCATGGATCATCGGCAATATTGATCAATGGCTGCCGCAATATTTCCCTGTGCCAGCCAGTTATGTGCTGATTGATTCATTGACAACGGTCATGAGTTTCACCGCCACGATTTTGATGGCTCAACGTAGGATCGAATGTTGGTATTACTGGATTACGGTTGATGTGATTGCAATTTGGCTGTATGCAGTCAAGGGCACGCTGTTAGTTGCGCTGCTGTACGCCATCTTTTTGGTCTTGGCGAGCAATGGTTGGCGTTTATGGCGCAAAACAGCTTAAACGAAAAGAGCACCCAAGGGTGCTCTTTGTTAGTGGCGACTCCGGGGCGAGTCGAACGCCCGACCTTTTCCTCCGCAGGGAAACGCTCTATCCACTGAGCTACGGAGTCGCATTAGGGTTTGCAGGCCTGTTTAGCGTATACACCCTGCATTAAATAAAAAAAGCACATTTGCGTGCTACCATGTTGGTGGCGGGAAGGGTGGGATTCGAACCCACGAAGGTTTTTACACCTTGCCGCATTTCGAGGGCGGTACATTCAACCGGACTCTGCCACCTTCCCTAGTGGGGTTTTGATTGTAAAAAGAAGTGGCGACTCCGGGGCGAGTCGAACGCCCGACCTTTTCCTCCGCAGGGAAACGCTCTATCCACTGAGCTACGGAGTCGCATTCGTTTTGTATTGCGTTTCAGCAACGTTTGAGAGTATAGCACAGCTCTTTCTATTTTGCAAGTTTAGCGCTTGCCTACGAGCAAACCCTAGCTTGTGCAGGTTGCAGGGTTTGCTCGTAGGCATTTTTAATGATGAGCTTCTACTAGTTCAAAGGCGTGAGCACAACGGTATTATTAAACAGCGCATTGCCCTCGTGCATCGCCAAGCCAAAATAGCCCCCTGAATACGATGCAGTGAGGGGATGATTGATACAAGCCTGGCCATCAAGCAAAATCGTAATCTGATCAGCATCTTTATAGCTGACGTTAAGCTTGTAGACCACATCTTTATAAATTGGCAGCTTACAACGAGCCAAGGGAGCATTAGAATACCTCGGCGATCCACCCTTCCCATCAGGATACTCAAATAAGCTCAGCTCACCACCATTATTGGTACTCATATAGGCAATCAGCGATCGATTGCTAGCATTATAGCGGTGAAACATGACCAACCCAGCTGTTGCTTGTTCAAGGGCTGGGTCGGCAACCAACATGATGTCACTTTCAAACATAAACTCATTAGGGGTTTCAGTGTTGGATAGGTAGAACCCAATGGCCGAGACCAACAAACCACGTTTGATTTTCTGGGCTGTTAGGGCATTCACTGGCCACAAAAGATCACTAACCTGCCATGGTTCGGCCAAATTGGTGGCAAAGTTCTCTATCAATTGCGGCTGGGTCAATTGGATATTTTGTAAACTTGCGGTTGAACGATAGACATTCAAGCCAACAAAACCCTCGATATAAGTGCTATCCATCGTATAGTCAATTAGCATCTGCCCATTGAGCAGCACCTTAAGATATGGGCCAATAAATTCGATCTGGAGGGTGTAGGGAAGATCGGGCAGAATTGAGGTTTTGACAATTTTGATTGGTTGATAGGGAAATTTGAATAATTTAAGCTCGCCGCCATTTTCGGTCGAAATACCAACCGCATAACTGCCATTGGTTGGCGCAATTTTATCTTTCACCCGAAAGAGCAAGGCAGCAGTCGCTGGCTGGTCATCAAAGCGAATATCAGCACTCAATTGGCCATTGGCGGTTTTGCTATCGCTGATATAAAAACTATCGTCCTGACCACTGCCGCGTAGGCTATCGCCAGCCTCAAGCCACGAATCGCTCAGTGGTAGTTTGACCCAAGGCGCTGGGAGATTGGTGTTAAGCGCGCTGGCAGCAAGCGGCGATCCTTGATTATGCAGATACATATGATCAAAATGCGCGACTTCGTTGCTGACCATTACTCCTGCATAGCCAACAATGTTCGGCTCGGGATCAGCCACATCAATCAGTAAACGATCATCAACCCAAACCTTGATCCGTGGGTCGGGTGCTGGCGATACAGCAACTTTAAGCTGGTACAGCCGCTCTGTGCTCACCTCAAATGGCACAAACTGAATCACCGTATTCGCTGGATCATATTTGAAGAGCTTAACCCCTGACTGATTATCTGGCCCTTTGGTGGTCAAGGCAACGCCATACCCAGTCGCTCGTTCAGGAATAGCCAATGCAGGAACCCGAAACATCAAGCCAGCCGCATGTTCATTGGTATCTTTATCCATCTTATCTTGCATCACCAACTTGGTTTCAAGTGTAAAAAGCGGCTCATGGGTGCGCTCAGCCAGGTAAAAACCCGTATAGAGTTCGTCGGTGATGGGATCAGAAAACAGCTCGATGCCCATTTTATGAAGATTTTCATACAATTGACCTTTGACTAATTGCCATTGATCAATATTTGTATCAGCTACATTAAGTGGATCAGGACATGCTTTTTCGTAATTATAGCCTTGATAATCAAACAGCAGTATAGACCCCACAGGCCCTGAACTAGGAACCCTAATTTGATTGATCGGGCGGGATTCAATTTCATTATCGGGAGCAATAATTTTCGTTCTATAACCACGACCATAGAGGATCTCTTCGCAACGATGTTGGCTAAAATCAAGCGGCTTGCCCGTAGGAACGTCAGTTGCTTCATCGGCGTTTTGATTTCTAAACCCAACATATAAGGCCCCAACAATCACGATCAGTCCCACGGCAATCACGAGTACAGAACGCATACTCTTCATCATAGTCTCTCCATGATCAATGAGCCATCTACGCCCATATCAAGAGGCTCATCCGTTTAATGTAGCCGCTTCAAGAATTACCTCTAACAAACTACGCCTACCAATACACAGCTAGCGCCTAAAAGTTGTTATAAACCAGTATAGGCTTAAACATTTGCTTTTACAAAGTTTGTCGCTTGTAACGCTGGTGTAACACGCGCGTGGCATAGTGCGTGTGAGCGAAGATATTAACCAGAACCAAGGAGTATGAGCAATGTATCATGTTCCCAATAATCCCAACATTCAATCAACGTTCGCAACGATTTTAGAGGCATGTATTCAGCGCGGGCCAGGCCTCGGTGTAAGCATCGGCGCAATCTACGGCTCGTATCTCGGTGTAGCGCGTGGATTTATCGTTGGTAGTTTAGTTGGTGGCATCGTTGGGGTTGTTGGGAGCATGGTATTAGCCAGTATGATTTATGCTTGGCAGCACATGTTTCCATCATTCAACCAGCACCGCTACTCGTTGCTGTGGGTGGCCCCACTGATGATTGTGATTGGCTATCTGTTGATCAGTTATCGCTTGCTTGGCCAGCAGCTCGGGCTTGATCACTATCTCTACGATCTGCTGTTAACTAGTACCCAGAATACACGCCTTAGCAGGTTGGTCGTCTGGCCAAGTTTGATCATTAGCGCCAGCACCTTCCTTGGCCTACCACTCATTTTAGGGAAAATTCAGGATTAATTGAGCGAGGAGCGTTTATGAATCAGGTTCCGGCTAACCTCCAAATGAGGTTTATACCTATCGCAGGTCAATGTCTCGAATATGGTGCGGGCTTAGGCCTGATTCTTGGCGGCTTGTATGGAATAGTGGTTGGACTCATGGTCGATCTGCTCCTTGGAATGATTTTTGGGGCAATTTTTGGACTCATTATAGGGATGTTTGTTGGCTCAATTGGCGGATTGCTGTTAGCAATGGAAATATACTGTTGGCGCAGATGGCTCAGTCCACGCAATCTAGGCGAACAAAATCTTTATTGGCTGGCTCCCAGTAGCATTAGCTTGAGCTATTTTGGCCTTTGGTACAAGGTATTGCTGAATGATGATCATTATCAGCAGCATCCATTGGCAGGGTTGTTGGAAGTTGAGACCCTCGGCTATGCGATTGGGCCAAGTTTAATAATTGCAATAACGATTCGGCTTATCTTGCCTAAGCTTCTGGATTCCCAACCTGCGCAATCATCCGAGATTAAGCGTTTGTAACAAGCTTGTAACATCCATTTGGCATACTTGCTTATGAGCGAAGAATCTGCTTTACTACGGGAGTATGCCCGATGTATCAACAGCAGCGCGAGGCAAACCCGCAACCCAGTTTAGGCGAGTTAATCGACGAATGTTTTAAATATGGCATTGGTTTGGCTGTCGTTGTAGGCGGCATTTATGGTTTTACCCTTGGCCTGCTCGCTGATTTTGCGGTCGCCTTAGTGACGGAGGTTATTGGGGTATTCTATGGGGCAGCGATGGGCTTGATTGGCAGCCCGATTGTTGCAATCATCATTCACAACTGGCGCAAAAAGTTTGCTTCAGGGTTTATCAGCAATTTCGGGCTATGGCGCATAACGCCAATCACCTTGAGTAGCCTGCATAGCCTCAGTTGGTATCCTTTTTTGCAGCCAACTACTCGATCACAGCCTATTTTGCTGCATTTATGGGCATTGGCAGTAATTTAAGTTTCCTGCATATCTATATTGTTTACCCAAATTGGCTGCTAGTTTTGTTTATGGGATTAGCCTTCCCAGCCGTTTTAAGTCGCTTAGATGAACTTTAATCAAGGAGAGATGATGCTTCATTCAACCACAGCTCCGTATCCCAAGCCCAATCTCTGGACGATTAGCAAATTCAGTTTAGGCTTTGGTCTCGCAATTGGTTGCCTTGCAGGCGCAGCCTATGGCCTGTGCATTAGTTTAGTTGGCATTAGCCATCCAGCATTTTTGGCAGCGGCAGCTTTGGCAATGGGCTTGGGGGCAGTTTTTGGCTTGGGCTTGGGAATGGCTGAGAGCGTAATCTTAACCCTGGGCATTTATAGCTGGCGGCGCTGGCTCGACCCTCAACAACGAGCCGAAAAGTGGTTGCTATGGTTGTTACCAGCCGTCATCATTGGGTTGCTGCTTGGCGTCCGCTGGCTGATGCTTCGTGCAGATCCCAGTCATACTGCTTTGTGGCCATTGATTTTGCACCCAATTGCGATTGGCATTAGCGCCGTGCTCGTGCGCTTGGTGATGCCAAATTTACTCAACGAAACCACCAGCGAATATTTGTAAAAGCTGTGAGAAATGTTGCTGTTTGAGAGGATATAATGCAAGAGCCTGAGTATTATGTGCCGCATAATCAAGCAAAAACGACCTTTGGAATAAAAATTTTATGCTTTTTAAATGTTGCTAGCGTTGGGTTATTTGGCTACGCACTGATTAATTTGCTAACCTGCAATAATAGTATCTGCGGTTTTATGAGTTTGATCGGCTTATTCCTCCCCAGCCTGATTAGTTCAATTGTAATCTTGTTGCTTGGAATTTATCGTTTCAACAAAACGCCAAAAACATTACGCTGGATGACGCTTGGGTTACCATTAATTCCAATGCTTGGGGTATATTTTGCACCATTCTTTGGCTAAATTGGTTTGATTTTTGTAATTGAACAGGATTTGTATGCCCCAACCCAAATATCATGTTCCAGAAATCCCTAAACAATCCCGCTTAGGCGTAATTTTAGTAGCAAGCTTGAATCTATTAAATACAGGCTTCTTTTGCCTTGTATATTTTTCGATTATCGGTGGAGCATGTGGCGTTGATAGTGAAGCCGTTTGTCGCGGCATGCTAGCACTAGCACTAGTCATAAGTGGCATATTTTCAATAGTATTATTGTTGATTGGCTTTATATTAATTAAGCAAACATCAACATTGATGCGTTGGATTACGCTTGGTCTGCCATGCCTAACTGTTTTGAGCTTCATCATTCTTTGGTTTATGTGGTCATAACTTATTTTTTAGCAGCATAGCCTACATCTCCCCTTACATCAGTCCGTTTCTGTGCTCAAATGAAGGGTATTGAACTTGAACAGGATTTGTATGCCAGAAATCGATTATCATGTGCCAACAAACCCGAAAAAACCGAAGCTTGGCATTATGATAGTAGCGAGTTTGAATATATTAAATACGAGCTTATTTGGGATTGGCTTTTTTTCACTTAAAGTTGGCACTTGTGATTTTGATCGTGAAGGTATATGTATCAGCATGATCTTTTTAGGCCTAATAATGAGTGTGATATTTTCGCTCGCATTATTGGTTATTGGCTTTATATTGATTAAACAAACATCACCATTGATGCGTTGGATAATGCTTGGATTACCAACCATCGAACTCGTTGTTGGAACCATTTGGTTGCTATCAATCATGGTTTAATTACAAAAACGAGCGCTGCACTCATTTTTTGAGTACAGCGCTCGTTGCTTATTTACCAACTACCACCGGAGTCGCCGGAGCTACTATCGCCACCGCCGCCCCAATCGCCGCCGGAATCGCCAGAGCCGCCGCTGAACATGCCGCCCCAACCGCCGCCGGAATCGCCGGAGCCGCTAGAGCTATTATCAAAGATGCTGCCGCCGCCGGAGCTACCACCGCCCCAGCCGCCGCCACCGCTGCCCCAACCACCACCATGGTGATGATCACGACCGCTGTTCATCATCGAGCCAATAAACATCCCAGTCAGCAAATCGCCAACATCATTATCGCGCCGCCCAGAATAGTGGCCGCTTTGATACTGGCCGCCATACTGTGGCTGATGGCTTTGTTGATAACTTTGCGACGCAGTTTGAATAATTTGGGCCGCTTCATGCGCATAGCCATTGGCTTCGCGGGCGCTGGCCGCAATCTTTTTCAATTCCTCTGCATCAGCATTCGGATTGTACTGGCGCAGCGTTTGTTGGGCTTTGCTCAGCAAACTCCGCCCATTGGAATTAGCAGGCAAGACATGGCCATATTGGGTATACCATTGGTTTGCGTTGTTGAGCGATTGTTGGGCCACTTGCACCGCTTCCGAAGCTTCGCGCCGCAACACTTCCAACGATTGAAAGCTTTCGTACATCGCGCTATACAATGGCGCTGCTTGGCTGATAACCGTGTTATAGCCACCAATTGCCGAATCTAAAGCACCAGCCCGTGCTTCTTCCTCGCTGCGATCGGCTGAAAGCAACGCGGTATCGGCTTCAGAGAGCGTGCGCCCAATGGCATCGATTTTTTTGCGATGCTCAGGTTTGGCATCGACAGGGTGCAACTGGGCAAAGTTTTGCAATTTGCCAAGCTCTGCTTGGGCAGCTTTGGCCAAATCTTTGGCTTGGGCACGCTTGGCGTTCATGGTTTCAACTTCAGAACGCGCACCAGCCAAGGCTTGGTCGGCATATTGGCGAGCTTGGGTTACCTGTTGCAAAACGCTAATCCAATTGGGCTTTTCGCGCGTCAATTGGCTTTCGACATTTTGCAACAACGATTCAGCTTGGGATAAGGCTTTTTCTGGCGCTTTGCCCACATCAGCATCGTTGTTTCGCACATAGCCCCAGCCAAGTTTAATATCGCGCTTGGCATCTTCGATTTGATTCGTGGCGCTCTTTTGGGCTTCGCGCAAATCGGCCAAACGCTTGCTAATTGCGTTTAACAAGGTATCGGCATAAACCAAACGCTCTTCGGCAGTTTCCAACTCTTCCAAGCCACCAGCCCAATCATCTTGGTCGGGGGCGATTTTGGCTTGCGCTGTTTGCCAAAGTTGGTGCGCTTGCGCAACTGCTGAAGCTGCTTCGCTGCCATTGCCACGAATATCGCTCCACGATTCGGGCGCATATTGATTGACTTCAGCAAACTCGTTGCGGCTTGCTTCCAAACGACCATTCAATTCAAGGCCGCGAGCATTAACTGCTTCGAGCCGTTGATTGAACGATTGTTGGGTGCTGGCGAAATCAGGCCCAAGTTTATAGGCACGTTGGGCAATCCGCTC
The DNA here is from genome assembly GCF_001306135.1 of Herpetosiphon geysericola. Taxonomy (GTDB): domain Bacteria; phylum Chloroflexota; class Chloroflexia; order Chloroflexales; family Herpetosiphonaceae; genus Herpetosiphon; species Herpetosiphon geysericola. Next base: position 406,676 of record NZ_LGKP01000022.1, on the reverse strand, counting down.
AGCTTCATCAACTAAATCGCTGGCATCAGTTTCGGTAATTTGCACAGCGGCATTTTGCAACACTTGCGTGCCTTCGGCGACCAGCTGTTTTACGCCAGCAGCCCGCTTGCCATTGATACTTGGCAAATATTCCTCGGCGGCCTTAAGTTGGGCCTCGGCGCTTTTGAGCCGATCAAGCAATGGTTGCAGTTTGATCAATTGTTCCGACGCTACACTCGCAGATTGCCGAGCATCGTTAGCATGTTTTGATGCTAATGATTGAGCGGCCTGCATTACTTGTTGCTGAATCGTGGCAACTTGGGCTTGTGCCTGTTTTCCACCAATCCGTTGCAACAAATCGGCAGCGTCGGTTACCATTTTTTTGCGCGGTCAACCTCTGCTGGCGCTTGGGCATTGATCGTATCCAGCTCTTTGCGAAGTCCATCCATTGCTTGCAATTCGCTGGTCAATTGACGAACTTGGTTGGTAATGCCATCGTAGCCTCCAGCAGCGCCTTCCAAATCGGTCACTGAAGGATTTGCGACGTTATCAATCCGTTCATTAATATCATCAAATTGAACTTTGATTTGGGTAAAACTACTTTCAGCAGCCCGATGCCGCTTTTCTAATTCATTGGCTTGGGTGGTTGGATAGCTAATTTTATCAAAGCGTTGTTTTTCGCCTGCATCACGCATTGCTTGGGCAAGATCTGCAATCGCAATCCCAGCGTTTTTCTTGGCTTGATCAAAGCGTGCCCGCGTATTGACTTGTGCTCCTGCTTCGGCAGCTTGGCTTGAACGGCGCTTGAGCAAGCCCGGCACCACAAAGAAGCCAATCGCCACCAGCGCAATGATCACAATAATCCAAACCAGGCTTGAGCCAATCCCACTGCTACTACTGCTGCTTTGCGAGCTGCTCGAAGCTGCGCCAGCAGGATCGCTGATCACCCGCGAGGTTGCGGTCAGCGCATCGACCAATCCTCGCGTAGGATCGTTGGCCTTAAGCCCTGCATTCAGCTGATTATTGCGAATCGCGTCCGATTGATTGCCAGTGGTCAGCGCTTGATTGTAGGCACTGCCTGGCAAAATTGAGCTATAGCGTGGATCAAACGAGACATAGTAAATCAAAACGTTGTTTGGACGATCGCCAGCCTTTGAGCTATTGCCAATGCCCAGATCTTTGAGGCGGCTATCCAAATAGGCGGTTTCACTTTGGCCGCCAGTGCTGTCGGTCAGCACGACCACCACCAATGCGCCTTTATCAGTCAATTGGCGGGCAGCGGTATTGATCCGACTTTCGTCAATATCAACCCCGTTGTTATCGATCACCACTTTGCCGCTTTGGGCAAAACTAGGCGCAGCAAAGAGCATCAAACTGAGCATCCAGAGCATCAATATGCCCCAGCGACGTTGTTTCATAGCCAACCTCCAACAAGAAAGAACCAAACTTGGATTAGGAAGCGCGAATGCCATAGCCTAATCCAAGCCATGGCTATAGCGCCTTACCGTTACTACTACGCAAGTGCTTGCTCAAGGTCGCGCAATAAATCATTAATATCTTCGATTCCTACCGAAAGCCGCACTAAATTGGCTGGTACTTCAAGTTTCGAGCCAGCAACGCTCATATGGGTCATGCCCGCTGGCACTTCAATTAACGATTCAATCCCGCCAAGGCTCTCAGCGAGGGTAAAAAGCTTGGTTTTGGTGACCATCGCATTGGCTGCTTCGGCGCCTCCTTTGAGCAAAATCGAGATCATGCCGCCAAAGCCGCGCATTTGCTCGCGGGCCAAATTGTGTTGTGGATGCGATGGCAAACCTGGGTAAATTACTTTTTCAACCCCAGGATGTTCGGTTAAAAATTGGGCAATTGCCAAAGCGTTGCGTTCGTGCTCGCGCATGCGAATGCTCAAGGTTTTGACCCCACGCAGCACCAACCAGCAATCAAAGGGGCCTGGCACAGCACCGGCGGCATTTTGCAAAAACTTCAATTTCTCATACAGCTCATCGTTCGAGGTCATAATTGCGCCGCCAACCACATCGCTGTGGCCGCCAATATATTTGGTCGTGCTATGTAAGACCATATCGGCTCCCAAGGTGATTGGGCGTTGGTTGTAGGGCGAGGCAAAGGTATTATCGACAATCGTCCAAATGCCATGCTCGCGGGCAACCCGGGTAATTGCGGCAATTGGAGCCAGTTTCAATAACGGATTGGTGGGAGTTTCCAGCCAAATCAAGCGCGTATTTGGCTTAATTGCCGCCCGCACTGCCTCAGGATCAGCCATATCAACGAAATCAAAGCTCAGGCCGTGCTCGGTCATCACCCGTTGGAACAAGCGATAAGTGCCGCCATACACATCATCGCCACAAATCACATGATCACCAGCTTTGAGCATCAGCATTAAGGTCGTCGAAGCACCCAAACCCGAAGCAAACACCAAAGCGTGTTTTGCCTCTTCCAAAGCAGCTAAACAGGTTTGGAGCGCGGTGCGGGTTGGGTTATCGGTGCGTGAATATTCATAGCCTGTATGGTCGCCAACGCCACGTTGGGCATAGGTTGAAGTCTGATAAATTGGCACAATGACTGCGCCGGTTACTGATTCTGGGTCTTGCCCGGCATGGATGGCGCGGGTTGCAAAGCCATAATCCACAAGTGTGCTCCTTCGTATGCAAAAAAGGCGACATTGCCTACTTGCGATTATAGCACGCCGCTTTTGTTGAGTGAAGGAAGCGCCTAAAACCACAAACGGCTCGCATAATGGAGCCGCTTGTGGGAGAGAAGAGAGAGGAGAAGGTTTGATTTCAGTATAGCGCAATTTAGGCCAAACGCCATCCCACATGCTGGTGATTTAGGGGTGATTTTTAATCCCAATTTAATTCTTTTAAGCGCTCAATTGCATCCAGCGCCGTAGAACCTTGCGAACATAAAAGGTAAAGACTTTGTAAACGACACAAGCTTGGCAAAATCGCCAGCTCATCAGCATACAAAGGCCGAATCGTTTGATAGCCAGCGATAATTGCTTGTTGTTGAGCCACCGTAGCTGGTTGCCAATTGCGATACAGCGTCAAACCATGAACTGCTGTCCACGCTAATTCCAGCACCAAGCAGCGCCAGCCAACTTCTTCAAAATCTAAAACTGCTTGCAGCTGATCAGCTTTGAATAACAGATTGGCGGCGCGAATATCGTTATGGCACACGCCACGCGGCAAATGCTCAAGCCCTTGTTGCGCCAGTTGATTAAGCTGGTGCTGCAATGGCTCAGCTCCAGCTGTATCACCCAACCATGCAGCCAAGCCCATGCAGACTTGATCTAACGGAAATAAAACTTGCGGCAGATCTACGGCAGCGGGATAACTCGTGAAGCATTGTTGCAGCTTAGCAGTTGCTTCACCAATTCTCCACAACTGTTGGCTAGACTCAGGGTCAGGCGGCGTGCCATCGAGCCACTGTTGGAGATATACACATCGTTCATTAATCTTAAGCGTTCGTTGGCCAGCCTTGCTTGGGACGATCAACGGGACAGAGATTTGTTGTACTGAAAGCCAGTGTTGAAGCTCAACACTTTGTTCGATTTGCGCATGACGGCCTTGATCAACGCTGATCTTAAAAATCCAGCGATCATGATCATTGTTGAGCCAAAGAATTGCATTGCCAGCGCTAATGCTGCAACGCAAGATTTGAATCTCAGCAAGGCCATAGTGCTCGTGGAGCAACGCGGACACCCACGCGTTGGCACTGGCAGCATCCCAGCCAAAGCGTTGTTGCAATGCTTGAGCGGCATCGCCAGTTTCCCACAAAAGATCGAGTTGTTGCATAATTTAGCTCACGAAAGGATTCTTCGATGAAGAAAATTGGTTTAATTATTGGCGGCGTTATTGCCGTCGCAATCATTGGCGTTATCGCCTATAGCTTGTGGCTCACATCTGATGTAGAGGTATCGACGAGCACACCAGTCGCCGCAACCTTGGTCTTGCCAACAACGGCTCCAACAACTGCTGCCGCACCAGCAACCCCAACCACTGCCAGCGATACAGGCGCAGCTGCGACCGCCACAACCGGCACCGAACCTACGACAGATGCTTCACAGCCAGCCGCTGCTGGTGCTAAAATCTACCGCATTGATGCCAGCCAATCAAGTGCTAGCTATCAAGTGCGCGAAACCTTCTTGAAAGATAACCAAATCGTTGATGCAGTTGGCGTAACCAAAGCCATCGCTGGCGATATTTTGATCGATACCGCAACCCCAGCTAACTCACAAGTTGGCGAGATTGTGGTTGACATCAGCCAATTGCAATCGGATAGCGAACGCCGCGACAATGCAATTCGCCGCGAATGGCTGGAATCATCGCAATATCCCAACGCTGTGTTCAAGAATGCTGTGATTAGCGACTTGCCAAGCGATCTCAAAGAAGGCGTCGAATTCACCTTCAAGATTACTGGCGATATGACGATTCACGATACCACCAACCCAATGACCTTTGATGTGACCGCAACGTTGAATGGCGATACCTTGACCGGCAAAGCCACTACCAAATTCAATATGAGCAGCTTCAATGTTGATGCTCCTGATATTGGCGGCATGCTCAAGGCCGAAGATGAAGTGTTGTTGACCTTGGATTTGGTTGCTAAGGCAGTTGCCCAATAGTTGATTTGACGAGGAAATGTAAAATCGCCCTGATCATTACGATCAGGGCGATTTTGTTTGCTAGTTTAGACTAATTCTGCTTCTGGCTCGACGCTAGGATTTTCCAACTCGGCGGCCTCGCGCTCAGTGCGCAAGACCACTTCGTTATCCTCAAGTTCGATATGAATCTTATCGCCATCTTTGAAGCGACCTTGCAGCAAGCCTTCAGCCAAGCCATCTTCAATCATATTGGTGATGACGCGGCGCAATGGACGAGCGCCATAGGTTGGGTCGTAGCCACGTTTGGCCAACAGATCCAAAGTTTCATCGGTTACCAACAGATCAATTTGATGATCGACCAATTGCTTGCGCACGCGGTTGACTTCCAAGCGGGCAATGTTGCGAATCTCAATATCGGTCAATGGGTGGAAAATGATCGTCCCATCAATCCGGTTGAGAAATTCAGGGCGGAACATGCGCTTCAGTTCGTCATCGACCTTCTTGCGGGTGTCCTCAACATCGATTGTGTTGCGATTGCCACCAAAGCCAATCCGCGAACCACGGCGAATTTGCTCAGTCCCAACGTTCGAGGTCATAATGATCACAGTATTGCGGAAATCGACCCGTCGGCCTTTACCATCGGTCAAGTTGCCATCTTCCAGCACTTGCAAGAGCAAGTTGAAGGTATCAGGATGGGCTTTTTCGATTTCGTCAAACAGCACCACGCTATAGGGGCGCCGCCGCACTGCATCGGTTAATTGCCCGCCTTCGCCATAGCCGACGTAGCCTGGAGGCGAGCCAACCAAACGCGAAGTATTGAAACGTTCTTGGAACTCCGACATATCGATTTTGATCAAGGCATCTTCTGAGCCAAACATAAACTCAGCCAAGGCCTTGGCCAGCAAGGTTTTACCAACCCCGGTTGGCCCCAAGAAAATAAACGAGCCGATGGGGCGCTTGGGATCTTTCAAGCCTGCACGGGCACGACGTACAGCACGCGCAATCGTCGAAATTGGCTCTTCTTGGCCGATAACCCGCTCATGCAGATAATCTTCCATCTTCATGAGCCGCTCGGTTTCTTCGCTGGCCAAGCGCATTACTGGAATCCCAGTCCACATTGCCACAACTTCGGCAATATCTTCTTGGGTAACGTAGGGCTTGCCTTTGCGTTGCTCCGAGCCACGGCTCTTTTCTTCTTCATCTTCAAGATCGGTGATGCGTTGGAGCATGCGCTCTTCGCGAATCCGCAGATCTTGCACGACTTCGAATTGACCTTCTTCGAGCGCTGCGTCTTTTTCCTTGCGAATCGCATCAAGCCCACGCAAGGCATCGCGCAAGGCTGATGGCGTGGCTGAGCGATACATGCGCACCCGTGATGAAGCTTCGTCAATCAAGTCGATCGCTTTATCAGGCAAGAAACGGTCGGGAACGTAGCGAGCACTGAGCACGGCGGCGGCAGTAATCGCTTCGTCTTCGATTTGCAATTGATGAAAATCTTCGTAGCGGGTTTTGATCCCACGCAAGATTTCGATAGTTTCCTCGATGGTTGGCTCATCGACCATCACTGGTTGGAAACGGCGTTCGAGCGCTGCATCTTTTTCAATATATTTACGGAACTCATCGAGCGTAGTAGCGCCGATACATTGCAATTCGCCGCGCGAAAGCGCTGGCTTGAGAATATTAGCGGCATCGAGCGTGCCTTCGGCTCCACCAGCGCCAATAATCGTATGGAATTCATCGATGAAGAGAATACAGCGGCTTTCTTTAATTTCGTCAACCACTCGCTTGAGCCGTTCTTCGAATTGCCCGCGATATTTGGTTCCAGCCACCAAAGCACCCATATCAAGCGTTACCAAACGCTTGCCTTTGAGGGAATCTGGAACATCATCGGCAACAATTCGTTGCGCCAAACCTTCAGCGATTGCGGTTTTCCCAACCCCAGGTTCGCCAATAAGGGCAGGGTTATTTTTGGTACGCCGTGACAAAATTTGAATCACGCGCTCAATTTCATCTTTGCGCCCGACGACGGGATCGAGACGACCAGCTTCGGCCAACTCGGTCAGATCGGTTGAAAGCGCATCGAGATATGGTGTTTTGCTTTGTTTGGCTTGGCGTTCGCCACCAGCGCTTGGGCTTGGTGTGCTGCTACCGCCAACGCCTTGACGCATCATGCGCATCACTTGGGTACGCACTTGGTCAAGCCCAACATTCATAATTTCGAGCACCCCAGTTGCGACACCTTCTGCATTGCGCACCAAACCAAGCAAAATATGCTCAGTGCTAATGTAAGTATGATTGAGTTTGCGAGCTTCATCGATAGCATACTCAAAAACTTTTTTCGCGCGGGCGGTTAAATCAATTTCTGAGGTTGAGCGTGGGCCATCGCCATGCCCAACAATAAATTCAACAGCATTCCGGGCTTTTGTGATGGTAACACCAAGTTCAGCCAACACACGAGCGGCGACCCCTTCACCTTCCAAAATCAAGCCCAGCAATAAATGCTCGGTGCCGATATAGGGATGATTAAACGCTCGCGCCTCTTCTTGGGCAAAGCTCATCACTTGCTTAGCGCGGCGGCTCATTTTGTCGTATGCACCCATATGTTTGCTCCAAAGCAAGGCAACCTTAGGATAAGTAAGATTAAGCCTTGGCGTGTTATCTATGACAATAGTCGATGCTGCTAGGTGTCGATAGGTCGTACAATGCTAATTGGGAGTGCTCTCGAAACTGGGGCAGCATCTCGGCTTCATTCTTTGGCAATGGGTGTGCCGCATCGGAAGCGTCGTGCCTTAATTGTATCACTATCTACGGATCAGGCATGCCCATTTTATTAGCGTTTTGCTTGAAATGAGCATGCCTCATGCAGCAGGAGAATAAGGAGGGTTCTATTGACCCTCGCATATGCAAGGCCATTGGGTTTATGCTTCAGAAGCATCGCTCTCAGCTGATTCGGTGCTTGCTGACTCAGCCACTTCGGCTTCAGCAGGTGTTTCTGGCTCAGCTTCTGCTGCTTCGCTGCTCCCATTGCGCATGCTCAAGCCAATCCGCTTGCGTGATGGATCGATCCGAATAATGCGGGCAGAAACCGTATCACCTTCGTTAATCACATCGCGCGGGTGTTGAATCCGTTCATCGCTCATTTCTGAGATGTGGATCAAGCCTTCGATGCCATCTTCGAGCCGAACAAACGCGCCAAAGGCCGTCAGTTGGGTCACAACGCCGGAAACAGCTTGGCCAATTTGATAGCGGTCAGTAACGGTTGTCCAAGGCTCAGCTTGGGTGCGTTTGATGCTCAGGGCAATCCGTTTTTTATCTTCATCAACGCTGAGAATATACACATTGACTGCATCGCCAACTTTTAGCACTTCCTCTGGATGCTTAACGCGACTCCACGAAAGCTCTGAAAGGTGGACAAGACCGTCAGCCCCGCCGATATCAACAAAGGCTCCGAAATCGCAAAGACTAGTCACACGACCACTGCGCACTGCACCTGGTTCCAATTTTTCGAGCAGCTGATCCTTGCGTGAATCACGCACTTCTTGAACTGCTTGGCGCTCGGATAGGATTAGGCGATTGCGTGAGCGGTTGATTTCGATAATTTTGAGTGGCAAGGTTTGGCCAACCAATTTGGCCATATCCGATTGTTTTTGCACATCGGAGCCACGGCTAACACTGCTAACCTGTGATGATGGCACGAAACCGCGCACCCCAGTCAGGTTGACCAACAGACCACCTTTGTTGTAGTTGGTCACGGCAGCGTGAATCACATCGCCAGCTTCGTGGTTGACTTGCAAGGCGCGCCAGCTCTTTTCTTGGCGTGCTTTATCTATCGACAACACGATACGCCCTTCAGCGTCTTCGGTTTGAACGACTGTAACAAGCAAGACATCGCCAACCTTGAGTTCGGCGCGTTCTTCCGACGACAGACTGGTCATCTCGCGACCTGGCACCACGCCCTCAGACTTGGAGCCAATATCGACTAGCACCTCGTCGCGATCAACGCGAACAATCGTGCCATCGACCGAATCACCATACTTGAGATTGCGATAATCGTGGGCTGGATCACGGAGATAGGCCTCCAGCAAAGCACGATCATCATCGCTAAACTGATCGGCCTCTGGGGTCGCGTCCAATCCTGTGCTAGGAAGCACATCAGATTGATCCATGCCCGGTTTTGTTTGCTCGTCCATAATGCGTCGTCCTTTTGCCAAAAGAGGATTCCCGAGGAAGGGCGGACAGCGTGAACCCGATATCAAAATTATACAGAAGCAGGATGCAAAAGGCAAGGTTTTTTTCAGATGTGGGGATCAGGTGTTGATCCACGAAGGACACGAAGGAACACGAAGCAACGCAACCACGAAGCGCACGAAGCACACGCAGGCTAGATTTTTTAGCCACAGATTGCCAGAAGAAGTGTAACCGCGAAGGCCACGAAGCACACGCAGGCTAGATTTTTAGCCACGAATTGCACGAATTCTCCGAAGCATTATTTTTTAGCCACAGATTGCACAGATTGGCTCAGATTATTAATTTCCCATAGCCATCAGCCAAAAGCCTATAGCCATCGTTCCTCTGCGCCGCTGCGTTAAACTTCTGACTTTTGCCCTATGTTCTATGCTCTTTGTTCTTCATACTTTTGATCTACAATGGAGTGCATTTAATTCTACCAACCATAGTGAGGATTCTCATGAGCGAGATTAATCAACAGGCTTTACTGGCGATTGGGCCGCTTGATGGCCGCTATCGTAAAGATGTTGAGGCGCTTAGTGGTCATTTTAGCGAAGCCGCTTTATGGCGCTATCGCGTGCGGGTTGAAGTTGAATATTTATTATTTTTAGCACGCGCACCGCGAATTGGCTTGATCGAAGGCATCGATGGTCAGTTGGCTGGCGCGTTACGCAATTTATATCGTCAATTTAGCGTCGAAGATGCAGTCGCAATTGCCACATGGGATCGCAAAGTTAACCACGATGTGAAGGCGGTCGAATATTGGCTGCGCGAAAAGCTCGATCAGTTTGGGCTGGGCCAATATAAAGAGGCTGTCCACTTTGCCTTGACGTCAGAAGATGTCAACAATCTGGCCTATGCCTTGATGGTGCAAGAATCGCGCGATGTTGTGTTGTTGCCAGCGCTCGGTCAGATTCTTGGCCAATTGCGTGATATGCAAATTGCGCATGCAGAAGCACCATTATTGGCTAAAACTCACGGCCAGCCAGCCACCCCAACCACGATGGGCAAAGAAATTGCGGTCTTTGCGGCGCGCGTCAACCGCGCAATCGAACAGCTTTTACACATCCGATTAACTGGCAAGCTGAATGGGGCAACAGGCACGTTTGCTGCCCATCAAGCAGCCTTGCCCGATGTTGACTGGATCACATTTAGCTCGGCGTTTGTGAAGTTTTTGGGCTTGGAGCCAACCTTGCTGAGCACCCAAATCGAGCCGCATGATAGCGTGGTTGAGGTTGGCGATGCGTTGCGCCGCGTCAACACAATTTTGGTTGATCTCTCACAAGACATGTGGCGCTACATTTCTGATTCGGTGTTTGGCCAAGCAAGTGTGGCTGGCGAAGTTGGCTCATCGACGATGCCACACAAAGTTAACCCAATTGACTTTGAAAATGCAGAGGGCAATTTGTTGCTAGCCAATAGCTTGCTCGAATTTTTTGGCCGCAAATTGCCAATTTCGCGCTTGCAACGCGATCTCTCGGATAGTACCGTGCTGCGCAACCTTGGCGTAGCGTTTGGCCATAGTTTGTTTGCCTATCAACGCTTGCTCAAAGGCTTGCGCAAATTGGCCTTCAACGCCGACAAAGCCTACGCCGAGTTGGCCAGCCATCCTGAGGTGCTGACCGAAGCAATTCAAACAATTTTGCGCCGCGAACGCTACCCAGAGCCATACGAAGCCATGAAAAAGCTGGCTCGCGGGCGCCAAATTACGCTCGAAGATTTGCATAGTTTTATCGACGAGCTTGATGTGCGGCCCGAAGTGCGTGAGGAATTGCATGCATTACGCCCAGAAACCTACATTGGCTTAGCCGCCAAACTAGCTCGTAAAAAGATTTAAATTCGCGTAGCCCCGAAGCGCAACACTGTTATTCGGGGCTTGCTTGCGCCGCAAACAAGGCAGCGCCAATAATTCCAGCATCGTTGGTCAAGCGGGCTGGCACTAATTTGGCCCGTATTCGAATCCGATCCAAAAATTGATCGGCATCTTTGCTAACGCCGCCGCCAAGAATAATTAAATCGGGCCACAGCATCACTTCGATGGTTTGCAAAAATAGCTCCACGCCATGCGCCCATTGCTCCCAACTTTGATTTTGCTCTTCGCGCACGCTGGCGGCTGCCCACTCGTGGCCAGGCTTACTACGCACAATAATCTGGCCAAGCTCCAAATTTGGCACTAAATCGTGATCATGGAAGAGCGCGGTGCCAATGCCTGTGCCCAAGGTCAGCATGAGCAAGGTTCCCATTACTTCGCGGCCAGCACCAAAGGTAATTTCAGCCAGGCCAGCAGCATCAGCATCGTTAATCACGGTTACTTCGCGATCAAAATGTTTGCTGAAGCGCGATGCCACCTCGCAATGCAACCAACGTTGATCAATATTCGAGGCCGTGCGCACAATCCCGCGCTGCACCACCGCCGGAAAGCCACAGCCAATTGGCCCTTGCCAATCAAAATGCTCAACTAACTCTTGCACAACCTCAAGCACTGAATCGGGCGTGGCTGGCTGCGGTGTGTCGCGGCGCTCCACCTCGGCCAATAATTTGCCAGTTTCACAATCGACCGGAGCCGCTTTAATCCCCGTGCCGCCAATATCGAGGCCTAAAATCTGCATGCATAATCCTCCTGCAAAGTAGCTTAATCAATGCAAGCACAGACTATGCCTTGAAGTCTGATCCAAGCAGGCAGTTTGTGCGTAGCAATAACGAGCAGCTTAGTTGGAGCATTGCAATGGGTAGATTTTCGCGCTGGCTTGAACGCCAGAGCAAGGGTTGGCTGGTCCTGGTTGGGCTGGCGATTTTCGTTGGTTTTTTGGGCTTCGTCCTACCGCAACAAGCCCAAAAGTCGCAGCAATATAGTGCCGAGGTTGGCTCGCCGGATAGTAGTTTATTCTATAGTGCCGATGATTTGTATCGCTTTGCAGAAGCCTACGGCCCAGAAGGTCGGGCTGCATATGTTAGCGCGCGGTTTAGCTTTGATCTGATTTGGCCCTTGGCCTATACGCTATTTTTGGCCACCGCCATTAGTTGGTTGGGCCAACGCACGTTTGCGGCTGGCAGCCCTTGGCGCTTGCTGAATCTAGTGCCAATTATCGGTTTAGGGCTTGATTATGCTGAAAATTGTGGCGCAGCGCTGGTGATGGGTCGTTATCCTGAGCGCACGCCCATTATCGATTGGCTCACGCCATGGTTGAGTGCTAGCAAGTGGCTATTTGTTAATGGCAGCTTTGTGGTGTTGGTCGGAGTGGGCTTAGCCTATCTTTGGCAGCGTATAAAAAAACACCGCAGTAAGTAAAAACTGCGGTGTTTACAACCTATTTATCTATTTATCTTTGGTCAAGGTCAGCACCGGCTTATCGTTGACCAGCGCATACGAAAATGTGTAGTAGCCAGGAGCCAACTCAGGCGTACCAACATACTTTTCGGGATAGATTACATCGAGATATTGTTTGCCATCGACAGTGACGAAATTCATCTTGCGATAGTTGGCAAGCACTGGCGCGTGGGCTTGATACTCGGTAATATGGCCAGAACTAATTGCACCATAGGGCGTAGTTTCTTGGCCAACCCCGCCAGCGCCAAGCCAAAAATTCTCAATATCGATGTCGCTATCGTTGCGAATTCGAATATGCACTTTATCCATGTCATCACCACCACAACCAGCAAGGCTGATTAATAACAGACTCAACAGCGCCCACACACGAACGATCTTCATAGCCTAGCCAGCCACTAGCTCTTCAATTGGCGTATTGAGCAACTCGTTGATCAACGAACTGGTTACGCCCATAAAATTGGCAGTGGTTGCCGTAAAGTAGTCGATTGTTTGATTGGGGTGGGGCAAGGCGAGCCATTGTTGACCACCAGCGCCAATTAATGCGCCCACCAAGCGCATGCCAACTGCTTTGGCTTCGATGGTACGCAAAATCGTCACCGTGCCGCGGCTAGCGGTTGCTTGCAAGGTTTCGGCAAAATACTGGGCAGCTTCTGGCGCGATGCCTTGTTGGGCCAACCAGCGTGGGTCTGGATTTTGTCTGGCTTGCTCGACCAATTCGCGGGGGAAGTTAAAGCCAGCATCTGGCTGCGCAATATCTTGATAGCCCAAACTATGCGCCAAGCGCTCAGTCATCACATCGATGTTCGTGAGCGCAACCAAAGTATATTGGCCATCAACCAAGCTCATTTCGATGATGCCGCTGGGCGAGAAATAGTGGCTAACGCCTTGGCTACCACTTGAGCGATGTTGCCACTCGCTAACCACCACCATATCTGGTTCGGCGACAGTTGCAATCACCATCATCAAGGGATCGGTCATGGAAAAATGGCCAGCAGCCTCATCCCAAACAATCCACTGATCGGCTTGCAATTCAGCCAAACCCTGATCCCATTGCGCTTGGCGCTGGGCCGGATCAGCTGGGAACAACGTAGCATCATCGCCACCGATCACGTTTTGAGCATGAACCATCCCCAAGAGATACGAAAATTGGGCAGTGCTGAACTGCAATGGGTAGGTTAATTCGCGTGTTTGTGCCATCTTCTGGCCTCCTGCTGAAATGGGCAGTGGATCGGCGTTGCAACAACGTCCAAGCCACTGCCCATTATACGATTGAACTTAAGGATTACCTAGAAGGTTTTGGAGAACCAATCTTTGACTCCACCCCAGGTATTTTGAACATCCTTTTTGACATCGCCAAACCAATTGACTGCATCTTGGGCTTTGCCAATCAAGCTGCCAGCGCCATTGCTAATGGTTGCACCGATGCCGGTGTTGCCCATTTTTTCGTTCCAGTAGCGAATACCAGATTCTTGGCCGGTCAATGGGTTGGCCGTGTCGCGGCGTTCCAAGCCAAGGTAGTTGTAGCCTGGGCCGGTATCGTGGTAGTTGAAGAGGTAGCCAGCAGCATCGTGGACTGCACCGTGATAGCTGACTGGCGAATCGCCCAAGTCAATTGCCTTGTTACCAGGGCCAACCAAGCCACCGCTTGGGTTGAGCATCGAAGCAAATACTGGGTCGATGCCCAATACGTCGCCGACGACTTTGCCATAGCGCAAGCTTGAGGTGCTGCCCATGAAATCGCCGTGGAAGGTTTGGTTGATGGCTTCGACTGCTGATTGACCGTTGGCTGCGCCAGTTTTGGCTGCTTGATCGCGCAATTCAAGGAACTTGGCATAGTCGGCTTGAACTTTTTCGATTGGCAAGCCACGGGCTGCGGCAATTTTCTTCAGGGCTTCTTCGACTTGTTCAGGAGTCGCGTTGCCACTGGTGAGCAATTCCATGGCTGAGTTCAACTCAGGGTTGCCAGCACCTTGGAATTGTTGGCCGACCAAATCGCCCATGTATTTATCATTGAAGACTTGATCTGGTGACATTGGGCTTTGGCTGGTTTCGCCACCGCCACCACCGCCACCGCCGCCACCAGCACTCGCAGTGCTACTACCGCCGCCACCACCGCCACCTGACGATGAGCTACCGCCGCCACCACCACCACCTGACGATGAGCCGCCGCCACCACCTGATGCCGAGCCGCCACCGCCACCACCTGACGATGAGCCGCCGCCACCGCCACCAGCAGCAACCCCAGCGCCAGCAGCACCGCCGCTACCACTGCCGCCGTCGGCGCTACCACCGCTGCCCCCAGCGCTTGCGGTGCCATTACCGCCGCCACCTGATGCTGAGCCGTTACCTTCAAAGGTGACAACCTTCGAGGCTTCTTCTTCATGTTGGCGGAAGATTTGGTTGATTTGCTTGGAAACTTGGCTCCCAACACTCAAGACATTTTGCAAGCGCTTGAGGGTTGGAAATACATCATCAGCCATTTCAGCAAAAAATGCTTCAGCGGCAGCACCTTCCCAAGAATTCACCAGCTGGTCGTGCATGCGGCGAATCATTGATTCCATTTGCACTTGTTGATCGTGCAGTTTTTGGAACCGACTGGAAACTTGCTCCACTTCTTCAAACTTATTCTGTACAATATCTGCGGCCATGCAGCCTCCTAGCGAGCGCCGTCACAACTGCGACGGCAACAAAAAATACCACAAAACCTCCACAATTCTTGTTCTCTCACAAGACGGGCCATACCAAATGGGATTTCCAAGACTTTGGACAAGAAAAAGACGATGGGTACTAATCCCTCAACAGGATTAATACCTCATTAGGATACTAAATCAGATGATTATTTGTCAACACGTTTTTCGGAAGCTTTAGGGGCAATTTTGAGCCTTGCGCTAAATTGGCACGCAAGGCTACGAAGAAATGGGATGTGGAGCGCTGGATCAGCAGCTATTGCTGAACAATTGTTACAACCGGTTCATCGTTGACCAAGCTAATCTCAAATTGATAATTGCCTGGCGGCAAATCATCTTGCCCAAACATCGGGTTTGGATCAGCAATGCCAAGATAGCGCTCGCCATCATCCATCGCAATATTGAGCTGATAATAATTGGGCAAGGCTGTTTCAAAGCCAATGTACGCGCTGGTTGCCCCAGCAGCCAGATTGCGGGCTGGCTCGGAATCAGTATAACCACTTGAACCAAGCCACACCTCGCGGATGCCGCGATCGGTGGCGTTATGAACGCGAATTTGCACCGGTTTGGTGCTACTGTTTCCTGAACCACATGCCATCAGCAACATTACTCCGAGTAGTACCATCAGATTCAGCAAACAGCTTCTTAGCCATTTATGCAGCATCGGCACCTTTGATCTCCGCTAAGTTCGTCATCTCCTGATCAAGCAAATTGATCACGTCGGCTTCACCAACAGAGGAATAATCAATTACTCCATCGGGGCTGACAAAGCCAAGCCATGCTGTATTTGCAGCAATCATAATTCCAATTGCTCGATTCGTGAGAATGTGAGTTGCCTCCGAGCGGATAAGATCAATTGTGCCATAGACAAGGGTATCGTTTAAGCTTTCAGCAAATGTCTGAGCAGCATCAGTACTTAAGCCTAGACCTGCTAAATAGGATTGATCGGGGTTTTGTTTGGCTGCCATTGCTTGTTCTTGAGTTAACTGAAAAGTGATTGGTTGATTAATTATTTGGGGAAATGCTGGCTCAAAACGGCGAACGAAACGTTGGAGTGCTTGAGCACGACTGGCTAGCGCTGTAAATTCATACAAGCCATCAATCATCCTCATTTCAACAACCGTAGCACCATGGTCATAATAGGCCACGCTATATTTTTGACCGCTGGCTTGTTGCCATGTACTCAGCAGAACCACTTCCGCATTAACTGCCGTAATAATCAACAACAGTAATTCTTCATTAATTGCACTGGTTTGGTTGGATGGATCATCAACTAACCATCCATGCTGGCGAAGTTCGTTTGAGCCTTGTTCCCATAATGCTATCGCTTGAGCTTCATCAAGCTCCTGTGGCGATTTGACCTCAACACCCAATAAGCCTGGGGCTGAAACCAGTGACAGCAAGGCAAAAAGTTCAATTGATGTTAACTGAACAGGATAGGTCAATTCACGAAGCGTTTGCATCACAGCCTCCAAAGTGGATTAAGAATCATAATCTGCTGGTCTTTTCCAGCAGATTATCGCAGATCAGTCAGCAGTTTATTAACTAAAAGCTGAATAAATCCTTAGCTTTCCTTGAAGCCGCATTCCATTGTTCACTCGCAGCATCTTTGACATTGTTCAATCCATTTTTGACAGCATCAATGCCATTATTTGCCGCATCTTTGGTCGCATTCCAACCATCGCTAGCTGCATCTTTGGTCGCGTTCCAACCATCGCTGGCTACATCTTTGGCAGCATTCCAGCCCTCGTTTGCAGCCTCCTTAACCGCATCAACTCCATTCTCAACAGCTTTTTGAAGATCGACAAATTCGCCCATTCCTTCACCTGCCAATTCAGAAACTCTATTTATACGCTTCTGATGGGCCAAATCACTCGGACTCATTCCATCATTAAGCTTAGCAAATTTCTCATCCCAATAGCGAATCCCTGATTCCTGACCAGTCAATGGATGTTTACGATCTCGACCTTCTAAGTCAAGGTAATCATAGCCAGGACCAGTATCATGATGTTTGAGGAGATAGCCACCTGCATCGTGCATAATCCCATGATAGCCAACAGCACTATCACCACCATCAACGCCATAGGTCCCCCATCCCACGATTCCACCAGTAGGGCTGAGCAGCGAACCAAAAACAGGATCAATATCAAAAACATCGCCAAGAACCTTACCGAAGCGCAAACTTGTAGTACTTCCTAAAAAATTAGGGTGAAGACGTTGATCTAGTTTATCAACGCTGCCTTTTTCAGCTGCTGTGTCACGTAATTTTTCAAATTTAGCATAATCGGCTTGAATTTTTTCGAGTGGAATGCCGCGTGATTTGGCAATTTGGGCCAAAGCTGCATCTTTTTCGGCTTGCGAAATATTATTATTAAGCAGCGTTTCCATGGCTTTATTCAGCGCTGGGTCATTCATGCCTTGCATTTTTGTACCGACCAAGCGATTCATATAATCATCATTAAAGATTGTTTTACGAACATCTGGAATTGAATAAGCACTTGCTGGCGCAGCACCAATGCTTACACCGTCCAATCCATGCTTTGCAGCAAGCCCAGCATTAGCCAGCATAGCCCCAATTGATCCACCATCAAAGGTCATATATTTTGCGGCGGCTTCTTCTGCTTGACGGAAGATTTGGTTGATTTGGCTGGCCATTTCGCTGCCAACAATCAGCGTTTGTTGTAAGCGCTTCAGGGCCGGAAAAACATTGTCGGTCATTTCGGCAAAGAATGCAGTAGCAGCCGCACCTTGCCAAGCACCATCACGCAATTGTTCGTAGGTGCGACGCACCATCGCTTCCATTTGCACTTGTTGATCATGCAGTTTCTGAAATCGAGCACCAGCTTGTTCAACGACCTCATACCTATTCGCGATGATGTCTGCGGCCATATAGCCTCCTGCAAGCGCACAAATGTGCAGTTATTTAAAATACCATGAACGTGATCCAAGCCTTGTTTGCCAACAAACTTGGCACGGTCAACTACTATTGCCACATGGTTTGGGGATACAGAAATATGCTGAATTATAATTCTTGCAAGGATTATTGCCCATCATCATAATGAACCTAACGCTGTTTGTCAACATGGTTGTAGGTTTTCCTAGCATATTTTTTGGTATAGGTAGGATTACTAATTAAACGCTTCAGGAAAAGGATATTGATAAGCATTCAATACAAGCCAACGCCAAATCAACAATATCAAGCCAGCTAGCAGCAGGCCAGCTTCAAGCCAACCAAAGCGTTGCTGACGCTGCCGAATTGCCCGAACTAGTAACAGGCCAACTGGAATGAGCAAGCCCGCAACGAGCCACTGCATTACCAGCACCGTATCGGGATCGTAGACCGCAATGCCTTGAGCCGAATGATAGTTGCTGCTAGGAAAAAGATAACAAAAGCCGATTAGCACGCTCAGCAAGCCATAGCCAATCAGCGTTAACCCTCGTTTGAGTTGCTTCATTTCGCCTCGCTGCACACAAAAAAAGCTCAGACCACGATTAATGGTCTGAGCCTAGATAGCGTATAAAGCTTATTCTTCGCCAGCAAACAGCGTAGCTAGCTTGGCAACCTGATGTTTGGCGCGAATCGGATCGCCTGTTGAGCCATCGTTTGGTGCGTAGGCAGCAAACAAGATTGGCCCATTGCTGCCAAAACTGCTATAGACTCCTTGGCTTGGCAGTTGCTGCTTCAGGCTTTGAATCGCTGCTTGATGCTGATGTTGGTTTTCAAAGGCATACAACGCCACATGCATTTGCCAAGTTTCATTATACAAACCAAGTGCCTCTTGGGCACCAAGGGTTTGGGCTGGAACGAAGGCTGGTTCTTGAGTTAAGCTGAGGTCGCTGGTCGCCAGTACGCGCGCCGATCGTTCCAAATGGGGATTGGTAATTTGGGTCATGAGCGGATCCTTATCATTAATTGGGCTTTGGGTCATGCTGCCTATATTTGGCTCAGCGCTGCTGCAACTTGCCAGCAGAAACAAACAGCTCATCCAGATCAACCAACGCATTAAGGTGTTCCTGGAGCAGGAATTGGCACGGTCAACAATTCTGCATCGGCCCATTCATTATTTTGAGTATGTTCAATCAGCGTATCCCATTGGGCTTCAGTGTAGCCTGCATTCACATAGGCATCCTTCAAACCATCCATGTTGCCATTAAAATAGGCATCGGCAACCACAGCTTCGCCAACCAAGCTCGATAATGAACTGACAAATTCGTAATTACCTTGGTAGTTAGCACGGCTGGGCAAGCCCAGATTATCGGTTGTGCTGCGAGTAAAGTATTCAGTCACCCCTTCGTTCAAGGGTTGGCTGACATAAATCATGGCATCATCGGAATATTTATGCACGCCTTCGTGAATCATCGTGCCAGGGTTGCCTTTATCTTGATGAATCCAAACCCGACCCTCGCTATCGACAAAGCCATTGATGCCATCGCGTTTGCCTGATTCCCAAACATCTTGGCCATAATGATTGATCCCGGCAATATCCCAGTTGGTATCATCGACGACGCCAACGCGGCCTGTAATTTGGCGATTATCGGCAATTGCATCGCTAAGATACGAGCTAAGATGATCACGAATCGCTATGTCTGCATCGGGAGCGCTGGTATGGGCAACACTGCCGCTATGGTTCATGCCAACGCTGACCACCAGATTAAGATAATTATCGGTACCCAATTCTTTGTGCAATTCAGCCATCAAGCTCGAATCCGACCAAATTTCTTTGAGCTGCTCAGGCGTGGCATTGGCAATAATAGCCTTGATCGCATTAGCATCGTAGCCCTTACCAGCCAAAGCATCACGCATTTGATCGTTAATAGTGGCGCTACCACCACCTGCACCACCAGCTTTTTCCTCTTGTGTAGCACTTTGATCAAAGCTAACGATCTTTGAGGCCTCTTCTTCAGCTTGGCGGAAGGTTTGCGAAATTTGGGTGGTGAGGATACTGGCGCTGGTCAAGGCCGTTTGCAACCGCTTGAGGGTTGGAAAAATTGCATCATCCATCTCAGCAAAAAAGGCAACTGCCGCAGCGCCTTGCCAGCTACTGCGTAAGTGTTGGTAGGTTTGGCGCACCATCGCTTCCATTTGGGTTTGCTGATCGTGCAGTTTTTGAAACTGGGTTGCCACTTGGCCAAGTCGTTCGTAATCGCTTTGGACGAGATCTGCTGCCATTTCGGCTCCTTGTGCTGCTCATAGGAACCCTATGAGCATAAAATAGCGAGCTTTAATCCCTAACTAAACGAGCAAGCTAATATACCATTGAATGCAGATTGGTAGTAGCAAGATATGAAGAGGAATATAAGAAAAGAACGCATCCTAGTTATACTTGAACAGCTAAGTACTAATCTACAACGAGGAGTAATGTTGCATGCAGCATCGTTAGTGATTGTATGTTTTGTTAAAAACTCATTCTGGGTATTGCTAGACTAAAAGAGCAAGGCAACCGCCAGCAAGGCCAGTGGGTTGCCTGCGGAATGCTGCTTATTGGACTGTGGTGGCTGGCAATAGCAAGCGTTGTTTTTCGCTTAGGCTGGTCGTATCCCAGATAATCACCAATGGCTCTTTACCGCCAGAGGCCAATTGGCTGCCGTCGGCGTTCCAAGCGAGCGTCGTTACGCGCTCGGCGTGGCCTTTAAGAGTATTTGTAACTTGGTTGCTCGCCGGATCATACAATTCGATCAAGCCGCTGCTGGTGCCAATCGCCAAGGTATTGGTGCGCGGATGAAAGGCCAAGCCCCCAAATTGTTGCTCGGCGCTGGTATGGGTCGCAGCAATTGCCCACGAATTGGTATCCCAAACCAGCACACTGCCACCATTTTTATCGCCACTGCTAGCTGCTAGCCATTTGCCATCGTGGCTCCAGGCCAATTTGCCTGGCTGATATTTGAGCCTAGCTTCTTTGAAGGCCTGCACTTGCTGGCCACTCGCAACCTCCCAAACCTGCACAACCCCGCTGAAATCGTTGCTCGCGAGCAATTGGCCATCGGGGCTAAGCGCAATTTCCACAATCGAGCCAGTATCTGCTGGTGCGCCAAAGGTCGTGGTGGCTTCGCCGCTTGCTAAATTCCAGGCCTGCAACATACTGCCTTTGTTGTAGGCAGCAATCAGGGTTTGCTGATCAGCCGTGATTGCAAGCGCGCTGACTTCAAAAACATTGGTTTGAGCATCCAAGTGGCGGGGTTTGGCATTCCACGCAGCTACCTGTTTGCCAGTGCTCGCATCCCACGTTGTAATGGTTTTGCGTTCGGTTGAGGCGACGAGTGGTGCAGCACTCGCAAGCCCAAAAAAGAGCTGTTTGGGGGCGAAGCTTTGTTCAATAGCGGTCGTTGCCAAATTCCAACGATATGCTCCATCATAGCCTACGCCGACCAAAAGTTGCGCATTATCTTGAAACTGAAGGGCGACAACATCGCCGCGAAAGTTAACCCCTGGCGCGACATTTATTCCGATTGTTGGCACTGGATTGCCTCCCGATGAGCTACAAGCGGTTAAGAATGCGCCAACGATAGTTACCAGAAGCAAGCTTGAAATTCGTTTGCAGCCAACGCGCGAAATTGTCTGCAAGGGGTTAACGTAGCGCATGAACCTAGTTTCCTTCTAATACAATCAGCGAACTGACTTCAAACCAAACCCAGCTCTCATCATCGCAGATGTGCAGATCGAGGTTTTGGTCTTGATCGTGAACAAGGGTTTGGCGTTGGCTATTTTTACCCAAATAGCCCAACACATCGTACTCATCTTGCACCGAGAGCACATAGTAGGGCTGTTCGCGGCTGCCATCGCCAGTCATTAAAATGCCATCCATCACGGTTTTGGCAAAATGGGCCTCGCGCAAGGTATTATCCTTGTCGCCAAGCTCGTTGTAGGCAATTGCCAACAGATTATGCAAACCTGGGCTTAGCAAGGCACCAGGCAACAAACTCCGCAACTGCTTGATTACCGTTGGGTAATCGCCTTTGCTGAAAGCAGCGCTCGCTACTTCGTTGGGCGAAATGGTAGGTGAATAATTAGCGCTGGCCATCACCGCTTCGCGCAACACCATAAAGTGCTCGCGATTGGGTTGTGACCAATATTGATACGCTGCATCGTTTAATGTCATACACTATCCTTGTGATTACTCGGCTACTTGGTTTTACCAACTGGGGTTGGCGTCGGAGTAGCGGTTGGTGGCACTGGCGTTGGGCCAGGAGTTGGCACTGGCACTGGTTGCGGCGTTGGCTTGGGAATATGGCTCTCGAACTCGGATAAGGTTAAATTATCGCGGTAGCTTTCGCCATATTTGCGCGCATCGCTCTCAACTGGCTGACTTTCGTACTTAGCAAAATCGCTTTCTGGGCTAATGTAATTGGCGAAATTTTCGTGCCATTCGTTGGCCATAGCTTCAGTCACATCATTAACTGGCCATTTGGGGCTTTCTTGAATCCCCATCGAGCGCAAGAATTTATCAAAGCTGCTCGGGTTGGCCAAAAGACCCATTTGACGTTGCACTTCATGACGCACTTCATGGGCCACAGTGTTCAACACGCGGTCTGCATCGCCCATGTTGTCAAGGTCGATAAAGACCCCTTGATCGTTGCGATAGCCAAACAGATCCAAGCCTGGGGGATCGGCCAAGTCGGAAACCGTGACTGGCACATGTTCGATCCCATATTCATCGCAAATTTTGTTGGAGATGCTTTGCAAAACTGCTGCTTGTTGGTCGGGAGTAAGGGTTGCCCATTTGGCATTAACCGCCGGATCAAGCCCACCGCTGCCACCACCTGCGGCAAACGCTGAACCTTCAGCAGAATAGCTGGCACCACCACCAGCGGCTCCAGCGCCACCGCCAGCAGCCCCGCCGTTGCCATCGAATTTCATCAATTTTGAGGCTTCTTCTTCTGCTTGACGAAAAGTTTGTGAAATTTGGCTGGTGAGGGTACTAGCACTGGTCAAGGCCGTTTGCAAGCGCTTGAGGGTTGGGAAAATCGCATCGTCCATCTCAGCAAAAAAGGCGACCGCCGCATCGCCTTGCCATGTACTGCGTAATTGTTGGTAGGTTTGGCGCACCATGGCTTCCATTTGGGTTTGTTGATCGTGCAGTTTTTGAAACTGCGTTGCCACCTGTCCGAGCCGTTCGTAATCGCTTTGCACGAGATCTGCTGCCATTTTGGCTCCTTGTGGTCGCCATAGCATAACGCATGGCGTAAAATAGCGGGTTTGCACTGCAAACCAAAAAAAGAGGAACGAGCAATCCTCCTAAACCAATATTAGTCACCGAAATCAATACAATAGGAACGTGGCGGCATGAGGTTGGATAGCCCGCCGCCCAACAACAGAGGTACTAATAGCTGTTTAGGAGCGATGTCGTATGCAGCATAGCCAACCAGCATAGGTTTTGTCAAGAGGCTT
Organism: Herpetosiphon geysericola; assembly: GCF_001306135.1. Taxonomy (GTDB): domain Bacteria; phylum Chloroflexota; class Chloroflexia; order Chloroflexales; family Herpetosiphonaceae; genus Herpetosiphon; species Herpetosiphon geysericola. The sequence goes on along the minus strand of NZ_LGKP01000022.1, from coordinate 383,448 downwards.
GACGTGCTAATTGTGAGGGATTTTTAATTTATTGCCTATCCTAAGCGCTACAAATATTTAATTATGTCAAATAAAATATCCTTAATTGAAGCCTCAGGCGGTTTAGGCAACCATTAATTGGTGCTGATTGAGAGCAACACATCGCCAGCAGGTGTGATGAAAAAGCTCCCCGGGCGAGTTGAGCCAAAGACCGGAATTGCATCGTAGCTTGGGACGGTCAACTGAAACGCATCACCATCGAAGGCAAATGCATCACGCACTGATTGGGGATACCATGGTTTAAACGTTGTTGCCTTCCATTGCGGCTTCCAACTCAATGGCTGGGCTTGAGCGCGCAATTGTTCGAGATCAGCAGCAGTAAAGCTCAAAACGGCTTCAACTTGCATATCAGTCGGGCCAGGCACCGAACGATCAGGCTGTGCGGTTAGGGTTGTAGTCGTCCACTGAACGCTGGTTGGTTGAAATGGCAAACTAACAAACGCTGCTAAACCCTCAATATCCGTCCGAACTAAGGCCGCTGCGATTGGGGTTGGCGTAGCAGTTTGGCTGGCACAGCCGCATACAATCAAGCCCAAAAGCAGGATAGCAATCAAACGCACATAGCACCCCTTTTCGATCAACGCTGCACTGATGCACTACGCTACAATAGCTACGCAGGCAAGCCTTTGTCAAGCAGCAGCCCAATAAAGACAGATGTGCTAAAATAGCAGTATTCTATCATGACAAGGAGTTTTCAAGATGAGCGATACCGATCAAGAATGGGTTGAACGTTTGGAAGCAATTCAAGCTCAGCTTGGTGATTTATATACGAATATCGAGGAATTACGCGGCATCGTGCGCGAGGCAGGCCGCAAAAACGATGCCCAAGCCTTCAACGAGCCGCTTGAGCGTTTAGCCCGTTATGGGCGTTTGTTCAGCGATATTCATGTCAGCTGGACAGCCGCCGATTAAACAGTAAAACGCCCCGCCGCACAATCTAACAACGGCGGGGCGTTTTTATGCAGCTACAACAGCCTTAGGCCTGCGATTCTTCGCTCATCCCGAGCACATTAAAGCCGCCATCAACATAAACCACTTCACCTGTCACGCCGCTGGCGAGATCGGAGCACAGCCACAAGGCCGTATTGCCCACATCTTCAATCGTGATTGCGCGGCGCATTGGGTTGGCATTGGTAAACGCCTTGTGCAAACGCCGGAAGTTGCCAATGCCCGAAGCAGAAAGCGTGCGAATTGGGCCAGCACTAATTGCATTCACCCGCAAGCCATCGGGACCAAGGTCGGCGGCCAGATAGCGCACGCTTGCTTCAAGTGCAGCCTTCGCAACACCCATCACGTTGTAGTTGGCCACCACCTTTTCGGCTCCGTAGTAGCTCAGAGTCAAAATATTGGCGTTGGGATTGAGCAATGGCAAGGCAGCTTTGGTGAGCGCGACCAACGAAAAAGCGCTAATATCCATTGCCAAGCGCCAGCCATCGCGGCTACTATCGATAAAGCGGCCAGAAAGATCTTCACGTTTGGCATAGGCCACGCTATGTACCAAAATATCAAATTGGCCAAACTCAGCGCCAAGCTTCTCAAACAAGGTCGCAATTTGTGCATCGTCGCTCACATCGCATTGCTGCACAAAACTGACGCCAAGTTGCTCGGCCAATGGGCGCACGCGCCGCTCCAAACTTTCGCCAGCATATGAAAAGGCCAATTCGGCCCCAGCTTGTTTGAGAGCTTGCGCAATGCCCCAAGCAATTGAATGATCATTGGCAATGCCAACAATTAACGCTTTTTTCCCTTTGAGCAAATCCATTATGTCTCCTGAACTAGCACATTGTTCAGCGGCACACCACCACTGGCACAAATCTTAACGGCAACAATCTGACAAAACTTGTCAATCGCCCACCAGGGCTACTTATGGTTCGCAGTGAGTTGGCTGATTGAGTTCTTGGCACACCCAATTAAGGCTCGCGGCTAAATTTTCATCGCAATAGCGCCATGTATGGCCGCCAGGCCGTTCGCGGTAAATATGCGGAATATGCTGTTGGCGTAGTGCATGATGAAATGAACGATTCTCCTCGACTAAAAAATCGTCAAGCCCACAATCAAAATGCATTGCAGGAATTGGCGCCACCAATTGGTCGATCATGCGAAAAAGGCTATATTGCTGGCGAATTGGGCTACCGACCGGCCCGAAAATCACCATATTCGAGGGATCATCGATCCAGCGCGGGGCATCAACTGCGCCACTATGGCTAAACACGGTGCTCCAATGCTGCGAATAGCCCAAGCCTAAGCGCAACGCACCATAGCCACCCATCGAAACGCCACCGATTGCCCGCCCCTCACGTTGCTTGATTGTCGTATACTGAGCATCAATAAATTGAGGCAACTCGACAGCGAGAAATTCCTCAATCTGCTGGCCACCAAGGCCATTGGCATAAAACGAGCGACCACAATGCGGCATTACCACAATTAAGCGCGTCGCAGCAATATATTGCCGGATATTCGTATAATCCAACCAGCACATATAACTATCTGACAAGCCGTGGAGCAAGGTAACAACCGGACACGCTGGCCCGTTGGCTGAATGGTCGGGCGGCACAAGCACGGCGATCGGCACAACCAGATCGAGCATCGTACTGGTGCAAGCAATGACCTCTAATTGATGCATGGTGGCTGCTCGTCTCCATCCGAGATGCTGGAACTGAGCCAAGCATACCGCAGGCTTTAGCGGCTCGTCAACTGCGCAGCGCGTCATTAGCCGCGATTTAGTTATGGAGTTAAGTCAATGTATAAGGCAGGAGAATTGGTCAAAAAGTCGATTGTTCGGGTAGATACTGGCAATATTATTGGTTCGGTCGCCGATCTGTTGGTCGATCACGCTGCCGGCCGCATTGTTGGCTTGCTTACCAACACAGGCGGTTTGTTTCGCGAGGCTACGGTGGTTGAATGGGCGCAAGTGCTGGTTTGGGCGGGCGATGTGATTTTGGTCAAAGCTGGCTGCGAAGTGCTCCGCGCCAACGCTATTCCCCATTTTCATAGCATTTTAGAGAAGAAAATTCACTTGACTGGCACGACGGCAATTGGTCGCTCTGGCAACAAATTGGGCACAATTGGCGAATTGCTGCTCGACGAAACAGGTTTAATCGTCGGCTATGTGATTACGCGCGGGGTTTTGAAGGGCGAGCGCCAATATGTGCTCAGCGCTGGCGTGGCGGGCATTGGCAGCGATGCGGTGGTGATTTACGATGAGGCCTTGCGCGATACGCTCGAAGGGCTTGAGCCAACGATCCCCGACCCAAAATTAACCATGGTTATGCCATTGACGGGCACGCGGGTGAGTGTTGAAGCCCCTACCAGCACCCCAACTCCAAGCGAACCCAAGCCGAGCCGAGCTGATGTTCAACGCTTGTCCTCGGATGAGATTGATGCTATTCTGCGCGGCGATCAACCTATTCCTGGAGCAAGTAGTGAACATTGAACCGATCGCGCCGCTTGATCAGGCGGCAATCGCGCAAGCTCAGCAACGCCAGAACCAATTGACCAAGCCCCAAGGAGCGCTTGGTCAGCTCGAAGCTTTGTCAATTCAATTGGCCGGAATTCGCCAACAATGCCCACCAACGATTCAAAAACCAATCATTATTGTGGCAGCAGCAGATCATGGGGTGACTGAATCTGGCGTGAGTGCCTATCCCTCAAGCGTTACCGCCCAAATGGTTGCCAATTTTTTGGCTGGTGGCGCAGCAGTCAGCGTCTTGGCGCGCCATGCTGGGGCCGAATTATTGATTGTTGATGCTGGAGTGCAAACCGCCATCAGCAGCAGCGCACCGAACTTTCGCAGCGAATGGCTGGGGGCTGGAACAAAGAATTTGGCAATTGAACCAGTAATGAGCCAGGCCCAAGCCCAATCTGCCCTTGCACGCGGCATTGCGCTAGCCCATGAGCTTGCCGATGCAGGCCACGATTTGATTGCGCTTGGCGAGATGGGCATTGGCAACACCACTGCCGCCGCATGTTTAACCGCAATTTATTGCCAGCAAGCAGCAGCAACGGTGACTGGCCATGGCACTGGGGTGCAATCAGAACAATATCAGCATAAAATTGCGGTTGTTGCTCAAGCAGTGGCGCGGGTTGGAGAAAATATTGACGGCTTGGGGCCATTAATCGAGGTTGGCGGCTTTGAAATTGGCATCTTAGCGGGAATTATTGTGGGTGCTGCCCAACGGCGGGTTGCAATCTTACTTGATGGTTTTATTACGACAGCTGCGGCCTTGGTGGCCCAAGCGCTAGCTCCGCAAGCAATTGAATATTGTATTGCAGCCCATTGCGGCGCCGAGCCAGGCCACCGCATTGCCCTGCAACAGCTTGGCTTGCGACCCTTGCTCCAGCTCGATTTACGGCTGGGCGAAGGCAGCGGCGCTGCGTTGGCAATCCCGTTGCTGCAAGCAGCATGCAAGATTCTTGGCGAAATGGCAACCTTTGCCAGCGCCCAAGTTGATACTGCCAACTCATAAGCGATTGGCACAAAAAAAGCCCCGCGCCCCTTGAACAGGCGCGGGGTGGGGTGAGAAGAAATTACTAGCCGTGCTTCAAACTAACAAGCTCTACCACGAAACCCCATCTTTTTTGGCATCGAAGCTATCCAAATCAAGCTCCATTGGTGGGCGCACCGCAAAATCGGTATACTCTTGTTGCTTGATTGGAGCCAAAATCGAGGCAATAACCGTGACCACTAAGCCCAGCATAATTGCCAAAAATGCCAAAGCCCCTGCTGGCGAATCATCAGCAAACAACTTCATTGGCACAACAATAAACGAGAGCACTGCTAAAACAATCACAAACAGCGTGCCAATAATTGAATAGGTACGCTTGTTGGTCAAATGGTTGTTTGACTCACTGGACATTGATCGCTCACTCCTTAACTGGTTGGTGGTTGCTACGCTCTATTTTAGCGTAACGATGGGCGCTTGTAAAACGCCGCACCCGCCAACATTGCTGTTGACGGGTGCGACTGACGTTGTTCGATTGCAGACTAGGGAAGCATGCTTAGCTTATTGTAGGCTAACATCATCAACAAAGAACGATGTCGTCAATGAGCTATCTGTTGTGGTTTCAAAGCGGATGCGCACCGTTTGGCCTGCATAGGCTGCCAAGCTCAAGCTTTCAGCGACCCAAGCGTTTTCGGTGTTGACATTTGAGCGGGTTGCCAAGGTTCCCAACAGGGTTCCGCTGGTGTTGTAGACCCGCACGCGCAGGTAGTCGTAGGCAGTCGTTGTGCCTTCGTTGCTGGTTTGATACCAGTAGAAGTTCAATGCTGAACCTGCTGGCACGGTTACGGTTTGATACAAGCCTTCGTTAGCATTGTTATAGCCACCCATATACACGCTGTAGCTACCAGTGCGTGGGCGGGTGGTATCGATCAAGCCATAGCCACCGCTCGAAGCTTGAGTCCAACCAGTTGTGCCACTTTCGAAGCCACCGTTGACGATGCTACCGCCGCCTGGAGGTGGGGTTGCGGTTGGTGGAACGACGGTTGGCGTGGTTGGTGGTGGCGTTGGGGTTGGGGTGGTTCCGCCATTGTTGACTGCGCGGTACACGTTGATCCGACCACAGGTCCAGTTGCTGCCCGTACCAGCAATCGTATCTGAGGTCGAGCAGATGCGGTCGCGAATTTGGCTATTGCTCAAGCCTTGTGAGGCCAACAAGCCAGCCAAACCAGCAACGTGCGGCGTAGCCATTGAGGTCCCGTTGATCGTGTTGTAGCCACTGTTGATCCAGGTTGAGTAGATGCTCGAACCAGGGGCAGCAACTTCAACCCACGAACCGTAGTTCGAGAACGATGAGCGAGCATCGCTTGAGGTGGTTGAGGCAACTGCAAAACAGTTGGTGTAGGCTGCTGGGTACGAGCTCGTGGTGCTTGAGGTGTTGCTGTTCCCAGCAGCACATGCCAAGAATACACCGCGGCCCCAAGCGTAATCAACAGCATTTTGCAATGCGGTCGAACCGCCACCACCAAGGCTCAAGTTGATAACTTTGGCCCCGTTGTCAGCAGCGTAGGTGATGCCGTTGGCCACACCGGCCAAGGTTCCACTACCACTGTTGTTCAACACGCGCACTGGCATCAACTTACAATTGGGACAAGTGCCAGCACCACCAGTGCTGTTATTGGTTTCTGCGGCGCTGGTGCCTGCAACGTGGGTGCCGTGGCCATTGCCGTCGGTTGGGGTTGCATCGTTGTCGATATAGTCGTAGCCAGCCACCATCTTGGCATCAAGATCAGGGTGGTTGCTTTGAATCCCAGTATCAACAACTGCAATCACAACACTGCTGCTACCTTGAGTAATATCCCAGCCAGTATATGCTTGAATGACACCCCATGCCCATTGTGAGCTTAAGCTTGGGTCATTGGGCGTAAAATTCATGGAATAAATAAAGTTTGGTTCGGCATATTCGACATTAGGATTTTGCTTCAAGCTGGCTAAGACAGCTTCGCGACCAGCAAGGGTATCGTTGCTTTTGAGGTTCGCAACTTCAATAACTTCTGCATCAAGGGCTGCAATCCGATCAATTTGCACAGCACCAATCGCTTTGAGAGCCGCTGATCGGTTGGCTTTTTCGGTTGTGGCTTTGAATTTGACCACAAATTGGCCTGCTACTGCCGGTGCAGCAACATCAACCCGATCAACAGGTTTGCCAGGGTTGCGAGTTTGACCAAATGAAGGGTTGGGCGCACTGAAGATAATAACTAGGCTGCAGATCAACACGAATGAAACAAACAGACGCTTCAAGGGTGCCTCCTCAATATGTGGGTTGCAAATTTACCATGGGCAATCCCAATACCAAACACTGGCTGGATTACCACACGAACACAGTATTGTTGCGAAGGAATCGGTGAGGTCGTTGGAAGCTTCCGAAGTCGCATGCCCCTTTCTGTGGATGAAAGATAAGTGGCCAGTCGAACAACGTCGGGTACTCATCGCGATGAGTATGCAAGATATATTAAATCATTTTAACGAAATTGTCAAAATTATTAATATTTATTTGGCATAAGTCCCAAAAGTAGGCAAAAAAACAGCCCATGATCTAAAGATCATGAGCTGTTTGGTAGTTGCTATGAGATGGTTATTTTAGAAAATGATGATCATGAAAATCCTCCCAGCTAGTGCATATGGCCTCAACACAACCAAATATAGCTGTGAATTCACAATGCCTCGTTACTCCAGCGATGAATCGCAATCATCGGTAGTGTTCCACCCTGTTTTGGGGCAGAGCAACAGTTGGACTCCGAGACCTGCACACCCTCAATCTTAGAAGATTATCACACTCATACACAAATCCTTCACAGATGTCCAGTTGCAAAAGCTCGATTGATCTAGAAGATAATGATCATGTTGGCCTCCCTCGCAATCTACAGGAAGATGATCCCGTACATTGGTCAGATTCTTATGGAGTGTCATGGTGTTAGGCAATACGCTAGCTGTAGGGTGTTTGGATGGCTTGTAAACTTTCGCTATCGATGCTGAGAACGCTCACAAGCAAACCATTGAGAATGAACCAAACTGATTCCTAGGCCGAATAGTGATGATTCATCAGAAAAATGGCTTCTACAGGCTATCGTAGGTGGGTTGTTAGGTTTATTGTACGCCGAGATCGGTTTCTTGTCAAAAATTTTAATGGTTCTTTGGTACTAAAGGGGGATAGCTACCCCCCCTCAAATCCACAAAAAGGTTTAACTGCGGCCTGCAAAGCATGACCTTAGTCCTACACCATGGGCTAGCATAGCGGTTATTATAGTACTACAGTAGCAGAAATCCGTTCAGCAAATACACCTTTAATCTATACCATTAATTTTTAGCGTCACTGTGCAAATCGCTGACACTCTATGGTCAAAAAGTGCTTATTCTAGGCAATCTGCTGCAAAAATCTGTCAACGCTCTCCTAGCGTAAGCAGCATCCCCATACTCTGTGCCAATCTGTGGCAAAACGACCTTCGTGCTCTTCGCATTCTTCGCGGTTTCTCAGCTTTGTGCGCTTCGTGGATCAAAAAACAAAAAGCCCACACCAAAGTTTCCTCAGGTGTGGGCCTCAGATTGCGAACTAAAACCACTTAGGCGGTTACATTTTTGCCAATTGCTGCCAGCATATCTTCGATGTTGGTAAATTTGACTCGTGGCCGCCCAGTCGCCGCGCCATTGGCAACCTCAATCTCGTCGAGGCGTTGCCAATCTGCAAAGGTCACATAGTTGGGCTGCCGTACCTGCACCAATTTTTCAATGCTCTCGCGATCGGCGTGGCTTGGGCTGAGCAATTGGCCAGCAGCCACATCTTCGAGCATACATTGCACGGTTTCCACCGCATCTGGTTTATTGGTGCCAATCACGCCGCTTGGCCCACGCTTGATCCAACCAGCGGTATATTCGCCAGCTTTTGGCTGTTGGCTGGTTGGGTCGATAAGTCGGCCTTTTTCATTGAGGAAGGTTCCCCAGCGTTCGTTGAATGGCACATCAACCAAGGGCGCGCCGCGGTAGCCGACCGAGCGAAACACCAAGCCGACTGGCAAATCTTCGGTCTCGCCAGTTGGGCGCGAGGCAATACTGCCTGCATCGCTGGCGTAGAGTTCGTTTTTGGCCAAGCGCAAACCAGCTACTCGCCCATCGCTATCGCCCAGCACTTCGGTTGGGCTAACCAAAAAGCGGAAGATTAAGCGGCGTTTTTTGCCTTCTGGCTGGCGTTCTGCATAGCCTTGGAGCAATTCAACTTTCTTTTGGGCTGCTTTATCGCCGCCAGCTTCCAACGCTGCACGGCTCACATCATCGAGCGCAACTTCGCTGGAAATTGCCACCACGTCTGCTTCTTCAAGCTCGCCCAATTCTTTAACTTCGGGCGTGGTGAAGGCAGCTTGGGCAGGGCCACGGCGGCCTAGCAAATACACTTCTTTAATATTGCTTTTGCTCAACGCTTCGAGCGCATGATCGGCAATATCGGTGCGGGCCAATTCTTCGTGCGAAAGACACAAAATCCGCGCCACATCAATTGCCACGTTGCCAACCCCAACCACAGCCACCCGCTCTTGCGAAAGATCGAATTGCAAATGACGATAATCGGGATGGCCGTTATACCAAGCAACAAAGGCGGTCGCCGGAAAACTATTGGTCAAATCTTCGCCAGGAATGCCCATATGGCGATCGCTTTGAGCGCCAGTAGCATATAAAATTTGATGATAATGCTCGACCAAATCGGCGTGGCTCAGATCTTTGCCATATTCAACATAACCAAAAAAGCGGAAACGTGGATTTTTGGCCACGAGATTAAAGGCCTTGGTAACCGTTTTGATCTTTTGGTGATCGGGAGCAACCCCGCCGCGCACCAAACCAAACGGCGTTGGCAAACGATCAAACATATCAACTTCAATTACCAAGTCGCTTTGTTTGAGCAAATGATCGGCTGCATAAAACGCCGATGGCCCAGAACCAATGATCGCAACCCGTAATGGCTGCGCTTCAGTTCCCACAGTTGTCATGATAACAATCCTTTGAGCGTCTAGCCCTCTTCGATAATTTGAGTTTCGAGGGTATCGAGCTTGCCTTCATATTCCCCAAGTTGGGCCTTGACAACATCGCCAATCGACACAATGCCAAGCAGAATGTCACCATCGAGAATTGGCAAATGGCGAAAGCGGCGGCTTGTCATGGTTTGGAGCACCGCTTTAAGATCATCACTGGGGCGACCGGTTATTACATTGGCCGTCATCACATGCTGCACTTGACGCTCAAAAATTGCTGGGTCTTGGGCGGCAGCCCGAATAATATCCCGCTCGGAGATAATTCCCGCAATCCGATCATCTTCAATCACCACCAACGCGCCAATGTTGTGTTCGGATAAAATCGCAACGGCTTGGCTGAGTGGTGTTTGGGGATTGATCGTATGAATGATTGGACTTTTGGTTGCAAGCACATGCTTGATCTTCATAGCGTACCTCCAATTCTATCAGCGAATGGGGACGATGTAGGGCAACGATGCCATGCTGATAGTATCATACTTATGTCGCTTGCGATAGGCAAGATCAGTGCCTACCATGCTTAACTGATAATTAATTTTGGTCACAATCGCTGATTTGAAATTGCATACGAGGTTTTATGCTCGATCCTGAGGTTTTCTCGACGCAACGTTTGGTTGCCAGCAAAATTGGCCTTGAACACATCGATTTAATCGCCGCGATGCACCAAAATCCAACCATGATGGCAACCCTTGGTGGCCTGCAAGATCGCCAACGCACCCAGCAAGGCTTGGAAACCCAAGTGCAGGATTGGCAGCAAGCAGGCTATGGCTTATGTGTATTTCACGATCGGGCTAGCGGGGCGTTTGTGGGGCGCGGCGGTTTGCGCTTGGTTCAGCTCGATAATCAGCCAGAGACCGAAATTGCCTATGCCTTATTGCCCGAATGGTGGGGCCAAGGCCTGGCAACCGAAATTGCGCGCCAAGCGCGGGCGGTGGCCTTTGCGCAATTACAGCTCGATTCGCTGGTGTTGTTCACCATGACAACGAATTATGCCTCGCAACGGGTGGCAGAAAAATTAGGCATGGTCTATGAACGCAATTTTGAGCGTGCTAACCTGCCGCATGTGCTGTTTCGCCAAACGAGACAGGCATGGGCAAATCTCGGCTAAAAAGCATGAATCCCTGCACAACTTCAGCGCAGGGATTCGTTTTTTAATCTTAGTTAGGGCAACTAGTTATCGTCGCTGGAAACCCACCATGCCAACCAAATGAGCAATGGTTGAAACGGCAAGCGCAGCCACAATAAAAATGGGCGTTGTTTGCCAAACAGTGGTGCGTTTTGCTTGAGCATCTGAATGTTGGCGGGAAAAACCGCCAAATACAAGGCCATCAAGCCTAAACCAGCTTTGCGCCGCACGCTAGGCAACAATAAACCAAGGCCACCTAAAATCTCAAACAGGCCGCTCAGATAGACCAAACTCCGTGGTCGAGGCAACGAAGGTGGTACAATTTTGACGAATGGCTTGGGATTGGTAAAGTGTAATACCCCAACGCCCAGCATAAAACTTGCAAGCAACCCACGAACGACACGTTTCATTGCACTACCCCATTGGATGGCGAATTGCTGACGAATATTGGCCAGTTACATAATGCTCTAATTGGCGTTCAATATCGCCCAGCAACGCGCTCGCGCCATAGCGAAACAGATGTGGATGCAGCCAAGCATCGCCAAGTTCTTCCTTGATCAAGGCCAGCCAATCCAATGATTGCTTAGCAGTTCGGATGCCACCAGCGGGCTTGAAGCCAACTTTATAACCAGTTTGCTCATAGTAATCGCGGATGGCGCGCACCATCACCAACGAAACTGGCAGGGTTGCATTAACTGGCTCTTTGCCAGTCGAAGTTTTGATAAAATCAGCGCCAGCTAACATACAAACCAGGCTGGCTTGGGCAATATTGCGCAAAGTGCCTAGCTCGCCAGTTGCCAAAATCGTTTTCATATGGGCTTCGCCACACGCTTCGCGAAAAAGCCGCACTTCGTCGTATAAGGCTTGCCAATCGCCATTGAGCACCAGATGGCGCGAAATCACAATATCGATTTCACTTGCGCCAGCAGCCACCGAAGCTTCAATCTCGCGCAAGCGCAGCTCCATTGGGGCCAAGCCAGCGGGGAAGGCAGTTGAGACCGCAGCAACTGGAATAGCAGTACCTTTAAGTGCTTGCACTGCGGTTTCAACAAAGGTATGGTAAACACAGACCGCACCAACCGTCAGGTTAAGGCTGCGAATCCCAAGTGCATCGACCAAATCGCCGCGAATTGGTTGGCGGGCTTTTAAACATAAACGCTGGACAGTGCCAACGGTATCATCACCAGAGAGGGTGGTTAAATCCATGCAGCTAATTGCTTTTAACAGCCAGGCTGCCTGCCAATCCTTTTTAACCGTGCGCCGATTTGGCAAAGTGCTCACGCGGCGCTCGACTGCCGAGCGATTGACGCGCAAGCTATTGACCCAGCCAAGGTCGAGCGGGCTGATGGGGTTACGTTGTTCGTGCGTCATTGCCGTGACACGCTCCACTTCGGTTTGCATAGTTCATCCTTGGGGTCGAGCCACAACCGCCCAACCCATATTGGTAGTATCAGAATTCGGTATCCACAATGCGGATTGTTGCGCTGATAATACCACAAGCGCTTGTGCTTAGTGCAAGCAAGGAGTTCATCTCGATGACTACAATTCGCCATTCGGTCGAAGCCACAGTAAGCAGAATGGTGCTACGAACGCTGCGCGAACGTGCGCAACTTGTTGGCTTGCCGCAAGCGCGCAGCGATGCCCCCCGCGCCTTAGCTGCCTTGCTTGATCAATTGATCAGCACTGTGCTGCCATTCGCTGAACTCCAACGCCAAGCGCAAGCAGCGATTGCCGCCGGAATTGGCTGTTTGGTCGTGCCGTTTGAGCAAGCAGAAGCTTGGGTTGATGCAACTGCTGGCAGTGGGCTGCGCATCGGCATTATAAGCCTTAGTCGCGAACAAACCGAGCATGCCCTGAGGCTTGGCGTCAGCGAAATTGAATTACTTGTGCCGCAGGCGATTATGCGCGAGGCTGAACAGTTTGAGGCTTGGCTAAGAGCAAATCTGCCAGGTTCCTATGATCCCAAGCCGTTGATCAAACTCAATTTAACTGCCTGCGATCAGGCCCAAATTGGGTTGCGAGCCTGTGCCCAAGCAACGACCCACGAGCTTGATTTGGTGACGGTTTCAGCAACGCTGGTCGCTGATGTGCGACGCACAATCAACGCAGCGATGGGGATTAAAGTTAATGGTGTTACTGAGCTTGGCCAAGCCCGCGAACTGTTGAGCGCTGGCTGCACCCGCTTGGAGACAGCAATGGGCTGGGATTTGTTGGCAGCAGCCCAGCAAATGAGCAACCAATGAAATATAGCCAAGGAATAATTTGGCTGATACTGCTCTTGATTGGATGTAATAGCCAGCAAGCTAATAGTATTAATCCTCAAACCAGTCAATTTCAGGCCAAAAGCTATCGTTTAACCCAACATCCAGTTCAACTAATGGTTGATTCAAGCTTGCAATTAACCTGTGTTGGAAGCAATGGTGGAAGTATAATTTCGTTCAAACTGACTGATCAGATTGTAGAATGCCAGCGTGAAGAGCGCTTTTCGGAGCAGCAAGCAGGGACTTTTTATGGTGGCTATGTCCTTGATCTCCAAGCAAGTCGCATCCATTTAGTAATGAGCGATGGGAGCACAAGAGATTTTGATATCAAACCGCAGCAAGGATTTTTTGGGGTAGTCATCCCAAATGATCGTGAATTACAATTAATTCAATTGTTTGATCAAAATAATATGCTCATTTGGCAGCGTTAACATTCTTATTGCAAGATACTATCGATTATCCGCTGCACCCGCTAAAATTTGCTTGCTGAATAGCCATGTTTTTCGCACAACACCCAACCTGCTTTATAGAGCAGCTAAAAATGTAGGCGTGGTTTGACATAGGCCTAGGCAGGTGCTATACTGGGCGGTCGATGCCCCGTGGTGGGCATGCTTTTTTTGCTGCAATTTTTCGCTGGGGTCAATCAACCAGCTGGCTGATTGAACACCAATTGATTCTGACTGTTCGCGGCATTGGGGCGGCAATGCCATAGCTAGTTAGGCTAGAACACGCTCACGGTATAGTAGACGTGAGAACCGTCAAAACTCGGTATTTCCAAGATTTTTGGAGGAATTGAATGCCAACGATCAACCAGTTGATCCGCAAGCCCCGTAAACCTGTGGTTAAAAAGACCAAGGCACCTGCGCTGCGTTTCATCTACAACTCGCTGAAGGGCAAGCTTACCCGCGGCAGCGGCGCACCCCAAAAGCGTGGTGTTTGTACGCAAGTTAAGACCATGACCCCCAAGAAGCCAAACTCGGCGTTGCGCAAAGTGGCACGGGTTCGCTTGTCGAATCAAATGGAAGTGACCGCCTACATCCCAGGTGAAGGTCACAACTTGCAAGAACACTCAGTGGTCTTGATTCGCGGTGGTCGGGTAAAAGACTTGCCAGGCGTGCGCTACCACATTGTGCGCGGTACCTTGGACTCACAAGGTGTCAACAACCGCAAGCAAGGTCGCTCGAAGTACGGCACCAAGAAGAACGCTCAAGTTGCAACGGGCAAGAAGAAAAAATAAGGTAGGGTAAAATACAATGCCACGACGACGAAAAATTGCCAAGCGTATTGTGCCTGGTGATCCAATTCACAACAGCATACACGTGCAAATGTTGATCAACAAGGTCATGATGCACGGTAAAAAAAGTGTCGCTGAAAACATCGTGTATCGCGCCTTAGACGTTGCTTCACAGCGCTTGAACCGCGAAGCAGTTGAGTTGTTCGAACAAGTGTTGCGCAACTCAAGCCCTACCATCGAAGTTCGCCCAAAGCGCGTCGGTGGTTCAACTTATCAAGTGCCAGTCGAAGTTAAAAGCGACCGCCGGATTGCCTTGGCAATTCGTTGGTTGTTGACCGCAGCTCGCGCTCGCAGTGGCAAACCAATGCACGAACGCTTGGCGCTCGAATTGGTCGATGCCTTCAACAACACTGGTGCAACCGTCAAGCGTCGTGAAGAAGTTCACCGTATGGCTGAAGCCAACCGCGCCTTCTCACACTACGCTCGCTTCTAAAGTTTATGGCCACCCCTCACGACCAGCGTCGTGAACAATTGGGTCGGTGACCAGAGCGGCTAGACGCGAGTTTAGCCGCTTTTTGCCTGCATACTTATGGTACAATACAACGTCACCGCCGTGCAGGCTGTCACCAACTAATACTAACCATGTAACGGAGTAAGGAATGCCTCGCTCGACACCACTCGACAGAGTACGCAATATTGGGATTATTGCCCACATTGACGCAGGGAAAACGACTACCACCGAACGGATTTTGTTCTATACCGGTCGTAACTATAAGATCGGTGAAGTCCACGAAGGCGCTGCCACCATGGACTGGATGGAACAAGAGCGCGAACGTGGGATCACGATTACCGCTGCTGCTACCACCGCTCACTGGGAATATGCTGAGCAACGCTATCAAATTAATATTATTGACACGCCTGGCCACGTGGACTTTACCGCTGAAGTAGAGCGCTCATTGCGCGTGCTCGACGGTGGCGTAGTGGTGTTCGACGCAGTGGCCGGTGTGGAGCCACAATCAGAAACGGTGTGGCGCCAAGCTGATAAATATAGCGTGCCTCGGATTTGTTTTGTCAACAAAATGGACCGCATGGGCGCAAACTTCGACCGTACCGTCAGCATGATTGTTGATCGCCTTGGCGCTAAGCCAGTGCCGATCCAATTGCCAATCGGGGCCGAAGATCGCTTCCAAGGCATCATCGATTTGATGGAAAACAAAGCTATCTTCTATATGGACGATGTTGGTAAAGTTCAAGAAGAACGCGAAATTCCTGCTGAATTGGCTGAAAAAGCCAAAGCAGCCCGCGATTATATGCTCGAAGCAATCGCCGAAACCGACGATGAGTTGATGATGCTCTATCTCGAAGGCGAAGAATTGCAAGTGCCAGAATTGCGCCGCGCCCTGCGCGCTGCCACCATCGGCAACAAATTGGTACCAGTCTTGTGTGGTTCAGCCTTGAAGAACAAGGGCGTGCAACGCATGCTCGATGCTGTTGTGTTGCTATTGCCTTCACCATTGGAAATTCCAGTGACCAAGGCTGTGCGCCCAGGCGTTGATTCAGAAGCTGAAGACGCAGAGTTCATCGAGCGCCCAGCAGACGAAAATGCACCGTTCACTGGCTTGGTCTTCAAAATTATGGCTGACCCATTCGTGGGTAAGTTGGCCTACTTCCGCGTTTACTCAGGTAAGCTCGAAACTGGCTCATACGTTTTGAACACCACCAAGAACAAGCGCGAACGGGTTGGCCGCTTGCTGCAAATGCACGCTAACCACCGCGAAGAAATCAAGGAAGTGTACGCAGGCGATATTGCTGCTGTGGTGGGTCCAAAGGATACCTTCACTGGCGATACCATCTGTTCACCAGATGATCCAGTGGTTTTGGAAAGTATCAAGTTCCCAGAACCAGTTATCTCGGTGGCGATCGAGCCAAAAACCAAGGCCGACCAAGACAAGATGTCGATTGCACTCTCACGCTTGGCTGAAGAAGATCCAACCTTCCGCTTGAACACCGATGTCGAAACTGGCCAAACGATCATCCGCGGGATGGGCGAATTGCACTTGGAAGTTATCGTCGACCGCATGATGCGCGAATTCAAGGTTGAAGCCAACGTTGGTAAGCCTCAAGTGGCCTACCGCGAAAGCATCACCAAGAGCGTCGATATCGATAGCAAGTTCGTGCGCCAATCGGGCGGTAAAGGTCAATACGGCCACGTTAAAGTCAAGTTCGAGCCATCAGGCGAAGGCGAAGGCTATATCTTCGTCAATGGTATCGTTGGTGGGGTTGTACCTCGCGAATACGTACCAGCAGTCGAAGCAGGTATCCGCGAAGCCATGGAAACTGGCGTTATCGCTGGCTACCCAGTGGTCGATGTCAAAGCAACCTTGTTCGACGGCTCATACCACGACGTTGACTCGTCGGAAATGGCCTTCAAGATTGCCGCTTCAATGGCCTTGAAGGACGGCGTTCGCCGTGGCGGCCCTCAAATCTTGGAACCAATCATGAAGATCGAAGTGATTGTGCCCGAAGATTACATGGGTAGTGTCATCGGTGACGTCAACAGTCGCCGTGGCCGGATCGAAGGTATGGAAGCTCGCGGTAACGCTCAAGTCGTGCGTGGCTTCGTGCCATTGGCCAACATGTTTGGTTATGTCAACGATTTGCGCTCACAAACCCAAGGCCGCGCCACCTACTCGATGGAATTCCATCACTACGAGCCAATTCCACGCAACTTGCAAGAAGAATTGGTCGAAAAAGCTCGCAGCTAAACCCTGCTACAAAGCACAACAAATGGGTCGATTGGGTATACCAATCGGCCCATTTTCTTTTAACTTTTTTGTGCGTATAATAAAGCACACAGATGCAATCCTGCTTCCAGCAATCCGGAGCCAACTCCATGATCCGAATTACTCAACGCCAAGCAATTCTTGCCCTTTTAGTGCTGTTAAATATCACAACTGCCGCAATTGATGTAGTGCTTGGCCTGCGCAATGGCTGGCAAGAACCCCTCTTGATGGGCAGCATTTTGCTGGTGCTGATTGGAATTAGCGTTGCCTATTGGCGCGGCATCGAGTGGAGTCGCTGGTTAATGGTTGGCTTTGTGACGATTATCTGCGCAGTCTTTGTCGATAAAACCCAGCCAGTCAGCCTCATGACCCTGATCCCGCCGTTAATGGCCTTGATTATGGGTTCTTCAACGGCTGTGATTATCAGCGCCGTTGTTGGCTATGGGGGCATTTTAGTCCGATCGAATTTCGATGGAGTCTATGCAGCAGTCGATAATCTGGTTGCCTATGGCCTGATCGTTGCCGCAATGGTGCTGATTCGCACCATCAATGAAACAAATTTGTTGGCCCTACGCGAAACTATCAGTAAATCCGATGGCGAGCAGCGCCGAATCAAAGCGCAATCAACGTTAATGCGCAACCAAGCAGATGCCTTGCTCAAGCAAAATCAGGAGCAACAACGCCTGTTTACCTTGGTCGAAACCCTCGAAACTCCAGCAGTGACGATTGCCGCCAATGTGTTGTTGGCGCCGCTCGTCGGCGCACTCGATACCAAACGAATTGAGCACATTCAAAAACGCTTGCTGGCAACTATCCATCGCCAACGCACCCGCCTGCTCATTCTGGATATGGCAGGGGTGCGCGAGCTGGCCAATGATGCTGCCGAACATGTGCTGCTCATGATTCAGGCAATTCGGCTGCTTGGCTGCGATGTTACCGTTACCAGCGCTTCAGCAGAAATTGCCATGCAATTCGGCGATCTTGGAGTCGATCGCGAGTTGTTCAAAACCGCCCAAACCCCCCAAATTGCGCTTGAACAGAGCGTTTATAGCTTGAGGAAGCACTAATTTGACAAGTAACTCAGTGTATGCTATTATACATAGGTCAACGCGGGGTGGAGCAGTGGTAGCTCGTCGGGCTCATAACCCGAAGGTCAGAGGTTCGAATCCTCTCCCCGCAACCACAACTAAAGATTTGAGCGGCTTGCTTATACCAAGCCGCTCATTCTGTGCCGATGTAGCTCAGGGGTTAGAGCGAACGACTCATAATCGTTAGGTCACTGGTTCAATTCCAGTCATCGGCACCATTTTTTATTTTAGGCCCCAAAGTTTCTTCTTCTCACTCAATCCTCTCAGCTTCCTATCAGATTCCCACAAGTCAGGTTTCAGTCAGCGTATAGCCAAAATCAGCTTAGCTTTGCGTACAATCGTCGCGTTAGTCTTGATGTAGAAAGGACCAGCGATGAAATGGTTATGGCGCATTGGTATTGTGATTTTGAGCCTCGGCTTTATACTTCGGCCTGCATCCGCCCAACAAAATCAAATCAGTAGCCGCGATATTGTGAGCGAGCATGCGATTACGCAGCTTAAACTTGATGGCAATTGGCTTGCATGGCGCACTTGGCGCACAGATTTCGTCAATTACACAAGCGAATTAATGCTAACCAATCTCACGACCGGAACTAGCATTAGCCTTGGCAGTGTGCAAAATCAAACCTATGATTTCTTTATTGCAAATGGTCGAGTAATCTGGCGCG
Organism: Herpetosiphon geysericola; assembly: GCF_001306135.1. Classification (GTDB taxonomy): domain Bacteria; phylum Chloroflexota; class Chloroflexia; order Chloroflexales; family Herpetosiphonaceae; genus Herpetosiphon; species Herpetosiphon geysericola. The sequence continues at coordinate 364,738 of NZ_LGKP01000022.1, read as the reverse complement.
ATAATCAACATGTCTATCAGTATGAACTGGCGACCCAAACCAAGAGCATTTTGCAAGTGCCACATCAAGAAAACCACATGCGTTGGACGGTTGCTGGCGATTGGTTGATTTGGTTGGAACTAGAAGGAGCACCACCTGCAATCAGCAACCAAATCTGGAAATGGCATCTGGCTGGCAATCAGGCTCCCATGTTGGTTGGCAGCGAAGTAGCCACAATTTATGGCACTGATTCGTTGCAAAGCGATGGGGAAATTGTTAGCTGGGCGTATGCCACCCATATTGCGAATAAATATAGTGCCTGCGCGGAAATCCATTATCTTGCCTTGGATGGCTCACAAGCTCCCCAAAAATTAAGCGAATCTGTTTGTAATATGGGGATTAAACAAAATTTATTGCTCAATAAAAGCTTTTATTATTGCAACGACAGGCATTTATATGCTCGAAGCTTAGCAAATAGCGAAACATTAATCCAAGCAAATAACTGTCGTTTTGATGCGCTCTATGGCTTCGCTGGCAGTGGCAATTTCTTGGTAGCGCTCAATTTTGATGAACAGGCGACTGCTGAGCTGAACCTCGTTGGGGTTGATATTCGGCAAAAAAGCATGTTTACAATCGATCGCTTTGGCTATAGCGATAGTAATCGTCCATTGATTACGATCAATAATTCGCTGGTAGCCTGGAGCGATACTCGCGGTGCCAAACCAGTGATTCATGTGCGGCCACTCGCTGAGGTCATGCCAACTGCGCCGCGCCAAGCAAATGATCCTTTGCTCGCGAATCGCAGCTATTACCCTGAAAGCATGCACTCGCTTGGCGGTTTATTTGAGCAATATTGGCAAAAAAATGGCGGCTTGGCAGTGTTTGGCTATCCTCAAAGCGAAGAATTTAGCCAAGTTAATGCAGATACTGGCAAAACCTACACGGTGCAGTTTCTCGAACGCCAGCGCTACGAGCACCACCCTGAGTTGGCAGGCACGCCATATGAGGTTTCGTTGGGTCGCTTAGGCGCTGAACGCTTGGTAACGCTCAATCGCAATTGGCAAACCGAAGGTGATAGCTCAGCTGGCGCCGAACAATTGCCTGGTCAATGCCAACATTTTGCCACCACCGATCGCAAGCTTTGCGGCGCATTTCTGAGCTATTGGCAAAACCATGGCCTCGATTTAGGCGAACCTGGGATTAGTTACGCTGAATCATTAGCCTTGTTTGGCTTGCCGCTTACTGCTCCGCACATGGAAACCAATCCTGATGGTGATCGGGTGCTGACCCAATGGTTTGAGCGCGCCCGCTTTGAATGGCATCCAGATAATCCTGCTGAATTCAAAGTGCAACTTGGGCGTTTGGCTGCCGAACAAATCCCTAACCTAGGTTGGTAATAAGCCTTATCAGTCGTCGCCCTTGAACAAACCAAGGGCGACGGCTTTTTTATTTGCTGGTCAGGCCGCTACAATTGGGGTCGCCACAAGCACACTGGTTGGTTGGCTGCTTACGGCGCAAAAACAATAATGGAATTGCACATGGAATCAGACAAGCAAGCAGCATGACGATTGGCGTTGCGCCTGCCAATAATCCACCCAACGCGCTGCGCTCAAAAAAGAATACGCCAAGCATAACCCCCGCAATCAGCAATAAACCAACTTTGCTGCGCAGCAAACCAAAACACTCTTGCAACAGTTTCATCAAATACTCCTTTATAACCTGACAGGGATACGCTATCATGTGAAGTGCACTTTAAGTCAAGCAGGAGTTTTGACCAATGCAAGGATTATCAATTGGCGAGGTCGCAGCCCAAACCGGCCTTCAAACGTCAGCAATTCGTTATTACGAGCAGATGGGGTTAATTCCCAAGCCGCAGCGCCATAATACCCGCCGCCGCTATGATCCAAGTGTGTTGCAATGGATTAGCTTGATCAATTTGGCTCGCAAAGCTGGTTTTTCGATTGCTGAAGTTCAAACATTAATTCATGGATTTGAAGCTGCTACACCGCCCTCAGAGCGCTGGCAAACCATGGCCAGCAACAAACTCGTCCAAGTTGCCCAGCAAATGCAGGTCTTACAGCAAATGCAAGCATTGCTCACATATGGGATGCAATGCCAATGCTTGCGGCTCGAAGATTGTCGCATTAGCAACGAACAGGGCTGTAACGAAGGTTGGGCAGGCGAAGGTTGAGCGCCGATCTAAAAAGCGCTGCTCAATCGATGATCAGGCAGCGCTACCAAGCTTTACTTTGCGTCGTCGATGGCGCTTTGTAAGGCGCTTTGGCTGAGGGTCGCAACAGGCTTGCCATTGACAAAGAAGCTGGGGGTGCCGCGCACGTTCAGCGCTTGCGCATCAGCATTATCACGCTCGATCTTCTGCATAATCACTGGGTCGCTCAGATCTTTGGCAAATTTGTCGCCATCAAGCCCCAACTCTTGGGCATATTGCAGCATCAGCGCAGTTTGGGGAGTTCGTTTTTCGCCCCACTCGCTTTGCTTGCTGAACAACAACTCTTGCATTTCCCAATATTTGCCTTGATTGCCAGCAGCTTCGGTGGCGGCAATCGCCAAAACCGAGTTGTTGTGCAAGGGGAAGTAGCGCACCACTAAGCGCACATTATCGCCATTTTGGGCCAGCACATCTTTGACAATTGGATAGAAGGCGCGGCAGGATTCACACTCAGGATCAAGAAACTCAACCACCGTTACAGGCGCATCATTCTTACCCAAAACAGGGCTATCGGCATAAATCAAGCGCGAAATATCGACTGGCTGGGAAGAATTAGCTCCAGTTTGGGTCAACATCACCACAGCCACAATCACCAAAACTGGAATACTCAACCAGAGCAACATTTTAACTTCACGGGGCAAACCCCCTTGCGGCTTGCGGGTGCGGCTTTGGCGTTTTTTATTGCTAGCAATCGATTTACTCATGATCAAGCTCCTTCGCTGGTTTAACAAATAACAAAGCAACGGTAATGATACTGAAGGCGACCCAGGCTAAAAGGGGAATCGTAATAAAGCCATACCAATTGATCCAACGGGCAAGGCACGAAACCCCAGCGCTGCACGGCGCAAGTTCAGCTGAAATGACGCCATAGGTCAGCAAACAGTGATAGCTGGCGATGAGCCAACCGCCAACGCTCAACGGCAACGCATACCAACGCATTGCCGAATCGCGGCGGATGATCCCCACAGTGAGAATTGCCACCAAGGGATACATAAAAATCCGTTGATACCAGCACAAATTACACGGCGGAAAGCCCTTGATTTCGCTAAAATAGAGGCTGCCAAGGGTGGCAACTACCGCCTGAAGCCAAGCTAAATAGCCAAGATTTTGACGGACACGCTGTCCAAATGAACTAATCGTTCGATCATCAGCATCGTGAAGATCCGATGATTCAATCGCTGAGGGTTGCATATTATCCTTCTTTGGTTATTTTTCGAGCACACAGATCGATCAGATCAGCCGATGCTACGGCAGATTGACCATTAACCACGATCTTGAAGGATTAAATGGCTTTCGGAGGGGGCACAATGAGGGCTAAACTTGGCGAACGATAGTGCACCGGATCAGGCATCCAATGCAGTTGATCAGCCACAAGGATTAACTCAAATTGCTCGGAAGCCAGCAAAAACGGAGCTGCATGGCTAACACAGGCATCACTTGGCGATTTTGCTGGCGTAGAGATCGGCTGTTCGCTATGATGCTCATCAGCAAAACCTTGGCTGACTTGGGTCGCACACGGATATTGATAACTCATCAACATCCGCGGTTGGCATGGCGCAAGCACCAACGGAATCAGCAGCAACACAATGGTGCTGAGCCACGTCATAGTGCGTAAAATGTGCAATTCATGGGCCATACAAGCAACCTACAATCCTTTTCGTTAACTATACTATACCAAAATCGGCTTAAAAGGCCAAATTTGGCGTTTGCCAGCGAGTTTGCTATAGTACAGATTGTGGTTAACTGGGCGGAACAAACATGGCATACGAACAATCATTTTTGGGCTATTGCTGGCTCAGCAGCTTAATTGTGCTGATTCTGCTACCAATTGGCCAAGCCAATCAACCCCAGCCAAATATGCGCTGGTGGTTCTACCCATGTATGCCGCAGTTAAACGACGAGCCGCAATCAAGCTCCGAAGTGCCGCTGTCGTTGCCACTCAATCCAATCGCCGACCACATGTATAACCCATTAAGTTGGCATCTACCAAGTAATTTGCCCAATTTAAGCCCACTCAAACAACGTTGGCGCTATTGGGAAACGCCGCTTTTGCGCTATGCAATGTGGTTTCACCCGCAATACGTACCACCCCCAAAAACTCTTTAATCATTTCAAGCGTCGAATGATTGGCCCAATGCCCACTGCTGTGGGGTATTTAATATTTTTGAGGTTTTGCAATGTTATTCCGTTATGGGCAATTAATCCTGCTTAGTTTAATGTTCCTTAGTTTACTCGGCTGTAGCCGCACGCCAAGCGACGACCCTCGCTTGCTGATGAGCCTTGAGCAAACGCCAAATGCAATGGGTATCCAAACCATTGTTTTGGTGATTAACGATGGCTCAACGCCGCTCGACAATGCCAAAGTCCAAATCGAAGCAACCATGACCCACGCTGGGATGCCATCGCAAATTGTCCAAATGCAGGCGCTTGGCGCAGGCAAATATCAGGCGAGCATTGATTTTTCGATGCTTGGAGAATGGGTCTTGATTGTGAATGTAACTGAGGCCAATGGCGCAGTGATGCAACGAACCTTACCAGCCTTCAACATTCAATAACCCAAGGGAGTTGAATCATGCAACAGATTCCGGCAATCGATTTGCTGAAACTACCTGGCTTGCGCTGGCTTGGGCGCTGGCGCTATGCACGATTTGCACTGCAACTGCCGCTATTTGCCTTAGCAATGTTGATGGTGTGGGATGGCTTGACTGGCGCGCAGCTGGCTCCCAAAAATAGCGCCACGGTGATTGTGTGGGTGCATTATCGTGGCTTTTTGATGCTGGCCTTGTTGGTCGTGGGTAATCTGTTTTGTATGGCCTGCCCGTTTATGTTGCCGCGCAATCTGGCACGCCGGATCATCAAGCCGCGCTTCAAATGGCCAACCTGGCTGCGCAATAAATGGCTAGCGGCAGGTTTGTTGGTGCTGTTCTTCTTTGCCTACGAGCGCTTTGATTTGTGGGCCTCGCCGTGGTGGACAGCAATCTTAATTGTGAGCTATTTCGCGGCTGCGCTGCTGATCGATAGCAGCTTTCAGGGTGCGCCATTTTGTAAATATGTCTGTCCGCTGGGCCAATTCAATATGTTGAGTTCCACGCTCTCGCCAATTGAGGTGGCGGTGCGCCAACCCCAACGTTGCCAAACCTGCGCAACCAAAGATTGTATTGTGGGGCGAGATGATCAGCCTGGCTGTGAATTATGGTTGTTCCAGCCCAAAAAAGTTGGCAACCTCGATTGTACAATGTGTTTGGATTGTATTCATGCTTGCCCACACGATAACATTGGTTTGTTGGCACGCGTGCCAGGTCAAGAATTAATTAGCCTCCAACCACGCTCGGGAATTGGCAAAATCGAAGAGCGCAGCGATTTTAGTTTGCTGATGTTGGTGTTTACGTGGGGCGCATTGCTCAACGCGTTTGGCATGATCAGCCCAGTTTATAGCTTTTACAACTGGCTGACCACTCAATTTGCGATCACCAGCGAAACCTTTTTGCTGAGTGTAGTCTTTATCTTGGCCTTGGTGATTGAGCCAGTGGTGTTGCTCGGTGGTGCGGCTTGGCTGTTTCGGCGGATCAGCGGCCATAACGAACGCTTGATCGCGATCATCAATCGCTTTATGAAGGGCTTTTTGCCAATTGGCATCGCCATGTGGACAGCCCATTATGCTTTTCACTTTATCATTGGCTTTTGGACAATTTTGCCAGTGTTGCGCTCGCTGTTGGCCGAAGCAGGGATCAATTTTAGCTGGATGCCAGTGACTGGATTAAGCCCGCTGGTGCCGCAAGCGATGATTTACCCGTTTCAAATGGGCATGATTTTGCTCGGCAGCGTGCTTTCAGCAGTGATCACATGGCAAACGACAACCACAATCACCAAACAACGCCAACGCTGGGCTTGGCTACCATGGGCGCTGGTCATCGTGGCGATGGCTGGTAGCGCGATGTGGCTTTTGAGCCAACCCATGGATATGCGTGGCATTCTAGAAGGATAATTAAATGCAAACCATCCAACGCTGGCTGATTCTCTTACGAGGAATGTTTGTGTCCAGCCTGATTCTCGTGAGCCTCGTGCCGTTGCAGCCAGCAGCGGCCCACTTTGGCGAGCCATACACTGTGCTCTACGACCAAAAATTGGGCGAGTTTACGCTTTCGATGAAGGCCGACCCCGATGTTGGTACTGGCACGTTTTACAGCGATATTGAACTGCCAAGCAGCATGGCTGATGGCGAAGTGACGATCGCGATTCAGGCCGTTGCTGATGCCAATAGCACTGGACCAAGCAACTCAAGCGCTACAGGCCAGAGCACAGGTCAGAAAGCCAGCATCGAACAAAAAATCGAGTTTGATCAAGAAGGCTATTGGACGCTCGATGTAAGCGTAACTGCCGGCAATCAAACGGGCCAGCATCAATTTAAAGTGCTGGTTACGCCACCTTTTCCGCCGTGGATCACCACCCTGATCTGTTTAGCACCATTTTTGATGGTTGGGGCAATTTGGACTCTGACCATGCGCCGCAATGCCATGCTCAAGCAGCAACAAGCGGAGAACAAAGAAGAGCAGAGAGCATGAGGGGCTAGGGTTCAGGCATTATTTAACCACGAAGGACACGAAGGACACAAAGAGGCAATTTAACTCTTTTACTTCGTGTCCTTTGTGGATCATCATTTTGATTTCTGGTTTTGCCTTCTGCCTTCCGTTATGTTCAATGCTCTTTGTTCTATGTTCTTTCGATTTCTGCCTTCTGACTTCATCCCTCACTCTCTGCGGTAAACGAACAGGTATTTAACGCAGAGGCGCAGCATTAAATTTCCGATCCCCAATCCCCAACACCCGATCCCCTTTCCTTCTGCGCTCTGTTCTATACTCTTTCATCTTTTGATTTCTGCCTTCTGACTTTTGAATTCATCCTTCATGCCTCATCCTTCATACTTATTAATACTCTGCTAGTTTTTTTCTGGCCCAATTTGTGCGATGATAGATAGGTACAAAGTGGCACAGCGGAATCGGGCAATGCAGCTTATGCGATGGAGAATCTGGCTTGATTCGACCTGTTCGATTAGTCGATAGTCTTGAGTTACGGCGCGCACCGTACACCTATATGTTATTGGGCAGTGAGCAAGTATTGGCGGGCAGTCATCGCCCGATGAGCTTTGCGCTGCGCTGTTTGCTGCCATTCGCCCAAGACCGCCATACGCTGGTCTATCACGAGCGTGGACTCCGGGGCTATGTGCAAGGTTGGTATCGATTAAATAGTGCAGATGCAGATTTGGTGTATCTGGCATCGCAACCATTTCGGCGTGGCATGCGCCAGCCAACCGACCCCGATGTTTGGTATCGTTTGCTCGAAGCGTTTGTGGTGCGCATGGGTTCGCGCAATATTGAGCGCGTTTTTGCGCCCTTGGCTTCGAATTCACCCTATTTGGAAGTTTTTCGCCAACTTGGCTTTCAAAGTTATGCTACGCGACAGGTTTGGCGCACGTTAACGCCCGATGTTGCCGAAGGCAGTTCAATCATTGTTTTACGCCCACAACAGCGCCGCGACCCGCATGCAATCCAACGATTGTATGAGGCGATCACCCCTGCAACTGTTGTACGATATGAAGGACGAACGTCGCGATCATGGCAACTGCCGGTCGTTGCGCGTCATGGAGTTCGTCAGCGCTCATGGGTGCTTGGGCGCGATGGCCGAGATGATATTTTACGCGCGGCGTTACATGTGTGGCTTGGCCCACACGCCGCAGTCATGAGCCTTCTGATCGATCCTGCTGAGCAACGCTTAGCCTCGTCGGTTATTCGATTTGGAATGAGCCAATTGGCCAATGCCCATCAAGGTGTCGTCTATCTCCTGCTGCCAGAATATCATGGCGAGTTGCATCACAACTTAGAGGAGATCGGCTTTGAACATATTGGAGATCAACGCCTTACGGTCAAGGAACTGACAGTGCCATTGCGCAACCCGTTGTTGCGGCCTGTGCTGGAAGGAACGAGAGAAAGCGTCGTTAAGCCGTCGCTGTCATCTTCGGTTCGCTCCGAACCGTCTATCTAAACACACTCCGGCGTGTGTTTGAGAAGGATGCAACTAAACATGTTAGATCGTCGCGAAATTACTCATAATATCGATCTGTTGCTGTCAACCTTGCCGCCACGTTTGGCCGAGCCGTTGGCAACTCACGAACAGAAAGATCAAGTTATAGAAATTGTCATGGATTTGGGGCGCTTGCCAGAAGCGCGTTTTCGCCACGACCAATCAAGTTTCCTCAGCGAAACTGAGGTCGGACGCGAAGATCTCGATTATGTGACTGAACGCATTGGCCAGTTTGGCGAAGATAATCGCGCTGGGATTCAGCGCACGCTGCACCGCATTTCAGCGATTCGCAATCGCTCGGGCGTGGTGATTGGCCTGACCTGTCGGGTTGGCCGTGCCGTCTATGGCACAATCGAAATTGTGCGCGATTTGGTCGAGGCTGGCAAATCGATCTTGATTCTGGGCAAGCCTGGGACTGGTAAAACCACCATGCTGCGCGAAGTTGCTCGGGTTTTGGCCGACGACTTCCTCAAACGGGTGGTGATCGTCGATACGTCGAATGAAATCGCTGGCGATGGCGATATTCCTCACCCTGGAATTGGCCGTGCTCGGCGGATGCAAGTGGCTCGGCCTGCTGAGCAACACAATGTGATGATCGAGGCGGTCGAAAATCACATGCCCCAAGTGATTGTGATCGATGAAATCGGTACGGAATTGGAAGCCCAAGCTGCGCGCACCATCGCCGAACGCGGGGTGCAATTGGTTGGCACTGCCCACGGCAATACCTTGGAAAACCTTATGCTCAACCCAACCCTCTCCGATCTTATCGGCGGGATTCAGGCAGTGACCTTGGGCGATGAAGAAGCACGGCGGCGGGGCACCCAAAAAACGGTGCTCGAACGCAAAGCTCCACCAACATTCGATGTGTTGGTCGAAATTCAAAGCTGGGATGACGTGACAATTTACCAAGAAGTCGCTTCAGCTGTCGATTCGATTTTGCAGGGCAATGAGCCAAACGCCGAACAACGCACCAAAGACGAACAAGGCCATATTGAGGTGCATGAAGGTCGGCCAGAACGGGCAGATAGCGAAGCCAGCACCATGCTTACCCGGCGTGGTGGCTATCGCAGCCGCGAGCGTGAGCGCGACCGTGACCATGGCGAGCGCGATTGGCGGCGCAAAAGCGAACGCCGCGAAGCCCAACGCGAAGAACGCGAACGCTATGCGATGACCATGAACCCAAACCCGAACGCAAGCTTAAAAACCGAAGAACCTAGTGTCTTGATCAAAAAGCCAGGCAAAAACGCCCCAGCGCGCATCTTTGCCTTTGGCGTAAGCCGCAATCGCTTGGAAAAAGCCCTTGATCGGTTGGGCATTACCGCCAGTTTGGTGCGCGAAATGGATCAAGCGACGATGGTCATTACCTTGAAAAATTACTATCGCCAACACCCAACGCGCCTCCGCGATGCAGAGGAACGGGGCATTCCAGTGTATGTATTGCGCTCGAATACCCAAACTCAAATGGAAGAATGCCTTGGCTCGGCCTTCGAAATTAGCGTCACGCCCAGCGACCCGTTGAGCGAGGCCATGGAAGAGGTCGAAGAGGCAATTAGCCAAGTTATGGATGGCTCAACCGAAAGTATCGAACTGAGCCCACAAAGCTCGTATGTACGCAGGTTGCAACATCAGATTGTTGAGCGGTACAATCTACAATCAGAAAGTACTGGCAAAGAACCACGGCGCCGGATTCGGATCTTCCGCTAAATCGGCATCGTGGCCTCAACGCTGTTGGACTGTAGGGGAACCATGAGCTTGTTCATTACCTTTGAAGGCCCGGAAGGTAGCGGGAAAAGCACCCAAGCCCGCTACCTCAAGGATTATCTGCAACAGGCTGGCTATCCAGTCATCTTAACTCGCGAGCCAGGCGGAACGCCGATTAGCGATGCTGTACGGCGGCTTGTGCTCGATGGTCAATGGACGGCGATGGAGCCGACAACTGAAACTCTTTTGTTTGCTGCCGCTCGTGCCCAGTTAGTTGGCGAGGTGATCTTGCCCTATCTGAAGCTGGGCGGTATTGTTTTGTGCGATCGCTACGCCGATTCGACCTTTGCCCACCAAGGCTATGGCCTAGGCCGTAATTTGACTGAGCTGCGCGAAATCACCCGTTTTGCGACTGGCGGCTTGCAGCCCGATGTCACCTTCTTCCTCGATTTGCCAGTGGAGCAAGGCTTGCAGCGCAAACGCAAGCAGCGCGATGATTTTCGCGAATCGAGCCAATTGGCCTTGCCATTGCCGCATTTGCCGCAACCAACCCCAAGCCAAAGCGAGCATTGGAATCGGCTCGATGCCCGCGAAATCGCCTACCACGAACGCGTGCGCAACGGCTACCTTGAAATGATCGCCGCCGATCCACAACGCTGGCAGGTCTTTGATGCAGACATTGAACGTGAAAGCCTCACTGCTCAACTGCTGGCGGCTGTTCAGCCCTATCTCAGCAAAATCCAAACCTTGAGCTAAGCCCCAATGGTATAAGCTGCATCTCAGTCGGCTATCAGGCTGAGATGCGCTTGGGCTGTGGTTTGATATGGTACAATAGCCCAATCGTGGCAACGTGCCAGTATTCTAAACCCATGCAGTCGCCCCGCAATGCTGGGGCATTCTTCAGGAAAGCATAGGAACATGACAGAAATTATTGCAGAACTTAAAAGCATCTTGCCGATTGTTGGCATGATTGTTGGGGGCTATTTGGTGCTCCTCTGGGTTGCTTCGCTGGTATGGACATACCGCGATATTAGTAGCCGCTCCAACGATATTTTGGTGCAAGTGCTTTCAACCTCAATGGCCTTCTTTTTGCCATTTGCAGGGTTGCTGTTATATATGTTGGTGCGTCCGCGCGAAACGCTCACTCAAAAATACGAGCGCGAATTGGAAGAAACTTTTATGCGCCGCGATATTGAGGATGAGCATGTCTGCCCGAATTGCCAACGCAGCATTCAGGCCGATTTTGTATTGTGCCCCCACTGCCAAACCCACTTGCGCCGCAATTGTGGCAACTGCGAACGGGTCATCGATTTGACTTGGCAGGTTTGCCCATACTGTGCAGCTCCTGCCAACACGCGCATCAATAGCCAGCCATTACGTCAAGCAGAATATGAACAACAGTACGCCCGCTAAGCAGCAGATTTGCCCAATTTGCGACAATGCTGTCCAGCCAATGCCACGTTATCCGCGCTATGTTTGCGCCGCTTGCGTGGCATTGGCGACTGATCAGCATGGCCGTGGAGTGCAGTTTTTCAATACTGGCTTGATGGGCACTGGCTGTGCTGGCAGCTATCGCGCTGATCAAGCGGCCTATCCATCCGACCAGTGTTGGATTAACGGCCAGCGCTGTTGCGCCAAGGAAGCACGCTTCGGCGGGATTGTGATTGAGGTTGTTGACGATGAATGAGCAAGAGCATTGGCAAGGTTTTATCACTGCTTTCAACGAAGAGCGCTTTGTTGATGGAGTGTTGCAATTGGAAGAACTGTGGTTTGCCGACCGCAGCGATCTCTATCGCGGCCTGATTCGACTTTCGGTTGCGCTCAACCAACTGCGCTTGGGCATTGTCGATAGCCCACGCCAACTGCTTGCCAGCGCCCACGAGATGCTTGCTCCCTTTGAAATCAATCAATACAACCTCGATATTCGAGGCATTCGCGAGTATAGTCAAGCCTGCGCCAGCCTGATTCCTCCTGATTTGCGCACTGGTCAAGGCCGCATCGATTGGGATCTGGTTCCACGAATTCAGCTCTAATCTTCACTCTATTTAGCTTAAGGCTGACACTTTTTTAGAACCAACGTCTCAAGTTTCATCAGGTTGCCCCTACACTCCATCAATTGAACTTTAGGGGGTGTTGGGGGATGAAAACCCCCGGCGTTTCCCTCCGGCGGAGGGACGGAAGGGTGGCGAACCATGAGTATGCTCCAATACCATTAGAAATCATATCTCCCCACAAGTTTAGGCTCAATTTAATTGACATAGAACATGTGTTCGTGTATACTCAAAACACAGATTTCTCCAAGCTGCTGCTTGTAATCCACGGTGCGCACCCTCGTTTGCGGGCTTTTCAAGCCCTATGCAAGGCTTTTTACCAGCCACGATGCTTGGAGCATTGTCACGAATTGAGTACAACACGAAGGGTAACCGAGATGCAGATTGAGCCAATTCAATTAACTCACAAACGTCATAATTATTTGCCGATGGCCTTTTTATGGCGTGGAATTAGCCATCAGGTCGCGAGAATTGAACGAGTGTGGAGCAGAGAGGCGCGTTGGGCACGACCGCCACGCCACTATTTTCGGGTGCGCTGCACCAACAATCAGGTTTACAACATTTTTCAAGATGTGCGCTTAAATGCGTGGTGCGTTGAACGCTAGAGGAGGCCAACCGTGTATTTAGCTTGGTTTGATGATCATCCGCGGAAAGAGTTACGATTCAAAATTGCCGAAGCCATCTTTGCTTATGAAGATCGTTTTGGCGAACGGCCCAATGTCGTGCTGGTCAACGCCACCCAGATCTTCGATGAAGATGTCGAGGGCGTGCGCATCGTTTCCCGCTCGTATGTCCGCAAAGATAACTTTTGGGTTGGCATCGAAGGCATCGTTGCTAGCTCGTAGGTTGCCGGAAGTAGCTTGCTCAATTCCCCGTCTGTAAGATTTGTGTTAATTCTCCTCTAGCTTGCCCGTTTAAAAAATCGACTTGTGGCACAATATATTGGGATACGCACATATGCGTAATTCGATATATTGTGTCACGAGGATTTTATGTCATTGTTCGAGCCATACACGCTACCCGTCAGTGGAGTTACCCTGCCCAATCGCCTCGTTCTTGCCCCGATGACCACCTATTCTGGCACGCCAGAAGGCCAAATTAGCCCCGGCGAAGTCGCCTTATTGCAACGCCGCGCTGCTGGTGGCTTTGGCACGGTGATTACCGCCGCTTGCTATGTTGATCGAGATGGCCAAGCATTTATCAACCAATGGGGCTGTGACAACGACGACAAGCTCGATTCATTACGCAAAGCTGCGAGCGCTATCAAAGCAGAAGGCGCAATTGCAATTTTGCAAATTCACGATGGTGGGCGGATGGCAGACCCCAAGGTCTTGCGCGAACCAGCGCCACGTTCAGCCTCGGCGATTGCTGCCGAACGCCAAGGCTACCTTGAGCCACGAGCCATGACTGCCGCCGAAGTCGAAAAGAGCATTGCCGATTTTGCTGCTGCTGCCAAACGGGCTGCCGTTGCAGGCTTTGATGGCGTGGAAATCCACGGCGCAAATACCTACCTGATTCAGCAATTCTTCTCGCCGCATTCAAACCGCCGCGACGACGAGTGGGGTGGCGATTTGGAACGCCGCTTGCGCTATCCAATTACCTTGGCCAAAGCTGTGCGCGCAGCCGTCGGCGATCAGTTTATTGTGGGCTATCGCTTCTCACCTGAAGAAATTGAAAATCCAGGCATCACGTTTGACGATACCTTAGTGTTGGTTGATCGTTTAGCAGATTGCCGCTTGGATTATTTGCACATTTCGTTGGGCAATTATGCTGCTGGCTCAATGCGCGATCCGCAATCAACCCAACGCCTCAGCACGTTGGTCATTGAAAAATTGGCTGGTCGCGTGCCGTTGATGGCGGTTGGTGGCATCGAAACCGTTGAGCAAGCAGAATTGCCATTACAAGATGGCGCTGAATTGGTTGCGCTTGGGCGGGTAGCCCTGTGGGAGCCAGATTGGCCAAATAAGGTCAAAGCAGGCCGCACCGATTTGCGCCAAGCCTTGCCCGCCAAAGATGGCGATATTATTTGCACCTTGCCACGGCCTTTGTATGAAAGCATCATCCAACGCGCTGGCTGGGTAAAAATCGCCGCCGAATAACGAGCATATTAACCACGAAGAACACGAAGAACACGAAGGGCTAGAGACTAGCGTTTTTAGTCAATGATGATTAAAACCTCATCGTTCACCATCACTTCGCGTTCTTCGTGGTTTCATCCTTCATCCTTTTCTCTGCTCTGCGCCTCTGCGTTAAATAGCCTAATCTCCAAAACCTGCTCCAATCTCTATGCTCTTTGTTTTGATTTTGATTTTTGATTTTTGCCTTCTGACTTTACCCTCATCCTTGTTCTATGTTCTATGTTCTTTGCTCTACGCTCTAATCATCGTCTTTGCCCTTGCCATTGCCTGGGCCTTTGGGCTTTTTGGCCTCTTTGACCCCAATCACCAAGTTGATTTGGCTGTTGGCGACAATTGGGCTGCCAACTGTTGGCTCTTGGCTCAGAATGCGATCTTTGGCTTGATCGTTTGGTTGCTCGATAAAATTAATGCTCAGCCCCAAATTGCGGGCTTGTTGCTCGGCCTCGCCACGTTTGAGGCCCACAAAATTGGGCATGCTTGGCGCTTGCTCGCTGGGAGCAGTTGGCTCTGGCGCTTGAGTCGCTTCGAGCGCAACGGTTGCGGTTGCTTCGGCCACCGGCGCAAGCGTGGTAGTTGCTACGGCCACAGGATTACCACTTGGGCTAGGTTGTTCAGAATCGCCGCTTAATTTGGCAAAGGCCACGGCTATTGCGGCCACAAACGCCAACGCTGCTAGGGTTAGGCCAATTTGCTTTTTAGCCGCTGGTTTGGGCGTGGCAAGCAAGGCTTTGGTTGGCGTGGGCTGCACTTGCGACTGAACCAAAGCAGCGGTTTTTGGTGGCACGCGCACAGCAGTCGTTTCCATATTATGAATTGATACTGTAGAGCGTTGGCGCACTGGCATCGAAATTGTGGCCGAATTTGCGCCCTGTTGAATGCTCTCAATCTCGCCTGCCAAGGCTTGGGCAGAGGCAAAACGCTTGCTTGGCTCACGCTCAGTCGCCCGCTTGATTAGCTGTTCGATGGCAGTGGCGGTGCCTGGCAAGGCTTGGCGCAAAGCAGGCACACCTTCATTTAGATGGCGCTGCACAATCGCCCACGCCGAATCGCCATCAAGTGGCACGCGGCCAGTTAACAGCTCATACAGCATAATCCCTAAAGCGTAAATATCGCTGGCCTCAGTTGTTGCGCCGCCTTCAGCCCGTTCTGGCGCGATATATTGGGGCGTGCCATACACTTGATCGTGGTTGGTCGTGCCAATTGGCTGCACGATGCCAAAATCAAGCAAAATCGCATGGCCATCAGGATTAATTTTAATATTTTGTGGTTTAACATCGCAATGCACATAGCCTTGTTGATGAATTGCCGCCAAGGCTAAGGCAATTTCGCGCGTCCACGTTAACGCTTGGGGCGCGACCACGGGCAACATTTGATCAAGGCTTTGGCCATCGATCAGCTCTTGGACAAAAAACGGCCCAACACTTGGATCGTGGCCAACATCAAAAATGCGGGCAATATGGGCGTGGCTCAATTGCGCCGCAGTTTGGGCTTCGGCGCTAAATTGCTGGCTCAGGCTTGGATTATTGGCGTACTCTGGCCGCAAAACCTTCAAGGCCACATCGCGCTTGAGCAGCAAATCATGGGCGCGATAAACCGTCGCCATGCCGCCTTGCCCAAGCGTTGCCAACAATTGGTAGCGATTTGCCAAGGTTTGATTCATTGCAGCTTCCTTCGTCTATGAGCCAATCGTGCCGCGATTATAGCAGGCTTAAACAAGAAAGAGGCGTAACTATACGCCTCTCATTGCCAATTATTTGGCGCAGCTTAGATCGTTTCTGGCTCGCCCAAAATTTTGTTGGTGATGTACAAGGCCAAACGAGTGGCCAACGTGCCCAACGCCAAACTAAGCAAACCATAAACAACCCGACGCTTCAAATCATCATCCATTGAATTATTCCTCCTAAATCAAAAGCGGTACTAGGCGCTAGTATAGCATTTTTAGTCGCGGCGACCGCCAAAAACTCGAAATGCAAAGTAGGCAAAGGTCAAAATTGATTGTGCAGCAGCAGCAACATACGTCCATGCAGCAGCATTCAAAACCTTAGCAACCGCAGCTTGGTCTTGTGGGCTAACTAGGCCGTTGGCGATCAGCATTTTTTTGGCTCGGCTTGAGGCATTGAATTCGACGGGCAAGGTGACTAAGGTAAACAGCACCGCGCCAGCAAATAACGCCAAGCCAATCAAAGCCATGGTAAAGCCGAAACCGCCACTGCGTGAAGCAGCGCCAAACATCAAGCCACCCATCACCAACCATGTGCCAATGCTACTGCCAATGTTGGCAATGCCCACAATCGAGCTACGCAAACGCAACATCGTGTAGCCTTCGCGATCTTGCAAGGCGTGGCCCAACTCGTGAGCGACAACCGCCATTGCAGCAACCGATGGCGTAACCGACGATTGCGAGAGGTTGATCGATTTATCGGCGGGATTATAAAAGTCGGTAAGTTGGCCAGCAACTTGATTTACCCGCACATAGTTGAGACCTTCGGCACTCATCAAACGTTGGGCAACATCAAAGCCATTCATGCGGTGCATATTACCAACATTCGCATATTTGCTAAATGTTGATTTCACATACCACTGCGCCCAGAAAGCAAACAGCATGCCAGGAATGGCAAAAATGAAATACATTGGGTCGAAGATCATCGGTATCCTCCAGAGGATGCTTGTCAATGTTCCTGTCCGCATGGACAGAAAATTCTAACCTTAAGTATAGCAAGCTCTGGGCCTAGACGTGTTAGCATGACATTAATAATCTGCACACTCAAACACTATTGAAGGAGCTACTATGAATGGTGGAGGCTGGCGAGGGTTTGTTCGCGCGAACGACGACGAACAACCCACTATCAGCCGCATGTTGTTACAGCGTGTATGGGGGTATGCCAAACCCTATCGCAGCGGCATCATTGTGGTCTTGTTTACAATTTTCATCGGAACCTTGCTTGATCGGATTACGCCGTTGTTGGTGCGCCATTTGATTGACGTGGCAATTCCACAGCGCAATCTTGGCCGCCTGAATCTCGTTGCTGTGGGCTTGGTGGCAATTCCCCTGGTCGGCGGTTTGCTGGATATTTGGCAACGGCGCAATTCAGCGCTAGTTGGCGAGGGCATTATTTTCGATCTGCGCCGCGCTTTGTATAACCATATGCAACGCATGAGCCTACGCTTTTTCACCAGCACCAAATCGGGCGAATTGGTTTCGCGGCTCAATAACGATGTGGTTGGCTCGCAACGGGCAGTCACAGGTACGTTGATTACGCTGATCACAAATATCATCACGGTCAGCATCACGCTCTTTATTATGTTGACAATCGAGTGGCGCTTAACCTTATTGGCCTTGCTCGTATTGCCATTATTTATGCTGCCAGCGCGGCGCGTCGGGCGTGTCGTGCGCACATTGACCCGCTCGCAGATGCAAGCCAACAGCGATATGAACGCATTAATGGGCGAAACATTAAATGTCAGCGGTGCATTGCTAGTCAAGATTTTTGGACGCCGCAACGATGAGGTGGCCAAATTTAGCCAGCATGCAGGCGAAGTGCGCGATCTTGGCATTCGCACCTCGTTGGTGATGCGCTCGTTTTTTGTGATGGTTGGTTTGGTCAGCGCAGTTGGCGTAACCTCGGTCTATTGGTTTGGCGGCTATCTGGCAATTACCTCAAGTAGCTTCAGCACTGGCGATATTATTGCCTTGGCCTTGTATTTGCCCGGCTTGTATGGGGCAATTTCAACCTTGGTCAACACCAGAGTTGAATTAGCTTCGTCGCTGGTTTCATTCGAGCGGGTGTTTGAAATTCTCGATTTGCCGCAAGAAATTCTCGACCCAGCCCAACCCAAAATGTTGGATAGCATTCGTGGCGAAGTGCAATTTGAGCATGTTTGGTTTCGCTATCAAGCTGATGATGATCCGATTCTTAGCTCACGCAATGGCCAAGAAACCACCCTCATCAGCCCCATTGCCACCCGCGAATGGGCCTTAGAAGATATTGATTTTACCGCCAAGCCAGGCCAATTGGTGGCTTTGGTTGGGCCTTCTGGCGCGGGCAAAACTAGCCTCACCTATTTGCTGCCGCGCTTGTATGATGCCAGTCGCGGTCGGGTGTTGATTGATGGCGTTGATGTGCGCGAACTAGATTTGGATAGCCTTGGCCAAGCAATTGGCATGGTTACCCAAGAAACCTTTTTGTTTCACGAGAGTTTGCGGGTTAATTTGCGCTATGCCAAGCCCGATGCAACTGATGCAGAATTAGAAGCTGCCTGCCGTGCTGCCAACATTCACGATTTGATCGTCAGCCTGCCCAATGGCTACGATACTGTGGTTGGCGAACGAGGCTATCGCTTCTCTGGCGGCGAAAAACAACGGATTGCGATTGCACGGGTTATTCTCAAAAACCCACGGATTTTGGTGCTCGACGAGGCGACCTCGGCACTTGACTCACGCTCAGAGTCATTAATTCAAGCAGCTTTGCAACCATTGCTCAAAGATCGCACCAGCATTGTGATTGCCCACCGACTTTCGACGATTCTGGCAGCAGATTTGATTTTGGTCGTCGAGCAAGGCCGAGTGATCGAACGCGGCACCCATAGCGAGTTGTTGGCACAGGCAGGGCTGTACGCTCAGCTCTATCATACCCAATTCAAAGAGCGCGAGGAATTAGTAAGGGATCAAGGATGAGGGATGAGGGATGAAGTGGCTAGGGGCCAGGGATCAGGCTATAGGCTATCGGAACATTATTCGTGAAATTCGTGCAATTCGTGGCTAAAAACTATAGCCCATCTTCGCAATCTTCGCGTGCTTCGCGGTTTCAAGCCTTCGTGCTCTTTGTGGATCTAAAAACTGCCAACATCCTTTACACTATAGCCATTGTTTTGAGCAAGGAGGCTTGGACGGTATGATGAAGGCAGGATTTTTCCGCCAGCATGGTGGACTAGATGTGCTCGAATATGGCGATTTGGCGGAGCCGGTGGCTGGCCCAGATGAAGTTTTGGTCCGCATCCGCGCTGCCGCCCTGAATCACCTTGATCTCTTTGTGCGTGAAGGCTTGCCCGGCCTAAAACTGAATATGCCGCATATCGGCGGCTGCGATATTGCTGGCGAAATTGCGGCAGTAGGCGAGGGTGTAACTGGCTGGAACGAAGGCCAGCGCGTGATTGTTAATCCCAATATTTGGTGCGGGCAGTGCGAATTTTGCATCGCAGGCGAAGAAACCTTGTGCGATAGCTATGGCGTGCTTGGCGAGCACCAAACTGGTGGCTTGGCGCAATATATCGCCGTGCCAGCCCGCAATGTATATGCGATTCCCGCTGATTACTCGTTTGAGCAAGCAGCAGCTGTGCCCTTAGTCTGGATGACGGCGTGGCGAGCATTAATTGGCCAAGCGCAACTGCGGGCTGGCCAAAGTGTCTTAATTTTGGGTGCTGGTGGCGGAGTGGCGAGTGCAGCAATACAAATTGCTCGTTATGCAGGCGCAACCGTCTATGCAGCTTCGCGCTCGCCAGAAAAACTGGCACGGGCCAAGGAACTGGGGGCCGATTACGTGCTACGATCAGATGGCGATTGGGGCCGCGAGATTTGGCAACAAACCAACAAGCGCGGCGTTGACGTCGTTTTAGAGAATGTTGGCGCAGCAACGTGGGAAAGCTCATTGCGCAGCGTAGCCAAAGGTGGCACGGTCGTAACCTATGGCGCAACGACTGGCCCAATTGTCAATATCGATATTCGCAAACTTTTCTGGCGCCAATTTAATCTGATTGGCTCAACAATGGCTAATAATCGTGAATTCAACACCATTATGCGCTTAGTATTCTGGGAACGCCGCTTTGAGCCACTGGTCGACAAAGTGTTTCCACTGAGCGAGCTTCAAGCGGCCCACGCCTACCTTGAATCAGCAGAGCAATTTGGTAAAGTCGTCATTGCAATTCCATAACAGACAGCCCGAGCGCAGCGTGCCGCTATGGCTGGGAGCAATCAATCAATGTCAATCACAATCGACCATGTTCGCGTTTTAGAAGGCCCAAATATCTACTATCCCCAAGCTGGGGTAGCTGCAACCTTGCAGGTCAGTCATGATCTCCGCGATGAAATCGGTCGCCAACTCAAAACGTGGGCCCAGGCAGTTGGCTTGATCATCGGCTATCTGCGTATGAAAATCGAGCCACTTGACGAGCAAACCTGGCAATTGAGCCTGAGTTTTACCTGCAACCACCCCCACCTTGGCGCAGCAAGTTTGCAACACGCAGTTGACGATATTCTGGCTGCCGAACGCCAAGATGAAGATTGGAGCCACGATGATGCGCTCTTCGACTTGCGCCGCCAACGCATGCGGATCGACCCAGTTTTGCCATTGCTGCAGTTGCGCGCCGAAGCCCAAGGGCGGGTGATTCCAGTCTTGCCGGTTGGCGATGGCATGTTGCAGCTTGGCACAGGCAGCGGTGGCTGGCGCTTTGATCCTGCCCAACTCAGCCTTGGCCTCGCGGTCAACCCGCCATGGGAGCAAATTCGCAGCGTGCCCTTGATTGCAATTGGCGGGCTTGGCGCAGGATTGGCAGCTAAACAAATTACTCAAGGCCTAACTGCTGCTGGTTGGCAAAACGTTGTGCATATTGCCAAGGGCGATTACGCAAGCGTGCGTCAAGCGCTGGTTCAACCAGAAGCTGAACTGTTTGTTGTTGCCTTAGATCAAGCAGATGTGGTTGAGCGTGGTTTAGCCTTTAATCGCTGTACGATTGGGATTGTGCTGAGCATCAGCGGCTTGCCAGAAGAACAAGCCTTGGCAGCAGGCTTACCAGCCCTGACCGCCGATGAGCTTGGCAACACCATTTTGTTGGCTGATGATCTGCGCACTGCTGGCTTGGCGCGACGTACTGCCGCCCCAGTTGTCCAACTTCAGCGCACCCAAGAACCAGCCAGCATCCCACAACCATTATTAGGATTGGTGGTCAATCAATTGCAACAATTGCTCGATACTGGCGCACTTGATCACTAGATTAAGCCAGTTTGAACAATTAACCGATCATTATTCTAGGAGGTGGAGCATGCCCCAGATCACTGTTGGTTCACAAGCGCCATTCGAGGTAGCAAGTGGCACGCGTTTGGTCAATGCCCTAGAAGATCAGGGCATTGATATTTTGCACCGCTGTGGCGGCAACGCCCGCTGTACCACCTGTCGGGTCGAGTTTCAGGCTGGCGAGCCAAGCACCATCACCAAGGCAGAATCATTTAAATTGGCCGAGGCCAAATTAACTGGCGTGCGTTTGGCCTGCCAAATTAGCTGTGAAGCTGATATGCAGCTTCAGCCCTTGATGACATTAAGCGATTCGGGCTTGCCCGACCCTGGCCCACGCCCAGCAGATAGCATAACTCCAGAGCCTGAATGGCTCGAACGCCCGCTTTAAGCACCAAGCATCTCCACGCTGAGATTATTGGTTGAATAGGAACTGAATGAATGGTGGATCGCTGCGCGAATTTGGCGCAACTGGCTTGCAGGTTTCGGCCCTTGGGTTTGGCGCAGGCCATATTGGCGGCAACGAATTAACTGAATCAGAAGTTGGCACCCTGCTAAATGGCTTGCTCGATCTCGGGATTAATTTAATCGATACTGCGCGGGGCTATGGCCTTTCCGAGGAGCGCATCGGGCGACATCTGCATCAACGTCGCCATGAGTTTGTGCTTTCGACCAAAATTGGCTATGGCATCGAGGGCTACGACGATTGGACGAGTCCAATTATCACAGCGGGCATCGATGCGGCGCTGCGCCAAATGCAGACCGATTATCTTGATATTGTGCATTTTCATTCCTGCCCCCTCGAAACCTTGCGCGCAGGCGACGTTATTGAAGCCTTGGATCGGGCAGTCCAAGCAGGCAAAGTGCTGGTTACAGCCTACTCAGGCGATAACGCACCCTTGGAATGGGCGGTGCAAGCTGGCCATTTTGGGGCAATTGAATGCTCGGTAAACCTTGCTGATCAACGAGTGATTGGCCAGATTTTGCCACAAGCCCAGCACCAGCAGCTTGGTGTGATTGCCAAACGCCCAGTTGCCAATGTTGCTTGGCGGTTTCAACAGCGGCCAGTTGGCGATTATGCTGAGGTCTATTGGGAGCGGCTTCAAGCCATGCAGCTTGATCTCGATCCTGAGCATCTTTTAGGGATTGCGCTACGCTTCACTGCCTACACGCCAGGCGTGCATAGCTGCATTGTTGGCTCGCGCAAGCTTGAACATATGCAGCATAATTTAGCCCTTTTGAATCAAGGCCCGCTTGAACCGCAGCTCTATCAATACCTCGCCAGCCAATTTCAGGCCCATGATCGCGGCTGGGTTGGCCAAATTTAATCAGCCAAGCAAGCATCATTAAGTTGGTGCTTGCTGGTTTAAAAAGCACCAATTGAAACTTTGCGACTACAGGCAGCTGTTAGTCGGCCTGCCCCAATAGCGTTGAGCGTAGCCGTGTCATTTTAGGGTTCGCAGCTTGGGAATTTGCCCTGATGTTGTTTGCAGTTGCAACTTTGGCCGCTTTCGGGTACAAAAGCAACACGTCAATCACCAATCAAGGACAACATCATGGGCAAATTAATTACGATTGTAGGCAACGCGGGCATTGGCAAAACTACCCTCACGAAGCTCCTATGCAGCGATCAGCGTTTTTTTGCGGCCCTAGAAAGCCATGCCGAACGACCATTTCAACAGCTATTTGCCCAAAATCTCCAACGCTATGCCCTTGCCAACCAATTCGATTACCTTTTATTACGAGCCGAACAAGAACGGGCAATTCGAGCGCAGCCAGGCATTGGTGTGCAAGATGGTGGCCTCGATGAAGATTTTTGGGTGTTTAGCAAGCATTTTCAGCAGCAGGGCTACTTAACTGACGCTGAATTTGCGCTCTGCGAACGCTTATACGACGAACTACGTGCTGGTTTAGGCCAGCCCGATTTGATCATTAGCCTTGAAGCGCCGCTCGAGGTCATTATCCAACGCTATCAGCAACGCAATCGCCCGCTCGAAATTGCTCAACGCGCTGATCTAGCCAAACTTGGCTCTTTGCTTGCGGATTGGACGGCGACGATTACCACTCCGCTCTTAGCCCTCGATTGGAGCAGAAATCAATTACCTAACGCACAACAGCACCAACAATTGATTGAAACTATTCTGAGCCTGCTGAGTATAGAATGACGCGATAGGTTTTGTGAGTCTAGATGTGAATTTTAGGAGGTTGTATGCGTGTCCGTGTTGGCGTGATCATTGCGCTTCTATTCATGATCAGCGTTGGTAAAATGCTGGAAAGCCCCAAGTATGTTGCTCAAGCACAGCCTCAAACCCCTGATCAAACGAGTGTTCCTTATGGCTTTGCCCGCATCCAAGAGCAAGAATTTAATGACTTGCCATTGAATGCTAATCTGTTGGTTGGCAGCAATACAATCGTGCGTGGCTCGATTCTGGAAACCGATGTTGATTACTTTAAAATCGATTTGAGTGCTGGCCAACGAGTGGCTTTAGCAACCATGACGCGAACAAGCATCGCGTCTGGCGATACAACGCTCAGCTTATTCGCCTCGGATGGCAACAATGTTAACCCGACACTAACGCTGATCGAAACCGATTTGAGTGATGGTGTTCATAACAATGGCTCATCGGTCATTAGCTCGCAACCAATCACCACCACTGGCAGCTACTACATTAAAGTTCAAGGTGGCACGTCCACCACGCTCATCCAACCCTACGATTTATATGTGCGCGTGTTGAGCACAACGGTTAGCGAACAAGAACCCAACGATCAGCTGCCTCAAGCTATTACAACCCAAGCCAGCATCAGTGGCGTCCTTTCAGCAAGCAATGATCTTGATCGCTATCAGTTTAATCTCAATGCTGGCGATACGATGTTCAGCACTGTTGATTTTGACCCTGAGCGTGATGGCACAACCTGGAATGGATTTCTGAGGCTTGGAAAGCTTGACACGACCTATTTCCAAGTTGATGATGCCAATAGCGTTTCACCAAATGCTGAAGCCAACGTTATGACGGTTAAGGATGCAGGGAGTTATGAGATTGTGATTGGCTCGGAAGCTGATGGTGGCCCCCAAGCCAGCTATCTGGCCCAAGTAGTGATTATTCCAGCAATAACCCAAGCTAACTGCCAGACCGTTACAAGCCAAACAGCGCAAGCAATTGGCCCCAATCAATCAGTCTTGCAATCAAGCATAACGGTTGAGCAAGGAGCCAATATTGCCGATCTTGATGTGCTGCTTGATTTAGAGCATAGCATGCTGCCTGAATTGGATGTGACCTTAATTGCACCTGATGGCAACGTGGTTGCGCTCTTTACCGATATTGGCAGCGCCCAGCGCCCCAATGTTGATCTGGTGCTCGATCAGCAAGCAGCTTTGGCTTTAGGCAGCTATCACAATTTGAGCGGCGTGCATTTTGCGCCAGAAGCAGCTTTTAGCCTCGATTGGTTTGCTGGCCAACAAGCGCAAGGCCAATGGACGCTCACAATCTATGATACTGCTGACGGCAATGGCGGCACGCTCAATAGCTGGGGCTTGCGAATTTGTGGCATGCCTGCTCCTGCAGATTGCCCAGTTGGCAAGGCTCGCAGCGTGATTTATAGCAGCCAATTTGAGGCTGATAACGGTGGCTTCGGCTCAGGCGATTATGATTTCGAATGGGTTTGGGGCAACCATAACAGCCCACCAATTATTGGTAGCTATAGCGGCGAACACAGCTGGAACACCAACTTAACTGGCAATTATCCCAATAGCGCGCGCATGCAGTTGGTCTCGCCCAATATCAATCTTAGCAACGTCAGCGGGCCAATTTATGCAAGTTGGTATCAGCGCTATCAGCTTGGCAATAGCCTGAATGATTTTTATATCGTAACAGCCCACCCATCGTCTTCGTTGTTCTTTTCACCGCTATTCGAGCATCGCAGCGCCGAAATGCGGACTGAGCTTGGCAACCCAAGCCAAATTCTTGAGCAAAGTACTGGTTGGGGTTTGCAACGCCATGATCTCAGCAGCTATGCAGGGGCTTCACTCTCATTAAAATGGGATTTTGGGAGCGACTCGTATGCTAATTTTGCGGGCATCTCAGTTGATGATGTAGAAATTACTGGTTGTATTGATGCTGGCTTAATTACGCCAACTATCACACCAACAGCAAGCACAACGCCAACCCCAAGCGCAACCCCCATCGTAACACCAAGCATGACCCCAACCCCAACGCTTGACCCAGCGCGCTTCTACATCCATCTGCCGCTCGTCATCGTCGAATACTAAAATTGCTTGACTACTGCTCCAGTTTTGGGGGATACCAGACTGGAGCAGTTCCCCCAAATTCACCCTTGTGTTTCAGCAATCCGTAGCCTATGCTTACCCAACCCCCGACATTCTTGCCTTAGCAACAGCCTTGGTTTAGGAGGTTTGCATGCGTCTCCGGATTGGGTTTATCGGCCTCATGATCGCTTTAGTTGGGCTAACTGGCAGTTTTCGCACCTTCAAGCAGGTTCAAGCAGCACCCAGTAACGTCCATTCCCCACAGATTCAGCAAGCCACGATTCCGCACGGTGCGGTGCGCATCAAAGAGCAGGAGAGCAATAATACGCCAGCAACCGCCAATCCGATTTTGGCTAGTAGCGCCATTGTGCGAGCTAATATTTGGGCTAGCGATGTTGATTTTTATAGTATTCAACTAGCAGCAGGTGAACGGCTCAGTGCAGCCACAATGACCTCAGCTTCGGCGAGTACCAATGGTGACTCAACCTTAACCCTGTATGCCTCGAATGGAAGCACCATCATTGAAGTTGATAATGATGATGGCTTTTTTGGCACTTCATCATCGGTCATTAGCTCAGCTCCAGTCACAACAACTGCAACCTATTACCTGCGAGTTAACAGCACTGGCACAACCCAGCTTCGCTACTACGATTTGCACGTGCGTGTCTTGAGCGGAGTACCGACTGCTGAACAAGAGCCAAATAATACTATTCCCGAAGCTCAAATCTTACCGCCAAGCGGGATTCTCTCGGGAACCCTCTCTAGTGTGACCGATTCTGATTATGTCCAATTTAATCTGAATGCTGGTGATACTATTTTTACCAGCCTTGACCTTAACCCAGAGCGCGATGGCACTACCTGGAATGGTTTGCTTGGAATCGGCACGTTTAATAACTTTACTTTATTAATTGATGATATCAGTGTGACCTCGCCGAATGCTGAAGCGCATTTTATGACGGTTAAGCAAAGTGGCACCTACTATGTGCTCGTTTCAACGGCTAGCACCAGTATTCCTGCAGCAGCCACCTATCTCTTAGGTGTAACGGTGTTTCCTGCCGCGCAGCAGGCCAACTGTACAACCTATAACAGCACCAATGTTGGCAAGGTTATTCCAACAACTACCAGTTTCATCACCTCAACCCTGACCATCCCAGAAAACATGATCATCGCCGATCTCGATGTTACGATTCAATTAACCCATACCAATATGGCCGACCTTGATGTGCAGTTGCAAGGCCCAGATGGCAATGTTGTTGGCCTCTTTACCGATATTGGCGCAAATAGCCAAACCACAATGAATCTTGATTTAGATGATGAAGCGGCGATTCCAATTGGATCATTCAGTGTTGTCGCGGGAATGCGCTCTATTCCTGAGTTGAATTATCGCCTCGACTGGTTTGATGGTGGGCGTACTGCTGGCACATGGACATTGTTAATTCACGATGATACAGCAGGCAATGGAGGAATCCTCCAAAATTGGGGTATTCGACTCTGTGCTGCTCCGCCAGCAAGCTGTCCCGATGGAACCGCCATGACAACTATCACCAGCAACGATTTTGAGGCCAACGATGGTGGCTTCACCCATAGCGGAACCTTGGATTCATGGGAATATGGCGCGCCAATTGCCGCCCCATTAATCGGTAGCTACAGCGGAGTCAATAGCTGGAAGACAAATCTTGATGGGAATTACTCAACCAATAGTGTTGCCAATCTCTTCTCGCCAAACATCAGTATTCCCAACGTTGCAGGCCCAGTCTATCTGCAATGGCAACAACGCTATCAAATGGAAAATGCCTCGTTTGATCATTACACAGCTTCAATTGGCTCAGGTGTTATTACCAAAACACTCTATGAATTTGATGCAGCAACCATGACGAATAGTGTTGGTACAAATATCACCTATCAAGAAAGCACTGCTTGGAGTCGCCAATTACACGATATCAGCGAGTTCAAAGGTCAAACGATCAAAGTGCTTTACCATCTTGATTCGGATACGAGTGTCAATCTCGCTGGGATTGCCATCGATGACTTCCAAATTATGGGCTGTGTGGCGCTGCCAACCGCAACCCCAACCGAAGTGCCAACCGCAACCAATACCAGCACGCCAACCGAAACCCCAACTAATACCAGCACACCAACCGAAACCCCAACCCCAACAATCACGGAGACGGCAACCAACACTGAAACGCCAACCAATAGCCCAACCCCAAGCGTCACGCCAACGGGGAGTGTGAGTGTTACGCCAACGCCAAGCCCAACCCCAGCAACACCAACCAATACACCAACAAGTACGGTTTCGCCGACGAATACCAATACGCCGACAATGACAATTACGCCAAGCAACACGCCAACGGCTAGCCCAAGCGCAACCACAGGCCCAACCCTCATTCCAGTCTATCTGCCGTGGGTTAGTAAAGATGCCTAAATAAGCTGGATCATTCGCCGCACGCAACCCGTGGTTCAGCCACGGGTTCTTTTTTTGGGCCTAGCTGATCGCTGTGAAGATTTGATGCAGAATTGGTTAAACGCTGAATGAGCAAAAGCCCGATTAATAGCCATTTTTCTAAACCACCATTTAGCCTACGTTAGCCTGCGTTTTAGCTAAATCTTGCTACAATACAAGCAGCAATATAAACACGCAGCTACGAGGAATCGTTATGAGTAATCCAAAACGGACCGTCGGTTTCGGCGGCTTGATCATTGCCGCCTTAGTGCTTTCAGGGGTTGGTGGTGGCATGGTTGGGGGCGTGGCAGGCTATCGCTTGGCCCAAGTTGATCAAACGGCAACTGCGGTTGACGTTACCCCAACCACCGCCAACCCCCAAACCAACGCAAATCTGACGGCCCAACCAGTCGTCGCCAATAGTAACGATGCGGTGGTCCAAACCGTTGCCAATGCCTCGCCAGCAGTGGTCAAAATCATCAGCACCGTTGCTGGCGGTCAGGCCAGCGGCTCAGGCGCAATCATCAACGAAGATGGCTATATCATCACCAATAATCACGTCGTTGAAGGCCAAAATCGCTTGCAAGTTATCTATTCCGATGGCACAAGCCACAATGCAGAATTGATCGGCACCGATGCTTTTTCGGATATTGCGGTGATTCGGGTGCTCGATGCAGTGCCAGCCACAATTTCCTTGGGCAATTCAGATGAATTAAAACCTGGCGAGACGGTTGTCGCCATCGGCAGCCCGCTTGGCAAATTTCAAAATAGTGTCACGGTTGGGGTGGTCAGCGCCCTCGATCGCACCATCGATCGCATGGAAGGCTTGATTCAAACTGATGCTGCAATTAACCATGGCAACAGCGGCGGCCCACTGATCAACCTCAAAGGCGAGATTGTTGGCATCAATACCTTGGTTGTTCGTGGGGATATTGGCAGCATCGATGAAGCACAAGGCTTGGGCTTTGCAGTGCCATCGAATATTGTGCGCGAAGTCAGCGATACCTTGATTGCCAATGGCCAAGTGGTTCGGCCATACATGGGTATTAGCTACGAGCTGCTTTCGCCCGAAACCGCCGATCTTGGCATCGCCAATGGTAAGGGCGCTTTTGTAACCAACGTCGATGAAGGCACGCCCGCCCGCCGCGCTGGGGTTAGCCGTGGCGATATTATTCTTGCAGTCAACGGCGAGGAAATTACCCAACGCCATTCATTGCAACGCCTGTTGTTGCAATATAAGCCAGGCGATACGGTGACAGTTACAATTGAGCGCAACGGTCAACAACAAGATGTCCAAATTACGCTCACCGAACGTCCATCTTAAAACGAAAATCTCCCCAATGCTGTTATAAAGCCTCTCGTTTGCCAGCGAGGGGCTTTTTGGTTGTGGCATAGCACTTGCCCTTTACACACCGTTTAGAATGACAGACGTAACTTAACCCAAAGGAGGGTCGATAATGCGTCGTTGGTTTGTAGGTCTGAGCCTGCTATTGCTGCTCGCTGGCTGTTCAGGTAGTAGCATCGCTACCCAAGTTTCCGATACAGTTCAACAATTAAGCGAAACCTCAGTCCAAGATTTGGTTAATCGTTTATCGGGCATCGAAGAAGCAGTGCGCAATAACGATTGGGAACGTACCCGCGCCTTGTTTAGCACGGTCGAACAAGGTTGGAATGCCCTACGCGTGCCCGTCGAGGCCGCCTTTCCCGATATTGCCAGCAATATCCAAGCCCAATTTGATCGCCTAAGCCAAGCTTTGAGTGTCGAACTGCCAAGCTCCGAAGAAGTTCGCGCCGGTTTATCCGACTTGCGTGATCAATTAGTGGCCTTATTACAAGCACTTTAGAGCTACTTTTTGGCCTAAATTGTGGTATGCTTTTTGAGGTTTCCAGCATAGAGGAATCGGTGTGAGTGTATTTCAGCAGGCATTGGCGTATGCTCTTGAGCCGCGCAATTTGGCGCGATTAAGCGCGGCACTCAGTCGGCATGGGCAGCTTGTGGCCAGTGCGATGGCAATTGCATTGCTGCTTGGCTTGCCATTTGGCTGGTGGAGCAGTCGCTCACGCATCATTAGCGCGCTTGCGATCAACACCACAAATATTCTGCGGGTCATCCCAAGCCTTGCAATCCTCTTTCTCTTTGTTGCTATTCCTGGCTATGGCCTGAGCATTCGTTCGGCAATTGTGGCGCTGACAATTTTGGCCTTACCGCCAATTTTGATCAACACCAATGCCGCTTTTCGGACACTCAACCCAGCGGTGCGCGAAGCAGCCAAAGCCATGGGCATGCCCGCATGGCTGCAATTATGGCGGGTCGAATTGCCTTTAGCGGCGCCCGTGATTCTCTCGGGCATTCGAATTGCCTTGGTTGAGGTGATTGCTAGCGCAACCTTGGCAGCCTTTATTGGGGCTGGCGGGCTGGGCAGTTTTATCACCTTAGGATTTAGTATGAGCCGCGTCGATATTTTGCTTGTTGGCGCTATTCCGGTGGCATTGCTGGCCATCGTGGCCGAAATCGTAATGGCAGGGCTGTTGCGATGGGTACGACCACCACAGTTTTAGTTTGTTTGGACAGGAGGATTCATGCGACGTTTCATCCAGCGAACGGTGTTGCTCACGCTTTTGATGACGATCATAGCGGCGTGTGGCGATAATGCAGCCAGCACCAGCGTCCCAAGCGGCAACAGCACTCCCGCGCCAAGTGGTAGTGAGAATCAGGTGATTCGGATTGCCTCAAAGAATTTTACCGAGCAATTTATTGTCGGCGAAATGTATGCCCTCATTTTGGAGCAAGCAGGCTACAAAGTGGAGCGCAAAATTGGCTTAGGCGCAACCGATGTTGCTCAAGCAGCCATGGAAAAAGGCGAGATCGATATTTATCCCGAATACACGGGCACTGGTTTATTGACCGTGCTCAAATTGCCCACCCAAACCGATCCTAAAGCGGTCTACGAAACGGTCAAAAAGGGCTATGCTGAACAATTCAAAATTGCGTGGCTCGACCCAGCCCCAATGAATAACACCCAAGCGTTGGCCATGACCAAAGAAGGCGCCCAGAAATTTGGCATTATCACAATCTCCGATATGGCTGCCAAAGCAAGCGAATTGCGCATGATCGGCCCACCAGAATTCCAAGAGCGCGAAGATGGTTTGCCAGGCATTCAAGCCAAATATGGAAACTTCGAACTCAAAGAATATGTGCCAGTTGATCCAGGCCTCAAGTACAAGGGCTTGGTCGAAGGCAATGCAGATGTGGTCGTGGCCTTCGGCACC
This sequence comes from Herpetosiphon geysericola, assembly GCF_001306135.1. GTDB lineage: Bacteria > Chloroflexota > Chloroflexia > Chloroflexales > Herpetosiphonaceae > Herpetosiphon > Herpetosiphon geysericola. Next base: position 333,580 of record NZ_LGKP01000022.1, on the reverse strand, counting down.
GATGGCGAAATTGCCAACTATGGCTTGGTCGTCTTGAAAGATGATCGCGCGATGTTCCCACCCTATCAAATCGCACCGTTGGTTCGCCAAAGTGTCTTAGATGCCAATCCTAAAGTGGCCGAATTGCTCAACGCCTTGGCGCCGAAACTCGATGATGCCACCATGCAAAAACTCAACTTCGAAGTTAGTGGCAATAATCGCAAGTACGAAGATGTAGCCAAAGAGTTCTTAACCGCTCAAGGCTTGCTCAAGTAGGTTGGTTCAATTGGGTAGTGGTTACAAACGCCGCTACCCAATACTGTTTTTGCCCAAGGGAGTAGCAGGTGTGAGCACAATCGAGTTTCAGCATGTTCGTAAAATCTATCCCAAGGCCACAACTGCGGCGCTCGCCGATATTTCGCTGACGATCAATCGCGGCGAATTTGTGATTTTGCTTGGCCCATCAGGCTGTGGCAAAACAACCTTGATGAAGATGATCAATCGCCTCATCGAGCCAAGTAGCGGCACAATTTTGCTCGATGGAGTCGATATTCAGACGGTCAATGCCACCAAGTTGCGCCAACAGATTGGCTATGTTATTCAGCAAGTTGGCTTGTTTCCCCACATGACGGTGGCCGAAAATATTGCGGTCGTGCCTAAATTGCTCGGCTGGCCTAAGGCCAAAATCCAAAGCCGCATCGATGAATTGCTCAGCCTGATTCAGCTTGATCCCGCTCAATTTCGCCACCGCTACCCAGCCCAAATTTCCGGCGGCCAAGCTCAACGGGTCGGTTTAGCCCGCGCCTTGGCGGCTGATCCTGGCGTGATGCTGATGGATGAGCCGTTTGGGGCAATCGATGCAATTACACGCACAATTTTGCAAGATGAGATGCTGCGTATCCAACAGCAACTGCATAAAACAATTGTGTTTGTGACCCACGATGTTGAAGAAGCCTTGCGTTTGGCCGATAAAATTGCGATTCTCCACGAAGGCACAATCGTGCAATACGATACGCCCTTGAATTTATTGCGCAACCCTGCCAACCAATATGTGGCCGAATTGCTGGGAGCCGATGATTTGTTGCGCCGTTTGAGCTTGATTCAGGTGCGCCATGTGCTCCAGCCATTGCCCAAGAGCTACGTTGCAAGCCTGACAACAATTGAAAGTAGCCACAATTTGCGCGATGGCTTAAATCAATTGCTGGCCAGCAGCAACGACCAATTGCTGGTCGTCGAGCACAATCAGCCAATTGGCATGCTTTCGTTGGCAGCAATTCACGCCTATCTCCACCCAGAGGTCATCAATGAACGACATCGTTGATGGCTTCAACTACCTCGTGACCGAGCGCACAGCGATTTGGCAATTGCTCGGCCAACACGTAACAATTAGCCTGCTAGGTTTATTGATCGCTAGTCTGATTGCCTTGCCTTTGGGCTTGCTGGTAGTGCGGGTGCGCTGGTTAGCGGGCATCGTCATGGCACTGCTCAGCATTCTCTACACCGTACCAAGTTTGGCAATGCTGATTATGTTAATTGCAGTCTTTGGTCTAAGCAAAACCACCGTGGTTGTGACCTTGGTGATCTATGCCCAAGTGATTTTGGTGCGCAACATTGTGGTTGGCATGCAAAGTATCGATCGGGCAGTGCTCGAAGCAGCGCGGGGATTGGGCATGAACGCTTGGCAAATTTGGTGGCGGGTTGAATTGCCCTTGGCCTTGCCAATTATGCTAGCTGGCTTGCGAATTGCAGCGATCATGTGCATTGCAATTAGCTCAATTGCCGCGATGATTGGGGTGGGCGGCTTGGGCCAATTGCTGTTTCAAGGCATTACCTTCGATCGCGCCGATATGATTTGGGCTGGCACGATCAGCATTGCTGCGTTAGCCTTGGTGTGTTATGGCCTTTTGGCGCTTTTGGAGCAACGACTAACCCCAAAAATATAATTGGAGCCGCGCCCAAATTGCAACAACAATTGCAAGCTAGCGCAAGCTCCAATTATAGCCAAACCATACGATAGTTACGAGCAGCGCCGTAGCGCCATAAACTGTTTAGAACCAGCTTTTTTGTACCACATACTTCTGATAGAACTCAGCATCTGAGGCCACCAGATACAGCACGGTTTGCACCAAACAGATAATTCCAGTTATAGCATAGCCGAAAAAGCCAATCACCACACAAGTTAATGGCAGAAAAATCAAATTCGACAGTAAGAAAATCAGTCCCATTTGATTATTGCCCAAATAAAAACCGTGAATCCCAAATGGCCCCAAGAAGAACGCCAACAAAGCAGCCACAACTTTATTTTTTTCGCTCTGGGCGTAGCCATGCGGCACTTGGTAGGGCTGTTGGTAGCTCACCATTGGCTGTTGATAATTGTTTTGATACATTGGTGGTGGTTGCACTGGCTGATCATATTGTTGATAGCCAACCGGGGTTGGAGCTGGATTTTGCTGATAGGCGACGGTTTGGGCGCCATGGAGGGGGCTGCCTTGCATCGAGCCACCACAATTAGTACAAAACATTACATCAGGATGCGTTTGGGTGCTACAGGTTGGGCAAATTTTATAAAATGCTTGGGTCATAACAAATTCCTTAGCGCCAACAAGCGCGCTGTTAAATTATTGTAACGTTGATTGAAGGTGTGTCTGTAGTTAAGACGTTTTACTCAGATCTTTTGTTTCAAGCATAGCATACCAATAAATGCCTAGCCCACCATCCGTCGCAAGATGCAGCTTAAATCGGTCGCATGCAGATAGCTTCAAAGCAACAAACAAGCAAAAATAGCATAACAAATGTTTGCCTGGAGTACAATCATGACAATCTCTTTTTACGCAGTTTCGGCTGAATTTGGCTGTTTCTCGAACTTTTCGGTCCATGACTTTAAACTTGATGGCCACTATTGGCCAACCAGCGAGCATTATTTTCAAGCCCAAAAGTTTGCTGGCACTGACTATGCTACGACTATTCGGCTAGCCAAATCGCCAGCAATTGCCGCGCGCTTGGGTCGTAGCCGCAAACAACCGTTACGCCGCGATTGGGAAGCAATCAAGGATGACGTGATGCGCCAAGCTTTGTTGGCAAAATTTCGCAGCCACGCCGATATTCGAGCCATTTTGTTGGCAACTGGCGATCAGCCAATCGTCGAAAACGCGCCAGGCGATTATTATTGGGGCTGCGGCGCCGATGGCTCAGGCAAAAATATGCTTGGGCAATTACTAGTTGAAATTCGGCAAAGCCTACGTGATGAGGAACGTGAATGAGCCATGTGCATTTTTCAATCGAGCAATTACACCATTTTCAATGTGGCGCATGTAGCGGCTGGTGGAGCATTGGCGATGCTCCGCCCCGCGATCATTGGTACTGCCCTTGGTGCGGCACCCAATTAATTAATGCAGGCCCGTTGCCGCCGCTCGCCGCAAATGTCGATGTTGCCGAAAGCCCAAGCAGTCCCGTTTTGAATGATGGCCTAGCAATCGATTGAGCGTTTGCTGGCGCAGCAAGCGCTAGTTGGCAAGCATCGTCGAATCATGTACGATGGCGCAAGCAGTTTTTTTGAAGGAGCCGGTCCATGTTAAACCCCGCTGATCAACTGTTACTCAAAAGCCTCTGCAACGATCTTGTCGCCGTCGAAGAACAATTAAGCGAACTTGAAGCTCAGCGCGAAGCCATTCGGGCGCGACTCTCAGAATTGGTTGATCAACTGGGCGGCAAAATTCAATTGCGGGGCTTTGGCACGCTCCAAATCTCCAATCCTTCAGTGATCGTGTCCTACGATCGCAAAGGGATTGAGCAATTGGTGCAAGAATTAGAAGCAGCAGGTAATTTTGCCTTGGTCGATGCAATTCAGACCTCGCGTAAGGAATCGATGCGCAGCGGTGGCCTGCGAATTTTGCGTGAAAAGCTCTAAGTCATGCGGTTATCAAGCAGTCTATTAATCAAAAGCATGCTGATGCTTGCAATCTTGAGCATCGCTGGGTTGCAATTGTATCGCCAACGGGTGCCAGCAGCATTCAAGCTGCCAGCACCTGCGAGCGTTCAAACGACGCACCCAATTGTTGGCATTCACACTCGCCTGATGGGTTTGGATGAGGCGACAATTCGGCGGACGTTGCAGCAAGTGCGCGAAATGGGCGCAACCACAATCATCGATCTTTTTCCGTGGGCGGTTATTCAGCCTCGTTCGGCCAACAGCTACGAGTGGACAGGCAGCGATATGTTGATTGCCCACGCTCAACGCCAAGGCCTCAGCGTGATTGCACGGCTCGATTTTGTGCCAGCTTGGGCGCGGCCAGCCAACACCAATGATCGCTATATCGATCCTAATCACTATGTAGCCTATGCAGATTTTGTGGCGGCGTTTGCGCAGCGCTATGTGCCGCAAGGCGTGCGGGTGCTGCAAATCTGGAACGAGCCAAATTTGCGCTTTGAATGGGGCGACCGTGCGCCCGACCCAGTGGCCTATGCCAACCTTTTGAAAGTAGTCTATCCACGAGTTAAGGCAGTTGCGCCTGAAGCGCTGATAACCTTGGCTGGGCTGGCCCCTGGAGGCCCGACTGGGCCGATTGATCCCCAAACATTGAGTGTTAATGATCTGAGTTTTTTAGAAGTATGTTTAGCTGAAAAACCACCGTTTGATGCAGTTTCGGTGCATGCCTATGGCGCGATCAACCCTGCTGATCAAGCGCCCGAGCCAAGCACTACCAACTTTCGCCGCACAGAACTCATTCATGCTTTGGTAGTGAAGGCAGGCTATGATGTGCCATTTTATATTACCGAAGGCGGCTGGAACGACCATCCGCGCTGGCCCAACGCGGTGCCGCCGCCAATTCGGGTGCAAAATACAATTGCCGCCTATACATGGGCCGAAAAGCATTGGCCATGGATGCAAACGGTTGGTTTTTGGCAATTCTCGTTGCCCAATTTGACCTATACCTATGCTGATAATTATACGTTTGTGGCTCCTGATGGCACACCAAAGGCTATTTATTATGCTGTGCAGCAGTTTACCCAGCAGAATTAGAAGGGCGAAGAGTATAGAACATAAAAATCAAAAATCAAAAGTCAAAAGTCAGAAATCAAAAATCAGAAGTCAGAGCGCAAAGAATGTAAAATAATCATAAAAATCTGTGCCAATCTGTGGCGAAAAAAATACAACTTTGCGTTCTTCGTGGTTTCTATCCTTCGTGCGCTTCGTGTCCTTGATAAGATTCTCAAAAGCATATTGTTACATCAAGGATCACCACCCTTCCGTCCCGCCTCAAGGCGGGAGACACAGGGGGTTTTCAGCCCCCTGTACCCCCAAATATTTATTTCGTAGATTGGCGTTATATTTCCTAACCCCCGACCATTTTCCTTCGTGGAATTCGTGCAATTCGTGGCGAAAAAAAAATACAACTTCGCGTTCTACGCGATTCCGATCCCCAAACCCCAAACCCCGATCCCCACTCTTGACAGAGTACAAACAATTCTCTATACTCGACTGGTAAGTGGTCTGACCAGTTGGTGAATATGAGTGAATTACAACGACCTGCATCGTATTGCGAAGCGCAATTGATCAAACGAATTATTGGTGGCAACTATGCAGCAGGAACGAGCTTGCCCAGTGAGCGCGAGCTAGCCGCACAGTTAGGTGTTACGCGGCCAACCTTGCGCGAGGCAATTCAACGCTTGGCGCGTGATGGCTGGCTCGTGGTACAGCAAGGCAAGCCAACGATGGTCTGCAATATTTGGCATGATGGCGGGCTAGGCGTGTTGCGAAGTTTGGTGCAGCATAGCGCCGAGCTACCAGCCCAAATTGTGCCTCAATTGCTAGCGGTACGCCTTGATTTAGCCCCAAGCTATACTGCAATGGCAATTGAACACCATGCTGAGCAGCTTGTGGGCTTGTTGCAAACAGCGCTGCCATTAGCTGATACAGCTGCGGCTTATGCAGCATTCGATTGGCAATTACAGCATCAACTGACGATCGCTTCGACGAATCCAATTTATACCTTAATTTTAAATGGCTTTCGTGGTTTCTACAGCATGATGGCCTTGAACTATTTTGAGTTAGCGCAGGCGCGGCAACAGTCGGCGAGTTTTTATCAAACCCTGTTGCAGGCCGCCAAGACGCACGATGTGGCCCTTGCCCGCCAAGCGAGCCAAGCAGCCATGCAACAAAGCATCGAGCTTTGGCAAGAATTCAGCACAAACACCAATCAATAACTGAACAAAGGGGTTAATATGCGCCGTTGGAATGGTTGGGGCGATGAAACGAAAGATTATCCGGTTAAAGCTGGCATTTTAGGCTTGTTAAAGCAGTTAATTGGGGTTGGCACAGCTCCAAAAGATGTAGGTTTGGCTGATGTTTTGGCCAAGGTGCCAGCATCACGCTTGCCCCAGCACGATCTGATTAGCACCGATCCTGAACTGCGGATTCGCCATGCACGCGGCCAGAGCTTTGCTGATTTAGTAGCCACTCGCAGCGGTGATTTGGGCCAAATTCCTGATGGCGTGGCCTTGCCACAAACCAGTCAGGACGTGCGCTCGTTGCTCGATTGGGCCAGCGCCAATAACATCACCGTGATTCCCTATGGCGGCGGCACAAGCGTAGCGGGCCATATCAACCCAGTTGCAGGCGAGCGGCCAATTTTGACCGTTAGCCTTGCCAAGCTCAATCGCTTGCTCGATATTAATCCAACGGCGCGCTTAGCTCGTTTTGGTGCTGGTATCAAAGGCCCTGATCTCGAAGCCCAATTGCGGGCCTTGGGCTTTACGCTCGGCCATTTTCCCCAATCGTTTGAGCTTTCCACGCTTGGCGGCTGGATTGCCACACGCTCAAGTGGCCAGCAATCGCTTGGTTTTGGGCGAATTGAGCAATTATGGGCTGGCGGACGCATTGAAACACCCCAAGGCGCGCTCGAATTAGCACCCTTTCCTGCTTCGGCTGCTGGCCCCGACCTGCGCGAAATGCTGCTTGGTTCCGAAGGTCGCTATGGCATTATCACCGAAGCCACGGTGCGAATTCGGCCAATTCCCGCGCTTGATGTAGTGCATGCGATCTTCTTTGCTAATTGGCAGCAAGCCCAAACTGCGGCGCGGGCGATTGTCCAAGCTCATGTGCCATTGGGAATGCTGCGCCTGAGCACGCCCACCGAAACCATGACCAATTTGGCTTTAGCGGGCCACGAACGGGCAATTGGCCTGCTAGAAGGCTTTTTAAAATTGCGTGGCGTTGGAGCCGAAAAATGCATGCTGCTGGTTGGATTCATCGGCAGCAAAGCCCAAGTTGCGCTCAGCCGTGACGCTGTTTTAGGCTTGGCTCGCCAACACGGCGGGGTGCATATTGGCCAAAGCTTTGGCAAAGCGTGGCAAGCTGGCCGTTTTCGTGCGCCCTATCTGCGCAATCGGCTTTGGGAGCTGGGCTATGGCGTGGATACGGTCGAAACCGCCACAACATGGGAAAACGTCAACCCATTATTACAGCAGCTTGAACATAGCCTGCGCAATGGCTTAGCCGCTGAGCACGAACAGGTGCATGTGTTCACCCATCTTTCGCATTTCTACCCCACAGGCTCAAGCATTTACACCACCTATGTGTTTCGGCTGGGCGACACTGCCCAAACAACCATGGCGCATTGGCAAAAACTCAAAACCGCTGCCAGCCAAGCAATTGTGGCAGCAGGCGGCACGATCAGTCATCAACATGGCGTGGGGCTTGATCATCGGCCTTATCTTGAGGCTGAAAAAGGGAGTTTGGGAATTGCTGCGTTGCAACAACTTGGCCACCATTTTGACCCGCAGGGCTTGCTAAACCCCGCCAAATTATATGAGGACGGCCAATGAACCCACGTTTGCAATGGAATGCTGCTTGGCGCGAACGCACATGGAGCGAGCTACAGCAAGAATGGGATGTGATTATCATTGGCGGGGGCATCACTGGAGCAGGTTTATTGCGCGAAGCAACCCGCGCTGGTCTCAACGTGCTCTTGCTCGAAGCCCGCGATTTTGCTTGGGGAACCTCAAGCCGCTCATCCAAATTAGTGCATGGTGGCTTACGCTATTTGGCTCAAGGCCAAGTGCGGGTAACCTACGATTCGGTGATTGAGCGCGAACAACTTTTGAATGAAGCACCTGGGTTAGTGGAGCCGCTGGGCTTTTTGATTGGGCTGCCCCAAGGCAAACCACTGAAGCGCTGGGTGTATCAGGCGGGATTATTGGCCTACGATGCCTTGGCTCGCCGCAGTGAAGCCCATTATTTGAGCCTGCCCAATTTGCGTTTGCTTGCGCCCTACCTCGATGAGACCAAACTAGCGGCTGGTTTGCGCTACAGCGATGCTCAAACCGATGATGCGCGGTTGGTTTTGCGGATTTTGCGCGAAGCAGCGGCAGCAGGTGCAAGCTTATTAAATTATGCAGCAGTTACCCAATTAGTTCGTGAAGCTGAGCAAGTTGTCGGCGTTGTGGTGCGCGATCAACTTAGCGACCGTGAGCAAACCCTCAAAGCCAAAGCAGTTATCAATGCAACTGGGGTTTGGGTTGATCAGTTGCGGCAACAGATTCAAGCGCCAGCTAAAATGCGCCCGTTGCGCGGCAGCCACTTAGTATTTGCCCAAGCAGCCTTACCGCTGGCCCAAGCGATTAATCTTGAGCATCCCCGCGATCGGCGGCCAGTCTTTTTTGTGCCGTGGGAAGGGGTGAGCATCGTTGGTACAACCGATCTTGATCACGAGCCAGATTTATGGCAAGAGCCAAGTATCAGCCCTGCTGAAGTTGCCTATTTGCTCGAAGCGGTGCAAACAGCCTTTCCAAGTTTGGGTTTAACTTCAGAGCAGGTCATTTCAACCTGGAGCGGGGTGCGGCCTGTGGTCGATACGGGAGCCAGTGATCCATCCAAGGAATCGCGCGATTATGTGTTGTGGCAAGAGCAAGGGCTGCTTACCGTAACCGGAGGCAAATTAACTACCTTTCGCCTCATTGCGCTAGAAGCATTAAAGCTTTTACGCCAACGCTTGCCCCAAATCAAGCTTTGGCCGCATGCACCACGGCTCAATCCTGCGCCAGCTGATTTGGCTGGCAAGCTAGCGTTGCCGATCAAGCAACGCTTGTTGGGGCGCTATGCCGCCGAAGCGCCAGCAATGCTACAAGCACTCCCAGCCCATGAGTTTGCGGCCATCGAAGGCTTGCCAAGTTTATGGGCCGAAATGCGCTGGGCCGCGCGCTACGAAGCAGTGACGAATTTGGGCGATTTGCTGTTGCGTCGCAGCCGATTGGGTATGTTGCTGCCAAATGGCGCAGCAACCTATCAGGCCCAAATTCAAGCAATCTGCACTGAGGAATTGGGCTGGGATGCACAGCGCTGGGCAAGCGAGTGGCATGATTATCAACAACTCATTGTGCAGCATTATGGGTTGCCAAGCGCGGCTCATTAATGTTGCTCTAATTTGACAATACAGAGAAGCAAGCTATAATGCAATCAAACCTTCTCCTCTCTCTTCTCTCCCACAAGCGGCTCCATTATGCGAGCCGTTTGTGGTTTAAAACGCTTTTTTATTTTCCCAACCAATTCCTCGCTTTATCCTAGACACCTGCCCTAGATTGTGATATTTGTTACATAGTAAGCAAGCGAAACCGATCCATACATAGCCTAGACATGAGGTGTCGTCGATGGATATTACGATTGTGAGTTACGGTTCGCGGGGTGATGTGCAGCCCTATTTGGCGCTTGGCCGGGCATTACAGCACGTTGGGCATACCGTTAAGCTGATTGGCCCTGCCAATTTTGCCGATTTGAGCCAAGCAGCAGGAGTGCCGTTTGCCTCGGTTGGGGTTGATCTTCAAGCCTATTTGCGCGAACGAATGGCAAGTTTATCCAAATCGAACAATTCGATCCGTTTGTTGAAAAGCTTGCACAATGAACTGAATGAGCTGATTGAGCAAGTTGCCCACGAAACCTTGCAGGCATGCCAAGATACTGATTGCATCATTGGCACTGGCCCCCAAACTGCCAGCTTCGCCGAAAAAGTCGGGGTGCCGTTTATCGAAGCTGTGTTGCAACCTGTAACTCCAACTAGATCGTTTCCATCGCCGATTGCCCCCAGCTGGCTGAAACTTGGTGGCTTTGCCAACTATCTGACCCACCTTGGGTTTGAGCAAATGTTTTGGCAAGTTTTCCGACCGACCGTCAATCGGGTGCGAACGCAGGTGCTTGGCTTGCGATCGTATGGATTTGGTAGCCCATTTGCCAAGATTCGTGGGCAGGTTGCGTTGCGGCTGCATGGCTATAGCAACTATGTGGTACCTCGCCCAAACGACTGGCCTGATCAACACAAAGTTACAGGATTTTGGTTTCTGCCGCCGCCTAGCGACTGGTCGCCACCAGCTGAACTAACCGATTTTCTCGCTGCTGGGTCGGCGCCGATTTATATTGGCTTTGGCAGCATGATGGGCGGCGATCCACAAACATTGACCAACCTTGTGAGCGAGGCATTAGCGCGCACTGGCCAACGGGGAATTTTAGCTGGCGGTTGGGGAGCTTTAGGTGAAACGACGGATGCCAACGATCAGCTATTGTTCGTTAAGGATGTCCCGCATTATTGGCTTTTCCCCCAAATGGCGGCGATTGTACATCATGGCGGTGCTGGCACAACTGGTGCGGCCTTACGCAGTGGCAAGCCATCAATCGTGGTGCCATTTTCCTTCGATCAACCATTCTGGGGGCGGCGGGTTGCTGAACTTGGCGTGGGTTCTGCGCCCATTCCGCGCAAGCAACTGACGCTCGAGCGCTTGGTTGCGGCAATCAATCAGGTAACCAAGCAAACAGCGATTCGCGAGCGCGCAGCCCAGCTTGGCGAGCAGATTCAAGCTGAGCATGGCACGGCCCAGGCAATCGATCAGATTCATCGGGTATTAGGTCGCTAAGTATTCAGGCAATTTCTTCTGGCTCAAGCACTGGCAAATTCCACAACTCTTCAGGCACTTGCATATGAATCTGGGTGCCGCCTTGGGCAGGAGTGGAAATTGTCAGACTGCCGCCAATCACCATCAACAAGCCGCGATGTAAGCGCAGGCCGCTGCCGCTGCCAGCAGAGCTTGATGGATTTGCGCTCATGCCCACGCCATCGTCGCAAATATCGACCACCAAGCCATGTTGCCAATCGATCTGAACATTAAGATTTAAGTGACGGCGTGGGTCGTTGCCTCGGGCATGGCGGGCTGCATTGCGCAATGTTTCTTGCAACGCATAGCTAATCACTTCGCCAATAAACTGCGGTGTATCAGCCAAACGGGCTTCAGCAGCGGGTGCAACGCGATAAGTTACCTGATCAAAGGCATTGCCAAAATCAACTAAAACCATATCGTGCAAGGTTTGCGCCAAGCCACCTTGGGCCAAACGATGCGGGGTTGCAGGTGGCAACGAGCGAATCAGCGCCGAAAGCTTGGTATGGGCCTCGGATAAAGCCTGAATCGTTTGTTGGGCCAGTGGATCGTTGGCCGAAACCGCGCTCAAATGAATCAGCGCGGCGTGAATTTGCGGCAACACATCGTCGTGCAAGGTGCGGCGGCCTTGGCTGCCCAACACTTTGACTTCAGCAATTCGCTGGCGCAACACATCGCCCAACATGCGCGCCGCCCGTTCGCCAGCCAAGGCATCGGTTAAACGGGCGCAGCATGCCGCCGCAACTTCCATTAATTCCTCGCTATAAACCGCGCCGCTTTGGGGCGAGCCAAGCACCAAGGCCCCAGCCAAACCGCGCCCATCCCACAATGGAATGGCCCATTCAGCGCCACTTTGAGCTTTTAATTGAATCCCCGAAGTACGGCGTTCTGAGGAAATTGGCAATTGCTCAAGGATGGGGGTTGGCGTTTGGCCCCAATGATAGCTAATCACCTTAGGCAAGCCAGGTACTGCATCACGCAGCAACAAACATGCTCGTTCGGCGCGCAACACATCGCGGCTAATCGCCTCGACCAAGCCCTCGACTGAAGCCGAAAGGCTGGCTCCGCCATCAAGCAAACGATCTTGAAAGTGCAAACTGCCGACGAAAGGCCGCAAGCGTTCCATAAAGGCCTCGTGCTCCACCCGATAGCGCCAACTCAACAAGCCATAGGCCAACGAGGCCAAGGTTGTAGCAAACAACACAATATAGATCGAGGCAACTTGCAAGGCAGAACTAACGCCGACCATCAAGGCAAAACCGCCAGCAATTGCCACCAACCAACGCCATTGATCGATGCGATTCCACTGCGGCAAGGGCCGATCGGTAAAGGCCGCATAGGCACCCATGGCTTGGCCAGCAGCACCCAAGGCTGCGGCAACCACAATCAGCACCATCACATCTAATTGAAAAAACAGCTCGATTGCCCGATCGGCGAGCCATGCCACCTCTGGCGTGCGCACCGAGGAGCCTTGCGAAAACACCACCACCGCGCCGATCAGGGCCACAATTCCCGCCAGCAAACCAAGCAATGAAGTGCGAATTAGCCACGAGCGCACCCGCAACCACGCTTGATGCGGCAGGTTATTGCGCCGCCCGGGGCCAGTCAGCAGAGCATGAATTGGCAAGCTAAAACACATTATCAAGGCCAAAAGATAGCCCGCCACGATAAATGGTAAGTTAGCAACCAGCCATGCTGGGACGAATTTCAGGGCCAAAATGCGGGCTTCTTGGGGCAGCGGGTAAATTGCGGTCAGCACCAAGCCCAAAATCCCAATAAAAATGCCCATCGTAAAGAGCAGCAATTTATGAATGCGCAGGCTCTTGCCGCTCACTCCCGTATACCAAATCATTGTGGCATACCAGGCATAGGGCGCGAGCAGCGAAACCACGCTGATGACCCGCCACCAAAAGGGCAAGCCAACATCAACCACCGGCGGACCACGGCCAATGATCGCGGCGTGAATCAAAAAGAACACGCCAGCCATCAATAAACCTGCTGCTGCCAAACGTGGGCCACGCTCACGCCCGCCATCAAGCGTCACAGTCATACCCAGCCATAAACAGATAATTGCATTAAAAATGGAAATTGCGAGGGCAATCGATTGCAGAATAAAAATCATTGAGTGCTACCTATAAACCAATGATTTCATCATACCAGCTGCAAGCTAGCACCTAGGTGCAAAACCTTCCTTCTCTCGGCTCCATAGATTATTATCCAAGGATTGGTTATCGGAATCGTTCAATTTTCACCACCCTTCCGTCCCGCCTCAAGGCGGGAAACGTAGTGGGTTTTCATCCCCCTACACCCCCTAAATGACATCAAATGGATAGTAATCATCGAGCGATGAACCAGTCATTGCTTGGCTCAAGCATAGAGAGATTAATAATCTATCCTTATCAAACCAACTCTTCCCGTAGTACAGGCCAACAAAAGTCTACGAGTAATGATCGAGGTGCTTAAATGCCAACGACGATCCCATTCCTGAGATCGTCGTTGGTGAGTTGCAATTTAGTTTATTGGCAGGTTACGCCATTGAGTTGGAAGGCGCTGCTGGCCAAACTTGGTGGGCTGCCAACCCCTTGGAAACCAAAGTTGACGCTGCCACCATTGCCTGCAAGGTTGCCGTTCCAGCCAGCGTTACTGACCGTGACTGCGCTGCCAGTTTGGCTGACCGTGCCATTCCACAGGTTGCTGATGGTCTGGCCGTTGGGCAAGTTGAACTTGACATTCCAGCCATTCAAGGCACTTGCTTGCAAGTTGGTTACGGTTACATCGGCAACGAAGCCAGAACCCCATTGGCTGGCAAGCTTGAAATCAACCTTGCAAGCGCCGCCAGTGCTGGTTGGCGTGGCGCTTGGCACTTGAGTTGGCGTGCTGGTTGCGGTTGGCACGCTGGTTGAAGTCGCCGTTGGAATGCTGGTTGCCGTCGAAGTTGGGCCTTGAGTTGGCGTGCTGGTTGCGGTTGGAATGCTGGTTGAAGTGGCGGTTGGCGCTTGGGTTGGCGTGCGCGTAGCCGTGGCGCTTGGCCCCGAGGTTGGGGTTGGTTGGCTGCTATTGATCACGCCAACCGTCAAATAATCGGCATAGATCGTTGCCGTGCCAGTGTTGCCAGTCAAGGCATTGAATTCAACCCCCAACTCGCGCACTTGGTTAATATCTGGCACGCCAGCTAATTCAATCGTCAGCAAGCTGGTGCCTGAATCAAGCAGCACCGTGCCGCTATCTTTCCAATGCCAAGCGCTGCCAGTTTTGATGTAGAGCTTGGCATTGAGACCGTTCCCAACATTTTGGGCACTCAAGCGAATTTGAATCCGTGATTGACCAGCCAAGTTGAGCTGAATTGGCAGCTGAATTGCTGCTGGCGTCGCGGCCAAATCAACTTGGGCTTTGATGCCGCGTTGGCCATTGGCTGCCCAATCAGTAGTGACAACTGGCCCAGAAACCAAATTCGAGCCAGTCCAGCCTTGGAGCGTGCCATCTTCAAAATCGCTCACCACGATGCCGGGCAATGGCGTTGGGCTTGGCGTACCTGGCGTTGCCGTGGGAGCGCTCCCAAGCGTGCCATTCCAAAGTTGACCAACATTGGTTCGATTCAAGGTTGCCCAGTGGGCATAGGTGCTTTGAATCCGGCTATCAGTGTTGCGATAAAACATATCGGTGTGCCAGATCATAAAGTAGGCGAAGGGGGCGCTGCTCAAAAGCGCTGGGTCCATCATATAGTCGGTTTCGCTGAGGGCTTTAATCTTGGTTTGCGAAAAACGGCCAAGATCTTCGTACCAGCTGACATAGTTACCCGAGGTTTCATTATAGACATCGCTGCCCAAAATATCTGCTTGGCCAGCGGGATACCAAGCGGTACTGACCCCTTTGACCCCAGGTGTCCAAACCCAGATCAAGTTGTGCAGGCCACGAGTGGTCACCAAATAGCTGAACATATCATCCCAGAGGCGGCGATAGTTGGTCGCGCCGTTATCTTTATCCCACCAGAACCAACCGCCACCAGCCTCGTGGTAGGGTCGCCACAGCACTGGCACGTTGGCATCTTCGAGTTGTTGCAAATCATCGGCAATATTATCAAGCCAAATCAGATAATTATTGCGCTCAGCAGTGCCATCAACAAACATACGATCAATATCAACCACGGTGAACATATCTTGGTGGTTGGTGCCTTGGCTAGCGAGAGGTGTCCAGTGTTGGCTGATGGTTGGAATAACTTTAGCGTTAGTCCAATCGCTGATGATCGCATCGATCATCCATTGGCCATCGTTGGGCAATGCGCCGCCGATGGGAAAATCCCAGCCACGCAGGGCGGGGTAACGTTGTGGATTGGTACGGGCATAGACTGCGTTCGACATTTCGTCTTTGCGAGCGTTATCCCAGTGGACTTCTTGCTGACCGCCGAGCCAATACTGACCTTTGTATTGAACGAAACGATCGAGCACATTTTGGGCATACGGGGCAAGATTCGGATCGGCGGCTTGATAGGCGGTAATTGCGGCCTTGGTGGTGTGCGTTGGTAACAAACTCAGTGAACCAAGCAAGACCCCAAGGAGCGCAATGGTCAACAACGACCGCGAACGGCTTAGGTTCGACCACATAGCGACAATCTCCTTTGATTGAGGACACTCAGCATTGGGTATTAATCGTGGATAGAACGAGGCTAGGATGCGATGGCTACACCTGCGAATGGCCAAGAGTCAGAGCGAATGCAGGAACATTCCCAGCAGCGATAATAGTATAAATTTGTAAAGAGTCAATTAAAATCTTAAGTATTTCTTTAGAATTTGACTGTATAAAGGCGCGCGATCAAGCTTGATCGCGCGCCTGTTTGATTAAGATCGATGTTTATTGGTTAAATGTTGCCTTTAGCTCCATCGTTGGGCATGGTTTTCTTGAAAAAGCTGTTGGCAGCAGTGTGATAGATAATCACGCCTTCGGGCTGCATAAAGCCAGGAACCATGCGGCTGCCATTGACGCGCAAATCTTCTAGGCATGCCTCGATGGCAGTAGTATCAAACAAACCATCGTAGAGCACCGGCACAACCTCGCAGCAAGCAGGTCGATTCTCGGCGTTCCAGCGCGAAGTATTAAACAAGGCAAAGCGCCGTTCGTTCAACCCATATTGGCGCTTGCCAACACTATGGCCAAACCATTCGCCATGGTGCGTACCAACGCCCAGTTCAAGCAGCACAGTGTGGTTGGCAGCAACCCACGCGGCAAAGCCATAGTTATTTATCATCATCAACGGTTATCCAGCGGCTCCTGCTGCCAGCCCGAATCTCGCCCTGTTGGTTGATCAAAATACAGGTGTTGGTGCCATCAATTTTCTCGGTCACAATAACTTGGCGCGCTAGGCGGGCAATTTTGGGAAAGGCTACAAACTCATCACTCATCGTGCACCTCATAATAGTTCAACGTTGCCTAGCATAGGCTGAAGTAGTTGGGACGTAATCATTCGCAGGTTAGGATTTTAAGGAGTAAAAAAGCCCATAACTTAAGCGTTATGGGCAAAGAACTTCATTTCTACGTTTTCGATACAAGGGTGATCACCACCCCTCCGCCCCGCCTCAAGGCGGGGAACGCAGGGGCTTTAATCCCCCTGCACCGCCTAAATTCCACCGCTTGCATAACCATCGCATCAACAATCGAATGCTAATGATGCGATCGATGGCTGTGCAATTTTAGCTAAAACGAAGCGCGACCAACAATGTCATTGCTTTTTAGTGGCGGCAGCGATCAAGGCATGGACGCCGCTGATCAACTCGCTGGGATTGGGGTGCAAGCCTTCGCCCAACAAGGCCGTGCCATACAATTGCTCGACCGCAACCTTGAACAACTCTGCTTGATCTGGCTCGTCGAGCAGGGCAGCCAAGTTGTGAACAATCGCGTGGCGTGGGTTGAGTTCAAGAATTCTGCTTGGCACGCTATATTCTTGGCCCATCATGCGCCGAATCCGATCCATATCGCGGCCAAAATCGTCGCTGGGGGCGGCCAAACGTACAGGGTTGCTGCGCAACAACTTCGAGCCGCGCACCTCGCTAATTTGCTCACCCAACAATTCTTTGATTCGGTCGCCAAGCTGGCCGATGGTGGCTGCTGAGAGCGAGCCCTCCAACTCAACATCGTCGCCAGCAATATCGGCATCATCAACTGAGCGCAGCTTTTTGCCTTGGAAATCGCGCAAGCTTGAGATAACAAAGCTATCGATTGGCTCATGCATCAACAGCACTTCGTAGCCGCGTTCGTTGAAATAATCAAGGTGTGGCGAACGGCGGGCGGTTTCCACGTTGTCGGCAATCACATAATAAATATCTTCTTGGCCTTCCTTCATGCGCTCGACATACTCGCTGAGCTTGGTCAAGCCCTCGCTGTTGGTCGAGTGGAAGCGCAACAGTGGCTCAATTTGGCTGCGCGTGCCAGGATCAGTGACCAAGCCTTCTTTGAAATATGGCCCGAATTCACGCCAGAACTCAGCAAATTTTTCGGCATCGTTATCGGCCAAGGTTTCAATTTCTTTGGTGATTTTGTTGGTGATAATTTTGGCAATTTGGCGCAACGTCCCGCTGCTTTGGACCGTTTCACGCGAGACATTCAACGGCAGATCTTCTGAATCGACCACACCTTGGACAAAGCGCAGATGTTTGGGCAATAATTCTTCGTTGCGATCTTGGATGAGCACCTTGCGCGAGTAGAGCTTCAAGCCTGGATCAGGAATTTGGCGCATCATGCCTTGCTCGCGTTTGGCGGGCAAGAACAAAATTGCATGCAAATCGACTGGCGCATCGGTGCTGATATGGACTGTGCTCAGTGGTTCGCTGAAATCCATCGTGGTTTGGCGATAGAAATCATTATATTCTTCTTGGGTGACTTCGCGTGGTTGCTTGCGCCATAATGCTGTGCGTTGGTTGAGCACCTTCTTTTCGTCGCCCTCAGCTGAGTAGATTGGGAAGGCCACGAAATTCGAGTGTTGGCGCACAATTTGTTCAAGCTTCCAGCGTTCGGCGTATTCTTCTGCATCTTCTTTGAGCACAATTTCGATTGTGGTGCCGCGTTCGCTGCGTTCTGCTGCTTCCAAGGTGTAGGTTGCTTCGCCGCGCGAAGTCCAGCGCCATGCAGTTGCATCGGGCTGGTGCGACAACGAAGTCACTCGCACTTCATCGGCAGCCATAAACACCGAGTAGAAGCCTACGCCAAATTGGCCAATAATTTCGCTGCTATTGGTTGGGTTGGCTTCGCCAAGCTTTTGCAAAAAGGCTTTCGCGCCAGATTGGGCCACAGTCCCCAAATTCTTGATCATATCATCGCGGGTCATGCCGATGCCAGTATCGCTGATCCGAATGATCCGCGCATCTTTATCGGCTTCCAAGGTGATCGCCAATTCCAGCTCAGGATCACGCACATCTTGGTTGGTGAGCATCTCGAATTGCACCCGATTCAAGGCATCGGAGGCATTCGAAATTAATTCACGCACAAAAATCTCGCGGTGGGTATACAGCGAGTGAATTAAAATATGTAAAACTTGTTGGATTTCAGCTTGAAATTGAAACTGTTCGCGCTCGTTGGCAACGTCGTGTTGCTCAGCCATAGGTCGCTACTCCTTATGCAAACTTCTAAATCAAAATTTAACTGCTAGGCCGATTGTAGCATAGCCAAGCCCTCGCCGAGAAGGCTTCTACGTTAGCATTGTGTTGGAGATGCGTCCTTAGGCGGAGGCTAAGCCCGCCAAAACTTGGTATAAACCAGCTACCGTTTTGATTTGGAGGCAATTCATGCAAACACTATTAACGACTGCTGGTATTGTTCGGGTTGAGCAACAGCAAGGATAGCCCCGAAAGGTCAATCAATGGTCAATGGGACTCATCGCGCTGCGGCTCAGCTAGCTGGACTGAATCTTTCTAGCAGGAGTTGCATGTGCAACCGCAAGCGCGTTTTAGCTATTTGGGTTTATCGTTTGGTACTCGGCTGCTCTTAAGTTGTATTTTTACTGCCTCGATGCTGTATCGGATTCAAGTGCTTGGGCTTGATCCATTACAACTGGTTTTAGTTGGCACAATGCTTGAGGCTGCCGCCTTCACCCTCGAAATTCCCACGGGCGTAATTGCCGATGTCTATAGTCGGCGTTTGTCGGTCGTATTGGGAGTAGCCTTTTTGGGCTTGGGAGCGCTCAGCGAGGTTTGGCTGGGTAGTTTCGTTGGTAGTTTGTTGGCTCAAGTTGTATGGGCCTTGGGCTATACCCTGATGAGCGGCGCAACCGAAGCTTGGATCACCGATGAACTCGGGGTTGAAGCAGTCGAGCCGTTATTTCTCAAGGCTGCTCAGCTCAACAGCATCGCCAGCTTACTTGGCATTGGGCTGGGGGTGGCGTTAGCAAATATTGGCTTGGGTTGGCCGATCGTTAGTGGTGGCATCGCCTTGGTTGGTTTAGCGATCACCATGCGCTGGTTGATGCCCGAAACTGGGTTTGCCCCCGCGCCTGCAACTGAGCGCCAAAGTTGGGGCCGCTTTGGAGCCACCCTTCGTCATGGGTGGCAAGCAGTACGCGGGCAGCCAGTGCTGACGAGTTTATTGCTAATGAGTGCAATTGCTGGCGCTGCATCCGAGGGCTATGATCGGCTGTGGGAAGCCCATTTGCTCAACAATATTGGCCTACCAACGTGGCTTAATCTCCAGCCAGTTACTTGGTTTGGGGCAATCGCCGCCTTGGGAACCTTAGCTAGTTTGGCGGCAGTTAGCGTGATTAAACGCTTAGCCAGCAACACCACCGAGCGCAGTATTTGGCTATTACGCTGGCAATATGGCTTGTTGGCAGCGGGCTTACTTGGCTTAGCATTCGCCCAACAATTTGCTATAGCCTTATTTTGGATTATGTTAATTCGAATGTTACGCCAAAGCATTCAACCCTTGTATGGTGCGTGGCTCAATCGGCTGATTGAAGGGCGCAGTCGCGCGACAATTATCTCGATGAATAGCCAAGCAGATGCTTTTGGCCAGATTTTGGGAGGCCCAATCATTGGCTTAATCGCCAGTCGCATGGGCCTCCCCGCAGCGTTTGTGGCCGCAAGCTGCTGTTTATGGCCAATGCTGGTGTTATTACGCCGGAGGCAGCGAACTAAGCAATAAATTAAGATTAATCGGCTTAAATCGATCAGTCATGAGCGTCATTCGTAACGCCATGGCTGATTTTTTTAATTTTTAGCCTTTTTCAAAAACCTATCAATTAAATATACCCAAAATAATTGTCGCATGCGTGTCGCAGGCCTTTCACAGGGTTGTCGCACCGAGAAAACGAAGCTGTGTCCATACCCAAATTGATACAGCTTAGGAGGCTCTCAGTGAACAACTCATCAGCAATTAGCCGCCGCATCTTACTCGCCTTCGCAACCTTCGGCCTGATTTTGGTCAGTTTTGTTTACACTGCCCTCACAAGCAGCCAAACGCTTCAATTTGATACACCAGCAGCTCCCACCGCTTGGCAATGGGGCGATATTGAAACCATCACCGTCACCCAACAACTGCAAACACAACCACGCAACACTGCTTGGCAATGGGGCGATATTGAAACCATCACCGTCACTCAGCAATTGCAAACACAACCACTTAACACCGCTTGGCAATGGGGCGATATCGAAACCATCACCGTCACCCAACAATTGCAAACCGCTCCATTGAACGTTGCCTGGCAATGGGGCAATATTGAATCTGGCAGGCTTTAGCCGAGAAGGAGAACGCGGTATGGATACAACAGCTTTTCCAGACCTTTGGCATTCCATTCCGCGTGAGCTTGCAGCCTTGATGCCAAATCTATCAGCTTTGCCCTACCCCGCCCACTTAATCGCAAATTCGATCGCGCAGCATTCGTACCAACTTTATCAACATTCGCTACGGGTTAGCCATATGGCATGGCATATGAGCCAAACGCTGGGCCTACCACAATACGAACAGCAGCAGCTTTGGCTGGCAGCGCTTTTGCACGATTGTGGCAAAACCCGCCTCCCGCGCAGCATGGTGGTTCGCCCAGCGCTTGGCAGCCCGCATTGGGAAGTTGCGCTCTATCAGCAACATGTCAACGAAGGCATCGCAATTTTGCAAGCATATCCAAGCTTGCACAGCCTGATTCCGTTAGTAGCTGAGCATCACGAACGGCTTGATGGCACTGGCTTTCCACGTGGCAGCAAATATCCAACCAGCAGCGCGCAAATTATTGCCTTGGCGAATGCGCTCGACCATCTGCGGGCACAACCAAACAGCCTTGACAATACCCTACAAGGTTTGATCGATCAAACAATTGGCCAAGATTGGGATTCAACAGTGGCGGCGACGGCGCTTAGTGCTTGGCGGCAAGCCAATCTGGCTGAGGCTGGATAACGTGCTCGTGCCATTCGGCGGCCTGCTGGCGCAACCGAGTGCGCACCAAGGCCAAGGCATCAGCCGATTGATCAGCAGCAATCCAGCGCCGACCTAAGCGTTGCGCCACCGCCGCCGTCGTACCAGAGCCACAACACAAATCGGCAACCAGATCGTCTGAATTGCTTGCAGCCAGGATAATCCGCTCCAACAAGCGTTCAGGCTTTTGGGTAGGGTAGCCCAAACGCTCGGCAGCCATCGGGTTGAGCATTGGAATATCCCAGACGTCATCAACCGGTGTGCCATCTGGATGCGGCAAATAGTGCTTGCCTGCCGCCGAGCGAATGCCCGCCTTGGCAAAACCACTGCTTGCTTTATAAGGTTGGCGCATTGCCTGAAGATTAAATGTCCATTGTTGGGGATGTTTGCTATACCAAAGAATCGTATCGTGCTTATGCGAAAAGCTGCGCCGCGCGCGCCCGCCGCCAGTGTAATGCCAAATAATTTCATTGCGAAAACAATCGAAGCCCCAAATCCGATCAAGCAGCACTTTAGCATAATGCACCGCCCGTCGATCAAGGTGCAAAAACAACGAGCCATGCTCAGCTACAAGCTGACGTGCAGCCACCAACCGTTGCTCGAGCCAAGTCAAATATTCGTTCAAACCACCGTGCCAACGATCATCAAACGCTCCAGCGCTATCAGCAAACACCCGACCAGCAGCAAACGGCGGGTCGAGATACAACAAATCGATCGATTGTGGCGCGATTGTGGCGATAACGGCAAGCATTTCGCCCTGAATAAGCTGATTTGAGTGCTGCGAATTCACGCCCCGTCCTTCTAACTATGCTAACGATTGAAGCAACAAACTGGCCAAGCGTTCGCGGCTAGTTGTTTCCAATTGATAGAGATCCTGTTCGATATTGGTTTGGGTCATCAGCAAGGCCTGATCGCCTGCCTGTAACAGCGTATATTCGCGGCTCAACACCTGTTGGCCCTGATACACCACCGCATTGAAAATGCTGGTTGTGTGGTTTTGGCTCAGCATATCAATAAATACGCTGGCTGCTTGCGCGCTCACCCCAGAATCAGCCAAGGCTTGCAAGGCTGCTTGCTCTTCGCTGCGTTCGATGAGGCTACGGACGGCGGCCAAAACCGCGCTTTGAATATGAAAGCGCAACGGCGTTTGGGCATCCCCAGCATAGCCACACCAATCGAGCACATGGCTGGTCAAATCCGCCAACGAGCCAAGTGCCTGCAAGCGTTGGGCATCGGGATTGAGCACCTCGTGGAAAACCACTGAATCGGCGTGTTTATGGCCAAAAGCCTGCAACAACGCACCATTGCTTGGCAGATGATGCAGAATCAGGCTGCGTTGGGGATAGGCACAGGTTGCGACCAGCGCCAAGGTATCGCGGGCAATCATCAGCATCCCATCGTGATCGGATTGGGCGAGCTTGCGTTGGCGCAAACTGGCTTCGCCGTGCTGTACCAGCTGGGCATGCTCACTCGGATTGGCTGCTGGCTCAACGCCCATAATCGTGGCGGCACTAACCACCGCACAAATCGTCACCAGCTCGGCGCGATTTAACTCAACAACTGCACTCATTCCAACCTCCAACAATCAACAAAGCTCGCTCCATTGTAACGGTAAAAGGGCTTGGGCCATGCTAAAATGCTAGCTGCACTCGATTTTCTTGAATAGGCTACCAAGGAGTGGGTTTGATGCAATTGACAATTTTGGGCTGTGGCGGCTCCATGGGCGTGCCAATGATGGCCTGTGACTGTGCAGTGTGTACCTCGAATGAGCCGCGCAACCAGCGTACCCGCACTGCTGGATTAATTCAAAGCCCAAGCACAACGATTTTGATCGATCCTGGCCCTGATTTGCGGATTCAAGGCTTGCGCCAAGGTCTCTCACAACTTGATGCGGTGTTGGTTACCCACCCCCATCAAGACCATATCGGCGGCATCGACGATTTACGACCATTTACCTTGCACAGCCAACGCAGCTTGCCGCTGTATGCCAACCAATTCACCCTCGATCGCATTCGCTACCAATATGATTATGCCTTTGCCAGTGGCGAATCTGCTTCAACTCGCCCTAGCTTGGGCTTGAACTTACTCGATGGCTCAGCGTTACAGATTGGCGATGTGCCAATTATTCCCTTGCCAATTGAGCATGGCAACTGGCAAATTTTGGGCTTTCGGATTGGCGATTTGGCCTATATGACTGATGTGAGCCATATTCCAGAGCCAACCTTTGATTTACTCCATGGCGTTAAGCGCTTGGTGATTGGGGCATTGCGCCATGAGCCACACCCGTTGCATTTTACGGTTGCGCAAGCACTTGCTGCGGTAGAGCGGATTCAGCCGCAACAAGCCTTTTTTGTGCATACCAGCCATAGCCTCGATTACGCGCTTGAGAACGCTAGCCTGCCCAGCCATGTCCAACTTGCCTACGATGGCTTGGTCTTGCCAATTCAAGTGTGAGACTTTTTGCTCGTGAAATGAGACTTTTGCTCAGCGTCGCGCTGCTATGCTACACCCATCGAAATCAAAGAAGGAGTGTAGTAATGAAACGCAGAACCCATCACCTTTGGCGCTCGACGCTGAGCCTGCTTGGCACGGTTGGCCTCTTGGCTGGCAGCTTCTCAATGACCAGCACGTCAGCATCGGCCCAAACCAGCAGTGCCCAACCATGTTTGACTGGCGATCCATTCCAGTTGAACGCGCTGAAGACCAAACTAAGCCAAGCCAATCCACCAAGCGGCATTCAACGAGTCAATCGCAACTTGACGGTCGAATTTATTACAACTGGCGTGTTGACCAGCGAAGCACCAATAATGCCAAGTGAGCCATTAGAAACTGGCGATGATGAGCCATACGAACGCGAGCCTGTGCCTGCGGCAACCGCCACATTTCGGGTGTTCAACACCCTAACCTTGAACGAGTTTCGGGTGGTGATGCAAGCTAATGCGGTGAGCAACATCCGCGATTGCTACGAACGCAACAATTTGCTCAGCGGTAACGCGCCAAGCGATTACACTGGCAACATCGATGCGCCAGCGCCCCAACGCAGCAAGCAAAGCGAAGTGTTCACACCCTTTGGCTGGAGCAATGGCGATGATAACCGTGAATTGAAAACTAATACCAGCCAATATCCATTACGCACAATCAGCCAATTTTCGCGGGTGAGCGGCAACCAAGATTCCAACTGTACGGGCACGTTTGTTGGCCCACGCCACCTCATTACAGCAGCCCACTGTATCAATCGTGTAGGTACCAACGTGTGGTTTACCACCAAAGTGACGCCTGGGCGCAATGGCACAGGCAGCGGCTCGGCACCGTATGGCTCAAGCGTAATTACGCTCAATCCATCGCCACCAGTTGAATCGTGGTATTGGACCTTTGACGAATGGCGCGACCCTAACCAAAGCAATCGTCGTCGTTGGGACATTGGGATGATCGTTGTGCCTGATCGTTTGGGCGATACGACCTCGTGGATGGGCGTTGCGCCACGTACAGCCAGCTATTTGAAGAACACCACCAGCTATAATCGGGGCTACCCAAATTGTAATGGCGATGGTGCGACTCGCGGCAATGCGCCTGCAGGCTGCCAAGTAGCCCGCATGTATGGTGATCCGAACGATTGTGGCGCACGTTGGTTCAAAAATTTGGATGGCGCTGGTTGGTCAATGCGCTACGATGTTAAATGTGATCTTAGCGCAGGCCATAGTGGCAGCCCAGTTTATCATTATGAATACAGTGCCCATCACGGCCAAGAAATGCCAGTTGTCTCAGCTGTGGTTATCACCGAAGAATGTTTCACCTGTTCAAACCTTAACTCGTATGTGAATACGGTTCGTCGGGTAACGCCTTCAGTGATCGATAACTTCGTTGCTTTACGCGAAATCTTCAACTAAGCAATCAAGCCTCCACAACAAAGCCCGCTGCAACAAGTGCAGCGGGCTTTTGGAATTATTGGCGACCTTCTTTTTTGCGCTGGCGATGATATTTCGCCATTGCCCGACCCCATTCCTTGGCCTTTTGTTGGCGCGGATTGGGCGGTGGGCGATCGTCATTTTTGCGTTCTCGGCGCTCAGCTATTTCTTCGACTTCTTGGTCTTCAATCCAGTCTTCATTCAAATAATTTCGGGTTTGGCCTTTCATGGCGACAGCTTACTCCTCAATAGAAATTGATTCCGCAACGCGAGCGCTACGGGGAGCCTGCCCCAGGGCCGATGGTTAAGGATATCGAGCCCTAGCTACTATAACTCCCCGTTTGAGAAAACAATCACGGCAGCCATAGAGACCCTCCTTAGTTTCAAAATGTATCTGGTCGATAGTGTAAATAGGATAGCAATTTTTTTGCTCCATCGCAAGACTGAATTTTAGCCAAATTGGTGGGATATTTTCTCCCCCAAGCAATAAAAAACCACCCCTATGCATTGCATAGAGGTGGCTTGAGCGAAGGAATTGGGGCTTACTCGACGGTAAATTCACCATCGACCACACCATCATCAGCTGGTTTACTATTGGCAGTTGCGCCAGCAGCAGCAGCTTGGTCGCCGCTATACTGGGCTTCGCCAATGCTCATCAAGGTTTGTTGCAAGGTGGTCATAGCTGCTTGAATTCCAGCATCGTCGTCTTCGGCAATCTTGCTGCGCAAGTCGGCAATTTGAGCTTCTGCTTGGCTCTTGACGCTTGGGTCAACCTTATCGCCTAAGTCGCTGAGCGTTTTTTCAGCTTGATAGGCAATGTTATCAGCTTGGTTTTTCAGCTCAATCTTGGCCCGACGGGCTTGGTCTGCTGAAGCATTCGATTCAGCATCGCGCACCATCTTTTGCACATCGTCCTTGCTCAGGTTAGTGCTGGCGGTAATCGTGATCTTTTGCTCTTTGTTGGTGGCTTTATCCTTCGCCGAAACGTTGATAATGCCGTTTGCATCGATGTCAAAGGTCACTTCAATTTGCGGCACACCACGTGGCGCAGCCGTAATGCCTTGCAATTGGAAGCGAGCCAAGGTCATGTTGTCGCTAGCCATCTCGCGTTCGCCCTGCAAAACGTGAATATCAACCGCGGTTTGGCCATCAGCCGCCGTGCTAAATACTTCCGACTTGCGGGTTGGGATGGTGGTGTTGCGATCAATCAACTTGGTCATAATGCCACCAAGGGTTTCGACGCCCAATGACAATGGTGTAACGTCGAGCAAGAGCACATCTTTGACTTCGCCGCCAAGCACACCAGCTTGGATTGCAGCGCCGATGGCGACCACTTCATCAGGGTTCACGCCCTTGTGTGGATCTTTGCCCGTCAGTTTGCGCACCAATTCTTGGACAACTGGCATCCGGGTTGAACCACCAACTAACACGACTTCATCAATTTGGGTTGCTTTCAAGCCAGCATCTTTGAGTGCTTGGTTGAATG
Source organism: Herpetosiphon geysericola (assembly GCF_001306135.1). Classification (GTDB taxonomy): domain Bacteria; phylum Chloroflexota; class Chloroflexia; order Chloroflexales; family Herpetosiphonaceae; genus Herpetosiphon; species Herpetosiphon geysericola. Next base: position 306,907 of record NZ_LGKP01000022.1, on the reverse strand, counting down.
GCCCTTTGAGCCGTTCGGTCAAATCGGCGGTCAATTGCTCGAACTTCGAGCGGGTCAAGTTGGTAACCAAGTGTTTTGGCCCGCTAGCATCTGCCGTGATAAATGGCAGGTTGATTTCGGTTTCCATGGTGGTCGAGAGTTCCATCTTGGCTTTTTCGGCAGCTTCTTTCAAACGTTGCAACGCTTGCTTGTCGCTAGTCAAATCAATGCCTTGATCTTTTTTATACTCGTCGATCAACCATTTTACAATCCGATGATCATAGTCATCGCCACCAAGGTGCGTATCGCCATTGGTTGCCTTGACCTGAATCACGCCATCGCCAACTTCGAGCACTGAAACGTCGAAGGTACCGCCACCAAGGTCGAAGACCAAGATCGTTTCGTCGTTCTTTTTATCCAAGCCGTAGGCCAACGCAGCAGCGGTTGGCTCGTTGATAATCCGTAGCACTTCCAAGCCAGCGATTTGACCAGCATCTTTGGTTGCTTGGCGTTGGGCATCGTTGAAATAGGCTGGAACCGTAATTACTGCTTGGCGGACTGGCTCGCCTAAATATTGCTCTGCATCATTTTTGAGCTTTTGCAAGGTCATGGCCGAAATTTCTTGTGGTGTGTAATCTTTGCCAGTGCGTGGTACGCGCACCCGAGCATCACCACGAGGGCCATTGATAATTTCGTATGGAACAGTGCTCCGTTCTTGGGTAGCTTTATCAAACTCCAAGCCCATAAAGCGCTTGATTGAGAAAATGGTATTTTCAGGGTTGACGGTTGCTTGCCGCTTGGCAGTTTGCCCAACCAATCGTTCGCCGTTTTTCGAGAAGGCCACAACTGATGGTGTGGTGCGACCACCTTCAACGTTTGCAATAACCGCTGGATCGCCACCTTCCATAACAGCGACTACCGAGTTGGTTGTCCCCAAGTCGATCCCTACAATCTTTGCCATAGCGGTTAATCCTCCAAAAAAGTATGTATTGATATGTCTTAATCTGTTGCGTATCTATTGGAACAGGCGCTGCATCGCTGCTCGACCTGTGTATGGAGTATAGCCGATCATCCACTAGAACAATATAGATGGAATGTTAGTTTTGTGTAAGAGATGGTTAACAAGGATGAAGGATGAGGGATGAGGGATGAAGTCAAAAGGCAGAAGGCAAAAAGAGCATAGAACAGAGAGCATAGAACATGCAGAGAAACGATGGCTCTTGGCTATGGGCTTTTATCTCTAGGAGAAGAATCACAATAATCTGTGGCATCTGTGGCTCAAAAAAATAAGCATTCGTGCAATTCGTGCAATTCGTGGCAAAAAAAGTCTCATTGTTAACGCAGCGGCGCAGAGAAACGATGGCTATGGGCTTTGGGCTATCGGAGAATAATCACAATAATCTGTGGCATCTGTGGCTCAAAAATAAGCATTCGTGCAATTCGTGCAATTCGTGGCAAAAAAAGTCTCATTGTTAACGCAGCGGCGCAAGAGAAACGATGGCTATGGGCTTTGGGCTATCGGAACATGCAGTGGTGTTTTAAAAGCCAATATCCCTTCTTCGTGTCCTTCGTGGATCAAAAAACAGTCTTGGTGCGCTGCGTGGATCAAAATCGGGATCAGTTGCCTGATCCCAATAATTGCTCTAAATACGGCGTAACGCCCCAAAATTGTTTCAGTGCTGCGTATTCGTCCACAGCTTTGGGGTCGGGCTTGGGGCTGCGGGTGGCTCGAATCATTAAATTCTTGCCAGTATGCTCTGCATCAACAAACTCGATAATTTCGCTGCGATAGCCATTGATCCGCAGAATTTGCGCGCGCAAGCTGTCGGTCACCAAATCGGCGGTGCGTTGGCGAATACTGCCATGGCGCAACATTGGGTTTAGCACAGGGGCCTGAATCTGATGAGTCAGATGTTTATGGCAACATGGCACGCTCAAAATTGCCTGCGCTTGGCTGCGCAAAGCTAGGGCCAAAGCATCGTCGGTGGCAGTGTCGCAGGCATGCAACGAAAACACCACATCTGGCTGCTGCGCTGGTTGCCAATCGGCCAGCGGCGTTGCAATAAACTCCATGCCCGTGTAGCCCAATTCTGCTGCTTGAGCACGACATTTATCAATTAAATACTCGTTTGAATCGACACCGATTACCACCGCCGCCAAGCCCTTAATATTGACCAAATAATGGTAGGCCGCGAAGGTCAAATAGGCCGAGCCACAGCCAGCATCAAGAATCCGCAAAGGCTGATCAGCCTGCGGTTTGAGTTCCAGTTCATCAAACACCCGCAAAAATTCGTTGATTTGGGTGTATTTTTTGCTCATGCTGGCGCGAATCACGCCATCGTTGGTCATAATGCCCGTTTTTTGCAAATAGGCATCAGGGCGATCGCTGGGCAAGGGCAGGGCTTTAACGTGATTATGGCGCAAATCTGGTGCGGCAGCTTGATTACGCGCCCGACTAAGAATCACTTTGCCCTTTTTGCTGCGCTGCACTTGAATCCGCTCGCTGGTTGTTTCTAGGGTGATGTTGCTCAGCGGCAGGTCGATAATTTCGCCCAAGGCGGCACTGGCTTGCTCAAGCGCATAATTTTTGGTGATATTTTGGCGCTGATCGAAGTAGGCTGCTTGCCATGCCCGCCCATTTTTCAGTTGCACAGGCCGCACCACCACTCGTTGCCAGCGCAAATCGGCAGCGCGGGCCGCACCGCTCATAGTTAGGCGCACAAAATCGTCAGTTAATGCCAAAGCGATCAATTGATCGCGGTAATTTTCTGCTGTTAGTTGCATAGGTTAACCATTGTAGTAGTTTAAAATCTGATCGATTTGGCGACCATATTGCTCGCCAAACAGGGTTAAATGAACCAATAACCAATACAGTTGATAGAGCGGCTGGCGCTCACGATACTCGTTCGACAGCGGCCATGCAGCCTGATAAGCCACCAAAAATTGGCTACCAAAACCACCAAACAAGCTGGCAAAGGCAATATCGGTTTCGCGGTCGCTATAACTGACCGCGGGATCGATTAAGCTTGGCTGGCCAGTGCTAGTTGTAATCACGTTGCCAGCCCATAAATCGCCATGCACAAGGCTTGGCTGTGGCTGATGGCTCAATAAACGATCAAGCTGATCGGCCAAACGCTGGCATTGCTGCTGGCGTTGTTTGGGCATGCGGCCTGCTTGAGCCGCCAATTCAACTTGCGGCCACAAGCGTTGGTCGCGCCAAAATTCGGCCCAGTTGGCATTTGGTTGGTTGGGTTGGGTCAAGGCTCCAATAAAATTGGCTCGTGAATAGCCAAAACTTGGGCCACTAGTTCGATGCAATTGGGCTAAGCCAGCGCCAAGATCACCAGCCTGATAACGGCCTTGAGCTTCAAACCATTCGAGCACCAACCAACTTTGGCTCAGGCCCAAAACTGCTGGCACAGCCAACGCACTGGTCGCCGCCAAACAGGCCAAGCCATCGGCTTCGGCCACAAAAAAATCGTTGGCTGGCTGCTCGCGCCATTTGAGCAAGGCAATTTGCTGGCCAATTTGAATTTGCACTGCATGGTTAATATCGCCGCCATAGATTGGCTTGATTGGCCGAATAGTGGCGGCGAAATGCTGCTCAAGGCTTTGATAGATGCTAGCGGGCAGCATTAGCTAAGCTGCTTGGCGTTTTTTGCGCCAAATTTTATAGCCAATAAAGACCACTGCCAACGCAACCAAGGTTGCTGGCACTGCAATTACTGCGGCCTCGCCAATCGCCTTGAATACCGAGTCGACTTGGACCTTGCTGGTAAAGACCATCTCGCCTTCCGGCGCGCCTAAGATCAAGCGCAAGTTCCATTGGTCGCTGATCGTAAAACGCAAGCGTTCACTGGTGTAGCGGCCAGCGTTGCGATCTTGGTTTTCGGGCACCATAATGAACAATTCTTCGCGGCCAATACTTTCGGGCGCTGCATACAGCTGCACCAAATTGAGCGGCGAAGGCTGGCCCGATGCGGCATCGGTAATCACCACCCGCAACAAGGCATCGCCAACAGCTGGTGGATTGGGGGCAAGCGTAGCAACAACGCGATAGGCGCCGCGCACTTCGTCGATTAACACTTGCTCGGTTGGATTATCCGCGAAAGCGCGGTTGGGCAGGAGCACCAGCAACGCTAGTGCCACAATCATAAAACGTAGAATGCGCATACTTCCCTATGGTACAATGCTTCAGCCTGCGCCATTGGCGGCGCATTGCGTGTAGTATATCGCGATTTTAACCAAACCTGTCGTGGGGATGTCATGTTTTTAATTGTTGGGCTGGGCAATCCAGGCGAAAAATATCTGAATAATCGGCATAATGTGGGCTTTCAATGTGTGGCTGAATTTGCTCGCCGCCATGGCTTGAGCTTCGATGGCAAGCGTGCCGATGCCCGCATCGCTGAGGGCAACATTCATGGCCAGCGGGTTGCGTTGGCTCGCCCGCAAACTTTTATGAACGATAGCGGCAAATCGGTCGTGGGCTTGGTTAATTGGTACAAAATCGATCCCGCCAGCGAATTATTGATTATTTATGATGATTTGGATTTACCGTTTGGCACGCTCAAGTTGCGCAATCAAGGCAGTTCTGGCGGCCAGCGCGGCATGAATTCGATTATTCAATTGCTCGGAACTCAAAAATTTGCTCGTTTGCGCTTTGGGATTGGCCGCCCGCCAGAAGGCTGGGAAGTGATCAATTTCGTGCTGGGCAATTGGAACGCTACCGAACGCGAAGTCTTGCCAAATTTATATGATCGCGCGGTTGAAGCCTGCGAATTGAGCATTCGCGATGGCATAACCAAAGCCATGAATGCGGTCAACGGCGAAGCACCTAAGCAAAAAAAAGAACCGAAGAATCAAGCAACGCAGGATAAGGAGCCAGCCAATGAGCAACCACGTTGATTATGCCCAAGCGCGCAGCTATTGCCTAAGCCTTGATGATGTGGTCGAAGATCATCCGTTTGGGCCTGAGCCATTGGTGTTTAAAATTGGCGATGAGCGAGGAAAAATCTTTGCCTTGTTGACCCAAGGCGAGTCAGCCACCATTAGCCTAAAATGTGATCCCGATCGGGCTGAAATGTTGCGCGAGCAATATCCGGCGATTACTGCTGGCTATCATTTAAACAAGCGCCATTGGAACACGATTGTGCTTGATGGCAGCGTGCCCGACGAAGAATGTTTGGCCTTGATTAGCCATTCGTATGATTTAGTGCGGTCAAAACGGCGTAAAGCCAAAGCCTAGCGTTTGAGGTTCATTAATGGTGCCGTTGCAGATTGTAGCCGTGCGCAATGCCAAACAGCGGCAGCAGTTTATTCGTTTTCCTTGGCAGGTTTATCGTGGCGCGAACCCCGACCCCTTGTGGGTTCCGCCGTTGTTGATCGAACGTGAGCGCTTTTTTAACCCCAAGCATGGCGGCTTTTTTGCCCATGGTGATGTGCAATTATTTTTAGCCCAACGAGGCACTGAAATCGTTGGCACAATCTCGGCCCACATCAATTTTCTGCACAATCGTACTCACAATGAGCAGCTTGGTTTTTTTGGCTTTTTCGAGGTGCTTGACGACCCCGAAGCCGCCGCCGCATTGTTGCAAACCGCCTGTGCTTGGGTGCGAGATCGCGGCTATAAGGCGATTCGCGGCCCAATGAATTTTTCAATTAATGATGAATGTGGCTTGCTAATCGAAGGCTTTGAGCGAGCGCCCGTGATGATGATGACTTACAATCCCCCGCGTTATGTTGAGTATATTGAGCAAGCAGGCTTTGGCAAAAAGATTGATCTCTATGCGTGGGTCATTGATCAACAGAGCTATGCCGAAAAAGGCCGTGGCCCGAAAATCGAACGGGTAGCGGCCTTGGCTCAAGCCCAAACTGGCTTGACCTTTCGCAAGCTCAATATGCGGCGTTTTAGCGAAGAAGTTGAGGCTGGTTGGCATGTCTACAATCAGGCATGGGCCAACAACTGGGGCGCCATTCATATGACGCTGGCCGAATTTCGCCATTTGGCCTATAGCTTTAAGCCCTTTCTCGACCCCGAAGTGATGATTGTGGCCGAAGATCAGGGGCGGATGGTTGGATTACTGATCGCCGTGCCCGATATTAACATTCCCTTGCGCTACAGCGATGGGCGTTTATTGCCCTTTGGCTGGCTCACGATGCTACGGCATAAACGCGAAATCAATCAAATGCGGGTCTTGATTATGGGCGTACTGCCCGAATATCGGCGGCGCGGGATTGATGCAGTGTTCTATCGTGAGGTGCGCAATGCTGGCCTCAAGCGTGGCTATCATACCGCCGAAATGTCGTGGATTCTCGAAAACAACGATGTGATGAACAACACGATTGCTGGGCTTGGTGGGCGCCGCTACAAAACCTACCGAATTTACGAGAAAAAGCTTGCTTAAATTATCGAGAGCAACCATAATGGTTGCTCTCGTATTGCAAGGCGCGGCTAGGATTTAGCCACTGCTCTTAAAGCCTCAGGCTCTTGCTGCTTACCAAGTTGCTGGCGGATCGCTGGCTGGAAAACTGGTATCAACTGCTTTATCTTCATTCTCCAACGATTCTTCTTTATTGGTTTTGGCTTCGACCTTCAATTGCTCGGTGTATTGTGGGTCGTTGCTGGCTGGCTTTTCGCCGACCACATTCGACTTAACCGCCGTACGTTCTTCCTCGTCCTCAATCACCTTGCGGAAACGTTCGAGGTCTTCGGTAATCGCTTTTTGCGGATCATTGCCAAACAATTTGGCAATTGCTTCGCCAACAGCGCCAGCTGGTGGTTGATAATCGAGCTTCACCCGAACCTCGGTTTGCTCATCGCTCAAGGCCGTAAATTCGACGCGGCCTTGGTTGGGCAAGGTCGAGTTGGGCAGCGAACGCCAAGCGATATATTCATTGAGCTTCGCATCGGCAATTTCAGCATCCCACGAAATGCTCAGGCCCAACGGCGCTTTCGCTTCCCAATGGCTGGTGCCATTTTGAAACATCTTGACGCTGTTAAGATAGTGCATAAATTTGGGCAGGTTTTCGAAATTGCCCCAGAAGCGAAAAACCTCGGCGACTGGCTGCTCAACTGTCACTGTATGTTCAACGCTGATCGCTTTGGCTTGATCAACGCCTGCTTGATCAGAATTGGTATGATTTGTAGGGATCGGAATTCGTGGGGTTGTTGGGGCAGCGGGCTTGCTCCACGTCGATTCAGCTGCTTGGCCAGCAGTATTAATGTTGAGTGCGCTATAAGCTGGGCAATGGCCAGTCAAGCCACGCCACAAGAGCGGTGCGCCGCCAGCAATTGCTGCCAAACTTACTGGCAGATGCCGTCGCATAATCCCAAATGCAACCAGTGCGCTGCCGCTTGCTACCGAAAGCAAGCGCTCAGTTTGATGCACATTTTTCTCAGTAGCCATATAGAACTCCTTCAACTAGGCTAATGCAAACTACTGAGCAGTATCGCAAGTTACGTACCACAGATTTGATCCACGAAGAACACGAAGGACACGAAGCGGAGAGGTTGTAGGGGCCAGTCATCAGAATTAGCCACTGAAACCGCGAAGGACGCGAAGAGCACGAAGCCTAGAAACCAACAATCTTGCCGACAAAGCAGATATCCATCAGTATTGTTAGGGAATCCGAATCGTGCGCACATAGAGTACGAAGGCGATGGCAGTAAAAAGCAGAGTAGTTGAAATAAGCATAACTTCTCACCATGCGCTGACGAACTGCTATGGTTATTCTGTTTCTAGTTGATTACATGGAATATTGACATCATAGAAATTCCGCAGATAGGCGACACCAAACTCCATCCGTGTGATTTTTTCGCTGGTTGAATCGCCAATCACGAGCATATACATCCCAGGTTCGAGATCGGCAAGTTTCCAGTCGTACTGTTGTGCTGGATCACCGACCCGAAGCATCGTTGCTGTGGGAGGATTCCAGACAAAGCGTTGCGGTATATCGGGATAGAGCGGACCTTTTACAATGAATGAGAGCCTCGTGAGATCAAGATCGATGTTGCCTGCTTGCAAGGTGATCTGCATGGTGATTGATTCATGCAGATCGAAACAGTTCTTGGGAAGGTAGACTTTTGCATCATCACCAAAATGCCTTCCTTCACCTTCTTTGGCAAGGCGATAGGTAATTGCTTGAGCCGTTGGATCAGGTTGGCTTGGCCCACATCCCCCAAAAACCAGAACCAACGCGCCAAGAACTGAGCATAGATAACGTTTCATACAGAATCCTTTAAGCCGAGTCGCAGCAAGCCGCCAACTATTGCCATCCAGTAGCACGCGTTGCACACGTTAACCAGCCTGAACGAAGAGGATATGAATTGATTTAATACATTAATAGCTCCCTTTCACCCATACAACATAGGGCGATTGAGATGGGAGGATAGAGATTTTGCTAGGTAGGGATTGATTCAAAAAGGGGAATTATTCTAGCTTCTCTTCCATCTCGAAGACGAGTATACTCCATCCATAGATGCGTTGTCGAGGGGGATTCGATGGGGGATACAAGTCAAGCACCATGGTATTCCGAGCCATAAACAAGAACTGGCAGCACCGCATAAAACTCGCTTTCTGAACGGGCAACTGGGGATGATTCTCAATAGCCGCCTGCAACCGAGCGCTCAGCAGAATTTTTCCCCAAGCAATAATATCGAAACCCCAAAAAAGAAACGCGTGGTAGGAGTTACCACGCGTTTTTTGATCCTCAATTGCAGATACCTAATTATTCAATTTGGCTCAATTGATTATCTTGCCATTTGATATGCCCGCGCAGGAGCAACGAAGCTGAGCGCAACTTGTAAATCATATCATTGATGAAGTTGCGCATAATGCGGTAGCCAATCGCGGTGTTGGTATCGCAGAGCGCCGAAAGTTCAGGCCCATTGATCACCAATAAGGTGGTTGGGTTCATGCTGGCAACCGCAGTGGCCGAACGACTGCCGCCGCCAAGCATGGCAATTTCGCCAAACGCTTGGCCTTCGTAGGCAGTGTTAATTGTTGATAAGCGGCTTTGGCCGTCGGAGCCACGGGTCTGAACTTGAATTTCCACCGCGCCATCGTGCACAACATACAAATCATCGCCATCACTATCTTCGCGAAAGATAATTTGGCCTTTTTTGGCTTTGGCAACTTTGCAAAGCTGGGCAATTTGGCTTAATTCGAGATCGTTTAGTCCAGCAAAAATATCGACGCGCCGTAATACTGCAATCACACTACTATTCATCATTCCTCCGGCCTGGTTGGGGCGAGAATAAAAATGCATCGAGATCGAGGGTGGTTTGGGTGGTGTTGGTTTCATGTTTTTCAGGAATATAGCGCGGGATGGCGATGCAGAAGCGTGCGCCGCCGCTCGGTGCGCTATCAACCCAAATCCGCCCATTGTGCAGTGTAATAATTTCGCGACATAAATACAAGCCTAAACCTAAGCCTTCGGTGCTTGAGCCAGTGCGCCGAATCCCCGGCACTCTGTAGTAGCGTTCAAACAAACGTTCGCGTTGGGCTTGGGGAATGCCTGGCCCTTGATCATCAACTTGCACATAGCCAAAATGTTCATCGCTAAACACCTGCACCCAAATTTGGGTTTGTTGTGGGCTATAGCGAATGGCGTTGGTCAAAAAGTTGGTGGCAACTTGGCGCAATTTCAGCGAATCGCCATACACAACGCTGTGATTGAGTTGCTCAAAGTGCAGGGTATGATGGTTGGCTGTTTGACGAGCTTGGTTCACAACTGAATCAAGCAAAATACCCAAATCAACAGCATCAAGCTGAATCGTATAGCGCTCTGCATCAATTCGCGACACATCAAGCAAGTTATCGACCAATTGCACCATAATATTAACTTGCTGGCTAAGCGTAATAAAGCCGCGTAAATCGCGGCCTTCAGTGGCTTGCTTCAACTCGCGGCGCAGCAGTAAATCGCTATAGCCTTTGATTGCGGCCAATGGCGAGCGTAACTCGTGGGCAGCAACCGCCAAAAACTCATCTTTGGCTTCTTCCAAACGGCGTTGCTCGGTAATATCTCGAAACACAATCACCGCGCCATCAAACGAAGTATCGCCACTATCAATTAATACTGAACGGCGCAAGGGCGCACCACTAAAGCTCAGCACCACATCTTGATCTTGGCTACCAGGCACAATCAAACGATAATCGCGAAAGACTTCGCCAGCCAAGGCGCGGGCAAACGGCAACATATCGGCTTCAACAAAACTGCCATCGAGATAACGTGCGCCTGCTTCGCTGCTCGTCGCCAAGGTTGGCAAAATCGAAATTTCCAACAAACCGGCGGCAGTTTCGTTGGCCAAAATCAACTCGCCAATCCCATTACAAATCGCCACGCCATCGGCAATTGATTCGATCACCGTGCCAAGTCGTTGGCGTTCGCGCTGGCTTTCTTCATATAAACGGGTATTGGCAATTGCAATCCCAATTTGCGAACCCATTGAAACCAGCGAGGGCCAATCGATGTTGGTGGCCAAGGTTTGGTAATTGCCATACAACACCAAAACGCCGACGATTGTGCCGCCTGCCAAGAGTGGCATTGCCGCCCGCCCCATAATATCTTCGCCAAGATCGCTGGTGCTGATGACTGGTCGCAAGGTTGGCTGGCCGTAATAGACTACATCTTCGAGCACGCTATTGGCTTGGCTCGAACCAAGCAGCAGCGCCTCACGCGGCGGAAGTTGGTGTTGAGCGGCCAACGACATGCTGCGGCCACCAGGCGAGGCCAAACAAATTGCTCCTCCATTGGCGCTGACGACCTCAATCACCACCAACAAAGCCACATTCAGCAAGTCGGGCAAATCGGATGAGGTGCTGATTGCAGTGACAACTGCATCGAGTGCAGCCAAGCGGCGGCGTTGGCCACGGGCATCGGCCTGTTGGCGCACCAACTGCAACAACGAACCCAGTTGATCGAGGGTTGGTTGCAACCAAGCAGCCGAATTGGCGTTGAGGCTGGGTTTGCTACAAAAAAACTCAATTACGCCGCTGGGCCGCCCATTGCCACCCAAGGTAAACGCAGTTACTTGAAACGAAATGGGCAATAAGGCGCGCCAACGATTGAAAAGCGCCTCGCGGCGGCGACCCAACGCCCCAAACATGGCCCGATATTCATCGACGTTGCTTGCGGTAATCGCATGGCCTTCGCTGATGACGCGCCCAGCCAGCGCCTCGCCGCTGCGCACTTGCAAGGCACTGAGCGCCTCGCGATCATCAGCACTAAAATCCTCGTGGCTGGCATTATTGAAGTGGCTTAGCAGGTAACGATGTGAAGTAGGACTATAAAACCACACTGCAATCGCATCGACAGCTAAAACGTGGCGCAATTGAGCACTAGCGGCGGTGATCAAGCGCGCAGGATCATCAACATTCATAATATCGTTCATGATCCGTGAAAGCGCTAAAAGCCGAGTTTGAATCCGTTTGCTAGCCAGCGTTTGCAGCTGTCGATGGCCGCGTTGCCGTGATCGTTCTGTCATCGCCGCTGTTCCTCATCCCACGCAATGTTCCACGCGACAGCTCGCCGTAAGCCTTCGGCTAAAGCAACTTGGGGCGTGTAACCCAAGAGTTGGCGTGCTCGCCCGATGTTGGCCACATAGTAGGTGACTTCACCAGCGAGTTTTGACGGTTGCACGTTAATCGTTGCTTCAATTTGCAACGCCTCGGCGATCAATTCGGCCATACGAACCAGGGTATTGCCTTCGCCATAGGCTAAATTAAAGGTCTGATTGGCAACGTGGCCACTGACAATCCGCTCGATTCCGCGCACAATCCCATCGACACAATCGTCGACGTAGGTGAAATCGAGGGTTTTTTCACGCCCAAAGACGGTCACAGGTTGGCCGTCGCGAATGCGGCGAATGAACAGGGGAATTACCCGTTCCATACGTTCGATGTCGTTATCGTAGCGCCCATAGACATTCGAAAAGCGAAAAACCAAATAGGGCAGGTTGTAACATCGGGCATAGGAATAGATAAATGCTTCGCCGCTGATTTTTGAGGCTGAATATGGACTTTCGGTATATACAAAGTCGGCTTGGGCTTCTTCGGTTAAGTAGCGATGAATATCACCATAGACTTCACGTGATGAGCTAAAAATGATTGGCACTTGTTGATGGCGACAGTATTCCAATACGTTATAGGTGGTCATCACATTTTCCAACGCTCGGTGCGGATAGGTCACCAATTCGTGAACTTTGGCATTGGCCGCCAAGTGGACCACGACATCGGGCTTGGGATAGGGCACGCCGCCAATACCGCCTTCGAAATCGCGGTAGGGTGCCCCTAAATCCTGAATCACATACTCAAAAGCTTTTGTCCACGTGTTGACCCGTTGATCAACTCCAAACACTTCATGGCCATCTGCGAGAAGGCGTAGCGCCAAATTGGTGCCAATCTGCCCACTGGAACCGGTGATCAAAACCAACACGGGAGACTCCTTGCTTAGGATGCTGTGGCTGCGATTATAGCATGCGGATTTGGCCCTGTGAAAGCTGCAAGCCCGCTGCATGCCGCAAGTGAGCTTGCAGCAGCGGTTTAGGCTTGTTGGTCGCGATAGGCAGCGATCAAGGCCTCGACTTCGCCCGCCTCGGCATGGCGTTCGGTCTGAAGTTTGCTATAGAGCAATTGCCCATTAACTTCAACTTCAAAACAACCACCCTTCGAGGGAACGAGGCTCAGTTGCTGAATCGCTTGGCGATGAATGTCCAACAGTTGGGCTGCCAAACTGACAGCACGCGGGGTGTAGTTTCAATACATGCAAAAGGTAATGGTGATCTGCATCAGCAGCCTCCTCTATTGAATAAGCCATTGGTTTAATTATACTCAGAAGAAGGATGAAGGATGAGGGATGAAGGCAAAACCAAATCAGAAAGCAAAAGTCAAAAATTAAAAATAATCTATGAAATCTGTGGCTAAAACATAATTATTCATGGAATTCGCGGTTCTGTACTTCGTGCCCTTCGTGGATCAACTTCGGCCTTGCAAAAGAAATTCTTGGTGCTGCTGCCACGTCTTGATCCTAAATAGAACAGAGAGCATAAAGTGCAGAAATCAAAAATAATCTGTGGAATCTGTGACTAAAATAGCCTTCGTGCGCTTCGTGCCCTTCGTGGTTCCGCGCTTCGTCCTTGCATTGATGATAGATTCACATACACTCTCAATATAACATTCAGTTAAATGGAGCAATGATATGCCGAATGAAATTTGGTGGATCTCAACCGCAATCTTTATTGGGATTATGATTTGGCGTTGGAGCAAACGCTCAGAACGGCCAAGTAGCAGCATTAATCTCCAGCAAACCCCAATCAATCCAGCCCGCACGCCAAGCTTCGAGCCAAATTCAAGTGCTCAATTTGGCCTTGGCTTCGATTCCAAGCCAATCGATCAAGCAGCTATTCAAGGCTTATTACTCCAAGGCAAGAAGATCGAGGCAATCAAGCAAGTGCGGCTGCAAACCAACCTTGGCCTCAAAGAAGCCAAAGATTATGTCGAAATGATTGAACGCGGCGAAAATCCCAGCCAGCTGATGAGTGCAAATCGCGCTACGCCTCAAGCTCAAGTCTTGCCCGAAGATCTCTTGCGCGAAGCCCAAGCCATCGCCCGCCAAGGCAACAAAATTCAGGCAATTAAGCTGGTGCGTCAAGCAACTAATTTGGGCTTGAAAGAAGCCAAAGATATGGTTGATCGGTGGTAAGTGCAAAACCACGCTGGGCCAGAATCCAGCGTGGTTTTAAAGCATGGTTGCGTCAAGGCGACGCGAAGAGGTTCGACAAGCGAGGCTTGTCCGCTAATCAGGCTTTGTTGGCACGCACCGCTAAGGCATGCTCAATTGCCCAAATCGATTGTGGCCGCATATACATACTGGCGCGGAAAGTTCGCTCCACGCCCCATGCTTCTGGTGTACGGAACCACAAACCAAGTTCGTTATAGGTGGCGTTATAGGCTCCCCAAGCGGTTTGCCAGCCTTCCACATCCAAGCCTTCTTGCAGCATCATGGCCGCGATTGCGTAGGTCGTGCCGCTCCAAACTTCGCTAGCTTGGTTCGAGCTGGTATCAACCGTGCCATCTGGATGCATGCCATTGACCGCACCCAATGCGCCGTTGGCATAGTGCATGACGTTGAAGCGATAGACCGTTTGCAAGGCCGAGCGAATCATGGCGTGCGGGGCGACCGCTGGCAAGCCAATTGCACCTGCATACCATTGGCCCACCAACTGGTCGGCCATAATCACTTCGCGCAAATCGGTATCGGCAGTGTGATAGCGGAAGTAAGTGCCGTTCCAAAGCTTAGTTTCAAAACTTTGGCGGGCAGCAGCCAACCATTCGCTCCAAGCATCTGCTTGCGCATGCTCGCCCATGCGTTGGGCCAAGCGAATTGCCGCTTCCAAGGCACAAATCAACAAGCTAGCCGAGTAGCTAGCAGCCCCGCTCATCGCCCAGGTATCGTAGGTTTGGTCGGCTCCACTATGATCAAGCAAGCCATCGCCATCGCTATCAAATTGATGCACGTATTCCAAGGCGGTTGGAATTGTTGACCACGTTGCTTCAAGCATGGCCTGATCGTTCCACAAGCTTACATCACGATAGATGCGCAAAATATACTTGAGGTTGAGATCTTTCCAATTGTTGATGTCTTGGAAGTCGTAGGCATTGGTTTTGATCAGTGGTTGCTCTTTGGGCGCACCAAGATCGTGGGGCAAGGCTCCCGCTGCTTTGCGAATCGCTTGCACTTGGGTTGCCACAATCGTCACAACCGTATCATCAGCATCATTGACGGTTTTGGAGAAGGCAATAATTTCGCCGCGTTCAAGCTCTGGCCACAAGGCCAAGATGCTCCACGAGCTATAAAACGACACATCGAGCGTGCCATAGAATGGATAATCGTAGCATTCGAGGTAGCTAAACAAGCCTACCGAATCCTCAGCAGGTTCAGGCTCGCCCACAGCGCGATCAACCCACAACGTGCCGCCATCAACCAAATAATACAGTTCGTTAAAAAGAGCAGATTTATACCACTGTGGCCGTTGATCGTCATTCAAAATAGGGTTTTGCCAAGCTTCAATTGCCGTGCGCCAAGCATTGGCGTTGTTCAAACTAGCAGTTGCCAAAGCTTGGGCTTGATCGCCGTTTGTGCCCCAAAAATGAGTGTAGCGCTTGTACCAGCGGCTTTCATCAGCAAACTCGACAATTGGAAAATCCCAAGCGAGGCTGAACGGAATCACGGCGCTTTCACCGGGCGCAAGTTCGAGGGTTACGGCAATTGCGGTAGCGCTACGTTGGTCGGCGGCTACCGATTGGCTGGTTGGATATTGAGCCAATTGACCATCGCTGGCAAAATCTTGCCACAACGCTGCTGCATCTTGGGCTACATCCCAACACGTCCATTGGCTGACGCTCGCCGATTCTGGGGCTTGCACGGCCAACGCCCAAGTGCCATTGTGGCTACTCAAGGCTTGATCGCTGGTTTGGCTCAAGGTCACGCCAGTCGTATTGCCATCGTGCCAAGCGCTGTGTTGGCGTTGCAAGTTCAGGCCTGCTGCTTCAACGGCGCGGGTATGCTCCCAGGTCAGCATCAATCCCAAGCGCACTGTTTCGCTGCCACGATTGGTTACGCGCCACGTAAACACGCCAACAGGGAAGCTGCTTTCCTTGAGATTGCCAGCCAAGACTGGTGAAAATTGCTCTTGCACCAATTCGAGCGGCCAATCTGGGTGTTGATAATCGAACCAAGCGCGGGGAAACAGCGCATGATAATTGCCAGCGCCAACGGGATAATTCCAATTCCAGCTGCTCAATTCATCAGTATCTGGTTGGGTTGTACACAACACTTGGGCTGCTTGTTGACTGGCAGTTTGCCAGAAAACACTCCATTGATTCGGCCAAACGCTGCGATGGATGTGTTTGCCAACTTCTAAATGCCAGCGTGACCAATCGCCGCGAAAGTTGCGGCCAATCGCCCCGCTACCCATGCCACCAATTGGCAAACCGTGAAAGACTCCATCGTCAATAATTGGCCCATGATCGTGGGCGGCAATCGCCGCATTCGGATAATCGAGGCCAAGCGGGCGTTGCCACGCTGCGAGAGGAATTGAGGGGTGGTGGCGTTGTTCGGTCATGATCCTGTGCTCCTATGTTTGGTTGCGATTGCCAAACACTGCTCGATAAATAACAAAGCGACGTGCAGACCTCAGCAACGCCAAAGTCTGCACGCCTTTGTCCCGGTTGTTGAGAAAATAAATCTATTTGACAGCGCCAGCGGTAAGGCCAGCGATAAAGCGCTTTTGTAACAGGAAGAACATCGCAGCAACTGGCAGAATAATCACCACCGAGGCTGCCGAAAGCAACTCGTAGCGATTTTGCGAGCCAGCAACCCCGGTAAATTGGCGAATTCCGACCGGAATCGTTTGAACATTCAAGACCCATGCGAACAACAATTCGTCCCATGCAGTCAAGAACACAAAGATCGCGGTTGAAATGACGCCTGGGCCGGCCAATGGCATAACGATATAGACAAAGGCTTGGAAGCGCGTTGCCCCATCGACCATGGCTTGTTCTTCCAAATCGATTGGAATCGTCGCAAAGAAACTGCGTTGAATCCAAAGCGAGATTGGCAAAAAGAACCCAACATACAGCACAATCGCGCCAAAATTGGTGCCAATCAAGGGAATTCCAAGGTTATTTTTCATCCAAAGGAAGGTCATATACAACGGAATCAGGAACAGCGTGCCAGGCACTAATTGGGTTCCCAAAATCGCCATACTCAACCCGCCAGCACCAGGGAAGCGAAAACGGGCCAAGGCATAGCCCGACATCGATGCCAAAATCGTGACCACCAGCGTGGTAATGCCACAAATAATTAAGCTATTGCTGAAATAGGTGCCAAACTTAACCCGTGTCCACATCTCGCTATAATTTTCAAATCGCCAGTCGCTGGGGAAGAAATTACTGCCCACTGCAAACTCTTCGCGCGATTTGAACGAGCCAACAATCAAGAAGATAATTGGCAACAACATTAAGGCAATGATCACCAGCAATAAGATATCGCCCCCACGATCGAGCAACCATGCTTTGTAATTGATCGTTGCGCGTGCAGATCGGGCCGATTCGGCCTTTTTACTGAGCGAAACACCCATAAACGGCCTCCTTATTCAGCCCGCAAGCTATCGCGGAATGCACGATACCAAATGCCAACAAAAATCAACAGCATGCCCATCAGAATCACTGAGGCTGCCGAACCAAATCCATATAGGTGACGTTCCCAGGTTTGACGGGTAATTGCAGGGACGAGCAAGTCGGCGTATTCGCCAGCGAAACCGGTACCACCGCCAAACATTTGGACAGCGATATTATAGCCACCATAGAAACCATTGATCAAGCCAAACAACACTTGAGTTCCAGCAATTGGCTTAATCAAGGGCAAGGTAATGTGGCGAAAGCGCTGCCAACCATTGGCACCATCAAGTGAGGCCGCCTCATATAAGTCGGTTGGAATCACCTGAATAGCCGCGAGGAACATAATTGTGGTGAAGGGCAAGCCGCGCCAAACCGTGGCAATCACCAAGGCATACAGCGAGTTCGGGCCAATCAACCAGGTTATTGGCATATCAATAATGTTCAAGCCAAGCAAAATGCGATTGGCAAGGCCACCTTGTTCGAGCCAAATAAAATTGAAAATCGTGCCAGTGACGAAAGTGGGCACAACCCACGGCAACAAGACCAAGGTTCGGGCAATCCCGCGCCAGCGGAAATTACGATTCAGCAGCATAGCCAAAATCAAACCAAGGCCCAAGGTGCCAATATTCGTCCAAATTGTATAGACTAAGGTATTTGAGGCTGCATTAATTAGGCCAGTTACCCGCGAGCTGGTGCCATCTTCGCCGATGCCAAAAATCGCGTTGAATACTTCGATGTAGTATTTCAGCCCAACAAATGGAGCTTTGAGGTAGAGGGTCAGGGTGGTAAGGCGAACGTCGAGGAGTGAAAGATACAAGCCTTGCACAATCGGAATCAAGTGCACAACCAGCATCGCTACAAAGGTTGGAGCGATAAATTTATATGCTAGGCTGTTTTGCCGAATCCGTTGCCACAATGAGAGTTTATTTTTTTTTGGTGCCAGAGCCATAAACGTCGCTCCATTGCGTGGATGCTGTCGCTACTAGGATGCAAGCAGCAAGCTGCCTGCATCCTAGCATCAGTCCGATTAGTTACCCAACAATTCGTTGACGGTTTGAGCAGCTTGATCCAAGCGGGTCTTGACGACTTCAGCGCTGACTGGGCCGCCAGCGGTTGCTACATCGTCCCAGAGTGAACCAAGTTGTTCGTTGAGCACGCTCTCAACTTGACCCCATTCAGCAATAGGTGCTGAGGTCTTGCCTTTAGCGGCAGCTGAGATGAACACGCTGTACAACGGATCGTTGGCGATGCTTGCATCTGCTTGAGCGGTCTTGGTTGCTGGCAACATCCCGATTGCTTGGCTGTAGCGTAATTGTGATTCGTTACCAGCCAAGAATTGAACGAACTTGACAGCGGCTTCGGCGTTTTCGCAGCTCTTCAAGATAGCCAAGTTGCTACCACCAACGAAGGTGTATGAGCCACCTGGGCCTGCTGGGAATTCGGCATAAGCCAAGTTGTCGGCTACGGTGCGGTTAGCCCAGCCACCAGCGTCAGCAGCAGTGCGAGCATTGCTGATCAACCATGGGCCAGTGATGGCGCTGAAAGTGCGGCCATCGCCGAAGCTAGCATCAACTTGGGCTGAGTTCAATTCCAAGGTGTTGGTGACGGTCAATTTGCTGCTGTAGAGGTTAGCAAATTCTGAAACCCCAGTCACAGCTGCATCTGAGTTGAAGGTTGCTTCGCTGAGATCACTGCTCAACAAATCGCCACCGCTATTCCAGATCCACATTGAGCTATTTTGCCAAACGTTCCAGTCGTTGCGGCCTGGGAAAGCGATCCCAGCAACGTCAGGATTTTGTTCTTGGATGGTAGCCAAGGTGGTTTTGAAGCTAGCCCAATCCTTGAAGGCATCTTCTGGCTTCAAGCCAGCTTTTTCCAACAAGTCTTTGCGATAGGCCAAGGCGCGCACATCAGCAAACCATGGAATCGAGAACGTGCCTTCCATGCCTTGCAATTGTGAGGTTGCCCATGAAGCGGCGACGAAGCTATCGCTGCCACCCATGGCGGTGATTTCTTCAGCGGTGAATGGGCGCAAACCACCCATTGCAGCAAAGGTTGGGTTCCAGGTCGTACCCAATTGGGTCAAACATGGGCCTTCGCCACCTTGCACCGAGGTTTGGATGCGTTGGAATGCTGCACCCCAGTCGAGCATTTCTGGCTCAACGTTAATGCCTGGGTTAGCTTTTTCGAAAGCATCGATTTCTGCTTGGATAGCATCTGCTGGAGCAGCACCGTTTGGCATGTGCCACAGCTTCAAGGTTACTTCGCCAGCAACTGGCTCAGCGGTTGCTGGTTCGGTGGTTGCTGCGGTTTCGGCAGTTGCCGCAGTGGTTGGCTCAACTTGGGCCGCAGTCGTTGCGGTTGCAGCTGGCGCAGTGGTTGCGGTGGGAGCGGTCTCAGCACCACCACAAGCAACTAAGATCATTGAGATCAGGGTTAAGAGGGTCAGCCAATTAATAAACGGACGGCGTGAGCGTTGCATACGAATCCTCCTTGATTCCGGCGTTGAGTAGGTTGAACATCAGTGTCCAATGCGAACGCATTTGGGATCGCTCCCAAAAACTCCCGTGTTCGATCAGACCATGCGATCTAGTGAATCCGGCGGGTTTATGAAACCCGTGGTCCGCACGATTGGCGTAAGACTAACGAAGGTGAGAGACGGATGTGTTGCTGAAGCGGTGGTCGCCCTTCGAGATGGTCAAGCAACATCGTAGCGGCGGTACTTCCGAGTTTTTGAATCGGTTGGTGAATTGTTGTCAGGGCGGGGGTTGTGTAGGCCGCGCCTGGCACATCGTCAAAGCCTATCAAGGAAATATCATGCGGGGCATGTAAACCGGCCTCGTAAATAGCCCGTAAGGCTCCTAACGCCATGGTGTCGCTTGCCACAAAGACAGCGCTTGGTCGATTTTCGAGGCTTAGCAATTGACGCATTGCAGCATAGCCACCCTCTTGGGTAAATTCGCCCTCAATCATCAATTGATGCTCGATGGCGACGCCTGCTTGCAACAGCGATTGCTTGTAGCCATCACGTCGATCAATGGCGGTTTTCATCTGAAGTAGGCCTGTAATTGCCCCAATCCGGCGATGCCCAAGTTGCAATAAATGATTGACTGCCAGCACTGCACCTGCCCGATTTGCCACATCAACGGTATACATTGGTTGCATATAGGGGTGTTCGCCAATTAAGACCAACGGCATTTGGTCGTTAATCAACAAGGGCAAAACTGGGTCATCAATATCGCTCGAAAGCATCAACAGACCGTCGGTCATCCGACTGCGTAATACCCGCTGATAGAAATCCCGTTCTTGGAGCCCCGTCACCATCGAGAGCATCACCGAGTAATCCCGTTCTGAACAGGTTTCGGTAATTCCTTGAATAATTAAAGGGAAGAATGGGTCAGTGAAGATAACTGCCGAGCTGCGTGGGATCAACAGGGTCACCACATTGGTTCGGCGGCTTGCCAGACTACGTGCGGCTGCCTGCGGAACATATTCTTGTTCGCGAATAACTTCCAACACCCGTTGTCGCACTTCAGGCCGCACGCTGGGATGATTATTAATTACCCGCGAAACGGTTGAGCGTGAAACATTCGCAAGTTGGGCTATTTGACGAATCGTGAGTTGTTCCACGGTGAAACCCCACAAACTGATTTAAAATACTTTGGAACCGGTCTCAGAAGTCTTGAAGAGAGAATAAAAGATCTTATGTATTTTGTCAAGCTGTGCTTGGCTCAAAACGCTCTTTTGGGCTATTCTTGGTTGTGTAGTAGGCTTTCAGCCCTTTAAAATAGGCAAATTTCAAATCTAAAAAGTTTTTAAAATATACGCTTGACAAGTTGCAACGAATCATTTAAGATATTTTTACTTTCATAACAACCTGTGTTTGGGAGCGATCTCATTCTACTCCTCCATCACTCGCCTTCCTCCTCAACCACGCAGCCAACGCTTGATCGAAAGCAATTGGGAGCGGTCTCAATTGTCCAAACAAGCGCGCTGAAGCCACAGCGTCCATGATCGGGCTGTTGTGCCACACAGCAGCCAAGTACATGCAATCAACATTAAAGCCTTCAATGTAGGAAGGAGTGTCCAATGATGAGTACACCGCTCGAACGTTCGAGCCAACGCTGGCGACTTTTCGCCGGAATCGTTGCTTGTTTGATGATTGCAGGGTTAGTTCTTAGCCCAACCACCCCCACCAAAGCAGCCGCGCCGCTGTATGCCTACGGCGAAGCACTGCAAAAGTCCTTTTTCTTCTACGAAGCACAACAGGCAGGCCCAAAACCAAGTTGGAACCGCGTGACATGGCGCGGCGATTCAGTGCTCAACGATGGCGCTGACGTTGGGCTTAATCTCAGTGGCGGCTGGTTCGACGCTGGCGACCACGTCAAATTCGGCTTTCCAATGGCAGCTTCGGCCACAATGCTGGCGTGGGGCGCGGTTGAATATCGCGATGCCTATGCCCAAAGCGGCCAGCTTGACGAATTGCTGAACAACTTGCGCTTCGTCAACAACTACTTCATCAATGCCCATCCCTCGCCCAATGTGCTCTATGGCCAAGTTGGCAATGGTGGCAAAGACCACGCCTTCTGGGGGCCAGCAGAAATTGTTCATCTCGATGATCAAGCAGGGCCACGTCCTTCATACAAAATCGATGCAACCTGTGGTGGTTCGGATTTGGCTGGCGAAACCGCCGCTGCCATGGCCGCCTCGTCGATTGTGTTTCGGCCAACCGACCCAGCCTATGCTGATACCTTGCTGAGCCATGCCCGCCAACTCTATACCTTTGCCGACACAGTGCGCGGCAAATATAGCGACTGTATCACCGATGCCACCACCTATTACAATTCGTGGAGCGGCTACAACGATGAGTTGGTCTGGGGTGCAATTTGGTTGTATCGGGCAACCAACGAGGCCAGCTACCTCAACAAAGCCGAACAATATTATGCCAACCTCAGCACCGAACCCCAAAGCACCATCAAATCATATCGCTGGAGCATCGCCTGGGACGATAAATCCTATGGCTGCTATTTGTTGCTGGCCAAATTGACAGGCAAACAACAATACAAAGATGATACTGAACGCTGGTTGGATTATTGGACGGTTGGTTATAACGGCCAACGCATCACCTATTCGCCAGGCGGTTTGGCCCAGTTGGATACTTGGGGAGCCTTGCGCTACTCGGCCAACACCTCATTCGCCGCTTTTGTCTACAGCGACTACATTACTGATGCCACCAAAAAAGCGCGCTATCACGATTTTGCGGTCAGCCAAATCAACTATATGCTGGGCAGCAATCCCCGCAATAGCAGCTATGTCGTCGGCTTCGGCAATAATTCGCCAGTCAATGTGCACCATCGCACCGCTCACGGCTCATGGACTGACTCATTGAGCAATCCAGTCAATCAACGCCATATTTTGTACGGCGCGTTGGTTGGCGGCCCAGCCAAGGGTGCAGGCGATGCCTACACCGATAGCCGCAACGATTATGTGGCCAACGAAGTGGCGACCGACTATAACGCTGGCTTCACCAGCGCCTTGGCACGTATGTATCGCGAATTTGGCGGCGAACCACTCGCCAGCTTCCCACCAATTGAAACACCTGAAGATGAATTTTTCGTGGAAGCCAAAGTGAATGCTTCAGGCCCCCGCTTCATCGAAATTAGCGGCGTGTTGCACAACCAAAGTGCTTGGCCAGCCCGCAACAGCACCAAGCTCAGCTATCGCTACTTTGTTGATTTGAGCGAAGTGTTTGCTGCTGGCTATGGCTTGAGCGACGTTACAGTGAGCACAGCCTATAACCAAGGCTCAGGCGTTTCAGCGCTCAAGCCATGGGCTGGCACAATTTACTACGTCGAAGTGAGCTTCAACGGAGTCAATGTCTATCCAGGTGGCCAATCCGAATCACGCAAAGAAGTGCAATTTCGGCTTTCTTTGCCAACCACCACCAACGCCCAACAATGGGACAACACCAATGACTGGTCGTTCAATGGTGTTGGCACCAGCACCGATCGGGTCAAAACCCGCCGGATTCCAGTCTACGACAATGGCCTGAAGGTCTTTGGCGACGAGCCAGGTGGCAGCAACGTTACGCCAACCGCAACCAGCTTGCCAACGACTCGTCCCACCAACACTGCAACTCCAACCGTTGGCCCAAGCCTCACTCCAACCATCCGCCCAACCAACACCCCAACGCCATTGCCAAGCGCAACCGCGTTGCCAACCAACACACCATTGCCAACCAACACGCCTGTTGCTGGCGCATGCCAAGTCAAATATCGCCTTGCCAACGATTGGGGCAGCGGCTTTGTTGGCGATGTGACCATCACCAACGGTGGCGCAGCCATCAACAGCTGGGCGCTGACCTGGAGCTTTGCTGGCAATCAACAAATCAGCAACCTCTGGAGCGGCGTGGTCAGCCAAACTGGGCAAAACGTCACGGTCAGCAACGCTGGCTGGAACGGAAATCTCGCCAGTGGCGGCTCGGTCAATGTTGGCTTCCAAGCAACCTACAGCGGAACCAATAGCATTCCTACAAGCTTCAGCCTAAATGGCGCTGCTTGTACGCTTGTGCCATAACCAACTGCTCGGCAAATCCTCGGCAATGTTTGCAGCGAACGATCCGCGCTGTTTGCTGCAAACATTGCCCGGGCCAGGCTAGGCCAGTTGTATGGAAATAGATAGCTCTGCCGTCGATTGGGCAGAGGTTCGCTTCGTATTGTCTCCGAACTTTTTATTTATCCAAGGAGCATGTATGTCTCGGCACTATTATGCCCGTGGGGCGATGTTGTTAGCGCTGCTAACAATGATTGGTGGCTTATTAACCACCCATAATGCCAAGCCAACCGCCGCTGCTGCCAGTTGTGTTGTCACCTATCGCGTTCCCAATCAATGGGGCAATGGCTTCTTAGGTGATGTCAACATTCAGAATAATGGCGCAGCCCTCAGTAGCTGGACGCTCAGCTGGACGTTTGCTGGCAATCAGCAAATTAGCAACCTCTGGAACGGAGTTGTCAGCCAAACCGGTAACCAAGTGACGGTCAGCAACGCTGGCTGGAACGGGGCAATTAGCAGCGGTGGCGCTGTTAACGTTGGGTTCCAAGGTACCTACAGCGGAGCTAACGCCCTGCCAACCGTGTTTACCTTAAATGGCGTGGTTTGTGGTGAAAACACCCCAACCCCAACCAGTGGCCCAACCAATACCAGCGTGCCACCAACCGCAACGACGCGGCCAACTAACACCGTCGTTGTACCACCAACCAACACGGCTGTGCCGCCAACCGCAACGACGCGGCCAACCAACACAACCGTGCCACCAACCGCAACCAACGGCCCAACCAGCACCCCACGGCCAACCAATACGCCAACCGTGGTACCACCAACCAGCACGCCAACGCTCCCAGGCGATGATACGTATGATCAACGCTTCTTAGAGCTGTACGCTGAGTTGAAAAACCCAGCCAATGGTTACTTCAGCGCCGAAGGTGTGCCCTATCACTCAATCGAAACCTTGATTGTCGAAGCCCCAGATTATGGCCACGAAACCACTTCCGAAGCCTATAGCTACTGGTTGTGGCTCGAAGCCATGTACGGCGAAGCAACTGGCAACTGGCAACCATTAGCCGATGCTTGGCGCAACATGGAAATGTACATCATTCCAACCAGCCAAGATCAACCAAGCAGTGGTTCATACAATGCCAATAGCCCAGCCACCTACGCTGGCGAATGGGAACTGCCTAGCCAATATCCATCACAATTGCAAACTAACGTTTCAGTTGGCCAAGACCCAATTGCCGCTGAATTGCGCTCGGCCTATGGCACCAGCGATGTTTATGGCATGCACTGGTTGCTCGACGTCGATAACTGGTATGGCTATGGCCGCCGTGGCGATGGCACCAGCAAACCATCATATATCAACACCTTCCAACGTGGCGCACAAGAATCAGTGTGGGAAACCGTGCCCCATCCATCGTGGGAAAGTTTCAACGATGGCGGCCCCAACGGCTTCTTAGACTTGTTCACTGGCGATGCTAGCTACGCTCGCCAATGGCGCTACACCAACGCTCCCGATGCTGATGCCCGCGCTGTCCAAGCAATCTACTGGGCTAAAGTATGGGCCGACGAACAAGGCGGCTCACCAATCGTCAATGGCTTGGTAACCAAAGCCTCCAAGATGGGCGACTACCTGCGCTACGCCTTCTTCGACAAGTACTTCAAGCAAATTGGCTGTAAATCAACCTCGTGCCCAGCAGGCTCAGGCTACAACAGCGCTCACTATCTGTTGTCGTGGTACTACGCTTGGGGCGGCTCGATTGGCAACGGCGGCGGCTGGGCATGGCGCATCGGCAGCAGCCACAATCACTTTGGCTACCAAAACCCAATGGCAGCCTGGATCTTGGGCAGCCAACCAGCCTTCAAACCAGCTTCACCCAACGGCGCTCGCGACTGGAACACCAGCTTGACCCGCCAAATTGAGTTCTACACCTGGTTGCAATCAAGCGAAGGCGCAATCGCAGGTGGCGCTACCAACAGCTGGAATGGCCGCTACGAAACGCCGCCAGCAGGCACGAGCACCTTCTACAACATGGCCTACGACGAAAAACCGGTCTATCACGATCCTGCGAGCAACACCTGGTTTGGTTTCCAAGCGTGGTCGATGGAACGGGTCGCTGAATACTACTACGCTTCAGGCGATGTCAAAGCCAAAAACGTGCTCGACAAGTGGGTAACTTGGGCCTTGGCCAACACCACCTTGACCAGCAATGGCAGCTACGAAATTCCATCAACCTTGGCATGGACTGGCCAACCAGCGACTTGGAACGCCAGCAACCCAGCCGCCAACACCAACTTGCACGTCACGGTTGTTGATAAAACCCAAGACGTGGGTGTTGCCGCCGCCTATGCCAAAACCTTGATGTACTACAGCGCTGCAACCAAGCGCTATGGCACCCAACACGTTGCTTCACAAACCATGGCCAAAGAGTTGATCGACCGCATGTGGACGGAGTATCGCGATGATAAGGGCGTTGCTAACCCAGAAACCCGCCGCGACTACAACCGCTTCGATGATCCAGTGTCTGTGCCAAACGGCTGGACTGGCACCATGGCCAATGGTGATCCAATCAACAATTCATCGACGTTCTTGAGCATTCGCACCAAGTATGAAGATGATCCAGCATTCCCAGCAGTGCAAGCCTACCTCAATGGTGGCCCAGCCCCAACCTTCACCTACCACCGCTTCTGGGCCCAAGCAGACATCGCAATGGCATACGCCGAATACGATCGCTTGTTCCAATAAGCGTTATCGATGCTCGTCAGCAATCGCTGGCGAGCATCACTTACTAGATAGTACTTTGAACTTTTCGCCTGTTCATTAAATATTTTAATAAAGAGTACATTGAGGGCGGCAGTAATTGATTGCCCGCCCTCTTTTTTCTCAATTGTGCTTTTGGGAGGTTGTTTGATGTTAAAGCAGCGCAAAATATTGCTACTCGTGGCGTTACTCACGCTCATGAGCGTGACCTGGTTGCAATCCAAACCAGCTCAAGGCAATAATGTCAGCCCATTGTTGTTTCCCTATAATCAACCATCTGGCATTAGTTTCAATGTGTCCGATCTCACCCAGGCTTGGAACGAGTGGAAAAGCAACATGATCACCGCCAACAACGCTGGTGGCGGCAATCGCCTACGCGTGATGGGTGGGGTCGATAATTCGTCGACTGTTTCCGAAGGCCAAGGCTATGGCATGTTGTTTGCCTCGCTCTTCGACGACCAAAACACGCTTGACGGCTTGTGGTTGTTCACCAGCGATCACCTTGACCCCAACGGCTTGATGCACTGGCACATTGGCAATCCTGGCCAATTGCGCGGGAGCTATGCCGCCACCGATGGCGATGAAGATATGGCGCTAGGCTTGCTCAATGCTTGTGTCAAGGTGCGCAAGGGCGTTTGGCAACCAAGCAGCAATGGCCTCGATTATTGTGGCTTAGCAACGACGATGATCAACAATATTTATACCTACGAAGTTGATCACCCAGGCTCAAGCCCAGTCGCTGGCTTGCCCAACAACCAAGGCAACGAATTATTGCCCGGCGATGGCTGGAACTTGGCCCGCGATTATCCAGAAGGGATCGTCAATCTTTCCTATTTCTCGCCTGGTTATTTCACCGTGTTTGGTAAATTCACTGGCAAAACCAGTCAATGGGAAGCGGTCAACAGCCGCAATTATGAAATTACCAACCTCGCTCAATCACGCCCGGGCAACTGCTCGAAGCTTGTACCCAACTGGAACCAATATGATGGCGATGCTCAACTCGTTTCGTGGCAGCCAGAAGAATACGCTTGGTGGAGCTATGATGCAGCGCGCTTCGCATGGCGGGTTGCTGTCGATAAAGCGTGGTACAACACCGCTAGCTCACGCGAAACCATGAACGAAGTTGGTGGCTTCTTCAGCAGCGTTGGCATCGAAAACGTGCAAGCGCGCTACCGCATGAACGGCACCTCGGTTGATAATTATCGCGGCGTGTTCTTCGTGGCCAATGCTGCTGCCGCAATTTGGGCCGCGCCTGCTGCGCAGGCTGTCAATTGTGGTGCTGCCACGGGCACGCTCAAAACCAGCCCGCAACAAGCCTATAACATGGTTTTAGCAACCAAAGATGCACCTAATTCATATTATGTCAATGCTTGGCGCTTGATGAGCATGTTGTTGCTGACTGGCAACTTCCCCAATATTTATGAATTGGCCAACGGTGTTACACCAACCAGCACGCCATTGCCAACTAATACAACCGTGCCAGCAACCAACACCCCAGTCCCAACCAACGTGTTGCCAACTAATACGACAGTTCCAGCAACCAACACCCCAGTCCCAACCAATGTGTTGCCAACCAATACAACAGTTCCAACGATTCGCCCAACCAACACACCTGTGCCAACTAGCGTGCCGCCAACCAACACCCCAATTGCAGGCGCATGCCAAATCACCTATACCATCAGCAATCAGTGGGGCAATGGCTTCACCGCCGATGTCAGCATTCGCAACAATGGGTCAGCGATTAATAATTGGAATGTCGCTTGGACATTCGCAGGCAATCAACAAATTACTAATCTTTGGAATGGCGTTGTGAGCCAAAGTGGCCAAAACGTTAGCGTCACTAGCGCTGGCTGGAATGGCTCGATCGCTAGTGGTGGCACTGCGAGCTTTGGCTTCCAAGGAACCTACAGCGGCAGCAACGCGAAGCCAAGCAGCATTAGCTTAAATGGCACTGCATGTAGCGTCGCGCCATAAGATTCTTGGTATACTAGCCGTCGGTTTATTGCAAGGATGCAGTTTTAGCTGCATCCTTGTTTTTGTGTGCAGGAGCAAGCACGATGAAGCAAGCATTCCATACGCGTTGGCTTATTTTGGCAATTTTGGTGGCTCTCGGCTTCACGTTGCCACGTGAGCAAGCAGCCAAGGCTAGCCCACAAGGCTTTACCTTTCCCTATAATCAAGCTTCTGGCATTAATTACAATGTGACCGATCTCACCCAAGCTTGGAACGAATGGAAAAGCGCCCAAATTACCAGCAACAACGCTGGCGGCGGCAATCGCCTACGCGTTCTTGGTGGGGTCAGCAATAGCACGACGGTTTCCGAGGGCCAAGGCTATGGACTGCTGTTTGCCTCGTTATTCGATGATCAGACGACCTTCGATGGGCTTTGGCTCTTCACGCGCGACTATTTGACCAGTCGCGGCTTGATGCACTGGCACATCGGCAATCCAGGCCAAATTAATGGGAGCGGCGCTGCGACCGATGGCGATGAAGATATGGCTTTGGGCCTTGTCAATGCCTGTGTCAAAGTGCAACAAGGGGTTTGGCCCGCCAGCAGCAACGGCTTGAATTATTGCAGCCTAGCAACCACGATGATCAACAATATTTATAGCTACGAAGTTGATCATGCTGGCAGCAACCCACCTGCTGGTTTGCCCAACAACCAAGGCAACGAGCTGCTGCCAGGTGATTCTTGGTCAACAGCGACCGAATATACTGAAGGTATTGTTAATCTCTCTTATTTTTCGCCTGGCTATAGCACCGTTTTTGGTAAATTTACCAATAAAAATAGCGAATGGGCCGCCGTCAATACCCGCAACTATGCAATTACCAATTTAGTCCAAGCTAAGGCTGGCAATTGCTCCAAACTGGTGCCAAATTGGAATCAATATGATGGCGATGTGCAATATGTTTCGTGGCAGCCTGAGGAATCGGCGTGGTGGAGCTACGATGCAGCGCGCTTTGCATGGCGCATCGCAATCGATAAAGCGTGGTATAACACCGCCAGCTCACGCGAAACCATGAACGAAATTGGCGGTTTTTTCAGTAGTGTCGGCATCGACAACCTACAAGCGCGCTATCGGCTCGATGGCACCTCGGTTGATAATTATCGCGGTGTGTTCTTCGTGGCCAATGCTGCTGCCGCGATTTGGGCCGCGCCAGCTCCGCAAGCTGTCAATTGTGGCGCTGCAACCGCCAGCCTGAAAACCACGCCGCAACAAGCCTACAACGCCGTGCTTGCAACCAAAGATACGCCCAACAGCTATTATCCCAACGCTTGGCGCTTGCTGAATATGTTGTTGCTAACGGGCAACTTTCCCAATTTGTATGAGCTGGGATTGGCAGGCAATGGCGGTACCGCAACGCCAACCGCAAGCAACACCCCAACTCGTACTGCAACGACGACACCAAGCAATACGCCAACTCGCACTGCGACTGGCACACCCGCGACAATTACCATCACCCCAAGTCGCACACCAACGCTGGTGCCAAATTTGAATTTTCGTATGTATCTACCGTTTGCTAAATCCAATCGCTAATTAAATACAAAACGGCGGCAGTTGGGTGGAACTGCCGCCGTCCGTCACAATTAATTAGATAAGTTTTGGTTTACGCGCAACAAAGACAATGCTCGTAACAAACAAAACCAAGCTTGCTGCTAAGAGCAACCAAAACCCTAAGCCTGCCACAATATCGCGTTTTTCCGAGAATCCAATCGTGAGCAAGCCATGGAATGCAGCAATCAAAAAACTTGCAATAATACTGAAAACGCCAAATACTTTTTTGCCAGTCAGGCTCAGTAATGCGAACAAACCACCAATTGCCACAGCAGCACCGATAACCAGATAAATTGTTTTATTTGCTGCTGGAATCAAATCGCTAATTTCACCACCAAGCACTTGAAACACGCTAATCTTTAAATCTGGCGAGCTTGTGCTTTGAATATAGGGCAAGAATAAACCAACTAACATAATCAAACCCAAAACTGCCATTACTAGCGTTGAAATCCGTCGTGTAGCCATGAATACGTTCCTCCATAAACAATTTTCTGTTGATGGAGATACTATAATTGGCTTGTGTGTCATGTTCTGTCACGAATTGAGCAATTTTAGTGTGAATTAGCTCACAGCTGATTTAGCGTCGTTTCAGTCGCCCCAAAATGCGTTGTTGCCAGACTGCTGCTTCGGGCGCACCCAAGGCGCTTGAACACGCAAAATAAATCGCAATCGCCAAGAAGCCGTTAACCACCAGCGAACCAAGCAAACTCCATAAACTTTGGGCTTGTGGCGCAATTTGCACCCAAGCCTTTAGATCGAATACGTTGGTTTGCCATGCCAAGCCCAAGCCACCGATCGCAGCAATTGCAAAGCCCAGCCATTGGGGCAGCGGCTCGGCTTTCAAACGGCGCCACCCATAATTTAAGCCAAGCAAGCCAACAATCAACAGGCTAAATATCGGCGCTTGCAACACCAACGCCATCGCCAATGAGCTAAGCAGCGTAATTAGCAACGAACGCTGCAATTGACCAGCACCATCAAGGTTGCCATTGCGCCGCCGCCACATCACCAGCAGCAACAACAATTCAAGATTGTTGGTAACGCTAAATGCGCCAGCCAGCACAATATGGCTGGTGCTATAACGAGTTAGTATCCAACACAGCCCAATATTCAACACCACGGTCACAATCCCAATCACCACCGGAATTGTGGTTTCTTGGCGCGCATAAAAGCCGCGAATCAAGATTTCGGCAGCGCCAAATGCTGGCAACGCTGTGGCATACATCATCAAGGCTTGCACCACCCACAAAGTCGATTGGCTATCGAAGTTGCCGCGTTGGAACAGCACTTGGACAATTGGCGTGGCCAGCAGCAGCAAGCCAACAGCGGCAGGAATAATTGCCCATAACACTGTGCCCAAGGTGCTGCGCGTCGTTTGATTAAAGCCTTCCTCATCGCCTGCTGCATCCAAGCGACTGAGTTGGGGAAACATCACGGTTGCTAGGCTCAGGGCAAAAATGCCATGCGGCAACAACATCAACGTTAATGCGTTGCTCAACGCCGTGGCGCGGCCATCGCCAAGCAATTTGGCAAAGCTGAAAATCGCAATGGTGTTGATTTGCATCGCTGCTTGGCCAAAGACCCGCGGCCCCATCAACAGGCCAATCCGGCGCAAGGCAGCATCGCGCCAATTGAACAACACTTGGTAGCGAAAGCCCGCCCGATAGAGCACCGGCAATTGACAAACCAAATAGAGCAACGCACCCAGCACCACGCCCCAGGCAGCGCCTTCAATCGACACCGCTTGGCCATTATGCTCAACCACGCTAATCGGGTGTTGCACCAAGCCAAAACGCACCAGCAACGGCCCAATTAGCACAATCCCCGCAATAATCGCCACGTTATAAATCACCGGAACCAAGGCTGGCATGGTGAAATGATCAAGCGCATTCAGCGTTGCCATTGCCAAACCACCCAAGCCAAGCAGCAACGGCGAGAGCATAAATAAGCGCACCAAATAAATCGCCAAACCGAGTTGTTCAGGGGTATAAGTGGGGTTAAGCCAACGCAGTAGCGGGGCGGCCAGCAGCAAAATTGCTAATGAAACCACACTCAAAACAGCCAAGGCGGCATTAATCACCAAATTGGCAACTTGCCACGCTCGTTCATGGGTTTGGTTGGTATAGGCTTCGATAAAAATTGGAATAAAGGCTGTGCCCAACGCGCCGCCAATAATCACCAAATACAGCAAATCGGGGATTTGAAAGGCAGTGGTATAAATATCGCTGACAATATTGGTGCCAAAGTAGCTCGACAAGACCGTTTGGCGCACAATCCCAATCACCCGACTTAATAAATAGCCCAACATCACGATTGCGCTATTGAGCACTGCACTCATCGAGCGCTTGCGTAACGGGCTGGAATTCGGCGTGGGAGTCGGCGATAATGACTCGTTGCTCATTTTGATTCTTTCTGGTATAATCCATCGTCGCGAAACCAAATTAGCCGCAGGCTGCGTGGCCTCGGCGTTTTCTTATGATACCAAACCTTCGAGGAGGTCACGTTGGCTAATACAGCTTCAGCCCGCAAACGCATTCGGACAACTGCTCGCCGCCATGCTCGCAACGTTATGGTGCGCTCACAACTTAAAACCTTGGTCAAGAAATCAGCCCAAAGCGTCAATGCCAAAAACGAAGCTAGCAAAGAATCGTTGGCAGCAGCGTTGAAAGCCTTGGATCAAGCAGCCGCTAAAGGCATCATTCACAAAAACCAAGCAGCCCGCCGCAAATCACGGTTGGTTCGCCGCTTCAACATTGCTAATGGCATCGGCACCCGCACCACCGTGCAATAAGCTCTGCCATTTTTAGCACTGTTCTGCAATGAAAGCCCCATCTGTGGGCTTTTTTGCTTTAATTCGGGGATCGGTTGTTGGGGGTTGGGGATCGGGAAGTAAGAACATAGAGCATAGAACATAGAACATAGGGGATAAGAGATCGGGGTTTTAACGCAGAGGCGCAGAGATTTATTGGCTATGGGCTGTTGGCTATAGGCTATAGGAATTGTTCCCAAAGCCTATAGCCCGAATTTCCATCCTTCATCCTTTGGTTCTCTGCGCCGCTACGTTAAATTTTTGACTTTTGACTTTTGATTTCTGCCTTCATCCCTCATCCTTTATCAGCTCTATTCATCGTCGTCGTGGTGTTGCTTGGCATTGGCGATGATGGTTTGGGCGACGCTATGGGGCACATCATCATAATGATCAAGCCGCATCACAAAATCGCCACGGCCTTGGGTAATCGAACGCAAATCGGTCGAATAGCGTTGGCATTCGGCTAATGGCACATGGGCGGTAATCAAGGTGCGGCTATGGCCAATTTGCTCCATGCCTTGCACCCGCCCGCGTTTATTGCCATTCAAATCGCTCAAAATATCGCCAACATATTCATCGGGAACATTGATATTCAGCACATAAATTGGCTCGATAATCACGGGATTGGCTTTGCGGGCAGCTTCGCGGAAGGCAAATTTACCAGCAGTTTTGAAGGCAATTTCTTTGCTATCAACTGGGTGTTCCTTGCCATCGTAAATCACCGCCTTCACGTCAATCACTGGGTGGCCAGAAAGCACGCCCAACGCCATCGATTCGCGAATGCCCTTCTCAATCGCAGGCCAAAACGAACGCGAAACCACTCCACCCACAATCTCGCTGGCAAATTCAAGTGGATCAGCGCGATCGGGATCGGCTGGCAATGGCTCAAGTCGCAGCGAAATTTCGGCAAATTGGCCAGCTCCACCAGTTTGCTTTTTATGGCGATAGGTTGAGCTAGCAGTGCTGCTGATGCGTTCGCGATAGGGCACGCTGGGAATTGCCAAATCGAAATGCACATCGAATTTGCGCTTCACTCGTTCGGCAACAAAATTCAAGTGGCTTTCGCTCAAGCCCGAAAGCAAGGTTTCGCCAGTTTGGATGTCGCGTCCAAGCTGCAAAATCGGGTCTTCTTCAATAATTCGATGCAGTGCATTGCCTAACTTGTCGAGGTCGTTTTTGGAGTGTGGGGTGACTTTGGCGGTAAAGGCGGCTTCGGGGTAACTAATACCGCGCAAACGCAGCGGATTTTCAGGGCCGTAGAGTGTGTCGCCGCTCAGGGTGTCGGCGAGCTTGGCCACAGCTCCCAAATCGCCTGCACGTACCACCGAGACTGGCGTTTGCTCCTTGCCGCGCAGCTGGAAGAGTTGCCCAATCCGTTCGTCGCGGCCTGTACGCGCATTGCGCACCACCGAATTTGAGTGCAGCTCGCCACTAAATACGCGGAAGCAGCTCAAACGCCCAACATATTGATCGACGTGGGTTTTGAAAACCAGCGCACTCAGCGGCTCATCTGCTTTGCCTTCGAGAAAATAATCATCATCGTTGCGCAAATCGTGGGCGGTGGTCAAACGCTTGGCAGCTGAAGGAATCGCATCGAGAATGCCATCGAGCAACTGAGGAATGCCCGAAAGCGTGGTTGCCGAGCCGATAAACAGCGGCATAATCGTATGTGCATTGATTGCAGCCTGAAAGCCTTGGCGAAGCTCTTCATCGCTAAGCGCTTCTGCGCCGCCTTCCAAATATTCTTCGATCAAGTGGTCGTTGGTCATGGCAATTTTTTCAATCAAGCCATCGGCCATTTGCAGCGCTGCTGGGCGAATCTCAGCAGGAATTTCGGCAATCTCATAGGCTCCATCTTTGCCATTATGATGCAGCCATGCTTTGCGTTTGCGCAACGAAACAATGCCCTTGAAGTTGGCGCCGCTGCCAATAGGCATATGCATCGGCGTGATTGCCTCGCTCAGCAGGCCTTTGGCTTGTTCGACAGTCCGTTGAAAGTTGGCATTTTCGCGATCAAGCTTGTTAATAAAAACAACTCGTGGGATATTCGCCTCACGAGCCATTTGCCAAAGCAATTCTGCGCCAACTTCGACCCCGCCAGCAGCATCGAGCACCAGAACCATACCATCGATAACCCTGAGCGCCGCAGCAGCTTCGCCGCGAAAATCGGCATAGCCAGGCACATCGATAAAATTGAACTTGTTGCCGTTCCATTCGATTGGAATTACCGAGAGGTTGATTGAGGCGTGGCGTTTGACTTCATCGGGATCGTAATCGCTCACGGTTGAGCCATCTTCAACGCGCCCCATGCGTGGGAGGGCTTTGCTGGCAAAAAGCAGGGCTTCAGCGAGGGTGGTTTTGCCAGCACCGCCATGGCCAAATAGGCCAATTGTGTGGATACGATCCGGACCGTACTCTTTCATAGAGACTCCTCCTTTGGAGTTACTTGAAACGACGACGGAATCAATGTGAGGGTTGATTGTCTGTCGATTATAGCGCCGTCGCGAGCGAACGGCAAGCTTAATCCTTAATAACCTAAACCACTATGCTTGGGCGCTCGCGGTTTAGGCTTTGAGCATAGCATGCGCCAAGTGACAGAATGTTACAGTTTCGCTACCCTTGGAGATAAATCAAAAATTTTTAAGTGCAAAAGCAAAGAGTTTTGGCTTGAGGGAAGTAAAAAAGCGTTTTAAACCACAAACGGCTCGCATAATGGAGCCGCTTGTGGGAGAGAAGAGAGAGGAGAAGGTTTGAATAGATAGTACACCACCAATCACTCTCTGTCAAGAGGGTCTTTGGTGTTTTAGTTGGCCAATTTTTGCAACCTACAACTACTAGTTACTTTGGGTTTCCATGCCAGCCCAGAAGGCTTGGAGCTTTTCGCGCACTTTAGCATGCTCAGGCAATTCTAGCTCAGGGTCGATCTTCAAGATGCGCTCGGCCTCGATTCGCGCAGCATGCAACAAGCGGGTATCGGTCAGTTGGGCCACTTTGAGATCGGGCGTGCCACTCTGGCGAATGCCAAAAAACTCGCCTGGCCCACGCAATTCAAGGTCAACCTCGGCCAAGCGAAAGCCATCTTCGCTTTCTTCCATCGATGAAAGCCGCGCCACCGTCACATCGTTATCTTCTTTATCGCTGACCAAAATGCAGAACGATTGATGACTGCCGCGCCCAACCCGCCCACGGAAT
The DNA here is from genome assembly GCF_001306135.1 of Herpetosiphon geysericola. Lineage (GTDB taxonomy): Bacteria > Chloroflexota > Chloroflexia > Chloroflexales > Herpetosiphonaceae > Herpetosiphon > Herpetosiphon geysericola. Next base: position 270,880 of record NZ_LGKP01000022.1, on the reverse strand, counting down.
TGGTGCAATTGAGCCAAACCAAAACGCTCAGCACCTTCGATCATAATCGTGGTCGCGTTGGGAATGTCGATGCCAACTTCAACTACCGCCGTCGCCACCAAAATATCAAATTCGCGGTCGCGAAACTGCGCCATAATCGTGTCTTTTTCGCTGGCAGTCATGCGGCCATGAATCAAGCCAACTTTCAGTTCAGGGAAAATCTCGTGCTGCAAATGCTCTTGCTCAACAATCGCTGATTTTACATCTTCGAGTTTTTCGCTTTCCTCAACCAATGGACAGATCACAAAAGCTTGGCGGCCATCAGCAATCTCTTTGCGCATATGTTTGTAAGCTTTGCTACGTTCGCCTGAGCTAATCCATTTGGTGCGAATTGGCTGGCGGCCTGGTGGGCGTTCATCAATCACCGAAACGTCAAGATCGCCATAAATCGTCAAGGCTAGCGAGCGCGGAATTGGCGTGGCCGTCATCACCAAGAGATGCGGATTAAAGCCCTTGCGTTTGAGCGCCTCACGTTGCTCAACCCCAAAGCGATGCTGTTCATCGACCACCGCCAAGCCAAGCGCTTGATAATCGACATTAGCTTGAATCAGCGAATGGGTGCCAATGATAATGTCAACTTCGCCATCGGCAATTAATTTGAGTGCTTCGCGGCGTTGGCGAGCCTTGAGACTGCCAGTCAAAAGTGCCACCCGAATCCCACCTGGCTCTGGCTCTGGCTCATCGGCGAGCATCAGCAATTGCTTAATTTGGGCCAGCCGATTACGTTTTTCTTGATCCAGATCGCTGCGCCAATCGCCATTCGTCGGCGTTTCACGGCCAGGAATTTTAACATTCGCTAGCAGTTTTTTCAGGCCGCGATAATGTTGCTCGGCCAAAATTTCGGTCGGAGCCATCATCGCACCTTGAAAACCAGCAGCAACTGCTTGCACCAAGGCTGCTGCTGCAACCGCCGTCTTGCCCGAACCAACATCGCCCTGCACCAAGCGGGTCATCGGCACAGGCCGCTCCAAATCACGGCAAATTTCGGTAAAGGTGCGCGCTTGAGCATTGGTCAAAGCAAAGGGCAACGAAGCCAAATAGGCATCGTGAATTGCTTGATTAAAGGGAATTGGCTGGCCTTGCACGCCTTGATAAAGCCGTTTGCGCTGCAACACGCCCAGCTGAATATACAGAAATTCATCAAAGCCCAAGCGTTGACGCGCCCGTTGCACCATCGCCCAGCTATCAGGAAAATGAATTTGGCTGACTGCCACGCCCAAGGGCAACAAACTGGCACGTTCGCGTAGCTCAATTGGCAATGGATCGGGCAAAGTTGGCGTTAGCACATCAACCACCCGTTTGATCACTTGGCGCGCATTACGATCTTGCAAGCCTTTGGTCAGCGGATGGACTGGCACAAGTCGGCCAGTATGCACCAAATCGTCCTCGACAAATGGCTCCCACTGGGGGTTGCTCATTGATTTCATTTCGCGGAACATACTCACTTTGCCGCTTAGTACAATCCGCATGCCTTCGCGAAATTGCTTGGCCATCCACGTGCCACGAAACCATGAAGCCTTGAGCACGCCAGTATCGTCGCCGACCGTAATTTCAACCCCTTGGCGACCTTTGGCATTAAAGCTTTTAATCGCATCAACGGTCACAATCACGGTATCGGTTTCGCCCACCACCAAATCGCAAATCTGCTTGCGTTTGCTAAAATCGTCGTAGCGATGGGGCACGTGATAGAGCAAATCTTCGAGGGTATGCACGCCCAGCTTGGCAAACGAGCGCGCGGTACTTGGCCCAATGCCCGCCAAATTTTTCAGCAAGGTATCGAGCGGCGGTACAGCGCCAACTGGCTCGCTAGGAGCTTTGGGCTGCTTACGAAACAAATTGCGCAGCCGATCAAGCGCAACGCTCAAACGCGCCTCACGTTCGGCGTAGCCCAAATCGGAATAGCCATCGAGCGCATCAAGCACGCCCTGCACAACTGGTTCGTGCAAGGCTTGGGGATGCTGCAATTGCCATTCGCGCAGAAAGACGCTGATGCCTTCGGGAGTTGCGGTGTCGTCGCAACCGGCTTTTTCCTCGGCGGCCAAGGTTTTGCCAAGGTCAATAATGTACTGATTTGCTTGCATAGCCATCAAAACAAAGAACATAGAAATTGGCTCTATGTTCAAATCTAGTCGCTCAACTGTGCGTATATTGTACCAGAATAAGAACATAGAACAGAGAGCATAGAACAAAGGATGAAGGATGAAGAGCAAAAGTCAGAAGTCAAAAGTCAGAAGGAATGAGGACTCAGGGATCAGGCGCTCGACGAGGGGTTGATGGGGGAAAATCAAACAAATCTGTGGCAATCTGTGGCGAAAAAACTTAACCTTCGTGGTCTTTAACGCAGAGGCGCAGAGGAAATTTGGCTATGGGCTATGGGCTTTTGGCTCATCAATTGGTAAAATTCGTGCAATTCGTGGCCAAAAGAATTCATCTCGATAATCTGTGCAATCTGTGGCGAAAAAACTTAACCTTCGTGGTCTTCGTGTTCTTCGCGGTTTCAGCCTGCATGGGTCATTTCAACTATGCCCCGATAGACCAGAGCCTATAGCCTCATCCAACGATTAAATCTTTTTCAATTGCAAATACCACAGTGCTCGTTCCCATGTCAACAGATGTAAGTTTTCAACAATTTTGAGCGCATCGGCCAAAAGATAGAAGTTTTGCGAAAAAACTTGCTCGCCAGTATGAATATGTTGAATCATCAGCCAAAAATTTTTGTCTTCGCTAGTTTGTTTTTTAATCGGATCATAGGTGTTGGTTGGATACAAACAAATAATTGGTTTGTCGGATAGCAATCGCTTGGAAGCAGTTACAAGTTCATGGCCATTGGGGCAATAATAATCATCTGGCAATTCCCAATCATCATCGTGAAATTCTTGCCATGATACACAATAATCGCAATGAAAACTCCAAATTACTTTCATTGTTCACTCCTTGCTATGTATTTCGATTATACGCGACATGAGAATGGATGGGCGCGTATTCAGGGATAAGGGTACAGGCTTTTGGCTCTAGGCTATGGGCTATGGGCTATGGGCTATGGGCTCGTGGAAATTCAATCTGTGCCAATCTGTGGCGAAAAAACTTAACCTTCGTGTCCTTCGTGTTCTTCGCGGTTTCAGCCTACGCAGATCAGCGCTTACTGCAGTGGAATGGAACCAAATTGCTACTTGTAAGTTGGCATGAATCTACTACAATAGAGCTAAGCACCGGATCGTGGTAGCTACCACGTGGCATTTTGGAGGAAACCCCATGACTGATAATGAACCAGGGTTTTTCGAAAATTTGGTTGATAAAGCCAAGGATGTTGCCGAGTCGGTTGGTGAATTTTTAGGCGATGCCGCTGAAAAAGCAGGCGACCTTGCAGAACAAGCAGCAGAAAAAATTAGCGATGTTGCCGAAGTCGTTGGCGATAAAGCCAGCGATGTCTATGAAGCTGCCAAAGATAAATTGGGCATCGACGGCGACGAAGCTCCTCCAGCTGCCTAAGTTTGGCTAAAACCCAAAAACCCACCCTCAGCATATTTAAGTGCTGGGGGTGGGTTTTTTATGGGGTTTGGTTCTTGGTCGTTGGGGATCGGGAGATGCAACATAGCTTATGATTAGATTTCGACCCCCACCAACCGATCCCCGACCCCTAGCGTTAGCTACTCAGCATCAAACAATGGCGTGCTGAGGTAGCGTTCGCCATTGCTTGGTACAATAAAGACAATCGTTTTACCAGCATTTTCTGGGCGGGCAGCTACTTGTAAAGCGGCCCAAGCGGCAGCTCCAGAGCTAATACCCACCATCAAGCCTTCTTCTTGGGCCAATTTGCGCGCCCATTCAAAGGCGTGTTCATTGGTTACCTGAATCACTTCATCGATCAAGCTGGTATCAAGCACATCGGGGATAAAGCCAGCCCCAATGCCTTGGATTTTATGCGGCCCCATTTTGCCGCCAGAAAGCACCGGCGAGGCAGTTGGCTCAACCGCAATGGCCTTAAAGTTTGGATTGCGCGCTTTGAGCACCGAGGCAATCCCGGTGAGTGTGCCGCCAGTGCCAACCCCAGAAACCAAAATATCAACCGCGCCATCAGTATCATTCCAAATTTCTTCAGCGGTTGTGCGTTGGTGCACTGCTGGATTGGCCTTATTTTTGAATTGTTGTGGAATAAAGCTGCCAGGTCGTTCGGCGGCTATTTCTTCGGCCTTGCGAATCGCGCCAGTCATGCCTTCTGGCCCTGGGGTCAGCACTAATTCAGCGCCAAAACCTTTGAGCAATTTGCGTCGCTCTAGGCTCATCGTTTCTGGCATAACCAGCACAATCCGGTAGCCTTTGGCTGCTGCCACGAAGGCCAAGCCAATGCCTGTATTGCCACTGGTTGGCTCGATAATCGTGGTTTCGCTTGGATTGATCAGACCGTCGGCCTCCGCTGCCTCGATCATCGCCAAGCCAATCCGATCTTTGACGCTGCTTGCTGGGTTGAAAAACTCAAGCTTCGCTAATACCGTCGCCCCCGTGGTATTAACTTTGCCCAAGCGAACCAGCGGCGTGTTGCCGACAAGTTGGGTAATGTTTTCGTAAATCCGCGCCATCGTTTGGGTCCTTTTGTTAACTAAGTTAAACGACAAACCTAACAATAATAGTAGCATAGCTTAGGTTTGTGTCAATGTACCATGGCGCACAGAAAGGAGTTATATGGATGCACATAGTTTGCTGTTGATGGCGGGAATGGTAATTTGTTTTGGTATTGCCACCTTCGTGCTGGCCGAACGGATTGGCATCCCGTCGATTGTATTGTTGCTGTTGGTAGGGGTGCTGGTTGGCCCCGAAGTTTTTGGCTTGGTTGATCCATCGGCCTTAGGGGTTGGGCTGCGAGTATTAATTCCATTGTTTGTGGCGATTATTGTGTTTGAGGGTGGTTTGGTGCTCGATATCAACGATTTGCGCCGTTTATCCTACCCATTGCAAATGTTGATGAGTGTTGGAGCCTTGGTGACATGGGGCAGTGCAACCCTGGTAGCACATTTTGTGGCGGGCTTATCGTGGCCACTAGCAACCTTGTTTGGGGCGTTAATGAGTGTCACTGGGCCAACCGTGATCACACCCTTGATGCGGCGCAGCAATGCCAAAGAACGCTTAAAAGTGTTGTTACAAGCTGAAGGCGTGCTGGTCGATGCGGTTGGAGCTATTTTGGCAGTGGTTGTACTTGATGTCTTGCTTACCAGCGGCACAACCATTAGCGGAGCCTTCGATTGGGCCGAACGCTTATTGCTTGGTTCGTTGATTGGCTTGGTTGGCGGCATTGGTTTGGCCTATGCGTTGCGCTTTATTGGCTCGAAACTCAATGCTGAAACCACCCGTTTGAGCGCGTTGGGTGGCGCAATTGCGATCTTTATTATTGCCGAAGCGATTTCGCATGAAGCTGGGATTGCCGCCGCCGCAGTTTCAGGGATTGTCGTTGGCAATATTGATTTTCCGCATGAAGAAGAAGTCGTGTTGTTCAAGGGCGACCTAACCATGTTGGCAATTACAATTATTTTTATTTTGCTGGCAGCTCGTTTGAAATTTGCCGATTTGGCCGCGCTTGGCTGGTGGGGCGTGTTGGCAGTAGTGTTGATGATTGTGGTGGTTCGACCATTGTGTGTCTTTGCCTCGACGCTTGGCTCAACGTTAACCTGGCGCGAACGGGCATTTATTGCTGCGGTTTGCCCACGCGGAGTTGTGGCCGCTTCGGTCGCGACCTTTGCCTCGATCTCATTGGAAGAAGCAGGATTTGCTGGGGGCAATTTGTTGATTGGCTTGGTCTTTATGACCGTGATCGGCACAGTTGTGTTGCAAAGCTTCACTACCCCACTATTTGCCCGTTTATTAGGAGTTGAACCGATGACCACTTTAGTTATTGGCGCAAATGATTTAGGCCAGCTCTTTGCCCGCCAACTACATAGCCAACATCACGATGTAGTCGTGATCGATACTGATCAACAATTGATCGATCGGGTACGCCAACATGGCATAAGTACCATCACTGGCGATGCGACAGATCTGCAAGTGTTGCGTAAAGCTGGCGTTGAACGGGCCAAAGCGGTTGTAGCCTTGACCCCGAGTGATAAACTCAATCTGTTGGTAAGCCAAGTTGTGCGTTCGCATTTCAAGGTTGTAACCATTGTGGCTCGGGCTGACAATGAAAGTACCAGCAGCGTTTTGCGCGATCTCGGGATTATGGTGTTGAATCCCTTGCAAGCATCAATTGATGCTTTGACTCAATTGGTTCAAGGCCCATCAGCCATGAGCATGCTCTTAAGTCATCAAGCAGATCAAAGCATTTACGAAGTTGAAGTATCCAATCCGCGGGTTGTGGGTAAGCCGTTGAAACAGCTTAATTTGCCAAGTAATGTGTTGATTGTGGCGATTCGGCGGGCGGGCAATCTATTTGTGCCCGATGGTCAAACCGAATTACAAGCAGCAGATCAACTAACCTTAATTGGGACTGCCAGCACAATTCAACAAGCTGATCAACAACTGCGTGAGGGAGCGAGCGAGGCAATGTATCACGCATGAAACGAGCCAAAGCCCCTAGTCGCAAAGCCCGTTGGAAACGCTTGGTCGCTGCCTCGTTGCGCGACGGCTGGATTGTGTTTCGCGATTCGTGGGTCTGGTTGGGTTTGTGGCTCTTGCTCTGGCTGGGATTTACGATGGCAATTTGGGCGGGTACGCGCCCAGTGCTGGCATTTCATGAGGCGTTATATCAAGCATTTAGCCAAATGACCCTGAACCCGGTGCCGTTGCCCGAGCCATGGTGGTTGCAGCTCTTGTTTTATCTCGCGCCAGCCTTGAATATTATTTTGCTGGCGCGAGGTGCGCTCAACATGGGCATTTTGCTGTTCGATAAACGCAATCGACGGGAGGCATGGCAAATGGCGTTAGCATCAACCTATCGTGATCATATTATTGTCTGTGGTTTGGGCAAGATTGGTTATCGGGTGGTTGGCCAATTGTTGGCCAGCGGCTGCGATATTGTGGTGATCGATGCCCATAACGATGGGCCGTTTCATGAATTGGTGATGGGCCAGCATGTGCCAGTGATTATTGGCGATGCGCGCCAGCCAGAGCTGTTGCAACAAGCGGGGCTGCATCATGCCACCTCGCTCACCGTCGTCACTGGCGACGATTTGACCAACCTTGATATTGCGCTGACCGCTCGCGAACAACACCCAGATATTCATATTGTGATGCGGGTGTTCAACGATTCGTTGGCAGGCAAACTCAGCTCGGCGTTTAATATTCAGACTGCATTTAGCACCTCGGCTTTGGCAGCGCCAACCTTGGCGGCAGCAGCCTTGGGTCGAGGCATTACCAATGCGTTGTATGTTGCAGGCAAATTGCTTTCGACGGTAGAAATCACGGTCGAACGTGATGGCATTTTTGATGGGCGCTTGATTCAGACGGTCGAAAATCAACACGATATTTCGGTGCTCTATCGACGTGGGCGTAATGGCGAAGATTTACGCCCACGTGGCGATGAACGCTTGACCAGCGGCGATCAGCTGGTGATTATTGGGCCGCTGGCAGCTATTAATCATATTCAAGCCCAAAATAAGCCAAATGCAGCGCCACACGCGCCATATCGACTTTAGGCTTGATCGTTGGGATCTTGCCATATGCCCAAGGAGCGGGTTGGCGTGCGCCCACCATACTCGGCAGGCGTTGAGCCAAAACTGGTTGGCTGTTCGTAGCTGGTGCTTGGTTGATACTCAGCAGGCTTGGGCATATAGGGCGCAATGCTATCGCTTGGTTGATACTCAGCGGGCTTGGGAGCATAGGGCGCAATGCTATCGCTTGGTTGATATTCAGCGGGCTTAGGCGCGTAGCTTGGTGGAGCCAGCGGGGCGGTTTGGCTGGCTGCTGGATAGGGCGCAGTGCTCGGGCCAGCAGTTGCTAGATCATAGGGCTGATAGCTCGTGGTTGGTTTACGGCGGCTCAACCCGAAGCCAATACCAACCAAGATCAAGCCAACGCCAACCAAGCCACCAACAACCCAAAGCGCCCATTGCGGCACAGCCGGGCTGAGTGTGCCAACGATCTCAAGCTGATAATCACGAGTGAGCGGGTAAGGAAACTCATAGGTCAAGGTCTTTTTATCTTCGCTGATTGAGGCAATTTCGCGTTCGCTCCACGAATCGATACTTTCAGGAAAGCGAATTGTCCAGCTCGTGGTTGGGCTAGCGATCAACCCAGCGCCTAGCACATCAGCGCTTTCTTGGCTATCGAACATGCTATTTTCGCCATTTTTGACCGTTGCAAGGATGCGGACTTGCTGGTCATCCTGAACAACTTCAACAGCTTCAAAGCGCACCAAACTATACAATTCATTTAATTCAGCGCTCGTCAATTGATCGCGCAGCATCGCCGCATCGCGAAATTGCATGCGAATTAATGTGCCGCGATATTTGCCATCATCACTTTTCCAATTTTCGCTGCTTGCTTGCCATTCAGTGGGCAAGCCATTGGCAATTGAGCCTAACTCTACCAGCGCATCATCAAGCATGTCATCACTTACCCCAGAATTTCCCATCATGGCAAAATCAAGCATTTGCTGCGAAAAGCCAATGCGAATTTCATACGAACCGCTACCATCGGGATTAAATTCAGTTTGTTGTTGCTGACTCACACACCCGCTCAACAACATCAGACCGAGAAGCAACAACCAAGCGCGCATACACAAGCCTCCATTAATCAAAAATCGCTCACTCTAATCGTACCGCATTTTTGCCCGCTAAAACGCCAACACTCCGCCCTAAAGACGGAGTGTTGGTTGAAAAGGTTTCAAGCTTGGTTATGGTTTGCGGTTAGGGTCATTAGGATCTGAATAATTTTGTTGGGCGTTCGGGTCGTAGGTTTGGCCACCATATTGTTGATAGCCAGCGGCGACTGGAGCTGCTTTGCGGCGATTCATCACAAATAAGCCGACACCTGCCAAAACCACCAACAAACCAATGCCGCCAATAATCAACGGCAAGTTACTCCCACCCTTCGACGAAACAGCCTTCAAGCTATAGGTTGCAACCTTGTCGGCAGGAATCTTCCAAGTTACGGTATTGCCATTGACGGTAGTAATTTCAGCTGGGCCTGATTCGGTAATTTCGCCAGGCAAGGTGATCTGCCAGACAATCACAGCGCTTTTTGGATCTTCAACTTCGCTGGGTAATTCGCCCATTTCGCCGCCACCTTGAGCTGCAAGGTCAGCTGCCAAGTCGGTAGCGGTCGCATTCCCAGTAACCGTGTAGCTATCGCCATCATCAGTCACTTTCAAATTTGATAATGACTGGGTAGCGGGGATTTGTTCGCTATTTGAATCACTCATAAATTTGTTCAGTTGCTCATTGAGCATAGCAAGGTTATCAAACTTCATGTCAACCTTCACGCCTTTGAAGGTCGTGCCATTGATGGTTTCTTGCCAATCAGCGGCGGTTGCGCCCCATGCGGCGGGATAGGCAGATACACCTTCTTTAACATCAGCGAATGGCTCTTGAGCATCGTCGCCACCAAGCTCTTGAAGCATGGCCAAACCTTTTTCGCCCAAGCCCGCTTTAAAGGTGTTTGTGCCAGTACCATCATCTTTAATCGAAGTTTCGATTTGTGAGGCAACACAACCGCTCAAGGAAAGTGCTAAAACGCCGACTAAAATACGGCTCATCCATTGTTTCATGGGTTTCGCTCCTTCAATAAATAGTCTAACGGAGGATACTGCGATTATAGATGGCAAACCATGCCATGTCTACCGAAGTTCTGTGCTATCCTGATAGCAAAATTGCGATAAGGATCAATGGTATGCGTTGCTGGCGAATCTGCCTTTTGCTTTTGATGTTGGTCGGTTGTAGCCCAACCACCCCTGCAAAGCCCACCCAACCACCAACTATAAGCTCATTAACTCCAACTCAGTCACTCAATCCGACGCACGTTGTCGCCACAACCCTTCCAATAATTGCTGATGAAGCAGCCGTGGAACAAGCCAACCAACAAGGGCTTGAGCGCGATTTAGCCCAATTGGCAGTTGATTGGCGCTTAATTGCGGCCAAACCACCAGCCGTGCTGCCCAAAATGCCACCCCCATACGAGCAGCGCAGCTTTTGGGTTACCGACTTAACGAGCAATCAACAGCGCAATATCAGTGCCACCCTTCAACTCAGCACAACCCACTTGTTAATCTATGTGGCTGACGATTTGCCAGTTGATCAAGCAGCGCTGAGCAATGCTGCCACGCAATTTGAGCAAGTTGGCTGGCCGCTACTTGCCAAATGGTATCCGCAACAGGCTTGGCCCAAAGTGCCCGTAACTGTATTGAATACGAAGATTAGCGGGGCTGGCGGCTACTATGCCAGCGATAATGAATTGCCCCAAGCGATCAATCCTTTTTCGAATGAGCGCGAGATGGTGGTGATTAACGCTGCGGCCACGCCACCAAGCGATCCAAGTTATGTTGCCACCGTCATCCACGAGATGCAGCATTTATTGCAGCGCAATGTGCTAAGCCATCCAGCAACTTGGATCAACGAAGGCGCTTCGATGCTGAGCGAACAGCGCTCGGGCTATGGCAACGATAGCTTGGCGCTCGATTTTCTGGCCTCACCCGATACCCAACTGAATGCATGGGCCAGTAGTCCGGGCACTGCCCTCAAGCACTATGGCGCAGCGCAGCTTTTTCTCAGGTACCTTGATCAGCAACTCGACGGCTTGCCGATGGGAACCTTGGCCGCTGCCGATGCTGGCGACAATTTAACCAGCATTACCAGCCTGATGGCCACCCGCTACCCCGATTTGACCAGCTTTGACCAAGTGTTTGCAGCTTGGTCGGTGGCCAATTTGGTTAATGATCGCAGTTTGGCTGATGGCCGCTATGGCTACGATCTGCCGCGACCCATCGTGCCAGAGCCAGCCCAAAGCAGCGAACAAAAACTCAACATTCAACAATTTGGCAGCGATTACTTGGCCTTTGAACCAGCAGCCTTCGAACGCACAGTTGAGTGGCAGGGCAATAACACTGTACCTATTTTCGCTGCTGATGTGACAAATAGCGCCACATGGTGGAGTGGTCGCGGCGATGCCCGCGTCAGCACATTAACCACGGCGCTTCAAGTGCCCAGCACGGGCAGCAGCCTAAGCTATCAACGCTGGTTTGATTTAGAGCAAGATTACGATTATGCCTATCTCAGCGTCTCGCTTGACCAAGGCCAAACGTGGCAGGCAATCGCAACCCAAGCGAGCACAGGCGCGAATCCAGTTGGCTTAAATATTGGCGCTGGCTGGACAGGCCAACAAACCAGTTGGCAAGCAGAAACCGTCGATCTCACGCCGTGGGCGGGCCAACATATTCAACTTCGTTTTTGGGTCATCAATGATGAAGCCTATAATGCTCCAGGCTTGGCCTTGAGCGATCTCACAATCGCTGGCTTAACGCCAGAATGGCAGGGCGCTGGTTTTGTACGCGTGCGCAATCAACTAGCCCAGCGCTGGATGCTGACGGCGGTACTTTATGATCAAACTGGGGCAATCAAAATTATGTCAATTCCAACTGATAACGGCAAAGCGCGCTGGGTGATTCCGGCCAATCAGCGCGCGGTTTTGGTGATCAATGCAACGACGCAAGCCACAACCGAAGCAGCCGATTACAGCTATAACGTCACACCGTAGTATAATTGGGCAGCCCTAGCTTAGATGGATTGAGGATTGGCTCATGACTGAAAGCGTCGCAATTGCCGAGCAGCCTAGCCAAACGGCTGCCATACCCAGCCCACGTTCGCCCTTAAGTCGGTTATTATTGCCAATTGCCTTGGTTATCTTGGCGCTTGGCGCAGGGCTAGCAGCGTGGTGTGGGCTTAATTTTGGTTCGCAACCCATGCTAATTGGCGCAATTGCTGGCGGGGTTGGCGCACTCGCCGCCTTGGTTGGCTTGATTGCTGGCCTGCGTCGACGTTTGCCCTTGAGTGGTTGGGCTTTGGTCGTTGGCACTCTGAGCATTGCCCTCGGCGCAACCATGGTTTTTCCCGACCAACGTGAATTGGCGATTATCAGCGCGGCCTTGCCGGTGTTGTGTGCCGCTTTAACCTTGCGCCCCTTGCACACTGCTATTGTTACGGTTGTTAGTTTAGCTAGTTTGTGGGCAGCAGCCTATTTTGCCGCTGCCGAGCCAAACAGCAACCAATTAATTCAATGGGGCGTGCTGAGCGCCTTTGTGCTAGTGATTAGCATTTTTGGCTTGGTATGTAGCGCAGCCTTGCGCGCCTTTGACCGCCAGCAAACCGTTGGTCACGAATCGACGACCCAACTCAACAAGCAGCTTGGCGAAGAACAAGAGCGAGTCGAACGCGCCGCCCAATTGCTGGTGCAAGAGCGCGATCGGCTGGCGGCGGTGATTGGCGCTGCCAGCGATGGCGTGGTTTTGGCCGATAGCAATGGCATCATTTTGCAGGCCAATGCTGCTGCGCGCCAATTGTTGAATGAAACCTTTGGCGGCACACTCGAAGGCCAAGCGCTCAATCAATGGAGCCAAGAAAACACAGGCCGCCTGCGCGTGATCAGCAATGAGCGCGAAGGTGAACGCCAACGGGTGGTTTTTGAGCAACAACAAGGCACGCGCAAGCCCGTCATTGGCCTGAATCAAGTGCCAATTCGCAGTAGCGCTGGCAGCGTTTTGGGCTATGTTGGGGTCTTTCACGATAAAACCACCGAATTGGAAGTTGAGGAAATGCGCTCGCAATTGCTCGATTTCTTGGTGCAAGATATGCATGATCCGCTTAACTCGGTGTTGGCGGCCCAAGATACCTTGTTGGCTGGCGATTTAGGCGATGGCAATGAGCGGGTATTATCGACCGCCCGCCGCACAACCTCGCGCTTGGTTGAACTGACCAATACACTGATGGAAATGAGCCGTTTACATGGCGATGCCAATAGCTTGCATCGTTTGGCCAACCCCTTGCGGCCATTGATCGAAGGCAGCATTGCCCAAGCCACGCCCCAAGCCCAACAACGCGCAATCAACCTGGTGTTGGAATATGGCGCTGATAGCGGTGGGCTGGCGTTTGATGCAGATAAAATGCGCCGCGTGATGAGCCATCTGTTGGATAATGCCTTGCGCCGTAGCCCAGCCTATAGCACGGTGCGGGTGCAAGTCAGCAATACTGGTGGCAATGCCCAAGTGCGCATCGCCGACCAAGGCCCAAGTATTCCGGTCGAGCTTGCGGGCCGCATTTTCGACCGCTTCAGCAAACAGGTTGGCGAGCAACGCATTGGCGGGGTTGGCTTAGCCTATTGCAAGCAGGTCATCGAGGCCCACGGTGGCCGCATTTGGGTCGATAGCACGCCTGGCAAAGGCAGTACCTTTATCTTTAGCATGCCCTCAGCAGCATAATCAGGAGTAGTTCCATGGCAAAAGTAGGCCGCAATGATCCATGCCCATGTGGCAGTGGCAAAAAATATAAACAATGTCATGAAGCAGCTGATCGAGCGCAAGAAGACCAGTTGCGCTTGTTACGTCGCGCCCAAGATCGTTTGTTTCCTAAATTGATCGATGCCAGCCAAAACGACGATTTAGCGCCCAAAACCCCAGCCTTGTTTGAGCAATATTGGGGTGGACGCTACACTGCCGCTGATATGATCGACCTCGACGAGAAGGAAGATCGTGGCTCAGAGCGCTTTTTGACGTGGCTGGCCTTCGATGCGCAAAGTGGCGACGATGGCTCAACCTTGGTCGAACGGATCGCTGCCAATCCGCCAGCAGAGCTTGAACTTGACGAGCATGAACTTAATCTGCTGCCAACGTGGTCGGGCATTCGCTTGCGTCCCTATCTGATTACCGAAATTATTAAGGGCAAAGGCGCGTTGATTGAAGAAGTTTTGACCAAAGAAACCTTTACCCTGCGCGACCATGCAGCTGCCAAGCGCTTGGAAGAAAACGAGTTGATTTTTGCCCACCTTGTGCCCGTTGGCGATGAATACTACATTGCTGGCGCTGCGGCCCAAACCACCCCCGACACGGTAGAAAAACTTGCTGAGTTTTTGGCTGTGAGCTTGGAAGATTGGCAATTGCGCAATCCCGATGCTGATTTGAACCAGTTTGTGCGCGAAAATAGCCACTTGTTCAATCATTTTATCTCGGTATTGCCACGCGAAGAAAAAGAGCCATCGAAGTTTGACGATTTGATGTTGCGTGGCCGTGCAGCCTTGTTGATGACCAAACAATCGTTGGGTTTGGGCAAGGATGACGACGATGACGACGACGATGACGACGATGACGACGATGACGAATTCGACGACGATGTTGATCCCAGTGATGACGAATTCGACGACGATGTTGATGCTGATGAAGACGATGAAGACGATGCCAGCGATGATGATCAATCTGACAACGCTGACGATGCTAATGATCCAGATCTAGCAGCCGATTCGGATGCCCAACCAGCCAAATAAACCATGTTAACGAAGCGATCAGGGGTAGGAATCAGCATACGATTCCACCCCTGATTGTTGATTAACCCTTTGACTTTGCACCTGCGTTCAGCTACCATGCAAACGATCGAGAATTGGCTCAGGAATTGAGGAATATGTCTGAACAATCACCACTTAGCGAGCGTGAAATTGAAGTCTTGCAGCAGCTAGCGCTGGGGGCAAGCAATAACGAAATCGCCAATACGCTCGTCATCAGCCCCAACACGGTTAAAGTACATATCCGCAATATCTATGCTAAATTAGGGGTGTTATCACGAACAGAGGCAACGCTCGAAGCTGTGCGGCGCGGCTTAATTGAGGTTGCAATTAACCCAACCCTTGCGCCAGAGCCAGAAGTTGGCCCAGCCGAGCCAGAAGCGATGGTAACATCCCCAAGCAGTGAGCCAACGCCAGCAGAGCCAGTTCAAGCGACCAATCTTGTTCAACCAACTTTAGCCCCAACGCCAGATCCAATTACCCCAGTCCTGACCCAACCAACCAATCAAATTACGATTCCGCGCGGCTATGCGTTGGCAATTTTGGGCGTGTTGGGAGGGCTGATTGTGGCGGTCATGGCCATTGGCTGGTTTGTTGTGCGCAACAACATCACGCCCACAACCCAACCAGCGCCAACCACAGTTGTGAGCAATATGTGGCAACCGCTGACTGCCTTGCCCCAACCAACCTATCAACATACCGGAGTCTTTTTGGCCGATAGCTTGATTGTCATTGGCGGCAACACGGATACAGGCGTGGTAGCCCAGACATGGCAACTTAACCTTGCAACTGGAGCTTGGCGCGAGCTTGCGCCCAAGCCAACCGCAGTCGCAGCTAGCGGCGCAGTCCAGATTGCAGGCCAAATTTATGTGGCTGGGGGTCGCGATAAAAATGGCAATGCAAGCAAGAGCTTTGAGATTTTTGATCTGGCCCAAAATCGCTGGCAAAGTGGGCCAGCCATGCCAGAAGCGCGCGCCAACGCCATGGTTGCGGCAATTGATGGCAAAGTCTATGTATTTGGCGGCGAAAGCGAAAGCGTGATTGCCGCAACCAGCTTTATTTATAGCCCCGATAGCAAAAGCTGGAGCCAAGGTGCCCCCATCCCATTGCCATTACGCGATGCAGCGCTTGCCCAAAGCGGCAGCGATGTGGTCTTGATCGGTGGTCAAACGACGAGCGGCCCAAACCTCAAAACTTGGCGCTTGCAAACTGGCGTATGGCAGGCCTTGGCTGATTTGCCAGCCCCACGAATTGACGCTGGCGCAGTCTATATTACCAATCAAATCTATCTGGTTGGCGGCGCGGAAGGCGATCAGCCGGTGCTGGTGTTGCAAAACAACCTTTGGACGATAACTGATTTACGCACAGGCCATGCCCTCAGCGAACACCTCGTGCTTTCAAATGCTCGGGATATTTATAGCATTGGTGGGTGGAATGGCACGAATGCGCTCGCTGAAACTCGCAGCTGGACACCAATTACCAACATCTTTTTGCCTGGTGTGGGCCGATAGCTACATCCCAAAGCTCAAACGGGCAGCCAAAATATTAGGCAAGCCATGTTCAAGCATCAAGGTTTGGGTGCGCCGAATATTGTAAGTTGTGCGATGAAAGGTGACCGTTTGTTGCTCATCGTCGTAAATCGCCCAGCCTGAGCGGGCATCGCCATCGCGGGGTTGACCTACGCCACCAGGGTTGATGATATAGCGTTTATCTGGTTGGAGCTTCAGCACCAAGTTATCGGTAGGAATCGTGGCGGTGCAATGGTCGCCAAGCATATCGGCAGTAAAAATAACTGGTTGGTGGGTATGGCCAACAAAGCAAATAGGTGTGCTAAAATGATCAAACGAATAGGTTGCCCCCACCGTATCAAGTAAATATTCCCAAACTGGGTCGCGTGGGCTGCCATGAGCCAATGTAACCGTATCGTTCACCTGTTGCATGGGGCTAAGGCTGAGCAAAAACTCGCGATTGTCCTCGGTTAATTGCGAACCATTCCATTCATTGGCAATCCGAGCATCACGATTAAAATTGCTCAGCGAAATTGAGCCAAGGCAACCAAGGTCGTGATTCCCGACCAACATCGCTTGCTGGCGTTCACGCATGAGCGCTACACATTCATTTGGTTGAGGCCCATAACCAACCGTATCACCCAAACACCAAACCGAATCGACCTCGCCTGCTGCTCCAAGAACAGCTTCCAGTGCGGCTAAGTTAGCATGAATATCAGCAAGAACCAGAACCCGCATGTGTTACCTTTCTGCAATCAAGCGCTGTTTCTGTGGCAAGGGTTGGTAGAGTATAATGGCGGTCAGGAGCCTTTTGAGCTTGAACGAGGAACGTCGTGGAACCAGTGCATCACTGCCCATATGTGGGCCTTAAACAAAATCGTGCGATTCGTTTCGCGAGTCCTACGTCGGAGCACCGTTGCTACATAACTGGTGAGGCCCACGATATTCCAGTGCCCCAAGCAGCGTTTTGTTTAAGTAGCAACCATGTGCGTTGCCCATTATATACTGGTGAAGATCTGCCGATTGAGCAGGCGGTTAGCCCGCCTACGCCGGTTGGGGTTGGTGGTTGGCGCGGTTGGGTCGCTGGCTTATCAAGCCGTGATCGCCGCATTTATGCCACCTTGGTCGGCTTGCTCTGCTTAATTATTGTGGCCTATGCCATTAGCGGGGTTGTCTTATTTAGCAACAACTCCAGCCCTACGACACCGAGCACCACAGCGTTAGTCGTCCAACCAACCAACGCTGGCCCAACATTAACCGTTTCACCATCGCCAAATGCCTTTGCCACAGCAGCGGTTCGTCAAACTCAAACAGCCGAAGCTATCGCTCTAACCACTACCGCCACTCCCTCGGTCTCTGCTACGCCATCGGCTTCTGCAACCACTCAGGTGATTCTTGCATCGCCTACATTTGTTATTGTACCGCCAACTGAAGATGTGATTGTTGCCAGTCCAACTCCTAGCATTCCGTTTGCCACCGATCTGCCAACTTTCGAGCCAACGTTATCGCCAATTGTGCCAACCAGCGAGCCAACTGTTGAACCAACGCTTGAACCAACCATTGAGCCAACTGTTGAACCAACCAGCGAGCCAACTGTTGAACCAACAAGCGAGCCAACCAGCGAACCGCTGCCAGAACCAACTGCACAGCCAACCGAGGAAACTGGGGGCCGTGAGGTCAATCAAGTAACCCTGTTTTTTGCCGATAGTAGCGGCCAAGTGTTGGTGCCGGTTTCGCGCCAAATTGTAACGACGCGCCAACCACGCACTGCCGCAATTCATGAGTTGATTGCTGGGGCACGCAGCGATTTGCGCAGTTTGTTGCCAAGCGATACCCAATTGCTTGGGCTACGGCTGAACAATGGCATCGCTACGGCTAATTTTAACCGTATCCCGACGTTTGGCAATTCAGGTGTAGAAGATTTGGGCTTGCGTTCGATTGTTTTGGCCTTGACTGAACAACCAGACGTTAGCCAAGTGCAGCTTCAAGTCCAAGGCCAGAATCTTGGGGGCTTGCGTTACCGACCCAACGTCAATCCCGATAATCCGCAGGGTTTAAATGGTCAGTTTAACACAACTTCGTTCTTACCGTTGTATTTCCAAGCCAGCACTGGCCGTTGGGTACGGGTGATGCGCCTTGTGCCAAGCACCAAAACCGAGGCGCGGGCCACTATCGATGAGCTTATTCGCGGTGCTGGTCGCTATAGTAACCTAGTCAGCAGCGCGATTCCTAGCACAAGCCAGGTTCGGCGCTTAGTCATTGTCGATGGCGTGGCCCAGCTCGATCTTAGCGCTGAATTCAGCCAAACCAGCAATCCCCGCGCAGCAGTTGATGCCTTGGTGTTGGCATTAACCTCATTCAGCAGCGTCCAGCAGGTTGTTATTACGATCGAAGGCCAGCCTCTCAGCGCGACTTGGGGCGAAGCATTCAGCAATCCATTTACGCGCCCACAACTCAATCCTGAGTAGAATTAGTAGGGGTCAGGGGCCAGGGACTAAGGTTGAAGATACCTATGAATTACCGCCAAATAGCAGAGCACGCTGAATCTATACTTCGTGCTCTTCGTAGATCGAAATATTAACGCAGCGGCGCAGATAACCAAAGGATGAAGTATGAGTGATGAATAGTGAACATTTGGGCAATTTGTGAAATTTCGTGGCTAAGAAGAACCTAATCAAAACAATCTGTGGCAATCTGTGACTAACCCAATAAATCTAAACTTCGTGCACTTCGTGTCCTTCGTGGTTAAAAACTCTTCGTGGTTTCCGTCTCCCTAGACCCTGACCCCTGAACGCTTATCCCTCATCCCAATTTCCCCTACGTCGATCAAACCTGCTATGTTAAAATGAAGCTATTGGTTTAGCTAGATTGGGAACTTGTATGGATTATGCTCATTTAATTGCCAAAAGCTTGACGGTGCGTGCCGACCAAGTTACCGCCGCAATTCAATTGTTTGATGCAGGCAATACCTTGCCGTTTGTTGCTCGCTACCGCAAGGAGCAAACTGGCGGCTTGGATGAAGAACAATTGCGCAGCATCCAAAGCCAAATTGCCCGCTTGCGCGAGCTTGATGAACGTCGCGAGGCGATTTTGAATGCCCTGCGCGAACAAGGCACCTTGACTGATACGCTTGCCCAAGCCTTGGCCGAAGCCAGCGATAAAACGACGCTCGAAGATTTGTATGCACCGTTCAAGCCCAAACGCCGCACTCGTGCCAGTATCGCCCGCGAACGTGGCCTCGAAGGCTTGGCCGAGATAATTCAAATGCAGCCCAACGATGCAATCGAGGCCACTGCCCGCCAGTTTCTCAACGACCAAGTTGCGAGCATTGAAGATGCCTTGGCCGGAGCACGCGATATTGTGGCCGAGCAGCTAAGCGAGCATCCTGAAGTGCGCCGCCAAACCCGCGAACGAGCTTTGCGTTGGGGCGTTGCGCGTAGCGAGTTAATCGCCGATGCAGACGATAGCAAAGGCGTCTATCAAACTTACTATCAATTCGAAGCCATCGCCAATCGGCTCAAGCCCTACCAAGTGTTGGCGCTCAATCGCGGCGAAGCCGAACATATTTTGCGCTTCAAAATTCAGGTCAGCGAACGCGATTGGGCTGATGTTGCCGCCAAATATTTCCCGCTCGATCAACGCTCACCTTGGGCTGAGCAATTACGGTTGGCGGTTCACGATGGCGCTGAGCGCTTGCTGCTGCCAGCAATCGAGCGCGATGTGCGCCGCGCCCTAACTGAACAAGCAGAAAGCCACGCGATCACCGTTTTTGCCAAAAACGTGCATTCGTTGTTGTTGCAAGCACCAATTGCCAATAACGTCGTGCTGGGGCTTGACCCAGGCTTTCGCACTGGCTGCAAAGTGGCAATTATTGGCCAAACTGGCAATGTGCTGACCACCGCCACAATTTATCCCCACAGCGGCGCGGCAGCCCGCGAACGAGCGTTTCAAGAATTACAGGGCTTGATCAAACGCTACACCGTGAGTTTAATCGCCATTGGCAATGGCACAGCCTCGCGTGAAACCGAGCAATTGGTCGCCGATGTGATTCGCCACAATCCTGGCCTCAAATATTTGATTGTTAGCGAAGCGGGAGCGAGCGTCTACAGCGCCAGCACCCTTGCCCGCAACGAATTGCCCGATCTTGATGTGAGTTTGCGCGGCGCGGTTTCGATTGCCCGCCGCGTGCAAGACCCACTCGCCGAGTTGGTTAAAATCGAGCCAAAAGCGATTGGCGTGGGCATGTATCAACACGATGTTGATCAAACGGCGCTGAGCAATGCGCTCGATGGGGTGGTTGAAAGCGCAGTGAATAATGTTGGCGTTGATGTCAACACCGCCTCGCCTGCGCTATTGCGCTACGTTGCAGGCATTGGCCCCAAACTTTCGGCCCAAATCGTCAGCCATCGCGAGGAACATGGGCCATTTCGTTCGCGCATCGCGCTCAAAAAAGTCAAAGGCTTGGGGCCAAAAGCCTTTGAACAAGCAGCAGGCTTCTTGCGCATTCGCGATGGCGATGAAGCTTTGGATGCCAGCGCCATTCACCCAGAAAGCTATGCTGTAGCACGAAATTTGCTAGCCAAGCTCAATATCAACGCCAAAACAGGCCGCAACGAACGGATCAAACGCTTGGAAGATCTGAAGAATCAGCCGTTGCATGGCCTTGCGGCAGAATTAGGCACCGGCGTGCCAACCCTAAGCGATATTATCGATCAATTGCTTCGGCCTGGCCGCGACCCACGCGAGGATGTGCCAGCGCCGATTTTGCGCAGCGATGTGCTGGCCTTTGAAGATTTGCAGCCAGGCATGCAGCTCAAAGGCACCGTGCGCAATGTCGTCGATTGGGGTGCATTCATCGATTTAGGGGTCAAACACGACGGCTTATTGCATCGTTCGCAAATTCCGCGGGGCTTGAGTTTGAGCGTTGGCGATATTTTGGATGTTAGCATTCAATCAATCGATCAAGAACGCAAGCGGATTGCCCTCGTTTTAGCACAATAATGCGGCAGCCTGCGGTACAATAGACGGCGGCGCTGGCTCGATCTAGCGCCTTAATCTTTGCATTATCAATAAAGAGGTAGCTTGTGAGCACAACTCCTATCAGCGATTTTTTGCGCCATAACTTTCGCCACTTTAATGCGGCAGCCTTAATCGATGCCAGCGATGCCTATGTGCAGCACCTTGCCAACAATGGCAAAATGATGATCACGCTTGCAGGCGCGATGAGCACCGCCGAATTGGGCCTCTCGTTGGCCGAAATGATTCGCCAAGATAAAGTGCAAATTATTTCGTGTACCGGAGCCAATCTCGAAGAAGATTTGTTTAACTTGGTGGCCCACGATTACTACGAACGCGTGCCGCATTATCGCGATTTAACCCCAGACGATGAAGCAGCGCTGTTGGCTCGCCACATGAATCGCGTCACCGACACCTGTATTCCAGAAGAAGAAGCAATGCGCCGCTTGGAACGGGCCTTGGTCGATGAATGGACAGCGGCTGATGCTGCTGGCGAGCGCTATTTCCCCCACGAGTTTTTATATCGGATCTTGCGCAAAGGTGTGTTGGAAGAATTCTTCCAAATCGACATCAAAGATTCGTGGATGTACGCCGCAATGGAGAAAAACCTGCCAATCATCGTGCCAGGCTGGGAAGATTCGACGACTGGGAATATGTTTGCAGCTCACGTTATGCAAGGCGAAGTCAAAAATGTGCACACCGTGCGCACGGGCATCGAATACATGACCTACTTGGCCGACTGGTATATTGAAACCAGCAAAACCCATTCAATTGGCTTCTACCAAATTGGCGGCGGCATCGCTGGCGACTTCCCAATTTGTGTTGTGCCAATGTTGCACCAAGACATGCAGATGGGCAACGTGCCAGTTTGGGGCTACTTTTGCCAAATCAGCGATTCGACCACCAGCTATGGCTCATACTCAGGCGCTGTGCCCAACGAAAAAATTACCTGGGGCAAGTTGGAGCCAACCACGCCGAAGTTTATCGTCGAATCCGATGCCTCAATTGTGGCGCCGTTGATGTTTGCCTTAATTTTGGGGCAGTAAACAGAACATAGAACATAGCGCATAGAACATACGTTTATTAACCGCGAAGCGCGCAAAGTTTTAACGCAGCAGCGCAGAGAAATAAAGGCTATGGGCGATAGGCTATCGGAATTTGGTTTGGAATTTCAAACGATCCGATAGCCGCATACCAAAAGCCATTAGACTTATCCCCTTCGTGTCCTTCGTGCTCTTCGTGGTTAAAAGTCCTTATTATTTTAGCCACAGATTGGCACAGATGAGCAGGATTATATTCTCGCCAGCCCATAGCCATCAGCCTATCGCTATCATTTCATCCCTCATCCTTTTGACTTTTGCCTTCTGATTTTTGATTTTTGACTTCATTCCTCATCCTTCATCCTGCTATTTTGCCTTCTGATTTTCATCATTAGCCCTACAACTATACATATATAGCCATGGATCGATATTTGCTTAGCAAAGGCTCTCAAGGAAGCGCCACTAAACATCCAGCTCAGTTTGATCAATCGCGCTTGCTGTTGGGCTAAATTCTGGTCCAACTGGCCAAAAATCGCTCAGCATTTAAGCCCAATTGCTGTCCAACCAGGCACAGATGATAGTGATCGCAGGCGACAGAACCATTATGCTTGGGGCAAATCGTTCCAACATACTGGCAAAGTAAATTCAAATACTCTCACCTTTGCCAGCAATGGCCTAAGCATGTTCGCACTGCAAGGCCGTGGTCGATGTGCCTCAAGATTGTGGGAAAACTGCGGCATACATTTATCCGGGTAAGCGTCAACGTTAAGCCTAGCCCAACGAGTAACTACTGTTAGCACAATGTTAAAGAGTAGCCAAAAAGGAATTTTCTAGGAACGTTCGACGTTTTCAAACGTTCTACTTACAACGAAAGCAAATTGGGTAAATTAGTTGGTTAACTTGAAATTGTAGGCTAAAATCATAGTCCGCTTACAGGCGAAAACGTTTCCAAGCAGCGGAATCTATGGTACATAGTAGAAACGAAAGGGTAGTAGCACACAAATGAGCATGGTACTTGAAACACAAACATATACAATCAAAATTTCGCCCAATGCAGATGAGCAAAGCATTTCAATTGTGCGCTCTGATGGCATCGAGGCTACATGTTACCAACTTACCGAAGTTGTAACCGTTGTCGAAGTGCTCGGCGGGCGCGGCTGGTGGCAACAACACCAAACTCAAATTCGCACCCTGCTTGAAGCCTGCTTTGGGGAAACAGTCTGTTAAACTCCAAGCGATAGATCAAACAGGGCGGATGGTGCATCCGCCCTGTTTTTATTTAGCCCAGTTCGCCATTGGCATAGCGAGCACGCAAGACTTTTTTATCAAACTTGCCAACACTGGTTTTAGGAATTTCGCTGAGAAAGACAACTCGCTCAGGCAGCCAGAATTTGGCAACCAACGGCTCAAGATAATCCAACAATTCGCTTGGCGCAACCTCGCCAGCATCGTTAGTCAAAACCACGCAGGCCAGCGGGCGCTCGCTCCAGCGCTCATCAGGAATTGCGATCACCGCTGCTTCGGTCACTTTAGCATGGCCCATCAAGGCATTTTCCAGCTCGACCGACGAAATCCATTCGCCGCCGCTCTTGACCAAATCTTTGGTGCGATCGGTAATGCCCAAATAGCCTTCGTGGTTGATTGTGGCTACATCGCCAGTACGAAACCAGCCATCGGCGGTAAAATGCTCGGCAGTTGGCTCAACTTTGTAATAGCCAGCAGTAACCCACGGGCCACGCGCCTGCAACTCACCAACCGTCGTGCCATCCCACGGCAATTCCTCGCCTGCATCGTTGACAATGCGCAGCTCAACACCACCAATTGGATAGCCTTGTTTGGCGCGTAAATCCCAACGCTCGTGGTCGCTTAGGTTGCGATGTTGCGGTTGCAAACTCGAAATTGTGCCCAAGGGCGAAAGCTCGGTCATGCCCCACGCGTGGAGCACTGGCACGCCAAAATCGCGCTCGTAGGCTTCGATTAAGCCGCGTGGCATAGCCGCGCCACCCACAGCCAAACAGCGCACATGCGAAAAATCGCGTGGTCTAGCCCGCATTTCTTGATACATCGCCGTCCAAATCGTGGGCACGCCAGCAGGAAAGGTTATTTTTTCTTCGGCAATCAAATCGGCCAAGGCTACTGGATTCAAGTGCAAGCCAGGCATCACCAAATCTGCGCCTGCAAAGATGGCCGAGTAGGGCAAGCCCCAAGCCATCGCATGAAATTGGGGCACAACAGGCATCACAATATCATCGGGGGTAAAGGCCAAGGCGGTGGCCTGATTTTCGCCCATCGTATGCAAATAGAGCGAGCGATGGCTATACAACACGCCTTTAGGATTGCCAGTCGTGCCGCTGGTGTAGCACAAACCCATCGCTTGGCGCTCATCAGTCACGGGCCAAGCGAATTCAGCCTCAGCGGCGGCCATCAAATCTTCATAGTGCACAACATTGGGGAAGGGGAGTTCGATGCCAGGTTGGCCATTGATCAAGACAATGGTTTCGACCGCAGGAATGCTATCGGCAAGTTTGGAGAACAACGGCAACAAGGTCGCATCAACAAAAATCACCTTATCTTCGGCGTGATTGATGATATAGGCCAATTGCTCGCTTGAAAGCCGAATGTTGAGCGTATGGCAGACAGCGCCAGCACAAGGAATTGCATAGTAGAGTTCAAGATGTTGGTAGTTGTTCCATGCAAACGTACCGACTCGATCACCTTGGTTGATGCCAAGTTTGTGGAGCACATTCC
Organism: Herpetosiphon geysericola; assembly: GCF_001306135.1. GTDB lineage: Bacteria > Chloroflexota > Chloroflexia > Chloroflexales > Herpetosiphonaceae > Herpetosiphon > Herpetosiphon geysericola. The sequence continues at coordinate 246,066 of NZ_LGKP01000022.1, read as the reverse complement.
CTAAGCGTTTGACGCGGTGGTATAAATCGGCGAACGAATAGCGGTGGAGTGAGCCATCTGGTTGCTTGGTTGTAACACGTTTGTGGGGGTAGAGTTTATAAGCGTGGTCGAGCAACCGATCAACAGTCAGCGGATAGTCCATCATCAGGCCACGTAGCATGCAAATGCCTCCTTGCACTCCGAAACGGGTCTGGCTCTCAGCTATACATTTGCGCCATCATACCATATTGCTAGAACATTGAGAGAAAGTATGAAGGATGAGGGATGAAGGCAAAAATCAAAAGGCAGAATTCAAAAGCCCAAGCCTAAAAATCTGTGGCGAAAATAATCCTTTGTGTCCTTCGTGCTCTTCGCGGTTACGATCCTTCGTAATCTTGCTTTAACGCAGAGACACAGAGCAACCAAGCTACGACTGATGATCAGTTACAGCTTAATCCTCTGCGCCTCTGCGTTAAATCATAGCCCAAAATACCCTCTATGTTCTATGCTCTTTGCTCTACGTTCGTGGCTCAGGTAAACGGCGCGAGAGCAACCAGCCGCCAAAACCACTGGCAGCGCTGATCCAAAACAAGGGCAAATAGCCAAATTGGGCCAGTAGCAAGCCACCCAAGACGGGAAAGAAGGTTGCCACGCCCATCAGCGTATTACAAACGCCCACATACACAGGCCGTTGCTCAGCTGGCGCCAGCTCCATCACATAGGTTAAACTGGCGGTATTCGAGCCATCGACACTCAAGCCAATCAGCAAAAAGATGACGCCAAACAGCCAACCCAAGGCCTCTGGGCCTAAAACACTGGCAAAGGGCATAATCAACAAAGCCCAGCTTGGCACAGTAATAATCAACGCACCAGTTAATACAATCAACAAGCGATTGCCACGTTGATCGCCAATCCGTGACCAAACCAAGTTGGATAGGGCTGCGGCGAACACCCGCACCGCCAAATAGACCCCAATCATACGTGGTGAGACGTGCAGAACTTCGCGGGCATACAAAATATAAAATGGGTCGGCCAAGCCACCCAAGCGCGTGACCATACGCGAAAGCACATATTGGCGAAAGTTGCGGTCGTGCTTGAGCAACACCGGAATTTTGGCAAACATCTGCCTGGCCGAGATAGCCGCAGGCGGGTTGGTCGTTGGCGGCTCGGCAAATAAGCTAAACGAAATAATCCCAAAGCCAATCAGCACAAACGAAATAAACAGCAAAATGCCGTAGTTGTGCGGAAAAACCAAGGGACTGCTGCGGCTAAGCAGCCAACCAACCAAGGGGCTAACCAAGGCAAACGAGAGCAAACCACCAATCAAATTGCGCGAGCCAAAAAATTTGCCCCGCTGGCGAGCGGGAATCGTTTTGGCCACCACTTCTTGAAACGCCACCGAACCAGAACCGCCAGTAAAGTTGTACATGGCGTAGCCCAGCAAAAACAATGGCAGTAGCACCAAAACTGGCAAACTAGTTGCGTTCCAAACCACCAGCACCATCGCCAACCAAATAAAGAAGCGCACAATCCCAACTTGGCGATAGACTGGCAGTTTGTAGGTCATGCCTTGCAAACGCCCAGCGCTCAACAATTGTGGCAACAACCAACCGCCCGATTTGAGCGATGGCAATAGGCCAACCACCCACGGCGCAGCGCCCAACTCACGCACAAACACGGTCAAAACCAAATTCGCATCGCTAAATGCGTCGGCTAAAATAAATAAAACTCCATTGGCCACTCCTAAGCGCATGTTGCGGCGCAAAGTTTCTTCATTGCTCGCTCGGGGAGCAATTGGCCGATGAAGTGCTAATTTCCATTGCATAGCACGTTTGTCCTTGGCAACAGGCCGTTTCCCACTGCCTATAAAAAAACGCTCAAGAACCCAATTGTTCCCGAACATTTGCTGCTGTACGGAGCTACCGTACCAGATTCAAGTAGCGCCATTCTACTGCGATGTGCTGCGCTATGCAAGTATGCGAAAATGACCATATTGATCCACGAAGTGCACAAAGAGCACGAAGTCTGAAACCGCGAAGGACGCGAAGCGCGCAAAGGGAAATGGCTATTGGCTATTGGCTTTTGGCTAGCGAAAATTCGTTGGAAAGATCAATAGCCTTTCGTTTACAACTCATAGCCTCATGTTCTCTGCGCCTCTGCGTTAGCGCTTTTGCCTTCATCCCTCATCCTTCATCCTTGCCGTTGGCCACAGATTGATCAGATTATGTTGATTATCTTCCTTTAGCCCAAAGCCTGACCCCTGAATCCTACTCCCTCATAATTCATCCTTATGTTCTATGTTCTTTGCTCTATGCTCTTGATTTCCTCCTTCGCAAGCCCGATCTTGGGGCGGGCCTAGCTATGCTACACTGAAGTTATTGATTCTTTTAGGGAGTTACACCAATGAAAATTACTCGTTTGATGATCCTGAATCGCGCTTCGGCCCAAAATAGACTATACGGGAGATCATCGAACATATGTTATTGCAGATCAACAACCTCAACAAAGCCTATGGCCCACATCAAATCCTCAGCGACATTGCGCTAATTATCAATCGCGGCGAACGGATTGGCTTAGTTGGAGCCAATGGCGTTGGCAAATCAACCTTACTGCGCTTAATTATTGGCCAAGAGCAAGCAGATACTGGCTCGATTCGCTTGGGCGAAGGCTGCGAATATGGCTATTTAACCCAGCAATTAACCAGCCCCGCTGATGTCAATGTTGAGCAATTATTGGCCGCCAGCCAACAACAGCTGAGCGCGCTAAGCCAAGAACTTGAGCAATTAAGTGCCCATATGGCAAGCGCCGACCCCGATCAGCTTTCAGCGATTTTAGAACACTATGGCGATGTGGCCCAACGCTTTGAACTGCGTGGTGGCTACGAGCTTGATCATCGCATCGATCAAGTGCTGCAAGGCCTTGGCTTGAGCCATATTCCACGCGAACGCTCGGTGCAAGAGCTATCTGGTGGCGAGAAAACGCGGCTTGGTTTAGCAGCACTACTGATTAGCAACCCCGATTTATTGTTGCTCGATGAACCAACCAATCACCTTGATCATCAGGCTAGCGCATGGCTGGAAACCTGGCTGCAAGCGCATACTGGTGCAATTTTGGTCGTTTCGCACGATCGAGCCTTTCTCGACCAAGTGGCAACCACCATTCTTGAGCTTGACGAACATAGCCATCAACTCAAAACTTACCCCGGCAATTACACTGCTTATTTTGCCGCCAAGCAAGCAGAACGCGAGCGCTGGGAAGCTGATTATGAGCGTCAGCAGGCCGAAATTCGCCAGTTGCAACAGCGTGCCAAGGCTCAAAATCAACAAGTTGCCCATAATCGAGCGCCGCGCGATAACGATGGTTTTATTTATCATTCCAAGGGTGAAAATGTGGCGGCGGCAGTTTCGCGCAATGTGCGTTCAGCCCAACAAGCGCTCGATCGGATTTTGGCCGATCCAATTGCCGAGCCACCCAAACCACTAGCAATTAACCCAACCTTTAACCCAAGCCCTGATGGCAGCCAACAAATGCTCTCGATCGAAGGCCTAAGCTACCAACGCGAGCAACAAACCATCCTTAAGCAGATCGATTTGGAATTACGGCCTCGCCAACGGATTCTGATAACCGGCGCCAATGGCAGCGGCAAAACCACATTGCTTGATCTGATCGCAGGCGATTTGCAACCCAGTAGTGGTCAAATTCGCTCTGGCCCGAATTTGCAAATTGGCTATTTACGCCAAGAATATCAGCGCCCCAAGCCTGAGCAAACCCTGTTTGAAGCCTACCGCGAGGGCTTAATTGGCTTCAACAAAGACTTGATCAACGAACTAGTGTGGTCGGGCCTGTTTCGCTATGCCGAGGTTAACCGTCCGGTTGGTGGCATTAGCACAGGCCAGTTGCATAAGTTACAATTAGCCCGCTTGATTGCCTTGCGCGCCAATGTGCTCTTGCTCGACGAACCAACCAACCACCTCAGTTTTGATGTTTTAGAGCAATTTGAGGCGGCGATCAATCAATTTGCTGGGCCGATCATTGCAGTTTCGCACGATCGGCGCTTTATCCAGCAATTTGCTGGCGAGATTTGGCACTTACACGAGGGACGGTTAACGCGCCTATGTTGACATCATTTGAACAAACAATTATCGAACCAGCCCGGTATCAACTAGAGACCTTGATTATTGGCCAAGAATTGCTCGGCCTTGAACAAACGGCGTCGACCAACAGCTTGATTCGCGAACGGGCCTTTGCTGGTGTCGCCGAAGGCTTGGTGATTGTGGCCAACGAGCAAACCGCAGGCCGTGGGCGACGTGGGCGCAACTGGAGCGCTCCCGCTGGCAGTAGTTTGTTATTATCGCTGCTGTTGCGGCCAACTTGGCTAGTGCCGAGCGAGAGCTTCTTATTAACCATGTTGGCCGCCGTGGCCATCAGCGAAGCAATCGAGCGCGAAACCAACTGCACAGTTGAACTCAAGTGGCCCAACGATCTGCTGATTAATGGGCGCAAATTGGCTGGTATTTTGGTTGAGCTAGAAACCGCAGGCCCCGAACGGTTGCGCTGGGCGGTAATTGGCAGCGGCATCAACGTCAATTGGCAGCCAAGCGATGATCCAACAATTAACCAAGCGGCAACCTCGTTGGCAAGCGAATGTGGCCATGAGGTTGATCGAGCTAGCTTGCTACGAGCAATTTTGTACAGCTACGACCGCCATTATCTCAATTTGCGCAGCGGACGCCGCGAAGCATTACGCCAAGCATGGCTGGATCGATTAACGACCTTGGGCAAAATGGTTGAGGTTGAACTAAGCAGCCATAGCTTTGTTGGCGTGGCCGAAGCGGTTGATCAGCATGGTGGCTTGCAGGTGCGCGACAGCACAGGCCAACTCCAAACGGTCTATGCAGGCGACGTTAAAGTGCGGCCAGTAGCCCAAGCCTAAGCGTGCCAAAAACCCACAATAGCCTAGCTCTGGCCAAGCCTTAAGGTTTGACAGCGTTTTAGGCTATTGTTATACTCGCCACGTTGTGACACCTGTCACATGAATTAAAGGCCACGATGCATGCAGATCGAATCCCATCCTTCAACTCAGGTGAAGCAATCAGGTTGGCAGAGCTATCAGCCATTGATAACGATTGCCAGCGCAGGCCTAGCTATCATCTTGGCATTATTCAGCTTTGGCTTTGGGCCGAGCATCGATTGGTTTAAGCTTAATCTCATGCCGCTGGTTGGGGTTGGCAGTTTTTTGCTCTTTGTGATGTTAATTCCTGGCTGGGCAGCCATTCGCTGGCTTAGCCCTGCCCAAGTGCTTAGTAGAAGCGAACGCTGGGCCTTGAGTTGGTGCGTTGGGATTGCGTTGCCGCCAATCAGCTTAAACCTCTTTGCAATTCTTGGGCTAGCACTCAATCGCTGGGTGATTATCGCCTATGCCTTGATCGGGTTGCTCGCTGCAATCTGGCCAGCGCCACGCTCAAGTTGGACGACGCGGCTTAGCCAGCTTAAAACCATCAAGATTAGCGGCCATGGCTGGCTGCTTTTGAGCATTGCGCTGGTGAGCCTGCTACAACGCATGCTGGCAGTGCGCAACTTAAGCGTTGCCCAATGGAACGATGCTTATCATCATACAATTATCACGCAGCTCTTTTTAGATAATGGTGGCATTTTCGAGACATGGCAACCCTATGCAGCGTTAAACACCTTCAGCTATCACTATGGATTCCATGCGAATAGCGCCTTTTTGGCCTGGTGGAGCCAGCTCGCCGCCACAACCAGCGTGTTGTATACCGGCCAACTCCACGGCGTTGCCACCACAGTCATGGCCTACCTGCTTGGGCGCCGACTCAGCGGACGACCTAGCGTGGGCTTGATCGCCTTTGCCCTCACCAGCTTCTACAATCTCATGCCCGCTTTTTATGTTAACTGGAGCCGCTTTACCCAATTAACTGGCCAAATTATTTTGGTGGGCTTGGTCGTCGTTTGGTTTATGGCCTTGGAATACTCGCGCTTTTCGTGGAAATTGATTGGTTTAGCCACGATTCTGACCACTGGCTTGTTATTGACCCACTATTTGGTAACCCTGTTTGCGGTGGTGATGGTTGGCATGCTAATTTTGGCATTATTAGCCCTGCGCCCAACATTTGAGCAGTTAAAGCAGCTGAGCTTACGAGCGAGCGTCATTACCCTAACCAGCGCGCTGATCGCCGCGCCGTGGCTGTATACGATTATTCAGAGCAAACTTACGGCGATTGCCCGCAACTATGTGACTGGCTATAGTTCAGGCTATGCGGCAACCGTTGCCACGCTCGACCAAATTGTGCCAACCTATATTAAAGCGCCAATTATGTTGTTGGCATTTGTTGGCATTTGGCTGGCTTTTGCCCAACGCGCCTGGCGCATGCTCTTGCTATTGGTTTGGAGCCTTGGAATCGAGATTTTAGCGGTTCCATATGTCTTTAATTTGCCGATTAGTGGCATCATTAGTGGCTTCGCAGTTTCAATTATGTTGTATATTCCGATTATTCCCTTAGCCGCCTACCCCATTGGGCTGTTGCTCGATCGCTTCAGCAGCAACTGGTATCTCAAAGCTGCGGCTGTGGTTGGTTTGTATGGCTTGATCGTGTGGTCGACACCATGGCAAACGGCGATTGTGAATGAACAAAATCGGCTATTAACCAGCGCTGATGAGCAAGCGATGAATTGGATTCGCACAACAACCGAGCCAGATGCACGCTTTTTGATCAATGGGCTATCGAGCTATGGCGATGCATTAATTATTGCCGATGATGGTGGCATGTGGATTCCCTTCCTAACTGGTCGCCAAACCACCATTCCGCCATTAACCTATGGCTCGGAAAAATCCAGCGATCCAAACCTTGATCGCGACGTGTATATGCTCTATGACGCCTTGCGTTCGACCGCCTTAGAAAGCGCCGAAGGCAGCGCCTTGCTTCAGAAAAATCAGGTTGATTATATTTATACAGGCCCGCATATGGGCCAGAATGCTCAAAACACCCAGCTGAACATTCAAGCCCTTCGTTATCGGCCAGAGCAATTTCCAATTGTCTACGAGCGTGATGGAGTGGTGATCTTTGCAGTAAAGGCGCAACAATGAAACTGTGTGTGGTTGGACCAACCTATCCCTATCGTGGGGGGATTGCTCATTACACCACGCTTTTGGTCAAACACTTGCGCGAAGTTGGCCATCAGGTGCGATTTTATTCGTATACCCGCCAATATCCGCGCTGGCTTTTTCCAGGCAAAACCGATAAAGACCCTAGTGCAACGCCATTGCGAGTTGAATGCGAATATGTGCTCGACCCAACCAACCCGATTACCTGGTGGCGTTTATGCCGCAAAATTCGCGCCGATAATCCAGATTTGGTGGTGTTACAATGGTGGGTCCCCTACTGGACACCCTCGCTGAGCTATATTTCGCGCTGGCTGAAAAAACACACCAAAGCCAAAGTTGTCTATATTTGCCACAACGTCATGCCGCATGATGGCGGCGGCTTTTTGGATCGGCGCATGGCTTCGACGGTGCTCAAGCAGGGCGATGCCTTAATTGTGCATAGCGACCAAGATTTGCATCGTGCTCAAGCGCTGTTGCCGCAAGCTGCCGTGCTTAAATCGCAGCTACCAACCTTTGAAGAGGTTGCCAAGCACACCGATGCGGCGGCGATTGAAGGTTTGCGCAGCCAGCTTGGCATCGCCAGCGAGCACGATATTTTACTATTTTTTGGCTTTGTACGGCCCTACAAAGGCCTCGAATATTTGATTCAAGCCTTGCCATTGGTAGTCAAAGAGCGGCCTGTGCATTTGCTGGTGGTTGGTGAGTTTTGGGCTTCGCCCGAATTTTATCAGCGCTACACCCGCGAGTATGGGGTTGAAGCCAATGTGACGTTTGTGAATCGCTATGTGCCCAACGAAGAGCTTGGCCCGTATTTCGATCTGGCCGATGTCGTTGTTTTGCCCTATATCTCGGCAACCCAAAGCGCAGTCGTGCAATTGGCCTTTGGGCTTGGCAAGCCAGTCATCACCACCCGCGTTGGCGGTTTGCACGAAGTTGTGCGCGATGGGGTTAATGGCTTGGTTGTGCCGCCACAAGATGAAGTAGCTTTGGCCAAGGCAATTGTGCGCTATTTTCAAGAAGAGCTTAAAGCGCCGATGACGGCAGCGGTTCAGGCTGAACGCGGCCAACAATTGCATGGCTGGGAGAATCTGATCAACTGCATTGAACAAATTGGGGCCAAATAATGCGGCGGATCGTGTTTCTGATAACGATGGGCATTGAACGACCTTCGGGCCAGCGCTACTTTAATCTGGCCCGCGAGTTGGTGCGCAATGGCGATCAGGTGCGCATTTTGGCCTTACACCCCGATTTGGCCCAGTGCCAACAGCGCCGCTTTGTCCAAGATGGTGTAGAAATTTGGTATGTTGGCCAGATGCACTCGCGCAAACGCCATGGCGAGGTGCTGCCATTTTCGCCCTTGCAATTGCTCTGGGTCTTAATCAGCGCAACTTTGGGCATGCTTTGGGGCATTTTCTGCTCGCCAGCAGCCATTTATCATCTTGGCAAGCCGCAGCCCGTCAATGGATTAGCGGCGGTTTTAGGCGTAATGCTTGGGCGTGGCCAACGCTTTTGGGTCGATTGCGATGACGATGAAGTTGGCAGTAATCGGCTCACCAATCAGGCGCAGCGCATGGTCTTTGCTTTTTGGCAATGGCTTTTGCCGCGCTTGGCCAAAGGCGTAACCGTCAATACCCAAGCCTTGGCCGCCCGCATGCGCCAAGCGCGCGTGCCCAAAATTGTCTATGTGCCCAACGGCGTTGATCATAGCTTATTTCAAGCACCAGAACCAACAGTTTTGGCTGGTTTGCGCAATAGTTTGGGCTTAGCTGGCACAACAGTGATTGCCTACGTTGGCACAATTGCCCTCCACAATCACCCAATCAATTTGCTTCTCGAAGCCTTTGACCTGCAATTAAAACACGATCCACATATTCGCGTGCTGTTGATTGGCGGCGGCGAAGATTTGGGCTATATCCAAAATTGGATTCGTGAACATGGCTATCAGCAGCGGATCATCTGCCTCGGCCATCAAGATCGGCGCACGATTCCGACTTGGATGGCGCTTGCCGATGTTACGGTTGATCCCGTGTATGATGATGCGGTGGCGCAAGCACGTTCGCCATTGAAGCTATTTGAAAGTTTGGCCTTAGGCATCCCTGCGGTTACAGGCGATGTCGGCGATCGGCGCTTGATTTTGAATTTTGTCGCCGATCGCTTGATTGCGCCTGCTGGCGACGCCTTAGGTTTAGCCCAAACCCTACAAAGCGTGCTCGCAAGCTGGAGCAATGCAGATCGTCAAGCCTGTTTTGCGCGCGCTGCTGACTATGCATGGTCTGCTTTAGCGCTACGTTGGCGCACAGGCTACGAGGAATAATATGCAAATGAGCCGCCTGATCTGGCCCCAACCAATGAGCGAGCAGCATCATGATTAAGGATTCCACCGCAACCCAAGCCACTGCAAGCGAAACCCAAGCATCGGCCAAATTACCCCGGGCACGGCTTTTTCAGATTAGCTTTGGGGTTGGCGGCGTTATGTTGGCGCGGCTATTGGGTATTTTCACCCAAATTATTTTGGCCCGCCGCTTAGGTGCCGAGCAATATGGCTTATTCAACTCACTCTACGCCTTGCTGAACCCATTAATTATTCTCGCCAATTTGGGCTTGGATAATTGGCTGCTGCGCCAAAGCTCCGATCGGGTGCTGTTGAATAAATCGGTCAGTCGCGTTTTTGCTTTACGTGGCTTTGTGTTGGCTGGGCTATTATTGGCCGCCGCGCCGTTTGTGAGCATGCGCAACCCCGCCTTTACGCCGCACTTGATCGCCTTGGCCTGCGCAGGCATTATTGGCGATTTATTGGTTGGCACTGCCGATACTGCATTGCGGGCCTCGATTCAGGTGCTCAAAGCCTCTAGCCTGCAAATTGTCGTCGCGCTAAGTTTGTTTGTGCCAATTTGGCTTACGCCGCAATTGCCATTCTCAACTGTGGTGCTCTATCGTTGTATTGCGGTGGCGCTAGGTTTTGGCCTGAGCGCTTACTATTTGCATGGCATTTTGCGCTGGGTTTGGCAGCCGCGCCAATGGATTAATACGATTCGCGAGGCCCGCTTCTACTTTGTTTCCGAAGTTATGGCCTACCTGACCTTGCGCGTCGACCTCTTTTTGGTGGCCTTGCTCTTACCAACGATCGATTCGGGAATTTATGCGCCACCGCTAGCGATTATCAACAATACTTTTTTGGTGCCGAGCATTACCGCCCAAATTTTGCTCCCGATGATCGTCAAGCATTCGCCAAAATCGCCACTGTATCGGCGGGTCATTCGCTTGGCAATTGGCTTGAGCATCCTGTATGGTTTGGCATGGTTCGCGCTGCTCACATGGTATTCCGATTGGATTATCAACCTGATGTATGGCGCGCAATATGCCGATGCAATTCCATTGTTGCAAATTATGGCGATAATTCCCTTGCTCAAGAGCCTGAATTTTTGCTGGGCGACCTTTATGGTTTCCAACGATCAGCAGCCATTACGGGTCAAATTGCAAACTATCGGCGCGACCATTAGCATTCTCGGCAATTTTGTGGTGATTCCGTTGTATGGCTTGCAAGGCGTGGCGATTATCAATATGATCACCGAAATTGCCCTGTTTATCTCGTATGGATATGGTGCTTGGCTAACCTATCAGAAAGTGATGCGATGAAGGTTTTGTTGTTAAACGCCCATTCGCCGCAAAATGCTGGCGATTTGGCCTTGCTTGAGCAATCGTTGGCCCATTTACAGGCAGCGTTTCCTCACGCCGATTTGAGTTATGTGATCAATCAGCCAGAGCCAGCAGCTTGGCTGCCAGCCAATGTGCCATATATTCGTTCGATTCACGAACATAAAACCAATTTGATCAAAGATGCTCCCAAGTCACGGCGCAAATGGCTGATGCTTGGCTTGGCAATCTGGTTGGTCAGCATCAGCTTAATTTATCGCTGGACAGGCCTCAAACTCAGGCCACGGGCAACTAGTGCTTGGCGCGAATTACTTGATCATTATTTTGAGGCCGATGTAACTGCGGCGATTGGTGGTGGCTATTTGTACGCCACCAAAGCCTTTGACCTTAACTATATTTGGGTTTGGTTGGGCGTGGCCTTGCCGGTGCTGATGGGCAAGCCGCTGGTGCTGTTGCCGCAATCGTTTGGGCCAGTCACTGGCAAGCTCAACCAACTGCTGTTGGCATGGTTGGTCAATCGCTCGGTGCTGGCTTATGCTCGCGAGGAGCGCTCGCAACAGTATTTGTATAACATTGGAGTGAATCAACCAGTCCATGTTGTGCCCGATGTGGCCTTCAATTGCCCAACTGTCGAGCCAGCCCAAGCCGAAGCCTATTTGGCACGTTGGTGGCAACCAGCCAAACGCCCAGCCTTGGTGGTTGGCCTTACGGCGATGGATTTTGGCATTCAGCATCCAGGCTCTGGCTTTAGCCATGGTCAGCGCTACGAACAAGCCTTGCTTGATTTGATTCAGCATATCAGCCAGCGCAACGATGTGCATATCTTGGTATTTGCCCAATGTGTGGGCGCGAGCGAGGCCGAGGATGATCGGGTTGTGGCGCGGCGTTTGCTGGCTCAATTGCCTGCTGAAACCCCAATTACCTTTATTGATGATCGTTTGCAGCCAGCGATGCTCAAGCAATTGTATAGCCAGCTTGATTTGTTGGTGGCAACCCGCTTGCATTCGGCGATTTTTGCCTTGAGCAGCAACACGCCAAGTTTTGTGATTGGCTATTTGCACAAATCGGCGGGCGTTATGCAGATGCTGGGCTTAGCTGATTATCAAATTCCGATCGAATCGATTGAGAGTGCCAACCTTATCAGCGCATTCGACCAAACCGTTGCCGCGCGCAGCTTGATTAAAAGCCTGATGCACAGCACAATACCCAGCCTGCAAAGCCAACTAGCGCGCTTGCCCAGCCAAATTCGGGCAGCGGTTGGCAATTGGTTACGAGGAGCAAAGTAGCAAAGTATATGGATAAAATAACTGTCGCTCATGTGATTACCGGCTTTGCCAGCGCCGAAGGTGCTGGAGGCTCAGCGCTGTTTGGCATCGAAGTTGCCCGCGCCCTCGATAAAAGCCGCTTTCGACCAATTGTCTGTGGAATTCATCGCTACGAAGCTCCATCCGAGCAACGCTGGCTCGAAACTTTGGCTGCTGAAGGCATCGAAACCAGAATTATGGTGCCAGAACGCAGAAAATTGCGCTACGATATGGTGCGTTTTAGTGCCTTATTCAATCAACTGATTCAAGAGCAAGCAGTTGATATTATTCATACCCACGTCGAACGGATCGAATTTTTCATTAGTGTGCAAAAACTTTTGCACCCAAGCTACTACCCCAAATTAGTGCGAACCCTGCATATCAACTCGATGTGGGTAACGAGGCCGTTGGTGCGGCGCTTGATGAACATTGCCTACACCCAATTGTTTAGCGAAGAAATTGCGATTTCGCAAGCCACCAAAACGATGCTTGATCAGCGGATGGCGGCGCGGGTTTTTGGGCGTTCAGCAACGCTGATTCAAAATAGCCTACCCTTGGCTCGCTTGCAAAAATTCGATCTGCCAAAACAGCACATCCCGTTTAGCCCACCACGCTTCTTATTAATTGGGCGGCTAGAAATTCAAAAAGCCCAAGATATTTTTATTCAAGCGGCGGCCTTGGTGCTGCAACACGCTCCAAATGCAGAATTTTGGCTCGCAGGCGAAGGCACGCAAGAAGCTAATTTCCGCCAGCTTGCAGCCAATCTAGCGATTGAGCATGCAATAACATTCCTTGGGCCACGCGATGATATTCCCGAGGTTTTGAGCCACGTTGATGTGCTAGTTTCAACCTCGCGCTGGGAAGGCTTCGCAACGGTTATTTTGGAAGCAATGGCAGCGCGCACGCCAATTATTGCCAGCGATATTGGCGGCAACAACGAGCAAGTGGTCGATGGCGAGACGGGGCTATTGGTTGAGGCAGAAAATGCTAGCGCTGTGGCCGAAGCCATGATTTGGATGCTGGAACATCCCAGCGAAGCGGCGCTGATGGGCCAGCGCGGCTACGAGTGGGGGCAGCAATTCACGATGGAGCGCACTGCTGCCCAGTATGAGGCAATCTACGAACGGCTGATTAGGGAGCAAAAATATCGACCTTGAGTTTGCCAAGATCAAGCTTTTCGTCGCTTTTAGCATCAATGACCAGCGTTACCTGATCAGGGCCAAGCAACACCTTATAATTGCCAAACACATCGCCGACCACCACCACGTAGCGATGAGGTGGAATATTTTCAAAGACAAAATCGCCCTGATCATCGGCAATCGTGATTGGGCTTTTAGCAGTGTTGAGCACAAAATTAGTTTGGCCCTGATCATTATCATAGGCTTCAGCCAATTGAACGGGCACTTGGCTATAGGGTTGGTTATTGGTTGGGTTGCTAACATTACCAAAAACCGTTGTCCGGCCACTTTCAGGATCTTTGATCTGGCTCAAATCGCGATCTTCGGCGATCATGAGGGTTGGGGTTGGCAGGGTTGCTACCGTGGGCAAGGTGTTATTAGCGGTTGGCAAGGGGTTGGTTGTAGCGGGCAAACTACTATCGCTACAGCCAACCAACGCTCCAAGGATCAAGCCTGTCAGAATAATTTTGCGCATAGACAATGTACCTCTTTCTTAAAACACGAAATTAGCGCCGAGTGATATGCAAGCGACTTTTATGCTCAAAGCGAAATTCAGCTTGGCGATTACGAAAGAAATCATCGATAGCCTGGCGACAACCAGACCAACTCTCATAGTCGTCAATGACTAAGATGCCGCCTTGAACCAGATGCGGCACAATCCGTTCAAGACAAACCATCACTGAATCGTACCAATCACAATCAATATGGGCAAAAGCGACTGGCTGATCGATCTGGAGGCTATCTTCGTATAAGCCTTTTACTAGGCTTACATGGTGTTGCTCAATTGGGTAGCCTGCATCGGCAAAGGCGGCAATTACCTTTTGATCAAGCGCCTCTTCGTAGCCATAGTAGCGGCGATTCCCAAGCCCAGGCGATTTACCAGTGCTAATCACTTCGTAGCGTTGATGCACATCGTGACCATCACGCTCTGACGGTGGCGGAATCATGCCAAAGACATCATAAATTGCAAATGGACGTTGTTTAGCTTTGACACTGGTAATCACAATCGCTGAGCCACCAGCAGCACAGCCCAGTTCGAGCATTTGACCAGCTATCCCTTGTTGTTCAAGCTCACGCACCGCCAAGCCAAGATCGATTAAGGCAGCTTGATCAAGGTAGGTTAAGTGCTGTTTTTGGACATGACTGATCGCACTTACCAGCTTTGGCTGCACCCGATTGAGCGTACTCAAACGCCATGTGTTGATCAGTTTTGACGAGCTATTCTTTAAGCGTGCTTTGATTCCCAAATCTGGCAACTCCTCGTTAATCGAGCGAAATTAACCCCTCTAAACAGCCTTAAACTCGCTAATTAACCCAAAAGGATTAGTCAGTTTTAAGCAGGTTTACGGGCGATTAGCGCATAATTTTTGCACATTCCAGCTTCGGTAAATTTATAGTGCAGATCGAGGCGACTAAACAGTAATGATGTAGCCACGAGGATTGGGCGCAACAGAAGCGCGGCCAAACTACCGCCTAAACCTGCCCAGCCGCCACCATAAAAGCGTGGATTGAGCCGCAAACTGCGTACCGCTAAATCAGCCTGATAGGCCAAGGTTCCATAATAGCCTTCAAGCCATTGGGTTTGCTCAACCTGAAAACCAGCTTGGGTCAACTGCTGCTGAAAGCCAAATTGCGTATAGCGATAAAAATCAAACGGCACTTCATGCTCTTCATAAAACAAAGGAGCTGAAAGCCAAAGCGTCCCATTGGGCTTGAGCAGCCGCAGCATCTCCTTTAATACCAGCTGAGGCTCAGGTAAATGCTCCAATACTTGGGTCAGCAAAATCAAATCGTAGCGCTGATCCTCAACCGGCACTGCTGCCAAATCGCAGACATACGTCATCGTAGCGTAGGCTTTATCAACTTGGCAAAAGTCGGCTGATTCATAGGTGACGTGCTGAAAAAAACGCTGATAGGCAGCATCACCAGCGCCAGCATCAAGCATGCGCTGACCTGGTTGCATACGTTGAGCAGCCTGCTGAACAAATTGCTCAAGGTAGACGCGTGATGAATTTTTGGCATAACGACGCAGAATTTTTGGCAAAATTGCCATAGTAAATTCCTAAAACATTAATTAACGAAACCGCTGCCAAGCATACCATGCTGTTAAGCCATCAGCAAACCTAGCGAAGAATGATTAAACCGATTAATAATCCCCCGATTAGCCAAGATGGAGTATTGCCCTGAACCTATGATCTTGTGATACTATAGCAAGCATCCAAGGGAATACCTATCGAAGTGTTTAGGTAAATTAACGGTCTTATAAAGGAGTTCATCCATGACGTTTGCGAAGCTGCGTGTACGGGCAATGATGGTTGCCTTGTTGCTTTCAATCTTTGCAGTAGGCGGTCGGGGCGTATCAGCTCAAACCAACGCCTATGCAACCGCCTTCACCACCTCAATTACCTACCAAAACATTGGTGCTGGTACAGCAAACATTAACTTGACCATTTACAGCTCAACTGGTGTTGCATCACCGGTTCCAGCCTCAACCTTGGCTCAAAATGGCGCTGGCTCGTTCTTCGTTGGCTCAGTTAGCAGCTTCGGCACGAGCTTCAATGGTTCAGCAGTTATCTCAGCTGATCAACCAATCGCTGCAACCTTGGTCCAAATTCCAGCAGCAGCCTCAGTTGTAAAAAACCGCCCATTGTCGAATGGTTTCTCAAGCGGTTCAGCAACCGTTTTGATTCCAACCGTTTTGAAGTCATTTGCTAACTACACCAGCAAATTTGTCATTCAAAACACCGACTCAGTTGCGAACGATTTCAAGATTGAATTCGTCACCCCAACCGGTGTTTCATACACTGCCAACCCAACCAACATCTTGCCAAACGCTTCAGTTTACTATGATGCTGGCACGATTGCTGAATTGGGCGCAAGCTTCAATGGTTCAGTGCGCGTAACCGCCACAAAGAATGGCACCACCAACCCAGGTAGCGCTGTTGGTACCGCGCTTGAATTGCAAACCAACGGTGCTGGTGCTTATGCTTCACAAGCATTCCCATCAACCGCTGCTGCAAACAAAGTCTACATGGCAACTTCGCTGTGTAACTTGGTCATTCCAAGTGGCGCAACCACCTCGTTCTATGCAGTCCAAAATGCAGGTACTTCAGCAGCTAGCGTTACCGTCACCTATGTTGGTACCGCTAATGGCAACCCAGTCAACGTAACTTCACCAGCTGTAACGATTGCTGCTGGCTCAAAAGCTAGCTTCAACCCATGTAGCCAAGGCGCAACCACGTTGGCACCAAACGGCTTTAGTGGCTCAGCAACCATCAACTCAAACCAACCAATCTTGGCGATTGGCAAGGTTAGTGGTGGTGGCTTGTATACCGCATTCGAAGGTGCAACCGCTGGTAGCGCTAAGACTGCATTGCCATACGTTCGCTGGTTGGCTCCAGCTCAAGGTGGCCAACAAACCTTCATCGCTATCCAAAATGTTGGTACGGCTGCTGCAACCAATGTTACCGTCAAGTACTACAACGCAAGCGGTGCATTGATTGGTACGCACACCATCCCAAGCATCGGAATTGGCGCTAAGGCTAGCTCAAACCCAACTAGCGCAACTCCAAGCGCTGCTGGCATGGGCGTTGGCGGCGGTTCAGCTGTGGTTGAAGGCAATGGCGCTAGTTTGATCGTGGTTACCCGGGTAACTTCACCTGTCGGCACAAGCACCACCGGCGAAGACTACAACGGTATTCCTTTCAACTAGGCTTAAACCTTTGAGGATTCCCTTGGGCCTGCTCCAGCAATGGAGCAGGCTTTTTTTGTGCATATAAAAAACGCCAGTTCGGGTGAACTGGCGTTTTTGCTTGGTTCGCTGAGTTTATGCCAACACAGATGTATAGACTGGGCTGCACCATTCGCGGCGCTTGGCATCTTGACCATGGGTTGCTGCATAATACAGGCTACGCAGCTGAGTGAAGATTGGGCCAATCTCGCCATTGCCAACCGCGCGATGATCAACCTCTACCACTGGGGTAACTTCCACGCCCGTCCCGCAGAAGAAGATTTCATCGGCTGCATACAATTCGGTCCGGTCAATTGTGCGCTCAACAACCTGCAAGCCAAGCTCTTCAGTCGCCAGTTGTTTGATAACATGGCGGGTAATGCCCTCAAGAATGTTATCGGTGATGCCTGGGGTATACAATACGCCATTGCGGACTACATAGATGTTTTCGGCACTGCCTTCGCAAACATGGCCATCTTGGGTCAAAACAATGCCTTCATCAAAGCCATTTTGCATGGCTTCGCTCTTAACCAGCGCTGAATTGACATACGATCCCGTAGCTTTCAGCCGCGCTGGAATCGCATTATCATCAATACGGCGCCACGAGCTAATGCCAACTTTCAAGCCAGCTTCTTTTTCAATATATTTGCCAAACGGAATCGCCCAAATTGTAAAATCATCGCTGATGTCGTGCAAGCGCACCCCGATACCTTCAAACGATTTGTAAGCTAACGGGCGAATATAGACATCGCTGCGAAATTCTTCGCGCCGTAATAATTCGAGCGTCGTTTCGGCCAGTTGCTCAACAGTGTAGGGCAAGCGAATTTGCAACACTTTGCACGAGCGCAACAAGCGTTCGTAGTGGGCGTGCAAATGAAATACATACAATTGCTCGTCGGCTTCGTTCCAATAGGCCCGAATGCCTTCAAAACAGCCAGTGCCATAATTCAACGCATGGTTCATAACACTGACTTTGGCATCAGCAATCGGCACAATTTCCCCTTTGAAAAAGGCAAAACGATTGGTTGACATAGCTACTCCTTAATTGTAGGCAAGAATTAATTAGCTGCTGGAAGTGGCCACGCTCTGACGCCGAAATGGCCATTTGCCATTGACAATGATCACGCCCAGCAAAATCAAACATAAACCAATCAGCATATCGCTGCGAATGGCTTCATTCAAAAACAGCCAGCCCCAAAAAATCGCGAAGATTGGCAAAATATAGGTTACTTGCGAGGTACGCGCCGCCCCAACCTGCTTAACCAACCAGAAATAGAGAATCTGAGCGATTGCAGTGCCCAAAATGGCCAAGCCAAAGAGCGAGCCAAGCGAAACTAAACTCGGCGTTTGCCAACTATTATGGTCAACGACAATCGCGATTGGCAAGAGCATGAGCGCGCCACTCGCCATCTGGCCAAATGCTGGAATGAGCGCTGGCAAGCTGCCAAAGGTGCGGCGCACATACAACGTGCCAATGCCATACATCGCTGAAGCAATAATACAGGCAATTTGGCCCCACGTATCCAAGCTATCAATGTTGCCAATTGAGCGCGAAAAGAGATAGACGACCCCAGCAAAGCCCAGCAAAATGCCAAAGGTGCGCACTCCAGTCAGGCGTTCTGAGCGCACAAAGCTAAACGCCAGAATCACCGTCCATAACGGGGTCGTCGCATTATAGATCGAAGCTAGCCCGCTGGCATTGGCGCCCATTTTGTGCTCGCCCCAGGCAAAGAGGCAGTAGGGCAAGGCCGCATTAATAAAGCCAACAAAGCCCAGCGAATACCAAAGCTTGCGCTCACGGGGTAAACTAATTTTTTGCCAGCGCAAGACTGCATAAATTAACACCGCAGCAATGGCCAGTCGCAGAAACACAAAGCTAATTGGCGGAATTGTTTCTACGCCCAGCCGAATGAATAAAAACGATGCTCCCCAAACTAACGCTAGAATCATCAATACGCCCATTTGCCGCAGTGTCATACCACAAGTTCCTTCCTTGCAAGCCAACAATCGATCGATCCAACCGAGGCCTAGCAATCTGCTCCAAGGTTGTTTTGGCGCACCAAAATCACATCAATGGGGTTGTTTCGCGCCAAGCCCGAGCAGCAAGTTGGCCGCAACGCAAGACATGGCGGGTCAAAACATCGCCCAATAGGCGAATGCCACGATCAATTAATTCTGGTGATTGGGTGGCAAAACAAAGCCGCAGGTGCGCATTGCGTGGCGGTTGGGGAAAGAAAACATTGCCAAGGGTTACGCCAACGCCTGCTTCAATCGCCTCGGTATAAATATCGGTGCCATTCAATCCAGCGGGCAAGGTCAGCCAATAGCATAACCCGCCGCGTGGATGGGTCCATTGAATATCACGGGGACAATAGCGGTTGAGCGCCCGTTCCATGGCATCGCGGCGCTCGCGATAGAGTTCGCGCACATAGCGCAGATGGGCTGCCAACTGGCCGCGGCCAAGGTAATCGGCCAAAGCCCGTTGCAACAACGGCGAACAATGCAAATCGTTGCCCCGTTTGGCAGCAAGCAATGGGTTCAATAGTTCATCACGGGCAACCAAGTAGCCCAAACGCAAGCCAGGAGTCAAAATTTTGGAGAAACTGCCAAGATACACAACCCGCCCATTGGTATCGCGAGCTTTGACTGGGTGCGGTGGCTGGGTATCATAGCTCAACGGCCCATACACATCATCTTCTAAAATAATCAGATTATGCTCTTCGGCCAAGTGTAATAGCGCTGCTTGGCGTTCTGGTGAAAGGCAAACTCCGGTTGGATTGTGAAAGGTTGGCACGGTGTAGAGCAACCGTGGTTTGTATTCGCATAATACCCGTTGCAAAATATCCAGCCGCAAGCCTTGGTCATCCAAGGGAATGCCGATCAGGCGCACACCCAACGCTGTCGCTTGTTCGATAAAGCCCAAGTAGGTTGGTTCTTCAACCAACACCACATCGCCTTGGCGCACAAAGGCCTTTAATGCCAAAGCCACACCTTGCTGCGCGCCAGTCGTAACCAGCACATGGTCGGGCGAGGTCACAACATTACGATCAAGCAGCCATGTTGCAATCGCTTCGCGTAAACATAATTCGCCTTGGGTTGGGCCATAGCCTAAAGCGCTCGGATCGCGCAGGGCTTGTTGAATTGCCCGACCAATTTCGCGCACCGGAAAGGTTTCTTCGGCAGGCGAGGCTTGGGCAAAGGAGATCAGGTTGGGCTGTTGCGCCAAGCGCAGCATGTCGGCCAGCATGCCTTGGCTAATCCACGGGGTTTGCAGCTCGTCGCCAGCGCGTTGGCGCAACTCGTATTCGGGAATAATGGGCTTCGAGCGTTCAGCGACGAAGGTGCCACGCCCGACGTAGGCCTCAACCCAACCACTTGCTTGCAATTCACTATAGGCATTGTGGACAGTCAAGCGAGTAAGGCCTAGGGATTCGGCTAAATCGCGCACTGGTGGCAATTTGGTGCCAGCGGGCAAAGATCCACTCCGAATCCGTTCTTGTAATTGTTCGGACAATTGGATGTAGAGTGGCTTGGCATGTTGGCGATCGAGCTGAAATTCCATGGTTGGCCTTTCTGTGGAAGGATTGGCAATTAAAGACAATGGCGTAGAGCTCTATTGTACCAGCCCTACGCCATTATTGTCATCTATGCCATGACAAGTGAGAAGACAAGCAGGACAATTGGTAGGACAATAAAGACATTCAGTGGGTTTTTGATTGTCCAATGGGCTGTTGTATCAATTGGCATCCATGATTGTTGGCTGGTTGAGCTAAATATATTGGTTGATTCTTGCTTATACATTGCATTAGTTCCTTTTTGTTGTAACTATTAGCTGAAACTAATGTACCATTCAGTTAAAAGATTGTAGAGTGACAATTACACATTGTACACTAGGACATATTGTCAACATTTGTTAATGACTCGGAGTTAATCTGGGGTATTTCAGGCTTGCAGGGGTAAATAAATTGTAAAAATACTGCCTTCTCCAACTTGGCTGCTCACGTTGATTGTGCCACCGTGGAGATCGACAATTTCTTTGACGACGAAGAGTCCAATGCCCAGCCCTGCCACATGGCTGTGGGCTGCATTACTGGCGCGATAAAAGCGGGTAAATAAGTTTGGCAGGGCTTCAGCTGGAATGCCAATCCCCTGATCGCGAATCGCAACAATCGCTTGCTGCCCATCGCGGTCGACTCGCACCAGCACTTCGGTTTGCTCGGGGCTATATTTAAGCGCATTGTTGATCAAATTGATAAATACTTGCTCCAAGCGCATTGAATCGCCCATGACTTGAATTGGTTGGCTGGTGAGGCATTGGTAACTAATTTGATGATGGTCGGTTGTCAGCGCCAAATCATTGACCAAATTATGCAGCAGTTGAGCAAGATCGATCTGATCGTGCTGCATATCAAGCTGGCCCATTTCAATTCGCGAAACATCGAGCAAGGCTGTAACCATTTTGTTCATACGATTGGCTTGGGCTTCGATTGCTTGGAGCGAACGCTGAAGCCGCTCATCTTCATAGTTTAGGCGTTCGAGGCGGCGCAAACTTAATTGCGATTGGCCAAGCAACGTCGTCAGCGGGTTTTTTAACTCGTGCGAGGCAATCGATAAAAACACATCGCGCAGACGGACTGCATCTTGAGCTTGGCGATACAGATGGGCCTGCTCAAGCGCCAAAACCATACGTTGGCCTAGTTCCTCAGCCAATTCAAAATCAATTTGGTCAAAATCGCGTTCAGCATGCAAAAAGACAATTGCCCCACTTAGTTGATGTTGATCTTTAAATGGGATGATAATTGCTGATTGATAGCCAAGTGGCAAGCCTTGATCGATGATTTGAGCTTTGCCGCTGGCAATCGCTGGAGCAAAAGCCTGGTGTTCATGCCAATCGATCAATGGTTGCTCAGCGCTACTATAGCTGGTCATTGGCTCATCATCGGGGTCGAGCATAAGATACAAGCCGCAGGCAGTGCAAAAATTTGGAGTTGGTAGCGCAGCGCTGGTTGCTAAAACCTGGCTCAAATCGATTGTCGAGGCCAATTGATTATGTAATGTGCGTAGCAAACGTTGGCCAAATTCATCGCGATAGCGCTCGGTTACATCGCGAAAGACCATTACAGCGCCAATGACCTGTTGTTCGCGATCGTAAATTGGCGCGGCGCTATCCTCGATAGCAACATAACCATTGCCTTGGCGCATCACCACCGAATTGCTTAAGGTAACAATTTCTTCGTGTTCCAAGGCGGTATTAACAGGATGTGCAAGCGCTTGTTTGCTGATGGGATCGAAAATCGCCGCTACCTCATTGATCGATTTGCCCAGCGCTTGGGCTTCGGGCCAGCCAGTAATCGTGCTGGCGATGTGGTTCATAAAGGTAATTTGGCCAGCAGTATCGGTGGTTAATACTGCATCACCGATGCTAGCGAGGGTTACTGCAAACCATTCGCGTTGGTTGCGCAGCTCATTGGCAGTTTGTTCGCGACGGCGCACATCGCGCTTGGTTAACACCATGGTGCCAATCACAAAAGCACTGGCGATTAAGGTGGCGAAGGCCAAGGCAAACCCAGCTCGTTGCACGTTGAGTTTGGTTTGGGCAGCCCGTTCAAGTGCCCGATTATTTTCACGGATCAGCAAGCCATTTACAATTTGGCGAATTGTATCCATATGTTCTTTGCCTTGATTTTCCAGCACAATAATTTGCGCTGCTTCAAAGCCTTGCGTGCGCCGCAATTCGATTGTTGTAATAAGCTCTTGTTGTTGCTGTTGAATGAGGTTTTTTAAATCCGGAAGCCGCGAATAAAAAATTGGACGGGTCGTACTATTAGCTTCAATCTCAGCAATTAATCCAGGTAGCTCAATTTGGGCAATTTTGTAGGGTTCTAAATACTGCTCGCTGCCAGTAATAATAAAGCCACGTTGACCAGTTTCTGCATCGGTCAACAAGGCTAAAAGCCGATTTAAGCGATTGGTCATCGTTTCCGATTCAATTACATTCGCATTATTAGCTTGAATGGTTAACAGATATTGCCATGACAGAAGGCCATTGACGATAATGATAAATGCTGCTAGCATGAACCAACGAGTTAACTTGTGTGATCCTACTGTTTTCATCATAGCCATCTCAACACATCCGACCCCACATTTAATAACCATGAGATGCAAGCAGTTCTACCGAATCATCGCCTAGCGAGCTTTGACCGACGTTACAACTGTCGTTATAAAGCGCTGTTGCAGCGATTGCAACCTATGGAGTACTCGGTGTGTTTGAATTGTAGCATATTCATGCCACAGCATTTACCCCTAGCGGTTTCAACATCCACTGATAACTGATCTGCATAGCTTCGGCTAGCGCAATCACAGGAAGGAGCATTGTATGTTCAATGCCCAACAACGAACCGTTTTAGAACGCCAAGCAGTCTGGTTGTTTTGCCAACATGTTGAAAACTTCTGGCATGATTTTGTGCCACCTCAAGGCTATGGGATTATTGATGGTGATTCGTTGCAACCACCGCAATTTCCAGCGATTCGCCGCACCTCAATGGCAATCGAAGCCCATCCTTCTGATCAGCAATCATTCTTTGTGGTGTGTCAACGCCGCGATGCGATAAATGGCAAATGGTATCGATTACAACGCTTGTTTAACTACCAAATTTTAGCCAATTTGGCTGTAGGTTAAGCAAAAAGAGGCCAAAACGTGGTCTAGCAATTGCACAGCTTGATTAAGCTGTGCAATTTGCGCTGTTTGCTTGCCAATGGATTTTAACTGGAGTACAATTTTTCCTTGGATAGAGCTTCCGTTCAGCCATTTAAGGAGTTGTGTCGTTTTGAGTAAGAAAATTCGCGTAGCCATTATCGGCGTGGGCAACTGTGCCTCGTCGCTCGTTCAAGGGATTGAATTTTACAAAAATGCCAACGAGAACGACCGCATTCCTGGTTTGATGCACGTCAATCTTGGTGGGTATCATGTCAGTGATATTGAATTCACCGCTGGCTTCGATATTAATATTACGAAGGTAGGCAAGGATTTGTCTGAGGCGATTTTCGCCGAGCCAAACAACACCTATAAATTCTCCGAAGTGCCCCACTTGAATGTGCCAGTCTATCGCGGCATGACCCACGATGGTTTGGGCAAATATCTGAGCCAAGTGATTGAAAAAGCACCTGGCTCAACCGCAGATATTGTTAAAATTCTGCGCGATACCAAAACCGATGTGGTCATTAGCTACCTGCCAGTTGGCTCGGAAATGGCCACCAAATGGTATGTTGAGCAAATTCTCGAAGCAGGCTGTGCCTTCATCAACTGTGTGCCAGTCTTTATTGCCAGCCAAGAATACTGGCGCAAGCGCTTCGAAGAAAAGAACTTGCCAATTATTGGCGACGATATCAAATCACAGGTTGGCGCAACGATTGTGCACCGCGTGCTGACCAACTTGTTTGAGCAACGGGGCGTGCACTTAGATCGCACGTATCAATTGAATTTTGGTGGCAACACCGACTTCTACAACATGCTCGAACGCGAACGCTTGGAATCGAAAAAGATTTCCAAGACCAACGCTGTTACCAGCCAATTGCCCTATGGCTTGCCTGACCAAAACGTCCACGTTGGCCCAAGCGATTATGTGCCATGGTTAACCGACCGCAAGTGGTGCTATATCCGCATGGAAGGCACAACCTTTGGCAACGTACCATTGAACGCCGAAGTTAAGCTCGAAGTGTGGGATTCGCCAAACTCTGCTGGTGTGGTGCTCGATGCCATTCGCTGTGCCAAGTTGGCGCTTGATCGTGGCGTTGGTGGGGCTTTGTACGCACCTTCATCGTACTTTATGAAAACTCCACCAGAACAATACACCGACGACGAAGCTCACCGCCGCACCGAACAATTTATTGCTGGCGAATAGTTGAGGGAAAGCATAGAGCATAGAGCACTGTGAGGGGTTAGGGATCAGGGACTAGGTAGCAGACACTAGGGCTCAGAGTATAACTTAGCTCAGCTTTTAAACAGATTGGCACAGATGAACAAGATTATTGCTTGATGATTCTGTGCCTAACCGCTGGCTCCTGACAGCTAGTCCCTATCGCAGCTCTATGTTCTATGCTCTTTGTTCTAAAGTATTATGAATACACTAAAATTGTATCGGTTGGCAATGCGCTGGTTGCCGCGTTTCCCCAATTGGCTGGTCTATGCAGCCTGCGATGTTTGCGCTCTTTTGGCGCTATTCAGCCCCAAACTCCGCCGTAACACCCGCTCAAATTTGGCTCGGGTTGCCCCCAAAACGCGAGGCCTAGCCCGTTTGTACGTGCAATCGCGGGTGATTGCTAATGTTTTGCGCCATTATGCCGATCTTGTGCGCTTGCCAGCGTGGAGCTTGGAGCAGATGCGCCAACGCTTCGATTACTCTGGCCTAGAGCATTTGCAGGCGCTGGCCGAAACTGGCGGCTTGTTGGTGGTTGCCCACACTGGCGCGTTTAGCACAGGGCTTTCGGTCTTGGCGGCCCATGGTTTGCCCGTGGTGCTGGTTGTCGAGGCCATCGAGCCACCAGAATATTTGCAGTTGGTCAAAGAATTGCGCGAAGCCCATGGCGGCGAGTTGATTGTGCTTGGGCCAAATGCAGGCCGCGAAGTGCTCAAAGCACTGCGAGCTAAGAAAATTGTGGTTTTAGCAGGCGATCGCGATTTGGCTTCGCAAGCGATCAAAATCCCCTTCTTTGGCGAGTTGGCCGATGTGCCAATTGGCCCAGCGCGCTTGGCGTTACGTGGCTGGCCAGTGGCGCTTGGCAGCTGCGCATGGTTTGGCGCCAATGAGCCATTCTTTCGCGTCGATCCCATTCGCTACTTTAAAGCCTTGCCCGATGAAACCGCCGACCAAGCAGCAGAACGAGTAGCACGTGAAATGCTGAGCTATTTGGAAACCTGGATTGTCCGCTGGCCTGCAAGTTGGGGCGTGCTGCAACCAGTTTGGCCTGAACGCGCCAACGATTGAATTTCGTGCTACTATTGGGCCAATACAGGCAATCTGCTGATTCGCTAAATAACTAGCATACAAAGGAAGGCCACGCCCATGGCCACGATGCCAATGAGTGAAACCTATATTCAACCAAGCGAACCAACGCGCAGCCATCCTTGGCGGGTGATTATTCAAATTCCCTGTTTGAACGAAGAAGAAACCTTGCCAGCGGTGTTGAATGATATTCCCTTGGATTTACCCAATGTGCATTTTGAAACCCTCGTCATCGACGATGGCTCAACTGATCGCACAGTTGAGGTGGCGCGTGAGCTTGGGGTTAACTACATTGTGCGCCATCGGGGGCGCAAAGGCCTGCCGGCAGCTTTTCAATCGGGCATGGATGCGGCGCTCAAACTTGGCGCTGATATTATCGTCAACACCGATGGCGACCATCAATATCCAGGCTCGGCGATTCCAGAGCTAATCAAGCCAATTTTAGAGGGCAAGGCCGATATTGTGATTGGCGACCGCCAAACCCAAAACGTCGAGCATTTTTCAACCCAAAAGAAATTACTGCAACGGGTTGGCAGCTGGGTTGTACGGGTTGCTTCCGATACCGATGTGCCCGATGCACCAAGCGGTTTTCGCGCCTACTCCAAAGAAGCTGGCTTGCGCTTGTATGTCACCAGCGAATTTTCCTACACGATTGAAAATTTAATTCAAGCTGGCAAGCGCCGCCTAAATGTTGACCATGTGGCAATTACCACCAAGCCAACCAGACCATCACGCTTGCATCGTGGCAATTTCAATTTTGTTAAACGCCAAGGCGCGACGATTATTCGAACCTATGCCCAATATGAGCCGCTGAAAACCTTCACCTACTTTGCGCTGCCGTTTTTGCTGATTGGTGGCGGCCTGCTGCTGCGCTTTATGATCTACTACCTGCTTGATCCGAATCAGACCTATACCCGCTATTTACAATCGGTTTTTATTGGCGGCGTATTTATGATTGTCGGCATTTTGACCTTCTTTATTGGCATTTTGGCCGACTTGAGCGGCAACAATCGCCGGATCAACGAAGAAATTCTCTATCGCTTGCGCAACCTTGAAGTCGAGGTCGCACGCCGCTCCCCACCAACCGAAGGCCAAGAAATTCACGAGTAGCTACGAAAATCAGAAGTCAAAAATCAAAAGGCAAAAGGGATCAGGCTATTGGCTATTTGCTTAGGTCACTGCATCCATTGTTTAACGCAGAGGCGCAGAGCGGATGAAGCTTTTGGCTTGGATGATTATTGCAAATCCCAACCATTGTTCCGCTAGCCCTCATCCCTCAACCTTCATCCTTTCGGATTATAATAGGCCTATCGTCCCGCACTTTGTTTTGGGAGGCTTATGATGAATCAGTTTGATGATGTACGTGCCGTATTATGCGATATGGATGGGGTTTTAGTCCACGGCGCGCAAATTATTCCTGGCGCACCGGAGTTTTTGGGTCGACTTCGGGCTTCAGGCCGCAAATTTCTAGTTTTGACCAACAATTCAATTTATACGCCGCGCGATTTGCAAGCGCGTTTGGCACGGATTGGCTTGCCCTTAGAAATTGAAGATATTTATACCTCGGCCTTGGCCACCGCCAAATTTCTCGATTCGCAACGGCCAAATGGCACAGCTTTCGTCATTGGCGAGGCTGGTTTGACCAATGCGCTCTACGATGTTGGCTATACAATGACCGAGCATGACCCCGATTATGTGGTGATTGGCGAAACTACATCCTACAGCTTTGAACGGATCACCCAAGCTGTGCGGTTAGTTGCTGCTGGCTCACGCCTGATCGGAACTAACCCTGATGTTTCGGGACCATCGGAGCGGGGAATTTTGCCAGCATGTGGCGCGGTTGTGGCCTTAATTCAGGCTGCGACGAATGCAGAGGCCTATTTTGTGGGCAAGCCCAACCCAGTGATGATGCGCACCGCCTTGCGTACCATCGAGGCCCACGCCGCCGAAGCGATGATGATTGGCGACCGCATGGACACCGATATTATTGGCGGTACCGAGGCAGGCATGCGCACCGCCCTCGTGCTTTCGGGCATGATGACCCGCTTGGATGCAGAACGCTATCCCTATCGCCCAACCGCCATTATTGAATCGGTTGCTGAATTGTTCAATTAAATAGCAAACGTCCGCTGGTGAGCAACAGCGGACGTTCGCTCTAATCACTTATTCTAAACCGTTGCTTTGGCAGTTGCGCCTAGGCTGACTGCATGGTCACCGAGCGCTTCGGTTAACGTTTTAGCATCGATCACGCTGCTATTGGCAGCAGTTGGGAAACTCCGCTCGCGCACTTCGTGGGCATATTGATTCAGTGCTTGCTCAATCGTGCTACCTAAATCGGCGTAGCGCTTGGTATGGCGTGGCAGATGATCGCTATATAAGCCCAAAATATCGTGCCAAACTTGCACCTCACCATCGCAACCAACCCCTGCGCCAATGCCAATCGTCGGAATATGCAACCGCTCAGTGATGGCTTTGGCCAAGGCAGCAGGAATTAGCTCCAACACAATCGCGAACGCGCCAGCAGCTTCCAAGGCCAAGGCATCTTCGAGCAACTGGCGGGCATGAGCAACGGTTTTGCCCTGCACGCGCATCCCAATTTGGTTAACTGATTGCGGCGTAAAGCCCAAGTGGCCCATCACGGGAATGCCCAAATCGACCAAGCGGCGCACGGTCGACGCCATATTCGCGCCGCCTTCAAGTTTCACCGCGCCACAACCGCCAAGCTGCATCAATTTGCCAGCATTTTGGATGGCCTGCTCAGGGCTGGTATAGCTCAAAAATGGCAAATCGCTCACCACGAGGGCTTTGCTGCTCCCGCGCATCACGGCTTTGGTGTGATAGACAATTTCATCGATTGTGACAGGCACGGTTGAGCTATTGCCCTGCACGACCATGCCCAACGAATCGCCGACCAAAATCAAGGGAATATCGGTACGATCGATCAATTGGGCGCTAGTGTAGTCGTAAGCAGTCACCATCACCAAGCGTTCGGCTCGATCTTTCATCCGTTGAATATCGCTCAATTGGGTACGCATTGCTTAGCTCCTTTGCTTGGTTGAAAAAAAAGTGTTTAACGTGTTGATTCACGAAGGGCACGAAGATCGCGAATGTTAAGGCTATTGGCTATTGGAGTTGGATCTAAAGTTTCTGACAAATCCCCGATAGTCCAAAGCCACTGAAACCACGAAGAACGCGAAGGTCACGAAGGGTAAGGCTATGGGCTTTTGGCTATTGGCTTTGGATCTAAAGTTTCTGACAAATCCCCGATAGTCCAAAGCTTGAAGCCTATAGCCCTTCTTCTCTGCGCCTCTGCGTTAAAAATCCACAAAGATTACTTTTCGCCACGAATTGCACGAATTGCATGAATAATTATTTTTAGCCACAGATTGCACAGATTTTTGGGATTATGTTCCTACTCCCCGATAGCCCATAGATGTAATGGTTCATCACATTAACCACCATCGTTCTTTTCCACCCTTCCGTCCCGCCAGCGGGAAACGCAGGGGGCTTTAATCCCCCTGCACCCCCTCAAGGACAATTCGTGAGCGAACCGCATCCATTGATGACCCTGCGGATGCGTGGTAGACAGTGAAAACCAACCCTTGGGATAGGGTTGCGATGCGGGAATGCTGCGGTTACTAAGGCAATAAACCATTACACATAGCCCATAGCCATCCTTCCTCTGCGCCGCTGCATTAAAAACGAAACCCCGCTATCTCGCCCCTATTTTGACTTTTGACTTTTGACTTTTGATTTCATCCCTCATCCCTCATACTTTCTTAGGGTTAACAATGGTTGAGTTGCCTCAATGCACGCTCGATACAAGCGCGCAATCTCGGGAGCATTGACATCGAGCGCCTGAAGATGGCGTTCGACCGTGCCATAATCGCCGCGAGCCAATGGGCCAGTTAATGCTTGCGGCAAGCCAAGCCGCGCCAAATTCTCGACGTTATCGCGCAATAATGGCACGAGCGCTTGCAAGGCTTCTGGCCCCGACCAACCGCAAAGTTGCAGCAAATCGACGGCTCGCGCCGCAAGGGTAATAGCATAATTGGCCGAGAGCACGGCGGCACTGTGATACAGCACTTTATGCGCGGCCTGAATTGGGCGGGGAAGTCCACCAACAGCCTGAACAAGCTCGGCCAGCACAGCATACAGCGCTGGATCGGCCTCGATTGCCCAAGTAATGGCTTGGGGTAACGGAGTTGTGCTGCTAGCAAACGGAGCCAATGGATGACAACTAGCAACCTGGCAACCAAGCAATTGCAAGGGCTGCAACACACTGCTGGTCAAAGCGCCCGAACAATGGGCCACAATGCCAGTGCCATGCGGCAGGGTTGCAGCGAGTGATTGGGCTAACGGCGCCAATTGATCATCGGGGATCGTCAGAAAAACGAGTTGGGCTTGAGTGAATAACGCATCAGGTGCCAGCACCGAGCATTCAAGCTGCTGGGCCAAAGCTTGGGCCGACGTTGCTGAACGTGAGGAAACACCAGCAAGCGGATAGCCAGCCCGCTTTAAAGCCAAAGCCAAAGCAGTGCCAACCTTGCCTGCGCCAAGCATGCCGACCGTCGGTCGAGCGGAAAAAGCCATAAAAAAACCTCCGCAACGCCGAATCGCGTCAGCCGAGGAGAACGAAGCACATCACTGTGTACTTACCATCTCGGTCGGTTGCGATCCAAGTGGTGTTTGAAACCAGAAAACGAACCAGTGCTTCCCGCCAACAATGGTCGAGAGCATGATCATTGTAGCACGTTCTGTTAAATGTCAATCAATCCAAGCAAAATTGGGCTTGGTTTGGCTTTTAGCGCTGTGCTTGAATGCTAGATTTAGCCCCAGCTTCGATAGCTTCGCGGCTCCGACCGAAAATTCCTGCGCTCCAAAAATTATTTCGCCACCCTTCCGTCCCTCCGCCGGAGGGAAACGCCGGGGGTTTTCCTCCCCCAGCACCCCCAAATGTTTTTCCGTAGAGTATTATTATGGTTCTTTTTCCCATTCTTCGTGCCCTTCGTGGATCAAAACGCGGTTCCCATCGCCCAACCTACACCAACCACGCCATGCTATAGACAATCAAGGCTTGGGCTGGGCCATAGGTGAACCAAACCACATCGCCAATTCCGCGCCAATGAGCATTATTAAACAATTGGGTGGCCAACACCAAATCGCTGAGCAAAAACAGCGCAGCCCCAAGCGCAAATGTCGCCATCGGCAATTGCTCCAAGGCCACCCCAGTTGCCACCCCAGTTGTGCTCGCAAGCAAAAGCGAATAGGGCAAGGCAACTTGATGCAAACGGCTACGCGAGCTATCGTGCCAGACGATCATATACCAGCCAATTGCGCCAACGATCATCCAAATGAGCCAACTCAGCCAATCAAAGCGTTCGATCAGCAAGCCAGCGCTAATATAGGCAATGTGGCCCAAGCCAAACGCGCTCATTCCACCAAGCACATAATTGTTAATTGGAAAAACTTTGGCCATAAATAAATCGCCTAAAAAGCCCAAACTCATGCCAACGGCGAGCAATAATGCCGTCAGATTGTGGGTTTGGCGCAATTGCCACCACCAACTCCAAGCAGCCACAACCAAGATAGCCGATGAGCCTAAACGGCCCCAAAGCGTCATGCGCCGCGTGCCCTCTGGATTGGGTCGCCCAAGCACAAATCCACCAACGAGCACAAGCGCCCAAGCGATCAATAATCCAGCCAACCAAAGCTGCATTGGGGCGGAGAGTGCGTCCATACTGGCTCCTATAGTGGCTACAAAATCGTAATTTTGCACCCTTGTCTGGTCTTTTGTGGCCTATTATACTAATTGCTGCGCTTTCTGCGCATCTTTCACGACCAAAGGAGATCATCGTGAACAATTTAATTGTGCTTGGTTCTGGCACGGCACTTCCCGATGCTGAGCGTGAAAATAGTGGCTATGTTTGGCAAAGCGAGGCTGGTTTGGTCTTGCTTGATTGCGGCGGCAGCCCGTATCGCCGCATGCTCAAATATGGGCTTGATCCACGCCAACTGCGGGCAATCTTCATCTCGCATAATCACCCAGACCATCTGATGGGCTTGCCAAGTTTGTTGTTACACCTGTGGTTGGCGCAACATAACGGCGAATTGCTGGTTTTTGGCAATCAACGCACAATCGCCACTGCTGAGGCGGTCATCCAAGCAGCCGATTTGGGCATTCATGCAATCACGCCAAGCTTTCAAACGGTGGCCGATGCTGGCGGTACAATCGAATTGCCATTCGATCTCGGTGCAAGCTTCAGCAGCGCAGCAACCTATCATAGCCGCCCAACTTTAGCCTTGCGCATCGATCAGCCTGGCAAACGCAGTTTGGTCTATGGGGCGGATAGTGGGCCATGCGAGGCATTGGTTGGGCTAAGCCAAGGTGCACATACATTAATTCATGAATGCACAGTGTCAACACCCTTTGAAACCCATTCAACCCCAGAACAGGCGGCAACTACAGCCCAAAGCGCTGGCGTGCAACGGCTGATTCTGACCCACTATAGCCCAATCAATACAGCGCCCGAGGCCGAAGTGTTGGCCCGCGTCGCCAAGATTTTCCAAGGCGAAGTTTTGATCGCCCATGATGGCGCTGTTTTTGCATTGAGCGAAGCATAAGCATGCTAAGATAGCGTTGTGGTTACGGCCACCTCTTTTTGTGTCACTTCCCAATAAGGAGCTATGCCAATGGTTGTGCGCTTAGTTCGGTTAAAATTTGCACCCGAACATGTAGCAGAATTCCTTGCATTTTATGCTGAATGCGAGCCAACAATTCGCCATCAAGAAGGCTGTTTAGCCTTATCGCTGTTACGTGAAACTGGCGACCCAACCGCCTTTGCAACCTGGAGCACTTGGGAATCAGGCCGTGACTTGCAACGCTATCGCCGCTCGGAGTTTTTCCGTGGTTTTTGGCCACGGGTCAAATCGCTGTTGCGCGAGCCTGCCGATGCAGTTTCTTACGATGCCTTAACTGGCGATGCTATTCCCGATTTTCATCCGCAGCCAACACATGGTGCTCGGTTAACGCCGCCTGCAACTGAGTAATCAAGCGCTCACGGACTGCCGGAGCCATACTATAGCGGGCTTTAACTTTTAATGTAATCGTCGTCGTTACTGCACCAATCTCACCATCTTCGCTGATGATTTCAGGGGTTTCGATCACATCATCGCCTGGATCGCTGATAATTTGGTGCAGAACGACCATCGTTTCATCAAGTTTGGTGGTTGGCACGGTTAATTTAATGCTGGCTGGCGACCATTTGCCGCGAGTAAAATTGCGAATCGTGCGAATATCGCCATTTGGCACCAGCCAAAGCTCGCCCGACTCGCCGCGAATATAGGTCATACGCAAACTAATTCGCTCAACACAACCCACCACTTGACGATCGCCAATCTCCACTTTATCGCCTAAGGCAAATTGATCCTCGAACAGCAAGGTAATGCCGCCCAGAAAATCGCTCACATACGGGCGGGCGCTAAAGCCCAAGCCAGCGCTAAACAAGCCCAAAAAAGTAAATAAGGCGCTTGGCTGCACAAACATGCCCAAAATCAAAAACAATGAAATTAATATTGCCAAGCCATTGGTCAACGACGAAACCAAGGCCCGCAAGGTGGTGCGGCGGCGCTCGCTGAGGTTATGGCGGAGCAATTGGGCATTCGAGAGAAAAGCTCGCCGAATGATAATGCTAATCGCGCGGGCGGCGACTGCCACCAGCAAAAACGTCAGTGTGCCTCGCAAGATATAGTAAGAAATGCTATTGACAGGTGGTAAGTAAGGTTGAATCCAATCGAACATAGAGTTCCTCTGCTAGTTGTTTTTCGCCAAATGCTGCGGCAATTCGCATGCCACAGAGTAGCATAGGAAAGGATGAAGGATGAAGGATGAGGGATGAAGTGAGAACATAGAACATAGAGTAAAGAACATAGGAGTTGGGGTTTGGGGCTCATGTGCTTGGCATTAGGCTAAGAGAAATTAGAATCAAATAAATCTGTGGAATCTGTGGCTAAAAAATTATTCGTGTAATTCGTGCAATTCGTGGCTAAAAACTTAACCTTCGCGTCCTTCGCGCTCTTCGCGGTTTCAACCCTGCGTGGATCAAAACGCTTCTTCATCCTTCATCCTTCATATTTCATCCTTTAAAAACCGCTTCCCTGCCCTCAACGAATGAGAACAGGGAAGAATCGCGATGAATCGAATCCTAGAGGCTCTTGTTGAGCGTCAGCAAGAACTCATCGTTGGTGCGAGTTTTGGACATGCGCGTCAGCACCAATTCGGTGCCTTCGTTTTCGCCCAACATACTCACCATCCGCCGCAAGGTCCAAACTTGGCGCAATTGCTCAGGCAAGAGCAACAATTCATCGCGCCGCGTTGAAGAGCGGGCAATATCGACTGCAGGATAGGTGCGGCGTTCAGCTAAGCGCCGTTCCAAATGCAATTCCATGTTGCCAGTACCCTTGAATTCTTCGTAAATCACGTCGTCCATGCGGCTACCAGTATCAACCAAACAAGTAGCGATGATCGTCAAGGAGCCGCCGCCTTCGATGTTCCGCGCAGCGCCGAAGAAACGCTTCGGGGGATACAACGCAACCGGATCGATCCCACCAGTCAACGTCCGACCTGATGGCGGCATATCCAAGTTGTAGGCACGGGCCAAACGAGTGATCGAGTCCATCAAAATCACCACATCTTGGCCGCCTTCGACCAAGCGTTTTGCTCGTTCGAGGGTCATTTCTGAAACCTTGGTATGGTCTTCGACTGGCTCATCGAAGGTCGAGGCAATGACTTCGCCACGGACTGAGCGCCGCATATCAGTTACTTCTTCTGGGCGCTCGCCAATCAACAAAACCATCAAGTGGGCATCTTGATAGTTGGTGGTGATGCCATTGGCAATCGCCTTCATCAACATCGTTTTGCCAGCTTTGGGTGGCGAAACCAACAAGCCCCGCTGGCCACGCCCGATTGGCGCAATCAAATCAACTAAGCGCGTTGAGAGAATTTGCGGCTCGGTTTCCAAAATAAAGCGTTCATTGGGAAAAATCGGGGTCAATTTTTCAAAATGGGGGCGCTTGCGAGCTTGCTCAGGGTCCATACCATTGACTAATTCAACCCGCAGCAAACTATAGTAGCGTTCACTTTCCTTGGGTGGGCGAATTTGGCCGGAGATGCGGTCGCCAGTGCGGAGGCCAAAGCGACGAATTTGGGTTTGCGAGACATACACATCATCGGGGCCAGGCAGCATCCGATCGCTTCGCAGAAACCCGAAACCATCAGAAACGATGTCGAGAATCCCCGTGTTGAAAATATTGCCTGCTTGTTCAGTTTGAGCCTGAATTAATTTGTAAATGAGGTCTTGTTTCTTGAGGCGACTATAGCCAGAGATATCTAACTCCCGAGCCATTTCTTGGAGGTCGCTCAACGTTTTGTTTTCTAAATCAGCAAGGTTGACCACCGTGCTATCCTCCTACGATGAATTCTTACAGCGGGCGTGCATCATCCGACCTCTTCAAAAAATCAATGGCGTTGCGTGGCGAACTAAATAGCATAGTTCAACCAATATGCCGCACTACCATGCGTTCACGGACGTGCCCACAATGGGAAGCGATCTTGTGAGGGGATGTAACAATGAGTTGTGTTTTAAATAGTTGGCTGCTGTTTGGAGATGTGTGAATGTGACGCTGGAAGGGGATTCCCAAATGCGTCGCACGCAGTATACCACGACTGACAAAAGCAAGCAACGCCATTTTTAGCATGACGTTGCCCAATTTTAAGCAATTTCTAACTTATGCAGCAATGATAGGTTTAGTGCTCAGCAAACGGCAAATCTGAGATCCGCATCAATTTATCCCAACGGTGACGAGACTCGATGTAGCGCACTGTGCCAGAGGCCGAACGCATAACCAACGAGTGAGTGGTAGCACCCCACCCAAAAAATTGTACGCCCTTGAGAAAGTCTCCGGTCGTAATTCCCGTCGCCGCCCAAAAAATATTGTCTCCTTGTACCAAATCGTTGGTCGTGTACACTTTGTCGAGATCCAAGCCATTCTGGCGGGCTAGGTCGCGCTCAGTTTCATTGCGAGGCCAGAGCTTACACTGAATCTCGCCGCCAGTACACTTCATGGCACAGGCCGAAATCACCGACTCTGGTGCTCCGCCAATGCCCATCAAAATATCTGCGGGTGCCTCAAGCATACTCGGCATGAGGCTCGCTGCAACGTCACCATGCAAAATCAGCTTAATCCGCGCGCCCAATTCACGAATCCGCGCAATAACCTCGTGATGGCGGGGCCGATCAAGCACAATCACGGTTACGTCTTCGACCCGTTTTTTAAGTGCTTTGGCAACGCTTCGGATATTGTCTTCGACCGAAGCATTGATATCAATACTACCCTTGGCCGATTCGCCAACGGCAATTTTATCCATGTAGACGATTCCAGGCGGGTTGAAAAGACTGCCGCGTTCCGCCGCTGCGACGACCGCAATTGCCCCCGGCATCCCTTGCGCCAGCAAAGTCGTGCCTTCAACTGGATCGACCGCAATATCAACCTTTGGTTCGTTGCCGTTGCCGATCTGCTCGCCAATGTAGAGCATCGGTGCTTCATCTTTTTCGCCCTCGCCAATCACCACAATCCCATCCATATCGGTGGCATTGAGCGCAAAACGCATGGCATCGACCGCCGCACCATCGGCTTCGTTCTTATCGCCCCGACCCATCCAGCGAGCTGACCGTAACGCAGCCGCTTCCGTCGCCCGTTGGAGCTCAAACCCCAAATTACGCTCCAGCTTCATGCCAACCTCCTTGTTGCGCAATATCATCGCTTGCGAGCTTTACGATTATTCTAAAAATGCGATTGTACCATATTTCGCAAAGTCGGCAGCAATTGATGATTGCTAACGAGCACAATTAATCTTGTAGGATGTTGAATTAAGCGTGTGAGCCTTTGGTTCGCCTAACTGCGGCTGATAATACCATAGTTTTTTATCCCAACGGAGTAGGTTCTTAGTCCTAGGATCAAGCAGCAGATGTGGGAACTATTTGGGGGCAAAACGGCCCACCAAGGGCAGCCAGCGCGTGGCCCGCACATAGATATGGCTCAGCGCGCCATTGCCACGCCAGCGTACCATCGCATGCGCCAAGCCAACCCACATGCCCAAAACGGCCAACCCAACCACGAGGCCCAACCACGAGCCAACCAAATAGCCAAGCAATACCGCCAGCGATAATAAAATCAGCATAATCAAAAATTCGCTCGGGTCGTCGGCTTTGTAAGTGCGCGGGCGCTGCGGTTCGTCTGCTTTAGCTCGTGGTTCGCTCGGCTGAGCAGGATGCTGCTTGACCTTGGTTGACAGGGCTTCGCTTTCAATCGTTGTGCTATAGCCACCCAAGCCATTGCTGGCATGGGCTGCTTGTTGTTGCTGCTCGCGAAAGACTTGCTGCCAATCAAAACCCGTCGTGGCCTGCGACTGCGCCCAGGTTTCCAAGGCCAATTTGATCGCTGCTGGATAGCCACCAGCCAGATTGATGACTTGGTTGATGGTGGCAGGATCAGGATCAAGGTTGGCACTTTGGCTCAGGGTATCGATTAAACTGCGCACTTCGCGCTCAGGCATTGGTGGCAGCGTGATTTGGCTGAGCGTGCTTTGTAAATCAGGCGCAACGTGATCAAGCGCTTGGCTGCTGGCCGCCACGATTTGCAAAAAGCCTTGGTTAACCCAGCCACGCAGCGCACTGCGCACAACGCCAATCCAGCCCAAACCCGCCGCTTCCAAATCATCGAGCAACAGCAACATTGGCGGGGTATTGGTTTCGTTGAAGGCTTGGGTTAGGCTTAGCTCATCGTCGCCGTTGGCGCGTAAGGCCCGCAACATTGGCGAATACAAATCACGGGCGTCGTTAACCCGCGTTAGGCTGAGAAAAACAACTTGGGGAGGCTCATCGAGCACCATGGCCACTGCTTGGCCAATATGATGCAGCAACGAGGTTTTGCCGCTGCCTTGCGGGCCGATCACTGCACACGAGCGACCAGCCGCCAAGGCTTCGTTAATTTGAACAATTTCACGCTCACGCCCAACAAAGTCGCGCGGATCGTGGATGGGTGCTGTGGAAAAATAGCGTTGTTTCATAAGTTAGAGCATAGAACAAAGAGCATAGAACATCATAAATCGTTAGCTCAGCATAAGCCTATGATACTCGAAACTTAGCAAGTTCTAAAGAGCTATGTTCTTTGCTCTATGCTCTTTTGTTCAAATTAGACGATCATCACTTCTTGATAGACGCCAAAGACTTCGCGTAGCACATCGCACATTTCGCCCAAGGTGGCATAGGCATTGACCGCTGCCAAAATTGGCTCCATCAGATTGTGATCGCCTTGAGCTGCTTGGCGCAAGTTGTCCATAGCTGCCGCCCAACGAGCTTGATCACGTTCGTTGCGCACTTTGTTCAAACGCGCCATGTGTTTGCTCTCGCCGTTGGGGTCCATTTGCAAAATTGGAATTTCAATTGGGTCGTCAACGGTGTATTTGTTGACCCCAACAAAGCCGCGCTGGCCGCTATCAACTTCTTGTTGGAAGCGATATGACGAATCGGCGATTTGTTGTTGAATCCAGCCTTTTTCCAAAGCAGCTTCCATGCCACCTTGCTCCTCGATCCGCCGGAAGTAATCGAGACATTCTGCTTCCATGCGGTTGGTCAGGGCTTCAACAAAGTACGAGCCAGCCAACGGATCGACAGTGTTCGTTACGCCGCTTTCTTCTGCAATAATTTGCTGGGTGCGCAGCGCAATCGTGACGGCTTTTTCTGATGGTAAGGCGAGCGCTTCGTCCATCGCATCGGTGTGCAACGATTGCGTGCCGCCGATGACCGCTGCCAAGGCTTGAATCGCGACCCGCACAATGTTGTTTTCTGGTTGTTGGGCGGTCAGCGAAACGCCAGCAGTCTGGGTGTGAAAGCGCATCCACCACGAACGGGGATTTTTCGCGCCATAAACATCGCGCATTTGACGTGCCCACACCCGCCGCGCAGCGCGATATTTGGCAATTTCTTCGAAGAAATCGTTGTGAGCATTGAAGAAATAGGAAATTCGTGGCGCAAAATCATCAATATTCATGCCCCGTTTGATACAGGCTTTGACATAGGCCAAGCCATCACCAAGCGTAAAGGCCAATTCTTGGGCCGCAGTTGAGCCAGCTTCGCGAATATGATAGCCGCTGACCGAAACCGGATTCCACTTGGGCATGTGTTGGGCCGCAAATTCAATCGTATCGACGACCAAGCGCATCGATGGAGCAATTGGAAAAATATATTCGTTTTGGGCTGCATACTCTTTGAGGATGTCGTTTTGGAGCGTGCCGCCCAATTTGGCGCGCGAAATACCCCGTTT
Organism: Herpetosiphon geysericola; assembly: GCF_001306135.1. Lineage (GTDB taxonomy): Bacteria > Chloroflexota > Chloroflexia > Chloroflexales > Herpetosiphonaceae > Herpetosiphon > Herpetosiphon geysericola. The sequence continues at coordinate 206,716 of NZ_LGKP01000022.1, read as the reverse complement.
TTCCGCCGCCGCAATATACATTGCCCAAATAATTGCTGCTGGCGAGTTAATCGTCATCGAGGTGGTCACTTGATCCAATGGAATGCCATCGAACAAAATTTCCATATCGGCCAATGAGGTGACGGCCACCCCACACTTGCCAAATTCGCCTTCGACCAAGGGATGATCGGTGTCGCGGCCATAGAGCGTTGGCATATCGAAAGCAGTCGAAAGCCCAGTTTGGCCTTGGCTTAGCAGATATTTGAAGCGGGCATTGGTTTCTTCAGCAGTGCCAAAACCAGCAAACATGCGCATTGTCCAGAGCTTGCCGCGATAGCCAGTTGGGTGAATCCCACGGGTATAGGGAAACTCGCCAGGAAAGCTAATATCCTTGGCATAGTCGGTCTCGGCAATATCGAGCGGCGTATACAACCGCTGAATCGGCTCGCTTGAGACGGTGCTAAATAACGCCGGACGTTCAGGAGTTTTCTGGAGCGTCGGAGCCAGCGTTTCATCGTTCCAGCGCTCCTGCGCCGCCCGCATTTGAGCTAACTGATCGGGACTAAACATCGTCGTTTCCCCCTTGGGTTATGAAAAATCTCAACGTTCATGCGATATGCATCCATTGTAGCAAAGAACCGCCAAGATAGAACATAGAGCAAAGAGCATAGAACAGAGTGAAAGGATGAAGCATAGAAATCAGAAGGCAAAAATCAGAAATCAAAATGGCTTTGGGCTTTAGGAAAGAATAATTTGGGGCAATCTGGGCAATCTGTGGCAAAAAACGTCCTTCGCGTTCTTCGTGCTCTTCGCGGTTTCAACCTTCGTGCTCTTCGTGGATCATATTGCAATTCTTGTTAATTAGTGTATTATAGACACTAAGTCGATTTGAAATTCAAAGGACGTGATAGATGACAACGCGCTTTCAACATGGCATTCTCTTCACCGATCAATATCAGCTAACTATGTCGCAGGTTTATTACCGTTTGGGGCTGCACGAACGGCCAGCCTTGTTCGATCACTATTTCCGTGCCTATCCCAATTATGGCGCACATGCGGCGGGCTATGCGGTAGCCGCAGGCATGCAACCATTGCTCGAATGGATGGATACTGCACGCTTTGGCGAGGGCGAAATTGGCGCACTTTCGACCATGAAAGGCCGTACTGGTCAATCCTTGTTTGATAATGATTTCTTGGGCTGGCTGCGCAAATATGGCGATCTGCGCAATCTGACGATTCGCGCGATTCCCGAAGGCCGGGTGGTGCACCACACTGTGCCAATGACAATTGTCGAAGGCCCACTGGTACTAGCCCAAATTCTCGAAACCCCCTTGCTGAATATGCTCAACTTCAGCACCTTGATTGCCACCAAAGCGGCTCGGGTGCGCGAGAGCGCTGGCGATGGCTTGTTTTTGGAATTTGGCTTGCGCCGCGCCCAAGGCTGGGGAGCCAATTTGGCCACACGGGCTGCATTAATCGGTGGCGCTGATACCTCATCGAACGTTGGGGCAGCCCTCGATATGGGCGTGCAACCAAGCGGCACGCATGCCCATAGCTTGGTCCAAACCGCCATGGCCTTGGGTATGGGCGAATTAGGCGCATTCGAAGCCTACGCCGAAGCCTATCCCGACGACACCTTGCTACTTGTCGATACGATCAATACCTTGGAAAGCGGCGTGCCGAACGCAATTAAGGTATTTGAAAAACTGCGTCGCCAAGGCCACAAACCCGTTGGCATTCGGCTCGATTCTGGCGACTTGGCCTATCTCAGCATTCAATCGGCCAAAATGCTCAATAGTGCTGGCTTTCCCGATGTGGCGATTGTGCTTTCAAACAATCTCGATGAGCTGGTGATTTGGCAAATTCTGACCCAAATTCGCGCCGAAGCTCCGCGCTATGGACTCGAAGCCGATGCAGTGATCAAACGCTTGGTCTTTGGGGTTGGCACGCATTTGGTCACATCGTGGGGCGAGCCAGCTTTGGGCGGCGTGTACAAATTGGTTTCATTGTTTGATCGCGATACATGGAAGCCGGCGATCAAGCTCTCGGAGAACCCGCAGAAAACCCCAACGCCTGGGCGTAAAGCAGCATGGCGAGTCTACGATAGCCGTGGCCGCGCCAGCGCCGATGTTTTGACCTTGGATGACGAACATCCACAGCAAAGCGAAGCGCTGAATTTGTATCACCCAACTGATGCAGGCAAACAACGCACGCTCACGCCTGCCGACCACACTATTGAAGCCTTGTATACCACGGTGCTCGATTCTGGGCGACGCGTGGTCGATGTGCCCGATTTGGCCGAGTTGCGCGAACGCCGCGTGCGCGATTTGGCGCGGCTTGATCCTGGGGTTTTGCGCTTGGTCAATCCCCACATCTATCACGTTTCGCTCAGCCAACGCTTGTGGGAATTGAAACAGAACTTAATTAAAGAGATGCGCAAAGGCTAAATCTGAATCATATTAATCATCAGATGCGTATTTGCCGACGTATTTATAAAGATTTTTAATAAATTTATTATTCAACTTGCCAAATCGATGCTGCCAGAGAATCCTGTGAGCAATACCATTAGCATGGGTTGTTTGCAGGATTCGTGGTCGCTTGGGGCAGATTGATCCCCGCAACAAGGATTTTTATGCTATGATTGACAATCGAAACCCAATGTACAAGGACAATGGTGTTTGTGCAATGTACCTTCCTCAAGCAACTCAACGCCTGATTGAATTGGCGTTAGCAGAAGACCTCGATGGTGGCGACTTAACATCATTAGCCACAATTCCGGCTGATTTAACAGCCAAAGCCCATGTTTTAGTTAAAGATCAAGGTGTGCTCGCAGGCATGGAGGTTGCGGCGGCAGTTTGCAGTTTGGTCGACCCAGCCTTAGAGTGGCAAGCAATGCTGAACGATGGCGCAACAGTTGAGTATGGCACGATTGTGGCCTACCTCAGCGGGCCAGCGCGTTCGGTGCTAATGGCAGAACGCACCATGCTTAACTTTTTGCAGCGGCTTTCGGGCATTGCCAGCAAAACGGCATTGTATGTTGCCAAAATTGCCGGAACCCAAGCCAAATTGGTTGATACCCGCAAAACCACTCCAGGCTGGCGCGCTTTGGAAAAAGCCGCTGTCCGCGCAGGTGGTGGCGCGAACCATCGCTTCAATTTGGGCGATGGTGTCTTGATCAAAGACAATCATCTGGCGCTTGGTGGCCACGATATTGTTGGCGCAGTGCAGCGAGCACGGGCTGTTGCGCCGCATACCACCAAAATCGAGGTTGAAGTTGAGGATTTGGCGGGGGTACAAGCAGCGCTTGATGGAGGAGCCGACATTATCATGCTTGATAATATGTCAATTGAAGCCATGAGCGAGGCCGTGCAGTTAATTGCTGGCCGCGCTTTGGTTGAGGCTTCTGGGGGCATTACGCTTGAGCGGATTCGGGCAGTTGCCGAAACGGGCGTGAACCTGATTTCGTGCGGCGCGATTACCCACTCAGCGGTTGCGCTCGACATCAGCTTGGACATTGCAATCAATTCGTAACGTGCTCATCAGTAGGCTATAAGCAATTTATCAGGTTGGGCATGCTACTATTACGCAGTCAGACCTAAGCAATTGCTTGCGAACGATTTAGTGCTTCGATAAAAGGAGAATGCCATGCGACGACGATGGGTTCGTCTTGGCCTGCTCATGCTTATTGCCATGGGCGTAGTGCTACCTGGAACCAAGGCCGAGGCTACACCGCCGCCGCCTTTAGCCCAGTATTTCCCAGAAACCGGGCAATCAGCGGTCAACTATTTTTGGCAATTTTGGAAGAATACGCCAAACGCTATGCGCGTGTTGGGCTATCCTATTTCCTTGCCATTTGTCCAAGAAAGCTTTACCGAGCCTGGTAAATTCTATTTGGTGCAATATTTCGAACGCGCCATCTTAGAAGAGCACCCTGAAAACTTCAATCACCCAACCAATGGCAACAAATACTTTGTGCTTGGGCGCTTGTTGGGCAAAGAATTGGCCAAGGGTCGCGAAAACGAGCCAGCCTTCAAGCCAGTTGCTAACCCCAACAATGGCACGGTTTGGTTCCCAGAAACCGAACACACCTTGACCAACACCCCAGGCCCATTCTTGACCTTCTGGCGCAATTATGGTGGCTTGTCGGTGTTTGGCTATCCTTTGTCGGAGCCATTCCAAGAGCTGAACCCCGATACGGGCAAAGTCTATTGGGTCCAATATTTCGAACGCAACCGCTTCGAATATCACCCAGAAGAAAAGCCCGAATATCAAGTGTTGCTTGGTTTGTTAGGCAAACAATATTACAACGAACACAAAGACGAGCCAAAATTGGCAGTCAAGGAATGGTTCTTCCGCTATCACACTCGTGACGAAGCCATTCCAGCCGATTTTATCTATGGCTACAACGTCCAAGCCTTCTACCAAGAACGCGATCGCTTGTATCAATTGGTCAACAATGCAGCCTTCGGCTGGATTCGCCAACAAGCACCATGGGAAGATCTCCAAGCTGCCGACGGTACAATCTACTGGGGCGAATTGGATAAAGTCGTCAATGAAGCACACGCCAAAGGAATTAAAGTCCTGTTGAGTGTCGTGCGTTCGCCTGAATGGGCGAGCGAAAATGGCACCCACGGCTTGCCATCACGCCGCAACTTCCCCAAATTTGGCGATTTCATGCAGCGCATGGCCCAACGCTACAAAGGCAAAGTGCAAGCCTACGAAATTTGGAACGAACAAAATTACGCAATTGAAAATGGTGGCGTAGTTGCAACTGCTTCGTATTATGTCGATATGCTCGAATATGCCTACAAAGGCGTGAAAGCTGCCGACCCAGAAGCAATTGTCGTTTCAGGCTCGCCAACGCCAACCGCAACCAATCGCAGCGATATTGCAATTGATGAGCTGATTTACTTCAGCCAAATGTTTGCAATTCCTAAATTCTGGAGCAACGTCGACGTGATTGGGGCTCACTTCGGTGGCACCTACAATCCACCAGATACCAAGTGGCCAGACAATCCAGGCCCTGGCCCAGGCTGGCGCGACAACTCAGAATTCTACTGGCGCCGGATCGAGGATGTCTATCAAGTGCTGGCCAACAGTGGCAACGGCGACCGCCAAATTTGGGTAACTGAAATTGGCTGGGCAACCGCCAACAATAGCCCAGGCTTTGAATATGGCAACTCGAACACGCTTGAAGAACAAGGCGCGTACCTCGAACGGGCAATGTACATGGCTCGCTACGATTACGCTCCATGGGTTGGCGCAATGTTCGTGTGGAACTTAAACTTCGCGGTGACTTCACCCGATCCGTTGCACGAAACCGCTTCGTTCGGGGTATTGAACCCTGATTGGAGCCCACGCCCAGCCTATACCCGCTTGCAACAATTTGCAGCAACCCATAAATAATTAACCGCAGTCGGTTTACACAACACGAAGATCACGCTCTGAAGCCAGTGTTTGATCTTCGTGTTTGTTGTCTGACGAGGAGTTTGATATGCGAAAATTACGCTGGTTAAGCGCCGCCATGGGCTGCTTACTCGCAGTTAATATTTTGGCAGCATGTGGTGGCGATAGCGCTCCCACAGCCCAACCAACGAATCCTGAGGCAGCGACAGCAACGCCGGAAACTGCGGCCCCAACCACGGGCACGAACCCAGCAGTTACCAGCGGCAACCCATTAAGCTTGCCCTATTTGCAATATGGCGCAGCTGCCCAACTCTACTATACCGATCGCAATCGCGCCTTAACACTGATGAACAACGCCAGTTTCGATTGGGTGCGCCAACAGATTCAATGGAAAGATATTGAAGGCCCCAAGGGCAGCTTTGGGTGGGGTGAGCTTGATGCGATTGTCGCCGATGCCAACGCCAAAAATATCAAAGTGCTATTGAGCATTGTGCGTTCGCCTTCGTGGGCACGCGCCGACGGCACTAACGGCATGCCCGATAACATCAAAGATTTTGGCGATTTCGTCGAGGCCTTGGTTGTGCGCTACAAAGGCAAAGTCCAAGCCTACGAAATTTGGAACGAGCAAAATCTTGATCACGAAAATGGTGGTTCGCGCGAGTCAATCGATGCAACCAAATATGTCGATCTCTTAGTTGAAGCCTACAATCGGATCAAACCGATTGACCCTGAAGCATTTGTGATCTCAGGTGCCTTGACTTCAACCGGCGATTCGCCAGCAGCAGTCGATGATATGACCTATTTCGAGCAAATGTTCAGCTACAAAGATGGCATTTTCAAAGATCATATTGATGGCGTGGGATTCCATCCCTCACCATCGTACAACCCGCCTGCAACCCTGTGGCCCGATATGCCAGGCCCAGGCCCAGGTTGGCTCGAAAGCCCAACCCACTACTTCCGCCATATCGAAAACCTCAAAATTTTGATGGATAAATATGGCATGAGTGAGTATCAAGTGTGGGTGACCGAGTTTGGCTGGGCAACCCAAAATACCAGCCCAGGCTACGAGTATGGCAACGAAATTAGCCTTGAACAACAAGGCCAATATGTGCTCGATGCTTTGCAAATGACCCGCCGCGATTATCCATGGGTTGCCACGATGTTTGTGTGGAATCTTAATTTTGCGGTAACCTCGCCTGATCCGCTTGATCAAACTGCCTCGTTCGGGATTCTCAATCCCGATTGGAGTCCACGGCCAGTCTTTGAGAAGATCCAAGGTTTTGTTAACGCCGTCAAAACCGAAGAAGGCCGCTAAACGATTGCTTCGGCATAGAGCAAACGCTGTATGCCGAAGCAAACTCCTCACGCAATAGCCCCCCAGACTCTGGTATACTAGCACGCGGTTTCATACGAAATGGAGGTCAGCGTGATTGCGGTTTATCACCTAAATGCTGGCTCAACTGGCATCGAAGTTCGCATTTTAGCCGAGGCTATCCGCAGCGCGCGCAACCTAACCTGGGCAGCCACTCCGGCCCATGCTGATATTTTTGTGCTGACCGGGCCAATTCCACTCTTGTTGCGCCCAGCACTCATGAATGTTTGGCGTGATTTTATCGTTGATCGTGCGCCGCTGATTGCCTTAGGGCGCGCCAGCATCGATGGGCATCCATTTGGCCGCGGCGGCTTGGCCGAACTGCCAGAAATTCAGGTTGCCGCGAAAATCGATGGCGATCCGCCGACAGTGACCGCAATTCAGGCTGGCATTGTTCAGGCACTCAACGCCCGTACCGCCAAACACTAAAGGTCGCTTATGAATACATTGATTCAACAATTGATTGCTGCCTTGCTCTACCCAGGCGTGCTTACCACAATGCTGCTCACCCTCGCCGTGATTGGAATCACCAAGTTGCACGCGCCTGGAGGTGGCTTGAGCCGCGGGCTATTAGCTGCATTGCGAGGCAAAACCTCGCTTAGTCTGGCAATTGCAGCGCTTTTGGGTTTAATTGCGCCTGCATTTTTGCCATGGGCTGGCTCACCGCTAGCAACCCCGCGTTTAGGCCAATTGTGGCTCGCGTGGGCCTTGCTCGAAACCTCGTTTATGCTAGCGCTCATGCCTGGTTTGCAAAGTTTAGCCGCTTCGAGCGTGCGCGCAGCCATGCGCGAGGCCCAATTGAGTAGCGCAGGCCGGATTGTCTTGTGGTTGGCCTTGGGTGTTGCGCTCTGGACAGGCGATAATTGGCAATGGAACATTGTGCCAGCGCGGGTTTTGGCCTTGATTGCTGCCGCTATGGCCTTGCCGGTTGCGCTTGGTTGGGGGCCATTTGCCCACGATTGGAGCTTAACGCCTGGTGGCCCCGAAGCTGAACTCAATCGCGCTAGCGCCGAGCTAGCCCAGTGGGGGCGGGCAATTCGTGCAACAGTCCTGCTCACATTAATCCCACTATTGGGCTTTCCAATCACAGCAGGTTTGCATTGGTCGCTGCACATAGCCTTGAGCGTTGCCACGACCTTGGCCTTGGCTGGAGTTGGTCGCTACATCAACGGCTCAACTGTGCGCCAGCCCTTGAACGAAAGTTTGCGTTGGTGCTATACCCGTGCCTTGCCAGTCGCATTGCTTAGCGGTATTGTCTTGGTTGTCATGCAGCGTTGGATGTAGGGAGAAGGTATGACAGCACTTTTGCTTGAAAACATTGTCAAACGTTTTGATACAACGACGATCTTGCGCCAGTTGAATTTGATGGTGCAAGAAGGCCAAGTTTATGGCTTGCTTGGGGCAAATGGCGCAGGCAAATCGACCTTAATTCATTTGATTATGGGGTTTTTATACCCCGATAGTGGCCGGATTGAGGTTTTTGGCAAAACTCCTGCCGCCATGCATGGCCAAATTGGCTATTTGCCAGAACGCTTGCGCTACCACACCCATTGCAGCGCCCGCGAATATTTGACCTACATGGGCAATTTTGGTGGCCAACGTGGCGCCAGCCTCGCCAGTCGGGTCAACGATTTGCTCGAATTAGTGGGCCTGAGCGAAGCCGCCGATAAGCGGATGCGCACCTATTCCAAGGGGATGACCCAGCGGGTTGGGATTGCCCAAGCCTTGCTTGCCGACCCGCAACTGTTGCTAATCGACGAGCCATCATCGGGCCTCGACCCGCAAGGCCAACTTGAAATGCGCGATCTCTTGCTCGATCTGCGTAGTCAAGGCCATACAATTTTAATTTGCTCGCACCAGCTTGATGAGATCGAGGCGGTGTGCAATCGGGTGGGCATTTTGGTGCAAGGCGCGCTGGCAGCCGAAACCGATTTAGCTCAACTAACGGGCACCAATGGCATTGTGCTGACACTGAAAGAAACCCCAACCGCTGCGCTCGATTTTGGCTTGCGCTCGATCGACCCTAGCATTGTGCGCGATGATCGCTTTATCACCGTGCCCGAAAATAACCCAGCCTTGCAAGGGCGGTTGTTGCAATTGTTGCTTGACGAAGGCTACACAGTGTCGAGCTTGCAACCGACGCTTGGCAATCTGCGCGATCTCTATTTGCACGTTGTATCGGGCAAAGAACCACCAGCAGAAATGCAACCCCAAGCACCGCTGGCAATTCTTGATAGTTTGTTAGCGAGCGAGGAGCAGCAATAATGGCAAAGCTTCGGCAAATTTGGGCTTGGACACGCTTTATCTGGAGCGAATATCAACGCAGTGGGCGTTTTTTGATTGAGTTTGGGGCATTAATTATTTTTGCCTATGTGTTTTTGCGCGCCCCAAATACAGCGGCGCAACTCACCGCAACCCAGTTTTTTAGCATGACTGCCGTTTTTGTGTTATGTCAAACGATTTTCACCACCACAATGATGGCAGGTATGGGCAATCGACCACAGGGCTATGTGGTTTTAGCGCGCTCGATTGGGCGCAAAGGCTATCTGGTTGGCTTATTTGTAGTCGCTTTTTTAATTAGCCTCACCAATCTGTTGCTCTGTACGCTGATCGTCACATTGATCAACAAACCTGTTTTGTGGGATGCAGTGATTTGGGGTGCTGGGGCGTTGCCGCTCATTTTAGATATTGCCTTGGTGACTGCTTTGGTGCTGTTGCTTTCCAGTTTGGTCTTATCGCAAGGCTGGCGTTTGAGCATTTTGGGCATTGTTGCTTTGGCTTCATTAAGCACCAGCGATATTTTTACCAATACCTTTGCCCCCAATGGCAGCTTGGGCAAAATTTTAGCAGCTATTCGCACGATCGTTGGCATTCCATTAACCCCGCTTTTTGCAGGCTTTGAGCTAGCTGTTACTCGCCAAGCCTACGAGAGCAACATCAATCAAGCCTTGGCAATTTTGGGTGGTCAAATCGCCCTGTTAATTGCGGTCAGCGCCTTTGGCTTTTTTGCCTTTGAACGCCGCGATATTATTCTAGGAGCCTAAGCGTGCAAGCTGATGTGTTGGTGATTGGCGCAGGCCTCGCAGGCTTGTGGAGCGCAATTCTGCATGCCCAAGCGGGCCGAAGCGTCACGTTGTTGGCCAAAGGCCATGGCACCTTGCCGTGGAGCAGCGGCTGCCTTGATCTTTGGCCGCACCAACCACCAGCTGAACCAAGCGTTCACCATCCTTTCGCGATGCTGCAATCAGCGTTGGAGCCAGCAACCCAAGCTTGGCTGCAATTCAGCGAGCAGCAGGGCTATCGCTTTGTGGCTAAGCGTCAGCATGTTTGGTTGCCAACCGCAATTGGCACGTGGCGGCCAACCAACGCCGTCCCTTTAACCATGATCAACGCTGAACGCTCGATCATCAGCAATTATCGGGTCTTGGTGCTAGGTTTTCACGAATTGCGCGATTTCTTTCCACCATTGTTGGCAGCACGGCTCGCAGAACAAGGAATTGTCGCTCGTGGGGCATATTTGACGATGCCTCCAAGCCAACGCAGCCGCGATTTCAATAGCGTTAATTTGGCCCGTTTATGCGAGCAAGCAAGCTTTCGCCAAGCGCTGATTAAGCAGATCGCCAGTATTCGCGGCGATGCGCAACTGTTACTGTTTCCGGCGATGCTTGGCCTCGACCAGAGCGCGAGCATCATTAATGAATTGCAAACCAGCTTGGGCTGTTTGGTAGCTGAAGTGCCAACCTTGCCAACCAACGTGGCCGGATTACGCTTGCAACGCATGTTAATCAACCACTTTGAGCACTTGAATGGCCGCATTCAACTCAATGCAGAGGTTATTCGCGGCGAGTTTCAGAACCAACAGTTAGTTGCCGTGTATAGCGCTGCCGCCGCCCGCGAACAACGTCACACTGCCAAGCACTATATGTTGGCAACTGGCGGCATTGGCGGCGGTGGCTTACGTGCCGATTATCCCAACCTGTTGCGTGAAACCGCGCTCAATTTGCCAGTCCACCAACCAAATAATCGCGATGACTGGTTCGAGCACGATATTCACCAACAACATCAGCTTTTTCAAGCAGGCATCGCGGTCAATCAACAGCTTCAGCCAATCGATGCTCAGCACCAGCCAATTGCCGAAAATTTGCAAATCGTTGGGGCTGCCCTCACCGGATGCGACCCAATCCGCGAGCGCTGGGTCGAGGGTTTAGCCCTTGCAAGTGCCACCCATGCGTTTCAAGAACATAGAACATAGCGAAAGTATGAAGGATGAGGGATGAAGGGCAAAATCAAAAGGCAAAATGGGATTTAGGGGGAAGCTTTAACGCAGAGGCGCAGAGAGAAGATGGCTATGGACTTTGCGCTATCGGAACCTTGTTCGTGCAATTCGTGGCATTCGTGGCGAAAAAGACCATACTCTGGGCAATCTGTGGAATCTGTGGCTAAAAGAAGCCTTCGTGATCTTCGCAGCCTTCGCGGTTTCGCTCCTTTGTGTCCTTTGTGCTCTTTATGGATCAAGATTTAGCGCAGCGGTGTCGAGATGCAATTACGGCCTAAAATTCGCCTACCAACGCTGCTGATCGGCGTAAACTTAGCGGTGTTAATCATTGCCATCGTCGGCATTGCGACGGTAGCGATTAGCTTGTTGCTAGAATTAGGCGATGATCAAGGCTTGGCCCGGGTGCGCCAAGGTGTTGCAATCGCTCAAAACGATGTCCAGCGTTCTGGCAACGAGGTATTGACTACCGCTCAACTACTAGCCGAACGACCAACCCTCGCCCGCCTGTTGCAAACCAACGATCAAGCTGCGCTCAGCACATTTTTGAGTCAATTTCAAGCCACCAGCGATCTTGCAGGCTGTGCAATCTATCAAAATGGTCAATTATTAATCGCGGTTGGCGCCGAGATTCCGGCCATGCCTGCCTTCGAAGATCGGCCATTATTGCTCGATGGCCCATTGTTGCGCTTGGCCGCCCGCGTACCACTCGCCACCGATCCCAGCGTCATTGTCGCAGTCTGGATCGAGCTTGACCAACAGTATCAAGCTGAGTTATCGACTATTCTGAGTTTGCCAGTCGCAATTGTGCCGCAACAACGCCTGAACAACACCAACGATCCATTGAGCCAAACCCAAACTGCGGCACTGAACAGTAACTCAACCACCGATAGCTATTTGCGCGAGCAACATCACTACATCGCGAGCGCTCCGTTGCTCGCTAGCACCGGCCAGCCAATTGGCGTTGTTAGTGTAACCCTACCCGACACCCAAATTCGCAATTCGGCGCAACGGCTCAGCGAAGTGTTGCTGACAATTGCCTTGGTTGGCGGGATTTTGGCTTTTGGCCTGAATTTGTTGGTTGGGCGCTATGTTGGTGGACCGTTGCGACGTTTGACCAAAGCCGCCGCCCAAATTGGTCGCGGCGATTTAACTACGCCTGTCGCTCCTGCCAAAGGCGTTGAGGTCGGCACGCTCGCTGGCACCTTGGAAGATATGCGCCAACGCTTGCGCGGCCTGACCGCCGATCTTCAGCGCCAACAATCTGAGGCCAACGCTATTTTGGCAGGAATTGTTGAAGGTGTCTTTACCGTTGATCGCGATCGGCGAATTCGTTATTTGAATCAACAAGCAGCTAATATGCTTGGCATCGAGCCTGAACAGGCAATTGGACGGTTTTGTGGCGATGTCTTACAGCCACAGTTGATCGATGGCGTGCGGCCTTGTGAGCAAGCTTGCCCAATTATTCATGCACGGTTTCGCGGCCAAGCTCAAGCCACCGAGCATTTACAATTGCGCGATGGTCGCCGCCGTACCGTCATTATCACCAGCTCTGGCGATCTTGAGCACAATCATGTGCAAGTGATGCGTGATGAAACTGATATTGAAACCTCACGCCGCTTGCGCGATACAATTTTGGCAACCATTTCGCATGAGTTTCGCACCCCGCTCTCAGCCCAATTAGCCTCGTTGGAGCTGCTGCTTGATCAATTGCCGCAACTTTCGACCGCCCAAATTCGCCAACTGATCGTATCATTACAGCGTGGAGCCTTGCGCTTAACCTATTTGATCGATAACTTATTGGAAAGTGCCCGCATCGAAGCGGGCCAATTAACGATTCGGCGCAGCGAAATCGCCTTAGATTCGGTCGTCGAGGCCGCAGTTGAGTTGATGTTGCCATTAATTCAACAACGTCGCCAGCAAGTCGAGGTCGATTTGCCCTATCCACTGCCGAATGTGGCTGGCGATGCCACCAGATTAACCCAAGTCTTTGTTAATTTGCTTGCCAATGCCAGCAAATTCTCGCCGCCCGATACCACCATTGGCATTGGTGGAGAGGTAAGCGCCGAGCATTTGCGAGTCTGGGTCGAAGATGAAGGCCCAGGTATGCCGCCATCGCCCAGCGAATCGCCGTTTCGCTTGTTTGTGCGCGGGCGCAACGAGCCAGAGCAAAGCGGCGCAGGCTTGGGCTTGTGGATTGTTCAATCAATTATTGAGCGCCACGATGGCCGCATTCATGTGCCAGCCCGCAGCCTTGGCACGCGGATTGTGATTGAATTACCCAGAGGAAGTGATGAAAATTTTAGTCGTTGATGATGATACTGAATTACGCGGCTTAATTGGCTTTGCCCTAAGCCAAGCAGGCTATACCGTGGTGCAAGCTGCCGATGGAACCCAAGCCTTAACCCAATTTGCCAGCGAACAACCAGAATTGGTGATTCTCGATGTGAATATGCCAGGCTTGGATGGCTTTGAAGTGTGTCGCCGAATTCGGGCGCAATCGGCGGTGCCAGTGATGTTGCTAACCGTGCGCAACAGCGAAGATGATTTGATTCGGGGCTTGGATGGCGGCGCTGATGATTATCTCAATAAACCGTTTAGCCCACGCACGCTCACCGCACGGGTGCGCGCCCTGCTACGACGTGGCGGCGGCGAACGCCCAACGCCCTTGCAACAAGGCGATTTGGTGCTAGATACCGAGCGCCAAAGTGTCAGCCGCGAAGGCTTGGGCTTTGTCTCGTTGACCAATCGCGAATTTCGCTTGCTACAATATTTGTTGGCCAATGCAGGCCGTGTGGTCAGTAACGAACAGGTTACCATCCACGTTTGGGGCCAGCATGGCATTGGCGATCGCACCTTATTGAAACAACTGGTGCATCGTTTGCGCCAAAAAATCGAGCCAAACCCCGCCGAGCCGCAATATTTGGTGACGATTCCTAGCGTTGGCTATATTTTGCAACCCAATGGCGCAAATTAAAGCTGCATCAAAACCAGCAACACTGCGTACAGCATTACGGAATAGTTGGAGCAAGCGATGAAACACAAATATATGCTTCTGTATTTAGGCTTGATGCTTGGTGGTATAAGTATCAGCTTTGACGGATTAGATAAAATCCTTACTAGCACATCGCTTGTAACAGGTTTGCATGAACTAGCCAGGATTATGTTCGGGTTAGCCTTTGCTGGTCATGCCGGAAGTTACTGGCTTTTTCTGCACCACCACGCTGCTATAGAACCCAAGCAAGTGCCAGTCTTTAAAATGTTCGAGAATGGCCCGTGGTTAAGCGCCAACCAACAACGGATCTTGAATGGGCTAGTCTATATTGCTGTGGCATTCGTAGCACTTTCGGTCCTTAGTTGGCTCCTCAGCAAGCTGTTTTTCTAAACGCATAATCGGAGAGAACGATGAAGTATTCAAAGCACATTCTATTTGGCCTAATTGGATTTTTCGGCCTAACTTTAGCCTTGGTCAGCAGCCCATTTTGGCAAACTGGCGGGCTAAGCACTGGCTTGCGCATGCTGATCGATAGCATTCCAGGGGTGATGCTGATGCTTGCCAGCTATGTGCATGGCCGTTATCACCCGCGCTATCGCCAAGACCGCCAGCCAATTAAGCAAACTGGTGGGCTTTGGCCCGATTGGTTGCCTGATGGCGCATTTAAAAGCTTGGCCGGCTTGGCATTGCTCCAAGGTGGTTTGATCATCGTGCTTTCAATCATTGGCTAGCGCGATCCATTGCTGCACCGCGCCATTGCAATTTACAAGGTTTCGAGCACGTTCATCACTTCGTTTTGGTCGGGCTGTTGGCCGGGGTTGGTGACTGAAATGTGGCGCACAATCCCAGCTTTATCAATCACAAACACTGCGCGATTGGTAAAACCTTCTGGCCGCAATACGCCATAGGCTTCGGAAACATGGCGTTGATAATCACTGAGTAATTGATATTCAAGCCCTAACTGATCGGAAAATGCTTTGTGCGACCATTTACTATCAGTGCTAATGCCAAAAATCTCAGTATCACGTTGATCGAATTCAGGTTTGCGGGCTTGATAACTGGGCAATTGTAATGAACAGACAGGGCTAAAATCTAAGGGATAAAACAGCAGCACAACGTTTTTTTGGCCTTGGAAGTCGGCCAAATGCACGTCGCCATCAGTGCCACTTAATGTCCAATCGGGGGCTTGATCGCCAACTTTGAGGGTGGTACTATCCACGCGAATTGCTCCTTAATGTACACACTCATCCTAATACCGTATTGCATTATACTCCGCATCGGAGTGAATTGAGGGGAATTATGCCAAGCGAATCAGCAATCGAACCGATCGCCAAACACCGCGTTACCAGCGTACACGCCGAACACATGCAGATTGATGCCACGCGGCTGCGGATTGATCAGACGCTTATTCCAACCGCAAACCTTGCCAAAGTTGCCCAAGTAAAAATCTACAAAGCTTTTCCAACCATGCAAGTATTGATTTTAGCCATAGGCTTAACGATTACGATGGGCTTAAGGTCAAACTTTTTAATCGAGGATGCCCAAAATGTGCTATCTGCGGGCCTCGCCCTGTGGATCATATATCTCTTTTTCGATTATCTTGGCTGGCGTGACCAACATGGATTGTTAGTGGTACCGAGCACTGGGCCGAATGAGGCAATTGTGTTCGTTCATGAAAATCCTGATTTTATTGGCCAAGTGTTGGGGGCAGTTGAGCAGGTCATCGACAAGTCGGCAGCGAGCTATAGCATTGATTGGAAAAAACAAACGCTTGAGGCCAAATAACAACGCGCATTTAACCAGCCCCTCGCTCACGAGCCGCAGACGAGGGGTTGGCGGTGGGAATATTACTGAATGGCAATCCAGATTTCGACCTGCTCAGGCTGGGCAAAATCGTAATATTCAAAATCGGCAGTATAGCTGCGTTGATAGGCTTGGGGCTGGCTGAAATACTCCCAAATCTGCACCCACAGCCCAAATACATCGCTTGGTTGGGCAATGGTTGCCTGCCAACGCAAATAACGCTGGGCAGGAATAGTAATTTGGGTCAGGCCAGCAGCAACTGGCTGATCGTTGCTGACAGCATGGCCAACAATCAGATCGTACTCGCCCTGATGGTCGCTGGCATAGTGGGTATAGACCGCATAGCGACTGGTAAGATCAGCAGTGGGAATCTGCTGGCTGATATTTTCGCTAAAAAAGCGTTGATACAATGGGCCGATTAAGCCAGTGTTAGGGTCGGTTTCTGCTTGATTAGTCGTGCGAGTAGCCAAGCCTGCAATTGTTAGCCCAGCCCGTTCATACACCTGCATAGATAATCCTCATACAACACAACCAAGCAATTATACAAAACAAATGTGCTAACTTCAAGCCACAAAAAAACCACGGCCAAGCGCGTTGCCTAGCCGTGGTTGAGCCACCCGAGCACTATTTCTCGGTGACGGCTTTTTTCAAGTTGCTCCCAGCCGAAAATGCTGGAGCGCGGGTAGCAGGAATTTCCAATGGCTCGCGGGTTTTGGGGTTGAAGCCAGTGCGCGCTTGGCGTTCGCGGACTTCAAACGTGCCAAAGCCAGTCAAGACGACCCGATCGCCAGCTGCCAACGCTTCGGTGATGCTTTCGAGCAAGGCGTTAACTGCTTTGCCAGCTTGGGCTTGGTTCAAACCTGATTTTTCCGCAATGGCCTTGATCAAATCCGATTGATGCATTTGGAGTTACTCCTTACACTACCTGTCTTCACCAAAATTGAAAGACAGCCGCATGGCTTTAGTATCCTCGTAATACCTCAAGCATTCGCGATAGCACCTACCTTATATCACCCGTGCCAAGAATGCAAGTGCTTTTTGGCTCAGGGAGTAGGTTTTTGGCCTAGCAAAGAGCAAATGCAGTGCCATCAGCCTTGGATTTGGGCGATTTATTAAGCTTCTTTAGAAATTCTGGTTGCAAATTGGCCAAGTTAGCGTGCTTGGGGCGTGGGCTGCGCTTGTTCAGCGCCAAGCAGCCAATAGCACGCCCAGCGGCCAGCAGCCAAATATTAATCAGCGCGATCTCACCATTGGCAGTAAAATCGCCGTATAATACGATGTATTGTCGTCGTAGCGGAGGAAATCAAGACCAATGACGACGTTTTTATTAATTCGCCATGCAACCAACGATATGGTTGGTAAAGCCTTGGCTGGTTGGACACCCAACGTCCACCTTAATGCCGAAGGTCAAGCCCAAGCCCAACGCTTGGCTGAACATTTGGCCAACGCCCCGATCAAAGCGATCTATAGCAGCCCGCTTGAGCGCGCTGTCGAAACCGCCCAACCAATCGCCCAACAGCTTGGCCTTGAGGTTCAAATCTTGGCTGGCGTTGGCGAGATTCAGTTTGGCGAGTGGACAGGCCGCACGATTAAGGAATTAGCCGACACCCCAACTTGGACCAATATCCAGCGTTTTCCATCGGGTACGCGGATTCCAGGCGGCGAAACCTTGCGCGAGATGCAAAATCGGGTGGTCGATGCGCTCGAAGCCTTGCGCCAGCAACATCCCAATGATGTTATCGCTGTTTTTGCCCATGCCGATGTGGTTAAAGCCATGATTGCGCATTATTTGGGCGTCCATTTAGATTTGTTCCAACGGATTGTGATTAGCCCAGCTTCGGTCACGGTGGTTACGGTCAACGATAGCGGGCCGCATGTGCTGTGTGTGAATCAGACCAGCGAAATGCCCAGCTTTCCTGAAGCCAAGCCTGCTTCGAACGATACAAACGACGTTACGCCGGAAACTGAACGGCCTGTGGGTTAAGCTAAGCGCTCGCTTACACTGAATTGAAAGGTTCGGTATGTCAGATTTCGTCTACGATTTACGCCGCGTTAGCCATATTACGGCAGCAGCAGTTGGCCAGCCAGGCCAGCGCACGTTCTATCTTCAAGCCCAAAAAGGTAACGATCTGGTTTCGTTAATTACCGAAAAAGAGTTGGTTCGCGCCTTATGCTTACGAATCGACGATATTCTCGAAGAATTGGTGAAGCGTGGCGTGGCCCGGCCCGATGCATCCGAGGAGCCAACCCCAGCCGAATTATTGCTGCGGCCACCGTTGAATCCCTTCTTCCGCATCGCCCAAATGGCGCTTGCCTACGACCCAACCAGCGATTTGTTGGTCATCGAGGCTGATGAATTGCAATTGGCCGATGATGATGAAGATGAAGATATTGACCCAATTTTGCAGCAACGCAGCGACGATGAAGAAGCCAAAAACGAGCCACGCCGTGTCCGTATTTCGGCAACCCGCGCTCAAATGCAAGCGCTAAGTCGCAACGCCATGGACATTATCACCACTGGCGGGCGGCCAATTTGCCCTCAATGTTTGCAACCAATGGAAGATGAAGGCCATATGTGCGTCAAGAAAAATGGCCACGGCAATAAAAAAGCTTCCGAAATGTAGAAGTAGGGGTCGGGGATCAGGGATCAGGATACGAAGACTCAATACAACCATTGATTGGGATTATGGAATAGGTTATGGGATTGAGCAACGTCCTGTCACCAGCCCCTTCTAACCTCCATTGGCCAATAAAGTAGGGTTGGGGGATCAGAGATCAGGTTGAGCCTAATTTGGGATTGAGCAACGTCCTGAACCCCAACCCCTGAACCCCGACCCCCATTCCCCAAATACTGAGGTAGCCCATGAGCGATAACGAATCAGAGCAACCCCTAGCGCTTGAACTGGCAACGATCTTGCAAGTGTTGCGCGATGGCCGGATCGAATTGCAGGGCTTATTGCCATGGAGCAGTAACTATACCTTCTTAGTTGAAGTCCATGCAGATGAGCCAAGCGAGCTTGTGCTGGGGGCGGTCTATAAACCCCAACGTGGCGAGAACCCGCTCTGGGATTTCCCGCAGGGCACGTTGTATAAACGCGAGGCAGCGGCGTTTATGATTAGCCATGCCTTGGGCTGGCATTTGGTGCCGCCAACCGTTACCCGTCAAGGCCCGCACGGCGTTGGCTCGGTGCAATTGCTGATTCACGCCGATTACGAGCAGCATTTTTTTACCTTGAAAGAAGGCCGCGAACGTGATTTTCAGCGCATGGCCTTGTTTGATATTGTGATTAACAATGCAGATCGCAAGGGTGGTCATGTGCTCGTCGATGATGATCAGCGGATTTGGGCGATTGATCATGGCATCTGTTTTCACGATGAATATAAGTTGCGCACGGTAATTTGGGATTGGGTGGGCGAGGATATTCCCGCAGAAGATTTAGCCGATCTTAAGCAACTGGCCCAAGATTTGGAGCCAGACAGCAGCCTGACCCAAGCCTTGAACGCAATGCTGTACCCACGTGAAATCAAAGCCATGCGCCAACGGCTCAGCCGCCTGATCAGCAATGCCAAATTTCCAGCTTCGTATGGGCAGCGCTCAATTCCGTGGCCGCCCGTGTAGACAAGGATATCCAGCTATGGATTTGCTCGATGCGATTCGTTCGCGCCGCACCACCAATGGCCCATTTGAAGATCGCCCGCTTGACCCAGCCCATGTGCGAACTATTTTGGAGATGGCAGCCTGTGCACCCTCGCACTTTAATTCGCAGCCATGGCGTTTCGTCGTCATCCAAGATCAAGCGACGCGTATGCAACTCGCTGATATTGCTGGCGAATCGATGCAGAAATTAATGGCTGGTGGTCGCTTCTGGCAACGCTATCGCAAATATTTTCGCTTCTCAAAGAAGGAAGTTGATCAACGAGGCGATGGCATTTTGATCGACAACCTGCCAGCAGTACTTAAACCGTTTGCCAAATATATTTTTACCGAGCGTGGCGGCGAGTTGATGGCCAAATTTCAAGTGCCCAAAGTGCTTGGCAAGGATGCCCGCAAATTGGTGGCTGGCTCGCCCTTGATTTTGGGGATTACGCTGGATAAAAGCGAATACAAGCCCGACGACCTATCGGGAATGTACTCGCTGCTTTCGTTGGGCGCGGTGATGCAAACGATTTGGCTAACTGCCACCTCACTTGGCATTGGCATGCAGTTTATTTCGACGCCGATGGAAGTTGAAGGCCAGTGGGAGAAAATCAACAAGCTGTTGCACATTCCCGAGGAGCACAGTTTGATGGTGCTGTATCGGTTGGGCTACATTCCGCAAACCGCCGATCGCCCAACGATCGATTGGACGTCATCGCAGCGCAAGCGCACCGCAGCCTTGGCATATGCTAACCGTTGGGACGAACCATTTGAGCCAACAAACGACGCTTAATTGTAGCTATGAATCCGTTGCAGGCCTTCTTGCAATGTCGCCGAGGTGCTGATTGTATCCAATTCTAGCCCTAACGAGACCATGGCTTGGGCAACTTCTGGCCGCACGCCAACCAGCATGGTTTCTGCGCCAAGCAAGCGCACCGCTCGCACCACGCTAATAAACCCTTGGGCAACTTGGCTATCGACCACCACAACCCCGGTAATATCCAAGACCAAATGTTTGATTGATTGACGCTGCACCGCTTGCAACGCATTATCTTGCAGGCGGCTAAGCCGTTCGCTATCAAGCGCCCCAATCAATGGCATGACCAACACCTTGGCCGCTACTGGCAACACTGGCACACTCATTTCACGAATCACCTCGCGTTGTTGCTCAATCTCATCAAGCAAGCGTTCTTGAGTGCTGGCACGCTCTTGTAACTTTACGAGTGCAGTTTCAAGGTCAGCGGTGCGATCATGGACTTGTTGTTCGAGCGAGGCATTAAGTTCGGCCAATTGACGAGCATTTTGTTCGATTGTCTGTTGACCAGAAGACACTGCATCAAACGCCCCAACCGTAATTCGACTATTCACAAAGCTAATCACGGCGCCGATAAACGTCATGAGCAGGGCGTGGGTTAATACGCCGCCCCTTGTGGCAACGGTCTGCGCCGTAGGATAATTCAATTCCAACACCCAAATCATGACCCATATGCCCATCAAAACGCCGACAATTTGCCATGGCCGCAGCACAACCCCAGCAATCAAGACCGGAATCAACAAATAGGCCAAGGTATAGCTACTTTCGCCGCGTAAAATCATGGGAATCGAGATAATAAAGGCCGTTGAGATCACAACAATCCAACCAGCAAACGATACTTTGCCTCGGCGCGCCAGTGGAATAACGATCAATGACAAGATAATACCTAAGCCTAAGGCCACACCAGAGGTTAATGGCTTGGGATTAAAGAACAAGGATGGAAGGGCAATCACCGCAATAACAAAAATCGCACACATCACGCTGATGATAATTTGGCCACGGCGCCGCACATCTTCAAGCGGATGATCAACCTGAGCTAACCACGCTATTAGTGCTTTCATGAAAAAACCCTTTTTGGCTCAATCGGCTAAGCTATTAATTATTGGATCGTTGGAGGAATAACAAGTTGCCCTACTATACCCTAGCCTATTCATGCGCGCAAACAGACAACGGTACTAGGTTCAACTACTTTTTCATAGTACTAGGGCGTGATTATTAAGCTTTGAATATGATTACATGTTAGGATTTTCGAGCTATTCAATTGTAAAAAATTAACTTAACAACATTTGATTATCGTTGGGATCGATCGCCACAAGCAAATTGATCTGGCTGCAACTAAACCGCCGTGCAGCAGCCACCAACCAACGATCAGCGTGGTCGCTCAAGGCCGCTTGAGCATGCTCAAGTAATAGTGCCAATTCAAGCGCGCGGCCAACGGTTAATGCCCAACGACGGGCGCCCATTTCAGCAGCCGCCCGATCACGATTGCTCTCAGCTAGCCAGCGTTCACAGCAATCGAGCGTGGTTTGGGCTAGCTCAAGCGCTTGGCTCAAACTCGGTTCATGGACGTTGCTGAGCCACAGGTTGACTTGCTGGCGCAAACTTGGCCAAATACTAGGGTCTTCGCTGATCGCACGTAAACTATCGAGCGCCAAAACATTGGTTGTGCCTTCCCAAATCGAAAGCACTTGAGCATCGCGCACCAGGCTTGGCAAGCCAGTATCTTCGACATAGCCAGCGCCACCAAAACTCTCAACAATTTCGCTGGTATGCTGGACTGCTTGGCGAGCAGTGGTTAATTTGGTAATCGAGGTCAGTAAGCGCAATAATTGGCGTTGTTGGGGTGTGCTCTTGTCAACTTCATCCAAACCCAGCAATTCGATTAAATAGAACGTCAGCAGAAATGCCCCAGTATACTCGGCCTGCAAACCAGCCAAGGTATCAATATGCAATGGTTTTTGATTGAGCAGCGAGCCAAAAGCGAAGCGTTTTTGGGCATAATCTTGGGCTAGCGCCATGCCGCGGCGCATAAAGCCAACCGCAGAAACGCTGTTCCAAGTGCGGGTAATTTGCAACATTGGTACAATCGCACGCACGCCATCCTGCAAGCCTGCGACAGGAATTGCTGGCGTGCCAAGCAGATTTAGCTCAGCAGTCGGCACTTTGCGCGTGCCCAATTTATCCTTGAGCCGATTGACCTCGATCTGATTGAGCCGCCCCTGTTGGTCGCGGGTTTCGACATAGAATAAGGCCAAACCACGCCCGCCAGCAGGGTTGCCCTCTGGTCGCGCCAAGGTCAAGGCCATTTGCGAGGTTGTCGCCGAGCTAAACCACTTGCGGCCATACAAGCGCCATGTGCCATCGGTATCTTGGCGGGCGATGGTTTCTGAAAGCCCAACATCCGAGCCACCAGTCGATTCAGTCATCCACTGGCCGCTCGTCCAAAATTGCTTGGGATCGCGGCTAGTCAAATGGGGCATTGCCCGTTCAATCAAGGCCTGATTGCCCGATTGAAGCACGGTGCGAGCAGCGCCATCGGTCATCGCCAAAGGGCAAGTATAAACATCGCTCGATGGATGAAAGAGATAGGCCAAGGCAAATTGGCAGGTGCGCGAATATTCAGCGAAGGTTTGTTCATAGCCAGTTGCAATCAAGCCAGATTGGGCTGCGATCTGCTGGGCACGTTGCCAGAGCGGGGTCAATAGAATCTGATCGATGCGTTCGCCCCAGGCATTCCACTGAGTCAGTTCAGGTTCATTCAGCCGATCAGCCAATTGCAATTGATACAGTTCATTGGCGGCTAAATCGCCCATTTCGTGCAACGCGGGGCTCATTTGGGCCAAAACCTCGGCGGGCAAACGGCGGCGCAGATATAGTTGCAGCAAGCGATCGCTTGTATATTGATTGGTAAGCTGTGGTGCTGGTTGATTAAAGGGTGGCATCGTCGCAACTCCTAACTATTAAAACCAACGAATGCAGCTATTATAGCGCCCAAAGGAGGGGCTTTTGGCTATCGAAGTTATTGGGATACCACAATATTTCCAATTGCCTAGAGCCTCTAACCATTACTCTCTGCGCCTCTGCGTTAAATCTCGCACCGCGATCTGATCTCCAGTAGCCGATTCCTACCACAGTTCGCCACCCTTCCGTCCCTCCGCCGGAGGGAAACGCCGAGGGTTTTCATCCCCCAGCACCCCCTCATATTCGTTTTGGGGATTGTTATGTTTCTTCGAAATCCCCCCTTCGTGTGCTTCGCGTCCTTCGCGGTTCCTCGGCTCCCAATCCCCGATCCCCAACAACCAGTCCCCATCATCGTTTCGCCACCCTTCCGTCCCTCCGCCGGAGGGAAACGCCGGGGGTTTTCATCCCCCAGCACCCTCTCATATTCGTTTTGGGGATTGTTATGTTTCTTCGAAATCCCCCTTTGCGAACTTCGCGTTCTTCGTGGTTTTGTGCTCCTCACCTCCGATCCTTCACGCTGACCCCTCGCCCCTGAATCCCGACCCCTCATCGCTACCCAAGCTTGAGCAACACGGCCAGCGCTTGCATACCAGCAGGATGAGCGAGTAATAACTCATGAACTAATTGATCATCAGGGCTTAGCTCGGCGCTTATTGTCACTTCACCTTCTGGCAAACGTTGTTGATCTTGCATCCAGTTTGGTTGCCAGTTGCCCAGCCCAGCCACATTTGATGGGAAGACCAAGGCTGCTTCTTTGATCAATGGCTCCAAAATTGTTGCGTTGCGGCGCAGTTGCAGAATAAAGCCAGGCAACCATGGAATTAGCACCGAATCGGGCACGACGCGGAAGATATGGCTCAACAATTCAACCACAAACAAGGCAATTCGTGGAGCAAACTTCAAGGCCAAAATAAAGCCGTTCAAGTAGGCTGGCAACCCTTGCAAGCTCAGCGAATCTTCGGTGAGATGCGCAAAAAATTCGCGCATTGATTGAATTGTGCGCCGATTGAGCAGCCACTCGGCCACCCACAACAAACCAAGTTTATCGGGAACAACCTCGCCCTTGCCAGCCAGCTCAACGCTAATGATCAATTCGCTACGCTGGCAGCCAACCGACAAGGCCAAACTTTCGAGCGAGAAGATAAAGCCCAACATGCCAGCAACCACTTCTGGGGTTGTGCCACGATCGGCAATTGCCTGCGGCAGCAACGAGGCATAATGGCTGTAGCCAGTTGCCACAAACGATTCGAGCCAAACCGCCAAGCCCTGCGGCGTGGTGCGATAATATTGGACTAAATGGCGCGCGCGGTCGAAAATATCCGGCGCATCTTGCACCCCAGTTTCTTGGATGAGCAAGGCGCGGCTGTGAAAGCCCAATTCTTCGGTAAAGCGCGGGCTACGCAAATACATCAAGCTGGCTTCGGCGGTGTGTAATGCTTTGGCGGCGGTCGCATCATCGCCAAAGGCCCGTTGGCGCATCCGCTGTTCAAGCACTTGCTCCAAGGTAATGCCCTCGTAGCCAAGTTGAATCACATCGCGTTGATATTTGCCAATGCGAATCTCCCACGATTCTTGGACTGGCTTGCTGCCAAGTTTGCGCTCACCAATAATTGGTTGAACCACATAATCGCCCAACAAATAATTCAAGCGCCACAATAACTCTGAGCTATCGAGCAAATCGGGGCTTTGGCTAAAATCCATTAAGGCCCGTTGGTTGGTTTTGGCGTACAGGTTGACATTCAACGGAGCCAAGCGGTCATAGATATTTTTGGCCAATGGCGGCAGCGATTCATAACCAACTGTGCCAACCCGATCGCCGCCCAACAACACGCGGCACAATTGGCTGATATTGCGTTTGCGCGGCGTGCGATCTTTTTCCAAGCAGGTAATCGCCGCATCTTGAAAATCGTAGGGCGAAGGCTGATAGCGATTGCGAATATTGGCCAACAGATAGGCCGTTTCGTAAATTGCAATCGAATCGGCGGTGCTGGCCAAATAGCCATTTTCGCGCGCCAAGGCCACAATGCGAGCACACCAGTCGAGCAATTGCTCGTGGTCGGCTTCGGCAACGTCGGGCGGCTGTTGCAAAAAGTTGGCCAAAGCCTGCGGATTGTGGGGTTGGGTTGCGCTAACTGGCGCTTTGGCCCGACTTGGCTTGGCAGCTTTTTGATCTTTGCTCAGCTGAAATGCCTTAACTTGGCCAGCTTTGAGGCTTTTACGCCATGTCGCTTCGGCCAAAGCAATCGTGCCTGCTGGATGATTGAATTGTTGCTCAATCGCCACAAAGCTTGATGGAATTAGGCCAAACAGCCATTGAGTAGCGCTTTTGGCGGGCATGTCGGCCCATTGCTCAGCAGTATTGGTGCCAAATTCGGCGACATCGCTGGCCAAGTGGGCCGCGCCGCAAATGTATAAGGCATCGGCAGGATCAATTGCATGCTCAGCCAAATGTTGTTTGATCCGCGTCCACATATAGCGTTCACGCAAACGATCGTTGATCACATCCTGCGGTTTGCGGCCAAGTTGGTGAATTAGGCTGCCAACCAAGGTCATCACTTGGCGATAGGTTGAATAATCAGCGTGCAAAATCGCCCGTTCAACGTATTGCTCCCACCATTCAGTAAAATGGCGCGAGTTGGAATTTTGCAGCAAATAATGCAAAAAGTCGTCGAAGGTTGGCTCAAGCGTGCCAATCGTCACGCCAATTGATTTGCCATGAAGCTGGGCGGCCTCGTCGTCTTCGTCAGATTCAGCTTCGTTGATAATCGGCACTGGTTGCCATTGAAACACATAATCAACCGGACGATCAACAAACACCAACTGCGTTTCGGGATGGGTCAAGGCATAGGCAATCGCTTGATATTCTGCTGAGGATTCAGTCAAGGGCGCAATCACGCTAATTGGCAGCGCCTCTGCTGGCACCAACTCGCTTTCGGCAGCAAAAGCCTGAAACGCGACTGGCAATTTACAATCGCGCAAATGACCAACTAAATCAAGCATATCTTCGCAAAGCTCGATATAAATGACTTTGGGCTGCTTTTGGTGCAAACGGCGCACCAGTTGCAAGGCCGAAGCAGGCGAGTGATGCGCCACCGGAAAGAGATCAAGCGCTTCGTGTTCGGCGCGCTCAACATCGTGAGCCATGCGCTGAAGCAAGCGTTGCAAGGCGGCTGCATCCTCGGTAAAGGCCGCCGCCGTAGCATTTAATTGCTGGGTAAGTGAATCAAGCATTGGGTTACCCCTCGATGACCTTCATTGCATCCTGACCGCCAGCCATGAAATCGCGCCATTCGCCTTGATGTTTTTCGCTGTGCTTGGCCACCACGCTATGCCAGAATTTGTTCATCACCGAAATATCTTCTGGGCGGCGACGAATCAGCGTGCCAACCAACGAACGCCCAAGAATTTCAGGCGTTAGGCGTTGCTCGCCAAAGTAGGTTGAATAGAGCACCGCATCTTCGAGCACGCCAATTTGTTCAGCGGTCGAGAGCGCCGATTCAAGCTTGGCATCGTCGGAGCTAGCACTGGCGCTGGCTTCGCGCAAATCGGCGAAGGTTTGCAGCAGCACATCGATTAAAGTTGGTGGCACGTCGACGCGCACTTGTTGGCGCTCCAAAACTTCGGCGGTGCGGAACAGAATAATTTCGCGCTCTTGCTTTTTGTTGGTAACAACTGGAATATGCACAAAATTGAAACGCCGCTTGAGCGCCGATGAAAGGTCGTTGACCCCGCGATCACGACTGTTGGCGGTAGCAATAATGTTAAAACCTTGTTGGGCAAAGACCACGTTTTGCTCGCGCAACTCAGGAATCGAAATGTATTTTTCGCTCAAAATCGAAATTAGTGCATCTTGCACGTCGCTGGTACAGCGGGTCAATTCTTCAAAGCGACCCATCGCCCCAAGCTGCATGCTGGTCATAATTGGCGAAGCAATCATCGACTCACGCGATTGGCCAGCGGCAATCACCATAGCAATATTCCACGAATATTTAATTTGATCTTCAGTCGTGCCCGCCGTGCCTTGCACCACGTAGGTTGAATTGCCGCTAACTGCCGCCGCCAGCAATTCGGCCAACCAGCTTTTACCAGTGCCAGGGTCGCCAATCAAGAGCAAGCCGCGATCTGAAGCCAGCGTGACAATTGCCCGTTCGGCAATGCTGGGGTCGCCATACCATTTTTGGGCAATCTCGCGATCAAGCTTTTGGCCGGGCGTGCTGCCCAATACGAAGGTGCGCACCATTTGCGGCGAAAGCAACCAGCGCGCAGGGCGTTGGCCAGTGTCGCGTTCGGCCAAATAGCGCAATTCGTCGGCATATTTGAGTTCGGCGGGCAAGCGCAATAATGTATCTGACATGAGCAAAACTCCTTACTAAAGCGTAATAAAATGCTTAATTTGTTCGATCAGCTTTTTGGGGCTGCCAGCAAAAATTGGTCGACCCATCTCTTTGAGCTTGGTGCGGAACCAATCGTTGACGCTGAAATAGCCAGAACTAGTGACCGCGCCGACCGGAATAAAATGCACGCCCGATTCGATCATAGCTTTGATCGAATCCAGCAGCACTTGCTGCGAGCCGCCTTCATAAAAATCGGTAATCAAGACCACTGCGGTTTTGCGTGGCTCTAGAATTTTCTCGCTGGCAAATTGCAAGGCTTCGTTGATGCTTGTGCCGCCGCCAAGCTGAGTGCGCAGCAAAACCTCAAATGGGTCGTGCACCCACGGCGTGAGGTCAAGCATGCGCGTGTCGAAGGCAATCAAATGCATATCGACATGCGGCAAGCCAGCAAAAATCGAGGCCAAAATTGTACATTGCACCATCGCATCGACCATTGAGCCAGATTGATCGACGACGACGATCATGCGCATTGGCGTGCGTTTTTTGGCGGTTTGGCGATAATACAGCCGATCAACATACAAGCGGCCTTCTTTGGGATTCCAATTGGTCAGATTGCGCCAAATTGTGCGTTTCAAATCGAGGTTGCGAAACACCCGCTTGGGTGGCACCGAACGATCGATTTTGGCCGAAACAGCCTGCATCACTTGCAAACGCAACACGTCGGCCAATTCATCGACATATTGCTTGATCAGACGTTTGGCATTATTCAAGGCATTTCCCGAAAGATGGCTTTTATCGCGCAGCAATTGCTCAACGACCGCCATTGATGGTGTAATTTGGGCGGCAAGCCGATTATCTTGCAGCACTTCACGCAAAGCCATGCGCTTGATCAAATCTTTTTCCAAGCCTTGGATAACGTGGCGCAAATCTTCTTCGGAAAAATTGAAGCCTGAGCCAATGCCTTGGCCGCCTTGGAGACCACCAGGTTGGCTAGCTTGGCCTTGACCAGGCTGGCTTTGGCGCAAGGCTCCAGGCTGAAGGCCCAAACAGCGCTCAAGATGGCCTACATCTTTGAGCCATTGGGCAAACTCAGCAGCGCTGATCAAGCGCTTTTGGGTTTGCGGCCCAAAGACATTCAGCATTAACTTCGAAATAATCAACGAGCGGCGCAAGGTTGTTTCATCGTGGCGATCGTCAAGCTCAGTCAGATTAAACTCTGGCTCAAGCTCAGGATAGCGTTGAAACAACTGATCCAGCGAAAGCGTTGGGTGCAAAATCGACTCGGGCAACTCCAAATCGCTGGCAATCTGCTGGCTCATGGCCTCAAGATTTTCAGCTTGTTGGTCGTAGCCAAACATGGTGCTGAGCATGCGCCAATAGAGCACTTGGCGCCGATTTAATAGCTCGGATTGGTTCATGATTTCTCCCTGAGCAAACGGCTGGCGCGTTCTTTGAGAATCCCAACTGCGTTATTTTTGGGTGCTTTCTTGAAAACTTTGCCGTTTTCAAGCCCAATAAACAATGGCTTGCCTTTTTTGAGGCTGGTTGCCAATGGCCGTATAAACCATTCGCCAGCGTCGAAGCGCAGCAAACCAAACAAGCGTTGGGCCGATGCGAGCACGTCAACATCGATTTCAGTACCGCTGATTGCGCCCAGATCAAGCTTGAAGCGCTGTTCACCAACGCTCAAACTGGCATCTTCGGCGCTTTGATCTAGTTGATAGTCGCTCAGCACAATCGGCTCAGCCAAATGCACTGGGTGGCGTTGTTCGGGCGCAAGTTGGGCTTGGTCAAGTGGTTGCTTGGCATTCAGGCCAAAATGGCGCTCGGCAACCGCAAGCAAATCATATTTATCGCCCAACTGAGCCGCCGCCGCATTCCACAGTAAATGGCCAGCAGCCAGCAGTTGCTGATTATGCAAAACCAAAGCCTTGCCAGTGCTCAGGCTTTCGAACAACACGCTAGCCTCGGGAAAGAGCAACCACAGTTGATCGTCCTGAATGGCCGCAACTTTATAGGCCGATTGGGTGATGGTGACCATGCGCGGCGTTGCTTCAGCCTCCAGCACTGCGTACAAGACCCAACTGACCAGGGTGGAATGGTGGCGCCATTCAAAGCCCAAAGGATACAGCGTGCCACTGATAGCTTGGGTTGCAGGAGTTGCGCTGATGCTGAGGGTTGAAAGCATTGCCCGCGTCCACAAATCGGCCCAGCGAAAGAGCGGCAATTGCTCTGGCTGAAGCACAAGTTCGTGCATCCAGCCCGCCAAAAGTGCGGCGG
Source organism: Herpetosiphon geysericola (assembly GCF_001306135.1). Lineage (GTDB taxonomy): Bacteria > Chloroflexota > Chloroflexia > Chloroflexales > Herpetosiphonaceae > Herpetosiphon > Herpetosiphon geysericola. Next base: position 176,862 of record NZ_LGKP01000022.1, on the reverse strand, counting down.
TACGCAGATAGTCTGGGTTGGCTTGGAGTTGGGTAAGGGTTGGGCTAAAAGCGTTGATCATTGCAGGCTCAAGCCGCGCAAAACCCACTACTGCCAAATCAGTCAGCCAATGCTGCACGCTGCTCAACAAGGGCGGGGTCGATTCAAGCGCAGCGATGGTAGGCAGCGGCTGATTACTCGTTGGGCGGCCAAGTTGCGCCCTCAGTTGCTGCGAAAGTTGATCGTATTGCGCGCTTTGGATCGCCGCCCGCGCAACGGCCAGCAGCTTAAAAGCGGCTGGTTGCAACACGCCATCGCTCAAATCGGTCACGGCGCTGAGCATTGCTGCTTCGAGCGGCGTGGCACGATAGACTTGGGCCAGCCGTTGTAATGTCGTTTGATGGCTATGATTGAGATTGGTAAAGCCCGCCAGCAACAGCTGATCGATTGCTTGAATTAGTTCATTGCTAGCATGAAATTCAGCTGCAAGCATCACGCGCCCCCTGCAAACCAATCCATCTCTGGCAATGGCAATGCGCTGAGCGGAAGTTCAAGCAACTGGAGCGAGCCAAGAAAGCGGCTGAAAATTGCGCCATGCGCTTGGTGGGTTATATGGCCAGCAAGCTTCAAAAAATCGCCAATTGTGGTGATGGTGGTTGGGTCGTGGGCAGATTGCAGATATTTCAAAATAGCTGGAATGCCAAATTGCTTAATGCCTTCTTCAAGCAAATTGATCAGATGGTTGCATGGGCTGCCCCGCAAGCCACCACACGGGCGATTATTGTTGGTGCTACAGTAGAAGTTGAGGCTGCGCGCCTCGAAATAGGCCACATAGACCCGCTGAATATCCGAGCCGCTGGAGATAACGCCTTGCAACCGACCATCGGCTAGCTCAACAAACGGCACTTCCTTGACATTGCGCGGAGTGGATTTTTGGAAAACTTGGGGTGGGTTAAGCGATGATGGTATCATCAAGCCTCCTTTGCGCTCTGAAACACTCGCTTAATACTGGATCAACTCTTACTTCAAGCGCAAGCCTAGCATACCAAGCGCGTGTGACATTCGCAGTCACAGCCAAAACAGCCTAAACGTGTGCGTTTACTTGCTGTACCTGCTTTAAAATAAACCGAATTATCGAAGTTGAGGTTAATTGAATGAACCCTGATAGCGCCCTAGATCGTGCCCAAATTGCCCTCGAAGGCTTGGCGATAGGCGATGCATTGGGCGGTTTTTTTGAATTTGCCCATTCGACAGTGCCTGCGCGCGTGCGTTTGCGCCAAGTTCCCCAAGGCCCATGGCATTGGACTGATGACACTCAAATGGCAGCTTCGGTTTTTTCGGTGCTGCGCCAAACCGCAACCATCGATCAAGATGTATTGGCCCAAAGTTTTGCCCTGCACTACGAGCGTTCGCGCGGCTATGGCCCAGCTACCAGAGCAATTTTAGGCCGCATTCAGCGCGGAAAAAGTTGGCGCGAGGAAGCGCCAAGTTTGCATCAAGGCCAAGGCTAATTTGGCAATGGCGGGGCCATGCGGGTTGCACCAATTGGCGCGTTTTGGGCTGCTGATCTGCCAAGCGTTGCCCAGCAAGCAGCAGCTTCTGCCGAAATTACCCATGCTCATCCTGAAGCAATTGCTGGGGCGATTGCGGTGGCGATTGCAGCAGCGTTGGCATGGCAAGCCCACCAAACCACAGTGCCAAGCCCAAGCACGTTTTTACAATTAATTCAGCCATGGGTGCCAGCAAGCCAAGTAGCCAAGGGCTTAGCCATGGCGATTGAGCTTGATTCGACCACCCCAATTGCTACAGTTGCGGCACATTTGGGCAATGGCAGCAAGATTTCGGCCCAAGATACGGTGCCATTTGCTTTGTGGTGTGCTGCCCAACACTTAACCGATTTTGAGCAAGCAATTTGGCTGACGTTGGAAGGCTTAGGCGATTGTGATACAACTTGCGCGATCGTTGGGGGAATCGTGGCCTGTTATGTGGGCCTTGAGGGCCTCCCTAGCGCGTGGCGTGCAGCCAGAGAACCCTTGCCAGCCTGGGCATTGAACGAGCAATTAAGCAAACCGCTTGGTTAAGTGCTCCAAATCGATTATCATGAGGATGCAGCTAGTTTAAATAAGGGTGGTGTGGAGCGTTGCTGATCATCTAAGGGGGCATATTTGAGAACCAATTTTGTGCTGATCGACTACGAAAATGTGCAACCAGCCACAATCGAATTGCTTAATCACAAACAAATTAAACTACTGATCTTCGTTGGCGCAAATCAGACAAAAGTGCCAATTGAGATTGCAGTTGCCCTGCAGCAGCTCGGCGAACGCGCCTGCTACATCAAAATATCGGGCAATGGCAGCAATGCGCTCGATTTTCATATTGCCTTTTATATTGGGCAATTAGCCGCCCAAGAACCAAATGCCTATTTTCATATTGTTTCCAAAGATACCGGCTTCGATCCCTTGATTCAGCACCTCAAAACGAAAAAGATTATGGCCAAGCGGGTTCAAGATGTTAGCGAGATTCCTCCCATAAAAGTAGCTCAAGCAACAACAGCATCGAAACAACAGGCATCCCCAACTCCAACCCCACCAAAAAAGATTGAGATCGTCAGTAAATATCTTCAAGCTAATAAAAGTAACAAGCCTCGAACGATTAAAACCCTGAGTAACACGATCAATGCAATTTTTGCCAAAAAACTATCCGAGCAAGAACTAGCATCACTCATCAACCAGCTAAAAACTCGTGGAATTATTCAGGTCGACGATACGAAAATTACCTACAAACTGCCAACTTAAAGCAAAAGCATGGGCGAAAACCACCCATGCTTTTTTGAATAAAACCTATTGTTGTTGCTGCATTTGTTGAATTGCCGCCGCCACATCGCCACCCTCAACCTGCGACCAACCTGCGAGCTGCGACGGCTCGTCGGCGTGCAATGGTTCGTCGGCCAAGCGCACTTGCACCGCGACTTCGAGCGTGCTTTGGGTTTCGCCCTTGAAAATGCCATGCGTCGGCGGTACATCGGCGTAATCGCGGCCAATTGCTACTCGCAGATGGCGATCGCCGACCACGACATTGTTGGTTGGGTCGAAGCCGATCCAGCCAAGGCTGGGCAACCAGGCCTCGACCCACGCATGCGAAGCATCAGCAGCAGAACGCACACTATCATCGGTTCGATGAAACAGATAGCCGCTCACGTAGCGCGCCGGAATCTGCAACGAGCGCAAGAGGCTGAGCATAATATGGGTGTAATCTTGGCAAACTCCGCGTCGCGTCGCTAAAGCTTCGTCGATCGGCGAATCAGCACGTGTGCTCTGTGGAACATACTCAAATTTATCGTAGATTGATTGGGTAATCAGTCGGGCCAAGGAAAGCGGATCGCTCTGTTTATTGAGGCCAATTTCGGCGGCGAAAGTTTGGAGCAAATCGGTTGAAGCCACAAATTGGCTTGGGTTGAGATAATCCCAATCGTAGCCATTCAAGGCATGATCTTCGAGGATTTGCCATGTGCTGAGATCGAGCGTAAGATCGGCTGCTGGCGCTTGAACACGATTTTCCACATAGGCTTGGGTCACAATTTCCAGCTGGGTGTGGGCACGAGGTAGATCAAAATGGTGCACCGTATTGCCCTGCGAATCGAGATAAACCAAGACTTTCGATTTGGGCTTGGTGGTTATGTCAAACGAAAGGCAGCGTTGCTCGCCCTCGGTACGGGGCTGTTTGCGAACTTCCATCATACTTTCGCTAATTGGGTTGCTATAGCGAAAGCGGGTAACGTGGCGAATGGTGTAGTACATAGCACCTGCCAAAACTCAAACAATCAATCGGTTTCAATTCCAAGGCTGGCCAAAAACCAGTGGGGCAAGGGTTCGCGGGCGCGCAGCCAAGGCGGCGGAATACAATCGCGGCCTAAAGTTCCTGCCAACAGCCCACCAACAATCGCCGCCATTGAGGTAACGTTGCCGCCGGCAGCACAGACTTGCTCAATCGCCGCCGCATAATCATCCCGATAATGCACAGCGCACCACAAACACCATGGCACAATGGCTTGAGCACTATGCTGGTAGCCATTGCTCAATCGCAAGGCAATATGATGCCACATTTGGCGATCGTTCATGGCGGCGGCTAAGGCTAGGCGATGCTCAAGGCTGCTGCTTGGTAGATATTGCACAATTTCATTCAAGATTGCCGATGGCTGGCGTAACGGCTGATCACGCTCGCGCCAGAGAATTGCTCCGGCCACTGCCACCGCCACCGCACCCGCCACCGCCTCTGGATTGGTGTGGGTGGTGAGCGCCGAGAGTTGAGCTTGTTGGGCAACTTGGCTCAGCGGCGCTTCAGCAAAAAATAGGCCCAACGGAGCCGCCCGCATGGCCGCGCCAACCCCAAACGAGCCTTGGCCATCAAACAAATTTTGGGCATCGCTCATCACCGCCGCCCCATCACGCGGTTTGGCCAAGAGAGTATGCATGGCGGTGCCATAATCGCGGATTGGCGTGTAGCGCAGGGCAAAATCGGCAGCCAAGGCCGCGCTATGCACCGTGCCATAATGCCACAAGTGATCAACCAATGAACAAGCCATGAGGGTTGCGTCTGTCCACAGCCATGGTGCTGGCAAAAGGCTTGGTTGCTCGGCGACTGCAAGCCCAGTTTGCACCTGTTGCCAAAGCTGTTGACCATAGGCTTCACCAACCGACAACCCTTTGAGTGCCGCGAGCATGCGCTGTTGTGCTGCTGTCATGATCATCCTTATACCAATGCTGTCTCAACCGGATAACTAATAAAGGTCTGATAGACGTTGGTATGAATTTGTTGGCATTGTTGTTGAATACTGGCCAAATAGCCGCTCAGGCCATCGGCCATAATCTCATCGACTTGGCCATAATCAAGGCTAGCTTGTAAGCGCCCCGCTAAGCGTTTGACCCGATCACCGCGCCGCCCAAGCGTATTGGCAGCAATCGCTTGAATCGAAATCGCAATCTGATCGGCGGCAAAACGCACCGAGCGCGGCGATTCAGCGTTCAACAACAAAAATTCAGCAATTCGTTCTGGCCGAATATCAGCAGTGTATACATTACAATAGGCCTCGAAGGCTGTACAGGACTTTAATAGGCCAACCCAATCCAAATAATTGGCTTGAGCATCGGCAGCGCCACTTGGCTCGGCAAAATGCACATCGAGCAAAATCGCTGTGGCATTGGCTCGCTCAATAAACTGGCCTAAACGCAGCCAATGCCAACATTCGCCATGGCTCAAGGTTGCATTCGTAATCCCTTGAAAAAGATGAATGCCCTCTTTTAACCCATTGTGGAGAAATTCGTGCGGCTCGTGCCACAATTGCTCCATCGTGGCACGCTTGACTTGTAAATAGAGCCGATTAAGTTGCTCCCACATTTCCGAGCTAATTTGTTCGCGCACTTGGCGGGCATTTTCGCGGGCAGCGCCAATGCAACTAACCAACGAGCCAGGGTTATTGACATCAAAGGTTAAGGCTTGTACCAAGGCGTAAGTTTGGGGAATTCCATCGTATTGCCATGCAAGATAGGTTTGCATACGCTCCCAGCGGCGTTCGGCTGCGGCTGGAGTTTGGTCGAGCATCAAAGCCAAATTCACGTCAAGCAAGCGAGCAGTATGCTCTGTTCGCTCAAGGTAGCGGCCAATCCAATACAGGCTATCAGCAACGCGCGATAACATGAGCAACCCCCAATTTTTAATGATGATCCACGAAGAACGAAACCGCGAAGATCGCGAAGATCGCGAAGGGAGATTTGGCTATTTTTTGACTTTTGACTTTTGACTTCTGTCTTCATCCTTCGCTTCTCTGCGTCGCTGCGTTAACGTTTTGATCCACGAAGCGCACAAAGACCACGAAGAACGAAACCGCGAAGAACGCGAAGATCGCGAAGGAAGATTTGGCTATTTTTGACTTCTGTCTTCATCCCTCATCCTTCATCCTTTAATAAAGCACCCACGTATCTTTGCTGCCGCCGCCTTGCGATGAATTGACGACCAGCGAGCCGCGCCGCAAGGCCACCCTAGTCAAGCCACCGGGCACGATGCTAATTTGGTCGCCAAATAAAATGTAGGGCCGCAAATCAACATGGCGCGCTTCGAGTTGGCCATCGATAAAACATGGTGCTTTAGAAAGCGCAAGGGTTGGCTGGGCAATATAGTTGCGGGGATTGGCAATAATACGGTCGCGAAACTGGGCACGTTGTTCCAGCGTGCTATGCGGCCCGATCAACATATCGTAGCCGCCAGATTCGCCGACCGCCTTGACCACCAATGAATCTAAATTATGCAACACATGCTGACGTTGGCGATCGTCGCTGAGCAAAAAGGTTTCCACATTGGGCAAAATCGGGTCTTGATCAAGATAAAATTTGATCATCGCTGGCACATAGGCATAAATCGCCTTATCATCGGCCACACCTGTGCCCAAGGCATTGGCCAAAGCCACATTGCCAGCCCGATAGGCATTCAGCAAGCCAGCAACGCCCAACATCGAATCATGGCGAAAAGCCAAGGGATCGATAAATTCATCATCGACCCGCCGATAAATCACATCAACCCGCCGCAAGCCAGCAGTGGTGCGCATGTACACCACGTTGTCGTGGACGATCAAATCGCGGCCTTCAACCAATTCAACGCCCATTTGGCGAGCCAAAAAGGTGTGTTCGTAATAGGCCGAATTAAAAACCCCCGGCGTTAGCAACACAATCGTTGGATCGCTACGGCCTTGGGGCGCCAACGAACGCAAGGTTGCTAACAACGCTTGGCCATAATGATCGATCGACCGCACGCCGTAGCTGGCAAACAACTGCGGAAAGACCCGTTTCATCACCAAACGATTGGCCAGCATATATGAAACCCCGCTGGGAACCCGCAAATTATCTTCAAGCACCGCAAATTGGCCGCTCGGCAAACGAATCAAATCGGTGCCAACGATGGAGATATAGCGATCGCGTGGCACGCTCACACCGCGCATTTGGCGTGAAAAATGGCGACAGCTATAGACCAATTCGCGCGGCACAATCCCAGCCTTTAAAATAGTTTCTTCGTGGTAAATATCGCGCAAAAACAAATTTAATGCGGTTACTCGTTGCGCCAAACCACGCTCAATCGTATCCCATTCTTTGGCTGTCAGGATGCGTGGCAGCAGATCGTAGGGAAAAATCCGCTCGGTGCCTTCATCGCGGCCATAAACCGTAAAGGTAATCCCTTGATTGAGAAACGCCAAATCGGCTGCTTGCTGGCGCCGCGCCAACTCATCGGGCGGCAACTCGCGCAACCGTTCCGCAAGCAAACGATAGTGTGGGCGCGGCGTGTTTGGGTTAAGCAACAACTCATCGTAAGCAGTTTCGAGCTGATACTGACGAAAAGGGGCGACATCGGGCATAGTGTGCTCCTTACAGTCGCTTCATCGTTGAAGGGCTTGCGGCATCATCGCCAAAATGGGGGGAAAGAAGATGGTCTATACTACCGAATCTCGCGCTATTTCGTCAAGCAGCGAGCCAGCTAGGGCCTTGGCTAAGCGGCTTGTTGGTGGTATGAGCCGCGAAGATTAAAACTTGCATAGATAGCCTGATCGGTGTAAGGTACAGGCGCGATGTCCAGCACGAGTGGGAGGCTGGCAGTTTCGAGGGTATGATCGTGCCAAGCTTCCAGCAGATTTGGGAACGTGTTTCTTTCTTAGCTGTACTCGATATTCTGCTTGTTGCTGCCTTGATTTTTTGGCTGCTCGGGGTCATCCGAGGCACACGGGCGGTACAATTGTTACGTGGGGTTGGGATTTTGGTGGTGGTTGCCCTGCTTGCAGGCTCGACCTTACCGCTCACCACCTTGCGCTGGATCATTCGCGAAGCCCTCAGCCCTGCCCTTTTTGTGGCAATTCCAATTTTATTCCAACCTGAATTACGCCGCGCTTTAGAATCATTAGGCCGCACTGGCGAATGGTTTAATCGCTTTGGCAGCACCAATCGCTCAGAAGTAGAGGAGATGATCAACACGATTTCGCGCGCAGCCAAGCAATTATCTCAACAAGGCATTGGCGCATTGATGGTGATTGAGCGCGACACGGGCTTGCAAGAATATGCCGACCGAGGCGTGATAGTCGATTCGCGCATTTCGGTGCCCTTGTTGGTGAATATTTTCTTTCCCAACGCGCCGCTCCACGATATGGCGGTGCTGTTTCGGCGCAACCGAATTTTGGCCGCCAACTGTGTGTTGCCGCTGAGCGAAAACGTGGTTGGCAGCACCCGCTATGGCACGCGCCACCGCGCCGCCTTGGGCATCAGCGAACAATCCGACGCAATTTCGGTGATCGTTTCAGAAGAGACTGGCAGTATTTCGATTACCCACGATGGCCGCATGGTGCGTCATTTAACCGAAGGCCGCTTACGGAAATTGCTAGCTGGCTTATTGCGCGTCGAACTAAGCGAGGAGGAAGAGGCATGAATAAGCTTGCAGGCAGCCCATTACGCGCCTTCGTGGCCGCAGTGTTGGCCAGCATCATCTGGGTTTTCGTCAGTTTCACCGAAAATCCGCAACAAGTTACGCCATTTACCAATTTGCCAATTCGTGCCGAAGGCCTGAACAGTTCCTTAACTTTGGTCGATGGCGAAGGCAGGCCAATTCCTGTGCCCGATGCTGTGGTCAACTTGAATGTTTCTGGTCCGCAAGATACGATTACCCGGATTACCAAGCAAAATGTACAGCCATTTATTAATGTTGCTGGCTTGGAGCCTGGCTCGCATGAAGTTGCTGTGCAAGCGCGCAGCATTCCTAGCCGCTCCGATCTCGATTTTCAAAGCTTTCAGCCTGCGACAGTCTTGGTGCAAATCGAGCAAATTATTACTGCCTCGCTGCCGCTAACGATTACTACCGAAGGCCAGCCGCCAACCAGCTACGAGGCCAGTTTGCCCATTGCCAGCGTCAATGGCGAGATGATCAAGCAGGTCACAATTACTGGGCCAGCTAGCCAAGTGAATAAGGTCGTTGGTGGCGAAATTACGCTTGATCTTTCATCACAAACCAGCAATTTGCGCACGCGGCGCAATATTACGGCGGTAGATATTGCTGGGCGCGATGTTGAAGGCGTGACGGTTAGCCCTGAGCTAGCAGATATTGAAGTGCGCATTTTATCGAGCAGCGGCATCAAACGGGTGCCAATTATCTACACAACCCTCAATGGGCCACCAGCAGGCTATCGCGCCGATGTGGTGCTTGAACCAGCTTTCGTCACATTAATTGGCAGCGCTCAGCGTTTAACTGAGGTTGAATTTGTTGAAACCCAACCGCTTAACCTACCGAATACAACCCAAAGTTACACCGCAACCATCAAATTGCGCTTCCCAATTGGGGTTACCCCGCGTGATGCGCAAGCAGCAGATAGCACAATTGCCACTGTGCGCTTTGTGCCCATTAACACCGAAATTGTGCTGACGCTGCCGTTAGTGCCGCGTAATCAGCCTGCTGGCTTAGAATTAAGTTACCAACCACGCCAACTTGAGGTAACTCTGCGGGGCAATGCCCAAAATTTGCAAAATCTCACCGATTTGGCCTTAGTGCTTGATTTGGCTGGGCGAACTGCTGGCAGCTATAGTATTCAACCAAGCCTTAATCTCCCAAGCGGCGTAACCCTCGCCAAACCGTTGAGCGTTATTCAGGTCACGCTGAGCACGATTAGCATTCCAACCAACGAGCCAGCTAGCCCAACCAACCCAAGCGAACCAACCCAACCAAGTGAGCCAGCAGCAACGCCAGTCAGCACGCCAACGGTAACCGAGCCAATCAGCCCGACCGAGCCAATTAGCCCGACCGAGCCGATTTCGCCAACCCTAACGCCTTAGCAATTAGTCCAAGGCGCGGCGTTCGAGCGCTTGCAATTCAGCAGATGGATCAATGCCATATTGATCAGCTAATGCGTTGCGATATGTTGCATAGAGCTTCAGCGCATCGGTACGGCGCTCTTGCTTGATGGCCAAGTTCATGGCCAGCGCAACTGCCCGTGCATTTAATGGCTCAAGCTGAAGCGCCCGATCATACGCCTGTTGAGCACGATCAAACAATTGTTGGTCGTAGGCTTGAATGCCCGTTGCAACCCATAACTCCGAGCCACGCTTAATCAACACTTGGCGCTCATGTTCGATCCACGCTGCATCACAGCCAGGCAAAAACCCTTGGCTGGCGTAATCGGCGGCAAGTTGTAAGCGCTCCAGGGTCGCTTCAGAGCCTTGTAAATGGGTATTCTTAATCACTAAAATGTCTGCATCAATCAGCGATAAGGGAATTCCCAAGCGATAGATCGAACCATCATAGACCACGCATTCAGGAATAACTTTGCGTGTGCGTTCTAGCATTTTGCGCCAGCCAGCAGCCTTGCCATCAATTCCCCAAAGATTTTCGCGTAGTTCCTCGGAGGTCATGCCGCTGGGGTTCAACAACAATAAGGCGATCAGCAAAATCCCTTGGCGAGGGATGCGTTGTAATTTGCCATCAATTTCAACCCGCAACTGGCCCATCAAGCGCACCACCAAGGTTGGGGCTTGCGGGGCAGACAACGTATCGTGCAACACCCGCGCTGCAAAGGGCGAATTCCATTCGGTATAGGCTTCCTGCACCAAGTCTGGCAAATGGCTGGTAAGCGCCGAAAGCAAAATCGGCAAGCCGCTGCGGCCCTCAATAATCAATTCATCAAGCGCTTTCCACGCTTGGCGGGCCTCGCCTCGCTCGTGGCGCAGCCAAAATGCCTCGCTCAATAACAGATACAGCAGGCCTTTGGCTAATGATCCTTCGTTATCAAGCCCTGCCAAGGCTCGTTGCAAGAGCGGAATCGTGCCATCGATTTTGAGACTTAAGTTGGCGGCACTGCGCGCCACCGCCAACCATGCCTGATCAAGCGGATTTTGGGCGGTCGTCGTATCGATTTCAAGCAACAAGCGCTGCAATTGATCGCGCGAGCCATGACGGGTTGCTTGCGATTCCAAGGCCAAGGCATAGGTCAAAATATGATAATCGACCATATTGCTATTGCGTAATTGCTCACGCGCCAAGCCATAGCGCCCAATTGCACTCGTCCAATCGCGCTCAGCCAGCGCCACATCGCCAAGCGTAACCAACGCACCATTTGCCGCCCGCTTATCAGCACGCATGCCGTTGTCGTAGGCTTCTTGGGCATAGCGCGCTGCATCGCTAATTTGGCCTTGATGTAAGGCCACCAACGCCCGCAAATTGAGCGTTTGCGATAAGCCAGCAGGCGAAGCCATTTCGTCCCATAATGAGGTTGCTTGGCGCAAAAGCCGATCAGCCAACGAATAACGTCCGGCGCGGGCCGCAGCATTGGCATAATCGCCCAAAATTAAGCCCAGTAATCGGTTAATACCCGAGCCTTCAATATAGTTGTAGGCTCGCTCAAAGGTGGTAATTGCAGCATCATCTTGGCCCAACGAGGCCAAATAAATTGCATGGGTACGCAAAACCCGCGCATGGTCGTCATCTGTTAAATTAGGATCGTTCAAATAGGGCTGAATTAAGCTATCAGCTTCTCGAATCGCTCCTTGTGCCCGCAACATATCGGCCTTGAGCAAACGCAACATCCGTTGGTCATCTGGCTGTTGATGAATGCCCAAAAGTTGATTGACCAAAATCAAGGCTTTTTCGGCATTGCGCGCCCCAAGATGATAACTTCGCACCAGCAACCAGCCAACTTTTGGCGCAAGCTGCTGCACGGGAACCGTTTGCAACGCATTGACCAGCTCGCCAAAAAAGCGCTGGTTGTTAACGAGGTCGAACTGTTCGATCAGCGTATGATTGATCACATCCCAGCGTTGCAAGCGTTGCATCTGGTGCACAAACGGCAGCAATTGCTGCTGCGCGAGATACCATGCGCCAGCCTGTTCAAACAACGGGGTCAAATAGTCAGCCAAAGCATTCGAGCGCTTGCGCAAACCAAGCTCAGCCAAGGGTTGCAAGCGTAGGTTGGCTTCAAACAACAAGCCTGCTGATTCCCAGCTAAGCAATAAACGGGCTAAATCGTCGTTTGGCAACAAGCTTTGCAGCAACTCAAGCGAATCGCTGGCAAGCCAAAGCCATGCTTCGAGCAGATTGCGCAGTTGCGCTGGCAGCCGCCCCATAACATCTTGCATCACCCATTCAAGCGATGAAGGCTGGAGCGTGCCCGAGCGATTGAGCGCAAAAATACAGGGGGCAACCCAGCCCTCAGTTAAGCCGATCAGCTGATCAGCTTGGGCTTGGCTTAGGCTGAGTTGGCGTTTTTGGGCCAATTCAATTAATTCAGCACTGGTGAATGCCAGCTCTTTCGCGCCAATCACCAGCAGCTGCTGCCGAATGATCCATTGTTGAATCATTGGATGCTGTGGAATTGAAAGCGCCGTGGCGACGACATGCAGCGCCGGATTTTCCAACAAGTCGGTTAGCCATGCATACTCAGGCAAAAACGCGCCCCAAGCATCCAAAAGCTGGTCAAGATCGTCGATCAAAATCCAAGTTGGCTGGCGAATAGCCAAAAGTTGCGGCAGCTGCTGCTCGCTGGTTAAGCCAAGTTGCTGGCCAATTGTGTGCAGCATGGCCTGGGGATCGTTGGGCGCTGACGCAAGCCGCAGCATAGCATAGGGAGCATTGATGGAATGCTTAAGTGCCTCTAATACGGTCGACTTGCCACTGCTGGGCAAACCAATGATTAAGATTACCCGTGGCTCATGTTGGGTCAAGCGAAGTAAACGTGGGCGTTCAACATAGGTCGGATAAAAACTCATAGCAGTTTCCTCAAGATGTTTGGTACGATGCTACCCCACCAACGATTAAGCAGCACAGCGCCATTGTGCTCAAGCATTGAGAGGCTAGGTTGTGCCAATTCGTTACCTATGTTCAATAGGATATACCGAGCTATAGAGCACATCTATGCACGTCCTAGGCTATTTCTAGATTGATTCTTGCTGTATCCACTGTATCATAGCAAAAGAATCATTCTGTAGTGGAGCGGTTATGCAACTTATCGCACTCGACCACATCCAACTCGCAATGCCCGCCGCGCAAGAAGCCCAAGCGCGCTGGTTTTATAGCACCCTGCTTGGCCTTGACGAAGTTGCCAAGCCAGCGCCGTTGCAAGCTCGAGGCGGTTGCTGGTTTCGCGGCTCCAATATCGAACTCCACCTTGGAGTCGAGGCCGATTTTCGGCCAGCGCACAAAGCACACCCTGCCTTTCGCGTCGCCGACCTTGCGCAGGCCCGCGCTGAGTTGCAGGCCGCCGGAATTGCAATTGTTGAAGATAGCAGCTTGCCCCATGTGCGGCGCTTTTACGCTGCCGACCCGTTTGGCAATCGGCTAGAGTTTGTGCAATTTGGCGACGTTTATTAAGAAGCTTTAGGATTAACCAAAGTATACGCGATTCAGCCATGCTGGATAGCGTTAATTGCCGAACTCCGCTGCTAGGGATTCCTAGCTATTTTGGGGTGCAACTACTGGCACAACTTATGCAAACCAAAAGCCGACTGATCAGCGTGGCTTGATCGGCATTGACCACAGCTACATCCGTTCAGCAATGCCCCAAAGCACTCAAATTCTGCCAGTATCTTCTGGTATACTGAACAACGGCGCGGCCCTCGAATGCCCGTGCTGGCCACCGCGCTGAGTGCTGCATTGTTGACACTGCGAGGGTTGCAGACCATGAAAGCAGTTTTAATGGCTGGGGGCGAAGGCTCTCGGCTCCGTCCACTCACGATTAGTCGGCCAAAACCAATGGTTCCCCTGGTTGATCGACCAGTGATGGGGCATATTATTGAGCTGCTAAAACGCCACGGCATTACCGATATTATTATTACCGTCCAGTATCTCGCCAATATTATTCAAGATTTTTATGGCGATGGCTCGGCGTTTGATGTCGATATTTCGTATTCGGTCGAGGAAGTGCCGCTTGGCACAGCAGGAGCCGTCAAATATGCCTCGCGCTTGATCGACGACGATAGCGAGCCTATCATCGTGATTTCGGGCGATGCCTTGACCGATTTCGACCTGACGGCGCTGATTGAGGCCCATAAACGCTCGAATGCCAAAGCTACCATTACCCTGACCCGCGTGCCCAACCCACTTGAATATGGGGTTGTGATCACCGATGATGCAGGCCGAATTCGTCAATTTCTCGAAAAACCCAGCTGGGGCGAGGTTTTTTCCGATACCGTCAACACTGGCATTTATGTAATCGATCCCAGTGTGCTCGACGATATTCCGTTGGGCGATGCCTTCGATTTTTCCAAAGATTTGTTTCCAGCCTTGTTGCGCCGCGGCGAATTGCTCTATGGCTATATTGCCGAGGGCTATTGGACCGATGTCGGCACCATCGATGCCTATATGCGGGCTTGCTCGGATTATTTGATGGGCATGGTCAATTTGCCGCGCCTAGGCCATGATCGCGGCGATAATGTTTGGATCGAAGGCGAAGTTGAAATTGCCCCCGATGCTCAAATTCATGGCCCAGTCTTTTTTGGCCACGGGGTCAAAATCAAAGGTGGAGCGATGGTCTTCGGCCCATCGGTCATCCGCGATTACACAATTATTGATTCGCGGGCCACAATCGATCGCTCGGTGATGTGGCGCAATTCGTATGTTGGCGAGCGGGCCGAGTTGCGCGGGGCGATTGTCTGCAAGCAGTGCAACATCAAAAGTCGTTCGTTGCTCTTCGAGGGCGTGGTTGTCGCCGATAGCACGATTATCAACGCTGGCGCGGTCATTCAGCCAAACGTCAAAATTTGGCCCTCGAAAGAAGTCGAAGAAGGAGCGACGGTTAGTGCTTCGATTATTTGGGGTGCCCAAGGGCGGCGGGTCTTATTTGGGCGCTACGGCATTACCGGCTTGGTCAATATCGACCTTACGCCAGAATTTTGCGCGAAATTAGGCGCTGCCTATGGCGCAATTTTGCCCAAAAATACCATGGTTACAATGAATCGCGATGCGCATTACACGCCGCGCATGCTCAAACGCGGCTTGATTGCAGGCATTCCATCGGCGGGCATCGATGTGCTTGATTTGCATTCGGTGCCAATTCCAACCGCGCGCTATTTGACCTATGCCCTGAAAGCAGCTGGCGGCATGCATGTGCGGCTTTCGCCATTCGATAATCGGGTTGTTGATATTAAATTCTTCGATCATCGCGGGCTAGATCTTGGCAGCGATATGGAGCGCAAGATCGAAAATACCTACTTCCGCGAAGATTATCGCCGCGTTTATCTCGATGAAATTGGCAGGATCACCGAAAACAGCGATTACAACTCGGTTTATATCGATAAATTTATGGAATCGCTCGACCCCAAGATTTTGCCAGAGCTAGAACAACCGTGGAGCATTGTGATCGATTATGCTTCGTCGAATGCGGCCCAAATTCTTGGCACGATTATGCGACGCTTGAATGTTGATTTAGTTGAGCTGAATGCCCAAATCGATGAAGATCGCTTGTTCCAAACCGCCGATCAATTCAATGCTGGCATGCAACGCTTGGCAGCAATTGTGCCCGTGATGAACGCCGATATTGGGGTGCGGCTTGATTCTGGTGGCGAACGAATGTATGTGGTCGATGATACCGGCCATCGTTTGAGCGATATTGAGTTGCTGGCTGCAGTGACCGCACTCACGATGGAAGCCAACAGTGGCGGTACGGTGGCCGTGCCAGTGACCGCACCGCGCCTGTTCGATAAATTGGCCGAGCGTTATGGCGGGCGGATTCAGCGCACCAAAACTGCCTTGGGCGCGCTGATGCAGCAAGCAGCCAAATGCAACGAATTATGCGTCTTGGGCGATGGCGCTGGTAGCTTGATTTTCCCATCGTTCTTTCCGGTAGCCGATGGTCTGTTTGCCATTGTAAAATTGATGGAATTGTTGGCGCGGGCCAATATTCCACTCTCGGAAATTCGGCGCTCGTTGCCGCGCTCGGCCATGGCCAACCACAAAGTGCCATGTCGTTGGGAATCCAAAGGCAAAGTAATGCGGATTCTCAACGAACAATATGCTGAACGCTCACAAGAAAATATCGACGGCATCAAGATTGAGCTTGGGCCAGAATGGGTGCTGATTCTGCCCGACCCTGATGGCCCATTTATTCACGTGATTGCCGAGGGAGTCAACGAAGATCAAGCGCACGTCTTGACCGAAAAGTATGCAGGTTTAGTCATGGGGCTTCAGTAGAACAAAGAACATAGAGCATAGAACATAGACAAGCATGTGCTTGTGGTTTTACCAAATTAGGCATCAATTACGGCTACTATGCTCTATGTTCTTTGCTCTTTGCTCTTATTTTCGTTTTCTTGACGGAGACGGTATAATGCGCGATATGGAAGAGCGCATCACGTTAAAAGGCAGCCGTGACGGGCTGCGCTTGATTTTACACCCCACCGCAGCGTGGGAAGAAGTCCTTGAAGCCCTGCGCAAGCAGCTAGCCCAAGGATCATCGTTTTATCATGGCGCAAAATTATTGATCGATGTTGGCGAACGGTCGATCACCGATGTAGAGCTACAGGCAATCTTGGCAATCATGGCCGAACATGATATTGAGCCAGCTGCATTAATCACCATCGCACCAACCAATCGAACTACTGGTCGGCAAGCTGGTGTGGAAACCCGCCACCCCGACAGCCTACGGTCTACTCCTCCACCCGTCGTGCAAGGCGAAGGCTTGTTTTTATGGCGCACCGTGCGTTCTGGCCAAGCAATTAAGCATCAAGGCCATGTCGTTGTGGTTGGCGATGTTAATGCTGGGGCCGAAATTAGCGCGCACGGCAGCATCATCATTTGGGGGCGCTTACGCGGCTCCGTCCATGCAGGAGTTGGCGGCAATCAACAAGCGATTGTCTGTGCGCTCGAATTGAGCCCAACCCTCTTGCGGATTGCCGATAACCTTGCCCGCACACCCGATAATCATCGCCCAACTGGCCCTGAACAAGCCAGCCTTGATGGCGACAACATTGTAGTAGTACCATGGGATGCCCCACGCCGCTAGTGGGCCTTTGAGGATCATGTATGGCACAAGTAATTACAATCACCTCTGGTAAAGGGGGGGTTGGCAAAACCACCACCACCGCTAATCTCGCAACCTCGTTAGCCATGCAAGGCCAACGCGTTGTTGCTATCGATGCAGATATTGGCTTGCGGAATCTCGATGTTGTAATGGGCCTCGAAAATCGCATCGTCTACGATTTAGTCGATGTGGTCGAAGGTCGCTGTCGGACACGCCAAGCGCTGATTAAAGACAAGCGCTTTCCTGATAATTTATTCTTGTTGCCAGCAGCCCAAACCCGCGATAAAGATGCGGTAACGCCTGATGATATGATTGCCCTCTGCAACGAGCTGCGCCGCGAATTCGATTTTATCTTGATCGATTCGCCAGCAGGCATCGAGGGCGGCTTTAAAAATGCGATTGCACCCGCAGACCACATTTTGATCGTCACAACTCCTGAAATGTCAGCAGTCCGCGATGCCGACCGAATTGTTGGCTTGGTCGAAGCGTATGAAAAAAGCAACCCAAAGCTCATTATCAATCGGATCAAGGCCCGCATGGTTGCTCGCGGCGACATGATGGATACGCCCGATGTGGTAGAAATTTTGGCAATCGACTTAATTGGGATTGTGCCCGACGACGAGAGTATTGTGGTCTCGACCAACCGTGGCGAAGTAGCGGTGCTAGATCGCGACTCAATGGCCGGAAAAGCCTATAATAATATCGCCAATCGTTTACTTGGCCACGATATTCCCTTCCTTGTGCTTGATGAAAAACAAGGCTTATGGGCCCAATTGGTCAGTATGTTTCGGACACGCCGCTAAAATGGCGCTACCTAGCCAACCTTATCTTCCACATGGAGCGGATCTATGGGTTTTTTAGATAATCTTTTTGGTCGCAAGCAACCGACCAGCTCGTCGGTTGCCAAAGAGCGTTTGTTGACGGTTTTAGTTCATGATCGGGTTCATCTCTCGCCCCACGATATGGACGAGATGAAACGTGAGATCATTGCAGTAATCGAGCGTTACGTTGAAGTAACCAACCCAGAGGCCATTGAAGTAACCTTGACCCGTGGCGAAGCTACCGACCACCTCAAGGCCGATATTCCCCTTGGTCGCTCGCGTCAACAATAACGCTATGGCCATGTGGAGGAGATTTTATGTACGTTCAGCCTACTAGCCCGATTCGTTTCTCGCCGCGCGCAAAATTTGTAACAGTCCTTTCGATTGTTATTATTAGCCTGTACTTGGTCAACCAAGCCTGGCATATTATGATTCCCTTCATCTGGGCAATCATCACAGCCTATATTTTTAATCCAGTTGTTACATGGATGCAACGGCGGACCAAAACCCCCCGTTTTTGGTGGGTAATTGTGCTCTACATCATCGGGTCTGCGCTGTTAACATTGCTGGTCAGTAATGTCGTCCCGATCATTACGACCCAAATTAACGATCTTGCCAAGGCCATTCCCGAATGGCTTGAGGATGCAAGTAATTATGTCGAGAAACATGAATCATTGACGATTCGTGGAGTCGAAATTATTAATTTGCGCGAGGCTGAACGTGAAATCTCTGGCGCAATCGCTGCCTTTGCCAAAGATTTGCCAAGTGCTGCACCCAAGTTTTTGTTTGGGATTGCCGAAGGTTTTATTTTAACCTTAGTCTATTTTGTGGTCACGTTCTATTTGCTGCTGCAAGCAGAAACCATTCCCAATAATTTCTATCGCTTGATTCCCGAACGCCATCGCGATGAAATTCGCCAATTGGTTAGCTCGATCGATCGCGTGCTCTCAGCCTATATTCGCGGTCAGTTTTTGCTGATCATCATTATGTCGGTGTTGAGCTATATTGCGCTCTCGATTTTGCAAGTCAAATATGCCTTGATCATCGCAATTGCAACTGGGGTGTTGGAAATTATTCCAATCATCGGGCCATACTTGGCTACCGCAATCGCGGCCTTGGTTGGTTTGTTCCAAGGCACAACCCCATTTGGCTGGGAGCCGTGGTTGCTGGCATTGGTGATCGTCATTACCTACTTTGCCCTGCGCCAATTCGAAGATCACTTTATTATTCCCAACTTGGTCGGCCACATTGTCAATGTGCACCCGATCTTTGTGATCTTTGCAATTTTGGCGGGGGGAGCAGTAGCTGGCGGCTTGGGCCTCCTCTTATCAATTCCAATGGCGGCAGTAGCAAGGATCATCCTATCATACCTGCATGGCAAGCTGGTCGATTCGCCGAATCCTCAAGCCGATTTAGTCGAACAAGAGGAGAAGCTGCTTGAGAAACCAGCAGCTACCGAACGCCGCGAAGGCCGCCGCACCCGCCGCGAAGCCAAAAAACGCGTCGAAAGCGGCGATATTCAACCATAACATGCTAATTGGAGCAACTCATTGAGCCACAGGATAAAACCTGTGGCTTTTTGCTGCTTGACACATTGAAACATTTGTTCTATATTTTTTATGTATATTGATTGGATACGGGCCAGCAATGGCTATGGGTAACCGAGTTCACGAAAGGAATAGCACAATGTTTCAGTCGCTCGAACAACTTGAAACAGGCAGTTTATTTATATTAACCGGCCAATCTGGCGCAGGGAAATCGCATTTAGCCGCCAGCACCCGCCGCAACGGCACGGTCTGGATTTTGGATACCGAGGGCGCTGCCAAGAATCTTTTGGGCAAGCCTGGAGTCCACAAAGCGATCCAAGCAGTTCAAACGCTGTCGTTGCAACAAATTTTAGCTGCCATGCAAGAGATTTTGCGCATTGGCAAGGCTGGCGATACCGTTGTGCTCGACTCTGTTTCCAAAGTGCTGCAAGCGATGCGCGCCCATGCCCAGCAACGGGCTGGCGCAGAAACCGATCGCAAAACCCAAATTGAGTTTGATGAATATGCGTCGTTCAATCGCAACCTGCAAGCGATTTATACTGGCCTCACCGAGCTAAAACAACATGGCTTTCATGTGATTATTATCGGCCACTTGGCCAAACAATATAGCGAACAAAGCGAAGATCGCAACCACACCGATGTGGGCTTGCGCGTGCTGGCCGATGAGCACATCACCTACGAGGCCGATGCAATTATCTTGGTTGAGCGCGACGGCGACCAACGCCAGATGCGACCAATTATCAAGCCACCTCGGCCATTGCACCTCAAATTGGGCGCAAATTATCCCGCCAAGCTAGGCACGCTCTACCCTGAGCTTGCGCTTGACGAAGCGTTTGGCAACAGCCCTGAGCGCACAGGCCGCCCAGTTGATGCCAATGAAGCAGAACGCCGTTTCTTTGCCCGCTATGCCTCGGTCGTTGGCGGCAACAATTGGAACGCCGTGCAACGCTACCTTGGGCGCAAAGATAAAAAACCCAGCACTATCGAAGGCTGGATCAGCGCCGCCGAACAGGTTCGCCAAGCACCAAACGATCAAGCGATGGCCGCCTAAAATGAAGCTAAACAAAATCCCTCGTCCAGCATTCAACGAGACGAGGGATTTGAACTATTGTTTTCGCTGCATTGTCTATGTTCTTTGCTCTATGCTCTTATTGGGCACTTGGCATTTGAACTGGCACTTTCACCGTAATCTTGCCAGCCTTTTCAAAGGTCAAGGTGAGATCAAGTGTATCGCCAACTTTGAGATCCTGCTTGATTTCCAACAACATAATATGGAAGCCGCCTGGTTTTAATACTGCTTCACCATTGGCTGGCACTTCGATCTTCTCGACTTGCTCCATCTTCATCACCTCGCCATCGGCAGTAACCGTATGCAACTCGACTTTGCCAGCAACATCGGTTGCAGCAGCAATCAAGCTATCGGCAGCGCCAGTATTGCGAATCGTCATATAAGCAGCACTATTACTGCCCATCATCGTGCCGCCACCCATGCCACCGCCCATGGTTGGGCTAACTGGCGTAGTTGCCATGGTTGGGGTTTGCATCAGCGTTGCCGCAGCAAAGGCAGGCCGCGCAAACGAACCATCGATCGTTAATGAACCAAGCGTGTTCGCTGCGCTATTGCTGCTATTTAGCACGGTGGTCGGGGTAGTTGCCGAGCCACAAGCGGCTAAGACCAAAAGCAATACGGCCAAGATTAAACGTTTCATGAAAGGTTTCTCCACTTATTCAACAGCGATGTATTGCAACATCGTTTTAAGATCAGTCGCTAAAAGAGTTGGATCAACATCGTGGTTGGCCATGGCAAACCAGCGCCCTTGTTGATCGATAATATACAAGCCAGCAGTATGATCGATGGTGTATTGCAAGGCCGAGTCAGGCAATTCGCGTCGCTGAGCATGCACGCCATACTCTTTTTTCACCGCTTCGACCGCCGCCGTTTCGCCGTTTAAGCCCAAAATCGTTGAATCGAACAACGAAACATAGCGATCGATCGTTGCCGGATTATCGCGCTCAGGATCGACCGTCACAAAGGCAATTTGCACCTTGTCACCATCAGCGCCAAGCTGTTTGCGAGCCTGAGCTGAAAGCCCCAAAGCCAAGGGGCACACATCAGGGCAAGCAGTAAAACCAAAAAAGAGAATCACGATTTTGCCGCGTTGCTCAGCCAAATGGAATTCAGCACCATGCTGATCAATCAAGCTAAAATCGGGCGCAGCCGTTGGGTTTTCAATTGGGCGAATAATCTGATAGCTAGCTGTGCCACAACCGCTTAAACTCAAACCAAGCCCAAGCAGCACACAGGCCAAAAGCCAATGAGCGTATTTCATAGCACCCATCCTTAAGAATTTTATAAATTCAAGTTTGTAGGAATCCAGTTATTAACCAAGCACGAGGATTCTTGGCGGGGGCGTGATAATTTGCGGATGATAACTCGGCCAAACGCGTTGCACTTCCAGCAAACGTCGCCATAAACGAGACGCAAGCATCCAGCTAGTAAGCAGGAGCAACACCATTGGATAGACTGCTGCCAAGCCATCAGGTAGCGGAGGCATTGGCTGTGGCGCGGAATCGCTATGCTGCGCGTGCAAATCACAAACCAACATCGCATGCTCCGAAGCAGCACCAGTTTGGCTTTGCATGCCCCACCACCAGCAATGGGCAATACAGGCAATCGGGCAAAACAAAGCCAGTTGAATCAGAATGATCCAACTGACTGTTTGAATATACCGAGGCCAAGGCCGCGAGTGCTGTTGCTTCAATGCGTTCATGCTAGGCTACTATAGCATAGCCCGCATGGCACTCAATCAGGCATTAAACCGATCCTTAGTTGAATGCTTTGGGGCGTTTGAAGGTAACAATGAGGCGCGAACTTTGCCCTTGAGCTTGATTAAGATCAACAATGCTCACAAGTTCCCAGCCATCCTTACCAGCTTTATTCAGCATCAAACTAAGCGTGCTTGGGTCAACATTCGGACTCCAAAAGCCACTAACATCGACAAGTTCAACATGATATTCCCATTGTTGCATGCTGCTTTCCTCAAAACAAGTTGATTTCATGGCTTGTACGTAGTGTGTTAGCGCTATGTTCCAGTCTGTACCAGCAAGCGTTTGGCCTGCTTCACCACCTGCTGAACGGTAATTGCGGTCATACATTCGCTGGGCTTGGTTTGGCGTGGGCAATGGGTTAACACACCACATGGCGAACACGCTATTGCTGCATCAAGCACAACATGGTGCTGCGGATCGCCCCAAGGCCCAAAACGCCGCTTATCGCCAGGCCCAAAGAGATGCACAGTGGGCGTTGCTTGGCTGACTGCCAAATGCAACGGGCCATTATCGACCCCCAACACCACGGCGCAGCGTCCAAACAAGGCCGCCAATTGACCTAAATTGGCCTGTCCAACCGCGTTCAGATGCGGAATCGTCAAATGCTGGCTAATCGCTGCCACATCAGCAGCATCAGCAGGCCCGCCAGTTAACACAATTTGAGCCTGATCAGCCAATTGTTCAGCAACCTGCGCCCAGCGTTCAGCTGGCCATAATTTTGCCGCGCCACCGCTGCCCGCCTGAATCGCCAGCAATGGTTTTTGAATCTGATGCTGGGCCAGCCAAGCAGCTGCCCAAGCATGTTCCTCGTCACTTGGCACAAAGCGCAACCTATGATTTTGAGTGTCAACAGAGCCAAGTGCAGCAACCAAATCTAAGGCTTGTTGGGTTACATGCGCATTTGGGTTCCAAGCCAAGGCCTTGTTCAAACTTGGCGCAACCAAGGGATGGGCAAACCCAATCCGGCGGCCACAACCAGCACCAAGCGCCAACAAGCCGCCCCACCAATGGTCATCGCGCATAACCAAGGCTGTATCAAACTTCATTTGGCGCAAACGGGCAGCTTCCTGCCAGAGCAAGCGATAGGGAGCCAAAGCCGAGGGCTGAGCGCCACGCACAAAGCCAGGGAATTCGCAGCTTTCAATTGCATCAAGATCAGGGTTATCGGCCAAGAGGCGTTTGGCCCATGAACCGACCAGCAGCGTAATCTGGGCTTGGGGTTGGCTTTGACGCAAAGCACGTAAGGCGGGGGTCAACAATAAAACATCGCCCAAATGGTCGGGCTTAATCACCAAAATGCGCTGCGGTTGGGCTGGCGCTGGCCGAGTAAAAACACCCAAGGCCAGCGCCAAACCACGCACCATTGTCGAACGAAGTAAAGCTTTCATAGAAGTCAAAAGGCAAAACTCAAAAGGCAAACAACTCCATGGTCATTATAAACGAGATAAGCCAACGCTTCTGCCTTTTGACTTCTGATTTTTGACTTTTAAAACAGGAGGCTCGCTGATTCGCGGGCGACTTGGCGCAAGCGATCAACAACTTCTTTGCGGCCTGCTTTTTCCATTTGCTCGGCCAATTGGTTGACTTCCTTGACGAAATCGCCGTTGACCAAGGCCATGTTTTTGCGTAGCAGCTTGGTAGCATCGCCAGCAGTTTCAGCACTCAATAATTGATTGATCAAGCGTTCTTGCGGAGTCATGGCCTCTTGCAACACTTCGGCAGCGGTTTGGCGCAACAGCATCAATTGCTCGGCAATAATTTGCTGATTGGTGCGCATCGCTGCATTCAAGTTGGCATCGATCACTACAAAGAAGGCTTCGCTCAACTCTTTATTGCGCTCAGTCAACAAGGCCCGTGGGTCTTCTGCTTGCAAGGCATCACGCAACAGGCCATTGGCTTTTTCAAAAATTGCTTGGGCTTCAGCATCCATGCGTTCGAGGGTGCTGTAAATATGCTCGCGGCGGGCTTGGGCAGCAGCTTGCTCTGTCTCAGGCAAGGTGGCAATTTGGGCATCCCAAGCTTCGAAGGTTTCATCATCGATCAAGGGTCGATAATTACTAATCACATCTTCGAGGCTCGCATCATCTGCATCGCGCAAGGCAGCAACCACATCTTCGACCGCTGGCTCTTGCAAGCCTGCGGCAACTGGATCAAAGCCACTTAATTGCATGACTCGTTGGCTCAGCTCGCCGATCATTTCGGCGCTATCTTCGCGGCCTTGTTGCAAGGCTGCTTCGATGTAGGAGTTGAGGGTCAAGAAAAATTCGCCATCAAGTGCAGCTTTGTTATCGGCCACTACTTGCGCCAATTTGCCTTCTGCTGAATCGAGCAAATTCTCGGCCCGATCGGCTTCGAGGGCTTCTGCTAGTTGGCTCAGCAACTCAACCCGTTGACGTTGCGCTTGCATCGCCTCTTTGGTAATGCCTTCGCTTTCCAACAAGGTTTCGAGCATAGTTTGCATCGTCATAAAGCGCCGTGGCGTGAGCAAATAACCGCGAGGAGCATCTGGTGGCAACAATTGCATAGCCACTTTGGAAGCCTCGCCAACAAAGCGCTCTTGTTCTTCTGGTGGCAAGTTTAATTCTTGAGGAAAGAGCGTCCAGAAAAATTTCTTTTCAGGATCATGGTAGATCAAGGGTGAGGCCAACATGCCGCCAGCGCCACAATTGGGGCAGACAGCGACATTTAATTGACCTGAAAGCATCGCGCCTTTTAATTCGGGCTGCACCCCAACATCAACGTATGTCCAAAGTGCCACCACAAACGGCGTTTGGCAATTTTGACAGCGAATCTGAACCCGCTGTGGCGGCACGACAGGCCGCTGCGGGCCACCTTGGGTGGTTTCGTCCAGCCCTTGTGGTGGATTGGTCATTGAGTGATTCCTTTCAACGAACACGATTAAAAGCCACTATGCATTATACGCGAGGTTGCAGCAGAATACTATTAGTAGGCTGTTGGATTGGCGTAATTCCTGGCATAGATATATTGCTAGCTGCCCGTAGTAACGTTCACTTTTGCCATTTAGCCAATCCTTAGGTACCATAGCGAGCATCACACCGATGGGAATCCAAAATCCCCTCTTGACAATGAAACATTACCCTTGCTCAGCGCGTACCGAGTATAGTGGTGCGAGGTAGAACCGCGTGACAGAGATCAATAGTGAAGAATTGACGCTGGTGCGGGCGACAATTCGTGGCGACCAAATTGCATTTCAACGGATTGTCGAATTGTACCAAGGGCCAATTTTCAACTTGGCCTACCGGATGTTGCACGATGGCCATGAGGCCGAAGATGCAGCCCAAGAAATTTTCATCCGGGCCTATACCAAGCTTGAAACGTTCGATCAAAGCCGCAAATTTTCTACATGGCTCTTTTCAGTCGCATCGAACTACTGCATTGATCGCTTACGGCGACGGCGACCGATAGTGCCACTTGATGATTTGGCATTTGCCCTACCAAGTACCGATGATGGCCCTGAACGCTCAGCATTGCGTGGTGAGTTGCGCGATGCCGTCCAACGTGCCTTAGCCACCCTGCCCGATCATTATCGGCTGGTGGCAGTGCTACGCTACTGGAACGATCTCTCCTATCAAGAGATCGAAAATATTACGGGGCTATCAGAAAGTGCGGTTAAAACCCGGCTCCATCGTGCTCGCAATATGGTGGCCGCTGCGTTGGATAAACAAGGAGCAGAGCTATGACATGCCGTTCGATTCGCGAGCTACGCGCTCAGCAACCAGATGACCCTGACGACCAACAACTGATTTCTCGTCATGTACAGGAGTGCCCAATGTGCCTCGATGAACTTGGGCAATTGCCCGCCGCCTTAGCCGCTCCCAAATCGGCTATTCCACCGCCAAATTTTGCCGCCAGCTTAATGGCAAAATTACCAGCGACTCCTGAGCTTGCAGCAACTCAAGCCCGTAGCCGTGCCTTACGTCAACGTGTGCTGTGGGGTGTGGTTCTGGGCTTCGTCACATTAATCGTCCTCTGGGGCGGTTATGGGGTCTTGTTCGATAGTTCTTTGCCTGCCGCTACCTTTGGCGGGGTTGATTCAAGCGCAGGCCGCGGAGTTATGGCCTTGACCTTAGCAGGCAAGCCGATGGCGGCAACCCTTGGATTAATTGGCATCCCCTTGCTCCTTGGGATGCTTGTGCTTGCAGGTGCAGCACTGATGATCTGGCGACGTTTGTTGACCCCTTCACCGGCGCTGCTTGTGGAGGTAGAACAATGAAGCGCAATCCACGAGTGTTCTTATTTGGCTGGATTATTCTAGCCCTGATTATTATTGCCTCACCAACCTTTGTGTTTGCCCAAGCACTACGCACCGATGGTGATGCATTGGTGGTTCGCGCTGGCACGACTGAAGGCGGCGATATCGCAACCATCAGCCAACAAATCGTGATTGATGGCGTGGTTGAAGGCGATGTAACCTCGGTCACTGGCTCGATTATCGTCCGTGGTTCAGTCGAAGGCGATGTCGTCAGTTTGTTTGGCAATGTTACCTTCGAAGCAGATTCGATAGCCCAAGGCAACGTCATGGCAGCTACTGGCGAAGTTCAGATGCAAGCGGGAGCCGATGTTGCCCAAGCTGGAGCCGTTTTCAATGGCAATCTCAGCGATAGCGGCGCAGCAGCGCTCTTACCAGTAGAAGGCAATCAGACGCTCAACACTTCAACGCGGGTCATTCTGGCAGTGGTTTTGGCAATTTTGGCCACAATTATCGCTAGCTTGTTGAGCCTCATTTGGCCACGCTCATTTGCCAGCGGCGCCCAAATTATTCGCTTGGCAACCCAACGCGCGTTGGGCTTGGGCCTGGTATGGTCGGTGCTCTCAGTTGTGGTCGTCGGCGGCATTGCCTTGCTCTTGATCTTCTCGTTGGTTGGCTTGGCGGTTTTGCCAGTGCTATTGCTCATTGCCCAAGTGCCTTATTTGATTGGGCTGGCAGCAATTGCGATGGTGATTGGCCAACGGCTCAACTTACATGGCCCAGCAGCAGTTTTGGTTGGCAGCTTAGCAATTGTGCTCCCAGCAATTGGCTTGGCAGCAATCAGTTTACCCGCTGCGTTTGTCTGGTTCTATCTTAGCTCTGGGGTCGGCATTGGCGGCATGTTCTTGCTGCGCTCGACGGTTGTTCAACGCCATAGCCTCCAGTTCTGAATTCAACAACAACCGATTATCATTTGAGAGGGTTGGAATGCACCAACTCTCTCTTTTGGCTTAAATGGAGTTGTTATGGTGATTGTGGTTATGGGCGTGAGCGGAGTTGGCAAAACAACGATTGGTCAGCAATTGGCAGCAGCCCAAGCTTGGCACTTTATCGATGCAGACGATCTGCACCCTGAAGCGAATCGCCAAAAAATGGCCAGCGGCCAGCCATTAACCGATGCCGATCGTTGGCCATGGCTGGCGTTGGTGCGCCAACAAATTGAGGCTGCGTGCAGCCAAAATCAGAGTTTGGTCTTGGCATGCTCAGCCTTACGCGCTGACTATCGAGCCTATTTGCAGATTAATCAGCAAGTACACTTTGTCCATTTGGTTGGCGACCCAGGCTTAATTCAGGCTCGATTGCAACAACGCAGCAATCATTTTATGCCCAGCAGCCTACTAACTAGCCAATTGGCAACTTTGGAAATCCCCAGCAATGCCTTGACCCTCAACGTCGATGCAGAGCCAAGCACGCTAGTTGAGCGTATTCAGCAATGGATTCTCGGGTTAGAATAAGTTGCCCACATAATACGAGGTATGTATGGAGTTTCCAGTGGTTTCTGAGACTCAAATTCAGGCAATCGCAGGCGCAGTGAACTTTGAACAGGGCTTGGAATATTTCGAGCAGGGCATGGTCGAAGCTGTCCAAGCCCATGGCGCAAGCGTTCAGGCCTCAGTTGGTGATCGTAATAATCGCCATTATTTGGTTAGTATCCAAATTCATTCTGTTCAGCAGATTGCAATTCAATGCACATGCCCTGCTCAGGCTAGCGAGTTCTGCGCTCATGGGGTGGCGGTGCTGCTCTTTTTAAGCTATTGCGCCGAGCAAGTTCTGCCAGCAACAGCATCCAAGGTGACGCTCGATGAGCTTGAACCAAGCCAATTGCGCACCTTGTTGCGCGATGTTGCTGAGCAACACCCAGAAGTAAGCAGTTTGGTTGACGAGCGGATTGAACGCCTAGGGTTTTAAGCCACGGTCAACGAGCAGAATTTTAACGCGGAGACGTAGAGAATTAAAAGTAGATGGCTTAAACGAAGGCAGTTCAACCCTCTCCTAAAACCTAGTAAAGTTTATTCTCTGCGCCTCTGCGTTAAGTGCTTTACGACAATATCAAATTATCGATGAGCCGAGTTTTGCCAATCCGTACTGCCAACGAAACCAATGCGCCGCGTTGGTCTATCGTCGTCAATTCTTGCAAACTCTGAGGATCGGCAATGCTCACATAATCGACTTGAGCTAGCGGTTCTTGGTTGAGGGTTGCAAGCATTAATTGGCGCACTGCTTCTGCATCGGCTTGGCCTTCTATGTAGGCAGTTTGGGCGGCGCTCAAGGCGCGATAAAGCACCGGAGCCGCTGCCCGTTGCTCAGGCGTGAGATAGCTGTTGCGGCTGCTCAGCGCCAAGCCATCAGCCTCGCGAACGGTCGGCGCAATTACCACTTGAACGGGCAACGCCAAATCGCGCACAAATTGGCGAATAACCACGGTTTGTTGGGCATCTTTTTGGCCAAAATAGGCCTTGGTTGGTTGCACAACATTAAATAATTTGGTTACAACTGTCGCCACGCCGCGAAAATGGCCAGGCCGACGCGCACCTTCGAGCGGTGCAGTCACCCCTTCCACCTCAACATAGCTGCTAAACCCAGCAGGATACATTGTTTCAATGCTTGGCATCCAGACCAAATCGCAGCCAGCTTCGCTTAATAAATCAAGGTCGCGCTGGGTATCGCGCGGATAACTAGCAAAATCTTCGTTGGGGCCAAATTGGGTTGGATTAACGAAAATTGAGACAATCGCCACACCATTTTCAGCCTTGGCTTGCTGCACCAAACTTAAATGCCCAGCATGCAAAAAGCCCATGGTTGGCACAAAACCAACGTTGGCCCATTGGCGCCGAGCTGCCCGAACTTCCTCAATTGTGGTTACAACCTGCATGAATCATTCCTCATCGATAAAACAAACGCTGCCAAATATCTTAATTCAATCTCTTATAAAGTGCCACCTCGCCATGTATGGAATAGGAAGGAAGCAGATTTAGCCTCGATCGAAGCAGCGAAGCTTGAGGAAATTCCTCGGCCTTTTTTGGCCCAACTTGACAGTGCAAAGGCTTAGCGGCACAATTGCAAGCGCTTGCAGAAATTTAGAGATCAACCGAATCAAGAATTTCAGCTTGATTCAAAACCCATCTTCCAGCTAAAAATCTACCTGCATGGGCGGCAATGGCCGATTCTAGGCTGTCGAATGGTGATTGCCAACTTGACTATGACAGTCAGCGTGCTCAATGAGGACAAACACAGATGCAGTATGAGCAACAAATCGAAGCCTTGTTGGCCCAAATGAGCCTGGCCGAAAAAATTGGCCAAATGCGCCAACTTCATGGCACTGGCGAGAACCAAAAAAACCTCGTTCGCGAAGGGAACTTAGGCTCGGTGTTGAACGTGATCGATGCAGAGGCCCACGAAATTCAGCGCATCGCGGTCGAAGAATCGCGCTTGGGCATTCCGCTATTAATTGGCCGCGACGTGATTCACGGCTTTCGTACGATTTTCCCAATTCCGCTTGGCCAAGCAGCCTCGTTTAACCCTGAGTTGGTGCGCAAAGCCGCTCGGGTTGCCGCCCGCGAAGCCTCTGGTGCTGGCATCAACTGGACATTCGCGCCAATGATTGATATTGCACGCGACCCACGCTGGGGCCGAATTGCCGAAAGCTGTGGCGAAGATGCCTATCTTGCCAGCTTGATGGGAGTGGCGATGGTCGAAGGTTTTCAAGGCGACGATTTAACTGCTCCCGAGGCAATTGCCGCCTGTGCCAAGCATTATGTTGGCTATGGCGCAAGCGAAAATGGCCGCGATTACAACACCGCTTGGATTCCTGAGGTTTTGCTGCGTGATGTCTATTTAGCGCCATTCCAAGCTGCTGCTGAGGCTGGCGCAGCTACCTTTATGAGCGCCTTCAACGATTTGAATGGTGTGCCAACCTCGGGCAACGAATTTACCTTGCGCCAGATTTTAAAAGGCGAATGGGCCTACGATGGCATGGTGGTGAGCGATTGGGCCTCGATTGTCGAGATGATTGCCCATGGCTATGCTGTTGATGCCCGTGATGCAGCCTTGAAGGGCGTACAAGCTGGGGTTGATATGGAAATGGCCAGCACCAGCTACGCCGAATATCTAGCTGAAT
The DNA here is from genome assembly GCF_001306135.1 of Herpetosiphon geysericola. Lineage (GTDB taxonomy): Bacteria > Chloroflexota > Chloroflexia > Chloroflexales > Herpetosiphonaceae > Herpetosiphon > Herpetosiphon geysericola. Next base: position 146,276 of record NZ_LGKP01000022.1, on the reverse strand, counting down.
TGGTTGAATCCGGCACGCTCAGCCTCGATTTGATTGATGATGCAGTGCGGCGAGTGCTACGGATCAAGTTCCACTTGGGCTTATTCAATCAACCCTATGCCAACGCTGCCGCTGCTGAAACGTTGGTTGCGCCTGAGCATTTGGATTTGGCGCGCCAAATTGCCAAAGAAAGCTGTGTGCTACTGAGTAACAAGCAAACCTTGCCACTCAGCCAAAACCAAACCAAGGTTGCAATCGTTGGCCCGTTGGCCGATCATGCCGCCGATCAACTTGGCTGTTGGGTGTTTGATGGCAAGCCCGAAGATAGCCAAACTCCATTGCAAGCGATTCGTGAGTTGCTTGGCGCCGAGCACGTTGAGTTTGCCCAAGGCTTGGCCGAAGCCCGCAGCACCGATCACAGCTTGTTTGACGAAGCGGTTGCTGCGGCGCAAGCAGCAGATGTGGTGCTGGCCTTTTTGGGTGAAGATGCAGGCTTGAGTGGCGAAGCCCACAGCCGCGCCTTTATCGATTTGCCTGGTTCCCAATTGGCCTTGGTTGATGCCTTGGTGGCAACTGGCAAGCCTGTGGTTGCCGTTGTGATGGCTGGGCGTTCATTGGTGTTGGGCGAATTGCACGATAAAGTGCAAGCCATATTGTATGCTTGGCATCCTGGCACGATGGCAGGCCCAGCCATTGCCGATTTATTGTTTGGCTTGGATAACCCCTCGGGCCGCTTGCCGATCAGCTTCCCGCGCACGGTTGGCCAAGTGCCAGTCTATTACAATCGCAAAAACACTGGTCGCCCGCCAAGTGAAGACGCACCCAGCATTCCAACTGGCACGCCGCTTGACCCTAGCGGCTTTACGTCAAGTTACCTTGATGTTGATCATCGGCCCTTGTTCGCCTTTGGCTATGGCTTGAGCTACACGACATTCGACTATAGCGATTTGCGTTTATCCAGCCAAAAAATAGGCTTCGACGAAACCCTCAGCATTAGCGCCACCATCACTAACACTGGTAAGTATGCTGGCGCGGAAGTTGTGCAACTGTATATTCGTGATTTGGTGGGCTGCATGACCCGCCCAATCAAAGAACTCAAAGGTTTCCAGCGCATCCATTTGGAGCCTGGCCAAAGCCAAGCTGTGACGTTCGAACTGAGCAGCGCCGATTTAAGTTTCCACAATAATGCGATGCAAAAAATCGCTGAGCCAGGCGAGTTTCATGTTTGGGTTGCGCCAAGCAGCCTTGGCGGTTTGCAGGCAACATTTGAATTGACTAGGTAGAACATAGAGCAAAGAACATAGAACATAGAGCAAAGAACATACTGATTAACGATCCACGAAGGAGAATTGGCTATTGGCTATCGGAACATGGTTTGAAATTCCAAATCCTGTTCCGATAGCCCAACGTCGATAGCCAAGTTAAAACCCCGATCCCCAGCCCCCAACAACCGATCCCCAGCTAATGATCCTTCGTGGTTAAATAAACACTTTTGGATTAAAATAGATTCGTCCAGTGCTTAACTTCATCCACAAGGAACAGAACTATGTCGCTTAGCTTAAATGTGATTAATCAGAATCAGCCGAGTTGTGCTGGTTGTGGTGGTTTGTGTTGTCGCTCGTTTATTTTGCCAATTGACACCCCTGAAACTCGTGAAGATTTTGATGTGTTGCGCTGGCTGGTGCTGCATCGCGGCGTAAAATGTTTGGTCAAACAATCGGTTTGGGAAATAGAAATTGGTCTGCCATGCGAGCATTTACAGGAAGATAGCCGTTGTGGCATTTATATGCAGCGCCCAAATGTCTGTGTTGAGTATGAAGTTGCCACCTGCGAGCGCCATCAGCCACCACATTACGAGGCAGTGATTGATAATGAACATGCCTTGAAAGCGTGGGTTTTCTCGCGCTATGGCATGTATCCCGACGACCCGGATTTTCCCTATGGCGAGCAAACAATTCGGGTTGGTTTGTTTTAAGCGCGATCATCAGTATCATGTTCGCAGCGAACGTCTAGTGATAAGGAACGATCAATGTCGATCATTCAGAGTACGCTCGATATTCATAGCCCTGAATTTCGCCAAAACGCCGATTTTCATCGCCAATTGGCAGCAGAATTACGTCAACAAACCAAGCAGATTGCCCAAGGTGGCAGTGCTGAGGCCCGCGCCCGCCACGAACGTCGCGGCAAATTGCTTGTCCGCGATCGGATTGAGCGCTTGCTTGACCCAGGCAGCGCTTGGCTGGAAATTGGAACCTTGGCTGCATGGCAAGTCTACGAAGACGATGTACCAGCGGCAGGCGTCATTACGGGAATTGGGCGGGTATCAGGCATTGAGGTGCTCATCGTCGCCAACGATGCGACGGTCAAAGGCGGCACCTACTATCCACTCACGGTAAAAAAACACTTGCGTGCCCAAGAAATTGCGCTACAAAATCATTTGCCCTGTATTTACTTGGTCGATAGCGGTGGAGCATTTTTGCCTTTGCAAGCAGAAGTCTTTCCTGACCGCGAGCATTTCGGGCGGATTTTCTACAATCAAGCCCAAATGTCGGCCTTGGGCATTCCACAAATTGCCGTCGTGATGGGCAGTTGTACCGCTGGCGGCGCCTATGTGCCAGCCATGAGCGACGAAGTGGTGATTGTGCGCGAGCAAGGCACGATTTTCCTTGGTGGCCCGCCCTTGGTCAAAGCAGCAACCGGCGAGATTGTCAGCGCCGAGGATTTAGGCGGCGCCGATGTGCATACCCGCCTTTCTGGGGTTGCCGACCATTTTGCCGACGACGATGAGCATGCCTTGGCGATCACGCGCTTGATTGTGGCCAATTTGCAGCATCGCAAAGCCAACCCATGGCCGCTGCGCACGCCAGAAGCACCACGCTACGACCCGCAAGAATTGTACGGAATTATTCCCGCCGACACCCGCAAGCAGTTTGATGTGCGCGAAATTATTGCCCGGATCGTTGATGGATCGCGCTTGGATGAATTCAAGGCGCGCTATGGCACAACCTTAGTGACAGGTTTTTCACATATTTATGGTCATCCAGTTGGTATTTTGGCCAACAACGGCATTTTATTCTCCGAAAGTGCTTTGAAGGCAGCCCATTTTATCGAGCTATGCAACGAACGGGCGATTCCGTTGCTGTTTTTGCAAAATATCACTGGCTTTATGGTTGGCCGCGAATACGAGCAACGCGGGATTGCCAAAGACGGAGCCAAAATGGTGATGGCGGTTTCGAATGCCCGCGTGCCAAAGTTTACGGTGGTAATTGGTGGCTCGTTTGGGGCTGGCAACTATGGCATGTGTGGCCGTGCCTATAGCCCGCGCCAACTTTGGATGTGGCCAAATAGCCGTATTTCGGTGATGGGTGGCTCGCAGGCGGCCAATGTGTTGTTGACCGTGCGCCGCGACGGGTTGCAAGCCAAAGGCCAAGATTTGAGTTTGGCCGAGCAACAAGCTTTTATGCAGCCAATTCTCGATAAATACGAGGCCGAGGGCAATCCGTATTATTCCAGCGCTCGCTTATGGGATGATGGCATTATCGATCCAGTTGATACGCGCATGAGCTTGGCACTAGGCTTATCGGCAGCAGCCAACGCGCCACTGGCCGATGTTAAATATGGTGTGTTTCGGATGTAATCTGTGGATTGCCCCCTTGATTCATGGATCGAGGGGGCAATTTGATCCACGAAGGACACGAAGGGCACGAAGAACGAAACCGCGAAGAACGCAAAGAGCGCTAAGGTTAAGTTTTTTAGCCACAGATTCCACAGATTATTATCCCAAAACCCATAGCCATCCCTTCTCTACACCTCTATGCTCTTCATCCTTCATCCCTCATCCTTTCGGTTTTTGATTTCTGACTTCTGATTTCTGACTTCTGATTTCTGACTTCTGATTTCTGACTTCTGACTTTGCCTTATGTTCTATGCTCTCTGTTCTATGCTCTTTTACGGTACACTAAGCAGCAATTAACTGAAGGAAGCAAACAATGCAACTCGAAATTCTCTACCGCGACGAGCAGATCGTGGTGATTAATAAACCAACTGGCGTGGCAACTCACGCGCCCCAAGGCGATTTGGCATTAACTGATGTTGAACGGGCATTACGCGCTCAGTTGCAACTTGAGTATTTGGCAATTCATCAACGGCTTGATCGCGATACCTCTGGCGTGATGTTGTTCGCGATTGCTCCCGCTGCCAACGCCAATTTGGCCCTAGCTTTTGCTGAACACACGATTGAAAAAACCTATCAAGCTATAGTGTATGGCGTACCAAGCCCAGCCCAAGGCGTTATCGATGCGGCGATTGCGCCTGCTGGAGATGGCCTGATGCAGGTCGCGCCAGCCCATGATCGGCGGGGCCAAACAGCAATCACCCATTATCGCGTTGTGGCGAGCAGCCCTGATCGGCGGTTTAGTTTGCTCGAATTGCAACCCAAAACTGGCCGCACCCATCAACTGCGGGTGCATTGCGCAGCATTGGGCCATCCGATTGTTGGCGACCAGCTGTATGATGTGGCGCGAACTGCCCCTCGGCTGATATTGCACGCCAGCGCATTGCGTTTTACTCACCCAATTAGCCAACAGCCGTTGCATGTGCAAGCGCCAGCGCCAGCCTTATTTGCCCGCGTTGTCCAAGGCTTGCCCGAATTACAGCAGAGCAACGAGCCAGCAGCGCTCAATGGCTTAATTGAATTAGCCGCTGAACGCCGAGCACCATTAGTTGCTGACCCTGCCACTACCATCTTTCGGGTCTTTCACGGCCCCAGCGATGGCGTAACCCACCCATGGTTAAAAGATTGGACGGTCGATAAACTTGATCAGGTGTTGATTGCGTCGTGCTACAACGAGCAGGTGCGCCAAGTGCCCCAGAGCTTAATCAATGCCTTGGTTGCGCAATGGCAGCCGCAGGCAATCTATGCCAAATATCGTCCGCGCACTGCCGCCAACGTTGATGAGGCTGCAATGGCCGAGCTAGCTCCAACTACGCCAGTTTGGGGAACGCCAATTGAGCAGGTTGTGGTTCAAGAAACTGGCTTGCGCTATGAATTACGGCCAAGCGATGGCCTGAGCGTTGGGCTGTATGCAGATATGCGCGAAACCCGCCAGCGAGTACATAATTTGGTTGCCAACAGCCAATTGCGGGTGCTCAACACCTTTGCCTATACCTGTGGCTTTGGGGTGGCGGCGGTGGCTGCTGCGCCCCAATCAATCGTCACCAACCTCGATCTTTCGCGCCGCTCGTTGGATTGGGGCAAAATTAATTATGGCCTGAACGATTTGGCGGTTGAAGATCGCCAGTTTGTGTTTGGCGATGTCTTCGATTGGCTCAGTCGTTGGGTGCGCCAAGGTCGCCAATTTGATCTGGTGATTCTTGACCCGCCTTCATTTGCGCGCAATCGGGGCAAGCGCTGGCGTGCCGAAGAACATTACGCCGAATTGGTAGCATTGGCGGTGCAATTATTGCCAGCCAATGGCCATTTAATCGCCTGTTGTAACCACGTTGGCTTGTCGCGGCGCCAATTTCGCGGCCAGGTTGAGCGCGGCATGCAGCAAGGGCGCTGGCCTGGCGTGATTGAAGCCAATTATCCCGCCTCGCCGTTGGATTACCCCGCAGCGTATGGCGAAAGCCACCTTAAAGTTGTGTTGGCAGTTGGCAAAGCAGCTGATTAAACTTCTGGTGTATAGTACAAAGCGGAGCATTTTGCTGTTAAGGTCGGAGCACAATGGAACGTCAACCAGTCCAAGTTCGTTTGGCCAGCCACGCAGATTATCCAGCGGTCATTGAGGTAACCTATGCCGCCTATGCTGTACAGCGCGCCAAAAGCGAACTCTATGCCTATGTCTACACGGAAACGGTCGAGAGCCTGACGGCATCGCAGGCCAAGCATCCTAATTGGCAAATTTTGGTCGTTGAAGAGGCAGATCAGATTGTGGCAGCGGTACGAGTTGGAACCTTCAAACCAACCGACACCGATTTGCACCTTTGGCGTTTGAGCGTCAAGCCTGAAGCCCAAGGCCGCGGCTATGGCAAGCTTTTGGTCCAAACAGTCGAACAATGGGCCAGCGCCCAAGGCTATCAAAGCATTTCGTTGGGTGCGCTCGAAGTTTCACCCGAAAATCAGGCCATGTACGAGCGTTGGGGCTATCGCTACCACGAACGGCGCGAGATGATCAGCGCACCTGGAAATTTTTATGCCATCCTACATAAGCCAACTGATCGTAAGGTTAATCAAACCGTGGCAACCTACGAAATAATGGCTGAGGATTATCAGCAACGCCGTGGCGCAGTTGGCCCTTGGGTTTTAGAATCGCTTGATCGCTTTAAGCAACAGCTTGCAGCCCCAGCCAAAATTCTCGAAGTTGGCTGTGGGCCGGGCCGCGATGCCCGTTTATTACGCGAGACTGGCTACCACGTGGTTGCGCTTGACCCAACTTGGGCGATGTTGCAACTCGCCAAGCAAGCAGAAGTGCCGTTGGTTGCTGGCGATTCGCGCAGTTTGCCAATTGCTGCGGCAAGTGTGCAAGGCGTTTGGGCCCAAGCTTCGCTGCTGCACCTGCCGCACCTCGAATTCTCGCTGGCCTTAAGCGAGATTGCGCGGGTTTTGCAGCCCCAAGGGGTTTGCTACCTAAGCCTCAAAGTTGGCGACGGCGAACAATGGCATGCCGATGGCCGCTTTTTTGCCTTTCATCAACCTGAATTGGTGACCAAAGCCTTAGCTGGGGTTGGATTAACCGTGCTTGATCAATGGGTGGTTGAGGCCGATTTGCCCGATAATCCGCCGTGGGTCAGGACGATTGCCCGCAAGGAGCATGCATGAGCGAAGCAAAAATTCCGTTGACTGCCAAACTGTGGTTTGCTTGGGGCCAAAGTTGCACCTATTGGGGCAATCGCACCCTTTCCAAGCAAATCTATCGCTGGGCCTTTGATGCCTATACTCGCGCCCAAAGCTATGCGCCATGGTGGAACATGCCAGTCCTGCGCCGCGCGGTGATTCGTGGCCGCGAGCTTGATGATTATGCAGGCGCAGTCCGCGATTTCAGCGATTTAATTAAGCAAGATCCTGAGTGGGCCGAGCCATATTTGCAACGCGGCATTTTGCATAGCTTTCATGGCTTGCAATCGGCGGCACGAGCAATTGCCGATTTTGATCAATTTTTGAAGCTAGCCCCAGCAACCCATACCTGGCGCGCCGATGCCGAGCGCTTGACCGAACGCCTGCGCGAAGATTTGCAAGAGCGCGGCTGGAGCGAACAACTCGATTAAGCATCAAGCTCCATTAAATAAAGAAAGCGCGATCAATTAATTGATCGCGCTTTTGGTTAATCAGGCTCCGCTTTCGAACTAGGGCAGGACATTATCCAAACGCCATGACGCTGTTTGATCATTCATCGCGCCCATTCCTGGACATGCTTGAGTGCAATCGATGCGTAATCCAGTCCAATTTGCATGCTCGTAATGCTCAAAGTCGCGGCAATTGGCAAATGCTTTGGCCGAACTAATCTGTTTGTTCCAGCCATATTCGACGGTGGCAAACCCATAGCTATAGCCATCGCAGCCAGCAGTTTGGCTTGTCGTCCAAATTTGGCTGAGCCCACCCTCGGCAATTGAATATCGCGGATTAGCCCATTGAATGCCAATAATTGTGGTCTTGGCAGTAGTAGCAGATTCAAGCATTGCTTGGTCAAGCAATTCTGGCGCACTATCAGCTGAAAGCTTAACCAAACCATCGGTTGCATGCTCAATGGCTGTTTGAAAGGTAGCGAAACACATCGCCCCAGTAACTTTTGAGCTTTGGCCAGCCTTGCTTGGATCGATTGGCTCGATATTAATAACGCAATGGCCTATCGCTTGCTTCTCTCCAGAGATTGCATCGACTGCTGGAATAATCTCACAACCAGAGTCAGTCACTTCTGAACTGGTTTGATCATCGGCCATTGGCTCGATATTGGCAAAACAATTAATCACTGGTGCTTGAAAGCTCGTTTCGAGCATTGTTTGGGCTTTAGCATTGCGTTGTACAACCACAAAACCAATTAAACTTATAAGACTAATCGCTAATAAAAACAGACGTAAACGCATTTAACACCCCTTAACTAGTCCCCTAGATGTGGATTAACGAAGCCATACGGTGCGAGACAATTGATTCATGCTGGCGCTGCTTTTGGTGCTTGTTCCAGCAAATACTTGCGAATGATTTGAGCTTCACTTGCCTGCCCACCCAAATAATTAGCAGCAAGCTTAAAACAGATTATTGAAGATTAGGGAGAAGAGTGATTAGTGAATTGGTGGCTTCGTTCTCTGGATTGCTATGCTAGCAAATAATCAAATACTATGTCAATGATGAAATTCTGATAGTTCGCTTGCAAAAATACAAGCTACGAGAATATTAATTTTTGGTGCAAAAAAAAACAGAGACCGATTAATCAATATTGATCAAGCAGTCTCTGTTTTTTCAGGCAATTAGTTAATTGAGTTGGCGTTGAGCCAAGCAGCTAAATCGCTGTAATCGCGATAATGCAAAGCTTGCCAGCCATGGGTTTGGGCGGCAACAACATTGGCTTTGGTATCATCCCAAAAGGCGATGCTCGCAGGCACTAGCGCCAATTGTTGCGTCGCCAACGCAAAATAGCCAGGCTCTGGTTTGCGCACACCAAGGCTTGATGAGGCTAAAATGCCATCGCACCAGCGCCACATGCCCAAATCGTGCCAAAGATAGTTGCTACGATGCTGCTCTTGGTTGGTCGCCAGATAGCACTTTATTCCGCGATCACGTAGCTGTTGCATGGCATTCAACACGCGCGCATCGATCAGGCTTTCTTCGCCAAACCAACGTGCTAAAAAGCTATCGAGATCATGCGGCCACGGCCATTGCTCAAGGTAGGCGGGCAACACGTCGCGCAGATCGGCCTTGCCATCGATACACTCCAAAAACACGCCCTGAAAAAACTCACGGGTGTGGGCGCTAGTGATGCCATGCTCGCGCTCCAAGTAGGCGGCAAACCGCAAAGTTGGCACACACAACACCCCATCAACATCAAACAACACTGCTTGCAGTGCGCTCATTGTTGTGGCTCAGCAGCTAAAGTGCGTTGAATTTGGTCGATATGGCCAAGCCCATGATCGGCATAGGTTTCAACCAAATTGAGCAAACTGACTGGGCCATTTTCTGGGTGAAAGCCAGTCCGTTGCCATGCATCCTCTGGTAATTCACGCCAAAACTGCACCCAACGGGCATGCAACGAACGCAACAATTGCAACGAAATTTCCACATCAGCCTGCTGGGAATCGCCAAAGTTGGCCCATAACTCTTGATCATATGGTTTGAGAGTTGGGTTGTGCTCGGTAGCGATCAATTTGCAACGAATGTAGCTATTCATATGCGAATCGGCCAGATGATGAATATTTTGGGCCACGCTCCATTCATTGGCGAGAAATGGCGTAGTCAATTGGTTTGGGCTAAGTGGACGAACAAGTTCGGTTAATTGGGCTGGTAATTGCTCAATTTGGCCAATCCATTGGTCACGTTGGGCGCTCATGCTTGTGCTCCTGCTAGCGTTGGGCTGGTAACACCTAAGGTTGCTAAAACTTTGCTATAAACCTCGACGATCACGTCATCGCCAGCATCGCGGGCAATATATTCGAAGCCAGGCGAGGCATTGGCCTCAATCAACCACCATTCGCCATTGCGATCTTGGACAATATCCAAGCCTGTCCAACGTAACGGCAGGGCTGCAAATAATGAGGCTGCAAAATTGCTGATCGTCGTGTGTAATGCTTGATCATCAATCACCACCGCCTTGCCACCATTCCAGTGGAGCGGGCTAAGATTGCCCTCAAACAACGCTTGGTCGATATTTTTTTCGTAGAGTAAGATTAATTGACCATCTAAAAAGACGGCGCGATATTCGTGGGCAATCTCAATTGTGCTCTGCGCCAAGGCAATATAATCAAAATCTTTGCTTGCGCCATCGAAAATTTTGGTCAAAGCGCGAATGATACCCTCACGGTCGTGGCAGCGAAATACATTCAAGCCGCCAGAGCCACGATTGCGTTTAATCATCACAGGCAAGGCGAATTTGGCCAACACATCATCGGCAATTGCCTCAAAGCTATCAAAGGCGCGGTATTTGGCAAAGCGCTCTGGGCCAAGCGGGTGAAAATAGGATTCAGTTTGCGGTTGCTTAATTGATGAGTGTGTTAAAGTGTAAAAATAATCTTTATCACGGCAAATTTCGCTCATAGTATTGTCGTTGAGCGGCGCCTTCCAATTCACAAACAGCCAATTGCGGGTAGGGCCAACGATTCGCAGAATATTTTCGGTCGAATGTAAATGTTCATACGTCAAACCAAGCCGTTCACAAGCCAGCGACAGCAAACGAATATTCGGGTTCATGGATTGTCCTTAAAAATGTACGAGGGAACCTCTGGTGGTTGCTTTAGCATACCGCACTCTACGCCGCTTGCAAGTAGGATTTTAGGCCTTCGAGCACAGCAAATTAGCAAATCCCAGCATACATTTACAGCCATCATCTCAGCATAGCGGCACGAAACCTGCTAATCGATGATCGTTTGCAGTGCCTATCCACAGAGCGAGCAACCCCTTTGAAGCCAAACTGCTCAAATTCAGCACGATAGCAAGCGCTTAAGCGCTTAATTAATGAATTTTTTAAATTTCCAATTTCGTGCTTGTCAATGTTGCCGAATGATGTGATAATGGGGCAACAACCCAGCCTGCAATTTTTGGCACTTGATACTAGAAGCGGGATACTCCGCAGTTGACGTTGTAGGATTACAGCAATGAAATCGTTTGAACATACCCAACTGGGTGAGTATACATTGCAAGAAGAGATTGGCCGTGGTGGGATGGCGCAAGTCTATCGCGCGCAGCACCAAGCCTATGGTCAGGTTGCCTTCAAAGTATTACCACCCTATTTTGCTCACGACAACGATACGCTTCAGCGCTTTATGCGCGAAGCTCGCGCCAATCGTACCTTGCATCACCCACATATTGTGCAGCTCTACGAAGCGAGCGATATTGCCCAAGCCCAAAATCCCTACCAGCCAATCCATTATATTGCAATGGAATATATTGCTGGTGGGACATTAACCGATCGATTGCGCCAACAGCCGCAACAGCCGCTCAATCTGACCCTCGAAATGGGCGAGCAAATTGGCTCAGCACTCGACTACGCTCACGGCAAAGGCTTTATTCACCGCGATATTAAACCAAGCAATATTCTGTTTCGCAGCAATGGCCATGCCGTGCTCGCCGACTTTGGGATTGCCTTGGCCAATAATGAAGCGCGTATGACCAAAGCTGGTGGCTTTGCTGGCACGGTAGCATACACCGCCCCGGAAATCTTCGAGGGCGAAACTGCCGATATGCGTTCGGATATTTATGCGCTTGGCTTGATTTTGTATGAATCGTTGGCCGGGCATAATCCTTACGCCAATATCAGCACCAATGCGCAAATCGCCATGAGCAAGATTCTGACAACGCCCTTGCCTCCATTACAAGATGTAGCGCCGCATGTGCCACCATTAACTGCTGAAATCTTGGCCCAAGCAACTGCCAAAGATCCGATTCGCCGCTTTGCAACAATGTCAGATTTTGTTGAAGCGTTGAAGCAGGCTAAATTCAATCGAGTTAGTGATCGCCCAGCGCAACAATTGAACGCCAGCGGTCGCCCGATGATTCCGATTGCAAATCGACCTGGTGCGCCAAATCGCCCACCACAACGCAATCCGCAGGCAGGCAATACTCAAAACCAAGCCTTTGGTGCTGGAATAGCAGCCTCAGCAGCGGCCTCGGCTTTGCCCGATGCAGGCGAAGGTACGATGATTTATACGCCGCCAGCAGCCAATCCGGTGGCCAATCAAGCAGCAGCGCCAGTCGATGCGACCCAAATCTACACGCCAGCTCAACCAAATCCAGTGGTCAACCAAGCACCAGCTGCGCCCGTGGCTCAAGCACCAGTTGATGCGACCCAAATTTACACGCCAGCTCAGCCAAATCCAGTGGTCAACCAACAATCAACTGCGGCTCAAGCACCAGTTGATGCGACCCAAATTTACACGCCAGCTCAGCCAAATCCGGTGGTCAATCAACAATCAACTGCGGCTCAAGCGCCATTGCGCCAAGCCCCAACAACCAAGCCAGATCAAGAAATTCCACGCGCTCCCTCGCAGGCCAATCAGCCTGTGCCAGCAGCGCCAACTGTGCCGCTTGATGATCAAAGCACGATGATGTATACGCCGCATAGCGTGCCCAATCGACCGATTCCAAGTCAAACCAATCAACCGGTCGATAACGAAAGCACCGTTATGTATCCGTCCTATCCGCAAACGGGTAACCAAGCCTATCCGCAAACGGGTAACCAAGCCTATCCGCAAACGGGTAACCAAGCCTATCCGCAAACGGGTAACCAAGCCTATCCGCAAACGGGTAACCAAGCCTATCCGCAAACGGGCAATCAGGCCAATCTAGCCATGGGCGGGGCTTCGCTAGCGAATGAGCCGATGCCGAAGAAAGGGCCAGCGCGGCCAATTAATGCCCAACGGATCGAGCTAGCGCGGCCAGCTCCGGCACCAGTCGCTCAATCGTTTGAAGCAGATTATGCTACTGCCCCACCGCCATATGCAATGCCACCGAAGGCCTCGCCTGTTGGCAAAGCCAAAGATTTCTTCCGTTCACCAAAAGTTCTTGTCGCTTTGGGTAGCGCACTTTTAGCTTTGCTCGTCATTGCATTTTTGAGCTTTGGCCAGGGCAAAGATGATCCCAATATTGCGAGCGTTGCAACTGCAACCTCGGATGCCAACGTTGCTGGTGGCGATGGTACGCCAACCGCAACGACCGCAACTACTGTTGCGGCAACGCCAACTGCCGAGCAAACCAGCGATCCTCAAGAAGCTAAGCGCTTGGAATATGTGGTTGGTCAAGAAGCCTATGCCCAACAAGATTGGCCAAAAGCTGCCGCAGCCTTCGATAAAGTGCTCGAAATCGACCCAGCGTATCTCGATTTGAGCAATATTGGCTCAGCAACCTACTACAACTGGACGATCAACGAATTGACCGGCCCTGACAAGGTTGCAGCAAGCCTTGAGATTTTGAATAAAACCTTTGGCTTTAAGCCCGACCACCAACCGGGAACCAACTTGGCCAAAGTGCTGAACCTCTATCGTAATGGTCAAACAGCTGCAGAACAGCAAGATTGGCAAGCTGCCATCAACGCCTATCGCGAAGCCCAAAATGCCGGCAGCGGTGAATTCGGCGATCTGATGGGCAAGTTGCAAACTGTCAAACAGTTGTATGAAGCCTATCTTGGCCGTGGTCGCCAGCTTGAAGAAGCAGGCAATCTTGAGGGGGCTAATGCGATTTATCGCGAGGCTGCTGGCCTGCGAGAACTTGATGGCAATTTGGATGTAGCCACAGCCAATAGCCGAATTCAGGCAACCGCGCCAACTGCGGTGCCAGCCACTCCAACGCGGCCAGCACCACCAACTGCGGTGCCAGTTGCCCAACGCTTGTACTTCCAAAAGTATGCAGAAAATGCGGTTGACCCAACCTGTTTTGCGGTGCACATTCGCGGGGTTAGCACAGGTGGTTGGTTTGTCGCTGTTGATGGTTTGGGCAATCGCGGCAACGTAGACGGCGCAGGCAATACCAATGTCTGTGGGCTAGCTGCTAGCCAAGAAGTGACTTTCACGGTCTACAATGCCCAAGGTAATCCAGTCCCAGGTGGCGGCGGGATTCCAACCCGTGGCGGCGACTTGATGACGGGCTATTGGCAATAAGCATCTATACCATTTCCAGCTAGCCTAAAAGTACCTTGCAAAATCCCCTAGTGCTATGTTGATAGCCTAGGGGATTTTTGTGTCTCAAATCGTCATCACATTTCCTAGCATGTTCTCCAATAATCAGCTATCTGCAATATTTAGATAAATTGGCAAACTGGTACTTATAAGATGCCAAATTTCGCATTAGAATGTATCTAAACAGAAAATAATACCAACAGCTATTGCTATGGAATCCTAGCAATAGCAAAATAAAGCTTGCGAAGCAAGCAAAATAATGTGATAATACTTCAATCATTCAATCAGTCTATAGTTCAAACCAACAGGTTTTTGAGCACTTATAAACAGCGTTTGCTGTTTTTAGGGCTATTTGCTTGTGATGATCTCCAGTTATTCAACGTTACGGTTAAGGGGCCACAGTATGAGTAACTCAGCACACACTAATCAACAAGCGGGAATGTATTCCAATCACAATTTTGAAGAATTTCAGGTGCAGCACAAAATTGGCACTGGTGGTATGGCCGAGGTCTATCAAGCCTTCCATCCGATATATCAAACGGTGGCTTTCAAAGTGTTGCGCCCAGTGGCCCTCAGCGATGATGAGATGGTGCATCGTTTTTTTCATGAAGCCAAGCTGGTGCGCCAACTCCATCACCCCCACATTGTGGCAATTTACGATACCAACCAAACCTGGTTTGCGCCGGTGCAACAATATATTCCCTTTATCGCCATGGAGCACATTCCCAATGGCACCTTAACCACGCGCTTGCAGCAACAACCACAACAGCTGTTGAAAACAGCACTGCAAGTCATCAAGCAAATTGGCTCGGCCCTCGATTATGCGCATGGCAAGGGCTTTATTCACCGCGATATTAAGCCAGCCAACATTTTATTTCGGGCCAATGGTGATGCGGTATTGACCGATTTTGGCATTGCGCTGGCCCAAAATCAAGCGCGCATGACCAGAGTTGGTGGCTTTGTTGGCACCGTTGCCTACAGTGCGCCCGAAGTATTTGCTGGCTTTACGCCTGATCATCGGGCTGATATCTATGCCTTAGGCTTGATTTTATACGAGATGTTGGCGGGCAAACACCCATATTGGTATGAAACCGATAGCAACGAGCGAATAACGATTAATCGGATTCAACAGGCAGAATTACCATCATTACGTCAATTTGCACCCCATATTCCACCAGGCATTGTCAACGTGATCAATCAAGCGGTTGCGAGTAACCCCAATGAGCGCTTTGCAACCATGGGCGATTTTCTTGAGGCCCTTGAAAAAACCCGCTATCCAGGCTCACAAACCAATATTCCCGTAGCCGAACATGTCACGGTGATCCAACAGGGGTCAAGCCGCCCAAATGTAGCTTTGCATCAAGCAGCAACCAATGAAAAGAGCATTGCGACTGTTTATCAGCCAAACCAACCGCCTAGCCAAGCCAATTTCAATCCAGCGTCACGCTCAATGCCAAACCAAGCAATTCAACAACCGTATCAGCCGAACAGCCAAGCCAATTTTAATCCAGCCCCAAATTCACCAACAAATTACACGCCGCAAATCTACCCACCACTAACGCCAAATCCATGGCAAACCAAGCAACGTTGGATGCTGATTGGGGCTGGGCTCGTTAGTTTACTACTCATTTTTTTGGTCATTACTACTACTTTTGGTAAAACATCGACAAATCCAAACCCAAAAAATTCTAGTCCAGGTGGCATTGCAGATGGCTCACCGCAACCCCAAGCAACAACAACCCTTGTAGCCCAAGCAACACCAACTCTAGCACCAACCCCACCTGATGAGGAAGAACCAAGCGACCCGCAAGAAGCCAAGCGATTGGCATATAGTGTTGGCCAAGAAGCCTATGCCCAACAAGATTGGCCGCTTGCAGCCCAGTCCTTTAATCGGGTCTGGGAGCTTGATAAAAACTATCTTGAGCTTAAGCGTATTGGCTCTGCTACCTATTTTAATTGGGCGCTCAGCACCTTGACCAATCCTGATTCGGTTGCTATGAGCAAGCAACATCTGGCCGAGGCCTTTCGTTTTGATCCTGATCACGCTTTGGCCAAACAACTTGATCAGTTGCTCGGCAGTTATCAAGCGGGCAAACAAGCGTTCAGTGCTGGTGAGTGGGATCAGGCAATCGATGAATTCGATCAAAGCTTAAAACAAATTAATTCGGCGCAGGAATTTGCAGGATTAAAAAACGATTTGGCGGTAATTGATGCAATGGTCAAGGCGTATCTCGCGAAGGGCCAGAATTTTGAAGAAACTGGACAATTAGCCAAAGCTCGTGAAGTATATAGCTTGGCATTAGAGTTAGCACAGGATGCACCAAATATCGATGTAGGCGACTTGCGTGCTCGTTTACGGGCAATTTCGCCCACCGCCGTGCCAGCTACGCCAACTAAGCCAGCCCCACCAACCGCCGTGCCAGCCACCGCAAAACCACAACGCTTGTACGTCCAAAAGTATGCAGAAAACGCGGTTGAGCCAACCTGTTTTGCGGTGCATATTCGCGGAGTTAATGCCAGCGGTTGGTTTGTTACCGTCGATGGCCTTGGTAATCGTGGCAACGTGGACGGCGCAGGCAATAGCAACGTCTGTGGGCTAGCTGCCAGCCAAGAAGTGACCTTCACGATCTACAATGCTCAAGGCGGCGTGGTTCCAGGCGGCGCTGGGATTCCGACCCGTGGTGGCGATTTAATGGCTGGCTACTGGCAATAACTAAATTTTGAGCGAGCCATGATCTATTTTGATTGTGGCTCGCCGCTATTTAAACATGCTCAAGTCGCCGTTGGCCAAGCAGTCGTACATAGCAATTGCCATCGTTGGCAAGTTGTTCAAGCACTGCGGGTGGGCAACTGGGGTTTTCGGCCAAGGCAGCCCGCCCAAGCCACCACGGCGAGTTAACCGCCTTGGCCAAATGCTCGATTGGCGTAGCAGGATGACCGCATGCCAGCAGCTGGAGCCATGGATCAAGCGAATACAAGGCTTCGATTAATGCCCGTTGGCAAACTTGTTGACCAATTTCTGGCGCAATGTGCTGGTTCTGAAGCACTGTTTGACGCACAAGCGAAGCCTGATCTTGGGCCAAAAGGGCTAGAATCTCAGGAGTTGCAACTGGATTACGCGCTGCGGCTCCACGAATGGGCACCGCCGACCAGCTGTAATCGCGAGCCAGCATCAACAATAATTTTGGCGTAATGGTGGGATTACGCGCCAATGCTGCCCGCACATGCTGCGAATCATCAAGCTCCAACAGTTGATGGACTGTGCGCGGGGTTGCAGGATTCTGAGCTACGACAAGCCGAATATTAGGATCATCATCTTCGGCTAAAATTGCTAGGCCTTTAACATCATTGGAATTGGCAACCAACATGCGCTCAGCAAGTGGTGCATCAAGCAGGGTGACATATTTTGGGCTGAAATCAAGCGTTTTTGGCTCAAATGCTGGCGTGCTGTTGGCAGAAACTTGCATAAAGAGGCGTTGATGCTGCTCAAGGCTCGATTGGCGCAGCCAGCTCAACATTGGCTCGTTAATCGCATTCAAACTCAGCAATTCTTGCAATAAAAGGCTAGCTTCGGTAGCTGGCAACGCAACCCGCTGCTTATAGGTTTGATATTGCGCATACCAATCAGTAGCCAAGGCTGGATTCGAGCCAATATCCAATTCCACAGTTTGCGCGATTGCGAGGCTCATTGTGCGAATCAACCCCAAAATCGGCGCTGGAATGTTGGCATAGCGCAACAACTGTAATAGATACAGCGGCTCGAGTTGGCGCAACAGCTCGGGATTGGCCAAAAGCCACGAACCCAACGCTGGATTAGCGAAGAAGGCAGCAGGAACAGCGGCGGCAAATTCTAAAGCAACTGGAGCTGGCGTATTGGGGTTGGCAACCAAGGCTTCTACTACAGGCGAGGTGTTGGCCCGTTCTAGGAAAATCGCTAGCGGGCCTTGCGGCGCAAGCGTCGTAAGATAATGCAAGCTCGTGCTAGGTTGATTTGAATGCGATACGTGAACGAGCTTAATCCATTCGGCCAGCGCCCGTAGTTGCGCGGGATTGGTGGTATGATCGAGGGCAAGCGTGAGCATGGCTGCTTGATCAAGCTGGGTCAAATCGAGCATAATCGCTCCTCTCATGCCAAAACTACTAATAACGTGCTACAATCAGGGTTGCTTAATTACGATGGAGTATACCCCATGTTTAGCTCAAGTCGCTTGACCCTGCGCTCTGTTGGCCAAGAAGATCTGCCGATATTTCATCAATGGTGGGGTGATCCAGAAATTATGGCTTTGCAAACCGATGGTGATATTCGTTTGCGCCATGAACCAACGAATGTGATGATGTTTGACCATTGGTTTCGCGATGGTGGCAGCGATGTTGGCTTTTCGATTGAACTAACAGCAACTGGTCAATTGATTGGCTTCACCAATGTTTGGGGCGCACAATTGAAAAATCGCTCGGCAGAATTGGGCATTATGCTTGATCGCGCGTTTTGGGATAATGGCTATGGCACCGAGGCAATGCACTTGGTGGTGCGCTATGTCTTTGCTGAGCTTAATTTTCACCGCTTGCAATTGACGGTGCGCGATTACAACCAACGTGCCCAGCGCGTCTATAGCAAAGTTGGCTTCCAAGTGGCTGGGCGTTTGCGCCAAATCAATTTTCGCAACGGGCGTTGGCACGACGACATTGTGATGGACTTGTTGCAAGATGAATATTTGGCTGCTCATGGCGCTTATCCAGCTAGCGCAACCATGCCCTAAATAGCTATAGATCAATCGCAACTTCGTGGTATAGTGATAGACAATCGCGACATGAACCGCGCCTGATTTTTCGGCGCGGTTTTGTATTAGCTTAAAACTCAGAGGATGTTGTGGAAACGCTGCTCTCGCTTATTGAAATTTGTGCCACGATTGCCTTTGCCATTTCGGGCATTATTACTGCCCGCCGTCGCTCATTCGATTTAATTGGCGTGTATACGGTGGCGTTTGTCACCACGTTTGGCGGTGGAACAGTACGGGATATCTTGCTCGATCGGCGCCCATTCTACTGGGTGCAACAGCCAATTTACCCAATGTTGATGTTGGCATTGGCGATTGGCTCGTTTTTTGTGGCCAAAGCCGATTGGGTTGCGCTGACCGAAAAGGCAATTATAATTCCCGATGCCTTTGGCTTGGGCCTGTTTACAGCGGTTGGCGTGGCCTATGGCCTCGAAGCCTCGATGCCAGCCTTCATCGCCGCCTTGATGGGCGTGATTACGGCCTCGGTTGGTGGCATGCTGCGCGATATTTTGTGCAATGAAATTCCCTTGGTGTTTCAGCGCAGCACTCAATTATATGTAACCTGTGCCTTTGTCGGCGCGTGTGGCTATCTGTTATGTACCTATCTTAATTTTGATGCGCTGGCGGTGTTGGTCTGTACTGGCATTACCGCCGCCATGCGCTTGGGCGCGGTGCGCTACGATTGGACGCTACCGATCTAGGCGTTGCAACGCGGTCAAAGCACTTTCCTGAATCATGGTGTGATAGGGGCTAGCTTCCAAGCCAACGAGGCTAGCCAAGCACAGTCGATAATGCGCGACTGCGAGGGCGAGCTGCTCAGTTTGTTCATACGACCAAGCCAAATTCAAATACAGCGATGGCAGAAAATCACTGATGGCCGCTTGTTCAACCAAACGTGCCTGTTCGAGCGCAAGCTGGTTCCATTCGAGCATAATCATTGGTGGTTGATGACGAGCACAATAATGGGCCGCAATGCAGCCATCCAAGGCAGTTTGGCGCATAGCCCAAGCTTGCTGATAGGCAGCTTGAGCAACAGCAATGTGATCGTGCATTTCGGCCTGCACCCCGCGAATACACAATTGTACCACTGGGTTGGTTTGGTCAAGCAAAATACTACTCATAACGAAAACGTTTGGCGGCTAAACGGCGCCAACGCCGCTGCCGATGGCGATAAAAAACTTGAGCGAAGAACCAGATAATTGGGGTTAGCCAGCCAGCCTCAACTATCAGATGGTCACGATAGCGCGTGCTTGTGCCTTCAACCGCCACCTCAATCGTATGATCCCAACGTTTGATAAGGCGGCTATAGCCATTATCGCGCAAGGTAAATGGATGTTGCTGTGGGTGCGAGATGACGATTGCCTGTTTGCCGCAGGGAATCAGACCAAATAAACGCAACTCGACCCAATAGGTGCCATCGTGCCAAATCGTTGGCAGCTGGCGTGGTTGTTTCGGTACAAACCGGACCAACGGTTTGGCCACATATTCTAAAAGGCGTGATGTTGTGACATGCTCAATCGCGGTGCTAGCAGCACAATCCAAGCGCGTAGAAAGATCAACAATCATATCAACAGCCCTTTCTAGCCGAGCAACATTGCTCCTATGGTCTACCTTACAACCTTGAATGCTGCGCGGCAAGCCCCAAATGCCACTTTTGTTCGCGAATGTTCAATAATTCTCCACAACTTTTTCATAGCCAGTTGCTAGAATACAACTCAAGCAAGCCCAAATCGCCAGTGGATGTTGCGCTATGCCTCGAAGCGTTGGGCTTGCTCTTTAATCAAACACTCGTGAAAGAGGTTGTGTATGTTGTATCCAGTTTGGTTTAGCTGGCCGTGGAGCCGCAATATCGTTGGCCAACTCCGGCGCATCTCCCATTTTTGCGAGCCGTTATAGAGGTATTACAAAAGTTTTTGGGTTATCTCAGATGATTTTGATAGCCCAACCTCACGATAGATTTCAAGTAGTTCAGTGTATGTTGATGGTTCGCCAATCAACGACCAAAACTCTTGCCCAATGACTACTGCATTTGTAAAGTCGGTATACTTTTTAACCATGCTATAGGTATAGCTTGCTCGATTAGCTCCCCAAGGATTGTAAGCCATTGCATAAAATGCATTGATTGGTATTGCAGATTGTTGTTTGATTGCGTAAATTCGTAATAACCGCTGCATAACTTCAAGACATTGGCCTTTATTCGGTTTTGGTGACTTAATTTCAAAGAATAACTCACTACCATCATGGCGTTGAATATACAGATCGGCCCGAACAACATGATTTTCTGCTATCCCAGTTAATACGATTGATTGAAGTTTTTCAAGCATTTCAGTAATTGAATAGATGGGATGTTACGATCAATATTTGAAATTAATAAATCGATACTAGCCCAAACTGCTTGATCAAGTGATGCTTGGATATCGTAGCTACGGATAGCAACTGCATGATGATCAAGCGCGATTAAGCGTGCACATTCCTCGAATGTTGAGCCAAGCCCTGTACTTAGGCTTCGTTCAAAGCGATTTAAACGCATAATCGCAGATGGAATAATTGAAGCGTGAAATGGCTTCAGATCTCCATCTGATGAAATAGCTGCTAGATAACTATCAACATCATGAAATTCCCGTAGATTTCGTTGACTATAAACGGCCAACTGCTGATCGATAAACCCATTCAAATAATCTTTAATTTTGTTACGAGTAATCGGATTAATCGCCATAGCCTAAACCTCACACAATTCAGGCTCAAATAGATTAATTGTTTGGAGTGCTTTACCCAAGGCCATAATAACAGGTGGGGCAACACTATTGCCAATCAGGCGAAAATTAGCCGATTGATTGGAATGAAACTTAAATGTTGCAGGAAATCCTTGGATGCGGGCGGCTTCATTGACGGTAATTGGACGATGGCGTTTGGGGATTAATATTTGTTGAATGAAATTTTGCTTATATTCTGCGGCGTTTGCTCCGCTAACACTGATTTCGGCAATTTCATCGTGCATTCCACGCGCAGTTAACGTACCAAAGAAGCGAGCATGTGGTAAGAAAATACGATATGTTCCGTCGATCCCGCCAGACAAACGGCGATTGAAAAACTCGTATTTACCATTTTCATATTGACGTAAAATTCGTTTTTGTACCAAGGCTTGCAGTTCTGGTTCAGCTAAATCAGTTACCAAATCCGCAATATCCGAATAGCTCATTGGATTTCCATCACAATCACCATAGCGTGGATTACGCCGATTGCGCATAATCGTTGTACAAATTTGCTTTTCACGTTCAGTTGTAGCATAGATTTCCCAGCTATGAATACTAGTTGGTCCATTCCGAATATCGTTAAGGATGAAGAAATCATTGAATGCGCCACGCGGGGTTAATTTATTGAAACCTACTTCAATCCGCTCACCAAATAAATTGCGTTGAATCGGAATCGATTCAGGAATAATAGAAGGAGCTTGAAGATTATCTAAAAGATCATAAAGCCGTTGTTTTGATTCACTATATTCGGGAAATGAAAAATCGGGCAAACCCAATTTTTGTTGAATCCCAATAATAAATACCCGATCACGATTTTGCGCCACCCCATAATCAAACGAATTTAATAACTTGTAGTAAACGTTATAACCCTCAGCTTTAAAACTATCGAGAATAGTTTCTAGAAATAGACGATTGCGTGGATCGATCAGACCTTTAACATTTTCAAATATAAAAGCTCGTGGCTGATTTATTCGGATTAAACGGATTACATCGACCCATAATTTCCCCCGTGGATCATCAAAGGCTTGATTTTTGCCTGCGATTGACCATGGTTGACATGGCACACCACCAACCAACAAATCGTGGGCAGGCAATTGCTGAAGGGCTGTAATATCGCCTAGATTATGATCTGATCGATCGGTCGGCCAATTTTGGCGATAAACCTTGATCGCCTGTTGATCGATCTCGGCTGAGCCAACGCAAATACCTCCCGCAGCCTCAAGCCCGAGCCGAAATCCGCCAATACCTGCAAATAAATCAATAAACCGAAATTGTTTCATAGCTAACTTCCATGGTTGTTATCTGTGTTCGATATTTTAGAACAGCTTGGCGATCTGTCAAAATCGGCATCAGCTCTCGATTAAACCAAATGCGGAGAGCCAAGGCTCCCCGCTGCATAATAAGCTATCTGCAAGTTTACAATTTAAGCGCTTCAGCAACATCATTGACCAGAATCGTGTATTCGCCTGGTTGGAGTTGCGCATCAACTTGAATCGTGGTGCTAAATGGTGAGATTTCTTGGGTACACATTGCATCTTTTGGTCGAATCGTCGTTACTTCAATTTTAATCGTGTTACCTTCGACCGATTGCTTTGCTTCGTGGAATGCGGTGCAGCCATCGTTGAGCATGCCGTTAATTTCAACCATTACTTGGGGCGGCATCGATTCTTTGACCGTAACTGCCACACTGTCAATCATCATCAGGCCAATTTCGCTTTGAGCTAAGTCAGGGGTTGGATAGCTCGCGCTATCGATCGTGGGGGTTACCGCGACTGTCGCAGTTGGCGCAGCCGTTGGTGTGCTTTGTGTGGTGCCGCATGCTGCTAAAACGGAGGTCAATACGAGCAGCAAAATTCCCTTACGCATTCGGTAAAACTCCTTAATTAGAATTGGCGTTGTGCCAACCTCACTGCGAGATCAACGTTAGGATAGCAGATTTTGTTCCTACCCTCGATTGATCCACGAAGAGCACGAAGCACATGAAGATTATTTTTAACCGCGAAGAGCACGAAGGGCACGAAGGACACGAAGCACACAAAGGCTAATTTTTTAGCTACAGATTGGCACAGATGATGAGGATTATGTTCTCTGTTCTCTGCTCACTTTTGCCTTTTGCCTTCTGCCTTTTATGCATGCTCGCTTGCCTGCTCTGCTTTGATCAGGGCATCGGCTGCTTTGAGCATGTGCTCGCGGCGGGTAGCACTGATGTTGCTGCTCTCAAGGTAGATTTCAAGCGCACGACGGGGCGTAAGCCCTTCGTTCAATTCGCTGGCAACTGCTGCATAGCGCGTGCGTTCGCTGCGTTTGGCATCAATCGCGATGCTGGCAATCACATGGGTTTCGGCAGCTTCAAGCAAACGCCGCAGTTCTGCTTCATCAAGTTGCGGGCGTTGCTCAGCGGCAGCACTAATCAACAGGCGCACCACAGCACCTGCTAAATCACGTTTGCTCATTGCTTGGGCTACCCGCTCCATGGGGTCGCTGCTGCCAGTTACATCAACTTTAATCGTAACGAAGGGGCGTGGATGCACCGGAATTGGCTGGAAGGTCGCATCTTCCCAATTATTTTCAATTTCAACAATCACCACCTGTTTTTGCTCGGTTTCCTCGCTAAAATCGATCCGTTCAATCGAGCCAGGGTAGATCATCGGGGGATTTTGGCTCAGCACTTGATAGCGATGAATATGGCCCAACGCCACATATTGAATGCCTGGCTGAGCCAAAAGCGATGGTGGTAAAATCAGATCATTGCCCAACATCACCGAGCGTTCAGCGCCATAAGTGGCATTGGAAACCGTGCCATGAAAGGTTAAAATAGCTGGTAAATCGCCGCGCAAACGCTCTGGCACTTGTTCGAGCCAAGCCCCGACCCGCCGCAACAATTCGGCTTCGAGTTCGGCAAATGGCAATTCACGAATATCATCTTTGGTTAAAATTGCATGGCGGCTAATCCAAGGCACAGCCACAATTTGAATGCTGCCAGCGCGGGTTTCGATCGTATGAATCCCAAGCCGATCGGCAATCGTCACGCCGTCAATCGCCAGCGTATCGAAAATTTCGACCGAGTGGGCTTTGCCAGCGGCGGCAGAAACATCGTGGTTGCCAACCAAAATAAACACCGGAATGCCCCGATCCAAAACGCTGCGCAGGCGACGGGCAAATTCACGTTGATGGGTTGGGTTGGGTGTGCGGTTTTTATAAATATCGCCAGCAATCAGCACCAAATCAACATCCTGCTCGATGCCAATCTGCAAGGCTTCTGCAAAACGATCAAGATAATCGATTAAGCGGGTGTTGAGGCCAGTTGCATTATCAAGCCGACCATAATTTTCCATGCCAATGTGAATATCTGCGAGGTGGAGAATTTTCATTGCCCAATCCCTTTAATAGCTCATGTGTTTGGTTAGTCTACCACAATCGGCGGCTCGTGGTAGACTGAAAAGGCCGCCAGTTGATTGAGGTTTGGGCCTTGTTGGCGGTTGGACTTGCGCGGAAAGGAAAGCTAGTATGTCGGTTAGCGTTGATGTATGGTCGGATTTCGTTTGCCCCTTTTGTTTTCTTGTTTCAACCAGCTTAAAACGCTTGGAAGAAACTCACGATATTGAATTGACATGGCACGCCTTTGAATTGCGGCCATTTGGCTCGCCGCCACCAGATGCCCAATATCGCCAATTTATTGCCGAAAAAACGCCAGCGATGGTGGCGATGGCCAAAGCTCAATATGGGGTTGATATTCAACAAGGGCCGTTTGGCATTGATAGCCGTTGGGCACATCGAGCGACCAAATGGGCCGAACAACAGGGCGCTGGCAATGGTTTTGCCAAAGCTGTATTAGCCGCCTATTGGTTGCAAGGCCAAGATATTAGCCAAATTGAAGTTTTGGCCGCGTGCGCCGAATCGGTTGGGCTTGATGCCAGCAATTTAGCAGCAAGTTTGGCCGAGCCACTCTACGATGCTGCGGTTGAAGAAGATATTGCGTTAGCCCAGCAACTACGCTTGAGTGGCGTGCCCGCCAGTGTTTTTGCCAAACGCTACTTGGTTGTGGGCGCCCAACCCTACGACGTATTTGCCGATGTTTTGCAACAAGCCCTTGACCCACAACAACCAAGCAACTAGAGGAGGTCGTTGGTTATGAATGAACAGGCGTATCGAGCTGCCAGCGAGCAAGCAGTCTATCTGGATCGCTCGTCGGCTGGGTGTGTGGAAATTACAGGCCGTGACCGTTTGGTGTTGATCAATCGGCTTTCGACCAATGCTGTGCTCAATTTGGCCCCTGGCACTGGCCAAATTACTGTGCTGACCACCAATATTGGGCGAATTATCGATTTAATCACGATCTTGGCGATTAATGATGATACGATTTGGGCAATTACCAGCGCCAATCGCGGCGCACAATTAACCACCTATTTTGGCCGCAACAAGTTTTATGGCGATCAATTTAAGGTGCGCGATGTTACCGAGAGCGTGCATCAGATGCGGGTGTATGGCAGCCAAGCCACCGCAATCTTACAACAATTGACCAACCAAGCCCTAGAGCAGGTTGGTTTGTGGCAGCATGTCAGCGCGGAAATCGATGGCTGTCCAGTGCGCTTGGCCCGCATTCGCCCAATGCGTGGCGCTGGCTGGGCAATTTTTGCTGATCTGGCAGCAGCTGATGCTTTATGTGAAGCCTTTGACGATGCTAAAGCTAGCTTGCTTGACCGCGAAACCTACCATACGTTGCGGGTTGAAGCTGGTTACCCAGCCTTAAATGAACTCAACGAAGAATTCATTCCACTGGAAGCCAATTTGTGGGATGCAGTCAGCTTTAACAAAGGGTGCTACATCGGCCAAGAAATTATTGCCCGCATGGATAGTCGCGGACGCTTGGCTAAAAAGCTCCAAGGCTTGCAACTGAGCGGCGCAATTGAAGTACCCACTCCATTAACCAGCAATGGCAAAGATGCTGGTACATTGACCAGCGTGGTTTGGTCGCCAGATTTGAATCAGCACATTGGCTTGGGCTATGTGCGCACTGGCCACGATCTTGGCAGCCAACTCAGCGTTGGCGATCAGCAAGCAACCGTGGTCGAGCTGCCATTTATCGCTCAAACTGAGCCAACTACCGTCGAATAGTTATTCCACAACCGCCGAAGTTGCAGCCAATTTCGGCGGTTGCTGCTTTATTGTTGGGCGCTGGTGGTTTCGCCCAAGCCGACGGATGGCCCCAAAAAGGTTGGTTGCGGCTGGCTAATATGCACTTCAAACAGCGCTTTGCAACGTGCTAACCATTCGCGGGTGGTGTAGCGCACTTGGGTCATTGGCGGATAGTAGGTTGTGGCCTGTTCTGGCTGATAGCTCCAATCGGGAATGCTCAGGCCAATCGCCGCCAAGCCCAACTCGCGACAGGTGTAGATTGCGCGGGGTAAATGATAGTCTTGGGTCACAAGGATGGCTTGTTCGAGGCCAAAAATCGCCTTGGCCCGATAGCAGGTTTCGTAGGTGCTGAAACCAGCATAATCGCGGGTAATTGCGCTAGCAGGCACGCCATGGGCCAGCGCATACTCGCGTATCACGCTCACTTCATCATAATTAACCTGGCTATTATCGCCACTCATCAAGAGATGTTGCACTTTGCCTGCTTGATACAAGCGAATTGCGCCATCAAGCCGCTCGCGCAGCGCTGCGCTTGGTTGGTTGTTGCGAATGCCAGCACCAAACACAATTGCAACCTGTTGGGTTGGAATGCTGGCCACATCAGCAAAACGATAATCGGCGGTTGCCCAACGCACCCAACTATTGACCAGCAATAAAGCAATTGCAAGCGCAAGCATCAAACGTATGCTCCAGCGCAGCAATTTACGTGGTTGTAGGCGGTTGCTCCACCCGCCGCCGAACTTGCTCGCGAACCAAGGCCAAAATCTCTTCACGCCGCACATTCCCCTTACTAACCACGCGTTCAACGGTTGCTTCGAGTTGTTGCCGTTCTTCCTCGGTTAGCTCTTTGGCCGAAACCACAATAATTGGCAGATCGCGGAATTGCTCAAGCTCTTGCAAAGCAGCAATCGTTTCAAAGCCATCCATTTCGGGCATCATCAAATCGAGAATCATGGCTCCAAAGGGGCGGCTATGCAATGCGCCCAAGGCTTCGCGGCCATTGGCTGCCTCATAAACCTTCCAGCCAGCGCCTTCGAGCATGCGCCGCAACATCGCCCGACTATCCTGATCATCGTCAACAACCAAGACTAATTGGGTTTTATCGTTTTGCGGGTCGATACAACTGCGCAGGGTGCGCAATAATTGACCGCGATCAACAGGCTTGATCAAATAATCGTATACCCCAAATGAAACGCCTTGATTCGGCTCAGCCACAATCGTATGCATAATCACCGGAATTTCGGCAATCGCTGGATCGGCCTTGATTTCAGCCAGAATTTCCCAGCCGTTGATATGGCCTGGCAGCAACACATCAAGCAAAATCGCGGTTGGATGATAGCTTCGGACCATCGTTAAGCCGTCTTCACCATTGAGCGCACTCAAAACGCTCCAACCTTCGCGCTTGAGCGTGCGCGAAAGCATGTGGTGCACGTTACGATCGTCGTCGATAATCAGCACTTTTGGTTGGTTATTGTTGGCTTCGCTAATAATCACTGGCGCTTCATCAAGCAACGAAACTGGAGTCATATCGATGACCGATTGCGGCAGATGTACGCTAAAGGTCGAGCCAACACCCAACTCACTTTGAACCCGAATATCGCCGCCAAGCAGTTGCGCCAAACGCCGACTTAGGGCCAAGCCAAGCCCAGTGCCGCCATATTTGCGCGTCGTTGATGCATCGGCTTGGGTAAATGGTTGAAATAAGCGCGCTAATTGGGCGTTGCTCATGCCAATGCCATTATCATGCACGCTGAAATTGATCCAGCCAGCTTCTTCGCTGGGCTGCACCCGGAGCGTAATGCGGCCATGCTCGGTAAATTTGGCAGCATTGCTCAGCAAATTGACTAAAATCTGGCGCAAGCGGGTTTCATCGCTAATCATCGTCAGCAAGCCCGCCGCCGATTCGATCACCAAGCGATTTTCATTTTTGATAATCATTGGATCAACGGTGGAGCGCACATCGTGCAATAATTGGGGCAGCGAAATTTCCTCAGGCAAAATTTCAACCTTGCCTGATTCAATCTTGGCCAAATCCAAAATATCGTTGATTAAGGTCAGCAAATGGCGACCTGAAAGCCGAATCCGATCGAGATCGTCGATCATGGCGGTTTGGCCGAGGTCTTCGCATTCTTCTTGCAGAATTTCGCTATAGCCGATGATCGCGTTGAGTGGCGTGCGCAGTTCGTGGCTCATATTAGCCAAGAAATTACTTTTGGCGCGGTTGGCTTCTTCGGCCACAAATTGCAAGCGTTGCGCGTGATCCTTTGCTTGTTCAAGCCGCTCAATTTGGCCGCGAATCGTTTGGGCCATGGTGTTAAAACTAGCAGCAAGCTGGCCAACTTCATCATAGCGCCGAATCGGAATATCGCTCGAAAAATCGCCATCGGCAAAGCGTTGCGCCCCATCGCGCACAAGGTTAAATTGACTACCAACCCGCCCCAGCAGATAGTAAACGAATAAAATGAGCAGCACAAATATTGCCATACTGCGGCCAGTTAAGGCGACAATCATACGGCCATTTTGCTTAGTAATCGAGGCTTCGAGGGTTTCAGATTGATCGTCAATAATATCGGATAAGACTTGGCTGGCAGCGTCGAGTTGGTCGGCACGCTCATCGAGAATTTCCCAAGCAGCGAGTTCAGCTGCAGAGCGGGTTGGCGCTGCTTCTTGGATGCGTAAATCGATTTGGGCGAGATAAGCAATGCCTGCATCTTGGTAATCGGCGCTGAGCTTTTGCACCTGATCGAAGGCGGCTTTGGTCTCGGGGCTTGGTTGCATGTGCTGGAAGAATTGTTCAAGTTCGAGGCGTTTATCATCGAAGGCTTGGCGATAACGGGTATAGTGTTCGCGCTCATCTGCATAGCCCAAGGCATAGGCATCGAGCGCATGAGCTTGATATTGGGTATAGAGGCTAATTTCGCGGGCTAAGCGTTCTGCATCTTCGAGATCAATCACATATTCAATATCATCATTCAGCCAATTACGCTCAATAACCCCAACGATATTTAACCCAGTCATTAGGCTCAAAAGCACGGTTGCAATGATGATCATTGTCCGGCGTACCGACCCTCGTTTCATGCAACCATCCTTCGCCAAGCCAACGGATTCTAATGCTATTATACTCCATTCTGTCTAGTTATCACCATTCGCTGCCTTGGTCGCGGAAGCGCTCCAACAGCCCAAAACTCACAAAGGTAACCAGCATCAACAGGCTGCTCATTGCCAAGGATTGGCCATAGTTGCTTGCCCCAGGTTGGCCCAAAAAACGAAAGATCACTACGGGCATAGTGGCCGTATCTGGGCTGGTTACGCTCACCACCAGCGCCGCCCCAAAATCGCCTAACGAAACAGTAAAGGCAAAGAGTGCCGAAGCCATGATGCTTGGCAGGAGCAAGCGCAAATCAACTTCCCACCAAGCCCGCCATGGTTTTGCACCCAACATGCGGGCAGCCTCGCGTAAACGGGGATTTAAACGCCGCAAGGCAGGCAACATTGTGCGAATCACAAATGGCAAAGCTAGCAAGGTATGAGCGAGCGGCAACAAGCCCGACCAACGCCGCAGATCAGGGGTTTCCCAGCTCCAAAGTTCATACGAACGAAACGCGATAATATAGCCTAAACCGACAGTCACCGCCGACGTGCCCAAGGGCAACATCAGCAGACCATCGAGCAGCTTGGTGAGGCGGGCTTGGGGCTGAGCCAGCAAATAGGCACACGGTAAGCCAAACCCCAAAGCCAAAACCATGGTAATACCTGCATAACGTAGTGAGTTGAGCATCGCTTGGGTTGGCGGCACATAGGCATAACTGCCGCGCTGATTGATGCTCAACATACGAAAATATTCAAGGCTCCACTGGCCATCAATGCGCAATGCGCCAAGCAACAAACTGCCCAATGGCAAGACAATCAGACTCCCCACCAGCAGCATCACCAAGCCAATAGCCAAGCGGGTTGACCAACGCTGAGCACGACGCAACGGCAATTGCTGGGCTTCTTGAGCCACGCTGCTCCGCCGCACAAGCCGCGTATAGGCCAAGGTCAAGCCCAGGCTGGTGAGAATTTGCAATAGCGAGAGGGTTGCGGCGACTGGCAAATTAAATTGGCGAATCGCTTGATCATAAATTTCGACCTCGATGGTGCGTTGTTGGCTACTGCCCAATAACAGCACCGTGCCAAAGGCCGAAAAGGTAAAGGTAAAAACCAACAACGCTGCTGCTAACAAGGCTGGCATTGCTAATGGCAAGGTCACTTCGAGCCAAACCCGCCAGCGTGGCGCGCCCAGCACATTGGCCGAAGCCTCCAAACGCTGGTCGTGGTTGCTCCAATAGGCGCTAAGCAACCGCACAACAACCGTCAGATTGAAAAAAACATGAGCCAGCAAAATCATGCCAAGGCTTTGCTCAAGCTGCAATGGCGCGTGCGTAAGCTCAAACCACGCCATCAGCCAGCGATTGACCAAGCCGCGCTCGCCAAGCAAAGCCCGAAAAGCCAAGGCGACAACCACCGTTGGCAACACAAATGGCACTGCAATCAACGAGCGAATTAATGCCCGCCCGGGAAAGTGATAGTGCGCCAGAAGATAGGCGGTTGGTACACCAAGTAGCAAGGTAAACAGGGTCGAAAGGCTGGCTTGCCAAGCACTCCAGGCCACGACATGCAGCAAGCTACGGTTGCTCACGACTATTTGGATGGCAACCAACAAGCCCTTTTCTGCAAAGGCACGTTGCATAATTGCCCACAGTGGCACGCCAAAAAAGAGCATAAAAAAAGCAAGCGCTGGCAAGGCCAAAAGCCAATAGAGCCATTGAATGCGCCGCTGGTTGCTGTGTGACATAGCTATTTCTCGGCTAGCAAGCGGGAAACGATCCTAGCGCCATTCGATCCGCTCGGCAACTTGGGCACGCAGTTCTGGGGTAAACCAGGTTTCCAGCAAGGCGAGCGCCAAATCGATGCCTGCAGAAACACCCGCTGAGCTAGCAATTGGCGGCGCGATGATATAGCGCTGTTCGCGCTCGACCGTAATCTGGCTATTTTCGGCCAAAAGATCAAAGGCAGTGTAGTGGGTTGTGGCCCGTTGGCCATCGAGCAAGCCAGCAGCCGAAAGCACCAAGGCTCCAGTGCAAACCGAAACCACCCAGCCCCGATCGCGCTGGTGGCGTAAATAATCGAGAATTAGGTTGTTGTGACGGGCATGAGTGCGGGCTCCAAGCCCACCTGGCACCAACACCACATCAAAAGCTGGCGCATCGGCAAAGCCATAATCTGGCTGAATTTTTAGGCCATAGCGGGCTTTGACAGTTTGGGCTTGCTCGGCAACCGTATTGATCGTCAGATCAACCCAATTGCTGGCCATGCCAAACACTTCCAGTGGCCCGATAAAATCCAATTCCTCTGCATCGTTGAACAGCAAGATGCCAATTGATTTAATTGTCATTGTTGATTACCACGCAATATCAAAAGTTGGCTCGCGATGGGTTGGCTCTTGCCAGGTGACTTCAACATGCTGCACTTTGGCATGAATTGGGCCGCTATAGCACCAGCTGATCATGCGCTGCACCCCTGCTTGGCTGCCCTCAAAGATTGCTTCGACGCTGCCGTCGGGCAGGTTTTTGACCCAACCGCCAACCTTGGCCAAACGGGCTTGGTCGCGGCAATTTGCCCGAAAATTCACCCCCTGCACGGTTCCAGTCACAATCACATGAGCGCGGGTTGTTTCCACACAATCCCCCTTATGCTTAGGTTGAACGAAGTTCTAAGGCTGCCGCCAAGGTTGGTGCCGAAAGCACATTTTGGCGGTTGAGCTTTAACTTTACCATCATTGGCGCGACTTCTGGTTGCAATCCAGCCAAAATTACGCGTGCGCCCAACAAACGGGCAGCTTGGATAATCCGTTCGAGCATGGTCAGCAAGGTTTCCGAGGCTGCTGGCACACTCGTCAGATCAAGAATTAAGGTGTTGGCTCGTTGTTCGTGCAAATAGCTAAGCAAGGACGCTTCCACCGCTTCGGCCCGTTGGGCATCGAAGCCACCAACTAATGGCAGCACCACCACATCGTCGCCAACTGGCAGGGCTGCTACGGTCAGCGCAGCAACGGTTTGGCGCAAGGTTGTTTCAGTTGAAACCAATTGTTGATTTGAGGTTTCTAAGCGAATTGCCAAGCTGGCTAGCTCATCGGAGCGTTGCTGCATAGCTTGGCGCGATTGCTCCAACGCTTGTTCACGCTGATTAATGACGTGCATCAGCGCAGCAATAATCACCCCAGTCCCAATCAGTAAAATTGTTTGCGAAACCATGGCTAGATATTTGTAATTATCACTGACACTCATCATCAGTAACGAATCGGGATCGTTAAAGCCCCATGTGCGATTCATTTCGATACTTATCGCAATCAGATGGGTAAAAATACTAATTCCTACCGCTGCGAAAATCCAACGCCCGCGCGCCAAAATAAAGCCAGCACCAACCAATTCAATGCAAATAGTTGCAAAATGATATGAGACAAATCCCCCAACATTATGATTGATCATTGCGACTGTAACCGAACTGGCAAAGTGCAACAATAAGGTTAATGGATACAGATTATTGGGCTTAACCAGAAAAATATAGCCAACGATGAGCAAGCCATGCACAATCGCCACATAAAAATTAATCTGCGAATGCACATTTTCCCAACCGATAATGGGAATTGGCAAAAACAGCGCTGTAATGCCGAGCATAATTCGAGCGTAAAGTTTGGCGCGTTCGACGGGTAGCTGCTTTGAATCTAGCACGGGCTTGCTCCTTGCTGGGTGCGCACTTATTTGCCAATACAGAAGCGACTAAAGATCAGATTCAATAAATCATGCTCGACAGTTTCGCCAGTAATTTCGCCCAAACTGGCAATTGCCTCATGCAAATCGATGGCAATCAGATCAACTGGGCGGCCTTCTTGAAAGCCTTGGATAGCTTGCTCAAGGGCGGCGTTGGCGCGGCGCAGGGCATCACGGTGGCGTGGATTGGTCACTAAACGGGCATCGCTGAGTGGCAAACCACCAAGCAATTGCTCAGCGACCATTGTACCTAAATAATCCAAGCCCGTGCCAGCCTGCGACGAGATTGCGATGCTGCCGCGCAGCGCAGGATGCGCTTGGCTCAGCGGGGTTAAATCGGCGTGTTGGCCCAAATCGGCCTTGGTTGCAATCAAAATAGTTGGCCGTTCGTGGGTTAATTGAGCAATCGCCAGATCTTCGACGCTCAACGGCTGAGAGCCATCGATCAACAGCAAAACCAAATCGGCCTTGCTCAAGGCTGCTCGCGAGCGTTCGACACCAATTCGCTCAACCACATCGTCGGTTTCAGTAATGCCCGCTGTGTCAATCAGCACCACCGGTATGCCGCCAAGATTGGCGGTTTCTTCCAAAGTGTCGCGGGTTGTGCCAGGAATCGCGGTGACGATCGCGCGTTCAGTACGCAACAAGGCATTCATCAAACTTGATTTGCCAGCATTTGGCCGACCAACCAGCGCCGCCCGCGCCCCTTCGCGCACAACCACGCCTTGATCGGCTCCGGCCAATAATTGTCTGAGTAGACTGTGGGCTTGTTGCAACGGCGGCAGCAATTCCTCGCTTGGCACATCGTCTTCGGGAAAATCGGTTAGTGCAGTGACATAGGCTAATGGATACATCAACTGCTCGCGCAGGCTGCGCAAATCACGTGAAAGCCCACCGCCAAGCTGATCGAGCGCTAAACTCAGGCCCAAATTAGTTTGAGCTTCGATCACGTCGAGGGTTGCTTCTGCTTGAGCCAAATCAATGCGACCATTGGCAAAGGCGCGTAGACTAAATTCGCCTGGGTTCGCCAAGCGCGCGCCATGGGCCAAAGCCAAGCTGAGGGTTCGGCGCAACGGTAGCGGGCCGCCGTGACAGTGGATTTCTAGAATATCCTCGCCAGTGAACGAGCGTGGGCCTTTAAAAAAAACCGCCAACACTTCATCGACAACATGGCCTTGCTCGTCGAGCACATGGCCATAGCGCATTTGGTAGGAGCGCCAAACGCCTTTGCGCCGTGGTTTGATCACGGCTTGGGCGATTGCCAAACTGTGCGGGCCGCTGACCCGAATAATCCCAACCCCACCAACCCCGGGCGGCGTAGCCAAGGCAGCAATCGTATCTGCATAGAGCATTAGCGCAACCTCGATGTGCTGGTCAAAGCCGTGGTTGGTGGCATGCCCTGCACATGGCAAAAGCCACAAGTTGGAGCAAAACTATGGTTAAAACTGGGCGCGGTTGGCAGGCCAGCATTATGACACGTCTTACAATCAGCAACCGCCACCGTAACGTCGTGGCCGGGCAATTCTTTGACATCGGGGCCATAGGCTGCACCAAAGGCAAAAACCCAAGTTGCAACAATCACCAAACCAGTCATGGCAAACATCAAACGCATGGGCCAACTGCGCATCATGGCGCGATAGCGGGCGCGGGCAGCTTCTTTATCGAACACTGGCGCAGCATCTGGCTGCTCGTCGGGCAGCATTTCAGGTGCATCGCTCATAGGGCAACATCCTTACTAAAATCAAGCTAATTGCAGTATCCGCTAGATCATATCATACTGTGGGTTAACCATTGGATGAATTTTATCATTTAACATACCTGAAGCGATTGATACATCTGTGCTTTTATGTTACAATTTAATCTTATTCATATTTGTTTTATTTTAAGTGGTTACAGGCAAGGTTATGGATTCAATTAAATTTATTTCGCTTTTTTCAGGTGCGATGGGCCTAGATTTAGGCTTAGAGATCGAGGGATTTAATCCCTCTATATGTGTTGAAAATAATGAAGAAGCGATCAATACGATCCGTCTGAATCGCCCTAATCTTCCGATCTTAAATGATATTTATACTGTTTCGGCCCAGCAACTTCGCTCAATCTCACTAATCGAAGGTGATATTCCGCTGGTTGTAGGAGGGCCGCCATGTCAGTCATTTAGCGTATTTGGTAAACGTGATGGTATTGAATCTACCAATGGGAAATTATTATTTGAATTTTTTAGAATTATTGACGAACTTCGACCTCAAACTTTTATTATGGAAAACGTTCGTGGTTTATTATCAATGCCTGTAATCCCGAAAAAAAATAATAAGAATGGTCAAGATATTAATAGTGAATATTATTCCAAAGGCTCTTTATTAAAACTCTTATTTAATAAATTCAATGATATTGGATATCATATCGATTGTTTTATTGTAAATGCAGTTAATTATGGTGCACCACAAATTAGAGAAAGAATTATTTGTATTGGTAATAGATTTGGCTTAGATGCGAATTTTCCACTGCCTGAATTTAGCAATAGGATCGAGGATAACCTACCTCCATTTAAAACCTTGGGAGAGGTTATTGGTCAGGGTTTTGTAGATCACTGCCCTGAAGTTCTAAATTTTAGTCCCAGAAAGCTAAAATATCTTGCAATGATTCCACCAGGCGGAAATTGGCGAAGTTTGCCGCTTGAAATACAACAAGAATCTATGGGGAAAAGCTGGTATCTTAAGGGTGGAAGGAGTGCTTATTGGCGCAAGCTCTCTTTTGCATTTCCTTCACCTACAGTTGTAACCCTGCCTAATCATGCAGGGACAAGTATGTGTCATCCGTCAGAATTGCGTGCGATATCTGTTGGCGAAGCAGCAGCTATTCAAGAGTTTCCTCAGACATGGAAATTTTCAGGTAATACTACAGCTAAATTTAGACAAATTGGAAACGCAGTACCAATTCGGTTAGGCATCGTTTCAGGTAAAACAGTAAAAGATTTATTGTTTAGAATAAATCAGGGCGAACGCGATACGACCCAATCAGTGGAAGGTTATCGAATAATTCATTTACGTCCTCATGTACGTACTCGAAGCTATTGGAAAAATGGAAAAGCTCTTGCAGGGGATATATCGTATTATGAAAATAATCAACAGATAAATTTATTCGAGCTTGAAAATAATGTATATGAACGATCTTAATTTACCCATTAATATCTAAAAGGAGTTGCTGCCAATTGACTATACCATCATTTTGGATATATCTGTTATACTTTTGGTTAAATAAATTTACATAAC
This sequence comes from Herpetosiphon geysericola, assembly GCF_001306135.1. Classification (GTDB taxonomy): domain Bacteria; phylum Chloroflexota; class Chloroflexia; order Chloroflexales; family Herpetosiphonaceae; genus Herpetosiphon; species Herpetosiphon geysericola. The sequence goes on along the minus strand of NZ_LGKP01000022.1, from coordinate 109,740 downwards.
TTTGAAGTAGAACTTCAGCTTCATCTCTACAATCTGCTTGGTTTAAACCTTCTAAAATACCAGCTAAAACCCAATTCTGAGTTTGAGCTTCATCATAATTGAGCCAACTCCAAAATGATTGGCCTGCTAATACTCGAATATTTGCACGTATATCGGCAACATCATGAAATTTACCTCGATTTATACCTTTTATAATATCATATTTATCTGTTAATCCTTCATTATTACCATTAAATATCCCCACAATGATCTCGTTATAGCTTTCTTTATAATCACGAAGAATAATTGAGAAGGCTGTATTTAATTCTTTTGCTACTGATAAATTAATTGTCCATTTACTAGCTTTTAAAGATAATAATGAAGTAGTATTAGCCCTTTGGACAATATGATCGATTTCATTGAAACAAGGGATATTTAATGGATAATTAGCAGCTCTATATTTGCTACTTAATTTGAATGTTCCAAAGACATTAGGAAGAATCTTCTCGTCAATAAATTTACCAAAACTAGTAAAATGTCCAATCATTAAATGGCCAGAAATTAATAACTGAGCTAGATCGGAAAAGTTATTGGCATGATGAAGGTCAAAGATAATGGGTATTAAAAAAGGGCTGATCGACATCGTATCATGTAAGCCTTCTCGGAGTTTTTCTAATCTTTGTTTGACCATCCATTGTGTTTGAAGTGCTACATTGGTAATAATAAATTCTTGTGAATACATATATGTCTCTTATGTAAATATAATTTGTGTAGTATTGAATATCATACCACAAAGTAATTAACGAATAAGTATGACCTATATGATGAAAAATAGATTTGACCAAGCCGATTTTTTCGGGTACAGTGCTTGATTAGAGGCCTATAGTCAAAGTGAATACGTCTCGCAGCCGAGACAACTATGGTGGAGTCAGTCGCAGGAATGCGGCTTTTTTAGTTTAGTTTTGGTTGCATTTGCTGGCCACAAAGCAGCCAACAAGGAGATGCGTATGTCGCTGATCGTCGTTCAAACGAATGCTGCCCCAGTGCCAGCAGCTGCTACTGGGGAGGGCATGTCGCCGCTCTTACAGCTAGTGCTGGCTTTGGCGGTATTGATTGCGGCTGCCAAAATTGGCGGGCTTATCAGCACCAAGCTCAAACAGCCAGCAGTTTTAGGCGAGCTTTTAGTGGGAATTTTGCTTGGACCCAGTGTGCTCAATTTTTTGCAACTAGGCTTTTTTACCAGCCCTCACTTGCAAACAACCGTCTTTGAAATTGCCGAAATTGGGGTGATTTTCTTGATGTTTGTGGCTGGGCTTGAGGTCAAATTGCCCGATCTTTTGGCGGCGGGCAAAGTTTCGACGATCGCAGGCGTGCTGGGCGTAATCATCCCACTGATTGGTGGTTTTGCACTAGCGTGGTTCTGGCCCAACAACTACTCGTTTACCAAAAGCCTGTTTATTGGCATTTTGCTAACTGCAACCAGCGTTTCAATTTCGGCGCAAACCTTGCTGGAGCTTGGCAAATTGCGTTCGCGCGTTGGTTTATCGCTGCTTGGCGCGGCAATCGTCGATGATGTTTTGGTGATTGTGCTGCTCTCGACCTTTGTGGCCTTGACTGCCAGCAGTGGCGGCGGCATTATGACAGTGCTGAGCATTGTGGGCGTTATGCTGCTTTATTTCGTCGTGATGAGTATTTTTGGGCTACGCGCGTTGCCTTGGCTTATCCGCAAAGCTGCCAAATTACCAATTAGCCAACCGCTGGTGAGCAGCGCAATTGTTTTGGTGTTGCTTGCTGCCTGGAGTGCTGAAGCTTTGGGTGGGGTGGCCGCCATTACCGGGGCATTTCTGATTGGCGTATTTCTTGGTCGCACGCCCTATCACAATCGCATTGAGGATGGCATGCAAACCTTGACCTATGCCTTCTTTGTGCCGATCTTCTTCGCCAGCATCGGCCTGCACGCCAATATTTTTGCCTTACCAAGCGATTTGGTGCTCTTTGCAGCCTTGCTCTGCTTGATTGCAATCGTTACCAAAATTGTTGGGTGTGGCTTGGGCGCGAAACTTGGCGGCATGAATAATAAAGAATCGTTGCAGGTTGGTTTGGGCATGATTTCGCGTGGCGAAGTTGGCTTAATTGTCGCCAGCGTCGGTATTCGCCAAGGGATTATTGGCGAAGATGTGTTTGCCATGACGGTACTGATGGTGCTGGTAACCACCTTGGTTACGCCATTGGTCTTGCGCTGGTCGTTTGGCAATGATCAAACGCCGAAAGCAGAAACCCCACGCCCGCAACCAAACTAAAATCTAGCCCATCGAATTAGGTGTTTTACCAAAGGAGCAATTACCATGAATCAAGGCCAATTAGAAACGCTGATCTTTATTTTAAATGATGTTGATCTGTTAAACGAGGTGTTGCGGGCGTGGGAGGAGCAAGGTGTGCGCGGCGTGACGGTGCTGCGTAGCACTGGGCTTGGACGAATTGGCAATGCCCTGTATCGTGATGATGCGCCCTTGTTTCCCTCGTTGCGCGAATTGCTTGAGGACGATGAGATGCACCATTTTACGCTGCTCAGCGTGGTGCAAAGCAGCCAAGTTGAGCATTTGGTTGCAATCACCGAGCAAATCACTGGCTCGCTGAATAAACCGAATACAGGCTTTATTGTGACAATGCCAGTTGGGCGCGTCTTTGGCGGCACGCGCAATTTTGAGTAGGACCGTTGATCCACGAAGAGCACGAAGGGACACGAAGGCTGGAAACCGCGAAGAACACGAAGATCGCGAAGGCTGATTTTTCGCCACAGATGAGCACAGATTATGAGGATTATGTTCTGCTGCGAATAGATTGATCATATTCATATGCTCTCTGTTGTATGTTCTATGTTCTTTCTATCGTCTGACTTTTGCCTTCTGTCTTTGGCTTCATCCTTCGGCTAATCCGTCCTTGCGTTCTACGCTTCTCTGTCGTATGATTTTGGCGAGAATCTCCTTGTTGAGCATTGTAGAACGGCGAGCCTATGGCAAGTGGTCAAGAAACGATTCTAGTAATCGACGATAGTGAAGCAATTCGGGTGAAACTTCAGGCTCAATTGCGTTCGCTGGGATATCAGGTCGTGTTGGCTGAAACTGGGCGAAATGGGCTAAACGCGATTACCCAACATCATCCGCACCTCATTTTGCTCGATTATCAGCTGCCTGATACCACTGGGTTGGATTTGCTGCGTAAGCTGCGCACCGATGGCAATACCGTGCCAATTTTGCTGATGACCGCCGAAGGCTCCGAACGGATCGCCGTAACGGCCTTCAAAATGGGCGTGCGTGATTATTTGATCAAGCCTTTTGAGCCGCAAGATGTTGCTCAGGCGATTGATCGGGCGCTGCGCGAGTGGCGTTTGCAACGTGAAAAAGAAATCTTGCTTGGCCAATTACAAGGCCAAGTGCGCCAATTAACCGTGTTGCATCGCGTGGGCAAAGCGGTGACCGCCCAACTCGATGCTAGCAATTTGTTGGAACGAATTGTTGAGGCCTCGGTCTTTCTTTCGAATGCAGACGAAGGTTTTGTGCAATTAATTGATGATAATCAGTTGGTTGTGCGAGCCTCACACAATATTAACCCATTGCATTTGCGCGAACTGAGCAAGCATACCGATTATGAATTGGCAACCCGCACCATCAAAACCAACAAGCCAATTCGAATCAATTCTGAACGCGATGGGATTCGGGTGCAAGCCAATTATTTGGCTCAAGCAGTGCTAATGGTGCCGTTGTTGGTTGGGACTGAGGCCTTGGGAGTGCTGACGGTGGCCGCGACGACTCATCGGCGCAACTTCGACGAAGGCGACGAGCGTTTGATGCAAATGCTGGCTGACTATGCCTCGATTGCCTTGCACAACGCCCGCACCTATAGCACGCTGCGTGAAACTCAAGGCCGTTTGGTCGAGGCCGAAAAGCTGTCGGGTATGGGCCGCATGGCTGCGTCACTCGCTCACGAAATCAATAATCCGCTGGCGATTATTCGCTCGGGCTTGGAGTTGGTGGCGCAGCAACATACGCCTGGCAGCGCGCTTGGCGATTTGGTGCAAGGGCTTGATGAAGAAGTGGCGCGGATTGCCCGCTTGCTCTATACCTTGGTTAATTTTTATCAGCCCAATAACGATGGTGTGCCGCCTGATCTCAATCATTTGATTATTTCATTGATGCACATTACCAAGCCGCAACTTGATAAAGCCAATGTTAAACTCTATCAAGAGTTGGCAACCGATTTGCCAGCGCCCAATATTAGCAGCGATGCCTGCAAGCAAGTGCTCATCAATTTGGTGCGCAATGCGATTGACGCGATGCCCGATGGCGGCAAATTGACCATTCGCTCGGCGCATCAAAAGGGCCAAATTTTTATCAATGTTGAAGATACAGGCATTGGGATTCCGCCTGAGCATCGCGAACGTATTTTTGAGCCCTTCTTTAGCACTAAAGGTGTGACAGGAACTGGGCTTGGGCTTTCAGTGGTGTATGGGATTTTGCAACAAGTTGGCGGCGCAATTTCGGTCGAAAGCACCGTGGATAAAGGCTCGAACTTTACCTTGCGCATTCCAGTTGCCGCCCAGCGCAGCCAATCGCCCGATCTTGATTCCGATGAATTGTTGATTGGTTAATCCGATGAATGAGTTGCCATTACAGATCTTGGTGGTCGATGACGAGCCACGTTTAAGTGGCCAGTTGCGGTTGTTATTGGAAGGGCAAGGCTATAGCGTTACCACTGCGGTTGGGGGTGCTGCCGGAATTGCCACGCTCCAAGCAAGCGACGTTGATGTCGTGCTGACTGATGTCACCATGCCTGATGTTGATGGCTATACGGTGTTGCAATGGGTGCGCGAAAATCGCCCAGACATGCCGATTATCGTCATGACTGGCTATGGTTCGCTGGAAAGTGCCACCCGTGCGCTACGCCTCGGGGCGTATGATTACATCTTAAAACCCTTTTCGTTGCCAACTGTGCAGGCTGCCTTAAACCGCGCTTCGGCAGCAGTTGCCAAACGCCGCGCCGATGGTCAGCGCACCGCTGAGCTTTCCGCCATTGCTGCAATTGCCCGCCAAATGGGCCGCTCGTTGGAGCCGGTCGCGATGGCCGATGCCACACTCAGCGCAATTGCCGAATCAACTGGCGCCCAAGTGGCCTTGCTCTACACCGCTGCCGAAAATGGTATGCGCTGGCATTTATGGCGCCATGTTGGCCTCAATGAGCAACTTATTCAACAATTAGCCGAATTATTTCCGCCAAGCCCGCTGAGCAAAGCCACGATTGTGTGGGAAGATCGCCCGCCTTGGCTAGCCGAGATGCCCTATGAATTATTGCAAGGCATTTGTAGCAGCGTCGGTGGCAAGGTTGCTTGGGGCGCATTGCCGCTCGATGCAGGCCCGCAAGCGCTGATGTCGCTGGTCTTGGTTGGTTCAAGCCGCAAAACTCAAGCCTGGTCACCACCATTTTTAATCTCCTTGGGCAATGCTTTGAGCATGGCCTTGGTCAATACGCGCTTGTTTAATGCAGTGCGCGAAGAGCGCGACCGCTTACGCTTGCTGTATGGCATTAGCCGCGAATTGGCTAGCTCGCTCGACCCCGATCAATTGCTCTCGCGGATTATTCAACATACAGTAGCCGCAGTCAACGCCGAGCGCGGCAGCATCATCATTTCATCGCAAGATGGCCGCACTACTCAGCGCATCGTTGCGCGTTATGGCATGGATCAATCGGTGACTGAATCGGTGGCGGCAGCCTTGTTGCAAGCTGGGCTTTCGGGCTGGGTGTTTCGCCAGCGCGAAGCCGCGCGCATCGCCGATGTGCGGGTTGATAAACGCTGGGTTGAATTGCCCTCAACTCGTGGCCGTGTGCGTTCGGCCTTGGCGGTTCCGCTGTTGCGCGAAGATCAAGTGCTCGGCGTGATGACCTTGACCCACCCACGGATCGATCATTTCAGTGCTGCCGATTTGGAATTGGTACGCTCGGTTTCGGCTCAGGCAGCAGTGGCAATTGAAAATGCCAATTTGTTTGCCGAGCTTGAGCAACGGGTATTTGATTTAGAGGGCTTGAATTCGACCAGCCGCGAATTGGCTAGCTCGCTCGATCCGCTTGAAGTAGCGCGCAAAGTGGCCTATCGCTGTGCAGAAATGCTGGCCGCGCCAATGGTTGCCCTGCTGCATGTTGATGATAAAGGCGGAACCTTGCCCTTGGTTTCGTTGATTAATGGTCAAGAGCAACCGCTGCTGAAATTGGGGCCAATTAGTGCTGCCCTCAACGATCAAGAGCCAGTGCTTTTGACCTCGGCAGGCAGCCAAATTGAGCTTTTGGTCAATAACGAAGAGCCATTGGGCGAAAGCTGGATCGGCGTGCCGCTGATGCTTGGCGATGGGATTAACGGCTTGTTGATTGCCGCCGATGAGCGCCGCGATGCCTTCGATGCCTATGAACGCCAACTCTTGACTGCTCTGGCGGGCCAAGCAGCAGTTGCTATGGAAAGTGCCCGCTTGTATGTGACGGCTTCCGAGGAGCGCACGCTCTTGGCAGCAGTGATTGAATCGGTCAGCGACGGCATTTTGCTCACTGATGAAGGTCAAATTGTGGTTGCTAACCCTGCCGCTGGCGCAATTGCTGGGGTTTCTAATAGTCGCTTGGTCAACCAGCCATTGCTTACCTTCTTCCCAATGTTGGCAATTTTGGCTCGCCGCGAAGATCATGAAAGTAAAGAAATTGCGATCAACAATCGCTACTATGCAGTCAACACCGCGCCCTTGCAAAACAGCTCGTTGGGCGGCCAAGTGATTGTGCTGCAAGATATTACCCATTTCAAAGAGCTAGACCAAATCAAGAGCCGCTTTGTCTCGATGGTTTCGCACGACCTTAAATCGCCATTGACTGCAATTCAAGGCTACGCCCAATTGGTCGCCGATGGCCACATGGGCACAGTCAACGAGATGCAGCGCGATGCCTTGCAAGCAGTGGTGCGCAACACTGGCGCAATGACCGCCTTGATTAGCGATTTGCTCGATTTGGGCAAAATCGAAGCAGGGATCGGCATTTCGCCCCAAGAAACTGATTTGTCGGTCGTGCTGCGCGAAGTAATCGATGAATTGAAACTGCGCGCCAAGCAAGGCCAAATCAGCGTCCAGCCAGAAATCCCGCCAAGCTTACCGTTACTGGCCGATCCATCGCGTATGCGCCAAGTTTTTACCAACATTCTCTCGAATGCGATCAAATACACCCCAGCAGGTGGCAAGGTAGTGGTCAAAGCAAGTAATGGCGATACCAAAGTGCATGTGCAAATTCAAGATAGCGGCTTGGGGATTCCCGAGGATTCATTGCCGCATATTTTCGAGCGCTTCTATCGCGTCAAGCGCGATATTGATTCACCAGTTGAGGGCACGGGCCTTGGACTAGCAATTACCAAAAGCATTGTCGATGAGCATGGTGGCACAATCGAGGTGCAAAGCGCGATTGGCCAAGGCACAACCTTCAACGTCTACCTTCCCCAACATAAATAAACCTAAACAGGGCAGTCCAACCTGCCCTGTTTTTTATGAGCATCGCCCCTTTGATGCTCGCTTAAGCCTTACGGCAACCCAATTGTGGGTTGCTTAGCCTAAGGAGGAAGCTAGCAATGCGCCAATTTTTTGGATGCGCCTGCATCCTAATCGTGCTGCTGAGTTTCAGTTTTTCCCCGCGCCAACCCGCCCAAGCAGCACCCATGATCGAGTATCGCGATCCTGCACCATTTGCCAAGGCGGTAAACCCGAGCAATACAATTGCCATTCGGCTAGGGCCGCGCTTAACCAACGCCGTAGCAGCAACCCTTGATTTTCAGGTGTTCGGCTCGCAGAGCGGCTTGCATCAGGGCAAAGTCGTACTCGCCGAAGATCAACGCACAATCATTTTTCAACCAACCACAGCTTTTGCGTTTGGCGAAACTGTGCGAGTATCAATCAAAAGCAACGAGATTGCTGAACTTGATCAACAAAGCTGGTCATTTGAAGTGGTTGAGCGTTTGGTCGAACAAACTGAACAGGTCAAGCGACTTCAAGCCGAGCTTGCTAGCAATCGCGCCAATCAACCACAAGCGGAGCAACCAACAGGCGATCTGCAAACGCTGCGCACATTGCCATTCAATCTGCCACCATTAACCGTTACTTTAGCAATCAGTAACACGCCAGGCTATATCTTTGTTAGCCCATTTCGATGGCAAAGTAATTACACACCAAATCGCTATATTCTGATGGTTGATAACACTGGAACGCCGATCTTTCATCAAGGCGGTGGGCCAGGCAATTTCTTGCTCGATTTTCGCAAAGTTGCTGAGAATCGCCTAACTTATTACGATAGTTCAACCCTCAATTACCACGTGTTAGACGAACACTACCAAGAAGTTGGGCGTTATCAAGCTGGCAATGGCTATCAAATCGATTACCATGAATTTTTGCTTCAGCCCAATGGGCATGCGATTTTTATGATTTACGCCAACATTCCCTATGATTTAAGCCCGTATGGCGGCGAGCAAAATGCCATCCTAACTGAATTAGTTCTTCAGGAGTTGGATACAGCGGGCAATGTAGTTTTTCAGTGGCGCTCATCTGAGCATATTCCGGTTGGGGATAGTAGCCATAGTCTGACTGGCAGCGCGCCGGTTGATTATATTCATGGCAATGCGATTGAGGTTGACACCGATGGTCATTGGTTGATCTCCAGTCGCCACACTGATGAAATTACCAAAATCAATCGCCAAACGGGGGCGGTTATTTGGCGTTTTGGGGGCGAGGGCAATCAATTTCAATTTCTCGATAATAGCCCAAGCTTCTTTCATCAGCACGATATTCGGCGCTTAGCCAATGGCAATCTTCTGTTGTATAACAATTGGAATAGCTTGCCACCAAGCGCCAATGCCTTCTCAATGGCTATGGAATACAAGCTCGATGAAATCAACAAAACTGCCCGTTTAGTCAAGAGTTTTCGCACCAATCCTGATCAATATGGCGTAGCCATGGGCAGCGCTCAACGGCTTGATAACGGCAATACAGGCGTTGGTTGGGGCAGCACAAGCACGCTCTATACCGAGTTTAATCCGCTTGGCCAGCCAGTTTTCGAGTTAACCACGGTCGAGCCAATCGTCAGCTATCGGGCCAAACGCTACGAATGGCAGGGCCAGCCAACTTGGCCACCGACCCTCGTGCCCGAAAGCCAGGGCAACAGCACAACCTTGTACTACAGCTGGAATGGCGCGACCGAGGTTGCCGATTATCAGGTTTATACTGGGCCAACCAGTGCAAGCTTGAGTTTGCAAAACACCACACCCAAAACCAGCTTTGAAACCAGCACGAGTGTGGTTAATAATGCTCACTGCTTTGTCCAAGTGCGGGCGCGAAATAGCCAAGGCACGGTTTTAGGCTCATCGGCAATCGCCTTTTTAGCCAGCGATAGCTGTACGCCAAACCGCCTGTATTTGCCAAGCATCAGTATCCAATAGTACTTTCAGCGCGGCACGTAATCGAACAGTGCCGCGCTGCTACTCACAACGCCCAGGAATCGGCTGATCACGCTCAATCCGCTGGCAAATATACCAAAGCCCATCGATTTTTTGCAGCAGCAACTGGCTCGTCTGCGAGACAGTGTTACTAAGATCAAAAAAATAGTGAACTTCGATCGCGGCATAATCGGCCTGTATATAGCGAGGTGCTTCATGAGTCATTGAATAAATTGGCCCATGCACTCGAAATGGCCCGCCATAGCCAGCAGCAAAAGATTGTTGATTATTGATCGTAAAGCCAGTCCGTGCTTTGGGCATATACAATGGCTCAATTTCAGCATAGCGCTGAGTAATACTCAACTCGCCCAACAATTGCACCACGCTCTCTGGTGCTTGTTGGGCAGTTTGATGGGTCGCATTTGCCAGCACTTCGGTTGGCTGGCTACTACCACACGCACTTAACAAGAGCCAACAGCCGAAAATAACTAAAATTCGTTGCATTGCATAGTCCTCCCTCTATTCTCATCAACTAGGCATCTATCATACAGTGTGACAGCGCTTGACACAAGCATGGGGTATAGCTAGGCCGATTGATTTAGTGAGAGCAACGGCCTATGCCTGAATATCCCACTCTGCGCATTGATGCGATTAGTTTACGCAATCGATTTGCAGCGATTCGTCAGCAAGCCAAACACCAATCGGTCAAATCACGTTATGGAGAGTTGGCCCGCATCGCCTACTTTCTGCGCGACCCCAAAGCGCCGTACTATTTGCAAAAAGCAGCAGAACAAGAAACAACTAATGTATTGCATGCTAGCAGTGTAAATCACTATCGGATGGCTGGCGATCGGGTGACCATGCAAACGATCTATCAACAATTGCTTCAGCAAGCAGCAACTGCTGAGCACACCCAGCATGATCGCTATCAGCGGGAAATGTTCGAAGCCTTGTTTTGGCTCGGCAAGGATCGCGAATGTAGCAACGCCTATCAACAGCAGGATGCGGTGCAGAATATACCGCTCGCTGAGCTTATCAGCCAATTGGCGGAAGCACGGCTAACTGGCAATTCGCAACAGGCTTTGGCTATCGCACAAGGTTTGGCCAGCACAATTCGTGCTGAACGGCTTGAGCCATGGAGCGATTTAGCATTTAATCACTGGGATTTGTACGAAATTGCCTGTCAATTACTTGATCCGCCCTTAGCAATCGATGGCCCAATCATAACCTCCTCGGATGACCCCGATTTACGTTTGCTGGCATTGCTTAACGAACAACAGATTATTGCGCTCGAATGGTCAATCTACAACAACCAAGATCAGACTGACGAAGGGTTTTGTAGCTATATCTTGGCTGATGGCAGTCGTCGGCGTTTTGCCCAAGGCATTGATAATCCTGAACTGGAAAGGCTTGTTTGGGATTTATTCAATGATAATTGGCCAGCTGTTATGCCACCGCAACATCTTTCTGTCTATGGAATTTATCGGCTTGAGGTAGCAGAGGCGGCTGTCTATCATGTTGGCGATCTGTGGAGCTACTACGATTATGTGGAGATTCAGACCTGGGGTGAACTAGATTTTGAAGCAACTCCGCATCCCGACAATCCCGATGTCTATGCCTACTACTACTTTCCGTATCAACACCGGCCCAAGGTGCTGCTTGAAGAATGGGCCCAAACCCAACGTGATGAGTATCGTTTTCTCTAATTAATCGAGAGGAGTTTGATGAATCCTGAATATCCCACTCTGCGCTTAAACCAACAAAGTTTAGGCAATCATTTTCAGCAAATCTCAGCGAAAATCACGCATCAACTTGCAGCATATAAGCTCGTTGGCCTTGCCCGAAGCGCGTACTATTTGCGAAAGGCGAACATGCTTTCAAACGCTGCCAACTAAGCCCAGCAATGTAAGTCATTGGGAGCAAACAACCTATGAGCATCGATGGCCCCGTGCTTGAAATTAGCCCAAATCCCGCTCAGCGATTAATTGAGCTGTTGCAAGCCCACCAGATTGTCGCGATCGAATGGTCAATCTACAACAACAACGATGAGGCCGACGAGGGTTTTTGTAATTATCACTTTGCCGATGGCAGCAGCGCACCGTTTCATCAAGGCCTCGCCAACCACGAATTAGAGCGCTTGGTATGGGATGTAGTCAATGAGGATTGGTCGAACGAGTTTCCCGATCAACAGCCATATGGAGTTTATCGGCTTGATGTGCAAACCGCCCAAATCAGCTATTTAGGCATGCTTTGGAGCAGCTACGAGTATGAAGATTTACGGGCTTTTGCTGAATATGAGCCAAGTGCAATCCCGCATCCCGTCATCCAACACCCTGTTAACCAAGATTTGTATGTGATGTATTTGCCCGCAGAACTGCGCCAAGCGGTCGATCTTGCGCATTGGAATGGTACAAAGCGGAGTTATTAGCTGTGAGTGGAGAACCTATGCAATTAGCATATCCGACCCTACGATTGAATCAGCAAAGTTTGCTCAACACCATGCGGCAGCTGCAAGCCAAAGAACCTGACTCGCTACGAGCCAATGAATGGGTGAAACTCGCACGCTGTGCCTACTATTTGCGTGATCCGCAGGCAGCGAGCTATTTGCACCAAGCAGCCCAACAACAATCAACTACGATCAATCAGCAGTTTGCTAGCCTCAATTTCTATCGCATGGCGGGCGATTGGGCAGTGCTACACACATGCTTTGGTAACTTGCCAGCCAAGCCTGCTAGCGCCAACCAATGGCAACAAGCAACCTATCGATGGGCCTTTTTTCAAGCCTTATTTTGGCTGGGCGATGATCACAAATTGATTGAGTACTACCACCATGAGGCTGCCTTGCAAGCGATTCAATTGGCAGGCATGATGACGCAATTGGCCGAAGCCCGACTCAAGCGCAATTCCCTGCAAGCCTTGACTGTTGCCCAACGGCTGGCAACGACAATTCGCGAGGAGCGAATCGAGCCATGGAGCAATCTGCCACTGAATCTGTGGGATTTGTATGAGCTTAGTTGCCAGTTGCTCAACCCACCACTCAGCATCGATGGCCCCGTGCTTGAAATTACCCCAAATCCGGCTCAGCGATTAATTGAGCTGTTGCAAGCCCACCAGATTGTGGCGCTCGAATGGTCAATCTACAACAATAACGACGAGGCCGAGGAAGGCTACTGTTGCTACCTTTTAGCCGATGGCACAACCCGGCTGTTTAATCAAGGCATCGCCAACCAAGAATTAGAGCGCTTGGTATGGGATATGACGAATTTCGATTGGTCATTGCCTGGTTGGCAGCCCTATGGCCTCTATCGGCTGGAGGTAGCAAGCGCCAAGGTTCATTGTGTAGGCCAGCTTTGGAGCCAATACGAATATGCAGCAATGGTTGAGAGCAAGAGCGAATGGTTGGGCGATTTACCAACCTATCCCACCAGCGAACATGCGCTGAATCCCGATTTGTTGGTTGTATTGTTGCCCAATCCAGAAGAGCGGATGCTCGATTTGGCTCGCTGGAATGGCGAGCAACGAAGTTATTAGCTGTGAGCGGAGAAGCGATGGACTTAGAATACCCGACCCTGCGCTTGAATCAACAACGCTTGCACGAAATGATGCAACAAATTTACAAAAATAACGAAACTCAACCGCAGGGTTCGTTCTATCAACTCCCCGAGTTAGCCCGCTGTCTGTATTATTTGCGTGATCCGCAAGCCGCTGACTATTTGCGCCAAGCAGCGCAGAAACAAGCGCCAAGCATCGAGTATAAAACAGCAATGATCGATTATGAAGCAGAGCGGATCAATTGGTATCGGCTAGCAGGCGATCAGGCCACAATGCAAAGGCTCTATCTGCAATTATTATACAAAGCAACCAAGGCCGACAATTCGGATTATGTTAGATATCAAGTGCAAATCTTCGAAGCCCACTTTTGGCTTGGTAACGATCGTGAATGTATCCGGCTCTATCAACAAGATTCAAACCTGCAAGAATGGTCAATCAATGGCTGGATCGCCCAAATTGCTGAAGCGCGCTTAACCAATAACCAGCAACTGGCCTTAGAAATAGCGCGGCGCTGTGCGCGCGAAATCCGCGCCGAACGATTTGAACCTTGGGATTATTGGGCAATATATTGGGATTTGTACGAAATTTGCTGTGGCTTGCTCAATCCCCCGCTCAACATTGACCAACCGCTGGTCAGTGATGATCCGCTTGATAGCGACAAACTTATCGATTTGGCGCACCCTGCCGAACGCTTACTCGCCCTGTTGCAAGCAGAACAAATTATCAGCCTCGAATGGGCAATTTACAACAATCACGACGAGGCCGAAGTTGGCTATCGTCTCTATCGTTTATCCGATGGAACCAGCAAACCACTCAGTGAAGGCTTTATCAACCAAGAATTAGAGCGCTTGGTATGGGATTTCATGAATTTTGATTGGGCAGGAGCATTGCCAGAATACCAACCCCATGGAGTGTATCAGCTTGATATTGCCAATGCCATGGTCAATTATGTGGGCATGATCTGGAATGAATACGATTATGCAGAAGAGCAAGCCTACGAAAGTAACTCTTTGCTCTATCCGGTAACAGTCCACCCTGCAAACCCAGAATTGTATGTGATGTATCTGCCTGAGGATCAACACCAAGGAGTTGATGTGGCCTTTTGGCATGGCGAACAGCGAGGCTATTGATGTCGCATCCCTATTATCACGCTCGCAGTGCGGCCCAGCGCTGGGGCGGCATTTGGCAAGATTATTGGCCAATTGAACATTGGTTTGATAGTAGTAAAAGCTATTGTATCGATCCACGCCATCGTATGTTGTTGCATCAACCCTATGGCATCGAATTATGTCTAGCAATCTTTGGCGAGGTTTGGCAACGACCTTCCGATCAACAAACCGTGCCAACCGAGTTAATCGCCATCCAACATATTCAAGAGGATTTTGCGGGCATAGTACCAAGCCTTGAGCAATGGTTTGCCAACACGAGCACGCCTGCATGGCTGCGCCCGAAGGCTGGAATTACTGAAATTTGCCTGCAACGCTTTGGTGGCCTCGAAACCGATTATGCTGACTTTGAAACATGGTTCAAGCGGCCAAGTCGTTATGGTCCTGATCCACATTATCAATTGTTGGTTTTGAATACATTCGCCGCCTTTTTGTGCGAGCAAACTTTAGGCGTGCTGTGGCAACGTCCATCGGATGCCAAGCAATTTCCAACCCGGATTATCGCCGAAGCGATTATCAACCGCCTGTGTGGCGGCTATATTCCTGCGCCGCTGGAGGTGCTCAAATTCACGCCGGTTAAGCCATGGATGAGCCAAGGAGCTAAAGCGCTTTCACGCCAATTTGATTAAATAATAGTTGCTCACTCTATGGGCGTGGAGTGAGCAACTATCCAATTGATGCTTGGGCATAATGCTGGCTTACCCATTCGTGCAAAACCCGATACAAGGCCGCCGCCGCAGGTGAAGGTTGGCGTTGACTATGACGAATCAACCGCAAGGTGCGTTGCAATCCGCCATCAGCAATCGCCAAGGCATGCAAGCCTATGCGTTGATCGATAGCTAATTGCGGGACGACTGCTACACCCAAACCTGCTGCCACCAAACTGACCACTGTATCCATCTCGCCGCCATCAAGCACAATCCGCGGCGCAAAGCCAGCCTGCTCGCAGAGTTGCAAGGTATAATTGCGCAGCTCGTAGCCCTGCGGAAACACGATAAAGCCTTCATCACGTAACTCGCTAGCAAGCACACTCTGGCGCTGAGCAAACCGATGCTGCTGACTAACCACCACGACCAGCGGCTCGCTCAACAAGGTGGTCGATTCTACGCCATGCACCAGCGCTGAAACAATCGCCAGATCAACCACGCCTGCATTGAGCAATTCGACCAACTCGCTGGCTCCAGCCTCGTGCAATTCGAGTTGTATGCCCTGGTAGCGCCGATTGAAAGTCGCCAAGGCCTGCGGAATTAGCCGCGTACCGACCGTTGGCGTAACCCCCAACGAAACATGGCCAACCGTCAGATCGGCGCGGGCTTGCAAGGCTTGGCGCGCTGCCTGAATTTCGGCCAAGACCCGCCGCGCATAAGGCAACAATAATGCGCCAGCATCGCTCAACTCGACCCCACGCCCAACTCGATCAAACAATTGCACCCCAACTTCTTGCTCCAAAGCTTGCAGTGCTTTGCTCATCGAAGGTTGGGCAATATGCTGTTCGTGGGCAGCTTTGGTCACGTTGCCCAACCGCGCCACCGCTTCAAAATAACGTAATTGGCTAAATTCCATCGCTACTCCTTAGTTAATAATTGATAGCCTCAGACTATGATTTATAGAGCAATCATATCTTAGACGTAGCGATTTGTTAACGGTAGAGTAAACAACAACAACAAAATGCCTTGGCGCAATACGGGGCAATCGTTGATTGATTGCGCTGAGGCTTCATGCTACACAACGAGGTATGTTATGCGGCAGCGTTACACAAGCGATGTTTTGGTGATTGGCACGGGCGGGGCTGGTTTACGGGCAGCAATTGAGGTGCACGATCAAGGCTTGAAGGTTTTGTTGGTTGGCAAGCGGCCAAAAGCCGATGCCCACACGGTTTTGGCTGCTGGCGGCATTAATGCAGCCTTGGCGACGGTCGATCCTGAAGATACGTGGGCGATTCATGCCGCCGATACCTTGCAAGAGGGTCGCATGCTCGGCGACCCACGTATGGTCGAATTGCTCTGTCAACAAGCGCCGCAAGCAATTGCTGAATTGGAAGCTTGGGGCATGCCATTTGCGCGCACCAGCACTGGCCTGATCGATCAGCGCTATTTTGGCGCGCATCGCTATCGGCGTACCTGCTTTGTTGGCGATTACACTGGGCTTGAGATTATTAATGCCTTGATGCGCGAAGTTGAGCGCCGCCAAATTCCAATTCTCGAACGAGCGTATATCAGCGATTTACTGCACACTGGCAATCGGGTCAATGGTGCATATGGCTTTTGGCTAGCGGATCAGCGCCAATTTATGATTGAAAGCAACGCTGTTATTTTGGCAACGGGCGGTCATATTCATATTTACCAACGTTCCTCGTCGCGGCGACGCGAAAATACTGGCGATGGCATGGCCTTGGGTTTGCAAGTTGGCGCTCACTTGGCCGATATGGAATTAGTGCAATTCCATCCATCGGGCATGATTTTCCCCCATGAATTGGCAGGAACCTTGGTAACTGAAGCAGTGCGCGGCGAAGGCGGGAGGCTTTACAATCGCCATGGCGAGCGGTTTATGCAGCGCTACGATGCCGAACGCATGGAATTATCGACCCGCGACCGCGTGGCCTTGGCTAATTACACGGAAATTATTGAGGGTCGCGGCAGCGAGTATGGCGGGGTTTGGCTCGATATTAGCCATATGCCAGCAAGCTTAATTCGCGAACGCTTGCCACGGATGGTTGAACAATTTCAAGCTGTGGGCGTTGATATTACTCGCGAGGCCATGCAAATTGCGCCAACCGCCCATTATTCCATGGGTGGATTGAAGGTCGATCCATTTAGCCATGCGACCAATATTGCTGGCTTGTATGCTGCTGGCGAGGTAACTGCTGGCGTGCATGGAGCCAATCGTTTAGGTGGCAATAGTTTGGCCGAAATTTTGGTTTTTGGGCGGATTGCAGCTCAGCATGCTGGCGAATATGTGCGCCAACAGAGCGAGCAGCCAATTCAAGCAGCACAAATTGAGCAAGCAGCTGAACGCTTGGCATGGGCTAGCCAGCAGGCAGGCGATGTCCAGCGCAGCTTAATTGAGCAATTGCAACAGGTGGTTTGGCACGGCGCAGGCGTAGTCCGCAACGAACAAACGCTCGAAGCCAGCCTTGATCAACTACATACGCTGCGCTTGCAAGCCCAACAACGCTCGGTCGGCCCAGCCGATTTGGCCGCAACATTAGATTTACAATCGATGTTGTTGACCGCAGAAGCCACGATTTTGGCAGCCTTGATGCGGCCCGAGAGCCGTGGCGCACACCAACGTAGCGATTTTCCAGCAACTGATCCATTATGGCAACGCACAATCGTCATCAAGCCGTATCGTGATCAAACCGATCAGCTACGGCTTCAGCTCGATACCGAGTTAATTCCGACCGCCAGCGAGGAAGTGCAAGCAGCCTTCAGCCAGCAAGAATACAGCATTGCTGGCCGCTTAGTTGAATAAGTATTGGTAATTTATGCAGGGATGAAACTGCGAAGCGCACCAAGTTTTTAGCTACAGATTGGCACAGATTTGTAGGATTATCATGCTGATTTGTTGATTTTCACGTTCTGCCTTTTGCGTTTCATCCCTCAGCCTTTATTTCTCTGCACTGCTACGTTAATGAATTGATCCACGAAGAACACGAAGGGCACGAAGGTTTCGTTTTTCGCCACAGATTTCACAGATTTGTTGAATTATGTTCCCATAGCCAAAAGCCGATAGCCTCTCGTTCTCTACGCCGCTGCGTTAAATCCTGACCCCTGATCACTGGAATCTCAGCGCGTTTTTGATTTTTGCCTTCTGCCTTTTTACTTTTCTTCATTCCTTCTCCCCTATGTTCTTTGCTCTATGTTCTATGTTCTACCTTCTGCATTCCTATGTTAAACTAGCCGCATCGTATGCTCAACCAAAATAACAACGCCGTTGTTGTGCCAAACTGAGGAAACAATGACACAGAATGAAGCAATTGTGGTGCTTGATTATGGCTCACAATATAGTCAGTTGATTGTGCGGCGGGTTCGTGAGGCGGGCGTGTATAGCGAATTAGTACGCTTCGATGCAGATGAGGCGACGATTGCCGCGCTCAAGCCCAAGGGCGTGATTCTTTCGGGCGGGCCAAATAGCGTCTATGCTGAAGGCGCACCGCAACTGCCAGACTGGGTTTTGGCCAGCAATTTGCCAGTTTTGGGCATTTGCTATGGGTTGCAGTTGCAGGCTCATCATTTGGGCGGCAAAGTCGCGCCATCCAACGATCGCGAATTTGGCCATGCTGTGATCACTATTACTGCTGAATCGCCGCTCTTAGCCGATATTCCCAGCGAACATTCGGTTTGGATGAGCCACGGCGATCGCTTGGAAACCCTGCCTGCTGGCTGGCATCCGATTGCGGTTAGCCCCAATTCGCCTTATGCAGCGGCGGCAGATGAAGCACGGCGCTGGTATGGGCTGCAATTTCACCCCGAAGTCGTGCATTCGCCGTATGGCAAGCAAGTGCTGCACAATTTTATCTACCGCATTTGCGAATGCGCTGGGAGCTGGCAGCCAAGCCAGTTTATCCAAGAAGCAGTTGAGCGCATTCAGCAGCAAGCGCCAAGCGGCCAAGTGATTTGTGCGCTCAGCGGTGGAGTCGATTCAGCAGTAGCCGCCTTGTTGGCCCATCAAGCCATCGGCGAGCGCTTGACCTGTATTTTTGTGGATAACGGCTTGTTGCGGCGCGGCGAGGCCGAGCAAGTTTCGCGCACCTTCCGCGATCATTTCCAAATTGAATTGATTACGGTTGATGCTGCCGAAGAATTTTTGGCTGCGCTAGCTGGCGTGACCGACCCAGAGCAAAAGCGCAAAATCATCGGCGAGAAGTTTATTCGAATTTTCGAGCGCGAAGCCCGCAACCTCGACGATGCAGCCTACTTGGTGCAAGGCACGCTCTATCCCGACGTGATCGAATCGACAGCGCCCGATCGCAACGTAGCGGTTAAAATCAAAACCCATCATAACGTTGGCGGTTTGCCTGCTGATATGAAATTGAAGGTGATCGAGCCGTTGCGCATGTTGTTCAAGGATGAAGTGCGGGCAGCAGGCTTGGCGTTGGGCTTGCCCGAAGATTGGGTTTGGCGCCATCCCTTCCCTGGCCCTGGTTTGGCCGTGCGTTTGCTGGGCGCAATTAGCTTTGAGCGCTTGGAAACCTTGCGCCATGCAGATGCGATTTTCCTAGAAGAACTACGCGCTGCTGGCTTGTATCGGGCAACGCAACAAGCCTTTGCGGTACTCTTGCCAGTTCAGAGCGTTGGCGTGATGGGCGATTATCGCACCTATGCAGATACGATTGCGATTCGCGCCGTCAGCACCGAGGACTTTATGACTGCCGATTGGGCGCGCTTGCCCTACGAACTGTTAGCGAAAGTCTCCAGTCGGATCGTTAACGAAGTCACTGGGGTCAATCGGGTGGTCTATGATATTTCCTCAAAACCACCAGCCACCATCGAATGGGAATAACTGTTTGACCGAATAAACCCATTCTAGCAGGAGCATAGACCACCAAATCATGGTGGTCTATGTTGCCAAATGAGCACTATGAGCGATTTGCATCAATTAGTTTTGTTGACCAAATTGGCAGCTCCGCAAACCCCAAGTACGCTGGTTGAGCGCCAGCATGTGCTTGAGCGCCTAGCTGTTCGCGGGCGCGTAACCCTGATTACGGCGAGCGCAGGCAGCGGCAAAACCACCTTGCTGAGTGCAATGGCTGCTGAACACCAGCGCGTTGCTTGGCTCACCTTAGATAGTAACGATAATGATGCAATTCGCTTCGCACGCTATCTGATTGCTGCCCTGCAAACGCTTGAGCCAGCCTTAGGCCGCAATGCCATGGCCTTGTTGAATGGCTTGCAGCAACCAGCAATCGAAGCAGTCTTAACCTTGTTGATCAATGAAATTAGCGTCGCTCAGCTCGCGCCAATCGTGCTGGTGCTCGATGATTATCATTGGATCGATACACCAGTGGTGCATACGGCGCTGGCTTGGTTCATCGATCAACTCCCAACCCAATTGCACCTGATTATCGCCAGCCGTACTGTGCCGCCCTTGCCCTTGGGGCGTTGGCGCGGGCGCGGTTACCTCAGCGAAATCGATGCCAACATGCTGCGATTTAATTCTGCTGAAACTGCCCAATTGCTGCGCCAAACCCTCAGCGATTTACCCGATCAAGCAACGATCGATTGGCTGACCGAGCGCACTGAAGGCTGGGTTGCTGGGCTACAATTGGCAGCACTTTCGGCCAAAGATCGGGCCAATGTTCAACAGTTATTAAGTGGTTTTAGCGGCAGTCATCGCTATATTTTCGATTACTTGGCCGAAGAAGTGCTTGATCGGCTTGACCCAGCCACGGTTGAATTTTTGCTTGCCACCAGTGTAGCCGAACGCTTGACCGGAGCTTTATGCGACCAGCTTTTGGATTGGCAGCCAGGTACAGGCGCACAAATGCTAGTGCAATTAGAAGCGGCTCAACTCTTTTTGGTCGCGCTCGATGATGAACGACGCTGGTATCGCTATCATCATTTGTTTGCAGAATTTTTACGGTTTCGGCTCCAGCAGCTCGATCCGCAAGCACCAACCGAGTATTTGCAACGGGCCAGCGCCTGGCATGCAGCCAACAACGATTTGAACACGGCGATTAGCTACAGTTTAGCAGCCAACGATCATCAACAAGCTACCAATTTGATTGCCCAATTTGGCCGCGATGCCTTGATGCGTGGCGAAGCCTTGAGCGTGCGCAATTGGTTGGCGCGCTTGCCAGCCAGCCAACTCAGCCAATCCAGCCATTTGGCCTTAATTGCGGCATGGTCGCAATTGCTGACCGTCGATATTTTGGGCATTGAAGAACATCTGAACCAAGCCAGCTCCCTGCTTGCAGCTTTGCCCCAAGCCGAGCAAGCCCGCGCCAAAGCCGAAATTGCCACGATTGAAGCAGTGTTGTTGCGCTTTGGCGATAATATCGAGCATTCAATGCGCCATTCGCAAGCAGCGCTTGAACTCGTCGAACACGACGATTTGGTGCTACGCGGCATTTTGTTGGGCAACCTAACCGTTTCGGCGCGCTTAACTGGCAATCTAACCATTGCTGTGGCGGCGGCCAGCGATGCAGTGACGATCAATCAACGCAGTGGCAATACCTTTGCCATGCTCTTGGCAATTGCCGATCTTGGCCAGATTCAAGCACAACAAGGCGATTTGCGCAAAGCTGCCGCAACCTATCGCCGTGGCATCGAGCTAGCCAGCGAACGTGGTTGGCATCAAGTACCAGCCTTGGGCTTAATTCACGTTGGCTTAGGCGAAGTCTGTTACGAATGGAACCAGCTTGAGCAAGCCCAAACACACGCCGAGCAAGCAATTGCAATTGCCCAAATTAATGGCTATTTGGATATTGCCACCGATGGCTATCGTTTGCGGGCGCGAGTGGAGCATGCCAACAACGAGCGGCGCAATAGCCAAGCCTCAATCGAGCAAGCGCTGCATTTTGCCCAACGCAATAATGTTGGGCGCTTTGTCAACGAAGTACAAGCCACTCAAGCCCGCATGGCCTTGATTCTCGGCGATCTGGCTACGGTGCGGCGCTGGGCGCAAAGCGTGCAGCAAACAGCATGGCAATGGCAGCAGGTCAGCGCGGCCAACACCTATGCCCGCTGGCTGATTGCAAATAACGAGCCAGCCCAAGCGATTCAGTTGGTGCAACCATTGCTCCAACAAACGCTCAAATATGGCGGAAATCGGTTGGAATGGCTGTTGAGCTTAGCCTTGGCCTATGCTGCCCAAAATAACCCCAAGCCAGCCCAAACCCAGCTCGAACAAGCCTTAGCAATCAGCGCGCATGAAGGCGCGTTGCGATGCTTTCTTGATACAGGCCCAGTGCTGGCCCAATTGCTGCGCGAAGGCACGAGCTATGCTGCTCAACGAGCGGCGATTGTGGCCGCAATGTTGCAACACAGCAGCACCGCCAGCGCCGCCCAACGCCTTAACGAGCCGCTGAGCGAACGCGAAATCGAAGTATTGAAATTATTGGCGTTGGGCCATAGCAACGCCGAAATTGCCGAACGTTTAATCATTGCGATCGGTACAGTTAAACGCCATGTCAATAATTTGCTTGGCAAGTTGAATGCGCGCAGCCGCACCGAAGCAGTGGCAATCGCCCGCGATGAAGGTTTATTGCATTAATCGGCGGCATTTCGCCAAGCACATGGTCTATAATATCAAGGTGATTCAACGGAGGGCACGGCCATGCGCGCGGCGGTATTAACTGGCTTTTTGGGAACAGGCAAAACAACCTTGCTCTTGGCGGTCGCCAATGCCTTAGCTGATCGGGGCGAGTATGTGGCGATTATCGAAAACGAGCGCGGGAGCGTTGGCATCGATGGCCGCTATCTGCAATCGCAAGGCATGACCGTGCGCGAATTACGGGCTGGCTGTGTGTGTTGCGATTTGGCCTTGCCTTTGCAAATTACGGTGCAGCGCTTGAGCGAGCATTATGAGCCAGATTGGCTACTGCTCGAAGCCAGCGGCATCGCCAAGCCTGAATTGCTCAAAGCCAGCTTACAACACCCAATGATTAGCCAAATCAATTGGCGCTTTATTGCCTTGGTCGATCCGGTGCGCTTTGGCAAAATGTGGCACGATAGCTATGGCTTAGGTCAATTATTGCGCGGCCAAATTAATCTCGCCGATGTGATTGTGCTGCCCAAAAGCGATTTAGTTGAGCCAAGCGTATTGGAGCATGTCGCCGCCGAAATTCGCAGTTTGCGCCCCGATGTACCAGTGATACCGTTTACTGCCGACGATCCAGCGGCAACCACCCTAATGCTACGGGCATTTAGTGAGCCATTGCGCTAAAGGAGCAACCACATGCTAGAAATTGGCGCAGCAACGATTGTTGAGCAACTCGAACTTGCAGCAACCAACCAGCTGCAAGCGCTGTTTGAAGCAGCCTTGCAAGCCGCCGACGAGTGCATTTGCACCGCCGCGCCTGAGTGGCTTGGCCATTGTAAATTAATGGTGGATACAGGCGATCAGGTGGGTTATGTTTCGCGCACCGAAGCTAATGGCCATAATTCATGGAGCAATATACCCAAGCCATTGGGTGCTGCAACCAAGGCCGAGATTACAATCTACATTGCGGTGTATGGGATTGATGATCGTCATGCGCAGCTTGCGGCTCAAGCAGCCCAAACCATGCTCAAGCAATTAATGTGATTCGCGGCTAACGTAGCGTTTTTCATATTCTTGGGTGGTGCAGAGGCTATGCAAATCGGGGTTGCGATCGAGCCAGACAAAGCCATCAAGATGATCCATTTCGTGCTGGATAATCCGCGAGAGGCTGCCACTCGCTTCGATGCGTTGCTCTTCACCAGCCAAGGTATAAGCGACGACGGTTACGCCAAGAGGGCGTTGCACCAGCCCCCAGATGCCAGGAAAACTAAAACACGATTCATAGCGCTCGTCTTCCTCGCGGCTCCAGCGCTCAAAACGGGGGTTGACCAAAACCAAATTTGCTTCAGGGGTATCGATCAAAATCAGGCGTTTGAGCACACCAATTTGCGGGGCGGCAATACCTCGGCCATAGCCAATGCGTTGGCGCATATCGGCCAAGGTATCGCGCATATCATTCAAAATTCGCGCTACTTCAGGGCTGGTTGGGTCTGCGAAGGGAGTTGCTGGCTGGCGTAACAATGGGTTTCCAAGCTCGATCAATGATACAACCGCCATAGCAGGCTCCTTGATAGGTTTAGAATAGCTTGAAACGGCTAAATGCCCAGCCTTGGAACAGAAAAATCGCGCCAACAATTGCAAAAACCGTTGGATAGGCAACTTTAACAATATCGAGCATGATCACGACCCCTGCCCAAATTAAGAATGCCGCCCCAATCCCGAGGCTCATCTGACTGAATAATTTGCGCAGATCGGCTACTCGACCAGAACGATTGGCGAAAAACGTGGTTGCTGCGGCCATCCAAATGATGCCGCAGCACATGATAACTGCTGGAAGTGTGAGAATCAATGCTCGCATTATTTTAGTTTATCCAATATAGCTTTTAATTCGGATTGATCATTATACGACACCAAATCGATTCCATCTTCGAGCACTTTGCGCGCCTCTTCGATATTGCCTTTGCCTTGATAGCAATAGGCCTTGCCGATATAGGCGTTTTTGAGCGAGGAATCGTATTCGAGTGCGGTACTATATTGATCAATTGCCGCATCGTAGTCTTTCTTATTGTACAAGACATTGGCTTTGCCAAGGTAGGCAGTCGCAAAATCGGGCTTGAGGTCAATTGTTTGCTCATAAAGCTTCAACGCCTCGTCATAATAACGCGTTTCGTAGTAGGTATCAGCCAACCCAGCAAGCGCATTTGGGTAATCGGGATCGCGCTCTAAGGCCTTTTTGAAGGTTGCAAGTGCTTTATCAGTATCTTTGGTATCGTAGAGATAGACATAGCCCAAATCAACATAGACCGAAAGCCACGATGGTGCGCCTTCCAAAGCAGCCTCATAATCGCGAATTGCAGCTTCATAATCGCTCTGCGGATCGCTCGAATTATTGCGGCCAAGCCACCAGTTGGTCAGCGCCCGACCATTTAAGGCATTGGCATCTTTGGGGTTGCGCTCAAGCGCCAAATCGAAAAATTGCTGGGCTTCTTCATATTTGCGTTCGTAAATTTGGGTCCAGCCCTTGCCCGCAAAAGCCAAGCCATAATTAGGATCGAGCGCTAACGCATCGTCGAATGATTGATAGGCTTTGGCAAAACGCTGCTCAGCGGTATCCGATTCGCCTAAGTAGAGCGCAACCCGCCCTTGTTCAGCATAAAAATAGCCAATATTATTGCGGAGCAACGGCAATTGTTCTTGCAAACCAATCGCCCGATTGAAATTATCAATCCCATCAACGACATATTCTTTGCCAGCTCCGGCGTCGCGACTGGTTTCATCTTGATAGACGACCCACTGCACATAGCCCTTGGCACTGTAGGCCATAGCTTGTTCAAAGCGCGACCGATTGGCCGCTAGCTCAATCGACTTATTTGCATCGTCCAAGGCTTGCTTGAGCAAATCGCTATCGCCAAGTTCGTTGCCAACATCAGAGCGAGCGGTAGCCCGCGCCACATATGCCAACGGATTGTTGCCATCCAAGCGCACTGCTTCTTCGGCCTCGGCTAAAGCCTCGTTATGTTGGCGATTATCTGAATAGACTTGGCTGAGCCAAGCATGGCCACTCGCCTGATTCGCATCAAGCGCAATCGCTTTGCGAATAGCTGCATCTGCATCGGGCGTTTGGCCCCGCATCAGGTAGGCAATTGCTAATTTTTCGTGGGCCTCAAAGCTCTCATCATCGGCAGCGGTTGCTTCTTTGTAGAGATTGATCGCTTCGATCAAGCCACCACGCCGTTCAAACGCTGCATCGCCTTGGGCAATTATCGCTTCAGCATCGCTGCTATTGGCCAAAATAATGCCTACAACTGCCGCAATTAATAACAAAACGCCTGCGCCAATCCAGATTGCCATTTTTTGTTTATTGCGTTGTACAGGTACTGTTGGGGCATACGCCGCAGGGCTTGGTTGGCTAATTGGCATTGGCTGCTGATGATACTGCACGGTTTGTCCAGTGACAGGCATAATCGCTGGCTTGGTAGCCTGAGTATTGGTTGCCACATAGCCATCATAGGGCGATTGATTGTGCATTGGCACATGTTGGTTGCTTGGATAGTTGGGCATAACCTGCTGATTGCTCAGCGGTGTTGGTTGATATGGTGGCACAGCCGCCTGTTGGTTACTCATCGGAGTTGCTGAGTAATTTGGCGTTGGCGCATACGGTGGTTGGTTTGGCACAAAGGCTGGCGTTGCAGGAACGCTTGGCTGAGCACCATTATTAGCTTGGCGCAAGGCCTCAAAAAAGTCAGCAGCGGTTGCATAACGGGCCTCGGGCGTGCGCGCCAAGGCTTTCATTAGCACATCTTCAACCGCCGAACGCATCGTTGGCACCAAATCGCTTGGCGCTCGTGGCGCCCGAATAACCCTCGCCAACAGCACTGCTTGAGGATTATTGGCCACAAATGGCATTTGCTTGGTCAGCATTTCGTAGGCCATAATTGCCAACGAATACAAATCGCTGGCCGCGCCTACTGCCAAGCCTTGAGCCTGCTCCGGTGACATATATTCAGGCGTGCCCATCACCGTGCCAATTTGGGTTAGCCCAGAATCGCTGCTGCCGCCACGCGCCAAGCCAAAGTCGGTCAAATAAACCCAACCTTCTGGCGTGAGCATCACATTCGAGGGCTTGATGTCACGGTGAATCACACCCTTTTTATGCGCATAATCGAGCGCCTTGCCAATTGGCTCAAGCAATTCCAACACGCGATTGACCGACATTGGGGCTTCTTGCTCAATATTTTCCTTAAGCGTGTTGCCCTCAATGTATTTCATCACAATATAGTGAAAGCCTTCAGCTTGACCAGTTTCGTAGATAGGCACAATATGGCTATGTTCAAGCCCAGCAGCTGCCCGCGCCTCTTGCTGGAAGCGCGCAATATAGCTTTGGTCAAAGGTCATCTCTGGGGGCAATAATTTGAGCGCTACCGTGCGATTGAGGTTTTCTTGGTAGGCACGATAGACCATCGCCATCCCACCCTGACCAAGTTTATCAACAATTTTGAAATGATTGAGCATGCGCCCAATCAACTGGGGATCTTGCATATAAAAAGACCTCACAATAATTCATTGTGTCGGCTCAGTCTAGACGATCTCAGGGCTTTTGTGAATAGTTGACGGGGCGCGTAAGCTGAGATTCTGCTGAGAGTATGTTGGCGCTTCTACGTCCTTGGCCGTAGTGGTGTTTCAAGCGCTGCAATTAATGGTGATTGTTAGCACAATCTCTGCCAGCGTTCGCCTATTTGTGCCAGCGCAGGCTAAGCAGGCGCGGCGGTTGATTCAGATCATCGTTATGCCAATGTTCGTGCAATTGGCGCAACTGCAAGCCAGCCTTGGCCGCCGCCAGCAAAAAATCGCTAATATGATGGGTAAAAGCCGGCACCTGAATGATGCCGTCTTGGCCTTGGAAACGAGCCTGCGAGCCTTGATACTGGCGAAATGGGTGTAATTCAGAAACCAAAAGTTGCCCGTTGGCACTCATAGCTTGGCTGGCTTGAGCAAAAAAATGATCGAGATCGGCCAAATGCTCAAGCACCAAATTCGTCACCACCAAATCGAAATGCCCGCTGGCAACTGGCCATGCTTGGGTTAAATCGGCCTGCTGAAAGTGCACATGGGCTGCATTGATTTTGCTCCGTGCTTGTGCAAGCATGCCTGCTGAAAAATCGAGGGCCACAACTTCGGCCCCAAGCGTGCTAAAAAACTGGGTATTTTTGCCAGTCCCACAGCCCAACTCCAAAATTGATTGATACGTTTGGCCTTGCAAAAGCTCACGCATCAGCTGCTGATCAAGGTCGCGCGTGCGGTTGCGATCGCTATCGTAGCTGCTCGCCCATTGGTTATAGGCTTGTTGAATTGACATTGCTTTGCTCCTGTAGGCTATCAAGCCTTGATCATAACCAGCAACAGCCAAGCCAACATCGGCCATTTGATGCACTTTAACGCTCAATCGCAGACCAAGCGGCCTGCGATTGAAAACCCAAATTAATTGCGATTTAGACGAAGGCAGCCACGCCAGTAATTTCGCGGCCAACCACGAGCGTATTGATCTCGTTGCTACCCTCGTAGGTATACACCGCTTCCATATCGGCAAAATGACGGGCAATATGGTTTTCGAGCAACAAGCCGTTGCCGCCAAAGATTTCGCGTCCTAGCGCCACAATTTGACGAGCTTTGGCCGAATTGTTCATCTTGGCCAGCGACGATTGACCATCGGTCATCAAACCTTGGTCGCGTAGCACACTCAAGCGCCAGGTGGTTAATTCCATTGCCACAACTTCGGCCAACATCTTGACCAATTTTTCTTGAATTAATTGATAGCCAGCGATTGGCTTGCCAAATTGTTTGCGTTCTTGGCTGTAGCGTAAGGCCATTTCGTAGGCAGCTTGGGCATGGCCAACGCCTTCCCAGGCTACGCCAAAGCGGGTGTTGGCCAGCACAACCGCAGTATCTTTGAAAGAGCGGGCTTTTTCAAGCCGATTGATAGCATGAATGCGGCAGTTGTCGAGTTTGATTTCGGCGTTCCAAAGTGCGCGCTTGGCAATTTTGCCGTGCATCACCGTTGCTTCAAAGCCAGGCGTATCTTTTTCGACCAAAAAGCCGCTGACTTGGTTGGTTGCTTCATCGCGTGCCCAAACAATAATCACATCTGCAAACG
The DNA here is from genome assembly GCF_001306135.1 of Herpetosiphon geysericola. Lineage (GTDB taxonomy): Bacteria > Chloroflexota > Chloroflexia > Chloroflexales > Herpetosiphonaceae > Herpetosiphon > Herpetosiphon geysericola. The sequence continues at coordinate 81,191 of NZ_LGKP01000022.1, read as the reverse complement.
AGGCATTACCAATCCAGCGTTTTTCGCCGTTGAGCACATAGTGGTCGCCATCAAGCCGCGCCGTGGTTTGAATATGCGAAGCATCTGAGCCGTTATGTGGCTCGGTGAGGGCAAATGCGCCAATTTTTTCCATCGAGGCCAATTTGGGCAACCAATATTCTTTTTGGGCTTCCGAGCCGCAGTAGTAGATGCTCGACATTGCCAAGCCACTGGTTACGCCAAAAAAGGTACAGACCGAGCCATCGACCTTGGCCATTTCGGCAGCAACCAAGCCGGTTGCCACGCTGGATAAGCCTGGGCAGCCATAGCCCTGAATCGTGCCGCCACACACCTTGAGTTCAGCCAATTTGGGAATCAATTCGAACGGAAATTCGCCCTTCTCCCAATATTCGTTGATGATTGGCTTAACTTCGCGCTGCATAAAGCTGCGCACCCGATCACGGACTTCGCGCTCTTCAGGCGTTAACAGCAAATCAAATTGGTAGAAGTCCAAGGCGGGATCGTTGGTATGCTCTTGCATCGTCATTGATGGATCTCCTTCTATGATTTTGCGTCGGATCGAGGATGACGCACTGCGTTATTACTATACCACAGTTTTGAGAAGGATGAAGGATGAATTATGAGGGATGAAGGAAAAATCAAAAGGCAGAATTCAAAAGTCAAAAGCTGTTTTAACCACGAAGGACACAAATAGCACGAAGAAAGGCTTTAACGCAGAGGCGCAGAGCCTATATGGCTATGGGCTATTGGCTCTCGGCTAGCAGAACACCATCAAGAAAATCTGTGGAATCTGTGGCTAAAAACAGCCTTCGCGCTCTTCGCGTCCTTCGCGGTTCCGTGCTTCGTGCAATTCGGGCAATTCGTGGCTAAAAATCGAACCCTTCGTGCGCTTCGTGGATCGGCCTACTGACCCAAATCGCGCAGGCGTTCCTCTGCTTGCAAGCGCCAACGATCATCGGGGCTGGCTTGTTGGCTAATCAGCTTATAGGCCTCGCGCGCTAGATCAAGCTGGTTGGATTCTTCGGCGGTCAAGCCTTGATAATAACGGGCTTCGTGGAAATTACCATTAGCAGCTAAAGCTCGCTCAAAGGCCTTAATCGCATCGTTGGTGCGATTTTGAGCGCGATACGTTCGACCAAGCCAATACAAGGCCATCGGGTCATTTTGATTGCGTCGCACCGATTGATCAAGCGCCTCTTCTGCTGCTTGCAGGTTGTTTTGGCTCAAATAGAGCTTGCCTTGCAAATACAGCGCTTCGCTATTTTGGGTATCGATTTGCGCCGCCCGCCCATAGTCGCTAATCGCCGCCGCTAGTTGATTTTGGCGCTCGTTGAGCTTACCACGCTCAAACAAGGCGCGGCCATCGTTAGGCCGATAGCTTAAGGCCCGATCAAGCAAGCGTCGTGCTTCAGCATCATATTTGGCAGCTTGATCTGGATCATAGGCATAATTATTAATCGCCATATTACTATAGGCGCGCCCAGCCCCAAACAACGCTTCGACATTATTCGGGTCAGTTGCCAGCACAAGATTAAATTCATCAAGCGCCCGCTCGTAGAAGCCTTGCTCAACCAAGGCTTGGCCAAGCCAAAAATGGGCATTCGTGCTATTTGGCTCGCGGGCGAGGGCTTGATTGTAGTAGCCAATCGCTCCTTGCCATTCACCGCGATCAGCGGCGGTGCGACCTAAGCCAATATAAGCAGCAATAATCGTCGAATCATTATCCAAAATTTCGTTATAGGCGCTAATTGCCTCGTCGAAGCGCCGTTCGCGGCGAAAACTCTCAGCAATTCCAAGTTGGGCCTCGATATACACCCCATCGGCATCACGGGCAATCGCCGCCCGTTCTTGCTCACGGGCAGCCTCGAAACGGCCTTGCTCAAGGTAAGCTTGGGCCAAATAATGGTGCGATTCAGGCACATTCGGATTCAAGCGCACCGATTGCTCCAAGGCATCGGCGGCCTCGCTATAACGCCCAATCTCCATAAACTCGCGGCCCATATCTTCAAAGTTACGCGGATCTTCTCCGCCAGCGTCAATCGCCCGTTGATAAGCAGCGACCGCATTGTCTGGCTGGTCGAGGTAGCGAGCATAAAGCTGGCCCAAGGCCAAATGCGCTTCAACATAGCCTGAATTAATTTCGATCGCAACGTTATAGGCTTTTTCGGCGCCAGGGTAATCACCACGATTTTGGCGCAACCGCCCAATCTCATAGGCAGCGCTGGCATTGCTGGCATCAACATTGAGCGCCCGCAGAAAAATATCTTCGGCAGCTTGATCTTGTCCAGCTTGGGCGTAGACCTTGCCTAACTCAACCAAGGCTGTGCTATTGTTAGCATTGGCCAAGGGCAATAAAGTAACTTCGGCTTCTGCCAAAGCCCCAAGCTCGCGTTGGGTTGAGCCAAGCGTAATTCGTGCGCCAAGATTATCTGGGCGATTAGCCACAATCCATTGCAGATAGGGCAAGGCTGCGGCCCACTGTTTATCGCGTGTTTCCAAGCGTGCAGCCAAAATATAGCCTGGCGTAAAGTTTGGCGCGGCAGCCAAGGTTTTTTGCAAATAATCGCGTACCGCCTGATTGCGCTCAGGGCTTGGGCCTTCGGTGTTGAAACGTGTAATCGCCAGGCCATACCAACCTTCAGGCAGATTGGCATTCAAGGTCGTGGCTTTGGTGTAATAATCCATGGCGGTTTTCGGCTCGCCCAGAATCCGATGCACTCGACCTGCTTGAATCAAAATTGCATAATTCTGGTCTTGGGTTTTAGCGAGCGGATCAATCACTGCTTGGGCTAGCTCAAGTGGCGGATCATCGCCAAACATGCCATCCCACATGCCACGCAAACGGCCTTTTGGCTCAACCGAAGCCGAAATGCCTTCCTCGGTCATGGCCACTGCCTGCCAATAGCGCACTTGGTTGAGTAATTCAAAGGCTTGGCGCGAATGGGCCTCATGCACCCGCCCCGATTCAGGCAAGCCAGCAGCATCATCGCGGGCAGCAATTTGGCGTTGTTGGGTCGAAATCGTTTCAAGCGTAACCACCGCAGCATCGAGCCGTTGGCGCAAAATCGTTAAGGTATCGCGCGCTAAAGGCGGCACAATCTCCAATTCCCACAAGGGCTGATCGCCATTGTTGACCAATTGGGCCAGCTGAACGCGTGCGGTCATCAATTGCACCAACGGATCTTCGCTAGCATAGCCATTCAGATTATTGATGGTTTCGATCGCCTCGGCCAGTTGATTGGCTTGCAATTGGGCCTCAACTAAGGCCAATTTATTACTAATGCCATTGGGATTAAGCTTGACTGCCAAAGCCAATTCGCCTACCGCCACCGCTGGATCAACGCCACGCAAGGCCAAAAGACCACGATTAAGATGCAGCGCGCTAAGGTCGCTATTGGTACCTTTGAGCCGATCTTGCGCAGTATTGAAGGCTTGGGTAGCCTCGGAAAAACGGCCTTGCTCAAGCAGCGTAACCCCAAGATTATTCCAGTATTCTGCTTTATCGGCGGTTTCCAAGGCGCGGCGAAAATCGCCCTCAGCAAGGCTCCATTGCTCTTGCAAGGCGGCAATCGAGCCACGAATACCTAAAAGCAAATCAGGCCGCAGCGGCCCATCGACAGCATAGCGATCGAGCAAACTGTTAATCGCTTGCAGCGTTTGATCGTAATCGCCAACTTGATAGAGATCGAGCACCACCAAAATTTCGCCAAGCAGGGCTTGGGCATTAAACGGCTGATCAGCCAAACTATAAACGAGTGGCAAAACCAAGCGTTCGCGTAGGCCCAAGGCACGATCGTGAGGCAAGGGTTGGCGCGGAGTCCAGAGCAATTGCGGCTCGATGCTGGCACTATTGGCATCGCCACCAGCCACAATCGATCCCCAAATCACCACATCGTATTGTGGACGATCGGGCAAACTCCAAGCGCTTTGAGCATCGGCAATTGGCGTTTTGAGCACCGCAAATTGCAAATTGGCTGAACGCGCCTGCCATGCTTGGGCCATCGTGGTTGCGGCTGCAAAGCCTTCTTGGGCGGGCTGGCCAGTATTATTGGTAAATGGCGAGAGAATCACCCGTGCGCGACTGCTCGCCACTGGCTGGCTACCAAAAAAGCCCAACAGATTTAAGCTAACAAAAAAAGCAACTAAAAGAATCAGGAAGAAAATAACAACGCCCATACTGCCACGAGCTTGGACTTCATCGCGAACGCGCACCGCCCACGAGCGTTGGGTGCGCAAATCGCGGGCGCGCAGAGTTGACGCCATGGCAGCACTAGGCCGCGGCGTTTGGCGGCGTTGGCGAATCGCAATCAAGCGCTGCACATGGCCAGTTCGATAGAGGTTATAGCCAAGAAGCCCGCATAACAACAGAACAAAAATCCATCCGATCATCGAGCCTCCAGCCGCACCAAGTGCAAAGCCAACGAAAGATACTCGTGAATAGGAATGGTCGGCTTCAAATTGGTCTGAATTTGAAGCTGGGCAAAGCGTTGCTCATCATGTGATTGATCTATTTTGAGGCTAATTTGTGGTAAGCCTTGCCATTGTTTGGGAACTTTCGGCAAACGATCACGATAGCCAAGGACGATTGCATCGGGCTTAAGCTCGCTTTCGGCGGTAACCACAAATAACGATTGTTGCTGAAGCAGATCGCTCAGCATAGCAATCAAGCTCGCATCTTGCACAAGTAAGCCAATTGTTGGGCCGCGTTTACGCCGATCTTGCTCGATGCTTTGTGAGTTTGAGCGCCGATCAACCACATACACGCTGCCAGTTTGTTGTTTGGCGACCCGTTTCATTTCGGCAGCAATCCGACTCAGATCGTGATAGCTTTGTTGGACATCGCCACGATGCAAAACTACCCCAACTGAAAGGGTCTGAATTGGCACCGGTTTATTGCTATTACTCGGGTCGTACAAGGTCAAAATCCGTTGATCAAAGCGCCGAATTACATCTTCGCAGAGGGCATTAACCTTCTCTGCAAGGGTGATAATTGCAAAATCATCGCCACCAATATGGCCAATAAACAAGCCTTCATCGTTGTGTTCGGCCTTGATTTCGCTCAAAAGAGTGGCCAGCAGTTTAATCACCAAATCGCCACGGGCAAAGCCATAGCTATCGTTATAGGCCTTGAAATTATCCAAATCGAGGTACAACAGGGCAAAAGCTTGGCCTTGGCGCAAACGATGATTAACTTCTTCTTCGATTAAAATATTGCCTGGCAAGCCTGTCAGTGGATTGAGCACTGGCCGCCGCGTAGCCCGCAACAATTGGGCACGCACCCGCGCCAGCAATTCGGGCATTTGAAACGGCTTGACGATATAATCATCAGCGCCCAATTCAAAGCCCGTCACTACATCCTCAATTGCCGTGCGCGCCGTCAAGACAATAATCGGAATATGCGCCAGCCGCGTATCGTTGCGCAATTGGCGAATCGCCTCGTAGCCATCGATCCGGGGCATCAAAATATCAACGATCATCAAATCGGGAATATGCAGTTGGGCCTTGGCTAACAGGTCGCTACCATCGTTGGCCAGAGTAACCTCATAGCCATGCTCAACTAAAATAAGTTCGAGCAATTGGCTTAGCGCTTCATTATCGTCAGCAACGAGAATACGTTCAGGCATACTGTTCCCAAGGCAGCACCTAGCAAAAATGCTAGGCTCAGATTAACAACTGGGCGTACAAGCTCTCTAGGCTCAGGTCGCGGCGCACGGTATCGGGCGAGGCAACGGTCAGCGCTGCGGCGCTTGCTCCCAAGCGCACAGCCTCATCCAAGGGCAATTCATTCATTAGGCCAAACAATACCGCTGCCGCCAAGGCATCGCCTGCTCCGGTTGCATCGACCACATCGCGCACCAAGGTCGGAATATGCCCATGGCCATCGACAGTTGCATAGACTAAGCCTTCCCGCGCCAAGGTGATGATCGCAATTTCCACGCCAAGCCGCACCAACTCTTTGGCCGCCGCAGTCGCCTCTGCTGGCGAGGTTACTGGCAAGCCAGTTAAGGCTTCGGCCTCACGCTCGTTGGGCGTAATCAGATACATCCCGCGCAAGCGATCGCGGTAGCGGCCCGCCAAGCCATAAGCAACTGGCTCGAAGCAAACTGGAATATCTTCCTCAGCACAGATTTGCAGAATCACATCGGCGGTAGCCCGTGACAAATTGGCATCAATAAAGACTGCATCGGCAGAACGCAAAAGCTGAATATTATCTTGAATATACTCTGGCGTAAGCGCGCGCGCGCAATGACTGTCATCAAGGGCCGTATACAACAAGCCATTGCGATCAAGTAGCGCCAAATAGGCCGCCGAATGCTGATCTTCCAAAATCATCATGGCATCGGTATCGACCCCAGCATCTTCAGTTTGCTGAATGATCAAGCGCCCAAATTCATCGTTGCCCACAGCGGCGATTAGCGTACTGTGCGCCCCTAACCGAGCAATATTTTCGGCAATATTGCGGGCCACACCCCCAACACTAATCGTCAACCGCCCTGGATTTGAAGTTTTTTCGAGCATTGGCTCAAGCAAGCGCCCTTTAATATCCAGCCCTGCCCCGCCAATAACTACCACGCGCCAATCTGCATCAAAATGTTCCATGCCAGCCAACTCCCTGTTATAGCATTATTCTTGGTCAATCAGATTGTGTTCGCGGTAGACCTTGCGTTTTTCGTGCTCATCGAGCGCCAAGGTGAGCAAATGTTTCAAATCATCTGGCTTCATATCTGGGTTATCGGCGATGATTGTATTCATCCAATCTTGCAGCATTTGCAAGCTGGCGGCATTTTCAATTTCGTTGCGTTGGCGTTGAATTTCCAGCTCGGTTTCGGCCATTTTCTTGCGTTGATAGGCTTCTGCATCAGCCAAGGCCATGGTGCGCTTAATTTCTTGTTCAGCCAAACGATTAGCAGCTTGAATTTCGAGATCAGCGGTAATAGTGCGATAAAAGGCCTTAATTCGATCAGCATTCAAGATAACTTGGGTAATCCCAATATCGAGCACTTCGATGCCCCATTGCTGCACTTTTTCTTGCAAGCGATTTTTTAATTGGGCAGCGATTTCAGCTCGCCGCGCAGAAATATCAGCAGGCCCAAGTTTGCCATAACTGCGTTTTTCTGGGTTATAAAAGGTGTTATCGTGAATAATTGCTCGTAAATCTTCCTCAACGTCGCGGCGCAATTGCGATTGAATTGCTTCGATCCAAAAATCGGCACTCATACGCACTTGCATCACATCAATATTACGGCGGTCGGCAATTTCTTTAAAAATATGGTCACGATTGGGATAGTTGTAAGGCAGTTTCAAAAAGCCTTCATAGCGCATTTCCACGGGCATCGTTTCGCCCTCATCGGGAAAGCGCTGAATAATGCGCGATTGGGTATCGACGATAATTTTATCGACTTTATGCAGCGACGCAGTATCAACCATATCAACTTCAACATCAGTCTGAATATTGTAGGTTGGCATCACCGCAACCCCAACTTCGAGGGCGGGCACAATTGGCGAATGCAAGCCAGGCGGGCGAATAATATGTTGATGATCCATCCGGCGTTGAATTAGCAGCACTTCGCCTTCTTCAACATGCTGGCCAATCCGCGCAGTCATGGCCAAAAAGATCATATACACGCCAGCAAGCAGCACCGGAGCACACATCAAACCCAACAAATTGCCATTTAAGGCTTGTTGGCCAAGCAAGGCAGCACACGAAACCGCCGTAATGCCAGTTAATGTACCTAGCATATTGCGCGCCGATTCGCGTTGGGCGACCGAGCCACGACTAAACGCCAAAAAAAGCCCAATTAGGACAATCAAAAGCAGAATAATCCCAACCAGACCTTGATTTGCTTGCGATTGAGCTGGCCCGATATAAATAAATAAACAGCTTACTAGCAGGATAATCACGAGGACAGAGGGCGATAACCGGCTCATCGTTGGCCTCCCATGCAGTTAAGCCGCAAGCCAGCAGCAAGGCTCAAAAAACCATTAACAAGTACTGCGGCCTATTATACACGATGCTTGCAAGCAGGCGGTATTGCGAGGGGTCAGTTGTCAGAATGTAGGGATCAGGAATTGATCACCGAGCGCTGAAACCGCGAAGGCCACGGAGGGACACGAAGATCAAGTTTTTTAGCCACGAATTCCACGAATTGCACGAATGATCATTAATGTAGGGATCAGGAATTGATCACCGAGCGCTGAAACCGCGAAGGCCACGAAGGGACACGAAGGTCAAGTTTTTTAGCCACAGATTCACACATATTTGCTCAGATTAATTATTTCCATAGACCATAACTCTCAACCAAGAGCCATAGTTTCTCTGCGCCGCTGCGTTAAAAAACGAAACCGCGAAGCGCACGAAGATCGCAAATATCATTTGCGCCACGAATTGCCCGAATTGCCCGAATGATTGTTTTTTTACCACAGATTGGCACAGATTTTTTTGATTATCGTCCCATAGCCCATACCCTGATCCCCAGCCCCCGACCCCTAATCCCCAAATGCTCTGTTCTGTTTTTGGTTTTTGACTTCTGATTTCTGACTTTTGCATTTCATCCCTCATCCTTCATACTTTCGGTTTCGTCCTGCATACTTTCGGTTAAGCGTTCGCCAAAGCGTTCACCGCGCGAGAGATTGATCAAATCGAACAGTTCATCTTGTTCAACATTGATAATTTCGCGCTTGGCAAGCTCCAAAACAGTCCACAGGGCAACAATCACTTCGCTGCGGGTGGTTGCCAGGCTCAGCAAATCATCAAACGCTACATATTGTTGGCGTTGCAAACGCTCGCCAATCAATTCGGCCATTTCGGCAATTGTAATAACTTTGGCCTTGGGAATGGGAATTGGTGGCGTTTCGCGCTCGATCAAGCTTAAACGTCGCGATAAAGCATTGACCAAGGCACTTAATTTATGTGCTGCCAGCTGGGGCGCTGGCAAATCGGGCTGAGGCGGGAGAGCTACTCGTTCCCAGACCCGCAAACCAGCGCTTTCCCACTCGCGCAATTTGCTTGCAGCTTGCTTAAATTGCTGATATTCGCGCAAGCGTTGGGCCAATTGTTCAGCTACATCTTCTTCTGGTGGGGCTGGCGGTGGCTCACGCCGGGGCAACAAAGCCCGCGATTTAATCAACAATAATTGGGCAGCCAAGGCCAAAAAATCGGCAACCGTTAGCGGGTCGGGGTCGCTCATTGCCCGCACATGAGCCAAATATTGGTCGGCTACCGTCGCCAACGAAATCGCTGTGATCGCCAATTCTTCGCGCTCAATCAGGCGCAACAATAGATCCAACGGACCAGCAAATTCGGGTAGTTGCAATGTATAAGGATGGTGGCTTGCTAATGGCATCGTTGTAAGGATGAGCGATGAGGGATGAAGGATGAATTCATTACGTATCGCTCATGATAGAAAATATTGAATAGAGGGGCCAGGTTTCAGGGACTAGGATTCAGTCAATCGATATCGGCAAATAATCACCCACATCGATATCAAACCAATCTTTATATGCCCCATGATTCTAGCCCCTGACCCCTAACTCCTGACCCCTAAAAATTATGGATAAATCCCGCGCATCGCCATCGCCCGAACCACTCGATCAACGGCGAGCAAGTAGGCAGCAGTGCGCAAGGGCACAAAGCGCTCTTGGGCGACCGTGTAGACCTCGTTAAAGGCTCGTTCCATGGTTGTCGATAATTCGCCATGCACCTCGCGCTCAGTCCAGAAAAACTCTTGCAAGCCTTGGACCCATTCGAAGTAGGAGACGACAATCCCGCCAGCGTTGGCTAGAATATCGGGCACAACCATAATATTTTTGTTGGCCAGAATCGAGTCGCCTGTTGGCGTGATTGGGCCATTGGCCAGCTCGACCACAATTTTGGCTTGCACCCGCCCTGCATTGGCTCCGCTAATATCATTTTGGCCTGCTGCTAAGACCAAAATATCGCATGGCAATTCGAGCAATTCGTTGTGGCTAATTGGCTTTGTGCCCGCCAAATTGGCAACGCCGTCGGTTGTGATTCGATGCTCAATCAACGAAGCGACATCAATTCCAGCCTCAGTTTCAGCAACCACGCCGGTGTTATCGTCGCTAGCAGCGATAATCTGGCAGCCCATTTCGGCCAAAAATTGCAAAACCAAGCGCCCAGTTGTGCCAGAACCTTGCATCACAACCCGCGCTCCCGCCAAATCGAGGCCAATCTTGCTGGCCGCTTGGCGCACGCTATAGCACAAACCACGCGCAGTTCCTTGGCCATGGCCCTGCGAGCCGCCAACTTGCACTGGTTTGCCCGTTGCCACCGAGGGCATGGTATAGCCATGATGCATCGAATAGGTATCCATCACCCAAGCCATGGTTTGCTCGTTGGTGTTGAGATCAGGCATCATCACATCGCGTTCAGCACCGATCAAGGGGGTAATTTCGGTCACATAGCGCCGAATAATCCGTTCTAATTCGCCGTTGCTTAGCTCGCGATGGTCACAGACAATCGCCCCTTTGGCGCCACCATAGGGAATTTGGACAATTGCACAGCTCCAGGTCATCCACATGGCGAGGGCTTGCATTTCTTCGAGCGTGGCTGCCGATTGCAAGCGCAAACCACCAAGGGTTGGGCCACGAGTAATATTGTGGTGCACACGATAGCCAGTCAAATTGCGCACCCGACCATTATCCAATTTAACCGGAAAATGGACGATCAACTCACGCCGCGGCGAGCGCAACAAATCCCGAACTTCCGGTTCCAAGTCCAGCAATTCAGCGGCAATATCAAATTGACGCTGGGCGGTTGCCATTGTGGTTTCAATCATCGTAAAACTCCTCGGCAGTGAGTGTAAGCAGCATTGCTTTAGCCAGAATAGTTAATATCATCTATCTTAACATACTCCGTCTGCTTCATGGGCGCTTGGGCTAAGCGAAAACGCCGCACTTCGTGCCACATATGGCCAAAACGTTCTTCAAACAACACCACCTCAGTAACCTGCCAGCTTTGGGGTTGCCAGCTTTCAGCTACCCATGCTTGGGCACTTTCCAAACTACTATATTGCAATAATTTGCCAAGCGTCAGCGCTGGCCATGGGCGGCGTTTAATTGGCCTGGTTGTGGGCAACATGGCGTGAAGCTGTTCAATTGCTGCTTGGCCTTGGCTCGGCGTAACCACCAAGCGATGCTGCATTGGCGCAATTTGCACCTGATCCAGCGTCAATTCAAACGCGGGATACTCCTGAAGTGCTGTCACAATCTGCGCTTCAAATGCATCGCGATCAAGCGGTAGGCTACTTGGCACCAACACAATATGTGGCGGCAAGCCATGGCGATAACTTGGATCATAGCGTAGCCGATAGTGATTAAGCTCGCTAATAACCGCTGCTGGTGGCACAATCGCCAAGCGAATTAATCGATGCTTGCGATAATAGCGCGCACGATAATCCTTCAGGCGTTGAATTTGCTGATTCAGGGTGCGCAACGAACTGATGCCAAAGCGTCCGAGCCAAGCCAGCAGCCGATTGGGCCGCGTTGCCAGCCAGCGTAAAAAGCGTTTATACAGCACCCGCGTCAGCCGAATCAGCCGATGGCGTGGGCCAATTAGCGCCGAACCAAGCACCAAGAAAATCAAGCCTTGCAGAATGGGCAAAATGACACCCAAAATGCCAATCAAAATAAAAAACCAGCCCAAAATTGGCCGCAAACGGGGCCAAATACGCAAAAACCACCCCCAGAGAATTTGGCGTTCTTGGGGGCGGAAGCTACACCAGACTAAGTTTAACAGCACAATGCCAATTAATAAGCGCATAGATTTAGCTTAATCCACGTTGATTGTCAGTTGTTCAGTTCGCTTGATTAAGCATAATTCAGGCCGTTAGCGTTGCCAAGCACTCAAGTTCCAAGTAATTGGCGCCAACGGTTGGGGCTGAACGCCGCGAATACGTGGCGCAAGCAGCACTGTGGTTTGGCGCGTAATCACTGGCAAGACTGGCAACTCGCGGGTAAAAATTTCCTGCTGTTGGCTATAGGCTGCTTTGCGCACTTCAGGATCAAGCGAACTGGTGGCGGTGCGAATAGCCCGATCAGCAGTATCCATACACCAGCCAGTAAAGTTATCACCAGAGTAGCCATTAATTTGGTTGGGAATCGCGGCGCAACTCCACAGCACTGCCCCATCGGGGTCAACGCTGCGCAACCAGCCAAACAAAGCCAACTCAAAGCGCCGACCAAACAATGGCCCTTGCTGGCTATAGAGATCGGTCGTTGACAAGGCCTCAATTTTAATATCAATCCCAATCACTCGCATATCGCTCACAAATTGTTCGCTAAGCCGTTGGCGAATTGGGGTTTGAGCCGACGTCGTCAAGGTTAATTGGAACGGCGAGCCATCAGGACGCTCGCGCAAACCATCGCTATTGGTATCAAGATAATTCATCTGATCAAGCAATTCGCGCGAGTAATCAGGATCAAAGGTATAGCTGACCGCTGTAGTCGGATCAAAGGCCCACGATTCGGCAGCCAACCAGCTATGCAAAACGGCCTTGGGCGAGCCATACAAACTGGTGCTAATTGCTTCACGATCAAAGCCATGGGCAATCGCTTGGCGCATCCGAATATCTTGCAAAGCCACAACTGCCAAGTTCATATCAATATGTTCCCAAATTGGGTTGGGCGCTTGCAAGAGTTGCAAGGTTTTGGATTGCACGTCGGTTTTAAGCTCAGGTGCTAATTGTTCCAACGAGCCTTCAGTCCAGGCTACATCAACCCGCCCACTCAGCACGTCATCGCGCATCATGGCAATATCAGGGTAGAGGCGGGCAACAATCGTGCTTGGCAATTGTTCAGCTTGGCCTTCGCGGCGCACAAACTCCAATTGCGTGCCAGCAGTCCAAGCTTTGAGCTTATACGGGCCATAGCTAAGCGGCGATTGACCTAAACGATCGCTCACTTGTTTGGCACTTGGCTCGCCTTCAAACAGATGAGCTGGCAACGGCGTCCAAACCGTAATCAAATAGTTTGGATCATCGCGCTCTGGTGGCAAATAAGCCCGCGTCGTATATTCATCAAGCGCCACATAATCAGCGGTTAGGTCGCTTTGGGTTGCCAATTGGGCGGTCGAGGCACTGCCACGCAGCAACTTGTAGGCAAAAACCGAATCAGCAGCGGTTAATGGCTGGCCGTCCTCCCATTGCAGATTTTTATTCCAGCGATAAGTAACCGTCAACTGGCGCACGCTGGTAATCGTCTCGGTTTGGGTCGTGGTAATCACGCCATTGGAATCAAGATTAACGGTAGTTGTAATATATTGCACATCGCCATTTTCAAACGATGGCACGCGCTCCAAAACGCCCGTTGTGGTATAGGCTTCGTTCACCACCGTCAACGGAGCTGGGTAGAGTAATTCAATCAAAGGTGCAGCGCCCCGAAACGCATAACTATAGGGATACAGATCGACTGGTTCTTCAGTCAGACCCAATGTCCATAGATTGCTTGTGGCGGGATTGGTTGTTGGCAGTGGAGTTTGAACTTGCACCGTTGGCTGACCAACTGGCGCACCACCCTCAACACTACACCCAACCAAACTCAAACACAGCAGAAGCGCAAGGCTAAAACGCAATTTCATCAGCATCAATCCAAGGCCAACCATCGTGCAAGCCAAAAAACTTGCCGATCGTTGACGCTCTAATTTATTCAAACCGCAACGTTCGATCACTTTTAAGCAACAGGTAGTGTAGCGCAGCCCCGCATTTTTGTCGAATGCAGCCAAGCCATATTTAGGCCACAAATGGGGTTTCTCATCAGATCTTTAGCTGGTTAAACAACGAACCGAGGTAGCAAAGCCGCCTCGGTTCTGATGCGTTATCCCAACACGCTGTTTACCCCTGAGCAAAGTGACAAGCAACAAAGTGGCCTGGCTCTTTTTCCTCAAAGGCGGGGTCGTCGTGTTTACAAATATCTTGCGCCAGCCAGCAGCGTGGGTGGAAGCGACAGCCGCTTGGTGGATTAACCGGGCTTGGCACATCGCCTTCCAAGATAATCCGGTCGCGCTTGATGGTTGGGTCGGGCAAGGGAATTGCCGACATCAAGGCTTTGGTATACGGGTGCATTGGCTTGCGGAACAATTGGTCGCGGCTTGAAAGCTCGACCATACGCCCCAAATACATCACACCCACCCGATTGCTAATATGCTCAACAACGCTTAAGTTATGGGCAATAAACAGATAAGTCAGGCCCAAATCTTTTTGCAAGTCATTCAACAAGTTAAGCACTTGGGCTTGAATCGACACGTCCAAGGCCGAAACTGGCTCATCGCAGACAATCAATTTTGGTTGCATCACCAAGGCGCGGGCAATCCCGATCCGTTGGCGTTGGCCGCCAGAAAACTCGTGCGGGAAGCGGCGCATGTGGCTTGAATTCAAGCCGACCCGTTCCAGCACCTGGGCAACCTGGTCAAGCCGCTCCCTGGGCGTACCAATATTGTGAATTTTCAAGCCCTCGGCAATACTTTGGCCTACGGGAATCCGTGGGTTGAGCGAGGCATAAGGGTCTTGAAACACAATTTGCATATTGCGCCGCAGGACGCGCATCTGGCCAGCGCTTGCCTTGAGCACATCTTGGCCTTCAAACAGCACTTGACCACCAGAAGGTGGAATCAAGCGCAGAACTGTGCGGCCAGTGGTCGTTTTGCCACAGCCAGATTCACCGACTAAACCAAGCGTTTCGCCCTTCTTGATGCTAAAACTAACGCCATCAAGTGCCTTAACCTCGGCGACAGTGCGGCGCATCAAGCCACCTTTAATTGGGAAATATTTCTTGAGATTGCGTACCTCAAGCAAATGCTCACTGGTACTGTTGGAAACAGTCATGTAAAACCTCTTCTAGTACAACCAGCAACGTACCAGTCGATCACCTTCGAGCTTGATCAACGGGGGTTCTTCTTGGGTACATTGATCCATCCGATGGGCGCAGCGTGAAGCAAAACGACAACCAGCAGGCGGGTTCAACAAGCTTGGAACCTGACCAGGAATTGTTTCTAGTTCATCACGCACATTGCCCAAAACCGGAGTTGAAGCGATCAAGCCTTGGGTATAGGGGTGTTTGGGTGCCTCAAACAGCGCATGGACAGGGGCATATTCGACCGCCCTGCCTGCATACATAACCATCACATTTTCGGCCATTTCGGCCACAACCCCTAAGTCGTGGGTAATCAAAATAATTGCAGTATTAACTTTTTCGCGCAACTCGCGCATCAGATCCAAGATTTGGGCTTGAATCGTTACGTCAAGTGCAGTCGTTGGTTCGTCAGCAATCAACAATTCTGGGTTACATGCCAACGCCATTGCGATCATCACCCGTTGGGCCTGACCGCCGGAAATTTCGTGAGGGAACGAGCGCATCCGACGCACGGGGTCGGGCAAACCGACTAAGGTCAAAAGCTCAATCGTGCGTTTATTGGCTTCCTCGCCCGAAAGCCCTTGGTGAATTTGCAAGGCCTCGATAATCTGTTCGCCAATCCGGAAAACAGGATTCAGACAGGTCGTTGGCTGTTGAAAAATCATTGAAATCCGATTACCACGGATTTTGCGCATTTCTTCTTCACTCAAGTCGAGCAAATTTTCGCCATCGAACATGATTTCGCCTTCGATGACTTTACCAGTTTTGCCCAGCAAGCGTAGAATCGACATGGACGTTACGCTTTTGCCACAGCCTGATTCACCGACAATCCCTAAGGTTTCGCCACGACGCACCTGAAAATCGAGGCCATCGACGGCATGAACAGTGCCTTCATCGGTGAAAAAGTAGGTTTTGACACCCTTGAGTTTCAACAAAACATCGGATTGAGCCACAAGCATGCCCCTATCTAGCAAGAATTACAGGTTAGCGTTTGGCGCGTGGGTCAAGAGCGTCGCGCAAGCCATCGCCAATAAAATTGAAGCACAATGAACAAATAAAGATTGCCAGCCCCGGGAAGAAGGCTTGCCACGTATATTTTTCTAGAATCGTGGTGTTGACACCTTTGAGCATATTGCCCCACGAAGCAGCTGGCAACTTGACCCCGAAGCCCAAGAAGCTCAAGGCTGCTTCGGTAATCATCACACCGCTCAAGGCCAATGAGGCATTAACGATGTTGGGAGCCAAGGCGTTTGGCACCAGGTGGCGGAACATAATCCGCAAGTTGGAAGCACCCAAGGCCCGCGAAGCAGAAACGTATTCTTGCTCGCGTAAGCTCAAGATTTGGCCACGCATCAAGCGGGCGCCGCCAGTCCAACTAAAGAACACCAAGATCAAAATTAGCAGATTGACCGTTGGCTCAAGAATTGTCGAGATAATCAGCAGAATTGGCAGCAACGGCAAGGTGTTGAGGAAGTCGACAAAGCGCATTGCAAAGGCATCGACAATCCCGCCAAAGTAGCCACTGATCACACCAATGATAATCCCGATTAATTCACTGAGCAAGGTAACTGCAACCGCAATATACAGCGACACGCGGCCTGCATACAGCAAACGGGTCAGCAAATCGCGGCCAATTCCATCTGAGCCAAGCCAGAAGGTCAGAGTCGTGCCTGCGGCAGTCCGCACATCGCCACCAATACTGTTATAGTAAAGATTTTTTGGCACTACATATTCGGTGCCTGGTGGTTGATCTTTTTTGGTAACAGCGGTATCAGTTTCACCAAAGGGCATAAATAATGGCCCAAAGGTAACTGCCACAATCATCACAAACAAAACCACTACGCTTGCAACCGCAAAGCGGTGACGCGAAAAGCGTTTGAGAATCTCAAGCCAAGGGCGCTCATATTCTTCTTTTTTCGCCTCACGGGCCTCGACTTGAGTTGTTGAAACAGCCATGGATTTTCCTTTCACACGGGTCGCTAAACCAATCGAAAACTACGAGCCTCAACTAGTCAAGTCGAATTCGTGGGTCAACAATGGTATAGAGCACATCAGCCAGCAAGGTAGCAAACACCAGCAAGATCGATGAGATCAGCAAGAAGGCCATTGCCAAGGGATAATCTTTGAGGTTAAGGGCGCTAATAAAGGTAAAACCAAGCGCCTTGTAGTTGAACACCGTTTCGGTAAACAACGCACCACCAAAAACCCCAGGAATCGCAAATACGATGATCGTAATCAAGGGAATCAACGCATTGCGGAAGGCGTGCTTGTAGATCACGACCCGTTCCTTGACCCCTTTAGCGCGGGCAGTCCGCACATAATCTTGGCTGAGCACTTCGAGCATACTAGCGCGCATAAAGCGGCTCCAGTTGGCCAAGTTGAGCATCGAAAGTACGGTAACTGGCATCACCAAGTGCATCACCCGATCGAGGAACGAGCCAGCGACAACCGTACCGAGGACTGGCACTTCGTAATTGCGCAGGGCCAAAATATCGCCAGCAGGGAAATAGAACCAGCCGTTGCGTTTAAACCACAGCGATACCGCAATAATCAAAAGCCCAAACCAGAAGGAGGGCAATGATAAGCCGATAAAACTAAATGTGGTCAAAATATAATCGAAGAACGAATATTGGCGCACTGCTGAAAAGACGCCGAGCGGAATCCCCAAGACCAACGAAATAATCGTTGAGCTGATCATCAGCCACAGTGTATCAGGCAGCTTATCTTTAATAATGTCTAAGACCGGAGCATTGCGCTGGAACTTCCATGAGGTACCCCAATCCCAGCGTAAAATCCCTTTACGTTCGCCAACATATTGTTCAAGCCCAACTTTATCGAGCCAGGTATCACCAGCAAGCCACGTGGGATACCACAAGTACCACGGTTTATCAGCCCCCAGCAATTTTGCTTGACGCTGAATATCCGCCTCACTCGGACGGCTCTTAGGGTCAGTATTTTGGCGTAACTCATCAAGGGGGCCACCAGGAGCCAAAGCAAACAGCGAGTAGATCACTGCCGATGAGAACAGGAGAACGAGAATCGCTTGAAACAAGCGCCGAATGAGATATACAGTCATGCGGTACCTCTAAAGATGCTTGAAATGGTTAATTGCCGATAAGATAAATGGTTCTTAACTAGTACACTCGGTTACGGCAAATTACGTTCAAAAAAAGAGCATTGAATTTTATCGGTTTGGAAAACTGGCCTATTGTACCATTTATCTCGCATTACAAAAAAAACCACACAAGCACGACAATCACTGTCTGGTGGTTAATATCCGGGCGTGACAACATTGTCTTGATTTAACTATTTATGGTGCTCACAAAAAGCTGTGGGAAGGCGAGGGATACAACTACGGAGCTACGTGCAAGCACGCAGCTCCGTAGAGAGGAGCTTACCAATTACTTGGTAACATCCCAGGTTTCGATGTTCCAGAAGTCAACTTGGCTGGTTGGGTTCAAGTCCAAGCCGCTAACCTTGACGTTGTAAGCACCAACATTGACGCGTTGGTACAATGGGAAGGTTGGCAATTCGGCATTGAATACTTTTTGAGCTTCGATGACCAAAGGAATACGCTTGGCGCGGTCGGTTTCAGCTTGTGAAGCCAACGCAGCTGCATCGTATTCAGGGTTACACCAGCCAGTGTTGTTCTGGCCGCCGTAGCTGTTTTCTTCGGTTGGAATTTGATCACAGAGGTACAGAGCGGTCGATGGCTCTGGGCCACTGACCCAAGCGTACAAGCCCAAGTCGAAGCGGCGGCCAGCCAAGATACCTTCTGCGCCGTTCTTGAACAAGACATCGGTTGCTGGCACGAAGTTCAATTGAACATCGATACCGACAGCTTTCAAGTCTTCTTGGATCAATTGAGCAACGGCTTCGCGGGTTTGGTTGTTTTCGGTGGTGAAGAATTGGATCGTGAGCTTAGAACCATCTTTTTCAAGGATGCCATCAGCACCAGCAGTCCAACCAGCTTCGGCCAAGAGCGCCTTAGCTTTTTCAACATCGTATTCGTATGCTTCCAAGCCTTCGCCGTTTGGTGGATAAGCCCAGTGATCGGCTGGCAAGAAGGTGTTCATCACAACGGTCTTGCCGAACAAGACGTTATCGATGATTTGCTTGCGGTTGACTGCATAAGCAACAGCTTGGCGCAATTTAACATCGGCGAAGATTGATGGTTGACCATCATTGCGTTCGACACCGAAGTCCATGTGTTCCCACACGGTTGCTGGAACATATTGACCTTTGAGCGTGCCAGCAGCTTCGAGTTCGTCGAGCTTAGGAGCGTTAGCCAAGGTCAAACCAATTGAACCAACGACGTCAATTTCGCCGCTTTCCAATTGTTGCAAGACTTGATCTTCACTGGTCAGATACTTGAAGGTAACATTACCAATGATTGGGTAGCCTTTTTTCCAGTAGGTTTCGTTAGCAACCAACTTGGTGCTTTCTTGAGGGGTGTTTTCAGCAATCTTGTATGGGCCATATGCCAATGGCTTGCTAGCGTAGTCGCTACCACCAATGGTTGCTGGGTCTTCACCTTCCAAAACGTGCTTTGGTTCAGGACCAAAGGTGTTCAAGAAGTAGGTTGCATCGGTGTAACCAGGAGCTGCGTACCATACCAAGGTCTTTTCGTCCTTGGCTTCGTATTTTTGGGTACGATCAAGTACAAAGCGGCTAGCGTTCTTGATACCTGGATCTTGGTACAATTCAGCAGCAAACACGAAGTCAGCAGCGGTAATTGGGGTACCATCTTCCCAGGTCAAGCCATCGATCAAGGTCCAAGTTACAACAACTTGTTCCATGTCCATAGCTTCGGTCAAGCTAGCAGTATCGGTGATCAACTCGTCGTTGATGACGATGTTGCCTTCGTAGCTGCTATCAACCGAAACGGTTTGGGTCACTGCATCGCCATCTTCGAAGCTTGGCAATTTGGTGAAACAAACTGGTTGGTATTCATAGTCCAAGGTGGTGAAACAGGCTGGTTGAATCGCTGACAACACTTGGGTGGTGGCGCTTGATTGTGATTCAATGCCGAACAAGGTGTCTGGCGATTGGGTCATACCAATGATGATGGTTTTTTCTGGGTCGGTGCCAGGGCCTTCGCCCGTGGTGGTACCAGCGGTTGGTTCTGCGGTTGCTTCAGCTTCAGCAGTTGGTTCAACAGTTGCATCCGTTTCGGTTGCGGCAGCGGTTGGTTCAGCCGTAGCTGCTGCTGCGCTATCTGTAGTTGCGGTTGCAGGGACTGTCGTTGCTGGAGCTGTGGTTGGAGTTGCATCGCCACCACAAGCAGCCAAGATCGGAACAACAAGGACCAACATGAGCGCAAAGCTCATCAATTGGCGCTTTGATCGAATCATTCTTGCCTCCTAAATGAGTTAAAAACCCGATTCGTAGAATCGAACATTCCTGCATCAGAGGGACACAGGGCCAACAAGGTTGGTACACAATCACATCCATCTATGGATTTTGGGGTATCCTCTAGGTAACACGGATGTGATCGGTATTCAGAGCTTCATTATAACGATTAAAAAGCTGATGTCAAAATTTGTAGTACTTTTTGCCTAAGCTTTGGGCAGTTTGCCCAACGACCTAAGTAGTTAGCTAAAAATATTTACGCTCAATTTGGGCAGTTTGCTCGCTCCACACGGGGTAGTACCACCGCGCTGGAGCGAGCAAGCTTGGTTACTTGCGGCGTTCGCGGTTGCGCAAGAATGGTGGAATATCTAAATCGTCGTTGCTACCAAACGAGGTTGGCGGCGTTGGCCGTTGTGGTTGTTGCGGTTGCGCCGCTGGCCGTGCCGGCTGTTGTTGGGGTGCTGGCTGATAGTTTGATTGTGGTTGGCTGCTTGGTTGGCTTTGAGCCGATGGATATGAGCGCGAACGATTGTTGCCTTGAGGCCGTGTTTGGTCAAAGCCGGTCGCAATAATCGTAATTTTCACTTCATCAGCTGGCAAGTTGGGGTCAATCCGCGCTCCGAAGATGATGTTGGCATCAGGATCAGCAGCTTTAGAAATAATCTCAGCAGCTTCGTTGACTTCTAACAAGCCCAAATCTTCGCCACCAGTCACATTGAACAACACGCCCTTGGCCCCGTCGATCGAAATTTCGAGCAACGGTGATGAGATCGCCATATTCGCTGCATCGACCATGCGATTATCGCCAATGCCATGACCAATTGCCATCAAGGCGGTGCCTTGTTGCGACATAATCGTTTTTACGTCGGCAAAGTCGAGGTTAATCAAACCACGGCTGGTAATCAAATCGGAGATCCCTTGAATACCTTGGCGCAGCACATCGTCGGCCATACGGAAGGCTTCGTTCATTTTGGTGTTTTTCGAAGCAATTTGCAGCAAGCGATCGTTTGGCACCACAATCAAGGCATCAACGGTCGGCTTTAGTTGGTCAATCCCCGATTCGGCGACTTTACGGCGATGGTTGCCTTCAAACAAGAAGGGTCGGGTTACAACCCCAACCGTCAAGGCCCCAATTTCTTGGGCAATTGCTGCAATCACTGGCGAAGCGCCAGTGCCAGTGCCGCCGCCCATGCCAGCGGTAATGAACACCATATCCGAGCCACGCAACACATCGTGCAATTCGTCGTGGGTTTCTTCAGCAGCTTTTTGGCCAATCACTGGGTTGCCGCCAGAGCCAAGTCCACGGGTCAGCTTATCGCCAATCCGCACCCGAATCGTCGCCGGCGAGTGGATCAAGGCTTGCGCATCGGTGTTGACCGTAATAAATTCAACCCCTTGCAGGCCCGATTCGACCATGCGATCAACTGCATTCGAGCCGCCGCCACCAACCCCAATCACTTTGATTTGGGCGAAATTTTCAATTAAGTTGTTATTGAAATCCATAGTTAAGTTGCCTCCAGATCAGCACCAAAGCTCAGCAATGGCGTGGATCGACTGTAGCCAGATGCCGGTTTAGGGTAAAAACTCCCGTAACCACATTTTGAAGCGGTCGTAGGTTTGTTTCCAGTTGGTTGTTGCTGGTTGGCTTGCAGTGTGGCCGCCAACGCTGCCCATTCCATGACGCAAGCCCCAACGGACAAGCCCCACAGCCGTGGCATAGGGTGGTGCATCAATTGCTTCAGCTAATCCAGTCAAATTCGTTGGTACGCCAATTCGCACTGGCATTCCTAAAAGTTGGCGTGCCATCTCATCTAAGCCAGGCAATTGAGCCGAGCCACCTGTCAGAACAATTCCCGCAGGCAGCAGGCCTTCATAGCCAGAACGACGGATTTCATTGCCAATCATGTCGATCAGTTGTTCGGCGCGTGCTTGCAGAATTTCGTTAAGTTCAAGCCGCGAAACTTGTTGATGTTCACCTGGTGAGAAGCCATCAGTATCAATCAAATCCTCTTCAGGATCATGGCTTTCAATATCGCTCACTTTACCATAGCGCAGTTTAAGATATTCAGCGGTGTTATGCGGGGTGTGTAAGACATACACCAAATCGTTGGTGAAATGCGCGCCACCAATTGGCAACACAACGGTGTGCCAGATGCCACCACCGATAAATATTGCAATGTCGGTCGTGCCGCCGCCAATATCGACCAGCACAACCCCACGGCTTTTATCTTCTTCGCTGAGCACGGCCTCGCCAGAAGCCAAGGGTTGCAACACAAGGTCGTCGATGCCAACCCCAGCTCGTTCAACGCTCTTGATTAAGTTTTGAATCGCCATCACTTCGCCAGTGACAATATGCGTTTCAACTTCAAGCCGATAGCCAGCCATCCCAACTGGATCGCGAATACCTTCGTGGCCATCGACAATATAGGCCCGTGGAATAACGTGAATAACTTCGCGTTGGGTGGGGATAGCAATTGCTTGGGCTGCTTCGACTGCCCGCGCCACATCGGTGCGCGAAATTTCATGGTCAGGTCGTGAAATCGCCACAACACCGCGACTGTTGACCGAGGAAATATGGCGCCCTGCAATCCCCACAAAGGCTGTGCCAATGCGGTAGCCAGAAAGCCGCTCGGCCTTTTCGACCGAGGTCGCAATCGCGCTCACAGCTTCATCGATATTGACGACAACCCCGCGATCAAGCCCTTTGGAAGGCGTGAGGCCAACTCCTAAAATATTGACTTTGCCTGTATCGTGAACTTCAGCAACCAAAGTACAGATTTTGGTTGTACCGACATCAATACCGACAATGGTGCGATTCATGGAAAACCCCTTGTGTTAGGCTAAAATGTTGCCTGTCAAGCAGGGTTGCTGGCGATTATACGAGATAGCAGATCGCTTTGCAACCACGCTGCATTGCGTCAACAACCTACACTAGGTCGCAGAAGAAGCTGGTTCATCAAGGCTGGAACAATGATCAATGTCGGGTTGCTCGAAATAACGAATGATGAGAGCGCGACATTGCAAAAAAATGCATCCATCAAGCGTAGCTTCGCCTTGGTTTTCGCTCTTTGCGCCTAGCCAACCAGATGTTGGCGAATGCGACTGGCATTTTCAAACAAACGGACACCAAAGGCCACCACTGCCGCCAAATAGAGGTCAATGCCTAAGCGTTCGCCAAGAAACGCCAGCACAACCGCCAACACAGTGTTGCCAATTAATCCCGAGATAAAAATCCGATTCCGATAGCGTTTTTCGATCGTGGCCCTGGTTGCACCAACAATCGAATCAAGCGCTGATAAAACTGCCACCGCTGTATAACGGGCAAATTGTGAGGGAATCGTTAGGCCGGAAACAAGCCCAATCGCCACCCCAACTCCAAGCCCCGCCAGCGGAATCCACATAGCTTGTCGCTGCTCCACCCATGTGCTCCTTATTGCGACCCTTCAGTTGGCGTTGGAGTCGCCTGCGGTCGATAGTAGGGTTTTTCCGGTCGTAAATCAATAAATATCCAAGCAGTATCACTGGTTTGGACTTGTTGCAAGGTCGCAAGTTTGCGATCAAGGCTAATCGGTTCGCCTGCCAAACGCCCAAACACAGCTTGCTTGGTGTCATTGTAAACCGAAAGCCCGTAGTATGGGTCCCACTCGTAGCGCGTCGGTTGCCAACCAAGCTCTTTGGGTATACGCAAATAGAGCGTTTGGGCCAAATTCAAGGCATCGGTGTCAATATAACTACCCGCCGAAATTGGAATCGTGCGGGTATCGTAAATAATTAAGGTTGCGGTGGTTATCGAGGTGGCCAAGCCCAACACTTCGCCGCCAGCAGTCACTTCGTAATTTGTACCACCAACATTCCAAACAACCGCTGCCTGCCGCTCTTGCACCCGCACCAAAACCCGCGCCGGAATGCGCAATTGCACCGTGGCGGTGGCAACATAGGGATTTTGGCCAATCCGCGCAGCCACCGCCGCCGGATCAATATCCCAAATCGAGCGGCCTTGTAGGTCGGCCAATTGGCTAATGGTGGTCGCGTCGACTGAGCGGTTGCCCTCGATCTCTAAGTTGTCAACCACAAAGGCTGGCGAACGAAAAACAAAAATCAAGCAGCCAATGCTCGCTAACAGTAAAACCAAAGCCAATAATTTGCCGTTCATGAGCATGCTGCGCAGAACCGTGCGCACAGTTGGCCGCACCATGGGCGTGCTGGTACGCACCCCAAGCGCAGTCCGCCCACGTGGCTTGCGGCTGATTATGCGGCCTGTCCGACGTGGATTACTCATCGGCCTCGCTCGTGATAGCGCTCAATTGCCAAGTCGATCAAGCGATCAAGCAATTCGCTATAGCTGACTCCCGTGGCTTCCCATAATTTGGGATATTGGCTCATCGCCGTGAAGCCAGGAAAGGTGTTAATTTCGTTGATATAGATCGCGCCAGTTTCGCGTTCGACAAAGAAATCGACCCGCGCCAAGCCAGCACCATCAATCGCTTTGAAGGCGGTCACGGCCATGGCCCGCAATTGCTCGCTGGTCGCAGCCTCAAGCTCCGCCGGAATCGCAAATTGGGTCTGGCCTTCAAGATATTTGTCGGCGTAATCGTAAAAATCGTTGGCTGGCAGCACTTCGCCTGGCACTGAAGGCGCTGGATCATCGTTGCCCAAAATCGCCACTTCAATTTCGCGGGCATTGATGCCTTGCTCAATCACAATCCGGCGGTCGTAGCCAGCAGCCTCGGCTATACCAGCCGCTAGTTCAGCCCGATTGCTGACTTTGCTAATGCCAACGCTGCTGCCAAGGTTAGCTGGCTTAACGAACATTGGATAGTGCAAAATAGCTTCAAGCCGCTCGTAGACTGCTTCGGGCTGTTGTTGCCAATCGCGGCGCAACACCAATTGCCATGGTACTTGGGGCAAGCCAGCAGCAGCAAAGGCCGATTTCATCAAGCCTTTATCCATGCCCACTGAGGCCGCCAACACGCCACAACCAACGTAGGGCAGATTGGCTAATTCAAACACGCCTTGAATCGTGCCATCCTCGCCAAACGGGCCATGCAAGACCGGAATAATCACATCGAGCGCAGCCATGTTGGTGTGTTCGGGCAAGCTGCCAGCGCTTTGCACAATGGCGGTTTCGCTGACCAAGCCAGCTTGCGGCGCACGCCCAAGCATCTTTTGATCGGCCTGTTGCTCCAAAGCCAACAATGGATCGCCACCGCTGAGCCATTGGCCGTTGCGGCTGATGCCAATTGGCACAACCGTATATTTTGCAGGATCAAGCGCATTCATCACTGCCCGCGCCGATTTTAACGAGACTTCGTGCTCGCCCGATTTGCCGCCAAAGACAATTCCAACCCGCCGTTTTGTCATAACGATTGATCCTCACTGGAGATCACGCGAACTTCTAATTCAAGTTCGATGCCAAATTGTTTTAATACTTCAGTTTGGGCATATTCGGCAACCCGCAAAATATCGCTGGCTGTTGCCCCGCCAAGATTCAAGATGTAGTTGGCATGTTTTTCGGCAATTTGAGCCGCGCCCATGCGAAAGCCTTTCAAGCCAGCAGCATCGATCAAGCGGCCAGCGGTCGTGTTGGCTGGGTTTTTAAACACCGAGCCACACGAGGAACCAGCAGGCGTGCGTTGCTTGCGGCCTTCCGCAATCTTGGCCATTCTGCCAGCAATCCGCGCCGGATCGTCGCGCCACGCAGTTAATACCGCATCGAGCACATACGGAATGCGCGTGGTTGGCCGATTAGCTGCCAGGCGCTTGAGCTGGCTCGTGCGATAGTCAAATTGAAAATCAGCTGCCGACCACTCAACAATTTGATTATCGGGCAACAATAAGCGTGCCGATTGCAGATGTTTCGCAGTTTCGCCGCCGTAGCAGCCAGCATTGCCATAGATTGCCCCGCCGATTGTGCCAGGCAACCCTTCGGCCCATTCAAGCCCAGCAATGCCTTGAGCCGCCAAGCGTCGCACCGTGCCAGCAGTCGGCGCGCCAGCTTGCACATGAATCGTCAGTTGTTCACCATGCTCCTGAATCTCAAAGCCAGTCGCCCGATTACGAATCACCAAGCCATTCCAGCCAGCATCGCTCATCAGCAGATTCGAGCCGCCGCCAAGCATAAAAATTGGCACGCGCTGAAGTTCGGCCCATTGCACAGCCTCAATTTGTTGCTCAGGGCTGCTGACATTAACAAAGTACCGCGCTGGGCCACCAATCCGCCACGCGGTATATGGCGCAAGTGGCTCGTTTTCGCGTAGGTCGATCATGCTTAAACCTGCATTCCTAAACTGCGCAAGCGTTCACGCAAGCGTTTTTGTTCATCGTAGTGGCCAAGCCCTTGGCGCAGCAAAAAGGCGGTATGCCAATGTTTGCCCGCGTCGTGCCGATCGTTCCATTCGTAGGCCAAATCGCCCAAACGCTCGCTAGCCAAGGCAATTCCAACCGTGTCGCCTAATTGCTGGGCATTGGTCAGCGCAACATTGTAGCTAGTGCTCGCCGAGCCATAATCTGCTTGCGCTCGATAGGCATCGCCCAAACGATTGTGCAGCATAATTTGGCCAACGCCCTGCGAGCGACGATCTTCGTATTGCAAGGCCTTCAAAAACGAGTCGACTGCGGTCTGATAATCGCCACGAGCATGATGAATCACGCCCATCACGGTGTAGGCACGGGCTGTACCCACCGCATCATGCAATTTTTCGCGCAACATCAGGCTTTCTGCTTGGCAACGCAGCGCTTGATCCAAATCGTTTAATTCGAGATACGAAAGCGCCAATTTCTCGTGCACAATCGCCACGCCCAACGTACCAGGCAGATGCTCCTCGATTTCCAAGGCGCGGGTGTAATAATCGGCTGCCTGTTGGCCTGAACCAATCAAACGATAGACATCGCCAATACTTGTGATAATTTTAGCGATTGTTAGCCGATCGTCAATCACCGCTCCGCGTGCTTGGGCGGCGTTATACAGGTGAATTGCCTCGGTATGACGTCCTTGCAGTTGCTCAGTTTTGCCAAGGTGCAACAACGCTTCTGCTTCAAGCGGCAGATTATTGGTCGTGCGGGCCAAATCAAGCGCGCGTTTGAGCGTTTGCTCGGCGTTGGCAAAATCGCGCAATGCTCGTTGCGAGCGGCCCAATGCTACCAACGAACCGCCTTCAATCTGCACCGATTGGGCGGCGCGCGCTAAGGTCAAAAGCTGCTGCGCGTAATACAAAGCATCATCGTGATTGCCCGCCCAATCGAGCACTGTCCACGCGAGGCTATAGGCGCGCAGGGCAAAATTAGCCCGTTGCTCCTCGGCCAAGCGGCTCAAATAATCCAAGGCCCGCTCGCACCAAACCCGCGCATCGGCAATATTATGTTGCGCAATCACGCTTTCAGCCTGATCAAGGGCTGCGTTGATTGCATCGGGCCATTCGCAGGCCAATGCTAAATGCCATGCCATAATTCCATCCAAGCCTTCAGGCCGACCAGTTTGCTCGGCGTAAAGTTGACGCAACCGATCTGCTGCATCACGATGAAATTGGCGATACGCAGCATCAGCAATCATCGAATCACCTCAGCGCCGCCACCAAGCGCTCGCCAACCGAAACTCCGTCACCTGCGCCCAAGGTCAATACCACATCGCCAGCTTGCACATCGTGCAACAATTGTTCAAAGGCTTGGTTCAAATCGCCCACGGCTAGCGCATTTGGATGTTGCATCCCAGCCACAATTTGGGCGGTTGGATCGCCGTTGCCAGTTTCGCGTGCCCCATAAACTGCGCCAATTCGCACCACATCAGCCTGCACAAAAGCTGTCTGAAATTCAGCCAAAAATGCTTCCAAGCGGCTGAAGGTGTGCGGCTGAAAATAGGCCACAATCCGTTGCTCAGGGAAGCGTGCTCTGGCTGCTGCAAGCGTGGCCCGAATTTCGGCGGGATGATGGGCATAATCATCAAACACCCGCACATTGCCAACCTTGCCTTTTGGCTCGAAGCGCCGCGCCGCCCCTTGATAGTGCGCAATTGCCGCGACCGCCGCCACGAGATCAACCCCATAGGCGTGGGCCGCAGCCAAGGCCAACAGGGCATTTTGCACATTGTGCAAGCCAGCAACCGCCAGTTGAACAGCAATTGGCTCGGCCACAGGGCTAATCAGCTCAAAAAGCATGCCATCGGGCGTAGCTTGAACCGCAGTTGCGCGCCAAGCGTTGTGCTCAGCCAAGCCGCAACGAATCGCTGGCAAATCGGCCAGCACCCGTTGCGTGCCAGCATCATCGCCGCAAAGCACCAAGGCTTGTAGGCTGGGCTTGCTGGCAAACTCAAGAAAAGCTGCATCGTACTCAGCTTGGCTGGGGTAAATATCAACATGATCCCAATCGAGGTTGGTAATAATCCCGATTGCTGGATCGACTGCCAAAAAAGTGCGCGCATATTCATCGGCTTCAAGCACCAACGGCCCTTCGCCCCACGCGGCGCTCGCTCCCAAGGCAGGCACTTCGGCCCCAATCAAAAAGCCTGGGCTATAGCCAGAATGCTTGAACATAACTGCCAACATTGCGGTAGTGGTGGTTTTGCCATGAGTTCCAGTAACCGCCAAGGTCGGGCGCTCGGCACTCCATTCGCGCCAAAGATCGTGGCGCGTGAGCACAGGAATCGCCGCTTGCTGGGCGGCCACGATCTCAACGTGGTCGAGTGGTAAGGCCGAAGTAACCAGCAGGCGATCGATGGCATCGATATGGCTCGCATCATGGCCGATCGCAATTGCAACCCCTTGGTCTGCGAGCCGCTTGGTTGCAGCATTAGCAGCGCGATCGCAGCCTGAAACCTGATCGCCACGCTCCACGAGGATCGTCGCAATCGAACTCATCCCTGAACCACCAATTCCAACAATGTGCGTATGCACCAGCGACTCCTTAAAAAAGCCAGATAAAAACAGCAGAAACGCTGAGATCGATGATTCCCAGCGTCCCCAAGGATTTTTTAGAACATAGAACATTGAGCATAGAGCATAATCGATTCATCCTATGTTCTATGTTCTTTGCTCTATGCTCTGGGAGTTACTCCCGCATTCTCGGGAGGCGAAAAAAGGTTACAATCAATACGACCAAAAAGAGCAGGGCAAAGATCGTTGGCAAATTGTCCTTGAGGGCATTTTGCTGCGAAATTGACGAAACGGTGATGCCAACACCCTCATCAAAGGGCAAATTAGCGCCCTCTTTGTCGTAGGCAATCCAAAAATCGAGCAAGCGTGAAAGCACAATATACGAATTCAACACGCCCACGCCGACCCCAATCACCTGTCCACCGCGACTTACCTCATCGCGACTGCCAATTGCCGAACCAATCACATATGAAAGAATCACCCCGATGATAAACGAAATTGCCCGAAAATTCTCAAAATTATCGCTATCAATAAAGGGGGATCGTTCGCCACTTTCGCCACCAAACAACGCATTAATAAACACCGCAAAGGCATTGATAATCCGATTCAGCAGCCCGGCCATGTTTTCGGCAACCGTTGGGTTGGCAAACAACACCAATGAGAAAATGAGCCCGACCGTGGTAATGGCCTCTTCCTTCCAGCCGCGCCGCCAGCCAAAGAAGCCTGCGATTGGAAAAATCACAAGCATCAAAAGCTGCAAAAAGCTAAACTGGATCGATTGTTGCAAGAGGATCACTCGAAACGACATACGCTTTAGCCTCCTCGGGCAAGCGCCAGCCATTCGCTGGCAAGCCGCGCCCCTGCTTCTGGTTGGGCAAGGCTGGCACTGCGTTGCGCCATCGTTTGTAAACGCTCAGGGCTACTCAGCACTGCCGAGAGTTCGCGCCACAAACGGCCTTGGGTTGGCTCTCCAGAGCCTAGCATTGCCTCATCGGGAATGCTAATTGCTGCGCCACGGTCGGCCAGGGCAGCAGCGTTGTATTCTTGCTTCACCATCGTCAAAGGCACCAAAATCGAACCAATGCCTGCGGCGGGTAGTTCGGCCATCGTCGAAGCACCAGCCCGACTTAACGCAAAATCTGCTGCGCCAAATGCTGCACTCATCGAGCGTTCAGCATCTGCATGCAGATATGGGTAAAGATGATAACGGCTGGCCTGTTCAGGGCTGAGCTTGGCCTGAGCCTCACGCAACCATGTTTCATCACCATTCCGTCCGCAAACATGCACGACCTGCGCTAATTCTAACAGATCGCTTAAGAGCGCGGCAACAGCCTGATTGATCGAGCGTGCGCCTCTGCTACCACCATAAACCAAGAGCACTGGCAATTGATCATTCAGCCCAAACAGCGCCCGACAGGCGGCTTTATCTTGATTAAAGACCTCGCCGCGCACCGGATAGCCAGTTTCAACCACCTTATGTGCTGGCAAATAGCGCTTGGAATCATCAAAGGTTACGGCAATACGGGTGGCTAAACGCGCCAAAACTCGCCCTGCCCAACCAGGCACAATATCGGGCAAATAGAGCAACGTTGGCACGCGTTCGAGCGCCGCCGCCACAAACAACGGCACACAAACATAGCCACCAGTGCCCAAAATTGCTGCTGGCCGTTCGCGCCGCAACAAACTACGCGCCGCAAGCACACCTTTGATCAACACACCAGCATTTTTCAGCATTTGAATTGGATTACGCCCACGCATCGCCGCAGCAGGCAAGCCAACAAACGGAATCGTGCTCTCGCGCTGCACCAAATCGCCTTCCATGCCATCAACCGAGCCAATATAGCGCAGTTGCGGTTTAACGTTGGCGTTGATTCCGCCGCCGCTGCTCGATCCGTTCGCGGGCGGTGCTACCGTTGATTGGCTGGCTGACCAAGGTTTTGCGCTGTTTGGGCTTGCGCCAAGCGATGAGCCGCTTGGATTCGTCTGCTGATTTGCGCCATGTGCCGCCGAGGGAATTGCCGATGGCGAAGCTGCTTGCTCGCTGAGCTTCTTCAGAGCGCTGGCTACGGCCAAGGCTGGGTACACGTGGCCGCCCGTGCCACCGCCGCACAGCATCAGCAGCGGCGACCACTCGTGGTCGGAGTTGGCCAATTGTGGGGATGGAGAGTTCATTGGTTTGTTCCTCAGCCCGTTTCAACGGCGCATAACGGGTAACACTCAGCAGCAAGCCCGCCGCAATCATGGTCATCATCAACGACGAGCCACCATAGGAAATAAATGGCAGCGTAATCCCAGTAAACGGAATTACGGTGGTTACCACGGCAATATTAATCAGCGCTTGCACCACCAGCCATGTTGTCACGCCAACTGCAATCAGCGCGCCAAATGGGTCGAGCGAACGCGAGGCAATGCGGAAGCCGCGCACCGCCAGCACAATAAATGCTGCCAGCACCAAGCCTGCGCCAATAATGCCTAGTTCTTCGCCAATCACCGCATAAATTGCATCAGTATGGGCGAAGGGCAACCAGAAAAATTTCTGGCGGCTTTGGCCTAAACCAACGCCAGTCCAGCCACCAGAGCCAAGCGCATACAAGGCGTGAATTGGTTGGTAGCCACCGTCACGGGGATAGCTAAACGGATCTTGCCAAACCAACACCCGCAACGCACGATAGCCAGCCGATTGAATTGCCATCCAACCAACCAGTGTGGTGATGCTGGCGGCGATGCCCAAGTGAGTCAAACTTGCACCAGAGGTAAACAAAATTGCGGCGCTGATCACCACAATCACAATCGTGGTACTCATATT
This sequence comes from Herpetosiphon geysericola, assembly GCF_001306135.1. GTDB lineage: Bacteria > Chloroflexota > Chloroflexia > Chloroflexales > Herpetosiphonaceae > Herpetosiphon > Herpetosiphon geysericola. Next base: position 49,301 of record NZ_LGKP01000022.1, on the reverse strand, counting down.
TGGTTGCAACAGCACCAAGCCTGCCAATAGCCCAAGCATAATCCCAAACGGCAATAGCCCAGTTACAAATTGGCGAATTTTCGAGCCACGCCGCGAAAGCCAGTCGGCAAAATAAATAATTGCAGCAAACTTGGCAATTTCGCTCGGCTGCATGCCAATTGGCCCAATATTAATCCAGCGGCTGGCTCCATTGACCTTGGTAATATGTTCGGGCAACAGCAACACCAACAGCAGCAAAAAGAGCGTCAGCGCCATCAAGGGCAAGGAAAAACGCCGTAACTTGCGATAATCGAACTGCATTGTGATAAACATTGCCACAACGCCAGCAATTGCCCACATGGTTTGGCGCAATACCCAATAGACCGAAGAATCGTACTCGGCATAGGCCACATAGAACGATGAGCTATAGACCATCACTAGCCCAAACGCAACTAGGCCAACCACGAGGGCTAGCAACATTCCATCAGGTTTTCGGGGAACTCGATCGTTCATGCCGACCTCCAACCGTCTAACGGGCACTTTGGATCCATGCTTGATAGAAATTTTCGAGCAGTGCTCTGCTGTTTGCATCAGCCATCCGCTGGTTATGCACAAACCAGGTTGCGCCAACCACAAAGATTAAGGCCGCAACCACACTCAGCCAACGAATCGGCGCAGGCGCTCGGGCCTCAATTCGCGGTTTAAACCAATCGGCAATATAGGCCAAGCGTGGGGCCAATGCAAAGCCTAGCGCCAAACCCATCACCATGCCACCAATGTGGGCATAATTATCGATCACTGATGAGAGCGATAAGCCAATAATCAGGTTAATTGCCGCCGTGCCAACCATTTGGCGCAAGTTCTGGCGCGCAAAATCGCCTAGCACGCTGCGGGCGGTCAAAAAGAAGCCAATCAAACAGCCAATCAGGCCGAAGATTGCGCCCGAAGCCCCAATTGAAGGGCTGGGCAACTTGCCGAATGTATAAGAAGCCCAAGCCCCGCCAATTCCGGCAATCAGGTAAATGATGCTAAAGCTCAGGCTGCCATAAAAGCGCTCAACAGTTGGGCCAAGCGCATACAGGGCATACATATTAAAGCCAATATGCACCAGCCCGCCATGGAGCACGGTTGCGGTCAATAAGCGCCACCACTCGCCGCCAATATCCATCAACGGCGACCATTTGGCACCCAATTCGATCAGCACCAACGCATCACCATCGCTGCTGCCCATCACGCTCATGCCTTTGAGGATACAAACCACAAACATGATGACGTTGATCGCCATAAACACCCACGTAGCCCGTACTGGCGCACTCGGGAGTTGCACCATCACAGGCTGGCTGGGAGAATATTCAACACGCTCAGGCTCATAACCTGAATAGGGATCTTGCATAGTTTGCCAATTTCTGAGCCAATTGTAGCAATCGAGCTCAATAGCGACGAAACAAGAACTTAGGCCTTTGGCAATAACCGCAATTGCAGAACCTTCACTATCGTGGCTGGTTTCACCAATTTTGGCTATAGCCCAATTTTCCTAAATAATTTTTAATCTTCCGCCAACAGGCCGACAATTCGTCGGAATTCTTCGCCACGATGGAATTCGTTGCGAAACATGCCAAAGCTTGCCGCTCCAGGCGAGAGCAAAATTGTATCGCCAGCTTCGGCAAGCTCAAAAGCCGCCCGAATTGCTTGCTCAAACGATTGATAACGCTCTTGCTCGGTGCCAAGCGCCGCAGCCAACGCAGGCGAACCAGTGCCATCCAAGATAATGAGCTGTTTTAATTGGCTCGATTGTTGAATTGCGTCAACTAACGGGTTCCAAGCCAGCTTTTTATCAGCTCCGCCAGCAATCAAAATCACTGAGCTACTCATCGAATTGAGCGCAGCGGCGGCAGCGGTTGGCGTGGTGGCCGCCGTGTCGTTGACGAAACGCACGCCAGTGATTTCGCGCACCAACTCCATGCGATGTTCAACCCCAGCAAAGTGCTCGATTGCCGTGCGAATCGCTGCATCGGAAATGCCATAAGCTTGGGCCAAGGCCGCAGCAGCAGCGATATTCAAAGCATTGTGTTGGCCTTGCAATTGGCCCAACGGCCAGCCTTCGTTGCCATCAAACCAAATCACCCGCCCAGGGGCTTCGTTCGCCCAGGTATTAACAATCAAATCGTGCTTGGGCAGCACCACCACATCATCAGGATTTTGATAGAGAAAAATTTGCTGTTTGGCTAATCCATAATCGGCCATCGAGCCATAGCGGTCGAGATGATCAGGTGACAAATTGGTGACACAAGCATACTCTGGGCTTAACCCAGCTTCGCCTAGCCCTTCCAACTGCCACGACGATAGCTCAAGCACCACCGGCGTTTGGGCGGTGATGCGTGGCAATTGCTCCAAGGCCGAAACCCGCAAGTTGCCAGCAACCACCGTATCGGGATAAACCTCCCGCAACATCGCCCCAGTCAAAGTGGTGGTGGTGGTTTTGCCCTTGGTTCCAGTAATGCCAATAATCGGGGCTGGGCAAAGCCGGAAGAACAGCGTCATCTCCATTTCAATTGCTACGCCAGCGGCGCGAGCCAATTGCAAATAGCGCGATTCACGCGGCACGCCTGGGTTGCGAATCACCATATCGACCAGCTCAAAATCTTGGTCACGATGTTCGCCCAGCACAAACTCAACGGGCAAACCTGCCAAAGCTGCCAACGATGGCTGCAAGACTTCAGCACTGCGCAGATCGGTCACAATTACATGGGCGCCTTGCTCCAGCAAAAAGCGGGTAACGCCTAAGCCGCCACCATGAACACCCAAACCCATCACGGTTATTCGTTTGTTGCGTAAATCGAGCATGCCATGCCTTACTTTGCTAAATGCCCTGCGATTAAATCAAGCCAACTCAACCAGCAAGCTTACGAGCTGTGGCCTAGTTTTCCAACGGCGATGGATAGGGCGTGGCGGTCGGATCGTCGGTCGTGGTAAAGGGATTATCAGGAATCGTCGGCTGGGTTGAGCTTGTACTCACCTGCTGAGGTAAGGCTGGGTTCAAGGCCAGCGAAATCCCGATCATCGCTGCAATAATTCCAATCATCACAAAGCGCTGAACAACTTGCATCTCCGACCAACCAGTCAGTTCGAAGTGATGGTGGATTGGGGTCATTTTAAAAACCCGCTTGCCAGTACCAGTCGTGATTCGCGTATATTTGAAATAGTAGCGCTGAATCACCACCGAAGCAGCTTCGAGCACATAAATAATCCCCACGATGGGCAGTAATAACCAAGCTTTGGAAATCAGCGCCACAATCGCCAAGGTTGCGCCCAAGGCCAACGAGCCAGTATCGCCCATAAACACTTGGGCCGGATGGGCGTTGAACCACAAGAAGGCTACGCACGCGCCCGACACCGTAAACGAGTAGGTCACCAAGTAATCGAAGCGATAGACGAAGGCAATGACGCCGAAGGCGGCAAAGGCAATCGCTGAAGTCCAGCCTGCCAAGCCATCCATGCCATCGGAGAAATTAACGGCATTGGCCATCGCCACAATCAAAAAGGTGGCAATCGGAATGTACCAGTAGCCAATATCGATGACACCAACAAACGGCACAACCACATCGCCGCCATTGGCCAAACCAAACGGCTTGGGCAGATACAAGGCCAACGATGCCAGAAAGGCAATCATCACCAGCCAAACCATTTTGAAGCGTTCGGTCAGGCCAAAGGTTTTGGAGCGCACTTTGGTCAGCGAAAGATAATCATCGAACGCGCCAAGAATGCCATAGCCAACCAAGGCCGCCAACGGCAAGAGCATCGACCAACGATTAACCAAATTGAAAATTACCGTGATGATTACGACTGAGGCAATGATCATGACCCCGCCCATGGTTGGCGTGCCAATTTTAATCATATGGCTTTGCGGGCCGTCAACCCGAATTGCCTTGCCAATATTATGCGCCTTGAGCCAGCGAATCCACCAGCGACCAAGGACTAACGTCAAAACAAAAGCGGCTCCAGCCAATAATAACGCTTCAGCCAGCTTGAGCACCAGCGCTCGCTGAAGTTCGACGACGACCTGTTCGTTATTCACGCCTTAGCCTCCGGCCTAACTTGCAAAGCATTCGCAACATCTTCCATAGCGGCAGCACGCGATCCTTTGACAAGGACGTAATCGTTCGCTTGGAGGGTCGATTGCAACGCCGCAATCACCGTAGCTTTGTCGGGTAGCACATGCACATGCTCTGCTGCCAGCCCTGATTCAATGGCTCCTTTGCCAATCCAAGAGGCTTTTTCGCCCACAACATATAATTCATCGACCACATCGGCAGCGCGCACGCCAACCGAACGATGGCCAATTTCATCTTGTGGGCCAAGCTCGGCCATATCGCCAAACACGGCAATCCGGCGGCCTTGTAGCTCGGCCAAGAGATTCAGCGCTGCAATACACGAAACTGGCGAAGCATTGTAGGTATCGTCAATCAGGGTTGCGCCGCCAACCGCCGGATACGAGAGCAAGCGCAATTGGGCGCTGCTGCGCAACCCTTGAATCAGCGAATCCCACGAAAGCCCGAGTACAATTCCCACCGCCGCTGCCGCCAAGGCCGTATGCACGCTATGTAAGCCAATCAAAGGCAATTTGATATGCCATTTTTCGCCACGATAATGGGCATCAAAGCCAATGCCATCTAAGCCACGGCTTTCGATGTTATCGGCCCACAAATCGGCTTGGGGGTCAAGGCCATAGGTAAAGACTTGGGCTTTAGTACGGTTGCGCATCGCCAGCACCCGCTGATCGTCGTAGTTGAGAATCGCCCAACCATCTTCAGGCAAGGCTTGGACCAATTCGCTTTTGGCTTCGGCCACATTCTCGATCGTATGCATGCGCTCCAAGTGCGATAAACCAACGTTGGTCACAATGCCAATTTGGGGCTGGGCAATCGTCGTGAGCAAGGCCAAATCGCCTTTGTTGTAGATGCCCATTTCGAGCACTGCAATCTGATGGTTTGGCTCAATCCCGAGCACGACCAAGGGCAAGGTATTTTCGCTGTTGTAGGAGCGTGGGCTTTTATGAGTACGCATGGTTGGCGCAAGCATGGCCGCCAACACCTCTTTGGTAGAGGTTTTGCCAACGCTGCCAGTAATCCCAACCACCACCAAATCGCGTTGCTGGCGATGGCGAGTGGCCAAGCGTTGCAGGGCCAACAACGGCTGATCAACGCTAATCAAAAAAAATGCATTGGCTGGTGCAGTTTCAGGAATTTGGCCCAAATCAGGGTCAAGCTCAACAAAAGGCCGATCCAAACCCAATTGGGTTGGATCAGCCAAACGTCCGCGTTGCACCAAGGCCGCGCGAACGCCGCGCGCCGCGACCGCAGCAATAAACTCGTGACCATCGACCCGTTCGCCTTGCAGAGCCACAAACAAACCATCATCGACAGCTTCGCGCGAATCGATACAAGCACTCGTTATTGGCAAATTGGCCAACGCTGCGGGCAATTGCAAGCTTGGTTCGCTGGCAATTCGCACTCCATCAACCACCGTTTGTAAGCTTAGCATTGGCAATATCTCAAAGCCATGAATCCATGGCGCTAGTAGATTTCGTTATTGTTCGATTTGGCATTCGTGCACCAACTCTGGGTTGGGCGGAACTTGATAATGGGTCAGCAAGCGCTTGAACACCGCAGCATACACCGGAATCGCCTTTGTGCCCCAAATTTCTTGGGTGCGATCAAGCTTGACCAAGACCGTAAAGCGTGAATCTTCAATTGGGCCAAAGCCCATCACCGAGCCAATTGTGGCATTTTCGTAGCCGCCACGACCATCAGGAATCGAGCTGGTGCCGGTTTTGGCAGCAATATTGTAGCCAGGCACCAAGGGCACGCCGCCATTACCTTGGCGATCATAATAGGCGCTACACTGCTTCCACCACATATCTTCTTGAAAGGCATAGTTGTTGTTGGCGGCGCGCACCATCATCTTGGCTACGTCCATGGCAACATCGTTATTAATGACTTTACGCAAGACTTTTGGCTCCACCTTGTGGCACTCGCCGCGCTCACACCATTCTTGAATGATGTAGGGCTTCATCAAGTTGCCGCCATTGGCAATCGCCGACATAGCCCGCAAGTGTTGCAGCGGCGTAACCGCGATGCCTTGGCCGTAGCCATTGGTCGAAAGCACAATTGGCCGCCAATCGGCGGTGGTATCAGGCCATTGCACAATCCCAGCCTCTTCGCCGCCCAATTCGATGCCAGTTGGCTGGCCATAGCCAAAATCGCGCAAGCCTTGATAGAAACCATCTTCGCCAGCCATTTCGGCATATTGCAAAGCACCAACATTTGATGAATACAAAATCACATTTTCGGGAGTCATCGGCGAGTGGCCGTTGGAATCGAAGTTGGCGCAACAGCCAGGTGCGCGGGCAATAAAGCCTGGGTCATCGACCACGCTATTGACCGTGAAGGCCTTAGCTTGCAAGCCTATTGCCAAGTTAATCGGCTTGAAAGTTGAGCCTGGCTCATACTGGTCGGTAATCGCGCCATTTTTGTTGTAGATTTCTGGCTGATATTCGGTATAGCGATTGGGATCAAATTTGTTAGAAGTCGCCATGGCCAGAATTGCGCCAGTTTTGGAATCCATCACCGTGATTGAGCCACCGCTTGCGCCATGGTTGATCAACGCATTTTGCAACTCTTCTTCGGCAATATGCTGAGCAGTTGGGTCGATTGTCAGGGTAATATCAGCGCCATCGCGTGGCTCTTGCACGGTTGGCGGATCGATCCAAATCGAGTTAGCAGCAGAGTCGATTTCGGCTTCGAGCGAGCCAGCAACCCCAGCCAACAGCGAATTGTTATAGCCCTCAACCCCGCTAATGCCCACATTTTCGTAATTGGCTACGCCAACGATATTGGCGGCAAACATGCCTTTGGGATAAACCCGCACTGGCTCAGGCGTGAGCGAAAGCGCCGTATTTTTGAGCGCCCGAATTTGCTCGCTCACTTCAGGGGTTAAGCGCCGCGCCAGCACCACATACTCGCGATCTTTGGTTTGCAACAATTGTTTGATTTCGCTGGGAGCTTTGCCGATCAAGGGCGAAAGCAACAAGGCCAAACGATCAGATTCGTTGGGGTCGGCTCCATCATCATCAATAAACGGTGGAGCCACGCCCAGCACATCGCGATCAACATTCATCGCCAACACCCCGCCAGTGCTATCGCGAATAATCCCGCGGGCTGGCTGAATTGTGCGATTTTGGCGAAACTCACTTTGCGCCAAACCCGAAAGCTGATCATGGCGCTGGACTTGAACTTCAAACAATTTATGGGCATTTGCCAAGGCAAATACCACACAGATCAACAAAATGGCGTTGATGCGCCAGCGTGAGAGCAAGGGTTGATGCTGGGGTGTTGGAGCGGTACGCGCGGCCATGCAAGTTCCTCCAAAGCGCAAGAGCGGGAACGGGCGCTAACGAGCCTGAACCGTCCAACGATGGTGTGGTAGTTCAATAATCAGATATTCTGCTTGGCTGGATGCAATCGGGGCAAAGCCCAAGGCAGTTGCTCGTTGGCGAATCACCTCAAGCGATTGCGATTGTTCAATCTCATACAGCAACTGGTTATTGGCGCGCACCAATTTAGTTTGCTGCACTTCAAGTTGCTCTAGCCGAAAACCAAGCGCGGCAATCCGGCCAGTTTGGGCTAAATAAAGCATACACATCAAGGCCACCACAACCGCGAGGGCAATTAACACGCTGGCGCGGCGTTGGCTGGTTGGTTGGCTGGTGCTGCGATTACGGATGGCACTCAGGCCACCAATTGGTTGAGATTGAACCGCCATCAAGAATCCTCCGACAGGTGTATCTATGCTTCGGGCGCAAGCGCCGTCGTTAAGCGTCGTTCGGCAACCCGCAATTTGGCTGAGCGGGCGCGTGGGTTGGCCTTGAGTTCTTCTGGTGTAGCCTCGATTGGCTTACGGCTCAACACCTCAAGCGTTGGCACATAATCGCAATCGCGCCCAACTGGATAAATGCATGCCCGTGGGCCGCTTTTCGCGGCACAACTATGCGGGCAGGCCAAAATTTCGAGCTTAGCAGGAATCAAACATTCGCTTGCTTGATCACGCATCCATTCCTTGACGATCCGATCTTCTAAGGAATGAAAGGTGATAACCGCTAAACGCCCGCCTGGCGCTAAGAGTTTGGTTGCGGCGGCTAAGCCTTCGCGCAACGCCCCCAATTCATCGTTGACTGCAATCCGCAAGGCTTGAAAGGTGCGCGTTGCTGGATGGGTCTTGCCCGCTTGACCACCCACGGCGCTGCGCACCAAACTTGCCAATTGCGCGGTGCTGGTAATTGGGCTTTTGGCCCGTTGCTCAACGATTCGGCGGGCAATCCGGCGCGAAAGCCGTTCCTCGCCATATTCATAAATGACATTCGCCAAATCAGTTTCATTCAGCCGCGCAATCAAATCGGCGGCGCTTTCGCCATGAGTTGGATTCATGCGCATATCCAGCGGCGCGTCGTACTGAAACGAAAAGCCCCGTTCAGGCAGATCGAGCTGCGGCGAGGAAACCCCAATATCGAGCAAAATGCCATCGACTTGCTGCCAGCCATGTTGGGCTGCAAGGCTCGCCATCTGGCGATAATTGCCATGCATCAAGGTTACCCGCTCGCCATAACTGGCAAGGCGTTCGCGAGCGGCAGCCAAAGCCATTGGGTCTTGATCGATGGCGAGTAATTGGCCGGAAGGGCCGCTGTCAGCAAGGATGCCGCTGCTATGGCCGCCCCAACCGAGGGTGCCATCGATATAGCGCCCAGCAGGGCGTAAATTGAGCGCTGCCAGCGTGGCATCATACAAAACTGGAATATGCATTACTCACCATACAAACTAGATCCCAAAGGCCGCGACGTGCTCGGCCAAAAGCGGCGCTTCGTCGGCAAAACTATCGAGCACCGTTTGCCAGCGCTCAGCCGACCAAATTTCAATAAAACTATCCATACCGCTAATTACCGCTTGGCTGGTAATTGTGGCATACTGGCGTAAGTTGGGTGGTAGTACGATCCGGCCCTGTTTATCGAGGCCCAAATCGCTGGCGCCAGCAAACATCAAACGGCGTAGATTTCGCGCCGAAGGTTGGGTAATTGGCAGGGCATTGATGCGCGCAGCCAATTCACGCCACACAGGCATTGGGTAAAGCAGCAAGTTTTGGTCAAAACCACGGGTCAACACCAGACCTTCGGCTAAGCCAGCCCGAAATTTGGCTGGAATCGCCAAGCGACCTTTATCGTCAACCGCATGTTCATATTCGCCCAAAAACATAGCTTGCTCCCAGTGTCAAGGCTTTTACGCTCAGATGTTCGTCTGGCAACTGCCCCACATTTCCCCACTTTGCCCCACTTCCATCGCCATTATAGGCCATGGATTATGTTTTTTCAACCGCAGGCCATGGCCCAACATGACAAAATGCTAACAAAAACCAAGCCAAAAGGCTTGACGAAGCATAGCTCTATCTGCGCTAAAATAAGGCGAAAGCAACAAGCCAAAGCCCGATTTTGCGCTTGACGCTAGCATGCTCATCGCTATAGAATGAGGGAGCATCTTCCTGAGACGAGGCTCACCATGACCAGGCCGCTCTTGCTGAGTTTTTGCAGTGCGACCATAACCGCGCTCTTGTTTGGATTGGGTTGGCTCGCCCAGCTTCCGATGCCTTGGATTTTGGCCTTAGGGGTTGTGCAAGCAGGCATTATGTGGTGGCAGCTTCCATGGGCTGTTGGCAGTGCCATCAGCATGGCGCTCATCGCATGGTTTGCTGGCATTAATCAGGTTGGGTGGCTAGCCCTGTTGGTTGGTGGGTGGGTGGCTCAAGGCGGCTTACCAGCCCTCATTTTTCGCCTGTATCGGTATCCTTACGATATGTCGCGCGAATCGGCCCTGAATGGTTTTTTGGCCAGCGGGGTGCTGTTTAACACAGCGATTAGCGCCTTTTGTATGAGCGCCGTTGGTTGGCAAGTCGGTTGGATCGAAGAACATGCAGTATTGGTCACAACTGCCTTAATTTGGCTGACCAATAGTTTGGGTTCGTTGATCATCACGCTGCCAATGTTGCGCTTAGGCACGCCGTGGCTTTCGACGCGCGGTCTGTTTGGCACGCCTGCAGCGTTGCAACGTAGTATCCATCGCACAACCATTACCCGCAGCGATGTCTTACAATTAATCTTTATGCTGGCAATTGTCGGCCTCATCGGCTGGGGCATTGATCGGGTTGCCTATATTCCGGTGCAATTTTTAAATGTTTTGTTCCTCTTGCCAATTGTGGCCTTCACCGCCCGCCATGGCTTCGATGGCGCGTTGCTCTCGGCCACTGGCAGTATGTTAATCGCACTCTCATTTTTCCTCGACGAAACTAGCCGTATGCGCAGGGTTGGCACGCTGGGCAACGATCGGGTCGCCTTTGCCAGCATCGTCTTTGAGCTAGGCGTGTATTACCTGATCAGCATGATCGGCGGTTTATTAATTGATATTCAGCGCGCCGAAAAACAGCGCCTCGCTATGTTGAGCCATGTCAATCGGATTTTCAATCAAGCCCAACAAGAAGATTTGCTTGATCAATTGGTGCAAACGGTCTGCGAAGCGCTGCAAACCAACGTTGGCATTATGTTTCATTATGATGCCCACAGCCAAACGCTCAAGCCGCTTGCCTGGCAAATGCCCAAAAATTGCTCGATTGAGGTTATTTCACATGCGCTGCTAACCTATTTCCCCGGTTTGCAGCATATGGCCCAAACCACCGCTAGCACCTATCATCATAATGATCGCGATGCAGCCACCACAACCAGCACTTTTTGGCTTGAAACTGGTCTCGTTGCTGCGCTGTTAGTGCCCTTGGTCGGGCGCAACGGTACTTTGGGCTTGATGGCCTTGTTTGATCAACGGCCTGAGCGCCATTTTGGTCGCAGCAATATCAACTTTGCAGAAGCAATTTGTTCGCAAGCGGCGATTGCGCTCGAACAACGCGACCTAATTACCACGCTGCAACAACAAACCGAGCAACTTAGCGCCGTTTCAAATATCACCGCCACGCTCAACGCCACCCTCAATCTCGAAGTCGTCTGCCATCGCATCGCCCAGCAAATCGAGCGGGTCGTGCCCTACGATTGGGCGTGTGTGGCCTTGGCAACCGAGCAAACTCGTTTCTTTAGCGTGCTGATGAAAACTGGCCGCGCCGAAGTTGACCTGCTTGATAAAACTTTAGTGCTTTCGCCTGAAATTTGGCAGGATTTTGGGCCAATCGACGCACCGCCCTACCGCATGATTATGAACAGCTCGCCAATTAGCCGCGCTGCTGAGCTACGCCAAATTGGCTTGGCGGTGGCCTTGCTCGTGCCCTTGCGCCGCGATGATCGCTGGCTCGGCGTGCTGGTGCTTTCTAGCTTCGATCCTGATGCTTTTCCGCCAGCTCACCAACATTTGTTGCAAATTCTGGCGCGCCACATGGCCTTGGCAATCTCCAATGCCCAACTGTATCAGGAGTTGGAGCAAGCCTACCGCGCCAAACAAGAGGCCCAAGATGTGTTGCTGCAAACCGAGCGTTTGCGAGCTTTGGGCGAATTGTCGAGTGGCATTGCCCATGATTTCAACAATTTGATTGCTGGAATTTTGGGCCACACCCAATTATTACTCATTGAAGCGCCAGAAGAGCAACGCGAAGGCTTAGTTGTGATTGAGCAAGCCGCTCGTGATGGTCGGCATATGGTCGAGCGAATTCAGCAATTTACCCGCGCCCAGCAGCCAGAAGATCACGAAATGGTCGATTTGAATACGATTATCAATGATGTGATTAAGCTGATTCGGCCACGTTGGCGCAGCCGCCCAGCCAGCACCATGATTCAAACCAGAATTGAAAAAGGCCAAATTCCATTGATCTATGGTTCGCCGTTTGCCTTGCGCGAAGTGCTCACCAACGTGGTGCTGAACGCCACCGATGCCATGCCCAAAGGCGGCATTTTGACGATTCGTACCGAGCAAGTTGCTGATGACGTGATTATGGAAATCAGCGATACTGGCATTGGCATGAATGAAGAAACCCAAGTGCGCATGTGGGAGCCGTTTTTCAGCACCAAAGGCGAGCATGGTACGGGGCTTGGGCTTTCGATGACCCACGCAATCGTGGTGCAACATCATGGTGGACGGGTTGCGGTGCAAAGCGAGGTAGGCGTTGGCAGCAGCATCTCGCTGGTCTTTCCAATTCCACGCCCTGAAACCTCGAACGACCCAATGCACGTTGGTGGTGCGCAAGCCTTGCAACGCGGCACAATTCTGGTGGTCGAAAGCGATACGCGCGTCCAATCGGCATTGGCAGGCTTGCTCGAAAGTTTGGGCCATACGGTGGTTTGCGCCGATAGCGGCACGCTGGCCTTAGATTTAGCCTATGCCCGCGATTTTGATGCCTTGATTGCAGATAGCGGCTTGACCGACATCAATGCCTGGGATTTGACTGAACTGCTTAAAACCCGCGACCCATTGTTGGTGGCAATGTTGCTAACCGTCTGGAATGCGCCTGATCTTGATACCCGCCGCCATGTGTTCGATGCGGTGCTGCCAAAACCATTTGAATCGCAAGTTTTGGGCGAAACAATCGGCTTTTTGCTGAATAATCGCACCAAATTGGCCAATAATATGGAGAACTAAGCATGAGTTTGCATCCTCAAGCAGTCCATTTTCCAATTGCACTCTTGCTGGTTAGCTCAATTTTGACCTTATGGAACGAACGCCGCCCGCATCATGAGCTAGCAATTACCGCCCGTTGGTGTTTGAAAATAGGCTGGTGGAGCAGTTTGCTGGCAGCAATAACTGGAATTTTAGCCGTAGCCTTGGCCTTCGACCAAATTCGCCAGCAATTGACCTGGATTAATAGCCATGCTGTGGTTAGCCTGAGTTTGGTGGCAGTTTATTGGCGTTTGGTGTTGGGCAAGCCACTGCCTGCCGAGGCCCAAAAACGCCGCCATCTGGTTGGCATTGGGTTAATTGTGCTGGCAGGCTGGCTGGGTGGCCAATTGAGCGAGCGAATCTGATCCACGAAGCGCACGAAGAGCACGAAGGTTCGAAACCGCGAAGGACACGAAGAGCACGAAGGGCTATTGGCTTTTGGCGTTCGGGAATTCTTGACTTACCACAAAACGTTCCGCTTGCCCATAGCCATCAGCCACAAGCCATCGGTTCTCTGCGCTAAATTCGATCCACGAAGCGCACGAAGACACGAAGCGCACGAAGAATTATTTTAGACACAAATTGGTACAGATTCCACGGATTATTTTCCCATAGCCTATAGCCTACAGCCACAAGCCATCTGTTCTCTGCGCCTCTGCGTTAAAAATAACTCTTCGTGTATCCGATCCCCAGCTCCCAAACCCCGATCCCTAATTCTTATGTTTTATGCTTTCTGTTCTCTGTTCTTTTTGACTTTTGATTTTTGCCTTCTGATTTTCATCCCTCATCCTTCATCCTTCTCTACGCATCGCCTGATAATAGCCAATATACTCATCGACCGAATAGCGTTGAATAACCTCGGCAACTACAGCGAGCGGCAGATCGTCGAGCTTGCGGAAGCGCAAACATGATTTGCCCATATCGAATTTTTTGCCTGCTTGGCGAAATTGCGCTTGCAGCCAAGCGACAGCTGGCTCATCGTAGGCAACGCACATCAAATACAAACTGTAGTGCTTTTTCTGGGCCGCCAAAGCCACATAGCTCAAAGGCTGCTGATTGTAGGTATCAGGAAAACGGGCGAGTGGCACTTCATAACTCAACATGCCCCAAGCGAAGCTTTCTACAAAGCCCGCTGGCAAATGCTGGAGAATCGTTTGGCGCACTGGCTCGATCACGCTGCGCTGTTCGGGGGTAAGTTCAGCCAGATATGCTTCAACCGTCGTGGTGTTGCTTTTCATCAGCTACCTCCATTGATTGATGGCCTGTTGAGCTAAATCTAAATAGCGTTGATACTTGGCTTGGGCTGTGGTCAGCCACGCTGGCTGGCGCTCGACCAGCCGTGCATCAAGGCCACGTGGCACTTCATACAGATAGCGCTGCCAACGTACAACCCACCAAATCAGCATCAAGGTATGATAAACCTCAATCCGCTGAGCAGCGCTCGGATCATCGCCAAAGCGACAATAGGCCTGCACAAACGCTTGCCACTGTTCCGGCGCAACCGTTGCATAGGCTGGATGCGTCATGAGATCGACAATTTCAAAAGCAGGATCGCCCCAGCCAGCATTTTCCCAATCGACTGAAACAAACCCAGTTGGCGTTTGCAGGAAATTGCGCCAGTTGCTATCGACCCGACACAAGCTCATTGGCACGGTTGAAAACTCCGGTGCAGTCCATGTTTCAAGCCAAACCAATAAGGCTTCAAGCTCAGCGGGCAATTGGGCAGCAGGCAATTTCGCGCAGTGCTCGGCAATCAACTGCTTGCCAACAGCAACGCTGTGCATATTTAACGTTGCCAGCGGCAATTCGAGCTTGCTGGTAGCTTGGCTGATTTGGCGCACAGCCCAATAATGTTCAACCAAGCCTTGCCATTGGGCAGCAGCCTGTGGCACTTGCGATAATGCAGGATAATCGAGCCACGTTTGCACAATGACTGGCTGAGCAAAATTGGCTTCGTCGAGCCAAACCCCCTGCGGTCCCAGCTCCCGATCAGCATGGGCCAAGGCCTGGAGCGCTTGATATTCACGCCACGCCCGCCGACGCTCATCGCGAATTGTCCATTTAATTGCATAATCGCTGCTTGCCGATTGAGCACGATAGACCCGATTATTTGCTCCACCAGCAATTGGGGTTAATTGCCAGCTTTTCCATTGAGTTGGGGCAATTAACGATTCATTCGCCAAATAGTCAATTATTGCATGCAAATATTGCTGCATAGCCACACTTTCTACTTGTTACTGATTTGGTACAATGTTAAACTAGAATTTATGCTTTAATCAAGTGCAAAAGTAGAACATGAGGAGGTTGTATGTATCAAGTACCAACATTCAATCAAAAAGCAATTTCAGTCAAGAAGTTGCTGCTACAAATTGGCATTTTTGCCCTAATCAATGGATTTATCACGAATCTGTTCTTTTGGTCACGTCATCACGAAGGTATTTTCTGGAGTTTAAGCCATCAACGAATTAGTTTAATCTATGCAATAATGATTGTACTGGGCAATCTGTTGTTTTTCATTAACGTGATTGTGCTGAGTATGATTAGGCCAACATCATTACGCCATCGCTTATATAGCGTAACCTATTTATTGTTAATCATTGTGGGTAATGATAAGCTGTTTTGGTTTATGTTTGGCGCAGATTTCGCTCAATTGTATTTATCACGGGTTCCGATAATCCTCATTACAGTGCATTTAGTATGGGGTTGGCGACAGTTCAGCAAGCCTAGCGCGTAGTTCGTGGTACAGCCAACGCCTGAGCGATTTTCACAATATTTAATTCGCCATAGCTTTGTTGCACAAATCTGATTAACTGCTGAGTATGGTTGAGTAATTGGGCATAGCGAGCATCGCGTAGCCAGATTGCATCAAAAAATTGCGAGGTTTTATCGTACAGTTTAAATAATTTGGTCAAATCGCTGCGTTGCCAAAGCTCGCGCATTTCATGGTCAAAGCTATCGAAGGTCATTTCTTGCACCAATTGGCGCACCTGTTGCGGCGTGTTTTCCAGCAAATCGGCGCTAGTATCCTCAAGCAAATCGTGCCAAAGCAGCACAATCGAGCCAACCCGACGCGTCGTTTCGGGCAGCAATGGCTCGGCCAAAATCGTCATAGCGCACCAAATTGGGTGCATGGCATAGGGCGTGCGCCCATCCCACAAGCGTACTTGGTTTTGGGGCGTGCGCGCTTGAAAGGTATGCGCATGGATGGTGTGGGCAATCGCTGCGCCTAATTCCGTTGCCCAGGCTTCAGTTTCGGCGTTGATAAGCCACCTCGCTTAGGCTAAACGGCGATTCAACGCACGTTCAATCCCGCTTTGCAAATTGCTCAAGGTCACAACATCGTTCAGGTTGATGCCCAAACTAACCAAGGTTTGAGCAATTTCTGGGCGAATTCCGGTCAGCACGACTTCGGCCCCGAGCAAGCGCACCGCCCGCGCTGCTTGCAGCAACGCTCCGGCCACTTGGGTATCGACAACTGGCACGCCAGTTAGATCCAAAATAACCACGCCAGCGTTCATTTGGCTCACGCCTTGCAGCAGCGATTCGACGATCTGGCTGGCCCGCGCCGAATCGATTGAGCCAATCAGCGGCATAATCACTGTGCGCTCGTTGATTGGAATTAACGGGGTTGAAAGCTCGCGCAAGGCAGCTGCTTGGGCTTCGATAATTTGGCCCTGCATTTGGTCGCGCATCACTTCTGCCTGTTTACGCTCGGTCATATCTTGCACCAAACCCAACATGCGCACCGCTACACCTTCTTTGTTTGGAATAAAGAAGCCGCGATCCAAGAGCCAAATGTAATGGCCAGCATGGTGCAAAAAGCGATATTCAACCGCATAGCTGCTACAGGCGTTTTGGGCAACTTCGAGCAAGCGCAAAGCTTCGGGAGCATCTTCTGGGTGAATGCCAGCAGCCCACGCATCGACGCTCACGCTAAATTCAGCCTTGGGATAACCCAAAATCTTAGTAACCGAATCGCTCCATTCGATGCGATTGTTGAGCACATCGTAATCGTACATCACCAACTCAACCGTCGACATGATTAAATCGAAGCGTTGTTGCCAATCTAAAAGCTCTTGGGCAATCTTACGGCGCTCGGTAATATCGAAAAAGGTCGCAATCGCATATTCAATTTCGTTGTTGGTGTCGTAGATTGGGCGGGCAAAAACTTCAATCGAAATGGCTGGCTTGCCAGTATAGCGAAATTCCAAATCATCAAGGTGCACCATTTCGCCCCTGAGCGCACGTTGGGTTGGCAATTCCTCGCGGGGATAGATCGTTTCGCTGCCAACTTTATAGGTGCGATAGGTTTCAGTTTGTTCGCTGACTGGAAGCATGACATTTTGGCCAAGCAACTCTTGAGCTTTGGCATTGGCATAGTAAGGCTTGCCGACAGGATCGATCACATACAAGCCAACTGGCGTTGCATCAAGAAACTGTTGCAAGCGATTTTGCAAACGCCGCAGGGCAGCTTCGTTTTCGCGTTGCGCCGTAATATCCATCAACACGCCATCCCACAGAATATCGCCAGCCTCGGTGCGGGTTGGCCGCGAAGCCCCACGCACCCAACGCACCAGGCCATCGTGAACCACCCGGCCTTCCCATTGCCAAGCTTCGAGCAATTGGCCCGATTCAACAAACGAGCGGATAAATTCTGGCTGATCTTCGGGATGAACCCAGTTGTAGAGCGCATCGCGCTCTGAGGTGAGGCGTTCTGGCTCGATGCCAAAGGCTTGACGAATACCTTCGCTCACGTAGGGAAATTCGCTAGAGCCATCAGGATGCAGCACAAACTGAAAGACCATCCCTGGCACATTCGAAATAATTCGCGAAAGCCGAGCTTGGGTTTCGGAGAGCGAGCGTGAGGCTTGGGCAGCACTCGTTACATCGCGCAAAACGGCTACCAAGCCGATCACCTGATTGGCAGCACGAACTGGTTGCTTGATGCTGCGGGTGGTGATCAACGAGCCATCGGGAGCATTCGAGCGTTCTTCAAACTCGCTGCCAAGACCACTGCGCAGCACTTGGCGGTCGTGGCTTTGATATTCCGAGGCATAAACATCATCACTTGATCGATCTTCGGTAACCCGAAACTGCTCAAGCGGCAGGCCAAACCATTCGCGAAAGGCTCGATTGGCATACTCAATCGTCAGATCAGCGTTTTTATACACAATCGCATCAGGCACAGTATCGAGCATAGCCTGCAAAATCCGATTTTCTTGTTCAAGCTGAGCAACCCGAGCAGCTAAATCAACGGGTGAAGATGGATCGTGTGCCATAGCTGCACTCCTAAAATCCTTTGGCGATGGGCGAAAACGTGGAAGTCGGTTAATTTTACCATAGACGTTTGGGCTAGGGAATAGCAAGAAAATCAGAAAGCAAAGGGCAAAAGTCAAAAAACTCTTAAACGCAACGGGCAAAACTATAGCGCCTAAGTTAAAACGCGAAGATGATTAAGCGTTCATAGATTACATTTTAATTTCTTAGCTTTGATTTGCACCGTTGGTACTAACATTTTGACTTCTGATTTTTGACTTCAGCCCTTCTAAAAGACTTTGACGAGAAAATATGATCTATGGTAAGATAACGCGCAGCCCCAAATTTGGGGCTATTCTCATGGTATGCTCCCTCACATGATGAGGGTTGTAAATACAAGCCCGCAGATGTGGCGGGCACCAGCACCGCTAAACTAAAGGAGCTATTCCGTGAAGGTTCTGTTGATTCAAGATGTCGAACACCTTGGTACTGCGGGCGACATCAAAGAAGTATCTGGTGGCTACGGTCGCAACTATTTATTGCCCAAGAAGCTGGCTGTGTTTGCAACACCTGGTTTGATCAAGCAAGCTGAAGAACGCTTGGCCAAACAACGCAAACTTGAAGCGAAACAACGCGAAGAATTACGCGGTTTGGCTGACAGCATCAATGGCGTAACCTTGAAGTTCGTTACCAAAGTTGGCGAACAAGATCGCTTGTACGGTTCAGTAACTAGCTCAGACATTGCTGAAAAACTGCAAGCAGCCATCGGTCAAGAAGTTGATCGCCGCAAAATTCAACTCGACGAGCCAATCAAGCGCACTGGTGTGTATTCAATCGGCGTGCGTTTGCTCGCTGGGCTTGAGCCACACATCAATGTCGTGGTCGAAGGTGAAAATGGTGAAGGTAGTGTTCAGCCCGCAGCCGAAGCTGCCGAAGTTGCGAGCACCGAAGCCTAGTTCATTCGTTTTGTCCAACCGCTGATGCCGCGCCAATGAGCGCGGCATCAGTGCTTTAGCCGCTGGTATCCACAGCTTTTCACCTGTGAATCCACCCGTTATCCCAACATTTTCCACATCGAGGTCGCTATGGATAAGTCGTTACCTGCCGATATTAATGCCGAACGTGCCACGCTTGGTTCGATTTTGCTTGATCGTGATGCAATTATTCCGGTTGCTCCATGGCTCGCTAGCGACTATTTTTATCTTGAAAAACATGGTTTGATTTTTAATGCCCAAGTGGCCTGCTACAATCGCCGTGTGCCCCCCGATTTGGTCAATGTCACCGATGAATTGCGCCGCAAGGATGAATTAGAAGCTGTCGGCGGCGTGCCCTATTTGCTTGAGCTTTCGAATAGCGTGCCCACCTCGGTGCACGTCGAATACTATGCCCGCATCGTCGAACGTACCGCGCTCTTGCGGCGTTTGATCATCGCTGGCGGTAAGATTGCAGCCCTCGGTTACGACGAAACCCAAGAGCTTGAAGCAGCGCTCGATCAGGCAGAATCGGAGTTATTCGCCGTTTCACAGCGCCGCACCACCGATGGCTTTATTCATATCGGCGCAGTCGTCGATAGTTTCTTCGACCAAATTAGCCAGATGCAAGAACGCGGCGGCGAAGTCGTTGGCCTCAAAACTGGCTTTAACGATTTTGATAAATTAACTGGTGGCTTGCAACGCTCCGACTTGTTGATTTTGGCGGCGCGGCCTGCAACCGGCAAAACCAGTTTGGCCTTGAATATTGCCTACAACGCTGCCAAAGAATCGGAAGCCTGCGTGGCAATCTTTAGCCTCGAAATGAGCCGCGACCAGTTGATGCAGCGGATTTTGGCCACCGAAACTGGCGTCGATATGCAAAAGCTGCGCACCGGCCAAATTCGCGATAGTGATTTGCAGTTGCTCACCGAGGCGCTTGGTAAGCTCTCCACCATGTCAATTTATATCGACGATTCGCCTGGAGCCAGCATTATGGATGTGCGCTCCAAATGTCGGCGCTTGCAAGCAGAAGCAGGCATCGATCTGATTATCATTGATTATTTGCAGTTGATGCAGGGCGGCGGCAAGCGCGATGGCAACCGTGTGCAGGAAATTAGCGAAATTAGCCGTGGTTTAAAAGCCTTGGCGCGTGAAATCAACGTGCCAGTCATTGCGCTTTCGCAGCTTTCGCGGGCCGTCGAAAGCCGCACAACCCACGTCCCCATGCTCTCCGACTTGAGAGAATCGGGCTGTCTAACAGGCGATACCCAAATCTATTTGCCAGATCAAGGTCATTATGTTCGAATCGATCAATTGGTTGGTCAACAAGGGTTTAATGTTCTAGCGCTCAATCAAGCAACTTGGAAACTCGAATCACGGCCTGTTACCAATGCCTTTACGACGGGCACAAAGCCTGTTTTCAAACTGCACACAAAACTAGGCCGCAGCATTCGCGCCACAGCTAACCATAAATTCTTAACCATTGATGGCTGGAAGCGCCTTGATGAATTAAATCATGCCAGCCAAATTGCCATCCCGCAAGAACTTGCCCTAGAACTTGGCAGCAACAATCTCCAAGCAACAATTGAATGGGAAACCATTCTCAGCATCGAGCCTGATGGAGTTGAGCCAGTATACGATTTAACGGTGGATACGCTGCATAATTTTGTCGCGAATAACATTATTGTGCATAACAGTATTGAGCAAGATGCGGATATTGTGATGTTCATTTATCGCGAAGAATTGTATGATCCCGAAACGGATAAGAAAGGGATCGCCGAAATTCACCTTGCCAAGCACCGCAACGGCCCAACTGGGATTGTACCCTTGCGCTTTTTTCGCTCAACAACCAAATTCGCCAATTTAGAGACCTATCGCCAACCAGAAGGCTACTAAGCATCGAGATGTTCTCTCACGCCACCCCCTACTCACAGCTCTGGTGAAGGGCTTAATTGCCGTTTAAAAATAAAAGCTGGTATTAGCTGCTATGGATGATCAGCCTATTTCATATCGATTAATCGCAGCTAGGCCTATTGGTGAGCCGTTTAATACCAATCGAGCTATATACCAACATACCGCTAGTTTGCTATAATCCGCCGCACTGAGTTGAATTGAGGGTTCTGCTTCCATCGTCTCCAACATTCTAGCCCAACGCGCCCTCCTCGTTGCGAGGATTCAGGCAATGCCTGCTCCATTTGTGCAGATCAAGTACGAAGTGGTAGACACAATCATCCAACGCTTTCAAAACCTCCACGATCAAAGCCAAATTATTCAAGCAACGCTCTGTCAAACGATGGCCTTGTTACAAGCCGGCCAATGGCAAGGCACAGCTGCCAACGCATGTTTTCAAGAGTTTGAGCATGTCGTTAATCCCGCCTTTCAGCGTTTGTTACAGGTTCTGCAAAGCAGTACTGAAACTACCAAGGCCATTCGGCAGACCATGGCCGCTGCTGAAGCCGAAGCCGCCGCGCTCTTTCGCGACGATTTTAGAACAATCGGCTTGGGTGGCAACAAGCTACTGTTGAGCCAAGAAAATGGCGAGCCATCAACTCTGTCAGAACCACCCTTGAAACTGCCATTCTTCCAGCAACTGATCGAGTGGGCGCAACAAGTATTTGCTGAATGGCACGCGAATTATGGCTCTAAGGTTAATCCCTATCCTGATGGGTCAGTCAGCGAGGCCGAAGCGGCAGTTATTTTTAATGATATGGCCAATGAGTCAGATATTCCCTTTAAATATGCTGATGATGGTTGTTATGCGAGGGCACACATTATGACTACTCGAATTTATAAACGGTATGGTATACCGCTTGAATCATTGGATAAAGCTTATATCCAAGCCACTGGAACAGCGCCTGATACCCATCTTACTGTACCTACTGAGTATCGTTATTCTGCTCAAAAGTATGATGATGTAAGCTCATATGATGGGATTGTGGACTGGGGATGGCATGTCGCACCAACAGTTAAGGTTAGAAATAATGATGGTTCAATTACACGAATGGTTATCGATCCATCTCTTTTTAGTCAACCTATTTCATTAGAAACATGGCATGCCAAAATGAATGATAACGATGCGATATTAAACCTAGTACCTTATAATTGGTATAGCCCAAGAAAAGGTTTTAAGTCTAATGAATATTCAGCAAATCCTCATCCAAATGAATTTCTAGTAAATTATACCCATACGAAAGAGGAATTGGATATTTCTGCTGAAGTAACGATGATAGAGTATATGAAACGATGTGAAGATTCAGGTTATTGTAATTAGAGGTTTATAATGAAAAAATATATACATTTACTAATCATAATACTATTTTTAATCTCTTGTACTAATGAGGAAACTGTCATGAATAATAGTCAATTTACAATTTATATCTTTACGAATGAAGATATAAATCATGAAATAGATGATAAACCGCACATTACAGATCCAAACATCCTATTAGCAACAATTGATTTAGAACGTGCTGCCTATGTCATTCCTGAATCAGCGATTATTGCCTATGATTGGCCAGAACAAACCTTCAAAATTACGAATCCTTGGCATGATAGATTGCGAGAAACTCCTTTTTTTATGCATGAAGGCAGTAAGGCCATCGTGGTATTTCAACAGCAACGCATTATGATTGGATCACTGCTTTCGGAAGATACAGCACGTTTTATCGCTCCTGAAGAAACGGCTTTGTATTCCAGTTTCCGACAAGATCACATCTTCTATAGTTTTCGCTATGGATCAGTGCTTCAAACTGCGCAAGCATATCCATTTCTCAACCCCGATCCCATCATCGCCGAAGCAGTCAAGGCACATTTTCGCCAGCTGGGCAAGTTGATTGAGTAATTAGTAACGTGCAGCAGGCAGCAAGCTTAAGCAATTGATCGGACAAAGAACCAAGCCCTATGCTATAATTGCAGCCCTATTGAATGTTTGGGGTTGTGTATGCTTGAACAGTTACTTGAAAACGGCGAAAGTGAGATGCTAGCCTGCTTCCGCGAACGCTTTCGGCCTGAGGATTTGGCTGAAACGTTGGTGGCTTTTGCGAATGGCAATGGCGGTAGCGCAGTCATTGGCATCAGTGGGCGGGTTCGGCCCAAAGTTGAAGGTGTTCAAGATATTCAGGCAGCAGAAGAAGCAGCGCTAGAGGCAGCACTGGCCTGTACGCCGCCCTTAGTGCTCCCATTGCCCCAACAACTTACCAGTAACCAACAAACGGTGTTGCTCATTGAAGTGCCGCCAGGCTTGCCGAATGTGTATAGCTTGCATGGCAAATATTTGCGCCGTGAAGGCCCAAGCAATGCGCCAATTCCACCCAATGCCCTGCGCCAATTGCTGATCGAGCGCGGCGAGGTTGGCTGGGAACGGGTTCGCCCAGAAAATGTTAGCATGGGCGATTTAAGCGAGATGAAAATTCAATCGTATGTGGCTCGGATTGGCCCGCCCGCCGATGGTGATCCCTTAGGTTGGCTGTATCGCCGTGGTTGTCTTACCCGCGATAATCAAGCAGTTTATCAACCAACCAATGCTGGAATGTTGCTGTTCAGCATCACCACCGAGCGCGATTACCCGCAATGCGAGTTGACGTTGGTGCGTTACACTGGCAACGAAATGAGCGATGAATTCGAGCGAGTCGATATTCGTACTACCTTGCCCGACCAAGTGCGGAGGGCAGAGCTTTGGCTTGGCGAGCACATGCGGCGTGGCTCGCGTATGGTTGGCCTTGAACGTGAAGATTGGACAGAATATCCACCAGCTGCTGTGCGTGAAGCGTTGGTTAACGCTGTGGCCCACCGCGATTACACCGTACGTGGCGAGGGCATTCGAATCGCCATGTTTGTCGATCGGCTGGAAGTCTATAGCCCAGGCCGCTTGCCGGGCCACGTCACGATCGATAACATTGCTGCTGAACGCTTTAGCCGCAACGAAACCTTGGTGCAAGTGCTCGCCGATTTAGGTTTGATCGAACGGCTTGGCTATGGCATCGACCGCATGCAGCGCCAAATGGCCGATGCAGGCTTGCCACCACCAGAATTTCGCGAAACTGCCGCTGGCTTCTTGGTAACGCTGCGCAATAAAGGCATGAATGTTGCCAACACCTCGATCATCGATACCGCCAAATGGGAAGCCTTGGGCTTGAACGAACGCCAAATCGGAGCCTTGGTCTTTTTAACTGAGAATCGCCGAATTACCAACCGCGATCTGCAAGACCTCAGCCCCGATGTTTCACCCGAAACGATTCGCCGTGATCTCTCGGATCTGGTTGATCGGGGCTTGATTTTGAAGATTGGCCAAAAACGGGCAACCTATTATATTTTGCGCTAAGCGGCTAGCGCTTGGCCAACGCTTTGCTCGGGCAAACGCTGATCGTCGCCTTCCCAACGTTCTTGGCAATTGAACCAATACAGCCATTGGCTAGGGTTTTCGCTAATAATTGAGGCCATCCATTCGTTGAGTTCGTCGGTGGCCTCGCGGCGTTGTTTGCGGCCAAAGCTGCGACCTAAATCCACAGGAGCTTGGCAAATCAGTCGATGGCGCTTGCCTTCTCGCACACTGTAACACGGCACAATCGGCACATTATCTTCGAGCGCAAAGGTTGCTGCGCCTTGGGGCGTGCGCGATTGCAAGCCAAAAAAGCTGGCCTCAGGAAAATTCGGTCGCCAAAAATCACCCAACAAGAAGACTGCCCCATTGGCTTGTAAATGCTGGCGCAATCCACGAATCAACTCGCGTGGCGAGGTCGCATCGTAATCAAAGCCAGCACAGCCAAGGCGATGAAACTGCTCGTAGAGTGGCCGCAGTTCAGGGCTGCCCGCCGTGCCAACCGTCAAGCAATTGTAGCGCTGCGCCAAACGCCAGTAGCTATAAAAGAAATTGCCTTGATGGGGCGTGTAGAGAATTACGCCGCGCCCTTGAGCTAAGGCAGCCTCAATATGTTCGATTCCTTCAAGCAGCACATGCTCGCTGCTCAAACGATCAATCCCAATCAGCACTTCATACAGCAACAATAGCAAATGCTGGAGATAGCGCAGGCCAATCCCAGTCCGCCACAGCCACGAGCTATCAAGCAGCACATGGGCCAGATTGGCGTGCAAATGGCGGCGCAAGCGCGGCACGAAGCAATATAAAGCGAGGGCCAACATCCAGCTAAGGCCAATAACCAAGCGTTGCGGCAACCAGCCGCCAATGCGCTGAACCCGCGCCAAACGCTGCGGATTGGTGGTCAATTGAGCAAGCAGTTGATACATCGCAGCCTCAGGCCGTTGCTTGATACGAACTGGCAAAATGGCGTTGGTAGCGCTTGGTCATTTGGTTGGTTTCAAAAACCACAAAGAAATCGGTGGTATGAAATAGGGGATCGTAGGCTGGCTCGCCCGCCAATTCAGCACCCATCCAACGATAGCCCTTGATCAATGGAGGCAAGCGCCGTACCATCTCGCGCTCGCTACAAGTCATCGGCAAGCAGCGTAAATCGGCCATGCGATGGCTGGCTAATGGCTGAATGTGATAGCGATCAGTAATTACGTTATGTTGACGTAGCATGCTATACAAGGCGCTCACATCAGGCAATTCATCGTGGTTGATGCTGGCGCAGCCAATCAAATGGCTATGTGGTCGCTCAGCCAGATAATTGGCAATTCCACCCCAGAGCATTTGAATTGCCCGCGTGCCGCGATAATCGGTGGCAATGCAGCTGCGGCCAAGCTCCAAGGCGTTGCGCAAGTGCGCAAAGCGCGCAAGCTCAAACTCGGTTTGCGAGTAAAAGCCTTGATGCGCCAAAGCGCGTTCGCCAGGCAACAAACGATAGGTGCCAACAACCTGCTCAGAATTTTGGTCGATCACCAACAAATGGTCGCACCATTGGTCGAAAACATCGAATTCAAGCCCATGCTCGTTCCAAAGCCGCGAGTTATTGGCTTCTTCAACAAAAACGCGGTAGCGCAAGCGCAAGGCTTGCTCAATTTCGGCGCTCGTCGTGGCACACTTAACCGTCAGGCGTGGGGTCGTGCTGCTGATCGTTGCAAGCGTCATCGCGGTGGCTCCTTTGTGATGATGGGTCACAGCGCTAGCCTAGGCTGCTTGCTTTAATCAATTGCGATTGAATTGTTAACAATTATGTTAAATTAAGTAAAATTTGTACATGCGCAGCTTTTGCTAACGTGGCGCACGCGCCAAACAAGCGCGCACAAAATCCAAAGTTTCAGCAACCAAGCCTGGGTCAGCAGCTGTGCGATATTTGAGGCTAGGATTTGGCCGATTGGCCCATGCTTCTTCAATTAAAGGATGCCATTTGGGGGCAAGCTTGGCAAGCGCCCATTCAACCCCAGCCCGTTTTGAGTGAATTCGGCCTGTTGCTAGGCTCTGCAACATACGGCAATAACTTATCACGGTAAATGCTTGCGCCCATTGATTGGTAATTTGATACATTCCAGCTTGCATCTCCCCAGCCCAATCGTGCATTGTGTTGCGAATTTCTTGGCGCAGCTCAGCTGGATCAATCGGATCAATTAAGTTGGTTGCTGGCGGCCCAACCAACGCAATGCCACATTCGCGCACCGTCCAGCGCATCACCAATTCGTTATCGTGGGTCGATAGAATTAACTGCGAACTGCCATTATCCAAATACCACAAGGAGGTTTTGTTGGGGTCGGCGCGGCGAACTAAGGCTTGAGAAATATACGAGCCTTCGAGATGTTGCGCCCACGGCGAGGGCAACCCATAAATCGCTGCATGCAATGCTTGTAATGCAGGAAGTTGGGTCGAATCAAGCTCGTCTTTTAATACAACCATAAAATCGACATCACTGGCGTCGTCCCAATCGCTAAGCGCAATCGAGCCGCTCAGATAGACGGCCAGCAGCTGATTGCCAAGGATGTTTTGTAATTGTTCAACTAAGCTGGCCAAAACAGCTTCAAGTTCAGGGTGATTAATCCGGTTAGGCTGCATTGGAGCCTCCTTTCAACGCTAGAGCGTAGCGATTGTGGCACAAAACGGGCAGGCGCACATCGGCAACAAGCCCGATCAAGGAGCAGGGATGAAACAGTATTCCAACAAACGAATTCTTGGCTTGATCATGGGATTTTGTGGCCTGTTTGTGGCGCTATTACTGATTCCTGCATTGCTGATCCAGCACTTCTATTTTGAGCGCATTTGCGCTGTGCATGCCCAAGCCAACGGCCTTGGCACCAGCTGGTATAGCCCAGCCAGTCGCTATAGCCCTGAAAGCTGTTTTTTTGCCAATCAAGGCTCAATTCCAGTTAATCAGCTTGTTGGTTGGCAGCACAAGCTTGTGCTGGGAATCTGGTTAATCTATCGACCATTAGGTGCTTTTGGGTTAACATTGTTCATTTTTATGCTGCCTTGGCCGAAACTGAAACGCTTCAAAAATATACGGCTATGACGCACTGCGTGCTATGCTATAATCCCACTACGGCTCAACAATGACCGTGGAGGTTCATGATTTGAAAGATTTTTTTCGGCGTGCGCCGTTACCCTTCACGTCTTCGCGGCGTGAGCAACAGATACCAGATAATGTCTGGACCAAATGCGCCAACTGTGGCGAGTTGACCTATCAAAAACAATTCAATGATGCATTAAAAGTTTGTCCAAAATGTGGCTATCACTCGCGGATTAGCTCACGCGAATGGATCGAAATTTTGGCCGATGCAGATTCGTTCGTTGAGTATGATGCAGATTTGCAAGGCATCGATATTTTGGGCTTTGTTAGCCCCAAAGATAATTACGAAGCCAAATTAGCTGCGACCAGCGAACGCACCGGCACCAACGACGTAGTGATGAGCGGTAGCGCTAGCATTGAAGGCTTGCCCTTTGAAATTGCAGCCTGTAACTTCGATTTCATGGGCGGTTCGATGGGCAGCGTCTTTGGCGAAAAAGTTGCCCGTGCCGTCGAACGTGCCGCCGATCGCGGTGTGCCCGTCTTGACGATCAACGCTTCAGGCGGGGCGCGCATGCACGAAGGCATTTTTGCGTTAATGCAAATGGCCAAAGTTTCGGTGGCGCTCACTCGTTTGGCCCGCGTCCGCCAACCGCATATCTCGCTGTTGGTCGACCCATGCTATGGTGGCGTTTCAGCCTCGTATGCCTCGGTTGCCGATATTATTTTGGCCGAGCCAGGCGCAAATATTGGCTTTGCTGGGCGACGGGTCATCGAGCAAACCATTCGCCAGAAATTGCCACCACACTTCCAAACCGCAGAGTTTTTCCTTGAACATGGCATGATCGATGCAGTTGTGCCACGCTCGGACATGCGGGCCACCATTGGGCGCTTGCTGCGCCTCTATGAACGACCCACATCATCGGCTGATCATCGCGAACATGTCGTAGCGGGCCACCAATAAGCCCCACGCAGAGGTCAAAACGTGACAACGTTAACTGAATTATTGCCTTGGGATAAGGTGCAAATTGCCCGTAATCCCCAACGCCCACGCACACTTGATTATATTCGAGTGCTGTGTGAAGATTTTTTTGAACTCCGTGGCGATCGCCATCATGGCGACGATCAAGCGCTGGTCTGTGGTATTAGCAAAATTGATGGCCGCAGCGTTGCGATCATTGGCCATCAAAAGGGCAGCGATACGAAAGAAAACGTGCGCCGTAACTTCGGCTCGCCGCATCCAGAGGGCTATCGCAAGGCCTTGCGAGTGATGGAGCATGCCAAAAAATTCAACATGCCCATCTTAACCCTGATTGATACTGCTGGCGCGCACCCAAGCATGGCCGCCGAAGAGCGTGGCCAAGCAGAAGCCATCGCCCGTAATTTGTTGGTTATGGCCGATTTGCCAGTGCCAATTATTGCCACGGTCATTGGCGAGGGTGGTTCTGGCGGTGCTTTGGCTATCGGGGTTGCCGACCGTTTGTTGATGCTTGAACATGCTGTCTATTCAGTTGCCTCGCCAGAAGCGAGCGCGGCAATTCTCTGGCGCGATTCGAGCAAAGCCTCGGAAGCAGCCAAAGCCATGAAAATCACCGCCCAAGATTTGCACAGCTTTGGCATTGCCGATCTGATTATTCCTGAGCCAGAGGGCGGCGCGCATATGGATGTACCAGCGATTGTGCATGCGGTTGGCAATGCCCTGCGCGAGCAAATTAGCACGCTCAGCGCACTCACGCTCGATCAATTGCTCGACCAACGCTACGCCAAATATCGGGCAATCGGGCGCTTTCGCCAAGCTCAAACCGAAATTGTCGAGGCTTAAAAAATTAGGCCAGCACCTTGTCTACGAGGTGCTGGCCTTTTTGGCTTAAGGAGCGGGTTGTTTAGCAGGGAACGCCGACCTCGATGCGTTGCAAGGCATAGGTTTCGTGCATTTCGCGCACAATTTCTGCTGCTCGCGCTGGTTTGATACACCGTTCAGCAATCAAACGTTCAGCCACTTCCTCGACCAAGGCTGGTGGAGCACCGGCACTCATGGCAATTTGGCGAGCGTGCAAGCTCATGTGGCCGCGTTGAATACCTTCAGTTGCCAAAGCCCGCATTGCTGCCAAATTTGAAGCCAAACCAGCACAAACACAGACTTCAGCCAATTCGCGAGCGGATCGAACATTCAATAACTTCAAGGCCGCTGCCGCCGTTGGATGCACCTTAACTGCGCCCCCAACAATCCCAACCGCCAATGGCATGGTCAATGTGCCAACCAAATTACCTTCAGCATCTTGTTCCCACGTCGTCAACGAGGTATAGCGGCCATCGCGGGCGGCATAGGCATGCGCTCCCGACTCGATTGCGCGCCAATCTTGGCCAGTTGCCAACAACACTGGGTCGATGCCATTCAAAATGCCTTTGTTGTGAGTCGTTGCGCGATAGGGATCAACTGCGGCGAAGGCATAGGCCCACAAAATCCCTTCGATCACATCTTCGCCACGCAGATCCGAGCGATCCAACGCACGGGCTGGAACGACACAGCGTGCAGTTGCCAAACGGCGATCGCTCAAGTTGGAGAGAATTCGCAAATAGGCGCGACCGCCAGTTAGGGCTTCTAAGCGTGGCGCAACAGCTTCTGCCATCGCATTAATCGCGTTAGCACCCATTGCATCCAAACAATCGACAATCAGGTGCACAACCAACATTGGTCCCATTGGGCTAGCAGCGAAGGAATGAACTTCAACATCTTTGGCCCCGCCACCTAAGCCAACCAACGAAGTGCTTTGGCGATTGGCAATTGCCAGCAAATCGGCCTTGTGCTGCAAAATAAGTTCGCTAGCAGCAGCATGATCGGCGATATGGACTAATTGAATCTGGCCAATCATCAACGATTCGGTGCTGCTAGTGGTAAAACCGCCGCCTTCGCGAGCCAGTTTGGCCGCAAACGAAGCGCCAGCCACAATCGATGGTTCCTCGACAACCATTGGCACGAGTGTATCTTTGCCATTAATTTGAAAGTTGGTCGCAATGCCCAAAGGCAAGCTATAAGTCCCAACCACATTTTCAATCATTTTATCGGCGCGTTCAATCGTTAAGCTGCCAGCGCCATGCAGCGCCCGCAAATCATCGTTGTTCAAGCCATCAAAAGCCCCTACGGCTTGCAACCGATCAAGCGGCGAAAGTTGGTAAAATCCTTGTAAACGGCTATTTTTTGCTTTCATCAGAACGAAGCTCCTCTGGCGCCAAAAT
The DNA here is from genome assembly GCF_001306135.1 of Herpetosiphon geysericola. Taxonomy (GTDB): domain Bacteria; phylum Chloroflexota; class Chloroflexia; order Chloroflexales; family Herpetosiphonaceae; genus Herpetosiphon; species Herpetosiphon geysericola. The sequence continues at coordinate 18,779 of NZ_LGKP01000022.1, read as the reverse complement.
TAGGTAAGCATGGTGTAGACGGCTGAAGTGTAGCATGTGACGCAGTGCAAACCTAGTCAAAAAGCTGTCAAAACCTCTCATTCCGCTGTCGATTTAGCTACCGCTAGCATTTCTACGCAGATCGAAGGTCAAAGGATGGTACTCTAATGCTTGAAAAATTGATAGCACTCAGGTGGCAGCATCGAATCAGGAGTGGTTGAGTAAACACCAATTGCGCGAAACCATGGCCGATAGCCTAGCAGCAACCAACCGCGAATGCTAGCCTACCTTAGTACTACGCAAAGTAATAAAAAAAGCTCCACAGCGTTCAGTAGCTGTGGAGCTTTTGAGGCTAAGAGGTCAGATTATGGCAGAACCGTGAAAAAGACATCAGCAATATGCTTGCTGGTTTTGCCTTCCAACGAAATCAACCACAGCCCAGTTTCTGAGCCATCGGTTGGCCACTCGGCGTTTTCAAGCGAGCCGGTTGCCCCAATTGATGTACCATCATCAAATTTATAGGTTTCGCCTGCTGGATCAGTAATCCACAAAATAACTTCTTCGTTTGGTTGGAAGCCATAAAAATCAAAGAATAAGACCGTGCCAGCTTGAACACATTTGCTAGGCCGAATATTGGCTGATCGTGGGTCAGGCGTGTTTTCACATTGTTGTTCTGGTGTCACTGGCTGCGACCATTCATCAATGATTTCTTTGCCGAGCAAGCCCAAAAGTACCTTGAACTCGTCAGGGTTGCTTGGGTGCCATTCGAGCCGAGCGCGCTCGAACCATTGGGTTACCACAGTATCGCCATTGGCATTGGTTTCAGTTTGGGCGCTGGTCAAGGGCAAGCCAAACAATTGCAACGAACGAGCGTAGGTATCCAAGCCATCAATCTTCAAGCCATGCGATTGCCAGTAGCTCTTGAAGCCCAAGTTACTTGCTTGATCACAAACGTTGTGGCCAGTTTCTTCAAACCACAAACAGCCATCAACTGGACCAGCTTCGCGTGGTTCAGCGTCGCGACCAAGTTGCGCCAGCCGTTCTTTGCCCAACAAACCCAACAAGACTTCGTAGGGCGTGCCAGCATTTTCTGGATGTAACTCAAAGCGATTGCGTTCGAGCCATTGGGTCCAATAATCAGCATCACTATCGACATTATATTCATCAGCGGCTTCAGTGATTGGATAGCCAAAAACTGGCAAACCACCATTGTTCTTCCAATATGCCAAGAAATCATCGGCCAAACATTCGGTAATGCCAGGCACATCGAAACATTGGGTTTCAAGCACGATCGGTTCGGCGGCGGCGGTTGGGCGTGGCTGCACAGTCAAGGCTGCTACTGCGAGGGTTGCAGTCGCCAAACCAAACATTCGACGGATTAGACTCACAAATTCCTCCAAACATGCTGCGAACAGCATCTAAATCACTGGGGTTAGCTCATCATAACAAAATCCCAGCTGATTGCTACAAGCAATCAACTGGGATTCTAAACCAACCAGGCAGTTCAATCAACTAAACTTATTGGGTAATCGTGAAGTAAACGACTGCAGCGTGGCCACTTGATACACCTTGCATGGTAAATTGCCATGTACCAGGGTAGAGACCGCGGGTGTTGAATGGAAGGCCATTGATTGCACCTTGTGGTCCAATATTCAAAGTGTCTGCTGTTCCAACGTTAATCCCATCTGGATCAGTAAACCAGAAGCCAACATCTTCATTTGCTTGGAAACCATACAAATCGAAGCTGAAGACAGTTCCAGCAGGGCCACATTTGGCTGGGCTGATCCGGGCTGAAACGGGATCAGGCGTGCTAGCACAAGGATCAGTTGGGGTTGGGCTTGGCGCTGGAGTTGGAGTTGGGCTTGGAATCGGCGCTGGGGTTGGGGTTGGCATTGGTTGGCTGCGGCCATCAATGATTTCTTTGCCCAACAAGCCCAAAAGCACCTTAAACTCATCAGGGTTGCTTGGGTGCCATTCGAGACGAGCACGCTCGAACCATTGGGTTACCACGGTATCGCCGTTGGCGTTGGTTTCGGTTTGGGCGCTGGTCAAGGGCAAACCAAACAATTGCAACGAACGAGCATAGGTATCCAAGCCATCGATCTTCAAACCATGCGATTGCCAGTAGCTCTTGAAGCCCAAGTCGCCTGCTTGATTACAGACATTGTGGCCAGTTTCTTCAAACCACAAACAGCCATCAACTGGACCAGCTTCGCGTGGCTCGACTTGGCGATTCAATTGGGCAAGCCGTTCTTTGCCCAACAAACCTAGCAAGACTTCATAGGGCGTACCAGCATTTTCTGGGTGCAACTCAAAGCGATTGCGTTCGAGCCATTGGGTCAAGTAGCTTTGCTGGGTATCAGGATTAACTTCATTAGCAGCAGCGGTGATTGGATAGCCAAATACTGGCAAGCCACCATTGCCATTCCAATAGGTCAGGAATGTATCGCTGAGACAGTTGGTGATGCCGGGGACATCAAAGCATTGGGTATCAAGCTTGATTGGTTCGGCAGCGACGGTTGAGCGAGGTTGAACAGAGAGGGTAACCACTGCAAGGGCTGCAGTCACGATTCCTAAAATCCGACGTAAAACCACAAAGTCCTCCAAATATGCTGCTCTCGGCAGCCTAAAACCTACTTAACGCAACTCTTCATCAAGTTGTATGCCATTGGCAGTTGTTCTCTCACAACCGAATCGAGTGGCGTTTCCCATGGATGAGATGCTGAAGCCAGCCCAAGAGATCTGCTGGCTTCAGCCATTATAAGCTACTTTAGCGCCAATTACGATTGTTGGCGTATTCTTTGGCCAGCAAACCAAGCAGCACACCGCTACCTTCGTGATACTCGAAGCGCCCGCGTTCAAACCACTGGGTAGTGACGGTTGCGCCATCGCGGTTGGTTTCGGTGGTTGGCTCAGATAATGGCAAACCAAACAATTGTAAGCTGCGATCATATTTGCTCAAAGCAGGATCATTCAACCCATTGTTTTCCCAATATTTGCGGAACTCGCCACAAACTTTGTGTTGGGTTTGCTCAAAGTAGAGACAGCTAGCTTCTGGTTGGCCTTTGGGAAAATTAAACCAATCATCGCCGCGATCGCGCAAGACTGAATCACCTAAGCGACCCAACAATACATTGTATGGGGCAGCTTTTTCAGGGTGAAACTCAAAACGTTGGCGCTCGAAATATTGCACTGTAAACGAGCCTTCAGGGGTTTGTTCGGTAAATTCTTCGCTAATTGGGTAGCCGAATACAGCCAAACCGCCGTTGCGATCCCAATAGTTTTTGAATTCACCACGCAAATTATGGCCGGTTTCAGGGAAGTATACTTCACCAACTGGAGCTGGCAACGGTGGCGCACCAACGGGCACAAACGCAGGATTGCCTGGTTGTGGCTCTGGAGTTGGTGGCTGTGGAGCTGGCGGGGTTGGTGGCTGTGGTTGTGGTTCACCAGGAATGGTGCGCAACACAGCGTTTTGCACGGTCTTGTAGGTATCAAGCCGCCCATACCCGCTATACACATCCTTGCCAGGAGTCAGAATATCAACTGCGCTGCCAGTAATCAATTTTTCAATTTGATCAACGGTCAATTCAGGCCAAACGCTCAAGGCGAGCGCAGCCGTACCAGCTACAAACGGACAAGCAGGCGAAGTACCGCTACCAATTTCGTAGCCATCACGAGCCAAGGCTGTACTGGCAATATTTACGCCTGGAGCGGCAATATCAACATAATTGCCATATGAGGAGAAACTTGCAACTTTATCTTGGGTATTGGTGGCCCCAACCGCAATCACATGGTCGAAGGCCGCAGGATAGATCGTTGGATTGCCTTGGTTGCCTGAGTTGCCAGCTGAAGCAAACAGCGGAATATTTTTGTTATAAATATAATTGACAGCATCTTGTTCTGCTTGCACAGCCCGAGGGCCACCCAAGCTCATGCTAATAATCCGCGCCCCATTATCAGCAGCCCAATACATGCCTTCAATAATATCGGCTGCGGTGCCTTCGCCATCGCTGTTGAGCACTTTTACTGGCAAGATCTGACAGTTCCAGCAAACCCCAGCCACGCCTTGACCATTATTGGTTACGGCGGCGGCAATCCCTGCCATAGCTGTACCGTGGCCTTCATCATCTTGGCTATTGGCATTATTTTCTAAGGCGTTATAGCCAGGCAATACGTGCCCTGCCAAATCGGGGTGGGTTACTGAAACCCCAGTATCAATAATTGCAATCACTAAGCCATTACCTTGGGTCATATCCCAAGCGCCATTGGCGCCAATTTTAGGTAAGCCCCATTGTTCTGAATAATATTCATCGTTGGGGTCGACGAGTGTTTTGCGCACTGCGTTGTATTCAGCATAGCGCACTGCTGGATTTTTGAGCAATTGGGCGATTTTGGCATCGCCATTGCTGCCAGCAGGCAGTTTCAGCATGGCAACTTGGCCAACGCCATCAAGCTGGTTGGTTGCCAATAATGGGCCAATGCCTAGCCCATTTTTTAAAGCCTTCGAACCCTCAAAGAATGCACCATTCGCACTGACGCGATAGCCATCATTAAACGTTACCAAAATCTCATCGGCAATAATCTGATCATCGAAGGATGCTGCTTGGGCTGGGCGTTGAATCAATGGCATGAATCCAAACGCTAACAGCAACAGCAACCCCATGCGAACGGTTCGTTGCATACGGTGCCTCACTCATTTCAGTTAAAAGTGGGGAGAGTCGGTTCTCCTCTACAAGGGTCTATTATACCAGCAGGCCTGCCAAATCGACAATATGCCAAATTTATAGCCCCTACTAGTACTCCGCTCATCCCAATTGCTGAGAGCCTTACGCGCTACTTAGCCCAAGGTTGCAACAATTGTTAGCAAGGGTGATGTGTCGTTAATTGCGTGTTTTGTCAACTAGACACTCAAGCGGCTTTTAGATACAATACCAGTGATAGATTTTCAATGGTAGATTTGGTAGATTTTATAGATTCATGACAGAATTAAGCATCGACATCGATCCTGAATGGATCTCACTGAGCGAGGCCAGCGATTTGCTGGGGGTTGCGCCTTCAACGGTTCGTCGTTGGGGCGATGCTGGTTTAGTGCCAACCAAACGCACGCTTGGCGGCCATCGCCGTTTTCAGCGGGCAGCAGTTGAACGCATGGTCAATCAGCAACAGCCTGATCATCAGCCAGTGCCCGAATTGGGCCAAACCCGCCATTGGCATCTTGATACGCGCGAGTTGATGGGCCAAGGCTGGCATGCCCGCTTTGACACCAACCCAACCACCGAGCGCATGCGTGGCTTAGGCCAGCGCTTGTTTGGGATGTTGATGCAATATGTCAACAGCAATGAGCTTGATGAGCGGATTTTGGCTGAAGCCAAGGCGGTCGGGGCCACCTATGGGCGCGAAGCCCGCGAAATGGGGGTTTCGATGCACGATACGGTTGAGGCCTTTCTGTTTTTTCGGCGGGCGTTTGCCCAGTTGGCCAAGCCACAATCGACCCGTCCAATCGATGTGGCAACCGTCGTAGAACTGCGGACACGCCTCGATTTGTTTATGGATGCAACGCTGCTCGGAACAATCGAAGGTTTTGAACAAGCAGGCTCGTAAGTGCAAAGTCATAGAGCATCGATTCACGTTCTAGCGTTTTATGATGATTGCGCTCGATGCAACTAGCGCTTTGCTTTTTACTGGGAGTTTACTGTGCAACTGGTGGTTGTGGGGGCACATCAACGCACGGCCCCAATTTCAATTCGCGAGCGAATCGCCTTTGCCGAGGCCGATTTAGCTCAAGCCCTAAATACCCTTGGCCAAATTGCCGTTGAGGGCTTTATCCTTTCAACCTGCAATCGGGTTGAATTGTATGCGCTGGTGGCCGAGGCTGATGGCGGGCGTTCGTTGCGCCAATTTTTAGCCCAGCAACGTTTCATCGATCTTGATGAATTGATGCCCCATTTGTATACCTATATTGATGACGATGCAGTGCGCCACCTGTTTCGGGTGGCTTCGGGCTTAGATTCAATGGCATTGGGCGAGGCTCAAATTTTAAGCCAAATCAAAACTGCCTATAACGCCGCTCAGCAAACCGAGCTGTTGGGCACAACCATGCATCGCTTGATTCAGGCAGCGCTGACCACCGGCAAGCTGGTGCGCACTGAAACTCAATTAGCTCATGCTCAATTATCAGTGGTTTCAGTTGGCCTTAGCCTAGCGCGCCAACACATCGAGCTTAGCAATCGGTCGGTGGTAATTATTGGGGCTGGCCGCACTGGCGAGTTGGCACTCAAGCACTATCTCGAACATACCAGCAACATCACCGTGCTCAGCCGCACCTTTGAACGCGCCGCCCGTTTGGCTGAGCATCATAAGGTTGTTGCCAAACCGATGAGCGAACTGATGGCAACCTTACAAGCAAGCGATGTGGTGATTAGCTGTACTTCATCTCCTGAGTTGATGCTTGATTTGGAACAGGCCCAAGCCTTGCAAGCGCAACGTCAATGCCCATGGGTATTGCTCGATTTGGCAGTGCCTCGCGATATTGATCGCCATATTGGCGCGCTGGCCGATGTGTGGCTCTACGATGTCGACGATATGCAGGCAATCTGCGAGCGCAATCGCGCCAGCAAAGCAGCAGAAGTTGCCGGAGCAGAAACAATCGTCGAACGCGAATTGGTCAAATGGCAGGAGTGGTGGTCAACCCAAGCTGTCTTGCCAACGATTCGCGCCTTACGCGCCCATGCCGAAGCAATTCGGCTGGCCGAGCTTGAACGAGCTTTGGCACGCTTGGATCTTTCCGAGCAAGAACAGGCTGCGGTTTCCGCCTTGACCAGCGCAATTGTCAATAAATTATTACATCAGCCGATGCGAGCGATTAAAGATACTGCTGCCAGCCCACAGCTGGCACACGCCGCACAGCAATTGTTTCGCCTCGATTTTGAGGCAATCGCATAAGCTTCAGATGGTTAGGGCCATCACTGTTATAAAGGATTTAAACTTCCATGGAAGACGTTAAATTGCCAAATTCAACCGAAGGCCAATTGTTTGTTCAATATACCACTTTCAAGGCTGCACCAGAATGGCGACGCTTGCCAGCAGCAGCCCGCGAAGACTTGCGCGAACAGTTTGCCCAAGTGGTCGAAGAGGCCTATCCTTCAATTGTGACCTATGCGTATAGCACGATTGGCTTCAAGCTCAATTCCGATTTGTTGCTGTGGCGCAAAGGCACTTCGCCAATTGCGATGCAAGAGATGACCAGCCGCTTGTTGCAAACTGGCATCGGCGCCTATTTTGAGCAAACCAACCTCTACTATGGCTTTACCCGTACTTCCAATTACACCAAGCGCCCAACTACCCAAGAGCAAGCGATCGACCTCGAAGATCGTGAACCATATTTGATTGTTTATCCCTTCAGCAAAACCAAAGAATGGTATCTGATGAGCCGCGATGCCCGCCAAGGCATGATGAATGAGCACATTCGGGTTGGTCACGAGTATGCAGATGTGCGCCAAGTGTTGCTCTACACCACTGGCATCGATGACCATGAATTTATCGTGGCCTACGAAACCGATAGCTTGCCCCGCTTTGAAGAATTGGTAATTGCGCTGCGCTCGACCGAAGCTCGCCGCTATACGCTCAACGACACGCCAATTATCACCGGGGTCAATCGGCCAATTCGCGAAGCCTTGGCAATGATTTAGTGGGTAAGCCGAGTCAGCGTTGGCGCGCAATGCGCAATGCTGGCTCGGCTTTGTGAATGCAACGATTCATCAACCATCAAAGGATAGAACACAAATTATGCAAGATCGATTTTTACGGGCTTGTCGCCGTGAAGCTGTGGATACGACCCCAGTTTGGTTTATGCGACAGGCAGGCCGTGCGCTGCCCGAATATCGCGCCATCCGCGAGCAATATGGCTTTATGGATATTTGCTATCAGCCAGAATTATGTGCTGAAGTAACCTTGCAGCCAGTGCGCCGCTTGGGCGTTGATGCAGCGATTATGTTTGCCGATATTATGACTCCGCTGATTGCCACTGGTGTGGGCGTTGATTTGGTCGAAAGCATCGGCCCCGTAGTTGCCAACCCGATTCGCACGATGGCCGATGTCAGCAGAATTCGCCCAATCGAGCCAGAAGTTGATGTGCCCTACATTAGCAAATCGATTCATTTGCTCAAAGCAGAGTTGGGCCAAACTCCGTTAATTGGCTTTGCTGGCGCACCCTTTACCTTGGCAGCCTACTTGGTCGAAGGTAAAGGCTCGAAGAATTTTCTGAATACCAAAGCCATGATGTATGGCAGCCCCAACGTGTGGCATGCGCTCATGGAACGCTTGGCAGACCTAACGATTAGCTATTTGCGAGTGAAACTTGCAGCTGGGGTTGATGCTTTGCAGCTATTCGATAGCTGGGTTGGTTGTTTAAGCCCCCACGATTATGCAACCTTTGTGCAGCCCTACACCGCGCGCATTCTCAAAACCTTGCGTGAAGAAACCAATATTCCATTGATTCACTTTGGCACCAACACAACCAATTTGTTGCCATTGATGCGCAACGATGGTGGCTCGGTTCTCGGGGCCGATTGGCGGATTCCAATCGACGAAGCTTGGCAATTAATCGGTGATGACAAAGCGATCCAAGGCAATCTTGACCCTGCTGTATTGCTCGGGCCTTGGGAATATGTGCGCGAACAAGCAGCCGATATTTTGCGCCGGATCGACGGTCGGCCAGGCCACATTTTCAACCTTGGCCATGGCATTCACCCACAAACTCCGGTTGCCAATCTCGAACGTTTAGTAGCGTTTATTCACGAACAGAGAGCATAGAACAGAGAGCATAGGGGTCGGGAGCTAGGGATCGGTCATTTGCATAAGAACATAATCCCAGAAATCTGTGGCTAAAGTGCTCTTTGCAGTTTCAAGCCTTCGTAATCGTGCTTTAACGCAGAGACGCAGAGCACGAAAGAATGAAGGATGAGGGATGAATTGTAAGGCTTTGGAAAGAGAAACCTTCGCGATCTTCGTGATCTTCGCGGTTTTAAGCCTTCGGGTTTCTTTGTGGATCATTAACAGATAAGAGGTAATCCATGTCAGCCGAAACAGCGGTCTTGCTGATGGCGTATGGCACGCCCAACGCTATCGATGAAGTTGAGCAATACTACATCAATGTGCGTGGTGGCCGCATGCCAACGCCTGAGCAAGTCGAAAATCTTTCAGCTCGCTATCGGGCGGTTGGGGGCCATACTCCATTGACGACCCTAACCAAATCGGTAACCGACCAACTGCAAGCCCAACTTGATGCAGAATTTCCTGACCAATACCAAGTGTATTTTGGCATGAAATATTGGCATCCATTAATTCCCGATGTGGTTAAGCAAATTCATGCTGATGGCATTAGCAAAGTGATTGGGCTGGCGCTCGCCCCCCATTATTCCAAAATCAGCATTGGCGGCTATCAAAAACAAGTTGATCGCGCCAACGAAGAATTTAACACCAACATCGAATTGCAGATGATCAATAGCTGGCAGGAACAGCCAAAATTTCGCAATTTGATTGCCAGTCGCATCAGCGAAGCCCTGGCATTATTTCCCGCCGACGTGCGCGATCAGGTAACGGTGCTGTTTAGCGCCCACAGCTTGCCGCAACGAGTGCTGGCTTGGGGCGATCCCTATCCTGAGGAGTTGTTGGGCAGCGCCAAAGGCATCGCCGAAATGCTCGAATTGCATGATTGGCGTTTTACCTACCAAAGCCAAGGCGAAACCGGTGAGCCATGGCTTGGGCCCGATGTGCTCGATACCTTGGCCGAACTGGCTGCTGAAGGCAAAAAGTATGTGCTACAAGTGCCGTTTGGCTTTGTCTGCGATCACCTCGAAATTCTCTACGATATTGATATCGAGGGCAAACACAAAGCCAATGAACTAGGCTTGCAACTTGAGCGCATTCGCTTGCTCAACGATGATCCTGCCTTTGTCGATTTGCTCAAAACCGTTGTGACTGGCCAATAAAAAGAGCCAGGGATTAGGGTTCAGGGTTCAGCAACCGCGAAGATTGCGAAGGATCAGTTGCGGCTGAAAACCTCTGATTCTCAGGTTCATCGGGAGTATCCTACCAAGCCCAAATTGTCCTTGAGGGGGTGCAGGGGGATTAAAGCCCCCTGCGTCTCCCGCTGGCGGGACGGAAGGGTGGAGAACCGAGGGGCCAGCGGTCAGGGATCAGGGATCAGGCTCCGGCAACTGCTGATCAACAAGCAGGCTTCAAGGCCTACATTAAGTATTCGCTTACGCTAGCAAGAATGAACAGCATGAATAGATTAACCATTGGAACCCGCAAAAGCCAATTGGCCTTGGTGCAAACTCACGCCATGCGCGACGCCTTGTTGGCAGCGCATCCGCACTTGACGATTGAGCTTGAGCATATCACGACCAAAGGCGATGCGATTTTGGATCGCCCATTGGCGGCGATTGGCGATAAAGGCCTGTTTGTCAGCGAAATTGAGGATGCCATGCGCAGTGGCAAGGTCGATTTGGCAGTGCACAGCGCCAAAGATCTACCTTCAATTTTGGCTCCCGACATGACGATTGCTGCTTACCCAGAGCGTGCCGACCCACGCGATGTCTTGGTTGGAGCAGAAGGCCGCACGCTGGCAGATTTAGCCCATGGGGCAAAAGTTGGCACTAGCAGCCCACGCCGCGCCGCGCAATTGCGTAACTTACGCCCCGATCTCACAATTATCGATATTCGCGGCAATGTTGATACGCGGCTACGCAAGCTCGACGAAGGCCAATACGAGGCGATTGTGTTGGCAGCAGCAGGCTTGCAACGCTTAGGATTATTGGATCGCGTAACCCAATTTTTCGACCCCTACGAAATGACTCCGGCGGTCTCGCAGGGCATTTTGGGCATCGAAGCCAGAGCGAGCGATCAACGGGTGGCCGAGTTGCTCAAGGTGCTCGATCACGCTGAATCGCGAGCGACTGCTGAAGCCGAAAAAGCATTTTTGGCCACGATTGGTGGTGGTTGCCAAGTTGCAGTTGGCGCGTTTGCCACCTATAGAGCTGGTCAATTGCACTTAATCGGCATGATTGGCGCGCTTGATGGTCGCTTAGTCCGTGGCGAATTAACTGGCGCGGCGAGCGAAGCCCAAACACTTGGAGCCAATTTAGCCCAGCAATTACTTGATCAAGGTGGGCGTGATTTACTCTAAATCGGTGGTGATTTGCAGCGCTTTTGGCATAGCCGATTACGCTTGAATTTCGGCCATGCAAGCCATAATCTTGTATACTACCAAGGCCGACAATTGATTAATTGCAGATTGAATAGCCGCCCATAGCCATGTGCTAGCAACAGATTGTGGATTGCAACGATGACGATGCGCACACCTTTAGCGGGCAAGCGAATTGTATTGACCCGCGCCCGTGAACAGATGACCGAGTTCGCTCAACTCTTAGAAGCTAATGGAGCTGAAGTTCTATATTGTTCGGCAATTCAAACCTTGCCACCAGATGATTGGCAGGCCTTTGATCGGGCACTGAGCCAAATCGAACGCTTTGATTGGTTGCTTGCCACCAGCACCAATGCAGTTCGCGCCGTGTTCGAGCGCTATGGCGTTTTGGGCTTGCCATGCAATGCCTTAGATCAATTGAAAATTGCAGCAATTGGCAAAGCAACAGCCAAACTTTTGACCGATTTTGGCCATGCGCCCGATTTTGTGCCCCATGCCTATGTTGCTGAGCAATTTTTGGCCGAATTTCAAGACGTTGCAGGCCAACGGATCTTTTTGCCGCAGGCTGATATTGCCCGCCCACTGTTGCGCGAGTCATTAACTGCGCGGGGCGCTGAAGTCACGGCGTTGGTCGCCTATCGAACTGTGCCTGATCCACAGGTGGTTGAATTGGCTGAGCTGCTGCGCCAACAACACGTTGATGTCGTAACCTTCACCTCAAGCTCAACCGTGCGCTACACCATCGAGGCCTTGCATGCGGCAGGCATGCGCAATTCGCAAGAATTTTTGAACCAAACCATTATTGCAAGCATCGGCCCAATCACCAGCCAAACCGCGCTTGATTTGGGCTTGCATGTTGATATTGAGGCAGCGGAACATTCAACTCAAGGCTTAGTCGAAGCTCTGGTTGAGTGGGCCAACGCCGAAAAGGAACTGGCATGAGTAAATTTGAAGCTGGGCCAATCCCCAATCGGCGTTTACGTCGTGGGCGACGCAACACAACCCTCCGGCGCATGGTGCGCGAAACCCAATTAACTGTCGATAACTTAATTGCCCCGTTGTTTATTGTTGAAGGCCAGAACATTCGCAAGCCAATTAGCTCGATGCCTGGCCAATTTCAACTTTCGCTCGATCAGCTTGGTGCTGAAATCGACGAATTGGTCGCAGCCCAAATTCCTTCGGTGTTGTTGTTTGGCATTCCCTTGCACAAAGATGCCCAAGGGAGCGCAGCCTGGGATGCAAATGGCCCTGTGCCCAGCGCAATTCGAGCAATCAAGCAACAAGCGCCGCATTTGGTGGTCATTGCCGATGTGTGTATGTGCGAATATACCGACCATGGCCATTGTGGTATTTTGACCAGCGGCGAGCCAGAAACAATCACAGTTGATAATGACCCAACCTTAGAATTATTAGCCCGCGCTTCGGTTGCCTATGCAGAAGCAGGCGCTGATGTGGTTGCGCCAAGCGCCATGATGGATGGCCAAATTGCCGCAATTCGCCATGGCCTTGACCAAGCAGGCTATCACGACACGATTATTCTGTCGTATGCTGCCAAATTTGCCTCAGCATTCTATGGCCCGTTCCGCGAAGCAGCCGAATCAACGCCCCAATTTGGCGACCGCCGCTCCTACCAAATGGATGCGGCCAATGCGCGCGAGGCGATCGCCGAAGTTGCGCTCGATGTGGCCGAGGGTGCCGATTGGCTGATGGTCAAGCCAGCAGGAGCCTATTTGGATATTATTCGCGCAGTCTACGATGAATTTAATCTGCCCTTGGCTGCCTACCAAGTCAGTGGCGAATACGCGATGATCAAAGCTGCCGCCGCCAATGGCTGGATCGACGAGCAACGAGTGGCACTCGAAAGCTTGTTGGCAATTCGACGCGCTGGCGCAACAATGATCATCACCTACTATGCCAAAGATGCCGCAAAGTGGTTAAATAGCTAGGGATGCAGAGCATAGAACATAAGATTGGGGATCAGCTGTTGGGGATTAGGGATTGGATTGAGCGCAGCAGGTAGACCATAGAACATAGAGCATAGAACATACAAACATCCTTCGTGCTCTTCGTGTTCTTCGTGGTTAAAATCTCGTGGCTTCGTGATTTCAAAACCGATCCCCAGCCCCGATCCCCGATCCCCAAGACATATGGAGATACAAAACGTGATCAATGATGCTTCCAGCGCGGCTTTTGAACGCGCCCAAGCACTTTTACCAGGCGGAGTTAATAGCCCAGTGCGGGCTTTTCGCGGCGTTGGCGGCGTGCCACGCTTTATCGATCGGGGCGCAGGAGCCTATCTCTACGACATTGATGGCAATCAATATATCGATTATGTCTTGTCGTGGGGACCGTTGATTCTTGGTCATGCCTATCCAGCGGTCGTTGAGGCAATTTGTGCCCAAGCTCAACGTGGCACAAGCTTTGGCGCACCAACCGAGCTTGAAAGCGAATTGGCCGAGTTGGTGATTGCTGCCGTGCCCAGTGTTGAGATGGTGCGCTTTGTTTCGTCGGGTACTGAAGCTACAATGAGCGCAATTCGCTTGGCGCGGGCTTACACCCAACGCGAGAAAATTATCAAATTCGAGGGTTGCTATCATGGCCATGCCGATCCATTTTTGGTTCAAGCAGGCTCGGGCGTGGCGACACTTGGCTTGCCCGATAGCCCAGGCGTGTTGAAAAGCGCCACCAGCAACACATTAACCGCGCCATTCAACGATCTTGATGCAGTCGAAGCCTTGTTTAAAGCCAATGCTGGTCAAGTTGCCGCTTTGGTAATCGAACCAGTCGCAGGCAATATGGGCTTTGTGCTACCACGCGAAGGCTATCTTGTAGGCTTGCGCCAACTCTGCGATCAGCATGGCGCGTTATTAATTTTCGACGAAGTGATGACGGGCTTTCGTGTAGCCTACGGTGGAGCACAAGCCTATTTCAACGTGATGCCCGATTTGACCTGTTTGGGCAAGGTGGTTGGTGGTGGTTTGCCAGCAGCAGCCTATGGGGGGCGGCGTGAAATTATGCAAATGGTCGCGCCAGCAGGCAACATGTATCAAGCAGGCACGCTTTCGGGCAACCCATTGGCGATGGTTGCGGGTATTCAAACGCTGCGCGAAATTGCCAAGCCCGAAGTTTTCGAGCGCTTGACTGGCGTAACCTCGACGCTCTGCCAAGGCTTTTGGAAGGCTGCTTTCAAAAATAGCATTCCCTTCCAAGCCCACAAAGCAGGCAGCATGTGGGGCTTCTTCTTCGCTGGCGATGAAGTTTACGATTTCACGTCGGCCAAACGGGCGGATACGGTCATGTTCGGCAAATTCTTCCATGCCATGCTTGAACAGGGCGTGTATCTTGCGCCATCGCAATTCGAGGCCGCCTTTGTCTCAACTGCGCATAGCGATGAATTGGTGGCCCAAACTATCAAAGCTGCCCAAGCGGCCTTTGCCAGCATTCGCAGCTAAAATAAGCAGCAGCGCCAGTTGAAATTAAGCTGGCGCTGCATTCCCTCAATTGGTCAAATACCAATAAGCTCCTGTAAGCACTACCATCAAAGCCACCGAAACCAACACAAATGGCAAACGGTAGGGCTGGGCTGATGCGACTGTTGGCACAAACATCTGATCGTGCTGCTCGCGCTGATTATGCTCAATTGCCCGTAGATTTTGCGAAAATTGGGCAAACAGCAAATATATCCAACCATACATTAATAGCATGATTATAAATAATAACAATAAATCCAGCATAGCATTATCTGAAATATTTCGATCAATCGCCCTTAATAGGATACGAAAACCAATAACACAGGCAACAAATGAGCCAAAAATTGGCATCCTAGTTTTTGAGCTTAATAGTGGCAAAAATCTGCTTATTAATGTAATTGGCTTTGGATTATATTGATAGTATATCGATTTTAAATATGGAATATTATGATTAAACGGTATCTTATATTGTTCAGCTTTGTGTTGCATATATTGTACAATTTCAATAATATGTTGACGTTTCAACATTGAAACAGGAATTTCAAACATTTGAGTTTGAGTAATTGCTCGCAGTAGATAGAGGCCATTTCCATACTGCATATCTTCAATTGCGATAATATCATTCCAATTAATCTTTTTCCCTAGGACAATCGAATCAATCTGCATATAATTATCAGCTGTAACAAAACACCATTTATACGACAACCCTATAAAGCCAATTGGCATTAACGCGAGGATAAAGCAAATCGTTGCATCAAAAAATTTTTGCTCATTGATCAAGACAATTGTTGCCGCAACCAAAATAACCACAAATGGAATTGCATACTTTGTAGCAGCAGATTTATAAACCGTCATCCCTGTACTCCTCAAACTATTCGGTTGAACGCTGCAAATCGGCGACGACAAAACCATGATCCGACAAATTAGCCGTGCCAGTCCATGCTCGCAAGGGCTGCCAATGCAGGTTGGGCATAATATAATCCAAACGCACTGCCTTGGGAATAGTATAGTTGCTTGGAAAGGTATAGCCCAAGCCCCAACCTTTTTGCTGGTAGGCATCGCCAAGTTGTTGGCGCAAACGCAAATAATTGGGCTGGCGTTCGGTCGTATTCAAATCGCCTGCCAAAATCAAGGGCTGGCTCTGATCGGCAATCAATTTTAGCAACTGATCAAAGGTTGGGTCTTGTTGGGTTTTGGTATAAACGCCCTTGAAACTGGCCAACGGAATATGCGGATGAGTGTTGATCAAGCGGGTTGGGCCGCTTGGGGTGGCAATTTCCAAATATTGGCAGCCACAACTATCAACGCCACGCGCCACTGGAGCCAATTCGGTCACTGGCCAACGGCTCAGCGTCGCCAAACCACCAGCCCCCGAATGCGGATTAAGCGCCGCATAGGGATACAAATCGGCCAAGGCTTCGGGCAGTTGCGGGTCAAGTTGAAAATTATATTCCTGCAATACCACAATATCTGCTTGTTGCGTGCGAATTGTAGCCACCAAGCCAGCAATATCGCGGGTATCGTAATAGACATTCCAAGTCATAATCCGCACGTCCTGCGGAGTTGGATTAGTAGATTGGGGCCACCAACGCCCGCCATAAATGCCCAAAACCACTAATAAATTCAAGCCAACCAACAGCAACAAGCGACCACGACGGGCAAGGCTTGCGAAAAGTGCGATTGGCAACAAACTCGCATACACCCAAGCATCAAAAACTAACAGCAACATACCTTGCGGCGTGGTTGCTAATTCTGTCCAGCGCAATAGCGACCACAAACTGCATGGCAATACCCCAAGCCACGCCAAAGCGACCAAGCCACGTTTGATCATCACAGAAACTCCCTTACTCTACCAATTGAAGCAATGTGATTTGAGCAGCTCAAAATCAACACCAAACCATAGCATGGCGAGCAGCAATTTGCCAAACACACAGGTGCATAACCAAGCTTTTTGCTCTATACGACGAGGTTAAAACGTCAATCAATCAGCACATTCGGTTAATTAATCTTCACTGCCAATTAAAAATTCTTCCCGCTCGAAGCTAAATTGATTTCTACCTGTATGCTTATAAAATTGTTTGCGTAATTTAATATTGTATTGTTGACAGTATTGATACAACTTTTGCTCAATTGCAATGCAATACGTTGGATTAAAGAGCATACCAGAGATTCCTGCTTCAATAATTGTGCCATTATTATAAATAAATTTGAATTTCAAATAATTTGCAGATTGAGGTATTGATTGCTCATGATAATTGTACGATTCAATCGTCACTAATCGCATCCATTGCCATTGGATCGTCACTATCTTTACTAATGAACGAAACCGAATATATTCAGCATCAATCGTGATAAATGATCGTTTTTGTAGATAAAATAGATACAAACATAATATTGTAATAAATCCTATAAATATTACAAAACTTGATATTCCATTAATTAATAGAATTAGCGTAATGCTAAGTAAAACCACAGCAACGATCAATGGAAAATAGATAGTTTTTCGTTGTTTATACATTATTAAATACCTAAAAAGTGGTAGTAGATTGAGATACCTATTAGAATCACCAAATACAATACGAACAATCGCCCAAATAGCATTTTATTAACTAGCTTGGGTACATATAATTGCTGCACTTGCGAATGGAGTAATACTTCAGGTTGGTTGATGGCATTAGGTAGCAGCGCCAAACTCAATTTGAACGCTTGATAGAATACAAAAGCTGCTAATCCAAACACAAAAGGCAATTGAGAGAAAGCCAGATAGCCAAGCGTCCCGATTAAAAGCAGCAAGCCGAACCGACACAAAGCAGCGGGAATTTTAGTTAATGGTGGCTGATGCAAGCGGAGCATTTTTTGCCACAGGCTTAACCGCTCAGGGTAAATCGTTGGATAAAGCACAGTTTCAATCGTTTTGGTGGGAATTGAATACAGCTGGTGATAGTGAGCTAACTTGGTTTTAAATAATTCTCTCTGTTGCTCAGTAAAGCGTGTATGCACAATCATTGATTGCTTGGCATCAGAAAAGCGCATTTGATATTTGCCCGCCAGATAGCGTAAATCGCGATCCATAAATTTTGGCTCTGCTGGCTCTGCAACCAATTCAAGCGCGTGGAGTTTATCCCAAGCAAACGTGTAATCAGCGCGATAGGTTTGGATACGAATACCCTGATCGTTCAAATAGACATGTTGCCAGGTTAATAAACCAAAACGCACAAATATCAACAAATACCAGCCAAGAAAACAGAGCTTTGCCCAAAACGCAAAATGACTCAAAGCTCCTAGGCCAAACATTAAGCCCAGAGGCCAAACCAAGCTAACCAAGATTAGTAAGCGCCGTGAAACGCGCAAGTGAATAATTGATGAATTCATGGAAGTTCTCGTTTCTCTCAATGATCGAGGATTCAAAATTTAGGCTAAGCATAGCCAAATTTCACAGTTTATGAGCATAATTGAATGACTTGCACTTGATAATCATCACGCAGAATGTCTTCAATCTCAGTCCAATCACTATCAGTTGCATTAACAATTGGCGGATGTTCAGGATGCGCCAAACCACTTCTAATTATTGGATCTTCCTTGTTCTACAGATTGAGGCCTAGATTTGGCCGATCGAAATCAACGCCAAACCATAGCATGATTAGCTGCGATTCACCAAACACTTAGGTGCATATTATTTATTCCAAAGTGGGTCTACGTTTTCTAGGTTTTTGTTCAATTATTGGAGAGCTTTCATCAAAAATAGGTCTAGGCTTTCTACCGCGTGATTGCTTAATTGCAGGCTCTTCGGTTGATTTAGGGCATAATTGAATGACTTGCACTTGATAATCATCACGCAGAATGTCTTCAATCTCAGTCCAATCACTATCAGTTGCATTAACAATTGGCGGATGTTCAGGATGGGTTAAAGCGACTGCCACAAACATCCGATCTGATACATTAAATTCATCAAATTCAATATGCTTCCCATACGGGAATTCAACAAATGTTTTTTTAGGCTCTGTCTGATAATTCAGGATACTGGTGTGGATGGGGCAAGGAGCCGAACCACGCGTTGAATCATGGCCAGATGGACGAATCCGAGATAGTTGAGCGCCAGTTTCTCAAATCGTGTAGCGACC
>NZ_LGKP01000034.1 GCF_001306135.1 Herpetosiphon geysericola | reverse complement strand
GTGGGAAATGAGCTACAACACGCGGCGACCGCATCAGGGGCTTGGGGGCGAAACCCCCGATGCGGTGTTTCGTCGCGAGTATGCGCGGGATGCCAGCGTCCGGTTGTTAATGCTATGAACCATTACAGGTAGCTGCTAAGTATGGCTTGGCACTAAACCCAAATTCTTGGTTGCAATAACCACTCGTAGCCCATGCGCCGGATACTTAATTCCGTTTAAGCCTCCGGTGCGAAATCCATCAAAAGCCCCTCTTGTAAACCAACAATCCATCGAGTATGCTTGCAGAGATCAATTGTATTTGCTTGGTAAGGCTGCGCCTTTTATTGCAGTCTTAACTGAGAAGCATAGCTGCTTAATCACGGTTTAACCTGATCAAGCATCAAGCATAATCATTGGCTAGTATTTCTAGCAATGATAAAACTTCCGTTCTTTTTATACCCGATGGAGTTTATGTCATGCCTCAAGAAACCGTTCAGGCAAAGTACGATGTGTTGGATCAGGTTGCCAGCCGTTTTGGCAAGGCAGCCGATACAACAACTGCGATTTTCAAATCGATTGAAAATATCGCAGCTCGCTTAGAAGCTGGTGAATGGCAAGGCGATGCGCAAAAGGCATTTAGCGCTGAGTTTCGTGGCGAAGTTCAACCTGCCTTCAATCGCTTAACAAGCTTATTTAACCAAGCCCAAAGCACGACCATTGAAATCAAAAAGGTCTTCCAACAAGCAGAAGAAGAAGCTGCGGCTTTGTTCAAAGGCTCATTGATGGGCGGTGGCAATGGCAACGGCAATGGGAGCGGCAATGGGAGCGGCAGCGGCCAATCCGGCGATGGCAGTGGCCAATCCGGCAATGGCGATAAACAAGGCAGCGGCCCAACCGTCAAGGGCAAAGTTAAAATCCATACCTATGATTACAAAACCAAAACCGGCGAAACTAAGCCGCAATTGAAGCTTGGGGTAAGTGGCGCTTTGCTCGAAGGCAAAGGCGATTTACTTAAAGTCGATGGCCCAATTCCCTATACCCTCAAAGGCAAATACCAAGTTGGCTATGGCGAAGTGGGGATCGGCTTAGGTGTGAATGGCGATAAAAAATTCACCATTGGGCCATATGGCGAAGCAACAGTTGCCAAAGGCGAATTAACCAATGTCTATGGCAACAAAAACTTGGGCTATACCGAAACCATCGAAGGCAAAGCGCTTTCAGTTGAAGGGTTCGCTGGCATCAAAGATGGCTCACTTGGCGCAACCGTTGGTGGCACCTTGGTTTCGGTTACCGGAAGCAAAGGCGTAAATGTCGCCGGGGTTAACGTTGGGGTTAGTGCCGAAGTTGGCCTCAAGGCCGAGCTTGGCTTTAGCATTGGCAAACAAACGAAGGTCAAATTACCATTTGTTTCATTTGGCATCTCGTTTGGCGGAGCGAAGTAACATAGAGAGGTTCTAACCAATGGACGGACTTATTCTGGAGCGCAACGAGTTTTTGGTCTTACTCGAAGCTGCGCGCACCAATAAAATTATTGGCTTAGATAATGATAGCTTGATTCCCCACGATCAGGCAAGCCATTTGGCAGCTTTGAATCAAGGGGTTCAAGGCTTAGTAGCCAAAGAATTAGCCACGATCAGCGCCGATGAAACCGTCATGATCGAACGCGAAATTTTAGAATTCTCGCAAATTATGGCATTTCCCGATATTGCCTTCATCACAACCCGCGATATGCCTGAGGCTGGCAGCCAGCTCTTTTTACACTATGTCAATCAATTAGGCATTGTTGAGCAAACTCTGCCAACCGAGAATCAACATCGCTTGGCGTTTTTGCCGGATATGCTGGTATTGTTTGATCGCTTGGCGTTTCTGTTGGAAGTACAACCAAGCAAAGCCTTCGAAGCCAGTGTGCGCATTAGCCAAGACGAATTCTTGGCGATCAAAGGCTTGGCCGAAGATCGCGCTGATGCAGAAGCATTCAAGCGCTTAACTGCTGCCGGGCTTGACCAACAAGCTGCTCAAAGCCTAATCGAAGCAATTCAAGCCCCAGTCTTCAGTGCTTCATTGGCAATTGTACGTTGCGAAGATACCGAAATCGTCGATGCGATTAATCCAGCAATTCTGCAAGGGCCAAACAGCGCGTGGGCGATTCAGCTCGACGAAACCAACCCTGATGTATTTGAAGTGCAGGCCATTGATCAAGCATGGTTGCGCGAGCATATTCAGCGCTGGTTTGAGCAATTGGCCACTGCGGCCTTATAAGATGGCTTCAAGTAACCCATTCTAACCATTCAAAGAACCATTCTCAAACGAGCGCTCGTAGCCAGTTTGAGGATGGTTCTTAATTTTGATCGTTGTTCAAAAGGGAGGATTTTGGTATACTGAAATTGGAGTATTAGCGTGTTGCTGCGCCTCATGGGTTATTTTCTCTTTAATCAATTCGGTCTTTTTATTAGCTCCCAAGCTCATGAGCGGCCCACCCTAGCACCCTAATCGACTATCAACCCCCTTACAACCTAGGAGCAGTGTCATGAGCAAGGAAGTTGTTCAGATACAGTATGAGCAAACCGCACAGGTGGCTCAGCGTTTCGGTCGCCTCAAGCAAACCGTTGAACAATTGCAAACCACGATTCGCAACACCGGCCAACAATTAAACGACCGCTGGAAAGGCGATGCCAGTGTTGCCTTTGCCAAAGAACTCAACGACGAAATCTTCCCAACCTTCAATCGCCTGATTAACGCATTCCAAACGGCCCAGCAGGTTACCCTCGAAATCCAAAAAATCTTCAGTCAAGCAGAAGAAGAAGCTGCTGGCTTATTCAAAGGTTCATTGCTCGGTAATGCTGAAGGTGGCAAGGGCGGCGGTAGTTGGCTCGATAGCGTTGGCGGGTTCTTCAGCAGCGTTGGCAATGGCGTCAAAGATTTCTTCGTTGGCGCAGGCAAAGAACTCAAGGATATGGTGGTCGGCGTCTGGAATATGGTCACCAATCCCGTTGAAACCGTTAAAGGCATTTGGCACGCAGTCACCCATCCAAGCGAATTCTGGGAAGCTTTCAAAGCGCCATATGTTGAAGCTTGGGAAAATGGCCGCCCATGGGAAGCAATTGGTCGAGGCACCATGTTTATTGGCTCGATCTTAATCGGCACCAAAGGCGCTGATAAAGTTGGGAAAGCAGCCAAGCTTAGCAAAGCAGCCACCGTTACCGATGCGGCAGCGGATATTGCCCGCGTCAGCACCCCGCTCCAAGCAGCTGGCGATATTGGCATGTTGGCCAAAGGCGGCGGCGCAGAAACCGCAATGGCCCGCTATATTGCCAATCAATCAAGCCATGTTGGCGCAGGCACAGCCTTGACCGATCGCGTCGTCCTAGGGGCGTTCAAAGCTGATCCAGCCTCAGGCTTCCTTGGCTATATCGGCGAAGCAAATGCACATGGCGGGCGCTATTTCAGCACCACCGCCGAAGTGTGGGATGCGCTCAAGCCCATTGCAGAAGGCGGCAATAATCGCATCTGGCCAGTCAACCGCGAATTTTTGCAATCGCAGCTTGAAAGTGGCATTAGCCGCATCGATATTAAGGGCAGCTCGATTGACGATATTTTGACCAAGCGACCCCAATCATATAGCGCGATGGAAGTGCGCTTTATGCAAAGCCAAGCCTACCAATATGGTTATCGCCAAATTGGTGATAGCTGGATCAAGACTGGCGACTGGCGGGCAAGTACTGGCGGACGCGTCGCAGGCGGAAGTATTGGCCCAGGTGGCGAAGTTTTGCAAACCAGCCAATCCTTGAACGATTAAGAGGTTTTTTGTGAGCAACGATTGTGGTCAGTGCCAAGGCTATATCAGCTATGTTGAACAACAATTGAGCAGCTATTTGGAGTTTGGTCAATTTCGTCGCGTTCAATGTGATGCTCAAAACAACGGCTTGGAATGTTTGGCCTTGTATCATTCGCCAAGCTGCCAACTGTTGATTCAACGCAGCGATGGTGCTGATTATTGCGCTTTAGGCACGTTTGATGCGCCATTTCTGACCGATCAAATTCTTGAAGTTGATGGATCGCAAGGTTGGTTCAATCTGGTCTATTTGTTGGAATATCGGGCCAACAAAAAAATCATGACCCAACGAGTAATTGAACAATTTTGGGATGGCAGCCTCGACTATCATCAATGGCTGGCTCAACTGCTCGCAGGCCAATTTGAGCAGCTGTTGGCGATGTTTGCGCCTGGCGCACCAGCCACATGGCTGGCTGATTACATTCAATTTATGCAGCGGCAACGCTACTACGGCGCCTAACCTGCTTGCTGGCCTCCAAACCAAGCAAACGGTTGTGGGCCAGCAAGTGTTCAAGGAAATCGATGGATTCGAACTGTGCAACATGTCAGGGCTTTATCAACTACGCTGAGCACGCGCTCCAGCGCCATTTACAAGCCCATCAATTTGTTCGCCAACAGTGCGATGCCCAGCATGGTGGCAGAGAATGTTTGGTTTTATACCGTTCACCTGTGTGTAATGGCTTACTGATGCTTTCTGATGGCGAATATAGCTTTGCGCTTGGTCGCCATACTGCCCCATTTCTGACCAACCAACACCTTAAACTCGATGGCTCCCAAGGTTGGTACAATGTACTCGATTTGCTTGATCAGCAAGCAAACCAATTACAACGCTTATGGCACAGCTTCAATCGCCATAAATCCAACGATCTTGCATGGGTGGCAAAGCAACTTGATGGAAAGCTCGCCCAACTTATAACGCTCTTTAACTAAGCTGATCGCGGCTATTCCAGCAAGGCTAGAATTGCAAACGCATGCCAAACATTGGCACACAGCATCAAAACCAATCTCGTAGCGTTAAGCAGCCCATGACAATTCATAGAGGATGGTCATATTACCGAAGAGCTGGTCGCATCATCATCACGTCTAGCGCGTATTCCTGAGTGAGTTGTCTGAACTAGTATCGAGGTGGCCCGAATGAATCGTTTTGTACTCACCCAGGCAGAGTTAGCGATTATCCTGCATTATCTGGTTGGCGAAGCACTCGCCATCCATAATACAACCAATGATTTGGCAGTTAGTGCTGAACAGCTCCAAACTGCCGAGGATGAGCTATATGATCGTGGGATTTTACTGCGCGATCCCTATAGCAACCAACTCACGATCACGGGGGAATTAGCGCTCATTTTAGAGGCAACCCTCCAACCAAGCACGCTGGCAATTTTGAGCATTACCGAGCGTGAAGGCACAGGCTTACCCAAATACTTTAGCTTTACCGATGAATTAATCGTGCTCAATTATGTCGATTCGCAAGGCTTGCAAACCTTTCTCGAATTGGGTACACTCGATCATGTGATCAAACAGATTATCGAACTAACAACTCAGCCAACCATGGGCAATGCTAACTTACCACCCACCGCCGAACTCACTGCATTAATGCCCGAGGCTGAAAAAGCCGCTCTCCTGCTGATCATCAAGGAGCCAGCTGCCGCAACCAGCCAACCAACCAGCCTTTCATGGCTGATGGCCCACGCCGCGCTTTGGCTGGCGAACCCAAAAGCTGCCAAACCAGAAACAACCCCAGTGCAGCAGATTGATCAGGCAATCTTGAGCGACCTTTTATATACAACAATCCAGGCGCATCTTGTTCAACCCCCATCCTAATTAGCCTACAGTACTAAGGGATGGTATACTGCGCCGTATCCTTAATTGGTAAGCCGTTTTTAGTTGCTGGAATGAGTGTTAACCATGAGAAAGCATAGTTGGTTCACCATCATCGCGTTGCTCAGCCTCTTGTGGGTTGTGCCAGCGCCTGCCCACTCCCAAGACGATAAACCTGAAGTCGTGATTAATCACACAGTGGTTAAGGAAGAAACAACGCTTAAGGTTGAGACCTATTTTAGCGTCCGCTTTCCGAATGGCGAGGCTGTCACGGTCGATAAGATTGCGGCAACCAATATCGTTTTGCCGGTAAGTCAGCAAACTATCCCGGCAACCCCAATCGACCCAACCACTCCCATCAAAATTGCGATTGTGCTTGATCAAAGCGGTAGCATGGCCGACTATGTTCCGATTGTCAAAGAAGCGGCAATACGCGCGGTTGATGAAGCTCCTGCAGGCGCGCTGATCGGGCTATTTACCTTCACTCGGCTCAGCAGCGACCAAGAATATCTGCCGAAAGTTGATTTTACCGAGGATCGCAATCTAGTAAAGAATTACATCCGTGATAGCTACATTTCAGAACCAGGTGGCGAAACGTGTTTGTATACCGCCGCCTATCTGACGACCAACTTTATGCTCAATCGCTTGCAACCGGTAGAACGGCGCGCAATCGTCTTGTTTACCGATGGTAAAGATGAAGATATCAATGGCAACCAATGTAGCGACAAAAGCGTGATTGATGTAACGACTAAGGCCAATCCTCGGCCCGGAACGATTACGCCAATTTACACCATTGGGCTCTGTGCTGGCGGTAATTGTGCCCGGATCAATCCTGAAGTGCTTAACCAAATTTCCAGCGAAACCCAAGCCCTTGCCGTTCAAGGGGCACCCGATACCATGGGTGATAAATTCTTCCAAATTATGAACAGTATCAAAAATCAGAAGATGGCACGTGGCGATTTGCGGCCTTGTGGCGATACTCAAGCCACCTTGCGCGTCGAACTGGTCGATGGCACCGAGGTTGCAAACACGATTGCCTTGGGTCAAACCAAGTGTTATTTGCCAATTGCCAGCAAAGCCAAAATTAGCAATATTCAAGCGCTGCCACTTGAGCAAAAATATTCATTCAATTTCACGGTTACCAACAATAGCCCGGTTGAAATGAATAAAATTGAGGTTAAAGCCTCAAATCCTAATGGGATTATTGCCCATACCGAAACTATCAGTGTGAGCATCCCATCACAAGGAACTCAAGATGTTGCCTTGCAGATGAGCGATACTGCGTTGAAAGATGCAGGTAAATATACGCTGCAAGTGTTTGCCTACAGTAGCGAGGGCTTCTTATTTACCAGCCAAGAAGGTAAAACCGAGCTGCTGGCAACAGAAGCCTTTAATCACGTGCCCATTCCCATTACCTTTGACATTCGCTCAAACCCAGTTGTTGATTATACCCAAGACACAATTCGGATCGATGACGTTGAAATTGGCGACGAGCAAAAAATTATCGATCCAAAATTTACCTTTTATCGCGTGCGTTTGTTACGCGAAAATCTTCAAGTCTTTGAATCAGATCGCTTTCCGCTTGACCCAACCAATCCTAAAATCGCGATCCCTCTTGCAACTATCCCGCAAGAATTGATTCCAACTGAGCAACAGACGACGCTCAACATGCAGATTATCTTGGAAACATCAAATGTTCGGCCAATCGAATCGCCGATCAAAAGTTTCTTGTTTCCAGTCAAACCAAAAGAGCCATTCCTCAAGCGCTATGGCGTCTATGTGCTGATTGCGTTGGTGATTATTGCGATTGGGGCTGGTTTCTGGTATTTGTGGCGTAATCGCAAGCCCAAGGCTAGCAATGTGCCAATGCCCTACAACCCACCAACCCAAGCCTTTAATCGCATTGATTTGCCTGGCGTAAACCCAGCAGCGCGCCAAAATCCCAATCAGC
The DNA here is from genome assembly GCF_001306135.1 of Herpetosiphon geysericola. Lineage (GTDB taxonomy): Bacteria > Chloroflexota > Chloroflexia > Chloroflexales > Herpetosiphonaceae > Herpetosiphon > Herpetosiphon geysericola. Next base: position 41,366 of record NZ_LGKP01000034.1, on the reverse strand, counting down.
CGCAGCAACAGCAGCAACAATCGGCGGTTCGGCCAGCGCCAAATTCAGCGGCAAATCAGCCAGCGCGCTATAACAACCCAGCGTCAAGCGCTAACGCCAGCATTCCAACGGCCCATTTCGATGGTGGCATGCCCGATAACGGCGCAACCATGATTTATACGCCGCCAGTATCGCAAGGCCGCCAGCAACAATTGAATGTGCGGGTTGTCCAAACGCCAGACCGCAGCCAATTGCAAAATCAAACGATTACGATGTTCCCATGTACCATCGGGCGCAGCGAAGCCAGCGTGATCATCACCGGCGATAAGTTGCTCTCGCGCCAACATGTGGAAATTAGCTTGATCGGTGGCCAATTCTATGTCGCCGACTTGAGCAAGAATGGCTTGTTTATCAATGAACAACGCCAGCAAGCGAATACACCAATTCAATTGCGCTTGCCTACCACCATTCGGCTTGGTCAAGATACCTATATTGAGCTAAGCCAATAACCAGTGGGCCGTTTCAGCAACGAGGGTAGCAGCAATGCTACCCTTTTTGATTGGAGCTAGTGCCAACACTCAACAGTGGTGACAGCGCAATCAAGGCTTTATGCTATACTTGTCATATAGGCCGTGTCAACGAGGACAACGCCAGTTTTTCCTTGCTTGCCCTTGCCTCGGTCGTTATACCGAGGTTTTTAGCTTAACAGGGTTCGACGGACAAACAAAGTAATCCTTCATATGAGGAGTTGCCTTCATGGAGCAAGAACGCGATCAATCGCGATTGTTAGCAATGTATCACACGATGGTTTTGGCTCGTTCGCTTGATGAGCGAATGTGGCAATTGAATCGTCAAGGCAAAGCCCCGTTTGTTATTTCATGCCAAGGTCACGAGGCTGCTCAAGTAGGCGCAGCCTTTGCAATGCGCCCCAAACACGACTGGATCGTGCCATACTATCGCGATTTAGCAATGATGTTGGCCATGGGCATGACCCCGCGCGAAGTAATGCTTGGCTTGTTGGCCAAAGCTGAAGACCCAAGCAGCGGCGGTCGCCAAATGCCAGCTCACTATAGCCATCGCGCTTTGAATATCGTTTCGCATTCTTCGCCAACCGGCACCCAAGTGCCCCACGCCGTTGGCATCGCCATGGGCGCCCAAATGCGCGGCGATGATATTGTGGTTTGGACAGCCTTCGGCGAAGGCACATCATCACAGGGCGATGTCCACGAAGCCATGAACTTAGCAGGCGTGATGAAATTGCCAGTCATTTTCTTCTGCGAAAATAATGGCTACGCCATCTCCGTACCGCAGCACAAACAAATGGGTGTTGAAAATGTTTCCGATCGCGGCCCAGGCTATGGGTTTCCTGGGATTACCGTCGATGGCACCAACGTGCTTGAGGTCTACGAAGCAATGACTGCTGCGGTCGAACGGGCGCGCCGCGGCGATGGCCCAACTTTGATCGAGGCCAAATGTGTGCGTTTGACTGCCCACTCCTCTGATGACAACGACCGCACCTATCGCTCACCTGAAGATATTAAGGCCATGCGGACTCGCGACCCAATCGCCAGCTTCGAGCATTTCTTGCGCGATGAAGGCATGCTCGATGATGCCAAAGTTGCGGCAATTCGGGCCGAAATCAAAGAAGTTGTCAATGATGCAACAGCCTATGCTGAAGCAGCACCCTTGCCCGACCCAAGCACCGTCCAAAAATATGTCTTTGCAGAATAAGCTGACGGTTGCCAGCAGGCAGTTTCGCTCTGTATCATAGAGGTATCACGTGGCAGAATTAAATCTTTTAGAAGCGATCAACCAAGCGCTTGACCAAGCAATGGCCAATGATGAGCGCGTCTATATCATCGGGGAAGATGTCGGCCAACGCGGCGGGGTGTTTCGGGTTACCGATGGTTTGCACGCCAAGTATGGCGAAAAACGGGTGATCGACGCGCCACTCGCTGAATCAATTATTATTGGTTCATCAATCGGCGCAGCAATGTATGGCATGCGGCCAATTGCCGAAATTCAATTTGCCGATTTTATCTTTCCAGCCTTCAACCAAATTATTAGCGAAGCAGCGCGCATGCGCTATCGCTCAAACAATACCTGGGAAGTGCCGCTGGTTATTCGCGCTCCTTATGGTGGCGGGATTCACGGCGCGCTCTATCACTCGCAAAGCATCGAGGCCTTTTTTGCCCATATTCCAGGCCTTAAAGTTGTTGCGCCATCAACGCCCTACGATGCTAAGGCCATGCTCTTGGCCGCAATCGATGATCCCGATCCGGTGCTCTTTTTGGAGCACAAAAAATGCTATCGTTTGATCAAAGGCTATGTGCCCGATGAGCACTACAGCGTGCCACTTGGCAAAGCAGATATTGCCCGCGAAGGCAGCGATGTCTCGGTTATTACCTATGGCATGATGCGCCACTACGCGGTCGAAGCTGCCGAAATGCTGGCTGGCGAAGATATTAGCGTCGAAGTTGTCGATTTGCGCTCGCTCGTGCCGCTTGATCGCGAAACAATTATCAATTCGGTCAAGAAAACGAGCAAAGTGCTGGTGCTCTACGAAGATAATTTGTTTGGCGGTTATGGCGCAGAAGTGGCAGCAATTATTGCCCAAGATGGCTTTGAATATCTCGATGCGCCAGTGCAACGCTTGGCAGGCTTGGATATTCCAGCAATGCCCTATAGCTCGCCGCTCGAAAATGAGTTTTTGCCAACGCCCAGCAAAATTGCCGATACGCTGCGCGATTTAGTGAATTATTAAATGGCTTTTGGCTCTAGGCTATCGCTCATGAATTTGCAGCTTAATCGCTGGCCTGTAGTCAAAAACCTCTAGCCCATAGCCTTCGCTAGCATAGAAAGGACTAGAATGTCCGTCGAATTTAAGATGCCAAAACTTGGTGAGAGCGTCACTGAGGGAACGGTTGGCCGCTGGCTGAAGCAGCCAGGCGATAGCCTTGAACTGTACGAGCCAATGCTCGAAGTTACTACCGATAAGGTTGATACCGAAATTCCTGCGCCAGTTAATGGCCGCTTGCTCGAAATTCGGGTCAATGAAGGCGATACTGTGCCAGTTGGCACGGTAATTGCGGTGTTGGAAGATAGTAGCAGCGCCACGGTTGCCGCCGATGCAGCGCCTGTCACTCCAGCAGTCGCCGCCCCAGTCAGTAGCAATAATGGTGGCAGCAATAGTTTTATGTCGCCAGTGGTTGCGCGCTTGGTTAGCCAACACAACCTCGATATTAAACAAATTGCTGGCACTGGCAAAGATGGCCGCGTAACCAAGCAAGATGTTGAGCGCTTTGTGGCCCAACGTGATGCTGCTAAGCCAGCGCCTGCACCTATGCCAACCCCAACCCCAAGCTCAACCCCAGCGCCCATGCCAGTGATTAAGCCAAGCTCAACCCCAGTGCCCATGCCGACCATCACAGGCAGTTTGCTGGCTAAACCAGTGGCCTATACGCCACCAGCAGCCGCAGCTCCAAGCATCGAGCAATTTGCTGGCGATGAGTTGCAGCCGTTGAGCGGCATGCGGCGGGCAATTGCCGAGCATATGGTGCGTTCTAAGGCAACTTCGCCCCACGTTACCACGGTGATGGAAGTTGATCTGAGCACGATCATCGCCCATCGCGAGCAGCACAAGGCCGATTTTGAGCGCCAAGGGGTAAAATTAACCTTTACGCCGTATTTTGTGCAAGCAACTGTGGCTGGGCTGCGAGCAGTGCCAATTGTCAATGCAACCTACACCGATGAGGGCATTTTGCTACACAAATCGGTTAATGTTGGTATGGCGGTCGCAATTCCCGATGGCTTGATTGTGCCAGTGCTGCATAACGCCGATGAAAAGAGCTTGCTTGGGCTTTCACGCACGGTCAACGATTTGGCTGAACGCGCCCGAAACCGCCGCCTGAGCGCCGATGAGGTCAAAGATGGCACCTTCACGATTACCAATCACGGGGTGAGCGGTTCGTTATTTGCCATGCCAATCATCAATCAGCCTCAATCGGGAATTTTGGGCATTGGCGCAATTCAAAAACGCCCAGTTGTGGTTACGCTGAATGGCGCTGATGCCATTGCAATTCGGCCAATGTGTTATCTCAGTTTCACCTTCGATCATCGCTTGATCGATGGCGCAACCGCTGATAAATTCTTGGCCACGGTCAAGCAGCAGCTTGAGCAGTTCGCCTAAATCAAAATCAGCCAAAGACGCTGCTGATGGTGATCAGCAGCGTCTTTGAGTTTAAAGCAAAAAATCATTTACACTAGCTAGCTAGCCTGCTATGATAGCCACGATACGCCTTTGATTTGGAGGACGCTGCTCATGGCCGATCTCTCAGCCTTTCTTGACAAAGCCTTCGAGAATTCCAGCTTTGAAGAGCTTGCTGATGCCCCAGTCGATGCCCTCGCCGGAATTAGCAAAAGCGATGCCGAAGCCCTCAAACAAGCCCTTGGAATCAAAACAATTCGTCAGTTGGCCGAACACAAAGTTATCTTGATCGCCCAAGCAATTGCAGGTCTGGCTGCCTCAAAGAAATAAGCGGTTTACGCGGAGTAGAAAAATTCGTTTAACCAAAAATGCAGGATGGTGCGCAAAAGCTCATCCTGCATTCGTTATTAACGTTGATGCTTAGCGCACAAGCAAGCCCTTAATCAACAATTCCCAAATTGCTTCGAATTCAGCTGCAAGGCTTGGCTCGTTCCACGCCCCCACAAACAGCGGATTGTGAAAACGAGCGGTAGCATACAAAATTGCGGTTGCAGTGGCATGAGCATCATTGACCACAAACTCAGCATTTGCAACCCCTTCATTGACCAATTGCTCAATCTGGGCAATCAAATGGGCCACATGTTGGTCGGTCACTTCGCGCAATCCTTGGACCAAACCACTATAGGTTGCAAAAAGCTGCGGATCTTGGCGCGCGCGCTGTTGTTTGGTTTGCATCAAACATTCCAGCCAAGCCCGCAATTTGGCAACGCTCGGCTCTTGGCGTTGCAATACTTGGGCTAAGGGATGCGAAATTTCAGCCAGCCAGCGTTCGGCGACTGCATCAAGCAAGGCTGATTTGCTAGCAAAATGGCGATAGACACTGCCATGACTGACCCCCAGTTCACGCGCAACATCAACCACCGTGGCCTTATTGGGGCCGTAGCGCCGCAGCACATCAACGGTAGCATTCAAAATTCGTTCAGGGGTCAACATTTCAGTGTTCATACGGGTCCATCCTGTAGCAAAGTGGTTTGTTTCATTTTAAGCGATTGCTACAGCATCGCAAGTTATTTAGCGTTCGCTATCGAGATGTTGCATCAACGCGCTGTTATAGCGCTCGCCAGCAACTGCATCTTTGGGAATCGCGCGCTCAATCGAGGCCAATTCATCGGCATTCAAGCCAATTTCAAGGCTGGCCAACGAATCATGCAGTTGGTGTAAGCGCCGCGCCCCAAACAACGGAATAATATCGGCGCCTTGCGCAGCAACCCATGCGCTCGCAATTTGCGCGATGCTTGCACCCTTGGCATCGGCAATTGTCTGCAACGCAGCCACTAAATCTAAATTGCGATCAAGGTTTTCGCCAGTAAAGCGCGGGCCATGAGCACGGAAATCTGAGCCAGCCAATACCCGCTCTTTCGACCAAGCACCGCTTAACAAGCCCCGCGAAAGCACCCCGTAAGCAGTGATCCCAATGCCGAGTTCACGACAAGTTGGTAGAATTTCGGCCTCAATGCCACGCGACATTAAGGAATATTCAATTTGCAAATCGACAATTGGATGCACTGCCGCTGCCCGTCGAATCGTCTCAACCCCAACTTCCGACAAGCCAATATGCCGTACATAGCCTTTTTCAATCATCTCGGCAATTGCGCCAATGGTTTCTTCAATCGGTACAGCAGGGTCAAGCCGCGAAGGTCGATAAATGTCAATATAATCAGTATTCAAGCGGGTCAGGGTGTGCGCCAAGGAATTTTTGACTGCGGCAGGCCGTGAATCATAACCAAGCCACGAGCCATCTGGCCCGCGCATCGCCCCAAACTTAACACTCAACACAACATCGGTGCGTGAGCGTTCGCGCAGGGCTTCGCTAATCAACAGTTCGTTATGCCCAATCCCATAAAAATCACCTGTATCGAGCAAATTGATGCCAGCATCGAGCGCTGCATGAATCGTGGCGATGCTTTCAGCTCGATCCGATGGGCCATACATGCCCGACATGGCCATACAACCCAAACCTGCTACCGAAACTACTAAACCATCTTGGCCTAATTGACGCTTTTGCATAGCTGCAACTCCAACTAATCAGTAACTAAAATTGAGTATAAAGTATTGAATGACAGATGTCAATATATGTCATTACAATTTTGATGAAGTATTTTTAGCTATGGTATGATGAGCTAGGATTCTTGTGGATTGTGCTGAGGTACGCGATGCAACGAATTTGTATTATTTCGGATACACATGGCAAATTAGACCCGCGGGTCGAGCAGCTGTTTATGGGTGCAAGCCGCATTTTGCATGCAGGCGATATTGGGCGGGCGCAACCGCCAATCATCGATCGCTTGAGCGCGATTGCTCCAGTTACGGCGGTTACAGGCAATGTCGATTGGAATACGGCGCTCGATATTTACCCGATTAACACAACGATCGAGGTTCAAGGTATCAGGATTATGCTGCAACACATTGGCGATATTCCTAAGCGCTGGCAGCGCCAACTGCCCCAGCCCACGCCGCAGATCGCCATTTGTGGTCATAGCCATATTGCCTTGATTGAGGAATATCAAGGGGTGCTGTTCATCAACCCTGGTTCGGCTTCGCAGCCACGCGGCCAACTTGGCGAGCCAACTGTGGTTTTTCTGGATATTCAGGATAATGGCGAGTTTAAGGCCGAGCTGATTCCGCTCAAAATGGCCGAATTTATCAAACACGCCGATTAAACACTAATCCCCTCGCTCCTGATTAAGCGAGGGGATTCTTGGTTGCCACATTGATTTAGTTTATTCGTGCCGCAGCGCTTTGATTGGATCAAGGCGGGCAGCACGGGCAGCGGGATACAAGCCAGCCACAATCCCCACCACCAAACCAAAGCCAATTGCCAAGCCGATCAACCAAGGCGGAATATAGAAGAAATCGCCGCGAATTGGCACTTCTTCGCGTTCGAGGTAGGCAAGCGCAACCCGATTGAGGATGCGGCCAACGCCCCAACCGCCAAGCAAGCCCACAATCCCGCCAAAGAGGCCAATGAGGCCAGCCTCGGTCATAAAGAGCGTGCGAATATTGCTGCGCGAAGCACCGATGGCCTTGAGCGTACCAATTTCGCGCGTCCGTTCGTAAATCGCCATAATCATGGTGTTCATAATCCCGATGGTGGCGACGAACAGCGCCAAGCCACCAACCGAGCCAAGCATAATATTGATCACCAAGAAGATTTTCGAGGCCAATTCAAGCACGGTTTCGACCGATTGCACTCTAAAGCGTTCGGCGCGCAGCTGGGTGGTCAATTGACGGGCTACATTCAAATCTTTGGCCCGAATCAGGGCATAATCATAGCCTTCTTTGTCGAGCAGATCAGGTTCGTTAAACCACCAAGCTTTGAGTGCAATGCTATCGTTGGGAGTTAATGCAACCAAGTTATTATCGACGCTCGAAACCCCAACCAAGGTATAGTCGAAGCTTTGCGATTCGCCGCGTGGCGTTTCCATAATTAACTGGACTTTTTGACCAATCAAATTATTAACTTCGGCGGTAAGGCCCAAACGGCGCAAGGCCCGCTGCGAAATTACAATTTCGCCATCTTTGGTTGGGCGCAACACTCCGGCCAAAGCGGTTGGCGGCGTTTCAAACGGATTATTGATTCCAATGCCAGGATCAACGCCAACAGCGATAGTTGCGGCTGCATCACCGGGCAACACTAAGCGCTTGGAGATCGATTCGTTAACATCGACAATCGGCGTAACGCTGACAATATCGTCCATTTGCTGCCACTCGGCAATTTTGGCGGGCGAAATCACGACCTCGCGTTCGGGCCGCACATAGCGCGTGTAGGGGTTGCGCTCTGCATCGCGCGGCTGAACCACCACATTTTCTAGCCCAATCGCATCAAATTGTTGTTGGATGACGCGCTGAACGCCAACCCCAAGCGAAAGCATCACCACAATCGTGAAAATGCCAACCGTCACGCCCAGCGAGGTGAGCGATGTGCGCACTTTGCGGCGAGTTAAGTTGCTCCAAGCAGTGCGTAAAATATCGCCAAATGTCATGCTACAGCCTCCGCCGTTCGTTCAATCGTTTCAATTTGCTCAATCTTACCATCGCGCATATGCACAATCCGATCAGCATACGAGGCTGCGTTCATATCGTGAGTAACCATCAACAAGGTCACATTTTGCTCGCGGACAAGCCGTTGCAGCAGCAGCAACACATCGCGACCAGTGCGTGAATCGAGGTTGCCAGTTGGCTCGTCGGCCAAAATCAACACCGGATCATTAGCTAAGGCGCGGGCAATTGCCACCCGTTGTTGCTGGCCACCAGAAAGCTCAGCTGGACGGTGATCAGCGCGATCGCCAAGCCCAACTTGCTCGAGCAGATTTTCTGCTCGCTTACGACGTTCGCTACGACTGCGGCCAGCCAACATCAACGGCAAAGCCACATTTTCCCACGCTTGGTTGGTTGGCAAGAGATTAAAGCTTTGAAAAATAAAGCCAACCCGATCGCGGCGAAAGCTGACCAATTTTTTATCTGGGGCTTGGCCAAGCTCCAAATCACTGACCCAAACCTCGCCTGAACTTGGGCGGTCGAGGCCACCAATCACATTCAATAAGGTCGATTTTCCTGAGCCAGACGGCCCCACTAGCGCCACAAAGGTGCCGCGTTCAATTTCCAGATCAACGCCTGCCAACGCTTGGACAGTATTTTTTCCCATTTGATAGGTGCGTTGGAGCTTGGTAGTTCGAATTAACGAGGTGGATTGACCCATAGCGACTCCTTGGCAAATAAGCTGGCTTAACCATACCATAGGAATATTGGGCTGTTGCGAGCAATTTTATGATCATCTGTGACATGCAAGCCCAAAGCAGGCTCAGAGCCAGCCAAATCCAGCTCGATCGATTTAATCAATAGCCCAATTGGCTCTTTTATTTCTAGCCATGTTGGCCTATAATCAACGACGCTCCACAAGATTGAAGATGGCTGAGCTTTTTTTAATAAAAAATTTAATATCTGGCTAGCTGGATAATGTTTGCGTGTGTTGACGGAGGGAGGCATGCACGATCAGTCCAATCTTGCTTGGATGCTGTACCACTGATCGCAGCTGGAATTATTCTTTACTTATTAGGTTTATTTGTATGCATTACCAAAATATGTTATGTATTGGCGATAGCCAAACCTTTGGTGCCCGTTCGTATGGTTGTTATCCATTACATTTGGCCCAAATGTTAACCCAGCGCACGCCCTATCAATGGCGCACGATTAATCGCAGTGTTAATGGCTATACTGCGCGCAACCTGTGGTTTAAATTGAATGAAGAAATTGATACCATCAGCGATACGTTTCAATCGTGTTTATTAATTGGTACGAATGATGTGGGCAATAATACCCCAATTGATCTTTTTGAAGAATATTATCGTCAAATTATTCGCACATTAGTGATTAAAGGCCATAAAGCAGTATTTTGTGGCGAGATTCCGCCAATTTATGCTGATGGGCATATTTTCTTTACCAAAGAAACCGTCGAACGGCGCAAGCAATACAATAGTGTAATTGGCAAAGTAGTTGCTGAATTCAGCAAGGCAATTTGGGTGCCGATGGTTGGCTTAACTCGCGAATGTTATGTCGATCCAGTTCACTTCAACGAAGATGGCAATCGACGGGTAGCAGAATCATTCTGTGAGGTGATTGTACATTTATGAAAATAGGAATTGTGCTTGGCACGCGGCCTGAAGTGATGAAGAATTATGCGATTGTGCAAGCGCTGCGGGCAGCAGAAGTGCCATTTGTGGTGCTGCACACCAATCAACATCACGACCATTTATTGCAAGCAGCGATTTTTGGCCAAATGGGCTATACGCCCGACGAGATCTTTCCTGGCGATTACAGCATTGGCGCAGCGATTGACTGGGTGCGCGGCCAAATTCAACGCCATGCAATCGACCTTATTTTGGTCAATGGCGATACGGCGGCGGCCTTGGTTGGGGCAATTGCGGCAGTCTATTCCGATGTTGGTTTGGCCCATGTCGAGGCTGGCTTGCGGGCCTTCGATAAACGCATGTACGAAGAGCGCAACCGGATTATGGTCGATGGCGCAGCCCATTATTTGTTCTCGTATACCCAATATCAAGCAGATTATTTGGCCAAAATTCCCGATTTGCGCGGGCGCATTTTCAACATTGGCAACACGACTGTTGATTTGATTCACGATTTTGCCCATGAACTTACGCCCCGCCGCAGCGATCACTATGCCTACATCACCTTGCATCGCAAAGAATTTACCGATAGCCGCGAGCTGATGGAGCAGGTTTTCAGCACAATCAACGAGCTAGCGCGCGAATTCGATGCCATGATTTTCCCAATGCATCCACGCACGCGAGCGGCGATGGAACAGTATGGTTTGAGCATGGAATTGCTGAATCGGGTGCAAGTGATTGATCCAGTTGAGCCATTTGAGTCGTTAGCCTACGAAAAATACGCCACCATTATCATCACTGATAGCGGCTGTATTCAAGAGGAAGCCTATATTTTTGGGGTGCCGTGTGTGACCGTGCGCGACAACACCGAACGCCCAGAAACCATCGAATCGGGCGCGAATGTAGTAACAGGCTTTGAGCCTGAAGCAATTATGGCGGCGGTGCGCAACCAGCGCGCCAAAAAAGGCCAGCAATTTGCGGCGGTCTATGGTGAGCGCGGCGTTGGCCAACGGATCGTTGCATGCTTGCAAGAGCATTTTCGCAGCTGGTCGGATTACTAAATTTCAGGAAATTTGACGCAGCGCATTACACAATAGCTTACTAGAATCGGCTAAAAACGCATCCCCCGTGGATGCGTTTTCGTTTATAATTGAGATGAATTGAATTAGTCATCACTTGAGAACTTTAGGTCACTGTTTCGCCAAAGATGCCGACGCGGTGTTCCGCACTTAACACGAGGTCATCAATGCGCCGAACCAAGATTGTTGCCACGCTCGGGCCTGCCTGCGACACCGAGGAAAAAATTACAGCGTTGGCATTAGCGGGAATGAATGTTGCTCGCTTAAATTTTTCCCATGGTACTCATAACGACCATTCAGAACGCATTCGGCTCTTGCGTCAAATTTCAATTAAGCTCAATCGCCCAATTGCGGTGTTGCAAGACTTGCAAGGGCCAAAAATTCGGACTGGCAAATTAGTTGATAAACAACCAATTAAGCTCACAACTGGCGAAAGCTTTGTGATTACGATTGAAAATGAAGTTGGGCGGGTTGGGCGGGTCAACACCACCTACAAAAACCTCCCCAGCGACTGTAAGCCAGGCGATCGGATTTTGCTTTCCGATGGTTTGATTGAACTACGAGTACAAGAATGTACCGCCACCGAGGTTATTACCGAAGTGGTAACTGGTGGGATGTTGCGCGAAAACCAAGGCATCAACTTGCCTGGGGTCGATGTCAGCGCCCCTGCCATGACCGAAAAAGATCGTGAAGATTTGATCTTTGGCTTGCACGAAGGCGTCGATTACGTTGCGATTTCGTTTGTACGCCGCGCCGAAGATGTGCAATTAGTCAAGCAAGAAATTACTGGCGCTGGCTATCACACGCCAGTTATCGCCAAAATCGAAAAGCCCGAAGCTGTCGATAATATTGAATCAATTGTGGCTGTTGCCGATGGGATCATGGTTGCGCGTGGCGACTTGGGCGTGGAAATGCCGCCAGAAGAAGTGCCATTGATTCAAAAACGAATTATTGCCGCCGCCAATCGGGTTGGCATTCCAGTAATCACGGCAACCCAGATGCTCGAATCGATGATTGTCAATCCACGGCCAACCCGCGCTGAAGCCAGCGACGTGGCGAATGCAATTCTCGACGGCACCGATGCAGTTATGTTGAGTGGCGAAACGGCAAATGGCGCGTATCCAGTTGAAGCGGTGACGATTATGGCGCGGATTGCCGAAGTGACTGAGCGTGGCGCACCACCACGTGATGCTCAACAACGCAATGCTTCGGATGCGCCAGAAACCTATTCGCACGCGATTAGCCATGCTGCCTGCGCAATTGCCGAATCGATTGATATTGCAGCGATTGTGGCCTTTACATCATCGGGCTTTACTGCGCACTTGGTGGCGCGCGACCGGCCACGAGTGCCAATTATTGCCATGACCCACGAATACGATGTCTACCATCGTTTGGCCTTGCTGTGGGGCGTTGAAGCGCTGCTTTGCCCATTCGTCACGCGACTTGACGATTTGAGCAATTTGGCCCGCGCGATTATGATCGAACGCCAAGTGATCAAGCCAGGCGATTCGGTGGTCATCACTGGTGGTCACCCCTTGGCGGTTCGTGGCACAACCAACTTCCTCAAGATTCTTTCGATCTAAAAAATGAACAACAGGCCGTTCGCTAACGAACGGCCTGTTGCTTTAATCGATAAGCTTAGCGCATAGCAAATGGCGCAAAGACCATATAGGTTGGCGCAACCCAGCCTGGCTCGCCATAATTCCACGCCGCAATACTCGATGATTCATAGGTATTGCCAACTGTATCAAACAAGCCGCCCAAATACATGCGAGTTGGCGTAGCGGCCAATGATTTAACATAGCTATAGCCTGGGGCCTCATAGCGCCGATCGACCCCACCACCAACACTGTTCCAAACGCCATTCCAGCGCAGGATGCCCGGGCTAAGCACGCCACCAGTTATTCCTTTGAATTCGCCAGCAACATACAAGCCATCGGCACCCATTTCCAGGTCATGGATGGTACCGTTAATCACACCATTCAAGGCCGACCAGCGCGAGCCATTCCAATAAGCAATTTTTTGGGCATCTATACCAGCAATGTTACTAAATGTGCCCGCTACATACACGCCCTCAGCGCTGGCTTCAAGCTTCTGGATGCTGCTTACACCAGTGACGATCGTTTGCCATTGGGTGCCATCCCAGCGGGCCACTTGCGCGCCATCGCTAATATAGACAACGCCATTTAAGGCCTCAACCACAGTCACTTGATCAAATGAGGCGGGCGCAGCAAAGGCTTGCCATTGACCGTTGTCCCAAATGATTAAGTTAGCGCTGTCTACGCTAGCGAATTGGCTAAAATCACCAGCAACGTAGAGCTTGGTTTGGTCGCTGGCGATCCCAAAAACTGGTTGATCACTAACAGCATTCCAAGTTGGCGAAATTAAATCGGTGTGATACAACGTAGGTTTTTGCATGAGAAAGATTGTATCGCTGAATACTTCCAATTGGCGGGGTATATCTGAACTATTCGGCTCAATTGGTTGTTTAATGATCGCTTGCCAACCGTTCACGGAATCAAAACGAACTAATGCACTCCGCCCACTGCCCCAGTTTGCGCGCAGCGAGGCATAACCATAGATTGTTTCACCGAGATTACTGAGGATGAGCGACCCATACACCCCATTGGGAGTCATCGATTCCCAGTGGTCAGCGCGCCAGACCAGTCGATTAAAGCCATTATGTTCACCACTGATCTTTAAATCGCCTAAGGCATACATTTGATTTTCAAAATCAACTAACGAATATGGGGGAAGGTTAATCAACGTATAATCTTCAGGTTCTGCTTGAGCGGCAATCGTCCAATTGGTTCCATTCCAAACATATAATGGCACACCGATACCGTTGTAACGACCTAAGGCATACAAACCGTCGCTGCGCATAAGCACACTGGCAATCTGATTATCAATGCCCGTCCCAAAGCTATTCCAACTTGTGCCATTCCAAGCAGCGACATTGTGCATGCTCAGGTTAGTGGTTGAAGTAAATCCGCCGCCGATAATCAATTGATTATCAACAAGCTGCAAATCCATCACATAACCAGTTACTCCACCACCAACATCGTGCCATTGGGTGCCATCCCAGCGGACAATCCCACCTTGATTCTCGCCATTGATCGGATCAAGTGCACCGCCAGCATACAAGCCATCAGCAGCGCTGAGCAAATTCAAGGTAATCCCATCAATCCCAGTACCAACTTCACGCCATTGGCTGCCATTCCAACGGGCAATATTTTGATAGGTTTGACCATCGATCACCAACGGGTCGCCAGCAACATAGAGTTCGTTTTGATAACTTGCCAAACCCACAAGGTAATTATTATTGATAACCGTGGCTAAAGCAGTCCAGGTTGTGCCATCCCAATAGGCCAAATCAACGTTTTGGCCAGCAAGCGATAATTTGCCGCCAACGTAAAGCTTATTTTGATGAATTGTTAAGGCTTCAACATAGCCATTCAAAGTCCCCAACTTTAGCCATTGGCGGCCATCCCAATAAACAACCCCTAGCTGTGACCTTAACGTAGTAGGGTTAGAACTCTTCGTGACAGCACCCGCATAGAGCGTATCGTTCCAAACCAAGGGGCGTTGCAACCCATAATCATTGATATTCGCCCCAAAGGCAGCAAAATCGTTGCTCCACGAGCCGCCATTATTAGCTTCGCTTGGCTGCATGGCATGAGTTGGGCTGCTTTGGGCGCTCACCAACCAACTAAACAAGACCAAGATGCCCAAAACACTTCCCCAACGCCGAATAATTTTCATCAGTAGCTCCTCTCGAGCATAAAATTAATATTGGGTGCTGAAACTCGCTGCTTCAGCACCCACAGCAGGATTAGCGAATGACCGCAGGTAAATAGATGAGCACCCATTAGCTAGTGATTGACGCTCGATCCTGGTTACTTGCTGATATAGGGCAAGAACAGTTGATAGTTTCCGCTATTGATGCTAATCGTTCCCTGAGCTACCCCACCGTGACCATCGTTCACGCTATAGCTGATGGTGGCGGTAAATGGAGCGCTGTTTGGTGCGCTATAGTGTAGTTGATTAGCGATT
The DNA here is from genome assembly GCF_001306135.1 of Herpetosiphon geysericola. Lineage (GTDB taxonomy): Bacteria > Chloroflexota > Chloroflexia > Chloroflexales > Herpetosiphonaceae > Herpetosiphon > Herpetosiphon geysericola. The sequence continues at coordinate 26,364 of NZ_LGKP01000034.1, read as the reverse complement.
ATGTCGACTGAACCAGCAGTAACACTCGCGCTAGTAATGGTTAACGCATCGCCATTTAAATCGTTGGCCTGTGCCAACCCATCGATCAGGGTGGTGCTATTGGGGGCAACCGTCAGCGTCAGCGGGGCGACCGTTGGCACATGATTCAGAACATTAACCAACACGAAGCCCAAGGCTATAGTCCCACGGGTCACATTGCGCACCGTATACTGCACTGATACGACACCCTGAAAACTCGATGACGGCTGATACTGCACTTGATTGCCGCTGATCGTCGCCGTGCCATGGGCGGGGCTACTGACTGAGACCAGTTGCAGTGGCTCATTATTGACCGCCCAATCATTGGCTAATACATCAATGCTGACCGCATGCGGGCGATAGGTAGTGGCATTGTCATTGACCGCAACCACACTTGCATTGGTACTGTATAGCTTAATGCGAGCAGTTTGTTGGCCGCCATGGCCATCACTCACGGTATAGGTCAGCGTATCGGTAAAATATTGCTGTTGCGCTGGAGGGAGATAGTGCAACGTATCAGCCTCAATCCGCACGGTACCGCTCACAGCGCTGGCTTGGGTGATCGTTAAACTATCACCATTTAAATCAACCAGCCCATTCAGGGGGAAAAAGATCGTTTCATCAACGGGCTGCACCTGCCGCTCTTTGTCGGCAATGAAGGGAAAGTGATTCCAGACCTGCACCCGCACTTGGGCGGTGGTCGTGACCGCATTCAGTGGGTCGCGCACGGTGTAGGTCAGGGTATCGGTGCCTTGGAATTCGGTGGCAGGGGTGTAGACCAGTTGCGTGCCGCTGATTACCGCAGTGCCGTTGCTTGAAGGGGCAACGTTCACCAATTGTAGTTGGCTGGGCTGATCGCTCCAATCATTGGCTAGCACATTGACCGTCACTGGTTGCGGGCGATAGGTAATCGCATAATCAGGTTTGGCACGAATCAAGGGTGCGTTGCCATACGCCCACGCTGCAAACAAACTTGATTCGACTTGGTTGCCAACTTGTTTGAATGTTCCATACATGAGCATGCGGGTTGGAGTTGGCGCAAGCTGTGAAACATAGCCAAACTGAACCCCACCATCAAGTCCATGCCATGCGCTGCCATCCCAGCGCAGAATGCCTGAGCTAACAATGCTATTGGTCAGGCCGCGAAAATTGCCAGCTACATACAAGCCATCGGCACCCATTTCCAGGTCATGAATCGTACCATCGACCACGCCACTTAACCCTGACCATGTGTTGCCATTCCAATAAGCGATTTTGGGCGCGCTTACGCCAGCGACACTGCTAAATGGCCCAGCGATATACACGCCATCGGCGTTTGGCTCAATGCTGCCAATGCTATTCACACCAGTTGCAAGTATTTGCCACTGCGCGCCATCCCAACGGGCAAGTTGGCTGCCATCGCTAATATACACATAATTGGCATCGGCTTCGACGATCGTGACCCAATCGAAGGCAGCAGGCGTGTTAAGTGCTTGCCATTGCGTGCCATTCCATGTGACCAGATTATGGGCAGTCACTCCATTGAATTGCTCAAAATCACCAGCCGCATACAACAGATTATTGGCTTGGGCCAAACTATTAACCGAAATCGTGATTGGGCTGACGCGGCTCCAATTAGTATTGACTGTCTGAAAAAACTGCCGATTTGCAACCCCAAACAACGTTTGCTGATACTTTTCAAGTTCTTCAAAAGGAGTATTTGGGGTTTCATTTGAGAAGTCAATTAGCGATTGCCATTGGTTTTGGGCATTCAAATGGGCCAACTTCGCGGCGCCAGTGCCCCAATGCATTTGGTTAGAAGCAGCATACAGATCGTCACCAGCGGTTGCCAAAGCCACATGACTCGTCACTGCAAGGCCATTGGGAGTCATTGATTGCCAAGCAGTATCATTCCAAACCATTGCCGAATCGCCCCAAGCAAAGCTTGCTACTGGCCCATTCATGAAATACATTGGCCCAAAGGCCAATAAGCGTTGCTGGTAATTAACCAAAACTGCATCGGGATAGCGGACTATTGGAGTATTCAATGTGCGCATATTTGCGAGGGTTGTCCACTGATTTGTATCCCAACGCTGCAAATGGAAATGCGGATAACCTTCATAACTTGATGATTTACTGAGGGCGTACAACTCGCCATCAACCATAGCAAGACTATGGGTTGGTTTATTAATCCCTGTGCCAAAGGTATCCCAGCTTGTGCCATTCCAAGCTGCCACATTCTTCAGGGTTGGCTCAAGCGTCGAGGTAAATTCGCCGCTAATATACAATTGGTTATTGGCCCATTCCAAATCCATCACCAAGCCGCGCAACCCGCCGCCAACGCTTTGCCACTGAGTTCCATTCCAATGAATTAGACTCGTATTTTGGCCATTTAAGCTGAAAACACCACCCAAATATAAGCCATCTGGCGTTGAGAGCACACTAAAAGGCGCGCCTTGAACTCCTTCAGCAGCAGCGTGCCACTGCGTACCATCCCAGCGAGCCAACGAACCATAGGTTTGACCATCGATCAACAAGCTTGAACCACCAACATACAGCTGATCGGCATGCACAACCAAATTTAAGAAGGTATTTTGGTTAAATTGATAGGGCAAGGCCGTCCACAAAGTACCATCCCAGTAGGCCATGCGAATATTCTTACCGCCAAGGTTAAAATTTCCAGCGACATATAGCCGACCGTGATAGCCAACCAAGGAATCAGCCAGACCACTTAAACCCTCAAGCTTTATCCATTGCTCACCACTCCAAGCTGCAACACCCACTTGCATGGTGTTAAGATCATAAAATGCTGAATAAAGGGTGTTATTCCATTCAATCGGGCGAATCGGCATAGCCCCAGCTTGTTCTTTAAACGGCCCAGCAAAGGCTTGGCTCCACGAGCCAGCGCTGCTTGGGTGTTGCGGCTCCAGCGCCGCAACGGGCGCAGGCGTTTTTTGGCTTATGCTCAGGCCAAGCACGATTAGGATGCACAGGCTGGCTATTTTTTGCAGTTTCGACATACAATTCTCTCCTTGGTTGGATGCGCAGCGGCAAGCCGCTCACGCTGGTTATTTGCTGGTATAAGGCAAGAAAAGTTGATAACGGGCGTTATTGATGCTAATCGTTCCCTGTACCACCCCACCATAACCATCGTCCACGCTATAGGTGATGGTGGCTGTAAACGGAGTGCTATTTGGTGCGCTATAGCGGAGTTGGTTATTCATGACTTGAACCGAGCCACGATTAACGCTCGCACTCGTAATCGTCAACGGATCGCCATTTAAATCGTTGGCCTGCGCCAAGCCATCGATCAGGGTGGTGCTGTTGGGGGCAACCGTCAGCGTCAGCGGGGCAACGGTTGGCACATGATTCAAGATATTAATTTGCACGACTCCCGATGCTGTAGTGCCATAGCTCATATTGCGTACCGTATACTGCACTGATACGACACCCTGAAAACTCGGTGACGGCTGATAATGGAGTTGGTTGCCGCTGATCGTCGCCGTACCATGGGCTGGGCTACTAACTGAGACCAGTTGCAGCGGCGCGTTATTAACTGCCCAATCATTGGCCAACACATCAATGCTCACAGCCTGCGGACGATAGGTTGAGGCATTATCATTCACCACAATCACACTTGACTCTGTGCTCAAGAGCTTAATGCGGGCGGTTTGTTGGCCGCCATGGCCATCACTCACCGTATAGGTCAGCATATCGCCAAAATATTGTTGATTTGGCGGCATATAGCGCACTTGATTATTGACAATCGTCACGCTGCCACTGACGACGCTGGCGTGGGTAATTGTCAGCAGATCACCATTTAAATCGACCAAGCCACTCAATGGATCAAGCACAGTTTCGACAAATGGCCGCACTTGGCGCTCTTGATCAACGAGGGTTGGAAAGTGGTTCCAAACCTGCACCCGCAGCTGCGCTGTAGCTGTGACCGCATTCAGTGGGTCGCGCACGGTATAGGTCAGGGTAGCGGTGCCTTGGAATTCGGTGGCAGGGGTGTAGACCAGTTGCGTGCCGCTGATTACCGCAGTGCCGTTGCTTGAAGGGGTAACACTCACCAATTGTAGTTGGCTGGGCTGATCGCTCCAATCATTGGCTAGCACATTGACCGTCACCGGTTGCGGGCGATAAGTAATTGCATAATCGGCTTTGGCGCGAATCAAGGGTGCGTTGCCATATTCCCAGGCAGCGATCATGGCCGATTCGTATTGATTGCCAACCCAATTGAAATAGCCATACATCAGCATGCGGGTTGGAGTTGGTGCCAGTTGGATGACGCCCCCTTGTTGACCAGATGTAAGATCGTGCTGCACGCCACCAGCGAGGCCATGCCATGCGCTGCCATCCCAGCGTAGAATGCCTGGGCTAACAATGCCGTTGGTCAGGCCACGAAAACCACCAGCCACATACAAGCCATCAACACCCATTTCCAGATCACTAATTCCGCCATCAAGCACGCTAGCTAAACTGGACCATGTTGTGCCATTCCAATAGGCGATTTTGGGGGCGCTCACTCCGGCGACACTGCTAAATGTGCCTGCAATGTACACACCATCGGCGCTTGGCTCAATCTCCCCAATATTGACCACATTGGTAGCAAGGGTCGTCCACTGCGTGCCATTCCAGCGCGCGAGTTGGCTGCCATCGCTGATATACACAAAATTGGCATCAGCCTCAACCACGGTTACCTCATTAAAAGTAACAGGTGTATTGAGCGCTTGCCATTGCGTGCCATTCCAAGTAACTAAATTGTGAGCATTTACCCCATTAAATTGCTCAAAATCACCAGCCACATACAGCAGGTTATTGGCTTGAGCTAAACTTTTAACATAGGCATTGCTAACTTGGTCCCAAGTATTGCTGCCTGCCTGATACAGTTGCCCGTTGTAAATACTAAATAAGCTTTGTTGATATTTCTGGAGTGCAGCAACATTGTAAATACTGCTTTGATTGCCGCTGGCAATCAAGGATTGCCATTGATTATTGAAATTCAAATGGGCTAAGGTCGATGAGGCTGTACCCCAATACATTCGGTCGGAAGCAGCATAGAGGTCTTCACCAGCTGTGGTTATAACTGCCTTGTAGGCAGCAATTCCATTCGGGGTCGGTGATTCCCAACGCTCACCATTCCAGCGCATGACTGAATCGACTTGGGTATACTGGGTTGAATTGGGAAGAGCTTGGTTTGAAGCGAGTGGCCCAAAGGCATACAATGTTTGGTTGTAATTCAGCAAGACAGCATCTGGGTAACGCTGCCAACTAATATAAAAATTTGCGGGACTGAAGTTTGAAAGGGTATTCCACTGGGTTGTATCCCAATGGAGCAAGTGGAAATTGTTCGACTTGGCTAAGGCATACAATTCACCATCGATAAAGGCCATACTATGGATTGAGTCGGAAATTCCCCTGCCAATCGGGTTCCAGTTTGTGCCATTCCAAGTCGCTATGTTTTTGATCGGCGGTTGGACGGTTGAGGTAAATTTACCGCTCACATACAGTTGGTTGTTAGCCCATTCTAAATCAATGACATTGCCATATACTCCAGCGCCCACACGGCCCCATTGGCTACCATTCCAATGCAGCAGGCCCGTTTTTTCACCATTCAGGATAAAGCTCCCACCTAAGTACAAACCATCGGGCCGCGAAAGCATCGTCAAAACAGCCCCAAAAATTCCTTCGGCAGCACGATGCCACTGGGTTCCATCCCAGCGAAAGAGTAAGCCAGATGCTTGACCAGCAACCTGCTCCGAATAGCCACCGACATAGAGTTGATTATCGTGGCTAAGCAGTTGAAAAATATTAATAGTGCTAAACGGATAGGCAATCGCCGTCCAGAACTGGCCATCCCAAGCAGCAAGGCTGATATTTTTAGCTCCAAGGGTCAAACGGCCTGCTACATACAAGCGATTTTGGTGCACAGCAAGCGAATCAACTTGACCACTTACGCCATCAAGTTTCAACCATTGTTGACCGTTCCAATAGCCAACGCCTGAATCATAGGTGTTTACCGCAGTCGAGATAATTCCAGCATACAGGGTGCCATTCCATTCAACCGGACGCAACGGCGTATAGCCAGCATCGTTTTTGATTGGCCCAGCAAAGGCTTGGCTCCACGAGCCAGGACTCATTGGCTGTTGCGGCGCAACGGCGGCAACTGGGCCAGGCGCTTGGTGGCTTATGCTCAAGCCAAGCACTATCAGGATGCACAGGCTGGCCATTTTTTGCAGTTTCGACATACAATTCTCTCCTTGGTTGGATGCACAGCGGCAAACACGGTCGCTCGCTGCTCGATTTGGTTATTTGCTGGTAGAAGGCAAATCCAGCAGGGCAATTGGGCGCAGCGGGTACTTGGAGCGGGCATAGACCGCAAATTCATCGCTCCACGTGCCTTCAATCACTGGTTGATTTTGCTTGGTTGCTTGAGCAATCTGAGGGTGTTGGGTGCTTGCGGCTGGGGCAATGCTGCTTAATCCTGAGCACAATTCAATCATAAAACGCTTCAAATCCATCTCCTTCAGCTCTAAAGCTATTGGCACACACTGGTTGATTTAGCCCAATAGGCTAAACTAGCAGGCCGCTGGTTAAGTTCAGTTTGTACCCAGCAATTCATTCAAAGAGATTATGGCTTACGGACAAATCTCTCATTAACAAGCATACCAACCTAGGCCTAAAGCAACAATGGGTCAAAGGGTGTATCAGGGGGTTAGGGTGCGATTAAGCTATGGGTGATTTTTGGTGGAGCATGGCGCTGCAAATTCAAAAGAACCCGCTATAATAAGGGCAGCTTTAAAGTCCTGTTGATTGTTGCGTCCCGAGAGCAAGCTCGAAGCAAGCACAAAATCACAACCGTTGAGGAATTAATACATGACAGATTCGCTCTTTGATGCAGAACGTGATCCGTTTGCCGATATGCGCAACGCTTTAGAAACTGCGCAACGTGAACATAAAAATATTTTAGTTGAGCTTGGTGGCGATTGGTGTATTTGGTGCCATCGCTTAGATGCGTTTATCAAGGGCCATCCCCAATTACGCTATTTGCGCGAAATCCATTATGTTTCGGTCAAAGTCTTAGTTGGCGATGATGAGCAAAAAAATAAAACCTTTTTAGAACATTTGCCAGGCTTCGATGGCGTGCCGCATATTTTTATCTACAACAGTCGGGGCCAATTGCTGTGCTCGCAAGATACCAGCGTCTTAGAAGAAGGCGAAAGCTATCACTTTGGGCGTGTCCGCGAGTTTTTGAGCCGTTGGTCTGAGCCGCGGCTAACACCCTATGATGCCTTGGATACCGCCGAGCTCAAACGCTTGGTCGAACACTATTATTTTGGTGAAACTGCCAATCGCATCACCCCAAGTGCCTAAACAAGCCCAGTTTAATTGACGAATGCGAGGGCTTGTTCTACCATGCGCCGCGCAAAGGAGTTTATATGCGTGTGTTGATCCTTGGGGCAAGCGGCCAACTTGGCAGCGAGCTGACCAAAACGTTTGCCGACCATCAATTATTCGTACCCAGCCACCAAGAACTTGATTTAAGCCAGCCAACCGCACGCGCTGCGATTAATCAGCTTGCCCCGGATTTGGTGTTGTTGCCAGCAGCCTTTACCAATGTCGATGGCTGTGCGATTGATCCTGCGCGGGCCTTTCGCGAAAATACGCTGGGGCCAAAATATGCAGCCTTGGCCTGCCGCGATCGCGATATTCCGTTGGTGTATGTTAGCACCAACGAAGTATTTAGTGGCAATAGCCAACAAGCCTACAGCGAATACGATCAGCCAGCGCCGATCAATGCCTATGGACGCTCAAAATGGGGCGGCGAGCAAGCAGTCTTGCAGCATGCGCCGAATGTTTTTATCACCCGGGTTGCGTGGTTGTTTGGTGGTCAGCGCAACTTTGTGCGGACCATCGCTCGTTTAGGCCGCGAGCGCCTGCAAACTGGCGAACCATTGCGGGTTGTAACCGATGAGGTTGGCACGCCAACCCATGCCGCCGAGGCCGCATGGGCAATTCGCCAACTAGTCGATAGCAATATTCCTGGCATTTATCATGTGGTCAATGAAGGTGCTTGTTCGCGCCATGAACTGGCGTGCGCGGTTTTGGCAGCAGCGGGCATCGACCTGCCAGTAGAGCCAATTAGCTCAGCGGAATTTAGTCGGCCAAGCAGCCCGCCGCCCTTTTCTGCGCTTAGCAATAATGCAGCAGCAGCCATGGGCATTCGCTTGCGGCGCTGGCAAGCAGCGGTCATTGCCGCAGTCGCAGCCATCGACGAGCCAACTGAATGAGCCATAACATCGACATTCTGATTCCCAATTATAACGGGGAGACGTTATTAGCAGCCTGCCTCGCTAGTTTGCGCCAACAAACCCGCAACGACTTCCTGATCACGGTGATCGACGATGCCTCGCCAGATGGCAGCGTTCCTGCGTTGCAAGCGGCCTATCCTGAGGTAAATTGGCTGATTCAGCCGAGCAACCAAGGCTTTGTAGCCGCAGTCAATCGTGGGTTTCAGGCAACCAATGCGCCGTGGGTCATTTTGCTCAACAACGATACCGAAGTTGGGCCAGATTTTGTTGCTGCATTAATCGACACGCTCGAGCGTTTTCCGGCCTATGATTTTGCTGCCGCCAAAATGCTGCTCTACAGCCAACCAGACCATTTGCACACGACAGGCGATGGCTACGATTGGAATGGCGTGCCATGGAGTCGCGGGGTTTGGCAGCCAGATCATGGCCAATATGATGCGATTAGCGAAGTTTTTGGCCCATGCGCCGGAGCAGCAGCCTACAAACGCGCCAGTTTGCAACAACTTGTCGATAACGCTGGCAACTTGCTCGATCCTTTGTTGGTGATGTATTGCGAGGATGTTGATCTCAATTTACGCGCGCGGCGAGCTGGAATGCGCACGCTGTTTGTGCCCCAAGCGCGAGTCTTGCATCACCTTAGTGCAACTGGCGGCGGTATGCGAGCCAGCTATTATTGTGGCCGTAATTTTATTGTGCTTTGGCTACGCCATATGCCAATTCAAGCCTGGCCGCATGCCCTTCCTGCCTTTCTCTGGTCGCAACTCACAATTTTTGGGCAAGCACTCCGCCATTGGAGGGGAGAGGCCGCCCGCGCTCGCTTACGTGGTCAGTGGGCTGGGTTGCGGCTCATTCCGCGCATTTGGCGTGAACGAAAGCTAGCCACAGCAGAAGCACAGCGGCTGCTTGCTTGGCTTGGACGATAGGAGTCCCCATGGCCCCGTATCTTTCGGTGGTAATTCCGGCCTATAACGAAGCTCGCCGATTACCGCAAACCCTTCCTTTAGTTTTGCAATTTCTCACCGCCCAACCATGGTCATGGGAGTTATTGGTGGTTGATGATGGCAGTAGCGATCAAACCGTAGCGGTTGCTGAAGCAGCGTGCAGCGAGTATGCGCAAGCGCGGGTTATTCAAAATCCGCATCGTGGCAAAGGCTACACCGTGCGCACTGGCATGACCCAAGCGAGCGGCGAGTATGTGCTCTTTTCCGATGCCGATTTGGCAGTGCCCATGAACGAATGGCCCAAACTCGAAGCCAAGCTGCAACAACAGTATGATATTGTGATCGCCTCACGCGAGGGCGCAGGGGCCAGCCGCATCGACGAGCCATTTATGCGCCACCTGATGGGGCGGGTGTTCAACCTGATTGTACGGGTTTTGGGCATTGGCAAATTTCAAGATACCCAATGCGGCTTTAAGGTTTTCAGCCGCGAGGCCTCGCACGATGTTTTTGGCCGCATGCGCTTATATGACGATACGACCGAAGCGCCCAAGGGTGCTGCGGTTACGGCCTTTGATGTTGAGGTGTTGTATTTGGCCTTGCGCCGTGGCTATAAAATTGCCGAAGTGCCCGTCACTTGGCGCTATGGCGAGGAAACCAAGGTCGATAATATTCGTGATTCGTGGCGCAACTTGCGCGATGTGATCAAAGTGCGCTGGAATGCCCTCTCCGGCCAATATCGCGATGTGAAAAATAAGAACATAGAACATAGAGCATAGAGCATATTTTTTTAACCACGAAGAGCACGAAGAGCACGAAGGCCAGAGGCTATTGGCTATCGGAACATTGGTTTGGGATTCAAATCAATCTCCAATAGTCAATAGCCTCTAGCCCATAGCCATCCTAATATTCTGTCCTCACTTCATCCCTCATAATTCATCCTTCATCCTTTTCAACTTCTAGCCAATCGTTGTTGTGCGTTCAGGCTCTGGCAAGCGCACCGTAATAAAGAAGGCTGGCAAGAGCAAGCCAATTGCCGCAATCATCGCCCAAGTTGGCGAGGTTAAGTCGGCGAGGCTGCCAATAATGGGGTAGAGCACGCCTGAGGTTCCCCAAGCAAAGCCCATCATCATAGCGCTTGCGGTTGCAATATGTTGCGGTGCATACTCTTGGGCGGTCACAATCGAAACCGGAATATTCGCCATCACCATCGCCCCAACCACCGCCGTCAAGGGGTAATACCACCAATCCAAGGGCGATGATAACACCAAGCCAATAAAGAGTGGAATTGTGCTCAAAATGCTGGAACGCAACACCACTGTGCGCCCAATTCGATCTGAAATTCGCCCGCCAACGATGCCACCAACCGCCGAAGCAATGTTATATACCGCCAAAGTTGGGCCAACATGAGCATCAGCCAGCGCCTGATCAAAGCGATCGCGTAGCATAAAGCCCAATAAGCTGCTATACGAAACGCTCGAAAGCGAGCGCAGCACACTCATAAACCAGAGCCAACGCAATGGCCCTTGAAACACGCTGATATAATCGCGCAGCGTTTTTGGTTGGCTGCGATTTTGGGCCGCCGAAGGAATCAGCAAGAAGGTCACAATCCCAATCAGCATGCCAGCTGGCAGCAAATAGGGCAAGCTATTCAAATCAAACTGGGCAACAATTAAGGGGCCAAAGGCCATACCCAAGGTTCCACCAGCAGAGAAGATCGAAACAAACAAACCGCGTTGATTGGGGTTCGCGCCCATAGCGATGTAGGCCGCCCCAGCAGGGTGAAAAATTGCGCTGCCCAAACCTCCAAGCATAATTAATGCGCCGAGCATAAAAAAGTTGGGCATATAGCCAATTAAGGTCAGGCCAACTGCCGTCAGCACCGGGCCAAACGCCGCCAACCAGCGCCGATCAACATAATCGCCAACTGCGCCAAGCAATGGCTGAAGCATCGAGCCAGCAAACGATAAAATCGCCACCAAAATTCCAGTTTGGCCAATCGACACCTGATAGGTATCGCTAATGCTTGGCAGCAATGGCGAAAGCAATGAAGTCCACATATCATTCATGGCATGCGAAAACGTCATCATCACCATGACCGAAAGGCCTGTCAGAGCGACAGCCTGCCCACTTGTCCGCGTTGCCATGCAGCCTCCAAAGCGCCTATGAAATTTCCCGCATATTAGGATAAGTATATAGCAGATCGCGGTTTTGCCATCAGGCTTTGGAGCTGATTGAGCAGTAAAAGCCAAACAATAGATTTAACGCAGCGGCGCAGAGCGGATCAGGTTTTTGGCTCTTGGCTATAGACACCACGAAGGATGCTTATTTTTTGCCAAAGATTCTACAGATTACCCAACATTGAAGCTATAGGTTATGGGCTATATCTAATGGTTCATTGGATTATCAAGAGATCACGACAAAACCACGGAATTAAAGCCCTCGCCTACGCTACGGGTGAGGAAAGCCAATTTACAACAACGTAAAATTCCGCTCATCAGCAAACATCACCACAATTGGCGTGTTGGCTGGCGGTGGGGCTGTGTTGCGCAAATCGTTGCGAATAGCACTTTGGGTTTTGGTTATTCCTACCCCATAAGGCGAAACAAAATAATACTTAATTTCTAAATTCCAATCGCCATCGCCATCTTTCTCAGCGCTGGCATTAATAATTTGCCCAGGCAGCATTTGGCCGCGTGAGCGCAAGGCTTTGGTCAAACGCCATGGCCGAATCACAAAGAAGATTAACGCAAGCCCGCCAAACAAACTAAACATCACTGCAAACGCCAACTGCATCAGCACATTATTCCAATTCACTAGCGCGCTTAATTTGGAAACCTCTGGATTGGCAGGGTCATAGCGAACTGCCACCGAAGTACCTTCGCTCAAACTACGATAGGTTGCTTGATCAATGATATGGCTTGATTCAAAGCTGCGACTAGTGCCATTAAACGGAGCCTCAAAGCGATAAGCGACAAAATAGCTCGGATCATCGCCACTATTCTCGATCCTAAGCTGGGTGATCGTTGCTTGCGTATCATCACCATTGATCAGCGCTTGAGTAGCGCCAACATCACGCAGCAAAAAGCCCAAGGCGATACAGCCAACCAGCAAAAACGGAATACTAAACAGCAACATAAACCAAACAAATTTGTCGCTGCCATAGGGTTTTTGGCGCGTCACAACAGCGGCATTCTTGGGATTAAGTAAAAATGGTTGCATAAATTATCCTTTGAGCAGTACAACATCAAATTCAGGTAACAGTTATACGCGATGAGTATCAAGGTTTTGTTAAGCAGCCGAGCGTAGTACAATGAGCACGAATACGTGGAGGATGCGATGTACAACCTGACAATTGCTCATCTTTACCCTGAACAGATGAATATTTATGGTGATCGTGGCAATATTATCACCTTACGCCAGCGCTGTGCATGGCGCGATATTACAACAACCCTCGTTCCGGTGATGCCTGGCAGTAACATCGATTGGCAGAGTGTCGATTTGGCATTTTTTGGCGGGGGCCAAGATAGTGGCCAAGCGCTAATCGCTGCTGATTTTGTTGAGCAGCAAGCAGAGCCATTGCGCCGCGCCGCCGAAACTGGCATGGTGCTGTTGGCGATTTGCGGTGGCTATCAGTTACTAGGCCATTATTTTTTGACCCACACTGGCGAGAAATTACCAGGCATCGGCTTGTTGGATGTGCATACCGTAGGCAGCACCCAACGCCTAATTGGCAATTTGCTGATCGAGGCCAATTGGGGCACTGGCAGCCAAACCTTAGTTGGCTTCGAAAATCATAGCGGCGGCACCTTCCTTGGATCGGGGGTTAAGCCATTGGGCAAGGTGCTGGCTGGCCATGGCAACAATGGCAAAGATGGCAGCGAAGGCGCTGTTTGGCAAAATGTAATTGGCTGTTATATGCATGGCTCGTTGCTGCCCAAAAATCCGCATTTTGCCGACCATTTGCTTGAGCTAGCGCTGCAACGGCGCTATGGCTCAAACGCCACCCTCAAGCCACTTGACGATCAGTTGGAACTAGCCGCCCACAACACGATGCTCGAACGCCTCAAGGGCTAGATAAAGGATTTGCATGCAACATTTTTATAATAGCGAGCTAGGCCAAATTCTCGCGCTTGATCCCAACCAAACCTATGCTTCGATTCCCGTAGTTTGTGCCATGCTGGAGATTCCGCATGCACCGCAGCTCAAGCGAATCAAAGCGCATGCCACCTTGGCAACGGGCTTACGCCCACTGAGTGTGCCCAATCTCGATGGCGAGGATGAGCGCCAGCCATGTTTGCGGATCGATCTGATTCCCTTGTGGGTGGCAGGGCTTGATCCCAAGAGCGTGAGTGCAGAGGCGGCGCCAGTTGTTCAGGCCTTGAGCAACGAAATGGCCTCGGTGCTGTGGCAGAGCTTTCGCCCGCAAGGCTTTGAAACCAACGACCAACTATTGCCCAATCGTTGGGAGCAAAGCCAAGCAGAGGTGGCCTATCGTGGCGCGTTGGCCGTGGCCAACCTAACCCGCGAGCAGATGTTGCTTGAGCGCCAGCTTAGCGCCGATGTTGAGGCCCGCGAAATGGGCGGCATGAGCGCTGAAATTGAGGCCAACGCGGTGTTATTGGCCAGAACGGTGCGGCGGGTTGCCCAAGTTGTGGGCGAACGCTCGCGACGCAATGAATACCCAGCAATTTTTGATGGCTTGTATCGCCAATGGGGCATCACAACCTACCGCCGCATGCCGCAAGCTCGGCTCAGCGAGGCCTTGGCCTGGCTCGAACGCTGGTATGGCGATGCACTCGGCGAACCAGAACCAATGCCAGATATTTAAAAAGTATGAAGGAGGAGGGATGAAGGATAAAGGAAATATTCGGGGCAAAGAGTAAAGGCAGAGGGATGAGGGATGAAGGATGAAGTAGGAGCTAGGGATCAGGATTCGGGGGCTAGGCTATGGGCTATCGGAACAATTGTTGAGATTTCAAACCAAGCACCGATAGCCTAACGCCGCATTTTCTTCGCGCTCTTCGTGTCCTTCGTGGTTGAAATATTATCCCAAACTCCTGATCTCTGCCCTATGTTCTATACTCTATGTTCTTTGTTCTATCGCTAGCCCAAAATCCCGCCAACAAGGCTGCCGCCATCCATTGTCATCACGGTACCTGTGGTAAAGGCGGCGGCATCGCTGGCCAGATATAAGGCAGCAGCAGCAACTTCATCGACGGTGCCAATTCGGCCTAGCGGGGTGCCAGCCACAATTTTCTGATTCAGATCCTCGTTATCCCACAGCGCTGAGCTAAATTTGGTTTTGATCAAGCCTGGAGCCAAAGCATTAACTCGAATATTGAACGGGCCTAATTCTTGAGCCAACTGCTTGGTCATGGCAATCACAGCCGCCTTAGAAATGCTATAAATTCCCATTGCGGTTGCTGGTTGCAAGCCTGCCACCGAAGCCACATTGATAATCGAGCCACCGCCTTGGGCTTGCATGGCCTCAGCTGCCGCTTGGATCAACCAAAAATAGCCTTTAACATTGACCTCGTAGGTTTTATCCCATTGGGCACCATCGGAGTTGAGCAACGGGCCAAAATGCGGATTGGTTGCTGCATTATTGACCACAATATCGATTCGGCCCCATTCGGCCAAGGTTTGGGCGACCACCGCTTGCACTTGCTCGCGCTTGCCAGTGTGGCATGCTACGGCCAACGCCGTACCACCAGCTTGATTAATGCTATCGGCGACGGTTTGCAGGCTTTCTAATTTGCGCGCGCAAACCACAACCTTGGCTCCTGCTTGGGCAAAATGGTGGGCAATTGCCTCGCCAATTCCCCGTGATGCACCAGTTACAATTGCCACCTTGCCACTTAAATCGAATGTCGTCATTGGCATTACTCCTAGTTCAAGAGCGATTCTGCTCGGGCCGAAACAGCTGATGATCGCCTTGGCTCATCCACATCTATCTTAGCAAAGATTAGGATTTTCAGCTGCAAATTGATCAAGTTGGCGTTCACGCGCAGCGGCAAGCAGCGTTTTATACTCTGGGCCTGGCTTAATCCCTTGGGCCTGCAAATCACGCCCGCTTAGCTGGCTGGCAATTGGCCGCAACGCCTGCAAATAGTAGGCTATTTGCTGTTGAACGAGAGGTGTTTGGGTACTGGCCCAAACCTGCAAAACCAACGGCTCAAACGGGCTAAGCAAGCGATCAAGCTTGCCCGCAGAGAGCGTAGTGTTCAGCATAGCAGCAGTAGTTGCTAACGCATGCCATTGCCCAACTGCTTGGCGAATGGGCTTGGGCAGGCCAAAGCGTTTGGTTTGAGCTTGAGCAGCGTTTGGAGAAAGCTGGCTCATCAACAGCAACCAGCTAATGGCCAATTGCTCGTTTGGCAAATTTGGAAGCAAGCATTGGGCTTGGTGATTGAGGGCTTGTGGCCAAGCACAGCCACATAGTTGTTGCAACACACCCCACTCATCAGCCAAACTTAACGCTTTGAACGCACTTGGCTCGCTTAACAGCAAGCCCAATTCATTCCACAAACGAGCAGGCGTGGTCTGATCGAGCCATGGCAAGCCTTGCTGCAACAGCTCGGCAGTGGATGGCTCAAGCCTAAATTCTAAACGTGCTGCAAAGCGCAAGGCGCGCAAGATTCTGGTTGGGTCATCGATAAAACTGCGCTTATGCAAGACTCGAATCAAACCACGTTGCAGATCTACCAACCCATTGTGTGGGTCAATTACGTTGGTTGGTTGGTTGGCAAGCTGCAAGGCCAAACAGTTAATGGTAAAATCGCGCCGCGCCAAATCATCAGCTAAGCGCGCAAACTGAACGATTGGCAAGGCCGCAGGTTGGGGATAGGATTCACGACGGGCTGAAATCAGATCCAAGCTGACCAGCGCGCCAGCATCCAACCAACTCACGGTAGCGGTACCAAATGGCGGGTGGGTGTGCAGCTGATCAGGCCAGACTGTGGTCCAAGCCTCGGCCAGCGCAATTGCATCGCCCTCAACCACAAGATCAATATCGCCAACTGGGCGCGCCAGCAACCAATCGCGGACACAGCCACCAACCACATAACAGGCCAAACGCTGCTCAGCTGCATAGTGCATCAACCACGTCATGCGTTGCTGCAATGGTGCAGCAGCCTGGCTAAAAAACGCTGCAAGATCATACAACATTGAGCAATCTCAAATAAAAAATGCCCTCACTCGCAATGAGTGAGGGCATTGTAACCGACAATTGGTCAGAACTTACGACGTCTTGTTAACCAATGGCAAGAACATCTTGAACACAGCTTGAACTGCTTCGATTGCAACGTCGACATTTGCTTGGTTGCGATCAGCAGCTGAGCTAAAGACAAAACTGTTGGTTAAGGTGCCAGCTTGGGTTGCGCGAGCGCGGTAGGTCAAGGTCAGCGTACCTGGTTCGCCTGCGCCAACCGAAGTACAGATGGTTGTACCAGCGGTTGGAACGTTGGCGCTAGTTGCGCTATCGCCACTGTAGTAGTAGCTTGAGCCCAGTGTACCATCAAGGTTTTCGATCCCAACTGCAACACCATCAGGGAAGGTGGTTAAGTTGCCAGTGAGCGTACCATAGACAGTACAGAACTCTGATACTTCACCATCAGCGCGGGCATAATTGGTAAAGTTAAGGTTCGAAGTGGCTGAACCAAATTGTTGAGCACCTTGGTATTCGATTGCGACATAAGGTGCGGTAGGCTCGTTTGGATTGACCCCATCAACAATCAAGACATAGAACTCGCCTGCGCCTGGATCGGATGCTGAGGTACCGTTCAAGTCCAAGTCAGTCCACAAACCTGAGTACGTTCCGTTAGGAGCGGTTGGATCAGGCATTTGCTGTGCGGTGAACAGCTCATCGTTGGCCCCAACCTCGGCAAGGTGCAAGGTACCATTTGAGCTAATCAGCACGTCGCTGTGATTGACATCAAAGGCGCGAATATTGAATGGTGCAATATCAAAGCCAATGAGTGCTTCATCACATGAGGCGAATGGAGCTTCGGCACAAACGGCGGTAGCGTTCGCATCGGCTGAAACATCGAAGTTATCGAATGCTATGCCACCGTTGCGGCTATCGCTGAAGGTATAGCCTGTTTCAGCACCTTCGACCACGCCGCTCCAAGTGATGGTGCGGGTTCCAGCGTTGTAGCTAGCGCCAGCAGGCAAGCTGCTTGCATCTAATTCCAAGCCGACAGGCAAGGTGTTGGTAATGTAGAAGGTATCGTCCATCGCGGCAGCGTTGGAAATCGTCAAGGTATAGGTGACGTATTCGCCAACATCAACCGTTGTATCGCTCACATTGACGCTCACTTCTGGCTCCAAGACTTCGAGCCGGAAGGTGGTGCGGCCAATGCTACCTGGGTTGGCTGGGCTAGTGCCAAGGTCAAATTCGCCGAACCAAACATCACCAGCTTCGAGAGCTGGCTCGTCCCAGTAAATATCAACGCTGAATGGAGCGCTGCCTGAAACGTTGGCTGGGCCAACAACATCCCAGTTACCAAGGTTGGTGGTTGGAATATAGTAGGCTTCGAGCGTAATTGGATCTGGAGCATTGACTGATTCGGCCCAGTTTTGCACCAAGATAATATAGGTCCCTGCAGCTGGGTTAGCCAACGTGAAGGTTTCTAAGGCTGATGGGGTCGTTGCGGTACCAATTTCTTCGCTTTCTTGAGGAATGCCATCGCCGTTGGTATCGCGGAAAATGTACATGTCGACATCTTCTGAGGTCGTTTCAGCGATGCGGGCGGCAAATTTGCTTGCGCCAGCAGGAATCACAAACGATTCGTAGAAGGTACCATCATTGATGTCATCATAGACTGAACCGTCATCGCTGTCACCAGTGATAACTTCAGTAACCTGCAGACCTTTGGTCAAACCAAATTCGCGGATGGTCAAGTTGGTAACATTGATAGCGTTATAGCCACCAACAGTCACCTTGCCACTATCGCGGCGGGTGGTTGCCGAAGCGTTAGCGGGCACGCCACCTGAAGTTGCCTTGACTGCAATTGGGAAGTGGACTGCTGGTGCGCGGTTGGCTGATTCAGTCAAGCGCAATTCACCAAAGATCCAGTTGCCATTGATTGGGCGGCCAGCAACATTAGCCTTGATCGTGATGGTGCCGGTTGCACCTGGAGCCAAGTTCAAGCTTGCAGGAGTTGCAGTAACCGTGACTGGCGAGGTTGAACCGCTGACCGTCCAGGTTGTTGCAACACTCAAGGTATTCTTGACAGTCCGCGTCCACGTACATTCAATTGCACATGCGTCGTTGGCGGCGCTGGCAATGTTCAAGGTTGCAGGGTTGCCACCAGCTGATGGATTTGCTGCAACGAAGTTTGAAACAGTTTCGTTCAGCACCAAACCAGCGCTGAATACTTTGGTCAAATCGACGCGACCAGCACCCATGTTGAATGGATCAGCTGGGGTTACGCCATCTGGCTTGACAACGCTGGTCTTAGCAGTCGTCATCAAGGCCGATTTGATTTCAAATGGAGTCCAAGTTGGGTATTTTTGGCGCATCAAGGCGGTCACGCCAGCGTTGTGCGGGCTTGACATTGAGGTACCACCGATAACTTGGAACAATTCGCCATCGACGAAATCGTTGTCCCAAACATCAGCAGTATGGCCTGCGTTAACATCAACCCCAATCAAGGTTACGTCTGGTTTGATCAAGTTTTTGACTGGCGAAGGACCCATTGAGCTGAAGCCAGCCATCTTATCGCCAGGGCCAGTAACTTTGACCCCACCATCGGCTTTACCGGTGACGGTGCCTGATTGAACGTAGGTTACCAAAGCTTCGCCAGCTGCACTTTCCAAGGTTGCGTTCTTTTCGAGGTGAACACAGACTTTGGCGCAGTAGTCGGCAACAATCCCTTGGTTGTCGGTAGCGTTAACGATAATCCCGCCACCAGCGCCGCCAGCAAACACGTTGGCGTATTTGAGCACGCGGGCATTGTTACCACGGCGACAAATCACAATATCGGTTGCTTGGAAGGTGCCTGGGGCATAGGGCGATACACACAAACTTGGGGCAACAGTTTCACCTGCTTGGGGTGGAGCCAATTTGATTTGGCCAGTAACTGAGCCTGGGTAGAGTGACGCACCAACCAATGGGGTTGGAGCAGCACCAGTGCCACCGCTTAAGTTGCTAATATAGCCTTTGAATTCGCGAGCTTGGGTGCTAGCAGCAACGGTGATCAACCATGGTGAGTTGTGAGCAACACTACCAACGGTACCAGCGTTACCAGCTGAGGCGCTAACAACCACGCCAGCAGCGTTGGCGTTACGGAACGCAACTTCAACGCCATCAGTCCATGGTGAGTTGCCGCCGCTGATCGAGTAGTTCAACACATCAACGCCGTCGATCAAGGCTTGGTTGATAGCTGAAACTGAGTCACCGCCGTTACAACCGCCGTCTTCAGTATCGGTTGGATCTTCTTCCCAACAGACTTTGTAGGCGATAATGCGGGCGCGAGGTGCAACCCCAGAAACGGTGCCGAATGGTGAAACGGTGCCACCGTTACCGCCAGCAGTTGTAGCGGTGTGGGTGCCGTGACCGCTTTGGTCCATTGGTGATTTCGCTTCACCAGGGTTAGCAATCCCACCGCCGTTGTACCACCAAGCCCCAATCAGCTTGTCGTTACAAGCGCCAAAGCTGTTGTCTGGTGATACTTGATTCGCAGGAGGATTGGTAGCACAAATCCCTTTGTAGCCACCTGGCCATGCGCTGTAATCGCCACCAACTGGTGATGGGTCGCGCAATGATGGGTGGATACCAGTGGTGGTAAAGGTGCTTGAAGGGTTGTAGATACCGCTATCGATAACCCCAATCACAATGTTTTCACCAGCATTGGTGCCAGTGTTGCCACCGCCAAGATTTTGCCAAAAGCTAGCAGTGCCAATAAATTGGTTGCTGCTATCGGTATCGAGCTTTTCGACTGGAGCAACTTCAACCGAAGCAACTTCAGGGTGATTGCGCAATACGGTAATTGCTGAAACATCAACTTCCAAGAACATCCCGTTCAAGGCTACTTGATAATCGGCAAGTTGCTTGATTTGGTTTGATTTGGCTTGGACATCTTTCAGGAAGCTTGCATGCTTGCCATCGAGATACTTCAAGTAGGCTTGGGAATCAGCCGTCTTGACATCGAGTTTGTTACGGCCAGTTTGCGCATTGGCAGTGGCCTTCAAACCATTAACGTCGCCAGCATAGGTTGCCAACGGAGCTTCGTGGAACTGAACAATAACTTTAACCGAGCCAGACTTGGCAAATTCACCATACAATGGGGCAAGAGTGGGTTTGTTTGAACGGTTAGCAGTGCTTTGATTCACTTGCAGCGAATCAGTTGCCGTTTCGACACTGGGCTTGAGGGGTTCTGCTGCCCGCGTGACGTTGTTAGCGCTTAAATTGCCCGCTAACATGGTTAACAACGCTAAGACCGTTGCTAAACGAGTGTAACGATGTTTCACTACCAGTTACTCCTTCAGCTATATCGAATTCAGACCTGGGCGAGTTGGGAATACAACGACGAAAATCAACCTCCTTATCGACAGTGCCTTAATTCGCATATCAATCTATAGCCTGAACCAAACCCATCTAAAACAGAGTTTGGCAGATGATTGCAGAGAGAACCCCGTGGCTGAAAATAGTACAACCGATGTGGGGAGAGCTTGGGATTTCACGCCCATAAGGCGCTGATTGGGACTAAAAAAGCGGGACTAATTGGTGATTGATGCTCTGTATTATACCACACTCTCTCTTTGATGAAGAACTGATTAAGGGGTGATTATTAGGTTAATCGCAGTGTATCCAGTTGGATGACCAATCAACCATTGATAGGACATGACCGCTATGCAGCCTTGTTAAACCGCGCTTGGCTATTGCAATGGAGCGATTGATTCAAAAAGAGGCAATAGCGCAACTTCTTCCATGGCTACGTTTCTGGATGCAAGGGTGGTGCATATCACCACCAAAAGAGCTGTTTCTTGGCACAAAATGCCGTGTTATGATTAACCTAAACCATTGCGAAATGTGATGATTTAACCAGGTTTTAGGAGTATACCATGGCCCCTATAAAAGTAGTTTTGCCAAATGGTCTGCGGATTTATACCGATGAAATGCCTCATACCCATTCGGTTTCGATGGGTATTTTTACTCAAGTTGGTTCGCGCTACGAAAATGCCCGCCTAACTGGGATTTCGCATTTTTTAGAGCATATGTTTTTTAAAGGCACCGCCAAATATCCCACTGCCAAAGATTTAAGCGATGCCATCGAAGGCATTGGCGGCTATATCAATGCCGCCACGTCCTACGACACAACTTGTTATTACTGTAAAGTTGCCAATATTCATACCGAACGTGGCATCGATGTATTAACTGATATGCTCAACGCTGCTTTATTCGAGCCAAAAGAAATCGAAAAAGAACGCGGGGTGATTCAAGAGGAAATTAAAATGTCGCTCGATGTACCCGCCCAATGGGTCCATCAACTGCTCGATGAATTAATGTGGGGCGACCAGCCAATTGGCCGCGATATTGCTGGCACGCTCGAAAGTGTTGGGTCGTTTACCCGCGAGGATCTTTTAGCCTATCGCGATCAGCATTATGTTGCTGGCAATACGGTCATATCCTTGGCTGGCAACTTTAATAGCACCGAAATTGTCGATCGCTTAACCAGCCTCTTTGGCAGTTATCGCAGCCTTGAAGTGCCCAAGCCAATTGCAACCAACAGTTTTGGCAACGCTCCAGTTGTGCATCTGTTGAATAAACCGACCGAACAAACCAATTTTGTGCTCGGGCTGAAATCGTTTGGTTATGGCGATAGCGACCGCTGGGCCTTGAGCGTGCTCGATAGTATCCTTGGCGGCGGCATGTCGTCGCGCTTGTTCCAAGAAATTCGCGAAGAACGCGGCTTGGCCTATAGCGTCGGCTCCTACACCGCCGAATACGACGACGCTGGCAAGTGGATCATCTACGGTGGCGTGGAAGTCAGCAAGGCCGTCGATGCAATTAGCGCCGTCGTCGCAGAGTTGCGCAAATTACGCGATAACGGGGTTACGCCAGCAGAATTGCACCGCATCAAAGAGCAAGTTAAAGGTGGCATGTTGCTTGGGCTTGAGGATACATGGTCGGTTGCCAATCGCAATGCCCGCCACGAACTACGCTACGGCGAAGTTATTCCCGTCGAGCAAATTGTTGCTTGGATCGAGGCCGTGACCTTGGAAGACATTCAACGGGTGGCGCAGCGCCTAATTCGCCCAGATAACTTATACTTAGCAATTATTGGCCCTCATGCAGAGGCCGCTGAGTTTGAACACGCTATTACGTTATAGCATTTCTCGCAGATTGCTGGTTGGCAATGCAGCCAGCCAGCAGCTATTGCAAGTATAAGGAGAACACCGCGTGAGCCGTTTTGATGAAATGCGCATTTTTAGTGGGTCGGGCAACCCAACCCTGGCGCAGGCGATCAGCTCGTACATTGGCATCCGCCACGGTGAACTGAGCATCCATACTTTTCCTAATGAAAATATTTTTGTCAAAATCGAAGAGAGTGTCCGCGAACAAGATGTGTTCGTGGTGCAATCGTTAGGTTCTCCGCTTAACCACCTGATTATGGAAATGTTGATTATGCTCGATGCCTTCAAACGGGCTTCTGCTGGTCGCATTACCGCCGTTATTCCCTACCTTGCCTATGGCCGTACCGATAAAAAAGACCAACCTCGGGTGCCAATTACCGCCCGTTTGTTGGCCGATTTGATTGTAGCTGCTGGCGCGCAACGGGTGCTGACCCTCGATTTGCATGCAGGCCAAGTTCAAGGCTTCTTCAGCGTTCCAGTCGATGAAATGAGCACCATGCACTTACTGACCAACGAGGTCAAATCGTGGGGCTTGGAAAATGGCATCATCGTTTCGCCTGGCTTGGGCTTTGCCAAAAAAGCTCGCAACTTTGCCGAAGCTGTTAATATGCCCCTTGCCTTGGTCGAAAAACGCCGCATCAACCACCACGATGGCACGGTTGGCCATTTGGCAATTTTGGGCGATGTTGCAGGCCACGATTGTGTGATCGTCGATGATGAAGTTGCGACTGGCCACACCATGATTCGAGTTTCGGAGCTGTTGATGGAGCGCGGCGCCCGTTCGGTTCGGGCCTGCTGTATCCATCCATTGTTCTATGGCGATTCGGTTGAACGGCTTAAAAATAGCCCAATTGAGCGCTTTGTCACCACCGACACCATCACCTTGCCGCCAGAAAAACGCTGGCCAGCCTTGGTAGTCAAATCGGTTGCGCCGCTCTTGGGCGAAGTCATTCAACGGATTCACACTGGGATCTCGGTCGGCGCGATGTTCCCTGCTGGCCCACAAATTGGCCGCTGGTAAGGCTTAATTACCCAATTAATCTGCTTCGCACGAAGATTTAACGCGCTTGCTGCTTTAAATCTTCGTGGTGTTTAACCTGCTACAAGGATGTTCGATCATGCCTAGTTCAACTGATGTTTTAGTCATTGGCGGCGGCGCAACTGGCACTGGGGTCTTGCGCGATTTGGCAATGCGTGGCTTGCGCTGCACATTGGTCGAGCGCCGCGATTTGGCCGATGGCACAACCGGACGCTACCACGGCTTACTCCACTCTGGGGCACGCTATATTGGCCGCGACCGCGAAGCCGCCCGCGATTGCGCGATCGAAAACCAGATTTTGCGCCGCATTATTCCGCATTGCATCGAAGATACCAGTGGCTATTTTGTGTCAACTCCCCACGACCCCAAACGCTATGCAGAGGAATTTTTGGGCTTGTGTTTTGCCGCAGGTGTGCCAGCCCAACAAGTGCGGGTCAGCACGCTCTTGCAACGCGAGCCAGCACTCAATCGCGGCATTTCGCATGCGTTCGAGGTTGCCGATGGCTCAGCTGATGCCTTTTTGACCGTCGAGGCCAATGTCCGTTCAGCGCGTGAGTATGGTGGGCAGACCTTACTCTATCACGAAGTTGTTGATTTAATCGTCGAGGCAGGCACAGTTGTTGGCGCTCGCTTGCGCAACAATTTGACTGGCGAGGAATTTAATCTAGCTTGCAGTGCCGTGATTAATGCTGCTGGAGCTTGGGCTGGGCGCATCGCCGCAATGGCTGGGGTTGCGGTCGATATTGTGGCGGGCAAAGGCGTGATGGTGGCCTTCAATCATCGCCTGGTTAATAGTGTGATCAATCGCTGCAAGCAGCCAGGCGATGGCGATATTATTGTGCCAGTGCGCACGGTCTGCGTTGCTGGCACCACCGATGAAAGCGTGCCCGACCCTGATGATCGCTCGATGTTGGCCCATGAAATTGCCACCGTTTTAGATGAAGGCGAGATTTTGATTCCTGGCTTGGCTCAGGCCCGCATGCTCCGCGCTTGGGCTGGGGTGCGCCCACTCTATCGCGAACAAATTACCACCGATGATCGCGAGCTTAGCCGCGATTTCAAGGTGCTCGATCATGTCCAACGCGACGGCGTGGCTGGCTTTGTCTCAATCGTGGGCGGCAAATACACAACCTATCGAATGATGGCCGAACGCACGGTTGATGTAGTTGCCAAGCAGCTTGGCAATACGATGCCATGTCGTACTGCCGACGAAGCGATTCCAGCGCCTGATCAACGCCGCTTGTTTACGGTTGGCGCCCCGCTGGCAACTATCGAAGCCGAACAAAGCTATGGCGATTTAATTTGTGAATGCGAGTTGGTGACGCGCCAACGGCTGCTTGATGCATGGCAAGCAGGGGCAACCAGCATCGACGATTTGCGCCGCGATACGCGGATTGGCATGGGGCCATGCCAAGGCGGATTTTGCACCATGCGCACTGCCGCGTTGGCCTACGAAGCCAAGGTTGCCGACCCACAACAGAGCGTTGCCGCTATTGAAGCTTTTCTGCAGGAGCGTTGGCGGGGCATTCAGCCAATTCTTTGGGGCGATCAGTTACGTCAAGCTCGACTTGATGAGCAGATTTACCTCAATTTGCTGAATGTGCACCCTGAGCAACCCCAAGAATGAAGCAGCAATTTGCCACCTGGCAACAGCGAGCGCGCCAGCTTAAACAACAACTAAGCGTACTACTGCTTGCATGGCCTGATCCACGGGTGCCGTGGTATGCCAAAGCCTTAGCGCTTTGCACGCTTGGCTATGCATTCAGCCCAATCGATCTGATACCCGATTTCATTCCGGTTTTGGGCTATGTGGATGATTTGCTGCTGCTGCCGCTCGGCATTATGTTAACAATCAAGCTGATTCCAACCGAGGTTTGGCACGAATATAGCCTCAAAGTTCAACAAAGCCAAGTACCAACCAAGCCCGTGAGTTATATTGCTGCGGGCTTGATTATTGGGCTATGGCTTGGCGTAGCGTGGTTCGTATTGCGCAGCATATGGTACGCTTGATGTGAGTTAGGCTTCTTTAAGAATGGTGAAGGTGAGCACATCGATCCCAAAGCGTGCACGCAACACGGCTTTTAAGACCAGATGGGTCACCTTGCTCGCAATACGGGTCGCCAAGCCTTCTACGGTTTTGGCCAACAAGCGCTCGACATGCCGTCCGGTGTTTTGCAGTTCATGAAACGTCCCTTCGATCCGTTCACGGATCGACCCGAGGAGCGCATCAAATGGCGCGGGATTCCGTCGTTGATTGTGGCGTTTGGCCGTCCAGATGCGATTCGTAGTCGTGTTCCGCACCGCCTGCTGCCATTGTTGACCAAGAAAGCCTTTATCCGCCCAGACATCGGCATTCGTGATTCGGTCGAGTAGTTCGTCCGCAGCGGCTCGCTCATCGGTATGGGCAGGAACGAGATCATAGGCGACGGGAATGCCATCCAGGGTCGTGAGCATGACCAGTTTATAGCCAAAATAATGCAATTTGCGGCTAACACAGTACCCATAGCTGGCACTGCCAGCAAAATCGCTGCGGGTTTTGGGGCGGGCATACCCAACCACGGGAATCGGTTTGGTATCCAGAATGACCTGCGGACGAGTAATGGTTGCCCAGGAGCGGAGCCACGACTGGCGTAATGGTTCAAGCAGGCCACACAGGCGGCGAGCATGACGATTGAATTGGCTTTGATGCGGCAGGGTCGGAAATAAATCGGCA
>NZ_LGKP01000023.1 GCF_001306135.1 Herpetosiphon geysericola | reverse complement strand
ATCAGGTCAGAAAATGCTATACTAGCCATGGACGGAACTCCTTCGGATGGTGGGTAAGCACTTCCATCGTGGGACTTCCGTCCTTGTTTGTCAAGCAATGCTTTCATCATAACTCACATCAAGCGTATGGTAATTAATATATTCCATCAAAAGTCGCTACATTAAGCTGCAAAGCAATGCTATACTAGGGCGATTATTGAGCAAAGGCTCCAACCATTGAGGGAAGAACAATGCACATCGCCGAATTATTAACCGAGGCTCGTAATGCCTTGCATGGAGGAGATCGCGCTAAAGCCAAGCAATTGGCTTCACAAGCTTTACGCCTTGATAGCAAACACGTCGAAACATGGCTGTTCTTAGCTGAAGTTGTCGAAGCTACAGAGCAAAAACGCGATTGTTTCCAACGCATCTTAGCGTTCGATCCAACCAATGCTGCGGCCAAACACGGTTTGCAATTGCTTGATGCTCCGACAGCACCGCCAGCAGTTGCCAGCGTTGAATTGCCAAAATCAACATGGTTTAGCAACAATGCAACTGAAGCAGCGCCGACTAGCAATCCAATTGCCACGCCACCACTCCCGACCAGTGCGCCGAACACAGGCATTCGGCCATTAGCTCCAAGCGCAACTCCATCGTTAGCAGAATTAAGCAATCTGTCAGCAGGCATATCAGCTGCGCCACCAAGTTATGTTCAGCCAATCCAAGCTAGCTACCCGCAAGCGCCAATGGGCTATGTCCAACCGATTCAAGCTGGCTATGCGCAGCCCAACCAAGCCTATGCGCCGCCAATGCATGGGCAAATCCAGCCCCAATATGGGCAAGTTGCCTATCCTCATGTGCAGCCAAGCAGGGCAGCCAAGGTTTTAAAATGGTTGGTTTTTGCTACACTTGGCTTAGTTGCGCTGTGTATTGGGCTTAGTTATTTAAGCAATGCAGTCAAAACGCCGCCCCCAACGCCAAAGGTCAGCGCCCAAGACCGCACCACGGCAATGCTCGATGATCTCTTTAAAATGCTCGTTAATCCACAAACCTATACCGCAAATGGGCATCAGATTACCGGAAAACCTTTAATCGAACGCTACTTTAGCCGCCAATATCGGAATAACTCAGAAGCATATGCTGATCAACTAATGGAAGGATTTAACGGCGAATTTAGCGGAGATATGGCAGCATTTGCCCCCATGATCACCAAAGCCTATGTTACTCCAATTGAATACGAAGTTATTTCAGAAGATAAAGATCGAAAAATTACGCTTAAAATTATTTCAGGCGAAATGGTATTGATTACGAAAGCAAATCGGATTGCCCGATCACCACTGATTAAACTGTATGAGTCAATCACCTTAGTTAATGAAGATGGTATCTGGTACGTTCACGATATTGAAGAATTAAACTAAACCATGTCTCAAATGCTAAGATTGGTATAGAATAGAATAAGCTGTTACTCCGCCCCAACGCTGTGGCTGGTATAGTTAAGCGAGAGAGTCGAAGGCCATTCTTTGTGCGGAGGCTTAGAACTCATGGATGCAACAGCCGATATTGGCTTAATCGGATTGGCCGTCATGGGCCAAAATTTGGTCTTGAACATGAACGATCACGGATTTGTGGTCGCTGTCTATAATCGTACCACCAGCAAGGTTGATCAGTTTCTGGCCAACGAAGCCCAAGGCACGAACGTGGTTGGAGCACACTCGTTGCAAGAGTTGGTTTCCAAGCTCAAACGCCCACGTCGGGTTATGTTGATGATTCAGGCTGGCAGCGCGGTCGATGCCACCATCGATCAATTGGTGCCATTGCTTGAGCCAGGCGATATTATCATCGATGGCGGCAACTCGTTATTTAGCGATAGCAACCGCCGCACCGCCGACCTCGAAGCCAAAGGCTTGTTATTCATCGGCACCGGGGTTTCTGGCGGCGAAGAAGGGGCGCGCCATGGCCCTTCAATTATGCCTGGTGGTTCGCCAGCAGCCTGGCCCCATGTCAAGCCCATTTTCCAAGCCATCGCTGCCAAAGTTGATGATGGCTCGCCATGTTGCGATTGGGTTGGCGAAGGCGGCGCAGGCCACTTCGTTAAAATGGTTCACAATGGCATCGAATATGGCGACATGCAATTAATTGGCGAAACCTACGATGTGATGCGTTCGCTCGGCCTCAGCGCCGATGAAATGAGCACCGTGTTTGGCCAATGGAACCAAGGCAAGCTCGATTCGTATCTGATCGAAATTACCAGCGATATTCTGGCCTTCCGCGATACTGATGGCGCGCCGCTGGTCAATAAGATTTTGGATAGCGCAGGCCAAAAAGGCACTGGCAAATGGACGGTTGTTTCAGCTTTGGATAATGGCATTCCGCTGACGTTGATTGGCGAAGCTGTGTTTAGCCGCTTCTTGTCGGCGCTCAAAGCCGAACGGGTCGAGGCAGCCAAGGTGCTCAACGGCCCCGCCGACCAACCAACTGCCGATCGCACGGCCTTGGTCAACGATCTGCGCGAAGCCTTGTATGCAGCCAAAATCGTTTCGTATACCCAAGGTTATATGCTGATGCGGGCCGCCGCCAATGAACAGGGCTGGAACCTGAATTATGGCGGCATTGCCTTGATGTGGCGAGGTGGCTGTATCATTCGCTCAGCCTTCTTGGGCAAAATCGAAGAAGCCTATCGCAATAATCCTGAATTGGTAAATTTATTGCTCGACCCCTATTTCAGCAACGAAGTGCAGCAATCGCAGGCAGCCTGGCGCCGCGTGATTGCCCACGCGGTCACTGCTGGGATTCCAGTTCCAGCCTTGTCGAGCGCATTGGCCTTCTTCGATGGCTATCGCACTGGCAATTTGCCAGCCAACTTGTTGCAAGCCCAACGCGATTACTTCGGCGCTCACACCTACGAACGGGTCGATGCAGAACGTGGCAAATTCTTCCACACCAACTGGACTGGTAAAGGCGGCACAACCACTGCCGGCACGTACCAAGCCTAAGCAATTATGAAGGATGAAGGATGAATTATGAGGGAGTCATTTCCTTTAATAACGATTCATCCTTCATTCCTTATTTTCGCCACAGATTACTGAACTATTGGCGTTTGGCTTGCATCCCTCATCCTTTCAACCATGTAACCTATTTGTTTAAATTGATCAATCCTTACTAAATTTCAGGACAATTTCATCCTTCATCCTCCATCCTTTTCAAATAGTATTTTTATCCTTCATCCCTCATCCTTTGTATCGTTCTTTCATCCTTCATCCTTTTCAGAGGGTTGGAACTTAGATGCTATGATTCGCTTCTATCGATAAAAATAGCTATCGCTAGCCAATAAAGTGTTCATCCTTCATCCCTCATCCTTCATCCTTTTCAAGGGGGGTTATCTATGGATTTAGGTTTAGCCGATAAAGTGGCATTCGTAGCGGCTGGTAGCCAAGGCTTGGGCCATGCAGCAGCCTTGGAATTGGCCCGCGAAGGAGCCAAGGTTGCAATTTGTGGCCGCAATCAGGCCACAATAAAGCAAACTGCCGCCGCAATTCAGGCCGCAACCAATAGCGACGTGCTCGCAGTTGTCGCCGATGTGACCGATCCAGCAGCAATTCAACACGCAATCGAACAAACCGTAGCCCATTTTGGCGGCTTGCACATTTTAGTGACCAACGCAGGCGGCCCGCCACCAGGCTATTTTGATAATCTCGATGATGCAGCGTGGGAGCAGGGCTGGAACCTAACATTTATGAGCGTTGTGCGGCTAATTCGGGTAGCCTTACCGCATTTAAAAACTGCTGGTTGGGGCCGAATTATCACCATCACTAGCGCCACCGTCAAGCAACCAATGGACGATCTGCTGATCTCCAGTGCGATTCGGCCTGGCGTGGTTGGCTTGGTACGTTCGTTGGCAACGCAGCTTGGGCCAAGCGGAATTACCGTCAACAACCTTGCCCCAGGCTTTACCTTAACCGAGCGAGTAAGCGAAATTTTTGCTGCACGCTCGGCCAACAAAGGCACAAGCTTCGAGCAAGAAGCTGCTGGCATTACCAACAACACCCCAGTTGGCCGTATGGGCCAGCCCGACGAAATTGGCGCCTTGATCGCCTTCATCGCCTCAACTCGCGCTGGCTATATCACGGGCCAAACGTTTTTAATTGATGGCGGAGCCTATCGCGGCTTAGCCTAATCAACCGTGCATTAGATGTTGGGAACTACCCAAATTCAGCCAACGATCAAAAAAGGCGTGCCCAACATATCGTTAGGCACGCCTTCGGTTTTAGAGTAATCGAGGTTTACTTGAGGCTTTCAGCAATCTTGGTGGCTTGTTCGCCATCGATGTTGCCAGTGATCACAAAGGTTACATCGGCTTCTTGCCAAGTCAAGACAACCCCAACATTACCACGGCCTTCAATCAAGGTGCCTTGAACGCCACGGACGGTTACTTGCGTGCCGCCACGTTCGATCTTAGCATCTGGATCATCGCCCTTGGCTTGAACCAAAGTCCATTCGAGGTCAGCGCCAGCGTAGGTTTGGATCACCGTGGTTGCTTTAGCAAGCTTCAGCAATTGAACATCGCTCAAGTTGGTGCCCAAGGTTTCGCTCGGAGCCAACAAGCTGAAGCCTGCTTGGGTCTTGGCTTGATCCAAGGTCAAATCGGTGGTTGGCGCAGCTTGTTCCATTTCCTTGATCATATCGGCAATTTTGACGACTTCAGCACCTGCTGGTGGCTGGGCGCTGAATACCGCTTTGTCGATGCCTTTGTTGACTTCGAGGGTTTCGGCAG
This sequence comes from Herpetosiphon geysericola, assembly GCF_001306135.1. GTDB lineage: Bacteria > Chloroflexota > Chloroflexia > Chloroflexales > Herpetosiphonaceae > Herpetosiphon > Herpetosiphon geysericola. Next base: position 49,106 of record NZ_LGKP01000023.1, on the reverse strand, counting down.
CAAAGCTGACATTGCCCATATCTTTGGCATCAAGCACAAATTTGACAGGCATCCAGTTGCTATCTTCTAACCAAACATTGATATCAACCAAAAGATCGATTGGCAATTGTTGTTGGGTATCTGCCTTTGGGGCAATGCTTACTTTATAGGTATCAAAGCCAGCAACTTTTTCTTCGCCCAAGATGGTGATCGTCAAGGCATCCAAGCCTTTTTCAACCACACTTTGCAATTGACCAAGCATTGCGGTTTGGTCCATGCGACCGCGACCGCCTTGGCCTTGCTCTTGATCTGGTTGGCCCATTTGCGATTGGCTCAACTCAGCAGCGGTACCAACATACACTTTATTTTCAGCAGGCTCGTACAACCAGCCTTGGGTGCCATCGCTGACGACTTCAACGCCAACCATGTTGGCATCGTTGGCATCAAGGATTTTGGCGCGGAAGGCTTTGATTTCATTGCCATCAGCATCTTTGTTGCCGGTTTTGCTCGACCAAACTTCGGCCTTGATAAAGCCAGTCGCTTGATCCGAGCTGTAGTCGACGCGCATAACTGCATGAACATCGTTGGTATTGGCTTGGCCTTCTCGAATTTTGGTAACGATGTTTTCAGCAGTGATAGCTTCTTGACCACAGCCTGCTAACACCATTGTTAACGCGAGCATCAAGCTCCACATTCGCTTGAACATTGGGTCCTCCTAGCAGTATTGAACGGTTTTATAGTAGCACGGCCCCTGAGTACAAACTAGGTCAGCGATGTAATAAATTGATGAACAGCTATTAACTACCAAAGCCATGCCCCAATTAAGCTGACTGCCCAAACACAAAACCAAATCAAGGTGGCTTGGGTCATTTTGGCTGTAGCAATCCGATCAAGGTCGAGGCCAGGGATGGCTGGGCGCAAGAGTTGGGTCATCAAATTAAACACGCTCCAAGCCACAATCAATAATTGGGCCAAGCGTAACACCGCCAACCATGGCTCGCCCCACCAAAGGCCAATTAATCCTACGCCAATGCCTATAATTAAGAGCAAACTGCTACGCCAAAGCATAGCGCTTAGCAAGGCCAAATAGCTGGTACGGCCCAAGGTTTCGTGCTGAATGCGGCTTTGGTTGTTGAGCAATAGCCACCATGCTGGCAGTTGAATCAGCGCAATAATCAACCCAAACTGCGCGACAACGCCCACCGCTTGAACAACGCTTTGTTCGGCCAAATTCGGCGCGCGCAACAAAAGCATATGCACGGCAATCAACCCCGCCCATAGCCCAATATAGCCCCACGTTACCCGTTGGTGGCCTTGTAACACCCCCTGCACCGTGCCCGATTCAATCATCGATTCTGGGCGTGGGCGCGGCATCGCAGCAGTGCGGGCACGCGGTTTTGGCTTGGGCGGTTTTGGCGTTGCTGGGGCGGGAGCGTCAAGCCGCACGGTTTCACTGGGAAGTGGCACAGTTTCACTAGGAAGTGGCACGGTTTTGCTTTCCAAAGGTTGGGTTTGGTTGCGAAAACGCTGCTCAGCGAGATCATCAAAATCTTCTAGCGCCGAAAGCGCCAGCTGATTGCTTGGGTTAATCGCCAGCACGCGATCCAAACAATAGCGCATTTTATCGGCGGAATCGACCACGCCACTGAGCCAAAGCCAAGCTTGCTCATGGTTGGGATCGCGTTGCACAATGCTGCTTAATAATTTTCGCGCTTGTTCAATCTGGCCTTGATTCGCTGCCGCTTTGGCCGAGCGCAAGAGTTCATCAATTGATTGTTCGGTCATACTGCTTCCTCAATATTAACAAGCCTATTTTAACCGAGGTTAGCGACACACCGCACAAGCAGTAAGGGCGGTATAATGGTGGCAACCACTGATCAACGCTATCAATGGCTGCATTTGTCGTGAACGGTGCAAGCAACTGCCTGCATCGCTAGTGCGGAGTGTCAACGGTGACCTACTTCGACTCTTTGTTAATTGCCAATCGAGGCGAAATCGCGGTGCGGGTAATTCGGGCTTGTCGCTCATTGGGCATCGAGGCAATCGCCGTGTATTCCGATGCCGACGCGCGCGCCTTGCATGTTCGCGAGGCCGATCGAGCGATTCGAATTGGCCCAGCCGCCGCTGCTCAATCGTATTTGAATATCGAGGCGGTGCTGGCCGCTGCCCAACAAACTGGGGCGCAAGCAATTCACCCAGGCTATGGCTTTCTCTCAGAAAATGCCAATTTTGCCCGCGCCTGTAGCGCCGCAGGCATCGCCTTTGTTGGGCCGCCCGCCGAAGCCATCGAGGTAATGGGTTCAAAAAGCGCCGCCAAACGGCTGGCCGAATCGGTTGGCGTGCCCACGGTTCCAGGCTACAACGGCGACGATCAAAGCGAACAACGCTTGCTGGCCGAAGCTGAACGGATTGGCTTTCCTTTGCTTATCAAGGCCTCAGCAGGCGGTGGTGGCAAAGGGATGCGCAGCGTGCATAGTGTGGCTGAATTTTTGCCAGCCTTGGCGGCGGCCCAACGCGAAGCCCTCGCAGCCTTTGGCGATCAGCATGTTTTATTAGAAAAGCTGATCGAACGCCCACGCCATATTGAATTTCAAATTCTCGGCGATCAGCATGGCACGATGCTGCATCTTGGCGAACGTGAATGCTCAATTCAGCGCCGCCATCAAAAAGTGCTCGAAGAATCGCCATCAATCGCCTTAACGCCTGAATTACGCGCCACAATGGGTGCAGCAGCAGTGCGTTTGGCCCAAGCTGTTAATTATTCCAATGCTGGCACTCAAGAGTTTATGCTCGATGCAGATGGCAAGTTTTATTTCCTCGAAATGAATACCCGCCTGCAAGTTGAGCATCCAGTGACCGAATTGGTGACGGGTTTGGATTTGGTGCAATTGCAAATTATGATTGCTGCCGGCGAACGCTTGCCCTTTGATCAAGCGGCAATTCAGCAAACTGGCCATGCGATTGAAGTGCGTTTGTATGCTGAAGATCCAGTGCAAATGTTGCCCTCAATTGGCCAATTAACCAGCTACACACCGCCAGAAGGCCCAGGGATTCGGCTTGATACTGGGGTAACGGTCGGCGATCATGTGACGATTAATTATGATCCAATGTTGGCAAAATTGATCGTCTGGGGCGAGCAGCGCCAACAAGCGATTGCCCGTTTGCGCTATGCGCTGCAACATTTCGAGGTGGCAGGGGTTACTACCAATATTCCTTTGCTGCAAGCGATTATTAACACGCCAGCCTACCACGAAGGCGCAACCACCACCGATTTTCTGCAAACTCACGCGATTGGCGAGCAATTACAGCAGCAGCAATTGCCACCCAATTTGGCGTTAGCTGCCCGCGCCTTGTTTGATTTGGAGCCTGATCCTGCCGCTGCTTTAGTTGCCGACCCATGGAATGTGCCATGGCGCGCCGCGCAGATGCCCCATCACTTGCGCTATCAAAGCGCCGGAGAAACACTTGCGCTCAAAGCGCAGCCGCAAGCACCCCAAGAATGGCTAATCACGATCGGTGATGAGCAATTTGAAATCGTGGTACTACGTCGCCATCTGAATCGCATGGTTGTGCGAGTAGCCGACCAAATTTATCAAGCCCAGCTTGAGCAGCATAGCTTGGTTTGGCAAGGCGTTGGCTATCAGATTGCGCCTGCACCAGCACCCAACCTTGAGCAACAGCGCGGGCACAAAGGCGATGCCAGCCTTGAAGCGCCCATGCCAGGCACGATTATCAAACTCCTCGTTGCCGAAGGCGAGCACGTCAGCGCTGGTCAGCCATTATTAATTATGGAAGCCATGAAGATGGAGCACACCGTGACTGCGCCCCACGCTGGCACCGTCGCCAAATTGCCCTATCGTCAAGGCCAACAAGTCAGTGGCGGCGTAGCCTTGGCCGAAATCAGCGCTGAATAAGCGAATTTCAGCAAGCCACGCCTTTTCATGAAAAGGCGTGGTTTCGATTTAAAAGCCTCTTAACCAGCAAATCAGAGCAAAGCCCTGCAAGGTTTCCTACTATTCAGGCCATTCGACCCCAACTACACTAATCCTATCGCCACTACTACATTACAACCAAAGATCCCAATTTCGGATTGTTTGGAGGATTATTGTATGCACGCTGGAGCAAGAACACTCAGTTTTTTAGGCTTGCTGGCCTTGATGTTTAATTTGGTTGGGCTGAACTTTGACCAAAGGCAATTTCAAGCCCAACTCAATAGCACAAACACAACATCACAGATAGGGTTGATCAATCCTTCATTTGAAAATTCAACCCAAGGCTGGGCAACGAATGGCCTATGTAACATAACCACCTATGCAGGTTCGGCTATTCATGGCAATCACTATCTCGCTGCTAATCGCAATGGCACGGAAGCCTGTAGCTCGATCTATCAAGATGTAGCCTACTCACTCCAAGCCAACCATACCTATCGCCTAGCGGTATGGGTTCGTTCGCCAAATGGTACACCTCTGTATGGGACGCTGGCGTTATGGGGCATAGGCCCAACTTTAAATACGAATAGCCATAGCCATTTTAACACTGTGGGTATAGGCTGGCAGTGTGTCGAAACCACCTTTATTCCGACGAGCGCGTCTGCTAGCCTACGAACTGAGTTTTATCTGCGCTCGAATAATGGTGATTATCATTTTGATCATGTGCAATTAAGCGAGCAAGCAAATCCGCTTTGCCCTAGCATTCCGCTAGAAAATCCGTCGTTTGAGCAGGGAACCATCGGTTGGTCTAGCCAAGCATCTTGCTCCATATACACAACCTCAGGCTCGGCTCTTAATAACAATCGCTACCTTGTTGCCAATCGCAATGGGTCTGAAACCTGCTACTCGTTCTATCAACAAACGAGTCAGCTATTCAAAGCAGACCGTACGTATCGCTTATCGGTTTGGGTTCGTTCACCAAATGGCAATCCCCTGAATGGCACGGTTAGGTTGTGGGCATTTGATGGAATATCAAATGAAGATAGCTCTACAAATTTCACGACCAGCGGGACTGGCTGGCAATGTGTTGAAACAGTATTTCGGCCAAGTAATAATTATCCATCGCAGCAGGCAGAGTTTTATTTTAATGATATGGGCAGCAACTATCATTTTGATCATGTCCAGTTCAGCGAACAAGCAAATCCGCTTTGCCCCAGCATTCCAATACGAAACCCATCAATTGAACAAGCAACCGAAGGCTGGTTACCTTCAGGAGCATGCGCGATTAGTCGTGCCACCAATGGAGCCTATGAAGGCACTGGCTATCTCGTGGCTAAGCGCAATGGTTCGGGTATATGCAACTCAGTTGTTCAAGATATTGTCTATCCGGTCGAAGCAAATCATGTCTATCGGGCTGCAACTTGGGTTCGCTCGCCAAGCGGCGTGGCGTTGAATGGTACTGTCGCATTATGGGGAATTAGCCCACCGCCGATCAATCCAACCAATGGCTATAAGAATTTCACCACGGTTGGTTCTGGTTGGCAATGTGTCGAGACGGTTTACTATCCAACCAGCAATCATCCAACCTTGCGGGTTGAGTTCTATCTTCAAGATCAAAGCCGTGATTATCACTTCGATGCGGTAGCCGTTCGCGAGCAGGCAACGCCAATTTGCCCCTAAGCATAAGCATTAATCGCTAGCTTTGACGAGCGCAGTTGTTAACGACTGCGTTCGTTTTATGTTGAGTGCTGCTCGATGAGATGGCGAACAAAGCTCAGCAAATCGGGCACAATCAAATCGGGGGTGTGCTGCGAGGCTTCAGTGGTGGCTTGCGGGCGCTTAACCCAGGCTGCATGCAACCCAGCGAGCTGCGCGCCTTGAACATCGCGCAATACATTATCGCCAATATACCAAATTTTGGTTGCGGAAGTTGGCACTTGAGCCAAGGCATGGCCAAACAAACGCGGGTCGGGCTTGCGATAAGCATAATCCGAGGAAATGATAATTGGCGCAAAATACTCGCCTATGCCTAGTTCAGCCAATTCGGCCAGCACAATTACTCGTTGAGCATCAGAAACAATGCCAAGTTGGTAGTGCTGGCGCAAAAGTTCCAAGGCTTGCTTAGTTTCAGGAAAAAGCCGCAGATGCTTGATGCTCAGCACCCGCAATAATTGGCTCATGCTAACAGCCTCAGCAGGATCAAGCCCAAACTCGGCCAGCAAACTAGCCCAAACCTGTTCTGTTTGCCATTCGGGATAGCGTTCGTGAGCTGGCAAATTGGCTTGCATAGTAGCAAAATAGCGCGTATGTAAATATTCAGCAGTGCAAGCCACGCCTCGATAGCGCAACCACTGGGCCAAATGTTGCCACAGCGCTGGTTGATGCTCATCGGTGTGCACATCAACCAGCGTGCCATAGACATCAAACAAGACTAGCGGACGACCAGACATGCCTGCGCCTCCGCCACTAAGCGTTGGCGATAGTCCCAGCTAAACCATTCGTTGCGGGCAATCCGCAGCAAATAGCAGCCCATATAAAATTGACCACGCTGGGTAAATGAGGCAAATTCTGCCTGATCAAAATCATTCAACAAGCCATAGCGATCATAGACCCGCCGAATCAGCCACTCGGCAGCAGTTGCATCACCAAGCATGTTGAAGAAGGCATGCTTCAATTCGGCCACCATACAGCCAATATCAATCGCTGGATCATCGTGGCGGGATCGCTCCCAATCGATTAATGCAAGTTCAGCGGGGGCGGTAAACAGCATATTGGCTGGCGTTGCATCGCCATGAATCATCGAACGCAAGCCTTGTTCGAGCACGCCGCTGGCTGCCCAATGGGCTTGCAGCATGCGCAAATTGGCCAATGCAGCATGGTTCAGCAAACCTTGGCCACGCAATTGGCGTAGCAATTTTTCCCAATATTCCCATGCATTGGTTACATCAATGCTATCGGTGGTGGCAGTACGGCGGTGCAAGGTTGCTAGCCAACCAGTAATCGTATCGACATAGGCCATCAATGGGCCTAAATTGCGGGTTTGCAAGGTGGTTTCGAGAATCGCGCCCCAACTTTGGCCTGGCAACCATTCAGTAATCAGCAACAGGCGCTCAGGGTCGGTGGCAAGTGGGCGGGGCACAAGATAGGGTGCTTGGGCAAACCCAAGCGCGTGCAATTGGGCCAAGGTGGTGGCTTCGCGGCTCAATAAGGCTCGCGAATAGGCTGGCAAAAAACGGCGGCCATCTAAGCCAGTTTTATGCTCAAACGACTTAATAACCACGTGGACTCCGCTGTGGGCCTCGTGGACGCGCTGCACACTGGGAGTGTTCATAATTGGTTCGACATTGAACGTTGGGTGTAACGTGAAAATCCCCAAACTTGGCAGGGCTTGATCACGTAGCGCAGGAAATGCGCGATGATCTGAGAGCAGCATGATCGTCATCGTTCGCCCGCTCCTTCCTTTATACGAGTTCCACCACCATTGGTTAAGCGGCTCACATTGCCGCGCAGTGGGGAATGGCTAGAATGGACAGCGCCAAACTACTTGAAGCTTCGCTGTCACAGCCTATTCAGCAATGGTTGAATAGGCTTGACTTGCTCACAGTATAGTTAGGGCTTTTTAATATGTGTAAACGTTTACAAATACTAACATAGCTAGCTAGCGTTGTTAATCACAGGCAAGGGAGTAGAAAAAGGTGATTAAGCCTGCTATTCCGAGGTGATTAACTATCCCCTGTAGGAGTTATTAATCACCTTGCTAATGCTTGATTAATATTAATAAAGGCAACCATTAAATGGCAATCGGGTAGTGAATGGAGATTTGCCCACGTGGAATTTTATTCGAGCGTACCATGCAATCTATTGGCGGATTTACGAGCAATTAATTGGAGTGGCACAAGTTCTGTGAACAGAAACCGAAAACTTCCACAACGTTCAAGAATTTGCGGCCCATACAATGCCAAGATCCAACGCCAGTAGGCAGATAAACCAGCTTGTTCGCTTGCGCGCACTTCGCCGCCACGAGCAATAAAATCGTCAGTTAATGACGTAAGTACGCTGTTGGCTTCTGGTTCGCTTGGCTCAATTGTTTGCAACCAATGCCGATAAAAACTAGCCCATGGATTATCGTTTTGTTGCCACCAAGCTGAGCGTTCTGCTGGCGCGGTTGGTGCTGATAGTGTTTGCCACGCTTCTTGGTAGCTATGAGCGATGATCAACGGTTGTTGAATGCCCAAACCACCAGCCGTCATTGGCCAATGAAACCAAGCCTCTGGCAATTGCACACGACTCTGCAAACGCTGACGAATCAAATCACCAACATAGGCCACCATGCTGCCTTGTTGGATAACTTGTTGACCATAACGCCATAAGGTCGTGCGCACCTGCTCCCTATGCCTGGCGCCAAGGTTGACCCGTAGGCCAATTGCTTGGCATAGGTAGCTGCAAGCCCCATTATACACCTCAATTTTATTAAGAATTGCAGGTGTATTTGTGATCGCTTGAGTGGTTTGGTTAATATATTCGCGAATCAAGCGTTGATCAAGTTGCCACGAGCCAGCGTTATCAAGGGTCAAAAAGAGCCAATGCGGCGCTTGTTGCGGCAATTCACTTGGCAATTGACCATTAATCGCGATTGCGCCAGTTTTTTGTTGATTCAAAGCCAAGCCACAGCTGGCACACCAGGTTTGCAAGGCCCGCCAAGCTAGCACAAGTTCCTCGGAATCAGTGGCAATAATCGTCAGGTCATCAACGAAGCGCACGATTTGCACATGAGCATGCAGTTCAAGATATTGCTCCAGCAACCGCAACACCAATTCGCCCAAGATGTCTGAAATTGGTCGATGATTGGGCAGGCCAATCTGTTGTTGAGTCGCTTGCTGATTGACGTGCAACGGCACAGCCATATACTCAGCAAAAAAGCCAAGTTGCTGCTCGCTCAGCCCCATGCGCTGCAATATATCGAGCACAAATTGCTGATTGAGCGAAGGATAATAATCGCGAAAATCGGTTTTGAGCACATAGATTGGTTGATCGGGAGTGGCATGCAGGCCAAGCTGAATTTCGGCGTTGATCAAACGCAGGGCAATTTCGAGATTATGCGCATACTGCGCATCGTATTCGGCCAATTGGCTCCATTGTTGCAAACGCTGAATTTCGCTGGCCCGACTGGCAAAAATTGAACTGGAATTGCCATACAATTCGAGCTGTTCAGCAGCATCGTGGGCCAGCGGACGACGCAGGCGATGCCACAAATTCACACTTTTGGCAAGCGTGTAGCTTTCAGCAATTAGCTTATTCAAATCGCGATCATAGCCGCGATCTTGGGCAATGCGCTTGAGTTTTTTCAAGCGCAACGTGTTGTTGAGCTGGCAGAATTTGGCAAAATAGGCTTGCCACTGCTCAGCAACGAGGTAGTGCAAACACGCAGTCAGTAGATCTTCTTGCAAAAACAAGCGCCATTTGGTTCGTGCATATTGGGCCACTGCGGCAACGCCAGCCTTGGGCCAGCGCCAGTTAGCCAAATGCTCACGCAGCAACAACAAGGCATCGCCCAATTCTTTGAGCATAATCGGATCGCCCAAGATTTGGCGCGCCTCGGCGCGGGTGGCGGCGCTATAAAAGCTATCGTTGGCAATCCGCCGCAGCATCGCAGCGCGCAGATCATCATCAAGCAACGCTGGCTCAGCATGCAGCAATGTAGTTAATTCGGCGCGGCTTTCAGGATCAAGCTGATCGTGAAAAATCAGATCCAGCACTGGCCCGTGCTTGGTTGCCATCCCAGGCTGATTAATTCGTTCGACCAAGCGCTGGGCCTGCTCAGCATGTGGCGCATCAGTTTCAGCATTATCAAGCCACTCTTGGAATACTGCGCCAAATATCGAGACCAATTCAGCGCGCAGCTGACCACTGGCCAATTCACGCTCAAGCTCAGCCGACCACCAAGCGGTTAATTCTTGGCTCGCAGGCGTAGCCGGATCGCTTAATAAACGCATGTTGCTAATGCTCGGGTGCAGCGGCTGTTTGGCAAAGGTTAATTGTTGCAACTGCTCCTGGAGCAGATTGATGCGGGCATGGGGTTGTTCAAGTGTAGCTAATTGTTGGCTAATTTCAGCATAGGTTGCAAGGGCTTGCTCACGTTGCAAGCCCAACTCGCGCAATTTAATTGCAGTTACCAATTGTTCAGTTGCAGTTAACATCAGTGCCTCCAGCAAGGAGCCACATTCTGCTAGCTTTTGTGCATTAATTCGCTCAATGCGGCAAAACTTTGCGAGCGTTCAGCAAAAACATAGTGCACCGGCAAAACCGTAATCCCACTTGAGCCAATCGAGCGCAGGTGATCGATTGCTGGTAGAATGTTGGCGCTATCGACGACCAACGATACTGCGTACCAACCTTCGCCACCATCGCGGCTCCACACTGGCGAAACCGTTGGGCCTTGCAAGCCAGCCAAGGCTGGATGCGCGACCACCCGCGCGCCAACATCGGCGACATCAGCGCCTGGCACATTGGCAATCAGCGAAACATAGGTTTTGGCGCGATGGCGGGCCTCGATCAGCTCTAAAATCGATTGGACAACCCGTTGTTTTTGCGAACTTTCGCGCAGTGAGCGCCGATTGGCAATTAATGCAGCTTGCGCTTGCAGAATCGTGCCTCCTTGAATCATCTTGAGATGATTATCGCGGAGGGTTGTCCCAGTGGCTGTCAAATCGGCAATGATATCTGCATAGCCCAACGAGGGCGCGGCTTCGGTCGCTCCTTGCGAGTCGATCAAAGCAAACACGTTAATCCCTTGTTGGTGGCACCATTGGCGCACCAAATTGGGAAACTTGGTTGCAATCCGCAGTTGGCGGCCAGAGCGTGCATACTCTGCTGCCAAATCGGCCACATCGCGCCATGACGTTACGTCAATCCAGTGATCAGGCACTGCCAGCACCAAATCGCAATAGCCAAAGCCCAAATCTTTATAGACCACCACTAGATCATCGCTTTCGCCGCCAAGTTCCTCGACCAGATCGTAGCCGCTTACGCCCAAATCGATCGAGCCTTCGGCGACCTTCTCGACAATATCGGGCACGCGATTCAACAAAACCTCAACCTCGGGCAAGGCTTTAATCGAAGCGGTGTAGCGGCGCGGATTTGGCCGTGAGATTTTAAGGCCACAGCTTTCGAAAAAGCGAAACGTATCATCAGCAAGAGCACCTTTGGAAGGCACAGCAAAACGTAGCATTAGCGCGTTATCTCCACAGTCCATTCAGCAGTGACATCGGGCAGATTAACCCGCCGCACTTGCATTTCGATCTTCCAGCGCCCAACCAAGCTTAGCGCTCCCGAAGTTGCACTGTAGAGTCCATTAGCATCGGCTTCGAGAATTGCCACTTGTTGGCCAGCTTCGAGATCAAGCGATTCAAAACGTAAGCGTACTCGATCTGGCTGAATTACGCCATTCGCATCGCTGACGCTAGCCCTAAATCGACGCTCACCTGGACGGTTATCGTCAATAGAGAGGGTCATGGTCAAGCCTTCTTGCTGGGCCGACAAATTCAAGGGCTGGGGCACGCGCAGGGTTGGCGTAGGCAAGGTTGGTTGGGCAGTTCCTCCTGCACTGGGAGCGGCCTTAACCGGATGCGGCGTTTGGGTCAGGGCGCTAGCAACCAAAATCACGCAAATTGCCAATGCACTTTCCAAGCCCAAGGTCAGGCCAATGTTAACCACGGTTGCTTGATCTTTGGCAGCTTGCAAGCGCGGATTAAGCTTGCGCCAATGCCAAAAACCGAGCACCAGCGTGGCGACCATCACTGCCAACTTAACCAACAATGTTTGGCCGTAGCGCGATTCCCACAAACCAGCCAAGGTTGGCAGCTGATCGAAGGTGCGCATCGTGCCTGTCAGCACCACCAAGGCAATGCTAAACAACGCCAATGGGCTAAAGCGGGCAATCAGCCACGCCAAAGCGCTGTTGCGGGCTGCGGCTTCAGTGTTGCGCAAGACCCACGCACTCAAGGCCATGCCAATCAAGCCGCCAAACCAAACCGCCGCCGTCAACATATGCAGCCAATCAGAGGCAACCGGCGTAATTGGGTCGTCGATATTAGCCGCAGCATGGCCGCTCATGCTAAACGTCAACAAACTTAAACAGGCCAAGCCCAAGGCCAGATAGCCCATTGGCTTGCGATAGGCAGCCAAGAAGGTCAATGGAATCAAGAGCGTAATCGCAACCAAGCGCATCAACGCCAAAATGCCCCAACGGCTAATTGCCATCGACGACAGCACATCTGCATATTGAATTGAGGCCAAGCTGCCATCGCCAAAATCGCTGGCCCGCACCACAAATTCCCAAATCGAGCCAATCAGCAACAAGACCAAGCTTAATTGAGTAAGCCAAATTGTTGGCCGCAGCAGCATTGGCAAGCGTGATTCAGGATTGTGCTGAATCGCTGGCAAGAGCAAAATCAACAACCACGCCAAGCCGCCGATTGCCCCCAAACCGCCAGTTAAGGCGATCGAACGGCCACTGACCACGCCCCAACTGAGGCTAGCATCAGCAGTTGCACTGACTTCGACCGAAGGCGCGGTTGGCACGATTCCTGTGCCAATGCTAAACAGCAATGAGCCAGCAGAACGATGGCCATCGGCAGTCGAAAGCACCTTGTAAATTAAGGTATATTCGCCTGGACGCAGCTCGGCAGGCAAGGCCACTTGCATACTATCGGCGGCAGGAAAGGTGGTTTGCTCAAGCCCAATTGGCTGCGATTGCTCATTGTAGAGCGTCAACGAGCTATAACTTTGATCAAGCGGCTCGCTAAATCGCAGCACAACCTCAGGTGGCGCAACATCGAGCGCCGCGCCATCAACAATGCTGCTCTCGATAACCAACGCATGGGCCGCCGCCACGCTTGGCCATAAACCGAGCAACAACACAGCTAAAACTAAAATCCGCTTCATATCTATCGTTCCTTAATAGTGGGTGTCGGGGATTGGGGATCGGAGGTCAGGGGTCAGTATCCTGTTAATCCTACTACCCAATTTAATAGCCCATAGCCAACAGCCAATCCCAACGAGGGGTCGGGGGTCAGGGGCTAGGGGTCGCGATCTGTTCAATCGCACCACCCAATCCCCAACCATCCAATCCCCAACCATCCAATCCCCAATAGTAAAAAAGCGTGCTAGGCCTAAACCTAGCACGCAGGATCAGCGAGAATACTCGTTTAGGCACGGACTGAGCGGCGGCGCAAAGCCACGCCAGCAGCCATGAAAATGATGATTGCGGCCAACAGCATGCCGACGTTGAAGCCATTGCTGCCAGTTGCTGGCAAGCCAGGGGTGTGATGATCTGGTTCGGCAGGAGTTACAGGCAGAGCAGCATCGCCCACTGCAAAGCCAATTGAGCCAGTTACTTCGTGGCCATCATCGCCAACTACGCTCCAAGCAACTGTATAGCTGCCAGTGCCCAAGCCCGATTTCAGCGAAACGCGCATGGTCTTGCGTTCGGTATCAGCCAAATCCACCCGACCATCGCCAGTGTCAACGACTGCGCCGCTTGCATCGGTCACGCTTAATTTCAAGCCTTCCGATTCCAACTCGTCATTGAAGGTCAAAACGACTTCGCTTGGCGCGCTTGCCAATTTTGAGCCATCTGCAGGAGTAGAACTGACCAATTTGGAGTGGGCCGAGCTAACCCCAGGCTGAGCAAAAATAATCACCAACGCCAACAAAGCAATTAAACGTTTCATGAGGTAAATCCTTGGTTGCAGCAGATCAGAGTGATCTGCCAAAGAATGCTAAACCGATCAAACGAACCTGTATTAAGCATTGCAACCAAGGTAGCGTGGTGGCGGGGCAAGCGGGCGTTCAATCCACGAGCGGCCAAGCATGCCCAAAGCGTGGTACACCCAACGCGCAATTCGCATTGAAACGAGCACAAGCAGCATTGTGGCTAAAGCAAGCGGCACTTCATGGCCCTGCTCAAGCACTCCCGAACTGAAAGGCGCTGGTTGAAGATGCTGAAAATCATCAACAATCAATTGAATTGGCTGTTGATGGTGATGATGGCCATGGTGGGCGATTAATGCGGTATCCGATTGAATTACTGCACAATACACAATACAGGCCAGCGCAATCCCATGAGTTAGGATCAAGCCAACCAAGCTGCCGACAATCGGCAACCACGCCTGTTTAGTGGTTAATCTGTGCCAGTGGTGTTTCATGAATTTAGCGCATCAAGGTTGGAGTAGGTCCCGGTGAGATCAAACACAATTGGCGTTGCTCGGAAAGCTTGCCCGGCCCCCACCATGCTTTGACGCGGGCGATAATTGTAATAATTTCGTCTTCGCTCAGTTGCGAGCCAAAAGCGGGCATTGAATTTTTGCCATCGCGAATCAATGAAATTAATTCCCAATCGGGGTGTGAATAGGCATGCATGCCATCGTTGAGCGCAGGAAACGGCCCCATGCCCTCGCCACTTTGGCCATGACAATTGGCGCAATATTGGCCAAATAAGGCTTGGCCGCTGGCTAATTTCTCGCCAAAAGCTGGCTCGATATAGGGTACAGCTGGCTCGCCTGTGGTTAGCGTTGCTTGTTGGGCCACCTCGCCACAAGCAATCAAACCTGGGATTGCAATACTCAACAACAAGCCAATCAGTCGCCAGCGCTTAAATTTAGGTTGCATGGGAATCCGACTCCAGCGCTGCCTTGCGCAACATCCGATTGCGTAACGCAGCCAAGGTAATTAAGATTGCAAGCACAATGATTGGTACCATGTAAAGAATGACGTTGAGCCAGCGCATGATGCCACCAGCAACACTAACCGTTGTGCGAAATTCTTGGGTTTGGCCTGCCTCAGTCAAGCGCAGCAAAAATTGCCACTCGCCGCTGCGCGAAAAATCAAGGTCGTGCGAGCCATAAATTGCATCTGCTGGGCCGCTTTCGGGCGCTGGCGTGTAGCCAAATTCCTCGCCATCAGGATCAATTAAGACCACACTGATTGCGTCGACTGGCAAAGCCGCAAAATCGTTGCTGTTACGCACAGCAATGCTTGCATCGCCACGGCCAACGCTCATCGGCCCAGGAGCCAACGAAACAACCACAAAATATTGATCGCGGGTTTCACTGATAATGTAATTGCCGCCATGGGCTGCCGCTAGATTTGTCCACCACAAACTCGCCAGCAGTACCCAACAAACCACCAAACATAGGCGTTTCAGCATAGAGTGTATCACAATCTTTGGCCGGATAGTGTGGTAGTTTCTTAACCAACAGTCTCAACAATACGCACTGCCCCACCATCATCGACCAACTGATCCAAGCGAATCGATAAAACTTTCGAGGCTCCATCGGGATTCATTGTAACGCCATAAAGTGTTGAAGCCGCTTCTACAGTACCACGATTATGCGTTACCAACACAAATTGGGTATGTTGGCTCATCTCAAGTAATTGTTCACGAAGTCGCACAACATTAGCTTCATCCAAGGCCGCGTCAACTTCGTCCATCACGCAAAACGGCGTGGGGTTAACTTTCAACAACGCAACCAGCAAAGCCACTGCGGTCAACGAACGCTCGCCGCCGGAGAGCAACGACAACGGTTGGCGGCGCTTGCCTGGCGGTTGGGCAATAATATCAATCCCACTTTCGCTACTATTTGGGTCGTTCAAAATCAACTGGGCCGTACCGCCGCCAAACAAACGAGTAAACGCTTGGCTAAATTCCTCGGCTACCGCGCTAAATGTTTGGGCAAAACGGCTGTTCATGGCTGTTTCAAGCTCGTTAATCAACTCGCGCAAGCCATCAGCAGCGTGGCGAATATCCCGCACTTGCTCGGTTAAAAATTGATGGCGTTCGCCAAGTTCTGTGTATTCTTGCGGCGCAAGCGGGTTAATCGTGCCCATGCGACGCACTTTATTGCGCAATTGATCAATGTGCTCGTTGAGGGCTTGGGCCGAAAGTTCAGCTTGCTCGAATGCAGCAGTTTGGCTGACATCCAACTGCTCAATATCGATATTTTCTTCGGCGCAACGTTCCCACACATGGTCGCGGCGAGTGTTGGCGCTAGCAACCTGACTTTCAGCACGGCTGAGGCTAGCTTGGGCTTGAACAAAGGCTTGTGCTGCTGCTCGTTCATGCTGCTCTGCTTGCTGCAAGGCAAGATTGATTTGACTCAGAGCTTCGAGCACTGGCGCTTGTTCGGCGTTGGCGGCCTCGCGTTGGGCGCTAGCCTGCTGGCGACGCTCAGCTAAAACGACGCTCTGGGCCTCAGTCAAGGCCAATTGCTCGGCCAATTCGTGTTGGCGTTGTTGATCATCGCGGCTGCGCCGAACTAAGCCATCGATGAGCTGCTGCTGATCACGTTGCGCGCGTTGGGTCGCTTGCAAGGTGGCATCGCTCGACACAATCGCTGCACGGGCAGCAGCAACCCGCTCTTCGCTAGCCCGACTAGCATCAGCAGCTATTTCCGCCTGATTGCGCGCGGCAGCAACCGCGCTTTCATGCTCGGCAACAACTGTTAGATGGCGCTCAATTTCTGCTTGGCTAGCAGCGATTTGCTCGCTAAGGCTCGCTTGCTCTTGCTGAACATTGGTGCTGCGTTGCGCTTGCCATTGGTGCTCTTGCTCACTTTGTTGCAGGCCACGTTGGCGTTGGGCGAGGCTATCGCGGGCTTTTTCCATGGCACTGCGATTGGTACGCCGCACCTGGTCTGCCTCACGGACAGCTTTTTCAGCAATGCCAATCGCGTCAATCGCTTGTTTGAGAGTTTGCTCGTTGTTGGAGAGTTGCTGTTGGGCGCTTGCAAGTTGGGCAGGCAATTCGCGCAATTCACGTTCGCGGCGCAGTGTGCCAGCTTCGCGGGTTTTGGCGCCACCAGTCATGGCCCCAGATGAGCCAACTTGCTCGCCACCAAGCGTCACAATCGTCCAACCACCATCCAATTCGGCTAAAATACGGCGGGCTGTGGCTAAATCTTCAACCACAATTGTACGGCCAAGCAGGTGCTGGACTGCACGCTCATAATTTTCTGCATAGTTGACTAACTCGCTAGCCACCCCCAAAACCCCTTTGGCTTGGGGAATGCGGCTTGGGCGCGGCGAGCGCAGGCTATCTAGGGGCAAGAAGGTCGCGCGGCCTGCATCAGTCCGTTTGAGTTCGGCAATCGCTGCTTCGGCATCGTCCCATTGGGGCACGATAATATTTTGCAAGCGTGCGCCCAAGGCCACTTCCAAGGCGGTTTCTAGCTCGGCAGGCACCTCGATAACGCTGGCAACCACAGCAAATTGGCGTTGCTGTTTTTCGGCCCACTGCAACGCTGCGCGCACCCCAGTAAACATCCCAGCCCCAGCAACAGCAGTGCGGCGCAAAGCATCCAAGCGGCTGTGTAAAGCATCGGCTTCGCGGCGGGCATAGGCTACAGCTTCTTCGTGTTCGCGGCGCAGATTACGGGCTTCGAGCAAGCTTTTTTGGGCAGCTTCTTCATTGGTTTGGGCTTGGTTATATGCTAGCTCTGCTTGTTGATACAACGCTTGGGCTTGTTCATGTTGGCTCTGGGCTTGCTGGATGCGGTCTTGGCTAGCGGCAAGTTTTTGTTGATTGGCAGCTAATTCGTTATCCAAGGCTTGCCAGCGCTCGTGCTGGAGTTTGGCTCGCTGCTCGGCCTCGTTCAAGGCTTTGCTGGCTTGCAAGGCTGCTGCTTCAGCCTGTTTCAGCGCCTGCTCTGCATCGCGGCGGGCAGCAATTGTGGCTTGTTCGCCTGCTTCAATCGTACTCAGTGCTTGGCGTTGAGCCAGCAATGCAGCCTGCGCTTGAGTCGCTTGTTCGGCCAATTCAAGGGCGCGAGCGTGGGCTTGGGTTTGCTCGTGCTCAAAGGTTTGTTGGCGCTCGTTGGCTTCATCGCGGCGGGTAATCAGCGCTTGTTGGCGTTCGCTCAAGACCGCCCACTCACGCTCGATGGTTTCCCATTCACGTTCAAATTGGGCCAATTGCTGTTGTTTGTGCTCGACAACCTGCTGCTGGGCATCGCGCTGCTGGCGAAGTGCGCCAAGCTGATGTTCGCTTTGCGAATGCTCAATTTGAGCTTGGGTCAAAGCTTGTTCGGCAGCGGCAAAGGTTGTTTCTGCTTGGGCTACCAGGCTTTGGGCTGCTTGCCACTGGCGGCGATAGGCCACGAGCAAGGCTTGCTGCAACGCAGTTTCAATTTCGTGGACTTGCTCTGCTTCGCGGGCTTGGCGGCGCAATACCTTCAAACGTGGCTCGATTTCGGCCAAGGTATCCAAGATACGACCCAAATTGTCTTCGGTTTGTTTGAGCCGCCGTTCGGCCTCGGCGCGTTTGCTGACCGAAAGGCTAATCGAGGCCGCATCTTCAAATAAGCTGCGGCGCTCTTCTGGGCGTAAGGTCAGGGCTGCATCAACGAGTCCTTGATTAATCAGGGTGTAACTTGAAGCCAAGGGCGAGGTTGCTTCTTGAATGTCGCGCAAACGAACTTTATTTTTATTCAAGAAATATTCGTTCTCGCCAGACCGAAACGAGCGCCGCATAATCGTCACTTCGTTGAAATCGAGTGGCAAGGTGCGATCAGTGTTGTCGATCGTCAAAGCTACTTCGGCCATACCTTGGGCGGCACGCTTGCCACCGCCACTGTAGATCAAATCTTCGGTGCGGCGGCAGCGCAAGGCCGAAAAACTTTGCTCGCCCAGCACCCAGCGAATTGCATCGGTCACGTTGGATTTACCGCTGCCATTTGGGCCAACAATCGCGGTTACACCCAAGGGAAACTCAATCACTGTGCGATTAGCAAAGGTCTTAAATCCCTGAATTTCAAGTCGTTTGAGATACATGCAAAACCCTACTCTTTAGGCTGTGGTCGGTGCTAAATGATGCTGCATAGTGACATAGGTTGGCTCGGTGTAGCCTTGGTGGCTATGATATTCGGTAATTGTATAGCCTAATTGTTGATACATGGCGATCAGCTTGGGCAAGGCTAAACGCACACCAATTTGAATGATCTGGCGCGCTTCTGCTTGGGCAATTGCTTCAACCGCCGCCACCAACTGTTTGGCCAAGCCTTGGCCGCGATAGGCAGGCAAGACCGATAAACGCCCCAGATACAGCGTATCGTTGCCTCTCCGTTCGTAGAGCACACAGCCAATTAATTGCTGGTTGGATTCAAGCACCAACACGCCGCCATCGCCCATGCGCGCGCGAAAGCTCTCAACTGTTTCCCAACCAACGCTCGATGGCGGGTCAAGCAGCGTTGCATATTCAACAAAGGCTTGGCGAATAAGCTCCAACGCTTGGCTATGTTCATCAAAACGAGCTTCACGAATCTGCATCAAACAATCCTTAATTCAACAACGGACTGGTGGGCGTGACAGAGGCCTATTATACCCGCAGCAGCAGGCGTTTTTGCAACGCTAAAACAAAAAACTCAAGGGATTAGCCTTGAGTTAGTTTGGTGGAGGTGAGGGGGATCGAACCCCTTACCTTCGCAATGCCATTGCGACGCTCTACCAAGTGAGCTACACCCCCATTTGTTGACGTTGTGTGTTTGTTCACAACGCGGGCGATTATAGCACAGACTGTTTTGGCTGTCAAATTCACTTCAAACTGGAGTAGAGGCTCTATGGTTTTTTAATTGAATTTTCGATGCTTCATGATTCGCCACCCTTCCGTCCCTCCGCCGGAGGGAAACGCCGGGGGTTTTCAGCCCCCAGCACCCCCAAATATGTATCCTGTGGATTGTTGAAATGAACCGTGCAGCCCAGCCTTATGCCAAAGATTTATTCG
Organism: Herpetosiphon geysericola; assembly: GCF_001306135.1. Classification (GTDB taxonomy): domain Bacteria; phylum Chloroflexota; class Chloroflexia; order Chloroflexales; family Herpetosiphonaceae; genus Herpetosiphon; species Herpetosiphon geysericola. The sequence continues at coordinate 29,423 of NZ_LGKP01000023.1, read as the reverse complement.
TGGAATTCGTGTAATTTGTGGCTAAATAACTCACTTTTCGGGTGCTTCTTACACCAATTCTGTCTTTAATAAATAGAGATACGCCCTACAATCAATGTACGTTGACAAACCCACTATATTCAGTTGAATCTTGTTTTGTTGAATTGGAGGCGGGTGTGTTTGATCAGCGTTGGCAGCAGTTGGCTAAAATTATTGTGCAGCATTCCTTAGAGCTGCAACCAAACGATTTGCTGCGAATTCAAGGCGAGGCGATTGCCAAACCATTGTTATATGCGCTCTATCGCGAGGCTCTCCACGCAGGAGCCATGATTATTCCCAGAATTATCGACCCTGTATTTAGCGAAATTTTGTTTAAAGAGGGCAACGATGCTCAGCTGTAATTTAGCCCCAGCACGCTAACCCACGAAATCGAAACTATGAGCGCTTGGTGCGATATTTACAGCGAAATCAATACCAAACAATTCAACCACATTGATCAACAACGCCAACAATTGGTAAGCCAAGCTGCCAGTTCAGTCCAAGCCTTATTCAACAGCAAAGCGGCGCAAAACCACTTGCGCTGGTGCGATGTGCTCTATCCAACCCAAGCCTTTGCCCAAGATGCAGGCATGTCGCTGTGGGATTTTGAGGATTTAGTGGTTAAAGCCTGTCTGCTCGATCAACCTGATCCGGTCAAAGCATGGCAAGCAATCGATCACCAACAGCAAAAAATTAGCGATTTTCTCAACACATGTCGCACAATTCGCATGCACGGGCCAGGGGTCGATTTGAGCTATCGCTGCGACAATCGCATCTGGATTAATTGTGCTGGCAAGCGCAATTTGCCTGATGGCGAAGTTTTTACCGCGCCAATTGAAGATTCAGTCAATGGCCGATTAAGCATTAGCTACCCGAGCTTGCATCACGGTAATTTGGTGAGTGGCATTCAACTGGTGATCGAAGCTGGCAAAGTTACCCAAGCCAGCGCTGAACAAGGCCAAGATTTTCTGCACGCTATGTTGGAGCTTGATCCAGGCGCACGCTTCATTGGCGAAGTTGCCTTCGGCCTCAACCCAGGCATTACCCAGCCAACTGGCCAAACGATTTTTGATGAAAAGATGGCTGGCACAATGCACCTCGCGCTAGGCAACGCCTATCCTGAATGCGGCGGCACAAATCAATCAACCTTGCACTGGGATTTAGTCTGCGATTTGCGCCAAGCAGAAGTCTATGCTGATGCCGAATTATGTTATGTCAATGGCAAGTTTATCATTTAGTAGTTAAAAAATCCCCGCTCCTTGCTAAGCAAAGAGCGGGGTATGATGCGAGAGAAGGTTAGTTATGGCGCAAGGCTACAGGCAACGCCATTCAAGTTGAAGCTGCTTGGTTTGGCATTCGTGCCGCTAAAGCTAGCTTGCATACCAAAGCTCGCCGTGCCGCCAGTTGCTAAATAGCCGTTCCAGTTAACGTTGGTCACATTCACTGCTTGGCCAACTTGGCTCAAATTGCCATTCCACAAATTGCTAATTTGCTGATTACCAGCGAATGTCCAAGCTAAATTCCAGCCATTGATTGCCGCGCCATTGTTTTTAATCGTCACATCAGCAGTAAAACCAGTTGGCCACTGATTAGAAACGGTGTAGCTCACTTGGCAGCTGCCATTGGTTTGGGTTGGCACAACTGGCGTATTGCTCGGCACAGGCGTGGCGGTTGCTGGCCGTGGCGTAGCCGTTGGCACGATTGGCGTTGCCGTCGCTGTTGGGCCAATCGGGGTCGCAGTTGCCGGAATTGGCGTAGCCGTCGCTGGCCGTGGGGTAGCGGTTGCCGGAATTGGCGTGGCGGTTGGTGGCGTTAGCGCGCCAGCTTTTTCATCAAGATAGGCTGCAACCCAAGCTAGCGGCGCATTCCAGTTGATCGTAATTTCGTTGGTTGACCACGACTCAATATGATCAACAAAACATTTTTGGGCTTTACAGCCAGGCAAGCCAATGCTTTGAGCATATGGGTCTTGCAAGGCCGAGTTTGGGCCACCAGAAACAGCCCCAGCTGGCGGGCGTGGAAAGCTGCCATTAGCTTGAAACGCCCAGAAACGGTGATGCGGGTTTTGCAGTGGATTTTCGCCATAGCCCGTCACATACGATTTATCCATGGCGTTGCGCCCAAGCAAATAATCCATGCCTTGGCTCATTGCATTCAGATAGCTCGCATTGCCAGTGAAATCGTGGGCCAAGCCAAGAATAATCCCATTATTCAAGACAAACGAGTTGGAGCCCCACGGGTAGCCAGTGCTTGGCGCGCTCAACGGCGTGCCATAGCCTTGGGTCGATGTATTATTAGCAAACACCGTCGCAGCGCTGATGATTGCATTACGCACGCCAGCCAATTCGCTGCTGGTGAAATTGTTGGGTACAACTGCCAACGAAATCGTGCCTAGCGCTTCGGTTGTACCCCACGTCATGGCTGGTTCGCGGCTGCTATAGTCGCTCGGCACATCTTGATAGTAGCTTGAGCTTTGCAAATAGCTCTTGTACTCGGCTTTGCCAGTGGTGATGTAGAGTTCGCTGGCGGCCCAATAAAATTCGTCGCCAACTTGCGGATCGCCATACGAACCGCCGCCAGTGCCATCACTATCCAACGCAATTACGTTGGGGTTGGCGCGGGCAGCAGCCCAAGCAGTTTCGGCAGCGCTCAACAAACGCGCAGAATAGGCTGGATCAAGCGAGCGCCAAATCCGCGAGCCTTGGGCCGCCGTCGCTGCCAAATTCAAGGTTGCAGCAGTGCTTGGTGGCCGTAACACACGATCTTGCGAATCTTGATCAGGCCGCAGTGGAATGCCAGTCCAGTTGGCATCGTGCATTTTGTGGTGCACCATGCCAGCACGGGGCTGATCAGCAGGCACTTGCATACGCAGCATAAAATCCAATTCCCAGCGTGCTTCATCGAGCAAATCGGCGACGCCATTGCCATTTTCGGGAATATTCATGCGGCCATCGCCAAAATCTGCTGCCGACGAACCAAAATATTGGTTGCGTTCATATTGATTGAGCAATGTCCAGACGGAAATCCCGCCATTGACCACATACTTGCCATGGTCGCCAGCATCGTACCAGCCGCCAACCACATTCAGCGAATAACTACAGCCAGTGCCGCCAGCACATGGCACATTGGTATCGCCACGATTGGGAGCGATGCCAATATGGCCGGCAGGCCGCGTCAAATCATTGCGCCCAGCATAGGGCATGGTAATCGCAATCCCGCTGCGGTTATGGTAGAAATAGGCCAGCGCATCATATTTTAATTGGCGATAAACCGTTGAGCTAATATCAAATGGATGGCTAACATTGCCTGCGGCAGCCAAGGTAAAGCTGCTGCCAGTGCCAGTGTAGCCCGAAAAATCGATGATGTGGAGCGTATCGCCCGAGCTAGCATCATAGCCAAAAACCGTAGTATTACCCGAAAGCACCGTCGTGCCTGAGCTATTGCGCAATTGCCAAGCCACTGGCGAGTTGCTGCTATTGACAAGGCTAGCCCGCTTGAGTGCATTCGGCACATAGCCATGTTGATTAACCCGAATCAGCGAGGAAGCCGCTAGGGCAGCAGAGGGCAGATTTGCTGGGGTGGTATTGGAGGATTCGTGCTGAACAACGCCAAACACCGAGGAAATATTACCAAAAGCCACGCTAGCAGTCAGGGCAACTGTGCTACAAGCCGCTATCAGCGTGCGCGATCGTTTCCGCCGTTGGAAATGAAGCTTCATTTGGTTGATCCTTTTTTGGGCTATTGCAGCAGCACATAAACCTGCTGCAATAGTGCAACGTAAGCGATTAGAGCAGCCTCTGGAATCGGTCTCACTAAATCAAAGAGCTAAATTCTATTGTTAGCTGATTGATTATGCCTAATACTTGAGAGCGTTCCCAAATTTATTGAAGCAAAGATTAAATGATTTTTACAATTCTGTCAATCTTCTAGCGCTAAAATAGTTAATTCATGCTAGAGGCAAAAGAAGAACAAAGAACAAAGAGCATAGAACATATGCGGAAGGAAAAAATGTAGCAGGCAATGCCGAGGGATTATGGTTAGGGGCTTTGTGTTACAAGCAAATAATCAAAACAATCTGTGCCAATCTGTGGCCAAAAACGTAACCTTCGTGTTCTTGGTGAGCTTCGCGGTTTCAAGGCTTCGTGTCCTTTGTGCGCTTCGTGGATAAGCTTTTAACGCAGCGGCGCAGAGAACTGTGGGCTGTGGGAAGTTAATCAAAATAATCTGTGCCAATCTGTGGCCAAAAAACTTAACCTTCGTGTCATGCGGGCAATTCATGGCTAAAAATCTTCGCGGTTTCGTTTTTATTAATCGCTGATTGCTTAACATTCGTTTCGCCTCCCGTCCGTCCCTCCGCCGGAGGGAAACGCCGGGGGTTTTCATCCCCCAGCACCCCCAAATGTTTGTGTTGTGGATTATTGCGATTGATGCTAGTCCCCCAGTGTTCGTCTTCGCGTTCTTCGCGACCTTCGCGGTTTCCGGCTAATTCTTTTGATTTCTTAAAAATCATTGACTTTTAGTTCAATATCTTTATAATTTCACTGGAATTATAAAGATATACTAGGCAGTTGGATGAACGGGAGACCCATTGAAATGGAGCCATGCGGCTCCACATAGGTATAAGGGGGAAAATCCCATGGTACAACGTCGTATCCTTCGTTTCGCAGTTGGTTGTTGTTCGTTGGTAGTAGGGTTGGTTGGATTGAATCACGTCCATGCCCATGGTTCGTTGCAAACGCCAATGAGCCGCACCTACGCTTGTTTTCTTGAAGGGCCAGAAACGCCTGCTACCGCCGCATGTCGCGCGGCAATCGAGCGCGGTGGAACTCAAGCGCTCTACGATTGGAACGAGGTTAATATTGGCGATGCTGCTGGCCGCCATCGTAGCATTATTCCTGATGGCAAGTTGTGTAGCGCAGGCCGCGAAAAATATGCAGGCTTTGATCTACCCCGCGCCGATTGGCCAGCAACACCACTCAATTCGGGCAGTTCGCTCAGCTTTTTGTATAAAGCAACCGCACCGCATCGTGGCACATTTGATTTTTACCTCACACGCAATGGCTATGACCCCAACCAACCGCTAAAATGGTCGGATCTTGAGGCTAGTCCATTCGCATCGGTCACGAATCCAGCGTTGGTCAATGGCTCGTATGTAATCAATGCGACCTTGCCGAGCGGCAAAACTGGGCGGCATCTGATTTATGCAATTTGGCAGCGCTCGGATAGCCCCGAAGCGTTTTATAGCTGCTCGGATGTGAACTTTGGTGGCAGCAACCAAACCACTATGCCGACTGCTACGCCGCGTCCAACTAGCCAACCTAGCACCACGCCCCGCCCAACCAGCACCAACGTCCCGACGATAACCGCTGTGCCAACCAACACGCCAGTTGCAACCCCACGCCCAACCAACGTGCCAACCGCCACCCCTAACCCAAGCACCCCAGCATGGCAAGCCTACACCAGCTATGCTACTGGTGCAGGTGTGACCTACGCTGGCCACACCTATATTTGCCGCCAAGCCCATACCTCGTTGCCTGGCTGGGAGCCAGCTGCCGTGCCAGCATTATGGCAATTGATTAATTAAATCTAGCAACCAAAAGCTCTTGTGGTGTAGCTACACCGCAGGAGCTTTCTTTATTTAGGCATAATAATCGGCAGCAAGCTAACGCTCTATTGCACAGCCCAATCAATAGCTGCACTCAAACAAGCCTTGGTGAGCACGATCTAACATTCTGCTAACATATGCCAAGCCAAAAGTAACGGATAATACTCCTAGATTATCATATCGAGATAGCCGCATGTTTGAACCGATCACCGCTGATCTTTATCGCATCCCGATTCCCGTTCCCTTGCCACTCAAATATGTTAATTGCTATTTGTTGCGCGCCGATCATGGCTGGGTCGTGATCGACACGGGCATGCGCTATGGGCCAGCAGAGCAAACTTGGCTCGCAAGCTTTGAACGCTTGGGCATCGAGTGGTCACAGATTAAGCAAATTATCGTGACCCACTATCATCCTGATCATTATGGGATGGCAGGCTGGATGGCTGAACGCAGCGGAGCCAGCGTCTGGATGTCGCCAACCGAAATTCAGAGCGTGCAACGAGCGTGGTTTCAACCCTTGCCCGATGCAGCCGATCGCTTGGCCGATTTTTTCGAACTGCACGGCATGCCCAACGATCTCAATCGCCAGATTTGGCAACACACCATGGATGCCAGCCAATATGTTGATCCCAAGCCTGTCTTGCAGCCGCTGGATATGACTCAACCATTGCAGCTTGGTCAACGCTCGTGGCAATTGCTGCACGCACCTGGCCATGCAGACGGCCAATTATGTTTATATGATGCAGCAGATCAATTATTAATTGTGGCTGACCATGTGTTGGCTGATATTACGCCCAATATCAGCCTTTGGCCTGAAGCCAAACGCGACCCATTGGCCGATTATTTGGCCTCGCTTGAGCAGTTTGCGGCGCTCGATGTGCGTTTGGCCTTGGCTGGGCATCGCAAGCCAATCGTGGCCTTTCGTGAACGCTGCCACGAAATCGTCCAGCATCATGATCAGCGGCTCGATTTGATGCAGGACTATGCACGCACTGGCAAAACCGCCTTTGAAGTCTGCGAATTTGCCTTTGGTGTCAGCACGCTTTCGGCGCATCAGCTGCGTTTTGCGATCACCGAAACCTTGGCCCATTTGGTCTATCTCGAAGGCCAAGGCCGCTTGCGCCGCGAACAACGGGCTAGACAGATTATCTTTCTTGATCAACACTAACGCCGATTCGCAACGTTTTTTGGAGGGTGTATGCGCTGGTGGAAAAAACTAAGCTTATTGGTGCTGGCAATGGCGTTGGTGGCCTGTGGCAACGCCGATGTTGACGCAGCCAAAGTGGCAAGCGAAGGCGCAACCGCCTTTGAAAGTGTCAATAACTTTCACTTTAAACTGACGGTCAGCGACGGCGAAGCAGCACCATTGGGCGATATTATCATCATTGATGCAGATGGCGATAGCATTCGGCCCGATAAAATTCAGGCCAAGATCAAAGCCAAATTGGCTGGCGCGCCCATCGCCGTCAATATCAATGGCATCATCATTGGAGCCGACGCTTGGATTACGCCAAACCCATTTAATGCAACGACCTATGAAAAATTGGCTGATACTGGCGGGCTTGAAACCTTTTCGCCAGCCAAAGGCATTAGCGACGTGCTGCGCGGACTGAAAAACCCAAGTTTTGTCGAAGAGGCAGAGATCGACGGCGTGGCGACCTATCATATCAGCGGCGAGGTTGATGCCCAAAGCGTCTCGGCCCTGACTGGTGGCGTTGCCGAAGCTGGCACGATTAAACTCGACCTTTGGATTGGCAAAGACGACAAATTATTACGTCAACTCGTTGCGGTTGGCCGTTTGGTCAGCAGCGAAAAAGAAACCATCAAGCGCACCTTGGTCGTTTCCCAATTCAATCAATCGATTACGATCACTCCACCACAATAGCATAGCTTTTCGTAGGCTGGTTCGTTATGTCGAACCACGATGCTATGACTAGAGCAACCATGCAATCGCGAGGTATCCAAAACATGCTTGATCAACCATTAAACGATATATTTACAGGGTGGGCTGCGATGACTGAACATAATAGCGATCGAGTGGCTGATCGTTTTGGCATGCCACGCGCTGAACTCGACGAATTAGTCCATAGCTCGGTAGCACAACTGGCGCAAAGCCACTACTACCATTATTTGGCGCGGCCCAAGCCACAGTTTGATGATGAGCTTGACGAGAACACCGCTGCGCCAAGCAAGCCCCGTCATGTTGTGCTATTTCGCACGCCAGACGACGCACTTTCGTTTGCCCAACGCATTCGCATCGGCGAAACGCCACGGGTACGCTCGATTAGCCGCGAAAATATGATTTGGCAGATGCTCAACGATGAAGCCATTGTGCGCGTGATTTTCTTTGAGCAACCACTCGAAGAATTGCCAACGGGCCTGAATTTGCAAACCTTGGCCGATTTGCCAGGCGCAATCGCCATCGAACGCAACGATGTATTAACATCGCGCCAAATTTGACCCTTCCCTATCTGGGTGTTAGAATCCAACTAGGCGGAATATTAAACTAGTAACGATTTCTACTAAGAGCTACGAGTGTATCGTAGCTCTTATCGTATGCCATGCGTTACCCCAATGCGAGGTTGTATGTTAGTCGTCATGGATGCACACGCTACACCTGAGGATATTCAAGCTGTTTGTACGGTGATTGAGGATATGGGTTTGCAGGCTAACACCATGCCCGGCCCAACCCGCACCGCGATCGGAATTACAGGCAATCAAGGGGCGATTGCCGAAGCTGCCCGACTCAAATTGATGCCCGGCGTGCGCGATGTGATTCGCGTCACCGCGCCCTATAAATTGGTCAGCCGCGAGTATCGCGAAGCAGACACGATTATCGAAATTAATGGCGTGCAAATTGGTGGCCCTTCGTTGGTCGTTATGGCTGGGCCATGTTCGATCGAAGGCCGCGAGCAATTGCTGAGCACTGCCGAAGCAGTCAAAGCTGCTGGCGCAACCATTTTGCGCGGTGGCGCATTCAAGCCACGCACCTCGCCCTATAGCTTCCAAGGCATGGGCGAAGATGGGCTGAAACTCTTGGCCGAAGCCCGCGAACTGACCGGTATGCCAGTCATCACCGAAGTGATGGATACTGAGCAAGTTGATTTGGTGGCCGAATACGCCGATATTTTGCAGCTTGGCGCTCGCAATATGCAAAATTTCGCTTTGCTCAAGCGGGTTGGCCGCACGCGCCGCCCAGTTATGCTCAAGCGAGGGCTTTCGTCAACCGTCAAAGATTGGCTGCTGTCCGCAGAATATATTATGGCCGAGGGCAATCAGGCGGTCATTTTGTGCGAACGCGGCATCCGCACCTTCGACGACCACTCACGCGGCACCTTCGATCTGAGTGTGGTTCCAGTGTTGCGCGAATTGACCCACTTGCCAATTATTGTTGATCCCAGCCACGCCACAGGCCGCTGGCAGAGCATTTTGCCAATGTCACGGGCTGGCATCGCCTCAGGCGCTGATGGCTTGATGATCGAAGTCCATCCTAACCCAGCAGAAGCTTGGTCGGATGGTGAGCAATCGCTTTTGCCAGAACGCTTTGTTGAATTGATGGAGCAAGTCGAACGCATCGCCGATGCTATGGATCGCCCAATTCAAGGCCGCACAAAAGCAGCAGCTATTTAACGTGCTATTCAACGGCTATGGGCGGGAATAGCAAGGGCCACAACTAGCTACAAACCCATTTTTAGGGGGTGCAGGGGGCTTTAATCCCCCTGCGTTTCCCGCCTTGCGGCGGGACGGAAGGGTGATGATCACGCATGTTGCTGTCTAACTCGATTAATTTCTACCCTCGAAATAGGAGCGTGAGGGCATCGCCTAGCGCCCATAGCGCATTAATCGATCGGCCACGCGGGGCAAAAAGCGCTGAAGTTGGATTAAAAGTTTAACTTGGCCAATCGCCAACTGATATCTATCACGGCTAAACCCTCGCCAAAACTCCTCAACCAAGGCCTCTGGGCTGATTTTGCCCTTGCCGCGCCCCGCCGTCATCGCCGTATCAACCAGCGGCGGAATAATTTCAAACACCCGCACCTGAGTTTGTTCTAGTTGCCAGCGCAGCGCCTTGGTAAAAATATGGATTCCAGCTTTGGTAGCACAATAAATTGGCGCTTGCTGCTTGGGAACCAAGGCCAAGCCAGATGACACATTGATGATCGCCGCTTCGGGCTGCTGCTGAAGTTTGGGCAAAAACCGCTGAATCAAATCGATCGGCGCAGTTAAATTAATGGCAATTTCCTGATCACGATCAACCTGGGCAGATTGCTGCTCAACTAAATCGCCATGATATTGCACGCCTGCATTGTTGATCAGGATCGATAACGCAGGAACCTGATCAGCCAAATGCTGACGCTCGCTTGCTTGCGCCAAATCGGCCTGAATTGTGCTGATCGTTGGCTGCAAAGCCTTAAGTTCGGCCAATTTTTGCGCATCGCGGCCAACAACAATAACCTGATTGCCTGCTTGAGCAAAACGCAACGCCAACGCCCGCCCAATCCCTGCCGCGCCGCCAGTAATCAACACTATGTGGCCTGTGGTGTGCATCGAAACTACCTCGCTAGCTAAATTCCTGCGAATACTCTAGCGGGTTCAAAGTTGCAATGCATTATCATAGGTTAATCAGCCCGTAATTGGCGCCGAATGCGGCTTAAACTGACTGGCGTAATGCCCAAATACGAGGCAATATGATATTGCTTAATAACGCCAGCCACCGCCGAGAAATCAACCAAAAAGCGTTGATAGCGAGTTGTCGCATCATCGAGCAATAGGCTGCTTTCACGTTGTTCTTTTTTGATAAATAAGCTTTCGGCCACCCGCCGCAAGAGGTGATCCCAACATGGATGTTGGTTGACCAAGCCAGCAAAATCTGCATACTTGGCAACTAAATAATGGCTTGGCAAGAGGGTTTCGATCGTAAATTGGCATGGCTCATTCAGCAACAACGCTCGATAGCCACCGATCAAATCGCCAGCCAGGCAAAACGATTTCGTCCATTCTAGGCCATCGGCGGTTAAATAGTAGAAACGCAGCAAGCCATCGACCAAAAATCCAACTTGGTCGGTCGCCTCACCAGCATGCAACCAAACCTGCTCTGCATCCAAAAAACGCGGCTTGAACAAGCGCAAACAGGCCTGCATCTGCGCAGGTGGAATCGGCGCAAGCTGCTGAAACGTGCGGGCCATTAATGCATAGCCATCAATTGGCATCATTCAACTCCTAGCGATTTTTTAACCACGAAGAACACGAAGAACAGAGAGCATAGAACATAGAACATACAAATTTAATCATATGCTCAACTATTTAGCCACCAATTACCCTAATGCTGGCTATTGGCTTTGGGCTTTTGACTTTACCCCTATGTTCTATGCTCTCTGTTCTCTGTTCTTTTTGACTTCTGATTTTTGACTTCTGCCTTCATCCCTCATCCTTCATCCTTTGCTTCTGCCTTTTGACTAGGGTACAATAGCAATATTTGAATTGTTTAAGCGGTGGCGTACACAATGACAGATCATGCAGATAGCGTATTAGCAGATATTCAGGTGCTTCTGGCAAATGAGCCACAGCTTAAAGCGGCTCTGGCAGCAGCCAAACCCAATACAACCCTCACTATCACGCCTGTGCCAAGCGCAGCACGGCGGGTTGTAGCGGCCATTGCCACGCTTCAGGCGCGCAGTAGCCTCTTAATTGCCGCCACACCCGATGCAGCAGTGCGCATGCACGCCGACCTCACCGCATGGCTCGGTGAAAATGTGCTGCTTTTCCCGCCAACCGATACCTTGCCCTATGAGCATATGTCGGCAGATATTGGGATTGTGGCTCAACGCTTGGCGGTGCTAGGCCGTTTGCATGCAGGCGAAAGCGTCTGTGTGGTAGCCTCGGTCAAGGCATTAATGCAACCAACAATGACTCCCGAGGAGTTTGGTTTTGCCACCCGCCTATTGCGCCAAGGCGACCAGCATGATCCACGAAAATTATTGGCCCACTGGGTCAGTTTGGGCTATCGCGTTGGCCCAACCGCCGAACAGCCAGGCGACCTCAGCCAGCGTGGCGGGATTATCGATATTTTTCCGCCAACCAGCGAGCGTCCAATTCGGCTTGAATTTTGGGATGATCAGCTTGAAAGTTTGCGGATTTACGACCCAATTTCGCAACGCTCCGACAAGCGAGTGCGCCAAATTCAAATCAGCCCAGCCCACGAAATTCCGTTTTGGCGCCGTAACGAGGCGGTCAAACGCATCGATCAATTGCAAATTGCTAGTTTGCGCCGCGAAGTCCAACATGAATGGGCCACCGCCCGCGAACATCTCGAAACAGGCCAACGCTTTGAAGGTCGGGCATTTTATGCGCCGTTCTTTCGCACACCGCACGAAGCGGTTGAAGCTGGTTTATGGCAACATTTGCCAAGCTCAGCAGTGGTGCTGCTCTCGGAAGAGCATGAATTGAACGCCCAAGGCATCGAACTGCAAAGCCATGCCGACCAGGTACGCGCGACCCAAGTTGAAAATAACGAATTACCAGCAGATTTTCCCTTTCCATTAATTGCTTGGACGTTTATTCGCAAAGCAATTCAACGTTGGAGCTGCCTCAATCTAAGCAATCAGCCAATCGCCGATGATCAAAGCGATGCCTTTATACGCGAAATTAATACCTTCAGCCAAGCGCCATCGTATGGCGGCCAAACTGATCGCTTGTTTGAAGATTTGCGCGAACGCTTGGTTGGTGGCGAACGGGTCGTGCTAGTTTCGCCCCAAGCTAGCCGCTTGCGCGAATTGGCCAGCGAGCATAATTTAGCGCTCATCGGCGAAGAAGATGGCCCCGATGTTGATGACCCAGCTTTCCAAAGTGGTACGATTATTATTCGCCATGGCAACCTATCTGGTGGCTTTAGCAGCGATCCCTTACGCCTGACCTTGCTCAGCGATAGCGAGATATTTGGCTGGCAACCACGGCGGGCAATTTCAACGCGCGCCCGCAAACAGCGCAGCGAAAGCGATCGCACGGCGTTTTTGCAATCGCTCAAAGTTGGCGATTATGTGGTGCATATCGAGCATGGCATCGCCCAATACGAAGGCTTATCACGGATTGAGGCCAGCGGTGCTGAACGTGAGTTTTTGGTCTTGCGCTACGCTTCTGGCGATAAATTGTATGTGCCTGTCGATCAAGTTGATCGAGTTTCGCGCTACATTGGTGCTGGCGAAGGCAAACCAACCCTCACGCGCTTGGGCACGTCGGATTGGGAGCGAGCCAAGCGCAAAGTGCGTGCTGATGTCGAAGAGCTTGCTACCGAATTGCTTGATCTCTACGCTGCACGCCAGTTGGTTGAGGGATTTGCCTACAGCAGCGACACCTCGTGGCAACGCGAACTGGAAGATAGTTTTCCCTACACCGAAACCGACGATCAATTGCGGGCGATCGAAGATGTCAAGAGCGATATGGAGAACACCCGCCCAATGGATCGGCTGATCTGTGGCGATGTGGGCTTTGGCAAAACCGAAGTTGCCCTCCGCGCCGCCTTCAAAGCGGTGCAAGATGGCCGCCAAGTTGCCGTACTGGTGCCAACCACGGTGCTGGCGCAACAACATTTTGAAACCTTCTCGCGGCGCATGCAGATGTTTCCTGTGCGCATCGAAATGCTTTCGCGCTTTCGCTCGCCAACCCAGCAAAAAGCAATTATCGAACGCATCGCCAAGGGCGAAGTCGATATTGTGGTTGGTACACACCGGATTTTATCCAACGATTTGCATTTTAAGCAGCTTGGCTTAGTCATTATCGACGAAGAACAGCGCTTTGGGGTCAAGCATAAGGAACAGCTGAAACGCCTACGTCATGAAATTGATGTGCTGACGCTGACCGCTACGCCAATTCCGCGCACGATGCACATGGCCTTGTCGGGTATTCGTGATCTCAGCGTCATCGACACGCCACCAGATGATCGTATGCCGATCAAAACCTATGTGCAGCCCTACAACGAAATGTTGGTGCGCGATGCGATTCTGCGCGAGTTGGGGCGCAATGGCCAAGCCTACTTTGTGCATAATCGGGTTCAATCAATTTACACTGTTGCCAATCGCATTCAAAAATTAGTGCCCGAAGCCCGCATCGGCGTTGGCCATGGCCAGATGCCCGAAAAAGCGCTGGAAAAAGTTATCCTGCAATTTTTCGAAGGCATGTTTGATGTTTTTGTGTGTACCACAATTATCGAAAGTGGCATCGACGTGCCAAGCGCCAATACGATGATTATTGACGATGCGACGACCTATGGCTTGGCCCAATTGTATCAACTACGCGGGCGGGTTGGCCGCTCAACTCAGCGTGGCTACGCCTATATGTTCTACAATCCAACCAAATCTATGAATGAAGAAGCGCAAAAGCGGCTTGAGGCAATTCAAGAGGCAACCGAGTTGGGCGCTGGATTCCGGATCGCCATGCGCGATCTTGAAATCCGTGGCACTGGTAACTTGTTAGGCGCAGAGCAATCGGGCAATATCACCACAATTGGCTTTGATCTCTACTCGCGCTTGCTCTCGCAGGCAGTCGAGCGGGTGCGCGAGGAGCGCAAACGCGGCCAAACCCAAAAGTCAGGCGAGCAAAAAGCCCAACGGGCGCGTGCCGTCGAAGCGCTCCGGCGGGCGGCGGTGGTTTCAGCACGTAGTGGTTTTAGCAGCGATGCTGAAGATCCAGTATTGCCCGATGCAATGGTCAGCATCGACCTGCCGATTAATGCCTATCTGCCGCAAAATTATGTCGACGATGAGCCGCTGCGTTTGCGCGTTTACCAACATATTGCCGAGGCCCGCTCGACCCGCGACATTCGCATGCTACGCCAAGAGCTAGAAGATCGCTTTGGGCCAGTGCCTGAGCCAGCAGCACGCCTGCTTGATTTATTGACGCTCAAAGTTTTGGCCTTGCAAGCGGGCGTGGTTTCGATTATCTCCGATGATAACGAAATTACCGTGCGCCTGCCCAAGAGCGTTTATCTCGATCGCGAGCAACTTCAGCGCGAATCGCCGCGTGGCGTGGTGATTGGCCCACAATTGGCCCGGCTTGATCGGCGGGTGCTGCGCGATAATTGGGAAGTCGTTTTGCGCCAGTTGCTCGAGGCTTTAAATAAAATCAGCAGCTGATATGCTGAATTAAGCATAAATATTAATGAAATTTTGAGCTTTTTAGCCTATAAATATCACAGAAACCGCATATTTGCATAAAACTATGAAACCTGCTATAGTTTTAGGGAATGCAACATCTTGAGCTTGCACAACCAATGTGCATTCATGGTCAGGTAGCAATACCTGCTCAACAAAACAGGCCACAGCGAAAAAAAGCGAGGCATGCGTTCCGGGAAGACGCACGCGCAGCTTTTTTCGTTTTTAGCCTGCTCGTTTTTGGATACAGGAAAGAGGATTCCAGTCATGTTCGAACGAAGCAAACGCTTAGCCGCCATCGTGCTTACTGGCGCGATTTTGGCAGCCTGCGGAAGCGGCACCAGCACCACGCAACCTACAACTGGCAGCACAAACCCAACGGCGGTGGTCGAGCCAGGTACTGATACTGGGGCGCAACCAAGCAGCGATGGCACGGTGATTATTGGCATGAGCCAATCGCCAGATACGCTGTTTGGGATGGAATCGCAATCAAGCGCCACCACCCAAGTTTTGAACTCGGTGCAACCAGTTTGTATTACAACCTTAAGCTACGATTATCAGCCAGTCTGTTTTAGCGAATTACCAACCTTCGAAAATGGTGGCGCCGTTGAAGAAACCGTCACCATCGACGAAAGCTACACTGGCCCATTCGTGCTCAATAATGAAATCGTAACTGATACCAGCATTTTGACCGGGCCAATCGAATTGCCCCAAGTCAAAGTAACTTGGAAGTTGGTTGATGGCATTGCGTGGGAAGATGGCACGCCAGTAACTGCCGACGACTTCTTGTTTGCAGCTGAGTTGTATGCCAACCCAGGCACCAAGGTCGCCAGCCGCTTTACCATCGAGCACACCGCCAAATACGAAAAGGTCGATGATCAAACCTTCTCGTGGTATGGCTTGCCTGGCTATCAAGATTCAACTTATTTCTTGAATTATGCAGGCGGCGCGCTTGGCCCTGAGCCAAAGCACGTGCTTGGCAATGTTGATGCAGCAACCATTGGTGGCAGCGAGTATGCGAGCAAACCATTGGCCTATGGCGCCTACAAAATCGATGAATACGTGCCACAAGAGCGGGTTGTGCTGAGCACGAACCCAAATTATTGGGGCGCAAAACAAGGCTTGCCCAAGATTACCAATGTGATTTATAAATTCGTCACCAACGAAGATCAAATTTTGCAACAATTGCAATCAGGCGAAATCGATGTGGTCGGCCAAATTGGCTTATCCTTAGCTCAAGCGCCATCACTTGATGAATTGCAAACTGGCAACGAATTTGATATTCAATATGTGCCAGCCACGGTCTGGGAACATATCGACTTTGCAGTTGAGCGTGGCGATGGGATTGCAACGCCGTTTGCTGACCCCAAAGTGCGCCAAGCAGCTGCCTATGCTATCAATCGCCAAGAAATTATCGACCAGATTTTGTTTGGCAAAACTGTGGCCATGAACAGCTTCATGCCCGAAGATCACTGGGCTTACCCCAGCGATGCAAGCGCCATCAACAACTACGATTTTAATCCAAGCAAGGCGATTGAATTGCTAAAAGAAGCAGGCTGGGTTGCTGGCGATGATGGTATTTTGGTCAAAGATGGCCAACCATTCAAAGTCGAATTCTTCACCACCGAAGGCAACGATACCCGCCAAGCAGTCGCTCAATTGGTGCAAGAATACTTGCGCGATGTTGGGATCGATGCTGAATTGCAGTTTGTACCTGGCACCGATTCATTGTTCAAAAATGGTTCGGAAGGTATCTTAGCTGGTCGGCGCTACGATTTGGCCTTGTATGCATGGGTCAGCGGCCCTGAGCCATCAACCCCATTGTATTTGTGCAGCCAAGTGCCAACCGCCGAAAACGGCTACGCTGGCCAAAACAACACTGGCTACTGTAACCCAGATTACGATAAAGTGGCGCTCGAAAGCCAAAGCATCGTCGAACGGGCAAACCGCTTGCCATTGCTCAGCCAAGCCCAACAAATTTTCAACCGCGATTTACCAACCTTGCCGTTGTATCAACGGATCAATGTTGGGGCTGCCCGCAAAACCATCAGCGGCTTCAAACTCGACCCAACCAGCCAACAAGATTTCTACAACATCGAAACTTGGGAATTGGCGCAATAACGTTTTGATCCGCTAACCACGAAGAGCACGAAGGATCATCTTTCGTGCTCTTTACGATTAACGATCCACGAAGCGCACGAAGGATTGGAACCACGAAGAACACGAAGAGCGCGAAGGTTAAGGTTTTTTGCCACAGATTCGTATGATTATTCTTCGCTGCCGATCCCTGATCCCTGACCCCCATGCTGATTTTAGCCACGAATTGCACGAATTGCACGAATGAATGATGATTTTTTCGCCACCGATTCCACAGATTTGTTTGATTAGCTTCCCCATAGCTAATAGCCAATAGCCAGCTCTTCTCTGCGCCTCTGCGTTAAAACGTTGCTCCTTTTTTGCCTTCTGACTTTTGCCTTTGGCCTTTCATCCCTCATCCTTCTGATTTCTGACTTTTGATTTTTGCCCTGTTAACAATTGCTCATCAAATGCTTACACCAGGTTTGCAGATTTGTTAATCAATTCAGGGTAGGCTAGATATAAACAAGCTATCAGGAGCTATTTGGGCATGGCGCAAGCAATTAAGCAACCGATTCATCCTTGGGCAAAGCGGCTTTACCAAGCAGGACGCTGGGCTGGCAACACAGTCCTTTGGTTGCTACTCTGGCTCAGCTGTATTGCTAGTATGTTTTTGATGATTCGCTATTTCAGCGCTGCTGAATGGCTCAGCAATTTGCAAGGCACGCCGCACATGCTGGCCGAATTTGGCATGCGATTGTTGATGGCGCTGCCATGTACGCTCTTGCTGGTGCTGCTGCTACGGCCCGTGCGCACTCGGCGTTGGATTATTGGCCAGTTGATTAAGCTCGCTCAACGCTTGCGCCGCAAGCCAATCAGCCAACCTAGCGAGCAACCAGCAACCCCAATTGCCAACGAAATCGCGCCAGCAAGCCCCAGATTTGCTGCCAAACCACTCACCAGGCGGCGTTTTTTGATCGAATCGGGCTTGGTTGGTGGCGTGGTTGGCTATGCGATGTTGATTGAGCCATACCAAATTCAAGTGCGCGAAGTGAACTTGCCAATTGCCAATTTGCCCGAACGCTTTCGCGGCATGCGTATCGCCCAAATGAGCGATTTGCACATCAATGCCTACACCACCAGCGCCGATTTGGCCCGCGCAGTGGCCCAAATTAATCAACTTAACCCTGATATGGTGCTCTTGACTGGCGATTTTGTGGATTGGGATGCGCGCTTTGCTGATGCGGCAACCGAACCGTTTCGCCAGCTACGTGCACCCGAGGGCATTTATTCAGTGCTGGGCAATCACGATTACTACAGCGGCAAGATTGACACAATCAAACAAGCAATTCAACGCCACGATTTAGGCTTGTTGGTCAATCAACATACGGTTTTACGGCGCGGCGCTGATCAATTGGTACTGGTTGGGTTTGATGATCCACGGCATAATCGCAACGGCGGGCCACGCCTCAGCCCAGAGAGCATCAATCCTGAAGCGGCCTTGAAAGGCACGCCCAAGAATGTGGCGCGCTTGGCAATGGTACATAACCCGGTGATTGTGCCGCATTTTGTGGCCAACTATCAGCTTGATGTAATTTTGTCGGGCCATACCCATGGCGGCCAATTTCAAGTGCCAATTCTGACTGATCAGCTCGTTGGCAACGCTGAATATTTTGTACGCGGCCATTATGATCTTGGTAAATCGCAGGTTTATGTCAACAGTGGCTTTGGTTTTACTGGGCCACCGTTGCGTTTTCGGGCAGCACCAGAAATCACATTAATCAATTTGGTTAATGCCAAAGCCTAGCCCGACCTGAGGCGGAGGCCTTACGAGGCCAATGGCTGAGCACAATCTTGGTTTTTGCTGTATAATGGTTATTACGTGTCAATTTTTATGATTGTACGAAACGCCAAATAAAAGGGGGTGAATTCTAGTGGCAAGCATTTCGGTAGATTCAAATGAATCAATCGACAAAGCACTGCGCCGTTTTAACAAGGCCGTGCAAGCTGATGGCATTTTGACGGAAGCCCGTCGCCGTGAGCATTATGAAAAGCCTAGCGTTAAACGCAAGCGCAAGGAAGCTGCTCGTCTGCGTAAGTTGCAAAAGATGGCTCGTGAGGCCAACAACTAAGCAAGTCGCATGACGCACCCCGAATCGCCGCAGCTTGTGGGAATACCACACTGCGGCGATTTTCATGTATCATGAGAGTTGCAGATTATTAAAGAGGTTCAAAAATGTCGATTCAACAACAACTGCAAGAAGATATGAAAAATGCCATGCGCAACAAAGAGCAACAACGGCTCGATACCATTCGCATGATGCTTGCATCGCTTAAAAATGCTCAAATTGATCTTCGGCGCGAGCTTGATGAAGTTGAAGCAGTTGGCGTCATTCAAAAAGAAGCCAAGCGTCGCCGCGATGCCATGGCCGAGTATAATAAAGCGAATCGCCCAGATTTGGCGGCTAGCGAAGAAGTTGAACTGGCGATGATCGAAGCCTATTTGCCTACCATGCTCAGCGCCGATGAATTGCGGCCAGAAATTGCGGCAATTATTGCCGAGCTTGGGGCAACCAGCATCGCCGATCTTTCCAAAGTAATGCCTGCGGCTATGCAACGCTTCAAAGGCAAAGCAGAAGGCCGCGTGATCAACGAGGTTGTGCGCTCATTACTTAGTGCCTAAGCCATGATAGTTCGTTCATATCGCTTAAAAACCTTGTTACGATCCCTGATCGAGCATCACCACCATTGGGTGTTGGTGCTCTTCGGGATCGGGCTGACCGTTATCTTGACGGTGATTTTTACGTGGCGCTCAGCCGTCAACCAAGATATTATGGTTGGGCGGCCAAGCCCACGCACTATCAACGCCGATCGCGATTTGACCTTTGAAAGCCAGTTGCTGACCGAGGCTAAACGCCGCGAAGCCGCCAATGATCCGCGTAACTTGGTCTATAACGAAGATACCCAAATTCATGGTCAGCAACGTGAGCAACTGCAAGCAACCTTCAGCGTGATCAATTCGATTCGCGATAATCCCAGCCTCAATCTTGATCAGCAGCGAGGCCAACTAACCGAATTGCCATCGTTGCCGCTCTCCGATACGCTGGCGATTACGATTCTTGAGGCCGACGACGATACTTGGCAACGAATCAAAGATCAAACCAATGCCCTGTATGATCGCACGCTGCGCGAAAATAATTACTCGCTTGATCAAACAACCCTTGCCGATATTAAAATTCGCTATTTGCCCTATAACTTGCCGAGCAGCTTGCAGCAAGATCAGCGAGCAGTTGTGCTCTATTTGGTCGAGCAAACCCTGCATGTCAATCGCACGCTCAACCAAGAAGAAACCGAGCGCCGCCAACAAACCGCGCGTAACGCCGTCCAATCGGTCTCGAAAGATGTTGTGAATGGCGAAAATATTGTGCGCCAAGGCGATACAGTTTCTGCAGAACAATACGAAATCCTGGTCAAAATGGGCCTGATCACGCCAGAATTGGGGCTTGACGGCTTTATGGGGCGCTTACTTTTGGCGCTCTTAGTCGCCTTGGGGCTTGGCATGGCGCTGTATATCGATCAGCACAATCTGCTGACGTGGCCGCGCGCCTTGCTAGTAATCCTAATTTTAACTGTGATTCCGATTCTCTTTGGGCGGGTATTTATCAACACATGGTTGAACTTCCCCGAAACCTTCGCCTTGGCAATTGTTGCGATTCCGCTGGCGGCGCTGTTTAACACGAATTTGGCCTTGATAGTTTCGGCCTTGGTTTCGATTGTGCTTATGTTTTTGGGCGAAGGCGCGCTGCAAGTTGGCATGATTAGCTTTGCAGGAGCCTTATGCGGCATCTACGCCATACGCCGCGCCGACCGCGCCATGGCCTTTATGATGGCTGGGGTTTGGATTGCGCTGGGCGTGTTTGCCACGGCCATGGTTTGGCGCTTGATTCAGCCCCAAGGCGTGACTTGGCAACAAACCATGTTTACCTTGATTTTTAGCGTACTCAACGGCGGCATTACCGCCATGATGTCATTGACCTTGCACAATGTGCTTGGGCGGGTTGCTGGCATCGTTACGCCTATGCAATTGCTGGAGTTGGCCCACCCCAACCAGCCACTCTTGCGGCGCTTGATGCAAGAAGCCCCAGGCACCTATCATCATTCGGTGGTAGTCAGCAATTTGGCCGAACAAGCAGCAGAACGCATTGGCGCAGATACCTTGTTGACTAGGGTTGGCGCCTATTATCACGATATTGGCAAGATGCTACGCCCATTCTTCTTCACCGATAACCAATATGATCGCTCGAATGTTCACGATAATCTTGATCCGCAAACCAGTGCCAAATTAATCGCCGACCATGTGATCGAAGGCGCGAAGATCGCGCGCCAGCATAAAATTCCTGAGCAAATTGTCAATTTTATCGTTGAACATCATGGCACCGATGTGATTCGCTATTTCTATCAACAAGCTTTGCAAGCAGAAGACAGCGTTGATATTAACAACTATCGCTACCCCGGCCCCAAGCCTCAATCCAAAGAAACTGCAATTTTGATGCTGGCTGATGGCGTGGAAGCCACCGTGCGATCCAAAGAGCAATCGGGCATGCTAGTCGCTGAGCGCCACGAAGATGATGATCATCAAGCGCCTAAGGGCTGCCAGAGCATCGCCCAAGTGGTCAATCAAAGCATCGATATGCGGATCGCCAGCGGCCAGCTTGATCAATCGCCGCTGACCCAGCACGATCTGAATACCATTCGCCAATCGTTTGTCAAAACCCTGCAAGGGATCTATCATCCACGGGTTGAGTATCCCAAGTTGATTCGGGAAGCCCAGCCAAAATAAACCAACCTACCAATAAGGAAATAACGCGGTATGTTAGAACTAACAGCCCATATTGAAGTTGTGCCTGCCGATCTGACGCTTGATACCAGTTTGCTAGAGCAGGTCGTGACCCAAGTGTTAAACGACGAAGGCCAAACTGGCACATGGGAAATTGGCATTCGGATCACCAACGATCAAGAATTACAGGAACTCAATCGCCAATATCGCGGCATCGATCGCCCAACCGATGTGCTTTCGTTTGGCGAATACGAAGACGATGATGATGATTTTATCGTGCCCGATGGCGTCTACGATGATGATGAATTTGATGATCCTGAGGCAGATGAAGCTGCCTATCTTGGCGATTTGGCAATTTCCTATGAGCGCGTGCTGGCCCAAGCCCAAGAGTACGCCCATTCGAGCCGCCGCGAATTATGCTATTTGGTAGCCCATGGTACATTGCACCTGCTTGGCTACGACCACGAAACCGACGAGGAGCGCGAAGATATGCGCCAACGCGAGGAAAAAGCCCTACAAACCCTTGGCATTACCCGCGAAGCGGAGCCGTTTGTTTAGGGGCTAGGGGTCAGGGTATAGAAACGAGAAGTCTTAACGCAGAGGAATTTTAGATTGATAATCCTCTGCGTCTCTGCGTTAAAAAACAGGAACGAAGCCAATGTTTCAGGCGATTTGGAAATTTATCTGCGGCTTTGGCTATGCCTTTCGCGGCATTTGGATCTTAATTCGCAGCCAGCGCAACGCCCAAGTGCATTGTTTGGCGGTGGTGGTTGTGGCAAGCTCAGGCTGGCTGCTGAAGATCAGCGCTAATGAATGGCTAGCAGTCATATTAATTAGTGTGGTGGTTTTGGCGCTTGAAGCAGTAAACACAGCGATTGAGAGCGTGGTCGATTTGGTTTCGCCAAGCTATCATCCGCTTGCAGGTCGCGCCAAGGATCTAGCAGCAGGCGCAGTGTTAATTGCGGCAATCGGAGCCTTGCTGATTGCCGCAATCATCGTTTGGCCACGCTTAGCGCACGTGATAGCTGGTTGAACGCTGATCAAGCAAATACTCTTGCCAGAGCGTTTGGCCAGCCTCGCCGCGCGCCACTGGCTGCATACGATCAGCGCCATTGGGCACAAGACTCAAGGATTGCTCAGCAAAAAAGACCGTTGGTTGACCTTCGTATTCAACCACCGGCGAGATTGGCAAGCCAAACACATCAGGGCCGCCATGAGCGCGCCAGTAGCGCCACAAGAGGGTTGGCATCGTGATTCCAGTGGTCGATTCAACCGTGGTCGTCACCAAGGGCAATAATTCCTCAGCGCGCGCCATCACTGCTTGCACAGCTCGCAAGTTTTGTTCAAAATCAGGCAATTCGCCAGTTGATAGTTCTGGTGTGATCGAGGCAATGCCTAACGCACCCGCCCAATCGTGCATCCCGCCAGTAATCATATAATTGCCCCAATAGCGGTCGTAGCGATAGCCACTGGCTGCTGCATACGCTTGGGCCAAGGCAATCGACGGCGCATGCTCGCAGAAGGCTGGAAACACATCGCCACCATCGCTATGAATCCAAACCACAGCCGAGGCATCAAGCACCAAATCGCGCACCAGTTGGCTTTCTAATTCCGATTCGACAAAGGCGCCGCCTGTATCCGAAACGATGCCATACGCGCCCTCGACCGTTTGATTCCAATCGTTCTCAGGGCAGGCATCGAAGTTGGTATCCATATTGCGGTTGAGATCAACGCTGCGGCTATTGAAGCGGGTGCCAATTGCCAAGCCATCGGGATTGACCGTGGGAATGATGTACAAGCTCACATCAGCTGGCACTTCG
This sequence comes from Herpetosiphon geysericola, assembly GCF_001306135.1. Taxonomy (GTDB): domain Bacteria; phylum Chloroflexota; class Chloroflexia; order Chloroflexales; family Herpetosiphonaceae; genus Herpetosiphon; species Herpetosiphon geysericola. Next base: position 5,921 of record NZ_LGKP01000023.1, on the reverse strand, counting down.
TTGGGGCGTTGGCGAAAATGCTCAAGCAAGGCCATGGCCAATTGATAGGTGTTGGCTTCAGGGCCGCCATGGGTGTTCGACACCAGAAACAGCTTGCGCGGGCCATTGCCAAAGCGTGTGCCAGTAATCGCCCGCCCTTGCAATGAGCTACCAAAGGTCAAATCGACAATTGGCACAGCGCTAGGGCTTGGCGTTGCTTGGTTGGTTGGCGTTTGGGCAACAAGCGTGGTCGCCGGAATGCAAAGCAATCCAGCGACCATACTTAACATCAGCAGATATTTCTTCATTAGGGATTTGGCGTTGGGACCACAAGTTCAGGTGTTGGCTCTGGTTGTGGTTCAGGCGTTGGCTCCGGCTGTTGCGGCGGTGCTGGCTCCGGCGTTGGTGTGGGCGGCTTCGCACATGCATCGGTTGGCCGACAACCTTTTGGCGGCAATGGCGTTGCCGGATTATGCACAAAAATGTCGGGCCATGGCTTGAAGTGGGTAAAGAATGGCTCGCGCAAAATCACTTGGCCATTTTGGCGAATAATGCGATAGACCGTAATATCCATACCATCGCGCGCGGTATCAGTTTGATTGAAAACCCCAACTGGCTCTTTAGGATCAGCGATAAAGGTTGGCTCGGTTGGCTTAGGATATTCTTTGGTAACATATGGCCCATCGAGCACAACTTCGCGCTGAGGAGCAGTGCCATACAAGGCGTAGGTAACGGTAGCAGTTGAATCGTTGACATAGGTGTTGAGCAACAACCAATTGCCAGTGTCGTTAACAAAACGGAAATCTAATGCCCCAGTGAAGATCGCCGCATCCATGCCATAGGGTTCGTAGACTTCGTACCACGAGATCCGGAAGGAGTGGGTATGGCGCTCGGTAATGGGCAAACCAGCGTGGAATGCAGCCCGAAACAAGGTGGTTGAATCTTGGCAAATCCCGCCGCCCCATTCTTCTTGGGTGCGATTGCCAACAATTGCATAGCCCTTGACAAAACCATTTGATTCGTCGATTGAGCCAACCGCATTGTTGAACGAGAATTCCTCGCCTGGCTTTATCAAGATTCCATCAAGCAAGTACGAGCCAGCTTTGATGTTGGTGATCCGATATGAGGCTGAGCCTTTGTAGGAGCTTTGGCCGACCCCAACCGTTTCAACAATCCCCAAGCTATGCAGATTTTCAGCGGTTACATCGGGCTGTACTTCTTTAATCACCAATTCGATGGTACGAGTTTCGCCAATCGTGGCTTGCTCGATAATTCGAAGTGCTGAGGCTTCTTCATCGAGGCGCAAGCCAGTACGGCCTTCGCGCACAATCGTCAAGGCCCCACCATCCCACGCCACGCGAGGATTGACCGAACCACGCCCAATTTCGTCGGCAAAGCTTGCGACCCGTTGGCGAATCATTTGTTCGTTCAATGAAGCCACCATTTTGGTGTTGCCATTCGCATCGGTGTGGGTGTCGAGCCGAATCAAAGCGCGGAGATCATCAACGCTCAATTCCCATTGCAAATCGCCAGCAACCAAGGTCAACGGCGATTGCAAGACAGCATCGATGGTTTGTTTGGCTTCAGCAACGCCATCATCAAGCACGGTTGGCACAACCATTTCGGTGCGCAACACAACTTGAGCTGGCGAGAGGGTTTGGAGCTGGGTCAGAATATCTTGCGCAGTTTCATCAATCAAAATCAACCGGCCTTCACGGGCAGGAGTCATGGTGGCGTTATTGCCAGCCACAATCAAATTGGCATTGACTGGCGCAGCAATCAAATCGTTGGTTGCAGTGCTCAGATACTCGCCCAATTTGGTTTGATCGATCGTGACTTGTAATGGAATATCATAGCCATTTTGCCAAATGCCTGAGACGGCTTGCAAGGTATTGATGATATTGCCGCCGCGCCCAAGCTTATAGGCTTCATCGACCGCTTGATCGACCAAGAGGCTGATACCTGCATCTTGCGCTGAAGGCTCCCAGGTTTGGCCATTGAAACTCAGGGCTAAAGGCCGCTTGAGCAAATCGGCATATTGCTCGTTGAGCAAGGCTTTGGCTTCTTCAGGCGTTTTTTGGCTCATATCGATGCCTTGAATCGCCACATTTGGATAAATGCGGCCTTCAAAGGTACGGTTGAGATACCACAAGCCTAGGCCAAACAGCAAGCCAACCAAGCCCAAGGTAATGCCAGCGCCCCAGATAAATGTCCGCATGCGGCTGCGGTTACGGCGTGGTGGCGTAGCCGATCGAACGGGGAGATCGTCGGCCAATGGAGCAGTTGCTTCGTATTGCTCAACATCGCCATTTTGGCGGCGACGCTCCATGGGGCCATATTTTTGATAAAATTCATCTGCCATGCCAAACACTCCTAGCGACCAAACAGCACAATAGTTTTATAAATCAACAAACTCATGCCTAATGTGCTTAGATATTGATGAAAATACTGGCAATTAACGAAAATACCAAAACTACCACCAGAATGATGGAAACAATTCGGTAAATTTGTTTAAGCTGCTGATTATTCACCGCAGACTCTCCTAGTTAAACATTGTGGCTATTATACCATTGCTCACCTATTATGTCGTTCAATTTAAAGCTGATGTTTTGCTGAAAAATTGGCAAATAAACGCTTTGCAACCATGCGCGCAAGCAGCATGCCAGCAAGCACATCCCAGAGGCGATGTTGTTTGGTAGTGAGGGTGCTGATGATAATTGCCACCGCCCAAACCGCTACCAGCCAGCGCCACGGCGAGCGCAAACGCCAATGGGCCTCCGCTACCACCACCGCATATGCTGTATGCAAACTGGGCAAAGCATTGTATGGCGGGTCGATGCGCCACAGCCATGCAAGCAGGCGGTTGCTTGCTGGTTCTGGGCGGGGCACGGTGGTGCGCACACTACAAAAAAGCATCGAGCCAAGCCCATTGAGCAGGCTAATGGCCCAAAACACACGGCGGGCTTGGGCTGGTTTTGGCCAAAAATAGACAGCGTTCAAGCCTAAAAAGGGGTAGAGCGAAAGATAGGGGAAGACACTTGCAGGTAGCAGGGGAATCAGCTGATCAAGCGCGGTTTCGGGCACAACGTAGGCTGGCTGATCAGGAACATGGCTTGCAGCAAAGTAACCGCCAAACGACACCAAGGCAAGCGCCAGATCGGGGCTTGGTGAGGCCATCGGCGATTGTTGCTGCAAGCCTAGCATATTTAGCTATTCACAGCCGATTCGCTGTAGTGATTGCCATTGCGGATGGTGCGTGGCACTTCATGGCAACGGCGGCAGCGCGCTTCGTAGGCTTCTTGCGCCCCAACCAAAATAATTGGGTCATCATACGAGGCAGGCAGGCCGTTGATCAAGCGTTGAGTGCGCGAAGCAGCCTGACCACAAATGACACAAATTGCTTGCAGCTTGGTCACTTCTTCTGCTTTGGCGAGCAACATGGGCAAGGGGCCAAATGGCTCACCGCGAAAATCTTGATCTAAGCCAGCGACAATCACCCGAATGCCGCGTTGGGCCAAAATATCGCACAAATCGATCACCGCAGGGTCAAAAAACTGAACCTCATCGATTGCCACGACGGTTGTTTCAAGCACAATCGCCGCCGCAATATCGGCAGCAGTTTGGACTGGGGTTGCCAGCACGCGCACGCCATTATGTGAAGTAACTTCTTCATCGGAATAGCGAGTATCGATGGCTGGCTTAAACACTTGGATTTTTTGCCGGGCAATTTGCGCACGCTTGACGCGGCGAATCAGTTCCTCGGTTTTGCCGCTAAACATACTGCCGCAGACAACTTCAATCCCACCACGTTGCATGAGAACTCCTTATCGCATCAAGAGGAAGTGCAGGCCGCAAGGCAACAAAAGAGCCACGCGAAGCCTGGTGGTATCGCGTGGCTCTTTACAGTTCAGAACAACGATCAAACCTTATTCTTCGGTTGAAGTTGGTTCTTCGCCGTAGACTTCATCGTAGAGGCTGCGCTTCTTGGGAGCTTGTTGAGCGCGAGCTTCGCGGCGGCGTTGGGCATCTGATTGCTTTTCTTGGCTTGATTGCAAGCGCTTCATAAAGCGATCAACTTGACCAGCGGTATCCAAGATGCGTTGTTCGCCGGTGTAGAACGGGTGGTTGCCTGACCAAACGTCCAAGCGCAATTCAGGCTTGGTTGAGCCAGTGATCAGCACTTCTTCGCCGTTCACCACAATTTTGGCATTTGGATAATATTTTGGGTGAATGTTCTTCTTCATGATAACTCCTCGATGGTGATGCTTTAGGCTTCAGCTTCAGCAGGTACAACGCTCACCATTTTTTGGGTGCGGCTGTAATCTTCGAATTTGACATGACCATCAATCATCGAGTAGATGGTGTAATCGCGGCCAAGGCCAACATTTGCGCCAGGGCGCACTTTGGTGCCACATTGGCGAACGATGATTGAACCAGGCTGAACCAACTCACCACCGAAGCGCTTGATACCACGCATTTGCGGCTTGCTGTCGCGCCCGTTTCGCGAGCTACCTACACCTTTTTTATGTGCCATTTGCAGGCTCCTTTCAGACGCGGGCCAACCGCGCGGTCAGATTACTTGTTGGGAACTACAATATCGTTGATGGTGATTTCAGTGTATTTTTGGCGATGGCCGGTGCGGCGGCGATAGCGTGCTTTTGCTTTGTAGCGGAACACGACGATCTTTTCGCCCTTCACAACTTCACCAACGGTTGCTTTCACAACCGCGCCACTGATCAAGGGAGCGCCGACAAAGGTGTCAGCCCCACCAACCATCAAGACTTCATTAAATTCGATAGTGCTTCCATCTTCAGCGTCGGTCAAGGCAATTTGTAATGTTTGGCCTGGCTCAACGCGATACTGTTGGCCACGGTCTCGAATAATGGCGTACACGATGCCGCTCCTTCTGGCGGTTTGGTCCGCCGCCGATAAAAAAGAGAGGGGCATCTGCCCGCCCTCTTTTAATGATATTTTTTCTTTACAATACGGCGACGAATTATAACAGACAGCCTTGATGCTGTCAACCACGGCGATTTGGTTTTTTAGACCGCTTGCATGAGCCAAATCAGGCTCGATTGGCCTGATACCCTGACCACCCAAGCCACCTCTTCCTCGAAAATGTGGGCGATGGGATGCACCCCTACTCACCTCTACGAGCTAGCTCAATGGTCGTTGTTGGATTTGCCAAATATAACTAGCTTTTGACCATGCTTTAATAAATTATTAAGTATACGCTTGATGTGAGTTAGGCTTCTTTAAGAATGGTGAAGGTGAGCACATCGATCCCAAAGCGTGCACGCAACACGGCTTTTAAGACCAGATGGGTCACCTTGCTCGCAATACGGGTCGCCAAGCCTTCTACGGTTTTGGCCAACAAGCGCTCGACATGCCGTCCGGTGTTTTGCAGTTCATGAAACGTCCCTTCGATCCGTTCACGGATCGACCCGAGGAGCGCATCAAATGGCGCGGGATTCCGTCGTTGATTGTGGCGTTTGGCCGTCCAGATGCGATTCGTAGTCGTGTTCCGCACCGCCTGCTGCCATTGTTGACCAAGAAAGCCTTTATCCGCCCAGACATCGGCATTCGTGATTCGGTCGAGTAGTTCGTCCGCAGCGGCTCGCTCATCGGTATGGGCAGGAACGAGATCATAGGCGACGGGAATGCCATCCAGGGTCGTGAGCATGACCAGTTTATAGCCAAAATAATGCAATTTGCGGCTAACACAGTACCCATAGCTGGCACTGCCAGCAAAATCGCTGCGGGTTTTGGGGCGGGCATACCCAACCACGGGAATCGGTTTGGTATCCAGAATGACCTGCGGACGAGTAATGGTTGCCCAGGAGCGGAGCCACGACTGGCGTAATGGTTCAAGCAGGCCACACAGGCGGCGAGCATGACGATTGAATTGGCTTTGATGCGGCAGGGTCGGAAATAAATCGGCA
>NZ_LGKP01000037.1 GCF_001306135.1 Herpetosiphon geysericola | reverse complement strand
GAACTCGACGATCAGCAGACGCTGGCCTAGATCGCGCAGCCGACGCAGCAGCCCCGGTCGTTCCTCAGGTGGGATCGAATGCAGGCTATAGGTTGCCTGGATGATGGTCCAGCCGCCGCTCTCCTGATGCACGAACTCCTGCGCAGTGCCGGCGAAAGCCTCGATGGGCCGTCCAATGGCATCCAGGCGCTCGCGGAGGTCGGCCAGCAGCGCCGCCGACGGCTCGACGATACCCAAGCGGTCAATGGTGGGGGTTAGGGCAGGGAGGAGAGCGTGGCCATTACCAGCGCCGATATCCAGCACATCCAGCCGCTCGTATTCGGCGTAGACGGCACGCAGGGCGGCGCTCGTCGCCGCGTACAATGGGATGTTGCCACCGCCGTCGATGAAGGCCGCGAAGGCATCGCCGCTGACGTAGACATTCTGCTTCCCCTGGCGAGCTACCCGACCGAGGTAGGCCGCCGCCTCGGTAAACACCCGCTCGTCTGGGTCGTCCGCCGCCGCACTGCTGGCCAGTTCAGCAGCACGCGCCAAGTCCTGGTGACCGAACGCCAACAGCGCGGCATAGAATCGATCGAGCGGATCAGTGCCGACTGGAAGATCGGCATGGTAGCCATGCTCCTGGTACGCGTCCCAAAGCTGCTCAAGACTCATTGGTTGCCTCCTGCAAAACACACACTATACACGATTCGCTGCCCCCAGCGCTAATCAGCCGCCGCTTGTCCCAGTCGGTCAAGCCGCCATCAATCAGGAAAAATGCGGCATTGGCGGCACGCGAGCGTCACTGTGGAAGCCGACACCCTCGTCAGAGCCTCGCTAGGATGCCAATCATCCCGTTCACCAGCATCCGTCACCCGATCTTCCTACACCCGTCCCTCAGCGTGCATCCCCACGTTTGCTAAGACCCGAGCAGATGCCTGATTGGAGGCACGACAGGCCTGCACCGATGGATACATCCTTAACATCACAAAATCAAGGTCGTTCATCGATCCGTGCTAGCGATGATCACCATGGATGCTTTTATGATATACTGGTGTCAAACCTTCTCCTCTCTCTTCTCTCCCACAAGCGGCTCCATTATGCGAGCCGTTTGTGGTTTTAGGCCGCTTGTTCCCTTGCGCCGTATCGATTGCGCTCCGGGCCTCCGATCAGCGACATGCGCTGGCAGCGGAACGGTGTCACATGTGGATCGTCGTCATCTCGTTATCGACGACTATGGTTGGTGCTCTTGCCGTGCAGCATGTGTGCAGAGGAAGTCACCCATGCAACAGGCTAGCGATCCGACAGCCCATCAAGGAAGCGCGTCGAATAGGCACGGTCAAGGTCGATCGGTGTTTTGAGGATGCCTTGGGTTTGTAACAGCTGCTGGGTAAAGGCCCAGCGCTCCGCCGTCATCGTCCCCAGCGGGGTCGATCCGGGTTGGACTAACTCAATGAAGACGCTTAAGCGTTGCATTTGTCCATGGCGATCGACAGTCGGCGCATAGTCTTTTACATAGTCCACGGCTTGCGATGGGGTCCGAATCACATCCTGCCACCCCTGCATAATCGCTTTCAAGAACCGCGATACGAGTTCTGGTTTCTCGGTCACCATCTGTTCGGTGGTGATGACCACCAATTCATAGCTATTAATGCCATAATCGCTGAAGCGCATGATCGATGGCGGATAGCCCAGCTCGCTGAGTGCAATCGCCTCATTGACATTCCAGGCGACCAGCGCATCAATTTCGCCCGCAATTAACTGGTCAATTCCTGCATCCGTGCGCGCAATAGGGGGCGCTTGGGCGAGATCAATCTGTTGGGAGGCTAATAAGGCCGTATAGAGCTGGGTTGCTCCGCCTTCCGATACCAGGACCCGTTTGCCAATCAAATCCTGCGGCGTTCGAATATTGGTGTTCGGGAGCGACAGCACGGCTAGAGGACTATTTTGGGTCAGTGCCGCGATGCCCACCACCGGCTTGCCCTCGGCCCGGGCTTGCAGAATACGGTCGGCACTCGCCACGCCAAAATCAGCATCGCCACTGCTAACGCGCTCGGTGCCATCAATATACCCATTAGCATCAAAGCCCCCTTCGCGCAACGTGGCCTGGATCTGCTGATCCGCAAAATGGCCATTTTTTTCGGCAGCGAAAAACCCAGCCGACGAAAAATCATTGACCCAATTCAATTGCATCGTGACCGTATCCAGCGGGACCGTGGTAGGCGTCGCGTGCAAACCTCCACATCCCGCAACCACGACCAGCAGCAGGCTGACAATACTCCAGCGTCGACCCATGATTGACCACCCGCGTTGTTGCCGATCCATAACTATCTCCATGCCACAACCACACCATGCCGTCTGCACGTGCGTGAGCCATCGCCGCGCGTGCCCGAACCAGAACCGTGAATCCCCTTGGCCAACAATGGACGATGCCGATCGCGTAACCAGCCGTGGATGTGCATGTCCCGATCTCGTAGCTTCCACGAATGCCGCGTTGCTGATAGAGCAACTATGGGCAGCCCCCGCATGCGCGAGGAATGAGAGCAGCCTTACCCCATGATGCCATCGGAATGCGTGTTAGTGCGCTGCGATCAGGGGTACTGCACTAGACGCTATGGAGCACAAAGATGCATCACAGCGTGTCATCGCGGCCAATGGTCGACGCATCGTCGGGCAACGATTGCTGCATGCCGAGGCTACGGCGGACCATGCCCATATGGGCTGGCTGTCGAGCAATCCCAAGCACAGGGTGCGGAGGAGGGTCGTGGTGCGTGGAATACGATACGAGGACAAACGGTTATGTGCCAGTATAGGTGCATCGTCAAGCCCCTAAGCGGAGAGTGGAGGGATGAAGACACGGATGATACAAGGGCCAACGGAGCCAAGTGCAGGAGGCTGTGCGCACTGCGGCAGCCTCGTAGGCCGTCAACGGCGGATTCATCCATCCGATCGCATGCTCTGAAAAATTCCTGGTATCCAGCACCGTGGTCATCGGTTAGGATGTATGTTAACTACTCACGTTTTCGTTAATGCATATCCATGATTTGAGACCTTCTCCGCCGTCGCCTCCGTAGACATGGCAAAATCCCGTAGTAGTCGCTTTTTTAGCATGGAATGGGCAGAGGCTACCATGGTTAACTTCTGCCCTATTAATTTTTCCAAGCGACGCATGACAGTTGACTCTGCTCAGAGGTATAGCTATAAATATCGACGGGTTGCGTATTTCTGGATTCGAGAATAGAGATGGTAAGGATATAGGAATTTCCCGTATTTTTGTTATACAAAGTTTTTCGTTTAATAAACGCGATATGCTGCATATCTGGCGAATAACTAGGACAGAATAACTCTTCATCTTCTCCAACATCGATATCAATCATTTTCGTTCCGGTTGTGGGATGAAATGTGTAGATTCTTAATCGCTGGGATGAATCATTAGCATCACTCGCATTAAAGATGATCGTTTCATTATCACTCCCCCATGTTGCAGATACAACATTAATATACTGTGGATTTATTCGAAATGGTCGTAATAGCGTATTATTATCATCGGCATTCGCAGGAAGATCAAGACCTGTACCAATATCACTCATATTTATCACGATGATGGATCTATCATATCCTTCCAATCCCATTTCAAGGCCAGTTATTGGATCAATCTTATATGGTTCTAAACTATGATCCTTAATAAACATGATTTTTTGGCCATTGGGTGACCATGATAAATTTGAGGGTATATTGAGATTATCGATTGATATGACGCTATTTTTTTTAATATCAACAATAGAAACCTCAAATCCATTTGTCTGTGTTAGATTTTCAAATAGTATTTTCTCTTTTGAAGGTGATAATATAAAAATAGGATAGGTTTTCTGTATATTCAAATCGAAAACTATCTCTTCAATTAACAACTTACGCTCTGTATCAAAAATACATGATTTATTAATAGCACAACGAAAATATAAATAGCTATTATTATAATAGACATCATTTAAATAATCAATATTAAGATAGTCAATTGTATGTAGTAATTCACCCTTTGTATTAATGATGAAAATAAAATTCTGTTTCCATTCTTGATACGCCATGAATGCAAGCTCATTATTTGGTATCGTTGTCTTATCAGCGCTTTCCTCAATTATACCAATAGTGTTATAGTCAAACCTTGCTTCACTTAATAAGTGTGCCTTTAACTCAGTGGTCTTTGAAACTACCGTATTCATCGATACAACGGTATTGGAGATCGTCTGCGAATAATCAATAGCTTGCTGCAAAAGAATTTGCGCTGAGTCGTCAGTATTGATTTTTGCAGTAGGACTATAATAAGCAGTGAATCCATTAGATGTAATACTTATGACTCCTGTGTGTTCCAGTGAGGGAAGGATAAATATATAAGTACCATCCGAATCTGTGACTGACGAATAGCGCATTCCCGCTACATGTAATTCCACGTTAGCACCAACGATGGGGATATGGGTATCGCGACTATAGACTGTTCCTTTATAAATAGACGTCGAACTTGACTTTCCACAGTTTCCCAAGAGCAAAAGGAGACAAAGGAGACACCAGAGATGAATAGCACGGCTTAATCCTACTCGGGATGTATGCATAGCATGGCTCCTTATCATGATGGCAATAGAAAGATCACTCAGAAAGCTGAATCGACCCGGACGGCCATGGCCAACCAAATTGGCACGGATGGGGCGCTGTTGCTTGCACAGATCGATACCGCTGCCGAGCCATGGCTCGCCGAGATTCCTGCGGTCAAAACACTACGTGCTGTTTGGGCGGATCACTATACCACTATCCCTGAACCCATAGGCTGGCAAACCATTGCCGAGATGCCATCCGCTGCGGACCAGATCGTTTCGCCGTATGACCCTGATGGGCGATGAAGTATGAAGCGTGATAAAACATGGATTGGGTATACAGTCCATATCACGGAAACATGCGATGACCAGCAACCACGCCTCATCACCCATGTGGCAACGACCGTTGGTTGCCACGACCCCTGATGACCAAATTGTGCCAACCATTCATGCCGCTTTAGCGGAGAAGCAGGTACTTCCATCCATCCATTTTGTTGATGCAGGGTATACGGATACAACGCTCTTACTGCACAGCCAGCAGCAGTATGGGATTGACCTCTATGGCCCGGTCGCGGCTGATCCGAGTTGGCAGGCACGGCAACAGACAGGCTATGACCATACCGCCTTCCAGCTTGATTGGGAAACCAAAACGGCGACATGTCCCCAGGGCATCCAGAGCACACAATGGCATCAAAAACACGATATCGGCGGGATCGACTGTATCGATATCCGCTTTCCAGTTGCGGTCTGCCGTCACTCTCCAAGTCGGACTCAGTGTACCAAGGCGATCACAGCCCCACATCATCTGAAACTGCGAAGCCAACCGCTCTATCTGGTGATGCAAGCGGCGAGAGACCGTCAAGCGAGTCCAACGTTTAAGGCGCTCTATGCCCATCGGGCTGGTATTGAAAGTACCATGGCGCAGGGCATACGCCGGAGTTACCTTCAACATGCGCGCTATCGAGGACTTGCACGGGTTGCATTCCAACAAATCGTGACAGCGGTCGCACTCAACCTGATCCGTATCAGTGCATGGTGGGCTGGAGTTCCCATCGGATTGACGCGCGTCTCTGCGCTTCAGTCGCTTAGGGTCGGGATTTCTTTGGCGTAACCATGAATTCGCCACCAGTGTCAATATTTGTGCGACATGCGGCAGATTAAATATAAAGAATCGGTTACATATCTAATAATCATGGATGTAGCGCGGAATTAACCTATCAAAATAGGCTAAAAGCCTTAATTTGCTCTTGGCTATATAAACGTTGGGTTTATTTTGGATAGGGAGGTATTCAGTTTTTTGATTCCTATTTATGCCAATCTGGTTCAAAAAATGATGCATAGGCACTTAACATTTCCTCACGATGGATGACTCTCGGTATTGAGCCGTTGGTATCAATTACGGTTAGTTCGATAATGCTTATGGACTCTTCAATACTTACTGACACATCTTTTATAGTATCGGTACTATAAGCAATTTGTTCCCCATCAGAAGACCAAATTGGATGAGTCGCATTGACAGCTTCATCGGTTAATCGTTTTAAGTTCGTTCCATCAGGAGCAATACTATAATTAACATTAATATCATTAAAGAGAATCGATAGACCATTCGGTGACCAACGTGGATGATTCGCTGAGACGACACTATCTTTTGGTATGAGCCGTTTTATATTTGTACCATCAGCATTCATGATAAAAATGGTTAAATCATTTCCATCATAGGCAGAAAATGCTATAAACTTACCATCAGGCGACCACTCTGGTTGGCGTGGAGACTCAAGACCTGATGCTACCGCGGTACGACCAGATCCATCACTATTTATGACATAGATATCGGTAGGTCCACCTCGATGCGCTTGCGATCCAATGTATACAATCTTCTGACCATCAGGCGACCATGCAGGTGCTTCTTCAGAGAGATCACGGCTATTCGTTAAGTTCGTACCGCCCGATCCATCTGGGTTTAAGAGATAAATATCATACTCCTCTGCTCCTGGACCTGTCGCAGCAATAAAACGTCCATTAGGAGACCACCGTGGCGAAAGAAAGAAGGCTGCTTGACCTTCTGCGTTTGTCAGGCGGCGTTCGTCGGTTCCATCGGCGTTTATAACATAAATGTTGGAGCCCATTTCCAATTCACGCATCGCAGCAAACGCAATTCGTCCTTGCGGTTGCCTGGTTGGTCCAAGCGTTGGTGGTATCGAGGCCGAAGGAGTGATTGATGAAGACACTACGGGAATACTGGTTTGTCCAATCTGGATTGTATCAGTTAATGGTGCTAACACAATTAATGGAATGTGTGACTCAATACCATTCTGCTCAGCCGTTATTGTATCACTATAATATGTAGTATAGCCACGTGCCGTAGCATTCAGTGCCTTAATCTGATGGTTACTGGGAATAACAAAGATATATCTCCCTTCGGAATCAGTTCGTGCCTTATGATCGGTTTCATTAATAGATATGGAAACATCTGCATCGAGGATAGGTTTGTTTTCTTGGTCATAAATCATCCCTGTATAAATAAATTTCTCTGCCGCTGGTTGGCCACATGCTACCAAGACGAGCATCATACTCCCTATCCATACCATCAATATCGTCTGCCAGAGGCGGCTCATAACGCTATCAATACGGATTTCGTTCTGCTGATTCATAGATACATCCTCCTTCTACTAGTCAAGAATTCTGAATAAGGCCAGATCACTCAGACACCCATTGATCAACCGTCTTTTTCTCTATCAGATCCCAAGCGCCTGATTGTGGATTGTACTGTTTCAACCCATCCAAAACGCCGCTATAGCCATTCGATTCAATCCCATAGACCCAATCGTAGTATGCTGCTGGACTACTGATATTGATCCCATCAAAATCCCATACGATATTTTGCGCATTTTGTACTTTAATCCCAACCTGCACCAGATATTTGCCTGGAGCAGCACAATCAAGATAGACGTGAAAGATTTCGATCTCATCCGGTTGCAACGTGTAAGCGCCAAAGGTGGCAGCTTCATCAACAGCAGTCACGCCCACCTGTTCGCCAATGGGAACCGGCTGAATCAGTGCGGCATAGGTTCGTATTAAGACGCCGCCTTCCGGCTTATAGAGAAACGCATGGACGGGACCCGAAAATGACTCATAGCCGATGAGTTTGAGCACCGGATCACGCTCAATAATCATCTGACGCGTTCCGGTATTATGCACTGATACCTCGATATACACAGATGAACCAGGAATACAGGCATAGTAGGTTGGGGATTCATTGGGTGCGGGCGCAACCTCAGAAGGAATGGGTGTTCCCCATGGAAAAAAGACAAACGTATCGGCGCCATATTGGCTCATAAGCGAAGCAACATCCTTGGGATTGGCGGCTGAACCACGTGCGGATGCGGGTAAGAGCGGTTCCCATTGATCTGGTTTCAATTGATAGCACTTGGTTGCAAAATTACACTGGATTCGACTACTGATCGCAAGGGCATCACTGCCCTGCCCATCGGATGCTGGTTCGGATTCGGGTGTTGGACTAACCGCTGGAGGAATGGATGGAGTCGGAATACTGCTCACAGGATCGATTGGAGGCTTTTTTAGTCGAATATCGTCAAGCTGTAATTGAGTTTCGACAAGGAGTGTATTGCGCCGATAAGGCTCATAGATGGCAAGTTCAACATTGGTTATCCCTTGGATTGGGAGATCGGTATCTCCAATTTTGAACCGATAGAATCCTTCGGAATCGGTATACAACACATGCGTTGTCGTCGGCAGTTCAAGTGTTACTTTTGCATGCGCCAATGGCTGATTGGTTTGCGCATCACGCACGATGCCACTATATTCCAAAAAGGAAGCCTGTGACCTATTCCATATCCAGAACGTACCCCCTACGACGACCACCAGCATGATCAAACCACCAAACCAGAACCATGGCGAGGATGTTCGTTTCATGGGCATACCCTTTTCCTTCCGCAGGACGTTGGCCGATACAAGCCGATCGGGTTCTCCCAGCGAGGCGAGCGTTGTTTTAATCTCATCAATACGCGTGCGCGTCTCATCAATCTGATTGGTTAATGAAACGGGCTCATGAATGCGGCCAAATTGAGCGGCTTGCTCATTTAACGTATTCAGATTCTGTTGATACATGGCTAATTGGCGTAGCAGCGATTGCCGTTCCTTATCTGATGTATCCATAGAAGCCATCCTTCCACAATCAATGAAAGAATAATCTAAGCGATCTCCTCGTGCCTCGATTGCTCCATTGACCGATCCACCATTCCGATAGAGGATATCTGCGACCGCAACTCCCCGTCCTCGGTGACATCGTCATCAATAGGGACAGAAAGAACCCATTAATGGTCAACCATCGCTCCATGGATACGCCAAAACCTATTATTGGTGCGCCAAGAACGTCGCATCTGCATCGCGTGATGACCAGCGCTGGTGCGTGATAATCCATCCTTGGTCAAGTGCTGTGTAGGCTGCAAGACGGTCAGTAGGACAGGGATTGCTTGCAGCGAGGGTATCTGTGTATGGACAAATGCGTAAGTACACGTTGATGCGTTGGTCGCTATAGAGCGATGGACGAGGCTGGTATACCTAGTTCGGTGTATAGTTTCTCATAGATGCATGAGCGCTTGTAGCATAAACAATGGGTACTTTTCGCCTCGCGATAGGGAAGCACCTCATGGTTGAGATCAACCTGAGAACGACGCATTCGGCTTGTAATAGCTGTGATACTACTATATAGATACACTGGATGGTTATTTCTTGCATAGATTGAAAAAAATCACCCCTATAGGTGAGGATGATCCCTCGCACCCTATGAAGGGCGCACACCACATGCTGATCGTCATCAATTGACCACATTGTGACGGAGCCAACGAGTGATGAACGGAGGATGCTATGCTATCTATACTGCGGCAACATCTGATGCCCCTCGACGGTGGAATTAATCCATCCGATTACACGCGTGGAAGCACCACGGGGCGTTGGACGAGGAGGTCGCCGCACACCACAGTACATGTGGCATGTTTTCCGCAATGGTCATCCGTCCCTCAACGACGATCCCACGCATGGTCTGCCCGAATCGTAGTTTCCAGCTGGCACAGAAGGGTCGCAAGCAAATAGGTAGCATATGGGCGCTGGTCTGGGTCACACTGCTGCTCAAACGCACAACTGGCGGCGTGCATGCGCAAAAACCCCTCACGCACGGCGCTCCCAAGAGCCATAAGGTCTGCCCGTCGTTCCGCATCGAGGGTGGTGTCGGTGGCAAGGCGTGCGGCCATCGCAGAAAGGTGATCCGTCCATCGCTGATCGGTGCGCTCGGGATCGAAAATAAAGAGGCGTGCCACCCGAGACTCAATGGCTGATGGCTGATAGAGGAATCCATCGAGCACAACCACCCGCAGCATGACCGCACGGTACTCATCGAGCAGGGCACGGATTAAGGGAATGACTTGCTGCGCCTGGGCAGTTGTCGTCATCGCCTGCAAGGATGCGTGCACGATATCGAGCGCATCGAGCCTGACCTCCGAGGGCCAACAGACAAAGCATACGGGATGGGGATAGGTAGAAGGAACAAACGATGCTGGGTCGTGTGTTGATGGAGATGGCTGCATCGTTTGCCGATAGGTATGGCGCGCCGTTTCCTGACAGGCAGGGCTGCAATAGTGCGGGCCACAGATCTGCGGATCGCCCATGACGTGGATAACACGATGACAGCGACGACAAAAGACCGGAGCGGGCTTCCGCGTTACCTGGACCAGCGCTGCATAAAACCAGAAGCGATCGGGGAGCATCAGCATGCCTCCTTCACGATTACGTACATTAAGCCTTATGCCTAGCATACAGCTACCGTCAAGAGGTGCAAAGGGTTTTAAGGAAAATTATGCATGTTTATTTCTGCATTATTCGTTACGGCGCGATCCATTGTGGTTAAGTGCCCTTATCCAGAGGTTCGCTTCGGTCTTGAGGAAAAGTTATTTGATAGACACAAGCGACATACCTTTTATTATGTCAATTATTATAGTGTCGTCGCTGAATCCGCAACGGATCGTGATTGGAAATCTCATGATAGTTGTTCATAATTGCATGGGATGCTCATAGTGTCTTTCAAGCAGAACTATCAGTCTGAGTGAAGGTTCCTGAATTGGCGATAATAATGTTCTTCTCAAACGTGTAGTTAACGACGGGATGATCATGCGTTTTTAGCCGCATAATCATCCACCTTGCAAGGAAATAGAGCACAATAACACCATTAATTATGTCAATACACTCTTGTTAATTATTACTCAATAAGGCCATTATATGATTGGGTGTTAGGTTAATTTCATACACCACATTGGTTCATCGGTGCTTCATGGGCTTCACATATACGAGTGATACGAAACTACCAAATAGCCCGTAGCGGCGATAGTGGAGCGGGAATATCATACGTTTAACGAGAAACCATGATGTGTGCTCCTACTGTGCGATCATTGAAGGACGACTGATTGCACTATAGTCTTATCCACCATACAATGCGTTTTCTGTAGTGAGTTTTCCATCAGATGGCCACTAGTGCCGTACTTAGTGGCCATGGCTCGGTATTCCCGACTCGGTAGTGTACTGCTCTCGTACTGGGCTGACACGATGAGACGAGACCAATCACGCCATCACTTCATTTCGTGACCAGTGGAATGAAGACGCGTTCTAAGGGTGTTGACTTCCCATACTTGCCGCGCCCATAAGGCCCAGCCCCATAGCCAGATCTGCCTTGAGGCGTGGGGTTGAGCGAACGGCTGGCTGCTTCCTCAGCAGTGTTTGTCCCAAGAGCAACCGCCAAGACGCAGACAAGTTTCAAGAAGTCACGCCTGCGAACCAAGAAGGACGTACTCTTCGCGGTGGAATCCATAGATACCATCCTTCCATTAAAGTGCCATTGGTGCGGTATCGCTCACGTTGCCACCGCCACCGTTATTAATGCGTGGCCCAATGCCGTTGAATGAGCGAACACCGACCAAGCGCACCACCCCTGTTGCGCTTTCACACAGTACCATCTCGTTGGTATATTCGGTTGCTTGTCCCCCCAGCATGGTCATGCGCACACCCGAATTCGACTGAATCCAGATTGAACGTTCATGAGCGCCAAAAAAGCTCACATTGCTAATACTCAACGCGGGTCCTTGGGGTGTCCCTGTATCGGATAGTTTGATGCCCGTGCGTGCGCCAACCGTGCCGGCAAAGGGAATAATTCGCCCGTTACTGATTGAAAGCCCCTGGCGATTCGATACCCCTCGGGTTTCAACAATAATCCCTTCTTGAACACTATCAAAACCGAAATTGTTAATGCTGCCATAACTACCCGGGAATCCCGTGCTACTGAGATTCTCGCGGAACCAGATGCCGCGAAGGTAGCCATAGCCAAAGAAATTCTGGACCATGAACTCCTCCGCTTGCTCAATATCCAAACAATAGCCTGTTGTTTGGACCCACGTCCGCAGTGACGCTCCAGCGGCAGCCCACACATTCGGATTGAATTGAATATTCGTGATGCGTGCTACATCGGCAACCCGACCAAGTTTAATGCCCACTAGCAGGGGATACCCTTGAATGCTGTCAATCAAGATCCCATCAGCGTTCACCGACAGCAGTTGATAGGGATTGGGACAGGTGATGTTCCGAATCGTGACCCCATGCTGATCCGTGGGCACATGAATCGTCCACCCGTAGGGAATGGGAATCCCTTGGGTAACCTGCTCGGGATAAAATAGTTCCACCCCATCAAGAACCGTGTTATGCCGCATGGTAAGAAAGACATCCGTGGTGTACACATGGATCGTGGAACCACGGGCTGGCTCACCCCATAGTTGGAGGCCACGTCGCATGCCGCTATACCCACCTTTAAGGGTCACATGGGGTGGAATGATGAGTCCCCCATTACACCGATAGGCATGAGCAGTCGGCGTGAGCCAGACAACGCCGCCGACGGGAGCAGCAGCATTCAACGCGGCTTGGATAGCATTGGTGTCATCAGTAACTCCATCGCCGACGGCTCCAAACGCCTGGACATTGAAGATTCCGAAGACCTCCGTCTTATGGGTTCCATCAGGATGGTGGCCGACGAGGAGATACTCGTTGAGAATATCACCCCAGGCATCTTGATCTCCATCGACACTTGGCAACCGTGCCATTGCATCTCCTTTTCTACTGTCCATCACTGGCACATTCGACTTCTTGCATTAGTTCGGGATGTGGCAACAACCGACGGACCACAATTCTCGGTCTATATGGCTGATGTGATCACAATGGACTGAATAAGCGTCTGAATCCGTTCCCAATAGCGTCAACCATCACCGATGGTTGATAGCCCACACGAGAATGGAGCTATTGGTGATTATAAAGGATTTCGAAGTATACCAACAAATAACGAGCTTGCTCGCAGAATCAATCTGTGGCGCGGCTGCGACCTGAAACGCCCTCAGCTCGAGGTGGGTTCCTCAATCAGCTGTTCTTGGCTAATACTATATTCCTGTAACAAATCGCTCGTACTCATGACGGATTATGGCGGACATCTTGAGTTGAAGAGGGTGTGTAGTAGCACCTCTGCCAATGGATTCAAACTGGGCTTGCGGCCTACACCGTCGCGTTTGCCGCCATGCTTCTCTCAGCCATCGGCCATTGTTTTGTCCTCGTTGGTCGCTGCTGCTAGGCTGATAATAGCCATGGGTGGCCATATAGGTGGCCAAGTAAAATTGTCCAGTATCCTTCACGATGATGGAAATAGTTTATGGCTGAGGAAACTCAGATCTTTCCCACTCGACAGTGATCGAGTCGATGCCACAATCCAAAAAGTAGCAAGTAATACGAGAATGGGTTTATTGCACATTACTCGATAGTCCGAGTTTTTTATAAATCCTGCCTGATATCTGAAATGCGATTCGCACCTCCACCGATATAATCCAATGTACAGAAAAACAGGTGCATTATCACGAGAAATCATTGACTACTCTCATCTTCTAGGCCTATGATTATTTTACGAATAGTGTCTATTTCTGCCTGTACACTAGTAAACTGATTATGTAATTGAAGAGTCGTGAGAGTGCCATATTTAGCACGCTGCAATTCTATATTCCTTTCTATATTCTTTAAGTTGCTAATATATAATTCTAGTATTTTTTTATAGTGATTTATAGAATCTTCTTTTCCAATTGGGGAAGATCGAATTATCGAGCCACTATTTACACCTATCACTACTCCATGTGCTATACCTGAATTAATATTCATATCACTAACTTTAATAATTGATGAATATTTTATTCTTAATGAAGAGAAAAATAATGGATGTATGATTAATAAATCATTCTCATTAGCTGTCATATATTGATTTTTATGACTAAAATTATCGACATTATCTCTTCTTATACCTAAAAACCCAACATAATAGAGGATTTGGAATAGCTTTTCCACAGAAATACCATCTTCTTGATATTTATTCGATGATGAAATTAAATTCCCATGAACATCTAATAACTTTCCGTCAGGTAAAGGACTGGTACAGTCATAAAACTCGTTAAATATATTCTCTAAATAGGGATATTGAACAAAGAATTCACTAATAATATCTTGTGATTTCCATACTGAATATTGTTCTTCTGCAAGAAGAACATCTTCTTCAGATATTTTTGTTCTTTGTTTATTTTGTGCTTCATTTAATGAGATATTGCAAAAATAAATTATATCTCTTGGCCGCATAAGCGTCCTATCAATCATATATTGAAACGAAGCTTGGTTCTTTACATTTTCAGGAAAAACCATCCTCCATACTGTATCTATATCATCCTCATCTATATTTGAGGATATTCTTGCTCTATTACAAATCATTCTTTTTAACCCATCTTTATCCCATTCAATCCTCTCTTCTCTACTCCTCAATTTATCACGATCATTAAATATTAATATGTCATAGATATCTGATCTCAAAAAAGTTATAATTTTAATATTATGAAATATATTATTGAGAATATGTATAGATTTTAGAAGTCCAATAACCATCATTCTTGACTCATTCGTTTGATTCCAAATATCATCTATTTTATCCATCAATAAGGTATATTTACGATTATTATCTTTAATCAATATTCTGCTTATACTTTGAATAAATTCATCAAGCTCGGTTGCCGCATCTATTTGAGTCTGTTTTGGATCAAATTCGATTGACCCAATAGGGGTACTAATCGTCATTTTTGCAAAAGATCCTACTTTAAAATTAAATAGTCTTTTTTTTATTTCTCTGTTTTCAATAAGAAACCTTTTAATTTTCTTAAATTCACTATATTTACTAAATATTTTTTTATCTTCGACTATTGCTTTTCCTAGTATTGTTGCTATCAAGTATTTCCAACTTAGGATATATGATTCTTCTTCGTTAATGCTACTGCTTTTCAATGAGCTAATCTTACTTTGAGATAATGAGTCAGGCGTAATTAATATCACTTTGCCATCTTCATCCAGCGCATTCTTGAGCATAATACAGATTGCACTTTTCCCAGACCCTTTTCGACCAATAACAACTTCCTTATTGTATCGTTTAATCCGTTCATAGACTGCGGTACTCAGAAAAACCTTACTGAGAAAGCCATTTTTCTGATCAAATTCGGCATCGTCGCTACCGAAGATGAGGCTATGGATATCAAATGGTGTCATCATTCCCTCCATAGAAATATTCAAGGATGGGTAGATTAGAATCCCATCTCTTCTTTTGGATTAAACGCTGGAATACTGTCTGAAAAGGCGAACTTATGGGTGGCCAAAATACGATAAACATCATATGTATTGTTATTGATGTGTGGGATCTTTATCTATGGTATGAATAGACCGGTTTATGATCTGCGTATTTTGGACTGACAATATTTGATACGCTTCAACGGCGTGTGTTGTTACCATTTCTCCACCGCCTGATGATACGCTACATGGGGGAATAAAAGCAATAATCAATGTAAATACAGTATTGTAAAGATGCTGGATACAACAAAACCAGCATTTCTATTTGCTTTTTATATCATTTTTGGTCACTATTGCCTTGGATTCCAATCCAAACACAGTTTACCGCTGATTCAAAAGTCTATCAATAGTTTGAACCAGTTCTAAAAAAGGTGCTTGATTAATATCCTCAATGGATGCTATTTCTATTGCTTTCGCCATAGTTTGCGGCTTATTGTAATCGTGACTTATCAATGGAAACTCTTTTGCAAGCCAAGCATCAACCTTTTTACTAAACATCATCTGTGGAGCAAGGCTAGAAGTGGATAGCCAATGCTCAAATGCTTCATTTGTTATTCCATCCTCTTTTATGATGACACGAAGCGCAGAAAAATAGATATTCTTGGAAACAGTGTCCTCAATTTCTGAACCTTCATCAAGCAAGACCTTTGGGATATCCCCTAATTTTTCACGAACGCCGGGCCGCGCCAATCTTTTGCGTTGGTCACCATCAGCAAAAATAATAGGTTGACATCCTTGTGATTGCGCCATTCGGCACCAATAATCCATCTCACCACCTCGGCCATCAAGAAGATGGATAATTGAAAGAAAGACCTTTACTTTCTCGAATCCAGCAACCTGATGAGCGTGGAACTTCATTAGAATTAAGGGAAGCGTAAATACTTCTGTAATTCCTTCGACGACAATCGTAATCGGCGCATAAAGGAGCGAATCAGCCGGGTTCATCCCAAGGCTTGATCGAACAAGCGCAAAATTCTCCTCGATTGGTTGATTATTAATAATGGTTGTTGCCTTGCCATCAACTGTTTTTCGTTCCAAGAGACGAATGTGTGTTGGAAGCATTGGATTAATCATAGATGGGGAGTGGGTTGTATAAATAACTTGAATATTCTCATTTTTTGCTAGCCCTTCCAAAACTATCCGAAGAAAATGCTGAGCATCGGCATGAAGTCCATTCTCTGGTTCATCAAAGAGAATTAAAAGTGGCTTTTTAGTATCTTTTCTCGTAAGGAGAGCAACAAGAAGCGATATAATCTTCCGGACACCATAACCTCGCACATTAAGGGGAGTTTCTCCTTGGTATTCATCCAAAATACTGATTGACAATTCTAGAGGATTAGATGAGATTCTAGAAATTTCTAAAACGATATCTAGATTACTATTCTGTAGCATGCTTTTCAATAAATCATTAATTTTTTTGTTTGCTTCTTTTAATATCTTTAAAAAATTTGTTTTATTTAAATCTTGGATTCTTTTTATTGCATTTTCACCAAACGCTAACGTCATTAACTCTATTTCTAATTGGTTCATTTTTTCTTCAATCAAGAGACCATTAATGTTCTCCTCTATTGGAAATGCCATAAGACCCGGCAATCCTTTAAGTACCATACTACCTTCTTCTTTGCGATCATCATAGATAACTTTATTAACACGAGCCTTCCTCATATTTGGTGACATAGTGAATTGTAACTCAATATCTCCTGTTTCATTGGTTATATTGCTTCCTGTAACATATTGTTGCATATTCTTCGTTGTAAAAATAGCATTACATCGAATATCAGGATCATCTTTCCAAGATACTGTATTCTCTGATAACCAATCAATATTCGCATCATCCTCAACAATAGCCTTACGAGAATACAGTAACTGGATAGCCCGAAGCAGAGCCGATTTCCCTGTATCATTTCGTCCCGTCAACACTGTGATACTAGGTTCAAGGATTAATGTCGCTGGCTCAAAGAATGGGCCAAATTTTTGGATTGTAATCGACTTTAAGTACATGGTTTTACCCCACAGGTTAACACTACAGCCATGGTATCAGAGAATAATGCAAGCATCGATAGTTCAAATATTTAGCCCAATCTTACCCGCGAATCATACTACACCGTCCATTCCTCGTGGGCAAGCGGTGCTTGATTCAAGATAGCACGATAGAACCGCCAGTGGGGCAAGAGCCGATCCAAGTGTGCCTGAAAACGGGTATTGTGATGGCGCTCCAGCAAATGCACCATTTCATGCACGACCACATATTCAAGGCAAGGGAGCGGCTTCTTGGCTAATTCCAAGTTCAGCCAAATCCGCCGTGCCGCCGTATTACAGGTTCCCCAGCGCGTTTTCATCCGCTTAATGCCCCATGCGGCCACGGCTACGCCGATCTGTGGTTCCCATTTCGCAATCAAGGCTGGAATCTGGCTGCGCAATTGCTGCCGATACCACTGTTGTAACACGGCCTCGCGTTGAACACGGGTGTGCTCTGGGCGAACCTGAAGCTCTAAATACTGATTGTTTAAACGGCGAACATGCGGGGGGCCATGCTGCTCAACCACACTCAGGCGATAGCGCCGCCCTTCCACATAGTGGCTTTCGCCGCTCACCATGGCCCGTTGGTCTTGGCGAGCTTGCTGGACAAACTGCGCCTGTTGCTGGCGTATCCAACGCAACCGCGTAATCACGGCCAAACGGATGGCATCATCATCCACCCGCAGCGGAACAGATACCCGCACATGGCCATACGGCGGATACACCCCAAGATGCAGATGCTTGATCGGTTTGCGCACGATCTCCACTGGAATATCTGCAACCATGATCTGTGTCTGTTTAGTAGTCATGTTGCTGTTTCACAATCTCCATGATCATGGCAGCGAGTGCCACATCAGGATGCAGCACGGTGCGAATCGCCTGCTGGACTTCACGCAGCTTAAAGGGATTATCGCGCCATTGGGCTTTTTTGACCTGGCGAATCGTCGTATCCAACCGCACGGCCAACGCGGCAATCGTTGCGGCATCCTGCCCCTCACCACCATCGGTCTGAGCTACACCAAGCTGCCCCTCCAACGTATCATACAAAGCCCGCAGTGCCCCACTCGTGATGGTTGGAGGATAGGTGGTTTGGGTTTCTGGCTGCATGACAGTACGAGTTAAGGCAACCATCTTGGCAAGGTATGCCTGATAGTCCAGCGCTTGTTGTTTGCGGGCTTGAATCAGTGCATCCAGCAGATCGGACATGCGCTCGTAATAGCGCGGGTTGATCGCCATTTCATCAAGAATCACCCGCCGCACGTTCTGCTCAATCGTCTCCGCAACCGCCTGCTGATTGGTGGCAATTCCTGGGGGAAGTGCGTCAATGGCCTGCTCGCCGCGCTCCACAATCAATTGCACCAACGGAATATCCTCAAACGCCGATACTTTTTCACTCGCATCCGCCCGAATATAGGTATCAATCAGGTGACGCATCGCTGGCTCAAACCGCTTCAGATCCACCGCGTCGCCACTTCCGATCTTGACTTCGCTACGGATGGCTTCGTACTTGGTCACGTCGGCTTTGATCGCTTGGGTTTCGGCAGCGCTGTAGCCTGCGGCAGCCATGTCATTAGCGAGATTCGCATAAGACCGAACGAGGGTCGCCACCAGCTTATACAGCAAGACCCGCCGTGGCTCACGCTCGTTAAGCTGCGCAGGCTGATCACTCGATCCACAAAAATAGGCCAAATAGGCAGGCGTATCACGCGGGGCCAAGACTGGCTCACACAAAGCCATCACGGCCTCACGGGCTTCATTAAGACGCTCGCGCTCCATCTGGATACGATCCTTGAGCAAGCCTGCGACATCAGCGGCATCATAGCCATCAAGGGCGGCTCCGGTATACTCACGAATGGAATGTTCCAGGGATTGAAACAGGTCTTTATAATCAATAATATAGCCATAGGCTTTATCGTTGCCATCGAGCCGATTGACCCGACAAATAGCCTGAAACAACCCATGATCGCGCATCTGCTTATCAATATATAAATAGGTTGCAGGTGGCGCATCAAATCCGGTCAAGAGTTTGTCCACAACAATCAAGAGCTTCATCTGGCCCGGTTGATGGATAAAGCGGTGCTTGACTTCGCGCTCAAACTGGGCGGTTTTATACATGGCCGTTTCAGCTGGCTCGTCAAAGTGCTTCGCAAGCATCGTACAATAGATCGCATACTGGCGCAGTTTCTCGGTCAACCCTTCGCCGCTCTCCTCGCCCTTCATATCGGCAGGCGACGGTTTATAGGATGTAATAATCGCACACTTGCCTGCTAAATCTGTTGCTTGAAAAAACTCATACAAGCGGCAGGCTGAATAAATACTACTGGATACCAGCAACGCATTCCCGTGACCACTCTTCAGCCGATCGCGCGTTTCCATATCCATCAGAATATCGGCCACAATCATTTGTAACCGTTCGCGGCTACTCAAGACCTGTTGGAGCGTGCCCCACCGCCGTTTGATCTGGGCTTTGGCAACATCGGTCAACCCGCTGGTTTTACTGGCAAACCACTGATCAATCTTGGCGGGAGCCGTCAGGCGTTGGTCAATATCGCGGGCCTCATAGCGCAAATCCAGCACTACCCCATCACGCACCGCCTCGTTATATTTGTAGGTATGGATATAGGGGCCAAAGACTTCAATACTGGTCTGCTTATCGCGCTTCAGCAACGGGGTTCCGGTAAAGCCAATTAACATCGCATTCGGCAAGAGGGCTTTCATGGCGTGGTGGAGTTTGCCGGATTGCGTCCGGTGACATTCATCAACGAACACCACGATGTCACCGCGTGGCTGAAATTGCGCGGGGAGATGGCGGCGAATCTCTTCCAAAAATCCATCAATATCGCCTTCGTCGCTGCGGCCAAACTTATGAATCAGCGAGCAGATCAACCATTCCTCGTCACGCCCTAAGACCTGCACCAGATCGGCTCCGCTCGACGTGCGATGAATCGTTTCTTGGACTCCTAAGAACACGCCTTCAATCTGTTCATCAAGCTCGGTGCGATCCGTAATCAGTAACACGCGACTCTGCGGGACATGCTCACGAATCCACTTAGCCAGCCAGACCATCGTGAGACTTTTGCCGCTGCCTTGGGTATGCCAGATGATCCCACCCTCACGGCGCTGAATATGGGTTTGGGCCGCGTTCACGCCAAAGTATTGATTATGCCGACAGGTCTTTTTCGTGCCGCTATCAAAGACCATAAAGTCATGGATGAGTTCAAGCAGCCGTGGTTTGGAACACACTTGGCTGAGTCCACGCAACAAGGGCGAGGGAATGGAATTGTTGTCTTCTTTCCATTCGAGGTAATACTTTTCGGGCGTTTCGATCACCCCATAGCGTAATCCTTCGGTCGCATTGCCCGCCATCACCAACTGCACGGTCGTATAAAAGGGGCGAATAAACTCTTTGCGTTGACTGTCGAGGTTCTGCCGAATACCTTCGCTGACCGAGACGGTTGAGCGTTTTAATTCGATGACCCCAACCGCAATCCCATTCAGATAGAGCACCAGATCAGGACGTTTCCCATGCACTCCGGCCACCGTGACTTCTTCAGCAATCCCAAAATCATTGGCCGCTGGAGTCTCCCAATCGACGAGCCACACCGTCTGGTAGGGTTCGCCCAATGAAGGCTGGATCTTAACCCCATAGCGCAACAGATCATAGACTGCCCGATTGGCATCATAGAGGGTTTTCGTCCCGCCCAGCGTTGCGGCATCGGTGACTTTTCGGATGACTTTGGTGATGATCGCCGCGTCGTATCCCCGCGATTCCAGCCATGCCGAAAGATAGGATTCTTCGATGTTGCGATTGTTAGGGCGCTCTTTCCAGAACCCAAGATAGCGATAGCCAAGGGTGTCGGTGAACCATTCAATCACCGTCTCTTGGGTAGCACGTTCCTTTTCGCCGACACTCGTCATGCATCCTCCTCAGCCAATGGCGCACGCAAACGAATCCGTCCGGTGAGTAATTGCTGCATCATGCCTTGTTTGATCTGGATGGTTTTCGCACGTCGTTGCTCAAGGGCATACAGTTCAGCATCCATATCTGATAAAACCGTAGCAATCGCACGTTGTTCGTCAAGTAAGGGGAGTACAAATGTAAGAGAACTCAAATGTCCAGAATAAATATGGGGTTGTGCTCCACCCGTTTGCGAATCATAAATTATCTGTTGTTGATTGAGTAATTGGTAATAGATAAATTCTAGACAATAGCTTACCCCCTCACTAATCGTTAGGCAATCGGATGCATAAATTGGAATGTCATAAAAGTGTATATACCCTGCATTAGCACCGGAAGCACTGATTGTTATCGTTTTACCAAAACGATTTGCCCGATTATGAAAATATGCAGGCTTCTTTCCACCTGCAACAACAGGGATAGAACCATGCGATATAGAAGATTCGGTGATAAGCTGTCCTTTCTTGATTGACAAGATATCACCTAAATGTTTAGTATGCCACTCGCCATCAAACCCAGGCAAGCGTGTTTTCCCTGTAAGCAACTGCTGCATCGTCGCCTGTTTGATGGCTCGCTTCTTCGCAATCAGGCGATCCAATGCCGTAATGAGGGCATCGGTATCAGATAGAGCTTCGGCTATCGCTCGTTGTTCTTGGTAGGGAGGATATTGGATAGAAAGTAATTTAAGTGTATTTTGATTAAGATTGATCATCGTCGAACCCACAGAGGTATCTTCTATAGCTGCTATAGCCTGTGGACTTGACAATATTCTTTGAATAAAACTAGGAGATACATCCTTAAAACAGCGAATAATTAATGATCCCGTTCCACAAATCCATCCAACATTTTCCTTTTGTACCACCGCACAACGACCCATATCACCACGTCTACCAATAATAACGTCGCCAAACCGTAAATGAAAACTAACTAAGTTTTTTGCTGCCTCGCTGCTGATAGACATATTTGATGAAGGTACAATAGATCCCTCAATAATATGCATGGGGTTAATTAAAGGAATCCCATAATCGATATAGTCCGACTTATGGATTGCACTACCAAAAGGTCCGGTTATAAAAGTCGCCAAATCACCTAATTGAACAACAGGCCAATCTTCGGGAATAATCCCCACCTCGGTGCGTTTATACCCTGCCGGAACGGCATCAGTCCCTGATTCAGTCGTTGGATTCAGCATCGCCATTATCACTCCCACTGCAAGCCCATGCGTTTCAAATGCGCAGCCACGCGATCACTCAATACTGCTACATCCTGCTCCAGCGTGGATAATGGATGGGCATAGCGTTCGTCAAGCTCCTTCATACGCTGGGCAAACTGCTGCATCACTCGTTGGACTTCGCTGGTGATCGTCGCCAGTTCTGCTGCAACATACTGATCGACAATCATCGCTTGAATCGTCGCCATCCACTTATCATCCACAACCAATGCTTGAATCGCGGCTTCCTCCCGCGCCAGCATCTCATAGCGCTCCAATACTGCTCTATCAAGCACTATTTGCGCCTCTTTGACGGCTTTCGTCGCATCAGCATCCCGATCAAACAAGAACAATCCCTCTTTGAGCGCCGCAATTTCAGCCTCCTCCTCGGGATCACGTCCGAACGGCAATTGATGCCCATCAGCCCGTAATGCTTTTAGCCGATCCTTGATACTAATGCGGGTTAATCTCCCTTTTTCATTCAGCGCATCGGCCAGCAAGCCCTCCTCACTCGTGTATTCCTCAAGAAATGCCTCAAGCTCACTCGCAGCAGCTTCCGCCGTGGTTTGTGCCTTCGTCAATGCAGCCTGTTCTTTTTGACAATACCGCGCAATGATGAGCGCTGGGGGAATCAGATCCACCTTATACTTCTTGCCCCCAACTACGAGATCCGGCGTTTCGCGAATCCCCTTAGCAGCATCGTCGATAATCCCGCGCGGACTCGCTGCCTGCACCCATCCATCGGCAGCAATCAGATAGACATCATCCTGCATCACCGATTCCCAATAGTCCATCAGTCGTTGATAAGTCGCATAGCGATCCAAGAGCTTAACCGTGGAAAAATTGGCTAATAAATCTTCCGAGAGGGCGTGGATCACGGCTTTCGGATGGATCGCTTGCCGAAGGCCCCGTAACTGTGCAGCATGAGCCGCTTTCCATGCCGTAAAGACATCCAACACCGACTGGTGATAACGCTGAAACTCAGGATGGGCCAAGACTGTGGCTTTGACCTGCTGGGGCGCAACGATGGGTTGGGAATAGTCAGGCCGCACGGGTTGAAACAAGGCATTGCGTAGGCTCGGAAACTCACGCCAGTAAGGTGCTAAGGCATCCAGATCGCGGTTAGGGATGCCACCATTTAAGTGGGCATCCAGATCGTGCAGATCCTCGAGTTCGTTCGCATCGATATAACGCGGAATATTCAAATTGTAATTATTAGTTGTTTTGCAAGCAATTTCGCTCACCGGAACCATGCGGGAATAGCCTGGAATATCGCGCAAGGCGGTAAAGACATCCACAATCTTATGGATATCCTGCGCCCGCAGCCGATTCTTATTGCCATCTTTGATAAAGCCTTTTGAGGCATCGATCATAAAAATACCAGTTCGGGTATGGGCATGGGCTTTATCAATCACCAGAATGCAGGCAGGAATCCCCGTGCCATAAAACAAGTTCGCGGGCAACCCAATAATCCCTTTGATCACGCCTTGCTGAATTAAGGTGCGCCGAATATCCCCTTCTTTATTGCCCCGAAATAACACCCCATGCGGCAAAATGATGGCCCCTTTGCCCCTGCTGTTGAGCGATTTAATCAGATGCAGCAAGAAGGCATAATCCCCATTCTTTTCGGGCGGAACACCATAGGCAAAGCGTTCAAAGACATCCGCAAGTGGGTCAAATCCACTCGACCATGCTTTGGTCGAGAAGGGCGGATTCGACACGGCAAAGTCAAAGGTCATTAACTTTCCATAGGCATCTTTGAACTGGGGAGCCGCCAAGGTGTTACCACGGCGAAGCTCATGCGTGGCATAGCCATGCAAGAACATATTCATTCGCGCCAACGCCCAGGTGGCATTATCCATTTCCTGTCCATAAATCGAGATCCCGTTGGGAGCTTCATCGGCGACTTTAAGCAAGAGCGAGCCGGAGCCGCACGTCGGATCATAGATCGTGTGGTCGGGACGGGTATCAGCCCCTATTCCAAGCAACTTGGCCATCACGCGCGATACTTCGGCAGGGGTATAGAATTGCCCTTTGCTCTTGCCCGATTCTGTGGCAAAGTTGCGCATTAAATACTCATAGGCATCACCCAGCAAGTCATCGCCATCGGCGCGATTCGCCCGCAAGTCCACCCCTTCAAAAATGCCGATGAGTTTGGAGAGCTTGTCCTGCATCTCCTTCCCACTTCCCAGCTTGGTCTCATCATTAAAATCAGCAATATCAATTACGCCACGCAGTCCATTCGCATCGGCCAATCGACGAATAATAATGTTGATCTGATCGCCAATATCTTTTTGTCCCTTGAGCTTGACCATATCCGCAAAGCTGCCTCCAGTCGGAATCTCAATCAGGCTATCCGTTTTATCGGAGACATATTTCATAAAGAGTAAGGTCAGAACATAATCTTTATATTGGGATGCATCCATGCCACCCCGTAGTGCATCACAGCTACTCCAGAGTGAACGATACAAGTGCGATTTCTTTAAAGCCATGGGGCAATAATCCTCATCCTAGTATGATGTAGGCATAATGATCGAGGTCTGTTAGGGGTGACCTACAATAACGATCATGATCTAAAAATGGTGTAACGCGCAGTAGGCGGATCATAGCAGAGTCTATCATATTTTCGCTAGAAACGCATCTTAAAAAGAACATTCATTCTATAACAATGCAGGTGCGATACAATCGGCCTTGCAGCGCAGGTCAACATACGTACCAAAACTAGGGTAAATGGAATGACCGCATAACAAGCATATATCGGGCTATATGGCCATCCATATAAACACCTTCTCTACATCTCTTTCTTGATAGCAGCTGCTGCCTAGTGTAATATCCATCTTGATACTATTTAGTACAATTCCATCTGTACCGCACCTGATGCAAGTCCTGAGCGTATTTTAGTACGCTCATCGTACTCATCATATGAGAAAATGATATACTGTGGCGAGATACCATCATATCGGTAAGCGACCGCGAGCGACCTTTCTCATTGGCTCCTTTCCTGAGCGCGCTCCAATGCGCAAACAATGTCCTTCTACGACTGGTTGATCCATTCTGTTATCGAGGCTTCCTATGCACGCACGAGAAAATGATACGCTCCTTCAATCTCCACTCCTTGAAGAAGCTCTGCTTCTCCCAAGTGACGCTTATACACCAGAACAGCATCCGGGAGCACGTACTCCTGCACAGTCAACCACGACGACCATCTATCAAGGCGATGCCCGTGATTTGTCGTTTCTCCCGAATAGCAGTGTGGATGTTATTGTTACCTCGCCGCCCTACTGGCAACGTCGCGACTATGGCCATCCTGATCAACTGGGCCAGGAGGCAACCCCCGAGGCGTATATTACGGCCTTAATAGCTATTTTAGCGGGTTGGATTCGTCTGCTTCGCCCCCACGGATCGCTCTTTCTCAATCTAGGCGATAGTTATAAAGACGGCTTCCTTGTCGGGATACCAGCCATGTTCGAGATCGGTGCACGTGCAGCGGGATGGAATATTGTGAATCATATTGTCTGGGCAAAATCCGTGGGTCGTCCGGAACCCGTTTCCTATCGCCTCGCATCACGGCATGAATCGGTCTTTCATCTCACGCGGGCACGCAATGCCCGCGACATTTATTTTGATCTCTATGCATTAGCGGCTGATCGGGGCAAAGCGGCAAACCCCGGCGATGTGTGGGACGGTGCTGCAGCAACGATTCCTGACGATTTGTGGGAATTGTATCCCACCCGAAGTAAGAGTGAGCATCTTGCTCCCTTTCCGCCTGAGTTAGCCCATCGCGCTATTCTCCTTGCCTGCCCAGAACGCATCTGTCCTAGCTGTCAGCGTCCGCATCTTCGCACGCTAGAGCCGACGGCAGACCTTGATCCCGCACGACCCCAAGCCATCCGGGCAATGGAATTATTTCACGAGCACGGGTTAACTGATGAACACCTTGCTGCAATTCGGGCGGTCGGCATCTCCGACGCTGGAAAAGGCAAACAGATTCAAAAGGGCGCGGGTCGCAATGCTGCGCGTGTCCAGCAATTGGCGGCACATGCAAAAGAAGTCCTCGGCGGCTACTTTCGTGAGTTTACTTTTGGGCCCAAACGCGCGGTTGGATGGACGAAGTGCGATTGCAATGCCGCGTTTACGGCTGGCACCGTGCTCGATCCATTTATGGGCAGTGGCACCACCCTTAGCGTTGCACAAACCCTTGGCCGTCACGCGATTGGCATTGATCTCGTGCTCGACCATGTATCACAGAAAGCAGACTAAGATGCCATCGTTAAAGAAAAAAGCACTCTCGCTCTATTTGCGAAACACCTGTCAGCGCCAGCTTCTCTTGAATCTGTATTCTGATGCAGAGCGGAAGACCTATGGCATGCCCGAACGGCAACAAGCACGCGCTGGCTTAGGTTTAGTTGGTGCCATGGGCTATACATGGCAAGACGAAAAAGTCAGCGAACTCGCATCGGTCTTTGGGAAGGATGCAGTGCACGTCAGTGCGACGATGACCAACAATCGGCCAGCAGCGTTGCCGCTTCCTACCGTATTACCGCACCTCAAACCATATCAATTCATTGTTGAGGGTCAGTACGATGCGGCAACCCAAACCTTCAAGGATGCCGTTGGGCTTTCATCCCTGCACGATCGCTTTGGGATGCCGCTGGATGTGGGAAACGCTTTGCCCGATCTGATTCAAGTGCTTCCACCAGCGCGCCATCCTGCGGCTTGGGAGACGATCCAACCCGATCGTGGTCAGATCCCAACGCTGCAAGCTGTCCAGCCGAATGGGGATGTCGTGACCCTTGAGGCAACCGATGATCGGTTGCGCCTGCGTGTGATCGATATCAAATTAGCAGCCGAACCGGGTGCCCACTACTTTGCCGAGGTTGTCTATTACTCGATTACTCTGGCTGCATGGCTCAAAGATCATGGATGGGATCAGGACTATGTAGTCATTGCCGCCCCAGCGGTCTGGCCTGGCTCCTATGA
The DNA here is from genome assembly GCF_001306135.1 of Herpetosiphon geysericola. Classification (GTDB taxonomy): domain Bacteria; phylum Chloroflexota; class Chloroflexia; order Chloroflexales; family Herpetosiphonaceae; genus Herpetosiphon; species Herpetosiphon geysericola. Next base: position 26,530 of record NZ_LGKP01000037.1, on the reverse strand, counting down.
AGCCTCCCGGATCCAGCGCGTCTTTTATGAGTACCAGAAAAAAGGACAGCAAGCATCGCCGGACGTGTTGGCCTCAGCGCTTGAAGACGACATTGAGATCGCGCCGTTTGATGCATTCGCGCCACGGCTCCGCCGCTTTTTTCACGAAGAACTCCCCATGGTTCTTCAGACACCATGGGATCAGCTCCCGTGGCATGTGACCAACACCTGTAATGGATGTGAGTTTCTTGGCTATCCATGGAAAGATAGAACCGGCGCGGTGGCTAACAGCCCGCTGCATTGCTGGCCAACCGCCGAAGCCACAGGCCACCTTTCGCGGGTTGTGGGTCTCTCAAAAGGGGGAGCCAAACTGCTCCGAGACGCGGTTGCGGATATCTCCGTTCTTGCCCAAGTATCAGACGCGGATAACATCTTTAACCGTAGCCCCTCGTTACGGGCAAAGCGAACCATCTATCCGCATCGCGCCCGAGCCTTAGCGCACAACCTGACAGGGACGATTCCTAACGCGGGTGGGAGTGCGCTGATGCCACGCTGGCCCGACCTCCACATCTATCTCTTCCTCGACTATGATCTCTCAAGTGCGATTACGGCGACATTAAGTCTCCGTGCCTTTTGGAAAGAACCGCTGCCGTTCGGGTCGGCTGAAAAAGCAGAAAGCAAACGTTGGGCGAAGGACACCCGCTTTCAAGAGGTCTACCTCGTCGATCAGCGCAGCCTGACACGCGAACGTGAGGAGTTGCTCAAATTCTTGCGCGCACTGCACGCGATTATGAATGATGTTAAGCAGCAGGACGACCACGATTGTACGGCTAACCGGCGCGGTGATCCAAGTAAGCCAGAGAAACAAACCCGTAGTACGTACCAAATCTATCTCTGGGATGAAGCTCAGCGCAAGCAATTAACGCGGATCGTTGGTCGCCATCTTGATGCTATTCTTGCTGATCCCAAGCTGCGGAATTTGGCATGGCTCTTTCCGCCACCAGAGTTGCTGAGCCATGCGGAAGAAGCATCCTATAAATCGTCCTTTACGGTTGTTTCAAGCGTCGTGCAGAATACGGTTGCGGTTCCGGTACCGCATCACTATACCCTGTTAGATGTTGCAAGAACCTATCATCCCCCGTCTGTGGGGGAAATCTCTGTGCATCCATTGTATCGGGAGCCATTAAGTGATCTTATTCCTGGTGAACGCATCCATGAAATGTGGACACGTCGAGGAGATTATACACAGACACTGCGAACAATTGAGGAGACAACCGCAAAAAAATTAAATGCCCTTGCATTTGTCGTAGCACAGCTGGAAAAAGACCTGAAGCCCTTGCTCAATCATGCAGCAGCGCCACCGCTCGTTAAAAAGCCACCCCAACTAACAAGTCTACCATTCCAAAGCCTGCTATGGTACGAATATACGCGGCTCAATCAGGCCATGGCCGAGTTGGATGATCATACGCTCCGAACCATGCCAGCGCATGAGCGGGAGGCCCGCTTCAAATCGGCCCATCTCCTTCAGCGGCTTGATGGTGCCGCTAAAAATACGGCCTACGCCCTCCTGCAAAAAACGGCTCCACAGACGCTTGATCGGATAACCGACCTGTTCATTTATACGCTCAATCCTGACTCGTATGCCTTCAATGTCCGCCCACCGGCCCTCGGGTATGCGCTGTCACCGCGCCATAATCCGGCATTTCTGAACACACCAGCCTATCCTTTGACATCGTCACACGGTATCAACGTTTATGCGAATGGAACGATCGCGGAGGCAGGCTTGACCAAGGTATCAGTTGAGGCGATTGATCGCGTTAATGGCTTGATTGCCCTGAAGCCGGCCTTTACGAATTGTGTCATGCCTCTTGAGCAGGCGGGAGCAATCGACTTTTCCACTGATATGATGCTTGACCCGGTCGGGGATGATTATCTTTCGAGAAAACTATCATTGACGTTGCAAGGCATTGGCCATCCTGCTACAGCGGGTGACCACGCCGAGGCCGCATTTGCCTTAGGACGGTCCACCCCGAGTAGCGCAGCTTCAACCCCGGAGACACCAGCAGCCGAATTTTTATGGCAGGCTGCACGCTTGGCAACCCAAACCATTGCCCGGGATGTGGATAGTGTTCAAGCACAACTTCAGATGCACGAACCGCTTAACGATTCGCAATGGGCCGCATGGCGCGCCGCACTGACCCAACGGTTGGCATTAATCTGGGGACCACCAGGTACGGGAAAAAGCCAAACACTCCGCGCAATTATTGCTGGGGCGGTCTTAAGCGCGCAGAAACAGCAGCACCCACTCCGTATCCTGATTGCATCTAATACCTATACGGCGATTGATAATGTCTTGCTCGGTCTGGACACCGTGCTGCAAACTATCTTCGGCACAAATGCCGCGAAGGCATGCCGTCTCTATCGCCTGCACAGCCAGTATAGCGAGCCTCCCGCAGAACTGGTAACCCATCCGGCCATTACGCCTATTCCAGTTAAAAAGACCCAGTCCTCATCTGAAGTTCAAGCGTTACAAGCGCTCCTCGATGCCCCAACAGGCATTGTGATTGTAGCAGGCCCGCCGCAGCAACTCCATAACCTTGCCATTGCAACTGATAAGAAGAGCAAATCCCCACCAGTTCAAATAAAACATACACAAAAGCGTTGGTTTGATCTGATTCTGATCGACGAGGCATCCCAGCTTGGGGTTGCGGAGGCGACACTCATCGTGTCCAAGGCGGCAACAAACGCCGCCTTTATCCTTGCAGGTGATGACAAACAGCTTCCTCCGATCCACCCCGCAACGCCGCCTGAAGGACTTGAATATCTGGTTGGATCGGTCTACAACTATGTTCGCCATTATCACAATGTTGATCCGCTACCCCTTCAAATTAACTATCGGTCCTGCCAAACGCTGGTGGATTTTACCAAACAGGTGGGCTATGATCCGGGACTATCAGCATTTCATTCCAATTTGCGCTTATCCATCTTGCCACCAGGGTTACCCGTGGAGCGTCCTCCGTTGTGGCCAAACGACCTCTATTGGACTCCAGACTGGCTTCGGGTGTTAAACCCTGCTGATCCAGCGGTATGTTTTATCTACGAGGATGATGTTGCTGGCCAAGCAAATGCTTTTGAAGCGGATGCGGTAACCGCGCTTCTCTGGCTATTGTATGGACGATTGGATCAACAGCTGACAGGCGAGTACCAAGGAACGACCGAACGAGCGCTCAGTGGCCAGACCTATGATGAGAAACGCTTCTGGGAGCGAGCGGTAGGGGTGGTTACACCGCATCGGGCGCAAATGAGTAGTATTGTCAGTCGGCTGCACACCATCTTTCCTGAACACAATCCAACCGCGATTTGGAACGCAGTCGATACTGTTGAGCGCTTTCAGGGACAACAGCGTGATGTGATTATTGCATCCTTTGGCTTGGGCGATGCTGATCTCATCCGAAGCGAGGATGAATTTCTCTACAGCCTCAACCGGTTTAACGTGATGGCATCACGGGCACGGGCAAAACTGATTGTCTTGCTGACGCGTTCGCTCGTCGATCATTTGGCTGATGATAGTGACGTGTTGGAGGAGTCTCGTCTGTTGAAGAATTATGCCGAATCATTCTGTCAATTGTCGACTTCTCTCACCCTTGGCTATCGCGAGAACGGTATCGATATTCTGCGATCTGGCATACTCCGAACACGCGCGTAATCCGTGCGCTGGAGACCTGCGTGTTGCGATACCTACAACCGCAACTGTTTTATAACCGGCTCATAGCAATCATGCTATGGGCCGGTTAATGGATTCGATAATCAGTATCCAATCCAACGTCACTTCCTTAAGGAAAAAAGAGATGGTCCACTGGGAGCGTGCAGCTTGATCGGCGAAACCATCCGCCGGGTAACCACCTACACGGTCGGATAGAACCGCAGTCGATCCGAAAGGATTTGGTTAAGGTCATGGGCAGCATGGGATCGGCGTGGGATCGGATGCGTCTTGAAGCGCGATGGGAACCTAGTACGTGAGATTAGTCGTGGTGGCTACAGACCACACCCACACGAAGGCAGCATTGAACGTTTCATGCCTTGCACGACAACAGGCCATCACCATGGTACAGATCAAAGAAATATAGAGTATGAGGTAGCTAATACGCATTGAGCGTCGATAGTTCTTATTGCAGAATCCGAATAATTTCACCAAGCAATACATCCAGTTCACGCGCACAATCGACCTGAATTCGAGTCGGTAACACCTCAGATGCTCGAATCGGTGTGTGTAAATGGGCATCGGCAATCTTACGGATGGAGGTATTCAGAATTCCCATCGATTCCTTAAAGGAACGCGAACCAGGATAGTTATTGACCACCTCATTAAAGGTTTTGCATGCAAAGATCGGTGGGACATGATCCACAATGGCTCGGGTCAGCATGGCGGCAACAAACAATGCACGCTGATCCATACAGCGTACCAGCTCTTCCAACAGCTGAATCAATTTGCGCAGATCAAATGGGGGATTATGCGCTGCGATGGCGCGCAATGTGGTAAGACGCTGCGGATCAACCACGGCGATAGCGGGAAGGGCTTGGGATGATTCGGATGTCACGGAGGCGAGCAGTTGTTCCATTGCTTTTCCTGTGCCCGCCCCAACCATATTTTGTTGCATCATAATCCGACACACTTTGGCAACAATCGTATATTCTTGATCAGGTGCATGGAGCCGAATCCCATCGAGCCAGCCATAGACCCGCGTTGCCTTTTGGCTTTCTACTATCTGGCGTGGGGGATAGACATACCACGCGCGATCTGCGCCTGCTGACAGAAAAAGACCATCAATCGCGGGAATACTCTATTTTCGGCTTGCGAAGGGTTGACTGATTAAGGGGAGGAGTTCAGGAGGAAATACTGAAGGGACATCCAGCATCCGCTTCCGGGCAGTGGCAACAATGTTGATTTGTTCAGCCATAAAGCGATCATAGTGACTACTATAGGGATGAAGCCAGCGGTACATCCGGGCAAATGGCTGTTCCTTGGGAAGTGATTCGGGATCACGCTCATCGGCGTAATGATTCAGATACTGCCGTAAACGAGGCTTCAGCGGATCACCGGTATAGGCAAATTCAAATCGGATACGCTCCTCCGCATTGAGCAGGGGCAATGTTTGTCGAAACCATGCATGATAGGCATCAATCCGATGCTGTGCATCCTCCGACGAAAGCGGTGTTCGCGAGGATTGCAGGAAGCGAAGATATTCATTGATTTCATGGCCACGGTCATAGGCCGTCTGAAGGGCGTTAAAGCGGGTACGTCGTTCTTCAGTATCCATAGACGAATCGTTCCCTCACACTACATGGTTCAACGATACAGATCATGGCTTGCGACCAATTATGATTGGCGTCATTTTTTAAGAAACTGATAGGGTAAGAGTGATAGGGATGGAACTACTCCTAGCTAGATTTTCGAATCCCTAATATATCTTATCAAATTTGCTAAGACTGATATTCATTCCACAAGCTATTCAATTTTTTTCTTTTCATCAACCAAATAACTGTTGGGATCATTGGTGAGGAAGCTCGGGCTAATTGGTAATCATGCCAAAGCTTTATAACATCTATTATCTCGAGGTTATGCATCTCAAGCGACTTAATCTGGGATTCTACTTGTGTGGATTTATTATTAAACTTATAATATCCATAGGTGGTCTTTATTAACCCAAGGGAAAAAACTAAAGAAATAGCTGAGGTAACTATTCTACCAACCGTAGATAATATATCAAAGTTGTTTATAGTTACTATACTTACAATAAGTATTATTATCGAAAGAGAAATAAATGCGAATGTTACAAGAGAGTACAAACTCAACATGGTGTTTGACAGATGCTTACTCCACCATGTAGATTCCTTTAGATTATCTAATGCCTTCTTTGGTCCTGGTTCCAGCGTACTTGCAAAGAAAGGTTCTTGGTCGTGATTATTTTCTGCCTTTTTAGCTACACTATCAGGTAAGTTTGCTAAAATATCAGCTACTTCTAACTTGGATATTTGCCATCCAAACGAATCCATAAAATCTAGTTTTCTATGTAGCGCTTCTGCTGCGGATTTATAATTATCGGATCTCCATAGAAAAATATCAGCTGTTATAGACAAAGCAATGGTTACAAAAGGTGAGGATTTGGAGAGAAATGAAAATAAAATGGAGGCGATACTAAATAAAAATGATATAATCCTAGTAGCAAGCGAAATAGAATGCCATAATTTAGCGCTTCCGAATAGATTTCTTTCCAAAAATCTTATATTATGTTTGTATATACCAGATTTCAGATTATTCATACGATATTCCTTAATTTATACTAGGAAGCAAAGATTTAATTTCATTTTCAGCAGTAAGCAATAAACCATTGCGTTCATTATTCTTTATTTCATTAATTTTTAATTTAAATCCTTCTACCTTCCTTTTATTGGTTTCTGTAAGTCCATACGTCGGAAGAAGATTTACTGCTAAGAAAAAATATTCTTTAACGTTATTACAGTAACTGTACTGTGTACCAATAACTGTTTTTTCAAGTTCATATGAAGAATATATGCCATTACGTGCGTTCCAATATTTGATCAACCTAATAGAAGGTTTCATTAGAAATTTAGTATTAATATTTGCACTATCAACATCTGCATTAAATCCAGTAGGATCACTATATAGCCAATCAGTATACGCTGTTCGAGGTGCGGGAATATAAAAACCAATACCAGATTTATATGATGGCACAAGTTCAAATTTGATGTGTTCTAATTCTAAGACGATAGTTGGAGATGATTGATATATTTCAGAACTACCATAATAGGTAGTAGCAAAATTTTTCAGCTTAGTCATAAATGTTTGCGGCTTATAATTATTACTGTTATCGAATACTACCATGTAGTCAACATCCGATGTTTGATCTGCTATCCTTGGCAGCATAGTCTTTCTCACTGATGATCCGAATCGAAAACGTTGTTTAACGTCATTCACAAAATATCTATCAATACGTGACTCTAGAGTGGTCAATGAGCGATTAATTTTAAATGCCTCATTTTCAGCTATGTTCAAATCACGTGCTAGTTTATCTAGATGGGATAAAACCGACATATATTTCTCCTAATTAAGTCGATACATCAACGCGCTATACACAAGCTACACCTTGCACATCTCCAAATCGCATGGATATAGTTTATCATCTGAATCCAATCTACGATAGCCTTCTTTGCTACGATAGGCGAGACAGAGATAGTGAATTAATCCATACTGATATAGGTGGATTGCTTCTGCATTCCTGCCTCTCTCATGTATTTTCCGTAATCGTGAAGAAGGAGCAAGAAAGTCCACATCATTATCTGGATTCTAAAGATAGTTAAACATCCAGAGCAATCCGACCGTGACCCCAAAGCCATACACCCAGCCGCCAAGAACTTGCATCGGCGTGTGATCTTTAACGGGGATACGCACGATCCCCGAGAGTATTCCTAAACCGAAAAAGATCAGCATATAAGGAAGGGAAACCGCGAGAAATAATGCAGAACACCCCATTGCTACTGCTGCATGAAAACTAATTTTCCAAAACCAGGTAATCAGGGCAATGATAATTCCACCAATCAAGGCGATTGCCATCCCATCCGTCATCATGGCGGGGACCCCAATCATGCGATACAGCAAAAAGGAGACGAGGAGTCCGGCAAGCAAGAGGAGCAGCGTTACGCGCCGCTGTTCCTTAATGACGAGGTGATAGGATGTAAAAACGCCACGTTTGGTTTGAAGGATAAGATAAAGCAGACCAGGGAACAATCCAAGTAATAAAATCCCGACATCGAGCAGAACTGCATGCAACGAGGGACGAATGAGGGAACTATAGGCAACAACGGTGGCAAGCATGAGAACAGCGGGATGCAGAACATAGGATGTGATGGTTGCGAACTTGGTCATGATGCTTCTTTATATAGAGACTACGAATGAAGTGCGTTCAGTGCTGATAAATTCTGAAACGCAGTTGATGGTGCCATTTTTTAACTTTCTCTAGAAAAAGGATGCATACTATCACACAATAGACTCTATTTTTATGATTGATGTGTCATTAACCGCTGTCGTTGCCAACGACGAATAACGCGTGCAAATTGCATAATATAATCAATTGGATGCGTATTGAGGGCAGGAGTTGCTGGACCAGAAGCATCGATAGGTGCTGTTGGATACATTGCAAGAATCCAATACATTTCATCAATCTTTCCATCACATGGTTTTGGTGAATGACTTAAAATCAAATCACGCGCATCAATAATATCGATCATGAGTCTTGTTCGATTGTTCTCAAGCAAATCAACGGCTCTCCGTACTTGCGGCGTAAGCGTCATCAGAACTGTATGAACCCGTTTAATTTCTCTCAATTGGTATTGCTCATATCTTTTGCGAAGCCATTGAGGAATAAGTCTGCGGTATGCAGCCTGTGGAATACCAAACGAGAGAATCAAAAAAAGAATTGTAGCTGGCTTAACGCCATGGTAGCTCCAGGCAAGCCATTGGCGATACCCTTCTCCATCAATCAAAACGAGCATGCTGACAATGATAACGGAGAGGGCCATAACACTAGAGCATAGAAAGCCAATGATGCAAAAGAGTGCACGAATTTTAATCTCTAAAGCTGCAAATTGCTGAAAACACTGCCACCAACGATATGTTAATCCCACAGATAGTATTAACATCAAACCATAACTCAGCACATAAGATGCAATATAGGAATAGGTTATCTGGATCGAATCCTTATCCATCAGCATACCTAAATTATTAATTCGTTGGGTATCAATAATAAAACCAACGCATGTGATAATGAGTGTGCCCCATACAACAGGGTGTGTCTGTAAATTGATTGATAACGTTCGTTTTGATAACCGTTCCGCCATCAAGTAAAAATAGAGCATGCTCGTATGCATGGTTGCAACGCGTATGCCATGATTCATCCAAGTCACAGGTTTTGGTAAAGCCACAATAGTTGAAATAACCATTAAGATTGTACCAATAATAACCGGAGTAATGAGATACAATGTTCCGCGTTCACCACGCCGATAACGACGATACAATGGATAAATAAAGCAGAGTAGCATCAGTGGAATACTTAAGTAGCGAATCATTAATGGATCAAGCGTAGTCATCGTAAATCAAACCCTCTTCTACACAGGAAAATCAACTAATCGACGAATCGTTCCTTGGATCGGCTGTGGTATGGTTGTGTTATCAGGCTTTTCGAGCTGAAGTTGAATATCCCCTTTTATTCCAAGGCTTACTAATACCTGGTAATCGACCTTTGCCTTCGGTGCAAGTCTCCAAGAGTAGCGTTGGATAATCATAGCGAGAATAATTGTCAATTGCGTTGTGGCAAGCCCTACTCCAATACACATTCTTGACCCTGCACCAAAGGGTAAATATTCGTAGGGTGATGGCTTAATCGATTCCCAACGATGTGGGTCAAACCGATTCGGTTCCTGATAGAGTTCGGGCATCCGATGTGTTACATAGGGGCTATAACTCACCCGGGAACCTTGAGCAATAGCGTAATCACCAAGAAAACAATCATCCGTTGTCACGCGATGACTATAAATAGCTGGAGGCAAAAGACGTAAGCTTTCCTTAATAACTGAACCTAAATAAGGAAGCGATCGAAGATGTAATGGTTCAATCGATGATTGACCACAGACTGCTTGGATTTCAGCAACAACCTGGTCCATAATAGCCGGATGTTGACACAGTAAAAGAAGCGTCCAAATTAATGCGTTGGTTGTTGTTTCATAGCTGGCAAGAAAGATAGTTGCGACTTGGCCAACTAAATCGATCATGGATGTTGGTTCATCGCTCGTCTTAATAGAATCAAGAAGAATACTCAATACATCTGTAGTCTGTATCGAAGCTTTTTGATACATTAATGCTACAACTTTTTGTTCAAGTAAGGATGAAAATGCAAGCATCTTTGCATAGGGAAATGGATAAGCATTAATCGGAAATAAAATTGTGCTAGGACGGGTAATATGTTGAAGCCATGTTTGAAAGTCTTTGCCCAAGGAATCATTGTTTTTCGCTTCAGCAATGCCAAAGAGAATTTTATTGGCAATAGCAATATTTAATGATCGTATTTCCTCAACAATCCAAACACTCGTTTGTTTCTCCCACGAATCGAGCATAGATACCGTAAGGGACGCAATATCACGATGATAGGATTCAATGGCATTTTTATGGAATGCTGGTTGGAGCAACGATCGATAATAACGATGTTCATCTCCATTCATCATTATCAAGCCTTGACCCAAACGTTCAAGCGAAGAATGAGGAGGAGCCTTCAGAAACGGAACAACCTGAAAAAGATCGGTATTACTCAGTATTTGATGGTTAAAAGCTGGACCAAAAGCAAATATTCTACGCGTATCATTCGCAACCATCGCAGCAACATCACCAAAGTGAGTATAGAGATCCATGACGGATTTAACGCGATCCAATGAAAATGCAAATCGTTTTCCAATATTGCCACCCAATAATAGTGGTTTTGGACCTGGAATACTTTTCTGTTTCAAAGATTTATGTACATTTGCCATTAGCGGTATTCTCCCCCAAAGTATGTCCAGACCTGTTGCGTTGAATCATCGATAATAGCTGTATCAAGACTCTCCACAATGAGTGTCTCTAATAAATTTGCGACTGATTCACAATAGAGATTGTTCAATACTGAACCATCGCGAAATTGAGCCTCTGTTGGACAATAGTGGCGTTGAAACTGTTTCAATGTTTCATTGTGGGTGAGATGATGACCTGCAAGCAAATGGCCAATTTCATGAGCAATGGTTGTTATTCGTAGGAATGAGTTGATTCCTAAACGAATCGCTATGTAATCAACATCAGCAAGGGCAATTGAATATCCATTGACTTCTGGGCTGAGGGATGAATGTGCGTGATCTTCAATTACTAGCGGACGTTGTCTACAACATTCGGTATAGAGGTACAGCTCGTTGAGCGAAAAACGCTTCCCAAGAAATGTATGGATACCTCGCATTAAGTGTGTTACTTCAGTATTAACAGACGTATAGATAAATGAATTTTCATGCTTGGTCATGACTTTCTTCGTCCGTGCTAATCTCTTCAGCAGCGATGGATTCAAGTAAGTCAAAAAGTTTCTGCTGAGTCTGAGGGCTAAATGTTTGAACACCACGTAAAAGCACTTTAGCAAATCCTTGTGCTTGTGTATTGGGATGATGATTTGTGGGAGTTAATTCAGGAAAAAAATAGGAGGGAGAAACCTCAAAGAAGCGACAAAGATGTAATAGTATCATTCGTCCAGGGTTGGCATTGCGTCCACTCCGAAGCAGCGATAGTGTAGATTGGTCAATCGCTCCATCAAGAGCTTGGCTCACCTCTTTATTAGTATATCGGTCTCCATTCGGCTTACGATGAGTATCAAAAAGTTCGTTAATGAGATCTGCAAGTGTCTTCATTCGCTACAGCCTTTCAAAATCATGGACTGTAGTATAATACCTATTTTGAAAATATTCAAATTATTTTGACAGGAATCAATATCACTATATAATAAGCCTGTAATAAAACTTTTATTACTAAATTCAAACAACCATTAAATAGTTCTACTATCTTTCTCCACTTCAATGATCCTCTTAGTAGCACAAATTTTATGTAAATTATCTGTCGCGACCAATAGTTTGAATTAATTCAAGTACTTTTTGTTTAATATCAATACTCACCGTGTTAAAAAGTGCATTAATAACATCTGGATTGGATTGAACTTGGTCGTCGTACAGCTCAGGAAAAAAATAGGAGGCTGGAACTTTAAAAAATTGACACAGAGCTAATATCGTTTCGCGACTAGGATTAGGGATTTTCCCTTTTCTTAAGCGTGATAAATGTGACTCTTGCAACGATTGTTGCAAGGCTTCACACACTTCTTTATTAGTATATTCTCGTCCATCTGGTCTAGGATATGAACGGAATAGACCGTTGATGAGATCTGCAATATTCTGTTCGCTCATTGCAACTCCATACAATGAATAAAAATGCATTAAATTGACAAGTATGCATTAAATATCTATAATGAAACTGGAGAAATCATAGTTTCTGCATAGCAAAGGTTAGCAGGTGAGGCGCGTATAGAGATACGCCCTTTAATTTATTGCACCTAAACAATAAAACGTCCCTGATCATACCATTAGTGGATACATTGATCAAAGCCCTATCGCAGGCATAACAAAGGCGATTCTGATAGAAGGGACGCTATCAATTTTGCTACTTGATTAAACTATTCCAGATCACGTATAATTGCGTCATCGCAACCCATAACAGTGGAGGCTGTGACACAATGAGCGCACTTTTATCAACCAAAGACGCGGCAGTTCGTTTAGGAATTAGCCGCCGTCGTGTAATCAGTCTCATTACTGCCCAGCGATTGCCAGCAACGAAGGTTGGAAATGGGTGGGTGATCAATGAGGCCGATTTAGTCCGTGTTGCCCATCGCAAAATTGGCGCACCACGAAAAAATACCTATAAGGATGATGCCTAACGCTATTCGCTTTTGAATATCATCGTATTGACAATACGAGCCTGCTAGCTTTCCAGGCCAGAAAAGAAGGCTAAAAAAAGAAAAGAACGCGGGTGGCAGCCCATTGCGTTCTATTTCCATCGTATATCCAGCCCTTATCCAAGGGGCCTTTGCTGTACCTCAGTATATGCTGACATCATGAAAATGTCAAGCATCTGAGAGACGGCATGGAGTCGTATACCCTATGCCATCAACCCATCCATCTGGTGGGGCGGAGGTCATGCGCACACCGCCATGGCTCTCGCCGCCCGATACCGCCTACCTCTGGATTCCGACCAAACTCATCGAAACCTTGGCCCATGCCCCGCTTGCGCTCGGCATTTATGCCTTGATCGTCCGGCGCTGGCTGGTGACTCAATGTGCCGTTCCCATTTCGGCGGCGGATCTCCATGCCTACGATCCATCGCTAACCCGTTCGATGATTCGGACGGCCTTGGCCCAGCTCGTCCGTGGGCAATGGATCGCGGTTCCCACCGAGCCGCAACCAGGGCGAAAAATTGCCTACCTGCCAACCTGGGGCCGCCAGCGCGAAGGTGTACGCCTATGGGATCAGAACCAACCAGCCTTCAACCGAGGCAGGGTGGCCACCCATCGCCTTGATCGAAATCTGCTCGATGGTTACCTTGGCCGCTTTGAGCCGCAGCTGCATGGCCAACCACGAATTACCCGCTACCTCACCGACCCCGTGTTGACGCTCACCGATGTTGGGGTGTATCTGCTACTGCTCGTTGGTGTGCCACACGACCATCCCACCACGACTTTAACGAAACTCGGCTTATGTCAAGATACCATCGCCTTAGCCGTCCCGACGCTGCGCGAGATTGTGCAGCAGGGGACGCTGAGTTTACATGGGGCACAGCGCTTCAATCTCGTCCCTCGCGGTGGGATCGCGCGACCGATGGATGCCGATCCGCGCCCGCCACTTTTTTTTGTTGATCCGAACCTGGCGACGATCATGGTCAGCACCATGGCGACGAACCTGGCGATGACGGACACACCGTCCGAGAACGGATGTAGCCCATCAGAATGGCCTCAATCGCTCATGGTCGATGACACATGTACCGTCACAGGCAGATTAACCAAAAAAAGCAGAATAAACCAACCATCAGAGAACACTCTGCATAGCATACAATATTGTGATGGATTGTCTTTTTCTGATAGTGAAAACGTTGAAAACGAAGCAGTATCCGACCAAGGATCACGAAACCCCAAAACCAAAAATATTCCGCGCCGCCGAAACATTATGTCAATTCCAGAAACGCCAAGCGCTACTCGGCTCCGCAGCATCGATGTCTGGCCGCAGACCTGTGCCGAATTGGCTGATGTGCCGCTCGATGTGATTGAGGCGTGTATTGCTGACGGTAAGGCCCGACCTGCCGTTCGTGACCTTGCAGCATGGACGGTCGCGATGGTACGTGATGTCCAGAAGCGTGGCTGGGAGGCTGCGCGGAAGCAGCGTGGCGAGCCGCCAACCGATGCATGGCGTGATCCGGACGCGATGTTTGCCAAGTTCAACGCGCGGCGTGATCGCGTGGACGAAACCGTTGCTGCTGCACCCGATACCGTGCTGGAGGAAACACCACCGCTTGATGCTATTGCGCCGCCGGTGGATACCACAGATGATGATGATTGCCCCGACTGGATTGCGCCTGCCCGGTGGCAAACATTGTGGCGACCACTACGCCATGCCTTGTATCGTTCGCGACTGCGGGGAAGAACCGTCATTGCTTGTGATAGCTGGCGACAACACCAGCTGACCGAGTACAAGGATGAGATCACCAGTTTGGTCATTGCCGCGTCGATGCGGCGTTGTTGATAGAATCCGAATGCATCAGAGAAAGGACGTCGATGCAAGCCTTTGTGCTTACGCGCTATGGTGGCCCCGATGCCGCCGAACTGCGCGCCATGCCGCAGCCGCGCCCTGGCCCCGGTGAAGTCTTGGTGCAGGTGCATGCGGCGGGTCTGAATCCGGTCGATTACAAGACCCGCGCTGGTGGGTTACGCGTCATTCAACGCCTGCGTTTTCCGGTCATTTTGGGCAATGAACTGGCGGGGGTGGTCGCCGCCTGTGGTGCTGGGGTGACGCAATTTCGGGATGGTGATCGCGTCTTTGCGCGGATGCCCAAAACGTCGATGGGGGCGTTCGCGGAATATGCGGTCGTTCCGGAAGCACTCCTCGCGCGCATCCCTGATACGCTGGACTGTACGACCGCAGCGGGCATGCCCTTGGCGGGCCTCACGGCCCTGCAAGCGCTGCGCGACGAGCTGCACGTCCAGCCCGGTAGCAGTATCTTTATCCCTGGTGGGGCGGGCGGCGTTGGTACCTTCGCAATTCAGATCGCCAAATGGCTCGGCGCGACCGTCACGACCACCGCTTCCCCGCGCGGACGGGCGTTGGTTGATCGCCTCGGCGCGGATCGGGTGATTGACTACACAACAGAGCCGTTTGAAGAACTGGTCTACGATATGGATGGGGTCTTTGATCTCATTGGTGGCGAGACACTTGAAAAATCCTTCCGCGTCCTCAAACCGGGCAGCACGGTGGTCTCGATTGCCGCCATTCCCGAGCCGATGACGGCTCGCAAGGATCTTAGCCGTGGCTTCGCATTGCAAGCCCTGTTTTGGGTCGCATCGTATCGCATCCGAGCACGGGCGCGGCGTGCTGGGGTCAGCTATCGCTATCTGTTTATGCACCCGAGCGGCGCGGATTTGGCCACACTTGCCCACCTCGTCGAAACCCAGCGCCTCGAACCCATCATTGATCGGGTCGTTCCCTTTACCGCCATTCAGGAGGCCTTTGCCTATCTGGAAGCAGGTCATGCCAAAGGTAAGGTGGTGGTGCGACTGCGCGATGATTAATCGATCGCACCCGTGCCTGCCATGAGGCCTGTCCTCTTTCATCTTTCTTCCACATTCCACCAGGATGCCCCTGCGAATAAGGTTTTTTTCGACGGCCATGGTGTGTCGCTCCGCTCAAGCGGCATGCTGCATGGCCGTTTCATGCGTGTCGTGTAGTGGCATTCATGGCCCTACCCACGGCGACGATCGGTTGTGATCACGGGACGGCATGCTCGGTTGCAGCGGGCAGGTGGCCGTGGAACGCCTAAGCATACTTCTGAAGGAGTCTTCTATGACGATGCTAGAACCCTTGGCCCCACCTATCCAGGGGCACGTGCGGGTGCTGCGGACGGCGCGGCCTCGCCAGGTGGTGGAACGGGTGTTGGCGGTCATTCCGCCGCATGCGTGGCTTGATCGCGCGGTGTTTTGGCTCATGTACGATAGCCAACTGCGGGTTATGCCGTTATGTCGACTAACGCTGGCCGATGTGGATATCCAATCGTCGCTGCCGCTGGTCCGGTGTGGCGAGCGCTGGCGTATCCTGACCGAACATCCGACGGTGACCGCCTTGGTCGACTATCTCCCCCGGCGCGCCCGTGCAGTAGCATTGCTCTTTAGCCACGCAGGCCGCCCCCTTGATCTTGCCTATCTTGACCAGCGCTGGCGCAGCTACGGCCAGCAGGCTGGTGTCAGCTGCACGTTGCGCGAGCTGCGCGGCGGCTAAGGTGCTATGACAATCTGACTTCGTTTATGTGTCCCCGGCGTGATGCTCACGGTGGGGTTTTGTCTGTCCTTTTTTGGTCTTTAGGAGGTTTGTATGACTCGATGGCGTTGGTTTGGGGTTGTTGGCCTGCTCGTGGGCTTGCTGAGCATGGCCTCGGTGTCCGCAATGGAACCCCACGAGCCGGGCTTGCCCCCGGTCGCGGTATCCATTGGCAGTCCGACGGCGGGGCAGGTGGTGACGGACAGGGATTCGACCGTGACCGGAACGGCGACCGCTGGCTCGCGGGTGACGGTGTGGCTTGATGGGAGGGCAATGCAAACCCTGACCGTTGGGACAAATGGCCAATGGAGCTTGCCTGTGAGCGGCCTGACGGACGGAACCCACACGATTTCCGCGACCAGTACGGTCGACGTAGGCACGTGGTTGTACATGCTCGACCCATCGTGTGCGGTTGGCCGCGAGACCTGTGTGCGGATTGCCGATCCGGCAACAGCGACGATCCACACGACGATCCGCACCAGCCCTGACTCAGCAGGCGGGGAACTGCTGATTGTCCACCCAACGATGGATCGGCTCTACATTGGGCACTCAACCGGGGTGGATGTCTATACCCACGATGGAGGCTTCGTAACCCGCATCCCGTTGCCGAAAACCGTGCGCATGGGAGCACTCACCCCCAATGGGCTTGAACTCTGGGTGCCCCAAGATGCCAGTGATGGCCGGGGCGGCATGGCGGTGATCGATACCGCGACGAATACCGTGATGACCATGTTTGACACGGCGGTCTACGGGACGGGCAATACCGTGGTGACGGCGAGCGCTGCCCAAGACTTAGTGTTTTCGCCCGATGGCCAAACGGCCTACGCTGCGGATATGGGCGACTACAGTCTCACGGTACTGGATGTCGCCAGTCGAACCGTGCGGTCACGCCTGATTCGCGAAGGTGACGCAGCGGTTGGACGGCGAGTGCTGCTGAATCAGGCCGGGACGCGGCTGTATTTGGCCACCCGCCAAGGGAATGCCCTCTACGCGGTCGATACCGTAACGAGCAGTTTTACCCGCATTGCCGTAACGAATCCCTATCGCCCCCAGCTGGAGGGGATTGTGCTTAGCCCTGATGAGTCAAAACTCTATGTCGTGGTCTACCGCATCGGCGATAGCTTCACGCCACAAAACCGGGCACTGATCTTGGACACGGCGACCAACCGCTGGCTGCCCGATGAACTGCGTTGGCCGCAAGCGAATCCGGTCTGGGGCGCACGTGCGGCAACGCGCCATCCGGAAACTGGCATGCTCTATTTTGGGGGTGGCAATGGGGTGATGGTCTTCGCCGACGACGAGCGTCAGCCCAATTTGGACATCACTGCCGGACTGGATAACTCGGTCTATGAGTTTGACTGGCTCCGGCGCGTCGCAACCGCAACCGCGAGTGTGACGTTCCGGGTTGATCTCAGTGCTGACTTAAGTGTCCAAAAGACGCATGCTGGGGATTTGGTTGTTGGGCAGGAAGGCGTGTACACCATCGCCGTCACGAACCATGGCCCCGCCGCCATGCCCGTCGGCGCGACAATCACGGATGTGGTGCCCGCTGACTTGCGGGTTGTTGGGGCGAGTGGCCCGCATTGGTCGTGTACCGTGGCTGGCCAAACGGTGACGTGCACCGCCACCGCAGCAATGCCCGCCCTGGAAACGGGCACGGTACAGATTCGGGTAGTGCCGGACGCAGGCATTGGTACAACGGTTGTTAATCGGGCCTGTGTCGATACCCAAAATGATGCCAACCCAACCAACGATTGTGACGACGACTCGACGACCATCCTGCATCCCGATCTGGGCATCGTCAAGCGCTCAAATCCACCCAACGGCACGGCGGTGGCGGCGGGGAATACGATTACGTACTTCCTTGATGTCACCAATACCGGTACGGCCCCGCTGACCGGGGTCATGGTTCAGGACGCGATTCCCGAGGCGACGGCCTTCCTCGATGCCGACCCGGCGGTGGCTCCGGTTGACGGGATGTTGACCTGGACGCTTGGCGATCTGGCGGTTGGAGCAACCCGCACCGTCCAGTTTCGCGTGCGCGTGTTGCCGATTGGAACCACGGTCGCAATTCGCAATATGGCGAGTGCTGATAGTGACCAGACGATCGAGGAAGACTCGAATCTGATCATCCATCCCTTCGACCCGACCAGTATTAGCTTGGTGTCGTTTGCGGCCTTGGCTTCTGGCAACGCCGTCGATCTACATTGGGTGACGGGCAGCGAAGTCAATACGCTGGGCTTCCAGCTGTATCGCAGCACAACCCCGAATCGCAATGACGCAACGCGGGTGACCACCAGCCTGATTCCCTCACAGGGCGCGACGGGTGGCAGTTACCGGATGACGGATACCCAGGCCACCGGGCCGCTTGGCCAGTGGTCGTATTGGCTAGAAGAAGTCGAGTTAAACGGCCAAACTACCTGGTATGGCCCGGTGACCGTGCGGATGCAGACCGTGTATATGCCTGCCGTCGTGCGGTAGGAGAAGGAACACCCTGATGAAAAAGTTCGAAACACTCGCCTTTGGGATGTTCGTGGTGGTGGCGGTGGTCATGGGCATGGCCAAACTCTTTCCCGCGCAATCGAGCGCGGCCCAGCAGGCGATGAGCCTGACCCCCTCGCCCGAACCAACGGAGTTGCCGACGGATGTGCCCACCGAGGTGCCGAATCCGACTGCAACGCCACGCCCAACTGATGTGCCGCTACCAACCAGCACGCCGAGCGATGGCGCGACCGTGACCCCCCGCCCAACGCGGCAGCCATTCGAGTTAACGGCAACGCCGATTGAGCTGACCCCGACGGCCACGGCGACCATGCTCCCGACCGCAACGCCGAGCGACGGCGCAACGGTGACGCCCGTAGCCTTGCCCGATCTGGTGCTGGAAAAAACGGCGGATCAGCAAACCGTGGCCGTGGGCGATAGTCTGCGCTGGACGTTGACGGTGGCAAATCGCGGCAGTGCCCCAGCGGCCAACGTGGTGGTGCGGGATGTCTTGCCTGCCTTTTTTCGCGGCCTGCACGTCACGACCAGTCTCGGCGAGGCAACACTCGTCGATGGGATCGTCAGTGTTCAAATTGCGGAATTGTCTGCTGCACAAACAATCACCATTTGGATCGATGGGACTGTGGTCTCCCTCGACGGCCCCTTGACCAACCTTGCGCAAGCCTCAACCACAACGACCGAAACGTCTACCGAGAACAACACGGCGTGGTCGAGTGTCACGCCCAAGATTGCTGGTGGCGTGCAACCAAGCGCGACCCCACGGCCTGCGGCCCAACCCCAGCGCACCTTTCCGGTGACGGCGAGCGATGCGGCGGTATCTGTCGCGCTGCCGATCGGCTTAATCGTGCTGGCAACGCTAGTCGTGGCCTGGATGCTCTGGCCTCGGAGGCTGGGATGAACAAGAGCGAACTGACGATTTTGACCGATGCGGCACGCGGGATTCTGCTCGGCTACCTGGCTGCCTATCCTGAGCCGCTCTATTTGGCTTGGCGCGCCGGAATGGTGGTGCAGGTCACCCATCCCGCGATCGCCGACGCGACGACATTGCTCCAAACCCTCATCCCGCGCATGATGCAGCGGGACGGGGGCGGGGGCAGTAGTGCAGTCGTCTTGGCCCCGCAAGCCGTCGCCGAGGCGCTGCGCTATCTGCCGCAGGTGCAGGTCGTGGGATTGGATGCGGTGCTAACGGAGGCCGAGGCGCTTGAAGACCTGCTGGTTGGACGCGGCACGGTCGTGGTTGCGCTGCCGCCTGGTTTGGTGACCACCCAGCTCATGCGGACGGTGTGGCCCTGGCTGACCCAAGTCATGGGCCGCTTATTGACCCCGCCCTGTCTCGTGACATGGGATGACCCAGCGCCGTTGACGATTGCCCGGGCGACGACCCAACTGGCTATCCATACCCGTCCCACGCCGCCGATTATTGGGGCGCATGCGACCCTGGTTGCGGATGGCGATGGCTGGCTGCTGACCCTCGTGGGGACGCGCCAGCCCCAGCGGTTGCTGCTGGATGCGCCGCTGCGGGTGCCGCTACCAGTGCTCGCCGCAGTGCGGAGTCGATGACGATGAGTACGGGCATGCAAAGCGCGGTGGTGCTCTGGACGCTCGGTTGGGCCGTGGTCGCGGTGCTGGCGGTGGTGCTGCGGCGCTGGTTGGTGACCCGGCTCGCAACGGGGGTGGTCACGCTGCCCCCGCCTCCGCTCGGCCACTGGTTGCCAACGCAGGATGCCGTGGCTCCCGTGCTCGGCCCGTGGTTGCCCCACGTTGGGGTGCCGCCGCTGTCGTTGGGTGTATGGTTACCGATTGATTGGTCCCAGGGGAGTCCCGCTCAGATCCCCGTGATCCAAGGAGCTGCTGATGAAGACTGACATGACACGCCACTTACTCGCCCTTGTCACCATCCTGGTCGCGGTGGCCGGCATTGGCATGCTGAGCGGGGTTGGCTGGGTGGTCTGGTCGTTTGTATCCACGACACAGACCGTGCAGGCGCGCCAAGCGATGCTGCCTCCGTTACCCAGTGTGCGGCCTGCGGCAGCGCCGACGGCGACGGTCGAACCACCGCGATTGATTCCTCCGACCGTGACCGCAACCCCACTGCCAACCGCAACGCCCATGCCAACCGCCCTGCCGCTGCTGCCCCTCGATGCGTTGCGGATTCCGGCGATTAACCTCGCCCGACCCGTTTTGCCTGCGCCGTTTGTCGCGGGGGCATGGGATGTACCACAATACGCTGTGGGCCATCACACGGACAGTGGCCAGCCGGGCGACGGCACCAACATTGTTTTAAACGGCCATGTGGGGGGCAGTGATCCGGTCTTCGCCGATTTGGCGCTGCTCCAGCCAGGCGATGTGCTCTGGCTCTATCGCGGCACACTGGCGACCGCCTATGTGGTCAGCGATACGCTGCGCATTCAGGTGGTTGGGGCTGCGCCGGATCAGGTTGGCGCGGAAGCGGAGCGGTTGCTCAGTCCCACCGATCACGAGGTGGTGACCTTGATTACCTGCTGGCCGCCGTCCGGGCCGAATGCCTTTGACCAACGCCTGATTGTCCGCGCCGTCCGGCAGGAGGAACAGCCATGAGCTGGATTGTGACGATTGGCTTAACCCAGATGCAGGAACAGCTGGTTCGGGAAACAAATGCCACGGTTATTGCCACCAGCACGGTCTTTGCGGCGGAGTATCAGTTACTGGCCTTGCTCGATTGCGAAACGCCGAATCCCGGCGTTCTGCTTTGTCGGGCGGTCGATAGCCATGGTGTTGCCACCTGGCTGCTCGGCGCGGCGCTGGCCATCCAGATGCATGCGGGTGTCTTACAGCGCTGTGTGATGGCTGTCCTTGACGAAGAGCTTGCGACGATTGTCCATCAAGAGGTCGTCCCGGGCTTGCAGGTGCTTGCGCCGCTGTTGCCCACCGTCCTTACCCCGCTGCTTGAGACATTACCGCTGCTTGGTGCGCCCACGACCAGCACCCAGCACGCGGCGGCGACCTATCGGGCCTTACGGCGCTCCTTGCCGTTGGTGCTCGATACCCGTCCGACCGCACCACGATCGACCTGGACGCTGGAGGAGATCATGCTGGTGCTCTCCGTGGTGTCGGGGCGGATGACCCGAATGCCGCTAGCCATTCAAGCCCGTTTGGACGTGATCGGCGGGATTGTCGGATTTCGGCGGTGGTTACGCGTGCAGGCCCAAGATGGACAGTGGCTCAAGGAACAGCAACAGATTTTGTTGGGGTTGGCCCAAGGCAAGAGTTATAGCGAACTGAGTTATAGCATCGGGCGGTCACGCGACTGGGTGAGCCGCATGGTGCGCAGTCAAGTGGCGCCGGCGCTGGCTGCTGCCTTATAAAGGAGGGACGGATGCGACGATGGATGGTTGGATTCATACTGGGAAGTGTGTTGATGGGCTGTGGGCAGGATGTGGTAGCCGTCGTCATCCCGACCCCAACCGTGGCGGTCTCGCCTACACCGACACTGCATCCGCTTGCCGCACGTCAGGCAACGCACACCATGGTGGCCGCAACCAACGCGCCGATTCAGACCGCGTTTGCGCAGGATGAACGGGCAACAGCGTTGGCGCAACCCGCTGCCCGCTATCTCACGCTGCGGGAGGCCTTTGCCCTCGCCGGGATTCGCGAACGGGGCACAATGTGGGCAGCCGATGCGGTGCTCGTCGATGCAGGGCTTGGCTATCGGGGTGATGGACTTTACGCAGGCATTGCTGCGAATGATGGGACAGGACGGCTGTGGGTCTACACCTTTGCCTCGGCCCGCTTGAAACAAACCCTGGTTCTTGCGGTGCGCGATGGCGTGGTGGAGCGACAGTATGCGGATGAACGCAGCTACCGCGATCTGTTTGTCGGAACGCTGCCGGTGGATATTCCGCTCGAGTCACAGCCCTTCCTCGATAGCGACCAGGCGCGGGTCCTGTTTCTGACGTTTGGTGACCTGTGGAAAACGCTGGATCGACCCAATCACACCTTTCGGCTATCGAGCTTGCCCAATGCCGAGGCGACGGATCATCCGATCTACTGGTGGATGCAGGATGCCATGACCAATGTGACGCTGCTTGATCCCGTGACCGGTGCGACGTTTGCCACGACGCGCAAGCAGCGGACAACCAGCACGCCGCCCGCCAAAACGCTGCTGCCGCTGGTCGCCGACCCGGTCGCGACTGTCCAGCCAACCCCGACGCGGCCATGGTCTGATGCGGCAGTTGTCCAGGCCTTTTGGCCAACGCCACGGGCGGGTCGGCCCATTCGGGTGATTGGGCTGTATGCGAGCGATGGGATTGATTATTGGCAGTATCGTGATGGGCGGTGGGATCGGCTGCGGCGTGCTGAGACCGACCGGATACCGTTGTTGCGCATGGGCTTTCCCATCGCATTGGTGCCTTAGTCATTAAAAACAGGCCATCCCTTATGGGATGGCCTGTTTTTTGTTGGTCGTTGGCACTGATCCGTTAGACATTTGACCGGAACGCCATTAATTACGAGGGTGGCAGCCATCGCACTGTTGCCTCTGCCGACGTAGGTGAGGGAAGAGCGGGCGTTGACCACCACACACTGTGCTTTCAACACCTGTTCTCGTTCAGCCACGTGGTCGGTGATCAGCTACTCGAAACAAGGTCGATGGATTTCGGCGCGGCACGCACGAGCAGCGATGAAAGCCCTCCAATTCCGCAGTGCGCAGCGTGCGCAACGGCCGCGCTAGGCGATGGTGTAGAAAAACGCCCGCCCATCGTGTCACGAGAACTCCCCTTTCTTTTCCGCAGATCCTTGTTAAAATAATCAGCGCCATTGCGCATCTTTTTGGTCGCATCGTGGGGTTGTTGCCCACGCGATCAAAACTGACGGATCAACCGTCCCTGATTCAGCGAGGTTTGTATGAAACAGACACTCCATGGCTATGCTGCACGACGTGCAGCCCATGACTCCCCGCGACTCCGGCCTCGAGCGCTAATCGCTAGAACGGTGTGGATGCTGCCATCCTGCGCGGTTAGTATGCTCTTGGTGCTGCTGGTGGGCTGTGGTCGCGCAACACAGCCGCTGATCTCATCAGCAACCGCCACCACGAGGCAGGCTGCGCTCCCGCCGACAACCACCCTTCCAACCAGCACAGCGACAACGCAGGTTGCTCATCCTCCGACCTCCATCCCGACGGTGCTCGCCAGCGTTCGTCCAACCGCGTCGCCGGAATCACCACCGCAGGAGGTTCCGGCGCTCTTGGATGAGACACCGCCGATCACCCTGACTATCGAGACCGCCCTGGCCGATCCGGCCGTTCGTGGGTTGCCGGATGATGTGCTGCTCATTGAAACGCGTGACATTCCTCCTGCAGAACCAGATTCGTTGCATCGTCAGCTGCTCTTGGTTGACGCAACGGGAAAGCCGGTGGGTGCACCCACGGCTGACCAAGAACGGCTGGAATGGTGTAGCCCTCTTCGGGATGCGTATTCACCGTCAGGCTTTTGGTCGGCCAGCGGACGCTATCTCGTTGCTAGCTGTCAGGGGCTGAATACCTACGCGACATCGGCGCTCCTCGATGTTGAGGCGGGCCTCTGGCTGCGGGTAACGCCACCGACCCGCCCGTTGGTCTACGATCCATCGTGGCAGCGGGATCGCCCATCGGGGATTGATGAAGTTGGGCTCGGTCCATGGCTCATTCCCGATGAGCAGCTGATCGTTCATCTCCATCAGGAAGATGCTGCGGAAGGAGCACGGTCGTCCCGTGAATCCCTCTGGATCTGGTCACTCGCCGACTCCACGATTCGCCGCATTGCTGATTTTGATGCCTCCGAGCGCTTTGGGTTCACAAGAGTGACGGTGGTTGCGGATCAGCAGCTCGTGATCGTAGGTCAACGCGCCACTGATCCTCAGCCCCGCGTGTATCGGTGGGATGGGGGATCAACCCTTCAACGATTGTCTGAGGCGTCGCTGATTCGCTTTTCCACGCTCCCTCCGCCCTTCCAGAACCTCGTGGGGTCTACCGGTGATTCTGTTGCCCCGTATGTCCTTGCACCAAATGGTCGCCAGATTGCTCTGCATGAGGCAACAGGCTGGCAGATCTATACCGATGATGGAAGCGCTCATGGGCGACTTCCTGATCGTCCTGTCGTGCAGGGAACGCAGGCGAGTTGGTCGGCCGATAGTGCTCGTTTGTGGGTCTGCCAGGGTGTGCGGGATGTCGGGGCGCATCTGACCGAACTGGATCAGGATGGCGGGATCATCGTTGTGAAAACCTATCCGAATGTGGTGTTTGCCAATGCGCCGTGTATGACCGAATCGCCCAGTGGGTACCGCGCTATCAGTCTCAGTAATCCGCTCGTGGTGATTCTTGATTCCGACCTGCGAGAGCATGGAACCGTTGAGGGGACGAGCATCGGTTGGCGACCACGCCCTTAAAACACAATTCCTCGATGTGCATTCCACCCCCGATCGTCAGCTGGTCAAGGAATCCCTCACCACCCGGAACGACGGGAACAGCGCGGGATGGGCGGTGGTGCGACATAGGTCATGACACCCTTTTTGGAGAAAAGCGCACGGTTCCCCACAGAAAAGCTCTCCATAGCGGTCTCCTCGTGTCCACGTGGTTGGACCAGCCTCGTGATGGCACAAACGCGTCACATGCCGTGACGCGTTTGTGCAAGACCCAATCATGGGTAGTCTGATAGCCTATGGTTCAAGATTGACGAAATCAAAGAAGAAGCGTGAGCCGGTTGATAAGGGATTGTGGGCTGCCATCGTGCGGAATTCATACTTGCCTGGGCCGGGGCCCCAGTAGAATTCAACGGCACAATTTTTTTGCAGGGTTGGTGCGTAGGTATCGACAATCCCCAACAGTTGCCCGTTGTAGAACACACTGACTTTGCCACCATCAGGGCGCATGACATAGCCCATGGCAAAGCGATAGGCACCGGTCGTAACCGTGTAGGAAACCGTATAGCCGCCGCCCATGGAAACATGCTGCGTGCCGTTATAGGCATTGGTGAGCGGGTGCCCCGATTCAGAGCGCCAGACCCCCGTATATTTGACTGAGGGATCGGTATTATCAATCATATACTCAGGGCTAAAATTGATTGACGGTGAATTACAATCGATATTCATCAGTGGAACATCATTGGTTGTTGCGTGGGTGGGTGCTGGAGTGATGAGCGTTGGCGCGATGACCGTCAGGGCGAGCAGGATGGTCGAGAGGGTTTTCCGCATTAAAAGCCTTCTTTCACACGACGACATTCTCGAGAGAGTTCGTCCGATACGCGCGAGCGCTTGCGCGTTCACGGGTCACTACGGGCGAGCCGCGGAAAGGTTGCGCATACGGCTCTCTACTGATTCCATGACCCTTTTTGGCACGACATGTGCTTAAGTGGTGGGAAGAGACCCAATCATCGCTCCTCAGCAATTCCATCGTCACCGCCCACGCACGTTGAACAATCCATCACCGGCGTATCGCACTCTTCCTGTGAAGACGATCATGCCATCCGATAGTGCAGGGCACGGACGTTTGCCATATGACGCATCGCCTTCATGGCGCGCATCGATAGAAGGATACCCTATGCATACCGATTATCGTGTTTGGTCATGTCCAACGCTCACGATGGCCCAGGTCGCTCCGGTCGTAACCAATCTTGCGACCATTGTTGCAGGAACGGTTACCGTGATTGATGCCACGACCTCGGTTCTTGCGACCGCAGCCGCATCACCCAATCAAGATAATGGGCTGCATCGGAACGTGTCAATATTTTTGAGACGGGTGACGATCAGGAATTCCGTTTCAGCCGCGCCGGGTCGTCTGGCTGCGCAGCCATGCTGAGCGGCGGGTTGATCCACGCCGCCGTTGGAACGGGTGGCG
>NZ_LGKP01000026.1 GCF_001306135.1 Herpetosiphon geysericola | reverse complement strand
CGGCCACGGCGGGTTTTGGTCGGTAAGAGCGGGGCAATTAATGCAAACTGGGCATCGGTCAATTCATGGCGAGCCATAGACACCTCCTGCCGAAGAGTCTACCATGGAATTATCAGACAGAACCTAGCATGTAATGGCAAGTGAATTGCAGCAAAAAATAAACTCTTGTACTGCCCGTTATTATCTAATAAGTACGCAAAGCTCTATTAAAGATTAGATTCTCAAAGAAATATAGAACGGATTAGTCAAACTATAGAAGGATTTGATTCATGATCAAGCAAATCTGTGGCAAAAATGTACTTCGTAGGCTTCTTCGAAGCTAATAAATGACCAAGTATACGAAGTTTGATGAAGTTAGATGATTGCTTAAATCCACAACCTCAATCATTGATCCAAAATATATTCCGATAACCAAAAGCCCTCAACCAATCGCCGATTTTTAAGCTTTTTCAATCGAATAGAGCATTGCCGGCGTGCCATCGAGCACAATTTCATGCTCTACGTGCATGCCCATTTTTTCAGCAACCCGCATCGAAGCAGCATTTTCGGGAATTGGCAAACAAATCAGGCGATTAAGGTTCAATACATCAAAGCCATAAGCCACAATCGCCTGCGCAGCCTCGCTGGCCAAGCCTTGGCCCCAGTAGGCTTGATCGAGCAAATAGGCCACTTCAACTTCTTGGCGCTCATCAATAACCCACGGCAACAAGCCACAACGCCCAATAAATGCTCCGGTTGGTTTATAGATCGTCGCCCACAAGCCATAGCCATATTCGCCATAATACACCTTGATAATCCAATCAAGCTCAGCTTTGGTTTCCTCGCGATTCAACACGCCCTCAGGAAAATGCTCACGAATAACTGGATCACGGTAAAGCCGAAATAAAGCTTCAAGATCATCAGGCGTTAGTTTGCGTAACATCAGGCGCTCGGTTTCAAGAATAATCTGATCAGCCATACCTGCTCCTTAACCTATTTATTGTATCCTAGCAGTTTGGGGTGAATTACACATCAATCGCTTGATTGAGTGTAAAATCAGCCCTGCGCCCTTCATGCTATAATCGGTAGCAGTTTTGCAGCCCAACGGTGTAGTGAGGAATTACGGCGATGAATCATCTTGGTCGGCTTAAACGGGTTCCGATTCACGATGCTTGGCGACAAGCGGCCAGCCATTTTACCCATTGGCTCACCCAAGCCGAAAATATCGCCCAATTAAACACCGCCACCAACCTCGAATTGCGTTTTGAGGCGCTCAACAAAGGCACTGGCAATTTGCGCCAAAGCCTTGTCTGCTATGATCAACGCACTGAAACCAAGGTCTTGATCGAAAATCAATTAGCTGGCAGCGATCATGCGCATCTTGGCCAACTGCTGACCACCGCCAGCAGCGTCAAAGCGACGATTTTAATTTGGATTGCTGAGCATTTTACGCCTGAGCATCGTGCCACAATCGAATGGCTCAATCAGCAAACTCTGCCGCATCTCTTATTTTTTGCAATTGAACTGGAATTATGGCAAATTGATGATTCGCCGTTTGCCCCGCATTTCAAGCTGATTTGTAAGCCAACAGATTGGGAATTGGCGATTACCAACGAGCCAAGTTTGCCTGTGGCTCCACCAATGAACAACCCCAGCAAGAACATTTATTTAGGCTATTGGATGCGCTTTAATGCAATGCTACGTGAGCGCAATAGCCACCTTGGCGCCAAAAAACCGCATTCTGAGCCAAGCACCAGCTTTGCCTTAGGCCGTGCCGATTGCAGCTTACAAGCAGTCTTGAATCAACGTGATAATTGGCTTGGCGTGGCGGTTATGTTGAGTGGAATTTCCGCCAAGCTCCGTTTTCGCTGGCTGCGCCAACAACGGGTGGCGATTGAGCAACAATTGGGCGTTGGTCTTGAATGGCGCGAAAATCCTTTAACCAAGGAATATCAAATTTGGCTGATTCGGCGCAACGCCAATTTGCACGATCATCAGCATTGGGCCGACCATCATGTTTGGATGATCGACACCCTTGAGCGTTTTTACCGCGTGTTTACGCCGTTGCTCAAGCAATTGTATATTCGCAACGAGCCAGAACACAACTAAACAATCATCCCAGTTAGCGATGGCGGGTTTGCAAATATTCGGTCGCGCGGCTGAAGGCTTGGGCCAAAGTTGCTGCCGTATCAATCACCGCTAGATCTAAGTGCAAATTGACCAAGGTTTCGGCCATATCAGGGCGAATCCCAGCCAAAATCACCCGTGCGCCAAGCAATTGGGCTGCATGCGAGGCATTGATCAAGGCCCGTGCCACTGCTGCATCGACCACTGGCACGCCGGTAATATCCATAATCACAACTTTGGCTTGTTGCTGCTCAATCGCTTTGAGCAAGATTGCATTAATATCGCCAGCCCGATTGGCGCTAAACTCACCAACCAACGGCATAACCAAAATGTGCTTGGTGATTGGAATGGTTGGCATGCTCAGCCGACGCACGGTTTCGAGCAAACGTTCTTGCTCTGCATTTTGGGCCTGCACCTCAGCCAAGGCATGGTGTAATTCACCAGTTCGCGTCACGACCAAACCTTCTAGCTCCTCGTTCATCTTCGCAAGCTTGGTTTGCGAGGCATTCAAGCCTACCACCATCGTATTGAAGGCATCGCCAAGGCTGGCCAATTCATCGCGGGTTTTGAGCTGTACTGGCGTATAGGCAGTAGGATCTTCGGTAAAGCGCGTGACGCTGGCATACAGTTCTTGAACTGGCAAGGCCAGCCGCCGCCCAACGTACCAGCCAATCCCTGCCACCAGTGGCAAGGCAATCCCAATCACGATCGAGAGGCTGAGCGCCAATGTTCGCACATTGCTATAGATTACGTCAAGTGGACGTTCGACAATCAACAGCCAATCGGTAGGATCAAGCGCGGTGCGCACGCCCAACACTTCTTCGCCAAACGGGCTATTATACGTTTCAATGGTGTTGCCATTTGTCAGCAACGGCAAATTAGCCAAATCTTGGTGTTCGATTAGCGATTGGGTATTGGCCGCGCTGAGAAGCTGACCTTGCTGATTAACCACCAACACCCGCATCTGAGCCGCCGATTCGATCCGCGAAGTCGTTTCCCAAATCCGATCCATACTAATATCGGCAACGAGGATTAATTCGCCATTGGCACGGCCTAAAACGGGCAAGGCCATGCGAAAGCGCGGCACTTCGCTTGGTGCTAGCGGCAAGGAAACTGCCTGCAATGGCTCGGGATTTTGAATTGCAACTTGGCGATTTTGCAGCATCTGCAACAAGGGCGAGCCAGCCAAGCTTTCTGGCATCTGCACGCCGCGCAAACGGGCGGCCACTGCAATCCGTTCGCCAGTTACCCGATATAAACCAACCTCGGAGAAACTTGAGCCAAACAGAACTTGCGAGCCTAATTGCAAATCGCTCAGCTGGCGGGGATTGCCATTATTGCCAATTGTAGTGCTTGCGTTGCGCAATTCATCCATGCTGTTGAGAATAAAGCGCCGATAATCTTCAGCTGCAAGGTTGGTAAGGGCAATTTGCTGATTTTGGGCAGAATTCTGTTGCGCACGATAACTAATTGTCAAGGCAATTGCCCAGACTGCTAGGAGCGGCAACAGTGCTGCAAGCAAAACGATTAATGTAACTCGTTGGCGAACCCGTGCCCGCATATCGCTGATCCTATCTTTGCTGAAACGTTGCTTTGCGACGTTGAATCAAATCTGATGGCTCAAGCAAGCTGCTTAGCGCAGCTGGCTTGGGTCAAGTTTATCGAGAAAAATAAAATCTCCGCGCTCAATTTGCACAAACAAGACAGTTTTGTTGACTTCGCGCTCTGGCGTAAAGGCAATCACCCCAGTCACCCCTTCAAAGGTTTGGGTTGCGGCCAAAGTATCGCGAATTGTGCTCGAACTGCTATTTGGGCTACGTTTGAAGGCATCGATCAATAAGTTGGTCGCATCGTAGGTTGACGAAGCCACCACATCAGGGTCAATATTGTAGGCGTTACGAAATTCACGAATAAAGTTTTGCACCATTGCGCGTGGATCATTGCGTGAAAAATCGGTTGCCAAAATAACGCCTTCAACATCGCTGCCGCCAAGTTTCACCAACGAGGGCGAATCTAAGCCATCGGAGCCAATAATTGGCAGTGTAATGCCTGCTTGGCGCACTTGTTTAATAATATCAGCACTTTGGGCATAATAACCAATCAATACCAAGGCATCTGCTGGTTTGGACTTAATTGTGGCAATCTGGCTACTAAAATCGCTCGTATCGCTGGCATATTCGCTGGTGCTAACAATTGTTGATTGATTGGCGATTGCGGTTTTGGTAAAGGCTTCGGTAACGCTGCGGCCATAATCATTATTAATATTCAAGACATGGAAATTACGATAGTTCAGCTTGGTTGTAGCATACTGAGCAAGCGCTTTCCCTTGCACCGTCGTTATATAAATGACCCGAAAAATCATCGAGCCAGTTTTGGTAACTTCAGGATGAGTTGCATAGGCCGCGAGCATTGGAATGCCAGCCTGCTGAAAGATTGGCGCAGCTGCGCGGGTTGTGCTGCTGTAGGAGCCGCCAATCACCGCCCGCACCTTATCCTCAGTTACCAGTTTTTGGGCCACCGTAATCGCTTGATTTGGCTCAAGTTGATCGTCGTAGACAACTAATTCAAAGGTTTTGCCGGGCACAGTTTGGTTGGCGTTCGCTTGATCAACCGCCAACTTAGCCGCATGCATTGCATTATTGCCATCGCTCGCACTCGCACCAGTTAATGGGCCGAAAAAGCCAATTTTAATCGTCTCTGATTGGGGCTGAGAAGCACTTCCACAGGCACTAACCAAGGCCAAACCGATGAAGACAAGCATTCCCAAGCTGGCTCGTTTGAGCATGGTCAATCCTCCTGTATGGGATACCACATGGCTTAGTAGGCCCGAACGATGAGCAATTTCGCTTAAATCACGCTGCCGCATGGCTAGTCTAGCACACAAGCAACCGCATGAGCAGTTGAGATTTAGAGGGAATTTTTGGCCGATCGCCAACCCTCTAGGCTATTGGCATGCTA
This sequence comes from Herpetosiphon geysericola, assembly GCF_001306135.1. GTDB lineage: Bacteria > Chloroflexota > Chloroflexia > Chloroflexales > Herpetosiphonaceae > Herpetosiphon > Herpetosiphon geysericola. The sequence goes on along the minus strand of NZ_LGKP01000026.1, from coordinate 61,036 downwards.
GGAGTATTGGCTCATTGCCAACGCGGCGCCAACCAGCAAGCCCAAATTACATGGTAGCATGAGACCGGATTCATCAACTGATGGAGAACATCATGCAACAACTCAAATGGGGTTTGCTCGGAACAGGCTGGATCGCTGAACAATTTGCCAATGCCTTGGCCGACTTGCCCGGCGCTCAACGCTGGAGCGTGCTTTCGCGCAATCAAACCTCAGCTGAAACCTTCGCCCAAACCCATCAATTTGCCCATGCCCATAGCGATATTGAAACCTTTTTGGCTGATCCAGAGCTGGATGTGGTGGTGATTGGCTCGCCGCATCCACGCCACGCAGAACAAACTATCGCCTGTTTGAATGCTGGCAAGCATGTATTATGCGAAAAACCAATGGGCATCAACAGCCAACAAGTTGAGGCGATGATTGCCGCTGCCAAAGCCAACCAACGCTTTTTGATGGAAGCAATGTGGATGTGGTTTCACCCCAGCACGATCAAAGCCAAAGCATTGATCGAAGAAGGCGCGATTGGCACACCGCATCTGTTTCATGCCGATTTCAGCGTCCACTTCCCCTTTGATCCAACCCATCGCATGTACGACCCTGCGCTTGGAGGCGGTGCCTTGCTTGATATTGGGATTTATCCCTTGGCCTTGGCCTTATATCTGTTTGGGGCACCAAGCAGCGTCTATGGCCAAGCCCAAATCGGCCAAACTGGAGTCGATGAGCAAGAAAGCATTATTTTGCAATATGCAGATGGTCGCCATGCCAATTGTGTCGCAAGCGTGCGCGCTGCGGGGCCATGCGAAGCAACAATCACCGGCAGCAACGGCTATATTCGCTTTCAACGCAATTTTTGGCACTCGCAACAATTGCTAGTCGCAAGCAACGGCCAAACTGAAACTCTCGATCTGCCATTTATTGGCAATGGCTATGTCACCGAAGTGGCCCATGTGGCCGAATGTATTCAAGCAGGCTTGATCGAAAGCCCAATCGTCACTTGGGAAGCCTCACGCAGCCTGATTAACACCATGGATCAATTGCGCCAAAGCTGGGGTATTCAGTATCCCGATGAGCGGTAATTAAGCACTTGGGGAGCAGAAACCCGCGCCTGTTGAAAAGGCGCGGGTTTGCTGTGAGGGAAATTAATTATTGGTGATAGCCATTGGCTTGGTCGGCAGCATCACGCAGATTTTGCACAAACTGCTGAGCGCCAGCCGCCTGTTGGTCGCTTGGCAAGCTGCCAATATAATCGAGCAAAGCGCTGGCACAAATCGCGCCTTCAGCCATTTTGGCAACTGAGGCAACATGTTCAGGCTTGGAAATGCCAAAGCCTACCGCGCGCGGCAATTGGCTGTGTTGGCGCACCCGCGCCAAGAAATCGCCCAAATCGTCGGCCAAGGCCGCGCGTGCGCCAGTTACCCCGCGCAACGCCACGCAATAGATAAAGCCCGATGACAAGCCAGCAACTTTGGCAATCCGCGCATCGGTTGAGGTTGGAGCCAAGAGAAAAACCAAATCGAGCTCATGGGCTTTGGTGGCCGCATGAAACTCTTGGGCTTCTTCTGGTGGCAAATCGGGCACGATAAAGCCATCGGCGCCTGCTGCTTTGGCCGCTGCCACAAATCGCTCAACCCCATATTGAAACATGGGGTTGAAATAGCCCATCAGCAAGAGCGGAATGCTCAGCCCTGCGGCACGCAACTGGCGCACAGTTTCCAAGCAAAATTCAAGATCAACGCCATTGGCAAGCGCAATATCGGTTGTGCGTTGAATCGTCGCTCCATCGGCCAAGGGGTCGGAAAAAGGCATGCCTAGTTCTAGCATATCCGCGCCACCAGCGACCAAGGCCTGGGCTAAACTGAGGGCAGAATCGCGTTCAGGGTAGCCAATTGTCAAAAACGGCATCAGGGCTGTCCGGCCTTGGCTCGCCAAGCGTTCAAAGGTTTGGGCAATTCGGCTCATAGCATCCTCAACTACAGCAGCCACTACTCACGGAACTGGCTGTCATTCCATTCGGCAAAGAGTTCTTGCAAACGCAAGCGCTGATATTTGCCCGTTGCGGTCACCGGAATTTCGTTGCCAAATACCACAACTTTGGGGCATTTCGCAAAGGGCATGTGGGCACGACAATGGGCTAAAATCGTGGCGGCATCAAGTTGGGCACCTGCTTCGGGCACAATATAGGCGCCAACTTCCTCGCCATACCAATTATTTGGGAAGGCAATTGCCAAGGCTGTACGTACACCAGGCACTGCCAGCAGCACTTCCTCAATTTCAAACGGGCTATATTTAACCCCGCCACGGTTGATTAATTCTTTTAGACGGCCTGTGATAAACAAAAATTGGCGGCCTTGGGCATCCCATTGATAAAAACCTTCGTCGCCAGAGCGAAACCAGCCATACTTAAAGGCTTCTGCATTCGCGTCAGGTCGATTGAAATAGCTCATCATCACGTTATGTCCGCGAATCACAATCTCGCCACGCTCGCCTTCGGATAAGGCATGACCTTGCGGATCGTGGATCGCCATTTCATTCGGCCACATCGCCACCCCAATGCTGGGATAGCCAAAATCTTCCATCCAATGGCGATATTCTGCATCGCTCAGGTTGGTTGGCAAGAAACATGAATAACAGGTGGTTTCTGAAAGCCCATAGCCATGCAGCACACGCACGCCGAATTGGTCATAAAAGCGTTTGGCCAAAGCAACAGGCAATGTGCCAGCCCCACAAATTAAATAGCGCAAATGGCTGCGCTCAAATTGACTATGCTCTGGCTTGGCTTCGCACAAATATTGCAAAATCGTTGGCACAACCGAGACAATCTGCACCCGCTCGTTGGCGATGCGCTGCCAAAATGTGCCCGCGCTAAATGCCCGATTGAGCACCACCGAGGCTTGGGCCAGCAACGGCGTAACCAAGGTCACCACAATGCCATTGACATGATGAATTGGCAAAATCGCCATCAAACGGCTATCAGCATCGATGCCATGCCAGCGCATAATCCCGGTGCAATCGGCCAGCAAATTATAGTGGCTCAGTTGCACGCCCTTGGGTGCGCCAGTTGTGCCCGATGTATAGACCAACAAGGCCTCATCATTGAGGCTTGGGGCTTGGTTTGGCTCAAAACTGGCTGCTTGGGCTGCCAAAGCTTGCTCAAAATCAGCATCCAAGGCCACAACATGCTCAACGCCTGCTGCATGGCTGCTAATCGTTGTAGCGCGTTCGAGATATTCAGGCCGCGCTAGCACCACGCGAACTGCTGCATTGCTCAAAATAAAGCCAATCCGCTGGTCATCTTCGCCGACGTTTTGCGGCGCAATCGTCGCCCCAATCAGCCAGCATGCTGCATAAATTGCCACCGTATCTGGGTGATTATAGGCCAAGGTGGCGACCCGCTCGCCATGGCGCACGCCATAGACCGTCGTCAGCAAATTCGCAATCCGGGCTGCGCGCGCGAACAAATCGGCATAACTCCAACGAATTTCTTCGCCTGCATGATCGTTGAAATAGGCCAAAAACTCGCGTTCAGCATCGCTTGCAGCGCGAGCCTGCAACAGCTCAGCCAGCGAATGCCATGGCGTTTGAACCGTCGAGGCAGGAATTCCCGTGTAGGTATGGGCAGCATTCAACAACTGCATTGTCGTTGGATCAAGCTCAGGGTGCGTCATTGCACAAATACTCCTTAACTGAGAGCACACAGCGAACAGCCTCACCATTATATACGATGCTTGTGGCCGAGAATTAAGTTAAGATAGTGTGTCACAAATTCATACAATCCAAGGAAGCAAGTGATGACAGAGCAACAACCAATGGCTGCTGCGCCCATTAAATATCGCGACGATGGCGAGGTCGATTGGGCCAATATGTGGGAAAGCTTTTGTGGCTTGGCACTCGAGGGCGGGCCGCCGCATCGCGGGATAGAAGCCAACATTCCAATTCAAATTAATGCGAATTCGCAGCATCCCAACTATTTGCAAGTCTATGCAGAGCTATGTCGCGGCATTTACGAGGTCAGCGGCCTCAGTGCGCATATGAGTGATGCTACCGAATGGCTGGCGATTGAATGCCCAATTGTTGGTCAAGCCCAATGGCTGGCAGGCGCAATTAATCAAGAGCATGTGGCGGCCCAAGCCCATGGCCAACAACTATGGGTGCCAATTCATCAAGATTTTAGCCTCAAAAGCGAAATTAAAAGCGTGATTACGGTTGTGGCCAAAACCACCCACTACTGGACAGAGCATCTGCCACCGTCGGTTAAACAGAGTTTTGCCATCCAAGCCCAGTTCAGCAACGTTGGCCAAAAGCTCAAACGCTTATTTAATCGTAGCTAAATTGGTTTAAGCAAGGAAAGGTACTTAATCCCCATTGCGTCTTTATGCCATCGAAAGAGTTAAGTTCGTTCGTCAGGAGGATTTCAATGGGGATTAACGATCAGGCTGAAGATACTATCAATCACCCAAATTCACGGCGCTCATTTTTACGCAACACTGGGTTGGCTGCGTTGGCAACCGCTGGCGCAATCAGCGCGTTCGATCACGCTGCTGCCAGCACCAAGCCCGCAATTGATGAAAACCAACTTGCTGCTGGCGGCGAAATTCCTGATAGCGCCCAATATGCTCGCCGCGCTTTTCGCTCATTGACCTTGCTCGCAATCAGCGCGGTCAGCAGTGACCAAACATTTGCCAAAAAAGTCTATGATTTTGCGCTTGCCGACCTTGATAAAAATATAACTGGTTTATCAAACGCCAGCGATGCGGTCAACAGCCTGAGCTACACACCCAACCCCGACGACGATTACGAACCCCGCCCATGGTGGTGGCCACGCCCGTGGTGGCGGCTCAAAGACCAAGTCTTTACCCCAATCGAGCGGATTCCTGCTGGTGGGTTGATTGTCTTAGATTTGCATCGCAGCCTTGATGCCTTCAACATGGCCTTCCAATATGGCGATCAAGCTTTGCAAGCAGAAAATCTGCGCATGGCCCGTAGCGAAATTCGTAGCCATTTTGTGTCACTGAAACGGGCAAATAGCTTTGCAGCGTGGGAGCCAGGCGACGATCTCTGCCCGCCATGGTGGCCATTCCCATGGCCGCCAAAACGCCAACCAGACATTTCAACGCCGCAACCATTGCTTGAACTCGGCAATCTTGTCAAAGGCTTAATTAATTATGGACTTGGCAAAAGCATGAGCAATACCACGCTTAGCCTTGCCCGCAGCAAAGCAATTATTGTGCAACTTCAGGGAAGTGCACGCAAAATGACCAGTTATAGTGGCAATTTGGTTGGTTGGGTAGATGGCGATGACATTTGCCCACGCTGGCCGTTCCCATGGCCAGGCCCATGGTCACTCAAACAATTGCTTGATCAATACAACCCTAAACCGCAACCAGATCCATGGCATGCAGTTGCCAGCGAAGTGCTGCGTGCCAGCACCATCTTTGCGATTGCCAGCAGCCTGAGAGACCGAGTGATTGCCCAAGGCTTACGTGACGCAGCGATTGGGCAAATCCAAACGCAAGTTGGCAAATTAGCCTAATTGTTAGATTGAAGCAGTGCAGCCGAGCTACGCAACCCGTTTGCTCGGCTGCAAACGATTAAGCGGCCAAATCTCTAGCTCGTCTAGCTCACGCAGCAAGCGTTGGGTTGGTACAAAACGCCCAACCGCTTGAATTGAGGCTAGTTGATCGGGCAATTGATGTTTAACCTCGTGAGCTGGCAAATGCTGGCTGTGTTGGTTGAACCATGGCCGTAGTTGGGCCACAGGCAACACATAGACCTTGCTGGTCGCAACCACATAGCTATACCAATATTCAGCCGCCGTGATTTGCAAACGGCTGGCAGGGTCGGGGTCGGCTTGCCACGTGGGAATAAACAACTGTTGATCGTTGCCATATTCATCGTAGTAGAAGGCAATCCGAATGTTGCGCTTGGAGCATGGTGGGATGCGCACTTTCCAAACAATATTAACCGCTAATTGCTGATAGAGCGGCACATGGGCAACATCATTCACTTCTAAGGTATCGCTAAAACTGCGCAAATGCTTCATGAGCAGACGCTTAACTTCACGGCTTTGTTGGTCGCGCAGTGAGGGTATTTGCAGAATTGTTGCCATTAGAATGCCTCATTTCGTAGTTGCTTCAGTCACCCATTTTGACTATACCAGAACAAATTTTCTATGTCAAGCACACATGTCAAGTTGCGGCGTTTTAGCGCGATTATTATTCCTATAGTTCTTCTCCTTTCTCCTCCCTTCCGTCCCTCCGCTGGAGGGAAACGCCGGGGGTTTTCATCCCCCAGCACCCCCTAATAGTTGCTTTGTGGAATATGCAGGCTGGTTCAGCTGGTCAACTATTGTGCATTTGTCTCTTTCAATTCACGAACATATATAAGCTCAGGATAATGAAAAAGGTCAGTCGCCAAGGGCAACTGACCTGAATCTATCGATGAAAAGCTATTATTTAGAGGCTAACCTTGCCATGATCGCCAACATCTGGGCGTTCGCCAGTCACCAGCGCTGTCAAAAAGCCTTTGACTTGGACAAAGGTGCTGTTGGGAGTATCCCAATATTCAACGACGCTTGGCTCGACCTTAATCAGGATAATGTTGGGGTCGTTTTCATCTTTGAACCATGCCTTGGCCAAGGGAGTCCATAACTCTTTGATTTTGGCCCGATCATCAACCAGCTGGGCTTTACCGCTGACTGAGACATAACGCGAATCATCGACATTCACAAAGGCTACATTCACTTGTTTATCGTTGCTTAATTCATCGATCTTGCCACTATCGCGGCTGGTCATAAACCAAAGATCGCCATCAAATTCTTTTTCTTGCACAACCATTGGGCGGCTGTGCAATGAATCGTTTTGGGCAACCGTGGTTAACATAGCAATTTTAAAGCCTTTAAGTTGCTCGGCAACTTTGGCAATATTTTGTTGAACTGGGGTTTGCTCTGCCATTGAAGTATCCTCCAAACTAGAATTTCTACTAGCTCATCAAGGCAAGAGCTATGCCAAGAGCCACGATAAATCCGTGGTATGATCAGATTGTAATTTCAGCATATCTTCACTTAGGAGGCTTCTGTGGAATATCGACGGCTAGGCAAAGCAGGCATGCGGGTTAGCGCCGTATCACTGGGCGCATGGTTGACCTACGGCGGGAGTGTCGAAAGCGATATGGCCGCCCAATGTTTGCGGGCAGCAATCGACAATGGCATTAACTTTATCGATGTTGCCGATGCATATGCCTACGGCGAAGCTGAAAGAGTCGTTGGTGCAGTTATTCGCGATTACAAACGCTCGGATTTGGTGCTTTCTTCCAAGCTTTTTTGGCCCATGAGTAGCAACGTCAACGATCAAGGGCTTAGTCGCAAGCATATTATGGAATCAATTGATAAAAGCTTGCGCCATTTTGGCACCGATTATTTGGATATTTATTTCTGCCATCGTTTCGACCCCAACACGCCGCTTGAAGAAACTGTGCGCGCAATGAGCGATTTGGTGCAGGCTGGCAAGGTGCTCTATTGGGGCACAAGCGTTTGGGAAGCCGATCAAATTGAGCAAGCGGTCAGCATCGCCAAGCAATATAATGGCTACTTGCCCCAAGTTGAGCAGCCCCGCTACAATATGCTCGATCGCCATATTGAGCCAGCAATCATCCCAACCTGCGAGCAGCATGGCCTTGGCTTGACGGTTTGGAGTCCACTTGCCCAAGGTTTATTAACTGGCAAATACAACGCTGGTGTGCCCGAGGGCAGCCGTGGCGCAACCACCAAATGGCTTGATCGCGAACTCAACGACACAAATTTGCAAAAAATTCGCCAATTGACTGCAATTGCCGAAGAGCTTGAGCTGACTACCAGCCAATTGGCCTTGGCGTGGGTCTTACGCTTGCCGCAAATCAGCTCAGTCATCACCGGCGCAACCAAGCCTGAACATGTGCTCGATAACATCAAGGCTGGCGAAGTGCAATTAAGCGCCGATGTTCAAGCCCAAATCGAAGCAATTCTGGCCTAAAATAACCAAGTGCGCCACCAACAAAATTGTTGGTGGCGCACTTGTAAACAGGTTTATTGCTTTTTCCAGGTCCCGCTGCCGCCAGTAACCGAGGCTGCCACGGCCAAAGCAGCCCCAGTAAAGTTGCCAAGGTAGTTGTTGCCACGCCAGAATTGAATCGTTACTGCGCCGCCAACCCCTGAAACAACCGTCACTTGGAAGCTGCAATCGCCAACTAATTGATCGATCGGAACCCCAACATAGCCGCCAGCACTGGTGCCACCACCAAGCCCAATGCCCCACATCGTGCCATAAAAGCGAATTTTTTGGTTATTATCAAAGGTCAAAATGCATTCGCAGGTACCATAAATGAAAGCAGTGGCAAAGGTAGCAGTCCCAGTTGCGGTCGAGGTTGCTGCTGCGGTTAATTGATTCGATGCATTTTTATCAGCATCAGGAAATGCTTGCTTGAGTGATTCAACCGTAGCATCGTATTGGGCTTGTGCAATTGAATTATAATCAATTTGTTGTTCAGTAGCCATTATTCATTCCTTTACTACACAAATTCCACAGTTCATTGAATCGATTCATACTTAAAACGTATAAGCAACGCAAATCCTGAATTATTTCAAAGGCTTAGATATACATTGAATTACTAGTGCCAATCATAAAGCAATACAGGCATAGCAATGAGTATATGCCTAAAACAAAAAGCCAGCCATGATTAGCTAATCATGGCTGGAAAACGAAGATTAAGCGTTATTGCAGTTTGCCACGAAAACCAATAGGGCCTTCACCAGCATAAACCATCGTGCCATTCAGGGTTTGGCCGCCATCTTGTGAATTAACATCAAGATTAATCGGATTTTGGTTATCACGCCCACCAATCACCCACGTTCCACCTGGATGCCAGGGTGCATCATCGCCGCCCCATTGATTTTCAACAGCATAATTATTAGTACTGGTACGATTTGCGCGGAAGCCAATCGGGCCTTCGTTGTTATAGGTCATGGTTCCAGTAAAGGTTTGGCCGTTATCAGCGGAGGAAATATTAATTGCTACAACATGTTGGTTATCACGTGCGCCCAACACCCATGTGCCACCTGGATGCCAGGGTGCATCATCGCCGCCCCATTGATTTTCAACCCAATATGCGCTCATTCGGTTGGCCTCCTAAACTAAACCGTTGTACCAAGAGAACCCAGCTAACACCAACATAAACCATCTCAGGCAAAAGAGATGCTGTGATCAATTGTTATATTAATTAGTTGATTGCTGGCTCTGCATGTTAAACGTTGTGCACTAGCCAATCCTGAATCATTTTAAGCCCCAATGTTTGATCAAGTATGCTAGCGATTGCTCACGCTAAAAACCAAAGAAATCCCGTAACCATGAGCGGCAACCCAATCGCCAGCAGCAGATTGATGCTTAATCGGAGAACTCGCCCTTCAGCAACCCGCCATTCAACGAAGATACTGCGCAGGATAATCCCAAGGCTATTGCCAAAAAAGATCCAATAGCCCAATCCTAAATTCTTAATCAGGAAGCCGAAGATTGCAATACCATAGATAACGCAGAGCAAGCCTAATCCCCAATAATGCGGCTTTTTTGCTGGCTGATAGAATAGCCCTAATCCCCGCCAACTAGCCATGGCCCCAATGATTGGCCAAAAACACACAATCAGCCAAAGAATTGCTCCACAGATTATCAACAATCCTGAACCAAACGATAAAAACGGTGCTCCAACTGTTAAAAAGAAGGCTCCAGCCAGCCATATCAGAATCACGAACCCAAAAACAACCAAATATGAACTAAAGCGCTGCAACCACATACACCTAAACCTCACTAAGCAATCGATTGAATCAACCAAAGCTTAGCCGCAGCCCGTTACACCAACGTTACAAGGAAGTGGCTTCTATCAATCCTTGCTAAAAACACATTTGCTTTCATGGATCCATTTACAAATATCACAATTTAATTAAATATTTTTAATGTATAATAGATAGGTATCCACTTCTACCTCTAGGAGGTTTGGCATGCCCGGAAAACGTTCATCGTTGGTGATCGTTGCAGCCTTGGTGGTTGCATTGCTGAGTAGCTTTGCTGCCGCCACCCTCGTCACTCCTACCGCCGCTTCGTCCGATGGCTTTTGGCAAGATGTGCAAGAAAGTCGGCTGGTGCAAAAAGGCGCGCGCCAAATTGTACCAACCATCTATCGCACTGTTGGGCTCGATTTGGATGGCTTGAGTCAATATCTCGCCAAAGCACCATTAGAGCAAGACCAAGCAGTAGCAAACTCGTTGTATACGCTGCAATTGCCCATGCCTGATGGCAAATTTGAGCAATTTCGCATCGTCGAATCGCCAATTATGCAGCCTGAACTTGCGGCGAAGTTTCCCGAAATTCGCACCTACCTGATCGTTGGGGTGGATACACCGAATCGTAGCGGACGCTTAGATCTGACTCCAGCAGGCTTCCATGGCTTGATCTTGGGCGATCAAGGCCGGATTTTCATCGATCCCTATAGCGCTGGCGATACCAAAAACTACATTGTGTACGATAGCCGGAATTTTGTGCCAAGCAGCGAGAAACTGGCTGAACGCCAAGTTGAAGATTATGTCATCGATCTGCCATTGAGCAGCGATGGCTTGGCTGCACCAAAAGCTGTTGGCGATAAATTGCGCACCTATCGCTTGGCCATGGCCGCAACTGGCGAATATACCGCCTTCCATGGCGGCACGGTCAGCGGCGCATTGGCAGCAATCACCACCAGCGTCAACCGCGTTAATGCCGTTTATGAGCGCGAAGTTGCCGTGCGTATGGTGTTGGTTGCCAACAACAGCAGCATCATTTACACCAATGCCAGCACCGACCCCTACACCAACAATAACGGCGTCACGATGCTCAGCCAAAATCAAACTAATATCAAAAACGTGATTGGCAATACCAATTATGATATTGGCCACGTGTTCAGCACTGGTGGCGGCGGGGTTGCCTCGTTAGGCTCAGTTTGCTCGACCAACTACAAAGCTCAAGGTGTGACTGGCTCGTCGGCTCCGGTTGGCGATCCATTTGATATTGATTATGTTGCTCACGAAATTGGCCATCAATTTGGCGGCAACCACACTTTCAACGGCACAACTGGCAGCTGCGGTGGTGGCAATCGTGCTAGCAGCGCCGCTTACGAGCCGGGCAGCGGCTCGACGATTATGGCCTATGCAGGCATTTGTGGCGCTGAAAACTTACAATCCAACAGCGATCCCTACTTCCATTCGAAGAGCTTGAACGAAATTACGACCTTCATTACCACTGGCGGCGGTTCAAGCTGTGGCACGGCAACCAACACTGGCAACACGGCTCCAGTCGCTAATGCTGGCGCAGATTACACGATTCCGCGCAGCACGCCATTTGAATTAACTGGCACTGGCAGCGATGCCAACGGCGATAGCCTGACCTACAACTGGGAACAATATAATTTAGGCACTGCTGCGCCACCAAATACCGACAATGGCTCACGCCCAATCTTCCGCAGCTTCAACCCAACCAGCAGTCCAAAGCGCTCGTTCCCCAAATTGAGCGATATTCTCAATAATGTCAGCACGATTGGCGAATCGTTGCCAACCACCAATCGCACCTTGGCCTTCCGCTTGATTGTGCGTGATAATCGGGCTGGCGGCGGCAGCTATGCAATTGATACTGCCAACGTCACGGTCAATAGTGCAGCTGGGCCTTTCACGGTAACCGCGCCTAATACAGCAGTTACTTGGACGCGCAACAGCAGCCGCACGATTACTTGGAATGTGGCAAACACTACCGCTGCTCCTGTTAGCTGCGCCAATGTCGAGATTTTATTCTCCAGCAATGGCGGCAGCAGCTTTAGCAGCTTGCTTGCGTCGACTCCAAATGATGGGAGCCAAGCAGTAACCATGCCGAATACGGCAACCACCCAAGCACGGATCAAAGTGCGCTGCGCCAACAATGTGTTCTTTGATCTTTCAAACGTCAACTTTACGCTGAACTAAGCGCATAGCTGCTAAAACAAAACCAACAACAGGCCACTAGGAATAATCCTAGTGGCCTGTTCGCATCTGAAACAAAACAGATTATTGTGGGATGGGCATGGTGGGGGTAACGGTTGGCGTTGGACCAGGATTGATCACCGTTGGTTCAGGATCTTTGCCATATGGATCAATAATCATCATGCCCAACTTTCCATTCAGATACTCGTTAGTATCTGGGTTATAGCCAATGATCACCGTTGTCGCACTGGTGCGAAACTTGACCATGGTTTGGCTTGAATTGGCATAGGTCGTGTCGCCATGGATTTTTGCATAGCCATAATACGGGGCTGTTTGGCTGGTTGGGCAATTCAGCGCTGAGCTAGAGCATTGACCAACCACCAGCCGATTATCATCAATCAGGCGAAAGCGGCGCACGGTGTTCGATTCAAGGGCATCGGTAGTATGGCGATATTGCCATTGCAAGTTGCCATATAAGCCATTTACATCAACACTCATCCGCGCATCAGGGTGATATAAGAGCGGCTGATTGCCATTCGTGCTAAATTGAGCTTGAGCATAAGTCCAAAAATCAGGGTAGGTCTGCTGCAAGCTGTTTGGCAAATCGAGAGCACACGAAAGGTAGCCATTGCCTTGAAAGTGCGCATAATCTGCTGGGCTGAAATCCACAGCTCCATTGACGGTACAAGCAATTGTCGTCATTGAGACAATTGGTGGGTCTTGGCTGGGGATTTGTGGCGTGCCAAGCTCAACCAAACAGCCATTGGCCGTCTCAAAATCCCAAACTGCCATCCACGTATTGGGCGTTGAAAGATCGACACCTGCTAAACCGCAACCTGCTGGTGGAGGTGGCGTATTAGCCTTAACCTGCGTGGTTTGATTGAATATCAATGAACCCAATAGGCTAATTAGCACTGTTAACACTACGATAAGTCGCATCTGAAGCCTCCCTAATCACAAACGAATCACTTGGCTTTCAGTATAGTGGGCTTGTGGCTCAAAAAGTCTCATTCTGCCCTTAAAAAGTCTCATTTGAGACCAAGCGAGTCAACCATCAGCTGCTTTCGATTAACGAGGAGTGTGGAATGACGCATATTCTTAATCCAATCTTACGCACTGTACTCAACCAGTTTGATCAGCCTGCTGAGCTTGGCACAATCCAACCGTTGGCAACGCCAGCATTGCTTGGGCATTGGTATGATCTCTATGGTGCGTATCCGAGTGAACGCCAACGGGGCCACATTATTCAATTGGTGGTTGCCTATGCCCTGCTTGGTGAAACCCAAGTGCGGCCCGAACAAACCCACGATCTCGCTGAGATTTTGCAACAGCTGCGGGCTGGCAATCGCGACCAACGCTTAGTTTATTGGCGCTTTTTGCACGAACACAAATTGCCAGTGCATGTGCTGATCGATGAGCTTGGCTTGGCCAAAGCAACCTTTCATCGCGATATGAAAGATCGTTTACCCTTGATTTTGGATCAGGCTGCTGATTGTTTGTTGAGCATTTTACAGCCAGCGCTGCAATTGGAACGGCCACCAGTGCCAGCTCAATTGTATGGGCGCGCTGAATGGCTGGCCGAAGCTTATGCAATGCTCAAACACGAACAGCATCTTTGCATTATTGGGTCAACAGGGGTTGGCAAAAGTGCCTGTGCTGCAACACTTGCCAATACATGGCAAGGCCCAGTGTTTTGGCTGACGCTCCTGCCCGATTTGAATGATCAGGTTGAGAGCTGTTTACCCTTGATCGGCGCATTTTTACAGCATCATGGGGCCTATAATCTGGCCCAACATTTGGCAATTGAGGGCGGCAAGCTCAATAGCAATGTGGCGCTGGGCTTAATTCGCCGTGATTGCGCCAGTCTTACAAATCCAGCCTTGTTTTGCCTTGATCAAAGTGAGGTTATGCTCAAACAGCCGCAACCTCATCATCGTGCGTTGCACTCATTTTGGCGTGCTTTAGCTGCAATTTCCAACATGCATGTGCTGATTATTGGCAACCGCGTGTTTAGTGATGATCTGCCAGTGCTTAGCCTAGAACCCTTGGAAAGTAGCGCATTTCGGGCATGGTTTGATGCAACTACAACCATGCAACCAGATTATCCATGGGAGCAATTCCTGGCGTTGATTGCTGGCAACACCCATCTGATGCGGATTGTGATGGTTTTGATTCAGCAGGAACGAAGTTTGGCGGCAATTTGCGCCATGCTCGAAGCGCATCCAGGCGTTAGCTCCTTGATCGAACGGATTATCACTATGCTTGGGCCAAGTGCGCAACAGTTATTAACCATTTTGGCCAGTTTTCAGCAACCGATTCCACGCAGTTTATGGCCAAGCAACGATCTGCAACAACTTGAACAGTATCAATTGCTGCAAGCTGGCTATCGCGATACGCTGGAGCTTTGGCCATTGCTGCGCAAGCACTACTGGCAACAGCTAAGCACCGAACAACGCCAACCATTGCATGAACATGCAGCCCAAGTCCATGCCTTGCTTGGCCAATGGACGCTCGCTGCTGAACATGCAATTGCCGCAGGCGATTATGCGCAAGCGATTGTTTGGTGGTTTCCCCAACGCCATAGCGAAATTCGGGCTGGCTATTTTGGCCGGATGCTGCGCATGCTGCAATTAATTCCACTTGATCAATTACCAGCCCGCGAGGCCCAAACCCTGGCAATTGGACAAGCAGAGTTGGCGCGCTTTATTGGCAGCTACGATCAAGCCCGAGCTGGCTTAGCCGCAGTTTCGCACACGGGAAGCGATTCGCTGCGCGCCTATATTCACCAACTCGAAGGCGATTTATGGGAGGCCCAAGGCCAAATTGAGCAAGCAATGCAGAGCTACGAGCGGGCAATTACGATTTTGGATACCAACCATTATCATCAAGAGGCAATTTTATATGTTAAGCGCGGCTTAATGCACCTCAACCATGAGCGCGATTTCGAAGCCGCGCACCAAGCCGCCGCCAAGACCCATTTTATCGCCGCCTTGTTGAGTGGCGAAATTGCCGATGAAGAAGGCAACTATGACCTAGCGTTACAGGGCTACCAAACTGCACTTGACCATGCCTGTGCGCTCAACGATCAGGCGCTACAAGCGCGCGCCCATGCGAGTTTGGCGATTGTGCATGCCCGCAATGAACGCACCGAAGCCATTGAGCATTTTAATGTTGCCATTCGCTATTATCAATCGATTGGCAACAATGTGCGGGCTGCGCGCAACCAAAGCAATTTGGCCTATTTTTTGGGCGAGATCAACCAACCCCACGAGGCTATTACAATCGCCAAAGAGGCCTATAGCTTCTTCAAGCAAATTAATTCGCGCTTTTGGATTTCGCTGAATACGATGACCTTAGCTAATGCCCATGTGGAGCTCAATCAGTGTGATGATGCTGAGCGCTATGCCCACGAAGTGCTGCATTATGAAGAAACGGCCCATGTACCCTTTGGGGTGTATATTCTAGGCAGGGTTGCCAATCTCAAACAAGAATTCACTATCGCTGAACGCTATTTACATCAATCAGTCCAGCTTAGCCAAGCGATTCAGGATCGCTTTATGCAAGCTAAGGTTTGGCGCGAGCTGACCAAACTTTTTTATGCAACCCAACGCTATCCTGACGCACAGCATGCGCTCAGCCAAGCAAGTGATTTGTATCAACAATTGGGCTTAAACAAAGAGCTGGAGCGGATTCAACACTGGGCGCACCACTCCAATGGACAGCTAGTGGTCAATTAGTGCCCCAACAACAGAACGCCGCAAGCTGCATCGCTCGCACTTGCGGCGTTCTGTTGGCTCCAATCTAGCGCTTGACAGTAACCAGCGCCACGCTGATAATCGTAGCTGAGAAGCAGTTGGCACAACTCCATGATGCAAAACCCAAAACCCATAAAGTTTGATCGCAACGTTAGTGCATTGTTGCTCTTTGGAGTTGCATTGCTGCTGTATAACTTAACCCTACTCCCAGGCCTAGGCGGCGGCGATACTGCCGAATTTCAACGGGTTGGGCCAACCCTTGAGATTGCCCATAGCACTGGCTACCCACTGTATAGTATTGTGACTTGGTTGTGGAGCAAGGTACTGCCATTTGGCAGCGTTGCTTGGCGGATTAATCTCTTTTCGGCCTTTGCTGCGGCACTGAGTTTAACCATCGTTGCCCAAATTGCGCTTAAACTTGGGCTGGCTCAAGGCTGGGCTTGGGCCTGTGCAGCAATTTTAGGCCTATCCGCAACCTTTTGGCAGCAAGCAACCCATGCCGAAATTTATGCCTTTGCAGTGTTGTTGCAGGTTGGCACAATCTGGCTCATTCTGGCTTGGCGACAGCAGCAAGTGGCCTTTTGCTGGCTTGGACTCGCCGCAGGCCTGATGCTTGGGCATCATCGCAGCAGCCTCTTTTTGCTGCCATGGATGCTGATCGCTGCTTGTTGGCAACAGCGGCCAACGGGACGCCAAATACTGCTAGCAATCGCTGCTGGATTAATCAGTTTTGTGCCATATTTGTATATTGTTTGGCGCGCACCTGTTTGGCAAAATGGCTGGGCGGTGTTGACTGAGTATTTACTTGGCAGTGCTGGTGGCGCTTGGTTTGACCCACAGCGCGCAGCCAGTCAAGCGTGGCAACGGTTCGTTGCAGTGCAAGGCGAGCTGTTTGGCCCACAATTAACCTGGCTTGGCTTTGGTTTGGCATGCTATGGGTTTTGGCAGTGTTGGCGGCAACAACGGCCCATTGCAATCATGCTTGCTGGCAGTTATTGCAGCATT
Source organism: Herpetosiphon geysericola (assembly GCF_001306135.1). Lineage (GTDB taxonomy): Bacteria > Chloroflexota > Chloroflexia > Chloroflexales > Herpetosiphonaceae > Herpetosiphon > Herpetosiphon geysericola. Next base: position 44,275 of record NZ_LGKP01000026.1, on the reverse strand, counting down.
CTGGGCTTTTGCTTGGCCTATTTCGTCGACGATTTGGCGGTTTTTGGGCTTGGCGCGTATGTGATGCAAGCCTTGCTGATTGGCTTTGGGCTGGCGTATTTGCCATGGCCACGCTGGAGTTTGGCCGGAGCTTTGGCGATAAGCGTATGGCTGGCATGGCAAAACTTGCCCCACATTCAAGCCAGCAATACAGCCGAGATCGAACGCCTTGCCCGCCAGCGCTTGGCCGAGCCAATTGCAGCGCAAAGCCTGGTGATTGGCGATGGCTGGAGCATCGAAAGTTTGCGCTATCTGCAAGCAGTTGAGCAGCAACGACCCGACCTCGAATTTAGTTTTCAGGCCGATCAGCAACGGATTCGCGATCAGTTAGCCCGAGGTCGCCAGGTCTATGCGCTGCAAGCGATTCCAGAATTGGCCTTGCAGCATCGTAAACTTGGCGATTGGTGGCAGATTGAAAACAAACCCCTACAATTTAGCCAACAGCTCAGCGTTGGCTGGCAAAATGGAATTCAATTAACTGGGCTTGAATTACCTAGCCATGCCCAAAACCAACTGCTGGTTGCGCTGCGCTGGCAAACTGCGCAACCATTACCAAGCTTAATTCGCTTTATCCATGTGCTCGATCAAGCTGGCAATTTGGTCGCCCAAACTGATAGCCCAACCAATCCTACGAGCCAAACTTGGGCGCTTGATCAAGCTCAATCCGACCTGCTAGCGGTTGATTTGGCAGCGCCATTGCCAGCAGGTCGCTATACGGTGATTGTTGGTTGGTATGATCTCAGTGGCCAACGTATGCAGCTTGAGGCAGGCAACGACACCTATGAACTAGGCCAAATTGTTATTGATTGAGCTTTACAAAAGGCATAAATACGCGATAACTTGCCGCTGCTGGAACGGTCCAAGCGCGCGAGCCTTCAGTATTGCCGTTAATATCAACCGCACGCACAATAAGCGTTGCTTGGTTTGCAACCGCAATCGGCTGGCTATAGCGAGTCCAGGTTGTTTCGCTGGGCAAGCGATATTCCAAGCCACGCACGCCGCGATTATCGATCGCGCTGAGGGTTGCCAACCATGTGCCTTGGTTTTGGCTAAATGTTACGTTTGAAACTGGTGCTGCTTGATCAGTAAAATCAAACGAGGCTTGGGCAAGGTTGCTCGCCAGCGTCCGTTGCCCAGCAATCGACGGATGATAAAAATCGGCGGTGACCAAGGTTGGCGAAATTGCTGAATTAAACAACAGATTCTGATCAAAGCGACAGCGTAAATAGCTGCTACAGACCTCGCTTAATTGGCTATTAAAATCAATAACCCGTTGGCGAACACGCTGGCGCCGCTCCATATCAGCGGGCGCGGTTGATTCGGGGTTGGCAAACAGCGCCTGACAAACCCCAAATTGATTCCAAATCCCTCGTGCAGCTGGATTATCTTTGAACGTTTGCCAGACCTTAAACACATCGGGAATGCTAGCAATGAAGATACGGGCTTCTGGCTCATTGGTCGTTAATTGATTCAAGCCGCTGATCAGTTGCGCGCGATAATCGGCCACGCTGGTCATGGCAGCTTCGTTGGAACGACAAACATCGTTCGCGCCCATTAAAATCGTTGCATATTGGGCATCAGCAGAATTGGCTGCATTCACTTGGCCCACCAATGCATTAATGCTTGCGCCAGAAGCAGCAGCATTGGTAGCGGTTAAATTGCCAGTCGCAGTGCGAATCTGCTCAGCCAAACTGTTTACTTCGGAGCTAGTGCCAGTTGCCCAACTATACTGCGGCTGATCCGTAATATTATTCGGATTACCATCAGCCAGAAACGCTTTGGTGATCGAATCGCCAAAGGCCACCATCCGTTGCGGATAGCCCACAACTGCCGGATCAATCACCTCGCCCTGTGGTTTGGCCTGAATAGAACCACTCAGTGCCACGATGCCAACTAATACACCCACCATTGTTCGTCGCATGCTTGTTCCTTGCTTTTAATCAATTCAATCGTGCTGATACTGTATCAAAGCCACATTAACGAAAACAGCAGGTTTAGTGCATATTTGCAGCATGTTCACAGCAGTTCATACTATCGAAATTAAAAGGCTCGATTAATCATTAACCTCAAAAACCCACCAGCAAATTGGATTACGAGTACGTTGATCTTCCAACACAAACTCGCGAATGCTTGTAGGCAGTTGCGCTCGCTGCCAAGCACACTCTTGGCGACCAGCTTCATCCTCAGCGCCCTTGGCTGCTGCCGCGCGCACCGCCTTAATCGCATAGGCCGCAGCGCCAAGATTGTGGGCGGCAACATGGGCAACTAAGGCTGCCTGCGCCGCTGCAAAGCCAGCAAAGCGCGCCGCTCCACTTAAACCACGGGCAGAAGCATTGGCATGGCCACCAGCAGCCCGGGCTTCACTCATGCTAATCTCGCCGCGAACCCATGCCTCAAGTTGGGCTAAAGCGTGGTGTGGCCGTTGATCGTTGGGCTGCGCTTGCTCAAAGTAATCAAGCACATGGCCAGCACATGCAGCAGCCCAACGCGCCAGCAGCCGATGGTCGGCGTCGCTAAGCGTGCCACCACGGCGAATTGTAATCAGGCGCTGGTCACGCTCTTTCGGAAGAATCATCATTGGCTCCTTGAACAGGATTCGAGCAAGCACTGCAATCTTAGCGAATTGTTATGAAGCGCTTGATAGCTAAAATCAATAACGGTTGACACGTTTAAATACTTGCAATACTTCTGTCGGGTTTGGATAAGGCGTAAACAGCCATCATTAACGCTAGCACCATTATGGTGGGCAAAATTCAGCTTAAATGTATATTTTCAGGGTTGGCGATAGCGTGCTGAATACAGCTTGGCATGGCATACCACGCAGCCCAATCAACCAACAGATGCTTCGTTTGAGCTTCGTGCACACTCGCCTGAAGCTGTCTGCTCGGCAGCTCTTGCAAGGCTGCTAGCTCACGTTGGTTGAGCCAGCGAGGCAAGCCTGCTAGTGTCGCGAGCAGCTGTTGGGTCGCTGGTTGCAGTGTCGTATAGCACAGCTTAATCAACCACGCCAACCGCTCTTCGCCTGAAACAATTGCCTGAAGTTGTGCCACTAGGCTCGCCAAATCATAGTCAATACTTAGACTGGCCACTAATTCGAGGGCCAAGGGCAGGCCGCCTAGCAATTGGCAAAGCTGGTTTGCTAGGCCAAGTTGCACTGGGTCATTCAGATCAAGTGTCTGAAAGGGATTTAATCGCTCAAGTAGCAGCTGCAAACTATACTTCGCCTCAAGCAAACCAGGGTGATCAGCAGCGAAGCCAAAGCCTTCAACATGATGCAAACGCTCTTGGGGCACATGCAAGCGCTGTGTGGCGGTAGCCAACACCCGCACAAACGGTGCTGTTTGCAAGCGTTCACACAACCAAGCAGCCAACTCAGGTTGATTCAGATTGTCTAAAATGAGCAACATCTGGCGTGAGCTGAAATACGCTTGCAAGCGTTGTTGCGCGTCGAGGTGCGGGGAATCAAGCCCGAGCTGAGCCAAAAAATCGCGAGCCAGCGTTGCTTGCGTTGCTTTACTCGGTATATGCAACAAGCCAACGCCATCACGAAAAATTGGGCCAACTCGCTGGCTCATTTCCAAGGCCAAGCGGGTTTTGCCCACCCCAGCAGGGCCGATTAAGCTAATCCAATCGCAGCCTTGATCAAACAACAATTGAATCCGCTCAAGATCAAGCGTGCGCCCAAGGAAGCTCGTTTTGGGCATTTGGAAGTCAAGTTGGGGGATGCTTGGCGCAGCAGGTTCAACCTTCGGCGTGGGCAATAGGCCACTAAGCCGCTGACAAAGCGCATTTTGCTGGCGATGAAACGTAGCAGGATGAATCGCCAACACATCACAATAATAGTCAACCGAGGCTTCTGGCTGGCTGATTAAGATAGTCAGCAAGCGCACTTCTTTGGTTTTCAGCGGATAGGTTAACAGCTGCTGGTGCAAATGGCGCAACCCACCAAGTTCGGCAATAACTAACGACCAAGCAGGGTGCGCCAAAAGGCGTTGCGGATAGTTTAAGAGGCTATGGACAACCTCTGCTGTCCATTCTAAGCTAGCGGGTGTGGTCATAGCAGGGCAGCCCTATCATTGCCAAAGCGAGCAAAGCTAAAACCAGTCTCATCGGTTGGCTCTCACACCAACCTTCGCCTCTCTGCCACCCTCAAGCTACGCTTAACTCAACAAACCGTTGCGCTTCAAGAAACCACTCAAGGCTTCATCGCTTGGTTCGGTGATAACGGTACCACGATCAAACGAGCGTGCTTCGCGGCCTGCTGGCAAGGGAGCTGGCTCTTCAAAGGGCAAATTGCTGCCAGCTTCGGCAACCACAATCGTAGGCACACTCCGATAGCCAACCCAGCCCTCGACCAACGCGCCAGCAGCGTCATCTTGATCGATATTAATTTGGGTGTAGGCAACCTGATTGGCTTCTAAAAACCGTTGCGAACGAGCAAGATCAGGGCAAAAACTCGTTCGACCATAGACGACAACATGTTTACTCACAAGAAACCTCCATATGCACCGCCGGATAGAGATAATGGTGCACTATGATCGTACTTGGCTTTATACCATTGTCAAACGCCAAAACACCTCGTACAATGAGGGCAGTGACCCAAGTGGAGAACCTTCATGCCTGATGCAAGCAATGGCCATGTGTTAATCGTCGAAGACGACCTCAGTATTAGCCGCATGTTTCAATTGCTGCTGCGCGATGCTGGCTATCGGGTTTCATTGACCAATAGTAGCGAAGAAGCGTTGCAATTTGTGCGCGTCATTACACCAGATATTATTTTGTTGGATATTTCCTTGCCTGGTATGAATGGCGTTGATCTGACCCGCCATTTGCGCAGTAATCCCGCCATCCCGTTTATTCCGATTATTCAAATTACCGCGCTTGGCGATTTGCGCACCAAAGTTGCTGCACTCGATGCAGGCGCCGACGATATTTTGGTCAAGCCAATCGAGTTATCCGAGCTGTTGGCACGCTTACGGGTGATGATGCGGCTGCAAAAAAATCGCCGCGGCCTCGAAGAATCAACCCGCCAAATGCATATTCTGTATGCCATTAGCCAAACGCTCAATAGCTCGCTCGATATTAACAGCATTTTACGCGATTTGGTGCTGCAATTGGCCAATGCCTTGGGCGCAATTCGCACCTCAATCATTTTGGTCAACGACCATAATACGCCATTTTATGCCTCATCAGTTAAAGAAACCCTGAATACAGAAAGCATTCAACGGGTCATTCGCGATGGCGTAGCAGGCTGGGTGATGCGAGCCAGGAAACCGTTAATCATCAGCGATACTGCCCGCGACCCACGCTGGATCTCGATGGATCGCCGGATTGATACCACCCGCTCGATTCTCTCGGTGCCATTGATTCACCAAGGCATTGTGATTGGCGTGATTACGGCGGCGCATACGCGGATTAATTATTTTACCCAAGATCAGCTTGAATTAGCCCAAAATATTGGCAATCAAAGCGTTACCGCTTTTACCCATGCCCAATTGTTTCAGACCACCGTTCAGCAAAAAGGCCTGCTCGAACGCCGCTCGCAAATGCTCGAAGAATTGCTGAATGTTGGCGAACGCTTAAGCCTCAATTTGCCATTGCATGAGGTGTTGAACGAGCTAGCGCAGGCAATTCATCGCTCGTTGGGCTTTCGCCAAGTGATTATTCACGTCTTTGGGATTGATGACGTTGAGGCGGCCCAAGGCGTAGCAGGCGTTCAGCGTGAGCAAATTCAGCAACTTTGGACCAATGAGCAGATTCAGCAAAGCATCGTGCCGCTGCTGCGTGAGCGCTTTCGGATTAGTCGCTCGTATTTTGTGCCGTCGGGCTATACCCTCGATGACGAAGAAACCAACCACCTTCCATTTGGCGCAACTGGTATTCGCCAAGCTGATTATTTGTTTGTGCCTTTGGGTAGCCCGCAACAATTACTTGGCTTGATGATCGTCGATCTGCCGAATAATCTGATCACGCCCGATTTGGCCACGATTCAAGCGCTCGAAGTCTTTGCCAATCATGGCACAACCGCAGTTAACAACAATCGGCTGTTCGCGCGCGAACATACTCGGGCCAACCAATTGCAATTGCTGGTTGAGCTAGGCCGTAATTTCGCCGAATTAATGACCCCTGATCAGTTGTTGCGCTTGGTGGCGTCGTTAGTGCGCCATAGTTTTGGCTTCAACAGCGTGGCAATTTTGCTCAAGCAGCACGACCAATTTATGCTGCGGGCTGGCACGCATAATTTCGCCCACAACCCATACAACCAAATATTAATCATCGAACCGCCGATTTTACAAGCCTTAGAGCAATATCAAAGCTGGCTTAGCAGCGATGCCAGCCAATTTTGCTTGGATTATCAATGGGCCGAGCCGCAAATTGTGGCCGAGTTAATTGTGCCCTTGCATACCCACGAAGGTATTCAGGGCCTCTTAGTCGTTGGCCATAGCGATCTCAGTGCCTTGGATGGCCTGACTCAATCGATTTTAGGCGCGGTTGCAGTCCAACTGACTGTCGGCTTGGATAACGCTAAGCTCTTTTTGCGCGAACAAGAATATATTCAACAACTTAACCAAGTTAATGAAATTGCCCTGCAACTGACCAGCGCCAGCAGCGAGCCGCCATTTCACGAGATTATGCAACAGGTTGCGGCAATTTTTCAGGCTCCCCAAAGTATGCTGCTGTTAATCAATCACGATCAGCGCCAGATTACGCGGAGCATTGCCTACCCAAGGCCATGGCTTGACCAACTGCCAGCCCTGCCCGAACTGTTGGCTAGTCTCAACGAACATCGCGTCCAGTTGTTTAAACAGCAGCATGCTTCTGCTTTAGGCCAAGCATTACGTCAAGCAGAGATTAACACGATCGTTATTGCTCAGTTGTATAGTGCTGAACGCTTACAAGGCCTTTTGTTGATTAAGCCTGCTGATGATCAGTATGTCTGGCGCTCGAACGAACATAATTTGCTGCAAACCCTTGCCACCTTATTTGCCCAAGCCTTGGAAAACCAGCAACTCCAAGCCCAACGCCTCGAACGCTTGCGCGCCGATTTACAACGCTACATGGCGCCGCCACTGGTCGAACAGTTGTTGAGCGAAGGCGGTTTTGGCGAGCCAAGCGAGCGTGACATCGTGGTGTTATTTGCCGATTTACGCGGCTTTACGGCGCTGAGCGAAAATCTCGCGCCGCAAGTGGTAGTCAAGCAAATTCTCAATCGCTTTTTCGATGAAATGACAGCAGTGCTTTATCGCTATGATGCAATTATCGATAAATTTTTGGGCGATGGTTTGATGGCAGTATTTGGCTCGGTGCGAGCATTAGCCAACGATCCAGAGCGCGCAATCAACGCCGCAATCGATATGCAGCAAACTTTTGCCAGCTTGCAAACAGAATGGCAAGCAAGCTTTGGCTATCCGATTGGCTTGGGCATTGGCATGAGCTGTGGGCGGGCGGTGGTTGGCAATATTGGCTCGGCCCAGCGCATGGATTACACCGTGATTGGCGATGTGGTCAATACCGCCAGTCGGTTGGTGGCGATCGCCGAGGCTGGCCAAATTATCATCACACAGCAGTTGGCCCAACGCTTGCAGCAACATCAAGCCAAACTGGAACAACTAGAGCCAGTTCAACTCAAAGGCAAACGCGAACTCCAAACAATCTACAGCGTGCACAAAGCTGAGTGAACGAGGGATGAAAAGAGCATAGAACAGAGAGCATAGAACATATGGATAAGGGGCTGGGGGTTGGGCTATCGGCTGTTGGCTATAGGAAACATAATCCCAATAATCTGTGCAATCTGTGGCTAGATTAAAGGATGAATTATGAGGGATGAGGGCAAAAGAACAAAGAGCAGAGAATATAAGGACAGAATTATGATGGATGAAATCAAAAGCCATCAGCCAATAGCCTATAGCCAATTTCCCCTTCGTGCGCGGTGTAGATCAATTATTAGCGCAGAGGATAAGGCTCTTGGCTTTTGGCTATCGGAAGCATGATCGGGTTTGGCAAAGACGTTGGGCATTAAACACGGACCCGAGTCCAGCCCCTTAACCCTCGTGATAAACCGCGAAGAACACGAAGGCTTGAGTTACAGAAGCACAGCAACATTCTAAACCATGAATATTTGGGGTTGCAGGGGGCTGAAAACCCCCTGCGTTTCCCGCCAGCGGCGGGACGGAATGGTGACGAATCATTGGTCATCGTGATGATTTAATCACTTATTCGCTAAACCACTCCAGTTGGCTTGGCTGAAAACTAGGCACTGCATAACGCAAAAAAGTGTGCAAGCCTTCCAAATCAACCGACGTTAGGTGGTAGCGCAAATCGCGCAAATATTTGGCACACACGCCAGGCGAGATATTAATTCGTGGCGCATAAAACTGAGCAAGTTCATCGATACGGGTCAAATTTTCGGCTTTGGCAGCCCGCAACGCTGGCACAATTCCAGCATCGCGCACCGCCTCAGCCTGATCGCGCCGCACAACCCACACCGCAAATACAAACGGCAAACCGCTCAGTTTCAGCCATTCATCACCAAGATCAAAGAAGTAGGGCAAACCACGTTCGCCCAAATGGCGACGCGCTGTCGCTTCGACCAAGGCTTTATCGCCAATCATCAATGAACCTTGGCATTCAGCCAACATTGCATCAAGATTGGGGGCCATCGAGCGCCATTCTGGCTGAATTCGATAATGCCGCTCGCACAGCACCTTGAGCAAATTAATGCTGGTTGCTGAATCGGTGGTTAAGGCAACTGGCTGGCCATCAAGCTGGCGCGGATCAGCAGCCCACGAAAACAGATTTACACTATTCACCGCGCCAATCGTGGCGATCGAAAAATCGCGCACAACCAACAACTGATCTGCATTCAAGGCCCATTCATAGACCGACATTGGCGCAACAGCAACCTCACCGCGCAAAACTGCCGCGTTGATCGCCGTTGGTACGCCGCGTTGGACAGGCACATGCGGCAAGCGCTCGGTAATGCCATAATCCATCGGTTGGGTATTGAGATAATCGATTACACCAAGCATATAATTTAAAAGCGTGAGTACGCTAGGCGACTCACGCGATACGCAACGTTTCAAGCAACAGCCCAAAACCCTGCAATTAGTTCACAGCAATGTGGTTATATAAGGCATCGCGTTCGACCGCTGTTTTACCAGCTGTCGTCACAAGATGGACTAATTCAGCGCGTGAGATTCCCTGTTCGGTTTTAGCACCAGCAGCGTGATAGATTTCTTCTTCGATCACCGTGCCGTCGACGTCGGAAACCCCAAACGACAATGCCACTTGGGCCAAGCGTGGCGTAAGCGAGATCCAATAGGCTTTGACGTGGGCAAAGTTGTCAAGCAACAAGCGGCCAATCGCCAAATTCTTCAAATCTTCAAAGCCAGTTGTCCAATCAAGCTTCTTGACCCGACCCAAGTTGTTGTTTTCTGGGTGGAAGGCCAACGGAATATAGGTCACAAAGCCGCCAGTTTTATCTTGTTGCTCGCGCAGCCGCAATAGGTGATCAACCCGTTGTTCGAGGGTTTCAATATGGCCATATAGCATTGTGGCATTGGTTTTGATGCCTAATTCGTGGGCAATCCCATGAATTTCCAGCCAGCCATCACCATCGACCTTTTCTGGGCAGATTTTACGCCGAACTTCAGGATGGAAAATTTCAGCGCCACCGCCAGGCAAGGCATCCAAGCCAGCTTTACGCAAAATCTCAAGCGTCGTGCGCCAATCCATGTTTGAAATTTGCGCCATATAATCAATTTCAACTGCCGTAAAGGCTTTAACGTGAACATTCGGATAATGATCCTTCAATTCACGAATAATATCGGCATAATATTCAACATCGAGATCGGGCACTAAACCGCCGACAATATGGAATTCACGGGTACGTTCGCTAAACAAACGCCCAACGTGATCAATAATTTGCTCGGGTGTACGTACAAACGCATCAGGCTCGTTGCCATTACGGCGGAATGAACAAAAATTACAGTGAAATGCACAAACATTGGTTGGTGTAATGCGGTGATTTTGCACAAAATACACCACATCGCCATTCTTACGGCGATTGACCGTATCGGCCAGTTTACCCAAGGCTAAAATATCGTTAGTTTGATACAAACGAACTCCATCTTCAAACGATAGGCGTTCGCCTGCTTCAACTTTTTCGGCAATATCAGAGAGTGGCGACTTCGCCAACAGAATAGCCATAGACAGTTCCTTTCCGCGTTACTGTGTTCATTATATCACAATGTTATTTTGATTTTCGTGCCAATTTCCGACCATTCCAATACCAGCGTTGGCTGGCTGGAGCAACCAAATTGGCACCGCATACCAAGCCAAGGCTAGTGGTCAGCACCCAAATTGCACAAAACAGCAGATCAGCCCGCAATAAACGACCTAAGCACTGCCAGCCGTTGGCAAATTGGGCATGCGCCATGGCCACAATTTGGTAAACGACCTTCGACTTGCTTGAAGCTTGGCATTTGCTGGCGCAAACCCCGTTATTTCGCTTTGATCCGATTGGATCGGGCCTTGAATAAAGGGTTATTGGGCATCCAGAACCAACAGATTGGGCAGCGCGCCAAATTCGCGGGGCCGAATCGCATTGTTACGGGCATTCCAAACACCCAGCAGCGAACTTAGTGCACTCATTGTAGCAGGCATTAGGCTTAGGCCAAATTGATTCAGGCGTAGCGCTGGTTTGATGGCCGCTGATAGCGATATAAAACTTGATTACTGCCAGCACGATCAGGCTAATAAACAATGCCTACTGTAAGCTTCCGCTTAGCAAGCAAAGTTTGGCCAAAAGCTGGCTTGCCAACTCCGAGCGCAGTGACAGCGCATGAATTGGATTGATACTATGTGAAGCATAACGAGGCATGAAAGAAAATACCGCTGCATTGTTACGCGCAATCAGAGGCGCAGCTACAGCGAACTAGGAAGGCATAGCGTTCGATAATATAACACCAGCGCCCACAAACCTAATCGATATTTCATTCATTTGCTTTTGTAATATGCTTAGCTTGAAGCAACGCTTTGAGCAAACGCAGTATTCGGCCCGATTCAAGCGTGTTGATTTGGCTTTCAAGCTGGGCGATATGTGCGTTTTTGTTGGCAAGCGTTGCTTCAAGCGTCGCCACATACTGCTGAAGCTCATTGGTCGTGGTGGTTAATGGTGGAATCTGTGCCTGAGCTTCATGCAGCTGGGTTGTCAATTCTGCATTACGCATAGTCGCTTGCTGCAAATCATACAACAGCCAGGCTGGCGGGCCTAGACGAGCCATTAACGCCTGTGGATGGCAGGCATAGACCGTCAACATGCGATATTCTGGCGATTCATTGCAATAAAACACACACAAGCCAGCTTGGGTAACTAAGCGCGTCAGGGTTGACACAGTAAAATACAAGGTATGCACCACGCTCAAAAGGCTGCCAGCTTGCCCTTGTTCGATAAACTGATCGCGAAATTGATAGGCTGGCACTTGGATTGCCAAAACACCCTCTGGCTTGAGCGCAGCAGCGAGTTCTTGCACAAACGCTACTGGCTCGTGCAGATGCTCAAGCACATGCCAACAGGTAATTAGATCGAAGGCTTCAAGCTGGGCAAGGCTGGTTGGGTCGCTATAGACAATCAAACCGTAGCGCTGGCGGGCAATCTCTGCGGCCACAGGCGAGAGTTCAATCCCAACTGGTTGCCAACCACGCTGTTGCGCTGCCACCAACAACAAGCCGCGATTACAGCCAAGATCAAGCATCCGCCCAGGTTTCAGCTGGCCATGCTGCTCAATATGGGCAAGGATGCTGGCTTTTAATGCTATTTCTTGCTGCTCGGCGGCTTCGCTGTAGACATACACCTCGCTTTGGTTTTCGAGCACAGTGGTGCTTTCAAGGGTCAAACGCGGATTAAGATAAATTTGCCCACACGCACGACAACTATACAAATTTAAGCCTTCAGCAATAAATGTTTCTGCTTGCTGCCAAACCAAATCTGCTTGAGTTGCACCACAGCTTGGGCAGGCCTTGAGGGTTTCGGTTGGCATTGATTGCAATTGCATGGCAGAGCATTCCATTTGAATCAAATCTCTGCGGTGATTGGTGTAGGTTGAGCAACTTCAGAACGCAACATGCGCCACCAAAAAAGCATGACGATCGCATAAACTACAAGCCAAATAGGAATAAAGAGCCAATCATTACGAATATGTTGGGTTAATTGGCTCATAGCTTTGCTCAAACTTAATTCATGCATTGGCATAAACGGCAAAATACCAGCAATTGTTTCATCGCCATAGCTAAATTGTTCTTGATTCGAGCGATAGCCTAAATCGAGTTTGCGATTTAATTCCCTAAGCTGCAAACTAAGTGTATATGGTTGATTATACGTAGCCATTGGTGGGTAAATCACGTTATAGCCAACATATTCCCAAACCTCACCTTTTGGTGCAGTTAAAGGAGCACAGCGTGTTTCTTGAATCGTTGTAACACAGCCGTTAATGCTAGGATAATTGTTACTTGGTTCTCTAAATAGAACTGCAAAACCTGTTAATGCTGTTTCCGAGCCAGTAAACCTTTGGGCAACTGTCGGTGTATTTTGGTTCAATTGGACTGATAAATGGGCTTCAGCAAAGGCTGGAGCTGGAATAACCATGCCGCGCGTAAGCAACATCGCTGCAATAATGACCCCAATATTAACAACTAACGGAATTGGCAATAAGCGCAGTAATCCAGAATGTGCTTGCGCCAATGGTTGCGCTTGACGGACGCGATATAAACAATAGACCGCCAAACCAAGCACAAAGCCAAATAAGGCCAATTGAAAGCTTTGGATAAATCCTTCAAAACGGGTAAACATTTGTGCAATTAATGGTGAGCGCAGCGATAGTGCATGCACCGGATGCATAAAAGTCAGTTCATTAACTAAATAGCGTGATAAGCCAATGTTTATATCACGGCTTTTACTAAATATCTGAATGACAAATAGAAATTCTGCTAAAAACCAAATGCTGATAGCGCGATAGCCAAAACGCAGCGCAATAACAATCGCAAAAGGAATAAACCAATAGAGCCAATAGGTTGGAATATGAATCCACAAAAAGAACATTGCCATAACTGCTGCTGTAACCCACCAAGCAGAATCGCTGACCCATGTTCGACGATAATTTAATAAAAAGATCAGCAAGACACTATACGAAAATAAAAAGAATGAGACAGGTTCGCTGAATAAACTTCCTTCATTAAATATCCGTGTACCTTCAGGATTAAATAGTACACCAGTAATATAGGCTTTACTGCTTAGAAATGGCAGCGATAGGAGCACAAATGGCAATATGCCAATCATAAACAGGATAGTTTGCCGAGTCCATGATAGGTTAAGCAATAAAATTAATGGTACAACTAAAAATAATGGAATCAGCTTGAATGATGCGCCAATGCCTAAAACTAGCATTGCTTGCCACGCTCTGCGCCATTGAAGTTTTTGCTCGTTTGCTGCCAGCGCTTGACCAACTAAAGCAGTGCCAAGCACCATCGAAGCAGTCGCGTAAACATCGTTTTGACCCATTGAAAGCATATATAAGGCAGTTGGTGAAAGTGCCCACATAATGAGCGCACTCATCCCAATATAACGTTTCAAAGCCCAACCAATTAATATATCGAACGGTAAATAGATCAATTTAAACAGAAAAACCGCCCGCATTGGGTGGGCAAGCGCCCATGACGATGACCAATTACTAATATCGATTAAACCAAGGAGATCGTAGATTTTCGTCCAAAGCCCAGTATATGCATAAAAGCCATAGGGATAGGGTGCCCACACGGGAATATTAATAACGCTATCGCCATAGGTATTCAGTAGATGTTCATAAACATTGAAATGGCCTTGGGCAACAAAATGCGCATGCCATGGCATAAAAAGTACATCATTATGTCCAGTTACAGGCATTATCAATAAACGTGCAGTATAGCCAAGCATAACCAAGAAGATTGGCGCAAACTTAAGCAATACTGCACGATTCAACCATTTCGACATACACTCTTCCTCATTAACTACAGACAGATAACGAATATACCAAGAATCAGCAATGATCGCCGTTGATCGTTGCTCGATGCTTTAGCGCCAATTACGAAATTGAGCTTTAGCCCGATCGTACATCCAGCGGCCATATTGTTTGGCCTCGAGGGCAAGATGATTAAACTTGCCAGAACGAATTAATTGCAAGGTTTTCTTGCTGCGTTCTTGCCATGTTTTCTTGGGCACAATTAAGTTATGCAAGCGTTCGGTAAATTCGCTCAATAAAATATATTCGCTATTTGCCAACGCTTGTTGGGCACGCAAAAAGTCAACCTCGGGCGTGGCGCTACGCTCACGGGTATCGTAGGCAGCTGCATACAACACGCGACAACACAGCTGGCCAAGTTGGGGCATATGGTTGAAGCTCAACGAGCCACCAACCGCAGCCCGAAAATCAAAGCGCACGCTTGAGCCGTTGGTCGAACTCACCACAAAGTGCAAGGCTTGATTGCGGCTGGCTGGCAAAGCTGGAAAGTCAAAATGTAGCCATTGTTGATCAATGCTGCTTGATTCTACATCAACCAAGCTGCGATTTGGATTAATTAGTGCATCGTAAATCTGTAAACGCCACGAGCCACTGGCTGGTTGCGCCAAAGCAACTTCAAAGCCGCAAACACCATCATGTTGGCAAACCAAACGCTGGCCAATGTTAAAATCGGCGTTCAAAGCAGCACTCACGCCATCACCTTGCAAATGTTCGTGATCAGTCAGCAAGCGTTGGTTGATTGCGCCAGAAGCAGTTGTAACCAGCTTAACCAAGGCTTTTTCGACCTCGCGGGCAGAGCTTTCCCAGCGCAAAGTTTTGGCATGCTCAAGGCCAGCCTTGATCAAGCGTTGGCGCAATGGTTCATCGCTCAACACGCTTAACAAGGCTTGAGCAAGTGGTTTTGGCTCTGCTGTTGCCAACAAACCAGTTTTGCCTTGGCTCACCAAAAAGTGATTTGGCGCGAGATCAATATCGACTACCGGACAGCCCGATGCCATCATTTCAGGCGGCATCAACGAAGGGTTGGTTGATGAAATGACTAAGCCCAAGGTGGCCGAAGCATACAACTCAGCCAATTCTTCTGGGTTTAAAATGCCCATGGCGGTAAATTTGAACGGTGCTGAAAAATGCTTGAGATGTTTATCGCCAAAGAGCACAATTTCAACATCGGGCCGTTGTTCTTTGACAATTGCCAAAGCCCGCATGCCCAAATCGAAACAGCGGCGTGGTGTTGATGGTCGCGCATAAAAAATAACCCGCGGTTTTTTGGTCAACAACTTAGGCCGTGGATAGTAGCGTTCGTGCTCGACCGCAAAATCAAATGGAAAAGTTTTCGCCTGATATTGCTCGTGCAAATGTTTGGCCAACCAATGCCCCAAGGTAATACAAGGCCAGCCTTGTTTGTAGGTGGCCTCGGCACTGAGCCATTCATCGCCCATGGCATAGAAAAATGGCTCGAAATCTTGCACAAAATAGGCGCGTGTAATCGCCGGATCGCACATCTCAAAGCCTTGGGTGGTCGTCCATTGGGTTGCTAAAACAATATCAAAGCCCTTAATTTCTTGCGGCCAAAAATAAATTGGCGCATGCACCACGCCAAAATAGCGTTGCACAAAATGCTCAGGCCGATCCAGCGCCTCGGTTGGGTAATCGCTGGGATTCATAAAGATAACTTGCTCGTGGCCAAAGCTTGCCAAGAGATTAATAATTCGAAAAATATTGGTATACCCGCCAGAACCAACAATTGGTGCGGTCAGCAACCAAGCGATTCGCAGACGAGGATGTTCAGTAACTTGCATAACTCGGTTCTATCCTTTACGGTTTACAAGACGTTTAAGCAGCCCTTTGGCTTTGCCACTCAATTGCATCAACATGCCATTGGCGATGTTTTGCAGCTGAATTTCTAATTGGTGGGCATAGGCTTTAGCTTCTGCATTGCCACGCTCAAGCTCTTGAACGCGATAATGTAAATCTTGATTGCTGGTGATTAAGCCATCAATGTGCATCACCAACACTTCGGTGCCATTCGATAACGATTTATTCGCGCCAAGCAACAAGGCATTGCTCTTGATCAACGACATTTGGCGGGCATACATCACCCACACTTGAATCAATGCATTGTGCAATTCGCGGCTACGTGCCTTGGGCGTATAGCGCTCATACACATCAGCCAAGGCTTCGCGGCCCAAGCGTTGGCGCAACGCAGGATCGGTTACCATTGCTTCAAGCGCGGCAATCCATTCAGCTTCGTTTGCGGCCAGCATGCCATTGACCCCGTGGGTAATCGCATGGGTAAACGCTTCAATTGGCGTAGCAATTAAGGGCACGCCCACCAAGCCTGCTTCCATATATTTGACTTCGCTCTTCGATTGACAAAATGGATTATCAAGCTCCAATGGCGCGAGCGCAAAATCAACCGCAGCAATCTCATCGGCCAATTGTTCGAGCGGCACCAGATCGCGGCGCTCAATTCGTGCAGCAACCGCATCGAAGGCTGGTGATAATTGCAAAGGCCCGACAATTCGCAAGCGCACATGCTCGTGCTTGGCCAAAATATGCAACAGCGCAGTTTCAACTTGCTCAAAATCGCGATTATGGGTTGCAGTGCCGCTAAAATAGCCAATTATAACCTGATCATTCGCTTGGGCTACGGGTTTGGCTTGGCGTTGCGTGGCAATAGGCGCAGCATAATTAATTTGATTTTGGCTCAGCGCATTGCGCACCACATAGGCGTTGAGGTCTAAAGCGCGCACCTGTTCGGCCAGCGGCTCGGTTGAAACAATCACTGCATCACACAGCAGCATTGTTTTGCGATAGCGTTCAACCCCATCGCGATAGAGCGCAACCTCATCGGCGGGCCAATCTTTAATCGCATCGATATAATGCAGCAAATCGGTGCGAAACACCAAATCATCAGTATCAAAAATAACTGGATGACCAAGCGCCTGATGAGCGTTGATTAATGCTTCAATGTTCGAATCAAGCGCCACCCGATGCAAAATTAAAATGCCGAATTTAACACTATCGGCAATTTTAAATGGTTCGTTATAGAGGCTCGTAACGCCGCTATACATCTCAAACCATTCGAGCTGTTCTTGGCGATGGCGGCAGCGATAATTGCCTGCATTACCAATATCACAGCCGGTAATCATATGCACCGAGCGATCAGTAAAATATAGATCGCGCTGAAATTGGCTAATTAATGGTTGGCTGGCTGGCTGAATCGCATTGGTGGCAAAACGTTGAATGATCATCAACAGCAGTGCTTCATATTCGGCGGCGGCAGCGGCAATCGTATAGTGGCGTTGCACATGCTCATACGCCGCTTGGCCAAGCTTTTGGCGCAAGCCTGCATCGGCAACCAAGCTACGCAGATGGCTGGTCCATTCTGCTTCAGTAGCGGCCAAAAAGCCATTGTTGCCATGGCTAATTGCTGCGGCAAAGGCGGGAATAGGGCTGGCCACAACTGGCAAGCGTAACGCTGCTGCTTCCAAATATTTTAATTCGCTGCGGCAGCGGGTAAAGGCATTTTCCACATCCAAGGGCGCCAAAATAATATCGGCCTGCGCCATCAGGCTTGGCAACTCTTCCAGCGGCACAAATGGCAATTGCTCAATTTGGGCAGCGACCGGAGCCAAAACCTCGGGCAGGGTAATTTTGCCACCTAAAACGAGGCGTAACTTGGGGTTTTGCTGCAACAGGCTTAATAAACTTGGCGCAATCAGCCGCAAGTCAGCATCGTGCGAAAAGGTGCCGCTAAAATAACCAATCGTCACATGCTCGTGCGCTTCGCGGGCTTGATATGCCGCTTCGCACCAGCGCAGCCAATCGTCGCCAAGCACATTGCGGTGGGTCCAAACTGGCTTATCAAACGCTTTTGCTGCCTCTGCAAGCGGGGTTGTGCTAACAATTGCCGCCTGACATTGCTCAAAAACTGGCCCATTGCCCAACACATAAGCACGCCAAAATTGACGTTCAAAGCCAGTGCTTTCGGCAACAATCGGCATCGAATCGACCAAACGTGGGTCAAACAACAGATCGTCGGTTTCGTAAACTAATGGCTTGCCTGCCGCCGCTTGCTTCACGGTTTCCCAGAAATGGCTGGCTTTGGGCCGATGGGCAATCACGAGATCGGCGGTTGCAATTGCTGAAATAACCGCCGAATCGGTCTGGTTAAACAATTGAGCTTTGTGCCCGCGATGTTTTAGCTGATCAATTGCATGCTGACAGCGATAGCGCTGGGTTTCACCGCCACAACCGCTCCAGAAAACGACGTTTAATTGACGCTGACTCATTAACGAAATTTCCTCCAAAGCTGGCGTAAACGATCAGTTATGCGTTGTGGGAGCGAGCGATTAAGCTGCTGTTGAACCAAGCTATGCTGCCAATGCAGATACTCAAGTTGGGCTTGGACGCCACGTTTTTCGGCCTCAAGCTGCGCCGCTAACACCGAGGCATCAAGCAAACGCCGCTCTAAATCGTGTATTTGCTCAAAGCTGCTTGCTTGTAGGGCAAGTTGTTGCTGCACCTGTGCTAGTTGCTGGCTTTGGGCCTGCTGATCGTGCTTGAATTGCTCAAGTTGGGCTGTAAGGGCTTGCTGAAACAGCACAGTATCGTAGGCGGTGCTAGTCAAAACAGGCAAGACGATGCTCAACAAATCGCTGGCAGGATCGGTTGGCGTAGGCTGGAGTGAACGCTCAACCAAGGCGTGCAAGCTGGAATCCAATTGCCCGTTGGTGGCAATTAAATAGATTTTGCGGTAGCCAGGCCCGCGCTGGTCGTAGGTATAAAAGCGTTGATTATAGAGCGCATCGAAATTGGCGTGCATTGCATCGCGTTGGTTTTGGCGAAACAATAAATGTTTCAGCACCATTAGCAATTGCCAATGCGCCAAGTAGCCGCTTTCAAAAGCCAGATAATCAAGCTGCTCAGCGGCCAGCCAAGCCTCAACCAAGGCCGCTTGGGGCAAGCCATATTCCACATGCTCATCAAGCATGGGGTTGTGCATTTGCAATTGGCTCAGATAAGCGCGCAACATCGCTTCGGCAGTAGCTACATTGGTTAAATTATGCGGTGCTGCCAAAAAAACCGCTCTGCTGGCCACCCGCCGCAGTTCGGCCAAAAAACTATTGCGGCCTGGCAACGGAATATGCTCAAGCGTATCGCAACTAAGCACAATATCAAACACCTGATCATCAAAGGGCAATTTGGTGCCATCAGCCTGCTGATAGCCAGCACCCACATACTCGGCAGTATCCACAACCAAGGTTTCGTCGTCGGGGAAGAAAGCTTGCAACGGCATTACACCATTGCGCGGCGGAAAAAAGCCGCCAACATCAAGAATCCGCCAGCGCTGATCGTGTGCGCCAGCAGCTTGTTTTAATAAAAATATTGCTTCAGCACTCAGCCGATAGCGCTGATATTGATCAAAGGGCATCGCAAGCAGGGCATCGGAATTCCAATGCTCAAGCACAGGGATCATGGTCATTCCTACCCTTTCCAAAGTACACCTACAAAATGCGAATTATAGCATACTCTTTGACAGGCAACACCTGTGCTCAATCAATCGCGTAGCGGTACGCAATTAATAAAATAAGCACAAGAATTCGCATATTAAGTTTATCAATTTAATAATTACTGGTTTGTATTTTAGCGAAATTCAGCACATTGTGCTGGCGACTCAAGCTTTACATTACAACGACTCATTCGCCATTGAAGCTCAATTAAACGATGGGTTTCTGTAAAATCGCCATAGGAAAAATCATGATATTCGTACTTAGTACCCGAAGCACGATTTTTCATTTGAACTAGAGCTGAAATATAGGCCCTTGGTTCTTTCAGTTCGAGATCAGGCATTGTTTGCTGATGACCTGATTTTTTAGCGAGCATGCTTAATGGTGTATCAAATGAGGCAAGCATAACGCTTTTTTGATACAGCATGGCCAATGTTTGATTGGAAACACGATCAATACTTGTTTGATCAAGATAGAGGATTTTGATCGTTGTTTGGCTTAACAACGCATCTAATGCTTCAGGCGATGAAACAATGGCAATTCCTGCAATCGAATGCGCAGCATTAAACGGAGTTTCCGAAAAATAAATTGTATCGATTGGGGCTGTTGGCGTAGGCTGTGGCGCTGGTGCAGCAGGCTGCGCAGTTTGACAGCCAACCAAACCGATCAATCCTAGCAGAAGTCGCACAATCCAGCGTCGCATCCAAGCACCTCCTCACACATTCAGTTACCTTTTCATGCTAGCGCAGCAACGATTGCTTGTAAAGAATAGTGGGGCACGTGAAGCAGCCAGCACGAACAACAGCTCGTTTGGGCGTAGAATAACGCTTGAGCTAGTGATCAATGCTTGGGTAGCATTGCAATTCAGCCATTTACGAAGGAGCCGAACCGAATGAAACTTCAATGTGCAATCCTTGACGATTATCAGCAGGTCGCTTTAACGATGGCAGATTGGTCAGTTATCGCCGATCAGGTTGAGATTCGGGTATTTGCAGAATACTTTAGCGATCAGGCTGCGTTGGTGCAGGCAATTGACGATTGCGAAATTGTGGTGATTATGCGCGAACGCACACCGTTCAAAGCCGATTTGCTTGCTCAATTGCCAAAACTTAAGCTGCTAGTCACGACTGGCATGCGCAATGCGTCGATTGATTTGGCAGCAGCCAAGGCCCAAGGCATTGTGGTTTGTGGCACAGCCACTTACCCAGAACCACCAGTCGAAATAACATGGGCGCTCATTTTGGGCTTGGCGCGCCAGATCGTGCCCGAAAATTTGGCCTTTCGCAACAATGGCCCATGGCAACACACGATTGGCATGGATCTCGCTGGCCAAACGCTGGGATTGTTGGGTTTAGGCAAACTTGGCAGCAAGGTCGCCCAAATTGCCACAGCCTTTGGCATGAACGTGCTGGCTTGGAGCCAAAATCTCAGCGCGGAGCATGCGCAAGCGCTTGGCGTACAACCTGCCGAATCAAAAGCACAGCTGCTCACCGCAAGCGATATTGTTTCGATTCACCTTGTGCTGAGCGAGCGCACTCGTGGCTTAATCGGTGCTGCTGAATTACAGCAGATGCGCCGCACAGCCTATTTGATTAATACCTCACGCGGGCCGATTGTCGATCAAGCAGCGTTAATCAGCGCACTTGAACAAGGCTGGATCGCTGGCGCAGGTTTAGATGTTTTTGATCAAGAGCCGTTGCCTGCCGATCATCCGTTGCGCCGCTTGCCCAATGTGCTGGCAACACCTCACTTGGGCTACGTCACCGAGCGCAACTATCGGGCGTATTTTGGCGAGGCAGTTGCCGATATTCAGGCCTTTTTGGCTGGCACGCCGCTGCGTCAAATCAATTAAACTTAATGATATTCGTTTTCTCTATGGAGGTTTGATGATTGATTATTCTGCATTCGCAGCGCTTTCGCCAACAACCTTGGCTGATACACTGAGCCGCAACCAAATCATG
The DNA here is from genome assembly GCF_001306135.1 of Herpetosiphon geysericola. GTDB lineage: Bacteria > Chloroflexota > Chloroflexia > Chloroflexales > Herpetosiphonaceae > Herpetosiphon > Herpetosiphon geysericola. The sequence continues at coordinate 22,708 of NZ_LGKP01000026.1, read as the reverse complement.
GATCTGGGAATTCGCCCGTTATGGCATGGTATGCCGCGAGTCGCAGGGCCAGCATATACGGTTCAATGTAGTGCTGGCGATAATCTTATGCTCCATGCAGCGATTTATCGCGCAGCGCCAGGCTCGATTATTGTTGTTGATGGCGTTGATGTTGAGTATGCTGTGGCTGGGGGAAATGTATGCACAGTTGCTCAAGAACGTGGGATCAAAGCATTCATTATCGATGGCGTTATTCGTGATCTCGCTGAAATTCGCGAGCGCCAATTTCCAGTTTTTGCCCATGGCGTAGTGCCAATTCCAGGCATCAAAGCGCTAGCCCATCCGCTCAACCAGCCAATCAATTGTGGTGGAGTACAGGTGCGAGCGGGAGATATTGTGGTTGCCGACGAAGAAGGCATTGTGGTTATTCCGCTTGAGCAAGCAGCAACAATCTTGTCCAAGGCCCAAGCACGCGCGGCCAAAGATGCAACCGAAAGTCTCGCAACGTGGGAACAAGCACATCGGGCTAAAATTGATGAACTTTTGCGCCAACAAGGCTTGCTTGATTAGAATCCTTATCGGTGTAGTTAATCAATAATCATTAATGCTTGCCCCTCGACCAGCTGCGGTTGAGGGGTTTTGCGTCGCCAATTTTGGCAGCATAATTTGCTGTAACGGGCTTGTAACGTAGGCGATGTATGCTTGCTGCATCAGTTGATATGAGGTGAATTCAATGCAAACATTGTTTCAACAATTGCGCCAGCCCAAGCAAAGTCTGGCCGAACAACATAATCAGCCAGACCAACAATGGCCATATCGGGCGTGGTTGCAGCATGCTGGTTTAGCAGTTGGTGGCTCGCTGATCTACGGTGGCTCGCTGCAGCAAGCAGTGCCGCAATGGTCGCGGCGTGGGGCGGCTCGTTGGTTGACGCTCTCGGCGGGTGCTGGATGGTTGGTGCTTGGCCCAGCGCTCGTATTCGCCAGCAGAGGCAAAATTAATAGCTGTATTCAGGCATGTTTGGTAAGCATGAGCTATGGCGAAACAATCCTATTAATCGGCGCTTTGCTCAATTATCTGCTCAAAACCCAAGCCTATGCCCAGCAACGCAACCTACTGCTGGTATTAATCGCCAACATCAGCATGGCCAGCACGTTGGCCGAGCAACTGAGCGTAATTAAAGTGGCTCGTTGGCAAACCTGGCTCCTATGGATGCTGCTGCTGAACGGCACAGGCGCTAGTTGTTTCTATCGTTTACGCCATCTTTTAGCGAAATGAGGCTGCTATGCCACTCCTGCATAACCCAATCACCATGCAAGGCCACATTGACCAATGTTGGCTTTTGACCTATCGCATGCCGATCGATCAGTTTCGCGCCATCTTGCCAGCAGAATTAACTGCCACCGAATATCAAGGATACGGTTTTTGGAATATCGTAATATGCCATGTTGCGCATATGCGTCCGTGGTTTGCACCGCAAGCAGTGGGCATTAATTATTGGCATGCAGCCTATCGCATTTATGTCAATCTAAAAACACCATTTGGTATACAACAAGGCCTATATTTTGTGCGCAGCGATTGTGATAATCGGCTGTTGGCATGGGCGGGCAATGGCGTAACCAATTTCAACTTTCATTACACGCCAATTGTTGTCAATAGTTCTGTAAAGCAAACAAGTATTTCGATTAAGAGTACGACCGCAAACGCGCAGATCGTGATTGATAACCAACAGCCAGCCCAACTTGCCAGCGATTCAGTTTTCGAAAGCCTTGAACAAGCAGCCAAGCAGCTTAAATATCCGGCGCGGGGGATTGCGCTGAGTAAGCCAGGCGAAGCCAATATTGTGAGCATTGAGCGCGATGAAGCTGCATGGCAACACAGCTTACGCCATATGCAACAGGCTGAATTTCAGTTGCTCAAGCAATATCCAGTGCAGCCAGAAATTTGCTATGAAATTCAGCCAATCGCCTATCGTTGGCTGCGTGGCTATCGCCGCAAGGTGCTTATGGCTGAGCAGTGAGGTGTGCAATGCGAATTTTCCTGACCGGAGCAAGTGGTTTTATTGGCCGCCATGTGGCAGCTGAATTGAGCAATGCAGGCCATCAATTAACCTGCTTGGTGCGTCGAGCAGCACCGATTCAAGCAAATCCAGCGATTAAGTATCTGGTTGCTGAGTGGCTTAAGCCTGCACAATGGCTCGATCAATTGGCTGACCACGAGATTGTGATTAATTGTGTGGGAATCTTGCGCGAAACACGCCAAGCCAGCTTTCAAGCAGTGCAGACCGATGTGCCAATTGCCTTATTTCAAGCAGCAGCTCAGCACAAACTACAGAAAATTATCCAAATTAGTGCCTTGGGCGCAGATGTTATGGCTCCGCAAGCCTTTGTGCGCAGCAAAGCGCTCGCCGATCAAGCTTTGAGTCAGCAGGCAATTCCGTGGGTGGTGCTGCGGCCAAGTTTTGTCTATGGCTCAGGCAGCTATTCAATGCAGCTCTTTCGGCGCTTGGCACGGCTGCCAATTACCCCAATTTTGGGCGATGGTCGCTATCAAGTGCAACCAATCCATATCAACGATCTTGTACAAGCAATTAAATTGTGCGTTGAACAGCAATCAATTACCAACTGTACGATTGAGGCAGGCGGCGAACGCATGAGTTTTTATCAACTGCTCGAACGCTTGGCAGCCAGCCAAGGGCGTAGCTTACGGCCATGGTTTGTGCCAAACTCGCTCAGCCAGCTGCTTGCCACTATTGGCACAGCAACAAGTTTGGGGCCAATTAATCGGGCTGAATTAAGCCTTTTGCTCCAAGGCAACATTGCTGATTTAAGTGCCTTTCGCCGTTATTTTGGCTTTGAGCCGCGCCCATTTCAGCCACATGACTAAAACCAAAAGCCCATGGTCTAGCTAGTCCCATGGGCTTTTGATCTGATATTTAAGTTAGGGATTTCAGGATCACTTGAACATTTCCACACACCAAGCGGTCAGCAGACCGCTTATTCCGTCAAGGCGAAAGAAGAACTATTGAACAGCTTTGTAGATGTTGATCCGGCCACAGGTCCAGCGTGAGCCAGTCCCGCTGATTTGGTCGGAGCTTGAGCAGATTTTGCTCTTGATTTGGCTATTGCTCAAGCCTTGTGATGACAACAAGCCTGCCAAACCAGCAACGTGCGGAGTAGCCATTGAGGTACCGCTGATCGTGTTATAGCCGCTGCCAATCCAAGTTGAGTAGATGCTCGAACCAGGGGCAGCAACTTCGACCCACGTACCATAGTTTGAGAACGATGAGCGAGCATCGGTCGAAGTGGTTGAAGCAACCGCGAAACAGTTGGTGTAGGCTGCTGGGTACGAGCTGGTGGTGCTTGAGGTGTTGCTGTTCCCAGCGGCACACGCCAAGAATACACCTTTGCCCCAAGCGTAGTTGACAGCATTTTGCAATGCGGTCGAACCGCCGCCACCAAGGCTCAAGTTGATGACCTTCGCGCCATTGTTGGCAGCGTAGGTGATGCCGTTGGCCACACCGGCCAAGGTACCGCTACCGCTGTTGTTCAAGACGCGCACGCCCATCACGCGGCAGTTGGGGCAGGTGCCTGCGCCGCCGGTGCTATTGTTGGTTTCAGCAGCAACCGTCCCAGCGACGTGGGTGCCGTGGCCGTTACCATCAGTTGGCGTTGAGTCATTATCAATGTAGTCATAACCAGCGACGACTTTGGCATCCAAATCAGGGTGATTGCTTTGAATCCCAGTGTCAACGACCGCAACAACAACACTGCTGCTACCACGGGTAATATCCCAAGCAGTGTATGCTTGCGTTACACCCCAAGCCCATTGTGAGCTACGACCTGGGTCGTTTGGGGTATAGGTTGAAGCATAGATAAAGTTGGGTTCGGCGTATTCGATGGAGTCATTTTTGAGCAAGCTTTCAACCAGCGCTGTGCGCGAAGCCAAGCTATCGCTGCTCTTGAGGCTAGCAAATTCGACAACTTCTGCATCGAGAGCTTCGATGCGATCGATTTGCACAGCACCTAAGGCATTCAAGGTATTGGTGCGATTCGCTTTGGTGGTTGTATTCTTGAATTTGATGACGAATTGACCAGGAACAGCAGGGGCATTGAGGTCGAGACCTACAGCATCGCCAATGTCGACGGGTTTTTCTACATCACGTGACTGTGCGAACGATGAATTTGAGCCAGCAAACGCACTAACCGCCAAGATCAACATGCTCGAAACAAACAGACGCTTCAAGGGTGCCTCCTCAACATGTGGGTTATTTAACCAAAATCGTGCAGTACCAAACCAACAGCGGCTGTACCTACACCTATTGCACATCGTTGTCATGAAGGATCGGTGAGGCCGATGATCCTGATGTTGCGTCCTCCTTACGCAGTCAGCAAATTACCCTAACATTCCAGTAAAGCTCCATATCAGTGGATTAGCTATATCTTAAATGATCTTAACGAATTTGTCAAAAAATTTTAATATCCGTTATGCAGATATGTTAAAAAGCGCTTAAACGGGTTTAAGCATACTCCTAGAGCAGGCTGGGATAAAACCTACTACTATTTATCGTAGAAATAGGCTAGTTAACTTGTTCGTAAATTATGACGAATTTAATCAAGATTGATCAGCTAATTCAATTTTTTCGTCTGAGGCTAGTTTTGCATGCTCCATGGGCAGAAGGATCATCCAATGGAAAAACCACTTAACAATGTACATGGTCTGGTAAACTCCGTCGGATATTCCCGCCGTGATTTTTTACGTTTAGGTGGGCTGGCCACGCTTGGCGTGTTGGCAGGCTGTGGCACGAGCCAGGCCACTCCCGTAAGCACCGCTACCCCAACCAAGCCCAAAATTGGTTTGGTAATGAAGTCGCTCAGCAACGAGTTTTTTCAGCAAATGCAGGCTGGCGCTGAAGAATATGCCCGCCAAAATGCAACCCGCTTCGATTTCACTGCCACTGGGATTAACGACGAGCGCGATTTTGCAACTCAAATTGCCTCTTTCGAGCGTTTCATTACCGAAAAATATGCTGTAATCGTGCTTGCTCCCGCCGATTCGGTGGCCTTGGTCGCACCAGTTGCCAAAGCAATCAAAGCTGGGATTGTCGTAATTAATATCGATGTTGCACTCGATGAGGCAACCAAAAAAGCCGCAGGCATCGATTTGGCCTTTTTTGGCCCCGATAACCGCGCTGGTGCTAAAATGTCGGGCGATATTCTAGCCAAAGCCTTGGGAGTTGGCGGCAAGGTCGCGATCCTCGAAGGCAATCCCGAGGCCGATAACGCGGTGCAACGCCGTTTGGGCTTCGATGATGCAATTGCCGATGGTAGTCTGAAGCTTGTCGGGGCCGAAAGTGGCCACTGGGAAACCAGCGAAGGCCAAAGCATCACCGCCGCCTGGCTCAAAAAATACCCCGACTTGCAAGGCATTATGGCCGCCAACGATTCGATGGCCTTTGGCGCTGTGCAAGCACTCGAAGCCGCCGGAATGCTTGATAAAGTCAAAGTCGTGGGCTTCGATAACATTCCAGCAGTGCAGCCGTTGATCAAAGATGGTAAAATGCTGGCAACGGTTGAACAATATGGTGCTCAGATGGCCGCAATCGGCATGGATTATGGCTATCGTGCCCTTAAAGGTGAGAAATTCAGCGGCTGGATTCGCACCGAGCTGAAATTGATCACCAAAGATACACTCTAACAACGTACTTCGAGCAAACCTAATTAATGATCCAGAATGCACAGAAGCTCTATCTTCTGTGCATTCTTCTGGTTGTTAAACATCATTCTTTGCTGGCTATTTTAGTTGGATACCATAGCACTATGCGTCTTAAGGCTTTACTCGCCCTGCTTTTCCGGATCAAACACGCCGATGCCAATATTCGGCGCCGTGGCAAAGCAATCGTCGGCATCACCTTTTTCTTAGTTTGCTGTGTTGTTTTAATTAGCCTATTGAGCATTTTTGCTGCTGGTTGGCGTGAAACCGCTGTGCTTGTTAGCCCTTTTGGGATTTTAGGCTTAGCGGCAATTGGGCTGGCCCGCCGTGGCTCAGCTAATAGCGGCGCAGGCTTGCTGATTGCAATCACGTTGATTGCCTTGGTAGCCGCGCCAGTTTTGTCCAATCGAGTTGCATTTACGCCATTTTTCTTTTTGTTGCCAATCTTAATTGGCTTTGTGACACTCTCGCCGCGTGGCTTGTTGGTTGCCAGCGCAGCCAGCTTCGCAGCACTTGGGCTACTCGCAGGATTAACCAGAGATATCCCCCAAAGCTTGCCCCAAAACGCTGAAGTTTATGGGTTGGCCAGCACGCTACTCGTGATTATCATTGGGCTTGGCTATGTCGGCTCGCGCACGACGCAGCAGGCAATCCATGCGATGAATCTTGCCCAACAACGTAGTCTCGAATTGACTGCGACGCTGCAAACCGAGCGCGATCAGCTAAGCCAGCGTGTAGCTGAAAGCACCCAAGAATTACGCCAAAACTTGGTAAATTCGCAACATTTAATCGAGCAACAAGCCCAATTATTAGCTGAGAACGATCAACAACGCTCAACCATTCGGGCCTTGAGTTTGCCAATTTTGCCTTTGCATCAACAAATGTTGCTGGTGCCGCTGATTGGCACGTTCGATCAGGAGCGCTTGCACGATATTCAGCAACAACTTTTAGCGGCAGTTGGCAGCTATCGCGCCAAAATCTTGTTGTTGGATTTAACAGGCGTGGCGGTGCTTGATTACGCTGGCGCAGCGATGTTGCAGCGAATTGTGCAAGCCAGCAGCTTGCTTGGGGCGGTCGTGGCCTTTATCGGGGTTCGGCCTGAGGCGGCCCAAGCCTTAGTTAGTATGGGCAACGAACTTGATAAGGTAGCGGTTTTCCGCGATCTGCAAGCAGCGATTCAGCAGCATAGTCGGCTCCTATTCAAGAGCTAAGCGTTATTGCTCGATATAGCGATCGATAATAGATCGCTTCGTAAATAAAATATATGCCGGTAAGCGCTGGGTTTCGATATACTGATTGATGGCCTGCACCACCTGTTCATGAGGCAGTAACTCTGGCATATATTTTTCGCCATGATCTGCTTTAAACGAATACTCGATCATCAGCTCAGGATGAGCAATCTGTGGATCATAATGGCTATCAAACTGCGTTCTACAATGTACAGCGTGGCGATCATCGGCAATAAAAATCCCAAAATAAAAACAGCTTAGGTCATGGCCAATAATAAACCCAATATAACTATCATCCTCGAATTCAAGTTCAACATAGAATGGATAATTTTTTTGCCTAGCTCGTAACTCAAGTGCTTGGAGTTGAGCTTGAAAATCCGCTTGATTATTGGGATAAAAGCAATCACCATGGGCTTCACCATATTCCCATTCAATCTTTTTTACAAAATAACTCATGCATCATGATCCTCAGCAACCACAACCCCTAAACGACCCAGCAAGGCCCGATAATCGCCAGCCCGATAGCGAATTGGCGGCTTGCTAGGCCGATGCGAATCTGAGCCAGCGCTCGTCAATAGGCTTCGTTGCGCGGCAAAAGCCCGGTACATAGCAATTTGCTGCGGCGTATGCAACGGATATTCCACCTCAAGCCCATCCAACGCCACTTCGGCCCACAGTTGCTCAAGCAGCGGTTGATCAAAACAAACAAAGCCATCGCTACGGCCTGGATGAGCCAAGATACACACCGCACCACTTTGCTGGGCAGCTGCAACCACCGCGGCAATTGGCGTGGTGGCAAAATCGCAGCCAGCAGCCTGCATCAATTGCGAAAACTGGGCTGGAGTCAGACCTGGGTTTTGCTGTTTGACCAAGGCCGCGAAGGCATGCGGCTGGCTGGCAGAAGGTTGCTTGAGAATTGTCTCAAGTTGCGGTTGCAGCTGCGCGGTTAAAAAGCCTGCATCACAACAATACGCATAGGCATTGGCGATCATTGTCCGTTGGCGTTGATGGAGATCCGCAGCCAACGCTGTTAATGGATTTGGTTCGAGTGTAAAGCCGAAACACAACACATCAACCATTTGCTCACGCCAAACGCAGCTCAGTTCAGCAGCAACCAGCAGCGGCATAGCCTCGGCAAGCGCCAATTCCTGGATTGATTTGGCAAGCTCAGGCCGATCGTGGTCGGTGATGGCGGCCAAGCCAAAGCCTTCGCGCTTGAGATAGCCAATCAATTCGGCTGCTTCCCATTGGCCATCGCTGGCAGTAGTATGCAATTGCAGGTCGATTGCTGCATCGGCGGCCAAAACGAGGTTGGTGGTTGAGAGAGTAGGCATTGACATTATTCGCCAATCTCCAATTGCAGCGTAACCTCATCGCCTTCGTTAAGCTGTTCAGCCAAGCGAATCGTTTTTTTAATTGGCACAAGATACAGGCCATCTTTAGGAATTAACGAGGTGCTCCAACGGGTTTTGCCAATTTGCACTTGGGCGGGAATCACACCCCAGCCGTAAGTCACCAAACCAGCAATAGCTTTGATCGTACTGCTCTCTTCTGCGGGCACAGTCACAAAATACCATGGTGCTGGCCCTTTCCAAAACCAAATTGGCCCAGTAATCTCAATAATCATGGCAAACTCCTGCTCGATTTAACCACAAGAACCCATGCAATCCCCTGCATGGGTTCTTGAATCCGCTTAATCTTAGGATGAACGGCTGAGTTGGGCAACTGCGCTGCGCAAATCAGCTGCGGTTTGGACTGCACTCAAATCAACGGAGAGCGCAGTCAAGCTTTGGGCGACTTCGGGGCCGACCCCGACCAAGGTAACCGTCGCACCCAACAACCGTAAGCCATGGATCATGCGCAATAAGGCTTGGGCAGCAGGTTCGTCCATCATTGGCACGCCAGTAATATCGATGAGGACTTTCTTGGCCCGCTCATGTTCAACCCGCGATAAGATAATCGTGGTTGCTTGTTGCATACGTTCGCCATCCAAGCTGCCAATCAAGGGCATGACCAACACGCCTTTGAGAATTGGAATGACTGGCGAGGCGACATCGCGGAGCAATTGGGATAATTGTTGGCGCTCTGCCAATGAGTGTTCGAGGTTGGCGACCACTTCGCTGAGGCGTTGCATGGCTGCTTCGCGAGCAGCTTCCTTGGCCTCGGTTTCTTGGCGGGCAACCTGCAACGCAGCGGTCATACTATTAAACGAGCTAGCTAATTGGCCCAACTCGTTGCTACTTTCAACCTCAATCGGCTGCAAATCGCCATCAGCAACACGGTTTGTCGCCCCAATCAGGCTAGTCAATGGCTTGACAAATTGGCGCCGCAAAATCAGCGCCATGCCAAAGCCAAACAGAATCAGCGCAATCAAGGCAAGGCCAATATTCAGCGCGAGGCTTTGGTTGGTAATCGTAGCAATTTGGTTGGCAGTTTCTTGGGTGCGCTCGGTAATTTCATCCAATGGCGAAGCTAAACCCAAAGCCCAGGGAATGCCGCTAATAGCTGCATAAGCCACCACATAGCCGCGACCATCCATAAAGATCGTCGTCACGCCATCGCGGCCAGCTTGCAAATCGTTAATCATTGAAGAACTAGCGTTATTCGATTGATTGGTCAAAATTTGCTGGACAACGCCGCCTTGGCCAGCCTCGGTTACGGCAACAACCTCGCCCTTTTGGGTAATCAAAAAGGCAAAACTCGATTCATCAAGAATCAAGCCCTTGAGATAGAATGCCAAGCGATCAAGGCTAACATCGACGCTAACCGTGCCCAAAAATTCAGCATTATCGTAAACTGGCGCAGCAACCGAAATCAAGGGTTGCGATTGATCGATCGACTGGTGGACTTCTGTCCAAGCTAAGGCGCGGCTCGGATTATTAGCTGGCAGGCTGGCAACATAGGCTGCTTCTTGGCTTGGTTGCCAATCAGCTGGTGGATCGTTGGGCGTCATGTTGGGGTAGGTTCGCAGGGTATTGGCGGTCAAATACGAGATGCGCACAATTTCGGGAACGCTAATTTGCAAGCTTGGCAATACATCTTCGAGCCGTTGGCTATAGCCAATATCGGCTAGCGCTCGGGCCTGATCAGGGTTAGCAATCACCAAGACCGTGGTTGCACCGCTGGCATATTGGCGACCATTACGAGCCACGCTTAACTCTGGCAAGCGTGGGCTTTGGGTTGTTGGTTGTTGCAAATAGGTGCGAGTGGTAACTGCCAGCTGTTGCACCGCCCGCACCGTTTGGGCGGTACTGGCAGCGTGGCTTTGAGCAATGCGCAGGAGATATTGTTCAGCTTGGGCTTGCAACGCGGCGGTGCTATCATTGGTGGCTTGGTTGCGCACAGCCACCAAGCCACGGGTATTAATCGCTAAATTAAGCAACGCCAACAGAGATGTTCCCAATAAGAGAATAACAATAACCTGCCTGCGTAAACTATGGAGCATCGTCCATCCTCCACCTACAACAACCTATTGCGACACGCGCAGCGTAATTTTGAACGTTTCTGGTGGGATTGAGGTCGTTGGGTCAAACGTTGTGAGTGATGTTGTATCGATCACAAAACTTTTGGGGCCAACGTGGGCCATATATTCTTTGCCTTCCAAAATGCGCACAGTTTGGTCGAGCGCAATGCGGGCAATCGTGACTGGTGGCGCAACCGCCGCCGCTTGGATGCCGCCGCTTTGCAATTCTGCATAGACTTCTGGGCTGATGTAATACGCCATCAGCTTGATTGTATCTTGCAGCTTGCGTTCGCGCAAAATTTCGGCAGCAGTTACAGTTGTTTGGCCAGTACCTACAATATAATCGATCTCTGGATGCGCGATCAAGACCTCTTCGATTAATTTTGCCTGTTCTTCTTTACCAGTATCGCCATATTTGGTTTCAACAAGGTTAATTGCGCCATTGGTAATAGTAGCTTTGAATTTTTCGTCTGCTGCTTTCGACCAACCAGCCTTCTCTGGGCCGGGGAACCATGCAACATCAACTGGCTCGCTGCCTTTGGGATGTTTTTGCACCAAATATTTGGCAATTTCTTGGCCACCCTCGCCTGGCACTGAAAGTGATTTGGCGGTAACAGCCTTCGACGAAATATCATTCATAAAGGCAATTACTGGAATCTTTTGGCCTTGCAGTTCAACAATCAAATCGTTAAGCCCATCAAGCGAGATAGAGCCAATCACCACAGCTTTGGCGCCATTGGCCACACATTGGCGAATTTGGGTGATTTGGGTGGGCAAATTGCCATAACCGCCAGCTTCAACGATTTCGACATTCACGCCCAAGCGTTCGGCCTCGGAGACGATGCCATAATTAACCGCCAGCCAATAGCTATCTTTGATGTGTGGAATCGAGACACAAATCGTTTCAACTTTATCAGCCAGCACCAGCGGCACATAATCGGTCGTCGTCCGGGGGCTAGCAAAATCAAACGGCGGATTCCAGACTTCAACCTGATAGCTAGCACTGGTACTGGTTTGGCTCAGTGCAGCTGTTGCGCTGGGAGTATTGGTTGGTTGGGTGGTTGGCTGGGCCGTACCACAAGCGGCTAAGCTACAGGCCAATAAGCTGCCAAGAAGCCAGAATGAGCGTTTGGTTGCAAGCTGCATAGGAGCGTCTCCTTGTCCCTGAAACCCGAGCGCAATGATTGAAGAATGCGGTGGGCCTTGTGAGAAGCGGGGATTACATGAAAGAAGGTATGCCGTGCATGATGCAGCGGCATACCCATTTAACCAGTTTAGTTGATTTCAACAATCAATTCAATTTCGGTGGCCATATTGAAAGGTAAGGCAACTTTACCGCCTGATGAACGGGCGTGCTTGCCAGCTTCGGGGCCGAAAATCGTTACCAAGAAGTCTGAGCAGCCATCGACAGTTTTGCCGAGTGCGCCAACAACTGGGCCTGAGGTAACATCATCGTAGGTTGGAACGACGTTGACCGTACCAGTCACCATTACAATGTGATCAACCCGATCGAGGTCGCCAATTGTCGATTTGAGGAAGCGCAAGCCACGCACACAGCTCAACATTGCAGCTTCTTGAGCGGTTGCTAACGAGAGAGTTGGCAACTCGCCTTTGAGGAATCCACCGCTACCAGTCAAAATTTCTGGGCCAGCCGATGAGATGAAAACAATTTCGCCAGCTTGTGAAGCATTCACATAATTGGCAGTTGGTGGAGCCAAGTCGGGCAATGAAGCAACGCCATAGCGAGCTTCAACATAGGCTTCGACCTTTTCGAACACACAATCAACGCCTGGGCGGCGGCAACGGTTGCGTTCGGCGCTGTCAAGCGATTGGCCTTCCGAGGCGAGGGTAATTGAACTAAATGTACCAGCTACCAACAATACGAGCAGGAGTTTTAGGGAAAAACGTTTCATGAATGGACTCCTCGTCACAAACTAGTGCCATGAACGCTTGATCGCAGGATCAACGGTCATTCCATCTATACGGCAAATGGTTCAGTGGATAACCAGAGTCTACCCGACGCATAGCCAAAGTCAATCCGGCCAATAGTCCTATCCAAAAATAACCTCTAATGGGATTGCGCGGCCCATACGCAACTAGGCTATCCTAGGCTTGTCGTTTAGCGCAAAAGTCATTAAATTCGCACCAAACGAGGGGTCAACAGTGAACTATTTTGACGGAGCAGGGGTAAAGTAGGTCAGCACAGGTTAATCTTGAGGAAAACACAATGCCAATCTGGATTCATTTTGAGTTTTTGTGGATTCCACCCCATTTTGGTGGACATCCAAATCCTCCTTTTGAGACCATGATGACACTCATTAGTTGGCAAAAATATGGAGATAGCCCCAATGGCGAGGGCCGAACAATTCGATGGATCGAATTTGACTATGACGAAACAACCAGAGAAGGCTATGCACGCTGTCAGTTTCTGATCAATACACCGTTACCGCAAGGCTGGCTTGAACCGGGATTATTGCTTGAACTAACATTTGGTAACAATCGAATCTTAGCAATCGGCAAAATCGTCGAGGAGCGCAACAGATAATTATTATTCAGCGGAGCAATAATGAATAATACCCTTTGCGACTATTTGTGGGCACAACTCCAACCACTCTTCATAGCATTGGAATACAAGATTCGTGCCCAATTTCAAGTGCCTATCTTTACCAATATTCATATGTACTATAACGATTCATTAACATTTTGTAGCTCCCTTGGGTTTGGTAAAACGCAACATAGTGATTGGATTGTCTTTGAGGTAGATATTGACTATATCGATTCAGGACTGGAGCTTGAAGGCTTTATCATCCATAATCATAATCCATTACGAATTGCAGGGCCAAGCTATATCTTCACTACCAACAATCCCATGAGTAAAGCATTGATTGATGCATGGATTGGCGAATTTAAGGCCTTCATTGATCGCTATGCAGACCATATCAAACCAATCATCGAATCAATGGAAAGCTAAAGCGTTGTTTTGATTTCATCGAGCCACAAAGGGGCTGCTTGATACTAAGCAGCCCCTTCTTCTTTTACTCCCCAATTCTCATGAACCTTTCCGGCCAAATCCGAGTATCATAGATCGTCAATTGAGCACGGAAGGATTGCCCAATGAGTGAATCATTTATGCCAATTTCTGTCGTCTTGCCGGAAGAAGGCACAACCCTGATTGGTGATATTCGCTGCAAAATCTCCAGCGCCGCCACGAACAACCAATGCACGGTCTTGGAGGTTACGTTGCTGGCTGGCCAAGGCGCGGTGCTGCACCAACACGAGGTCGAAATGGAGATTTTGCTGGTGCAGGCAGGGCGTTGCACGGTGGGCGACGAGCGTAATAAATGGCTGCTTGAGGTTGGTGGCATCGCCCACTTTCCCCAAAACACACGCCACTTTTTTCGCAATGATCACCCCGAAACGTGTGTGCTGTTGATTACCGCAATTCCAGGTGGGCTTGACCGCTTTTTCGAGGCCTTGGCAGCCCAAGCAGAAAATCCAGCCCAAGACTGAGCCAACCCAAGCTTACCCAGCGTATACTGCCAGCCTAAGCGGTTTAATCTGGAGCTGATTATGCCAACCACAATTCCAGCGCTGCCCTGCGTCGATCTCGATCAGACCATCGATTTTTGGCGTAACCTTGGTTTTACGGTCAGCTATACCCAACGCAAGCCCAACCCCTATGCCGTCATCAATGCCGACGATTATTGTTTGCACTTCTTTGGATTGAAACACCTGCCGCCCGCCGAAAACTATAGCACCTGTCTAATCATTGTTTCGGAGGTTGAGCAGTTGCACCAACAATTTGCTACACGCTTGAAGGCTAGTTTGGGCAAAGTGCCAACCCAAGGCTTTCCGCGTATCTCGCGCATGAAGCCGGGCCAAAGCCGATTTACGCTCACCGATAATGCTGGCAATTCGATTATTTTCATTAAACAAGGCGACGAGGATGCAGCCGCCTCCCAAGCCTACCTAAACCCCGACCAATCGCCGTTGCAACGCGCCCTCGCGGTAGCGGCCCGCCTGCGCGATTTCAAAAACGATGATCAAGCAGCCGCTAAAACCCTCGACAATGTCCTGGCCCGCTATCCCGATGCGCCAGTTTTGGAGTACGCTCAAGCCTTGCTAGCGCGGCGCGAATTGGCCCAAGCACTTGAGCAAAGCGACCACATTGAGCGCTTAAATGCACAACTAAGCAATTTGGCGCTCAACCACGAACAACGCCAGCAACTAGGCTTATAGCACCCTAAAATAAACCATGCTCCCCTCGCCACAGCTGCCATTGAACATGGGCGGGGGAGTAGCTTATGATCAGCATTGCAACTGCGGTTAAAGCCAGCCTAAAGCGCGGATAATCGCAAAAGCAACGCCCGCAACAATCAGAATCTTCCAACCATGGCCGATCAGGCGGGCAGTCCATGGAATACGATAACCAAATTGCGCGAGCCGCTCCCTCAGCTGGCGTGTCGTTGGTTCGGTTAGCGTACTTTCATCGGGAAAGATCAAAGTTGGAACACTTTCATTACCATGGTTGATCTGCCGCACAAGTGCCGCCGCCGCTGGATCGTTATGAATATTAATATAGACATATGGAACTCCAGCTCGATTGAGCATACCGCGCACAGGAGGAACAGCAGGGCAACGTGCATGGCCATACATGCGAATGGGATTTGGTGGATTCGCTTCCATAACATTCCTTAATAATGCCACAACTCATCACACAATGATAAACCCATTGTGTGGCGAAAGCACTAGGTTTATCAGTATTTATGCTCAGGCTCGTTATATTTCAAGCGGCTTAATAGAGAATTTGATGAATTTTTATTGCTATGCTCATAGTGCGTTACGCAAGCCCATCCGTGATCTGGCAATTAATCAGTGCTATCCAAAAATGGCCGTCTGCTATGATTATGGAACCATCCAAGAGATCGCAATTCCGAGCTTAGCGCGCACTGCTCAGCATCGCAGCCGCCGCACAGGGATAGCCTTTGGACTAACATGGAGCAGCGATGGCACAACCATCTATAGTACGAATGAGTACGGTCATCGGGCTTTGCATTGGGTCAACGGTTTAAACCAGTCGCCTCAAGTTCTATTCGAAGGCCCAATCTATGATGATGATCAAGCAGCAATGGAACCTTGGGATGGCTTCTACCCAACATTAATTCAAAGTGATCGGCTTGGTAAAGAGTTTGCTTGTGACAGTTTTGGCGATATTAAGCGTTGGAATGCCAATGATTTAACCACAATTCGACTGCTAAGCGTTCATAATGGCCACAGTTTAGGCTTTGCCTTTCATCCGACGCAAGCGATTTTGGCCAGTTGCAGCATGGATCGCACAATAGGCATTTGGGATGAGGGTGATGTTGCAACCATCTGGCCTACGCATCGATTTAGCCCAGTTGTAGATATTGCTTGGAGTAGCGATGGCGCAAGTTTATTATGTACAGGCTCCGAACCACAGCATTATGGGATTCACCATTCGTCACTTGTTCAGCGCTGGAATCCATGGAATCAGCAGTTAGAGGCAGAGTATCGCATGCCATACGCCACAAGCCACAAGATCGCCATCCATCCAAGCCAGCCACTGGTGGCAATCGGCCATCTCGACCATACCATTAGCATCTGGCACAGCGATTCATGGCAAGCTTATGCCACACTGAAAAGCCACTATGTACATATCGATGAACTCAGCTGGTCACATGATGGTCAATGGTTAATCTCGATTGGCTCTAAGTCTGAAAATTATTATTATGGCATCGAAGTGTGGGCAGCTCATCCATAGCGCCTCAATCGCACGCCTCAAGCTGCTCGGCGTTAAAACAACGAGCCAGAATATTGCTCGTCGCTTGCACAAAATGGCGTTCAGCAGAATCAACCGGATGCACCACGCAGCTGGTAATATCGCAGTGCAAGCCGGTAATCACCCGCCCTTGGGCTTGCTGCTCAGCCAAAACAGCGAGCAAGGTTTGGCCAATAATCTGCACCGCCCAATCTAATTCTGCAAAAGCCAAAAACTTGCCATCGCGCATAGCCAAATCGCGAAAGCTAAGCAGACGATTGGGTTGCGGAATTAGGCGCATGCCCACGATTGCAAAACGCTCAGTATTGGGGATTTGGCGCACATAGCGCTCATATTCCAGCAGGGTCTGCTTTAAACGCCAGCTTGGTTGGGCAGATGTGGTTGCCAAAATCACTCGTTGATAAGGCACACAGCGCGGCATGAGCATTGCTTACCTCTTATTATGGTTGGGCTTGCTGACGCATGGCATAGACATAGCCAACTAAGCCGCCAATCAGGCTGGCCCCAACCACCAAGCCAATGGCACTACCGCCATGCACGACCAGCAACAAGAGCAAACAAACCCCAGCAATCCCGCCAAATACCTTAATTCGCAAGTCATCAGACCATGGCTGAATGAAGCTTGGCAAAAAGCGCACAGCCGCCAACGCGCCCACAACCATCGCTATAAAGCCAACAATCGCCAGATTAATAACTGCCCCAACTATAGCCGTCGCGACAATCGCGCCAACTCCGCCAACCAAAGCCAAATCGAGCATTGGCTTGTATTGCGGGGCGAGACTGGCGCGAATTTGATCTTCAAAATCTTCGCCAGTGGCTTGACTTTGATCGTATTTTTCGAGCCATTCTTCAGTCCAACGCAATTCGGCCTGCGCCGCAGCATATTCCTCAGGATTGGTGCTGGCGTAGGCGGTTTCGGATAAAGCTTGATAGGCCGATTCTGCCGCCGCCATCGGATTGCTCAAAATTTGCTGGGCGGTTAATTGAATCACCTGCCAATCGGCCCAGGTTGTTTGGGCGCTGCTCGAAGCTTGGCAAATAATCCCAATTTTCTGGGCAGGATAGGCAAAATCAAAGCGAAAACTATTGCCAGCAATTTCAACTGTGTGATTTTCGTACAGATAGACTGCTGGATGAGCCGCATGCCAAGCTACCGCAAACAAATCGTTGATCGCATTGCCACTTGATTGTTGGCGTTGACGCGGCTGTTCGCGCTGGCCACTCAACTCGCGATCGTAAGCTTGGCGCTTTTGAGGATCTTTCAACACGCCATAGGCAATATTCAAGGCCTGCATCAAGGCCGTAGCATCAGGAGCTTTATTAATATCAGGGTGATATTGGCGTGCCAAACGGCGAAATGCTGCATCAATCGTGGCAGCATCGGCGCTCGTGGCAACCCCAAGAACCTCGTAATGTGTTTTCATCAAGCGTTACTCACTCGCTGCTAAACCAAAAAAACCACGTAATTGTTGGCGATAGGTTGCGTGATTAGCCCACAGCGCCAGATTGGCTTGGGCTTGCAAATCAAGCAATTGGGCCAAGCTCTGAAGGTTTGCCGCGCGCAATTTGCCTAAGGTCTGCGCAATCAAGGCCTGATTTGCTTGTTCAAGCTCATGCCAAAATGCTTCATGCAGAATCTGCTGGCCAGCAACCTGAGCCGCCGTCAACTGGCTAAAATCATCAAATACTGCTTGCTGGTGCAAATAGACCAAAAAGCGACAGGCCACACTGTTGAGTTTATCCTGTTTAAGTTCGTCGATCCAATCGCTGGCATCATCGCTGAATTGGCGCGCCAAGGTCAAACATTCAAGCGTTTCGATAACCAGATTCGCGGTTGGGCCAAATGGATCGTGCCCAGCCAGCCAAGCCTGAGCACGGCTGTTGAAAAAGAAGGGTTGGGCACGTGCCAGCAAGACTGTTTGCTCAAAATTGGCCAATTGATCCACACCCAAACTTGCCAATTCGCTCAAGCGATAGCCCAATTCCTGCTGATGCCCAAGCGCTGATGCAAGCGTCAGTTGGCGAAATAGCGGCCAGATTGGGCTTTGCGCCAAGCCTAATTCTGTATACAGCTCAAGCTGGCGGAGTAAGGCCAAATGCGCGCCAAGCAATAACGCTGGCTCAGCATCGCCATCCAACACATTATCTTGGACCCAATAATACCACCAGCCATAGAGTTGGGCCGCACCAAGCTGCGTATAGATTGGCCTGGCAAGCGCAAACTGCTCACGCAACCACCAAGGCAAGAGCGCGGCAATCTGGCTAAATCGACCCTGTTTCAATTGGCTGAATTGGGCTTGTAAGGCCTCGGCCAAGCCAGTGGGCAAGGCCGCCAAATCGGCTTCAATCAAGCTACAAACGGCGCGATAGTGCGCGTGATCATCAACTGGCTCGGCTAAATTCATCCTCATTCCTTTGCTGCGACAAACAATTGTGCGCCACTAGGATACACCAAAGCAGAGCATAGCCGAACTTTGAGCCACAAAGCCCAGTATAGTAGAGCAGAATTAAATCCTCGTAAGGAGAAACAATCGATGGCAATTTTGATTTCAATTGACTTTTTTTGGATTCCCAAACACTTTGGTGGACATAGTGGGCCACCGTGGAATAATATGAGTCTTAGCATTCGTTGGCAACGCAATATTAAAACCTATATCGCAGAAAGACGTGATATTAAGTGTATTAAGTTTGAATATGATCCAAGCACACGCGAAGGCTTCGCAATCTGTCGCTTATTAACCCATGATCCATTACCAAATGACTCGCTGCAACAAGGCGCACGCATCGAAATGCTCGATGGTTACAATGTTCTAGCAGTTGGCAAAATAACCGACTCACGCATAACGAACGACGAGGAATCAATGAATGCTTCAATTAACATTGAATTTATGATGATTCCTGCCCATCTTGGCGGACGTAGACACCCCATATTTGAAACGATGTGGATTAATTTTCGTTGGCAGCGCTATCCACAGTATCTTTGGAGTATTCGGATCATGAACCTCGAATATGATCAACAAACCCACATAGGCTATGCCCAACAATGCGCTTTGATTATTGAAGAACCATGCACAGAGGCGTGGCTACAACCAGGTGAATTACTTGAATTATGCGAGGGGCCAAACGTCGTAGCAATTGCTAAAATCGTTGACCAGCGCGTAACCGATCGGTAAATGGCCATACGCCCTCAGCCTCGCTTCTACGGCACTGGCAAGAGGCTTTGCTCTATCATTTTATATTTTTGATCAGCCCAATTTGCCCATTCAGCCAAATTACCCCTTGATATATTCCCATATTGGCATATAATAACTATATGGCACGTGCAGCAACAACAACCGATGTATTCAACGCGATCGCAGAGCCTGGGCGACGGCAAATTCTCGACCTGCTCGCGAATGGCGAGCTTTCCGTCAACGAACTGGTTGAGCAGCTTGGGCTGGCTCAACCGCAGGTATCCAAACGCCTGCATGTCTTGCGTGAAGTCGGGCTGGTGCTCGTGCGCGATGATGGCCGGCAACGCCACTACCGATTAAATGGGCGGGCGCTCAAACCAGTCCACGATTGGATTCGGCGCTACGAACAAATGTGGAACGACCGCTTTGATGCCTTGGATGATTTGCTCGAAGAATTGGATGATCAGGAGGATTAACCCATGCCAACGCTTGTCAACAAACATTCAGCAGTGGTTACACTGCCAACCGACACCCAAATTCAAATTAGCCGTGATTTTAATGTGCCCAAGGAGCTGGTGTATCGGGCTTGGACTACGCCTGAACTGGTGAAACGCTGGTGGTCAGCAGGCCATGGCACGGTCACTATCGCTGATATTGATTTGAAAATTGGCGGCATGTGGCGTTGGGTCACGGTTACAGACACTGGCTTTGAAGTGGCATTTCATGGCGAATATCGCGAACTTATCCCCAATGAGCGGCTGGTTTGCACCGAAGTGTACGAAGCCATGCCCGATGGCGAAGCCCTTAATAGCTTAAGCTTCACCGATCGCGAAGGTGGCTCAAACTTGACCCTGCTGGTGCAACATAGCTGCCAAGAGCATCGCGATGGGCATGTCAATTCAGGTATGGAATCGGGCATGCAAAGCGCGCTGGCAATGCTTGAAGCAGTTGCGCTCGAATTGCTTGAACAAGCGGCAGTCGAAGCCTAATTCGGCGGCCACAACGTTTGGTTTAGCTTCGTGGAATGGAGAATTCATGACAAAGCTAACCGCAACCAGCTCAAAAACCAGCCTGTGGGCCAGCAGGATCATGCGTGGGTTACCAATTCTATTCCTGCTTTTTGATGGCAGCTACAAGCTTTTTAATCCAGCTCCGGTTGCTGAATCGTTCGCGGCACTGGGCTACCCTGAGGGCATTGCCTTAAGCTTGGGGTTGCTACTGATTGTCTGTACCATCGTGTATGCAATTCCCCGCACCGCCGTCCTGGGGGCGGTTCTGCTTACTGGCTATCTTGGTGGGGCAATCGCCAGCCATGTGCGGATCGGCGATCCGCTATTCTCGTTGATCTTTCCAATCATCATTGGGGGCTTGTTGTGGGGTGGCCTGTATCTGAGCGATGAACGGCTCCGCGCAATTTTCCCAGTTCGCAATATTAACGCCTAACCAACTAAATCATAGCCAATGCCATGCTCCAACTGTCTAGGAGCATGGCATTGCAGTTTTAGTTCGCTGCCCAAGGAATGTAACAGCGCCACACTAAGGGAGTTGTGGTCGCGGTTGCTGTTGGCATGGTCGCGGTCGCCGTTGCAGTATTGGTCACGGTGGGCACATCAGTTGCCGTCGGTTCGTCAGTCGCAGTCGCTGTATTTGTTGCAGTCACCGTTGGCATATCAGTCGCGGTCGCCGTTGGCACATCAGTCGCCGTTGCAGTATTTGTTGCGGTTATAGTCGCCGTTGGTACATCGGTTGCCGTTGGTTCGTCAGTCACGGTCGCGGTTGCGGTCGGTTCGTCGGTTGCGATCACAATTTCCGTATTTGTTGCGGTCGCTGTTGGTTCAGCGGTCGCGGTTGCTGTGTTGTTTGCGGTTACGGTTGCAGTGGCTGTGGGCAAAGGTGTACTGGTTGCGGTTACGCGCGGGGTTGGCGTGCTTTCAATTGGTACATTCAGTTGGCCATAACTATTGTCGCCCCAACACAAAATCCGGCGATCACCCTTGATTGCGCAGGTATGGCCATATCCAGAACTGATTTGGCTAAACGTACCAGCTGGCACAATTGCCGCAGCAAAATACCCCCAGCAATGGGCAATTGTCGTATTACTAACGATGCCACAGCCATGATAGCCCCCAATGCTAAGCTGGCTAAATGAGCCATTGGGCGGTGCAGGCAAATCGGAGAATGTCGAGTAATTCCAACAGCTGATCCTATTATCAGTTGCTAGTGCACAAGCAGAACTATAGCCAACACTCACATCGCGATAGCTCCCAGCAGGCGGCGGGACGAATACATCCCAGCCATTTTCCCAACAGTGGAGTGCTTGCGCAGTATCAATTGCACAAGCATAGGCTTGGCCAACGCTCACTTTTGTATACAGACCTTGCGGTGCACTTTCCCATGGATCAACATTCCCGCCCCAACAGGCTAAAGTTTTATCAAGCTTAATCGCGCAACTATGAAACGAACCAGCCTCAAGCGCGCTAAATCTGCCGCTTGGTGGATTCAGAATCCCATAATCTGGAGCACCCCAACATTGGATCGCGAGATCTGAGGATCGAATAGCACAGGTAAATCCATCGCCAGCACTCACTGCTTCAAATGAGCCAGTTGGCGGCGTTGATTCATTATCGTCATTCGCGCCCCAACATTGCAGCGTTCGACTGGTCTTAATCGCACAGGTGTGTATAGAGCCAGCACTCACCCGCAGATAGGTATCAACCAAGGGTGCGGCCATCACTGGCTGATTGGCCTTGGGTAGCACAAGCATCAGCGCCGCCAATCCAATCAGCCACCACAGAATTGACGAACGAAAACGAACGTGGATGCGATCCATAACCACACAGCTCCTCAACAACATTGCCTAAATCCGGATTGTCTGAACAATGCTGATCGCTCAATTATACGTCCGGATCAGCGTAGAACTAGAGCCATTAGTCCAATCCAGGAGTGGGATCACGCATTCCTAGCGCTGAGTCAGGAGTGATAACCGAAAAGCTGCTTAGGGAGTGGATTCCTGCCGCGATCGCTCAGCTAGGCCAAAGCTGAGTGATCGCAGCAAATTAAGCTCTTAGTTCGCCGCGGCCCAAGGTATATAGCAGCGCCACAGTGCAGTAGTCGTGGTCGCCGTAGCCGTATTTGTCGCGGTCGCCGTTGCAGTGTTGGTCGCGGTCGCAGTTGGCACATCGGTCGACGTGGCCGTTGCGGTGTTGGTCGCGGTCACAGTTGGCAATTCGGTCGACGTGGCCGTTGCGGTGTTGGTCGCGGTCACAGTTGGCAATTCGGTCGACGTGGCCGTTGCGGTGTTGGTCGCGGTCACAGTTGGCAATTCGGTCGACGTGGCCGTTGCGGTGTTGGTCG
>NZ_LGKP01000018.1 GCF_001306135.1 Herpetosiphon geysericola | reverse complement strand
ATCAGGTCAGAAAATGCTATACTAGCCATGGACGGAACTCCTTCGGATGGTGGGTAAGCACTTCCATCGTGGGACTTCCGTCCTTGTTTGTCAAGCAATGCTTTCATCATAACTCACATCAAGCGTATATATATACCCCTCAATCCGTTCATCCAACTATTAGTGATTAAATAGCTCTTCTATTATCTAGACTAGTCCAATACCTTTGTGATAGTATTGTCTCACTAACCATTTATGTGATATATGTATGGGGGACATTATCTATGACTATTATTAGAGATACTTATATGGTCGATGGTGTACCAATAGAAATTAATATAGAACTCGATGAGGCTGATACTGCTAATTCTTTTTACGATCATAGCCAACGATCTGTGACTGATGTTCTTACTAAAACGCAAAATGTCTTTCGACAAGGCTTGAACCTAGCCCGCGATTGTGCAAGTATGGCTTATCAGGCTATACAAGATATTGATATGGCTATTCGACCAAGCGAATTTGAGATTCAGCTTGCGATTAAATTAAATACCGAAACCGGGGCCATTTTGACAAAGCTGGGGGCAGAGGCTCAATTGCAGGTAAAAATGTTATGGAAGCACAAATAAATTTGAATAGTTTTTCTTTACGAGTCTTACCGTACAGTCGTATTGTTGGACAAAAGACACTGAAATTGGGACTAGAATTAGCTTTTATTGCACCTCGACTGGGCGGTGTTTTGATTAGCGGACATCGAGGAACAGGCAAATCTACAACAGCTCGTGCGTTCTCCATCATGGTATCAAAATCTATGCCTGTTACTTTACCTATAAATGCAACCGAGGATAGAGTTATTGGTGGATGGAAGATTGATGCACTTATGAACAGGAAAGCCAGACCACAGCCTGGTCTTTTAGAGGATGCCAATGGTAAGTTGCTTTACATTGATGAGGTAAATTTACTTGATGATCATATTGTAAATATTATTCTAGATGTAACTTCGACGGGAATCCTAACAATTCAGCGTGAAGGACGTAATGAATCTAAACCTATTCAATTTATGCTTGTTGGTACAATGAATCCTGAAGAAGGGAATTTACGCCCACAACTATTAGACCGATTTGGCTTAATGGCAGATATATCAATCGAAAAAGATATCAATATTCGTTCTCAGATACTACAAACAGTTCTTGAATTTGATGCTGCTATATTCGAGCTACAGCAAAAGAAAAAGTCTTCATGGATTACTCAAGCCTATAAAGATAATAATTATTGTTATCAATCTCTTATTACAGCAAGAGAGAAATTTGCAGATACAACATTATCGACTGATAATAAAGAAGTATGTATACATATAGCAATGGGATTTCAGTCAGAAAGTCATCGAGGAGACTATATTCTTGCCTTGGCAGCACGTGCGCTAGCTGCAAGAGAAGGAATGTCTGCCGTAACGATTGAACATATTCGTACTGTAGCCCCATTGGCACTCCAACATCGACGTCAGAATTTTAATCAATCATGGAATAAAAATGATGATGATTTACTAACAAGATTGATTAGTAAATATGAATAGAATCTACCAAAAATTTAATCATATTCTTGCTGCATCTGTTATGGTTCCTGGATTAAAAGGGATTCTGATATTAGATGCACATCCGCAACTACTTGTATTAATGAAGGATATCCTTAGCGAGATAATTTCAATAGTAGTGAATCCACCTGATCATGTTTATCTTTCCAGTATAGAAGATGAAGATACCTTGTGGGGAAATAAATCAATTAGTTCATTCTTACCCAGTTATACAGGGCTTTTGAGAGAAAATAATGGATTACCGCGTATTGTGACTATACCAGATATTACACGATTAAGTCTAGCTGCTCAACGGGCATGTGTTGTTAGTATTGGTAGTGATATTATTTCATTAGAGCGTCATGGGCAGCACGAATCATGGATTCCAAATACATGGTGGCTTGCTGCTTGTTCAAGAAGGGATATTGGAGATGTTTCTCCTCACTTACTTGATCGGTTTACCTTGCGTTTACAATCTCCATTAACTACGGATATAAGCGATTATGAACAATTTTCTTGTTCTATGAATTCGGATAATTGGAAGATTGGATTGGCCTCAATCAATAAACCGTGGCCTGTATGGGATGATAAATTTTTATCGTTTGTTGCAGCAATGTTTCCTAATGCTACAAGTATGAGACGAGATATTACGCTTGCTCGATTAACAATAGCACTGGCTCGAATAAAAGGGCAAATACAAATTACTAATGCTGATGTGATTGATGCTGCTGAATTATTGGGAGTGATACCAGAGGCTAAACGCTATCACAATCATATTTCTTATAATCAAGATACTATAGATGGTGATAAGGATATAGAGCCATTTACTGATATATCAGAGCCTCAATCAGTCGGAAATTTATCCGAACCAAGCAAATTATTAAAAAAAGATGTAGATGAGGTGATTTCTTCTAAACAAGAATCTGATATTGAATTATTTGATAATACTGATATCTTGATAGAAGATCTGTATCCTGAAGATAAAATTATTTCCAATCACGATATTTATTCTTTACAAATTCCTATATCAACACATAAATTTCGTATAAAGCCACAAGGTGTACATATTGGAGTGAAATCTGCAACAACGCTTAGTGATATAGCTATTGTACCGACAATTTTATCTTCTATCATATACCAACCTATTCGTAGATCAAAAAAAGGTAAGTTGAAATTATTTTTATCGGATCTTAAATCGTATCGAAGACTTACTGTATCAAAAAGCATCTTGATACTCTTGATTGATTATACTTCTTTAAAAGAAGTAGATCTAGAAAAAGTTTTAGAATATCATTTCCAGTGGGCTTATAAAGAGCGTTCACCTATCGTAATTATCCAGGTAGGAATAGAGAGAGAAGATGCATTGTATGAGTTACGAGCCTATAAAATAGAAATGAAAAATGTATTATCTCCTAATATGGCTAAAGCTTTAAATGCTTTTCCTGGAAAAGCAACTCCTTTGGCACATGGCTTTGAATTGGTTTTAAAGACTTTACAAAATATATTAAATCGCGGGCGTAATACTATTAATGCTGCTCGTTTGGTGATTTTGACGGATGGAAGAGGAAATGTTCCATTAAATGCAAGCTACACATTAAATTATCCTTATGGTATAAAACGTGAAGGAATCGAAGATACGTTATCTATAGCCGATAAAATTAGAGATTTTCAGCGATTAGAGTCTTTTGTTATTAGTCCATTAATTTCTACTTATGTTAATTTGCCATTAAATATTGCTGGCGCATTAGATGCTTCTTTTGAAGTAATTGATACTTATCTGTACAAAAGGTAATAAGTATGAATGAAATGTATAAATGGTTTTTTCAATTAGATATATATGGTGCTACAACGAATGAAAAAGGTGTATGGGTTTTAAATCCAGGTTCATTATATATTGTTAATGTATTTACAAATATAAATGAGTCGAGAAGAATTAGGAATTTTTCATCGGATATAGAAAATCAAAATTCAATTTATATTATAGAAGATATAGTTATAAGTATTGGTATTGACGAACCTAATGATAATATATATTTTGATGATTTGCGTTATATTGTGAATCCATTGAATCATCATAATAAAAGATATACATTTAATTTACGTGTATCTAATACAGTAAATAAATTTTATTTCTACTTGAATTTACGATATAACTTACCTAAATCACATTTTAGTCAAATATTGACATCAGTTATGATAGAAGTTGATGGATTAGAAGATAATTCATCAAAAATGGATCTTATACTGAAATCATCTAATATCAATCCTGAAGAAAAATTACCACATAAGACAGCTATTCTTTATGTGAATAATCCTTCTGAAAAGAAAATTTATTTACAAGGATGGGCAGGTAATAATTATTTCAGTCAAGATATTAAAGATTATACAGAAAAATCAATAGCTGACTTAATAATTGACGAAAAAGATCCAAAGAAAATTAGAAATATTTTTAAATATTTATCAAGGAATAAATTTTCTGAATTGATAATATGGTTACGAGAATTCTATAATATTTGTCAAAGTGAATTTTCATTAATAATTTATGATAAAACAGGATTTGAAATACCTTGGGAATTAATACGTTTAGATAGAAAATTATATTTAGGAATTATTGCAAATATTACACGTTGGACATTGATAAGAGGTGTAAATGGATATGATAAGCTATTGAGCTTTCAGAATTTTGAATTTTCTGGAGATATTGTGGCATATATAGATGACAAGGAAATAGAATATTCGCAAGAAGAGAGGAGTAATCTTGATATATATAAAACAGATATATATTTTGGGATACCAGAATTTGTGGATAGAATATCTAATACTCTTGATAATATTGGATTAATTTACCTTGCATGTCATGGGATATTTGTTCATAATCATAAATATGAAACATCAATTGGATCATTCAAAAATCCTTCAAATAATATCGTTGCTGTAGATCTAGAGGAAGTTGAAGAGCATGATACTAAATATAGAATTGTATTTATAAATGCCTGTCACTCTGGTCGGCTTATTCTGGATGCTGATGGACCATATGGACTACCAGAGACGGCTCTTGCTCTGCTTGCTCATGGATATATTGGCACGATGGGTCCCATAGGATGTTTGCATGCGGCTCAAATTGCGAAAAAAATATTTCATGCATCAAATAGTAGTAATTCTATTTATATTGCTGAAATATTACGCCAGATTCGAGGGCATGCCCTTGATACTTTAAATAAAAGTGATACTAAAGAGAATTGGCTTAATTTTCTTTATACATCAATGTATGTATATTATGGAAATCCTTTCGTATTTCTAAATATTAGCCGAAAATCTTTAGGTAATATTGTATGATAAGTAAATCATCAACAATAAATATAAAACCATTGATCAGCTATCCTAAAGAAGCCGAAGCTGGAAAAACATATGTTTTAACAGTCGATATTGAGCTATCGGATAAGAATATTGAATGGACATCTTCTAGTGAAGAGTATGAATTCTACTGTTTACTAGAAACAATGCCCTTATTTAGTTATGAACCCATTGATACATCATCGCTAATATTACATCGTTTTGGGGGTACATATGGTCCGGCAAGATTCCTTATAACTGCCACTGATAAACCCTGTACAGGATCTTTTCGTATTGTTTTAATAAATAATGCGGGTATACCAGTTTATACTATAAGTATAAATGATGTACAAATAGTAGATAGAAAAAATATACCAAATAAATCCGTATTAGACAAAGATTTCATAAATAAATTGCTAATCATTGATTTGATAATGCACGATAATGGTACAGCGAAAGTTGTTATTGATGGACGAGTGTTGGGCACGTTCGATCCCCAGCTGTTGCTCGCCCAGCGCCCGCTGGCCACGCCCGATGCCGATGGGATTGCCTATGGGGATGCGTTGTATACGGCGTTGCACGGTGAGCACTGGCCCGCTGATTGGCTGGTAGCTCCCGCTCCTGATCCAGAGGCCGTCCTCGCGATTCGGAGCAGTGATCCGATTCTTCAGGCGATTCCATGGGAGTGGTTGCGCATCAAGGGACGGTGGGCGATTACCGAAACTCTGTTCATTCGGTTAGTCCCCATGACCGAACGCATGCAGGCCCAGCTGGCCGCGAATCGGCCTGATGGAACACAGCCCTATCGGTTGGTCGTTCAATCCTGCGAGCCGTTGCTGTGGAAACGGGATGGGCAGTGGCAACCCCTCGATGCGCTTCCTGCATCGCTCCTCGTCACACCGCTTGCCCAAGAGGTGCAGCAGGCGATCCCCGCGCTGCCCGTGATTTGGCACGATCTGGCCCCGACGATGAATGCGTTGTTGCGCACGATTCCCTCGTATCGAGAACCAGTGATCTACCATTTCACAGGGCATAGCGACTGGCATGATGGCCGACCCGTGGTGCTGTTTGACGATGGCAGCGGGCGGGCTGACCCGAAGGATATGGCGCTGCTCAGCCAGCGGTTGCGCCCGCGGACGCAGTTGGCGTTTTTGAATGCGTGCCATAGTGCGGAAGCCCAGGGTGACACCGCGAGCTTGGCGTTCCAACTGTGCCAGCAAGGGGTTCCGGTGGTGATTGGGATGGATGGCCCGGTGGAAGATCGCCATGGGCAGCACTGGGCCACGGATTTTTATCCGTCGCTGTTGCGGGGTTCCGATCCGCTGACTGCGTTATGGGATGCGCGATTAGCGATGCAGGATCGGGAACGACATCATCCTGCGGTGTGGATGCAGCCCGTGTTGTATGTCGCCGACGGCTACCAGTGGCAGCCGAGCAGGGTGACCGTGGCCGCGCCATTGCCTGCTGTGCGGATTGTGCCACCCATGATCAATGCTCTTCAGGTGACACAGCGCGGATTCATTGGGCGACGGACGGAATTGATTGAGGTGGCGGATCTGGTCGCACTGCATCCGGTGGTCACGGTGCGGGGGGCCGGGGGGATGGGCAAGACTGCCTTAGTGGCGGCGCTCGCGCAACGGCTGGCGTGGCGGTTTCGCGATGGCGTGTATGCCTATTCGTTTGCGAACCAACCATCACTCGACCTTATGGGCGTATTGAGTTGGTGTGCTGGCTGGTTGGGACTGGCGCTTGATCCAACATGGCAGGAAGCAGACGTGCAGCAGCAGGTGATCCAACAGCTACGCGGCAAGGCATGTTTGCTGGTGGTCGATAGCTATGAAACGATTTTGTGGGCCTTAGGTCGCCAAGATGAAGAATCCAATGAGTTGGCCGATCCAGTCACGGTGGCAGATGGTAAGGCATCGATACCGGCTCAGCGGCATCACGCGGCGCAGGCGATTCAGATGTTGTGGGAACAGGTGGCAAGCATCGGGATTAAGTTGCTGTTTACGACGCGCCATTCGCCCATTCGCTTGGAAGGAATTGCGGAAGCGTGCTATCCGCCCGATGGGCGGGGCGGCCAACTCCAAGGCTTGGCCGAAGCCGATGCGGTGGCGTTGTTTGAACGCTGGTGTGGTGGGACGGTATTGCCGCATGACCCACCGCCACGGACGATCATGCAACAGATCGTGCGCCTGATTGGGGCTATCCCGTTGGTGATTCAGTTGACGGCGCGGCGATGGGCAACCATCCCCAATCCGCAGCCCGACCAATTTCTTGCGGATTTGCACATACATCTGGCGGCGGCGCAGACGATTGATGGCGCACACCACCAACAATCGCTGGCGGTTAATATCCGTTTATCGGTCGATGCCCTCGCTCCAGCGATGCAGGCAGCATTGTTCCAGCTGAGTCTGCTCGAGAATCCGCTAATTTGGGGCGAGAATGCGGCGGCGATCTGGGGTTTGACAACGGAGACGGAGGATAGAATCCGCTATGAGACGGCCCAGGCGATTGCCCGCCTGAATCAACTCGAAGCGACCTCGCTGATTCAGGGTGTTGCTGCGGAACAACAGGTGTTTGGGTTTCAGCCCGCGTTGCTGCAAACCCTACGGTATCTGCGAGATCATCCACCCTTACACGAAAGGATGACTACGCCGATGCAGCACGCCCAAACACGGTATGGCCGCTATGCCCATCAGCAGGCAGGGTATTACCGTGCCTACCAAGAAGCAGGGACTTTAACGACCGACGTGCGTGTGAAACTGCCAGATTTGCTGGCTGGACGAGCGTATCTTGCACCCGCCGATGCAGGCCATGTGGCCTATTGGATCGCTGAGATGCAGCGTCAATTTGGCGTGACGGGTGATGCTCAGCGGTTATATGAAGAAGCGTTGCAGATCGCCGAGTCGTGTCTACTACCGACATTACAAAGCAGGGTTACCCATGCCCTCGCGAATCTGTATCGGATGTGGGGGGAGTATGGAGAGGCGGAGCGGTTGTATCGCGAATCGCTGGCGATCAAAGAGAAACTGGGCGACCGCCAGGGGCGTGGGGCGACGCTGCACGAACTCGCGAATCTGTATCAGGTGCGGGGGGAGTATGGGGAGGCGGAGCGGCTGTATCGCGAAGCGCTCGCCATCACTGAAGACCTAGGTGACCGCAAGGGGCGCGGAGCGATGCTGCATCAACTCGCGTATCTATCGGTGGTGCGGGGGGAGTATGGGGAGGCGGAGCGGCTGTATCGCGAATCACTCACCATTGATGAGGAACTGGGTGACCGCCAGGGGCGTGGGGCGACGCTGCGCGAACTCGCATATCTGTCTGTGGTGCGGGGGGAGTATGGGGAGGCGGAGTGGCTGTATCGCGAATCGCTGGCGATCAAAGACGACCTGGGTGACCGCCAGGGGCGTGGGGCGACGCTGCACGAACTCGCGACTCTGGCTCGGGTGCGAGGGGAGTATGGGGAGGCGGAGCGGCTGTATCGCGAATCGCTGGCGATCAAAGACGACCTGGGTGACCGCCAGGGGCGGGGGGCGACGCTGTACGCCCTCGCGCATCTGGCGCAGGTGCGGGGGGAGTATGGGGAGGCGGAGCGGCTGTATCGCGAATCGCTGGCGATCCACGACGAGCTGGGCGACCGCCAGGGGATCGCCAGCACCTGGGTGATGTTAGGTCAGCTGCGACTTCAGCAAGGCCATGCTGATGGGCAGCCGCTGCTTGAGCAGGCGTATGCGATCTTTCTCCACCTCGGGGCAGTTCGCGAGGCTGAGCAAACGAAGGCCATCCTTGATCAGATCGCGCAACCCTCTCTCGACGAGCATCTTACCCAATGGATGACAAGTGCGCGTGACATCGCCGGATTTGAATCTCTGCTAGAGCGCGTCTGTCAGTCCGTGGTGGCGGCGCTCAAAACGGGTGACCCTACTGCCCGCGAGCAGGTTGCGGCACAAATTGACCCACTCGCAACAGACGGATTGCTACCAATGAAAGGGGCTACACGCTTTGTGCAGATGCTCCAAGCATGGCTTCGCGGCGATGAAGCCCAATGGCACATGCTGCTCCCGCAGTTAAGCGAGCAATGGCAAGGCACTATCCAGGCAATCTACCACGCCGTCCAAGCTGACCCCAATGACACGCCGGAGCAACGGATTGCGAAGCAATTACAACCCTATCTCAATGCAGCCCAGCAGGCCATAGCGAGCGGCGATACCACCCAATGCGCTAAGGTTGCTGCCGACCTTACCACCCTTGTGGAGCGCGTGAGAGACGGTGAAGTCGAGGATTCGCCATGGATGGATGCCGCACACTTTTTGGCTGCGCTTGTGACGATGCTCCAAGGTGATCAGCCCGATGCGACCCGGCTGACACCGTTCTATCAAACCCTGTTGGTCCAGATGCACCCATCGCTGAGTATTGACACGCGCATTGCGGCATGGGTGGCAGGTGAACGCGATGAGGCATCGTTTATAGGATTGCTCGACGCGATTAATCAGGCCGTGGTTGCCGAGCTACAGGGCAATGACGAGCCTTCACGACAGGCACTGGTAACCCAGCTTGATGCGCTTGGTCAGCGCGATGATCTGCCCATGGATGACGCGCGTATCTTTGTGCAAACACTTCAAGCGTGGCTACGTGACGATGAAACTCAGTGGCAAATGTTGCTTCCGCAGCTGAGTGACCGTTTCCAAGCCGCCATCGCGCAGATGCAGATTGCTGTTCATCCGATCTATCGCCACGTTATGCCCCTGTTGCAGGCCACTGCCGATGCGCTCCACCGCAATGATCCCACCGTTACCGATCCGCTTGTCGCACGCCTGAGCACCATGAGCGATCAAGCTGCCGAGGGGGAATCAGAGGATTCGCCATGGATGGATGCTGCCCGTGCGTTGCGAGCAGCACGAGCACTCCTTCAGGGGGAGGCAGTTGATACGACGGGATTAGCGGAGGTCTACCGCAATATCATTATTGGGCTTCAGTCGATAGCGACGAATCGGGCGGAATAAATGTGGTGCGGGATGGGCATGTTTGGTGTCCATCCCGCGTGTGGAAATGATGAGAAGAGGGGGGAAAGAGACATTAATTTGTGTTAACCACAGGGGCTGATTTGTATCCAATATCAGTACCCTATGCCCAAAAAAAGACTTAATCCAACGGCAGATCCAAGTGTTCCCAATGCATGAGTTTGATCGCCATTTCAATTGATTCATCAGGATTGCCCGTAGCGGTGCGCCCATCATCCGCTGTAGCAAAACAGCCATAGCGATAGTGCGGATTTGCCCGTGTGCCATTATCAAGGATTTGAACGGTAACGCATTGTACCCTCCCGTCTTTTGCATTCCGCACGAGTTCAAACGTTTCTAGCACTCGTGCCACTTCAAATACCCCGTTGACGTTGGCTAACTCAGTAAAGAGTGCATCGATGTGCATTCAAGTCTCCTTCTATAGTTTAAGAGGTTGCTTATAGTGCTTACGAACGAATCACCTTATCCTCAATGATTGCCTCGATATAATCATAGGCTTCAACCTCTGTACCTTCAAGCACAATTTCGTTACCGTTGAGTACATACCATATACCAATAGGCGTATCAAAATTGGTTGATTCATTCGCCATATACTTAAGCCGTAATCCAACGGTGGCCGCACGATCATGTATTGTTGTTATATAGTCGCTTACCCGCTCACTCCACGCTTCGAGATCACCCGGTTTGAGTGTGAGTGTGGATGGATAGGCAAGGATCGTACTTGGTGGGATGCTATGCTTCGGCTTTTGGGAGTGTCGGTTAGCTGGCATCAGTATCCTCATTGATGTGTCTCGTTCTCCTCTTCATAGATCTATCATAACATAGAAGTACATGTTTTAATTACACGAAGGTAGGTATTTTGAAGGCCTTCAAAATACCTACCTTCGTGTGCAATATCTTACCCATGATGATTAATCCTGAAAAATAGATGAACGGGTGTATTTGAACCAAAATCTACAGTTTTAGAGCGTTATAGACCAGTCTTAATATCTGACACACATCGCTAATTTGTGATGAAACTTGATACATTTAGCATGAGGAAATCTCACTATTTGTGACGAACTACAATACCAGTGATTTCCTAGTTGTGGAGAAAAAGGAGACCTTAATCATCTTTCTCTACTCATTGTCGAAAGATGCGGATGTATTGTATTATAGAGATAGAAAATCAATATGATGAATATAATCGTTCAATAGATCAAGAATAGAGGTTAGTTCAAATGAGTGAAATAGAAAAAGAGA
Source organism: Herpetosiphon geysericola (assembly GCF_001306135.1). Lineage (GTDB taxonomy): Bacteria > Chloroflexota > Chloroflexia > Chloroflexales > Herpetosiphonaceae > Herpetosiphon > Herpetosiphon geysericola. The sequence continues at coordinate 64,279 of NZ_LGKP01000018.1, read as the reverse complement.
TCGAATCACTTCTAAAACAGCGCAGCACGCATAGTGATAATTTGCGATATCTTAATGAGGTTAAGGCTCAATACGGGATTAATGTTCCAATCGAAATACGTAATTCAATCAATGGTGTACAAGAGGAAATAGATTCTATCGACGAAAAACTTATAAGACTTAATCACCTTCCTGAATCATTATTTTCTATCAATATTCTTGAGAGAATAGAAAAAATAGAGCGCGTCATTGAAAATTTTCAAAGCGTATTTAATCAATATATTAAGCCGTCAGACTTTACTTGGGGTGAACAATGGTATCATTATGATGATGAGAAAATAATTCTGCGAGATAATACTACTTATTTTTATAAAGATTTAATTCAAACTGAAAGAAGATTTGAGGTTGAATTAGAAAACTCGCTCGATATCATGCATATGGTACTGTATATTCATAATTTTACAAGAAGTTTTACCAATCGAGTTTATGAAAATAGTAATGATTGGGACCAAAAAAAATTTTACTTATTTAGTATAAAAAGTATAACACCTCTTTTTTCATCACCAGATAATCAAATTATCTATGAAAAACCGATATTTTCATTAAATAATAGGTTTATTGCCTATAGTTTCGCATATGATTTCTCCTCATCTTCTCTTCCAAGTACGTATATCATTGATAATGAAGGCAAAGAGCCAGACCATAATGTAATAAATACGGTGGATTGGAAAGAGAGTATTGCAATTTTTGATATTTATTCACAGACGACAAAGATCCTTTGTACAGAGACGTGTGAGAATGGTTATGCAAAATGGGCTGAGGCAAGAAATTTCTTAAATATCCGATTTGTTAATAACGATAGTGCCTTATTTTGTGTAACTGGAACTCGAAGAGGACTTGAAAAAACATGGTACATCCCATTAGATGGGAGCGAGATAAAACAAGAAATGAATCCTTTCTGGAATGAACAATGATCATAGACTACCTGATTGAATAGATCTATGGTATATCCATCGAAATCTTAAATAAAGCAATTTATGAAATACCTTAAATAGCATCACCAATAATGTATACTATTCATACTCTACTAGGGAGTATTCTTAACGTGAGTAATAATAGGCTTTTAGTTCAATTGAAACAAGAACTTGAGTCAACTCAATCCGGTAGCTGGCATGAGGTAGCTGCTTGGATTGCGAAGGCAACGCCCATAATTCAACGCTATTATCCTCATGATTTGGTATATTTTCAACGTATTGCCGTTGCCCCACCAAGACTTGGATTACCCCGCGTTGGAGGATTACGGAGCACATTTAAGAATGATGTATCCCTCGCTTTTGATGCGTTAAATGATAAGGCGACAGCAAGTGAACAAAGAACAAATCATCAGCGAATTGACCATCCAAAAAACAAGATTTTGAATTTTTTGGATGGTCTCATAGTTTTAGAGATCAACAGCTTAATACAAGGGAGTGATGTTATGAATGAGCTTGAGGGGCTTGCCAATCCGATTTTGATGCAAGGTGTCGCGTTTCTTTTCAACGAAGTTAAGGAAATTTTAGCGGAGCGGCGCAAATCGCGTGCTGACCGTAAAGAGCCTGATGATACGCCGATTCTCAGTACGGGACTCCAAACAGCCGAGGAAGTGCTCAACCTAAAACCGAAAGAAGTGAGGCTCAATGATATTAACGAGGAAATAAAACACTGTATTAATATGATTGAGCGGTATCGAAAAAATCAACGCTACGCGGAAGCTGCTATCCAGCAATTCGGAAATATTTTTCAGGCTCCTCCTATAAAACGTAGCGAACTCGAAGACGCCGAAAAAAGTATCCAAGAATATGCACAGCGATTAAAAAATACTATTGAAAAAGTATATGGCCATAAGATATCTATTGTTGGGCTATTGTAATGAGTTTCCAACTCTCCCTGACTAATTAAGTAGAATATCTTATAGAGGGTTGAATACAATATTCATGTCATGAAACGCCATCAAAATACATTAATTAATGGTACATTTGTGTGAGTTTTGCTGGTAAACCGCTCTTGATGTGCATACTATGCGTTCATCGTATCCGCCTGATCTATGAATGAATGGCCAGGACATCAAAGGTTTACTGACAACACCTATCCAAATTCTGTGATACCACCAGTATCAAAAATTTTTGTCCAGCGCTGTCTGAATCGGTGTATTATGGACACCGCTTGCTGATACGATCTTTCACAAGTATCACAGGAATCAGCGGATGGATCATTCTATAGCTATTGAATTTTTGCTGGTGTATCGTCTCGTGACACGAATCTTATTATTACTCCTATTAGCAGCAGTTAAAAGGAATTGCCACTAGTGATCTATTCATGGAGCAACACTGGTGGTTTATCATTATGACAAATGGCGAATAGTGATAGCAATGTTAGTCCTGAGCCATTTGCATAGCATAAACGCAATCTAACCAGCCGCTGGTTTGCCTAGGCACTCAGAGGCTGGCTTGCCGAAGCCATTGCAAGCGCTGAAGAAATAACGGTCGCTCCTCAGTAGCAATCTCTTGTTGAATGCCTTCTTCGAGCAGTGCCATAATTTGATGATCTGCGATAAGTGGGCACATGGCGACGATATGCTGGATTTCCTCAAAGGATTTAGCCACTTGAAACGCCTCGAAGGCAGTCTCAAGTAGTTTATCGATAGAATGTTCGTTCATTGTTGGGTTGATTGCCTGCTTAATCTCGCCGATCAGAGCATGGGCTGGTAGCAAACCAGCGGCGGCTGCCTGTTCGAGGTGTATCAAAGCGGTTTGGAGTTCTCCTCGTTTTGTCAGTAAGACACCCATGCCCAAGTGGGCCTGAGGAATTTGATCATCAAGGTCTAAAGCCAACGTTAAGTCCTCATGGGCTTTATCAAGTTCGTCAACGAACGTCCATATACTACCGCGAAGCGCAAGCGCAGGAGCATGCCGTGGTTCGATCTGAAGAGCTTGAATGACGGCTTGAAAGGCTCCGTCAAAATCATCGCACTGCATCAGCAATGTGGCGTGTAGCACAAGGAGATCAGGGATCTGGGAGTCTATTGACAGCGCACGTTCGGTATCGCGCAGCGCTTCATGTGGGCGTTGGTATACGCCGCCATATAAGAGAGCCCGTTGCGAGAGCAAGAGTATCGAGTAAGGCCCCTGCGCTATTGGTATGATTCCGTCGATATGTTGAAGTCCCTGATTGATTTGTTGAAAGGCCTCACCGTAGCGCTGCTCCTGTACGTAGCAAACGGCGCGGTTATAAGCCAACTGTACAGCGAAGATCGGCTGTGGGTTTGGCATAAGCTCCATGAATGTGTCAAGGTCAGCGGTTGCTTCTTCTAATCGGCCCAGCGCGATTTGGACGCCGGCGCGACCGATGTAGGCTGGGGCAAAGAGGGGCATCTGCGCGATAGCAGTATTGCAATCGGCTAGGGCGGCCTCGGTGTTTCCTTGCAACAAAGCGATGGAACCGCGACCAACATAGGCAGGTATGAGATCGGACTCGAGTCGGATAGCTAGGTCATAATCCTCTTGTGCGGCGACTATACGCCGCTCCAGCATGGCACAGTCAGCCCGAATGCTATAGGCGTACCCCGACTCTGGATTCGCTTGGATCGCCGATTCGGCATCAGCCAGCGCCTTCGGGAGGTCGTTAAGTAAGAGGTAAAGGTTTGATCGATACGCATATGCATTGGAGGGCGCTTCGTTGTAGGCAATCGCGTGGGTAAAATCCTCAAGCGCGGCTTCATATTGCCCGAGATCGCGGTTGACCATTCCTCTCAATTCGTAGGATAGACCAGATCGGGGGTCTAAATGCAGAGCGCTGTTTGCGTCCTGCAGTGCTGCTTCTAATCCTATTTGGCTGCCGTGATCATGCAAAAAGCCGCGCTGTTGATAGGCAAGATGCTGAATGCGCATGAGATCCTCTTGGCTATCGGTAAATTCCTGACTGAGCGACAGGCATTCGGTGATAGCCTCGGCAAAGCGGGTGTGTTTAATCAGGATGATTAGATAGAGGCGATGGATATTGAAATCGCTTCGTTCCAGGGTACGGGCGCGCTCAAGAAGCTTTATAACCTCCTCGTTGTAATCAATCGTAGCGAGCAATGTGCTCTTGAGCCAAAGCAGGTTGGTGTTCCAAGGGTCAAGCATAAGCGCCTGATGCGCTTCTTGAATTGCCTGATCGAGCTGTTTTCGGGTTTCATAATACTTCGCCCGCCAAACATAGTCGTCCACATTGCGCCCAAAGGTCAGCGGATCGTAACCGGCACTAGTGCGTGCATCAAGCTCGCGTTCGCGTTGCGAGGCCTGTTCCCACCAAGCAATCCATCCCGTAGAGTTGTCAGTGCTTAGCCCGTAACGCGTTGGCCAGCGTTGCTGGTTGGCTCTTCGCTGAATGGCCGCGTATTGGAAGGAATTCTCGTCAAGTGAGAAAATACGATCAAGATCTTCCTGGGCATCCTCAAATCGTTCTAGATCAAGCAAGATATCAGCTCGTTGCAAGAGCAGCCCGGTTGACATGGGATAGCGACTCAATCCCTCGCTGACCAATTGTAGAGCGTATTCTGGAGAAGAGCGCCAACGCCAGCATCGGATGAAAATCGGCATGAGGGCTGGATTGAAATCAAAAATCGCCGGATTAAGTGTGACAGCACGCTGAATATCGCTAATGATTCGCTCGATCATCTCATCGGGCGGCGGTGGCGTATCACTGGCAAGATTCAGCGTGCCGTGGTGGATCGCCATGATGGTCGCCCGTCCAGCCCAAGCATCAGCTAACTGACTGTCAAGTGCGAGCGCCCGATTAACACATTCAAGGGCATAAGCGTAATTCGAATCATCCTCCGCATCGGTTACCAGTGCCTTGAACACCCAAAATCGCGCGTCGTGCGGATCAGTGGCCAGTAGTTGATCGATGTATGTGTTTCTAACTTGTTGCGCCTCTTCACCATCTGCTTCAAACAATATCGCGACCTTCAAATACTGGCCTTCTTTGTAATGCGGATGGGCATCCAACAGGGCGTTGCAAAGCTCCCATGCATCACTCCCATAGCCGAGTGTGAGGAATGAAAACGCCTTTAGAAAAAGAAGTTGAGGCGGGACTTCGTATGCAGCGGGTTGCGCAAGGACAATTGATCGGGTTCGTGCCAGATATGCCAGCGCTGCTTGCGCTTCGTCCCACCCTCGATACCGATCCTCCGGATTGCTGGCTAAGCACCGTTTGATCCATGCTCTCAAATCCGAGGGTACACGCCAGTCGATATCGGCGGGGATATACCCTGCGCTATGAAGCTTGGCCAAATCCGCAAGCGCTTGTGAGATGGCTTGTGGACTCGACTCTTGCCCTGGACGCACGACAGGAAAGGCTAGGCGGCCTGTCAGTAGCTCGTAGGTGATAGCGCCTAAGGCGAAGATATCGCTGCGGGCATCGAGCGGGGTGCCACGCACCTGCTCCGGGGACATATAAGGGATGGAGCCTGCTTGCGGATTGGAGAGCGCTTGGACAAGGCCAAAATCGGATATACGCATGGTACCACTTGAATCAACGAGAATATTGCTTGGTTTTAAGTCGCAGTGCACGAGATCTGGCATTTGGCGCGTGACGAATAGCATAGCAGTGATTATTTGCCAACAAGCCACGACGGCCTCTTTGTTGGTAAGTTGACCACGCTCTTGCAGAAGTGTGTCTAGACTAAAAGACCGTTGATCGGAATCGACTATGGCCTCGGACAAAATGTACGGTTGTTCGCCTACCATCAGAAACCCTAAAGCCGCGACAATGTAGGGATGGAAGCCTAATCTTAACCAAACCAGAGCTTCCTTGCGAAACATATTGCGCCTATTGGTATCCCACGCCACTGTATTATTGAAGGTTTTGAGTGCTACGGTTCCCAGACCGATGTTGCAGAGGTAGACAATCCCCTGTCCGCCTTTCAAAACCTGAAAAACATGATATTCTCCTACAATGATATCGCCGACCTGATATTCGATCATGACTGCTCCCTTCGCAAACTCGTTCTGCCAGAGAATGGATGGAATTTTTAGTGAGGATGGATTGATAGCAACGCTACCTATTGAGGTAATATATCACTTGCAAACGGACGAGGCTAGACAACAGAACGTACGATATGATGAGAGTCGTTGCAGTCGTTCGCGATTTTCGTTTGTGACAAAGATGCAATTAACCAACAGGGCTTAAACGCACGGCCCCCCCGAAACATGGAATCGAACATATGTTCGCTTTTACCCGTGCGATAGAGCCTGACAAATACGCTGAGCATAAAACAGATCGTCTCTATCGATGAACATTGATCGTTATCACAGGAATCGGCGGAACAACCAATACCACCAGCCATATCCAACGGGTCTCGAGGCCACGAAGCTGTCCTGGGCATTCGTCACGCGAAGATCCGATGCTGCTGTCATCTCCGGAGTACGCTGGTGCCATTAATGATGCCGATCGGCTGTGGCGGCGAACGAAACAACACGGTTAATCAACGGGTTCGCCATCGTTCGTATACGCACATACGTTTGCTGCCATGTTTCGGGGGCCGCGCGTTTAAGCCCAACACTGTAACGACAGGTTGCTCTGTAAGGAGGGATTTATGGCTAAGTCGTATGCACAAATTTTGACTAAAGACCTCCGGGAAATCCTGAACATCCATCGGAGAAATCTAGGTATACTTGAAATTCAAGCCTCTCAAGTTGGGATTCACATCTCCACGGAATTAAATAATAGTATTTATCGCGAACAGCAAGCGATTGAATCAATTATGGCTGAGTTCGAGTTTCGCCAAGCAGAACCTATAGCGATGGCTGAAATTAATGCCAACGCTCCATATGCCTACTTGTCCTTGATGAAGGATAATCAACGCTTAAGTACCCACGGACTTGCGTTTGATTATGTGACAATGGGGCGATCTCAATGTGCCATTATCATTGCGCAAACGTACGGTATGGTGAGTAATCTTCACTGCGCAATAATCAGGCAAGGCCGACGTATGTTTATTCAAGATCTTGAAAGTCGGAGGGGAACATATCTCAACGATGATAAAATACAAGATCGCCATCAATTGAAGGTTGGTGATCAAATCACCTTGGGGCCGAACCAAAATACTGAGTCAGCGGTTTTTTTATTTCACCAGTATGAAAAGGTCATTCCAACAAAATAACTTTTTCGCAGCGGTTACCGAACGTCAAGGCGTGCACTATATATGGCTGGTAGCAAATCAAATGGGGATGATTTGGTGTGAAACCCTTAACACTGATCTTGGTATTAATGGCTATCTTGAAATAATTCTTCATGGAGCGCCGATTGGGTTAATTACACTTCAAATTATGAAAGAGTTTTATTCGGATGGGAGCAAACTAACATTTAATTTCCAAATAGTTTTGCACTCTTGGTGCGGCCGCGTGACGCGAAGGCACGTGATGGATTAGGCACCAAGACGAACGTGCCGATCATCATACCCATGATGAGTAGGTGCCGTTTCCGAGAACGAGTGCCGAACATATGCTTCCTCTAAAAAGAACACTTGACCATTGTTAGCCACATGTATCTGATTGCACCTCGCACGAGTCGTGGCAGCCACTGTGTGAAACTGGGGGAGAGAGCCCTCCCCTAGCACCCACCTATTAGGCCCAAACCCAAGATTTTTACATCCAGCCGCAACATGGCGTGTTTTAGGCCATTAGAATAGCCTAAAACAATGATTGCCATCTTTGCGATTATCTTCCAATATTCATAAAAAAGTGACGCTATCCCACGCTATTTTGGCGATTTTTTGAGGCAAAATAGCGGAATTATCTAACAAATAAACTTTTTTTAATGCTATTGCGCCCGGCTGCGAGAAACTTGGGTTTAGGCCTTAAGGTGTAGGCAATCCCCGCCGGAGGATTGGGCCTATTCTATCAATCAATACGTACCGCAGAACCGCAGACGGAAACCTCGTTTTAATCCCCGCCAGAGGATTGTGTCCATTCCAAGGCTCAAAAGACGGTCACTGTTGTCACTGCGCCAATTGGGTTTTAATCCCCGCCAGAGGATTGTGTCCATTCCAAGTCCTCTGTGTCCACTTTCGCAAACAAACCAGCTCGCTAAGTAGCATGCAGCCCGATCAAGTGGCCACGTGTTTGCATCATGATGCTAACCAATAAAATTATGTCAAATGACGAGTGATTCATTCCGTTGCTGTGTCCATTTTATCAAGCCTGTCAATCTCCTCCAAGGCCGCTTTCACCTTGCGCACGGTATTGACCGCCGCGCCAGCTGCTGCCGCTGTTGCCCGCAGCGACATACCTGCATGTAGGAACTGGATAATCGCCTGACTGCTGGGCTTGGCCAGCAACACCGCGTTCACCTGGCGTGAGCCTTTTGGTCGGCCAACATGCACGCCTGCCTGCCGCGCCGCCTCCATGCCTGCCTTCGTTTGTTCGCGGTGATACGCTATCTGTGCTGCCCGCTGCGCAGCGAGTTCCTGCTCCAGCTGCGCCTGAACCATCGCCTGCATCGTTAATGAGGGCATGCCATCAACGATGCTCTGTTCAAGATCGCTCAACACCTTCGTAGGCATCCGGCGCAGATCTCGCAGCGTCGCTTTCAGGTCAGCAAAATCGAAATATTCCGTGAAATTGCCGATCGCGCGGCGCTGGCCTGCATACTTAAACTTCACGTATGGCTCCACGTGGCCGCGCTGGGGAAATACCCCTAAAGGCTTGATGGTGGCCGCGCCGATATGGGGCTTGATGGTGGCCTGAATCTCTACAATCCGCTCCTCGATTGGACGGCTCGTCATCCCAACCTTATAAAACCTATCGGTGTCAGTCTGAATCTCCACCACATACAACGCGCACTGCAACACCCGCTGCCACTGGGCGCGGTACAACATTAAATCCGTCTTGGCATCCGCTATCGCGACTGGATTCCCTTCCTTCCATGCTTTGTGCAACCACCAATCCATCTGGTCGTGATGGTCGGCCAAACGCGCATCATGGACCTGGCTAAATAAATTAACGGACAGCATGCCGAAGGGAATTTGGCCAAGCTTGGTTAGTTCATGGCGTTGGGTAAACTCGTTGTAGCGAATCAAGTGTTCTTGTTGCAGCCAGTGGGTCGCACTGCGGCGGCCATCCTTAAATGCTTCGAGTTGGTCAAGGAGTTTGGGGGTCAAATGGAGGGTAAATGAGTGAAAGAAAGGCAATATGGGCAACTCAGTGGTACGATTTGCAGGATTGCAGGTTGGCCCATCATGCGCAAAATGATGCGCGAGCATGTGGCCTTTCTTCGCAATCAGGATCGTATGGCAATAGGGGCAGTGCAGATCGGATCGCCCACGCGGCGTGTCGCTAATATGCACTAAGCCCCGCTCATCAGAAATGCCATAATTGAGCCACATACCCTACCCCTTTTCGTGATACAACATTTTTCGCGTTTTTGGGTTGTTTTGTCGCCCTAAAGTTGTCCTCAAAGTGTATCACGAAAAGGGGGTTAATCTTTTGAAGGTGAATGCGTATCTTTTTTGAGAGATGTTAATCCAGTTTACTTTTTCTTGCTACCAGAGGATGAAGGCTACCATCATCTAAATAACTAAGTGAGCTAGGTAAACCAAAACATTGGCATATTTCAGCCAATATTGGTTTAAGAGCAATTTCAACTGCATTCAAATCTGCGATATTGTTCATAATTGCTCCTCTAAATGTTAGAGGTTCATTGCCAACCAGTGGTCGTCCTAATAAGTCACCTCGTTCATCCATAAGAATTGATAATCCCTCAGCGTTGCAAAGTGTAAGAAAAAAAGCAACTGGTGCTGTAATGTTCTGACTTTGATAAAATCTCAGCGCTCGTCGTGTAGCCTTAATAGTAGCAATATCTATTGCTGGAATGCGAAAACCTTTTTTCAGAGTTCCAATGTTCCAAGCCGCATCTGAAAGGAGGTAAACATCTGCGAACTCTATTGTTCCATCAACAAATATCTGACTATAAGAGCGTCTATAATCACCATCCTTTTCATCCATATATTTTGGTTCTATCTTGTTCTTAAAACTACCCCTAGATATTCGTGAGGAGTCGGGAAACCTCATGAATGGATGAACCATCTCGCATTGTTCTCGGACTTCCTCGCGCCCAAGATCAATAATACTTTCTCCTCCATGCTGATATAAAGGAATGACGTGGAACAATAAGAACGGCTTGATTGAATTAACTTGTAGGCATTCTTCATCTTTATTCACGAATTCTATTCGCTGTCTATGAAATTCTGTGGCTTTGTTTATCAATTCCTGCATATTTATATGGCGTGTAGTTTCGACGCTCTTAATCATTGCTGGAAGAATGCTTTTAAGCTGACCAATTAACGGATTTCTGACTGTTGCCCGATCATGATCGGTTTCATACGAGGTATATTGAAGTACCTTACGAAAGCGAATATCAAAAGGAAGATCCTCTACCTTGCCAAAGGCATTATTAAATACGAGAAGAATACGATCATCCCCCAAGGCATGGAATGCATATCCTAGTTCTATTAACACATTTGGGTTTGGAGTTAACCGTGGACGATCTTGATCTTCGGGATTAATAGATTGACTATTAATAAATGAAACATCGCACACAAAGATGGCTGCGCGCCGAATCTTTTCTAAAATAGTCTCTGCAATATGTCTTGCGCCTTGTACATTCTGTGTATCGCGATCAACAGCCAACTCCATGGAAACCGCATCACCCCTATTTAAATCTTGCACCGCATTTTTTAATGCCTGTTGAATGAGACCACGGTTTGTACTATTTGGTAAGTCAGATTGCCACGAATAAAAGATAGTTAAAGGTTCCATATAATCCTCCCAAATTACTTTGCACGTTCATGATTAAGCGCCAGTAAGCGGCCAAGAATATCATCATCCGTCAACGTATCAGGCCAGCCATAGGCGGCAAACACGGCTTTATCGAGCTTCGTGTGCGCCAAGTCCAGCCACGTGGGGCGCTCGTTATAGAGATTGGTCAACGTGCGCTTTTTCAACTCAGCCTCGCTGGCTCCCGCTGGATTCAGCCAGCGATCCCGCTTCTCAACTAACTCTTTTGCTGCCTCGGCAATGGCCGTGACCAGTGGGGAGTCTATGGGTTCCTTCGCTGGCGGCCATGGGAAGGGAAAGGTTTCGAAGGTTGAGGTTGGGGTATAACGTGGACGATCTTCTAATGAAGTTCCTTGGCGCAAGGCCCATAGTTCGTGGATTCGTGAATGCAATACGCCCATGAAATAGTCATCGTCACGGGCAAATACGGTAAGAGCATGGTCAGGTGAAACTGGATGTTTTATCCAGACAAAAAGCCTGTACTTTGATATACATGGTGTTGCAATAAATCGATCTAATCGATCTATCGCTCTATGCATTCCGGGCGAAGTCTCACCATGTTGCCACCAGTAATTCTTGCGCCTTTCTCTTCTATTGGTATCTCGGATAGGCTTAACGACCTCCCGTATATATTCAAATGGAGCCTCGTAGAGTGATGCCTCGTCTTGTGATAAATCTCCAAAATCAATAATCCACATATTTCGTGGTCTACGGACAATATCCAATGCATTTACCCAAGGCAAAACAACATCATGATTATATTTTCCGTTAAGATTTATTGGTTGCCGAAGAAACTTTTGGGCAAGAGTGGAATCAATGTCAAAAGGTCCAACTTTAAAAATACCTAAGAACGCAATATTTTTATTTTCGGCTAATCCATAAGCTTTTGAAACATTTGTATTCGTAGAAAGATCTGGGTTAATCGAAAGGACATTCTTGCCATCAAGCACATACGTGTGCTCTACACCCTTATCAAATCCAACAATAGAGACACGAACCGCTGCGCCATCCAAAACCCATTCACGATCTGACCACGCTATAAAAATATCACCGGATGTTTTGATACGCTCTAAAACTTTACGATTTGCCCCGCCACGAATTGAGTTCGTCGCAATAAGTCCTGCACGTTGCGACAAATCACTAGCAATCATATTTCGCGCCTGTTCAAACCAATAAGCAACAAAATCGATGCCACCGAGATCGTGTTCTTGGTAGAGTTCCCGAAGTGAGTCTACATACATATCCCCTAATTCAGCCCGCATCTTCTTATTTCCCAAAAATGGTGGATTCCCAATAATGTAATCAGCCTGTGGCCATTTGGGCTTAATCGGATTCCCATGGGCATCAAATGCCAGAATCGCATCCATATTGGTAATCGTGGCCAACGTTTTGAGGATTGGATCGGACGGATCGCCAAAGCCGTTATCGCGCAACCATTGAATGTAGCCAATCCAGACCGTGATTTGGGCCAGCTCGTGGGCATACTCATTGACTTCAATCCCCAAGAATTGTTCTGGACTGACCATGGGAAAGCGATAACCCAGCCCCACGTCGGCCCCAAACGTAATCACTTCCTTTTCCAAGTCCAGCACCGACTTCAAGGCTACATACAGAAAATTCCCACTCCCACAGGCCGGATCAAGAACCTTGAGAGTGTGCAAGCGATAGATAAACGTATCAATAAGCGTTCGCATCTTGGTTGTGATTGTTGCCTGTTGCGCAGGACTGGCGGCCACGCGTTGCACATCCAGCGTATTGATGACCCCTTGGAGTTCTACCCATTCACGCCGCAGTGGCTGCATCACCACCGGCTCCACCACCAGCAAAATATCATCTTTGCTCGTGTAGTGTGCGCCAAGCTGTGAGCGCTTATTCGGGTCCAGCGATCGCTCAAACAGCGTTCCCATTATGTGGAATTTGAATTTTAGAACAAAACCCAATAAAGAATATTTGTTCTAAAAAAATATCTAGCTTTTTGTTAAATCTTTCTAAATTATATCTATACGAATTTGCAAATTACTAAATTTTTCTTTATCGCTTTTAGATATAGGATTAATGATATTATCACTTTTACTTCCCTCTAATAACCAAATACCCCATTTCCGTAAAACATTACCATTTCTTTGCTCAGATGAGGTAGTCCAATTTTTTTTGTATTCTTGATTAATAAACCGACCTATATCAGATCCTGTTGCATAAGGATTATTTTGCATAAATCTCAAAACATTTTGAATACTACGATCTTCATTTATAGATTGCCATAATAATTTTAATAGATCTTCATCAGGCGAATTTCTTTCAAAAATAGTAGTAAATAATTTCTTTTCATTCTTAACTAACTTTAAACTTCTTAATATCATAATAGCATTTCTATATCCGGCTATCTTAATATCTAGCCGAGATTGAGGTTGATTTTTATTTAACCATTGAAAAGCTTCTAACGTTTTAGCAGGAGAAGATGCTGATAAAAATGCGTTTTTTGTAACTCGTCTTAATACTTTTCTAAAACTTGTAATAACTACATCTCCTTTATCTTTAAATATCCAATCATTATCATTTTCTACTACATATCCTGTTGCTAATAACCAATGTAACATTCGCTCAGCATATACCTTCCATGTATTTTCATTATGTTGGGCTGCTGGATTTATTTGTTTCAGTATAGTAATAATATCTTGTAGAGTTATATACGCATCTTGCTTATTTTTAGACAGCTCGATAGTTAAAGCATGTCGCTTAAAGACATGTCTGAGTCTGCGTAAGATATCTATTGGGCTAGAACTAGGAACTGATTGATCTAAAAGAACTTGTGATTGGCTTCCTTTTGCTGCACCAAACATTATTAGATCACGTATAATATTGCCTACAGTTTTTTCACTAGCTTTAGTAACGTTTCCAAGATATGTATAGTTATAAATTTGATCGTGATCTAAATAAAGTGCAACCTGTAACATTTTTTGAATGGACGGTGATGATGGAAGATACGTCAAGGGTATAAAAGGAATAGTTTGAGTTAATACATATTCCTTGAAAATATCCCAGTATAAATTAACTCTATCGCCGCTTCTAACCACAAGTCTCTTATCTAAGAGATTCCTTAGTATTTCTTGACCTGATGACTCTAATATTTCATACCAATCTGCAGGTGCAGTTTCAGCTATGATCTTTAAGCAGGTATTCTCTGCTTGTGTAAGGTTTTGTAAATCTCTATCAAATAACGATTTAACATCAAGAGCTTTATTGATCAACTCAATTTGGCTAACTCCTGATCTAACTTGATCATACACATGAATACATAGTTTCTTTAATAACCAAGGATATCCTTGACTATTCTCTATTAACTGTCTTCGTAAGTCGGGATGAATTTTCTCACCTAATTCTTTCTCAAAAATTGTAATTGCTGCGGATACATCTGTATGATTAAAAGGGGCTAGATATATCTCTCGCCGATGATCTGCAAGACTTTGCCAAAAGAAATAAGCAGAATTATCTTGCTGAACAGTACTATCATTTTTCCACGCAAAGCCAAGTACAAAATTGGATTTTAATGCTGCGGTATCTAAAAATAATCGTTTAGCAACATCAAATACATCAAATAAGTCTGGTTTTGAATATAACTCCTCAAACTGGTCGAATACAAGGCATACTACCTCTTCTTTCTTCTCAAGTTCCGATAAGAATAATTGTATACTATCACTCTCTAAAGGTGATGTTGCATTGCTGATACGAATATCATCTGAATTAGTGTAACCAAATCCATGACTAGCTGCCTTTCTGAAACATGAAAGAAGAGACCAATGTATATATGTTCCTCCTGTTGCAGCACGTACATCAACCGCATATATAAAAAATTTCTTTCTATACATCTTATTTTTAACTTTTGAGCGAATCTTTGCTATTAGAGAGCTTTTTCCCATACCAGAATCACCTCGAATGGCGAATATTCTAGTATTGCTCTCTTTACTAATTACTGTGTCAAGAAAACGCATTATATTCGTTTGAGCATCCATACGACCTACAAAATGTTCTGGTTTGGAAGGTCTATAGTCTGACCAGGTATCACCAATTTGCACCTCAATAACCTTCCTCAATCCACTTATATCGTTCGAAACAGATGTTTGTTCATTAAATTTAAGATAATATTCAAAATCAAGTGTACTTAGACTATTGTCAGTCTTAGATAGATTTTTCAATAAAGGAGAATCTTCAATAAGTAAGCCGGTTTTTGAGGAAAAAACTAGTACACCCGACGGTACACCGCCTGATAAGCAAGACATAACCCAGTAAGTACCAGCTTCGGTAACCAGTAACATACCTTCACCAAGTAGATTCTCATCTTTTACTATATCTAGGGCTATAATATTAGGAAATGGTTTTATAACCTTTGATGCTATAAGTGAACCAATGATACGTTCAGGAGTATAAATACTTAATTTTTGAGATTCCCTAGTTGGTCTATTTTCCCAATCATTTTGCCATCCTTTAGCATCTTTTCCTAATGGTCCTGTTGATATTAGCCATCCTTCTTCATAATGTTCAAATTCAATGGTTCCCAAGAGTTTACGAAGTTCTACAGCAGATAGAGTTTCCCGATATGCTTTACATTCTACATATATTTCTTTGCGATTAACTTTATGTCTACATACTATATCCAATTCTGACCCAATTTTGCGAATCTGTGTAAAAACTTCATAGTTTTGAGCTTCAAGAAATTCTTCTACTAGTTGCTCTAAAAGACTGCCTCTAACTGTTGAAGAAACACCATCATGTACTGCGACTTCAATATGCATGCAATCCTCGCCTATAGGTTTATGTCATTTGCTAAGCAAAGATGTTTTAGCAAATAATTCGATTTGGTTACAATATTACTTATCGATTATTCAAAAGGTTTTTGTTGTAGGCCTCTAATAGCATAATATCCTGTTTACTTGCAGAATATTCTCGAGGAATAAATCCATCTGGAGCAGAAACGTTTACAAGTTTGGATAGTAGTTGCTCTATTGCAGCAGCACCATCTTCAACTGCTAATCGTTCATCCTCCGTCAGATGAATTTCTTGGCTCATCCGTAAGAGGTTTGCTTTTGCCTCTAATAATTGTGATTGGCTTGATGCTTTTGAGACATAAAATGAACACTTAGCACACGCCATTCGGTGAGGACACTGGTTAAAGAAGTCATATGTACAGTAGCCATGTCCCAGATCATAGAACCGCCAAGGTTCTCCCGCCGCCGCAGCTCCGCTGCGTACAGCATCCTGGTCGATGAGTACCTCAATCGTGCGTATGTTGCGCTCAAAGTAGCTAGCGCTTGTGTACGACTGCCCAAGCTTAGTTGGCGTTACGCGCACGTAGGAGAGCGTAGATTCAGGGGATGCGTGGCCAAGCCATGTCTGTAGTTCAAACAGGCTCATTGGCTCTTTTGAATTAGCTAGCTGACTTGCTATTGTTGAGCGAGCCCGGTGGCTCGTAATATTTCCACGCGCATCGTGTTCTGGGACACCAGCCTTTCGGCATAAAATCGGGATAAGGGTGTCATTCAGGAAACCTTTCCCCACTCGTTGTCCACGATATGAGAAAAGATAATCTACGACCTCTCCAGTTTTCTGATCGACATTAGATGGTTGCTCAGGGCGTACCCGTTGCCATGCCTCAATGGCCTCACCAACAAGACGGTCAATAGGCTTCGTAAATGCTGTTGTAGTCTTATTGACTGGCACGTCTAACCAACAAGTTACATCTTTCGCTGTAGCTGATTCCTCACTCGATATAGAGGTATCTCCTTGGCTCCAACGAATACAACCAATGCGAAGGCGGATGATCTCATCTCGCCTTAGACCAGCAAATAGCCAGACAATCACCAGTGCTCGAACCATCTCAATGGGATACCAAAGGGAGCGATCCGTATAATCGTGCGGACCTCTTTTCCACATAGCTCCAGGCAAATCGTCTGCCTGAAGATTAAGGCCAGCCCAGAGTAGTTTAGCCCAAACATCGTCTGCAATAACACGAGGTGCTGGCCCGATAAGTGAGCGTATGGAGCGAGGCGTACCAAAAGATCGGGAGGGATCGAGACGGCGAGGGATCCAGCCCCATTCCTGACAGTCACGGAAGAACACCCTAGCTGCGCCGAGGAGCGCTGTTTTCGCACCTGGTGACAGAGGTTTACCGACTTTCTGTTGGTTCAGACGCTCTGTTCGGACTAAATCTCCCACAGACCAGCGATCAACAGCCGCAACAAATTCAGCCGCTAGTTCTCGTGTCCACTGATCAGGAGCAGTAATAGTAGGATGATATTGGGTCAGCCATCGCCCCATGCGAAGCAGCCGAGTGTAATTTGCTAGCCGTGTATTATTAGCTAACGTTGAAGTATTTCTCCAGCGCCGACACCACTCTACCCATATTGAATCAATACCAGACAGGAGCGATTCCTCCTGAAATCGCTCATCCTGTTTTGCTCGGATAGCCACTTCGCGAGACGTAATCTTAAGTCCATGTAGGACACGAGAAATAAGCAGGATTCCTTGCCGTGAGACTTTTGACCGGGCGATATTTAAAGCACTCGTAAGCGTTTCATACTTCAAATCAGCGATATAAGGGCTTCTATTGCGAAGTAGCAACTCAGCCATCGCTTCCTGCACCGAAGAGGAAAGGCGCTTTTCAGAATATCCCCAGCCCACCAATACATCAATTACTGAGCGAGTAGACTGATGTAATAGCTCTGTGCCAAAAATCTTCTCAGCGAAGGATCGATGGAGGAATGGCCCTATTGCCCGGAATTCGGAAAAGCTACAGAGTAGATAAGCAACGGCAACAGTATACTGACGAACGTTCCATAGCTTGTCTCTTTGCCGTGTATCAGCTCTTGAAGTATCTAATATCTCAGGCCATTCTGTGGATTCCCACACCCAAAAAGCTCTACCTCGAAGGTACATTTCTCGAACAAAAAAGCCATAGACATCTTGACGCGCAAGCTGCCGTGTGCAACCTGTACTATCAAGAACATCATCTATTGGAGAAATGAGTCGTCCTAATACTCTTTGGCTGCGAGGCGACCAGTTCTTGCGATCGGTTACCGATCGGCAGTTAAGATCATGCAACTCATTCTGCTCTTCAACGCTCAAATCCCCACAACAGTCGTAGCGTGAGAGATCAATAGGCCATATCCATCTTCCTGAAGTCTGATTACTCATTCCATATTCCCAGTTATATGTTGGAGACGACGTGTATGGATGTCACGCATGCTACGTTCTAGCTTTGCAGCCAAGTCTCTTCCGCTGAGATGAATATAGCGTAAGGTCGATTCAATGCTACGATGACCAGCAAACGCAGCAATATCATGAATATCCCAGTCAGCCCGAGCAAGATCGGTAATCCGAAGGTGGCGCGTTGTGTGTGTCGTCAGCTGATCTATTCCTGATCGGTTTGCCAGATCCTTGACCACCTTCGACCAAGTCCAGATGGTGAGGGGCTTGCCATGATTCCTCGGAGACTCTGAGAGAAAGAGCAAGCCTTGTTCACGACTGATCGTGCGCCGATGATCCAGGTATGCCTTGTAGAGCATGCCTGTAGCTTCAGAATAGGGCACAATACGCTCGCGTCGGTTCTTGGTTGTCTCGGCACGGATGCGAAGCAGACGGTGAGCAGGATCGATGTCGCCAGTCTCTAAGGAACACAACTCCTCTCGGCGTAGAGCCGCTTCATAGGCTAGCGCAAACATAATCCTATTGCGTACTCCCTCCTGCCGAACAATGCCAACAATGACCTGCCACTGCTCCTCGGTCGGTACCCACGGGAGCTTTTCATATTTCGGAATCAGTCCTCGATCCCGCTGCCCACCAAAAGACTTACCTGGCGTGTATCGTCCCCTACCGACTGGGTTATCTGGTCGGATTCCTTCTTCGATCAGGTAGTCGTAAAAGAGCCGAACTGCTGTAAGGCGTTGCTGCATCGTGGCATTTGCAAGACCTACTCTTGAGCGTGTCCTTTGATTAGGGCACGTTGCAAGATAACTAACATAACGTGATATATGTTCTCGTTTGAAACTCAGTAAGTCTTGATTCTCATTTTGGCTAAACAAAAGAAAATCCTCAAGTGCTCGCCCATATGCATCAACGGTGTTTGGAGAAAGGCCAAGATTAATTTGAATACTAATCCAACTTCGTACTTGCGGGGAGGCTGCCATGCTCGGAAATCGTTCCCAAAATATTCCAGCCATATCCACCTCTATGCAGACAGTATCAAATATAACTCTGTATCAAGAAAAAACCTCCCCCCAGGACTTCGCATCAAGTGCCGCCTGAGCGGCTAATTTAATTAACACTTTGTCCGTATATGAAATATCGTCTGACAGGGAGTTATTGCTATTTGCAGGATCTTGGATCTTAGTGGTTTCAATTTTATCGCGTATATAACGGAATGCGTAGATTAATTGATTTTCTAAGCTATTCTGACCTTTCGAGCCTTCTATAGTCATTATCTCCAAAAGAAAGGATTTCTTGAATGGGACACGCTTTCTCTCTCTCCACAACTTCATTAACCTTATAGCATCTCTCCGGTTGCTATTTCGCACAACACCAATATGAGTCTTTATACTCGTCTTGAGTGTAGTTCCAGTATCAGTTCGATACAGATTTGCTTCTACATAGCCATCGTCCAATGCTCTTCCAGGAACAACATCAACATGAAAGCCGCTCTGAAAAGGTATTTCCCAGGCTACAGTCTTAGAATTAACACTTCCCCATTCCTTCTTAAGTTGCTTGCCAACACCTTCGTATATACCTTTTATGGTATAAGATGTATCTTTTGGCCAGTACACAACAATATCTAAGTCATATTTTTGGCGGATAATGGTATTCTTACCATATGATCCACCATAATAAAACCGAGGCCTGCCTTCCAATACGGCCAAGAGTTTTTCTACCTTATCGCGGATACCTCGAAGGACATTATACTCGGCGGTAGTTAGGTCTTGTTGTTTTAGCAAGCCCTGAAAATACTCATCGTTCGTCATATCTACTCCTTGAATAAAAGAATACTGGGCTGATAACGAGGTTTCCGCCCATGAACATATTCATAGAGTTGAACAGGAGGACACATAGTAGGATTGATTTGCTGCCCCACTGCAACTGCACCAGGGGCAGGTCCAGCATAAAAGATATGCCACTTATAAGACTTAGGATATTTAGATACACACTTCTCAAATGTATGCCTAGCTTTACTGGCAAGTTCTATAAGCTGATCAGGATGTTGAAGCCAGCCAGTTGAAGGGTCATCTAGAGTTACATTTATTCTGTTGATAAAACTTTGCCCAAGTTCAGAAATACAATCCTCGGTGATATATGAACTCAGGTTAAAGCATATGGCCAATTCTCCACTATTATTATCTACTTCGGCTGGCAGATTTATGATTGAAAGACTATCCTCTGGTGTAGGTATATCAGGCCACCGCCATGATTGATTATCCCGGTGATATTGAAATAGGCGAACTCTTGGGCGATTAGTAAGATGATACCCCAGAGTAATGCAAGCTGAAATCGGTGCTAAAGGAAAAACAGCAATTCTTGACTCAAAGGGATCACTAAGCGCAAAGGATAATTCAACCTCTTCTCTTAACGTGTCATGTAAACTAGTCCAATTTTCCTTATCAGGATTCACCTTAATTATTTTTGGATTTCCAGCAGGAAAATCGGGTATTAGAGCTGAAATTGTTGGTTCCAAATCGAATGGATGTATACCTTGAAGAAGTATTACGAACCAGCCGGTAGTACTCTTACCTCTTTCAGGCAAGCTATTCCGCACCCAGACCTCATGGTCATCCCGAAGTTGCCGTATATATTCAACAGTATTAGTATTCTTCTGACCATCCAATCGCGCATGGCAATTCTGGCAGAGAAGAATTAAATTGTCGTACTCATCACGATCTTTTGCTGACTTCGTTGGGTTAGCGCGTGGGCCAATATCACTTGAGGCTTCAATATGGGCTATCTGACCAATTATCACCATAGGGTCATAATTAGTTGCATCAACAATCAACTCGATGCGACACGTTGGGACAGCACAGCGACCAGCGGCACGCCCCCATAAGATCTTAAGTGTTCGGTCGCTATAATTTCGTGACGATCCTTTAGCCATATCTAACCTGCGTCTAACAGCAACTCCAGTAAGATTACATTTGCAGATAAAACCCTTGGCGACACCTAGATTACACGAAAAAAAGTTAAAATTCCACTTAACTTAAAGAATCGCAGGCTCAATTGACGACCAATCGAGCTTGGAAACCTTCTGGAGAATCGCTAGTGCATCGCTGCCCAGTGGGATCACCGTGTCATTATCAAACAGCGAGCCATTAAAGTGGCGAATCGCATCGCTGCCAAAATAGCCGCCCGCGGCCATCGCTTGAAACAGTACCCGCAGTTGCGCTGAGAACGCCGTGGCATTATGGCCGACCTGTTTCACCAGGCGCGAGAACATCCCCTTGGGCAGCAGTTCCACATCTTCCGCAAACAAACAGAACAACACGCGAATCAGAAAGTGGGCAATTTCATGAGGCGTTTTGTCTTTTTCATAGCGAGCCAGCAACTGAGCTAACTTGGCAAACTCAGCAGCAGCCTCTTTCGTCACCTGCTCGGTCGTGGTTTTGGCTTTAAAGGCTTCAGGGTTGTCAAAAATATTTTTGAGCAGGCTGAGCTTTTTCGCATCGAGCAAATCATCAAGGGTAAATTCAAAGACCTGCTTCACCGTATTCGTGAAGTTGGTATGAATCACGATGCGATCCATATCGCTCACCATCAACAGCGGGGGATTCTCTAAAGATTCTCGGTATTGAAGGAGTTGTTCATAGGCTTTGTCGAGGTTGGCCCGTTTGCCTTTGTATTCGATGGCAAAGCTTCCCTTGCGCCACACATCCGCCCAGCCTTGACCGCCCTGCTGCTTCCTCGCGCCTGCCTCAAATAAATAAAAGGTTCCCTTGGGATCTTCCTGAATGGGGGTCTTTGCGCCAAGCAACGCGCAGAGATCGAAAAAATGCTCTTGATAGCCTGATTTTTCTTTGACTTGGACTGCCCGCCATTTCTGAACAAATTCTTGCGGTTGCATGATGCGTTGCTCCACACTGGATTGGATGTGGAGCATCATAGCATAGTCCCTAGCAACTCCAAAAGTAGATTTGTTATGCATCATCGAGATCGTGAATTCCAGCTCGATGCAAATAATAGGCATTCCACAGCGCTTCCTCCAGCGGCCACGCGGCGACCAAGCTTGGATCAGCCCTTCCTTCATCAAGCGCCTCATGCCATGCCGTAACCCACGTCGCAACCCGACAGAAGATATCCATTAATCCATCCCGATGCACGATCAAGACGGGCGCTGCCGTCGTTGGCCGATAGCCAACCTGATCAGGAACGAGTGCCGAGAGACACGGGGTTGGCCATGCCTGGACCCGTTCTTCCACGATCATCGCCTGTGTTGGCATAAGCTCCCCCAGTGTCCCATCGTGGGCTACACTGACTTGGTATAAGGGCATATCCACACAGACAATAGGCACGGTTAGCACCACTGGCGGAATGCTGTTCCATTGGGCATGCGTGGCATTAAAGGCGCGATACTGCTCCTCCGTCACATGATGATACATCCAGCTTCCGAGCGAAAAATAGGGCGAGTCCAGCTGCGATTCAACCTGTTGCCACAAGCCCTGTTCATGTAAAAACGGGTGAATCTCATGACCAGCCCAGCCACTCCAGCGATGGGTAAGATAGTCATAGAGACTTCCCGCTGCGTTGTACACCAAATTTTCTTTATAACTATGCCAGCCTGTCTTATCCTTCTTCTCCAGCGCACTGGGGATCACACGCGGAATATGGGCAAAGGGCTGTGGAATCTGCCGTGCAATCGACTTGATGAGCCGCGTATGGGCCAACGGCGAGAGGATGGGGAACACCGTTTGCGGTCGATCATCGTCGATAAACCCCACCAGCATCACCTGCTCGCGATGCTTACACTCAATCAGCATCTGCGTCTCAAGGCTGATCGTTGCGTCATCAGTGTCATCGAAACCCACATGGGCAAAACATTGAAACGTGGCCTCACGATCAACCTCACGCCAGACCGCCGGATGACCGGTCGGTTGGCGGGTATCGCGATACACAACCCGCTGCGCAGACCACATGGAATCCGCATGCGGCCAAGCAGGGTATGAAAGGAATGGCGTTGGGACATGCTCCCATGTATCATCAGGCAAACGACGATAATACCCATCGTCACGATGCTGAAAACTACCGCTCCCCAGTTCTGGCCCACGAATAGCGGCCCGACAGATGGCCGCTACGCGATGTTCTAAAGGATAGCCTGATCGGTACAACTCATCCTGAATCCGCTGAAGCTCGCCTTCGGAAAAATCTATCATCGTCCGCTCCCATTCTGCTATGCTCGGAGTAAGTCGCCATCCGTTCTCATAACTGCTTCCAGCTGTATCAATGCTACTGCCAATTCGCGCTCGGCCACTGCACGCTGTGTAGCATCCAAGGCTTCTTCTTCCCCAAGACCGCGCATCTGTCTCCCAACGAAATCATTTGATACGGTTGCGCCAACCGATCGCAGCTGCGCGCGTTGGGCTGCATTTAATCGACCTTGGCCCTGCATCTGGCTGCACAGATCAGTAACCTCACGCTGCCATTGAACATCCTTGCGCAGCGGATCAGGTGTGAGCGCCACCGCCAGCCGCGCCGTCAAGGCTTCCGGTTCACGCCGAACACAGTCCAGGACCAACCAACGCACCGTCACGGCCCACAGCTCGATGAGCAGTGCGTCGAGGATCGCCAGAATTTGCCGCCCATCTGCCTTGGTTTTCAGTGTCCCCAACAAACCTGTTCCAAATGGCCCCATCAATGACCGATCCAGCGTCCGGTCAACCTGCGATGGCCAGAGCACGAAGCGTGTAGGTAACTCTATTGGCGCAACCACAGCAGCAGCACGCGGCGCTGGCTGACCCGCCTTTTTGGCAGCCTTGCGCCGTCGGTCGTGATCTTTGCGAGCCTCGATTGCACATTCCGCGCTACACAGGGTTGGTTTCCGACCGGGATAGGTTTCGACCGTTGCCGTCTGCCCACACCAGCGACAGACGATAGCAAAGGTTTTGAGCGGCATGACCCGCGTATGGCTGTTGACGGTCACACGGCGATGCGACATGGGCTGCTCCTTCGTTATGCGGCGCGGAGCAGGTCAATGCCCACCATCCGTTCAATCGTCGCCCCAACATCGTCGAGTGTTGCAAGCACGGCGGTCAGCGGAAGCAACCCCGCCGCCGCATCGTGATTGGCCACCATCAGGCTGTATTCCTCACCCCTTGGATTGGCTCCAACGACGATGAATCCAACGGTAATGTCATTGCCATCGGTATCCTGGGAAACCTGATGATTGGCCTCGAGATCGGCGTAGCGGGCAAGGTTCCAGCGGCAATGAGAAAAGCGATCACGAAGATGGCTTTCCCATTCAGTCGCGCAGGCATCATAGGTTTCGGCGGTAATTCGTCGCATCATAGGCTCCTATTCCAGAATCATTCAAGATAGTGGAATTGTAGATGATTGTGCGTGAATGTCAATGATTTGTTGGGAGTTTTGGAGGATTTTTGATAGAGCAATGCACGGATTAATCGGGTTATTCCAATATCGTGCAAGATAGTGGAATCGAAGATAAAAAAGACCTGATTTTGATGGAGGGCGTTATGCATTTTAGCCCAAATTGTCACAGTTTGAGGTTGTTTAGAGTTTCAATCCCTTCGCAAGGATTATGGCTTGTTGAACCCGAGACGGCGAATTCACCGGCGGCAATGGCACAAAGTTTCAATCCCTTCGCAAGGATTATGGCTTGTTGAACGAACACCAACACCACCGCCAGCCGCCAGACACTTGATGTTTCAATCCCTTCGCAAGGATTATGGCTTGTTGAACAAGGCAACTGCGATGATCCCCAGCACGGGGTTGATCGAGTTTCAATCCCTTCGCAAGGATTATGGCTTGTTGAACGCTGAAGGATTCAGAAATTAATCAATGCGTGGCAATGACGTTTCAATCCCTTCGCAAGGATTATGGCTTGTTGAACTAATAAATCGAGTGGCCGTGATTTAGTTGTTACAGAGTTTCAATCCCTTCGCAAGGATTATGGCTTGTTGAACTCCGCTGTGTCCACTTTTTGGATGGGAGCCGCTCGCTGTGTGCGCTGCACCACCGCTTGCTGACCAGACCCATCCATCGCGCGAACATCCTTCTCTATTATGTCAATTCAATACGAGATTGTTTGGTTTCTTGTGTCCAGTATACCAGTACCGTCAAGATCCTTGCTCGTTGCGCTCAATCCCTTCAGCAATCAAGCGGGCCAGCGGATGATCGGGTGCAAGGGCAATCGTTTGTGCGCGCTGCTGCGCTTCTGCGTACCACGTCGCAGCCGTCGGATAATCCAAGGCGAATTCAGCCACCAAGGCGCGATGATAGGCCGTCGCCATCCACAACCGTGGCCCATCTGGCTGCTTAAACAGGCCATCCTTGTGTGTGTCCACGAGCTGCACGAGGGTTGTTACCGCCTCGGTTGCCTGCGGGAAATCTTCCTGATGTAAAAGCGCCTGAATCAGCAAATCCCACGTTTGGATGTGTTTCACCCGATCAGCATCCTCTGGCAGCATCGCCCATAGCGCGAGCGCCGCCCGATAATCCCGCACGGCTTCCCCGAACTCGCCGTAATCTACCCATGCTAAGCCGCGTAAGCCCAACAACTCGGCCCGCTGCCGCGCCGTCCACCCTACCGTTTCTAGCGCCTCATCCGCCCACGCCATAGCCTCGACGACCCGCCCATCGGCTAACGCCATGGCAATCTCGCCAACCGCCGTGTACCAGTCTTCATCCTGCGGACTCGTTGGCTGGGCTTGCAGCTGCGCCAATACCGCCAGCAATTCGGCATTGACCGTGGTCGCTTTGGCGGTCGTGGCCAACAGGGTTTCAAGCTGGCGGAGTGTGGCTCCGGTGGGATTGAGCTGCTGCCAGCGCCGACCTTGCTCCGCGTAGATCGTCAAAAAGTGGCGTTGCTCCTCGTAGATCTGGACGGCGCGGGCAATGGTGGCCGCATCGAGCAGGCCCGGTCGTTGCACCGCGACCTGCATATTCTCCAGCTGCTCCTCAGCCTCGGCCAAGGCTTCATCGGCCATCATCACCAGTGTGGGCAGCATCGTGATCGGTTGCCAGTGAATCGGTTCGCGTTCCATGCGTTATCCTTCCGTTCAACACTGGTTCTATCCTAGCCCATGCGTCAAGATCGAGTTGACAAGCCCATGCCCGCTTGCTATACTCATCCCTATGTGATGCCGACAACGGCCTCGCTGATTTTCAATCGAAGGATCGCGCCGCTGCGCCATGGTCGCCGCCCGCCGTTGGGATGTCGTTCTGACATTCAATCCCAACCGCCAGCCGCCACCACCGCCCAGTCGCCCGAAGCGACGATTGACCAATCAGCCGATTCCAATTCAGCATTGCACGCACCTTCAGAACGGATAGCAAACCGAACACCACGCCGAGAGGCTTCTGCAACTGCGTGGTGGGGGACATCGCCGTATCCTCTCTCACGGCGCTTCACTGGACATTCCGTCCATTTTCTCCGTCACCTGTGACGTTTTTACCCACTGGCCATGCGCCATTCCATGCGTGTTTGACACGGATGGCTGTTTTTGCATGCCCGTTTTGGTTTGCCCGCTGCTGTGTCTCCCTTCAGGGGGACGGTCTTTCGATCTTTCGATTGCCGTCTCTCGCTGGCGGCATCTGTTATCTCTTAGGAGTGTCTGATGTACGCTTTAGCCCTGATTGGCCGTCACGGTCGCGAACGTGTCTCATCGTTTACCTCATCTTCCGTTGAAGCCTTAACTGCCCACGCAACTGCAATCCAACTCGGCAACTGCTTCCGCTTTGAAATTCGCTGCGCCCACACGGGTGCGGTCGTCAAAGCCTTGTAGGAATGAGGTACCACCCGATGATTTTCTGTGAAACGCCCTCACTCACCCTGCTCGCCGGACTTCCGGGGAGTGGCAAGAGTACCCTCACCCGCCGCCTTAAAGCCCTTGGCGCAATCATTGTTTCCCTTGACGCAATCCGCGCCGAACTCGGCGATGTCAACGACCAGTCCCGTAACACGGATGTCTTGGCCATTGCCCAGATGCGCGTGGAAGCTGCCTTGCTCAGCGGTCAGTGGGTTGTACTCGATGCAACCAACCTCCGCCGTGCCTGGCGACAGCGCTGGGAACGCCTTGCTGCTGAGTTGCAGGTTCCAATCCGCATCCACTGGGTGCGCACGCCGTTGCTGGTCTGCCTCTGGCGGAATTGGCGACGCGAACGGCGCGTTCCGGTGCGGGTTATCCTGCGTATGTGGCGGGAAACTGAGTATTAAGTCATTCCACCAGCACGGTGGCCGTTGTTTCTGCATCGGCCATCCCATGGGCGATGCTGTTTTGTTAAAGGAGCATCCCCATGACCAATCAAGAAACCCACACCCCTGACTACGATATTTGGACCATGGTGACCAAAAGCCGCTATTGTTATGTCATCTCGGCCTTGCTGATTGGCAAGATCAAGATTGCCATCGGTGGTTACGGCCAGAAGGTCATCCCCATGCTCAGCGCCTATATCCCCGTGCCAAAAGCACGCCTGCTCATCCACCGCATCCTTGATCCGGTCTTACCGCCAAGCGACGGCTTCTGTTTTGAAGTCATCGGCGGCAGCAGCCGCGACGGGGTGGTGGAGTCTCGCATTCTGAAGTTCGTCTTCGACGCGGGACAAAACGGCCAGTTTGCCACCATGCCATGGCGCATCGTCATTGGGATTGGACCAGGCAGACTGCTGGACACGGGCGGCATTAGCCCGATTGGAAAACCAACGAGCGTTGCCGATATTCGCCTGAGCATCGATGACATGACCATGCTGGCCTTGGAACTTCAGGCCCATTTAGCCCACCGTCAGGGAACCTATGAATACCACCGCATTCGGGAGCAGCGCGAGCGCCATGCGCAACGAGCTGCCGACACGGATGCCGCCTAATCGTTGTTGTATGTCAAATCCCCGTTGGGAACGCCACTGGCGACCCAACGCGGGTGGCCATGGAGTTTCCACCGCTCATACGGAGGACATCATCATGGCCGCGACCAAACAACGCACCAAAAAAACCACGCGCAAACCCGTTGTCCCATTCATGCCCGTGATCAATCCGGTGGGGAAAACCATCAATTATGATCGCACAACGGGCGATTTCAGCTTGTACCTGGACGGCGCATACGTCGGCTCCAGCCCAAGCTATTTCGACGGCGAAACGCGCTTAAACCAGCTGGTCTATGATCGACTCACGAAAGGCGTTATGCCCCAAGAAGCCGACGAGCCAGCCACCAACACCAGCAGCGACGCTGACGAAGCACCCGCTGCCTAAATCTGTTCTGTTGCCCCCTGCGGGCGTATCATCACGATGCGCCCGCTCCTCGTGGGGACGGCCTCGTGATCCGAAAGGATGTCACCATGTCGTCCCTGTTTGCCCTCCTGCCCGAAGCCGCCCGCTTCTGGCACGCCTTCACCCGCCTGCGTCGATTCCCCCTGCTTTCTGAGGAGGAATGGGATGATCCATTCATCACCGCCGTCGCAGCTGCCACATCTACGCATAGCCCGCATCACCTGATGAGTCAAGCAGTGTTTGTGGGCATGCTTCCGGTGGTCGAGGCCATGCAGGCCGCGATCACCAGCCACCGCAATGAAGACAATTCCATCACCCAAACGCTCAGCGCCGATGCGATGAAGCAGGCCCTGATCACCATGCACCAACGATCACGGTCGGGCCTGTTCAGCACGGAACCAACCGCGCATGACCAGATCCTGACCGCGATCATGCTCCACGGCCTCGCGTGTCCCGATGCCCCATGGGTTGTTGCTGACGACCATGTGACGAGGACACTCGCCGCCACCAATCCGTTTCGGGGTCGCCCGCACACCCTCCACCACCGCATGCTCGATCTTCCCTCCAAGGAAACCGTGCCCGTGGTTGCGTGGTGTGTTCTTCCCCCGAATCTCTTGCCAACGGGCAGCGACATCCCCACCATTGGGGCGTTGACCGTTGTTGGCAGTAGCGCCAAATGTGCTGCCGCGTGGGCCTCGATCCTTGATGGGTCGCGCCACGCCATCACCCTCCCGCAGCAGCCGCTCGTCCCCACCATGGCCCTCGGCGAACCCATGCCCTACTACCAAGTCGGGAAACAACTCGCCCAGAAAGCCAGTGGGACGCAACAGTACCGCACGCTGCGCAATGAAATGCCGTTGCCGTCCTCGCGACTGGCCACCACCACCATCCTCCACCGTTCGGTCTTAACCCCGCACGCGGGCGAGGATTGTCTGCACCTCACGGGCATGGACGGGATTCCCAATCATGCGATTCTGTGGGCGCAACTTGAACGGGCCTGCCCGCTGCCACTCCAGTCGCATTGGCTGGATGATCTCTGGCAGTTGGGGCTGACCCACGGCCTGATTGTTCCGCTCCCTTCATGGGGCTGTCGGAGCTATTGGCTCAAAACATCGGCGATTGAGCGCTGGGCACGGATCATCCGCGCCATTGTCACGAAATCGCCTGTCTCGACCGCTGGCGTGGCCATCACGACCATCGGCAAAAAGAGTGCTGCCCCAGAAAAGGCCGCTCATTAATTCTTCATCCCTCTGGGGCATGCATCTGCGGCCCCACGGGTCGTCGGGTCATGCCTTCTATCCAAGGAGTTGTTATGGCCCGTCTTGCCAATACCGCCAATCATGGCTTTCAAGCGCTCGATCCCGCTGCCGTTGCCCTGCTCGCCACCTATGTTACCGCTGCCAACCCTGCCGCCTGTCGGATCGCTGATCCGTGTGCGGGCGAAGGCGCAGCTGCGTGGCAGTTGGCCCGTGCATGGGGCATTCCAGCGGATCAGCTCTATCTCAACGAACTCCATACGGAGCGGGCTGCGGCCTGCCGAGGGATGACGTCAAACACCACCAGTTGTGACACCGTGCGCTGGCTGCGCGCCAACCACCATGGCTTGCAACTGGTCTATCTCAATCCCCCCTTCGGCACCCAAGCCGCTGGCGACGAACGGAGTGAACTCCAGTTCTTTCGCCGCGTGATTGAAGAAGGCAATTGGCTTCAGCCAGGTGGGATCGCGATCCTCGTGACTCCCCAAGATGTGTTTGCCAAGCCTGCGGTCACCCAGCATCTCGCTCGCCATTATGACAACCTCACCATCATGGCCCTGCCTGCCGCCCTGCGGCGCTGGCGGGAAGCCATCGTGATCGGCGTTCGGCGCGCCCGTGCCCGCAGTGGCCAAGCCCTGAGCGACCTGATCACCACTCTCACCACCCAGCTCGCGCAGCCCTTGCCGGAATTAACCATGCAAGCCGCGCCACGCTACACCATTCCCGTGGCCACTAACTCCACCATCGTGTGGGAGGATGCCACGATTGGCACACCCGACCAAGCCACCACCGATGTGGTGGTAACCGGTGGAGCCACCAATACCCGCGCCTATCGGAGTGCGATTGATGCCCTGCGCATCGCCCATCTGCGCCCCCTCGGCCCGCTGTCCGCCACCGCTGCGGCGGCACGGATTGCGACCGGGGAAATTAACGGCGCGACCATCATCATTAACGGTCGGCCCCAGATCATCAAAGGCTCGACCAGCGAAGACCAAACGGTCTGGGTCGAAACCAAGGAAGAAGGCGATACGACCACCCTGATTACCCACCATGTCACGCGACAGGTGCCAGTGGTCATGACGGTCGATGTGGCCGATGGCAGTGTGTGCCGCTATGAAGGCGATGCCGGATTACAGAAGCTTCTTGCTGATCCGGCCACCGCTGAGGCATTGCTCGCCGCCATCACCGCCGTCGCCCCACCCATCTATGCCTATGATATGGATGATCAGACCGCCGCGACGCTGGCCATGCTCAAACGCAAGGATGGCCGCACGTTGCCGGGCTACGAGAATGGCCTGCTGCCGATGCAAAAGCATGTCGTAGCCGGAATTACCCGCTACTTGACCACTCCCGACCCGCGCACGCGCACGCTTCCGAAAGGCACGCTGCTCAATGCCGAAATGGGAAGTGGCAAGTCCACCATGGGCATTGCGATTGCCCACTGGTTTCACCAACAATCCTTAACCAAATAAATTGATGATTCTGCCACGGGAACCGCACGCATGCGGCCATCCCGTGGGGGATGGTCTGCGCAGGGCGTTCTCGCTAGTTCAGGAGTCCCTGCGATGACCACATCAACCACCAAACCCGCTTTTACCACCATCGTTGCTGGCCCGATTCACCTCGTCGGCACGTCCGACCAAGTCGCGGCCTATTACACCCATGGCACCGGCGAATTGCCACCATGGTGGGCGGAATGGGATCAACTCTTAGGCGACAGCTGGGCGATGGACATTCTGGAATCCCCCAGTGATGTCAGTCGCTTTATGCGCGCAGCCGAAATCCATCCCGACCTGCCGCGCGTCGGCTTTATCTCGAACTCCAAACTCAAATTGGAGTCGGGCTATGTGCTTGGCGCGGAGGATCGCGACTACGACCACACGGCCCAGCGCCTGCACCACTACTGGCAGTCCCTGCCGGAAGCCATGCAACAGCGCTATGCCCGTTTTGGCTCGGTGGCCACGATTGAAGGCATGCTCATGCGCCGCGATGATTGGGTCGATGCCCGGTGGGGCAGTGCCACCCATGAATCCGATACCCGCATCGCACTGGCCAAAAAAGCCAAAACCAGCACCGAAGGCAGCATTGCCGCCGATGCAACCACGACGGATCGCCCCATTCGGCGCGCGATCCCGCTACTGCGTATGGGTGGCCTTGCCTGCCCCCGCTGTGGCTGGCTGCAACGCAAAGCTGATGGGGCCGTGCTCGATGCCAAACAGCTCAAGCAACGCGGCCTCGCCACCGTGACCTGTCCCCATTGTCACGAGCACCTCGGCCAACAGTGCCGGGAGCGTGACAATGTCCAGGATCGCAGCCTGCCGATCTTTCAGTCCGATGACTGGCAAACCTACGCCGTCGATGCCAACGGTCGCCGCGCTATTCCGTGGGGCCAGCGTCCGCGCTCGAATCCTCGGATGGCCTTAGCCTCCTTCATCCAGCGCCGCTATCCCCAACGCGTCGATCTCTACGTCCATGACGAAGTGCATGAATGCAAAGGGGCACGCACCGCGCTCGGCCAAGCCTTTGGCGCGATGGTCGCCGCCAGCCGCACGACGGTTGGCATGACCGGAACTGCCTATGGCGGCATGGCCTCGACGCTCTACGACCTCTTGCTCCGCCTTGGCAATACCGTGATTCGGGATCGCTGGGGCTGGAACAATCGCAGCGCCTTTGTGCGCGATGTCGGAGTCGTCGATGTCATGACCAAGGAAATTACGCGCGCGGCAACCGCTGGCCATTACGATGGCCAAACCCGCACCAGCACCGAGGTACAAGAACGGGCAGGCATTACCGCCGACCTGATCACCATCGTCCAAAACTGCACCTATACGGTGCTCTTGAAGGATATGGGCTTTCAGTTGCCCGACTACCGTGAGGATGTCGTGCTGCTCGATCTGCCCACCGACATGCAGCCGCAGTATCGGCGCATCGAGGACGACGGCAAAGCCATCATTGGCAACGGCGGCTACGATGCCCTGTCCACCTACCTCCAAGCCACCTTGTCATGGCCCTATCAGCCATGGCGACGCAAAACCATCAGCTCACAGCTAGTGAATGAGAAGGTGACCACGCCCGAACTGCCTGCCGAACGCATTTTGCCCCACCATACGTGGTTGGCCCAGTATTGCGCTGCGCAGATCCAGCAAGGCCGACGCGTGTTGCTGTTTGCCGAGCATACAGGCAACGATGACATTGCCGTCGATCTGGCGGAAAAAGTCACTGCCCTTGCCCACGAGCAGCACCAAACCACGCTCAAGATTGCGATCCTCCGTGCCACGACCGTGGCTCCGGGCGAACGCAACGCGTGGTTTACCGAACAGGTGGCGCAGGGAACGAATGTCGTCATTTGTAATCCACGCCTAGTCAAAACCGGACTCAATCTGATCGCATGGCCCAGCATTGTGGTCGTCGAGCCGCTCTACAGCCTCTACGATCTCTTTCAGGCCAAGCGTCGTGCCTTTCGACCCACCCAAACCCAGGGCTGCGAGGTGACCTTTCTTGGGTACACCAAGACCATGAGTCAGCGCGCCTTAGGGATTGTGGGCCGCAAAGCCGCTGCCGCAACCATGTTAAGTGGTGACGACAGCGAGGGCGGCTTGCTGGAATTTGATCCGGGCATGAGTCTCCTCCAAGAGTTGGCCAAGCAATTACGCTCTGCTAACCCCATGGACGATGCGAATGCCCTCCGTGATCAATTCCGCAACGTCGGACAGGCCATCAAGGCGGAGGCCGAGCGCCCCAGTCTGGTGTTTCCTGCGACCGCAACCCCGTCAACCATCGACGAGCCTGCCGAGCAGCCCATCCGTTGGGCCGACTTGTTCACGGTCGTCGATGTCCCGACCCGCAAAGCAACGCAGGTTGCCCACCAGTTCGCCATGGTGCTGTAAGCATCCGTTAGTCCTGCCCCCACGACGATTCGGGACACCACCCTGTGTGCTGTTCCGCGTCGTGGCGGAATGGCACGGGAGCCGTCACCATGACGAACCACCCTACCCTACGGGCAGGTGACCGATGAAGCACCATACCCGCCACCGTCGCCGCAGCCGTAGCCAGCACTGGCCCAACCGCCGAAGCGATCGCGCGCGACGACGGCAAAACCAGCAGCGCATCCAGACCCTGCGCATGATCACCAGCCTCGTCGCCGTCAAGATCCTTGTGGCCCCGATCATCTCCGATGTGATTGGCAACTATGTCTATGACGGTCTTGGCATGATCATGCGCTGGTTACAGCGCTAACCAATCCTGATTCTTCTTCCCCGTTTGGGGAGTAGCGCACCGCTGCTCCCCAGCGGTGAAGGAGTCTACCCATGGCGATTGATGCCATTCCTACCTTGATTGACCTGTTCAATCCGACCCGCCCAACCGCCCGCGATCAGATGTGTGCTGCCGACCTCTGGCAGGCCGCCGACCAGTCGTGGAATACCCTCTATCGGATGACCGAGGAGGAGTTGATCCCACTCGTTGGCCGTGCTCATGCCATCCGACTCCGCACCGCCTTCGCGATCAGCCACGCCAAACTCGCGGAAGCCGTCATGGGCGAGCCGATCACCAGTCCGATGGATGTGGTGGCCTTGCTCCAAGCCGAGATGAGTCACTTACCGCAGGAAGAACTGCGGGTGATCAGCCTTTCAACGCGAGCGCACGTCATCAGCATGCATACCGTTGTGGTCGGAACCCTCAATACCGCCCATTGCCGCATCGCCGACCTGTTTCGCGAACCGCTGCGCCGCAATGCCGCCTCGATCATCCTCGCGCACAACCACCCTTCGGGGATGGTGTGGGCTTCGCCAGAGGACATCCTGCTCACCAAGCAGGTCATTCAGGCAGGCCAGCTCTTGGAGATCGATGTACTTGACCATCTCATCATCGGCAAAGGCAGCTATACCAGCATGCGCGAGCGACGACTTGCGTGGTAATGAATCAGAAAGGAATCGACCCATGCAGACCGTCATCCAAACCGCCATGCGCACCCACTTCGGCCAACTCGCTGCGGCGATCACCATGGCCGCACCCATTCCAGCGCTGCATACCTCGGCAGCACTGCTCCTTGCCCGCTGTGACGAGATTGTGCCCAGTTCCTGCGCACCCACCTCGATCACGGCCACGGCCCTCAAACCGATTCCGCCGAGCAGCCCCTTGGCCACGTTGCTCCAGAGCAAAACCACGGCGGATGACCGCTGGTGTTTTCGGGTGCAGCAAGCCCTGTTAATTGCCGGGGATTGTTCGCGCCGCCAACTCTATGATGCGGTCGTGCTCGTCCTTAGCCAGCAAGTGACCCGTAGCGATGCGACCACGTTCACGGTGCAGGGGTCAAAAGCCTACACCGTGACACTGGCCAATGGCATTGATCATATCGAGGGCTTTACCTGCCAATGCAAAGGCTTTTGGAGCCATGGAGGCGGGCAACTCTGCAAGCATGTCTTGGCTGCCGCGCTGATTGCGCTTGATTCAGAGGAGGCACTCGCATGCTGACCTTCGACGAGCGTGTCCGACGACGGGTCAAGCGCAAAAACAATCGCCTGCGCAAGCGCTACCCACTCTTTGCCGCCGAATTACAACCGGGCGGCGCACTCGCGGATTGGCTGGTAACGGAGCAGCAAGCAGCCACGGATCTTGCAGCAATCATCGCGTCGAAGGACGCAATGCTGGCGCGCGTAGCCGCCCATGATGCCCGCTGCGAAGCACGTGGATTAATCCTCCGCAGTCTCACAGCAGCGGTGGTCGATGCGGTCACGATCGGAACCCTTGATACCCGACGAGCAAAAATACCGATCGCAGGGGTCTATACGCACTCGTTCTGGTTTGCTCGACTTCGTGAGCATTGTCTCCATGCGGCACAGGCTCGCTGTGAGCACCGCAAAAACCATGGCGAGTTTGCCGAATGGCACGACCGCTGTCCGCGTTGCCATCTGCCCCTCACCAAACCGCCGACGGTTACCATACCGCAGGCGGAACAAACCATGCTGCCGTTCTAAACACCAAGCGGCCCGTGATCGAGATTGATCACGGGCCGCTTGGCGTTGTTTTTGATATACCGTATCCAGTGTGAGTACTTTAGTTTCCTAGCCCAAACTGTGTAGCAAATACCGAAAGCTCGGGATCTTGCACTAGCCACTGGTACAATTGACGATCAGCCGTATCATGCTGAAACATCGGCAAGTTTCGTTGAAAAGCCGTTATCCGATTTTCTCCTCCATCAGCCTGTACCCGAATAACTCCTGCCTCGCGCGGCAGTTGATAGGTTCTGCCATCAACACTGAGTATACCAGTTTTGCCATCAGTGGTCTGAACAGACCATGTGGTAATCGTTCCATTGTGAAATGGAATCCTACATCCATAGACGGTCGATGACACGGTATCAACCGATCCAATCGTACAAGCATTGGTTGTATAGGCTCCATCATACAGCACCACAAGTTGAAGTCCTGCTTCCCAGCGATAGAGACTATAGCCAGCACCTTCAACGATAGTTGATTGGGCTACAACGGGTAACGGTATCGGTTGTTTTGCTTGATTGCGTTGCCATACCAAAAAAAGCATAACTCCAGAGCAAGCAAACAGGAGCACCCCAATGATTATTTTCCAATGATTCCGCATCATAAACTCCATTATGGTTCGTCTTATCTTTATTAATCGCTTTTTCGTGGACGAAATATCACGTTGAGCGTGGTTGGTCGTAATGCCAATGCAGGAAACGGTGTGCAATCACTCGTTGGCAAGACCTCAATATGATAGCGTGATACCACTAATGCTATCGTTAACAGCATTTCTAAGCGTGCCAAATCTTCACCAATACAGACACGCGGGCCAGCTCCAAAGGGAATAAATGCATAGCGCGGGCTTGACCGTGCATCATCTCCAAGCCAGCGTTGCGGATTAAACACGGTGGGTTCAACAAAAAAACGTTCATCACGTTGGGTTACCCATGGGCTGATCGTAAATGATGTTTGCTCTTTAAAGGAATAATCTCCAAACTGACATGGAACTAACGCGCGACGACTGGTAATCCATGCAGGCGGATATAACCGCAGGGCTTCATTGACCACAGCCGTGGTATATTTCAATTCCCCAAACTGGTCAAGCTGCAAACATCCATGATGGGTTATTAACGCAACGTCATCAACAATGCGTTGCTCCACTTCAGGATGGTTGGCAATCAAGACGCAGGCCCAAGCAATTGCATTCGCCATCGTTTCATGGCCCGATAACAAGAGGGTCGCTAATTCATCACGAATAAAGGTTTCCCCCCATTCATCATGAAGCGCAGTCGATGGTTGATTTTGCAACAGGGTGAGGATTGATTCGACGGAAGCATCATCAGAAGGAGTGGCAATGATCTCATAAATTAATTGATCAAGCTGTCGCATGGACTTTCGTAACCGTCGATTGGCAGGGGTTGGAATAAAGCTAGGAATCCGAATCGGACTACGGGTAATCTGCATAATCGCATCAACGGCGGTATGGATTCGTTGCGCTGCCTCTGGCACCGTTCGATGAAACAAAAAGCGACAAATCAGGGTTAAGGAAAGCTCCATTAAGCAATGCTGCAAATTCGTTGGCTGATTGGTTGACCATGTGTCCAGCATCATAAGAATATCGTTATGCATCGTGTGGAGCATGCGAAACACATGCTGACGCTGAAAAAAAGGCTGGATATGGCGACGTTTTTGGAGCCAAACAGGCCCCTCGGTATTCATGGTTGCCCAAGGAAAGGCAGATTGTTCGAGCCGTCCCTTGGAATCAAGCGCTAGTTTGGCAAAGCGTGTATTGGTCTGGACGAAAACAGTTTCAATATCACGTGGATGAACAAGCAAATATTGATTTGGTCCAATCTGGACAATATCGCCATAGGTTTGAGCGGCTGTCGTTAAAAACGACAGCGGATCATGGCTAAAGCGCATGAGAATGTCAGCATAGTCACCCGTCAAGCCAGGCGGTTGATTAGTCGTCAGGATAGAAAAAGGCATAGCACACACATTTTCAACAAGGCTGCTGGGCTATAAGCATAGCCCAGCAACGGCATCATCGGTTTAGTAGTAGCGATACACTGGACCAGGGCCAACACGGTTAACCCAGCCTAAGCGAATTGCCACTTTGTGCAGTACCTTCTTCATAACGACATTCCTCCTAATAAAAGTGTTCCATGCGGTTGTTATCAACCACATACGTACTTTAATGGGGGGTGCATAAAGCGTGCGCACGCACGATCGACGCACATAAAGCCGGTGCATGCACCTATTAATCCATCAGGAGTATGCTCGGTGAATATGCTCAACTCAGAGGATTCATTCGATGCGAATACTGTTTACCACCCATCCCGTGATTGGTCATTTTCATCCGCTCGTACCACTAGCCCAAGCATGTGTGGATGCAGGCCATCAGGTTGCATTCGCAACAGGGGGCGATCTGCAACAAGCCGTTGAACATGCGGGTTTTCAATGGTTCCAGGCAGGCTATCCGAGCTTACATGCTGTTCCACCCGTAAATCCCCCAGTTCATGAGGTAGATCAACGAGCATGGATCTTGGCGAATATGTATGCAGGCCAACTTGCAAGCGCAATGTTGCCCGATCTATTAGCGATTGGGTATCAATGGCAGCCTGATTTAATTGTGCGCAATTCTTTTGAGTATAGTGGATGTATCGCCGCCGAGGCATGCACTATTCCCCATGTTTCATTTGAAGTAAGTTTTTTCGCTAATGCCAATCGTGATCCATCGTTATTAGGCTTGGCAGTTCAAAAATTATGTCAACAATTTAATCTTGAATGTGCTGAAGGGTATGCACTGCTCTATCGTTATGCCCATCTTTCCTGTTTTGCAGAACCCTATCAATTGCCCCATGTGGCCTTACCACCCACAACATTGCGATTTCGCCCAACGCTCTACCGCGAAACACGCTCCACCTCCGAACGAATTATCCTTCCATCCGATCGACCCACTATCTATGTCACACTTGGCACCATTTATGGCTATAACCTCCATATTTTTGAAACGATTCTTCACGCCTTTCAAACTGAACCCTATCACCTTGTTATGAGCATTGGTCAACAACACGATCCAATGGTTTTCGGGGTGCAACCAGCACATATCACGATTGTTCGCTATCTTCCCCAATGGCAGATCTTACCGCACTGTGATGCAGTGATCTGTCATGGAGGGTTTAGTAGTCTTGTCGGGGCACTGAGCCATGGACTTCCCGTAATCATTATTCCACTTGGGGCAGATCAGCCTGACCATGCCCAACGGTGTGCTGAGTTAGGGGTTGGGATTGCCCTTGATAGCCAGCAGTTAACTCCTTTGGTGATCCAGCAAACCCTCAGGGAGTTAATCCAGAATCCATGCTATCGGGCAAAGGCTCAAGCCTTGCAAGCGACAATGGAAGCGTATCCCCCTATCAGCACTGCTGTTCCTTTCCTTGAACAGCTTGTTGCGAGCAATCTAGGCGATTAAGTACATCAAGGCTGCGCCAGAATCCTTGGCGCAGCCTTGATCGTGGGTGGAATGATGACTAACGAGTGATAGCGGGTAAATAGACCCATTTCGGTAAAGGATTCACTGAAACTGTGGGGGTAAGACTGGGGCTTGGAGTTGGGCTTAGGCTTGGAGTTGCGGTTGGCTCGGCTTGCGCAAAACGGAAAACCGCAACCCCCAATGATGGGGTTGACCCAACGTGGGTAAAACTCCCACCAACATACAATTGCTCGTGGTCAGCACTAAGATGGGTCACCGCACCATTGGGTTGCTGACTTAATCCGTCAAAGGTACTCCCGTTATAACGTACAATAGGCCCGGTATGGGTACTATTGACTTGACTGAAATCACCAGCGATATACAAACCACCACCCGCAACCCCAGCTACGGCATTGATAGGACCATCAAATATTCCAACTTGGCTAAATACACCAGTGTCACTCACTCGATACAGTGTATGGCCCAATAACAAATACAATTGATTATTCCATACGGTTCCACGATGATAGCCTTTGGGAATTGAGCGTGAGCCTAGGTATTCCCATTCTTGCCCATCCCAACGGGTAAGATCAAGATAATCTTCAAATTGGTCAAGATGAATAAAAACCTTAAAGATCGTTGAACCAGCAACAAAGAGCATTTCATCACTACTAATCCGCGCTTCGGCAGCAATTTGATTGAAACGGATTGCATCGAATTCGATAATCCCCGTCATCGGAATCGTTGGCTGGCTCATGGGTTGAACCGTGAAGATGCGTGGCCCTGAGGGATACCACGTTAAGTGTTGGCTGGTTGGAATTTCTGCACTCTCCAGCGAAGCCCCGTCTAAACGCCAAACGGCACTTGATGCTTCTCCAGGAGCAAGCGTTTGGGTTTGGGGTAAAAAGAGATACAGCTGTTGATTCAGGGTGTGGAACATCAAGCCGCCAAGCAATTCATAGCGACCGTGAGCTAAGGTTTGCCAGCTCGTACCATTCCAGCGTTTCAAAAAGCTTTGATCGAAGGCATATTGCTCTTGCAGCACCACGGGATACCCAGCATCGCCCGCCAACTGCGTCATTGAATCAGGGGTTGTAAACACGGCTAACGACTGAAGGGTCGTCCCATCCCATGCAACAAGATCACTCGCAACACCGTTGAGTGAAAAACGTCCCCCAATATAGAGCGTGGTCGCATTCCCAACGAGTGCCGTAACTGCGGTCGTTGTCATGGGTAACGTCACTGATTGCCAAACACCACCATTTAACCGTACAAGTTGATTATTATGGACAGCATAGATCTGATTGTTCCAGCTAGTAACATCATGGAGGATTCCACTCACAGCAGTACTTTCCGCCACAAATCCGCTGCCATCCCAGCGATACAAGCGGCTCGTCACCACGTTACGTTCTTGCGCGACCAAATAGATGGTCTGATTAACCTCATACAGGTTAAGATAATGGGTTGTAAAATTGTTGACAATTGGCTGCCATTGCTGATTCGCCCAAAGCGCGAGATAGCGTGCCGATTGCCCCGACACCGTAGTAAATGACCCTGCGGCAATGACATCCTGATCAGTCCTTGCGAGACTAAACACCGGTTTATTAAAAAGCTGGCCTTGTGGTTGCGCTGCACCATCCCAATGGGCAATCCCCGTTGATAATCCTTGATTGAAATGGCGAAAATTCCCTCCAATCATCAACGTATCACTGAACACGGCGAAACTATGAACCTGCACATCACCAGCAGCATAATCTAAACGATCGGTCAGCCCACTCCCAAGCCCTTGAAAACTGGTTCCATCCCATCGGGCAACATGATTACGTGGTTGATTCTGGAGCCGTGAAAAGTTTCCCCCAACGACAAAGCCATCGTGGTAGGGTGTTAGCTCCGAAATACGACCGCGATCAGCGGGGGTTAAACCAAACTGCTCCCACTCTGTACCATTCCAACGAGCAAGACCATTCGTCTCAACATTATTCGTATAGGCAAAATCGCCAAGGACATATAAATGTCCTTGCGCATCAAGCGTTAAGGTTGTCAGCGTTCCAGGCCGCGCAAACTGACGACCAAGCGTCGTATCCCACGAGCCAAGAATGGTTTGGCTACTTGTAAGCGAGGCCGCACTTGGTTGATGAAACCCAACGAAGCTTACAAGCATTCCAATCAACCACACAGGCAGCATCCGTGCATGAAACAATCGCATTGCAATTCCTTCCTAACCTAACTGATCGATACGCATTGAGCATAGCTGGGTAGTTGGACACGGTGC
The DNA here is from genome assembly GCF_001306135.1 of Herpetosiphon geysericola. Taxonomy (GTDB): domain Bacteria; phylum Chloroflexota; class Chloroflexia; order Chloroflexales; family Herpetosiphonaceae; genus Herpetosiphon; species Herpetosiphon geysericola. The sequence continues at coordinate 23,005 of NZ_LGKP01000018.1, read as the reverse complement.
GCACGATGTGCGCACCATTTTGGCAATAGATTGCGTATTATAGAAGGAGCTGTCTATGCAAGATTGACAGCTCCTTTCGATCAGATATCTGGACGATTTAGTAGCATTGGATGCGTTGCGATGTTCCACCAACCGCTTACACTTCCCAGCTTTGATCCCGATGATGGCCTCGGTGCATTTCTGGGTGATCTGCGATCATGGGTCTTTCGTTCAAAAAAAGAGGCAGCACGGTATTTTGGTGTTGCCCATACCACCATTATGCGCTATGAACAGGATCAGATTCGTTGTCCACCAAGCTACATTGCCGCCTTGGCCACGCTGATATGGGAACACCTTGCAAACCATCAGCCGATCGAGGCACAGCAACAACTCCTGAGGTTACTAAACGTCGTTTTTCAACACTCTGGGTTTAAACCATTGTCTACATGGACTGAGGTGGTGGATCTTGCATCTCACTATGGGAAACGTCCAGCCCCACCGAACATCCGAATTCAATCACCAGCACAATCAGCACCATATACTGTCTATGATTGGGGAGAAGCCCCGGACATTCAGCATTTTGTTGGCCGCAGCACAGAACTAACCCAATTAACCACCTGGGTGACCCACGACCGCTGTCGAGTTATTGCGGTACTTGGACTCGGGGGGATGGGCAAAACAACGTTAATCACTACCCTGGCACAGATGCTCAAACCGGACGTCACCGTCATTATCTGGCGTTCCCTCAATCGCCCACTCTCGGCCAATGAGTATCTTTTAGACTGCCTCTATCGGATTGAGCCAAATCCACCAGATGCGTATCCAACCGACTTTCAACAACGGCTGAATTGCTTCATCATGTATCTCACACGCTATCGCTGCCTGCTGATTTTAGATAATTTCGAATCATTACTGCGATCGGATTACCCTGCTGGACAATATCATCAGCAGTATCGTGAATATGCTGAGCTGCTCGCTGCGATCAGTCAACGTCGGCATCAGAGCTGCATCATCATCACCAGTCGTGAAAAACCAGTCGGGTTCAATCACATCCAGAGTGACACAACCCGTATCCTCACGCTGACTGGCCTTGCCGAGCATGAGACCCAGCTCTTACTTCAGCCGTATCACCTTCATGGAGATGAACCCAGTTGGCAGCAATTAACCACGCAGTACACGGGCAATCCGTTAACGCTCAAGTTAGTGGCGCAAAGTATTCAAGCGTTATGTGCCGGGGATATTGCGGCGTTTTTACTCCACCAACAGCCGTTGGTCGGTGATATTCGCACGATACTCCATCAACAATTAAGTCGTTTATCGGAGCATGAACAAGAAGTCATGTATTGGTTGAGCATCGAACGCCAGCCCACGACCATTGCGACGCTTAAGGCCAACTTAGTGCGCTCGCCATGGCAGCATGTCCTTTTAGAGACCCTTGAATCGCTGGTACGCCGTTCGTTGATTGAACAGCACAACGCAGGTTTTCGCTTACATAGCGTTATTTTAGAGTATCTGAATGTATGCTTGATTGACCAACTCGTGCAGGAAATTCGTCACCAACGCCCCCATCTCCTGATTCGGCATGCCCTGCTCAAGGCTGACGCGATCACAATCATTCGCGAACAACAACGCCAAGCAATCATTCAACCGCTGATCCAACACCTGCTCTTAATCGATGGGCGGGACCAAACAATCCGATCCCTCCAAGCATTGCTGGCAACCTTTCATCCACGCCCCATGCCAGAAATGGGCTATGCCCCTGGCAATATTTTGAATCTCTGTCTCGAACTCCAAACAGATCTGCAGCAGTTTGATTTTCGCTTTAAACCAATATGGCAGGTTAATCTTCAGGATCGCGCGATTGCAACCCTTGATTTAACGGGCTGCGATCTGTCACAAACGCATTTTATTCCAAGTTTTGGTGGATTAATTGCGCTTGCACAAAGTCCCGATGGCAACCTGTTGGCAAGCGCAAGTGTCTACGGTGAGCTGTTGATTTGGCATACGCACCAGTTTAAGCTGTGCTGGTCGATTCCCGCGCATCACGATTGGGTTCGCGCCCTCGCATTTAGTCCAACCGGACATCACCTCGCCAGCGCGAGCGATGATGGCGCGATCAAGATTTGGAATCTTCCCGACGGACAGTGTATCCAGACATTAAGCGATCATATTGGCCGTGTGCTCAGTATTACCTTCGATATGACTGGTCAGTACGTGTTCAGTGGAGGGGAAGATGGCGATCTCCGCGTCTGGGATTGGCAAGATAACCGATTAATTGCGCGGGTGCACGCTCATGATGATTGGATTTGTAGCGTGGCCCTGAGTCATGATGGGCAAACACTTGCCAGTGCAGGCAAAGATCATCGGATACACCTCTGGAATAGCACAAACTACCAGCGCCAAGGAACACTGGATGGTCATCAAGGGACAGTCTGGTCACTCGTTTTTAGCCCAAACGAACCGATCTTAATCAGTGCTGGGAGCGATTGTACGATTCATATCTGGGATTATGTCCATCAGCGGTTAACAACTACCTTGCTGGGACATCACGACGCGGTATTAACGCTGTGCTTGAGTTCAGATGGAGCATATCTTGCCAGTGGAGGAGCTGATCGGCACATTCGGCTGTGGGATATGACCAGTGGCAATCCCCACTATACGATCAACGCCCATCATCACTGGGTACGGGGTCTGCTCTTTAGCCATACAACCCATGATCTTATTTCTATCAGTAGTGATCGCAGTCTGCGCGTGTGGGAGGCCACCAGTGGACGTTTGCGCCATCAGATTCAGGGTCATGATGGTCTCATTTGGAATTTAGTCATCAGTCCCGATGATGGCTACCTTATGAGTTGTGGCGAACAACAACCAGTCACCATCTGGAATCTTCGGGAAGAACCGATACGCGCGTATGGGTTATCCAACGAAACCCAGCATTGTAAAGCGATTGCCTATACCTCCCATGCGCACCTGCTGGCAATCGCCAAAGAACAGACGATTCACCTATGGCATCTTCAGGACAAGCAACCAACCATGCGGCTCACCGATGCTCGGGGCTGGGTTCGCGCCATCAGTTTTAGCCCCGATGGACAATTCATCGCAGCCTGTGGAGAAGATCACACTCTTTATATTTGGGACCGAACAACGGGTCATGTAACCCACTCGTATCGTGGTCATCATGGATGGGTTTGGTCACTCGCGTGGAGTCCTGATGGCCGCTACTTAGCAAGCGGCGGCGACGATCACACCATTCGTATTTGGCGTCATGATCAAGCAACGCCGCTTGCCATACTAACCGGACATACAAACTCCATCTGGGCGATTACATTTAGCCCTGATGGGCAACGCATCGTCTCAGGCTGTGATGACCACACGATCCGTATCTGGGATATTACGACGCAGGAATGCCAACAGATCATCACCAATCCTGAAGGTCAGGTCTGGACAGTTGATTGGACTCACCATGGGCAATGGATTGCGACGGGTGGCTCGAGTCCCAATGTGTATGTGTGGGATGCGACAACCGGACAGCAGATGCAATGCTTATCCGGGCATGTAGGACGGGTACGCAGTGTACGGTTTAGTCACGACGGGGTATACCTCTTCTGTGGCAACGGTAATGCAACAATCAGCGTATGGCATCTCCCTACAGGCACTAAAGCCCAAACGCTTGCGATCAACCAACCGTATGCAGGATTAACGATCACGGCGACCACGGGATTAACAGCGGCACAACGGAACAGTTTGGAATGGTTAGGAGCCTCAACATCTAGCATGCCGAATGAAGGAAATAACCATGGATCATTATAGTCGCGGTCTGACCAAGAATAAGATGCAACTGTCACGATGAGCGATCGTATCATGATAACCAGCCTTGCTAGCGTGCGCAGTGACAGCATCTCGTCATCGGCAAAGGCAGCTCTACCAACATACACGAACGACGGCTTGCGTGGCATGGGTAGAAAGGAATCACCATGCAAACCATCATCCAACGCGCCACCCTCACCCACTTTGGCTAACCCACTGCCGCCATCACCATGGCGGCACCCACCCCAGCAATGCATCGTTCGGCAGCGCTGCTCCTTGTCCGCTGTGATGAGATTCTGCCCAGTCACTGCGCACACACCTCGATTACCGCCACGGCCCTCAAACCGATTCCGCCCAGCAGTCCGCTAGCGAGCTTGCTCTAGAGCAACACCACGGCAGATGACCGTTGGTGCTTTCGGGCGCAGCAAGCCCTGCTCATCGCCGGAGATTGTTCGCGCCGCCAACTCTATGATGCGGTGGTGCTTGTCCTCAGCCAGCAGGTGACCCGCAGCGATGCGACCACATTTACAGTACAGGGATCAAAAGCCTACACCGTGACGCTGGCCAATGGCATCGACCATACCGAGGGCTTTACCTGCCAATGTCGCGGATTCTGGAGTCATGGCGGTGGGCAATTGTGTAAGCATGTTTTGGCTGCTGTGCTGATTGCGCTTGATTCAGAGGAGGCACTCGCATGCTGACCTTCGACGAGCGGGTAAAGCGACGGGTCAAGCGCAAAAACAATCGCCTGCGCAAGCGCTACCCACTCTTTGCCGCCGAATTACAACCCGGCGGCGCACTCGCGGATTGGTTGGTAACGGAGCAGCAAGCAGCCACGGATCTTGCAGCAATCATCGCGTCGAAGGACGCAATGCTGGCGCGTGTTGCAACGAACGATCAATTGCGTGAAATCAAGGGATTAGAGCTGCGTAGCCTCGTAGCGGAGGTCGTTGATCCGGCCACGTTGGCAACCCTTGACAAGCAGCGCGCAAAAATCCCCAAGGCAGGCGCCTATACCGCTGAGTTCTGGTTTGCCCGCCTTCGCCCCTATCACCTCCATGAGGCACAGGCTCGCTGTGAGCATCGCGACAGCCATCCGCTCTTTGCCGAATGGCACGACCGCTGTCCGCGCTGCCATCTGCCCATCACCAAACCGCCGACGGTCACCATACCACAGGCGGAACAAACCATGCTGCCGTTCTATAAACGTCAACAGGCCTGTGATAGGGATGTATCACGGCCCTGTTGACGTTTTAGCGAGATAGAAAAGAGAATCTCATTCCCAATCTCCGCAACGCGATACCCGCCACAAATCGGATTCATCAACCCTCCCTGATTGACTGCTGGATCGTGATAATACGTCAACCCTTGGACGAGTGCCGCAGCACACTACCCAAGGCCACTCCTGCCACGATTCATCGAGCCCATTGCTATCCTCCGCGTCGCCATGCGCAAAGCAACGCTGCGGGCACGACGCGGATCCACGGGTAGAGTGCAAACAGTTGCACGGTTATGTAAACCAAGACTGGCGCATGGATGGCTGCATATCAGTCGTCATGCATTTCCATAGCCAGTCCTCGCTTAATCCTGATAGGCAACTGACCCTGCACAAACGCACATTTGGGCGAATGCCCAAGCGCCCCTCGCGATGAGCGGCGAAGCATGAGGTATCTGCCTAATGGATCCGCAGCATGCGACTGGTAGACTCGATCTCATCGCATGAGTATGGGCATGGATCGAATCGTCACAGATTCACGGACATGGATCGGCTTATCCACAATCACGATTGCCCATGCCCATGCGACCGCTGCATCCAGCGCATTCTATTCAGTTAACCGGAAAGGTCTCGGCTATTATGTCATTTATCACTGCTGGCACGCCGTACCCGCTGGGCGCAACCTGGGACGGTCATGCCGTTAACTTTGCTCTTTTTGCCGAACATGCGACAGCCGTTGATCTCTGCCTTTTTGATTCAGCAACCGCACCCCGCGAAACAATACGCCTGCCCCTCACCGAGCAGACCGATTTTGTCTGGCATGGGTCGGTGCCTGGACTTCAGCCAGGACAATGCTATGCGTATCGGGTGACAGGGCCCTATGATCCTGAGGCTGGACTGCGCTTCAATCCTCAGAAACTGCTGCTTGATCCGTATGCCAAGGCGATTCACGGTCAGCTTACCTGGCATGATGCGGTCTTTGGCTATCCGATTGGCGGCGACGACCGCATCGCCGATGATCGTGATAGTGCGCCCTATATGCCACGGTGTGTGGTGATCGATCCGCGTTTCGACTGGGGCGATGATCGCCATCCAGCCACCCCGCTCCACGAATCTCTGATTTACGAAGTTCATGTGAAAGGGTTAACCGCACAGCATCCTGACCTCGCACCTGATCTGCGTGGCACGTATGCAGGGCTGGCATCGCCACCGGTGATCGCCTATCTCCAATCCTTAGGGGTTACGGCCGTTGAGTTATTGCCCATTCATCATTTCCTTGATGATCGGCATCTGATCGAACGGGGACTCCGGAATTATTGGGGGTACAATACGCTCAGCTTTTTTGCGCCTGACGCGCGGTATAGTCGGTGTGGCGATGCAGGTGGCCACGTCACTGAATTTAAGCAGATGGTCAAAGCCTTGCATGCCGCAGGGATTGAGGTCATTCTGGATGTGGTGTATAACCACACCTGTGAAGGCAATCATCTGGGGCCAACACTTTCGATGAAGGGCTGTGATAATCCAACCTACTATCGGTTAATGCCCGATGAACCACGCTATTATCTTGATTACACCGGCACTGGCAATACCCTCAATATGCTGCATGCGCGGACGTTACAGCTGGTCATGGACAGCCTGCGCTACTGGGTCACCGAGATGCATGTCGATGGCTTTCGCTTTGATCTGGCGGCAACCCTCGCCCGTGGGTTATACGATGGCGATCGGCTTTCGGCCTTTTTCGATACGATCCATCAAGATCCCATCCTTTCGCAGGTTAAGTTGATTGCCGAGCCATGGGATGTCGGCCCTGGGGGCTATCAAGTGGGCAACTTCCCGGTGGGCTGGGCTGAATGGAATGGGCGCTATCGTGATACCGTCCGCCGCTTCTGGCGGGGGGATCAGGCGCAGATTGCCGAACTGGGGTATCGCCTGAGTGGATCGAGTGATCTCTATCAGGATACCGGGCGACGACCCTACGCGAGCATCAATTTTATTACGGCGCACGATGGGTTTACCCTCCACGACCTAGTCACCTACGAATGCAAACGCAACCACGCCAATGGCGACAACAATACTGATGGCGACGATGAAAATAACGGCTGGAACTGTGGCGTGGAAGGCCCAACCGCAGACCCAGCGATTAACGCGCTTCGTGCCCAACAACAACGGAATCTGCTCGCAACACTGTTGCTCTCGCAGGGGGTGCCGATGGTACTTGCAGGCGATGAACGCGGACGAACGCAGGACGGCAATAACAATGCCTACTGCCACGATAGCCCCTTAACCTGGGTCGATTGGACGCTCACTGCCGAGCGCCAACAGCTGTTGGACTTTACCCGCCGTTTAGTGCGTGTGCGCCATGATCACCCACTCCTGCATCGACGAACGTTTTTTCAGGGTCGCCGGATCTATGGCCAAGATATCAATGATATTGAATGGTATCGACCTGATGGGCAGGAGATGACAACGGATGAATGGCAGGATGGCACGGTGTTAACGATTGGGATGCTGCTCAACGGACGAGCGCTCGATGAGCATGACGCAACCGGTGATCTCGTGGAAGACGATCTGTTACTGTTGCTCCTCAATACGAGCGACGAAGACGTTCCATGGCACCTCCCTGGCGATCCCAACGGCACCCCATGGACCGTGCTCATCGAAACCGCGCACCGACCATCGCCACCAGATGCATGCTGGAAACCTGGTGATGCGTACCGTCTGCCAGCGCATGCGCTGACGTTGTTCTGTCAAGAGCCGAGCGGCGATCCGATTCCGTCCATGGATGCGCAGGATGCAACCGCGCTGCAGACACCAGCGGCGATCTTAGCAGCGCGTCAACTCCACCAGCACACGCTGACGGGAACGGTGGTCGTCCTTGCCCATATCTGGAGTCCCGAACTGGGGAATGCTCGCGATATCCAGGTCTATCTTCCACCGGACTATGATGACGGAGACCAGCGCTATCCGGTTGTATATATGCATGATGGGCAAAATCTGTTTGATCAGATGACCAGTTTTGGTGCCGAGTGGGCGGTTGACGAAACGATGGAGCACCTCGCCCACGATGGAAGTGGCGCCATCATTGTGGGCATTCCCAACATGGGAGCCATCCGCAATGATGAATATAGTCCACTTGCTGATCCGGATCATGGCGGCGGACGCGGTGATGCCTATCTCACGTTTCTCGTGGAAACCCTCAAACCACTGATTGATCGCCAATTTCGCACGCGTCCGGAACGGCAGACAACCGCGCTCGTGGGATCATCGATGGGGGGATTAATCAGCCTGTATGGTTTTTTTGCCCATTCGAGCATCTTTGGGTTTGTTGGGGTGCTGAGTCCGGCGCTCTGGTTTGCGGACCATGCCGTCCTTGCCATGGTGGAACAGGCTCCCTTCGTTGGCGGACAGATCGTGCTTGAGGTTGGCGCGGCGGAGGGCACACGCTGCGTTGCTGATGTGCAAACCCTCCGCGCCATGCTTGAAACAAAAGGCTATACGCGCAATCGTGATCTCTGGTATGCCGAACTGCCTGATGCCGAACACAATGAAGGTACATGGCGGACGCGGGTTGGCCCGCTCATCCAGCGATTCCTCCACACGCGCTGATCATGCTGTTTATCCCACGCTGTCCTCATCGCTGGTGATCGCTTCGAGCGCCGCGATGGGGAAATCACACAGAATCGTGCCAAGCGCGAGCGTTGGCCGATGGGCTGGCCCATCCGGAACGATGATGGCACAGGTCAACAGATTCCGATACCGCACACCCGCGTCCGTGGCAGGCAAACAGACGCGGGTGGTCTGCCACACCTCCGCACCAAGCGGAAACCGATCATGCGCTGCCATCAGCGCTGCGACCAAACGCGGCCCAACCACGAGCAGCGTGGTATCGCCCACCTGACGGGTATAGGCGCAGACCATGGTTCGCTGCGGGCCGACGATGGTGAGAGGCGTATACCGACCCGTTAAAAACAGATCAGGATTGGCCCGGCGGTAGGTCAGCAGGGTGGTTATGACGAAGAGTTTCATCCGGCCATCTGCCCAATGCTCGAGCAGATCCTGCGCCACACCCCGTCGGTCGGTCTGCGCGCGCTGCTGGATCTCGCCAAGCAGCCACTGGCGAAGCGCATAATCGATCGGTCGTCGATTATCGGGATCGACGAGACTGAAATCCCACAGCTCGCTGCCTTGATAGCAATCGGGTACACCAGGGGCCGTCAAGGTGAACAGGGTTTGGCTTAAACTATTCACCGCCCCCACCCGGGCAATCTCCTGCTGGAACGGGATAAAATCAGCAAGAAAGTGGGTGGTGCGGTCGTCCGGCAACAATGCGGTCACAAAGGCGGTTAAGCTCGCATCATAGTCGGCGTTGGGATTCACCCAACTGGTATGGGTTTTGGCTTCGCGCGTGGCCTTCTGCATAAAGCTGATAATCCGGTCCCGAAAGGTCGCAAACGTGGCCGCATCACACTCCCCAGCGGGCCATGCACCCAGCAGCGTTTGATACAGGAGATATTCATCGTTCGCATCGGGTGCAGGAACGCCATCAACCATGATTTTGTGGGTGGCATTGAGTTTGCGCCAACGATTGACATGCAGCCACCAGCGCTTCGGGATTTCTGACAGCACATTTATCCGCGCCCGGACATCCCCTGCCCGCTTGGTATCATGCGTCGCGAGCGTCAACATGCTGGATGGCCAGTCCTGGTGGCGTGTTTGATTCTGCCGATGAAAGGCATCAAGCGATTGCCCAAACAGGGCAGGCTCGCCGCCAACCTCATTGAGCGAGATCAAGCGGTTATAGAGATAAAACGCGGTATCTTCGACACCTTTGGCCATAATGGGGCCGGTCATCTGCTGAAAGCGCAAAATCCACTGGGCCAGCCGATCACGGTCGTCCGGTGCGAAGGTATCAAGCGTGCGCAAGAGCAGCGTATCCCGCAGAAAGATTAGGACGGAACCGCTGGTGCGGTAGCGCTGACGCAGTGCCGCATCGGTCGCCTGTTCAAGGCACTGGCGATCATGGTCGCTCACGCGCCGGGCAATCGGGTCGATATAGGTCCGATAGATAGGCATGTGTGCAATGAGGTCGCGAATCGCGGTCGTCAAGCCACCGAGGGTAAAATCACGATAGCGTGGGGTGCGCTCGGTAAGCCGCTCCAACTGATAGCTGAGCGATGCAATCTCACTGGCCATGGCTTCCTGCATGATCAGCATTTTTTTGGCCAGCACCACTTCAGAGAACGCCTGCTCAGTCCCACACACCGTGCTATAGATCGTGTCGAAGCTACGACCATGACGGCTATCAACAAAGATACCATTGACTGCATTCAGAAAATCATAGCCCGTGGTTCCATGCAGCGCCCAGTCCTGCGGCAACGCCTCTCCATGGGCCAAGATTTTCTCGGCGACCACATACAAGGGCCATGTGGCTGGCGTAGCCGAGGTGTCAGGGGTGCCATGATGCGCACGATCATGCACCCACGCCGCCGCGCGATCGCGAATGTCGTCAAGCTGGGCATCCGCAAGGCCTTGATCCTGGGCAATACGTCGGGTGAGCGCTTCTGTTTGCAGCCGTGCAAAGTAGGCAGCCGGCATCCACAACCCATCCGGGTGATCGATGCGCAACCCCGTAATCGCACCCGCAGCGATGAGATCGAAAAGCAGGGTATGGGTATCCCGAAACACCGCGTCGTGTTCCACCCGAATTGCGGCAAGCTCGTTAATATCAAAAAAGCGCCGATAGTTGATTTCTTCCGACGAGACCTGCCAGAAGGCAAGGCGGTAGGCTTGGCCATCGAGCAGACGGGTGAGGTGCGTAAAACTTGCTGGCTCGTCAGGATTGCCATTGTAGCGACCAAGCGTCTGATCAAGGACACGGCGCACCGTCGCATTGGCGGTCGTCAGGCTTGCCAAGCGGCCCTTGATGATCTCCTTCTCCCGCCGTCGTTCCATCAATTTGAGCGGATCATCCGCACCGCGCGGTGGTAAATAGCCCACCGTGGTCAGAATACTCAAAAACTCTTGGAGGCCTGGATCATCCGCAGGGAGCTGTGCTTCGAGCAGCGGGCGTGCATCCTCAAGCACCAGCCCTGCCGTGCGTGGTGCGATCGGCAAGCGTGTCTCGGCGTACTGGAGAAAGAATGCACCCTGGTCATAGTGCAGCTGAATCGCGCCCTGTTCGATCACCACCCCAAAGTGATCACCTAAAATGGGCAACAAGACCTGATTCGCCAGTTCCCGCTTACTCGGCTGCCAATCAATATCGAAATAGGGGGCATAGACCGAGCTAATGCCATTTTCGAGCACATCCATCCACCACGCATTGGCCGCACCGATGCCCATATGATTGGGAACCATATCGACAATGAGGCCCATGCCATGGGCGTTGAGCGCGTTGGCAAGCGTCCAAAACCCATCAGTGCCACCAAGCCACGGGGTCAGTTCTCCATAGGAACAAATATCGTAGCCATGCGTACTCTCCGCCCGTGGCGTAAAAATAGGCGATACATAACAATCACTGATTCCAAGCTGGTGGAGATAGGGAACTAGGGCCGCTGCATCAAAGAACGTAAAGTCCGCATGCAGCTGGAAGCGATAGGTTGCCAACGGAAGGCGCGCTGATGTCGCCCGTGAATCGAACAACGGAGATTGGTTCATACGGTGTCCTCATGGCTACTAGGAACGTGCTCCGCCACCCACACAAGCACCCGAAACGACGTTGGCGGGAGCGTCATGAGCGTCTCACCAACGACCACCTGATCATCCAGCGCGAGGCCCGCATCGTGCGCCTGACCATCAGGCTGCCATGCGAGCGCCGCAGAATCGAGGTGACCGTGCCAGCGTCCTGCAGGCAACGGTACCGCTTGTGCAACATCATGGAAATTGACCATCAGCATCACCCTACTTGACCCGGCCCACCGTTCAATGCTGAGCACCCCTTGGAGCGCATCGCAGGTGACGGTCATCTGGGTGCGGTCAAGCGTCGCAAGCGCGGGGATGGATCGGCGCAACTGGAGCAGCGTGCGATACCATGCCCGTAAGACCGCATGCTGGCCCTGGATCTGCAACTCCGGTTGTAGGATGGAGTGCTGAAATGTTGCGGGGTCAGCCGGATCCGGAGGCTCTCCATCCCAGGCAAACGCAGCAAATTCCGTCCGCCGCCCCTCGCGAATCGCCGCCAGCAGATCAGGATCACCATGATCAACAAAGTAGAGAAATGGTGCGGACTCCGCATACTCTTCGCCCATAAACAGCAAGGGAATTGCGGGGGCAAGCAGCACCAGCCCAGCGGCGATTTTCAGCCGCTCAAAGGAGACCAACGCGCCCAGTCGTTCCCCATACATGCGATTCCCAACATGATCATGGTTTTGGGCAAAGACAATGAAGCGCGCCGCAGGCAGATGGCTAGCTGGTGATCCATGGCGGCAGTCACGGAAGGGGGAATACTGCCCCGTATAGACAAACCCATCACGGTAAGCCGTCGCCACATCGGCCACGGCACCAAAATCCTGATAGTAGCCCGTTCGGTCACCCGTAAGGACGGTACGCAAGGCATGATGAAAATCGTCATTCCACTGCGCATCACACCCAAACCCATGCTGGTCACGAGGCGTAATGGTGCGAGCATCATTACGATTGCTTTCAGCAAACAGCAAGCAGCGACGACTAAGGACGGTCGCCAGATCGGCCACCGCCGCCGTCAAGCGTTCAAGAAACGTGACCGCCGCAAAGTCGAGGTAGGCATGCACGGCATCCAGGCGCAGCGCATCAATATGAAACTCGCTGAACCAGAAGCAGGCATTGGCGATAAAAAAGTCGCGGACGGCATCACTGCCTGGCCCATCAAAATTGATGGCGGTCCCCCATGGGGTCGAATAGCGGTCGGTAAAATATGGGCCATAGTCGGCAAGATAGTTGCCTTCCGGCCCGAGGTGATTGTAGACCACATCCACAACCACCGCGAGGCCACGCGCGTGACACGCATCAACCAAGCGCTTGAGGCCAAGCGGCCCACCGTAGGAATCCTGAACCGCAAACGGATAGACCCCATCGTAGCCCCAATTGCGCGTGCCGGGAAACTGACCAAGCGGCATTAATTCAATCGCGGTAATGCCAAGGTCTTTCAAGCCGTCCAAATGAGGAATGATGGCATCAAACGTCCCAGCACGCGTGAACGTTCCGACATGCAGTTCATAGATCACATAGTCGTGGAGCGCGAGGCCATCCCAATCCGCATCATGCCAGGCAAACGCCCGATCAACAAGCATTGATGGCCCATGCACGCCCTGGGGCTGGGCTTGAGAAGCCGGGTCAGGACGTATGAGCGTTTCCGTTAAGCCATAGCGATACAGGGTTCCGGGGCCAACATCGGCGACCAGCGCCTCATAGTAGCCATCACCAACCGCGTCCATGGGAATCCGGCGCGGCGGAACCGTTTCAAGTACCACGGTCATGGAATCAGCATGGGGTGCCCAGACGCGAAAGCGATAGCAACCATGCTCAGCCGGAATTGGGCCAAGCGGCGGATGCCAAAAGGGATCATGATGCATAGAGTCTCCAACCAACGATTCTGCATGGCACGCCATGAGAACAACACACAACAATCTATGTGCCGAATCAAGGAATGGACAGACGCATCGAAAAACCGCCATGCCGACAAACACAGCGCATCGTCCATCTGCCACTATTCCCAGAATGCGCACACCCTTAACAAGTCTACCAACACCGATCCGACACGCCATTAGGCAGGTGCTCAGGAAGTCGCGCACAAATCTGTGCAGATGCCTAACGTGCCACTGCGGCATGGTATGCCGTGTGCTTGCGCGTTCAAGCACTGGCACTGGGCATCCGCTGAGCAGCACGCACCACTAGGTTCGCCATGCGTGACTGCCGCCATCAATAACGACAGCATGAACGGACAAGGCCCGCGATCACACGTGTGATCGCGGGCCTTGTCCATCCAGGGGCGCTTGTGGGGTTATGCTGCCTTTGCTTGCGGCATCAAGAGCCCAGCGGCATCGCACACGATTTGGACAATCGTGTATTTTCGGCCACCGCGTGTCTCGTATAACGCTTGACACAATTGACCACGACTCGACACGGTTGCGGCGGTTTCAACAATCCGTCGTTGCTCATCGAGAGGCACTTCATCGAGTGCTACCACCGGCAGTGCTACCCCATTTACGGTCAATGGATGCGGCTCAAATCCGGCCATTTTGCCACGTTTCTCGGAAGCACTCAAATCCGCTTCCATCCCTTTCCCAAGGGATAAAGCAGCTGCTTCACGTACAGGAAGCAGATCACCGCTCGGAAGCACACTGGAAGCAGTACTCGGAAGCGTCGTATCGAGGCCAATTAGGTTGCGTAGCAGGCTGTCATGCAGGGCCTGATCCGCATTGCGGTGTAAAGCCTTTTTCGGCTTATCCGGCAACTTGGACAAGATCATTTGGCGGTGCGCCTTATCGTAATAGGGGGCACGCATGGTCACGACCATCCGGCCTTGGACGCAGGTAAAGACCCCAGCCCCATCCGGCGGAACCGGTAATTCCGAGGGAGGAACCCCAATCACGGCCCCATCACGGCGAATTCCCAACTTCTTGAGTTCGGCGGTGGTGAAGGTCGTATTGGGTTCATCGGCATCGCCACGAGGCTGATAGCCGGCAATATACAAGCTAATTTGGCTGCGCCAGCGGGTATCCATCCGTGTGAACGTTTGCCCACTGACGATGTAGCGAATGCCGGCGGCGCGCGAGCTGGTCAATTCGGTATTGAGCCAATCGGCAAGCTCGGTTTTACTCGTTGCATCTTGCAACAACATCAATTCTGAAACGAAGACGACGAGCAGTGGCATATCGCCCTTGTCGTATTCTTCCCATTTTTCACAATTTGCGGCTTCCAAGACTTCAATCCGGCGCTCACGCTCCTGCTTCAGCTTCTCCATGGCGGGACGAATATCGTCGATGCGCTTGGCCAAGAGCCAGGTATGAGCCTTATCGCCCCAGCCAAGCCAACTTAAGCCGCCTTTGCCGTCCACAATGGCCAGTTGTAACTTGTCCGGCGTGTTCATCAGGGCCAGATAGAGCAAGGCTTGCACGGCCCAGGAGTCTTTCCCTGAGTCGGTAAAGCCCGTCAAAGCCACGTGATTGACATCGCCGACGAATTTAGCGCTGTTGAGGGCAACATCAGTCACCCCATAACTCCAGCCTAAGGGAAACCAATACGGCTCGGGATCGTGCAATTTAGCCTTAACAATATAGGCGATATTGCTCGGTGGGTTCTTCAGCGCAAGGCCTGCACCCGCCAAGATCGTCGGATCATAGGCGGGCAATTCGTAGGAGGTGAGCGGTGGCTCGGGCGTAGGAACAGGGGCAGGAGCCGCCGTCGCGAGGGCAACCGCCGGGACAAGGGTCTCATGCTGGAGCCGCCAGGCTTGAAAGGCACGCCAATCGCGCCATAACCCTGGGCCATAGCGGAGGATGGTGAGCACAATGGCTCCACAGAGAAAACCGTACATCCAACCCATACTCATCCTCCTAACGCCAGGTCTTGAGTAAACTGCGCACCGCGGAGCGGGTCAGACGTTCTGGCCAAAAGGCAAAGGCAATGGACGCAACCAGCGCAATGAGCCAAATCACGGTTCCATCCGACGGTAAGCGCCACTCGGCAATCATCCGACCGGCTAACCAGGCTTTGCCCCCGACTGTCGACGTAAACAAGTCAACGATTGCGATAATGCCAAAAATGCTCAAGTGATGCCAATCAAGCGTCTTATTAGGCCAACACTTGATTTCAATCGCCGTGATAATCGCCGGAAGCAACCATTGTGCCACCCCAAGTTTGGCTACCGGAATCCCAATCGAGGCGGCAAAAGCCAAGGTAAACTGCGCCCCAATCCACCACATGCCAAAGCCAAACAGCAGCAGGCCTGCATCCACGAGGCTAACCATGAGCTTATCATAGAGGGTGGGACCTTGTTTTTGAACAGCTGGCTTGACGATTTTTTGGGTTGCCGTCCGCGTTTCAACCGGCTGGCTCACACTTTCCACCACGACCGTCGGCGCAGGAAGGGCAATGCTGGGTGTTGGCGCAGGGGCAGGAGTGGCAGGAATCGCATTCAGGAGTTCCTCAAGAAGCGTGCGGGTTGCTTGTTGCTTGAGAAGCTGATCTTGGTTCATATGTGCTGCTATCCTTCGCTGAGGCAGCCATGCTATACTGGCATGTACTGCCAAGTTGGCTTAATCGAGATTGGCAGTTATGGCAGCTTGGTCTAGTACACCAAGCTGCCACCCAATCTGCCCCTAGTATACCATCCTTGTAAATATGGTTTGACAGCGGCACAAACAGGGATTTCTCCACACGATGCTAGTCATCATCATCTAAAAACCCCCCACTAAAGGCTAAGACCGCACCACTGGCTTCCCGGTGAATGCCAGCAGGCGGTGGCACGGGCGCAACTGGCGCAGGAAGCGGAGAACCAGCATGAGCTGTGTAGCCTTGAAGTAAGGCTGGCAGGGCATCGTGACGAATTAAGAACTCCAAGACCGGCAACAAATCAGCCTGTAATCGTTGGGCCAAGGTTTGTGGATCATAGCCGCCGTATTGACCAGTACCCCCTGCCCACGCTTCGGCAGATAACAACCGCATGCCAAGGCGCATGGCCTTCAGCATTAACTCGGATTCACTCTCATCATTATCACGATGCACACGCAACAACCGATTGCGCTCCAGATCATCCTCGGTACAGCGAATTCCTTTCACACGCACGGTCATGCTTAGGCTCCTTTCCCAGCCGCTGCATACACCACGGCCAAGAGGGCACCAGTTGCATTCAGAATATCCGCCACACTCGGATCAATGATGGTATAGTTGCGGGGAGCCGTCTTGCCAGAGGCTTCCGCGCGTTCTTCAATCAAGCGCCGCAACCCTTGAAGTTTCACCCCACCACCCGTAATGATCACATACGCACTCGGCTGCTGGAGCACCTTGAGCATCCGACCAACCAAGTCTTGCCCGGCACTTTGAATCGCTGCATTGACCTCGCCTTCAATCGGGAATTCACGGCCTGATTCCTCAAGCAATTGGGTTTCTAAGGCATATTGGGCTTGGGCATCACTGAGCCGTAACCGATGGAATTTCGCGGCTAATTCACGGGCAATACTAATCGTGCCTGCGCCGAGCCGCTCAGCACTCATCCGGTAGGGATTCAGTTCCACTTCGGTCAATTGGGTGTCACCACCGCCAATGTCGACAATCGAAACGCGGCGAATCCCATCAGCTTCTAACGAGCCATCAACCGTCCGTGACCACGCATACAAGGTACCAATCGACTGGGCTTGGGGAATGATCTTCTCATAGCGCAGTGTCCAGTTCGTCACAATGCCTTGGGAATCAGTGCGCTCAACCACAAACGTTTGGCCATTCAGGTGGGTTTTCAGCGCATTCCGCGTTTCAGGATTCACGCCCATTTTGTCATTGTCGCGGGCCTCAATTTCCTCGTTCGGGATAGCGAAGCCCACCGCTAGGGGATACACCCCTGGTTTATAGCGGGCTTTAATCAGCGTTTCGACTGTACAGGCGGCGTTAAACGAGCGCTGGCGGGTATCCGAGAGGCGTTGGCTGGTGCCACCAATGGGCAAAGCATCACCATCAAAGCGCAAGGCATCATCACCAATCCAAAAGCTATCGCCCCCGTTGACGCGGTAGGTCACCACCCCTTGGCCTGCCCGAATCGCTTTTGCTAATTTATAGGCTGTGGGAGTACGGGTTGTAATGAGACGCGATTTTTCATCAAGGACAGCGATCTTTTTGGCCCCATTGCCATTGTCATCACCCACCGCAAGATAGGGTTGATCCCCAATCGTAATCCAGGCGGGCAATTGATAATGGGTATCGCGGAGTGGTTGGCTTACCCGTACATGGTCATAGACGGTTGCACGTTTACGTTCTAAGAGGGTCATCGGAGGTCTCCTTCATGCGGCGCTTGCCAAAACGACAATAAACCAACAATAAAACGATAACATTTGATGGTTGCTGCGCGCTAGTATAACAGAAGGATGTTAACGAAGCAACAATGAAGCGCGAACGAAGCAGTAATGAAGCAACAATAAAACGCGATTATATTCCATAATGTATCGATGCACCGATAATAAAACGACAACAAAGCAAGAATAAAACAACAATAAAGCGCTTTTTTATTTCTTAATTACCGCTGGTACTTTCACAGTTTCGACAATAAACCAACAACAAACCGTCGTGCTTTGTTGACGGAATGCTGGAGCACGATGATGGGAAGCACCCCGATCAGGAGGAATGCGTGATGAATCCATCGGGAGTGCGCAGCTGAAGTTGGAACAACAGCGACCAACAATGGTGCGTGATACGACGCTGGGTGTTTTCTTGGGGATCTGGGCGACGTGAAGGCATGACCATGATGCTCGTCAGCAGTCACAGGCATTGCCAAAAAACGCGATTATTCCAGGATGCTTGCTTGCGCACATTGGGAAACTGCGTCCATCGTGATAGTCGATGCTCAACGGCGTGTCGCCCATGCCCGTGCTTAATCACGAGGCATCGCCGATTAGGGGTTTGCATTAAAACGCAAATCAGCAGAAGACCGTGCTATGATTTTCATGGGTGTGGCGATCCACCATGAAGGATTCGCCCATAGTGTGGATGCAGTTCCGCTCTTGAGACAAGGATGGTAGTGCCATGATGACGATCGCGATTCTTGGAGTCGGTGCCATTGGGAGCACCTTTGCCTTTCACCTTGCGCAAGCAGGGCATACGGTTACCGTCGTTGCCCGTGGCAAACGACTCGCGCAACTCCAGCATGACCAGGCCATCATCAGCGTCACGGGTCAACGCGCTCCGGTATCGGTAGCCACAACCCTTGACCTGACAACACCGTGGGATCTCGTTCTCGTGACCGTACTAGTCGGCCAGGTCGACGTGCTGCTTCCAACCCTTGCGGGCAGCAACGCCAAAACCATCATGTTTATGTTTAATACGGTTGCGTCGCTGGATCGGCTACGTGATGCTGTCGGGCAAGAGCGCTTTGCCTTTGGGTTTCCATCGATTTTGGCAAGCCTTGAGGATGGCAAACTGCGCGCAACGATTGTGACGCGGGGCCAACGGACTCCCGTAACGGATGCGCGGTGGGCAACGGTGTTCACCAAGGCGGGTATTCCTGCGACCGTCGAACCAGCCATGGAAAGCTGGCTCCGGACGCATGCGGCCTTGGTAGTCCCCATTATGGTCATCAGTGTTCAGGCCCATGCACGTCAGGCAGGGGTGTCGTGGTCACAGGCCCGCCGTGCAGCAGAAGCCATGCGGGAAGGGTTTGGCATGGTGCGGCAGCTTGGCAACACGCTGACCCCAGCCCCAATCGCCCTGCTCAGTCGTGTGCCAGCACCGATCATCACCCTGCTCCTCTGGGTACTCAGCCGATTCACGTTCATGCGCACGATGGGGGCGGCAGGGCCACGCGAGCCACAGATGTTGATTGATGCCATGCGGGCTGTCGCCCCTGGTCAAACGCCGATGCTCGTGCATATCCGACCAGAGAGCCAATCCGCTGCGTGAAACCTGTAGGAGACCATCCATGGGCGCACCAAAGGGGAGTGGTTTTGCGGTGGATGAACCAGCAACGGAATGAGGTCGCACGACGGTACGAGCCCACAGGAACAACGCAATCCGCGCAGCTTGCTACAATAGAGGGATACCAGCACACGCTAGCACGGAGGATCTCGGCGTGACGGACAACGCTCACTCGTCACCCCATGCGTACATGACCTTAACCGAGGCGGCAAGTCACTATGGGTTTAAGTATAATGCGCTCTATAAATATGTCTTTGTCGGACGGCTCCAGGCCACGTGGATCGAACGCGAGTCCATTCCCACGCTGATCTGGGAGCGCATGGATGCCTATGCCCAAGCGAATGCCACCAAGAAAGGCGGCATCTGGGTCACAACCCATGAACAGATGCAGACCTACATGCAAAGTCGAAAACGAGGTCGGCGACCAAAACCGCCGTCTGTTTGACCATACTAATTAATATGGTATACTAGCAGAGGACGCACGAAGGAATGGAATTGAGCGGCCATTCCTTCATGCTACCCCCACCCTATGGTCGAGATAGGGTGGGGCTTTTTATTTTAACGGTTTCTGCGCATTCCGTCGAGTCCTCAGCGACCTGGCAATAGCATAGCGGCGACGTGCAGGATGTGGTCATACCGTCCTCGATAAATCACTGCTGTAACGGAGCATTAGCGGTCTTTGGAGACACTGGATGCAGCAGTCATACAGACTACTAGCATCAATTTGTGTCGATAGTCCGGCCTTCCTCGCACATCCTTGGTCATCGTCATCCGGTGCGTGGCATGCGACCGTTTGAATCCGGACAAAAAGCCTCGCAATCGCATCCTGCCTGCGGTATACTGAAACACACCACCGCATCACATCATCACACCCCATGATTAGTCCAACCAGCACGACTATCGGTCTCTCGTGACTCCATTGATCCGTGCATTGTCACCAAACATTCCACCATACGCCGTTCTCTGGGACCGTCACACACGCTTCCGTTGGTGTCTTATGGCTCACCCCATCATTGCTTGCATTGCCGACCATTATGATGTATGGAAGGATGTCCGATGCTCGCTGACCACTCTTTAGCAGTCGATCACCCTGATACCGTGCTTGCCGTGTGTTACACCCAGTATCAGCACCAGATTCGTGCCCATGTTGCCGCCGCGATTCAGAACCCGACCGATGTTGATGATCTTGTCCAGCAGGTCTTGGTGACTGTCTGGAAACATGCCGCCCGCTTTGACCCCAGCAAGGGTGAATTGGGTGCATGGATTGCAGGGATTACCCGACATACCGTCTTGGATTTCTTACGCCGCATGTATCGCCATGCATCCCCAGCTAGGCATAGTGCCATACCGATGGCAACGGACTGTACCGCATTGACAGCCCTGATCGAAGCAGAACAACATCAATTCATCACCACCCTCGTTTCACATCTTCCACCCCCGGCACAGCGGATCATCCATGCCGCCTTTTTCTTGGGAATGACCCATCAACAGATTGCGGAGCATTGCCAGATGCCTTTAGGGACGGTTAAAACGATCATACGCCGATCGCTTGGTCAATTACGGATGCGGATTGAACAAGACACGAGCGACGAATAGGATACCGTCGTGCGTTCGCTCGGTGCTATCACGAAGTTATTGATGGTCTCCAGTAGAATCCTGAAGCAGGGTGTGACCAGCGACACACGATGCAGATCCGTCAGCATGCAGACGGTCATCCATTCCAAGGAAAAGGAGGTGGCGTGCTGCTCCTATACCGGTCCAGCACGCCAATGATGATCATTATGCGGCAGGGTGGAGGAGTGTCTGGAATGAGCTGAAGCAAATTCGTAAGGTCAAACGGTTTCGCAAGAAAGGCCTGATAGAGGCCATCGATCGTGGCAACCGTTGTCCCCCCACTCATAAGAATGATGGGCGGCGTGGTGATCTCCGGAACGGTTGTAATGAGTCGACACAGGGTTATCCCATCCATCTCAGGCATCATACTATCGATAAAGATGAGGTCGAGTGGCATTGCATGATAGGCGGCTAAGGCTTGCTGTCCGGTGGCAACCGTATGCACGATAGAGCCTTCATCGCCAAGCATGTCTTCGAACAAGTCCCGAATGATTGGTTCATCATCAACGACAAGGATGCGGGTATGCATCGATGCTCTGTCCTTCGTGTATCCCGTGGGCTTAATCTTTCGATCATGGCACGACATGGGGAATGGGGAAGCGCAAACACGACATCGGCTGCTTAAGATTCATCAAGCACGGATGCCATGCGAAGGATCGTCTACGCGGGTCAATGGAGCCAACAACGTCCTCTCAGCCATGGAGGGGCACAAAAAATTCCTGTCTGAGCAGATGATAGGCTTCAGTACGCTCAGACAGGAACTTTTTGTGTCGTATCGTTGTAGTCCCTTCGCAATAGACTACAACATGTGCATTTAGTATAGCACGGTTAGCGCAGACATGGCATACAACGAGAGAGGATGAGATGCGTTGCGTTAACGCCCGCCCAAACCGAAGCAGTGTTTTGGTCCAGACCACCTGCGATGGGTGTCTCCGTCCCCAATGATGCGTGATCGATTCGCCACCACACCGCAGCGCGTTGCGCGCACCGACCTTGTTCTCGTTGGTTGCCACCGCTTAACCGTGCGTGAAAGAACGATCACATTCCCACGTGGAGGAGCACGTATTCTTAGGAGGTGTGGATCATGATGGTGCTTTTGCCAGCAAAAAACCTTAGAGCACGCCATGACACCACGCGTTAATGAACACTGCGCTTGTCGGTTGAGGAATCGCAATCGGTTGGCGGAAAGGCGAGTATGCAAGCATTCGATATTACCCACGCGGGCGATTTCTCTGATTGGGCAATGACCACCGTTCGGAATGCGCTCAATACCGCCAAAGAAGGAAAGCCTTATGCGTGTATTCAGTATCATGGCATCGAAACCGTTACCTACTGGATTCCTGAGGTGGGTGAATCAGTTGACCACCTTATTGCGCGCATCGATACGATGGTCATGGCTGACCCGCAGATTCAAACGGCTACCGTGATGAATGCCCAATCACACCTGCTGTGGATGGTTGATCGCACCGCTGCTCCTGGATATCTCCTGAAACAAACAACCCGTCAAGCATGTCCTGGCTATACCTGCTGGGCATGTGGTCATCAGACTTTGATAACCTTCCATAACTGTCCAACATGTTCGATGGAAAACACCTGTCAGCCCTCAACGCTACGCTGGATCCATGCATGGCGCATGGATCGCGCACCACGTTGCGAACATGCCGCTTCCCTGTGTGCTAATATCAGATGAGACAGATTCCATTGGCTGAGATCCGTTCTGATCAGGGCGCGAGGAACTTTCCATGGACGACATGACCCACCCAATTGACCGACCAACCTTGAGCACCGCCGAGC
>NZ_LGKP01000030.1 GCF_001306135.1 Herpetosiphon geysericola | reverse complement strand
CGTAGGGTTGGTATAATTGCACGTGCTTCATTCTTATCGATAATTCACTCCTCTGTCACGTCGCTTGTGGTTAATCAATACGCGCCTATCCCATCCATGATGCATAACCAAGTTCATCATGGATGGGAAAAGGTGGTAAAGATTTGTTAACAATAGGGGCTGACTTGTATACATAGTATCCTTGACCCATATGTTGATGGTTCTGGTAGGGGAGGAATGTATATTCATATTGATAATTTACCGTTTGTGGAGTATATAAAATAAGCATGAGTGATTGTATCTGGTTTCGTTTTTTGTGGGTTCCTACCCACGTAGGCGGGAATCGAAACCCACCTATAGAGGGCGCATATAGTGAGGTTCGGTGGTATGACATGCTGTCCGATCCCAACCATATTACCCATGGTATTCGATGGAGTGCCATAACCTATAATTCGGACAGTCATGAAGGGATTGCAAAAGGTGATTTTCTTGCTGAGATTCCCATCTTGGAAGAGCTCTTGAATCCTGGCAAGCATCTCATTTTTTTCGCTGGTCCAACGATCATTGCAGTAGGAACGATTATTCCGTCTGCTGGTTTGGGAGAGGAAGCCTTATGCATCAAGGAATAATGATTCAATTTTTATGGATACCAACATCGTTTGGTGGGTCATCGCATCCACCTATGGTATCTATGAATACCGCTATACGGTGGCAACATCCGTGGGAGAATCGAATTCGTCCTATCGTGCGCATTAAATGGTCTTCCCTTCAGTACGATCAACAGACTTGTGAAGGAACTGCCCATGGGTTTATATTGGATGATTCAATCATGCTCAATAAGAAGACGAGTTCGGATAACAGGATTCTGATGCTTCAGGGACAAGCCCTTGTCGCTGTCGGAATTGTCTTGAAGTCTTGGCTTGAGGAATAATAACGAGCCTATGTTTTCAAAACACAGGCCATAGGATTCCCTCTATAGTATCAGTCTTTGCCGCCTAATCGTGAAGTGGTTAAATGTCTCCAACATTAGGCATCTCACGATTAGGCTTATTGATTATCGAATAGAATAATTAACTCCCATTTCTCTAAGGGGATTAATTATTCATTAAGGATAGGGGCTGATTTGTATAACAAATCAGCCCCTATCCTTAAGAGAAATTAACCTCCATTTCATTCTTTCCACACACGATATTGGCGCATGTTCACCACAAACAATCCGCAAACAATCCGCTCCCCTGTATTCTTCCAGTTTTTCACCCCTAAACTCACCCCTTTATGGGGCTTCTTTCATGGCATGCGATGTCCGATCGTTTGGTAGAATAACGTTCGATTGAGAGAGAACAAAGTGGAGCAAGGTTTGCTGCGTACCGCTGTGCGTAGGATTGACAGATCCCTTGTTGCTCATCAGTCATCGATTGTTTTGAGTGAAAGGGCTTTTTTTATGCCTTCCTCCCGTCCGTCGCGCATGCTCGCCATGCTGCTATTCGTCTCGGTGCTCGCCAGTCTGCTCCCACGAGCAACGGTTGCGGCACCCATCGCCCTCGCCCCAACCGCCCGCGCCATTCCGGCAGTGCCGTCCATTCTTGATGAACCCCCACCTGGCCATCGTCCGGCGGCTGCAAAATCGATTATTTCTCCTGACGAATTAGCCGATATTATTAATCGCGCCATTGAAGCCACCCATCAAGGCTCTTTTGATGGCACCTTCTCGGGTGCCAGTCGGCGCGAAGCCTTTCACCACGATACCGCCTACACGCTCACGCCGAATTACGCCGTGCAGACCACGGAGCAAATATCGCAGGTCTTGCCCATCCGGATTCCTGCCTATGCACACGATAGCCTCGAATTCGATTTAACCTTACGGCGCTCAACGGAATTTCTGGGCATGTCCTATTGGGCTGAGCTGCGGATTGATCTGAAACCGATCACGGGGACGGAATGGGTCGAAGGTCCGGGTTTCTATCGCATTGATCCGACGGCCTTACAGCCCAATCAAACAGCCGTCATCACCACCGTTCAGATTACGATCGGGCAAGACCCCAATCTGCTCAAGAATGTTGCCCCCGATGTCCCGATCGAAGTACGGATTGTATGCCAAGGCACAACCCTTGGCTCATATCACTTTCCCAGTAACGCCTGTGAGGCTGCCAACTTCCGCTTTTATGATGATGTGCCAGGGTGGAACCGCACGGATAAAGGCAGTGGCGCAAAGACTTTCTGGCGTGATATGGAGATTGGGATTGCCCACGCCTCCGTCCATGAACTCAGTCCTGAGAATGGGTCTTTCTTTTATGCCCGCTATCGGCTGGATACATCGAGTATGTGGGGTGAGGCGTTTCGCTATACGGGGCCGCGACTGCACTTTCCGCTCTTTGCGCCAGGAACGTCCTTGACGGGCCAATTTCGCTGGGTTGAGGCGGGTCAAAGTACCACTAGTCGTAGCCCGTTTACGTTCCTTTTCCTTCCTGATACGGGCGGGGAGATTGTACTTGCGGCAACGGGAAACCGACCGAGCGGCAGTTTACAGAGTAGTTGGGCACCCTCTCCACCCGTGAGTATTAATCTCGCGGCGGTCTCAGGTCGCAGTGGCCGGATTGCGATTGCCTTTGGGGAAAAAGGAGATGTTTCCACGATCGAAGCGGTTGGGATTGATAGTTTTACGATTGCGGCCAATGGTGAGCCAATCGCATTCCTGAATCCCACCGACCAAGGCTATAACTGTAAATGTACGAAAACCGCCAATGGCGGCTATCAACTCGTCGTTGGCGACCCCGTCAATACGCTCTCGGGTGTGTTGATTGAATCGGCGACCGATATGGTCGTGGCGACGGCGGGCACGCCGTTGAGCATGCAACGCACCTATGTCTCGGGTTTAGCCGATCCGGCGACCATTCCCCAAAGCCTACTCGGTTTTGGCTGGCGCTTTAACTACGGCGAAACCTTAACCTTGCCGACCGCGAGTGTGGGGGCCGAAGCCAACACGATTATCTATGAATCCGCCGAAGGCAATCGCTATCGCTTTAGTGGCTCTGGTACCACCTACCAGCCCGCCATGGGCGTGCGCGCAACCCTGACCGTCGATGGTTCCGACTATCTGGTTACCTTCCCGGATAAGAGCTGGCGGCGGTTTACCGGGGGTGGATGGTTAGTCGAATTGGCTGATGCCGCAGGACGGACCCAGACAATCAGCATGGGACGGGGGACATCCGCTGGCTTGCCCTCCCAAGTCATCGATACGCTCAGTGGTCGCAAACTCACCTTTGGCTATACTATACTTGCGAACGGAGAGAAGCGGTTGACGAGTGTCACCGACGATCTGAATCAGGTGACGACCTATGGCTATGATACCCTCGGCAATCTAACCTGGGTCACCAGCCCGCAAGGGACGATTACCCGCTACGAAACCAATAGCCTCCATCAGATCATTGGGATTGCCAAAGGCTTGACCAGCTACGACACCACCGCCAGCCGCCGCGATTTGGTGATGACCTATACCAATGGGAAAGTCACCCAGCAAGTCGAACGCGATGGCCGTACCTGGCAATATGCCTATGAAACGGCAGCCGATGGCACGCCGCGCACCACCACCACGATCCGGCGCAATGGGGCCATTTTGGATACCCAAGTCGCCCACTATCGCGGTGATAAAACCCTCCAATGGATCGAACACAACGAGACCTTTGCCCATTATCAAACCACCGATGCCAACCTTGCCCCCGCATCGCAAGCCGATGCCAATGGCACGACCCAGTACACCCTGCGCAACGCGGTGAGCTTGCCCACTCGCCTCGAAATCGGGTCGGTTGGCGACCTCCAGCATACGGCCAGCGGCTTGGTCACCTCCATCGAGTATGCCAGCAATAATCAACCGCAGACAATTATTGCGCCGGGCAACCTCGTGACCACCGCCCAATACAACATGGCCAACCAACCCACCAGTATTCAAGTTGGCTCGCTGCCTGCGACCACCGTGACCTACGTTGCAGGGACGCAGTTGCCCGACACGGTGACGAGTCCCGATGGCATTGCGACCAAGTATACCTATACCCCCGCCGGCCAGGTGGACGTGGTCGAAGTCGGCTATGGCACGAGTGTGGCCCAGAAAACCAAACATGGCTATGATGCGATTGGGCGCTTGACCGATGTCACCACCGGCTATGAGACCATCCTCGCCACCACCACCCATACCGACTATCGTCCTGACAACCAAATCTGGAAGGTCACGCAAAACTATACCAACGGCGGGACACCCGTTACAGCATCAGCGAATGCGGTAACCGAGTATGGGTACGATAGCTATGGCCGCCGGATTTGGACCAAAGGCCCCGATGGCCGCTATCGCAATGTCACCAGTTATGATAGTGCGGGACGCGTCCGCTGGGTCGTGGACAATGCGCTCAATGGCAGCGGAGCGCCAAACGTTCCAAGCCTGACGGGTAATCCACCGACCTTCAGCCCGAGCTACCCGAGCGGCAATATCGCCACCCTCTATGGCTACGACTGGCTGGGGCGCACCACGTTGGTCACCGAAACCGGTATTTTGACCGGCACCTTCAATCCGAGCACCTTGCTCTGGAGTGGCAGCACCAGTCGGGTGACCCGCACCGAGTATGATGTACTCAGCCGTCCCGTCACCACCACCTTGAACTATCGCGCCGACATCAATGGTGGCCACTTCAACAGTACCTATCCCGATGTCAATGTCCACACCTACACCTACTATGATGGGGCAGGCAATGTCACGTGGACGGGGGATGCGCTCTTTCGCTGGACGCACATTGAATATGATGCGCTGAACCGCCCCGTCACGACCACGCTCAATTATGAGAATGGCAATCCATTAACGATTGACAGCGCCAACAGCAGTTGGGCCAGTCTGGACACGACCGATATCGTGCAGGTCACTCAGTATGATAGTGCGGGACGCGCCTATCGCAGTGTCGAGAACTACGTCGATGGAACGCAAAATACGCAGCTTGCTGCCACAGGCACGCAGCCATGGCAGATTACCGATGTGGTCACCGATCGCGCCACCTTGCTCGCCTTTGATAGCTTAGGCCGGGTCACCCAGCAAACCCAAAATCCGAACGTCTCGTTCTGGTCAAATGAACCCGAATTCAATCGGGTCACCATGACCAGTTATGCCAGTAATGGTCGCGTCCAAGCAACCCGTGATGTGACCGGCCAATGGACGGTGCCGCAGTATGATGCCCTCGGGCGCGTCACCAAGTCCATCCAAAACTGCCGCACCAATGCTGGGATGCCCTTCAGTGCCTTCTGTGGCACCCAAACCAGCGACCGCAACGTGCCAACCGCGCAATCCCACTATGACGCCCTCGGGCGGGTGTGGTCGGTTACGGAAACCAATGGCACGACCACGCAGACCGTCTATGATGGCCTGGGCCGCGTCGTGAAGGTCACCAAAAATTATCAAGTGCCACCAGCAGGGGCATCCGCAACCGTCAATGTGGCCACTACCACCACCTATGCCGATGCGGCGGGGACGACCGTCACCACGACCGACCCGACCGGCAAAGCCACGATCACGACCCGGAACCTCGACACCGGTATCATGACGGTGACCGCCCCGAGTGGCTTGATCACGCGCACCGGCCCGCGCTGGAGCAAAACCCCCGATGGGCAGGTCAGCGTCAGCATGATCGACGGCCTTGGCCGCACCGTGCAGACCGTCAGCAACTATCAGGATGGCATCGTCACCGGTGCTGATGGCACGACCCGCGACCTGATCAGCCGCACCCAGTATGATGCGGCAGGCCGCACCGTCGCCAGTAGCGATCCGCTCGGCAGTGTCACACGGTTCCGCTATGACTTGCGCGATAACCTCGTGCTGGTCATCGAAAATGCCGATGGGGTCTGTAGCCAAGTCGAACAGAGCGATTGCCAATTAACCACCCAG
Source organism: Herpetosiphon geysericola (assembly GCF_001306135.1). GTDB lineage: Bacteria > Chloroflexota > Chloroflexia > Chloroflexales > Herpetosiphonaceae > Herpetosiphon > Herpetosiphon geysericola. Next base: position 70,467 of record NZ_LGKP01000030.1, on the reverse strand, counting down.
TATCGCTATGACCGCGCGGGCAACCAACGGGCTGTGATCAATGGCCGGGGCATTACCAGCCGCGTTTCTCACTATGATACGCTCGATCGAGTGCGGAAGCAGGTCGATGCCCTTGGCAATAGTACCACCACCAGCTATACCCTGGTAGGATCAGTGGCCAGTGTCCAACCAAGTGGTGGCACCGCGATTACGACTGGCTATGATGAACTCGGTCGCCCGATCAGCAAAACCGGGGCCGGTGGGGCCAGCCAAAGCTGGACGTATGATACCGCCGGACGACTGTTCACGGCCTTCGATAGCTCCGCGCTCAACACGACGACCGGCAAGACCGGGATCGTCACCTACAACTATGATGCACTCAACCGCGTCAACAGCGTGCAGCAATCCCTCGCCGATGATCCCACCGCTGGCAATTGGTCGCTGGGCTACAATTATGATGCAGCGGGCCGCATCACCTTAATTGGCGGCAATAGCTACGGCTACGATAGCGCGGGTCGCCTGCAAACGATCGGTCGTGGTGGCTTTACGATTGCCCAATACGGCTATAACAGCACCACGGGCCGCGTAGAAACCCTGACCCGCTCGGAAGCCGGCACCAGCCGTGCCGTCGAAACGACCCTGTATGATCCGGTGGGTCGCGTCAGCAGCATCACCGTTGGCGGCGCAACCGGCAGCGGGGCTACCCCCACCGCCCAACTGGCCCAGTACAGCTACACCTACGACCGCGCCAGCCGTCCGCTGACCTTCACCGAAACCCAACTGAATGGCAGTGGGCTAACGGTGACCGAAAACCATAGCTATAGTTATGACAAGCTCGGGCGTTTGGCCAGTGAAACCGCTGGCAGCACCACCACGGGCTATGGCTACGACCGTGCGGGCAACCGCGTGCGGGTGGGCAGCACCACTAATATTCTGTATGAGGCCAACGACCGTCGCACGGGCTGGAGCTATGATGCCGCCGGCAATGTGCTCAACAATGGCAGCCAAAGCTATACCTATGATGGGTTCAATCGCCCCACCACGGTCACCCAAGGGGGCACGAGCTATACCTATCGCTATCACGAGGAAAGTCTGGTCAGTCGTGCGTCCGGGGGAACCCTGACCCATGCCTACCTGACGGATCGCGTCGGCACCTCGTACAGCAGCCTGTTACGGGTTACCAATTTTGCCGGAGCTGATCAATACGCCACGACCTATGTGAGTGGGTTGGGTGGTGCCATTGTGCACCAAGACCAACTCAAGAATGGAGTCAATAACGGCAAGAGTTTCATCATCGGTGATGCCCAACGCACGGTGCGGATGAGCATCAACAGTGCCACCGGCGCGCGCGGCACCCAAGATACGGATGCCTGGGGCAAGGCCTTAACCACCCCGATCAGCCCGATTCGGTATACCGGTGAGTTCTCCGATGCCCAAACCGGCTTAGTCTTCCTGCGCGCCCGCTGGTACAATCCAACCAGTGGCTCCTTCCTGAGCGTTGATCCTTATGCAGGATCGTCGGAAACACCCTACTCGCTCCATGCCTATCAATATGGCTATAGCAACCCGCTGGTTAATACCGACCCATCGGGACGCTGTCTTGAACCAGTCTCCTTCATCCTCTGTGGCATGGCCCTTGGTGCGATGATTGGTGGCGGTAATGCGCTTGTCCAAGAATGGCTGGATGATGAGCCAGGTGTTCAGTGGGGTAATGTTGTTAACGGCGCGCTGGTCGGCCTGATTCTTGGGCATCCTGTCATCGGAACGGCCTTTGCGGTAGGACAGGCTGTCCAGTCAACCCTCGAATTTAGTCAAAATCCTACCTGGGAAAATGCTGGAGCGATGCTCCTGAATAGCTTTGCTGCCTTATGTGGGATAAGTGGGCTCGGAGGGGCTATTTCGGGTGGAAGTGGTCCTGCACTCGCGCTCGCAGGAGGAGGTGCGCTTACGCCAAGCGTGGCTTTATCGCTCCAATCTGCCTCAGGCATGGCTGTTGCGTCTGCGGCAAGTATCAACAATGGACTCAATGTTTTCTTCGCAAAGAAGAAAGGGAAAGCGAATACACCAGAACAGCCCCCACAACCAACAACCCGCGAGCGTATTGCGAAAGATGGTGTGTGGAATAATAAAGATAGTCACCAAAAACATGTTCAGGAATTTAACGGTGCCAATTGGGAGCAATATGACCAAATGGCCCGTGCTAATATCCTTGATCCTGATTCAGTTGAATTTAACTATGATGCAGCAAATGGTATTGAGCGAACCGCCTATTATAATCGTTTTAACCGACGTCTAACCATTACAACAGCAGAAGATAATTTGATCCATTCATTTTACATTCTAAAAGACCCAGACTCGATAGGTTACAGAGATACAAGGGGACGTATACACCTATTTGACAACTTTAAGAATTCAAATTATGTAACTCAACTGGAGGCCCATCAAAATAATAAAAACTATGGAAAATAAGTGAAATCTAAAATGATTCGTTAATTATTTCCCAAAAAGGATTGTAAGTTTCTTTTTGGTGAAAGATGCTTACAATCCTTTTTAATTAAAGTCGTATTAATTGATACCTGAAATACCTATAGTCATAGAGGAATCTTATAATGTCTTCTAAACAGAATCAAATTTATGTCTTTGCTCCGCCGTTTCCAATGACCTTTGGAAATAGGCTGAGTGCGTTACTCGCCGTAATTCGGGGCTATCGTGTGCTTGATAGTGGTTGGATGATCCAGATGTCAACCCAAGCCCTGATGAGTGCTATCCTCATTATCGAGCAAAAAATGCACATAGAATGTTGCTATCTGCTGCATGAAGCGCCTGATGATCCGCTTGTTCATACGTATTATCAGCAATGGGGACTGATGCACACCCTTATCCAAGGCCATCCGTGGACGCAAGAGGATCGCAATGCACTAGCCCATGACTATGACAGTGAACGGCAAGAATTCTTTGCAACGATCGACTGGTGTGCATCGCAACCACCCGAGAAAATCTGGGACACTGAATTGGATTGGGCAACGCTCTACAACCTGCTCGCGATGCGGGATCTCCTCACCTATCTTGGTCCGCAGCGCTTTGCAACACCAGAGCAATGGGCGAGCGAGGCGGTGATGCTCAATGTTGCCATGCTGCTCGCAATTCCCCCAGCGTTTCGTGCGTATCTCCCCTCATGGGCAACGCCCCAAGGCCGTTATCACTCGATCATTACGCCGCCCTTCTGGTGGCATTTTCGCGAAGGCTATACATCCGATGAATGGAGTTCACCGCTTGTCAACTAATTTGGGAATAACTATGTTCGCCACAACAGACCCTACGGGCCAATCGATAAAATCAGAAACATCATTCAGAGTATAGTTCTTTAGTATTGATGACGATGAATCCGACGGATCAGGTGAAGTGAACTCATTAACCACCAAGAATCGCAATGAAGGAATTACTATTGCATCAATAACCATCACCAGTTATATGCAACAGGGAGTCCACTACCGATGCTGTGCACGTGTATAGCCACCATCAGTAATCGGCATCATTAGCGAGTGGGTACAAGGTGATCGATGGATCTGATCGAGGATAATCTTCCCCTTAATCACCCGCAACTTCGGTTGTTCTGTCGTCCCATATTCCTTGTGTAGCAAACTGTCAGTATAGCGTTTAAGACTATTGAAATCAATTATCAAGAACGCACAAAAAGAACCCTACTCTGACGCTGGATTGCGAGGAATCTGACATCAAGATAGGATATACGCCAACCTGACGCGTTTCAACGACACACGCGAATCGCATCGACCAGAACGGCAATACGGGCTGGCAATTCCCTGGGAACTCCCACAGGGTGCTTAAGGTGGGGGTTTGTTTTTAATCGATCCATTGCTTGGTCATTTCTGGCATGAGTGAATGAAAAATCACCTGCATGGGGGAGTATCCAGATCGACGCATCGTGCTATGGTTGCGCAGCGTGGTTGAGGCAGGCTCCTCATGGTCGTGGATCGCTACCCACACCGAACGCGCACGCTCCAACCTGACGAGACCAATGAAGGGAGCAATGCCAGTGATAACCTATGCAGCCCTGATCACCCATCTGACCACCATACTCCCTGATGTCGATGCTACCGCACTGACGGCCATGGTCGCGGCCTTGCCGATCGATCCCTCCGCTCTTTACCACGATTGTTCACCAGAACCAACGCATGCGGAGCTACTTCGTTTTCTCGATCACCTCGGCATGGCCGCCGAAAAGAGCAATCATAAGCACGAGGCCCAGTCCTTCTATACGCTGTTGTTGCAGATCCATGACCAATCGCACCAACGCGATGATGCATTGATCATTTCCGTCCTGATTCGGTTGGGAAAAGTCTTCGAACGGCAACCGAACTTTGCGGCAGCCCAACCGATTTATGAGCGATTAATCAAGGCCCAAAGTCACATCGATGGCGGGTATAGCCAAGCAATCAAACGGTCGATCGCCGCCTTAGGATTTACCCATCAAATGCTTGGCAACTTTGTCATCGCTCAAGCGTTGTATACCCATGCCCTCATGCTCTGCGAACGGCTTGATGGCCCCATCCATCCTGACACCGCCATGGCCCTGATTAATCTTGCTACAGCACTCCAACGGCAGGGCCTCTATGCAGACGCGATTCCCTACCTTGAACGGGCGCTCGCCATCCGTACCCGTCTCTTAGGCGAGCACCACATCCACACGATTATGCTCATGGGGAGCCTTGCGATAACCTATGAGTTCGATGGACGGCTCGTCATTGCGGCGGCCCTCTTGGAGCGGGTGGATGCCTTAAAAAAAGACTATCATGACCGCATGACTGCCGATCCGGCTCCCGCAAGTGAAGTTAACCACTCGGCCAGCGAATCATGACCGTCCATCATGTGAACAATCAGCAAAGATTGATTCCTCGCCGAATCAATCATGCACGCGCATACCATGGATCGCCTGCGTACAACGCCGCCAATCGTCGATTGATCATCACATACCTGCGCCACCGCTGGCCACCATGCGCTCGTCAGGCGCTTTTTCTTTCGCTTGCAACCAATTCATTCCATAATTTTGTAAGACTTAAGAACGAATGTTGATGCAATCGACCTGCACCCTCGCTCGGCATTATTTAGCACGCCCGTTCGCTACCTATTTTCGGAGCTAGCTGGGTTGCTACGCTCAATTCCCCCGCCTGACCAATGACATGATTGATTCCTCGCATAATCAATTATGCACCCGCATAGAACGGATCGCCCACGCAAAACAGCCTGACTGACATCCACGATGGGACCACCATGGGTCGGCGGTCGTAGTCCTGTCCCTGATACAGACGCGCCCATGGACGGATCAGCCAGAACCGCATGGCCATTGCGCTAGCATCGCTGGTATCCCGCTCGCGCGTCAACGGTTCTCTTTTTTATCACCAAACACCCGCTGTACCTCCTTAAGGATACGCGCTTTGGCCCAATCAGTCACGACATACCGCGATGAACGCTCGTTCCCCACGCGCATTTCTTTTTTTGCGATGATCCTTAAATCACATAATGTTTGGAATATCGTCGCATTCCCAAATGGTACGTGCGAAACATCTCGGTCATGATCCATTAAATCAAGCATGGTATAGAGGTCTCGGCTACTTAACCTATTAATAAACGCAATGCCCTGCTTTTTCTTCACGCGTCGTTGGATGCCATACGTGAGTAGCCGAGACACGCTCTTCACAACGACAACGACCGTTAAACCACCCGCAAGCAACAGCCCCCACAGGATCGTCGCGTGCTTCCTATCCAGCACAGGATCGACATACAGGATAGTCCCACAGCTGATGATACTGAAAAGACTGATCTTCAGTGACCGTCCATGGGTGCGCATGAACGCCGCAACACACGGGAGCCGACTCTGAACGAGGCGGGTTTCGACCGCGCGGAGGAGCCGATACACGATCGTGAAACCGACAACGACCGTTAACCCAATCACACTACAGAGTCCCCACAGAAGACTCGCTTGATAGCTATCCAGCGAAGGATGTCCATACAGGATACACCCAGCGATGATAATCGTGAAAAGACTGACATTCAGTGACCGTCTATGGGTGCGCATGAACGCCGCCACACACGGTATTCGATCACGCATCGCTGCTCCTCCAGCTCCGTCATTCATGGCATGCTCCTCCTGTCCATTACGCACGACCGTTATCCGCTCCATCGGCTTGGACTGCGGGATTGCTCGGTGGCGCAGCCATCGTCGGCACTCCATCGACAGCTAAAACAACGCCATGATTGATTCCTCGCCGAATCAATCACGCGCCTGCGTAGAACGGATCGCCCGCACAAAACGCCGCCAATCGTCGATTGACGGTCGCCTGACTGAATGTCCGCTGGCTCGTCGCGGACTTTTTCTTGGTCTTGCTGGTTCCTCCGGCGTTGTTCGTGCGCTTCTTGGCCGCTGCCTTGGCCCGCCGTGATCGGGCAAGTTTCTGCGTGTAGGCGTAGGCGCCGCCTGAATCTTCTTCGGGTCCAGGCTGTGCGCCGCCCGTGCAACGGGGGTAGCGTGCGCGGGGATTCATCGGCGTACAATCCTCAATAGCGATGGCGTGGAGCCAGTAATCGCCAAAGTCATACACATAATCAAAGAGATCGCCATGCCGCACCCCCAGCTGCCCTAATGTCATCGCCTCGTCACAGACCGCGCCATGCAGCCGAAATTCATGCAAATGAACGTCGTCCCACTCGAAGGCGATCTGGAGATACGTGTGCAGCTGGGCCAAGGTCGTCTCGCTGGTGACGACGAGCCGCCGCCAGATTCGTGGCGTGACATCCTCAATCGTAATGACCAGCTGATAGGCACACGGCAAGGCGGTGGCCCTGCTCGGTCCGAGCAGCGATTGCTCGCGCATAGAGGCATGCAGTGCTGGCGATGGCAATAATTGATTTGTTGGATAATCAATCATTGCTGGTAGCGTGGTCGAGGACTGGGCCAACGAATCCCATGCCACTAGCTCGGCATGGGCATCCTCAATCAGCATCGCAATCACCTGTTCTTGACTGATGAATGCGTCTCCTTCTGCCTCGCGCTCGCGGCGGGTCAAGTCCACCAGCTTCGCCTGAAGTGCGGGATCGCGCAACCGCACGGCGGCGATGGGGTTTAAGCTGGGCTTGCGGCCAGCACCCGAACGACGGCCACCATTCTTTTTTCGCCCATCAGTCATAGGGATCAACTCTGGATACTCGCTCTTTTCTGCTGCTGGCTATACTACCCCATGCGTGGCCATGCAGGCAAATATCCGTCTTTTCCACTATCGTAAAGGATACTGGATAATAAAAAAACTAGCGTCGCGATGCGCGCTGAGACATTGGGCTGGCCTATATCACTCCTATACAGGGTAATGTAGTAGCCCGTCGTAGCCAAAGTCATGGTATTACTGCTTCTTCTGGCCTTTTTTATGTGCGTGCCGAGATTTAAAGAGATCAAGAATATCATTCGAAAGTTCATCAATACCAAGGTGCTGTTGAATACCTGTAACAATATTTTTTGTTTGTTTATCAAGGAATTCTTTGGAGTTATCAGCATCAAAATAATCGGAATCTCTCTCAGGATCTATTCCATGATCATAGATATACTGCGTGAACATCCATATATCACGGCTTATTTGTTCAGGCAGAAAGTTTATCCAAACCTCCATCTTTGCCGTAATTTCATCATATAACCGTTCGATTGTGGGCCTTACTGTTTTATAATCGATTTGCGATTCATAGTCACCCGGTAGTTCCTCCTCAAGCCAATTCTCGGGCTCATGCATCATTGCAGCCCTAATATACTCATTGTGATAATAGCCGCTTGCATCTTCTAAGGTGGCAGAAATAAGATTGGTTATCTCGATAATACGATGAACTAACTCAAAATAAAGTTCTAATTGTTTGGTATACAGCGCCTGACGCAGCGGAGACCGCCGTTCCTTTGTCATAATGATCATCGTACCCATAGAGAAAGCAGCACCTTGTCAAGGCCAGTTTTTTTTTGACCCAGATCGTCAGGGAAAAATGACCCACCCTCACAAAATTAAGCTCCGGTGGTGGTGTCACCTAAGGTTCGCTGGCGCATCCGGTAACTCCGACCATTGATCGGAATGACCTCGGCATGATGCAACAAGCGGTCAAGCATGGCAGTGGCCAAGACATCATCGTCCAAGAGGCCGCCCCATTCCGCAAAGGTCAAATTACTGGTTAAGATGGTCGGATGGCGTTCATAGCGAGCGGTTACCAGGTCAAACAACGCATGGGCATGCTCAGGCCGCAGCCGGGTATAGCCAATTTCGTCGATCACCAGCAGCGTTGGCTGGCGGTAGCGCCGCACGACCGTCATACCACCTCGCGCAGTCGGGGCATCGAGCTGCGCCACCAGTTCCCGTAAGGTCACAAACTGTACGCTATGGCCTGCGTCCAAGGCAGCGGACTCTAACCCACAGGCCAAGTGGGTTTTCCCGACACCTGGTGGTCCCATGAACACGACATTCGTCGCGGTCTGGATAAAGCTGAGGCTGGCCAATTCACGGACAATGCGCTCCGACACACTTGGTTGGAACCGGAAATCGAAGGCCTCCAGCCGTGCGGCAAAGGGTAACCGTGCAGCTCGCCAGCGGCGTTCTTGGGCACGCTGTTGGCGGCCAGCGACCTCGACCGCTAAGGCGCGGGTCAACAGTTCTTCATACGACCACTGGGCTTGGCGGGCTTCGGCCAAAACATCGGCATAGACGCTTGCCAAGGTCGTCAAGTTCAACGCTGCACAGACGGTTTTCATGCGCCAACCTCCGCAATAATCCCATAGATCTGGTCATACTCGGCTAATGACCGTCGCACGGGCAGCGGTGCGGTGACCTGATGACCAATCGGGGTCGGGCTGGGCGCATGCGTGCTTGCGGGAAGGATTCCGGCAAACTGGGTCGGATGCTGCACCTGCGTTCCCGAGCGCAAGCGCATGGGATGGCGGGCAATTTCCTGACCATTTGACCAGATCAGAACATCCCCATGCCGGACTCCGACTTGGACAACCCGTCCTGCTGCGTGGGCGCTGGATGGCACGCCATACAAAACGCCATCGAAGGAGACAAACCCATCGTTGGTGACCCGACGGCTCCTCAAGCGCAAACCGTTCCCATGCAAAGCCGCTGGGCAGTGGGCGGAGGCCTTCCTCAACCCAGCGATCAAGCGGTGGAACATGGGTTGTGGCATGAACCCGTTGGTTGCGCCGATCACACCATGTCTGCGCTTGGGCGTTGAGATCCGCGAGGTCGGTAAACCGAACACCCGGCCAGAAACTCTGTTTAATCACCCCAATCGAGCGCTCCACTTTGCCCTTGGTCTGGGGGGCATAGGGTCGGCAGACCCGTGGAGTCACCCCAATCGCCGCCAGAAAATCAGCGAATTGAGGGTTCCAGACAGGCGTTCGGCCATCCATCTGCAAGAGCACACTTTTCATGCGATCGGCCAAGATCGTCTGGGGCAGGCCATCAGATACTGACAGGCCTGCATCAGACAGCGGATCAGCGATGCGGTATCGCTGCGTTTGGTGAAACACACAAAGCGCATCCGTGAATAACTCAAGACCGCCGTAAAGCCATAGAGTTTGTGCATCTGGCCATCTTGTTCATACAGAAACTCCCCCCAATCAATCTGGAGTTGCTCGCCTGGCGTGGTTTCGTAGCGGCGCACCGGACGACGACCAGGCCGTGGTGGACGCAAGGGCTGCACAAAGAGCTTGAGTAAACTGCGGGAACCCGTATAGCCACTGGCTTTGAGCCGCTCAAACATGGTTTCGCAATTAAAGAGGCGATCCTCGGTCAACCACTGACGAATTTGGGCCTTGAAGGGATCAAGTTTGGATGGCCGACGCGGACGGGGTGCGGCTTCGGGCGTACCACGAAGATATTTCCGCACGGTATTGCGGGCGATGCCAGTTTCGAGGGCAATGGCCCGAATCGAATAGCCTTGTGCCAACAGATCACGAATCGTATGCACGGTGTTGCTCCTAAGCATCGGCCCTCCCGTCATGGATAGATGACGAGAGTGTAGACCGAATTAGGGCTGGGTCAATTTCGATTGGCGATCTGGGTCAAGTATAGCCTGGCTTTGATACACCTACAACAATACTTACTATCGCAACCCATGCCTCTGAAGTCATTATATGTTCTCCTAGCTATACCGAAACAATCTTCATCGCAGTTGCCCTACAACCACCATCCTATCACAGCACTATTTTAGTCAAGCATCGACCCACCGCTGTTGTGTTGCATCCCACACGTAGCGAAATGGAAACCGATGGGTATTCGTGGCCATGAGCAACTGGCCGTCTTCCCAGGGCTGCCAGCCCCAAGAACCATCATACGTGATCGGCTGCGCTTGCCGAAGATAGCGTTTGACATGCTGTTGCAAATAGATAAAAAGGCCATTCTGAATGGTGGCTTTCGGTTGTGATGCACGCACATGCACAATCACCTCTCCTCTCGCGGTCGTGAGCACAATCTGGGTCACAACATGCTTGTGATAATGATGCAGAATGTAATAGGCTTCACGGACTTTCTTTCCCGCCGGAAAATAAAAATCGATCAGCTTGACGAACCGGATTTCTTCCCGATTCGGCTTTCCTTGTGCAGCCTGCACCGTTTCTTCGGCGGCGACTTCCTGGGCTTGTGCTTTTTCTTCGGCAGCGGCTTTCTGCGCTTGCATGGCCAACAGTTCAGCCTGCGCCTTCTCTTGGGCAATGGCTTCTTGCGCTTGAGCGGCCAGCAGTGCGATCTGCGCCTTCTCGGCGGCACGCTGAGCGGCTTCTGCTGCGGCTTGACATCGCGTACACATCCAACGTGGCGGGCTGCCGCGACCCTCGATAATCAGGAGTGACGCGTTAGGTCGCCATGGAATAGGCCCCTCATAAAGTCGCACATTACCAGCAACCTCAATCCACTCGACAGCCTCTTGGGCAAAATAGGCTTGCTTGTCCTCATGAACAGGATGGGTCACCACAACCTCAATTGCCCCAACCACCTTCCCTTGTCGGATGAGGGCAATATCGGGTCGAAAACTATCCATACGATATTCAATTGCAACCGTATCCCAGTCTTGCAGCCAAGGCCGTCGTGACCAGGCACCACAACGATTCTGACATGGGATCGCAATCCGCAGCGCCGAGGCATCCCGCAGCTGCGTGCCAAGATAACATTTCGTATTTAAGTGGAGGGCGGTTTCTGGGTTCGTGGTGGCACAGGTGGCCCCTGAATAATGGGCATAATGGTGGGTTCGCTTCGTACCCAGCTTGAGCAATACCGGTTCACGGCACACGGGGCAGATTGCAGCTGGGCGCTTGCTGGGAGGCAGGTGCGCAAAATCAGCAAGCGCATGCAGGGTTTCATCAACGAGTACCCATTGTGGTTCGGTAAGGGTATGGGCCATGGGTGATCCTTTCAGCGCATGAAAGGGAATACTAACCAGTCGTTGCAATACCCATTCATTCTACCAAAAACGATACGAGTTAAGCACCATGGATGCGTTAGGATGGTTCATGCGCTGGCGGCTGAACCTGATAGCCCTTCGCAATCGATCCACGTTCAGCGTCACCACGGGTATGATCGGGAATCCAGATCATGCCATGCTTGCCAGCTTGGCCAAACATGGGGCGTTCCGGGTCATAATACTTAAAATGACCCCGCACCACATGGGCGCGGCGTGGCTCCTCGGCTTGCCCATGGCCAATCGTCTCAAAGCCTCCTTTGGCGCGTGGCCGGACCTTCAAGAGGTAATATTCGGTTGGCTCACTCCCTGCACCCGCTTTCCGCTGATAGTGCCGCCGTTCGTCATCCGTTGGAGTCAGATGCTCAGCGGGGCAGGATAGATGCATCGCGTTAATCGCCTTCAGGCTATAGACACAATGCAGTGCCGCGCCTGGCACACGGCTTTGGCCAATCTTCGCATACTGGGTGGGGTTGGGCAGCAGCGGAACCCCTTTCAACATGTCATTGATAATCTTGCCCTGCCGATCCAGAAAAACGACCGCCAGCTGCTGATACCCATACGTCCCTTGGCCTTTAATGGACATAAAGGCTTCAAGCGTCAGAGTCCAGCGCGTTCGGTCAGGGGTTGTAGGGTGAATGCGATCGGTCGTCGCGCGAAATAGCACACCCCGTTGGCCAACGATAGCTCCCGACTCGCCCACGGTCGTTGCTTCGACGAAACACGCATGAAATGGCGGTGCCACAATTCCATAGCTGGAACTAGGATAGCGCGGAACATCAACAGGCAGCGCGTCGATGGCATCGGCAATCGATGAGGCATCGATCACGGGCATGGGGGGCAAGCCAATTTTCCAGCACAAACGGTCGTACAAACGCATAGGGCCATCCTCCAAAACACGGCATCCCGCTTCTCATGGGCCAGCCTATCAATTCGGGAAGGCATCCGGCGGGTTGGTCAATTGCTGATTAATAATCTCCATGAGCCGCCGCTGGTTGGCCTCCGTTGGGAATATCTTTCCCTGTAACGCTAGCTGCACCACTTCTAAGGCCTCGCGGAGCAACAAGTATCCTTCTTCACCAACCGCATCGAAGAGATCCCCATTCGACAAGTCGGCAATAATTGCATCAATATGGGCCAAGGCTTCTGCTTTTTGCATGATTATCTCCTTCTAGGTTCATCCTATCCAGAGCCACACAACCGCAATTTCTGGCATGGGCGAAACGAAATGCAAAAATCTCTTCGTCACGGCCCTCGGGAAGCGCTCATGCTAGGCCATCGATGGGTGAGGAAACCTTGCATTCTTTCCAGCATCGTGAGGGATACAGGACAAAAGAAAAACCAGCGTCGTGATGGGCGCTGGTTCGTTAATGATAATCCTCTCGCGGGGATTAAGGCCATTCCAAGCTGGTACCAACTAATACTCCAACTGTAACAGTTAGTTTTAATCCTCTCGCGGGGATTAAGGCCATTCCAAGCGCATTGATAGTGTTATGGAGGATAGTCTGATGGCTTGTTTTAATCCTCTCGCGGGGATTAAGGCCATTCCAAGGGGTTGGTAAGAAATTTTATATTTTCATGAATCCAATCGTTTTAATCCTCTCGCGGGGATTAAGGCCATTCCAAGGAGGTTGACTTTGGTTAGCCTCTTTGAACTGGTCGAGTTTTAATCCTCTCGCGGGGATTAAGGCCATTCCAAGTCCTCTGTGTCCACGTTTGCAAATGCGCCTGCTCGACGAGCCGCATTCAGAGGCATTGCGTGATCATCACCAGACATGATGGATACAGACGTAATAATTATGTCAAACAAAGAGTGGTTGTTTCATAATCTGTGTCCATTATACCAAATCTGTCAATCGCCTTATAATGCCGCCTTCACCGTGCTTACCGTATTCATCGCTACACCAACCACTGCCACTTTCTCCCGTAGCGATGTCCCGTGCGTGCGACACACCATATATGCCTGACGGCTACGCTTGGCCACCATGAGACAAAAACGCGCAGTTCACCCCATGAACCGCGCGTTCGCCGTTACGTGGCGAGAACGTCGAGGCCCATAGCATACCAAATCAGTGGCCCTCGCGCAACACGGAGCTGCAACGCGCATGCGGTTTCCGTAGCACGCACGCTTCATTCAGTGCATGTGCGCAATGGATGGAGCTGGTGGCTCAGAATCTCTATGAACCTGCGGTCATTGGTAAAGGCGACGAGTAATCACCCTTGGACGGCCACCATGGTGATTTCCAGCGACTCCCACACCAGGCGAAAGCCTGCCTCCGCTTGGCGAAAGTTGATTCCACGCCGCTCGCACAGCATCAGGGCAGTGCGTCTGTCTCGCCTGTTGATGGGCTGCGAACGGCTTGGTCGTGCGGGATACCGCGTGCGCGATCCTCCTGGCGCCAACACGGGTGACGCTTACGCCACCAGTAGTCAATTTCCGTCGCACACACGGGACATGTCCATCGCTTCGGCTTGCGCTTCGTCGTTGCATGCGCGGTCGGGAACACCTGGCGAGTTGGATTCGCTGCACAGTGGGCTTCGTGATGCTGCAACCCCGTGGTTGAAACCGCTAATTTCGTATGGCAATAGCGACAAAATTTCTGCATCGCATCCTCCTACAGCGACACCTACTACCGGGACTGACTTTATCCTCACGGGTCACCCATCATCGCTGTGTGGGCTGCCTGAATGATTGGGACGGCCATCAGGGTTCCCGTGCCCGTGCGGTCGCGTTCGGCCTGCGTCAATTCCATGAGCAGCAGCATGATGAGCGGATCATCCAAGTCGATGCGCCGCACCCGTGGGTCGGGTAGCCACTCGTCACCCATCACTGGCTCCTTTCGATGCTAGCCCCACCACCGCTGCACCGGATAGGCATCAAACGCACTGTCCCGCCCAAGAATCGGAATCTGCTCCACGATAGCTTGGGCAATCAACATGCGGTCAAACGGATCGCGATGATGAAACGGCAGCGTGACAATCTGCTCCAGATGCAGCGTCGAAATCCCAAACAGCAGCATGCCATTCTGCGGCACCAGCTCATGCACCAGTTCACGCAGCGACATGCCCAAATCGAGCTTGCCCAACGAGATTTTGATCGCCATTTCCCAGATGCTGGCCAAACTGACTAAGCGCTGGGCGTTGGGCTACTCAATCCGCGCGCGCACCGCTGCGGGCAGCTGCGGATCACCTGCCAAATACCAGAGCAGCGTATGCGTATCGAGCAAAAACCTCATGCCGCATCCTCCATCCCATCCGCAAGCGGGTCGTCAAAATCGGCACGCAGGCGAATCTTGCCACGGGCGCTGCCAAACTGGGGCGTGCCTGTGGCGACTGGAATCAGTTGGACGGCACTGCCATCAGGGCGCGTGATAATCACTTCGTTGCCTTGGGTGGCGGCCTCAATCAGTTCGGCTAATTGCTGCTGCGCTTTCGTTATGTCAATTACCGTCATCATATCCTCCTTGTAGTCGGTTAGCCGCCGTGAAGCTCCAATGGATCGTTCATAACATCGTGTGTGCGCTGATCCTCGGTGTCAATCTCGGTCAATGCTTCGGCCATCCTGATTCCTTTCACACTATGCCGAGTATACCGAGAGCGGGGCGCGCTGGCTAGCCTAACAACACAAGTCCTGTCAACACTACACCGACCACCGTTGCAGCCCGTATCAGATAGAATGATGCGCGGCGAAACCAGAGCATGCGCTCCAGCGGGCCAAAAAAACTCATAATCGTGGCGATTCCCGAGCCAAGGATACAGCCATAAAACAGCCAGATGGCGAGCATCACCAGCAAATCCTTCATTATTGCTCCCTATGCGCCAAGATTCCAAAAAACAATACACATGATAATGGCGGAGAGACATGCCCTGCGGGCATACCTGGCCACTGTTTGCCATCGCCCGATCCAATCCGATTCGCTGAAGATCGCGGCGATGCTTGCACCAACGGCAATGCCGATGCTGACCAGTGCCAGGATAAAACACCACAGCGCTGTACCAGTCATGGGCCGCTGGCTCTGCAGCAGCCAGAATTCAAAGCGGGCGGCTGCGGCTGGCTCGATCCAGGTAGGGATGCTCACCCCAATGAAGGCAATCGCCGCCATAAAACTGCGAGCCGCAACATTCCGAGACCAGAACGGTGGATCGGATTCCGGCAGCCAATACACGATTGCTGCGATGATGGATACGAACAAGCAACCCATGGCCATACCAACGCAAAACCACTGGATAGTCGTGGGATTCATGCCGTATCCTCCTCTTCCGGCAGCGGGTCAAACTGCTCGTTATACGTCGCGGTTCGCCAGGCTTGATACGCCAACACATCCTCGCGCGTAAACAGGTAGCGGGTGCGCTGTTTGCCTTCTGATTTGAAACTGGGGACGAGGCGACCTGCCATGATTTCCTGATGAATCATCGGCTGCGAGAGCTTACACAGTTTGGCGACTTGGGTCGTCGATAATAACTCATGCATCTTCCGCTTCTCCAGTGATTGCCTGATCAGTCGTCCGATCCGGCACAAACCGCACGGTCTTGCCTGTTAACACCGGAATGTATTTGCCATTCGCGATCTGGTGTTCAGTAAGGAAGGTTTTCACCGTTAAAACAACTCCGGTATGGCTACTCGGCTTCACCTTATAAATTCCCTGCCCGTGTTTCTCTGGTTCCTCGGCAGCCAGCAAGATCACCGCATTACCTTTCATTTGAAGGCCAATCCAGTCAGGATTCCCGAGATGATCATAGACATCCTTGCCAAATGCCAGAAATCGATCTCCATGAACCCGCACAAAGCGACTTGTTCGACGACCTTTGTGCGGGTTTGCGGGCGCGCCATAGGCGATAACCGTCGGCGTTCGCTTCGGTGCCGCCGTGCAGGCGGCGCACCAATCGCCAAGTGGGATATGCTGCTCCGCTTGGCGTAAGGTTGGATAGCTCGCTTGTTCTTGATGGGTTTCGCAGACCACCACCCACGGGTGATCTGCTTCGATCCCTGCTTGCTCAGCAACGTACAGGGTCACGGGCTGTCCGGTCGTGCGGCTGATACTTTGTTTCACCCGTCCAGGAATGCCCTGATCGGCGTAGGTTCGGTCGGTCGGTCGGGCCATACACGCCTCCATCGGTCATAGTTATGGGTCATTGCTTAATTCCTCCTCAAACATCATTCCTTAACGTGCGGATGCGCCATGGTGAAATTACTCCACCATGGCACAGGGATGCTCTTATGCAGCGCCGCGATTATGCTGGGGTGGCATCATCGGTGGGGGAGCCTGCCGCTCGATGCGTGCCACATCCTCACGTCGCTCAGAGACGATCTGCCACGCTTGGGCTTCCACGCGGTGCGCTTCGGCGAGCTGTTCTTCGCAGCGCATGCGGTGCTCGGTTGCATCCTCGTAGGCCGTGATGGCCACATTGAGCATGTGTTGAGCAAACTGATGAGCGCTTTGGCGCTGGCGTTCACGTTCCGCTGCGAGCCACAACGAAACCGCGATCATATGGATGCATGTATCCTTATAGCCTCGTCGTTTTTGTGGGCATGGACACTGCCACGGGATTCCTGCCGCATTGTGGCCAACGGTCACACGGTAGCGGCGAGTCCCATCAGAGACAAGGATATACTGCGCCACGTCGTCGGATAGGTCGTCGATGGCCTGCGGATGCTGGGCCGCGATCAACGCTACGGCACGCTCAACGGCTGATAACGAACGGGCGAGGGCATGCAGGTCGCGGGCGCTGGTGGTGGTGGCAATTTGTGCATAGAGCGCTTGACGCATGCGCGCGGCTTCGGGTACAATTAATGCGTTCATAGTTTGGTTCCCTTTGGGTACTAAACACGCGCTGGTCGTGCTGGTTACACGACCAGCGCATTGTTTTAAGCGGCTTCGTTGGGTGCTATTCCACGTGTCTTGGTAATTCGCAAACTCCCCGCGCGATGGTGCTGCTTGCGCTGCTTTTCGATCATCTCGGCAATCCCTCCTCGCCCATTCGCCACCAGTTTCCGTACCAGCGCTTCCAATCCTGCCCGATCGTAGCTCATCACAATCGCAGGGCGGGTTATTTCCATGGTCGCGACGCCATCAAGGATCACTTTTCCTCCTGCGGCTTCGACGAGGCCGCTTAAGGTCGTTCGGGCCTGCTCGCGCTCGGCGTTGAGACAGGCGATCTGGTCGTCTAACGCGGCGATGGTTTGATAGATGTCGATCATGGCTGGATCGTTGGTCATGGCTTTATCCTCCTATCATCGGCAGCGGCGTGAGGCCGCTGCCTTTTTTTTTCGCTCGTTAGGCGGCCATCGCGGTCATCGTGCGGCGGCGTTTGACGGAGGCAGCGGTGGGTGGCGGTGGTTCCGGCGCGCCGTCGCTGGCCTCCTCAGCTGGCGCAACGATGGCCATGATCTGCTTGGTGATGGTTTGGATATGGCCTAAGACCTGCTTGATTAATGCGGTTCCGCCCTCATGCGCTGCCCAACCAGCGATATAGGTAAATGAGCGGTCGCTGCTGTCAATCCCCAAACAGGCACAGACTTGATAGGCGGTTCCCTCTGCAATCGTCTCATCCGCCTCACGGGTGTGCTTGCCCACCGTTAAATGGTGGGCGATTTCGTGAATGAGCGTTTTCACCATCTGTGCTTTGGCGGCTGGGCGAATCCAAATCAAACGTGACGATGCTGAATAATAGCCCATCGCCTCACCCATGGCATGCTGGTCGTCGTTACTGACGGTCAATCCTTCGCGGGTCGCATAGGCAACCAAGCAATCATAGATCTCGTGGCCGCGTTCCTCGGTCAAAATGGGACAATCGAGCGTGGGGATGTCGTCGCCCTCGGTTTGCGACACATCAAAGACATGTTCAATCCCAAAATACACATGGGTTTGCTCGTCGCCCGTCGCTGCGTCAATTTTTGAGGCAACGCGCGGCGCATAAATCATGATGCCTTTTTCGCCCTTTTTGACGGTTCGCCCTAGTTTTCGCCACGTGTGGAACCCTGCCACGCGCTGGGCAGCGGGGTTTTGCAGCCAAATCAGCATGGCGTTATTGGCGCTGTAGGCGTGAAACTTGGCATTCGCCGCAAGGGCCGCTTGAAAGGTGTCACTATCCAAAATGGCTTGAACCCCATTCATTAAGGCGCTATCCAGCTGGCTGCGGCGTTCGGTATCACGGGCGGTACGTTCGTCGGCGGTCAACATGGACTTGCGGTTGGTGTTCATAGTTGGCTCCCTTGTGCTAGGCGGTAGCGGTGCTGGTACACTTACTGCCGTTCTTGATTTCCTCTGTATTATATATCATTTTCAACTCTTTGTCAAAAAATTTCTTCCCTTTCTAATGGCCTAAAACGACTATTTCTGACCAGTTCAGCGCCGCGATTTTGCAGATTGTCGTTGGCTGGTTGGGGGCGTTTCGCGGGTGCTGTGACGCGCTGTACGGGTTTATGCGGGATGTTCTGTGCATCATGGTTTGGTCTGATATGGATGTATCCGCTTACTGGACTGAATGCAAGACAACGCGAATCGTTTGGGCGGTGGTTTTCTTGGCCAGATCGCGATAGGCGGTTTCATGCGCGGCGGTGTAGGCTGCATCGCCCATGATCCAGCGCTGCCGTTTGGCGGGAACCTTCGCGCGGGGTTCACGGTGCCATGCGCCGTCACGAATCAGCATCGTGCTATAAATCCGCTGGTTGGTGTCGCGGATCTGGACGCGGATTGCATCCTCGTTAGGGTCAGCAGTGATCTGGATGGTGTGGGTATCGGCCACATCTTCTAACAAGCGGCGCAGTTCGCGTGCGCCAAACTGGTAACATGCCGAGCCAACCATGAGGTGCAGCATCGTGCTGTTGGGCTTCGTGAAGGCCGCGCGTACCACGCTCACACCCATCCAGCGGCTTGCGTGGATCATGCGCTCCATTGGACGCGGTGCGGCTGGTTGTTTCACAATCACGGGTTGGGCGATCACTGGGGCGGTATCGCTGAATAAGTCCATTTGGCTGGTAGTTGGCAGCATGGGGATTCCCCTCTCACTCCTGGCGAGCGGCCAAGACTGGCCGCTCGTGACTCTCCATTCCGACTTAGGCGGCGTATTCTTCGGCCATCACGGGAATACTAGCAGGCATGGGGAATTGGGTACGGCTCCAACGCTCGACATCAATCTGCCATAAATAGCCTTTCAAGTGGTCAATGTGGGCTATGATGGCAGCCTCACGGACCTCTAACTCTGCATCGCTCAAAAGCTCTACGTCGGTGGTGGTATTGAGGGTGTTCATAGTTGGCTCCCTTGTGCTAGGCGGTAGAGGCGCTGGTACACTCGCTACCGTTCTTGATTTCCTCTGTATTATATATTATTTTCAACTCTTTGTCAATAATTTTCTTCCCTTTCTAATGGCCTAAAACGACCAATTCCAACCATTTCAGCGCCTCGATTTTTAGGCTTGTCGTTGGCTCATTGCGGTCACAGCATGGGTGCTGTGACGCGCTGTACGGGCCGCTGCGGGACAGTTGCTGGCGTGGTCGCTCGGTTTCGTGCGCGGCGCTCCGCGCATTAATGGCCTGCCGCGCACGGCAGTTTCCTTGGTCGTGAGAGATGGAGAGGAGGAGGGTGAAGGAAAGGATGGGTGGGGGTTTGGGGGCGGGAAGGAAAAACTTGGGGCGATGGTTTCCCTTCCCGCCCCCAAGAACAACTTTTAGGCGTGGATCGGCGCATTCATGCCAGCACTGCCGTGTGCGTTTGAATACTAACCAAATGACCACCGCGCAGCGGCCACTATCTGATAACCGCCCAAGGATGACTTGAACCTTTGGTGATTGTGGTTCGCTTGCAGGGCGCATGACATAGGGTCAGATGGCGCGGCCAAATGAGAAACAGGATGCTTGGCGGGGTGGCACGAATGGATTGCGGCGCACGACGCATCGCGGGTGCAGTGGGTTCGTGGATGCAGCTGAGGTTATGCAAATACGTTGTGCAGTGGGAATACATTATGCTGGCGAAGTGGCGTGCAGAGCAGCGGAAGAAGACCCGCCACCGTGGTTTATGGAAGTACTGCTCGGTTTTCATGAGTAGCGTGGCCCTGCTGCTAGTGGCTGTGATAGCCCGTGGCGCGGCTTCTGGATGTTCGAACCATGACCATGGAATGGTGAGTATGTTTGTACTAATTCTATCCTGTAATTTCATCCTGACCATAGCGATCTCTCAATCCTCGCAAGCGTGATTTAATTTCCGTCTTCGACACATCGAAAACCCGTGCTATCGCTCGTATCATCTTTCAAATCAATACGCCACGTCGCATGTAAAAATCCCGACTGCGTATTCCATGCTCCACCACGACGTACATGCTGTCCGGTCGATACTTTCGGCCCCGTCGGATTCCGTGTTTCTCCAGATTTATAATATTCACCAGAATACCAATCACTCGTCCATTCTGCCACGTTGCCAAGCATATCATGCACTTCATCCTTGCTTGCCCCGGCGGGAAACGACCCGATTGCTTTGGTACCAAATGAATTTCCTTCGTAGGCATGATTTAATCGCGTTGCATCCCACTCGTTACCCCACGGGAATATCCATCCATCGACTCCTCGTGCTGCTCGTTCCCATTCTGCTTCTGTGGGAAGGCGTTTGCCATCCCATTGACAGTAGGCTTCAGCATCATGGTACGCTATGTGAACAACAGGATGCTCCAATTTTTCAACAATACTGGTCGTAGGGCCGCCTGGAGATCGCCAATTAGCACCCTTTACGATCTCAAACGTCCGGGCTAATCGACTCCAGACCTTACTTTCACCTCTTTTTTCAGCATCAGTCACATAATGGGTTGCCTCAACAAAAATTTGGTATTGTGCATTTGTCACCTCATGCTGTCCAATCCAATAGTCATGCAACCAAATTGCCATCTGGGGTAACTCATCGCTAAACAACGCGCGATTACACTCCTTACTGATATCAATACATAAGGATTCTATATACCGCAGGTCATCCTCCGTACTCCCACGAAGAAAAGATCCCTCTGGAATATAGACCATCCCATCACGAATTATTGGGGGCTGTGCCTGCACCGTAGGGGAGCGTGATAGAGACCAACGTTGCGGCATATCGAACCAGAGAAACAGTATTATTGAAAGCCCAAGCACTATTGCGCCAACCGTCATTATGCGGCGTATCGGGATCGAATACTGTGTCTGGACAACCTGCCTCTCAGGCGTTAAGGCAGGAAATGTCGTATGTAATGCCGTTTCGACAGTTGATGACTGTGTTCCTAGTTTGGCAAAGCCACCCGCTGCCAAAAGACTATCAATTTCATCACGCGAGCGTATCGCATGATGATCGTGGAATATTTTGACAACCTTCAAGACAAAATCTCGTGTAATAGCTGAGGGTCTTTCTCCATTCAGAACATTGGACAATCCCCCCGCTGTATATCCCATATCCTGCGCAAGTTTATCTTGATTATAGTCAGGAATCCGGCTGCGATACTCGATGATTAATTGCTTCAGGGTCGCCATAGGCATGATTTCTCCTGCTTGATAGCACAATTTTCAGCTTGAAAACCCTATTTTCAGGGTAAACGAGTAGGGTGGTGGTATGTGATTTCGATACCACCCACATAGTAGTCGTTGGCTATTGTACTACGGTAGCTTGTATGGAATGTGGGTGATTAGGAGGAAGCTTATGACCACCCGCAATCTCAGTCCAAGAGAACAAGAACTATGGAAATGGCTTTCGGCTGGATACTCAAATAAACAGATTGCAGCAGCAATGGGTTTATCCGTTGCAACGGTTCGTTGGTATGTCACGATCATTTATCAGAAACTGCGGGTAACGGGACGGGTTGAGGCAACAATTGCCTATATGACACGCGACAATGATCCTATGGATGCCTAGTACTGATGGGTCAGGTCACAGATCAGGATTGTAATCGTAGCTCAATAGGATAGGCTCATCATGTTCCTTCTAAAGACGTGCTGATAGTCAATCCGATGAGCAGGAAGCAGCTGAAAGAACGATAGACCATCACGCATTCTTAGCAATGGAATACGATTCATTCTTTTCGTAAAAGGAGGCTGTCATGGCAAAAGGATCATCGAACGGAGGCCGATATGGTGGTAAATCATCAGGTGGTTCGAAAGGGAATGGTGGCACAGGCAACCAGGGTGGAAGGAAATAGATAGCATAAACCTCCCCCATTGGATGTTTCACACACCGCTGTGGATACAATACCGGTATGGGTTTATAGCACAGGATAGCGCAATATCACTGCTCCGGTGGGAACAACTCATGAGAGCATCTTGATTCCTGCATTGTTCTATGAACAAACACATACCGGTATTGATGATACAGCACATTGGACAGCATGGTTTAATAGATTTTAGTCCTGTCGCACATCACCATAGCATCGTATTTTTCATGTGCGACCCATGAGGTATTCTCTATGAAACGATTACAGACGTTGCTATGGCTCTGCGTGTTCGTTAGCAGGTTCGCTCTTTCACCAATCCCTGCCCAAGCGAAATCAACAGTCGAGCAGCCCCATCAGACGTTGTGGGGATCCAATGAATCAATGGTTGCGGTTCATGGTGGAAATGCATGTGGCGGATCATGCTCCGTTCAACAAGTCAAGATTACTGGCCGGAATCAAGAAAATCAACCTACCATGTGGACATCTTCCTACAGTGCAAATGGTTATTCTGCCTATGCGCTTTGGGGTTGGTGGTGGAAACCCGATAAGACTATCACAGTAGAATTTACCTTTCAAGGCTATTCAGGCACTCGACAATGCAGCATTACGGAACCACGTCCTTGGATGGGCTATGATACCTGGATTCACATAGAATATACAGGCGATTATACCTGTAAGTCCTGGTTCTCCCCGAATTCTTGGTCCTAGACAAAAATAACAACTTAAATATTGCTAGAGCAATCTATAACACAACCCTAAAACTCATCCCGAATGACCCATACCTCGATATGTGGCCTCAGCGCCACGAGAATGCATAGCGCTGAGGCCCAAATTGTGACACATCTAATAAAGTAACCAAACTAAGCCATTGCCTTGGTACCACATACCGATCCTTCACCATGGCAGCATTACCCAAGGATACGAAGTATTTATCATTCCTATTCCTGCATTTTTATGGCATTACACTAGGATAAAAACACTCTGCCAATACGCGTGCTCGGTATATATTATCAACCTATGAACTTAGCGTGAAAGTAACCTCAACTCTCAATCATAGTGTCCTGATTGACCCTTATACAAGAATATGCTGCTATCATAATCTGTATTCACTAATCCACTATCGTAAGGGATACTGGACAAAATAATTATTACCCTGATTCACGATCAACCACGAGTGCTTCCAGCCGAACCAAGGCCGCTCCCAGCGCGCGCTCGGCACTGATGCGTTGTGCTCCGGTTAAGCGTTCTTGGTAGTCTTGACTCAGCCCATGCCGACCGACAACCGCAAATTCGATGGGTCGTGCGATAGCCCACAGCTGATCGTGCTGGGCTTGATTCAGTTTTCCATTCCCTGCAAGCTCGCTGCGCAATCCATCCAACTCCCGCTGCCATCGCGATAGCATAGCTATGGATCATCTAAGTTTGCACGCACGCATAATCAAACATTAGAAAAACATAAGAATTTTATTTTTAATGAACAGCACGGTATCACGAATACTTGAATAATTCTTTTTCGTGAGAGGATTATTTAGACCGCGATTCGTGGCTACTATTGAATTCATCCCTTTAGAATGACATGAATTTTAAAGCTTGATCAATGAATACTTATAAAGTATGGGTTTACCCTATAACACAATTTCAAACATAGCACACGTAGCTTAGGTTATTCCTATTGACATATGTTATAGCGACCTATATAATGCCAATTAGCGACCGCCGTACTGGAATATTATGATCGTCATTGATCTCCAGTGCGGCTTTTTTATACCCAAGGTCGCCTAACAATTGGTATTTGAATCACGAAAGGAGGATTCTATAAAAATATCAATGAAAGGGGGTGAAAAGCTATGGAAAAAGGCAAAAAGAAGAGCCATCAAAAGATGGCCCGACGTTTTCGCAATATGTCCAATTGGTTGAAAAAGAATGTCAGTTCTGTTATCAACCTGGTCGCATCGCTTATCCGCTTGTCAACGGACTTAAACTAAACTGGCATAAAGGCACAAGAGGTACGAACTCTTGTGCCTTTATTTTCAGCCGATTTGCCAATTTTGTCAACATAATCATTAGTACTCTAATCCCGATTGGAATAGTACTTGAAATAGTACTCTAATAATATCGCGTATAGTACTGTAGTATATATAGTGTGATACTCCAAGGTGTATCAAATATTGAAATCCATTATCGTGAGAGATATTGGACAAAATAGAAATCATGCTGATTCGCGATCAAGCAAGAGTGCTTCCAGTCTGACCAAGGCCGCTGCCAGCGCTCGCTCGGCGGTCGCGCGTTGTGCTCCGGTTAAGCGTTCCTGGTAGTCTTGACTTAACCCATGCCGCCCGACAACCGCAAATTCGATGGGTCGTGCGATAGCCCACAGCTGCTCTCGCTGGGCTTGATTCAGGGTTCCATTCCGTGCAAATTCGCTGCGCAAGGTATCCAACTCCCGCTGCCATTGATTATGTTTGTGTTCCGGATCGTCAATCGTGGTTAACACGACCTCCGTGCGCTCGGCCAATTTCTGTGGCTCCCGCACAAAACACTCCAATATGACCCACCGCACATTCACGGCCAGATATTCGACGAGCAGTGTTTCCAGCGTGGCAATCAGATTTCTTCCATCAAACTTCGTTTTCATCGCGGTCAGCTGGCGATCGATCGATCGGTCCAGGCTGCGATTCAGCTGCGATGGCCACACGACAAACCGCTGCGGGCGGGGCATCGGCTTCCGGCCTCGTGGTGTTGCTGGCGCGGGCTTGTTGGCGCGTTGGGCGGCTTTGCGTTGGCGGTCGTGGTCTTTCCGTGCAGCTTCAAGACATTCAGGACTACAGAGCGTCGGGGTTCGCCCTGGGTAACTCTCGATGGTGGCTTCATTCCCACACCAGCGGCAAATGATGGTGAATGTACGCAACGGCATGGATCGGGTGTGTTGGCCAACAATAACGTGGCGTTTACTCATCCTATACTCCATCATCGTGAGGGATAGTGGACCAAGCAACAATGAACATATATTTATGTCAATTTCCCTCAGTCTTTATCATTATCTCCACTTTCTTCGTCCTCCATCACCGGTATCCACTGCGGGAATATCAATTCGGCCCCAACCTCGCCAGTATGAAAGGTAACAAGAAGCACATCCTGTAGTTTTCCACGTTTGATAAATGTATCAATAGATTGGAGGTCA
The DNA here is from genome assembly GCF_001306135.1 of Herpetosiphon geysericola. Lineage (GTDB taxonomy): Bacteria > Chloroflexota > Chloroflexia > Chloroflexales > Herpetosiphonaceae > Herpetosiphon > Herpetosiphon geysericola. The sequence goes on along the minus strand of NZ_LGKP01000030.1, from coordinate 44,656 downwards.
TCCACGCTCATAGTGACCTCTGGGGCATAGAGCACATAGTCACCTAGCTCAATGGAGAATCCAAGAATATCAATTGCTTTAGCGGCAGATGTTCCTCTCAAATGGAGGCTATTTTTGGCTTGATAAACCCGTAGAAGCTTTTCAGCCCCTTCATAGAGAAGCGGAACAGTAATTGGATTGTGTACACGAACCTTGCCTAAAAATAAAATCGTTGCGACAAATAATATCCGTTCAGCATCTTCAGGTTCGAGCGAATCAGGCCATATCAACTCAATATTACATCGTTCTTGAATAATCATTAATGCTTCGATTAATTGGACAAACTGAGATGGTATCTCGGTCACATAATCTTTAAAATCATCCCTAATCAACACCGTGTCTGTTTGTAAATTTATTATTTCTATCGAATTCGCATCATTCATATCCATCATTGCAGTAATGGTCTCGTATATGGTTTGGATAGGCGTGCCTGGACCATGATCAAACCCAAATGAGATGTTAATAGTATTGCTGACTTTACTCACCGTCATCGTTGTTGTAATAGAGAGTTTCTGTGCCTTATTGGTAAACGTGACCTCTTCTGTCCCCGATTGCACATCAACAAGCTCAATAAAAGGGAAGCGTTGTACAAGCGTCCCATGCTTATCAAAAAAGGATACTTTTATCGTTTGGGGATTTTGGCCAGGAATAGAGCTAATTAAAATTTTCGATGTTTGGAAACTTTCAAGTTCAGGCATAATCGGATAAAAGATATCATGTACGTTAAAGCCCTCAAAAACACTTGAATCAAACTCGGCAGGTATACCTGTTCGTATCATATCTTTAAACTTTTGTAGATTGGCTCGTCCATGTTCTGATGCATCAAACCGAAAAGTACCATTAATTGAGACTGGCGAGTCCTGATCAGCCCCAGGATAACGCGGCGAAACGCCAATTTCAAAACCATTGTCTTTACTTTGGAATTGGTATGAAAAGTAGGGATGATTTGCCGTCTGGACAGCTGATAGCCATCGATGCGCTTCATTATCATGAAGAACCCGATTTTGGATAATAGGAATAGCATCATTATTGAAGATATTCGTCTTCGGGATTTTTACGGTTGCAGTCTTTTGTTTCAACCATGTCTTCTCAAGGTCATTTCGAATATACTCTTGTATCCATATCCAATAGGCCACCTTATCCACCGCATCATACATTATGTATATAATACGTTCAGGTCGTGCAAGAAAATATGCAAGAGTAGATGTCTTAAATGAATAGGTAACAACATCTTTCTTTCGCTCAAGTTTATCGGTCGCTTTTAGCTGGATAGACCACGACGCTCCGGTTACACGCTCATTAAGAACCAGCTCTATTTGCATATCAATCCCATAATCAGATGGGGATTCGCCACGAATAATCCATTCGGATGGAATAATATTGCCTACAAATTTTCGTGATTCTTCTTCAAGGACATGCTTACGATTTCGTATCGGCAACGATGACATATCAATCTCCAGCAACATTCTAAATACTTAGAAATTACCGCGTGTATCCATAGTTATCCATCCATCATTCCTAGCTGTGATAACACTTTCATTAATATTGCAATTTTGAATGATGATTCGTGACTCCCGAGCAGCTAGCTTTAATGCTTCATCGAGACTCAGAATTGGTATGCCAAAGGCTGGCCGTTGTTGATCAAAGTCCGTAATCATATGGCCTTCATGCGATGCCACATAGGATTGCATCCAATCGCTGGTAGCATCCAGTTCAGCATTATCATCGGATACGACCTGTCTATATACAACCATGCCTTTGTCAAGAATTTGTTTAAAATCTGGGGGATTCAACAGATGTTGCTTATCAATTCCTTTCGATGATTGGGTAAAGAAAGCCATTGGTGTAAGCAGGACAGGGTCATACGAATGGCCATCATCGATTAATTCATCCACATAAATATAGGCTTGTGTCACGCGTTTTGTTCGTAAATGATCATGATGTGCCATATTAAGCATCGTTTTAAAACAAAGATGCCCTGTTATCGAAACTTTCCGGCGACGAATATCAGAATTTTGCAAGAGATGATTTGGAATAACTAGTGGAATACCAGAGTGGCACATCCCATCACTCGTCGCTGTATAAAACCATACTTCATTACTACCGAGTTGTTGTGGCGCGAGCCGAATACAGCCAACCCCACCCTCCATCATTAACATCTTTCCCCATGGATCATACATTGATTCATCGTGAGTATAAACGTGATGTGCTGCTTCGAAACGGTTGCGACGAGCTTCATCAGTATAGTAATACCCAGGCGAACGAGGAAACCAATCTACAAGCTGAAATGAATCAAGGTAGATTTGCTGGCACAACAGTGTTTGTTTTTCAAGCGCAGTCCAAAATTCAGCATTTGAATGAATATGAATAAGTGCATTCTTGTGAGGAGTATCACGGGTATAGTTTGTGAGGTTCCGAATACGAAGCTGATCACGAATAAATTTTTTCGCCGATCGACGTTCTCGTGGTATTAATAGTCCTTGCTTCATAGAGATATATCCTCAGTATCAGATGGCACCAATATAGATAAGGTATATCCATCAAACTAGTCTAATTCGTTAAAGGGAATGCAGGATATTCATGTGAAATATTTTTAGATCGCTTAATAAAATTAGTTAATAATTCATTACTTTCATTCATATCGACTTCTATTTCACCTTCAAATGTCATAAAAAGGCCATCCCATCTTTTTAATGTCGTTGTAGTACCTTCTACGGTAAATTCCTCAGGAATCCAATGAATATTCTGTTTTCCTTTATAGGAGTATACAACACCAACTTTAAATGTTATCTCGCGATTATAAAAAGCATGAACACTTAAACTAAATACCTCTAACTCCGATTTTGCTAAGGAGAAATATCCTACTCGATTCAACTCATCCGATTGTTTTGTCTTTTCAGAATCAGCACTAGCGGAAAATCCCGGATATAATGGTGCTGCCATGATACCCATTGCTTTTTCATCTAAATATGCAAAAAATTCATCTGGATAATCGGCGATTCCTCCATGCAGATCAAAACTATTATCAATGCCTGTAACGTTTCTCTCATTGTTTGCAATTACATCAAGAACGAGATAAGGAGCGAGCTTCACCCAACCATCATCGGATTTTCCAACAATGTCAATATTGATAACTCTTGACCAGCATACCTTGTCAGCCTCATCGAGCATCGATTCATCAAATGGTTGGTTATTAAATATTTCACCATTAAAACTATCATCGTAAATGGGAGCATATGCACCACCATTCGTGCATGATGATGTGCTATGGACATCGATCACGCTATCTGAAATAACCTGTTGAGGCAGATTTGTAGCAGTTGCTATTGCACCTGATTCTAAAGCAGGAGGGGTTGAAGAAATAGGCTTAATACGAATATCTTCGATGGTTCTGGTTGTTTCTTGAATATCAATAAGCCGATCATAATTAGCAAACCCCTCTTTCTGAACAATAATCTTTCCAGCTACGCTATCCTCATCAAGCAATATAATGAAGCGAAAAACACCTTCAGTATCTGAGTACACAATTGGCGGTGTATTCTTCATATCGAAAGAAACTTTCGCGCCACTAATAGGAATTTGAGTTGTGTCGTCGATAATACGGCCCACTATTTCGACAGATGTTGCTTGAGTCTTACCTAATGAGACAATGGCAATAATGACGGCTGCAACTGCTGCGAGCGCGGTTACAGATGCAATGATAGGATGATCACTCCAAGGTCGCCAGCTTGATCGTCGCGTTGCCATGTGATTCTCCCAATATCTTCAAAGTAGCGTATAGGTAGAAAAATATTATTAAATCCTACCATGCTCTATAATCCTCTGTCTAGATCCCATGCAATAAATTGTAAGGATAAATATTCGCTACCTATCGACAAGCAAGCCATTCTTCGGTACTATACCAAGCAGCACCCACCTTGCCAGTTGAAGGATACCAACACACCATGGCACAAATCTCCATGATTTCCAATACCAATGAAGAACCCTTAGAAAAACAATTATGGAAAGCAGCGGATAAGCTCCGTAAAAATATTGATGCAGCCGAATATAAGCATGTCGTCTTGGGCCTGATCTTCTTGCGCTATATCTCGGATGCGTTCTCGACCCTGCATGCCAAACTGGTTGCTGGCGAAGGCGAGTTTGCAAACGCAGACCCCGATGATCGCGACTATTATCTGGCCGAAAATATTTTTTATGTGCCTGAGGCGGCGCGCTGGCCACACCTCCAAGCCCAGGCCAAACAATCCACGATTGGGGTCGTGGTCGATCAGGCAATGGATGCGCTTGAGCAAGAAAACCCCTCCCTCAAGGGCGTGTTACCCAAGGTTTATGCCCGCCAAAACCTCGATCCCACGATTCTTGGCGAGTTGATCGACTTGATGAGTAACATTGCAATGCATGCAGCCCAAACCCGCAGCCGCGATGTCTTGGGCCATGTCTTTGAATATTTCTTGGGGGAATTTGCTCTCGCCGAAGGCAAGCAGGGTGGTCAGTTCTATACCCCGCGTAGCATCGTCGAATTACTCGTGGCGATGTTGGAACCCTATCACGGGCGCGTGTTTGACCCGTGCTGTGGGTCTGGTGGCATGTTTGTTCAATCTGAACAGTTTGTGGTTGAGCACCAAGGGCGGATTGATCAGATTTCGATCTTTGGCCAAGAGAGCAATCAAACGACCTGGCGGTTGGCTAAGATGAACTTGGCTATTCGTGGGATTGATAGCTCACAGGTGCGCTGGAATACCGAAGGCTCCTTCCTAAAGGATGCCCATCCTGATCTCAAGGCTGATTATGTCATTGCCAATCCACCATTCAATGTCAGCGACTGGAGCGGGGAATCGTTGCGCAAGGATGGCCGCTGGATGTATGGCACCCCACCCGTTGGCAATGCCAACTTTGCATGGCTCCAACACTTTCTTTATCACTTGGCCCCAAACGGGCGGGCAGGCGTGGTCTTGGCCAAAGGGGCGCTGACCAGTAAAACAGGTGGTGAGGGTGAGATTCGACGACGCATGATTGCTGAGGGCAATGTGATTGATTGTATTGTCAATCTGCCTGCCAAGCTGTTCTTGAATACCCAAATTCCTGCCTCGCTTTGGTTCTTGAATCGTGCGCGCGCCAATGGTCATCCGCGTAAGCATGAGATTCTTTTCATTGATGCGCGTGATTTGGGCCATTTGATCAATCGGCGCACCCGTGAATTATCGGCGGATGATATTCAGACGATTGCCAGCACCTACCACGCCTGGCGCACGGGCGATGCCTCGTATGAAGATATTAAAGGCTTCTGTGCCTCAGTCTCGTTGGATCGGGTGCAAGAACTGGACTATGTGCTCACGCCTGGGCGCTATGTGGGCTTAGCAGATGATGACGAGACCTTTGATTTTACCGAACGCTTCAGCACCCTTAAGGCAGAGTTTGAGGCCCAATTAGCGGAAGAAGCGGCCTTGAATCAGGCTATTTTGGAGAATTTGGCGAGGGTACAGGTATGAGTGAGTGGGCAAATATAAAGCTGGGAGATGTAGCCGATATTACATCAAGTAAACGCATTTTCTATTCTGATTATGTCGCTTCAGGAATTCCTTTTTTCCGTTCTAAAGAAATCATTGAGCTAGAATTTGGTTTTAAAATCGAAGAACCTCTTTATATTTCTCACGACAAGTTTGAGTCCATTAGAAATAAATATGGAGCACCACAGGATGGGGATTTACTGATCAGCGCTGTTGGCGAACGATCGGGGATCCCTTTTGTCGTTAACAATCTTGGCCCTTTCTATTTTAAAGATGGGAATCTTATCTGGATTAGAAATATATCATCACGGTTAAACGCTAATTTTCTATATCGCTGGATTAAATCATATATTGGTCAACGGAGTCTAGAATCAATTATGATTGGGTCTGCACAGAAAGCTCTCACTATAGAAGGTCTGAAAAGCCTTCAAATACCCTTACCTCCTATCCCTCAACAACAAGCCATTGCCGATGTCCTGAGCAGCCTTGATGCCAAAATTGATCTGTTGCACCGTCAAAATGCAACCCTTGAAGAGATGGCAGAAACGCTCTTTCGTCAATGGTTTATCGAGGATGCCCGCGATGGATGGAACAAAGGCAATCTTATAGATGAATTTACTATTACGATGGGACAATCCCCTGCTGGCTCGTCATACAACGAACATGGACAAGGTATGCCAATGTTTCAAGGCAATGCAGATTTTGGATTTCGATTTCCAACCAACCGTGTCTATACTACAGCCCCTATGCGGCTCGCACAGCGATTTGATACACTCATTAGTGTTCGTGCTCCTGTAGGAGAGCAGAATATGGCATGGGAAACCTGTTGCATCGGTCGTGGAGTAGCTGCAATACGCTATAAAGAAAATCCATCGTTATACACCTACACATTCTTTAAGATACGATCGTTAATGCAATCATTGAAGGCCTTCAATAATGAAGGAACAGTTTTTGGGTCTATTACAAAAACTGATTTAGAAGCACTTTCCGTAGCATTACCACCTACAGATTTGATTAATCAATTCGAGCAGCAGTGTAAACCCATTAACGATAAAATTATCCATAATACTCAGCAAATTCAAAAACTCGAACACCTTCGCGATACCTTGTTACCCAAGCTTATGTCCGGCGAGATTCGTGTGGCATATTAACGTATTCTCAGTTCTGGTAGGAGGAGCGGATGACTGGATTATCAGAAGACGCGGTGGAACAATTCGCCCTTCAGCTGCTCGAAGCCCAGGGCTATACGGTGATCCACCGCGCCACCCCCAGCTTAGAAGACCCGACCGCCGAACGCCAACGGTTTACCGACGTACTCTTGCGGCAACGCCTCGAAGCCGCCATCCAGCGAATAAATCCGACCGCGACCATAGCCATGCGTATGGAAGCCATGCGCCATCTGACCCAGCCCATGGTCGGCGATCTGATGGGAACCAATGCCCAGCTGCATCGCCTGCTCACCATGGGCATTGCGGTCAGTACCCAGCAGGACGGGGGCGAGCGCGGCGAACGGCTCTGGGCGATTGATTTCACCAATCCCGCCAACAATGAGTTCGTTGTGGTCAATCAACTCACCGTGCAGCATGAGAATCATGAGAAACGGCCCGATCTCGTCCTCTTTGTCAATGGCCTACCGCTCATTGTGATCGAACTCAAAAATCCAACCGATGAACATGCCACCTTGGAATCGGCTTATCGCCAACTCGACACTTATACCAGCCTAATTCCTACCCTCTTTGCGACCAATGCCATCTTGATTCTCTCCGATGGTATGGAAACCCGCGTGGGGGCACTCGCTGCGGCCTATAGTCGCTTTCTTGCTTGGAAACGCCCTGGTGATACTGACATCCAAAACTCGTTGGCGGTCACGATCATTGATCTGCTCAACCCAACGACCCTACTGGATGTCATTCGCCACTTTATCGTTTTTGAAGAAACAACGAAGAACGATCCGATCACCACCATCACGACCAAACAGCTCGTCAAGAAGCTGGCAGCCTATCACCAATACTATGCGGTCAATGCGGCGGTTGCGGCCACCCTCGCCGCTACGGGGATGCAGGATGCACCATTTGACCCGATTCTCTTTCAACGCGCAGGGATCGACAATCCCCAACCGACCGTAATTGGGAGCAAACAAGGCGGGGTGATTTGGCATACCCAAGGATCGGGCAAGTCACTCTCCATGGTCTTTTTCGTCGGCAAACTGGTCTTGGCCTTAAACAATCCCACGATTCTCATGCTTACGGATCGCAATGATCTGGATGATCAACTCTTTGATACCTTCGCTGCCACTACCGATCTGCTGCGCCAAACCCCAATCCAAGCGAGCGATCGGGCACACCTTAAACGCAGCTTGGCGGTCAATGCAGGCGGGGTCATCTTTTCAACCATTCAGAAGTTTTTGCCCGACTCTGGCACCGTTTTTGATACCCTCTCCGAGCGCGCCAATATTGTGGTGATTGCCGATGAAGCGCACCGCTCCCAGTATGGCTTTGACAGCAAAACGACCGTTACAGGCGATGAACAGGATGGATCGTTGCAGCTCAAAACCAGCTATGGTTTTGCCAAATATCTGCGCGATGCCTTACCCAACGCCACCTACGTGGGCTTTACCGGAACCCCGATTGAGCGCCATGATATTAACACCCCTGCGGTCTTTGGCCCCTATGTCGCCATCTACGATATTGCTGATGCGGTCGAGGATGGCGCAACCGTGCGCATCTATTATGAAAGTCGCTTGGCCAAGGTTGGCCTCACCGCCGATGGGCGCAACCTCATAGCCGCGCTCGATCACGATCTCGATGTCGATGATCCCACGATTGCCGATACGGCCCGCCAACAGTGGGATGCGATGGAAACCCTGATTGGCAGTCAGGATCGGATTCGCACGATTGCCGCCGATATTGTCAGTCACTTTGAGGCTCGCACCGAAGCGCTCATAGGCAAGGGCATGATTGTCACGATGTCGCGGCGGATTGCGGCGGCCTTGTACGAGGCGATTATCGCCCTTCGGCCTGACTGGCATCACCCGGATCTCAATCAAGGTCGAATCAAGGTCGTGATGAGTGCCGCATCCAATGATGGGCCAAGCATTGCCAAACACCATACGACCAACGAACAACGTCGCCGCTTGGCGGAACGACTCAAGGATGATCATGATCCACTTCAGCTGGTAATTGTGCGCGATATGTGGCTCACGGGCTTTGATGCACCCAATTTGCATACCATGTATCTGGATAAGCCCATGAAGGGCCATAACCTGATGCAAGCGATTGCACGAGTGAATCGGGTCTACAAAGACAAACCAGGTGGGTTGATTGTCGATTATTTGGGAATTGCAGCCGATCTCAAACATGCGCTCTCATTCTATGCTGATGCGGGGGGACGGGGTGATCCGGCGCTGATTCAAGAGCAAGCCGTGCGACTGATGCAGGAATACCTAGAAATTATCCAGAACTTGTTCTTTGGCTTCCCCCATGCCCACTATCCCACTGCCGATACGGGCGAAAAACTCATGATCTTACTGGGGGCAGCCAATCATATCTTGGGACTGCCTGATAATGGCAAGGATCGCTTTGTGAAGCATGTCGCCATGCTCAGTCAAGCCTATGCCTTAGCAATTCCCCATCCTGAAGCCTTAGCTCAGCAAGATCTGATCGGCTTTTATCAAGCGGTCAAGGCTCGGCTCGTTAAAGTCAGTGCCAGCGAGACAGGCCGCAGTGCCAGTGGGATGGAAACCGCCATTCGCCAAGTCATTGATGCCGCGTTAGTGGCCGAACCCGTGATTGATGTGTTTGATGCAGCGGGGATCAAAAAGCCTGATATTGCGATTCTCTCCGATGACTTTCTGGCCGAACTCAAGGACTACCAGCACCAGCATTTGGCGGCGGAAGTGCTCAATAAACTCTTGCGCAATGAGCTGACCATTCGCGCTCGAACCAATCTCGTGCAAAGCACCAGCCTGCTCGAACAAATTGATAGCTCAATGCACCGCTATCACAATCGGGTGTTAACGGCAGCCGAAGTCATCGAGGAATTGATTAGCCTGAGTAAACAGATCATCGCAGCGGATCGCGAGGCCCAAAACCTGAGCTTGACTGCGTTTGAATATGCCTTTTATACGGCGGTGGCCAGCCAGGGCGATGCGCGGCAACTGATGGAACAACGCATGCTGCGCGAGCTGGCAGTGGTGTTAACCGAGCAAGTCCGGAATAACACGTCGATTGATTGGACGATCCGAGAGAGTGCGCGAGCCAAACTGCGGATTCTGATCAAGCGGGTCTTGAATAAATATGGCTATCCACCCAATATGCAGGCGTTGGCAACGGAAACCGTGATCAAACAGGCGGAGATGTTGGCACGCGAGATAGTACGATAAGAGGGGTTAGCAAATGGATGCGAAAGAACAAAAAAAACACACAATTCTAACAAATCTACAAAAGTTCGTAGCTAAGATTATATCTCTCCCCAAATATCAATATACAACGGAAGACTTATTTGATAACACATCCAACATTTCTTTTTATGACTCTGCTACTGGTTCTTATCATTTTGCAGGAGAATATGCATCTATTTACTTACAATTAATCGAAGATATCTACGAGTATACCAATAGGGGATATACTAAAAATAGGATAGAAATGGAATTGGATTTTATCTTAAAATACATACTCTTAAATAAGAATCTATCTAATTATCGGGATAGATTAAAGGAAAAACAAAAATCCTTAACAGATTTCATAGATAAAGAGAAATCACTATATACTATATCGATACCAATTTATGGAATAAATATCATTAAAGAAAAAATCATATTTTTTGGCTGCTTTTCATTCGAAAGCAAGATATATGAAGACACAGAAACTAATTTTATATCCTTAAGTATTTCATCAAATGAGCATGATGCAGCAGCAGAATTAGGATATTATTTAATAAATATATTGATAGATGTACTAAATTCCTATCAAAAAATTCATAGAAATCCTTACTATACTATTTCAACCAAAAACTATATAAGCGAATCCAGACTAATATACGTTTATACTACAGATTCATATAATAAAAAACTCATGCCTAATAAAATAAATTTCCTTGATCCAATGAATATCGATCTTGAAAAATTACTAGAGAATAAACAAATTAATGGATTAAAAAGAATTGAGGACATCATCCAAGTAAGCTATATAAATAGAAATAATAATCTTTTATCTGTTATAACAAAATCATTATGTTGGATAGGAAAAGCACATTTAGAGGAAAGACTTTCAAGCCGGATTATTGCCTATATTACTGCCATTGAAACCCTTATCTTTGATAATCAAAAAAATGAAATTACTAAAAGATTTAAATTATACATAGAAAGAATTCTACCTTATATAAACAATAAAAAACATAATTTATTTCAACTATATGTGAAAGATAAAATAAAAACCGATTTACGAAAAGATTTAGAAAAAATCTATGAAATTAGATCAAAAATAGTTCATTCAGGATTGGAAGATTTCGAGATTGACGAATATACTGTTACTTTCACAGGAAATATAGCTAAAGCAATTACATTTACAATACTTACAGAAGAGTATTTTAAATCAATTACGTCAGTAGCAGATCTACAAAAATTCCTTAATCCTAAACCAAAATATAAGTTATCAGGAAAGGAAAATGAGATTAAGAAATATCTTAAACATAAGGTTGCAAAAGCAGCTATTGCAAGGATACTCCATGTATCCACAAATACTCTTGTACGATTTATTAAGAATAATAATCTCCACATCCCTTAGTAAATATATCTATTAACGCTGTTAAGCCGCTAATAGACCCTGTAAAAAGGTGTCATCCTGAACGCCGCGTTGTAGTTGTGCTGCACGCTCAAGCGCAGCCTTCACAACACGATCTTTCGTACCAGAGTAGCCTTGTTCGCCCCAGAGCGCCCGTACAACACCGCTATTGCTCTTGACCCGCGCATACTCGACAACACAGGCTTGGATAAAGAGCGGTTCATCGGCTAGCTCCTCCAGCTTGCGGCTCCGGTTCTGGCTAATGGCCACCAGCAACCGTTCAAGCGCAAGCCGATCATAGCCAAGCCCTTGATTCAGGCCTTCCGCAGCGCTTGGCATCGGCGTAATTGGTTCTTCAGAAACATGCGGCGCGATGCTGGTCTCATGCTCAACAAAATGAGGTTGGCTATCACTACTGGCACTAATCATCCGATTAAACGACTGCCAAGCCGCGACCAGCCGTGCTTTTTCGCGCCGTTGGGCAAGTGATTGCTCAGGTGTGAGATCGGGCAAGCGTAATGCTAACAGCATGCGTTGATCATCATCAAGATAGGTTGTGCGTACATTTACTGCCGTATTGCGATGCACCGCCGTAAACAGACCGCGCACATTGGGTAAGCGATGGGGTGGAACAACCTGTAAAACTTCTTCTAATTCCTTGGTTGTCTTGCCTGTATTGGGTCGGACTTCATCACCCGATGGCTGAAGCCCCGCAAAGAAACATTCCATGGCTGCACGCCATTCTTTCGACCAACCAGAGGTATTTTGCGTTCCTACGACTAAACGCAAACCAAGACCGCGCCAGACATTAACCTCGCGCATCAGCCATGATTCAACCTCGCTGCGCGTCATCACCTCAAGCAGCTGGGTTAATTCGCTGATAATCACAATCATCAACGGTGGCCGATCAGCGCCGCGATAGTTATCCCAGCTACTGACACGCGCTTGTTTCAACCAACGTTTGCGATCCAGCTTAATCGCCGAGAGCAATTCCATGGCTTCGGTGAGCTGATAACCTTCTTCGGCAATATGAAACACATGCTGCTTCTTATCCCAATCAAGGTAGTCTGCCCCACCTTTTCCATCCATCACAAAGAACTGGAGTTCTTCGGGTGAATAGTCATGCATGAGGCTATAGGCCATATTGAGAATCAAATTATCCTTGCCGCTGCCTGGCATCGCGGTGACAAGGATATTGTAAATATCCCCAATAAAGTGGCCAACCGCTAAGTGGATTGTTTGACTATCTGTCCACCAACCAATCGGGAAACTCACCCGACCGTGGGGAACATATTTTTGAATATAGGCGCGGGCAGTATCCAAATGAGCTGGCGGATTTTGGAGTGCGCCATTCGCCCCAGCCACCGCTTCGCGTGAAATACGGCTCAAGTCGAGAACAAGGGATTCATGTGGCGTAATCGGAATAGTGGGAGCAGCTGGGGTTGGAATAGGTATTGTTGGGGTCGATGTCACAGGCTGCACCACTGCTGCAATAGCACTGGTTTTCCACGCTTGGAATGCATCCCATTGGGGTTTAAAAACGCGATACCATTTCCAAACCTTCCGTGCACCAATAACCCCAAATAATGCAAGCACCAGTAGGAGTGTTTGACCAGGATTCAAGGTATCAAGAAAAGCAAGAATCATTGGAGACTCCTATCGGTCTTTATATTCATCCCATGCCGCCTTGAAAGCTTTTTCCGCACCAAAGGCTAAGATAATGCCAAGGACAAAACAGAGCATGCGTAAGGGAGTTCCAGGCTGTGGTAGCGTAAATCCCCCAAAGAGATTAATGGTGCGACCTGCGGCCCATTCATACATCCCTTGCGCTGAGGTGCCGATATTAATAATCGAGACGGCCAAAAAGCCAATTGTATGACGCATAAACCGCTTGCGCAATTTGAGATATTTGCGATAGTTCGTTTCATGCTCAGGATTGTCGGCAGCCACCTTGCGCACCGCATGCAGCATTTTCAGTTTTGCTGGGCCAACAAAAAAGTACAATTGGCCAAGGGTCAAGAGGGTAGGAATCAGCCACTGCGCATAGGAGAGCTGTTCCATAATGCTCGGCATCCATCCACCAAAGAACCATAGGGTAAAGTGGGCATCAGCACGCCACAAGGCAATCCCTAAAACCGCAAAAAAGAGAATACCACCCCATTCTTGTACGTAGTCGCCAAGCTGTGAGAGACGAAAAAAGGTATGAGAGCGCCGCGCGGTCGGCTTTATCAAAGGTTCGGGTGGAACTGTCACCGCAATAGGTGCGGTTTGAGCAACAACGGGTGTTGGGCGCACTACACTCGACGTATTCACTGAGACTTGGGGCGTTGCCGTTGCATCCATACACGTGGCTCCTTTTCGGGAGACCGTTCCGCATGGTATTATTGCGGTGACGGCCTAGCGATCAATATAGGGTCGTCCATCCCCCGACCACTGGTTGACGCTTTGTGGTGCGGGGATTTTTCTTGCCTTATTATAGCAGGATGGTCAAATCACAAAACATCTGCTAATCCCACTCCTCATCTTGCCCCGCCAACTCCATCAAGTCCATCACGGTCGTATCAATTTCCACCGTCGTAACGGTCGGTTCGGGTTGTACCACTGGCTCAGTTGCAACCATGATTGGCACAACCGCTGGAGGCGTTGGAGCAGCAACAATCCGCAACATCGGCGGCAACTCGTCCTGCTCTAAGAGAAAGTTAAACAGTGCATTCAATTCATACCGCAGGAGCCGTGCAAGCTCCTTCGGCTGGTGGCCCCCATACTGACCCGCCTCGGCATGCCAGGCTTCGACCGCCATGACGAGTAAGCCGCGCCGTGCAGCCTCGGTCAATAGGGCGGAGTCACTACTGTATTGATCGGCTAACTGGACACGCAGGGCATCCAGCACCTGCATACTCCGTTCACCGACGCGGATCGATTTGGGGGTGGTTGTCATTTATCGTCCCTTTCGTGCAAGCTCGGTAAACAAGACTTTTAAGAGCGTTCCGACCGCGTTCAACACGCTGGCGACTTCGGGATGAACAATCACAAAACTCTCGGCGCTGCGCCCCACGCTGTCCATGCGGTCGTTAATCATTTGCAAGGTCGTCGCATCTTTCGTTCCGCCCCCCGTAAAGGCAATGAAGGCATTGCGGTTACGGAGCGCTGGTAACAAGCGGCTGAGCATTTCTTGGGTTTCGCGTTCGACCACTTTATCGACGACGTGATTAATCGATTTGGGTCGGCCTCCGTCAAGGATACTGCGGGTGATCAAGGCTTCTTGCGCTTGGGCATCGTTCAAATCAAACTCGGCCAAGGCGCGAGCAACAGCGCGGGCTTGTTTGATGGTTCCCTCACCTGTGCGCTTGGTCATCATGCGAAACGTGGGTGATAACTGGATGAGGGTTTCATGGGTATCGCCACGGCCCATGTCGATAATGGCATATTCCTGAATGCCATCTGTGCGACGGGTCCCGAAAATCGTATGGGTCAAGGCCATGAACGTGCCATAGCTCTGTGCCTGCGTGTAGACTTGGCCAAAGGTGATCTGCCAATTGGTCACGTCCCCATCTTCATCGGTGCGATTCACATGGTAGGTTTTCCCATAGATATGATCCTTAATGGCCTGTTTGGTTTCTGGAACCACGCCAAAAACTTCCACCTCTTCGCCCGATTCATTCTTCTTAACCTGGGCCTGCATCTCCATGTTCGGCAACGCTAAACCCGTGGCCAAGGTGTATTGACCAGGCGTACAATGGGCTTTGATTAAGAGTTCAACCACACCCGCTGCATAGAAGTCAATTTGGCGCGGATCTTCTAATCGGACAGCAGTTGGCCCGATGGGAAGTGCGTCGCCCTTCATTTGCACCGCATCACGGCCAATCCAAAACGCTGGCCCGCCATTCACGGTGTAAGTAGTGGGGCTTTTGCCACCGCCAAGGGTAACGGCAATGCGGTACGCTGACACAAGCTGCACCGTGATGAGCCGCCCATCAAGGCCCATCATCGCTGCTTTCATCTCCCCGTTGCCTGGGTCAATCCCAATCGCGGTCATGGGCTGACCTTTGACCTCGACCAACTGAGGCAATTGGGCATTATTATCCTTGAGCGGTTGGCCTGTCAACATATATTGATAAATCGTCAGCGGCTCACGACGAACGCTGGTTGTGGGGTCAGTTGATACGGATGCATGGGTTGTCATTGGGTTTTGTCCTCCTGTAACCATACGCAACGAATTGTAATATATTGTAACGTCCTTTGTCAATTCACTCTCAGTATCTCGTAACGAATCGTAATCTCTTGTAATGAATTCATGACAAGGTTTTTATACCCTTTATCGACATGGTTTTGCTGTTCTGAATCCTCTCTCGACTCTCTCGTGAACCACCTGATCGGCTCTCGCTGAGTTCTCGTTCACTTCTCTCTCAACTCTCGGCGAAGCTCTCCGAGACCTCTCGCTGGCATTTTGACGCTCACAGCGTGCTATCGTCACCCTTCTCTCGCTGACCACTCCACGCGAAGCCCTGTTAAAAACGTCCGGGAAGAATCACGGCATAAGCCTTCGCACGGCCCTTGGTTCTGGTTCGCCTTTTAGGACTGGATTGCCCTGGGTGATTGGACTATCGTTGGGGAATGGTTGCCGTGCAGGGGCGTTGGCGTGGCCTGACCTTCCATGCGGGAGCGACGGCGGCAGACGCGGCAAGGCAGAGTGCGCCTGTTTGATGGCTCCGCCTCTCGGGATTGCACGGTGTTTGGCTATGGCTCCGCCTCTTGAAGGTTGGTGCGCACGTCGCCGCGCCACCGTGGGAAATCGGGTGAGGAGCGCCCCCGCGACGAACCCCAAGCAGCGTTGCAAACCAAGCCGCAGGATTGCCCGTAGGGGCTGCGCAGCCATGAGTCCCAGTGCGTTAAGCCGTGTATCGCAACGTTCGCAGAACCGCCGCAGGCGCTCGCGTAGCGAGGTGAGATAGGCAGCACTTGGACGATGGGATTTCCCACGGTGGCGCGGCGCAGCCGCCGCGCCTGCCGCCCCGCAGGGCGGCTGCACTTCGGTGGGGGGTTGATGGCGACGGGTGGAACACCAGTGCAAGCGTAGCGCAGCAGGCTTTAGCCCTTGCTGGTGGGTCAAACGGCGACAGCATACCCCCCACCGAAGTGCAATTGTCGTTAGCTCCGTATCCCCGTTTCGGGCTTCCACTGGCCCCGTTGGGTGTTCACTTCAACTGGTCGCTGCAACCCTGCCCATCTAATGAACACCTTTGTGTACACTCCAACTGAACAGGCAATCTTACTGTAAGAACACATGCCGACTGGTGGTTGCACTCACTTTTTCGGTGGCTTGGCGTTGGAACCCTGCCGCAACCACGGCCCGATTCACCGCCGTGATTTTCTGCCATTCACCACCGATCCGCAGCGGATGCACCGCCGCTCGCAAGGTAAACAAATAGTGTGAACTCGCACCGCCCAACACGGCTGCCGTCGCATTCATCAAGCGTTGTTGCTGGGCAACGGTGGGGGCTATCGTCAACAACACAAACGTGTCCGTCTGGTAGCGTGCACGCAACTCGGCACTCCCAGCATAGGCATGATAGGCTTCGATCTTCTCTCGCCATGTTTCGAGGCGGCGCGTGCCCCGATCCACCTCAATGAAGACCCGCAAACGCCCGTGCGGATGCACCAAGACAAACGTGCCATCGGGAACCACGGGCAACGATACCCGTTCCATGCCGCCTGCCCGTTGGCGCACCACCGTGAGATGATCGTAACTCCGCGCCGTCATGTGATCGCTGCGCCAGTCCTCCATGGCCATGCCAGGCATGGTTGCAATTTTCACCCGCAACGCAGCATAGACCTCGCCAATCTCGGCAGTATGCTGCGTTACCGAGCTTGAGCGCTCGCGCACCCGATAGGATTCCACTGCCATATGCGCATCATCGGTGGTTGCTGCCAACGCTAAGGCTCCATCTTCGGTCAAACTTAACAAGTCGGGTTCGCGGCCACCCCACGTATGTTTGCGAATCGCGGTTGGCCGTACCATGCGCGACAAATAGCCTGCGGCAGCCAATAAGTGCAACCGCCGATGCACGACGCGCCCAACCCGATACGGTGGGTGCGCTGCACTCTTTAATCGTGCCTGCATATCCGCCTCCCACACCGGGCGGCGATCAGGAAAGTGCAGCCATTCAATCGCCGTAGCGGTCAAAAAGCGCACCTGGGTCAAGGTCTCAAAAATGGCCAAGTCACGCGCCGTCAATGCGACGTGCACCAAAGCTGAGCGTGTCGTCGCCAGTAACATCAGCATGATCCTCCATCACTAGGGTCGTCTCATGGGTGGGAGGCGTATCCTCCGGCATCAGGTCAGAATCGGTCGATTCGTCAATCGGGGTAAAGGTTGCGCCAAAACTCATGTCCACACCATCGGCCAACGGAATGGTTGCACCCGTGCTGGCCACCGTGACAGCGAGCGTTGGCGGCGCAAATGCCGCAGCGGGGGTCGGCGCGCGGCGGGGCCGCTGAATCACGATGGGCATCCGTGGAACATCAGGCATCATGGCAAACTGGACTTTGGCCGCTGCCCCGCGTGCAATCACCCAGGCGCATCCGGTCGGCAAGGTGCGCACATCTTGCGGGTCGATGCGTGCTTCCTCCTCCATGCGATAGGTTCCGCGTTTCAAAATCTGCTTGCCCTGAAACTGGTGAATCGTCGTCATGACCTTTTGCACCCCTGCCAATTTCGTCAGTTCTTCGGGGGCGCTCATCCGATGCAGCACCACCGTCATGTTGCCGACAATCCGCGCCTGTTGATCGGCATCACCAAGGCCCGCCAAGGTCTGTGTCCCCAACATCACGATCCCGCCCAAGCTCCGCGCCATTTCGGCTAAGCGGATCACGCTCTCCGTCCCTAATGACGAAAATTCGTCGATGACAAACAAGGCGCGGCGGTCGGCGGGTTTGCGCGTCGATAAGTAATGTTTGATGTCCTCCAGCAGAAACTTGGCGATGCTCTGGCTATCGCGTTCGTTGGCCAACACGGGCAAACCAAAATAGGCGGCGCGGGCCTCGCTTAAACGCCATCCGTCCCGCCGGATTTGGGTCAGTTTCGGGGTCATGGTCGCAAAGCGCATGAACACGCTTTTGGCATCGGCGGCACTGATACTGGCCACCCGCGCAAACCCCTGCGCATCGTTCTTATACTGGTCAGCTAAGCGCCCGTATTGCAGCCGTTCTTCTAACTCCTCAAACGAACTGGGCAACGCCTCATCCGTATTGAGCACGGCGCGAAGATAGACTTCCCCCATGTCGGAATAAAATGACGCTGCGCCTTCGGTCGCATAGGCGGGAATCGCCATGATCCGACTGAGCAAGGCCCCGCTATCGCCTTCCCAACCGTTATATGGCTCCTGCGGAAATAGCCGACACTGCCGCCCGTAGAAGGCCATTAAGTCGTAAAACTGCTGCATCATCTTCACGTCATTTTTGGGGTTGACAAAGAATACATCCCAGTTCGTCGAAGCCGCAATTGACGCTGCGACACGCAACATCGACTCCGATTTCCCGGCACCATTTTCCCCAATAAACAGCATATGCAGACTGGCTGCGCCGATGTTGGTGGTGAGATACATCAGGCGTTTATGCTCTACCGCAAAGAACAAGGAATCGCCCTGAATCTTGGCACCAAGCACGGTCGCGCTATCAATGTCCTTGGTCACAGGGCGCTGGGTCAGGCTGGCCGCGCTGGCTTTCATGGCGCGCCGCTTGGCCGATTCCAGCTGGATGTCCCGCTTTTCCTTGGCGTGGCTATCCTTTTCTGCCTGTTGTTCTGCGAGCGACTTGGGCCGCACGCTCTCCCACACCATCGTCAGCGCAGGGGCAAGCGGAATCGTATACAGCCAGAGCAGCGGAATCGCACTGGCTCCGGCGCGCACCACGCCCATAATCCCATCGCGCCGCTTGCCCCGTTCAATCGCCGTGCGGCTTTCCGTTAAATGATCGCGCAAGGGCGACCAGACCACGAGGGCCATCAGCCCTGCGCCTGCTAACGCAAGCATCGCCACCATGGGCTGGTGCGTTTTCATGAAACGCCTGCCCCACAATGCCCCAATGGCTGCGGGGAGCGCCACAAGCACCACAATCAGGCCCATGAAGAAGCCCATCATCGCCCCGCCGCTGTCGCTCGACGCGGACTGGGCTGGTGGTTGACTCATCCGATCCTCCTTCTGGATACACGAACGCGGGATCGTCAGTGACCATCCCGCATTGCTTAAAACCAAACACCAGCATTGGGGTGCTGGTGTCATTTGTCGGTTATTTGGTTGTGGATACTCCGTCTACTCGGAACGGAACAGTGCGGCAAAGGGCGCAAACTCGGCATCACGCGCCATCCATTGCTCCAGCGTCCGGCTGGCATCGCCCAGCGTCAACGGCGGCAGTATCCGCTGATACGCCGTCACCCGTTGGCCCACACCATCGCCATTGATCCGCAGCACCGTGGCCTCACGCGGCACGGCATAGGTCACGCCATCCACCGTGATACGCCCCGTTTTGCCATCCGCGCTGCGGATCGACCACTGGGTCGTCGTACCATTCGCAAAGGGAATCGTACAGCGATATACCTCGTCTGCGGCCCCATCGGCAGGGTCGATATCACAGGTTTGGGCGGCGACCGTTCCCTCATAGATCAACACGACCTGCAACCCGCCGTCCCAGCCATAGATCCCATACCCGCCCCCATCCACCATGGCCGATTCTGCGACGCGCGGCGCAGCGGCGGTCGCCATGGGCAGTGTGCGCGTCCATGCCCATCCGGCCAACGCGGCCACCAGCACCACCATGAGGATTCCAATCAGCCGTTTCATGCGACCCTCCTTCACAACGATCAATCATGCTGCCATGTTAAACGCACGACCGTCGCGAAGGTTGCATGCCACGCCTAGAGCCGCGCCGCCCACGTCGCGGCCAACGCGCTCGGTTTCCCGTGTACGGTGCATCGCGCCACCCCACTCGCCAACCACACTTTCGTGTCTATCCGCCACGCCCATGGTGTCCCTATACTGCGGAACATGCTTCAGCATGATTCAAGACAAGGACAAATCGATGAATGCGATCAAACAACCGATGCCACCCCTTGCGGATGGGCAGGTTCCCGTCCAAGCAAAGCTCGCCGCCGCCTGGACGAGTTTCATGGTCCTCTACATCTACGTGGACTACTTCCACCTCTACAAGCCGGGAGCCATCGATCAAATCCGGTCGGGGGTCATCTTTGAGTTCGCCATCAGCCCAACCTATTTGACCATCGTCCTCGCGCTCGTGGCCATCCCCGCCCTCATGATCGTCCTCTCGATGGCTCTGCCCGCCCGTGCGAACCGTACCACGAACCTCATTGTGGCAGCGTTTGAAATTCCGTTCGCGGCCATCAACGCAGCAGGCGAATCGTGGGACTGGGCCTCCTTCTATGGTCTCTCCATCGGCATCGAGGTGCTGCTGCTCGTATTCATCCTGCGTACCGCGTGGACGTGGCCTCGCACGACGGCTGGGATCACGCGGTAATCGATCACGGTGCGTCATCTATCGTGGGTAGACGCAGCGAGCACACCCAGCAACGGCGGGACTGAGAACTCCCGCCGATCCTCACCCTCTCCTCGGGTGCTACGGGATAGGACGGTTGAGCGATTCGCCAGGACAGAGCGACCAGCCATTGACCGTGATCCGGTTACTCTTGCCCACTTCGACCGTCATACACTGTGGCTTGGGATCGCCCGCGCGAGTCCATTGAATCTTTGCGGTCGTTGAGGCGGTTAAGACCACGGGGTCGCCCACCAACGCATAGGCCGTGTAGTCATCGGTTCCGTCTTTCCCACGAAGTACCCGCTCCCAACGCTCTGGCTCCCAGCCAATCATGGCGGTTGCGGTTGCCCAATCGTCGGCCACGACCGCCTCCGCCCAGGTGGTGATCACATCCACTGAGCTTTTTGAACGGCTCGCAGCCTCACCACAGCCGACCAACACGCTTGCCAATACCAACACCAATAGCCATCGTTGCATTGTTTCTATCCTCCATACACCATGCATCACTATCCTTCGCGGCGGCGTTGCTCGATCTCCACGCGTTTTGCCGCCAAAAACCCATGTCGCCAGCGCCACCAACGGATCGCCAACACGCGGTGCAGCTGCTCGGTCGCGTTGGCCAAGTCAGCCCGTTCCTGTTGTCCCGTGGTCTCCTTGCGCTTCATCAGCTTCATGTCCATCTCCTCTAGCCCTTCCGAATGAAATAGGCCACTTCTTGATCGGTCAATTGCATGCGCAAATGGTGGACGTCGTTCGTCCCGAAAATACCGACGAACTCTCCTGCACCTGCCGTGCGGATCGCCGCAATATCACTGGGTGATAATTCGGGGTACGCCTCGGCTAAAAGATTCGCGTCCGTCCCCTCTTGGCGGCCAAACAGCTTCACGGCGGTGTTATTCGTGGTCTGGTTGCTGAAGTCTTGGGCATTGCCGCTGCCGCCCATATATGTGGATGCGTTCTGATCGGCTGACCACATGGCTGCACCGTAATTCCGCCATTCTTTGGTGTCATACGCGACCTCGGCCTTGAGGCTTTCGATCTGCGACATGACCCCAAACTCATCGATAATGCACACCAGCTTTTGGTTGCGGGCGCGCCGTTGTGGGCTACGCACATACTGATTCAGCGCCGTAAATCCATGGTCGAGGTACATGGGCAAGAGGGCTTTATCCGCATTATTGAGGTTGTAGGCCACCACATCGCTACCAAAATCCCACTTCAAGGTTGTTTGGCGATCAAAGAGGTGGGCCTGCGATTGCAAGGCAATATCCGTGATTTCCTCAGCCAAGGCTCGGCCAACGGGGCGGTTGGTTTCGCGCAAGGCCAGCACCAAGTCGCTCAAGAGCGGCGCGGTTTCATCATCCATTTGGGCGAGGAATGCGCCATCGGGGCCATAGATCCGCGTTGATGCTAACGCAGCTTCCAACGCGCCCCGCTCGGCATTCGTTAAGAGCCGTGGATGCAGCTGCACGCCCGTGCCGTGGTGAATGGAACGCCCTAAGATCATCGAGAGTTTGCGCTCCACATGATTTTTCTGACGGTTGAGGCTCGTCGAGAGCGGGTCAAGAATATTGATCGCCACCTCATTGGCCAAGTGATAATAGGTGGCTCCCCCGCCCACCGCTTCACACAACCACTCACATTTGCCTACGGGATCGAACATGATCACTTGATTGCCAGCTACCGCTTGTCTTAAGGCCAAGGCCCCAAGGGTCACGGTCTTCCCCGAACCAGCCTTCCCAAGCATCAGCAAGTGCGGGTTGTCCGTTCCGGTGGCCCCAAACAGATCATAGTGAAATGGCAGTTGATCGTGCGGATCATAGCCCCACAGGATGCCGCTGGTACGGTCGCTCTTGCGAATACCCCACGGCGTTTTGGCCGCGACATGCTCGCTGAGCGCATTTCGCCGGATGAGCGGCGCGGCAATCTGTTTGCTCGGTGTCATGGTAAAAAGCTTCAAATACTCGCCTTGGGTTCCGCTCAGCACATCCAGCTTGAGCCGTGCGCCCATGCGGTCACGCAGGGTTTGGGTGATCCGATTCAAATCCCGCACGCTTGGCGCTTGGATCAGGATCGCATACGCCACTTCATGCAACTGCTGCACATCCAACGCATTCATCGCGTAACTGACATCGCGGTATGCCCGTTCGGCCCTGGCATCCTTCACGGCATTCCGCGCGGTCAATGCGCCTTCGAGCACGTTAAACGCATCGGTCGTCGCGCGCTGCGCCTTGGCACGCGGCAACGTGGTGACATCCACCGCCACCGCCAATTCTTCTTCGCCACTCAGCAAC
The DNA here is from genome assembly GCF_001306135.1 of Herpetosiphon geysericola. Lineage (GTDB taxonomy): Bacteria > Chloroflexota > Chloroflexia > Chloroflexales > Herpetosiphonaceae > Herpetosiphon > Herpetosiphon geysericola. The sequence continues at coordinate 21,490 of NZ_LGKP01000030.1, read as the reverse complement.
TCCTGCATACTGCCCAAATCCCACTCGCCGCGCACATCGAAGGCGTGAATGACGCGCAAATACGGACGGCCCTCGTCGAGTGGACTGAGATAGGTTGCCATTTCGCGGTATTTTCCGTGAAACAAGGGCGGGAGCGGTGCGATCTGGACATCGGGCAACAAAAACGTGCCCTTAAGCACACTGCGCACGGCCTCGGCATCGGTGTATTCTGATGGCCAGGCGATGAAATAATGGTGGATACCAAGGGGATTGCCTTCGCGCTCCATGACCTCGTAGGCACGGCGGTAGTTTTTCAGCCAGCGCCATGGCCAGAGGGCGCGGCGGCAGCCGTCGGCAACCACGGCCAGCGTCGTGGCATCGGTCGCGCCGTCGGCCAGCGCGCGCAAGGCATGCCGCACGGTTGGCGCATCCTGCAAGGCAGCGGTCGCCCGCTCATAGATTGCGAGCCGCTTCTGTACCAGGCTGGTTAATGCCTCAGCACGCGGCTCACCGTCCTGCACCGCCAAGAGCAGCGGCAGCAACTCCCGCAGGTCATCGAGCGGGCTGGTTTGCTGCCGGAGGCGCTGACGAATTGGGGCAAAGGAAAAACGCCGCGTACACGAGATCAGCCGCGCATCGTAGGTGATGCCTGCCCAAAAGTTGGCAAAGCGTTGTTCGAGCTGTGGCAATTCCTCACGGTACTGCCGCACTGAAAACGGGTCAATCGTCAAACACAAGGGTTGCTGATTCATGGGCTTTCTCCTTCCGACCGTCCTTGGGCCACGGCTTCGCTGGCCATCGTGCGCGGGGCCAAGACCAGTTGGCCAGCGTGACTTAATCCCACCGCATGTTCCCGTTCTTCAATCACCCGATACCAGTCGGCTGCATCAATCGTGCGTGGCTTGATGGCACTGCGCAGGTAAAACAGGATGGTGAACCACAACCGCCGTCCCCACATTAAGCCGCGTCGATTCAACGTGATGCCTAAACCAACCCCAACCCCGACCATTGTCAAGGCCATCACGATCCCGCCGGTTCCGAGGATTTGGCCAATCCGGCTACCCATAAAGCCACCTAAAATCGCCCCGCCAGCATTTTTGTACGTAAACAGCCAGAATGCTTTTTCCTCTCCGCGTGCTAAAAACTGCTCTAATTCGCGCGCCATCACTGCCTCCGTTCACCAGCAGAGCACCGCGTGTGCGGTGCTCTGCATTGCTATCAAATCTGTATCACGAAAAGGGGGTATTAGCTGCCGAAGGCGAAGCCCACGAGGTCGGGGATAACACCCAAGCCCAACGCGGCAAACAACACCTTGCGCATCATCCCTTTATTCTCGCGTGCCCAATCGGGCAACACGGGTTCGGCCACATAACTAATAAACACGAGCACCAACGCCAACACCGCCAACGGACGGCCAACGGTCGTTAATTGCTCGGTAATGTCTTCGATTTTTGCCTCTAACTGCCCGACTTGATTCAAGGTCGGCTCATCGGCAACGACCGCGCTACTGCCACCAACTGGCGCGGCGTAACTGGCAGCGGCTGGGCCAGCGAACACGGCAAGACCGAACACGATAATTGCCAATACTGCATGAGCGAACGATTTCATGGGGTTTCCTCCAAAAAAAGATGGGAATCAATCCGATAGGCGGGGCATCGCACCCCGCGCGATCTGCTGTATCACGAAAAGGGGATGCGCGATTTAGCTGCCGAACGCGAAGCCCACGAGGTCAGGAATCACGCCCAAGCCCAACGCCGCAAACAAGACTTTGCGCATCATGCCCTTATTTTCACGCGCCCAGTCTGGCAGAACTGGCTCCGCGACGTAACTAATAAACACCAGCACTAACGCCAACACCGCGAGCGGACGGCCAACGGTGGTCAATTGCTCGGTGATTTCTTCAATCTTGGCTTCCAGTTGCCCGACTTGGTTCAAGGTCGGCTCGTCAACAACAGCTTCCACACTCCCGCCAATCGGCGCGGCATAACTGGCAGCGGCGGGGGCTGCAAAGACGGCCAACCCAAACACCATCACGGTCAAAACGGCATAGGCAAACTTCTTCACGGGATTTCCTCCAATAAAACAACCATTAATCCAATCCAACCCGATGTGTGGGGCGATAGCTCCACACGACCAACCCGACCGCCACCAACGCCAACCCTCGGCTGACGAGCGTGGCATCCCATCCAACCAATCCAACGAACCCAACACCACCGCCACTCACCACCCCGATTCCCCACCACCACCCCTGATACCGGCTCCGTTGTTGTCGGTTCATTGCGTTCCTCCTATTAACTGATCTAGGGCAGCGTGATCCGCCAGCGCTGCTGCCCAATTTGCATTTCCAGTTGGGCCACATCGGGCACGCTCGCCACCAGCCGCAGCGGCGTGGGCGTGCCTGGCTGAAGGACAATCGGCAAACTGTCGCTCGTGCCATCGAGCGGCACGGTGCGCCCGCCACTCCACACGCTCACCCCGTTCAGATCGACCGTTACGGGGTCACTGCCTGTGGCCGTGAGCACTGCCGTGATCGTGAAGCGGTGGCCGTTGCCTAAGGGTTCAAGCCGGACGGACGCAGGGTCAAGTGTGGTGATAAACGGGCGGCGGTCGGCTCCGGCAGGGGCGGGGGGAATCGTCAGTGCCACCGCCACCGTTTCGCCCGTTAAGGCGGTTGCCCGCCAGATTGCTTGGCCGCCTGTTTCTTGCACCAGATAGTGATAGGTCACGCGGCGCGCCGCGTGGGCATCAATCGCATCGTGTTCAACCGTCACCCGTTCGGCCAACACGCCGTCAAGCACCAGCTGGTCAGCCATCGCTTGGCTGGTCCAGACTTGGCCCGTGAGGTTTTCGACCTGCACCGTGATCGCCACTTCGGCAAATCCGACTGGGGTGGTGGTCGTTGGGGCAAGGGTCTGCACCGTTTGCACGGTGAGGCGGGCCATATCGGGCACGGTTGCGGCCTGTCCCCGTTGGAGTGTGGCCGTGGTTTGGCTCGCAGGTTGATAGGCCGCTTCGACGACCGTGCGTTCATTTTGGCCGTCCCCGCAGAGAATCAAGGTCATGCCTGCGCGGCGCTGGTCCAGCACCTCAACTTCCTGCCTGCCCACCTCGCGCACCCGCACTACCGTGTAGGTTCGTACCGCGCCGCTCGCGGGGCGCATCGTAATCACGCTGCCGCGATTCAAGCCGTCAATGGTGCTTTTCGCGGTCGTTGGCAAACAGAAAATGTGATTGATATAGGAGCCATTCAGCCAGGCAGCCACGCCCTCCGGCACGTCTGGCTCCCACACGCCGCCAAGCTCGCTGGCACTCGCAAGAACGCGATAGACATCGGGGCTGGCTCCATCGTCGCGGGCAAGTTCGAGCGAGGCGGGATAGGCGACGGTGACATCATTGCCACCGCTAAAGTCGGTCAACGCGGTTGGGGTAACGAGGGCAAGCGTCGTCGTCATCGGCGTGGTCGTGGTATCGAGCGCCTGCGTATCGGTATCGGTATCGCCGTCGCCGCTTGGCCAGAAGAACCAGAGCAGCGGCACCAGCAACACCAGCCCAATCGCGGCCCAGCGCTGCGGGGTCATCGCGCCTGCGTCGCCGCTGCGGCCACTCCCCTTGGCGGGTTGGGCGAGGCGCGGATCACTTTCCGGTGGAATCAGGGCATATTCCCCCTCAGTCGTTGGCACCATGCCCATCCCGCTCGCGCTATCCCTGCCCTCGGCCTCGCGGATGAGGGCATCGACGAGTTCTTCTTCAATCTGGTCGGGATCAACCTCCATGCCGCCGCGCCGACTGGCCGCCTGCATGGCGGCATATAAGCGCTCTTGGTAAAACGCTTGAAAGGTCGCCCGCTCGTCGGCGGGAATCTCCGCCAACAGGGCTTCGATCTGATGCTCACTCATAACGTCCTCACGGTAATAAGGCTGGCAGCGGGGTCACGGTTGAGACCATGATCGGCTTGACCTGTGGCGTGCGCGCGGATACCCGCTGGGTGGCATCGAAGCTCGGCATGCTGACTATCAGCATCGCGGTATCGCGCACCCGCACGCTCATCGCCGCCCTGCCACTGGGGTCGGTCACGGCTTGCGCTAACACCGTGCCGCTTTGCTCGTCGGTGACATACACGGTCACGCCTGCCACCCCTTCGTCGATGTCACAACTCTTGTTCGCATGCACCCCGTCGTAACAGACCACCACGCTCAAGGGAACAAGGATGGTCGGCTGCGCCGTGGGTTGGGCCGCTTGGGCCAGCGGGATTTCCTCAATCTGGATGCCTGCCAACGGTGTATCCCGCTGGATTAGGGTTGGTTGCGGGGCGGCTGGTTGAGGCTGCGGATTACTACCGCCCATGCCATCGCCACCGTTATTCGGGACGCTGCCGCCTGCCGTGCCACCGGTTCCCATGGGGATCGTTGTGGCCGTTGGCGTGGCCGTGGTCGGCAACCAACGGTCAACCCGTAGCGTGTACGTGCGCTCGTTCAGGGGTGGGGCGAGCCGTCCGACTTGGCCAATCAGCAGATAGGCATCCAACACGCCTGCCGCTTCGGGCACACAAAAGAGCACCGTGCTGCCTGCCTCGTCGTGGGCTGCATCGTCGTTGCCTGCCCATGGCGCGGCCATGTCGCGTTCGGGGCCATACACAATTAAGTTGGTGTCAACCCCCGCCGCTACCGTGGTGCTGGCCGAATAACACAAGCCGCCCTTCACGCTGATGGTGAAAAAGTCGGGCACGGTGCAGCTGGCCAAATCCAAATAGGCATAGTCAGGACAGCCAAAGGTCAAGTCCGCTACGGTGTCGCCAATCGGAATCAGCGCGGCGGTGTCCCACTGGTAGTTGCCGTGATAGCTATCCCATGGGGCGGCTGCTGGGGAGGCCTCCGCCGTAGGGTTTGGCGCGCCAACGGGGGCTGTGATGAATGCCACCTCCAAGCGATAGGTTTTGAACGCCGGATGGGTTGGGGCCACATTGCGAACCTCCACCAGATAGGTTCCGGCTTCGGCGCGCAGGGCGAGCGACGAACGCGGGTCGGTTGGCGACACATCGTCATTGCTGGCGATTGCAGCACCGTCGCTGGTCAACACGCGTAGCTGGGTATCCAACCCCACCGTTAAATAGGTGTTGATCGTGAGGGTCAATCCGGCTTGGCTCGGTTTCACCTGCACCGCGAAATAATCCACATCCCCCAGCGGCCAGAATGAGAGTTTATCCAGCGTCGCGGGTACGCCCAATGGGGTTGCGCGGTCTGCCTCGTTATTGGGTTCCGCGCTATCGGGCACTGGTTCGGCGCTCGGCAACATCGGCGTGGGGGTCAGCCACGGGGTTGCGGTTGGCCACGCGGTTTCCGTGGCCACGCTTGGCATGGTTGCCGTTACGCTTGGCTGGCTCGTCGCGGTAGTCGTCGCCGTGGCCGTCGCTGCCGGAATTCCAATCGCCACCAGCTGCGCCGTTGCGCTCGCGTTGAGTGCGGTCACGGTGGCAGTGGCCACCGTTCCGGCGGGGGTCGCGGGGTCAAACGCCACCACGAATACGCCAATCCACGGCGTGTCCGTAGTCCGGCATTGCCACTGGGCCGCGCTGGACTGGCAATCGCTGGGCGAGGCCGTGACCATCAAACTGGCATCAAGCTCCACCGTGATCGTCGTCGCCAATGGCAGCGCTGCGGTAATGGTCAGGGTCACGGGTTCACCGTGGCCTGCTTCAGCGACGCTAAAGGCAACTGCCAGCGGCGTGGATGCGCGGGCGGTTGTCGTGAGCAGCACTAACCAGACACTTAGCAGAATGCCAAGCATATGCCAGCGCCGCACAAGGGTGCGGGTCATGCAATATTCCTTTCTCAATCAGGGTCGATTAGTGTCCGGCGCGGGATCGGCGCGGGGTACGTCCATAACCGCGTGGGCGTTGTTCCGTTGGCGCGCTCAAGGCGGCAGGGGGCGGGGCGGCAATCCGTTCGGGGGTCGGCGTAATCACGGGTTCGCGCTCGCTGGGCCGCTGCCGATGCTCCGCGCTATAGCCTGCATACGAACTCGGTTGCTGTTGAAGCGCAGCGGCGGCCTCGGCATCACTGACCTTCACGCCACTGGGTATGCGTTGCATATGCCGCTCCATCGTCTGCATCCGGCGATTCGCAACCGCCTCGGTCATCCCACTCGCCATTAAGTCGTGCTGCGCTTCGGCGCGGGTTTCCGGTCGAAATTGCCCTTCCTGTCCCGCCTCCACCATGAGGCGCTGCGCCAAATCCGGCGCAAACGGCGTTGCGTGCAAATCATCCAAGACGGTTTGCACGGCGGCGGTCTGATAGCCAAACGCGCCAGGCGCAAGGCCAATCACGTTGGTCACGCTGTCCACATTCGCGGGCTTGGTTGGATCGTCGGCGTAGGCGCTGACATAGGCGCTGGTCATGGCCTCGGCGATCTGCGGGCGGCCTATTGCCTTAATCGGCGCTTCGTAGGCTTCGCGGGCCATGCGTTGCTGGCGCTCGGCCTGCCGTTCGGCATCCTGTTGCGCTTGGCGGGCTTGTGCTTGTTCACGGGCCATCGCCTGCTGGGCCTGTCGTTCTAAAGCGTGATGGCGATCCGCCTCCTGCTGCTGTTGGCGCGCGTGGGCCACTTGGCGATCCTGGGTTCGTTCCGTGCGTTGCTGCTCGCGGTCGGCGTGCATGCCTAATTGATGCCGCGCCATGGGGCTGTGCATCCCATAGCGGCGGTCTTTGGCGTTCTGGCCGATGGCGGCTCCGGCGGTGTATTCACTATTCCCGTAGCCCATCAGCGTGGCCAAATTGCCGATCGCGGCAAGGGGTCGATTGCTTTGGGCCGCGTAGCCCAAGGCCGCGCTGCTACTCACGCCCGACTGGCGGGCGGTTTGGTAGGCCAGCGCCGCTTTGGGGGCAGCCAAGGCACCACCCAACACCGCACTTGCGCCACCCGTGGCCAATGCCGCTGCGGGGGCGAGCGCCCGACCGACCGAACTGATGCCGCCACCACTGCCCATGCCCGTGATGGCGCCGATGACCGCCTTATAGGCCACCGTGACATAGACAATCTCTAAGGCAAGCCCAAGAATCCCGACCCCAAGCACGGCAATCGAGCCACTTTGGTTGGCGGCACTGACCACGGCAGCGAGTGTCAAGCCCTGCACCGCGCTGATCCCCCAACTCTGGAGCATCAAATCGGCCATCTTTTTGATGATGCCCACGACCATGCCTTCAAATGGCGTGAACCACATGAATAAGGTAGCGATAATCAGGGCAATCAACTGAAAGCCAAGGGCAAGGGTAAAGGCCACATTGATTAAGGTCTCCAAAAAGGCGAAGGCCACCAAAATCAGGCCGTAGACCGTGCGGGTAATCCCGCCGCCTGCCTGCTCAATCAGTTGCCAGCGCACATCGGTATCTTGATTGCCAAACGCGCCAATATCGTAGGGAAAATACTGTTGCTCAAACGCCGTCGGTAACAAGCGACTACTTTCGACCACATCGCTGCGGGTGGCCCACAGATACGAGGCCGCAATATCAACCCCGCGAAGTCCTGAACGGCCATCATTCCGTGGCCCATACGCCGGAATCTGGCCGCTGCCATCGACCAAAATCCCGCGATCCGTCCCTTGGGCTGCATCACCAGGAGCAATGTTGAACGATGAACTGCTGAAAATCTCGTTGTAAAACAGTGACCCTAAGTCACTCCGCGCCGCGTCAATATCTTGGAATCCACCTGCCAACATCGGCAACAAGAGCGGGACGATGACGGCCAAGCCAAGCACCTTTTTAATGTTGACCCACTGGAAGCGAATGATGGGGGTTGCGATAATCAGCAGCATGCCCACCGTCAATGAGAGTTCAACGACGGGGCGGCTAATCCCCAAAATCTCGGTGCTGACCGTATCGAGCGCCTTGGTAAAGCCTTGCGTCACCAGTTGCGCCCGAAAGCGATCCAAGACGTCGATGATGAAGAGGCCCGCACGATTGACGCCCCACGTCACCTGCGCCACAATTTGTTCGAGCTGGTAGAGCGGCTGTTGAACAAGGTTATCCATCCAATCGGGCATCGTCGGCCTCCTTTGTCGGGGTTGGGGGTCGGGGTCGCCGCAATCGCCACCAGCCCAGAAATGCCACCACCGCCATGCCCCACACCAGCAACCCAACGCCGATCAAACAGCCTGCATCGAAGCGGGCGCGGATGGGTTGGCCGCTGGCATCCACGCGGCCTTCCACCACATCGCGCACCAAAAACGCGGTCGGCGTGGGCACGCCAAGCATGGCAAATACGGGATCGTAGGGTTGCGGCGGGGCATCATCACGCTCGGCCATGTCAAAGAGCGGCACCAGCACGGTTTCACCGTTGATGGGGGTGAGCACAAAGCGCTCAGTGCGGCTGGCCTCGGCAAACCGCACGCCAAAGCCATTGCTCGTCCCGCCGCCGTCGTCGAGCAAGCCCATGTTTTGCTCATTGGGTGCTTGAATCCCTGCACCCTGAAACTGCACGATATACAGGCCCCATGCGAGCTGCGGCAGCGTGATCCGTCCGGTCGCATCGGTGGCCATGGTCGCGACCAACACCCGCCCATCATTGTCCGTATCGTGAAATACCGTCACGGTTAACTGGGGGATGGGTTGGCCTGCGGGGTCGCGCACCAACAGGGTCAAATCTCCGCGCCCTGCCACGACTGGGGTAAGTGTGGTAAAGAGCACCAATAACAAGAGCTTCATGCGCCGACCTCCCTGAGTGCCAACGGTGGGATTCGCACGCGGGGGCTAGCCACGCCGAAGCGGTCGAGCCAGCGCACCACCGTGGCAATCTCGCCTTTCCACGGCAGCACCGTCACCAGCAACGTGCGCTGATCCAGCGTCAACCGAATCCCCAACACCGTGCGTCCATCACTGAGCGAGAGTGGAATGATGCCCGTGCCGTCGCGCTCCATCGCCCGAAGTCCTGAGCGACAGTGCATCAAGAGCGTGGTATAGGCTTCCGCTGGCAGCGGTTGCCCCGTAATCTGCGTCGTCATATGGGCCAGCGTGAGTGCCACCACATCCGGCGTACCGCTGGCATAGGCCGCCACAACGGCCTGCACAAGGGTGTGCATTGGGTTGTCCTCCTTCGGCTATTTCGCTATCACATCCAGTGGATTTCTATCAAGGCCATTCAGCCGCACCCGAAAGTGCAGGTGTGATCCCGTAGAACAGCCCGTTTTGCCCATCGCGGCAATCTGCTGGCCTGCCTGCACCGTTTGGCCTGTACTCACTGACCACTGTGAAACATGCCCCCACCAATACACAAAGCCTTGGCTATCTTGCGTTTTTAAATAATTGCCAAAGCCCGTGTACGGGGGGTCGTTTTGGGGAATCAGCCAGGAACAATCCATCGTCGAGGTGTCGCGTCCGGCGTACAACACGGTCATATCGCGGGTCGCGTAGAGCGGTGTGCCAACAGGCTTGGCGAAGTCAATGCCATCGTGCCACCATGGCGTGCTGCCACCACACGGCCCTTTTGTGCCCGTGTAAAAGCTGTGGCAGCCATAGCCACGGGTAATCGGCGTGTCTAAAGGAACAGGCCACCGCCCTGATCCGGTGCTGGGAACGCCTGCGGGGGGAATCATTCCGCCCTCGCTGGCGCCGCCGCCCACGCCTGTGGTGCAATTGGGGTCGTTGCGCAAGAGCACCCAGACTTGGCCACTGCCTGCACCATCGTCGCGGCTCGTATCGGCGTTGGTGAGCGTAATCCCCCATGCCTGCGCGTCGCCTGCGGGCGCTTCAAACACCAGCGTGCGGCTACTGGTGCCGATGGGATAGCCGCCAATCAATGTGTCGTTTATTTCCTCAAGCGGCGGGTCGGTGGCAGGGCTAATGCCCAACTGCTGCGCGGCTTCCTCGCTGGGATACCAGGTCGCTTGGATCATGCGTCCGTCCGTTCCTTTGATCGCCCGCAGCTGCGAGAAATCGAGATACAACGGCCACTCCGTTTGCGTTGGGTTCTCTAACGCGATTGTGACCAGATGATAGGCATTGCCGTTGCTGGCAGGCTGGGTGCGGTAGCTGGTCACGCGCAGGGTGTACTGATTAATCTGAATGCGCTGATTGACATAGTAATCACTGCCAGTTCGGACATATGGGGTTGCGGTTGGCAGCGGGGTGGTGTAGATGCCTTCGGCGGTTGGCTCCGTGCCTGGCACGTAGGTCGCATTGGTCGGCGGTTCTGGCGTTGGTAGTGTGCCTGATTGCGTCGTGGGAATCGGGCTGGGCGTTGGGCATTGCCAGTTCGCCACAATCGTCGGTGGCTGATCGTCGTCGCCGTAGGTCGGCGCACAAGCAAGCAAGGTCGCCAAACTCAGAACGAGAATGAGTGACCCCACGGCGCGGTCGTTCATACGGATGCTCCTATTCGTTGGGCGAGAATGAACCGTCGGTCGGTTGCTTGTTTTTTTGGGGATTGGCTGAAGCGTTTGGTACCGCAACGCACTGATATTCAAGGATATACAGCGGCTCCTCATAGCAGTGCAATGGTGCTTTATAGCGTGCAACCCCAACGGGCTGTGCTCCGTGCTTCAACCGATAGCCCATTGCGTTCAGTTGCGTTTTGGTGCGTAATGTTATGCCAACGTGTTCAAGCAGGGAAACCCGCTCGTCTCGCTGGGCTGCTGACCATGAAAATCCATTGCCATCCAACCCATCGACCACATCGTTTAACATCCGTTGGATAGCTGCAATGCGTTCTTTGGCCGTATTTGGTGATGCCATACACCCTCCTCCATCAACATGGGGTTTACCCCTAATTCTCTGGGCGCGTTAACAGCGTTGCAGGCAGAAAGCCGCCCACGTACACCTCAAGGTTTTCGTCGCGTTCGATTTCCATCCATGTCACCATCGCGACACCGTGTCCGGCAAATGCCACACGCGGGTTGCGGGCGGCGCTGCGGCGGGTCGCGCCAAACACGCCCAAGGCGGGTTCGGTGACGGTCGTCGTCATGACGGGAAACCATGCCCCGCCCTGCGCAGGCCGATAGCTGTAGACCAGCGTGGAGGCGCTGCCATCGAGCAGGCTCCACACGGCCATCAGATTATCGGTACTCGGCTCGTACAACAATTCAGGATGAAAGCCACGTTGGCCGCTACCCTCGCTGGGATTCGGGTTGTCCTCCAGCGCAGGCGTTGGCGCGGCGGGATCGGGGGTTGGCTCCGCTCCCTGCGCGGCGTGGTAGGCCAACACTTCCGGCACGTCCCATGTCAGTCCTGCATCGCGCGAGCAGGCGACAAAGAGGCCGCTTTTGCTGTATTGGCCCCAACTCACACAGACCTGCGACTGGCCTGCTGCGTCGGTAAAGGCCATGAGGTCAATCCAGGCCACGACCTGTGGCTGAATCGGCAAGCCGCCAAGATTGCGCGGTCGTTCAACCCATGCGCCATTCCGACCGTCTTGGGTCACGATGCGCACCGCCTCCCCAACGCCAATCGCCACGACCGTGCGGATCGTGCCATTGGGCAGCGGCACCGTGGCGATGTCACCATAAAGTTGTTTGGAATCGGCAATCAGCCAATCCTGCCATGTCCATGGGCCGTTGCTATCGCTGGCCCGCTGCGCATGCACCGCGTGGTAACAATCAAAGCAGCGATCAGCACTGATCAAGAACAGATGCAGCTGGCCCGCTGCGTCAACCACCAACTGAAACATGCGCCCGCCCTGACTGCCACTCGGTAGCGGAATGGGGTTGGGAATTGTCCATGTGCGACCAGCATCGGCGCTCGTCGTGATCACCACCTGCCCGTTTTGCGCAAAGACCACATGGATGCGGCCTTGGGGGTCAATGGCAATCGCGGGCGCGCCTGCACCCTTGGTGACGGCTCCCGTGTTGACCCCTAGACCGCGCCGCCATGTTTTGGTCGCGGGGTCTTGCACCTTCACGATGACACTCGCCTCGGTCGGAAACTCGTTCAGCCAGTTTGCCCACACGACCGCCGCCCAGCCCTCGGTGGAATGGACGGCAATCGCGGGGTCTTGATCGTAGCCTGGCATGTTCGAGAGATTCAGCGGTGGCGTGTCCTTCCCCCCTGGCGGTGCGGCGGTAGGCCGTGTCCACGGGGTTGGACTGGGTGTTGGACTGGGGGTCAGTGTCGGCGTGTTCGGGGCGGGGGTACAACTGGGCATCGTCGGCGCGGCGGTGGGACTGGCGGTCAGCGTGGACAATGGCGTTCCGGTTCCGCTCGGCGGTGACAGCATCACCGGATTGGTCGCGGTCGGCGGTGGCTGCTCAAAGCCATACGGCCAACAGCCCAAGACCGCCGCAGTTCCAGCAAGCTGGCTCGGCGCAAGGCGGCTACAACCAACCAACATTACGAGCAGCCCAACCCCAAGCCAACGGCGGCTCATCGCTCGGCTCCTACCACCACGGGCAGCCACGTCGTGGTGATCTGATTGAGCAGCACCGTGGCGCTCGCTTCAATCCTACCGAAGTTACTCGATGCGGTAATGGTGACGCGCTCGCCGGACATCGCTGGCCGATCCATCAGCAGCTGCCAACTGAGCGTATCACCAGGAAACACCTGCATCCCCTGCGATTGAAATGCGTGATAGCCTGCATCATCCGTCACCAGCAAGACCTGGAGTGTCTGACTCTGCCCAGTGGCACGGGTCAAGACCAGCGCGCCCGAGTCCATCGCGGGCGGCACCTCGGCAAGAAGGTCAAGATCCGTCATGATCGCACTCGTGATCGTCACTTGGGCCACCACCGTCATCCCATTGATGGGGACATCCACGGTTGCGGTAATACCCGTCTGCGGCTGGGCAGCACTGTGGCCGCTCCCACCAATGAGACTTCCTACGATCAATCCCATCACAATCCATCGTCGCATGGTGATCTCCTTTCAGTGCATCGTCATTAGCCGCGTGGCTCGTGCGTGACCGCGACATCATCGGCCACCAGTTCATGGCCTTCGCGCTGCTGGCCACTCTCCTGATCCTGCCATTGCCGAACCTGCCAGCGGCCTTTGATCACGACTTTGCAGCCCTTGCTCACCCGCTGCGCCACGCGGTCGGCGGTATTCCCCCAACAACTCACGGCCATAAAATTCACTTCTTCACGCCCTTCGCGGCCTTCATTCCCCGGTATCCAACGGTGATTGGCAATGCGAAACGTCGTCAACGAACTATTGCCCGTCGTCACCTTCACCTCTGGTTCGTTCACCACCCGCCCTTCGATCACGACGAAATTGACATCGCTTGCCATACAGAACCTCCTTGATTCAAAAAAAAGCCAACACAAAGCCCATGCTGCTCTGCGAGCAGCATGGAACAGATTCAGTATGCAAAAAGACACAAGAAAAAAGGCTCCTGCAGGACGCAGGCAGCACGAGGGATTCAGGAATTAGCCAGGCTTATTCTGAGCGATGGCGTTCCCCAAGCCACGCCCACCAGCTGACCAAGGCAATGATCAGCATCGCGGCGAGGCTCAAGAGCAGATTGGTTGCGGGATCATTCCGACCGGACAGCAGCACCAGCGCCACCAGCATCAGCTCCCGTCTAGAGATCGTCGAACGATCGATCCTGCGCCACATCCTCCCAGACAAGGCGCTCGACAAGGGTCGCAACCATGATAGGGATGGGGAGATCGAGATTGGCAACAAACCAACACACCTCAACCCACGAATAAAAACCTGCTGCCGTCAAGGACGTGGATTTCAAGATCGCCGTGCATTTATACGGTGGCAACACGTCTCCGCCGGGATCACAAATCAGGAGTGCTGCATGCTTCGGATGCTGAAGCTGCCTGCGGATCAGGCGTGAGAGTCCCTCGGGGGATCCTTCAAGCGCTTGCGACATCCAGTTGGCGATAGTGATCGATTCAATCCAAATGGTGCGTTGCTGAGGTGTCATGATCTCCATGGCTGCTCCTGCATGGCGTTGGCGTGCACGTCCCGTGGGAAGTCAATCTGCGGTAGGCGTGGAAGTACCACGCACCAAGGCCGAGGAGGCTCCCCATGGACACGGTACTCGCCTTGACCAGTCACCGGAGTTTGGATGATACCATGACCCTGCTCCAGGCTCGTGGCTATCGCCGCAGCACTGCCGACAGGAGCCGTGCAAATCAGGATTTCCCATCGGTTGGTCATCATTCCTCCGATTATTTCTGCGGACAAAAAAGACCATGGTCTGCTGCGCAATCAGCCAGGCTTACTCGGAGCGATGGCGTTCCCCAAGCCACGCCCACCAGCTGACCAAGCCAATGATCAGCATCGCGGCAAGGCTCAACAACAGATTTGTTGCGGGGTCGTTGCGACCGGACAGCAGCGCAACGGCAACCATCACGGCAAGCACCGTGTAGACCCCGCGAATGAGCGAGCGAAGGCGCATAGGATTCCCCAAAAGGACAAGACCGCCATGCTTACTCCACCGGGGCAGGCGGAACTACCGAACACGAGCCGGTGTCGGATTCCATAAACTGAACGAGATAGAGGGTCGCAGCACTGCCTTCTGCTGGACGCAACTGTGGTCGCACCTGATCCGGCGACAGCATTGAAAGCTCCATCCGAAGACGGTCTTTCCTCCATGAGATTTGCAACGGTGGATTATTAACCGCCATCTGCCACCCCTGCGCTGCCAAATACGCGGTATAGGCGTGGATGATCGTGGACGAATCCTGGGGACTTTCGATCACCCAATCCAGAGAGTCATACCACGGATAGCGTTGGCTGTATACGTCCTCAATCGTGCGCGACTCCTTGACGGTCGCATCAGGCAGGCGAAAGCGCGTTTCGGGAAACCGCTCCAACTCAGGGATGGTATAACACGGCCCCCACCACAACCCGAACAACCGCGCCGTGTCACGGCCAGCAACCACGATAAACCCACTCACCACAAGCAGTACGCCAAGCACCCACAACCGTCGTCGCATCGCCGATCCTCCGTCTATCAACGCCGCAGCAGTGCGGCTATCACCAAGCGCTCGATCTGCGCCTCGTAATCGGCCAGCATGCGCTGTCGCCCACTATCATAGGCTACGACCTGCCGTCCCTGCAAGTGCGAACGCTCCAAGACATCCCGCAGGGCAGGCGACAACGTTTGCCACGCTGCGGGCGCTATCCAATCGGGGCAATCGGTCGCCGTAGACTCCTGCTGATCGCCACCACCTGGCGGTGGTGGGGTGGATGGGGTTTCCTCAGCTGCCAATTTAGGCGCATCCGCTACGACCTCCTCGGCACGACCAAGCCGCGCGTTGAGCTTGGCAATCGCCGCGTCGGGATCAGCCCAGAAGTCGTCCGTGGGGCGCACGCCCCGCTTATCCAGCGCAACCTGCCAGCCAAAATCCCGCGCATCACGGGCCATCGAGACCGTCCATGCGGCCAAATCACGGACCGCTGGCCGCGCTTGGCCATCGGCAATACAGGCATTGATGAGGTCCAGCGGTAGATCGGCCAATTCAGCGCACGTTTGGGGCCGAACATTCAATGCGCGCAGGCGCTCAGCGCTCGGTGTTTCTGGAATTGACATAATGCTTCGGCGGCGGCGCGGCTGATTTGGACGGTGATTGGTTGCATCCCCTTCGTTATTTTCACGCATTAATCGCTCTCCATTTTCTCTAAAAGATAACTCTCCACCACAGAGTGTTTTCTTTTGCACTTGTTCGGTTGTATTCAAGGGGGTAGGGGGATTCTTTTTCGCTTTATTGCCTTTAATCCCTGTGACCAACGATCCTTTTTTCACAACCGCCGTTTTGCCCCGTTGGGCTGCGCTAAAACCACGCTCCGCTTGGGCCGCTGGCCTAGCCAACTGCCTAGCCAACTGCCTAGCCAATTCCCCAGGCACAAAAAAAAGTGCCGGACGCGGATCGGTGTGCGCGGGACGGGGTTGCACGGGCGGTTTCACGATGCCAACGCGGCGTGCACCCTGCTCGCTTAGCTCCATTTTGGCCAGCGTTTCCTCAGTGGTCGGTACCGCCAAGGCTTCCGACTGGAAACACAAATCGAGCTGCTCCAAGGCAGGGGTTGCGCTGACCGCATGGCTGGTGTGCTGCATCAACAGATAGGTTCCCACATCGGCCAAGGTGAGGTGGGCACGCATCCCATAGCGTTCAATCAGTGCCGGGGCTTTGGCATGCGGAATCAAGCGCCCCATATAGTCGTCGAGCAATTTGCGATCAAGCCGCACCGTGCGCACCCGCCGCCGATTGAGCTGCGGCTGCGTTTTCGACCAGAGACGGGCATTCGTTGATCGGCCCCATGCAGGGCAATACTGGGTTTTGCGTCCGGCGTGCCGCGTCACCTGAATCCAGCCGCCGTCAACCAGACGCTTGATGGCGGCGCGAATCGACCCACGGCAGAGGGCAGGATCGTAGCGCTGAATATCCTGATCGCTCATGGCGACCGTAGCGGTGTCACTGGCGAGCCAGCGCCGCACAATCAGCGTAAAGAGTCCAATGGCGGTGGGTGAATCATACAGGGTGGCGAGCAGCTGGGTCGGAACCCAGAGATAGTCAGAATCCGGGGCAGCCAACCACGGCGGCGTGCGCATGGCGGTGGCCCCACCAGAAGGATGGGTGGATGGCATAGGGGTATAACGCTCCCTGCCACAACCGGAGACTTGACACAGATCAAGAGACTGTGTATACTCGGTGGTAGCAAAACAGCTCCCATAGCTGGGAGTACAGATATCAAGAGGAACGCGAACAGCTTGGCGGCGAGAACGCGTTCTTTCTTTTTTAGCTAGTTTTTTCTTTATCCCCGCTAGCTATTGGGAAACACAACGGTAGTGTTATGGTGGTATCACGTTGAAGGTCGAATGACCCTCCTCTAGATAAAAAGCTAGTACACACTATACCACATCAGTGTACTACAGTGAACAGCGATCATGCAAGCACAATCCTCCTTGGAATAGCCACTACCTGCTTCTACTATTCCCTATTGTCTGGTTTCCCAAACTTTAAATTGTCACCGACTCCAAGCTTATCATCAGTTAAGGCATATAAACAGAACGATCTTCAACGTGACACTGCACGCCATGATGGTCAGGGCATTGAAGAGTTCTGAGTGATCGGGTACAATTAAGGCATCGATTGTTAAGGTGCAACCCTGACATCGGTGGATGGAGGCCGCTTAGCCTAAGGAACTCGGCGGCTTTCTACATTATAAGCAACCTACAATATACTAGATTATAGTCTGTTGCCTACTAGATTATAATCCTCGTCGCCAAATCAGTCAAGATTTTAATCCAGCCTCGGAGCCGACTGTATGGATTTTTCAGAACTTATTAATGATTTATTTCGTGACCATCCTAAATCTGATGGAAATGAATACTCAAATCAGGATGTTGCACGAACAATAGGATGTGATGCATCCTATCTCGGAAAATTAAGACGGGGTATTATCACTAACCCTGGACGTGATACTTTGCTTGGTTTAGCAAGGTTTTTCAATGTCCCAATCAACTACTTTTTTCCAGAGATTAATCCTAATAACGACATGCTTGATCCAGATACGCAAGTTTCTGTTGCACTCCGATCAATAGGATTAAATGAGAATGAAAGTAGTAGCGTTCAAGCTATTATTGATATTATTCGGGGCAAGAAAAAATGACAGGTTCGGATAACATGGTTAATGTTGAGCGACTGGCTAAGAGTCTCCCATTACCATGTCACAGGGTATACAATAATCTACTCAATTTATTTGGGGATAGTCTATCAATTAGTAATATTATTGATTACGTAGAACTTCAAAAACCTGTAATCGTAGATTACAGCTCAATGGATGTAGGTAGGACAGGGTTAGTCATCTCACTTACCGATGTTTACTATATCGTAATACGAGAGGATATTAACAATAAGAGAAAAACAATGACCTTACTTCATGAGTTATCACATATTCTCCTAAACCACATAAAGACTGAAAATTTCCTCTGGAATGATATAGCTAAGCAGATACCAATAAATATTCTTTATGATCATATTAATACTGATACCTATGCATCTCCCCTTGAATTAGAAGCAGAATCACTGGCGACCGTTTTAGATATTAAAATACGGCAGTGTGAGTACTTAGCTTCTTTACCAACTATAGTGAGAGATTCGATTAAACGAGAATATCAAAAATGAATATAACACTAGGTAGAAACATAACAGTTGCAGTAACTATCGCTGCAATTTTAGTTTGGAAAACAGTTCTTAAATCTCGACATCATGTTGATAGTCATGTTGCGAGGAGAGTTGCCATATCAACCTTATGCTTAACTATTGCAGTTTTATCGGCAGCTATCCAGCCAGTTAACTTTATATTTCATGCACTAGGTATCTTCTTGGTTCAACAAGGTTTATTATTTGCCTATATTGTTGCAGATACTGTACATGGCAACCAAAAGTATTATCACTTTTGGCAAAATAAATACTATCTTCTTTATACAGGGCTATCATTAATTGTGGTTTTTTTAGATTATACCCGTAAGGATACTAATTTTGGGTCGTTCCTCGATAATGACTATTTCCATCGAGACTTGACATATTATTTATCCTACACAATTCACTATGGATTATCTTTTGTTATTATGGGAATGGTTGTAGAAATTGATGAAGGCGATATAAAGAATCGAAAAATACCTATCCTTGCTTATAAAGTTCGTAGGTATATGACCATATATGGTTTCAAATTTGGAATGATAGCAATGTTGATTGTTATTATCAATATTAATATCTCATACCTTTTCACAGATATCTATCGGGATGATATAAATAACATCTATAGCCTTGTAAGAACTATTTTTGTTTTGCTCATTATTACAGGAACCGGCGGCCACGAGATAATATTTAAGGTACTAGCATATCCAATTGTAAAAATTAGATCAAACCAATCTCTCGAAAATCAGAAGATTTTGAGAGATTTTCATCAGAAAATAAATGAAGTTGTAAGGGCATACTTACCCAATCCTGATCTTTCCGAGTATCGGATTATCTATGAAATAAGTGATATTCGCGACAATATATTAAGTCATTTTCATATTGCTAAACTCAACCCTTTTGAAGAGGCTCAAGCATTTGTGGAATCATTAGGGTCGGATTCTTCTACAAAATTCAATCAACCAGGTCCACATAAAGTTATTCAGGTTCCTGATAACGAAGATGAATACTACTTGAATGTTGCAAAACACTTCTTTCGTTTGCAGCAGATGAATAAAGGGAGATTATGACCAAGTTTGCAACCATCGCATCGTATATTTTGCATCCAGCCGTTCTGATGCTGGCAACCGTGGCCACGTATAGCGCTCTCGTTCGCCACTCCTTTATAGCTGTTCTTATTGACATAGGGATTTTATTGCTTGGGTTGTTACCAGGATTGTTCTATATTTTTATTCAAACGAAACGAGGGGTTTTCGCCTCCTATCATCTGGTGATTAAAGAGCAGCGACGAGTAACACTAATACTTCTGCTCGTAGGGCTACTCATCTCCTTTTTGTTCTATCGGAGTATTGGAGTTCCGGCGATGATGACTGATGGTATGGCTATCGCCTTAATTGGGGGAATCATCATTGCCCTTATTACGTGGTTTTGGAAGATTAGTTTTCATGCAGCCGTGGCTATGGGGTGCTCAGCATTATTTCTTGTTGTCTCTATTCCACATATGATTATCTTTTTCATCTTAGCATTACTATCCGGTATTGTTCGTATCCCTGTAAAGCATCATACTCCTATGCAGGTTCTCGGCGGATGGGTGTATGGTTTTGGTATCACAATAGGACTACTATGGTTGTTTAACTACGTATAATGATTGGCTCATGGGATTTCGTCGGACGTTGCTACTGATTGCGCTCACTAATACCAAATAGAGACACTTGTGATTGAAGGAATCTGCTATGGATGCTGAAGAACGACGTTCCCTCTTTAAAGCCCTTCAAGCTGCCTATGCGCGTGGCCTTGAAGTAAAATCGTATCTCCAACACCTGCAATCCGCGCAGCCACTCACCCCAGCGGAGGCGCAGCAGCGCATTGATGCGTATCAAGCCTGGTTTCTCCAAACGGCGGTGCTGCTCAATGACCATGAGCGCGGTCACTTTGAATTTGCCTATACAGGCGAACCGCTGAAGCCGCGCTTACAGCACTATCTCGCCCACTACGCCGATGAGCGTGCTGCCGAATCGCTGCCAAAGGACAAACAATTTGCCCGGATGTACCGCTGGCAGCATCCGTATAGTACCTATTCTCGCTATATGGATGAGCAAATCAGCATCGTTGCTACGGCCCGCAAGCGGATCATGGATGGACCGTCCCTTGTTCCCAAAGAACTCATTGATTGCCTTGGGAAGCCCTTCATGGGCCGAAAACACAGTCTTTTTATCGTGGATGGGCTATTTACTGATGCCGGGGCTGATCCCGCGTGGTGCGTCTACCCACCACGACGCGGACTCGCAAATAGTCAAAAAGTTACCCGTATCTGGAGTTGGATTGATGGTATCCGCTTGTATGCGCCGGATCGCGAATTGTCGATTATCACAACAGTGTGCCAGCGCCTCATCCATGGTAATTTCGTGGGGGCTGCCGATGGAAAAACGATGGAACGCTTGCTAGCCTCGGTCACTGCCGATCTGCCCCAAGCACCGTTGCCAATTGATGTGGTTGACCCGCAACGCCTAACAGACCTACGAGCCATCGCAGCGGATAATCCTGCCTTTGATCTGCGCAAATTGATTCGGCTGTTAGAGGAATTGGTGCTGTGTATGGATCAACGGGCCTTGTTTGCCGCTGCCATGCTAACGCGGGCCATCATTGATCATGTGCCGCCAATCTTTGCCTGCAAAACCTTTAATGAGGTCGTGAATAACTATCCAGGGTCACGGTCGTTCAAGGATTCGATGGGCATTCTCAATAATTCCGTCCGTAAGATTGCGGATAGCCATTTGCATACCCATATTCGGGCATCCGAGGTGTTGCCGACGCGTGTTCAGGTAGATTCTGCGCGCGAGTTAGATGTCTTGCTGAGCGAAATTATTCGGATTCTGCAAAGATAAATCTATATGCCCTATATCACTTATTTTATTGACGAAATACAATTCTGTAATTATATTTTTATGGCTCAGCATCGCCATTGTATCGTCGATTTGGATTATGTACTATTCATTGCCTGCTTTCTCTCCATGGAGTTGTCAGGCACAAAAAGAGTCTTTATAATGAAATACAGATCTGATTGAAACATTTGTTTGATAGCGGGAGGAATCATGCGCTCACGGATCAATGCTGGTGACGAACCTCCGTTTTATGAGCTTGACGAATATCGTTTTCAAAAGCTCTGCCGCGATCTTATGTACTATGAGCCAAACATTCGTCTTCCTGTGGTATACGGTATTCGTGGTGAAAAACAATATGGTATCGATATTTTGAGCCGACGAACCATCCCAGGAATCGAAGTAGGACAATGTAAGTGCTATCAACGATTTAGGCTCTGTCTGATAATTCAGGATACTGGTGTGGATGGGGCAAGGAGCCGAACCACGCGTTGAATCATGGCCAGATGGACGAATCCGAGATAGTTGAGCGCCAGTTTCTCAAATCGTGTAGCGA
>NZ_LGKP01000027.1 GCF_001306135.1 Herpetosiphon geysericola | reverse complement strand
GTGTACAGGAATGTATGAGAGGCACCGTCGAGACGAGGCGGACAACTGGGGTGCTGTGGAGGCCGTGTGAACGGTAGAGCAGACACCCGCAGAAAGCCAAGCGATCATCGGTTGCCGCGCGTCGGCAGGACGCGGTGTGGCCAGAGGATGGCATACAGCTAGGCAGGACTGGCATTGAGACGCGCTATGCGAATGAAGAAGTCGTCAGCTATGGGTGATTGGAGCGAGGGCAACAAATTTTGGTACGTGTCGAGGTGGTTGTGCCCCACGCTGCTCCATCCCGAACCAGGCCGTGAACGCGACACACACCGAGGCTACTGCAGCACCCGCTGTGGGAACGTAGGGGGATGCGTACCATTCCATAAAAACGCTCGCTGGATTTTATCCAGCGAGCGTTTTTGTTTATTTTAGCGTCGATTGATCAGGTAAAAAGGAGGCCACTTGGTTCAACCAAGTGGCCTCCTGGGGTTAACCGCGCCGTTTGCGGCGGCGCGGTGAACGCCGTTCAGGATTCTCTGCTTTAACCGCATCTGGAGTTGGTTTCTCCGGTGCTCGCTCAGGCTGGGCTGTTTGTTGCGCTTTCGGTTTGGGCGCCTGCTGCTGGCCTTGCTGTTGATTATGATTGTTACCACCATTGCCTCGTCGCCGCCGCCGCATTGGTTGCTTTGGCTCATCGGGGTCATTGGTTGATGGCTGGCGACCGCGCGGTGTCAGTTGCTCTGGCACTCCGCCTAGTGATTGTTGGCGCACGGTTGCTGGTAATTTTGGCCGCTCAGGTGTTGGCGTTGTGTCGCCCTTGCGCTTGAAGGCATGGCGTGGCTTGCGCTCGCTCTGCTCATTCGGTACGCTTGGCGCTGGATTCGGCTCTGGATTGGAATTTTCTGAACGATTGAAGCGTTTTTGGCGCTCAGCACGGTCGAATCGTGGCCGTGGCTCGTTGGGATTTGCCCGCTGCTCGCGTGGCTCAGCTGAATGTGGGCGTGATTGCTGCGGTTGCTTGGGCCGTGGCTTGGGCTTATCGCTTGAGCCATGTGCTTCATCATCAAAGGAACGAAGCTCCTCTAAGCCCCAATCTTCGTTATCCCAATTGTTGTTGAGGGATGCTTTGAGGGTTTCGCCAACTGGGCGGTTGAAACGCTTTTGGGCAATTGGCGCAGCTTCGCCTTGTTCTAGCCGCTCGCGAGCAATCGCTCCAGCAGCACTGGTGATGGTTTCAAGCTGATCGGCTTTGAAATCTAAGTAGTTGCTTTCAATATCCACAGTCACGGTTTCGCGAATGGTGTTGACTGCAACCACATAGCCAATTCCTTCTGGGGTTTTGACCTGCTCGCCCCGGTTTGGCAACTCAGCCTTGATCTCAAGATATTGCTCTTGTTCATACGATAAACAGCAGAGCAAGCGCCCACAAACGCCCGAGATCTTCGAGGGATTGAGCGGCAGATCTTGATCTTTGGCCATTTTGACCGAAACCCGCGCAAAATCGGGCAAGAAGGTGGAGCAGCACAATGGCCGACCACATGGGCCTAATCCACCAAGTAATTTGGCTTCATCACGCGCCCCAATTTGGCGTAATTCGATCCGTGCATGAAAAATGCGCGCTAGTTCGCGCACTAAATGACGAAAATCAACCCGTTGCTGCGAGGTGAAATAGATTGTCAAGCGCGTGCCATCAAAATTCCAATCGCTGCGAATTAATCGCATTGGTAAGCGATGGACGCTAATTCGTTCGGCACAAATCCGCAATACGTCATCGCGGCGCTCAGCGAGCACCCGCATCCGATCGTAATCTTCGGTCGTCGGCTGGCGAATAACTGGTTTGAGTTCGGCAATCAAGTCGGAATCAGGCAGATCTTCGATCGGCGCTGCAACTTTGCCAAGCTCAAGCCCGCGCACGGTTTCCACAACCACCGCATCGCCTAGCTCTAAATGGTGTTGATTCGGGTCAAAATGATAAATTTTGCCCGAATCTTTGAATTTAACTCCAACAACCAAGGGCATAGATCAATCCTAAAAAGTATGAAGGATGAAGGATGAGGTAGGAAGAATATTAAAACTATCAGAGTGTTAGTGTCATTAAGAAACGTAGATAGTTAGTTTGGCAATCTTGGCAATGATCAAAATGACCTGTTAGACGCGATTGAGGATGAATTCATCCTTCATCCCTCATCCTTCATCCTTTGAATAATTATCCTTCAAAGCCTTCGCTGGGGAGGGTTTTGCCCATCACGCGGAAGACTTGGACAGTCAGGGCTTTGCCTTTGAGTTGCAATGGCCCGACTTCCTGGACTTGGTAGCTCGCACCAAGCTTGGCAATCGTGGCTTCGCTGGTGTAGACGCTGTTTGGCTCGGCTTTCCCTTCAAGCCGCGAGGCAGTGTTTACAGTGTCGCCATGAACAGTATACTCTAAACGTTCGCGCGTGCCGACGAGACCAGAAATAACTCGCCCAGTGCTGACCCCAATTCGAATCCGAAAGTGTTTGCTGGAATCGATTTTGGCCATAAGCTTTTGATGCTGCACGAGCATGTCAAGCGCTGTATCAATTGCCCGCTGTGCGTGATCTTCATAATACACGGGAGCGCCAAAAAGCGCCATAATCCCATCGCCAATAAATTTATCGAGCGTGCCACCATGCTCAAAAATCACGTCGGTCATCACGCTCAGATATTCATTCAAGAGGTTTTGCAGTTCTAATGGCGGCAGGGTTTCGGTCATGGTGGTGAAACCCTGAATATCTGAGAATAAGACACTGGCTTCTTGCTCAACTGGCTTCATGAAGATCTCACCAGTTTCGTTAATTTGTTGGGCCACGGTGCGCGCAACATCGGGCGAGAGGAAACGGGCATACTGTTGGCGTAATTTTTCTTCGTTGCGAATCTGATCGGTCAGGTTAGCACGTTCGATGCCCAACGAGGCTTGGTAGGCCACCGCTGTCAATAATTCGCGGTCGCGGATGCTGAATCGCTCAAGCCCTGGGCTATCGAGGTGAATCAAACCCAACACGCCAGCGCGGCCAATTAATGGCACACACAGCACCGAATGAATATTTTGGCTGATGATACTATCCTGCGAGCCAAATTCTACCCGTGCATCGGAAGTGAGCAAGGCCACGCCCTCGCGCAGCACGCGGCGCGCAATCGTCGAGCTAATTGTCAGCGATTGGGTTTCGCTGGGCGCACGCACGACCATTGGCACCAGCCCATCTTGGCGGGTCATCAACAACAACCCACGTTCAGCGGGCACCAACCGCAACACTTCATCCATAATGGTGTCGAGCAGCTCGCCCAAATCGAGAATCATATTCAAGCGACTGCTGACTTGATAGAAATTTTGTAAAATATCGTTAGCATCAAGATTCAGATCGGGCAGCTTGCCCGATGAGATCGAGCGGCTATTGCTTTGCAATGGCACCAGCTCCTCATCGGAAATAATCACGCTGGCGGCAGCCCGATCATCAAATTTAAGCTCAAATGGCCCGATGCTAATCAGGTCGTTCGCCCGCAACGCTGCTTCCTTGACCCGTAGCCCATTGACAAACGTGCCATTGGAGCTACCAGTATCGCGCACAAAAACATCGCGGCCACGGCTCTCTAACGAAGCGTGATGGCGCGAAACATGGGGATGGTTTAACACAATATCATTTTGGCGCGAACGGCCAATTTGCAGCCCGCGACTTGTAATTGGAATATTCAGTGATTGCCCATCGATGGTCGCAAGCAAACGTGCCATGAAGTTCTTTCCTACTAGGTTTTGCCTGATCAATCTGTGTGCAAGTATAGCAGATGGCGCAATGATTAGACAGTATTCTTTGCCTGATTGTTGCTCACCCTAAGGCAGTATTTTAGCTCTTGGGGCAAGCAGTAATTAATCATCAAACGAGGCTTAAAATCGCCAACCTGGCAGTTGCGTTGGTGGTGAAATGCCAACAATTGGGTGGTCTTGGTTAACGGATCTCTGCCTAATTGCTGGCGAAATAGTCGGTTGCGACGCAGGCAACGTGCTATAATCGGACTGTGGGATCAACCATAGCACTAGGAGGTGTTCAATGACTGAACTCTGGAATAGCCTTAAGCAACAAATTGCCCAGCACAATTGGGGATTATTTGGGCCAACAAGCTATGTGCTGGGGGTTGATTTAGGCAGTTATGGCTTGCGCGCGGTCGTGACCGATATTTGCGGTGAGCATCTTTTTCACGCCAACCGCGAACTGGCTGCCGAAAGCAACGCTACCACCGTGCTCGAACAAAGTTTTAGCCTGATCCACGAATTACTTGAAACCAATCATGTTCCAGCCCAACAACTTGTGCGCATTGGAGTTGGCTTTGGTGGCCCGGTCGACGCAGTGCGCGGCGTCACTCGCCGTTCGTATCGCATGGCTGGCTGGGATGATTTGAATGTTTGCGAGCAATTTGAAGCTGCATTTGATGCCCAAACCTTAATCGAAAATGATGCCAGCTTGATTGCCTTTGGTGAATATATGTTTGGCGCTGGCCGCGATGTGCAAGACCTCTACTACTTGCATTTGAGCACTGGCGTTGGCAGTGGCTTGGTTTTGAATGGCCAACTCCATCGTGGCGTAACCACCAGCGCTGGCGAAATTGGTCATGCCCGCTATTCCTTGAGCCATCAACGCGAAATCGAAGATTTGCTCTCGATTCGTGGTTTACTGGCGCGAGCTAATGAGCTTGGCTTACAAACTGATGATCTTGACATATTGTTTAATGACCCTGAGGCTGGCGCAAAAACGATTAGCGAAGCAGTCGATGTGCTGGGCTTAGGCTTGGCAGGTGTGGTGCAATTGCTTGACCCTGCCTTGTTGGTGCTTGGTGGGATTGTAACGCGCAAGGGTGGCGATGGGTTGTGTAGTGCGGTCGAAGCCCAAGTGAATCAAATGATTAGCCCAACCCCACAGCGCCATGTGCCAGTGGTGCATTCGTTGTTGGGTGCTGAAGCAGTAGCGATTGGCGGCTTGGCTTTGGCTTTGCAAAGCTTGAATCAATAAGGTAACTTCGTTTCGTCACCCTTCCGTCCCTCCGCCGGAGGAAAACGCAGGGGGTTTTCACCAAATGTTTATGTTGTGGATTATTCAGCTTGTTTGAATGCCCACCCTTAGATCGTTTGGGTTCTATATTATTTGAGTAATAGCAAAAGCTGCTGCTGTGAGCAGTGGGAGCTGGAACAACAAAAACCCGCCGCAAGTTGTAAAGCTTGCGGCGGGTTATTTAATGCGGATTTTAGCTATCGCTGCGTAATGAGCTGCCTTGGGGTTTAACCTGCGGCGCATTATCATCGTTCAGCTCGTGACGGTTGATTGGTTGTGGCGAAGCGGTGCCAGCCAGATGGGGCGGCACGAGTGATGGCAAATCTTTGCCTGCCGTATGATTGGGCTGGTCGTCGCGATGGGTTGCTTGCTCAGCCAAAAAGGCTTGATGGGCTGGATCTTTGGCTGCTTCTGCTGCTTCTTCGGCAATATGATTAAGCACCGGAGCAACGATTTTTTCGAGGCGCTCGTGGGTGGCGGTAATTTGCTCGTTTTTGCGATCAAAAGCAGCGCGTTCAGCGGCGACAACTTCGGGGGTAAATGGACGTTCTTGCTCAGTCATACAATCCTCCTTGATTATGCTGAGATTTGAATAAGCAAAGACTATGCCTTAAAAAATAAGGACACAGGTTTTGCCTGTGTCCTGAGGGTGGGAACCGAGCTAAGCGAGATTAAGCAGTCTTGCCGGCTGCGTTGCTCACTTCTTCAAGCGTGAGCTTATGCACAAGCAGGTATTCGTAGGCACTGACGGCGGCGCGAACGCCATCGCCAATTGCAATTAACACTTGTTCACCAAGGACACTGTTGCTCACATCGCCAGCGGCAAAGATACCATGGCAGGGCGAGCTGTTATATTCATCAACAATCACAAAGCCATCTTCATCCAGCACATCAACATTGCCGTTGTTGAGAAAGCCAGTGTTTGGCTGAATGCCAATATCGACAAACAGCCGATCGACTGGAATATGCTGCAATGATGAGCCACGTTCAAGCACAATTTGCTTGACCGAATTAATCCCCACCACATCGCGAATCGTGGCTTGAGGAATAATCGTGACATTGGGCATGCGCCGAATGGCATCGACTAAAGGCACTTCGGGCAACTCTTCATCTGGGCTAATCCAATAGATATGGTTTGTGCCTAAGACGATTTCGGCGACCCCGCGAATTGTACGGGGAGTTACGCCATAGACGGCAACTCGTTGGCCTTGGGTTTGATGGGCAAAGGTTGTGATTGAATAACCTAAGCCCACCCCAAATAGATGTTGAATGCCCGGCAAGGGCAAGCGATTGGGAGCCGCGCCGCTGGCAACCACAACTGAACGAGCGTAGCGTTCGCCGTATTGTTGGGTATCGACCACAAACATGCCATTGGTTTTGCGCAGCCCCACGACGCGATCGTTAATGTGTGCGACTGACGATTGATGGTTTGAAAGCTGGCTAATCAGCCGTTCCACAAGATCGTGTCCGGGCAGAACGTTGATCGTGCCGTTGACTGTGCGGTTATGTGCCCAGCCCGCTTTGCCGCCGAGATCGGCGTAAATCATCAGCGTGCGTAATTGTTTGTTTTGGGCATAAAATGCCGCTGCCAATGCCGATGGTCCGCCGCCAATAATCAAAATATCGTACACGATACTCATGGTTGCGCTCCTATTCGACGATTAGCGCTGTAACCATCCCAAACATGCCGTGTTCGCTTTCAGCGTGCGACAAAATGTGGCAGTGGAAGGCCCAGACACCTGGGTCAGTACAATCGACAATCACATCCCAGCGTTCGCCAGGGGCGACGTTGAGAGTATCGCACATAAATGGTTGCGGTAAGTTCCAACCATCTTTGGCGAATACCAATTGGGGCATCCCGTGCAAGTGCATTGGGTGAATCATCAAGCCTTCATTCATATAACGAATCCGAATTTTTTGGCCCAATTTGGCGGTCAGCGGCACAGTTGCTGGGAATCCTTTACCATTAATGGTGAAGCCTTGGGCGGTATCATTCAAGACCAAGGTAAATTCTTTGTCGTAGGCTGGGTCTTTGCTCTTATCTTTTGGCTCGACGATAAATGGCCCAAGCAAGCCCATCGAGACTTGTTTGGTTGAGTTATGGTGCGAGTGATACATGTGCGAGCCAGAGTTGCGCACGGTAAATTCATAGGTATAGGTTGAACCAGGCGTAATTGGTGGCTGGGTGATGAATGGCACACCATCTTGATTGTTTGGCACAAACAATCCGTGCCAGTGCACAGCAGTGCTTTCATCAAGCTGATTGGTGACCAAAATCCGCACTTTATCGCCTTCGGTAACCCGAATTTCTGGGCCGGGCAATTGGCCGTTATAAGTCCAGGCTTCGAGCTTGCGGCCTGGTTCAACTTCCCACATGGTTTTTTGGCAGGTTAATTCAAATACTTTGACATCGCCTTCCATGCGATATTCAAGTGGTTGCATGCTGAGGCCTTCGGTTTTAGCTGGAAACAGCTTAATCCCTGCTTCATGCATTTTATCCATTTCTTCCCAAGCTTTGGCCCCGCTATCGGTGGTGGGCGTGCCTGCATTGCCAGTGCCATGGCCACCATTGCCGTGGTCGGTGCCAGCAGGAGCGGTTGTGGCGGTTGCTGGTGGAACGGTTGCTGGCTCGATGGTTAGCGCACTTTCGCGGCCACACGCGACCATGGTTCCTGCGGCAGCCGCCATCCCCGTCCAGCGCAAGAAGCTGCGGCGCGAGGTTGGTGCATTCAATACTTGTTCGATAGGTTGTTGTTCGTTGCGGTCCATGATCGTGTATCCCCCTAAATTGCACGCCATATCGGCTTTGATATGTATCTAGTGTACTTGCCAACCGACCACCGAAACTAAAAGATTTGTCTACCCTTCGTTGTCGTTCGGCTACTTTTGTTGCATTCGGGGATCGGTTGATGGGGATCGGGGATTGGGATTTAAGAGCATAGAGCGTTGAGAAGGATGAAGGATGAGGCATGAGGGATGAAGGATGAGCATTGAGAACAAAGAACAAAGAACATAGAACATAGGGTTTGGGGGTTGGAAGTTGGGTTTTAACGCAGAGGCGCAGAGAACCGATGGCTATGGGCTATAGGCTATCGGACATGGGTTGGAATAGCAAAAGCCAAAAGCCAATAGCCAATAGCCTATCGTCCTTCGTGGATCAAAATAAATAGCCCATAGCCAGTCGATCCATCGCTTACGATCGCTCGAATGGATCGGCCATATAGGTGATGCCATAGAAGATTAATACAATAATGAAAGAACTCAGCAGGAGCAAGCGCATGGTCGCGCGAAACCCGCGTGGGTCGGCAATAATCTGGGGAATAAGATATACAAGTAAGCCTAAGAACGCTACAATTAAAATTCCATTCAAGGCCATAACCCAGGTTTTATACTTAAGCGTCTGTTGGCAGTTGGGGCATTTAAGCTGAAACGGGTTGGTACTCATGAGGAAACTGCTTAACCCAATTGGTGCGTGACAATGAGGGCATAGTTTGTTGGCCATGGGATTCTCTCTCAACTAAGTGGCTATGTGCCTATCCTACCATAAGCTAGCAGTATGGTGCAAATCCACAGTGTTTGGGGAGTTAAGAACATAGAACAAAGAACATAGAACATAGGGGTTGGGAGTTGGAAGTTGGGTTTTAACGTAGAGGCGCAGAGTATGTGAGGTTACGGTTGAGGGGTCAGAGGTTAGGGAACAGATGGGAAGTGCAGTAAGCTTCGGACAATGTGTTGCTACAACATAGAATCTGAGCAAGCTGTAGCAAAATATAGCTTCGCGTCCTTCGTGCGCTTCGCGGTTCCAATCCTTCGTGGCCTTCGTGGTTAAAAAAGCCCCAACACCACCCAAACTTGGGCGCTGCTGGGGCCATGCTTCCTCTCCGGGAAAAAAGTTTAGAGTGGTTGGCCGCGTTCTGCTGTTTGCTCAACTGCGCGTACCAAGAAGATTGGCCGTTGGCTGCTGCGAATCAGCTTGGTTGCAACGCTACCCATCCACATGCGGCTGAAGCCACTGCGGCCATGAGTTGCCATAACGATCATACTTGCAACTGCTTCGTTGGCAACTTCATTGATCATCTCTGCTGGGATACCGCTCACAACGAGGTGGCGCGTGCGCAGGCGTGGCGTTTGCAGCGATTGCTCAAGCTGCTGTACATATTTTTGAGCTTGCTCACGGGCTTGCGATTTTTCGCCAGCACTCCACATTGGCACAATACCAGCCTCAACCAAGCCCGGCTCGTCGAGACCAGGTGTAACGCTGAGCAAAACCAGCTCTGCTTGATGGGCTTCTGCTAGTTGGCTGGCCAAGGGCAAGGCTTGTTCGGCCAAGTCTGAGCCATCAAGTGGCACAATAATCGTGCGCAATTCTGGCGGAATTTTGAAGGTTTCAACCTTGTTTTCATCGCCATGGATGACCAAAATTGGGACAGGCGTTGCTTGGACTACTTTTTCAGCGACGCTGCCAAGCACCCAACGCCCAAGCCCGCTGCGGCCATGGCTGGCGAGCACAATTTCGCGCACATTGGTTTGATCGGTCGCGAATTGAACAATCGCTTGGGCTGGGTCGCCTTCAAGCACGCTAGTGTGAATGGCTAAACCTTGTTGCTCGTAGCGGGCCTTGAGTTCATCGAGATAGGTTTGGGCTGCTTGGCGCTCGTCATCGAGCCATTGGCGCGTATCAACTGCATTTGGCACTGGCCATGCATAGGCTGTGACCAAGGTCGGGAAGCCAATAACCCGAATTAAATGCAGGACACTGCTGTTGCGACGAGCTAAAACCACCGCATAATCCAAGGCTTGTTCTGCTAAGCGTGAACCATCAAGTGGAATCAACATTTGGCGTTCCATAATCAATCCTCCTTTGGATTGGAGAGCGACATTGCTCTCAACAAGGTGATCAAGTTCACCAAGTAGGGGCGCTAACGAGCTAGGTTTTTCAAGGTACGACGTGATTGGCAAGTTGCGCAAGCGTTGGCGCATGCTTGGCGAACTGCCCGAGGCCACCACGGCAATTGCGGTTGAGGGTTGCTCCTCACACAATTGTTCAAGCAATCGCAACCCATGCAACCGATACGGAGCCGGATCAATCACGACTAAGTTGGGTCGATGAGCCTGAACACTAGCCCAATCAGCTTGATCTACAATATTGACTTGGACGTTCTGGCCCCAACGGCGCTGAAAGCGCGCGGCGGTTGTTTGGGCTGAACCTTGATCTGGGTCAATGATGACGATTGAGAAGTTCATGGCTTGCTATCCTTATTATCACTATACATAGTGTAGCGTGGATAGCATGTCAATCGGGTTAAGAGAGGATAACCAAAGGGTGTTAAAACCTTACCAATGCGAAAAGCCACGTTTCGCCATTGAATCGTGGCGGCTTTTGGGGGTGTTCGAGGCTTAGAGCAGGACGCTATAGGCGCTTTCGATATCTGCTTGGTTGTTAATGTCGGTCAAAGTCTCTGCTGGAATCGCTTCATCGACCGTGAGCACCATAATTGCCGTGCCGCGTGGACTTGAACGCCCAACGTGCATCGATGAAATATTGATGTCTGCACTGCCAAGCAAGGTGCCGATCCGGCCGATAAAGCCAGGTCGATCTTGGTGGAAGGTGAACAACATCGAGCTAGTTGGCACCAAATCCAGCCAAAATTCGTTGATTTGGACGATGTGGGCTTCGCCGCGCACCACTGTGCCACCAAAGGTATGTACCACGCCATCGCTGGTGGTTACAACCAATTGCAACAGTTCGGTGTAGGTTTCTGCATCTGGGCGATGGGTTTCGTTGATGCTAAGGCCGCGTTCACGAGCCAAGAATGGTGCATTAACTGGCGTAACCCGACCTTCTGAGCCACCTTCGAGCAAGCCCTGCAACACCGCCAACTTGATTGGTTCGCTGGTGAGGCCCGCCAAAGCACCGTTATAAACAATTTGATACGATTGAGCTGGCAGATCGATTAATTGGGCGCTGAGCCGGGCTAATTTGCGCCCAAGATCGAGATATGGCCCAACAATCGCCCATTCTTCGGGAGCAACGAACGGCGCGTTAACTGCATAGCGTGGCGAGCGGCCAGCCAAGGCATCAACCACACCTTCGGCCACATCGGCGGCGGTCAAGGCTTGGGCTTCTTCGGTCGAAGCGCCTAAGTGAGGCAAAACAATCGCTCTTGGATGATTGACAATTGGCCCAGTTGGTGGCTCTTTGGCAAACACGTCGAGAGCTGCGCCACCAAGATGGCCCGATTCCAAGGCTTCGAACAAGGCTTCTTCATCGATTACGCCGCCCCGGGCACAATTGATGATATAGCTGCCTTTTTTCATTTGGCTCAGGCGTTGGGCATCGAACAAGTTGCGGGTTGCATCGATCAAAGGAATATGCAATGAAATAACATCAGCGCGGCTGGTTAGTTCATCAAGCGTCACTGGGGTCACGCCAAGTTGCGCTGCACGTTCAGCATTGATAATTGGGTCGTAGGCGATGATATTCATTTCTAATGCCCGCGCGCGGCGAGCTACTTCCGAGGCAATGCGGCCAAAGCCAACCAAGCCCAGGGTTTTGCCACGAACTTCCCAACCGCCATATTTGCTGCGTTCCCATTTGCCATTTTGCAAGGCTGCATGGGCTTGGGGAATGTTGCGCGCAAGGTCAAGCATCAAGCCAATCGTCAATTCGGCGACGGCAATACTATTCGAGGCTGGGGCATTAACCACCAAAATCCCTTGCTGATTGGCTGCTGCCAAATCGATGTTGTCGACACCCGTCCCGGCGCGGCCAACAACTCGTAATTTGGTGCCTGCTGCAAGCACTTTGGCGGTAACTTTGGTTTGCGAGCGCACGATCAAGGCATCGTACTCAGGCAAAACATCCAACAGGGTTTCTGGTGTAAGATCAAGACGAACATCAACCTCGGCGACCTCTTTGAGCGCCGCAAGGCCTTCGGCACCAATCTTCTCCGTGACCAGGATACGATCCATGAGGTGGTTACTCCTGTGGTAGTAAACAAAAAAGGGCAGATGGACACGCTCTGCCGCTGCCAGCATTGGCTGATGGGAGTTTTGTGTATTGTATCACAAGCAACAAAGAGCGCTGTTGCTGCGAATGTATCGCCCAATGTATCTCGCGATATATCCGTTGCTGACGCTAAAAGCCTATACTGGCTGCATCAACCAAAGGAGATACAGCTATGAACCACCCAACGATTCAAAAAGATACTGGTGCTTGGATCGCGTTTACCTGGATTTCGTTTTTTATTTCAATTGCAGCCTTGATGTTGGGCATTTATCATGCGCCGGTCGATGTTTGGGTCAAGAGCTTTTTGGCGGTTGCTGCATTATTTGCCGTTGGTAGCACCTTCAGCTTGGCCAAAACAATCCGCGATAATTCCGAAGCTGGCAAGCTGCTCAACCGCTATGCAGATGCCAAAACCGAGCAAATTATTACCAACTACGAATTCACCTCGGCACCGCGCAATGGTTGAGTGATGATTAACGTAGAGGCGCAGAGAACCAAAGGATGAAGGATGAGGGATGAAGGCGATGGGCTATAGGAAATAGATTGGAATCCACATCACTTAATCCTATAGCCCATCGCCCATCGCCGATAGCCAAATACTTCATCAGCGCCTATGTTCTATGCTCTCTGTTCTATGTTCTTTCGCCCCTAATGTACAAACGCCTGTTGATAAATTGTATGCACTTTGGCCAAAACAGCCTGAGCTTGTTGGGCGGCTGGAAGGGCGGTAGCTTTTCCCTTATTGATAAAACTGCCACTGGCAAATGCTTGTTGATTGAAGGCGGCGCTATACAAGCGTTCAGCGCCAGTGCTTGGGTGCTTAAACAGCAAGCCATGCACTGGCCGTAGCCACCATGGCAAGCCAGTATTGGTTTTGAGCGAGCCACGATTGGCCCCAGGACAAACGCTCAAGATGGTAATTCCTTCTTGCTCAAGTTGCGGCGCGAGTGCTTGGCTCCAGAGCGAAAGCGCAAGTTTGGAGCTAGCATATGGCCCAAAGAGCTTTTTGAAGTTTTGAGGTTTTTCAAGCTGATCAAGCTGAAATTGTTTGATCGTTAGCAGTGCATTTGATGAAGTATTGATGATTGTTTTGTGCTGGCCGCGTAAGAGCAATTCTTTCAGCTCCATGACGATGATATAGGGCACGACGCTTTGTAATTCGAAGCTTAATTCGCGACCCTGCGGCGAGAAGAGCAAGCGTTCTGCTGAGCGCCCTGCATTGTTGAACAACAGATCAATGCTGGTTTCTTGCTGTTTGATCGTTTGTAAGGCCGTGCGAAGCTGACCAAAATCGCTCAGTTCTGCCTGATAACTGCGTAGCTTGCCAGTAGTTTGGGCCGCTTGAAGAATTGGCTCGTTCGTGGGAAACTGTGAACGCATCAGACCGATGACTGTCCAGCCCTCGTTGAGCAGGCGTTTGGTCAGTTCAAGCCCAATTCCCGAATTTGCTCCCGTAATCAAGGCCGTTTTCGATGCTGATTGGGTGGACATCCGCGCCTCCATTGATTTATTTTATAGAACGCTATAAAATAAATCTAGCGGATTTATTCGTGATTGTCAAATTTTTCTAGTGATCGATAGATAATTATGCAAACAACCAGACCGCGAGGCCGACCACGTACCTTTGATCGGCAAGCAGCCCTAGAGGCGGCGATGGAATTATTTTGGCGCCATGGCTACGAAGGCACTTCAATTGCCGATTTGACGACGGCGATGGGCTTTACGCCGCCGACGTTGTATGCAGCCTTTGGCTCGAAAGAAGATCTGTACCGCGAGGTGATTCAGTTTTTTCTGTTGCGCAGCGAGCGACGGCGGATGGATGCTGCCTTGGAGCAACCAAGCGCTTATGCCATGTTGCGCTCCTATTTGTATGCTGCTGCTGAAAGTTTTACCGATCCGCACACGCCAGCTGGCTGTATGGTGGCTACGGCAGCGCTGCAATGTGCAAGCGAAAATCAGCCAATTGCTCAAGAAGTTGCCCGCATTCGCCAGCACATGGTGCTTGGCTTTGTCGAGCGCTTGAATGAAGCAAAAACTAGCGGCGAATTGCCAGCAACGATCGATGCGCTGGCCTTGGCCAATTTTTATACAGCGATTGTGCAAGGCATGTCGGTGCAAGCGATTGATGGTGCCAGAACCAATGATTTGCTTGCAGTTGCCGATTTGGCACTGAGCGCGTGGCCAGGCACGAAGGATGAAGGATGAAGCCACAAATTAGAAAGGATGAAGGATGAGGGATGAATTAAGAAAGGATGAGGGATGAATAGAAGGGCAAAAGGCAAAAGTCAGAAGTCAGAAGCATGAGGAATGAAAGCAAAAGGCAAAAGTCAAAAGCCCAATCCTGAAAATCTGTGGCTAACTAAAAAGCAACATTATTTAACGCAGAGGCGCAGAGAACGAAAGGATGAGGGATGAAGGATGAAGGATGAAGTCAAAAGGATGAGGGATCAGAATTCAGTCTATTGGTTATTGGAACAATAATCTGTGGCTAAAAACTATACTTCGTACTCTTCGTGTCCTTCGTGGATCAAATGCTTCGCGCTCTTTGTGCTCTTCGTGGTTAAAAAAGCTTCTATGCTCTATGCTCTTTGTTCTATGCTCTTTATGTGTTCTCTGTTCTCTGTTCTTCAATATGCTATACTTGGGGCGTGTCTGTAGGAGACTGTACTGTGTCAACAAGTATTGCTTTAGCCCTCTTCTTTGTCTTACTAAGCCCCATTTTGACTGCGATTCTGCTGCGTTTTCTGCGCACGCGCCTAAGTGCCTTGCCCTTTTATTCGATTGCTGGGGTGCTGTTTGGGCTAGCAGCATTTGCCGCAATTTGGCTGGTGAGCCAACATCAAGCCAGCGTTCAGCTTGGCAGTTTGGTGATTATTCAGCAGCAAGGCATTGATCTCGATCTGCCGCCTGAGGTTGAAGCAACCGCCCAGCCAACCCAAGTGTTACCAACTGTAGCTGCAACCGCAACGCGCCCAGCGCCAACCGCGACAACCCGCCCGAGTGCTACGCCAACCAGCGAACCAACCGCAACTACTGAGGCAACCAGCGAACCAACTGCCACAGCTGAAGCAACCAGCGAGCCAACTGCTGAACAACGCACCTACACTGTTGAAGATGGCGATACCTTGCGCTCGATTGCCGAGGCTTTTGATGTGACGATTGCTGAATTGCTTGAAGCTAATGACTTAACGCCCCAACAAGCTGATCAGCTTCAGCCAGGCGATGTTTTAATTATTCCATAGTGAGGTTTTGTGCGCGTTATTGGCTTCGTATTGGGTTTGTGTTGCTTGGTTGGTTGTGCTTCCACAGCGCCTAATCCGCCAACAACGCGCCCTGAAATTGCAACCGCAACTCCAACCAGCGTGAGCGCAACCGTGCTTGCCCCAACCCCAATTGCATTAACTGCGACCCCGATGGCCTTGGCGCTGACATGGCAATCGTACACCGCCTATCAGGTTGAAGCTGGCGATAGCTTAGAATCGATTGCTGAACGGGGTGCAAGCTTTCCGCTGTTTATCAGCCGCTACAATCGGCTCAATCGCCCAATTGGCGCAGGCCAACTTTTAATCGTGCCGCGTTTGGAGAATGATCAGCTCAATCGTTTGCCCTCAACTCCTGCGCTGATTCGCCGTGGCCTCAGCAGCCAAAATTGGGTGGGGCTTAGCTGCGATTTAGGTGCTAAGGCTGGGCCAATTGAGCCAATCGTGACAACCCTCGCGAGCAGTGCAATCAGCATGACTTTTTTTATTGACCACATGTGGATTGAGCAAAACCCACAAGGCTTGCAACAGCTTGCTACTGCGGGCCAGGAATTGGCCAATGGCGTAGCGCTGGCGCAGCTTGAGCCTGAAACTTTGAGCCAAGCCTTGTTGCGCACCGAAACCAGTCTGACCAATCAGCTTGGCATGGATGCTTCAATTCGCCCGTATCTGCGGATTTGGGGCCAAGCAAGTAGCCCAGAATTGGCCGAACTTGCTGCTCAAAACGGCTATTTATCGCTTGATAATGCGCAAGAACGCGATGCTGCTGAATTGGCTGAAAGCTTAGTTGACCCTGAGCAAGCAGCCAGCTATCGCGGGTCGCTGATTGCGCTCGATTGCAACAGTGCTGAAACCGCCGCAGCCCTGCCATTAATTATTGAACGCTTGCAGCAAGCCGGTTTGCAGCCGCAGCCAATTGCAGAAGTGATGCAGCCATGAGTTTATTGATTGCGCTCTTGCCTTTATTTGGCTTGGCCCTGCTGGCCGATGGCTTGGTTGCGCCCAAGCGCTGGCTGGTTGGCGTTGCTTGGCTGATTGGCGTTGCAAGCGTTGTTAGCCCGCATTTGGGTCTTTCGACCTTGGCATTATTGCTGGTTGGTGGCTTGCTCGGCCACACCTGGGGCCAGCGTTTGAGTGGCGTTTTATCAGCGCTTGGGCTTGGTTTATTGGGCTTGCAGGCTGATAGTTGGGCGTGGCAAGCGGCCAGCGTGGCAGTTAATCTCAATTCAATCCATATTGGGTTGTTGATTGCTGGAGCTGCGTGTGCCTTTGGTTGTTGGCCTTGGCCTGCCAAGCCAACGCCGCCTGCTAGCACATTGGCTTTGGTGCAGCTTGGTAGTTTGTTGCGTTTATATAGCCTTGTGCCCTTGGATTGGGCTTGGACTGCGATTGCAGCTTTCATTGGCGCTGGCTCGGCGCTTTGGTTTGCTTGGCAATTGCTGCCAGCCCAAACGCTCGATCAACGGCGGACGCTGGTTGCGCAAGTTTTGTGGTGTTTGGTGCTAGCAACCAGTTTATTAGCCAGCGAAGCGGGCATTGCTGCAACATGGGCTTTGGCGCTGGCTGCCTGTTTGGCTCATCCCTTATTTCAACGCCATAGCAATTTGGCCAGTTTGGTTCCGCTGGCGATGGCGCTCTGGTTGACGGCGGCGGCAAGTTTGGCTGGTGGCTTGGCCTTGCTTAGTTGGGTTGGTTGGCTTGTGCTCATGCTGCTTAGTTTGAGCAGTTTTCGCTTGCCACCACAGGTTTCTCGTTGGCAATGGCCCTTGATGCTTGTGCAACTTGGGCTTGGCTTGGGTTTGCCTTTTTTGCTCGAACTGCTGTTGAAGCCAGTTTGGCGTGAACTTGGCGCAGGCTTGACCGTCTTTGGCAGGCTGGATATTGCGCCGTGGACAGGCTTGGCAACGCGCAATCCTGGCTCGCAAGTGGTGGCAACCTTGCCTTCGCTGGTGCTTGCAGGCTTGCTCGTGGTGGGCATTGCGCTGAGTTATTTGGCCAATCGCTGGCGTGGTCAGCCAACCAACGCCGATCAAGAACCGTTGCGCGAGCAAACAATGTGGCAATTGGTGAAGCGTGGCTTGCCATGGGGGAGCCAACCGCGCGATGAGTAGCGAAGCATGGCGTTTGGGGGTTGCTGGCCAATGGGAGCGCTTGTTGCTCTATCCTGGTGGCTTGAGTGCGCTGATTGCGCTTGGCTTGGGCTGGCTGGTTTGGCGTTGGCTGACGCCGCGCACCAACTCGGTTGGCGCTGAACACCCTTTTGCTTGGCTCTTGCTGCCATTGCCCTTGTTGGCGCTGAGCCTGTGGCCCTTTGCCGAATCAAGCGAGTTGCGGGCGACGCTTGATCTTTTAAGTTATTGGCTGTTGCTTGATCTGCCGTTGCTCTGGGCGATTGGCCAAGATTGGCGTAACGGTGCGCAGGCTGGCTTGCGGGCTGCCCGTTGGTTGGTTGGCCTGATTACTGGCTGGCCGCTGCTGGGCTTGGTTGGCTGGATCATCGCGAGTTTGCATGGTGGTTTATTGCCCAACGATCTTTTGATTTTGGATGCAGGCTGGCTGGGCTGGTTGGGGTTAGCACTCTGGTTGGCTGGCTTGCTGCCCTATCTGCAACTTGGGGCGTGGGAAACCGCGCCAACCCAAGGTGCTTTGGCTTGGGCCTTGGGTGCACGCCGTTTGGGCCATTTAGCCTTGCCAGCGTGGTTAATTCAAGCGCAATTGACTGGAGTTTGGCTTGGCTCGGCTTGGGGTTTTGGTGCTATTTTGCTCGTTTTATGGCTGTTGCTGCTTGGCTTGAGCGCTTGGTTGCGTCGCTATCACCAAGCCAAACTTGGGGCATGGCTTTGGAGCGCGGCAATGCTTGGCTGCCTAGCTTTTGGCCTAAACAGCTGGTTCAATCGCTAAGCCCCAATAAATGGGCGTTTGTTTGATTTGATACTGGTGAATGCCTGCCTCGTGTAGCATTGCTTGAATTTCGTTGCTCCGCCATGCTCGCAGCACAGATAGCGGGCCATCGTGCTTGCCAAGGCTGGTCAGCGGGCCTAATCCAGCGAGCCGTGCCCCCCAATAACCCAACCAACTCCGTTGCAGATCGACAAGCACAATGCCGCGTCGCGCGACGCGCTGAGCCTCGTGCAACAGCGCAATTATTTCAGCGCTGGTGCAATGATGCAGCATTTGCGCACAAAAAACGATGTCGAGGCTGCGATCGGCAAAGGGCAAAGTTTGGCCTGCACCAACCACGGCTTGTTGGTTGCTGCTCACGATTGTTTGGTTGAGATCAAGGCTGAGCATGTGCAGTAATTGGCCTTGTTGCTTGCTTGCTGTTTGGAGCCAGCGCCCAATTTGGCCGTTGCCTGCCCCAAGATCAAGCATGGTTGTCTGGTTTTGCAGCAATGGCTGCAACAAACGCCAACCCAAGCGATAGCCACCGCTCAAACGATAGAGCCACGCCATCTCGGCTAAATTGGCCGCCAACTCTGGATGCTCAGTCAAATCGTCGAGCAATTCGGCAGATTGTGAACGTCGGGGAATCCAAGCCATCGTTATTTCCTTGAGTGCTACCAATTAACCACTGACCCTCGGTATAATACCGCGTGATGCATCGCTCTGATGCATGGCTATTGATGGAATGATTATGCGTTTGCGGCGTTCTTGGCTCACTATTGCGATTCTTTTTGGCCTGATGGGCTTAGGTTTGGGGCTGCGGCTCGCCGCTTGGCATTGGCATGAATTTCGGCCACTTGGCGGCGATGAACGCGAATATTTGGATTTGGCGATTGCTTTGGCCCAAGGCAAGCCCTATTACGATTTGCAATTTATGCGCCCGCCGCTGTTTCCTGTGGGTTTGGCGGCTGCGGTTTGGCTCCTTGATGGCGATTTGCAGGGCTTGCGGCTGATTAATGCACTGATCAGCACCGCCACAATTCCTTTGGTTTGGTGGTGGGCGCGGCTGTTGTTGCGGCGCAACGATCTGGGCTTGATTGCTGCTGGCTTGACGGCCTGCTCGTTTACCTTGGCCTTGAACGCCACCGAATTACTCAGCGAAACGGTGACCCTCGCCGGCTTGATGCTGGTGTTTGGCTTCATTACCCTGAGTTTGCGTCGCCCGCAATTGCGCTGGGCGATTGCTGCTGGCGTGGCGATTGCAGTCGTCAGCTTAATTCGCTCGGTAGCGTTGCCCTTGCTGCCATTAGGTTTATTGTTGCTCTGGCGCAGCGATAACCCACAACGCTGGCGGCAGATGCTTGGTTTGCTGGCTGCAACAGTATTGACCATCGCGCCGTGGACAATTCGCAATGCCCTGAGTTATGGCGGCTTCATTTTGATTGATACGACTGGCCAAGAAAATCTTTGGCTGGATAACGATCCGCGGGGCCGTGATCTGGTTAAAGCCGAATTGTATGCGTTGGGCGATGCCCGCATTGAGCGCAGCCAATTGGCCTCGCAGCAAGGCATTGCGGCAATTACTGAGCATCCTGATTGGTTTTTGGCTAAGTTTGGCCGCGAATTTTGGCATAGCTGGGGCTTAGAGCATAGCGACGATTTGCTAGCGCGGCGTGCGATTTGGCAACCAGCCAGCGAAGTGTGGCTGCGCTTGATTTTTGGCGATGGCTGGTGGCTGTTGCTGATTGGCTTGGGGTTGGCTGGTTTGTGGTCGTTGCCCTGCGAGCGTTGGCTCAAATTGCTGTTGCTGGTATGGGTTGGCTACACCGTGTTTACCTCATGTTTGTTTCATGTTGAATATCGCTATCGTTTGCCCTTGCTGCCTGTGCTCTTGCCTGCAGCGGCGTGGCAAATTCACCAATTGCGCTGGGCTTGGCCGCAGCCGCGGCAGTGGTTGGCGTTGGCAACGGGGGTAAGCGTGCTGGCCTTGAGCTTGAGCTATGCCAATTATCCACAAGAAGCTTGGCGTTTAGGCCAAAAACATTGGTATTTGTGGCAGGCCGAACGCTATTTAGCCGCTGCCAACACGTTGCCTGCAACCATGAATGAACAAGCAAGCTCGGGCGTGGCAGTGTTTGAGGCCCAAGCGGCGGCCAGCAATGCCTTGCGTTTTGACCCAGAATCGGCCTTGGCGCGCGTGTTGTTGGCGCGAATCGCCTTTATCAGCGATCAACCTGCGACGGGCGAGCAACAGTTGCGGGCTGCAATCGCTGCGTTGCCAGCCCATGCTTATGCCCATTTATTGCTTGGCGATTATTTGCGCCAGCAAGGCAATTTGAGCGCAGCCCGCAACGAATTGGCCTATGAAACGAGTTCGACTGAGGATTTGCAAGCGTGGTCACGCCAACGCATGCAGTTTCTGCCCATCACCAACACGCTCGATTTGGGTTCTGGCCTCGATTTGGGCTTGATTGCCAATTGGTATACTGCCGAGGAAGATAGCCGTTGGTTTGGCGAGCAGGCCACAGTTTGGTTGCACGCCCCAGTTGATGCCACAATGCTCCGCTTGCGGATTGCCAGCCAACGCCCGGTTAGCCTTGCAGCGCCCATATTAAGCTTGTGGGCGAATGGCCAATTGCTGGCGGAGCTTGCGATCGATTCTAGCTGGACGGTGCATGAGATTGCTTTACCAAATAGTTTGCGTAACATACCATTAGAGCTAGAATTACGCAGCAGTAGCA
Organism: Herpetosiphon geysericola; assembly: GCF_001306135.1. Lineage (GTDB taxonomy): Bacteria > Chloroflexota > Chloroflexia > Chloroflexales > Herpetosiphonaceae > Herpetosiphon > Herpetosiphon geysericola. The sequence goes on along the minus strand of NZ_LGKP01000027.1, from coordinate 56,897 downwards.
CCTTCGTGCCGCATGATCTTGAGCCAACCAATCCCGATGGGCGCGATTTGGGCTTGCGAGTCGATTGGATTCGGCTGGAATAGGCTTTTGAATTGGCCAAGATTCTGCTATAGTCGCTATCAATGCTTCTTCATTTGCAAAAATTTGATTTAAGTATACAGATACTAACTTGACGATGGCCGTGTTTTAGCGGTGCAGGGGGATTAAAGCCCCCTGCGTTTCCCGCTGGCGGGACGGAAGGGTGGAGAACAAACCGATTGTTAAAAACCGAACCTTGCAAGGAAGGGCGAGGGAACGTATTGATTTAGCAGCTGAGGGCAACATTCCAATGAAGTTGATTGATTTACCCTATAGCTCACGGCGCATGCCAGCAATTGCGCGGCGCTCGATGGTGGCGACCAGTCAACCGCAGGCGGTTTTGGCAGGCTTATCGATGCTGGAACGAGGTGGCAACGCAGTTGATGCAGCGATTGCTGCCGCCGCAATGCTCACCGTCGTCGAACCAACCTCGAACGGCATTGGGAGCGATGCCTTTGCATTGGTATGGGATGGGCGGAGCTTGCATGGGCTGAATGGTTCTGGGCGTGCGCCGCAAGCCATTAGCCTTGAAACCATGCTCCAAGCTGGTCATGAAACAATGCCAGCCTATGGTTGGCCCAGCGTGACCGTGCCTGGTGCACCGCGAGCATGGCGCGACCTGCATCAACGCTTTGGGCGCTTGGATTTTGAAGAAGTGTTGATGCCAGCAATTAGCGCTGCTGAAGATGGGTTTGCGGTTACACCGATCGTTGCGCATTATTGGAACCTTGCTTTGCGTCGCTACGAAGCCATAACCGACCCAGCAACTAGCGCTTGGCTCAACACCTTTTCGTATCGTGGGCGGGCGCCGAGCACTGGCGATATGTGGCGTTCGCGCCGTCAAGCCCGCACTTTGCGCCGCATCGCCCAAACCGGTGCCGATGATTTTTATCAGGGCGAATTGGCGGCGCAGATTGTTGAGTGGGCACAGAAAACAGGTGGTTTTATCAGCGCCGCCGATTTAGCCCAGCACACCAGCACATGGGTCGAGCCAATTAGCACCAGCTATCGCGGCTATCAAGTTTGGGAGATTCCGCCAAATGGTCAAGGTTTGGCGGCGCTAATAGCCTTGAATATTCTGGAAGGCTTTGATTTGAGCCATAACACCCGCGACACAATTCAATCGTATCATTTGCAAATCGAGGCCATGAAATTAGCCTTTGCTGATGCCCACCGCTACATTGCCGACCCCATGCATGTTGAGGTGCCAACTAAAGCCTTGCTTTCCAAACGCTACGCCGCCAGCCGCCGCAGCCTGATTGGCGATTATGCAATCGAGCCGCAGCATGGTGAATTACCCCAAGGTGGCACGGTCTATCTGTGTGCGGTTGATGGCGATGGCATGATGGTCAGCTTCATTCAATCCAACTATATGGGCTTTGGCTCCGGCGTGGTTGTGCCCGAAACTGGGATTGCGCTGCAAAATCGCGGGGCCAATTTTTCGCTTGATCCCCAGCATCCCAACGTTTTAGCGCCCAATAAACGTCCATTCCACACGATTATTCCCTCGTTTTTAACCCGTGATGGCGAGGCGGTTGGGCCGTTTGGGGTGATGGGCGGCGCGATGCAACCTCAAGGCCATGCCCAAATGATTCTTAATCGAGTTGATTGGCAACTCAACCCGCAGGCCAGCCTTGATGCGCCGCGCTGGCAAGTTGGCGCTGGGCGCAAAGTATTTCTTGAATATGGCGTGCCCCAATTTATTGCCGAAGGCCTGCGCGCGCTGGGCCACGAGGTCGAAATTCATGCCGAAGGTGGCATGTTTGGGCGTGGCCAAATTATCTGGCGCTTACCAAATGGCTCATTAATGGGCGGCAGCGATATGCGCGCCGATGGCTGTGCCTTGGGTTTTTGATTGGCACGTTCACTCCAAATTAAGCATGAGATGGCAGGGGAGCCACAACTCCCCTCTATCCCTCTCCAGCAGCGCCACCGAAGCAATTTCGCCAACTAAAACATCACTCCAATTGCACCCAGAACTAGGCCATGGATAGGACTAAATAGCATTGACGTGGAGCTAGACTGCGTGGCAAGATCGCTTGTGACCCTTCTGTTCTCGCCACATGTGTTTCTTGCTGAGGAGTATTGGTATGCAATTGCGCTCGTTGCGGTCGTTATTGACTGTGGATCGTGCCCGAATTGGCTCGTTGTTAAGTGTTTTCTTGGTCGGCTTGATGGCGTGGATGCTGCCGCAGGCAGGTGCACGGCCAACCTTCGCCGCCTCCAATGGCGTAGTCATTAGCCAGGTTTATGGGGGCGGAGGAAATACAGGCTCTACCTATACCAATGATTTTGTTGAATTATTTAATCGGAGCTCAGTAGCAGTTTCGCTTAATGGTTTGTCGATTCAATATGCAGCAGGTACTGGTACGGGAAATTTTAGTGGTAGTGTTACCACATTGCCTAATGTTTCAATGGCTCCTGGTCAATACTATCTTGTACGTATGTCTGGCGGGGCAACTGGTGCTGCATTGCCATCCCCTGATGCTACTGGAACTGCTACAATGTCTGGTACAACAGGTAAAGTTATTGTTGCCAATACTACAACTGGGTTAGCTTGTAATGGTGGTTCAACATCATGTAGTGCCGCCCAACAAGCGCAAATTGTCGATCTGGTTGGTTATGGAACTGCAAATTACTTTGAAGGCAACGGCCCAGCCCCAGCTCCAAGCAATACCACCAGCGTCATTCGCACAAATCCATGTGTTGATGCAGATGACAATGCTGGCGAATTTACTGCAGTTACGCCAAACCCACGCAACAGTGCCAGCCCAACTCTGACGTGTTCAGCAGCAACCAATACCCCAACGAATACCGCAACCAACACTCCAACCAACACAGCGACCAATACGCCAACGAATACTGCAACCAACACGCCAACGAATACGCCAACGAATACTCCGACCAACACGCCAACGAATACTGCAACCAACACCCCGACCAATACTGCGACGGCGACAGAAACTCCAGCCCCAACCAGCACTCCAGTGCTTGGTGGCGATAATAATATTTTGTGGGATTATCTCTATCACAGTGCAACGAGCGCAAATCCCCAAACCGAGTTTGTGCCCGGCGAAAGCTATAGCTTCTTGCATAGCGCCACGGGCACAATCAACGAAACGACTGCTGTAACGATTTCTGCATTAACCGATGCGCTGGATGTGCAAAACGCCAGCCTGCGCTACTGGGATGGCGCTACTTCAACCACCATTCCGATGACCCGCAGCAAATCGTTGACTGCAAGTTTTCGCAACCAAGCAAGCCATAGCTACGACTTATGGCAGGCCAGCATTCCAGCCCAAGCAGTGGGCACAACCATTTTCTATCGGGTGATTGTGCAAGATGGCGGCTCAACGGCCTATATGAAGCAAACAAATGGCCAATATGTGAACCCACTTGGCCAGCACGTTCGTGGCTTTAACGACGATCCCGAGGATTATAGCTATACGGTTGTAGCCGCAAATCCAACGGCTACCCCAACTAACACGCCAACCGAGACGACCACGCCAACCGAAACCCCAACCGAAACGGCTAGCCCAACCAATACTGCAACCGTCGCACCAACTGCAACCGATGAACCAACTGCGACCGCAACCGTAGCGCCAACTGCAACTGATGAACCAACTGCGACCGCAACCGTAGCGCCAACCTCAACCGATGAACCAACTGCCACTGCAACCGTAGCACCAACGGCAACCGTTGAACCAACTGCCACTGCAACGGTAGCACCAACGGCAACCGTTGAACCAACTGCCACTCAGACGGCAACGCCAACAATCACGGTGACAGTAACGGTTACACCTGGTTCGCCAACTGCCACCCCAACCCAAACCGCAACGCCAACAATCACGGTGACGGTGACGGTGACGCCTGGTTCGCCAACCATAACTGCGACCAATACGCCAACGAGCACTGCAACCCAAACGCCAACCGCGACCTTGGTTCCAACGGCAACCAATACCGCGATTCCAACCCAATACAAAGTCTATTTGCCTTGGACTGGCAAATAATGCTCGGTTAATCAACGGGGATTCCAAATATGCAAGCAAGCGGCAATCAAAGCGCCGCTTGCTCGCTAAAGTGGGAGCCAGCAAGAAAAACAAATTATGCATGTGAAACTAGAAGAGCGAAGCAAAAACGAGGCTAGAACGGTGTATAATCTGCGTAACGTAGATTAAGCGGTAGGTAGGCGCTTATTATTGTTTGCTGCCTATTTGGTATCGGTTATTTGAACACGAGTGCTTTATCCACCAAGCTTGATCTCAAAGGCAAGCTTATGCCGATCAGCTACAAGCTGAATCGTTGAGAGCAAATAGGCAAAATCAATCGGTTTTTCAACATAGGCATCGCAGCCAACCGCCAAGCAGCGTTGACGATCACCAGCTAAGTTGTAGGCAGTAATTGCAATAACCGGAATCGCGCGGGTTTGGGGTGAGGCTTTGAGTTGGGCGGTCGCACCCCACCCATGCAGTTCGGGCATCGACATATCCATCAAAATCAAATCAGGCTTTAATTGCAAGGCCAACATCAAGCCTTCAATGCCCGTTTTTGCCGTGCTAATCTTAAAACCCCGTCGTTGCAAGCGGGTTGTGAGGATGGTGCGGTTGTCTTGGTCGTCATCGACAATTAAAATGTGCATAGCTTGCTCCTACCATCAATCAAGCGCCTTCAAAAAACGCGCTCCCAGTGATTGATACTCTGATCTTGTTGTATACCATAAAGTCCTAGCTGTAAATAGCTACTTTCGGGTGATATTGCTCACCACAACGGTGGCTTTAAGCAGTTGGATAGTTGGTTGGATCAGGCTCCATCTGCTGCGTAGTGCAGCTTTTTCGTTTCAGGTTAGCAACCAGTGCTGGTATTTAAGGACATTCAACGATGAAATCAACCTATCAACAGTATGTGCATAAAAGTGTACGTGGCAAAATTAGCCTTGCTTTATTAGGCATTATGCTGCTTGTGGTGCTGATTTTGTTGATTCCGCTCCGTTATATTGTCAATAGTTCGAGCCTCTTCGCTGAACAACAGGAAATGCAAAACCACCTCGAACGGGTTCGGCGCGCAATTAATGCTGAGCTAACCCAGATCGACGCTTTAGTCTTGTCGATGGCAACGTGGGACGAATCATATAATTTTATCAATCAACGCACGCCAAGTTATATCGCCGAAAATACCAATGATGATGTTTTTGAGCTGTATAACATTCAAGCAATGCTCTACACCGATCAAAATGGCACCATCGTCTTTGCCAAAACCTACGATCCCAAGCAAGCCAAACCTGTTGCTGTGCCATTTGAGTTTTTTGATATTAATAATTTCTATCCTCAACTGCTCCAACATCCCCGTCTTGATCAAGGCAATACCAGTGTCGTGCGGGCTGGCACTAAACTCTGGCTTTTGGCTGCCCGCCCAATCATCACCAATGAGGGTCAAGGCCCAGCTCGCGGCACATTAATTTATGGCCGTTTAGTCGATCAAGACGTGACTGATCGAATTAATTATCAAACGCTCTTGCCAGTAGAATTAAGTGATTATCGTTTTTTATCAACCAATCGTCAGCAAGTGGTGAGCGAGCTAGCCAACGATCAGCGCTTGGTTTCGCGGGCCTTCAACGAGAATACGCTCGAAGGCTTTGTGGTCTTTCCTTCGATCGATAATCAGCCGCTGTTGGTTGCAACCTTGGCCTTACCACGCACGATTTATATTCAAGGCCAACGCACCTTTTGGCTGATTGCTAGCGTAGTGGGGATTGCTGGCTGTCTCGGCTTGCTTAGCTTATTTTGGGCATTACGGCGCTTTATTTTCCAGCCACTAAGCTCAATTGTTGGCGATTTACGTCAGATCGATCCCAGCCAGCCCAATCAGCAACAGATTAACTTTGCCAGCCCCGATGAACTAGGTTTATTGGCCAAAACTGTTAATCAAGCGCTTGATTCGTTAGCTGTGGCGCAACGTGAACAATTGGCCGCCGAAGCCAAGCGCAGTGCCTTGCAAGCAGAGATGCTCGCCAATCAACAAAGCCAATTGCAAACCCAAGCAACATTGCTCGAACTCCAAGAGCAAACCTTGGCCGAACAAGCCTTGCCGCTAATTCCGGTTTCACGCGAGGTCTTAGCCATGCCATTAATTGGTCAAATAGACTTGGCTCGGGCTGAGCGCTTGCAAACTACGATTTTACAAGGCATTGAAACCCATCGCGCTCGGAGCGTCATCCTCGATGTAACTGGCGTTTCGCAGCTCGACCAACAGGCTGCAATCGCGCTTGGCCAAACCGCCCAAGCAGTGCAATTATTGGGTGCACGCTTGTTGCTAACAGGTGCCAATCCAGCGATTGCCGAAGAAATTGTGGCTGCCAATATCGATTTTGGCCAGATCGCAATTTATCAAACGTTGGCCGCTGGCATGCAAGCAGCCCTGCGCTAAATCGATTTTGGTTAATCAAACTTCTGTCTCCAAGCGTGCGTTTTCCCAAGAACGAGCGGTCATGCCGATTGTGCCATGATTTGGGTCAATAATAGGGTTGGATCTGAGGAATCTATCGCAAGCCTGCGCACCCAAATAGCAGCGTTTGGCTAAGCTTTGGCCACTGTTAGCCGAAGTTAGCCAGAATATGCTAAAATGTACAAGCCTGCATAACCCATCCTTCAGAGCGTTGTCGAATGCGGGGGCGTCTGTTGTCCCTCGTGCAGGGATGTATCCGCTAGCTCTATCACCCCAAATGGTGGGACCGCATCTTAAAAGTAGGAGTCGATGGCTATGACTGAACTCGTTCGCGCTCAACCGGCATTTAAAGTTGATTTTGTCCCATCGCTTGGGTTGGATCTGCTTTCGACAATGGGTCTGATTGGAATTGTTCACGATTTTGAGGGCTTAGATGCTTGGCTGGTTGAAGCTGCTGCGAGTGTGCCACCACGCTTACGCCACGATATTCAACTGGCAATGCGCTTGGGTGTATATCCGTATGTTGTGGTTGAAACAGTGGCTGGCGAAGTTTTAGCCCCCGGTGCTGCTGGTCACGACGATTTTAATGGCTTGATCGACGATCTCAAAGCGTTGTCTGCGCAAGAATGTGCTGCAATTGTGCATAAAATTGTGCAGCGTACTGCTGTCAATGCAGATATTGAATTAGTGCATACGCCAGCAGAAATTATTGCCGATCAAGAACAATTAGAAGACTTATTAGCTAAAATGCAGTTTCCAGTAGATACCGACGAATTAATCGAATTATTGCAACAGCCAACCGAATGGCGCGATTTATTGGTCTCAACAATTCAACGTTTTTGGGATCGAATTTATCGTGAGCAATATGAACTGCAACAAGCTCGCCGTGAACGTAATGCTCATTATCATCGTACTCATCAATATAGTGTTAACTTCCGCGATTTGTTTGCTGGTGTAACTGGTCGGCGCTTGCCAGACCATATTCATGAACGGCTTGGCACCATTAGCACTGTGCGTTTTGTTCCATCGCAATACATCGGGCCATATTTATCATTTTTATTCAATAATTCATTACTCACTGTGTTTTATAATAGCAGTACGACGCCTGCTGAAGGCGATGAGCAAACTGAGCGTACTCAAAGCCTCTATCAGCCATTAGCCGCTTTGGCCGATAAAACACGCCTGCAAATTATGACCTTGTTGCATGGCCGTGAATTATATGCCCAAGAAATTGTCAACTTGCTTGATATTCACCAATCGGCGGTTTCTCGCCATTTGAAGCTGATGGAAACTTCTGGGGTGCTGAATGTGCGGCGCGATAAAGGCGCAAAATATTATTCAATCAATCGCCAACGGATTGAAGAAATTTCAGCTCGCTTACGTGAATTTGTCTAAGCATTTGTGCCAACGCTCCGTAGTTGCGGGGCGTTTTGCATTTAAAGGAGCGTTTCATGTCAATGCTTGACCAAGTTGATTTATCGCTGCATTTGGGCAAAAAATCCTACGAGCGCCAGCTTGAAGAATTACAATTTAAAATGTTGCGCTTGCAACGCGCCGTAACCCAGATTGGCCATCGGATGGTGTTAGTCTTTGAAGGGTGGGATGCTAGCGGCAAAGGCGGCGCAATCAAACGCCTGACCGAAGCGCTCGATCCACGCGGTTTTGTGGTGCATCCAATTGCTGCCCCCACGCCCGAAGAACGCGCCCACAACTATCTTTGGCGCTTCTGGAACCGCATGCCCCGCGATGGCCAGATGGTGCTGTTTGATCGTTCGTGGTATGGTCGTGTACTCGTTGAGCGGGTTGAGGGCTTTGCGACCATGCGCGAGTGGAGCCAAGCCTATGGCGAAATCAACGATTTTGAACGGATTTTACATAACGATCGAACCTCAATTTTGAAATTTTTCCTGCATATTTCTAGCGAGGAGCAAGAAAAACGCTTTCGCGACCGCGAACAAGATCCACTTAAAACCTGGAAATTAACCGAAGAAGATTGGCGCAATCGCGAGAAATGGCCAGAATATGCAATTGCCACCGACGAAATGTTGGCCCGCACCTCAAGCGAAACCGCGCCATGGCAGGTGATTGCCGCCAACGACAAACGTTGGGCACGGATTGCGATTCTCAAGGCTGTGGTTGAAATGCTGGTTGCCGATATGCCCTTCGAGTTCGACGACGACAATGTGTTGGTGCTCGATCGGTCGGGAGCCTATGCCTTGGTCGATGCAGGCAAACTTGCAAGCAAAGCAGTTGAAGCAGTGATTGCTGAAGAAGAAAAAGTGCGTAAATTGCTCAAAAAGCAGCGTAAAGCCGACTAACAAGCGGATTTGCGTCAAGCTTGATCCAAAATGTTGCCGAAATCGTTAGCTAGCCCGTACAATACAGCCCGACACATCAGATAAGGACGCTAACAATGCACAATTTAGCAATTTATGGCTTTGGTGGAGTCGGGCGGGCGGTGCTAGCCCAAGCATTGCCCCATTTTACGCTTGCCTTGGTGGCTGATCGTTCTGGCTATGTCGTAGGGCCGTTGAGCAACGAACGTTGGTTGGCGGTGGCCGCTGCCAAAGCTCAAGGCACAACTTTGGCCAGCTTGCCAGAAGGAACCAGCGGCGATTGGCGAGCCGCCTTGCCTGCTGGCTGTTTGGTGGCCGATACCACCGCTGAAGCCAACGCCGCCCAATTGGTTGAATTAGTAGCCCAAGGCCAGCGCTTAGCCTTGGCCAACAAAAAACCGTTGTGCGACGACTTAAACCTGTTTCAAGCCTTGGTTGGCGAGCGCCGCACCCGCTATGAAGCCACGGTTGGCGCAGGATTGCCAATTGTCGTCACCACCAATTTACTGCGTGATAGTGGCGATCAGGTGCAACGGATCGAAGGTTGTTTGAGTGGCACCTTGGGTTTTTTGCTCTCGTCGATTGAACAAGGCAAGCCCTATTCAAGCGCCGTGCGCGAGGCCAAAGCCTTGGGATGGACTGAACCAGATCCGCGTGATGATTTGGGCGGAGTTGATGTTGCACGCAAAGCCTTGATTTTGGCGCGAACGTTGGGCTATCAATGGAACTTGAGCGATATTGCGATTGAGCCATTGTACCCTGCTGAGTTTGCAGATTTAAGCATTGCTGAATTTATGGCCCAGCTTGAGCAACTTGATGCTGGCTATGCCCAACGTCAAGCAGAGGCCGTAGCCCAAGGCCAAACCTTGCGCTATGTGGCCTCGATTACGCCTGATGGCGCGCGCATTGGTTTGCAAGCAGTCGCCAACGATAGTCCACTTGGCTCGCTCAAAGGCCCCGATAATCTGGTGGCGTGGACGACCAAGCGTTATCAAGAGCGACCGCTCGTGGTACGCGGACCTGGCGCTGGAGTTGAAGTAACCGCCTCGGCAGTGTTGTTCGACCTCTTGGCCTTGTGCTAAAAAAAGACCGTGGTCAATGAAGACCACGGCCCAAACCCTCTTGAGAGCTACAAGCTATTGCCCCGCCATATCCCGCCGTTGAAACAGCACTAAGCCGATAATAATTGAGCCAAAGATATAGGCTCCCACTACGATAAGGCTGGTTGTTAGCGAAATCGGGGTGCCAAAAGCCATATCGATTCTTTTAATGACTTCAGTTTTTTGCTCACCATCATATAACCAATTGGCTTCAAGATTGCTAATGTGTAAATTAGGGAGAATTTTGGCAGCTAATTTGGAAAGACTTGCGGCAACACTAAATATAGTATTCCCAACAATCCCAAACACAATCCCCATAATCGTTGAGCGGCTGGCCATGGTTACCAAGAGGGTAATTGATGAAAAGACGATCAACTGCATAAAAATTGGCACCAGCGATTTGAACAGCTCTGAAGCTGAAAATTGCTCCAGATTGCTGATATCACCACCAACGATCAAATTAACAAGCACCCCTAAGAGTGCAGCAAAAATCAGCGAAATGGCAATCAATAAGGTCATAAACAACAAACAGATCACAACTTTGATAATGATGAAATCACTGCGGCGCGCGCGGCGTGGCAGCAGCACTTTCCACGTATCATTGGTGTATTCAGCGCCAATGCTGTTGCTCATAAAGACAATTGCTAAAATCGAGCCAAGTTGGCTCAGCACAATTAATGGTACTTGTAAGCTCGTGGGAAACAAGGTTAGTTGACGAATTTGTTCAGCAAATTGGCTATCCATACCTTCGTACAAGGATATCCCAACCATGCCCAAAAAACCGAGCAAAATAATACCTAAGGTAACGAGAAACAAGCCAATATTGGCTGGACGTTTATAGGTTTTCGTCCATTCAGCGCGAAATAAATTCCACATTATTAGCGACCCCCTACCACAACTTCAGCCAACGGTTGTTGCGCAGCTGCGCCACCGTTACCAGTAATTTCCAAGAACAACGATTCGAGCGAGCGTTGGCGCACCACCACTTGGAACACATCAACATCAGCTTGCACCAATTTGCGCATCACTTGTGGCACATCCTGCGGTTCGGCGTTGATATTAATCCAGTGTTGGTCAAAGCTGGTGGCTTTTAATTCGGGAATTTCTTGCAAAATCGCCATGGCTTTTTCAAATGGCGCAGCCTCGATTGCATAGCCTGGGCCGCCTTCAGCAGCCAGCAAATCGCGTACCCGACCTTGTTTGATCGTTACACCTTTTTGAATAATTGCCACATTCGAGCAAACTTGTTCTACTTCAAACAACAAGTGGCTCGAAAGGAAAACCGTACGGCCTTCTTGGCCCATGCGCAAAATCAAATTGCGCATTTCGACCGTTCCAGCAGGGTCAAGCCCGTTGGTTGGCTCATCGAGAAACACCAGTTTGGGGTCGTTGAGCAGAGTTGCTGCCACGCCAAGCCGTTGCTTCATCCCCAACGAATAGGTTTTAACTTTATCTTTTTCGCGGCCACGCAAACCCACAAATTCAATTAATTCATCAAAGCGGGCTTGGGGTAAATCATGACCACCAGAGCGGGCTAAAAGACGTAAATTTTCTAAACCCGACATAAATGTATAAAATGCTGGCGATTCAACAATTGCTCCAACATATGGTGCAATGTTTTGGCGAGCATGTAAAATATCATGACCGAAAACTGTTGCTTTGCCCGCTGTTGGTCGGATGAGCCCCAATAACATACGGATAGTGGTGGTTTTACCTGCACCATTAGGGCCTAAGAAACCATAAATCGTACCTTCTGGAATATATAAACTTAAATTATTAACTGCTGGGACATTTTTATAGACTTTCGTCAATCCTTCAGCGGTAATTGCGATTCCACTCATAGAATGCTCCTCTATAGGCTGCGATGTTAGTATAACGTTAACATTGGGCTAAATGTTGCAGTTATTATTTATTTTGTTCATCATCAAGCGGAACAAGGCGTTCACGCAAGGCCATGATTGCCGCTTGAGTCCGATCTTGCAAATGTAACTTGGATAAAATATTGCTGACGTGAGTTTTAACCGTACGCTCGCCAATGACCAAATGATCGGCAATTTCAGCATTGCTCATGCCACGGGCAATGCACGTCAATACCTCGCGTTCGCGTTCGGTTAGGGTATCCAATGGCGAGCGTCGCGAGCTGGTGAGTTCGGTCATTAAGCGCGAGGCAACCATTGGATGCAAGGTCGCTTCTCCGCGTCGCGCTGCCCGAATGGCCGCGACCAAGGCATCAGGCCCAACATCTTTGAGCAAATACGAGAGCGCCCCTGCCTTGATTGCCGGAAAAATCCGCTCATCTTCGCTATACGATGTGAGCACAATTACTTGGGTCGATGGCGAGGCGCCACGCACTTGGCGGGTTGCTTCCACGCCGTCGATACCAGGCATCAGCAAATCCATCAACACCACGTCGGGCAAAACGTGGCTGACAACCTGAACGCCTTCCTCGCCAGAAGCGGCCTCGCCCACAATCTCAATGTCGGGCTGGGTATCCAAGAAGGCGCGCAAGCCAACCCGTACCACCACATGATCATCAACTAAAACAACCCGTATTTGCTCGTGCATGCTCCGTCCCTTCGTGCTATTAACGTGGCTCCACCAGAAGCCCGGTTTGGCTGCGTGGTACAACGATGCGCAGGCTTGTACCTTGGCCCGGAGCGGCGGTTACTTCGACTGTGCCGCCAACTGCATTGGCACGCTCCTGAATGCTAATTAAGCCAAGCGAGTGCGAGTTGCGTGGCTGCTGCACATCAAAGCCACGGCCACGGTCGCTCACTTCTAAAATGGTGTGCTGGGCCTCGTATTCGAGGTTAACGCTGGCGCTATTAACCCCGCTATGCTTGGTAATGTTAGCCAACGCTTCTTGACAGATTCGGTATAACGCTTGCTCGTGATCTAAGGGAATGCGCCGTTCGCCGTTGATGTTGAGCTGAATTTGCAGCCCTTGGCGTCGAGCAGCCTCTTCGACGAGTTGCCGTAAGGCTGGAACTAACCCTTGATCGCCAAGCGCTGCTGGCCGCAGGGCGAAGATCAAGCCTCTGGTTTCGTGCAAGGCCCGTTGGGCCATTTGGCTGAGTTGTTCAACTTGGCTGCGGGCTTTATCTGGCTGGGCTGGCAATAAATTGCGCGCTGCCGCCGCCAACATCGTTACGCTAAATAGCTCTTGGCTGACGCTATCGTGCAAATCGCGGGCAAGCCGATTGCGCTCCTCGACAATTGCTAATTGGCCTGCTTGCTCCACCAAGGCCGCATTACGATCGGCAAGTTGGCGTAACATTTTGACATTCGATTCAAGCTCTTGGGCCATGCTATCAAAGCGGCGGGCTAATTGGCCAATTTCATCACTCGCCGTGTCGTTGACCCGTACACTCAAGTTGCCAGTGGCCAAACTATCGGTGGCTTTGGTAAGCTGCACCAAGCGGCGCACAAAATTACGCGCCACAAACCAGCCATAGACCATCCCAATCAGTGCATTGGCAATCAGCGAAACAACCGAACTAATCATAAAAATAATAACCATCAGCAAGGCAACAATCGCTTGATTTTGGCTAAGGGACCGCGAACGAACATACAATGCGCCAATAACCTGGTTGGCTTGGTCGCGGATTGGCGTTGCAATCACTAAATATTTGTCATACGTCCAAGTCAGTTGATCAATCTCGTCGCTGCCAGCCAGTGCTGCCTGCACAACCCGCCGATCATTACCAACTACCGAATCGTTCCATGGTTGGCTAGCAGGGCTATAGCTGGGAAACGTGCCGCCAAGCACCGTGCCCTTGGCATCGAGCAGCAGCAAATGATAACTTTGGCTGAAATCATTGGTTGCCTCTGGGGTAAAGGCCTCGGCAGGCATCAAAATAAGCTCTTGCGCAAGATCGCTGGGCGTATTATTAACCGTATTGCTAATTGCCAATTCCAGATTATTTTGCAAAAACTGACCACGTAACGAACCAAAACGATAGCGCAAGATTTGTTGAATTGTGCGCGAATCGGTTGGCTCTTGCAGCAACGTGCTAAATTCGGCAGCATGATTTTGGGCTGCGCTGAGGAGGGTAGGTGCATTGAGCGGGGGTGCAGCGCCCATGACAACAAGAAACGCTAAGGTATTGATCAACAAGGTCAGCGCTACGCTGATCCACACATATGACCATGTGAGTTTCCAGCGTAGCGTGCCAAACCGTTGGCGCAAGCGTTGGCGTAAGCTTAATTTACGATGCTGCTGCTGCACTCGCCGCCTCACGTCGCCAGGTCGTTATTGCAAATAATAAACAGCCAAGTTGCAAATCAAAAGGCTGTGAATCATGAAAATTAGCAATCATAGCCCGATTCCAAAAACCTTCGGTTTTAACTTCGCCAACAATCTGATAATTCAAATACACCTGATAGGTACTTTTCCAGGCCGATGGCCGTTCAAAGCGTAACGGTTGGTTTGCATAGTGGCCTTCGAGAATTGGTTTCCAAAACCCAAAGCGCTCAATTCGCATTAATTCTTGCCCATTGATTGTGATCGTAATGGGATAGCCCTTGCCTTTTGGATTTTCAAGACTATAGAAATTCGCGCCAATTTGCCATTGGACAGTGTTGCGCCAACCCCTAAATTCAACCTCGAATGGGGCGTGATAAGGGCTATGAATTTCAAGTTTTCGCCCAGTCCAAGAACTATATCGCGCTTGAAGCATTGGATTCTCCAATCAGCATACTGCCTAATATCTACTATAAATCAGTGATTTGGATTGTACATCCGAATCAGGGGCGAACTTGAGCTGTAAAATCTGCAACGTGCCCTCGTCCTTTAGTACGAGCCACGCCATGAGCAGGTTACGCTCCACGAGTTGCTGGCCCGAGCAACTGCAATTCACATGGCCAAAGTTTGGGTATAATGCGCAAGAATAACTACACCATGGAGTCGACTAATGGCCTATTATGTTGAAGAGCGGCCTGGTGGGCCAGCGCTTGCACCTCGTCGCCCTACAATTAATGAATTTTTTCTCTCGACCTATCAAGTTGGTCCATATGTGGGCTGCGAATTTGGGTGTGCCTATTGCGATGGCTGGTCGTTCAGTCAGCGGCCATTCAACGAGGTTATCCGCGCTAATGTGGATTTGCCCGACCGCTTTGCAGAGCAATTGAGCACAATTTCGCGCGGTGATCTTGTGGCATTTAGCCTTGGCGATGCCTATCAACCTGCAGAAAAAACCTATCGCCTGACCCGCCAGATGTTGCAGGCGTGCCAGGTTGCCAAACAACCAGTCTTGATTTTGACCAAAAGTTTGGCTGTGATGGATGATTTGACTCTTTTGCAACGCATGAATGAGCAGGGCTTGGCGATTGTGGTGATGAGCATTCCCACCATCGATCCCTTGCTTTCAGAAAAATTAGAGGGCAAAGTGGCCCCGCCTTCTGCTCGTTTAGAAGCGCTGAATACGCTCAAACGGGCAGGAATTCCCACCGGCGTGGCAATGTTGCCAGTCATTCCCTATTTGACTGATACTGATCGCCAATTGCCAATGACCTTGAATGCGATTGCCAATGTGCAGCCAGATTTTGTGCTTTGGGAATATTTGTGGCAGCCAAACGAACGCCATCGCCAACGCATGGCCGACCTGCTTTCGCGCTTGGGCAATTATCCCGCTTCCTATTATCGCGAATTGTATGGCAAAGAGATGCAGCCCAGCCTTGAGTATCGCCGCGAAATGCACCGCGATATTTTGGGTCGTTTTGAAGAAATGGATCTGAACCCACGGGCGCCATTAGCGCTGTATCGCGACCATTTATCACCGAATAATGTTGCAGCTTTGATGCTCAAACACCAAGCCTTTATCGATCAAATCAAAGGCCGTGAATTGTTGGCCAGCCGCCATTCCAATTTGGCCGAAGCGGTGTTTAATGGCAAGGCCGATGAACCAGCGCTCGCGGTTAGCCCGTTGTGGCCAATGCTCCGCGAAGTGCTGAAAATTAGCGATAGCCGCGAACGGCTCGACCAAATTCTCGACAAAGTTCGTAGCCCTGATTCCCCTGTTCCTCCCAGTAACGAGTGAACCATGAAGGGGCAATTAGAGTGCATACGGTGAGCAAAAAACCGCCTGTAGAAGTTGGAAAACTCCTACTCGACAAAGCTACGAACTCAGGTAGGATGTAATTCTCTGAGTTCCCAATGTCTAAATTTGCCCTGACCGCAGGTTTAGGCTGATTCACGCAGGTGTCATGAGTGTTCAAACACCCACCATCCGATTGCCCGATTCGACTGTCCAAGCGGCCTTCTTGCCAACCGAATTGATCTTGATCGGCCTCGTATGCTGGTTGGGGGTTTGGGTTTGCTGGCGTTGGCTGCGTCGGCGCACTGCGCTGCAAATTAGCAGCCAATTGAGCTTATGGCACTGGCCGCAGAGTCAACAAACCCTGATCATCGATCAGCATTCCAGGCTTGTTTCAATCAGCCCAACCCTGAACCAACAGCTTGGCTACTCCGATTTATCACTCAATGGCACAGCATTCGCCCAACTTTTGCATCCCGATTCATACCACCATTTTCAGCAAGCCCTGCATCAGCCAACCAGCCATATTCAATGGCAACCCTTGCGCTATCGCCATGCCGATGGCTCATGGCAACCTTTAGAATCGTGCTGGCATCAAGTTGGGCGCTATTGGATTATCAGTTGCCGCGAGCTTAACGCAGTTGCGCTTGATCGAACGCCACCAACAATCGATTGGCTGACTGGCTTGCCCAATCGCCACAGCTTGGTCGTTCAACTACAACGCCTCATTGCTCAGCGCCAGCTTGATCAACAGCAGTTTGCGGTGTTGTTCGTCGAGGTCGATCGATTTAGCGCGGTCAATGATGCCTTGGGCTACGATGTGGGCGATCAGGCGCTGCAAACGATTGCCCAACGCCTGCAAGCAACGCTTGGCCCAGCAGATTTGGCTGCTCGTTTGGGCGGCGATGAATTTGTCGTGGTGCTGGCTCAGGTTCAGCATGCCCAGCAAGCGCTGGAGCATGCTCAACGTATTCAAGAGCAATTTAGCCAGCCCATGCTGTTGGCCGATAAACCAATTTATACCTCGCTCGGCATTGGGGTAACCCTTGGCGATGGTCAAGCCCAGGCCGAAACTCTCTTGCGCGAAGCAGATACGGCGATGTATCAGGCCAAAACTGCTGGCATTGGCCAAATCTTTTTGTTTGATCGGGCTTTGCATGCGGCGCTAACCGAGCGTTGGCAACTGGAAATTGATTTGCGTGGAGCCTTGGAGCGCCACGAATTGATTTTGCATTATCAGCCAATTACGGCCTTGCCAACTGGCCAGATGGTTGGCGTTGAAGCTTTGTTGCGTTGGCATCACCCTCAGCGTGGCATGATTTTGCCCAACGACTTTATTCCTTTGGCCGAGGAAAGCGGCTTAATTGTGCCGATTGGCTTTTGGGCGCTCGAAACTGCGTGTCGGCAATTTTTGGCTTGGCAAGCTGATCATTCACGCTCTGGCTTACAAGTGCTTTCGGTCAATTTGTCGGCGCGTCAATTGGCCAGCCCCATGCTGATTCAAACCCTTGGCGAGATTATTCAACGCACGGGGATTGCCCCAGCCCAATTGGAGTTGGAAATTACCGAAAGCATGGTGATTCATGGCTTGGAATCGGCGCGGGCGCAATTGGATGCAATCAAAGATTTAGGTGTAAAGCTGGCGATTGATGATTTTGGTACTGGCTATTCGTCATTGAGCTATTTACACCATTTCCCCTTAGATACGCTCAAAGTTGATCGCTCATTTATCAATGCTATGAGCGGTGGCAGTCGCAACGTCGAAATTGTGCGCGCAATTATCATGCTTTCGCAGCAATTGGCCATGAATGTGATTGCCGAAGGCATCGAAACTATCGAAGAAGCGGCAACTTTGCGCGATTTGGGCTGTGATTATGGCCAAGGCTATCATTTTAGCCGCCCGCTGACTGCGCCAGACATTAGCTCGTGGCTGCACAGCCACCCCCTGAGCCTCTGAACCATGCGGCAATGTGGCTCGTAGCATAGAATTGATTGGATTTGAATATACTTTGGTGAATGAGCGATGCTTTATGCAAACCAATGAAACACGCATACTCGCGGTCGTTGCTGGTGGGCTTAACTGGATTATTAGTTTGATGGCTGCATTTAGTGCTGAAGATGGCTGGTTACAAGCAGGTTTTGGGTGGCTTTTTTGTTCTATTAGGCTTGCAAGCTAGCTATGACGGTTCTGCGCTGTATAAAAAATTAGCGTAGGCTTCACTTGCGATGAGTATGATTTTTGCCGTATTGCATTTGATAAATTAGCTAAACGTACAAAAAAGCCCTGCTGAGTTGGCACACTCGGCAGGGCATTGGTTTTAATGGTTCTTTGTGGATTACTACATGCCGAACAAACGATTGCCTGGCAAGCGCATAATCCCAACCACAATTAACACCAAAACTGCAATTGTGCCGAGCGCCATCAAGCGATAGCGGGCGGCTGGAATTTCGCCGCGTTTGACTTTGGTATTAACCACATGGGCCAATCCCAAGGCCAGTACCATCACTGTTGGGTGTTCAAAGCGCACCGTCGCAGGATTGAGTTGGCTCCACGATTTGTTGACAACATACAAGGCTAAGCCAAGCAGCAACTGAATATCAATTGCAATTGTGGTGAACAACATAATTTTGCGCGCGGTGTCGTTCCATGATTGTTTGGTGAGCCAACCCCACAAACCATAGCCAACGGCAACCACAATCGCCAACATAACAATCCAACGCCAACCAGAGTGAGCGTTTAGCAGAAAACTGGACATGAGTCGGTGATCCTCCAAAACACAAGAAAGTCGAAAGCACTGTGCTGAATGCTATCATAGCATAGCCTAGCTGCGTCAAGCATTCAATCGTTGCCATGTATGAACAACAAAAAACCGCCCTCAGTGCGAAGCACCAAGGGCGGTTAGGGTGTTTGAATTAGATTTTGTTGTTGCGAATCAACCACACGCCTGCAACGACCAAGCCAACTGGAATCAGCACTGGAGCGATGTCGACCAAGATGCTGCTCAGGAACAAGGCGCCACCGATAACCAAGGCGCTCTTGAGCCACAAGTTGCGGCGAGCTTTGATCACATCTGGGCTAACCGTGGCAACTGGAGTTGAAAGGTTGCTAACTGGAATGCTTTGACCAACTGGTTGACCAGTCACTGGGTCGAAGCGATATGGTTCAGCTTTGATTGCTTGGCCAGTCATTGGGTCGAAGCGAGCATTGACGCTTGGTTGAACCCCAACGCTTTGGGCAACTTGATAGTTGATTGGTTGTTGGATAACTTGGCCTGATTGAGCCAAGTAGCTCACTGCGCCGCGAGGCATAATGAACCACAACAATGGGTAGAGCAAAATGCTAATCCCAGTCCAAACTAAGAAGACGAAAGCTAAACGAACCCAGATTGAATCGATGGCCAAATATTCTGCAATCCCACCACAAACGCCAGCAAAACGGCGGTCGGTAGCGCTGCGGGTCAAACGGTTGGAAACTTGCGTAGTCATTGGTGTAGCTCCTTCAAAAGCAATTGTTTGATTATCTGGTAGCTAGGACGCTGGGCTATTTTGAATTGTTGCAGCGAGATTCCAACCAGTTTCATCATTCTTGCAGTGAAGCTGATGCTGTGGTATAATCCCGCCTGTTGGCGACATAGCCAAGTGGTAAGGCAGTGGTCTGCAAAACCGCGATCCATGGGTTCGAATCCCATTGTCGCCTCCAAACGATCAAACGCTGGTTGAATACATCAACCAGCGTTTGGTGTTTTAGTTGCTTTAAATAGTTCGGTTTGCGGGCGAAGCGCCGCTATAATACAAGCAATAAACTTGTAGGATAGGAGCACCGCTATGCTAGCAACGACGATTCGCACGATCAGCGCTGAAGCGATTAATTTGCCCTTGACCGAGCCTTTTGCTATTGCCAGCGGCAGCCAAGCAGTTGCTGCCAATGTCTTAATCAAAATCGAATTAGCCGATGGCACGCTTGGCTTAGGCGAGGCAGCTCCTTTTCCGGCGGTCAGCGGCGAAACTCAAGCGAGCACCCTTATTGCTGTGCAAGCCTTGCAAGCAAGCTTGCTTGGTGCAGATGTACGGGCATGGCGAAAGTTGGCGTTAATGCTCAATCAGCTCGATCACGAGGCGGCTGCGGCCCGTTGTGGCCTCGAAATGGCCATGCTTGATGCCTTAACCCGCCATTACAAGGTGCCGCTGCACATCTTTTTTGGCGGTATGAGCCAGCAGCTCGAAACTGATATGACAATTACTGCTGGCGATGAAGCCCATGCAGCAGCTTCGGCCAAAGCGATTGTTGCTCGTGGAATTAACGTGATTAAGGTTAAAACTGCTGGCGAGCATGTTGGCTACGATTTGGCGCGAGTGCGGGCAATTCACCAAGCTGCGCCACATGCACCATTAATTGTTGATGGCAATTGCGGCTACAATCTGGAGCGAGCCTTAGCTTTTTGTGCTGCCTGCAAGGCCGAGACGATTCCGCTGACTCTTTTTGAGCAACCGTTGCCGCGTGAGGATTGGGCTGGAATGGCCAAGCTTAGCGCTCAGGCGGGCATTGCAATCGCCGCCGACGAATCGGCGCGCTCTGCCAGCGACGTGCTGCGAATTGCTCGCGAAGGCACTGCCACGGTGATTAATATTAAATTGATGAAGGCTGGCGTGGCCGAAGCCTTGAACATGATTGCGATTGCTGAGGCCGCAGGTTTAGGCTTGATGATTGGCGGGATGGTCGAAAGCATTTTGGCCATGAGCTTCTCGGCCAATTTGGCAGCTGGCAATGGCAATTTCCAGTTTGTCGATTTGGATACGCCGCTGTTTATTGCTGAGCACCCGTTTGTTGGGGGCTTTGAACAAGCTGGCGGACGCTTAACCTTACCCGCTGTCGCTGGCCATGGCGTCGATTTGGCCTAACTCAGCCCTCTGCAACTACCCAATGCTCAGGATTTTGGGCATTTTGGGCTAGCTTTTTAAGCTTCGTTGCACTAGACTTGCTGTAAGGAAACCACGTAAATGGCGTAGATAAATTGCTCATTCTAATGGGCTGAAATGCTATTTTTGCTTAATAAAACCATAACATTAGAGCATTCTTGATCTTTGGATAGAACGGAGTTGTTATGCGTAAGGCATGGGTGGTTGCAGTAGGATTTTTTCTGATTTGTGCATTTGTCGTTGGGGCGGTCAGTAACGGTTGGCTGGATTCATCAGCGCCGTTGGCAATTTTACCAACCAGAATGCCGAGCACGCCCGACCCAAGTCAGGCAATTAAGCTCCAAATCGTCTATAGCAGTGAAAAAGATATTTGGCTCAAGCAAACGGTTAATACATGGCTCGCGACCAAGCCCACGGTCGATGGCAAGCCAATTCAGGTCGAATTGATTGCGCGCGGTTCGCAGGAGATTGTGAGCCAACTGGAGGCTGGGAATTTACGCCCAACCGCAATTAGCCCAGCAAGTAGCCTGCAAATTACCCAAATTAATGCGGCCCAAATTGATGGCAAAACGAATTTGGCTGCTGATGCTCAGCCGTTGCTGATTTCGCCGCTGGTGCTGGTGTCCTACGAAGGCTCGCCTGCATCGAAGCTGGTTAAATCGCAAGATGCGCAATTTTGGCAAGCTTTGCACGATGGGGTATTGCTGCCTATGCGCAACCAGAAAATTCTCATGAGCCAAACTAGCCCAACAACCTCGAATAGTGGGTTTCAAGCCTGGGTTTTGATGGCCTATGCCTATCATAATAAAGCTAATGGCTTAACCGCTGCTGATATTAGCGATCCCAAGTTTGTGGAATGGCTGCAAGGCTATGCCAAAAATGTCGAACAATTTGCCGAAAGCACTGGCTCGTTGATGCTCAAAATGGTGCAAGTTGGCCCAAGCACCTATGGCGCTGCCGTCGTCTACGAAAGCACAGCCTTAGAATATTTGCCTAAATCGCAGGGCCGTTTTGGCAAATTGCTCTTACTGTATCCACCCCAAAATTTATATAGCGACCATCCCTTGGCAATTTTGGATGCCTCGTGGAGCAGCGTCGATCAACGCGAAGCTGCTGGCTTATTGCGTGAATTTCTCTTGGAAAAAGACCAACAAACGACGGCGGTGCAGCAAGGCTTTCGCCCAGTCGACCCCGATGTAGCAATTGACGCAGCCGATTCGCCATTTGTAAAATACCAAAGTGCTGGTGTGCAAATGAGCATTGCGAACTTAGCAGCCGAGCCAGATGCTGCCACCATTAAAGCGGTGCTGGATTTGTGGAATTCGATCGAACCAAGTGTTAAACGTTAACCAGCAAGCAATTTTTCTAGAGATTGGATGTAGCCTTATGAATTCACGGCACCCTTTACGCGTTGCGGCTACCAAGCCCCTGCCCTTAGTTGTCTTGGCAGTTGGGATTGTTATGTCGCTGACGATATATCCTTGGTTGATTGTGGTTGCAATTATTGCCTATGGGTTGATGCTCTGGGCGTTGGCCAGCGACCCCAATATTTTGGCGCAAAAGCCCGAAGCGCCAAAATTGGCCAAAATTACCAGCCGCACCTTTCAATCACATTTGGATACGATTGATCATACTCGCCGCGAGATTACGCGCTCGACCAATGTAACTGCTGGGCCGTTGCAACGCCTGTTGCAGCCAATTGCCGAGCAGGCTAATGAATTGTATCAACAGGCCCATGGCTTAGCTGATAAAGGCCAACTGATCGAGCAATATTTGTATACTTCGCCACCACATGGCTTGCAACCGCAAATCGATAATCTTGATCAGCGAATTGCCATGACCAAAGACAGCTATACCGTTGATCAATTGAAAGAAACTCGTGCCGCCTTGATCGATCGGCAGCAAAATGCCCAAGCCTTGGCGACCTACTATGATCGAATTACGGCGCAATTGCAAAATATTGCTGCCAACCTTGATAATGTGTTGGCTGAAACTGTGCGTTTGCGCGCCTCCGAGGCTTCGAGCGCAAGCCAAACCTCGCAAGAAGTTGCTGAGCGGCTGAGCAATTTGAACGCTGATATGGATGCGTTTCAACATGTTTTGGAAGGTGCAATGTCGCAAAGTGGCGTTGCCTAAACATCTATTTGGGAGAATTGTATGGTTATAGGCATCTACCTTGTGCTTTGGCTAGCGATTGCGCTTGGCATTTGGTTGGCGAAGCGCAAAAAAAGCTCAATCGAACGCATGAAATATTTGTTGGGTATTGTCGTGATTGAGCCAGTTGTAACGATCATTATGCTGTTGCTGGTTTATCCGGTGCTCTTAAGGTGGGTCTGGCGCGAGAACCTCATCAGCGTTGATCACTATCATTTGGTAAACACGAATGCTCTATTGCAAACCCTGCTACCAGTTGTTTCGGTCGTGATTGGCTTGCTGCCATGCTTGTTACTCTTCGATGAGCAAGCAGTTGTGCGCAAGGTTGCTTGGCAAGCAGGTTTGATGGTGCTTGGGCGTTGGCTTTATCTGCTTATGGTGCGGAATCTGCTAGCGAAAGATTTTAATCCATGGCTCGATATGTTGTTAATTGTCAGCTATTTGGTTTTGCTGGCAATCACAATTTACATTGGCAATGCTTTATTAATTGGGCGTTTAGACCGCGTAATAAAACCAGTGCCGGTTGAAACCGAGCCATTATTTCAAGGTCAACCGATTGTCTATGCCGACCTTAGTCAGCAACCAATGATCTATCTTGATCCACCCAAGGATCAGGAGCGCTGAGGGTGTTATACTAGCAAGCATTCAAGGATATCGACTCAACGACGCTGCGGTATACTAGCTGCACGTCGTTGTTGCGTTTTAGAGGATTTTTGATGTCGCCCAACTATCGTTTATTAGCGCTTGATCTTGATGGAACCTTGCTTGATGCAAGCTTGGAGCCAAGCGCCGCCACTAAAGCAGCGATTGCTGCTGCCCAAGCTGCTGGCGTGCATGTCACGATTGCAACTGGTCGGATGATTCGCACTGCTCAGCCATTTGCTGATATGCTCAACATCACCACGCCATTAATTACCTACCAAGGTGCACATGTGCAAACTGCCGATGGTACGGTGCTCTACGATAACCCGTTGCCGCCCGATTTGGCCGCCGAAGTTGTTGAATTGGCTTTAGCAGAGGGCTTGTATATTCAGGCCTATATTGACGATCAATTGTGGATTGTCGAGCGCAGCCCAGAAGTTGAAGAATATTTGGGCTTTTCGCTGGTTGATATTCCGGTGAACGTTGTGCCAAATTTGGTGGAAATTGTGCGCCAAAAGCCTGTTACCAAGCTGGTTTGGATTACCAACCCAACCGAATTGGAGCGCACGATGCAAGAATGGGGCGCACGTTGGCAAGGCCGCTTGGAGATTTTTCGCTCGCACGACCATTTTGGCGAGGCTTCGGCGATTGGTAGTTCCAAAGGCGTTGGTTTAGCAGTTTTAGCTGAACATCTTGGCATTGCGCAAGCAGAAGTTGCCGCCATTGGCGACCGCGAGAACGATGCTTCGATGTTGGCTTGGGCTGGGTTTGGCATGGCGATGGGCAATGCTGATCGTTTTGCCTTAGCTGCGGCAAATCATGTGCTGCCAACGCTGGCCGAAGATGGCGCTGCCTATGGTATTCGACGCTTTGTTTTGGGCGAAGAATAGACCTTTATTTAACCACGAAGGACACGAATAGCACAAAGGTTGGTTTTGTTGTTCTAGGTATTTGCTACGTAGCCAAGAAATTTAACATTCGTGTTCTTCGTGCTCTTCGTGGTTAAAGCAACCGCAAAACTTCTCTGTTCTCTGTTCTGCTCTCAGCCTAATTGCCTAGGAATTTCCGCCTGATGGCTGATGACGGGCTGCGGTAGAGCGTTTATAGTGAGCCTATCACCGAAATTGGTAGATCGAATCGGAAAGGAACGAGCACCATGCGACGGCTACTCACCAATTCACAACCGAAACACCAGCCTATCACCCATTATGCACCGCTAGCCCACAATTGTGGCTCATTGCGTAATGTAGATTTAGGCTACGGTTTTGCAGGCGAGCTGAGTTGGACGAAGGATGGATGGCGACCGCTAGTGTGACGCGTACTGACACACGCTAATGCTAAGGTCGTCACAGCAGTGGCGACTATTTTGTTTTAGCGCGAGGTTTGCTCATGACGCTCGAAGATCCCACCCGCATTGATATTGTTGCGGGTTCGCTCGACCCCGCCCGGCCTGGGTTGGATTTATGGGTCGTAGACACTGGTTCAATCAGTGATGACAGCCTTCGCTATCGCTTGCTGATTGCCAAAGTGTTGATCTACGCAAATTATATTGCCAGCCCCATGTTTACGGTACAGCATCCAAAAATTAAACGCACTGATGTGTTGGTTCGGGTGGTGTGCTTAACGCCGCCAACCAAACTTATGCGCGACGTAACCGGAATTGTTTCGTGGTTTGACCAAAGTTTGCGTGTGCCGGTGGTGGTGGAAGATGCCGCCAAGGTTGCCAAGCACTTGGATACTTGCCACGGCGAAGTGCGCAGTTATGTGCGCAAAGTGTTGGAATTGGCGCAGATTGAGACAGCGCCCGAACCAACAACCTCGTGGCGCTTGCCATGGCGCGGCAAAGCCAAAAAAACCGCTTGAGGGAGAGAACGAGCGGAGCAGGCATTGACTTTAGTCCAAGGAATCGCTGGCCAATGTTTGATTACAAAATTAATGGCGTAGCGCTTGTGGGAGAGAATCAACGAGCTGGCGAGGTGGGGTATTTTCAATCTAGTTTACTTCCTCGCCTGCTTGTGGGAGACAAGTGAGAGTTTGCTGAGGTGTTTGTGGGACATACTTCGCTCATTCCGAAGTTCCACGCCTTTTCCTCAGCAGCCTTGCGTTCAGCATACCGTTTGAAGGAGTCGTATGCAGCTACCTGAGGAACCGTGCAATGTTAACGTGGCGAATGCGGGCTTTAATCAGCCGCTTCTTAGAACCATTGTGACCATGAGTTAGTATCACCTGAGATGATCCACGAAGGCCGAAACTGCGAAGAGCGCGAGGTAGGGTTTTAACGCAGAGGCGCAGAGGAAATGAGGCTATGGGCGAGCGGAACAATTGGTGGGTTGTGCAACAATGGTGGGTTTGATTTCATCCTTCATC
This sequence comes from Herpetosiphon geysericola, assembly GCF_001306135.1. Lineage (GTDB taxonomy): Bacteria > Chloroflexota > Chloroflexia > Chloroflexales > Herpetosiphonaceae > Herpetosiphon > Herpetosiphon geysericola. The sequence goes on along the minus strand of NZ_LGKP01000027.1, from coordinate 30,827 downwards.
CCTCATCCTTCATCCTTAATACGGAGCCTATAGCTCAGTTGGTAGAGCAAAGACTTCTACGGCAACTTCCTCGTTCGCGAGGTGATAGTAGGAATTGCTTCGGGCGCAGGTTCGAGTCCTGCTAGGCTCCCCTATTGTGGCCCCATGGCCAAGTCGAATCGATGTGATGTAGTTGCCCAACCCAATTCACAGCGTTTGATTCGCAAGCGTGATTCGGCTTCGGCCATGGTTTTTTTCGAGAGAAGTGGTGTTTCCTTGCTTATAATTTGGAGGTGGTCATGAACGTTGTTCGCGGCCTGTTTGCACCCGCCCCTGCCGATGCTAACGGGCTTAATTATCATGGCTTGCCAACCTATCAACGCAGTTTGGCTGAACGTTATGTGCAAATGTTGTTGACCAATACACTTGGCTCGACATTTTATGCCTCGAAAGGCACCAATTATGCCTTGACGCTGGGGTTGTACAAAGCAATGGTGGCCCAGAACCCACTTTTTGCTGCGCAAGCCTTGGTCTATGCCCGTGAACAAGCAACCATGCGCCTTCAACCAATTATTGGCTTGGTTGTGCTATCAACTGTCGATTTGGCTTTGTTTCGCCAAATTTTCAAGCGCATTATTCTTACACCTGGCGACTTGCAAGATTTTGTGCAAATTGTGCGTTCGCGCCAGATTCGGCCCGGCATGGGTCGCGCGATCAAGCAAACGATCAATGCTTGGTTGCTAAACCTGAGCGAATATCACGCAATTAAATATGGTGGCACGAACGCTGGCAGCATGAGCTTGCGCGATGTGCTGCGGCTCACCCGCCCGCAACCAGTCGATGATCGCACCAATGCCTTGTTCAGTTATCTCATCGATCGCGAATGCTGGCGTGAAACATGGGCCGAGCAAGCGCCCACGCTCTTGCCGCAAATTGCTGCGTTGGAGCAATTGAAGCGCACGAGCGACCCAAACGAACAGCGAGCCTTGGTTGAAACTGGACGTTTGCCCTACGAAATTGTGACTGGTGCCATTAAGCCAGATCGTGAATTGTGGCACGTATTGATGACGCAAATGCCCTACTTTGCCTTGCTGCGCCATTTGGCAGCGTTGCAACGCGCTGGCGTGTTTCACGATCCTGCGATGATTGACTATGTAGTTGGCCGTTTGAGCGACCTTGAAGCCTTGCGCCGAGCCAAAATTTTGCCCTTTCGGCTGCATGCTGCTTGGATGGCCTTCCTGCCAATGAATGAGCAAGAAGGCGTGATTCGCCAAACCCTTGCGCAGATGCTCGAACTGGCCTTTGAGAATATGCCAGTAATTCCTGGCCGGGTGGTGATTGCACCGGATGTTTCTGGCTCGATGCGCGGTAGGCTCAACCCCAAATCACACGTTCGCTATGTCGATATTGCTGGCATTTTCGCTGGCTCGCTCTATCGCAGCAATCCTACGGCGCAACTGCTGCCCTTTGATACGAAGGTTGTCGAGATAAAGCTTATGCAGCAGCCCAGTTTGCTGCACATTACCCAGCAAATTTCGATCAAGATTGGCGGTGGTACGGCGGTTTCAGCGCCCATTTCCTATTTGTACGCTCGGCGTGAGGTCGTTGATGTGGTAATTGCGCTTACCGACAACGAGGAATGGGCACAGGATAGCCATGGTGGCAAAAGTTTTGTGAGTGTTTGGCGCAAGTATTTGGCCGAGGTCAACCCCAATGCCCAAGCATTTTTGATCACAATTGCGCCGTATCCGCACGCGGTTGCTCCGCCCGCTGAGCCAAATGTAAGCTTTATTTTCGGTTGGGCCGAGCATGTGCCCGCCTATATTGCTCAAAGCTTGCTCGGCATAGCCAATCAGTTAAGCACAATCGAGCAAATCACTCTTTGAGGTGACACAGGTGCTATTGAAATATAGTACCTGTGTTGTTGTAACCTAGGACTCTTGCTAGCGTACACTATCACGAGCACAACGCCCTGTTGTGTTGAGTGAAAGGGACTAATCGGCTATGTTGAAACGTATGCGTATTGCTCTCGTGGCATTATTGGTGATGGTGACGAGTTTATCAGCTGCCGCTGCTGAACGAGTTGATAGCTTGCCAGCAGTTAAAGCCCAATCAAGTGGGCGTAGTGAATTATTGATGCAAATCAATAGCGAGCCATTGATGGTAGCCAAGGTCGAGCAAGAAAACCCCAATCGGGCCTATATGGTTATTCGCCCAGTTGGTTTATTGTCTGATACCGACTTGGTTGAAATGGTGTTGTATGACGGAACGCTTTATAGCCGCACTGGGATTGACACCCAATGGTATATTGAAGCAACTGGCTTGCCCGAAGCTATGCCCATTGAAGATTTGCCCGAAACGCCAACTGGCGATGTGCCAGTAACCCACATGGGGGCAATGCCGATTGCTGGTGCGCCAACCGATCAATATCAAATTTGGCTCAATAGCGATGCTGCTGGCACAAGCTACCTCAAATTTGATTTGTGGGTTGGGGTGGAAGCCAACTATCTGCATCAAATGCAATTAGGTATGTATAGTAACGACCCTGATTTTGGTGCGTTGTCGCTCGAAGTCGTCCAACGATCATATGATTTCGATAGCAGCATCAAGGTTTATGCACCAGCCAACGCGATTGAGCGCGAAGTCGATTATGGTTTGGTTGGCGTGTCGTATGCAACGCCAGAAGCGAATCTGTTGCTTGCACCATTTACCACCAACGCCGCCCGCACATGGCTTGCTGACAAGCGCTAAACTGATTAATCAGCTGCAATCCCCGTGGAGTATTTCTACGGGGATTGCTGTGTACTGAGCGTAGCAAAACCATGAATAACCGAAACCACGAAGAACGTGAAGAACACGAAGAACGATTTTTGCCACAGATTCCCACAGATTGGCTGGATTATTGTTTCAGCAATCCAAAGCAATAGCCTAACTCCTTTGCCTTTTTGTGCTATGGTTTTTGCGTAACTATTCAGACTTTTAATATTTCATCCCTCATAATTCATCCTTCATCCTTCTCTCTGCACCTCTGCGCTAAAATCTGATCCACGAAGAGCACGAAGGGCACGAAGGACTGAAACCACGAAGAACGCGAAGAGCACGAAGAACGATTTTTGCCACAGATTTCCACAGATTGATTTGATTATCTTCCGATAGCCCAAAGCCCATATCCTAGCCCCTGACCCCTAGACCCCAACAACCGATCCCCGACCCCCAACCTTAACAATCCTAGCGATACTAGTGCATTTAAGCCACATTTTCGTGTATGATTAACCAATGCAACAGCTCAGCAATCGGGCTATGCACAACAACTGACGATGCAATGCCGCATGGCTGCTATCAATGTTGATAGCTTTAGCAGAAACCAATTGGTGGGTATATGCAGACAGAACATTCCGATCTCCTTCCACGGTATACCACTGCGCTCATTGGGCGTGATGCTGAAACTGCTGAAATTGGGGCACTGCTGACCCAAGGCCAGCGTTTGATTAGTTTAGTTGGTGCAAGCGGTGCAGGCAAAACGCGCTTGGCCGTCGATTGTGCCCGTTTATATACAGACCACTTTGCTGGCGGCAGTTTTTTTGTTTCGCTGGTGCCGATTCGGGCGGCTGGTTTGGTATTGGCCACAATTGCCGAGAGCCTAGGCATTGCTCCAACCAGCAATCAGCCATTAATTAACACGATTGCTCATTCTTTTGCACCCCAACCAAGCCTCTTAATTCTCGATAATATCGATCATGTGATTGAAGCTGCCTCTGATGTGCAAGCCTTGGTGGCAGCTGTGCCGCAATTAACGGTCTTGGTAACGAGCCAAGTAGCCTTGAATGTGGCTGCTGAAACGATCTATCGCGTGCCATTATTGAGTGTTCCGGCGGCAGATGCCCATTTGAGTGCTGACGAAATTATGCAATATGGCGCGGTGCAATTATTTAGCGAACGCTTGCGCCGTTTGCAGCCGATGCTTAAATTCGACCAAACCCAAGCCCAAGCGATTGGCGAAATGTGCCGTTTGGTGCAAGGCTTGCCCTTGGCGGTGGAATTGGTGGCGAGCCATAGCCGCAGTTTGCCACCCTCGGATTTAGTGCGGATGGTGCGCCATCATTTGCGCTTAGGCGCTGCCATGATTGATAAAAATAGCACCATGCAACGCAAAGAAATTTTGTGGCCGGTGCTCGATTGGTGCTATCGGCTGCTTTCACCGACGCTGCAAGTTTTGTTTATTCGCTTGGGGATTTTTCGTGGCAGCTGGACGCTGGAATCGGCTGAGGCGATTTGCGCTGGAATTCCTGATGTGCCAATTAATGTGGTCGAAGGCTTGCAAACGTTGGTCGATAAATCGTTGGTGCAGCTCGAAACCTTGCCCAATGGCGAGCAGCGCTATCTGATGCTCGATGCTGTACATTCGTATGCTGAAGGGCGATTGCAACGACGGCGTGAAGCCAACCATCTGCAACGCTTGTATAGCGCCTATTTTACCCACTTGGCCGAAAGCGCCGAAAAACCATTGCTTGGAGCAGAACAACCGCTGTGGATGGCGCGCTTGCAAAGCGATATTTACAACTTGCGTTCGGTGCTCGATTGGGCAGTTGAGCAGCATCCTGCCACAGCCTTGCGGATTGCTGGCTCGCTCTGGTTGTTTTGGTTTACCAAAGGTTATGCCCAAGAAGCCCGCACGTGGATTCTCCAAGCATGGCTGCGCGAGCACGAAGTTGAGCCAGCGGTTCGCGCCAAAGCCGCGATTGCCGCAGGCATTTGTGCCCAATATTTTGCCGATCACGCCGATGCCACGCTTTGGTATGAGCGCGGTCAAGCCTTGTTTAAGCAAGTTGGCGATAGCTTTGGCGAAATCCGCGCCTTACACAATCTCGCATCATTGGCCTATCAACAACGCTATTATCAACAAGCAGTTGTGCTTGGCGAAGATGTTGTAGCTCGTTGGCGGGCGATTAATGATAGTTCGGGCGAGGCAGCTGCGCTTAGCAATTTGGCCAGTTCCTACACAGGTTTGGGTCGTTTTGATGATGCTGAACGCTGCTATCAGCAAAGTTTGCAGATTAACCGCACGATTGGCAACCAAGTTGGGATTATTCTCTGCCAAAGTTCGCGTGGATGGTTGGCATGTGCAATTGACAATGTACAATTGGCCGAACAAGTGCTGGATGAAGCCCTGAATTTGGCTTTGCACAACGATGCCCGCAATTTGATTCCTGGGGTGCAAGGCTCGTTAGCACGGGTTTGGTATAAATCTGGGCAACTTCAACGAGCTTTTCAGCTGTTACGACCAGTCTTCGATCTTCAGGCCCAAATCCAAAATTTGGAGCAATCTGGCGATGAGATGTTGACCCTGGCCGCGATTCTGGCTGAGCAGTATCCTACCTTGGCAAACCAAGCCCTGAGGTTTGCTGAACACATGCAAGACCCTTACAATCAGGAGCATCAACCTGATCCTGCTTCGTTGCGCGAGTTTGAACGGATTGCCGAGCGCATTGGCATGTTTGCTGGTGAACCAACCCCGCCAGCACATTTGCCAACAATTAGTGAATTTCTTGATCTAGTCGATCAAACAGTTGATCCACGGGTGTTGGGCTAGAACCTACTGTTGATCTAAACAAGTCTTGTTTCCCCCTCAAACCCGTTTCCATCTGATGGAAACGGGTTTTTTGCCCAACTAGCATTAGCATCAATTATCGCAGTTTATCTTGAATTATAGTGCTATATTATTGACAATTGTTTGAAGCTTTTGTTATATTACTATGTAATTGATTGAACAGCTTGTTGCCCCTTTTCTGCATACAATCTTGATTGTTTCTCAATCCTCAGCAAGGAGTCCATCTATGCCAGCTCCGATTGTCTTGATTGAGTATGAATGCATGCGCGAACTGAGCCACCGTTTCCAACGCCAAGCCGATGTAGTGCTTCAATTGGATCAACAATTAAACCAGTTGTATCAGCAATTGCTGCGTGATTGGCAAGGTGACTCTGCCAACCATTTTTTCAATGAAATGCAAACGAATGTTTTTCCAGCCTTGGGCCGACTCAAAGCCGTCTTAATCACCGCGCAACAAGTTACATTAAATGTTAATGGTCTGCTCCGTGAGGCTGAAATTGAGGCTGCAAGCCTCTTTAAACAAACCTTTGACGGGATTAATCTGCCAACCATTGGTATGTATGGCAATCCGGCAGCAAAAAGTACAGAAGTGCGTAACCCTGAATATCGAAAAGTAGATAAACCAGCCTTTGCCAAAGGTTCTGGTGATAGTGATGCTATTGCGTTCGATGATGTTAATCAGGGATTGATTGCTGATTGTTATTTAATGGCTGGATTAGCAGCGATTGCCAAAACAAATCCTGATGTAATTCGGAATGCTATTCGGGACAATGGTGATGGGACATATACTGTAACTTTTTATCCTGAGCAAGGATTTTTGGGCTTTTTCGGTAAACGCTCAAAAGTTGAGGTAACGGTTACAAATGATTTTGTTTATGCAAAAGATGGTAAAACTCCAGCCTATGCACAACTTAGTAATGATTCAGAAATTTGGCCTATGTTAATTGAAAAGGCGTATGCTCAACATAAAGGTAGTTTTGCGGCGATTGCCTATGGAGATCCTGGTGAATTTATGGCGCTCTTGACTGGCAAGGATTCCTCACAAATCAATGGGTCAAAAGTTGATTTTACCCAACTTAAGCAGCGCTTAGATAGTGGTGATGCCATTACTGCTGGTACATACAAGTCGCTTTCAAACCCTCCAAGTGATGTTGATGCTCGGCATGCCTATGTTATTCAAAGCATTGATCTGAATAAGCAAACTGTGACCATGTATAATCCTTGGGGCTATGAGCATCCAACAATTAGTTTCGATGAATTTAAAAAGCATTATCAGCAGGTTTCGATTAACGAAAAGGACTGATTTTTATGCGTATGGTTGTTTCAATTATTGTGCTTACAAGCATATTAATTTTAGTAGGAGCATGTGGAATGTCCGATCCAGCAATTCCTAGTACTAACCCTGAACCAATTGTTTATCCCCAAACCAAGCCCGATAGTGTTATCTTGCCCTATGGTGTTCCTCATTTAGAGTTTGCGCAGCATTGGGTGCGAATTAAAAGTTATGATGAAGCGACTGATCTGATGACTGTTGAAATTCGCACTGAGCGCACGCAGGCCGGGGTTCAACAGCAGGTTAAAGTTGGTGATGCGGTGACAATTAATCAACAGCAATATACCGTTTTGGCGCTTCAGGCTCCACAAAATGGGCTTGGCTGGCTTGAAATCGATTCGCATCCCCAACCATAATATTGATGCTTTGAATTAATGCTGTTTGCCCACGATGTGCTGTGGAGCTTTATCGATGGTGCTCGTTTAAACAACCTCGATGCATTGCTGCTCAATAATCTCGCCAATGGGCCAAAGTGGGTCACCTGCTTGGGCAAATTGCTGTTCGAGCGCAGCCGCATGCTCAGCATCCACCGCAATCAATAATCCCCCAGAGGTTTGTGGATCGTATAACAAGGCTTGAAGTGCTGGATCGACTGTCTCAGCATAGTTGACCTGAATTTGTTGCTCGACATAAGCGCGATTTGTATGCAAGCCACCAGGCATGATCCCTGCTTGGGCGTAGCGATAGGCTCCTTGGAGCAGCGGCAATGCTTGGCTGTTGATCCGCAGCCCAACCTGGCTATTGCGCGCCAATTCCAAGCCATGGCCAAGCAAGCCAAAGCCAGTAATATCGGTGGCGCTACGAATGCTGCCAAGCGCTGCGATATGTTCCGCTGCCCGTCGATTCAACCTGAGCATGCTCTCGATGGCCAGTTTAAGATCTGCTGGATCACCAACTTGGCGCTTGCTGGCGGTGCTGATTACGCCTGTGCCGAGCGCTTTGGTCAAATAGAGTTGGTTGCCTGCTTGGGCTTGGGCTTTGCGGGTAATGAGTGCGGGATCGATTAAACCAGTCACGCAGAGGCCATATTTTGGCTCGTTATCGATGATCGTATGGCCGCCAGCCAGCACAGCGCCAGCTTCGGCAACTTTATCTGCGCCACCTTGCATAATTGCCTGAATAATACTTGGCGGCAGATCACGTGGGAAGCCAGCAATGGCCAAGGCCAAAATCGGCTTGCCGCCCATCGCATAGACATCGCTCAGCGCATTGGCCGCAGCAATCGCCCCAAAACTATAGGGGTCGTCAACAATTGGCGGAAAGAAATCCACCGTTTGGACTAAGGCTTGCTGCTGATTGATTTGATATACCGCTGCATCATCGCTGACATCGAGGCCAACCAACAGCTGTGGACTGGTTGGTAAGCGCAAGCTCCTTATTAAATTGCTGAGAGCACCTGCCCCCATTTTGGCTGCTCAGCCAGCGCAGGAAGCTAGCTCGGTCAGCCGAATTTGTTCGCGATCTGCCATGATTTTGCCTATCATCCACAGGGATTAAAGAATTTTAGAAATGCCAGTGATTAATATTATACACATATTAAGAATCGCGTATAATAGGGCATCTCCAAAGGCGGCCCCTATTTTCTCCGATGGTCCTACAGTGAGGTTCTGGCATGTACACACACAATGGACGTTGGTCGCGTTCGTTAGCGGTCGGTTTTGCAGTTGTGGCAGCGTTTGTGTTAGCGCCAATTGCTTCGATTTCGGCGCATAGCAATCATGATCATAAGATCTATGTTGCGCCGTTTGGCAGAGATGATGGTGATTGTTCGAAGATATGGCAGCCCTGTTTAACCATCGAATATGCAATTAATCGTGGGACTGGCAAGGGCGACGAAATTCGGGTTGCTGCTGGCGATTATCAATTTGATGCTCGCTCGGTTGGCTTATTGCTGAGCCGCCAAATTCCGGTGCGCGGTGGCTATAGCGCTCGCGATAATTTTACCGAGCAAGATCCTAGCGCCAATCCAACCTATGTGGCGGGGATTCCGATGCGCTACCGTGAAAAGTTGGCAGCGATTGGTTTTGCGCGGGTTGAAGATCGCGATGGTAGCGATACACCTGAACTTAATCGAATTCAAATTCCAAGCGAATTGGAAACTCCAAGCGCCGCCCAACCATGTGTCAATGGCATGGCAGGGATTTTTGAATGTAAAGGAATTGACTTTTTGGGTAGTGTTCCACTCTCAAACTTTAAGGTCAATAATGTTGGGGCTACCGATGGCAGCAATCTGTGGGGCCACGTCGATCTCAATACCAATCGCGAATATGCAGTTATTGGGGTCAACAACGGCACAGGCGTAGTTGACGTAACTGATCCAACCAATCCAGTCGTAATTGGCACCGTGCCCGGCAATAATTCAATCTGGCGCGAAGTGAAGGTCTATCAATATTTCAACACAACCCAAAATCGCTGGAATGCCTATGCCTATCTTTCAACCGAAAATCGCAGCCAAGGCTTGCAGATCGTTGATCTCAACCACTTGAGCGATCCCAATCCTTCGGTCAGTTTGGCAGCAACCTATACCGCTGATTTTGGCTCATCGCACACGGTTTATATCAAAAACGTTGATTACAGCACCAATGTGGCCTTGCCTGGCAAAACTGCTGCGCTGTATATGAACGGCGTGGGCAAAAATGGCAGCCGTTTGAGTTCTGGCGTATTCCGCGCGTTTGATATTAGCAATCCACTTACGCCGCAAATTATTGATAGTGGCGTGCCAGATACAAATGTTAGCTACACCCACGACGATACCAGCATGATCATCACCGATTCACGAACCTCGGCATGTGCGCCTGGCCACCAAGCCTCGTGCGAAATACTGTTTGATTTCAGCGAATCGTCGGTCGAAATTTGGGATATTACCGATTCGGCCAACCCATTCCACATTAGCTCACGGCCTTATTCGGGCAGCGGCTACACCCACTCAGGCTGGTATAGCGACGATAAAATGTATCTCTTCATCCAAGATGAATTGGATGAGCAAAATCAGGGTCACAACACCCGGGTGCGCACGATGGATATTCACGATTTGGATAATCCAACCATTAGCGCAGTTTGGGATGGCCCAACTGCAGCGATTGATCACAACGGCTATACAATCGACAACGACTATTACATGTCGAATTACTTGCGTGGTTTGACGATTTTGGATGTAACTAATCCCAATAGGATTCAAGAAGCAGCCTTCTTTGATACCTATCCAGGCAGCAATGATTCTGATTTTGATGGCGCTTGGGGCGTTTATCCATACTTGCCAAGCGGCACATTGTTGATTAGCGATATTTCGCGTGGTTTGATTATGGTGCGCAAATCGGCACCTCCAGCCCAAGCAGTTGCTGGCTTGGAAGTAAGCAACGATGGCCCAACGGTTGTTGGCCAAGCTACCAACTTCGAGGCCACGATTACTGCTGGAACCAATGTCAGTTATGTTTGGAATTTTGGTGATGGTTCAACTGCTGTGACAACCTCAACCACCAACGTGAGCCACACCTACGCGACGATTGGCAACTACACGGTTACGGTAAGCGCGAGCAACACTACCAACTCGCTTTCAGCAAGCACAACCGTCGTGGTTGAAGCACCAGCCCAAGTGCAGTGGTGGGTTTGGTTGCCCTACGCAATTCGCGCTGAATAACGTTCGTTGCACCTTTGGAGATCACAAAGCGGGGCTTGTGCCCCGCTTTTGTTGTTGTTTGATTTAGAGTGCGGTGCGTGGTTGCTGTTTATGCCACACCCGCTTGCCAAGTGCTGAAAGCGCAATTTCAACCGCAACCGTTGCGGTGCGATTGCGATCATCGAGAATTGGGTTGACCTCAACAATATCCAGCCCAATCATGCACCCTGATTCGGCAATGAGCTCTGCTGCCAAGTGGGCTTCGCGGTAGGTTATGCCGCCTGGGACTGGTGTGCCAACGCCTGGCGCAACCGCTGGGTCAAGCACATCAAGATCAAAGCTGACGTAAAAACCATCGCGGCCTTGATTGGCAACGCTGATTGCTCGCACCATGGTTTCATACATGCCATAACGATCGATATATTCGGTTGCAAAGACCTGCACGCCAGCTTCAGTTAAGAGTTGGCGTTCCTCAGGGTCGAGATCGCGCACCGCGACCAAGGCCACATGATGCGGATTGATCATGGAATTGGCCAAGCGCTGACCGCTCAAGTGGATTAAGCGTTCGTCGCCATAGCCACACAGCGCCGCCAAGGGCATGCCATGAATATTGCCCGATGGCGAGGTGCTGGGAATATTAAAATCGCCGTGGGCATCGATCCAAAGCACTCCAATATCGCGATTGTGGGCAGCGCCACTGACCGAGCCTAAGCCAATGCTATGGTCGCCGCCAAGCACAACCGGCACATGGCCTTGGCTACACGATTGGTCAACTTCGCTGGCTAATTGCACTAAGGTATCGCGGATTGGCTCGAAATAGCGCAAGGTGAGGTCGCCGACTGGAAGTGTTTCGGCAATACTGGCCGTCAGATTGCCTCGATCAATGACGGTATGACCAAGCTCCTCTAATTGAGGACGTAAGCCTGCATAACGAATTGCGCTTGGCCCCATGTCCACGCCACGCCGCCCTTGACCCAAATCAAGCGGGACACCGATAAGATCGATTAGCACAAGAACCTCCTAGTGAATGTCGCTTTCATGCAGCATTGAATGAAAGTCTGTTGTTATTCTAGCGCATGGCGTGAGTTTTAGGCTAAATTGCTGCTATGGTTGGGTCGGCACAGGCTTAATTCTTAAAAAACCGTGCGCACAAAAAACCAACCATATGCTGTAATAGAGTCACTTGATATGCAGATGCGGCGAGCATAATCGGCTTGAACAGCGCTTGAGTGTGTGGATGTGCTGAAATGAGCCAAAAAGGTTAAATAGATTTAACTTTTATCACCCATGCTTCACCCATACGGTGGAGCGTGGCTCCTCACAGAAATAGCGCCTGAGTATAGGCCATAATTCCCACGACAAGCATGCTGCTATGCGCTATAGTTCACAAATAGAGGACGAGTTATGAGCGTTATGCCATCTGCTGAATGGCTTCAATTGTTAAGATGTCACCACATTCCCGTACCACGTGATCGGTCGCTTGACATGCCTCGCTGATCTCGGCACGATCATAGGCGTAGCACCAGCAAGAATTTGGCATAGCAGGTTGATCTGCGCTCGCTCATGTTCTCGAAAGGATTTGTGATGATCAAACGACAGTTTCATGCCCGTGTGGTTGTGATGATAGTGCTCTTCAGTCTGCTGACTGGGGGGTGGTTGCTGCAACCAGCGACTCATGATGCCGCCGCTCAAACGCGCTCGACGATTCAATATAGTTATAATCCTGAGCGCCAACATGTACATTCTGGCAGCATTAGTTTTTTTCGCCAAACAATTTTCAATTCTAGCTCTGGATTAACTGGTGCTTCGCTCTTCGATAGCCCAACCGGCATGATTTTTGGCCCCGATGGGCGCTTGTATGTTAGCCAATTCAATGGCCGGATTTTTGCGATTACGCTTAATCCAACTACCCATCAAGCCACCGCCGTCCAAGTTATCGAAACAATCTACAATTATCCTAATACTAATGATGATGGCTCGCCAGCAACCGGAGTTAATGGCCGCCAATTGATTGGGATTTTGTTTGACCCTGCCTCAACGCCTGCGAACATGATTTTGTATGTTTCACATAGCGACCCACGCTATGGCTACAACAGCGATACAACCTCGCAGAAAATCAACACCCGTTCTGGCACGATTAGCAAATTGCTCAGCACCAATAATTTTGCTACTTCAACCGACATTATCAAAGGTTTGCCTCGTTCACGCGAAAACCATAGCACCAACAGCATTGGCTGGGGTCCAGATGGCTGGCTGTATATTTCGTCGTCGAGCAACACTAATAATGGTGCACCAAGCGCTCACTTCAGCAATTTGGCCGAATATTATCTTTCGGCGGCAATTTTGCGCGCCAATGTGCGCAGTGCAGGCTTTCCAAGCGCCGGGATTGACGTTAAAAACGTCAATAGTGCCTCTGCTTTAACACCGTTTGCTGGCCAGTTTGAAATTTTTGCAACTGGCTATCGTAATGTCTATGATTTTATTTGGCTAAACAATAAGTTGTATGCCAATGTCAACGGCGGCAACGATGGCTACGGCGATACGCCGAGCGCAGCCCAATGCCCTGGTGGCGTTGAAATCAACCCACGCTATTTGCCCGATACGCTCAAAATTGTGACTCAAGGCTCATATGGTGGGCATCCCAACCCAGCCCGCGGCGAATGTGTGCTCAACAATGGCAATGCCCAAGGTTTGCCAACGCCGCCAAACTACAATCCACCAGCTTTGACCTACGATTTCCGGCCATCAACCAACGGGATCACTGCTTACATTAGCAATGCTTTTGGCGGCGCGTTGCAAGGCAATTTGATTGTAGCAACCTATGGCCAAAATCAAGATGTGAGCCGCGTCCAACTCGATGCGAATGGTAGTCCCACCAGCATCCAAAGCTTGGCCAACTTCAATCAACCGCTTGATGTGGTAACCGATGCCAAGGGCGTGATTTACGTGGCCGAATTTGGCAGCGATGCAATTACCATCCTTGAGCCAGAAGATTTGCCCAATTGTCCGCCACCGCCGCCATATTCCAGCGCGTTCGATAGCGATAACGATGGCTACTCCGATTTTGATGAAGATCAAAATGGCACCAACTTATGTAGCCGTGCTAGCGTGCCCAACGATTTCGATGGCGATATGATCTCCGATTTGACCGATCCTGACGATGATAACGATGGGATTCTCGATGTCAACGATCAGTTGTATTTCGATGCTGCCAACGGCACGAATACCAAGTTGCCAGTCGAGTTCAATTGGAATCCTGGCGATGCGCCATTGGGCAAAGTTGCCAACACTGGCTTTACTGGGGTTCAAATTACCAACGGCTTAACCCGTACCGCTGAAGCCAAGATTGCGGTTGGCGCTGCTGGTGGTTTTACCAACATCATCACCACCGAAGGCACTAATGCTGGTGCGATTAATACCCAAGCCAATGCCTTACAACTTGGCTTTGATCCCCATCGCAATTTCCGAGTCGAAACGCGGATTACTGAAATGTTCCTTGGGCGCACGCCTGAGGGCAATCAAGCGGCGGGCCTGTTCTTTGGGCCCAACCAAGATAACTACGTGAAATTGGTGGCGACCGCCAATCTCAATGGCGATGGTACCAGTGGCGACACTGGGTTGCAATTTGCCATGGAAGTTGCAGGAAACCTACAAATCAATCCAACAAATAATAATCCAAGCATCGTTTTGCCTGGTGTGAGCAATATCGACCTGCGTTTAGACGGTAATCCTGCTGCGCAGACCATAACTGCCTACTATAAAACGACAGGCAACACATGGATTGCAATTGGCACAATCAATGTTCCATTGTGGTTTTTCAATACGGGAACCCCAACTGGGATTTTGGCAACCAACCATGGAACGCCAAACACGATCTCATTTATTTTCGATTTCTTCCGTTTGAGCTATCGCGATATTGTGGCGCGAATTAACAGCGGCGATCGTGATTGGACGACCAACGACGGTGCTGTTTGGAGTCCTGATAGCAGTACAAGCCGCCCATACTCAAGTGGCGGTGGCACCTATGTTTTGATTCCAGGGGTTTCGTGCCCACAAATTTACAATGTGACCCGCGACTTTGATCGTTTGTATTGTTCCGAGCGCAATACAAGTGGCTCGCCAGTTCAATACACGATTCCGGTCAGCAGCACTGGAACCTATGCGGTGCGATTGCACTTTGCCGAACTCTATTGGGGAACCAATGGGCGGCCAGGCCCGAACCAGCGCAAATTCAATGTTCAAATTGAAGGTACGACGGTGTTGACCAATTTCGATATTTTCAGCGAAACTGGCGCAACCTTCCGCCCGATTACCAAAACCTTCAGCACCAATATTAGTGATGGAGCGGTGAATATTAGTTTGCCAAGTGGTCAGCCGGGCAATGTTGATCAAGGCAAAATTGCGGCGATTGAGGTTTGGGGGCCAATTCTCAACATTGCCAATGTTACGCCAACGGTCACGCCATCGCCAACCGCGACCAATACGCCATCGCCGACCGTGACCAACACGCCAACCAACACGCCAACCGTGACGGCCAGCAATACGCCAACCAATACCAATACGCCGTCACCAACCGCGACTGGCACGCTGACACCGACCAATACGCCGACTGTGACGTTGACTCCAAGCACTACGCCGACCAACACGCCAACCCAAACGGAAACGCCAAGCGTAACCGCAACCGTTGACCAACCGACGTATCGGATTTGGCTACCATACACGCTCAAAAACTAAGCACGATTGCGTGGAGTCGTCACTGGTTGATGGCTTCACGCTCGATTGAACTGATCGTTGCTAAGGCATGACGTGAATTCCTTAAAAATGTTTTTAAAAACATTAAAATAGTACCAAAAAACATTAAAATTCATGCAAATATTGGCCAAGCAAACCAAAATTTGCACTGTAAAGATTGACAAAATTAGTACCATTGTATATAACAATACCGTACTTTTAGTTAATCTCAACTGATATACTGATCGATAACGATGGCCCGTAGCAAACGCACTTTTTTTGATCGATCGTGATTGATTCGATTTTTTGCGCGTTAAGCGCTTGAAATCACAACTCGCTACGGGTCACAAGCTGTTCCAGGAGGGGTCATGACCATGAAGCGGTCTATCGTTCGTTGGTTGCATGGGGTGCTCGCAGCATTCTTGTTTAGCAACCTTTGGCTTGTGGGCGCACCGCCAACGCAGGTGGCGGCGGCGGTTCCGGCGAGCAATCGCCAACCACTTACGCCAGTTCAAGCTAAAGCCCTACTAGAGGCTCCACGGGTAACCGACACCTTGCCACTCAATGGCTCGACCTCGGTTAACCGTGATATTTTCATCGCAGCAAACGTCTATATTCCTAATGGTGGGCTTGACCCCCAAACCTTGACAGCAGCGTCTGTCAAATTGATTCGGGTGATTGATAATTTTGAAATTGTAGCGCGGCTGACTACCTCAGCAGCTGGCGATGTGATTATTCTCAATCCCAATGACTATCTTGATCCATTTACCCAATATCGTTTTCGGGTGAATGTTGGGGTTGCAACCAATAGTTTGCTACGCGATATTGCTGGCGAACCGTTTGAAGCCTATGAATCTGTCTTTACAACTGGCAGTGCTGGTGGCCCTTCGGCAACTGGCAATATTCGCTTTAACAAGGTTGCGACTGGCATTACGATGCCAAACGATGAAGGCTATACCTCATTGGCAATTGGCCCTGATGGCAAGCTCTACGCTGCAACCGTCAAAGGCCAAATTGTGCGCTATACGATTAACGCCGATGGTACGTTGAATACCGCCAATAGTTTGGCCATTCAAACGGTGCGTACCTACACTGGCACCACCCAAGAGCGCATGATCATCGGTTTGGTGTTTGACCCTGCTTCAACCGCAGCCAACCCAATTTTGTGGATCACTCATAGCCCATATGCCTTGAGCGGTGGCCCCGATTGGAGCGGCAAGCTGACGCGCTTGAGCGGCGCGAATCTTACAACTGCCCAAGATTATTTGATTGGCATGCCACGTTCATCACGTGACCACCTTTCGAATAGTTTGGTGTTTGGCCCTGACGGCGCATTGTATATGACCGTTGGTAGCAACAGCGCCATGGGTTTTGTGGATAATGGTTGGAACTTGCGGCCAGAGCACAAACTGGGCGCAGCAGTCCTGCGGATCAATCAAAATGGGCTGGGCACGTTGCCATTGAATGTGCAAACTGAAGATGGTGGCACCTACGACCCATTTGCGCCAAATGCCCCAGTGACGATTTATGCCTCTGGCGTTCGTAACGCCTATGACCTGATTTGGCACTCGAATGGCCAATTGTATACCGCGACCAACGGCTCAGCTGCTGGCGGCAATACCCCAGCAACGCCTGGTAATTTGGCGAATTATGCACCTTGTCAAAATCGGCTTGATGTTGGCACCAATGGAGCCTATGTTGGGCCTGATGTGCCGAAATTATCATCAAGCTCAAGCACGCGCATTCCCGATCAATCCGATTTTCTCTTTCGGATTACGCCGGGCGGCTACTATGGCCACCCCAATCCCCAACGCTGTGAATGGGTCATGAACGGCGGTAATCCAAGCTCTGCGGTTGATCCCGCCGAAGTTGCCCCAGGTGGCAGCAATGTTGGCTACCCAGTTGGGACCCAACCAGACCGCAACTATCGCGGCTTCTCGTGGGATTTTGGTTTGCACAAATCGCCAAACGGCACGATTGAATACAAATCGAACACCTTTAATGGCGCACTCAAAAACAAATTGATTGTTACCCGTTATAGCGGCAGCAAAGATTTGGTTGTGCTGACCCTTGGTGCCAACAAAGAGATTATTAGCGAACAAGGTGGCTTGCCTGGGATGAAAGATTTCTCGGGGCCGCTTGACGTGATTGAAAATACTGCCAACGGCAATTTGTATGTTTCCGATTATTTGGCAGAAAAAATTTACCTGCTGACGCCTGATATTCAGCCAGAACCACGGATCGATATCAAGCCAGCCCGCCGGGTGTTCAACTTGGCGCGGCCTACGAGCGGCTCGGTCGATTCGCTAACCCAAACCTTTGTGATTAGCAATACTGGTCAAGCTAATTTGAGCGTGACTGGCGTGCAATTGATTGGGCCTGAAGCTGGTTCGTTTGTGATCACCAATGTGCCAAGCTTCCCCCGCACCTTGGCTCCAAGCGCGACGCTTAGTTTGAATGTGGTCATGCGCGCCAATGCAGCAACCAGTTTGGGCACGAAGGGCGCAATTATCCAAATCCAAAGCAACGACCCAATTAATCCCAAGATTGACGGGGCTTTGCGCGGCTTGGTTTATGCCAATGGCACTGAACCATCGCTCCAATGGATTATCGATACCTATGAATTCCCGATGAACGTTGGCGATGATGACCCAACAACTTCGATAATTCATAGCACCAATGGTACATCGTTGCTGCTTGGTCAAGAAGTCTATGCAGATTTCTTTACCCGCGCAACAACGTCGGCAATTACCTTGGAGCCATTGGCTGCCTTTGGCCCAACCGGCCCTGCTGGAACTGCAACAACCTTGGGTTGGTATCCAGTTAAGAGTGCTGGAGCTAATCGCACCAGTATTTTCTCGGTGCCAAATACCAGTGCTCAACGCCTGAACCCAGCTATCACTGGCAATTTGACCTTTGAACCAGGCTATGAGTTCTTCGATTTCTATACCCAATGGCCAGCCTTTGCAAATCGGGTGGTTTATGGCCAAGATAGCCTCAACACGTTTGATGAGGCGAATCCACACCATATGCGGGTTTACCCTCTCAAAACCAGCAACGATTCGACGGTACCGAATACCTATGTGGTGGTGTTTGAAGAAGCGACCACGGGCTTAGACTATCAAGATCTGGTCTTTATTGTGCGTAATGTGCGGCCAGTGCGCTTGCCAAGCATGAGCACCCCAGTCCAAATCAACTTCCAAAGTGCCTCGACTGCTGTGCCTGCTGGCTACATGCGTGATTGGGGCCAAGCCTTTGGCAATCGCAATGAAAAAGATCAAGGCGATGGCTCGTTGTACTATGGCTGGGTCAATCCAGAGACGATTACGCCGATTGTGCTTGATACCAACGGGCGCTATCGCTTTGTTGCTAATATCGACAAACGCTATGATTCGTTGATGCACATGCGTGCCAACGATATTTCTGGAGTTTTTGGCGGGGTCAAGGCGCCTGGCACATGGGAAATGGCGCTGCCGAATGGCATTTACTCGGTCACGGTTGCCGCTGGTGATCCGCAGGTTCAACAAACTCCTGAATTTGATCGCCACACCATCAATGTTGAAGGCGTAAACGCGATTAACAACTTCACCTCGGTGGGGGCAACTGGCGCACCAACCAGGCACGCAACCCAAACTGTGGTGGCAACAGTTAATGATAATCGCTTAACTATTGATGCTCATGGTGGGATTAACACCAAAATCAATTTTGTGATTATTACGCCTTACGTGGAGCCACCAACCGCCACGCCAACCGAAACGCCAACCAACACGCCAACGTCGACCAATACGCCGACGGTGACGAATACGCCAACCAACACGGCCACCTCGACGGCGACCAACACGGCTACGCCATCGAATACGCCAACCAACACAACGACTGCTGTGCCAACAACACCTGGCACCACCCAACCAACCAATACCTTTACGCCAAGCCCAACCGTTGGTAGCCCAACGCTCACGGTAACGCCTGGCACGCCAACCGCGACCGTTACGCCCACGATTACGCCAACCCCAGGTACGCCAACGGTCACCGTTACCCCAACCGTGACTGTGCCACCAGCAACCAGTCGGGTCTTTATTCCGATGGTGATTCTGGGCGGGCCTCGCAGCGGCCCTGGCGGCGTAACCTTGGGCCTCAAAGGCATGTATCGGCCTGCGATTGAAGGTGTAGTGAGCACTCGTCAAGCTAATGACGAAAACTTCACTTCTGCAATCGAAAGCGCAGTGCGTCAGCTCAAAACCCTGATGACGGCCCAAGTTGTGGCTGCCGCATGTTTCGGTGCAGGTAAGCTAGAGATCGAAAATGTTGAATCACACAACATCCCTTACAACGATTGGTTGATGTTCAGCAAGATTCAAAATCCAGCTGCCCGCAGTGGCACGCGCAACTACTTCCGCAACACTGGGGTTGTTCGGGTGCGCAACACAGGCACTGGGCCATTGATTCTCAGCAGCATGACGATTACTGGGGTTTGGACGTTGAGCGGCACTTTGAGCTTGCCAACGATCATTCAGCCAAATACCTTCCGTGATATTCGCTTGGATTTCACGCCACCAGTTGATCCGCGGACTGATCCACCAGGGATTGCCTATTCGGGTGAGCTGCTGTTGCGCACCAACGATGCAAGCGAGCCAAACAAGGTTATTCAATTGCGTGGCTGGTGGCAAAAACAAAACGAAGGCGACGACGAGCCAAACATCCAACAAATTATGGATTTCTTTGGCTACGACGTGAAGATTGTCTATCCACCCCAAACCTGGACTGGCGATGGGGGTACACTGACCCAAATTGGCGAGGAAGTTATCTCGCCATATTGGACGCGCTTCGATGCGAGCAAGCCAGTACGGGTTGTCCAGTTGGCTGGTTTGCACCAGTGCTGTACCACCAGCACAGCTAGCGATATTGCATGGGCTGCTAAAGGTAGCACCACTTTGCAAGAATCCAGCACCCACCATCCATCGGATGGCCAAACCTATATGCCACGCTTGTACGATGGCAGCGATGTGTTTGATATTAACATGAACCCAACCGGGATCTTCCAATTTATCATTTCACAAACTGCTTGGGGCGATCCTCAGTACAATAATCCAGTTGGCAAGCACTATTTGCGGGCTTGGCCATTGCGCGATCGCAACGGGGTCTTGGTTCCTAATAGCTATGTGCTGTCGATGGACTTCAACGGCATCAACTACGACTATAACGATAACGTCTATATCGTCAACAATATTCGGCCAGAGTTTGTTGAGGTTGACGATTCAACGGTTGGCGCAATGCCCGGCACGCCAAGCCTGAATTTGGAATTCAATCAAAATTACCCAAATACCTTGGTTGATAACACCAATGTTGGCACGGGCTTCTCACAAACCCAACGCAACAAGAGTGATTACAAGCAAATTAGCATTGGCGTATCGTATGATCCAACCTTATTAACAATGAACACTGCTGGGGCTGGCACGCTGAGCTTGGTTTCGCCAGCAGGCACACAGGATGGCACAACCAACACCCAAGTCAATGCCTTGCAACTGCCATTCAACGCCCAAGCCTCGCGCTTTGCAATTACCACGCGGATCGAAGGCAGCGTTGCGGGCTTCACTAGCGCCAATCGTCAAGCAGGCATTTTCTGGGGCATGGAGCAAGACAATTATCTGAAAGTGATGCTTAGCTCAGCCAGCACCCAACCAGTGGTCGTCTTTACCAACGAAACCAATGGCACAAGCGCTACCGTGGCAACTAGCCCAGCGATTGCTAGCCCAGCCAATGTGCTGGCAACCGAATTGCGCTTGAGCGGCGATCCCAAAACTGGGGTGGCAACCGCAGCCTATCGGCTGATCACGGCAGCCAATCCAAACCCAAGTTTTACAACGCTTGGCCAAGTGACCCTGACTGGTGGCCGCTATCAACGCTTCTTTGATCGCAAGGTCAATGCGGGGATTGTAACCACCCACAAAACCAACACGACCTTTACAACTGTCTTTGATACATTTGCAATCAGCCTTGACGAACCAACCGCCGCGCGGCCAGTTGTGGCTCGGGTTGATGTTGGTAGCGCCAATAGCTTCACTGATAGCGCTGGCAATGTGTGGCAAGCTGATACTGGTTTGTTCGAGCCAAGCAATGCGGTTGCTGAAGGCACTGGCACACCAGCCATCGAAAACACGGTTGATGATACGCTCTATCAAACCTATCGTGGCAATGTTGGCAACCCAACCCGCACGATTACCTATAACTTAACCGTGCCAGCAACCATACAAAGCGTTGATGTTCGTTTGCACTTCGCTGAACTCTACTGGGGTGCACCTGGTGGTGGCGCTGCTGGCCCAGGCAAGCGGGTGTTCGATGTACGCGCCGAAGGCGAGACGATTCTCGATAACTTCGATATTAGCGCCTCGGTTGGTGCTGCACGCGCCGCATTAATTGTGCCAATCAACGGTATTCCAGTGGTTGATGGTCAGTTGCAATTGGCCTTTGATGCAGAAATGGACTTTGCTTCGATCTCAGCAATCGAAGTTTTTGCCAGCACAGTCAATGGCAATGTGCCACCAACCGCCAATGCTGGGGCTGATCAACAAGTTGCTCTAGGTGCGACCGTCAATTTGGCGGGCACAAGCAGCGACTTCGAAAACACGACCGTAACTGGCGCTTGGACCCAGCTTGAAGGCCCTGCCGTCACGCTAACTGGCACTGGCAACAATCGCAGCTTTACCGCTCCAGCCAGCGCAACCAGCTTGGTCTTCCGCTTTACCGCAACCGATGCAGGCGGCGCCAGCACCAGCGACACGGTCACAATCTTGGTTGGCAATAAACCAATCGAGCAAGTTGTGGCAGTATCCAACGGCCCATCATCGCCAAACGATGCAATTAGCTTCCAAGCGGTGGTGGCTTGTGGCAGCAACGTCAACTTTGCTTGGAACTTTGGCGATGGTACGCCTGTGGTCAACGAAAGCACTGGCAAGGTACGCCATGCCTTTGCAACCAAGGGCAATTACACGGTAACAGTCACGGCCAGCAATGGCTCAAGCAGCGTTTCAACCTCGCTGCAAGTGCAGGTCTTGCCATTGCTTACCCGCTTCAATGCAGGCGCTTTCAGCAGCCTAACTACTCCCGATGGCGTGCGCTGGGCTGCCGATAGCTACTCGCAAAACGGCAGTACCTCGAACCCAGGCAACTTGGGCGATGTGGCTAACACCGATAACGATGCCTTGTACTACGACGATCGCTTTGCCTCGGGCGCAGCAACTGCAACCTTGGATTATGCGATTCCAGTGCCAGTCAGCGGCCAATACACCGTGCGCTTGCACTTCGCCGAAATCTTCTTTGGGGTAACAAGTGGGGTTGCTGGTGGCACAGGCAAGCGGGTCTTCGATGTCAACATTGAAGGCAACCGCGTGCTCAACGATTATGACCCAACGCTGGCGGTTGGCGCGAAAGCTGCCGATACCCGCTTGTTTACGGTCAACGTGACTGATGGAGTTTTGAATCTTCAATTTGCGCCAGAAGCAAGCCGCCCAACCGTAAGTGCGATTGAGGTCTTTGGGGCCCAAAACTTGACCTTTGCCACCCCAACTGCCTTGCCATCGCCAACCAATACGCCAATTGGCACCTTTACGCCAACGCCACAAGGTACCTTCTTCTTGAAGGTCAACTTCCAGCCCAACGATTCTGGCGCTGTGCCAAACGGCTACGTCAAGGATTATGGCCAAGGCTATGGTTTGCGCCAAGATCCTGGCCAAGGTTCAGGCTTGAGCTATGGTTGGATCGACAGTGCTGGCCAGCCCAAGAGCTTGATCAGCGATCCACGGCGGCGTAGCGTCAACAGCGATATCCGCTTGGATACCTTGATGCATATGCAGTTGACCACTGGCGGCGGCAAGTGGGAAGCAGCAGTTCCAAACGGGGTTTATGATGTAACTGTGGCTGTGGGCGATGCCCAAGCTGGTGGCTCGGCAATGTCGCACAATGTAACGATTGAAGGCGTTGTGGCAATCAACCAGTTTGTGCCACCAGCCAATGCTGCCAATGGTTCAGCCAGTTTGCATCAAACCAACACCGTGCGTGTGACGGTCAGCGACGGCAAGTTGACAGTTGATCCCGTTGGTGGCACAAACACCAAGATCAACTACTTGGACATTAATTGGTTTGGAGCGTTGGCAACTGAAACGCCAACCAACACCCCAACCGATGTGCCAACCAACACCCCAACCAATACGGCTACGGCCACGGCAACTGAAACGCCAACCAATACGGCGACAGCAACCGAGGTGCCAACCAACACCCCAACCAATACCGAAACGCCAACCCCAAGCAATACGCCAACCAATACGGCGACCTTGGAGCCTGGTATTACGCCAACCAATACCCATACGCCAACGATTACTTCAACGCCAACCCAAACAGCGACCCCAACGGTAACTGTTTCGGTTACGCCAACCGCAACGACTGGCACGGCAACCTATGTGGTCTTCCTGCCATACACTGCCAAGGGCAACTAAGCGCTGAAGGTCTGCATCCGGTGGAGCTAATCACTCCGCCGGATGCTTTTTTGTTTAATCGGCGAGGGCAAAGAGCTGTTGTGGGGGAAAATGGAGATCGACAGTTTGGCCAATGTCGCGTGGCGTTTGGCCTACTTCGCGCACGATAATTAGCTGTTCGGCGGCTTGCAAACGATATTCCCAGCGCTCGCCAAGGTAGCGGCGCTCAATAATCTGGGCTGAAATGTTGGGCTGGCTTGCAGCATTATTAATTTGAATATGCTCAGGCCGAATTGCTACATGAAGCGTATTTGGGCCAAAGTTGCCGTTAAATTGACCAAGCTGGCTCTCAAACGTGGTGCCGTGCATGTGCCCCGCAATGATTGCGCCAACCCCCACAAATTGGGCCGCCGCCCGATTTGGTGGCCGCTCAAACAGCGCAATTGATGGCAAATCGGCAACCAAACTGCCATTGATTAACAGCGCTGTGCGTTCGGCCAAGGCCAAGGCTTCGCTCAAATCATGGGTCACGATAATGGTTGTCATCTGTAATTCACGATGCAGCCGCGCAATCACGCCTTGCAAACTAACTCGAATTTCTGGGTCAAGGCTGCTTAATGGCTCGTCGAGCAACAAAACCTTGGGCTGGACTGCCAAAGCCCGCGCCAAGGCGATACGCTGTTGTTGGCCACCAGAAAGTTGCTGTGGCTTGCGTTGCTGCATCCCGCTCAATTCAACCAAATCCAACAATTCGGCCACTTTTTGCTTAATCTGCTGGCTGGCTACTTTGCGCGCCTTGAGGCCAAAGCCAATATTTTCGGCCACCGAGAGAAATGGAAATAAATAGGGCTGCTGAAAGAGCAAGACAATTTCGCGCTGATGGGCTGGCACCTGATTCAGCACCCGCTTAGCCAAGCGAATCTCGCCAGCATCGGGTGTTTCGATCCCCGCCAAGAGCTTGAGCATTGTCGATTTGCCTGAGCCAGATGGCCCAAGCAAGGCCAAAAATTCACCTTGGTTTAGCTGTAAATTGATATTTTGAAGAATGGTCTGCTTTGCATACGATTTAGTTAACTGATCAAGTTGCAAATAGCTCATGGTCGGGGCGTTGCTCCTGTTGCTGGCGAACCCAAATAGCGCGCTACCAAACCTAGCAAGATTAATAACGGGGCGATAAAGATTAGGCTCAAGCTGGCGATCAAGCTCTGGTTGCCACCGCTGGCCGCCGCAAATAAGAGCATTGGCAGGGTGATAATCTTACCGCCGCCGATTAGCAAGCTGAGCACGTATTGGCTCCAAGAGATTAAAAATGCCAATACGCCTGCAACCACTAAACTTGGCAAGAGCATTGGCACGCTGACCCGCCAAAAAACAAACCACGGGCTAGCGCCCAACACCGCTGCTTGCTGTTCGTAGTTGCGATCATAGCGCGCAAAGCTGCTGCCCAAGGTTAGCACCACATAGGGCAAAACCGGAATCAGGTGTACTAACATTACGCCAAATAACGTGCCAGCCAAGCCCAGCCGCAAAAAGACGATGTTTAAGCCAATACCGGTGGCGACGCTTGGCACAACCGTTGGCAGAAAAAACAGGCCATAGATCAAGCCACGCCCGCGAAATGTTTGTAGTTCGAGCACGCGCGCCGCCGGATAGCCAAGCACGAGCGCCAGAATGCTCACACCAGTTGCGATGATCAGGCTTTGGCCAAACGCCCGCCGCAACTGTGGATCAGCCAATTGGCGCAGAAACAGCCCACTATCCCAGCGTTCAGGCCAGAGCGCTGGAAAAAACCAGCCTTGGGCAAAGGCGTAGATCAAAAAAACTGCAATTGGCACAAGCAAAATCAGCGCCAAAACCCAGACAATTATGCGATAGCTCATGACTGCTGCTCCGCCCGTCGCCAACGCCATGCTAGCCCAATCACCACTAGAATGATCAAGCTCATCAGCAGGCTGACGGCCATGCCCTCGGCTCGCGCGTGCAGATCGGGGTTGAGAAACAGCTCCAAGGCCATGGTTGCCAGCATCTCGGGGTAGCGCACGCCAACCAAGGCTGGCACTTCGTAGGCTCCAAAAATAAAGCTCAATACCAATAAGCTGCCACCGATTAAGCTAGGAGCCAGCAGCGGCCAAAGCACTAAGCGCACTCGTTGCCAACGATTAGCTCCCAAGCTTTGGGCCACCAAAAGATACTCGCGGCCTTGTTGGCGTAATGTTGCCAAGCCTATCAACAGCAAAAATGGCACTTCCTTGGTGATATAAGCCATAATAATCCCGATGCCCCAGCGATCACGCACCAGTACCGGAAAATCGCTGGGCTGATCGAGCCAGCCTAATCCAAAGCCGATGCGTGCGAAAATGCCGCTTTGGCTCAGCACCAACAGCAAGGCCATAGCCCAAACGCTATGCGGAATCGCCAAGTGCAAATTGCTGATGGTGCTCAAACCACGATACTGTTGTTGGCGTTCGGCGATGCTACTCAGCAAGCCCAAGCAAATCAGCGCCGAGCCAAGCGTTGCTGCAAGGCTAACCCAGAGCGAAAACAGCAACGCCTGCCACCATTGGCCGCCCAATTGTTCGCCTGCCAAGACATTGCGATAGGCGGCCAAACTAAGCTGGCGTTGGCCTAAAAATGGCAACCAGCCAAGGCTTTGGGCAATGCCATAGCCAAGGCTGCCGCCAAATAAGCCAATAATAATGATGCTTGCTGGTGCTAAACCCAACCAGCGTCGCCATTTAGCCATGCTGTTTACTTGCGCAATACATTCGCCTCCCAACCTTGTTCGATGAGGCTTTGATATTCAGCGGCAATATCGCTGCGCAACGATTTGGCTAAATCGCTGGCTGGAGTTGCAGCATCGCCAAGTTGTTGGGCGGCATTGCTGAGTTTGGCTGCCAAAGCAGGATCGCTCACCTTGGTTGGGTCGATGCCATAGCCCAGGCCAAAGCCGTTTTCTGGCAAAATTTGGGCCGCTTGTAATTCAGGGTCGAGAATCAAATTCGCCAATACCAAGGCCGCAGCGGGATTTGGTGCGGTGCTGGGGATTGCTACATAGTTGAAATCGCCGATCATATTATCATCAAACACAAACGCCCGTGCACTGACTGGCACCAAATTATCTTTGATCAACGAGCCAGCCCCAGCAATCGCTTGGGTAATCGAGAAATCGACTTCGCCATTGGCAAACAGGCTATGTAATTCGTTTTCGGTTTTGGGATAGGTGCTGCCTTCGCGCCACAAACAGCCTTCAAGTTGGTTGAAATATTCCCACAATTTGGGCGACCATTGATCCCATAATTGCTGATTGAACTTGCCGAGCCATTGTTCAGCGCCGCCGCTGACCTCGAACAAGGCTTGTTTGACAAAGCGCGTGCCTTGGAATGCACCTGGCCCCGGCGCGATGTAGGTCACTTTGCCCGGATTAGCGCAGGCATACTCTTTCAGCGCCGCATACGAACGTGGCAGCTCGCTTGCTTGTAGTTTGGCCGAATCGTAAATAAATTGAAATTGCGCCGATGACCATGGGCTTTCGAGGCTCTCCACTGGCTCGCCAAAATCGAGGTTGACCGCCGGATTGGCCCAGTTGACATATTTGCTGTTGGGCAGGCTCTGGCCCCAATCAGCGCGCAGCAAATTAGCTTGTTTCAACGAGGCAAAGTTTTCGCCGTTGATCCAAATTAAATCGACAGCGCCAGTGGTTTTGCCAGCTGCTTTTTCGCTGAGCAACTGATTAACCACATCGACAGTGTCGGCCATTGGCACGCGATTGAGGGTAATGTTGTAGCGTTCTTTGAGCGCTTTGCCATAAAATTGATCAACAAAGCGATTGATGCTATCCGAGCCACCCCAAATATACCAATTAACCGTTTGGCCGTTGGCTGCTTGCTCGATGCCAGCCCAATTGTTGATATCAAGGCTGGTGCTGCTTGGCGTGCTGGTTGGCGTAGCCGCATTGCTGCCACAACTGGCGATGATTAAGCTTACCAAGCCAAGCATCACTGCTAAATTCCAGATTCGTTTGCGTGTTTGCATACCGCTGCTATACCTCTGCTAGGCTGCTTCTTTGGCGGCTTCACGACGCTTAAGCCAGCGTGAAACCCCAATACTAAGAATAAAAATGACGACTGAGCCAGCAAAGGCCCATGGATTGAACGAAAACTCGGCCTTGGTAAAATCGCCCTCGAATGATGCGCCGAGCAACACAAAGGTGAGTGTGCCAGGAAACGAGCCAAGAATCGTGGCGATCAAAAATTGTTTCCAATTGATGCGCAAAATGCCAGCCAGATAATTAACTAAATCGTAGGGCAAGAAGATTAGGCGCATCAACATAATTGTTTCAAAGCTATTGCGGCGTAAACGCTCGATATAGCCATTAATGACGCCAGTTTGGTTTTGATGTTGCTCTGGCTGACCAAAAAAACGCCCAATAATATACGCCACCATGGCTGAGCCGTTGGCCCCAATCACGGTGTAAATCAAGCCCCACACACTCCCAAAAACGCTGCCACCAGCAAGCGTCAAAAATGTGGCAGGAAAGAAAATCAACGGGCGTAGCAGATAGATGCCAATATAAATCAGCATGCCCAAATTGCTTTTGAGCAGCTCGATTACTTGGCCCACAGCGGCGGCGGGCGAAAGCTGGTTGCGCCATGAATACCAGAAATAGCCGCCAATCAGCAGCAACCAAAACCCTGCGGCGAGCAATTTTTGCCAATGGCGTTGCCAAAACGATCTGGTTGGTGGGCTAGTGGTCATGGCGTGGTTCCTCGCGAAGATAACGGCTGGCCCAAAGAACGCGCTGGCCAATTGTAATGCCGACCAACGCTGTCATCCCATGAAACAGCAGGCTCAAATGGCTGGGCAGCACAATAAAGAGACTGAACAGCAGCACGGTTTCTGTACCCTCGATCAAGCCGCTGGGCATGGCGATGCTGGTCATAGCCGTTTGGGCTTTGGCCCCTTGCTGGCGTTTTTCTAAAATTGCTGCCAAATAGGCCCAAGAAATTGCATTGACATAAAAGCTGGCGATCAGGCCGAGCGCTGCCAAGCCATTGGCTAGGGTTGGCTGGCCTGCAACCAAACCAATTGGCAGCAAGGCATAGATCAGCACATCGAGCAGAATATCGATATAGCCACCAAGATCGCTTTGTTGATTGCTGAGCCGTGCAACCGTGCCATCAAGCCCATCGAGTAGGCGATTGAGCAGCCAACAACCAAAGCTGGCCCAATACAGCTGTTGCCAAGCACAAACTGCTGCTGCAAGGCCAACGCCAAAGGCAGCGAGTGTAATGCTGGTTGGGTGAATATGGCGCAAGCGTTGGGCTAACGGAGCTAATAAACGTTCTTTTGGCTGGCGTAAAAATTGATCGACCATCGCCGCTAGCTCCTTAGTGACTACCGCCGTTATCGTAGCTTAATCATCGCGGCCAAATTCTTAACAGTTGATGATCTCTTCCTCAGCCCAACCCCGCGCTCGTGGTGCAAGCGAGGAGCGTTTGAGCACGTGGTTGGGTTAATGTGCAGCGTTATGAGGATTTGAACTGTAGCTTATTGATGTTCTGCTTGCCAGTTTTCGCGCACGGCAACCACTTGCTCTTGGTTGGCACGTACATCGCTGGTGCGATCGCTTAAACTGGCGAGCCAGGCTTGGCCTTCAGGTGATGTGTACCATTGCACGGTTTCCAAAAAGCCTTGTTCAAACGAATAGCGTGGTTGCCAGCCCAATTCGCGCTTGATTTTGCTCAGATCCATGGCATAGCGGCGGTCGTGGCCCGGGCGATCGGCAACAAATTCAACGCTATTTTCAATCGTCAATGAGCGATCAAGAAATTCGCTCATAATGTCGAGCATGGTTTCGACAAGGTGAAAGTTGGAAAGCTCGGCTTCGCCGCCAATCCCGTAGGTTTCGCCAATGCGACCTTTTTTAATCACCAAGGCAATCGCTTCGCAGTGATCTTGCACATGCAGCCAATCGCGAATGTTGCGACCTGGAATCCCATCCGCATCGGTATAGAGCTTGACTTTTTGGTTGGCCAACAACAAGGCAATCGAGCGTGGAATCAGCTTTTCTGGGGTCTGAAATGGGCCATAGTTGTTAGTGCAGTTGGTAATCGTGATCGGGTAGTTGTAGGTGTGAGCAAAGGCACGCACCACATGATCCGAGGCAGCTTTGCTGACTGCATATGGGCTGCTGGGATTATAGGGATAGGTTTCGTGGAATTTTTGCGGGTCGTCGAAGGCTAAATCGCCAAACACTTCATCAGTTGAAACATGGTGAAAGTGGCCAACCCCAGCCTCGCGTGAAGCCCGAATCAAGCTAGCAGTGCCTTCAATATTTGAGCGATAGAATTGGCGCTCCAATTCAAACGCGCCCAACGACCGATCAACGTGAGTTTCGGCGGCAAAGTGCACCACCAAATTAACTCCCGCCAAGACCTTGAGCATCGTTTGGTAATCGCAAATATCAGCCTGTACAAATTGGCAATTGGGGCGTTCGTGGTAGCCCGCCAAATTGCTCAAATGGCCAGCATAGGTTAAGGCATCAATTACCACAACCTCATCAGCAGGGTTGGTATCCATCCAATAGCGCACAAAGTTGGAGCCAATAAAGCCTGCCCCGCCTGTTACTGCAATTCGCATAAAAACCTTGGAACCTTTCTATCGTTGGAATGCCTGAATTGTCGTCAATAATCGCTGCATTGTGGATGATCGCTGGGGAGTTGTCAACTGATGGGACTGGGGGCTGGGAATCGGAGATTGGGGATCGGGATTTCGGCGCAGTGGCGCAGAGTTGAGGATCGATTTTTGATCCACAAAGAGCACAAAGAACGGAACCGCGAAGAGCGCGAAGAGCACGAAGAAGGGTTTTAGCCCAGAGGCGCAGGGTGAATAAGGCTATTGGCTAGCGGCGTTTGGCTAGCGGGAAATTAACGAGTTTGGCAAAGATGCTGGGAATTGAACAAGTAACCAATCCCCAGCCCCTGACCGCCGACCCCTCGCACCGAAACCGCGAAGGCTTATTTTCGCCACAGATTGCACAGAGTATGTGGATTATGTTTACGATAGCCTATAGCCCAACCCCGACCCCTGACC
>NZ_LGKP01000019.1 GCF_001306135.1 Herpetosiphon geysericola | reverse complement strand
CGTGTTCCTCAGCCGTGCGCCACTCATTCCGAAGAATGCGTTCGACTTGCATGCATTAGGCACGCCGCCAGCGTTCGTCCTGAGCCAGGATCAAACTCGCCGACAAGTGACCGAAGTCACTGCGTGTACTTCTTGTTTAAAGAGCCGAAGTACGGTGGCTCCGTTTTGTTGGTAGATCAACCACCAACGGATTGACGGTGACAAAAAAGAAAATATTGATGCATGGAATGTGCTGCGGACGCAGCACCCATCAGTTGGAAAGGTGCAATTTTGGCGATAAAAAATCCGCTGATGCCAGATGGCCATCGGAGCGGAGCAGTATCATCAAATGTGTGATGTTGAGCAAACATCGTGCTGTCGGTCAACAGCCTGAGGATTCTACCACAGCCATTCGTTTGTGTCAAATCGAGCGCTGCGGGCGATTTTCTCAGTTGTGAGTGTCCTGTCTGGCGAACCAGACGCTTCGTTGACAGCCCGGGGATTCTACCGCAGATTGGCGGCGTTGTCAAATGCCACATTCCTGATCCACGCGCGCATGAACGGACGGAACCGCGAAGGGCACGAAGGGCACGAAGATGAGGCTTCTGACTTCTGACTTCTGACTTCTGACTTCTGACTTCTGACTTCTGACTTCTGACTTCTGACTTCTGACTTCTGACTTCTGACTTCTGACTTCTGACTTCTGACTTTTGACTTTTGACTTCTGACTTCTGACTTCCTATAACGGCCATGCTGCTTTGACTAAGGCTGGCAGGATGATGCCGCTCGCACCCCGCAAACAACATTCAAAGGTATCGGAAAGATAGGTCTGATCAGTGTTGATTTCAATCCCATAAGCTCCATGCTCAATCGCAGTCACTGGCAACGTGGCAGCTGGTGGCACTAAGCCCGATGTGCCAATCGAAAATACCACGTCTGCTTGAATACAGGCAGCTTTGGCATGATTAAAGGTTTTGGTCGGCAAGACTTCGCCAAACCAGACAATATCAGGCCGCAACAAGGCGCGACAGCGCGGACAGCGCGGCACACCTATTTCGTCGGCTGGCAACCAAGCCGATTCTTCGATTACGACATGCTCTTTGGAGCATTTGACGCGGCCAATGTTGCCATGAAGCTCTAAGACATTGGTCGAGCCAGCTCGTTGATGCAAGCTATCAACATTTTGGGTTATCAAGGTCAACTGTGGCACACGCTCGGCCATTTTTACTAGGGCATAATGACCAGCATTCGGGCTAGCTTGGGCAACCAGCTCCCGCCGATAGCCATACCAGTCCCAAACCAACTTGGGATTACGCTCAAAGGCTTCGGGTGTGGCTAAATCTTCGGGCTTCATCCGCGCCCAGAAGCCAGTTTGGGCATCACGAAAGGTTGGAATTCCGCTCTCTGCCGAGATTCCAGAACCAGTTAAAATCGCGATCCGTTCTGCTTGACGTAGACGTTGCAAAATTTCTTCGGGGAATTTGGCCATAATCAACTCCTCTCTCAATCTGCTTATTCGAAAACTGCAACCAATTGGGGCAACAGCTCAGAGAGCGTGCCATGCAAGGTGTGATCGGTAAAAAAACCAAAGGTCGAGGGCTGGCGATTAATTTCAATCACCGTTGCCCCATTGCGTTTGGCATGCAATGGCAATGAAGCAGCTGGCTGCACCACCGACTCGGTGCCAATACACAGAAACACATCGCAAACTGTTGCTTGATCGGCTTCGCGCAGGCGTTCGCGCGACACACCTTCGCCATACAACACCACATCTGGGCGTAAATAACCACCAGTCCGTGGGCAGCGCGGCGGAATTTCGTTCTCATCCCACGAATCGACCAAGCCGCCATCTTCGTAGGAGCGCATGCGAGCCAAATTGCCATGCAATTCGATCAACTCGCGGCTACCAGCCCGCCAATGCAAGCCATCGGTGGCTTGGGTAATGAGTTTAAACTTGGGCACAAGTTGCTCTAAATCAACCAAGGCATAATGCGCTGCACTTGGCTCGGCAGCCTGAGCTAAGCTGCGGCGATAAGCGAACCATTCCCAAACTAAGCGTGGATTGCGCAAAAATGCCTCAACCGTTGCCAACTCCTGCGGCTCATAGCCAGCCCAACGTTCTTCGCGTTGCTGCGCCTCGCGAAAACTCGGAATCCCACATTCTTGAGCCAAGCCGCCACCAGTCAGCACCGTAATTGATTGGGCATTGCGTAAGCGTTGCAACAAAACGTCTGGCAAATCGAACACGCTCAAGGGGTTTCCTCCTGCTGCAAAAGATCACGCGAAATCCAACCGGTCATCGCTTGACCATCTTTTTCAAACACAATATTGATCCAGACAATGCCACCTTGGGTCACAATTGCATTGGGATCGGGCGCAACGACACGGGTATTCGCCGGAATTGACATGATGATGTTGCTACCATCATTTTTATATTCGGCGGTCGAACGCACGTTGCTTTCTTGCAAGGTCTTGAAAATTAACTCGCCAGTTGTCGTTGGCAGATCTGGCTCGTCTGGCTTGACCGTCGGTTGCGGCTTACCCATATTCAGGCTATCAATCCAGCCAGTAATTCGGCGGCCTTGATAATCGTTAATTTCGATTTTGGCCCAACCATTGCTGGTCATATTCGTTGCTGGATCGCGAATGATCACTTCGGTGTTGCGCGGCAAGGTCACTACCAAGGCGCTATTGCGATCTTGATTGGTGTACACTGGCGTATTATCTTGAATGATCACATAGGTTTCGCTTTGGGTGCCAGGCAGCAAGTTACAGGCCCAGCTTGGAATATAGCCACAAGCCCAAGTTTTGGCAGCCCCGCTCAGCAGCCAATTGCGGCCAAAGGTAAAGCCCCAAACACAGCCAACCACTAATAAGGTGATTAATGTGAGGCCAAATGCTCGCCGCCAGATGAAATTCAAACAACCACGGCGATAGGTTTCACGCCGAATTTCGCTGCGCAATTCACTACGCAATTCTTCGCGGCTAATTCCTTGTTGCACTGGCGGAGCTGGTTGCGGCGCATAATATTGAGCTGGTGGCTGTTGCACCGCTTGTTGTTGAATTGGTGGCGGCGCTTGGCGCGGTGGCATCATCGGCTTGGGCGGCGCAACATTCCAATTTGGCGCAGCGCTGGCCGATGGAGCTTGGCGTGGCGGTGGCGTGGGCGTTGGTTGAGTGCGCCGTTGGGTCAAATTTTGGCGCATATCGCGCATGGTGTCGCGCAGCGCTGGCAATGGTCGCACTAATTGCTTAGTCGGCGCATCAGCAGCAGAATCAACCGCCGCTAAATCACGGGCCAAGGCAGCCACCGTCGCCGTGCGTTGATTAGGATCTTTGGCAGTCGCCACGTGCAGCGCTGCCACCAAGGATGGCACAAAACCATTAACTTGTTGATAAATCGATGGCAGATCTTTGTTGGTTGCATCAGGTGTGATGCCAGTCAACAGTTCGTAGCCTAGCAAGCCAAGGCTATAGACCACCGAACGCTCATCAGGTGCGCCACCATTCAAGCGTTCTGGCGCACGATAGGCCTGCATATCAGCCCGTAATTCTTCGTTGCTCAGCCACCAAGGCTCGATTAACACTGCCCGATCGGTGCTGGTAAGCAAAATCGCGCGCGAGCCAATCGGCGGCGTAGGCGTTTGGGTGGTAATCGTAATCGAAACCGCCCCAACCACTTGGCGCAGCACCTCCAGCGCTCGCTCGGCAGATAACGGCAAGCGATCGCGCAACAATTCGCCATCGACATCCTCGGTAATCATATAGGGTCGATTACCAACCTCGCCATTATCATAGACATCGAGCAAGCCAGGATGGGTGCGTTTAGCAAGCCCTTGGGCTTCATCATTAAAGCGCTTGCGTAATTGAGCGTTTTCTAACAAGTCGGGGCGCAGCAGATGGACTAAAACTGAACGACTCAGCCGTTCGTCGGTTGCCCGAAACACCAATGCCAAGCGATTCTCGCCCAAACGGGCTTGAACGCGATAGCGATTGTGGAGTAATGGTGTTGAAGGAGCAGCAGGTTGCGTCATAAATTATATTCACCTTGCAACGCCGAGCAGATCTCGACACTACGCCAAGGGCTACGGTTTGACCGCAATAACTAACTCATAAGCATCAGCTTGCCAAGGCCGAATTTCACAATCGCAGCAGCCAAAATGTTGTAATAATTGCTGCAATTGTTGGGCTGTCCAAGCTTTGCCTGGCAACCAACGGGCATGCCGTGGTGTCCAAGTGCTGATGATTAATGTACCTTCTGGTTGTAAAACCCGCCACATTTCAGCGATTGCCCGCCGTGGACGGGGAAAATATTCCAACGCTTCTAAACATGTTACCACGCCAAAGCTTTGATCAGGCCAGCGTTGTAATTGATCGCCGCTGCCTTCGTGCCATTGGATGCGTTCAGCAAGTCCTGCTTGTTG
Source organism: Herpetosiphon geysericola (assembly GCF_001306135.1). GTDB lineage: Bacteria > Chloroflexota > Chloroflexia > Chloroflexales > Herpetosiphonaceae > Herpetosiphon > Herpetosiphon geysericola. Next base: position 76,663 of record NZ_LGKP01000019.1, on the reverse strand, counting down.
GGCTTTGTGTTTGGCTTGCGCCAACATCGCCGCCGTCAGATCAAGCCCATGAATCGCGCCACGAAACCACGCTTCGCGGGCAATCAATAAGGGCACCCGGCCAGTTCCAGTGCCAACATCAAGCGTCGCCGCTTGTGGCAAGGCCATCAAGGCTACGCGCAACGGCCCGCCAAGATGCACCTCGTCGTGGATTGTAACATTGCTACGCACCCGATCATAAATCGATGCACCGCGACTGTAAATCCAGCGCACAACCCCACGCCCAAAATAGCTGCCTTCGCCAATAATAATCAGCCAATACAGCAACCCGAGCAGAACAACGACACTACTTAGCAGCCAAATCCAAATCATAGGCCCGATTATAGCATAGCCCTCTTGTGGCTAGCAGCATTCGCAGTCTATAATCAGCTATTGGGCAAACAACCATCGCTGGTCGCAACGCCGCGACTAAGGAGCGTGTATGCACGAGCTTGTGAGCCACTTTGCAGCTTTTCGCCGTCAGATTGTTGGGATCGATCAGCATTTTATGACACCTTATGGCTCGCTGCCAATAGTCTACGCCGATTGGACAGCAAGCGGGCGTTTATATGCCCCAATTGAGCAGCAAATGTTGCAGGTTTTTGGGCCATTTGTCGGCAATACTCACTCTGAATCAAATGTCACTGGCACCTCGATGACCGAAGCCTACCATTTTGCCCAACGCTTGATCAAGCAGCATGTCAACGCCGCCAACGATGATGTGTTGATTTTGGCTGGCTCAGGCATGACCGCTGTGGTCAACAAGTTTCAGCGCATTTTGGGTTTGCGCATGCCTGAGCAATGGGCCGAGCAAATTAAATTCGCCAAACACGAGCGGCCTATCGTCTTCATCTCGCATATGGAGCACCATTCCAACCATACGTCGTGGCTCGAAACTATCGCCGAGGTTGTGGTTGTGCCGCCCGATGAGCAAGGCTTGATCGATCCAGCCAACTTGGATGCCTTGCTGCCAGCCTACGCCGAACGCAGGGTTAAAATCGGCGCCTTCACCGCCTGCTCGAATGTTACTGGCATTCGCACGCCCTACCACGAATTGGCCAAAGTAATGCACGCTCACGGCGGGGTTTGCTTCGTCGATTTTTCAGCTTCAGCACCCTATGTTGCCATTGATATGCACCCAACTGACCAAGCGGCGGCGCTTGATGCGATTTATTTCTCGCCGCATAAATGTTTGGGTGGCCCAGCCACGCCCGGCGTGTTGGTTTTCAGCAGCAAGCTCTATCACAATCGCGTGCCCGACCAACCAGGCGGTGGCACGGTCAATTGGACCAACCCATGGATGGGCCATAGCTTTGTGAGCGACATCGAGGCCCGCGAGGATGGTGGAACCCCAGCCTTTCTGCAAACCATCAAGGCCGCGTTGGCCTTGCAACTCAAGCAAACAATGGGCGTTGAGCAAATCGAAGCTCGAGAGGCCCAACTGACCCAGCGTTTATTCCAAGGTTTGCGCTCGATCCAGCGCTTGCACATTCTCGCCGATCATGTGGAACAACGACAGAGCATCTTTTCGTTTTATATTGAAAACCTGCACTACAATTTGGTTGTGCAGCTGCTTAACGATCGTTTTGGGGTCCAAGTGCGCGGCGGATGTTCATGCGCTGGAACCTATGGCCACTATCTGTTGCACGTCGATCCCCAGCGTTCCAAACGGATCACCGATCGGATTGATCAAGGCGATTTATCGGGCAAGCCTGGCTGGGTGCGCCTCTCAATTCATCCAACAACAACCGATGCTGAGGCCGAATATTTGATCGACGCACTTGATCAGGTGGTGCGCAACAGCGATAATTGGGCTAACGATTATCAGTATTCCAACAAAACCAACGAATGGCGGCATCGCCAACCAGTTCAACAAGATATAGGAGCGTGGTTTCAGTGTTGCGATTTGGTCGAGCATTAATCAAGTTTGGGCGCGGGCTACTTGGCTGGCTGGGCATTTTCAATCTGCTGAGCGCAATTGCGAATGCACCCAACCTTGGCTGGCTGGCCCAACGCCGCAACGACGGCCTACTTGGCGCGTTGCTGGCAGTTTGGGGCTGGCGCGGCGGGCGCTGGCGCTGGCTAAGTGTTTGGTTGGCAGTGCCAATTCAATTAGGCTTGGCCTCAGTGCGCAGTTTGTGGCATAACCCGCTACATAATTTTGCCGCTGGCTCAAGCAGCTGCGAGCCAATCAAAATTATGCTCGATTCAGGCCAGCATGTGCCTGGATTGTGGTATGCCAAATCGCATACCAATACCGCAATTCTCTATTTACACGGCGCTGGCAACGATAAAACCCGCTATGCGACCCGCGCCATCGACCAACTGCAACAGGCTGGGTTTAGCGTTTTGGCCATTGATCTAGCTGGCCAAGGCGAAAACCCGCGTACCTTGGATGTACCCGATAGCAACACCGATGTAGCTGCGGGAGTCGCTTGGCTGCGCCAACATGCTCAAAAGGTGGTTGTGGTTGCAGTAAGTTTGGGCGGTTGTATTGGCTCACGGGCGATTGCCGATGGAGTTGCAGTTGATGGTTTGGTGATTATTGGCTCGCCAGTTGTGCTTGATCTCGAGAGCAATCATTATATTCGCAGCGAAATACGTGCCTTCTTGCGTCCGTCATTCTGGCAATATCCCGACCGCATGACCTTGTTTCAGCTGTGGCAACAATGGCAAGCGCCGCCAATGCGGATCGCGATTGGCTTTAACCAACTTTTTCCAACCCTGAATCTGAATGATTCGCTCAGCCGCATTCGTGCGCCAATCTTGCTGGTTTATGGTCAGCGCGACCGCATTGCACCCTATCAGGCAGTTTTGAGCAACCTCGCGACCATTCCCGACGTAACATTGCAACTGATGCCTGGACACAGCCATCTGACCTTGCCAATGGAGAGCTTTCCGCTCAGCGCAATTACAACTTGGATTCACGAGAGAATCGAGTCGAGTGAAGGAGCAACCAATGTTTGACCTAGAAACGTGGCGCGCCGATATTTTGCAACGCCTGCGCCGCTTTGTGCGCGCCCCGCAAACCGAGATGGGCATTTATGGCACCGAACGCTTAACCTATTATCTGAGCAGTTTAGTGCTTGAGCCGTTTTTTCAGGCTTTCAGCAACCAGCCTTTGCGCGCCGTCGTTACCTTGGCGAATATCACCCAAACCACGGGCACCAACTTTCTGATTCACAACGCCAGCACCCTCCGCTATAGCCAACAACTGCTGTGGAGCGAGTTTGAACATTCGCCCAGTTTGCGCTTGGTGATTGAGCAAATTTTGCTCAAACTCGATGTGATTGAACATCTGCTGCATACGCTCGACGATGCAGAAGCTCAATGGTTGCGCCAAAGCTTGAGCGACGAGATTGAGCCATATCGGCGCAATGGCGAATTAACTGAATTGCGCCATGCGCTGAACGAAGTGCCATGGCAAACCCGCTATAGCACCGTGCGCTCGTTGCATACCCGCCGCGGCCACTACACTGGCAGCGATTGGCAATTAATTGAACAAGCCTTGAGCGATCGCGTGGCGATGGTACGCGCTGCGGGAGCACGCCAGCTTGGCCGCGCCCAAAGCCCACTTGCTAGCCATCTGCGCGAACGGCTCTTTCATGTTGCGTTGTATGATCGAGATTTGGGAGCACGCTATGCTGCTGCCCGATCAATTGGCACGCTGCGCAATCAATTGATCGATAGCATGAGCCGCGAATTACTCACCACCGCCTTGTTTCATGATGATAGTTTTGTGCGCTCGGCGGCATGTTTGGTGTTGGGCCAATTAGGCAGTGCGATGGTCACGCCCAGCATTTTAGATAGTCTGATTACGGTATTGCAGGATGCTGACCCCTATGCCCGCGAGGCGGCAGCCAATGCCCTGGCTGCCATGGGTCAAACGGCGGCAACTGCTGACGTATTGGCCGCACTGCGCACCGCCGTTTTAGATAGCGACCAATATGTGCATGAAGCAGCTCTAGGCGCAGTTACCGCGCTCAAAGATTAAACAAAAAAGGCCAGCGTTCAAACATGTTGAGCGCAGGCCTGCTGATTAACGAACCCCAATCAACTCCACATCGAAGATCAATTCTGCATTTGGTGGAATAACTCCAGGGTAGCCACGTTCGCCGTAGGCCAAATCGCCTGGAATGTATAATTTGCGCTTGCCACCAACATTCATCGTCGCTAAGCCTTCATCCCAGCCTTTGATCACTTGGCCAACGCCCAAAATGAATTCAAATGGCTCACCACGATCAACCGAGCTATCGAATTTGGTTCCATTGGTGAGCGTCCCTGTATAGTGAACAATCACCGTTTGGCCCGCTTTAGGTTGTGCGCCGGTTCCGACAACCTGTTCTTCGTAGCGTAAGCCCGATGGAGTTGTTTGCATCGAAAGAGCCTCCTCTGAGAATTATTGCGCTCATTATCAAGGAACATAGGAAAATTCGCAATTCAGGCTATAATAGAAACTAGCAAATTTGTACGCTTGGGTAGGAGTGCGCCGGATGTTGCCAGAGAAGCTGCGTGTTCGTAATTTTATGTGTTATCGCGACGATGTTCCAACCCTCGATTTAGAGGGAATTCACGTTGCATGTTTGTCGGGCGAGAATGGCGCAGGCAAATCGGCCTTACTCGATGCAATCACTTGGGCACTTTGGGGCAAAGCGCGCGTCTCATCAGACGACGAATTGATTGCGCTTGGCGCTCAAGAGATGGAAGTGGATTTACAATTTAGCGTTGCCAATAATCGCTATCGGGTGCTGCGCCGCCGTTCATCAGCCAAACGCGGCCAAACCATCCTCGAAGTGCAAATCGAAACCAATGGCGGCTGGCGCGCGATTTCTGGCAATAGCATTCGCGAAACCCAAGAGGTGATTCACGATGTGCTGCGCATGGAATACGATACCTTCATCAACAGCGCCTTCTTGGTGCAAGGCAAAGCCGATGAGTTTACCCGCAAAGCGCCTGCTGAACGCAAACGAGTGCTGGCCGAAATTTTAGGCTTAGATGATTATGACAAGCTGGAAGCGCGCGCCAAAGAGCAAGTGCGCTACTTCAGCGATCGGGCTCAAGGCCTTGAAGGCACCATCACCAGCTATCGCGAATGGGTCAACAAACGTGATTTTTACCTCAGCCAAGAGGCCGAAGCCCAACACCGGGTGCAGCAACTTGGCCAAGAAATCGAGCAAGCCAGCACAATTTTCGAGCAAGCAGATCAGCAACGCCGTGCCTTGGAAACTCGCAAAGCAGAACGCGACCGCGAACTTGGCCGCAGCCGCGACCTCGAACGCCAAATTACCGAAAGCGATGCAGATTATCGCCAACTTGCCCAAGATATTGGCGTGGCCCAAGCTATCGTTGAGCGCCAAAGCGAAATCGAAACCAATTTTCAAGCCTTAAAAACTGCCCGCGACGATCTCGTGGTGCTCGATCAATTGCGCGAACAAATCTTGCAACTCAACGATCAGCGCAAAGAACAATTGGCCTTGGTTGAGCGCGAAGAAGTTGCCTTGCAACATCAATTGCAACAACATCAGCGTGATCAGCAAACTAACGCCGAATTGATCGCTAATAAACCAAGCAAACAAGCAGATTTGGCTGCGCTCGCCGAGCAATTAGCCAGCTTCGCCGATGCTCAAGACCAGTTGCAGCAAGCCCGCAACCAACGCAGCGAACTCGAACAACAAAGCACCAATTTAACCCAATTGCACGTTGAAGTTCAACGCTTGCAAGGCCTCATCAATGTGCGCGGCGATTCACTGATTGCCGCCCGCGAAGAGCAAAATCGGCGCATTATCGAGGCCGACAACTTTTTGGCCAACGAATCGCGCTGGCGCAGCGAATTTGAAACCTCGATTGCCCAACAAAAAGCCCTGATTCGCGATGAGCGCAAATTACAAGAAATGCGTAGCCGCGACCAACAAGATGCCAAGCAACTTGGCGAACTTTCGGCCCAAGAAAGCAATTTGGAGCAATTAGGCAAGCAAATTAACGATAAAATCGTGCAATTGCAAGCAACCCACGATACCCATTGCCCACTCTGCCAGAGCGAGATTGGCCACCATGGCATTCAGCAGGTGATCGAGCAATACACTGTTGAGCGCGACGATATGCGCGCTCAATATCGTGAGGCCAAGCAAGCGCGCAAGCAACTAAGCAACGAATACGAAGCCCGCCAACGCGAAATTCAAGGCCTCGAGCGCAAGGTTGCCCAACTCAGCACTTTGGCGGCAACGGTTGGTCGCTTGGAAGGCCAACTTAGCGAAGCCCAAGAGCAGCGCAACAAACGGAGCGAAGCAGAAAGCACGCTGCGCGATTTGAATCAACGCATCGAACATGGCGATTTTGCCCACGAAGAACGCACAGCCTTGGCCCAAGCCCAAGCAGAAATCAGCGAACTGGGCATTGATCAACAAGCACTTGATGCGCAACGTCAAGCCAACAATCAATTAATTGCCCAACTTGAGCAACGTTTGGCCCAACGTGGCGCAATCGAGGCCAAAGCTGCGGTGCTGCACGAGCAACTTGAGCGGATTCAGGCCGCAGAAACCCAAAATGCAGCCTTGCATGAAACTATTTTGAGCTTGCAAGTGCAGCTTGATAGCCGCCAATTTGCCCAAGCCGCCCAACAACAAGCAGAGGCAATTTATCAGCAAATGGCCGATTTGGGCTATGCCTCGCAACGCCACCAAGAAGTGCGCGAAGCCGTTGCTAGCCTTGGCCATTGGGAAGGCGAATATCATCAACTGCGTTCAGCCCAAACCAACTTGGCCAATAACCAGCGTCAAGCCCAACGTCTGGCCGAGTTGATCGAACGCCAACGCCAAGATTTGGCTCAAGTTCAAGTCACCATTCAGCAACTCAACCAAGAGTTGGCTCAATTGCCAGCTGCCGTGCAAGCTGCCGAAACCGCTCAACGCACAATCAACGAGTTTCGTGGGCGCTTGGCTGTCGCTCAAAAAGATTTGGGTGCAGCCCAGCAAAACGTGCAGCATGTGGCCCAAGTCGCTGAGCAACTGGCCGATGCTGAAAAAGAATTGCTCAGGGTGCAAGAACAACGCGATATTCATAACGAATTGGTCAAAGCGTTTGGCAAAAAAGGCATTCAAGCAATGCTAATCGAAACCGCGATACCAGAGCTTGAGCGCGAAGCCAACGAACTACTCAGCCGCATGACCGACAATCAAATGCACTTGCGCTTTGAAACCCAACGCGAAACCAAAAAGGGCGATACCAGCGAAACCCTCGATATTCAAATTGCAGATGAACAAGGCACACGTCGCTACGATTTGTATAGCGGTGGCGAGGCCTTCCGGATCAATTTTGCAATTCGGATTGCCATGAGCAAAATGTTGGCCCGCCGCGCAGGAGCCAATTTGCAAACCTTGATTATCGACGAGGGTTTTGGCTCGCAAGATGGGCGCGGACGCGAGCGCTTGGTCGAAGCAATTACCCAAGTTCAAGCAGATTTCAACCGCATTTTGGTCATTACCCACATTCAAGAACTAAAGGATCAATTCCCAGTTCAAATCGAAATCACCAAGTATGATGATGGCTCGCGCTGGGCAGTCAATTAGCAAGAACAAAGAACATAGAGCATAGAATATAGCCAAGCTAATGGCTTCTCTGCGGCTCTGCGTTTAACATAGAAATCAATCGCATGCTAAAAATCGTCCTTCTCCAACTTCCGGTGCCAAGTAATCCGGCGGCCAATGTGCCGCTGGCAGCGGGCTACCTCAAAGCGTGGGCCTATCAGCAAGGCTTGCTTGAGCGCATGCAAATTGAGATTGTGCCGCGCGATATTGCTGATCGCGGCGGCGATGGCTTAATTTGCGATTGGATCAGCGCCCAAAATCCACATGTGTTAGGCATTTCGCTGTACACATGGAATAGCGAACGCTCCTTGCAGCTTGCAAGCCTGCTCAAACAAGCGTTGCCAAGCTTAATTGTGGTCGTTGGCGGCCCTGAAGTGCAGCGCAATAATGCTTGGGTTTTGGAGCATCCAGCGGTTGATATTGCGGTTGAGGGCGAGGGCGAGCAAACGTTTAGCGAATTATTGCTTGCACTCGAACATCAACAACAGCAAATTAACTTGCCAATGCATAATCAGGTTGCGTTGCCGTATCCCTTGGTTGCTGGCACATTGCAATATCAGGCTGGCCAATTGCATGCTGGCTTGCCTCGCCCAGCGATGGGCAGCCTTGATCCAATTCCATCGCCCTATTTGTTGGGCTTTTTGGAGCTGCGGGCTGGCGAAATTGCCTTTATCGAATGCTCGCGTTGGTGTCCCTATGGCTGTACATTTTGTTTGTATGGGCGCAATTTAGGCACAAAACTTGGCGGACGCATGTTTGGCAGCGAGCGGGTTTTGGCTGAAGTGGCGTGGGCACGGCAGCAGGGCGCCCGCGCAATTCACTTTGTCGAGGCCAATCTTAATTTATTGCCCAATTTTCGCGAATTGATGCGCGGCCTACACACGATCAACCAGCCGAATCCAACCCCAATTTATGCTGAATTACGTGGCGAGCATCTCAAGCCCGAAAGTGTTGAGGCCATGGTCCAAGCAGGCTTGACGGTGGCCGAAGTTGGCTTGCAAAGCGCCAATCGCACTGCTTTGCAAGCAGTTGGCCGCCGCACCGATCTTGATAAATGGGCCGAGGGCACACGCCGTTTGTATCAACATGGCGTGGCCGTGTTGCTCGATGTAATTTTGGGCTTGCCCGAAGATGATGCAGCCAGCACCCACGCCACAATCGAATGGATTCAACAGCAAGAACTTGGCGATTACGATATTTTTACCTTGCAAGTGTTGCCAGGCACTGGCGTGCGCAACGAAGCCGAACGCTTTGGCATGCAATTTCAAATGCGGCCACCCTATTACATTTTGGCCACCAACTGGCTTAACTACCAACAACTTCGTGCTTTGCGCTGGGATCTGCGCGAACAAGCAGGGCTTGATCCGTTGGCCATTGAAGGCATGCCCCAACCACCAAGCGACGTTTGGCTGCAAACCTGCGAGCAAGCAATTCGCGTCATCGATCAACCAATTCGCACAATCGTTTTAGATTGTGGGGCGGAATTAAGCTTGGAGCAATGGCAAGCACAGGGTCAAATCTATGCCCATCAGGTTGCCAGCCATGTCGTGGTTATAGCCAAACAGAGCGATTTGGCGGTGCTTGAAGCATTTTGTTGGCCGATTGCCCAAGCCAATCTTACAATTCACTGGGATATTGTGCTCGATCAGCCGCTTGCGCCCAACGCATTACGTCAACTTCAACAACGCTGGCCACACACAATTGGCTACCTCGACCGGATTGCAGTCTATCGGCGTTGGCAAGCAGAGCCAGATTGGGTCCAAGTGACGCCGCGTTGGTGGATTAACTGTAATTGGCAACAGCCGCTTGATCCCTTGAGCTATGAAGGCATTGCCGAGGTGGTTTGGCGTGTGCCTGCCGATCAAGCAAATACGGCGATTCCCGCGCTGAATCGGCGCGGCGGCACGGGAATTGTGCTTGAGGCTGAGCATTTTGTGCCAGCATGGCAGGAGCTTAGCGAGCATTTGCCAATTTTAGCGCCGCTAGCGGATAGTTAAAAATTAAAAACAAAACCCTCGCCCATGAAATATGGACGAGGGCGAAGCAACAGTAGCTAGCGACTTGCTATCGGCAAATAGATATTTTTGGTTTCAGCAAAGACTGCTACACCCAACGATGGCGTTGCGCCAACGTTGGTGAAATTGCCACCAACATACAAGTAATTGCGATCAACACTGAGCGAAGTCACGCGGCCATTGGGCTGGCTGGCTAAACCACGAAAATTCGCGCCATTAAAGCTTGCGATTGGGCCAGTTGCCACGCCGTCAATTGTGTTGAAATCGCCACCAAGATAAACTGAGCCATCATCACGCCCAGCTATGGCATAAATGCCACCATCGGCACTAGCCAGCTCGTTCACATTCCCAGCATTGTCAATCTCGTAGAGCTTACCAATGCTGCTTGCCATCAATAAGCGCTGATTCCACAGCAAAAATTGATAATCAGCATCAGGTAATTCTATAAACTTGAGAACTTCCCACGTTTGGTTATTCCAACGGCGAATTTCTATATAATCGGCGTTCATGTCAGGAATGACATCGATTGCATAGAAATGTTGGTTGAAGAAGAAAAGTTGATCAAAAGCATCAAACCATGCTGGTTGCAGCCGATGCTGCAAGTTTGTGCCATCGAATTCATAAATTCCAGTGATGGGCAGCGTGGCTTGTGGCTCGGCGAGATACGTGAACATTTGTGAGCCTGATTGATACCAAGGAGCCATACTCGGCAAATCAACCGCAATCGGGGTCAAGGCAGCGCCATCAAAGCGCCAAACTTTACTGGCTGGCTGAGCGTGAATAAATGCTTGTGGCTCATAGAAAAAGCTGAACAACTGATCGTTAACCCGCTGCAACTGCATCCCACCAAATGTATAGGTGCTGGTCGTTGCAAGGGTTTGCCAACTTGTGCCATTCCAACGCCGAATCGAGGCATCGGGGCCAGTTTGTTGTTTCTGATTAATCACAATCGGTCGGCCAGCATCGCCACTCAAAAAGCTTTGGTTATCAATCGCAAACAGGGTTGCCAAGCTTTGGGCTTGCGTGCCATTCCAAGCAATAATTTGGCTTGGATTGCCATTTAATTGAAAATTACCACCAAGATACAACGTTGAATTAGTGGCAGTAAGGGCCGTTAATGTATTAATCGTAAAGGGCAAATTTGGCGTTTGCCATTGATTATTTGTTAACTTCAATAATTGCTGATTGCTTTGAATATAGAGGTCTGAGCCAATTCCAACCAGGTTATCGATCGAATGGGTTAGCGAATTGCCAACACTAATCGCGTTCGTACCATTCAAACGATACAGCTGATAAGTATTGCTAGCTTGGCTATAACCAGCTAAATAGATTGTATTTTGAGCATTATAAACCGTAAAATAGGTATTCGTAATGCCTACATCAAATGGCTGCCACTGATTATTAACGAAGCGTGCTAAACGACTTGAAGTATCGCCAACCGCCGTAAAAATGCCACCTGCAATAAAGTCAGTGCCATTTGAAGCAAAACTATTAACCATCCACTCAAAATCAACAGTTTGCGACACGACTTCACCATTCCACTGGCCAATCCCGTAAGCCGGTCGGCCATCAAAATGGGTAAAATCGCCACCCACATACAACATACCGCCAAAACTCGCGAGCGCTGCAGCATAGGTTTCAGTCGGATATGGCGTTAAGTGCCCAGTCAGGCCAGTGCCAAGCGCTTGAAATTGGGTGCCATCCCAACGGGCAATATTATTGCGTGCCTGTTGTAAGCTACCAAAACTGCCAATCGCAAACAGGCTATTATCAAAACTCAAAACGTTGCGAATTTTGCCATTATCTGCTGGCTTCAAGCCATAACCATTCCAGCTTGTGCCATTCCAACGCGCCAAGCCATTAACTTCAGTTTGGTTGATATAATTAAAATCGCCAGCAACATATAAATTGTTGGCAGCATCAAGGCTCAACGAGTTGATCGTGCCAAGCTTGTGAAAACTATTACCCAGCGAGCTATCCCAGCTGCCATTAATTGGCGCTATGCTAGTAGGGTGCTGAGCCACAGCACTCAACCCGGTGCTCGCCATGAACACTATCATCACCAAGATTAGGCGAATGAGATTCCGAAAATGTTTGCTTCCCAACGCGAACTTCCTCCTACTACAACAGATAGAGGTTTTCACTATATACGAGCAAGCTCTTTTTGTGCGCACGATCTTGCAATAATCTAGCTAGCTAATGGCAAAAGGCAGAAGGATGAAGATCTGAGAACATAGGACTAGAGCATACCGTGCGCGGGAATGTGGCTCTTGGCTATGGGAACAAGAATCAAACAAATCTTCGCGTTCTTTGTGGTTGCTCCCCTTTGTGCTCTTCGTGTCCTTCGTGGATCAAGAGTTTAACGCAGCGGCGCAGAGCCATGAAATTATGAAGGATGAATTATGAAGGATGAAGCTCGATTATTCGTGCAATTCGTGGCTAAAACAGCCTTCGCGGTTTCCACGCTTCGTGCGCTTCGTGTCCTTCGTGGATCAAGAGTTTAACGCAGAGGATGGAGGGGGCGTGACTATTGGAACGATTTTGGAGCTTATAGAGATGCAGCAACGAACACCTGATATCGACCAAATTATGGTTATCATTGAACACCCTCATGGCACTATTGAAGCACCATTAACCGAATGGATGCGAATTGGTCCAAGTTCGCGGCCACTCCTCCGCCCAAGGGCAGCATATGATCAACGAACGGGCGCAAGCTTGCCGCTCAGCGTCATTCCCTTACAATATCGCAACACGTTCTTATCGCGACTGCTGGTTCGATTGAAGGTCTTGCCAACGCCTTGGCCAATCAATCATGATTGATTGTAAGAATGCGTCGCGGCTTCGACGGTTTGAGTTTAACGCAGAGGCGCAGAGCCATGAAATTATGAAGGATGAAGCTCGATTATTTGTACAATTCGTGCAATTCGTGGCTAAAAACAGCCTTCGCGGCATTTGCGCGCTTCGCGGTTTCCGTGCTTCGTGCCCTTCGTGCGCTTCGTGGATCAAAACTCGATCCCCAATATGGTATGATGACTGACGTTATCCGCGATTGAATGCCGCAGGAAGATACATGTCAAGCTCAAATCAGGCCACCCCCATCGAAATCTATCGCCAACGCAGCGCTAGCTATCAAACAGCATTAACCCAACTCCGCCAACGCTCAGATCGCTTTGCTAATTTGCGTTTGCTCTTATTTGGGGCTGCCTTGTTTGCAGTGATTTTTGGCTTTGCCAACGCCCCGTGGTGGTTTGGTGTAGCGGCAGCGTTGTTGATTGGCTTTGGTTGGGTGTTGATTCAGCATAATAGCGTTGAAGAACAACGCCAACGCACTGAAGCGCTGTATCAATTAAATCAATTTGGGGTGCTACGCTTAGAGCGCGATTGGGCTAATTTGCCCTTGCGCGAGCCAAGCCTTGCGATTCCAGCCGATTCCTACGCTAACGATTTAGATTTGGTTGGGCGAGCTTCGTTGCTGCATTTGCTTGGTCATTTGCCCACTGCCTTGGGCTTGGATACGCTGCTCACTTGGCTTTTGGCGCCTGCGCAACCAAACACAATTAAAGCGCGCCAACAGGCGCTTGCTGAGCTAGCCCAAAACGTGCAATTTCGCGAAGAATTACACGTGGCGGCGCATCTTGTCAGCGCCGAACGCCAAGATTTTGAGCAATTTTTGCTTTGGACAGAACAGCCAGCTCGCGTGCTCAGCCGCATGTGGGTGGTTTGGCTGGCCCGTTTGTTGCCAATTGGGCCAATTGCTGGCTTGGTCGCCTATTTGGCTGGCTGGACGAATGTGCCCTATTGGTTGATTTTATTTATTTTCAATATCATCGTGAGCAACGGCTTAGGCTTGTGGGCCAATCAGGTGATTATGGCGGTTAGTGCGCGGCGAAAAGGCTTTGCTGGTTTTGGTGCGCTGTTTCGGGCCATCAACGAGCCACAATTTCAAGCAGAATTGTTGCGCCAAGCTCAAAGCCAATTAACTGCCAACGGCGTGCGCGCCGATCAGCAAATGGCCCGTTTAAGTCGCTTGCTGAGCCTCGCCGATCAGCGATTTAGCTATTTTTATATTGTGCTGCAAGGCTTTAGCCTGTGGAATATTCACATTGGCTGGTTGTTGGAGCGCTGGCAACGCGACGTGCGCGGCCAAGCTCGCAACTGGCTCACAACCTTGGGCGAGGTTGAATCCTTGGCAGCGCTCGCCACCTTGCAGGCCGACCATCCAAGCTGGAGCCAAGCCCAAATTCTGACCAACGATCAGGTTGTCGCAACTGGCATGGCCCATCCATTGTTGCGCCCAGATAAAGCTGTGGCCAACGATTTGAGCATCGGGCCAGCAGGCACGCTATTTTTGATCACTGGCTCAAATATGGCTGGCAAAAGCACCTTGATGCGCGCCATCGGCCTGAATATTGTGCTAGCCCAAACTGGAAGCGTCGTCTGTGCCAGCAAGTTGTACCTGCCAGTCCTGCGCTTGGCCACCAGCATGCGGATCAATGACTCGCTTGAGCAAGGCGTTTCCTACTATATGGCCGAACTGCTGCGGCTCAAAATGGTCTTGAACGAGGTTGAGCAAGCGCGGGCTGCTGGCCAAAAAGCCTTGTTTTTGTTGGATGAAATTTTGCATGGCACCAACACCCGCGAGCGAACCGTTGCTGCGCGCCATATCATTGCCCGCTTGATTGGCTTGAGCGCAATTGGCGCGGTTTCAACTCACGATTTATCGCTGGCAACCGCTCCCGATATTGCTGCCATCAGCCAACCGTGGTATCTCACCGAGCACTTTGAGCGCGGCGAGAATGGCCCAAGTATGACCTTTGATTATCAATTGCGGGCTGGTTTAGCGCCAAGCACCAACGCGCTCAAATTAATGGAAATCGTAGGCTTAGTTGATCAGGACGTGCCACTGAGTGCCGCCACTAGCGAGTAGGTTTCGCATGCGCCGTTTGTTCGATATTCTGGCAATTTGTATTCTATTGGGCTATGCTTGGCTAGCAACCCGCAGCCAAGGCGGCGCTGATGATCCGGTGTGGCAACGGGCCAAGGCACGTGGGGTTTTGGTAGTTGGCACCGATTTCGGCTTTCTACCATTTGCCCAATTGGATGGTCAAACGCCAATCGGCTACGATGTCGATCTGGTTGAAGAATTGGCGCGGCGGCTGGATTTGCAGGTTGAGTGGCGACAAATTGGCTACGATGGCTTGTTTCCGGCAATCGATCCAGCCAATCCCAATCAAGTTGATCTGATTGCAGCGGGCATTATTCAGAATCCAGCTGAGGCGTGGCGCGCCCGTTATAGCCAAGCCTACCTCGATGGCGGTCAACAATTATTGGTCAGTAATACCAATCCAATCACCCAGCAAAGCCAATTAAGCGGCTTGATTGCGGTGCAACTTGGCTCTCCAGGCGAGAGCCTAGCCCGCCAATTGTTCAGCTCGCAACGCATCGCCAATAGCCCCTATACCGAAATCGCCGCCGCAGATCAGGTGGTGCGCGGTTTTGCTGATGGTGCAATTATTAGCAATTTAACGGCCCTAGAAACTAATAATCGTCAACAAACTCGCACCCTTGCCAGCCTCAGCTACGAGCCATTTGTGCTGGCGATGCCAATCACCGCCTACGAATTGCACAATCAAATTAACCGTGAGCTTGGCCAACTCCACGCCGAGGGCTGGATCGCCAAGCTCAATCAAAAATGGTTTCCCTAGCGCAAACGTGCCACAATTGTACTGACCCCAATCCCCAAAAAGAGAATCAGGCCAATTGTGAATCCAACCCAAAAAACCGCAGCTAAAATTGCTCCGACGGCAAACGAGCCAGCAGCAGCAATCTGCATAACCAAACCGCGTTTACGGGTGGCCCAATCGATCACCCGCATAATCAACTCGCCAATCACAGCGCCCATAAACAAGAAGAGAAATATCCCAAAAAAGCTACAAATATAGGCCCCAACCCCACCAAGCACCAAGCTAATTGCCCCAGCCTTAACTGCATCAAGCGGTTCAACTTGGTAAATTGGCGAACGGCGTTCTTTACGACATTCAGGGCAAATAAAGCCAACTGGTGTGCGTTCGCTACATTTCGAGCAAATTGGCCGGGCACATTGAATACAGCGTAAGCCAGTTTCGACCGTCGGGTGGCGATAGCAATAGAGCGTCTCGCTGGTGGGAGCCATCAACGGCGTTGGGTCGATCGGCGGCAGATTCACCGCTGGATGCGGATTGGCCGCGCCACTTTTGAGCGCCGCCAAAGCACCTTGAGCAGCAATATTTTCTGGTTCTAGCTTCAAGGCTTGCTCAAGCAATAAACGCCGCTCGTTAAAGGTGCCGACCACCTCGGCCAAGGCAAGCAACACATGAACATCATTCGGCGCAAGCCGATTGGCTTTGCGCAACGCATTGCGGGCCGCAGTTTTATCGCCGTGCTGAGCAGCCTCGCGTCCAGCGCTGAGTAACGTTCCTACATCATCAATTTGTTCAAGATCAAGCACAAAAATTCCCCTTTCATGGCCTCCACAACCATCCAGCGCACGAGTATCCGCGTAGCATGGCATAGAATGCGCTTATTAGCGTGCATGATACCGTTTTTTTTGGTTGTTTGAGGAAATTTTCCATGCGAATTGTTGTGATTGGCAGTGGGTTTGGCGGTTTGGGCGCAGCTATTCGGTTACAGGCCAAAGGCCACGAGGTAACGATTGTCGAGAAGCGCGATAAGCCAGGCGGGCGCGCCTATGTTTACGAACAAGATGGCTTTAAATTTGATGGCGGGCCAACCGTCATCACCGCACCATTTATGATTGACGATTTATTTACCTTGGCGGGCCGCAAAACCGAAGATTATATCACGATGATGCCAGTCAGTCCGTTTTACCGCATCTTTTTTCATGATCAAAGCCATTTTGATTATTCCGACGATTTGCCAAGCATGGTGCGCCAAATTCGCGAATGGAATCCTGGCGATGTTGATGGCTATTTGGAATTTGTGCGCCGCGCCGAGCAGATTTTCAACAAAGGCTTCACCGAATTAGCCGATCAGCCTTTTTTGAAATTAACCGATATGCTCAAAATTGTGCCCGATATGGTCAAACTCGAATCGTATCGCACGGTTTATGGCTTCGTTTCCAAATTTGTGCAAGATGAGCGTTTGCGCCAAGTGTTGAGCTTTCACCCGCTATTGGTCGGCGGCAATCCCTTCCAAACAACCAGCATCTACACCCTAATCAACTTTCTCGAACGCAAATGGGGCGTATGGTTTGCCAAAGGTGGCACCGGAGCGTTGGTTCAGGCCTTGGTCAAATTATTCGAAGATTTGGGCGGCAAAATCGAACTCAATCGCGATGTGGCCGAAATTACGACCTACAACGGCAAAGCCACGGGCGTGCGCCTGCGCGATGGCAGCGAAATCAAAGCCGATGCGGTGGTGTGTAATAGCGAAGTTGCTTGGGCCTACCAAAACCTCTTGCCGAGCAGCCTGCGCAAAAAATATACCGACCGCAAATTGGCCCGCATGCGCTATTCAATGTCGCTGGTGGTGATTTATTTTGGCACCGATCGTCAATATCGTGGCCAAGATGGGCCAAAACTTGCCCATCACGATATTATTTTGGGGCCACGCTACCAGCCATTGCTTGATGATATTTTCAGCAAAAAGCAGCTGGCCGATGATTTCTCGCTCTATTTGCATATGCCAACCTTGACCGATCCATCGTTGGCCCCTGAAGGCTGCGAAGCGTTTTATGTGCTCTCGCCAGTGCCGCACTTAGGTTCGGGCACCGATTGGCGACAGGCAGCCAAGCCCTATCGCGATCGGATTATGAACTTTTTAGAGGATCGCTACCTGCCCAATTTATCCAAGCACATCGTCAGCGAGCATATGATTACACCGTTGCACTTTGCCGAAACCCTGAACAGCTATCAAGGCAGTGCCTTCTCGGTCGAGCCAATTCTGACCCAATCGGCTTGGTTCCGTCCGCACAACCGCTCGGAAGAAATTCCCAATCTGTATTTTGTCGGCGCTGGCACGCACCCAGGCGCAGGCTTGCCCGGCGTGCTATCGAGCGCCAAAATCGTCGATGATTTGATTGGCATTGCTAAGCCGTAGCATGAATTGATTCGAGAGTGTTAATCGCTTGAGCAACCCCATCCTCGCTGCGAATGTGTTGGCCAAGTTCGGCGGCATGGGTTTGGATGCTTGGTTGCTCAAGCACTGTTCGCAATGCCACAACCAAGCGTTCGCTGGTCAGGCGTTTTTGGTTGATTGGCGCAGCCCCAACGCCCCGCCGTGCAATCACCTGCCCCCAAAATGGCTGATCGCCCAGAAATGGGCAGATAACTTGGGGTTTACCAGCACGCGCAGCGGCGGCAACCGTGCCCGAACCGCCATGATGGACGACTGCCGCAACTTGGGGCAAGAGCCAATCATGGGGTGCTTCATCCAAAATAAATACATTTGAGGATGATGATTGTTTTTCCAGGCCACCCCAACCACTGGCCAAAATTCCGCGTAGGCCAAGCTGATGCAAGGCGGCTTGAATTAACGCCACTCGCTCGGTTTGATGTTGACCGCGCATGCTGCCAAAGCCAAGATAAATCGGCGCAGTGCCTGCTTGCAAAAACTGGCTAAGCTCCGTCGAAGCTTGCCAAGCTGCTTGACGATCTAAAAACCAATAGCCAGTCACATGCACATGCGCTGGAAAATCGCTGGGCACTGGCAAAACATGCCGACTATAGGGATATAAAATAGGCACAGGGTGACCATTATCACGCAGCAAAGGGTTGGCAAACCGACTGATCGCAGTTATGCCCAAGTTCTTGCGCCGAAAATCGTTGATCGTCGTGGCAAACATTAACGACGAAAGCCGATTGACCAAGTAACTAGCGCGATTAGCCCAAGCACCTAGCGAAAAAACAGGCATAAACGGTACAGCAAAGGCCTTGGTCGGAGTATAAAATGGAATTGGTAAGGCCAGCACCGCCGGAATCTGCAACAATTCGGCAACCGATAAGCTACCAAGACATTTTGGATGATAGATTAACAGTTCTGGCTCAAAGCTACGAGCCGCCGCCAGTTCCTCATCCATCATTTGCCGAATTGCAGGCCGCATCTGGCGACCAATGCGGATGCCATCGCGCAGACTGCTGGCATGCTCCAAGGCTGCATGGGTCAACTCCAACAAGCTATTTTCAAAGGCAATCAGGTTGATATTATAGCTCTCGATAAAATAACGAACGCCTTCAGGGGCAGCAATTGCCACGCTATGGCCTGCCGCCGCCAAACCTTGAGCCAAGGCCACAAACGGCTGAATATCGCCACGTGTACCAAAAGTTGTAATCAATACTCTCATGCTTGCACCACGTTGGGGATTGGGCTAGCACTGGGTGCTTGGAGGTTAGCCGCCAAAGCTTGAATAATCGCCGCTCCAGCCGCTAAATTGCCACCATCGTCTGGCAATAATAAGCGATCAAGCATAAGTGCAATGGTTGGCAACACGTGCTCAAATGGCGGGCTGGCAGCTGAGTCAGCCAAACTATCGCCATGCATTAAGCCAAATGCCAGCAAATCGAGAATATGGGCAATTACTTGCAGATCAAGCTCGGCTCGGATTGCCCCTGCTGCCTGCAATTCTCCCAAGGCTCGCAACCACAACGATTGCCCCGCCAACGCAGGCATGCCGCTAGCTGCTTGTTGCACATAACGGCCCAACACCCGCCGATCACGTTTCATCAAGGCCGCCATAATCGGCTGCGATTTGAGCGCGTGTAAGACAGCTCGATAAACTCCGCCAATCGTGCCGCCATAGCGATTTTCCGCAATTAACTGTTGCCAAGTAGCGATATAGGCTTGAATCGCTTGGGCCAAAACTTGATCAAATAATTGCTCTTTGGTCGCAAAGGCCAAATAAACCATGCCGCGACTAATGCCCGCTTCGGTTGCAACATCGCTCATGGTGGTTTTATCGTAGCCCTGACGGATTAATAACGCCCCAGCGGCAGCTAAAATCTGCTGCTCACGCAGATTTGAATCTTCATTGATTGGCATACATTGCCTCTACTAACAAACTAACAATATTTGATAATTTGTTATTTATTCTAGCACATGCCAAATCAGCATGCAATTGCTGACTGTTCAAACAGAATAGGTGTGCTATAATCACGGTGTTTTGCCAAATCAACACGAGGCTCCAAATTTATGCAATTACTCTATTTAAGCTTAGATCAACTAGAAGCCGATCCGAGCGGGATTCGCCAAGATCAGGGCGATATTGCCGCGCTGGCAGCCACGATTAGCGAACAAGGTCTGTTGCAACCCTTGGGCGTAATTGGCATTGGCGGCGATCGCTATCGGGTGGTCTATGGCGGGCGGCGCTTGGCGGCAATTACCTCGTTGGGCTACGAACGCGTGCCCTGCATCAAGCTCGATCTACAAGAATCCGACCGCTTAACCCAGCAATTGGCTGAAAACGTCGCGCGCTTGGATCTGAACGATTTAGAAAAAGCTGTGGCCTTCAAACGGTTGCGCGACCAACTGAGCGAAGTTGGCGTCAACGGCGACCTCGATGAGGAAGTTGGCAAGCGGGTGGGCTTGGTTGGGCGCTCGGTGCGCCGCTATTTGAGCCTGCTCGATTTGCCCGAAGAAGTGCAAGCGTTGCTGCGCAATGGCGATTTGAATGTAACTCAAGCGCAGCATATTCGGCGCTTGCCCAACGAACGCCGCCAAGTTGAGCTAGCCCGTTATGCCGCCGATGAAGGTATGTCGGCAGCCCAAATCAGTGGCTTGGCCGCCTATTTGACCGCCAACCCAGAGCTTTCGGTAGAAGCAGCACTCGATGCCTTGGAAGGCGGTTTGGAGCTACGCACCGAACGAATTGGCGAAGTTGAGCAAAGCGGTGGGCGCTTGAGCCGTGGCTCAACCGAAAGCGTTGGCCTCGACGACAACGATTCAGATATTTGGGATGATGAAGACGATCGCATTCAACAAGAGCACGATCAATTCTTCGCTGTGGTTGAGGAAGCAGAAGCCAAGAAAAATAAATCGCGCGTCTTCCGCATTCGTTCGCTCGACCAAATGGTCGATGAAACCGACCGTATTTCGCGCGCAGTTCACGAGGGCGATTTTAGCAAATGGCTCGAAAGCGATGAAAACGCACCATTCAAAGTGCGGCTGGTGCTCAAGCAAATCGAAACTCTGACCAAAGCCCTGCGCAGCACCCTGCAAAACCAAGGCTGGACAGACGAGGAGTAAGCCGAAGGATGAATTATGAGGGAGGAAGGATGATGAGCGAGGGGTCAGGATTCAGGGGCGAGGTTTAACGCAGAGGCGCAGAGAACCGAAGGATGAGGGATGAATTATGAAGGCTATCGAGCAGCAGAACCTGAATCCAAAAAATCTGTGCTAATCTGTAGCGAAAAACTTAGCCTTCGCGATCTTCGCGTGCTTCGCGGTTCCACTCCTTCGTGGATCAAATTTCGCGGTTGTCTGGCCCCTAGCTCCCGACAACTGACCCCTCAACAAAAACAAGGGCGGCTGCAAGTAACCTTGCAACCGCCTTTGACGATTAAGGATTATGGCTGATCAAGCCAACGCTACTCGAACGCTTCCCAGTGTTCAGGTGACCGCCACAAGCTCGAAAGAATCAGCTCGCGAATCGAGAGAAATTCTTTGGGCAAGCGGTCGTAAAGTTTGATGAACAATTCTTCGTGTGAAAGAATTTCCTTATTCCAGTCGTCGCGATCAACCGACATCAACTCGTGGAATTGGTCTTCGTTGAAATCTAAACCACTCCAATCCAAATCTTGGTAGCGTGGCATCCAGCCAATTGGACTTTCGATGGCAACTGCGTGGCCATGAGCACGCTCGACCACCCACTTGAGCACCCGCATATTTTCGCCAAAGCCAGGCCACAGGAACTTGCCATTTTTATCCTTACGGAACCAGTTGACACTGAAGATCCGTGGTGGGTTTGGAATGGTGCGCCCAAACTGCAACCAGTGGTTGAAGTAATCGGCCATATGGTAGCCCACGAATGGAAGCATTGCCATTGGGTCGCGACGAACTTCGCCAACTGCCGACATTGCTGCAGCCGTGGTTTCCGAGCCCATCGTTGCTGCTTGATATACGCCATACGTCCAGTTGAAGGCTTGATAAACCAATGGCATCAAGGTGCTACGGCGACCACCAAAGATAAAGGCTTCAATCGGCACACCTTGGGGGTCTTCCCACGCTGGGTCGATACTTGGGCACTGGCTGGCTGGAGCAGTAAAGCGCGCATTGGCGTGAGCTGCTTTGCGGCCACAATCTGGTGTCCATTCTTGGCCAGTCCAGTCGATAGCCTTGGCTGGTGGGGTTTTGGTCATGCCTTCCCACCAAATATCGCCATCTGGCGTGAGCGCCACGTTGGTAAAGATTGTATTTTTGCTCAAGGCAGCCATCGCATTGGGATTCGTTGCCTCAGATGTGCCAGGTGCTACACCAAAATAACCGCTTTCTGGATTGATTGCATACAGTTTGCCATCTTTGCCAGGCTTGATCCAAGCAATATCATCGCCAACCGTGGTCACCTTCCAGCCATCCATTGCGGTTGGCGGAATCAACATTGCAAAGTTGGTTTTGCCACAAGCGCTGGGGAAGGCAGCAGCCACATAGGTTTTTTCACCAACTGGCGATTCAACCCCAAGTACCAACATATGTTCAGCCAACCAACCTTCGTCGCGAGCCATGTTCGAGGCAATCCGCAGAGCGAAACATTTCTTGCCAAGCAAAGCATTGCCACCATAACCACTACCATACGACCAAATCGAGCGTTCTTCTGGGAAGTGCACGATATATTTTTCTTTTTCGTTACACGGCCACGAAACATCGGCTTGGCCAGGTTGGAGTGGTGCACCAACCGAGTGCAAACAAGGAATAAACTGGCCAGTTTCGCCCAGTACAGCATAAACATCGCTACTCATGCGGGTCATAATTTTCATATTGACCACGACATAGGGCGAGTCGGTCAATTCAACCCCAATGTGGGCGATGGGCGAGCCAAGTGGCCCCATGCTGAATGGCACAACGTACATGGTGCGGCCGCGCATTGAGCCATCGAACAAACCGGTCAGTTTTTCCTTCATTTCCTTGGGATGCATCCAGTTATTGGTTGGGCCTGCATCACCTTTGCTCAAGCTACAAATAAAGGTGCGATCTTCGACGCGAGCCACGTCGGAAGGATTAGAGCGAGCCAAAAAGCTATTAGGGCGTTTTTCGGGATTCAATGGAATAAAGGTTCCAGACTCAACCAAGCGCCCACACATCACTGCATATTCTTCGTCAGAACCATCACACCAATACACATCGTCGGGCTTGCACAAGGCAACCATTTCTTCGACCCAACGTTTAAGTTCTTGATTGCGTACATAGGCTGGTGCGTTCATAATACTGATTCCTCCAATGCTTCGCGATGTCGGGTTTTCATTGAACCCCCTGCACGCCATCGCGAACCTGTCTATAGAATACCAGCCCACCTTCAAACTTAAGGAAAAACTTCACAACCTAAGACAGAGGGATGACAACAAACGATGAAATTATGAAGGATGAGGGATGAAGGATGAAATATCCACGAAGGACACAACATGTTTTAACCGCGAAGATCACGAAGATCGCGAAGCACGAATTTTTAGCCACAGATTCCCACAGATTTCCCTAATTATGCTTCCCACAGCCCATAGCCTACAGCCGATAGCCTCATCCCTCTGCGCCTCTGCGTTAAGAAATGGCCCACGAAGATCGAGAACAACGTTTTTAGCCACGAATTACACGAAGCTTTTTTCGCCACAGATTACCCAGATTTGTTTGATTCTTGTTCCTAATAGCCTATAGCCATATTTCCTCTGCGCCTCTGCGTTAATAAATGACCCACGAACAGCACGAAGGATCGAAACCACGAAGATCGCGAAGATCGCGAAGACCATTTTTAGCCACAGATTCCACAGATTGTTTTGATTCTGTTTTTGCTAGCCCAAAGCCTAACCTTCATTCCTTTTGATTTTTGACTTCTGACTTTTGATTTGTTCTTCATCCCTCATCCTTGCTTAGGGGGTTGCGGTTGGCAGTGGCGTGCCATCCACATCAAGCCACTGGCGCGTTTCGAGGTTGAATAATAGGTGGGTTGTATTTGTATACAGATCAACAATTGGATAATCAACTGCATAAATTTTGATTGAACCAAATCGCTCAGGTGTATCATAATTAGCACGTCCAGCATATAAAACCTGAATTCTGCCTTGCTGCCGATCAAAACTCGATCCGGCTTGAACAATTATCTTTCTACGGTCACTAAACCAACAATTGCTTGGTATAAAATTGCGCCAAGGTTCACAATCTCCAGTGATTTTCTCTGATTGTACAGGTGGTGATGTTGGCGATGGCGGAAATGTCAGGATTGGCGGCTGGGATGTTGGTGATAGCGCAAGCTCAGTCGCAATGCTTATCGCTAGTTGAGTATCAAACACAAATTTTTTCGCCACGGTCGGGCTGGGTACAATAGCGGTAGCTGTATGGACGACAACTACTTGGCCACGCTGCACTGGCGATGCAGCTGGCTGATTGCTGGTTCGGCCACAGGCGGCAAGGATGAGCAACAATCCAACACTCAGGTTGATCGTTCGCTGAAGGCTACGCATCAAAATCTCCACACACTCTCTGAAAAGGCTTTGCTCGCCATCATTGCACAGGCGACTGAATTATCTCAATGATAAGAAACTGAAAGTTGTCTGAGGTTATCGATGTTGATCTACGAAGGACACGAAGGACACGAAGGGTTGAAACCGCGAAGATCGCGAAGATCGCGAAGCACGATTTTTTGGCCACGAATTCCACGAATTGCACGAATGATTATTTTCGCCACAGATTCCACAGATTATTATTCCAATAGCTAAGATATACAAGCCAATAACCTCACATGCTCTGCGCCTCTGCGTTAAAAGTGCACTCTATAAATTAAGTTTTTCGCCACAGATTCCACAGATTTGTTTAATTCTTGTTCCCATAGCCAAGAGCCAATAGCCACATCCTCTCGCACTTTATGCTCTATGTTCTTCATCCTTCATCCCTCATCCCTTCTCTTTTTGACTTTTGATTTTTGCCTTCTGACTTTCATCCTTCATCCTTCTATATCGGTGCTATGATAGCAAGCGGCTTTGTTTCAGAGGATTTGCCGTGAGTTCAACGATTTTTTCCAACGTGATAACAGTTTTGCACGAACCTCAGCGCGAGGTCAATATTGGCTCAACAGTGCGGGCCTTGCTCAACACTGGGTTTCAACGCTTGCGCTTAGTTCAGCCAGTCGCCTACTCAATCGAACGGCTCGATGACATGGCGCATCGCAGTAGCCAATTGGTTGAGCAAATTGAAACCTATGCCAGCCTTGGCGCGGCATTAGCCAATATTCCATATGTGGTGGGGTTTAGTGGCCGCACTCGTGGCGAACGACGCGCCGTTAGTTTGCCCGAATTCGCCCCAACTTTAGCCGCCTTGGCGGCGAGCGCACCAGTGGCGTTGGTGTTTGGCCGTGAAGATCGCGGCCTCGATAACGCAGCGCTTGAGCAATGCAGCCAATTAATCAGTATTCCGGTCGATCCTAGCTATCCATCGTTGAATTTGGCCGATGCTGTGCTGTTGGCGTTGTATACGCTGCGCGGCTTGGCAACTTCAGCAGAAGCCTTGCCCAAGGTTGAATTAGCCGACCAAGCAGCCCACGAACTATTGCTCAACTTGCTTGATCAATTGTTGAGCCAGCTGAAATTCTCGCGAACTGCTGGCCAACAAGCAAGTGCCGTGCGCACCGTGCGCGATTTGCTGGCGCGCGCAACCCCAAGCCCTAGTGAAATTGCCCTAGTTACCGCGATGTGCCGCAAAATGCTGGCAGCCTTGCAGAATAAGGAATGATTAGCTGGGTTCCCTAACCCCAATCGCTCTCCAATTGAACGCGGGCGAGGGGCTTTTGATTCTGCTGCAATCCGGTGTTTTCTTGCAAAAAGCCGACAATTGCTCTACACTCATTCGGCACAACGACTGCAATGAGGCACGCTGGTTATGATCGATACAGACGCTCCAAATGCGGCAATTCTCGCGATTTTGCAAAATGATAATGCTGTGGCTCAAGCCCAAGAGTTGCGGGCGTTTGGCGCAACGTGGCAAAGCCAAAACGCTGATCCTCAAATGTTGACCAAACTTGGCATCGAGGCCGCTACCCAAGCCCGGCTTGATCCTAGCGCGGTGGTAACTGATTTGTTGCTTGGCTATGCTGCCGCCCGCGAGGAACAGCGCACCCGCCATTGGCAAAACCACTTGATGCGCCGCGTGCAACAGCTCGATGGCTTGCATCGAATTATTAGCGCCGCCAACTCAACCCTCGATATTGATGCCTCGCTGCAAACCGTGGTCGATACGGTTAGCGATGTGATGCGGGTCGATGTTTGTTCGATTTATCTTTTCGATCAGCATCGGCGCATGCTACGTTTGGTCGCGACCCGTGGGCTGAATCCCAAGGCGATTGGTACGGTCGAGGTTGAAATTGGGGTTGGGGTAACTGGTTGGGCTGGCGAATTGGGCAAGCCAGTGGCGATTTTCGATGTGCGCAACGAGCCGCGCTACCAGCTTGAGCCGCTGCTCGAAGAATGGCAATTCCGCTCACTGCTGGCGGTTCCTGTGATTTTATTTGCCAGCGAGCGCCACCATATCGAAACCCTGCAAGGCGTGATTACGGTGCAAAATCGTGATCCGCATGAGTTTTCGCAAGAGCAAACCTCATATCTCGAAGTAGTGGCTGGCGAAATTGCGCTTTCGATTGCCAATGCCCAAATGTATCAACAAACCGATGCTCGTTTGCACCAAAAAATTCGTGAATTAACCACCTTGCAGCGAGTAACGGCGGCCTTGGCTTCAACCTTAGATGTTGATAATTTGCTGCATTTAATTGTGGAGCAAGCTGTCAAAATTGCCGATGTTGATCGCACCGATATTTTCCAGGTGCGCCCAAATAACAAAGTTAAAATGTTGGCTTCGTATGGGCCTGGCCGCACCTCCGGCGTCGAAGATATGATCGTGCAAGTGATTCGTGAGCATCGGGCGATCGCAGTGCCCAATGCCTACACCGACGAGCGTTGGTCGGGCGTGCAGGCGATTGCCTATCGCGAGGGCTTTCATTCGTTGTTTGCGCTGCCGATGCGCACGGGCAATCGAATTATCGGGGCCTTGTGTTTTTATAGTTATGCGCCGCGCCACATCGAATATGAACAGGTGCAGTTGCTCACCACGTTTGCCGATGAAGGCGCAATTGCGATCGAAAATGCCCGCTTGTATGAAGAAACCCAGCGCAATCTGACGATCAAATCGACTTTGCTGCAAGAAATTCATCACCGCGTGCGCAACAATTTGCAAACGATCTCGGCCTTGCTACAAATGCAGGCTCGCCGTTTGAACAATGAAACTGAGGGTCGGCAGGCGCTTGATGATAGTGTGCGCCGCATCCATGCGATTGCAGCTGTGCACAATTTGCTGAGCCACGACGGCGAAGGCCAAACCACCGTCCAAGATATTGCCAAGCAAATTGCCGAAAATATTCAGATGAGCCTACCCACCGAAACGCCGGTTGAATTCTTGATCACTGGCGATTCGGTGTTGGTCAATGCGCGAGCTGCGACAGTTCTCGCGATCGTAATCAACGAATTGGTACATAATGCGCTTGATCACGGCCTTAGCGCCGAGGGCGGCATTATTGGCATCGATGGCTGGCTGGAAGCAGAACACGCTTGGGTACAAGTGCGCGACGATGGCCCGACCAGACCGGAACCAGTTAAGCGCCGCGTCAGCACTGGGCTGGGGCTTGGCATTATCGAAACCTTGGTTAACACCGACCTTGGCGGCAGCTTTGAGTTCAAACGCGAAACCGAATGGACTCGCGCACTGATTAAATTTAGCCCTGATGAATTAGATGATTGAGCCAGCATGACCCAACTATCGCTCATTTGCACCGTCAAAAACGAAGCCGATACCATTGCCGCTTTGCTCGATTCGATGTTGGCCCAAAGCCGCCAGCCAGATGAGATTGTGGTCAATGATTGTGGCTCGACCGATGCCACCGCTGCCATTGTGCAAACCTATATCGATCGCGGCGCACCAATACGGCTCGTCCATGGCGGGTTTAATATCTCTTCTGGCCGTAATAATGCAATTAGGCATGCCCAAGGCCACTTAATCGCCTCGACCGATGCAGGCTTAGCGCTCGATCGCGAATGGCTCGAACGGATTATCGCGCCGCTCGAAGCAGATCAAGCAGATTTAGTGGCGGGCTTTTATCAAGCAGCGCCGCGCAGCGACCTCGAAACCGCAATTGGTGCAACCAACTATCCGCTGGCCGCAGAAGTTGATCCCAATCGATTTTTGGCTGCTGGCCAATCGGTGGCGTTTCGCAAAGTTGTGTGGGAGACTGTCGGCGGCTATCCTGAATGGCTCGACCACTGCGAAGATTTGGTGTTTGATCAAGCTGCCATTGCGGCGGGTTTTCGCAGCACAGCGGTGCTTGATGCAGTTGTGCATTTTCAGCCGCGCTCAAGTTTACGCGCGCTCTTTCGCCAATATTTCTTCTATGCCCGTGGCGATGGCGTTGCCAACCTCTGGCCCTTGCGCCATGCGATTCGTTATGCAACTTACCTTGGTTTGTTAGTTTTGCTCCGCAACCTGCCCCAACGCCCGTGGCTTGGCGCTTTGTTGGGCCTCGGCCTTGCTGGCTACACTCGCAAACCCTATCGCCGCTTGTGGCTGGCAACCAAAGGCTGGACATTCGACCGTCGGCTCAAAACCCTCAGTTTACCGCCAATTATTCGCCTAGTTGGCGATCTGGCTAAAATGCTTGGCTACCCAGTTGGTTGGCTGGTGCGGCTGCGTAAATTCAAATAATCACGTCTTTTGCGGCCTACCTCGAAGGTTGCCAGCACTTAAAGGCTGATTGACAAGCCTTAAGCACCTTTGATAGCATCAGATTCGCTGAATTTTAGAAGATATAGGAGTGATGTGATGCGTTATCGTCGAGGGTTAGCTTGGTTAGTATTGGGCTTGGTTGGCTGTAGCAGTGCCACCAGCCCCACCAGCCAACCACAACCAAGCGCCAATGTGATTGCAGCCGAGCCAAGCGCACTGCCTGCTGCAACCAGTGTTCCAACGCTTGCAGCCACGCTGCAACCAAGCCCAGCAGTGAGCAGCCAAGTATTGCCTCAGCCCTTGTATGCGCTCTCGTCACAACCAAATGGCGTGCAGATTGTGCGCCTCGAAACTGATGGCAAGACGCTTACGCCAATTACCAACGAACAAAATGGGGTCTTCGATTATCAGATCAGCAGCCTTGGCCAAATTGCCTACATCGCCAACAACGATTTGATTTTGGTTGATGCCTTGGGCCAAAATCGCGAGATTTTAGTCGATGGGCCAACTATCGATCCCCAGGCAGATACCAATGTGTTTCATCGTGATCAACTCAATACGCCGCGTTGGTCGCCCGATGGCAGCTCGATTGCCTTTAGCTGGGGCGGTTTGCAAGTGCTCAGCCTGATCGACCGTAAGCAAACCATGCTTCAGCCCCACACCAGCAACGCAGATGCAGCCCTAGCCGATATTTACGCTTATTCGGTGTTATATGGCCCTAATAGTTGGTCGCCCGATGGCAGCAAAATCTTGGCGACAGCGGGATTTGTGCCAGAGGGTGGCAATTTAGTCTTGTTTGATTTGGCCAGCTCTGCGCCATTAACGATTACGATCAATGGCAATTATCCATGTTGCCATGTGAGCTGGGAGCCAGATGGTAGTGCAATTAACGTCACGAACGAAACATTTGGCATATTCCCAACTGGTTGGTGGCATATCAACCCCAGCACAGGCGAATCTAAGGCGTTGATCGATGGCGATAATGTTGCGCCATTCCAGCCAGTTTCAAGTGTTTTCATGCAGCCAGATGGCAGCCATCTAGGCTTTGTTGGCACAATCGATAGCAACGATCCAATGGAAATCTCGGCTCCGCTGACCCTCAGCCAAATTGGCGTGGATGGGAGCATCATGCCACTGCGTCAAGATAGCCAAACGGTTGGCAGCGTCTTGTGGGCGCCTGACGGCAGTGGCGCAGTGATCGTGCCTTCAATGATGGCCGAAACGCAATTGCAATGGATTCCCAGCAATGGCAGCCCGATAGCCGATTTGGCACTAAGCGGCGCCAATATGCAATGGGCCATCGCGCTTGATCAATAAATCCAAAAATACTGCCACGCTCAAGTGTTGAGCGTGGCAATTGCATTTAATCATCCTCACGTCGTTCGTTTGGATTCGGCTCATCGAGGGGCAGCGGTGCAGCCTGCAAACCATCGCGATCAATATATAGCGGCGGCGTTGGCATCACCCCATTTTCAAAGGCTGGGTTTGGTGCAACCGGCGGCACAACCGTAGCGTCGGATGCTTGATCGCCAACATAGGTACGCTCAAAGTCATCAGCATCTTTAAATAATTGGTCGCTCATACAAACTCCTAACACAAATAGCATCGCCCTACGCCCTAGGCTATAGCAGAAAATGCACCACGCCAGCATTTTTCGGCTATACTACCAAGTACCTATGATTGAGCTTCGCCAAAGGAGGCTCCAAATGTACCGTCAACGGAATTCTGGTTGTATAAGTAGTTTGTTTTTTCTGCTCATCGGAGCACTTGGAATTATGGTTGTGCTTTCGATAACTGGCCTTTTTGACCCAATTGGCATGTGGTTTAACAAGCCACAAACTGTCAACAATGCCCAAGGCCCAGCGATTGTGCAGCAATTACGTGCTCGTAACGAGTGGATCACCTTTTCCTATCAGGCTGATCAAGTGATTGAGTCGCGCAATGAAGGCAACTTCTTCCAAGAGTTGCTCTATGGCGATCGGATTTTGCTGCAAGCACGCGGCGAGGTTGGGCTTGGGATTGATATGAGCGAGTTGCGCGATGATCAAATTGTGATCGACGGCAAATCGATTAAAATTACCTTGCCACCAACCCGCATCATCTACTCGCGCTTAGATAATGAAGCCACGCGAGTCTATGATCGTGAGCGTGGTTGGCTAAGTCGGGGTGATGTTAATTTAGAAAGTAATGCCCGCAGTTTTGCTGAACAATCGATTATTCAGAGTGCTTGTGAAAATGGCGTGCTTGATCGCGCTGCAATCGAAGCGCAAAAAAATGTCAGCGATTTATTGTATTCGCTCGACTATACCAATGTGACAGTGAATGTGAGCAAAGTTGGCGATTGTGCTGGCAGCGCCAATCAAACGGCGCCCCAACAGCCAAACGCGCTTGAGCCAACCGCGCCAGCCAGTGTCCCGACCAATAACACCGCCCAACCAAGCGTTGTGCCTCAACCAAACCTTGCGCCAACGCCAACCAGCAGCGGCGGTAGTCTTTCCGGAACTGCGGTTCCAATTAACCCTTAAAGTGATTAACACTAGAATTTGATGGAGCTATGTTAGAACTTACTTTTGATGCTGATGCACGGGCTTTATATGCCTACTTTACCGATATTAACGAAGGCGATGATGCGAGCCAGCTGGAAATTCCAGGGGTCTTTTTATTAGATGCTGCTAGGCAGATCGTTGGCGTGCAGTTG
The DNA here is from genome assembly GCF_001306135.1 of Herpetosiphon geysericola. Lineage (GTDB taxonomy): Bacteria > Chloroflexota > Chloroflexia > Chloroflexales > Herpetosiphonaceae > Herpetosiphon > Herpetosiphon geysericola. Next base: position 45,395 of record NZ_LGKP01000019.1, on the reverse strand, counting down.
CAATTGGCTTCAGCACCGAAAAAAAGCTTTTTGCAATATGCCCAAGGCTTCGAAGAGCTGCACTACAACGAAGAGAATCATCAATTAACCTTGAGCTTTGGCCAGCACGAAGTCGCCACCAGCGAGGAACTGCCTTACGAGGCGATTGTTGACCTCGATCGCAAAGGCCGCGCTTTGGGCATCGAAATCCAAGCTATGATTGAGTTTGGCCTAAACGATCGGCTTGAAGCGCTCAACCCATGGTTGGTAGCTTTCGACGAAGATGGCGACGCTGAGTTCGACGAGGACGATGAATCTGACGACGAGCAACCAGAAGTCAAGGCTGCGCCGCAGGCCGCTGCCGAGGTTGACGACGACGAAGATGGGCCGGTTGTGCATCATCTGCCAGTCAAACCCAACTTGCCCAAGCCCTTGCTGCCAACCGATCAGGAAGTTCACAGTGGCTTCGTGGCCTTGGTCGGCAAACCGAACGTCGGCAAATCGACCTTGTTGAATGCCTATCTTGGCCAAAAAGTCTCGATTGTTTCGCCGAAACCCCAAACCACGCGCGTGCCAGTGCGTGGCATTCTCAACGGCCCCGATGCCCAGATTATTTTCGTTGATACGCCGGGGATTCACAAGCCACGTCATAAGCTTGGCAATTTTATGGTCGATGTGGCCAAAAAAGCAGTGCCAAACGCCGATGTGATCTGCTTTATGGTCGATATTACTGTGCCACCCAACCGCATGGATCGCGAAATTGCCCAAATGGTCTTGCTCTCACGCAAGCCACATATTTTGGTGCTCAACAAAGTCGATGCCACCGACGAAGCCGATAAACATTTGCAAGAATATCGCGACCTCGCGCCATGGGAAATGGAAGTTGCCGTTTCAGCCCGCGATAAACTTGGCATGGAAACCTTGCTCGCAGAAATCGTCAAGCGACTGCCAGTCGGCCATCGTCTGTACCCAGAAGATCAACTTTCCGATGTTTCCGAGCGCACCTTGGTCGCCGAAATGATTCGCGAAAAGGTTATGCTCAACACCGAGGAAGAAATTCCGCACTCGGTTGCGGTTGAAGTTGAAGAATGGGAAGATCGCGGCAAAGTGATTTACATTCGGGCCAACATCTCGGTCGAAAAAGATTCGCAAAAAGGCATTATCATTGGAGCTGGTGGCTCGATGCTGCGCAAAATCGGCGCAACCTCACGCTTTGAAATCGAGCGCTCAATTGGTCGCCAAATTTATCTCGACCTTTGGATCAAGGTGCGCGAAAATTGGCGCCAAAAGCCCAATGAGCTGCGCTGGCTTGGCTACGACGTCAAATATTACAGGGATTAACCCCAATAGGCTAACTCTTTATGGACAAATGGCGGGGGATATCCATCCCCCGTTTTAGTGATTTTATGCCATACTACAGTGTGTGGTATTTTTTTGTAATCCATTGAGGCGGCCTATGCACGATGTTGAGCGAATCCGTCAGAAAATTATCAACCTCCAAGCTCGCCGCGCCCAAGAGAACGACCAAGATCTGATCGAAGCGCTCGATCAAATGATTGGCCAACATCAACAGCAACTGAGCCAAATCGCCCAACAAGCTGCAATCGTTGCCGAACCGCCAGCCCCTGCTGCTAGCCAAGGCCAAGTGTATGGTTCCAGCGTTATGACCAACCTTGGTCACGTTTGGATCAATCAGGTGTTTAATGCGCCGCTGAGCACTGGCGAACGCACCGATCAATTAATTTTGCACTATTTGGCTCAAATTCAAGGCAACGCCGATCGCTTGGTGCTTGGCACCGATGTGCAGGATAGCGATCAAGAGCGCATGTCGCTGCAACGGGTTTTTACCATGCTGCAAGCAGATTTTTATGGGCCGATTGCTGGCGATGCCTTGTTGCAATCGTTGCTGTTGGGTAGCCCGCAGCCGCGCCCTCAGCTGCAAGATTCAATTCTCAAGGCGCTCAACCAAATTCAACACCAAAAAGCTGTGATTTTGGGCGTGCCAGGCGGCGGCAAAACTACCGTGGTTTCGTATTTGGCCTCGGCCCAAGCGGCGGCCCTGCTCGACCCTGGCAAAGCTGAGTTTTTGCATAGCCAAGGTTGGATGCATACCAAACTTGTGCCAGTGCGCGTGCGGCTCAAACATGTTCAACCGCCAGCTAACCCAGAGCAACAAACCGCCGACGCATTTTGGGAAGTCGTGACCGAGCTGCAATTGGCTGGACGCTTCGGCCAACGCTCCATCAACAGTGATGTTGGCTTTCAGCGGGTCGAGGTCGAGCGCCAACAACGCCTGCAAGATGCCATCGAGGAATTGTTGATCAACGGCAATGGCTTGTTGCTACTCGATGGCCTCGATGAAGTGCAGCCCGAACATCTGGCCGCAGTCAAGCGCTGTATTGAGCATGCTCAGCGCATGTTTCACAAAAGTCGGATTATCGTTACCTGTCGGGTTTTTGATTATGAGCATCCGCTGCCGCCGCCGTTTCCCTCGCGCCAGCTCTACGATTGGCCAACAATTCAATTGATGCCGTTTGATCTAACGGCTCAACACGTCTATATCACCAATTACTATAGCGAATTGGGCCGCTTGCATGCCTCGCACGCCGATATTGTGAGCATTCGCAAAAAACACGCCAAACTGCACGCCGAGCTGATGAAATCGGGAATGTTGCATGAACTAACGCGCACGCCGTTGCTGCTGGCGCTGACGGTGCATGTCAATATGGTGCATACCGATTTACCTGAGAGCGAAGGCAAGTTATTGCATATTTGTATCGACGAATTGCTCAAACGCCGTGCGCCCGAAGCAATCGCGGTTTCGCTCGAAGATCTTTACGATTTGGTGGCGTTGTTGGGCTATTATGCCCATAGCCAAGAGGAAATTCAGGGCAAAGCGCTGCTCAGCTTGCAGCAAATTAACACCGTCGTGCAGCGCTATTACAGCGATCGGTATCCGCATCCCAATCAAATTCATATGCTCTCGCAGGCAGTGGGCAATGCAACCTTGCGCCTGATCAATAGCAATGGCTTGTTGCAAGAGGCCAGCAACAATCAACAAGATAATCCGCATTATGATTTTGCTCATCGCTTGTTTCAGCAATTTTTGGCTGGCATGTATTTGCTCAATCAAGAGCGCCACGATGAATGTATCGAACGCTCTGGCAGCGAGCATTGGCGGGTTTGCTTGCATTACATGGCCAATTTTGCGCCCTACATTCAAAAACAAAGCTTCATTTTTGGGGTCATTCAAGATTTGCTTGGTGGCATGCCCGATGAACAGGTGCAAGGCTCGCATTTGCTCTTGGCAATTGGCAAGGCCAAAGTCGCAAGCGCTGGACGGCGCAATCTCTGGCAACAAGCAATTAATCATCTCAAAAATATTGGCGGCCTGAGCGGCAGCAGTCGCGGCGTGCGGCGTTGGGCACCACCACGCATTGCCTTTCCAACCCGCATGCGCGCGGCCTTAGTGTTGGGCGCAATTGGCGACACGCGTTTTATTGGCGAAGATGGAGCCTTGATCGCGCTCACCGAGCGAGTTGTGTGCATTAATCCAGGCAGCGTTGAGATTGAAGATCCCCATGCGCGGCCCCAAACTTATAGCGTTGAGCGCTTTTGGATGAGCCGCTATTTGTTGACCAACCTTGAATATAGCCAATTTATTGCGGCCCGTGGCTACTTGGATGATCAATGGTGGCAACACGACGATGCCCGTCACTGGCGACGCGGCGACCCTTCGTGGTTGCATGGATTGCCGCCATGGGCCGCGCCGCGCCGCTTGCCCGATTTATGGCATAACGAACGCTTTAATCACCCAAACCAGCCAATCGTCGGCATCAATTGGTATGAAGCGAATGCCTTTTGTACGTGGCTAACCCAACAACTGCGCCCTCAGCTTGATGCGCTTGGCCACAATTTGGTGGTACGCTTGCCCAGCGAGGCCGAATGGCAACTAGCAGCCAGCCAACATACGAACCGCGAATATCCATGGGGCGATGAATGGCGCAATGATCATGCCAACACCAGCGAAAGCGAGCTTGAGCAACCAACGCCAGTTGGCATGTTTCCCTATGGCACGTGGAGCGATGGGCCGATGGATTTGGCGGGCAATGTCTGCGAATGGACAAATAGCGTCAATCGCGACCCTGAGCTTGACCCGCAAATAACTCGCAATCGGCGCTTGCAACATCGTGATGTGGTGGTGGCGGTGCGCGGTGGCTCGTGGTTTCATAATCGCTATTTTGCCCGTTGCCGTTCGCGGCTGCATCATCGCCCGTTTAGCCATGGCCCCAACATTGGTGTGCGCTTAATTATTGGCCACGCAGAATAAGGAGCTTCATATGCAACTTTCGATGTTAGAGCAAATGAGCACCCAAAGCTTATACGATTTACGCGCGCAGCATCGCAAAAATTTGAGCATTTTAGCTCAGCAGGCTGGCCAATGGGGCGCTGGTAGCGTTCCGCCGGAAACCCAAGCCCAAATTAGCCAAACCCAAGCCATGCTCGAACAAATTAATTTGGTGCTGGGCCAACGAGGGCATAGCAACCAAAGCGATCCAGCTCGCGGAGCCTCGTTACAAACTGTGCTTGAACATTATCGCCAGCAAGCGCCTGTGCAAAATACAGGCACGGTGAATCTCAATAACAGTTCGGTTTACGGCGTGGTAACCGGAGTTAATACAGGCACGATTACGGTCAATCAGCACACAGGCCAAACATCTTCAAGCCTGCAACAAGCAGCCCAGATGATCCAACATTTGTTGCCAATGGCGCGCAGCCAACGCAGCCCGTTCCGCCATGCCCTCAGCGATGCAGAATTAACGATTAGCGATGCACTGAGTGCGCAACGTAACGGCAACGATCCCCAGCCATTGATGCAACAGGCCCGCGCCGATTTACAAGCGTTTAGCGAGTATCCAGAAATTCAGCAAGTATTGGGGTTGTTGCGGTAGGAGTTGAGGTCAGGGACTAGGGGTCAGGAGTTTAACCCAGTGGCGCAGAGCTACGAAAGGATGAAGGATGAGGGATGAAATCAAAAGGCAGAAGGCAAAAGCTGTTTTAACCACGAAGAGCACGAAGAAATAGGATTATGGGCTGTTGGCTTTTGGCTAGCGGAACAAATAATCACAACAATCTGTGCCAATCTGTGGCGAAAAATCGCTATCCGTGGAATTCGTGGAGTAATTTAACGCAGAGGCGTAGAGCCACGAAAGGATGAAGGATGAAGGATGAGGGATGAAGGATGAAATCAAAAGGCAGAAATCAAAAATCAAAAAAGCCGCGAGGCATAGAAGCATAATCTGGCTAATCTGTGCCAATCTGTGGCTAAAATAATAATTCGTACAATTCGTGGCTAAAAAATTGTGCTACGCGATCTTCGTGGTTGATTCAGTAAGGTAGCAGATGTGAGTGGCTGGGGATCGGGTACATAACTGATCCCCAGCCAAAAGCCTTATTTTCTCTGCGCCTCTGCGTTAAACTATACCTTCGCGGTTACCGATCCCGATCCCCAACAACCGATCCCCAATTACTACTGACCACGATCTTCGAAGATGGCGGTGCGCACACCAGCCCAACGTTCGCGGATCATACCTGCGAGGGTGCGCAAACCCCAGTGTTCAGCGCGTTTGATGCCGGTGCTAAATGCAGCGATGTTATTAGCGCGGCAGCTCGCTTGGGACGATTCGCGCAAAATTGGCGTGAGGAAGGCTTGCGCGCCGCGATTGGCAGCCTCTTGCACGAGAGTTGGGGTAATTTGATTAACAATCGCTACCTTACGGATCGACTGCACGTTATTTTCCCAAACCTCATCAACCCCGCCGTACATATCCATCACCAAGCGTCGCCATTCGGCAGGCGTTACCGGCTTGGGCAAATCGCCGACCATGCCCAAAGGGCGGCCACTTTTATCGGCCATGGGCGAGCGCCCGCGCAACCCCAAGACCTCGGCCAAACGTGGCACAAAGCCAATCGTCAAGCGTTCGTCAAAGGGTGCACCTGCATATAACACCCCACGGGTTGGTGGCACTGTATCACGATCGAGTTGTTGCGGACGATGCAAAAAGATCGCATCAAGATCCTCGTGTTCGAGCCATGATGGCAAGGTTGGCCATGGATCGAGCGCAAAGCCCATGCGGCGAATTGGCCGCACTGACGAAATATAGATCGTACCCCGTTCTTCACTTGGAAAGTACTCGGTCTCTAGAATGGTTTGCAAGAAGGTAGAAAGTTCAGCGAGGTTTGGCATGATGCAGACTCCAAGTAACAACAAAAGGAAGCCCGGAGGGCTTCCCTTCCGTAATAGGGTTCCACGCTGGAAAATTAGGCCCGAATCAGGCTGGTATCTTTATGCTTTTCGCCTTCATCGATCAACATAATTGGAATCCCATCTTCAATTGGGTAGCGGTAGCCATTCCGTGGATTGAGCAACCATTCTTTGCCATTGGCATCGCTGTACAATTCAACTGGCTTTTTATCGACTGGGCAAGCCAAAATTTCGAGCAACTCTGGGCTAATTGACCGTTTGCTGTTGCCAGCGCTGACAGCAGTGGTGTTTGAAGCCAAATTGCTGACCGGAGCCAACTCAAATGCTTGATCAGCCTTATATTGTTTATAAACCCGATAAACCAAGGCCCCTGCACCAGCGATGATACCGAAGCGCAACAATTTACCAAATTTCATGAATTCCTCCTAGCAACACGCAGCGCATTCAAGGCTTGCTGCGCGGTTTTCACAAATTGAAGTATTTTGGTGAGATCTTTAATGCCAGCGGTTTCGATGCCGCTGCTTACATCAACGCCCCATGGTTCAACTGCTTGAATCGCTTGGGCGACATTGGTTGGTTCAAGCCCACCAGCGAGCAATAATGGCGTTGTTTGGGCCAATCGCCGCGCTGCTTCCCAATCGGCTAATACACCAGACCCACCGTAGGAGCCTGGCACATGGGCATCGACCACCAAGCGAATTCGCTGCTGGCCTTGGGCTATATCATACCATGCTTGCTCGTTATTTTGATTGGTTAAACGCACAGCTTTCAGCAATGGCAGCTCAATGTGCTCGCTGAGGGCAATTGGTTCATCGCCGCTTAGCTGCACCACATCAAGGCCAACTGCTTGGGCAACTGCATGAATCTCGCTTGCAGGCGCATTGGCAAATACGCCGACCAACTGACAATCAGTTTCAGTGGCGCGTACTGCTTGAGCAATTTCTTGCGCCAAGCGTAGCTCAATTTGGCGTTTGCTTGGCGCGAAGATCATGCCAATGAGGTCTGCGCCTGCCGAAGCCGCTGTAACAGCGGCCTCAACACTACGCACACCACAGATTTTAATTGCCTGATGCGGCCAACTCACGGTTACTCTCCGCTTTCGCTAGGCGTGACTTTTTTGCGACGGCGGGGCTTGGCTGGCTCAGCAGGAGCTGGCGCTTCAGCGACTGGCTCAGCTTTTTTGCGGCGGGTGGTTTTCTTGGGTTTTTCTTCGACAACTTCTGCTGGCTCAGCGGCTTTGCGCTTGCCACCACGTTTCTTGGGCTTTTCAGCCACAGGCTCGGCAACTGGCTCAGCCACAGGCTCGCTGATTACTTCAACCACTGGCTCGGCCACAGCTTCAACCACTGGCTCGGCAACTGGCTCAGCCTGGTTATTGGCAGCAATCGCTTCGGCCACGCTCAGCGGCACAATCGACTTGCGGCGGCGGCTTGGCTTACGTGGTTTGATTGCCGCATTGGGCGCAGCGCCCACGGGAGCTTCATAATTGATTGGCTCAGCAAACGAATAATCTGCATCGTTATCGGGCAATGGCTGCTCTTCAAAGCTTTCGGGCAAAGCCACTTCGTCGACTGGCGCAGTGTAATCGTCGTCAATCGCAATCGCCTGACCACCGATCATGGCTGGCAACAAACGTGGTTCTTCGTCAACCAAATCGGGCAAACTTGGGCCATCATCAAATTCGGCAATATCGCTTGGCTCAAAGCTTGTGCCAGCAGGATCATGCTGTTCTGGATTGAGCACAAGTCGATAGTGGGCTTTGGCTCCGCGATTTGAGCGTTGCACTTTGCCTTCATTAATCGCTTGCTTGATCAATTCCTTCAAGGCATTATTGGTCAGTTCAAGTTCTGCGGTGTTGCGCATTTCGCGCAAATCGTTGAAGATATCGGCGAACGGCACTGGCTCGCTGTAGACACCCATCACTTGATAGAACAACTGCCATTCGCGCTCGCCAAAGCTAAAGCCTTCGGTTTGAGCTGGCACCAAGACTGTTTCGCTCAACTCATCGGGCACAATATCGGTGCTTGGTTGCTCGCTGCGGCTGCTGCCACGGCGGCGACGGCGGCGGCCATTACGATCGCCACGATCGCTGCTGGCAACTGCTTCTTCGCCTTCACCCAATTCCATTGGCTCGTCGGCAATCCCAATCGTTTCGATTGTAATTGGCGCAATCGCTTCTGCTTGCAATTCAAGCTCTTGTTCCAGCTCGCGTTCTGCTTCAACCGATGGGAGGTCTTCGGCAAATTGTGAGAGCTTGTAGGGATCTTCATCGGGCAAGAAGACTTCGTTGACCGTGCCACTGGTGAAGATTTGAATCTTGCCAAGGCGTTCGGCTTCGCGCACAAAATCGGTAAATTTGGTGAATGGTTTGCCCTGAACATCGCGATAGCGGCTTTCCTTGAAGTTGGGCATCAACTCTTTCATCAGAACTTTGAGCGAGCCAAACGAGGTAACATAGCCGCGTTTGCGGGCTAAGTGCAAGGCCTCAACCAACTTATCGTAGATCGCTGCATCGGGATTGCTTGGGGTTGTTGCCACGACTGGCACAGCGCTAGGAGCTGGGCGCACGACAATTTCTGCTGGTTTTTCAACTGGCTTTTCGCTGCGTGGCTCTGATTTTTCAGATCGCGAATCAAGCCGTTCGAAATGTGGCTCGCTTTGTTTCTCTGGGCGTTCGCTCCGATCGCGACGGCGGTCATCGCGGCCATTGCGTTCGCTACGCTCGCTACTACGGTCGTTGCGCTCATTGCTGCGTTCTGCTCGGTCGTTGCGCTCAACCCGTTCTGGGCGCTCAACGCGCTCGAAGGTTTTTTCGCTGCGATCGTGGCGTTCGTTGCGGCGGCCACCCATTGGGCGAATATCGACGATTTGCTCGTAGAACAAAAATTCATCGGCGCTTTGAGCAAGGTGGCTCGAAGCAGCCCCGCCAATCCCAACGATAATCACATCTTTGCCTTCTTGGCGCACACAGTTGACCAAAGCGATAAAATCGCGGTCGCCAGTGATAAAAATATAGGCTCCGATGTTGGTGCGAGTGTAGAGCGTGCGCATGGCATCGATACACATGTGCATATCAACACTATTTTTGATAGGACGGCCCATGCGGCCTTCGTCCTTATCGTAATAGTAGGTTGGCACATACATCGGCTCAATATTATTGGCAAATAAGGCGCTGGTAATGCGTGGGTAACGATACCAATCGGCGTAAGCGCGGGCTACAACAACACGGCCATAGTCTTCGCAGCGTTCCATCAAGGCTTCGAAATTGGGGGTAGCGTCGAACTTCTCTCGAACTGAAACATAAATGTTCTCGAAGTCGATAAAAACCGCAACATCCTGCTTGGGTTTGTTCATAGGGATTCCAATGTGCTCCTGGGTAGTTCTTTGTTTCTTGGCATGCCATTAAATTTCTGGCGAGTGATCGAGTACGGTCACCCATTACCGCTTAAAACTACCAACAATTAGACAAATACAATTTGATATGTGACGACATCAAACCAGTTGGAATGATGTATTGCGTGGGCGGCATCGCCTCTCATGGGATACTCAACGCGGCTAGTATACCATATCATGGCTGTCTGTATAGCCCTGAATTTGTGAACTGGTTGTTGGTAGTTGGGGATTGGGGATCGGTCATTGAATTAATCATTGGATTAATGCGCCAATCAACCCATTCAGAATTTGCTAGCGGGGGATTGGTAGCTGGGGCTCGGGGATCGGTCATTGGATTAATGCGCTAATCAATGCATTCACAAATTAGCTCCCGACCCCCAACAACCAGCCCCCGATCCCTCATAGTAACGTTTGACGCCCATGCAATGGGTAGGTAGAATGATCAACGCTAGGCGAAAGCGATTCGTCAAGCTCAAGGAGTAGAGTAATTTGTATGCAACAGCCCTATAAAATAGCCCAACCGCAACTCGCAAAAATGCCCAAATATCTGCTTTTAACAATGCGGCCCAAACAGTGGGTCAAGAATATTTTTGTGTTTGCAGGCTTAATCTTTGCCAACGATATGCTCTTGACCAACCCCCAAAGCCTATTACGAGTGCTCGCAACCTTTGGCTTGTGGTGTTTAATCGCTAGCTCAGTTTATCTCATCAACGATCTGGTTGATATTGAAAAAGATCGCGATCATCCAAAAAAGCGCTATCGCCCGCTGGCGAGTGGCCATCTTGCCCCAAGCAGCGCGATTATTGCGACGCTGATCTTTTTGGGCATTGGCTTGCCTTTGGCCTATATGCTCAGCCGTGGGGTGTCAATTATTCTGGCCGTCTATGTCGTGATGCAATTAGCCTATTCGTTTCGGCTCAAGCATGTGGTGATTCTCGATGTGTTTATCATTGCCGCAGGCTTTGTCTTTCGCACAGTTTCGGGCGCGGTAGTGTTGCGCATTGATATTTCGCCCTGGTTGTTGATTTGTACTGGGCTATTGTCGTTGTTTCTGGCGCTGGCCAAACGCCGTCACGAGTTGGTTTTGCTCGAAAGTGGCGCTGGCAGCCATCGCCGTGTGCTCGAAGAATATTCAACCGAGCTGCTGCAAGAAATGATTTCGCTGATTACCGCCAGCACCTTGATTGCCTATATTTTGTATACGCTTAACCCAACCAATCCCCACGTACCGACCAGTCCTTTTCCATTGATGTTGATCACCGTGCCATTTGTGATTTATGGCATTTTCCGCTACCTCTATTTGGTCTATAAAAAAGACGAAGGTGGTAGCCCTGAAGAATTGTTGCTTAAAGATTTGCCCATGTTAGCCGATATTGTGCTTTGGGGCATAACGGTTGTGACAATTATGTATATCTTTCGCCAATAGGAGTTGGTTATGCAAACACCTCGTTCACCGTGGTTGGATCGCCTGTTTAGCCTCGCAAACCTCGCGGTTATCCCAGGTTGGCTGTTGATGATCGGCGCACCACGTTCACGCTGGACACAACGGGTGATCAACGACGATCGCTTTTTTATCGGGATGGGCGGTCTCTACGCAGCCATGTTGGGTGGCGCACTGGCTGAAAACGATGGCAAAGGCTTTAGTTTTAGCACCATGCTCAATCCAACCCTCGATTCAATTGGCAAATTGTTTCAAGAGGGCGGTCCCAAGGGCACATTTGCTGGCTGGACGCATTATTTAATCTTTGATTTCTTCGTTGGGCGGGCAATTTTGCGCGATGCTCAAGAGAAAAATATTCCACATTGGCTGATTGTGCCAGCCCTAATTTGCACATTAATGAGCGGGCCTTTGGGCTTGGCCTATTATCAAGTGCTGTTGCGCGTGCGGGGTGCAGCGTGAACGAACGCCCAATTCGGCGCACGCCGCTGATTCGCATGTCGGATATTGTGCTGCCCGGCCAGACCAATAACCATGGCACGATGTTTGGTGGTGAAGTCTTGGCGATGATGGACCGTGCGGCGGCAATTGCCGCGATTCGCTTTTGCCGCCAACAAGTCGTCACCGCTTCGACCGAACGAATCGATTTTCGCACGCCAATTCATCATGGCGATTTGGTTGATATGCTGGCTAAGGTGATTTACACCGGTACAACCTCGCTGATTGTGCGGATCGATGCCTGGGCCGAAGACCCAATTTCTGGCGAACGCCGCTGGTGCACAACTGGCTTTTATTCGATGGTTTCGGTCGGGATTGATGGCCGACCGACCGCGATTCCGCGTTTGTTGGTCGAAACCCCAACCGAACAGGCCGATTGGGAGCATGGCGCGAAGATCAAAGCCTTGATTAGCGAACGGCTCAAAGCCAACGATGCGCCGATTCCCGCTGATCCGCTGACGTTCTAAATTGGGATTGTTGCTAACGTGTTGGGCTAGGTGCTCAACACGTTTTTTGATTTGATGAGGTGCATTATGCAAGCAATTATATTTGACCACCCGGGCGATGCTGAAGTTTTGCAATTGGCCGAAGTTGCCGATTTGCAACCGCAAGCTGGCGAATTGTTGATTCGGGTGCATGCAACTGCCGTCAACCGCGCCGATATTTTGCAACGCCGTGGGATGTACCCAGCACCAGCGGGAGCTTCGGAGATTTTGGGGCTAGAAATTGCTGGCGAAGTGATTGACCATGGCGCAGGAGTTACCGCGCCAGCACTAGGTACGCGGATTTGCGCCTTATTGCCAGGCGGCGGCTATGCCCAACAAGTCGTGATTCCAGCAGCGTTGGCAATGCCAATTCCCGATAGCTTGAGCTACGAACAAGCTGCTGCTATTCCCGAAGTCTGGATGACTGCTTATGACAACTTGTTTAACTGGGGTCGGTTAAGCGCTGGCGAACGCTTGTTGGTTCATGGCGGTAGCTCAGGCATTGGCACGGCAGCGATTCAACTGGCAGGTTGGCGTGGCGCTGAAGTGATCATCACTGCTGGCTCGGAGCAAAAAATTGAGCGTTGCCGCGAGTTGGGTGCAGTTGCCGGTATCAATTATCGCACTGAAAATTGGCCTGAACGCCTGCAAGAACTGACCGATCACCAAGGCGTTGACGTGGTGCTGGATATGCTGGGAGGCAGCTATTTCAACGCTAACTTAGCGAGCTTGCGAGTTGGCGGGCGCTTGGTGATTATTGCAACCATGGGCGGGGCGCAAACCGAGCTTGATCTACGCACGCTAATGCTCAAACGCTTGACGGTGTGTGGCACGACCTTGCGCGCACGCCCAATTGCCGCCAAAGCTGCGCTGACCCAGCAAATGCTTCAGGATGTATTGCCCCGTTTTGCAGATGGCACATTTACCCCAGTGATTGAAGCGGTCTTTGATTTGGCCGAAGCCAGCGCCGCCCATCGTTTGCTAGAATCGAGCCAGCATGTAGGCAAAATTGTGCTGCGAGTAGGCTAGAAGAGCATAGAACATAGAGCCTAGAACATATTTTGATCCACGAAGGATCGGAACTGCGAAGACCGTGAAGGTTTTTAGCCACAGATTGGCACAGATTCGTAGGATGAGGCTTTTAACTTCATCCCTCATCCTTACATCCTTTCGTGGCTCTGCGCCTCTGCGTTAAATGCTTATCCATGAAGGACACGAAGTGCACAAAGGACTGAAACCACGAAGACCGCGAAGGCTGTGTTCGCCACAAATTAGCACAAATGATCATTATTTAGACAAAAATTGCCCGAATAATCGTGCTTCATCCCTCATCCTTCATCCTTCATAATTTCGTAGCTCTTTGCTCTATGTTCTATGGGTTGGGCAACTTTTGATGGGGAAATACCTTAACCGCAGAGCCTTTGGCCAAAACAACTGAATAGGGCGTTTCGTTGGCGAGCCATGCCCACTGCGGGCCGTAGATCGCGCCCCAATTGAAGTGCAGTTGGTAACGCTCCACGGGATACACATCCCACTCAGGGTGCTCAACCCGATAGACAATCGGCTTACGATTGCGCCTGCGCCCAAAGCCCCATTCGTGCTCTTTGAAAAAATGTTCAGTACTTGCGGCATCAGGGTGATAGAGCTGATTGCTGGCGGTCAGTTTGACCAAATTGGTTTGGCCTTGCCAATATAAAGTATGCTCAACCGTGATTTGGCCTGCGCTGTGTTGGGTTTGGCTTTGCAAAGGTGCGGCCACATACGGCTCGTTGTAGAGCACATTGGCTAAACTGGCAACCAGCCATTGAGGCACGATTTCGCGCACAAACACTACGCCGCGTTGCTGGCCACGGCGCACATAAAAGCGCAAATTCATTTCGGCAAAATTGCGAAAGCCGGGCCAAGCCACGCCTAAAACCTTGGTTTGCAGAAAATCAAACACCACCAAACTAACAAACGCCGAGCCATAACGCCGATCAATATCTAAGCCATGTGGCAAATAGGGCAGCAAAAGTTGATCTGGCACGGCATACGAGATCAAGCCAAGATTGGCCCATTGGGCCGTTAAAAATGCAATCGTCATGCTCACTCCTTTTTTGATTAGGATTCAGGCATCAGGGGTTAGGGTTCAGAGCGAGGCGACCGAGTTCAGGGGTTGGGTTTCACTCGCGCGTACTAGCCCATAATTTTGCCACAGATGTTGAGAAAGGGATCGGGATTCAGGGGCTAGAGATCGGTAGCTTGTGCTGGCTAATAGCTCGTCGCCAATCATCCAAACCCTAATCCCTATTTTGCCACAGATTGTTGAGAATTGGGCTATTGGCTATAGGCGATAGGCTTTTGGCATTAGGATTGAATATAGTATGAGAAAATTGTTCCGCTAGCCCATAGCCAAAAGCCATCGTTCCTCTGCGCCTCTGCGTTAAGCATGCTCCACGAAGGACACAAAGTATCGGAACCGCGAAGGTTTTTAGCCACAGATTGGCACAGATTCTTAGGATTATGCTTGTGCCAGCCCATAGCCTAGAGCCAAATCTCTGTGTGTTAAACCCTGACCCCTGAATCCTGACCCCTTATCCCTATTTTGACTTCTGACTTCTGACTTTTGACTTGCCCCCTATGTTCTATGCTCTTTGCTCTTTGTTCTCTGTTCGTCTGCTATACTGAGGCTAATGGTTCTTTAGCTTCGGTAGGCCGATTGATGCAACCTGCAAGCCTCAGTATTTTGACCCCAACCCCGCTGTATCCAGCCCATGCTGGCGCGAAAACCCATAGTTTAAATGCCTTACGTCAACTAAGTCAGTATTATACCGTTGATAGTTATTGTTTAACCAAGCAACCTGAAGCCATCGATTGGGGGCCATTGCCGCAATGGTGCCGCGATCTGCGGGCGTTTGCGCCAACTAAGCCAACGCGGCGCAACCTCGACCCGCCAGCGGTTGATTTGGAGTTTTCGCAGCCGATGCTGGATTATTTGCAGCAACGCTGGCAGCAAGCAGCCCCAAAGTTGCTGCAACTTGAGGGCACGACAATGGCCCAATATGCGCCATTTGCGCGCCGTTTGGGCGTGCAGGCAACTATTTGTACCGTGCACCAAGTTGGGTTTGTGGCCCAATGGCGACGTTTGCAACGCGAAAAAAGCTGGCCGTTGCGTGCCCGCCGCTTAGCAGGTTTGCTCAGTTTGTGGTTGTATGAGCAGCGCGCCTTGCGCCATTGCGATTTGCTCGTAACCTTGAGCGAAACCGATCAACAAACCTTGGCTCGTTGGCAGCCCAAATTAAACATCGTGACCGTGCCTTCTGGGGTTGATTTTGCTGAATGGCCATTGTGTCGGCAGCAGCAAGCGCCGCAACAAGTGCTCTTTGTCGGCAATTATTTTCATCCACCGAATGTTGAAGGTGCTTTGTGGCTGGCGCGCGAGGTTTGGCCATTGGTTCAAGCCCAAATGCCTGAAGCCCGCTTAATGCTGGCAGGCCGCAGCCCAACGCCGGAAATTCAACAAATGGCGAGTGCTACAATTGCAGTGCCAGGCACAATCGATGATTTGCGCGCAGTTTATCGCCAAAGTCGGGTGGTGGCCGCGCCAATTTTCTGGGGCAGCGGCGTGCGGATTAAAATTCTCGAAGGCTTGGCGGCTGGCTTGCCGTTGGTAACAACTGCGCTTGCTGCGGAAGGCTTGCCACTTAAACCTGAAGAACATGCCCTATTTGCCGAGCGCCCAGCAGATTTTGCCGCAGCGCTTGTCCGCATCTTGCAAAACCCAGAGTTGGGTGCACAACTTGGTGACGCAGGCCGCCAGTTAATTGCCGATCGCTATGATTGGCGCGCAATTGGCCTGCAACTACAACAACACTATCAGGCCTTACTTTAACTAGGAGCTTGCGCATGGAAATGGATCATGTCGCGGTTGTTGTCAACAATATTGCTGAATCAACTGCGTGGTATGTTGAGCAATGTGGAGCACAGGTCTTATATGCTGACGACACATGGGCTTTTTTGCGCATTGGTCAAGGCAAATTAGCCTTGGTCATGGCTTATCAACACCCGCCGCATGTAGCAGTGCGCGTTGATGAAACCCAGCTGAATGCCCTTGCAGCCCAGCACAAGCAGCCGATCGATCGCCATCGCGATGGAACCAAAGGCTTTTATTTGCGCGATCCCAATGATAATGTGCTCGAAGTTATTTGCTATCCACCAACAGAAACGGTTTACACTGGGGGCTAGGGGTCAGGGTTTAGGAGTTAGGCTGTTGGCTATTGGCTATGGCAAACCCAATCAAGCTAATCTGTGCAATCTGTGGCGAAAAATAATCATTCGGGCAATCTATGGCTAAAACTGAACCTTCGCGGTTTCAAGCCTTCGTGGTGCTTCGTAGAACTTCATGAATCAAATTTACAAGGAGCATGATGACTGATTTTGCTGATGAAAACAAGGATCGCCAACTGCTTGATGCGATTCGTGGTCGGGCCTCAATGGAAGATATTGCCAACCTACGCAGCCCTGAGGTCAACACACCTGCGGCAGCAATCGAGGCACTGAAACTGGGCAACGAACGCTTTTTTAGTGGCGAAACCCAACGCACAGTGGTCAGCGTCAATCAACGCCGCTCGCAAATTATTAGCCAAACCCCATTTTCGGTGATTCTTGGCTGCTCGGATAGCCGCGTACCACCGCAGATGATTTTCGACTGTAATTTAGGCGATTTGTTTGTGGTGCGGGTAGCTGGCCAAATTGTCGATCAAGCAACCCAAGGCAGCATTGAATATGCGATCTCGCATCTTAAGTGCAAGTTGATTGTGGTGATGGGCCATGAAGGCTGTGGCGCAGTGAAAGCAGCGCTTGCCAGCGACGAGCAAATTGCCAAAGAATCGGCCAATATTCGTTACCTGATTGACCAAATTCGGCCTGTGTGCCAGCGGTTGCCAGTAATTCGCGACGAAAAAGCCCGCATGCGCGAGGCCGTAACCCAGCATGTACGCGCCCAAGTAGCGCTTTTACGCCAAAATCCGGTGGTGGCCGCCTACGAAGCAGCTAGCACAATTGCCGTGATTGGAGCCTACTATGAGATTGGCAGCGGTGCTGTTGATTTCTTCGTCACCCCCGATGAACTAGCGTTTGATTAGCAACGAGGGGAAAAGAACATAGAGCAAAGAACATAGAACATAAGGGTCAGGTGTTGGGGGCTGAGGATCAGGGATTGGGCTATGGGCTATTGGAACACGTCTTGGTATTTTAAACAAATGCCTAAGAGCCAAAAGCCTGATGCCTATAGCCATCGCTCCTTCGTGGCTGCAAAACGTTCGGCTAGCCAAGAGCCTGTAGCCATAATCCCTATCTATGCTCTATGTTCTTTGTTCTTTGCTCTCCAGCCCCTTCATTTGCACAATGGAGTGCTATCCGTAATAATGCAGCCTAAAGCTACTCCAGTCATGGAAGGACACCTCGGATATGCCTTCGCCAGTGCCAGATGGACACGTTCGCGGCGCGTTGCTGCCAATTGGCGGTGCAATGGATTTGCAGCGCAGACGGTTAATTTTATTCCGCTTCTTCGACCTCGCAGGTGGAACCAATGCCCGCATCGTGGTTATTCCCACCGCTTCGGAACTGCCTGATGGTGGCCGCGAATACCTTGAGGTCTTTGGCAACTTAGGCGTTGCCAGCGTCGATCTGCTGCCAGTGCGCGAACGGATCAACGCCAATGATCCCAAGGCGCTT
The DNA here is from genome assembly GCF_001306135.1 of Herpetosiphon geysericola. GTDB lineage: Bacteria > Chloroflexota > Chloroflexia > Chloroflexales > Herpetosiphonaceae > Herpetosiphon > Herpetosiphon geysericola. Next base: position 27,622 of record NZ_LGKP01000019.1, on the reverse strand, counting down.
GAAATTATTTCCCAAGCAACGGGCATTTTCATGACCGGCGGCAATCAATTGAAGCTTACAGCGGTGCTTGGTGGCACACCAGTTGCCACTGCTATTCGGCGAGCTAACGCGCGGGGGGTTCCGGTGGCGGGCACCAGTGCTGGTGCGTCGGCGATGAGCGCCCATATGATTGCCTATGGAGCTAAAGGGCTAGTGCCACGCTATGGCATGGTCCAATTTGGCCCAGGCCTTGGGCTAACCAATCGTGTCGTACTTGATCAACACTTTGGCGCACGCCATCGGCTTGGGCGATTAATTGCAGCAGTCAGCTTTAATCCTTATCTCATTGGGTTGGGCCTCGACGAAAACACTGCTGCCGAGATCGATGACGATCATCTGATGCAGGTGATTGGCGAAGGCTCAGTGACAGTAGTCGATGGCTCTGGCATTACCTATAGCAACATTCACCAGCTGAAAGTTGGCCAAAAAGAGGCCATCGTTGGGGTGAAATTGCATGTGCTGACCCGTGGCTGGTCGTATGATCTGATCAAACGTGAGGTTATTCCGCCTGTGGTCATGCCACCCTTGCCTGTGGCTCCACGGCTTGAGCAACCAGCTGCCGATAGCGATATTGTCTAAACCTTGGTGCGGTAGCCGCTCGTGGTACAATACGGCGCAACGTGGTTCAACGCTGCGCCACCCACTTTCCCTATTTCCCCAAAATTCTAGCCTACCCATTGCCACTATTCTGTGGAGGTTTCCCGATGAAAATTCTCGACACGCGCGTCTATCGTGGGCCGAATTATTGGTTGTATAAGCCCGCCATCAACATGACGGTTGATTTGGAAGAACTTGAGGCTTATCCAACCGATGTATTGGGTGATTTTGTTGATCGGTTGTTGGCGCTCGTGCCAAGTCTCGATGATCATCATTGTTCGTTGGGACGCCCAGGTGGCTTTGTGGAGCGGTTGCGCAATGGCACATGGCTTGGTCATGTGATGGAGCATTTGGCGCTCGAATTACAGTGCTTGGCTGGAACCTATGTCACCCAAGGCAAAACCCGTGGCACTGGCCAAGAGGGGCAGTATTTTGTTATTTTTCAATATGGCCAAGAGGATGTTGGGATCGAGGCCGCCAATTTGGCGCTGCGCTTAATTCAATTTTTGCTGCCAGCAGAATTGCCCTCAGCGATGCCCGCCGCTGAACGTGCCAACTTCGATCTGGTGCGCGAAAAGGAAGATCTGGCCCGCATGGCGGTACGCTTAGCCTTTGGCCCATCTACAGCCTCGTTGGTCAAGGCCGCCGAGGAGCGCGGCATTCCATGGTTGCGGCTCAATCAACACTCGTTGGTGCAATTTGGCCATGGCAAATATCAAAAACGGATTCAAGCAACCATCACCTCGCAAACCAGCCATATTGGGGTCGAAGTTGCCCAAGATAAGCAATTGACCAATAAATTGCTTGAGGATGCTGGCTTGCCTGTGCCCCGCCAACGCGTGGTGCGTTCAGCTGAGGGTGCGATCGAAGCAGCGCGACGTTTGCGCTATCCCTTGGTGGTCAAGCCCTTGGATGCCTCACATGGGCGTGGAATATCGATTGGCCTAACGACTGAGGCCGAGGTCGAAGTCGCGTTTGCCCAAGCCCAAGAGCATCGTTCATATGTGATTGTTGAAGAATTAGTGCCAGGCAGCGATCATCGAGTATTGGTGATTAATGGCGAGGTTGTCGCAGTTTCAGAGCGCGTGCCGGGCCATGTGGTTGGCGATGGTCAACACACGGTCGCGGAATTAGTCGAGATCGTCAATAGCGATCCACGACGCGGGGTTGGCCACGAAAATGTGTTGACGCGGCTTGAAATTGATCATCAAGCAGAACGCTGCATGGAAAAAGCTGGCGTAACCTTAGAAACGGTGCTTGAAACAGGCCAATTGCTCTATTTGCGCTCAACAGGCAACCTTTCAACTGGCGGCACAGCGATCGATCGCACCGATATGATTCATTATGAAAATGCCCAAATTGCGATTCGCGCTGCTAAAATTGTGGGCTTAGATGTGGCAGGGATCGATTTTATTATTCCCGACATTAGCCGTCCGGTGAGCGAAGTTGGCGGCGGGATTGTTGAAGTGAATGCAGCGCCAGGCTTTCGCATGCACGTTGCGCCATCTGAAGGCACGCCGCGCGATGCTGCTGGCCCAGTGATCGATATGCTGTTTCCAGCAGGCACGCCGAGCCGCATTCCCTTGGCTGCATTAACTGGCACCAACGGCAAAACTACCACCGCCCGTATGACCGCCCATATTCTCAAAATGGCGGGCTACCACGTTGGCATGACCAGCACCGATGGGATTTATATCGACGGCGAGCGCGTGTTGCGCGGCGATATGACCGGACCAAAATCGGCGCGTATGGTGCTGCGCGACCCAACTGTTGATGCGGCAGTGCTCGAAACAGCCCGCGGCGGCATTTTGCGCGAAGGCTTGGGCTACGACGAGGTTGATGTTGGGGCAATTCTCAATATCAGCGCCGATCACCTTGGCCTGCGTGGGATTGATACGCTTGAAGAGATGGCCAAGGTTAAATCGCTGATCATCGAAGTAATCAAGCGTGATGGCTGGGCCGTTTTGAATGCAGATGATCCGTTGGTAGTCAAAATGATTAAACGCACCCGTGCTAAACCTTTCTACTTCAGCTTTGACCCCGCCAATCCCTTGGTGCGCGAACAAGTGCAAAACGGCGGACGGGCGATTGTGGTCGAAAAAGGGGTCAACGGCGATATGGTGACGCTCTACGACAAAGGTCGGCATATTCCGCTTTTGTGGACACACCTCATTCCGGCGACTTTGGAAGGCCGAGCCAAATTTAATGTGGCCAATGCGATGGCAGCAGCGGCGATGGCCTATAGCTTGGGCATTAGCATCGAAAACATTCGCCAAGGCCTGCGCACCTTCACGACTTCGTTCTACCAAACCCCAGGCCGTTTGAACGTTTTTGATGAGCATCCATTCCGCGTGATTTTGGATTATGGGCATAATCCGGCGGCGGTTGGCAATTTGGTTGATGTGGTGCGTCAATTGCCCCGCGAAGGCAAAGCAATTTGCGTCATTTCGGTGCCTGGCGATCGGCGCGAAGTTGATGCGCGCGAGATTGGGCGTTTGCTCGGCTCAGGGGTGTTCGATCAGATCATTATCAAAGAAGATACCAGCTTGCGCGGACGCAAAGAGGGCGAAATGCCTGGCTACATTCGCGAGGGCTTGCTTGAGGTTGGCTTTGCTGAGAGCAATATTCAATACCACCGCCAAGAGCGTGAGGCCATTGCCTTGGCCTTAGATTCAGCACAGCGTGGCGATTTGCTGATGATTTTTGCCGATGAGCCAACCGATGCTTGGAAGCAAATTATCTATTGGCGCAAGCCGCGCGATGCTCAAAACAAAGTTGGTGGAGTAATTTAGCACCTCGCCACGTTTGATCCACGAAGGACACGAAGCGCACGAAGAATGAAACCGCGAAGATCGCGAAGGTTGATTGAGTGGTTTACTGAGATGGGTTCGTCGTTCAAATATCACAACACTCAACCATTCGTGTTCTTCGTGTCCTTCGCGGTTAAATTTCCTCCCTCATCCCTTGCTTTGCGCCTCTGCGTTAAAGTCCGATTCCGATTCCGATTCTGATTTTTGATTTTTGCCTTCTGCCTTTTGAATTCATCCCTCATCCTTCATACTTTTACTTATGTTCTACGCTCTGGGTTCTTCTTAGGCTCAACCCGCAACGTGCGTTCGGCGGTGTAGCGCACCAAGCCTGGCGGGCCGCCTTTGATTTTGCGCACATGTTTGCGCAGCGAAATATCAACCTCAACTGCGCCATCGTTGCGGGCCGATGAATAGTAGGCCGCCAGTTGGGCCGCCTGTTCGAGCGTGCGTGGCGGCACAGTCGCCGCTTGCATGCGGATAATCACATGGCCGCCGGTGCGTTCGCGAGCATGCAACCAATAATCCTCTGGCTGACCAAGCTTGAAGGTTACTTCATCGTTTTGATCGGCGCTACGGCCCACGAAAATCGTCCAGCCATCGGGCGAAATCACCCGCAACGGGCCACGGCCAACGCTCGAATTGAGCTTGCTCTTGGCTTTGCCAATGGTTTGGCGCAACCAACCACCAGCAATCAACTCGCGCTCAAATTGCTCGATTTCAGCAAAACTCTCGGCCAAACTCAGTAAATCGCTGGTTTGTTGCAGATATTCTGCTTGGGCCTCGGTTTGCTCCAACAACTGCGGCACGTCTTCCAAGGCACCTTTGGCTTTGTCGTACTCGCGAAAACGGGCTTGAGCGTTCTCTACGGCAGACAATTTTGGGTCAAGCGTGATTACGCCTTGGTCAAGTAATAATTCGCTTTGGCCTGGCTTAATTGCGTAAATATAGCCAAAAATCATCTCGCCTTCCCAACGCAATTGTTCAAGTTGTTCGACGCGAGCCAATTGGGTGCGCAATTGATCGGCCTTGGTTTTAGTGCGGCGCTGCGCTTCGGCCACCCGTTCGAGCAAGGCATCACGGCGTTGAGCGTGCGCCGTCACTTGATCAAGCTCGGCAAAGGCGGTTGCCAAAGCCTCGTTCATGCTTGGGTAGACTTCGGTATGGGCTTGGTGCTGCAATGCAAACGCGGCGATGCCAATTGGCGTGCCTTCGGCGTTGCGGGCCAAGGTTGGCTCAATCGTCGCGAGGCTGGTCAATTCGCGTAACTGCTTAGCGATCTGCTCAAAATCAAGCTCGGGCGTAATTTCGACGTTGGTTGCGCCAGCCGCTCGCCAAGCGATTTCGCGCCCGGTTTGTGGCGAAACCCCACTATATTCAGTTACCAAGGCTTTGGCTAAATCGCCGCCTAAAACCGCAATCGCGGCGGCGGTTGCCGTGCGTGGATCGTTTTTGCCTTGGCTTGGCGGCGCTTCATAGATACTGCGTGGCATAATTGGGCGTTGCGAACGCTGCGGGTTATAGTGGCGAATGCTTTCCAAAACCAAGCCATTATCATCAACCAAAATAAGATTTGATGAATGGCCGATAATTTCCAGTACCAACTCACTATAACGCGGCGTAAGCATCACCTCATCGTCGTCATCCTCATCAGGCTCTAGTTCCTTGCGAGGAATTGGCATCTTGGCTATACTGAGCGAAATAACCCGTTCCAATGGCGCAGATTCGATCTTTGTGATTCGTCCGCCGCGAACATATTTGCGTAACAACAATAACAAAGGTGAATCGGCATTGGGGTCACGGGTTAGTTTGGTCGGCACGGTATGCAGGCGGGCAAATTTGGCATTGGCCGAAAGCAACAGCTGATGGCGCTGCCCATCGGCATAGACCTCAAAGCCCACGCTATCGGGATTCGGCAAAACCACCTGTTGAATTTTGCCGCCAACCAAGATCTGTAATTCAGCGACAATCGCTGCTACAACAAGCGCATCAATGTGCATAGACGATTCTCCTTCATGGCTCAATCGTACTCAAGCATTGGCGGATCGTCAATAATTTAGCAACCCTTAGTTTAGGAGGTATTGTGTCACACCCAGAACTCAACCCGATTTTGCACAACCAAGCTCCTGTGCCGCTACTCGTGATTATTTCAGGCCCATCAGGGGTTGGCAAAGATACGGTGTTGATGCGGATGCGCGAATTTGGCATGCCCTTTCATTTTGTGGTCACCACCACCAGCCGTGGCCAACGCCCAGGCGAAGTAGAGGGCTTTGATTATAATTTTATCTCCAAAGATGAATTTGAAACTATGATTGCCAACAACGATTTGTTGGAGCATGCCGTGGTTTATGGCGAATACAAGGGCATTCCCAAATCGCAGGTACGCGATGCGCTTGCCAGTGGCAAAGATGTAATTTTGCGGATCGACGTGCAGGGCGCTGCAACCATGCGCAAATTAGTGCCCGATGCTGTGTTGATCTTCATTGTGCCACCATCGAGCGCCGAATTGGCCAACCGCCTGCGCCTGCGCCGCACCGAATCGGCAGAAGGCTTAGAGCGCCGCATGGCCTTGGCCGAAGAAGAAATGGGCCGCGTCGATGAATTTGATTATGTGGTGATGAACCCCGAATCACGGCCCGACGAAGCAGCAAGTATGATTCAAGCCATTATTCGGGCTGAAAAATCGCGCATTCGTCCGCGCCGAATTAAACTCTAAAACCCCGATTGGGCTTAATCGGCCAAACGTGGCTGGTTAAGCCCATTTCCTCAGCATCTCTTCATCAAAGTAGCACTTTCGGGCAAACCAAAAAACCTCTATAATACTTATTAATCTATGCTCCACCGCAGGGTTGCATTGGAGTGTCTGTGTGGCTCCGAGGATTGAACAACATGACCACTGCATTGGTTACCGCCTCTACATCGAGCTTGCCAATGGAGCTTATTCAGCGCTATGGCATTGAATTAATTCCATTCACCATTCAATTTGTCGATGGCAATCTGCGCGAAAGCGAAGATGTTTCACTCGATGAGTTTTATCGCCGTTTAGTTCATGAAGATGTGATTCCGACAACTGCGCCTTCGTCGGCAGGCCAGTTTATTAACTATTTTCGTCAACACCCAGCCGATGACATCATCGTGATTCATGTTGGTTCGATGCTTAGCCAAAGCTATGCCAACGCCATGCAAGCAGCTTCGCGGGTTCAAGGCCGCATGATTTATAACATCGATTCGCGCCAATTTGCGCTTGGCACCGGTTTATTGGTGCTCGAAGCCGCCGAAGCCATGGCCAACGGCGCCAGCGCGGCAGCGGTCGTTTCACAAATCGAACATCAAATTCCGAATATCATGACCGTGGCCTCGCTCGAAACTGTGCGCTATTTGCGGCTGAGCGGTCGTTTGGGCCGCATCGGCGCCATGGCAGCTTCGCTCTTGGGCATCTACCCGATTTTGGGGCTTGACCGCAAAGGCCAAGCTGAAATGGTTGGCCGCGCTCGCTCACGCGCCGATTCGCTAACCATGATGATTCAGCAAGCAAAAGACTTTGTGGGCAAGGCCAAAATTCGGCGCATGGGCATTTTGCACACCAACGTCCAAGCAGAAGCAGAAACCTTTGCCAAACAGGTTGCCGAGCATTTCCCAGGCATTCCCTTGTTGATCTCCGATGCTGGCCCAGTTTTGGCTGTGCACGGCGGGCCGGGCGCGTTGGGCATTTCGGTCTTGCGAGAAGAAGCCTAAATTATGCATTTGTTTCGGCGCGTTCCCAGCATTCACGATTTGGCGATGCGGCCACTAGTTGAGAGCGATCTCGCACCGCTCATGGGTTTGCTTGAGCAAACGCCATGGGCTTCGCTTTCGATTCCCCACGATGAGTTTGGCCTAACCCTCAGCGATCAGCTTAGCATTGTTTTGGAATACAACGGCAAATTGTGGGGCTGCGTGCTGATGGGCTACGCAGTTGGCCCCATTGCCTGGATTCGGGCGCTGATCGTGCATCATTCGTTGCGCCCCGCCGAAGCAGTAACAACATTTTTGCAGGCTGCCGAACGCTATGCCAAGGCCCGAGGCGTTGAGCGCGTGCTGCTGATGAGCGACGAACGCGATGCGAGTTGGCTCTTGCCATGGGTCTTGCACGAAGGCTATCAGCAACAACTTGATGTGGTGGGCTACGAAAAACGCGCAATGCAGATTCCTGCTTGGGGCAATACTGGGGCCTGGATTCGCCCAGCAACGCCTGCCGACGTGCCCATGATCGCCAAAATCGACGCTGCGGCCTTTGCTGCCGAGTGGGTCAAAAGTAGCACAATTCTGGCTGGAGTTTTTCCGGTTGCGCCATTTTACATCGTGGCCGAACTTAACCATACAATTGTTGGCTATGCCTTTGCCACTGTGCATCATGGCGGCATTATGGCCCATCTCGTGCGGATTGCGGTCGATCCAGCACTGCAAGGCAAAGGCATTGGGGTGCGGCTGTTGGCCGAATTGGTCGATTGGTGTAGTTTAAATGGCGTGCAGTTGCTTTCGCTCAATACCCAAAATACCAACCAACATGCCCAGCGGCTCTACGAGTGGTTTGGGTTTATGCGCAACGGCGAACGCCAAACTGTTTTAGTCAAAGAGATATAAACTTGGCTCTGTTTTCGGGAGGATTTTGAAATGAAACATGTGCAAGATATAGCGCAACGGCTGGCGGCCAACGTCGAAAAGGTGATCATCGGCAAACGTGCTGCGGTGGATTTAACCTTGATTGCCTTGTTGTGTCGCGGCCATGTGCTCTTGGAAGATGTGCCAGGCGTGGGCAAGACCACCCTTGCCAAGGCAATTGCCCGCAGCATTGGCTGTAGCTTCAAGCGCATTCAGTTCACCCCCGATCTCTTGCCAACCGATGTCAGCGGGGTTTCAATTTTCAATCAAAAATCGGGTGAGTTTGAGTTTCGGCCTGGGCCAATTATCGCCAACTTAGTCCTAGCCGATGAAATTAATCGTGCTACGCCCAAAACCCAATCGGCCTTGCTCGAAAGCATGGAAGAAGGCCAATTGACCGTTGATGGCATCACCCGCCCATTGCCCCAGCCCTTCATTGTGCTTGCCACCCAAAACCCAATCGAATACGAAGGCACGTTTCCCTTGCCCGAGGCCCAACTCGACCGCTTTTTGCTGCGCATTACCTTGGGCTATCCCGCCAAGGCCGATGAATTGGCGATCTTGGAGAGCCAACGCAAAGCGCACCCAATCGATGCTTTAGAGCAAGTCGTGACGATTGAAGAATTGCAACAGCTACAAGCTGAAATTCGCGATGTCTATGTCGATGAGCAGATCAAAGAATATATTGTGGCAATTACTACCGCCACCCGTAATAATAGCGATGTGTATCTCGGCGCTAGCCCGCGTGGTTCGTTGGCGCTCTATCGCACTGCCCAAGCTCTAGCGGCTTTGCAAGGCCGCGATTATGTCATTCCCGATGATATTAAAGTTTTGGTCAAACCTGTGCTAGCGCATCGCATGATCATCAGCCCAGCAGCACGGATTCGCAACATTCATGCAGACGAATTAATTCAACAAATTTTGAGCCAAGTGCCAGTACCAGGCGCACGCGCTGGGCGACGATATGAGCGGCAGCAGCCAGCGGTTGCACAATAGGGGCAGCATATGCGGGCATTAGGCATCCTTAGCTTGGCCGTCGTCCTGTTTCTGACTGGGCTTTCGAGTAATATTCCCTTCTTTTATTACTTGACCTACACTCTGCTTGGGTTGTTGGTGATTGCCTATGCTTGGGCGTGGAGCAACCTCGAAGGCCTGGAGATCGAGCGCGAATCAAGCACCACCCGCGCCCAAGTTGGCGAAACGGTGCGCGAACGAATTACCATTTACAATACCTGGCCCTTGCCCAAGCTGTGGGTCGAAGTGCGCGATCACTCCGATTTGCCGTCGCATGGCTCGGGCTTTGTGAGCTATATTCCAGGCCGCGAGAAACGGCGTTGGATGGTGCGCACGCCCTGTACCTTGCGCGGCAAATGGCGCTTGGGGCCAGTCTCGGTGCGCAGCGGCGATCCATTTGGGATCTTCCAACTGCACAAAATGGTCGATCTGACCCACGATCTGTTGGTCTATCCGGCAACCGTTGATTTGCCCAAATTCGAGCTGCCAACCGCTGAGCTAATTGGCGGCCAAGATGTGCGTTCGCGCACGTTTCACGTTACGCCGAATGTTTCGACCGTGCGCCAATATGTGCCAGGCGATAGCTTCAACCGCATTCACTGGCGTTCGACCGCGCGCACTGGTGCGCTCATGGTTAAAGAGTTCGAGCTTGATCCCTCAGCAGATGTTTGGATCATCTTGGATATGGAAGAGCGTTTTCACCATGGCCAGCCCGATGCAGCGATTCCGGCGATTATCAAAAGCTTGCAAGGCAAAATTGCGATTCCCAACACGACCGAGGAATATAGCATTACCTTGGCGGCTTCGTTGGCCCGCCATTTGTTGCGGCTCAATCGCAGCGTCGGCTTATTGACCTACGGGGCACAACGAGAAATTATTCTGCCTGAACGCGAAGCACGCCAGCTGTATAAAATTTTGGAGCCATTGGCGATGCTCCATGCCACCAGCAACACCTCGTTAGCCGAATTATTGGCCGCTGAAAGCCAACGCTTTGGCCGCAATTCCTCATTGTTGATCATCACAGCGGCGCTTGATGAGCGTTGGGTGGCGGCGGTACAACGCTTGGTCTATCGGGGCGCACGAGCTTCAATTATGTTTCTCGATGGCAAATCGTTTGGCGGCTGGCGCGACCCTGAGCCAACCTTTGCCCGCTTGGCCGAACTACGGGTGCCAGTGTATCGAATTCACGCTGGCGATGGCTTAGATCGCGCCTTGGCCGAGCCAGCGATTCGCGCCATGGGGCGGAGTTAGCAATGACACACAATCGACCAACCGTCGAATTACGCCCAGCCAACGCCAACGATTTGGCGATTTTGGGCGAACTATTGCTCGATTTATATGATGCAGAATTGCCCGATTCGTTGCGTGGAGCCGATAGCCAACGCCAAGCCTTGTTGCGCTACACCTTGCATGCAAATAATTTTGCTGGGGTGCGCGGGCGCTATGTCGTGCGCAATCAAGCAGGCGAAATTGTCGGCATGGCAGGCATTCAATTTCCCAACGAGCCAGCCCCTGACCGAGTACCACGCGGCACGCTAAACATGGCGGTGCAATTGATTGGCCTGAAGCATACGCTGCATCTATTGAGCACGGTTGCAGCCTCGATGCTGATGCCACCGCCGAAATTCAACCCCGACTATGCCTACATTCATGGGATTGTGGTGCGTGCCCAGCAGCGCGGCCAAGGCTATGGCGCGGCGATTATGCAAGCGGTTGAGCAGCAATTAGCCGCGCGCAAGGTCGCTGGTGCCCAATTACAAGTAATTGTCGATAACCAACAAGCGGCGAAACTATACGAGCGTTTAGGCTATCGCACGGTCTATCGCTCACCAAAATGGCTCGATCGCGTGACAATTCCGAATATTTTGATGCAAAAACCGTTGCCAACCAATTAAGATTGCTGGCAGATTAACCAATAATCTTCGAGAAAGAAAAGAGGCCGAGCATGTATGAAGTTGCCCATGCCCGATCACAACGGCTGCGAATTCCAGTCGTCACATGGCTGTATTGGATTGGCGTGCATATTCCAGCACTAGCACTGTATGCTTTAGTAATACCCTACTTTTACCAAGATCATCCTGATGGTGGCGAATTATTTCTGTTGGGTTTGATGATTGCCCTCACATTAATCGCTATTGGAAGCATGAGCTATGGGCAGGCTTGGATCTTAAAACGAACAATTGATCCGAATTTGTTCAAACACTGGTTTAGGGCAACGCTTGGAGCATATTGTTTAGTGATTATTGTGAAATATATGTTGAGCATCGATTATCTACTCTTTTCGATGTTTCGTAAGTCTAATACGAGTAACCCCTTCGTGCACTGGATAGAGCCGCAATTAATCTCAGTGGCCATCACATGTTTGGCAATAAGCAGCGTTCAAGCCGTGGTTTTACGCAAATTTGGCTATCGCACGCTGCATTGGATTCCAACAATGCTGGTTAGTTGGCTCGTTGCTTCGCTAACCATCGCCTCGTTTAATACTTTGTACGCTGGAGCTCTCTCTGGAACAACCGCGCTAGTCATGGGTTGCGCCAGCGTGCTCAACGGCTTGGGGCTTTTTCTGATTCAACCAATTCATAATCATGGACAAAAGCCATAACCTAGCCATCAGCGGCTCAGAGGCTAAATTACGATTGAAATCACACAAATCTGTGCAATCTGTGGCTAAAAAATTTAACCTTCGTGCACTTCGCGTTCTTCGTGGTTAAAAAATTATCCCCGTGGATCAAGCGCTGATCCACGGGGGATTTAGATTAGGCTGACCAGCCCCAACCAACGCCATCGGGCTTGGCATCGGCACTAGGCATGGTGCGAGTCAAGCGCCAAACTTGGCGAGTCGTGGGATCGGTAATTTGAAAAAGAGCTTGGGTTTCGGTTTGATCGATCAACAAAAATTCGAGGTTTAAATTTGAATGCGGATTGTTGAGCCATTGCTCAATCTCTTGAATATAGCGTTGAGGCTGCTGGGCAAAAAGCGCATCGCCTTCGCCCAACCCCAGGCGCGCCGCCTTGTGATCAAGCTCCAGCATTATTGCGCTATTCAGCATATCAGCAATTTCGTGGGCGCTACTTTCCTCGCGATTGGTGCGAATACACACATATTCGGCTAAATCGACAGGCTCACCATGTGCTGCAACTGGGTGCAATGGAAACGTAGCCAAGGGAAAACCAAGCTGATCGGGGTGGAGCGGTTCTGATATGGCGGTACAAACCTGCGAATCGGTCGCCGCAATCACCAACCATTGGTCGCTGGTTGGATGATGTAACAACATCCGGCGTTCCATAAAGACTCCTCTACGCATCGTTGAGAAAGGAGAATCAAGGTTATTTTGGATGTTTCTCGCAATGCGTGCTGTATTATAACCCATGTTATAAAAATAATTGATAGATCGTTATGTATATAGCTCGCTCCGTTAACATTCATCCGTGGTGTTAACATCCTCAGTTTGATATAGCTTTAACTGCTCAATAGCAAGAAGTGGCGCTTAAAATAAAAATAACGTGGTAAACCACGTTATTTTGCTTATTAATATTTGATTATTTAATTATTGTGCTACGACATCGCGACGTAAACTAATCATTTCATGAGATAAACCAAAGCCAACTTTCTCATATAAACCGCGCGCAGTTGGGTTATCCTGGTCAACAACTAATTCAAGTTCCTGAATCTCAGGCGCACTAAAAATCCATGTCAAACAATGCTGCATAATCTTGGTAGCAATGCCACGGCCACGAGCAATTGGTGCAACGCCAACAAATTCAATCCCTGCTTCAGCAAATTCTGGTTGGCGTTCTGTATAAATATAGCCCAACAATTGTCCAGCTTCACGTATAATAAATACTTGGCGATCGTGATTAATTCGTTCGAGAATTTGGCTGCCGCTATAGTAGGTTTGGGGGAATAATTGATCATGCAATTCGCAAAACGCTGCATGGAGTTCTGCTGGCAACGCTTCAACATCACTCTTGGTTACATGGTCAGTTAATTGTGAACGTTTGTAAGCAAGAATTGCGTGGGTATTGCGCTGGTAAAATTGCTGACGCGCGGCCCAATCGCGCACAAATTGATTTTGCAAATTGCAAAACATATCAATCATCGTGACATGGGGCTTTAGCTCTGGCAACAATTCAGCCAGCAAGCTATCTGCAAGCTCAAAGCGCTGCTCGCTCAAGGCAATTGGCCCCCATAAGAACGCGCGCCCAGTATCCGAAATTTGTTCGAGGCCCATCAAGCCTTGCAATTGTTCGTCAGCGCTAGCTAAGGCAAATTGTTGTTCGATTGGAAACTCAAGCTCACGCCATGTTTGGGCAATTTGGTCGGCTTGCGCGCCAGCAAACCCCAAGTGGGTACTTGGTTCGTGCTGAAATTGGGCCATAAACGCTGCTGCTTGGTCAATCTGGGCTGGTTGCATACGGCTAATCGTTGGCATCTATCTACCTCACATTCGGCTAATTTGGTACTACGCTATTTTGTTGGTATCATGACCAAACGAGATCATTCGTTGGATGGATTGGAGCGTACAGCGGTGGGAGCATGGAATATCATCGGAAATGAGTGGGCAATTGAATTATTGCGCTTGGCAATTGCCCGTAATTCGGCCAGCCATGCCTATTTGCTCACCGGTTTGCCCAATATTGGCAAAGCAACCTTGGCCTTACACATCGCCCAGGCGCTCAATTGTGAGCACAACAATGGCGATGTTTGCGGCGAATGTCGCGCCTGCAAACGCATCGCCAAAGGTAATTTTCCCGATGTACGGATTGTTGGCTTGGCCGAACAAGCAGCCCAACAAAAAGCCAGCGAAAGCGTCAAAACTCGCTTGGGCATTGACACCGTGCGCGAATGGCAGGCCGATATTGCCCTGCGACCATACGAAGGGCGCCGGCGAGTTTTTATTATGCACGATGCTGAAACCATGACCGAACAAGCAGCCAATGCCTTGCTCAAAACCCTTGAAGAACCACCACCATTTGCTACCTTGATTTTGGTTGCCAATAGCGCTGGCGATTTGTTGCCAACAATAACCTCGCGCTGCCATGTGCTGAAATTGCGCCCAGTGCCGCGCCAACAAGTGACCCAAGCATTAATCGAACGCTGGCAGATTGCGCCCGCCGATGCGGCGATTGTGGCTGCTTGGAGCGCAGGCCGCATCGGCTGGGCCGCGACGGTCGCCCAATCGCCAGACCTCTTGCAAGCCCGCGCCGAACAACTTGAGAGCTTGATCGAATTGCCAAGTAAGCCGTTGGTCGAGCGCTTCAAATGGGCCGAAAGCTGGAGCAAAGCCAATCGCGAGCGCGATGAACTGTTTGCGATGCTCGAATTATGGCAAGTGTGGTGGCGCGACGTGCTGTTGACCGCCGCTGGCACAGAGCAAGGCCTGATTAATATTGATCGGATTGAGGATTTGCAAGCGCTCGCTCGCCTGCCCTTGCCTGCAATTCATAAAACGCTCAAAGGCATCAACGATGCAGTAACTCAAATTCGCGAGAATGTCAGCCCTCAATTGGCACTCGAAGGGGTTTTGCTCAATTTAGCTGGAGCGAAGGGGTAGCGTTTGATCCACGAAGAGCACGAAGCGCACGAAGGACGGAAACCACGAAGGACGCGAAGATCGCGAAGGTTTCGTTTTTGAGCCACGAATTGCACGGATTCCACGAATCATCATTTTTAGCTACAGATCGGCACAGATTATTTCCCAAGAGCCCATAGCCTTATAGCCTAGAGCCATCTGTCCCTCTGCGCCTCTGCGTTAAAAATTTGTCCACGAATTACCCGAAGCATGTTCCGATAGCCTTATAGCCTAGAGCCATCTGTCCCTCTGCGCCTCTGCGTTAATTTTGACTTTCTGTTCTATGTTCTTTGCTCTATGCTCTCTACTCTTCTGACTTCTGCCTTTTGACTTGACCTTCATCCCTCTCTCTGACCCCTATGCTTTATGCTCTATGCTCTATGTTCTGTTTACGGAACCCGCGTCATGCCGCCGATGTCGCCTGGTTCTTCGATTAAGACTGGTGGATTACCCGCCAAATCCATCTGCCAAAGGCCGGAGAACGTCCAAACATACAACAGCGAACCATCGAGCACAATCCGAGGATCTTCGAAGATTTCGCGATTGACCGCTTTGCCTTGGCCAGATGCGACATCGACCGACCAGACTTGCCAGCCCAAACCGTGGGCCGCAGCGGGCTTGACGAACCAATCGACCCAACTCGGCTGGCGTTGACCAAGCGTCAAGGGGCTTGCAGCCAGATAAATCGTTTTGCCATCTGGCGACCAAATCGGCGCTTCCAAGGCACTGACCAATTCTGGTTGGTCGAACAACACCCGTTCTTGCTTGGTTTGGAGATCGTAGAGATAGAGCGTTGGATAAATGCCATCGCGGGTGCGAACAAACGCCATTTGCCTGCCATCTGGCGAAATTGAAGGAAAGGTTCCGGTCATAACGATGGTTTGTTGCGTGCCGCTAGCAACATCAATTGCGACGATTGAGCTACCAGATTGCAAAAAGACTCCATCGTTATCAAAGCGCAAGGTCTGATACACGCCATACAAGGTTTTGCCATCTGGCGACCAAACCGGTGTATCGAGTGAATCATAAATTTGCTGGCCATCGCGTTTGCCAGCCTCGGGCACAAACAACGCTTTGCTAGCTCCACCAGTGACCGAAATTTGGTTGGCATGATTGACTGGAACCACAAATGGTTGTTCTGCGCTTGGGGTTGGCACAGGAGGCCGATACGAATAGACCACGCTTTTGCCATCGGGGGCAATGCTGGGGAAGGTTGAATAGGCGTTGGGCGCTTCGCTGGTTAATTGCGTCCACTGTTTGGCGGGCAAATCGAAGCGCCACAAATCGCCACCGCGCGAGATAATCAGCGAAATAGTGCCAAGTGTGGGAGCAGCGGCAGCTGGCGGCGTGGCCGTCGGCGAGCTAGCAGCCCCACAACTCGACAAGAGAATACAAACAAGAACACAAATCATGAATCGCATGCATTATCGCTCGCGGAGATAGAGCGCGATATCAGTGCCTTGATTATTGCGCGGATCGATATAGGCCTTAGGAATAAACCCAACTCGCTCGAAACCTGCTTGCTCGTAGGCTGCAGGCAACGCCGGATGATCAAGCGGCACATGCCCGATCAACTGGTTGGCAAAATGGTTCGCTGGTAATTGGCGCAGCATTTCATTCAACAAGATTGGCGCTTGCTCGATATGACCTGCTGCCAAATAGCAATCGACCAAAAGCTGATGTTGCTGGTAATAGGGGTTTGGCCATGGATAGACTGGTGGCATAATGCTGCCCCAGCCAACAATCGCCCCGCTGGCTGCAGTCAGGCCCGTTAATACCGCCACATCGCCCTCTTGCTGCTCGAAAGCTGGAAAGAAATCGTCGGCTCCAATATTGGCATCGCCAAGCATTTGCAAGCCGTAATGACGCACAATCCGATTATCTGGCGCATTGAACAACGACAATAACAATGGCACATCGGCCCGATCCGATGATCGCATAAAGACAGCGGTACTGGGCGCAAATAAATGCTTGAGGAAGTTTTCGGGCGAATCGCCATCGCTAATGCGCCATGCAATGCGATTGCCTGTGCGGCTACTTTCGCTCTCATTAATCGTCACAAAATGATACTGCTCATAAAACGACATTGCACTATCATTATGTTCAGTGCTAATAATCAGCGCTTGACCGCCACTTGCCTCAAAATCGTTAATCGCCAACTTCAACAACTTACTAGCCAAGCCCCGGCGACGATACGGCTCAGCTGTATAAACCCGATGAATCGAACCCAATTGTGGACAGAATTTTGAACGACACAGCAGCATAGCGCTCACAGGCCG
This sequence comes from Herpetosiphon geysericola, assembly GCF_001306135.1. Classification (GTDB taxonomy): domain Bacteria; phylum Chloroflexota; class Chloroflexia; order Chloroflexales; family Herpetosiphonaceae; genus Herpetosiphon; species Herpetosiphon geysericola. The sequence continues at coordinate 10,672 of NZ_LGKP01000019.1, read as the reverse complement.
TCCCTGCACTTGGGCCAAATACCACACATCTTGGCTAAAGCGCAACCCAACCAGGCGCAGGTGCATATCAAATGACCAACGCCATGCCACCGCCGGATCTTCACCCCATCGGTGATAAAGCTCCTCAAGCGGTTGGGCAAATTCAGAAGCAAGCGGTTGGATGCGCGAGAGGACTGCCTCAGTTCCTGCACCCAGAGCAATCCGCGCAACTTCTTCGTACATCAGCGACCCTCCAAGCTCGATAGCTCGTCTGTTGGTCGCATCATACTCTAGGCCTCGCCGCTTGTCCACTACAGCCGATAGCGCAAGGATTTCGAGGCTTTGCCAAACATTCCATTTCAGAAAATCAGCATTGCTATCACAGCTATGGGAACTTATTTCAATCATTGACGTTATTCCTGTATAGGCATATGCAATTTTATTGATATACCTGCGATTTGCCCAAGTTTTGGGAGCAACGAGGGGAATGGAGGTTGATCATGGCCAACACCAGGCCCAGATTCTTGATGCAGTATTCGGGACATACTGCCTTTGGAGGTACTAGTGGTTCATCGTTTGCTTCGTTGTAGCCTGCTCCTTACGTTTGTCGTTGGAGCTATCGCCAGTCATCGCGCCACTCCGCTGGCCGCCCAAAGCCCACAGCCTAGCCCAAGCCAATTGGCAATTACTGGTCAAACTGGCGGTGATAGCTCCACCATGGTCGTTGCCGCCAACGCAGCCTATATTGGCATCGGCCCCCGAATTGCCACCTATGATCTTAGCAATCCTGATCAGCCAAGCCTGCAACATCAAAGCAGCATCTTACCAGCTACGGTGCAAGATTTAGCGCTTGGCGATGGGTATTTGTATGCAGCCTTGGGCTATGGCCGCGAGCATGGCTTAGCAACCTTTTCATTAGCCACGCCGCTCACCCCAACTTTGGTTAGCTTTTATCAACTCGAACTATCGGCAATGGCGGTTTTCAGCGCTCAAAACTATGTCTATGTGCAAGTTGATGATGGCTTGAAGGTTTTTGACCTCACGAATCCGCGTCAGCCAAAGCTGGTCAATCAGCTCAACAAACATGGGATTGCCAACGTCACGATTCAAGGCAATCAGGCATTTTTGAATATTCAATCGTGGCTTTCAGGCTTTGATAGCCTCGATATTCTCGATTTGAGCGAGCCAATGACTCCAACCCTCAAAGGCTCTATCACGTTGGGCGATATTTTAGATATTGAAATTGCCAGCGATGTTGCCTATGTCAATACCCAATTGGGCTTGCGGGTGGTTGATATTCGCGATGCGAGCAACCCAAGCATCATCAACCAAACTGATGCTGTTGCTGGCCTGCAACTCGCAGTAAGCGATAATACCCTTGCCATGATTGGGCTGGATTATGCCTTGCATACATGGGATATTACCAACCCAATTACCCCAACTGAAATCGCCGCCAGCAGCGAAACGATTCTTGGCTGGCCGACCAACTTAATTGCCAAACAACAACGTGGCTATGTACTGACCCGTTCTGGTCAACTCAATGTCTTTGATTGGAGCAATCGCCAAGCGCCCACGCGCATCGATACCACCGAAACCCCAGGTTGTAAAGAAAATGTGGCCTTGCAAGTCGTCGGCGATTATGCCTACGTTGCAGATTGGGGCCGCGGCTTGTGTATCGTCGATTTGCGCAACCCCAACCAACCAACAGTCGTCGGACGTTTCGACCTAACCACCGATCGCAATGCAGTCAGCGATATTGCCGTCCAAGGCTCGTTGGTCTATATGGTCGATTGGAGCCATGGCATTTATGTAATCGATGTCAGCAACCCAACCGAACCAACTCAAGTTAGTTTCTTCGCAACTGCTGGCTTGCCAGCGGCAATTGCGGTCAACGGCCCAATGGTCTATGTTGGCGAGTCGATCAATGATCAAGGCTTTGGTGGCAGCGTGCGAATTTTTGATCTGACTGACTTGGATAATCCGGTTGAACACAGCCAGTTCTACACCAGCAAAGTTGCTCAACTTGTAGTGGTTGATCAAACCTTGTATGTGGCCGATAACGAGGGTGGCTTGCGGATTCTTGATGTGCGCAACCCAGATAATATTCAAATGCTCGGCCAATATGTCGATACCTGGTTTGCAATGGATGTGGCAATTCAGAATGACCTCGCTTTTGTAGCAACCACCGCAGGCCTCGAAATTGTCGATATTAGCGACGCGACCCAGCCAACCCCAGTTAGCCGCGTGGAAAGTGGCTTGGTTGATGGAGTGGTGGTTGCAGACGATCAGCTCTATATTGGCGTAGATGGTGGCATTCAACAAATCGATATTCGCCAGCCAAGCAACCCACAAATTGTTGCCAATCTGCTGCTAGCCCGCGATTCGGGGATTCTGCCAGCAGTGCATGCAGAGTCAATTGTGGTGTTGAGCTACAATGGTGGTGGCATGTTTGTGATTCGTGAACAGCATCAACTCTTTCTGCCTGTTGTAAGCAAAAACTAAATTCCTAGCTCGATAAGCAACTGTTGGCGCGCAATCTGCTAGAGATTGGGCCAACAGTTGCTGCTTTTAAGCATTTAACAAAAAACTTGCGTATTTTGCCCAAAGCTATGTTATAATGGCCCAAAGGTGCCGTTAGGAGGCACTACCACTGTGAAGAACCTCGTCGCTTGATGCACGTATTATCGTTCGGATGTCCGCTGTACTCCCGATCATTCAAGCATGCACTGACGACCCCAACAGTAAGAACCACGACCTGTGGAGTAATAATGGAACGTTTACATAAGTTTTTGGCGCGGGCCGGCGTAGATTCACGTCGGGCTTGCGAAGATTTGATGTTGGCTGGACGCGTATCGGTTAATGGGCGCGTTCAACGCGAATTAGGAACCCAGATCGACCCCGATAAAGATGACATTCGAGTTGATGGCGAACGAATTACCCCGCCAACCGAGCTTCATTACGTCTTATTGAACAAACCAAGCAGCGTCATGACCACGCTCAGTGACCCTGAAGGCCGCCAAACAGTCGCCGATTTGATTAAATCACACAATCGTTTATTCCCTGTAGGTCGCCTCGATTACGATAGCGAAGGGCTATTGTTAATGACCGATGATGGCGATTTGACCTTTCGTTTAACCCACCCATCGTTTGAAGTCGAAAAAGAATATCAGGCCTTGTTGAACCAGACTCCATCAGTCGAGCAGTTGCGCGAATGGCGCAATGGGGTTGAACTCGACGATGGCAAAACCGCACCCGCTTGGATCGAAATGTTGAATGAAACGCCCGATGGGACATGGGTTCGGGTGGTTATTCACGAAGGCCGCAACCGCCAAATTCGCCGCGTGGCCGAAGCCCTTGGCCTCGAAGTACGCCGCTTGATCCGCTTGCGCGAAGGCCCGCTCAGTTTAGGTGAATTAAAACCAGGTGAATGGCGTGCATTAACGCCAACCGAAATCGATCGCTTGCGCATGCACGGCAAGCAAAGCAAAGCTTGGACTCCAGTCCGCCCACAAGAGAACGCCGAGGGTGGCAAACAGCGCCGCCAAGTGCGCCGCATTGATCGGTCTGGACAGTTGGTAGAACGTCGGGCTGATGTTGAACCGCGCTTACAACGAGCGCCTCACTTTACTTCACAGGAAAATACAATGTCATTTGAAGATTTCTCAATCGAAGAAGAACGCGCTAACTCAGATCGCCCAAGCCGTCGCCCAGAACCTCGCCGCGAAGGTGGATTTAGCGACCGTGGCCCCCGCCGTGATGGTGGCAGCCCTGGCGACCGTGGCCCCCGCCGCGAAGGTGGCTTTGGCGAACGCGGCCCGCGCCGTGAAGGTGGATTTAGCGACCGTGGCCCGCGCCGTGAAGGCGGCGATTTTGGCGACCGTGGCCCCCGCCGCGAAGGTGGATTTAGCGACCGTGGTCCTCGTCGTGATGGCGGCGGCTTTAGCGACCGTGGCCCTCGCCGCGATGGTGGCGATTTTGGTGACCGTGGCCCTCGCCGTGATGGCGGCGGCTTTAGCGACCGTGGCCCACGCCGTGAAGGTGGCGATTTCGGCGACCGTGGCCCTCGCCGTGAAGGTGGATTTAGCGACCGTGGTCCTCGTCGTGATGGCGGCGGCTTCGGCGACCGTGGTCCTCGCCGCGAAGGTGGCGATTTCGGCGAACGCGGCCCACGCCGTGATGGTGGCGATTTCGGCGACCGTGGTCCTCGTCGTGAAGGTGGCGGCTTTGGCGAACGCGGCCCACGCCGTGAAGGCGGCGGTTTTGGCGACCGTGGCCCACGCCGTGAAGGTGGTGGTTTCGGCGAACGCGGCCCACGCCATGAAGGTGGTGGTTTTGGCGAACGCGGCCCTCGTCGTGAAGGTGGCGGTTTCGGCGAACGCGGCCCTCGTCGTGAAGGCGGCGGTTTCGGCGAACGCGGCCCTCGTCGCGAAGGCGGCGGCTTTGGCGAGCGCGGCCCTCGTCGTGAAGGTGGTGGTTTTGGCGAACGCGGCCCTCGCCGTGAAGGCGGCGGCTTTGGCGAGCGCGGCCCTCGTCGTGAAGGTGGCGGCTTTGGCGAACGCGGCCCTCGTCGTGAAGGCGGCGGCTTTGGCGAACGCGGCCCACGCCGTGATGCAAGTGGCTTCGATCGCACCAATCGGCGAGAAGAATTTTTCGATGATCGCCCACGTGGCGAGCGCGGCTTAGCGCTTGATCGTGCCCATCGGGGTGATGATCGACCTAAAAATACCTTTGGTGGCGGCCGCCGCTCAAATAATCAAGGCTCGTTCGACCGCCGTGGTTTTGATAACCGTGGCCGCGATGATCGCCGTGGTTTTGATAACCGTGGCCGTGACGACCGCCGTGGCTTTGATGATCGCTCAGCGCCGCGCCGCGATCAAGCTCCACGCCGTGATCAAGCCCCCCGCGAAAATATTGCTGATCGTGGGCCAATTACTGCGCGCAATAACCCAGCACCTACGCCAGCGCCAAGCGCTGAACAATCAGCTCAACCAGCACGCCGTATGCGCGTCGTTCGGCGGTTAAAAAAGGCAAGCGGTGATGAACAAGCTTAAACAGGCCTATCTCCAATTGGCAGTTGAACGTGATCGCACTCGGCGTCAAGCACAACGCTACGCCGCTGAATCGCAACGTTGGCTTGAACGAATTGCGCTCGCAAAACGCTGTGATGAGCCAGATTTGGCCCGTCAAGCCCGCGAACGTGCATTGCAAACCGCCCACGCCGAAATTCAACTGCGTGCTGAATTAGCACGTCAAGATGTGCTCTTCGCGCAATTGGCAGCCAGTCTCCAAGCTTAATTCATCATTGATTCCAAAGCACCAAACACTGCTTGAGCTTCAAGCAGTGTTTGGCATTTAACAAACTATGCTAAAATCCAGCTAGCATTCAGCATCCTTAGAGAAAGGAGCAACCTATCCGACGCATAGCTTGGTCTTCGCCCAATTGGTGGCCATTGCTCTTTTTCGCCCTCGCGATGGCTGGCGGCAGTTTATGGTTGGTTACTCCAGAGGATTTCTGGTGGCAGCTTAAAATTGGCGATCTGATTCGCCAAACTGGCACTATTCCCCAGAATGGGATCTTTTCTGCCACGCAAGCCAATACGCCATTTTTCTATCAAAGTTGGCTGGCGGAAGTCGTGTTTTCGTGGCTTTATCAGCTTGGCGATTTGGTAGCAAACTTACAACTGCGCAATCTCTTGTTAATCAGCAGCTATGGCTTGCTCCTCTGGCACTGTTTGCGCCGCGTCAAGGGCAATAGCCGCGCAGCATTGCTTGGAATTCTCTTCAGCGTGATTGTGGCATTTGATAGCTGGCAGGTACGCCCACAGATGTTTGCTTGGCTGCTTTTCGCCGCAACATTTGTGATTATCAGCGAAGTCGCTACCGAACGTTGGTCAATCAAAGCCTTATCGGCATTGCCCTTGATTGAAATCCTGTGGGTCAATCTCCACAGTTCGTTCACGCTTGGGCCACTGTTGGTTGGCATAGCTGCACTTGGCGCAATGCTTGATCGTCGCCGCGACCACCCTGATGCCCCAATTTACCCAACGATGCGCGCATTATGGATTGCTAGCGGCGTAATGTTGGCAACAAGTTTGATCAATCCGCGCGGCTGGGGAGTTTGGGTTGAAGGCTGGAGCATGCTAACTGCTCTGTTTAGCCCAGCAGTACTGAGCGAGCAAGCATCGCCATTAACAACCCTCAGCAATCCTGTTTCGCAATTAATGCTAGCAGTGCTACTGGTTGCGGTAGTAACCTTATTGGTAATTTGGCAAAAGATGCGCAGCGCCGATTTGTTGATTATCAGCGTGCTGGCCCTATTAACATTAACTGGTGCTCACTATCAAATTTGGTTTGGCATGGTCGCTGGGCCAATTATTGCCGAAGCTTTGGTGCGACGAGGCCGTTTAAAATTGATCAAGCGCAATCCTGCTGCGCCCAAAGCAGTGGCCGTATTAGCCATTGCATGTGCCGTCATTGGCTTGCTCGTGCAGCCGATCATTCGGATTTGGCTGCCGCTACCTGAGGCCTTGAATGGCGCAACGGGCAATCTGACCCATGCCGAATTAGCCAGTGGTTCAACCCCAATTCAGGCGGTCGAATTTCTGCAAGCCAACCAGCCAAACCAAGCCTACTTTAACGATATGGGCTATGGCAGCTATTTGATTTGGAAAGCAGGCGAGCAACTGCCAGTTTTTATCGACCCACGGGTTGAGCTCTACCCTCGTGAGCAATGGAATGAATATAGCTGCATTATGGCTGGCAAGGATTGGGAACGCCTCCTCGCCAAGTATTCGCTTGATACAATCTTAATAGATCGCGAGCTGGGCAACGATCTGGTGCGGGCTGTACAAACCAATCCTGCGTGGCAAGAGCTTTACGCCGATCAACAAAGCTTGATTTTCAAGCGTACTGCCCAAGCCGCGCAAGCAAGCAACCAACCAGTGAGCTGTCCTGCAACCAATTAGTACAAGGAACGCGCATGCAACCGTCAGACCAGCAATCACGTTCGCTCAATCGTGCCAACTTAAGCCCCGAAGAGCGCAAATTACGCCGTTCGATCGCTTTAGCCATGCTTTTTTCGCCAACAATGTGTGTCTTGCCATTATTGGCTTTTACCGCAGGTCAAAGTAATTATGGTCTGGTGATATGGGCCATCTGGTTGCTGATTACAATTGCTTTGGTAGTGGTTATTTGGCGGGCTGCAAGCGGGCTGCGCAAAATCGCCGAACAACGGCTGCACAACGAATCAACATCCAATAGCTAAAGCAAACCTGCATCTACCTTGCTCGGTTTCAACGAATAGAGGTCGATGCAGTTTTCTTTTTAGCAAGAATTGGGTGGCGTATGCTTGGACAATCGATTGAGCGCAGTTTGTTGGTCATTGATGAAACCGATCAGCAGGTAGATTTGCTACAACGCTATCAGCAGCGTTCAATGCTGTTAATGCTGATGCGCCATCTTGGCTGTGGCCTGTGCCGCCAACAGCTCGCTCGATTGCGCGATTACCAACAGCGCTTTGCAAACGCCGATTGCGAAATTGCAATTATTACGATGGGCGATACAGCAATGGCCAAGGGCTTTCGCCAGCTCAACCAACTGCCATTTGCCGTCTATTCCGACCCCAAGCAACAGGTTTACGAGGCCTTTGAAATTGGCCAAGGCTCGCTCTGGACGGTCGCCGGACCGCATGTTTTAGCCCGCCAACTGCTGCTAGCGTTCAAAGGCATTCCTTCATCAGTCAATCTTGCTGCCGAATCAATTCGCCGCCTTGGCGGAATCGTGCTGCTCAATCCCCAAGCAGAAATTGCCTTTCACCATGTTGCCAACCCAATTCATCGCTACCCGCCTTGGGAAGACGTTTTGCAGCTGTTGGAACAGCCCCAACAACCTGCTGCTTAATTCTGGATACATCCTTTTAGCGCTTGCTACACGTAGGGTTAGATAGTGAATATGTGGAGCGCTAGGATACGATTATGACAGCAACAGCAACAACATCAATGGTTGATTTATGGATCTTAGATGAAACAGGCGAACGAGTAGAGTTTGAACAACTCTGGCACGATAAACCAGTTTTGATCTTTTTTATGCGCAATATTGGCTGTGGCATTTGCCGCCAAACCCTCTTGAAGCTGCGCGATCATGCTGCTGATTTCGCAAAAGCTGGTTGGCAGGTTGCAGTGCTGATGATGGGCAACGCCGAATTAGTGTCGCGTTTCCGTTCGATGTATAAAATTCCTTTCCCAATTTATATCGACCAAAGCTTGCAAGTGTACGATTATTTCGATATTGGCGAAGGTTCGTGGTTTGAAGTGCTCTCGCCACAAGTGCTGATTCGCCAAGCACGGCTGTTGGTTGGCGGCATGGAGTTGTTGAATGGCTCTGGCTCAATGCGCCGGCTCGGCGGCACGGTCGCGATCAATCGCACAGGCGAAGTCGTCTATCACCATGTTGCCAACCCAATTTATCGCTACCCAGAGTGGTCAAGCGTGTTGCAAGCCTTGCCAAAAGCTGGCTAGAGCCAAACCAAGCCATAGCTAATTAAGCCAGGCTGTTGCTGCAAGCCAAGCTTTTGGGCAAGTCGATACGAAGCAAGATTTTTGCTCGAACATTCCCAATGAGCTTGCAGCCCACGCTGACGACAAGCAGCAAGCATAGCAGTTGCTAAGTGAAATCCGAGGCCTTGCTTTTGATAGGCTTCCACAGTTTCAATGCCTAAACCACAGCGGTCAGCGCTCAGATATTCGGCGGTGCACCAAGCGACAATGGTTTGCTTACCACAGATTGCTAAGCCTAAGCCATTGCTTAAAAATCGCTCAAGGCTCGGCCACATCCAGCTAATTTCTTGGATAATTGGCTGCGCACTTGGCAGTTGCAAGAGTTCAGCATCGAGCTGGCGCAGCGCAAATTGGCTCGCCAATTGATTATTAGCAAGTGTTTGCTGGTAATCGCGAAAGAAATAACTGCTGCTTGGTTGGGCTTGGTAGGGGCTAAGCAAATCGCTCAATTCAAGCTGGCTATTGCGCAACAACCGCAATTTGATCACATGGCGCGCTGGCATGGCTGGAACGACTGTTTGCAGCCAGTGTTGATTAAATTCAGCGTGATCAAGCGCGCGATCGCCCGCCAAATACAGCACATTATTGGCTTGATCCCAACAACTGCTCCACGTTGCGGCATGCCAATAGCTGCCTTGCGAATTGCCAGCAGCCAGCGCGGCGTAGACCAAGCCAAATTGGGGATCAGGCGGAAAACGACGATCGTTGGCAAGTTCGGCTAAGGGTCGTTGTTCAATCATCGCAACCTCATCTCGATTGATTAACCCTTAGCTTACCACCATTATGTCTTTTCGACTGCGATCCACACTCCGTTTCAGCAGAATCAGCTTAAATGCCAAGCATGGGCTTGCTGCGAGCAACCCATGCTTGGCTGCTTTTTATTGCGCAACTGCTTGCTGCGCCAAAGCCTTAGTTTCAACCCAATTGAGTACATAATCGGCCACTTCTTGCCAGTTTGGCTGGCCCACAAGGTAGTGGTTGCGCCCAGCAAATTGCTTGAAATCGGTCAACGATCGGCTATGGCGATATTTACGATAGTTGCTGTAATTCAGCGAGGCAGGAATAATCTGGTCGATTTCGCCAGCAATCAAAAGCAGCGGCGCATGATCGGCCTTGAAATCAACCTTGCTCACGCTGGTCAACGATTGGCGCAAGTTTTTGAGCGACTCGGGCACAACTTGGCTTTGATAAATTGCCTGTTGCTCAGCCAAAGGCATGCCATTAACAAACGTATATTGAAAATGCTCAAATGGCATCGTGTAGGGCTTGCTTGCTGAACGCAAAGGGTTGATCATCGGCAAGGCCGATTTGATAAACGACCATTTGGTGCTAATCACGCCCTGCGGCGGTGCAGAATCGATCGCCACCCCAGCGCTGATCAACTGGCGATTCGCCAGAATTTGGGTAATCAGGCCGCCCATTGAGTGGCCAATGACAATTGGTTTTTCGGGCAGGCTTTGCACAAATTGCGCATGAACATCGATACTTTCGCGCAAATCGTGCTGTGCCAAGGCGGGGTCATTGGCCCGTTGTTGCAATGCAGCTACGCTATGATCGCGGCCTGGCCAAGCAGGAGCTAAGACTGTATAGCCTTTAGCTTGGTAGTGTTCGACCCAGGGTTGCCATGAGTGTTTGGTAACAAATAAACCGTGAATTAATACAATCGTTGGCTTTGCCATGTGAATCCATCCATTTCTACAAAGCGACATTGGTCGCAACGCGATAGCTGAATGGATTCTAGTCCAACGTCAAGGGACAAAATGTCCTTTGGCCATGTGTTAAAGAACATAGAACAGAGAGCATAGAACATAGGGCATGGGGATCGGTTGTTGGAGATTAGGGATCAGGGTTGTTGGCTCTAGGCTTTGAGCTATTGGGAAGATAATCAAAACAATCTGTGCAATCTGTGGCTAAAATGTACTTCGCGTTCTTCACGCCCTTCGTGGTTTCAGCGGCTATTTTGACTTTTGCCTTCTGCCTTTACGCCGACCCCTTGCTCCTAACCCCTGATCCCCATAGGTGGTAACTTAAGCCTCCAATGCACGATTCCATGCGGCGAACCACGCGACGGCGGCGGATGCTTGGTGCGGTCGTCGCGTCGTGGATGCCCCAAACAGCCGCCGCATCTGCGGAATCCG
>NZ_LGKP01000010.1 GCF_001306135.1 Herpetosiphon geysericola | reverse complement strand
CTGCAATGTCCTCAACGGTGTAAAACGTCTCAGTCATAGCGACCCCCTAAGCAATTGATCAAATAATAGCCTATTCGTATTGTTTCGTCAATAATACACCTATATCTAAGATATTACAATATATAATTCATATTGACTTATTTATTGACTTATTTGATTCATATGATAAAATGTTTACATATGGTCAAGTAGTTTAGAGGTGTTTATATGACAGACCCAACCCCACCACCCAACCCCAAGGTAGCGCTTTATCAAAAGATGTTCGCCGTAATGAGCGATGTTCCATTTTTGCCAAAAAACGGATTCAATGAAAAGCAGCGCTATGCGTATGCTACCGATACTGATATCACGATCACCATGCGGAATCTCTTACTCAAGCATGGCTTGATCTTTTTGCCTCCCCAGGTGGAGCAATGCCACCATGAGCTAAGCCCAAGCGGAAAACAAATGCTCGTCACGGCTCATGTAACTATTGGGATCGTGGATGTTGATACCGGGGAAGGCTACTCCAGCACCATTGTTGGCCAAGGCGCTGATATGGGCGACAAGGGGATCTATAAAGCGATCACCGGAGCTATCAAATATTGGCTCCTAAAAACGTTCATGATCCCCACGGGCGATGATCCCGAGGCTGATCAGGCTCCCGCTCCAGCCCAACGCCAGCAACAGACGAAGCAGCCAGCCCAGCCCAACCAAAACCGCAGCGCTCCGGCTCCGACGACAAAGCAGCCAACCCAACGCCAGCAGCAGCCGACTAATCGGCAGCCAAACAAGCAAAGCCGCGAGCGTGGCGCATATTACGCGCCAGAGCCAAGCCAGTACGAATACGAACGCCAATATCGGGGTTAATCGCCAAACTGGAGGAACCAACCCATGAACTTACGTGACCGCGCACTAGCCGCATATACCGCCTATCTGGATGATTCACATGCTACCGAGTTTGATCGCATCCAAGAAACCCAAACGAGCCTTGAGACTGCGATCGCCAGTCTTAGCTCTTCATTTTTGAATGAATGTTCGATCCAGCGCATGGCCAACATGGCGATCATTGAACCTGCACCGTTCAATGGCGCGATCTCCATTGCCTTATTACCAAGCACCCATCTCACAGGGTTGCAGTCGGTAGGGGTTATCGCCCCGTATATGGTCAACGGCGAAAAAACCAATGCCAATCCCAGTGACATCTCATTGACCATGCTGGAGAACTATCTATTAATCCAGATTGGTTGGTGGATTATGTACGACGAACAAAAAAAGTGATAAGCGCGAGGCTCTACCACCTCGCGCGGATCTCTGGTCGATTTGGCCCCGATAACGCTATTTAGTTCGTTTGTATGGAGGATTCTATGAGTAAAGGAAAAAGCCGCAAGCCTAAGCATGAAGTCATGCCAGCCAGTGGTGGCCGTCGGGAGCAACTCGCAAATGGATATGAAATTAATTTGCTCCGCCACCACTACCCAAGCCTTGGCTTGTTTCAATACTATGTGCGCGTCTCCAGTCCGTTTGCTCTCATTGTGGAGCAAAGCCGCGTGGTGGAATCGACGAGCGATGCCGATCAGATCTTCGATTCCATGGTTGAAAAATACCGCAACGAACGTGATCCGCGTCTTTGCCACGAGCTGGAGCCAGCCCAATCCACACCGGAGCCAGAGCAATTCGTGATCGATGATCCCAAAACCGCCTTGCTCCAGACCATCCGGATTATCCAGCGCCAATGGATCAACGCCATGAAGCAAGAGCGCCTTGATCGCGCGGAAATGCTGGCCAAAAAAGAGATGGCCGCACGCGACCAGCTGGCCAAGTTGCTGGCCAAACCCGTAGCCGCCTAAAGAGTCCTTTTTGATATAGGAGTGTAGACCAATGGCAGCACCGATCATCGATACCCAACCGCACCCAATTACCGAGAGCACCGTCAAGGATGCACTTCGGCGTTGGGTTGACCTAGGCCATCGCCTAGAGATGTGCTATCACCCAGCCACCATGGTGCAGCTCAACCGCATGGTTGATGTTGCCTACCGGATTTGGCTCAAGCGGAGCGAATTGTTTAATCAGTGGCGATCGTGGCTTTTGAATCCGGCCATTATGCGCATGATTCAGCGCACCGGATTATCGACGACCGCGATCCCCGCAGCGCTAGCCGTCTACCGCGCCGAACGCCTCCGCGCATCAACCGACGGCGACGAGATCATGCTGTGGCAGCTGGAGACAACGATCGCCAAACTGGAGCGGCTCGCGGGAGTTGAAGCGAAAGCCAAACGGCACAAAAAAGCGGCCACTGTTACGACCAGTGACCGCCGGATCTAAGCACCTGATGAAAGCACAGATCGAAAGGAGTATAGCCGATGCAGCCGAGAATCTCAACCAGAACGAAGAAAAAAGCACCTATCGCTCCCGCTATGCCTCCCGGCGTTTTATTGGCCGACGTGCTCCAGTTGGCCCAAACATTCAAGGATGAAGAGGGGATGGAAGATAACGCCGCCTATGATGCCGCGCTCCAGTTTTTGACCGACTGGAGCGAACCACAGGCCGCGAACATCCCCGATGCGCAGCCGCTGGAGCTTGGTCAAAACATGGTAGGGGTCACGCTCCGGCGTGGCTCCAGCATGGTGGTGATCAGTGTGGCCGAGCTGGCCAGCGTGATCAATCAACTTGCATCGATGCTGGAGCAACGGCGATGATGATCCCACCACCCCCACCCAACCCGATCGCGGCCACGCTTGCCGCGATCGCCGCCCTTGATCCCGAGGCAGCGGAATTTATCCGACAGGCGATCAACGCGAACGCCCGGCTATACCGAACTGGCCAGCGTGGTTTATTGACCAATCGAGCGATCTTGTTTTCGCATATCGATCGCCTGATCCCCAAGCTGGCCGGGCATTTGCGCACCGCAGAAGCGTTGGCCAATCGACGATACCAAAGTTATCACAATAAGCGGCGCGAGCTGGAGATGCTCCAGCAACGCCTCCGCGTAAACCAAGCGAAATTTGGCCCAACCCATGAGAAAACCCGCGCCGTGCTGAAACAACTGGATGCAACGATCCAGCAGCTCGCAGCGGCCTAGAATTGAGCTGCTTATGATAACCCTGACTCTACACATTACCCCACGATGGCAACGCCTCTACCGAAGCAATCCCCGCGATTGGCAACGTGAGGATCTCGAATGTTGCACGAATCCCGAGCTAGAGGGATTGTGCAAACTCTTAGGCATTGCCCATACCGGAACCAAAGCCCAACGGATCACGCGCATGCTTAATTCTCTCGCGGTTCGGGTCGAATTGGCCAGTTGGCCCAATGTTGATTCTCAGGATTGGCAACTTAACAACACCATCGTGGCCGAGCTTCAAAAACGATACAAGCGTGCGCGACTCGTCGAACTGGCCAAACAGTCCGGATCAATTCATTGGCTCAATAAGCATGGGATTATCACGGGCTTGCTGGCATGGCGTGAGGGATGCCGCCAACGTGGCCAAGAATTTGACCAAGCGTACCGAGCTGCAATTAAGTTGCTCCCCATAAAGGCGAAGCAATTAGTAATGGATATATAAGCATGATCACAGTTACCGATTTATTTTGTGGAGCTGGAGGCTCCAGCACCGGAGCTGCTAACGCTGGAGCCGAAATCCGGATGGCGCTCAATCATTGGCCGCTCGCTATTCAAACTCACAACACCAACCACCCAAACGCCGATCACGACTGCACTGATGTGCAAGCGTGCAATCCGCGCCGATACCCATCAACGACAATCCTGATTGCTAGCCCGGAATGCACCGAGCATACGCTGGCCAAAGGGGTCAAGCGCCCAACCCGCCAGATCTCACTACTGGAGAATGGCAAGCCCGACCCCGCCGCCGAACGATCACGCGCAACCATGTGGGATGTGGTGCGCTTTACTGAAGAGCATCGATACCAAGCGGTGATCGTCGAAAATGTCGTTGATGCGCGATCGTGGATTTTGTATGATGCTTGGCTTAAGGCTATGCACGATCTTGGCTATGCCCATCGTGAGGTCTATCTCAATTCCATGTTCGTTTGGCCAACCCCCCAAAGCCGTGATCGCATGTATGTGGTGTTTTGGCGTAAGGGCAACCATGCACCCAAGCTGGACTATTACCCATTGGCCCACTGTGAAAAATGTGCTACCAACGTGCGATCGGTCCAGGCATGGAAGAATCCCACTAAAAAAACTGGCAAGTATAAGGCGCAATATCGCTACTTATGCCCAACGTGCGCGAGCGCCGTCACCCCCTACTACTTCGCGGCAGCCAACGCGATCGATTGGGGTTTGCCCATCCAGCGCATCGGAGATCGCAAAATCCCATTAGCAGAAAAAACCTTAGCCCGAATCCGGTATGGACTCAAAAAGTATGCAGGCTACCAATCCTCAGCTCCCGCCGCCCTCTATGTAGCCAACTATAGCCCGGGCTACTGCAAACCCGTGGATCAAGCGCTTGGCACGATCACGGCAGCGGATCACCATGGCTTGCTTATCCCCAAAGGCTATACCCACGAAGTACACGATCGCCGCAGCTCCAGCACTATGGAGCCACTGCCAACCCAAACCACCCGACAGGAATTAGGATTGTGCATCCCTCCATTCATAACGGAATTGCGCAATAACTCAACGGTTCGTGGTATCGACGAGCCGCTAGCGACGGTATGCGCTGGAGGCCAACACCACGGGCTACTAGCACCATTTATTAGTAGCTATTACAGCAACGATACAGGCCGCGCTATCGACGAGCCATTAGGAACGATCACCACAAAGGATCGGCATGCTGTGGTAGCGCCACCCTTCACAGTTTCCTACTATGGAGGCCGCCACGCCACAAAGGAATTAGCGGAACCATTGCCGACCGTTCCCGGCATGGCCCTTCATTACATAGCCCAGCCTGAATCCATCAACATAGAAGATTGTGGATACCGCATCCTCCAGCCCAACGAAGTGGGAGCCGCCATGGCATTCCCCAGCGACTATGTGGTTTTGGGGAACTCCCGCGAACGGATTAAGCAATTTGGGAATGCAGTAACACCACCAGTTATGCAATGGCTGGTTGGTCAGGTGATTCAAAGTCTAGCCTAGGAGCAATCAATCCATGATGATCGATGAACGCCACCCAATCCTCCGCGCAACGCCATGTAGTTGCAACGAAAGCCGCCGGGCTATGGTCTATAAAATCGTGTGGCCAAACCTGCATATGCTGAAATGCCAAGAATGCAAGCGCTTTGTTATCCGGCGCACCGTCGAAGCGATGATCGAACGGTGGAATGATCGACAGTGGAAACTCAGAAACCATAAATAGATCACAAACAGACGAGGAAAGTTAATTTATGGCGCGAAATATGAGCTTTAGCATCACAACCGATCAGATAGTCAACCAGACCAAAACCGTTACCCGGCGGATTGGATGGCTCATGCTCAAACCCGGCGATCAGGTGATCGCGGTCAAAAAGGCCATGGGACTCAAAAAAGGCGAAAAAGTGGAGCGATTGGCCAAGCTCCGGATCGTGGATGTTCGGCTGGAGTCGCTGCATCAAATCGATCAAGATGATTGTGTGGCCGAAGGGTTCCCCGATATGACACCCGATCAATTTGTCGAGATGTTTTGCAAGCACAACAAATGCACACCATTTCGGATCGTCAATCGCATCCAGTTTGAATATGTGGAGGTATATCAATGATCGACTTAGCACCTATCTATACCGCGCTGGCCATGCCCAACGTGGCCATGCTTGTGAGTCACCATGGAACTGTCACCATGGTGCAGATCACGCACGAATCCGCTGATAGCGTGACCATTGATCGGTATGAGTTGGGAACATCTACCGAATTGCAAAAAGTGGTGGATTACGCCGCATCGTTGGGTTATGTTGATAGCTCAACCCAAACAGCTATTGAACGCTACATAGCCACGATCGCCGAACAATCCCGCGAGTTGGCCCAGCTCCGGCTCCAAGTGGATGGCCTCCGGCGCGCGCTTGATGCAGCCGAGCAATCCCGCGTGGAAGTTGATCGGGTAACAATTCGCCACGAATCGATCACCACCGTGGCCTATATGCAAGCGCCCGACCAACCCATAACCGATAGCACCGATGCACACGCACCCGACGAGCTGCGCAACCAACATGGATCGGCCAGCCGCGATCGGTTTTTCTACTGCATTTGTGGCAAGCGCTTTAATGGACGTGGTGGATTAAACATCCACGTTGGGCAGATGAACCGCCATGCCCAACGTGCCGAGGATCAGCGCCGTCTAGCCGAGCTAGGGGAGCCAGAGATGATCGCCGAACTGCATCTAGCTCCAGCGCCGGAGCTAATCGTTATCGACGAGCGGCCACAACACTGGCCAGAACGCACGATGAAATTGATCGGCGATGATTCCGAACCGATGCCACCTATTCCGACGATCCCGCAACTCCCGACGGAGATTCGACGGAGCCGGATCAACCCACCGCCCCATCTTCGCAAAGATGATGCAGCCTAGATTGACATTTGGGTTAATTTTGCTAGACTAAGGCCAAACCTTCTCCTCTCTCTTCTCTCCCACAAGCGGCTCCATTATGCGAGCCGTTTGTGGTTTTAGCACTCCTAAATATGTTAGTAACCACTGTGGATATGTGGATAATTGACAGCCCCAAACAGATGTGCTAGATTGATGATCGTTAGCCCCCGACTGCCTAACAGCCCAATCAGCGAGAGGATTTATGCTGCACTATGGTAGCGAACGTTACACCCTTACTGATGGCCAACGCTACCGCCTAGGATTTGAGATTTTGCTCAAGCCGGGCAAGGCCGAACGACCAGACGCTTTTGAGCAGCGAGTGGCCGATCGGCTAGAGTCGGAACTCCGGAGCTTGCCAGCTGGAGCAAGCGGCGAAATGATGATCATCTTTACTGCTGGCATCATCGCCGAAGGCCGGATTACTATCCAGCATCCACCCATGCTAGCCCCGATCGTCCCAAGGACGAAGCCGCGCGGCTCCCGAGGTGGCAAAAATCGATTAAAAGCCCAAGGGCTAGAAGGGCCAAGCTACACAAGCGCCTAAGCGTAAGCGCTCCCTCAATTTGGTGTGTGGCATCGAGCAGCAACACCGCGCCGATAGCATCCGTTATGGATGGATCGGCGCGGTGTTTTTTTTGTTGGCTTTGCTTATGAGTGTATTTATGGATTGGTTGATCGTTGCGCTGATCTCCGGAGCTATCAACGTGGCAACGTTGGGGGCCATGGGATGGCTTGCGCATAAAAATGGCCAGCTTGTCGCGGCATTGAACGCGGAGCGCGAGGCGCGAGAGAAGGATGTCAACTATCTCCAGCAACAAATTAGCCTCATGGCCGACAATGCCAAGCTGGAGATTACCAACGCGCTCCAGCCGTTCATCGATACCCGCCAACGTTGGACGTTGACCTATAACCAGCTTGTCAAAGCGGAGGCGTGGATCATTGAACTCGTGGCCCAGTTGGAAGATCACGAGGTGGCCGTACCACCACCGCCGGATGTGCGCGAAACCCACAGGCCTGACGAATCGAAGTTTTACCCAGTTATCGACGAGGCCCGGGAAATCAGACTTAAAGAGTACATCCGAGCATACATCGACGCGCCGGACAAATGGATTTAGTTACTACTGGAGGAATGGTTATGCAAGACTCTGCCATTATCGGATCAGCAATCACCCTCACCGTCATGGCCGCATTGATTGGCTTGATTTATACCGCTATTCAGGCCTACGCGCCCAAGGTTTTGACCGCACTGGATGAATGGGCCAATACCCATATCAGCGCTGAACTTCGCGCGGCAATGTACGCCGCTGTCAAAATCGGTTTGCGCGTTGCCCGTGATAACAAATTGACCGCTGATGATTTGCTCGATAAAGCCACCAAGGTAGCAAGCAATTATTTGATTGATCTTGGTATTGAAGTGACCCCCGAACAAATCCGCGACATGATCCGGGCCGAACGGCAGAAGCTGGCCGACGAAGCCGCCGACAAAGCAGCTCTTTTGCAAGCCACCACCCCCACCCACCTTAACTAGGTGTGGTGGCAGACCGTGATCGGCTTGCTGTATTGCGCATTCGTTTGGATTTTCTTGGCTTTTATCAATTGGGAATTGTGGCGATATGACAGATCTTGATTGGGCAATCGGGAGCAACGATCTGAGCTGGATGACCAGCGACGAGATGATCGAGCGTGCCAAGGATTTTGGCGCGCCGCGCTCCCATGCCCGACGAGCTGCCAAGCGATCGCTGATCGCTGCCATGAAGCATGAGATCGCCGCTGATATTTTGCCCCGATTGCCCGAGGATGGCGAATCATTCCACATTGTTGGCAATGGCCGCTTTGACTATTGGTCATTCATCCCGGTGGTTTGCCAACTGCTGGCCACACAAGGGATAGTGTTCTATGGGTCAACATGGACGCTCAACCGCGACAATGCAACAGAACTGTTCGATTTGCTTGATCGTGGCGTGTTGGGCCAAGCCACCATGTTGACCGGAATCTTTTTCAAGCGCCGCGAAGCTAGCATCTACGCATATCTGCTGGATGGCCTGCTCAAGCGCGGCCAGCGCTACGTTGCGTTTGAAAACCATGCGAAGGTCACATTATTGGCCACCCCCACCCATGCGATCGTGATTGAAGGATCGGCCAACTTTACGGCCAACCCGCGCGTGGAGCAATACGTGATCACCAACGATCGCGCGTTGCACGACTTTCACAAGGATTGGATGGAGAGCATGCTGGCCAAGGGGGATAGCTGGCATGGCAAATAAAACAGTTAAGGCGACAAAAGCCCAGGTAGAGAGCCGAATCACGGAGCTTATGGGATTACTCGTCAGAGGCGCGAGCTATAGCGATATTCTTCGATATTGTTCGGAAATGGGCGCAGCGGCCACCAATCCAGATGCCAAAGATCACGCCAAACAAAGCACGTTTTATGGTGTGGAGCTAACCTCCCGCCAGATCGATACCTATATCCAGAGAGCGAGAACCGCCTTTAGCAAGCTCTCAGAAAGCGACCGAAAAGAGGCGATCGGCCTAGCCCATGCCCGGCTAGAGCTGCTATTTCAATCGACGATGCGCATTCAGGATTTCAAGGCCGCGCTGGCCGTCGAGAAATCACGGATCGAGCTGCTAGGCCTGAATGCCCCAACCAAGATCGCGCCAACCAATCCAGCAGGCGACAAGCCCTATGCAGAACTTACCGACGAAGAGCGAACTAGCAGAGTTATGGCCATTGTTAACCAAGCGCGAGCGCGAGGAGCTGGATCGGCTACTCCAGATGGAGACGACGACGACAGCGACAGCGACGACCTGGAGGCCTAACCCTGGCCCTCAATCGGATGCTTACCACTGTGATGCTGATGTTGTGGGATATGGAGGATCGGCTGGAGGTGGCAAAACCGACCTAGCCCTAGGGATGGCCGGGACAAAGCATCGAAACTCGATCATTTTTCGCCGGGTATTTACCAGTGCTGAGGGGATTATCGATCGGAGCCATGAACTATGGGATGACATAGGCCGCTATAACGGACAGGATCACCGCTGGAGATTGCCGGATGGCCGGATTGTCCGGATCGCCTCCATTCCCATGGAGAAGGACAAACAAAAGTATCAAGGGCAAGGTGGCCGGAGCCTTATGGTTTTTGACGAGGCTCCCGAGTTTACCGAATCGCAAGTGCGATTTGTGATGGGCTGGAATCGCTCAACCGATCCACGGGTCAAAAAATGTCAAACGCTCTTGACGTTCAATCCTCCCATGGATGATAGCCAAGCATGGATAGTAACGTTTTTTGCTCCATGGCTTGATGAAGGATACGACGATCCCGCCCAGCCCGGCGAGATTCGGTATGTAGCCCGAATCGATGATCGCGATATGTTCTATCGAACGCCGGAAGATGCGCCGGAATCGGTACGGGCAACCTTGAAAACACGGACGTTCTTTCGTGCGCTCTTGAGCGACAATCCGCAGCTGGCCGCGACCGACTACGGCGCAACGATTGAGAACATGCCGGAGCCGTTGCGCTCGATTTTGAAAGGCCAGTTTGATGCTGGCAGCGTGATCGATCCATGGCAGGTTATCCCAACGGCGTGGATCAAGGCAGCCCAAGAGCGTTGGAAGCAACGGCCAGAACAGCCCGAGCGGCCACTCTCTGCGATAGGTGCAGACATCGCCCACGGTGGCGCGGATAAAACCGTGATCGCCAAACGGTACGGGGATTGGTTCGCTCCCTTGCTCAAATACGCAGGCAAGGAAACACCAACCGGGCAGGCCGCAGCGGGATTGATTTTGCAAGCCATGGGCGAGGATCTGGTTATTCCGAACATCGACGCGATAGGCTATGGAGCCAGCGCCGCCGATGATTTGATCAGCCGTGGCTATAGCGTCAATGCCGTAAACGTAGGTGCAGGAACGACCGCACGCGATCGAACGGGCCGATTTACATTCAAGAATGTTCGCGCGGAGCTGCATTGGAAGTTGCGGGAGGCGCTCGATCCGAGTCGCAACCCAACGCTAGCGCTCCCGCCAGATTCGGAGCTACTAGGCGACCTGAAAGCACCAACCTTTAGCATTAGCGCTGGAGGAATCACGATCGAGAAAAAGGATCGGATCAAGGAACGGATTGGCCGATCGCCCGACTGTGGAGAGGCCATGATGCTTGGCTTGATTGAAAGTTTTGCACTGTTTGGATTTGCTGGATTGGATGACGACGATGAGCAAACGGAATAAATCAACGCGCCGCCACATGCGCCAGCTCCGCGACGAGCTGGAGGCATTCAAGGCCGCCCAAGTCCAAAACCCAGCCTATTGGCAGCATGAATTAGCCGAATCCGAGCGCTGGAGCGTTCGACAAGATGGCAGCATGTGGCGGCATCAGGCCGATCTCTACCGTCGGTTAAGTTGGTTTCAAGGAGCCGTCGAACGACTGGCCCAGCGTTGCGCGATCGAGCCATTGACCGTTAGTCAACGGCAAGGCGAAAAAATCAAGGCGATCGTCAATCATCCGCTGGAGGTACTGTTATCAAACCCCAATCCAGCCTATAGCTATTTTGAGTTAATGGAAGCCACCATTAGCTATAAAAAGATCACCGGGCATGCTCATTGGTGGCTCAACCGGGATGATTACGACGAGCAACCGACCGAAATCTGGCCGCTCCCATCGCACCGTGTGCGCGTTATTCCCGACGGCAAAATGTGGATCAATCATTATGTGTTTGAAAGTGACCACGGCCAAGAGGTTCCAATACCACCATGGCAGATTGTCCACTTTCGGCGGTGGAATCCGCTTAGCGCGTTCGATGGCTTGAGTACCGTTGAAGCGCTGGCTACGATCGCCGTCGGGGAATTAGGGATGCAGGGATGGAACACCCGATTTTTTAACGAGGAAGCTGGCAAGGTTCCGGGCATCCTTGCGTTTGCCGATATGGTCGATCAAAACACATGGAAACAGATCGATCGTGATTATCGGGAGCAGGGCCAGCGCCGCGGCCTGTTTAAGTTGCGCGGAGTTGGTAAAGGTGGCGTGCAATGGATTCAAACGGCCATGCCTCAAAAGGATATGGAGTTTTTGGCAGGCCGCACCTTTAACAAGGAAGAAATTTATAGCATGATCGCGCCCGGCTTGGCTAGCATGCTGGATGTCAACGCGACTGAAGCTAACGCGACCGCAGGCGAAACCACTTTTTTAGGCTATGGAGTCTACCCCGAGTTAGTCAGCATCGGGCAAAAGATTACAAGCGATCTTCTCCCGGCCTATGGCCCCAATTTGGTGGCCGCATTCCCGGATGTCCGGCGCAAAGACCGAGCGCTGGAGCTAAAAGAGCAAGAGGCTTTTGAGCGCAGCCATACCATTGACGAGGTACGGGCTAAATACTACGAAACGGATTCAATTGGCGACGAGCGCGGATCGCTGATCGTGCGCGAGCTGGCCGCGTCAAAACCCGCAGCGCCTCCAGCCCAATCAAATATTGCAGCGGATGCAGCACCCAACGATCCTCCCCCACCACCACCCGCCAAAGCGGAGCTGTTAGTGGAGCCAAAGCCAACCCTCGCGCTCCCGCCTCCAGCTCCAGCTCCAGCTATTGGCCCAGGTGATTCACACCACACCGGAGCCATGATCGCGTTGCCCATTCCGGCGGAGCTGGCCAGCATGCTAGCAATCCCCGGTGGCATTACGCCGGATCAGTTGCACGTAACCATTGCCTACTTAGGCGATGCTATGGAGTTTGATGCAGCTGATCGCCTCCAGATTGAGGCCGCGCTCCGCGTTGCTAGTGGTTATGGGCCAATTCGGGCCATGGTTAGCGGCCTAGGCCGATTCAATACCCAAGAATCGGATGGCACTAACGCGATCTATGCCAGCGTGGATGCACCATGCTTGCCCGATTTTCACCGTCGGGTTATGGAATCGCTGGCCACCGCCGGAATCGAGCTAGAGCCAAACCATGGCTTTACGCCGCATATCACCCTAGGCTACATCGATGCTGGAGCTAAATATGATCTGCCCGTGCCTCCAGCCTTGCCCGTGATATTCGATAGCATCATGCTGGCATGGGCCACCGATCAGCAAATGCTCCAGCTGCGCGATCGGGATGCAGAGCGCATCGACGAGCTGGCCAAATGGGAGCGCAAAGCGATCAAGGCACTAAAAGCGGGTAAATCTCCCGCCGTGTTGTTTGCCAGCGACGTGATCGACGCGCTGGAGCTGGAGGCTATTCGCGATGAACTGGCCGACGCTCCCAACGTGGCGACGATTAAGGCCGTGTTTGGTAGTGCAGCCAAGGCCAGCGACATGACCCCGCGTGAACGCGAGCTATACGATCGCATCCTTGCTGCATTCCAAAAGCATGGCAAGTTGACGATCAAGGCGATCGAGAATGATCAGCCGATTGATTGGCTATCGCTTGATAGTGCGTTGCGCGTGGCCATGCTGCCATTACTGCTAGAGATTGCTATGGAGGAACTGGCCAGCAATGAAGCGATGATCGGCCTTGACGTTGATCCCGCACTGGCCGCCGATCAGGTTATGAGTTGGGCCACCACCTACACCGCCCAACTGATCAAAGGATTGACGAGCACAACCCGCGATCTCGTCGAGAAGGCGATCACCCAATACCGCGCAACGCCGGGGATGACCCGCGCCGATCTGGAGCGCTTGCTTGATCCCGCATTTGGTGCCAAACGGGCAGAGATGATCGCGATAACCGAAACAACCCGCGCGGCCAGCCAAAGCCAAAGCCAATATAAAAAAATCCTTCGCGATGCTGGATTGAATTTCACGCGGGTCAACCGGACAAACGCCGATGATCGGGTTTGTGCGATCTGTGGCCCGTTGCATAACAAATCAGAGAAAGATTGGCCAACCTTGGATGGCCCACCATGGCATCCACGTTGCCGCTGCGCCGTCACCCTTGAATTAGAGGAGGGATCGGCATGATCGATGTTGCTGTTATCAATACCGATCAGTGGAGCACCGCGCTAGGCCGCGATCTCGCTCCGGCGATCAATGTTGGGTTATTAGGAGTTGGCAAGCTGGCCGAAAACATTGTAGCTCCCTACCCTCCAGCGCCCAGCCCATCCGGTGATACGTGGTACGAGCGTGGCTATGGGCCAAAGCGCCGCCGGAAGGATGGATCAGTCACTGGCCGCAAAACCTCCGAGATGTTAGGCCGCCGATGGACGATCGCCAGCCGGAGCCGCATGGTAGTGGTTTTGATGAACACGGCCAGTTATGCAGCCAATGTTCACGACAGCGAGGAGCAATCAGCAGTTATGCAAGCAATTGGGTGGAAAACCGACGCAGACGCGGATCGGGAAATCACACCCGGCCAGATCGAGGATGTAATGATCCCGCCGATCGTAAATTTCTTAGTAGGTGGCTTATGAACCCTAAAGTTGTTGCAATCAAAAGCGCCACCGGAACATGGACGATCCGGGTATTGGCCGCACCGTTTGGGCATCCAGCCCAAAAAGATAGCCATGGTCAATACTTCGATAATCAAACCGATTTTGCTGATGATGTTTGGCCCTTACCTCCATTCGTCTACTACCACGGCTATGACAAGCCGGGACGAGAGAGCCGACGGCCAATCTATATTGGCAAATCAGCACGGGTATGGGTTGATAGTGAGGGCCGTTGGTATGAGGGGCCGCTCGATCAATCGGTGCCAGAATCCAAAAAAGTATGGGAGGCCGCGCTCAAAGGTGAGGCCGTTGGTAGCCCAGGTACATTGGAGCACTTGATCCGCGTTGGGCCAAACGGCCACCTCGATCATTGGCCCATTGCCGAAGTATCCATTTTTGATCAACTGGATGGCAAGCGCCCAGCCAACCGACGGGCGATCGCGGTTCCGGTTATTAAATCGCTTTATCAGGAGGCAGGGCTAAACCTGCCAGATATAGAACAATCGCTACAGGCGACGAGTGGCAAAGGCGCTAGATCGCAAAGGCCAGCACCCGCAACGGCGATCAATCAACAATCAACCAAATCATTGGAGAACTCAACCATGGACGAAGAAGAATTAAAAAAGATGATCGCCGATCTTGTAGCCCAAGGTGTGGCCGAAGCCATGGCCGCTCAGCAAGCCGCCGCCGCTGCCAAAGCCGCCGAAGAGGCGAAAATGGAGGAGGAGGTCAACAAGCGGGTAGAGGCTGCTAAAGCCGATATGGCCAAAAAGGCCGCCGAAGATCGCCGCTTGCCGTGGAGTGGTGGCGCAGCGCCCCACGTTGCCCAATTTAGTGATGTATCCAAATTCGATAATCTTGATTTGGCCGATCATGCCTTTATGTCTGGAGTGCTTGGCGCGGCCAAAAAAGCAGGCCGGAGCGAGTATGGCTCCAGCGAATCGAGCATGAAGGCCTTTGCAATCAAGGCCGCCGAAGATCAAACATGGATCGGCGAGCGTGCGCGTCAAGCGATCAAAGCCGCCAATCCCGGTATTGATCTCAAGGCATTAAAAGCGAACGAAATTAACCGCGCCGATCTGGCGAGCTACGGCGCGGAATGGGTGAGCGATGCATGGGCTAATGCGATGTGGGAAAACATCCGCATCTCAACCCCGATTGTCGCCAATTTGCCAACCGTTGAAATCCCCCAAGGTGCAGATAATCTGACCATCCCATTGGAATCAGCCGCTCCCACCTTTTATAAAGTGGCCGCAGCCGCCGATTTGAATGCCACCACGGGCCGACCCAATGCGACCGTGAACGCCACCAAATTAGGCACGGCCAACCGCACGATCACGACTTCAAAAATCGGCGCGCGCGTTGTGTGGGATGGTGAGATGGAGGAAGATTCGATCTTGCCATGGGTGAGCGAACTTCGCAGCTCGATTGAGAAGGAAGGCGCTGAGATCATGGAGAGTGTGGTGATCGATGGCGACATTGCAACCACTGCTACCACCAATATTAACGATATTGGCAATCTCTCTGCACAGTCCGCAACTAATTATTGGCTTCTCTTTGATGGGTTTCGGAAGTTGGCATTAGTTACGAACACGGCCAACAGCCGTGATGGTGGTGTGTTGGCGCTCGACGACTATCTGGAGACGGTCAAGCTGTTGGGCGTTTCTGGGATTAATGCGCTTGATCGGAGCAAGGTGGCGTTTATCGTTGATCCGCTGACCTACTACAAATCGCTGACCCTCACGCAAGTTCAGACCCGCGATTTATTCAGCAATCCCACGATCGAAGGTGGCGAATTAACAGGCCTGTATGGCTATCGCTTACTCGTGAGCGCTAATGCTTGCCGCAGCTCCAGCACGCGCTTAAGCAATGCGAGCGGTAAGGTCGATTTGACCACACCCGCTAACAATACCAAGGGTCAAATCGCCGCGATTCGCTGGGATCAATGGCGGTTCGGTTTCAAACGGCGGATGACCATTGAGGTTGCACGCATGATCGATAGCGATACTAATCAAATCGTGGCACTGTCACGGGTTGGCTTGATCAATCGCGACAACGAAGCAAGCGCCGTCAGCTATAACCTGACCGTTTAACCTGATTTGGATTTGGCGGCTTGCTCATAGCGAGCCGCCCTAGCTAGAGGCTGATATGACAAATAAAAAGTTGCAACCAACCCCCACCACCGTGGAGCTAGCACCCGATCCAGCGCTGGCCGACTCGATCGATCTGCTTAACTCATTGAATGCTGAAGATAGCGATCAGGCTGATCCAATCGACGAGCCAACCGAGGCCGCAGCGCCTCCAGTTCCGGCGATCGAATATGTGGCCGTTGATCCTCCCGCTCCATCCGGCGTGAGCGTTCGCTTTATGCAGGACTATCGTGGCGTTTTAACTGACGAAGCCTTTTATGAAAAAGGCTCTGTGATCGTGTTTGATGCCGATCGTGCCACCAAGTTAATTACCCAAGGCCGCGCGGTCGAAGTGAAGATCAAAGCCGAGGAGTAGAAATCATGGCCTACACCACGTTAGAGCGATGCCGCGCCATCCTCAAAATTACGAGCACCGCCGATAATGATCTGATCGAGGATGCGATCGCGGAGGCACAGGATGCGATCGATCAGTGGTGTGGCCGCACGTTCGAGGCCAGCGCGGATACAACCCGCTACTTTGATAGCTCCGCGATCAAAGGTGCAACGTTGACCATCGACGAGCTGGCCCAAGTTACCAGTGTGATCGTTGCTGGCCAAACGCTCGATCCGACCAGCTATCGGCTGGAGCCTCGAAACGAGATCCCGTATACCTCGATCCGTTTACTGAATGGAGGATCGTGGAATGTGGGATTAGATGACGAGGTGGCGATCGCTGGCCGTTGGGCCTATAGCGTGGAGTCACCAAAAACGATCACCCGGGCAGCCACGCGCCTAGCCTGTTACTACTACAAGATGGCGATCGAGGCTCCACTCATGGATGTGGTAGCCAACCCCGAAATGGGAACCGTGACCATTGCTAAGGGTATCCCCAACGATGTACGGATGCTGCTCCAGAACCTCCGGAGGATTATTTAGATGGGTCTATCAGTTGACACAATCAACGCCATGCAGGAAATCCACCGGGGGATCACCGGAGTAAAGACCGCGCCGGATGTTGCCAACTATCCAGCCCAGCTTAACCAAGTCGATTGCCCCATGGTTTTAGTGTGGCCAGGTGATGCCACATGGACGCGCGAAACAATCAACGAAAGCGACGATACCCGCAGCATCTACACCGTTACGGTTTTTGTCGCTCCAGCAGCTACAGGCATGCGCGGAGAGTTGATTGTCAAGGCCTTGGATTGCGCGGATGCACTCCGCGAATACTACCAAAGCGATGATGGCCAAACGCTCAATGGCTTTGTGGAGATTACCGGGCCAGACGAGATTCGTTATACCGGATTGCGCACCATTAAATACAACGATATTGATTGGTATGCGCTGCAAGTCATTGTTCCGACGGTGCAACAAACCGCCTAATACGAATAAAAGAGGTAGATCATGCCCTACGAATATTACAACCCGGATGAATTTATCCCCGGTGTGCCAGCTCGCAACTTGAGCGACGAAGAATATAACGCCATTCCGGTGGCATATCGCACTAGCCCAGCCGAGCGCATTTATCGCCATGTTGATACCTTGCCCGGTGACAATTACCCACCACCACCCGACGGCCCACCCGATGGCCCACTGGCAGATCCGAATGCTGATCCTGAAAAAGCCGACGAATCCAAGCCGATCGAAGAACCCAAGCGCCGCGCCAAATAATCGGCCACTAGCCCAAATTTTAGGAGGTAGCCCATGGGCTTACCAATTGATCTCCGTCGGGTACAAGTTGCCCAAGAAACAACATGGGGAACCTTCGTTCCTGCAACAGCGCGATTGCTTGAAGTGATGAGCGCTGAATTTGAGGCCAACTCCGAGCTGGAGCGGGAGCAATCGATCGGGACGTTGAATCCAGCCACATCCAGCGAGATCGTTTACATTGATGGCAAGATCACGCTGGAGCGAAAATCGACAGTCCAAGATGATTGTTATTTTCTCGATAACATGTTTGGCGCAGCGACCCCTAGCGGAGCTGGCCCCTACGTGCGAGACTATGCAGCTCCCGATGGCCTGTATATCCCAAAGCCGCTCAGTTTTGAGTACGGGATGGCCGGAGCCTTATATAAGGCATCCGGTGGTCTCGTCACGAGCTACGAGTTGACGATCGAGAAACGCAAGCCATGGATGATCAAAAACGAGATCGCAGTTAAGAAGGTGGAAACATTAGGATCGTTAGCAGCCCTAACCCAACGTGTACCAGTTGTTCCCTATGCCCATCACACGACCATGTATGTTGATGCAGCCGGTGGCACGATGGGATCAACCGCCGCCGCAAATACGTTGCTTAAAGCGGTATTGAAACTTACTCCCAACATCCATATGGATGACGCGGTAGGTGATATTAGCCCGTTTGATTATACCGTTGCCCGTTGGGATGCTGAGCTGGAGATCACCGCTGTGCTCAATGCCACGTCGAAAGCGTTGATCGATGCTGTTTTAGGTGGCGACAAGGCCGAGCGTCAATATCGCTTCAAGGCCCAACGCGCGGCCAGCGCGATCGCCCAAGTGGATTTCTGTGGCGTAATCGATGGCTCCGGCCAAAAGCTATTCGAGAACGTCAACAACGGAACAATTGGGCTTAAGTGGAAGGTGCTCCCGCAATATAACAGCACCTTCGGCAATTGGCACAAGCAACAATATACCAATAGCGTGGCCGCGTTGCCCTAGTTAAGAGAGGATAGCCAAGGCTATGACAAAATTAATCCTTCATCCAATCGACGAGCGCGCCGCAGGGAGCTGGCAACAAGAGCGCAAGCGCAAACGCCTAAACAATGCCATATCGGATAGCCTCAAGTTTCTCCGGCTTATGGTCGATGATGAGAAGCTGATCCGTGATGAGATTGGCCTGACCAAAATCCGCGATCTGGAGGCGCAACGCGACGATCCGAAAACAGGCGATGAGGAGCGCAGCCAACTTGCAACCGCGATTAGTACGCTGGAGCAAGCGATTACGCCGGAGCAACGCGCCCAATTACTGGCCGCCCGGCGCGCCACCATCGACGCGGATCGTGCCTATGAGGATGCGCGCCAAGAATATGAAGATTGGGTTTTGGCCCGACTCCAGACCGACGACGGCACGCCCGTTGCCGAAGCGCTGGAGCTGGCCACCAAAGATCAGATCGATGCAATGGTCTGGAATGATCTGGAGGAATCCAGCGTCCCCCAGCTTGGCTAGAGGACTTGGAACTCTGGATCAATGATGTGCAGGATGTCCCACCGGAGGGAGTGATCGAACTTCTAGCCGCTGAAACATGGGGCATCCCGCCGTGGCAAGTAGCCGAAGGCCCGGCTATTTGGATCGAACGGTTCCGGCTCCTCCAGAACGCCCGAGCGAACAAGGCAGCCTACGAACAACGAAAGCATGGATGACCATGGCAAAAAAACCAGTCGAAATTATTATCATTGCCAAGGATGGTGCAACCAAAACGATCAAGGGCGTTGCTAACGCTGTTGACGATTTGGGCAAGGCCGGATCATCCGTTGAAAAAACCTCCACTGCGATCGATGGAATTGGGGAAAGTAGCAGCCGCTCTAGTTCCAAGGTCGATCAATTTGTTGGCACACTGGAGAAGGTGGCCAGCGTTACCGCGATCATCGAAACGGGACAAAAGGCCTTAGATTGGGTCGAAGAAGGCAACAAGGTTAATAGCATTGCCTCCAGCTACCAAAAGCTGGCCGAAGCTGAAAACGTCCAAGCTGATTTATTGCTTGGCAAAATGCGCACGGCCAGCAAGGGCTATATCGACGACGTGACCCTTATGGCTGGAGCAAACAAGGCCTTGCTACAAGGTGGCGACGAGCTGGCCAATGAACTCCCGAAGATTCTACAAATTGCCGGAGCTGCTGCAAAAGCCAATGGTGGCGATATTAAGCAACTGTACGGTGATATTGTGGAGGGGATTGTTAAGGCCGAGCCGGAAATTTTGGATAATGCTGGCCTGACCTTGAACCTCACCCAAGTCTATGATGATTGGGCAAAATCATTGGGTAAAACCGCAAACGAACTGGATCAGGCTGAAAAAAGCCAAGCACTGCTCAACGCGGTACTAGAGCAAGGGGATGGATTTTTAGCGAAGGTCGGAGACTCCAGCTTGGAAGCGGGATCGAGCCTCCAGAAGTTGAAGGCCGATATTATCAACGCCAAAAACGAGCTACAGGGATTGGCCAGCGTTGGTTTAGAGGAGCTGCTGAGTGGCGGCGACTTTTCTAAAATGAAAGGGGATTCGCAGGCGCTGGAGTCGGGAGCCGATTATAGCCAGTATATCCAATCGCTGAAGGCCGCCAAAATGGAGACCACCGCACTCTCGCAATCGCAGTATGAAGCTGCGCAAGCGATGGTTGCGAATGGTGCTAGCGCGGATGATACCGCCGTGAAGATGCGCGATCTCAAAAATATCATGGATGAGATTCGCGCGGATGATGGTATTGGAATGGCTTTCGCGATGAATCTTGGAAATCTTGCACTCGTGAGTGAAAGCGCCGCCGATCGCACGGATCGGCTGGAAAAACAGATTAACAAGATTGCCGCAGCCTCACCAGAGGCCGCAGCAGCTACCACAGAACTGCTAAATACCTACAACGAACATCAGATCACCACCGAAACGCTCATGGGACGGCTCGATCTGCTTGAAATGAAGTATGTCGAAACCACCAATACCACCTTTGGGTATGCCGATGCCCAAGAGATGGCAAACGAAAAATTCGACGAGGCCACCAGCTCCGCAGCCACACTCATGGATGCCCTATTTGCCCTGACTGATGCCGAGTGGGAAATGAGCGAGGGCCAGGTCAACGCGATCAACACGACGCTTGATCAGGCACTAGCCGCCGAAGAGTTGGCCGCCCAAAATGACATTCTCAACAGTGTCATGGCTGGAGTTATGGATGGAACCTATAGCCAAGCCGATGCGATGAACATCCTAACCAATCAATTAGGATTGCAAGGCCCGGTACTCGATGCCATGGTGGCCAAGTGGATCAATCTTCACAATGCGATTGCTGGCCGTTTGGGCAGTGTCTCCGGTATCAATGCAGCCAAGCAACTCAAGGGAGCTATTGATTACACCTTAGATCCTCCCAATCTCACGCCAGCCTATGAGAAGCCCAAGAAAGGCCGATCAGGCAGTAAGCGCAACGGGAGCGGTGGCAAGTCCGAGGAAGTGAAGGAACGCGAACGCGAAGAGAAGGAATTGGCCAAGATCGAAGAACGGATCGCAAAAACCGAAGAAAAATTTAACAAGCAGGCCGAGAAGCTGGAGCAAGATCATGTCAAACGCCGCCAAGCGATTTGGGATGATTTTTATAAAAAGCAGCTGGCCGCGCTGGAGAAATTCAACCGGGATAAGTTTGGTGATCAGCTCAGTTTCTTCGATAGCCTCAAAGGTATGGAGGATGAGGCCAGAACCCGCGCGATCGCGAAAGAAACCGAAGCATGGGAGAAATCCCAGCAACTGGCCGCGACCAAAGGCCCACAGGTAGCCGACGAGTGGTACAAAATGCGGATCGAGCAGATCAAGGCCGACGAGGATCGCGCCGCAGCGATCGCCGATCTGGAGCAAAAAGTTACCGACGAGATGGACGCAGCCCAAAAGGCGCGATTACAAAATGAGCTGAATTATCAGAAGGAATTAGACCGCCGCCACGACGTGAAAGATCAGGAAGATCTCAAGCGGCTGGAGGATGGCGGGGATCAACTGGCCAAAGAGCGCGACGAGCAGCTGGCCGACGAGGATCAACGATTCAAAGAATCGCAAGATGATCTATTGGCCAACTACAAGGAAACGCTGGAGGAAGTCGCTGGCAAAACGGATGAATTTACGAGCCGCATCGTCAGCGCCATCGATACCATGATCGCCGGATTTGATCGCATGGCCAGCGCTGCCGGAACCGCTGCGAGTGCTAGCGGTGGTGGTGAGGTGGATGGGTCACACGCCGGGGGATTGTTTCGGGTTCCGTATGATAACTACATCGCCAAATTGCATAAAGGCGAGCGGGTACTCACTCGCATGGAAGCCAAAGACTACGATCGCATAACATCGCGGCCCATGCCACGAGGTGGAGATATGCGCATCCCTAGCGCCCCCATGGTGGGGAGCAGCTCCCGCACAACGATTAACAATCGTGCTGTTGTGCATGCCAGCTTTGGCAACGGCGCACCACGCGCCGAAGTTGCCGCCGCCCGAGGCGATCTCCAGCGGATGTATGAAGATAGCATGGCCGAAATGGCACGCGACGACAAACGCAAAAAATTCATGGGAGGCTAGGATGCCTGCTAATTTGTTTCTCCGGCTCCGCACCGCCGATGGGCTAAAATCGTTCACATTCACGGACAACGTGGCCTCGTCGATGCTTGGCGAGGGTTGGCAACCCGGGGATGTCTCCGCGACTGCCAACGGCTATACCTTGGCTGATGTTGCGATCCCTGCGCGCATCAAAGGGGCTACCGCTGCGCAGTGCGCGGCCAACCTCAATATCTTAAATGACATTCTCCAGCAAGCCGCCCGGTTTGCCGCTGGAGAGGATGTCTCCATGGTCTTGCTTGACGTGACCATGAAGGGGAGCAACCCCGCCAAACTGCTGACGTGCGCAGTCAAGGGATGGAATCCAGCCGGATTCCTCCCCGCAAACTACTATGATCACATTGTAACCACAGGCAAGGTGGATGTGGTGGTTAATCTGACCCATACCGTGCTCTTCCATACGGGATGGGTCTATGAGAATTTAGCCAGTGGCACGGCATGGGCTAGCGCGCCAACCGTGGTAGCATCCGGCGTAACGGTGGCCCATGTACCCGCTACAATGCCCTATGGTGGCAATGGATACATTGAATTAACCAAAAGCTCCGGAGCCGATGCAAATTTTCGCATTACCTCTATGCCAATCAGCCTAACCATTGGCCAACCAGTAACGATTAGCATGGATATTTCAGCCGATGCCAGTATCACCGATGTTCGCGTGCTGTTGTGGAATGGCTCCACCTATAGCAATATCCAGCCGCTGGCCGTCTCAACCACGCCGATCGGTGGTGGCGTTCGTACCCGGGTCACGTTACTCCCCACGTCCACCGTCACCGCCTATCTCTATTTTCAGATCTTTGGTGGCAATGCAGCGGCCAAGCTCCGGATTGGCGAGATCCTTGTGGTGTCTGGTTCAGGCATCGACGACGGATGGCACCGAACCTATAGCGAGCAAACGAACGGAACCCCGTTTGCAACGGGAGGTAGCCCTGATCTGAGCTATGCGCTATGGCCTGTGAGCCATGCCCATCTTAGCCCGGTCAAAATCACGCTAGCCCGTGGTGGTGGCCAAGTGGATTATCGTCACCCCTCATGTTTTTTGATCTTCAGCGATCGCCAGCCGAGCGGCTTTTATGAGCTGGAGTATGATTACTGGCAAACCGCTGTGAGCGCACCCTTTAGCCTCAATGGTGAAATTGAGGCCTTTGGTGGAAACACGCTCCGTTATACTCCAGCCGGAACCGGGGTAGCGCGCACACCGTGGCAAAACATGCCCTATGGCAGCACCGGATGGAAGGGCATGCTGAATGCATTTTTGGGATGTCGGAATAATTCCGGCTCAACCAGCTTCACGGTGTGGATCGAATTTGCTGATAGCACAACCCTTCAGATCGCCGAAAGTGACAAAAAGATCATTGCTGCTGGAGCCTCAACCCCAACATGGTACTTGATTGGCCGCGCAGCCATCGCCAAACGCCGCGCAGCGGCGAAGTATCGGATCGCGGTTCAAGCCACCGCCGCCTCCGGAACGTTTGATATTAATCCATCCGCGTTCATCCATATGCAACCCGGAGCCACGATCGTGCAACTGGATAGCATTGATCTGGGCAGCTCAACCTATAACTTTAATTCGATTGTGCTCGATCATCAATTGCTAAGTGATCGCGCTCCCGCCGTGGCCGCTGTTAATGCTGCTCCAGCAATCGACAGCCCAATTTCCTACTGGACAAGCCCGATCGTCAATATGGCAGGCAACCAGTTATGGGGTCTCATGTTGGGCATGAACGGGAACAAGTGGAGAACCTACTTAACCGGAGCCGTCACGATTGAGCAGTGGGATCTGTTTGGCCAACGTTTGCCAGCCTATCCGGTTCCGGAGTAATCCAGCATGGATGCGATCCTGATATTCGACAAGCCCCCGATCAAAGGGGGGAAATTAATCGCCGATTACACGACGCGCACCAGCGCGTCGTGGACGTGCTCCGAGATCGGATTTGAAACGGCTAAACTGGCCACGATCGCGATCTCCGAAGAGGAGCAAGTCACTTGGTATCGACGACGCACCGCATGGTTGCGGATTACATCAAAAGGCATGGTCTTATGGGAGGGCATGATCCGTGATCCTGCGATCGGTCCAGGCACGCTGGATATAAACGCATATGGAGCAGCCTCTAGCTACCAAGATTTGTTGTATACCGCGCGCTGGAGCACTACCAAGTATGGAGATTGGATGAGCGTGAGCACTATCCAGTTGAGTGGCCGCGACGCGGAACGCTACTCGATTGAGACCGATCAGCGTTTGTATATTGCTCCATCCGGCGGCGATGCGTGCGACCTTGCCCATATTGGGAGCCTGATGTGCTCAATTCCTGATAGCTCCCGCCGCCAGTGGACATCCATCGAAGGCGCGGCCTATAAGTTTTTGGCCCCAAATTCTACATGGGTAGCCAGCCTCTCACGCTATAACTATGTTGGCGGCGCGCTCACATTCCAAAGCACGGTCTGGAGCTTGAACGGTAACGGCGCGCTGCAAAGTGGCACGATCGCCATTAGTAACCTTACGCCGTGCGATGTGCTCATGTTCAATTGCTACTTGAATCAAGCGGCTACTACGTTGGGAACCGGGATCGTGGCCGGAACCCGCACCGTGACCCCAGCCAGCATGACCGGGATCGCCGTCGGGAATAAACTCGCGATCGGGGGGACAAATCCGGAGGAAGTGACCGTAACCGCCACCACTGGTACAACGTTTACCGCCGTATTTCAGTATGCGCACCTAGCCGCAGATTCCGTATCGCGCGTTTGGGAAGGTGAAACCGGGGATGTGTATCTGGAGGTAACGGGCCAACGCCTCAAAACCACCACCACCGGAACCGTCGATGCAAGGGAGATCTTGATCGATTTGGCCGCGCATATCGCGACTGAGAATCCGGATTGGGTCAACACGTCGAGCGCAGGCCTCCAGAGCCAAGGCGTTGATCTCCGAAATGAGGTCTACGAGGATATGCGCCACCTTGCGATCGTCCAGCATCTGCTCCTCTATGGTGATAGCTCTACCCGCCGTTGGGAGTTTGCGATTTGGGAGGATTTGCAAGCGTATTTCAGGCCGCGCGGAACCGGTGGCCGGCAATGGTTTATTTATGGCATGCCGCCGCTGGAGCGTGATCTGGAGCAATCGGCCAACGCGGTCTATGCGATCTATGCGGATGCAGCCGGAACCACCCGCCGCACAGCTCCCACGATCAACACTGCCGATCGCCAGCAGATTAACCTCCGGCGCGATTTGGCGATCACCGTTGATACCGATCAACCCGCCACTGCGCTAGCCATGCGCGACGTGGCCGCAGCGGATGCCGTTGATAGCGGAGCGTATGGCTCGATGCCGATCGACTATGTGTACACGCCGCAGGGTGTGGCCATGCCAGCCTACATTGTCCGACCCGGCGATACCGCGATCATCAGCGCTGGCCCGTTTGGCTTCTCTACTGCATCAGGCAAAGGCCGCGCGTTTGTGATTGCCAGTGTCAGCGTGGATGCCAGCGACCGGAGCAAGCTCCCGAGCGTCAGCATATCGCCCGATGCGCGATCACCGAGGATGGCCAGTTATCAGGCACGGCGCGAAAATTTGAAGTAATAAAAAAAGCCCGATCAATCGCTGATCGGGCTTTTGAATAATGATAGCTATTAGGTTTGTTTAGTAGGAGGTTCTCCAGCATGGGCTTGTTGCATCAATATTTTAATCACCTCTGTTTTAGTCGTGTTTCTGAGTTCGCGCTGTTGATCGGTATCATCGGGCATCGTATCGAGGATTTGCATGGCCATGCCTACGGAATTCATGCGCTCAAGCGTCTTTATGTAGTTACTCGCATGTTCCATCGTTGATTTATACATAACCATAAAGGTTGCTCCAATAATCTCCGTAATAATTCCCCCCACTCCTGCAAGGATTGTAGGAGTAGCATTATCGGTCTTAAAATATTGGACGATGCCTAAAACAACAATACCAAATCCACTAACCATTGCGGTAAGACTTAATCTATAAATCGATCTTGTTTGTGCAATATTTATATCGAAATAAGACTCTAGCCTAATTCGGGCCGCATCCCATGAAGGTTTTATTTTTTCTGGATTCTCCGATGCTTTTTTATCTGCACTTTCGATCCGATAGCTTCTTATTTTTTGGCTAATTATATCTTCGATCAGTCTAATTAATCCAGGTACAGAAAACGATAGAAGAAATGCAATAATAGGAATCAAAACCCGTTGTAAGTCAGTCATTCAACCCCCCCCTAATAACTGTCAATCTCCCGAACCCAGCGCAATCCATTTTTCTTATTAACCCCGAGCCGCCGGACAATCTCCGAGGCTTGGATCGTTGGCTCATTGGTCAGCCACCACCGGATGGCCGCAACTTGCACGATCGACGGTTCCCCAGCTGCTGGAGCTGCTGGAGCATCCAGAACCTCCGCCGAATCATCCGGAACCGGAACCGCCGGAGCAACCCACGCCCGATCGGGATTGAGTGGCATGCCGAGCAATTCTAGCGCGGCGCTGCGATCAATGCCAAACCACTTGCCAGCATGCTCCATGATCGAGGGATAGGCCTGATTGCTCAGATCCAGCGCCTGAGCAGTGCTGATCGTTCCGACCTTGCGTAATTTTTCGATCTGCGATCGTGCATCATCGCCTAAGTAAATCCAACAGAACTGATCGCGCACGTCCCCATGCCCTTCTAGGCCTAATGCACCCACGCGATCGCTTTGGGGGAAGATCATCAATTTATAGCCATATTCGCGACCAACACGCGCCCAGCGCCGAAGGTAAACCCCGGCGTTTTGCAGCTCTTCGATCGTGTCGTTAATCTCATCCCATACAATCCACAGTGGAGTATAGATCGCGTTTGCTTCAGTTTGGCCCCGAATCCGGCGCTTACGAAAATCAGTCCAGAGATCACCAAAAAACGTAGCGATCTCACTATAGGCTCCCTCTACATCCAGCTTGGCAGCAGGCAACCCGCCCCACTTCGGCGGATCGAATAAACGCCACTTTGGATCAACGATCGCGAACTGACCATCCAGCAGCCGGATCAAGGCCTCCGCTAACGTGGTTTTTCCTGCGTTCGTGTTACCGATAATGGCAACATGGGGGATTTCTTGCAGCATCGATGCAAGCGCAGGCAACCCTAAAATGGGTAAAGCCTCCAGCGTGATTGCCGGAGCTGGAGCTGGAGCAACAGGGGGAGGCGCGATCGATTTTTCGCGCGGTACTCGTCGATGATCGGTAGGGGTTGGTGGTGGTGAACCACCCACAAACGAGGGAGCCGGAGGGACGATCACCCGTCGAACCAGTGATCCAAGTTGGGCAAAGGCCAGCCGGATAAGATGCGCGATCACGCTCCCATTGGCGCGCCGCCACCGGATCAGTTTTGATGCGCCCACCATCAGGCCCAAAACAGCCAAAATAGCGGCCAGCATAATAAAAAACATGAGTACAACGGGTTGATCGTCCTGTGGCATGTTATACCCCCGATCGGCGGCGACCAAATAGGATCACTTCGCCGTAGTAGGCCACTAAAGTAGCCATCACAAACGCTGCTAGCCATTCTACCACGGAGGCAGCCCAAATGCGATCACTAATCACAAACCGCGTGATCACATGGCTCCACGTAAATGAGTAGTACACATCGATCGCCAAAAAGCCCAGGTACAACTTTGGATAGCGCTCCGCTGTCGATACCTCCCCAACAAACACGACCAACGCCACCACCACCCCGAGGATGTAGCCTATCGGATCGAGCGATAACCCAACCCAATGCTGGATAGTCGTGGCATATGCGGCCAGAATCTCTACTGCATCCGTATGTACCCCAAACAGCGTTGAGAGCGCACAATAGGCCACAAACGACGCGCCAAAAAGAACGCGCAGCCATGGCAAGAGATCGTCAATCAGATCCCGCGAGAGGGGAGGCGCAACCGTAGCCGCCCGGGTTGTGGTGGCATCCGTATCGTTAAGATTGCGATTCGACAAGCCCATAAAACACCTCTAAAAATCAAAGCCTAAAGCAGCAAAGGGATCGGGTTTTGGTTCCGGTTCCGGCGGTTCCAGCATGCTATTTTGCGCTTGTGGAGCCATATCAGAACCCGGAACCGGAACCAGAGGCATAGCGGGTGATGTGGTATAACCATGGTTATACGTTGGTATAACCAAACCCCGCAACGCCTTAGCAACATCGGGATCGAGCGGTTCAGCGAGGAGCTTATAAATATCAGCATGGTAGGGATCGGTGGCGCGGCTCAATTGAGCCAACGCCACCAAGGCCAATGCTTTGACCCCCGCCGAAAAATTCCCGCCGCCGCATGCCTCGATCTCGTTGAAGAGCGCATCAGACATGCGAGCACCGCGAACCTCATTACGCGGCATGTTTTGCCGCCAATCGAGCACCTAGCTTGGCACAACCCCGAGCGATCGCCCCTTGGGGATCTTCGACGACGATCGCATGCTGATAGCGATCGCGGATTGCTGTGGTGATTTGCCCCAGTTCAGCACCACCACCACCAATAAGGATCGCATCGAATTGCGCGCCGCTTTTGATTGTGCTGGCCAACGTGGCCACAATGTCATTGGCCAACACGCCGATCGGCGCATCCCACCCATCATAGAGATCGCGTGCTTGCCCCGCGACCATAACCGAGCCGGAGCGAATCGCTAGATCAGTTTCATAGACTGAGAACGGGCGATCATACCGAGCGCTGAGCCGAGCGCGGATCATGTTTAGCGCCCCCGATGTGCCAAGCCCATAGCTTTCTAAGCTATCAGCCATCGGAACCATGCGATTGAGCACAATAAAATCAAGCGTATTGTGGCCAATATCCACAACGAGGATGATCCCATGCTCCAGCGCTGCAAAGGTGCTGGATGACTGACCATGAACATCCAAGAGTTGATCATAGGCTAGGCCCAATGGCTCCGGAATGATGCGAATGGAATTAGCCCGATCAACCCCGGCATAGCGGAGTTTGCCAGCCAGCTTGCCACAAAGCGCTTGATCCATGGCCCATGTTGCCGGAAGGCAACTCACATAAAATCCATTTGGTGCCAGCTCCGAGCCAAGCAGCGCCCAGCCCTTCCGAACTAGGGCCGGAATGAGCACCGGATCATCTAATCGCCCTTGTGTGAGGTCAGTGCGAGGATTGGCTCCGCTGGCATCCTCCCCAACCCAAAACCCATTCCCCCCAACATAGATTTGCCGTCGCATGCTAATTGCACCTGTTACCACCGCTGAAGCTGGAGACAGTTGGCTAGGGAGGCGAACCTCCACCATCCGACCATCGCTCGTAATTCCAGCAACTTTCGTATACCCATGGCCAGCGTTGATCCCGATTGATTTGTATGCTATCGTTGTCATAATACGTGGGTTCCTTTCATAAGGGATGAGGCCGCCAGAGCTATGCACCAGCTCCGGCGGTTTTTTGTTGACTAGAATGGAATGGCATCATTTTGATCGTTGGGTGTCGAATCGGAAGCTGGAGGCGCTGGAGCTGCGATCGCCGCTTCATAGGCTGCGAATCGCTGATCAAGCTCCGTTTGAAACTCCGGATAGC
Organism: Herpetosiphon geysericola; assembly: GCF_001306135.1. Taxonomy (GTDB): domain Bacteria; phylum Chloroflexota; class Chloroflexia; order Chloroflexales; family Herpetosiphonaceae; genus Herpetosiphon; species Herpetosiphon geysericola. The sequence goes on along the minus strand of NZ_LGKP01000010.1, from coordinate 72,872 downwards.
TGGAGCGTATCGCGATCCATGGGTAGGCTTCTGGACTCAAAACCAAACTATCGCGATGGTTGATATGGGCATCAATTGCCTTATTCGCTTTGTTGAGCAAATCAAATTCTGGCCATTCTCTGGCAACGAGTGACCAGATCGGATTCCGCATCCCATGTTTTTCCATGATGTAGCGTGGCTCCGGTTTAGTATCTTCATCGCCCAACACCGACGGCATAACCACGACTAGCTTTAACTTTTTTGCGATCCAAATATCAAACCGATCGCCCGTATAAAACTTTGGCGGCTGGCCATGCACCATCAAGGATGCATCGATCCGGGACTCAATATGCTCCCGCCCTTTTTGATAGAGCTGTTGGATCACGGCATCCACGTCATCCCCTGGATGCAGATCAGCATGAATACTGATCGCTGGTCGCGTGTTGTTGTAATCGCCTAAGTTGAATGTTTCCGCCACTTCCACCACAATTTTGGTAATTTGCATACAGCACCTTCCTTTAAGTAAGAGGCAACCATCACGCTACCTCCATCCGTTGTTGTGATTTGCGAATAGCCCGAAAATCAATTAATCCCATAGTTGGATGAGTTTTGGTCAGCTCCACGGCCATCCGCGTACACCACTGGAGATCTTGCTCAATCAGGATGCATCGGCGCTGGAGCAGCTTGGCCGCAATCCCCGTTTGGCCCGATCCGGCGAAACAATCCAAAATCAGTTCATCGCGATCGGTATAGAGCGCTACCAATTCCTTCATCAGATCAAGCGGTTTTTTGGTCTTGTGATCTGTCTTTTTGCGAGCCTTATTGACCGCGTGTGAGTAGATCGCCGATTTGCCGCCGCCATTCCAGCGGGGCCTTTGTGGCTGATGATGAATCACGAATGGCTCGAAGCCTTGTGCTGGACGATCGCCCGTGGTTTGTGGCTGCGCACCCAGTTTGATCCAGATGCCAGTACGGATGTACCTATGGCCATAGCGTTGATAGGCATCCCGCCACAAGTGCAGCGCCTCCGCTTGACAAAACGTCAAGCTCCATCGTTGCGTTACCCGAGCCACTTGCTTGGCCACGAAATCCCGTAGCTCCGGCGTAATGGGAGCAAATGCGAGATCGGTTTGTTCGATCCGTGTAGTTTTTTTGCTGGCCAGGTGATCCGACAAATTGACCTGTTTGGTATGGGCTTCTGATTCATACGGGGGGTCAGTGATCGTCACCCCGATCGCGCGATCCTCCAGTGCTGGCAACACGTCCCGACAATCCGCGTTATAGATCGTCACAAAGTCGTCTTGGTAAAAGGGTTTTGGAAGGCTAAGGCTCATGAGGCCTCCGGCGCATCGCTAGCCGATTCATCCGCGCTATCGCCTAAATCATGGTCTAGCGCTCGCGATCGTTGCTCCAGATGAAATAATTGGCTCATGGTTTTATCGATCAGCGGATGCAGATGATCCAGATCGTCATGCTCATCCACCCGCAGCCGGAGGTTATGCAGTCGAGTCCTCCAGATTGCGACCTGTTCCGGCGTGACTTGTGATGGCCGATTGCTCCGCGCCCACGTTCGGATTTCTTGCAGCTGTTTCCCTAACGCCGTGGCCAAATCATCGCCCGGATCAACGGGAGCGCGATCATCACTATCCGACTCATCCTCGTCATCCGAATCATCGGGGATTGGGGATTGGGCCAAGTGGCCAATCATCGTCGATTGCGCTGGAGCCGCCGCGCCGTAAACCGTCCGGCTATGCTTGGTCGTGATCTTTGCTTCGATGCTCCGGGTACTTTCGATGATCGATTGAATCTGATCGATCATGTCCTCTGCCTCTGCATCCCCCACTGCTGGAGGCGTGAGTTTGCATGAAAATTTCGAGAGGCCATAGAGTGGCCCATGAACTAACGCGCCCAAGATCGTGGCCAGCGTCTCCAGCTTGACGGCCTTGAGATCAATGGTGATTTCCGTTGCCATTGGTTGCCCTCCTCTGTTTTTTTGAATGTTCCGACGCACTAGGGCAGGTGGAGAAATGACTTTCCTTTGTTGGCCGACCTCCGATCGTGTTGTATGGGCATCGCTTGCCATTGACAGTCAATCCCCAGTAAATATCAGCGCCGCATGATTTGCATTGCACGATCGCGATCGAGGGATTAAGCTCCAGCTCCAGCGCGCGAATTTTCGTAAGCTGATCGAGGATCAATCCGATCGCGTCACGCTGTCGATAATCGACGAACAACCGATCGGCCATAACCAACGCCCGATCCATTGCGCCCAGCCATTCGTTGATCGATTCATAGGTTTTAGGCGGCATTGTCGTTGCCTCCCTTTTTGAGTAAGGCCGGGTAGTGGGAGCGGATTAACTCCGCTGCTGGCCGTTGGGCTGGAGGCGGTGGTGGTGGCATTGGCTCGATGCCCGATGCCTCCAGTAGCTCGATCGTCTCCTCCCGGTACTTGCTATCGACGAGCTGCCGGATTCCCCGGCTATCCAGCCACGGCCATCCGTTTTCAATAACCGCATGCTTGAGTTTGGCCCGTAGTTGCCAGCTAATGCGCAACCATGCAGCCGGATCAGCCCAATCCGGGGGAATTTTGTCGAGTGCATCCATCGAAGGGCTACGATCTTCGATTTGCCGCTGAGGAGCTGGAGGCGGTGGTGGTGGCTTGGTTGCCTCCGCGCGGAGATGTTCCACATTCTCCGGCTGTTTGAACCACCAGATAATCGCGCCTGGGCCGCCGCCTGTTTTGGCTAATGCCTTGGCTTGCTTGATAATCAACTCATACGGGATGCCAAGATCGCGGAAGCGCTCCACGGATTTAATTTCAAACTGATCGACGAGAATCTTCCGAGCCTCCGGCCACTGCATTGACCATGCTGGAGCTGGAGCCGGAGAGGGTGACATTTGGGGGGGCGCCGCAACATGGGGGGAGCCACCACCCAAACCGCGATCAGCATCGGTAACCCGTGATCGTTCATACTCCGATGCTTGCCATTCCCCACCACCAACCAACCCCGCTAACCGATCGGGGATTTTTGGCATCGATCGCGGGATCACCGTTTGGCGTTCAACCCAAACATCCGGCTCTGCCTCATCGTATGCGTATGCATCCCCACCCCCGACCCAATCCGACTCGTCGAGATCATCCGCGGATTGTTGCTCCAGCAACTCAACCGGATCGCGATCGCCGAAAAATTCATCCTTGTCGCATGGTGGTGGTGGATTTACCATGGTATTAACATGATTAGGGTGACATTTTTGGCTATTTTCTTGCGAAAATGTCACCATCCCCCCTGAAAATGTCACCATCGGATCGGGCTGATCCCCTAAAATGTCACCATCATCCGCCGAAATGTCACCATCCAGATCGACCGGATCGGCCAAAATGTCACCATCTAAATCCGGCTGATCGTCTGAAATGTCACCATCCCCATGCTCAGCATGCTCCGGCATGTCACCCTCTCGATCGGTTTGCTCCAGCTTGGCAATATTGATCTGGTATCCGTTGGTGCGATGCTTGCCAGCGTTCGGAACGATCGTAATTTCGCCCGATGCTACCAACTCTTTGAGCAGCCGCTGGATCTGCCGCTCCGATAGCCGACAATAAGCCGCCAACGTGGCGATACCTGGCCATGCAAATCCGTTGTCATCAGCGAAGATGGCCAAGGCTTGCAACAGCGCATAGGCTCCCTTGCTTGCTTTGCTTGCACGTACCACCAGTTTGATTAATTTCCAGCCCATGTTGCGTAGTCCTTGGGGGATGTGCTATCATTGCACTATCCCAAACCCCTGACCAATGCCCGCTCAACACCGCGCCAACGGTGTTTTTTTGTGCGTGTGGCATGGTAAAAACCCAATAAAAAAGCCAGCCCTAGGGCTGACTCAGGAACGACTATTCGATTTATCCAGCGATTTAGAGGGCTGGATCATCCTCCGCTGCAATTGATGCAGCCTCCATATTCCGAGCGATCGATACTTGATCCGTCTCGATCTCTGCCAACAGTACCAACACCCGCGTGGCGATTAGCTCCGCTTTGTCGGGATGCGTTCGATGTAATCCCCCGCCGATCGCGTCTCGTAACAGCATGCGTGCTGCATAGACTTTTTTCTTGCTTGTTTGTGCGAGCTGGAGGGTTTCCCGGCGGTATCCCTCCGCGTAGATTGGCCAGCGCCGCCGCCTATGTTTTGCTGGCATGTGCTCTCCCTATATAGTTCACCTCCTCACATCTTTGACCGTTGATTGCCCCCCGACGGCGAATCACCGATCCCTCTCAACCATTGGTGCATGCTAGGCTATCTAACAGCACCTTATTAATCAATCTGTCATTTACGCCTTAGGATAGTTGCCACCCGAATCCGTAGTGGGGAACATGGTTTTAGAGTGAGGTTAGACCATGCCCTCCGTTTTAGATTCGTTGCCACAGTGGGAATCCGCAGCCGTTGCCCGTGGTTATCGGCCACGCACGATCAGACGCTATCGGGATCAAATTCGGTATTTTGCCCGGTGGACATCCGATCCGAAGTTAATCAACATTGATACCGCAATGATCCAGCGGTATCAGGAGGCAATCGCGAAAGATGCGAAAAGTTCAACCGTCGCGAATGCCCTAACCACAATTCGATCCTTTTTACGTTGGGCAATCAAGCGAAACTTGATCCCCACCGACCCAACCCTCCTAATCCAATGGCCCAAAAAAGCGAAAGTAGCGCCCCGTGCGCTTCGGGTTCGCGATGTACGCCAATTGTGGGAGGTCATGGACTTACCTCCAAAGATTCGGCGATCACCGTGGTCACATGCCCGGGATCGTCGGGCGATCGCGCTCATGCTCTATGCTGGCCTGCGCATTAGCGAGGTGGTGCATTTAGATTGGCGCGACGTTGATCTAGAGAGTAACTACTTAACCGTGCGAGATGGAAAAGGGGGGAAGGATCGATCGGTGCCACTGCATCCGCGTTTGCGCTCCGAGCTGGAGGCAACGATGGCCACCCGTGGCCCAGTGTGTGGCAGGGAAGATGGAAAGATCCTCAGTGTCAAATCACTGGCTCATGTTTTTGAGCGATTAGTCCGGGAGCATGGGATGAATATCTCCGCCCATATGCTCCGGCATACCTTCGCAACCGAGCTGATGAACCGAGGCGCTGACCTTCGGCACATTCAAGAGTTGCTAGGCCATGAAAGGCTAGAAACAACCCAACGATACCTCATGGTAAGCACTGAACGATTACGATCAGCGGTGGCTCTTTTGCCCGATACTTGGTAAAACGACGTTCCCCGACCATGGGGAATAATCCCGCCATCTCCACCAAGATCAAACACATCCAGCCACTTCAATGGCTGGATGTGTTGTTTTAGAGCTGTTTAAAAAAGTATTGATAGATAGCATTACACCCTAAACTGCCGCCTAATGCATAAAAGAAGGCAGTTAATGAAAATGGGTTAAATGCTCCGAAAATATAAATCGCATACACGCTGCCTGCTAACAACGCCCCGCCAATGCTCAACAACAACTGCAGAATCACATCATGTTTGCGTTCAGCAAACATCATCGCCCAAATAATGCCAATTAATGCCCCAACTGCCGCCTCAATCAACAAGCTATTATTGGGATAATAGACCACCGCCAAAACGATGCTCAGAAATACAGCACCGCCACCAAAGCCAGCGATCAAGGGCCATAAATCGCCGGTATCTGGCTTGGGGAGCGTGCCTTGCGCTAGTTGTATCTTCAATTTGCGCCGCTGCGGTTTTTCGTTGCCAACCCGAATTTCAAAGCTTACGCTGGCAGATTGGCCAGGCATTGGATTACGATCAAGATCGATACCAAATTGAAACTGTTGGGGTTGATCGGGCACGACGTAAAGCTCTGGCGGCCCAACTTGCAACCAGCTAGGTGCATCGACGGCCTTAATATGTGCCGCCCGATTGCGCGCCGTAACCGTCAATGGCGTGGCGGTCATGCCATCCAATGGCAAGATCACGGTGTTGTATTCAAATTTAACTTCAGCAGCCAATAGATTCGGCGCTAAACTTCCAACCAAAAAATCAAGCACCCGCTCTGGACGTTCGTTTTGTACCAGCATGCGATGAACTTTGATCGCCAATTCAGTCTGTTGATGCTGGCGCAACCATGTGTTCAGATCGCCGTTGACCAAGGCATGCAAGCCATAGCCCCAATCTGCCTGAATTGCTTGGGCCAAATCATGGCCAGTATAGGGCGTGATGCCACTCGGAAACTTAAACGGCTGAACGAGGGTTGGTTCAAGCGTTTCCTCAAGCAAATCGCGAAAAATGGTGGCATTTGGCCGTTGGCTTAAATCTTCATGCAACGCACGGCCAAGCACTTGTTGCATGCGTTGGGGCAGGCTCGCTAATTTCGGGAATTGTAACGGGTGCTGGGTTGGATCATCATCGGTGAGCAGTTGATAGATGGTGGCGGCTAAATTATAAATATCGCTGGCAGGATAGCGCTGATTGCGATATTGCTCAGGCGCTGCATAGCCAGGCGTGCCGTAGGTTTTGCCATCGCCACTAATTGCGGCTGCACCAAAATCGACCAAAAAAAGCTCGTTACTCTCACGATCGCGTATCAAATTGGCGGGCTTAATATCGCCATGGACAATTGCTGGCTTGAGGCCATGCAAATATTCTAAAATTTTGCAGACCACAATTCCATCACGTAGTACTTGCTCGAATGGCCGTGCTTTGCCAGCCATAAAGCTGCCATCAAGCAGAATATGGCTTAGCCCATGCTCCAAATCACGGCCCGCCACATATTCCATCACAATTGTAGCTACCCCTGCTTCCTCAAAATAGGCAAAGACTTGGGGAATTTGGGGATGGCGTAGCTTGGTTAGCAGCTCGGCTTCGGTGGCAAACATGCGGCGTGCTTCACTACCGCCTTGGAGTTGGGTGCGCTTCAAAATACATTGGCGATTGAAGGTACGGGTATCCTCGGCTAGGTAGATTTGGCCGGTGCCACCCTCACGCAAGGGTTGAAGCACGCGATATTGATTCATAACCAACGCACCAGCTACCAGCAGTTGAGGTAGCGGTGCGTTACAGTGATCGCAGCTAGAGCTTTGGGTATTGGTCACGGTTGTGCCACACGCAGGACATTGCATAGATTGATCTCAATTAAAGGCTTTTCACGTATGATACACGTTTACGCAACTGTGCCCAAAAGGTAGCTACTGCTGACGGCGCTCATTGGCCAAGATTGCCAAAACTTCTTGTTGCAACGCTGCATTCGTCGCCACCGCATCTGCACCCCAAATGCTGGCTTCACCCGCCCAGGTTGTGAAATGGCCGCCAGCTTCGCGCAAAATTGGCAGCAATGGCGCGCAATCCCACGGATTCATAGCTGGATCAAGCATAATTTCGGCCCGCCCAGTTGCCACCAACACATAGCCATAGCAATCGCCCCAGGTGCGCTGAAGTTTGGTTTTGCGCACCAATTGCTCGTAGGCATCAGAGCGTTTCATAGCTGAAGTTACTGAGGTCGTTAGCAATGTGGCCTCGGCCAGTGTATCGACCTTGCTCACATGTGCTGGCCGACCATTCCAGCTACAGCCCAAACCATCAGCCGCCGCTAGCATCTCATCGAAGGCTGGCAAATAGACCGCGCCCACGCTGGCTTGGCCCTTCACTTCCAGCCCAATCAGCACGCCATAAAACGGCACGCCATGAATAAAGGTTTTGGTGCCATCAATTGGGTCGATAATCCAGCGATAATCAGCATCGCCCTGTTGTTCGCCATGTTCCTCGCCAATAATCGTATGGGTTGGAAAATAGCGCCCAATACATTCGCGAATGATTGTTTCGGCCTCGCGATCAGCACGGGTAACCGGAGTCGAATCGCCTTTGGTTTCAACCTGAACATCGGCCCCAAAATAGGCCAGCGTGCGCCGACCACCTAAATACGCAGCTTCGGTCGCAACATCCAACAATTCGCGCAAACTTGGCATGGCTCGCATCCTTCCATAGCAACACAATTAGCGTGAGCCATGGTAGTTGGCCGCATCCAAACGAGCAAGTTCTTGCACAAAGCGCTGCACAATATCGGCCAAAAGCGCCAATTCCTGATTATCGAATTGCTCCATCAGTTGCGACATATCGCGATAGCGTTCAGCATTGATTGATTCAATCTTTTTGCGCCCTGCATCCGTAAGCTCTACGAACACCACACGCCGATCTTGTTCATCGCGCTCGCGAGCCACCAAATCGTTGTTGATCAGCCGATCAACAATTCCAGTTAATGTGGCTGGCGCGTGCTGGGTAATGCGGCCAAGGTCGCTCATCGTGGCGCGGCCTTGGTGGGCATCGAGGGCAATTAATAAAATTGCTTGCGAAAGCGTCAAGCCCAAGCGTTCCATCGTTTGGCTGCTTTGACGATGCGAGAGCCAAGTCAATTGGCGAATCATATCGGAGATTGAGCTGAGTAGTGAACTACGATGTTCATCTTCCATAAAGGTTTCCTTGTTGTGAACAATTGTGAAAAAGCGAAGTACCATGCCACTTTAGGGCGATTGGCATCTTGACACAAAATTCACAAATCCTATAATAGTTCGCGTGCCGAAATATTATCGACATATATAATCGTAGCGACAAATAATCTTGCCGTCAAACATTTTCGTGCCGAAAGGAGCCACGTAGTGTTGTGGTTTACACGTCAATCGCTTAAGCGCTCGCCAATTACGATCATGATCTCAGTGGTCTTGATCATTGCGGGGCTGGTTGCTTCAGCAGGGCTGAAACGGGAACTCTTCCCGGATATTTCCTTCCCCATCGTCAGCATCACCACGATCTATCCGGGGGCTTCTTCTGAAACCATGGATAGCGAAGTGACATCGGTCATCGAAAAGGCCGTTAATGGCTTGTCGGGCGTTCAAGCAGTTCAATCAACATCGTCAGAAAGCTTTGCTTTTACCATTTTGACCTTTGATGTTGATGTTGACCCCAAAGATGCCAAAGTTGAAGTTCAAGAGAAAATCAGCTCGTTGAGCTTACCAGAGAACGCTCAAAAACCAACGATTGGTACGTTTAACTTCAATTCGTTGCCAATTGTCGTGGCCAGTGTCAGCGGCGCAAACTTAAGCGACGTACAAGCCAAAGTCGATGGCGAGCTGGTTCCAGCCTTGTCGGCCATTCCTGGCGTAAACAACGTGGCGGTAACCGGCGGCGAGCAAGAAAAAGTTTTGGTCACGCTTAACCCTGAGAAAATGGCGGCCAACAACTTAACCCAAGCCCAAGTTGTCCAATTCTTGCAAGCCAATAACTTGGTCTTTCCAGTTGGGACAATTACCGACGAAGGCCGTTCGTTGCCTTTGCGGATCACCCACAAATATAGCTCAACCAACGAAATTGAAAATGTCGTGGTTGGCATCAAGGGCGTTGATTTAAGTGTCGGAGCCAGCGGTGGTTTTGGTGGTGCAACTGGTGGTTTTGGTGGCGCAGCTGCTCAACCAACTGCTGCGGCAACACCAAAACCAACCCAAGCCCCAAACCAACCAGTTACAACCAGTTTGATTCCGGCGGCGTTGCAAGGCTTTGGTATTACTAGCCCCGATCAAATTACGCCAGCAGTAATTGACCAATTTCCTGCTGCTGGATTGAGCCAAATCACCTTGCCATTGGCCTTGGCCTTGAGCGATGATAGCCAAGCTGCGTTGGCTGAACGCTTGCCAGAAGCTGAAGTGCCAGCAGAATTTGCGGCCTTTGGCATTACCAGCCCCGATCAAATTACGCCTGCCGTGATTAGCCAATTGCCAGTTGCTGGTTTGGCTCAATTCCCAGTCAACTTGGCCTTGGCTTTGCCTGAAGCCAGCCAAACTGCTTTAGCTGAAGCTGTGGCTGCTGCTCCTGCGCCTACACCTGCGCCAGGGAATGGCGCAAGTGCCTTGCCAGCAGAATTTGCGGCCTTTGGCATTACCAGCCCTGATCAAATTACGCCAGAGTTAATTGAGCAAATTCCAGCTCAATTCTTATCAGCCTTTACGCCTGAAATCACTGCCTTGCTTTCAGCAGAAAGCCAAGCAGCCTTGGCGCAAAAGCTCAACAATCCCGATGCTGCTGGCAGCACTGGCGTGCCTGAAGCATTGCTGATTCGCTTGAAAGATGTGGCGACGGTTGAAGTTGGCGCAGTTGGCGGCAGCACCGTAACCCGCACCAACGGTCAAGCCAGCTTGGGCTTGGAAATTTCAAAAGATACCACTGGCAACACGGTTGAAATTGTCGAAGCTGTTGAAGCTGAATTCGCCAAGTTCAACGATGGTAGTTTGACGATTCAAATCGTCAGCGAACAAGCCACCCCAATTAACCAAGCGGTCAGCGCTGTGTTGACCGAAGGCGCAATTGGCGCAGTTGTGGCAATTGTGGTGATCTTCTTGTTCTTGCGTTCGTTGCGCACGACCTTGGTAACCGCAGTTTCAATTCCACTTTCAATTATGGTGGCCTTGATTCTGATGCGTTTGCAAGGCTTCTCGCTCAACGTGATGACCTTGGGCGGTCTGACTGTGGCGGTCGGACGGGTGGTCGACGACTCGATTGTGGTGTTGGAAAACATCTATCGCTACTTGAATAAAGGTGCGAATCGCCGCGAAGCGGTGATCGAAGGCACCAAGGAAGTTGCTGGCGCCATTACCTCATCGACCTTGACCACCGTCTGTGTGTTCTTGCCATTGGGCTTGGTCGGCGGGATCGTCTCGAAGTTCTTCTTGCCCTTCGCTTTGACCGTAACCTACGCCTTGTTGGCTTCGTTGATTGTAGCGATTACGATTGTGCCACTCTTGGCTTATCTGTTTATTCGCCAAACCAAAGAAGAGCCAGAAAACACTTGGATGCAACGCGCTTACACTCCAGCCTTGTTGTGGGCTTTGCGCAACCGCGCTTGGACGTTGGTAATTGCATTTGCCTTGTTGCTGGGTAGCTTTGGTTTCGTCAATTTCTTGAAATTCACCTTCTTGCCTGATAGCAGCGAAAAGTTGATTTCAATCCAAATCAATACGCCATCGGGCACCGACTTGAACACTACCGTTGCTAAGGCCGATGAAATTGAAAAATTGTTGTTGGTGCAACGTGAACAAGGTAAAGTGCGCGATATTCAAACCGTGATTGGGAGCGCTAGTGGTGCAAACCGCAATCGCGATCAATCTGGTGGTGCCAGCGCTCCTGATAGCGCCCGTTTCAGCTTGACGATTGACAACGACAAAGTAACCGACCCAGCTGCCTTCGCCAAAGAACTAGAAACCCAAATCAAAGGCGTTGCTGGGCTTGAATCGGTAACTGCCGAAGTTGTTTCGCAAGGCGGCGGCCCTGGCAATGCTGGCCTCGACATCACCTTGGTTAGCTCGGATATTAACAAACTGCGCGAAGCCAATGACAAAATTATGGCGACAATTGGTGGCAACTTAGCCAGCGATCGCTTCGATATTGCCAACGTCAAGAGCAGCTTGGCCGAAGTTCAGCCAGAACTTGAAGTTGCAGTTGATCCTGCCAAGGCAATCAACAGCGGCACCAGCACAGCCCAAATCGCTTTGCAAATTCGGGCAATGCTTACTGGCGAAAACGCAGGGACTGTGCAATTGGATGGCACCAACAAACCGCTTGATATTTATGTACAAGTTGATCCTGCGGCCTTGGATGCTGAAAAATTGCGCGCGCTCGAAGTTGGCACAATCAACACCGTGCCACTTTCGCAAGTTGCAACCATTAGCGAAGTGCCTGGTGCAAGCAGCATCGTCCGGATCAACGGCGACCGCGCCACCTCGATTTCAGGTCAATTTACCAGCGATGATACCTTCTCGACCCAAGCTGCGGTCGAGGCTGAAATTCGCGATAACATTGGCTTGCCCGAAGGCGTGATCATCCAAGCTGGTGCCCAAGCTCAATCACAAACCGACACCTTCAACGATATGTTCCTCGCCTTGGGCGTGGCCGTTATCTTGGTGTATTTGGTGATGGTGCTCTCGTTTGGCTCATTGATGAACCCGTTGATCATTCTCTTCTCGTTGCCATTGGCGATTATCGGGGTCTTGACCTCGTTGTTCCTCACTGGCAAGCCACTGGGCATCACCACCATGATTGGGGTCTTGCTCTTGATTGGGATTGTGGTGACCAATGCAATCGTGTTGATTGAGTTGGTTGAACAATATCGTGAAGAAGGCAAGCCAGTCTACGAATCGTTGGTTCAAGCAGCTCGTGTGCGCTTGCGGCCAATCTTGATGACCGCAATCGCGACCATGGTTGCCTTGCTGCCATTGGCCTTGGGCCTCAAAGAAGGTGGCTTTATTGGCGCAGACCTTGGGATTGCAGTGATTGGTGGCTTGTTCACCTCGACCTTCTTGACCTTGCTGGTTGTGCCAGTTGTCTATAGCTTGGTTGAAAGCCTCAAAAAACGCTTTGGCTTTGGCGATAAGCACGGCCACAGTGAAACCAGCGAAGCCGAAGCCGCTTAATCAGCTGCTTGGTTCTGGTTACGGCGTAGGTTACCCTCACGGTAGCCTACGCTTTTTGTTGTCGCTTTAATGTTCAGGCTTCGTGGTTTTGTGGTTAAGCTGTTTGCTAACAGATTTAGCCTCGCAACTGTAGGAAAAATGCTTTACACTGGCCATTAGCCAAGTATGTTTCCCAGCGTGCATGAGCACTAGGGTTGTCAATCAAGCTTGGATCAGCCAAATCCAGCTTCTGTTTGCATTCTACGTCTGCTATGCGTACCATGTACTAAATCGATGTCCACAAACGTGCATATTACGATTTGCACACGTTCAATCGAGCTACGTTTTGTTGTGTGTAGGAGTTATGGCTATGTCCAAGGGTTTTCGCAATTGGCTGATTATCTATGCGGTTTTATTTTTGGTCTTAGTTGTTGGCATGATGTTTCTCGATGTGCCTTGGTATGTGGCGGTCATTTTGACCGCCGTGGGGATGATTTATCAAGCAGGGCGTTATTTCTTGTGGGATTAAGCTGACTTTGGCGTGGCCTAATTGATTAATTAGGCCACGCAGCATATTAAGATATTCGATCTATAATACTCGCGATGAATAGTGCGCCAGGAAAACTTATTTTAGCGGGCGAGCATGCCGTGGTGTATGCTCAACCTGCTTTAGCTATACCGATTGCCGCCCTACGAGCGAGCGTCGTCGCCGAACCAGCTCCTTCTGGCGCTGGCATGACCGTGCACGCGCCCGATTTGGGCTTGGTTTGGCGTTTGCGGGCAACTGCGCCGCTCAGCGATTTGGCTCAGCGTACCTTAGATTATTTGCAATTGCCAGAGCCTGATTTGCGCTTGACGATCAGCTCCAGCATTCCAATTGCTAGTGGCATGGGCAGTGGCGCGGCGGTTGGTGCAGCCTTGGTGCGTGCCTTGGCCGAACAGGCGGGCCAGCAGCTTGCAGCCCATGTTATCTCAGATTTGGTGTATCAGAGCGAAAAAGCCTTTCATGGCACGCCCTCAGGCATTGATAATACGGTCGTTGCCTACGAACAGCCAATTCTGTTTCAGCGCCAAGCCCATGGCGAGCCACTGATTGCGCCGTTAGCGGTGGGCAAGCAATGGCATTTTGTGGTCGCCGATAGTGGCATCGCTAGCGAAACTAAAGCGGTTGTCGGCGATTTGCGCCAGCGCTGGTTGGCCGATCAAGAGCCATATAATGTTCAGTTTGCGGCAATTGGCAGCCTAGTGCGGCAAATTCAAGCAGCGCTCGCGAGCAACGCTGGCCCAGCATTTGGTCAATTGCTGAGCCAAAATCATCAATTACTCCAAACGCTCGGCGTTTCTTGCTCCAAACTTGATCAATTGGTGCAGGCCGCACTTGAAGCTGGGGCTTGGGGTGCAAAAATGTCGGGCGCTGGCTGGGGTGGAATTATGCTAGCGCTCGTTTCCGCTGAGCGTGCCAGCCATGTTCAACAACAGCTGCGAGCGGCTGGCGCTGTTCAAACCTGGCAAACCAGCTTGCTACCAACGGATTCAAAGCGATGAGGTTGCTTCTGTGACGATTGATGCTGCAATTATTGTTGTAACCTACAACCACGCTCGCTATATTGGCGATTGCCTCAACTCGTTGTTGGCGCTTGATCCTGCGCCCAGCGAATTGGTAGTGGTCGATAACGCCTCGCGTGATGAAACCGCCAAAATCGTCAAAAGCCAATTTCCCCAAGTGCGCTTTGTGCAAACCGGAGCTAATTTGGGCTTTGCAGGCGGCTGCAACCAAGGCGCTCGATTAACCTCTGCTGAATATATTGTGCTGGCTAATCCCGATTTAATTGTGCAGCCCGCTTGGCTTGAACAACTGATTGCGCCCTTGGAACGCTGGCCAAATATTGGCGCGGTTGGCGGCAAGTTACTCTATCGCGATGGAATCACGCTTCAGCATGCAGGTGGCGTTTTGCGCTTGCCATGGGGTTTGGGCCATCATCGGGGAGTCGGCGAGCACGATCAAGGCCAATATGACGCCCTAGAAACCGTCGATTATGTGACTGGCGCGGCCTTTGCGTGTCGGCGCAGTACCTGGGAAAGCCTCGACGGGCTGGATGAGCAATTCTACCCCGCCTATTATGAAGAAGTTGATTTTTGCACCCGCCTGCGCCGGGCAGGGCTGGATATTTTATATACGCCGCGCGCAGTTGCAACCCATATTGAAGGCTCAAGCGTGGGCCATCGTAGCGCTGTTTATTTGCAGCTCTATCATTTCAATCGCTTGCGCTACCTTTTTAAATATTTCAACAATACTTGGCTGATGCGCACTTGGCTCCCTGCCGAGATGGGCCATATTCGCGCTTGTGCGAGCGACGATGAGATTCAAGCGCTGAAGATTGCCTATTTGGCCTATCAATCAGCCTTTTTAAACCATGAATCGCAGCCGGTGATCAGCGAACTTGATATTTTTCCTGATGAAACTGCCGACGGTGGCGAAACCGAATTGCAATGGATTGAACGCCAACTTCGTGCTAAAGTGAATGTTGCACCAGCGCCGATTCCAGCGCGGCGACCGTGGTTGGGGGCAATTCGCAACGGCCTATTACGTTTGGCCACTCGTGATTTTGTTGTGCCAATTGTGCAAGCACAAAACGATGCTAATGCAGCCTTATTAGAATCGATTCAAGCATTGAGCCGTCAACGGCGGGCCGCCGATGCGACGATCCTACTACAAGGCATGCTATTAGCCAAAAGTCTTGATCAACAACCAAAGGCTTAATCTTGCCCCTCTTGATCACCACGTTATGATAGTGTTAAGCCAATGTTTAGAGCATTGGATATTCTTTTGCTTTGGTCTGCGACGACTATTATTCATTTTTCGTTTTTAGGAGCGTCAACGATGACCAAGATCCATCCACCGAGCCATCGGGTAGCGGCATTTGCGCTTATTTTTAATTCCAATGGTGCAGTGTTGCTTTCACGACGGGCTGATAGCGGCTGGTGGAATTTGCCAGGTGGCGGGGTTGAAGCCCACGAAAGTGTCAGCGAGGGCATTATTCGTGAGGTGCGCGAAGAAACAGGCTTAGAGGTTGCCGTAAATCGGCTGGTTGGGGTCTATTCCAAGCCCCAAAAGCATGAAGTCGTGCTAACCTTTGAGTGCAATGTGCTTGGCGGGGAACTCCAAACAACCGAGGAATCTGCGGAACATCAGTGGTTTGCCCCAGAATCCTTGCCTACCGAACAATTTCTGCCAAAACATCGTGAGCGAGTGCTCGATGCCTTGAGCAATCAACCAGCAGCGATTCTACGCGAACAACGTTCAGCTTCAGTCGGCGACCATCAACCAAATCACAATCAATGAGGTGAGCTGTGGCCATTCTCGATAAGCTCCTCTCGCGCTCTGATGATGCCGATAATTTAAAGGGCGTAGAGTTTAAAGTTGGCGATATCATCGACCAACGCTACTTGGTGCGCAATGTGCGCAAAGGTTTTATGGGCTTGGTTTACATTGCCCGCGATTTGCGTTCGGAGCAGACCGTGGCCATGAAAACGTTTCAAGCAAAATTCACATGGGTCGATAGTGCAATTGCCAATTTCACCCGTGAGGCCGAAGTTTGGATGCGGCTTGGTTCGCATCCAAACGTTGTCGAAGCAACCAGAATTGTGACGATTGCAGGCCGTCCGCATATCGTTATGGAGTTTGTACCTGGAGTTTCGCTGCGCGAGATGATGCGCCGTGGCCGCTTGCGCTTTAAACATATTCTCGATTTTGCCATCCAAATTTGCTGGGGCATGCAATATGCCTACGATCGTTGTAATTTGATTCACCGCGATCTCAAGCCCGATAATGTGATGGTTACGCCAGAAGGCATTGCCAAAGTGACCGACTTTGGCTTGGCCCAAGGTGCCAGCGTTTCGAATAAAGTGCGCTGGGGCCACGATTCGCAGCATAACGACAGCAAAATTGTGACCCATGCCAGCGATTTGTTTGGTGGCTCGCAACCGTACATGTCGCCAGAGCAACGTGCGCCAGGCACACCGTTAGGCACAACCAGCGATATTTATGCAATGGGCGTGATGCTATATGAGATGATGATTGGCGATTTGCCCTTCAAAGCGCCGACGGTTGCTGAATTGACCCATTTGCATTGCAACGTGCCACCGCCAACACCTTCGGAAGTACGGCCCGATTTGCGCCGCGGTTGCGACCACGTGATTTTGCGCTGTTTGGCCAAAAAAGCCAACGACCGCTACCAATCGTTCGATGAACTTGAACATGATTTGCAGTGGCTGCGCAAATATCACTTGGGCGAAGAACTGGCCCGCCCAACCGTGACGATTAGCGTCGAAACCCAAGCCGCTGATCTGAATGCCAAGGGCATTGTGCATATGTCGTTGCACGAATATAGTGCTGCGCTCAAATGCTTTCGCCAAGCCACCGAGCTAGAAAGTGCGCGCGCAACCTATTGGCTCAATTTGGGAATGTGCCAAGTGGCCTTGTTGGCCTACAACGATGCACTCAAAAGCTACGAACATGCTTTGACGCTCTATCCAACGCGTGATGAAGAAGTGCGCCTACACTGGCTTTCAGGCGAATCGCACGAATATTTGTATCAACTGCGCGAAGCCTTGGAAGATTATGATTTGGCCTTGAACTTGGATAAAAAAGAGCGGCGAGCATGGCTGGGCCGTGGCCGCGTCTATAGTGCATTGGCCTTGCCCAAAGAGGCCTTTCAAGCCTACGAATATGCTTCCAAGCTCGACCCAAATGATCCAATTACTTGGCGGAGTATGGGCTATGCCTCGCTCGAATTAAATCAAGCCAAGCAAGCCTTGTACTACTTTGATCAAGCCTTGAAGGTCAATCCACGCGATGCCCAAGCATGGTGTGGCAAAGGCCAAGCCTTCTTTGATCTGCGCAAAAACAACGATGCCTTGCAAGCCTACGAAAAAGCCTATAAACTCGACGCGAATTTAGCTGAAGCCGTAATGGGCATGGCCAAAGTGCGTGGCCCTGGGGCAATACCGAGGTAAGCATTATGGGGCGTGAAGATCAAGGGATTAACAACAATTTGCATCGTTGGCAGGCGATTCCACGGACGCTGTGTTTTGTAACCTATGGCAGCGGAGCCGAGCGCCAAGTATTGCTGTTGCGCGGCGCTCCCACCAAGCGAGTATGGCCCAATCGCTTAAACGGCGTTGGCGGCCATATCGAGCGCAACGAAGATTTTCTGAGCGCGACGTTGCGCGAGGTGCACGAAGAAACTGGCTTGACGGTTGCCACGCCCCGGCTTGCTGGGATTGTGCATATCGATAGCGGCGCTGAGGTGGGCATTGTGATGGCGGTGTGGACTGCCGAAGCCAGCGAGCAAAACTTTGTGCCGAGCATCGAAGGCGCGTTGGAATGGCACGCGGCAGACCAACTGCCAACCAGCGATTTAGTTGATGATTTGGCGATTCTGTTGCCAAAAGTGTTGAGCATGCAGCCGCATGACCCGCCATTTTTTGCTCATTATTCCTACGACGAGCACAATCAACTGCGGATTGCTTGGCAAGCTTAATGCAGGAATAATTTAATCAAAACACAACAGGCACGGCTTACCCCGTGCTTGTTGCATGCAGGAGAATACCTATGCCACTAACACCCTATGGCAACCCCAATGATGCGCCAGGTAAGTTGTTTGGCTCAAAACTATTGATCATTTTGGGAGCGATTTTGGCCTTGGCTGGCTTGTTGTTAAGCATCTTTGGCGATCTCTGGACGGGCCTGATGCTGCTTGGCGCTGGCATTAGCTTCAGTTGCTTTAGCGTGATGCAATCGAACACGCCTGAATCAACCCGCAACCGAAACTTGCTTTTAGGCGTAGGTCTGATTGCGGGAATTGTGGCATGGCTGGCGGCAATCAAATTAGTGCTTTAGAAACGGCTGGTCGCGCCATGCTATAATTCAAGTTGGCGGCAGTGCTGCGGCCACAGTTCGCAAACTACATTCTCAATCGCTAGGAAATTTAGGTATGGTGGCGGCGTTTTCGTGGACTAATTTTTTGCTAGCAGCCAATGACCTAACGCTAGCAGCAATTGTGGTCGTAGGTTTTTCGTTATTTGCCTATATTGCCCTGCACAATTGGCGCAATGGGGTAGCTCGTTCATTTTGTTTGCTGATCGTTGGCTTGATGATTGTGCTTGGGGGCGCAATTCTGCAACGTCAAGCGCAAACTGAGGCTACTCGCCATGTACTTTGGCGCATTCAATGGGCAGGAATTAGCCTTGTGCCTGCGGCCTACTACCACTTTGCTGAATCGCTGCTGCGCAGCACTGGTGATCCACGTATGTGGACGCGAGTGCTTTTACCATTATTCTATACATTTAGCGTTGGCTTTTGGTTGGTAGCACTCACCAGCAATCTTTTGGTGATCGATGTGCCCAGTCAGCCGTATGTTGGCTTTGGCAAAGGGCCGCTGTTTTGGTTTTTTATTAGCTATTTTGTGGCGGTGTGTCTATTGGGCGTGTGGTGTATTCGCCAAGCCCATCGCCGCTCGATCACGCCCGCCAATCGACGGCGCTTATGGTATTTAAGTACTTCTTTTTTAGCGCCCTTTTTGGGGGTGTTTCCCTATTTAATCATCGCTGCCAATACTAAGGTTGTGCCATCCTGGCTGTCGTTGATGCTACTGGGTGCAAGCACAACCGGCGTAGGAGTGATGATGACCCTCATGACCTATAGCGTTGCTTTCCATGGGGTGATTGTTCCCGATCGCTTAGTTAAGTATAATTTCTTAAGATACATTTTATATGGGCCAGTCGTTGGCGTGGCCTTGATTATCTGTTTGCAGTCGGTCGAGCCACTGAGTGCTGCAACAGGCTTGCCGCGCGCAACGATCACGATCTTTGGGGTTATGTTGATGACGGTGGTGATGCCAATTTTTATTGGGCGAATTCGGCCAACCGTCGATACTTTGATTTATCGCCAAGATAGTGATGAAGTGCGCTGGATGCGGCGTTTCGAGGAGCGGGCTTTTACGCGCCAAGATTTACGCCAATTGCTCGAAAATACCTTGGTGGCCGTTTGCGGCTCGTTGCGGGTTGAATCGGGCTTTGTGCTGGCTCCCAATGAGGATCAATTTACAGTTCAAGCCTCGTGTGGCCCGCGCCGCACGATCAAACAGTTTTTGAATGTCAATAATATTAGCGAGCTATTGCAAAGCTTGCCGCATGGCGCTTTTCGCAACGATCGCATGCCCGAGGTTGAGGATTTTAGCATTCACGATGGGTTTTGCTTGTTGCCATTGTACAATAGCCAGCAGGAATTACTGGGTGCAATTGGGATTGGCTGCAAACCAGAACAGCTGACCATCCCAACCCGCCAATTAATCGCAACCTTGGCGCATCAGATGGAATTGGCGCTGACGCATATGCAATTGCAGCAAAATCTATTTAGCTCGTTGCGTGGGCTAGCCCCGCAGAGTGCTTCGCTGTTACAATTAACCAGCGAAATTGAAACGCCAGCTTCGGAAATGGCCGATGCGATTGCTGATGTGGCGTTGCACCCTGAGTTTCCCCAATTGGTGAAAGATGCGCTTTCGCACTATTGGGGCGGGCCGAAACTGAGCGATAGCCCATTGCTCGATTTGCGGACGGTGCGTCAATTGCTTAATACCCAAGGTGGCAGCCCAACCCGCGCCTTACAAGGCGTGTTGCGCCAAGCGATCGAAAACATTCGGCCTGAAGATCAACTTGATCCTTCTGCGCCCGAATGGATGATTTACAATATTTTAGAGTTACGCTTTCTCAAAGGCTTACGGATTCGCGAGATTATAGATAAGCTCGCAATGAGCGAATCGGATTTTTATCGAAAACAACGGGTGGCGGTGGAAGAAGTGGCACGTCAGTTGGCGCTGATGGAAGACCAAGGCGATCGCCCTTCCGGCTCGGTTGAGCGACAACGTCCCTAAGCGCAAGGCATCTGGAGATACCTGTATGGATAGCTACGAACGCCGTTCTCGTTTTGTTCACCGTTTTGCAACGCCGCTCACCACCTTGAATGCAGGTTTGGCCTTGCTTGAACGTTATTTAGCCGAAACCAACGCCAATTCGGCCCAAATTGCCGAAGTGATGGGCTTGCTCAATCGCTCTGCAACCCGCTTGGGCAGCGCAATTGATGTGTTGCAAGAATATATGTTTGACCATGCAACGGGTATTCAGGTCATTATCCCTGATGAGGTGCTGGCTCAACGCCCGCAGCAAGCAAACCACGCGCCTGCAGAAGTGGCAAATTCGGCCTTGCCCAAATATCCCCCAGACATCGACACAAGCAAGCCATGTGTTTTGTTGATTGAAGATTCGCAGACCTATCGGGCTGTGGTTTCGGCTCGCTTGACGCAATCGGGCTATAACGTGGTTACTGCGCCCGATGGCATGGCGGGCTTAGATCTGGCGCGGGCCTATCAACCAGTCGCGATTATTCTCGATCTCATGTTGCCGCACCTCAATGGCGAACAAGTGGCCTTTGTGTTGGGCGAAGACCCTGAAACCAAGCATATTCCAATTATTATTTACACTGGTTTGGAAGCGACCCAAACCGAAAAACTAGAGCTTGACCCACGGCTGCAAATTATTCGCAAAGACGAAGCCTTGGATCGCTTGCCAATTATGGTCAGCGAGTTGGTGATCAAAAGCCGCAAGAAAACCATCGCCGAGCTTTTGGTTATCGAAGATGATCAAGAAATTCAGCAAGTTGTCAGCCAAGGCTTGTCGAATGCTGGCTATTCGATTACCGTTACCACTAGCGGCGAGGAAGGCTTGCGTTTAGCCATGCGCCAGCCCTTCGATTTGATTATGCTCGATTTGATGTTGCCTGATATTGATGGCTGGACGGTGCTGCGCCAACTACGCGAACGCACCCAAACTGCCACCACGCCGTTGATGCTGGTTTCAGCGCTGGGCAAGCCCGAAGAAAAAGTACGTGGCTTTCAACTTGGCGCAGACGATTATATTACCAAGCCCTTTGATTGGAACGAATTGCTAGCGCGAATCAGTGCCTCGCTACGCCGCCGCGAAGTCGAAGGCAACGCCAACCCATCGACGATGCTACCAGGCAATCGGGCGATTGAACGGGCGATTGCCGCTCGCTTGGATCGCAAACAGCCGTTTGTGGTGGGCTACTGCGACCTTGACCACTTCAAAGCCTACAACGATCAATATGGCTTTCTCAAAGGCGATGCGATTATCCACCAAACTGCGCGAATTATCACTGGCGCGGTCGAGCGTTCGGGAGCGGCTGGCGATTTTGTGGGCCATATTGGCGGCGATGATTTTGTGTTTCTGGCCCATCCCGATAATGTGGCGGCGATCTGCGAATCGATCATTCGTGAGTTTGATCAGCTTGCGCCGCTGTATTACGACATTGAATCGCGCCAACGCGGCTTTATTCGCCAAAACGATCGCGAGGGCAATCCCAAGCAATTTCCGTTTGTAAGCATCTCGATTGGCGTCGTTTCGAGCCTCAATCACCAGATTACTCACTTTGCCGAGTTTGGCGATTTGGCCGCCGATGTGAAAAAGCGAGCCAAGGCGCATAAAGGCAGCGTCTATTTGATTGAAACTGGCGATCAAGCGACTGTGAAAGTAGCGAGCTAAAACTCCCTAGACCTAACCCCTCGCCCAATTTGTGAGCGAGGGGCTTTTTTAGTTTTACTCAATAATTGGCTTTAACTCATAGACCTGTCGAATCCACTCGGTTTGGTGCTGATCGATCACCCGAATCGTGATTAAGCTATCAGCTGGTGGCAACAACGCCCGATCAAGCGCGATACTGCTAATCGACATCACCGTTGCGCCACCAGTAAGATATTGGCCTGGTGTCGGGGTATGATACTCAACCTTAATTGTGAGGGTTTGTTGATCACGCTGGACCTCATTGATCTTGACCCAGCGTCCCCTTTCAATATAGGGTAAGGTGAAAACCGTAAGGATAAGCATTGTTTTCGTATTCACAGCCTGAATTGCTTGCCGATCAATAAAGGGCTCTTTCCGTTTCGGCAGTTCTTCAAGCAAGCGGGTTTGCTGGCCAGCAGTTTGGGTCATACGGAGATTTAACACTGCTTCAGCATAAGGATAATCATCAAATCCGACTTGTGAGTCATCAAGGTCTGCTAAGCGGGTAAATGGCAAGGTTTGTGGTGGTTGTGAACCACAGCCGATCATCAGCAGTAATATCAAAATACTGCACAATTTGCGCATGGTTGCTTCTCCTTATTCTATGGTTCACAGATGAGAAATGACTACCAAGAGGATATCAATGAGCAAGTGGCGCATGATGCAGAATCGCAGCAGTTATCTAGCAGTTTAAGGGTATTCGCCCCTCGCCCAATTTATGAGCGAGGGGCTTGTTGTTTCAAACTAAATCTTCGCTTCGATCAAGGGCAACAGGAAGTAAACCAAGAACGATACGGCGACGATCCAGAGCAAGGGATGAATTTGCTTGGCTTTGCCCAAGGCCAACTTCAGCACCACATAGCTGATAAAGCCTGCGCCAATGCCATTGGTGATGCTATAGCTAAATGGCATAATCGTCATGGTCAGCAAGGCGGGAAAGCCCTCTTCAAGCTCGCCAAAATCAATCTCGCGAATGCCGCCGCACATCAAAAAGCCCACGATAATCAAGGCTGGCGCGGTTGCTTCGCTTGGCACAATGCCCGCAAATGGCGCGATCAGAATGCTCAGCAGGAACAAAATCCCAGTGACCACTGCGGTGAGGCCAGTACGCCCGCCCTCGCCAACGCCCGCCGCGCTTTCGATGTAGGTGGTGACTGATGAAGTGCCGAACACGCCGCCAGCAACTGCCGCAACTGAATCGACTATCAACACCCGATTTGAGTTGGGCAAATCGCCGTCTGCTTTGACAAAGCCTGCCTGTTCGCCAACACCAATGATTGTGCCCATCGTGTCGAAGAAATCCGAGAGCATCAGTGAGAAAATCACCAAGACCGCTGAAAGCACTCCAGCTAATTTAAACACATCAAAATTGATGCCTTGGCCGATGGTTTCGAAACTTGGGCGGGCTAGTTCGGTGGGGAAGGCACCTTGCACGCCTGCCTGAGCACTTACATCAGCGCCAAAAGCATAATGGCTGACAACGCCGATGATCGTGGTGGCCAAAATGCCGATCAGCAAGGCTGCTTTAACTTTGCGCGCCATCAAAATTAGGGTCAAAAACAAGCCTAAGACGGTCAGCAAAATTGAAAAGGTGGTGAAATTGCCCAAGGCCATGGGCGTGCCCGCGCCACGTTGCACAATGCCAGCGTTATTCAAGCCAATGAAGAGAATAAACAAACCGATGCCCACGCTAATCGCGCGTTTTTGCGAAAGCGGAATCGCATGCATCACCGCTTGGCGAAAGCCGGTTAGGACCAAGGCTGTGATTAACAAGCCTTCGAGCACAACTACACCCATGGCCGCTTGCCATGGCAACCCCATGGTCAGAATTAATTGAAAGGCGACGACTGCATTCAAGCCAAGGCCGGGGGCGAGGGCAAAAGGATAATTGGTAAATAAGCCCATCGCAATACACATTAATGCTGAAACCAAACAGGTAGCAGTGAGCGTTGCGTTGAATGGCGGGCCAGCCTCAGCCAACGGCCCGCTCGATAAAATCGAGGGATTGACAAAAATAATGTAGGCCATCACGAAAAAGGTGGTAACGCCCGCCAGAATTTCAGTGCGAAGGTTGGTTCCACGTTCGGCAAAGCGAAAAAAGCCTGCCAAGCCAGCGTCAGGCCGCGAAGTGCTGCGTGCCACAGGTCAACTCCTTTGAATCAAGCCAACAATGCACGCCCGGCAAATGCTGGCCATGCCCAAGAAAGCTCCATCCAGCAGGCTGCCGTAGGCTTCAAGATGGGGAAATAGAATTAAGTTAGGCGTAGCGCTATTATACGATATGGCTGGGTAAAGGATGAAGGATGAATTATGAGGGATGAAAGAACATAGAGCATAGATGTATTGGTTCATTGCGTTGGCAACCAGCGGATTACCGCAATCCACCCCCATCGAGGGTCGGTTTTCGCTGTCCACCACGCATCCGCAGGGTCATCAATGGATGCCGTTTGGTCGCGGATTGTCCTTGAGGGGGTGCAGGGGGATTAAAGCCCCCTGCGTTTCCCGCTGGCGGGACGGAAGGGTGGAAAAGAACGATGGTGGTTAATGTGATAAACCATTACACATAGAACATAGAGCATAGAACATAGAGCATAGGGTTTGGGGATCAGGGGTCGGGGATCAGGCTATAGGCTATGGGCTTTTAGCGATGGTAAATGAATAATCAAAATAATCTGTGCCAATCTGTGGCAAAAAAATAATCTTCATGCAATTCGTGGAGCAATTTAACGCAGAAGCGCAGAGGGATGTGAGGGGTCAGGATTCAGGGATGAGGGGACAGAAAATGCCATGGCAAAACAGAACGCGGATTGGATCGAACAGAAGAATCAAACAAATCTGTGGAATCTGTGGCTAAAGAATGAGTATTCGTGCAATTCGTGCAATTCGTGGCTAAGAAGAACATAATCAAACAAATCTGTGGAATCTGTGGCGAAAAGAATCCAGCCTTCGTGATCTTCGCGCCCTTCGCGGTTTCCGTCCTTCGTGCCCTTCGTGTTCTTCGTGCCTCAACCCGATCCCCACGATAAAGAAAGATGGTATCATGGGGCGTAACAAACGAGGAACCCATGAATATTTACGATCTTGATTTGCAGGGCTTGACTGCGCAATTGACTGAACTAGGCCAACCAGCCTTTCGCGCGCGCCAAATTTATGCCCATTTATATAAAAAATTAGCCAACGATTTTGCTGCCATGACCGATTTATCGGCGGCTTTGCGCGAACAATTGGCGGCCAAATTTCAAATTGGCGGTCTTGAATTGGTGCGCGAACAAACGACTGACGATGGCTTGACCCGCAAAGTGCTTTGGCGTTGTCCAGGCAATGCGGTGATTGAAACCGTGCTGATGATCTACCCGCCTGATCGGGCGACAATTTGTGTTTCGACCCAAGCTGGTTGTGCCATGGGCTGCGTTTTTTGCGCTACTGGCAAGCTAGGCTTGTTGCGCAATATCTCCAGTGGCGAGATTATGGAGCAGGTGCTGTATTTCGAGCGCTATCTGCGCACTGAAGGCGCTGCGATTGCCAAACGCCATGGCGGGCCAGTGCCCGACCATATCACCAACTTGGTGTTTATGGGCATGGGTGAGCCATTTGCCAATTACGACCGCTGGTGGGCGGCGGTTGAGCGGCTCAACGATAAACAGGGCTTTAATCTTGGTGCGCGCAATATGACGGTTTCGACGGTGGGCTTGGTCAAAGGCATTCGCCAATTGGCCGACGAAGCCTTGCAAGTTAATTTGGCAGTTTCGTTGCACGCGCCCAACGATCAATTGCGCAGCGAACTTATGCCAGTCAACGATCGCTTTGATATTAGCGATTTGATGGATTCGATTCGCTATTACACCGATAAAACGCATCGCCGAGTGTCGTTTGAATATGTGCTGCTCGACGATAAAAACGATACGCCTGAGCTTGCGGCCCAACTGGCTAGTTTGGTCAAGGGCATGCTCTGCCATGTCAATTTGATTCCGTGGAATCCGATACCTGGTACGCCCTTGACGCGTTCGCATCGCGAGCGAGTAACGGCATTTCAGCGGGTGGTGCAAGCGGCAGGCATTTCGTGTACGGTGCGGGTTGAACGCGGAGTTGAAATTGCCGCCGCCTGTGGCCAATTGGCAGCAATTCCATCGCCAACCAGCCCGATAAACCTTTATTAAAGTCAGAATTCAGAAGGCAAAAATCAAAATAGTTTATCGATACGCCGCTGTATTTCTGGATTTAGAATGCTTTGGAATTAATGTATCAAGGTATGTAGGCGAAATAGGCTGGGCTGCAACACGTAATTTTTGCCCTTTGCCTTTTGCCTTTTGCCTTTCTAGGGGACTTTTTTGTGCTTGATACCTATCGTGTGTTAATTAGTGCTGCGCCTGAAATGCTTGAGGCAGCCATAGAAGAAATTCGTTTTGGCAAATTTGGAATTGCTGTTCAGCGGCTTGCACCTGAGGTCGCCTTGGTTGAGCTAGAGCAGCCTTTAGCTGAATGGCAAGCAACCTTGGCCAAACGGCCAGCAGTTTTTATCCGCCATATTGCGCCAGTTCATCGCGAAGTCGTGCTCGAAGGCACGCCCGATGATTTGGAGCGCTTGACTCAAGTGGCGTTGAATCTTGCGCCGCATTTGCCAGCTCGCAAACCGTTTGCGGTGCAAACCCGCTTGCTTGATGAGCATGTGAAATTAACTCGTTTTGAAATCAACCAAGCCTTGGCAGAAGCTGTTTCGCAAGTGAGCGGCTTGCCCTTGGATGTGCGCAACCCACAGGGTGTGCTTTCGGTTGCCTTGAGCATGGATCGGGCCTATCTCGGCGTTTCGAGCGTTGAATTCAATCGCTCTGCATGGGCTGGTGGTGCACATCGCTTTGCTCGCGAACAAGGCCAATTAAGTCGTGCTGAATTTAAGTTGCTCGAAGCCCAAGCCTTATTCAATATCGATTGGCCTGATCATGGCCAAGCCTTGGATTTGGGGGCTGCACCTGGCGGCTGGACGCGGATTTTGCGCCGTGCTGGCTTGCCAGTTGTCGCGATTGACCCAGCCGATTTGCACCCCAGCTTGCGCTACGATCAAGGTGTGCGCCATTTACAAACCTTGGCCCAACGCTTTTTGCCAACCCAAGAGCGTTTTACCGTGATCGTCAATGATATGCGGATTGATGCTCGCGATTCGGCGTGGCTGATGGTTGATGCTGCCAATGCCTTGACCAACGATGGCTTGGCGGTGGTGACGCTCAAATTGCCCCACGAACACAGCGCCCAAATTGCCTATCACTCGCTGAGTATTTTGCGCACCGCCTATTGGGTGATTGGTGCCCGCCAACTGTTCCATAATCGCTCGGAAGTGACCGCTGTGCTGCGCAAAAAACACGAAAAACGCCCCAAAGTCGATCAGCCGCCACGAGATTGATCCACGAAGGTCACGAAGTTACCCGAAGGATGAAACCGCGAAGGACGCGAAGATCACGAAGGCTGGATTCTTTTCGCCACGAATTGCACGAATTGCACGAAGCATGGGAAACAGAACCATAATAACAATCCAGCAGACAAATATTAGGGGGTGCAGGGGCTGAAAACCCCTGCGTCTCCCTCCAGCGGAGGGACGGAAGGGTGGTGAATTAATACTTGCATCACTTAAAATCCTCATAATAGCCACTTAAACCACATCAAAACCATCTTGATCTATCCACCCTAGTAGCTATCCTCGGAATCAACTCTCCCATCTCAGGATAAAATAGCCAAGTTTGAATGAAACAAATAATCTACTGGAGAATTCTTATGCACGACCCTTGGGGCGATACATTTACCGCTGAAGAACAGGCGATTCTAGCACCGTTTGTCACCAACCTCGATCAGCCAATTTTTGGCTTGCGCAACCTCCCAGAAGTTGTCAAAGGTGCCTTGTTCTCGCGCTACAGCCGTAGCGATAAGAGCTTGCGCCGCATGTTGTTTGATGAATTTATTCAAGCGCCAGAGGCTGGGTTTCAGGCGATTGTGGGCCATGCCGCCAGCAATGGCAACGATCAATTGGTGGCAACCAAACAGGCCGAAGCTTTCTACGAACGGGTGTTGCTCGGCTATGGTGACGATTCGGTTGCCGAATTGGGCGGAGCGCACGTGGCTTGCGAAGGCGTGAGCAATATCGTCGCCAAAGCGCTCGAAGATAGTCGCTTGGGCCTTGATCCGCTGGAGAAATCGACGCGCTATGTACCATTCGATCGCCAAGTGGCTGGCAAATATCGCTATTATCGGGTGGCGGAAATTATGCAATCATCCCACGCCACGCTCTATGAACAAACCCTTGATCGTCTATTCGATACCTATCGCAATTTGATCGATCCTGTGCAAGCGTGGGTCCAAAGCGCTACGCCACGCGATGCCAAAACCAGCGAACGAGCCTATGCTAGCGCCACGCGGGCCAAAGCGCTTGATTTATTGCGTGGATTGCTGCCAATGGCCACGCTCACCAATGTTGGCTTGTTCGGCAACGGTCGGGCGTATGAATATTTGCTGACCAAACTAGCTAGCTCTGAGCATAGCGAGGTACGCAATGTTGGCGTTAATTTGCAACATGAGCTTGATCAACTCATTCCTTCATTTGTGAAACGCGCCAAAACTGCGCGTGGCGCTGCCTACAGCCAGTATCTCGCCACAATGCGTCAATCAGGCGCAGCGTTTAGACCCGAAATTCTAGCTAGTTCCAATCAGCAAAGCGTCACTTTAGTTGAATTTGATCCTGATGCAGAGGCCAAAGTTGTGGCAGCGATTCTCTATCCGCACAGCAACCAGCCCTTGGAAAGCCTGCAAGGCTGGGCACGAAATTTGCCAACTGATCAGCGGATTGCGATTCTGCGCGCCTACGTTGGCGAACGTGGCTCGCGTTTCCATCGCCCAGGCCGCGCCTTCGAAGAAACCTACTATACCTTTGATTTTCTGGCTGATATTGGCGCTTATCGCGATTTGCAGCGCCATCGGATTTTGACCCAAGAGCGTCAGCGCTATAGCGTGGTGCATGGCTATGCAGTTGCGCCTGAGCTTGAGGCCGCTGGCGTTGCCGAGGCCTATTGCACGGCGCTCGATCAAGCGGCAGCAGCAGTACAAACCATCGAGGCCGATTTGCCTGAAGCAGCCCAATATCTGGTGCCGTTTGCCTATCGCATTCGTTGGCGTTTTCGCTTGAATTTGCGCGAAGCCTACCATTTAATTGAGCTACGCGCCGCGCCGCAAGGCCACCCAAGCTATCGCGCGATTGCCCAACAGATGTACTTAGCCTTGCAAAAAGTCCATCCAAGCCTGATCGAAGGCATGCAATTTGTCGATTTGGGCGAGCATGCCTTGGAGCGTTTGGCAGCAGAACAACGCCTCGACCAAAAATTGGCCGAGCGTCAACGATAGGAATCAAGTATGTGGCGGCGTGAGTTTGATGATTTACTCAATGGAATAGCTGGCGCGTTTTTGTTTGGCATTCCGTTGCTCTACACGATGGAAGTGTGGGATATTGGCAGCGATCTTACGCCGTTGCATATGTTGTTGTATCTTGGCCTAACCTATATCGCGTTGGTGGCGCTCAATCGGGCAACTGGCTTTCGACGCAATAGCGATGAAACCTGGAGCCGTTCGCTCGCCGATAGCATCGAAGCCTTGGCGCTGGGTGCGTTAGTGGCCTGTTTTAGCCTTATTGTGTTACGGCGCGTCAGTTTTGATCTGGCCTATGATGTGATTTTGGGCAAAGTTATTTTGGAAACCATGCCCTGCGCCATTGGCGTAGGCATGGCCAATGGCTTGTTGCGGCGCGAAGATGATGATGAAGCGCAAGTTGAGCAGCAAAGTTTTTGGCATGCGACCTTGGTTGATGCAGGCGGGACGATGCTTGGCGCGACTGTGGTTGGGCTTTCGATTGCGCCAACTGATGAAGTTGGGGTGATTGCCGCCTCGTTGCCGCCATGGTGGCTCTGGCTAATTATGGCGGCCTCATTGCTCATTTCGTATGTGATTGTGTTTCAAGCTGAGTTTGGCGACCATCAGCAACGTAAACAGGATCGGGGCTTGTTTCAATCGCCGCTTAGCGAAACGATTGCTTCATACATCATCTCGCTGGTGTTTGCCTTAGTTACGTTGCGGGTGTTTAACCAAATTGATGCCAGCACCTCATTGGCGCAAATTATCGATTACACGATTGTTTTGGGATTGCCTGCCACGGTTGGCGGCGCGGCAGGGAGGTTAGCCGTATGAAAAAACGCCAAGCACGTACAACCGCCGAATGGGTTTCGCTAATTATTTCAATTCTGTTATTGAGCTGTTTGGTTGGCATGATTGGCTGGCTGTGGGCCACCGAAGGCGACGAACCAGCCCAATTTAGCCTTGCAATGGGCGAAGTGCGCCAAGTTGGCGAGCAGTTTTATCTTGAAATAACCGTGCGCAACGATGGCGATCAAGCAGCAGCAGCGGTTGAAATAGTTGGCAGTTTAGATGATCAGCAAAGCAATGTTACGCTTGATCTGTTGCCCGGCCATGCTGAGCAAAACGCAACCCTGATTTTCAGCAGTGATCCCAAGCAAGCAGAGCTGGCGGTTGTGGGCTATAGTGAGCCGTAATTTTTGATCCACGAAGGACACGAAGAGCACGAAGAACGGAAACCACGAAGAACGCGAAGAGCGCGAAGGTTAAGTTTTTTAGCCAAAGATTGCCCAGATTAGCTTGATTATTGTTCCCAAAGCCAAGAGCCTGATCCCTGAACCCTAGACCCTTTATCCCTCATCCTTTATTTTAGCCACAGATTGCCCAGATTAGCTTGATTATTGTTCTAATAGCCCATAATCCTTCATAGATCAAAATTATGTTCTATGTTCTTATTTTGCCTTTTGCGTTTCATCCCTCATCCCTCATCCTTCATCCTTCGTTAGCTCTGCGCCTCTGCGTTAAAATCCCAACCTCTACTATGTTCTATGCTCTCTGTTCTATGTTCTTTGATAACTTTTCAGCTTTTTATCAGCAGCAAACCAAGGTAAGCATGGTACACTACGCAACGTTGAGATGAACAATGGATTGTACAAGGGATAAACTGCAATGCACAAACGCTTGCTCCCTCTGGTGCTGGCGCTGGTGCTCGTCGTCACACCGTTTTTGCTGGCCAACCCCGCTACTCCCGCCGCTGCTGCCGAGATTCCATGGGGTGATAAAACAACGCCATTTGGCATGGTGGTCTCATTGGGCAACCGCGTGCGCGCCGATGAAATGCCGACCATGATTCGGTTGATGCGCGAAGCTGGTGTTCAGTGGAATCGCGAAGAAATTTGGTGGGATCAGGTTCAGTTTGAGCCAGATGGCCCCTTTCGCTGGGATGGCGATAGCTCAAAATTCTACAATTATGATCGGGCAATTCAGTTACAGGCCGAAGCTGGCATCAACGTTTTGGGCTTGCTCGATTATAATCCCGCTTGGTTCAAAGGCCGCAATCCGCATCCAGAAGAATGGTTGAGCGATTGGGGCGATTATGTGTATGCAACGGTCGCCCGCTATGGCCGTGAGCGTGGCCAGATCAAATATTGGGAAGTTTGGAACGAGCCAAATTTGGTGCCATCGGGCTATGAAAGCGGCCTCTACAACGTTGATGATTTTGTGCGCGTGCTGCAAACTGCGAGCGCTGCAATTCGCGCCGCTGACCCTGAGGCCAAAATTGTCTTGGGTGGTGTCGCCGATATTTGGAGCGAAATTCCCGAATTTGCCTACGACACGCCCGATTATCTGCAACGGTTGTATAAGCTTGGCGCTTGGCCGATGTTTGATATTTTAGGCCTGCACCCCTACCGCCCAGATGCGCCCGAAGTTCCGGTATTGCGCCGCGATCGCACTCAGACCTATCGCGAACAGGCCGCCGAAATCGATGCCCTGCTAGCCCAATTTGGCAGCAAGCCAATTTGGTATACCGAGGTTGGTTGGTCGACAGAAAGCGATGGAATTGTTGATGAAGCTGAACAAGCTGCATGGCTGCAACGCTTCTATCTGCTGGCGATGACCCACCCAGGCGTTGAGAAAATTTTTTGGTACGATTTCCGCAACGATACTGGCGATAATGTGAATTACACCCGCCCGATCAACGACCCAACTGAAAATCAATTTCACTTTGGCATGTTGCGGCGGACCTACCCGCTCAATTTTGATGATCAACGGATTCGAAAGCCGAGCTATAGCGCCTACTATCATCTGACCCATAATTTGGGCGGCTTGAGTTGGCAAGCAAATTATGCGTTGCCCTACGATGGTGGGCTTGGTTGGCAACATTGGAGCAATGGCGATCGCTCAGTTGATATTTTGTGGTGGGTTCACGAAGCTCAATCGCCGCCTTACCTCGAAATCAATTGCGCTTGCAAGCATGTGCAAGTGCGGGCGTATGATGGAACTCTGCTGCGCGTTGTTAACACCGACACGGGCACGGTCAAAATTCAGCCCGATCAGCGTGGGATGCCAATTTGGGTTGAATATGGCGGCTACAGCGGCGAAGGCCGTAGTTTCGACGAAACCCCGCATACAATCCTTGGTGGCTTCCTGAGTTATTGGGAGCAAAATGGCGGTTTGGCTCGCTTTGGCTTGCCATTAACTGACGAATTGACCGAGCCAGGCCCAGGCCGCATGCCAACGATTGTGCAATATTTTGAGCGTAACCGCTTTGAATTACACCCCAATAACCAGCCTGAATTTCGGGTGCAACTCAGTTTGTTGGGAGTGCGTTCGCTCGAACGTAGCGGCGTTGATTGGCGCAGCCTGCCGCCAGCCCAAAATCCACCTGCTGAATGTAGTTATTTCGTCGAAACTGGCCATAGTTTGTGCTATCCCTTCAAAGCGTATTGGGAGCAAAATGGCGGGATTGCTTTGTATGGTTTTCCAGTCAGCGAAGCATTTTGGGAATACGACGAGGCCCAAGGCAAAGGCTTTTTGGTGCAATATTTCGAGCGTAATCGCTTCGAGCATCATCCTGAGCTGGCTGGCAGTGCCTACGAAATTCAGCTAGGCCTGCTTGGCCGTCAACTCTACCAAGGCTGGTCGCAGTATCCGTAAAGAACATAGAGCATAGAACATAGAAACCCAAGACGCAAATAACGAAACCACGAAGAGCACGAAGGGCAAGGGATCAGGGGTCGGGTATCTGGTAGCAGGGTTTAGGGGTTAGTATTTTGAATCATCCCGCCACTAGCCTCTGATCTCTACCCTCTGACCCCTCACATTCTCTGCGCCTCTGCGTTAAACATCGCTCATTGCAAGATTGAACCACCGATTGATTGCCCCAATAGC
The DNA here is from genome assembly GCF_001306135.1 of Herpetosiphon geysericola. Classification (GTDB taxonomy): domain Bacteria; phylum Chloroflexota; class Chloroflexia; order Chloroflexales; family Herpetosiphonaceae; genus Herpetosiphon; species Herpetosiphon geysericola. The sequence goes on along the minus strand of NZ_LGKP01000010.1, from coordinate 39,557 downwards.
CAAAAGCCTATAGCCTTTTTTGCCCCACAAATTCCAACCCCCGTTCCCGAGACCGATCTCTGAACTTCGCTTATGCTCTATGCTCTATGCTCTATGTTCTTCGATGAGGGAGTGCTATGCCAATTTACTACAAGCGTGATTTAGAAGCCATCGATTGGGCCAGATTAAAAACTGAGCTTGGTGCTGATAATTTTGATAATGGGCGCACGCCAGAGCAATATCAACGTTCGTTTGCTGCCAGCTATAGCGTCTGTTTTGCGCTCGATGGCGAACGGATTATCGGCAAGGCGCGTGCATTATCCGATGGCGTATGCAACGCCTATATCGTCGATGTCTGGACGCAGAGCGATTACCGCCGCCAAGGTATTGCGAGCAGTTTGGTCAAGCAGATTTTGGCTGATTTGCAAGGTCAACACGTTTGTTTATTTACCGACGATCAGCAAACGTTCTATCATCGATTGGGCTTCGAAGAAGAAACTACCGGTATGTCGCAGGTGATTGGTCAATGGCTAGAGAAGGCATAAAGGAGCAGCGATGTTGGTTGTTCTGAGTGAAGCAACCGTCCAACAGCACACTGTCAATGCGCGCGAACTCAACCGAATTACTGAAACCGCCCGCATGCTTGGCTTGCGGGTTTATGCGCTACCGCCCGAACCTGAGCAATGGGCAGATTTTGAGGCTGTGCTGGCCTATGTGCCAGTGTTTGAGCAGCCACAAACCGGAATTTGGGTTGGTTATATTCCCAAGCCTGAGCATTACGCTGCGCTCTATCACGCGGCTACAACCCGCAATATTTGGCTCATCAACACCCCAGAACAGTATCAAACTGCCATGGAATTCGATCGTTTCTACCCCTTGCTTGACGAGCTAACGCCATTAAGTTGTGTCATTACTGAGCTTGGGCAATTAGCCGCAGCAGAAGATCGCTTGGGCTGGCCGATCTTCGTCAAAGGCGCAATCAAATCGAATAAGGAGCAAGGTTGGCAAGCGTGTGTGGCAACGACCAGCGCCGAACTTGAGCGCCTAAGCGCCCAACTCTTGAGCCAACCAGCCCAAGCGCGCGGGCGGGTTATTTTGCGCCGCTTAGTTCAGTTGCGCATGCTTGAAAGCCATTATCAGGCCTTTCCCTTAGGTCGCGAATATCGGGTCTTTGTATATCAAAATCAAGTTTTGGCCTATGGCTTCTATTGGGATGTACCAAGTGAGGAATTTGCACTGAATGCTGCCGAGCTTGCTAGCGTCAAGAATTTAGCCTGCGAAGCTGCTCGGCGGGTTGGCACGCCATTTATTGCTGTTGATATTGGCCAACTTATCAATGGCGATTGGATTGTGATTGAAGTTGGCGATGGACAGTTTTCAGGCTTGAGTCAAGTGCAAGCGCTTGAACTATGGAGCCAGCTCAAAGCCAAACTTGAAGCTGTGGCGAAATAAGCAAAGTGGCGCAACTGAGAAAGTTGCGCCACTGCATCGATTAGCGCCGAATGTCTTTGACCAAGCGCAAACCTTGGCCATCGCTAACCCAAATTTCGCCACCATGTTGTTGATCGAACAACGTAAAGAAGCTGCGTTTGGCATTTGTAGCCCGTTTCGTTGCGTCGAATGTTGTGCCACTCATGCTCATCAATGAGCCTTGGTAGCTCATGGCTTGATAATCGGCATCACTGCGATAAACCCTAGTTCCAAGGTTGAACAAGTGCCAGCCAATCAAGCCATTGCCCGTATCCTCTAGAATCAAGTCGAGTGGCGTGAATTGAGTTAAGCCAGTAGCCGAGTTGAAGCGCCACCAACCAGTTGGTTCTATCTCGTTGTAGAGTTGAAGTAAAAGTTGGTTATTGGCGCTCAGCAAGCGATATGGCGTCATGCCATTCAGGTTTTGTTGGCTGGTTTGTTGCGGTTGACCATTGGTGCGCCATAGGTTGGTGCCAACTCCTTGGGTATAGACTTGGTAATACACTTCGTTATTCACCTTGGTCAGTTGTGATGCTGGTAATGGGTTGCGAATACTGCCATTAATCCAAGGGTAGGTTGCCAGCACATGCTGCTCGCCAGTGCTGATATTAACATTCCACATGCCAAATGTGCCTTCATTACTTGCAGCGACAATCACATGGTTTGCATCCAACGGCTCTATTTCAAAAACGTTGTGGCTATCACCAGCAAAATTGCTGATCTGGCGCGTGCCAGCCTCGCTACCATCAGTCCACCACACTTGTGCTCCAGCCTGCTCGTTGCGGGCTAAGAAGGCCATACCTCCAGCCATAGGCGTGTATTCACTCCAAAAATAGCTATAGCCGGTTTCTACGTTCGAGTGGCCTGCACCAGGGTTGATGTCGCGCAACAGCTGCGTGCCTGCTGCTGTGCCATCGCTATACCATGGCTCAACTCCGCTTATGCCATCGTTGGCAAAAAAGAGTATTCCATCGCCCAAGGCTATTAGGTTGGTCATATAGGTATTGCTACCTGCAAGCTGTTTTAGCAAACGGGTTCCTGCCTCGCTGCCATCGCTAAACCATAGTTCGTAGTTATCATTGGCATAGCGTAGGAAGAACAGGCCATGCTTGCCAGCAGCAAGTTGATACGGCCAGCTGGATTCTGCTCCAGGCTCAATATCTTTAACTAAGCGCGTGCCGTTTTCGCTGCCATCACTCGCCCATAGCTCACGGCCATGAATCCCATCCTCAGCAGTAAAGAAGAGCGTGTCATTGACCAACGTTAATTCATATGGCCACGAACTCTCACCACCCTGTGCCTGTTGCGCTTCTTTGCCCACCAAACCAAGCAACACTTTGAATTGATCAGGCTGATTGGGATGCCACTCAAAACGAGCGCGCTCGAAATGTTGGGTCAGCACCGTATCGCCATTGGCGTTGGTTTCTGTTTTAACATCGGTTAACGGATAGCCAAATAATTGCAACGAACGGCCAAAGCTATCGAGCTTGGGGTCGTTCAGGCCATGATTTTGCCAATAGGCCATAAAGCCCAAGCCATTAGCTTGATTACAAACATTGTGACCAGTGGTTTCAAACCACAAGCAGCCTTGTTGCGGCCCAGTTTCGCGCGGCAGCATGGCGCTATCAATGTTGCGATAGCGCAGCAAATCATCGCCAAGCCGCCCCAGTAGCACATCGTAGGGCGCTGTAAACTCAGGGTGCAATTCAAAACGCGCCCGTTCAAAGTGCTGAGTCAGGAAAAATTCATTACTATCGTAATTGTAGGCATCTTCTGCAATACTCAACGGATAGCCAAAGACAGGTAAGCCGCCATTTTGCTGCCAATACTCCAAAAAACGCCCTTCGATACAAAAGCCAGTTTGCGCAAAGCATTGCGCTTCGGCGGCGTAGCTTGCTTGAGGCAAGGCCAAACTGGCAACGATCAAACTCAAAATAATCCAATATTTCATCACTATTCCTCCAATACATCTATGGGTTTTAGTATAGCGATTGGCATGGTTTTGTACGATGAATGGTATGTGGCAAGCGTCTGTGAATCAACTTATAAAGTGGCTTTAAGCTGAAATTTGGCTGATTGGCAAACAAAAACTCCACTTGGAACACCAAGTGGAGTTTATTTTTAAGTGCTGATCGTTATGGGCGAATATCTTTGACCATGCGCAGCGTATTGCCATCGCTATACCAAAGTTCCTTACCATGCTGAAAATCGCTAAGGTCAAAAAAATGTTCGTTGGTTGAATAGGGGAAGGTTGTGCCTTTGCCCATCACCGAGCCACGATAGCTCAGTGGCTGATTGCGTCCGTTATTGCTATGCAGCCGCAGGCCAGCAGGCAGCGATTCCCAGCCAAACACTCGATTCTCAGTAGCCTGCAAGCTTAACGGTAAATGGGTTAATTGAGTTAATGTATTTTGAGGATCAAAATACCACCAGCCAACCTGCCCAAATTCAGCTGTGCTCAGCGCTAAATACAATTGCTCGCTTGAGGCTACCAGCCTTTCAATTTGATAGCCCTGCAGATCGATTTGGCTTGTTTGGGCTGGCTCGCCATTGGTGCGCCATAAACTCAGCTCGCCATTTTGGGTTTTGCTCAGGTAATACACCATTCCGCCAACCGCGGTTAATTGGCTAACTGGGTTTGGGTTGCGGGTGGTGGCAATCATCGGGTAGCTGGCCAAAAATTGAGGATCGCCGTTGGCAAGGTTAATATTCCATACTCCCAGCTCATAGTCCAAATAGCCTGAGGTTGCAATCAGATGCAAGTCGTCCAAGCGTTCTAACTCGAAGCGCCCAAACGATTTAGGCAAGCGGCTGACGAGGCGTGTCCCTTTCCTTTCGCCGTTCGTCCACCAGATCTGGGCGCCATTTTGGCTGTCGTAGGCAATGAAGGCCATGCCCTCATCAATCGGGGCATAATCGATCCAATAACTTATATAGCCATCGGAAATAGCTGAAGCTTCGCTGCCAGGGTTGAGATCGCGCAGCATATAGGTTCCCGCTTCAGTGCCGTTGCTATACCATGGTTCGATGCCATGCACGCCGTCATCGGCCCAAAAAATAACTCCATTGCCCAAGGTTTTAAAGTTGGTAAGTTTGGCGTTGGCTTCAAACTCTTTAACAATCCGCGTCCCTAGTTCAGTACCATCGCTAAACCACAATTGATCTGCTGTTTGCTGAGTGACAACAAAAAATACGCCATGATTGGCAGGCTCTAATTGAGTTGGCCACGTCGCTTCGACTCCTGCCACAATATCTTTGACCATGCGTGTGCCTACTTCGCTGCCATCGCTTATCCACAACTCTTGGCCATGCACACCATCGTCAGCAGTGAAAAATACATGCGAATCGATCATCGTCAGGTGACTAGGATTGGAACCTTCGCCATAGACCAATTGCTGTGATTCTTTGCCCACCAAGCCAAGCAGCACTTTGAATTGATCGGGCTGGTTGGGATGCCATTCGAAGCGCGCGCGCTCAAAATGTTGGGTTAGCACGGTTTCGCCATTGGCATTGGTTTCGAGCGCTGGCTCGGTCAATGGATAGCCAAATAATTGCAACGAACGACCAAAGCTATCGAGCTTGGGATCGTTGAGACCATGATTTTGCCAATAGGCCATAAAGCCCAGCTCATTGGCTTGATTGCAGACATTGTGGCCAGTCGTTTCAAACCACAAACAGCCTTGTTGCGGCCCAGTTTCGCGTGGCAACAATGCACTATCAAGATTGCGATAGCGCAGCAGATCATCGCCCAGCCGCCCGAGTAACATATCGTAGGGCGCGGCTAATTCGGGGTGAAACTCAAAGCGGGCACGCTCGAATTGCTGAGTTAGAAAGTGCTGCCTGCTATCATTATTGTATACAAGGTCGATTGTGGTCAACGGATAGCCAAAGACCTCCAAGCCACCATTTTGCCGCCAATACTCCAAAAACCGTCCGTCAGTGCAAAAGCCGGTTTGCTCGAAACATTGCAGTTCGGCGGCATGGCTAGCTTGTGGGAGTGCCAAACTTGCGATAATACTTACCAACAGTATCCAGCGTTTCATCATAGTTCCTCCACTACATCGATACGTAGAGTATAGAAAGCCCTTTTACTAATAACGATGATGTTTTGCTGCGAAACGACTGCGAATTTGCTTACAAGCTGAAACGAGGCTGATTGGCAAACAAAAACTCCACTTTGGTGTTCCAAGTGGAGTTTATTTTTAAGTGCTGATCGTTATGGGCGAATATCTTTGACCATGCGCAATGTGCTGCCATCGCTATACCATAGCTCTACGCCATGAGCCAAGCTTGGCAAGGCCAAGAAGATGCCTTGATTGGTGCTAAAGCGGCTTACTTGGGCAAACGCTGGGCTATTGGCCAATCGATGAAAGCCCGAGCCAACGTAGGCCAGCGTTTGGTTGTTGGATGTGTTGGCATACACGCGGTAGGGTGATTGTTCGCCGCTAATCCCAAAAATACGTTGGCCATTAATCCGTAGTTGTTGAACATTAAGCCCACTGCGTTGTTGCAGCTTCGCGCCATCCCACGCCCACAAGCCAGCCTCGCTGCGATCAGCATTCAGCAATTGCAGATGCAATTGGCTTTGGTTGGGATCGCTAATGATATTTTTAAGCAGATAGCCAGCTACATTGATTTGGCTTGCACCTGTTTGGGCATCAACTTGCCAGAGGGTTGAATTAAGCTCATCAACCACGTGGTAATAAACCTTGTTGCCAATATTGACCAGATTATGTGCCGAAACGATTAATCGCGTGCCAAGGTAAAATCGGGCATGGCTGGTGAGTTGGCTCTGCTTGCCAGTCGCCAGATCGATCTGCACAATTTGAATAACCTCAGGTTGCTGAATTGCTGCAACAATCTGCTGATTATTCAAGCGTTCGAGTTCGGCCACAAATTCATTATTTGCTGCAAAGTTGCTAATTTGGCGTGTGTTTTGGATGCTGCCATCGCTGAGCCATAATTGGTTGCCAACGCTGCCAGTGTTGGCCATAAACACCAGCCCATTGGACATAGAGGTGAATTCCGCAGCAAAATAATAATTACAACAGGTCTCAACTTTAATTTCCGAGCCAGCTGGACCTGGGTTGATATCGCGAATCAGATAGGTGCCAGCGCTGCTGCCATTGCTGAACCATGGCTCAATGCCAGTTTCAAGGCTATTGCCCAAAACAATGACCCCGCCAGCAACTGCTGCAATATCAACGATTGCTGGTTGTTCGACTGCTGGACGCATAAAAGAATAAACCAGTTTGGTGCCAATTTCAGTGCCATCGCTGACCCATAATTGGTCGTTAGCATCAGTTGTAATTACAAAAAACACTTGGCCAAGCGCGGCGGTTAATCGATAGGGATTGCTTGATCCCGTTGGCCGAATATCTTTGACCATGCGCGTGCCTGCATCGCTGCCATCGCTGACCCACAACTCTTGGCCATGCACGCCATCATCGGCAGTGAAAAATACTCGGCTATCGATCATCGTGAGGTTGCTGGGGTTTGAGCCTTCGCCATAGCGCAATTGTTGTGATTCTTTGCCTACCAAACCAAGCAGCACTTTGAATTGATCAGGTTGGTTAGGATGCCATTCGAAGCGGGCGCGCTCGAAATGTTGGGTCAGCACTGTATCGCCGTTGGCGTTGGTTTCCATTTGCACATCAGTTAGCGGGTAGCCAAACAATTGCAACGAACGGCCAAAGCTATCGAGTTTGGGGTCGTTCAAGCCATTGCTTTGCCAGTAGCGCATAAAGCCCAAGCCATTGGCCTGATTACAAACATTGTGCCCAGTGGTTTCAAACCACAAACAATCGGCTTTGGAACCGGTCTCACGCGGTAACATTGAGCTATCGAGATTGCGGTAACGCAGCAAATCATCGCCAAGCCGTCCGAGCAACACATCATAGGGCGCTACAAGCTCAGGGTGCAACTCAAAGCGAGCACGCTCAAACTGCTGGGTCAAAAAGCTTTGTTGACTATCCTGATTGTAGCGATCTTCTGCTTTGCTTAATGGATAGCCAAAGACTGGCAAGCCGCCGTTTTGCTGCCAATATTGTAGAAAGCGACCTTCGATACAAAAGCCAGTTTGCGCGAAACATTGCTGTTCGGCGGCATAACTCGCTTGGGGTAACGCTAAACCAACAAGAACAACGAACAAGAGAATCCAACGTTTCATCAATATTCCTCCTAGATAACTATAGGCGTGAGTATACGCAACTAGGTCGCTGATAACGATGAAACGTTGCTCTCAACAGGCTTGTAGTTGGCTTACAAACTGTTATTTTGCTGAAAATGCGCTGTTAATGCTTATTTTTTTGTTTCGCTTGGCGCACATCGGCCAGCGCAATCAGCACTTTTGGCGGGAGCAGCCAACTAATTTGGCCATGCTCGCCCTGCATCTCAACTCGGCAAACCGTGCCTTTTTTGAAAATCAGGTTGCTGCCGTAGCCTGCAAGCTGCGCCACATACTCGCTAAGATTCGGCTGATGACCAACAATCATGAGGCTTGAACAATTGGCGTTAAGGCATTCGGCGATAAAATCGCTATTGGCGGCATCGGGCTGCAATTGCTCTTTGTGCACTGGTGGGTCAGTGCTAAGCGCTTCTGCAATAATGCTGGCGGTTTCGGCGGCGCGCGGCAAGGGGCTACTAAAAATCAGATCTGGTTTGATTTCCAGCAAGCGCAAAGCTTGGGCACATTGGCGAATGCGTTTGCGACCGCGCTCGGTTAAGCGCCGATCCTGATCAAGGCCACTTTCGGCCCAATCTTCGGCAATTCCATGGCGCACAAAATAGAAAATCATTAGCACACTCCACAAAAATCAAGGCTCTTGCATTATGCCTGATTAAAGCAAAACAGGGATCACACATGCATGTGATCCCTGCTGCAAGAAGGCGATTTAGCGCGGCATAATCAGGCCATAATTGCCATCGTTACGGCGATAAACAACTTGGATTTTTTCGGTTTCAGCATCGCGGAACACAAAGAACGAGTGGCCCAGCAATTCCATTTGTTCAATGGCTTCATCGCTAAACATTGGGCGCAAGGTTACATCCTTGGCCCGAATAATTTGGCGTTCTTCTGCTTGTTCTGCATCGTCGGGCAATTCTGGCAGCGGAGCGGCAATCATTTCGCCAGCTGAGCGGCGCAATTTGCCACGGCGATAATGTTTTTCCTTGAAGCGGCGAATTTGGCGCTGCAAATTATCGTGCACTGCTTCGACCGCTGGATACAGCTCGCGATCATTTTCTTCGGCCCGTAAGATAATTCCGTGGTCGGCCAACAACGTTACTTGGACGGTATATGTTTCGCCGCTACCTCGCAATGTTTCAAAACGGCATTCCACTTTCCAATCGTTAATTCCGTCAAGGTAGCGTTCTAATTTGCCTAATTTTTCTTGGATAAATGCTTTTTGCGCATCGTGTAGCTTAATATTACGGCTCTTAATGTTCCATTCCACGGTACGCCTCCTTAAAAAAACCTAAAGTGCACCAGCTTCTTACCCAAGCAAGGTAAGAAGCTGGCAAAGGGCTGCTCCTAGTGGAACGTTCTTCAATTGGCTGCTGCTGTTACGCATAATCCTCAACCCGCATCAAAGCCCCATTGCAAACCAAAGGGCGAGGAGATTTAACCAGTTCTCAATGCTGAAGTGCATTGAACGTTCACGATCCAAGTGCTGCGCATGTGCGGTGCTTATAACCAGCACCCAATTTGTTCACCAGCGTCATTCTCTGCGACCAACCACAAGCTTATGGGCTTGGGCAATTGATTGTGTGAGAATGCAGCTCACTTGGAGCAGTTGCCAGTATTGTACTATGGCCATGAAGTGAACGCAATAGAACCAACATCCGATTGTAAAAGCCGGGGATTGGTAGTTGGGGATTGGGGATCAGGGGGCAGGGATCGGTAAAAAGAGCATAGAGCATAGAACATAGAACATAAGGTTATGCTTCAGGCTATTGGCTATCGAAAATGTTACAGTGCTAAGCGCAAATATTGCTTGCTTTACTTGCTTCATTGTTAACCATAAAAATTTATATGCTCTATGCTCTATGTTCTATGTTCTCATAATCCCTATTGACAACTGCTCCATTCATGTTTATACTTTGTGTCATAATAACACTATTAGGAGCAGCTATGACCGAAACTGCTGAAAACTACGATGCGACAAAATACGAGCGGCCTTCTGTAACGGTCGACGTGGTGATATTTGGCTTACGCAGCGGGCGCTTGCATGTGCTGATGGTGCAGCGCAAACACTGGCCATACGCCGACCATTGGGCCATCCCTGGTGGCTTTGTCAACATGGATGAATCGTTGGAAATGGCTGCTCGGCGCGAGTTGGAAGAAGAAACTGGTGTCCACGACGTGTATATGGAGCAGCTGTATACCTTTGGCGAGCCTGGGCGCGATCCGCGCACCCGCGTGATTAGCGTGGCCTATTTTGCCTTAATTCGCACCGAAGAACAAGCGCTGCAAGTTTCCGACGAATCGAATGCAGTGCGCTGGTTTCCAGTCGATGAATTGCCCAAGGATCTAGCCTTCGACCACGAAAAGATTTTGCGCTTTGCAATCGATCGTTTGCGCTCGAAGCTTGAATATACCACCTTGGCCTTTCAATTGCTACCCAAGGAATTTAGCTTGCCCAAGCTCAAACGGATTTATGAAGAAATTTTGGGCGAGAAGCTCGATAAAGCTAATTTCTATCGCAAGCTGCGTGATTCGGATTTGCTCGAAGATACTGGAAAATTGCTCAATAGTCGCGGGCGGCCAGCTCGGCTCTATCGTTTCCGCGATTCACGCATCGAAGGCGATTTTGTTTTTCGCTATCGCGAAGCAAAAAAGAAGGACGAACAATAGGTCAAAGGGCAAAATTCAAAAGTCAAAATGCTCTAAACCTGCATTATTTTGCCTTCTGACTTTTGCTTTCTAACTTGACTAGGGGTGTTTATGTATACTTTAGCTTTAGCTCAATTTCGCCCACGCAAGGGGCATTATGCCGCGAATTTAGTGCGGCTTGGCGAATTATTCGCCCAATTTGGCAGCAACGAGCGCCGACCAGATGTGCTGATGTTGCCGGAAACTGCCTTAACTGGCTATTTTCTTGAAGGCGGCGTGCGCGAACAAGCTCTGACCGCAGGCCAGCTGTTTCACGATTTGCAACAAACCTATTTGGCTGCTTGTGGCGCCGATGCTCCTGCGCTCGATATTGTGATTGGTTTTTATGAACGCTGGCGCGAACGTTTTTACAATAGCGCTTTGTATGCCACACTTGGCAGCGATAGCACCTTGGCAGGCATTCGCCATGTGCATCGCAAGATGTTTTTGCCAACCTATGGCGTGTTTGATGAAGCACGGTTTGTCGAGGCTGGCCGCGAAATTGCCGCTTTCGATACGCGCTTCGGGCGGGTTGCAATCTTGATTTGCGAGGATGCATGGCACTCGCTGAGCGGCACAGTGGCTGCGCTCGATGGGGCGCAAATGCTATATGTCGTTAGCGCCTCGCCAGCTCGTGGCTCCAACGAAGATCGCCCAAGCAACCTCGCTCGTTGGGATGATCGGATTCGTGAGATTGCTGGTGAGCATGGCGTGTATTTGGCAGTTTGCCAAATTGTCGGCTTCGAAGGCGGCAAAGGCTTTGCTGGCGGCTCGGTTGTGGTTGGGCCGCGCTCCGATGAACGCGCGCGCGCTCCCTTGTGGTCGGAAGCAGTGCTGCTGGTCGATATTGATCTGAGCGATTTGACCTTGGCGCGCGCTGACCTGCCTTTGTTAGCTGATTTGGAAGAACGCTTGCCCTTTATTTTGCGCGATGTCAGCGCTGCCAGCGAAGGCAAAAAGCGCCAAAGCACATGGGATACTGCGCTTTCCAGCGATTCGCAAGGGCTGAGCGATGCTAGCTCGCACAAACATACCATCGATAGCGAAGGCGAAAAGCGCGCCAAAGCAACGGTGAGCGAGCAAAGCTTCCCAATTATTGCTGCGCCGCGCTTCGACCCAAATAGCGACGAGCCATTGCGCATCAATCCCGAACTTACGCTTCATTGGCTGATTGAGTTTCTGCGCGATGAAGTTGGCTTTCGACGTGGCTTCAAACAAGTTGTGATTGGGCTATCAGGCGGCGTGGATTCGGCTTTAACCACTTATCTGTGTGCCAAGGCGTTTGGCCCAGAGAATGTGCTGGCCGTGCGCATGCCCTATCGCACTTCATCGTCGGACAGCTTAGATCACGCTCAGTTGGTGATTGATGATTTGGGCATTCAGCAGCGCACCATCGAAATTACCAATGCAGTTGATGGCTATTTGGCCTTCGAGCCAGATGCTGATGGTCGGCGACGCGGCAATGTGATGGCTCGCACCCGTATGATCGTGCTGTTTGATCAATCGCAGAAACTTGGTTGTATTCCAATTGGCACTGGCAACAAAACCGAGCGTTTATTTGGCTATTACACGTGGCACGCCGACGATGCGCCACCAGTCAATCCTTTGGGTGATTTATTCAAAACCCAAGTTTGGGAATTGGCTTCAGCCATCGGTGTCCCAGATGTGATTGTGCATAAGCCAGCTTCCGCCGATCTGGTGGTTGGCCAAACCGACGAAGATGATTTTGGCATCTCGTATCGTAAGGCTGATCGGGTGTTGGCCTATTTGCTGAGTGGCTATCGACCTGAGCAATTGGTTGCACGCGGCTTTAATGCAGATGAAGTGGCAATTGTGCAACGGCGAGTCAATACAACTCACTGGAAACGCCATTTGCCCAGCACCGCCATGCTCTCCAGCACCGCCATCGGCGAATATTACTTGCGGCCAGTCGATTATTAGAAATTATGAAGGATGAAGGATGAAGGATGAAATAGTTAAGCTCACAATTCATAATTCATCCCTCATCCTTCATCCTTACAAAGGGAGTTTCCATGCTTGCGAACAACAGCCAAGGATTTTTGGAATATTTGGATAACTGGTACGCCAACTTGCCCGAATTGCCACTCGACGATTTATTAGTTGATGGCGCAGATCGGGTGGCGGTGACCTGTGTGGATATTATTGTGGGGTTTTGTACCGATGGCGCGTTATCCAGCCCACGGGTACAAAGCATCGTTGCGCCAATTGCCGAGCTGTTCAAAACCGCTCATGCTGGTGGCGTGCGCCATTTCATCTTGCCGCAAGATGCGCATCCAGCAGATGCAGTAGAATTCGGCGCGTTTCCAGTGCACTGTTTGCGCGGCACCAGCGAAGCCGACACCGCGCCGGAATTGCGGGCCTTGCCATTTGCCGATAGCTTTACGATTTTCGAAAAGAACTCGTTGAGCGCCGCTTTGAGCACAGGCTTTCCAGCGTGGGTTGCTGAGCATCCCGAAGTTGACACCTACATCGTGACTGGCGATTGCTCGGATTTATGTGTCTATCAATTGGCAATGTTCCTGCGCTTGGATGCCAATGCGCGCAACGTCCAGCGCCGCGTGGTCTTGCCCGCCGAATGTGTTGATACCTACGACACGCCGCTCGAAGTGGCCAGCGAGCTTGGCTTATATGCTCATCCTGGCGATTTCCACCATGTCTTCTCGTTGCATCACATGGCCGCCAATGGCGTGGAAGTCGTCAAAGCCCTGAAATAAGGCTTTACATTTTCTCAGCCCCTCGCTTGCTTAGCAGGAGAGGGGCTTTTTGTAGGAATTATATAGGTAAAGTAGCTTATATATAGGTAAAAGATTGCTCCTTTTACCTATATAAAGGTTTTGATTTATCTCACCAAGCGCAACCAAAGGCCAAATTATAAAGGTAAAGTAGCTTATATATAGGTAAAAGTATGATATTTATACATATATAATCTTAATTATATTACCTATTTATGCTACAATAAGCTCCAATTGATCGATTTGGAGTAATGATGAAATCGTTTGAGGATCAATTTCTAGCTGGTTTCAATGTTTCTCATGGGCTTATTCGGAGTATTGGGCGGATTCGTGAATATAAAGGTATGGAAGGACTTTATCGTCAGCGACAACCGCAAGTGTTACATAACTTATGGCAAAATGCCCTAATTCAAAGTACCGAATCATCGAATCGGATCGAAGGTATTACCGTGCCTTTGGATCGGATTAAGGCTTTGGTTGAGCAAAAAACCATGCCCAACAATCGCTCTGAACAGGAGATTTTGGGCTATCGCGACGTGCTGAATACGATCCACATCAATCATGCAGATATTGATTTAACCTCGAATATTATTCTGCAATTACACCGTGATATGTTTCGTTATCTGCCTAGTGGTGGTGGCTATTGGAAGCGCGTTGATAATACAATTTCTGAAACTCGTACTGATGGTCAACAATTTGTGCGCTTTCAACCTGTAGCAGCCTATGCGACCGACCACGCGATGCAGCATTTGGTTAGTTTATTCAAGCAAGAATGCCAGCGTGAAGAAATTGAGCCATTGTTATTGATTCCAGCATTTATTTTAGATTTCCTCTGTATCCATCCATTTCAAGATGGCAATGGACGCATGGCTCGCTTGCTAACATTATTGCTCTTGTATCAGGCTGGCTATGAAGTTGGCCGTTATATTAGTCTTGAAAAGCTCATCGAAGATACCAAAGAATCATATTATGATACTTTATATCGTTCTTCGCAGGGTTGGCACGATGCTCAACATAATCTCTTGCCGTGGACTGAATATTTTCTAGGGATTTTAACCGCCGCTTATCGTGAGTTTGAGCTTCGTACCGATAATCAACTAAATGCCCATGGCGCTAAGACAAACTTGGTATTGCACACAATTGCTACATTTCAGCGTGATTTTTCGATCAAAGATCTTGAGGAGGCCTGCCCACATGTGAGCCGCGATTTAATTCGCAAAATTTTGCAAGCAGAAAAAGCTGCTGGGCGCGTCGAGCCGCTTGGGCGTGGGCCAAGTGCCCGTTGGCGCAACATTACTCGGCCCGATGAGCCGCATACCACAAACAGTGCTCGGTGAGCGGGCATTGGTTGCAACGTGGGTTTTTGAATAAACAGATGCGTTGGCCATGGCGTAATAGCGCAACGTGATAATTAAACAGCCATTCTGCATCGTGGGGCAGCATTTCCCAAAGAATTTCGTGAGCTTCGGTGGGCGTTTTGGCATTGACCAAGCCCAAGCGCTGGCTCACGCGATGCACATGGGTATCGACGGGCAAAATCGGTTTGCTAAAACAAAATAGCAGCACCAATGAGGCAGTTTTGGGGCCAACGCCGCGCAACAAGGTGAGCCAAGCCATGCCTTCTTCAGTCGAACGCTCAGCCAGAAAATCGATTGATATTTCGCCGCGCTCGGCCAAAATTGTGGCCAAGGCTGCTTGGATATTTTTGGCTTTGGCTGGAGCATAATTGGCGGGCTTAATCGCTTCGGCTACGGCTTCGACTGGTGCTGCAATCACCGCTTCCCAGGTTGGGAAGGTTGCGCGCAGATTTTGGTAGCCGCGCTCTTCGTTGGCCTCGGTGGTTTGGTGCGAAAGCATCGTCGAAATGAGTTCATGCATCGGTTCGCGGCGGGGCACAAGTTGCTGAAAGCCATGCAACGCAACTAACTCGCGATAGACTAGCTCGGCTTTGGCGCGTAAATCTTGCATCAACATCCTCCATCATGC
The DNA here is from genome assembly GCF_001306135.1 of Herpetosiphon geysericola. Taxonomy (GTDB): domain Bacteria; phylum Chloroflexota; class Chloroflexia; order Chloroflexales; family Herpetosiphonaceae; genus Herpetosiphon; species Herpetosiphon geysericola. Next base: position 24,497 of record NZ_LGKP01000010.1, on the reverse strand, counting down.
CCAATAAACCCGCCGAAGCGTCCCAGGGTTGCAATTAACTTGGGCAAATGCTTAATTATATGTGAGCTTACAGGCAAGCGATATGCCAGCAGGCTCAATAGTCCATTATGTGGTTCTGATGATAAAGCAGGCTCCAAAAAAGACACGCCGAAGCGTGCCTTTGAATCACCAATATTTTAGGTTAATGACTGGCTTCGGCCACTTGTACAAAGGCTTCGTTGCTTGTTTTTGCGTTTACGGGCAAGCGATAAGCCAGTAAGACCAAGGTCATCAAGCAGCCAATCAGCAGCGAGCCAACAATCAGGTGAATTGCTTGCAACGGTGGTGGCAAAGCCCCATAGGCCAAGCCGATGCCCGCTGCAACTTGGGTCAACACCAAACCGCTGGCAATCCAAGCGGTACGATGAATCCATGGGTGCAAGTTGCGATTATGCACAATTGCATAGGTCGCAGCCAAAATTGCAATGGTAAAAATCAGTGCTCCAGTGCGATGCAATGGGTCGGTGATGCCCACCTGCGAGACCCAATCGCTGCGCGGAATGTTCATCTTTGAGCTAACATCGTCGATATGGCCGCGTACCAATGCCCCTAAGGTCAATTGCACCAAGCCAAAGCCAACCAAGACTTGGCCCCAGCGTGCTACGGTGCGGCGATCGGCTGGCACATTGGCGATTGGCCGCCCATTGGGGAAGAAGGCACAAACCGTTGCATACAACAACAAGCCCACAATCACCAAAGCCAAAACCATGTGCAAAGTCACGATCCAGCCTTCGAGTTCGAGGTGCACGACTTTGCCGCCAAGCCAGCCTTGGAACAAGGTCAAGGCCAATGCGCCAAGAATCGACCAAAACACCCGTTTGGATTTGCGGTAGTGGCGCAACATCAGGTAGGTGGTGATCAACAAGAAGAAGCCAATCAACATCCCAATCAAACGGTTGATATATTCGATCCACATCAAGGTTGGGTTGAATTGGCTCGCATCGAAGCCATGCTGGGCAATCATGTCTGCGCTAGCAGGCGGAATCCAATAGCCAAAGCATTTTGGCCAATCGGGGCAGCCCAAGCCTGCACCTGAGGCCCGCACAATTCCACCCACAAAAATCAAGAAATAGGTAGCAATTGTGGTAATCATCGCCCATTTTTGAAAGCGATCTAAACGCCGCCAAGAAAATTGCACTTGGTCGGTCGGAACACGATATTGTTCCATCGGTATGGCTCCCACTTGCGAATAAATATCTGGTATTGGGATAGTATCATATGCTAAGCGTGGCGTGACTGAATCCCATCACGACCTGATGTTAGCAGTTTTTAACGACTTCGCAGCGATTGAATAGTAGTTGGTCGGCTTTTTGCCAAACCAATTGCGGCACTTTAAGCTGATCGGCCAGCATTGTGCTCCAACGCAAACCTGGCCCGCGAATCTCGCGATCAGTTGCTGCTTGGAAGATTAAGCCACCATTCCAGAAAATAAATATTAGCGCGAGCGTGGCAATTGCTGCCTTGGGCCAGCGAATGCGTTCAATCAATAAGGCCAAACCAAGAATAAAAATTGGTGTGCATTCGATCAAGCGGCGAAAGCCAAATGAGCCTTGCAAGTGCCATGTCGAGCCAAACGCGCCATTTAAATAGATTTGAGCAAACAAACCTAATCCAAGCAAGCCAGCGATCAGCCGATCCTTGCGCCAGAGCCAAATTAAGCCCGCCAAGCCAACCAACAGCAGCGGATGCCAGATAAACGCCCCGCGCCGTGGGTCGAAAAGGGTATGGAAAAATTTATAGCTGATGATGTTTAATTTGCCCGAAACCGTGCCCGATGGCTTGGGCTGTCCATACAAAATGTTGTAGCTGATCAGCTGGGGCATTAATGTTAGGGCAAATATCACCACAAAAAAGACGTGCTTGGCCAACAGTTGGCGTACTTGTGGCCATTGGCCTTGGCGAATTAGGCTGGCATAGGCAATCAGGCCTTCGACCGCAGGCAAGAGCAAAAATAGCCCAAGCTGCTCGCGAGTGAGCGTCATCAAGCCGCCAACAATCGCCAAGCTCAGCCAACGTAGCCATGAACGCTGCGATTGTTGGTTTTGCAAGGACTGATTGGCAGGGCCAAGCCACATGGTGATAAACAAGGCTACCATCGCAAAGCCAGCGCCATGCGACCACGGCACCTGAATATAGGTGTACCAGATCAGTGGCGAGGCCAGCCAGATGCTTAATGTGGCAATTGTGGCTGCCCACATGCCGACCCAACGCCGCGCCAAACGATAGGAAAGCAATAAGCCAAAGAGCGTATAGCAGGCAGAGGCCAAACAGACCGCAATAATATAGGGCTGGCTAAATCCATCGCGCGGCACGTCGCCGAACACGCCGAGGCCAACCAACCCATCGCTTACGACATACCACGGCGACCATAATATGGCCGAGCCAACAGGCGCAACGTTGCGATATAAGCCCGTGGTTGGGTTGAGCGGCGGATCACTTGAACGATCTTTGAGCAGTGCGTTATAGACCGCAGGATCACCTTTTTGTATACCGAGATCGGCAAAATAGCCATATTCGTTGGCAAAATCCAAATCGCCATCGAAATAGACTGAGCGCAAATAGGCAAAGTATTGCACTTCGTCGGTAGCATACAGCCGAAATAAACTAATTGGCAGCAAGGCCAGCCAGAGTGCCACAATGACCACTGGCCCAGCTTGGGATAAAAGACGCTTCATAGGTGGGCCTTGGTCCTCAATTGGTGGGCTTTGTGCCAACGATCAGCAGCATCGAACGCCATTCAGGCCGTAGGCTGGTCAGCAGCCACAAACCAGCTTTGGTCGCAACCCGCAATGGGTGACGCAAGATCCGGCCTTTTTCGATGCCGACCCGCTCCCAAGCATCGCCAAAAAATTCCTTGACCACGTTGAAACCAGCCTTTTCAAGCATCCAACGTAATTCGGCCATCGTGTAGAGGCGGCTATGATTGTAGTAGCGCTGCGGCCCATCGAGCTGCATCGAGCGCGTAAATTCCTTGAATGATTCAAATGGGCGAGCTAACAGCACATCGCCAACGGTTTTCATGCGGCTTTTGAAATAAAACTGATTGGGCGTGGAGATGATCACGCGGCCACCAGGCTTGAGCACGCGCAGCATTTCGGCCAGTGGCTTGAGCGGCGAGCCAGCAAGGTGCTCAATCACCTCGGAAAACACAACCGCATCAAATTCGCCATCGGCATAGGGAATTGGCTGCTCGTCAAGGTTGCAAAACTTAACTTCAACATTCAGTTTTTGCCAAAGCTCCGCCCGATCTTGGGGAAACAGATCGATGCCTGCAACTTGGTAGCCTGCTTGGCGCAAAATGCCGGTAAACGTCCCAGGGGTTGTGCCAATTTCGAGGATGCGGGCTGGGGCTGCTGGCAAGGCGCGCAGCAAGGCCCGAAAACGGTAGCGATGCAAGCGAAAATAGGCTGGCTTGGCCTCGGCGGGCATCGTCTGCCCATACTCTTCAACAAGTTGATCTAAGGGATGCATACAATCCTTATCATGTGTAAATAGCAATAATGCTAGTTCATTGTTTGGCTAATCTGCTGACATAAGGCTTTGATTCTGCCTGCTCGTGCCTTGTAGGTGTGGTCTTGCACACATTGGCGGCCTGCTTGCTCGCGCTCCGGGCGCTGCTCATCGGTCAAGGCTGCGGTCAAGGCTTGCTCTAGGGCTTGGGTATTGCCGCGCTCAAAATAATAGCCGATCTGTTCAGGCAAAATTTCGCGCAAGGCTGGAATATTAGGCAAAACAACTGCCCGCTCGACCGCCAAATATTCAAATAATTTGAGTGGCGAGGCGGTTACATCAGTCACCGTATCGGGAATAACCAAAACATCGGCGGCGTGTAAATAGGCTGGAGTTGCCTTTTGTGGCAGTGCGCCGAGAAACCGTACACTTGCGCCCAGTCCCAATTCGTTGGCCTGCTGACTGAATTGGGCAATTTCTGCTGGCCGCCCACCAATGAACAACAATTGAGCATTGGGCAAGGTTTGGCGTACCTTAGCAAAGGCCGCAATCAAGCGATCAAGCCCACGGTAGGAGAAAGTCATGCCTGCATAGACAATCAAGGGTGCTGTTGCATCCAGCCCAAGTTGTGCCCGAGCTTGTTGGCGATCTGCTGGCTGATACAGCGAATCATCGAAGGCATCGGGAATGACGGCCACATCGCTTGATTTGCGCCAGCCCAAACGCGCCAACAATTGGCGAAAATCATCGGTCAATGAAGCTACAGCGGCGCTACGCCCAAGCGTCAAGCGATCGAGCAAATTGAGCACTGGCTGGACCCATGTTTCTTTGGCTCGCGAAGGGTTCCAGCTTTCGAGATCATGGGCCTCGTAGATAACTGGAATCTTGAGCAACGGCCCCCAAATTGTGGCCCACCAGCCAGCGGCAATCACCTCGCGCACATAGACCACATCGATTGGCTCGCCGCGCCAGCGTTGGGCTGCAACCACGGCGGCAGTCATGGCGGCAAACACACTGCGCTCAGCGTAATACCACAAGGTCGATTTTTTAAAGCGTGAAAGCTTGCCGATTGCTGGACGTTGCAAGTGGATTGCTCCGACCTCTTTGAAGCGGCTTGGTTCACGCAACCAGCGCGGGATAATAATCAACGTATTGGGCGCTTGCTGGCGCAATTCGCGTAACGTTGTCCAAGTTTGAATCGCATTGGCTGAGGCCAGCATCAAACTGGTTGGATAAGCAATATAAGCAATTCGCATATGTCATTTACAAAGCTATACATGTGATAGCTCAATAGCAGAAAAACGTCATGATCAACGTGCTCCGCCAGCATCAAGCTTGCGTGAAGCAGGCTAATAGTACCACTATTGATCAAATGTGGCGCACTTTGCGCAATCAAGCTGAGGTTTGGCGATCTGTGTAAGCTTTGAGGTGGTTGGGTGGTGGTTCTTAAACAAAACAGGGACAGCCATTGGCTGCCCCTGCTGGTGTGATTTACGGAGCTTTGCTAACCCATGGGAGATAGTTTGGCAAACCAGTGTAGTTTGCTTGCAAGGTAATTGCCTCTGAAGTCAAACCGCTGCTGGTGTAGTTGCCTGCTCCATCGAGGAAGCGGATGTGAACATAACGGGTGCCTGCTGATGTGCCAGTTAAGGCATTGACCAAGCGCGCATAGTCGACGCTGGTTGCGCCATCTTCCAAGCCAATCACATCGCCATATTGCAAGAAGTCTTGCGGGCTTGGCAAGGTGGTGCTGGTGCTTGCGACGACCCATACGCCCCAATAGCGCTTATCTGCTGGTGCGCTATTCATATAGCCATCGTCAGTTACGGTTGCGGTGAACGTCAACGGAATAACTGAGACGTTGGTGGTTGCACCATTTGGCAAGCTGATGCTACCGCCAGCGCTCAAGACAGGAGCATCATCATCATAGGTAAATTGCTTGCTGATGACACTTTGCATGCCAAGCGTATCGGTCAGAATCACGGTTGCATTAACCGTTTGCTCTTCGAAGCCTGTGCCATTGCTATCGTTGCCAGTCACAAAGCTATCGAAGGCAGAGAAGCCGCTATAGGGATAGCTTGAACCGTTGACTGCAAATGGGCCTGCTTTATGCCGCGCAATGCCTGAACAACCGCCAGTTTCTTGGGCAATTGTATAGGCGAAGGTCATATTGCGGGTATATTTTTCCGAAACCCGATCTGGTGCGAATGGCTGCACTTGGGCTTCAGTCAAATTGGCTGGGCGAGCACTGGGAGCCGTTTCCATGGTATAGATTTGCGGTACGCTTTGAATCCCAGTGTCGATAACGGCGCTTACTGACTGGACATTCGAAACTTGGCCATTGCTGCTATTGCGCAACTGTACATAGACAGTTGTCAAACACGAGTTTGAGCCAGCTCCAGTGTTGACAACTTTGCTGGTATTAAGCCCTTCCCAATTTGGACCTGCTGATTGAGCAGTAAAGGCTGTGGTGCTGACCCGCATTTGATCGGGATTACCAATCATGTTGGAAATCGCCAAGGTCACGTTAGGGTTGGTGCTTGGGCTAGCACTACTGCGTACCAAGCTAAAGCCAACTGGTGGTTGGGTTGGGGTTGGCGTAATCGATGGCGTAGGCGTTATTTGGTCGGAGCCGCCAGTGTTGCCTTCGATGCGATAGACATTAAATGGTTGGCTGGAGACGGTACGATGGTGCCACACAACCGTTACCCGTGCACCCCGGGTATCAATTTGCGGCCATGCACGGCCAACCAAGGCTGAATCAATCTTTTGAATTGCATTGAAGGTAATGCCAGGATTGATTTCTTGGGCGACCAAGGCTTGAGCGGTATCGCCTGGCCCACTCAACCAAGTTGCATAGACGCGGTCAGTTTGCTCGTTGTAGGTAACAGCTGGAAACTCATCGTAGCTTGAGCCGCTACTTAATTGCACCCGATTGCTCCAATTGCCGTTGGTACCTTGTTTGTAATACACAATGTGCGTGGTTGGAGCCAAGGTATAGACTGCAATAACCGTATTGCCCTTTGAGGTCAAGGCAGCAATTTTGGTTTTACCAGTATCAAGGTTGCCACCAGAAACCCAGGTGGTGCCATTGAAAATTTGGTATGGGAACTTGTTTTCGCCAAGGAAGGTCATGTGAATATTGCCATCGGCTGTTGCGGTCGCACGCGGATATTTTTGGTTGGTTCCATCGTTGCGCACAACCCGACCGGTGTTTGCTTCCCATGAGCCATTGGCCCAAATTCGGTGTACAATTTGCGCCGTAGCGCCTGCGCGGCGATCGCCCCAGAAGGCATGAATACGGCCAGTTTTATCAGCAATAATCTCTGGGGTTGAGCTCTTGGTTGAGCTGAGGTTGGTTGCCACGCTTGGCACAACACTGCTGCCAGAGAAAGTAACATAGCGGTGAACCGCAAGCCCGCTAAATGAGATAAAGATGAAGTGGGCGCGATTGCCTTCAACTGCCAATGAGACAAATGGATCAGCGCCGTGGCCAGCGCTACCGCTGACAACATAAGGCGTTAACCATGTGCCTCCCACATTATTGGTATACAACACTTCCGATTCATCGGATGTGCTGGCAGCAAGCCGAATCCACGTAATGTGGGTTTTGCCATTGCTATCGATTGCAACATCGCTGTGCAAATTTTTGAGCGCACCAGCAGCAACAACTTGGGCCGTGCCCCAACCAACTGCGTTTGGCGCAGCCTGAACTGGCGGGGTTTTGGCAGTTAGCATCGAAGCAAATAGGCTTACGACTAAGATGCCAAGTAAACCTATGGATTTTTTCGAGGTCATTGATTTCATTGTGAATCCTTATTGTTGAACAATGACATTATCAAACGTAAGCATTCCTTCGGCAAATCCATAAACCCCGGTTTGCCCGCTGCTGAACTGATCATCTTGGGCTTCGAGTACAGGAACTCCGTCAAGGGTAGCTGTAATGGTTTTGCCCTTAAAGCTCAATCCAAGGGTTGTCCATTGCTTCAAGCTCCAACCTTTATCGTTAATCGCTGCAAGTTGGGTAAAGATTTCGGTTTTGCTGTCGTAGCGTTGCAAGGTGATGGTTTTGCCACCTTCGGCCCCCGCTGGGCGCACTGCAACAACATAAAAGCCATTTTCATTCACCCGTCCAACCAAGCCCATGACGCTGTTGCCCCATGAGTAGCCTTGGGCGGTAATGCTATAGTCGCTCCAAGTTTTATCACCAGTCACCAAGGCGGTTGGTGCAACTGCTGGCCAGCCTTCTGGCCCAGTTACTTGCTCAACCCGGCCTTCTTTAACTTCCCATTTGGATTTTTCAGTTGCGTTCATCCAAACGTCGACCACTTGCCACTGGCTTAGGTCAGTGTCAAAGCTGCTGCTAAACAGTTCAGGAGCCTTATTTGGATTTTCAATGGCGGGCGCTGCTGGAACGACCTCTGCTGGCAATGGCGCATAGGTTGGCGCTGGCGGAGCGGTTGGTAGCTCGCCTAATGACCCTTGTTGAGCACTGGTATATGCGCCACAAGCACTCAACGTGGTTGTGAGCAACACTAGCCCACACAAGGAACCCATAATATTTCGTCGCATTGAACTCCTCCTAAGTTCTGGTGAGAGTTTGGAATGAATACACCATTGATTGGTGTATTGCAGTTCATGAGCGTAGCACGATGCTGTTGATTCTGTCAACGTAGATTCAACGTCCTCAGTAGGTTAAAAGATGAAGATTAGCTAAAAGTTCCCTGATATTGGCAATTTCGCTAAAATTGCTGCATACAGGGTTGCTAAACGTTGGGCTACGTGGGGCGAATAGAATTGTTGGGCCTCTTGTTGACAACGCATGCTCCGAGCTTGAGCTTGTTCGCTGCGTTCGGTCAAGATTGTCGTTAAGCCAGCCCACAGTTGGTCGGGCCGATGCGGCTCGATGTTGATTCCCGCTGCGGCGCTAAAAAACTCTGGGGTGCCAGCACTGCGCGTTGCCACAAACGGCACTCCCAGCGTGGCTGCCTCCAAAACTGTGCGGTTGCCACCTTCAATAATTGAAGGCACGGCCATCACATCGGCGCCGGCAAAATATTGGGGCATTTGCTCACGCGGAATGCCGCCAGTTAAAATTATACGATCAGCAACGCCATAATTTTGGGCCAATTGCGTTAAATATTCGCCATAATCGCCAAGTTTTTCATCAACCCGATTTGGCCCGCAAATCAATGCTACAGCTTGTGGTAAACCAACCATGGCCCGAATCAAATCGTCAAAGCCTTTGACTGGTAACAAACGGCCTGCTGCGACAATTACTTTGCGACCTGCGATTGCTGGGTAGTGTTGACGTAACCAAGCGCGACTTTCGGCTCGAAAGGCTGCCTGATCGCGCTCGAAGTATTCGTCACGAATGTTGCGCCCAATCGTGATGATTTTTTGCTCAGGGCAGCCAAATTGTTTGGCCATAGCGCTGGCGCTCGGCGAAACTGAACGAATTGCCGCCGCGCGCGCAAAGGTCAGTTTCAACAAGGCTTGCACCCGTTTGTAGCGCGCAAAACCATAGCTAATCGAATCATCAGCAATTAAGTCGCCACCACGAATTGTTGGCACAAATGGTCGGCGATCAACCAACGAAGCTAGGGCCGCAATCGCCCCCAACGGATAGACCGATTCAACGTGGATTAGTTCGATTTCTGGGTGTTGACGCAAAAAATGCAGATAATCGCGTAGCAAGCTGAAAAAGTAGCTATATTCGGTTAAGCGGCGCCCGATATTATTCAGCACCCGATCGCTGCGCAGCATGCTCACCGCTGGCCGATAGACCTTAATCGCCCCTTCTTCAACCAGCCAACGGCTTTGACGCTTGCGGTTTGGGTCGGGCACCAAAATACAAGCTTCATGCCCAAGTTCTTGCCAGCGTAACAAAAATTCTTCATGCACTCGATCGAGCAATTCTGCGTTGTAGGCAGTGGTGAAGTAGAGCATGCGCATTGAATTTAGGCTCCCTGAGTGCGATACCAATCCAGCGTGCGAGCAATGCCGGTTTCAATATCGATGCTTGGCTCAAAGCCTAATACTTCACGGGCGGCGCTAATATCGGCCAACGAATGTTCAACATCACCAGTGCGGGCTGGGCCATAGATCACAGGCAGTTCTTTGCCAACTAATTTATTGAGTAGCGCCACAATCTCGTTGAGGCTGACGCGCACACCACAGGCAATGTTAAACACCTTGCCAGCAGCAGCAGGCACACTCGCTGCAAGCAAATTGGCCTGCACCACATTCGCAACATAGGTAAAATCGCGCGATTGATTGCCCGTGCCGTTCATCGTGTAGGGTTCGCCTTGCAAGGCCAGCGTCATGAATCGGGCAAGTACACCCGAATATTGCGAAGTTGGGTCTTGGCGCGGCCCAAAGACGTTGAAATAGCGCAAGCCAACCGTTTCTAAGCCATAGACATGGTGAAAAACCTTCAAATAGCTTTCGGCAGCCATTTTGCTCACCGCATAAGGCGATTTGGGACTCATGGCCATGCTTTCAACTTTGGGCAAGGTTGGCGTATCGCCATAGACCGACGATGAGGCTGCAAACACCACCCGCCGCGCCCCATGCTCGCGTGCTGCCTGCAAAATATGCAACGAGCCGCCAGTATTAACCGCATCGGTCGTCAGCGGGTCACTGACCGAGCGTGGTACTGAGGGCAAGGCACCTTCATGAAAAATCACGTCGCAGCCAGCCACCGCTTGGCTAACCGCCGCTGCATCACGCAAATCGCCCCGCACCAATTCAATTTCATTGATGCAATGGGCTAGATTATGCTCGTAGCCAGTTGAAAAATTATCGAAAACCCGCACGCTATCGCCGCGTTGCAACAGGGCATCGACCAAATGCGAGCCAATAAAGCCTGCTCCACCAGTTACCAAATAACGTGCCATAGATGCAAATCCTTGTTAATTAAGTTCAAAGATGGCAATTGGATTATTGCTATCGTTTGGGCGTTGGAAGCGCTGAATCACGGTCGTAATGCTACTAAATGGCTGATTTGGCACAAAGCCATCGCGCCGATCGAGCGCTGGTTTATCGGCCACGCCCAAACTGCTGAGCAGCAATTGACCATAGATTTTAAATTGGGTGAGGGTTGTTGGCACGCGGTGCTCAGGCCGTTCGCCAAATTGATAGCTATAAAACTGAATATGATCGGCCATTGTCGATTCTTGATCGATCAAATAGGTCACGCCTTTTTCGCGTAAATAATCGAGCATGCGCCGTTGATCGTAGACTGCGAGAATGTCGTTATTCAACTTGCCATCGATATTGAGCACATGATGGCCTGAATAATATTGATAAATGCCCGAGTTTTTGGCTCCAATCAAGGCATCGCTAGGCAAATTATCGCGCATCCACAAGGCTGCTTGATACATGGTTGGCTGCGATTGGCTGGGCGCGGTTTCTTTTTCGCGCCAAAACTGCGAGCTATCGAGCGTTTGCACAATCAGCACTCCAGCGATAATTGCTGGCACCGCCAAATAGCTAATTGATGGCAAGCGTTGCAGCATTGCCGCCAAAGCCCAGGCCAGCAAAATAATCACTGCCAGCGACCAGGGCACAAAGTGGCGTGGATTGTCTTGCTGCATCATATAGCCATAGTACACCAAGGGAATTGGCAGATAGAGCAAAAGCGGCAGGCCAAACCAAAGTTGGCGGCCAACCCACAAGCCCACAAAAATGCCAAAAATCGCCAACCACATTGCCGCACCGACAACCGAACGGCCCAACACTTCCATCGAAATGGCGCTATTTACATACCAGCCATCGATGCCATTCGAGATTGCATAGGAGTTGGCGTAGCTGTGCAAGTAGGTCAAGGCTTTGCCACTACTTGGCGAGAACGAGCCAAAGACCGTCAAATTGCGCCAGAAATAGGGCACGAGCAAGCCGAATGTCACCCCAACATAGGTCGTGAGCATTGGCAATTCGCTGCGCAAACGCTTGGCCCGCAAGGCCCAAATCAGGCGAGCTGCTGCAATCGAAGCAAACAACAACGCGCCATCCAAGCGGGTCAGAATCATGGCGGCGGTCAATCCAGCCAAGCCTAAATTATGGCTCAGTTTCTCGGGCTTGATTTTGACCGCAACCAACAAGGTCGTGACCCACATCAACAAAGCCATTGAGGTTTCCATGCCGTTGACCGTAAGCCGCACGAGGGTTGGGTTTAAGGCATACAACACCAAGCCAAACAACCCAGCTTGCCAGTTCATCCAATGTTTGAGCAAATGCCACAATGGCCACATCACGGCGCTGGCCAAGAGGGCGCAAATGACTAAATTGGCCGTAAAGCCAAAGGCCAAATTATTCGGCGCTACAACATAGGGAAGTGCGCCCAATGTCAGGGGATACAACGGATGAAAGCCATTGGTTGGGGTGATGCCATCAGCAGTAATGCCTTGGCCCATAGCCCAGTTGCGGGCAATGGCCGTAACCATCCACGCATCATCTTCGAGCACCAGCAAATGGGTTTGCAAGGGCAACAAGGCGAAAATGAGCCGCAAGAGCAGGCCAAAAACGCTAACTGTGATGATCAAACCACGGATTGCTTTAACAGAAATATTCATAGTTATTGCTCAAATAGGCCACTATCGCGGCGAACAAACATGCGAATACCCCGACCTTCGGAGCCACTTGCTTCGATCAGGCGATAGTTTGGCTCAAACAATGGATGGCTGGTGAACATCGGCGCTGCAACCCATGGAATCAGGCTTGGCTTACGTTCACGCAGCACATAATCGGGGTCTTGCTTTTCATGGCCAGGTTTGCCAGCCTTACTGGGATCAATCGGAATATGCGCAATATGCAGGTCGGTCAAGCCGTGAGCATCGATTGTTGTCCGTTCTGCATAATAGGGAATCGCGCCAGCTGCGGTGACAGTTAGGGTTATGTCTGCTGGCGTACTATCTTTAATCCATAAGCCAACTTCACGATAGCGATTGACTACATCGGTTTCGTACCAAGCAGCAGAGCCAATCATCAAGGGGCGATCTTGGCGCAATGGTTGCAGCAACAACAGCAACAAGCCAGTGGTTGCCACAATTGCCCCCGCTCCAAGCCAGCGCCGATACTGCCACAGCTCGCTGATGCCCCAGCTGGCCAACAGCGCAAACCAAGGCACGGTTGCGACCATAAAGCGATAGCCAGGCATCCAATCGCCGCCCACGCTAATTGTATAGCTGGTGTACAACCCAACCAGCGCCCAAGTTAGAATGGCCAAAAGCGGCAATTGTTTGCTGCGATACCAACGCAGCCCACTTGCAACCAAGCCAAGCCCTAAACCAAGCCAACCCAAGTAGTAGCTGCTATTGAAATCGATAAAATAGGTGATCCCGCGTTCTGCTTGTTTGGCTGTGCCGCCAACTTTGGCATAAAAGGTATTGGGCAATGGATAGCCATAATACCACCAGCGCGCCAGCCAATAGGGAATAAAGGTGAGGCTCAACATGCCAGCATAGCGCAATAACGGCTGCCATTGCTTGGCCCGCCAGCTTTGCCAAATTGCCAATAAGCCAATAATGCCCGCTAACAGGATGCCATCAGGGCGGGTCATAATCGTCAGCGTCGTGGTGATTGCTGCATAAACCCAAGCCTGATTTATTGCCAACAAAACCGTAGCCAGAATACCAGCGCAAAACAGCGCGGTTTCCATGCCACTGCCCAAGCTGGTATACAAGAGCAAGGGCAAATTCAGCAACATCAAAGGCGCAGCCAAGGCCATCCAAGCACTTTGATGCAAGCGATGCGCCAGGTGTAAGCTCAACAACACAATCACCATACCCAAAAGCAAATTGGTTGCATGAGTCACCAAAATTGGGTCGGCTCCAAGTTTAATCGTCAGGCTGCTAAGCAACGTCCAGAGAAAGTTGGTAAAGCCCTCGACCCGCTCATCAAAATTAAAAACCAAGCCATGGCCGTTGGCCAAATTGGCTGCATAACGAAAGGAAATAAACGCATCGTCCAAAATCCACGAGCCAAGGATTTGTGGGCTGCTAACGAGCCAAAAGCTGCTGATTGGCAACGCCACCCACCGCCAAAGCTGTGGCAACTTGCGCAAACTCTGCCAACCAAGCACGTTGGCAAAAACCAAGCTCGTCAGCAAAAAGCCTTTGGGCAAGAATTGGGGCTGATAGCCATAAAATCCTAGCAGCCATTGGCCAAACACCACACAAGCAAAGCCAAACGGTATTTCCCACAGCACCATCAGCCCTAGCCCAAACGCCAAGCCAAGCCATGCCCACAACGATTGGGTTGGTTTTGCCGCCAAGGCCTCGATTTGTAGGCTTTGAACGACGATGCCCAATGTGCGTTGATCAGGGCTTTGCCATTCTTCTGAAGTCAAATCCAGCAGAATATCGTGGTCGGGGTGGGTCAGATTGGCTGGCAATTGCACCTGATACCATTGCCATTGATTGCTCAGCGTAAGGTTGAGCAGCCGTTGCTGATTGACCGTCACGGTCAAGGGCATGGTTTGGCCGTCGGTGCGGCAACCGCAAATCAACATGCGAATTTGTAGCGGAGCCTCGACGTTTTCCCAATATGGAAAGGCAATGCTGCCTCGGCCTCCTGTCCAGCGAAAGGTGCCTTGCTCGGTGCGTTCAACTTCTTTAAAGCCATAGAAATTGCGAAAGCTTTGGGTTTGGCCTTCAACCAAAAACTCGCCTTCGCTGCCCATCGCCACGTTGATGCTTGGTCGGGCGGCTGGAAGCAAAAAAATAATGGCGCTCACGGCGATCAGCACCAGTGGTAAATATCGTTTAAATTGCTGCATAGCTATAATACGCGCCGAAGCACGCCCTTGAATGGAAGTTTCATGCTCAATAAACGCTCACGCTCAGCTGGATCAAGCCCGCCGAGCAAGCGCAAGGTTAGCAAATATAAGCCTGCGCCAATTGCAGCAAACAGCATCAGCGGCAAGAGATTGATCATTTTGGATTGCCAACCAGCAGCAGCTTCAGGCATTGGCCAAAGTTGCATCAAGCCAAAGAGGGCAACTGCAAAACTGGCGCTGGCAGCACAAACCCGCAGCCAAAAACGCCATGGCAATTGCAAGCCCAAATTGCGCCACCCATAATAGAGCGTGATCACGCGGGTGGCAACTCGCACCGCCCCAACCGCAATCGCCACGCCCAACATGCCATAACGCGGCAAGAGCAAAAATACCAACGGCACGCTGATAAAGGCAAACAAGCGCGAAATAATCACCGCTCGATATTGCTCATACACCATCAACACATTGTGCGGCACGCTCAACAACGATTCTCCAAACGTAAAGGCGATAAACACAATAATCAAGCTGCTGGCATCGGTGTAGAGCGGATATAGCACCGCCACCATGCGCGGCGTTAAGAGCGCTAAACCCACGCCTGCTGGCACAATCAACAGCCAAATCATGCGGGCTAAGCCGCCATGGGCATCTTGCAACGATTGCGGATCGCGGCGCAATTTGATCCGCGATAGCAGCGGAGTCATCACGCCGTTGAGCGGCATCCAAATATAGCCAAGGTAATCTTTGGCAAATTTGTAGGCAAAGGCCAAAATTGCTACATCGCGCGGGCTAAGCTGCGTCACTGTAAACAAAGTTACAAACTGAATATCATAAACCCACGTGGTGATTTGCATTAAATAGGAGACTGCGGCGAATTTGGCAAAACGCTTGGGCAAGGCTGGGTCAGCAGCCTCGCCATCGCCAGTATTGGAAAGTTCGCGGCTGGCGCGGATTGCTTGCCACGCTGCCATCAAGACGCTCACCAAGGGCGTGAGCACTAAACCAATCAACACCCCAGTAATGCCCCAGCCCAGCAAAATGAAGATCGTTACCAAAATTGGCTGGAGCAAGGTCGTCACGAGGGTAATGAGATTCCAAGCCCGTTGTTTGAAGTAGGCAGTCAAAAACTGCATAAATACATCAAATAGTGCGCCCAAAATCAACAAGGCGCTGACCACCAGCATATACCAATGGCTTTGGCTCTCAATTTGATCAATCACGCTAAGCGTGCCAGTGCGTTGATTTTGCAGTTTGCTGAGTTTGCTCGCTTGATCGGGCGTGGTTGGTTGCTGTTGCAGCGTGCTAATTTGGGTTTCGATTTCGCCAATCTCTTGCCGTTGCTGCTCGATGAGATAATTGCCCATGGGTTGGGCCAGCAGATTCAGCCCGAGCACCAGCACCGCCATAATCGCCAGCTTAAGCCCAATCATGCGCCACAGAAAGCGTAAAACGCCTTGGCGGCCTTGGCGTTTTTCCACTTCGGGGATGAAGCGCGGCAAGCTGCGCTCAATGCCAAGATCGGCGTAGGTGCCGATTGAGGCAGCCAAACTTGTCAAGAGAAAAATCAAAGCGACCTGCTCAGGTGCAAGCCGCCCGTAGTAAATGACGCTTGTGATGATGCCAACTAAAAAGCGGGCTGGAAACAGCAGCGTATTCCAAAGCGTTGCGCTCCAAACCTCACTGGTGAGGCTCCGCTGCGGTTTGTTCGATTGCACTTAACGTACTCCAGTGGCTACCATCCCATTTCCGATCAATGGCGGGTAGGGAATAGCAAGCGGGTTGCGGTGTGGTGGCAACCAGCGAATTGGTTTAAAGCCAGTTTTGATCCGTGGTTGCTGAAAGCCTGCGGTCTTGAGATCTTGCCGCAAGCGCCAAGGGGTATACAAATTAATATGGGTTGGGTCGGTATCGCCCGACCACACTTTGCCAACCAAGGGTGCTAAAACCCGCCGAATGTCCCAAAGATTGGGCGTCGTCAAAAAGACCATGCCGCCAGGTTTGAGGACTCGGGCGCATTCGAGCAAAAATTCTACCCCATCCGGCACATGCTCAATCACTTCGTTGGCGAGCACCATGCCAAAGGTTTGGTCGGCAAACGGAAATCGCGGCGCAGCATCCATCTGCACCAGATCGACTTGAATCAGTTTCGCCGCTTCGCGCAAGGCATAAATGCTGGGGTCGGCGCCGATTGCGGTGGCTCCACGGCTGCGAATATAGCGCAACCCTGGGCCAGCGCCACAGCCAACATCAAGCACTGGCCCTGCTGGTAAGCGCTTGACCAAGCCGCCAAAGGCAAACATGCGGCGATATTGCACGGCAATTTTGCGGTCGGATTTGCTGACCTGCGGCGCAAAATAGCTAGTTTCGTCGATCTTAGTGCTCATTGATTACTCGCGTATAGACCTGCTCTAAAGCGGTCGTCCATCGGGCCGGATTATACCATACCTCGCATGTTTGCTGGCCATTTTCGCGTAGCGTGGCGGCCAAACGCGGCTGACCAAGAATCAAATTTGCCGCTGCTGCCAAGGCTTCAGGGTTGTTGTAGCCTGCCAATAAGCCGTTTTGGCCATGGCGAACAATTTCATTAACAACTGGAATATCGCTAGCAACCAAAGGCGCACCAGCCGCCATGGCTTCGAGCAAGGTCAAGCCAAAGCCTTCGTAGCGCGTCGGCGTGAGATATACATCGCAATGCCGAAAGAGATTGACCAAGGTTGCGTCATCAACCCGACCCAAAAAATGAATCTGTTGCTGAATATTCAGATCTTGGGCTATGCGCTCAACTTCAGCCCGTTCAGCGTGATTGATCCCAGAAACCATCAGCAAATTGGCATTTGGGTATTGCTGCAACATTGCTGGCATCGCTCGCAGCGCCAAATCATAGCCTTTGCGCGGAGTCAATTGGCCAACAAATAAAATCCAAGGCCGGCTTACATTCAAATCGGGCATGCTATCGGGTGTGGTGCTAATCGCCGAATCATCGATCCAAAGCGGAATCACGCTTGAATCTTGTTGCAAGCCCATGCGTTTCAGCTCATCGGCCTCAAATTGCGAGCAAGGAATCAGGTGATCGGCATCCCACAACGGGCGGTGCAACCGCCAATTGCGCAGATGATCGCGCATGGTTCGCCATGAGCGGGCTGATTTGATGCGTTGCCAAAATTGCTGCTTCATCCAAATTGGCCGTTGATAGTGGATCGTCGTTTCAAATGGCCGCTCGCGATCATCGACCAAATAGGCATCGTGATACGGCCCCAACCAGGTATAAACCGTGGGAATCTTGTGGCGTTTGGCCCAATCACTGGTTTGGGCGGCTAGCACATTGCGCGGATGCATAAAATGAATCAGATCTGGCTTGGGGCCTTGCTCCAAGGCCTGTTGCAACTCGCGGTTTGGCGCATAGCCCGAACGCACGCGCTGGACTGTCACGCCCTCGATCATTTCGTGGCGCGCAGCCAAAGCAGGCCGTTTGGGATCATGGGTGCCAATTGCGCGGACATTATGTCCACGTTGGGCCAAACCCAAGGCCACAATCCGCTCTGGCCAGTTGCGAAAGGTTGCGGTTACTCCACCCAAGCCAACGATCAAAATCTTCATTTATCCAATCCTTAACTTTTAATGCAGAGGCGCAGAGCACCAAAGGCTATGGGCTATAGGCTATCGGAACATTTCATTATATTTCAAACAAAATCTAAAAACCTATAGTTATCTCCTTCGTGCGCTTCGTGTTCTTCATATTTCAAACAAAATCTAAAAACCTATAGTTATCTCCTTCGTGCGCTTCGTGTTCTTCGTGGTTTCGGTTACTGCTGTTTTAGCAAGGCAAAATCGCCAGCCTCGGCCACAATAACCCACGCAGGATCATTCAAATACTTATCGAGAGCAGCACGCGTAACCGAGCTATTGCCTGGTGGCCGCCGATCAACGACCAAATACTCTGCGCGCTCGATATATTCAGCGGGATACGATTTATTGCCTGGGAAGAAGTAGATTTCTTGGCGTTGGGCAAGGTGTGGTGCAAGGAATGTGCTGGCAGCTACGGCTGCATCATCAGGAACTTGGGCCAAAATTGCCCGCGCATCAGCCGCCCGCGTAGGATTTTCGCGATTGCCCAAAGCTGTTTTTACCACATTGTTAAGCGTCAAATTGCCGATGATGCCAATTACGAGAAGCCCCAAAACTGCGCCATGGATGACTCGCTCACGCCATTGTTGGTTGCGAATCGTCCAGCGGGTGAGATTGAGCAAGCCCTCAACTGATGCCACAATCAAAAATGGATACACCAGCGAGCCATATTGATAATTGAGGCTAAATTGCACAGCATTTGGCGAGATTAAGTTGAGCGCCAAGACTGGCAAGGCCAACAATAAAGTAGGGCTAAGCAAGGCCAAAAATCCGCCAAGCCCAAACAATTGCCACAAATATTTGAGTTTTGGTGGCTCGGTCATGACGCTGAAGGCAAGGGCTGGGTTGGTCAGCATGGTCGTGATCACATCGCCAACAGTTTTGCCAAGCCTGCCATAACTATAAATATCAGCAATAAAATCGCCCTCGCTGAAGGCTGGCACGATTACGCCCAAAGCAACCGCAACCCACGCAGGCCCAAGCACCAACGGAAATGCAATGAATTTCCAAGGCTTGCGTTGCCACGCTGCATATAAACCAAAGGCAATTAATGTGAAACCTGCCTCTGTTTTGGTACACATCATCAAAAACAGGAATAAACAATACCAACCTAAGCGTTCGCGGCGCAAATAGAGCAATGCTGCCAAGGCGAATGGAATCATGAATGAGCGCAATTGAAACTCATACATATTGATATGCTGCGTGGTGGGATGTAATAAATAGATCGCTGCAACAACTAAGGCATGCCATGGTTTTGGCAAAAGATCACGAATAATCAAATACAATGGCCAAGCAGCAATTCCTAAGGCAATCGATTGTAAAACTAATAAGGTATATGGCGATTGATAAATGCCATACAGTAATGCTAACGGTAATTGTAATAAAACTGGGCCATCATCAAAATCGTAGCGCATCATGGCAAACACCGAAATTTGGAATGGTCGGCCATGCAAGGTATTCCAAATCGTCTGCTCGTTGCCCGCCATATCGAAGCCTTGGCGAAACCATGCCAGTTTCAGGCACGATAAGGTCGCGAAAACCGCTACATAGCCCACAATCATTGTCGCGAGCAGCGTTTTGGCATATTTATCGATCGTTGCAAAAAATCGTTGCATTGTTATTCCGTATTCGTTAGGGATCGGTTGTCGGGGATTGGGGATCGGAGTTTAGGCTCTAACTAGACCCAAAATCCACAACTGCGAAAGCTATCTGTTCCATAAATTGCCCGAATGAGTATTACTTTAGCCACAGATTGGCACAGATTATTTGGATTATGTCCTACTCGCCCGAAGCCCAAAGCAATAAACCCTCTGCGTTAAATCTAGCCTTTGATCCTAACCCCTGATCCCTGACCCCTCGGTCGCTCTGCGCCTCTTCGTTATGAAGGATTGAAACCGCGAAGAGCGCGAAGGACGCGAAGGGAAATTGGCTCTAGGCTTTGGGCTAGCGAGAATCTTTTTCACTTACCACAAAACATTCCGATATCCAAAAGCCTGTAGCTATATGTTCTATGTTCTATGCTCTATGTTCTGATACACCGCTTCAACCCGCTCGGCGATTGCCGACCATGGAAACAGCTGTTGCACTCGTTGGCGGCCAGCCTGCGCTAGTTGCTCACGATAGCCATCATCGGCACAAAGCTGGGCTATGACCCGCGCCAAATCAGCAGGATCTTGGGCTTTAAACCGCTCGCCAGTGCTGCCAGCTTGCACCACATCATCATAGCCGCGCCACGACGAAGCCACAACCGCCTTACCACAGGCTTGGGCTTCGGCCAAGGCCATGCCAAATGTCTCCGATGTGTAGCTTGTGCCAAGCACCAGATCGGCGCAAGCCAAATAGCGCGGCAATTCGCTGTGGGCAATGGTGCCAAGCAAGTGTATACGATCAGCAATGCCCAATGACTGCGCATAATCAGCCAGTTCTTGGCGCGTTTCGCCATCACCCAAAAAGGCCAAATGATACTGCTCATCGAGCAAACTCAAGGCTGTAATTGCATCGCGCTGACCCTTCCACGGCATCATCCGCCCAGGTTGGACTAGCAACCATTTTGCGTCGCCAGCAATTGCGTGGCGTAAACGAAGCTCTGGCTCTAATGGCCGAAAATGCTCAAGATCCACGCCGTTGTAAACCACTGTTGCTGTTCGCCCATAATGTTGCTGCAAGGTTTGGGCATTGTAACTTGAGCACGAAAGCAGCGCGGCTGCTGAGTTCATCAGCTGCACATCGCCGCGAAAAAAATCTTCGCCATGGCCATGATAAACCGTGGGAATGCCATGACGCTTGAGCAACGGGGCAACGACCAAATCATAGGGCTTGTGAATATGCACCAAATCGGCAGTTTTCAAAATTGGCCAAGCCCGTGGCAACAGCGACAAGCGTTCGGCCAATTTGCGCCACGCATAGGCCCGCCGCAACGGCCCCCACGCCAAACGTTCGCGAGCAATAAACGGAAAGGTCATTACCCGCAAGCCATGCATTGGCCGTTTAATCGAGCCATTGCCACCAACAATCGTCACCCGATGACCGAGCCGAACTTGCTGCTGCGCCAATTCCCAGACAAAACTCTCAACTCCGCCAACTTTGCTGGTGGTAGTAAGATTGTAGTGAATAATATGCATTACCACAGCACCAATTCGTAGGTTCCCTTGACCCAATCACGATACAGATAATAGGCAGGTAGGCCTAATTTAAGCCGATACGCCAGATCGCGCAGCTTGCCTTTGAAACCTTTGGCGCGGCGTTTGCTGCCATGCTGAATATCCAGCGCTTCCATATCTGCAACCTTGAAGCCATGGTGTTGAGCTAAATCGCGAAATTGGTTCATCGTGTAATAGTGCATTTCGCTTAGGCACTGGCGATCTTGCAAGCCCATCGCTTGTTTGGTTTTGAGTCGATTTGCTACCAAACGATCGGCCAAGGTTCGTGGCAGCCAATTGATGCCACGAATATGATAGTGTGGGTCGCGCCATGCCCAGCGATTGATGATGGTGAGCAGAACCCGACCACCAGGCCGAATCACCCGCCGCAACTCAGCCAACATGGCTGCTGGATCTTGCACATGCTCAACAATATCCCAGCAAATTGCCAAATCAAAGCTATTATCAGCAAACGGCACGGCCTCGCCAACTGCATTCAAAATTGGCAAATTGAGATCGTAACGCGCTGCGCGGAGTTTGCTAATCTGGCAATAATCACGGTTGAACTCAGTTGCGACTGGTTGCGCACCAGCTTGAGCCAACGCTACCAACGTGCCGCCCATGCCACAGCTAATTTCCAAAATGCGGGTGTTAGCAAGCTCGCCGCCAAACCGCTCGATCAACGCTAAGCGTTCAGCTTGGTAGCGCTCTTGCCAGATGCGTTTTTCGCGCCACGAGGCATAATCTGGCCGCCAGTTCATTGGCTTGACCCAATGGTCAATTTGCTCAATCAAACGAGTTTCATTCGTATCAACTACCATATTTGTTTCACCGATGCAATCCGCCGTGTCCATAATTCAATCGACATAGCAAACAACCCAAGATAGGCCAAGCCAAAGATAATGCTGCTCCAACGCCAACGTTTGAGCGCCAAATCCATCAACATTGCCATCAAAATCGCCCAAACAGGAATCAAGAAAATAATGTGTTTATCAACCATCGGCACGTTGCGGTCGATCACCGTAAATAGCAATGAAACCGTGACCATCGCGCACATCCAAATCGAACCCATCCACAAGCGCGTTTCTGGCTGACGCGTGCGCAAGCGGGCAATGACCCACAAGGCAAATGGCAGCAACAAGAATGGAATCATCAAGCCATGATTCCATAAACGGGTGCGATAGGCGAGGAAGTTATCGTAGGCTGTTGGCTGATATTGAATCGCGCCGACCGCCTCTTGGCCTTCAGTAAAGGTTGTGGTGAAATAGGGAATCGTCTTTTCGATGATACCTGGAATATACAAGCCATAATAAACGATCGTTGAGCCAAGCACCCCGACCAGCATGGCCGTAATCACCGAGCGCGCTTGACGACGTTCGCTGCGTTTGGTAATGGCGATGTAGCTCATCCAAATACACAGCAACAAGCCCAAGAATACCGCCATTACCGTGTACATCAAAAATGCGACGGTCAAAAGTGCGGCGAAGCTCCACCAAACCTTGCGCTGATCAAGCTTGCCCCAAGCGCCAATGATGAAGGCAATGCTCATAAATGTCCACCACATGCCAAAGGTGGTTGGCACATTGCCCCACGAGTGCAGTAAATAGGTCAATGGCACAACGTTATAGAATGCTGCTGCCAACAACCCAACCCGCCGGGGAAAATCAAACGAACGCGCAAAGAAATAGATCAAAAAGATATAGCTCGAATCAATAATTGAGCTAAATATCTTGGCGGTTGTTTCCATCTGGAAGGGCAGCAAGGCAAACGAGGTGGCAAAAATATGAAAAAACGGCGAATACGGAATAATTGGCCGCTCTTTGCCAAATTCCTTTTCCGGCATTACCGACTCATTGAATGCACCAGGCTTGTACATTTCAGCCAAGCGTCCATCCAAAATCCAGCGTACCCGCTCCATATGCCAGTGAATATCGATGGCTATCATATAAGGATAAACTTGGCCAGCTGCCTTGATCCAAAAGCCAAATAAAAACAAGCCAAGCAAGATCGTTAATGTATGTGGCTCTAATTCGATGCCACCTTTGCGCATCAACCAAGGCACGATTTTGCGTAGGGCTGCAATTAAGCCAACGCTCAAACCTGCCAGAACTGCCAAATTTGGCAGCCAAAACGTGTGTGGCACACGTGCCAACATCACTGGTAAAGCCAAGCCAACCCCAATTGCTGCGCTTAAGCCAACCGCCCAAGGCCAATTGATGCCCGTCAGCAAAATGCTTGCGGCGATGCCAAGCAAAATAAGGCTCAGCAATACCACTGCTAATAATGGTGGCAACCATGGCCGACTTTGCGTTGAAGCAAGCTCAACATTAAATACTGCAACCCCAAGTGTGCGAGCGCTTGCAGTTTGTTCCTGATATAAATTTGAGCGCAAGCCAAGCGCCACATTACCGCTGCTCGTTGCGTTTGCTGGAATCAAGGCATGAACAATTCGCGTCTCATTGGTATCTGGTAAGGCAATAGTTGCATTTGAGCCAAAATCAAGCACTGCATTAACTGGGCTTGAATCAGGATGTTGAGTCAACAAATCGATTTTGGTTGTCCAACTGCCACGGCCAGCTAATGGGACGCCAATCGTTGCATCGCCGGTTGTCCAGCGAAACGAACGATTATTGCCTTGACTAACTTCGCCAGGCGAGAAATTGCCCTGCAGAAACGGTGGATCATAATAATCGCCAAGCGTAATTGTTGTGCGAGCCTGCCACTGATAGCTAATTGTTAATATCAACAAAGCCCAGAGCACAAGCCCGCTGATAGCAGCCAGCCAAGTGCGCCATGGATACTCAAATAATGATGATCGATTTTGAAAAAACCTTAAACCAGCCAATTGCATATGTCGTTACTCTATTACTAAAAGAGAAGTAGTATTCGATTTTGCCTGAGCAATTATAGGCGATCACCTTACCTTTGCAACCAATTTGACAAGCAACCCACTTTGCGGTAGACTTCATGGGCTGTCAACGAATGACTTATAACAAGTCACGACACGATAAACCGAATGAAATCGACCACAAGCAAGGGTTTGACAAGAACGATTGAATGTGGTAGACTTCACGGGCTGTCAACGAATGACTTATAACAAGTCACGACACGATAAACCGAATGAAATCGACCACAAGCAAGGGTTTGACAAGAACGATTGAATGTGGTAGACTTCACGGGCTATCAATTGATAGCAACGATGTGAGATAAACATCAAACAACTGGCAACAAACTTCCGTTTGGTTCGTAAAATAAACCTGCGGATTTTTTATCGCCAAACTGCACCTTTCCAACTGATGGGTGCTGCGTCCGCAGCACATTCCATGCATCAATATTTTCTTTTTTTTTGTCACCGTCAATGCGTTGGTCGGATTCTACCAACCAACAGAGTGACCGTGCTACCACTCTCTAAATCAGTAGCACACGCAGTGACTTCGGTCACTTGTCGGCGAGTTTGATCCTGGCTC
>NZ_LGKP01000002.1 GCF_001306135.1 Herpetosiphon geysericola | reverse complement strand
GGCGGGTGGTGTGGTAGAATGCATGGGGAACCTCGTGCTGCTGGTTGGGTGATTGCTTCCAGCATACCACGAGGTTCTTTGTATGCCTATCCCTAAGCCTGTCAGAGCTTAAGTTACCACCTATGGGGATTAGGGGTCAGGGATTAATGGCTATGGGCTTTTGGCTATCGGGACATTATTTGTAACTAAAAAAGGATTTGGATTGAACGCAGAGGCGCAGAGTTGGAAAGGATGAAGGATGAATAGTGAGCATTCGTGGAATTCGTGGCTAAATAGAACATAGAGCATAGAACATAAAACATAGAGCATAGAACATAATCCCAACAATCTGTGGCACTTTGTGGCAAAAAAACAAGCCGTCGTGGATCACGCTGTTAACGCAGCGGCGCAGAGAACATATGGCTATGGGCGTTGGGCTATGGGAACGATAATCAAATCAATCGGTGCAATTCGTGGCTAAAAATAATGCTTCGCGATCTTCGCGGTTTCCGTCCTTCGTGTAACTTCGTGTCGCTTCGTGGATCAACAACAAACCCCCGCCACCAAGGCGGTAGCGAGGGTTCATAAGCCATAGTAAAAACCTAATGCTTAGTCAAGGTATGCTCGGAGGTGTTGACCAACATTGGGTTGGCGCAAGTGGCGCATAGCTTCGGCCTCGATTTGGCGGGTACGTTCGCGGGTAATCCCGAATTCGGCCCCGACTTCTTCGAGAGTGCGGCGTTTGCCATCGGCCAAGCCATAGCGCAACTGCAAGATTTGGCGTTCGCGGTCGGGCAATTGCGAAAGCGCATCGGCCAACTCATCGTGCAACATCATGCGGGTTGCTTGCTCAAGTGGCGCTTCATCGGTATCGTCGGCCAGAAACTCGCCAACCCGCCCTTGGCCTTCTTTGCCAATTGGTTGCTCAAGCGACACTGGCTGCACCGAGGCATTCAGCATGCGCTTGACCTTGCGCAAACTTACACCTAAGGCATCGGCCAACTCATCGGGAGTGGCCTCGCGTTGTAGAGCTTGTTCAAGCTGGTAGGCAACGCGGCGCATTTGCGCGATTGATTCGCTCAAGTGAACTGGCAAGCGAATCGTACGGCTTTGCTCGGCAATTGCCCGGGTTACTGCTTGGCGAATCCACCAAGTAGCATAGGTTGAAAAACGGTTGCCTTTGCGATAGTCGAATTTTTCGACGGCACGCATCAAGCCAATATTGCCTTCTTGGATGAGATCCATGAACGACATATGATTGCCGATATATTTTTTGGCGACGCTGACCACCAAGCGCAAATTGGCTTGAGTTAGCTTGCGCCGGCCTTCGTTACCATAATCGACGCGGCGTTCGAGGGCTTTGCGCTCATCCCAGGTTGCGTATTGCTCGGTTTGCAACTGGAGCTCCGCCTTGCGCCCAGTTTCAATTTGTTTGGCGAGGGTAATTTCTTCCTCGGCGGTAAGCAACTCGACCTCGCCGATTTCACGCAAATACATCTGGACTGAATCTTCGACAGCCTCGGAATAGAGCGTTTTCTTGCGGCGTAGGTTTACTATGGCTAATTCTGCGTCTTCATCATTAAAACCCGGCTCAAGCTCCCAGCCCTCAGGGGCATCTTCAAGCTCCGGTTGGTTTTTTGCTACATTCATCGTTTCATACTTTGTCATCGTCCACGCTCGCTGGGCTACGCCCACTATGGCTTTCGCTAGCTGGCGGCGCACGAAAGCTATCTATTGAACCCGCAGGATTCTTTATACAATGTACTACGTTACGTCTGGTTAGCTTGGATGTTTGCTGGATTGTGACGGGCTGCTTACACATCCTGGATGATGTCTGAAGCAAAAACCACGCCACGAACTGTAATTCTTACAGTTACAGTATAACAAGTATAGTATAGCAAGAGATTCGTCAAGATCAATAAGCCAAAAGGGGTAGTTTATAGATGTTCAAAGTTTCTTCATAGGTTAGGAGTAAAGTGCTAGTGTACAATGGGACTATTGTATGCATTGGGGGATTTATTGAATTGTTAGGTGTTAAAAAGTAGCTTGAACTGAGGTCAAATAATAGTTAAAAACTATTGCAAAGGGTATAGCTATCCGCTATAATGCGTTGCGGTCAAAACCGAGGTTCCTTGCCGCAACGCACCTCTGCGGTGATACAAGCATTAGCGATCTTTGTACATGGTGCGAATATAGCGGGTGCTAACTTTCATTCGCTTCATTTGACCATTAACTTCAACCATAGCCCATTGGATATTTGGTTTCCATGAGCGATTGGTACGGTTTTTAGCGTGGCTCACATTGTGGCCGAAGGAGCGCTTTTTCCCCGTCATTTGGCAGACTGCCATGGGCGGACCTCCGTAGTTGAGACTTAAAAAGAGCCACCCTTGGTGGCTGTACCCGCTGACTATACCATAGGACGCGCTCTGATGCAACTTTTAACCGTAGGCAAGTGCCACAGCTAAATACCTGGTAATCAAGGGCCAGTTTGGCCGCAAATTGAGGCCCATTATGGCCTATGCTAGCTCTTGCATAATCGAGTATCATACAGCAGTAGCGCGGTTAGTTCCGCGCTATTCTCATCAAAAAACCGACGCTCATGAGCGCCGACCATCGAACCATCTAGTTGCGAGGACTGTTCGAGTGAACGAGAAAACAAGTCTCGCGAATGTGCGCCAAAACGACGCTGGACGCATCGAGGTCCATTCTCGCGCCATTGCTACTGTGGTAGCAGGAGCGGTAGTGCGATGCTACGGCGTTGTGGGCATGGCCCCGCGCAACTTACGCGATAGTGTCGCCCATGTGTTGCGACCGGAAGATCAATATAAAGGTATTGACGTACAAGTCAGTAGCGAGGCAATTAATATCGATCTGTTTGTGATCATCGAGTATGGCACACGGATTGCCACTGTTGCCCGCAATATTATGGAAACTGTTCAGTACGCGGTTGTGCATGCACTTGGCGAGGCCAATATTACGGTCAATGTCCATGTTCAGGGCCTGCGGATTGAGCAAGCAGACAAAGAACCAACAAAAGATGCAACCGAAGGCCAGCCCAGCCGCTGGCGACGTTTTGGCGTAATGGGAGGTCTGCGTGGACAGCGCACCGAAGAATCAAATTGATGGCACCCGGCTGTTGGCAGTTTTTCGCGCAGCCGCAGCGTGGTTTAGCCAGAATGTGGCAACTGTCAACGCGCTCAATGTGTTTCCTGTGCCCGATGGCGATACAGGAACCAACATGAACCTTACGCTGACAGCAGCGCTCAAAGATGTGCAGGATGATGCCTCGGTCGCTGTGGTGGCCGAACGAGTGTATCGCGGGGCTTTGATGGGCGCTCGCGGCAACTCTGGGGTGATTCTTTCGCAAATTTTGCGCGGGCTTTCGCAGGGCATGGCCGGCCATCAGGTTTGTACGCCCGAAATTTTGGTTGCTGCCTTAGAACAAGCCTCAACCACTGCCTATAAAGCAGTGATCAAGCCAGTCGAAGGCACGATGCTCACGGTTATTCGCGAAACTAGCGAGGCAGCGCGGGCAGGCTTTAAGCCAGAAATGAACTGGCACGAAGTGCTTGATTTAATTGTTAAAGGTGCGCGGGTTTCGGTCGATAATACGCCCAACCTGATGAAAATGTTACGCGATGCTGGCGTGGTCGATGCTGGCGGCGAAGGCTTGTATGTGCTCTTCGAAGGTGCGCAGGCATTTGCCCGTGGTGAGAAGCTTGAGCAACGAGTTGCCCCAATCGATCAAGTGGCGATGGCGTTTGATGATATTCATAGCGATGATGATTTTGGCTATTGCACCAACTTTATGATCCAAGGCGAAAACATCCCTTACGACGATGTGCGGCGCACAATTGCTGAAATGGGCACTTCGGTGGTGGCGGTCGGCGATGAACGCTTGGTCAAGGTGCATTTGCACACCTTGCGGCCTGGCGATGCGCTGAATTATGCGGTGCAATGGGGCAGCCTTGGGGCAATTGAAATTACTAATATGGATAAACAGCGCAGCGATTTGCATGAGGCCAAAGCCCAACAAACCAGCCAACCAGCGCGGGTCAAGCCCGATGAGCCAGTGAGCGATGTTGGGGTGGTCGCGGTTGCGCCAGGCCAAGGCTTCCGTGAGCTGTTTGAATCGTTGAATGTTGGCGAAGTAGTGACTGGCGGCCAAACCATGAATCCATCGATTCAAGATTTGGTAACGGCAATCGAGAAATTGCCCCAGCCAGCAGTTGTGGTTTTGCCAAATAATAGCAATGTGATTTTGGCGGCGCAACAAGCCCAACAATTAACCAATAAAGTTGTGCATGTGATTCCAACCAAAACCGTGCCTCAAGGCATGGCGGCAATGTTTGCCTTTAATTATGCGGTTGGCGCTGAGGAAAATGTGCAGGCCATGAGCCGCGCAATTAAAGCGATTACCACGGCGGAAATTACCACTGCTGTGCGCGACGCTACTGTAAATGAAGTTGAAGTGCGCGATGGCCAGACAATTGGCTTGCTCAATGGCGCACTGGTTGAATCTGGCGATCAGCCCGACGACGTGATTGATCGCATCTTAGCCAGGATGGATTTGGACGAGCATGAGATCGTTACCATCTATTATGGCGAACAATGTTCGGCGGAACAGGCTGAAACACTAGCCCACAAGATCAACGCAACCTACCCGGCGCTTGATGTTGAGGTGCAAAACGGCGGACAACCATTTTATGATTACATTCTCTCTGCGGAGTGATACACAGCCCCGTTTCTGACGGCGCGATGGAGATATGTTGGGTTATGGCGCGAGTAAAGATTATTACCGATAGCACTGCTGATATTCCACCAGCCTTGGCACAAGAGCTGAACATCACGGTTGTGCCAATCTATGTGCATTTTGGAGATCAGACGTTGCGAGCTGGAATCGACATTAGCAACGAGCAGTTTTATCGGCGGATGGCCGAGGGTGGGCCGTATCCTTATACGACTGCACCAGCACCAGGAGTGTTTGAACAGTATTATCGTCAATTTTCCCGTGAATATGACGGGGTCTTTTCAATTCACTTGTCGAATCGCTTTGGCGGCGTGGTTAAATCGGCAACGATTGCCCGCGATAAATTGCCAGCCTCGCTGACGCGGGTTGAGGTAATTGATAGCACCTCGACCTCGTTGGGCTTGGGCATGGTAGCGATCGCTGCGGCCAAAGCAGCACTTGATGGCGCCTCAATTGATGAAGTGCATCGGACAGTGATGCAAACTATTCAATTGACCCATGTGGTGTTTTTTGTTGATTCAATTGATTATCTTGAACGTAGCGGGCGTTTATCGCAAGCCTCGGCAATGCTTGGCTCGATGCAACGAATCAAACCTTTGCTGATTCTTGATGATGGTGAAATTGTGCCCTACGATCGCACTCGCACCCGAGCCAAAGCGATTGAAGGCCTGTTTACCTTTATTGAGGATTTTCCCAAAGTCGAGCAGGTGGCGATTATGCACAGCACCACGCCCGATGATGTGGAGAAATTGCTTGAGAAGATCGACCCGATCTATCCTCGCGATCAGGTCATGATTGTTGAATATGGGCCAGCGCTGGGAGCCCACCTTGGGCCAAATGCAATGGGCGTGGTGGTGTACGAAGGGATCGAGTAAAACGCCGCAAAGCACCTGCGCAGCAACCAAGCAATCCATACACCAAAGCAACACCCCACGCAGCGCCATTTTCGGCTATTATACGGCTGCGTGGGGTAGCTATTCCCTTAGCGAGCAGTGTGCTGGCAGTATAGCCAAAGGCCGCTCGCTACGATTTGGCGAAAATAATGCCAGAAGGAGGCCAAGTGGCGATTATTGTAACCGATAGTACTGCTGATATTCCGCCAGGGTTGGCAGCAGAACACGACATTCATGTGATTCCATTAACGGTTAATTTCGATGCAGAATCGTTCTCCGATGGCGTCGAAATTACCCACGATCAATTTTATGCGCGCTTAGTAGCTAGCAACAATTTGCCAACGACGTCGCAGCCTTCAGTTGGGGCCTTCGAGCAACTGTATCGCGCAATTGGCAACGATGAGCCAATTATCTCGATTCATATTGCTGGCAAGTTGAGCGGTACGATTCGCTCAGCTCAACAAGCTGCCGAATTATTGCCCGATTTCGATATTCGGGTAATCGATGTCCAAAGCACCACCATGTCGCAAGGCTGGGCAGCGCTTTTGGCAGCCCGCGCCGCCAAAGAAGGCAAATCGGCTGATGAAATTGAAGCCTTGGTGCATAGCATCGTTGAGCGCACGCGCTTGCTGGCCGCCTTGGATACCTTGCGCTACCTCGAAAAAGGGGGCCGAATTGGCAAAACCCGCGCCTTGCTCGGCACCTTGCTCAACGTCAAGCCAATTATCGACGTGCGCGATGGCGAAGTTAAGCCGTTCGAGCAAGTACGCAGCAAGAAAAAAGCTGTGGCTCGCTTGATCGAAGAAGCCCGCAATATGGCTCCCTTCGAAGAGTTAGCAGTGCTCTATTCACGCAACGAGGAAGAAGCCCAAGAGTTTGCCCAAAGCCTCAACGAAATTTTCCCCGCCGAACGAATTGTGCTGGCCGAAATTGGCGCAGTTGTGGGAACCCACATTGGGCCAGGCGCTTTAGGCTTCACTGGCGTGCGTAAGAATAAATAAGTGATCAGGAATCAGGGGTCAGGGATCAGGCTTAAAACACGAACTCTGGCCCCTCGCCCCTGAATTCCGCACCCTGGCTCTGCGCTAATGATCCACGAAGGGCACGAAGGTTTGTAACTACAAAGCGCGCAAAGAACGCAAGCCTTATTTTTTCGCCACAGATTGGCACAGATTGTTTGGATTATATTCTCTGTTCTCTGTTCTTAACTTCATCCCTCATCCTTCATCCTTTCCGTTGGCCACAGATTCCACAGATTAGCTTGATTATGTTCCCAAAAGCCGATAGCCAATAGCCAATAACCCTGACCCCTCAATCCTGATCCCTCGGTTTTGATTTTTGCCTTTTGACTTCTGATTTTTGCTTTCATCCTTCATTCTTCATTCTTCTCTTTTGACTTCTGATTTCTGATTTTTGACCTTCATCCCTCATAATTCATCCCTCATCCTTTGCTACAGCGACTTAAGTCATAGCTAGTCGTGCTATAATCGTTCTAAATAGCATAACAAGATTGCTCAATGGTGCGCGACACTCGCATCATTGTTATAGGAGCGCATAGCACCATGGGCTTGTTTGGGAAACGGGCGGATGCGCCAACACAAGAGGCAGTCTTGGCTGCCCTTGCAACGGTGCAAGAGCCAGAACTCGGCGGCAACTTAGTTGCTCGCAAAATGATCAAAGAGCTGACCATCGATGGCGGACGCGTCGTCGTCCTCGTCGATCTGACCACGCCAGCCTGTCCGTTCAAGGACCAGTTGGCCAACGATGTACGCGCAGCCTTGGCCCAAGTGCCTGGTGTAAGCGAAATCGAGGTCGATTTTACCGCTACCGTGCGGTCATACAATGGGATTCCTGATAAAGCCCGCGTGCCTGGCGTGAGCCATATTTTGGCGGTAGCTTCAGGCAAGGGCGGCGTAGGCAAATCAACAGTTGCAGTTAATCTTGCGGTCGCGTTGGCCCAAGAAGGCGCGCGGGTTGGCTTGCTCGATGCTGATATTTATGGGCCAAGCGCCCCGTTGATGACTGGCGCACGCGGCAAACCAGGCATTACCGAAAATCAAAAAATTGCCCCGCTCGAAGCGCATGGCATTAAAATCATTTCGGTAGGCTATTTTGTTGATGATAGCCAACCTTTGGTTTGGCGTGGGCCGATGATTTCATCGATGTTGCGTCAATTTTTGTTCGAGGTCGATTGGGGCCAGCTGGATTATTTGGTCGTCGATTTGCCCCCGGGCACTGGCGATATTCAATTAACTTTGGCCCAAGCGATTCCGCTTTCAGGCTCGGTTGTGGTAACCACGCCACAAGATGTAGCCCTTGCTGATGCGATTAAAGGCGTTGAGATGTTCCGCAAGTTGAATGTACCCATCTTGGGGATTGTCGAGAACATGAGCTACTTTATCGCTCCCGACACTGGCAAGCGCTACGACATCTTTGGCCATGGCGGCGCCCAAACTGCCAGCACGAAATTGGGTGTACCATTCTTAGGTGAAATTCCATTGGGTATGTCAATTCGCGAAGGTGGCGACACTGGCCAACCAGCGGTTACCCAAAGCGCCAAAGATGCCTATGCAGATGCGTTCCGCGAAGTTGCGCGCACGCTCGCAGGCCGCATCAGTATTGAAACCATGGTGGCGGCCTAGCGCCTTGCCACTGGTAACGCTTCAATGACGCATGGCTGCTGCTATGCGTCATTGTTGTCTGAAAGAGCAAGCCGATGATGCCGATTGAACTACTGGAAAGCCCTCAAACCAGCCAAATCCACGCAACTGGCCCTGCCCACGATGCCCATGGGCGGCGGATTAATTACCTGCGGATTTCACTCACCGACCGCTGTAATTTTCGCTGTTTCTACTGTATGCCCGAATGGGGCATGCAATTTGCGCCCAAACCAGAATTGCTGACCAATGACGAGTTGATTCGCTTGGTGCGCATTATGGCCCAAACTGGCTTTGAAAAGATTCGCTTGACTGGCGGCGAGCCAACCTTGCGCCGCGATTTGGTCGGGTTGGTCGAGGCAATTGCCAATACTCCAGGCATTAACGAAGTTTCGATGACCACCAACGCCTTATTGTTAGCGCCGATTGCCCAGCAATTGGCCGATGCAGGCCTCAAACGAGTCAATATCAGCATCGATTCGCTCAACCCCGAAAACTTCCGCAAAATTACGCGTGGCGGCGATTTGGCGCGGGTTTGGGCTGGCATCGAAGCCGCAGAACAAGCTGGGCTAACTCCACTCAAACTCAATTGTGTGATTGTACGTGGCATGAACGATCATGAAGTGCTCGATTTGGCTCGACTGACGATCGATAAACCATGGCAAATGCGTTTTATCGAGGTTATGCCGTTGGTTGGCGTGGCTGATGTAGCTGATAACGGCGTGGTGCCGAGCAACGAATTAATTGGTCAGATTGAAGCCAACTTGGGCCTCGATTTCCTTGGTTGGTATGGAGCTGACCCAGCGCGCACCTATCAAATTCCTGGAGCGCAAGGCAAAATTGGCTTTATTAGCTCAATTAGCGACCCGTTTTGTGCTACCTGCAATCGCATGCGGCTGACTGCCGACGGCAAATTGCACCTGTGTTTGCTGCGCGATAATGAGCTTGATTTGCGAGCAGCCTTACGGGGCAACGGCAGCGACGAAGAGCTAGCAGCCTTGATCAGGCATGCGGTTTGGATTAAACCTTGGGGCCATGGCTTGCCCGAAGGGGTTAAACCAACAGTTCGAGGAATGTCGGAATTAGGCGGGTAATAGTGGAGAAGAACGCACCATGCCAAAGCCATTACGCATTAGCGCCAACGAATTGCTGAGCAGCGATCAAGCGACGACCTTTGACTATGTTTGTCGGTTTGAAAATAACCGCGAGTGGTGGCTGCCAGTCACCCATACTCAACACATCAGCGGCGCGGGCGTTGGCGCAATCTATGAGGAACACGCCAAAGTGGCGGGGATTCCGATGAAAATGCAGTTGAAAGTTTATCATTACGAGCCGCCAAAACAGATCAAATTCACTATTAGCTCGCCGTTAATGCAATCGGATATGGATTATCAGTTTGTGGTTGAGCCAGCAGGCACGCGCTTAATCATTAGCACGGCGCTTGATTTCAAGTGGTTTTTACGCCCATTTGCTCCGCTGATGCGTTCTGCATTAATCAAAGAAGCGAGTCAGCATTTAAGCGTGCTCAAGCAGGTTTTGGCCCAAAAAACTGCCCAAGCAAGCGGCCAATAAACCCTTTTTTTGCTCGAAGCAGCCAAAGTTTATGGTATCCTATACAAAACTTAGACGCTGAGGTCAACGTTGTTGCTCGGCGTTTTTTGTTGTTGAAAGGATAGTGGCGCAATGGCGCGTACTGATCAAACCACTGAATCGGAAGTTTTAGCAGGTAGTAGCCGGGTTTTACGCTTTGCCTATTGTGTGTTGGCAATTTCTGCTGGCGCGCGGGCCTTGTTTCAAGTTGCCACCAAATTCAATCAAGCGCCACTGGCCTATGGCTTAACCACCATCGCCGCGTTAATTTATGGGATCGCTTTCTTAGGCTTTGGGCGGCGCACACCGCAAGCATGGCGCGTAACTATGGCGGTCTGTGCGATTGAGTTCTTGGGCGTAATTACGGTTGGAATTTTGACCTTAATCGAGCGCGATTGGTTTCCCAAGGATACGGTTTGGAGCGATTTTGGGATTGGCTATGGCTTTACCCCATTACTCTTGCCGATTGCTGGGCTGTGGTTGTTGCTGCGCCAAGAAACCCGCGAAGCCTACGGCGTTGCCAATAAATCCTGAACCGCAGCCACAACCGCAGGCCACTCGCGACTTGACGGATCGATTAACTCAAAATGATGAGCGTTTGGCAGCGCTACCAAGCGCGCCTCATCGCCAGCAGCTACTGCTTGCTCAACATAGCTTTGGCTAATAGCAAACGGGACTGGCCCGTCATCTGTGCCATGCAGCACAATTTGGGGCACGCCCAAGGGCAATAAGGCAGCTGGCGAAGCATCATGGTAGCGTTCTGGATACTCTGCTGGCGAGCCACCCAATAATTCTTGCACCGCTTGCTGGCTCAAACGCCGTTGATCAGCCAAGGCCAAATCGGCAACTCCCGCCAAACTAACCACGCCTTGTAAGCGCAACGGTTGGGCTTGCCAAAGTGGGCTGGTTGGGGCAAGTTTCGAGCGTGCAGCAAGCCATAAAGCCAAATGGCCGCCAGCAGAATGGCCCAAACTTAGCACCCGTTGCGCATCAATCGGATAGGTTTGGGCCAACTGGGGCACAAAATCGGCAGCTTGGGCAACATCGAAAAAGGTAGTGGGCCACCCACCGCCATTGCCAACCCGCCGATATTCAATATTCCACGTCGCATAGCCAAGTGCAGTCAGGGCGGCACAAACGTGGCCAATATGCTCAAGGTCATAGCGAGCGCGCCAAAAACCACCATGGACAACGATGACCACAGGAAATGGCCCATTGCCAGCTGGCAAGCGCAAATCGCCAAATTGCAATGGATCGGCAGCATACCAAATTCGCTGATCAGCAGGCGGCGCAGCCTGAGCCAAAATCGAATCACTCATTGGCTATTCCTAAATGCTTAAAAAATACATACTTGTTAATAAAATTTTAAAGGCGAATAGGACTGTTGGCCTATAGTCAATTAGGGCTTAGCATAGCACGATCTACCCATTATTTCCATTTAACTGCCATGTTTGCAGTCACGGAGGAGTGTCTGGTATGTTCATTCGAAGGATGATGTTTGTTCTGCTCGTTATTTTTAGCCTGAGCACAGTTTCGGCAAAGCCGCTCGAAACGAACGCCCCTGAAGCCCCAGTTGTCGCAAGCCCAGCTGCAACCAATGCCTACACGATGCGCGCTGGCTTCCCAGCAACCAAACCCAATGGCTCCTACTTTTCATCACCAACCGTGGTCGATTTGTTCAAAGATGGCTCGCCGGAAATTCTCTCCGCCGATGCAACTGGCTGTATTTGGGGCCATAACATTTATGGCCAAGTGCTGCCTGGCTTCCCATGGATGACTGGCGGCGCATGTTCCAACACCCCTCGGGTCAACGGCTCGTTGGTGGTCGCTGATATCAACCAAGATGGCTTGCTGGAAATCGTGGTTGGCACGCGCGGCAAAGGCACTTCGGTCGGCCAACGCGGCAAAGTAATTGTCTATCAACGCAATGGGGCAATCCTAAGTGGCTGGCCCAAAGAGATGGATTGGGCCTATATCACCAATGGCAATTTCCCCGAAGTTGTGCATGTGGCGGTTGCCGATATTATCGGCGATGGCAAACTTGAAGTGGTTGCAACCACAACCAACGAAGCTGGCAGCAACACCAATTTTGCGCCAAATGTCTATGCTTGGTCTGCAAACGGAACCATCCTCAATGGCTATCCGCGCAGCGCCGACAAAGGTTCGGGCATTTGGGGCCACCCAGCTTTGGCCGACATCGATAACAATGGCTATTCGGAAATTTTGGTTGGCCGCGATGAAATCTATTTCTATCGCTACAACAGCGATGGCAACCAATATCCAGGCTGGCCAATTCGCACCTATACCCATGTCAACCAAACCACCTGGAACGTCCACGATTATCTGGAGTTTACCCGCTCTGGGCCAGCAGTCGCCGACTTAGATGGCGATGGTAGCTACGAGATTATTGCAGCAGGCAAAGTGCGCACTCCCGACGGCTTACCAGATAATAACTACGATCCCCAAATTGCCAGCGCGGTGATTGTGACCGAGCCAAATGGTACGCGGCGCGCAGGCTGGACTGATGCCAAACGGGCAGGCGCTCCTTTGGATGTCAACTTCACCCCAAATAACCCAATTGTTGTCGCCGATTTGGATGGCGATGGCATCAAAGAGTTTGTTGTGACCTTTGATGATGGCACGATTCGCGCCTATCGCGAAAATGGCGTCCAAATGTGGTCGTTCTTCTATGCCCAAGAGCCAGTAGCTGGCGCACCAACCCGCAAAGTCTTTGGCAGCGAAGTGACGATTGCCGATGTCACTGGCGATCGCAAAATCGACATTGTGTTCGGCACCTATTCATTTGATCGCGTTTATGCGGGAATTGTGGGGCTGTACGCGCTCGATGCGCGGACTGGAACCTTACACAGCGGTTTTCCGTTATCGTTGCCCAATGAAGGCCCATCGAATGATAATACTGCTGGCTCGCAAAAAGGTATTCAAGCTGCGCCAACCATCGCCGATATTGACAATAATTGTTATGTTGAGATTTTGGCCCATAGCCGAGCTGGCAATATTTATGTTTGGGAAACCCCAGGCCGTAATTTGCCAGAATTGATGCCTTGGCCAATGAGCCGCCAAGACTTGCAGCGGACTGCATGGGTCAAAAACCCTGCCCCAGAAGCACCACGCCAACAGGTGTATGCTCCAGAACAACTGCAAGGTGGCGATTACAAAGCCTATTTGCCAATTACTCGCACTGGCTGCGATTTCTAAATTCAGTGCAAGCGCAGGGATGGTTGAGCCATCCCTGCGCTTTTTTTATTGCAATGGAATATTGGGATCGATTTTGTAGCTTTGGACAATGCGTTGTAGGTCGGGCTGCAAGCTCTCAAATTGCTCAAG
Source organism: Herpetosiphon geysericola (assembly GCF_001306135.1). GTDB lineage: Bacteria > Chloroflexota > Chloroflexia > Chloroflexales > Herpetosiphonaceae > Herpetosiphon > Herpetosiphon geysericola. Next base: position 91,315 of record NZ_LGKP01000002.1, on the reverse strand, counting down.
CGGCACCAAAATCTGAATCATACTGAGATAATTGCCATCACGGCGCACATAACCATCGCCGCTCATCGCTAGCAAGCTTTGGCTATCAATAAAACTATAGGAAATATAGGTTGTGCCATCTGCTTGCTTGACTGGCTGATCAAGATTAAACTCCGCAGACTCACCCACGATTTGGCTAATAAAATCGTTTAAAAACTCTTCATCATTGGTAATCAAGTTTTGGCTATCATCAACTAGCAGCAATTGAATAAATGCTTGTTCTAAGGGGTCGACCCAAAACAGCAAATTATTGCCTGCATCAACGCTATCGCGCATTTGCCAATCGCTTGGGACATCAATTGAAAAGGCCTTGGTTGGATTAGTATAGGTTTTCAGCTCATCAATCACGATAAAGGATGTGCTATCGCCTGGAATATTTGCCAACTCGTCGGTGGTTGGGGTAACTTGTGGACGTGGAGCAACCGTCGCTGGCACGGTTGGGGTGGCCGATGGTACGAGCAAAACAGGCTCGGCAGTTGCCGTGGCAGTGGCAGCTTGGGCCACCTGTTCGGTTGGAGGCACGTTTGTAGCTGTCGCGCCACCACAAGCAACCAAACTACCGATCATTAAAAAATAGCCAATAAACCGCATAAATTCTCCTTCCGACCAACGTGGTCGGCTTAATGACGGTTTAGAGTGTACTCGATTTCGGCCTAGGCTAATTCGCCGCGTTGCCACAGCGCCAATTGCTGCAATTCTTCATAATAATCAGCCACACAAGCAATTCCTGCCTGAATTCCATCATCAAGGTGAAGCAAATCGGCCATGCTCATGCGATTCACATCGGGGCTAAATAGCAGATCGGGCGGAGTTTCACGCAAGCGTTGCAAGGTAATTTGATGCACCATAATCCCAATCGCGCGTTCAGCCAAGGCCAATTGGGTGAGTGGAACCCAACGCCGCCACGAAAAAAGGCTACTTTGGGCAGCACTGCTCACCTCAAATTGATCAAATTCGCCAATTAAATTAACGGCAATTACCCGTTCAGCCCCAAGCTGACGAGTTATGTCAATTGGCAAATTATTGCGAATACCACCATCGGCCAAAATATAGCGATCAATGCGACGCGGCGGAAACACGCCAGGCACGGCGGCACTTGCAAGTGCTGCCTCAACCAACGAGCCACGTTGCAGCACAATCTCATGGCCGGTTACTAAATCAACAGCGACCGCAGCATAGGGAATTGGCAAATCCTCGATCAGCTGGTCGCCCAATAATTCGCTGAGCACGCCAGCCAATTTTTCCGAGCCAATCAAGCCCCAGCTAGCGGGATCAAGGCTGAGAATGCGGCGCAATGGAGTTGAGCGAAAGGCCTGCTCGATAGTGGTAGCGTTGTAGCCAGCCGCCACAACCGCGCCAATAATCGCGCCAATGCTGGTTCCGGCCACCATATTTGGTTGAATACCAACTCGTTCTAGCTCGTGCAGCACGCCAATATGAGCGCTGCCTTTGCCGCCGCCACCGCCAAGGCACAAGCCGATCGTCCGTTGCATGGCGCTACTCCTGAATCCAAATGACGCACTGCGTTATAGTATACCACGTTAAAGTAGGGGTCAGGGATCAGAGGTAAGGGATCAGAGCAGGTATAGAAACCACGAAGGGCCACGAAGATCGCGAAGATTAAGTTTTTAGCCACAGATTGCACAGATTAGTTAGAATGGGTTCCCCATAGCCTATAGCCTGATTCCCTCACCCCAGCCCCTCTCCCACTGGACGCGGGCGAGGGGTATTCGTTTCGTGGTTCAAGTCTCAATCGTGGCGAAACTATCTTCATCCTTCATCCTTCATCCTTCATCCTTCATCCTTCATCCTTCATCCTTCATCCTTCATCCTTCATCCTTCATCCTTCATCCTTCATCCTTCATCCTTCATCCTTCATCCTTCATCCTTCATCCTTCATCCTTCATCCTTCATCCTTCACTTACCCCTCATGGTTACCCTATCGTGGCAATTGTGCAATCTTAATAACTCTGTTACTGTTTTGAGTAACGCTATTATGTGGAGAGTCTGGCATATGTCTTCAGCATCAGGATCGCAGCTTGACAATGCTGACCGAACCGAGACACTACAAGAGCTAGGGCTCCTTGATGTTTCTTTCGACCCAGCCTTTGATCGATTGACCCGTTTAGCAAGCAAGGTGCTGCAAGCACCAGTTTCATTACTATCCTTAGTTGAACATCATCGCCAATATTTCAAAAGTCATGTTGGCTTGGGCGAGCCTTGGGCAGAACGCCGCGAAACACCCTTGAGCCATTCATTTTGTCAACATGTCGTCAGCAATGGCAGTGAGTTAGTTGTCACCGATGCCCGCGAACATCCTTTAGTTCACGATAACCTTGCCATCCCCGATTTGGGCGTGATTAGCTATGCTGGTATGCCGATTCGCAGCGATGGCCATGTGCTTGGCGCGTTCTGTGTGATCGATAGCAAGCCACGGGTGTGGACAGCTGAAGAACTCGATATTTTGCATGAATTTGCTGAATTGTTGATGACCGAGCTTAAGTTGCGCCAAGAAATTCGCACCCATCAACACGATATTCGCGAACGCGAGCGGCTACAAACCGAGATTATCGGCCTGCAACAAAACTTGCTTGATGAGCTTTCAACGCCGTTGATTCCGCTTAATGATCAAGTGTTGGTCGCTCCATTGATTGGCGCACTCGATCAGCAACGAGCACAACGCATGACCGAGGCGGTCTTATCGGGAGTTGGCAAATATCGCGCCGATTTCGTGATTCTCGATATTACTGGCGTGCCAGTCTTGGATACCTATGTGGCTTCGTTGTTGGTGCAAACCTCGCAAGCAATTCAGCTGCTTGGTGCGCGTATGGTGCTGACTGGCTTGCGGCCTGAAATTGCCCAAACCATCGTCAGCGTTGGCCTCGATTTGCGCAGCGTTGTGACCTATAGCACGCTGCAACAAGGCATCGAATATACCTTTCGGCGTAAATAACTGCCCTGATTGATCAAACACGGCGGAGCACAAACTCCGCCGTATTTCGGTTAAGCAGCGTTACGCTTGAATTTGCGTTGCAATGCTTGGCTAAAAAATAGCAGCGCATCGAGTTTGAGCCACCACAATAAGCCCAAATAGATTAAGCCACTGCCGCCGCCCGCCACCATCAGCACCAGCAGCGCATTCAATTTGCTGGGCGTGGTTGGCAACAATTGTAATAACCCCCAACATGCTGCGGCCATGACCAAGGCCGCCAGAGCAATTTTGGCGCCTGCAAGCAGCATGGCTTGGCCATCAAAAACCCGTAAGCGCCGATGGGCCACGACCGCCATCACTAAGGCGTGAACAGTCAATTGAGCTACATTGCCTGCAATCAGGCCATACATGCCCCAATGACGATAGCTCAAACCAGCCACCAAAAAGTAGCTGGCAATCGCCGGAGCTTGCACCAAATTGGGCAACAAGGTGTTCTTGCGAGCATAAAAAGCGAAAATTAATGGCTGATCGATCGCCGCCGCCAACATGCTTGGCAAATATGCCAGCAACACCAGCGCTGTAACCCGAGTATTTTCTGGGCTAAACTTGCCACCTTCAAATAAAATTCGCAGTACAGACTCGCCCAGCAAGCCAAAAATCACCAACATTGGCACAATCAGCAGCAATACCACTTTTAGCCCAATGCCTAAGATACGCCGAAAGCCTACTTCATCGCCATCGCTGTTGAGCCGCGCGAGGGTTGGCAAAATCGCAATCGAGATGGCCGCGGAAACTAAGCCCAAGGCAAATTGAATAAAGGTTGTGGCATTGCGCATATACGAGGCAGATAGGTCATCAATGCTGCCTGCCAGCTGACGATCGATCAGCGTGCCAACAAACGAGAAGCTAATGCCTAACGCAACTGGCGCATAGAGTAAACCAATTCGACGCACGCCTGGGTGGTTCAAACGCAGCATCGGGCGCAAGCGGGCAGCGCGCAAGGCTGGCAATTGCAAGCCAACTTGCGCCAACGCCCCAGCCACCATCGCCCAACCCAACACCCGCGCATCCTGCGGCCAAAACCAAATTAGCACAATCAAGGCCAGATTAAACACGGTCGAGGTAAAGGCTGGTAATGAAAACCGCCGTTGGGCTTGCAATAAACCAGTCAGCACGCCCGACAAGCACATAAAAACCACGGCGATGACCATCGAATGCAACATCGACACGCCAAGGCTGAGCATGGTTGGGCTAGCAACAATTTTAGAAGCCAACACCTGATTAATTGGCGCTGCAAAAAGCCAAACTAGCCCACCCAAAAAGCCCAAAACAAGGCTGAGTATGGTCAAAATCGTGTTGATAATTTGCCATAAATCGCCATCATCCTGCTGATCGATGTAATCGCTAAGCACTGGAACGAGCGCCGCGCTGACCAAGCCACCAACCAAAAAATCGTAGAGCTGGGTGGGCACGGCGCTGAGCAACGAATAGAGGCTGGTTTCTGCGCCAACCCCAAAATTGTGATTGATAACTTTATCGCGGACAAGGCCAAGGATGCGGCTGGCAAAATTGCCAACCATTAATAACAAAGCGGCTAGCGCAATACTGCGACCAGCCGTTGCTTGGGCTTTGGTTTCAAGCTTGGTGTTCATGCAAAAAGTTTCGTTTCTGGCTGATCGTTCAAGCCGAACGAAGGATAAACGCGATGGAGATAGGCAGTATTAAACCAATCATGGTTATCGAGAAATTGTTGCCAATCGTGGCGCTGAGTAGCATGGGCATCTAAGGCTGCGCGCTTGGTTTCAGCAAATTCACTAACATCAATAATCGTGGTTGCTGGCAGCGGGTCGGGGAAATCGCCACTACTCGCAGAATTAATTACCCGATCGCTACCTGGCGCGACACTTTGATAATATAAGCGCGGCTGTTCGCTACTGGGATTCAAGGCCATATATTGAGCAAAGGCTTGGGTTGTAGCCATGCTAATCGCAATATGGTCTGGGTGGCCATAAATTCCATCGGGGCCAAAGGTCAAGACAATTTCTGGCTGCTCTGCATTCAGCACTTCGACAATTTTATCGCGCAATTCGGTGGCATTTGCCAGCGCCAAGCCACCATCGGGATAATCCCAGACGATGCTGCGATCGACGCCAATTGCTTGACATGCTTGATACAGCTCCTCTAGGCGCACCGAACCCAATTGAGCAGGATCAATTTCCACTTCAGGGCTAATATCGCCACGTTCGCCATGGGTTGCGGTGATAATCACAACCCGATAACCAGCAGCACGGGCCTGGGCCAGCACCCCAACCGGGCCAAAAGCTTCATCATCGGGGTGCGCCCAAACAGAAAGAATAGTTGGCATAGTTTCGATAGTCCTCGACTAAGCAGGCTCTAGCAGGTTTAAATCAAAAATGCGGGCAAAAATCCGAATAACTCGTTGTTGGACGTCGCTCAAGGCTGGCGCAACAGGCAACAGCTCGGCCAAAGAGGTTACGCCATAATCGTGAATGCCACACGGCACAATCGCTGCAAAATCATCCAAATTGGTCGTAACATTCAGGGCAAAGCCATGCGAGGTAACGCCACGGGTGTTCGAGCGCACGCCAATCGCAGCAATTTTGCGATCGCCAACCCAAACCCCGGTATAGCCAGGGAAGCGGCGCGCACTCAGGCCATATTCAGCCAGCAGTTCGATAATCACTGCTTCGAGCATGCGCAGATATTGATGTAAATCGCGGCCATGATCGCGAATTTGCAAAATTGGGTAGCCCACCAACTGGCCTGGCCCATGATAGGTAATATCGCCGCCGCGATCAACCTCGATTAAGGCTGCGCCGCGTTGTTGCAAGCTTTCGGGGCTGACCAACAAGTGTTCGTGGCCGCCAGAGCGTCCAATCGTATAGGTTGATGGGTGCTCCAACAACACCAAGGTATCGGGAATGCTGTCGGCGCTACGTTGGCTCACTAAATGGCGTTGTAATTCCCAAGCAGCCTGATAATCGAGCATGCCAAGGATTTGCACAGCCAGTTGGCGTTGCGCTTGTTGAATCGTCATAAAGGCATCAAGCTAATCATATCGCCGCCGAATGGTGATGATTGGCTCAGCCGAGCGCCATAGGTTGCAGGCTCGCTCGCCGCCCAATCTGCATACTCGGAGCTATATTGGCCATTAAAATAGACATGCACCACTTGGTTGTGGGTTACACGGCTCATCGCATCCCACACTTCGTTATCGTCGTGGGAATAGGCCACCAGCATGGCGCGCTCAGGTGCAAATTCATCTTCCTCTGGCGGAATCACCAAGCCCAGCCATTGATTAGGATAGCGAGCTTCGATAATTTCGATGGCTTCGGTATGGCCGCGAGTTTCCATCGCAGTATATGGGCAACCACAATTGCAACTCACGCCACATTCGGCGGTGCCACATTTGCCGGTTGAAACGCGTCCGCCATGGTCGGCGGTGGTTAATTGAATTAAAATAGGCATAGCTTAAACTCACAAGTTGAGAACAAACGCTCCGCGAGCATGATAGCACAATCAGCTTATGTGCAGCCAGATCGCTAGCAATTGAGGAAATTCTGCTATACTAGCACGCTAGCTAGCCGCACATTGCGCGCAAACCTAGTTGCTTATGCTCCGTCAATGCCAAGCACTTCAGCGGAGGTACGATACACAATGAAGCGTGTTGATCCAACTCAAGCAGCGTTAGCACCGGAAGCTGCCGAAGCTCTGTTGCGTAGCTTGCAAGCTCGCTTTGCGCAATTTATGCAGCGCCATCCAACGCTTGAATGGGCCAAAATTGAAGCAAAACTCTTGGCCCAGCCAGCCAAACTGTGGTCGCTCAACGAAATGGAGCGCACTGGCGGCGAGCCAGATGTGGTTGGCTACGATCCAGCAAATGATCAATACCTGTTCTTCGATTGTTCGATTGAAACTCCCAAAGGCCGCCGCAGTATCTGTTACGATCGTGCAGCGCTGAATGCGCGCAAAGAACATAAACCAGCAACCAGTGCGCAAGATATGGCAGCGGAAATGGGGATTGCATTGCTGAGCGAAGCAGATTATTGGGCCTTGCAACAGCTTGGAGCATTCGATACCAAAACCTCAAGCTGGCTGCAAACTCCGCCTGCAATTCGCGATCTTGGCGGTGCGCTCTTCGGTGATTATCGCTATAACCATGTTTTTATCTATCATAGTGGTGCCGATTCGTATTATGCTGTACGCGGCTTTCGGGGCTTGATCCGCGTCTAAAGGTGGATTTAGCACTCGCATCGCGGCACTCTATGCTACCCCAATAGAAAGGTCTATCAATGGTTGGACGTGAACTTTATCGGTTGTTGCAATGCCCTACCTGTAACTCACGGGATTTGGCGGTGTATGCTGAGCATGTGTTGTGCGCTGGCTGTCGCAACGAATATCCCATTCACAAGGGCTACATTGATTTAATGCCGCGCCAAACTGAATTTGATTATATTTCCAAATATGTTTCCGAAGAAGAAAGCATGGGCGAGGAGCTTGATTATCGTGAGATGGCTCCCCCATTGTTGGCAGCAGGCGTGCGCCATCGCCAAATTCGGCGCATGTTGGCACTCAAACCGACCGATATTGTGTTTGATAATGCCTGTGGCAATGGGCGCTTTGGCTTGTGGAACGCCGATGCAGTTGGATTGATTGTCGGCAGCGATCCTGCGGTGCTCTTCGCCGACCAAGCGCTGGCCGAGATGGAATTGGCTCAAGCTGATTCGCGGCGTTTGCCCTTTATCGATGGTGCCTTCGATAAATCGCTCTCGGTCGATGTGCTCGAACACTTCCCACGCGATGTGATCCACGATTATTTGGTCGAAACTGCGCGCGTGTTGCGGGTTGGCGGTCGGGTGGCAATCTTCTCGAATACCCGCGAGATGTCGCCAATTCAGCCGATCATCAATATTTCCAAGCGCTTGGGTAAATTCTTCGTCAAGCAAGGCGTTTACGATTTCGAGCGCGAAGCACGGCGTAAATCCGACCACATCAAAGACCTCAAAACCTGGGATGATGTGGAAGCAGCCTTGGTTGAAGCAGGCCTCAAGCCAGTTAAAGTTGTATTTTGGAATAGCGTTTTCACCTCGTTTGTTGAGCATGTGCTAATGAAACTGGGCGAATCGCTGATTGCCAAGCGCAAAGCTGCCAAATCAGCCAGCGCTCCGGTGCTAACCGACGAGGCCGTCAATGCCTCGGCAGGCGCACAACGCGAAATTGTGGCACGGCGCGCAATGCGCCGCCACCTGACCAAAAGCTCGCCAATTTACTGGGCGCTGTATCTGGTTACGCTGCTGATGGAGCTTGATTTGTGGTTGTTTGGCTGGATGCGCACCGGCCCGTATTTTGTGTTAGCCGAGAAGGTCGAAGGCCGCTATGTGCCAGCGCCCTTGCCAACCGAAGAATAAAACATTAGCCCTGTTGCTCAGTCGAGCAGCAGGGCTTTTTTGATTAATAATCGTCTCTCACCCAATCCATTAACATTCTTCATCGCAACATTCATCGTTTTCGTGGCGCACGATCATGCTAATTGGCAGGATTGTGTTTTCGCTGCTTGGTGTTTTGCCTTCGATCATTTCGATCAACACATTGGCGGCGGTTGTGCCTAAATCGTACATTGGCTGGTGCAGCGAGGTCATGCTGGGGTTGAGGCTGGCAGCAGTTGGCACATCATCAAAACACACCACGGTCATATCATCGGGAATGCGCAGCCCAGCTTCATGCAAGGTTCGCAATACGCCTGTTGCCATCACCGCACTACTAACGAACAACGCAGTTGGCCGTGGTTGCAAGGCTAAAAGTTGCTGAATCGCACTTTGTCCGCCGTGTTCGCTCTCCGCGCCAGTCACAATCAAGGCTGGGTGAATCGGCAAGCCCGCCTCTCGATAGGCTTGTTGATAGCCCTCAATTTGATCATGGCTGGCTGGGGCATGCAATGAGCCAATAATCATGCCAACCGATTCATGACCAAGCGCCAGCAGATGCCGCACCGCTTGATAGCTACCAGCAAAATGGTCAATATCGACAGTCACAATATGGTGCAACAAAGGATGTTTGCCAACCAAAACCATCGGCACCCGATCAGCAATCAACTGCGGCAGCAAGGGATCATTAATCGTATTGGGAATTACGATCCGGCCATCGACGCTACGGCCATGCAGCAATTTGGTCGCCGGATCATCAGCCCGATTAGCGCTATCGAGCGAAACCATCAAAACATAGCCCTTGGCGTTACAGGCTTCGGTCATGCCTTGCAGTAAATTCGAGAAGGTCGAATTGCGAAAGATCGTCGCGGTGGTTTCAGAAATAAACACCGCAATAACTTTGGGTCGTTGCCCAGCTAAGGTACGGGCCGCTGCCTGTGGCGTATAATGATGCTCCTGCATCACAGCCAACACCCGTTCGCGCACTTCCGCTCGCACATGTGGCTGATTGTTCAGCACCCGCGAAACAGTCGCAATCGAAACTTGGGCGATTTCGGCAATTTGTTCAATCGTCATTGATGGCATAATCCGACCTTCCAAACAACGTCTTATTGATGCCTACTGGCGCACTATTTGCTGCGCCTGCTACGGCAATGGGAGCGGTTCCGAGATTCGTGCTGCTTGCTCCTGCAATGATGCCTAATTGGCCTTGAGCCAAGCCATAGTTGTGGCCAGCAATTGACGGGCAATTGTGTGGACAAAATCAGTGTCATAATTGCGGTAATAGCATTCGATTGCCATAACCAAGGCCAAGTAGAGCGAATAGAGTTGGCAGCGTTGTTCTTCTGCAGGCGTAAAGCTTATTTTGCCATAGCCATCCATAAAATTGATCAGACTTTCGCCTGAGAAGGGGCGAAATTGGGCTTCCATCAAGGGATCGCCCCATAACGCCCGTTCAAAATCGATAATCCCAACAATCGTGGAATCGCGAACAAAGAAGTTGCCATTCCAAGCATCCCAATGCACTAACTGAGGCGTAGTCACTGTATCCAAGGCAGCGGCATGCTTGAGCACGGCGGCGCGAATTTCGGCATAGCTATGCTCAAATTCGACATTTTTGCGCTGGCCATCTGCGAACAGGGCATCAATGAGCTTAATAAACGTCGCTCGCCACGTTGTATCACGAAGATCAGGGTTGCCTTCGTAGCCAAAATAGCTGCCGCTAAAGCCATTAATCTGGTGCATAATTGACCCAATTTGGCGATCAAGCTCAGCTTGGATGCTTAGCTCAAGCGTTGCCCGTAGCTGCTCAAGGTTGGTGCCAGCAATTTTTTGCATAAAAAAATAGGCTGAATCGCAAATACTCAAGCTATCGTCGAAAAAGGCGATGCTTGGCACCGGAATCGCTGGATTTTGCTGCACCAAGCGCATTGCTGCAACTTCGGTCTGCATAATGTTTTTTTCGTAGCTCATCACATCGGCGGTTGGAGGTGGGGCAATTTTGAGCACAAACTCGCGGCCATCGGCCAACGTAATCGCATAAGCGGCATTAAACCAACCATCTTTGAGTTCTTGAACTGCTTCTGCATGTGGCGCAAGCTGCATCCCAGCAAACGCATGGGCAACCATTGCAGCAATTTGTTGGCCAGTTTTGAGATTTTTGGTAGTGCTGTGCATTGAAGTTCCTTTCGCAATCATGGCGCTACGCCAGATTAGCCCAGTGAACATTGCTGCTTAAATAAAACACTCCCAGCGCAGCAACCCTCATCGGGAGAATCAAGGCCAATCCGCTGGGAGTGCAAGGAGAGTATGCTTCGAACACGCGAGGCTCGCGAATCTCGGGTTTTGGAATGTGTTTGCCGCACATGCTCCAAAGACCATTAACAGACGAAACGCTGAAGCAACGCTTGTGTTTCTGAAACGTTACAGAAGTATAGCACAGCAATCCTGCTGATGCAATAGACTTATTACAATGATTTGAATAACGCGGCACAACTGCTGCTATAGCCAAATCGGTAAAAATAGACGGGGATTATATGAACTATCGCGAATATCGCATTCCTGCGCCAAACGTGCGCTCGTTATGCTGGAACGATAATAGTTTGATTGATTGGGTTGCGGGCGGGACGCGCTATCAGCTTGATGGCAAGATTAAGCGTTCGGCCACGGTCTATCCGTATCCTTTTGATGCGGCGGTGCAATCGGCCTCAGGCGAGGTAGTGGTCATCTATCAACGCTTGGGAACGAAGGGCTTGGTGCTCAAAAATGGCAAAATTGTGCGCGAAATTAACCGCAGTTATTACTACGCCGATAGCTATGAATACCCGATTGCTGTGTTGCAACATGCCGATTTGAATGATGTGCTGCTGCACTGCCCCGATAAGCACAACCAACTTGATCTGGAGGATGTAGCAACTGGGCGGCGTTTGACTGAGGGCTGGAAGCGCAAACCAGTTGATATTTTTCATTCGCGCTTGAGCGTCAGTCCCAAAGGCACCTGGGTGGTCAGCGCCGGTTGGCAATGGCAGCCAGCCCATACCGTGGCAATCTACAAAGTCGATGAGCTATGGTCAGAGCCGCAAATTCTCGATACTGAAGGCTTTTGCCCGCCAATCAAAGTTGATATTAGCTCGGTCAGCTTTTTGGATGAACAAACTCTACTGATCATCACCGATGAGTTTGCCAACCTCAATGCAAATTTGGTTGATACGCTGGTGCAGCGGCGCGGAGCACATAGCATTGGCTACTACGATTTGGAAAATCGCCAATTTCGGGCAACTGTACAGGCAGCAGAAATCGTGGGCACGGCCATGGCCCTAAGCGAGCGCTATGTGGTCGGCTTCTTTGATCATCCCAAAGTATTCGATTGCACAACTGGCAAAGTGGTGCAGCGTTGGCCAGAGTTGGCTACTGGTCGCCAAACCCACAGCATGATCGGCAGGCTTGACCAAGCGCTGCCACCAACTGCCTTCGACCAAGCAAACAAGCGCTTTGCGGTTGCCGACGAAAAAGGCATTACAGTGATTGAATTGGATGTGCAGAAATGAATATCGTAGAATTAAGGTCGGCATTATCCCAACCTGTTCCGATGTATACTCTTCACACAATTTTATAGCCTGAGCGAGGACTCTATGGCCCATTCGGCATCTCTTTCAGCATTTGAGGAACTGGCAGAGCTTACAAGCCAGATGCTTGATCGCAATGGCTCGTATCTACAGTGGCAACAGGCAATTGAACGTTATTTCTCAATCTGCGTCAAGATCGTTGGCCATGGCGAAGTCGCAATTGAAACCAGCATTCATCGTGATACTCCATCACCCTATGGGCGCATGATTTCACCGCGCAATGCAGGTCGCTGTCTCCATGATTTCTTGCGCACAACGCGCTTTTTACAGGGTGTTTATGCTGCAATTCAGGAACTTCAGCAACGGTTTCCCAATCAATGCCTTCGGGTGCTCTATGCTGGTTCCGGACCATTTGCTCCACTCGCATTGCCACTTATGACGGTTTTTAAACCCACGGAAGTCCAATTTTGGGTTCTTGACTATCATCAATCAACCTTAGATTCAGTTCGTCAAATTGCAGCACATTTTCAGGTTGAGGACTCAATCCAAGCATTCATTCAGGCTGATGCAACCCAGTTTACGCCTGATGAATCCTATCATCTTGTAGTAACAGAAACGATGCAAAAGGGATTAGCCAATGAACCACAGGTTGCAATTACTGCCCATCTGCTCCGGAGCTTGCTGCCTGATGGCTTGCTAGTTCCTGAACGCATTACGGTCAATGCAATCCTGGTTAATCTGGCCAAGGAGTTTGATTTTAATAGTGATAATGCCACGCCTCAACGCCAACGCATCGAACTTGGGCCAATCTTTACAGTCGACCAAGCAACCATGAGTGGCTATTCTGTCACCTATCCTGAGCCATTAACCTTTCCAGCAATAACTGTTTCTATCCCCCCGATAACAACTGACATGCGATCGCTCGCCCTCCAGACTCAGATTCAGACCTATGGCGATATCCGGTTGGATGATTATGAGTCAGGACTAACCTATCTTACTGCAATCGATCATATCCAAATGCTACCACATGGTGGCACGTTGACCTTTCAATATATTCTTGATGATCAACCACGGTTTCTTTGGGAACTTGCAACTAGACCAATCACTCTTGATAGGATAGTGATTGATGCATGATGTGCTTGAATATCAAACCCAGCGCGATGGTTTAGTCGTCCAGTTACGCCAAACCCTCGCAGCTGATCAGCGTTTTGTAGCTGGATGGCTGGTTGGCAGTTTTGGCCGCAACGCTGCTGATGCAGTTAGCGATCTTGATCTGATGTTGCTAGTAGCCGAGGCAGCAAGCGCCCAATTATGCGCCAAACCAGCGATTAATCGCGCCAGCACAACGCCTGAACGAGCTGCCTTGTTTACAACATTTGGCCCAATTGCTGCGCTGTACGAAGCCCATCACAATGCGCCAGCAGGCGGAACTCAAAGCTTTGTCTGCTATCAAGGCACTGGCATAATGGTTGATTGGACATTAGTTCCAGCTGACAAGGCGCAACGTCCAGTCGATGCGCTGATCTTGTTTGAGCATGAGCCAATTGCAGTGGCAGCTGCCCCGCAGGTTGAGCCAAACCCAACTGAATTAATCAAAGAACGAGTGGCGTTTTTTTGGATGATGAGCGCAGTCACGATTAAATATCTAATTCGCCGCGATCATGGATTTGTGACGACATGGCTGGAAGAATTGCAACGAATTGTGCTTGAAGTCGAACGCTTAATCGAACAGCGACCATGGAGCTACCAGCATGGCTCGCGCAGCCAGTTTGCGGCGACAACGCTCGCCCAAAAACAGGTAATTCAAGGCCTGATTGCGACAATGCTGCAATTAACCTCGCCGCTTGCTGAGCTTAGGCCCGCACCTTTGCCAGAGCTTGAGCGTTTGTTAGCATTGGTTGAGGATAATTAATTCAAAAAGCTCAGCCATTCGCGCTGTGCTCCATCCACAAAACAATCATAGTCCACTAGATACATATTAGGGGGTGCTGGGGGATGAAAACCCCCGGCGTTTCCCTCCGGCGGAGGGACGGAAGGGTGGAGAACCAATACCTAATTATGATCGATTGTCAATTACAAATCAATTGACAAAGAACCGCAATCAACATAAAGCCTACCCTCATCAGGAAGCTCCAATGGTACAATAGCCGCTGCTGATGTGTAGATTGGGGCTGGCGATGCGGCGAAAAAAACCATTAGATTGGGCAACTCTTGGGCCAATTGCGGTGCTTTTGGGCTTATTGCTATTAATTGTTAACCAGCTCAATCAACCAAAAACCCGTTATGCGCCGCTAGGTGCGTATTTCAGCGATGCTGCTGCTAGTGTGCCGCAAAGCCAAGTTACGCCACTGCCACCAACCACCCTGCAAGCAATTGAACAAAGCAATGCCGCCGGAAGCTCCAACCAAATCGATTTGGTGCTCGAAACCGAGCTGTACCAAGACCAAAGCAGCGAATTGGCGGGCGAGCTACAAACAGCGCTCGATTATGTTCAAGAACGCACTAATATTCGCCTAAGCGACCGTGTGACCGTGGTCATCAGCCAAGATGGGCAGTGTGGTTTTCATGGCGTGACCTACTCCGATGTGCGCGTGATTTACATTTATAGTTGCGCTGGAGTTGCCCGCAGCCGCGTGGTTAATATCGCCGCCCATGAATTTGTGCATCAATTGGAGCAAGATCGCTATGGCGCTGCCCATTTGAGCGCCGACTTGGCGCTGTCTGAGGGTTTTGCAACCTGGGGTGCAGGCCGCTATTGGCTTGGCAGTGCCAACGATTTTAGTAGTTTTGCCCGCGATTATAAGGCCAATGGTCAAGCCTTGCCGCTTGCCACGCACTACGCCAGCGTTGGCATCGACGGCATGAATGTGCTCTACTATCAATGGGCGAGTTTTGTCGATTATTTGATTAACAGCTATGGCCGCGAAGCCTTCGATCAATTGTATGTTTCTGGCGGCGAGCGCCAGCCTGGCGCGGCAAACTATGCTGCAATCTACAATCGATCGTTTGGTTTGTTAGAGGCTGAATGGCAGCAAACACTCGATTAGGCCGTGCTACAATGGCCCAAGCAATTGTTCTAAGGAGAGTCTATGCAACCGCCGTTTGGTCCAAATTTGCTTGAATTAGGCCCGATTATTATTCGAATGTATGCGATTGCCATTTTGAGTGGCGCGATGCTTGGTGGCTGGTTGGGTGCGCATCGCGCGCGCGCTCGTGGCTACAACCCTAATATAGTGTGGGATTGGTTGATCGTTGGCTTGATTTTGGGCGTTGCCGGAGGCCGGATTTGGTATGTCGCCTCGTCGTGGCCCCAATATCGCGATGGCCCATTCATCGATATGATCAACACCACCAAAGGCGGGCTGGCAATTCACGGCGCAATCGTTGGGGCAGTGCTAACGGTCATTATCGCCTCGTGGCGCACCAAAACCAATGCTCTGACATGGATGGATATCATGGCTCCATGTTTGAGCGTTGGCCAAGCAATTGGGCGCTGGGGCAATTTTTTCAACAACGAAGCCTATGGCGGCCCAGTCAATAACGGCTTGCCTTGGAACTTAAACATTCCCGCGCAATATCGGATTCGTGGCACCGAACAATACGATGCAGCAACCCGCTTTCATCCAACCTTCCTGTATGAATCATTCTGGAATTTGGGCGTGTTGTTTGCAATCGTGTTTATCGAGCGCCGCTTCCGTGGTCGCTTGCGCAACGGCGATTCATTGTTGATCTACGGTGTGCTCTATTCAATTGGCCGCTTCTGGATCGAAGATCTACGGGTTGATAAGCTGTGTACTGGCGGGGTTGGTGGCGCTGCATGTGGCGATAGCCTTTCAACCGCCCGTTTGACCAGCATTGTTTTGATTGTGGTTTGTAGCAGTTTGTTTGTGCTGCGCCGCGCCTTACAACGCCGCCCACCAGCCAGCAGCTACCAACAATGGGACAACCCTTGGCAACCAGAGCCAAGCGAGCCAGCCAGCACAGCCGCTTAATCATCAGAGAGCTTGGGGGGTGGCTACCTCAGGCTCTTTTTGCGCAACAATCAGCCCCTAAACCACGTACCTTTTGCAAGATTTTCTCCCAAGTCTGGCCATTTTCTGCGATGTTCTTTTTGAGAAAGGGCGTATTATGTTTGGCGTTTTGCGTGGGTGCTCGCCGCACCTCGATCAATCGACCCATGCCGCTTGGTGGAGCCATATTTGTGGCATGTGCCTCACATTGCGCGATCAGCACGGCCAAGTTGCTCGCATCACCACCAATTACGATGCAGCCTTACTTTCGGCCTTATACGAAGCGCAACGCCCTGAACAAGGCGCACGGCGCACCAGTGTTTGTGCCTTACGCAGCTTTCGCGCGCTCGATGTGGTTGCTGCTGATGATCATGGCTCGCGCTATGCAGCAGCAGTTAGTTTGCTGATGGCAGCAATTCGGCTGCGCGACAATGTGGCCGACCGCGATGGCTGGGCTGGCAAGGTTCCATTCGTTGCCAAGACGGTTGCTCAACGTTGGGATAAGCAGGCAGAGCAAACTGCCCGCGAATTGGGCTTCGAGCCAGCCTTGCTGCGCGAACAAGCAATTGCCCAAGCAGCAGTTGAAGCCTTGCCCAACACCGATTTCTGCACCTATTCAGCACCGACGGAAGCCGCTGTCGGCGCGGCCTTTCGGCATACCGCAATTTTAGCCAACCAGCCAAGCAATGCCGAGCCGCTAGAGCAAATGGGCCGCATGTATGGCCGCATGATGTTGCTGCTCGATAGCTACGGCGATTTTGCCGAAGATCAAGCGCGCGGCCATTTTAATGCCTTGAATGCTACACCCCAAGCTGAATTGCGCACCACAGCGCATAAAATTTTCAACGATGCCTTGGTAACGTTGCGGCAACACTGGCAACGCTTAACCCTCTTGCAAGCCCATTTGGTTGAGGTGCTGTTGCTCAATATGTTGCCAGCAATTGGCTCAAAAGCTTTTGGGGCTTGCAAACGCCATAGTTTAGTCTGCGCTACTGCATTGCCAGTGGCCGCCGCTTTGTTGCCAGCCATGGCCAGCGATTACGACGATGATCCTTCGCGTCGCGACCCCAACCGCGCCTACACTGGGCCAACGCGGGCGCTCAAACCCCACGAAAACCCAGAGTACCAAGGCCAATACCCGCAACAACCGCCCTACCAAGGCCAACAATATCCTTCGCAATATCCGCCGCCGTACAATCCCAACGATCCAGGGATGTTGCCACCAGGTACGTTGCCGCCAGCCAGCTCGCATCCAGCGCCGCAAGGCCATTATCAAGATAGCAAACGTGATGTCGCCTTGGGTGCGGCCTTGTGTTGCTGCCAAAGTCGTCGCCATTCGCATCGCTCACGAATTAAGTGTTGTGATGATGATTGCTGTGATTGTTGTCAATGTTCATGTTTGTGTTGCGATGCAGCTGATGCTTGCGAAGGCGGCTGTAGCTGTTGCGAATGCGGCAGTTGCTGCGAATGTGGCGATTGTTGTAGCTGCGATTGTTAAAATGCCGACCCCGCCATGCGTCTAGGCTGCATGGCGGGGTCGCAGTGTGTATCTGTAAGTTATTTAGGCGCGAGCAGTAATTTGGCGGCCAGTCAAGCGTGGGCTGAGCAAGTTGTCAAGCGCCAATGAGCCTGAACCAAGCAAGACCAAGGCAAGGCTTGCCCCAATCAAAGCCAACACATATTCGTAGCCACCATTTTGTGATGAGAAGCCGTTACTTGAGTGTACGGTTACCCAAGCCACAACCATGGCAATTGCTTCAGCCACTGCAACGTAGCGCGTAAACAAGCCGAGCATCAACATAATCCCGCCAATCAGTTCAGTTGCAATCAACAAAACTGCCATAAAGGTTGGCGCTGGAATGCCAAGGCTGCCCAAAAAGCCAGCAGTGCCTTCAATCCCGCCATTGAATTTATCCAAGCCATGCATAAAAAAAATAAAACCAACCACAATTCGCAAAATAGCGATCCCAAATCCTGGCTTATCGAGTAATTTATTAATGCTTGCCATGACCGTGTGCTCCTTTCAAGCAGAGGTGAATTTCAAACCTCGGTCACTATAAAGCTAGATAGTCCGAAACAACGTCCTTGCTCACGTCCCAAAGGTCAATAAAAGATTAATAAACGATGAAGTTGTGATGAAGATTGCTGAGAAACTTAGCTAACAAACTTAATTTTAGGCTTAAATACCAATCCCCTGCCAGAAATTGTTCTGAGCCGGGGATTGACCAGCGTGAGCGACATTAATTAAATTTACTTGGCAGGCGCACTTTGACGTTTAACCGCAACTTCGGTTTTGCGATGTTGCAAGTGCTCAGCAATCACATACGAGCCAATAACGAAGGCCGCAGCTGCCACTTGTGAGGCAATGCCTTCCCAGGTTGCATAGAAGCCCAGCCACATATTGGCCCAATAGGGAACTTCAAGGCTACGAATTGGGTGCAACGGCATCCAACCAACCAGTTGCATAATGTGCACCGTATTGCCAACCATAACCAGCAGCACCGCGCCAATCATCACGCCAGTGACGATCAACATCTTCTTATGCGGCAATTTGGCTTGCAAACCAAAGACCAGCACCCCAACCAAGGCCGTGCCGCCAAGCCCCAGCGCAACCCCACCAAGCACCACTTGGGTGCTGGCTTCGAGCACCAGCGCTTGCAAAAAGAGCACAGTTTCAACGCCTTCGCGATAGATGCTGGTAAAGCCTAAGGTGATCAAACCCAGCCAAAGCCCAGCTTTGCCACCAATAATCCGGCGTTTTTGAGCATGGAAATTGGCCATCCAACCTGTCCAATAGACTTTATGGAAGAACCAGTTGGTGATCAACAGCAAGACGCCAATCGCAATCAACGAAACAATCGCCTCGATCTTTTCTTGGTCGCCACGCCGAATTAGTTCGTTGATCAGGCCACGCGCCAACATCCACGTTAGAGCTGTAGCAACCATGGCGAGGGCTGCGCCAATCCAAATTGGCTTGCGATAGCTGCGTTGTTCGCCAATTTTGAGGCTGGCAAGCAGCGAGGCCAAAATCAACACTGCCTCTAAGCCTTCGCGAAACACAATCACGGCAGCGCTGGTTGCCACAGCTTCAGGCGTGCTCGAACCGCCAAGCGCATCTTGCGCCAAATCGAGTTGTTTATCCAAGGCTTGGCGGCTAGCGCGAATATCGCTCAACGGCGCTTTTTGGCGAATCAACTCTGCAAGGCCAGTAAATTCGTCTTTGCCATACCAAAAGAGGTTTTCAATGGGCGCTTTGTATTCTGGCGCAAACACAATCAAACGGGCTTCTGGGCCAGATTCAAGCACAGCGTAGGCTTCCAAACGCGCCGATTCGGCCAGATCATATTGATCGCCAGCAACAGCATTTTCCATTTGATCAAGCATTGAATCGATCACATCGAAATCGCCTTCGAGGCTCGATTTTTGCCACTCGGCAGGCATAATTGCCGCCAAAGTTGTGTTAATGCTATCAATTTTGGCTTGCACTGCATCGGGGTCGGCGACGCTGGTACGTTGGGCCGCAGCGGTCAGTATTGTTTCCAATTCGCGTAGATCGCTGGCAACTTGTTGGGTTTTGGTTGGATCAATTTCGACCAACAGGCTTTCAAGGTCGCTGAAGGCAGCAGCAGCCCCATTGCGGAAGGTCGTCGCTTCTTGAATTTCGAGATCCAGCGTAACTTGGCCGTTGCGCACGCCACGTTCATATTCAACTGGCACGAGGCTCAAGAAGCGGCGCAATTGACCAGCGCGACGCACTTGCTCTGCTGGGCTAAGCGGAGCCGCCCGAAAACCACTGAGCGAGCCTTCAAAGCTCGTAATTGCCGTTTCCAAATTGTTATTGCTCAGCGCTGCTTCGCGCAAGTTTTCAGCATTAGTCAAAGCTGCATCAGCTTTATCAGGGTGTTGCCCGCGATAGGCTGGCTCTAAAATAGCGAAATAGCCTTGAATGGCCGCACCTGCTTCTGCTTGTTGAATCCGATTGCCTTTTTGGGCAGCGCTGCGCAAGGTACGCAAACTTTCGTTAAGTTTGGCTTGGTAGGTATCCAACAAATCTGCATCGAGGGCAATGCGGGCATCGGCGGCGCTGTAGGCTGCTTGTTTCCATTGCTCGATAGCGCGGGCTGCATCGCCGTTAGGGCGTGAAAAGCGCGTTGCATTGCGAAACTCGCGCACAGGCAGCCATTGCAAGGCTTGTTCAGGCTTGTCCGTATCAATCGCTTGGCCAACGATGCCATAACTGGCTTTGAGCAAATCAATCCAGAGCAAGGCTCGGTGTTGGGCAAAGGCCGCAACATCGTTCGTCCTCAAGGCTTGAGCCAAATCTGCCCAGCGCGTGGCGATTTCAGCAGCCTGTTGGGGAGCCAAGCTGGTCAAATCCTGCGCCAGCGCTTGATCATACAAGGCTTGGGCTTCGCTGACCAGGCTTTTGGCTTTGGCAGCATCAGTCGTGAGCGATAATTGGGCTTGCACCAACAACGAACGCACCGATTCGCTGGCCTGGGCTGGTGATGGTTCGGCGGCCATGGCCGACCATGGCAATAAGGCAACGACCAACGCCAGCAAAAAACGACGCAACCACATACAAGCTCCTAAAATTGTGGTTTGCTGCTGCTCATAATGGGCAACAGCAAAATAAACCGACAAAGGACGTGAACTGTATGCCAACAGTTCACGCCCTTTACTGCTTAAGTTTTGTGATGGAGGGACGCACACCCAAACTCCATCGACCTTGCTCCGGCGCAACTTCTTTCTCACTGAGCGCATAGATATCCCTGTGAGCAGTATACCTATTTTGGTTTGATTTGCGAATCAGTTCGGGAACCGATTTTTAGCCTAACCCTGCAATTTTCAGCTTACTCGCTAATTTTGACATTCAAGCGAGCAGCAATTTGGCTAACTTGGCCAGTAATTGCATCAGCACGATTTTGGGCTTCAGCACCAAGCAAATCGGCTTCTTCAGCGGTAAAGCGTTGGCCAGCTTGTTCTTTTTTGTGCACATCGGCAACAAAATCGCGCAGACCTTGTAAGTTGGTCTTGATTTGGCGATCTTGGTCGGCGTCGAGCGTGGCAATTTTGGGGCTAAGGCTATCGTAAACAACTTGCAAGCTGCCCAAAATATCGCCAATATCGGCCAAACGTGAGATCGCCACGAAATCGCGTTGGGTGCTGCTATCACCAGCAACAAAGCGCGAGTTCTTCCACGAATCGAAATATTCGTTCATGGTTGGCACCATCACGACCAAGGCGCTGAATGCGTCGCTGTCGGTTGGCTCCCAGGCTTTGGCGGCGGTATCAAGCTCGGTTGCGGTAGCCTTGAGCTTTTGGGCTGCTGCCAACAAGACATTGGCTTCTGGCAACGATTCGCCAAATTCAAGCGTGCCATTGCCGTTAATGTCTGCTTCAACATCGGTGATGCGGAAGGCATCATAGGTGCCCCAGAGCGTGCTTTCGGTTACGCCAAACAAGTTGCCAGGCTTGGCAATCGTGCGGCCATCAGCCAAGCTCAAATCATAATTGACCACGCTATCGCCGCCTTCTTCAGCAGAAGAACCAGCGTCAAGCGTTACGTCGAAATCGGCCAAGCTCCCTACGCCTGCAACGATCCCTTCCATTTGTTCGTAGGTAGGGCTGGATTTCAACCAAGCTGCTTTGGCCTCGTTCAAGGTCGTGCCAACCTCAGCTTGCTTGCTGTTCCAAAGGGTTGCATAATCGAAATTAGCAGCTTTGGCCAAATCATAATAGCGCTGGCTGGCGGTTTCCAAAGCGGTGGTACTGGTGATCAAATCACCAGTTTTGCCTAAAAGATAGGTCTTGATTGCGCCAAGTTCGCCAGCGGCGGTTGCTTGGGTTGGTTGCGTGGTAGGAACAGCCTCTTCAGCCCCACAGCCGAAAAGCACTGTTACGAGAGTTAATGCACAAAGCCAACGATACATGAGCCAGAAACCTCCACATGCCAAGGTCTAGTTAAATCATTTAGTACGGAAAAAACAGTTTTTATTGCGATTGGCAGAGTATACGTCGCGCTATTCGTTCTGTCAAACGAGAATGATTCTTAGATTTAGCTGCCGAATTAGGCCCAAAGCTGCTTCAACGCGACGCTCAGTCAATGGTACAATTTGTGATATTAGAGCACAAGAAATCTCAATGAAAATTAACCTGTGCTGGAGCCATTCTATGTTTGAGAAAGGAACAATTGAATGCTAAGTGACATAGCCAGCGAGCTAGGAATTGTCTTGGTATTGCTGGTTGCCAACGGGGTTTTTGCTGCATCGGAGCTAGCCATGGTTTCGGCGCGGCGTTCTCGCTTAGAACAACAAGCCGCCGATGGCGATCTTCGGGCAAAGAAGGCCCTGCAACTCGCCGACCAACCTGATCGCTTATTAGCCACCGTTCAAGTTGGGATCACCTTAATTGGTACGTTTGCAGCAGCTTTTGGGGGCGCGAACATTAGCAAACCCTTTGCCGAATATCTGAAAACGATTCCTGCGCTCGAGAGTTATGCCGATTCAATTGCCTTTACGGTGGTTGTATTGCTCATCACCTATCTTTCGTTAATTATTGGTGAGCTTGTGCCCAAACGCTTAGCCTTGTTGCATGCAGATACGATTGCCCGCAACCTTGCGCCATTGCTTTCGTGGCTTTCGTGGCTTACCCGCCCAATCGTTTGGGTGCTTACCAATTCATCAACTTTGATTTTGATGTTGATTGGCCAGAATAAAAAACCTGATTCTAGCGTCACCGAAGACGATATTTTGTATATGACCCGTGAAGGCCGCGCTGGCGGCACAGTGGCCTTGCATGAAGAAGCCTTGATCTCGCGGGTCTTCGATTTTTCGGATCGCACGGCGCGAATGCTGATGACACCTCGCCCCGATGTGGTCGCGGTCAGTGCCAACACCCCACTTGCTGAAATTACGCGGATTGCGGTAGAGCATGGCTATTCGCGCATGCCAGTTTACGAAGGCGATTCGCTTGACCGCTCGATTGGCACGATCTATATAAAGGATGTCTTGCCATCGATGTTGGGCAACGACCAACGCCAACTGCGTGAATTGGTGCGCCCGCCAACCTATGTGTTGGAGCACGAGCCAGTTTCCAAAATGTTGAGCCTGTTTCGCCGAACTGGCTCACATATGGCCTTGGTTGTCGATGAATATGGCCAGATTTCGGGCATTCTGACCCTCGAAGATGTGTTAGAAGAACTGGTTGGCGATATTCGTGACGAATATGATTCCAACGAAGAACAAACCATGGTCAAACGTGATGATGGCTCATGGCTGATCGACGGCTCTGAATCGTATGCGGTAATTGCCGATCGCTTAAACATTTCAATTAATGATGCCAACGATTTTGTGACGATCGCAGGCTATGTGCTCAACGAGCTGCATCGCTTGCCCAATGTTGGCGATCATGTGGCTTGGGATGATTATGATGTTGAAGTCATCGATATGGATGGGCGGCGGATTGATAAAGTCTTGATCAAAAAACGCGCCTAAACTGCTTAATCGCTAATTGGCAATGACGAAGCTCGTTTGAGTTTCGTCATTTGCGTTAATCGCTCGTTGGTTGAATTAATTGTTGATAAAGCCCGTCACGTGTTTACAACAAGAGGTGATATGCTTGATTTAGATCGTGCTTTAGCCCAATTTCCCGTGTTGGAGACCGAGCGCCTGATCTTGCGCCAGCCAGTTTTAGCCGATCGCGACCCCATGTTTGCGATTATGGCCGACCCACAGGTCTTGCGCTATTTTGGTCAATTACCAATGCAAACGCCTGAGCAATCAGAAAATCGCTTAAACAGTCTCAAACGATCGTTTGAGCAAAAAATTGGCGTGCGCTGGGCCATCACCTTACGCGACCATGGCGAGTGGATTGGCTCTGGTGGGTTTTGGCGGTTTGAAAGCGAGCATGCGCGGGCCGAAATTGGCTACGAATTGGCAGCGCACTTCTGGGGCAAGGGCATTATGACGGAGGCCTTGCAGGCAATTCTCCAATTTGGTTTTGAAAGCCTGAAATTGCATAGCGTCGAAGCCCAGATTCACCCTGAGAATCACGGCTCGCGGCGGGCACTCGAAAAAGTTGGCTTTCGCCAAGAAGGGCTGCTACGCGAAAACTACTTTGACATTGTTGAAAACCGCTTCACCGACACAGTTTTCTTTGGTTTGCTAGGCGCTGATTGGCGGGCTGCGCAGGCCAAAAAGATTAACAACGGTTAAGCCAAAGCTTTGACTTTTTATCGGCGCTACGGTAGCATAACGAGCGATTGAAAACCCATGGAGGTTCTTACAGATGCGCAAACACATGTTGGCTAGCCTTGTTGTGCTAGCACTCTTGGCTGGTTGTTCAACCACCGGTTCAGCTCCAACCACAGCTCCAGTCACCAACCAACCAACCAATCCGGCTCCAGCAGCCCAAACCCCGGCCAGCTACCCAACGCCAGCAGATGGCAATGTGGTTGTTGAGCCAACCTTGGAGCCAGGCCAATACCCAGTGCCCAACTCGCAACCAACGGCCTACCCAACTCCCTAGGGTTGCACGGCCTTAGTGGTAGTGCTATACTATAATCAGTATGAAGTACACAGACCGAAACGTGGGTGTCCCCCACGTTTCTTCTTGTCAACAATGTTAACCAACGCAGGGTGGCTCCATCAAAGCAGGTATTATGTCGATACCTGACCCACTGCACCCCTAGGCGAGGCTAGATATGAAAAGTGATTTTTACGCAGCTATTTCACAGATTGCCGCCGAGCGCGGCATTCCCCGCGAGTCGGTGCAGGATGTGGTCGAGCAAGCCCTAATCTCCGCCTATCGGCGGTATTTGGGCAATAATCCACCACCCGTTGACGTTAAGATTGAATTAGAGCCAAATACTGGCCGCATTCGAGTTTACGCTGAAAAGCAAGTTGTCGATGAAGTGATGGATGATCGCTTCGAAATCGACATCGAAGATGCGCGCAACGTGCGTGCTGATGTTGAAATCGGCGAAACCGTCTATGTTGAAAGCACGCCCGACGATTTTGGTCGGATTGCCGCTCAAACGGCGAAGCAAGTTGTGCTCCAACGGATCAAAGAAGTTGAACGCGACCATATTTATGGCGAATATTTTGATCGCGAAGGCGAAATTGTTACTGCAACTGTGCAGCGCACCGCCAAAGGCAACGTGATTTTGGAAGTTGGGCGCGCAGAAGCGATTCTGCCGCAAAAAGAGCAAATTAGCCACGACAACTATCGTCATGGCCAGCGGCTCAAAGTCTATTTGATGGAAGCCCGCCGTGATGATCCCCGTGGCCCGCGTTTGGTGGCCTCGCGCACCCACAAAGATTTAATCAAACGCTTATTTGAGATGGAAGTGCCAGAAATTTACAACGGCACCGTTGAAATTAAATCAATTGCCCGCGAACCAGGCTTACGCTCGAAAGTAGCCGTCCATGCCCGTCAAGAAGGCATCGACCCGGTTGGCTCGTGCGTGGGGATGCGTGGGATTCGGATTCAAAATATTGTCAATGAATTGAACGGCGAGAAGATCGACGTGGTGCAATGGGGCGCTGATATGCGGGTATTTATTGCCAATGCCCTCAGCCCAGCCCAAGTCGTCGAAGTTCATCTTGATGAAGGCGAGAAAACGGCCACTGTGGTCGTGCCAGATAAACAATTGTCGTTGGCAATTGGCAAGGAGGGCCAAAACGTTCGTTTGGCAGCCAAACTGGTTGGTTGGCGCATCGACATCAAGAGCGCATCTTCACTCCTTGAGGAAGAACGCGCTGCTGCCGAAGTGCGCGAAGCTGCCGCGTCGGAACAAATGCTGCAAGAAGCAGCGCTTTCAACCGCCAAAGTCGAAACCCGCAAGGTTCGGGTCGATTCCTTGGTTACCTATCAAGGGCGCCAATACGGCCCATTGCCAGCAGAGATTATTGGCGAAGAAGTCGCGTTGCGTGCCGCCGCCCAAAAACTCAATATTTATTTCAATGACAAGCTCATTGCTAGCTATATCATCGATGATGAAGCTGGCGAGAGCGACGAGACGGATACCGAGGCATAGCCTATGGCTGCTCAAAAGCAGTCGCCGCGCCCACGCCATGTGCCACAGCGCATGTGTGTTGCTTGCCGGCGTACCGATAATAAACGTCAGTTGGTACGTCTTGTACGCTTGGCCGACCAAAGTGTTGTGGTCGATCCAAGCGGCAAGCAAGCGGGCCGCGGTGCATATCTCTGTGCTGAACGCCCATGTTGGACCAATGCGCTAAAGCGCGGGGCCTTAGAGCGAGCCTTGCGCGTCGAATTGAGCGCGATTGATCAGCAGGCTCTGCAAACAATTGCTGATCAATTTCCCGATGCTGACCCAGCGGTGGAGGCTGCGATGAACTAAGCCGCATCACTGCCTTCGCCTCTGGCTTCAGCTTCCCAAGCCCTTAAACACAAGTTTCGTGTTGGGCATTAGGAGGACTATAGATGCCAGTTTCTCAAAAAAATACCCGCGATGGCGTAAGTGATCGCGCAAACAATCGCAAATCATTATCTGCTAGCAGCGGCGGCAGCGGTGGCAACCGTGGCGGCGGCGGTGGCGGTGGTGGCAACCGTGGCGGCGGCGGTGGTAACCGCAATCGACCTCAATCGCCTGGTGGCGCACGCCCTACCCGTAGCGGCGAAGACGACCGTAACCGCACAGGTGGCGGCGGCGGCGGCGGCGGAAACCGCAACAACAATAACCAAAACCGGAGTAGCGGTGGCCCTGGTGGCAATCGCGGCGGCGGTGGTGGCGGTGTTCCACCTCGTGGCAGCGGTGGCGTTCCACCACGCGGCAGCGGCGGACGCGGCCAAAACAACAATCAACAAGGTGGTCGTGGCCGTGGCACACCAATGATGGCTCGCCCAGTTGCGCCTGCGCGCCCACGCGGCCCAGTTGAACTTGGCCCCGTTATGACTGTGCGTGAACTATCTGAAGCGCTGAGTGTTGGCGCAGCTGATATTATCAAAGAAATGCTCAAGCAAGGCATTTTGGCCAATATCAATCAACAGCTTGATTATGAAACTGCCGCTGTGATTGCCGCAGAATTTGATATTGAAACCAGTGAACATGTGCCCGAACGCATGGCTGGCTTGGTCGATGATATTGGCGATGCACTGCGCGCAGAAACCGCCGAAAATCTCAAAACTCGCCCACCAGTTGTCACAATCATGGGTCACGTTGACCACGGTAAAACCAAATTGCTCGATGCAGTGCGCTCAACGCGGGTTGCTGAAGGCGAAGCAGGCGGGATTACCCAACACATTGGGGCCTACCAAGTTGAAATCCATGGCCGCAAAATTTCGTTCTTGGATACTCCAGGCCACGAAGCGTTTACCGCCATGCGTGCCCGTGGAGCAACCGTCACCGATATTGTTATTTTGGTGGTTGCAGCAGACGACGGCGTGATGCCGCAAACGGCAGAAGCAATTGCTCACGTTAAGGCTGCTGGCGTGCCAATGATTGTGGCGATTAACAAAATCGACGTGCCTGGGGCCAACCCCGACCGCGTGCGCCAACAATTAGCTGTCGAAGGGATTGCGACTGAAAGCTGGGGCGGCGACGTTCCTGATGTCGAAATTTCGGCTAAGCACAAGAAAAACATCGATGGCTTGCTCGATATGGTGTTGTTGGTCGCCGATTTGCAAGAATTGAAGGCCAACCCCGATAAACCAGCCATCGGCA
Source organism: Herpetosiphon geysericola (assembly GCF_001306135.1). Taxonomy (GTDB): domain Bacteria; phylum Chloroflexota; class Chloroflexia; order Chloroflexales; family Herpetosiphonaceae; genus Herpetosiphon; species Herpetosiphon geysericola. The sequence goes on along the minus strand of NZ_LGKP01000002.1, from coordinate 63,635 downwards.
CAATCGTCGAAGCTGAACTCGACAAGGGTCGTGGCCCAGTCGCAACCGTGTTGATCCAAAATGGCACGTTACGTCAAGATGATATTGTGGTGGTCGGCGCAACGCACGGCAAAATTCGGGCCATGTTTACCGATATTGGCCGCCGGATTCGGATTGCCGAGCCAGCCACACCAGTCTCGATCATTGGGCTTTCAGAAGTGCCACAAGCTGGCGATATTTTGCAAGTGCTCGATGATCCACGGATTGCCCGTGAAGTGGCAACGGTGCGCCAACGCCAACGCCAGATGGAGCATATGGCCAACCAGCTTGGCAAAGCAACCACGCTTGATGAAGTGTACAAACAAATTCAAGCAGGCAAAATCAAAGATCTTAACATTATTCTCAAAGCCGACGTACAAGGCTCAATTGGAGCCATCGAACACTCGTTGGCGCAGTTGAACGAGAAACAAAGCGAGATTCAAATCAAGATTTTGCACCGTGGCACGGGCACAATCAGCGAGTCGGACGTAAGCTTGGCCGTGGCATCGCACGCGATTATCATTGGCTTCAATGCCCGCCCTGATGCTGCTGCCCGCCGCAGCGCCGAAGCAAACGGAATTGATATTCGCTTCTACAACATCATTTACCAATTGATCGAAGACCTGAACAAGGCCATGATCGGGATGCTCGATCCTGAGATCAAGGAAGTGACCGATGGCTTTGCAGAAGTGCGCAATACCTTCCGCTTGCCATCACGCGAGGTTGTGGCTGGCTTGATGATGATCGACGGCAAAGTTACCCGCAACTCATTGGTTCGCGTTTTGCGCTCAGGGGTTGTGTTACACGACGGTCGGATTGGCTCGCTGCGCCGTTTCAAAGACGACGTGCGCGAAGTGCTTTCTGGCTACGAGTGTGGGATGCAGGTCGATGGCTTCAACGACATCGAAGCTGGCGATACGATGGAATTCTATCGCAAAGAAAAGATTATTCGCACCTCGTAAGCGCTGATTAACCGTTAGAGTGGAGACAAATAGATCTGTTGTTTGGAACAGGTGTGTTTGTCTCCATTCTGCATTATGAATCCTGTGGGAGTGACTGTTATGGCAAAAAATAAACGAGTTGAACAGGTTGCCGAAGAAATTAAAGTAATTTTGAGCAACGCGATTCAATTTGAAATTCAAGACCCACGCTTGGGCTTTGTGACCCTGACCAGCGTAAATGTTAGCCCAGATTTGTATCATGCCAATATCAACGTCAGCGTAATGGGCGATGATGCAGCGCGCAAAGATTCGATTGCAACCCTTGATCGGGCCAAAGGCTTTTTGCGGCGTGAGCTTGGCCAGCAAATGAAGTTACGGGCTGTGCCAGAGTTGCATTTCCATCTTGACGTGACGATTGATACGCGCCAACATATGGATGCGCTGTTCAACCAAGTGGACGAAGAACGGCGGGTTAATCCCCCAAAACTAGACGACGAATAAGGAATACCACGATGCTGTATACCACTATTCAACAAGCGGCTCCGGCCCTGCGTGATGCCATGACCGCCGCACGCCATATTTTGGTTACCTCGCATATCAATCCCGATGGAGATGCAGTTGGCTCAAGTATTGGGCTAACCCGCATTTTACGGGCGATGGGTTGTCGGGTAACTATGGTTTTGCCAACCGAACTGCCAAGTTTGGCGGTGGTTTTGCCCGATGCGCCAGAGGTTGGGGTTTATAGCCAAGGGGCAAGTTTGCCCGCCGATGTTGATTTAGTGGTGTTGGTCGATACTGGCAGCATCTCGCGGATTGAGCCAATTTTTAGCGCTGAACGGGCCTATTTGGCTCAACGCCCATTGTTGGTGATTGATCATCATGCCACCAATAGCGGCGAAGGCTTTTTAAACTTGGTGATGACCGAAGCCGCCGCAACCTGCGAAATTTTGGGCTTGCTGGCCCAAGCGTGGAACCAAGCAATTGATGCAGAAACCGCAACCGCCTTGTTGATGGGCTTGGTGACTGATACCCAAAGCTTCCAAACCTCGCATACCAGCCCGCGCACCTTGCGGGTTGCCGCCGATTTATTGGCGCTCGGCGGGCGCTTAAACGAGGTTATGCGCTCGATGATGTATGGCAAGCCGTTTGCCCATGCCAAAGCTTTGGGCATGGCAATTGAGCGCATGCACGACGAAGGCGATATTATCTGGACTGAATTTACCCAAGCCATGCAACAAGGCACTGGCGCAGATGATGAGGCTGGCGATGAAATTACAGCCTATCTCAGCCGCGTTGCCACAGCCAAAGCCTATGTGCTGTTTAAAGAGCGGCGTGATGGCACGGTGAAAATCAGCATGCGCTCGCAGCCTGGGATTGATGTTGGCAGTGTGGCCCATAGCTTGGGTGGTGGCGGCCATCGCGAAGCTGCTGGCGCAACTTTGCAGCTTGGCTTGGACGAAGCCCGAGATTTGGTGCTAAGCACATTACGGGTAGCCTTGGCCTAATTGATAGAAAGGTGCTGGCTCGTAGATGAGCGAGCCATTTTTGCGTATGCTGCATGGATTTTTAAACATCGATAAGCCCCAAGGCATGACCTCAACCGATGTGGTGCGGGTGGTCAAACGAACTGCACGCATGAAACGGGTGGGCCATGGTGGCACGCTCGACCCAATGGCCACAGGCGTGCTGCCAATTGCTTTGGGCAATGCCACCCGTCTGCTCGAATATCTACAAGAGGAAGATCGCAAAGCCTATACTGCAACATTGCGGCTTGGCATCACCACTGATAGCGACGATGCAGAAGGCAACGTGATTGCTGAATCGGCGGTTCCTGCGCTTGAACCAGGCTTGATTGAACACGTCTTGAGCCAATTTCGCGGCGCAATCGAACAAGTGCCGCCACAATATGCAGCAATTCGGGTCGATGGCAAACGCATGTATGAGTATGCTCGCGAAGGCACGCATATCGAGTTGCCCGCCCGCCCAATCACAATCGAGCAGCTTGATTTGTTGGCTTGGGATGCGCAGCAATTAACGATCGCAGTCGATTGCAGCAAAGGCACCTATATTCGCGCCTTGGCCCGCGATATTGGGGCCTTGCTTGGTTGTGGTGCGCACCTAACTGCCTTGCGGCGCACCAGAGCAGGAGCCTTTGATTTGAGCACAAGCATTGCATTGGCTGATCTTGATCAACAACCTGAGGTTTTGGCGGCGGCCTTGTTGCCACCACAGGCAGCGATTGCCAACTGGCCTTTAATCTCGCTGCCTGAGGCGGTTATCGCCGATGTGCGCATGGGGCGGGTTGTGCAGGTTGCGAGCACTGCCGAACGAGTAGGCTTGCTTGATCAAGCTGGCCAATTAGTGGCGATTGCGTTGTTGAGCGAAACTGGCTATCAGCCAATCAAGGTCTTTGCGCCCGAAGCGTAAAGCACATTATGAAGGATGAATTATGAGGGATGAGCTACAGAAACCGCAAAGAACGCGAAGAACACGAAGGCTACGTTTTTTGGCATAGATTATTAGGATGACGCGCACATGAATCACATCCTAATAATTTGGGGTTAAAGCTGTGCTTCTTGCAATTCGTAGTTTCGATAATTCATCTCTCATAATTACGTAAATCTGACCCCTGATCCCTAGCACCTGAACCCTCTGAACTATAGCTCAAAGGCTTCAGCCTAGAGCCACAGGTGCTATGGGCCGCTGCTCTTCACCTTCATGCCTCATCCTTCATCCTTCATCCCTCATAATTACTGGGTTGTATAGGGCAAAAAGACGAAATTGGCAGGCACAACTGAGAAGGTGCGGGTGATACTTTGGCCTTGGTAGGTGCTGCAATCATACTCAACATGCCAATACCATGGCGCAAGGGCATCGGCTGGCAGCGCTTGAGTTTGGGTATAACTGTAGGTAAACGGGACGATTGCTTGGCCTTGACCCATAACCCCAGTGAAAACATAATTCCGATCGCCAGGCCCATCGAGATGGATCGTATGACCACAGCGCGGGCCTTGCCAATTAAACGTCCATTTGTTGGGGGCAACTGGCTGGGGCAGAATAGCTTCGTTGGCAGGCGATTGGAGGGTAGGTTCTGGCCCTAGAGTTGCGGTTGGGCCGCCAAACGATTGGGCAAGGCTGCTTGTGGTTGCTGAAGTGGCATGATTCGGTGCAAGCAACGTTCCGACGATGAACAGTCCGATCAGCCCTATCACAACGATAGCGCCTGTGCGTTCGATCAAATTCATACCATCCTCCTAATATGGAGCAGCAGCTGAATCAGCAACAACCATATGCTCCAGTTTGATAGTAATTTTTTCGAGCACAAGAAGCAATAGCCGATCTAGGCTAGATTAGCGTTTTTGATCCACGAAGAGCACGAAGTACCGTAACCACGAAGAGCACGAAGGCTGATTTTTTAGCCACGAATTCCACGAATTCCATGAACGATCATTTTTTGAGCCACAGATTGGCTCAGATTGAATAATCTAATAGCCCAAAGCCAATAGCCAATAGCCCTGATTTCTCTACGCCTCTGCGTTAAATTTTTGACTTCTGACTTTTGACTTCTGACTTTAGAGGCCAATAATGCCGCGCCGCCGCAGGAAGGGCAGAATGCTTTGCTCAAGCGGGCGATCGCTGCGAATGCCAGCATAGGTCGCCCCATAGCGCTGACACATTTGCTCGTGCATGCGCACCCAACGCACCAATTTTTCGCGATAATCTTTTTGAGTTTGTTGATCAAGCTCAAGCGCCAACACTTGACCAGTTTCGCTATCTTCAAATTCAACTGGGCCGCTTAGCGTAGGCTTAATTTCTTCGGGATGCAGCAGGTGCAGCACCACAACTTGCCAGACTGGCGGGGCAGCAGCCCGTAGCAACGGCTCTAAATCACTTGTCCATAAATCGGAAATAATTAAAAGCATGCCGCCAGAACTGCGACGAACTGCTTGGGTAATCGGGGTAAATGAGGTTTGTTCGGCCCAATTCAAATTACTTAAATAGCGCAGCAAATCGGGGCCGCGTGCCCGACTAACCGCCGGCCCAAACGGCTTGATCAATTTGCTGGTAAACGGCCAAATTGTGGTTTGATCGTTTGAGGTAAGGCCGAGATAGCCGAGCATTGCCGCCAAGCGCAGGGCATAGCGACCTTTGTGCAGCTCGCCTTGGCCCCAATCCAACGAGGCCGAGCAATCCAAAGCAATTGTAATATTGATATCTTGTTCGGTTTCGCCAAGTTTTACATGCAAATCTTCATGGCGTGCATAGGCAAACCAATCGACGTGGCGAAGGTCGTCGCCCGGGCTATAGGCACGATGATCGCTAAATGTTGGGGCTGGCAAACGTCGGCGCGAGGCATGTTCGCCACTTAAACCGCCGCGTAAAGTGCGCCGTGAACGCAAAGCAAGCCGCTCGATGCGCGCTAAAAACTCAGGGTTAAACAGGTCGCCACTAGCGCCCGAAGTAGTCTTGAATCGCATCGCGTAGCTCCGCAGGAATATTAGATGGATCGCTAAGGTCATCGGGCACACTGCCACCGCTACCGCCAGCATTGCCGCCACCAGTGCCCTCGCCACCAGGCAAGGTGATGGAGGTATCGCCGCCAGTTCCTGGAGTCGTTTCGCCAGCAGCAGGCGCTTCCGGCAAGCTTACATCGGGGCCAAGCGCATCGCTTGGGGGCGGCGATGAACGGCTGCCAGTGCCAGAATTGCCAGCGCCATTGTTACTTGGCTGGCCATTTTGATTTGCGCCTGGCTGAGCTTGCTGCGGCTGGTTGCCAGCTTGTGGCTCGCTGCCAGCTTGGCCATTCTGCTCGCCATTGGCCAAATCAGGTTGAGCATTATCAAGCTGATCGGTCAGCTGGGCCAAATCTTCGAGCGCATCGGCAGCATTTTGCGGGTTGCCACGCAGTTGATCAGCATCGCTACGCAAGCGTTCGGCCACTTCCGGCTGATCTTGCAATTGCTCAGCGGCCTGTTCAAGGCCATCAGCAATTTCGTTGCGGGTTTGCGGCGATAGCTGATCAGCTTGATCGGCAAGTTTGGCCAATTCTTCGGCAGCTTGTGGCACATCGCCCCGACGCAAAGCATCGGCTGCGGCTCGTGTTGCGCCATTATCACTTAAGCCATCAGCCAAGGCATCGGCTATTTCTTGGCCTTCGGGGCTGATTTCTGGTTGTTGATCAGGCTGATTGCCCACTGGCTGATTAGGATCAGCAGCAGGATCTTGCTCAGTGGCAGGCTGTTGCGGCGGTTCAGTTGTGGTTAAACTCGCCAACTCGCGCAATGGCTCGGTGGTAGGGGCAGGCAAGCCAGCATTAATTTGGCCCAAAACAACCAAGCCCGTGGCTAACACCGCAGCCAAGCCCAAACTTTGCCATTCAAGCGCAATTGGCGCCAGCACGCGGGCAGTGGTATCGCGGGCAACGCTGGGCAAACGCCGCTTGGCGCGTTCAACATTCACTGCGTGAAAGCCACCACGCTGATCTTGAAACTCGCTGGCAGTGCTCAATTGGGCATTTAATTGATATTGCTGATCGAGCATTTGCACAAATTCAGCTGGGGCAAGAATTGATTTCCAGGCATAGACTCCGCCCAAGGCAGCCACCAAGATCACAATTAAGCCCAAAATTGGCCACGAGAGCGGCCAAGCTAGCCAGTTTCGGCCAATTAGGCCAAGGCATAAGACTGCCAAAGCTATCCAAGCGGCGCGAATCAATAAGCGCTGGCGTTGGCGCTGTTGGACTTCAACATATAATTCAAGAATTTGTTGGGTTAAATTCATATTTGCGCTCCTAGCCTTGCACGCTGGTGAATAGCTGCATGCCCTGAGGCGTGAGAAGGACAACCAAGCAGTTGCAATTATGAGTGTACCATAGAATTACAATGGATCGGCCTCTGCTATAATTGACAGTTGGAACTGATACATCACCGCAGGAGGATTTGTGACTCAAGCACATACACTCGATGAACTGGCCATCAATACAATCCGCATGTTGGCGGTTGATGGTGTGCAAGCGGCTAATTCGGGCCACCCAGGTTTACCAATGGGGGCTGCGGCCATGGCTTATGTGCTGTGGACCCGACACCTCAAACATAATCCGGCTAATCCAGCTTGGGCTGACCGCGACCGCTTTGTGCTGTCGGCGGGCCATGGCTCAATGCTGTTGTATAGTTTATTACATCTCACGGGCTACAGTGACATGACGCTCGATGATTTGAAGAATTTCCGCCAATGGCATAGCAAAACTGCTGGTCACCCAGAATATGGCTATGCAGCTGGGATCGAAACCACCACTGGTCCGCTTGGTCAAGGCTTTGCAACTGGTGTGGGCATGGCAATTGCTGCCCGCCATTTGGCTGGCACGTTCAATCAACCAGATCTCGAAATCGTCAAGCACCATATTTATGCGATTGTCTCCGATGGCGATTTGGAAGAGGGCATTAGCGCCGAAGCTGCTTCGTTGGCAGGCCACCTCAAATTGGGCGAGTTGGTTTATCTCTACGATGATAATGAAATTTCGATTGAAGGCGACACCTCAATTGCCTTCACCGAAGATGTGCCAGCTCGTTTCCGCGCCTATGGCTGGCATGTGCAAGAGATCGACGGGCTTAATACCGAGCAAGTTGATGCAGCCTTGACCGCCGCCAAAGCAGTGACCGACCAGCCATCATTGATCGTGGCTCATACCGTGATTGGCTTCGGCTCGCCCAATCGGGCTGGCACGGCCAAAGCTCACGGTGCACCACTCGGCCCCGATGAAGTTAAATTGACCAAAGAAGCCCTCGGCTGGCCGCTCGAACCAACCTTCTACATTCCCGAAGAAGTGTCGGCGCACTTCCGCGAGGCCTTAACCAAGGGCGCTGCCGCTGAGCAAGCATGGAACGAATTGTTCGACCGTTATGCTGCGGCGCAGCCAGCAAAGGCTGCCGACTTCAAGCAACGTATGGCTGGTGAATTACCAGATGGTTGGGATAGCAAGTTGCCAGTGTGGGAAGCTGATGCCAAAGGCGTGGCAACCCGTAAATCATCAGAAGCAGCGCTCAACGCCTTGGCCGAACAAATTCCGGCCTTAATTGGCGGCTCGGCAGATTTGGCCGAATCGACCTTTACCTTGATTGAGCATGCAGAATCGTTCCAACCAGCAACGCCCCAAGGCCGCAACATGCACTGGGGGATTCGCGAACATGCGATGGTCGCAGCCGTCAACGGCATGGCCTTGCATGGCGGCACGATTCCCTACGGCGCAACCTTCTTGGTGTTCAGCGATTATTGTCGGGCCTCGATTCGCTTGGCAGCCTTGATGGGCATTCGCACAATTCAAGTCTTTACCCACGATAGCATTGGGGTTGGCGAAGATGGCCCAACCCACCAGCCAATTGAACACATTCCATCGTTGCGGATTATCCCCAATTTGAATGTGATGCGACCTGGTGATGCCAACGAAACCAGCCAAGCTTGGCGGGTAGCCGTCACCCACAAAGGCCCAACCTTGCTGGCCTTGACCCGCCAAAACTTGCCAACCCTTGATCGGAGCCGCTACGCTTCGGCAGAAGGCGTGGCCCAAGGTGGCTATGTGTTGGCTGATAGCGATGGTCAACCAGAACTGATCATTATTGCTACCGGCTCGGAATTGCAACATGCAGTCGCAGCCTACGAGCAATTGAGCAGCGAAGGAGTTAAAGTCCGCGTCGTCAGCATGCCATCAACCTTCTTGTTTGATGCGCAGTCGGCAGAATATCGCGAAAGCGTGCTGCCCAAGGCTGTGACCAAACGGATTGCGATTGAAGCAGCCCATCCAGTCACGTGGTACAAATATGTTGGCACTGAAGGCGATATTATTGGGATTGATCACTTCGGTGCATCAGCGCCAATTAATATTTTGATGAAGGAATTTGGCTTTACCGCTGAAAACCTGATTGCCCGCGCCAAGGCCTTGTTGGCTGGGTAATCGGTGCTTGATTGAGCATATGACGCGAAGTACGAGCAATTCGTGCTTCGCGTTGTGCTGTTGAAAGGATAAAATCATGAAAATTGCGGTAGGAACCGATCATGGTGGCTTGATCTTGAAGCAATCAGTAATTGAGGCTGTGCAGCGGCTGGGCCATGAAGTGCTCGATTTTGGCACCGATTCGCCAGCCTCAGTCGATTACCCTGATTTTGCGGCTGCGGTGGGCAATGCGGTGGTCAGCGGCCAAGCTGAACGTGGGATTGCGATTTGCGGCAGTGGTGTTGGCGTGACCGTTGCTGCCAACAAAATCAAAGGGGTTCGGGCTTGCTTATGCCACGACACCTACTCGGCGCATCAAGGCGTTGAGCACGATGATTTAAATGTGCTCTGTTTGGGCGGGCGCGTCATTGGCCCAGCCTTGGCCGATGAAATTGTTCAAGCCTTTTTGAGTGCTAATTTCCACAACGAAGCGCGCTTTACCCGCCGCTTGGATAAAGTGATTGCCCTCGAAAACCAATAGATTTGGCAAAAAAAGCCCCGCCCTTGATGCAAACCAAGGGCGGGGCTTTGTGCTATTCAGCGCAGAGCTTTAGTTCTTCATCACTGCTGGCAAGTAGACCAAGGCTGGGCCTTCTGGCACAGTTTCTTCGCTACAAGCCTTCACGCTGACATTATCGATCTTCCAACCATCAGGGCGACCAACTGAGCTGTCTGAGCTAAGGCGGAAGCGGAACATGACCGTTTCGCCGTTGTAGGCTGACAAATCAACCACGCTCTTCAACCAGTCTTGTGGGTCGCCACACCAGGCATCGCGGCCATTGAGTGGGTTCGACGAGGCGGTGATTGCGCCATCGTATGGGTCGGTCAACAAGGCTGCATTAGGAATTTGCTGCCATGCTGAGCCACCATCGGTTGATACTTCAATCAACGCGCCATCATAACAGCCGCCAGCTGCGCGATCTTCAATCGTTTGTGAGTTCCAGAATTGCAGGGTATGGGTCAGACCTTCGGTCAAGCTAATTGCTGGCGTAGTCAGCCATTGATCAGAGGCCGAAGTAGGATCGATTGCCTTCATCCCTGAGGTGCCACCGTAGCCAAATGCACCATGTGCCCAGGTATCACCAGTGCCACCGTGGGTCCAATTTGGATTGGTTTCGAAATCTTCTTCAAAGGTAACCACGGTTTCGGTGCCAATTGAACAATCGCCAGGTGCTGCTTCAGTGGTAAAGCTGAAGGTTGTGCTATTGGCGCTAACTCCACATGCATTGGCAGCGCGCACGCGCCAGTAGTGTTTGGTGTTGGTGCTCAAAGGAGCGCTGGTCAAGCTGGTCAACTCGGTCGTAGCCGTGTAAACCAAATTGCTGAAATTCGCATCGCTGGCAATTTCGAGCACATAGCTATCTGCTCCGCTAGCGTTTGTCCAACTGAAGGTTGGGGTATCGCTGACATCGCTAGCATTGTTGGCTGGTGCAGTCAAGGTTGGGGCTGCGCTTGGAATACCAGCTGAGACGCTGAGATCCAAGTCGGCGGTGCGGGTAATGCTCGCGCTATCGGCATGCACCACAACCGTGTAATCGCCAGCCGCAGCAGCACTTACATTCCCAATGGTTAGTTGGCTGCTCAAGGTTGGTGAAATCACTGGGTTTGGATTAAAGGTTGCGGTTGCCCCAGCAGGCAAGTTGCTTGCAGAAAGGTTTACTGGCTCGCTAAACCCTGAGATCCAATTTAAGTTAACCGTGGTTTGGCCCGAGGCTGGAGCACAAACTGCCAAGCTCGCAGGGTTGAGATTCATGGTGAACGCAGGGGTACCACCATTGCCATCAAGCACCAACGAACCTGAGTTGGTTGGGTCAAGCCAATCCTTCAAGCGCGTTGCACTGGTACCGCCACCATTCCACGAAACTGAAATCCGACCATACCAGTCAGATTCATCGTTACCACAGGCAGCGCCGCCGCCATGGAGTTGGCCAACCACGCGATGGTTTGGATCGTACAATGGCGACCCCGATGAACCACCTTCAGTCGTGCCTAAATCCCAGTCAACAACCCGAATGTGCGTCCCATCGCCTGGAACAGTTTCCCCACCGTAGCCAGTGGTTTGGGTTGTTTGGTTTTCGAAGCTGATCCGTTTTTCTTCAACGCCAGGGTGGTGAATCGCCACAACGCTGGCGAAATCGCCGCTTTGGGCATTCCAGCCAGTCCAGTATGGTGAATATTCGGTTGGAATTTCATCATCAAGCTCAACCAAGGCAAAGTCTGATGGGGCATATTCAGCCCGTAAGATTGCCCCAGTCATGGTTGTGTTGGGCTTGGGCAATGGCGTGCCATTTTCAGCCGAGCCAACCGTGCGACACAAGGTTGATTCGTAATTCCAATATGTCACCATCGAAGCAGCATTGCTTGGATCAATCCCACAGTGGTTGGCGGTCAAAAAGTATGGTTTTTGGTCTTGGGCAGTGTTATTGACCAACGATCCAGTACAGGTATCGATCCCTTCGAGGGTGTAGGCAGCAACTGCATTGATTTCTGCGCGCCAGTCGTCGCCTTCTGGACAAATAACGTCGACATTACATGAACCTGATTTATCAACTAAAAGATCACGCGGAACCCCGAAGCCACTAAAGCCACGGTTGATTGCACTCAGGATAAGATCGGCTGTGGCAAACTCGCCACTATCAGCGCTATATTCGATGATAATTTCATCGCCAGCGACAATTGGCGTCCACAGTTGGCCATGAACTTCGTTATCAGCAGCACCATATGGCCCAATAACTGAGCGATAATCAGGGCTGTACATAAACAATTGGCCGCTCTTGGGCAAGTTGTAGCGCGTATAGCCAAGGTTGATCGACAAGGCTTTGGGAGCGCTAACCCGCAAGCGCGCTACCGTGCGATTGCCAACAACTTCGATCGTTGAGACCTGCTTGAGATCAAGCGAGGTTTGGTAATCTTTGGCAAAACGCATTGGGCTATTGCTTGGGCGCTTGGCGGCATCTGAACGCTCTTTGGCTACATCAAGTTCTGGCACCGCAATCTGGGCTACAGTCGCCAAATCTTTCAAGCCTTGAGCCAATGCCAACGGTCGGTCGGACGTGCTGGCTTGATTTTGCGCAGCAGTGAACGGTACCTTAGCCCCAATTACCGATAATAAAACGGTAATCGCAAGTAAAGCAAAGAGCCAACGGGATCGAACCATGCTTTAACCTCCTGAGGTGAGTTCCACACAACACTGAGGGGAATTGAGAGGATTTGTTAATAAGCTTAATATAAAAAGATTTAGGCTATTTGTCAAATTTATTAACTATTGTCTTATCGCGATAAGCCGATATATATTCAAATTGGCGCTCGATTAATCGGTTGAATTTAGCTAGCTAGATGGAGATTTCGATTAATTCAACTACAATTAAATAACTTATGCGGGCAATAAAAAACAGCATTCTTCAAATAATACACTTTTGTCAGAATGCTGTTTTGGTGAAAAATTAGCCAGCGACAACTGGATTGCGCAGCATGCCAATGCCTTCAACTTCAGTTTCGAGCAAATCGCCTGGGCGCAAAAATTCTTGCGGGGTACGGGCAAAGCCCACGCCAGCAGGCGTGCCAGTTGCAATAATATCGCCTGGTTCAAGGGTCATGCCTTGCGAGAGCACGCTAATTAAGGTTGGAATATCAAAAATAAGATCGTTGGTATTGGATTCTTGCTTGATCTCGCCATTAACCCGTAAGCGCACAACCAAATTATGCGGGTCGGTCAACTCGCTCTTGGTAATAATCCACGGCCCCATTGGGCATGAGCCATCGAGCGCTTTGCCTTTGAAAAATTGCTGGTGGCGAGTTTGCAAATCGCGGGCCGAAATATCGTTAATCACAGTATAGCCCCAAACATGCTCCATGGCTTGCTCGCGGCTAATGTTTTTGCCAGCTTTGCCGATGATCACCCCCAACTCAACTTCCCAATCAATCCGTTCGGAAACCGCTGGATCGATCACAATTTCGCCGGTTGGGCTATTAATCGCGGTTGGTGGTTTGGTAAAAAAGACCGGATGTTCAGGCATTTTAACTTCGAGGCCTTTGGCTTGCAACGATTCGCGGGCGTGGGCAGCATAGTTCAAGCCAACACAAAACACATTTTTCAATGGGCGCGGCAACGGAGCTAATAATTGATCAAGATTGAGCTGAATCCCTGCCCGGCTTTGATATTCAGGCAAGGCTGCTTTGACGATTTCTAAGCCAGCATCACCAGCCTCGATCAAGGCTTGGAGGGATTGATAGCCATCGAGCAACATCACCCGATCACCGAGCACAATGCCTGGGCGCGGCCCAACCGCTGTTTTGAGCGTTACAAATCGCATGGTATCTCCGCAATATCGCCATGATAGCGTTTTCACACCATCGTTTTGGCAAAGAATATGCTTGCATTATAACGATATTCGCTTATGTTGATGAAGCTTAGCTTGGTTCAGGATTGAACTTGACGACCAACAAGGTCAAATCGTCGATCGGCGGCGTGCCACTTTGGAAGGCGCGCACATCGCCAAGGATGGCATCTGCAAGGCCATGGGCTGGTAAGCGTCCATAGGCTTGAACTGCTGAAATCAAGCGTTCGCGGCCATACGTATCGCCAGCAAAATTGCGCGCATCGCACAAGCCATCGGTATAAAACACCAAGGCATCGCCTGGCTCTAAATCGGTGTGCATCTCCTCGAAAAAGGCTTCTTCGGTGATGCCGACGGGCATACCGCCACCCTCAAGCATGGCAACCCGCCCTTGCTTGGCCCGATAATGCAATGGCCAATCGTGGCCAGCCCGCACATAGGTAAAGCGGCGTCGCGCCAAATCTAAATGCGAATAGACCATAGTAATCACTGCTGCATCAAGATTGGTCGTGCGAATCAATTGATTGAAGCGTTCGACCAAGGCCAGCGGATCGCGCTGATCCATACCTAGCAACAAGCCTTTGGCCATCGCCATTACCAAGGCAGCGCCCGCACCTTTATCGCAAACATCGGCCATCATAATCGAAAGCATATGCTCGCTGAGTTGGCGAACCTCGTAGAAATCGCCGCTCATCTCGTAGGCAGGGAAGGTCGCGGCGGCAATCACCACGCCATGCACGCTTGGAAAAGTGGTAGGAATCAAGCGGCGTTGCAATTCGCGGCCCAACTCCAATTCGCGGGCAGCGCGAGCACGGCGCAAAGCCTCTGCTTGGGCTTGCTCCAAGGCAGTGTAGGCATCAGTTAACAGCCGATTCTTATGCCGCAAATCTTCCAAACGTCGTTCATCGGAGCGGCGCACATGGGCCGCAACCCGCCGCAACATATTGTAGGCAATCGCGGGGTAGGTATGCAACAAGGTTTCAAATGCCGCAATCGGAATCTCCAAAACCTCGCTTTGGACAACCGCAATTGCGCCAGCAGCCCGCGTGCCATCAGGCTCCAATAAGCTCAGCTCGCCGAAAAATGCCCCAACCCCTAACAAACCAAGGGTCGTTTCCTCAGAACTACCTTGCTCGAGCACTAAACGCAAGGTGCCACTCACCACCACATAACAGGCATCGCCACGATCACGCTGGTGAAACAACCACGCATCTGCTGGCAAGCCACGAATTCGGGCCTGACCGTCGAGCATTTGCAAGCCTTCGAGCGAAAGGTCTGCAAATAGGGGCACTCGACGGAGGAACTCCATTTGGGACATACCCACCTCCTAGCAACGACCAAAATGCAGCATAGCACGCTCGTTAGCCTGATGCAAGACAGGCTTGCGCAATGGCTGCGGTACAATACAGCTATAACTGCTTAGTGATGGAGGAAGACCATGCCTCGTCAGCTTTTAACCTATCTTGATGCTTGCCTACCGGATCTGTTGGATGAAATGCGTCAATGGATCGAAATTGAGTCGTTTACCCGTGATATTACGGCGGTTTCTTGGATGGTCAATGTGGTTGGCGAGCGCTTGAGCAAACTTGGCGCAAGTGTGCGCAAATACAATGGCAAACCCCAAGCCGACCATTTGTTGGCCAGCTGGCCAGGCGAGGGCGAGCCAATCCTGATTGTCGGCCATGTTGATACTGTTTATCCCCCAGGCACGATCGATGAGTTTCCCTTCCGAATTGATGGTGATGTTGTGCGCGGGCCAGGCGTGAGCGATATGAAGGGCTGTATTTTGCTGACCTGCGCTGCCTTGCAAGCCTTACGCCATTTTGGACGCTGGACTAGCCGCCCCTTGAAATTCTTAATTACCACCGATGAAGAAATTGGTAGCCCAACCTCGCGGCGCTATATTGAAGAACAGGCCCGTGGCTGTCGCGCTGCGCTGATTATCGAATCGGCAGAAGAAGGTGGCTGGCTCAAAACATGGCGCAAAAGTGTCAGCATGTATGATTTAGTAATTACTGGCAAGCCATCACACGCAGGCGTTGCCCCAGAGCTTGGCATTAGCGCAATTCATGAATTAAGCTACCAAATTGGTCAGATTTTGCCTTTAGCGCGGCCCGAAATTGGCACAACGATCAATATTGGCAAAATTAGCGGGGGCACTGCTGCCAATGTGGTAGCCGCCGAAGCCCACTGCACAATCGACGTGCGCGCACGCAAAGTTGGCGAGGCCGAACGGGTCGATCAAGCATTACATCAATTAGCGCCGCGGCTTGCTGGAGCCAAATTGAGCTTGGAAGGCGGCGTAAATCGCCCAGCCATGGAACCAACGCCTGCGACGATGGCCTTATATGCTGCTGCCGAACAAATTGCCAAGCAACTCAATTTGCCGATTAAAGCCAGTGGCACAGGCGGCGGCTCGGATGGCAATTTTACCTCGGCGATTGGCGTGCCAACCCTCGATGGGCTTGGCGGCTGGGGCAGCGATTCGCATAGCTTCGACGAATGGCTTTCAATCAGTCAATTCGCCCCCCGCGCTGCCTTATTGGCCCGCTTGATTGAAACGTTGTAGAGCGAAGGATGAGGGATGAGGGATGAAATCAATAACCTCATCTTCGTGTCCTTCGTGGATCAATTCATTAACGCAGAGGCGCAGAGAAACAAAGGATGAGGGATGAATTATGAAGGATGAATAGTGATCATTCGTGGAATTCGTGGAATTCGTGGCTAAGAAGAACCAAATCAAACAAATCAGTGCAATCTGTGGCTAAAAATCAGCCTTCGCGTCCTTCGCGTGCTTCGCGGTTTCAGCTATCCTACAGCCTATAGCCCATCACCCTTCGTGGATCATAGTTGAGGAGTTAAACAATGGCAGGCTACACAGTTACCCTCGAATGGGAGCGCAAGGCGGCTTTATTTAGCGACGGCAAGTATAGCCGCGCTCATCGTTGGATTTTCGATGGCGGCCAGGTTGTGCCAGGCTCTTCATCGCCACATGTTGTGCCTCTGCCCTACTCTGACGAACAGGCAGTTGATCCTGAGGAAGCCTTTGTGGCAGCCTTATCAAGCTGTCATATGCTCTGGTTTTTATCAATCGTGGCCGAAGCAGGCTTTGTCGTCGAGCACTATGCCGATCAGGCCCTCGGCAAAATGGGCAAAAATAGTGCTGGCAAAATTGTTATGCGCAACGTAACCTTGCGCCCAAGCATAACCTGGGTCGAGCCAGCACCCAGTGCCGAGCAAATCGAGCACTTCCATCATCAAGCCCACGACAAATGCTTTCTGGCCAACTCAGTCTATACCGAAATTAGCATCGAGCCACAAACCTAGCGCAACAGCTGATCAAACTCCTGAGCGGCTTCATGCATTTTGCCTTGCGGCTCGCTCAGGCTCCATTCGCGCCATTGTTGGCCAAATGGCTGATCAACAAACCAACATAAGGCCTGCACCTGCGGGTTGCCACTCACTTCGCGCAGCGCATTGCGCAGCC
The DNA here is from genome assembly GCF_001306135.1 of Herpetosiphon geysericola. Classification (GTDB taxonomy): domain Bacteria; phylum Chloroflexota; class Chloroflexia; order Chloroflexales; family Herpetosiphonaceae; genus Herpetosiphon; species Herpetosiphon geysericola. Next base: position 46,865 of record NZ_LGKP01000002.1, on the reverse strand, counting down.
ACCCTTGGGGATAATTCTCCAGCGGCGTTTGGCCTTGCTCAGGGTGAAACGTGTTGGTAGCCGTGATATACACCGGACGATTGGCCATACTTGGATAACGATTGATAATCGCCAGCCAATCGCGATAGACCCGAAACCCACGCTGGGCCTTGCCCGATTGCTCCCGATACAGATCGCGTAATGGCTCTTGGGCAGGGTCGGCGCTCTGTTCTGGCCAGCCAAAGGTACTCACGGCAAAGCCATCGGGGGCAACATTAATTTGCTGCGCATGCTTCAAACGAATCGTTTGATCCAGCAATAGCAACAAACTATTAAAATAATTAAGCCATGGTTGATTCAGCGGATCGGCCCAAGCGCCATCAGCATCGTTGCTCCAAGGCCGCACTGGCCCGACCAACAATTTGAGCTGCGGATTCAAGCCGCGCATGGTTTCAATCACATTATCGTGGCGCTCAACTGCAACTCCATAACCAACCAGCATGCGCGCAACCCAAGCAGGAGTTAATGGTTCTTGGGTCAGGGTATTTTCGCCAATGCTATTGTAGCCATTGCCAATGCTATAGCCATAAACCGCCTGCAAGCGTTGATCATGAGCCAAGCGCTGGCAAAAACGCAAAAAGATCGCCAAGGCAGTTTCATCATCATTCGGCGGCAAACTTTGGCCTTGGTCGTAGGCAACCCGAATAATCACCCGCAAGCCAGCTTTATGCGCCGCCGCCACCCGCGAGGCCAAGGCATCGATGCTCCATTGGCTTTCATCGGCCCGCAACGCATAGGCCAATTCAATCGTCCAAGCAGCGCGGCCATGCCAATCGCGCTCAGGATTGGCGAACACAGCGCCAAGCAAGGTGCTTTGGCGTGGCATCGGGGTTGGCGCAGGCTGGCCAAGCATCAAACTACCACGCTCTTGGCAACCACGATCACAATCGTGGTAAAAACGAATATCAGCTTGGGTCAAATTGCCTGTTGTGTTCCAACGCCATGTCCATGGGTCGCTGCCAGTGGCAAATTGTTGGTCGCGGCTCAAGGTCGCGCCATCAAGCGTTAGGGCCACATACACCCAAGGCTGGTTATCGCGCACATAGACCCATTGCTGATTTTCGGCATCGCGCTCGAACCAAATTTGCGGCCAGCCAGCCTGTTGGTTGGTCTGAAGCACTAAATTACCGTCAATTGGCAACAGCCAGTAGATGATTGAACCAAGAACGAGTAGGCTAAGCCAACGCCATTTAGTCATAGGGCAAAATCCACCATACATGGGTGCCAGTCGGCGGGCTGGTGCTGCTTTCAAGCTGCAAGCTGCTATGATGGCGGGCCAAAATCTGTTTGACCAAGCTCAAGCCCAAGCCGCTGCCTTGATTATCCAGCACGCCACGATACAATGGCTCAGTTACATGCGGCAAATCAGCGGCGGCGATCCCCGGCCCGCTATCTTCAACACTACAACGCAACCCTTGCTCGCTGGCCTCTACGCGCACCAACACCCGATCGCCAGCTCGACAATAACGTAAACAATTGATTAGCAGATTCAACCAAACTTGTTTTAAGCGATCAGGATGGGCCAAAACGCGCTTGTGGGTTGGGTCGGCCTCAAATTGCAATTCGATTTGTGCTTCATCGGCCATCACCCAAATACTAGCAATCGCTTCTTCGGCCAGCAGCGCCACATTGACCGGCACTAACGGCAATTCGTCGCTCAATTCTAAGCGATGCAATTCTAAGAGATCGCGTACCAAGCGCGCCATGCGTTGGGCTTCGCGTTCCAACGTCAGCAACGAATGGTCGCGCACCGTTTGCTCGCTTTGTTGGTTGCGCACAATTGCGGTATGAGCTAAAAGCGCGGTCAACGGCGTGCGCAATTCATGCGAAAGCGTGCCAATAAAAGCCCGATGTTGGGCAATTTGCTGGCGCAAAATCGGATCAGCACTATGTTGAATAATTGGGCGCTTGCCACGCTGGCCCAACCACCAGCCAAGGCTGGCAACCAGCCACAGCAGCAGCAATATCCCAAAAATCATAGCTTTGAGCGGCAGAACAATCATGGCTCACACTTCAAGCGATAGCCAAACCCACGCACCGTCTGAATTGGGTCGGCACTAGGATCAAGTTGGTTGATTTTAGCACGTAAGCGTTGCACACATACATCAACAATCCGTGAATCGCCCAAAAAGTTGGTGCCCCAAACAGTTTGCAACAAGGCCAAACGGCCCCAAACATGGCTTGGCTGACGCATTAATTGTACTAAAATACCACTTTCTTTGGGGGTTAATTCAAGCAATTGTTCATCCCACCAGGCGCGCTGCAATTCGCAATCGAAGCGCAATTTGCCACATTCCAATGCGCCAAGCGTTTCGCGTTGATGTTGAGCCAAGCGCAAAATTGCTCGTACTCGTGCCACTAATTCAGCAGGGGCAAACGGCTTAGTTAAATAATCATCAGCGCCAACTGTCAAGCCTTCAACCCGATCATGCAATTCATCACGCGCCGAAAGCATCAAAATTGGCAAATATTGGCTGCTTTGGCGAATTTGGCGACACAACTCAAAGCCATCGCCATCGGGCAACATTAAATCGAGAATCACTAAGCTTGGGGGATTAAATGCCTGTAATTGGGCCCGCGCCTGGGCCACACTTGCAGCCTGAGCAATCTCATAGCCTGCTTGCTCCAACAGGGTGCTTACGCCACTTAAAATTGCTGGATCATCATCGACAATCAGGATGCGACCACTCATAGCCCAAAACCTCCAAATTGTTGCATAGGGCTATTTTAGCTATAAAAGCGCACTCTCAGCAGCACATCAGCGCTTTATCAGCCAATTGTTACCTAATTGTTACACAAGGGTGCTAGGCAGTTACGTAGGAAGTTGCTACAATAATCAGTGAGAGGTGCGAACTAGTGTGTGGAAGTGATATGTGGTGGTTGATTGGGTAGCATTGCTACCCTTTTTTAATTTAATCCACGAAGGATACGAAGCTGAGAAACCGCGAAGAGCGCGAAGGTCGCGAAATTTTCTCATTCCCTCTGCCGTGCATTTCATCCTTTATTCCTCATCCTTCATATTTTTGAAGCTCTGCGCCTCTGCGTTAAATGCGTACTCTATTTTGCTTTTTGACTTTTGATTTCTGCCTTCTGACTTTTAAAAAGGGATTAGGCTTGATGGAATACATCCTCCATAGCCTAATCCCTTTTGCTTTTTGATTTCTGACCTTTGACCTTTAACTTATGCTTGCAATTCGCGCAAGGTTTGGAAATCCTCATCGCTCAAGGCAATTTTTTCAGCGCCCAGATTTTCTTCGAGGTGCTTGATTTTCGAGGTGCCAGGAATTGGCAAAATCACTGGGGAGCGTTTGAGCAACCAAGCCAAGGCAATTTGGCCAACTGTGGCTTCATGTTTCTTGGCAATCTGATCAAGCGTGCCGCCAGGCGCAGTTAGTTTGCCAGCAGCCAAGGGAAACCACGGAATAAAGGCAATTTGTTGGGCTTCGCAGGCATCGACCATGCTTTCCCATTCGTGGTCGCCAATGCTATAGCGATTTTGCACCGAAACGATTGGCACAACTTTTTGAGCTTGGGCCAGTTGTTCATTGTTAACTTCGCTCAAGCCAATATGCCGAATTTTGCCTTCGTTGCGCAAATCGCTCAACGCGCCCAACGATTCTTCCAAAGGCACTTGAGCATCGATGCGGTGCAATTGATAGAGATCGATGCGTTCGAGTTTCAATTGGCGCAAGCTTTTTTCAAGCGAAATCCGCAAGTGTTCAGGCCGCCCATTGGAATACCAAATGTTTGGGCCGCCGCGCAACAAACCACCTTTGGTTGCAATCACCATGTCTGATGCATACGGATGCAAGGCTTCGCCGATCAAGCGTTCGCTCACATCGGGGCCATACGAATCAGCGGTATCAATAAAATTAACCCCAAGTTCGGCAGCGCGACGCAAGACAGCCTTCGCTTGTTCGGGGTCGCTTGGCTCGCCCCAAATTCCATCGCCAGTGATGCGCATCGCACCATAGCCCAACCGCCGAATTTCGAGATCGCCACCAAGCTTAAATGTTAGAGAACCGAGGCTCATCGAGCTTCCTCCAAAACACAATCAATACCGTTCAGTACGGAACTTCATCTATTGTACCCCCAAAAACCCTAAAATTCAGGTTTGTTGCTGGGCAATTTAATCGATCAAGCGGGTAGCAATATCGGAAACTTGAAAAAAAACCTCGCGTGGTGCATACGGTGCAAAATCTTGGATGCGGCTCATGCCCCAGCCAACCGCGCCAAAAGCCAATTGCGCTTGCTTAGCCGCCTCTGCATCGCGAATTTCGTCGCCAACACACAGAATTTTTTCGCGCTCAAGGTTGGCTTTGCGCACAATCCGCTCAAAACGTGCTCGTTTGCGCAAAATCGGCACACTACATTCATAAAACTCAACTACATTCGCCAAGGCATCGCCGAGCACATGGCGCACATTCTCTTCGCTATTGCTGCTGACCACGCCCAACCGCACATCGGCGGCACTCAGCTGAGCCAAAATGATGTCCATGCCCTCAAACAGCTGAATCTGACGAATATTCTGGGCCGCCAGCTGGCGCATATGGCGGGCGATTAATGGCACTTTCCACCAAGCCACCTGCATATACTTCATGACCTCATGCGGGCTGCGGCCCCGCAATTCAGTAAATTCCTTCAGCGTAAGTTGGCGAAATTTATATTTTTCGGCTACCCCGTTGATCGCTTTGACCAACCAGGGAATCGAATCAGCCAACGTGCCATCAAAATCAAACAAAATTAATTCATATTTTTTCATCACACCACACCACTAAAATTGCTCATTGCTAAGCATACCTTGTGCTGGGCTAGTTGCCAATGTTTGAGTTGCAGAGTCCATGTTTAAACCAGAAGAAGACAAAGTTTGGGAATTGGAACCATAACAACAATCCAACAAGCAACTATTAGGGGGTGCTGGGGGATGAAAACCCCCGGCGTTTCCCTCCGGCGGAGGGACGGAAGGGTGGCGAACGATGAGCTATCTAAGCATCCAGCACTGTGCGTACCATTGGGCCAAGGTTGCCAATGAAACCTAAACGCTTAACGCAGAGGTGCAGGGTATTTTTTTGCACGCGAAGCACACAAAGTTTGGGAATTGGAACCATAACAATAATCCAACAAGCAACTATTAGGGGGTGCTGGGGGATGAAAACCCCCGGCGTTTCCCTCCGGCGGAGGGACGGAAGGGTGGCGAACGATGAGATATCTAAGCATCCAAGATATTGCGCACAGTTTGGGCCAAAGTTGCCAATGAAACCTAAACGCTTAACGCAGAGGTGCAGAGTGTTTTTTTGCATGCAAAGCACACAAAGTTTGGGAATTGGAACCATAACAACAATCCAACAAGCAACTATTAGGGGGTGCTGGGGGATGAAAACCCCCGGCGTTTCCCTCCGGCGGAGGGACGGAAGGGTGGCGAACGACGAGATATCTAAGCATCCAAGATATTGCGCACAGTTTGCGCTAAGGTTGCCAATGAAAACGGCTTGCTGAGCAACAATGGTTGCTGCGTAAATTGCTGTTGTTGGGCCAAACTATGTTCAGAATAGCCTGAAATAAACAAAATTTTGAGGCTTGGATCAAGCTCGCTCACCAGCTGGCCTAGCTCAAAACCACCCATCTGGGGCATAACCAGATCACTGATCAACAACTTAATCGTGCCTGTAGCGTGAGCCTGCAAGACTTCCAAGGCAGCCGAGCCGTGAGCTGCTTCCAGCACACGATAGCCTAAGCCTTGCAGCATGCGCACCAAGACAGCGCGCACCTGTGGCTCGTCCTCGCTGACCAAGATGGTTTCGTTGCCTCGGGGCAGGTTTTGGCTAAAATGGGGCGACTCAATGGCGGGCAGTTGCTCCGAACGCGGCAAATAGATTTTGATCGTTGTGCCACGATCAACTTCACTATACAAACTAATCTGGCCGCCATGCTGTTTGATAATGCCATAACTGGTTGCCAAGCCCAACCCAGTGCCTTCATGATCGCTTTTGGTGGTAAAAAATGGCTCAAAGGCTCGGCTCTGGACTGCCTGGCTCATCCCAATCCCAGTATCGCTTACCGCAAACACCACATACTGACCAATCGGCACATCAACATGGCTGCGCGCATAGGCTGCATCAACCACCAGATTATAGGTTTCAACCAACAAATGCCCACCATTGGGCATCGCATCGCGCGCATTCACCACAAGATTTAAAAGCACTTGCTCAATTTGGCCTGCATCAGCCACAACAACATCAATGGCAGGATTAAGCACAGTTTTCCAATGAATTGATTCAGGTAAGACACGCTTAATTAATTTCTCCATGGCAATAATTAAATCGTTGAGATTAATGATTTTTGGTTGGAGCTGTTGCTTGCGGGCAAACGTTAATAATTGACTTGTGAGCAAGGCAGCACGATTGGTTGCATGCTGAATTTCAGCTAGCTCTTCGAGCACAGGCAAGCCATGTTGAAAACTATCGATCGCAAGGGTTGTATAACCACTAATTGCTGTTAGCAAATTATTAAAATCATGAGCTACACCACCAGCTAAACGCCCAATACTTTCCATTTTCTGAGCACGAATCAATTGCATTTGTAATTGATTACGATCAGTTCGATCTTCTGTATGCACCATGATCAAATCTGGCTCAATAAAAACATAGCTTACATATAAATCTCTGAATTGATCGCTAAATTTAAATTGATAGCGCAACTCTTGATGAATAGTCTTTTTTGTCTGATAGCAACGCTGAAAATGATCGAGAATTTCCGAATCATGCTGGTAGAAAAGCTTAGCTGATTGATTGATCAATTGAGTGATTGTACCTTGAGTGATAGAAATCGCTGCATCATTATAGGTTTCGAGCATAAAATCATTATCAACACAGCGCCATGTATAGGTTGGAATCGGAATCCCAGCATATTGAGCCCGAAACTGATTTTCGCTAGCGCTTAATTGGGCAACTGCTAAACGCTGTAAACTTGCCAGCCGATAGACGAGGCCAGCAATCATAATCAAAAAGATCGACCAACCAACTAAAATCAGCGAATAGCGTTCCGATTGGCGTTTAATCGCTATTTCCAAATCAAGGTACAGCCGATTTTCCAACTGTTCTGCTTCTAACTCAAGTTGCGAGAAGGCAATCCGTCGATCAATCGTGGTTTGAGCCTGATTTTGAGGACGATTAAGGTGTTCCAATAACAAGCTGCGAAAATCGCCCAAATCTTGGCGATATTGGCTAAGCGCTTGGGCCATGGGTGGCGCGGGCGGCAGCAATTGATCAAACACCGCAACCGGATTTTGGCCTTGCTGCCAATCATCAACCGCTAGAATCGCCCAATCAAGATAGGCGATTGCATCCTGAGCCAATAAGGTTTGGTTGCCATTCAGCACTTGCTCGGCAATCAAATAGCCGCGTTGCATATTCAAGCGAGCTTGAGTCAAGCCATTAAATGCAGTAATTTGGGTTTGAATCATCGCGCGCATTTGGTAATAATTGGCCTGCAACAGGCCAACCGAGACGAATGCCACGCTCAATAAGGCAATTAATGGACGTAATTCTTTACGTCGCAGCCAAGCCACAACCTTCATGAGCCATGCTCGCACGACTGGAGAATACTGGCAGTTGAACGATTGGGCAAGTGTTCGCGCGAAAACCCAAACGGCGCAATCAACGCATAATGTTCGTCGCTACCAATAAATCCAAGCAACTGCTGATCGATTGCGATCCGCAAATGGGTATCAGCAGGGCGCATCGCAAACGCACCATAGCCAATACTCAGATTGCCATCGATAATTGGCGGCACAAATGGCTGAGCGCGTTCAACCAAATCCGGCGCTTGCTGAACTAAGAGATCGACGCTAAGCTCGGTTAAGGCTAGGCCATCAGCCCGCCCTGCGAGCACCGCCGCCAAACCAGTTTGCACATCGGGCACAAATAATAATTGCTGAGGATCAATCCCAAGCGCTTGAGCAATTGTCGCTTCCTCAGCGCCGCGCATCACCGCCAAACGCCGATCAGGCCGCCGAAAATCGTTAAAACTCTGAATTTGTAGCGGATTATCAAGCTTCACCAAGATTGCGTGGCTAAGGGCAAAAGTTGGCTGACTAAAGGCCAACTGCTGGGCACGTTCGCAGGTAATAAACATGCCACTAGCAATCAGATCAAACTTGCCAGCCTGCAAGCCAGGTATTAAATCGGCCCATTCGGTCTGAACCCATTCAAGCTGCGAGATACCTAAGCGTTGCATAACCCAGCTGATAACCACAACTGCCTCGCCGTCCAGCTCGCCACTGGCAGTGCGATAGGCAAACGGAGCTTCGGGAGCATAGCCAATGCGGATCATGCCAGTGCGTTGGGCACGTTCTAAACTTGTTTCAATTGGGGTTGTCAACCACCAGATTAAAGCAGTACTAACGACGATCAGCGTTAAGCAAGCAAAGCCCCACCAAACTCGACGCATGCCAAAACCCTCAGTGCAAGAGGTTGCAGCAAGCTCACTGATCGCCGGTGGCAAGCAGCAAGTCAAGCGCAAAGTGCCTGATACTATTGGGCTATAGTATAACGCAGCTAGTTGAGGATAGCACTAGTACTACGTCGTTATCCGTACTAAAGAACTAGTGCCTAAGCTTGAAGCCAGCAAAAAGCCTGGACTCGGAAGAGTCCAGGCTTTGCTTATAAGAGTGAGGATTGATTCCCCAGGGTTCTTACCAGCGGTTCGAGCGTGATGATGATTGTTGGCTTTGGAAACAATCGCGGCAGTAAACTGGCTTGTCGCCACGTGGTACGAATGGCACTTGTGCAGGGCCGCCACATGATGAACAGGTGGTGGTGTGCATTTCGCGTTGACCGCGATCTGAGCTGAAGCCACCACGATCTGAGCTGTAACCACCACGGTCTGAGCCATAGCTGCTGCGGCTATAGCCACCACCGCCGCCACGGCTTGAGCTTTCGTAGCCACCGCCACCGCGATTTTGTTTGCGGGCTTGGCGGCAGTTTGAACAGCGAGTTGGCTCGTTGTCAAAGCCTTTTTGAGCATAAAATTCTTGTTCGCCAGCGGTAAATACGAACTCGTTGCCACAATCGCGGCAGTTCAACGTCTTGTCGGTAAAGCTCATTAGCTTGTTTCTCCAACTATGGTAAGGGATTCCAATTGTTTCAGGTTGGAGTCACGAAGCTCAGGGAAGAGATTGCATATCCACTCAGTCCGAGGTAATGTGAGGAACCAAACCATGTCAACGTAGCTATTGTACCAAAAGTATCGACGATTTACAAGAGGCAAAATGTACTTTTTTACCACGAATTTAATCACGAGGGGTAGTGAGGGGTGAAAAAACGGTTAAACTATGGTGGCAAAGGGTAGGTAGCTAGTTAGCAAACCCTACCCTTTAGCCCATTGAGCTTAATTGCCGAAGATTTTGCTCCAGAAGCCACGTTCTTTTTGCTCGAAATGATCCATGCCCATGGTCTCGCCCAGTTTCTGGAACAGTTCGCGCTGGTCGTCATTAAGCTTGGTTGGTACCCGCACTTTTACTACGACCATTTGATCGCCACGGCGACCTAAGTTGCGTCCCGATGAATCAATGTAGGGCACGCCTTTGCCACGCAAGGTAAAGACTGTGCCATCCTGCGTACCTGCTGGGACGTTCAGCGGCTCATCGCCATCAACGGTTGGCACATTCAATTGCGCTCCCAAGGCTGCTTGCACAATATTAATCGGCAGTTGCAACAGAATATTGTTCTCTTCGCGCACAAAGAAATCGTGGGATTGGACACGTAAATTAACATACAAGTCGCCAGCCGAGCCACCGCTTGGCCCGCTATCGCCAGCGCCACCAATCCGAATCCGCATGCCATCATCAACCCCAGCAGGCACCGTCAATTTGCGCTTGACGGTTTCGCGAATCCGGCCTTCGCCACGACAGGTTTTACAAGGAATCGGAATGATTACGCCGCGCCCAGAACATTGATCACAGGTGGTTACGGTGACCATATTCAGGAAGGTTCGCACGCGCATCTCGCCTGAACCTTGGCATTTGGGGCAGCGCGTTGGCTCGGTGCCAGGTTCAGCACCGTTACCGCCACAGGTTGTACACGATTCAAGCCGCCGATAATCGATCTCTTTTTCGGTGCCAAAAATCGCTTCTTCAAAGCTAATCACTAAATCGGCGCGTAAATCGGCACCTTGACGTGCCCCACCACGGCTGCCGCCGCGCGCACCTTGGCCAAAGAAGGCATCGAAAATGGTGCTGAATGGATCACCGCCAGCGCCACCAAAGCCCGAAAATGGGTCGAAGCCTTGGCCGCTGCTGCCAGCATGGCCAAATTGGTCGTACATGCGGCGCTTTTGATCGTTCGAAAGCACTTCGTAGGCTTCAGTTGCCTCTTTAAATTTGTTTTCGGCTTCTGCATTGCCTGGGTTGCGGTCGGGGTGATATTGCATGGCCAACTTGCGGTAGGCCTTTTTGATCTCGTCAGGTGAGGCACTTTTGCCCACACCTAGTACCTCGTAGTAGTCGCGTTTTGCCTCGGTTGCCATACATATCCCTTATGTAGAAGGATGAAGGACGAGGGATGAATTATGAAACCCTCAAAGCTTCATACCTTGGTTAATCTTGTAGAAGGATGAAGGATGAGGGATGAATTATGAACATCCCCATCATTCACATTTTTGCTAGATTAAAAAACTTATTCAAATCAGTTAATAGTGTTCCTTATCGCTCATCCTCCCTTTTCATCCCTCATCCTTCATAATTCATAATTTCGTTAGAGTTCCACTTCGTCGGCATTGCCTTGTTCTTGGCTGGGGGCTTCTGGCTCGATGCCAAAATCGGGCGCTGGCTTGAGCCGTTGCATTGCTACGCTCAATTCAGCAGTACGATTGTTGATCGTTTCCATATCGTCGCCATCAAGCACCGCCCGCAGGGCCGCAATTCGATCTTCGACCGTGTTGCGCGCTGTGTAATCAACATTCTCATCTGCTTCGCGCAGCATGCGATCGGCGGCGTAGATTACGCCATCTGCTTTATTGCGGGTTGCAATTTGATCACGGCGGCGTGCATCACTATCGGCGTGATCTTCAGCATCACGAATCATCGAGGCAATTTCTTCATCGTTCAAGCCCGACGATGGCGTGATCGTGATTTTTTGCTCTTTATTGGTTGCTTTATCGGTCGCGCTGACGTTGACAATCCCGTTGGCATCAATATCAAAAATAACTTCAATTTGCGGCACGCCACGCGGCGCGGCAGGAATGCCATCGAGGGTAAAGCGGGCCAATGATTTATTATGCCGGGCTTCGGCGCGCTCACCTTGCAACACATGAATTTCGACGCTATTTTGGTTGTCGCTCGCGGTTGAGAAAATTTGCGAGCGCTTGGTCGGAATCGTCGTGTTGCGATCAATTAATGGTGTCATCACGCCGCCATAGGTTTCGATGCCCAAGGTCAATGGCGTTACGTCAAGCAAGAGCACATCGGTCACATCGCCCGAAAGCACACCAGCCTGAATTGCCGCGCCAATCGCCACCACTTCATCAGGATTCACGCCCTTGTGTGGGTCTTTGCCAAAGAATTTTTTGACGGCAGCTTGCACAGCTGGCATCCGGGTTTGGCCACCAACCAAAATCACTTCATCAACTTCGCTGGCCTTCAAACCAGCATCTTGCAAGGCAAGTTTGATTGGCTTGAGCGTGCGTTCGACCAAATCGCCAGTCAACTGCTCAAGTTTGGCGCGGGTCAAGGTCGTGTTCAAGTGTTTGGGGCCGCTGGCATCGGCACTGATAAATGGCAGCGAAATATCGGTTTGCAACACGCTCGAAAGCTCTTGTTTGGCCTTTTCGGCAGCTTCTTTCAAGCGTTGCAAGGCCATACGGTCGCTGCGCAAATCGATATTATTTTCGCGCTGAAACTCGCTTGCCAGCCAATCGATAATCTTTTGATCGAAATCATCGCCGCCGAGGTGGGTATCGCCGTTGGTTGCCCGAACCTCGAACACCCCATCGCCAAGCTCCAAAATTGAAACGTCGAAGGTGCCGCCACCAAGGTCATAGACGACAATTAATTCGTTGGTGTTGCGATCCAAGCCATAGGCCAAGGCGCTAGCGGTTGGCTCGTTGATGATGCGCAATACTTCGAGGCCAGCAATTTTGCCAGCATCTTTGGTCGCTTGGCGCTGCGAATCATCAAAATAGGCTGGAACCGTAATGACTGCTTGGGTGACAGGCTCGCCCAAATAGGCTTCAGCATCTGCTTTGAGCTTTTGCAAAATCATGGCCGAAACTTCTTGGGGCGAATAATCGCGACCGCCCATCAAGACCCGTGCATCGCCATTGGGCGCGCTGGTCATGCGATAGGGAATCAGATCCTTGTCGCGTTGAACGCTAGGATGATCTAATTTACGGCCAATAAAGCGTTTGACCGAATAAATTGTATTTTCGGGATTGGTGACCGATTGGCGCTTGGCCACCAAGCCAACCGTGCGTTCACCGTTTTTGCTCAAGGCGACAATTGAAGGCGTGGTGCGTGCGCCTTCGGCGTTGGGAATCACCACCGCCTCGCCACCTTCCATGACCGCAACCACTGAATTGGTTGTTCCAAGGTCAATACCGATCACTTTACCCATATAGTTATTGCTCCACAGACAGCGACAAAGCATCGCTAAGCGACAGCCACAAACGGCAGCGATGCCACTTAAACGATGCTTTGCCTAGGTGCTCCTACTTGCCGACTTTGACGACCGTTGGACGCAAGACCCGTTCGCCGAGCTTGTAGCCGCGGCGTAATTCGGCCACGACTTTGTTGGATTGGGCTTCGTCGCCTTCTTCAAACATAATTGCTTCGTGAACATTGGGGTCGAATTCTTCATCAACGGCGGGAATTGGTTGCAGGCCAGCGCCCTCAAGCACCGTTTCAAATTTACGTTGTACTTGTTTAACGCCGCCAATCCACTGATTGTTTTCAATTTCAGCAGGAATTTGGCCCATCGCCAAGAGCAGGTCGTCGAGCACTGGAAGCAATTTCAACATCAAACCAGCGCTAGCATTGCGAATCAACTCCTCGCGTTCGCTTTCGGTGCGGCGTTTGTAATTTTTGAAATCAGCAATTGCGCGCATCCAGTTGGTTTTATGTTCTTCAACTTCGCGTTCGAGCGTGGCGATCCGTTCGTTCAGGCTTTCTGGATCGCCTTGAGGATTGGTATCGTCAGTTGATTGTGCTTGCACTTCTTCCGTCATGAGAACTCCATACCTCCGTAAAGATCAAACAGTATTAATTCAGCCTAGTCATGCGACTATTCTGTTGGTTCTATTTTGCGTTCGCCGTATAAATCGCCCATCAGATCGCTCATGACCCCAGCGATATAGCGCACGCTGGAAATTGAGCGCGGATAGGCCATGCGGCGCGGCCCTAAAACCCCAACCACCCCAGCAACATCGCCGTTGACTCCGTAGCGCGAAAGAATCACGCTATAATCGCGCAACTCATCGCGGCTATGCTCGCCGCCAATAATTACCTGCACGCCATCGGAGGCCAACGCTTGGGGAATGAGCGATTCGAGCATCGTGCCGCCTTCGAGAATCGAAAGCACCTCGCGCACCCGCGTCACCTGGCCAAACTCTGGCTGATGCAGCATTTCGAGCAAGCCATCGTGATGAATTAATTCGTTGACATGCTCCTCGAATTGTTGCATTGCCCGCGCCACGCTCTCGATCACCAGCACTTCAAAACTGCTGAGCGGTGGCTGAGCCACAGGCTGCGTTAGCGCGAGGGCCGTAATCACCCTGGCCGAAGCTTCATGACAAAGCTCATTAATCCGGCCAGCGATTCTGCTAAGCTGCTCTTGGGTGGTGTTGGGGTCGGCGGGCAGCGTTTGTTGCTTAACCGAGCCTTCGTGCAACACCAAAACCATCAACACCAAAGCATCGTTGATCGCGATCAATTCAATATGTTTAAAGCGACTTTCATAGGCACGCGGCGGGGTAACCACGGCTGCGGTTTGGGCAGTTCGAGCCAAAACCGCTGCTGCCAAATGAATCCATTGGTTCAATTCCGAGCGGATTTGATAGAACTGATGTTGGATCATGCGCTGTTCTTGGGTGGAAAGCGCCGCCCGATCCATCAAATTTTCGACAAAGAAGCGATAGCCAGCATCGGTGGGCAAGCGCCCAGCCGACGTGTGCAAATGGGTCAAAAGGCCAGCATCTTCTAAGGCTGCCATTTCGTTGCGAACAGTTGCTGAGCTAACCCCTAAACTCCGCGCAAGATCTTGCGAGGCGACAGGCGTTGCCGTATCGATATATTGTTGGATAACCGCCTTAAGCACCCGTCGTCGCCGCTCATTGAGTTCTAGATTCATCGCTCACCTCGCTTTAGCACTCTTGGCCGCCGAGTGCTAACTCGGTAAGTTATAAGATTGGCGTGCTCGCCGCACGCCGCTGAATATTGTAACACGCCGCGAAAGAGCTAGCAACGGGGCTGGACTAGCTCTTACATCGCTCTAACATTCAGCCAATTCAGACCAGTTGCGACTTAATCTCAAAAATTGGCCCAATTTTCGATAGATCTCTATCATAAGAACTATGCACATTTTGCCCAGAATCGGCTATAATCGCCAAACGCTATTGCAATATGATCATCAAGTGCTATGAGGAGGGTACAAATCTGGGTCGGGGAGAAACTCTGCTGATTGAGGAGCAGGTAGCATCTGGGGGGTCTGGCAACTCTCCTTATAGCGTGATGCTGAATGTCAATAGTTTTTAGTGTGTAAGGAAGGTCTATGCGTTCGATGCGTGTGCTGCGTTTGCTAGCAGCATTAATTGTGGTGAGCATGCTTCCATTGAGCCGAAGCAATGCCCAAACTCCAACCACCAATTCACCAATCAATCGCTTGCTCAACCAAGGAGCTAAGCTTGCCCGCCACAGCCAAACTGGCTATGTGCGTTGGATTGGCGCGGCAGCAGGCACAACCCTTGATCAGCCAGCCGGCCTGAATCGGGCTGATACGCTGAATGTTGCCAACGCCTATCTGGCCGAATATGGCAGCTTATTTGGCTTAGCGCAAGCAAGCGATGCAGCAGTTGTCAAAACGACCACCACCCAAGACGGTCGCCAAGTTGTGCGTTATCAACAACGCTACCAAGGCGTGCCAGTGGTTGCTGGCGAATTGCAAGTGCAATTGAACCAAGCAGGCGAATTGCTGAGCATGAATGGCGAGGTGTTGCCAAATCTCAATCTGAGCACCAGCGCCAAACTGAGCCAAGCTACCGCCAACAGCACAGCCCAAAACTATGTTGCCGCCAAATACGATGCCAACGTTGCCAACTTGAATGTGCGCAAAAGCGAGCTTTCAATTTACAACCCAGCCTTGTTGGGTGGCACTGGCGTTCAAAAAAATAGCTTAGTTTGGTTGGTCACGATTGAATCAACCAGCAGCGAGCCAATTCGCGAGTATGTGTTTGTCAATGCCCAGTCGGGCGAGATTAGCTTAGCCTTCAACCAAATTGGCTATGCCAAAAATCGCTTCGTCTGCGACGACGACAACGTGGTTGATAACGACAACACGCCCAATAACAACTGTGATGAAGCCAGCGAATATGTGCGGGTTGAAAACTCAGCTGCCAGTGGCGATGCAGATATTGATGCCGCCTATGATTATTCGGGCGATACCTACGACTTCTTCAACTTGTTCTTTGGCCGCAACAGCATCGACAACAACGGTATGAGCTTGATTTCATTGGTCAAGCACTGCCCACCTGGCGCTGGCTGTCCTTATGGCAACGCCTTCTGGAATGGCCGCCAAATGACCTATGGTGAAGGTTTTGCTGCTGCCGACGACGTGGTTGCCCACGAATTGTCGCACGGCGTAACCGAATATACCTCAAACCTGTTCTACTACTTCCAATCAGGCGCAATCAACGAAGCTATGTCGGATATCTTCGGCGAATTCATGGATCAAACCAATGGTAGCGCCGACGATGATGCAAGTACTCGTTGGATTATGGGCGAAGATTTGGGCGGCTTGCGTGATATGCAAGACCCACCGCAAGGCGGCCAGCCTGATAGCATGCTCAGCCCATTGTATGTGCTTGACGCAAGTTTGGCTGATAATGGTGGCGTGCACACCAACAGCGGGATTGCCAACAAGGCTGCCTATCTGTTGACCGATGGCGACAGCTTCAACGGCCAAACGATCAACTCGATTGGTATCACCAAAACTGCCCATTTATTCTATGAAACCCAAATTAGCTCGTTGACTTCGGGCAGCGACTATGCTGATTTAGCGTCGGCCTTGCGCCAAGCGTGTAGCAGCCTGACTGGCAATCATGGGATTACGGCAGCTGATTGTGCTGAAGTTAATAAGACCATTTTGGCCACCGAAATGGATTTACAGCCAACCAACGCGCCAGCACCTGACATCAAGGCATGTAGCCCTGGCCAAACCCAAGTTAATGTTTTCGCCGATGATTTTGAAGCCTTGCCAAACACCAAATGGACTTCAAGCGCCTTGAGCGGTAGCAACGAAAGCTGGACGACCAATCCAGCCCAAATTGTTGGCGCCTATGCAACCAGCGGCAGTGGTTCGGCAACCAACTACAATGGCGTGTATGGTGTAAACCAAGATGTTGAAGAATCGGCCTTCAGCCAAAATGCAGCTGTGACGGTTCCAGCCAATGGCTTTGCCTACTTCCGCCATGCCTACGATTTCTATGCCCCAATCGATGCAGGCGTAGTTGAATATAGCACCAACAACGGCAACAGCTGGCAATCAGCAGCAGGCTTGTTTAGCTACAACGGGCCAAACAACATCGCTGAAGGCGGCGAATTTGCAGGCGAGCAAGCCTATGTTGGCAACAGCAATGGCTACACCGCTAGCCGCTTAAATCTCTCAAGTTTGGCTGGCCAATCAGTACGCTTCCGCTTCAAAGTGGCGCTTGGCGACAACCCAACCCCAAGCCGCTCGGTCACTTGGTCAATTGACGATTTCGCAATCTACAGCTGTAGCGGCGCAGTAACTCCAGCAGCTCCAAGCTTGTTCGTAACCAGCGATGTTTTGGCCCAACAAGGCAAAATCAGCAGTGCTGTCATTGGCACGGCCTCTGATGATATTGATTTGGCTGGTTCGTTGGCCGTGAGCGTTGCTGGCGCCCCAGCAGGCTTGAACGTCAACATCGCCAACCAAGCAGGGATCTTAAAAGCGACGGTCAATTGTGCTTGTGCCACCGAAGTTGGCAGTTACCCAATTACCGTAACCGTCCGCGACAGCGGCAATCGCACCGCCAGCCAAGTGTTCAATGTTGAAGTTGAAACCGCTGGCCAAAGCGTGATTGATGGTGGCTTTGAGCGCGGCGAGGGCTGGGAAGCCTTCTCAAGCTCGTTTGGCGACGTTTCACCACCATTGTGTTTCTTGCCTGGCTGTGCTGGCGAGCCACGCACAGGCAATAGCTGGTTGCGCTTTGGTGCACGCGCTGGCAGCACCGAAACCGCGTTTGCAGAGCAAACCTTCACCTCAACCGCGAGCGATGCAACGCTTGAATTCTATCTTTCGATCTATGAGCATAATGGCCGTGGCACGCAAGATTACGTCAAGCTTACCATTGATGGTGAAGAAGTGTTCCGTGTCACCGATGCAAACACCGAATACGACAATGGCTATGCCAAAGTAACGATTCCATTGACCGACCTTGAATCAGGCGCGCATGTCTTGCGCTTCGATTCAGTCAATAATTCGACTGCGGAGATCATTCGCTTTAGCATTGACGACATCAGTTTGATTACTGAAACCAATCAATGCCGTGGCGTTGGCGTGTATCTGCCAGCCGTCACCAAATAACGATTAACTTCAAAGCTCCAGCTTGGCTTAGGCTAAGCTGGAGCTTTTGGTTTTTAGCGCCCAAATGCCGTCACTGCGCGCTGGCTCAATAGTTCAGCTGGCAGCGGAAACTGGGCAGTAATTTGGCCATGCACCCACTGCTGAATCAAATTGCCAGCAACCCCAACCAATACCAGCGTTTCAGCATCGGCGCTAACAACCGCATGATTATGCAATGGCAACTCATCAGTCCATTCCAAGGCGCCAGTTGCGGCGGCATAAACCCGATATTGCTTGCTGAGCAAGGGCTGCTGCACACTGCGTTGCCACCACAAGCGCGTGCCAGCAGCCGACCAACCGACAATTGGAGTGGTGGTTATCATTGGCCCACTTGGTTGTTGATCAAGCAGCTGCCATGTTTGGCTAGCATGATCGTAACACCGCATAACTTACTCAGGCCAAAGCCATAATCTTCCAATACCTTCACCAAATTGTTGGTGCAGATCGAGCAATGTATGCTGCTGCGTAGCAGGATGCCATAGCTCAACAAAGTTGGCCATTGTGCTTTGTGTTTCATAGGTATACCAATAGCCAGCTTGATAGCTAGGAACGAGGTTAATCCCTAGCTCAGAATGATAGTCTTCGAGTAATTGACCTGTTTTGAGGCTATAGATTTGCCAATGATTATGTGGCGGATACCCATACCCAAACGCAACTTGATCGAGGTTGGGTGCAACCATAATATTAAGAGGATCGAGCGCTAACGCTGGTGAAAGCTCAATACTTCGAATTAGTAAGCCATCAAGCGCATTCAACTCAATTACGGTTTGGTGATTGGCGAGCACAAAGAGTCGTTGTTGGCTCGATGTGACTAAACCTTCAACGCTGGCAAAGGTTAAGTTGTGGTTGCGTGGTGCATACAGCCAAAGCTGATCACTATTGTGCGGTTGAAACCAAAAATCGCCAGTTGCGCTAAGCCAGCCTGATCTAATTGTCGAAACTTTTGTGAGGATTGTTTGCTCTAAAACAATCCCGTCACTTAATCGCACATGAAGCCAACCCATCGGCAGATCAAGTATTTTGCCACGCCGTCCATACACAATGTAGATTCCTTGAGCATCCTGATCAAGAGTAACGAATGGATCAAGCGAGCCAAAGAAATCGGGCGCGGCCACCTCCCACACGATCTTATTCTCTTCAAGATCAAACAAACACAGTGTTTCATACTTAAAGCAAATCATCGTTGAGGTGTTTGGAATCGCAGCAACCAGCCATGGTTCATACAAACGTTGGGCCGTTAATGTACCAGTTGTGGTTAGCCATGCATAATGCTTATCAAGCTGAGTTCCAAGCCGAGTTATCTTCACCAACACTCGTTCATTGGCTGGCACACTCAAGGCTTGGGTTGGGGTGGCAATTGGCAGGGTTGGGCGAGCTTGAGCAGCAGACGGCGCGGTTGGCGTGGCTTGGCTAACGGCGGTTGGTGTGGGCTGTTGCGCTTGGCAATTGCACAACAACCCAACCACCAAGCCGAGCAAAACCATTCGATATACTTTTTGCATAGCCTTCTCCCTTGCTGGTCCTATGGTTGCGGATACACATATTCAACAGTTGATGATCGTGATGAATAAATTGACTCTAAATCAGCAACTTTGGCCAACGGCAACCAGTGTTGATTGATACGCTCTAAAACATACAATTCATTGAGCGTATCCAAGATTAAGCGCTCGCCAAACCAATCGCTTTTGGTCAAATTGAACAAATCAGCCACGAGCAGCGAATGACCAATTTGGCCGTTGCGGCTCAGCGTATCCAAGCGAGAATTAATCATTTGATTCTCGGCAAGCAAGTAGGATTGACTATCGCCCGACCACGTACCTCGAAAACTCTTAGTTTGCGGCCGGCGCAGCAATTCTAAGCCCGTTGCACTATCGAACAGCATCAGCGTGCCATAGCGCAAGGGATAGGTTCGCTCAAACAGCATAATCGTCTGGCCAGCGGGCGCTATCTCAATTTCAAGGGCTTTGCTGGCACTGGTTGGCATAAGCAAATGCGCAATCCCGTGCAGGGTTGAATAGCTGTAGAGCTGATCTTTGTGATTTTGATAGACGACTGTTGGCGAGCCAACCGTATACCAAAGCTGCTCCACATCAGTCGAATCGAGCAAATTTGTGCCTTCGGCTGGCTCATTAAATGTGGTTTGCCACACCAAGTAGCGGTCATCACCAGAGTTTGAAGTACGACCCACAATCGTCACCTGCTGCCCATACAAATAGATAGGCGTTAAGTAGGTTGCTGCGGGCAATGCAGCAAAAACCCTTTTATAGCCAGTTTGGAGATCAACAGCCAGGCAACGATTAACCCGTGAATTGGCGCTCTCATCGAAATGATAGCTGTAGCAGAGCACCACACTTTGATTATCTGGCGCGCTGACTCCCGCAAAATCACTTAAACTTTTGGCTTCTGCTGGCTCTAACTCAAGCGTCATTGTGGTTTGGGTGGTTGGGTCAAAAATCTGCAAGGCTTGCTCTGCATGCTCGATCAGCAATGGTGGAGCATTCTGCCGTACAATGCTATAGCTATTTGCTTGTTGCACGACGCCACGCACATCTTCAGCCCAAAGTTGCTTGATCTCGCTGCCATTATTGACCAAGGCCAAGGGTTGATCGGCGACTGATGCAGCAAGCGGGGCATTCTCTAGCAGCGTTACCCGTATGGGTTCTAAGCGGGGAGTATTGACGCTGGGCAAGAGAGTTAACTTAGGAATGAGGGCAAAACTGCTATATTCTGGCTGAACTGCTTCAGGTTGATGGGCCAGTTCAGTAATTTGGGTTTGGTTGGTTGATAGATCAATCGTTTCGAAGCTACCAGTGCGATTGAGCAGAATGAGACGTTGATCATCGAGAAAGCGAATCAACTGACTAATATCGTAGCTACTGGTATGGGTTCTTTCATAGACTAAGTGGCGTTGCCAAAAGCCAAGCCCATTGCCAGCCCGATCGTAGGCGAAAATACGCTGGATCAAATTCATGCTTGAATTATCGGAGCTGTTAACAACCGCGACCACGTAGTTGAGGTCGGGCGAAACCAGCATTTCCTGAATACTATTGGCGCGGGGTAGATGTGAAAATTCAGTTTGGTTGAGCGTTTGGCGCTTGAGCAAATCGATTTCGCTGACCATGCCCGAACCAAAAACCAAGGCCCGCTGCCCATCGGCTGCCACCGCAGCAAACTCAAGTTGGCTAAACCATGGTTCGGCAAAGCCTTCACTGGCCGCATCAAAGCCAAACAATTGGCCATCGGCCAAAAGCCATGGGCCAACAGCGGTTGGCAATATTTTTGGTTGTTGGCGCAGCAATGGCGCTTGATATTGGCGCAATTCTAGGCCACTCTGGCTATCAAGCCCGCGCAACCGCACCGTCGCAGGCTGAAACGGATCATTGGTGGCCTGCTTTTCAAGCAACCAAACTACATTCATAAACGGATCGCGAACCACATCCAAAATTGTGGTTTCACGTTGGGCTTGTTGGCTATAAATTGGCAATTGCCACAAACGCCGATCATCACGCAGCGAACGGGCTTCCAGCCAAACATAATTGCGACTCAACAGCACTTCCCGCTCACGATCGATGGTGATTGTCACATCCCAATCTCCAAGCCTGCCTCGCATTTCTGGCTGATTAACGCCATCCCAGATCGTAAGCTCAGACCCACTCCCAACCAACACGAGTTGCTGCTCGCCCAGATCAAGCGTCTTGCTGGCGGGAAGCGGCTGGCTCGGTTGCGGCTGGGTTGCAATACTCGGGGTTACAATTGCTTCAGCAACCACCGTGGCAGTTGGCACGGGCGCTGGTGGCGCTGGGGTTTGGGCCGCCAAAATCATGGCGATTAATAAACCAACCCCTGCCATCACTGGCAAGCTTTGCCAGCGCCGACCTGAACCACCAATTTTGGCGCGCTGCGAATGCTCTTCCATTATCAATACCTCTCATGGTTGCCCTTGTTTGAGCACACTATCGAACCTTCCAACAAGCATAGCAAACTCTGTAGAATTTGCTTAGCGAGGATACACAAATAAAAGATTAAGCTGGTTGATCGGGGCATCCTTGATTCGCCATTCTAACTGCCAAGCTTGATCATTCCAGCGATATTGCTCAAGCCGATCACTTTCATAATGATCGATCAAGATAGTTTTGCCATCGTTGAGCAGGGCGAGTGGATAGCCCGAATCGCTACCTGAATCAACAAAATAGCCGCTAATCGTTAAACTTGGTTGGCGGGTATTGTAAATATTCAGCTGATTTGCTGGCGTTCGATACAGCAACCAATCAGCATTAGCAGACCACTCAAAGCGCATTGCATATTCCTGATTGGCAGCCAAACGAAACCAGCGCTGGCTGGCTAAATGATAGAGCGCAGGATAGACTTGGGTGCTCTGGGCTGCGGGCAGCATCACTGCAAAACTCTCGCCATCAGGCGCAAAACTAATTTGATCCAGACCGAGGAGGGGCATTTCAAGCTCAACAAACTGCTCGGTCGTTAAATCAACGACCCGCAACAGCATGCCATTTGGATGGGGTAATGAATAGAGCAACCAGCGTTGATTGGGCGCTACCAGCACCTCACCAGCATAATGGGTATCGGTTGCAGCATCAAAGCCAACGGCCAATGGTATCTCAAGCATTTTTTCGGCCTGAAGTTCAGGTGCCACCTGTAAGCGCCACAGATCTCTGGTTTTGCGTTGCTCGTTGAAAAAATAGGCATGATCGCCTTGCCAGGCAAGCAAGCGTGCCCATTTTAACTCTGGCCAGGCCAACGAATCAGCCACAACCTGCAATTCACCAGTTTGTATGTTGAGCGTCGCTACTTGAATTGAGCCAATAAATCGATCAGTTGCAAAGAGGTCTTGTTGGGTTTTAATCAAAAGTTGCTGCTGATTGCTGCTGAGCACAAGCTCAAAATCGCGCACATCCACAGGCTTGGCAAACTGCCATTGAAACCATTGGGCATTGAGCGAATCGGTAAGCTGCATGCTATTTGGCTCAGACTGTTGCAACAAGACTGGTGGCTGATCATAGCGCTGCACAGTTATAACCACATGCTCTGCCACCAGATAGGCTTGACGATTGGTATCAATTTGTTGCACCATATCGCCCTCACCATTCATCACCGCGCTGATTAAGCCAATAAATTGAGGCGTAGCAGGCACACTGGTTGGCAGAGGAGTTGGCTTTAAGGCGAGAGCTGTCGCAGTCTGAAGATAGTCCAGATCATCAGGCTGCATATCTTCAGCCGCTGGAGTTGCAACCGCCAAGGTTGGCACGCTGGTTAGGGTTGGCAGGATCGTTGCGGGCACAGATGCAGCTTCGCTCATGTTCGGCACAGTTGCCATAATAAGCGGAATTGGCTGAATCGGCGTAGTGGTCAGCTGCGCTTGCGAATCGAGCGCTTGCCAACGCCCACCAGCAAGCGCCGTTAGGGTAGGGTTCGAGACTAATGGCGCGGTGGTTTGGGCCACCACAATCAGCGTGATCAATAAACCAAGGCCTGCGATCACGATCAGCAAAGACCATTTGCGCCATGAACGACCAATTTTGGCACGCTGCGAATGCTTTTCCATCTGCAATCCTCTCAATATATGCACTATTACTCACTGTGTTAGCTGGAATACATATAGCTCACCCTGCTGCTAGGCGTGGGTTCGAGTTAGATGCACCAAGCAAGCTCCCATTCAGCATCGGTTAACGCGAATTGGGCGAATTGGTTGGCGGCGCAAGCGGCGCAGGCGGTGCCAAAGAGTCAAGCAACTAATGTGGCGTGGGCGTTGGGTCGACTATTGCGTGAAACTCTGGGCCTAAAGGCGCAACTGCCGACCCAACAACTTCGCCCAGCCAATAAATCTGTTGGGTATGCGCTTCAATCGGAGCTACGAAACTCTCAGTTGTGGCGGTTGAGCTATTCCAGCGATATACCAACGAGTGGTAAAAAAGCAATTCTACGCTGGTCGGCGCTTCAAGCCATTGGTCAGCAATGCTTGCTGGGTAAAATAGGGTAGATGAATTCTGAAAGCGCTGTGTTTGCAGTTCGCCATCGGTCAATCGATAGACTGAATAGTAGTTCCGCTGTTGATCAATATCGACTGCCTGTTCATTCGGATCACTGCCAACCAGCAGCATGGTTTGATCAAGCGCCAAGCTGCTATTGAAAATCACGCCCTTGATCGGCTGCTTTAAACGCACGCTGCGCTCGGCCCCAGTTGCCCAATTGATCAAACCAAGCTCGTTGCTTGCGCGAAAAATAGCCAATTCGGTTTGTTGACCATTGCCCATAAGCTGGTTGTTGTAGCTCATGCCAAAGCGGGTCTGAATGTTGGTTGCTGGGTCTAAACGATAGAGTTCGCGCTGCTGGACAAACCAAATCTGGCCAGTAGCAGTCACCACTGGCGCACTATCAGGTACAAACTGAAAATCGTTACTTGGCGCCAACTCCCGACCATCAGCCAAGGCCAAATAACTTAAGTGCCAAAGATTATGCTGTTCGCCTTGCTCAAGCACATAAATGCCAGTTTTGGCTTGATCAAGCGCCAACATGCCGCCCAATGTGGGGGCTAATGAGGAGCGCCAGTGCTCACGCTTGCTCAGCAAATCGATTGCAATCAGTTGCCGATTGCGGGGAATCAGCAAGGTTTGCTGGGCTGGCAAAATCGCAACCAAGCCCTCGCTATTGGCATCAATCGCAGCAATTGGCACTAACTGATTGGGATCAGCACGGTTCAAATACACCTGCGAGCCAGCAGTATCGCGATTGATCAGATAGATATGGCGCTCAAGCGCAGGCTCGGGAATTGCGGTTACAGTTGGTAATGGCGAAGCATTGGCAAACATATCACGGGTTGCCACCGCCAGCGGAACAGCAGCTGGCTTAGTTGGTTCGGGCTTAATCAACTCGGGGTCGAGCGTAGCTAGCGGGCCAAATTGGTTGATTGGCAGCGCTGTGCGAGCTTGTGTTGCAAGGGTTGCCATGGGTGTTGTGCTTGGAAACAGCACAATCGTGGCAGTCGCGCTTGGTTTGGGGCTGGGCGAGGCGGCAAGCGCCACGGCTGTTGGCTGGTTGGTAGGGCTAGGTTGGGCTTGATCAACAGGGCTTAAACCAAACAGCAACCCGACAAGTACGCCAAGCCCAATCAGTGCGCCGCTTAGCAGCCAAACCCACCAACGGCGCAGTCCATTGCGAGCCTTGGCGGCAGAACGATCGTCCATCAGCAAACCCTCTCACTCGTGTTTGATCATGGGGAATAGTATGATCCAGCCTAGCGCAAGCAGCATGGGTTGCACAATGATAGCAAACTGATGCCAAGCTGAGCCACGCAATGCAGGGCCACAAACAAACGATTTTAACGCTACGCCCATACCAACCCGACTTTCGCATTTAGGAGGAGTCGGGTTGGCAGGATCAATAGCATATGTGCCTAACGGGGATAAAGATAAGAAATTGCTTCAGGATTGCTAATTGGGGAATCAATGCGCCAATCACTCTGCCATGCTTGGCCGTTCCAAGTACGCTGCTCAAGGTTTGGTTGCAAGAAATGGGTAACGAGCAATGTTTTACCATCGTTATCCAAGGCCAATGGCTGGGTGCGAAAAGCCAGCTCTGTACGAAAGACCTGGCTTGGTTGTTGAGCATCATAGACAGCCATCAGGGTTTCTTGGCTCTTGGTACTAAGTTTGACCAACAACCAGTGTCCATCAGGCGACCACAAAAACGGTAACTTGTGCTTATAACCGTTACTACTAAGATCGAGCTGATACCAGCGTTGCTGCTCAAGCTGGTATAACGCGGGATACTCGGCTGCTCGATCAGCTGTTGGCAGCATAAAAGCAAAACTATTGCCATCAGGCGAAAAGCTTAGCTCATTAATATCCATCAAGGGCAAAGCAATATCATGACTGCGTTGATTAACTACATCGAGCGCGCGCAATACCATTGTTTTATTAGCAGCTGCAAGGGGATACAGCAACCAACGTTGATTAGGCGAGACATACACTTTAGCCTGAAGCGCACTGTCTACATCAGGAATGTTGGCCACAATTGCTGGGATTTCAGCAATTTTTTCTGCTTGAAATGGAGGCCCGAGTTGTGCCCGCCAAAGCCTAATTGATTTTCCTTCGTTCCATTGATTAAAATAAACTGTATCACCATACCATGCGATTGGTGCAGACCCGATTAAATGTTGCCATGTGTGCGAATCGGCCAGCACATTCCATGCGCCTGTTTGAGTATTGATTTGCACTAATTGGGTTGGCTCAGTAAATTGGTCGTCTTTGCGCAGATCTTTGTGCACCACCGCCACCATGCTTTGATAAGTTGGGTCAAGAATGATCGGGATATACGTTTCTGCATTGATCGGAGCCTCAAATTGCCAAACTACTGTTTGTAGCGTTGCGCCATCGACCAAACGCCATGTATCTGATGTAGGACGTTGCAGCAAGAGAGGTGGTTGATTGTAGCGAGGAAACTCATACCTAAAATCCTCTAAAAGCACCTCAAGTGATTGATCCGTATTGAAGCGTTGCAATGTTTCCCCCCCACCTAGTCGCTCGCTAAGAAGGACAATTGGCTGGGTGCTTGGCGGCTCAATTGTGGGCAACGGTGATGAGCGATCATACGACACCTCAAGGGGCCGTGGGGTAACTGCTGTCTGAAGCTCTATGCTCACTGGATTAATCGGTGCCCCAGTAAATTCGCCCATCCACGCAGCCCTAACCTTACTCCAAATTACTGGCCCAACGACTTCGATCACTTGATTAGTTGCCACATTCCAACGCAGCAATCTCGATTGTTCGCTATGAGCATCAAGTTGCTCAATCATCCATTGATCAGCGATCAAGGTTGGGTAGAACAAGGAAGCAGCACCAATATTTCTAGTCGCAATTAAGGTGCCATTATCCAGATTATAGGCCGAAAGCAGGGAATCGCGCTTAGCAAGCTCATTGCTATTGGGCACAATGCTTCTAACAAGCAAAATACGTTGATCGTCTGAAAAGCTGGCCTGCGTCATCCCTCCCTGAAACGGCGGATTTAATGGCACCTGCCGCTCATTGCCAGTCGCCCAATCGATCAGGCTCAACGTGGTTGAAGTCCGCAATACCGCTAAAAGCGGGTGGTGGCCATTACCAATAATTTGAGGATGCTTGACTAAACCGAAACTCCGTTTGGTTGTAGTCAATGGATCAAACTGAACGAGCGTTCCTTTTTCAACCTTCCAAATTTTGCCATCACTTGTTATGTTGAATGGACCGAGGGATAAGTTCAGCTGTTTTGGTGCAGTGAGGGTTTTACCATCGTGAATCGCCAAATGCCTCCATTGCCAATGTCGATCTTGATTGTTACGATACACTAGGTAGATACCCGTTCCAGCCTGATCAAGGATGAGGCTTTTGCTAGAGGAATTAATTGTTTTTTCCAATAATTCATATGTCCAACGTGGTTGCCCAGTAAGAAGATCAATTGCAAGCAAGGTTTGATTACGCGGAATGAACAAGGTTTGTTGTTTGGGCAGCAGCAGCGTCAAGGGTCTGGCAGATTTATCAGCAGTAACAATCGGGATCAATTGATCCGCCTCAATACGGACTAATTGAGATTGATTCGGCGTACTATGAATCAGCGCATAGCTATGCACGACTTCAGCTACCATAGGCAATGAGGTTGAGGTTGGGATGGGAGTGGGGCTTTGCGCTACCACGGGCACAGTTGCGCTGGCTGGCGGTGGCATAGTTGCTGTCGGAAAATCAATTACGGGCACAACTGTTGGCAACAGCATTGGATCATTTGGCATGCTGTTTGGATCAACTGTCAAAGCTAGGACTGAAGGTTGTACACTCAACTCTGGCCGCACAGGCAAATCGCTGCTTGGCGGTAGCTCGCTCAGCAACGTTGTTGGAAATGGTGAATCAGCCATAGTCGGGATAGCCTGCATGCTTGGCGTTGGCGAGCTAAGCAAGGCCACCGCACTCACTGCAATATGGGCTTCATCAAGCCTATTTGGCATGAATGTGAGCACCAGCATCAAGCCAATTAAGCCCAGCGCACCTACCACCGGCAGCACCCGCCACCAATTGCGATCCCTACTTAGTTTTACCCGTTCTCGTTGTGGTTGCATCAGCATTACTCCTCTCTCTTCAAACCTGATTGGCTATCGGCTTTTAGCTCTTGGCTTCATACTTAATCCCTGATCCCCGACCCCTGAACTCTCGCCACCAACACCGGTACTCAATCAACGGGGATACACATAATAAATCTCTTCGGAAAGGCCAACATCCTCGCTAATACGCCAATCAATCTGCAATGCTTGGCCATTCCAGCTGAGTTGCTCAAGGCTTGGTTGCCACAAATGTTGGGCGAGCAGCGTTTTGCCATCGTTATACAAGGCGACTGGTTCTTTGAGGGGATCGCGCTGTGTACTAAATACGAGGCTTGGCTGTTGGGCGTTATAAACGCCGAGCCGTTGTTCGCGGCTAATAGTTGCAAAATCCAGCAACAACCAATGCCCATCAGGCGACCATAAAAATGGGCTTTCGCCACTCTCGAAATACTCGCCTGAATCTAGTTGATACCAGCGTTGCTGCTCAAACTGGTATAAGGCCGGAGCACTCCTCCCCTCAGCTGTTGGCAACATAAAAGCAAAGCTATTGCCTTCGGGCGAAAAACTGAGATCATCGGCTGCTAAGGGCATCAAGGGCAGCGCAATATCGTGGCTTTGCTGCTTAACCAAATCAAGCACCCGCAGCACCATGGTTTTATTGGCAGTAGCCAGCGGGTAGATTAGCCAACGTTGGTTGGGCGAAACATATACGCGGGCCAGAATCGCACTGCTCACATCAGGAATGTTGGCCACAATTGCTGGAATTTCAGCGATTTTTTCTGCTTGAAATGGCGGCCCAAGCTGCACCCGCCAGAGCAGTTGGGGGTTTTTGCTGGCTTGCAGAAAATAGATGCTATCGCCTTGCCAAGCAAGCGGCGTAGACCATTTCAATTCTGGCCAGCTGCGTGAATCGGCGAGCACATTCCATGCGCCAGTTTGGGTATTAATTTGCAGCAGTTGGCTTGCCCCAGTAAATTGATCGTTGCTGCGCAGATCTTGGCCCACCAGCGCCACCATGCTTTGATAATTTGGCGCAAGGATGCTGTTGATAAAACTTTCGTCGCTCAAAATCTTTTCAAATTCCCATTCGACCGTTTGCTGGCTCACCAGATCAACCAATTGCCATGTTTTTGATTTGGGATGGTGCAGCACTAAGGGCGGCTGATTATAACGCTCAAACAGCTTAGCGCCTTCCTCAACCAGAACGTCAAGCGTTTGATCAGACGATAGCCGTTGCAAGCGCAAATCCGTGCCAAGTCGATCGCCAAAAATTGCCACTGGCTCAATGCTTGGGGGCTGAATCGTTGGCAAATTCGGCTGATCATACATTGGCACTATGGTTGGTAATGGCGTAACCGCCGCTTGATAGTCGCTATTTGGCAGATTAATCGCTGGGCCTGCTAGATCACCCAGCCATACAATGCCATGATCGCCCCAAACTGAAGCCGGAACAACCTCAGTCAAGCTATTGGTTGCGACATTCCATCGGCTCACCAACCGTTGCTCACGCTCCCAATCGGAGCTAGAGATTAACCATTGATCAGCGGTTATGCCAGGGTAGATTGAGCTAAGATTGGCAACTTCGCTAATCCCAAGCAATTGCCCAGTTTGCAGGTTGTAGACCGAACTAAGATAAACATCATCAGCACGTGGATCATCACTGCTCACAATGCTCTCAACCACCAAGGTTTGTTGGTCATTCGAGAACGTGGCGCTAAATAGATTGCCATGAAACGGCGGATTTAATGCTACTTGCTGCTCGTTGCCACTTGCCCAATCGATCAGGCTCACACTGGTTGAAGCCCGAAACACACCCAAGAATGGTTGCGTGCCATCACCAGTAATGGAATTAATCCTAAGTGCACCAAAATCACGTTTTGTCATGGTTCTGGGGTCAAATTGAAACAGTTGATCATCGTCGATACCCCAAATCTTGCCATCGCTGGTCATGGTATGGCTATGGCCTGGAAGGGGCAATGAGCTTGGACCGTCCAGTAGTTGACCATCCTGAATCGCGAGATGGCTCCACGTCCAACGTGCATCATCGCTACTTTGATCAAGCACATAGACCCCGCTACCAGTATTGTCGATCGTCAGCCTACTTTTACGATCATACGGTTTTTTAGGCAATAATTGCATACTCCAACGTGGCTGGCCCGTTTTGAGATCAATTGCAACTAAGTTTTGGTTGCGCGGCAACAGCAAAGTTTGTTGCTCAGGCAACAGCGCCATAAAGCTTGCTGCATACTCATCGACGGTCGCAATTGGCACAAAGTCTGTGGCCTCAAGCAGTACCAATTGATATTGTGCTGTATCAGCACGCACAATAATTGCATAGCTATGAATTTGGCCAACAGGCGTAGGTTGCGCAGTTAACGTTGGCAGCGTCGTGGGCGTTTGAAGCACAATCGTTGCTGCTGGAATCATCGTGGTTGGTTGTTCAATGATGGGCACGATCGTTGGCAACAACTCGGCATCATGCAGATCCTTGGTTGGAACGCTGGTGAATGCCGGTTCAATCGTCGCTAAACGAACCTCGCCTGGGTCTGCTGGCAAAACTTGGATTGGCGGCGCTGATTTCTCTGGTTGCCACGCAGGAAACGGCGCAGCAATCAAGGTCGGGCTTGGCTGAATACTTGGCGTTGGCGAGCCAAGCAAGGCCACGACGCTTGGTTCAAGGTTGGCATCATCAAGCCTACTTGGCATGAATGTGAGCACCAGCATGAAGCCAATTAAGCCCAGCGCCCCAAGCACTGGCAGCAAACGCCACCAATTGCGATCTTTGCCCAGTTTCACTCGTTCCCGTTGTGGTTGCATCAGAATTGCTCCTCTCTATTCAATCATGAATGGCTATTGGCACTAGGCTTTTGGCTATTGGAATAGCATGGGCGGCCGATCCTCGACCCCTCGTTTTGAAACCACGAAGGGCGCGAAGATCGCAAAGGCTTTGGGCTTTTGACTTCTGACTTCTGACTTTTGACTTTTGATGTTCTATGCTCTCTGTTCTATGCTCTTCATCATTACAATCCTTCAAACAAATCGTGCTCGTGGCCGTTTGGCGCTGGTACAACCCGGCTAAATTGCTCGCGGCCAAGAAAGCGCTGGCGCAGCAAACGGGGAAGTTTGAGGCTCAGCGCCATTTGACCAAATTGACTGCGATGGGCCTGCCAAGCAGCAACTTTTTGGTCAATCACGCTTGAGCAATCGACGCTGGCAGTTGGCAGATTGACCGCATCCAAAATCTTTACAAAATCAACATCACCATTGTTGCCGCCCTTACGCGGGTCGCGGCCAGAAAGTCGCCATGCCCGTACCATCAATTTAATCATCAAGGGATTAAAGGTCGAGTAATAGAGTTTGCGCGGAGTCCAAGTAGGCAAGCCAGCATCAAGTTGTTCGGGCAACCACGAGCCAGCGCCAGCTCGCTCAAAGGCCATATGGGTTGCATGATGAATTGCAATATGATCGGGATGGCCATAGCCGCCATATTCATTAAAGGTAATCACAACCTGCGGTTGGATTGCCCGAATTGCGGCGGTTATTTTGGCCGCAACTGCTTCGACTGGGGCTTGCACCAAGGCTGCGGGATGCTCGTTGGCGGGCGTGTTCGCCATGCCCGAATCACGATAATTTAAAAAATGATAGGCGGCCAAACCCATTGCATTAGCTGCATCGCCCAACTCGGTTGCCCGCAAGGTAGCAATATCGCCATAGCCATGCAACAAACTTTGGTCAACATCGCCAGCCTCGCCACGGGTGGCACAAACATAATGCACGCTAACCCCGTGATGGGCATAATAGGCAATCGTGCCAGCGTTACCAAAACTCTCGTCGTCGGGGTGAGCATAAACAAACAGCAAGCGGCGGGTCATTGGCGCAGTATTCAGCCAATGCGATTCAATCCCATAAGCGCGCAGATCGCGTGGAAAATGCATGGGAGCGTTCCTCACACAAACAATAGCTATGGTCGGACGCTTTGGGCGGTTTGTCAAGCAGGCAGATTCGACTTCGCCTTATACCAAGCCTATAGTATACTTAAGCTACGCTGTTCTCCAACGAACCTAGCTTCATTCCGGCCCAACATTGCTCAATCACGCTAGTTTACGTTCATTCTATGGTGAGAGTTATGCATTGGCGCTCGTTGATTCCACGCACATTAAGCGATGCTCAAGCACGCCAACAGTTATTGCTGGTGATGCTTAGGGGTGTCTTTTTTGTTTTTACGCCCGTCCAAATTCTGTTAAGTTTGATGCAGGCAAATATTAGCTGGCCCCGCCTAGCAATCATTGCAGTAGTCAACCTGATCTGCGTTTGGCTCTGGAGTTTGGTCAAACACGACCACCTTAATCTGGCAGCCAAGCTGTTTGTTGGCTTATTTTGGCTGGTGTTTAGCGGTTTGATGCTCAGCACTGGCGGAATTAGCTCGCCTGCGATCATCGCCTATTTTTTCGTTATTTTCGCTGCCAGCTTTTTGCTCAGCGAACGGGCTAGCTTACTGGTTGCCATGCTCAGTTTAGGTGTAACCTTAGCCGCCGTGGTGCTCGAAACCAAGCAACTGCTGCCAAAGTCATTAATTGTTTATACGCCATTTTCGCGCTGGCTCAGCTATAGTTTTTACTTTGGCTTGATGCTGGTTTTTCAAATTGTCAGTGGGCGATTGGTTTATAACGCCTTGCAAAAAGCCCAAACTGAGTTGACTGAACGCCAACGAATCGAAGCTGAATTACGCCATTCTGAAGCACAATATCGCTTACTATTTGAGACGATTCCCTTAGGCATTGGCATGGCCAAAATCGATGGCACGGTCATCGCAGTCAATCCTACCGGCAGCCAGATGTTGGGCTATCAGCACGCAGAATTTATGCAGTTTAAGCTCGAAAATTTGTATGCCAATCCCCAAGAACGCAGCACCCTGCTGCAGGCGGCAAAACAAACAGGCAAGGTTCGTGATTATGAAATGGCCTTTAAACATCGCGATGGCCACATAGTTTGGACTTTGGTTAATATTGATCTTCAACCAATCAATGGCGAAATGGTGACAATCGCCACCCTCCGCGATATAACCACCCAACGCGCTGCCGAACAAGCGTTGCGCACCAACGAGGCGCGCTTTCGCGCAATGTTTGAGCATGCAGCGATCGGGATTGTTTTAATTGATAGCAATGGGATGGCCTTCCGCGCTAACCCGACCGCCTGCATGTTGCTGAATCTTAACGAACGCGAGCTGCAACAAGTGCCATTTATCAATTTTACCCATCCCGATGATCGGCAATTTGAAATGAACTTAAACCAAGAGTTGCTTGCTGGGCAATGCGATTCGTATCAAATTGAAAAGCGCTTTTTACGCTCCGATGGTGGGATTGTTTGGGGGCGTTTGTGTGCCTCGTTGGTACAAGATAGCGACGACCAGCCACTCTTTACAATCGCCATGATCGAAGATCTTAGCTCGTACAAGGCAACCCGTGAGCAGCTTGACCTGCAAATGCAAACGCTCACCGCGCTCTACTATAGCTCGCAACGCTTAACCACCAAGCTCAAAGTTGAAGAATTGGCCCGCGATGTTGCTGATAGCTGTGTCAATATCTTTGGCGCGCAACGGGCTTGGCTTACGCTCAATCAAAGTGATCAACTGCTTGACCAAACCAATCATAACAAAACCCATCTACCAAACATCCAAATTGAAATAGAAGCAGTCGAGCCGCTTGATGACAGCATTAGCCAAACCATGGCTTTTCCCTTGGTCAGCCATAATCACACCTTCGGCATGCTCAATTTGCAAAGCAACCAAGCAGATTTCTTTCAAGCTGAGCGCAACGATATGCTGCAAACCTATGCCAGCCAAGTTGCCGCCGCCTTGGATAATGCCCTGCTCTTCCAGCATTTGCAACAAATCAATCATGAAGTTACTAGCGCCTACGATATGACGATCGAAGGCTGGTCGCGGGCCTTGGATCTGCGCGATCACGAGACTGAAGGCCATACCCAGCGCGTGACGTGGATGACCGAACAGCTCGCAGCGGCTATGGGCAAATTCAGCGCAGAGGAATTAATTCATGTGCGGCGCGGCGCGTTGCTCCACGATATTGGCAAAATGGGCGTGCCCGATGCAATTTTGCACAAACCAGGCCCGCTCGATGATGACGAATGGGTGATTATGCGCCGCCATCCAGTCTATGCTTACCAGTTGCTAGCGCCAATTCTCTACTTGCAAGGCTCGCTCGATATTCCCCATTATCATCATGAACGATGGGATGGCACGGGCTATCCCAAGGGCTTGCAAGCAGAAGCTATTCCATTGGCGGCGCGAGTATTTGCTGTGGTCGATGTTTGGGATGCGTTGCGCTCTGATCGTCCATATCGCAAAGGCTGGTCGGATCAGCGAATTATGGAATATCTGGCGACTGAGTCGGGCAAACATTTTGATCCAATGGTGGTTGAGGTATTTTTGCAATTGCTCAAAACCATGAGCGTTGCCGAGGTGCGCAACCCAGTCAGCGAGCAATGAAAAACAGGCGAGCTAGCAAACTAGCCCGCCTGTTGAGCGAATTTTAGCCTAATGCTTCGAGCAACAGCGCTGCTTCATCGGCGCTAATCTTGCCACTTTGCACCATCTTCAAAATCGCCAAGCGTTCTTGGGTTTTATCAACCGCTGGCGCTGCAGCTGCTGGAGTTTCAGCTGCTTGGGCAACCGGTGCTGCCTGCGCTGCGGCTGCTGCTTGCTCTGGCGTAATCCGCACGGTATCGCCAGTGTAGGCCACGTGTTGGCTTGATGATGAGCCATCATCTTCGCTAATCGAGACACGGTGGGGCACATTTGGCGCTGCTGGTGCTGCTGGAGCATTTGGCGCTGCTGGCGGCGCTGGCGGGCGTGGCGCATTTGGCCGAGCAACATTTTTCTCGATATTGCCCAACGCTTGGCCAATCGCCTCGTAGGCGCGACTAATGCCTTCATCAGCAGCCCGCTTGGCTTGCTCTTTCAAGCGCTCGATACGCTCAGGGTCAAAGCGATATTCGCGTTCGTTGATCCGCACGCTGACCCGTTCGGCGGCTTTGGCAGCTCGTTCGGCGGCGCGTTCGGTGGCTTGGCGTGCCCGTTCAGCAGCCTTTTCGCCCTTGCCACCATGCCAATCGCGGCTGAGTTCGCTGAATTGAGCGGCAATATCGCGGCCCATCGAGGCTAGATCGTCGGTGAAATCGCGAATTGCGCGGTTGAAATCATCGCTCTTCCAATTCCAGTTGCCACCCCAATTATTGCTGCCAACGCTCTGTGCTTGGCCTGCTGCCGCAGCGCCGCGAATGCTCAAATCGCCTTGGACATTGACTTCGAGCCGGGCCGATCCATTGCCCCAGGTCAGGCTAATTCCACCAGGCTCACGGTCGGACATCCCCGAAACATCGCCTTGCACAAAGCCATTGACGGTCAAATTAGCATCATCAGCCATTTCCAAAATCAGATCGCCACTCGCGTTGGCGTGATAGACATGCTCTGGCGCCCAAACAATGCCCAGTTTCAAATCGCCATCAACGTGAATTGGCGCAAGGCTTTTGATTGTGCCACGCAAGGTTGCATCGCCACTCACCCGAGTAACTGCCACATCGCCAGCAATATCGCTGGCGCTCAAATCGCCATGAATATTGAAAATCGTCAGGTTATGCACTTGGCCAATTTTCGCATCGCCATTGACATTTTTGACTACCACAGTATCAGTGTTCTCATAGATCTTGAGATCGCCATCAATGTTGGCGATGTTAATGGTGGCGCTTTTGGTTAATACTGCATCGCCCTGCACCGAAGCGCCTTCGAAGGTTTGCACATCGCGAATATTAAGATCGCCTTCGATTTGGCGGGTGTGCACAGCCGCAATCCCACTAATGTCTAGGTCGCCTTGCACCATTTCTAGGGTCAAGGTTGTGCCATGGGGCAAGCGCAATTCCAAATCATCGGAGCAGCGCTCGATCGAAAGATGGCCCTCTTGGGCACGAAAACTAATTTCATTTTCATCAACATCAAACCAAGCTTCGGCCAAATCGTGGGCAATAACCCGTAAGTTTCCTTCACAAATGCGAACCGCCACAGTTGGATTCGTACCAATATTAATTCGTTGTTGCATCGCTCAGACTCCTTATTCAACCACAATTTCAATGCGTTCGCCGTCTTCGAGATCTTCCATATCAACGATTTTGCCAGTCATACCGCCGCGAATTGCTTCCAACATTTCGTCAAAGTTAAGCGTCGTATGTTTGTTGGAAGCAAAGCGTGCGCCGAGTTTCAAGCCAATGCTAATCAAGCCAACTGGAATATTGACATTGATTTTGTGATGGTTGGACTTCAAATCGGTGACGCGAATGCGGACCCATTGAGCACGCACTGGGCGAGAAATTCGATTGTTTGGCTCCATCACGCCAAGCAAACGTGCGCCTTCTTCGGCAGTCAATTGGCCATTTTCAATCAGGCGCAAAATGCGCATGCGTTCTTCGGTTGCCATTGAATACCTTCCTAGCCTTGCAGCAGTTTGAGCGCTTCTTCAGCACTCAGTTCGCCGGTTTCAAGTTGCCGCAACACCTCGCGGGAATCAGGCCGCGAAATTGATGGCGGCGCACCCAAGGCGGCAGCGATTTCGTCCATGCGCATTCGCGCTGTCGTATACGAAACATTCAACGATCCTGCGACTTGGTTGACGTTGCCCCGATGTTGGGCCAAGAGTTCCACAAAGCTGAGTTGTTCGCGGGTCAAACGTCCCAAGCGCCCGAGCGTAAATTGGCCTTCAATCGCCGTGTTACAAATTGCACATTCCAACCGAGTGCTGGTTAGTTCGCCCATACAAACTGGACATTGAGTCAAGATAGGATTCATCAATACCTCGCGAAGTATCAGTTCATCTGCGAAAAAGTGTAACCTATTCTGCTAATAATTGTCAATCTATCTTATATTAATTTTAGATTAGAAAGTTTTAGCTAAAAATAGCTGCTATTTGGTTAAAGCGCTGGGTGGCATGCAATAGCAGCGCGGTAAGAAGCACCAATCCCGTGTTTCATCGGTGGATATTTAGCCTTCCATCACATGTCCTTGAGGGGGTGCAGGGGGATTAAAGCCCCTTGCGTTTCCCTCCGGCGGAGGGACGGAAGGGAGGTGAATCATTAGTACCCACAAATAATAATTCGCGAACCCATAACTGCTATAGTTGCCAAGCGATCGACTTGTTTTGAGGCCTAGAACAGGTATAATGGCAAAACATTTGAGCGACATCGAGCTTGCTAGCGAGGAGCATCTGTGGAACCGATATATATCGCCTTGGATTTGGAAACAACTGGCTTAGAACCAGGGCGCGATGAGATTATTGAAGTTGGGGCCGTTAAATTTCGTGGCAACGAGGTTCTCGAAACCTACCAAACGTTGGTCAAACCCAAACAGGTGCTACCAATCAAAATTGCTCGTTTAACTGGCATCGATGCTCACGAATTGACCACCGCACCAAGCTTCAATAGCATTGGCGGGCAGTTGGCCAAATTTCTCAAAAGCTACCCAATTATTGGCCATTCAGTTGATGGTGATTTGCGCTTTTTGCAGCAACAAGGGCTAAAAGTGACCCAGCCCTATTACGATACCTTCGATTTAGCAACCTTGTTGATTCCCCAATTGCCCAATTATTCGCTTTCAACCATCGCCGAACATTTGCAAATTGAACATCCCGACGCCCACCGCGCTTTGGCCGATGCAGAAGCTAGCCGCTTGGTGTTTACCGCATTACTCAATAAATTAGCCGAATTATCAGCCGCCGAATTGCATAACATCGCTCAAACCACCCAAAAATTGCAATGGCCGCTGGCCAAATTATTTGGCGAAATTGCCAAACGCCGCGTGCAAACGGTCTGGCAAGCACCAATTGAATTTCAGCCAAAACCAATTGTGCGCCCAGTTGCGCTTGAACCAACTGGCAACCAAGAGTTGCTCGATAGCCAAGCGATTGGCGCAATGTTTGGGGCCGAAGGTGGCTTTAGCCGTATGTTTCCTGGCTATGAGCCACGCCAACCGCAAATCGAAATGACCGTGGCCATCGCCGAAGCGCTCAATCAAGGCGATACTTTGATGATCGAAGCGCCAACCGGCACTGGCAAAAGCTTAGCCTACCTCGTGCCAGCCGCCCAATGGGCACGCCAACGCGGCGAACGAGTGGTCATCTCGACCAACACGATCAATTTGCAAGATCAATTGTGCTCCAAAGATATTCCGACCGTGCAAGCACTCTTGGCCGAGCATCCCGACCAAGCGCCTGCCTTGCGCGCCGTGCAGCTCAAAGGCCGCAGCAATTACCTGTGTTTGAAGCGCTACGAAGCCTTTCGCGCCCAGCCAGACCACAACGAAGATCAAACCCGCGGCTTGTTGAAGCTACAACTGTGGCTGCCATCAACCAACAATGGCGACCGTTCAGAATTGATGTTGATTCAAGGCGAACAGCAGGTTTGGAACAATGTGAATGTTGATCCCGACCAATGTTTGCGCCAACGCTGCTCGCTCTACAACGAATGTTTCTTCTTCAAGGCCCGCGCCGAGGCC
The DNA here is from genome assembly GCF_001306135.1 of Herpetosiphon geysericola. Classification (GTDB taxonomy): domain Bacteria; phylum Chloroflexota; class Chloroflexia; order Chloroflexales; family Herpetosiphonaceae; genus Herpetosiphon; species Herpetosiphon geysericola. The sequence continues at coordinate 8,338 of NZ_LGKP01000002.1, read as the reverse complement.
GAAAACGCCCATATCGTGGTAGCCAATCATGCCTTGTTGATGGCCGATGTTAAGTCGCCTGGCATTTTGCCGCGCTACGATCATTTAATTATCGACGAAGCGCATAACCTCGAAGATGTTGCTACCGACCAATTGGGATTTCGGATTTCGCAGCACAGCTTGAACGGCTTGCTCAACGATATGCACAGCACAGGCGGCGCACGCTTGGCCAGCGGCGTGCTCAACGAGTGGCCGCAGCTCTTCCGTTTGAGCACAGTCGATCATAAAGAGCAACGCAAGCTCGAAGATATTAGCGCCGATGTGCGCCCGAATGTTGAAAAAGCTCGCGATGCAGCCCAACAATTGTTCAGCATTTTCAACGATATTATGGCCAAAGATCGTAGCGTAACCCAATACGATCCCCAATTGCGCATCACGACCAAAATTCGCCGCCACGCCGAATGGAGCCAAGTTGAGCAAACATGGGAAAATTTGAGCATTAATTTGCGCAAAATTGGCGATGGTTTTGGCAAACTCCAAGCAATTTTGGATAATCTCGAAGGCCGCGATATTAACGGCTACGACGATTTGGTAATGCGGGTCAAGGGCATTGTCAATGCCTGCGGCGACTTACAACGCCAATTTGATTTGGTGATTTATGGCAACGAAGAAACCGTGGCCTGGCTTACCGCCGATCAACGCCGCCGCGAATTGTTAGTCCAAGCAGCGCCAATTCATGTCGGGCCCTTGCTCAGCGAAGATTTATGGATGAAGAAACGGGCCAATATTTTGGTTTCAGCCACGCTTTCGGTCAGCAATAGCTTCGATTATCCCAAACAACGCTTGGGCTTAGACGAAGCCACGGCCATGCAGCTCGATTCACCATTTGATTACAGCAAATCGACCTTAATCTATTTGCCAACCGATATGCCCGAACCCAACGAGCGCAATTATCAACGCGCCATGGAAGATGCATTAATTCATTTATGCAAAGCGACTGGTGGTCGCACCTTAGCCTTGTTCACGGCCAATACCTCGCTACGCCAAACCTATCATGGCATTAGCGAAAGCCTTGAGCAAGCAGATATTTCGACCTTGGCGCAAGGTATGGATGGCTCACGACGCTCGTTGATCCAGCGCTTCAAATCTGACCCACGCACGGTTTTGCTGGGCACAGCCTCGTTTTGGGAAGGCGTAGATGTGGTTGGCGATGCCTTGAGCGTATTGGTGATTACCAAATTACCCTTCAGCGTGCCCAATGATCCAGTGTTTTCGGCGCGTTCTGAAGGCTTCGACGATGCCTTTGCAGAATACTCAGTGCCGCAAGCGATTTTGCGCTTCAAACAAGGCTTTGGCCGCCTCATTCGCTCCAAGGATGATCGCGGGATTGTGGTGGTGCTTGATCGGCGCTTGCTCAGCAAAAATTATGGCCACCAGTTCCTTGAATCATTGCCCGCGTGCACCGTGCAGCGCAAGCCACTCTCTGAGCTAGCAACAACTGCGGCCCGCTGGCTGGTGTAGATTTCAATGCAAGCAAAAATGCTGCTGAATGCAAAAACATTCAGCAGCATTTTTTAGTTAAGAACTTATTTCACGCTCAATACACTGACGCTGCTGGTTGTGCGATTGCCAGCTTGATCAATTGCCGTGGCCACAACGCGATAGGTACCAGCCTGGGTTGGGCTGAAATCAAGACTATACGGCGCTTGCTCGCGCATAAACACCTCGCCATTAACTGTCCACTCAACCTTGGCAAGCTGCCGATCATCTTGGGCATTGGCTTGAAACTGCACCGATTGGCCGCGCAAGGCCGTGGCTGGCACCGTGATGCTAATCGTTGGCGCAGTTCGATCAAGATAGATCGTAACTCGTTGCTCGTTCATGCCGTTGCTTTGCTTGACCAACAAACGTAAACTGTATTGACCTTCGGGCAAGCCATCAGCATTCCAAATTGCCAACAAGCCATTGGAAATGCCGCCAAAGCCTTCGATAATCGTCGTCCAGCTGCTGGGATTCGCACCAGTGCCCCAAGCAACCGTGTAATCGCCAGCAGCGCTGCCGCGAATTCGAATTGGCGCGGCTAAGGCTGCACCGTCTGTTGGCTCGATCAAGGCAATTGGCACATTGGCGTTGCCTGCATTGGTTGGGTTCACCAAAGCGCAAGGCTTGGTTGGCGGAGTGCCCAAGCCGCCAGTCTCGCCCCAATTGCCAGCCTCATCGGGATAGATTGCAAAGACCCGATCTTCGCCTGGCTGGTCGGGCAAGGCCACACAATCGCCACTTGGCCCAACCCGAATTGTGCGATACACATTTTCGGTTTCAACTGGCTCAGTGCCATTGACAAAATATTCGCTGCGAATGTTAGGGCAGGCTTTCGATGGTTTGGTGCCAGTTGGAATACAAACTTCGTGCTCGGAAACATTCGCTGGCGGCGTAAATTGCTCGATTGGCAAGCCTTCGTGAAACTTGGTCATCAAACGATTCCAAATCACGGCAGCGCCAAACGAACCAGGCACTGCATCCATTGGGCTGTTGTCGCTATTGCCAACCCACGCGCCAATCACCACACTCGGCGTATAGCCAACCGTCCAACTATCGCGGTCGTCGTCGGTCGTGCCGGTTTTGACCGCCGCAGGCCGATCGTTGGGCAATTCCATGGCATTGTCTGGCCCAAACATCCATTCGCGGGCTTGGTTATCGCTTAGCATACTTGAAACGATAAACGCCAACCCATTGCCATCTGGCCCCAAGGCTGGTTGGCTTGGTGGTTCGCTCCAAGCTTCGAGCACTTCGCCGCGCGTATTGACCACCTTCAAAATGGTTGAGGCAGGTCGATAATTGCCCTCGTTGGCAAACACGCTATAGGCAGTGGTCAATTCCATCAGGGTTACTTCGCCGCCGCCAAGCGCCAACGATAAACCATAGCGTGGGCGATCATCGAGGGTGCTGATGCCAACCCGCTGCATCAAGCGCAAAAACTCGTCAATGCCAACATGATCAAGGGTTTTGACCGCTGGCACGTTGAATGAATTGGCTAGGGCAACTCGAATCGAAACCGGCCCATGAAAATTACGATCATAATTTTTGGGCGCATACACCTCGCCCCCAGCAAAGCGATATTCGGTTGGTACATCCCAAAGCACGCTGGCCGCAGTCCAATCGCGCATCATCGCCGCCGCATAGACAAACGGTTTGAGCGCCGAGCCTGGTTGACGTTCAGCTAAGGCCACATTCACTTGGCCATCAATCGCCGCATTGTTGTAATCAGCCGAGCCGACCATCGCCAAGACTTGGTTGGTTTTGCGATCAAGCATCACCACCGCACCGTTGGTTGCGTTTTGCGCCGTAATTTCGCTGACCCGTTGCTGCACCTCTTGCTGAGCGGTTGCCTGCCATTGCGGATCAAGCGTCGTGGTCACTCGCAAGCCGCCCCGATAGAGCAATTCTGGGCCGTAACGCGCTTCAAGCAATTGGCGCACATAAAACACAAAGTGCGGTGCAGTCAAATTCACTTGCGACGGCTTAACATACAGAACTTCAGCAAACGCTTGTTCTGCTTGTTGCTGGGTGATCGTGTTGTTGCGCACCATCGCCGCCAGAACGATCTCTTGGCGTTGTTTGGCGGCATCTGCATTGACCAAGGGATCAAGTTGCGATGGTGATTGGGGCAAGCCTGCCAACATCGCTGCTTGGGCCAAGCTTAAATCGCTCACGCTAACCCCAAAATAGGCTTGGGCAGCAGCCTCAGCACCATAGGCATTATTGCCATAGGGAATTTCGTTCAAATACAAGGCCAAAATTTGATCTTTGGAATAGCGTTGGCTAATTTGGTAGGCCAAAATTGCCTCGCGAATTTTGCGCTTGGGCGTTTGCTGGCCGCGTTCTTCTGGCGAAAGCAACACATTGCGCACCAATTGCTGGGTAATCGTCGAAGCGCCGCCTTGGCCAGTTTCTTGGTCGGTCAAATTGGCCAACGCTGCCCGGGCAATCGAAGGCAAATTGACCCCAGGATTAGTATAAAAATTACTATCTTCGACCGCAATCGTGGCCTGTTTAAGATACTCGGAGAACGCGCTGAATGGTACGACTGTACGTTGGCCAGCGTTAGGATCGAAAATCTCATACAGCAAAGTTGTGCCATCGCGGGCATAGAGTTTGGTAGTTTCAAAGGCGCGATGGGTGCCCAAATTATCAATCGACGGCAAATTGCGGCTAAAATACCAATAGCCACCCAAGCTAGCGGCAAGGATGCAAAAGACCCCAATCAGCAGCAGTTGCACCAAAAGAATCAGTGCTTTGAGCCACCATGGGCGCGCTTGACGACGAGCAGCCCGCGCCGAACGCCGTTCCTGCCGAGCAGTTAATTGTGGTTGATCGCTGTTTGATTGTGCCATAGTCGTTTGGGGACTGGTCGCTGGGCAATGGGGCTGGCTAAAATCAGCATATTCCCGATCCCTGACCCCTAATCCCTGACCCCCACAAATAAATTTTGCGATAAAATTATAGCATGCAGCCTACACCATTTTCGGTGATTATGCAGAAAGGATGTTTTGCATGAAGCAACGCAGCATGCGTGTTTTGATTCCAGCATTTCTTATTCCACTAGGGCTTTGTATCCTGGGCAGTATCTTAATTTGGATTTTTGCTCCGAGCGAACAAGCGACTCCTGAGCAAAGTACAAATCTCAAGCCAACTCTGTCAGCTGATCCAACGCCAGTTGCAGCCAGTTCGGTTAATCCCAACCCAAGCAATGATCTTAGCGATGAGCAAGCCCGCATCGATTTGTACAAGCGGGTTGGGCCTGCTGTCGTCAGTATCGACACCGAAGTTGCTGGCGAAAGCAGCCAAGAAGTGACCCAAGAAGCGCTTGGCTCAGGCTTTTTGGTCGATGATCAAGGCCATATCGCCACCAACAACCATGTCATCGAAGGTGCTACCCGCATTTTTGTCACCTTCTCCGATGGCCGCCAAGTGCCAGCAACCTTGCGCGGCGCTGATCAAGATAACGATATTGCGGTGATTAAGGTTGAGGCCGAGGAAGTAAGCAGCATCGCGCCGATGGTTTTTGGCAACTCACGCGAGGTTCAAGTTGGCCAAGATACGATTGCGATTGGCAATCCTTTTGGCTTGCAAAATACGATGACCTTGGGGATTGTCAGCGCTGTCGAAGGGCGTTCGTTGCCTGGGCGCACCCTAGCCAATGGCGGCCAATTTCGGATCAGCCGCATCATTCAGACCGACGCGGCCATTAACCCTGGCAATAGCGGCGGCCCGTTGCTCAACAGCAACGGCGAAGTGATTGGCATCAACACCGCAATTCGGGTCAGCGACCCGACGGCAGCTCCAGCCTTTGCAGGGGTTGGCTACGCCGTACCTGCAAATACGGTCAAAATCATTGTTGAAGATCTGATTAAAACAGGCAAGCACGATTCGGCCTATTTGGGCGTGAGCATGCTCACGATTAGCGCCCAATTGGCGGAAGAATTGAAATTGCCAGTTAACCAAGGTGCACTCGTCACCAATGTCGTTGTCGATGGCCCCGCTGATCAAGCAGGCATTCGCTTGGGCACAAACAGCATCCAAGTTGAAGGCGCTGAATTGATTATTGATAGCGATATTGTGACCGCCTTCAATGGCGAACGTATTCGCTCAAGCGACGATCTGATTGCCCATATCAACGATTCGCGGGTTGGCGATAAAGTTAATTTGACGATTATTCGCGATGATCAAGAGCAAACAGTCGAGGTAATCTTGGGGGCACGCCCTTAAAACGGAGTGGTTAGCCCAATTTTATCACCCCTTGGGGGGATATTTCAAAGATCTGGATCGCGAGCCGTATCTTTTTTGCAGGCTGCACGGTTTCCCTTATGCCAGACCTCTCCACACAGCAAACTCGGGCGGGTGCAATCGACTGATAGCACCCGCCCGATGTTTTTAGGTATTGAATTCTCATTGCATTTTCCTTATATTAAAGAACATAATATCAATAATTTACCAGAATATATGTATATTTATAAAGGAGTAAAGATGCCAACATTAGGCTGGAGACTTGAAGATGATGTTGAGCGCTTTTGGGAAAATCATATCGTAGCTAAAGATGATCATAAAGTACCTCATCAATTTGCCTGCCCTACATGTGGTCGTTTATTCAATACTTCAAGGGAACGTGAAGCTCATATTAATTTAGAGCATCCACTACAACTTCCTAAGCTAATAATTCATGATAAAGAGATAACTAGCAAAAAGATTATTACAAGACCCATATCATTTAATGCAATAGAGATATTGAATACTTCGTCATGTCAAATACAATATAATAATCGTTTACTAAAAGATATATCAATTCAAGAATTAAAATCTATCTTTTCCAAAGAAAGAGATTGTGTAATTATTATTACATTAATAAATAAACCTAATGCTATTCAAAAATATTTTATAGAATTCAAAATCATGAATGATGACATTCTTAATGAAATTGATAAAATATTTATAGACAAACTAGCTATTGATCAATTAAATCATGATTATATACATTATTTCATGGAAGAATCTAATTTTGATTCAAAATATTTAGACTACAAGAATGCTCTTGCTAATTATGCTTTAGGAATTGTTATGAAGGATAATCCCAAAAATAGAAGATCATCATTTAATTTTGGTGATTTTGATGAAAAAATGCGTTCATCATTAAACATTCTAAAAAAATACAACAGAACTATCCCAAATATTATAGCGAATGCTATTAGATTAAATCTGAATATTTTTAATGCAAAGATGAAAACAAATTTACTAGAATTAGAAATAGCTTTAGAAATGTTTAGAAAAAAAGAGATAAATACATTTCATAGTACTTGTCCGAGAAGTCAGGCAAATGTATCTTTAAATATATGTCCAATTGATACTCTCACTAAACTAGTTATTGATTCTTGTAATAAATTATATTACTCAGAAAATAATATTGACATTGATAAATTGGAAGATATATTATTCAGAAGTTCTAATAATCTCGTTAGCAACCAAGATGCAAGAAAATTGCATCTAATCTGTTTGTCCTATTATGAAAGGAGTCATCAAGATTCAAAAGCAGAGATTCACAGAAATAGGTTACAATATTGATAATCCCTTCTTCAAATTTACATAAGGAATAATGATATGCAAAAAGATAGTTCAACACTAAAATCGGCAAAACCAAAATCTCCTTGGATTGAATTTATCACTACGGTTAAAAGAGACATTGATCAATTTATTGAATATATTCAATATGATTCTAATAAAACTCGTGATAAAATCACGAACAAACTTATAATTAAAAAAACTAGAAAACCAATTCAGATGAGTATTGAGGAAAGAAATGAATTTATTGAGTGCATTATTAAAAAAACAGAATATACAAACAAATTTCTTTTACTTTTAAATAAAACAAAAAATATCCCTGAGATCAATAAACTACTAACAGAATGTGTAGAATATATGATTGAACGAGATAATATAATATCTATTATTGATTTCAGAGATATTATTTCATTATCAACCAAAATTAGAAATTTCATAAATAATAAAGATTATAATATAAATACTATAACTATATATTTATATTACAGTTTATTAAATAAACTAATAAACGAAAATGAATACTTATACATAATCAAAGAAATCTCAAATTCAAAGTATGCATATAATAACCTTATAGATATAGTAACATATTTCACTATTAATCCCGAATCATCAAGTTATTTATCTGATTATATTAGTTCAATCAATGATAAATCAAATGCTTTAATAAATAAAGCAAATTATCTATATGATCAGAATAATAAGTATATTAATTCAATAAATGAATTAAATTCAACAATCAATAATCTTGAAAATAAAGTAACAAATTTAGAGGTAGAGAAAAATAATCTAGAAAATGATATTAATAGTATGAAGGCATCTTTTTTATATAAAACTAATGAATTACGAGAGCACTTTTCTGGTGTATTACAAGGCCAAATGATACGTTGGTTAACTACGAGTATTGAAGCAATTCAAGCAGATCCTAAGCGATTGGAAGTTGTTGAAGAGCGATTAAACAATCTTCTACAGCTTGTAGAAAGGGAATTACAATGGCTGCAACATTCGGCTTAGATTTTGGTACGACCAGTAGTTTAATCACATTGATTCAACAAGATTTTGAATCGAGAAAGATGGTGCCTGCCAGCTTAACACATCTTGGCAAACCACATCCATCAGTAGGCTCTGTCTGATAATTCAGGATACCGATGTCGCTGGTGCAAGGATACGCACCAAGCGTTGAATCATCGCCAGATGGACGAATCCGAGATAGTTCAGGGCCAGTTTCTCAAATCGCGTGGCCACC
>NZ_LGKP01000035.1 GCF_001306135.1 Herpetosiphon geysericola | reverse complement strand
TGGGCATGGACGGTGCTGCGCGAGCGCGTGCTGGGGGTGTTACCACCGGATTGGACACTGCGGATTCCGCAGATGCGGCGGCTGTTTGGGGCATCCACGACGCGACGACCGCACCAAGCATCCGCCGCCGTCGCGTGGTTCGCCGCATGGAATCGTGCATTGGAGGCTTAAGTTACCACCTATGGGGGCAAGGGGTCAGGCTCTTGGCTTTGGGCGAACGGAAGCATAATCCCCATAATCTGTGTAATCTGTGGCGAAAAAACTCATCCTTCGTGCTCTTCGCGTCCTTCGCGGTTTCAGCCATGCGTGAATCAAAACTCTCTAGCCCCTGAATCCTGCTCCCTGAACCCTCGGAAAATCATCACTTGACAAACTCAAAATGGCCTGCTATGCTTCGGCGCAGAACTTTTGATTTGTGGAGTTTGTTGCTATGTTCAGTCAACAATTGATTTTGAACTTGAAAAAACGCAGCGCAAAGAAGCCAGGCAGCGAGTCTGGTTTATTGCGTCGCGTCTAAGCAACACTCCACGCGCTCAATAAACTCAAGGCTCGCCGCCACAAACGGCGAGTCTTTTTTTGTCCCAAACGCCGGTTTTGAAAGGATTTACCCATGGCCACACTCAAGCAACTTAAACGGATTAGCCATCTTCACCGCCCTGCGGCAGTTCGCCCTGAATTGTTCACCGGATGTTCTTGCGGAAGGATTGTGCTTTCATGACCCGTCAGTTTGCAATTGTTGATACCACTTTGCGCGAAGGCGAACAATGGGCCAACGCCCACTTCAGCAGCGCAGATCGCCTAACCATCGCCAATTTGCTGGTTCAGTTTGGCGTTGAATACATCGAAATGACCTCGCCCTGCGCCTCGCCGCAAAGTGCGGCAGATTTGCGCAGCATCGCAGCCTTGCCACTCGGCAATACCAAGCTGCTGACCCACACCCGTTGCAACCTTGAAGATGTACAGCTTGCCGCTGAATGTGGCGTTGCTGGCGTAAATATCCTCTTTGGCACCTCACCCTATCTGCGCCAATGGAGCCATGGTCGCTCAATTGAAGCGATTTTGGCAGAAGTTGGCCCAGTCGTGCGTTTCCTCCAAGAACGGCAGATCGAAGTTCGTTTCTCCTGCGAAGATTCATTCCGCACGCCATTGCCCGATTTGTTGCGCGTCTACCAAGCTGTCGATTTGCTTGGCGTGCAACGGGTTGGCATCGCCGACACGGTGGGCATTGCCACGCCGCGCGATGTTGAGCGAGTGGTTGGAGCGGTACGCAATGCAGTTCGCTGCGATATTGAATTTCATGGCCACAACGATGGCGGCTGTGCAATTGCCAATGCCTATGCAGCCCTCGAAGCAGGTGCAACCCACATCGACACAACGATTCTTGGAATTGGCGAACGCAACGGCATCGCCGCCCTCAGCGGCCTCATTGCCCGCCTCTACCTCTCTGAACCTGAAAGTGTTGCAGGCTACGCCTTGCCAATGTTGGCCCAACTTGATCACACAGTTGCGGCAATGTTGGGGATTCAAGTGCCATTCAATGCCTGTATCACTAGCGAAACCGCCTTTGCGCATAAGGCTGGCCTGCATACCAAGGCTGTTTTGGCCAATCCTAGCACTTACGAAGCGATCGATCCTAATGCTTTTGGGCGCGAACGCAATGTGCTGATTGGCCATCGCCTGACTGGTCGCCATGCCTTGCAAAGCCGTGCCAACGCCCTGGGTTTGGAACTGAGCGACACTACGATTATTGCGCTTGCAGCCCAACTCAAAGCTGCCGCCGATGATCAACCGTTGACGCTCGACGAGGTGGATGCGCTGCTGCGCTCAAGCACCCTCCAAGCAGCCTAACGATTTTTCGAGCTGGCAATTGAAATTGCTATTTCAATGCCCTAGCTTGCTATACCTTGATGTGCCATTTTTCAGCTATTTTTGGGAGTTTTTGCAATGGGTCAGACATTTGCCGAGCAAATTTTGGGGCATGCTTCCGGTCGCAGCGACGTGCAAGCAGGCGATATGGTGGTGGTCAACGTCGATTTGGTGATGATGCACGATAGCCTCTCGCCAAGCATTATCGAAACCTTGCACAACGAATTGGGCGCTGAACGCGTGTGGGATCGCGACAAAGTTGCGGTGGTGATCGACCACGTTGCCCCAGCCGCCACCGTGCGCCAAGCAGAACAGCAACAACATGTGCGACGTTGGGTCGCCCAACAAGGCATTTCGCACTTGTTTGATGTTGGGCGCGGCATCTCGCACCCTGTGTTGATCGAGGAAGGGTTGGTGCAACCAGGCATGCTGGTGGTTGGCAGCGATTCGCATAGTACTGGTTATGGGGCGGCGGCGGCCTTTGGCTCAGGTATGGGTACGACCGACATTGCCCTCGCCCTCGCTACTGGCCAAACATGGTTTCGCGTGCCAGAAACCGTGCGGGTCAATGCGGTTGGTAATTTTCAACCAGGCGTGAGCGTCAAGGATTTTGGTTTATGGGCAGCTCGCACGCTCCGCGCTGATGGCGCAACCTACCAAAGCGTCGAGTGGCACGGGGTTGATTTTCTTTCGTGGCGCGAACGCATGACCTTGGCTACTTTGTCGATTGAAGTTGGAGCCAAGGCCGGAATCGTTGCCCCAACTGGCTTGGGTGCTGAACATCCCGTGCCAGAATGGTTGCGGGTTGAGGCCGATGCCAGCTACAGCCGCGTTGTCGAATGCGATTTGAGCACGCTCGAACCGCAAGTCAGCGTGCCACATTATGTCGATAACGTGGTTGATTTGGCTGATATCGGGAGGGTCGCGGTTGATGTGGTGTATCTTGGCACCTGCACCAACGGCCACTACGAAGATATGGCCGCTGCCGCCAGCATTCTCAAGGGGCGACGGTTGGCTCCCAATGTGCGCATGATCGTTGTGCCAGCATCGAGCGAAAGCCTACATCGCGCCGCTAGCGATGGCACGTTGGCGACGTTGTTGGCTGCTGGGGCAACCATCGGCACGCCTGGTTGTGGTGCATGCATTGGCCGCCATATGGGCGTGTTAGCTCCCGATGAAGTCTGCGTTTTCACTGGCAATCGCAACTTCCGCGGACGAATGGGCAGCCCAGGAGCCAATATCTACTTGGCCTCGCCTGAAGTTGCCGCTGCCACCGCCATAACTGGCTACATCACCCACCCGCGCAATGTGCTCGACAGCACTGAGCAAGCAGTTTTCGCCTAATTTTTGCAATTGCACAGGAGTCAGCACTATGCCACGGATTTGGGTTTTTGGAAATGATGTCAACACTGATCAGATGGTTCCAGGCCGTTATGCTCCCTACATGTTGGGCGCAAATGATGATGTGCGGCGCTATGCCTTCATCGAAGCGCGGCCCGATTTCGCCCCCAACGTTCAGTCAGGCGATTTGATTATTGCTGGGCCAAATTTTGGCTGTGGCTCAAGCCGCGAGTATGCACCCTTGGCTTTGAAGCGCTGCGGCGTTGGCGCGATTATCGCTCCGCTATTTGCCCGCATTTTCTTCCGCAACGCCTTGAATTTGGGCATTCCCTGCTTCACCGCTGATATTCGTGAGCAAGTTGCCGATGGTGATGTTGTTGAATTTGATTTGGCTGCTGGCCTGATCACCAACAATGGCAACCAAATTCAACTGCCACCACCCGAAGGCTGGATGCGCGAAGTCTGGGCTGAAGGCGGAATCGTGCCATTTTATCGTCGCCATGGTCGCTTCCCCGCGACAGGAGCCTAAGCATGACGAGGTTGTGTTTGATTGCTGGCGATGGGATTGGCCGCGAAGTCGTGCAAGCGGCGCGGCAAGTGCTCGAAGCCTTGGCGGTTCCTGCCGAGTTTGTCGAGGCCGAGGCTGGTTGGGAAACCTTTCAACAAACTGGCAACGCCTTGCCCGAACAAACTTTAGCGACAATTCAAGCGGCCAACGCGACCTTGTTTGGTGCAGTTAGCTCACCATCGCAACGGGTCGCTGGCTATCGTAGCCCAATCGTTGGCATGCGCAAAGCGCTTGATTTGTATGCCTGTGTGCGGCCAGTTCAAACGCCACCACTGGCGAATGCCCGTGCTGGAATCAATTTGGTGGTGGTACGCGAAAATACCGAGGGTTTGTATAGCGGCCAAGAAACCCGCGAGGGCGATGAACGCGCCACGGCTCAGCGAATTATCACCCGCCAAGCTAGCGAACGGATTGTGCAATGGGCGGTGCAATATGCCCAACGCACTGGCCGCCGCAAAATCACAGTAGTACACAAAGCCAATGTGCTACGCGAAACTTGTGGTTTGTTCCGCGAAACCGCGCTGCGCGTGCTAAGCGATGCGCCTGATGTGCAAGTTGAAGAAATGTTGGTCGATAACGCTGCTTATCAATTGGCCCGTGCTCCCGAACGTTTTGAAGTGTTGGTCACGACCAATTTATTCGGCGATATTCTCTCGGATGTTGCCAGCGTTTGGGGTGGTGGGCTTGGTTTGGCAGCATCGGCCAATTATGGCACACGCACGGCGGTATTCGAGCCTGTGCATGGCAGCGCCCCCGACATTGCTGGTCAAGGCAGCGCCAATCCATTGGCAACCTTGAGCGCTAGCGTGTTGATGCTGGAATTTGTGAGCTTGAACAGCTACGCCGAACGCTTGCAAACCGCGATTCAAGCAGTATTAGCCAATGGGCCACATACGCCCGATCTTGGTGGTACATCAACAACGGCTGAGGTAGTGCAAGCAGTGATTGACCAGTTTTGATCCACGAAGAGCACGAAGAGCACGAAGGCCAGAAACCACGAAGAACGCGAAGAGCACGAAGGAGTGAGGGAGCAAGGGTCAGAGATCATGGGTCAGGAAGTTTTAACGCAGCGGCGCAGAGGATAAGGGTATTGGCTTTTGGCTAGCGGAATGTAACGGGTTTGGCATAGGCAGGTGGCACAGCACGGGATACTGATCCCCTGCCCCCCGACCCCTAGGATAGAAACCGCGAAGGACGCGAAGAACACGAAGGTAAGGTTTAAGGTTTTGGAATGTAACGGGTTGGGAAAATATGGTGGCACAGCACGGGATACTGATCCCCTGCCCCCGAACCCCGACCCCTAACTAATAAAGGATTACAAACAATGAGCGCACAATGCCCAGAATGTGAAGCAACGATCGCGTTGGCAGCCGATATTTTGGATGGCGAGATTGTGCCATGCCCTGATTGCGGCGCAGAACTCGAAGTTGTCAGCTTGAACCCAGTTGTGTTGGAATTAGCACCAGAAGTCGAAGAAGACTGGGGCGAGTAAGGGAGTTATGTCAATGCGTATAGGTATGTTATGTTCCCGAATTCGGGTTGAAGAAAAGCTGCTGATCACTGAGTTTGAGCGGCGCAATGTCCAATTTGAGCGAATCGACGATGATCAGACATGGTTTGATTTGAATGCTTTGCAAGCTAATCGCCAAGTACGCGAACAATTCCCTGATGTGATTATTGAGCGTTCGTTGCACCATGGCCGAGCATTGTACACGCTCAAAACCTTGAACGATGCTGGCATTCCAACGGTCAATAATTACAACGTGGCCTTGACCTGTGGCGATAAATTTTTGACCACGCAAGCCCTGTTGCGCAACGGCGTGCCATCGCCACGGTGTTTGCTGGCCTACACCCAAGAATCAGCGCTCGAAGCGATCGAAAGCTTGGGCTATCCGGTGGTGTTGAAGCCAGTTATTGGCTCGTGGGGTCGCTTGGTCTCGAAGATCAACGATCGCGAAGCTGCCGAGGCGGTGCTTGAGCATCGCGACACCTTGGGCAATTATCAGCATGCAATTTTCTACATTCAAGAATATGTCAACAAGCCAGGTGGCCGTGATATTCGAGCGTTTGTGGTTGGCGATGAGTGCATTGCGGCGATTTATCGCACCAGCGGCCACTGGATCACCAACACTGCGCGCGGCGGCGAGGCTTCTAATTGCCCGATTACGCCAGCCTTGGCCGATATTTGCATTGGTGCGGCCAATGCGGTTGGCGGCGGCGTGGTTGCAATCGATGTCTTCGAAACTGCTGAAGGTCGCTATTTGGTCAACGAAGTTAATTACACCATGGAATTTCGCAACAGCATTAGCACAACTGGCGTGAACATTCCCGAACGCATTGTTGATTATGTGCTAGCTCAAGCACAATAGTTGGCGCGCTGTAGCCAAATTGAGGTTGTTATGCTTTCAGTTTCGATCGTTGGTGGTTCTGGCTATGTCGGTGGTGAATTGCTGCGTTTATTGTTGGGGCATCCCCACGTCGAGGTGCGTCAGGTCACCAGCGAACGCTTAGCAGGCCAATATGTCTACAGCACCCACCCCAATTTGCGCGGTCGCACCGATTTGCGCTATAGCCCACAAAGCAGCTTGGAGCCATGTGATGTGTTGATTTTGGCCCTGCCCCATGGCTCTGCTGCCAAAAATATCGAGCATTATGCTGGGCTTGGTCAAGCAATCATCGATTGTTCTGCCGATTTTCGCTTGCGTGAACCCGAAACCTATAGCCGTTGGTACGGCGAAAAGCACCCTGCCCCGCACTGGCTGGAGCGTTTTGTTTATGGCTTGCCTGAATTGTATCGCGAGCAAATTCGCACAACTCGCTATGTTAGCGGCGTGGGCTGCAATGCAACGGCGATTAACTTGGCCTTGTTGCCGTTGGTTAAAGCAGGCTTAATCGATCAAACAAAGCCAGTGGTGGCCGAAGTCAAGGTTGGTTCATCCGAGGCTGGCGCGGTTGCCAACGATGGCAGTCATCATGCAGAACGAGCAGGCGTGGTGCGTTCGTTTGCACCAGTTGGCCATCGCCACACCGCCGAAATTATGCAAGCGCATGGCCTTGAAAATGTGCATATTTCGATCACGTCGGTGGAAATGGTGCGCGGCGCGTTGGCAACCTGCCATGTGTTTACTAAAGGCGCGGTCAACGAACGCGATCTCTGGCGAGCCTATCGGGCTGCTGCCGCCGAACAACCGTTTTTGCGCATTGTGCATGATCGCAGCGGTTTGCACCGCCATCCAGAGCCAAAAATCTTGGCAGGCAGCAATTACGCCGATATTGGTTGGGCGCTCGATGAAAACACAGGCCGCGTGGTTGCGCTCTGCGCGCTCGATAACTTGATGAAGGGCGCAGCCGGAGCCGCCATCCAATGTTTGAATTTGATGCATGGCTTCGAGGAAACAGTAGGGCTTGAGTTTAGCGGCTTGCATCCGGTTTAAGAACATAGAGCATAGAGCATAGATGTAATGGTTCATCACATTAACCACCATCGTTCTTTTCCACCCTTCCGTCCCGCCAGCGGAAACGCAGGGGGCTTTAATCCCCCTGCACCCCCGCAAGGACCATTCGTGACCGAACCGCATCCATTGATGACCCTGCGGATGCGTGGTGGACAGCGAAAACCAACCCTCGATGGGGTTGGATTGCGGCAATACGCTGGTTGCCAACTCATTGAACCAATACACATAGAACATAGGGATCGGGGGTCGGGGATCAGGGGTTAGAAGATACTACGCTAGATTTTAACGCAACGGCGCAGAGAGGGAGAATAATTATGAAGGATAAGGGATGAGGGGATATGCTCTCCACATTGAAATTGAAGTTCTTAGCGCCCTTCGCGTTCTTCGTGGTTTCAGTCTTGGGAATCTTCGCGTCCTTCGCGGTTCCTAGCCTTCGTGTGCTTCGTGCCCTTCGTGGATCAAAAAGGAACAACCATGCTTGTGATAAAAATTGGCGGCGCGGCAGACATTGATTATAGCAATCTCTGCAACGATATTGCCCAACTTGCTGCCCAAGGCCAACCGATTGTGCTGTTTCATGGTGGCTCAGATGGAGCCAACACGCTTAGCGAGCAGCTTGGCCATCCGCCACGCTTCATTACCTCACCGTCGGGACATACCAGTCGCCAAACAGATCGGCGCACGCTCGAAATTTTTATGATGGCGACGGCCTTGCTCAATCGCCAGTTCGTTGAGCGTTTGCGTGGTTTGGGAGTCAATGCCTTAGGCTTATCGGGCATCGACGGCGGCTTATTACAGGGCACACGCAAAACCAATGTTCGGGCCGTCGAAAACGGGCGGGTGCGAGTGATTCGCGATGATTGGACTGGCAGCATCGATCAGGTTAATCGGGGTTTGTTGCAAACCTTGCTGAGCGCAGGTTATCTGCCAGTCATTGCACCATTAGCGGTCAGCAACGCAGGCGAACCATTAAATATTGATGGTGATCGCGGCGCGGCCAGCGTAGCAGCAGCCTTAGAAGCAGAAACCTTGTTACTGTTGACCAATGTGAGCGGCTTATATCGCAAATTTCCTGACGAAAGCAGCCTGATCGAGCATTTGCCGCGCACAGAGCTAGCCCAAGCGACCGAAAAATTAGCCCAAGGCCGCATGAAGAAAAAATTGCTGGGCGCACAAACTGCGCTCGACGGTGGTGTGCGCCGCGTCATCATTGGCGATGGCCGCAGCGAGCAACCAGTCAGCGCAGCGCTCGCAGGCAATGGAACAATCATCGAATAATTGGATTTGGCAGGAATAAACAATGACTGAACAACAACCTTTTGCCAGTTTGGAAGCAGCCCATAGCGCAGGAGTATATGCCAAGCGCCCGATTACCTTGGTACGCGGCAGCGGCGCAACCCTCTACGACGATCACGGCCAAGCCTATCTCGATTGTGGCTCAGGCATTGGGGTTGCCAACATTGGCCATTGCCACCCAACGGTGGTGCAAGCAATTGCCGAGCAGGCCGCAACCCTGACGGTTTGCCCCGAAGCCTTTCATAATGATCAACGGGCCTTATTGCAAGCAGAATTAGTTCAATTATTTCCCGCCGAATTTCAACGGGTATTTTTGTGCAACAGCGGCACCGAGGCAGTCGAAGCTGCCTTAAAATTTGCCCGCATGGCCACAGGTCGCACGGCGATTGTTGCAGCCATGCGCGGCTTTCATGGCCGCACTTTTGGAGCCTTGAGCGCCACCTGGGAGAGCCACTACCGCGAGCCATTTATGCCGCTCGTGCCCGATTTCAGCCATATTCCCTACAATAATATCGAGCGCTTGCAAAACGCTATAACCGAACAAACCGCCGCCTTGATTATCGAAATTATCCAAGGCGAAGGCGGCATTCGGCCTGCAACTGCTGAATTTTTGCAAGCAGCCCAAACAATTTGCCACGAACGCGGAGCCTTGCTGATTCTTGATGAAGTGCAAACTGGCTTTGGTCGCACGGGACGAATGTTCGCGTTTGAGCATTATGGCTTGCAGCCTGATTTGGTTTGTTTGGCCAAGGCTTTGGGTGGCGGCATACCCATGGGCGCAGTGGTGATCAACCAACGAGTTGGCGAATTGGCAATTGGCACGCATGGCTCGACCTTTGGTGGCAATCCCTTGGCATGCGCGGCGGCGCGGGCTTCACTCAGCGTGATTCGCACTGAACAATTGGTTGATCAAACTGCCGAAAAAGGTGCTTGGTTGTTGACCCAACTGCAAGCAATTCGTTCGCCTAAAATTCGCGAGGTGCGCGGCTTAGGCTTGATGATTGGGATTGAACTCAAGGAAAAAGTTTCACCCTATCTGCAAAAGCTTATGAACCAACATCAGATTATTGCGCTCAATTCTGGCAGCAATGTGTTGCGCCTATTGCCGCCGTTGGTCATTTCGTGGCCAGAATTGGAGCGAGTGGTGGCAACCTTGCGCAGCATGTTCGAGGAGCCAACAGCATGAACGATCAACAAGCTTTACAATTAATCGAGGCCATGGTGGCAACGCCCAGCGTTTCCGGCGACGAAGCTGCGCTGGCCCAACTTTTAGTCGAGCAGATGCATCACGCTGGCTTCGATGCCCACATTGATGCAGTTGGCAATGCAGTTGGCGTGATTGGCGCTGCCGCTGAAACCGTCGTTTTGCTTGGACATATGGATACCGTGCCAGGCCACATTCCAGTTGAAGTGCGCGCTGGCGAGTTATGGGGGCGCGGTGCTGTCGATGCCAAAGGCTCGTTAGCCACGTTTATTGCTGCCGCCGCCCGCGCCCATGCCGAGCAACGCTTGGCCTATCGGGTGATTGTGGTTGGTTGCGTCGAAGAAGAAGTTGCTTCATCCAAAGGTGCGCATTTTATCGCCCAAACCATGGCCGCGCCAACTTGGTGCATCGTGGGCGAACCAAGCGGCGCCGATCGGCTAACCTTGGGCTATAAGGGCAACTTGCGGGCGCACATTCGCATCGAGCAAGCTGCGGCGCATTCGGCCCACGCCAGCCACACCGCCGCTGAGCATGGCTGTGAATTATGGCAAACCATCGCTCAGCACGCCAATGAGTTTAACCAAGGCCGCGAACGGGCCTTCGATCAACTGTTGCCCAGCCTTGTACGCATCGAATCTGGTGGCGATGGCTTGCGCGATTGGTGCGAGTTGCTAGTAAATGCTCGCTTGCCGTTAGATCTTGATCCGGCGGCCTATACTGCGCTGCTACAACAACTCTTGCCCAATTATGCCCACTTGAACATTAGCGGCGCAACGCCTGCCTTCAGTAGCGAACGCACATCGAGCATTGCGCGCCGCTTTGGGCGGGTATTTCGCGCCAACGGTCAGCAACCGCGCTATGTGCAAAAAACTGGCACTGCCGACATGAACGTGGTTGGGCCAGCCTGGGGTTGCCCAGTTGTTGCCTATGGCCCAGGTGATGCAGCGCTCGATCACACGCCGTATGAGCGGTTGCCCTTGGCCGAGTATTTACAGGCGATTAATGTGCTGACTGCTGTCTTGAGCAACGAATAATTATTCTTGAATTAACTCCAAACTATTGCCATCGGGATCAGCGACGATTGCCGCTTTGATGCCGCCCTCAGTTGGCGCGGCGACGATTGTGCCACCATGCTGCACGGTTTTTTCGAGCGCCCTCGCAAGATCAGGCACACATACATGAAATTGCAAGCGGCTTTGTTCGGCCACAACGCCAGCAATGGCATTTGGGCACAGCAACAAAGGAATATTAACCAAAAAGCCTTCATAAAAAGTATGTTCGCCGTACTTAATTTTGCGAAAATTAGTAAACAGCACTGAATTATAAAAGGCCGCCATTTGTTCGATATTCGTGGCAGCTAAGGTTAATTGAGTAAATGAAATTGGTGATTGCATGCAAATCCTCATATAATTGTCTTTTGCTATTGCCCATGCTACCATAGGCCAAGCCCAAACCAACTATGGCAGCACTCCCCACCTACTTTTGCAGCACCCAGCCGCATTCTTTCCCCTGCATTTGGCTTATTGTTCTTTTTCTATGTTTATCAATATCGCTAGAGTAGCAACGTATTTGGAGGATCGACGATGTTTAAAGAGTTCAAGGAATTTGCCTTCAAAGGCAACGTGCTCGATTTGGCAATCGGTGTGATTATCGGGGCCGCCTTTGGCAAAATTGTCACGGCCTTGGTTGATAATATTTTGATGCCATTAATTGCTGCTTTCTTTGATAAACCTAATGTTGCTGAGTTGCAATTTATGGTTGGAAAAACTCCAATTATTTATGGCGTATTTGTTCAAGCTGTGATCGACTTTTTGCTCGTCGCAATCGTCTTATTTGGCGTCGTCAAAGCAATTAATATTACCCGTCGCAAGCAAGAAGCAGAAGCGCCAGCCGCTCCACCACCAAGCGAAGAAGTGCTGTTGCTGCGCGAAATTCGCGATAGCTTGCAAAAATAGCTAGCCAACTTCAACCAAATAGTGGGTAAATAATTAAAGCGCTGCTTATTCACAGCATAAAGAGTAGGGGATGCAGGGGGATGAAAACTCCCTGCGTTTCCTGCCCAAAAGGGGACGGAAGAGTGGCGAAGAGCTTTATGGTTCAAGCTCAATCTGCCAAATTGCCGCTTGATGCAACAACAAAAACTCAGTTTGATTCAACGCCTGCAAATCACTCACCAAGCGTGGTTGGCCAGTAGGATCATTAATTGGATAGACCTGTGTTGGCGACCAATAGACTAAAGCATTGCTATCCAAGGCCCGCACCAAAACCCCATCCCGATACCACACCAATGGCTCGACCCCCAAATTGGTTGCTTGAATCGAATTCAGGCTTGGCTCATAGATCCGAAAATCGTCGCCCAGATAATAGGCCAAGGCTCCGCGCTCGTTCCAAAGCATGCGGGGTGTGCTCGTGCCACGCTGGCTTTGATCGATCAACTGAATTTGAGTGGTTTGCAGATTATACAGCTGTAATTCTAAAGCAGCTTGGTCGCGCACTTGCACCAACAAGGCCAGTTGATCACGCTTGGGGCTAAGCTGCAAGCCGCCAGCTACCAACTGCCGATTGGGCAAGCGAATAATTACCTGTTCTTTGTTATTCCCACCAACTTGCATAATCCGCAGGTCGCTATCGCCCGCCGCATAATACAAAGCGCTTTGGGTCATCAAGGCTGCTTGCACCAAGCCATTGGTCGAAGTCAGCACGCGCATTGTTTGGCCACTAAATGGCTCGATCGCTTGCAGCAGATCAGGCTCCTGTTGTGAACGCCACAAGAGCAAGGCTCCATCACTCGACCAACTTAACGCTTGACCTTGATAACTACGACTTAGCGCGACAAAACTTAAGTCTGGCGCGTGCAATTCAAACTGATCTTGGCTTATCGCTTGGGTAATTAGCCATTGTTGGCTTGGCGCAAGCGGGCCAAATTGAGCCCGAATAAAACCATTTGCTGCAACCAACAATTGATCGCTAGGGCTAAGCGCAGTGGTTGCGCTAGTGGTTGGTGTGAGCAAGGGCGTTGCCGTCGCCGGATTGCCGCTTGGCGTTGGGCGATCGGTGGCTCGCACCACAAAGCTTGGCGTTGGTCGCAACTCCAAAGTTGGAATGACCACAACGGTTGGTTGTTGGGCCAAATCACACCCATACAACAGGCCAATTAGTACCAAAACAATATAGAATCGTTTCATATCACCATGCTATAATAAATGCTGGAAACGGTTATCAGCAACAGGCAGCCTATGACGAATGATCCAATCATTGCGACCGCACCACGACTTATAATTCGTCGCTGGCAACGGGTAGATTACCAAACCATGGATCGCTGGCCACCTTTCACCGAGCCATTAAGCAGCATTTGGAACTTACCAGATCGGGTGACAGTTGGCGGCGATTGGATGAACGACATCCGGCGAACCTATGCGATCGTTCTGCGTGATAATACCCTAGTTGGGCGAATTACGTTACGCAACATTGATTCGGCCAGTGGCTCGGCGCGGCTTGGGATTACAATTGGCGCACCCTACGTAAGCCAAGGCTATGGAACAGAAGGCTTGGCCGCGTTTCTCCAAGCATTTTTCAGCACCCTCGGCTTTCAAACCATGGTGCTCGATGTGGCTTCGGTTAACGAACGAGCTGTACGCTGCTATCGGCGGCTCGGCTTCCAATATAATGGTCATCATTGGCGTGATGCTGGCTGGCGTTTTATGCAAACGCTCGATCAAGCCACCCGCGAACGCATCGCCCCCTTTATCAAGGAAGGCCGTCACGGGGTGTGGGTACAATTTTACGACATGACGCTCGCCCGCAGTGATTGGCAAGCGGCTCAACATCGGTCAGTTATCCACGTTAATCAATAAAGAGGAAGCAGTATGTCGCTGATTGCAGGAAACTTAGCGGTTGTTCAAAAGCTACTCGACGGTGCCCAAATGGCGTGGGGCATTTATGGCGGAGCCGCAGCCCACTTCTATGGCAGCCGTCGCCCAATTAATGATATTGATATTGTGGTGCCAGCCAACACGCTGAGCGAAATTGCCCGCTTGTTGCAGCAAGGCCAAAAGGCTGTGCAATACGATGGCGGACGGATTTTATGGCGCGGGATTATTCTGCAAGAAGATCTGACGATTCGCCAAAATGGCGCAGTTTATCCGTTTGTGCTCGATCAACCAATGATCGAACGCCTGCAACGCAAGCCATTGCTTGGCTCACGGGTGCTGTTTTTGGCTCCCGAAGATATTTTGGTCCACAAATTGATTCTGTATCGTGGTTCAGACCAACAACGCTTCGATATTGTCGATTGCGAAGGCATTATCAAACGCCAACAACTTGACCTTGAGTATCTAAACCAACGCCTGCAAAGTAGCAATGCCACCGCCCTCGTTACCCCTAGGATCGCCGAAATGGGCGTAACGCTGTAAGCTTAAAGGCATTGTGGGCTACATTGCTCAGAATGCCTTTTTAATTGAACCCTGACCGATAGAACATTGCTTATGCTAAAAACAACTCAACCTCAACATCCGATCGCCTGGACTTTAGGCAATTGCTTGCTCTTTTGTGGCATGTATTTGTTGTTGTATGTTGGCGGCATGTACGCCGACGATTTTTACAATCAACAAGCAGCGCGCGGCGATAGCCCGCTGCCAATCGCTGCGCCAATAATTGCAACTGCCGAGCCTGAACTTAGCGACTTTCAAGCCCCCAATCTAAACGCCAATCCGCTCAGCGACCAACCTAATGCCAATGTTCCAAGCGAACATTCAAGCATCAGCCGGATTCAAATTCCACGGATCGAGGTTGATCAGAAGGTGATCGAGGTGGGTTGGGAGTTAATCGATGGCGTGGCAACATGGCAGGTTGCGAAATACGCTGTTGGTCATCATCAAGGCAGCGCCAACCCCGGCGAAGCAAGCAATATCGTCTTGGCGGGCCATGTTGGCGGCTCGGCGCCCGTGTTTGATCGCTTGATTGAAACCCAGCCAGGCGACCAAATTGTGCTCTATAGCAATAGCCAGCAATATCTGTATGTGGTGCAATCGAATGAGCGTGTGCAAGAAGTTGGCGTTTCGGCAGAACAACGCCTGACCAATGCTGCCTATATGAACCCAACTCTTGATGAAACCATTACCTTGATTACCTGTTGGCCACCAACTGGCCCAAACGCCTTCGATCAGCGGATTATTGTGCGGGCCGTTCCCTACACCAGCGCTTCGGAGCAACCAGCGGGTAGCAATTGGCAGATGCGCTAAATCAAGCTGCAACAAAGTTTTATAGCCTATCGTCAGATGAACAGCTATTGACAATTCTGTGCCATCACGAAGGGGCTACACCATGACAAAACGAACTTTAGGCTTGCTATTGATTGGAGCAGGGATTATTGCCCTCTTCAGCAACATTGGGAATGGCTTGTTTGGCCGCGACCACTACGATTACGATGAGGCTTGGCGCACAGAAGTAGCGCATAACCTCAATCAGGGTAGCATTGATTTTAACGATAATATGGCCGATTTTCATGCAGATATGAGTGATTTGCAAGCTGACCTAAGCGATGTTCAAGCAGAAATCAGCGAGGCTGTAAACTCACATTGGCAAGATAATGCTGCCGAATTCCACGAAGAAATGGCTAACCTGCGCGCCGAAATGCAAGATGCGCAAGCTGAAATGTATGATGCCCAAGCTGAAATGCATAGCGCAATGCCAGCCAACGGCTTTGCAGATTCACGCTTCGAGCACGGGCCACGTCATCGTAATGGCGCCCCATTCGGCTTCTTGCTGTTTCCCTTATTAATTGGTGGTGGGATCTTCTTGTTGGTTCGTCGCCGCCGCATGGTTGTGCGCCGCCACCAAGTTCATCACTTCTAATTAGCGAAGTCTATTCAAAAGCCCCTGCAATGACGGTTGCAGGGGCTTAGAAAATAAATTGATCAGGATGGCAAATTAGCCAAGCACGCGGTTAAGGTTAGCTTCGAGTTTTTGGCGTAAATCGCGGCGCACTTGCTCGCCAGTTGCAGGCGTGGTCAGTAAACCAGCCACAATCCCCAAAATAAACGAGCGCAGGCCGGTGCGTGCGCGGCGGCCTTTGCGGCCAACCTCGGTGGTTACTTCACCAGTTTTATGGGCGATTGTTTGGGCTGCTTGCTGGGTCGTTTCGCCAACGATATGCGCAGCATCTTTGGCTCGTTCACCAACCACTGAGGCGGTTTCTTTGGCGCGGCCACCAACAACCGAGGCTGCATCTTTAGCGCGCTCACCAACTACTGAGGCCGTTTCCTTAGCCCGTTCGCCAACAACCGAGGCTACATCCTTGGCCCGTTCGCCAACCACTGAGGCAGTTTCTTTGGCGCGGCCACCAACAACCGAGGCTGCGCCTGCAACTGCTGGAATAACCGTTGCGCTTACATCTTGGGCCTTGGCACTTACAGTTTGGGCAACCGAGCGCAAAGCATCAGGCGCATGCTCGCGAGCTTCTTTAGCGCGTTCGCTGGTGGTTGCCAAAAATTCTTGCACAATCCCGCTCAAGCGTTGCACCAAATCGCTCGCTTGATCACGAGCATCAGAGCCTTTGCTGCTCGCCACATCAACAGCGCGTTGACGCAAATCGTCTGCTTGTTCGAGCACGGTTTCGCTGCTGCTGCTCAAGCGATCGCGCACCTCATTCAAAATATTTTTGGCCTTGTCGGCTAAAGTTTCGCCTTGATCAACTGCTTGATCGCGCACATCGGCCAAACGGCTACGGGCATCAGCACTTTTGCTGCTCGCAGCTTTAACCGTCCGCTGACGCAAATCGTCTGCTTGCTCCAGCACGGTTTCGCTGCTGCTGCTCAAGCGATCGCGCACCTCATTCAAAATATTTTTGGCCTTATCGGCTAAAGTTTCGCCTTGATCAACCGCTTGATCGCGCACATCGGCCAAACGGCTTTTGGTTTGGTCGCCCAAATCGTTGGCCCGATCGCGGCTGGCGGCAGCAACCGCAGCTAAGCCAGCAGTTGCAGCGCTCAACAACGAACTACCTTTATTGCGGCCTTGAGCGGCTTTTTTGCCAAGTTGGTCAACAGCATGTTCAACTTGGTCGCGGCCAGTTTCTAGGCTCGCATTCAAGCGTTGATTCGCGTGCTTGCCAGCTTTGCGCAATTTCTTTTGCTCGCGTTTCAGCTCTTTGCGGGCTTGTTTGCTAAGACTATGCAAATAGCTATTGGCATCGGCAGCGCGATGTTCAACTTGATCACGCAGGTTTTCGGTGAGCAAGGCGACTTTTTCGCCCAAGCTGGTCGGATGATTGCGGCGGCTACGTGCGCCCAATACCCCACCAATCACACCACCAGCAATCAGCGCGGCAGTTAATAATGGTTGTTCTTTTTGCTCATTCATAATCAAAAACTCCTTTGCTCTACGATTCGAGCACGTATCTACCGAACCTATAGCAAACCCTATACCAAGCGTTTGAGGAGCATTGATCCACGAAGAACACAAAGAGCACGAAGAATCTAACCGCGAAGGACGCGAAGATCGCGAAGACTGAGTTTTTGCTACGAATTCCACGAATTGCCCCAATGATGTTCCGATAACCCAATAGCCATCAGCCACAATCTATGGGTTCTCTGCGCCGCTGCGTTAAAAATTGATCCACGAAGCAAACGAAGGATAGGAACCGCGAAGGACGCGAAGATCGCGAAGATGGCGAAGAACATTTTTTAGCTACGAATTGCACGAATGAGAATTATTGTAGCCACAGATTGGCACAGATTATTGGGATTATGTTCCGATAACCCATAGCCCAAAGCTAATAGTCAAGAGCCTTTCATCCCTCATCCTTCATAATTCATCCTTAAAAGAAAGAGGATCGAGCTACTGCTAGCCCGATCCCTATGTTCTATGTTCTCTGCTCTACGTTCTTAATTGGTGACAGTTGGCACAGGGCTACTTGGCGGGCTAAGCACGCTGGCAGCAACCCAGCCGCGGCCTGTACCATCGGGCAACTGAATTTGATACCAATCACCTGATTGGCCAAGCACTTGCACGTTATCACCAGCCTTGAGCTGAGCAATTGGCTCGTTATTGGTATTTGGCGCAGGGCGCACATTGGCGGTTGGGGCAGTTACCGTAGCGGTTGCAGGAGCCACAGTTGGCGTAGCAGCAGTATCCACTGTCGGCGTTGCCTCAGCTTCGTCATCTTCTGGATCTTCGCCCTCAGCGGTATCCTCGCTGACTGGAGTTGCAGTTGGCAAAATTGGCGTAACCGCCGTGCCCCAAACCGCATGATTCGATTGATTAAGCGCGCCGCGCACGGTGGCAATGCGTTCGTTGGCCCAAAATAAGGCGATAAACGCCACTGCAACCAATAAGGCAATGCGAATTGGGTCGGAAAGCCGCAGAATAGTGCTACTCCGTTGCATTTCGCGCAGCGCAGCAGCAGCGCTGGCAGCAACTGGCTCGCCCCAACTGGTGCGACTGCGATCATCGCGGGCAACCCGCCGCAAGGCCAGCAAGGCCCGCCCATCGCCAACTTTGCCCAAGGCTCGCACGGCAGCCCAACGCACATTGCTATTGGGATGATTGAGCGCTTGGCTTAAGGGACGGCTGGCCCGACCATCGCCAATTTGGCCTAAGGCTTCGGCAGCCCGATAGGCCCGCAACCACGGATATTTTGGCTCAAGCGCTTCGATCAGCAAGGGAACTGCTTGCGCACCCAAGCGAATCAAATCGTCTTCTGCTCGTTCGTGGTTGGGATCGTTGGCGTTATCTAAAGCAACAATCAACTGGCGCAATTGCGCATCGGCAACCTGTGGCGGAGCTGCTTCGGGCCGGGCCTGCGATGGCTGCGGCTGGCGCGGTTGTGATGGTGGTATTTGATCAGTCATATCAGCGACTCTCGAATAAGCATTGATTAATAAGGATGCTGTTGCAGGCACTCAGGCCCATTGCAACCCTCGCATTGTACCAGAGAAAGCAAGTTCAAATATCCACAGCATAATCCTGACCAGCAAATCAATCAGGAGCGTGGCGTTTTGCAAATTGAATCAAATGGGCTATCCAAAGCGAATATGGTACAATTGATCTACATGCAGCCCGTTGGCGCGTTCGCAAACGGCTGTTTTTTTAGGGCAAACACGAGAGTTTATGCTGCTAGAATTATTTATTGCCGATTTCGCAATTATTGACCAAGTACGCTTGCAATTCACCCCAGCCTTTAATGTGCTAACTGGTGAAACCGGAGCCGGTAAGTCAATTATGATTGATGCCCTCGGCATGTTACGTGGCGAACGGAGCGATCCGAGTTTCGTGCGTGCTGGTAGTAATCAAGCTCGCGTTGAAGGCATATTCACGCTCGCCGATCGCCCAGATATTCTGCCAATTTTAGCGGAATATGGCCTTGATGGTGCTGATGACGATCAGATTATTCTGACCAGAGAAATTCACGGAGCCAGTGGCCGCAGTGTCGCCCGCATCAATGGGCGCGCCGTGAGTAGCGCCGTGCTGCGCGAAATAGGCGGGCGTTTGGTCGATATTCACGGCCAAAACGATAGCCAAACCTTGTTTAATGTGCGCACCCACGCCGAAATGCTCGACCGCTATGCAGGCGTAGTTGCCGATCGTGAGCAACTGAGCCAACAAGTGATCGCGGTTGAAGCAGTGCGTAGCCAAATTACAACCTTGCGCAACGCCGAAGCCCGCCGCATCGACCGCATCGAAGAATTAACCTTCTTGGTCGAAGAATTGACCAACGCCAAACTGATTGCTGGCGAAGAAACAACCTTAACCAGCGAGCGGAGTTTGTTGCAAAATAGCGCCAAAATTACTGGCATGGTCGATACGATGTATCGTTTGCTGCGCACTGGCACGCCTGCGAGCGAGCGCCGTACCGCAACCCGCTCGATTGTCGATAGCCTTGATGATGTGGCGAATGTGTTGAGCGAACTGTTGCGGCTTGATCCAAGTTTGGCAGCGCTCAACGAGCAAACCCTCGAAGTACGCTATCGGCTCGACGATGTGATCGAGGGCGTGCGCTCATATCGCGATCGGCTGGAGTTTGAGCCAGGGCGCTTGGAAATAATTGAAGATCGCTTGGCAGAGCTGCGCGATTTGGCCAAAAAATATCGGGCTGCCGATGCTGCCGAATTGCTCGAACGCTTAACCAACGCCAGCGAAGAACTCGAAACCTTGCACTACAGCGCCGAGCATATTGCCGAATTGGTGCAACAAGAGCAACAACTCTTAGCGAGCATTGGGATTGCCGCCGCCGAACTGAGCAGCCGCCGACGCCAAGCAGGCGATGAATTGGCCGAACGGATTGCCGCTGCTATGGCCGATTTGGCCATGCCGCATGTCAAATTCCATGTGCAACTCTCGCAGCGGCCAGACCCACAGGGCGTCTTGATTCATGAGCGCCATTTAGCCTTTGACCGCACGGGGATTGACCAGATTGAGTTTTTACTCAGCCCCAACCCTGGCGAGCCGCTTAAACCATTGGCCAAAATTGCCTCTGGCGGTGAATCGGCGCGCTTGCTATTGGCGATGAAGTCGATTCTTTCGGCGGTTGATAGCGTGCCAACTTTGGTTTTTGATGAAGTTGATGTGGGCGTTGGCGGTCGGGCTGGCCATGTGGTCGGCGAAAAATTGTGGGGCATTAGCGATGCCCATCAAGTGTTGTGTATCACCCACTTGCCTCAAGTTGCTGCCTTTGGTGATTGCCATTTTGCAATTGCCAAACAAGTTGTCAATCAACGCACCCAAACCTTTGTGCACCCACTGAGCGAGCAAGAGCGCATCGAAGAATTAGCAGCGATGCTTGATGGAACACCAGTGAGCGAAGCCAGCCGACGCTCTGCAAGCGCCATGCTGGAACGTGCTGCCAACTACAAACTGGCAACCAGCAATTCGTAATTGAACAATACCCATGCCTTTGAAGGAGTCTGCCTTGGATTCACGCGAGACAACGATCAGCCTGTGGTCGCGGCGGGTGATGGAAGCCTGCTGGCTACTGGCTTTAGCAATGATCCCGATCTATTTTAGTTTGCTTAGTGACCGCCACTTTGAGCCAGATAAAGCGGTGGCCTTGCGTTCCATCGTGATGATCCTTGGCGGAGCATGGATTATCAATTGGCTTGAGCGCGGCCAAGTCTTTCGTTTGTGGCCACGTTGGCGCGATTGGTGGCGCTCGCCGCTGGTCGCTCCGGCAATTGTCTATGTTGGGGTCTTTCTCTTTACCACGCTGACCTCGGTCTTAGTCTTTACCAGCTTTTTCGGTGGCTATAATCGGCTTCAGGGCTTCTACACCAACTTCTCGTATGTGGTGGTGTTTGGAGCGATGCTGGCCCATGTGCGCCGCCGCGAGCAACTTGAGCGCATTATTACGGTAATTGTCGCCACAACCTTGCCAACGTTGGGCTATGGCTGGGTTCAATATCAACGCAGCGACCCCTTACCATGGGCTGGTGATACCGCAGCGCGGGTTGCCTCAAGCATGGGCAACTCGATCTTTGTGGCTGCCTATTTGATTCTGACCCTGCCATTTATGCTCTATCGCTTGATTACGAACTTGATGGCCACCAAACGTAGCGAAGTCGAAGGCGCAAGTTCGGTTGGCTTAGATGCAGCGTGGTTTGTTACCTTGGGCTTGTTGCCGCTTGGCCAATTAAGCTTGTTGTATGCAACGCTCAAGCTCGGCGCCTTGATTCAAGCACCATTGCTTGGCATCGGCCATTGGTGGATCTTTCCGCTGGCGGTCATTGTTACCAGCAGCACGTTGCCCTTGATTTCGTGGGTAACCAGCACCCGCAGCCGCACTGATTGGCGCTTGTATCTGCCTGGCGGCTTGATTCTGTTCTACATGCTGGCCCTCGTTATCGGCGGCTATTTGACTGCTGATCAGTGTCAAGGCGCAATTAGCGAAACCTGCTATAACCTTGATATGGTTTCAGCAGATCGCGCGAGCAACTTCCGCACATGGTTCTTGTTGGCGATGGCTGCCTATTTTGGCTTTTATGGCTTGGTTGTGGCCTTGCCACGCCGAATTGCCACTGCACCGCATGCAGTGGTGCAATGGCTCAGCGCTGCGGTGTATGCTGGCCTCAGCATTTTCACCGTGGTCATTATCTTCTTTACCCAAAGCCGCGGGCCACAAATTGGCATGTTTGTCAGCATCTTTGTGTTCTTCACGCTGTTTTTGTTGCAAGGGCTACGCAGTACCAGCTTCAAACGAGTTTTTGGCGCGGCGCTCAGCGCTTGGGTGGTGCTTTCATTAGCTAGCGCGGTCTTCTTGGTGGTGCTCAATACCGATTCGAGCAGCTTTAGTGGCTTGCGCCAAAGCAACCGCTATATCAACCGCTTGGGCAACTTGCTGGAAACCGATGGCGGCACTGGTTTGGTGCGGGTGCTCATTTGGCGGGGCGATGAGCACACCAAAGGCGCAGTTGGTTTGGCCTTGAGCAACCCGCTACGCACCGTCATTGGCTGGGGGCCAGAATCGATGTTTGTGGCCTACAACCCCTTCTACCCGCCACGCTTGGCCAATTATGAATCGCGTGGCGCGTCGCCAGACCGTTCGCACCAAGCCTTGCTTGACGAATTGGTGACCAAAGGCGCAATTGGTTTGTTTAGCCATTTGTTCTTGTTTGGTTCATTCTTGATTCTCATGCTGCGCTTGCTACGCATTCCACGCTTGGTCAATCTTGGCATTACAACCGTGTTTATGCTGGGCATTGGGCTGTTCTTTGCAGTCTTTTTGAAGAGCCTAGAATTAGGGTTGATTGCTGGCGGCGTAGGCTTGTTGGTAGTTGGCCTCGCCACATGGCTGGGCTATGCCAAGCCCTTGGATGAACCAATTAGCTTTGGCTGGCAATTATTGATTATCACCGCGCTTTCGGCAGTGGCAGCCAATTTTGTCGAAACCCTGTTTGGGATTCCGATTGTTTCATCGTTGCTGTATACCTGGGTGATTATGGCAGTTGGCGTGGTTGCTGGCGCCCAAGCAGGAGCATTCCAGCTTGGCAGCAAACCTGCGGTTGTTGCCGCAACCCCAGCAGCCGAAGAAGTGGCTGAAGTAGCGCCAGCCAAAGCTGGTACCAAACGCCAAGCAGCCCAAAATGCCCGCCGCGCAACTGGCAATCGTGGCCGTAGCAGCAGCGGCGTAACAGGCGCAGCTCCAGCCCGGGTTTTATATGCAGTAGTTGTGCCGATTGTTTTGTTGTTGGTTTGGTTCCTCAACCTCGATAATATTTTTGCCGATATGCGCTACTTGCAGGGCAAACAATTTATCGACCAAGGCCAAGGCCTTGATCAACATCTTTTGGGCTTTGCAGCGATTCAAGATGCAGTTGAGCACGCCCCCAACGAAGATCTTTATTTCTTGATGTATGGGCGGGCCTTGATGACCTTGGCCACCGATTTGAGCATCGAGCAAAACAAGTTGGTGAGCGAAAATCAAAATCAGGCTATTGCCCAAGTGCTGAATAGTCGCCCGCTGCCCAATGCAGAGCTGGACGATTTGCCCAAAACTGAATATAGCATTGCTGGCATGCAAAATACTGCCCGCGATTTCCTAACCAAGTTTGGGCCATTGCAGGTGTTGGATTATGCCCGTTTGGCCTTGGAAGAGGCCCAGCGGCTCAATCCCCAAAACAAAGATCACCCAGCCAACTTAGGTCGTTTGCATTCGTCGTGGTTCCGTAACACCGAGCAAAGCGACCCAGAAGGCGCGCGCAAGCATCTCGATGCAGCAATCGAAGCCTACAAACAAGCGCATACAATCGCACCGCAGGATGTTGAATTGACTGGCCAATGGGCAATGTTGTATCTGTATCGCCAAGAATACGATACAGCGATTGCTGAATTGAGCAAGGCAACGACGCTTGATCCGCTGTGGTCGATCAACTTCATTCGCTTGGGCGAGGCCTATCGACGCAAGGGCGATTTGCAAAATGCCGCCCAAGCCTTTGCCAACGCCTTGGCCCTTGATCCACGGGCACTCAACAACAGCGGCTTGGTTGATGTGGCCGAATTACCTGCTGAACGCAGCGAACGGATTCAAGCAACCTTTGCCTCAATGCAAAGCGATCCAGCGGCGTTCGATAGCTTCTTAACTGGCTTCGAGCGAGCAATCGCCAGCAAACCAGGCGATATGTCGTATCGCCAGATTTACACCCAAGTTTTGAGCGATAGCAAGCGCTATGACGCTGGCTTGGCCCAAGTTGAATTGGCTTTGGCTGAGATGGACAAAATGGGGGCGCAAGACCCGACGTTCAATACGACCTATGCTGATACCAGAACGGCCTTTGAGCAATTGCTCAGCTTTTTTCAAAGCCAACAATAACTGAGTCCAAGCAAATCTAACCCTCTCTCCTACATTCAGTAGGAGAGAGGCAGCGTTATTTTCGCCCGACTCAACAATATTAACTTTCACCAAGAGAAGCTATATGAGTGTTTCGCTGGCCCAAATCTTCCTGATTTTTCTTTCGGCGTTAACCATGTCGATTGTAAGTACACCGCTTGTTCGGCGCTTGGCAATTGCCGTTGGCATTATCGACCAACCCAACGCGCGCAAAGTCCATACTAATCCGGTGCCATTGCTTGGCGGCTTGGCAATTTATGCAGGCGTAATGGTTACCCTGCTTATTTGGGATGAGCAATTTATTCTGCGCGAGTTGGCAGCCATTTTGGGCGGCGCGACGATTGTGGTTACCTGTGGCATGCTCGATGATAAATGGGGTCTATCCGCCACATTAAAATTACTGGGCCAGATTATTGCCTGTTTTGTGCTGATTTTCGCTGGCATTCAGGTGCAATTATTCGCCTCGCCAGTGCTCAACGCCATCATCACGATTGCCTGGGTGGCGGGCATTTCGAATGCAATTAATTTTCTCGACAATATGGATGGCTTATCTGCTGGCCTGACGGCGGTAGCATCAGCCTTCTTTTTGCAACTTGCGGTCTTGAATGGCCAAGTGTTGGTAGCAGCGCTCTCCGCAGCCACGATGGGCGCGTGTATGGGCTTTTTGCGCCACAACTTCGTGCCCACCAAAATCTTTATGGGCGACACTGGCAGCCTATTTTTGGGCTTTATTTTGGCAGTGCTGGGCATCAAGCTGCGCTTTCCCAGCAACAGCATCATCGTCACCTGGATGATTCCAATTGTCGTGTTAGGCGTGCCAATTTTTGATACCACGATGGTGATTGTGGCGCGCTTACGGCGACGAGTAAACCCATTCAACACCCCAGGCAAAGATCATATTTCACATCGGTTGGTAGCGCTGGGAGCTTCCCGCCGCGAAGCTGTCTTGATTTGCTATATGCTTGGCGTTGGCTGTGGCATTACCGCAACGATGTTGAGCAAAGCCGATGTGCAAGAAGCCTACGCCTTGGCAGGCTTGTTAATTACGATTGCAGGCGTTGGCATTTGGTTTTTCGAACGCTATGCGCGCTATACGCCACCAAAATAAGCACGCACACCAAAGCCCATGGTTTCTGCTCCCGCAGCCGTAACCATGGGCTTTTTAGTTTAAGCAGCGACCTTTTGTGATTCCCAAGGCAAATCGAGTGCTAAGCGTGAGGCAGTCACCAAGGCAGGCTTGAGCAAAAGCTTGGGACCATAGGCCATCCAAACACTTTCGTCGGCAACACAGCGATACGATCCATCATCAACGAGTTCCAATCGAGCACCGCAATCGGGGCAGCGGCGTTCTTCGAGCGAACGATTTTCCATGACGGGCCTCCTTGTGTGGGTGGTGTGTCCGGAGCTGGCGGAATTAAAAAATCCCACCCCCCGGATAGAGGAGTAGGCGATCATTGCCCTGTCGTATGGCCACGCTGCCATGTGTTAAGCTGTAGTATACATGGATTTGGCAAATTGACAATCGGGCTAGAGCAGTAGTTCTATGGCCAGTCTAGTTGATGGAGGGTTTTGCAATGTATTGTCTCCAGTGTCGCCAGCGTTTGGAGCCACGCTTGCGCGGCGGGCGCGAACGCTTGAGTTGCCCTGATTGTGGCTGGGTCTGGTTTAATAGTGCGCCAGCAGGGGTTGCTGCCGTCATCCAAAACGAGGTTGGCGAGGTTTTGTTGGTGCGGCGGGCTGGCTCGTTTCGGCCTGGCTTGTGGTGTTTGCCTTGCGGCTACCTTGAGCACGACGAGGAAATGCGCCAAGCTTTAGCCCGTGAAGTGCTGGAGGAAACAGGCCTGCATGCAGAGATTGGCGAGGTTATCGCCGTGCATTCGAATCTAGATCGCGAGCCGCCGTATCCGCTCGGGGTTTGGTTGCGGGCCACGGTCAGCGGAGGCGCTTTGCAAGCTGGCGGTGATGCCGATCTGGCGCAATTTTTTGCCCGTGATCAACTGCCGCCGCTAGCATTTGATCACGATGCTTTGGTCTTAGCCCAATTGCAGCAACCACATGATGCCAGCATCGCCAGCTTAACCAACGAGATGCATGAGTTTGTGCGCTCGAAGGGTTGGTACGAGGCGAATTCAAAACGCCCGCAAACCCCACGCAATTTGGCCATTTCGCTAACCCTCGAAGCAGCCGAAGTGCTCGAACACCTGCAATGGCGCGATGAAATTGTTGATCAGACTGAATGGCAGGGCGAGTTAGCCGATGTTTTGCTCTATTTACTGCAATTGGCCGATACCACCAACGTCAATTTGGTCGAAGCAGTGCACGCGAAATTGCGCAAAAATGCCAATCGGGTGTGGGACGAACCAGCTCAGTAAGTGGCAAAAATGAGAGAATTAAAACTATTTAATGTCGTTGATTGACAGCAAGCAGCAATATCCGCTATAGTTAAACCAGAACTTGTGTTCTATCACAAATACAAGTTCTGGATGAAGGAGGTATTGCGGTGAGTCAGCAACCTGATCAACAACAACAAAATCGGCCATTGCGGCTGATGTTTATGCTTACAATGGTGATAATGTGTATCACTGTGACGGTTTTGGTCGTGCTTGGGCGTGATGTTGCCCAGCTTGTGACCGTTGTGGCAGCATTTGCAGCCTTAGGCGCATTGCTCTGGCAAAAACATTAATTAAGCCTTGCTGTAAGGGTTACTCCTTGCAGCAAGGTTTGTTGCTATTTTTAATTCATCTCGGGCTAATAATTCCAGCTTCAACGCAATACCTTCATTCAAGCCTGGAATAATGCGGGGCAAATTCACCCTTGGCAGTTCCTAGCCAATTGTCTATCCTCAGACCTCAAGCCAAAGCACTGCTCCTACGCAAAGCGCCGTACTTCCCACGGCGCTTTTGCTTGGCTACAAACTCTACAAGGAACTGATTATAATAAGCTAGCATTAATTAGCATGACGCAGCATAGGTGGATTGTTCACTGCGTCGATCAGACAAGAGGATCAGCATGGCAAACGAACCACAACCTCAATCCCAAATCGTTGAAGGATTGCATGGGCGCTTACCATTCTCGGTTGGCGGCTTAGTTGGGTTTTTCAGCTTGATCGTGCTGCTGCGCATTCGCTCGATGCTCCATGTGAACGCGCAACAATTCGATTTTGAAGGGATTGAGGTTTGGCTAACTATCGATCTCGTGATTGTTTTGATTGTTGCGCCATTGGCCCATACGCTTAGTCATGTGCTGAGTTTGATTGGCCAACATAAAGCTTGGGAACTTCAGCGGCGCTTCTTGTATCCACGCGTCCGCCCAACCCAGCCACTTTCGCGCAGCCAAGCAATTGGCTATTTACTAGCGCCCTTGGGCTTGAACCTCGTGTTATTGCTTGGGATGCTCAGCGAGCCACTGGCGGCCTATCTGGCCTTGTGGGGCGCAGTTAACCTTGGTTTGACAACTAATGATCTGTGGAAAGTCTTGGGCGTTTGGCGCTTTCCCAAAGCCAGCTCTTTTATTGTTCACCAGAATCATCTTGAGCGAACGGAGGCACAACGTGGCTAAAATTTGGTTTGTTGCCCGCCGCGATTTGCTCTATCACATTCGCAAAAAAGATTTTTATTGGTCAACCTTGGGCGTGCCCTTACTGATTGGCGCAATCTATCTGTTTGCCCAACTCTTCGGTGGCGATCCTTCGGGACAAACCACCGCCAGCCTGTTTATTCCCGACAACGATCGTAATCACAGTATTGGGATCGTTGATCAAGCGGGCGTGATTAAACAGCATTTCGAGGTTATTTCACCAACTACGGTGCTGCAATTCGACGATCAAGCTACTGCTGAAAGTGCCTTACGCCAAGCGCAAATCGAAAGCTTGTTTCTGATTCCTGCTGATTATCAGCAAGCGGGGATTGTGACCCGTACCACACGCACGGCCAGCATTTTTGATCAAGCTGATACGAATGCCTTGCGCAGCTTGTTGGCAGTTAATCAATTGCGCTCGCCGCATATCGCTTTTGTGCCGCGCTTGTTCGAGCCAATTAGCCTGAGCAAAGCAGAAGCGATTGGCAACAATGTACGGGTTGCAGGCAATCTGAATCAAAATTTTGCTGGCTCGATGGTGCCAATTGGCTTTGCAATGGCAATTTATATTTCGATTTTTATGGGCGCAAGCTTATTGATGCAAGGCATTTTGGAGGAGAAAGAGAATCGGACCCTCGAAGTGCTGCTCACCTCAATCTCGCCGCGCGAACTTTTGACTGGCAAAATGGTTGGCTTGGGCATTGTAGCCTTTATTCAATTGGGCTTTTGGGCCATGCTCGCAGTTGGAGTTTTGCGCGGCCAAGCAATTCGCGCAGCTCTCAACCAAGTTCAAATTGAGCCAACAACCTGGCTGTTGCTTGGAATCTTTTTTCTCCTCGGCTATTTGTTTTATGCCAGCTTAACCGCAGGCATTGGCGCAATTAGCCCATCGATGCGCGAATTATCGCAATTGATTATTCTGGTCAGCGTTCCGGCGATGATTCCGCTGATGTTTATCACCTCGCTACTGAGCAAGCCCAACGGCACTTTAGCATTAATCCTCAGCATTATTCCCTTCACTGCGCCCTCAACAATGATGCTGCGTTCAGTAATGACGGTGGTACCGCCATGGCAAATTGGCTTAAGTATTGGGTTGCTGGCCTTATCAGTTGTGGCGACGCTCAGCCTAACTGCGCGTTTATTTCGGGCCACGATTTTGTTACGCGGCAGCAAATTTTCCTTGCGTGGCTTATGGCAGGCGTTACGCTAAATGCGGAGGCATTGAATGGAACCGATTGTGCATATTGTGCTAGCCTTGTTGCGGCGGGAAAATCAGGTCTTATTGGTGCGTCAGCAGGGCCAAAATGGCAGTTATTGGAGTATTCCTGGCGGCAAAGTCGAAGCTGGCGAGCATTGGCTCGAAGCCTTTGCCCGCGAGGTACGCGAAGAAACTGGCTTGGTTGCCGCGCCTAGCACTTTAGCCTATATGTCGCAAGTCTATTTGGTTGGCAAAGCTCAAACTGTGGTTTTTTGCGCTTTTGAGGGCACAACTGAGGGCGAAATTGCGATCAACGATCCCGATAACGAAATCGAAGAATGCGCATGGTTTGATCTGCACGAAATTCCGACCATGGTGCAAGCGTTGCGCTGGCCAAGCACCCGCCTGCCCTTGCTCGATTATCTGGCGGGCAATGTCGAGGCAGGCCGAGTTTGGGCCTTTCGCTCAAATGAAGATAATAGCGAACAATATTTATTGCAGGCAATTTGATTGCAACTCCCACAAGGCGGGCTCTGGCAAGCAGCATTCGCTCAATAATTATGTAAAATTATCACCCAAAAGCCCCTCGCCAGCCAGTCAAAGCGGGCGAGGGAACTTCAACTAGCCACGCAAGAGCGATTGACCTCCGTCGATCCAGATTTCGGTGCCAGTGATATGGCTTGAGGCTTCGGAGGCCAAAAAGCCGACCAACTGGGCAACTTGCTCGGACGTGCCAGGCTTGCCGTGGGTCAAAGGAATATCGCCCTCTGGAAACTCGGCGGGCACTTGCACCCGTTCAATTGAGCGTTTTTCGGTGCTTTCCTCGATGCTGGTTTCGATTGCGCCAGGGCAAATCACATTCACTCGAATGTTGAATTGGCCAAGCTCCAAGGCCAACATTTTGCTCATAGCAACTTGGCCTGCTTTGGTCGTCGAATAGGCGGTTGCCCCAGCATTGCTAAAGGTGCGCGTGCCGTTGATCGACGAGGTAACAATAATCGAGCCGCCCTGTTTTTTGAGCGCTGGAACACTTTTTTGAATCGTCAAGAAGGTGCCAGTTAAATTAATATCTAAGGTTTTTTGCCACTCTTCGAGCTTTAATTCCTCAATTGGTGCCCACACGCCGTTAATTCCCGCGTTGGCAAAAACACAATTCAGCTTGCCCCATTGTTTGAGCGTTTGATCAACGGCTTTTTGCATCTCATCAGGGTCGCTAATATCGGCAACTATGCCTAAGGCTTCGCCGCCAGCCTTTTTAATCGCTTCAACCGTTTGGTTTAGCTCATCTTCGGTGCGGCCAAGGGCGGCCACTTTGGCACCATGCGCCGCCAAATGCAAGGCTGCTGCTTTGCCAATCCCCGAACCTGCACCCGTCACCAAAGCCACCGTATCATTCAAATGCATGATTCTGCTCCTTCGTTCAGTTCACAATCTTCACAGCAGGCTATTGCAAGTTGCGTGCAAAGAATCCGCCTTGCGACTGAGGAGCACTCCATCATGCGATGGGCTAGCTTTTGTGGCCAGCGGCTTAAACTGAACCGTACTCACCCACCCAATCCATGCTAGAGGAGGCCATGGTGCCGATTATTGATGTTCGTAATTTAGGCAAAACCTATCGCACTATTGAAAAAGAAAACGGGGTCAAAGGCGCAGTTAAGGCCCTCTTTCGGCCACAATATCGCGAAAAAGTCGCCGTTCATGATTTGAGTTTTCAAATTGATGCAGGCGAAATTGTTGGCTATATCGGGGTCAATGGGGCTGGCAAATCGACCACAATCAAAATGTTAACTGGCATTCTCTACCCAACGACTGGCTCAATTGCGGTTTTGGGCCACGATCCACAACGCGAGCGGGTGGCTAATGCGCGCAATATCGGCGTCGTGTTTGGTCAGCGTAGCCAGTTATGGTGGGATTTGGCGCTGATCGAATCGCTCAATTTGGTTGCCAATATTTATGAAGTTGAGCCAAGCCGCTACAAACAATTGCTTAGCCATTTTGCTGAGGTTTTAGAGCTTGATGAAATATTAAAAACGCCAATTCGCTCGATGTCGCTGGGCCAGAAGATGCGCGCTGAATTAGCCGCCACCTTCAT
Source organism: Herpetosiphon geysericola (assembly GCF_001306135.1). Classification (GTDB taxonomy): domain Bacteria; phylum Chloroflexota; class Chloroflexia; order Chloroflexales; family Herpetosiphonaceae; genus Herpetosiphon; species Herpetosiphon geysericola. The sequence goes on along the minus strand of NZ_LGKP01000035.1, from coordinate 582,818 downwards.
CCACGAACCCAAAGTTGTTTATCTCGATGAGCCAACGATTGGCCTCGATGTGATGGTGAAGCAGCGCATTCGCGAATTTATCAAAGATTACAACCAAACCCACAATACAACCGTGATGCTCACAACTCACGATTTAGGTGATATTGAGCAGCTTTGTTCGCGGGTGATTATTATCGACAACGGTAGCAAAGTCTACGACGGCCCATTGAACGCGATTAAACAGCAATTTGGCAAATTTCGCACCATTACCTTTGAAACCAATCAACCAATGACGAGCGTGAATTTGCCACCAGCCTGTGAACAACTGAATTTAAGCGAATTCAGCCTAGAAGTACGCTTTGATCGCAGCCAAATTAGCGCCAGCCAAGTGGCAAACGCTGTGATGCAGCAGCTTGATGTCGCCGATTTTACGCTCAATGAGCCAGATTTAGAGAGTATTATCAAACATTTATATCAGAATCCGACTGCCTATAATGAGGTTGGCGCTCGTGGATAAACTCTATTATCGGCTGCGTATTTATCGCAGTGTGGTTGGCATCAATATTAAAGAAGTGCTAGCCTATAATTTTTGGTTTTGGTCGCAAATTGGTGCGCATGTGTTGCTCACAATTGCCTATATTTCATTTTGGAAAGCACTCTACAGCGAACGTGACACAATCGCCGGATTGAATATGCAACAAACCCTAACCTATATCATCTTGGCACGTATTGTTATGCCGTTGGTGCAATGGGGCTATACCCAAGAATTTGGCTATTGGATTCGCGAAGGCACAATCTCAAGCGAATTATTGCGGCCTGTCGATTTTCAAGAACGAATTTACATTGGCCATCTAACCCGCACATTTATATCATTAGCGCAACAATTAATTGTAGTTGGTAGCCTTGCGCTATTTGTATTTAAGATTAGCTTACCAACTGATCCCTTGGTTTGGCTCAGCTTTCTTATTTCATTATTGCTTGGTTGTAGTATTTTGTTTTGCTTCGATTGGATATTTGGCTGCATTGCTTTTTATTCGACCGAGGTTTGGGGCTTACAAGTGGTGCGTGGTTCAGTACTACTGCTATTTAGTGGCGTGCTTTTGCCATTAACTATGCTACCAACAGAATTGCAAACGATTGCCAAATGGCTGCCATTTGCCCAAAGTGTTTCGGTGCCTGTATCGATATTAAGCGGCATGACTCCATTAAGTGAGCTTGATAGCATTTGGTTGCAACAATTGGTTTGGCTTGGCGTGATGTTTATGCTCTCGCGCTTGATGTTTAATTTCAGTGTGCGCAAAATAACCGTACAAGGTGGATAATAATGCTCCGCTATCTAAAACTTTATTGGTATTTTGTCATCCAGCGTTTCAAAATTTTGATGGAATATCGGCTTAATTTTTTCATTGGTTCGATTTCAACCGTGCTCTTTCAAGGAGCGAGCCTTGTCGCCTTGTGGGCAGTTTTACGTCAAGTTCCAAGCATTCAAGGCTGGACATTCGAGCAAATTTTATTAATTTATGGCTTGTTGACCTTATCGAAAGGAATTAATCATCTTTTTGCTGATAATCTTTGGGTGGTTGGCCGTGATTATATTCGGCCAGGCCAATTTGATCGCTTTTTGGTGCGGCCAATTAATCCATTATTCCATTTATTAGCCGATCGAATTTGCCATGATGCAATTGGCGATTTTATTGTTGGCTTGAGTTTAGTCAGCTATGCAATGGTGCAATTGCAATTGCCAATTAATCTCGCAAGTATTGGCTTTATCATATTAATGGTAATTAGCGGTGGCATAATTTTCATTGCGCTAAATTTAATTACTGCTGCAACATCATTTTGGATTATGGATTCAATTGCTGTAACCAACGTAGTGTTTCATACTAATGAATTTGCCCAATATCCGCTGACGTTTTATCATCGCTCGATTGGGGTGTTATTGACGTGGCTGGTTCCATATGGTTTTGCTTCCTATTATCCCGCTAGCTATTTGCTGGGCCACGAGATTGGCTGGATGGCGTGGCTGGCTCCCTTGGTGGCGCTGGTTTGCATCATGATTGCCTATAAAGTTTGGCTGTTGGGGCTGCGGAATTATGGCAGCACTGGCTCGTGAGCCAATTTCTACGCTAGAATAATGCCAATTTAATCATAAGGAGAGCAAGATGAGCATGGATGGTAGGTATGACGTTGAGGCTGAAATTACCTTCGAGCACGAAGACCCTGAGCATATGTTGGCCATGGCATTATACTTCACTCATGGCGAATTACATTTTAGTCCCGATTCTTATCAAGGCTGGGATATTCAATTGAGTAAAGAGCACAATCGCACGCTGCTGCCAAATGGGGCTATGCTGACCGACTTTGAGTTTCTCAACCCCCATTACCAACTGGGAGAAATGGCGGTTGGCAGAAAGTTTTGGATTCGTCGAGGATCTAAACATCAGGGGACGGGCCATGTAACCCAAATTTTGAATTTAGAGCGATCTGCCGGTTGAGGTAACGTTTTTACAAGCGCCAATTAATAATTCGTCGCGATATTACTCGTTATTTTATGGCAAACATTTAAATGCTTATGATTTGCATCAGGGCGTAATCTCTGTCTTACGTAATACTCCATTCATTCAGATTAAAAAGCGACAGAAGAAACATCTATCGATAGAAGCAAGCCTTAATTCAACTATGCTGCATCAACCACTAACCACCATGTATCAGCGGCTAAATCAGCATCATGAGTGGATTATTCATGAGATTTATGCAAATGATGGGCAAGCAACTTCACAACCAGACAATGCAATTCTTGCCACGGGCCAAGACATTCAGCCGCTTAAAACTAGTTACGGATCGATAATAGTGAACTTAATCATTGAGGCCCGACGAATTGTTAATGCCAAAGAAAGCCTGAAAGGATTTTTAGGTTTTACCTATGGCACCCTCTTTGAGGGTGAGAATTATAAACTAAATGGAAAAGAACGCCTGTTGATGCTTGAAGAAGGCCAAACGGTCACTGTCGGCCAGCCAGTGCGCGGCCACCTCGATCTCTATGGCATTGCTAAGCATATCAAAGCCTTGCCCAGCGGCACTGAATTTGTGCTGCGTGCTGATGACCAGACCATCGCCAAGGGTCGGGTGATTTAGGATTGTTGGATATGAGGTTTTAAGAACATAGAACAGAGAGCATAGAACATAATCCTAACAATCTGTGAAAATCTGTGGCGAAAAATCGTTCTTCGTGACCCTTCGTGTCCTTCGTGGATCAATCCGTTAACGCAGAGGCGCAGAGTTGCGAAAGGATGAAGGATGAGGGATGAACTATTGTAGCCCACAAAAGAACTTTATCTCAATAATCTGTGAAATCTGTGGCTACAATAATTATTATTCGTGCAATTCGTGGCTAAAAAGATTTCTTCGTGTGCTTCGTGTTCTTCGCGGTTTCTAGACTTCGTAGATCAATCTGTTAACGCAGAGGCGCAGAGCAACCGAAGAACATAGAACATAGAACATAGGAAGTGAAGACACATTGGGCTGTAGGCTCTGGGCTATCGGAACAAGGATCGTTATTTCAAACAACACTCCGATAGCCAAAAGTCTATAGCCTTCGTGCTCTTCGTGTCCTTCGTGGATCAACCGAAGGACGAAGAACATAGAACAGAGAGCATAGAACATAATCCCAACAATCTGTGAAAATCTGTGGCTAAAAAATCGCACTTCGTGCTCTTCGTGTTCTTCGCGGTTTCTAGCCTTCGTGCTCTTCGTGTCCTTCGTGGATCAACTTCTCTGTGCTACCTGCAAACGCTGAGCTGGCTTACGATTTGGCATTTGGCTAAAGACAATGCTCGCCAGCACAACCAACGCACCAAGCATTTGGAGCAAACTCAAGCGTTGATCGAGCACCAACCAGCCGAGGATCGTCGCCGAAACTGGGCTGAGCAAAATCAAAAACGACATCGTGGTCGTTGGCAGGCGCTCGATGCCGCGAAACCAAAAGAGATAGGCAATACCAGTATTGACAATCCCAATGATTCCAAAACCAAGCCAGTTGGTTGGCGTAAAAACTGGCGGCATGCCTTCGATCAACAAAGCAAGCGGCACAATCATCAAGCCACCAACCACCAATTGCCACGCGGTATAGGTCATCAATGGCACTGGGCGGCCCCAATGTTTATTCAGGGTAATCCCCACGCCATAGAGCATCGCGCCACCAAACGCCGCCAGCATGCCCCAAATATCAAGCTGGGCCTGTGGGCTGATCAGCATCATCGCCACGCCCAAAACACCTAAGCCTGCCATCAACAGCAAGCGCAAAGTAACCCGTTCTTTGAGCACAATCCAGCCCCAAAATGCCACAATAAACGGCTGCAATGCACCCAAGGTAGCGGCGATGCCACCAGGCAAGCGGTAGGCAGCAATAAATAATAATGGGAAGAAGAAGCCAATATTCAACGCACCCAACACCAACGAGCGCCACCACCAAATGCCTTTGGGCAATTGTCGCCCCCACGCCAAAAAGATCAGGCCAATCGGCAAGGCCCGCATCACGCCCACCAACAAGGGTCGGTTGGCTGGCAGCCACTCGGTCGTAATAATATAGGTCGTGCCCCATAACATTGGCGCAATCGCCGTTAGGAGCATATTCCAAAGCCGTTGCATCGCCGCCACCTTCGCTAAATCCCATCAGTGCCTTGTCTGTGCTATCCTGATGGTATTGAAATTTGTCTTGACATCAAGATATAAGTAATTTATCTTCATGTCAAGTATCTTTATATCGAGATATATTATGCAAGACCAAGTAGATTGCTTTATTGCAGAGTGGCAGCGCGAACGACCGGAGCTTGATTCTACGCCGATTGGTTTGATTGGGCGGATTGCGCGCTTGGAGCAGCATTTGAGCCGCGAATTGGCGCGGGTATTTAGCCAATTTGGCTTACAACGCGGGGAATTTGATGTGCTGGCAAGTTTGCGGCGGTCGGGAGCGCCCTATCAGCGCAGCCCAACCGCCTTGTTCAATACGCTGATGCTTTCATCAGGAGCAATGACCAACCGCCTCGATCGCTTGGCTGCTCGCGGCTTGATCGAGCGCATTCCCGATCCGCATGATCGGCGCAGCCTATTGGTGCAGCTCACCGCCCAAGGCTTGGATTTAATTAATCAGGCAGTCGAGGCCCATCTTGCTAACGAACGGCGATTAATCGCTAGCTTGAGCGCTGATCAACACAGCCAATTAGCCGAATTGCTGCGCACATGGCTGCTGGATTTGGAGCAAGCTCAGCCTTGAGAAACGAGCATCAATAGCTCTGCTTGGCTCAGCGCTTCGCCCGTTGCTTCTGCTGCTAGGCGCTCAGTTTGGCCCAAACTGTGGTCAAGTTGCTCGCGCAGATTTGCCACGTCGCGCAAACTCACGCTCGAATAGCCAACATCGCAGGCTTGGCGCAAGCTTGCTGCACCACCAACCAAATAGGCTGCATGGTGCGGGTTTATCGGTGCAAGCCATTCTGCAAAGCCCTCGAAAGCAATTGCCAACGAACGTTGCACATTCAAACGCGCCGCCATCGCCACAGCCTCGTGCAACACATCGCCTGCTTCGCTGCGGTTGCTGCTTGATTGCCGCAACAAGGCCAAGCCCAAGCCATACAAGGCCATAATCAACGGCGGCGATTCTTCGCTTTGGCGATGAATGGCGATGCTCTCACGAAACAATTGCTCGGCTTCTGCATATTCATCGATATTCAGTTGGGTCGTGGCAATATTTTGAAACGATACAGCTTGGCTCATTTGGTCGCCGAGCTGTTGGTAAATTGCCAAACTGGCTTGAAAATAATCGCGGCCAGCGTGGTGATCACCTTGGAATTGCGCGACCGAGCCAAGATTGTTCAAAATAATTGCTTCGCCCCAGAGATTAGCTTGTTGCTGGCGAATCGCCAATGCGGCCTCATAAACCTCGCGCGCCGCTGCATAATTGGCTTGTTCGGCGTAAATCATGCCCTGATTGTTCAACAAACGGGCTTGATAATCCAAATCGTTGAGCATTTTGGCGTGGGGTAGCGCCTGGCCATAGGCTTGTAATGCCGAAGGATAATCGCTAATTGCATACGACAGCAGGCCATTGGCATAGCCAAAATGCAGCTGGATTTGCGGCTCGAAGCTAGCAGCATGCGCCCCAACCCGCGCAATCCAGCTTAATCCTTCGCGGATATAACCTTGTTGAAAGAGCGGCAGCACCATGCTCGCAATAAAGCGGGCAATATCGCTATAGCGTTGTTGTTGATAGAGCCATTGCAAGGCGCTGCGAATATTGGGCATTGCTTGATTCAGGCGTTTGCTCCACACCATACCTTGGCCTTGGCGAATGCCCGCATCAATATCCAACGCCAATTGTTGAAACGCCTTGGCATGGGCAGCGTGGCAGGCAGCATCAAGCTGGGCGTTGCGTTTGAGTTGGCGCGCAGCATATTGGCGAATCGTATCGAGCATGGTATAGGTTGGTTCATCCGAGGCTGCATTGTTCAGCAATAGCCCTTTGGCAACCATTGCATCCAAGGTTTTGGCAAGATCAATCGTATTGGGCGCTTCGCTGGCCAATAATTGCACTTGGCTTAGCGTCCATTCGCCCTGAAACACCCCCAAACGCGGCAACAGCCAGCGAATTGCCGGAACACTATAGGAAATGCACCAATCCAGCACTGGGTGTAGCACTTGCTCGGGGGCTGGCGCGGCACCCACATTTTGCTCAGCAGGCAGATAATTGCGCAACAACAGCAGCAAATCGGCGGGCCTAAGCGTATCGCTATGGGCAGCAACCAGCTCTATGGCCAAGGGCAAACCGCGCAAGCGCCGACAAATCTCGACGATATGTAAGGCATTGGCTTGATCGAGCATAAATTCTGGTCGCCCGCGCCGAATCCGATCCAAAAACAAGGCTACTGCTGGACTCATACTGATGGTTTCAATTTGTACCGACCCATTGCCAAGCGGAATCGCCAATGGAGGAATCGGAATAACTTCCTCCTGAGGATCGTTGGCAGCTTTTTGGCTAGTAACCAGCACCCGCACCTGCTCAGTTTGGCTCAGCAAGCCAATCACATGCGGCGCTGCGTCGATCACCCGCTCCATATTGTCGAGCACAATTAAGCATTGGCGATCGCGCAAAAATTGCACCAAGGCTTCTTCGTAGCGCAAACTGCCGCGCTCAGCCAAGCCAAAACTGCGGGCAATCGTCGGAATCACCAAATCAGGGTCATCGAGGGTAGCAAGCGAAATAAAGGCCACGCCATCGCGAAACTCAGCATACAAACGATCGGCAATCTGAATACTTAGACGAGTTTTGCCAGTGCCGCTTGGGCCTAACAAGGTAGTAAACCGAGTTGGCGATTGCCGCAAACGATTCACAAGCGCTGCAACATCTGCATCGCGGCCAATCAATGGTGTGGTGAAGGTTGGAAACCCAATGCGTTGCATAAGCTGATCTCCCGTAGCTTGATTGTGTAGTATGCCGCAAAAGCGCTGTAAAAACAAAGGTCGCTGAAGGTTTAAATCTGCCAATCGTACTAGGGTAGTGGATAGATTGGCGTGCTAGCGCCTTTTAGCCCGAAAGTACCCCGTTGATTCAAGCAATAGCTCGCTACAATGAATGGACTGATCGCAAACCATTTACCAAGGAGCAATGATGCACTTGCGTTTTTTATTGCTACTACTGCTGGTTTTTGGCAGTTTAAGCCTGAATTCCACAAGCACCGCCGCCCAAACCAATCTCTGTTTTGCCGATGTACCAGGCATTAGCAATTGTATTAGTGGCCGCTTTTTAGAATATTGGCAACAAAACGGCGGCTTGGCGGTTTTTGGCTATCCGCTCTCGCCTGCCCAAAGCGAAACAACCGCCAATGGAACCTATACAACCCAATATTTTGAGCGCCAACGCTTTGAGTTGCACCCCGAATTAGCAGCGCCATACGATATTTTGCTTGGGCGTTTGGGAGCCGAAATTTACGAGCAACGCCATGGCAACTGGCGCAACGCCCCCAAAACCAATCAATCAACCCAAGGCTGTTTAGTCTTTAACGAAACTGGGCGCTCGGTTTGTGAACCATATCTGAGCTATTGGGTCAATCATGGCTTGCTCGACGCCTCGCTAAATGCCTACGAGCAATCGTTGAGTTTGTTGGGCTTGCCGCTCACCGAGCCACGCCTAGAGCAAAACCCTGATGGCGATTGGGTGATGACCCAATGGTTTGAACGCGCTCGGCTCGAAAATCACGCTGCCAAGGGCATTTTGCTCGGGCGGTTGGGCGCAGAACTCAAACCCGCAACCAACCCCAGCTATCCCAGCGAAGTCACGGCCTTGGTTGATGCGATTAATCGCCAGCGCAGCCAAAACGGCCTCGGTGCGCTAACAATCAACCCAACCCTCAACCAAGCAGCCCAAATTCATAGCGATGATATGGCCCGCAACAACTTCTTCGAGCATACAGGCAGCGATGGCTCCAATGCTGGCGAACGAATGCAACGAGTTGGCTACGCTTGGCGAGCTTGGGCCGAAAATTTAGCTGCTGGCTATACCGATGTTCAAGTCTTGGTTGATGCATGGATGCAAAGCCCTGGCCATCGCACAAATATGCTCTCCGCCGATGTAACAGAAATTGGCATTGGCATCGCCCGTAATCCAAATACAACCTATAGAATCTACTGGACAGCCAACTTCGGCGCCCGCTAAGCTTGCTCGATCTGCACCACGCGATCACGAGCTGCTAAATCGCGCACCAACTGAATCGAGGCATGGGGGAAACTGGCTTGGGCAAGGGCAACGACGTCTGGTCCTTGCCAAGCCCCAATCTCAAACAAGGCGGCGCTTGGCTGGCCTTGGCGCAAAATTGTGGCGGTTGCAGGCAACAATTGGCGATAGCAATCTAAGCCATCGGGGCCACCATCGAGCGCAAGGGTTGGCTCGTGCAAGCGCACCCCGCGATCAATTTCATCGAGCAAGGTATAGGGCGGGTTACTTAACAGCAAATCGATTGGCTCAGGCAGTTGGCTGACACCATCGCCATGAAGCAGCTGAATTTGCTGGTGCAGGCCATGGCGCTCCACATTGCTTTGGGCCACCGCCAAGGCAGCGGGCGAAAGATCGACCGCATACACTTTGATATTGGGAGCATGTTTAGCCACCGCCACCGCAATACAACCGCTGCCAGTGCCAATATCGGCAACCACCAAAGGTCGATTTTGCTGTTTGATCCAAGTCAGTGCTTGCTCGACCAAAATCTCAGTATCAGGCCGTGGCACCAAAACCCGTTGATCGACGTTAAATGTTAAGCCATAGAATTCGCGCGAGCCAATCAGGTAGGCAATTGGTTCTAAGGCGCTGCGCCGTTCGATCAAGGCTTGAAAAGCGGCGGCCTGCTCGGCCTCAAGGTGCTCGTTGAAGCGGGCCAAAATTTGGCTTGAAGCAAGCCCAAGCACATGCGCCAACAACACTCGTGCATCAAGTTGCGGGGTCAGCGAAGCGCTACTCAATTGGTTGGCGGCCTCAATTAATGCCTCGCGCAAGGTTATGGTTGCCATTCAGGAATTCCTCAGCATATTGCGATACCTACGTAATCCACTCGTAATCTGCACATCTAGAGACTCCTTGGCGAATCAGGCATCATTGCGCTAGCAACAAACAAACCCACAGGCGCGGCAGTTTCACACTCGAAGGAGGTTGGATTGTGGATCGTGGTGTGATTTTTTTTATTTTGTTGGTGGTTATTATACTCTTGATTCTTTTGTTGATCGTGGCACTTGGTGACAATGATCAAGCCACTGCAACCAGCAGCATGCAGCTCTTAATCGCCCAATTTGCCTGAGCATCGCCAAAGGTGCTACCATTCGCTCCAGATGAGATGCCAAGCTTGGCATTAGTGGTAATGGAAGGACACAACCATGCAACCATCTGGGCAATCGATTGCATTAATTGGCCCAAGCGGCGCAGGCAAAAGTACCGTTGGCGTAGGCTTGGCGCAAGCCCTCGGCTGGCGGTTTATCGATTTAGATCAACTGATTATCGAACGCGCAGAAAAAAGCATTAGCGAGATTTTTGGCGACGAGGGCGAGGCTGGCTTTCGCGAACGCGAAACCGCCGCTTTAGTCCAAGCATTGCAAACTGAACAGGCCGTCATCGCATGCGGTGGCGGCATCGTTTTGCGCGAAGTTAATCGCCAATTGCTGCGCGAACAAGCTTGGTGCGTCTATCTCACCAGCGCCATCAGCACCTTGGTTCAACGCCTCAGCAACGATCCAAGCAATCCCCGGCCATTGCTGGCCGACGATGTGAGCCAAAAGTTGGTCATTCAGCTGGCCGAGCGCTTGCCGCTCTATAGCACGCTGGCCAACTGGACAATCCAAACCGATGGTTTAGCACCGCAGCTTGTGGTTGAGCAACTGATTCGGGCTTGGGGTTTAGTGGGCAAACCGCAGGCCAGCGAAGTATTTAGTTCGTTCAACAGCCGCTATTATGTCAAAAGCGGCGCCCTGGCAGCACTCCCCAACGAACTTGCTAATCTTGGCTTGACTGGCACATGCTGGCTCATCAGCGATACCCATGTGGGGCCGCTGTATGCGCCAAGCGTAATCCAAGCTTTGGAGAATGCAGGCTTTAGCTGCCAACGCTACGATATTCCGGCCCAAGAAGCCAGCAAATCATGGCAACAAGCTGGCGAACTCTACACATGGCTGCTAGAAAATGGTGTGCAACGTGGCGATACAGTCTTGGCACTGGGTGGTGGCGTGGTTGGAGATTTGGCGGGCTTTATCGCAGCCTCGATTTTGCGCGGCATCGCGGTGGTGCAATTGCCAACCACGATTTTGGCGATGATCGATAGTAGCATCGGGGGTAAAACGGGCATTAATCACCCACGTGGCAAAAATTTAATTGGGGCGTTTCATCCGCCACGCTTGGTCTTAATCGATGATGCGGTGCTGAGCAGCTTGCCCCGCCGCGAACGAGCAGCAGGTTGGGCCGAAGCCGTCAAACACGGGGTTATTGCTGATGCAGCGTTGTTTGATGATTTGGAGCGCGCAGGAGCCAGCCTCAATGATGTGCCTGCCAACATCACCAGCGAGCTGTTGGTGCGCTCGGCGGCGGTCAAAATTGGCGTGGTCAATCGCGATGAGCGCGAAACTGGCGAACGCATGCTGTTGAATTATGGCCATACGCTGGGCCAAGCGGTTGAAGCAGCGACCAACTACAAACGCTATGTCCATGGCGAAGCGGTAGCGATTGGCATGACCTTTGCCGCCAAGCTTGCAGTGGAACTTGGCATGTGGACGAACGCCGAAGCCGAGCGCCAACGCGCCTTGTTGCACGCCTTGGATTTGCCCACCGCCCTGCCGCGCGATTTAGACATCGAGGCCACCTTGGCAGCCCTCAACTTAGATAAAAAACGTGCCAAGGGTAGCGTGCGCTGGGTACTACCAACCAGAATTGGCCATGCCCAAGTTGAATCGCACGTCGATCCAGAACTTGTGCGCAAACTGGTTCATGAACTTGTCGACCAAGCCTAAGGCATTCATTCTCTCATCCTAAAGCTCACTCCCACGGACCGAAGGAAGGCTTTTAGCCTGAATGATTTGGGTATCAGTACAAATAAAAACAATCGCCAAAACGAATATTAGGGGGTGCAGGGGGATGAAAACCCCCTGCGTTTCCCGCCTTGAGGCGGGACGGAAGGGTGGTGAACTAAGATCAATCCAAGCACCTAACCCATAGCCAATTAACCGCGATAGCGAAACGCCGGATTCTCCAAATAGGCTTCGAGGCTCATCGCAACTTGATCACGGCCTGAAAGCGTTGGCTCATTAATTGGCCACTCGATCCCAATTTGCGGATCGTTCCAGCGCACCGCGCCCTCGGTTTCTGGCGCATATAAGCCTGTACAGCGATATTGCACTTCAGCAAACTCCGAGAGCACCACAAAGCCATGGCCAAAGCCCGAGGGAATCAGAAACTGTAAAAAGTTATCGGCGCTGAGTTCAACTCCAACCCATGTGCCAAAGGTCGGCGAACCCACCCGCAAATCCACTGCTACATCAAAAATTTTGCCAACGCTACAACGCACCAATTTATCCATTGGCTGGCGCTCATCTTGATAATGTAAGCCACGGAGCACGCCTTGCTTGGAACGTGAGTGATTATCCTGCACAAAATCGGTAGGCAGACCGAGTTCAGCAAACTTGGTCTGGTGGTATGTTTCAAGGAAGAAGCCGCGTTCATCGGCAAACACGCTTGGTTTAATAATGACAACGCCATCAAGCGCCGTTTGCGTTACGGTCAAACTCATTGCCTTTATTCCTTTCGCCATTCTGTGGTTCGATTATCCCACAATTATAGAGCATAGCTGCCTAAAGTGAGTTTTGTATGCAGATCAGTCATGTTCAGTTTCCCCAAACTGCGGATTATTTAAGTTTACGCCACGCCTTGAGTATGCTCAAACAATTGCTCGGCGCTCGGCCAGCCTGGGTCGTTGGTGGCACGCTGCGCGATTTAGTGATTGGGCGGGCCTTGCAGGATGTTGATTTGGTTGTCGATCAACCAGCAATTGCCTTGGCCCAAACCCTTGCCAACCAGCTTAACGCCAGTTTGGTGGTGCTTGATGCAGAGCGTGATATTGGCCGCGTTGTGCTGCACGATGGCAATTATCTCGATCTAGCGCACTTGCGAGCAGCAGATTTGGCTGGCGATTTGGCTGATCGCGATTTTACGATTAATGCCATGGCCGCGCCACTCTTCGAGCAAGCGCAACTTGGCCAGCTGATCGATCCGCACGCTGGCTTAGCCGATATTCAAAGCGCAACCGTGCGTATGGTGCAAGCCAATGCCTTGGCCAATGATCCATTGCGCATGCTACGAGCAGTGCGGATTGCCGCCCAACTTGGTTGGCAACTTGATCCAGCAACCGATCAGGCGATTCGGACGCATGCCCCATTAATCACGCAAGTCGCCGTTGAACGGGTGCGGGTTGAATTATTGGCAATTTTGGCCACTTGTTGGAGCGCTAGCTGGCTACGCTATTTGGATCGAGCTAATCTTTTGCCAAGTTTAATTCCTGAAATTCGCCCGATGTACCACCACACCCAACCCAATATTCACTTTTTGGATGTGTGGGAGCATTCGTTGGAAACAATTACTGCAGGCGAATGGCTGCTGGCCCAGTTGGAGCACGATCAACAGCCAGCGCCACCAGCTCCGCCAGCCAGCGCCGACGATTGGCATCCACCAGCCTTTTTTCAACAGCCAGCAACCTTGCGCATGCTGCCAACTTTAAGCTTGCAATTGCAATGGGCCGCGCAGGTTGTGGCTCAAATGCAGCAGCCCATTGGCAACACCACCAGCCATCGGGCGCTCTGGAAAATGGCCATCCTGCTCCACGATTGCGCCAAGCCAGCAACCCGCGTCGATAAGCCTGATGGTAGCGTCTCGTTTCACGAACATCAAACCGTTGGAGCCGAAATTGCGCGCGGCGTGTATCAGCGCTTGCGCTTTAGCAACCAAGAAATTGAGTATATGTGCAAGGTAATTGCGGGGCATATGCGGCCTGGTCAGCTTTACTCACAGCCAGAAACCACGGCCAAAGCAGCCTATCGCTTCTTTCGCGATTTAAAGGAAAGCGCGGTTGATACCCTATTACACGCCTTGGCCGACCATATGGCAACGCGCGGGCCGCTGCTCCAAGAACATCATTGGGCCTACCAAGCAGCGTGGACAGATGCAATGCTTGGCTTTCACTGGGATGCTGAGGCCCAACAAAAACGTGCGCCCTTCGTTGATGGGCACACGTTGATGCAAGAGTTAGGGTTGCCAGCAGGCCCGCAAATTGGAGCCTTGCTTGAGGCAATTCGTGAGGCTCAAGCTACTGGCGAAGTGACCGATCGTGAAAGCGCCTTAGCGTTGGCGCGTCGGCTTCATACGTAATTGTGGCTCCTCGCTGTCGTCCTCGACAACTGGCGTTGAGCGCGAAACATAGGGCAATGCGGCTAATGCCACAAGCAGGAGCGCAACAAAAAATAATGTCGTCAGCATGGCGACCTCCATGGGCTTGTGTTTCCAGAGGCAGCGTACTCAATAACGTCATGCTACGCCAGTATGCCGATCTGATGAGCGCCTGATGGCCGACTGACACTCCGCCGTAAGACCGATTAAATGCCAAGCCGATCAATAACCATACGTTGGTTTATTGATCGGCTCGTTTAATTGCCTAAGGATTTTAGGCTTTAGCTTGCTTTTGCAAGTCCGCCAATTGACGATCAAGGCGGGCTGAGATGTCGCGGTACATATCGCCCCGGGATCGGGCGGCATCAAGTTTACGTTGTAAGTCGATGACGCGCACCAAAGCAGCCAAGCCAACGACAATCAGAAGCCAACGAGCCATTGAAAAATCTCCTCGCGATACGCAGAAGTTGATCTATGTGCTCATTGTAGCATAACCCTGCTTAGAGTGTCACCAATTGTTGTAAGCCTTGTTCAGCCTGTTTGCGCAACGTGGCAACCTTGGCGCTGAACTCGTCGCGTTGTTGACTATCGCTCAAATCGCCAAGATTGACTAACACATTTAAGCACGCGCCATTCACTGCCGCATAGGCCAAATAGCCGCCAACTTGGGCATCGGTACGCGCATTAACGTTGCCTTGGGTCGCCAAAAGCTGCAAATCGGCAAACAAATTGGCTGCTTGTTGGGCAACTTGCAAGGGAATTTCGCAGGCATGCAACATCGCAGCAGCCATTTGTTGCTCCCGATCAGCTTGATCATCGGGTAATTTACGGGCAACGCTGATCGCATTAAACGCTGCGCTATCAGCCAAAGCCAATTTGCCCAAATTTGTCGTAGCCTCGCTCACGCGCTCCAAGGCGGCGGCGATAATTGGCTTAACTGCTGCGTATTTTTTGCGACTAACCGTTAAATTGGCCACCATTTGGCCCAAAGAGCCAGCCAAAGCCCCAGCCAAGGCCGCCGCCGAGCCTCCACCAGGCGTTGGTGTGCCAGCAGCAAAGGCTTGCAAGGTGTTATTTGGCAGCCAATTGTCGCCACTTGGCGCGGCCAATTTGGCCTCAAGCACTTGGTCGCGGCGAAAGTGGTTGAGTTGCAGATAATGTTCGGCTGCATCAAATAGCGCATCTTGCGGCACCAGCCCAATCACTTCGCCCTCGCTAATCGTCACACCATAGCGCATAGCTTCGGCGCGCACCAATTCCTGCACCCGATGAATTGGCGTGCCACGGAAATTAACCAAGTTCATCGAGATTTGGGCACGGCCATCGACCAACAAGCCCAAAGCTTTGACATAGCGCAAGCCGCCGCCAAGATAGCGAATCGATTTGGCGATTTTTTTGGCAATCTCAACATCAGTCGTATTTAAATAGATGTTGTAGGCAATTAATGGTTGGCGTGCGCCGACGACGGTTGCGCCAGCAGGCGTTGCCACAGCTGGGCCAAAATCTGGCTCGCGAGCAGCAGCAACCCCAACTGCTTTGCGCCAAGCTTCGTATTCACCCTTGCGCACATCGGCCAAATTCTGGCGCTCAGGGCGGGTTGCAGCTTCTTCATAAAGATAAACGGCAATGCCCAGCTCGTCGCCAATGCGTTTGCCAACGTTGCGGGCCAAGGCCACACATTGCTTCATGCTGGTTTGGCCAAGTGGCACAAACGGCACAACATCGGTCGCGCCAATGCGTGGATGTTCACCACGATGCTCGTCCAAATTAATCAAGCCTTGAGCAGTGCGTGTGGCTTGGAAGGCAGCTTCGCCAACCGCCTCGGCCTCGCCTGCAAAGCTAATCACCGTGCGATTATGATCAGCGTCAGATTGAACATCGAGCAATTGCACCCCAGCAACTGCCGTAATTGCATCACGAATGGCGTGCACAACCTCGCTGCGCCGACCTTCGCTAAAATTCATAATACTTTCGACCAAGCCCATTGCTGTCTCCTTTGACGAACCACAACGGCCCAAGTATAGATCAGATGCTGAGAATTTGGTTAACCAACAGGCCAAAAATCTTAATCGCTCATTGACATCATCCTCACCTAATACTCATCTGTTGGCGGCATACTACAGGTGCGTTTCCTCTCAATCCGAAAAGGTCAGCCGTGCTCTTGGGTGGAACGGCACGGCTGGCTCAACGGAACTGATTTTCCTCAGCAAAGAGCTGCACCAAGACCAACCAAGCATGATACAATACAGCGCGAGTTGGAAGCCTTAACTCAATGAGTTGAGGATTACTGGCTTGTTTGCGATTGAAAATACCCTGCTATCGTAACAACACTTGTCGATCAATTTAATCTTTGCTATCTGAGGGACGCACATGGCTGATACAAGCGATGAAAAAAAGGCGCGGCTCGATGCGATTCGCGCAGCCAATGCCGCTAAAAAAGCTGCTGGCGAAGCGCCTGCGGCTGCACCTGTACCTGCTGCGCCGGTCGTAGCGGCAACAACCGAGGCTCCCGCAACTGCTGCGGTTGGCGCCAATATGTCGGATGATAAAAAAGCCCGCTTGGAAGCGATTCGGGCTGCGAAAAAGGCTGCCGCCGCTGATGCACCTGCTGCGCCAGTTGTTGCCGCTACGCCAGCGCCTGCCGCCGCTGCACCTGTGGTTGCCGCCACACCTGCCGCCGCGCCAGCAACTGCTGCCGCTCCTGTCGCAGCAAAACCAGCCGCACCAGCCAGCACTGGCAACGATTCAATCAGCGCCAATTCGATTATCTCGCTGACTATGCTTGGTCGGCTCAAACGGATTATCGTTGGGGTTGCCTTCTGTGTATTGATCGGCTTGGGCTTGGCAACCGTTACCGGCGAATATTTGCTCGGTGGTGGCTTCGGCGCATTGATCGGCGCTGTCGGCGGTTTGATGGTTGGCGATTGGCCAGCAGTCAAAACCACTGGCGACTAAAAAAGCCTGTTAAAACAAAAACATCCCCTGCAACCAGCTTAGAATTGCAGGGGATGTTTGTTTTTTAGCGCAACACGGTTTCTTGCCATTCGTTGAGCCAGCGCTCGCGGTTGGCCGAAATATCGGCAGGCGCAAGGGTCACAACTTCGCTTGGCACTTGGGCATATTGGTCGAATTCAGCAGGCACTTTGGCGCTTGGCAAAGCAGGATAGACAAACATCTGGCCGCCAATATCGCTTTGGAACGCATCGCTGAGCATATAGTCGATCCATGCTTTGCCCAATTCAGGGTTTTTGGCATCTTTCAACAAGCCCACAAATTCAATTTGTTGGAACGAGCCACCAGGCAACAAGAGATTACCAGTTGGTGCGTCGGTCAACGGCGTCGTGGCAAACATCACTTCAGCAGCAGGACTGGTGGCGTAACTCACCGCCA
This sequence comes from Herpetosiphon geysericola, assembly GCF_001306135.1. Lineage (GTDB taxonomy): Bacteria > Chloroflexota > Chloroflexia > Chloroflexales > Herpetosiphonaceae > Herpetosiphon > Herpetosiphon geysericola. Next base: position 565,492 of record NZ_LGKP01000035.1, on the reverse strand, counting down.
ACGGATATGAGCCATCGCTGGCTCCGCTAAAATCGCCATAGTAAGCTTCTTCCCAACCACTGGCGACTTTAATTTCGTTGGCCCGCAAGTCGCTCCAGAAGTTGCGCCAGGTATACTCGCCGCTCTCGCCAAAGTGGCCAATCGTGGCCAACATAAACGCTAAACCAGGCGATGAGGTGGCTGGATTTTCAACCACCAACTTGCCTTTCCACTCAGGCTTGGTCAAATCGCGCAAATCGGTTGGCAAGCTCAGGCCAGCTTCAGCCAAGGCAGCTTTATCATAATTAATTGTGACATAGCCAACATCAACTGGCGAAACCCGATTTTGGGCGTCGAGCTTCAATTCGGCAGGAATTTGCTCAAGATTTTTGGACGCATAAGCTTCGAAAATATCTGCATCAAGCGCACGGCTCAAAAAGGTATTATCAACCCCATACAACACATCGCCCAAAGGTGCGCCTTTGGCCAAAATGCTCTTGTTGAGCGCCTCGCCAGCATCGCCCGATTCGAGAATCTGCACGGTTGCGCCAGTCATTTGCTCAAAGCCCGAAATAACTTCGCTGCTAATCGCAAAGCTATCATGCGAAACCACCACCAAGGTTTGGCCCGCAAATTGGCCGCTATCGGTGGGCGCTTGAGTGGCTTGGGTGGCTGCTGGCGTAACCTCAGCCGCAGCGGTTGTGGCTGGCGTTGGTTCGACCGCCGTTTCAGCAGTTGGCGTAGCCGCCGCACCGCAGCCTGCTAAAACCAATGAACTGATTGTTAAAAAACTAAGTAACCAACGTTTCACGAATAAACTCCTTGAACATTGGCTAGAGACCACATGCAAAAATCCCGCGCACGGCGGGATTAAACCACGCCGCTTTCCTTCGCTCGTGCTAACGAGATCAGGTTCAGAGGGTCTTTCGCCGTTGCGAAATCTCAGCCATGTGGCACCCCTAGCGGTTGTTATCTGTAATTGCCCACACAATAGCACAAAAAATTTGAATCAGCAAAAGCCTTGGTTAAAACAGTTCTCCATCCTTCGTGCTCTTCGTGTTCTTCGTAGATCAATCGTTTAGCGCAGAGCGACCGAGGGATTTGGAACAAGCTTTGGAATCGGTGGATGCGATGATAAGAGTAGCTAGCAATACCACAGTGTTGATCGAATTGGCAGGCCTATGCGGTATGGCCAACCCGCCTAGCAGCATCACCCACGGATGCGCTCGGTTGATCGATCAAACAGGCAACTAGCCCAACGACGCGCCAGTTAGCCAATTTGGAACCGAATTGGAACATAGCTGGAACATGCTTGGAACCATAAGGAGGGTGCGATGTCGATTGTGCTTGATCAACTGACCAAACGCTACGAGCAACATGCGGTGGTCAATAAAGTGGCACTGCAAATTCACGATGCTGAGTTTTTTGTGCTACTGGGGCCGAGCGGGAGTGGCAAAAGTACGATTTTGCGCATGATCGCAGGCTTGGCTCCGGTCGATACTGGCCGGATTGTGCTCCATGGCCGCGATGTGACTGATTTGAATCCTCAGGCCCGCGATGTGGGCTTTGTTTTTCAAAATTATGCCCTGTTTGAACATATGACAGTCGCCGAAAATGTTGAATTTGCCTTACGCATTCGCAAGGTCGAGCGCAAGCAACGCAGCGAACGTCGCGACCAATTATTAGAACTTGTCGGCTTGGCAGGCTTGGGCAAACGCTTGCCACGCCAACTTTCTGGCGGCCAACAACAACGGGTAGCCTTAGCCCGCGCTTTGGCCCACAACCCAGCAGTTTTGCTGCTCGACGAGCCATTTGGTGCGCTCGATGCCAAGATTCGCACCGATTTGCGCCGCAATTTGCGCAGCATTCAGCGCGAACTGGGCATTACGACGATTTTCGTTACCCACGATCAAGAAGAAGCCTTTGAATTAGCCGATCGCCTCGGCGTGATGAATATGGGCCGTTTGCTCGAAGTTGGCACACCCAATGAACTCTATCAACGCCCACAAACTGAATTTGTCGCAACCTTCCTTGGTAGCGCCAATGTGCTGCTTGGTCAGTGCAATGATGTTGGGGTGCAAGTTGGGTCGATGACCTTCCCGCTGCAAACCTCAAGCACCGCCGAGCAGCATCCCGCTGTGCAAGTCGTGATTCGCCCAGAAGATGTGGTTTTGGCAAAAACCGAAGCTGCGTTGCGCTCACCATCGCTGGGCCAAGCCACGGTCGAAACCCAAACCTTTGTTGGAGCATTTGAACGGATTCGCCTGCGCTTGCCAGCCTTGCCCGATGTCCACTCGATTGCGCCAGTGCGGCCTTTTGGCGAGCATGCAATTTTGATCGATGCCCTGCGCAATCCAGATGAAGCCCGTAATTTGCCAATTCATAGCGGCGATCAACTGTGGATCGGCGTGCGGCGTTTGCATGCGCTCAGTCAACGCGGCCTGAATGTCTTAATGATTTCCGATAGCCAGCCAGTGGCTGAAACAGCTTTGAATATTGGTGGCAACTTGGCCCGTTTGGCTCATGCTCGAGCAACGGTTGTGGCCCGCGATGGCAACGAAGCTGGATTGCGCACCCGCATCCAAGCAGTGCGCGAGCAACTGGGCGCTGGCTTGCCGCATCTGCAAACCCGTTTATCAACCACCAGTTTGATCGAAACTGTGCGCCGCGAAACCGAACACGAACCCTGCGATATCGTGGTGCTCGGCACTGAAGCACGCAACGCAGAGCGTGATGCAACCCAATTGTTAAGCGTGGCCCAACAGCATGTGTTGCTTGTGCCACCAACAGCCAAAGCATGCAGCAAAGCCTTAATTTGCCTGAGCGATGGCGAACCAAGCAAAGAAGATGTAGCGTTTGCCGGACGCTTGCTGGGATCGGTGGGCGCAAGCGCCACCTTGATTTCGGTAGCAACCCAAACCAACGATATTGACCGCCTCGAGCGATTTTTACAAAGCAGCGCCGCTAGTTTACGGCGCCATGAAGTTGTGACTGATAGCAAAGTGCTGGTTGGCAACATCGCGCAAACCATCAACGCCGAGATCAAACGCGGGGGCTATGATCTGGTAATTGTTGGCGCGCCACTGGGAGCCTACAGCAGCAATTACGACCTTGGCAGCGTGGTTGGCCCACTTTTGAGCCAACTCAGCGTTCCAGTTTTGATTATTCGTTCAAGTTATCTTCAGCCAATGCCTGAACGGCTGGCTTTGAATGTTTTGGAGACAGTGGCATGAAACGCTTACATTTTAGTGTATTGAGCTTGTTAATCGTCGCGTTGTTGGCAGCATGTGGCGACGCCAGCCCAACTACCACCAGCGGCAATGGCGCAGTTACCACCATCACCTTGGGCGGCTATACTACGCCACGCGAAGCCTATGCCAAATTGATTCCACTGTTCCAAGCAAAATGGAAGGCCGATACTGGCGGCGAGGTCAAGTTTGAAGAATCGTACCAAGGCTCTGGCGCACAATCACGGGCGATCGTTGAAGGTTTTGAGGCCGATGTAGCAGCGCTCTCGCTCGAAGCCGATATTAACCGCATCAGCGATGCAGGCCTGATTACTCACGATTGGAAAGCTGGCACGCATTCGGGCATGGTCAGCACCTCGGTTGTGGTCTTTGCAGTGCGCGAAGGCAACCCCAAAGGCATCCAAGATTGGGCTGATTTGGCCAAGCCTGGCGTGCAAATTTTAACTCCCGACCCACGCACCAGCGGCGGCGCCCAATGGAATATTTTGGCTTTGTATGGGGCAGCCAAACGTGGTCACGTCACTGGTGTGCCAGCCAACGACGAAGCAGCCGCCCAAGCCTTCTTGGCCAGCGTGCTCAAAAATGTCGTGGTGTTCGACAAAGGCGCACGCGAAAGCATCACCAACTTTGAAAAAGGCGTTGGCGATGTGGCAATCACCTATGAAAACGAAGTGCTAGTTGGCCAAAAAGGCGGCCAAAAATATGAAATGGTCATTCCATCATCAACCATCTTGATCGAAAACCCAATTGCCTTGATCGACAAGTCGGTTGAAAAACATGGCAATCGCCAAGCAGTCGAAGCCTTTATCACGTTTTTACACAGCCGTGAAGCCCAAGCAGTGTTTGCTGAATTTGGCTTGCGCTCGGTCGATGCTGATGTTGCCAAAGCCACTGCTGAGCGCTATCCCGCCATCAGCGATCAATTTACGATCAATGAATTTGGCGGCTGGAGCAAAGCCACGCCTGAATACTTCGGCGATAACGGCGTTTATGCCAAAGTGCTAGCGCAGGTACAGCAATGACGACTCAAACAATTGAACGCACGACCCCACGGTTACCGTGGGGTCGTTGGAGTATCCGTGGCGCTGCCTTAACCTATTTGGCAGTGTTTTTGGTATTGCCGTTAATTGTGGTAGTCGTCGATGGATTGGGCGCTGGCGTTGAATCGATCACCAGTGTGGTTAGCTCGCCGATTGCCCGCCATGCCATTTGGCTCACCATTTGGACAGGCCTCGTGATGGCGTTGATTAATGCCGTCATGGGTTTATTAACCGCCTTCGTGCTGGTACGCTATGAGTTTCCCGGCAAAACGCTGCTCAATGCTGTGGTTGATTTGCCATTTGCAATCCCGACCTTGGTCACTGGCGTGATGCTGGTGATTTTGTATGGGCCGCAAGCAGCGATTGGCAGCTGGCTCGATCAGCACCTTGGCTGGAAGGTGATTTTCGCTCCCTCAGGCATTATTTTGGCGCTGCTGTTTACTTCGTTTCCCTTTGTGGTGCGCTCAGTTCAGCCAGTTTTGATCAACCTTGATCGGTCGAGTGAAGAAGCTGCTGCCACTTTAGGCGCGCCAGCATGGCAAATTTTTTGGCGCGTCACCTTGCCAGCGCTCATGCCAGCCTTGGTTTCGGGCACATTGCTGAGTTTTGCCCGCGCGATTGGCGAATTTGGCGCGATTGTGGTGGTTGCGGGCAATATTCCCTTGCGCTCGCAAACTGCCGCCATTTACGTCTATGGCGAAATAGAATCGGGCAGCCAACGCAATGCCAGCGCTATGTCGTTGGTGATGTTGGCAATTGCGCTTGGCACGATGACCTTGGTTGATTGGCTTAGTCGTCGACGACAGGAGGTACAGCCATGAACTGGCGCAAATGGCTATTAATTAGCATTGTCGTGGGCTATATGGGCATCTTGATCATTGCCCCGTTGGGTGCGATTGTGTTTGGTGCGTTTCGCGAAGGTGTGCCTGCGATGCTTGAGGCCTTGCAGCACCCGCATGTGCTACGCTCGTTTGGCCTGACCATCCTCATTTGTTTGGTGGTGGTGGCGATTCATGGCATCTTTGGCACGCTGGTGGCTTGGGTTTTGGTGCGCCATCAATTTATGGGCAAAGCACTGATCAATCGCTTGCTCGATTTGCCATTTGCCATGTCGCCAGTGATTGTTGGCTTCACCCTGATTGTGCTTTTTGGCCGCAACGGTGTGCTTAAGCCGCTGACCGAAGCCATGGGCTGGCAAATTGCCTTTGCGCTACCAGGTATGATTTGGGCAACCTTGTTTGTCACCTTGCCATTTATGATTCGCGAATTGATGCCGGTGCTCGAAGCCTTTGGCCGCAAACAAGAAGAGGCCGCCGCAACCTTGGGCGCAAGTGGCTGGCAAACCTTCCGCTTAGTAACCTTTCCAGCTTTGCGTTGGGCCTTTTTGTATGGCTTAGGCCTCACATGTGCCCGCGCCTTGGGCGAGTTCGGGGCGGTGTTGGTGATTAGCGGCGGGATTCAAGGCCGAACTGAAACAGCAACCGTCTATATTTTCCGCGCCCTCGACGATCGTCAATATGCTGGAGCCTATAGCGCTGCCTTACTGCTTGGCGCAATCTCGTTGGTCTTAGTGTTAGTGATCGATGTGTTTCATCGGCGTTCACAAAAGAGCATAGAGCAAAGAACATAGAACATAGCTGTACTGATTCATTGCGTGAGCAACCGCAGCATTCCCGCATCGCAACCCCATCGAGGATCGGTTTTCGCTGTCCACCACCCATCCGCAGGGTCATCAACAGATGCGGTTCGGTCACGAATTGTCCTTGAGGGGGTACAGGGGGGATTAAAGACCCCTGCGTCTCCCGCTGGCGGGACGGAAGGGTGGAAAAGAACGATGGTGGTTAATGTGATGAACCATTACACTGTTGGCTATGGGAACATAATCTGGGCTAATCTGTGGCAAAAAAATTAACCTGCGGGCGATTTGTGGATCAAGTCTTTAAACGCAGCGGCGCAGAGAAATTGTGGCTCTAGGCTCTGGGCTATCGGAGTTTTGGTTGAAATACCCCAAACTCGATAGCCCATCTTCGTGCTTTTCGTGGTTAAAAATGCTAGAACTGATTGTTATCCTAACGAGCGACAACGACCTCAACATCAAACACCAAATCGGCGTTGCCAGGAATTGCCCCTTGCCCTTGTGCGCCATAGCCAAGTGCCGAAGGAATGATTAAGCGGCGCTTGCCACCTTGCTTCATGCCAACCAAACCTTCGTTCCAGCCATCGATAACCATCGCACTACCGACGTTTTGAACCGGAAATAGTTGTTCACCAACATTTGAATCGAATTGTGAGCCATCTGACTTAAGGTAGCCAGTGTAATAGACTTCAGCGGTTGAGCCAGCGATTACTTCAGGGCCAGTGCCAACCACAATATCAACATAGCGCAAGCCACTTGTCGTTTGCTTGGCTTCTAAGCCAGCAGGCAAAGCCGGAATAACTGGCGAAACATCTGAAATATCGACCCCAGTTGTTGCAGATGCGCTTGTTGGCACAGCAGTTGGGTTTTCAGGCCGCTCAATCGCACCACAGCCTACCAAACTCACCGCAACCAGCGTCGAAAGCAAAATCCGTTTCACGTAAAACCCTTTCATTGCAAATTGAAACCAAACGTCGCTATTATACCCTGCTTCACATATTCATCAGCTTTGCATCATTCTCATAGCAGCGCAAATCTTCTAGGATAGGGCGTGGAACAATCTGTGCATGGTTGACGTTCTATTGATAGGCAAACACAAAGGGGGTTCCCAATGGAACGATTGTCAGACAAAATTTCAGCCGCATTATTTGTCGTTATGCTTCTGTCGATACCCTTTTTATATGCAATTGTCAGCGGCAGCTAAGGTACAAGTGACTGTCGCCAAATATTAATCTCGCTCAGCACATGAGTCGTGTATAATGCGGCGAAGGAGATTAGGTATGGCACAACCAACCGAGATTGTTCATCTGCTACGCCCATTCGGGCGGCGCTTACGCCTTGCCGATACATTGCAATGGCTGAGTCGCACATTTTGGCTCCCTGCTCTTGGCTTTGCTTTAATTCAAGTCGCAGGTCGGCTCTTCCCGATTCCCAACTGGACATTGTGGTCATTAGTTCCTTTTGCAATTTGGCTAGTTGCCTTATTGGTCGTAGCCCTGCGCCCACAATCAAGCAGCCGCATCGCCCAACGTAGCGACCTTGAGCTTGATTTGCGCGAACGCCTATCAACTGCGCTCGAATTGCACAAACGCGATGATCGCGGGCCACTCGACGACGTGCAATATAACGATGCGCTCGACAAAGCCCGCAATGCCAATGCCAAGGATATTCGGGTTGCTCCGCCGCGCAAACATCGCTTATGGTGGGGCTTGGCAGCATTATTTTTAATGCTGGGCATCACATCTGCCGTGTTACCGAATCTGCAAAGCGATGTTTTAGCTGAACGCGAAGCAGTCAAAACCGATCTCGAACGAATTGCAGATCGGATTGATGAAACACGCCAAGAAATTGCCAAAGACGAAAAACTTTCGCCAGAAGAACGCGCCGAATTGGATCGCCAATTGGCGGAATTATCCAAGGATTTGCGCGAAAATACTGGCTCACGCGAAGATGCGCTAGCGAAAATCTCGCGTACCGAGCAACAACTGCAAAAGCGCTTGGATTCACGGGCCAGCGCTCGTCAAGCCTCGTTGCAAGAGCTAGCCCAAGCGCTCAAAAACCAGCGTGGAGCTAGCCAAGAGCAACGCCCAGAGGCCAGCGATGCAGCTAAAGAGCTGGAACAAGCAGCCCAAGATGCAGAAAAGATGACTCCTGAGCAGCGCGAACAATTGGCGAATGCGCTTGAGCAACAAGCCAACCAAACTGCTGCAACCAACCCAGAAATGGCCCAATCGTTGCGCGATGCTGCGAGCGCTTTACGCAATGGCAATCTTGCCGATGCCCGCTCAGCCTTGCAACGAGCCAGCAGCCAAGCCAGCCAAAGCGCTGAACAATTGCAAAATCAAGCAGGCGTTGAACAAGCCTTGAGCGAAGTTCAAAATAGCCGCGACCAAGCAGCCCAAGCTGGTCAACAAGGCCAGCAAAATCAGCAAGCTGGTCAACAAGGCCAACAAGGCCAACAAAATCAGCAAGCTGGTCAGCAGGGTCAACAAGGCCAGCAAGGTCAGCAAGGTCAACAAGGTCAGGGTCAAGGTCAAGGTCAGGGTCAAGGCCAAGGTCAGGGTCAAGGTCAAGGTCAAGGCCAAGGTCAAGGTCAAGGTCAAGGCAATGGTGCTGGTGGTGGCGGTGGCAGCCAAGCAGGGAATCTTGGTAGCGGCAACAGCAATGGCAGTGGCAATGGCACAGGCCGCAACGACCGCAGCTTCCCTGGCACTGGCAACGACAAAGGCATGGTCTACCAACCTTGGAAACCAGGCGACCCAAATAACCCAAGCAATGTGACTGGCCAGCCCAATGGCAGCGGCAGTGCCCCAAGCCAACCAAGTGGTAGCACCGGGCCTGGAATCGCCAATGGCTCGCAAGTACCTTATAATCAAGCCAACCCGAACTACCAAGAATCGGCAGGTCGGGCTGTGGATAGCGGATACATTCCACCACAACTGAAGAACTTTATCCGTGACTACTTTAACCAATTGGAACAGTAAGAGGATTCTATGTTTCTAGCCCTTGAGTTCGTGTTTCTTAGCCTGCTTGCAGGCGGTATGTGGACCCTGTTGGTCGCGACGCGACGCTTCAACATCAGCCAACGTGCAATGACGATTTCGTTTGCTGCTACTGCGCTCGGCTGGATGGGCTTTTTGCTCACCACAATTGCTCTGTTGGTTTATGCCACAACACAACTCACGTAGCGAAGAGCAAGAGTTTTAGGTTCGAGGCTATAGGTTTTTGCTTGAATCAGCTATGATTCAGAGACCTATAGCCTTTTGTTGATAAGGAGTTTGGATGCAATACACTGAACGCGATGCTGAGATGTTTCGGCGCACTGCCGCTGCAATTGAGGCTGAAATAGGCAAAGTGATTGTAGGGCAACGCGCCTTGATCCGCCAAACATTAATTACCTTGCTTGCAGGCGGCAATGCCTTGCTCGAAGGTGTGCCTGGCTTGGCCAAAACCACCCTAATTCGGACGCTTTCTGATGCTGTCGATTGCCAATTCAGTCGGATTCAGTTTACTCCCGACTTGATGCCTGCTGATATCATCGGCACGACGATCATCGCCGAAGATGAACAAGGCCAAAAAGAGTTCCGCTTCCAACGCGGGCCGATCTTTTCCAACCTTGTGCTGGCCGATGAAATTAACCGGGCGACGCCAAAAACGCAATCGGCGCTGCTTGAGGCTATGCAAGAACATACGGTCAGTGTGGCCCGCACCAGCTATAAGCTCGAAGAGCCATTCTTTGTGCTCGCTACCCAAAACCCGCTCGAAATGGAAGGAACCTACCCGCTACCCGAAGCACAGCTCGACCGTTTCTTCTTCAAAATTAATGTGCCGTTTCCATCACCACAAGAGTTGGTAGAAATTGCCCAACGCACCACTGGCACTGATCAAGCCAAGCCGCAAAAAGTGATTAATGGCGCGACCTTGATTCAGTTGCAACAGATGGCGCGTTCGGTGCCGGTTGCCACCCATGTCTTGAGCTATGCAGCCCGCATTATTAGCGCAACCCACCCAGATAGTGCGCTCGCCCCAGAGCAAGTCAAACGTTATGTTAGCTATGGCTCCAGCCCTCGGGGGATGCAAGCCTTGATTTTGGCTGGCAAAATTAGCGCCTTGCTCGATGGCCGCACCAATGTGGCCTACCGCGATTTGCGCGATATGGCAACCCCAACTCTGCGCCACCGGATTATCTTGTCGTTTGAGGGTCAAGCTGAGGGAGTGAACAGCGAAAGCATCGTCAATAGCATTTTGGAATCAATTAAGGAAGAAGCATGACCCGCCGTATTGCCCTAATCATCTTGGCTCTCGTTTTGGCCAGCTGTGGCAGCTACGAAGCTGATACAGGCCGTCAAGTCAGTATTCGGCCAACGATTGTGCCATCAACGCCTGCGCCACCACCAACCAAAGATACGTTGGGCATTGCCAGCGAATTTATTCCGTTGGCCAAGCCAGCCCAAATTCCCGCCGACGACCAACGCTCAATGGGCGATCCAAACGCGCCAGTGACGATTGTCGAATATAGCGATTTCCAATGCCCATTCTGCCAGCGCCATCATGTGTCGGTTTTTCCTGACCTGAAGGCCAAATATATCGACACAGGCAAAGTGCGCTATGTATTCCGCAACTATATCGCCGTCGAAAGCCATACCTCAGCGCCAGCAGCAGGAGTTGCCAGCTTCTGCGCCATGGATCAAGGCAAATTCTGGGAGATGTACGACATCTTGTTTGTGCGCGCCAGCGAGTGGGGCATTGATCCTAGCCTTGCGCCCAAAACAATGCTCAAGTATGCAGAAGAATTGGGCTTGGATAGCAAAACCTTTGCCCAATGCCAAGCAGACCCAGCAGTCTTAGCTAAAGTTAACGCTGAAACCGCCGAGGCCGTCGCTGCCCAAGCAACTGGCACGCCAGCCTTTTTCATTGGCAACTACATCATTCCAGGAGCCTACCCAATGGAAGGCTTCGATGCAGCAATAACCTTGGCAAGCCAAAATCAATAATCGTTGGTTGAGTGTGGAGACGTTGACATGAGCGAACAAGCAGCGCTATTTGAACCACAATTCTTAAAACAATTGGATCGTTTGGCGCTGCTGACGCGCCGCAATATTGCAGGCCAGATGCAAGGCGAACGGCGCTCGCCCCGCCGTGGCTCATCGGTTGAATACGCCGATTTCAAGCCCTACACGCCTGGCGACGACTTTCGCCAAATCGACTGGAATTTGTATGCCCGCTTGGAGAAGTTCTTCCTCAAGCTGTTTGTAGCCGAGGAAGAAATTACGCTCCACTTGTTGATCGACACCAGCGCTTCGATGGATTGGGGTGAGCCAAACAAGCTGCGCTATGCTGCTCAAGCAGCGGGAGCCTTGGGCTACATCGCCTTAGCCAGCCTTGATCGCGCCCAAGTGACCAGCTTTGGCGGCGGCAATGAGCAACGGATTCCTGCTGGGCGTGGGCGGGCAGGCGTGCCACCCTTATTCAATTTGCTCAGCCAACTCAAAGGCAACGGCAACACCAGCTTGTTGCAAGCCAGCCGCCGCTATGTGCAAACCGCGCGAGTCGCTGGGCCACTGTTGTTGTGTAGCGATTTGCTCACGCCCGATTGGGAAGAAGCCTTGCGCACACTTGGCCGCCGTCCATTTGAGATAACTGTGCTGCATGTGCTCTCACCAGACGAGCTAAACCCACCATTCGAGGGCGATTTAAAATTGCTCGATGCTGAAGGTGGCGAGGCACTCGATATTAGTGCAGATCTCGATTTATTGCAACGCTATGTTGAACGCTTGCAAGCATGGCGCGAAGAAGTTGAGCATTTTTGCACAACCCGCGGCATCAACTATATTTTTGTTGATACCAGCTTGCCCTTAGAATCATTGTTGATTTCGGTTCTACGCGAACGCCAAATTGTGCGCTAAATCATATGTTCTAGCCTGAAAGTTGAGCAATGCAACCAATTGAATTAGAGTATCAGCTTGATTTTAATGATTATCAAGCAGCCAATTTAGCGCTGTATAAGCATAATCCACGCTATCAGCAATCACTTAATTTGAATCGCTATTATGAATTATTGCTGTATGTTTTAGGCGCTGGCACAATTGCTTTCTTTATTGCTGCGCTGATTCAAGTCGATCATTTGGTTGTTTGGTTAATTGTGCTTGGCCTAATTTTACTGAGTGGTTGGATTATTTACAATCACCGTGATATGCGTGAATTTACTTTAGATTTTTTGAAAAAGAATTATCGCTATGAACAGGCTACCTTTGAACTGCCAACAACGTTTTTAGGCGATGCAAATCATATTCAAGAAACCAATCAGTGCTTTATGAGTGATTTCAAATGGAATTTTATTCAAACGATGCTGAATGAAGCAGAGCATATTCTTTTGATTAGCCATAACAATCGGGTGGTTGTTATTCCCAAGCGAGCCTTTAAATCGCCAGCCGATCAGCAGATGGCGTTGCAACAATTTGCGCAATATCATGCTGATGCGCAGCTAGCAGAGTGAGTAGATAGTTATGGGATTCATTGCACCATTAATGTTTATCGCAGGTGGTACGGTTTTGGCTGGGATTGTAGCCATGTACATTTTGCGCCTGCGCCGCGAAGAACGGACGGTTTCTTCAACCTTTTTGTGGAATCAATTGGTTCGCGATGTTGAGGCCAACGCGCCCTGGCAACGCCTGCGCCACAATTGGTTGCTCTGGCTACAATTGCTGATTGCGTTGCTTTTGGCGTTTGCAATTGCGCGACCGTTCCGCGAAACCGTTGGGGTTAGTGGGCAAAATCTCATTGTGATTATCGATCGCTCTGCTTCGATGGGCGCAACCGATGTTGAGGCCAATCGGCTTGAAGCTGCCAAAAACGAGGCGATTCGCTTGGTCGACCAACTGCCTGATGGCGCACGCGCCACGATTATGGCCATCGGCGGCGAGCTTGATGTGCCTGCTGCCGCCACCACCGACCGCCGCGAAATTCGCGACGCGATCGAAGGCATCGAATTGCGCTTGGGCGGCGGCTCGGATATGTCGCAAGCTTTGAGTTTGGCTGGTGCCTTGGCCGCCCGCGAAGAAGAATCAGAGGTAGCAATTTTAACCGACGGCCAAGTGACCGTGCCAATGAGCGCAACTTTGCCCGCCAAAATTCGCTATTTTCCAGTTGGCAGCAGCAATAATAACCAAGCGATTGCGGCAATTGCCTTGAACGAGCTAGCGCCTGGCACGCTCACCTTTTTTGCCCGCGTCACCAACCAAGGCCAAGAACGAGTTACCCGCCGCTTGTTGGTAACGCTTGATGGCACCTTGTTCAACGCCTACGACTTGGAAATTCTGCCTGGCCAAGATCAAACTGTCAATATCGATGTGCCGTCAACTGCCAGCACGGTCGAGGCGCGGCTTGATGGCAGCGATAGCTTGCCCAGCGATGATGTAGCATGGGCGATTCGACCATCAAGCGATGCAATTCCCGTGCGCTTTGTCACCCCGGGCAATCGCTTTTTGGCTACGGCCTTGGGCTTGATGCCACGGGTGCAAGTTTCGGCCTATCTGACTGAAACTGCGACCTTCACCGACACGGCCTTGTTGACGATTCTTGATGCCAGCTTGCCAGAGCCACTGCCACCAGGCAACTTGCTGTTTATCGCGCCCTATCGCTCAACCGAATATTTTTCGGTTACTGGTAGCTTGGATCGGCCAGTGCCGCGCCCTGCACCAACTGATGACCCGTTGTTGCGCAACGTCGAACTTGGCGAGGTCAACATCTTGAAATCGGCGCGGATTGAAAACGCACCGTGGGCACATACCGTCATCGATAGCGCCGCAGGCCCATTGCTGATTGCTGGCGAAGTTGATGGGCGGCGGATTGCAGTGCTAGGCTTTGACACCCACGATTCAGATTTGCCCTTGAATATTTCGTTTCCCTTATTGATTGCCAACTTGGTTGGCTACTTGGCCCCGGGCACTGGTGGCGATTCAGCGATTTTGCCGCCCGACCAAGAATTGGCCTTTGCCGTAACCAACGATATTAGCGGCGTGCGGCTAATTCAGCCTAATGGCGAAACCCACGAAGCAACGCCAAACAACGGCTTAATTAGCTTCGATGGCAGTTTGCTGAAGCAAGCTGGGATTTATAGCGTCGAATTGCTGAATGATGGTGTCGTTGCTCGCAGCCAACGTTATGTCGTGAACGCCTATCGCGAAAGCGAAGCCAAAATCACACCAGTGCAGGTGCTTGATGTGGCCCAAATTGGCGGCGGCCAAGTTGGCTCAAGCGAAACCACCCAAGCCAAAGCTGGCCGCGAAGAATGGTGGCGTTGGTTGGCCTTGGCAGCATTAATTTTCGTTTTGATTGAATGGGTTTTTGCCCAACGCAGCGCCTTGACACGGCTCAAACTTTGGTGGAATGCCCGCCGTAGTGCAGCCTAAAAAACAGCGAGGATTTATGGCGCAAATCAAAATCTATGGCTTAGCCACTAGCCTCAACCCAATCAAGGCGGCCTTAGCCGAAACCATTCATAACTGCATGGTTGAGCATTTTCAATTGCCAGCCAATAAGCGTTTTCAACGCTTTTTTCCAATGGCAGCTGATGATTGGTTGATGCCAGCTGATCGCTCAAGCAACTATCTGATTATTGAAATTAGCTGTTTTGCTGGACGCAGCATTGGCGCTAAAAAAGCTTTAATCCAAGGCTTGTTTTTCGAAATTGCCAAAGTACATGGCATTCAAGCGCAGGATGTAGAAATTACGCTGATTGAAACGCCAGCCCACAATTGGGGCATTCGCGGCGTTGCTGGCGACGATCTACAACTGCGGTATCCAGTTGAAATCTAATTGAACCGTAACATTCAACCGCCCAGCGTTTTTGCTCGGCAGGCTGTTCATGGAGAGGCTCCCGATGCCGTTGGCATTTGGCCTTGCTAGGGTGAAGTTATGCTCTCGTTTGTGCGACCAGAATATCTATGGTTTTTGCTGGCGTTGCCACTGGTATGGCTCTTGGGCTGGTTCAACAGCCGTGGCCGCAGCGGTCAACGCCGCTGGTTGGCGCTTGGCTTGCGCACGCTGTTGCTGCTGTGTTTGATCGGCAGCCTCGCGGGAACCCAAGTGCGCCAACCAGTTCAAAATTTGACCACAGTGTTTTTGCTCGATAGCTCCGATTCGATCGCTCCTAGCCAACGCTCTACCAACGAGCAATTTATTGCTGAAGCGCTCCAAAGTATGCAAGAAGGCGATAAAGCGGCGGTCGTGGTCTTTGGCGAGAATGCCTTGGTTGAGCGCGTGCCATCGGATATTCAGCGCCTAGGCACAATTCAATCGGTGCCAATCGCTGCCCGCACCGACATTAGCGAGGCGCTGCAACTAGGCTTGGCGCTCTTCCCCGCCGATACCCAAAAACGTTTGGTGTTGCTCTCCGATGGTGGCGAGAACAGTGGCCGCGCCTTGGAGATGGTTCCGCTGGCGCAACGCCGCAATGTGCCAATCGATATTGTGCCAACCGGCATCGAGCAAGGCAACCCTGAAGTGGCGATTAGCGCGTTTCGCGCTCCCTCTGCCGCACGCACTGGCCAAGAGATACAGCTGATTGCCACGATCGAAAGCAACACGGCGCAATCAGCTCAATTACGTTGGAGGGCTGATGAGCAAATTGTGTTGGAAGAAGCGATTAGTTTGCCAGTTGGCACGACGAGCTTTACCACCAGCTTAGTTGTCAAGGATCAAGGCTTTCATCGCTATAGCGCCCAAGTTGTGCCAACCAACGATACTCGTGCCCAAAATAATGTGGCGGCTTCGCTGGTGCAAATTGGTGGCCCGCCCAAAGTGTTGCTTGTTGAAGGCGAAGTTGGCGATGCTAGCGCACTGCGTCCAGCCCTCGAAGCAGCCAATTTAGTGCCCGTGGTGGTGCCAGCAACTGGCTTGCCGACCGATTTAGCAGCCCTGAGCGATTATGAAGCGATTTTGTTGCTGAATGTGCCTGCGCGCGACATCGACCAAGATACCCAAAAATTGCTGCGCTCGTATGTTGGCGACCTTGGGCGGGGCTTGGCCATGATCGGCGGACGCCAAAGTTTTGGGGTTGGTGGCTACACCGCAACGCCAATCGAAGAAGCGCTGCCAGTAAGCATGGACGTGCGTAATCGCCAGCAACGCCCAGACATTGCCTTGGTGTTTATTATCGACAAATCGGGCAGTATGGATGCCTGTCACTGTAATGGTGGCGATATGGCAGCCCGCGAGGGTGGCGGCACGCGCAAGATCGACATTGCCAAAGAAGCGGTAGCCCAAGCAGCATCGGTGTTGGGCAAAGACGATAAATTAGGCGTTGTAACCTTTGATGATGCAGCTCACTGGACGATTGAACTCAATAAAGTACCGAGCCAAGATGATGTTGTAGCGGCGCTGGCTCCGGTGCCACCAAGCGGCCAAACCAACGTGGTCAGCGGCATGAACGCCGCCTACGAGCAATTGCGCCAAAGCGATGCCAAAATCAAACATGCGATTCTGTTGACTGACGGCTGGGGCCATGCCACCGATATTGGCAATATTGCCGAAAATATGAACAAAGATGGCATCACGCTCTCGGTCGTTGCAGCAGGTAATGGTTCGGATAACGCCTTGCAGCGCTACGCAGAGCTTGGCGGCGGACGCTATTATCCAGCCCGCGTGATGGAAGAAGTACCCCAAATCTTCTTGCAAGAAACGATTCAAGCAGTTGGGACTTACATCGTCGAGGAGCAATTTACCCCAGCCTATGCTGGCGATAGCCCAGTGCTAGCCGATTTGCAAGAGGGCTTGCCAAGCTTGTTGGGCTACAACGGCACTGTCGAAAAAGATAACGCTCAAGTTATTTTAACGGCCAGCGATGGCTCACCAATCTTGGCTCAATGGCAATATGGGCTAGGCCGGAGCATCGCCTGGACGAGCGATCTCAAGGGCAAGTGGGCCAGCAATTGGGTGACGTGGGATCAATTTCCGCGCTTCACAGCCCAATTGGTTGGCTGGCTTTTGCCACGCATCAGCAACGATAGTGTGAGCGGCGAAGCTTCATTGATTGGCAGCGATGTGCAAATTGATATTGTGGCCAACGACGAGCAGGGCGCTCCCCAAACTGCAATGAACGTCAATGCGCGTATGGTTGGGCCAACGGGCGAGGCTATCGACGCAACCTTGGTCGAAGTTGGGCCGGGCCAATATCGGGCACGGGTTGCAAGCCCCATTGCTGGCACCTATTTGATTCAGGTTGTTGGCAATGATGCCAATGGTAAGCCAGCCTTTGCTCGCACCTTGGGCTTGATTGTGCCCTACTCGCCTGAATATCGCCAAGGCCAAGCTAACCCTGAATTGCTCAGCACCTTGGCCAAGGCCACTGCTGGCCGCAGTTTGAGCCAGCCAATCCAAGCCTTCGATCATACGCTCGATGCAGTCCGCCGCGCTACGCCAATCGATTTGGGCTTGTTGTTTGCGGCGCTGGTTTTGCTGCTGCTTGATGTTGCAGCTCGTCGGCTTAATTTGCGGCGCAAAGATTTTACGGCCTTGCAAGCAGCCCGCAAAGAACGCCAAACCGCTGCTGCTGTGCCAACCGCCACCATGAGCAGTTTGCAAGGGGCCAAGGGCCGTGCGCGCCAGCAAATGTTCAGCGATAAAAGCGAGCGCGAAGTCAAGCCCAAGGATAATCCAGCAACCACGCCATTGCCAAGCAAACCAGAAAATTCTACCAAGGCCATTGACGAAGCAGAAGATCCGATTGAACGCTTGCGGGCCGCTAAAAATCGCGCTCGGCGGCAGTAAGCGAGGGGCCAGATAGGAATATACGAAGCACACGGAAGGGATGAGGCTTTTGGCTATAAGCTATAGGCTTCATCCCTCATCCTTTGGTTCTCTGCGCCTCTGGGTTAAATCTGATCCACGAAGGGCTGAAACCACGAAGAACACAAAGGGCGCAAAGGCTGTTTTTAGCCACAAATTCCACGATTCCACCAATAATCTTCCGCTAACCCACAGCCTATCACCTATAGCCATAAATGTTTTTAGCCACAGATTGGCTCAGATTTTTGAGATTATGTTGTTGCTGACCCAAAGCCGATAGCCATGAACATTTTTAGCCACAAATTGCACGAATTGCACGAATAATGTTCCGATAGGACATAGCCAATAGCCACAATCCCTCTGCGCCTCTGCGTTAAAATCTGATCCACGAAGGACACGAAGGGCTGATTTTTAGCCACAGATTGCACAGATTGGCTCAGATTAGTTTCCAATAGCCAATGACCACAATCTCTCTGCGCCGCTGCGTTAAAATCTGATCCCCGACCCCTGATCCCCAAATGCTATGTTCTATGCTCTATGCTCTATGCTCTATGTTCTTAACTAGATAGGTTGGTTGTTCTTCCTCGATTGCAAAGCCACAGGCCTGATAAAACAGCGTAGCAGCTGGATTATCGGCCAGCACCCAGACTGCACTCGTTGCATGCTCAGCCATCCATGCTTCCATGGTTTGGATCAGCGCTTGGCCAATGCCGTTGCGGCGCCACTGATGATGTACGCCAATTTCGTAGAGCAAAACTTCGCTGCCTGCGCCTGAACGCAGCGGCACGACCAAACAATACAAAAAGCCAGTAATCACTTCGGCTTCGCGTGCCACCCAATACAAGACCGCTGGATTGGCCAAAAACTGGCGGGCAGCGTGATCGTCAAGCGCAATCAATGGCTGATCATCATCAGGTTCAAGCCCAAATAGCGCATCATCAAGCGCCAACTGCTGAATAATCGCCTCGTCGCCCACCCCAAGCCGCTGAATTGTGATCGCCATAATTCATTCCTTTCTTGGTATGTATGCCAGTTAAGCAGAATGTTCAAGCCGCGCTAGCGCTCAGGATTTCTGACAAAGTGCAATGGGCCGCTCACCCTGAAGCGTGAATTAACATCAATAAAGTAGTAGCCACTACTATCTGGCTCCCAGGCATTAATACATCGCTCAGTCAAACCAAATGAGGAGTCTACAACGACCTCGCCTAAGGGAGGATCTGCGTTAGTTGCTCGATAAATCGAGCCAGAACCAGCCACATACTGCTGATCAGGCGATTTTGAATAGACTTCGCCATCACCAGGAATTACAAGCGATGCCCACCAATAATTATCCTGCTCCCAACCGAGCGTTTTGGTTTTCGATACAACTCCTGTGGTTAAATTAACCATCCAGTGCGGTTCTACGAAGAAAGCATCCTGGGTTGGATCATTAATCCAACCCAGGATTTCACCATAACCTTCGAGATCAGGAGCAGCAGGATACTCAATTTCGTCACCAGTCTTCAGGTTATAAATTTTTTGCTCCCATTTACCAAGCATCGTCGTCGCTATAACAAAGTTTCGTGTTGCTGAAATACTGCACTCATCCATGGGTTCGTCAATAACAATCGGTGCCATCATCATATCTTTGAGTGTACGTTGCCCAGAAAGCAGCTTGAATAAGCCGATTAACACGCAACAGCTAGTAATAACGCCCAATACTGTCCAGAGCATAGCTCGAAACCAATAGGTCATAATCTGCTCCTCTCTGCTAGTTTCCACAAAATTGAGTTATGGTCTAACGTTCAGGATTTTTGAGGAAACGCAGTGGTCCACTCATATCGGCCCGTGAAGACCCATCAATAAAGTAATAACCGCTACTATCTGGCTCCCAAGGATTAGTACATACTTCAGGGTAACTATCGGAGAATGACACAACTAAATCACTTATTGACAATTTGCCCGTCGTTGCTCGATAAATCCTGCCTGAGTCAGCAACATACCGTTGATCTGGCGATTTCACAGAGAAGTCTTGATAATCAGGCATTAAGAGTGGTTCCCACCAATCTGTTGACTGTTGCTCAACCGACAACTCAACTTTTGTTACCTCTCCTGTGGTGAAGTTAACGAGCCAGTAGGGAGAAACTAACGCAATATCTTGGGTTGGGTCATTGATCCAGCCTAGTGCGTTGCCATAGCTGTTATTTCCATAGATATCGGCTTCAGGATGATCAGGATAAGCAACTTCGTCGCCAGTTTTTAAATTATAGATTTTCTGTGATCCCACCCCGTCTTTAAATGCCGTTGCTAAAACAAAGTTACGCGCTGGTGAAATACTACAATCACCGATTGGCTCGTCAATAATAATTGGCGCAAGCCGAGCCTTCTCAGGCGTATTTCGGCCAAACATACGATTAAATGAATAAACCACAAAGCCTACTGCTAGGCTACAACTGACAACAACGATAAACAACGACCACAGCGTCATTTTAAGCCACGCTGCCATCATGGAACTCCTCTCGGTTGGTTAAATGCTGCGATTAATTGCCGCTTGACTCTACCACTGTGCTAGGGTGTAGCATCAACGGCAGCGTTACACAAGGATGGATGCGATGTTCAAAATTGGTGAATTCTCGCGCTTGGCGCAGGTTTCGGTGCGCATGCTCCGCCATTACGACAAGTTAGGCTTGCTCATTCCAAGCCAGATCGATCAGTGGACAGGCTATCGCTATTACACGGTCGAGCAATTGCCACGGCTGCATCGAATTGTTGCGCTCAACGGCTTGGGCCTCAGTCTACAACAGATTAGCGAACTATTGAACCATGATGATCTTTCGGCTGGTCAACTGCGCGGTATGTTGCGCTTGCAAGAATCCCGTTTAACCGCTGAACTTGCCAAAAAGCAAGCCCAATTAGCCGAGGTCAGCGCTCGTTTGGCCCAAATTGAGCATGAACAAGAGCCATGGCCCTACGCAATGATGCTCAAATCGACCGATGCCCAGCCAGTTGTCAGCATGCAAGCGATTGTACCAAGCCTTGATCAAATGGGCTATTACTGCCATCGGCTTTATACATCACTGTATCAACATGTGCACCAGCAGCGCATCCCAATCCTTGCCCAAGAAATTACGATCTATCACAACGAGGAGTTTAGCGAAACCGATATTGAAGTCGAAGTCTCCGTGAGTTTGGCCGAGCACAATTTAGCCCAATTGCCCGATAGCAACATCAAGTTTCAAACCTTGTCTAGCCTCGAACTGGCCGCAACCCTCGCTTTCGAAGGCAGTTTTAGCGAGATTCACGCCGCTGCTTTGGCGCTGTTGGGCTGGGTTGGCTTACACAACTACCAGATTATTGGGCCGCTACGTGAGTTTCATCGCTCTGGGCCTGCCCACGATCCACAGGGCGGCATTCGCGAGCCTGCGGTTATCGAGCTACAACTCCCAATCGCCCAACCAACTTAAATTTGAAAGGAACGACTATGATCGCCACCAAAGCCTATCCAACAACCAACCAAGCTGCACGCAACGGAACCAGCACCTATCGCTGGGCAGCAGGCTTGCTCTTTAGCCAATTTTTGATCTTTATACTGACATTTTTGGTGCTTGGCAGCGCCATCGATTGGCCAGCTAGCCTTGATAACCCTGCCGCCCAAGCCTTGCCCTTGATTCTGCAAGAACGCTCGGCGGTTGCCTTGGGCTACACAGCCTACTTTCTCTCGGCGACCATGCTCATTCCAATTGCCTTGTTGCTTTGGCAGATTTTGGGCAGCGAAAGCAGCTTGCTACGGGTCAGCGCAGGCTTTGGCATCTTGGCAGGCTTCGCCAAATTGCTAGGCATTGGGCGTTGGCTCTTGCTAATGCCCAGTTTAGCCGAACAATACAGTACAACCAGCGATCCCAATCTGCGCGCAAGTATCGAGTTGCTGTATACCAGTTTCAACAACTACGCTGGCGGAGTTGGCGAACAAATCGGCGTAGCCTTTTTTGCTGGTTTGTGGACAGCAGGGATATCGTTGAGCATTCTGCGGCAGCGCCAATTACCACGCTGGTTTGGCTATAGTGGGCTGGTGGTTGCCATTAGCGTGCTCATTCCACTGATCGAGGTCTATAATCTCAGCGCTGGGCCAATGTTGATGGTCAGTGGTAGTCTCTGGCAAATTTGGTTGATTACGCTTGGTGGCATGTTGTTACGCTATCGAGCTAAGGCTGAGGCTTAAAGCTAGGGGTCGGGGTTCAGGGGCTGGGGATCGGGAATTGATCCACGAAGAACGCGAAGGGGATGAGGCTCTAGGCTCTAGGCTTCATCCCTTATCCTTCATCCATCATCGTTCGGTCGCTCTGCGCCTCTGCGTTAATTTGATCCACAAAGCGCACGAAGGCTACGTTTTAGCCACAGATTGGCACAGATTACTCAGATTGAGTTCCACAAGCCAAAAGCCCCTAGCCTCCAGCCAATAGCCATCTATCCGCTGCGCCGCTGCGTTAACAATGAGCCGCTTTTTCGCCACAACTTGTCCGATAGCCCTAGCCTCCAGCCAATAGCCCTATTCTCTTTTTGCCTTCTGCCTTTTGCCTTCTGATTTTTATCTGATCCCTCATAATTCATCCTTCATCCTTCATCCTTCATCGCTGGCCCCTCGCACATCCTTTGCTATTTACCAATGACAATGGTATCTTTTGAGGCGATATTGGCAACTTTATGAATTGGAACTAGGCCATGCATTTTGCTGAACTTGCCAGCGTGCAGTATAAAACTCCGACGCTCTTAACGATTGGAAAGTTTGATGGCGTGCATCAAGCCCATCAACACATTCTTCGCCGTTTGGTTGAACGCGCTCGCCAGCTCGATTGTCATAGTGCGGTGCTGACGTTTGATCCGCATCCTGATGAGATTCTGCGGCCTGAGCGTGAGATTCGCTATTTGACCACCATCAATGAGCGTGCAGCGTTAATGCAAGATCTTGGCATTGATCTCTTGGCCGTTCTGCCGTTTAATCAGGCCACCTCGCAACTTAGCCCCAAGGCGTTTCTACAACTATTGTTAAATCACGTTCCAGTGCGCGAATTATGGATTGGGCCAGATTTTAAGCTTGGTCACCGTGGTGCTGGCACCATGCCCGTGTTGCAGAATTTAGGGCAGGAGCTGGGCTTTACAATTGAGCCAATTCCCTATTGGACGCTTGATGATGAGATTGTTAGCTCGACTGCAATTCGCAGCTGCTTGGCCGCTGGCGATGTGCAAACCGCCAATCACTACCTTGGGCGACCGTTTAGCTTACAAGGCATCGTTGTGCCAGGCGACCAGCGCGGGCGCAAAATTGGCTTTCCCACCGCCAATGTGCAAATTGCCAGCAATCACATGTTGCCAGCAGATGGCGTGTATGTTTGCAACGTTCAGTTGCTTGATGATCGGCGCAGTTTTGGCGCGGTGACCAACATTGGCGTTCGGCCAACCTTTGGCGTGCTTGGGCGTGCGGTCGAGGCCCATCTTTTCGATTTCAACGAAGATATTTATGGCCGCTCGTTGCGGGTCAGCTTTTTGCAGCATATTCGCGGCGAACAAAAATTTGCTGGCATCGAACAGCTGGTAGCCCAAATTGGCCGCGATGCCCAATTTGCCCGCGAATGGCTCGAACAACACTAACCAAACAACCCCTTTTCTTAGCCTTCAAAACATATGTGCGAATTTCTAAAAAAAGGGGTTGACTTCTCTCGAGCGCAAGAGTATAATGCCCGCAAGTTTAAACCTCGTATTGTCTCTTGACACCTCTCGACCTTGCTGTTATAATCTCCTTTTGCAAAAATAGCTTTTCGTAGTGTTTGGACGAGGCTTTCGATCCACGCCAAGAATGTATATCAATACCACGCCGTTGGGCGTATTTTTCGTTGCGCTGCCGCCAAAAGCAGTCAAACTCGCAGCCGGACAACCACAAGTCGCATTTTTGACTACGGGTGTTTGGAGGTGAGCATTTTGTGCTTTTGCGGGGCTAGGGAGCGAAGCTGATGCCGCAAGTTCAGTCAACTGTTATCCTGCCACCGCTGATCACGTCCAGTATCTTCCGCGATGACCAAGGTCGTGCGATGATCGCATCACGTCGGAGTTTTGCTCGCATTACCGATGCGATTGAATTACCGAAGTTGATCGAAACCCAGATCGATTCGTTTCGCTGGTTTCAACGTGAGGGGCTTCGTGAGTTGTTCGATGAAATTAATCCCATCGACGACTTCACGGGCAAAAACCTAGAGCTTTCGTTTAGCGATTATGAGTTCGGCGAACCCCGCTATAACGAATTTGAGTGCCGTGAACGCGATATGACCTACGCCGCGCCACTCCGTGTCCGCGTGCGGTTAAAGGTCAAAACGACTGGCGAAATCAAGGAAAGCGATATTTTCCTTGGCGACTTCCCATTGATGACCAATAATGGGACGTTTGTGATCAACGGCGCAGAACGGGTTGTTGTGTCGCAGTTGATTCGCTCGCCTGGCGTGTATTTCAAAGAAGAAAAAGAGCCAACCAGCGGTCGTTCGCTCCATAGCGCCAAGTTGATCCCCAATCGTGGTGCTTGGCTGGAGTTCGAAACCAATAAGCGCGATGTGCTTTCGGTCAAGGTCGACCGCAAACGTAAGTTGCCAGTCACCATCTTGATCCGCGCTGTGCTGGGCTTGTTCGGCGAGAAACCACTCGATCAATGTGGCCTCAACGAAGAAGTTATGGCCTTGTTCGCGAATGTCGATGTTAACCGCGACCACCAATATATCGCTTCAACCTTGGATAAAGATCCATCAACCAATGCCAAAGAAGCGATTATGGAATTGTACAAGCGCTTGCGCCCAGGTGACCCAGCAACCGTCGATAACGCTCGCTCGTTATTGGAAACCTTGCTGTTCAACTCGCGCCGCTACGACTTGGGCAAAGTCGGTCGCTATAAATTAAATCGTAATCTCTGGGAAAAAAGCCGCCTCTTCGAAGGCCAAGAAATTCCCAGCCTCAGCATGCGCGTCCTGAGCAAAGCCGATTTGTTCAAAATTGTCGAGCGCTTGATCGATCTCAATAATGGGATTGGCAACCCAGACGATATTGACCACCTTGGCAACCGCCGTGTGCGGACCGTTGGCGAATTGATTCAAACCCAATTCCGCGTCGGTTTGTTGCGCATGGAACGGGTCATCAAGGAACGTATGTCGTTGCAAGAACCAGAGGCAGCAACGCCCAATGGCTTGATCAATATCCGGCCTGTGGTCGCTGCAATGCGCGAGTTCTTCGGCGGTTCGCAACTTTCGCAGTTCATGGATCAAACCAATCCATTGGCTGAGTTGACCCACAAACGCCGGCTTTCAGCGCTTGGGCCTGGTGGTCTGAGCCGCGATCGCGCTGGCTTCGAAGTTCGCGACGTTCACCACTCGCACTATGGCCGGATCTGCCCAGTCGAAACGCCTGAAGGGCCAAATATCGGTCTGATTGGCACGATGTCGACCTTTGCCCGCGTCAACGAAATGGGCTTCCTCGAAACGCCATATCGCCGCGTGTACCGTGAAGTCGATAACACGCCACTTTGGCTTGAACGCGGCATGACCACACGCGATGTCCGCCACCTGAGCACTGGCGAGTTGATCGCCCGCGCTGGCGCTCGCGTTGACGAGGAATTAGCCAAGATCATTGCGATTGGTGTGCTGAATGGCCAGTTGCTGCGCGAAGATATTGTCAACCCAGCGACTGGCGATTTGATCGCTGAAACTGGCACCGAAATTGATCGGGCCTTGGCAACCAAAATTGCCGATTTGCCCTTGCGCGCAATCAAAATTCACCCAGTTGTCACCAATGAAACCGACTACTTGCCAGCCGACGAAGAAGATAAGTTCATTATTGCCCAAGCCAACGCTTTGCTCGACGAACGCTTCCGCTTTATCGACCCAACGGTTTCATGCCGCCACGCTGAAGATTTCGTCCAATCACCAATCGCTTCTGTCGATTATATGGACGTTTCGCCCAAGCAGGTGGTCAGCGTTTCAACCGCGTTGATTCCGTTCTTGGAACACGACGATGCAAACCGTGCCTTGATGGGTTCGAATATGCAGCGCCAAGCAGTGCCATTGTTGCGCCCAGACGCGCCAATTATCGGCACTGGCATGGAACACAAAGCCGCCCGCGACTCAGGTCAGGTGGTTGTGGCTCGTGCCGATGCTGTGGTGCTTTCATCAAATAGCGAACGCATTTTGGTGCGCGAAAACGATGGCACCGAACGCACCTATCCATTGCTCAAGTTCTTGCGCTCGAACCAAGATACCTGTATCAACCAACGCCCAAGCGTCTTTATTGGCGATAAAATTCGGGCTGGCGAGGTAATCGCCGATAGTTCTTCGACCCAAAATGGCGAGCTAGCGCTTGGCCAAAACATTCTCGTGGCCTATATGCCTTGGGAAGGTGGGAACTTCGAAGACGCGATCTTGGTTAGCGAACGCTTGGTCCGCGAAGATATTTTCACCTCGATTCACATTGAAAAATATGAAGTCGAAGCCCGCGATACCAAACTTGGCCCCGAAGAAATTACCCGCGATATTCCAAACGTCGGCCAAGATAGCCTTAAAAACTTGGACGAACGCGGGATTATCTACGTTGGTGCTGATGTGCAGCCAAACGATATTTTGGTTGGCAAAATCACACCCAAGGGCGAAACTGACCTGACCGCTGAAGAACGCCTCTTGCGGGCGATCTTCGGTGAAAAGGCTCGCGAAGTTAAAGATAGTAGCTTGCGCGTTCCCAACGGGGTCAAAGGTAAAGTCATTGATGTCAAGGTCTTTACCCGCGATGAAACGACTGAAATGCCAGTCGGGGTCAACCAAACCGTGCGCGTTATGCTCTGCCAAAAACGCAAAATCAGCCCCGGCGATAAAATGGCTGGTCGCCACGGCAACAAAGGCGTGGTCAGCCGTGTGCTGCCAATCGAAGATATGCCATTCTTACCAGATGGCACGCCTGTCGATATCGTCTTGAATCCGTTGGCTGTGCCAAGCCGGATGAACATCGGCCAGATTTTGGAAACCCACTTGGGTTGGGCTGCTTCACGCTTGGGCTTCCGCATTGCCACGCCAGTCTTCGACGGCGCACGCGATGAGGATATTGTCAAAGCACTCGCTGAATCAGGCTTACCATCCGATGCTAAGATCGATCTCTACGATGGCCGTACTGGCGAGAAATTCGATAATCCAGTGACCGTCGGTTACAAATATATGCTCAAGTTGGCGCACTTAGTGGAAGATAAGATCCACGCTCGCTCAACTGGCCCCTACAGCTTGGTGACTCAACAACCACTCGGCGGTAAGGCACAGTTCGGCGGTCAGCGCTTTGGGGAAATGGAAGTCTGGGCGCTCGAAGCCTATGGCGCAGCCTATATTCTCCAAGAAATGCTCACGGTCAAGTCCGACGACGTGGTTGGTCGGGTCAAAACGTATGAGGCGATCGTCAAGGGCGATCCGATCAACGAAGCCGGCGTACCAGAATCGTTCAAGGTCTTGATCAAAGAGTTGCAATCGCTTGGTCTGTCGGTCGATGTGTTGACCGCTGATGAACGCCCGGTTGAGCTAACCGATAGCGAAGCCGATGACTTAATCTCACTCGACGGCATCAACCTGTCGGGGATGGAAAAAGGCGAACTCTAAACTTCGGTTGCGATCCATTGCTCTCGCGGTAGTTCCCAATGACGTGAACTACCGCCTCGTTATCGCACGGTGCTACCATGGCTCGACCTGCTGCTAGCAACCCTTTCTTTCGCACATGGTCACCAACCATGGCCTATGTTCTAGGTTATTGGTGGGCCGATGGATATATGCGAATTCATTCCAGAAATGGTGGTCACCTTGTTCAGATCGCCAGCATTGATATAGAACACTTACAAACTATTGCTAATACTATGGGTGCAACAGCAGCTTTACGCCAAGTACGTAAAGAATCAAGCTGTCACGAAATGGTCATTTGCAATCAAGGCTTGTATCATGATCTACTCAACCTTGGAGGAATTCCAAACAAATCGCATGTTATAGGCTTTCCTAATGTACCAACCGAATATCTCGTGGATTTTATTCGTGGGTTTATTGATGGTGATGGTACCTTAGTTTGGAATGGTGATCGGCCTGTTATTCAAATTTATTCTGGCTCTCAGCAATTACTGCTTGAAACAGGTAGATATATTGAATTAATGACCGGAATACCAGCACCAAATATTAGCCATAATCGCAATAATTATTACATCAAGTGGAGCACAATTCGTGCTAAGTGTTTAGCAATTTGGCTATATCGTAATAATAATGGCCTGATGCTAGCACGTAAAGCTGCTATCGCGCAGCAATTTGAGCAATGGCAACCGAAGAAGTCGCCTGAGCGGGGAACAATTACCGAGAAGATGCGCTTGCATTTTGCAAACTATCTTCCTTAACCGAGGAGCGTTCAACCATGCTCGAAATCAATGAATTCAATGCAATTCGCATCAGTCTCGCTTCACCAGAAGACATCCTGAGCTGGTCACACGGTGAAGTAACAAAACCAGAGACGATTAATTATAGAACCCTGCGTCCTGAACGCGATGGCTTGTTCTGTGAAAAAATCTTCGGACCCACGCGCGATTGGGAATGTTACTGTGGCAAGTACAAACGTGTGCGTTATAAAGGCATTGTGTGCGATAAATGTGGCGTAGAAGTCACGCGATCTAAAGTGCGACGCGATCGCATGGGTCATATCAAACTTGCCTCACCTGTATCGCATATTTGGTTTGTTAAAGGCACACCATCGCGTTTGGGTTTACTTTTAGATATATCGCCGCGTAATCTTGAGCGGGTACTTTATTTTGCTTCATACATTATTACCGATGTCGATGATCTGGCATTGGGCAATGTACGTGAGCAAATGAAGACCGACTTTGGCGTGCGGCGCAAAGATCTGGAAGAAAAAATCCTTGAACAACGTGGCGAAAAGGCAACCCGTTTAAGCAAAGACCTTGCGGCGATGGATAATGCCATGGAAGGCACGTTGGAGCGCACGCATGAACAATTTGCCCGCCAACGCCAAGAAATCGAAGACGAAGCCAATGCATTGCGCGAACACCTCGAAGAACTGATCGGCATCGACGCACTAGCCGATGAAGATATTGTGTATCGGGGTACGGTGCTGCTCGAAGAAAACGAGCCAGTGCGCGAACGCACGTTGGAACAACTCGAACAACTGATCGATCAAGAGCGCGAAAAGCTTGAACAACGCCGCGAATACGAAATTGAAAACGTGCGTTTGTTGGCTGACGGCGAGCGTGATCAACGCCAATCGGTGGCTGATGCTGAGCAAGAGCGTTTGACCACGGCCTTGATCAAGCAGCTTGAAGATCTCAACAAAGAAGAAAAAGACAAGCTTGATCGCTTGGATGATATTCAGTTGCACCGAATCATTTCGGAAAACGAATATCGGATTCTGCGTGATTTAGCGCCCTACACCTTCAAGGCCGATATGGGTGCTGGTGCGGTGCGCGACATCGTATCGATGGTTGATCTCGATGAATTGTCGAATCAAACCCAAGCCGAAGTCCAAAGTTCATCGGGCCAACGCCGCAAGAAAGCCACCAAACGGCTGCGCGTGGTTGAAGCATTCCGCAAGAGCGGCAATCGTCCTGAATGGATGATTATGACCGTGTTGCCAGTGATTCCACCAGATTTGCGCCCGATGGTGCAGCTTGATGGTGGTCGATTTGCGACCTCCGACTTGAACGACCTGTATCGGCGGGTGATCAACCGCAATAATCGCCTCAAGCGCTTGATGGAGCTAAACGCACCTGAAATCATCGTGCGCAACGAAAAACGGATGTTGCAAGAAGCAGTTGATGCCTTGATCGACAACGGTCGCCGTGGACGCCCAGTCAGTGGCAAGGGCAAGCATCGGCTGAAGAGCTTGAGCGATATGCTCAAGGGCAAGCAAGGTCGCTTCCGCCAAAACCTTTTGGGTAAGCGGGTCGACTACTCTGGCCGTTCGGTGATTGTGGTTGGGCCAACCCTGCAATTGCACCAATGTGGTTTGCCCAAGAAAATGGCCTTGGAATTGTTCAAGCCATTCGTCATGCGCCGTTTGGTCGATAAAGGCTTTGCCCACAACATCAAATCAGCCAAGCGCTTCGTTGAGCGGGTTCGCCCAGAAGTGTGGGATGTACTCGAAGAAGTCATCAAAGACTACTTGGTATTGCTCAACCGTGCGCCTTCGCTGCACCGTTTGTCAATTCAAGCCTTTGAAGCCAAGCTGATCGAAGGCTCGGCGATTCAATTGCACCCCTTGGTGTGTGCTGCGTTCAACGCCGACTTTGACGGCGACCAAATGGCTGTGCACGTTCCATTGTCGCGCAAGGCCCAAGAAGAAGCGCGTCGCCGGATGATCTCGACCTACAACCTGTTGTCACCTGCAACTGGCGATCCCATTATTACGCCATCACAAGACATCGTGTTGGGTTGTTTCTATCTGACCCAAGTTCGGCCTGGAGCCAAGGGTGGCGGCAAGCGCTTTGGTTCAATTGACGAAGCCTTGTTGGCCTACACCAACGGCATCGTACATATTCAAGCGCCAGTCTGGATTGTGATCGAAGATTACATTCTGCCAGGCAGCGATTTGCGCGATAAAGAATTGCCATCGTTGGATGGTGTAACCCCACGGGTCTTAATTGAGACCAGTGTGGGGCGGATCATCTTCAACAATGCGTTGCGCTACCAAGGCGAGCCAAAAGCTGGCGAAAACGGCTATCGCTCACCCTTGCACTATCGCAACTTCTTGGTTGGCAAATCGGGCTTGAAAGCCTTGATCGCCGATTGTTATCGCTTCCACTCCCAACGCGAGAACATCATTGCTGATGTGTATCAAGAATTAATTGAACGCTTCGGCCCTGAAACCTCGGAAGAATCGTTGTTGCGCTTCTATGCCTCGGAACGAACGGCACGTTTGGCCGACCGGATCAAGGCCTTGGGCTTCAAGCACGCCACCTTGGGCGGGATGACCTTCTCGGCTTCGGACGTAGAAGTTCCCGACACCAAAAATGCGATTGTGGAAGAAACCTACAAGAAGGTGCAAGACATCGAAAAGATGCAGCGCCGTGGACTGATTACCGACGACGAACGCTATCGCGAAGTGGTTTCGGCATGGCTTGATGCAACCAACCAAATTAAGGTTGAAGTCCAACGCTCGTTGAATCCATTCGGGCCAGTCTCGATGATGTCAACCTCTGGGGCGCGTGGTAACGTCGAGCAAATTCGCCAGATGGCTGGGATGCGGGGCTTGACCACCGACCCAACCGGACGGATTATCGAACTGCCGATTACCGCCAACTTCCGCGAAGGTTTGAGCGTTATCGAATACTTCATCTCGACTCACGGTGGCCGGAAAGGTTTGGCTGATACCGCCTTGCGGACAGCAGACGCTGGCTATTTGACCCGCCGTTTGGTTGACGTTGCCCAAGATGTGATTGTGACAATCGAAGATTGTGGCACCACCGAAGGCATGTGGATTCGGGTCAGCCGCGATATTTTGGCCTCGGTCGAAGATCGCATCGTTGGGCGCGTGACGGTGGCTCCGGTTACCAATCCGGTGACTGGTGAAGTCGTTTTCCCGACTGATAGCGAAATCTTAGAAGATGATGGCAAGCATATCGCCAACGTCCTGAAATCACTCGACAAAGAGGCCCAAGCTGAATTCGGCATTTATGTCCGTTCAGTATTGACCTGTAACGCCGATTATGGCATTTGTCGCAAGTGTTATGGCCGCAACCTTGCCACTGGCAAGATGGTCGAAATTGGCGAAGCTGTTGGGATTATTGCAGCCCAATCAATCGGTGAGCCAGGGACGCAGCTGACGTTGCGGACGTTCCACACCGGTGGTGTTGCAACTGATACCGACATTACCCAAGGTTTGCCACGGGTGCAAGAAATCTTCGAAGCGCGGATTCCTAAGGGTAAAGCCGTGTTGGCGCAAATTGCTGGCCGCGTCCAGATTGTGCGCGAAGAAGAAGGCATTCGGCGCTTGCGGATCGTCTCTGAGGAAGTTTATACCGACGAGCAAATGTTGCCCAAAGACTATCGCGTGGTCGTCAAAAATGGCGATGCGGTCGAAATTGGCAACCTCTTGGCCGAAAGCAATGTTGACGGCGACAGCCGCCCACCATTGGTCGCAGGCTTGGCAGGCAACGTCTATGTTGACGATGATCGCTTGGTGATTCAAGCCAAAGACATCGAAGAACATGAAGAAGTTATTGCCCACGCCGCTCGCTTGCGGGTCAAAGATGGCGATTTAGTCCAAGTTGGCCAGCAAATGACCGAAGGTTCGTCTGACCCACAAGAAATGCTGCAATTGCGTGGTCGCGAAGCAGTGCAAGAATACCTGACCAACGAAGCCCAAAAGGTTTATCGTTCGCAAGGTGTGGGGATCAACGATAAACACATTGAAGTGATTGTGCGCCAAATGTTGCGGCGGGTACGCATCGAAGAGCCAGGCGATACTGAACTGTTGCCAGGCGAATTGGTCGAACTGCACGAACTTAATCGGATCAATGCTTCGATTGTGAGCCAAGGTGGCGATCCAGCGTTGGCAGTGCCAGTGCTGTTGGGGATTACCAAGGCCTCGTTGTCGACCGACTCATTCTTGTCGGCGGCCTCATTCCAAGAAACCACCCGCGTATTGACCGAAGCTGCCGTCAACGGCAAGATCGACTACCTGCGTGGCTTGAAGGAAAACGTGGTTATTGGCAAGCTCATCCCAGCAGGCACGGGTATGGAGCAACGCCGCAAATTGGCCGAAGAAGCCGCCTTGCGCGTTGCCCAAATCACCAGCGCGCCAGCAGATCGCGAAACGCCAGCAGCAACGCCAGCGCCAGCAATCGCCAGCGAACCCAAGCCAGCGCCACCACGCTCGTTCGACGAAGCCTTAAACGCTGTTACGAACATTGATAGCGGCAACGGGCCGAAAGATGATCTTTTTGCTCAAGCGATGGCTCGCTTGCAAGCAGAAGAAGGTCGCAAACCAACCTTGAACGAACTGCTTGGCACCGACGAAGACGAAGAAAACGTCTAAGCAATAGCCCAAAAGTTCAATCAACAAAACACCGTTGGAGCCATTCCAACGGTGTTTTTGTGCTATTCCCCAACCAGCGATCGGCTAGTACACTAAAACCCTCGCTAGCTAGCTGCGTACCTAGCGCACAGCAATGCAGCGAAAGGAGCCAGCCCATGTTTGAATCATGGCGCAGTCTTGGGTTTCACGTGGCGGCAGGGTTTTATAACAGCGTTTTATGTGTGGTTATCGGCGGAATTTTGGGGTTTCTCACGCCGCCGCCATGGTCATTTGCCCTCATTGGCATCGCTTGGCTAGGCATCAGCGCGTATTGGGCTGGCGCTACTGATGGTCGCATCAGCAATGGTTTTGCAGGCATGATCATCATCTGGCACGTAGTTATTTTGATGTTTACAGGCATGGGCAGGCGCTATATGCGCTACACCGCTGGCAAAGAAAGCATTCGTAATATTAGCGCCGCCGAAATTCCTTATTATCCAAATGCAGCAAGCTTTTACTTCAATGATGCAGTGGTACAAACCAACTATGCCACAGTCCACAAAGTTGCCAGCAAAGATCGCAAAAGCTCACGCATCACTTACAGCTACTACAGCCTTGCGCCACTGACCACCAGCGCTTGGCAATATGGCGATCCTGTGCCTGCTTGGGCCGCCTGCAACGCCGATTACAACATCGCTTGCTACGATTGGGATGACCCAATTGTGAATGGCGCATTGCCCGAAGAACTGTACCTCGATAAATACACCGTTGCCAAGCTTACCAACCTCGCCACATACGATTATGTAGAGCTAAACAATGCCCCAATCCTAGAAGTTGGCGCAGGCTCGAATAGCTTCAATACCGCCAAACGCTGGCAATGGCTGTTTGTGTGGATCATCATGGTTTTGGTCTGGGCCGTGCCAATTGTGCTGATCGGCTGTGTGCGGTTTACCTGGCGTTGGTTGCGTAATCGATAAGGAACAATGGATGAAAACTCAATGGCTAAACTTTGGGCGCACGCTAATAATAGGGATGCTTTTTGGTTTGTGGTGTGCAGTTTTGGGTGGGGCAATTGGCTTTTGGCTGGGCGAGTCCGCGTCCTATCTACTCGGTATTATTGCTGGAATCGCCAGTATTGTCCTGTTTGTTCGCCTCAGCCAGCGCTGGATCAACCATGCGCTGTTGGGCGTGATTTGTTTGTTGAATATTGGCACGCTGATTGGCACCGGAATTGGTACAAGCCAAGAGCGCTTGTATTATGGTCAGATTCAAATTGACAACATTCGGGCTGAGCAAATCAGCGAGCATCCCGAGGCCATGATCTTCACGCTGGAGCAAGCAGTTGTACAACGTGAGTATGGCCTAACTTTTTCCTACACTACCCGTGATGCTCGGCGCTCGAGCACAACCTCACATGCGATGAGCGTTGCACCGCTGACTAGCCCCGATTGGCAGCCCAACCAGCCAGTTCCGGCATGGGCTGTGTGCGGCGGCTATTTTGAATACGAATGTGAAGAATGGAAGCAGCCAATCAAGGCAGCGCTAATTGCCAAGCCAACCAATCCAAATCCGCAACAAACGGCGATCACCAAAAACCTTGAAACTCATGGCTATACTGTGATCGAAAATGCCCCACGTCTGTATGTTGGCAGCAGCGTCGAGAGCTTGATGGCCGACCACCGCTTTATTTGGCGGTCTACATGGTTGTTCGTTAATGGGATCTGGGCTGGGCCATTTTTCATCTTTGTGGGTGCTGAGCTATTGTGGCATACGCTTAAGCAATTTACAAAAAAGCCAAGCTAGCATTGGCAATAGCTTGGCTGATTTTGAATTAACGAACTGGCTCAACGATGACAGCACTGCCATAGGCCAACACTTCAGTCACGCCAGCGCTAATTTCGGTGGCATCGTAGCGCATCGCAATAATCGCGTTTGCGCCTAATTCAGCGGCATGCAACGACATAATTTCAAATGCTTCGAGCCGTGCTTGCTCACACAGCTTCGACCAAATGGTAATGTTACCGCCGACTAATGTTTGAAATGATGCGCCAATCGTGCCAAAGACTGAACGCGAGCGCACCACAATGCCTCGCACAATCCCACGATTTTGCACCACCCGAAAGCCTGGCAAATCGAAGGTAGCCGAAATCATCCATGGCGGCACGATTTGAACGGTTGGTTGTTGTTGAAGATGTGGTGGTTGGGGTGATTGAGGTTGCATACTTACTCCTGCACAATCAGGTCGACCGCAGCATTAAGATTCGCTACCAGCATAGCATGGGCAGGCAAATCGTGTTGATGCTGTGCGCCATAACCAGTTTGGACCATAATTGCTGGCACGCCCAAATTGATGCCAGCTTGCACATCGAGCAGTTTATCGCCAATCATCCACGAACGGCTGAGATCGATCGCGAATTCTGCTTGGGCTTGCGCGAACATGCCCAAGTTGGGCTTACGACAGGCACATTCGCCAGTTACCTCAGGATGATGCGGGCAACAATACCAAGCATCAATATGCCCACCATATGGCTCTAGCAGTTCGCTAATCCGCCGATGCACTGCCTGCATATCCTCAGCGCTATAGTAGCCGCGGGCAATTCCCGATTGATTTGTCACCACTAAAACCAAAAAACCAGCTTGGTTCAAGCGGGCAATTGCTTGGCCAACCGTTTGCTCAAGTTGCACCAGTTCTGGCTGATGCAAATAATTAACTTCAACATTGATGGTACCATCACGATCAATAAATACAGCTGCTTGGCTCATGGTTAAATCTCACCTAAAAAACTTAATTAAAAAACGCAGCGATCATTCAATCGCTGCGTCGTTGCGTCGATCACGCCAGTTATTTGGCAAACAAGGCTTGCTCGGTCAGGTCGCATAGCAAGTGGCCAACGAGCATCGAAATTTCTTGCACCAAATAAGGCAATTTGAATGGCACGACCAAGGCATGATCGCACAATGGCAAAATCTTGCCACCATCGCCACCAAGCAAGGCCAGCACTGGGTTGCCCAACTCACGAGCCACTTCGGCAGCCTTGATTACGTTAACCGAGTTGCCGCTGGTGGTCAAACAGACCAGTACATCGCCTGGGTTCATATGGGCTTGAACTTGGCGCGAAAAGACTTGATCGTAGCCATAGTCGTTGCCGACAGCGGTTAAGGTCGAGGTATCGGTGTGTAACGCCAGCGCCGGAATCGGGCGGCGATCGATCAAATAGCGCCCGACAAATTCGGCGGCAAGGTGTTGGGCATCGGCAGCACTGCCACCATTGCCACAAAAAATAGCCTTATGGCCTTGTTGATAGCATGCGATCAACACATTGGCCATGGTATTAATCGTTGCTGATTGTTCGGCCAAGACCTGCTCGGCCATCGCAATATGTTCACGAAAACTTTTTTCAATATAAGCGCTGTAATCAGCCACAGATGCGACTCCTTCGATTTTAAAGCTCAAATACGCCAAGCATACCACAAAACCTTGCCCAGCGCAGATCACTACAATCAGAGGATTATTAGAATGATTGTCCGTAGAAGCAAAGTGCAGCTAAGGCGAGCACGATGAAAACCGCTGCAAAAACAATAAAGCGATTCACTGGATCTTCGATCCCGCTCGTTTCTTGATAGGTAATTTGCTGGGGTGCTATTTGTGGTTGCAAAATTTGCTGGGCTGAAACTGCGGGCTTGGTGGCAGTTGGTAAGGCAATCGTTTGCACTGCTTGGCGTTGCACGATCGTTGGTTGGCCAGCACTGCTCAGCAGCGCTTGATTGTGGTAGCCCTGCTGCAATTGGCGCAGTAATTGATCGATGCTTGCAGGCCGTTCGTGCGCAGCCAAAGCTAACGCATTATGTAATGCTACTGCAAAACTTGGCGCAATTGCTGGATTCAATAAATCAGCACTAAGTAACGGATCAGGCTGGCCGTTAATCAGACTACTAGCGCGGGTAAGTGCATCTGCTGGCTCACAATTGGTCAGCAAATGATAGAGCGTGGCAGCAAAACTATAGACATCACTGCGCTGATTGACTGGGCTAGTCGCTTGAATTTGCTCCAAAGCGGCATAGGCCAAGGTGTAGGCAACGACGCTTTGGGTTGAAGAAGCCCATTGCTTGGCCAAGCCAAAATCGATCAACATCAATTGGCCTTCTGGCGTGCGCACAATGTTTTGCGGCTTAATATCACGGTGAATCACTGGTGGCGTTTGATGATGCAAATAGCTGATCGCTGGTGCGAGTGCCTTGGCCCACGCCAGCACCACATCTGGCTCAAAGGCAGCACCGCGTTGGGCCAAAAGCGTGCCAAGATTCTCGCCCTCGATCAGATCCATCATCAAAAAAGCAGCATCGCCAACCCGCTGCAAATCGTAGACGCGGGGCAGGGCTGGGTGGCGCAAACGAGCCAGCAACTGGGCTTCACGCTCCAAATTGCTTTGAAAAACCGCATCCTGGCCGCGAAAGTACTTAATTGCTACCTGATGTTTGAGCTGTTGATCGAAGGCTGCATAGACCGTGCTCATGCCACCTTGGCCAATCAAGCGCAAAATGTGGTAGCGCCCAAGTAACGTTGACCCAACACCTAAACTCATAGCTTCTCCCTAGCCCAAAAATGGACACGATCCGATAACAATAATAATTAAAAGAAAGAAGATAACATTCACAACTTGGCTTGGGCTAATCCCATCGTCATCATCATCAAGTGCCGATTTAATGCGGCGATTGGTTACATCGCGGGCAATCATCCAGTGGGGATCATTCAGCGGACTCAATGAATTTGGCTCCTCGCGTTGCTCATATGGTTGCTCAAAGCGTGGAACCATCCACTGACCATAATTCAGCTGTTCAAGTGCCTTGGGCCGAAAAATTGAGCGGCGCTGTGGTGGAGCAGCCGGAGTTGAGGCTGGCGCAGGTCGTGGCTCGAAACGACGCGGTGGCGCATAACTCACGCCATCCGGCAGTTGGACATCAACCCGAATTGTTGGTTGACCAGCACTCGTGGTCGCCACCATAGGCACCGTGACCGTTGCGGTTTGCGCTGCTTGCAACAAATTCACCACATCACGAATGCTCGCTGGTCGTTCATGGGCGCGCAAGGCCAAACAATCCAGCAGCACCCGATCCAGCGCTGGCGTAACCGCGTTGTTCAGGCTACTCGGCATGGGTAAGGGATCAGGGTTGGCATAAATTTGCGCGCTGGCGCGCGTCAGGGCATCGACTGGCTCGCGATTCGTTAGCAAATGATAGAGCGTCGCACCAAAGCCATACACATCACTGCGCTGATCGAGCGTGGTCGTACCTTGAATTTGCTCCAACGACGCATAGGGCAGGGTGTAGGCAATCACACTTTGCTGACCAGTCGACCATTGTTTGGCCAAGCCAAAATCCAGCAAAATCAATTTGCCAGCGGGCGTGCGCATCACATTATGCGGCTTGATGTCGCGGTGAATCACGGGCGGCGTTTGCTGATGCAAATAGCTCAGTGGCTCGGCTAAGGTTGTCGCCCACGCCACCACCGTTGCTGGATCGAAGCCGCTGCCACGGTGGGTCAGCAATGTGCCGAGGGTCTCGCCCTCGATCAAATCCATGATCAAATAAGCATCATCGTGCTCGCGGCGAATATCGTAGACACGCGGCAAGGCGGGGTGCTGCAAACGAGCCAAGATTTGGGCTTCGCGGTCGAGATTGGCATGCAAGGCAGGATCGGAATTGCGAAAGTGTTTGATTGCCACCGGAGTATTCAATTGGCGATCAAAGGCCGCATAGACCGCGCTCATACCGCCTTGGCCGATGGCCCGCACGATATGGTAGCGCCCAAGCAAAATTGAACCAACTCCTAAACTCATAACCGCTCCCTAAGCGTAGATACCAAATGCCGCTAATACAATCAATATAATCAGGATAAACACAACATTCATTACTTTGGTTGGATTTTCAAGCTCCTCATCATCTAAGATTGCATTCATCCGGCTATTATTTTCTTGTTGGGTAACCATCCATTGCTGATTATTGAGTGGGCTGAATGGCTTTGGTTCTGCGCGATCCTCATATAATCGTTCGTAGCTGGGCATACTCCACTGCGCGCGGTTCATTTGCTCAGCAGCACTCCAACGGCGTTGGCGCTGTGGTGGAGCAGCCGGAGTTGAGGCTGGCGCAGGTCGTGGCTCAAAACGACGCGGCGGCGCATAACTCACCCCATCCGGCAGTTGGGCATCAACCCGAATTGTTAGCTGCCCAGCACTATTGGCCGCAACTAAGGGCACGCTCACCGTCGCTGATTGCGCTGCTTGCAACAACGTCACCACATCACGAATGCTCGCTGGTCGTTCATGGGCGCGCAAGGCCAAACTATCCATGAGCACCCGATCAAGCGCTGGCGTAACTGCATTATTCAGACTGCTTGGCAAGGGCAATGGGTCGGGGTTGGCATAAATTTGGGCGCTGGCACGAGTCAACGCATCAACTGGCTCGCGATTGGTCAATAAATGATAGAGCGTTGCGCCAAATCCATAGACATCACTGCGTTGATCAAGCGTGTTTGTGCCCTGAATCTGCTCCAACGAGGCATAGGGCAGGGTATAGGCAATCACGCTTTGCTGGCCAGTTGACCACTGTTTGGCTAGGCCAAAATCGAGCAAAATCAATTTGCCAGCGGGCGGGCGCATCACATTATGCGGCTTGATGTCGCGGTGAATCACCGGCGGCATTTGCTGATGCAAATAGCTCAGTGGCTCGGCCAAGGTTGCCGCCCACGCCACCACCGTTGCTGGCTCGAAGCCGCTGCCGCGTTGGGTTAGCAACGTGCCAAGCGTTTCGCCCTCGATCAAATCCATAATCAAATAGGCATCATCGTTATCGCGGCGAATATCATAGACGCGCGGCAAGGCGGGGTGTTGCAACCGCGCTAAAATTTGGGCTTCGCGGTCGAGGCTGGCATGCAAAGCAGGATCGTGATTGCGAAAGTGTTTGATCGCCACCGGCGTGTTCAGTTGGCGATCAAACGCAGCATAGACTGCGCTCATACCGCCTTGGCCGATCGCCCGCACGATGTGATAACGCCCCAACAATTCGGTTCCTGCTTGTAATAGCATACCTAACTCACAATCTCGTTATAGAGTGCTTCAATCTGATCGAGCATGCGCTGCGGACTGAAGGTGCTGCTTGCTCGTTGGCGGCCATTGGCCCCAAATTGCGCGCGCAAGCCTGGATTCTCCAACAGCACAGTGATCGCGCGGGCAAGCGCCGCAGGATCGGCTGGTGGCACAACAAACCCAGTTTCGCCATGGGTGTTGACAAAGCTTGTGCCGGTGCCCAATTCAGTGCTGACGATTGGAATGCCAGCAGCTAAGGCTTCGAGTTGCACAATTCCAAATGCTTCTGCTCGTAAATGGGATGGTAGCACAAATACATCGGCAGCGGCATAGTAATTTGGTAAGGCTTCATCCGGGACTTCGCCAGCCCATACAATACGTTCGCTAATCCCCAAGCGTTGCGCCAAATCGCGTAGCCTTGGCTCTTCGGGGCCAATGCCAACCAAAAATAACTTGGCATGAGGAATTTTTGGCATGGCCTCAAGCAGATAGTGCAAGCCTTTGTAGTGGCGAAAACGCCCAACGAACAACAGCATGGGCGCGTCAACCTGCGCACGCAAGGCTTGGATTGACGCATGATCAAGTTGATTAAAGCGCTCGCTATCGACGCTCAGCGGAATAACTCGACATTTGGCAGCGTGCGGTGCCAGCCATGGCGAAGTCTGAATATACTGCGGGCTAGCGGCAATAATCCGATCGGCGGCGTTCAAGGTGCGGGTTAGCAATGGCCGATAGAGTTGCAATAAACGGCGTTGGCGCACAATATCGCTCTGATAGGTAATGACCAATTTGGCCTTGCCCCGCCGCAGCCAATAGAGCAGATCGCCAGGTGGGAAGGGATGGTGCAAATGGATAATATCGGCAGGCACGCGCCAACTTAGCGGCAGGCTCATTGGGCTAATTGGGGTTGAGGCTTTGCGCAACCATTGGGCTGCTTTGATCACTGCCACGCCATTGCGGCGCTCAATCTCGGTTTTAGGATAGGTATTGCTGACCGCCACCGTAACTTGATGGCCGCGCTCGGCCAAGCCCTCGGCAACCACCCGAATATGGTTTTCCATCCCACCGAGCACCGGAAAATAATCTTTATACACGTGAAGAATATGCATGAAGGTTTGTATGCTCTCGCTGAAAGAATCGCTACGAGCATTATAAAGGATGAAGGATGAGGCATGAAGGATGAAGTCAAAATAAGAACATAGAACACAGGTATTAGGCTATAGGTTATAGGCTTTTGGCTATAGAAAGGATAATCCAGCAAATCTGTGTCAATCTGTGGCTAGACCATAAAATCTTTCGTGTAATTCGTGGCGAAAAATTTAACGCAGAGGCGCAGAGA
This sequence comes from Herpetosiphon geysericola, assembly GCF_001306135.1. GTDB lineage: Bacteria > Chloroflexota > Chloroflexia > Chloroflexales > Herpetosiphonaceae > Herpetosiphon > Herpetosiphon geysericola. Next base: position 524,342 of record NZ_LGKP01000035.1, on the reverse strand, counting down.
AACGATGGTTATTGGCTGGTGGCTCTGGGCTGGCACGATTATAATCCCTATAATCTGTGCCAATCTGTGGCTAAACCATAAAATCTTTCGTGCAATTCGTGTAATTCGTGGCTAAAAAACTTCTATGTTCTTTGTTCTATGCTCTTTTACTGCGTGGATGCCAGCAATAACCAGCATCCACGCAGCAAATTATAGTTTATTCGGGGATGATAAATTCTTGGCCAACGTGAATCACATCGGGGTTGGGAATGCGGTCGCGATTGGCTTGATAAATGCGTTTCCACTGCATTTCATCGCCATAGAAGCGTTGGGCAATGGCACGCATCGTATCGCCAGAGCGCACCGTATAAGTTCGTTGGGCTGGCAGCGGGGTGCTAGCATCGGGGATAATAAACTCTTGGCCGACGCTAATCACATCAGGGTTATTGCCGATAATTGCCTTGTTGGCCTCATAAATGCGGCGCCATTGGGCTGGATCGCCATAAAAGCGGCCTGAGATTTTGCCCAAGGTATCGCCACCTTGGACGGTATAGCGTTGTTCAGCTTTGGCAGCTGCTTCGGCTTTAGCAGCTGCTTCGGCCTTGGCGGCTTCAGCTTTAGCTGCTTCAGCTTTGGCGGCTTCTTCGGCCTTGGCAGTTTCTTGAGCTTTGCGCACTGCCTCGGCAAGCGCGTTGCTGGTAGCGGCGGTTTGGGCATCGGCCTTTTCGCGGGCCTCTTGCGCCTCTTTAATTGCATTCATCGCACTAGAGACAGACGATGAAGCTGCATCTTCTTGCTTCTCGTGCAGATCATTCAAACGCTCACGGATTTGACCAATTACATTCCCTGGCGCAGGTGCGGCGGGCTTAGCTTCGGCTTCAGCACGTTCGCGACTTTGGTCAATCGCATCCTTCATCTGATCAGCCAAATTACCAAAAAAACCCTTTTTTTCCTTGTCGGCCATAGTTCAACTCCTTTAGCAAGCGATTGTAACTGAGGCATGTATAAGCATTATAGATGCCAACGAGCACAATGCAATGGTGCATCCTTGCATTTGCTCTTGCAGATACGGTATGCTTAAGCAACATTCTGAGCAGTGACACGTACTATGCAACAGTAGTCAGTAGGAGCATTACACAATGTGGACACGCATCAAAACGATTGTACGCGCTTGGTTGCATGCCTTGTTTGATCGGGCCGAGAACCCGGTGACCATGGCCGATGAATATATTCGCCAACTTGAAGCTCAATATGGTGAGGCCAAACGGGCAACTGCTATGGCCATGGCCCAAGCAACCCGCATGGAGCAAAAGCGCGACGAAAATCGCAAACAAGCTGATGATTGGGAACGCAAAGCCACCAATGCCCTCGAACGCAACGACGAACAGTTGGCCCGTGCAGCCTTGGAACGCAAGCGCCACTTTAGCGCCGCTGCCAGCGAATATGCAACCCAATCGGAAACCCAAAGCGCGCAAGTTAAGGATTTTCGCAATGCAATTGCCCGCTTGGAACAGCAAATTGGTGAGGCCCGCGCCAAACGCGATTTGATCAAAGCCAAAACCAGCCGCGCCACGTCGCAAGAAGCCGCCACCAGGGCACTGCAAAATATGCAAGGCTCAGGCGAATTAGGCGATCGCTTAGGCGCGATGGAAGAACGAATCGACGATCGTTTGTACAAAGCTGAGGCAATGGCCAAATTGGAGAGCAATTCGCTGGAAAATAAATTCCGCGATTTGGAGCAAGAAACCTCGCTCGAAGCCGAATTGGCTGCGCTCAAGGCCAAAGTTAATCAAAGCTAATTGAATGTTTGCCAAGCCCGCTGTTTGATAAAGCTAGCGGGCTTGTTATTGGGTGCCAGCCAACACATCGGCAACGCTTAGCCAGCCAAGTTTGGGAAACAATTTGCCAACTTGGGTCGAAAATAGCAGCGAATCACCCAACACCACTTGCGGCGTACCCTCTACCACGACTTCGCCCTCGCCCAGCAAAACCACCCGCTGCGCACAGAGCGCCACAAATTCGACATCGTGAGTTACAACGATAATCCCATGCTGCTCGCTGGCCAAAGCTTGCAAAAACGTAGCGAGCTGCTGTTTGGCGGCGTAATCCAAGCCTCTAGTTGGCTCATCGAGCAAGAGAATTTGTGGTTTGGCAACCACAATCGCGGCAAATGCTGCTCGCTGAGCCTCGCCACCAGACAGATCGCGTGGGTGGCGCTCGCGTAGATGCAGCAAATTCAAGCGTTGCAAGGTTTGTACAATTTGGCTTTGATCAATTGCCTGATCATGATTTTTAAGTGTCCACGCAAGCTCTTGCTCTAAACTAGGGTGAAACAAGATGTCGCTGGGGTTTTGCGGCACAAAGCCAATCTGCTGGGCAAGCTGCTCAACCGCACGATTGGCAATTGGCTGTTGCTGCAACAACACGCGGCCTTTGGTTGGTTGCTGCAAGCCGACCAAATGGCGCAACAAGGTGGTTTTGCCCGAACCATTGCGGCCCATAATTGCCAGAATTTCGCCAGCATGCAAGCGCAGGTTGACATCCCGCAAGGCTGGTTGTTCGGCATAAGCGGCATCTATGGCTTCGGCGCGTAATAATTCAGCGCCCAACGTTGGGGTTGTTGGTTGTTTTGGTTGCGCATTAATTGGCTGTTGGCGCACGGCAGCGCGGCCTTGTTTGATGGTTAATGGCAATGGTTGCCAGTTGAAATGGCGGGCAACTTCGACCAACGGCGGGGCAAACGGCATCTGGGCTAGAACGGTGCGCGGCACATCAGCCAGCGCAATCTTGCCAGCATGCATCCACACAATCCGATCGACATATTGCACCACCCGCTCTAAGCGATGCTCGGAAAGCACGATCGTCAGGCCCAAATCGGCGTTGAGCTTTTGCAAGGCGGTCAGCACTTCTTCTGCAGTGTGGGGGTCAAGCTGTGAGGTTGGTTCATCGAGAACTAAAATCTGCGGCTGCACGGTTAATGCGGCGGCAATGGCGACCCGTTGGCGCTCGCCACCAGAGAGACTGGCCAAGGAGCGATGGCGCAAATGAGCAATTTCAAGCTGATCGAGTGCTTCTTCAATGCGGCGGCGCATAGTTGCTTGGGTTAAGCCAGCATTTTCCATGGCAAACGCCAATTCATCCTCGACAATATCGACCACAAATTGGGCATCGGGGTCTTGAAAGACAAAGCCAACGTATTCAGCCAAATCGCGCGGCGTATAGTGGCGGGTATCGCGGCCACAAACGGTTAATTGGCCTTGCCATGTGCCGCCATGAAAATGAGGAATCAGGCCATTAATTGCCCGCAGCAAGCTTGATTTGCCGCTGCCCGACGCGCCACATACCAGCACAAATTCGCCTTCGGCGATCTGCAACGTACAACGATCAAGCGCTGCACTTGTGGCTTGGGGATAAAAATAGCGTACCTGTTGAAAATCAATCACGCAGCGCTCAATCCAGCTTAATCTTTATCACGATAGCGATCAACCACGGTTGGCGTTTCGCGCCCACTTAGCACATTCACAATATCGTAATCGCGCTGGCGATTGGCAATATCGTCGTTATAGCGCTTGACCTTGCGATCAAATTCGTCATGCTCCCAATTGCGCTGGGTCTCGTTATCCCAACGGCGGCGCAAATAAATTGGCCCGACAATCAAGATTAAGCCACCAACGATCATTGTGAGGGTCAAGCCAATCATAAATCCATTCATGGGTACAACCTCCTAGCTTGAATTATACCATTGTGATCGACGGATCAGGGTTTGATCCACAAAGGACACGAAGAACAAGAAGCTAGAAACCGCGAAGCACGCGAAGGTTAAGTTTTTTCGACAGATGGAACTATCAAGTAGTTTATGGATTTCGCCCCATTACTCCGGAAAGCGTCCGTTAACGAATGGCCAATTGGTTGCGAATGCGTGCCCAGCTCGGCGACGTGACCATTTTGCGGTTATATCGCGGTTGACAAGGTACAACAGTTTCTGCACCGACGCCACCGTCGGGAATGACCCTTGGTTTTCGTCACCTTGCGCAGCTGGCGGTTATACCCCTCAACGGCATTGGAGGTGTAGATCAGCTGCCGAATATCGGGCAGATAGTCGAACATCGTCGCCAGATCCTCCCACGCTCGCTCCCAACGCTGCACGGTCATTCCACCCCACATAGGTCAGGCTTTGCCTGATCCATGATGGTCGCGAACAGGCTGGCAAAATCCCTTCTTTGCCGAAGAAATCCTTGAGCGAGATGGCTGTCGCCAATTCCTGTTGCACGCGCTCAACCAACGGCATGGAGGGATGGAGCGGCGTGGATAGGGCTGGTTAGTCGGCGGTCGCTGGTGCTGGCGTTGTGGCTGGTTTGTATTTTGTGCGTGGCATGGTATCCCCTTCCAAGCATATACTAGAAATGCGCATGCTGGGTGGTGGAAGCCGAATACACACGCTATTGTACAGTCTCTAACGATGCCCTGATCAAGCCAAGCCAGCCCACTATAATCACCGAGGTTTTCCGTTGGCTTAGCTAATGGTTGCGGTGTGTATGGGAGTTGTGGACGCTGAAGTATTCCTACAGGAAATGAGCATCAGCGCCATCCACCAGAGCGCAATCAACTTTCTTATGAATCGCATCATCGCTCTTCTCCGCTCTCTGATAGCAGGTCGTGTCGCACACGCCGCGCTGCTAGTTGGTTGTCACTTCACGAAGCCTGAAACATCGACGGTTATTACATAATCATTGGGTGCAAACTCAGCTGGTTTCCGCCAAATCACAGCGATCTGTGTGCCATCGGGCGACCACGCAGGCCATTGATAGTCGCCAACAGTATTGGTGAGTTGCCGCCATTCCGCAGTGGTAGGATTGACCAACCAAAGCTGATTATCGAAGCCATCGAAGTAGCCAATGACGACCAGCCAGCGACCATCAGGTGACCACTGCAACCCAGCAATACCGCGTAGCTTCGTGCCAATTTCGCGTCGATTCGAACCATCGCTATCCATAAGATACAGATTTGATCGGACGTTCCATAAGGCTCCGAAGGAGCCAGCAGTATCAGGTGAACCGATCAGGGCAATGGTTGCGCCATCAGGCGACCAAGCGACGTATTGACAGATGCCAAGGCCCACATCAAGTGGCTCGTGGCCAGTGTCAGCAGACCACCAAAAAAGCCGCGACTGGAGATAACCGCCATCGGAGAGGATGGCACGCTGCATGTCGGGGGCAAGACTGAAACGAAGATGTTGACTGAGATCTTGAGGCATGGCAGGCTGCAAGAGCGGCGTAAGCGCATTCGTGGTCGGATCAAATTGCCATAATCCAAACTCACTATCAGCTGCCCCAGTTTTAAGATTTGGATTTGACTGCTTGGTGCGAAAGCCTAACAGGCCGTTGGGAAGGCGTTGGGGCAGGTAATAATCGGTGTATTGAAATTGCTTATCTTCAGGGATCGCAAGTCTGGTCGTTGAGCCCGATTCCAGATTGATCCACCAAAGTTGTTCTAATTCGGGAGGTTGAAGGGTGCTTGCCTGAAGAACTAAACCTTGATCAAGCCATGCAAGACCAGAATAGCTTCCTGCGGGAACCGCTAATTGAGTGGGTGTAATGGGCGTTGTAGAAATGTGAGTCATAGGAATTGCCTTCGTGCATCCAATAATGGTTAATAAAAAAGCTGAAAGGATAAAAAGTCGTTTCATTTGGCACTTGTTCCATCACTTAATGTATATGATCCATCTGGATTCATGCGGGTTCCCGCTGCTGAAATCAATCGACCTGTAGCAGTTGTAACAGTTCCATCTGCCCTAATAATCGTGCCATCAACTAACCGTGCATCCCCATTTACCTTAATAATCGTTCCATTATCCAATTGAACTTCACCACTAGGATCAATCTTGATATGTGGCAGAGTTGGAATAAGCCCATATTCAACTGCTTTGGACATATAATAGGTATTGCCATGCGTCATGACAACATTCCATGGTTCAGTTGGTATGCCTGCTGGGGGAAAGAGTGGCATATGGGGCGGTTGTTTGGGAAAAGATAACGGGGGTGTTCTAGAATCGGTATACATATCGATTCCAATCACATTTTTTGGATCAAAGAACCATGAGCCTGTTTGATCAGGAACAACAAAATCTGCTGCTTCTCCTCCTATCTCTTTACCTATTGGGGTTACGTTTGGTAACCATATAGCATTCAAGATCTCTTTAACTGGCAAATCCTTCCCAACATAGCTATCAATAATAAAATCGCTGATTGTTGTGGTAAATTGGGTTCCTTCTTGGGCAATAGTTCCACCAATGTCCTGACCAATTCGTGAGCTATAGCGATTAACAAACACATCTCCACCTCCCTCATTGCGGGCAATAAAGCGGTATAGATTGCCATAGGCTACGAATTGTGGGATAAGATCGCCTGCAGCTGTGCCAGGAACAGGAACACCAGCCCGTAAGTTTGCTGCATCTGAGCCATAATTTACCCCCATTTGTTCAGCCATTGCCCAATATGGGATGAGTTTTTCTTCTGCTAAACCCTTAGATTGATGCAAAAAGAACTCTTTCCATGCAAATGCTGCCCCAGCACAATCGTTAAACCCTGGAGGGATAATACCTTTTGATTTATGTAATTCATAGCCATTTTGAATTGCTTCTAAAACCCCTGCATCGGCCCACGAAGCCCATGTGCCTGGACCCATATGCCCAAGCGCCGATGATTCATCGAAAAACGCAATAATATCTTGAATGTTATGAAAAGAATTTGGAGAATCTATTTTTCTTTCTAAGGCTTCGACCCATTGAATGCGTTCAGGGGCGGTGAGCATTTCAAATTCAGCGAGGGTTAAGTCGAAACGAATTATGTTGCCAGCAGCATCGAATACTGGCCCACCTGGTAGTTTTGCGGCGCCTAAACGTGGTGCAGGCGGAGTTGTGCGTAAGTTAAAAAGTGTATCGAAGCCTGCACCTAAGGCTGCGGCAGCGATGTCGATCCCACCATCAAAATTGGCTCTGAAGAGCGCCGCCGCAGCCTCTTCGGCATTCCGCATGCCTGTGTGAATTGCGATGGCAACATCGCGGGCGGTTTCAAGCGCTTCGCGTAAGCGCTCAAACGCTGGTTCAACCTCTGTTTGATATCCATGGAAAAAGCTTGTCGCCGCTGTGCCACTCCAACCATGTTGAAGTTGGATCACCGTGCTTTGAAGCTGCTGGCGCAGCGTGAGCACCATTTCAGCTTTGGTTTGGAACCGCTGGGCAACCTGAAGAAGCTGGTTGTACTTCACCAGAATAATTGGGGTAGCCATATGCTCTCCCGTTGGGTAGGTTGATAGCGTGGATGCTTCTCTCTCGGGGTTGAGGATTGCTAGAATGGGTGATGCTGCATCCTTTGCCAAAAAGTATACGCCATGTGATATACAAAAACCTCACTCGTATGGGGGATTTTGGCTTTTAAATAACAAACCCTTCTCAGTTAAATGAGAAGGGTTGCCTAACAATAATCTACTTTTAATTGGTATGCTGGAGCCGCACAACGCTAAATGGCAGATCATCAAGCCCACGCAAAATCAGGGTTTCGTTGGCCAAATCAGCGGGCAAGATTTCAGCCACGCCTGGCGCTTCGAGCACTTGCTGGGTTACTACTAACTCTGCATAGTTGGCGCTTGATTGTACCCGCGCTGCTGCATTGACGGTCGTACCAAAGTAATCAAGCCGATCATTGAGCGTGACGGCAAGTGTTGGGCCTGCATGGACGCCAACTTTGAGCGTTAAACGTTCATCATCGGCTAGTTGGCGCTCGCGGTTAAAGGCTTCGATTGCCGCCAAGGCATTTTGGCCAGCCTTGACCGCCGCCGCACCATCAACAAACACTGCCATAATTGCATCGCCAATGGTTTTGACGACTGCACCACCTGCTTGATTGACCACATTAAATAAGATGTTGAAGTGTTCGCGCACCAAACTATAGGCCCGTGGATCGCCTTTACGGGCATACAAGGCGGTCGAGCCGCCAAGATCGGTGAACATCAAGGCCGCCCATTTGATCTGAAAGCTCTCGCCGTCGGGCAATGGCTCGTCGATAAATAAATCGCGGAAGGCCTGCACCGTTAGCAATTCATGCGAAGTCGTTACGCCCAAACGGTGGTCGGTGGCTTCGCGCCATGCTTCATTATCGATGCCTGCTGGCAAACTGCGCACCCGTTCAGCCACTGAGAAGGTCACATGGATGCCATCATCGAGCTTGGCTTGGAAATCGTCGCGGCACATTGCGCAATATTGTTTTGAATGCGCTTGGGTCAATTTATCGAAGGCATGGGCTTGGTAGCCACAATAAATACAGCGCGCTTCCCAATTCAGGTCGAATAGCCCAACCTGCACCGCTGCTGCCATCATTTGCAAGCCCGCGCGGCGCGAGAGCCCAACTTCTTCGGCCAAATAAGCCGGATTAAAGCGATAGAGCATCGCGCCTGGAGCTGTATCGACCATGCTCGCTAAGGCGTTGCGAACCGTTTCGTCGATGCCGTAATTTGCCAATTCTGCTACCAACGTGCTACTTGATGGTGAATGTTGTGCTTCATCTAAAGCCATAGCATAGCCTCCTAGATACCTATGAAATTGTAGCACGCTCTTGCTACTATTGGCAGTGTTAAGCATAAAATATGTGCTAAACGCTTCGGGCTGCGCCCCGTGATTCGATGTAGCTCAACGATTGATGGCGGAAGTAGGTATCGTATAAATCGGCGTAATGCCCGCCCTGATCCATCAGTTGCTCATGGCTGCCTTCTTCGATGATTTGGCCTTGGTTGAGCACAATAATGCGGTCGGCTGAGCGCACAGTCGAAAGTCGGTGAGCAATCAGAATCGCGGTCGAGCGCGAGAGAATCAGATCCATCGCTTGCTGAATTTGGGTTTCAGTAAATGGGTCGATGCTCGCCGTAGCTTCATCTAAAATAAAGATTGCTGGTTGTGCCGCCAAAACCCGCGTCAAGGCCACCAATTGGCGCTGGCCAAGCGAAAGTTTGTTGCCGCGCTCGCCAACTTGCGATTGCAAGCCTTGGGGCAGGGTTTCGAGCCATTCGCCGCCACCAATTTGGGTCGCCACCGCTTCAAGCTCTGCATCGCTCAGATGTGGCGCTGCATAGCGAATGTTGTCGGCAACCGTGCCATCAAACAAAAATGGAGTTTGAGTCACAATCCCCAATTGTTGGCGATAGCTGTGCAAATCGAGCGAGCGAATATCGTGGCCATCGACCGTGATTTTGCCAGCCTGAAACTCGTAAAAGCGAGTAATTAACTTGGCGATGCTCGATTTGCCAGCGCCAGTATGCCCAACCAAGGCAATGCTTTCGCCTGGTGCAATTGTGAGGCTAAAATCATTGAGCACTGGCTCTTTGCGGCCATAACGAAATTCCACATGATCAAACACAATTTCGCCGCGCAAACGCTCGGTGGTCTGCTGATCGGTTTGTTTGACGCTATGCTCTGCATCAATCAAGGCAAAAATCCGCTCGGCAGCGGCCAAGCCAGCCTGAAATTGGCTCCAAAAGGCCGAAATATTCAGCAAAGGAAACCAAAAAAGGTCAACCGAACGCACAAAAACATACCAAGCAGCCAAGCTAATCGAGAGATCAATAACCGACAAACCGCCCCAATAAATCAGCGCCGCCGTGCCAAAGCCCGAAACGACATTCAGGGTTGGAAACACATTCGAGAGCACAAAACCGCGCCGCAGGTTAACCCCATATGATTGCTGGTTGATCTCGCTGAATTCGCCGTAAATGCGGGCTTCTTGGCGAAAATTTTTGGCAATGCTAATCCCAGTTACGGCCTCTTGAATTGAGCTATTGACCTCGCCCAAGACCTGAAAACCTTTGCGCGTAACGAAGCGGGCCAAGCGTCGGAAGCCCAAAGCTAAACCAATCACGATTGGCGTAAAGCCGATAATGCCCAAACTGAGCGGCACCGAAACGCTGAGCAAATAAATCAGCAAGGCGATGACGGTCAACACCTGGCTAACAATTTCGATGATTAGGCGGGAAACTTGGGCAAACTCTTGGGTATCCGAGGTGATGCGGCTGATAATTCGGCCAGAACGCAGATCATCGAAGAACGAAAGATCATGGCTGATGGCTGCATTAAACGCATCGTTGCGCAAGGCGCTAATCACATCGGCCACGATTTTGGCGGTTAGGCGTTGGCGCACCCAGCCCATGGCCCATTGCAGTACGCCAAATACGACCCCGCCACTGGCCAGCAACCAGATAATATTCCAATCTGGGTTGGCCTCGCCAATCCGTTGCACTGCTTGGGCCACCAAAAATGGCGGCACGGTGTTGAGCAAGCCCAAACCACAGATCAGCAGCACTGTCCATAATGCGGTGCGCCGATGCGCCCGAAAATAGCTCAGCATCCGCCCCATTAATTCGCGGTCGCCATACTGGCGATCATAATTTTCGGTATCTAATCCTGCAAACATAAGCACCCTTTTGAAAGTCAAAAGTCAAAGGTCAAAAATCAAAATAGGTTTATTTGGCTAGAACACCACTTTGGTTCTTTACCAAGGGTTAAATATTTGGCTTCTGGCTTTTAATATTGAAAATCAAAGGCCAAAAAATTAAAATAGGCTGATCATAGTTTTGCCTTTTGACTTCTGCCTTTTGATTTTTCAACGAAGATTGCCCGATAGGCTTCGGATTGCTGCATGAGATCTTCGTGGGTGCCAACGGCGCTAATTGTGCCTTTGCGAATCACGATGATCAGGTCGGCCCAGCGAATTTGCGAAAGCCGATGGGTAATCAAAATTGTGGTGCGATCTTGCGAGGCTTGTTCAATCGCTTGTTGAATTCGATCTTCGGTCGCGCTATCGATCGCGCTGGTCGAATCATCAAGCACCAAAATTGTCGGATCGGTCAAAAATGCTCGCGCTAAGGCTAAACGTTGGCGTTGCCCACCAGAAAGCGTCACGCCGCGCTCGCCAATAATCGTATCGTAGCCTTCGGCCAAGCGCCCAATAAAATCGTGGGCCTGGGCAGCCTTAGCGGCTTCGATAATTTGCTTGCGGGTGGCGTTGGGCACGCCAAAGCCAATGTTATCGGCGATTGAGCGCGAAAAGAGGAAAATATCTTGCTCGATGATTGAGATTTGGCGGCGCAAGGCTGCTAAATTCCAATCGCGCAGATCAACGCCATCGATCAAAATTCGGCCAGATCGGGCATCGTAGGTGCGGTTGAGCAGCTTGGTCAGCGTAGTTTTGCCAGCGCCAGTTTGGCCAACTAAGGCTACGGTTTGGCCCGGCTCGATCCGAAAACTCACATTTTGAATTGCATCAACATCGCTGTGATAGCCAAACGCCACGTTTTCAAAGACAATTTCGCCGCGCATTGGCTCGGCGTAGCCTTGGGCATTTTCGTCTAACTCAGTTTCAGTGGTAATTAATTCCAAAATCCGTCGCCCGCCAGCAAGGCCGCTCGAAAGCTGCGAGTAGGCAAATTGGGCGGTAAAGGTGGGGAAGCCAAAGAGCAACAATAAGCCATTGAACGAAACTACATCGCCAACGCTAATCAGACCGTTGCGGAAAAGAATCAGGCTATGGATAAAGCCTAAGCCTTGGCCCAAGCCCAGCAACAGCACTGGCAAAAAGACCGCTTCCACATTACCTTGGGCAACAAACGCATTGCGCCATTTCGTGACCGCAGCCCGAAAACGGGTGCGTTCGCGTTCTTCTTGGGCGGTGGCTTTGACGGTTTCCACGCCGTCGATTGCTTCGGCCAAGGTGGCGTTCAATTCGCCAAAACTGCCGCGCACAGCGGTGGTTACGGGCTTGAGTTGGCGTAAATAGTGCCAAACCAACAATCCATAAAAGACCAAATAGAGAATCGGCACAACCAGCAGTTGCGGGTGCGGCGAGGCGATTAGCGGCATAATTAAGAACATCGCTGAGCCAACCACCAAATTGACCCCAGGATTGAGCATCAGGTTCATTTCGCGCACATCGTTGGTGGCGCGGGCCATCACATCGCCAGTTGGTTGGCTATCGTGAAAGGCCATGCTTTTGCCCAATAAACTGGTGTAGAGTTCATCGCGCACATCGCGTTCGAGCCGTTGGCCAATTACTTCTGAGGAGAAATTGCGCAAGAGCTGCACAAACGCCCGCAAGAATTGCCCGCCAACAATCAGCAACGCCGCCCACCACAAGCCGTCTTTATCGCCAGCTTTAACAGCCTCGAAGGCTTGGCCAGTGACGATCGGCACTTGCGCGGCAAATAATGCGTTGCCAAACGCCCCGATAAACAGCCCGATAATCCACCAAAGATTGCGCCGCGCATGCGACCAAACCCAGCGTACTGGCGTTGAACGATTGATCTTCCACGATCGTTCAACCACAAACTCACTATTCGAAAGCGCCATGAAATCCCTTTCCAGTTGGAAGCATCTGCTCAATATTCTACCATTGAAACAGGTTTGCTATCCCCGCCTTATGACCGATTGCACATAAGCAGATAGATTTTGGGGGTTGGTTGTTAGGGACTGGGACGATAGAACATAGAGCAAAGAGCATAGAACATAACCCAAGAAAAGCAAAAGTCAGAAGTCAGAAAGCAAAAGTCAGAAATTAGGGCGAGGATTTTAACGCAGCGGTGCAGCGCGATAAAAGGATGAAGGATGAGGGATGAAGGGCTATTGACTTTGGGATTGTAGGAACATCATCCAACAAATTTGTGCAATCTGTGGCTAAAAGATCTTCATTCGTGCAATTCGTGGCTAAACAATTGAGGCTATAGGCTATAGGCTTTGGGAAGGTAAGAACCTAATCACAACAATCTGTGGGAATCTGTGACTAAAAAGCCTTCGTGCGCTTCGTGTCCTTCGTGGATCAAAAAACTTAACCTTCGTGCTCTTCGCGTTCTTCGTGGTTTCAAACTAGCCCCTGAATCCTGACCTCTCGCTCAATCCTTCGACTGATTGACAAGCATGCTGCTGCTGAATACAATAAGCGCCACAAATTGAAAACGACGTTGACGCGGAAGAGTAAGCAAAAGCGCACTTGTCCAGAGAGTTATCCCTTGGCTGCGAGGATAATCAAGCTGACTTTGCTGAATGGGCCGCTGAGTTGCTCACCGAATCTGGGTTGCTGCCCGGTAGTAGGCTGAGCCGTGATTGCCTCCGTTAGCGGGCTACGAGCGCGTAACTATTGAGTTGCGAATTCGGGTGGTACCGCGAGAATCAAGCCGTCTCTCGTCCCGTATGTGGATCGAGAGACGGCCTTGTTTTAGTTTAGCGGAGGATGATCATGGCTGCCTTACCACGGGTCTTTTCTGGCATTCAACCATCGGGCAATTTGCACCTTGGCAATTATTTGGGCGCGATTCATACTTGGGTGCAAGAGCAAAACCAATACGATAATTTCTTTTGTATCGTCGATTTGCATGCGATTACCGTGCCCCAAGATCCAGCAGAGTTGCGCAAAAACGTGCGTGATTTAGCTGCACTCTATCTTGCAGCAGGTATTAGCTTGGAGCATGCGACAATCTTTGTGCAATCGTATGTGCCCGCCCACGTTGAGCTTGGCTGGATTTTAAATTGCCAAACGCCCTTGGGCTGGTTGAATCGCATGACCCAATTCAAGGATAAATCGCAAAAGCAAGAAACTGTTGCCGCTGGTTTGCTCAATTATCCAACGCTGATGGCTGCCGATATTTTGCTTTACGATACCCAAATCGTGCCCGTCGGCGATGATCAACGCCAGCACATTGAGCTAACCCGCGATATTGCCGAGCGCTTCAATCATCTTTATGGCGAGACCTTTGTAATTCCCGAGCCGCTGATTCGGCCTGTGGCTGCGCGGGTAATGGGCTTGGATGAGCCGAACCAAAAGATGAGCAAGAGCAACAAAGCCGCCAATCATTCGATTCCCTTGCTGGGCGATTTAAAGGCGACGCGCAAAGCGATTATGCGAGCGGTTACTGATTCTGGCAGCGACATCAAATTCGACGAGAAGCGCCCTGGGGTGCATAACCTGTTGGGTATTTATCAAGCCTTGACGGGCAAGGATAAAGCGACTATCGAGGCTGAGTTCGAGGGCCAAGGCTATGGCAAGCTCAAAGGCGCAGTCGCTGATGTGGTGCTGGCAACCTTGGAGCCGTTGCAACAACGCTACAACGAGCTAACCGCTGACCCCGCTGAGCTTGATGGGATTCTCAAGCGTGGAGCCGAGCGCGCCGCCGAAGTTGCCAATGCCACCTTGTTGCGCGCCTATCAGCAACTTGGGTTGCGTTAATTCGCAGGGGTCTAAGATTTTTTAACCACGAAGGACACAAAGAGCACGAATGTTGGGTTAGTTGGAAACTTGGAATATCTGTGGATACCAAGAAATAATTTAACTAAGCTTTGCGTTCTTCGTGTCCTTCGTGGTTAAAAACTTCTTCATCTTTTTACGGCATCCACTCCGCTGGCTAGAGCCAAAAGCCACTAGCCAGCGGTTCATCCTTCATCCCTCATCCTTCATACTTTTACGGTAGCCACTCCACAATTGAGCCATTCACAAAGGGGGCTGGGGCTTTGCCAGAGCCAATTTCATAGATAAACGAGCCTTTGCCAATTGCCTCGTAGGTAACATAGCGTCCATCGGGCGACCATTTGCCCCAAACGCGCACTTCGTAGGAGTCGGCACTGCTTGGTGGTGCAACCAATTCTTTATCGCCAGTATCTGCATTGATAATCAGCAACGAGCCATCGCTATAGTTATCGAGCATATACCACTGGGCATCGGGTGAAATGCCGCTGAGATAAAAATCGCCAACCTTTTGTAAGGTTTCTACCTCGCCTGTAGCTGGGTCAAGCAAACAAACTCCCCGATCAAACGTGCCAGGATCACAAAAATCGTCGTAAATGATCTTGCTATCTTTGTTCCACCAAGCATCGGCGGTATAGACGGTAGCGATTTTAGTTTGATCGCTGCCATCAGCCTTGATCGTATTCAGTTCAATTGCATCTGCGCCAGTCATAAACATGAGCGTTTGACTATCTGGTGCCCAGCTTAATGGATCGAAATCGATCATGCCAGCGGTTGTCAATTGCTTTTCGCTATTGTTCGCAACATCATAAACATAAATATTTTGGTCGTCCTTGGTTTCAAAATCGATGTCGCTGGTGACGAAGGCAAATTTGCTGCTATCTGGTGCCCAGTTCAAACTTTGGGGTGAAACATTTTGCAATTCCATGGCGCTGCGCACGTTTGAGCCATCGCCATTGGCGAGATAAATGGTTGTTTTGGCCCCGTCACGCACATAAAAAGCCATCGTTTTGCCATCAGGCGACCAGCGCAAAAGATCGCTGTAGTAGTTGTAGTCGCCAAGATCGAAGGGCAAGACCACGCCATCATTCAAGGTTTGACGCACCAAGTTAAAGTTTTCGAGATAAAACAGGCTGCCGTTGAGATCGGTTGGCACGCTGCCACCAGCCGCTTGGGTTGGTAAATCGCTTGATTCGTTGGTTGGGATTGGCTCAGTGGTCGCATTGCCACTGGCTTGGGTTGGCTCGCTGGTGGCGGTTGCTTCAACTTGGGGATTAGCAGCGGTTTCCTCGGTTGGCTTGGCCAAATTGGTTGGCAACGGCGTCCAAGTTGGCGCACTGGCCAGATTGCCACTATTGCCACCATTCGAATCTTTATTTGCAAGGAAATATGCGCCAGCGCCGCCCGCCACCAATACCAATGCCAAACCACCGCCAATCAACCAGCGGCCTGTTTTGTTTGGTTTGGCAACTGGTGGTTGGTAATTCGGTTGTTGATAATTCGCTTGGTTATTGGGCGGATATTGCGGCAAGGCAAAATTGGGTTGGGTTGATGGCTCTTTGCCAAAACCACCGAGATTGCTGGTCGGGCCAGGGTTTTGGTAATTTGGCAAATTGACCACTTGGGTTGGTGGATCGTTTAATGGTTGAGTGCCGCTACGCCGTGGCGCATACGGCGAATCATCGCTTGTATTGCTAGTTGGCAAGGGCTGCGAGCCAAAAACGCCACTGCCAAGGGCTTGGGTCGATTGCCCGGTTTCTGGTTGGCGCGAGCCACATTCGGAACAATAGACCGAGCCATCGGCCAGCGCCGCGCGACAAACCACACATGCTTGAGCCATAACTACTCCTTACACACTGGCCTCATCAGAAGCCGTTACGCTACATTTGCACTCCCAAGACATCTGCAACGGTGAAAATATCTTTATCGCCCCGTCCCGACAGATTAACCAAAATGATGCTTTCTTTGCTCATGGTTGGAGCTAAGCGTACAGCTTCAGCAATCGCATGCGACGATTCCAAGGCTGGAATAATGCCCTCGGTGCGGCAGAGCAATTGAAAACCGTTTAACGCTTCTTCGTCGGTGGCATAGGTATAGAAAGCCCGTTCTTCGTCGTGGAGCCAAGCGTGTTCTGGGCCTACAGCAGCATAATCGAGGCCAGCAGAAATGCTATGGGTATTGGCAATTTGGCCATCGCTATTTTGCAATACATAGGAGCGTGTGCCTTGGAAAACGCCCAAGCGCCCGCCAGCAAACCGCGCTGCATGGCGACCTGGCTTAATGCCATGGCCACCTGCTTCAACCCCACGCAGATCAACATTTTCGTCGTTGATAAAGGGGTGGAATATGCCAATCGCATTGGAGCCGCCGCCAACACAAGCGATAATCGTATCTGGGAGTTTGCCAGTTGCTGCTAAAATTTGCTCGCGGGCTTCGATACCAATGATGCTTTGAAATTCGCGCACCATCAGCGGATAGGGGTGGGGGCCAAGCGCCGAGCCAAGCAAATAGTACGAATCTGGGTTGCTGACCCAATCGCGCATGGCTTCGTTAACTGCATCTTTGAGCGTTTTGGCCCCAGTGTTCACGCCGCGCACATCGGCGCCTAGCAAGCGCATGCGAAAGACGTTGGGCTTTTGGCGCTCCATATCTTCGGTGCCCATATAGACCACACATTGCAGCCCAAGCAAGGCACAAACTGCTGCCGTCGCCACGCCGTGTTGGCCTGCACCCGTTTCGGCAATAATTCGTTGCTTGCCCATGCGTTTAGCTAAAAGGCCTTGACCAAGCGCATTGTTGATTTTATGCGCACCAGTGTGGGTCAGATCTTCGCGTTTGAGCCAAATTTGTGCTCCGCCAAGCTCTTCGGTTAAGCGCCGTGCAAAAGTCAGCGCGGTTGGGCGGCCCGTGTAGGTGCGGTGCAAATGCGCCAATTCGGCTTGAAACTCAGGGTCAGTCCGAATCCGTAAGAACGCCTCGGTTAGTTCCTCAATTGCTGCGACTAAGGTTTCGGGCACATAGCGCCCACCAAAATCGCCGTAGCGGCCATTTAACTCATCAAGAACAACGTGATCAGTCATAGATCTTCCTTTAGCGTGCTTGGATAAAATCTTCAGCGACCCAGCCTTGACCAATTGCCGATTCGATCAGCCACCAGGTGTAATCATCGCCTGAGCGTGGCCCATCGACGATCGTAATCACTTCGCCTGGATCAAGCGCCCCAATCGGTTCGCCTTGGATGCTTGGGTCGGGCCGGATGCGCACTTGTTCGAGTGTAATCGCCTCGCCGCCAATTTCCAACACCAATTGGGTTGGCGTTGGCGGAGCTGGAGTGGCAATTGCAAATGGCGGGAAGGTTGGCGAAGCAGTGACTGGGGTTACCGTTACCATCACAACTAACGGCGTTGGTTGGGTACTCAAAACGCCGCGATCGCGTAAAAACCAACCGCCAGCCAGCCCAACCAACAACAGCGCCGGAATCAAAAAATAGAGGAAATTTGGCTTTGGTTTCGGTGGGCCATTGACAATTTCGTCGTAGCCACGCTTATAATCGTGGTAGGTGTGATAAAACAATTGATTCAGCGTGCCTTCTTCTGCATCACGCCGTCCCTGATCATAATATGGCGAGGGCATAGCAACACTCCATAAAAGCCATGGTTTAGTATCATTCTCTGACGATTTTGTCAATCAACAAAGGCCGCAAGCGGCTTGAACGAGCGTCGATGCAGCTGGGTTGGGCCGTGCGCTACCAAAGCTTGTTGATGTTGAGCCGTGCCATAGCCTTTATGCGCTGCCCAGCCATAACGAGCATCACGCTGATCATACTCGTGCATCAAATTATCGCGATAGACTTTGGCCACAATCGAGGCCGCCGCCACCGAAATGCTGACTGAATCGCCTTTGGGCAGCGAGCGTTGCAATAAAGGCAATTCTGGCAGTTTAACCCAATCAATTACCAAGCCATCGGGCAAGGCTGGTAGGCTCAAAACTGCATGCATCATCGCCCATTTGGTGGCAACCGCAATTCCAAATAAATCAATGAGATGGGCTGAAACCACACCCAGCCCAATCCCGCTGGCCAAGTGGCGAATGCGTAAGGCCATGGCTTGGCGGGCTTCGGCGCTCAGCGTTTTGGAATCGTTGATGCCTGCTAAAGCTGTTGGATCGCGCAGCAAGGTTTGGGGAAACATCACTGCCGCCGCCACCACAGGACCAGCCCAGCAGCCACGGCCAACTTCATCAACGCCTGCAACGAGCTGCGCGCCCTTATTCCAAAGTTGTTGTTCTTCGTAAATTCCAATTGTCATAGCTTGGTTGTTGGGGTCTGAGGATCGAGGGCTGGGTTGTATCAGCCCCTGATCCAGTCTCATATCAATTAATTAATGGTTGGTTGGCTTTTTCGGCGATAAATAGTTGGACTTGCGAGCGCCCAACCTGCTTCATTCCACTGCTGACGCGAAAGCCTGCTTCGTGCAAACGCTGAATCCGTGGGTCGAGTTGGCTAGTTGGCACATCGGGGTTGGTCTGTCGCCCAAACACAATCCGATAGATCAAGCCAATTACGATTGCATAGATGCCATTGGGAATGCTGCCACCATCGACAATATACAGTTTGCCGTCAGCGGTGAGCACGCGCTGAATCTCGGCCAAAGTTCGGCGATCAAATAAATAGGGCGCTGGAAAGGTCGAAAGCACTGCCGCCCAACTGCCATCGGCGTAGGGCAAGGCTTGGGCAACTGCGCGCACCAAATTGGCTTGGGCTGCACGGCGACGGCTCAAAGCCAGCATTTGGCGTGATTCATCAAGGCCAACAGTTAAGCTAGATTGCGTTTGGCGGGCTTTTTGCACATAGCCTGTGCCACAACCAAGCTCTAGCAATGGTTGATCGGCAATTTCGGGCAAGGCCGCCAAGACCCATTGGCTCCAATAGCCCTGCGACATGAGCCAGGCTACCAGATCGTAGCTAAATGCGCCTTCGTGATAAAAGCGCTCGAAGGCCCAAATAACCAAGCGTTGCATTCGTTGCAGCATTGCCAAAGCTCCCAAAAATACAAACGCGAGTGCAGGCTTGGCCCACACCCGCGCAGGGTTTTGCAGCTATAACGAAAACGATTAACCGCGGCGTTCTTTGATCCGAGCGGCTTTACCGGTACGACCGCGCAGGTAGTACAGGTTAGCTTGGCGAACTTTACCAGTCCGCACCAGCTTCACGCCGTCGATGCGGGGTGAGTGCAGCAAGAACGTCCGTTCAACGCCAATACCGTGTGAGGCAATCCGGCGCACGGTGAAGTTTTCGTTCACACCCATGCGGCGGCGGCGAATCACGACACCTTCAAAGTCTTGAATCCGTTCGCGGGTACCTTCAACAACCTTGACGCTAACGCGAACCGTGTCGCCAACGCGGAATTCTGGCACATCTTTGCGCAGATATTCGTTTTCAATTTCGTGAATGACGGGAGCCTGTTGCATTGCTCTGCCTTTGCATTTCTAACGCGTAGAGCCGTATCTCTCGGCGCTGGTTGAATAACTAAATTTCATTGGCATACAGCGGATACGGTCGCTGGACAAACAACAAGCGTGTGAAGCTTCACACGCCGTTTCTTTTCGTGCCAATCAATTGACCGCGCGATTATAGCATAGCTGGTTAGTTATGGCAACTGCGTGAGAGACTGGGGTTCGGGTTTTGGGGATTGGGGATTAGCAACCGCGAAGTTCACGAAGGGCGCGAAGGTTAAGCGATGCCCACCCATAAATAATCCATAAATCCAAGCAATCCCCGTGCTATACTTGGCCAATGCTGCTGCTCAATTAAATAGGATCACGGCTATGCGCGCATTGTTTTTGGGCTTGTTGGCCTCGCTGTTTTTTGCCTCGACCTTTGTGCTGAATCGCTTGATGGAGCTGGCTGGCGGCCATTGGCTGTGGAGCGCGAGCCTGCGTTATCTGTTTATGCTGGTTCCGCTGTTGGCGATTGTGGCTTGGCGCGGTAAGTTGGGCTTGGTACTGCACGAGCTGCGTCAACAACCGTGGCAATGGATGTGGTGGAGCAGCATTGGCTTTGGCTTGTTTTATGCGCCGCTCTGTTTTGCTGCCAAATATGCTCCTGCTTGGCTAGTTGCCAGCACATGGCAGATTACGATTATTGCTGGAGCGTTAGTTGCGCCCTTGCTCCAAGCCAAATCAGCCCCCAATCAAGCAGCCTGGCATTGGCGGAGTTTGGCAATTTCAGGCTTGATTTTGGCGGGCGTGGCGGTGATTCAATTGCAACATGCGGCTACGATTGGCTGGCGCGAAGTGCTTTTGGGCTTTATGCCAGTCGTGATTGCCGCCTTTGCCTATCCGCTTGGCAATCGGGCCATGATGCAGCTCTGTGGCCAGCGCTTGGCAACCTTCGAACGCGTTTTGGGTATGACGATTGCCAGTTTGCCATTTTGGCTGATTCTAGCGGGCGTGGCGGCAACGACGGTTGGTTGGCCAAGCGCAAGCCAACTTGGTCAATCGTTGCTGGTTGCGCTGTTGGCGGGCGTAATTGCCACCGTGCTCTTTTTCAAAGCTACCGATTTGGCCCAGCATCACCAAGGTCAATTAGCGGCAGTTGAAGCAACCCAAGCAGGTGAAGTGGTCTTCGCCTTGGTTGGCGAAATTGTAGTCTTGAACAGCCCCGCTCCAAGTGACCTAACCTTGGTTGGCATCGGTGTAATTATCATCGGCATGGTTTTGCACAGTTGGTTCAGCGACTAAAGCCATTTAACATCCATTTAGGCTTGCTATGCTGCTTCTATCACCATTTAGAAGGAGCAAGGCTATGCTACGACGCTTAGGATGGATTGGAATGTTGCTCTTGTTCGTTGGTTGCCAGCAACCACCACAGCAACTTGCATGCTTTCGTCCGCTGATAAATACACCCACTACCCGACTGGCAACAGGTGAACGTTTAGTGCTGCTTGATCGGATTCTGGCGATTGAACCAGCACCCACCAAACCAATCACGTTACAATTTGCCTTAGTGAATGATCCATTAACCCAATTCAGTTTCAATTTCAATCAAAAAAATAACCACGTTAAGTTTGTCGATCTAGAAAACTTTTTTCGCATCAAGCCTGCTACAACACTTGAATGCCAAGATACATTTGTGCCCCAAAGCTATTCTTTTGTATTAGAGATTATGTCCAACACCAAAACATATACTCAATCATTTGATGTTAGCTACAAAGCTGATATTAATGACTTTAATTTTTATGATCTGCGATTTACTCAATCAATAAATGTGACATTAATAACTTTTACTATTATTGCTATTGGATTGATATTTCTATCAATTATGTATAGTATAATTTGGATTACAATATTTAGAAATAAATTACATACTAAAAAGTTGGTAATAAATATCTTGTTAATCAAATTTATTTTAGCGATATTTATCTTTCATATTGACTTTTATAATTTTAATCAAAAAACGACCCTTTATTGCTATTCCATGATTACAGTTGCTAATGAAAAATATCAACCATTAGCAGAAGGCATAAAAATGTTTCCAAATGGAATTCAAAGCCAAGACATTGATCTTAATTTTTATCCGTTGTATACCGATCTTTCTGATGACGAGAATAATTATATTTATAGCGATAATAGATATTTTTATCGGTTTTATTTCAAGTATATGCCAGCACTAAATTCTTTTCCTAATTATCCTAACTGTAATCAAGAATTTAATAGTACTCATATTGATATGTACCTGTTTAAGCAAAATAATGAAGTTAGCACTATTCCAATTATAATCAAACCATTGTATAAAGATAATCTTGATAATAATATTGGTTTTATTCGCGCTTATGATTTTGCGGGAGCGATATTAACCTTATCAATCCTTGCAATTCCAATGCTATTGTTTATCCGCTCGCAGCGCTAACGCTTGGATTGGGTTGCTGAAATTGGCTTAAGCATCTGCTAAACTACGCCTACTGGATTATTGCAGGCTGCGAAAGGATCGCTATGAGCAAGCCGATTAATCTCCACGAGTATGAGCAACAGGCAATGACGCTGTTGGAAGGCCCAACCTGCGATTATTATGCAGGCGGTTGCGAGGATGAAGTGACGCTGCGAGCGAATCTGCAATCGTTTGAGCAGGTGCGCTTGCGTCCGCGCTTTTTGGTCGATGTGCGCGAAGTTTCGACCGCAACAATCCTCCTTGGCAAACCACTTGATTCACCAATTCTCGTCGCGCCATCGGCTTATCATGGCTTGGCCCATGCTGAGGGCGAATGTGAAACTGCGCGCGGTGTGGCCCAAGCTGGCTCGTTATTTACCGTCAGCACCTTGGCCACGCGTTCGCTGGAAGAAGTGGCTGCTGCTGCCGAATGCCCGCTGTGGTTTCAATTGTATGTCTATCGCGATCGCAGCGTTTCTGAGCGTTTGATTGCGCGGGCTGAAGCCGCAGGCTACCAAGCTTTGATGCTCACAATTGATCGGCCTTGGCTTGGGCGACGCGAGCGCGAGTTGCGCAGCGGTTTTGGCGTGCCATCCCATCTGAGTATGGCTAATTTTCGCGATGTGCCTGCCGCCCAAAACTATCGCCGCGCTGGCCCAAATGCCTTGCCCGACCCCAAAGCCGATATGTTTGATGCTGGCTTGACGTGGGAATCGATCGCATGGTTACGTTCAGTTACCAGCTTGCCAATTATTATCAAAGGCATTTTGACTGCTGAAGATGCAGTCTTGGCGGCGCAAGCAGGCGCGGCGGCGGTGGTGGTTTCAAATCATGGTGGCCGCCAAATTGATGGTACAGTGACCACGCTGGAGGCCTTGCCCGAAGTTGCTACCGCTTTAGCTGACAGTGCGTGCGAAATTTATATCGATGGTGGTATTCGGCGCGGCAGTGATGCGCTCAAAGCCTTGGCCCTCGGCGCGCAGGCAATTATGCTTGGGAGGCCTGTGTTGTGGGGCTTGGCGGTTGCTGGTAGCGCTGGAGTTGCCGATGTACTAACGATTATGCAACGCGAATTGCAACGCTCGATGGCGCTCTGTGGCCGCCCAAATTTGGCCAGTATCGATCGTAGCCTCGTGCGCCCAAGTGGTATGCTGTTCTAATAAGAGAACAAAGAACATAGAACAGAGTAGAAGGATCAGGAGTTAGGTGTCAGTAATCAGGGAATCGGTCAGAAATCAAAAGTCAAAAGTAAAAAAGGAG
Organism: Herpetosiphon geysericola; assembly: GCF_001306135.1. Lineage (GTDB taxonomy): Bacteria > Chloroflexota > Chloroflexia > Chloroflexales > Herpetosiphonaceae > Herpetosiphon > Herpetosiphon geysericola. The sequence continues at coordinate 500,903 of NZ_LGKP01000035.1, read as the reverse complement.
CACATTTAACGCAGCAGCGGAGAGAGAAAATAAAGGATGAAGGATGAAGCGCAACAGGTAAAGCGGGATCGGGAGCGTTAGCTCTTGGCTAGCGGGCCGCAGGAATAGCATCCATCGTTGTTTTTGCCAACAAAAGCGATGCACCTTCACGTTACCGTCTCTTCTGGCTTACTTCTGACCGCCAACTCGGCAATCTCATTGCCATTCCTGATGCAATCGATGCCGATAGTACCCTCCATCGGCTTACTCGATGCTGGCCCGGGCGTGGTTAGTGCGCTGACCCGCCCTGAGCAGCTATTTGATGGATGCCGAGGCGAGCAATCGACGATTGTGCTTGCTGATGCCTACAATATTGCGGGGTTGCAATGGTCACCCGATGACCAATGGCTCGTTTTTAGCGCCAATTTCGACCCTTCCTCCGACCAAGTGTGGCTGTTTAAGCCTGCCACAGGCGAGCGCCTAGCCCTAACCCCGACGACCAAGATGCCCTAATCGTGCTCGATGTGCCCGATCTGGTGCGGCGGTAATTGATTGAATAATGCTTGGTGCACTTACAGCAATAGGTACCATACCAATAAGGCTGCGCCAATAACCACGCCGCCAACGACCAAACCCAGCAAAAAGCCATTGCTTCGCTGTGGTTGATTCCATGGTAATGGCGAACCAGCCAGCGGATCAACGCTTGGAGTGGGATTGTTCCAGCTGCTTGAGGAAGGTGGTTTTTTTTGGCTGCTCACGTTGCTTTGCTCTTGCATGATGTCAGGAATGCCATTGCCATCACGATCAGCAAATAGCTCATTAAATTGATCGGCGTTTCCTTCCATAATGTCGGGAATGCCATTACCATCGCGATCAGCAAACATTGCGTTCAGCTGATCGCTGCTGCCATTGATCACATGATGCTGGCTGACATTGGTTGTATGGGACGTTTGGATGGTAGTATTTTTATCAAAGAGGTTAGGAAAACCATCACGATCTGCGAGGGCATCCATCGCTTGTTGATAGGCTTGGCGATCTGCGGCAGGCATTTCATCGATGCTGTTGTATTTACGCCCATTAACAACATACCTCGGCATACGTCCTCCTGATTTAGCTGGTCAACATACGCACCAATACGCGCAAACGATCGTAATCGTCGCGCAATAAGCGGGCTAATTCGCGGCCTGCATACAACTCATATTCACGCCGATTGGCTTGTAATTCGGCAGCATTACGAATCGCTGTGCCCAAAAGTTCATCAACAATCGGCAAATTGGCGTGTAAGACCATGCGAAAGAAATCGCAGTGCTGGGTAAAACGATGCACGGTATTATCATCGCACAAATGGACGCTGTAGTGGACGGTTGGCGGTTGCGGTGGCAGATAATGAATAATCCGGCCAGCCCGCTCATAGCCAATTACCAAGGCACTCCACTCGGTTTGCAATACGGCGGCGAGATCAGGATGTTCGCTATAAATTTGGTCGTCGTAGAACTCGCTACCATCGTAGCGTCGACCACCACGCACCATAGCTTTGCCGCCAAGATCACGGCTGCCAGTTCGAATATCGTAGACCAAGCCATAGACACACAAATCGTTATCATAGCAGCCAGCCTTGATCAACGAGCCAAACGGCGGCGCATTCAGCAACTCATATGCGCCAGTTGTCCATTGAGTTGAGCTTGCTTCAATCACTTCACCAATACGTTGTTCTTGCATATCCGTTGGGTATAGGCTATCGAGGATAGGCTATAGCTAAAAGAGTTAAACCCGCACTTGAGCTTTGGCATCTTGTTTTAATGATGAGCCATTGCTCAAGCGAGCATGCCACAGGGCTTGCTCAATCATTTGGCGAAACACCCGGCGATCGCTTTCGCGCACCACTGCTTGTTCATGCGCCCGCGCCAACGCCACCGGATAACCACCACCACGATGGGCTTGATCATACGCGACTGCGTGAATCAAATCAACCCATTCAGGCCGTTGCGCTACCCATTCGGGCATTTCGATTCTGGCTAATTCGGCCCCAACATTCAGGTAGAAGAAGTAAATCGCGTGCTCGCCATATTCTTCAACATTAATTTTGGAGAGGCTTTTGAATAACGCGCTGCGTTCGCCATCGCCCAACAAGCCATTGCCAAATAATTTTGTATCGTTGATCCCAGGATAGGGATCGATAATGCCTTCTGCTTTGCTGGCACTGTTCAAGGTTGGTTTGGCAATCAAACGCGCAATTCCAGTCACTTCAGGCGCTTTGGGGTGGCTAATGTAAGAGCAGGTTGGCACGTCGGCAGCTCGTAAAGCAGCCAAACCTTCATCAAGATAGCGTTGCAAAAAATGGCTGCGCACCCATGGATCAAGCCCGCTCAACGACCAGCGAATGAGCGTGCCATCTTGCATTGCGACTAACGGCGCGGTGCTGGTGGCCAAAATCTCTTGGGCTAAACTCGCCAGCGCGATCCCTTCGCGAGTGTCACGCTCGGCATGGACCAAGGCTCCAGCCATTTTATAACTGCGGCCATCTTTATCGCGCAGCAACAATTCTTGATCGTTGTAGTGCAAAGCTGGCACCGAATGCAATTTGGAATAGGGCTGTTGGCCATATTGAATCGTCACCAACCCAAGGTTAATCAAAAAGCACTCAACCGCCCAATGCCGATCAAGGTCGATTTGTGAGCCATCAACTGCCGCCAAGCAATAATTTGGCGCAAATTTAGGCAAGCGATAACGATTGGTAATCGGCTCGGCGGGAGCCGCCAAAAGCCATGGACTACGCAGATAATTTTCCTCTGCATGGCGTGCCCAATGTTCCCAACGCGGGCTTTGTTGCTCCAAATTTGCCCACGCTGTAGCAACCAATTGATCATGTTGATTGGCAGTTTGGCGCAAATCGCCGCCCATTTGCTTAATTTGTTGGCCAACTTGATTAAAATCGAGTGGCATGCGGTGCTCCTAACCTAGTTGGCTTAATCAACCATTCGCGTTGGCAATCTTCGCGGTTCCGTTTTTCCTGATCACCAATCCCCAACAACTAATCCTCATAGTGCACGAAGGCTATTTTTTAGCCACAGATTGGCACAGATTATTGAGATTATGTTCCAATAGCCATAAGCCATAATTTCTCTGCGCCTCTGCGTTAAAACTTCCTGATCTCTGATCCTTCGCCCCTTCGTGATCTTCGCGTGCTTCCTGATCCCTGAGCGCTGATCACTAGCCCCTCGTTCGCCTCCCTTCCGTCCCTCCGCCGGAGGGAGACGCAGGGGGTTTTCATCCCCCTGCACCCCCTAATATTTGCTTGTTGGATTGTTATTATTGTTTCAGTTACAACATTCGGCTTGCGCGGTTGCGTTTTTCCTGATCCCTGAGCGCTGATCACTGGCCCCTCGTTCGCCTCCCTTCCGTCCCTCCGCCGGAGGGAGACGCAGGGGGTTTTCATCCCCCTGCACCCCCTAATATTTGTCTGTTGGATTGTTATTATTGTTTCAGTTGCAATCTTTGTGATCTTCGCGGTTCCATTTTTCCTGATCACTGCCCTCTAGGCCAGACCCTAGCACAACCATGTGTCAATTTCTGTCACAAGCGGCCCATTTGGCGCTCTTTTTCCAAAACCCGCATCAACTCACGGGCCAAACGCACTGGGTCGTGGCGCAATGGATTGGCAGGGTTGATGACGTTGGCAGTACGCACCCGAATTGGCAAATCTGTGGTTTGATCAAGCGGCACAACCGTCGTGCGGCCTTGCCATTCTGGGGCAAAACGATGGTTCTGACGATCATCGCTATTGGCCAAAGCCACATCAAACACATCAGGCCCAACGTGCTCGACGAGCGCTTGCAAGTGGTCGCGCACCCCAAAATGGTCGGTTTCGCCTGGCTCGGTCGCTACGTTGCACACATACACCCGAACCGCTTGGGTCGCCTCGCGAATGGCTTGGTTGACTTCGCTAATCATCAAGCTCGAAAGCAAACTGGTGTATAAACTGCCAGGCCCAACAATAATCAAATCTGCTTCTTCGATTGCTTTGATCGCGGTGCGCACGGCTAAGGCAGTTTGCGGCTGAAGATAGACCCGTTTGATCCGCTGGCCGCTTTTGGCAATCCGTGATTCGCCGCTGATATGCTCGCCATTTTCCAACTCGGCCCACAGCACCACATCATCAAGCGTGGCTGGCACAATTTGGCCGCGCACCGCCAATACCCGATTGGCCTCGCGCACGCCTTCGCCAAACGAGCCAGTTACTTCGGCCAGCGCGGTGATAAATAAATTGCCAAAGGTATGGCCTTCGAGGCTGCCAGCTTGGAAACGATGCTCAAACAAGCGGGTCATCAATGGTTCGGCTTCAGCCAAAGCTGCCAAACAGCGTCGAATATCGCCTGGCGGTAAGATGCCAAATTCTTGGCGAATGCGACCTGAAGAACCACCATCGTCGGCAACCGCCACAATCGCCGTAATATTATCGGTATATTGTTTGAGGCCGCTGAGCAAGGTCGAAAGCCCATGACCGCCACCAATTGCCACCACTTTGGGGCCATGACGGGTGCGGCTGCGGCCAATCAAGGTTTCGGCCAAATCGATTGGGGCAGTATTGCGGGGCAAGGCTGCACTCAGCAAAACCCGATTCAGATGGCGAAACGCAATCCCAGTGGCCATAATTCCCACCAAACACAAGATGATCATGCGAATGGTGCGCGGCCAGAATTGCAAGGTCAAATAGTAAAAGATCGCTGGCAGTTCAACCGTCGTATAGAGTTCGCGCAGGCCAAATGCCAAGCCCAGCGCCGAAAACATCAGGCCCAGCAGCATGAGTACCAGCCAACGCTTGACCCCAATGCCAACCTTAAGCCAGCGGCTATCCAATAATTTGCGCGCAGATGCAGGTACAGATTGTTTCATAGTCCCCCAATTATAGACCTAAATGCCGTGCCGTTATAAGGGCATTATTTGGCGCCGTAAATAATAGCTAAACCACCAACTTAGGCCAAGTGGGTAGATAACGAGGATCGCTAGCAGGAAGAAGGTTAATCCAAGGCCATCAAAATCGTTGATTACCAGCCAATGCGTGATGCTGGCAATCACAAAACCAAGCCCCAATTGACTAAACAGCCAAACTCCTGCCCAACGGCGTGGCCCCATAACCAAGGCAATTGGCCCAGCTACACAGCCAATCGCCACCAACATAGCGCTCAGCATATGCCGATAGTAGGTTGTATGCGGGCTATTGGTAAGCCACAATAAACTGGGCGGCCAATTAAACAGAATATAGGCCGCCCAATAGCCAAACAGCGTTGCCAAAACCACTGATCGTACACGGCAAATTGCCACTTTGCGCAGCATCCAGCCAATCAGCCAGCCAAAGCTGGCAAAAATCAGGCTGGCTAGGCCAATGCTCGCAATACTCAAACGCTGCATGCCCAATTGCCAAATGACTGGCAGACGCACGTTATCGTTGAGATCGTTAATGCCAACAATTGCCATCATGCCAAAAAAAACGCCCACAAACAGCACCACAAACAGATACCACCACAAGCGACCATGACCATAGCGCTGGCCCAAGGTCTGAACTGCTGGCACATGCAAGTCGGGCAGATTTTCAGCCATCGGCAAATTCCTTTTAACGAATTGGCTCGGCAATTGTAATTAGGCGATGGCTCAGCTCTAAATTGCCTTCAACAATCACTTGGTCGCCAATGCACGAAACCAAGGTCAAACGCTCTGAACCAACTGGCAAAATATATTGCACTTGATCAGGCGTAGCCCACACTTGTTCCGTTACGCGGTAACGATATTCGCTGCCATCGGCACTATACAGGTTAATTGTCTCACCAATCGCTACATCTTTCACCCGCGCAAAAGGCGCTGGTACATTCGGCGCATCCTTCCAGCGCAAGACATGGCCCCAAAGCACCACATTTTCGCCTTGACCAGGCTGCGCGCTCAGATTGTACCAACCAACATCGTGTTTTGGCACAATTGGCACATTACGTTGATCCAAACCAACTGAAACCGGAGCCAGATCCAGCCCAATGGTTTCAATGACCATGCGCACTGGTTGGCCGGGGTTGCTGCTAGGGTTGGCAGTTGGTTGCGGCGCAGCGGTTGGCGGCGCGTTTTGCTCGTTCAAGGTTGGCGTATCCAACTCGACTGGTTTGCTGGTAATTTCGGGCGCAACTGTTTGGGTTGGCAAACGAGTGGGGCTAGCAGCAGCAGTGGCAACAGGCGTGTTTGTTGGCACAACACTTGCCACCATTGCCTCAATAGTTGGCTCAAGGCTCGGCAACGGAGTTGCACTCGGATTGCCGACCGTCCCACCACAACCAACTAAAATGCAACCTACGAATCCCAATAGCATTCGACGCATGCCAAAACTCCTTATCCAGCAATCCATCCACATGGCACGAATTGCGTAATCTATCTTGTAATGTCCGTTCGCTACGCTATGAGCTTTATAGCCATGTTCACGGTGTTTGGAAACCTTTTCACAAATCGAGGTCATCAATGGCGCACAACTTCTATGCAACCTTACCTATTATCACCGATTTTGTCCAAATTACCGATGCCAGTTGCTATCAAAAAGTCCCTGCCGATTGGTATATTGTGGTGAGTGATATTGAACAATCGACCAAAGCGATTGCTGAAGGTCGCTATAAAGATGTGAACTTCATTGGGGCTAGCACGATTGTGGCCTTGCTGAATTTGCAGTCCAATCTCGATTTGCCATTTATTTTTGGTGGCGATGGTGCAACCTTATTGTTGCCGCCATGGTTGGTCGAGCAAGCCAAGCCTGCGCTGCAAGCGGTTCAACATCTGAGCCAATCGATTTACAATCTGCATTTACGCGTCGGCATTATTCCAATCAGCGAAGTGTATGCCCATCGCTATCAGCTTGAAATTGCCAAATTTGCCGTCTCGGAGAATTATGCTCAAGCCATGATTAATGGCGATGGCTTGACCTTCGTCGAGCAAACGATTAAAGATCCAATTTTGGGGGCCAAATATTTACTCGCAGCCCAGCCCAGCGATCAGCCAGGCTTGCTCGATGGACTCGAATGTCGTTGGCAAGAGATTCCTAGCCGCTATGGCGAGACGGTTTCGTTGTTAGTGCGGGCCGAAGCCGCTACCAGTATCGAGCGCAACCAGATCAATCGCCATGTGATCGAGCAAATCGAGGCAATTTATGGCGCAGACGCTGAGCATCATCCGGTTGATGTGCAGCAAATTAGCTTATCGTTGTGGCCTAAAGATCTGTGGGCCGAAGCTCGGTTGCGCGGCGGCTCCAGCAAATTGCAACAACTACGCTATCTGAATAATATTTGGTGGCTCAACGTACTTGGCAAGTTCTTGTTGGCAACTGGAGCTAAAACCGAATTAACCGATTGGGCCGAATATCCCCAGATTTTGCAGGCCAGCACCGATTATCGCAAATACGATGCAATGTTGCGCATGGTGATTGCAGGCACGCCAGCCCAACGCCAACAACTTGAGCAATTTCTCGATCAAGAACGCCAAGCTGGCAACTTAAACTATGGCCTGCATGTTGCAGATAGTGCTTTGATGACCTGCATTGTCTTTGAGCGCATGGGGCGGCAAGTTCATTTTATCGATGGCAATAATGGCGGCTATGCCAAGGCCGCCGATCAACTCAAGCAACAGAGCCATGTCCACCAAGGAGCGATCACGCTGAACGCTGTGGCATCCTCGAAAACAGGACTATTGGGGGATACTTCATCACCATCATGGGGGACATGCTGAGTATAATGGCTTCATTGCACTTTTTGGAGGCCGTATGCACATTTTATTGGTTGATGATAGTCAAGATATTTTGCGTTTGGTTCAACAGGTTTTAGCGCTCGAAGGGCATCGGGTTTCGGTGGCCCGCGATGGCTTGGAGGCCTTGCAAAAAGTTGCCAGCCAACGCCCAGATGCGGTGATTCTCGACGTGAATATGCCCATGATCGAAGGCACCGAAGTTTGCCGCCGGATCAAAACCAGCTATAGCATTCCGGTGATGATGTTGACTGTGCGCTCGGAACAAGTCGATTTTCAACGTGGAGCCGATGCTGGCGCCGATGCCTACCTCTCCAAACCCTTTGACATCCCCGTTTTCATCGAATATCTCAATACAATGCTACGTTTGCGCTATGGGAAAACCGTCTAACGCGCCAGTTGTTGACGATGGGCTGAGTCAATACTACGGATTTAGTCTGAGCAGAGGTCAACATTGCGCCTGATCTGCAAGCCTGCCTGTATTAATTATAGTGATTGCAGCTAAACCAACATATACTAGAACTGAGTCTCACATTTATGAAACTAAATGTTTTGCTGAAGCCATGGCGTGGCGATAAACGCTTCACGGCCATTGCCAAGTATGCCGCCGCCCTCAAAAAAAGTGGCTCCAAGGATTTGCAGATTGTGGCCCAAGTTGAGGCCGAATTTGGCAAACCTGCTGAACTGGCTCGCCTCAACGAGCAGGCCCAACCCTACAAAGCCTATGGCCAAATTGGGGTCGATATTGAAGCCGCTGCCTTAGAGCAATTACAACTGGCCTTGCGTCTGCCAATTGCCGCCCAAGGAGCCTTGATGCCCGATGCGCATCCAGGTTTTGCCTTACCAATCGGCGGGGTTTTTGCCGCGCACAACGCCGTCTCGCCGATGATGGTTGGGGTCGATATTGGTTGTCGCATGCATCTGACCATTTTTGCTGAAGCACCAATGGAAATTCAACGCCATCGTGAGCAATTGTTTCGCGATTTAGCTGAAGTAACCGTGTTTGGCTCGGGCGCAACCCGCAAACGCGGGCCGGATCACCCAATTTTAGGCATAAAAAACTGGAATTTGACCGCCCAAACCCGCAGCTTGCGCGAAAAGGCGATTGCCCAACTTGGCACTAGCGGCAGCGGCAACCACTTTGCCAACATTGTGATTGGCGAACGAATGGGCGAAAACGATTTGCCTCGCGAATTTGTTGGCTTGCTGACCCATAGCGGCTCGCGCGGGGTTGGTTACGCCATCGCTAAGCACTATAGCAACATTGCAGTGCAAGAAACCGCCAGCAAAGCCAATGTGCCCAAAATGTATGAATGGCTCGATTTGGATAGCGAAGCAGGCCAAGAATATTGGGCAGCGATGGAATTAGCCGGAGCTTTTGCCCAAGCCAATCATGAAGTTATTCACCGCTTATTTGCCCAACGCAGCAAGCTCAAGCCAGTCGCCACAATTCAAAATCACCATAATTTTGCCTGGCGCGAAGGCGATCTGATTGTGCATCGCAAGGGTGCAACGCCTGCCGGAGTCGGCGTGCGCGGCGTAATTCCTGGCAGCATGGCTTCGGCTTCGTATGTGGTTGAAGGCTTGGGCAACCCCGAAGCCTTACATAGTGCCTCACACGGTGCAGGCCGCTTGTACAGCCGCTCCAAAGCCCGCGCGGTCATCAGCCCCAGCGAGGCCAAAAAAGTCATCAAGGCCCATGGTGTGCACGTCGAAGGCTGGAGCGTCGATGAATCGCCGTTGGCCTACAAAGACATCGAACGGGTGATGGAATTGCAAATCGAAGCCAATTTGATTAAGCCGTTGGCCCGTATGAAGCCAATTGCCGTGATTATGGCTGGCGAGGCTGGCCAAAACTAAGCAAATGGCGGTGGGTTGCTGAGAGCTACATACCTTGGAATTATGATTTTGCGCCAGAAAATTCCCAACAATTGGATATCGATTAATCCTTGACCACAGGCCTAAAAATCTCTATATTGGAACCTAACACTATCTTAAATTGGTGATAGTGATGCAATGAGGTAGCACTATGCATGCACGAGATTTTGTTCAACCAGGCGAACAATTATTGGTATTGTTTACCCGTGGTCACTTACTAACCTTCAATAACGACGGAACTGGAAGCAGCGGGAATTGGGAAATGGCAGGAAACCGTAAAATCGATCGCGTCTTAATCTATTATCGTGACGATTCAAGCAATAGTAATAAATTGTATCTTGCTACCTATAAACATGCTGAAAAAGTTGAAGATGGTCGCTATTGCGTTTATTTTGAACATTGCCAATATGCTGGCACCACTAAACAAAACTGGGTTGAGTTTAGTGGTGCACAACAAGCAGTTCGCTACTTTGAATAGCATTGTTAGTCCACTCCCAACCTCTGACGTGAACCGTCAGAGGTTTTCGTATTTTAGATGCGATCTTTTCCTCTCACATCACTCATTCACAATTTTAGCGGCGAACGCCTTAGCATCACTAATTGTGCTTTAGGGGGTGCAGGGGGATGAAAACACCCTGCGTTCCCCGCCTTGAGGCGGGGCGGAGGGGTGGTGAAAAGATCCAATGCATCGCCAATCTGCATTTTAGGTCGATTTGCCCAAGCCGTTTTCAATTACGACAATAAATAGTTTACAATACAGCATCATGCAAGGATCGGAATCATAGACCTAGAATAGGAACATGGAATGCAAGCAAAACATGTGCTAGACCGCTTTAACCTGTGGCTAGAACAATCTGACAAAGTGCTTGAATACCTTGCCATTGAAGATGCGCTCAACCTGATGCTTGGATTCTATCGCGAAATTCGGATTGACGATTGTGATCTGGCCAATGATGGTGATATGTTGCTGTTTCAATGGGGGGTTGAACAGAACGGATTAAATGCACATTTTAGTTATAATTTAACCCGCCATTTGGTAGTTGAAAAAACCTATGTCGATGATGATGGCGAGTGGATTGACGATTCGGTTAAGCAGCTTTCGCTGACCTTTCGCTATATTTCCAATTTGAAATTAGCCAGTTTGGGCCAAGGCAATCAATGGTGTTTGCATCCTGAGGAACTGGGCGAATTTGAGCAATTTTTGCATACCCATCCGGCGACCCTCGCAGTCAAACACCTGCATGCACGCTCGATTGACCTGAGCTTCAAACATTTAGAGTAATTTGACAAGCAGATCAGCCATCGCTATACTTGATTAGACAGTTTCTTCCGATTAAATTGTTTTTATTGAGGCAACGATGGCTGATCTGCTCTTTGGTTGTTTGCAATTGGTGCTTGGCGGTGGCTTATTGATCGGCAGTTTCAAGCTAACCCAACAGATCAAACCACGCTCGATCAAAAGCCTCAAGCAAGCAGTGCTGCGCCAACAACTCCTCGCGCAACGCTCCAAGCTTCAATAATTTCACGCTTTTCAGCTTCACAGCTCACCCTGCCAATTAAAGCATGCTCCAGCCTTGGCGTTGACACAAACCTCTATTTGCAGTACATTCGTGCTAATCGATTGTTAAACTCGGGGAGAGCCTATGAACGGAGTTTTGTTCGATTCATTTCAGCACAATAGTTGGGCAACCAAGGTGCTCCTGAAGGTCTGTAGCCAGCTTAGCGCAGAGCAACTTGCCACAACGGCAGTCGGCAGTTATGGCAATATCATCGCCACCTTCAATCATATTATTTTGTCTGATGCGCGCTATTTGCATCATCTTTCAGGCAATGCACCAGAATGGCTACTCAATCGCGATCTGAGCAATGATTTTGCTGTGCTTGAAGCGCGCGCTGACGAAGCAGCCAACAATTGGCAGCAATTCTTCACCCAGCCAGTCGATGGCGAGCAGCTAACGATCCTTGTTTCAGGGGATTATGAAATTCACGCCGGAGCCTTGATTGCTCAAGCGCTGCACCATAGCAACATTCACCGCGAGCAAATTTGTGCAATCCTGACATCTTTAGGCATCGAGCCACCAGATATTCAGCCATGGGCTTATGCCCATGAAACTGGGCGAGGCCGCGACCTGCCTAGCGAGCAATAAATAGTTGCTATCCACAAAGGGCACAAGGTATGTAACCGCGAAGCACACGAAGGTTTCGTTTTTTGCCACAGATTGGCACAGATTATCAGGATTATGATCGTGCCAACCCAGAGCCACCAGCCAAGCAACATAATTTCTCTGCTTCTCTGCGTTAAATATCTGTTCGTTTAACGCAGAGAAGCAGCGTTAAATTTCCGATCCCCAATCCCCTTTCTCTATGTTCTATGTTCTATGTTCTTCCATTACATCTTTGGGCGTTTCGAGAAAATCGTCATTTCCGCAGCAAGCGCAACAGCAATCTTGGCTGGCCCCAGCGCCAACAGCACGCCAACCACACGCCAATAAGCGCCAATTTGAGGCCAATCAATGGCCAACTAAACGCCAATGGCAACCAACTTGCCAGCGCCACGCAGGCGATGGTGAGGCTGAGCCAAGCAAGCACCGCCTTAACATCAAAATCGATTGGATAGCGCTTTTGGGCCGCGCGATAAACCAACCAAGCAGCGATCAATTGATCGCCTGCGGCGGCGATGGCAGCACCAACCAAGCCCAACCACGGCACAAGCATCATCGCCAAACCAACATTCAAAATCGCGGTTAATAAGCTGGTTTGGCCTAAAACCGCAGTTGCTTTGGTAATCGTTAGGCCTGTTGCTAGCACCGTCAATAAGCCAATAGCCATCAAATTAAGTGCATACCAGCCAACCGCTGGCGCTGCTGGCAAATAATCGCCAGTCGTCAAGATTCGCAGCAACTCGGGGGCAAATAAGGCCAGACCAGTCGTTGCTGCGCCCAACAGCATCGTGTAGCTGCTCAGATATTGGCGATAGCTAGCGTTGGCGGTCGGCGTGTTGGCAATCGCTAGGCTATACGGCAACCAAGCCTGATTGGCAGCACTAATCACAATCCACACGATAAAGCTAATTTTGGTGGCCGCTGCATAGTGGCCAATTTGCTCCAACGAGCCAAAATGCAGCAAAATTTGGCGATTGATCAAAGTCATAGCCACAAAATAGATCGAGCGTGGCAAAAAGCCCAAGCCTTTAACCAGTAATGTTTGCAGCAGTTGCCAAGCGGGCCTACCAAGTTGGTCACGCATCAGCAGCGTCAAGCCAAGCGCCAGCAAACAATCAACCACCAACATCGCGCCAAAATAGGCACTCAAGCGCTGGCTCGTTTGCAACATCCAGCCAATTGTCAGCAAGGCCGTTGCCGCCACCCGTAGCACAGTTAGCCCAAACAAACGCAGGGCTTTGCTCTCTTGTCGCAAGGTTGTAAACCACAGACTGATGATGCCATTCGCCAACTGGCCCCACAAACCCAAGCGCAAGGCTAAAATCGTTTGCGGATCGCTGCGTTCGAGCAGTTGTATAGCAAGCCATGGGGCTAGTGCATGGCCAATTAATCCCATGAGCAAGCCCAAAAGCAAGCGCGCCAGCCAGAGCGAGCCAACCAAGCGCCGCCGCTCAAGGGTTGCTTCATGAAAATAGAGCGCCAAGGCAAAATCGCTGCCCAACGTCACCAACTCAATCGCAAATAAGCCAACCAAACTAATCAGATCGACGCTGCCATACAGCTCAGGGCTGAGCAAACGGGTGATAAAAGGCAGCAGCAAAGCCCCAATCAGTTTGGTTGCCACCCCCGTCAAGGCATAGAGCGCAGTATCTTTGAGCAGGCGATGACTCACGGGCTTGCTTCCACCAGCCGCAAGCGCTCGGCCAAACCAGGATGGTCAGGGTTCAGCTTAGCCGCGTCTGCATAAGCCTTGCGCGCCTCTGCCACCAAATTCAATTCGCGCAACGTGTCGCCCAGCACCAAATAATAATCAGCTTGTGGATCAAGCTTAACCAATTGTTCAAGCGATGCTTGGGCTGCTGGCCAATCGCCCACAGCCCGTTGCTGCAATGCCAAATAATACCAAGCCAAGCTATTAGTTGGCGAGATTATGGTAACTTGCTGCCAATCGCTAATTGCCTGTTGAGGTAGATTTTGACGCTCGTAGCTCTCAGCACGGCGGCTCAACCACATCGCATCATTCGGAAACGCGCTCAGCGCTTCATTCGCCAATCGCTCAACTGCTGGCCAATCTGGCTGATCGTTGGCGTAACGCCGCAGCCAATAACGATCTTCCCAAACCGTGCGATCGCTTGGATCGAGCGTCAAGAGCAATTGATAATAGCGCTCAGCTTGCGCCAAATCACCAGCCATGCGTTGATCAAACGCCAAGCGTTGCAAAGCTAGCCGAGGATTTGCTAGCCCTTGCAGGGTTGCTTGGGCAATAGCGCCATCGCCACGTTTGAGTTGCAGCAAGGCCAAGGCCAAACGCGCAGCTTGGCTCGTTGGTTCGCGATCCAAAGCGGTTTGATAGACTTGCAAGGCAGCGGCATCATCATCGTTTAGCTCAGCCAGCCAACCAGCCAAAAAGGCCGCCCTCCCAGAATCGGGCAACAATGGTTGCAGTTGCTGCAAAAGTTGCTTGGCAGTGCTTGGATCGTGCGTCCAGCGCAGGCTAACCACCGCATCCAAGGCACGATCAAGCGTGTTACTGCGTTGCCAGCGGTCGAGGGCGGCGCTGGTTTCGCCTTGCTGCCAGAGTTGCCAAGCTTGCTCAGCGGCTTGCTGATCAGCGGTGATTGGCACGTCGCTTGGGGCTGGCTGAATTGCAGCATCAATAAAGCTCAGCTCGTGATCGTGTTGCAACGTACCACGCCATTCGACCGTTTGCCCAGCTTGACTAACACGAACATGAATTGGATGCGCCAACGTGCCAGCCTGTTTGAACCAAGTTAGTTGATAGGGTTGGCTTTGCAAATTAGGCAAATAACTCAGCCGAATCGTGCGCGTTTGGCCCGGGTAGAGCAACATATACCAACCAACGCTTGTCAGCTGGCCTTCCTGCGCAATATCTGGCGGCGTATCAGCGCCCTCCAAGTGCAAGGGCAGCGCATTGATCGGCAAATAAGCCCGGGCATAGTCGCCATAACAGCCAGGAATGCGCTGCTGAATTGCCAAACCGATGTTGTAGCAATAGCCATAAACCGCGTGCTTGCTCAAATCGGCGCGCCAAGCATCATAGCGATTGGTATAGGTAATTGTCAGCGTGTTGGTTAATGACCGCGCTTGGGCATCGAGTTGCACATCAAGCTGCATACGTTGTTCAATAAAATTTTGGCCATCGCTATAGGATAAATCAGCGTCGACCAAGCCCAGCACATCGTGCGCAACCTGGGGCATTGCGCCAGCCCAGCCATTGGCAAGCATCAGACTTTGGCTAGTTTGATCATTGAAATAAATGCTTAAATGGCGTTGCTGCAACGATGCTTGTAAGCTTGCGCCAAGCTCCAACCACTGACTGAAATTGGCATGGCGAGCAGTTTCGAGGGTGCTGCGAAACAAGGCTGCCAAAAATTGTTTATCACCAGTCACGTTCTGGCCGTCGTAAAGGCCAAAAATGTGCTCAAGGCTGGCTGCTTGCGATATTTGGCCGTAGCCAGCAATCTCCACGGGCGCAAGCACCTGAATCAGGCCTTGCAAGCCATACAGATCGAGCGCAATCACCGCATCGACGTCAGGCTGTTGGTTTAATTGCCAAAATGTTTGCAAACTTTGGGCCGAGGTTGGCCAATCGGGCCACCAATTGGCATCGCGCAAGGTCCAAAGCGAGGCTCGCAAATACTGGTTGTAGGGCTTGGGCATAGCCGAGCCAGCAGGCGCAACCACCGCAAAATCGGCACTGTTGAAGTACGCCATGTCGCTAATGCGGCCTTGCTCAAGCGTCAAGGTTGCAATGCTGCCAATAAAGCCGCCGCTTGGCCGTAATTCAAGCGGATTTTGGCCAGCAATCAATAAACGCAACGGTTTTTTTGTGCCCCAACCATCAGCAAGCAACGGCCACGCTTGTTCAAGCAAGCCAAGGCTGGTTTGGGCCGCCGTTAATTGCTGGTCAAATTGGTCAATGGAAGCTTGATAGTTGGCCAACAATGGCGCTGTTTGCAGGCTGGTTGGTACGCTGCGCCATGTTTGTTGCAATTGCTGCACATCGCTTTGGAGTTGCTGCCAATTTGGTTGATTGGCAACCAGCCAATTGAGCATTTGCTGCGTGCGTTGTTCAGCAGGCAGATCGAGCAGCGCAAGCAAGGGATTAAATTGGTGGCAATAACCCTCTGTTAAGCCCAAGCCTTGCTGCGCAACATCACTAGCAGCGGGCAGCGCACCGATCCAAGCATCACTTTGGCGCAGGATGGGGTGTAACGGCAAGCTCAAACGGCGCAGCCAAATACCGCTTGTATTGGTTGACGCAAGCTCGTTGCACAAGGCTTGGGCTTGGCTGCTACGCACTGGGCTGGTTTGCAATAAATCACGGATGTTTTGGCTGTGAGCATACAGTTGGTAGCTCAACCAAGCCAGCAACCCAAGCCACAGCCCAAGCAACCCCAAAGCATATAGGAAAAAACGCCGCAAGCGGCGTTTCTTAGGAGCTTGATTGATTGCGCTTGAATTACTTAGTTTGCTCATGGCTAGCCATCTCATAGGCCGATTCTGAGCGCTCAAGCGTTGAATCGTGCAAATCCAACGGTGCTGGCTCGCTCATATTTGGCACCGGCTGATGATCATCTTTACGCTGCCAGAAGCGGCGGCCACGATTGGCGTTATGATGCTGATCGTAGTAGTAGGTGTAGTAGACGCCATAGCCCTCGGAGCGCGCATCAAGCTTGTTGAAGACCAAGCCAATCAGCCGACCGCCGACCGTTTGAACTGCAGCGCGACATTTGGCCAGCATATCGCGGCGGGTGCGTTTGGCTTCGGCCACCAGCACAACCCCATCGACGCGTGGAATCAAAGCAATTGGGTCGGTTACGGTCAAAATTGGCGGCGTGTCGAATAAGATCCAATCGTATTCTTGTTGCAACAGCCAAATTAGCATTTCCATGCGCTTGCTGCCAAGCAATTCCGATGGATTCGGCGGCAACGGGCCACTGGGAATGAGCCACAAATTTTCGGCAACGGGCAGCACCGTGCGATCGCGAATGGTTGGATCTTCGTTGTTGGTCAGCAAGTTGGTCAAGCCATATTCGCTGCTTACCTCAAACACCCGATGCATCATTGGCTTGCGCAAATCGGCATCGATCAGCACAACCCGTTGGCCTGCTTGAGCCAGCACCCACGCCAAATTGGCCGCGACGGTACTTTTGCCTTCCTCAGGTTGGCTACTGGTCACAATCAAGGTGCGGGCTTTAGTATCAACGTTCGAAAACTGCAGATTGGTGCGCAAGGTGCGAAAGGTTTCGGCGGTTGGCGAACGCGGATCGAGGCGTGAAACCAAACGCTGAGCAGCTTTGGTCACTTTGGTTTCTTGTTTGACGATTGCTGCCAGCAACGGCGCATTGACCAAATCAACGCCTTCGTCGGGAGTTTGCACGCTATCATCGAAATATTCGAGCAGCAAGGCCAAGCCAAACACCAAGGCAAAGCCCAAAATTCCGGCCAATATTGCACTGCGAATTGGCCGTGGCGCAATTGGAGTCGGATTGACCAACGCTGATTCGACAACGCTAATTGAGTTGGCCCGATTGCCAAGCGCCGTGCTATACAACGTGCTGAGGGTTTGGCGATTTTGATTTTGGCTCTGTTGCTTGAGTTGCAAATTAGCAATTAACGATTCGGCAGCAGGCTTATCGGCCCCGATTTGTTCGATTTCAGCTTTGAGAGTTTTGATTTCCTCGTCGGTGCGGGTAATTTCCTCGTTGAGGGTCGCAATCTGGCGATTAACCTCATCGAGCAATTTGGCCTCGGCGCTTTGAGGCCCTGCCGGACTGGTCAAAATCAGCTGTTCGGCAATTGCATTGGCAATATCAGCAGCCTGTTGTGGATCGTCGGCCTCAACCGCAATATCCAAAAACTCAGTTTCCTGCACTGGCCGCGTCGTGATAATCGCCGAGCTTGCAATATCGCGTACATTTAAGCGTTGCTCAACCGCCTCGATCGTTGTACGGCTTTGGGCAATTTGGGCATAGGTCGAAACCAAGCGCTCGCTGGCAACCAAACTGCCATAATCGGGATTACTATTTTGCAGGGTTTGACCAACAATCACCCGCGTGCTGCTTGCATAGCGCGGCGTTTGACGGCTACTGATGGCATAGGCCGCGCCAGCAGCGACGACTGGCCCTAGCACTAAGAGCCAGAGCCAGCGCCGCAACCCAGTGAGATAACGACGAAAGATATTCATTGATTAAGCTTCGCTCCGGCGGCGACTGACCATGAGCAACAGCCCGCCTGTGATTGACAAGCCCAAACCAAGCCAGAAAATCCACGAAGCTTGGCTCGGCGCGCTGGTGTCAGGCAAGCCAACTGGGGCGCTGCGATCGACCGCAATTGCAACTGGATTGCTAGGTGTGCTTGATGAGCCACCAGTGCCATCGCTGGCAACTGCTTCGGCGATGTTGATCCCTTGTTGGCCGCTGGTCGTGCCAGGCCGAATCTTGGTGGTAATCACAATCGTGACGCTTTCGCCAGCAGCCAAATCGCCAACACTGACCTTGACAGCTTGGCCAGTGGTAGTTGCGCTACCCTTGCTGGTTTGGACGCTGACGACTTCTAAGAAATCGAGAATCCGGTCGTTGACCACCACAGCAGGAGCGGTTGTGCCGCCAGTATTGCGCACCACAATTTTAAAGCTAATCAAATCGCCAACTTTGCCACTCGCAGGGCTAGCCGACTTTTCGACCACCAATTTTGGCCCGCTTGGGGCTTGGGTTGGCAGTGGTGTAGGCGTGGCGGTCGTATCGCCGCCAACCGTAACGGTCACGACATTACTTGATGAGCTTGAACCGCTGGCAGTATTGACAATTGCCACATTTTGGCCGATGGTGCCAGCTGCTGTGCCAGCCCGAATTCTCGTCGTAATGGTTAACGTCACCGATTCGCCGCTGGCTAATGTGCCAACATCGGCACGCACATCTTGGCCGCTGAAACTGGCAGTGCCTTTACTACTGCTTGCGCCAACAACTTCCAAGAAATTAACCACGCTATCGGTAATGACCACGTTGGTTTGAGTTTGTGGCTGATCGTTGGTGACATTGATCGAGAAGGTCACCGTATCACCGGGCAAGCCATTGCTTGGGCTAACGGCTTTGGTAATCGGCAGATCGAAATCAGGAGTTGGGGTTGGGCCTGCGGTTTGACCATAGGCACGCCATGCGCCGTCAAAGCCAAAGAGCGCCAAACCCAACCCGAGGACACAGAAAATAGTTCCCAGTACCCGCGTGAGGCGTTTGTGCATGGCTCGCTCCTTCTAAGCTAGAGTGAAAAAGGGGAAAATGACAACAATGGGTAAACAGCAGTCTAGCGCTTTAGAATGGCATAAATACCAACAATCAAGCTTTTTGTGCAGCGCTGTGAACTAGCGATCAGCATAACACGCGCCAGCAAACGCTGTCAAACCCTTTTGGCGCAGAAGTTTTGATCTTGTGGGGGATTTTTAGCGGGATTAAACGCATGGCGACCAGCTTAACCAAAAGCTGATCGCCATGCAATTGGCTTATTTACGACGGAAGAAACCACGTTTGGGCTTGGTTTGTTCTTCCAACTCGCTGCGCAAAGCGCTAAAGTCGGCAGGCGCCACTGGTTGCGAAGCTTGGCGCTCGCCCAAATCCAACACTGGCTCGCTACTCACTGGCACATCCAGCCCGCTCAGCCAATCGGGCAATGGTTCTTCGATGCCAAACTCGCTCGGCGCTGGCATTGCCAGATCGTTGGCGTTTTCGCCTTCTTCGCGTAGCCAATCGGGAATCGCGTTTGGCTCCTCGCGCTCTGGCAGCATTTGGGCTGGCGCTGGCGCAGGTTCTGGAATGCGGCTGATTGTCGGAATTGGCTCAAATGCGGGCAGCGCTTGCTCATCAGATTGGGGCGCATACGGATTGAGTCCATCAACCACACCCAATTGATTGAGCCATTGCCATTGTTGATTACGGCTTTGCGCGTCGCTGTTGCGTTGGGCTAAAGGCCGAGGCCGGGCATCAATCACCAGGCCAAGCGTGCTGCCAGTAATCGCTGCCAAGGCGGTTTCGACCACTTCGCCTGGCAAATTTGCGCCAATTTGCACTTGTTTGGTTGGGCGCAAGCGCAGGGTTGCCCGTTTGCCATGAGCCAATGGCAAGCGGCGAATCTCGCCATGGTGAATTTGGATAATGATTGGTGCGCCGCTAACTGGCACAAGCTCAACTTCAGCCACCAAATCACCTAAGCGCAACGAGCTATTGATCAACAAATAGCTAGCCAAGGCTCCATTGCGCAAAATATCTTGTTCAAGCAAGCAAAAACTTGCATCAGGATACTTCCAGGCAGTCGCGCCAGCCAGCGCCAACAACCCATCGCGATCAAGGTAAATATCGCTAATTAACAAACTGCGATCGCGATATTGTTGCAAGCGCCCGAAATCAAGCCCATCGACAAGGCTCAACAAGGCTTGGGCTGGGTGAATTGTATGGGTCAACGGGCCGCCAGTGGCAATAATCAAATCGCTGGCTAATTGAGGCTGTTCATCAAACAGATCATTTGAGACCACCCGCAGCGCTTCGCGCACCAACGCTTGTTCAATCAAGAGACTTTCGCGGTCGATTGGCACAATTTGCGGGCGAATCAACCGATTGAGCATATGCTCGCGCAAAGCCGAATCGCTCATTTCAAAGGGCAACCAACGGGTAATATTGCCAGGCCCAGCTTGATCAACCAAGCCAGCAATCCCATAGGCTGTGCCACAATTGGTTTCAACTGTGAGATGCAATTGCGTGCCATCGGAAGCATAGCCAGCGCTGGTCATGGCGCCAATATCCACAATCAAGGTGTTGCGGCCATGATGTTTGGCGATAAAGCGCACCAACGGCCCGAAGCCATCGCTGGTAGAACGCACCAAATCGCTGCTCATGGCGCGCATGCGGTTGAAACTTGGCAGTTTTGGCAGCACCCGATCGTTGTAGGAGCGCATTAATTCCAAGCGCGCTGGCATTAATTGCTCAACCCCAATTGCTGGCAGCACATTCGAGGTTGCGGTAATTGGCGCAATTGTTGAAAGCGCGTCTTCGATGCCAGGGTAGGCGGCGGTATTGCCAGCAAAAATCACATGGGCAAACTCGCGCGAATTAATTTGTTCGAGCCGCAAGACCGTAAAGCCAAGCATGTGGGCCAAACGTTCAAGCGGCGCTGAGTTGCCGCCATCAATGCCACCAGCCATCAAAACCGTTGCTGCTGGCAAGCGCACCAAATTGGCTAGCTGATAGTCGATCCAGCTTTCGCCTTCGGCCAAATCGGGGTCGCCATATTCATCGAGCGTCACCATATCGAGCACCGTGGTGTAGCTCGAACGCGCCACCCGCCGCAAACTTGCGCCAGTTGTATCATTCGAGATCGCCGCCAGCACAATTGGCAAGGTTCCGGCAGCGCTAGTGCTCACCACCATGCCATCAACGCCCGAGCCATCTGGGCGATGCGGCGTCATCAAGCCATCAACGTGGGCAATCGCCCGAAAAGTAAGTTGCTCAATTTCGCGAATTGCCGTCAGAATTCCTTGCCAGGCATCGGCAATTGGTGGCTCTAAGGTTGAGAGTGCTTGGGCACGACCCAACAAGCGATACTCGCCAGCAACCAATTCGAGCAACGCCACATGGGTAAACAACGTGCCAATATCAACGACAAGCAGTGCAGCAGGATCAGCGGTCGTCATATCAATCCTTTCGCAACCCCTAAGAGATCACGCTTAATTGCCGCAGCAAAAACTGGATACGATCAATCAAGGCTGATTGATAGGTGATCAACGTAGCGGCAAAGACCGCCCCCAAACTTAGCAAGAGCCACATCCGACCAACTTTTGCCACCATGCTTGGCTTGAGTGTTTCGCTATGATCAGCGGCTTCTGGCGTTGCGGCCTTGCTAAAGCGAAACGATAGCAAGACCAAGACAACCCCAATGACCAACACAAGTTTGCCAAGGGCTACTGCTAAATTGCTGCCATCAGTAAAGCTCGTAACCGAGAAGAACGATGATTGTAATTGGGGCAGCAATGTGCCAAGAATGGTGCCAGCAATCGCAATGGCGGCGGCAACCCCAAACAACAGCGCCAATGGCACGTTGGCCAGCCACGAAAGCTGTTGGGTGCGCAAACGGGTCAACAAGAGCAACCCAACGAGGACTGGCACAATAAACAAGGCAGTCCCAACGCTATTGGGATTATCGAGCATATCGCCGCTTGGCACGATAAAGACTGTTGTAACGACCACAGTTAGGGTATAGCCAAGCGCCAAACCAACAAACAAATATTGGCTGAAGCGAAAGAGTGGATTTTCGCCAAATGCCCGGCTGAGCACAATTAATGTCAAGCCAAAGGCGATCCAAGGTCCAAGCGTTGTCACAAGCTATTCCTCTTTCCACGGATACGCCGTTGCAACTGAAGCAATCCGCCCACCAGCACCACCAGAATCGTGGTGATCATGCCCAAACTCAGGGCGTTGATCGAGCCATTACTGCTGGTGTCGATCGAACGCAGCGCCGTATATTGCTGCTCACCAACTAAGCCAGCAGCAGTATAAATTGCCGCCTGATTGCCGTTGACGTTAACATCAACATAAGGTTGAATTTGGGGTAAAACTTCGTTCGTGGTTAAAATTGCCACTGGCAGAGATGGTTCACGAGACCAGAATTGCTCCATCCAGCGCTGAACATCGCTTGGCTCATCAGCAACCACAATCAACAGATCAAGATCTCTGGTGGTGGTAATCCGCGGTCGATCAAGTTGATTATTCGAATTGAGCTTCGACATAATGCGCAACAAATTAACATCAGCGCCCTCGCGATTTTGCAAGAGATTGGCAATTGTGCCGCGCAAATTACTGCCCAGCTGGGCAATTCCAACTTCGTTGCCTTTGACCCAACCAAGATTCAGATATTCGGCGCCTTCGCCCGTGTAGCCTGTCGTTGGATCGATGATTGGGAATTGGGCGGCTCGTTGGCTGGCAAGCAAGCTGCCTTCGGTATCGGTCGAAAGCAACAACATTGGCACTTTGCGATCGATCAAATGTTGGGCAATTGATTGTTCTAGTGGCCCCAACTCGGCGTTATGGCGTAAATCGCCTTCGTAGGCAATTAACACACGGCTTTCAGGGTTGAGCGTTTCAACATAATTGTAGAGATCGCTCGTATTGCCGCCAATCGTCAAGGCTTGGGTATTGATCGCAAGCAGATTCGGCACGAGTAGCCCAACAATCAAGCTGAGCAACATCAAGATTGCCACAATTCGCTGTGTCCCAATGCGTTGCCACCATGGCGGCGTTGCCACAATTGGGACTTCAGCTGGCTCTGGCAGCGGCTTCGTAACTAAATCTTGTAACAAATGCATAGCCGAAACTCGTTCAGGTGTTCGGTTCAGCAAGGCAGGCGGAGCTTGATCGAGCAAGCGGCCAGTTGTTGCAGCGTTTGCCGCAACTACAGGCTCTGGCTCACCTAAAACCCGCAGCCAATCCGCTGATTCAGCAATAGTCGGAGCCGCATCTGGCTCAACCACGGGGGTTGATTCTTCCTGCTTAACTGTCTGACGCAGCCACGCAGGCAAATCAACACTACCCAACAAACTATCATCTTGAGCAGCTTGAGCAGGCTCATCATCCAATAACCATGAAGGCGTGTTGCTAGGCAGGCTTGGCGCAGCAGTTGCCGGTGTAGCAGGAATCTCAATATCCAAATCATCGCGCAACCACGCAGGCACATTCGCAGCTTCAGTCTTTGCGCTTGGCGTTTGCGGAATGCTCGGCTCGACGCTGGCTGGCGGAACGATAGGCGTGACATCATCTTGCAACCAAGCAGGCACATTGCTAGCAGTGCTATCCAACTTGACGGTTGGCAAGTCTTCTTGCAACCACGTAGGCAAGCCTGCTGCTTGATTATCGAGTTTGATGGTTGGTGCTTCTTCATGCATCCAATTCAGTGAATCAGCTGGTGCAGCAGAAGGCGGCGTTTCAAGATCATTGAGCCAAGCAGGAACATTAGGATCTTGCTCATTGGAGTCAAGTTTGATAGTTGGACTCACAGGCGGTAGATCAGCTCCATCTGCCTGCAACCATGACGGAATATCGCCGCTTGCTGGAGTTGCCGGAACATCGGCTTGTAACCACGATGGTACATCGCCACTCGCTGCCGGAGCTGCATCCAAATCGGCCTTCAGCCACGCTGGTACATCCTGCTCGCTGCTATCAAGTTTGACCGTTGGGCTTGCTGGTGGCGCATCGGCTAAATCGCCACGCAACCACGCGGGTACATCATCGCCAGTACTTGACGCTGGTGTTGGCGCTGCCGGAGCATTCACCTGCATCCACGACGGTACATCGCTGCTCGCTGTTGGTGCTGGTGGCGCATCAGATAAATCGCCACGTAACCACGCGGGTACATCATCGCCAGCATTTGCCACTGGTGCTGCTGGCGTTGCCGGAGCATCCGCTTGCATCCACGACGGTACATCATTGCTCGCTGCTGGTGCCGTTGGCGCTGGCGTTTCTAAATCGCCACGCAACCACGCGGGCACATCCTGCTCGCTGCTATCAAGTTTGACCGTTGGGCTTGCTGGTGGCGCATCGGCTAAATCGCCGCGCAACCATGCTGGTACATCATCGCCAGCATTTGCCGCTGGTGGTGTTGCCGGAGCATCAGCCTGCATCCACGACGACACGTCGCTGCTCGCTGCTAGTGCTGCTGGCGCTGGCGCATCGGCTAAATCACCGCGTAACCACGCGGGCACATCATCGCCAGCATTTGCCGCTGGTGGTGTTGCCGGAGCATCAGCCTGCATCCACGACGACACGTCGCTGCTCGCTGCTAGTGCTGCTGGCGCTGGCGCATCGGCTAAATCGCCACGCAACCACGCGGGCACATCATCGCCAGCATTTGCCGCTGGTGGCGCTGCCGGAGCATCAGACTGCATCCACGACGGCATGTCGCTGCTCG
The DNA here is from genome assembly GCF_001306135.1 of Herpetosiphon geysericola. Taxonomy (GTDB): domain Bacteria; phylum Chloroflexota; class Chloroflexia; order Chloroflexales; family Herpetosiphonaceae; genus Herpetosiphon; species Herpetosiphon geysericola. The sequence continues at coordinate 476,151 of NZ_LGKP01000035.1, read as the reverse complement.
CTGTTGGCGCTGCTGGCGCTGGCGTTTCCAAATCGCCACGCAACCACGCGGGCACATCATCGCCAGCATTTGCCGCTGGTGGCGTTGCCGGAGCATCCGCTTGTAACCACGACGGCATATCGCCACTCGCTGCTGGGGCTGGTGGCGCTGGCGCATCGGCTAAATCGCCGCGTAACCATGCGGGCACATCATCGCCAGCATTTGCCGCTGGTGGCGTTGCCGGAGCATCAGCCTGCATCCACGACGGTACATCATTGCTCGCTGCTGGGGCTGCTGGCGCTGGCGCATCGGCTAAATCGCCACGCAACCACGCAGGTACATCATCGCCAGCATTTGCCGCTGGTGGCGTTGCCGGAGCATCAGCCTGCATCCACGACGGTACATCATTGCTCGCTGCTGGGGCTGCTGGCGCTGGCGTTTCCAAATCGCCACGCAACCACGCAGGTACATCATCGCCAGCATTTGCCGCTGGTGGCGTTGCCGGAGCATCAGCCTGCATCCACGACGGTACATCATTGCTCGCTGCTGGTGCCGTTGGCGCTGGCGTTTCTAAATCGCCACGCAACCACGCGGGCACATCCTGCTCGCTGCTATCAAGTTTGACCGTTGGGCTTGCTGGTGGCGCATCGGCTAAATCGCCGCGCAACCATGCTGGTACATCATCGCCAGCATTTGCCGCTGGTGGTGTTGCCGGAGCATCAGCCTGCATCCACGACGACACGTCGCTGCTCGCTGCTAGTGCTGCTGGCGCTGGCGCATCGGCTAAATCACCGCGTAACCACGCGGGCACATCATCGCCAGCATTTGCCGCTGGTGCTGCTGGCGTTGCCGGAGCATCAGCCTGCATCCACGACGGCACGTCGCTGCTCGCTGCTGGTGCTGCTGGCGCTGGCGTTTCTAAATCGCCACGCAACCACGCTGGTACATCCTGCTCGCTGCTATCAAGTTTGACCGTTGGGCTTGCTGGTGGCGCATCGGCTAAATCGCCGCGCAACCATGCTGGTACATCATCGCCAGTACTTGACGCTGGTGTTGGCGCTGCCGGAGCATCCACTTGCATCCACGACGGCACGTCGCTGCTCGCTGCTGGTGCCGTTGGTGCTGGCGTTTTCAAAGGTGCTGTTGCAGGTTTTAGCCAAGGCGGAACATCATCGCTTGGGCCAGCTGCATTTAAATCAACATCAGATAATTGCACGACTGGTGGTTCTGTATCAAAATCTTTGAGCCAATCGGGCAAATTACCAGTTCCAGCGCGGCGTGCAATAACTGGTTCATCGTTATCTTCAGCAAATGAGGCAATACTTGGCGGTGGTGCAGGCTCACTAGGGCGTAATTGCTGCAACCACGCTGGCATCGGTTCTTCATCAGCACTTGCTGCTGGCGGTGGTGATGCTGGTGGCGTTGATTCAACCGTACCTTGCAACCACGATGGGATATCATTGCTTGCCGCTGGCGGTGGCGCTACTGGTGGGGTCGATTCAACCGTACCTTGCAACCACGATGGGATATCATTGCTCGCCGCTGGCGGTGGTGATGCTGGTGGCGTTGATTCAACCGTACCTTGCAACCACGATGGGATATCGTTGCTCGCTGCTGGAGCCGCTGAGGGAGCATTCGAGGGCGCTTGGAGATCTGAGAGCCAATTTGGCAAAGGTTGCTCAGGGCTAGCTGTTGCTGGCAATGGCTCATCAGCTGGAATTGCGGGCGTGGTTGCCTGCAAATCGCGCAGCCATGGCGGAAGCTCCTCGCTATTAGCAGGAGCAGTGCTAGCATTTTGGGCTGGCGCAGGGGCCGCCGACTCTTGTAACCAAGCAGGGATTGCGTCGGCGCTCGGCGCAGCTGGCGGTGCAGGGCTATCTTCTTGCAACCATGGTGGGAGGCTCGATGTACCACGTTTGGCGGGCACAACGGTTTGTTGCTGATCAAGATCCTGGAGCCAAGGAGGTAAATCGTTGCTAGCACTTGGCGCGACAGCCAAAGGTGCTTGACATTGGCTACAAAATTGGCGATCAGGAGTATTGGGCGTGCCACAGCGAGGACAATTCATTGAGGCCGCCTCCTAGCGATCCAAATATGGGAGGTCAATCCCAAGTAAGATGCGAATACTGGCAACGATGGCGCCAATTGCCGACCCAAAGATGAGGCCGCGTAGGCCAGCCATCACAATGTAGCGTTGAATCCAGCCCAAGGTTTCGCCCAAATAGGGCAACCCAGCCAGCACTGGCAATTGCAACACCAGAAATAGCAAGGCAACGCTCACCACGATAATTGCTTCACGTTGGCCGGCTCCAAAGGCATGAATCGCCGCAGTTAAACCAAAAAATGTCAGCAACGCCAAGAGGCTAATGCTGATTGGCGCATAAACCCAGCGAATCACATCTTGAAACAAACCAAGCTCTAAGACATTGGCGCGGCCTTGGGTGCTATAGCCATACACGGCTAAGGCTGGTGGAATAATCACGCCCAACAGCAAGGCAATGCTATACCAGCGTTTGGGATCGGTCGAGGCTAAACGTTTAATATGATGAATAATAACATTGGTTGAACCAGCAATTAGGGCAAAAGCAGCAATCACCGTTGCCCAATTGAGCAAAATTTGGCTGCCATTGGCAATGCTGCCAATCCCAGGAAAAAGCCGATCAATTAAAACGAAAATACCGGCAACGCTGCCGATCAAAATAGGAATTAAGCGCTTTGGATTGCGGAGCAGGTCAATTCGACGCATCCCACCCATCCTTTATCTAGGCAGCAATGGAAAATCTTGTGGCAAGATTGCTAATTGGCCTAAAGAAACCAAAATGATTCCAAAAATAATGATCCCAATAATGACCGAACGCAGGACATCATGGGTTAAGATGCGAGCAAAGCCTAAAGGTGTCGGGGCGATATAAGCCTCAGCGGCGTAAATTTCCTCACCTAATAGTGTCCCGTTGGCAGTTAGTAAGGCTGCGGTTAGGGCTTGCTGATCAGTCGTGCCAGCAATTTGCAAAATGTTATTAGCGCGGCCTGGCTCGGCAAACAACAAGTAGCCTTGTTCAAATGAGCCAACCGTAATGCTAGCCTCCATTGGTTCGCTGGTAACGCGATTACTTAAGCCAACTGAAAAGGCAATTGGATCATTCGCGGCCAGCATTTGAATCAGTTCGGGCCGATAATCTTCGCTGTAGCCAGCATCGCGATAGGCGCGCCGAACCGTGCCGCGTAAGGCCAAATGGGCAATTGGATCGCCGCTTGAGGCCGAAATACCCGCTCCACGCCGCGCTGCAATGTCGGTGATGCGCTGGGCCAAAACCAAACCAGCTAAAGTTTCTGGGTTGATTGTTGAGCCATCAAGCGAGCCACTCCCAGGCGAAACGTGGATTGGTTGGCCGGTTTCAGCAGCCCGTGCCAAAGCACTATTGATCAGGTCAATTGGGGGAAGAGGGCGGCGGTTGATCTTACGGCCACCAGTAACTAGCCGTGCATACACAAAGGGCAAGGCAATTGCTAGGGTTAAGATGAGTGACACGACAAGAATCTCAAAAGGAGACACGGGTTGGCCCTCACAACAGACACAGATTGAAGCAAGTAGGCTACTAGGCGTAATTGCGCTGAGTGTAGCCCATCGTTAATGCTTTGTCAACTTTCTAGGGCATTCAGATGCTCAATTAAGCGTTGCCAACTAGCCTCTGTTTCTAAGGCATTGGCATAGCTTGCGAGCCTCTGTCGTAGCGGGCTTGGCACAAATGCTTGGCCAAATAAACACAGCTGGCTCAAAACAATGCTGGCAACATGGCCCGATCGTAAGAACAATTGGGCTACGCCGTTGAGCCGATGGCGATGCAGGCTCTGCGCCAATTCAACTAAAACCTGCTCAGCCTCATCAGCCTCGGCCATGCTGCCACTCCGCTGTATCCAATATAATCGTCACAGGCCCATCGTTGATCAGGTGCACCTGCATTGCCGCACCAAATTGGCCGCTGGCGGTTGTAATGCCTTGCTCACGACAATAGGCAATAAACTGTTCGACCATCGGTTCGGCCAAGGCTGGCGCTGCCGCCCCAACAAACGATGGGCGGCGGCCTTTGCGGGTATCAGCATAGAGCGTAAATTGCGAAACCACCAATAATTCGCCGTGACAATCGATTAACGAACGATCAAAGCGATCTTGGTCATCGGGGAAGATCCGCAAGGTGAGAATTTTATCTGCCAGTTTGCGCAAATCATCAGGGCTATCGCTGGGGCTAACCGCCAGCAACACCAAAAGGCCAGCGTTAATCTGGCCAACTAGCTGTTCGGCAACGGTGACGCTGGCACTAGCTACGCGCTGGATAATTGCCCGCATCGTTTTTGCCCCCGTAAAATGCCCCAGCACTGCCCATAATTCGCCCAAAGACCATGCGGCCCCGATCGTTGGTCCAAACCCGACTGACGATCACCCGAACTTCATCGCCAATTCGTTCGCGCGCATCTTCGACCACAACCATTGTGCCATCTTCGAGATAGCCAATGCCTTGTTCGCGCTCGCGGCCCTCTTCACGTACTTTCACCACCAACATTTCGCCAGCGCCAACTGGTGGGCGCACCGCATCGGAAAGCACATTTAAATTGAGCACCTGCACGCCTTGCAATTCGGCAACTTGGCTCAAGTTCTTATCGTTGGTAATCAAGGCATGGCCATCTTGCAACGCCAACGTGACCAATTTTTGGTCAACGCCGCGCGCATTGGCAATATCTTCATTGGGCATTTCAAGTCGCAATTGGTCGTCTTTGCGAATTTCTTCTAGCATATCGAGGCCACGCCGACCACGCATGCGCTTCATATCATCGCTCGAATCGGCCAAGAGCTGCAATTCGTTCAAGACAAAGCGCGGCACGACTAAAATGCCATCAAGAAAACCACTTCGCACAACTGCTAAGACCCGCCCATCGATAATCGCGCTGGTATCAACCAAACAGGTGCGGCGCATTGGCACAGCTTCTTTAACCGGACGGGCTTTGGCGGTTTGCAATGAAACGCTAAAGTTAGCCAAGTTTTTCTTCTGATATTCAAAACCCATAATGCTAAAATAGATCGCCAAGAAGCTGGCAATTGCTGGCAAATAATTGCCGAGTAGCCCAGGCAAATTGCTCAGTGGAACCGCTAATAGTGCGCCTATCACGACACCCAAGAGAGTACCCAAGCCCAAAGCAATTAATTCTTGAGCGCTACTCTTGCGCAACCGTTGGTTAACATTGCGAATCGGGTATAAGATCATCCGGTGGGTAATTAACAAGCCCAAGCCAGCACCAGAAAGTGTGAGCAATTGCATTGCTAAAATTTCATCTTCGGTGGCGGGATTGCTCGCCGAACGCGAGCTAAAATACCAACCAACATAGCCCAACACGACCATGCCCAAAATTCGAACCCAAAAATCAATGCTAAGTAAGCGATTTCTGTTAACAGGCTTTTTTTCCGAAATCGTCATAAATCTCCTCGTGAGCACATCCACAATTTACGCTTAATCATCATGGTCAGTTGCTGCCTTCGCGGTTGGCGGCTCACCAGGTGATGGTCGCGGAGCACCAATTAAAGCAGCGCGAACTGCTTCAACTAATGAACGAATGCCAGTAACCTGAAACGCGTCGATCTGCGGTAAGGCATCGATCTGCGGCACAATTGCATTATGAAAACCAAGCTTGGCCGCCTCATTCAAACGCCGATCAAGCTGGCTCACCGAACGCAATTCGCCCGAAAGCCCAATTTCACCAATTAAGACGGTATTTGGTTCAACTCGCTGGTTCCGAAATGATGAAGTAATCGCCGTCGCTACAGCAAGATCGATCGCTGGCTCGGTCACTTTCAAACCGCCTACCACATTAACATAAATATCCTGATTGAACAATGGCACGCCAACCCGCTTTGAGAGCACAGCAATAATCATCGCCAAGCGGTTTTGATCAAAGCCATTAGCAGTGCGCCGCGGTTGGGCATTGGCGGTGTGACTGGTCAGGGCTTGCACTTCCAATAATAATGGACGTGTGCCTTCTAACATCACCGCCACCGCCGAGCCAGGCGAGTTGGTGCTGCGCTCGGCCAAGAAAATCTGCGATGGATTGGTAACTTCGACCATGCCACCTTGATTCATCTCGAAAACCCCAACTTCGTTGGTGGAGCCAAAGCGATTTTTGACGCTGCGCAACAAACGATATTGATGAAAGCGCTCACCTTCAAGGTACAACACCACATCAACAATGTGCTCAAGCACCCGTGGCCCAGCAATCGCGCCCTCTTTGGTGACGTGGCCAACCAGCATAATTGAAATATTGTGTTGCTTGGCCACCCGTTGCAGCCGCAACGCGCCTTCGCGCACTTGCGAAACGCTACCTGCCGCCGAGGTGACATCTTCGCTATACACGGTTTGAATCGAGTCGACAATCACCAAGACTGGTTTCATGCGTTCGATGGTAGCAATTGCGATATCAAGGCTGGTTTCAGCCAAAATATATAAACGCTCAGCAGCTAAACCAAGCCGCGTAGCCCGCAACTTAATTTGTTGCTGCGATTCTTCCGCAGAAATATACAGCACATCGCCAGCAGTTTCGGCCAAAGCAGCGCTTTGTTCAAGCAGCAAGGTCGATTTACCAATGCCTGGATCGCCGCCAATCAGCACCAACGAGCCGGGCACAATCCCGCCGCCAAGCACGCGAGCAAATTCACTGCCACGAACTGGCAAGCGTTGCACATCGCCAAGTTGAATATCCGGCAAGCGTAATGGCTCGCTCACTCCTAGAGGTGAACGAGTACTACCGACTGTCGTACCTGCTGACTTCGTGACAATTTGTTCAACCAAACTATCCCAAGCGCCACATTCGGTACAGCGGCCCATCCAACGGGGAAACTGTGCATCACATTGTTGACACACGAAAATTGTACGTTGTTTGGCCATGAAAACACCAGTTCCTTGCTTGCCACATCTCGTTAAATTATAGCACAGCCGCTTGGTTCAATGAACTAAGTTCGTGCTATACTTGGCGCAGATTAGCAAGCCAATCCTTGAGCTTTTTGGCTTTCGCCTGCGCTAAAAATCGCGCCAATGTCCCCCATATGGGCAGGATCGCCGTTAGGCCAAAGTGGTGCTTTTGGGTTATCGCAATCGCTTAAATAATTTTTTACAATAGCGAGTGAGGGTTATCGCTGGCTTAGGCAAGCTGGAACCACATTCGTCTGCCGTCACTTGCACTGCTGCATGTGCTGCTTAACGTGAGGTTGGTATGCCATCAACACCGCATCGTCAGCGTAAACCAGAGTGGTTACGCAAACCCGTGCTTTCACCAGAGTTGCGCAATGTCCGCCAACTGCTGCGTGATCTCAATCTCAATACTGTGTGTGAAGAAGCCTCGTGTCCGAATATCGCCGAGTGTTTTGGTCAAGGCACTGCCACATTTATGATCGGCGGCGATCGCTGTACGCGGCGTTGTCATTATTGTGACGTCACCACCGCCAAGCCCTTTCCGCTTGATCCACGTGAACCAAATAACGTGGCTGAAGCTGCTGCGCGCTTGGGCTTAAAATATGTGGTAGTAACTGCTGTAGCGCGCGATGATGTAAAGGATGGTGGCGCACGTCACTTTGCCCGCACCATCAACGCAATTCGCCAACGCTTGCCTGAGGCCGAAATCGAGGTCTTGATTCCCGATTTCAAGGGCGATGCCGATGCACTCAAAACAGTCTTGGATGCCGAGCCACATGTGCTCAATCACAATATCGAAACCGTGCGCAGCGTCTTTAAGAGTGTCCGCGCCCAAGGCGATTATGACCGATCATTAGCGTTATTGGCCCGCAGTCGTGAATTCGCCCCCCAGATTAGCACCAAATCGGGGTTTATGGTGGGCTTGGGAGAAACAACCAGCGAAATCTACCAAACCATGGACGATCTCAAACAGGTTGGGGTAGAGCTGGTCACGATTGGCCAATATTTACAACCATCGTTGACCCATGTCGCGGTCAGCGAATATATTCCCCCTGAGCGTTATGAGTTGTATCGCAACTATGGCCAGCAATTGGGCTTTCGTGCCACCTTTGCCGGGCCATTCATCCGCTCGTCATTTCACGCAGGGGAGTTACACCACCAGCAATTAGGCAACGACGTGGCTAGCCCAGTGCAAGAATGGATCGCACTCGAACCACGCTAGATTATCGATAGAAGGAGTTCCTATGTCGTCCGTGCATGAAACGCATTTATTGGCTGAAGGGATTACTGCCGCCAAAGCAGGCCAGCGCGCAACAGCCCGTGATTTTCTGACCCAAGTGATAGCGCTCAATGCACGAAACGAACTAGCATGGCTCTGGATGAGCGCAATTGTTGATACGCCTGAGCAACGCCGCGATTGCCTTGTGCGGGTTTTGTTGATTAATCCTAGTAACGAAGCAGCCCAGCGTGGCATCGCAGCCCTCGAAGTGCAAAATAAACCTGCGCCCATGCCAGAGCCAACTCCACCCATCTCAATGGCAGCGAGCAGCAATGGCAAATTGATTCAATGTCCATTTTGTCATTCGGATACTGATAGCAGCAAGCTCGATTGCCAAGTCTGTGGCGAAAATACGATTCTCACTTGCCCCTCATGTGATAGTACAATTAACTTATGGGAAACCACCCGCTGCCCATGTGGCGAGGGTTTACGCCACTACATTTTCTTTCCCGATGGCATCGATCACGAAGGCTTAGGCCAACGCTATGCCTTGATGGAGCGCTGGGAGCCTGCCGCCCGCCAATGGGATCGAGCGCTCAAAGATGGCTCGCATGTGGTGATGTTGCACCGAAAGTTGGCCCAGGCCTACGATAAGATTGGCCGCAACCAAGAGGCCGAATTTCATCGCCAAGTGGCTCAATCCTAATTCTTTAGCCAATCCTTACTTGCATCAAATCAAATCTATGTCAAAATCGGTGTATCCTTAAAAATAGCCAATGAATGTCTTTTTAGCGATGGATTACCGTTATGACAATCGATGATGAACTTGCCAAAGGCATCGCTGCTGTGCGCGCAGGCCAACGTGAGCTTGCTCGCCAGCATCTGCAAAAAGTGCTCCTGACCGATTCCAAAAACGAGTCCGCGTGGCTGTGGCTCAGCGGCGTTGTCGAAACGCGCACCCAAAAACGCGATTGTCTGCAAATCGTGCTTTCAATCAATCCCGATAATACTGCTGCCCGTCGCGGCCTCGAAGAGCTAGCCCAAAGCGAAGCTGCCGATTTTCTTTCGACCTTCGAGCCACATAGGCCACCAGCCGCGCCAACCCCGCCACCAGCGCCAGCCGTCGCGCCAACGCCAGCTCCAATCATTTCAGCGCCGCCACCAATTGTCGGCACTCCAGCAAGTTTCGATGAACCACCTGCGGAAATGTTCCAACCACTGCCAATCGAGCTTGATCAGCCACTACCAGGCTTTGGGTTTGCCCCAATGGTGACTGAAGTTAGCCCCGAGCCAAGCGCGGTCGCGAGCAGCCCAACCAGCAATGTGCCAAAGCCGCCGCAAAATCTCGAAGCGCCCTGCGCATTTTGTGGCACGCCAACCCAAAGCACTGGTGAATGTAGCAATTGTGGCACCGAACAGACCTTCGATTGCCCCAATTGTGGTCATGTGCTCGATGTACGCGAAAATTGGATTTGCGAATGTGGTCATTCCTTCGAAAATTTTCTTACACCTGAACGCAAGCTTGATCGCGAACGATTGGCCCAAATGTATAGCGACCGCGATTTTCCCGCCGCTGCGGTGAAGCAATGGAAGGCAGCGCTGCCAACCAGCCGCCGCCCGCAACTGCTGCATGCAGCAATCGGGCGGGTTTATGATAATCTAGGCTTATACGAGCAAGCCGAAATGCACTATAGGTTATCAAAACAAAAATGATTGATCGTGAGCTACTTCAAACCACCTTGGCTGAGTGGGAACTAACCCTTTCCACTAGCCAAATCGACCGCCTCGAACAGTATGTGACGTTGCTAACCCAATGGAGCGAGCGCATGAACTTGGTTGCGCCCTCGACCTTGCCCGAAGCAACGCGGCGCCATCTGTTAGATTCATTTTCGTTGGCAACAACCTGTCAACAAGCGCCAGCCAGTTTGGCTGATATTGGCTCAGGCGCAGGCTTGCCAGGCATTCCCTTGGCAATTTTGTGGCCCGAAACCGAAGTTTTATTAATTGAATCAATTGGCAAGAAGGCCGAATTTTTGCGCCATGTGGCCCAAGAATTGCAGCTCGAACATGTGTTGGTTGAGGTCGAACGGGCCGAAGTTGTTGGCCGTGAACGGCGTTGGCGCGAGCATTTTGAGCTTGTTACCGCTCGCGCTGTCGCCAATTTGGCAACTCTTGCCGAATACTGTTTACCCTTGTGCAAAATTGGTGGCATGTGGCTTGCCCCAAAAGGCTTTGACATTGAGCCTGAAGTGCAAGATGCAGAACAGGCCATAACCATTCTTGGAGGTCAATTACGGGCGGTCTACAATGTCAACATTCCAGCCGAGCCTGTCCGTTCACTTGTCGTCGTTGACAAAATAGCTGCGACCCCATTGACCTATCCACGCACGGTTGGCACACCATCCAAAAAACCATTGTAACTTTTTGGAAAAAGGCGCGTACTACTTGAGAACCGCCAGCGCGGTGTGCTAGAATGAATTCACACAGTCTTTGTGTTTTAGCTAAGGAGGAATTCCTATGTCGTTGTTGAGCCGTGTTCGCGACCTGGTTAGCGCTAATCTCAATACGATGTTGGATAAGGCCGAAGACCCTGAAAAAATGGTCAACGAGTACATGCGGCAATTGCAAGAACAACTGTACGAAGCCAAAACCGCTGTTGCATCCGCCATGGCCGATGAAACCAAATTGCACAACAAGATGGTGACATTCCAAACCGAAGCTGATCAATGGCAATCCAAGGCTGAAGCTGCGGTTCGCGCAAGCGACGATGAATTGGCAAAAGCTGCCTTAGGCCGCAAAACCAATGCTCAAAAAATGGCTGATACCTATCGTCAACAATACGAACAACAAGACGAACAAGTGGAACAACTCCAAAAAGCCTTGGTCAGTCTTGAATCACGCTTGTCAGAAGCCAAAGCCAAGAAAGAATTGATTATCGCCAAGAAGAATCGCGCCGAAACTCAAGAAGCGATTCAACGCACAGTTCAAGGTTTGGGCAACCTCAATGCGATGGATAAATTGTCCCAAATGGAAGAACGGGTCGATGATCGCTTGGCCCAAGCTGACGCGATGTCAAAACTTGAAGGTGGCTCGCTCGAAGCTCGCTTCGCCGACCTCGAACGCGATACCGCCGTTGAAGACGAATTGGCTGCGCTCAAAGCAAAAATGGGCAAACAATAGTTTTTGAAATTGCGGGTGTTGGCTCGAACCAACACCCGCTTTGTATTTAAGCTCCAAGTACCACCACCAGCGCAAAGCCCAAAATAATTATGCCTGAAATCCGATTGATCCAAACGCCGTAGCCTTGCATTCGCTCACGCAACAAGCTCACGCCGCCACTCAACAGCAACCACCATAAGGCCGAGCCAACAGTTACTCCAACCACCAACCAAACGCTCTCCCAGCCATAGGCCGTAAGCCCCAAGCCAGCAAACACGGTCGCAAACGATAAAATCGTCATGGGATTGGTCAAGGTCAAAAAGAACGTCGAGGCATACATCGCCCATAAATTATCTGCTTGCGCGCTCGCACCTTCAGTTGCAGGCCGACTGAGCATGGTTTTAATTGCCAGATAGCCCAGAAATAGTCCTCCAACAATTCGCAGCCCAAACAACCAAACAGAATCTTGATTCACATTGTTCAGCGCTGTCGCCAAGCCAAACGCCGCTAGCAACCCATACAATCCATCGGCAGTCGCCGCGCCCAAGCCCGATAAAAAGCCCGCCAAGCGGCCATGAATTAGGCTGCGTCGAATGCACAACACCCCAATTGGCCCAACTGGTGCAGCAATCGAAAAGCCTAAAATAAGCCCTTTGAGTAACATCGCCATGCCCTCGCTTGCGAAAAATAGTCGATCAGGCCTAGTTTCGCATATATTGCACGCGAGTGCTTGCAACAATGGTAGTATATTCGCTACCCTACAACGAATGCTAGACAAACGCTTAAATTGATGAGGTCTTTAGATCTATGACCGTACAACAACTTGAAACTGCTATCGCACCCCGCCATGTGGCAATAATTATGGATGGCAATGGCCGTTGGGCCCAAGGCCGCGGCCTCCCCCGTCTGGCAGGGCATCATGCTGGCACAGGCAATATCAAACGGATCGTGCGCGAGGCGATTGCCTTGGGCATTCCTTACCTCACGATTTATGCTTTTTCAACCGAAAATTGGAAACGCCCATCGTGGGAAGTGCGCGGATTGATGCGGATTATGGCCGAATATCTCGACCGCGAGTTGCGTGAGTTGCACGCCGAAGGGGTGCGCTTGCACTTACTTGGCACGCTCGATGGCGTTGATTCAGCGCTGGCCAAAAAAATTCAAAATGCCATTACCATGACTGCCAAGAATACAGCCTTGACCCTTTCAGTCGCCTTCAACTATGGTGGACGCGCTGATATTGTTAATGCAGTGCGCGAAATTGTGGCCAAAGGCATCAATCCAGACGATATTAGCGACGAGATGATCGCCGGCCACTTGTATACCTCGGGCATTCCCGACCCAGATTTGATTGTGCGCACCAGCGGCGAGCAACGCCTAAGCAACTTTTTGATTTGGCAAGCAGCTTATAGCGAATATTATATGACTCCCTTGCTGTGGCCCGATTTTGGCCCCGACCAATTTCGCGAGGCCGTGAGCAATTTTGGCAATCGCGAACGCCGCTATGGTGGCCGCATCGGCGAAGGTGAAATGGCCAAGTAAGCAGTGCCATCCACGCTTTTGGGGTTCAATCGTTAACTATATAGCGCTAAAAAATGAACATCTATCAACAGCCCAAGCCAACACCCAAGCGGCTTGGGTTTGGTTTAAACGGTGCAACCAGCTATCACCCTTTGGATAGGCGCTTGGCTACCCATTTGGAGTTAACCGAATCATACCAAAGTCTCTTGTTGGAACATGATATGATAGAAGTAGCAAGGTTGTTAAGTAACCTATTGCACTTTCTAAGCTTTAGCTTATGGCACGTTCTCTACTTACCAAGAGGGTTTTCCCAATGCATATGCGATTGCCTGCTGCCCATACTCAGCTTTTGCGTCAACTCAAAGATGAGCGCAGCAAACTGCAAGATCTCGTATGGGAACTCGATGATCTTGAACATGCTGTCGTCGATTTGGAACAACAATTAGACGCTACTCACGATACAAACAAATATCAAGAATTGGAGCATCTGCGCCAACGCCATGATCACGTCGAAGATGCCGTGCTCTATCAAATGATGTATATTGATCGTTTGCAAGAGCGCTACGATTTATTGCCCTACGCAGCGGCGCCTGCTGCCTAAGCTTCCTCAGCGCGGCTAGAGCAAACCCAGCCGCGCTTATTTCCGCAGATAAATTGCCACACTCGCATTTTCATACACCAATTCAAATTCCGGCGTATTGGCTAATTTTGCTTGGTTGAAGATCTTGCCATCAATCGTCGCATAGGCATAATCATAGTCATGGTCGCGCATCCACTGAGCTAGCTCGCTTGGCGGTTTATCGCTAGCGTTGCGCAACCAGCCTGTTTCTGCCTCAACTGCATCGATATACTCAAAGGTTCCTTGGTTGTAAACCACCGGCGGAGTGCTCACCTGCAAGCCAGCATAGGGCAAAATCCACCAGCCGCCATCGCTGCCGCGCGCTACGTCGTAGAGCCAACCTTCAGTATTGATCGCAAAACGGGCATTTTTGGGAATGCGCTGCACAATCCAATTCAGGGCAGTTAAATCATCGGCTTTGGCGATAATTGTGCCATCGTTGATCACGTTATGCATTTTTGAAGCAGAAATCAGCACGGTTATTGCCAAGATTGCAGTGCGAATCGCTCGCCACCCTCGGGCCACGCCCACTTTAAGATGTTGGCTCAAGCCTTGGTCTAATGAAGCAACCCCAAAGCCAAACCATAAACTAATCGGCAGAAAAATTGCCAAAGCCACAATGTTGTTGTTGAAAAACGAGAGATAGGGCAAACCAAGTACAACCGGATTGGCAAATAGCATCACCAGCAGCGCCCAAAGGCTGTTAATCAATACCAAACGCCATTGCTTCAACAACCCAACCCAAGCCGCCAACAAACTTACTAAGAAGATCTGAAGATTATTCCATGTCCAATACAGGCCTTTAGCAGCTTCGTAGGTGTTGTAGCCGCCGCCAACCAGTTGTTTAGGCGTGCCACTCCCTGCAGGCTGAATTTCGCTAATCAACAAGGCCAGCCATGGCGACATCAACAAAATTGCCATCCCAACTGCTGCCGCTTGATTGCCCAGCACCCTCCAGCGTTGCTCGGACCAAACATCACGCCCCAACCAGACCGCGACACACCATAACAAGGCAAAACCTGCCGCCACAAAGTGGGTCGGCAACAGCCCACCAATGGCAATTGTCAATAAAATCAGGCCTTTACGATCGCTGCGATCCATCGCAACCCACGCCAATAGCAAAACCACCGGAACCATTGCCAAGCCAGCAAGCAAGGTATAACGGCCCCAACTGAGATAATAGGCGGGCATAATCGAGATAAAGCCCGTCATGGTCGCAGCAGCTAAACCAGCAATTGGGCTTTTGGTCAGGCCAATCGTCGCACTGCCAACCGAAATCACAATCAGTACGCCTAAAAATTGGCCATACCATAGCATAAATTGCGGAATGCTCATGCCGCTTAAGTTGTAGATTGTGGCAGCAGTTGAATGAAAACCCCAGTGATAGCCAAAATTATCAACTGGCAGATAAGGCCGCAACGAATAGGGCACTTGGCCACTCTCAGCAATCACCCGCATAATCGTGGCATGGTGAATTGAATCGACCCATGGCGGAAACGCTACATTGCGAATATGGCTAATTCTGGTGCTAATCGCGAAGCTCACAATCAATAATGTCAAGCCAAGAATTGGCACTGGCGCTGGCAAGACCCAAGGCTGTTCGCCCTCGCGCCAGATACGCCAAACAACCCCGCCAACCAAGCCAAAGGCGATAAACGTAATCATGCCAACGCTGAAAGCTAGACCAAACGTGGTTAACCAGACATAGCCTAGTGGCCAGACGGCCAAACTTAGGCCAATCCAGAGGCTTGGGCGCACCAATGGCGCTAGCTCCAAATCAAGCCAGCGTTCTAGCAGATAACCTGGGGCCAGCGTACAAACCAGCGCCGCAAACCAAAAACGGCTGTGCGGCAAGATTAAGATCAACACCGCTAGCCCAAGCAATCCAGCAAGCCCAATTATTCGTTGACGATTCATACAGCACCATGCAATCTGAAGTTCATGCCAAATGGTACACGAAAAACGCCACTGGTAAAACAGTGACGTTTATTTCGAGACGAAAAATACAGTTTCAGATACCTCGTTAGATCTATGACGTCCACAAATCGTGCTTTAGGCGGTGCAGGGGGATGAAAACCCCTTGCGTTCTCCGCCTTGAGGCAGGGCGGAGGGAAGGTGATCACAATAAACAAATGAAAACATATCTGAGTCAAATCGATTGTTCAAACCATAATAGTTGATCAGCGATGCACCTCAGCACGCTGTTCAGCCAGTTGTAATTGCCAATTTTGCACTCGCAGCCGCTGCACCAACGAACGAGCCAGATTCTGCATTAACTTCAGGCCAAGCGAGGCATCATCCTCAAACAAGGCAAACAGGTAGCGGCTATCGATCGAAAGCACGGTTGCCCCCGATTTACCAGCGCGTAAATCGGCAGTGCGGCGACCACCTTTGCCTTGAATTAAGGCCATTTCGCCAGCAATTTGGCCAGCCATCAGCACATTAACCCGCCGCGATTCCTCAATCCCCAGTTCGTTGCTGATACGCACCAGCACATCAACTTGACCATCTTGCACAATAAACAGCTCGTCGCCGCTTGAATCTTCAAGCGCCAAAATATCTTGGGGCGCAAAATGATGTTGATGGCACAAGCCGGCTACCCGCATCCGTTGTGCTTCGCTGAGATCTTGACCCAACTCAGTATTCGAGAGAAACTGAGCAATTTCGCCCACATCAAGGTCGCGTTGTTGCTGCACTTGGGCATTGGGCAGGCTGGGTAAAATTGGCAAGCCCAAAAACGAAGCAATATAGCGCATGGTCGTTTCGTATTGCTCAAAATGCGGCCAATGGCCAGCATTCGGAATCAAGCGCAAATCAGCTTCCGTCCATTCGTCGGCAACTGCGCCAGCATCGCGCAAAGGCACAGTGTTATCTTCAGCGCCCCAAATAACTTGGGCTGGTGGCTGAATTTGCTTGAGTTTGCCGCGCAAATCGCCCATTTTCATAGCTTCGTAACAGGCAGCGCGCACGGCGCCTTGGCCAGGCCGACGAGCATCAGCCCGAATCCGATCGTAATCTTGTTGCGAAATTGCGGCGCGTTCGGCAAATAAAATTGGCTTCATCAACTGATTGATATAGCTCAAGGGAGTATTTTCGAGGTAGCTTAATATTTTACCGCCCAAGCGGGTGCGTTCAAGCAAAATATGCGGCGCCACAAATAAATTGATAAAGGTCGATAAGCGGCCACTCACTACTGGATTGAGCAAAATCAAGCGTTCGACCAACATCGGGTGGCGCAACGCCAAGGTCATGGCAATTTGGCCGCCCATCGAGTGGCCAAGCACCACCACAGGCCGATCGCTAGCTTCTTCGATCAGTTTGGCCATCAAATCAGCATACCATTCAATTGTAATTGGATGCTTCGGTGCAGGCGACCGCCCATAGCCTGGCAAATCGACCGCCATATACGAATAGCGGGTGCCTAAGGCTTGCAGCAGCGGCGTCCAGGTAAACCACGAGCTTGACCAGCCATGAATTAACAAGGCAACAGGGGCATTGCGACGGTTATCGCGGATATGCAGTTCCTGACCGTCGATCACATAGGTTGACATGGACTACCCTCATTGCAGGACCAATTACATAATCAGCGTTATTGTAGCATAGTGAGGCAAGCAACTTCTATAGATACGAGGCTAGTTAGTAGTGATGAAGGATGAAGGATGAGGGATGAATTATGAAGTCAGAAATCAAAAGTCTGAAATCAAAATAGGGGTCAGGGGACAGCGATCAGGGCATGAGGCTATGGGCTGGCGAGAACCTAATTCTACACATCTGTGCCAATCTGTGGCAAAAAAATACATATTCGTGCCATTCGTGGAATTCGTGGCTCAAAACGCAACCTTCGCGATCTTCGCGATCTTCGCGGTTTCTGTCCTTCGTGTGCTTCGTGGATCAATACTGCTTGAATATAGACTAAAAACCCTGATTTTACCGTCTTTATTAGAATCATTCTCATTATGTGACTAAAGTTACAGAAGCATGGCGAGGAGCTTGCTACACTATATTCAGAAAACAAGTATGAAGTTATCGCCGCAGCGCGAAGGAGCATCAACAATGGCATACGTAATTGCAGAACCATGTATCGGCACCAAAGATTCAGCCTGTGTCAAAGTTTGTCCAGTTGACTGTATCTACGAAGGTGAAGACCAATACTACATCAACCCAGACGAATGTATCGATTGTGGCGCTTGCGAACCAGAATGCCCAGTTAGCGCAATCTTCTCAGGCGACAGCGTGCCAGAACAATGGGCTTCATACGCTCAAAAGAACATCGATTTCTTCGGTTAGTTCCAAACTTCGCCAATTGAAACACAGGGACACGGAAATTTCCGTGTCCCTCTTCTTTATTTAGCCGAGGTTCCCATGTTGCGTTTTCCAGTAGTTTGTTTTGATGTTGGCTTTACCTTGCTCGACGAACGAGTTGATGCTCACGATTTAATTGGCGAGGTTTTGCAGGAATTTGGCCTCCAAGCGGAGCCAAGTTTAATTCGCGATGCCCGCCGCGCCACCAATCGTTGGTATCATCAGCGCTATCACGCGCTCGATAATACCGATTGGAGTTCCGATGCCACAATTCGCACGCTCTGGCTCGAATTCTATCAACACTTGTTCGATCAAATCGATCCCAGCCTTGATCACGCGGCGCTTGGCGCTCGCTTGATCGCGCACTACGAGCAGCCAGAAAATTGGGTTCCCTTCACCGATGTGCGCGAAACCCTCGATAGTTTGCACGCCCAAGGCATTCGGATTGGCATCGTCTCGGATTGGGCCAGCAGTTTACGCCCAATTTTGACCTACAACAAACTCTTGCCCTACTTCGATTTTGCGGTGATTTCGGCGGATGCAGGCTATGCCAAGCCCATGACCGACCTCTATCAGCTAGCGATCAAACGGGCTGGGGTTGCAGCCGAGCAGATTATTCATATTGGCGATAGCTATTATGCAGATGTCTTGGGAGCGCGCGCGGTGGGCATGCAGGCAGCTTTGATCGATCGCCATAAGCGAATTGCCAAGGCCGATTGCCCAATTCTGCACGATTTGCGCGATGTATTGTCGTTGGTTTAATGTTGGGAAAATCTCGCTCATAATGCGATGGGCGAGATATCATCTTTTAGTACCCTTTAAAGTGGAATCCACTCGATAACACTATTCCAATCTTCCAAATCTGTACAATACCAAATTTCATAGAGAGCGGCAGCTAAAATACCAATAGGGGTTAACGGACGAATAACCAATCCTCCACAGTGTTGAAATCCTGCTGCTATATGCTCTGTTATATGAGTAAACATCGTGTTGTAGTCTTGAGTTACAAAAATATATTGTTGTTGTTCGCTAAATGTTAAAATTTCTCTATCACTACTACCAAAAACTAGCTCATGATGATCACCTACACCCAAGATCTCGATTGATCGATTATGGCGTAATAATGCTTCTTTAAGCCGCAGAGACACATGTTCATCAAATAGATACCGAACCTTCATGCAGCATTCTCACGACGCATTGCTATTCGTAATTCATCATCATTAGGCTCCTTTTACACAATAGACTAGCATTATTGTAATGCGATTTTGGATATTCGACCCTCATTAGCATTAGTAGTCAATTAACTTAGGCGTAAACGCAACACCAAAACTGGGGGGATTTCGCTAAAATTGGCCCACGAAAACGGATGCGTGCTCGGCGTATCTGGCGCATAACTTGGCTCTAACAAGCCATCAAGCACAAAGCCCGCTACAAACGCCACCCCAAGCAAGCTGGCCAGCGAGCGATGAAAAAACCATTGGGCCATTGGTTGGCCAACGACCCCAACGCCTTGATGAGTGGCAGGTGTGAGATAGCTGCCAATTTGAATGTGGGCCCGAGTTTCAACCTCGCCCTGTTCATTTTCAAATTGCTCGACAATTTTGCGACTGTGCGGTGCTTGAAAACATGGATGCACGCTTGCCAGTACAAAACGGCCTTGGGGCTTGAGCAATTTGGCTGCTGCTTGAAATAGTGGTTCAAGCGTTGGCAAATCCATCAGCACCATCGTTGAAACCAGCGCATCGAAGCTGGCAACGCCCAAGCCAAGCAACTGCTCAGAACTTGTCGCATCGACAACCTGATATTCAAGCGTTCTAGGGTTAGGATACTGCTTGGCACGTTCGATCAGGCTAGGGCTGGCATCAACTGCCAGCACCGTTGCCCCCAATTCGGCCAAATGGCGCGCAAATAGACCGTTCCCACAGCCAACATCAAGCATGTGCTGATCTGCTTGTAGCTCCAACAATTGCAGCATTGCAGGGCGCACCAATTGCAAATGAAAGCGATTGCCAGCTTGGCCCATCGAGCTATCCCAATATTCGGCGTTGGCTTCCCAAGCAGCATTCGATTGGGCGTTCAATTCAGGCCATTCGGTGTTTGCGCTCATTGCTTGTATTCCTAATAATCTTGCGGATCGATCAATTCGCCACAGTTTGGAATATCCTGCAAGCGCGCGAAGGTTTGGCGACCATGGGTTTTCGCCAATTCAACCATTTGATCAGCGCCCTGTGAGGGGCCGCCAACCCGCAAAACTGCATCGCAACGAATCACCAAGCGCTCAGCAATGGGGTGAAATATGGCATTAAACGTTGCATCGCCAATCCGCTTAGAGCCAGCCAAATCGACCATTGGCAAGGCTAGCCACTCACCAAGCACTGGCAAATGACCAGCATTAAACAAGGGCAACACATACGATTCCATCAGATGCACATTGGCTGCAATTTTAGCCGGATCATCGCCAGTGCCCGAACGATAGGGACCCGCAATCAGAATCATCAACCCAGCATGATCAGCCATAACTGCATCCTCCAAACAAAATCCCCGTTACTCTAGCATAGCTGTCAACTATTCAGGCTTGCGCACTTCAAGGTTATCAAATTCGCAAACTTGAGTTACGTTAGCACCATAAGCACCACATATCACGCCAATAGTTCCCAATTTCAGCAAATCGTCAACCTCAATATCGGTAAGATAGAGGCCATTAAAAAGCAACATAATCGTTTTGTCTTTGACAACAACTGCTAAACGATTAAACTCTTTTTGCGATTTTTCGGGTAAACTTGTTAAGGTAATAATTTCTTTCCATTCACTCTCATTAGTATAGAGCAAGCGATAACAATCTTCAATAATTTCAAAATAATAAAAATTTGTAGCTTTATTTATTGTCACACTATTATCTATAGCCTGAGATAAAAATAATAGCCCATAAGTATCATGTACCTTCTCAAAAGATTTTGCATCAATACTTGCGTAAAAACCTTTTTCTCTATCAACAATATATTCTGCGGCCACTGATGAATAAATTAACGAATCACCTCCTTTCATCTCCATTCGATATAATTCTGGACCAACATCCATACTGCCAGTAGCATTATCATATTGAAAAGGGCCAGCCATCCATTTATTCCGATTATCGCGAAACGAATCGGTCAAGACCACAGGCCATTGGTGCCATGCTTCTTGCAGATTAGTCATTGTGGTTGGAGTAGCAGTTGGTTGCACAGTTGCGGCACAACCCAGCAATACGCTACACAAAACGCCGATGCTCAGCCAACGAAATGGTTTCATAATGCGCTCCTCTCAATGATTAAATCGACTGCGGCAATGCTCCAAGCCATGGGCCTGGAGCTTGGTTTGGCAACTCGACTAGCTCAGTTTTTTCGGCATAGATCGTAAAGCCACGCGCTTGATAATTGGCCAAAGCAGTTGGGCCATCGAGCGTGCACGTATGCACCCAAACCCGCGAGTTAGTTAATTGCCACGCCTGTTGAATAACCGCAGTGATTAGCAGGCCACCTAAACCTTGGCCATGCCATTGCGCCAATAGGCCAAAATAGCCAATTTGGGCCGAGCCATCAGGCTCTTGTACCAATTCACAATAGCCAATCGGAATCCCTTGATAGGTGCCAAGCCATGTTTGAATTGTGGGCTGGCTGAGATAATCGAGCCATTGCTGATACGTCCAGCTAAGCCGATCGAGCCAAAACCACTCGCCACCCACGGCAGTGTAGAAAAATCGATTCAGCTCAGGGCTGATGCGCTGAACTTGCGCAAAGCCAAAGGCTGGATCATGGCGTGAGCTTGGTTTAAGCTCGCTCTCCGCCAGCATTTGCAGATAGGTGGTGGTAACTGCACGCTGCATAGGCAAGCATTTCCTCTATTGCTAATCAATCATTTGGCAGATGTTGCTACATTTGCTTTCGCTTATGCTATCGCTTGATTATACCGAACGAGGTGAGCCATGCCAACTAACGAGATGTGCGACGAATGTGGTGCGCCGCAGGTCGAAGGATTCACTTGTTGGGAGCAACTAGGCGGGTTAATCGCGTGGGAATATACTGATCCAGCCTTGCATGCCCAGCATTTTTTGGTGGTGGCCTGCTACAATTTGCAACACCCAGCCCAATTTAGCGCGGCGGCGCTGGCAGGATTGTGGATTGGCTTCAACGATTATCTTGACCATGGGGTAAGTACCGCAACATTACGTCAACGAGCAGCCAGACACTATGCAGGAGCGACGCGGGTTTTGCGCCCAGAAGCTGAACACCAGCCGCAATTACAGCGTTGGGCCATGACAATTGCCGATGTCTATCTGCCTGATCAGCCAGAAGGTGTGGTTGAGCGGCTATTTCGTTGGGCTAGGATTATTCAGGCCTATCATGTGGCGGCGCAGGCTTAACAATCGCTTTGGCCAAGGCCAAACCTTCAACGACCTTGCTTCCAGCGGCAAGCAAAGCACTGGCACAGGCTTCAAAGGTCGAGCCAGTTGTCAGCACATCGTCGATTAACAGAATATGGGCTGGCGCAGGCTGTTGGCCATGCCATGCAAACGCTCCGGCTACATTGGTTGCACGAGCTTGGGCTTGTTGGCCAACCTGATGCTCGGTGGCGCGCACCCGTATAAGCTCGGTGCTGAGTGGCAATTGCCAAGCTTTGGCCAAATTACGGGCCAATAATTCTGCTTGATTATAGCCCCGCTCACGTTTGCGCACGCCATGCAGCGGCACGGGCATTAGCACAACATCTTGCCACGCACAAAATTCAAACAGTAACGGCGCCAAAATCTGGGCCAAGGGATAGGCATTTTGATATTTAAAGGCGTGGATTGCAGCCCGCAAACTGCCTTGAAATGGATAGATACCCAAGGCGCGTTCAAGTGGCGAATCGGCAGCTAAAGGTTGCGGGCGTTGATTAGGAGCCAGGGGAATACATTCGGCGAGGCAGGTTGAGCAAAATTGGGTTCCAGCCTTGCCACAGCTGTAGCAGCGCGGCGGGTAAACGAGATCAAGCAAGCTATTCCACAAACGGTTGATCATCGTACCCCCAAACCAAACCCGCAAGCCAGACGACTTGCGGGTTGCTTTTTTAGGCGGTTTGTTGCTTGTTCGGGAGCGGCATGCGTTCCCAAACTTGCCAAATCAAAATTAAGAGAATAATCCATTGCAAGGGTTGGTGCACAGCGATGAGTGCTGCCACAACCGAGCGTGATGATGGAATATGGCGATAGAGCCAATCGATTGCGACTCCAGGCCATGTGCTTGCGCTCGCCAACCATTGTTCGACGCCAACCGCCCCAGCCAAGAGAAACAAGCCATAGACCAGCAAACCGATTGCCAAAATGCTTGCAACTCCACTCAAGCCAACAAAGGCACGGCGTTGCAACTTCCAATGTTTGCTGCGCACCATCAAGGGTGGCATCAAGCCAGGGACCAAGGCCAGAAGCTTGGCCGTCAGATCATCAGGAACCGTTGTGATCATGGCTGAGCGCACAACCGTATCGAAGGCTTCAGCACGGCGGGCACGGGTAGCACAGCTTTCACATGTATCAAGATGGTCTGTCAGTTGTGGATCTAACGCTTCTTCGCGCAGATCATAGTTGGTTCGATGTTCACAACGCTTCATGACACACCTCAGCGCCATCCTAGGGCAAATGCAAAGCGACCACGGCTTGGCCGTTCATCGGCAACAGGCTCGCGCTTTGCAGGCAAGAGTGCTTCCGATTGATTGGCGGCCAAGAGCAACGCGAGGCGCTCTTTACCACGGCGAATATAGCTTTTGACTGTATTCAGTGGTACTTCTAAAATTTCTGCAATATCATTGTACCGCAAATCGTCAAAATAGTAGAGGGTTAATGCCAAGCGATAATGATCTTCAAGCTTATCTAAAGCTTGGGAAACTTCGGCCCGCAATTCGTGGTTCGAGGCTACTTCTTGGGGGTCGGCCCAACGATTATCATCGGCAATGCTCGATAACGGATCGACGGTTTCGCCATCGTCATCGGTCATGGCTGGCATTTCTGGGGCACGCCGACCGCGCTTGCGCAACTCGTCACGCCCAAGGTTGATAACCAAACGATAGAGCCATGTTGTAAACCGACTTTCGCCATTATACTGGCCGATTACCCGCAACAGCTTGATACAAGCATCTTGGGTTAGGTCAGCGGCATCTTCGGGCTGGCGCATCACGCTCATGGCGATGTTGTAAATATAATGTTGTTGGCTAACAATCAATGCTCCCATTGCTTCGGGATCATTGCGTTGAGCGCGATTGAGAATTTCAGCAGTTGGTTCGGCCACAGTTACAACTCCTTGCCATCAGCGTGGCTTCTATTGCTTCAGACGCTGACCCGCAAAAAATAGTTGCAGCAATTGCAGCGATTGATCACTATTCTGCCAAAATTGTCAGCATTGCAAAATGATCTTTCGATCTGTCAGCTCTAGTCCTTTTGGCCGATCACACCAAACTGCCCCACTCTGAGTATTGAGAGTGGGGCAGCAGTGCCAATTGAGCTTTGATTTATCGTAAGCCGAAGCGCCGCACAATCCGCACAATCCATGCGGTCAGCAAGGGGTCGGGCAGACCATCTTCGTTGAGCCATGCACCATTTGGTTGTTGCAGGTTGCGCAAAACGTTGATTGCTTGCGTAACCGCCCGTGTCATACGGGGAATGCGGGCAATCCCAGCGGCGTTCAACATCACGGCGAGGCTCGGCGCATCCCAATCGTTGGAAATAAGATCGCCTAAGCCGCCCAACATGCGCTTAACTGGCCGACTTTCGCGATGGCCCAACAGAACTGCGGCCAGCATCGCCCAACCAGTGGCCTCGACCCGAAAGCCAGGCAATAAGCCATTATTGGCAATTTGGCCAAGCAACCACGTATTGGCTTTATCGGCAGCCACATTCACCTCTGGGTTATCCAACAAGGCGAGGCTGGCAGAACAAACAGCGGTGGTAAAGATCAACGCTGCATCCGACTCGCTATCCATCCATAAGGGCGGGCTGTACATGGCCAAATTGCTGCTTTCGCGCCACCAGCCACGCGGCGATTGGGCATCGAGAATAAAACGGCTAGCAGCAACAACCGCTGGATGGTCGCTAGCCTCAAGTTCAACAAAATGGCGAATAATGTTGCAGCTATCGTTGAGCGTGCTCGGTCGCCCTGCAACGCCATTCAGCGGAAAACCGCCATCATCGTTTTGCAAGGCCGCTAATTGATCAAGTAATTCTTCATCAGCGGGCGTGGCCTCAAGCATGTGAGTTATTTTGGCTTGGGCTAAAACATTGCCCGATTGTTCAATCCATTGAATTGCTTCTGGAATACGCATTGATCTGCCTTAATTCTGAAAATAAAGATAGGGCTATTGTACCATCAGCGAATACGGACTGGCGGCGCAGTTTGCTCAAGCTCAAGCGTTTGGCCAGCGCTGGTCAATTGGGCGGCAGGCCACGCAAATTGGCCAGTTTGGCGTGCAACTCCCAACAGTTGAATTGGATAAATTCCAGCCCGTAACCGTGTCGCACTCAATTGGCCATCATGCCAGATTAAGCCTGGCGCTGCGCCCAATTGCCACGTCGCCCCGTTGGGTGCAGCCAAGCGCAATTGCAGCAGCTCAACATCGCGTTCAAGCACCAAATAGCCTTGCCAAAGCCATTGCTGGCCATAGGCCAACTGCGCGATTGGCGTGGCATGGAGCAAGCGGGCTTGGGGAGCAGGAGTTTGCCAACTGGCTTGGCTAGCCAACAAAATTGGCCCATTTGGCTCGATCTGGAGGTTCAATTGGTTGGTAATTGGCAAGCTCAGGCGCGTCGCTTGATCATAACGATCCAACGCTGCTTGATTCAAGCCAAAAGTATAGCTCGCTCTGGTTGGAAAATCCTGTTGGCTAAGCTGAAAAACTGCGATACTGCTCGGCAAATCTTCCCAGGTTGTGCCATTCCAGCCCTCAGCAAGTAGGCTCAGCACCTGCGCTCGCAGCGCCGAACTTGGCTGGCTGCGCTCAAAAATCAAGCCAATCATAGCAGCTTGACGGGTGCGGCTCATCCAAGGGCTGGGTTCCAAGGGTTGATTCAACATTTGGCGCACTTTAGCCAAATATTGATCAGCTTGGGGCGAATCGAGCAAAACCAAGGCATAGATCAGGCGCAAGCGTTGGGGCACAGTCAGTTGGCTATTTTTGAGCAAAGTGGTTATTTGGGCTTCGACAGTTTTGTTGCTTTGGGCCAAGGCCAACAACATTTCGCTGCGCAAATCGGGATCAAGTGGGCTAACCAAGGCTAGCCAACGAGTTGCGTTAGCAGTCAATTGGCTGAGATCGGGCGAGCGTTGTTCACTGGCAATCAACTGCACAATCAAGGCGGTTAATTGCACATCGCCGCTTTGGCCATCCCAACTCCAACTGCCATTGGCAAGTTGCTGCTTGGTCAATTGCACAATCGCTCCGTTGGCGGGCTGAGCGGCATAGCGCGCCATGGCGATTTGTCCGGCCAAGCTCAGCGGATCAGTGCCATTGAACTGGCTGGGCAAGGCTTGGGTTGCTTGAGCCAAACTAGCAATCGCCAGCTCGATTGAGGCTGCTTGGTTGGCGGTGGGCACTTGCCATGTAATATCAGTTGGCTCGGTAATCAAGCGACTTTGCCGCAACAAGACTTGGCTTGGCGGATCAATAGCCAAACTCTTGGTGATGATTTGGGTTTGTTGATTAACCTCGAAGGTCGCGGTCAGCATGGTTGTGCCAAGTTTGCTGGCAACTAAGCCTTGGGTCGCGCTATAAATGCGGCTGCTATTACCAGTTGTTGGCTCGGCGAGCGCAGTCAATTGCGCTTGATCATAATTAAGCGTGATGCGTGGAATCCCGCCGCGTGTTGCCAGCAGATTCAAGCGCGCCGTGACACTTAATTGATCGCCAAGCAGCAACCGCTCAGGCAGCAGCAATTGAGCAGCGATTGGCGGGCTTGACCCAAAAATGGTTGTGGCTTCGGCGCTACTCAGGCCGTCGCTGGCCAAGGCTTCGATTTGCCCAGCGCCAAAGCCCGTCAAATCGAGCAAAGCTTGGCCATTGCTCGCAGTGCGGATCAGGCGATGCTGGCTTGCTACGTTGGTTGTGAAATTTGATTGAAAACTCAAGCCAACCATACTGGCGACTGGCTGACCAGCGCGTTGGGTTCCCAGCACTAATTGCGAGCCGCTGACAACCAGCGTCAACTCAAGCGGGGCAACGCTTTGGAAAGGAATTTGGCTACTACTGCTGCGCAGTTGTTTGTCATCAAGCCATGCCAAGGCAACATCCAATTGCTGAGTATTGCTCAAGCTTGGCGAAATTGCGATGCGCTGGTCTGCGACCCACGGCTGAAGTTGCTGGCGAATGGTGCTGCCTTCAAACCAACTCACGAGCACGCTGGTGGCAGTTTGATTGGTCAGCGGCGCAAGGGCTAGCTCGGTCGTGTCAACCAAGCTGCTTTGGCTACGGCCAATCGGTTGTTCGCTGGCAGCGCCAAGCACCCATAACGGCACTTCCACGCTTGCAGCATCTGGGTTTGTTGCCCGAATCAGCCATTGGCCTGAACGCAAACCTGTTGAGCGCCAAATTGCTTCACCAGCAGCGTTAGTGCGCAAACTTTGGGTGCTCGAAGTCGCACCAGTCACTTCGATTTGGAGATTGCGATTGGCCAAGGCCATGCCTTGTTGATCGCGTAATTGGAAGCTGATGCTTGCTGCTTGGTTCTGGTTGAGCAATTGTTGGCTGGCTCTGGCTTGCAAATCGGCAGCATAGCGAATATGGAGATAGTGATAGCTGGTTTGCGGGCCAAGCTGAATTGCCAACACATAATCACCAAGCAAGGTTTGGCTACGTTGATAATCAAATTGGGCAATCCCAGCGGCGTTGCTTTGCCAAACCCCCGCCGATACTTGGCGATTGTTTTGATCGAGCAAGCGCCACGAACCCTGTTGATGCGGCAGATCGCTAATAATTTCGGCGGGTACAAGCGCGTTGGCGGCCTGAAATTCGGGCAAAACAACCTGATAGCCAAGCGCAGGATCGTTGACCACAAAGGTTTGGCTGGCCAAAACCTGATTGGCGTAGCGCAGTCGAACCTGATACAAGCCTGGTTTAACTTCGGCGGCAAGTTGCACTTGGCGGAGCCAAAGCGTTTGGGTCAGGTTAAAGGTTTGTTCGGGGGCAATCGCTTGGCCGCTCAGGTCGAGCACGGCGAGCGTCAAACTTGGCGTGGTTGCTAAGCCAGCAGCCAATTGAGTACTGCCAATAATCGTGAGTTGTTGGTTGGCTTGGTAGCTATGGCGTTCGAGCATGAGTTGGCTGCTCAAGTTTGGTGCTTGGCGCTGTGGTTGAATAATGGTTTCGGCCACAATCGGCGCTTCTTGTGCGCCCCCAAGCAACACTAAGCGCCCGCTGCTAGCGCGAATTGGGGTTTGCCAAAGCCCCTGCTGATCGCTTGCCCCCATCGCTAATTGGCTCACGCCCGCCAAAATGCTTAAGTTCTCGTCGGCGGCTGGCTGACGATTTGCCACATCAACCACCCAAGCTTGGGCTTGCTCGGCGCTCGCCAACAGTTGAGCACGATAAGGTGTCCAAATCAGCACATGTTGCACAAGCTCTGCATTGGGAGCTTGAATTTGCAACAATAACGCACCTTGGGTTGGCGTGATGGTTAATGTTCGGGCAGGAGCCGCACCAATTTGCCATTGCTGTTGGGGTTGGAGATTGTAGCGCTGTGGATTGAGCGGCGTTTGCGGTTGTTGCAAGGCTGCTGCCAAAACCGCCCGATCCATTGGATACAAGGTGGCGGTGAGGCGACTGGTTTCGCGGCCACGCAAGCGCAATTCGGCCTGCGTTTCGGGCAGCAACAACGAATAGCCACCACCTTCGATGTGTAATGGCTGGGCTTGGGCTTGGGTCCGAAAATTCAGCGGCGCAGAGCCAGCTAAGGTCAGCGTATAGCTTGTGCTTGGTTGCCAAGCAGCGCTAATCAAGGCTTGTTGATTGACGATGCTAATCGCCACATCGGCCACATCCGGCTCGATAAACAGTTGGGCCGCAATCTGCTCGCGCTCAGGCGTTTGGTTAAACAAGAGGCGCAACGAATCGGCGGGTGCCAAACTGCCGCCGCGCCCGGGCAGCGAACCAATCAGTTGCAGCTTGGGTTGGATTTGCCAAACTTGGCTGATTGGCTGGCTCAGTTGGAGGCTGGTGGTGATGGTTTGGCCTGCTGGCCAAGCTCCAGCTGGGGTAGCGCGCAAAATAGTTTGGGGCAACGGCTCTGCTTGATAGTGTACCTGCCATGTCGCGCTCAGGGCTGGGGTAAATTGAATCCGATCAATTAACTGTTTGGTTATGGTTTGATCAAGCAACCCTTCAAAAGCCCACTCCAAAGCTTGATTCGCTTCGATATTTTGCGCAGTTGGCAGCGCAATCGCGCTTGGCTCGCTAACGTTGAGTTGCCATTGGCTGGTTTGCACCGGAATTCCCAACAAATCGTTGAGATTTTGCAGGCTTAGTTGGTAGCGCTGGCCGAGCTGCCATTCTGCCTGCACCAACACGCTACGATCATCAAGCCAGAGTACTTGACGGGCAACGCTTGGCTCGATGCTGAGTTCAGCTAAATCACGCTGGAATTGGCTGGCATGATCAATCATTGCCCGATTGAAACGCAACAAGATTGGCATATTTGGGGCGATCGTGGCATTGGGCAATGGCGAGCGAAAGATCAACAAGGGTGCTGGGGCAGCAGCAAACTGGGTTGAAACCGTGGTTGGCAAGGTTTGGCGCAACATCGATTGCGCAGTTGGCCGCAATTGAACAGTGACGGTCGTGCCAGGAGTCCAGCCAAATTCTGGCTGCCAGCGCGCGCGGGTGCGGCCTTCCCATTGCCAACGGCCCCGCACTGGCGGCGTCATGACGAGCGCAGCTTCAACGCTCGATCGATCCATCGGCAGGTTGAAATTGAATTCCAAGGCCGTGGCTGGCGGCAATTCGCGGCTACCAGCCAACGGCGTTAAGCGCAGGACAGTTGGTTGCGGCAGCCAACCAGCGATACTCGCCACAATCACGCCAAGCAGCGCCATGCCCAACAAGCTTAGTATTGTGAGCAACCAACGCCACCACCATCGTGCTAGTTTTTCGAGCAATCGCATAGTTCACCTTAGTGCTTCAACGCTGACCCACCCATTCTTGCGAACCATCGGCCCAGTGTTCACATTTCCAAATTGGCACCACCAATTTGATTTGATCCATCAGCCAAGCCACCGCAGCAAATGCTGCGCCACGATGAGCTGAGCCAATCGCAATCAGCACCGCTGTTTCGCCAATCTGCAACACGCCAACCCGATGATGGATTGCCACTTTGCCAATGCCAAACTGGGCTTGAGCTTGTTGGCCCAACAAGGCTAATTGCTGCTCGGCCATCTCGGGATAGGCTTCGTATTCCAAAAAGGCGGTGGCGCGCCCGCCAAAGTTGTTGCGTGCCACGCCTTCAAACAGCACAATCGCACCATGACCAGCATCTGCAACCAAGGCCCGCAACGGCTCAGCCTGCAACACGCTTTCGGTTACCAAAAATGCTTGCACCTTAGCCTCCACTAACTGGCGGAATCAAGGCCAATTCATCGTTGGGCTTCAGGGTTGCATCAAGCGGCACATACTGGCGATTGATCGCATAGGCCAAGCCCGTCAAAGGCAAGTTTGGATGTAGCTCGGCCACAAGTTGGAGCGCCGTCTCAACCGTTGCATCCTCAGCCAACTCTACGCTTAAACTGCTTTGGTTGAGGGCTTCGCGCAGGCCAGCAAAAAAACGAATTGTGATGATCATACTGGCCTCGGGGTGCGGCGCATCGGAATGCCTTGGGCTGCCAAATAGTCCTTAACGGCTTCGACCGTGTAGGTGCCAAAGTGGAAGATCGAGGCTGCCAGCACTGCATCTGCTTGGCCTTCGTGCAGCGCAGCCAGCAAATGTTCGGGCTTGCCAGCACCACCAGAGGCAATTACCGGCACGCCAACTTGGGCACTAATCGCCGCTAGCAGTTCGTTATCGTAGCCAGCGCCAGTGCCATCAGCATCCATGCTGTTGATCACCAACTCACCTGCACCCAAATCGACCACTCGTTTGGCCCATTCAATTGCATCCAAGCCCGTTGGCCGTGGATCGCGGCCAGTATGAGTGAACACGTTCCATTGGCTGGGCTGGCCTGGCTCGTTAATCCGGCGGGCATCCATCGAGAGCACAATACATTGCGAGCCAAAGCGCTTGGCGCCATCCTCGATTAATTGTGGGTTGAGCACAGCAGCGGTGTTGATCGAAACTTTATCTGCGCCAGCTCGCAACATTCGATACATATCATCGACGCTGCGAATCCCACCGCCAACGGTCAAGGGAATAAACACTTGGCGTGCGACCTGCTCGACGACTTCGACCATAATATTGCGTTCATCGGATGAGGCGGTGATATCGTAAAACACCAGCTCATCAGCGCCCGATTCGTTGTAGAAGGCCGCCAATTGCACCGGGTCGCCAGCATCGCGATGGTTGAGAAAGCTGATGCCTTTGACAACGCGGCCAGCTTTAACATCCAAACAAGGAATAATTCGACGGGTCAACATGCTTAGATCTCGCTTCCGCGTTCCAAGATTTCGCTTTGGGCAATTTGCAATCGGCCTTGAATCGCCGAAACAACATCACTGAGCGCTTGCACTTCGCGCCGTTCCAAATCTTGCATGCGGCTCAAGTTGGCAATTTGCACATCTTCAAGCCGATTTTGGGTACGGCTAAGCTTCGATTCGTACTCATGACACCAGGTATCAATCCGCTCCAACGAACCCATAATTTGGCGCAGATGAATTTCATCAACCGAACGCAATTCATCCAGCTGCTCGTTATGTTGCCCACGCAATTCTTCCAAGCGCTCTTGGTTCATCAAGAAGCGTTCAGTGCTGACCCGCTCGATGCGCTTAATTTCGGCGATCATATCGGGCAATTGAGCGCGCACAACCTCAATCTGCTCAGGCAGTGGCTCGATTTGAGCCTCGACACCTTTTTGCAAATCTTCAAGCCGCTCGAAGCGCGAACGCAACTCGCGAATCCCTTCGCCGATGTCGATCACCATCTGTTGGGTTTCAACTGCTTGGCGCCGCATTTGTTGCTTTTCGATCTGCACATCTTCGCTGAGTTTGCGCATATCTTGCACGGTTTCAGCATCAACGGCGCGCAACTGTTCAAGCTGGCCACCGAGTGACCGATACTGATCGTTTTGCTCGCGGATGCGGGCTTCGAAATCGCTCATACGTTGTTCGAGCAATTCGATGCGGGCAAACCAGCTTTGTGATGTTTGCAAATCTTGTTTGCGATGTTCTTGCTGTTGGGCCAACGAAAGCTGAATATCGCGAATTGGCTTGACCCCATCGTCCATACGCACGGTGCTGTTGGCAATTTCCTTGCGCAAGGTGGTTAATTCACGCCGATAGCTTTCTAAAGTTTGGGCTTGCTCTTGGGCTTGGCGCTCGATCATGCCTTGCAGTTGGGCCACCACTGCTTCAGATTTCCGCGATTGCTCGGTTGCCCAGGCGTATTTACCATTGACGTCTTTGATTTGACGCCGCAATTCATCGATTTGATTCTGTAAATAGAGTAATTGCGATTGCTCTTGGGCGCGTAAACGCTCCTCTTCATAACGAGCGGTAATATCTTGTTTCGATGACGACACGTTTAGCCTCCGTGTTCAATCGTTTGAATTGCCGAGGCCAAATCGATATGGCCTGTGTAGAGTGCCGTGCCGATAATCGCCCCGCTAATGCCAAGCTCAGCCAAACGCGCCAAGTGTTCAACGCGGGCGATGCCACCAGAGGCCACAATTGCCGGGCCAGTGGGCGTTACCAAAGCGGCAGTTTGCGCATAATTTGGTTCGCTCAAGGTGCCATCACGGCTAATATCAGTATAGATGATCCGTGCAACTCCGAGTTGGGCCATTTGTTCGGCTAGCTCGGTGGCACGCTGGCGGCTGCTTGCCAGCCAACCTTCGGTCGCAACCACACCATTGCGGGCATCGATGCCAATTGTAATTGCCTTGCCATATTGGGCAACTAATTCGGCGACCAATTCTGGGTTGCGCACTGCCACTGTGCCCAAAATCACATCGCTCACGCCAAGCTCAAAGGCCGCCGCAACGCTGGCTGCATCGCGCAGGCCGCCGCCAAGTTGCACTGGCACGCCAACCGCTTTGGTAATTGCGGCAATCGTGCTGGTTTGGGTTGGGCGGCCAGCCTTGGCGCCATCAAGATCGACAATGTGAATGCGGCTTGCGCCTGCTGCTTCCCATTGTTGCGCGACCGCCACCGGATCGTCGCCATAAACCGTTGTTTGCTCAAAATCACCTTGCACAAGCCGCACACAGCGGCCATCGCGCAAATCGATTGCTGGTATAAGTTGCATGGTGCTCCTATAAGTAGTGGGGATCGGTTTTCGGGCGTTGAGGATCGGCTCCATTGCCAAACCAGCCCAAGGCTCTACGATCCAGATTATGTCGATCCTGCCAAGTTTGTTTGAGACTTAATCCCGATCCCTGATCCCCAACGCCCGACCCCGCGCCAATTCAACCCAATTCCCCAACAATTTGAGGCCCCATTGGCCGCTTTTTTCTGGGTGAAATTGCACGGCAGTGATATTATCGCGGGCAATCGCAGCTGGAAAAGTCAGTCCATACTCGGTGCGCCCAGCAACTAAAGCAGCGTCATTGGTTGCCAAATAGTAGGAATGGACAAAATAAAATTCAGCACCATTGGGAATGCCCTCCCACAAAGCGCTGCCATCGTGCTGCACGCTATTCCAGCCAATTTGTGGCACTTTCAGGCCTTGGTCGAAACGGCGAATCGTGCCTGGCACTAAACCAAGGCATTCATGCAAGCCAAATTCTTCGCTTTGCTCGGCCAGCACTTGCATGCCAACACAAATGCCCAAAAATGGCGTGCCACGGGCGATTACCGCGCGAATCGCCGAATCCATGCCCATTTCGCGCAACGAGCGCATGGTATCGGCGGTTGCGCCAACCCCGGGCAACACGACAGCATCAGCTGCTAATACAGCAGCCGGATCAGTCACCACTTCGATCGGCGCTTGCACATATTCCAAAGCGCGCACAGCGTTTGGCAAGTTGCCAGCCCCATAATTTATCACTGCAATCATTGATTGTCCTTGTATGTATTCGAGGGGATCGGGTATCGGTCGTTGAGGATCGGTATGGATAGACTTTTGGCTATAGGCTAATTTGGAATCCCAATAAATCTCCGATAGCCAAGCGCCAAGCGCCAATTGCCAAGCCCCAGCCCCCGACACCCAGTCCCCAATCCCTATATTCTATGCTCTTCATCCCTCATCCTTCGGCTCTCTGCGCCTCTGGGTTAAAACATTGATCCACAATGGCCAGAAACCGCGAAGAACGTGAAGGACACGAAGGGAAATTGACTATTGGCTATTGGCACAGGCTGACCAACCGATCCCCAGCCCCCGACACCCAGTCCCCAACCCCTATGCTCTTCATCCTTCATCCTTCATCCTTCATCCCTTTAAAAGCGGATGTTCGCGGCGCAAATGCTCGATTAGCCACATAACATCTGGTTCTGGGGTATGGCTGAATTCTTGATTGAACGCAGGGGCAGGCTGACCAGAAACCCAGGTGTGCAGCGTTGCATTGAGGCTTTGAGCAAGGGCTTCGAGGTTGTAACCACCCTCAAGCAAGCCCACCAAGCGTCCGTCGCAGCACTCGGCGGCTAAATTATACACGATGGAAGCGAGCTGGGCATAACCACCAGTTGAGAGCGCCAAGTTACCCAATGGGTCATACACATGGGCATCATAGCCTGCTGAGATGATTAATAACTCTGGCTCGAAGCGTCGAATTGCTGGCGCAATGGTATGCTCAAAAATCAAATTAAAGCCCATATCGCCAGTCAAGGGGCGCAAGGGCAAATTGAGCGTCGTGCCCAAGCCAGCGTTCTCGCCCATCTCCTTCCAATGGCCTGAGCCAGGCCAAAGCGGCCAGCCATGAGTCGAAATATACAACACATCAGGGTTGGTGTAGAAAATATCTTGGGTGCCGTTACCATGATGCACATCCCAATCCAAAATTGCCACTCGTTTAAGGCCATATTCGCGTTGAGCAAAGGCGGCGGCAATGGCTGCATTATTGAATAAACAAAAACCCATCGCCTGATCAGCAGTGGCGTGATGGCCTGGCGGGCGCACTAAGGCAAAAGCATTGGGGTGGAGCCCGCTCAACACCGCATCAGTCGCGACAATCGAACCACCAGCAGCAAGCTGGGCAATCTCAACCGAATCTGGCAAAATGTAGGTCTCAGGATCAGCCCAATCGCCAAATTGACCCATACGTTGCAGGTTTGGCAAGTGGCTTGGCACATGCACAGCCTCAATCTCGGCAACGCTGGCATGGCGTGGTTCAAGCGTGGTTAAATGCTGTTGCAAATCATCATCAGCAGCGAGCAGCGCATGAATCGCTCGCAAACGATTGGCATTCTCTGGGTGTTCAGGCTGGTCATGGTCAAGGTAATGATCGTGTGAAATTAGGGCGAGGCTCATACGCAAAAGCTCCTCAGCGGACAATACAAACCCTAGCTTAATCGAGGCGAGGCTTGGCTGCAACCAACCAACGATGGACTTTGCAGGCTTGAGGTTAATCAACCAAGCGTTGCCTCACGCCAAATCCGCGTGCACGCTGGCTAAAATACACCATTGCCCATCCAACATCCGTCTTAAGACCGATCATGGGAAGCAAAATGCTTTGTTACAATCCATGTTCTGCACCAGCCGCCCCCCAGTTTTGGGTTTGGGCGGCATTTCGCCGTGCAACCCATACATTTTAAGGAGGCTTTGCGATGCGGGTAGGCTTAGATTTCGGAACAACTAATACGACCGCAGCAATTTACGATGGCGCAAAGGTAACCTTGGTTCCGCTAGACTCCGTAGCGGCAAACCCCAATGTGTTACGCACTGCGCTGTTTATTACGCCAGAAGGCCAGCAACTATTTGGCCGCGCAGCGATCAACGCCTTTACTGAGGGCAATGTTGGCCGCGAGATTATCTACGAACGGCGCTATGTTGGCACAGTCACCAACACCTATTCTGGAGTTGGCACAATCGTCCAAGCGGTTGAAGGCATGGTCGATAGCAATCCACCAGGCCGCTTGTTTCAATCGATCAAAACCATGCTCCGCGATCCATCCTACATCAAAACCAACGTGTTTGGCCAAGAAACCACGCTCGAAGAACTGATTGCCAAAATTCTGCGTGCCATTCGGCGCGAAATTGAGCGCTTTACTGGCGAAAAAATTAGCGCCATTACGGTCGGGCGGCCTGTGCACTATGCCGATACGCCGGAAGGCGATGCCTTGGCGATTCGGCGTATGCGCGAAGCATGCGAATTGGCCGATTTGCCGAATGTGAGTTTTATGCCCGAGCCAGTTGCCGCTGCCCACGCCTTTGCTGCCAGCCAACACCAACGCCGCAATATTGTGGTGTTCGACTTTGGTGGCGGGACACTCGACGTAACCGTGATGGCGATTGACGGCAATGAGCGTCAGGTATTGGCCACTGATGGCGTGCCAATTGGCGGCGATGTACTCGATAGCAAAATCGTGACTGGGGCGTTACGCCAATATTTTGGCGATGGCGCACGACTTGGCCCACGCAAATTGCCCTTGCCTGCAACCCTCTTGGAGCACCTCGACAACTGGCAAAATATTCTCGAAATGCATACGCCCAAAATGCTTGAGATTATTGAAGAAGCGGTGCGCACTAGTGATAAACCCAAAGAACTCAAGGCATTGCGCACCCTCGTGCGCGAGAACTACGGTTTGGTGCTGTACGAACACGCCGAGGAAGCCAAACGCCAGCTTTCCAGCGAGCGCCAAGTTGAAATTAGCATGCATGTTGATGGCATCGATTTTGACCATTTGTTGCCGCGCTTTGAATTTGAGCGCTTGATTGGCCCCGAAGCGCGCTCGATTGGCGCTTGTGTTGATCGCACAATCAAGGCTGCTGGCCTCAGCCACGATCAAATTGATGTGGTGCTGCGCACTGGCGGCTCCTCACGGATTCCGCGCTTCATCAAATTATTAGCCGACCGCTTCAGCGAAGATCGGCTGCGTGAGCAAGATCCCTTCACCAGCGTTGGCGCAGGCTTGGCAGTTGCCGCCTACGAAGGTCGCGGCGAAGCAAGCTAAATCCAAAGGCTTGGCATCGAATCTGCAAGCTCAAGCTATGGCCTAGCTCAACATCACGGCCATAGCTTGGCAATCTCAGCTATAATGCAGCTAGCTTTAGTAGGGAGTATGCGCGATGGTCAAGCAAAAAATCTTAGCTACCCTCAGCAATATCACCAGTGTACGAGCGCAAGTTGATGGATATCGTCAGCGATTTCAAGATCTCAAGCCATGGTGGCCGGTTTTGATTCCATTTTTGTTGTGGCGAGGCAAGCGGGCCTACGATCGCGAGCTCAAAGCGGTTGGGGTTAAGTTGGGCGAAGCTGCCTTGAAAAAGGCCCAAGAACAGCACAAGCTTGAGCAACAACAAACCAAGCTGATCGAAACCCAAGCCAAAATTAACCAAAAAACCAAAAAGGGACGGAATTAATTCCGTCCCTTTGGGTATGCTGTCTGGAATGGGATTTTAGCCGAGGTTGCGAATGACCCCAACCACGCGGCCTTGCACTTCCACATTGGTTGATGGATAGTACATCGCATCCATGGTGACGTTGGCTGGCTGCAACCGCACGCGGTCGCCTTCCCAATAAATCCGCTTCAAAGTAACTTCATTTTCATCGCGAATGCGGGCTGCGACCATCTCGCCATTTTCGGCGGTTTCCTGATAGCGCAACAAAACAATATCGCCATCGGCAATTAAGGCATCGACCATCGAATAGCCTTTGACCCGCAAGGCATAGACATCGCCCAGCTTATCGCTGCCAACGATTTCTTCGGGCACCAAGACCGAATCTTCGGAGTTGGTTGATTCGTTGGGGCCTGGAATTGGCTGGCCAGCGGCAATAACGCCCAGCACTGGCACGCGTTGACCACCAAGCACGGTGGGCAATGGTTGTTCAACATTAATCAATTCGATTGCGCGCGAGATGTTGCCTTCGCGGCGAATTTGGCCTTTGCTTTCGAGGGCGCGTAAGTTATAAGCAACCACTGAGGTTGATGAAATACTTAACTCGCGTTGAATATCGCGAATCGCCGGAGCATAGCCATTTGTGCGAATAAATTGCTTGATGTAATCATAGATCCGTTGTTGGCGTTGCGATAATCCGCTCATTGAAGCGCTTCCTTTCTGGGCCGACGTAGCTGTGGGTATTCAGCCATACACGAATAGACGTTCTACTTGTTATTATAGAAAAATACATATGTTCTGTCAACTAGGATGTTCTACTTTTTAGCTAAAACGGCAAAATTCGGTCTCAAAGTAGCCTAATTAGGGCAAATAATTAACTTGGTCGAGCAAGCGCTGCAATCAGTTTATACTTTAATGATCTCATTTTGATTTGGACTGAGGCTATTATGGAATTACCAAGCTTTATTTTTCCTTTATTAAAACGCTTTCGCTTGCCGCCACGTTTACATTGGTTGGCAGCAAACGTGATCAATCAGCATTTTTTGCTGGGCGTAGCCGGAATTATTACCGATGAGCAAGGGCGCTTGTTGTTGTTTCACCATACCTATCGCCGCTCGCACCCGTGGGGCATGCCAGGCGGCTGGATGAGCAAAGCAGAATCGCCGCTCGAAACCCTCGAACGCGAGGTACGCGAAGAATCAGGCTTGCAGGTGCGGGCCGACCGCTTGGCATTAATCGGGGTAACCCGCGACCGCCCTAAATTTGAATTTGTGGTTTGTGGCACGGTGATCGGTGGTACATTCCAAGCCTCGCGCGAAGTTGACCAAATGGGCTGGTTTGCGCCCGATCAATACCCAGCTTTAGCCCCATTCCACCTGCATATTTTGCAACAATGGCGCGAGCAGCCCACAACCGAAGTTGGCTGGTATGATGCACCGTGGATTATTGCCCATCCACGTTAATCAGCAATGCTTTTGAATCAGTGGAGCAACAGAATGCAACAATCAATCGTTGTTTTTGGTGATTTAAATCTGGATACGAGCGTTTCAATTGAGCAATTTCCGCTTGCCTTGGGCGATACACTGTTTCGCTTCGATGGCATTAACGACGATATTGGTGGTGCGGCCACCAATGTTGCGGTTGGCTTAACTGCACTTGGTCATGCTGTCCATTTTGCTAGCGTTGTTGGCACAGATCATCTGGCCGAGCTTGTAGTACAAATCGCTCAAACCAAAGGCTTAGCCGCGCAATATATTCGGCGTGATTGGCAAACAACGTCAAGAACAGTAGTATTAATTGATCACGAAGGCAATCGTCAGTGCATCAACGATCCCAAGCAAGTGCATCACTATCGTTACCCCGAAACCGCATTGTCAACTATTTTTGCCCAAAGCCAATGGGTATATTGCGCAACCCAACATTGGTGTCGCTATGTAGCCCAAGCAGCACATGATGCTGGCAAACATGTGATTGTCGATGTTCAAGCATTGGTTAATATTGATGATTACCACCGCGATTTTCTCCAAGCGGCCTCTATCGTACTGCTTAGCAGCGAACAGTTAGCCATGCATAGCCATGAATTTATCCATGTACTATGGCGAGAATTTGATGTGGAGCTTGTTGTAGCAACTCATGGCAAACATGGCGCCACCCTTGGCGTAAGATCAACCAAGTACATTGAATATCAACCAGCCTTCAACCTTGGCTCGGTAGTCGATAAGACTGGCGCTGGCGATGCGTTTTGTGCAGGTTTTATTGCAGGTTTAGCCAGCGATTTACCACCGCAGCAAGCACTAAACGTTGGTCAATATGTTGCTGCGAGCAAAATTGGGGTCAAAGGTTCGACCAATGGTTTTCCTAATCGCAATCAGGTTTTCCAAGCCCTAAACTGCAACCTTGCATAAACTGTCAGCGCTTCGTCATCTTTAATCCTATTGTTTGCTAGTCCCCCTCGTTACAATTGAGCACAACACAGATGGGGACAACCAGAAATGACGCATGTAATCAAAATTAGCGGCTACGAAGTGGATCACGCTGATTCACTGCAAACATTAATTAGCGCCTTAAGCAGCATCAACGATCAAGTGGTTTTAATTCATGGTGGTGGCAGCATTTTGCCGCGCGTCTTGAACGCTATCGGTGGAACGAACCATCCGGCAGCAGCTGAAATTGCCGCCATGGCACTGCGTGGTGGCATCAATCCACGCTTGGTTGCAGCCCTCACCCAACATCATCTCCAAGCAATTGGCTTATGTGGCTCAGATTTGGAGTTGATGTATTTGTTGCCCAAAAGCGATGAGCCGATTGTGCGCTTCGAGGTATTGCACTATTTATTGGAGCAGGCTTGGTTGCCAGTGCTGGCGCCACTTGCCATGGAAAGTGCAACCGGTGCGGTCAAATTGCTCAACGCCGATACCGCCGCCCAGATGATCGCCTCGGCACTTTCAGCTGATCAATTAACCTATATTGTGCAAACCCCAGGCGTGTATGCTGCGGGGCGACGAATCAGTGGCATTTCTGGCCGCCAATGTGATCGCTACATTAAACAAGGTGCATTCGATCCAAGCTATACCTCGGTCGTCAAAGCAGCCTCGCTGGCAGCACCGCATGTTGGGCGCGTGCGCATTACCGATCTGAATGGCTTTTTGGATGGAGTTGAAACAGTCGTTGTGGCGTAGGAAGAGCTCGACTGAAACCACGAAGGGTACGAAGAACGCGAAGGGACAAGGGGTTAGGATTCAGGGGCCAGTTTTGATCCACGAAGGATACGAAGGGCACGAAGGTTAAATTTTTTGCCACAGATTGTTATGATTATCGTGGATTGCCAACTGCCTGAATCCTGACAACTAACCCCTGATCCCTGTCTCCTATGTTCGATGTTCTTTGCTCTCTGTTCTGCTCCCCATTTTGCCTTTTGTCTATACGTCTTCATCCTTCATCCCTCATAATTTATCCTTTATCCTTGCTCGATAGGTCGCGAAACCGCTACCCAGCAAATAGACAGAGCGTGGTATGATGGGGCCATAAAGATTCGTGTCCCTTGAGGAGGCTTCTCAATATGGCACTCATTACGCACGTTCGCGGTCGCGAAGTTCTCGATAGCCGAGGCAACCCGACCGTTGAAGTTGAAATCGGTTTGGAAGATGGCACGCTTGCCCGCGCAATTGTTCCTTCGGGCGCTTCAACTGGCGCACACGAAGCAGTTGAACTGCGCGACGGCGACAAAAACCGCTACGGCGGCAAAGGCGTGCTCAAAGCTGTAAAGCATGTCAATGAAGATATTGCTGAAGCCATCGAAGGCTTAGAGGCGCTTGATCAAATTACGCTTGACAAGACCTTGATTGAGCTTGATGGCACTAACAATAAAGGCAAACTTGGCGCTAATGCAATCTTAGGAGTTTCATTGGCTACCGCCAAAGCTGGCGCATTGTCAATTGGTTTGCCACTCTATCGCTACCTTGGCGGCGTTTTTGGCCATACCTTGCCAGTTCCAATGATGAACATCTTGAATGGTGGCAAGCATGCCCAAGATAGCACCGACTTCCAAGAGTTTATGGTGATGCCAGTTGGCGCGCCATCGTTCCGCGAAGCGTTGCGCTGGGGTGCAGAAATTTATCACACCCTCAAAAAAGTGCTCCACGACCGAGGTTTGGCCACCAATACTGGCGATGAAGGCGGTTTTGCTCCATCATTGCCATCAAACGAAGCTGCGCTTGAAGTTATTGTCGATGCAATTCAAAAAGCTGGCTATACCCCAGGCAAAGATATTATGTTGGCGCTCGACCCAGCATGTAGCGAAATCTACGAAAACGGCATCTACAACTTGGCCCGCGAAGGCCGCAAGCTTAGCTCAGAAGAAATGGTTGGTTACTGGGAAAACCTGGTCAACAAATATCCAATCATTTCAATCGAAGATGGCTTGC
Source organism: Herpetosiphon geysericola (assembly GCF_001306135.1). Taxonomy (GTDB): domain Bacteria; phylum Chloroflexota; class Chloroflexia; order Chloroflexales; family Herpetosiphonaceae; genus Herpetosiphon; species Herpetosiphon geysericola. The sequence goes on along the minus strand of NZ_LGKP01000035.1, from coordinate 434,348 downwards.
ACGAAGATGATTGGGGTGCTTGGTCGTTGTTGCGCCAGCGCATCGGCGATCGGGTGCAGTTGGTTGGCGACGATTTGTTGGTGACCAACGTCGAACGCCTCAACCGCGCAATCAAAGAAAACGCAGCCAACAGCATTTTGATCAAGCTCAACCAAATTGGGACTTTGACCGAAACGCTCGATGCGATTCAAACCGCCCAACGAGCTGGCTGGACGGCAATTGTCAGCCACCGTTCAGGCGAAAGCGAAGACGTAACCGTTGCCGATTTGGTCGTTGCAACCAACGCTGGCCAAATCAAAACCGGCGCGCCAGCCCGTACCGATCGGGTCGCCAAATATAACCAGTTGCTACGGATCGAAGAAGAACTCGATAGCCAAGCCAAATTCGCTGGCTGGAGCGCCTTCGCCGTTAAACGCGACTAATCGACACTGACCATTCAGGACACGCAACGGCGCGTGTCCGCTTGCTATTTTAGGGGGAGCAAGCATGGCCGATGATCGTAAAGCACTTGGGCAGTGGGGCGAACACTACGCTGCCGCCTACCTTCAGCAATTAGGCTATCAACTCATTACCAGCGGTTGGCGCTGTCGTTGGGGCGAAATCGATTTGATCGCCTACGATCAGACAACCTTGGTGATTATTGAAGTTCGCACCCGCCGCGGCGCAGCCCATGGCAGTGCAGCAGAATCATTGACCCTCAAAAAACGCCAGCGTTTAGCCCAATTGATGCAAGCCTACTTGCAAGTGCTTGAGCAAGCTCAAACCCCATGGCTTGGTGAATATCGCATCGATGCCATCGCCATCACCCTCTCCCGTGGTCAGCCCCAACTTGAGCATTTTCAAGCAATTTCGATTGAATAAGTAGCGATCAAGGAGTTTTACATGACCCGTGAAGTTATCAGCACGCCCAACGCACCAGCCGCAATTGGCCCATACTCACAAGCAATTGCCATTGATGGATTATTGTTCTGCTCAGGCCAAATTCCGCTTGACCCCGCGACTGGCCAAGTTATCGAGGGCGATGTGAGCGCCCAAACCCGCCAAGTGATGGAAAATATTCGCGCCTTGCTGACGGCAGCTGGCACCAGCTTGGAAAAAGTGGTCAAAACCACGATTTTCTTGGCCGATATGAACGACTTTGCAACCGTCAATGCAATTTATGGCGAATACTTCCCCGAAAATCCACCAGCGCGCTCAACCGTGCAAGTGGCGCGCTTGCCTCGCGATGTGCAAGTTGAAGTCGAAGTGATTGTATTGCGCTAAAAGATATTTGCAGCCCTCTGCTTTCAAGGGTAGGTTGTCAACGATCATTGATGATCACCACCCTTCCGTCCCGCCTCAAGGTGGGAAACGCAGGGGGCTTTAATCCCCCTGCCCCCCTAAAATTCAAGCTGTCAACATCCACCCTTTATTAATCAATCCAATACTTTAAACTTTCCTCGCCCGCATTCAGTGGAAGCGGGGCTGGCAACTTAGCCCAATTGGCCGCTAATCTGCAAGGCTGCTTGTTGGCAGGCCCAATCTGCTGCTTGCAACGGTGAAGCGCCTTGCTGTATCCGCCAAAACCATGCCGCTGCCCAAACATCACCAGCCCCGGTTGGGTCGCTCACCTGCACCGGATAAGCCGCCACATGCTGGGCCTCACCATTGATCCAGATGGTTGCGCCACGCGAACCTTGGGTCATCGCCACCAAGCCACAAGCCTTGGCCCAACTGGCAACCAGCTCAAGCTTGCCACCAACATCTTCATCGCTGACCACCAAGGCATCAATTTGGGCTAGCTCAGTTGGGGTTGGTTGCCAACGTTTAGGCTGAATTCGACCAGTGCTATCCCAATGCCTGAGCCAACCCTGAGCTGTTAAGCCAATCAAAGCGTGGGGAAATAGGCTGCGCGGCGGAATGGCGGTGAGTTCTTGGGCTAAGGGCGCAAGATGCACCAAGCGGGCTGTGCGCCAATATGGCCCAAGCGCTGCCCAATCCAAGGTTGTGGGCGCAGCATGCAGCCATTGAGTACGAGCATCGCCCTGATAACGATTTTCAAAGGTGGCGGTGGCGCTGCTTGGTAAACGCAACACGGTGCAGTTACTTGGCAAATCAAAGATGATCTTGGTTTGAGCTGGAGTGATGATCGTGGGTGCCACTCCCCACGAGGCTAATGCCCGCGCGGCAAACGTGCCAGTGCCGCCTTGTTTCCAGCCGGTCGCAGTCAGATCGCGGGTTAGTGCGCCAATTAACAGATACTCAAGGCTCATGGGCTATGCTCCAAAGGCAAGTGAAGCGTGTGGGTTGGATTGCCACGCATAAAAACAAAGGGGTCGAGGTAGGCGCGGTAGGTGATATTGAAGGTATATTTTGTGTAAGTCGCCTCACGTTCCAAGCCAAAGCGGGTTTTATAGCTTAGCTGGCCCCATTCGCCAATTGCCAACTGCATAATCGTGGTTGAGGTGGTTTGTTCGGGCAAGCGCAACAGCACCTCAAGTTGGGGCAACGAGTTGAGGCGCAAACCTAAGCCATTATGATACAGGTGGCGCAAATCGCTATAGGTACGCAGATTAGCCCGAGTTGGGCGGGTGTAGGCATTGGTTTCATCAAACTCGGTATGATGCAGCACAGCGCCTTGCACAAAACCAGTCGGTGGCAGGGGCATCACACTTAACCGTTCAGGTGTACCTTGACACAACTGCGGTGGACGTTGGCCGTGGGGCACAGTCCAGCGCGTTTTGATTAGTTGGACAACAACAAGCATGTCAACTCACAGCTGAAAAAACTCTTCTCCTCAGTTTAATCCAATTTTGGCAGAATAGCAGGCTTAGTGGTGGCAATTAACAAAAAAACCGACGTTTGAGGGGAGAAACCCCCAAACGTCGGCTGAAAGCCAAGTAAAAAACTTACTTGATTTCGATTTCTGCGCCAGCAGCGGCCAAAGCAGCCTTGGCAGCTTCGGCTTCTTCTTTGCTGACACCTTCTTTGATTGGTTTTGGTGCGCCTTCGACCAAATCTTTGGCTTCTTTCAAGCCCAAGCCAGCGACAACTTCGCGAACGGCTTTGATGATCGCGATTTTCTTGTCGGCTGGAGCGCCTTTCAAGATAACGGTGAATTCGGTTTGTTCTTCAGCAGCAGCAGCTGGAGCATCGCCACCAGCAGCAGCGCCACCAGCAACCATCACTGGAGCAGCAGCTGAAACGCCGAATACTTCTTCCATTTCTTTAGCCAATTCAGCAGCTTCGACCAAGGTCAAGCCTTTGAGTTCTTCCAACAATGCAGTTACTTTTTCTGAAGCCATGAGTGTAATTGCCTCCAAAGCAATAAAATACGAATTTCAAGGTTGATTGGCGAAAAGGCTAGGCGATTCGCCGAACGAATGCGATTTAGCCTTCAGCACCTTTTTGTGCGTGTGCGCCGAGGATGTAGGCAATATTGCGCATAACACCCTTCAAGCCACCGACAATGCGGCTTGCTGGAGCGTTGATACCGCCCAAGATCTTGGCCAAGCTATCGTCGCGGGTTGGCATTTTGGCCACCCGTTCGACATCTGCGCCAGTGATTTTTGAGGTACCGACGAGCCCGCCTTTGATCTTGATGTCTTTCTTCGAAGCTTTGAAGAAATCGTCAATTGCCTTGGCAACGCCTGGAATATCATCGTATGAAAATGCCAGCGCGGTTGGGCCACCCAAAAATTCTTCAATGTCAGTTTTACCTGCTTCGCGTGCTGCCAAGCGGGTCAAGGTGTTTTTAGCAATAATCACCTCGCCGCCTTTTTCACGAACTTTCTTGCGAAGCTCGCTCAATTCGGCAACTGTCAAGCCGCGATAGTCGGCAACTAAAAGCATTTGAGCGCGGTTTAGGCGTTCGGTTAATTCGGCAACGGTTGCAACCTTAGCTTGTGTTGGCATTCCGTTCACCTCCTTTCACAGGCAAATAAAAAAGCCCTGAGTGTCAAGACACGCAGAGGCAGTAGCACACAAATGTGTGGAAGATTACAAAGAATCTATCAGCTACCTCGGCGGGCGATGCTTGGCATCATTAAGCGCGAACGCACCTGCTGTCTACGGTGGTATTTCTTGTACCGAAGCGAGATTATAGCAGGCTTTGGATGTTTCGTCAAAACTAAACAGAACAGAGAACAGAGAGCATAGAACATAAGGAAGGTACGAAACCGCTAAGAGCACGAAGAACACGAAGTGTAGATTCAGCCATTCTATAAATTCGGTGGCAATCCAAACAATGTACTCTCATCTAAATCTTAGCGCTCTTCGCGTTCTTCGCGGTTTTAATTCGTTATCCTCAGCCTCAGCAACCAATTTGGCATCTCTATGTTCTATGTTCTATGCTCTATGCTCTTTCCCCATATTGACTTTTGATTTACCTTTGACGCACTAGAATGGCTCGGATAGAATGAGCATAATACCGATCACTGTGCCAAGGATGGGTATTTTGGCAATGTCGCCTATCAACCTGTTTAAGGAGTTCCCCGTGACTGATCTGCTGACGACGATTCCTGGTCCCCGCGCAACTGCCCTAGTTGATCGCGATACGGCGGTAATGGCCCCATGTAGTGGGCGTGTCTATCCTTTTGTGATGGAACGTGGCCTTGGTTCTGAAGTGTGGGATGTTGATGGTAATCGCTACCTCGATTTAAATGCAGGGATTGCGGTCGTATCAACTGGCCACAGTCATCCACGCCTCGTAAGCGCCCTGCAAGATCAGGTGGCGAAGTTTATCCATATGGCTGGGACGGATTTTTATAATGAGCCAATGGTTAAGGCCGCCGAAAAATTAACCTCATTGATGCCTGGCTCAGGCGAGTGGCAAGTCTTTTTTGCGAATAGCGGCACCGAATCAGTCGAAGCAGCAATCAAATTGGCGCGTTATTACACCAAACGCCAAAATATTATTGGCTTCTATAGCTCATTCCATGGTCGCTCGTATGGCAGCTTGTCGGTAACTGCCTCGAAGCCGTATCAACGCAAAGGCTTCTTCCCCTTAATGCCTGGTGTATTCCACGCCTTCTATCCCAACCCCTATCGCACACCATGGGGCGTTGAGCCAGAACGAGTTGCCGAAATCTGTTTGGATTTCATCGAAAAGACCTTGTTTACCACCACCACGCCAGCAGAAGATGTAGCGGCAATCATCGTTGAGCCAATTCAAGGCGAAGGCGGCTATGTCGTGCCAGCTCCAGGCTTCTGGCAAGGCTTACGCGAACTCTGCGATCGTCACGGCATTTTGTTGATCGCCGATGAAGTGCAAAGCGGCGTTGGCCGCACTGGCAAAATGTGGGCAGTTGAATACGAAGGCGTTGTACCCGACATCATCACCAGCGCCAAAGGCATTGGCTCAGGCGTGCCAGTTGGCGCGATGATCGCCCGCAAAGAAATTAGCAGCGTTTGGAAACCAGGCGCACACGGCAATACCTATGGTGGCAACGCCTTGGCAATGCGTGCCGTCTACGAAACCTTATGCCTTGCCGAAGAAGAATTAATGGCCAATGCCAACGAGGTTGGTGGCTACTTCAAGCAACGTCTGCACGAACTCGAAGATCGCTACGAATGTATCGGCGACGTGCGCGGACGCGGCTTGATGATCGGCATGGAATTCATCAAGGATAACGTCAACAAAGATCCCCATGGCGAGCTTTCCAACGCCGTGATGGAAGAATCGTTCCGCCGTGGCATGTTACTGTTGACCTGTGGCAAATCGACCATCCGCTTCTGTCCGCCATTGGTGCTCACCAAAGATCAAGTTGATGAAGGCATCAATTTGTTGAACGATACCCTGCAAGCCCTCGGCGCAAAGTAACGAGCAACCAATACCTGCGAAGCATAGCCATACTATGCTTCGCAGAGTTTTTCTGAATCGCTTATCAAAAGTTCTAGGATGGCCATATTCCAAAAAGGATTGTAGCTTATGAGCCAACTTTCGCTTGATACCAGCAGCAAAGCCGAGGAAATCCAAATTAACATCCTACGATCAATGAGCATTGTTGAGAAATTACGTTTGGCAGAGCAACTCAATCAAACCCGTGATCGACTAGCGTTCTATGGGTTGCGTAAACGCTTCCCTGATGCGAGTAATCGCGAATTACAACGCCGTTTCTTTGATATTAAACTAGGTTATGAACTAGCAAATAAAGTATATGGCTCAATCGAGCAATGGTGTAATAATGAGATCATTGAATAGCCCTTTAGATATTATGACGTATATTGCTGAGATATTTGATGAATTTATTGATTGAATATTTCGTTGGAGGATCGTTTGCATCAATTATCTATGGCGAATACCGTACAACTCAGGATGTTGATATCATTGCCAAAATTAATAAACAACATATTCCAATGTTACTTTACCATCTTCAAAAAGAATTTTATATTCAAGAATCCGAAATAGAAATGGCGATTAATACAGTCAATTATTATCAAGATACACCTTCTTTTAGGTCAACTTTTAACATTATTCATTTGGCTACAGGATTTAAGATAGATATTTTCCTCCCCACCCATAGACCTTTCGAGCAAAGCCAATTTAATCGCCGAGTCTACGAGCAGCTAACGAATGAAACAGCAATTGGTACATGTATTACGACCGCCGAAGATATTATTCTGGCAAAACTTGAATGGTATAGCATGGCACAAGGCGTATCCGATCAGCAATGGCGAGATGTGAAATCAATTATCAAGGTTCAAGCAGACCAGCTTGATCATTCATATTTGGAATATTGGGCTGCTCAACTAGAAATTTCCGATCTGCTTAAAAAAGCTCTTCAAGATGCTCACTAGATCACAAATAGAACAAAACAAAAGATCTAGGGCTACAACTCTAACGCAAAGGCGCAGAGAACGAATGGCTTTTGACTAATGGTTCGTTCAATTCGTGCAATTCGTGGCTAGAAAATCGTGCTTTATAAGAACACAGAGCATAGAACAGGGTTATGGGCTAATGGCTTTGAGCTAACGGAAGATTGTTCGTGTAATTCGTGGAATTCGTGGCTAAAAAAATAATGTTTCGTGCTCTTTGTATCCTTCTTAGATCAAAACCGATCCCCGAACCCCAACAACCGATCCCCAGAGACAATAAAAGCACACTCCGCCGTTGCAGTGTGCTTTCGAAGTGATCAATTGCTGGCAAGCAGCTTAGTTACCGAGCGATGGCCAAACTTCCATCTTGGTTTTGACCCGGCGAATCACTTCGTCGGTGAAATCGGTGGTGGTGGTGTGGCCGCCCAAATCGGCGGTGCGCACGCCATCGTACACCGCTTCCAAGGTGGCTTCACTGATCGCGCGGGCAGCCATATTGGCTTGCGGCGTATCAATGTAATCAAGCAAGGCAGCCGAGGCCAAAATCATAGCCATTGGATTAGCAACATTTTTGCCTTCCAAGCTGGGAGCCGTACCGTGTGGCGCTTCGGCCATCACAACATTCACCTTGAAATCTTTGTCGAAGGCCAAAAGCAATGATTCAGCGCCAGCAATCGTGCCGAACATTTGCAAAACCAAGTCGCTCAAGCAGTCGCCATCGCGGTTGAGCGCTGGTATAACCATTGGATCGCCAGAGTTGGTCAGCAGCAAGGCATAGGTTGCATCGATCAATTGTGGCTCGTAGCGCACATCAGCATAGCGCTTGGCTGCTGCGTCCATTTCTTCCTTGAGCATGCCTTCGTAGACTGGGCTAACGGTATATTTGGGGCCGCCAAAAACTTTAGCTTTCATGCGCCGAGCATGCATAAAGGCATATTCAGAAACAGCGCGACACGTGCCACGGGTAATTTTTTCGGTGCGATAGGCAATTTCGTTATCGCCTTCGCCTTCGCGCCATTCTTTAGCACCATAGGCATCGTCAACGGCCATGCGAATGACCGAGATTGGGGCATAGGCACCGCCAACTGGGCGCACACCTGGAATTCGACGGCCAGTTCGCACAATCACCGTGCCATTGATTTGTTCGCGCAGAATTGCGTTGGGGCTACCAACATCGCCAGCTTTTTCTGGAGTGATCGTGGCGGCCTTTAAGCCAAAGCCAGCTTCTTTCATCGCTTGAGCTGCTTCCAACACAATTTGATTATTGGTCGCTCGACGCGATTCGAGGCTCAGATCGTAGCGCTTCAATTCAATCTCAACGCCTGTCACGGCAGGATCAAGCACGCGCAGACTTTCTTCAAGCAGTTCTTGCCCCGTTTGATCGCCCTCAAGGACAACAATCGTTGGCTTACTCATTTAATTTAACTCCTGATCGTATCGATCGTTTTGAAAATAAACAAAGTTCACCTAAGGATACAAGTCTGTGCCACTACTGTCAAAGTGGGTAGGAGCTAGTGGTCAGGGGTCGGGGATCGGGGGTCGGAAATTGGGATTTAGCGCAAAGAAGAGATGGCTATAGGCTATAGGCTTTGGGCTATCGGGGATGAGTTGGAACATCCAATAGCCAATAGCCCATGTTCGTGCTCTTCGCGTTCTTCGCGGTTTCAGCCCTTCGTGTCCTTCGTGCTCTTCGTGGATCAAAAATAGCTCAAACTTTACGAGTCACAATAGTACTTTATAGCTACATCCCCCCTCTGTTTAAGAGCATTCGCACAGCAAATGACGAAATTCTGCTCTATTAGTAGCTTAAATGACGAAAATAGGCAGCATATCAATCGAAGTGTTTAAATTTCAACTTAAATGGGTGATTTATTAAAAATTTTTGATGACACATATGGGGGAAGCGAGGTGCTATCAAGCTATGGACTGTCGCTTGATTGAATCACTGGAATAAGCTTGGTATGATACATCCAGAGTAATCGAACTGAACATTGTAGTCGCCAAGCAATCTAATATCGTCGCAGTATACATCATTGCACATCGTCGCACCAACCAAACTCGTTGCAGCACTCATCGCACTACTCCATTGCAGCACGACATTCTAGCACGTTGTCGCACCATTCTAGCTCATTGCACTCGACATCGCACTACCATCGCACATCGTAGCCTTTCAGTTTGATGCTCGACCATTCTCAATCTGGGACTTCCAGAGTAAGCCGAGGCGGCATTTACCGCCTCGGTTTTTTGTTGGCTACAATTTGCCAACAACATGGCCAATGCTGATCTCATCGATCAGCACATGGCTTGGTTGGCTCAGAATATGCGCGATGGTGTTGGCAACTTCGCTGGCTTGCAACATATTCTGGCGGTTCCAGCTGCCAGCCACATCATTCCACAATGCTGTATCAACTGCCGCCGAAACAACCGCCGTCACCCGCACTGATTGCGGGCGTAGCTCCTCGCGCAAGGCCTGCAAAAAGCCCATCAAGCCAAATTTGCTGGCTGAATAGGCCGACCAACCAGGAAAACCACTCTTGCCAGCAATCGACGAAATCGCAATGATCTGGCTGCCAGGCTTGAGGTAGGGCAAAGCAGCTTGACAGACCACAAAGCTGGCAGTCAAATTTACATCCAATGATTGCTGCCATTGCTGCAAACTCAACGCGCCAACGTCGGCCACATGGGCCACACCAGCAGCCAAAATCAACGCATCAATTTGGCCTTGGCCTACTTGCTGAGCCAAATCAATCGCTTGCTGCACAATCACCGGATCGCTGGCATTGCCAGCCACAACCTGCGCCGTCCCGCCAGCAGCATGAATTTCGGCGGCCACTGCTTGCAGCTCGGTTTCGCTGCGAGCCAGCAAAATCAGCTGATTCTGGGCGGCACAGGCCAAAGCAATCGCCCTCCCAATGCCACGCCCTGCGCCAGTAATGAGAATTGTTTTACTCATCGGAATAATTCGCCGTAATATGACCCATAAATTCAGCCCGAATTTGGGGATCGGTCTTAAACACACCTTGCAGCGATTGGGTCACCATGCGAGCATTAGCTTTTTTAACGCCGCGAATCATCGAGCACATATGCGCGCCATGAACCACGACCGCCACACCGCTAGCACCGATCGCTTCAGCGACAAAATCGGCAATCTCGCGGGTAAGCCGCTCTTGCACTTGCAAGCGTTTGGCAAACATATCGACAATGCGCGGAATTTTCGAAAGCCCAATCACCTTACCATTGGGAATATAGGCAACGTGGGCTTTGCCCCAAAATGGCAACATATGATGCTCACAGAGCGATGAAAACTCAATATCGCGCACCAAAACCATCTCGTTATAATCAACTGTAAAGATTGCCTCGTTAATCAAGGCAACCGGATCAGTGCGATAGCCAGCCGTAAGCTCGGTAAACATTTTAGCAACCCGATGCGGAGTGCGTTGCAAACCCTCGCGTTCAACATCTTCGCCGAGACCCTCGATAATTGTTTTGACTGCTGCTTCCATATCTTCGCGCACAGCTGGGGCTGAGTTGCTATTGAGTCCATTGCCAGAATAAATAAGCGTCATCTGATTAATCCTTTGTTAGTAGTAGTTCCAGAACCTCGTCCAGCGTTCAGGCTTAAGCTTAATTGTGGCTCAATGGGTAGTCAAACACATTATTGGCAGTTTCCCACAGCCGCAAATGTTTTAATTGTGAGCCAAACAACGCTTCGAGCCGTTGCCACAGCACAACCACAATATTTTCAGCGGTCGAAGGCTGTTCGGCAAATTCGGCAACCTGATAATCAAGATGGCGATGATCCCAGTCGTCAAGCACACTCTGCACGCGCCGATCCATATCGACCAAATCGATCACCATGCCAGTTTGGGCATCGATCAGGCCATCAACCGTCACTTCCAGCTGATAATTATGGCCATGGCCATTGGGATTATTGCACTTGCCATATAAATCGCGGTTTGCTTCATCGGATAACTGTTGCGCATGCAAGCGATGCGCTGCCGAAAACTCATAGCGCCGGTTGAATGTGGCGCGCTGTTGCTGACCAAAATATTCAGCATACAAATCGTTATTTTCGTACAAGCGTAATTTGGCTAAACGAACTCCTTTGGGTAATTGCGGCTCGATCTGGCCCCACAAAACTTGCACCAAATTTTCGGTTGTGGGGATTATCTCACGAAAGTAGGGGGTATCTTCATTCAGATGTTTATGATCAAATTGGTCTAAAACCGTTGTGACCAAGCGCTTCAACTCAACCATATTCATAACCATGCCAGTGATCGGATCAACAGCACCAGCGACGGTCACAAACAACTCGTAGTTATGGCCATGACCATAGCGATTGGTGCATTTGCCAAAGACCGCCTCATTTTGCTCTTGGCTCCATTCCTCGCGCCAATAGCGGTGCGAAGCCGAAAAATTAAAGCGCCTAGTTGCAAAAACATCCATGAGCAATTCATCCTTATGTTAACACCAATCCCCCAGCTATCGATCATGTCTTTTTATTATGCCATTGAAACTCTAGGCTCTCAATGCTTTTTAAGCATGATCTTAGCAAGTTATGCCGCTTGAGACTACGCACGAATAAACCAGAAGGATGAATAATCCAAGAAGTAGCACAGAGAATCGAGGTTTTGGGAATCGAGGATCAGAGGATTATGGGTCAGAAGATCAGATGGCAACTATATCTATGAGCAATTTAACACAGAGCTACGGAAAAGCGAGGCTATTGGCTATCGCTATAGTTTTGGGTTGCTCATAAACTTCAAGCGTCAACAGCCAATAGCCTCGTTCTTATTCAGCATCGTCGAAATCTAGCGGATCATCAACTGGCGGCACATAACTTAGCCCTTCTTGGATCGCTTCCATGGGATCGTCGGTTTCGCCTTCGCGTAAGTTCTCGCCAGTCAATTCGTCGTATGATTCCAGCGGCTCGTCCAAATCGCTGTAGGCTTCAGTTTCGCCTTGCTCAATATCAGTAATCGTAAAATCTTGCAGATTTTCAACTTCATCGGCGTTGAACACGCCCAAAACATCGCTTTCTTCATTGCGATAGCCAGCTAATTCGCGTAGTTCATCACGTAAATCATCACTCATCAGAATCTCCTTGCTATTGAGGGTTTAGGGTCTAGGGGCTGGGGGTCGGTAGTTCGAGTCGTCCGCCGATTGCCCCCACTATTCCGCTAGCCAAAAGCCTATGTTCTATGTTCTATGCTCTATGTTCTGACCCTTATCCCTCGTCCTTCTGAATCTCGGCCTGATATTCAGCACCCACAACCACTTCCAAGGCTTTGGGCAGCACGCTGAACACAATTGGCTCGTTAGTTATCAATTCGCCATCGGCGTTGAACCAAATTTCTGGCTCAGAAACAACTTGGACTTTTTTGGCGCGGCGCAATTCGACCAACTCGCTATTCAGATAATTGCCATTGACCAATAAGCGTGCCGCCGCTCCAACCAAGTTCAACAGCGAGCCATAATGCACAATCACCACATCGAGCAAGCCATCTTCGGGGTTGGCCAAGGGTGCAACTTGCACGCCAGCCGCCGCTGTACGGCCATTGGCAATAATAATGTTCAGCGCATCTACCTGCTCAGGCGCTGCATCATCATATTGAATTGTAGTGCGATAGGTCGTTAGATCGGGCAAAACCCCCAAAGCTCCGCGCAAGTAAGCTAACGGCCCCCAAGTAGACTTGACCTCGCCCGATAACGCTTCGTTGAGTTGGCCGCTAAAACCACCAGCAGAGACATTCAGCGCATAATGCAATTCGCGCGGCGTGCGAATCTCAATCACATCAAGTTTGCGCCGCTCGCCAACCAAAATCAATTTCCAAGCTTCGAGCGGATCAGTGGGCAAGGCCAAGGTGCGAGCAAGATCATTACCCGTGCCCAGCGGGATCACACCCAGCGGCACGCGCCGTTCAGCTTCTAGCAGGCCTTTAACGATCTCGTTGATCGTGCCATCGCCGCCAGCAGCAACAACTAATTCGGCTCCAGCGGCCACCGCTTGGCGGGCCAAACGCTCACCATCGCCAGCAGCATCGGTCGTGAGAATTGTGACACCGCTCATTGGGGCCAGCGTTTCGCGCAGCAAAGCGCCTTGCTCAGACGTGCCCGAAGCAGGATTCATGATTAGGCTAATCTTCAAAGTGGCCTCGTCGCTCATGGCTCAACACTTTCATCTGGTTGCGAATGGCGATCGAACAACCGCACTGCAAACCAACTAACCGTCATCCAAGGAATCACCTGAGTACCTGGAATTAGGGCCTCAACCACGCTAACGCGGCGCAATCCCTGCAAGTTGAAGTGACTGAGCACCAACCACGAAATTGGCGCTGCAAACACGTCAAAGGCCAAATCAAGTAGATCGAGCACAATCACCAAGCTTAAGGGAACGCGCATCATAGTTTCGCGATACGATGCGCCTTCGGGCACATTCAGGCGTTTGAGCCGATACCAAATGAGGGCTAGGCCAAGCAAGCCCAAGCCCCCGGCAATTGCAATCGTCCAACCAACAGCCCTGAAAAAGTTACTCCAATCCATGGGTGCTTCTCCGTGCTTGCTTCAATTGCCAAATGCCAGTTCCAAGCATTCCCAGCACTATAAGCAAGAATGTGCCACGCTCAAAGCGCACGCCCGTTTGCGGCTGCGCTGCGTCGAGCCATGCAAAGGGCCAAACCAAGGCTTGGCTCAACCAAAGAATCAGTTGGGTAAACGGCTGAGCGGGGTTGGCAGCAAATAAGAGCAATACCAACCGCGTAATCAGCAAACTTAACCCAGCAGCGAGCAACCATTCGAGCCAGATTCGCCAACGTCGCATCACAACAGCCTTTCTTGAAGGTTTAGCGCAAGGTCGAAGGCAAAATATTCAGTTGATTGCGATACTTAGCAATCGTGCGGCGCGCCACATCAAAACCACGCTCTGAGAGCAATTCAACCAATTCTTGGTCGGTCAATGGGCGGGTTTCGTTTTGCACCAATTCCAACAGCACATCTTTGACGTTCAACGAGGCGGTGAAGAAATGGCTAAATGGAATCACCGAGCGATTGGGCAATTGCACATATTTATTGGCGGTTGCGCGGCTCACCGTCGATTCGTGGACGCTAATGCCATCGGCAACCTCGGCCCGCGTCATTGGACGCAAGAAGCGCACGCCTTGACGCAAGAAATCTTCTTGGGTCTCAATCAAAAATTCGCTAATCCGACGAATGGTTTCGCGGCGTTGGCGAATGTTGGTCAGGAACATTTGAGCACGCGCAACATATTGACTAAGGTGATCGCGCTCTTCTGAAGACATTTCAGCTTCTGCTTCGCGGCCACGTTTGGCCAACGATTGATACAGCGGATTGATGCGTAGGAAGCTGCGATCCGACATCAGCACTTCTGCTTCGAGCTTGCCTTCGTTCTCGCGAATAATCACATCGGGCATGATGTAGTTGGTGCGGGCTGAGCCTTCGCCGCTGAGCGCTAGGGGATAGGGCCGCAAATGTTCGCGAATAAACTCGCGCACTTCGACCACATCATCATATTCTGCATTCAAGGCTTGGGCGATTGCGCCATAGCGATGTTCAGCCAAATCGTTCCAAAACTCAGTGATCACGCGCTCAACATAGGGATGTTGCACATCTTCTTCGGCCAAGCGCCGCAATTGCAACAACAAACATTCTTGCACCGTGCGCGCGCCGACGCCGACTGGGGCGATATCTTGCAGCTTGAGCAATACCGCAATCACCCGTTCTTCGTCAATCGTGAGCGTTGCGGCAATATCGACGGTATTGGCATCGAGAAAGCCCTGCTCATCCAAGCAGCCAACCAAATATTCAGCAATAAAATAATCTTGTTCTGGCAGCGAGGCTCGCAAATCACGTAGCAACACTTCGCTCAACTGGGCTGGCGTAGCCACCATCATTAATGGATCAAATTCATCTTCCTCGCCAGCGGCGGTGTAATCGCTACGTTCAGCTTCGGCCAAGCGTTGGTCTTCGTGAACGCAATATAAACAGAGCATTTCGATCAAAGGCCGACCACAACGTGAGCATGTTTCATCTGGCTCCAGATCGACATTCTCAAGCGCTGGATTCTCCTCTAATTCTTGCTGGATCAATTGTTGCAATTCGTGGGTTGAAAGCACCAGCATATTGTTTAATGCAATCAAAGCTGGTGATGCTTTGGTTGACATGGCTTGTTGTGCTAGCGCCTCAGGCGACATGCCCATGCGAAATTCCATGGCGCAATTCCTCCATAGGTTTGGTGCTTTGCCAACACGGGTGCTGGCAAACAAGGTAATTCTATTGCTATTATACGGTAAACCACCAAGTGAAGGCTTTCTGTGGTACATACGTGGACTTTTGAAGTAGCCAAAAAGGATAGCAATTTTTATGCCAACCGCAATTGTCCGTCCGGTTAGTCCGGCAATTCAAGCATGTGAGCTAACCCACCTCGAACGTTTGCCGATTGATTTGAGCAATGCTCAGAGCCAGCATAATCGCTACTGCACTACGCTTGCGGCTCATGGCTATCAGGTCGTTGAACTTACTTTAGCCGAAGATTTGGCTGATTCGGTGTTTGTCGAAGATACCGCCGTCGTGCTACCAGAACTAGCAATTATCACCAGACCTGGCGCTGAATCGCGGCGCCCAGAGTTGGCAGCCATGGCCGCAGTACTACAAAACTACCGTCAATTGGCCTGGCTCAGCGAGCCAGCAACGCTTGATGGTGGCGATGTGGTTGTTTTAGGCAAAAGCATCTGGATTGGGCTGTCGAGCCGTAGCAATCAAGCTGCGGTTGAGCAAGTGCAGACGCTAACCGCGCCATTTGGCTATCGCGTTCAAGGTGTGGAATTGGGCCAGTGCCTGCATCTCAAAAGCGCTGTTTGTGCCGTTGATCAAACCACAGTCTTGATCAATCCACAATGGGTTGATCGGCAGGTATTTGCTGAATATCAGGTGATCGAGGTAGACCCACGTGAGGAGTATGCGGCGAATGTGGTGCAGCTGCACGATGGGCGTTTGCTCTACGAACAAGCGTATCCGGCAACTGCTGAACGTTTACGCCAGCAGGGCTATCAACTAATTTTGCTGGATAATAGCGAGCTAGCCAAAGCCGAGGGCGCATTGACCTGTTGCAGCGTGTTAGTTGATTGAACTTGAGGGCTAAAACAAAACCAGCGAGAACGGCAGCAGCCATTCCCGCTGGTTTACGAATTCAATTAGGCGGTTGCTTGCGCAATGTTCACATCGAGCGGAATCCCAGGACCCATGGTGCTGGTCAGGGTAATGCTGCGAATGTAAACACCTTTTGAACCGCTTGGTTTTGCAGCTTTGATCGCATCCAACAAAACTAACAAGTTTTCTTGAATTTGCTCAGCGCTGAAGCTAACCTTGCCGATGGCAACGTGCAACAAACCAGTTTTATCGTTGCGGAATTCGACGCGACCGCCTTGCAAAGCCTTGATAGCTTGTGGCAAATCGCTTGGTGGCACAACCGTACCGCTCTTAGGGTTTGGCATCAAGCCGCGGCGGCCAAGAATCCGGCCCAAGCGACCAACCTTACCCATCATGTCGGGGGTGGCAACGGCGACGTCGAAATCGATGAAGTTTTCTTTTTCGATGCGTTGGATCAGCTCATCGCCGCCGACAATATCAGCACCAGCATTGCGAGCGACGTTTTCGGTATCGCCTTGAGCGAAGACCAACACGCGCACGTTTTTACCGGTACCGTGGGGCAATGAAGCGGTGCTCCGAACCGTTTGGTCGGCGTGGCGAGGGTCGATACCCAAGCGCAAGTGAACTTCAACGGTTGCATCAAAATTGGTGAACGAGGTTTCTTTGACCAAAGCCGCAGCTTCTTCGGGCGTGTACAAGCGATCAGCTTCTACTTTTGCCGCAGCAGCTTGGTACTTTTTACCGTGTTGCTTTGCCATGAACAATTAGCTCCTTGTGGTCTTAAGCGAAGCCAAAGCTTCTGCCACAACATCAAATCAAAAGTCAGAAGTCAAAAATCAGATTAAACATAAAAACGTTTAATATATATTTTTGGCTTGATCTTTATCCAAAAAACAAGTGAATATGCATCAGATAGCAGCTATCAGCAAGTTTTGCCTTCTGATATTTGCCTTTTGACTTTCACTTAGTCTTTGATTGTAATCCCCATTGAGCGGGCGGTACCGGCGATAATTTTTTCGGCGGCTTCAACATCGTTGGCGTTCAAATCAGGCATTTTGGTTTCGGCCAATTGGCGCAATTGAGCGCGGGTAATTGAGCCAGCACCTTGAGTGCCAGTTTTGCCGCTGCCACGTTGAATCCCAGCAGCTTTGCGCAACAAGTCGGCAGCAGGTGGGGTTTTCAGAATGTAGGTAAACGAGCGGTCTGAATAAACCGTAATTTCAACTGGAATAATCGTGCCAACTTGAGCTGACGTTTTTTCGTTGTAATCTTTACAAAACGCCATAATGTTGATACCAGTTGCACCAAGTGCAGGACCAACAGGTGGTGCAGGCGTTGCTTTACCAGCAGGCAATTGCAACTTTACGACTGCGGTTACTTTCTTTGCCACAAGGGACTCCTTCGCGAACTAGGTGTCGCGGGTGTTTATTCGATAACCCGGATAACTTGTAAGAAATCAAGCTCAACTGGTGCTTCACGACCAAAGAACGAAACAAGCACGCGCACGCGGCCCCGTTCTTCGTCAATCTCATCGACCACGCCTTCAAAGTCGGTGAAGGGGCCGTCGGTAATTTTGACAGTTTGGCCAATTTCGTAGTTGACCTTGACTTTGGGTGCTTCTTCTTCCATTTGCTTCAGAATAAAGCGAACTTCTTCATCGGCCAATGGTGATGGCTTGGTTCCCATGCCCACAAACGAGGTGACACCTGGTGTATTACGCACCACATACCACGAATCGTCGGTCATGGCCATTTGAACCAGCACATAGCCAGGAAACACCTTTTTTTGAACAGTCCGACGCTGGCCATTTTTGATTTCAATCTCTTCTTCGGTTGGCACGACGACGCGGAAAATTTGGTTCCGCATATCCATCGATTCAATCCGATGCCGGAGATTTTGCATCACTTTGTTTTCATAGCCTGAGTAGGTATGAATAACGTACCAATGGACACCCTCGGGATCAAGCGTTTTTTGTGCTTCGTTTTCGTTGTCAGACATACTGAGCCTCGCATTTGGCGGTATTTATTGGATGATCCGCACCAGCGTTTCAAATAGCAAGTCGAAGACTGCTAGAATCGACCCGACCAACAACGAAATGCCAATCACGACTAGCGTCAAGCGTTGAGTTTCCTCGCGGCTTGGCCAAACGACCTTGCGCATTTCCGAAAACGCATCGCGGAAAAATTGGGCGATTGGATTCGGTTTGTAATCTTCTTTGTCTTCTGTTGCCACGGCCACCACAACCTCCTGATGAAATAGAAATGCTGCGGGGCGCTAGGCGCGACCGCGTTTGCGCAATTTCTGGTACTACTTCGTTTCGCGGTGCAAGGTGCGTTTGCGCAAACGTGGGCAGTACTTCATCAATTCTAAACGATTTGTGTCGTTTTTGCGATTCTTGGTCGTTGTGTAATTGCGATCGCCACACTCAGTACAAGCCAAGGTGATCACAATCCGGTTTTCTTTCTTTGCCATGATAAAACCTCTGTAGATGTGAATCAGTGCCAAACATAATAATGCGGGGTTGCCCCCGTCTCGTTATGCTTAGCCTGCTGCTGACGCAGGTTGAGGCACAAACGCGACCAGACCAAGCGGCTGATCGCGTTTATGCTTTTTCAAAGCATTAGCTTATGCGATGATTTCGGTCACGATACCAGCACCCACGGTGCGGCCACCTTCACGAATCGCAAATTTCAAGCCTTGTTCGATAGCAACCGGAACGATCAACTCCACCGTCATTTGGATGTTGTCGCCTGGCATCACCATTTCCACGCCTTCGGGCAAGCCAATCGCACCCGTCACGTCCGTTGTTCGCACGTAAAACTGTGGGCGATAGCCACTGAAGAATGGGCTGTGGCGGCCACCTTCTTCTTTCTTCAACACGTACACTTCGGCTTTGAACTTGGTGTGGGGTTTGATCGAGCCTGGTTTCGCCAAGACTTGACCGCGTTCCACGTCCGTCCGTTCAATCCCGCGCAAGAGTGCCCCCACGTTGTCGCCTGCGCGACCTTCGTCCAGCAACTTCTTGAACATTTCCACGCCCGTTACGGCGGTGGTGCGCACGTCTGGGCCCATCCCGATGATTTCAATCGTATCGCCAACCTTGACGATCCCGCGTTCGATCCGTCCGGTTACCACGGTACCACGGCCTTTGATCGAGAACACGTCTTCGATGGGCATCAAGAATGGTTTGTCAATCGCGCGTTCTGGCGTTGGGATATAGTCGTCAACCGCTTGCATCAATTCTTGGATCGATTGATACTCTGGTTGGCTCGCATCGGTTGATGCGCTATCCAAGGCGCCTTTCGCTGAGCCGCGCACGATCGGAATTTCGTCGCCCGGGAAGCCGTACTTGGTCAGCAACTCGCGCAATTCCATTTCGACTAGTTCGAGCAACTCAGGGTCGTCCATCATGTCGACTTTGTTCAAGAAGACCACCATCGCGGGCACTTCGACTTGGCCAGCCAAGAGGATGTGTTCGCGGGTTTGGGGCATGGGGCCGTCTGGGGCCGAAACCACCAAGATCGCACCGTCCATTTGGGCAGCACCGGTAATCATGTTTTTGATATAGTCGGCGTGACCTGGGCAGTCCACGTGGGCATAGTGCCGATTTTCGGTTTCGTATTCAACGTGCGAAATCGAAATCGTAATCCCACGAGCGCGTTCTTCGGGAGCGTTGTCGATTTGATCGAAAGCGCGGAATTCAGCGCGACCACGGAGTGCCATGGTTTTGGTGATGGCAGCGGTCAAGGTGGTCTTGCCGTGGTCAACGTGGCCGATCGTCCCAATGTTGATGTGGGGCTTGTTCCGCTCGAACTTTTGCTTAGCCATTGAGTGTTTGTCCTCCTACAATCCCAAAATGGGGTTTTGTAAGTTTCAATGAAAACGACCCGCACAAAGTGTCGGATCGTTTTCCAGCATAGGTATGGAGCCCTTGACGGAACTCGAATCCGTGACCTCACCCTTACCAAGGGTGTGCTCTACCAACTGAGCTACAAGGGCATTTGTCTTTGACATGGAAAACAAGTTGGTGGGCAGGGAGGGATTCGAACCCCCGTAGGCGAAGCCAGCGGATTTACAGTCCGCCCCATTTGACCGCTCTGGTACCTACCCACTTTTTTGTAAACCTGCCGTTTTCTGGCAGCGCGGGTGATTATAGCCGAAGATTGATTGCTTGTCAAATTGTAAGGTTCTGGGCAAGTTTTTGAATCCCTGCGCGCCATTGATTCGGCTCAGTCAAGGCCGAAAGCATAATCCGACAATCGTCATTCCAATCGAAAAAGAAGCCAGGATGCACCAGCACACCTTGCTCGATTAAGCGCACAACCAAGGCTTCATCATCATATTCATCACGCACTTGGAGAAACAGATAATAGCCGCCAGCTGGCTCGCTCCAAATCAAACGCGGATGCTCAGCCAAATGTTGTCGTGCATAATCAATATTGCTGCGCACGCGCTCGAGCATCTGGGCAATAAACGCTGGCGCTGCCTGCAATAAAGCGGGCAACATGCTCTGAATCAGCGTGCTACAACTCAAAAAGGTGTCGTTGATCAATTCTAAGCGTTCTGCATAGCGCTGCGCCGCTTGGTTCAGCGCAATCCAGCCCAACTTGAGGTCGGGCAAGGCCAACAGCTTCGAAATCCCATTCAGGTGAAATACTGGCACATCTGGGTGCAACACGCCCAAGGGTGGCACTGCTGGCTTGGCAAGGGCAAACGGCGCAAACACCTCATCGCAGATCAACGGAATGGCAAGCTGTTGCAAGGCCGCAATTGGCTCGCTAATAATCGCGCCAGTTGGATTATGTGGCGAGATCAGCAAAATTGCCCGCGTGCGCTCATCTGCTGCCGCTAGCAACGAAGCCTGATCAAGCGCCCAATCGTTGGCAGGATCAAGCTCGTAGGTGCGCAGCTCAACGTGATGCAAATCGGCCAAATATTCAAACAATGGGTAGGTCACATTCGGGCCAAGAATATTATCGCCTGGCGCGGTGAGCAGCGAAAACAACAGGCTATAGGCTTCGCTGGTGCTGGCAGTAATAAAAATATCATCAAACGTCAGCACCAAAGCTGGGGTGCGTTGCTGATAGTATTCAATAATTGCTTGGCGCGCTGGCTCCAAACCACGTGGATTTGGCTCGTAGCGCCGTTGTCGCCAATAGTTGCTAGCTGCATGCTCAAGCACCTCAGGCGGAAAAAGCAAGCCTTGCTGGGTTGGATTGCTACTGGTCAGATCAATAAAATGACCCGCCGCAGCGCGGCGAGCCATTTCAATCTGGTTGGGTGTTAAATCAGTATCGTCAAAAACCACAAGCCACATTCCTAAATTGCAATATTCTTTTCGGCGATAATTTTGGCAATTCCATCGCGCAACGAGCCAGCAGTGCGCAGGCCTTCCCAAGTAATGCCAAGCGCCACCAAGGTGCTCGCAACATGGGCGCGAATCCCAGTAATCACACATTCAGCGCCAAGCAAACGAATTGCCCGCGCCAACTGAATCAGGTGTTGAGCAGTAGCAGTATCAACCACCGAAACGGCAGTAATATCGAGCAAAACTGTATGTGCTCGCTCTTGAGCCACCCGATTCAACAGCAAATCGGTGAGATTTTCTAGGCGTTTGCTTTCAAGGTGCCCAACGATTGGCAGCACCAACACTCCATCGAGCACCGGAATAACTGGCGTTTCGAGGTCGCGCACCAATTCAAGCAAGCGGGCTTGCTCAGCTGCTTGGCGCTCAACCTGAGCTAAGGTTTTAGCCTGCGCTGCTTGCGATTCTTCAGCAATCCGGCGCCGCTCATTGGCCTCATTCAACGATTGACGCAAAGTATTGCTCAAACCAAGCAACAACAGCGCAATCATCACAATCCCGCCACCAATAAAGGCTGGCACCAGCACTTTGGAAATAACTAAATTCAGGTGCAGGTTATTCAGCCATTCTGGCGGAGTTTGCTGAACGCCATTCAAAATCGCAAAAACAATCGTAAAGACCACGCCAATGACTGCCGACCAAGTGATCAACTCGTGGCGATCGGCGGTAACTGCATAAATACTCACCACGCTGGTGACCGAAATTGCAATCAAATAGCCATTTTGAAAGAAGAGCGCAATTTCGATTAAGGCAACCATCGAGCTAACCAAGGCAGCCCACAAACGCCATTGAACCGGCTTGTGATTGGTATACCACAAAATCCCGGTCGAGCCAATCGATGAGATAGAGAGGATCAGCATCTGCACCCAAGCGTCGTTGCCACTAAAGAAATTGAACAAAAACAGGAAGAAAAGGCTCAGTGCAGTCGAGCCATTGACAAAGATCCACACCAAATGAATTCGATCAAGCAGGGTTTTGCGCGCAGGCGATAACTCGTTGTCGTCAATCGCGGCGGGAAGTAAACTCATTCTGAACGCCCTTTCTTTAGAATGGTATCTTCTATGTCGTGGGCGGTGAGGGATACCATTGCCACAATTGATAGCACGACAAAACTGAGCAAAGCTAATGGTGCAATGGTTAAGGCTCCTGCATACAGCAAGCCGATTCCTAAAATCAACGTTGCCAAGGCAGCCAAACCAAGCTGTTTCGCAGATGGTAATGATCGTTGCATAGTGAAAAACCCGTTGGGAAAAATGGTTATTCGTGAGTATGACATACTCAGTCGGTTCGTGCAACTAGCAATAACAGGACTATAGGACTTTATTTATGGGTTACCTAGGGATATATGCCCCGCAAAGGGGTTGGATTCGCTCCCCCAGATAGTACCAGAGCTACTCATACATTTGGCCTATCAGCACGGTTGGCCTTGCTACACCAATAAAGGCTGGTTTGTTCGCCCACCAGTGCTTTTGCCAAGCAGCTCTTGGGCAGCATTCTACACCATCGGAATACATATTCTGGCTCGCCGATCGGCCATGAATTGAATTATAATGACAAGGCGGGTGTGCATTGTTGCACAAGCGTGCCACATGTGTAGGAGAACAGAATGCAAGAACAATTAGCTGATTTGAAGGAAAAAATTGGGGTTGCGCAAGATTTAGCGTATGCTGGCGCTGTCTTAAATTGGGATCAAAGCACCTATATGCCCAATGGCGGGGCCGAAGCTCGGGGCCGCCAAATGGCCACGCTCAGTCGTTTGGCCCACGAACATGCGACCTCTGCCGAGGTTGGGCGCTTGCTGGATAAGCTCGTGCCTTGGGCCGAACAGCAAGATCCTGATTCAGATGATGCAGCGTTAGTGCTCGTCACCAAGCGCGATTACGACCAAGCGGTGCGCGTGCCAAGCGAGTTTATCGCCGAATTGTATTCGCACATTGCTAAAACCTATACCGCTTGGACGCAAGCTCGCCCTAACAACGACTTCGCTTCAGTGGCCCCGTTGCTCGAAAAAACCTTGGATCTCAGCCGCCGCTACGCCGAGTTCTTCGGCCCAAGCGAGCACATCGCCGATCCATTAATCGATTTGGCCGACCAAGGCATGACCGTCGCCAA
Organism: Herpetosiphon geysericola; assembly: GCF_001306135.1. Lineage (GTDB taxonomy): Bacteria > Chloroflexota > Chloroflexia > Chloroflexales > Herpetosiphonaceae > Herpetosiphon > Herpetosiphon geysericola. Next base: position 410,911 of record NZ_LGKP01000035.1, on the reverse strand, counting down.
AATTCGCGAGATTTTTGGCCCCTTGCGCGAACAACTCGTGCCCTTGGTCAAAACCATCACTGAGCAACCAGCCGCCGACGATAGCTGCTTGCTCCAACACTATCCAGAAGCCGAGCAATTGGCCTTTGGCGAGAGCTTGATCCGCGAAATTGGCTACGATTTCGAACGTGGCCGCCAAGATAAAACCCACCACCCATTTATGACCAAGTTCTCGATTGGCGATGTGCGGATTACCACCCGTTTCCGTGACAACGACCTGAGCGATGGCTTGTTCAGCACGATTCATGAAACTGGCCATGCGGTTTATGAGTTGGGCGTAAACCCAGCCTATGAAAACACACCATTGGCCAGCGGCGCATCTGCAGGCACCCACGAATCGCAATCGCGCTTGTGGGAAAATGTGGTTGGCCGCAGCCGCGCCTTCTGGCAATACGCCTATCCCAAAGCTCAAGCTGCCTTCCCAAGCCAACTTGGCAACGTCGATCTGGAAACGTTCTATCGCGCAATCAACAAAGTCCAACGCTCGTTGGTGCGCACCGATTCCGATGAAGTGACCTACAACTTACACGTCATGATTCGCTTCGATTTGGAATTGGCCTTGCTCGAAGGCAAATTAGCAATTCGCGATTTGCCCGAAGCTTGGCACGAACGCTATCGCAGCGATTTGGGCATTACCGCACCAGATGATCGTGATGGGGTATTGCAAGATGTGCACTGGTATGGTGGGATTATCGGTGGTTCGTTCCAAGGCTACACCTTGGGTAATATTCTTAGCGCGCAAATTTTCGATGCCGCTGTAAAGGCCAACCCTAGTATTCCAACCGAAATTAGCCAAGGCCAATTTGCCAACCTGCACAACTGGTTAAAATCCAATATGTATGTGTATGGCCGCAAATACAGCGTTCCAACTTTGATCCGCAAAGTAACTGGCCAAGACCTCAGCATCGAGCCATACATCCGCTATCTGCGCACCAAATACGGCGAGCTTTATTCGTTGTAAAATAGCATTCCACACAGGAAACCGTTGTCGGGGTTGGTTTGTACAAGACCAACCCCGTTTGTGAATTGTTCATGGGTGATTGCATGGATCGGTTGCTTTGGTTTCGCAAACCACGTTTGCTCAATCTTTTGGCTGGTTGGCGTGATCTCACAGCCCTCGTCGCACTCCGCGCTAGTATTCTTGCTACCACGACTCACCTTGCAGATTATGCTGATGGCGTTGCCGATCAGGCCGAAAGCGTGGCCTACGATTATGCGTATTTATTGGGCGAATTGCAGCAAATTAGCGATGCCCAGACGCTCGAACGCGCCCATTACTATATCGATCGCTTGGCCCGCAGCATCGCCACAGTTCGCACGACCGCAATTAACGATATTAATCTCAATCGTTGGAAGGAATACGATGATATTAATACCGATAGTTTGTGGATGATCGATCGCCGCGATGGCTCAGGCGTGCATTCTGCTGGCTATTGGGGCAATTTTGTGCCGCAAATTCCCAATCAATTGATGCGGCGTTATACCAAACAAGGCGATTGGGTGCTTGATACGTTTGCCGGTTCAGGCACGACGCTGATCGAAGGCCAGCGGCTTGGCCGCAATGTGCTTGGGGTCGAATTGCAGGAACATATGGTTGAATACGCCAACCAAGCAGTTGAGCGCGAGCCAAATCCAGCGGCAATTATTGCGCGTTCGGTGCATGGCGATTGCACGACGATCAATTGGCAAGCGCTTTTAGCTGATTATGGTCAGCGCCATGTGCAGCTGGCCATTATGCACCCGCCCTATTTCGATATTATTAATTTCAGCGATGATGAGCGCGATTTATCGAATGCACCTTCGGTTGCTGAGTTTCTGGCTCAAATGGCAGCGGCAGTTGCGCGGGTCGTGCCTGTGCTGCAACGTGGCCGCCATCTTGCGGTAATTATCGGCGATAAATATATGCATGGCGAGTGGGTTCCGCTCGGTTTTCGCACCATGGAAGTGGTGCAGCAACAAGGCTTTCAACTCAAAAGCATCATTGTCAAAAACTTCGAAGAAACGACTGGCAAGCGCCACCAAAAAGAGCTGTGGCGCTACCGAGCCTTGGTTGGCGGCTTCTATATCTTCAAGCACGAGTATATTTTTCTGTTTCGTAAAAAGTAAGCGCAGGATCAAAAGAGCATAGAGCATAGAACATAAAGGACAAGGATCAAATCCAAATTATTGTTAACCACGAAGAGCACGAAGGATATAGATATTGACATTGCTTAGCGTTCTTCGCGCTCTTCGCGGTTAAAATTCTATTCTTCATTTTTTCGCCAATAGCGGGAACCAGTGCCATCGCGCTCAAACAGTTTCACGTCGATCAAATAGCGGCGTAGGTTGGCCACATCGCTGCCTGTATGCTGCTTGAGCAGTTCGTTAACTTCACGCTCACTATATTCACGCCCAAGCTCAAATCGCCCAGCCAAATACTCCAAGACTGGAATCCGATCGCTATGTTTGCTTGGCCAGGTAACCATGCGCCCTTCGCGGTTGAAAAAGCGTTGGATGCTGCTGGGCACAGCTGATTCTGTTTGCTCTACGCTGGTTTGGGCTTGGCTGGGCTGAGCGAGTGCTTGCTCAAACGCCGCAAAGGTAGCCCCAAGTTGGCTCGTAACCAAACGGTAGCTTTTGGTTGCGCCGCCTGATCGCCGTTCGTGCACAAAGCCAGCATTCCGCAAAATGTTCAAATGGCGCGAAACGCTCGATTGTGGCAGTTGGGTTTGGCTGATAATCGCTTGAGCCGATAATTCACCCTGCGCCAGCAACTCCATAATTTGGATTCGGGCTGCATCGGCCAAGGCTTGCAAGCGCAATAATAACTCGTTGCGGCTCACCACCCGAGGCTGAAGCTCGTTGCTGCTGCCAAAACCAATGCCAACCCACAAATAGCTTGGATCTAGCAAAAATGTGGTGAGGCTGGCATTTTGGGTCGCAGCAAACAACCGAATGTGGCGTTGCCCTTGTAATTGCTGCCAAACTTGATTCACTCCATAGCCCAAGTTTTGGCGAAAGCCGTTGAGCGCAGCTTGGTCGGGAATTTGGCTTTGGAGTTGATTTTTGAGCTGGCTGATCGCGGTTTGGGCTTGTTGCCATTCAGTTTGCAGCCAAGTGTGCCACATATGCGCAAGGTGTTGGCAAACCCGCGCCAACAATTCGGCTGGCTGTTGCATCGCCGCTAACAAGGCTTGCTGGGTCGCCAACTCGCTAGAAATGCCAGCATTGCGCAAGCCCTGCCACAGCCGTTCGCTGGTGAGCGAACCTTGATTGCCAGCAAATTCGAGAATCTGGTGTTGCAGCTGAGCAACCCATGCAACAGGCTCGGCGTTGCGTAATGCGCTCAAATAAGCGTCCATTGTTTGGCACGGATCTGCGGGCAATAAGCCAAAACTAAGGCTTGACACCAACTGATTATCGGCCAATTCTTGGGCGCTGAGAGCTTGGGCTGTGCGTTGAACCCACGCCGTCGCGCCGCGCAAACTGCTTGCTTGATTAAGCAATTGCAGCGTATTCAGGCTATCGGCAACTGCTGAGGTATAAAACTGCATGTTATGCTCACTTATTTATTCAATAATTAGATAGTTGAATAATAAAATAACCTGGCCAGCAGCAAATCAGCCTTTGGAGGGATGTTGGGGATAGCGTTGGCTTCGTTCACGGTATATGCTATGAAGAACAAAGGTTAACCTGTTCGTTTAAAGTTTGAGGAGAATCGTATGTCTAATAATTCCCCAGCCCATACCTATCCTTCGCCTAGTTCGCGCATGCTATGGGCTTTGGTTTGCTGTATTCCATTGGGATGGATTAGTTTTTATCTATTGCTTTTTTATCTTGAAGCGCTTTCGGGGGGCGATAAACCCATTGTATACCTATCATATCGCCCAATAACCCTCGTGATTATTCCATTTATGCTAGCCATAGGTTGTTGCTTATTTGGTATAGCTCAAGATAGTTGGCTACTAGTCAAAGGATTGCCGAGTATACCGCGACCACGGGCATATGGATTGGCCCTCAAACTTGCCATTGGTGGGGCAGTAATATTGCTGGGCGTTCAGATATATCTCTCAAAATAACAATTCAATGGCTGTCAGTGACATTCGCAATCAAGGGCTTGCTGAATTGAATTAATTCGATAAGCATGCTATAGTGTTCGTGGAGGCTGAATTATGACTGGCATTATTGAACTGATTGCCCAAACCACAGGCTGTTGTGCGCCTGCCAGCGCTGGCTTGAACGAAACTGAAGCCGAGGCGATGAGCGCCGATTTTCAGGTATTCGCGCATCCGGTGCGGGTGCAATTGCTGACCTTGCTGACGCGATCAAGTGAGGATGTTTGTGTTTGCGATCTTGAAGCAGCGGTTGCGGTCAAACAGCCAACCGTCTCGTATCATCTCAAGTTGTTGCGCGAAGCTGGCTTGGTTAGTTGCGAACGGCGTGGCCCGTGGGCCTATTATCGGGTTGAACGCGAACGCCTTGCCAGCCTCAAAGCTCGTATCAACAGCCACTTGGATGGCTGGAATCGCTAGCTGCGGCTAGCTTTTTTTCGCTTCTGAATTGAAATTTTTCAATAGGATGGCCTATGCAGCTTGAACCAATCACCTCAGATCAACAACCAACATTCGAGCAGTTATTGAGCACAGTAGGATTGGGCAACGAAGGTTTAGCCACGGCTCAGGCCTATGGCTGGTGGCAAGACGGCAATTTAGTAGCTGGTGGTGCGCTTGAAATCTATGGCGAGCTTGGCTTATTGCGCTCGGTCGCAGTTACCCCAGATCAACAAAACCAAGGCTTGGGTGCAACGTTGCTAGCAGCTTTGGAGCAACAGGCACAACGGCAGGGCATGCAAACCCTCTATCTTTTGACGACCAGTGCCGCCAAATTTTTTGCAACCCACGGCTACCAGCCAATCCCGCGAGCCGAAGCCGATTCGCGCTTGCATGCTTCGGCGCAATGGGGCAGCATTTGCAGCAGCGCAACGTTGATGGTTAAACACTTGGTTTGATTTTTTTGCTAACAAGATTGAATTTTTTCAATGGAGGAACCCACTATGAGCGATCAATCGATTAAAGCCAGCGTTCAAGCCTATTATGGCGAATGGGCCGAGCAGGTGCAACAGGAAGAGCCAAAAACCAGTTGTTGCGGTAGTCATGATATTTCGCTGAGCAGCACAATCTACCGTGATACCGCAACTGCTGATTTGCCCGCGACCGCCGTCAACAGCACCCGTGGCTGTGGCAATCCAGTTGTACGAGCCGCTTTGCAACCAGGCCAAGTCGTGCTTGATCTTGGCTCAGGCGGCGGCTTAGATGTATTGCTCGCTGCCAAACAAGTTGGGCCAACTGGCTTCGTCTATGGAGTTGATATGACCGATGCTATGCTCGATTTGGCCCGCCAGAATGCCCAGAAAGCCCAAATTGAAAACGTAGCTTTTTTGAAAGGCGATATTGAGCAACTGCCGCTAGAGAATGAGCAAGTCGATGTGATTATCTCCAATTGCGTGATCAATTTGGCTCCCGATAAGGGCATGGCCTTGCGTGAGGCCTATCGTGTGCTCAAAGTTGGCGGCTATATGGCAATCTCCGATATTGTGATCGATGGGAGTTTGGCTGATTTCCCCTTGCCTGAAGCCAGTTTACGGGCAGCCATGAATTGGGTTGGCTGTGTCGCGGGGGCACCAACCCGCGAGCAATATCAGCAATTTTTAGAGCAAGCAGGCTTTCAACAGATTAGTTTCGAGCTAACCCATCGCTATAGTTTAGCGGATATTGGCGGCAAGTTGCCTGAGGAATTGGCAGGATTAAGCGATTTGCAAGGTCAGCAATTGGCTGAACGCTTTACATCGTGCTTGATTCGGGCGCATAAATAGGTCTAAAAAGCACAGGCGCATTGCAAACCAATGCGCCTTGCATAATTATGTTTTACTGGCGGGCTGCCGCTTTTTGGTCGGCGATGCTTGGCAGGCTTTGTTCTTCGTCCTCGCGATTCATCCACTTGAAAAAGGCGATGGTAATTGCTAGGATAAAAATCGAGCCACCAGGAATCCACATAATTAAGGCCCCAATTTGTTGATCGGCGATGGCGCTAATGCCCCAAATCCGTGGCGCTAACTCGTAGGTTGGGTACAACACACTATCTGCAAAGGTAATCAACGCGCCCAAAATCGTTGGGATAATTGAATTCACAAAGTAATACAGCATTTGCACCGGATACGATGCGCGTAATTCTGGCAAGGGTATTAGCGATGGTGCCCAGAGCAAAATTGCGCTGCCCATCATCATTTGATGTTCGAGAATGTGCACAAGCTCGTTGCGTAGGGCCAAATCGTAAAATTGGGGAAAGTGCCAGCCATTGAAGGAAATATTGAAGGCACTAAATGCAACGATTGGATTCACTGCAAAGCGCACAATGCTATAAACCCAGGGCAATTGCACCAAAGGCCGCAACAACCACTCAGGAATGCCAATTAACAGCATGGGCGCGCAAAACATGGTCAAAATCATATGTTGAACCATGTGCATCGTAAACAGATAGCGATCTGCCCACAACCCAATTGGCGACATAATCGATAAACCTAAGGCCAACAAGCCGCTTAAGAAGGCAACAGCCTTCCCAACTGGGAAAGCTGCTGGCCCACCGAGGCGCTTGCGACCTGGGCCAACTGCCCAGAGATAGCCAACCGTTGCGGCGATTAAGCCCAAAAACAGCGGCCAATCAAGCGTCCATTCGTTCATTTGTTTACCATAACTCTGGCTGGAACAGGGCAAAGAAGCCAAGCATCATCAACAACACACACACAATTGGGAACACAAACAGCGTCCCAAACATGCGGCGATCGCCTTTAAGGTGCATATAGAACATCATTACAATTGCACCCTTGATCGTCATCAAGCCAAGCAACAGCGCGACTTCGACTTGCTTAACCACAATTTCAGCTTTATTGATGATTGGAATCGCAATTTCAATCCCAGTCATTACCAACAAGATAAAGAAGATAATCACATACAACTTAGCGTGGCTGTGATGCGCTTCGTGTTCAATTGGGGCGTGTTCATCATGACCGTGGGCCATTATGTACTCCTTGGATAAATAATGGTTAGATCAGATAGATTACGGTAAAAATCAAGACCCACACCAAGTCGACAAAGTGCCAATACAAACCGCCTAGCTCGACGGCCATATAATTGCCAGCATTGTAGCGCTCAGGGTGGCGAATTGCCGAGACCAGCAATGATACCAGCCAGACGACCCCAACCGCAACGTGGGTTCCGTGGAAGCCCGTTACAAAGAAGAAGGTCGAGCCAAACATCATATTTTTGATCGTCACCCCTTCGTGGACAATGTGATAGAACTCGTACACCTGACCACCCAAGAAGATCACACCACATGCGATGGTGGCCCCCAACCAGAAGCGGAAACGCTTTTGATTGTTGGTTTTGACTCCATCAAGTGCTAACACCATGGTCAAGCTACTGGTCAACAAAATGAAAGCCAGAATCGAGGTCAAGACATTATCGCCAAACAAGTTGCGAACGCCAGTAACATCAAGGTTGGCTTTGCTTGATGATGGTGCAACGACCCCGCGCATTGAAAGGTGGGTTACAACCAAAGCTCCGAAGAAAAATACTTCCGAGCCAAGGAACGTCCACATACCAAGCTTGCGTAAATCGAGGCCGCGCCCAGGATCATTTTTATCAATATCGCGCACGACTGCCTGTGCCATAGGTTCTCCCAGATAACTAAGCCCTGCGCCAACCTACCATCGGCGCAGGGCAATTTAGCTTACAGCACCGGATCTTGGGCAATTTCGCCGACCCAGCGATTCATGCCGACAAAGGCAATTGCCAAGGCCACCAAGATAATTGGAATCCCAATCAATGGGGCAGAGGCGAGATTGAGCATGCCATAGGCGAGCACAAACAAGCCAAATGAGAAGATGATTGGCGCATATGACGGCGGTGGCAAGTGGGGATGAAAATCGTAATTGATCGTCATGCCACGGCCTTCGCCGCTATATTTGTTATCCCACAAGGGGCGACGGCTATGCACAATGTACTCAACATCGAAGTTGTGGGCTGGAGGTGGCGAGGTCGTCGCCCATTCCAGGGTTGCTGCATCCCATGGGTCGTTGCCCGCAGGAGCGCCCTTGCGCAAGCTAATAATGAAGTTGACGATAAAGACCAAAGTTGCAAAGGCAATACAAAATGACCCAATCGTTGAGAGCAAGTTGTAGAAATCCCAACCTTGGTTTTGTTGATACGTCCAGACCCGCCGTGGCATGCCTTGCAACCCAAGCATATGTTGCGGGAAGAAGGTCAAGTTAAAGCCAAGCAGCAGAATCCAGAAGTGCCATTTGCCAATCCGCTCGCTCATCATCTTGCCAGTGATTTTGGGGAACCAATAATAGGCGGCCCCGAACAAGGCAAAGACAGCGCCACCGAACAGCACATAGTGGAAGTGGGCAACCACAAAGTAGCTATCGGTCACTTGCAAGTCGAATGGTGCTGCGGCCAACGAAACCCCGGAAATCCCGCCGATCACAAACATGGCGATAAAGCCAAGGCTGAACAGCATCGGAGTTTTGAAGCGCAACTCACCACGCCACAAGGTTGCTAGCCAGTTGAAGATTTTGACCCCGGTTGGAACAGAAATCAGCATCGACGCGGCAGCAAAGAAAGTGTCGGCAATCACGCCCAAGTTGGTGGCAAACATGTGGTGTGCCCACACAGTAAAGCCCAACACACCAATTGCAACGCCTGAGTAGGCTACAAACTCGTAGCCAAAGATTGGCTTGCGTGAGAACACTGGCAACATTTCTGAAACCACGCCGAAAGCGGGCAGAATCATAATGTACACTTCGGGGTGACCGAAGAACCAGAACAAGTGTTGCCACAAGAGTGGGTCGCCACCAGCAGCAGGCAAGAAGAAGTTGGTGCCAAAGTTGCGGTCGAAGAACAGCAACGTGATCCCAACCGTGATGCTTGGCAGGGCGAAAATCAACAAGAATGAGGTAACGAAGCTCATCCAGACGAACAATGGCATCCGATTAAAGCGCATGCCTGGTGCTCGCAACCTGATGATCGTTACGATGATGTTGACCGAGCCAGCCAGCGAGGAAACCCCCAACAACTGCAAGCCCAAGACCCAATAATCCATCCCTCGGGTAACCGAGTAGGTGGTTGAAGTGAGTGGAGCATAGGCAAACCAGCCAGCATCGGGAGCGCCGCCACCGAAGACAAAGCTTGAATACATGACGATCCCGCCGAACAGCAAGAGCCAATAGCTCATGGCGTTCATGCGCGGGTAGGCCATATCGCCTGCGCCAATCATCAGCGGCACAAAATAGTTCATAAACCCAGCGTTAATTGGCATAATTGCCATAAACACCATAGTTGTGCCGTGCATCGTAAAGACTTGGTTATACGCTTCTGGGGTCAGGAGCGCATTTTGGGGCGTCCCTAGCTGCAAACGAATGAGCAACGCCTCAAGCCCGCCGATTACAAAGAACAAAAAGGCAGTCACTGCATACATGATGCCAATTTTTTTGTGGTCGACGGTGGTGATCCATTCCAACCAACCCCGCCGTTGTTTGGCTGGGGCGTGATGGAGGGTACTTACGTCAGTAGCCATGCGGCCCTCCTACTGCTGACCTTTAACACTGGTGCCAGGATTGAGGCTTTCCAGATAATCGACCAACTCATTAATTTCGGCTTCGGTCAGGGTATCGGCCTTGATGGCGGTGGTCATAATGTTGCCACGCTTGACTGCATCAGGGTCGTCTAACCATGCATAAAGATGTTCGCGGGTATTATCGACGGTGCCAGCGGCAATCGTCATCCGGCCCCCGAAGTGAGTCAAATCGGGGCCGGTAATCCCGGCAGCATTGGTGCCACGCACCACGTGACAACCAATACAATTTTTGGTAAACGATTCAGGCAAGGTGGTATTAACCGCTACTTGGCTTTGCTCGGTTGACCATTTTTGGAAGTCGGCGGGGCTAGCCACAACGACCCGCATTTTCATGTAGGCATGTTGGCCGCCACAGTATTCGGCACATTGGCCCCAGAATACGCCAGGCGCGCCATCGGCTACATCATCGGCCTTGAACCACAAGCCGCTTTCGCGATTGGGCATCACGTCGCGCTTACCTGCAAGCCCAGGAATCCAGAAGTCGTGGATTACGTCAACCGAGGTCATTTTCACGTCGATATAGCTTCCTGAAGGAATCCATAACTCGTTAGCAGTGACCAACGGCTTCCCGTTCGCATCCTTAATATCAGGATACTGGAATTCCCACCACCACTGATGGCCGATAACCTTGACATTCAAGGTATTACCAGCAGCTTCGTCTGGCATAAACTCGATTTTGCGAATCGTGTCGAAGGTGAAGACGAAAATAACAATCGCGATAATTGCTGGCACGATTGTCCAAGCAATTTCAACCTTCGTATTGCCATGAATCTGTGTGGGAACCTGCGAACTATCCTTTTGTCGATACTTGATGATCGAAACGATCAACCAGGTTTGTACGATCAAAAAGACCACAACGCCCAACCAAAACAACAATTCCGAGAGATTGTAAATTGCGCGGGTGCTCTCGCTTGCTGGGTTCAGGGTCGTTTGAGGGGTCTTTTGACCGCACGCTGCCAGTACAACGCTTCCAAGCAACAGGGTTGCCGTTGGGCGCAGCAGAGCCTTGGCAGGCGAACGATTGGGCATCCATGCCTCCTTGCTAAGACCGTGTTCTCCAAATCGTGGTTGGCACCGCGAACATCCGCCACCAAGCCAAACGATTGGCCTTTCCACTACTACTAAATCAGAGTCAACCCCACTCAAACCGCCCACGCGCAATCTCGTGGTGGCATGAACTTGGAGTTGGGGGAGTTACTGGTTCGCTATCACCCCAATTGTACACTGTTATCAAAAAGTCTCAAGTTGACATATGGATAGGTACAGGGCTGCGATTTGGTCGCTAACTGGGATAGTATCAAATCTTGCTAGCGCTGTCTAAATATTTTGCGCGCAATTTTTGGCCCAATCTTGGCCACTAGCCCACGAAGGCTATTTTTTAGTCACGAATTGCACGAAGCATGGCTATAGGCTTTGGGCTATGGGTTAGTGATTTTTGATCTTTCATCCCTCATCCTTTTCGTTGGCCACAGATTGGCACAGATTTTTAGGATTATGCTCTCGCCAGCCCAAAGCCAATAGCCCATAGCCATCGGTTCCTCTGCGCCGCTGCGTTAAAAATGTCATCCTGATTCCTATTTTGACTTCTGACTTCTGATTTTTGATTTTCACCTCATCATCATTTCTCCTCCCTTCCGTCCCTCCGCTGGAGGGAAACGCCGGGGTTTTCATCCCCCAGCACCCCCTCATGTTTCTCCGTGGATTGTGAGTATGGTTCTATTCCCCCTTCGTGCGCTTCGCGCTCTTCGCGGTTCCTGACCCTTCGTGCTCTTCGTGCGCTTCGTGGATTAAACCTTCGCGGTGACTCCCCAATTAACCCGTTAAACTACGGTTAAAAATAGTACTTTGGCACTAGCCTTCTCGCTCTTGAAGTTCTACGAGCTTGCATCTATCATTCAGGCATAATTCGTTACTACCGAGCTTGATATTTTTTCCAGCGCAGAATGAGGTTTGTCATGACAAACGCTGTTTTATCGTTGCCTGTTTTTCATGCAACCGAAGGGCTTGGCGCATTTCTGGGCGATTTGCGTTCATGGGTTTTTCGCTCAAAAAATCGGGCTGCCCGCCATTTTGGGCTGGCGCATACCACGATTATGCGCTATGAAAATGATCAAATTTTATGCCCACTAGGCTATATCGCAGCCCTCGCCCAACTGGTGATCGATCAGTTGGATTTACCGCCCTACCAGCGGGGCTTGGCTGAACAGCAGTTGTTGGCAACGATTCAGTTCGCTCTCAGCGAGTATGCAATTGATTTCGCTCCACTGGCAACTTGGCAGGCCTTGCAACAACTGGCCAACGCCTACTTGGCCGAGGTGCAGCAACAAAAGCAGGAGCAAGCCAAAACTGGGCCGTTGATGGGCGTGTTGCACGATTGGGGCGATGCGCCCGATGTGCAAAATTTTGTTGGCCGCGAGGATGAAACTGCGACCTTGGTGAAGTGGCTGCAGCTTGACCGTTGCCGCTTGGTGGCAATTATTGGGCTGGGCGGCATGGGCAAAACCAGCCTTGCAACCAAGGTTGCCCAACAAGCCCAAGATGATTTTAAAGTGCTTGTTTGGCGTTCGTTGCAACAAGGCCAACATGCAAATGATTTTCTCTTGGAATGCCTACATCGGATTATTCCCAGCCCCAATTCGGCCTATCCCGCCCAATTTGAGCAGCGTTTAAGTGTCTTGATTGATTATTTGCGCACCACTCGCTGCCTATTGATTCTCGATAATATTGAGGCAATTTTGCAGCCCAATTATCCAGCTGGGCGCTATCGCGAGGGCTACGAGCAATATGCCCAACTGTTTCAGGCAATTAGCGAACGTGCCCACGAAAGCTGTTTGATTGTGACCAGCCGCGAAAAACCCTATGAGTTCAATCGGCTCGAAGGTGTACACACCCGCTCAATGGTGCTCACTGGTTTGATCCGCGATGATGCTCAAATGTTGCTCGATAATCAGGAGTTGTATGGTACGCCGCAACTCTGGCAGGAACTAATCAAGCATTACACTGGCAATCCGTTGGCCTTAAAATTGGTTGCCCAAGTGATCAAAACCATGTTTTTTGGCCAAATTGCCGAGTTTTTGCAGCACGAAGAGCTGATTTTTGGCGATGTGCGCACAATCTTAGCCCAGCAATTCGAGCGTTTATCCGACCAAGAACAAGAATTATTGTATTGGCTAGCAATCGAACGCCACACCGTCAAATTGGCTGAACTGAAGCACGATTTGGTGCGCTCGAAATATCAACATATGCTGCTCGAAACCCTTGAATCGTTGCTGCGCCGCTCACTCGTTGAGCGCCACCAAGATGGGTTTATGCTGCATAACGTAGTGCTCGAATACACCACCGACCGCTTGATCGACCAGATTGCCCAAGAATTGCTTGATGGAACCCAAGGGTTGCTCTATCGCCACGCGCTAATTAAAGCCAATAGCCTCGATAGCATTCGCGAGCACCAAAGTCGGGCCATTTTGCGGCCATTGCTGCACCGAATTTTTGTCGAGCTTGGCCAAGAACGCTTGTTGACGACCCTGCGTCAATTGCTGCAAACGATGCAAGGGTTGAGTACGTTGGAAATGGGCTATGCGCCAGGCAATATTTTTAATTTGCTGGTTGAACTCAAGGCCGATCTTAGCCAATTTGATTTTCGGCATAAACCATTGTGGCAAGCTAATCTGCGCGGCCTCACGCCCAAACAGCTCGATTTGAGCTATAGCGACCTTTCGCGCACGGTGTTTAGCGAACAATTTGGCCCATTAATTGCCCTCGCCCGCGATCCCGCAGATCGGTTTTTGGCCGTCGCTACCGCCGATGATGAGTTAATCGTTTGGCAAAGCTTGGATCTGCGCAAACTCTGGCATGTGCCAAGCAACCACGATGGCGTGCGCACGCTGAGTTTTAGCAGCGATGGCCGCTATCTCATTAGCGCTGGCAACGATGGCATCATTCGCTTGTGGGAAGCCAGCCAAGGCCACAATCCACGGATGTTCGTTGGCCACACCCAGCCAGTAATTGGCGTGGTGGTTGCGCCGCAATCGCAGCAGCTGATGAGCGCCAGCAGCGATGGTGAGTTGCGGGTGTGGGATCGGCTGAGTGGCAAATGTTTGCAAACAATCAATGTGCATAGTGGCGGCCTCAGCAGCATTCAATTGAGCGCCGATGGTCAGCTTTTGGCAACCGCTGGGATTGATCGCCAAATCAAGCTCTGGCATGGACAGCATTTGCGCTATCAAAGCACGTTAACGACTCATCACGAGCCAATTCAGCTCTTGGCATTCAGCCCTGATACCACAATTTTAGCTGGCACTGGGCTTGATGGCGATGTCTATCTGTGGGATCTTCAGGATAATCAGTTAATCACCAGCCTAGCCAACGATGATCGCGTGTTTGATTTGCAATTTAGCCCTGATGGCGCCAATTTGGCTACTGCTGGCATCGATCAATGTATTCGGGTTTGGCAAGTCCAAAGCGCCAATTTGACCCATATGTTGTATGGGCATCAGCATTGGGTGCGGGCGTTGCGCTACAGTCGCGATGGCGCGCGGCTCTATTCGGTGAGCAGCGATCAAAGCCTGCGAATTTGGGAGCAAGCCAGCGGGCGCTTAATTCACACGCTGCAAGGCTATCGCGGCGGGGTGCGCAGCCTCGCATTAAGCCCAAATAACGCTTTATTGTTTAGTTCCAGCGAAGCGCAAGCTGTCACATTATGGCAACTAACTGAGCCATATTATCACCTCAATTTACCACCAGAAACCAATAATGGGCGCGAATTGGCCTATCATCAAGCCAGCCACAGTTTGGCACTGAGCAAAGAGCAGCTGATTCAAATTTGGGATTGTCAGCGCTTGCAATTGACCATGATTTTAACTGGCCATCAGGGCTTAATTCGGGCGTTGGCCTTTCGGCCCGATGGCAGCATGCTCGCCAGTTGCAGCGAAGATCACACGGTGCATATTTGGTCGCTGCCGCATGGCCACATTAGCCATGTTTTTGCTTGCCACGATGATTTGGTAACAACCTTGGCCTGGAGCCACAACGGCAATTTGTTGGCGACTGGCAGCGCCGACCAGACAATTCGTATTTGGGGCATTAACGAACACAGTTGTGTTGGCTTATTGGCGGGCCATAGTGCCAGCATCATCAGCCTGAGCTTTAGCCCCAATCAACGCCATATTGTTAGTGCGGCAACAGACCAACAGGTACGAATTTGGGATCTCAGCACCGAGCAATATGAGATTATCGCCTTGCATAAACCAGGCTTACTCAAAAAAGTGCAATGGTCGGCGGATGGGCGTTGGATTGTGATTGTAGCTGGTTCGTTGGCACTAATTTGGGATTGGCAGAACCGCCAAATAGTCCAGCGTTTTGAGCATCTGGCAGCCTTGGATAGTGCGTACCTGAGCGCTGATAGCCAACTGTTAATCACTGGCGATCAGCAAGGTACGATTACGATTTGGGATTTAGCCACCGGCAAATTGCGCAAACGGCTGCATGGCGACCACCCCTATCAAGGCCTTAGCATCAAGCAAGCAACTGGCCTCAATCCAGCAGAACAAGCAAGTTTGCTCAATTTAGGCGCAGTGATTAAGTAGCGGTTATTCACATCTACACCCCATGTTCTGGTACAATCGGCGGCGTTGCAAAAAATGAAGCTGATTCATGAAAGGAACGGTCAATGCCGAATTATCTCTATGATCTCGAAGCCCAAGAGCTAGCCAACGGCGATTGGGCTTTGCTGATTCATTGTGAGGCGGCGTATGCCCAGCTTGTGAATATTGCGACCCCACATTTCAGCATCGAACGGCGCTTTGATGCAACTGGCTATGCGGCGGTGACGATTCCGCGCCAGCTTTTTAATGGCATCAAGGCTGGCGATTTAGAGATTCAGATTCAGCCCAAAAGCAGTTTGTGACGGTTTTTGTCACATGCTCAGGCTATACTTTGCTTACGTTAACGACCTCTATGAATCGGTCAGATCAACATAATAAGGCTTGCGATTAAGCTTAAATGTAGTATAATTAGCACAGATGTTTCATCACAGACACAGTACGTTTGAACGAGTAGAAAGCTTTGGTGATAGCCATGAATAATCGCGCAATTGCCCAAATTCTGTTTAATATTGCCACGCTGCTCAAGCGTCAAAACGCCAATCCCTATCGAGTGCGGCGCTATGGCGAAGTTGCGCGGGCAATTCTCCGCCTACGCCATTCCCTCACCGAACGCGCTTTAGCAGGCAAGCCGTTAGGGCTCAACAAACTTGGGGCCAGCCTCACCCGCAAAATCACGGTGCTTGCAGCCCAAGGCCAATTAGATTTCTACGAAGATCTGTGTGCCTTGCTGCCAGTGAGCCAACAACGCTTGCTCAAAATTGCTGGCATTGGGCCAATTTTGGCCGAACGCATCAGCCAAGAACTGGGCGAGCTTGAGCTTTCGGCCTTGTTGCGCGAAGCAGCCTACCAACGGCTGACCGCAATTTGGGGCGTAGGCCCGCAACGCGCCGACCTAATTGTTTCGAACATGTTTCCCGACGATCCACCACCACCAGCCAATGCAGCCCACAGCGCTCGCAGCAGCAACATCATCTATACCCAACCAACCTTATGGGAGTATGGGCAAAAAGCCGCCTAGGAGGATGCATGACTCGAACTGCCACCCAAGAAGAATGGCTGCTCGACGAGGCAAGTTTGCTTGATGCAAGCCTGCTTGACGAACCAGATGAGGATTTGCCCGAAGTTGATGTCAGTTTGCAGGGCGGCTTCAAAGCCAAATTGCAATTCGCCCCGCGTCCCTACCAAACCGAGGCTGTCGCTGCTTGGACGGCCAACGAAGGGCGTGGGGTGATTGTGCTGCCAACCGGTGCTGGCAAAACGATCACCGCGATGTTGGCAATTGCCAAGCTAGGCTTGCGCACCCTGATCGTCGTGCCCACGATTGAATTGCTCTACCAATGGCGCGACACCGTGATCCAAACCTTGGCGCTCGATCCCAAATTTGTGGGCGTGGTTGGAGATGGCCAGCGCGAATGGCGGCCAATCACTGTCATCACCTATGCTTCGGCGGCCATGCCCGATGCCCCGCTGGAAAATTTGGGTTTGCTCATTTGCGATGAAGTGCATCATTTGCCTTCACCTGCCTATAGCACAATTGCCCTACGCAGCCGCACGCCCTATCGCTTGGGCTTAACTGCCACGCCCGAACGCAGCGATGGCGCGCATTCAGCACTCGATCGCTTGGTTGGCAAGGTCGTCTATCGGCGTGCACCCAACGACTTAGCCGAAGAAGGCCATATTGCCAAATTCCGCGAAAAACGAATTTTAGTCGATCTGACCGCCGATGAATTAGTGCGCTACGAAACCTTAATGACCACATGGCGCTGGTTTTTGGCCAAGCATCGGCATAAATTGGCTAGCGGTGGTGATTTCTTTGGCGAATTGATTCGGCGCTCTGGCAGCGATCCCCAAGCCCGCAATGCCTTACAAGCGCAGCATCAAGCGCGCATGATTGCGCTCAATGCCGAGAAAAAGCTTGAGCATGTTGGCCAATTGCTCAGCCAGCATCCCAACGATAAAGTCATTATCTTTTCTGAATACAACACCTTGGTCAACACGATCAGCCGTCAGTTTGCCATCCCCAGCATTACCTATCGCACGGCGGCTGATGAACGTAAATCGATTTTGGATGGCTTTCGGTCTGGACGCTATTCTAAGTTGGTCACGGGTCGGGTGCTCAACGAGGGCGTTGATGTGCCTGATGCCAACGTGGCGATTGTGGTCAGCGGTTCAGCCACTGCCCGCGAATATATTCAGCGCTTAGGGCGGGTATTGCGCAAAAAACCCGATGAAGCCTTGCTCTACGAGTTGGTTACCCGCAACACCAGCGAAGTTCAGACTGCGCGCCGCCGCAAAAAAGCTGTGGCCGCGCATAATCAGCAGAGCAATAGTTAAGGATGAAGGATGAATTATGAGGGATGAAGGCTCACGATCAGGGATTAGGATTTAACGCAGAGGCGCAGAGTAGCGAAGGATGAGGGATGAGGGATGAAGCGTAAGGCTTTGGAAAGAGAAACCTTCGCGATCTTCGCGTCCTTAGCGGTTATAGCCCTTCGTGCCCTTCGTGTTCTTCGTGGATCAATCAGCTTAGCCTTTGTAGCATTGGAATAATTATGTCATTTACACCAGCCGATTTCAAATATACCAGCCGCAATGGCGAGCTTGGCCGCCAACTCTACCCGCACCAATTGCGTGATGATCGCTACTTGGCCGCGATTGAGTATGCGATTGGCTACTACGAGCAGATGCTTGGGCGGGCACGGCGCGAATTTGAAGCCGCCACCTTGCTGGAGTTTTTCGGCGATCCCAAGTTGGCGCGTGGCTTGGTGGCATGTTTACGCCAAACCTATCGCTGGCATCAGCCCCAAATCGCCGAAGTGCTCGATCAAACTACGTACCAACAATTGGCCGAACGTGGTTTGCGCAATTCAGCCGATTTTCGAGCCTTGCTGTATGCCTATGCCAATCAAAGCACTGGCTTCATTTTGCCCAGCGAACGTTGGCCTGCAGTCAACCAACTAGCTAGCGAGGTGGGGCTAACCGCCAGCCAATTTGAGCGGGTGCTCTACCTTGATGATGAGCAAGAAGCCTTGTTGGTGCGCAGCGCCGAACGCCCAGAGCCAAGCGCGATTGTGGCGCTATACAATTTTCATTCGCTGGAAACTGGCTTGCGCAATTGCCGCTCACTGCAATTACGGCTTGATGGCGATATTAATGCCTTGGCAGTTTCTGCCCATAACTTGGCCCAGCGTTATAATCTACGTTATGAATTAAGCGAGCCTGAAGATTGTATGGCTACGTTCGTAATGTTGACCTTGCATGGAGCCAAAGATGCGCTTGGCAATTGGACCCGCACTGGTCGGCGGATTGCCCGCTGTGCGTTGCGCTTGCTGGCGGCGCATCCCAACACTGCCAGCGAAGGCCTGATTCAGGTGCATATGCAGGGCAAAAATAGTTTGGTTAAGCTTGCGAAGCGCGAGTTAACCGTACTTGGTGGCACAGCTCGCTATCAACATAACACCAGCGGCGATAGCTGGGAAACTACGCTCGAACAGCAATTTAGCCAAGCTTGGAGCCGCTTCGTGAGCAAAGGCAACAATGCAGGTTGGCGGATTCGCCGCGACCCAGTGCCATTTAGCTTGGCTCATCGCTTGTTAGTACCCGATTTTATTGCCCAACGTGGCAGCGAGCGGATTCCGATCTTTGTGCCTGCTACCGAAGCTATGGCAGCGAGTTTGGCGCAACGCTTGGTCGGCCAACCCAAAGTTTTGGTTGTAGTGGCGAAAAGCTATCAAAGCCTGTTGCGCAATTGCCAAGTTGCCAAAGTGATTTACCAAACTACGCCCGATATGCAGGCAGTGTTGGCGCAACTCGAACAACTTGCCCCAGCCCAACAGCCAGCAGATCGCTGGAGCCGCTTGGCGTTGCGCTTTGATCAAGCGGGCTTTGTGGCCGAAGCCGAGCTTTTGGCAATTTTGGAGTGTCGCAACGCGGTAGAAATTGGCTTGGCGCTGCGTGGCTGGCGCGAAGGTACAGCCCAGTATGTGCCAAATCTTGGCCTATTTACGCCGCAAAAGCTGCGTGAATTGGGTAGTATGCTTGGCAAAGCCGCCTAAAAAATTAAGGTTTGAGCTACTTCTGCTTTCGTTAGTTAAGGCAGAAGTAGCTGCATAATCCACGCGTAGAATCATGGATTATTGGCTTGGCTCATGACTTTCACCACCCTTCCGTCCCGCCTCAAGGCGGGAGACACAGGGGGTTTTCATCCCCCTGTACCCCCTAATAACTATTTTGTGGATTATTATTAGCCAATACTTAAGACCCAAGCTCAATAGAATGTTAAGTGATGAGGATTTATGCTGGCAATCAAACCATTCATCGGCCAACACTGTGAGACAACCACCAATGGCACATTGCTGTATCAGCAAGGGATTGAGCTTTCGGAGCCGCTGCTATTTGGGCTTGGCGAAGGGCTTGGTTTTATTTTTTGGCACATGAAATCGATGCCCATGCCCTTCATCGGTGGGAGGATAAAGCCCGACCAACTCACCGACAACCTCGTCAGACATCTCAACCTAACGATTGAGCGCCAAGAAACCAGCTCACCAAATAAAGCATGGGCAATCGTCAAAGGCTGGCTTGATCAAGGCCAAGCGGTTGGCTTGAAGCTCGATTGTTTTTACCTCGAATATTTCAGCAACCCAATTCATTTTGCTGGCCACTACGCCGCGATCTATGGCTACGATCAACACAACGCCTACTTGGTGGATACCCAACAACAGGGCAGCGAAGTTCAAACATCATTAGCAAGTTTGGCCCAAGCCCGCAATGCCAAAGGCTCGATGGCCTCGAAAAATCTGGCCTATACGCTCAAGCGTGGCGCTGAGTATGATTTGGCCCAGGCAGTGCGCCAAGCAATTCGCAACAATGCCCAAGCCTATCTCAACCCGCCAATTACCAACGTAAGCTACAAAGGGATTCACAAAGCCAGCGCCGCCTTACAACCATGGTTTGAAGCGTCTGCTGATGTTGAGTACGATTTTTGCACCACGGCAATGCTGATGGAACGCGCCGGAACTGGCGGCTCGCTGTTTCGCAAGCTCTACCGCGATTTCTTGGCCGAGGCTGCAACGATGATCGATGCCGAGCAATTACGTCAAGCTGAATCCAGCTTCGCTACAATTGCCGCAAACTGGACGGAAGTAGCAGCTTTGCTTGATCAAGCAGGCAAGCAGCGCGATCTAAAGCCAATTCAAGCAGCAAGCACGCTGATGAACCAGATTGCCGAGCAAGAATATCAAGCCATGCAGCAACTCGCTAGCTTGTAACTGTATTGGTTCATTGCGTTGGCAACCAGTGTATTGCCGCAATCCACCCCCATCGAGTCGGTTTTCGCTGTCCACCACGCATCCGCAGGTTCATCAATAGATGGCGTTTGGTCGCGTCGTGCCCTTGAGGGGGTGCAGGGGGCTTTAATCCCCCTGCGTTTCCCGCTGGCGGGACGGAAGAGTGGAAAAGGGACATGCTGGTTAACGTGATGAACCAGTACATGTAACAGCTTGCATAATCAGCCATGATCGGGCACAATCAGCGGGAGATTGTGCTGTTGTGTTGCCTCGGAGTTGCTATGAAATATACTGCCACGATTGGGCTAGAAGTTCATGCCCAAATTCTTACCAAATCGAAAATGTTCAGCGGTTGTAACGCGGCCTATGCCAGCGCTCCCGCCAATAGCTGTATCGATGAAGTCAGCATTGGCCTACCTGGCACCTTGCCAGTTGTCAATCAGGAAGCGATTCGCAAGGCTGCGCTGCTTGGTTTAGCGCTCAATTGCGAAATTCCTGAGTATTGCGAGTTTTCGCGCAAATCGTATACCTACCCCGATTTGCCCAAAGCATGGCAAATTACCATGTACGATAAGCCAATTTGTATCAATGGTGAGCTAGAAATTACCCTTGGCAATGGCGAAACCAAGCGGGTTGGCATCACCCGTGCCCACCTTGAAGAAGATACGGGCATGTTGCAACACGGCGATGAAACCCACTCGCTGGTCGATTACAACCGATCTGGCGTACCCTTGCTCGAAATTGTCAGCGAGCCAGATATGACCACGCCCGAAGAAGCTCGTTTGTATGCCACCAAATTGCGCCAAATTTTGGTTTTTTTGGGCGTCAACAGCGGCAACCTCGAAGAAGGCGCCTTGCGGGTCGATGCCAATGTTTCAATTCGCCCAGAAGGCCAAAAGGAATTGGGCACCAAGGTCGAGATCAAAAACATGAACTCGTTCCGCAACCTTGAGCGCGCCTTGGTCTATGAATTGGAACGCCAAGAGAAAATCCTGCGCGAAGGCGGCACGATTGTGCAAGAAACGCGTGGTTGGGACGACGCAGCAGGCAGCACGCTTAGCCAACGATCCAAAGAGCATGCCCACGACTATCGCTACTTCCCTGAGCCAGATTTGCCGCCGCTGGAGTTGAGCCGCGAGTGGGTTGCCAAGCGCCGCGCTGAGTTGCCCGAATTGCCCGATGCCAAATTTGCCCGCTATATCAGCGAGTTTGGCTTGTCGAAGCAGGATGCAGCCTTGTTGAGCGGCGAACGCGAAACCGCCGACTATTTTGAAACCATCGTCGCCACCGCTGGGGCAAGCAATGCCAAACCAGTTGCCAACTGGATTACCGGCGAGTTATTCCGTTTGATCAAGGATGGCGCAGAAACCCTTGCCGACGTTGCCAAACGCGTCACGCCAGCCAACCTCACCAGCTTGATTGAAGTTGTGGCCAAGGGCGAAATTGGCAGCACGGTTGCCAAACAAGTCTTTGAGGAAATGTATCGCTCTGGCGAGGCTCCAGTCGAAATCATCAACGCCAAAGGCTTGCGCCAAATTAGCGATAGCAGCGTGTTGAGCCAAGCTGCCCGCGATGCGATTGCCGCCAATCCCAAGGTCGTTGCCGACTACAAGAGCGGCAAATTGCCAGCGATTAAGTTCTTGGTCGGCCAAGTGATGCGCGCAACCAAAGGCCAAGCCAATCCCCAAGTGGTCGAGGAAGCGCTCAAAACTGAACTTGATACGCTGAATTAAGTTTGGTTAACTAATTAAGGGCAGCGCAATGAGTAGCATTCATTGCGCTGCCCTTGTGGTTTTAATTAGCGTTGTTCAACCCAAACCACACAACTAAATCCGGGCACGCTAATGCTGCCATGGCTGCGGTCAAAGCTGGCTTGCTCCAGCACAGGATCATAGCCATTGCGCAATAGCGGGTGCAACTGCAAATCGTAATGGCCAAAACTGGCATCGCTGTAGCTCAACTGCTGATGCGAGCCATTGAAGGCCACCACAATCCGACAAAATGGCGAATCGCAGGCTTCGCCAACCTCATCATCAAGCACCATCACCACCAAACCAACCACTTGTTCCGGCCCAGTGTTGAGAAACCAGAGTTTTTGCTTGATCAGCTCAGCAGTGCTTAGGCGAAATAGCTCCGAGCTACGCCGAATTTGGAGCATGGTTTGGAAATGAGCGTAACTGAACGCCATATCTTCGGGCGTTGGCTTGAGCGCAGGGTCGGCCAATAATGGAGCGACGGTTGACCAATGTTCGTGATTATCCGCCGAGGGCGGCAAGCCCGAACCCCAGGTGTTTTGCTGGCCCGTCCAATCAATCCGATTAAACCAATCGCTGGAGTTGTAGCTATTGCGATCCATCGATTTGGAGCGCAGCAGCTCATCGCCAGCGTGGAAAAACGGAATGCCTTGGGCCAAAGCGACCAAGCTCAAGGCCAAATTGTGCATGCGCACGCGATCGGCAATTGGCGCTTCGATGGGAGCCTTGACTTGCACACCATCAAACAGG
Organism: Herpetosiphon geysericola; assembly: GCF_001306135.1. Classification (GTDB taxonomy): domain Bacteria; phylum Chloroflexota; class Chloroflexia; order Chloroflexales; family Herpetosiphonaceae; genus Herpetosiphon; species Herpetosiphon geysericola. The sequence continues at coordinate 387,808 of NZ_LGKP01000035.1, read as the reverse complement.
GTTTCGTTATCGTGGGCTGAAACATAGGCAATATGATCATCTGGGCGCAACCCATAGGCCGCTGGCTTGCCATTAACATACAAATGGCCACCAATCGTCTGTTGGCCTTCGCAGCTGAGAATTGGATAATCGGCTAAGTTGCCAGCCAAACTCAAGCGCACCACGTCGCTGATGACTGCAACGTGATACGTGCGTTCGACCAAGGCTCGTTGTTCATAGTGATTGGGCCGATCGAGCAGGCCTGTAGCAAAGCCTTGCACTTGGAAGCCAACAAATGGCCCGCCACCGCGCGCCGCATCGCGCAAACGATCGCTAAACGTGCCTATGCCTGTGCCAGCCATGGCATGTTGGGTTGCGTTCTCGCCGCGCGCGCCATCGGCAACCTCGCCAAAATTCCAGCCCTCGCCATACAAATAGATCGCTTTGCCATCAACGCCATGCTCAGCGAGGGTCAAGCCATCGAGCATTTCGCGAATCGCCAGCATGTTACGTTTAAGGTGATGGCCCATCAAATCGAAGCGAAAGCCATCAACTTTGTACTCAACTGCCCAGGTGCGCAGCGAATCGAGCATCAATTTTTCCATCATATGCTGTTCGCTGGCGGTGTTGGCGCAGCAGGTGCTGTTGCAAACATTGCCATCAGCATCCAAACGATGGTAATAGCCTGGTACAACCCGATCGAGCACTGCGCAGCTTGCTTGGCCGCTCGAATGGGTGTGATTGTAGACCACATCCATAACCACTCGCAGCCCAAGCTGATTCAGCGCTTGCACCATCTCGCGAAACTCAAGAATGCGCGTTGCTCCATTGGAATCGGTGCTGTACGAGCCTTCGGGCGTGGTGTAATGGCGCGGATCGTAGCCCCAGTTGAAGCCATCGCGATCGCGAATTGGATACAGATAGGCTTGCTGCTCGCTCGAATCGGCGGGCAAACTAGCCAAATATTCAAAATCGATTCGCTTGCGATCTGGCCGATGCTCTTCAACCGTAGCAATATCGAACACTGGCAACAAATGCACATGGCTCAGCCCAGCTTTGGCCAACCGCTGAAGATGCTGCATGCCATTCGATTCCAATTGGGTGAAGGCTTTGTAGGTACCACGTAATTCTGCTGGCACACTGGGATCAGTAATCGAAAAATCGCGCACATGCAACTCGTAAAGCACAATATCGGTTGGCTTGGCAAGGCTCGGCTTGGCCAGTTTGCTCCAACCTTTGGGCTGCAAACCCTTGCTCTGCAAATCGACAATCTGCGAGTGTTGGCTGTTGGTCGATAAACTCAGCGAATAGGGATCGGTCACGCTATTGCGCTCGAATTGGCCAGTGCTAGGCACAAAAACATCAATTTCATACCGATAAAATTGGTTTTTCCAAGCAGGCTTGCCAACAACGCTCCAAACCCCAGTGCCCTCATCGAACTGCATTGGATAACGCTGCGGCTCCGTGGTTTTGGCCGAATCTGCATACAACAACAGCTCGACATTGCGCGCGGTTGGTGCCCACAAGCGCAAAGTTGGTATTTTCTCCTGATCAAAACTTACGCCAAGCTCGCCAGTGTAATGATACAAATCATCAAGCACCCCGGGAATTTGCAAGGCCGTAGCATCGATCAAGCTACGATCGTCGCTGTGATAGGCTTGCACCGCGACTTGCCCGCGCAGGATTTTCGCAACCAAGCCATGGTGCTCAGCAGCCAGCCGAAAAACCGGCAAGCCCTGCAAATGCGGAAACGCCGCCACCAAATCTGCATCGAGGCCTGGCAAATGGCGTTCGAGCGGCAAAACTTGGCCATGCTGGATGCCTTGGGCGGTGAGTTTCAACGAACCATCAAGCGAATAATGTACCTCATAGCGAGCATTGGGGAGCGCATGAATATTCCATACAATCGTATCGCGACGCACCCAATACGCCCGCAGCCGATCAAGCTGCCCGACGCTGGGCTGCTCTTCAACAACAGATTGATCTAACATCTTAAACTATCCCCCATAAACTGGGAAAACTCGTATGTATAGCACATTATATGCAACAAATTGCTAAATCTGCTTAATCGTTCCAACGAGTTTGCCACTGGCCATCGGGCATAAACACCCGCCCACGGCCTTCTTCATCCCAAACGATCAACTGGCGCTCATGAAAAATAATCGTTGCGCGGGTGCGCGCCACTTTTTCATCGGTGGTATTTTCGTTCAAGCCCCAAGCAGTATAAATTTGGCCGTTGATGCGACTGACCGCCCGCGCATCGCGAAAACCCAAGCGATGGGCAATTTGATCGTTGGTAAAGCCATGGGCCACCAAAGTCATTACCTCGCGCTCGGCAGGCTCCAGCAAATCGAGCGCCGATTGTTCATCGAGGTGACGCACCTCTTGCACACGGCTGGCAATATCGGGGTCGATAAAAGCGCGGCCTTGAAAGGCATCGCGCAAGAGCGGCGCAACCATCGCTGGTAGTAGATAGTTGCTTTTGCGCACATAAGCATAGTGGCTTAAAATTCCCGAACGCTGGAAATCGCGATAATAGGCATCGTCATCTTGGATCGAATAAAACACAACTGGAATCCGCGGGTGTTCGCGGCGAATAATGACTGCTGCTTGAATGCCATTTAATTCGCCAGCCAAGGCCACATCCATCAAAATTGCTTGCGGAATATGCTGGGCACACCATTCAATCGCATCTTCGCCGCTGCCAGCCTCACCAATCACACTAATTTCTTTGGTAGCATGTAAACCAGCCACCATCGCCGCCCGTAAGCTCGGGTGATCTTCAACCACAAGGGTTTGGATTGTCTGCATCGGATAATCCTTAGCCAATTATCATCAAATATATGTCCAACCTTAATCTTTGTGTCAAGCAATTAAGTGCAAAAGCATGTTAATCTTTTAATTATTGGGGATCAGGGATTGAGGATCGGGGGCTGGAAGGTTTATCTGCATTGCGGCAGAACCCAGCTCAAACCTCGTTAATGATTGAAAAAAATATGGCTCAGGCCATAGCTACCGCTAGCCAGTCCCCGACCCCCAACAACTAACCCCCATCCCATACAAGGAACCACCCGATGAAACGCTGGTCTTTGATTATTGGCACCTTGTTCGTCGTTGGCTGTAGCGATGCTGCTATACTTGTTGAAGCGCCCAAACCTGCTGCGGTGCAGCAAATTGCGATTGCTACCACGGCCCCCACCCAGGTTGTTCCAACGGCTACGCTAGCGCCCAGCGCTACGCCGGCCCCGCCAACCCAAACCCCAGTGCCAGAGCCACCAAGGGTTGGCATTCAAGTGGGCCATTGGCAAACCGAAGATCTCCCCGAAGATCTGGCCAAGTTCCGCACCTCAACTGGAGCGTTTGTTAATGGTATCTCGGAGGTTGAGGTCAATTTGCCAGTTGCCGAAAAAGTCAAAGCCTTGCTCGAAGCAGAGGGGATTACGGTTGATCTGCTGCCTGCAACCGTGCCAGTTGCCTACAAAGCTGATGCCTTTATCACGATTCATGCAGATGGCTCGACCAGTAGCAGCAGTCGCGGGTTTAAGATGGCAACGCCATGGCGAGCCTCAGAAGCCAGTTTATTGTTGCTCGATAGCTTGATCGCTGAATATGCAGCGGGCACAAACATGCCCCAAGATTCAGCAATCACGGCCAATATGCGCGGCTACTATGCCTTCAGTTGGCGACGACACCGCAACGCGATTGCCCCAACGACCCCAGCAGTAATCGTCGAAATGGGCTTTTTGACCAACCCAACCGATCGGGCGTTTATGCTCAATCAATCAGATGTTGTAGCCCAGAGCATTGCGAACGGCCTGTTGCGCTATCTCGCAGCCCACGATCGCAACGATCTTGAAGCCTTGAAAGTCATTGAGTATGCAATTCAGCGCCCAAAAACTGACGCTGTGCAGGTGTATGCAGCTCCTGATAGCGGCGCACGGGTGTTGTATACGATGGAAGCAGATCAGCGTTTTATGCCATTTCGCCAGCGCGATGGTTGGTACGAGGGCTTTGTGCGCGGCAGTTCAAATGTTGTAGGTTGGGTGCAGGTCAGCGCTATGCAAGGCACAAGCGAGCAACTGCCACCGCCAACCGATCGTTAGCAGTGCTCAGATCGTTGCCCACAAATCACCTCAACCCCACAGAAAAACCCCTCGTCCGCTTAATGGACGAGGGGTTTGTGAAACCAGGAGATCAGCTCGCTTGATTGGTGTCCGTCAAACAGAGCAACGTCCAGCGGCGCTGGCCATGATTGAATGTGGCAAAGCTGCGATCCCATAGGTTGGCATTGAACCACGGTGCCCATGCGCCTTCAATCCGACAAACCGTGGTCGTGGTGATTTCGCCACCGAGCATGGCCTCGACACAAACTTTGCTCATCGTTCGCGCATCGCCATCGCTAAATGGCGAGCTGGTGAAGGCGCCGCCGCTGACCAAGGCGTGGGTCAAGGCGCCCTCATATTCGTAGCCACTGTAGAAGGTTAGCGGCAGATCGCTAGGAACGGCGGTGGGCAATCCCAATTCGGGCAATTCGCGATTCAGTGTGGGATGGCTGAGAAACCGATAGATCTGGAGACTAATATCGGTGGGGTTGCTGGCAAATACTGCATCATAGGCCGCTGCATCGCTTGGCCGCACGCTGCGAAAAATCACGCCCCCATTCAGATACATACCACGCAAGGCTTGCAAAACAAGCGTAATCCGTGGATCGGTTACTGGTTCAACCACAAGATCAATGGTATGCACCATGGCAAAACTCCCGATAGTGCCACAAACTGGCTGTAGCAAGCTTGATTCGTCGATGAATTAGCGTGGTTGAAGCACTGCCCGCGCCGGAGCGCCATCGCTGCCCAAAATTTTCAAGGGCAAACAAATCAGGTTGTAGGCACCTGGCTCGACATCATTTAGGTTAATGCCCTCTAAGATACCAACCCGCCCACCAAGCAAAATGCAGTGCGTTGGATTGCCAGATTCAGCCTCGAATGGCTCGATTGAAAGATAGTCAATCGCGATCAAACGCAAATCGCGTTCAATTACCCAGCGCGCGGCACTGCTATCGAGTGCCCGAAAATCGCGATGGAAGCGTAATGGCTCCTCTTGCCAAAAAGCCGAATTGCTGGTTTTGAGCAACAGGCGGCTGCAATCGCTGGGCACATTGGCGGCGGCTAATTCCTCGCCAGTAATCGGGCCAGTGCCAGTTAATTCCACCACATAACAATCGCCAATAAAGCGATCAAGCTCCAAGCTTTCAACCGCCAAATCGTTGTTGATAAAGTGCAGCGGTGCATCGACGTGGGTTCCGATATGCACCCCTGTGTTGAGTCGCGTCACATTGCAAATATCGCCTTTGTTCATATCGGCGGCGCGTTTTTGCTCAATCGGCGGGTCGCCTTCCCACACTGGCAAGGCTGGTGAAATCGGCACGCTAATATCGATCAAATTTGCCATGGTTGGCTCCTTTAACAGCGAGGTATTGCCATACCTCTCTAACTAGGGTCTATTGTCTCACAAAATGCGACTAAAACAGCAGGCAGCCAGCAGGTTTTGACCCACTGGCTGCAAGCAGCATCCGAAACCTAATCTTGCAAGGCTCGCACGCCTAAGCCACCTTCGCGTAAGGCTTGAATCGCATCGGCGACCGCCGCCGCACTGGCCACAGTGGTGATCGAAATCACACCTTGGCGCAAGGCAGTTTGGCGAATCGCTTGTTCATCAAACAGCGAGGCGCGGCCTAGCGGCGTATTCACAATAATATCAACTTGGCCGTTGATAATATAGTCGGCAGCGTTGGGTCGGCCTTCGTTAACTTTATAAATGCTTTCAACCTTCAGGCCTTGTTCACGCAGATATTGGGCTGTGCCAGCGGTTGCAATCACGTTGAAGCCAAGCTCGCTATATTGCTTGGCAACAGGCACCAAAGCTGGTTTATCGTGGTCGTTGACGCTGACAAAAATCGCGCCACTAGTTGGCAAGCTACGGCCACAGCCAGCTTGGGCTTTGGCAAAGGCTGCCCCAAAGCTATCGCCACTGCCCATGGCCTCGCCAGTTGAGCGCATTTCTGGGCCTAAAGCAATTGTTGCGCCAGGGAAGCGCCGCCATGGCAACACAACTTCTTTGACATGGAAGCCGCGCAAGGCTGGCGCACTGCTGATGCCTTGTTGCTTGAGCGTCACCCCAGCCATCACTTTGGCGGCCAATGCGGCCCAGGCTACTCCGCTCGCTTTGGCAACATAGGGAATCGAGCGCGAAGCTCGTGGATTGACTTCGAGCACATAAATCTCGTCGTCTTTGACCGCAAATTGCACGTTCATCAAGCCAACCACGCCCAAGGCGCGGGCCAATTTATCGGTTGCAAGTTTGAGTTGCTCAACAACTTCGGGCTTGATCCCAACGGTTGGCATCACGCACGCCGAATCGCCTGAGTGGATGCCTGCACGTTCGATTTGCTCCATCATGCCTGCAATCACCACGGTTTCGCCATCAGCAACGGCATCAACATCAAGCTCGGTCGCATCTTCAAGGAAGCGGTCGAGCAACACAGGATGTTCTGGCGAGGCCTCGGTGATATGGCGCAAATAATCGTCAAGCCCAGCTTGATCGTGGATAATCGCCATGCCTTGGCCGCCAAGCACATACGATGGCCGCACCATCGTTGGGTAGCCGATGCGCTCAGCGATGGCCCGCGCTTCATCCCACGAGGTTGCCGAGCCATAGGGCGTTGCTCGCAAGCCACATTCGGCCAGCACTGCGCCAAATTGGCCGCGATCTTCGGCGCGATCGATTGCTGCTGGCGAAGTTCCCCACAAGGGCACTCCTGCTGCTTCCAAACCTTTGGCCAATTTGAGCGGCGTTTGGCCACCAAACTGCAACAGCACGCCCGCAGGCTGCTCAACATCGACAATATTCAGCACATCTTCTAAGGTCAATGGCTCGAAATACAGCCGATCAGCGGTGTCATAATCGGTTGAAACTGTTTCAGGGTTGCAGTTGACCATGATTGTTTCATAGCCAAGCTCGCGTAGGGCAAACACCGCGTGACAACAGCAATAATCAAATTCAAGCCCTTGGCCGATGCGATTTGGCCCGCCACCCAAAATCATCACTTTGCGCCGATCGCTGGGATTGGCTTCGCTCTCGGTTTCATACGATGAATAAAGGTATGGCGTTTGCGCTGGAAATTCCGCCGCGCAGGTATCAACATGATGATAGGTGGGCGTGATGCCATGGCCAAGCCGCTGTTGGCGCACCTCGGCGGCGTTCGCATTCAGCAAATAGGCCAATTGCGGGTCACTGTAGCCGTTACGTTTGGCTTGCAGCAATAATTCTGCTGGAATCGTGGCCAAATCGTATTGGCGCAGCTCTTTTTCAAGCGCAATCAAACTGGCCAATTGATCAAGGAACCAATAATCGATTTTAGTCAATTCATGAATCTGATCAACCGTCCAGCCAAGGTCGAAGGCAGTGCGCATAGCAAAAATTCGCTGTGGCGTTGGCGTAATCAAAAGCTCGCGCAAACGCTCTTGGGGAACAGGTTGGCTGCCATCAGCGCCCCAACCCATGCGGCCATTTTCCAGCGAGCGCAAGGCTTTTTGCAAGGCCTCGGTAAAGGTGCGGCCCATCGCCATGGCTTCGCCAACTGATTTCATGGCTGTGCCAAGCACTGGCTGCGAGCCTGGAAATTTCTCGAAGTTCCAGCGCGGAATTTTGACTACCACATAATCGAGCGCTGGCTCGAATGAGGCTGGAGTTGATTTGGTGATATCGTTGGGCAATTCGGGCAAGGTATAGCCAACCGCCAATTTAGCGGCAATTTTGGCAATTGGGAAGCCCGTGGCTTTGGATGCAAGCGCCGATGAACGTGAAACCCGTGGATTCATCTCAATCACAATCACCCGCCCATCGTGGGGATTGATCGCGAATTGGACATTCGATCCGCCAGTTGCAACGCCAACGACTTCCATCACTGCCAAGCCCATATCGCGCAAGCGTTGATATTCGCGGTCAGAGAGGGTCATGGCTGGAGCAACCGTAATTGAATCGCCAGTGTGCACACCCATAGGGTCGAAATTCTCAATTGAACAGACGACAACGCCATTGCCAGCGCTGTCGCGCATCAACTCAAGCTCGTATTCCTTCCAGCCAAGCAAACTTTCTTCGATCAGCAGTTCGCCGATTGGTGAAAGTTTCAGGCCTTCTTCGACGATGCGCCGAAAATCCTCTGAGTTGTAGGCGATGCCGCCGCCAGCGCCGCCGAGGGTAAACGAAGGTCGAATAATCGAGGGAAAGCCAGTTGCTTTGACCAATTCAAGCGCTTCTTCAAGTGAGCGGGCGATGCCAGAACGCGCCGATTGCAAACCTATTCGATCCATCGCCTGTTTGAACAACTCGCGATCTTCGGCGGTGGCAATCGCATCGACATTTGCGCCGAGCAACTGCACATTATATTGCTCCAACACGCCAGCGCGGTGCAGATCCATGGCCAGATTGAGCGCAGTTTGGCCGCCGACCGTTGGCAACAAAGCATCCGGGCGTTCGCGGGCAATAATTTCGCTGACCGTTGGCACATCCAACGGCTCAATATAGGTACGATCAGCCAACGATGGATCGGTCATAATCGTGGCTGGGTTCGAATTGACCAAAATAATGCGGTAACCCTCTTCGCGAAGGGCTTTGATTGCCTGAGTCCCGCTATAATCAAACTCACATGCTTGCCCGATCACGATTGGGCCTGCGCCAAGCACCAGAATCGAGTGAATGTCGCTGCGTTTTGGCATCGGTTTCTCCATAGTGGGGGATGTACGCCCGCAAGGCACGCCGTTGGCTTGCCGCGCCCCATCCTAGCCAAGTTCGTGTGTCGGGCTAGCATTATACGATGAAATCGCATGGGGCAATTCAATTGGCCATTCAAAGCAGTGCGATCACCACCAGTCTATGTTCCTGCCAGCTGGCAGCGCAGAATTTTTTTATGCCCTGGCGTCGCTAAAATTTGGTTAGGAGCATGTCAGCCCAAGCGTAAACCAAAGCATTGGGTTTATGTACTCAGAAAAAAAAGAACTACATTCAAATCGCGTTAAAACCAAACTCCCGTTATTCATTGTGATAACGGGAGTTTGGGTAAATCCAGGTTGGGCTGAAGGTTAAGGTTGTTGAATGACTAAGGTATCGAGCGAAGTTGCTTGAGCACTGGGTGGAAATTCGCCAGTGTTGCCAGCCCAATCGCGCGCGCGTGCCCGAAAGCCATAGGTAGTATTTTCTGCATCAGCGGCGTTGACATCAATAATAAAGGTATCTTGCAATTCAGTCGTGGTTACTAACCAATCGACCCATTCGCCGCCGTTGCGTTGCACCTGTACATCGAAACTGGCCACGCCAGTGCTATCATCTTGGCCGTTCCAATGCACTTCGTAGCGGCCCTCGCCAAGATCTTTAACATCGATGATTGTGGCGTTAGGTGCAGTGTTATCGGAGCGTGGCAACCAAGCCATCGCATCGTAACGCACGCTTAATCCCTCTTCGCCAGTCACATCGTCGAGCAAAATCTCGTTGCCACCCTTGAAGTAATACACCCCCAGCGAATACCATTTATTTTGATTGGCCTCTTGATCGACGCGCACTTTGGTATTGCTGCCGTCGTGGGCGATCACATAGGTTGCATTCTTGGTTGCTGGCTCACCACACGCAGGAATGTAGGCCATCACCTCGTAGAAACCAGGGTTGGTAATGGGGGCTTTCCATACTCCAAGATTATCAACTTGGCTTTGATTAGCGACGCTCTTGGTCCAGCGGTGGGCACCGTTGAAGCCACAGCGCGCATCAAACCACACGCCTTGCATTTCGCGGAAGCTATTGTCGCGGTTATCGACCAACAGCGCGCCAGCTGGCGGCAAGGTTACAGGCAATGGCGTTGCGGTGACATTCGGCGTTGGGGTTGCCGCAGGGCTACCAGCCCCAGGATCGTAGCCTTCCCACAAGAAGGTCACTTCAACCCACGCATTATCAGGAATCCCCAAATCCCAGAACGTGCCATCGGCAATGTCGATGCCGTTGGGCAAGTTCGGGCGGCGGCCACGTTCGTCACGCCCGCCATTGTAGCCGTCGTAATAGGCAGCTTGAGCTTCGGGCAAGCCACGGGGCAAATCCTTCCACGATTGACGATTGGTTGACCAATAATCATCGCGCGTATTCCACGGCCCCACATCCCACACCGGCACAACTTTAGAGCGGCCTTTATAGGTAACGCGCACTTGGTATTCGTAGCCGCGATACGATGAGAGGGCGCGCCACGAAGGCAAGGCCACAAACTGATCGTATGGGCGAATGATATGGCCGTTGGCGGTGCGATGGCCCACCAAGCCCTCGCGGGTCGCATAAATCCGATAGGTTGGTGCTTCTGATTCGGCCAGAACTGCCGCACCATCCGACCATTCTGCAACCAACGTGACTGAGCGCGCGCGGGGCGACTCACCATTGGCCAACAGCCACATACGATATTGAATCACGCTGGTTGGGCGTTCGAGTGCCACCCGACCACCGCGTGGAGCCTCTTGCCACATTTGCCACGTACCACTTGGATTTTTGCCGCGCACATCAAAACGCACAGTGCTACCAGTGGTCAGCGTTGTATCGGTATCAATCACAACCGCAGCAACGACTTCTTCAAATTGATGCTCGGAAGAAAGATAACTTCCTGCTTGAGGATAATCGCCAACGAATGCAGGAGCGGGAGGAGCGTTGGGAGCGAGGGTGATAGTGCCACTGCCGACCAACCCATCAAAGCTGCCAGCCGTTAAATCATCAACCCAAACTTGCTCTGGACCAGCATTAATCGTCAATACTGGCATAATCAAGAGGGCAATGGCGACGGCGGCGAGCAGATAACGCCGCATAATCGACAACCTCCTACGAGTGTGTGTTCCGCCCACGAACCACAACAAGGCAATACACAGCCATCAACACCAGGGTTTCTCTGCGTTCATGGCAACAAACATCTCAACACGGAGATGGGGCTTGGAGGCCAATCATAGCGGCTCGATCCCTTAAAGTCAATAATAATTTTCAGCTAATTATCAGCTAGTTCTCAGTTTACCCACTTTTCTGGCCACATATATGCTAAAAATAAGGCTTAAATAAAGGAGCAACACCCATGATGCCTTTAGTAACTTGGATCGATCATTTGGTGATAACCGCGCCCAAGCTCGACGTTGGCATGGCCTATGTTGAGGATTTGCTCGGCGTGCCGCTGCAAGCAGGCGGCCAACATCAGGCTATGGCAACCCATAATTGCTTGCTTAAGCTTGGCAATTGCTACCTCGAAGTGATCGCGCCCGACCCGAGCTTGCCCACACCCAAGCGCCCACGTTGGTTTGAATTGGATGCATTACCAGCAAATAGCGCTCCGCGTTTGGCAGCCTGGGTCGCTCGCACCATTCTCATCCAACCAGCCAGTGAATTGCTTCAGCACCAATTTGGCAGTATCACACCGATGAGCCGTGGCGATCTCCACTGGCAAATCACGATTCCTGCTGATGGCAGTTTGCCGTTCGCTGGCGTTGGGCCGATGTTGATCGAATGGCCGCGCGATCAACATCCAATTCAACACTTAACTGATCAAGGCTGTCGTTTGTTGAATTTTGAGCTGCATCACCCCCAAGCGCGCCAAATCGAAACCATGCTGAGCCAGATTGGTATGAAGGATCAGCTTGAGTGGCACACCGCAGCCACGCCGCAGCTGATCGCCACAATTGAAACCCCAAGCGGAATTAAGAGCATAGAACATAGAGCATAGAACATAGAGCATAGGAGTTGAGGTTCAGGGGCTAGGGGTCGGGGATCAGGGACGAGGTGCTAGGCTATGGGCTATCGGATAATTGTTCGTGTAATTCGTGTAATTCGTGGCTAAAACTCAGCCTTCGCGCTCTTCGCGTGCTTCGCGGTTTCCGTCCTTCGTGTCCTTCGTGCCCTTCGCGTGCTTCGCGGTTTCCATCCTTCGTGTCCTTCGTGCCCTTCGTGCCCTTCGTGGATCAATTACTTATCATGGCCTCATTTCTATGCTAAAATGAACAAATGTTCGATTACGCTCGCCTAGGTATTGCAGCAAAATACTGCTACAATGCAGGGTGGATGTTGTGTTTCAGGAGGTTTGGATCATATGCAGCAGCGACCCACGCTCGTCTTGGTTGATGGCCATGCGCTGGCGTTTCGCGCCTTTTTTGCGCTCCGCGACACGGGCATGTCGGTTCGGGCAACTGGCGAACCAACCTACGCAGTCCAAGGCTTTTTATCAATTTTGCTCAACTTGTTACGCGAGCGCCAACCAGAATACGTGGCGGTTTCGTTTGATATTGGGCGCACCTTCCGCGATGATATTTACCCAGAATATAAGGCTGGCCGCGCTGAAACACCCGCCGATTTCCACCCTCAACTTGAGCGGATCAAGCAAATTATCAATGCCCTGAATATTCCAATTTACACTGCCGAGAACTATGAGGCCGATGATGTGATTGGCACATTATGTCGCCAAGCAGAAGCTCAGGGTGTCGATACCTTGATCATCACTGGCGATACCGATACCTTGCAATTGGTCAACGACTATACCAAGGTGCTGTTGGCCAATCCGTATGGCAAGGGCAATGTGTCGCTCTACGACGAGGCTCAAGTGCGCGAACGCTACAAAGGCTTAAAGCCAAACCAACTTGCCGATTTGCGCGGCCTCAAAGGCGATACCTCCGACAACATTCCTGGGGTCAAGGGCATTGGCGAAGCTGGGGCAATTAGCATGCTCAACGAATGGGGCAGCGTCGAAAATATCTATGCCAACCTCGATAAAGTTGCCAATCGCTATCGCTCAAAGCTTGACGGCCAACACGAAGCCGCTCGCTTCAGCACCCACTTAGCAACCATCGTCACCGATGCGCCAGTGACCTTGGATCTCGAAGCCACCAAGGTGCACGATTACGATCGCGATACAGTTTTGGCTTTGTTTAGCCAACTCGAATTTCGCAAGTTGGTCGATAAATTGCCGCTTTCGAGCAATGTCAGTGCGGTGCAAGTTGTTGCCGTGCCCCAAACCACCAATCCCAGCCAATTAACCATGTTCGATGATGCAACGCCGCCAAGCGCCGAGCCAATCGCTCAATCCGGCGATTACCAAGCGGTCACTACCAGCGAACAATTGGCCGAATTGGTAAGTATTTTGGCCGAGTCTGAACGGTTAATCTTCGACGTGGAAACCAATAGCCTGAATTTGTTCTCGCCAGTGCCTGCCAGCGTGGTCGGGATCGCCTTGACCCACACTGCTGGCTGTGGTTGGTACATTCCCTTGGCGCATCGCAGCGGCCAGCAATTGCCCGTGGCCGAGGTTGTCGCGGCCTTGCAACCATTGTTTAGCGACCCCAAAAAAGCTGTGGTGGCCCACAATGGCAAGTTCGATATGAGCGCGCTGAGCCTGATTGGGCTTGATGTGCCGCATTTAAGCTTTGATACTGCCATCGCCGCCGCCTTGCTGGGCAAACGTCAAAGCCTCAAGGATTTGGCCTTTGCCGAATTGCGCGACGCTGATGATCGCCCAATTGAGATGACCAGAATCGAAACCTTGATTGGCAGCGGCAAAAAACAAATTACCATGGATCAAGTGGCGATTGAACAAGTAACACCCTATGCCTGCGCCGACGTTGATATGACTGCCCGTTTGTTGGCGCTGTTTATGCCGCAACTTGGGGCAATTCCAGCGGTACGTGAAGTTTTCGAGCAAATCGAAATGCCGCTTAGCCCTGTGCTAATGCGAATGGAAGCCTGTGGCATTGGGCTTGATCGAGCGCAATTGGTGCAACAAGGTCAAGTGTTGGGCCAAAGTTTGCGCGAAATCGAGCAGCACATTGCCGATTTTGTGGGCGAACCATTAAATATCAATTCGCGCTTCGATTTAAATGATCTGCTGTTTATTCGGCTCAAACTGCCAACCGCCAATCTCAAGCGCTTGGCTGGCACCACCCGCAGCGGCGGCGCGGTCTACTCGGTCAACGCCGAAACCTTGGAAGATTTGCAAAACCACGATCAAAGCGGGATTGTCGCCATGATTTTGCGCTATCGCCGTTTGTCGAAGCTCAAATCGACCTACGTTGATGCCTTGATTGAATTAATTAACCAAAAAACTGGTCGCGTGCATACCCAATATCGCCAAATTGGCGCAGAAACTGGGCGGCTTAGCTCCGATTCGCCCAACTTGCAAAATATTCCGGTGCGTAGCGAAGAAGGCCGCGAAATTCGCCGCGCCTTTGTTGCCCGCCCAGGCCATGTGCTGATGACCGCCGACTATTCGCAGATTGAATTGCGGGTATTGGCCCATATCACCGCCGACCCAGCTTTGGTCGAAGTTTTTCAAACTGGCCAAGACATTCACGCCGCCACGGCAGCACGCTTGTTCGATATTCCGATGGATGAAGTTAGCAAAAACCAACGCCGGATTGCCAAAATGACAGTTTTCGGCATTATTTACGGCATTAGTAGTTTTGGTCTGGCTGCGCGCACAGCACTTTCACGTGGCGAAGCCCAACAAATGATTAGCGGCTTGTTTGCTCAATATCCTGGCCTGAAAAGCTATATCGACCGCACCTTGGAGCGGGTCAAGGCGGTAGGCTATGTCGAAACCCTGTTTGGTCGCCGCCGCTACTTCCGCGAGTTGCAAGATGGCGGAGTAACTGGGCCACGCCGTAGCGCTTTCGAGCGCGAAGCAACCAATGCAGGCATTCAGGGCACAGCTGCCGATCTGATCAAACTAGCCATGATTCGCTTGGAAAAAGCCTTGATTGAAGGTGGCTATCAGGCCAAAATGCTGCTCCAAGTGCATGACGAATTGGTGTTGGAAGTGCCTGAAGCTGAGCGTGATGCAGTCGCTCAATTAGTTTGTGATACGATGACCCAAGTCTATCCTGATTTGGCCGTGCCCTTGGAAGTCAACGTTGAAACAGGGCTGAATTGGGACCAACTTCAGCGCTGGCACGCCCCAGCTTAGTAATTTAGGAACCCTGCATGACTGAAATGCACGAATTTAGTCAACAGCCATTAGTCTTGATCGTCGATGATCAATCTTCAAATCGTTCAATTGTGCGGCGCTATGTTGAAGCGGCGGGCTACCTCGCCGCTGAGGCTGAGCATGGCATGGCGGCGTTGGAGTTTGTGCGCCAAACGCCGCCCGATGCCATTTTGCTCGATATTTTTATGCCCGGCATTGATGGCATTGAAGTGCTGAAGACGATTCGTGCCCAACGTGACCATCATTATATTCCGGTGATTGTGGTGACGGCAGCAGCAGAATTGGCGGTGCGCCAACAAGCCTATTTCGAGGGCGCCGACGATTTTCTGCTCAAACCAGTTGATTCGGCAACCTTGCGCGCCCGTTTGCGGGCGGCAATTCGGCTTAAACATGTGCTTTCGCGGGTCGAGGCCGAGCGCGAACGCTTTGCCCTGATTGCCGATATAACTCGCGATATTACTCAGATCGAGTCGATTTCGGGCATGTTGGCTCATGTGGTCGAGGTGAGTACCAAAGCCTTGCACGCCGACCATGGCAATCTTTTTTTGTTGCACGATGTTGCTGATGTTGAGATTCTGACGACCGATGATGGGGTTGCGCACAATCTTGAGCGAGTCAAGCGCGTGGTTAAAGAAGGAGCAGCGGGCTATGCCTTGCGCAGCCGTGAAACAGTACGGATTGCAGATGTGCGCGAGGATTCACGTTGGCTGGCGCTTGAGCAATCGGCGGCCAACGTGCGCTCGGCCTTAATTGTGCCAATTGGTGATGCCAGTGGGCCGTTAGGCGTTTTGGCGGTCTATCACAGCATTATTGACCATTTTAGTGCCGATGATCAGGTGTTGCTTGAATTGATTGCGCATCAAATTATTGGGCCGATTCGCCAAGCTCAAATGCGTGAACAACTGGCGCGTCAAACTCGGCAATTACAATTGGTCAATAATTTGGCTCAATCGCTGAGCGCCAATTTGGATCTCGATTCGCTATATCGCAGTATCGAGCAAGAATTGCAGCAAATTATGGGGCCAGTTGCCATCGCTTGGTATTCATATCGCAATGCAGTGATTGATTTGGCCTATACCTCGCAACGCGATGCCTTCTGCATGCCCAACGATCAACCAAGCCTGCATTTGCTCACCGAACTTGGCACAATTACCAAAGCTTATGCCTGTGTTTTGGGCAACGATAGCTTGGTGCCAATCACCCAGCAATTGCTTGATTCTGGCTATCAAGGCTGTGCCGCTGTGCCGCTGCATCATCAGGCCCGCTTGTTGGGCGTGCTGCTAATTGCAATCAAAGATCGCCAGATTAGCAATGAAGAAGTAGCCTTATTGGAAATGGCGCGCCCGCATTTTGCGGTAGCCTTGGCCAATGCTCAAACCGTCGCCGACCAAGCAGCCCGCCAAACCGAGCAAGCAGAATTGGGCTATTTGCGCAATATGGCCCAGCTAGCAGGCCAAATGGCGCATCACTTCAATAATCTTTTGGCAGTGATTTTGGGCAATACCCAATTGGCCGAGCTTGATGCAGTTGATGAAGCCCAACGCGAATTATTATCGGAAGTGGTCAAGCATGTACGTGGCGGCAAAGATATGGTTCAGCGCATTCATCTGCTCAAAGGTGCCAGCCGCAGCAATCCCGCGCCCTTTCCAATTGATCTGAGCGAAGCGCTGCCAAGCCTGATCGATCAAGCCTTGCAAGTTCATCAATCGGTCGAAGATTTGCGGCTAGAAATTCAGCCCAACTTGTATATTCTGTTGCAAGAACGGGAATTGCTGACCCTCTGCATTGAGCTGCTCAACAATGCTTTGGAATCTGGTTCAAGCCACGCAGGGATTGTGATCAAGGCCTATCAAACTGAGCATGCCACGGTTTTGGCCTTCCGTGATGCTGGCCAAGGGATTCCTGCTGATGCCTTTGGCGATATTTGGCAGCCCTTCTGGACGACCCATGGCTCGCAACGCTTGGGCCTGGGCTTGCCAATTTGTGCAGCAGTGATGTGGCGCGCTTCTGGCTCGATCAGCCTGATTCCAAATGACCCTGAGCCTGGAGTCACGGCCCTGCTTCAGTTTCCACTCTTGCCAAGCGAAGCCATGAATTTGGCCTAACTTAAGATCATTTTGCACTATCAGAACCTTGGGGGCTGCGGTATAATACACGTTAGCGGTAGCATTCTTGCCGCTCCCATGGTGTTTAAGCAGAGGGTTCTTGTGCAGCAGTCTCCATCATCAACTCCCACACCAATGCCATTATTTACGTTAATTCGCGGAGCACTCAACCTGCTTCGGCGCTATTCGAGCTTATTTATGGGCTTGGCGGCGCTCCAAGTCGTGCCCTTACTGATTGGCACGCTCTGGATGCAAGCCAACGGGGTGCAAGCACGGGCTACATCACAGTTAAACGTCATTATGGCCGAAATGACGCGGCGGGTTGAAAATAACCAAATGGGCGATGGCATGTGGGTCTTAGAGTATCCACGGGCTGATATTGCACCCTACATTTGGGGTTTGTTGGGGGTTGGCTTTTTTTCGATTTTCATTATGCGCAACGTGGCGATGGCGGCAAGTGTGATCGCAGTTGGCGAACATTATCGCCAAGCCAAGCCCCGTTGGCTCAACGTCGTGTTAAGCAGTTTACGCCATTTGCCCTCGCTATTTGCATGGGGCTGCTTGTGCGTTTTAGCCCTCTTTATAGCGCTGTTTTTTGCCCTAGCTCAGCTGCCTGGCCTCGTTTTAGGCTTGGGCTTGCTGTGGTTTTTTGGAGTTCGGCTGAGCCTTGTGCCACAAATTATTGTGGCCGAGCGGATTAATGTTTTCCGAGCCATCCATCACTCGTGGGTCTTAACCAAAGGCGCGTTTGGTCGCATTAGCAATATTTGGATCACGTTGGTGGTACTTTTAGGTGTTCTCGCCAGCTATGTAACCACGATTATCAGCGCGATTGCCATGGCGCTCTTTGGCGAAACCAGTGCCCTAACGATTGCGCTGACCCAAGGCTTATCAACAGTTACCTCGATTATGACTCTACCGATGGCCTATATTGGCTTTACCTTACTGTACTATGATCAAATTCGCTTAGCGTATGCTGGGGTGCCGAACAACCCAAGCCTGAATGTGCAACAATAAATAGCCTAATTGAGAGGTTGAGATGTATCGAATTTGGCGAATGCTAGCAGGTTTGTTGCTCGTGAGTGGGGTCTTGGCCCAACCCTTGGTTGCCAAGGCCCAAGCGCCTGAGGTTGTCAGCGTCAGCGAATATACCCAATTGCTGCGCGAAGCCTTTACCGCAGCCCAACGAACTGATGAAATTGGCCTGCGCGAGGCCAGCGACAAAATCGTTGCGCTGAAGCATATTCGCACCCGAAGCGAAGATCTGATTGAAGTTAATCATCAATGGCTCAAAGATGCTTTGGCTAGCACAACCCCAAATTTGCCACCTATCCGCGATCGTTTGGCAGCGATGCTCGAAGCCCTGACCGCTGGGCGTGAATCTGGCCCCCAAGACCTCGAAACCTTAACAGTTATTTTGAATACCGACCCATTTAATAAACTCAAGCCCCAAGACGCAGCAGCGCCGGATTTTAGCTTTCTGCGCTGGCTGTTTGGCGAAGGCTTAAGCTCGTGCTTTACAGTTATTGCGGTGGTGTTTGTGTTGGGGCTGATTCTGTATATTGCCAGAACTGTGCAGCGCAGTAATGTTAAGGTTGCCCGCCGCAAAGCCCCTGCTGAAGAGCAAAAATTAACCAGTGTGCAGGCAATTGAACGCGCCGATAAAGTCGCCGCCGAAGAAGCCAATTTTCGCGATGCAGTGCGCTATTTGTATCTTTCAACCTTGTTATGGCTGGAGGAACGTGGCATGCTGCGCTACGACCGGACTTTGACCAACCGCGAAGTTTTGGCAGCAGTCCCCAGCAACACGCCATTGCATCAGCGCCTCGCACCTGTTATTCAGACCTTTGATCGGGTCTGGTATGGGATTGCCGAGGTTGATCAAACAACCTTTGATCAGTATCGCCAACAAGTGACCAGCCTGCGCGAGGTACGCTAAGATGAGTAGTAAAATTAAAACCACTGTTATTGTCGTGGGCATTATCGCGCTGGTACTTTTTTTGTTCAACTCGCTCGATTTGCAAATCAACAATAGCGAAGCTGGCTCGATTTACAATGAAAGTGCCCTTGGCGCAGCGGCCCTGCCACTCTGGTTCGACAAAATTGGCTATCAAACCGAATCCTACGAATATCGCCGTTTTGACGACCTTGATCAAGAGATTAATGTCATGATCTCGTTGCCTTCGGAACGCTTCGATGGTTGGCAAGTTGCTGAGGTTGATGCAGTTTTGCGCTGGGTCGAAGAAACTGGCGCGACGCTGATTATCGTCGACGATCAACAAAACGGGATCTTTACTAGGCTTGATCTGACGGTTAAAGCCGTTGAGGGCTTTGATCCGGTTAGCACCCAAAAACCAAGCCATGGCTTGATAAATCCTGAGGTTACCAGCTTCGACCAGTATCAAACCTTGGCCTATTTTGAGCGCAAAAGCCCAAATAGCCAAGTGATTGTCGGCACTGAGCAACAACCAACCTTGCTTGGGATTAGCCGTGGTAGCGGCATGATTTACGCTTCAACGAATGGTATGCTATTTACAAACATCGGCTTGTTTAGCGAAAGCAATGCCCGCCTCATTTTGAATCTGGTCAATCGGACACCAGCAGGTGGCACGATTGCCTTCGATGAAGTGCATCATGGCCGTGCCTTGCCACCAAAAGCTGCGCCAGTGCCCGCCAAGCCCTACTCACCATTAGTTGCAGCAATGCTGTATAGTGCGATTGTGGTTGGGCTGTGGGCCTTATTCTCAGGCCGCCGCTTTGGTCAAGTTGTGCCCAGCAAAATCGATTTGATGCAACGCAATAGCAGCGAATATGTTCAATCGATGGCAAATCTGTTTCAACGGGGCCGCCAAGCTGAACATATGCAGACCCACTATAAAACCTACCTCAAACGCCGCATTGCCAAGCCCTATGGCATTAATCCAAAGCTTGATGATCAACAATTTATCTACGAAGTTCAACGCTATTCCGAGACAATTGACCGCAATCACCTTGCCCATTTGCTCAATCAGTTAAGCCAACCGAACCCGAGCGAAGCCACTATCTTGGCCTTGGTCAGCGATATTGATCGCTTTATTCAAATATGGGAACAACAAGGTCGGGTTTAAACACGCTCTTTTTGCCGAGGCTACGGGCATCGTGCGGTGCTCGTGAGAATGATATTGGAGGATCAATGCTGGTTAAACAAGTTGCCGAATATATGCGCCAAGAGGCGACAAAAGTTATTGTTGGCCAAGAGGAAACCTGGACGCAACTGGTGGTTGCTTTGCTGAGCGGCGGCCATGTCTTGCTCGAAGGTGTGCCTGGCACCGCCAAAACCTTGATGGCCAAAACCTTGGCGCATTTGGTGCAAGCTGAGTTTAAGCGGGTGCAATTTACCCCCGACTTGATGCCCTCGGATGTGATGGGCACAAGCGTTTATGAGATGCAAACCAGCCAGTTTCGCTTGCGCAAAGGCCCAATTTTTACCCAAATTTTGCTGGGCGACGAAATTAACCGCGCTCCTGCCAAAACTCAAGCTGCTCTGCTCGAAGCCATGGAAGAGCAACAAGTTACGATCGATGGCGAGACGATGCCCTTGCCCCAACCGTTTTTCGTGATTGCGACCCAAAACCCAATGGAATACGAAGGCACCTACCCGTTGCCCGAAGCTCAACTCGACCGCTTCTTGTTCAAGGTTTTGGTTGGCTATAGCCCACCAGAAGTTGAGTTTGAGGTGCTGCGCCGCTATAACCAAGGCTTTAACGCACGCAATTTGAGCAACGTCAATTTGCAACAAACTGTCACCCCAGAAACGATTATGCGCTGTCGCGATGAAATTGGGCGCTTGCGGGTTGAAGATGGCGTGATCAACTATATTAATGCAATTGCCCAAGAATCACGGCGCTCGCCAGATTTGGTGCTGGGCGGCTCGCCCCGCGCCTCGATTGCCTTGCTCCTAACCGCCAAAACCTATGCAGCAATGCAAGGCCGCGAGTATGTTGTGCCCGATGATGTCAAATTCTTGGCCCGCCCAGTCTATCGCCATCGGATTATTCTCAAACCAGAGGCAGAGATTGAAGGTTTAACCCCAGATACCGCCATGACCCGGATTTTGGGGCGTATTGAGGTTCCTCGCTGATGATTCCATCGCGCCGTTTATTAGGAATTCTGCTCGCAGGCCTAGTTCCGGTGGTAATCGGGGCCGAAAACCCCGATTTTCGCTGGACAATCTGGGTCTATGTGCTGTTGCTGATTGGCTTTGTGGCCGTCGATTGGTTTATCACGCCCAAGCCAGCATTATTGGAAGTGGCGCGGATTAACGAACCAAAGCTCTCGATTGGCGAACAAAACCTGATTACGCTCGCTGTGCATAATCAAAGCCAACGCACCCTCGATTTGCAAATTCGCGACGAATTTCCGGTGGAGTTTCCTAGCGATGCGCTGATTCTCAAGACCAAGGTTGAGCCAGAGAGCGTGCAAGAAGTGAGCTACCATGTGCGGCCACTGCGGCGCGGCGATTATCGCTTTGGCAATATCAACCTGCGCTACACCAGCACCCTTGGCACGTTTTTGCGCCAATCAAAAATCGCCTTCGACGAATTGGTTAAGGTTTACCCCAATGTGCTTGATGTGCGCAAATACGATATGCTGGCCCGCAAAGGTATGTTGTTTGAGCTTGGCTTGCGCACAGCGCGGGTTTTTGGCTCGGGCACTGAGTTTGAGCGCTTGCGCGAATACACGCCCGATGATGAGTTTCGCTCGATTAACTGGAAGGCCAGCGCCCGTCGCAATAAGCTGATTGCCGCCGAATACGAAACTGAGCGCTCGCAATATGTGGTTTCGGTCATCGATACTGGCCGCTTGATGCGCCCGACAATTAACGATATCGCTAAGCTGGATTATGCGATTAACGCCGCTTTGATGCTCGGCTATGTGGCGATGCTCAAGGGCGATCATATTGGCATGCTGTCGTTTGCCGACCATGTGGGACGTTTTTTGCAGCCGCGACGGGGCAAGGCCCAGTTTTATCAAATGTTGGAGATGCTGTATAACTTGCCATCACAGCCAGTCGAGGCCGATTATGGCCGCGCAATCTCCTACTTGGGCTTGAAGAACAAGCGGCGTTCGCTGGTGGTGATTTTTACCGACCTCAGCACGATGGATACCGCCAAGCCCTTGATTCAGCATATGGCGCGCTTGGCCAAAACCCACTTGGCGTTGTGCGTGGTGATGAGCGACCCCAACCTCGTCGGCTACGCTGGCAAATCAACCCAAAGCTCGACCGATGTCTATGAGCGAGCGGTGGCCGAAATGGTGCTCGATGAGCGCCGCGTGGTGCTCGACACGCTGAACCAAGCTGGCGTACATACCATTGATGTACCAGCCAATAAACTCACAGTTTCGGTGATTAATAAATATCTGGAGTTCAAAGGTCGGGGATTAATTTAACCGCCAATCACGGGGCTACTTTGCCCCGTGATGTTTATGTTTATTATTTTAGATCAGAATCAGCACCAAAATAAACATGCTGATGACGCCTCCGAGGGCAATCCCGAGCGCGATGCCTGCTGCAATACTCATGACACGGCGTAGTGGTGTGGTTGTGGCTTTCACCTGCAATCCTCCTAATTGGTTATGCCCTATGGCCCTAGGATACCACAGTTTGCTCGCTAGCTTGCTCAAGATCGGCTGATACTCATCTGAAGTTAAGCACATGCTAAGCTGAGCATCACAATCTCTGGCCGACAGCCAAAGCGCACTTGTGGCCAGCTACAGCCCAAGCCCCACGAGGTAAATTGCACCAGCGAACCAACATTATAGCGGTGGTCGGGGTAGCGCATGCCCAAATAGGGCAGCAGCAACGCACCCTTGACTGGCACCCGCACTTGGCCACCATGGGCATGGCCAGAGAGCTGCAAATCGAAGCGATTGTAGCTGGCGGTGAAGTCGGCAGTATCAGGCTCGTGCACCAAAATAATTGCTGCATCGTTGCTTGGCAACTCGCTTACCAAGCGGTCAAGCACTGGCTTCATGGTGCTTGGGTCGTTGGGGCCAATTGGGTTGGGCCAAAGATCATCGTGGCCCGCCAGATGCAATTTGCTGCTGCCACGGTTGAGGCTGATTGCCCGATTGGTCAGATCGTGAATGCCAGTTGCGCGCAAGACTTGGCGCACGGTTTCGCCATTGCCATCGCTCCAATAATCGTGGTTGCCCAAAACGCCTACAACCCCGTCGGGTGCTTCGAGCATCGCTAGGCCAACCGCCAAATCCTCGGCATAGCGGCTAGCATCAGCAGTAATAAAATCACCTGAGATCGCAATCAAATCTGGTTTTTGGGCATTGACCATGCGCACCGTGGTCAGCCAATGCTCACGGGTCATCAGCACATCGTCAATGTGAATATCGCTCAAATGGGCAATTCGATAGCCATCGTAGGCGCTAGCCAAGCGCGGCAAAACGATCGTTTCTTCGTGAATACTCAGCCATTCAGCTTCGACATTGAAGCCATAGGCGGCTGCGCCAAGCGTGCCAGCGGTGGTGGCCAAGCTCGAATAGGCCATTATTTTCAGAAAACTGCGGCGTGAAAGTGCTGCTGCCATGCAAACCTCCTACTTCTGTTTAATTCTACGACGTAGTTTATAGCGGTTTTGGCAACAAATGTAGCTGATATGCGGCTGATATGCAGCAGATAACGTGCAACTCAGCGTAGTTTAACCAGCAACACAATCGGCTGGCCTTGCAATTTGGTCAGCACCACGGTTTGCTCATTGCGGCCTTTCAAGCGCAGTTGTTTGCTCAGCTCCTCTGGCGTAATTGGCGAGCCACGTTTTTTAACCGTCACGCGGCCAATCTCGCGCTCATGCAGCACATGGCGCAAAGCCTTGAGATTAAATGGCAGCCATTGCTCAATCTGCCACACTCTGAGCAATGGCGATTGCACCATGCTGTCGCTAGTGAGGTAGGCAATGCTGGCATCAAATTGGGCCAAATTATGTTGCGCCGCCAGATCAGCCACCGCATGCGCCCGAATCACCGCCGGATCAGGCTCGTACAAATAGCGACATGGCTCGCTTAACGCCGCCGCTGCTTGCTCAGGATTGGCAATGATGCTGTGTTCGCTGCCAGCACTGGTCAGCACCACCGCTTTACGTTGGCCGCCGCTTTGGCCAGCGTGCCACCACAAACTCGCCTCGCGCAAATCGCCATCAAGCGAAATAAATTCGAGATCGTAGCCAGCAGGCACGGCATCGTCGGGAATGCCAGGCGCAACCTTAGCTCCATGAATTGGCACTTGGCTGCGCCAACGCTCAAGCGTCGAAAGCGGCGGCTGATAGTGCTCAACATCCCAAATTCGTTTGCCATTGCTGCGCCGCGCCGGATCGATAAACAAGCCATCGTAGCCAGCAAATTCCAAGCTTGTAAAATCGGCCTCTTGGATAGCAATGTTGTTGCTCAAGCCAAGTGCCTGGGCATTGGCCGCCAGCATTGCCAAGCGCAACGGATCGCGATCGAGCGCCAAAACGTGGCAACTTTGGGCTAGCGCCAAGGCATCGCCACCAATCGAGCAACCCAAATCGGCCAAGTGCGAGCCAGCAGCAAAATGGCGTTGGCGATAGTTGGCTACCAGCCAAGGCGTAGCTTGCTCCAAGGCCTCACGCGTAAAATACAGTTGGCTGGCCTGGGGAAATTTGGCTTGGGAGGCGCGCCGCAACAAGCTCGTTTCCAACGCCGCCGTAACCGCCGCTGCTGGATAGTGTTTGCGCAACTTGGTGGTATAGCGCAAAAAATTTGCTTCGTTCAGCTCAGCATCGGCGTTCAACTCGGCCAGCAATTGTTGGCCAGCAACGCTCAACAACCAACGAAAACCTTCAATCTCCATTAGGCTTTGCCCGCCCAGCGTTGGCGCAAAGCCGCAATAATCGCTGGGCCATGCTCGCGGCCATTTTCGATGAAGATTTTGCTCGGATGCGCACCAGCCGCCAACACTCCAGCAATAAACAAATTCGGCACGTTGGTTTCAAAGGTCGCTGGATCATGGCTTGGCACAGCATCAGCATCAACCTGAACTCCAGCCGATTCAAGCATGCTGGTATTTGGGCGATAGCCAATCAAGGCAAAAACCCAATCGTTGGGCTGTTCGTGTTGCGAGCCGTCGGCCTTGGTTATTTGAATGCTGGTTGGGCTAATCGCCGTCACATTGGCTTCCCAAAAGGGCTGAATCTTGCCTGCATCGATCCATGCCTGCAAATCGGCAGCGATCCACGGCTTGATCCGTTGATCTAAACTGGCAAATTGATGAATGATCGAGACGTTTGCGCCGTGATAATACAAATCGAGCGCAGCCTCGGCAGCAGAATTGCCTCCGCCAATCACCGCGACATTTTGGCGATAGTAGGGGTGGCCCTCACGATAATAATGCAGCACTTTGCTTAATTCAGCGCCAGCAATCTCCAACTGATTCGGCGTATCATACGAGCCACTCGCCACAATCAACGCTTGGCATTGATAACTGGTGCTGGTTTGATCATGGCGGGTGGTTTGCAATTGAAATCTGCCATCTGCTAAACGCTCCAAGGCTTGAACTAGCTCATACATATGAATATTTAAGCCAAAATGCTCAACCACGCCGCGATAATAGGCCAAAGCTTCGCTGCGGGTTGGATGCGGATGAATACTACTCCATGGCACATTGCCAATGGTTAAATTGGGTGCTGTGCTAAAAAACGCTGTTTGCAATGGATAATTGATAATCGTGTTGGTGATTGCGCCACGTTCAAGCACCAGATAGCTGAAGCCTGCCTGTTGGGCAGCAATTGCGGCACTCAGGCCGCTTGGCCCAGCCCCAATAATAATCAGATCGTAGGATTGCATACTGCTCCTCGCAATAAAAAAACCGCAGAGAGCGCCAAGCTTAAGCGCCCTCTGCGGTGCTACACAATAGATTAACTCATCGAAGCCCACATCATCAGCGCGATCACCTGAATAATTGCAGGAATTGCGCCAATCCCTAATAATTTACCACCACTCCAGCCATACAGCCCTTCCCACAAACCAGAAGTCAGCAGGAATGACCAAATTGCTGCGCCAATCCAGAGCAAAATTGGCAACAAGGGTACATTTAAGACCAGCAGCAACAATGCGCCCAACATCACGACAATGCGCGGCAATTGGGCGGTTGGGTAAAGGTAGAATGGGCGGGCCAAGTGGGCATCGCCATCCATATTGCGTTCGCTGAAGCGGGCAACAGCGGCGGCAATTGGGTATTCCAACAAACAGAAGCCAGCAAAAATCAAAACATTGATAATTGAACCAACGGTTGGATAGTGCACGCCGTTGATATGGCGCTCAACTAAAAGCATTAATGTGGGGATTGCAGCCAGCCAAAGCATTGGCCGACCAAGCGTGAGCATCGTCTCAAACTTAATTTTGTCGCTATCTTCGCGGCGCAAAATGTTGGAAACCATGCGATCGATCGCCTCGCTAGGCTTGAACATCAAGCGCAACAACCAGGCTGGCGCGTCTTCGGTCAAGATACCTTCATCTTGGTCGTTCGGTCGTTGGCGGCGCGAAACTTCGAGCACAATTTGCTGCACCAAGGGATCGTAGACGCTCAAGGCTGAGGTTAATAAGACCCCACGGGCATTCGAGCCATCGAACAGCAATGACGAAAGATGATGCATCAACTTCAAACTTTGGTTGGTGGTTTGGATCAGCACCACATGGTTATCTTCCGAGAGGCTGGCCGTTTTAACCGCAATAATTTCTTCCCAACGCACCAGCAGCCAGCGGTTGAAATAGCGCACCATCAAGCCTTCTTGGCGCGATTCAATATCGGGCAGAATGTTGCGCACCACGACCAACATAGGAATTAAAACGATCAGCAAGAGCACTGCGGCAACTGGCAGCCACCAAACACTTTGATCAAGCGGCAAGGGAGCGCTGCTAAAAATACCGCCTAAGCCAAAGCTCAGGCCAATCCATTGACGCAGCATATCGAGCACACGTAGTAGCCCGAGCACCGCCATGATTGCAGTGCCCCCAACCAATAAGGTGCTAATGCGCTTAGGGTAGGTAGCCATAATGCTGGCGACGCGGCCAGGTTGGGCGGTCAGGCCTGCTTGGGTGGCGTATTCCACATAGTCTTTGTCGCTCTTGGAGCGGCGGCTGAAAAAGCCAGCCGGACTGAGCAACAGTTGAAACAACGGCGAGGAAGCCTTTTCATCAAGCTTAACCGCAGGTTGTTTGGTTTGGCGCGCCACCTGTTCAAGCTCGCTGGTGAGCATGCGCACCAACGGCAGAAAATCGGATATGCCCGAGGTAATCAGCACCCCACGGCGCAAACTAAACCGATAAAGCAAGCTATAAAAACGATGCCAACTGGTCAAGGCTTTATTGTTGGTTTGCAACAACAGCACAAAGCGTTCGCCTGAGAGATCCTCGGTAACCCGCAAGCCACTCACTTGCTCCCAACCAACGGGCAACCAACCATTGCCCCATTCAATTAAAATACCACGGCTACTCGTGCGAATTGTGGGGAAGAAATTACGAACAAACACAACCACGAGCAAGGCTAAGCCCAACCAGCCAAACGAGGGCGCAAGATCGAGCAAGTCGCGGATGCGCGGGCGCGATTGGCCAGTTTGATTGAACCAGTTAACCACTGGTTCGTAAAAGGTGTCGCGAGCGATAAAGGCGGCGTTGATGTTGCGGCTATCCCAGAGATACTGCAAAACGGCACGTCCCCAGCGCACCACAGCAACGACGACGAGGACGGTACAAAGCACCTCAAAAATCCATTTGAACCGACGAGGGTAACGGTGCACCTGTTCGGGTGTGGCGAAGGCCATGGGCAGTCCTCCAGTTAACAAACCGCGCCTTAGCGGAACTGTCTCAGGAATTTGTCAGCTTCTCACGCTTCTCTCGCGCTACGGTGGGTCGGCAAGATCGAGTATGATGATTAACATAGAATCGCGCACGATAATAGCACAAGATCGTGGTGCTGATCGCAAAGATAAGGAGTACTGTAGGCATGATTCGACGTTGGATTCGTGGACTGTGGGGTTTGACGGTTTGTGGGGTGTTGCTTAGCTGCGGTCAAGGTACTGCCACTGAAGCGCCCCAAACTCAAGCTCCAACAGCAACCACAACTGTTGCTGCTAGCCCAACCACTGCCGCCTCGCCAACGACGGCTGCTTCGCCAACGCCCGCCGCAACAGCAACCCCCGCTGCCTCGCCAACTCCTGCTGGCTTGAGCGATGCGGATCTCGCTAAATATGCGCCCAACGAGATTGGCTGGGTGTTGGTCTTAGAATATCACTTAATTGAATCGCCCGATGCAGAGTATAGCCGCTCGCCCGAGAAGCTGCGCGAGGATTTAGAGTGGTTGTATGCTAATAATTTTTACCCAATGACCTTGCGCGATTTGGTTAACAACAATATCACCGTGCCCTTGGGCAAATCGCCAGTCGTGCTGACCTTCGATGATTCATCAGACGGCCAGTTCCGCTATCTCGAAGATGGCACAATCGACCCAACGTCGGCCATGGGCATTTTGCAGGCATTTGCCGCCGAACACCCAGATTTTCCAGCGATTGGTGTGTTCTTCCCGTTGATCGATGTTGATGTTAAGGAACGAGTGTTGTTTGGTCAGCCAGAGTTGGCAACCAAAAAGCTGCAAGAAATTGTGGCCTTGGGCGGCGAGGTTGGCACCCATACCTATACCCACCAACGCCTCGACGAAGCAGATGAAGAACAGATTCAATGGCAATTGGCCTTCTCAATCAAAGAGCTTGAAGAGCGCATCGGCGATGGCTATCAAGTCACTAGCCTCAGCTATCCCTTGGGTATGTTTCCAGCCAACGAGGGCTTAGTCCGCGAAGGCGAATCGGAAGGCGAAAGCTACACCTTGAGCGCCGCCGTCGATGTAACTGGTGGAGCCAGCCCTTCGCCCTATTCGCAAACCTTCGATCCCTACCACATTCGCCGCACCCAAGCTATCGATTCGCAATTGGAATATTGGTATCAGCTGTTTGAAGAACGGCCTGACCTTAAATTTATTTCCGATGGCGACCCCGACACGATTACCGTGCCCAGCGAAGAAACCCTTGGCGAAGAGCAACAAGGCCGCTTGCAACCAGATCTCGAAGTTCGGCGCTACGAACGGAAGTAGGGATCAGGATTCGGGGGTCGGGGATCAGGGGCCAGCAGTTCGGGAGCAGGTTACGGAAACCACGAAGCACAGGCTATGGGACATAGGATGTTGGCTATCGGAAAATCATTGGGGTTGGCAACAGAGGGTGGCACAGCACGGGATACTGATCCCCAGCCCCTGACCCCCGACCCCTCGTGCAAAACCCCCTGCGTCTCCCGCTGGCGGGACGGAAGGGTGGAAAACCAAGGGATCACAACAAATGATAGTGAATCCCAGTACATTAAATTGGGTAGCAAGCAACCCAATCTACTACGAAATCATTAGTAGCTGTCGGTGATCTATCCGTGGTAGACTAAAATGCAATGCTATCACGAAGGTGAGATATGACCGAAGAACAAAATGAACGCGATATTGAAGCAGCAATCATCGAAATTGGCGATCATAATCGCCCAATCGTGCTGAGCGAACTCAAAGTTTTTAACGACCTTGACCAAGATGAAGCTGATACTTTTGAATTTGAATGGACTCGCATCGAGCCAAGCCATCGCCGCAACTTGGCCCAAGCAATGCAAGAAGTAGCCGAGGCTAGCCTAGAGCTTGATTTTCGCGAAGTGTTTAGCATTTTGCTCACCGACCAAGATCCAGCGATTCGAATTGCCGCCGTCAAAGGAATGGCCGAGGATACCCGCCGCTCTAGTTTGCGGCGTTTAAGCGAATTGTTGGTTAACGATGCAGACGATGGTGTGCGGGCTAATGCAGCAATCACGCTTGGTGCATGGGCTTTGCGCGCTGGCGAAGGCAGTTTAGATCAGCGCACCAGCAACGAATTGGCGCAGCACCTCTGGGCCGCCTACGACGATCAGCAAACTTCGACCTTGGTGCGCCAACGGCTCTTGGAAACCTTAGGCTATTTGGCCGATAGCGATCCCCGCGTCAATCAAGAAATTGGTGCAGCCTACCAACGCTATGATGATGGTTGGCAAGCTGCCGCGCTGTGTGCCATGGGCCGCACTGGCTTAGATCAATGGTTGCCAACGGTGACGAACGGGTTGCGTTCCAACGAGCCATTGTTGCGTTTCGAAGCTGTGCGGGCAGCAGGCGAGCTTGGCGATTTGGCCGAATCGATCGTTAATCACGTGGCTCGCGCTACCGCCGATGGCGACATCGAAGTCGCAACCACCGCTATGTGGGCGCTTGGCCAAATTGGTGGTTCAGCTGCCCGCCGCTTTCTTGAACAACTAATTAAAGAAGTCGAGGGCGTGCGCCGCGAAGCAGCAGTCGAGGCACTCAAAGAACTCCAATTCTTCGACGACCCCATGCAATCGCTGCCAATCGACGACGACGATGAGGACGAAGACGATTATTGGTATGGCGAGGACGACGAAGAATAGCACAAAGGATGAAGGATGAGGGATGAAGGATGAAATTGGGATCGGTGGTTGGGCCAAGATTTGGGCTTCTTAGCCACGAAGAACACGAAGGATTGCGTTAGCTTAATTGCCGATCCCCAACAACCGATCCCCGATCCCCATCTAGTTAGTAACAAGGAGCCGAACATACGCATAAGGCAGCTATGCTCTATGCTCTATGTTCTGTGTGCTTATGTATCAACACATTTGTTTATCACCGCATTTCGATGATGCGGCGCTCTCGCTTGGCGGTGCGCTGGCTGGTTGGCATGCTGCTGGCGAGCGTTGTTTGATCGTTACGATTTGCAGTGCACCACCGAGCGGCGAACTCAACAGTTTTGCTGCCTATCTGCACGAACGTTGGGGTGCAGCCAGCGATCCGATTGCCATTCGTCGAGCAGAAGATCAAGCTGCTGCCGATCGGCTTGGAGCAGATTTGCTCTTCCTTGAGCAACACGATGCGATTTATCGCCACGCTGCCTATGATTCTGTCGAGGCGATTTTTGGCACGCCAATGCCCAACGATTTGCTGTGGGAAAGTTTAACCAGCCAACTTCAGGATCTCGCTAAGCAATATCCTGCTGCGCAGTGGTATGCACCTTTGGCGGTTGGTAATCACGTTGATCATCAAATTACCCATGGCGTGGCAGCAAAGGTATTATCAAACGTGGGTTGGTATGAAGATTTGCCCTATTCTGCCCGCAACAATGCCCGCGAGCACCGCTTGGCCCAAGTTCAACCAACGCTTGATCAAGTCATTCAAATCGAGCAAACCTTAGCCACCAAACTTGCTGCGGTTGCCGATTATGCCAGCCAAATGGTTGAGTTGTTTGGCACCGTCGAATCAATGCAGCAAGAGCTACGCGCTTATGCAGCCAGCGTGGCCGAACACGGTTTTGCTGAACGGTTATGGCGAGGAGGCCAAGCGTGAGTTTTGCGCTACGCGAGCTTGATGCCGCTCAGTGGTCGGCTGAGTTGGCAGCTCAGCCCACAGCCCATCTCTTACAACAAGCAGAATGGGGCCAGCTCAAAGCCCAATTTGGCTGGCAACCCCAACGCATCGCCATCTACAATCAGCATGGGTTTTGCGCCGGAGCACAGGTGTTGTGGCGCTCGCAATATGGCTTGCGGGTGGCTTATGTGCCGCGAGGCCCAATTTGGTCAGCTGATCAAGCAGCAAATCGCTTGTTGTTGCAAAGTTTGGAGCGCTTGGCCCGCAAGCGTTGGGCGGCATTTTTGCGCCTAGAGCCAAATCTGCTTGATGCAGGAACGCCTGATCAACTCCATTCTGAGCTATTGTTGGCGGGCTACGAGCCAAGCAGCAGTATGCAGCCTAGCGCCTCGATTCACCTTCAGCTGGAGCCAGAGTTAGCAGCCTTGCAAGCCCAAGCAAGCAAAGGCCATCGCGCCGATGTACGCCGCGCCGAGCGCCAAGGCGTAACAATTCGGGTTGGCACAACCGAGGCCGATCTCGACCAGTTTTATGCAATTATGCAAGCTACCAGCCAACGCGCTAAGTTTGGCATTCATAGCCGCGAGTATTATGCGCAAGCTTGGCGTTTGTTTGGCGGCGATCAGCCCGATGGTGCAGCCCGCTTGCTGATTGCTGAGCGCGAAGGTCGGGTGATTGGTAGCTTTTTGGTCTTTGCCCAAGGCGCTGAAGCCCAATATATGTATAGCGGCACCAACGAAGAAGGCCTGAAATTTGCCGCCAGCCATGCCTTGCAATGGGCTGCAATCACTTGGGCCAAACAACGTGGGTGCACGCTCTACGATTTTTGGGGCATTCCCGAAGCATTCTTAGCCCTTGAAACCACGAC
Organism: Herpetosiphon geysericola; assembly: GCF_001306135.1. Classification (GTDB taxonomy): domain Bacteria; phylum Chloroflexota; class Chloroflexia; order Chloroflexales; family Herpetosiphonaceae; genus Herpetosiphon; species Herpetosiphon geysericola. Next base: position 355,331 of record NZ_LGKP01000035.1, on the reverse strand, counting down.
TGACCCTGCTGAGCGCGAACGCTTAGAACAAGCGGCACAAGCAACGGGCATGGCCGGGGTCTATCGCTTCAAAAAAGGCTGGGGCGGCCAACCAGTCCGCTATCTGCCAGCCTATGACCGTGTTTTCTTGCGTCCGGCGTATTGGCTTTGGCAGCGCCGTCGTTCTGAATAGGAATAATTGATGAAATCGTTGGCTGAACTTTTATTGCATGTTGCCCATCAAGCCGCTGGAGATCACAGCACGAGCATTAGCAACGTGGCCTATGATTCACGCAAGGTTACGCCAGGCGCGCTGTTTGTGGCGATCAACGGTGTGCACGTCGATGGCCATCGCTATATTGCGGCGGCCTTGGAGCAAGGCGCGGTGGCGGTGGTCTATGATGATCCCAATCAAGCACCACCAGCCAGCATTCCCTCGGCCTTGGTTGCCGATGCCAAAGTGGCGCTTTCGCCAATTGCCGCTGCCTTTTACGATTACCCTGCCAACCAATTAGAAGTGATTGGGATTACTGGCTCAAAGGGCAAGACCACGACTACCTTTTTAACGGCGGCAGCCTTGGAAGCCAGCGGCGAGTTGGTTGGCTTTATGAGCACCGTCGATTTTAAAATTGGCCCACGTCAATGGGCCAACAAAACCCGCCAATCGACCCCCGAAGCCTTGGAGATTCAGGCCATGCTGCGCGAGATGGTGGCTGCTGGCTGTCGCTATGCAGTGGTTGAAAGCACTTCGCATGGCTTATCGCAGCGTTGGAATCGGCTTGGCGATTGTGCCTACGATGTGGCATTAATTACCAATGTGACCCACGAACACCTCGATTACCATGGCACGGTCGAGCAATATCGCGCCGATAAAGCCCAATTATTTCATTTACTGGCAACCAGCCCCAGCCAAAAAGCAATTCTTGGCCAAACTACGACGGTCGAAAAAGTGGCAATCGTCAATGCAGATGATCCGCATGCTGAGCAATATCGGCTGGCGGCTGGCAACCAGGTGCGTCAATTAAGCTATGCAATTCATGCTGAAGCCGATTTGCGCGCAACCGAGATTGTTTCAACCAGCAAAGGCCTGCGCTTCACGGCCCAAACTCCCCAAGGCACGTTCAAGCTGAATTTGCAATTAGTCGGCACATTTTATGTCTACAATGTGCTGGCGGCGCTGAGCGTGTGTGTGGCTCGCGGGGTTGATTTGGCGGCGGCGATTCAGCGGCTCGAAGCGATTGCTGGCATCAACGGACGGATGGAGCAAGTTGAGCTTGGTCAGCCATTTAGCGTGCTGGTCGATTATGCTCACAACCCCGATTCGTTCGAGCAAGTGATGAGCATGCTCCGCCCCTTGACCCAAGGCAATTTGATTGCGGTCTTTGGCTCGGCAGGCGAGCGCGATCGGGCCAAACGCCCAATTCAAGGCCAAATTGCCGCCAAATGGTGCGATCTGCTGTATCTGACCGATGAAGATCCCCGCGCCGAAGATTCAATGCAGATTTTGCAGGAAATTGCGGCGGGAGCACAAGCAGAGGGCAAAATTATCGACCAAAACTGCTGGCTAATTCCCGATCGCCGGACAGCGATTGAGCAAGCGCTGGCCAACGCCAAAGCTGGCGATGTGGTGCTTTTGCTGGGTAAAGGCCACGAAGGCAATATCATTTACGCCAGCGGCGACATCGATTGGAACGAACATCACGAGGCAGAACGGGCCTTACAAGGATTGGGCTATACCAAACGATAAATCCGTTTGAGCCGATCAAGCTCGGTATGGGTCACTTGGGTCAGAAAGGGCTTGAGATCGTGAACTGGTTGCAGGGCCTGATAGCCACGGCGCAAAAAGCGATGCAATTCGCCCATGCCCATCAATTTGGCAAAGGTTTTGGTATTGTTGAGCGCCGTGCCAAGCAGGCTAATGCGCGATAAGCGATGCACCCGCCGCAGCGATTCGTTGATCAGCTCGATTTGGCGTACCCGTGGCTCAAAACTATTGACCCGATAATAGGCCTCTTCATATTGAGCTTCTGTAAATGGTAGCGTTACGCCATTGTGCTCAAGCCAATCGGCAACCTGCTGATCGAGCCGAACCGTAAGATTGAGCAAATCAAGCGTTACCTCAATATCTTCGATGCTCAAGCCCGGCGCCAAATGAATAAATTGGTGTAAACGGCGGGCTTGGGTATCGCGGGCATGAAAATCATATGGCCCATACATATCTTCAAGAAAAAACTGAGCTAGCCCATGGTATTGTGGCTCGGCGAGGAGATGTTTGTAATCGCGTTCTAAGCGTTTGGCCTGAAAAATTTGGAGCTGGTTGTAATACTTGGCTGATGGCATAAGGCGAAGCACCGTTGCTTGAATTCTGTCATAGCAACCATTGTAGCACGCTGTGTCATCGCATAGAAATAGGTTTTAACGCAGAGGCGCAGAGCACATTAATTTACTCTGCGCCTCTGCGTTAAATTACCTAATTGGATTTATCGTTGACTGCGCCGCCAACCGACCAATGCGCCCACGCCAGCCAAGACGCCGATGCCAACCAAAACCCACGGCAAAACGCTTGCTTGCTCGGCTGTGGTTTCGGTAGCTGGAAGCACAGGCTCTGGGGTTGCAGTTGGCATACTGATATTCGGCTGTACTTTTGGTTCAGCAGTTTGATCGACTGGCAGCACAGTGGCGGTGGGCGCACCTGCCAAACTATAATTCGTCAGCGTGCTCACCAGATCAGCCAGTGGTTGGCGGATTTCTTGGTTTTGCTCGAAGTAGCGCACCTCATCCTCATCAACATCAAGTGAACTATAGTTACCAAAACTAATTGGTTGCCAAACCGCTGGGCCATCGAATTGATTTGGCCCAAGAAACAAAACCCACGTGCTACCCTCTGCAAAACGATTGCCAAGGCCTAAAATGGGCTTACACATTGCGTCATAATCGATTGTATGATCGAGCACGCTGAATGGCTCGCTGGCAACATTGCCTTTGATCAGGGTATCAACCGTGAATAAGGCATGATTACCTTCACTTTGCGTGACGGTCGCCACCACAATCAGATCGGCTTGTTGGGCTAGGCCATCAAGGGTTGGCACGGCCAGCGAGCAGGCAGCAGCTGGAGTTGCAGACCACAAAACGACGACCAAGCCAAGCAAACATCCCAACATCCAACGCATAACTACCTCCTTACAAGCAACAGCTCTCAACATATTCAATTATTACTGGGCGTTGCGGCTGCGGCGCCAACCAAGCAAGGCCCCAATTGCAGCAACGACGGCTACGCCCACCAGCAGCCATGGCAACCAACTTGGGGCGCTGCTGGGATTGGCCGCAGCTGGAGCAGCAGCATCAACTGGAGCAGCAGGGTTAGCATTGCTATTGGGCAATGGTTCGACCAAGGCTGGGTCTGGAGTTGGCATAATTGCTGGCTCGACCGCAGGCTTCCCAGGCACCGGATCAACCAACTGATTCGGATTAACCCCACTAAAATTGGTCAAGGTTGCGATCATATCAGGCAATGGCACTTGCTGGGGAGTGCCTTGCTCGCTATAGCTTACTTGATCTTGTTCAACTTTCAATGCGCCATAATCGCCAAAGCTGGCAGTTTGCCAAGTAATATCGGGGTCGAGTGTGGTTGGAACAAGAAACAAGACCCAGCGACTGCCTTCAATAAAACGATTACCATCGCCTAAGGTTGGTTGGCAATCGGCTCCATTGTTAATTTGATGGTTCAACACATCAAGATCGTTTTGGGGTAGGCTGCCTTTGATTGGCGTTTCAACGCTAAAGGTCGCTTGGCTGCCTTCAACCTTGGTAACAGTCGCGACCACTACAAGTTCAGCTTGTTGGGTCACACTATCGATCGTTGGTTCCAGCATTTTACAGGCGGCAACTGGCGAAACTTGCCACAGCGCGACACAAACTGCCACAAGGCCTAAAATTCGGCGCATTAGGAAACTCCATCTTGCTAAATAGAAGTAAGGATTAGATTAAAGCATAACGCTTGCTGGCCCTGAGAAGTTCCCTGCTTCCGCGCGGCGCTAGGCTGGATGGAGGTGAATTCCACCGTGGATAGTTGGTCGCAAGCGTTGCGGCATGTGGTATCATTGAGTGCAGACGAATCAGCGCAGTGCTACTTTTGGAGGCAACCCGTGGCGGCGTTTCATGGCTTCTCAACTGAGAATCTCGTGCCGCTACCGGCAGAATTCTTTAGCGATGTTCTACCCTCGATCAGCAATTTGGCTGAGCTTAAAGTAACCCTGCATATCTTTTGGTTGGTCAGCCAGCAGCGCGGGCGCGCCAAACGGGTTTCATGGGATGCTTTATGCAACGATCCTGTGTTGGCCCAAGCGTTACGCAGCGTTTCGCAATTGCGCCCAACCAGCGACGTTTTAGAAGAGGCCTTGGGCTTGGCCGTTGAACGTAGCACATTGCTGCACTTAATCAGCCCAGAGCCTGGCCGCGTGGTCAGTTGGTATTTGGTCAATACCCAAGCCAACCGCCATTGGGTCGAGCGTCAAGCAGGCCAACGGGTGCTTGCCCCCGACGCTAGCCCCGCCGCCCAACCAACTATTTTTGGCCTATACGAAAAAAATATTGGCCTGCTCACGCCGCTGCTCATTGAGCAATTGCACGAGGCCAGCGCCAAATATCCCGCTGAATGGCTCGCAGAAGCCATCACCAAAGCGGTTGAAGCCAATGTGCGCAATTGGCGCTACATTCGGCGCATCTTAGAACGGTGGGAAACCGATGGAAAAGAATCTACGTCGCATCGATCCGAGCAGCTTTTCGATCTCAGCAAATATACCACGGGCAAATATGCCGCCCTCTTCGGAAGAAGCGGCGACTCCGATGGAGGAGATTTGTCCGATTTGTAAAGGCGCTGGCTATTTCTGCATGGATGTGCCGATCAGCGACCCAAACTTTGGAATATTAAACACTTGTCAGTGTAAACAAGCAGAAAAAGAAGTTCGCCAACGTGATAAACTATGGCAACAAAGTAATTTGCTGGCCTTTGAAAACAAAACCTTTGAAACCTTTAAGCCACAAATAGAAGGGGTCAGTGAAGCTTATAACCGTGCGATGGCATTTGCCCAAGCACCGAAAGGTTGGTTGCTTTTATTTGGGATGTATGGCTGTGGCAAAACCCATCTTGCAGCCGCTATCGCCAACGAAGCAGTGCGCCGCGAGTATCAGACGATCTTTATGGTCGTACCAGATTTGCTCGATTATTTGCGCTCAACCTTTGGCCCAAGCTCCGAAGTGGCATACGACGAGCGTTTCGACAAGATACGCAATATTAAGCTTTTGGTACTCGATGATTTGGGCGCAGAAAGTTCCACTGCTTGGGCACGTGAAAAGTTGTTCCAAATTATCAATCACCGTTATAATCATCACTTACCAACGGTTTTCACAACTAACGTCGATTTGGATAAGCTTGATCCACGGATTACCTCGCGTTTATTAGATGTCGAACTCTGTAGACAAACCGTAATCCAAGCGAAAGACTATCGACAAACAACACGTAACAATAACATTCGATACAAGTAAGATCGCCAACGGGCCGAGTGCGCAGCATTAATCCAGGCAACTGGTTGCAACGCTGCTCCTCATCCAACGAAGTTCTTCATCCTTGTGTCTGTGGGGGTTCGGATGGCAGGGAACCAAGCAATTTTTGACCGTGCGTTAGAACAATATCAGCTTGCATCACGTGCTGGCGATTGGAACAAGGCCTTAACTGAAGCCGCTCGCGCCATGACCGAATTTTCAACTCACGAGCAGGCACGGATTGCTGTCGCCACAGCCTTGTTTCATACCAACAAGTTGCCACAATCGCTGCAATTGTGGCAGGAATTGCTCAAACGCAATCCTGATAATCCAATTTTTACCGAATATATCGCCAAAATTTATCGCGCTCAAGGCGACACCGATCAAGCGATTGATCTGTTTATGCAGTTGGCCGAGCGCTTGATCGACCAAAAATTGCCACTCAAGGCCGTGCGCGCCTACCGCGATATTTTGGAGATTCATCCCAGCCACGAAGAGGCCCGAGTGCGCTTGGCCATGGTGCTGGCTGAATCAGGCGATAAACCTGGCGCAATTCGCGAATATTTGCATTTGGGCCAGCAGTTTTACGATGCTGAGCAATACGATGCCGCTGATGAAGCGGCGGTCGAAGCGCTTAATGTCGACCCTGCCAGCCTCTCGGCCCAAGAATTCAAAAAGAAAGTTGATCTGGCTCGCCAAGCATTAATTACCGCCGCAACCGGCGATCAATTGCCCGACCAAGGCCGCTTGCAAACCAAAGAGCAGATCGAACGCGCGGTCAACGAGGCAATTGAATATCAAAATAATGGCTTGTTGGAGCAAGCAGCCCAAATGTATGAACGGGTGGTCGACGTGCTACCCGAACGCGCCGACATGCAATATAGCTTGGGCTTGATCTACGATGAGCTTGAGCGCCACCAAGATGCCTTGCGCGTGCTTGAGATTGCCAGCCACAACGATGAATATGCGCTCTCGGCCCACTTTGCAATTGGTACAATCTACCAAAAAATTGGCCAAATGGAACGCGCGGCCCAAGAGTTTGAGCAAGCAATTCGCTACGTTGATTTGCAATCAATTGGCAAAGAAGAAGCCACTGATTTGATTGATATGTACGAAGCGACCTCGGCAATTTATCTTGAGCTTGGCGACGTAGCGCGGGCCGCCTCGTTGTATTCAACCTTGGCGGGCTTTTTGCAGGGTAAGCGTTGGGGCACAGAGCAAGCAGCCCAATACAATGCCAAAGCCAAAGAATTGACCGACCGCAGCATGATGTCGAAATTGCGCATGCTTGGCACGGGTATTTTGAACGCGCCGCCACCAGAAGAGGCTGTGCCCGAACCACAGACCGAAACTTGGGGCAAGATGCCGTCGATCACCGATTTCCTTAGCCCCAAAAGTCGCGTCGAAGCCAGCCCGATGGATGATATGGCCAGCCTTGAGGCCTTGATTAACAGCAACACCAACCATCTAGCTCACTCGCCGCAAAGCTTGCTGACCGACATCGACCCGCTTGATGTGCTGGCTGCCAATTTGCCACCAGCCAGCGAAGTCCATTTTGCGCCGCTCACCCCAATTGATACCGAAGGCCGCAGCGAGCGGATTCAGCGCTTGGTCGAGGCTAGCGAATCGTTTACCGAGCAAAATTTATTGTATGCAGCACTCGATGCTTGCCATGAAATTATTCGCTACGATCTTGAATTTTATGCCATTCACTTGCGTATGGCCGAAATTCTCGAACGCTTTGGCCGCATGGATCAAGCGCTCTCCAAGCTTAATTTGTTGATCGAAACCTACAAAGCCCGCGGCGAAACTCACAAAGCAATTGGGGTCTATCACAAATTAATTGATCTTTCTGCTGATAGCACGATTATTCGGGCTGAATTGGCCGAAGTGCTGCGCAAACAAGGCCGCAGCGATGAAGCCGCCGAACAATTGGCCTACGTTGCCAACCAACAATTCCGCCAAGGTCAAACCGTCAAGGCGCTTGAGCAATTTCGCAAGTTGCTTGAATGGGCACCTGATAGCGTTAATTTGCGCGCTCAATATGGCCAAGTGCTGCTCAAGCTCGAACGCTGGGAAGCAGCCTTGGAAGAATTCCGCCGCGTCATCGTGCAAAAACCCGATGATTTGGTGGTGATGGCCCAAGCAAATATTGCCTTAGCGATGATGGGCGAGTTTCCCGATGCAATTTGGGATTCAGTGGCGAGCTTGATGCAAAAGTTAGCCAGCAATCCGCAACAGCTGAACGATGTGCAAGCAGAATATCGCTCGGTCACCTTGATTACAGATCGGGCAATTATTCAGTTTCTCTTGGGCTTGATTCAACAATCAGCCAAGCAACATCAGTCGGCAATGCACTCGTTCAATCAAGTGCTCGAATTGCTGGAAATTGACGCCGATCCGTTGGTACCGCCAGTGTTGGTCTATCAAGCAATCGCCGATAGCTATATCGCCGAAGGCAACGCTGCTGGCTCGATTGAGCAGTTGCGCAAAATTGAGGCAATTCTAATTACTGGCACGGTGCCAGCGCTGAGCACGAAACACGCCTTTGCTCAGCCCTTTAACGAGGGTGAGTTACAACGCCGCTTGGCCGAAGCCTACGCCGCCAACGAGAACTTCGATGGCGCGATTCAGGCCTTGCAGCGGGTCAAGCAATTGCTGCCCTACGATCGTCAAGCCTACACCAAATTGGCCGACATCTACTTCCGCCAAGGCCGTTTGCCCGAAGCCTTAACCCAACTTGACGAGTTGGCAAGCTACTACGAAAGCCAAAGCCAGCTTGATCGGGCCTTGGAGATTTTGGCAACTGGCTTGCAACTCGCACCCAAGAATATCCCAATCAAATCGCGCCACGCTCAAATGTTGATGCGCCGAGGCTATCTTGATGAGGGCTTGGCTGGCTTGGATGAACTGGCCGAACTCCAACGCAAGCAAGGCTTGGTCAAGGATGCAGTCGCCAGTATTCAGCAAGTGGCCGATGTCTATTGGACTTTGGGCAAAGTTGATAAGGCTGCCGAAATGTACAACAGAATTGTGCAGATTGCGCCCAACGACACCGAAGCCCGCCAACACTTGGTCAGCTTTAACATTCTCTCGTTGCGCACCAAAGATGCGGTGGTGCAATTGCGCGAAATTGCGCGGCTCTCGATTCAGCAACGTAATTACGAAGAGGCAATCGCTTCCTTTCACCAAGTAATTGCGCTTGACCAAAAAGATGCAGATGCCTACGAGCAGTTGGCTGATGTGCTGATGCGCGTGCAAGAGTATGGCCAAGCAGTGCGAACCTACAAACAACTAGCCAAATTGTTGCCCGATGACGAGCGGGTCGAAGCCTTGCAAAGCGCGGCCCAACGCATGCTCGATCAGCAACAGGTTGCCAAAGGCTAAACTTCTCTCATCAAAGCCCCTCGTCCGTTGAACGGACGAGGGGCTTTGTGTTTGCTGGCTTTAGTGGCTCAAGCGATAAAGGCGTTCGGCAAATTCGACAATTAGGTCGTGGCTCACAATCGGTTTGCGCCATTCGGCGGGAATGCCAGCCTCGCCATAGTAGGCTCCGGCAATTTGGCCATAAATTGCGGCAGTGGTATCTGCATCGTGACCAAGATTGGCCGCCATCAAACAGCCCTCGCGAAACGAATCGCTGTTGGCAAAAGCCCACAAAGCAGCTTCAAGCGAACGCACCACATAGCCAGTGCCCTGAATTTCTGGCGGCTGGCGCTGCCAAAACGAGCCAGCGGCAATCTCGGCAATATCTGCTTGCAACGGTTGTTGCTGCCAATAATTGGCAATTGGGCTATAGTGCGGGGCTAGCAACGTCACCTTATCAACCCCATTGAGTGCGCCAATTAACAAGCCTGCGAAATAGCGACAGGCATCAAGCGCCGCCAACGCGCCATGGGTTGTGCGCGAGCTATCGACTGCCATCTGCATAGCCTGCTCTGGCTGGCTGGCGTAGGCCAAAACCACCGGAGCCAAACGCATCAACGAGCCATTGCCAGCAGTTGCAGGGTCGGTCGAGCCGCTATAGGGTTCGCCAGTGCGTTGAAAGCTACTGAGGGCTTTGCCAACCGTAATCCCGCAATCAAAGCACGAGCCAGTGCTGCTCATATAGCCATAATCGCGCCAACGACAATAGCGCTGCATCTGATCAACTGCATCGAAGCCTTGGCGTTCGATCAAGCTTGCAGCAAGGCATAAGGCCATCGATGTATCGTCTGTCCATGCCCCAAGCGGCAAATTAAACGGCCCGCCGCCAACCATATCGGTCAAAGGCTTAAACGAGCCTGGTGGGCTAAATTCGACCGTCGTTCCAACTGCATCGCCAACCGCTAACCCCAACAAACAGCCACGATAACGCTCAAGCATAGCTACCTCATCAACGTTGATGGATTCAATTGTAGTGCTGCAATGGCTTCTGTCTATCAGTTCTCGAGTGCAATCTTAGCAGCATTCATGCCAGATTCAAGCGGCTGCAACCATGCCAAAAGTTGTTGATAGGCAGCTTGGTTGGCTAAAATGCCCAAATGATGGGTGCTATACACAATTGCCTGGCGATCAGCAGGAATCTGTAAATCCAAATCTGGCTGATTCGCGGCCTGACCCAACGCACTAGCAACCGCCACCAAGCCATCACCACGCAAGCGTGAATGCGCGGCTTTTTTAGTCGAGCGCGTGGCCGCCAAGGCATAACAGGCAACATGCGCAGGCAACGCCACCCGATCAGGGCGTTGGCCAGGTTTTTCAAAACGATCAAAGGCTGGCAGATCGTGATCAATCAGCTTGCCATAGCGCAAATCGGTAATGCCTGCGCTGCGTAAACGAGCAATCTGACCAAATAAAGCGCTATAGCGATTGCGTTCAAGCAGGTAGTGCAACCAAGCGCCATAGCGTTCCACCGCAGAACCATGGTGCGGCGTGGCCAGAAAAATGAGTTTGCTCAGCTTCTGAGGCCAGGTATGCCCCAGTTGCTGAGCATAGTAACAAGCACTGCGCGCAACCAAACCGCCCATGCTATAGCCCAAGATCACAACTTCTTCAACGGGCACAGGCCAATTGGCGAGCAGTTGTTCAAGCAATTGGCTTAGTTGCTGGCCATTGCTGGCAATCGGCAAACCAGTGTTATAGCGCCCATGAATTGGGCTATAGCCTAAAGCTGCGGCGGCAACTAAACCATGATCATGGCCATGCTGCTTGAGTTGTTGCTCGTGCATACACACGCCATGCAGGTAGAGCAAGATTCGTGGTTGGGGCTGTTCAAACACTGTTTGGAGCGCAGATTGCTCTGGTTCAAGCGCTTTTCCTGCCACTCGCAGGCTCATGCTAGTTTGTAAAGGGTTGTTGCTGGCCACAAGATAATCGCCCAAAACGCCATTTAAGGCTGCTAGCAGGTCATCGCGTTGGCGTGATGATTCTGTTTGCTTGGCCGCTGTGCTAAATGCAGCCAAAAGTGCCTCAAGGCTTGCGCCAACCAAGCGCGTAAGCGTATGAATTTGGCGATAGACCAAGCCAGGAATCCCACCAATTCGGCGGTTTGGGCGGCGCATAATCGTGGCAAATAAGCCTTCGCTGATGTTGGTAATCTGGGTTGTCGCCTCAATTGCCAAGCGACTAAGGCCTTGCAGATCGCTGCGTTGCAGATGAGCTTTGGGCATAATGCCTCCCCGCCTATGAGTAGGCTGTGATCAATAGCGCGTTCAGGTAGCTGGAATAGTAACGAGCAGAACTGCGAGTCAATTCAATCAACCATTATAGCTATTGTATAGCAGATACGCGAGCGCTGACGGCTTGTATGCTATACTATGTTAAGTTTCTTCGATCAATGTTGCGCCTGTTGCCTATGTTTGGGATGGTGCTATTTGCCAACAAGCAGATCAGCAATGCAAGCTTCCTCGCTTAATCAACAACTCATGGATGCTCAAACCGAGCCACATGAGCCACAGCCAATTGATTTTTTGCTTCAGCGATACCCCACAATCCTATGAAATGAGGCCAGTCAATGCCCCCGAAAACCTATCTGCATACTCGTAGCCAGCGTTTGGCTGAGAATGCTGCTGCCAACGAGCGAATGCTTGATGAACGTATTGCCCGCGTTGTCGCCACTGCCAATGCAGCAGAATCAGTCCGGCTCGCCGAGATTTGCCCAAGTTGCCAGCGGGTAGCCTGCCAAACTCACCGAAGTTGTATGATTCGGTTTCGTGCCATCACTCAACATCGGCTGCGCCAAGAAGCTGAAGCAGCCGCCCGCTGGACGGAAAGCTTCGATTTTTCACGCTAAACATATGCTTCAACCCCAGATTGATCGTGATGAGTATTGCCATCACGATCAGTTGTTGGCTTACTCCACAAAACTGGGTTTGGTAGGGTCAATGCTGAATCAACCTGCACAGGGTTTGCTGAAATAGTTCTAAGCCCATAGCAACAGCTGCGGAATCGCCACCAAAGCCAAGCCGCACATGCTGGTGGTAGGCGGGGCCAAAGAATGCTCCAGGCACACAGCCAGTCAATCCAGCCAGCTGCTGCATTTGGGAAACAGGCAGCTTGAGGCTGGGAAAGTAGGTACAACCAACGGTAGGCAGCGCGCCACAAAGTACTTCGCGCTCAATAAATGGCTGGAGTGTAACCTGCAACAGTTGACGATTGGCGGCAACATGGCGTTGAGCCTGCATCTGATAGCTTGGCAAGTGTTCAATCACGCTTGCGGCCAGATATTCGGTCAGCGGCGAGCCAATGTTAATCAGGTCGAGATAGGCGGGGCGCAATTGCGCAAGCATTGGTGGCGCTGCCATAATCCAACCACAGCGCAACATACTTAAGCCATAGACCTTAGAGAGGCTATTGATGCTGATCCATTGTGCGCCAAGCTCAGCAACGCTGCCAAATTCAGGCTGCGCTACCAAATGCCAATAAATTTCATCAACCACGATTGGTAGCGGCGTAAGCCCAAGTCTATCAGTTGTTTGATTGAGGGTTTGTTGCAGCGCCAGTAGTTGGTTTTTAGTGCTTAAGCTGCTGCTAGGATTATGCAAATTACTGATTAGCACTAGTTTGGTGCGGGGCGTAATGCTAGTTGCGAGTTGCCCTAACTCAAATTCGCAGCTGGAATCACGCGGGCAGGCGCTCCAGGTCGCACCGCGAGCCAAAACGCAACGCTGAAATGGCTCATAATGCGGAGTTTCGATCACGGCATGATCGCCAGGTTGCAACAACGCTTGGCAGACGACCGCTAAAGCACTCGATGCTCCAGCCACAATTAATGGAGCATAACTACTTTTATACCACGCTTGCAAAGCCTGTTGAAGCCGTGGATGGCCCCAAGGATTAGCCTGTTGGGCAGCCTCGAAGGATACAGGATCGGTCAATTGCTGCTGAATTGCGTTGCGCACACTTGGCAGATACACGCTGCTGTTGCTCAAGATTGCGCTTGTTGGTTGCTGTTTGGCCCATTCAAGGTAGTGTGGTTGTGGTTGGGCCATGCTACTTTTTGCTCTGAAGCGTGGTTAAATCTTCAATTGCATCGGCAATGGTTGCATAGGTTTCGGGCAAGGCGGTATGCAAATCGAAATCAACAAACATGTGGGCAGTTTTTGGCTGAATTCCAGTTAAAAACACCTTTGCACCCAAAACATAAATTGCTTGCACCAACCGCTGTAAGCCTTGGGCAAAATTCTGGTCAACGCTGGTTACGCCCGTAATATCTACCAACACCGTTTGGATGCGCTCACGATGAATATGCTCAAGCACCAGTTTTTGAATTTTGGTTAAACGTGCATTATCAACATAGCCCAAAATGGGAATAACCACCGTATCTGCTAGAATTGGAATCGCCGGAGTTTCAAGCGTATCAATTACGTCAAGCAGTTTTTGTTTTTCAAGGTTATCGTGGTGCAATTGATCATTGAGTGCAATTTGGTCAAGGCGAGCATCTTCTGCATCGCGCGCCCGTAAAAATGCTTCGTCTGCACTCTCTTCTAAGCGCTTTACCGCCATATTAATGATAATTGCGGTAACGATTAACATACTCAATGATGCAATAGTTTGAACAATGAATGAGATAGTTGCACTACTATCAAATTGATAGGCTTTAAACCATTGATTATAGTCGGCAATTGCTAAAAATATCGAAACAAAAATTGATAATAATAAAGGGTAAATCGTATAGCGAAAGCCAATCAAGATGGCACTAACAATTATCAATAAAATTGAAACGAGTGCCATAAACGAGGGAACATTAAACACAACTGCCAAGATTGCGCCTAATAAAATACAACTCATAATGAAGAAAAATGCTCCACGTTGTTGATGGCCTTGGCGAATCCAGTATAAACTGGTGAAAATCACCGCAACTCCGCTGATCGCAACGAAGGTCATAATCACAAAGGGGATTGTTCGGGCTTGGGGAAAGGCCAAGGCAATCAGCATCACAACACTGAGCGCGCTTGTCGACATGAGAATGGTGCGAAGAATTTGATTAAGCAGGGTTTGCTGAATTTGGCGATACGATTGACCAATTGTTTTATCTGCTTCCATAAAAAGCTCCCAAGACCCTAGCAATGGAGATTGATGGTTGGGGCCTATTATACTCTAGCACTGACCGCAATGATAGTTACCAATCTGGCAGCTTGATGACAGAATTGTGCGCTAAAAACAAAAATTCAGCGCATAAACCACAATTTATGCGCTGAATTGGGTTTATGCGCTGCGCTTGCCCGCTCGATAGGCCGACCAGCCGCGCCATGCCAGCAGCAAAATCATGTTGAAAATAAACGTAGTAATTGCAAAGCCAGGCTTGAAATCGTGCTTCCAAACCAGCGAGCGTAACACCAAGCCAATTGGCGCAGCCACACACCACGCCAACGCTGTGCGTTGCAAGGCGATTTTGGTATGTTCACTGACTGCTGGGGTATAAAGCTTCATCAGTGGTGCAGCAATACCCCAGCCAATTACGAATGGAGCAGCTACATTAATCACTGCATCTGCATTCACACCTTCCTCGTGCGAAAGCCGCCCAATAATTACAAATAAGGCAAAAATCGCCACATCACCAACAATTAGGCCAATCACGCGGGCCGAATTGTCGGGCGTGTTGGCAAGTTCTTGATTTGTCGTCATGCTCAAATCCTTTGTAAAGCAATTCGCTATCTTGGATTGTAGCATAGCCGCTCACTCCCAGTAAGCTTCCCAACGCTCGGCAAAAGCTTGTTTGAGCCGCGCTTGATACTGACGGGTTTTGATTTTGACCATCCAGAGATCGACGCCACCAGTGCCGCCTTTGCAAACCACGCCTTCGTGCACGTTAAATTTGCCATTGCGCACATCCTCGAAAAACTGGCCAGTTAATGTGCCTTCGTAAACCACGCGCGCACTGTTGACGCAGCCAAAATCGGCGATAAATTGCTGTGGCCCGACAAAGCCATAGCCTGCGAACCAAACGTCAAACAAGCGGAGTTGTTTGGGGTCAGCGGTTTTGTGCAGGCCAGCAAATGAGTTGGGGCCGAAAAACTCAGTAAATACCCGAATTTCGTTGTAGGCTTGATAATTGGCATGGTTCAGCAAAATTTCGGCTAATGGCTCGGCCAAACTTGCCTGAAATAGACTTGGCGCTGCTTGAAGATGGGCATGGGCTTGGCTAAATTGCTCACTGCCATGGCAGGTTAATTCAAAGGCTTCGCGACGCGTGCCAAAGCGATGCCAACCAGCCTCGCGATCCCAATCCCAGTGTAAATTTGTGCCATCGTATTTTTCAAAGGCCCAGCAACGGCTCAAGGGTGCGTTGCGGCTATCAGCCATTTTGGGGTAGTAAAGCATGACAGGCTCCGGTTGGTAATCTATCAGCTTAAATAACAAGAGTATTGGAATCAAACCAATACTCTTTTCAGCCGAGCATTCACTTAATGCGTTTGGCCAAAGCTTCAAGGTTGTGCAAGCTGATGTGATAGTGCTGATCGACGCTCAGATAGCGACGTTGTTTGAAATAGCCGATCACTTGGTTGACTCGCTCGCGTGATGCGCCAACCAAACCCGCCAAATCGCTCTGGGTGAGGCGAATTGGAATTTGCACCGTGCCAGCTTCATCGGGATGGCCATATTTTTGGGCGAAGGCTAAGAGCTGACGCGCCACCCGTCCGTGCACATCGAGGGTTGCTAAGGCCTGAATTTGCTCATTGGCCAAGCGTAAACGGCTTGAAAGCATGCGCACAAGGTTCAAGGTAATCACTGGAGCGTTTTGCAAGGCTTCCAAAAAAGCTGTACGATTCATCCAAAGCAAGGTTGATTCTTCTTGAGTGACCACAGTTGCCGAGCGGCCAGCGCTATCGATTAAGCTCATTTCGCCGACCGTATCGCCAGCGCCAAGCATCGCGATGATCACATCGGTGCCATCTGCTTGCTCGACATGAATTTTGACCGTGCCACTCAGAATGATATACACAACCTCGCCAGGTTGCTCAACCGACATCAAATTAGTTCCAGCAGGGAAGGTACGTCGCACCAAGCGTCGGCTAATCTGCGCGGCCTGCTCTGGGGCAAGGCCATCAAATAGCTCAACATCGCGGAGTAACGCCAGTTCTGCATCGCTCAACATTGGGTTATCTCCTAGCATGCGCCAGCCAAAACTCTGATTTATCGTTGTTATGGTTGGATTCATGAGCGTCTTCCTCCACCTGCTACCGTTAATCAACTTATGACATCGGTGCTCAATGGCTCAGTCACGGTGCTGCTTGGATCGTCGTTGCTGATTACCTCAGGTTGGGGCTTGTTGAGCACCAATTCTAAGCCTTCGCGGGCAGCAAGCGTGCCAGCAAACATCGACTGGGCATGCTGTTCAATTGCCTCGATCACATCGTCGCCATAATTTGGCTCGTGATGGAACAGCACCAAAGTGCCAACTTTGGCCGAACGGGCTACATCGCAGGCCATGGTGGCGGTTGAGTGGCCCCAGCCTTGGGTTGAGCCAAAGCCAGGCGCTTTGCCCAAGTAGTGATCCTCGGTATATTGAGCATCGTGAATCAGCACATCAGCACCTTGAGCAAATTGAGCGAGCCGTTGATCACCATTAATATAGCCTTCTGTGTCAGTGGCGTAGACAACGCTCATGCCTTGCCATTCAATACGATACACCAAGACACCATCGGGGTGTGCATATGAGCGCAGGGATTTGATCACGATCATATTCTCGTCAATATCGCTGAGATTATCGTGAAAACGATTGCGCAACATTGCCTCGCCGCGTTCCTCTGAGAGCAATAGTACATCAGTTTCGCGAATGCTCGACACCATTTTTTGGGCGGGCAATTCGGCCATTGAAACCGGAAAAACTGGCGGCAACATAGTTTTGGCCAAGGTTTCTTCTAAATCGCGCTCAAAAATGCCAGGCCCAAAGATATGCATATTGGTATCGCCACGATAGGCAGGGGTAAAAAACGGAAAGCCCTGCGTATGATCGTGGTGCATATGGCTGAACAAAATTGTCACATCAATTGGCTTGCCGCTGGCTTTGGCGCGCGCATTCAAGCTTTTGCCAAGGTTAATAATCCCAGTCCCAGCATCGAGGATAATCGTGTGGCCATTGGCCTCGACCTCGACGCAGAGGGTATTTCCACCGTATTTCAAATATTCTGGGCCGGAAACTGGGTGGCTGCCACGCACACCCCAAAAACGCACTGTCATGGTTGTCATTGGCTATCTCCTTCTGGGTTGACGTGGGTTTGATGTATCGTGGTTCTATTATGCCCAATTCGTAAACAAGCGGCTGTTAGCTAGCTCACACTTGCCCAACGAACTATAGCACAGGTTAATTGTGGATTAAAGCAACCATACAGGGGATTATCGGTGAGGATTCTGAGCCACCTATGGCCTATAGGTGGCTCAATAAATAGCTAGTTAGCCAATAAACGATCAACCGCCGAGGTGAGTTCGGCCAGATTCGTCACGAGGTGAACCCTGTCGCAGAGCGGTGCGTAGAGCTGCATATCGCTATCGCCAGTGCCCCATTGATAGGTATCTTCGGGCGTAAACCAAATTAAGCGTTTGGCATGGCGGCGGATGGTTTGCAACGATTCCAAGCGCGGGTTATTGAAATTATTTCGGCCATCGCCCACGATAATTACGGTCGTGCGCCAATCGACCGTGTCCAAATAGCTATGCAAGAAAGTGTCGAGGCTGCGGCCAAGGTCGGTGTTGTAGTAGCCAGGTGGAATACTTTCGAGCACATCATTGACGCTAATGTCGGCGCGACTATCGTTGAGTTGGTCGGTAATATCGTGCAGGTTAGCAATAAAGGCAAATGAATGGGTTTTGCTCACTTGATCTTGCAGTTCATAAATCATGCGCAGCATAAACTCAGCTACAGGCCGCATTGAGGTTGAAATATCGCAAATAATCACGAGCTTGGGCTTTTGTTGCTTCTTGCGATGTTCCAATTTCATCGGCACGCCATCGTAGCGCATATTGTTGCGCATGGTGCGTTTGATATCGATTTGACCTGCTTTATCGCGCTTTTGGCGTAACGATGCCCGCGAACGCAACAAAGCTGCCAAACGGCGCACTTCTTGGCGCATGCGCTGAATATCTGCATCGGAGAGCGAGCCAAAGGGTCGATGTTGCAGATCGTCGCCATACTGCGGATTATAATCGTCGCTCATGCGCTCGGCTAAGCCAGAGCCAACAAATTGGCTAATTTGGTCGCGCATCGATTGAGCATTGCCCTGCATTTGCTGCATAATTTCGGCGAGGGCTGCCGCATCCATACCATCTGCTTCCAATTGTTTGAGCAAATCCTCAAGCGCTTGTTTAAACTCGGTCAAGCCCATTTGCTGTTCCATGCGCCGTTCGACCCAGCGGCGTTGGTTGAGCGATTGAATGTGATTGATGCCTGAGCTACGAGCTAGCGCCGCCAATTCCTCGGGCGTGAGATTTTGCCCATCCATCAAGCGTTGCATCAATTCGCGAATTCGTTCGCGGAGTTGGGCAATTTCTTGGCGCAGCTGATCCAATTCCTCTGGATCGAGGCCGCTCAAGCCATTGGCACCGTTGGTCATCGGGGCATCGCCATGGCCAAAAAAGAGCGGAAACAGCTCCTCGAATTGGGCTTGATGGGTTGCATCTTTGACCAAAGTCGCCAACAGCGCATCGTGAAACAGCTGGCGATCGGTGATGCCAAGCTGTTCTAAGGCATTAAAGCTATCAAGGCTTTCGGCGAGCGACACACGAACTCCGGCTGCTCGCAACGCCTTCACAAATGCCACAATCCGTTCATGCATCGGAACCCCCCTTGCAAAGTCAGAGGGCAAAAGTCAAAAGTCAAAAATAGAAGGGAGAGTCAATAATTTGTTGATCTCTTCTACAGTTTTTGACTTTTGATTTCTGCCTTTTGATTTTACTTTCTGCGTCCTTCGTCGTTGCGGTTGCGGCCTGTTTGCATTGCGCGTTGGGTGCGTTGCAAATCGCTTTCATGTTTCAACAGCACGGTCATAGTTTGATCAAGGGTTGTTTGGTCGAGTTGCTTGGCGTTGAGCAACACCAAGGCGCGTGCCCAATCGAGGGTTTCGGAGATCGATGGCGATTTTTTGAGATCAAGGTTGCGCAGGCGTTGCACAAATTCAACCACTTGGCGCGCCATTTTGGCTCCCAACGAAGGCACTTTCAACTCAACGATGCGCAACTCTTCTTCGAGCGATGGATAGCCGACGAACAGATACATACAACGCCGTTTGAGCGCTTCGGAAAGTTCGCGGGTATTATTGCTAGTCAAAATCACAATTGGCCGATGGGCAGCTTTGAGCGTGCCAAGCTCAGGCACCGTAATTTGAAAATCCGACAAGACTTCGAGCAAAAAGGCCTCAAACTCAGCATCAGCGCGATCAATTTCATCGATCAGCAACAAGGTTGGTTTGGGGTTGAGAATTGCCTTGAGCAACGGGCGTTGCAATAAAAAGCGTTGCGAGAAGAAAACTTCTTCTTCGGCAGCTAGGCGATCGGCGGCTGAGCGCAACGAATCTGCATCGGAAAGCAAATTGTTGAGCTTATCACGCAAAAGCTGGGTATACAACATCTGTTTGGCGTATTCCCACTCGTAGAGCGCCTTGGTTTCATCAAGCCCTTCGTAGCATTGCAAGCGAATCAATTCGCGGCCCGTTGCTGCGGCCCAAGCCTTAGCAAGCTCGGTTTTGCCCACTCCGGCAGGGCCTTCGGCCAAAAGCGGTTTTTCCAAACGATCAGCCAAGTATAAAACCGTAGCAATTTGATCGGTTGGAATATAATTTTGGGCGATCAGCCCATCCTTAACAGGCTGAATTGGTTGCTCTTCCATAAAATGCTGCTCCTGTAGGCTTGGCGGAAACTTGGGTTGGTGAGGGAGAGTTAGGGGTAACGGTCACACAGATTAAGTGTAGCACTTTTTTGATCAAATGCATTAAACGTTAATTATATGAGACACGATATCAAAAAGTGCTACGCAAAATCTAAATTTTTGTATGATTTCTAGGCTGAATATATGAATTTTTGTTATTTAATTTTTCCATACAGCCCATTTAGTATCTCCATTACTTTCAGCAAAGACCCTGATATTAGATCCATCTATATTAGCTATATATAATTTCCAAAATCCAGAGTTGTAGGAACAAAAAATTATTTTTGTTCCATCTGGAGATAGTGTAACTGGCCACCAATCGTCTTCATTGGTAGGTATTACCTTCTTGATATTTTTATCGACAAGATTCAAAGAATAAATATCTCTTACTCCATCTTTATTAGATGAAAATATAATATTTTCACTATTTTTAGACCATGACGGCATCCAATTATCAAATTCATCCATAGTTATAGGAGTAATTATATTATTTTCCATATTAATCATATATATATTCATTCCAGAAAAATCTTTGGAATGAAAAGCTATATATTTACCATTAGGTGACCATGATGGATAACCAGCAGACATATTGGTATTTATTTTATTTATTGTATCATTATTAAGATCATATAAAAATATTTCAAATTTCCCATCTCGTTTAGATTCAAATGCTATATACCTTCCATCAGGAGACCAAGATGGTTGACCATCCCATTCCAAATGATTAGTTAATCTACGAAGATTATTCCCTTCAACCGAAATTATATATATTTCTGAATTATGGCCGCCTGGATCATCCATATTAGAATGAAAGACTATATTTTTTCCATCAGGAGACCAACTAGGATGTCCATTATATATATCATTTGGGCTATTTGTTAAATTCATACTAAACGTTTCATGTTCATCTGTTAGATAAATATCATCATTACCATCTCTATTTGATACAAATACAATACTTGGGATTTTTGGTGGAATATCTGTTGGTGGAATATCTGTTGGTGGAATATCTGTTGGTGGGATGTCTGTTGGTGGAATATCTGTTGGTGGAATATCTGTTGGTGGAATATCTGTTGGTGGGATGTCTGTTGATATTATACTAATTTCGGTGGGCAGCACTTCGAATTTATCGCTCTTCGATTCTCTATCTATATTATTTGAATCAGGAACATCAATTTGTATATCATAGGTCTGGTTATTTACAATAACCGCATTTTCCCTCACAATCTCAATATTTTCATATATTACATTTATTTCCATAATATCTCCGTTTGAAATAAAATCCAAGCTAAAATCGGATATACCATTATTGTCTGTAATTCCTGATACACTTTTTCCTTTTGAGATTATAATTATCTTAGCATTATCTACAGTATTTCCATTACTTCTATTAATGACGCGGACTAAAAAATTTATACTGGATTTATCAATGTTTATAAAAGGGGTAATACCAATAATTGCAGTAATTATTGCAGCAATTATTGTAGCAATACCAGTAATAATTGCACCTTTTGGCACATTTCGTAAATTCTTATTCATATATCTCATTATATATTTTAATGTTTTTACAAGATAAGAATTATATGAAATCCTATCCTAATTAATTGATTTAAACTTCTGTTTAGAATAGGGAATTTTGATCATTGACAATATATAGAATAACATATATTGCAAGTATTTTATCTTTAATTAAGCTTTTTATATAACAAAACGTACATGGGAGAATCGTGGGTGCTAACTTGCAGCTAGCACCCACCACCGCCAACATTAGTAATAGCTAGCGGTTGACATTTACGTTGGGCAGATACATTTCGTAATCAATATCGAAACGTCCCCCATAGGTTTCAACCCCAACGTTGCCGGCCTCGTCTTCAACCTGAATCATCAGTTGCAGTGGTTGAGCGGCGGTCGTTGGCAGGCTGGCTGAAATTTGCCAGCGCTCGGTCGTGCCAACTTGGAAGGTGTTCATGCTGATGCTTTGCCAAACGCCAGTGCTGGTTTTGACC
The DNA here is from genome assembly GCF_001306135.1 of Herpetosiphon geysericola. Classification (GTDB taxonomy): domain Bacteria; phylum Chloroflexota; class Chloroflexia; order Chloroflexales; family Herpetosiphonaceae; genus Herpetosiphon; species Herpetosiphon geysericola. The sequence continues at coordinate 333,458 of NZ_LGKP01000035.1, read as the reverse complement.
AACATCTCTGCTTCAATTTCATCGCCTGGGCCGTCGTCATCGCGTTCGATCACCATTGCGCGGATTTTACCATCGCTGGTGCGTTGGGTATCGCGCACGATTGGCTCGAAACTATCGTTGAGCAAATCGTCATCAGCACCATCGCTCAAATATTTAAGCCGTAGCGTAATGCTGCTAAATTGGCGTAATTCGCCGCCGTTGGCCGTGCCTTTGAATTGCGTTGGGGTCAATAAAAGCTGCGAGAAACGCCGATCTTGGTTGAAGGGGCCGTTATCGTCGAGATTATCGCTCTCGAACACACTATAGCTAAATGGCTGGTCGGGATACCAACGATCAGCAAAATCAAAACTTGGTTCGTGGGTCAGATAAATTTCATCAGTAATCAAACGGGTAACCAGCGGATTAAAGGTCGCTGTGGTTGCAGTGGTACCGCCAAGCAGCTGAACGCCTTGCAAGCGTTGCTCGCCAAAGCTATCGGTCAGCGAAAGCGGAATATTAAAGTTGGGCAATGATGGCAAGCCAGCTGCATTGACCATCGTGCTATTAAATGTGCGACCTGTCAGCAAGCCTTCAGTATCATTAACCACCGTCGCTTGAGCAGAAATAATCTTGCCGCGGCTGGTATTTTGGGCGATTGTATAGCTAATGTTGAAGCTAAGATCGCGATCAATTGCCTGATCAGTTACGGTTGCTCGCTGCGCTACATTGGGCGAACAGGTCAAACAGCCATCATCTTGGCGATCGTTTGGCGGGAAGGGAATTGGATTTGGCACTTTCACGCGCACCATCGGCATACCATACAAGGTCGATTGCAAAAGCACTTTTTCGTCGTAAACGCTGAATGTACCCGGCGTGCCTTCGCGCAAGTAAGCTCGTTTGGCACGCACTAAGCCATAGCCAACCGGCATGCCTTCATACAAACCTGATAGATTTTTCCATTCGCGGCCAATTTCATTGGTAAATTGGGCCATAAGTTTTTCGCTATAGCCCACCAAATCGCTATCGCCATAGCCAAAGCCAGTATTGCCAACCCAAGTGCCATGCTGTTTGATATAGGCTTGAGGAAAATCGATTGCCGCATCACTGCCGCTCACTACATCACTATCAGCGACGCTAAAGCCCGAGTGACAACCAACGCTGTAGCCTAAACGGCGAATTTGATAGGCATTTTCAAGCGTTGCAAACGGGTGATTATACAGAATCGAGGCGCTCACAACATCGCTTGAGGTGGCAAAGTTGGCAGGAATTGCCTGATAGTGGGTAAAGTGTGCGTTAATCGATTGGGCTGGATACGGCGATTTAGAAGTGTTATTGGCAATATTTGGCAGCCAAGTTTGCAAGAGGTCGGTAGCATTCCAGCTGTCGTTAATTAAGCCAATTGGCCGCAACCCAGTCAGCATGGTCAAGGTGTTTGAAACCATCTGCGCTTGGTCGGTCAAGAAATCGTAGCCCGTCACCAAACTACTATCTTGCAATGTAGGCCCTAATATAATGGCACTTTGGCTTTGGAAACCAGTATAGATATTGAGTTTTTTCAAATAAAGATGAATCGCAGCTGAGCTTTCGACCAAGCGCCCAACGCTCAATTCAGGCACCCACAACTGGCGGCCACGATAAGGAATTGGCTTGATAGCGCCGTAAATGTTATCGGTCAAGATGGTTTTGTATTTCAGGCTGCTGGCGGTAAAGCTATTTGGATCGATCTTTGAGCTAGCCAAATAATCGCTTTCATTGGCAATCACAGTTTCATCGGGCACGCGATAGAAGGGTACAACCGTGTCGCCACCAACAATCGTGATATAGCGCAGCATCGGGCAACGCCGCGCATATTGGGTAATGAGATGATGCACACCCTCTGCCAACCGATTAGCATAGAATGGATTTGTGCGATGGGCATTCCACTCGGTCGAGGCATCACTCAAGGCGTTACTCGGCTGAATCCACGGAATATTGGCCAAATCGATCACCAAGCCATTGGTATTAGGATCATTGATATTATCGGAAAAACCAAGCAGTTCGGTATAAATACTAGTGTTGTAGGGCGCAAATGTCTGGTGAATATCAAGATAGTCGCTATGGGTGATGTACAATGCGCGCTTACAAGCTGGTGGCTCATTTTGCACAATGTTAAACGGAATCGGTGCAGGTTTGGTCAAGTTGGGGTCGAAGGCCGCTTCAATCGCAAGCTGGTAATCGCCTGATTGATCGTCGTCAAGTGGATAGACGAGCAGATAATAAAAGCCAGGTGTCCAAACAAAGCTGTTGATGCTGGCATCGGAATAGCCATTTGCGCCAATCGCGTTCAGGTTGCCGATGGCGTTCAAATTGCCAATCGCGTTCAGGTTGCCGATGGCGTTCAAATTGCCAATCGCGTTCAGGTTGCCGATGGCGTTCAAGTTGCCGATGGCGTTCAGGTTGCCGATGGCGTTCAAGTTGCCAAGTGAAACATGGCCAGTTTGGGTAATCGGCTGGCCCAAATCATAAAAAAGCGCCACCTGATAATCGCCAAAGGTATCGGTTAAGCTAATCGCCAAAGTTGTGGCTGGTCGAACGCTAATTTTATACCAATCGAGATCGCTGCCAGTGCTCAAATCGCCAGTAATCTCGCACACGCTTATGCTTGACCAATTACAATCATCAGATACATCGTGGGCGTTTTGCCAAACGTCGTTCCATTCAACTTCAGGGACTGGCACCGGAAGCAGGGCTGGCTTGGCCAAACTATTGGCGCTCGGCTGCTGGGCCAACAGACTTAGGAGCAACACAACGACTCCTAATAAACGGACGTGACTGAAACGGCGCATAAACCCTCCATGGTGAAAATTTGGGCTAAGCCTTGGTTAATCGAGCCAGTTGCTCCTGATATTGAGCCATGCGGTGCGGATCGCTGGTTTTGGTTAAGCTAATCAATTGCTCCAAGCAGCGTTCAATATCTGCTTGGTTATCGCATTCTAACAAGAGGCTAAGTGCCTGTTCGGCTGCATTTAAGGCTGGATCATAATGGTCTAAGGCGAGCAAAATCTTACTTTGGGTTAATTGGGCCATGCCTTCGTCTGCTTTGGCCGAATGGTGACGAGCCTGCTCCAGCGCAAAATCACAATAATCTAAGGCTTGGGCGTAGTTTTGGCGGCTATAAAACAATTCAGCATAAATGCGATATAGCTCAGGTAAAAATGAATCGACGTGAATTTCATCGAAGAGCGTGCGGCTCCGATCGAGCATTGCTTCAGCGTCGTGGCTTTGGCCTTGCGCAAACAACGTATTGCCCATATTCATGTGGGTCACAGCAACCCCAAGCTTGGAGTTGAGCTTGTTCCACAGCCCAAGGCTTTGGTTGAAGGTTTCTAAGGCTTGGGCATATTGCTGCGTCTTGCGATAGAGTTCACCAAGGTTGAGGCTCACGAGTGCTTGCCCATAGCTATCGTTAATCGTCTTTTTGATGTTGAAGGCAGCTTGATAGAGCGCGATCGATTGATCCCATTGATCAAGATCGCTAAAGTTGATTGCGGCGTTGTTGTAGGCATCGGCCAAGCGTGAAATATCGTTGACTGTTTGATACAGCTCGATTGATTTGGCTAGCGCCCCAACTGCCTGCTCGCGCGAGCCAAGCACGCGGTAGGTCCCGCCGATCAGCAAATAGGCCCGAGCCTGCTCCGCTTGCAATGCTAGCTCTTCGGCCAGCGCCAAGGCCTGCTCGGCCCATGCAATCGTTTCGTGATAGCGGCCTTGACGCTGATGCAGACCAGCGCCAAGCAACAGCGCCCGCACACGCTCAACCGATTGTTGCTCGCCCAACAACCCAAGCGCTTGTTGTAGTTGTTCAAAGGCTGGCTCGTATTCGCCTTGGCGCTCGTAAATTGTGGTGATATGGCGCAAAATGCGGGCTTCGCGGCTGTTGCTATAGACGTTACTTTGGCGTAATTGGCTTTGAGCCTGAGCCAAGGTTGATAATGCTTCAGCATAATCGCCTGCTTGCAGCAGCACATAGCCCAAGCGCTCGCTCAATTCTTGCTCCAACGAATGATCATGCTTGCCTAAGTTGGGCAGCAACTCCAAGGCATCGCGATAATGGGCGCAAGCCTCTGCATTAAAATAGCGTTTTTGGGCGGTAATTCCAGCTTCGCGATAATAGCGCACAGCTTCGTGCCAATCCTCGGCGCGGGCATAGTGGCGGGCCAAAATCGGCAACACATCAAGCAAATTTTGGCGATGGACTTCTTGAATACGTGCTGCTACCCGCCGATGCAACTCACGCCGCCGTGCATACAAAATGCCTTCGTAGGCCACATCGCGGGTCAGGGTATGTTTGAACAAATAGGCCAAATCGGCAGCAATATGGTCGGGCAAGACCACATCGGCGTTGGTTAGGCGATCCATTTGATTAACCAAATCGTCGTCGTTGGTGATGCCACGCAAAATCGTCAATTCGAAGCGGCGGCCAACCACCGAGGCAACTTGGACAGTTTCGCGAATCCGCGTATCAAGCCGATCGAGCCGTGCGGTAATCACACCTTCAATTGTGGTTGGCAAGCTATCAAGCTCGCCACGTAAATCCCAGCCGTTGCTGGTTTCAACGATTACGCCTTGCTGAATCAGGCTGCGCATCATTTCTTCGATAAAAAATGGATTGCCCTGAGGATTGAAAAAGCGTTCGTCGCTCCGACGCCAGCGTTCGAGCAAAGCAGCAGGCAAGGGAGCGTTGCCAATAATCGCACTGGCGAGGGCTTCGCTTTCGGGCATGCTCAATTCGCTCAGCTCAAGCGTAATCGTCTGCTCAGGCCAATTCATGGCGCTCAGGCCTTTGGTTCGCGAGCCAACCAACAAGGCAATTGGCGCTTGATCGACATGTTTGGCTAAGCGTTCGAGCAACTGGCGCGATGAAGCATCGATCCAATGGGCATCATCCCATAAAATGACCAGCGGCGTAGCATTAGCGCTAGCCACAATTAATGCCACCACCAACTCAATCGTTTGATCGTGGCGTTGTTCTGGTGCGAGGGCTTGAGTTAATTCATTTTCAGCCAAGCTGACATGCAAAATATCGCTGAGCAAGGGCAAAAATCGCTCAAACTCGGGCGCAAGTTTGCTGACCCGTTGGCCAATAACTTTAACCAAACGCTCGCTGGTTAGGCTTGTATTTAGGCGCAGCACTTGGCGCAACATTTCGCTAGCCGATGCAAATGGCGTGGTTTGCTCATACAATTGGCATTCGATTGTAATCGGCATAAATTCGGGCACATTCAGGTTTGGGTCGAACGAAGCCAACGATAAACGGCTGAGCAATTCTTCGAGCAAGCGCGATTTGCCAATCCCAGCTTCGCCAAAGATATTGATAATTTGGCCTTGGCCTTGCAAGGCTTGGATACTAATCGTGGCTAATTGATCAAGCTCCTGCACGCGGCCCACCAAATCGGCGCGCATTGTTTCGCGGCGCACGTTGTAGGCGCGATCAACGCGCGCTGGCTCGATTGGCTCGCTTTTGCCTTTGAGCGGCAGGGCGGGCAAGCTTTCGTAGGCAAAGGCATGGCTGGTAAGCCGCTTGACCGCAGGGCTAGCCAAAACCTCGCCATAGCGGCAAACGCTCATCAAACGCACAGCGGTATTGACCGGATCACCCATCACCGTGTATTCGCGGCGGGTTTCGCTGCCCACAATTCCCGCAAAGACGTGGCCTTGGTTGATACCAATTTGTTGGTCGAGCAAGGGCAAGCGCAAATTGTGCTGTTGAATCAAAGCATTAATTTCGTTCATAGCCGATTGCATATCGAGGCCAGCTCGCACCGCTAGCTCGGTATCATTTTCGTTGGCCAGTGGTGCACCAAAAATTGCCAACAGTTTATCGCCATCGGCAGCCATATCGAGCTTGTTAACCACGCCGCCGTAGTGATTGACGATCTGTTGCATGCGCTGGTAGTAGTGATTGAGCAAGACCGTCGCACTGGCTGCATCGCATAATTCAACAATCGTGCTAAATGGCGCAATATGGGCAAAAACAATCGTTACCAGGCGAATTTCGCCGCTTTTGCTGGCCACGGTGCTGAGCAACTGCGCTTCGCTCATGCGTTGGGGCAAGAGGCCTTTTAGGCCATGATAGATGGTCGCCAAGGCTTGTACACTGGCCAGAGTAACTGGCTGAGCAATAGCCGTAACATTGGAGGCTGCTTGATAAGGCGGATGCTCAAGTTTCGTGGTTAATGCAGTAAATGGCGTATTGGGATCGGCGGGTAAGCCAAGCAAGCGCATCGTATCTTTCGAGCAGACCACCTCACCAGGCCGAGCCAGCTCTTGAGCACGCGCAACCAAGTTAACCGCAATCCCAGTCAGCATCAACTCTGCATGCTGCTGATCGCCGAGTAGGGCTGCGAAGGCCTCGCCGCTATGCACGCCAATTCGCAAGGTGAGGTTAAATTGGCCAGCCCGAATTTGAATCTTACCCAAACTGGCCATTGAGGTTTGCATGGCTTGGGCCGCGTGCGCTGCAAACAGGGCGTGCTGCCCACCAAGTTTGGTTTGATCAAAAAAAGCCGTAACTGCATCGCCGCCAAATTTAATTAACGCCCCGCCATGGGCCTCAATATCAGCTACCAGCTGATCAAACAAGCGATTGATAATGCTCGTCACCTGCTCTGCGCCTTCTTTGCCCAAGCGGGTCAGGTTTTCGGAAAGCGCCGTAAAACCAGAAAGATCAGCAAAGAGCAACGAGCCAGTCCAACGTTCGCCATAGGGAATCGTCAACGAGCCTTGTTTCAAGCGCTGCACAATTGGGTCGGGCACATAGCGCTGCAATTGCTGAATCCGTTGGTCAAGCTGATGATACAGATCAGCAAGCTGTGGTTGGGTGAGCGAAACCTCGGCCTGTTGAACTTGGTGCAACAATGAGGCAAATTCTGACGAAGAAGGCGAAATCGACATGGTTTAAACCTTCGTAAAGTAGCAAGCATCAATCACGATACCCTGCATTATAGAGGGTTCTGGCAACAAAACAACGGCCTAGCAGCAGGGATTTCTGAGCGACGTGGTATATTAATCGCAGATTGAATTGGCTAGCTGAATGGATGATCTGTGAGCGAAATTCCCCAAATTGCGGTGGTTATTCCGGCCTTGAATGGCGAAATTAGCGCCTTGCGAGCTTCGCTGGCTCGCCAAACATGGCAGCCAAGCCAAATCGAGGTTGCGGTTGGGGTGCGGCCCAACGGCAAGGCGCGCAATACAGCAACTCTGCGCACCAACGCGCCCTATGTGGTGTTTATTGATGATGATGCAGTGCTGGCCAATGACGATGCACTTGAGCAATTGGTCAAGCCGTTGCTCAGCGACCAAACGCTTGGGGTGACGGGCGCAGCCAAGCTCTTGCCACCAGATGCTTCAGCGTTTCAGCGTTGGGTCGCGCGCGAAGTGCCCCGCATTGAGCATGCCGTCGTGCAAACGCCGCTGGAGAGCAATCCCGATCCGCCTTCATTTTATTGCGAACTAACCACAACCTGCTGTGCAATGCGCCGCGCGGTGTACGACGAGGTTGGCGGCTTCAACAACGAGTTAATTCGCGGCGTGGATACTGAGTTTTTTACCCGGGTGCGGCGGGCTGGCTATCGCTTTATTTTGGTGCCAAATACCTGGACGTGGCATCCGGCTCCGGCTAATTTGTGGGCTTTATTGCGCAAACATTGGTTGTATGGGCTTGGCCATGCCCAAGAGGTGCGGCGCGATCCAGCGCGCGGGCGTGGGCGCGTGCTCAAAACACCGTTGCATGCGCTGGCCTATTGGTTGCTGCGCACACTGATTTTGCCCATTAATATCTTCTTGCCCTACTCGTTTGCAGCGCCATCGTGGCGACCAAGCTTCAAGCCGCTCAAGGCATTAACCAGCTATGTCGGGGCGTTGGGCTATATTTGGGGATGGTATCGGGCATGAAGCAAGCAACGATTGCGCTTGATCTACGGGTGTTGGATGATCACTTTCCTGGGATTGGGCGCTTTACCTATGATCTGACCTTGGCGTTGTTGCAAACGCCACTCGCCAAGCAGCTGCATCTGGTTTTGACCCATCAACCTCAAACCCAATTTGATCTGCAACCAATCTTGCGGCACTCGGCAATTTCGCGGGTGCAGCATGGCTTGTTTGGTTTGGGCCAACATGGCGAGTGGCGCAGCTTGCTGCGTGAAATTAATGCCGAGCTGGTAATTTTTCCGTATTATATTCGCCCGTTGTTTCAGCCTTGCCCCAGCATCACGTTCATTTACGATACGATTTCGTGGCGCGTGTCAGCAAGTTTTAGCCGCAGCAAGCGTTGGCAAATCGCCGCCTTGCATCATCTGGCAATTCAGCAATCAGCAGCGATTGGCACGATTTCGCATTCAGCAGCTAGCGATATTGCCCAATTTTATAGCGTTAATCCGCAGCGTTTGGCCTATTTGGGCGTGGGAATTGCCGAGCAATTTCAGCCTCAGTCAGCAGCAAATATCGCGGCGTTACGCGCCAAATATGGCCTACCAGAGCGCTATATCGTCTATGTTGCTTCCGACAAACCACATAAGCAAATCGATTTTTTGTTGCAGGCATGGCAAGTTGCCCAAACTGGCGAGGTTGGTTTAGTGCTTGGTGGGCGTTGGCGCAACCCAGCCAGCGAGCAATTGCTGGCGAATCCCAGCTTGCATGGCCGAGTTTGGCGGATTGCCGATGTGCCAGAGGCCGATTTAGCAGCGTTGTATAGTGGCGCGTTGGCGCTGGCCTTTCCTTCGTTGTATGAAGGCTTTGGCTTACCAGCACTCGAAGCAATTGCCTGTGGCACGCCAGTGTTGGCCCAAAACAGCTCATCGTTGCCAGAAGCAGTTGGCGCGGCAGGCTGTTTATTGCCAAACGAGCAAGCGGCGTGGGTCGCAGCCTTGGAGCGCATCTGCCATGATCCGGCGTGGCAACACGATTTGGCGGCTCAAGCCAACGCTCAAGCCGCCAAATTTAGCTGGTCGCAGGTTGCCCAACGCTTATTGAAGCTGTTAAATACTCTCTAATTCGGAGATACCTGCATTCTCGGTGCTGCGGCGCACAATTCGCCAGCCGCCATGGCGTTGCAAATAGCGCAGCGTCATCCAAATAAAGGCGCGATGGGCAACCACGACCGCGCGGGTGCTTGGCGACCATTGTTCAAGCATCGTATTCCAGGCTTTGATCACGCGGCGCTGCGCCACCCACCACGTTTCGCCCCACAGTGGGCGATGCGGAATCAGCTGCGAAAGATAGCCTCGAATATACATTGTGCGCAACAGTCGCACGCGCTCGCGGCGCAGCAAAAATGGCACAATCGCGCTAATCTCGTGCAATTCGTTGATAGTCTGAATTGGCAGCCCAACCCGTGCCGCAATAATTTGGGCCGTATCGAAGGCCCGAATATACGGGCTGCTATACAAACGGGTGGGATTGAATGCGGCTATTTCTTCTGCGACATTTGCCGCCTGCTCGCGACCCAAGGCAGTTAATGGTGAATGCTGGGCATGCTCCAATAACTGCCGAAAATCCTCTAGCCCAATTAAGCGTTTTAAATCAGCGGCATTTTCTGCCGATTGACCATGGCGCACCAGATAGACCCGCATGGTTCCCCCACAGGCTAAGCAACTATTCGCCAGTCGTTAATGGCGTGTATTGTTTATACATGAATGGGTCGGGAAATGCTAGTACATGAATATTGGGATCGATCATGCGCACGGTGCTGCTATTGGTTGGATAGCCATCAAAATTAAAGACGTTCAAGCCGCTAGCAAACTCGCTCATGCCAACCGAAGTCATGGTTTTGTCGTCGCCTTGGCCGCCAACCATGCGGAACAAGGTCAGATCGCTGGTGCGGGTGCTGCCCAAAAGCACGTTGGTGTTGGCCCGCAAACGAGTGCGCACTTGTGGCTCGCCATTTTGTTGACCAACCGTCACATTGCCCACCACAATCCCACGAGTGAACCCAGACGTAGTCAGGAGACAATTGGCCCACGAGCTAAATTCGCCATTGCTGAAGAAGCTGCTTGAATCGTTCATGCTGGTACAGGTGCGGAAGTTGCTGCCACTAGGGAAGGCCAAAACCACCAAACTTGAGCGCGAAAGATAGGCTTGATCGCTGCCGCTGCCATTGCCGAGAAAATTGATCGTATGGTTGCCAGCGGTCAAATTAAAGGTTGCAGCAATTGAAGTTGAAATATCGTTGCCATCGATTTGCTCGTTGTTTGGCTCTAAACTATCAACATCAACATAGCGATCGGTGCGTACATCGCCGGTTGTAGCCTCGTCAACGCCCAAGCGAAATTGCAACGCCACCTCGTTGCCAGGAATTGGCAAGGCCGAGCCATCGGCGCTGACAAAGACGGTGCTATTGCTTGGCAAATTGAAACTACAGGCCCGAATCACACTTGATGCAGGCGTTGCGCGCCAAACCCCAAGCCCCGTGTCGCTAGCACAAACTTGAATATTGGCCGAGTTGGTTGGGAAGGCCAAAACGGTTAATTGCGCGTTATTCAAGGTCAGAGGGCCATAGCCAACAAAGCCGCCAACCAAACTCAGCGTATGCACGCCAGCGCTGGCAGTAAACACGGTGGTGCTGGCAAAAATGCTGGTTTCGCCAGTGTTGAGTTGGCCCAGCGCATACACATTGCCCCAACGATTGCTACTTTCGCGCAACACGCCATCGAGGGTCAGGCCAATCCGGCCTTCGTAGGTATTGGTGACAACGTTGGTTTGCATGCTGAAGCTGCCAGTTGCCATCACAAAAATCATGGCCGCTTCGGGGACATAAATTTCACAATTGAGCGCAGGAGTATCATCGCGGACGCTGCTTTGCCAATTTTCGGCGCTTGCAGCACAGGGAACGAGCCATTCGCTGCCACCTTGCGGCGCTTGGCTACGCAAGGGTTCGCGCGTGCTGAGGCTTGGTTCGGGCCTAATTTTTGGCGATAGCGGTTGTTGCGCTTGGCTGGGCTGCACAGCCGTAGCTAATAACAAGGCCAACAAACCAAAAAGCCCTAGTGTACGAACCTGTAGCAAATGATGCACATGTTCCTCCCTTCCAAAAAAAGCTAACACTGGCATCACATTGTAGATTGACCGATCAGCGCAAGGATGGTAAAGCGCACGATTTTTCCAGCGCAGCAGGCCAGCAAAAATTTATACACTGGCATGCGGGCGATCCCTGCGGCTATGCCTGCAAAATCCATCAGTGGATTGGGGAGGGCTGCTAGCGCAAAAATGGCGAATGCTCCCCAGCGTTCAACGTAGCCTTGAATACGGGTAAAGCGTTGTTGTTGATCAAAAACGCTGCGACCTGCCCGCCCAGCAATATAGCCTGTCAATTCGCCGATGCCTGCACCCAACCCGCTGATAACTCCTACCAACCAGGGGTTGAGCGTGCGCCCAGCAGCCAAGGCGGTCATAAAGGCTGGCGCTGGCACAACTACGGTCGCATTGCCCAACAACACCAGCACAAAAACGCCCAGATAGCCATATTGGCCAAAATGGCGAAAATCGACCAGCAACAAGCCAATGCTGATGGCGATCATCAATCCAATTGTTAAGCTTGCGCGCAAACGGCTCGGTCGGGGTGCTGTTGGCGTTGTCATTGGCTGGCTCTTTCAATTCTAGCATTCATTACGCCGATTAAGCATAGTACTATCCATTGATCAACTGCTAGTTCTTAGGTGTATTGGGCGATTAAGCTTGGCTTCGCTCAGCATCAGTCTAGCATTTGCTTGCAGGATGTAGACCTTTAGCACGATAACAGCTTAATTTAGATTATTAATTATGGTAGCGAATCAGCCTATCGTACGGCCTTGCAGCAACTCAAACTTATCTAACCAATATGCTCTGCTCATTCAAACCAATGATCAACGATGACCCTTGAGTATCAGCAACACCGCCAACGGCCAACAGCGCAGCTATCTGCCATTCGTTGGGCGCTAACTGCGTAATAGCTATTTGCTGAAGGCTGTTGGCTATTGGTTTTTGATTTTCCAATCGTATTTCCGATAGCCCAAAGCCAATAGCCAACTCACCCATTCGTAGCAAAAATTATAAAACGCTCCTCATCCTTCATCCTTTCAGCGTGGGCTTTCAAAAAACGATAAAATATAGTAGGATTAGCATAACAGCGCAACGCGTCAAAACGGGCAACTTTTTAAGCTTTTGACAGCCTGCCTAGGCTCCTCTATCATAAGCATATTAATTTTTTTAGCCATTGGGCATGTGGTGTGGATGGGGTATCATGGATTCGCAGCAACAGTTTACCGCTGCCTCGCATTTGACTGCTGATAACTTGCGGAGTATTGCACGTTCAATCTCAATCAGTCAGGTGTCGCGGTTGTCGTTGCCGGAGATCGATGCCGTTGTTGACCAAATCTCGCGGGTCGTGCCAGCTGGCAATGTGCCTGGGGTTATTCTCAGTGGCATGGCCAAGCTCACAGGCCGTCGCCCTGCTGGCAATGTGATTAAACGCGATGTCAATTTGCTGTTTCGCGGCGTTGAGCAAGCGCTTGATCGAGCAGTGTTTAGCACCTTCTTTGCTGGGCCGGCTGCGGTTATTTGGGGCTATCAAAAGCTGCTCGAATTGGCAGGCAAAGATCCTCAAGATGCCTTTCCCGAAGGCACATGGCAATTTTATGTTGGCTATGCCTTGCGCGAAGATACCGCCCGCCACGCCAACGAAACCATCGGCTTCGATGAAACACTCAGCGATCATAACATTAATTTAACGCCGATCGACCGCATGACCGCTTGGGTCATGGCGGCAATTCATATTCTCCACAGCTACCCTGAATTGCTTGAAAATGAATGGCGCGAACGGGTTTCGTTGGCTTTGCTGCGCGATTTAACCAAGGTCAATCCTGAAACGCGCCAATTTGCCGACCTCTATAGCCAATGGGAACGCCAACGCCCCTATGGCCGTGGCCCAGATGTGCAATCGCAAGAGACCTACGCCAGCTATCGCAAACGAAAATTTGATGAATTTATGGCCGAATCGACCCGCGATTTGCCCAAAGAGCTGCGCGAACGCTGGGGCAAGCAATTTCAACGCGCCCGCGAAATTGCGCTGCCTGCCTATCAACGCCAAATGTCGTTGGCAGCCTACCTTGAACCCACGCCCTATAACGAAAATATGGTGGCCTTGCCGCGCCAAAGCTGGCATATTGGCTTAATCTTGCGTGGTCATTATTATTTGATTCCTGCCTGTGCACCCAATAGCACCCGCCCCAACGATGTGAGCAATGTGCGCAGCCAGATTGCCGCGCTACTTGCCAGCCCCGCCAATCATGCGCCAACCTCGTTGATTCCCTTGGCAACCACCAAGCGCGCAAGTTTGCCAAGCATTTTGGGCAAGCTGCGGCCTGAAACCAGCCAACAGCTCGAAGCGCTGCGCTGTGCGCCAATTTGGTTTAACGCAGATGGCCGCCCACGCCATTTGCCCTTGGCCGAAGTACGCCTAACCGAACGCGCGCTTGGCGACCACGGCTTGACCTTGATCGACACAGGCTCAAGTATGGTCTTTGACCAATCGCATATCTTTTTTGATGGCGCTTGGGGTTCAGCAGTCGCCGAAATTATGACCCTCGAAGCCTTGGCTTGGGCGGTCTATTTGCGCGGTCAACCAGCTCCAGTTGCGGGCACGGTGCGGCCATATGCACCAAATATCGAGCTAAATGAGGAAGAAAAGCAGATCTTAGCTGATAGCCCCAAAATCGTGGCCGAAGCCAGTGCCGAATCAATCGGGCTGGATTTGAAGAAAATATTGGATTTGCGCAAGCTCTTCAAGCAACGCAACGACCAAATTCGCATCACAGTTAATGATATTCTGGTGCTCTATCGCGCCATCCATGCTGTTTCCTACAAGCCAAATCCTGAGTTGCAGGCCTCGTTGCAAGAAGCAGCCAACGATCCGCAGCTCAAGCCAGCAGTTGAAGCAACAATCACGGCGTTTGAGGAATCGCTCAGCAATCCAGCGATTTTAATTCCGGTTGATGGCAGCATTCCCAACCCCAGCGATCGGCTACATCCCATGACCTTCGAGGTTCCACTCGAAGAACTTGAGATTACAAAGTTGCACGAACGAGCGTTGAGTTTGCTTGATCAGGCGCGCCAAGAGTGGCGAGCCGAAGTCTGGGATACCTTCGAGGCCACCCAAAAGCATTATTTGGCCACAATCGCTGGTTTTGGCGAGGTTTCAGCCCGCGCCAAAGATATTGCCCAATCGGGCGAAAGTACTTCGTCGGGAGCGTTGCGCTTGTTGGCGCATGTGCCAATGGCCTTGCAACGCTTGCTCGATGCGATTCCTGGCAAATTCGATGTGCTCAACGATTTGATCAAAGGCCGTGAAGTGCTTTCAAATGTTGGCGCGGTCGCCGACACCAGCTCGCTCTCGCGCTTTATTACCGCCAAAGACGATAACGAAAAGAAAACCTTGGCTTGGGGCGTCATTACCGATGCCAATGGCGTGATGCACGTTTCGCTACGCGACTTCCGCCCGCATGTTGGGCTGTTTATCAATGCCGGGCGACGCGACTTGGCGCGCCGGATTGCCAACGATTATCTTGAAAGCTATGTCAATGGTCTCAATCGCTTTATTAGCGAATTGACCAAAATCACCCAAGGCCGCCATAGTCGCCAGTAAAGAACATAGAGCAGAGAGCATAGAACATAGGGGATATGGTGCACAGAGAAAATTATGAAGGATGAAGGATGAGGGATGAAGAACACATAGCATAGAGCATAGGATTTGGGGATCAGGGGTCGGGGGCTAGGGATCAGGGATTAGGCTAATGAAATTGATTTGAAATGCCAACCATTGCTCCTATAGCCAAGAGCCATATCTCCTTCGTGGATCAATCTTTTTAACGCAGAGGCGCAGAGAAGCGAAGGATCAAGTTAAAACCCAAAGCCAATAGCCTGTGCTTCGCGCTCTTCGTGTTCTTCGCGGTTACAATGTTTCATGTCATTCGTGGCTAAAAACTATAGCCAATAGCCCAATCCCAATAATCTGTGCAATCGGTGGCAAAAAAACTTCGCGGTTACAATGCGTTATGGCATTACAACATTAGCAATATCTCTATCACACACTCGATCAAGCCGTTCTGCCTTTTGACTTTTGATTTTAAGCTTGGCACACTATGACTGATGATCTGCTTGGAAAACAACTCGCCAACTTTCGCATCGACCGAGTTCTAGGCCGTGGTGGCATGGGCTTGATCTACGTCGGCCACGATGTCAAGCTTGATCGGCCTGTGGCGATCAAGGTGATCGATGGGCGCTATCGTCAAGTGCCAAGCTACGCCGAGCGTTTTGTGCGCGAAGCTCGCGCCATCGCCACCTGGCGGCACGAAAATATCGTGCAAATCTACTACGCCGACGATACCGATAATCTCTATTATTTTGTGATGGAGTATATCGATGGCGTTGATCTTTCCAAAGTGCTCGCCCAATATACCAGCACCAGTAGCCTGTTGCCGCATAGCGCAGTGATGCACATTACCCGTAGTGTGGCCAGCGCACTCGATTATGCCCACAAAAAGGGCGTTATTCACCGCGACATCAAGCCCTCAAACATTATGGTTGCCCACGACCAACGAGTGGTGTTGATGGATTTTGGCTTGGCGCTCGATACCCAGCTTGGCTCGCAAGGCGAAGTTTTTGGCACTGCTCACTATATTGCGCCCGAACAGGCGCGCCGCTCATCCGATGCGATTCCGCAGTCGGATTTGTATGCCTTGGGCGTGATTTTGTATGAATTGTTGACTGGCTCGGTGCCGTTTGATGATCCATCGGCGACCAGCGTGGCCTTGCAACACATTACCCAAGCTCCGCCAGCGCCGCAAGAAAAAAACCCCAAGCTCAACGATGCAACGGCGGCGGTCTTGCTCAAAGCCTTGGCCAAAGCACCAGCAGAGCGCTTTCAAACGGGCGCAGATCTGATTGCGGCCCTAGAACAAGCCTTGGGTATCACAGGCAGTCATCAAATTACGGCGGCAGCAAATGTTGCGCCCGGCGTGCGCCCACCATCGCAGCCAGGAGCCTTGGGCTTTGCCACCTTCGACCCAGAAAAACCGTTGGAAGGCCAATATCTCGATGGCTATCGGGTTGAGGCCTTGCTTGGACGCGGCGGCATGGCCAACATCTTCCGTGGGGTTGATATACGGCTCAATCGCACGGTTGCGATTAAAGTTATCGACACGCCCTTCCGCAACGATCAAAGCTACGCCGAGCGCTTCAATCGCGAAGCCCAAGCCATCGCCCAGCTCGAACATCCCAACATTGTGCGGCTCTATCACTATGGCGATTCGTATGGCTTGCTGTATATGGTGATGGAGTATATCGAAGGCCAAAATCTGCACAAAGTGATTGAGCAGGTGCGAACCAGCGCCCAAGAATGGACACCCCGCACGCTGTGCCGCATGATTCGCGAAGTCTGCGCGGCGTTGGATTATGCGCATAGCAAAGGCGTCATCCATCGTGATGTCAAGCCATCGAACATTATGATCAACAAAGATGGGCGGGCGATTTTGGCCGACTTTGGCTTGGCCTTGTTGACCGAGGTTGGCACGCGCGGCGAGATTTTCGGCTCGCCACATTATGTCGCGCCAGAGCAAGCAATTTCCTCGGCCAAAGTTGTGCCCCAAACCGACCTCTACAGCTTGGGCGTGATTTTGTATGAGCTTTGGACGGGCCAAGTACCGTTTGACGATGCTGATCCGCTGGCGATTGCCATGCTGCATATGGCCGAGCCGCCCAAAGCGCCGCGCTCGATCAATCCAGCAATTTCGGCTCAACTAGAGGCCGTAATTCTCAAAATGCTGGCCAAAGATCCCAGCGAGCGCTTCCCAACTGGTTTGGATTTGGCAGAAGCCTTGGAAGCAGCCTTAGGCATTTCATCAACTGGCACTGGCGAATATGTGCGCAGCAAAATTACGCCCGTGCTTGACCAAGCAGTCAATAGCCCAAGCCAGCCAGCGATTTCAACCCCAACCCCAGTGGTTGTGGCGACTGAATCAACTGCGCCCAAAACTGCCAGCCAGCCAGTTGCCAACGTGCTGCCAGCAGAATCGTTGCCAACGCCGCCAACCCCCAGCAATAAGTATGAAAAAGCACCATCGGAGCCAACCAAACGGCGGGTGCAGCCCTTACCGCCAACGCCAGCAGCAGTGGCCAAAGCGCCAGAACCAACTAGCGCGCCAACCATGCCCATGCCGCCAGCAGATAATACCATTCGCGAAGCGCCAGCCCCACGCTTATATACCAACCGCCAGCAACGCAGCCGCTGGTTGTTTATGCTGATTGGTGCAATTGCTTTAATCACGTTTCTGGTTATTCTCTGGCAATTAGTCAGTATGATCTAGGCAGTATGGGCATTGGTGCTACTATGTTGAGCAGAATCGCAACTAGCTGGAGTGCTCAATGTATACCAATGCCCATACCCACTTAGAACTTAGCGCCTTGGCCGAGCTTTGCCCGACTGGCCAAGAATTTGGCGCATGGCTGCAAACGATGTTGGCACGGCGCATGCAGCTCGATAATGCCACCCTCGAACGCGGCATCCACAGCGCAATCGAACAGCTTCACCACAATCAAACCACCACGGTTGGCGATATTTCGGCCACCAGATTAAGCATTGGACCCTTGCTCAACAGTGGCTTGGCGGGCGTGGTCTACCTCGAAGTGCTTGGCTTTGATCCTGATGTAGCAAGCCAGCGGTTTAGCGCCGCTCAACGCGAAATCGACAGCTGGCGGCAGCGCGAAACCGCCATGAAAATTGGCCTCAGCATTCACGCGCCCTATAGTTGTGCGCCGTCGCTATTCGAGGCAGCGGCCCGTTGGTGTCAGGATGAAGCCTTGCCTTTAGCCATCCACATTGCTGAATCACCAGCAGAAGTGGCCTTTTTGCAGCAGGGAATTGGCGCATTACGCGAGCTAAATCGCCGCATTACGCCGCATATTGAGTGGCAAGCGCCCCAATGCTCGCCAATCGCCTATCTCGAACAGCTTGGCGTTTTGGAAGCCCAACCAGTCTTGATTCATGCTATCCAAGTCGATGCCGATGATCTAGCATTAATTGCCAAATATGATTGCGCTGTGGTGCATTGCCCACGTTCCAACCACAACCTCCTGTGTGGGCGCATGCCGCTTGAACAGATGCTTGCGCGCGGGATTCGAGTTGGTTTAGGCACCGATAGCCTCACCTCTGCTCAATCGCTGGATATGCGCGATGAAATTAGCTTTGCCCAGCAATTACACGCCTACAAAGTCGAGCCAGCCCTAATCGAGCAATTAGCAACGCAAGCTACCATTTTGAGCTAAGATTGACTACTTGACTAATCATAGAAGCTCTACGGTACTTCACAAATTGTCCTTTAGGGGGTCTGTGTCTCCCGCCTTGAGACGGGACGGAAGGGTGGTGATCACCAATGCTTGTTCACAACCGATCCAAATCTTAATAGATAAACCTTAGAGCTGAGGGCGTGAACATTGATAGATTGCTAATGCACCAGACCAGCGCAGCATGCTAAACTCAGAGCAGAAACAGCAAGGAGCTGAGCAATGACATTTTCAACCCCAATTCATACCAACGATCAAAGTTTCGAGCGCGTGCTCAAAACCGGCTATCCCTTGATGGTCGTCTGGAGCAGCAAAACCGACCAGCACAGCCAAGCCTTGGATAAAGTGCTCAATCTTTTGGCAATCCAATACGAAGGCCGCGCCCTGATCGTCAAAGTTAATCCTGAGGAAAATCCCAACTTAACCAAAGACTACAAGATTACGGCGCTACCAAGTATCGTTTTTATGCGCCAAACCGAAGAGCAAGGGCGTTGTGTTGGCGCGGTGAGCAAAGAGCAATTGCAACCAGTGCTTGAGGCCTTGGTCAATGGTCAAACCTTAGGCAATTTGCCGAATGCTGCCAGCACACCCATAACGCCTAGCGCTCCGGCGGCTGGTAGCTCCACGCCCGTGATCTTGACCGATGCCAATTTTGAGCAGACGATTCGCAACGGCCAAACCGTGCTGGTCGATTTTTGGGCCGCCTGGTGTGGGCCGTGTCGCGCCATTGCACCCTCAATCGAAGCGCTGGCCAAAGAGTTTGCAGGCCGTGCAGTGGTTGCAAAATTGAATGTTGATGAAAACCCACGCACAGCTCAACGCTTCAACATCCAAGGCATCCCAGCCTTGCTCGTATTCAAAGCTGGCAAGGTTGTCGAACAAGTTACTGGCGCCCAGCCATTGAATGCCTTGCGCCAAGTTTTGGCGCGCCATGCCTAATTTTGGCTCTTGCGAGCCGCTCAATTCATCTAGTAGAATGGATTGAATCCTATGCAAAGCCAGCTTAAGTGGAGGATCATCGACCATGGGTTGGAATGACGAAGAAGATCATACGATTTACAAAGTCGTAATCAATCATGAAGAACAATATTCGATTTGGCCAGCAGATCGCGAAAACCCATTGGGCTGGAATGATGCAGGCAAAAGCGGCACCAAAGCCGAATGTCTGGACTATATCAAAGAAGTCTGGACTGATATGCGGCCCTTGAGTTTGCGCAAAATGATGGATGAGCAAGCAAGCCAAGGCTAAACCGCTGCATAAAGTCACTCCCTGACACACCAAGCGACTATCCTACAAGGGTAGTCGTTTTTTGCTGCAAGGAGCCTGTGATGAGCCACAAGTTGCCAGCCTGGCACACCGAACTGCGCCGCAACCAAACTCTGCATCAATGGGGTTTTCGCTGGCATTCGCAACGCCGCTTGAGCCGCACGCCAGCCCGTAGCGATGGCTTGATCAGTTTGGGCACATGTCCGTCGCTCACAACCCGCCATGGCCGTGCCAGCCTCGTCTTTGATCCAAGCCAACCCCACGATCTATGGCTTGACTTCTGTAACGATCCCGACCAACCACGTTTGCACTGCGAACCGACGTTTGCCGCCTTGAGCGAAGTCTATCAACGCTATTTTCAGCGCTTCAATGGTCAGCCAAACAGCAATGGGATGCAGATGTTGGCCCAAGTGGTCCAATTGCGCGCGCAACTCAACACGGTTGGGCTTGACAGCATTTTAGGTGCTGGGTATCAACAATTTCAGCTTTTCTTGGGCTTGATCGACGAGGATGGAATTGTTGGCTTGGAAAATTCGATGGTGTTTAATCCGTGGCTAGACTTGCATCCCTTGGCCATAGATTCAGCCAGCGGCTGTGGCTATTCGCAATATCTCACAGCCTATTCTGGTTCGATCTTAACTATGGAGTTTAATCGCGATTACACTGCTGATGATGTTGCACTGTGTCTTGCCCGTATTGCCTATCAGCCAGTTGCTGAACAGGCGAACATCCAACGCTGGCAAATGCAAAATCCCGAATCGATTGCTGCCTGCTTGCCGCTTGATGTGCCGTTTGATGTCTTGGGCACGTTTCAGCATGCTGCTTGGGGTTGGTGGCAGACTGCCGAAGCAGCCCAAGCCTTGGCCGCAGCAGGCGATTCCAATGCGGCGATTATTGCTCATTTATTGGCCTAAAAAACACCAGCGGTTGAGAAACATCTTCTCAACCGCTGGCTGAAGCTGGTTTGGTGGTTTGGTTTAGGCCGAAAGTGGCTCAACCGGTTTGCTGCTGGTCATTTGCAATTGTTCACCTTTGTTGAAAATAATCACGCCATTTTCAACATCGACCTCGACCACATCGCCAGCGCTAAATTCGCCTTTGAGCAACGCCCGTGAAAGCGGCGTTTCGACCAAGCGTTGCAAGGTGCGGCGCAATGGGCGTGCCCCATACACTGGGTTGTAACCTTCTTGCACCAACAATTCCTTGGCGGCTGTGGTCAAATGCAAGCTAATTTGCAATTCGCTCAAGCGAGCAACAACCTCATTAGCCAAGACATCGATAATTCCCGTCAATTCGGCCATTTCCAATGGCTTGAACAGAATGATCTCATCGATCCGGTTTAAGAATTCAGGGCGGAAGGTGCGTTTCATAGCATCATCAACCCGTTTACGCACTTCACCAAGGTCAATTTTGTTCTCGCGGCGGAAGCCAATCGAGCCAGCCCGAATCTCATCAGTCCCCACATTCGAGGTCATAATGATCACGGTGTTGCGGAAATCGACGGTGCGGCCTTGCGCATCGGTCAGACGACCATCGTCAAGCACTTGCAGCAAGGCGTTGAACACATCGCCATGGGCTTTTTCAATCTCATCAAACAAAATGACTTGATATGGGCGGCGACGAATTGATTCGGTTAATTGGCCGCCTTCATCATAGCCAACATAGCCTGGAGGTGCACCAACCAAGCGCGAGACGGTATGCCGTTCTTGGTATTCCGACATATCGACGCGGGTCATGGCATCTTCATCATCAAAAAGGAAGGCTGCCAAGGCTTTGGCCAATTCGGTTTTACCAACCCCAGTTGGCCCGACAAAGATAAACGAGCCGATTGGGCGCTTGGGATCTTTGAGGCCCGAACGAGCGCGGCGAATCGCATCGGAAACCGCAGTCACGGCCTCGTGTTGACCAACAACCCGCGCATGCAACCGTTCTTCCATCTCGACCAACTTGAGTTTTTCGGTTTCGAGCATACGCTGTACCGGAATTCCCGTCCAGGTCGCGACGATAGTTGCAACGTCTTCTTCATCAACCACATCGTCGAGTTGGTTCGTTTCGAGCCATTGCTGACGCTCTAGCTGAAACTCGCTTTCCAAGGCCAAGGCTTCAGCTTTGAGAATCGCGGCGCGTTCGTAATCGCGCTGATTGCCAGCATCTTCCTCGCCACGATGCAAATCGCGAATTGCTTGTTGCTTGTCGCGCAGCTCTTTAGGCATCGAATAAATATCAATCCGCAGCTTGGCCGAGGCTTCGTCAATCAAGTCGATCGCCTTGTCGGGCAAGAAGCGATCGTTGATATAGCGGTGCGAGAGATTAGCGGCGGCCTTCAAGGCTGCATCGCTAATCGTCAAATTGTGATGTTCTTCGTAGCGGCGACGCAAGCCACGCAACATCTCGATGGTGGTTTCAACATCTGGCTCTTCAACATACACTGGCGAGAAACGTCGTTCTAAGGCTGCATCTTTTTCGATGTGTTTGCGATATTCATCGGTAGTCGTCGCGCCAACAGCTTGCATCTCGCCCCGCGCCAAGGCTGGCTTGAGCATATTCGAGGCATCGATTGAGCCAGCAGCCGAGCCAGCGCCAACCACGGTATGCAATTCATCGATAAAGACAATCACTTTGCCTTTAGCCGAGCGCACTTCATCCATCACTGCTTTGAGCCGTTCTTCAAACTCGCCACGGAATTTTGAGCCAGCGACCATACCAGCCAAATCGAGCGCCAAGACGCGGCGATTGCGCAACAGTTCTGGCACATCGCCATTGGCAATTCGTTGGGCGAGGCCTTCAGCGATGGCAGTTTTACCAACGCCAGTTTCGCCCACCAGCACAGGGTTATTCTTGCTGCGGCGGCTCAAAATCCGAATCACACGGGTAATTTCGCCATCGCGGCCAACCACCGGATCAAGCAAGCCTTGGGCTGCCAGCGCGGTCAAATCGGTGCTGTATTTTTCTAGCACTTCATAGCGGCTTTCAGCAGTTGGATCATCGGCGCGTTGCGAGCCACGAATCTCCATCAGAATTGCCAACAAGCGCTCAGTATCGATGCCAAAGCTCGCAAGAATGCGGGCCGAAGCACCTTCGCGTTCGCCAGCGATTGCAATCAACAAATGCTCAGTTGAGACATATTGATCGCCCATGCGCTCAGCTTCTTGCTCGGCGCGTTTGACCAAGCGTTGAGTGCGCGGCGTAACGTAGACGCTTTGCTGCGGATAGCCATAATTATAAACTTTGGGCGATTTATCAAGCTCGCGTTCGACACGGGCAATCACCGATTCAACATTGACACTAAGGCGACCCAAAACCCGCCCGGCAATCCCATCTGATTGGCGCAACAAAGCCAAGAAAATGTGTTCAACATCGAGCTGCGAGTGATGTTGTTCGTGCATCAACTCTTGGGCATGTTGAAACGCTTCTTGCGCTTTTTCGGTAAATCGTTCTAACTTCATATAAAAACCCTTTGTCAAAATCAAAAGTCAAAAGGCAGAAGTCAAAACTTTTTGCCTTTTGATTTTTGCCCTCTGACATTATTCGCTATCCCGTAGAGCCATCACCAATTCGCGCTGTTTGGGAGTCAGGCTAGTTGGTAGCACTGCCTGAACTTTGACCAGCAAATCGCCGCGAGTGTTTTGGTCGCGCAGGTTGGGCACGCCTTGGCCGCGCAAACGAAACACCTTGGCATTTTGGGTCTGTTCAGGCACCGTCAATGTTAATTGCTTCCCATCAGGCAATGGGACTTTTATTTTGCCACCAAGGATGAGGGTATGCCAATCGACTGCGAGATCGGTATGTAAATCGTTGCCTTTACGCTCGAAGCGGCTATCGGGCACGAGATTGACCACCAACATCAAATCGCCACGTTTGCCTTGATCGATGCCAGGGCTGCCTTCGCCAGCAACGCGAATGCGCGACCCTTGATCGACCCCGGCGGGAATGCGCACGTTGATGGTGCGGGTGCTTGTGCCGCTAACACCAGTACCGCCACAGGTTGGGCAAATACTACCACGGCTAGCCCCACTGCCACCACAACTGCTACACATTTCGGGCGCTTGTAATTGAATCGTGCGTTGGGTTCCACTGAGCACTTCAGCTAAAGTAACATCAATGGCTTGCTCAACATTTTGGCCGCGTTGTGGTCGGCGATTGCCATAGACCCCGCTGGTTTGGCGGCGGCTGGCATTGCCGAACAACATCTCGAAAAAATCGGAGAACTCACCGTTGGCGAAATCGCCGCCAAAGTTGCTACCAAAACCACCTGGTTGCGAGGCGTATTGATTCCAATTAAACCCCGAACCTGTACTTTGGGCGCGTCCCCAATCGGCACCGAAGCGATCGTACTTCTCTCGCTTGTCTTTGTCCGACACTACCTCATAGGCTTCGTTGATTTCTTTGAATTTACGTTCAGCTTCAGAATCGCCGGGATTGAGGTCTGGGTGATATTGACGCGCCAATTTCCGATAGGCTTTTTTGATTTCAGCTTCGGTTGCAGTTTTTGTTACTCCAAGAATCGTGTAGTAATCCTTGTAATCCATTACAACCCCTTCTAGTGCGAACTTCTGAACGTGAATTGATCATACGCCGCCCACCATGGCATGTCAAGATAATCAACCGTTAACCGCTAATTTCTAATATCCTGTTAGCAGTTAGGCCGATTACAACCGGCTTCCTTCAGCCTAACCCCACGCTCATCGCGCAAACGAATGGATTTTCAATGAATGCAAACCCACACATTTTAAGCTTATCGCACTATGCCTAGCATTCAACAATCGTCCTTTAGGGGATGCAGGGGGATTAAAGCCCCCTGCGTTTCCCTCCGGCGGAGGGACGGAAGGGTGGCGAACCTTGATCGATCGAAACCCACTTCCATGTTGAAAAACCACTATTCATGTCCATCCAATAGTACCAAGCCATGCTATGAATCGTCTAGCGTTATCAAGCGAGAATCACGCTAGTTCTTTCGGCATAAGCGGCCTAGGCCCAAATAGCCATCACAAGCAATATTGTGACCGCTAAACTAGCCAATAGTTAAGCAAGCTCAATACGCGGGAGGTGCTATGGTCGCTCAATTATTTTCACTCAGTAGTCTATTCGTAATGCCATTTTGGTTTTTGATGATTGTGCTGCCATTTTGGCAGTGGACGCAGCGCATCATTCAATCGCCATGGATTATTCTTGGCCCAGCCGTGATTTATGCGATTGTCTTGTTGCCAATTTTCGCCACCGTTTGGGCTGGCGTGAGCAACCCCACACTGCCTGGCATCATCGAATTAATCGGTAATGAAACTGGGGCAACCCTCAGTTGGTTGCATTTTCTGGCCTTTGATCTGTTTGTTGGGCGGTGGATCTATTTAGATAGCCGTGAACGCAACATTTTTGCTCCAATCACGAGTCTTATCCTCATCAGCGTCCTTATGGTCGGACCCGTCGGATTTTTGATCTATATGGTTGTGCGCACGATCCACGGTCTTGTTCGTTCAGCAAAAACCACCCCAATTGTTCAATCTGTAGCGAAATAAAGGAACAGCCATGACAACGACTGCTCAATTCCCAGAGGCTCGGCAGGCTATCCCAGGAGCGGGAGCGATTTTACGCCAATTTTGGGCTGCTAGCAAAGGCATGACCATCTTTTTTATCCTAAGTTGCTTTTTCGTAGTGCTGGCTTTGGCAGGGGTGATTGTTGACCCACGCGAGGTGCTTGGCCAACCAGTTTGGATGAAAAGCCTAAAATTTGCAATTTCGTTTGTGTTCTATGCCCCCACAGTGCTGTGGATGTTCAGTTATGTCAAAATTCGGCCCCGCTTGATGCGCTTTGTGCTGGATGCATGTGCTGCTGTGCTTACCATTGAAATTGGGTTGTTGGTCATCCAAGCCGTACGCGGCCAGCCCGTACATTTCAATGTGGCAACGCCGATTGATACAGCCATATGGAGTATCATGGGTACAACGATTATGATCTTCTATTTGATTAATATTGTTGGATTTGTGGTATTCCTGCGCCAAAAACCAGTTGCTGATCGCGCTTTTATGCTCAGCCTCAAGTTGGGTATGGGCTTGATGCTGATCGGCTTTGGGCTTGGCTTCTTGATGACTAACCCAACCCCTGATCAACTAGATGTGCTCAAAGCTGGCGGGACGTTGGCTGCCATGGGTGCACATACGGTTGGCGCAGCAGATGGCGGGCCTGGAATTGCGCTGATGGGCTGGAGCAGCGACCATGGCGATTTGCGGATCGCGCACTTTATTGGGATTCACGGCGCCCAAGTGTTGGCCTTGGTCGGCTGGTTGCTCTACACCGCCAAGCAACGTTTTAGCGACAAACAACGCTTGGCTTTGGTATGGGGTGCTGCGGTTGGCTACCTCGGTTTGGTTGCTAGTGTCACTGTGCAAGCATTGCGTGGTCAAGCGCTCTTTCAGCCAGATGCAATCACCCTCGGCTCATGGCTCGGGCTGGCAGTTGTAAGTATCTTGTTTGCTAGTGTTGTTATGAATAAAAAGAACATAGAACAGAGAGCATAGAACAAATAAAGGATGAGGGATGAAATTAAATAATTCGTGGAATTCGTGGCTAAAAACTTAACCTTCGCGCCTTTCGTGTTCTTCGCGGTTTCAGCCCTTCGTGCGCTTCGTGTTCTTCGCGGTTTCAGCCCTTCGTGGATCAAAAGGCTCTTGGCTTGGTAGATTTGCCGCTACTTCAGCCAAGAGCCTAAACTTTAACCCTCTGCGCCGCTGCGTTGAAAACTCAACACAGGCTACTTATGCTTCGAGGCTGCTGATATCGAGGCCCAAAGCTGCGGCAACCCCGCGACCATAGGCTGGGTCAGCTTTCAAGAAGTGGCCAATTTGGCGCAATTGAATAAATTCTGGCACACCTTGCATTGCTGCTGCAATGTTGTTGAACAACTGTTGTTGCTGATCAGCATTCATCAAGCGGAACAGATTGCCTGGTTGGGTGTAATCGTCGTTGCCATCGCGATGGTTGTAGCGATCGGCATCGCCGCTGATTTTTAGTGGTGGCTCAGCATAGCGTTGGTTTTCAACTGGGCCGCCAAAGCTGTTTGGCTCGTAGTTAACCGAACCGCCGCCATTGTTGTCGAAGCGCATTTGGCCATCGCGATGATAGGTGCTGACTCGTGAATGAGGCTTGTTGACTGGCAACGCAGCATAATTCACGCCAATCCGATAGCGGTGGGCATCTGCATACGACATAATCCGCGCTTGCAACATCTTATCGGGCGAGAAGCCAATGCCGGGCACGATGTTTGATGGCTCAAAAGCGGCTTGCTCGATTTCGGCAAAGTAGTTTTCTGGGTTGCGATTCAACTCCAAGGTGCCAACTTCGATCAATGGATAATCGGCGTGTGGCCAAACTTTGGTCAAATCGAATGGGTTAATGTGGTAGGTTTCAGCTTCGGCTTCGGGCATAATTTGCACGCACAGCTTCCAGCTGGGGAATTCGCCACGTTCGATCGCTTCGAACAAATCGCGTTGTGAGCTTTCGCGATCAACGCCAACCACTTCTGCTGCTTCGGCGTTTGTCCAATTCTTGATGCCTTGTTGACAACGGAAGTGAAATTTGACCCAAAAGCGTTCGTTTTGGGCGTTGATAAAGCTATACGTATGGCTGCCGAAGCCATGGACAAAGCGATAGCTAATTGGCAAGCCGCGATCGCTAAACAAGATGGTTACTTGGTGCAAGCTCTCAGGCGAGAGCGACCAGAAATCCCACATTGATTGGGGCGAGCGCATATTGGTTTTGGGGTTGCGCTTTTGGGTATGAATAAAATCGCTAAATTTCATTGGGTCGCGCACAAAGAACACTGGCGTGTTGTTGCCAACCACATCCCAGTTGCCTTCGTCGGTGTAGAACTTGACCGCAAAACCGCGCACATCACGTTCTGCATCAGCAGCGCCATGTTCGCCAGCAACGGTCGAGAAGCGCAGCAAGACTGGAGTTTGCTTGCCAACTTCACCAAAGATCGCAGCCTTGGAATATGCCGTTACATCATTGGTAACAGTAAACGTCCCAAATGCGCCCGAACCTTTAGCGTGGACGACCCGTTCTGGCACCCGTTCGCGGTTGAAGGTAGCCATTTTTTCCAACAGTTGAAAATCTTGCATCAACAGTGGGCCACGGGGACCAGCCGTCAATGAATTTTGATTGTCGGCAATCGGCGCACCATGGGCGGTCGTCAGTTGTTCTTGCTCATCCATTCGAACAAATCTCCTAAGGTAATCTGAGAAAACGGGGTGCTCGCCTATGTGGGCACAAAGCGAGCAAACGAACAGGTGCAGTAGTTGGTCGAAACCAAGCATGCCCCCATACTGTATGCTATTATAGCTATAGTTGCAAGATCTTATTAACTATACATTCTATAGGCAACAACTATGGAAATTCATCAATTGCTCTATTTTGTGGCCGTAGCTGAAACTGGTGGTTTTAGCCGTGCCGCCCAACGTTGTGCAGTCAGCCAGCCTTCGCTCAGCCAACAAATTATCAAATTGGAGCATGAGCTTGGTCAAAGCCTGTTTGAACGCTTAGGTCGCACGATTCGGCTCACCACTGCTGGCCAAGCCTTGCTGCCCCAAGCTCAACAATTGCTCGCGCAATGGCGTTCAATCAAGCAGCATGTGAGCGATAGCGTTGAGCAACATGTCTGTCGTTTGGCGCTGGGCATTATCCCAACTATCGCGCAGCACTTTTTTCCTCATGGGAGCGCTGCTTTTCAACAGCATTATCCGCGCACAACATTAACCATAGTTGAACATACGACGAGCCAATTATTAATCCAGCTGATCGACTACAGCTTAGATTTGATTATTGCTAGCGCGCCGATTGAGCATCCGTTGCTGCAAATTGAGTCATTATTTCATGAACCCTTGCTGGTTGCTTTGCCCACTACCCACGCCTACGCGCAACGTTCAGCTTTGCAATTAAATGATTTATATCACATGCCGCTGCTGGCGTTACACGACGACCATTGTTTGAGCCAGCAAGTCGATGCCTTTTGCTACGAACAACATTTGGAGCCACAGATTGTTGGCAGGTTCACCAATTTAGCCACCATCCAACGCTGTGTTGCTGCTGGTTTGGGCATGGCGTTTGTGCCGCAATCGTTGGCCCAAACAGAACCGCATCCAAATGTAGTTTATCGGCGCTTGGTCGAGGCCCAGCCCCACCGCAGAATCGTCGCCGCATGGCATCATCAACGCCCTCCAAGCAATAGTGTGCTCGCTTTGCTGAAAACAAACCTTGTACAAAGTCAAAAGGCAGAAATCAAAAGTCAAAATAGTTAACGCAGCGGCGCAAAGAACCGATGGCTATGGGCTGTTGGCTATGGGCTTTTGGGGTGGAGCATCAAAATCAAGCTAATCTGTGTAATCTGTGGCTAAAAAATGATTATTCGTGCAATTCGTGCAATTCGTGGCTAAATATACCCTTCGTGTTCTTCGCGGTTTCAACCCTTCGTATCCTTCGTGGATCAATCAAGGAGCTGTTTATGGAACCAAACCTTTTAAATGTGAGCAGCAGTTATCGCCAACTGATTGACGCTAATCGTGCGGAAATAACCGTGCGGATCAAAGGCTCGTCGGTGATTAGCAACAATACCGCCTTGGAAAAAGCCAAAGAAGTGCGTCAATTGGTCGAAGCCTTGACCAGCTACGGCTTGGACAAGACGGCCATCCAACTCCAAAGCGTGGTGGCGGAGGTGAATAATGGGGTGTTGTTGCGTAGTTCCAGCGCCACCTATAGCCTATTAATTCGCTGCGACGATTTGGAGCAACTGCCCGATCTGCTTGGGATTATCACCAGCCAAAAACAAGCAAGCCTCGAAAACGTCAGTTGGGGCTTTCCCGATGATCCAGCAATGATCAATACATGGGTACAAGCTGCGCTGGAATTAGCCAAAGCCAAGGCCAAAGCGATGGCCCAAACCCTTGGCGTGCGGATTATAGGCGTGCATCGGGTTGATGATCAATATGGCAGTGAACACCATCCGTATGCCCAAGATGCCGAATTTCGTAAATCGGCTAGTTTCATGCGGAGTGGCGGCAGTGGAATCAGCAAAGACAGCCTAGGCCTTGCTATGATTCATCGCAAACAGATCGAAGTCAAGGTCCAAGTTGCTTTTATCATCAGCCAAGATGAGAATTTTTCGATTTAGCGAATATTCGCTAAAAACTACTTGATAATGCAGTGCGTCATGCTATAATAGCCAACAATCGAACCTCGGCCAACCCTCAGAAATGCAAAGGAGCATGGCAATGACTGCTCAATTAACCGTTGGCGATACCATGAACGCAGCCGTAATCTCCTGTCGTACCGAAACCAGTTTGCGTGAGGCGATCACGCTGCTGCAAAGCAATCGCATTCAAGCCTTGGTTGTGGTTGATGGCCCTGGTTCTTTAGCGGGGGTCTTTTCGCAAACCGATGCGCTGGGCGCATGGAGTCGTGGCCTCGATTATGAGCGCTCGATGGCTAGCCCAGTTGGCGAGTTTATGACCCGCGATGTGATTACCTGTATGCCCCATGTTGATCTGAGCCGCGCCGCCAAGCTGCTAACCAACAACCGAATTCATCGTTTGGTGGTGGTTGAGGAGCGCAACGATGGCCGAGTTTGGCCAATCGGCGTGCTTTCACAAACCGATATTGTGCGCAAATTGGGCCAAGAAGGCCACTAAACTAGGTCAAAAGTCAAAAGTCAAAAGTCAGAATATTAGACGAGAGGCATGCAGGAGAGATTAGGAACTACATTTTTAACCGCGAAGAGCGCGAAGGATCGCTACGATCAGTTACTTCGTGCTCTTTGCGCCCTTCGCGGTTTAAACCTTCGTGTAACTTCGTGTTCTTCGTGGATCAAGCCTTCCGCTTCCCAACAACCAACCCTCAAAGCCATGTGCTATGATGCAAGGGCGATTGAATTTAGTGGATGGCGAGTGTATGAGTGCCGAATCAATTAGCCCAATGACAATTGAGGAATATTTGGCTGGTGAGCGAACCAGCCCTACCAAACATGAATTTTTGAATGGGCTGGTTTATGCCTTGGCTGGCGCGAGCCGCAACCATAATCTGATTGTGGCCAATTTGATTGCTGAATTGCATAGCCAGTTAAAGCAACGTTCTTGTACAGTTTTCCCCAGCGATCTCCGCATCAAAATCTCGGCTACAGGCTTGTATACCTATCCTGATGTCTCGGTTGTGTGTGGCGAAACCTGGTTTGACGATAGCCATCAAGATACCTTGCTCAACCCCACGCTGATTATTGAAGTGCTTTCACCCTCAACTGAGCACTATGACCGGGGCCGAAAATTTCAGCATTATCGCCAAATTCCATCGTTACGCGAATATCTCTTAGTTTCGCAAGATCCCTATCATATTGAGCATTATAGTCGTCAGGCAGCCAATCAATGGCTTTTAAGCGAAATCAACGATCCGCAAGCGGTGCTGGAATTACGCTCAATTCAATGTATGCTTACGGTGCAAGAAGTTTATGCCAAAATTTAGAACATAGAACAAAGAGCATAGAGCATAGTTATTGAGGATTCAGGGGCTAGGGGTCAGGAAGCAGGGACGAGGCTATCGGAATAGTATTTGGTGGCTAAAAAGGCTCGCTTTTACCGCAGAGGCGCAGAGCCACGAAATTATGAAGGATGAGGGATGAGGGATGAAGTTAAAAGCCTAATTCTCCGAATCTGTGCCAAGCTGTGGCTAAACATACCTTCGCGTTCTTCGTGTCCTTCGTGGCCCTTCCTGGATCAATTAATCCTTATCAATTCCTCTGGCTGCTATTTTGATTTTTGCCTTCTGACTTTTGCCTTTATTTGCTACTTGACAAACTATCCAACCTTAGATACACTACGCTCAGCAATAAAAACTGATTTATCCGATAAAACAGTTTTTATTATGACGCAGTTCTGAAGCACTGGACATGCATCATTGGCAAAGCGTCAGCATTGATCCGAGGTCGTAGCGGCAACTGCGCATCTCGGTGCTCCTCTCTCCCCTCTCCAGTTGGCACGCCAGCCGCTCATGGCACAGAGCGGCTGGTTCTTCTTTTAGTGCTAAAATACAAAAGTGTCCTAAAAACTGACTAAAACCCCTGTTCTCATAGACGCGCTCTATGGATATAATAGACAGAACACATCGCAGCTAAAGCAATCACGGCGTACAATTATGGTTTAGAGACCGGCTTTGGTTGGTTGACGAACCATTGGGTTCGCAGTATCTTTAGAGGCTATAACCTGGCAAAGAAGCCAATTAAGGAGAATACGTTCATGGCAGTCGTAGATTATCAGACGGAGCAACAGCCCGCTGAAATCGCCCGTGAGGACGTGAATATTAACGACTTCGCGATTATTGTGGCTACTCCCAATGGTTCCGGGAGCCAAACCGCCAATAATACCATCCTCCGTGCTTGTTTCAACATGGGTATTCCGGTAACAGGCAAAAACCTGTTTCCATCAAACATCAAAGGGTTACCCACGTGGTATTCAATTCGCTTGAGCAAGGATGGCTATCAAGCTCGCCGTCATAAACGCGATGTTTTGGTGGCCATGAATCCAGCCAGCTTTGGCGATGACCTTCAATCGCTTGAGCCAGGTGGGATTTGTCTGTATCCTGATGATTCGCGCCAAGAGCTTTCACGCAGCGACGTGACCTACTTCCCAATGCCAGTCAAGGAATTGGTGAAGAACTCAGGGGTCGATGCGAGTTTGCGCGATTATATTGCCAACATGGTCTATGTTGGGGTTTTAGCCCATTTACTTGGCATTGAAGTTGCCGAAATCGAAAGTGCATTAAACAAGCACTTCAAGGGCAAGCAAAAAGCCATTGCCTCGAATATGAATGTGGTTAATGCTGCTGTGGCTTGGGCTGCTGCCAACATCACCACCCAATCACCATTCCGGGTTGAGCGCATGGACAAAACCCAGGGTATGATTATGCTCGATGGCAATGCAGCTGGCGCGCTTGGCTCGGTCTTCGGTGGCGTTTCATTCGTTGCTTGGTACCCAATTACGCCTTCAACCAGCTTGGTCGATGCCCTCAACGACTACCTGCCAGAACTACGCATCAACAAAGAAACCAATAAGCCAACCTATGCAGTGGTGCAAGCAGAAGACGAATTGGCAGCAATCGGCATGATTATCGGTGCTGGTTGGGCTGGCGCGCGCTCGATGACCGCAACCTCAGGCCCTGGGCTTTCGTTGATGGCTGAGTTTACCGGCTTGGCCTATTTTACCGAAGTTCCTTGTGTGGTTTGGGATGTGATGCGGATGGGGCCAAGCACTGGGATGCCAACCCGTACCGGCCAAACCGACTTGATCTCAGCCTATTTCTTGAGCCACGGCGATACCCAACACGTTTGTTTGTTGCCTTCAAGCATCAAAGAATGCTTTGAGTTTGGCTGGCGCTCATTCGATTTGGCTGAACGCTTGCAAACGATTGTGTTTGTGCTTAGCGACCTCGACTTGGGCATGAACCAATGGATCTCTGAGCCATTCGAATACCCAACCGAGCCAATGGATCGGGGCAAGGTGCTCGATGCCGATGCCTTGACCGCCGTCGGCGATTGGGGCCGCTATCGCGATGTTGATGGCGATGGCATTCCCTATCGCACCCTGCCTGGCACCAATCACCCCAAAGCAGCCTACTTTACCCGTGGTTCAGGCCACAACCAAGATGCCAAGTATACCGAACGCTCAGATGAGTGGGTCGCCAACTTGGATCGCTTGGCTCGCAAGTTTGAAACTGCGCGGACGATCGTGCCAACCCCAATCACCGTCAACGAAGAAAACGCCACGATTGGGATTCTCTCGTATGGCTCGAACGATCCAGCAATTATCGAAGCCTTGGATCGCTTGCGCGAAGCCAACATCAACGCCGCCTACCAACGGGTGCGGGCATTGCCATTCACCAAAGAAGTTGGCGAATTTGTGGCCAAGTACGAACGCATCTATGTAGTTGATAACAACTACAACGGTCAAATGGCACAATTGTTGCGGATGGAATACCCAGAATTAGCTGGCCGGATTATTGCTGTTGCAAGCTGCGATGGCTTGCCATTAACCGCCCGCTGGGTTACCGAATCAGTACAAAAAGGGGAAGCATAGGCCATGGCAACGACCAAAGCGACTCCCAAGCCAAAAATTAACCTGCTTGGGTTTGAACAAGGTGAATACAAAGGCGCACCTTCGACGCTGTGTCCAGGGTGTGGCCACGACTCAATCTCATCACGGATTGTGTCGGTCTGTTTCGAATTAGGTGTTCAGCCCTACCAAGTCGCCAAATTCAGCGGCATTGGCTGTTCATCGAAAACTCCGGCCTATTTCTTAGGTCGCTCACATGGTTTCAATAGCGTTCACGGACGCATGCCCTCAGTTGCTACTGGTGCAATCGTCACCAACCGCAACTTAGTCGGCTTGGCGGTGAGCGGCGACGGCGATACTGGCTCAATCGGGATGGGCCAATTCAAGCACTTGGTGCGCCGTAACGTGCCAATGGTCTACATCGTCGAAAACAACGGCGTTTATGGCTTGACCAAAGGTCAGTTCTCAGCAACCGCCGATATCGGCCAAAAGCTGAAATATGCTGGCTTGAACGAACTCCCGCCAATTGATCTTTGTGCAGAAGCGATCATTGGTGGCGCAACCTTTGTTGCACGCTCGTTCGCTGGCGACCCACGCCAAGTTGAAGCCTTGCTCAAGGCTGCCTTGAGCCACCGTGGTTTGGCGATTCTCGACATCATCAGCCCATGTGTGACCTTCA
Organism: Herpetosiphon geysericola; assembly: GCF_001306135.1. GTDB lineage: Bacteria > Chloroflexota > Chloroflexia > Chloroflexales > Herpetosiphonaceae > Herpetosiphon > Herpetosiphon geysericola. The sequence goes on along the minus strand of NZ_LGKP01000035.1, from coordinate 299,103 downwards.
ACAACCACGAAGATTCAACCAAGAGCTACGCTTACGGCAAGGAACACGAAGAACGTCTGCACGACATGACCTTCATCCGCGCCCAAGAAGAAATCACGGTTGATTACGAAGAAGGCGAAGCAATTCCAGTCAAGATGCACGACGGCTCGACAATTGTGCTCAAAAAACTTGAGACCGATTACGACCCAACCAATCGGGTTGCCGCCTTGTCACGCTTGGATGCTGCGCGCGAAAACCAAGAGTTTATCACTGGCTTGATTTATGTGAAGCAAGACAACAATCGCACGATTCACGATTTGTTGCACATGGACGAACAGCCATTGAGCCACCTCTCAGCAGACCAACTTCGCCCAACCAAAGAAGCCCTCGATTCAGTCTTGGCTGATTTGTACTAATTTGGTTTTGGCTCATCACCCCAGTTCTGGCATGTGCTCAGGGCTGGGGTGTTTTTTTAAGGATGAAGGATGAGGGATGAAAGCCAGAACATAGAGCAAAGAGCATAGAGCATAGGAATTTAACGGCGAAGATCGCGAAGATCGCGAAGGGTACGAAGAACAGAGAGCAAAGAACATAGCAATTTAGCGATACGCTTAACTATTGAGCTACGAAGAATAATTTTTAGCCACAGATTGCTCAGATTAAATTCCCATAGCCCATAGCCATCGTTCCTCTGCGCCTCTGCGTTAAATACAAATCCTTTTTCTCCCCAAATAATATTCCGATAGCCAAAAGCCTATAGCTTATAGCCATTATTTCTCTGCGTTAAATACAAATCCTTTTTCTCCCCAAATAATATTCCGATAGCCAAAAGCCCATAGCCCATAGCCTCTCATTCTCTGCGCCTCTGCGTTAAAATACTGCCCTCTAGCCCATAATTCGGCTTCCCATTTTGCCTTTTGACTTCTGCTTTTCATCCCTCATCCCTCATCCCTCATCCTTCGCTTATGTTCTATGCTCTCTGTTCTATGCTCTCTGTTCTGGTCTAGCCCATGCTATAGTTAAGCAGCCAACTGCTTCAGCAAATAAGCAGCCACTAGTAGATAGGAACGATGATGCCACGAATCCAAGCAATTGGGCTAGGCGTGCCACAATATTGCGTGCCCCAACGAGCAGTGCAAGATATGGTTGCCCAACGCTTTGCCGCAGCTTTTCCCGAAATTCAGCGCTACCTGACGATCTTTCGCCATGCCCAAATTGATACGCGCTACTTGGTACGCCCATTGGAATGGTGGCACGAACCACGCAGTTTTGCCGAATGCAACGCGGTGTTTATTGAGGCAGCTCTCGATTTGAGTTGCCAAGCGATTGAAGCATGTTTACAGCCGCTCGATCTTACGCCCAACGATATTGACCATATTGTGGTTGTCACGACCACTGGGCTAGCAGCTCCCAGTCTTGATGCCTTGCTGATCCAGCGCCTTGGTATGCGCCCCCAAACCCGTCGCACGCCGATTTGGGGCTTGGGCTGTGCTGGTGGCTTGGGCGGTCTCAATACGGCCTTCGATTATTTACGCGCCGAGCCAACCCAACGCGTTTTGTTGCTCAATGTTGAATTTTGCTCGCTGACCTATCTCGCCGATGATTTCTCCAAACGCAATTTGATTGCCACCTCACTGTTTGGCGATGGCGTAACGGCGGTATTATTAGAGGGCGATCAGGTAAATCCGCGCAATCAAGCCTTGGGAGAGATTGTGGCGACGCGCAGCCATCTCTACCCCGATAGCGCTGAAATCATGGGCTGGAATATCGTCAATTCTGGTTTTGAAGTTGTGTTCTCATCGCGAATTCCCTCGATTGTACGCGAACAGTTTCGGCCTTTACTTGAGCAATTTCTGGCTCAACACGGCCTCAATCAAGCAGATCTTGGGCGTTATTTGTTGCATCCAGGCGGGGCCAAAGTTGTGCAAGCCTATCAAGAATCGTTGCAGCTTAGCGATGCCGATTTGGCAGTTTCGCGCGCTGTGTTGCGCAGCTATGGCAATATGTCGTCAGCGACGATTTTCTTTGTAATGCAACAAGCTTTAGCCGCCAAACCGCTCGCAAAAGACGAATTTGGCTTGCTCGCGGTGTTTGGGCCAGGCTTTAGTGCCGAATTGGGATTAATTCGCGGCGTGTAAAAAGGAGTGTCTATATGCCAACCAATCAAGCATACGAAACGGTGTTTCATGAGCTAGAGCAAACCGTCAATGCCTTGGAAGCAGGCGATTTGCCCTTAGAACAAGCTTTGAGCCATTACGAACGTGGCATGGCACTCGCTGCCCAGTGCAATCAATTGCTGCAAAGTGCCGAGTTGCGGGTTCAACAAATTATCAATGGCCAGTTGGTTTCAGTCGAATAGGAACTAGGGCTCAGGGGCTAGGGTTTAGAGGTTATGATTTAACGCAGAGGCGCAGAGAAAATAAGTTTTTGGTTCTCTGCGCCTCTGCGTTAAAAATGGTTCATTCTAATTCTAAGGCTACGACGGTCGCGGTTTCATTGGGCAATTTGGCTGAGGGCCAGTTCAAAAACAGGTCGTCAGTATAATCTTTGGCAATCCACGGCAGTTCAAGTTTTACTTCCGAATGATCGGCGAGCAGGCATGCACGTTTAACTTTGCCATTCAGCCCGCGAAAGTTAATCGGGCCAATTCCACGCTCGTAGATATGGGCATAGATCGTCGAACCGCGCTGAGTGTAGCGGCCCCACTCTGGCTTCTCCAACTGGCTACGACCACAGCCATAGATGCTTGCGCTGTGCTCAGCCATCCAAGTCCCAACTTCGAGTAAAATCTGTTGGCAGGCCTGCGGAATGCGGCCTTTGGCATCTGGCCCGACATTCAGTAGCAAATTACCATTTTTGCTGACACACTCGATGAGGCCATGCACAACTTGGCGTGCCGATTTGAAATCGCGGTCGCTGGCCGAGTAGCCCCAATGCTGATTAAGCGTGATGCAGGCTTCCCATGGCACTGAACGCCCAAGCGCATCGACCAACCCAGCAGGCGGAATCAATTGCTCAGGGCAGGCAAAATCGCCAGCATAGATTTCGGGTGTTGCTGTGCCAAAGCTTGCGTTGCCCTCGCCGCTGGCAGCCAAACGATTATCAATAATCAAATGCGGCTGGATTGCGCGGGCTTGATTAATTAACTCGCTGGCCCGCCAAGCCTCGCCACTCAGCTCGCCATACGAAAAATCAAACCACATAATATCAATTTTGCCATAGTTGGTCAGCAATTCCTTAATTTGGCCGTGCATATAATCGAGGTAGCGCTGAAAATCGCGGGGCTGGTCGCGATAGGCCTCGTTGCCGCGCATTGGGTGATATTCATCGTCAAAAGCTGGATAATCGGGATGATGCCAATCGAGCAACGAATAATACAAACCAACCTGCAAACCCTCGGCGCGAAACGCCTCAACATACTCGCACACTAAATCGCGCTTGGCTGGAGTGTTGGTTGATTTATACTCGGTCAGTTGGCTATCGAATAGGCAAAAGCCATCGTGATGCTTGGCAGTGAGCACGGCGTAGCGCATCCCAGCAGCCTTGGCCAATTTTGCCCATTCGCGCGGCTGATACTCGGTTGGGTTAAATTGCTCAAAATAGGGTTGATAAGCTTCGTTGCTGATTTTCTCAAGGCTGCGCACCCACTCGCCACGTGCAGGAATCGCATACAAGCCCCAATGAATAAACATGCCAAAGCGCGTATCTAAAAACCATTCGGTGCGTTGATTGCGCGCCGTAATCAGCGGATGTTCATTGTTCATCAAACGGGGTTCCTTTACTACTCACATTCGTGTAATAGCGTTATCATAGCCAATTTTGGGCTTAGTTACAGCCTCAAACATGCAGAAATAGTTGATAAAGTCAAAAGTCAAAAGTCAAAAGGCAGAAGGCAGAAATTAAAAATGAGTCTATAGGCTATCGGGGAGCAGGAACAGAACCCTAAAAGTCAAAGGTCAAAAGGCAGAAAAGAACATAGAACATAAGGATAGAGGATGAGCTTTGGGCTAGCAGGAACATAATCCAAAAAATCTGTGGGAATCTGTGGCAAAAAAAGAATTCTTCGTGATCTTCGCGATCTTCACGGTTTCGGCGCTTCGTGTCCCTTCGTGTTCTTCGTGGTTAAAAATATCTTCGTTGTTCACCCTAGACAAACTATATTTTTTCTTTTAGAATGCGAGTGAACGTTCATTCGCATTTTTCCTAGCTAGGAGTTTATGAGGGTATGAGCACAAAAGCCGAGGTACGACAGCGCCAAATCTTAGCAGCAGCAGCAATCTGTTTTGCCCGCAAGGGCTTTCACCAGACCACCATGGACGATATTTGTCGCGAAGTTCAGCTGAGCCCTGGCTCGGTCTATCGCTACTATCGCAGCAAAGAGGCGATTATCGCGGCCTTTGTCGAGGACGATAGCCGCGATTTAAGCGCGCTCTTGCAGCACGTTAGCCAGCAGCCAGATCTTTGGCAAGGGCTTGATTGGCTGATCGACCAATTGTTAGCAGCGATTAGTTCGCCGTTATATGCAGAGCTCAGCGCCGAAATTGGCGCGGAAACCATGCATAATCCAGCGATTGCAGCCTTGGTACGCCAAAGCGATCAAGCAAACCTACAAGCACTCATTGAAGTTTTTCGCTTGGCCCAACAACGCGGCCAACTTGGTGCAACGCTTGATTTGGCAAACACAGCCAATTTAATCATTGCGCTGATCGATGGCCTAACCTGGCGCAAAGGGCTTTATCCTGATGATGATTTAAGCAGCTATGCCACGAGCATTAAATCTATGATTAAGCAGCTCCTGAGCGCTTAATTCGCGGAATTTGCGTTGGCTGGAGATGAATTATGGCAGTTACAACAACCTATAAGGCCACAAATGTGGTCAATCGAGCGCAGCGTATTATTGGCTATGATGTTGCCCGCGCCTTGGCGATTTTGGGCATGGTGATCGTGCATTTTAGCCTGACGTTGGTGGCAAGCGATCAGCAGAGCAGTTGGTTGGGCTTAATTGTGACATTTTGCGAAGGGCGGGCAGCAGCCTTATTTGTGGTGTTGGCCGGCGTGGGCTTGAGCCTCATTGGCCGCATCAACCCAAACGCTGAGGCTGCGGCAATTCAAGCCAAACGCTGGACATTGACCAAACGGGGCTTGTTTTTGTTGGTTTTGGGCTTGATCAACCTTACAATCTGGCCAGGCGATATTTTGCGGGTCTATGGCATTGCGTTTTTGCTGATTGCATGGCTATTTCAAGCCTCGAATCGCGTTTTGCTTAGCTTAGCATTCAGCTTTGTGCTGGCATTTGTCGGCTTGATTATGCGTTTCGATTTTAACCAAAACTGGAACTGGGCAACGCTTGAATATCGCAATTTATGGACGTTTGCAGGCTTACTGCGCAACCTGTTATTTGATGGCTTTCGCAGCGTTTTTCCTTGGGCGGGCCTGATTTTCTTTGGCATGTGGCTGGGGCGGCAACACGTGCAGGTTGCCCTCGTTCGTTGGCGCTTGTTTTGGATTGGGGTAGCCATGGCGCTTACAGCCCAAATTGGATCAATTGGCTTAACCCATGTTTTCAGCCAAACATGGCCGATTTTGGGTAAGCCTGATGCAGCAATGTTGTTCAGCACCGCGTCGATTCCACCGATGCCGTTGTTTATGCTCTCGGCAGCTGGCCTGAGCTTAGCAATAATTATGGGCTGTATTCAACTGAGCCTTGGATTGAGCACCAGTCGCATCATCAATAGCTTAGCAGTAACCGGCCAATTGGCATTGACTTGGTATATTGGGCATATTGTGCTTGGCTTAGGTGGGCTGAGGAGCCTTGGTTTGTATCAAAATAGCAGTTTGGCAACAGCATTGGGATTGGCGCTTGGCTTTTTCGGCGTAGCGGTTGGCTGCTCGGTCTGGTGGAAAAGACATTTTAATCATGGCCCATTAGAAGCACTGCTGCGTTGGGCAACCAGCTAAATCAATAAAGCCCCCAATCGCTTGTACGATCGGGGGCTTGAATTCAAATAATTTAGATTTGGTTATCGGGCTTGATGACTGGTTGGTTGGTCACTGGGTTATCCAATGGAGTATCAACCCCTTCGAGGCGCTTAGCACGGCGCAATGAAGCAATAACCGAAATAACCAACACGCCGATAATCACCGCCAACGAAATATAGGTTGGAACGTGAATGCCCAAGGCAATCACCAACATCTTTACCCCAACGAAGGTCAAGATCACCGCCAAACCATATTTGAGGTAGTAGAATTTATCGACCACCCCAGCCAAAACAAAGTACAGCGAGCGCAAGCCGAGAATTGCAAATACGTTCGAGGTATAGACCAAGAAGGTATCAGTTGTTACTGCAAAGATTGCAGGAATCGAGTCAACGGCAAAAATCAAGTCGCTAGCTTCGACCAAAACCAAGACCAAGAACAATGGCGTGGCCATCAATTTGCCAGCATTGCGGGTGAAGAAATGATCTTCATGGTATTGAGAAGAAACAGGTAAGATTTTACGCACAAATTTAACCACCGGGTTGGTATCGGGGTCCATATGGGTTTCGCCTTGGCGAGCCATATTAATCCCAGTGTAGATCAAGAATGCACCGAAGATATAGATGATCCATTCAAAGCGTTCGATTAATGCAGCCCCGACGAAAATCAGGATTGCGCGCATGACCAATGCGCCGAAGACACCCCAAAACAAAACCCGATGTTGATATTTGGCTGGCACTTGGAAATAGGAGAAAATCAGCACAAAGACGAAGATATTATCGACGCTGAGCGATTTCTCAATCAAATAGCCAGTCAAGAACTTGAGGGCAACATCGCCGCCCTGCCAGAAATACAACCCAACATTAAAACTTAGGGCCAACGAAATCCAGACTACACTCCAGATTGCTGCTTCTTTGACTGAGACTTCGTGCGAATTGCGGTGGAACACGCCTAAGTCGAGTGCCAACATCGCGAATACAAAGACGGTAAATCCAACCCATGGCCAAATTCCAATGTCCATTCGTGTCCTCCGCTGCTTGCTTTAGCCTGTGGTGCGGGGCATAAAAAAACGCCGCGCAAGATCCACACGGCACGGTTAAAAAGAAACGTGTCGTAATGGTCTTGCCGACGTGAACATTGATTGCTCACGTGCAAATAGCCGGGAGCTGTTTGGCTCCGTACTGACGACTATTTGCCCCGAAAGGCGGGTGGCTACTCCCCATGCAGTTCGTTATTTAGCTACCCAACAACTCTACATTGAGTTTTGGTTGATGTCAAATTGGCTATGCAAGCGCTATGCCATCAAAAGAGCATAGAACAAAGAGCATAGAACATAGATTGGGGATTGGTTGATGGGGGCTGGGGATTGGGAGTAACCGACGAGATTTTTTAACCACGAAGAACGCGAAGCGCGCAAAGAGATGATTGCTTCGTATTCTTCGTGCTCTTCGTGGTTAATATTTAAAACGATTTATTCGAGGTAATCGCGCAGTTTTTTGCCAAAGCGGGGGTGGCGCAGCTTACGCAGAGCCTTAACCTCGATCTGGCGAATCCGTTCGCGGGTTACCCCAAACTCTTTACCAACTTCTTCGAGTGTGCGTTGGGTGCCATCTTCCAGCCCGAAGCGTAGTTTCAGCACGCGCTTTTCACGTTCGGTCAGCTGATCGAGCACTTGGGCAACTTGTTCGCGCAACATCTGGTGCGAGGCAGCATCGGAAGGCGCTTCAAGCTTTTCGTCGGGCAAGAAGTCGCCAAGCTGGCTATCTTCCTCTTGGCCAACTGGCGTTTCCAAGGAAACTGGCTCCATCGAGGTTTTGCGAATCGCTCGCACCTTCTCGACGGTCAGATCGAGTGCTTGTGCCAGTTCTTCATCGCTCGGTTCACGGCCATTCTCTTGGGTTAAACGCCGAGCAGTGCGCATCATGCGGTTGATCGTCTCGACCATGTGGACTGGAATCCGAATCGTGCGCGCTTGGTCGGCGATGGCCCGCGTAATTGCTTGGCGAATCCACCATGTCGCATAGGTTGAGAACTTAAAGCCCTTCAAGTAGTTAAACTTCTCGACCGCACGAATTAAGCCAACATTGCCTTCTTGAATCAAGTCGAGCAATGAAAGCCCACGACCGATATATTTTTTGGCGACGCTAACCACCAAACGCAAGTTGGCAGTGGTCAGATGTTCACGCGATTGATGACCGCGATCAATGCGGCGGCGCAAGGCAAGCCGTTCAGCATCGGAAAGCGTATGATCGTTTTCGATCAATTCCTGTTGCGCTTTATCGCCATCTTCCATGGCCTTGGCCAACTCGACCTCTTGCTCGCCCTTGAGCAACGGCACTAAGCCAATTTCGCGCAAATACAAGCGCACCGTGTCGTTGACACTAATGCCCTCGTTGGAAAAATCGACTTCGGGATTCTCGCTAACGGTGATTTCATCATCATCGTCGCCAGTTTCCTCGACCCGAATATTGGCCTTTTGCAAGCTCTCACGAATTTCTTCGAGTTGTTTATCTTCATCACGTTGTGAATCGATAATTTGTTGAATTTCGCCCGGCGTAACATAACCGCGTTTTTTACCGGTGGCTAAAAGATCGCTGAGTGTGCGTAAAGCGGGAAAATCGTCCGTTTCATCGCCCGCAAGCTCAGAGTCGAGGACTTCATCGTCAAGAGCCATCTGTTCCTCCTCTAATTATTTGAGCGAATCACGGGTATCAAGAAAATAGCTGCTACGGCGTGGTTCTGATGTGGCACGCAAATAATGTTGTAAAGCCATGGCTTGCTCCAGCAATCGTTCCTGTTCACCAGGTTCGGCGGCGGCAATCATCTGACCAAGGCGTTCGCTCCAGCGCTTGCCCAACCGGTAGCGCAATGGGCGCAAACATTCCTCGGCCTCACGAGTCACACGGAAACTACGGGTTGGTGGAGCATGATCCCAATTAAGTAGGCGTTCGCCATGGGCTTGCAATTCGGGTGGTACCGTTTCAAGCCATTCAATAGGATTGGGAGTAGCCATCGCCTGGGCTGAGCGCCACAGATCCCATAATACACGATTTTCGACTCGTTCAAATAGTTCGCTCACATCGCCATTCCACAACTCACGCAGGGTTGGCGCTGCGGCTAAATCATCACGTAACTGTTCGCTCACCACCGCATGTACTTGGGGAAAGCGAATTAATAACGATAAGAGAAAATCTTCACGCCGTGCCTCCTGCTCGAGAATTGAAAACACTGGTGGTGGCGCAGCGGGGCGGCTTTGGCGTTGATTCTGCTTGCGCTGCCGCTCTGGTTGTTCGCCGCTAATTGTGCCTTCAATCAGCCGTTGATCAACCTTAATTTGGTTGGCCAACCGTTGAATATAGTGGGCGCGCTCAACTGGGTCAGCAATTTGATTGAGCAATGGTGTAAGCCGCTCGACTGCTGCCGATTTGCCTTTGGCACTGCCCAAATCTAAGCCCCGGGTTAAAGTTGCAAGATAAAAATCCATCAACGGCTGGGCATTAGCAATCAGCGCCCGCCAATCATCAGGATTGTTGCGCACAATATCGTCTGGGTCGCGGCCATCGGGCAGGAGCGCAATCGCGATTGTTGCATCAAGCTCGCGCTCCCAGCGCAGCAAACCAGAAGCAGTTGGCACAGGCCGCACATGGGTATCAAGGGTTTCGCGCAAGGTTTCGAGGCCACGCAAGGCCGCCGATTGCCCAGCAGCGTCGCCATCCATTGCCAAAGTAATGCGCTTGGTCATTTTATTCAACTGGCTGGCGTGAATATCGGTTAATGCGGTGCCCATTGGCGCAATCACATTCCGAAAGCCAGCCTGATGGGCCATAATCACATCCATATAGCCTTCGACCACAACCACGCTATCGCTGCTGCGAATAGTTTCGCGCGCTTGATAGAGGCCATACAACAAGCTACTTTTATCAAACAGCAAGGTTTGGGGCGAATTGATATATTTAGGGTGGCCATCGCCCAAAATCCGCCCACCAAAGCCCACAACCTGGCCCTTGGGATTATGAATTGGGAACATCAAGCGCCCACGAAAACGATCGTAATAGCCACCATTCTCACGCTCCAAGGCCAAGCCAGCCTCGGCAACTTCGCTTGGCTTTGCGCCATGGCGATCGTGCAAATAGCCCAACAAGCTCGACCAATCGTCGCTGGCATAGCCCAACTGAAATTGCTCGACCGCTTGCGGCAGTAGCCCACGTTGCTCGATATAGCTGCGAACATGGGCGGCTTTGGGCGATTGCAAGAGCTGATGGCTCCAAAATTTGGCTGCAGCAGCATTCAACTCGCCCATGCGCGAGCGCAACACATCTTCTTGTTCATCTTGAACGGTGCGTTGGCGCAATTGTACGCCAGCCCGCGCCGCCAGTTGGTTCAGTGCCTCAGGAAAATCGATGCCCTCGCGTTGCATCAAAAAATCAAAAATTGTGCCGCTAGCTTTGCAGCCAAAACAGTGATAGCTATTGCTTTCAGCAAACACCGTAAACGCTGGCGTGCGGGTATTCGAATGGAATGGGCAAAAGCCCACCCAATTGCGCCCAGCCTTGCGCAACGGCACATAATCGCTAATGAACGACACAATATCGATGCGTTCTTTGATGTCTTCAATCACTGAGTTCATAATTATTTAGAGTATAGAACAGAGAGCATAGAACATAACAATATTTGGTTGTCGGGGATTGGAGGTCGGTAACTTCTGCTAGCCTATTATCCCTTGCCAAATCCAACACGTATTTCAGCCACGCATAATCTCTGCGCCTCTGCGTTAAAACCCAGCCCCTGATGCCCAACCTCCAACAACCGAATCCCCAATTACACATCCCGCGCCATCAAATCGGCGTAGGTTTCGCGGCGTTGCAGCAGCGTCGCTTGGCCTTGATCTAACAGCAACAACGCTGGGCGTGGCACTCCATTATACGCGCTTGCCATACTTAGGGTATACGCGCCAGCGACAGGCACTGCCACAAGCTCGCCAACCTCGGCGGCAGGTAAGGCAACCTCGCGAATTAAGACATCGCCAGACTCACAAAACCTTCCGGCCAATTGCACAGGCGCAATCGGCGGAGCAAGCGGACGAGCAACCAACGCAGCGGTATACTGAGCATTGTACAACGAAGGCCGCAAATTATCGCCCATTCCGCCATCAATATGCAAATAATTGCTGCCACCAGCCACCGTTTTGTGCCCAGTTACGCTATAAAGTGCTACGCCAGCCCGCGCCACCAACGATCGACCTGGCTCGATAATCAGTTTTGGCAAGGGAATCTGATAGCGCTCGCAGCCTGTTTGGACTGCATTGGCAATCGTATTGGCGTAGGTTTGAATATCGCCAGCCTGATCGTTGGGCATGTAGGCCACCGCCAAACCGCCACCTGGGCTTAATTCAGTTAAAAGCCAACCCCGCTCGCGCCGTTGCTGATCGGCAAACACCAACAAGCGACTGATCATCTCGCGCAATGCTGCCCAATCGCGCATTTGCGAGCCAATATGGGCGTGTAAGCCAACCAAATTCAAGCCTGGTGCTTGCAAGGCTAGGCGTACAGCTTCGGCAGCGCTTCCATCATCAAGCGGCAAGCCAAATTTGGCGCTGGCTGCGCCGGTGCGAATATGGGCATGCGCACCAGCAGCCACATCGGGCGCAATCCGCAATAAGATTGTTTGCGGCGTAGCGCGGTTGGCACAAAACTCGGCCAAAAATTTCAGCTGATCAAGATTATCGACCACAATTCGGCCAATGCCTGCCTCAACCGCTTGAGCTAATTCGGCTGGTGGTGTACCATTGCCGTGCAAATGAATATGATCGAGCGGCATTCCTGCTCGTTGGGCAATTGCCAACTCACCACCAGATACCACATCCAACCCCAACCCCAAGGAATGCACCAAGCGCGCGACCCCAACATTTAATAAGGCTTTGCTGGCATAGTGAATGCTGACAGGGCCACCATAGGCATGGCGCAAGGCGGCACTATAGCGCATTGCAATCGTGCGAATCGTCTCAGCATCCAAGATATAAAGCGGGGTTCCATATTCAGCAGCAAGCGCCGATAGATTGCAACCAGCAATCTGTAAGCGATCGTGAATAACGCTGGCACTCATGGGCCAAATATGGGCATTGGGCATGCGGCGAACTTCGGCGTGTTCCATTTGGTTAATCCTCGTGGCATGGCTAGCTGAATTTTAGGCGGTTAACCGTTATCAGGTTTAACAAGCATTTATGACATAGATCTCAGATCTGTACAATTTGGTTCACCCGATGACCGTTGTATAGTAGAGCCAGATACCGCAGATGACGGATCGAGAAACTGGTTCTTTTGCTTAGGAGGAAGTCGCAATGTCTCGATTGAAGGTTCGCCTTACTGGTTTGCTTAGTGCTTTCGTGATGGTCAGCACATTATTCCAAGGAACGGCTAGTGCTGCTCCTTGGGCCAATCGTTCGGCCTTTGTCTCACCCAAATTCGAAGAAGTGTGGCGACGTTCGGATGATCCACGGGTTCGTGATGGACGCTCATTGTATTGGGGTTTCGGGCCATGGTTTGATTATAACGAATATTACCGTGAATCGCCAAATGGCCTGCGCCGCGTGCAATACTTCGATAAAGCCCGCATGGAAATCAACGGCATCAATGGTAACACTGATGTAACCAATGGTTTGTTGGTGGTCGAATTGGTATCAGGCCAATTGAAAACTGGCGATAACGCCTATGATAACGCTTTTCGCAACGCCGCCGACCGCGTGCCAGTTGCTGGCGATGGCTATCAAACCAATAGCAATTCGCCAACCTATGCATCGTTTGCAGCAGTTTCGACGTTCAACAACAATGGCTACCGCGATCCAGACCGCCGCGATCAATCGGTTGCCGATGCAATCGACAAATCGGGCAACAAATCAACTCGCAACGATTTGCGCGATGCCTACAAAGATCAAACCAAACTTGTGGTCTACAACGCCACGACGGGCCATAACATTCCCCAAGTCTTTTGGGATTTCTTGAACCGCACCGGCCCGATTGTGGTCAACGGTCAACGCACAACTGGCTCAATCGTCGATTGGACGAGCGCCATGGGCTTGCCAATCAGCGACCCATACTGGGTCAAAGCAACGGTTGGCGGGGTTCAAAAAGACATCTTGGTGCAATTGTTCGAGCGCCGAATCTTGACCTACACCCCAACCAACGACGCAGCCTATCAAGTTGAAATGGGCAACGTCGGCCAACACTACTTCCAATGGCGCTATACCCACCTTGGCACGCCATGGAATAGCTCAGAACCAAGCTTGCCAATTGCTTTTGGTTCAAAACGTGATGGTGGAGCAGAATGGGATACCTACACAATGAACGGCGATGGCACCAGCCAATTGTTGTATGGCAGCAACGATAGCAAAGAAACCGTGCCATACTCATGGGTGCGCTCGTGGGACCCAAGCAAAGTCAAATTGTTCGTCGATTCACGCCGTGGTAATGGGGCAAATCGCCAAATCTGGACGGTTGGCGCTGATGGCGCAATGACCCGCGTGACCTACACCGACGGTACGCCCACCCCTCCAGGTGTGCCATACCAAGGCTATGTTGGCACTCCATCGAACGACTACAACGCTTCGGTTTCGCCAGATGGCAGCAAATTGGCCTTTGTCTCAGACCGTTCGGGCAAGCCCCAAATTTTTGTGAGCTATACCAACGGAGCCAGCCAAACCCAAGTGACGCTCGATGATTGTGTTCATGAAACACCAAGCTGGAGCGCTGATGGCCGCTATCTCTATTGGTCAGCAAGCTGTGGCACCAACGCCAAGTACAACATCTATCGCGCCGAATTGAACTGGCTAGCCGACCAACCAACCAACGATTATCCATACCTTTCGTTGGAATTGCGCAACACGGTCAATCTGACCAACAGCACCACCAGCGATAACGGTTTCCCACGGGTCTCGCCAGATGGCAGCAAGATTGTCTTCACCTCAAACCGTGATGGCAATAGCGAAGTCTATTTGATGAATGCTGATGGCACGAACCAAACCCGTTTGACCAACAGCAGCGCAGAAGATAGCGCTCCATCGTGGAAGCTCGACGGCACTAAAATCGCCTTCGATAGCAACCGCGATGGCAACTGGAACATCTATGTGATGAACATCGACGGCACTGGCCAATCGCAATTGACCAACAACAGCGCCGACGACCGCTGGAACGTTTGGGGCCAATAAGCCTTAGCTTTGTACTCGGGCGGGATTGAGTTCCGCCACCAAAGCCCTGCTCCCGTGAATAGGAGCAGGGCTTTTTGGTGCGAATTAAGCGCTTGAGTTGCTTAAGCGTAGATAAGTGCATTCAATAATTGCAGCCTAGGCTATCGCCCGCACTGTGGGAGCTGGCTGGCATACAAGGAATGACATTGATCTAGCTTGGCGGAATGGCACTTGCTATAACTTTTGTAGGTTGAATTATTGGGATTGAGGGCTAATTGGGTTGCCATGATCGGCAAAAATAGGCTACTATACCTAATGCAATACCCGTTTGCACCCTCTGGCCAATCCTCAACTCTATGCATAAGGAGCAACCAATGATGCAAGAATACGATTTAAGCTATCAACGCCAGCACGAGCTACTCGATCATTTGGCGGAGCTAGCAACCTGGTGGCGCGCTGCTAATATCGCTCGGCGCCCAATCTTGGTTGAAGCCTACCATGAAACGCTTGATGAACTGTATGGTGCTGGCTGGAACGCCGAATTAGCGCCGCAGCAATTGTTACCACCATGGCTGATGCCCGATTGTTATCTGGCCAAATATCCTCAGCCCTGCGCCACCGATGCCCAATCACTCCACGATTTATTTGGCGAACGCAACTGCGCTGCCTAACACGGCTTTGGTAGGACATTAATCTTCTGCACCGCTGCAACTCCACGCTTCATCAGTCGCAAACATGGCAAGGTTTAGCCAAACCAAGGCCAATTCTTAACATGCCATTTACACAAGCCTCTTGATCTGCGTGATAGACTAATAAAACCCTCTGAGCGAGGGTAGTAGATGATCGCTTATCGTTGAGGTATTAAAACCAGCACTGATGTTGTCGAAGGAGGCTCCAATGACGCTTCGTTTTGCTTTGTACGATTTAGATAACACCCTTTACGCTGACTCATCGGGGCTGATGGAACAGATTAATGATCGAATTGGATTGTTTTTTCAGGAACATTTGCACTTCGATGCCGCCGAAGCTCAGCGTTTGCGCCAAAGCTACTATGAGCAATATGGCACAACCTTGGCGGGCTTGCAAAAACACCATGGCGTGGTCGAAACCGAAGATTATTTGAACTTTATTCATCAATTGACGCTTGATGTGTTGTTGCCTGATGATGGTAGCTTGCACGTCGCGTTGCAAGCTTTGCCCCTGCAAAAAATCATCTTCACCAATTCGCCGCGCGAACATGCCGTGCGCGTGCTCAATCAACTAGGCTTACACGCCCATTTTGAGCAAATTTTTGATATTCGGGCCTTTGAATTTTTAGCCAAGCCCGATCTCAATGCCTATCATACGGTTTTGCGCGCGCTCAACGCCCAAGGCCACGAATGTGTGCTGTTTGAAGATACCATGGCCAACCTTGCTCCGGCCAAAAGTTTGGGTATGACCACGGTGCTAATTGCACCAGAAGGCGCCCAGCATCCATTTGCCGATATTATTGTGCCCAACGTTTTGGCGGGCACTTTAGCCATCCACGAGCGTTGTGGCGTGCCACTCAAAATTGCGGCCTAGCTCACTGATTCTGTGCTACATTAACCAGCGTATCTTGGAATATCTCAAGCCTATGGTCGTGCCATAGGCTTCTTTGGGGTTGTGCAATGACAACATTTTTAGAGCAAGCTCAGCAGCTTTTGGCCCAAATGGACGAACGCGAACAGCAATTGGCCTTGACCATAATTCAGCGCATCGGCAAGCATCAAGGCTATGGCGCGGCTTTTACTTGGAGTTTAGGCGTAGTCTACGAAGATGTACAGCCAGGGCGCTCGCGCTGCTCGATGCAGATCGATCCTGGCCATTACAATCCCGCTGGGATTGCCCACGGCGGCGTTGCCTACAGTTTGCTCGATACCGCCATGGGTAGCGCATTTTGGACGGCGCTGGAACGCCCGCTTGGTTGCGCCACCCTCGAATTGAAAATTAATTACCTGCGGCCCATTGTTGACGGCAATATTATTGCTAGCGCCGAACTGGTCGAACGCACAACCCGCTTTGGCATTTTGACTGGGCGGGTGGTTAACGAAGCTGGTGATTTGCTGGCATTGGGTCAGGGCACATTTGCAATTATTAATTATCCCAAGGAGTAACCGATGCAGATTATCTTGGCCGATGTGCAACCAGCGATGGTCGCCGCATGGCAGCAAATTTGTGGCGATTTGCCGAATGTCAGCATTCAGCATGGCTCAATTCTCGATTGCGCGACTGATGCAGTGGTTAGCCCAGCCAATAGCTTTGGCTTTATGGATGGCGGCATCGATATGTTGTATAGCCGCTTTTTTGGCTGGCATGTCCAAGAACGCTTGCAAACGATCATTCAACAGGAGCATTTTGGCGAGTTGTTGATTGGCAAGGCGGCGCTGGTGCCAACCGACCATGCCAAAATTCCGTTTGTCATTGCCGCGCCAACCATGCGCGTGCCAATGATTTTGCAAGGCACGGTTAACCCATATCTGGCTTGTCGGGCAGTGTTACTGCTGATCAAACATGGCACATTCGCTGGCCAAGCAATTGCTGAGTTGGTCAAAACCGTGGCGATTCCTGGCTTGGGAACGGGAGTTGGGCGAGTTGCGCCAGAAGTTTGCGCGCGCCAAATTCGGTCCGCCATCGAGGAAGTTTATGGCGCAGGGCCGCAGTTTCCTGGCAGTTGGTGGGAGGCGCAAGCCCGCCATCAATGGTTGTATGGGGCTGAGCCGCGCGATTTGCAACGCGAAGGCTAAGCAAGCATCCTCACCAAGGATGAGCGCAAATCACCCGAAAAAACACCCATGCAGGTTCCCCCAAAAGTTTTTCTTTTTAATCTCTTTATGCTAGCATAGGGTCAATCTTTACGACCGCTATTCGTATTCTTGGAAAGGACGTAGCAATGTCGCGAATCCGCGCTTCATTCCGTATCGCCATTGTTCTATTGGCACTGTTGTTCCTAGTTGGGCCGGCTTTGGTTGCTCGTGCCCAAAGTACCCTAGCCCAAGCCCCAGCTCAAAACCCAGCTACTCCCAACGATACCGAGTATCTTTGGATTGCAGGCAGCTCGTTTCAAACCCGCGACTCAACCACGGCCTTTGAAACAACACGCAACACCAATAATAATCAACCAACTGGTTGTATTTATGCCACCAGCAGTGGCGAGTTTACGGCTCCGGTTGCAGTGCCCAATGGTGCAACCATCTTAGGCTTGGATTATTATCTCAACGACACGAGCACCAGCCAAACCAAAGCGAAGTTGACACTCAACGACAGCGACATGATCACGCCACGCGAATTGATCACGGTGGAAATTTCAAGCTCAGTCGGCTTGACCAACACCTATGCACCAATTAGTTCGCAATATGCTCCCTATGTGGTCAATATGCAAAATCGCGGCTTGTTCTTGGAATGGTTTCCCCGTGTGACTAATGCCTCGATGCAATTGTGTGGCGTGCGGATTGCCTACACTGCCCCAGCAGAGCCACGCCCAGCGACCGATTATTTGTTTATTGTTGGCAGCACCTTGGTTAACACCAACTCTAGCACCGAACATGGGTATGCTGGGGCTGGCTGTACCTTTGTTAAAATCAATGGCCGCACCCTGAATGCTGATGTTGATTTGCCCCAAGGCAGCCAACTGACAGCAGTGCGCAGCTACTTCCGCGATGTTAATAGCGCTGATCTGACGGTGAAACTGATCGCCTCAAATGGCCAAGGCCTAACCAACACCCTTGCCACATTAACCAGCCCAGTTTCCGATACGGCAGTGACGAATCTTGATCAAACCTTGAATTACACCGTCAATGAAAGCAACGAATCGTTGAGCGTGGTTGCTGATTTTGCTGGGGTTTTGAGCAATCAACTGCGCTTGTGTGGGGTTCGTTTTCAATATAGCAACCCAACCACCAAGCCAACCCAAGATAGTCGCTTTATCACTGGCAGCACCTTCGTGCCACGGCGCTCGAACGTGAACTACAGCAGCGATGCCAATGGCTGTGTCAACGTTAGCAACGAAATTGAAGATTTGACGACCAACGTCACCGCGCCAGAAGGTGCGAAGGCTGCCCGCGTCACCTTCTACTACAAGAATGCTGCTGCTGGCCCAAGCCTCAACTTGTATAGCTTTGTTGGCAGCGGTGAATTTAGCCAAATCACCAGCGTCCCAGTGATGGGCACCGGCACCCAAAACTCAGTCAGCATCAACTACCCAATTGCCAACGCCGATCAAGGCTTGGCTTTGGTGTGGGATGCATCATCAGCAAGCAGCGAATATGCCTTATGTGGAGCCAAGATTGACTTCCTCTACACCCAACAGGTATTCTTGCCCATTGCCTTGAAGAACAACTAAATCAATGCTTAAACAACAATGGCCGAAGCAATTTCGGCCATTGTTGCGTTTTAGGCAGGTGGTTTATCTTTTTTGATCTCAGCCAAAATCAAATCGCGCAAGATCGGGTTGTTGACCGTATCGGGGGCTGGTGGTTTTGGTTCTGGTGGTTTGGGCGGATCTGCTGGTTTTTCCTCGACCTTCTTCTTTTCTTCTTTTTTAGTTTCCTTGCCATGGAGTTTGAAGATCAAGCGTTGTAAGAGCCGCAAATTGACCAGCACGGCAATTGCCACAACGCCAAATAGCAACATTGTGGGAAAGCGCTCGATAAACACCATTGCTACGCGGCTACTCGCTGCCCATTCGCTGATTAGCAAATCGTTGTTATAGACATTGCCATAGCGCAAAATCAGGCTGAGCAGCAAGATTCCATTGAATAAGCCAGCGCCAGCCCCAAACCAGCGCGAGCGCCCCAAGGCCAACTGCTTGCGCGAAGGCAAGAGCAAAGCCCCGCCATAGCCAATAAAAATCGTGCAGATAAGCAGCAGAATAATCGAGATCCAAGCAGTAGTATTGGCAATATCTTGATTGAAGCGGGTGGCATTATTTGGTCCCCAGATTGGCCCCCAAAGCTCAGCCAACAACGCCCCCAACAAGATGCCAATTAACGTCATGGCCTCGCGCTGAATCCCCCGACTCGCGCCTAAAATGGTCAAACCCAGCGGGACACCCAGCAACAATCCATTGAAGACTAGACCCACAACAACCTTCCTTTTGTGCTGATGGTTTTGCTACGAGCTATGATAGCACAGCCCTTGCCTGCTTCGCACAACCAAAAGCGGCCTTTCGAAACTCGAAAGACCGCTTTTGCATCGCTGCTTGATCAGGCAGGTTTATTGCGAGTTAGCCCGCACATAATAGCCTTGATCGAGGTATTGTGGGCTGAACAACACCAAATCGGTTGCATCAGGAGCCACATCAAAGACCAACGCCGTGGTAAAGTTGCCAGCTGGCGCGGTTTGTTTTTGGTTGATGTATGGGAAGCCACGATTGACAAAATCGGGGTAGACATTGGTTACTGCTTCAGAAGCATCAAGATTGGCACGATACACCCGACCTTGCGCATCTTTCAAGACAACCAAATCGGCAGGAATGTTACGCCCGCCAGCAGTGTCGGCCATCAACAAGCGCACTGCAATCCAACGGCCTTGAGGCTGGAGATTAATCGCATTGCCATCGGCAACCAAATTGCCGCCAGCATAGTTGAAGAACCAACCATCAACATTTAATGGAATTGTGCCATCGGAAGGCAACAAAGCTGGTTGAGCACTACCCAATTGTTGATCGACTGGGAAGGTGTTGGGATCAACGATTGGTGGGACTGGCGTTGGCTGGGGCAGGTTTGGATCAATCGTTGGCTCAACGATTGGGGTTGCCAAGGCCAGATCAACGGTTGGCGAAACTGGCTCGGTTACGCCGCCACCAATTGAGGTTGGTTGTGGCGTGTTCAAATTGGCAACTGGCTCAGGATCGCCTGAGAAAATGAACTTCCAAGCCAAGAAGCCCAATAAGAACAACAGCAAAACCCCAACCACAGCGCGGATTAAGGCGCTATTGCCTTGGTTGGTTTTGCGTTTGCCACCACGGGGGGTAACATTATTGCTTTCTGCGGTTGCAGCCGACAAGGTTGGTGAACGGCGGATTGGCTTTTTGGCTTCTTCTGGCTTGACTTCGATTTGCGAGACATCGACCCGTTCGCGGTTCATGTAGGCATCGAGGTCGAGATCATCGCCAAAATCGGGAATATCGAAATCGACTGATGAATCGTTGCCACTCTTTTGGCGATCGCTCATGGCGTTTGAATAGCTGCCCAGCGAATCCAACGACATGGCAAATTCTTCATCTGGCGTTAGTTCGCGGGTTCGGGCAGGATCTGCTTTGGCAGCAGGTGCAGGAGTTTGCTCAACGGCACGCGGGCTTGGTTGCCCCCAATCGACATCAAAATCATCAAATGCGGTAGTGGTTGCTGGCTCCACAAAAACTGGTGCAGGTTCTGGAGCAGGCGGCGGTGTTTGAACAGCAGGCTTAGCTGTAGGGCCACCAAGTGCCTCTAAACCTTGACGAGCCAATTCATTCGACGGATCGAGTTCGGTGACTTTCTCCAGCGCAGCACGCTTTTCCTCGCGATCCTCGGCAACCCCAGCCAACCACAGCCATGCTTGAGGGTCGGATGGAGTCTCGCGGGTCAGCAAACGGAAAAGTTTCCGCGCCTCTTCTTTGTCACCCGCACGCGCAGCTTCGATACCGAGCTGCAGGATGCTCTCTTTGTCTGCCATGCGGTCTCCTTGCCTGCACGTATTGTTCCAGGCACTAGCGCACAATTTGTGCCATAAGAGAGGGATACAACGGTATTGGGCGTTATTGTATCACACGCCTTAGATGCGGGCAAAGCCTATTATTCAGCGTTATGGGTGATTTTTGGTAAACTAAGGGTTTTGTCAAAGATCAAAATCTGTGTAGCATGACGGTAGTGGTCTTTTCACTCAAGCTCAGCATGAAGGAGTTGTCTATGGCTAGTCGTCCAGATTTTCGCTATGTTGCCCACACGTTGGTGGAGCAATTGATCACTGATCGGCGTGATTTACACCAGCACCCTGAACTTGGCTTCGAGGAATTTCGCACTGCCAAAATTGTGGCCGATCGCTTGCGCGAGTTAGGCTACGAGGTGACCGAAGGGCTGGCCACAACCGGCGTTTTAGGCGTGATTCCAGCCCAACCAGGCGGCAAAGTTGCCATGTTGCGCTTCGATATGGATGCCTTGCCAATTCACGAGCAAAATGATGTTGATTATCGCTCAACGATCGATGGCAAAATGCATGCCTGCGGCCACGATGGCCACGTTGCGATTGGTTTGGGTGTTGCCGCAGCCTTAATGCAAAACCGCGAAGCACTTGGCAATGGGGGCATCAAATTGCTGTTCCAGCCAGCAGAAGAAGGGGGCGGTGGCGCGCAAAAGATGGTCGAGGCTGGCGCGATGGAAAATCCCCGGCCTGATATTTCGCTGGGCTTGCATATTTGGGCACCAATGCCCTTGGGCACGGCTAATGTGCGTTCTGGGCCAATTATGGCTTCTGCAGATACGTTTAATGTGGAAATTACCGGCAAGGGCGGCCACGGCGCACAGCCAGAAACCACCATCGATTCGGTATTAGTTGCGTCGCACATGGTCGTGGCCTTGCACTCAATCGTCAGCCGCAATATTCACCCTGAACAACCAGCAGTGCTGTCGGTTGGCTCGGTTCAAGCAGGCACAGCTCACAATATCATCGCCCACAGCGCCACCCTGACAGGCACGATTCGCAGCTACGACCCAGAAGCTCGCGAGCGTTTGAAGCAACGGGTGCACGAGGTGGTACAAGGCGTAGCCGCAACCTTTGGCGCAAGCGCAGTTCTCAAATATGATGAAATGTGCCCAGCAACCATCTGCGATCCTGCAGCCACCGCCTTGGTACGCGGTGCAGCCGAAGCAATTTTGGGCGCTGAAAATGTTGATGACAGCATCCGTACCATGGGTTCGGAAGATATGTCGGTCTTGTTGAATGAAGTGCCTGGCTGCTATTTCTTCTTGGGTGGCCAAACCTTGGAGCGTGAATTGGGCGCGCATCCACATCATCACCCAGCATTTAGCTTCGATGAAGGAGTTTTGCCCTTGGGTGTGGCGATTTTATGTGAAGCTACAACCCGTTATCTCAATGGGAGCAACGAATGAGACAGCGCGTTTGGCTGCAACGCTTATTCCAAATTGGCCTGATCGTTAGTTTGGCTGGCTGCGGCGCAACTGCCAGCACACCTGTACCCGAGCCAGTTCAAACGGTCGCACCAACAATTGTGCCTTTGCCCAAGCCAAGCCTCACCGATAGCCCACAATTCGACGGAGCCAATGCCATGGAGTTTGCCAAAGCGCAGATGCAATGGATTCCCCGCGACACTGGCACGCCTGGCTGGCAAGCCAACGGCGATTGGATTGTGCAAACCTTGCTTGAATATGGCTGGGACGTTGAAGAGCAATTTTTCAACGTGCCCGAAAATAAGAAAGGCCGCAATATTATTGCCAAACGTGGCACAGGCCCGCTGGTGTTGCTTGGCGCACACTACGATGCTCGACGCTACGCCGATAATGATCCCGACCCCAATAAGCGTATGCAGCCAGTGCCAGCAGCCAATGACGGCGCCAGCGGCGTTGCAGTGCTGCTTGAATTGGCGCGCGTGCTCAAGCCAGAACGCCTGAACGAGGAAGTTTGGCTGGTGTTTTTCGATGCAGAGGATAATGGCACAATTGGCGAGTGGGGCTGGACGCTTGGCTCAATCGACCTTGCGCCCAAGCTCGAAACTGCACCCAAAGCAGTGGTGATTGTCGATATGATCGGCGATGCCGACCAGCAAATTTACCTTGAGCAAAGTTCCACGCCAGCCTTGCGAGCCGAAATTTGGCAACAAGCAGCAGATTTGGGCTATACCACCTTCATCTCAGAAACCAAACACCATGTGCTTGATGATCACACGGCCTTCTTGCAGCAAGGCTTTAGTGCTGCCGACCTGATCGACTTTGATTACCCGTATTGGCATACCACCAATGACACAATCGATAAACTCAGCGCTGCGGCCTTAGAAGCAGTTGGGCGCACGCTTGAAGAGTGGCTGACCAAAAATTAACCACGATTAAACAATGAAGGCCACGGTTGATCGACCGTGGCCTTTGGGCATTTAACGGGCGTTTTCGCCGTAGAGCCGTTGGCGGAGCGAGGTGATATCGTTGCGCAAGCGAGCATCACTCGTCAGTTCGTCGTTAATTTTGTTGTAGCCATGCATCACGGTGGTGTGGTCGCGACCGCCGAGCAATTCGCCAATTTCAACGAGCGAGGCATCGGTTTCTTCGCGCAGCAAATACATCACAACTTGGCGTGGCAATACGACGTTGCGCGAGCGGCCACGGCCACGAATCGCTCGTTGATCGATGCCATAATGCTGTGAAACTTCACGAAAAATATCATCAGATGTGACCCGTTTGCGCCGACTGGTATCCAGCAAATCGGCCAAGGCAGCGGAAGCAACCTCAACCGTCACTGGCGTGCGATTAAGATTGGCATAGGCAATCACCCGATTCAAACAGCCTTCTAGCTCGCGAATATTGCTTTGAATCCGCTGGGCCAAAAAGTCGATCACATCGGAGGAAACTGGCACTTGCAAAGTTTCGCCTTTGGCGCGCAAAATTGCCGTTCGCGTTTCCAGATCTGGGTTTTGCACATCGACAATCAAGCCCCACTCAAAGCGCGAACGTAAACGTTCTTCGAGGGTTAAAATCGCTTTTGGCGGGCGATCGGAGCTGAGCACAATTTGCTTGCCAGCGCCATGCAAGGTGTTGAAGGTATGGAAAAATTCTTCCTGCGTGCCTTCCTTGCCAGCGATAAATTGAATATCGTCGATTAGCAAAATATCGATATTGCGGTAGCGAATGCGAAACTCTTCAGTTTGTTGGCGACGAATAGCGTTGATCAAATCGTTGGTGAATTTCTCCGACGACACATAGAGCACATTCACTTCTGGATTGCGATCCAAAGCATAGTTGCCAATTGCCTGCAACAAGTGGGTTTTGCCCAACCCAACGCCGCCATATAAAAACAGCGGGTTATAGGCTTGGGCAGGGTGTTCGGCCACCGCCATACAAGCTGCATGGGCCAAACGGTTGGAGCTACCAACAATAAACGACGAAAAGGTATAGCGTGGGTTGAGCACCGATGAGCGATTGGGATCGCCCAATGGCAATTGGTTGAGCATTGGCGCAGGTTGGTTAAAACTGGCAAAACTTGGCTCAGCCACCTCTGCTGTTTGGCTGGGTTCTGCTGGCGGAGGTGGGGCAGGCTCGCTTGGCGCAGCAGGCGCACTGCTGATAATCACCCGCACATTGACTTGATAGCCCAAAACCTCGCCCAAAGCGCGGCGCAATACACTCATAAAACGATCTTCGATCACCTGCTTGGTGGTGACATTCGGCGCGCCAATCACGGCTAAATCGTTGGCAACCGAAACCAAGGCCGTAGTTTTCAGCCAGGTATCATAATCATAACGAAGTATTTGGTTTTGCAAAGTCCCGAGGGTTGTCAACCAAATCTGTTTTGTATCCAAAATTAAAAGCTCCTCTGTGCTGGTGGGTCGTCCAACTCGCCGTTGAGTTCATCAGCCCACAGGAGAGTAAATCGTATCGATGCAGGCCTAAATGTAGCTTGCATGATAGCGGATAGTAGCGTTTCTTGGCAAACTCGCATGGCTGTTGCCAACAGGCTGTGGATAAGCTAGATTGTGGATATGTGGAAAACCAGATCTAGCACTAGAATAACAGCTTTATTTTGCTCATTGGAATGGACTATTTGCTAGCTACAAAGCAATTGAATAGCATGTTGATAAGCAGTGGAACACTGTGGAAAACAGCCTAAAAACGGAGACATTACAGTCTCCGTTGATCATGTTCGTTTAGGCAGCGCGTTGATCATTTTTGCTACGATTGGGATTATTGCGGCGCGCAAGGTTGGTTGAACCACAGGCATGGCATTTGGCATTGTGGGGCAACGGCCCTGAGATTTGCATTTCATGATTGCATTTTTTGCAGACCAAGGCCTCGGTTGCAAAATCGCTCACATCTTCGTAGCGGCCTGTTTTGATCATCTTCATTGAATGCCTCCTTCGGCATGGCGATTGCTGCTTCCACTATAGCTAGCCACCAGCCGCAAGGCGACCCTTGAAGATGACAAATCAAGGACATTTATAATTTGGTGCTTTGGATAAATGCTCACCACCCTTCCGTCCCGCCTCAAGGCGGGAGACGCAGGGGTTTTGTACGAGGGGTCAGGGGCTGGTGATCCGTATCGCGTGCTGTGCCAACCATCTGTTGCTAAACCCGATGATTTTCCGATAGCCAAGAGCCTTCTCCCCTTCGTGCTCTTCGCGCTCTTCGCGGTTCCCGTTTATCCGACCCCAACACCCGACCTCCAGCGCCCAATCCCCGATCTCAAACTTCGTGCTCTTCGCGACCGTTGCGGTTCCCGTTTATCCGACCTCAACAACCGAATCCCATCTGTATGTTTTGACATCTAAGGTATTCAAGCATAAAAAAGCCCCTCGCCCACGTTGAGTAGGCGAGGGGCTTGGCGAGAATACTTGGGCTTATTTGACCACGTATGGCAAATAGACCATCCATTCATCGTCATCGATAATCGTGACTTCGATGCTGGCTGTGCCAAGCGTGAGGTTGCTTGGGTTGCTCAGCCCAACGCTAAAGGTTTCGTTTGGCTCTTTAACCCGATCGCCAACAATTGCAATGCTGACCACTTTTTGGGTTTCGCCAGCAGCAAAGTTGAGAGTCAGATTTTGGCCAACGAAGTCGCTGCCAGCGCTGGCAGTGCCCGCAGTGGTGGCTACTTGTACACTGCTTGCCCGACCGCTGGCCGTCGAAAGCGTCACGGTGAATTTTAAGGTTGTGGTGATGCCACTGCCTTCAATCACGCTGTTGAGGCCGCTCAAAGCCACACTTGGCGTTGGGTCGTTATCAACAATTGTGGCTGTGCCAGATGTGCCGATGGTTGCGCCGCCAGTTGCGCTGCTCAGCACAAGGGTAAAGCTTTCATCGGCCTCATCCAAGAGATCGCCAAGCACTACGACGGTTACCGTTTTGGTCAATTCGCCTGGCGCAAAGTTTAACGTGCCAGCAGTTGGCGTAAAGTCGGTGCCGCTAGTTGCTGTGCCCGCTGTGGTTGAATAGTTGACGGTAACAGCGGTTGCGCTAGGGTTGGATAGGCTGACATTGAAGGTTGCATTGACGCTGTTGGCATCGCCTTCGGGGACGCTGATGGCGTTGGCGTTGATCGTTGGCGCACCATCGTCATCGAGAATCGTGCCAATTGCATTGGAGTTCAACAAGCTCGCATTTTGCGGGTTGCTGGCAGTGATCGTAAAGGTTTCGTTGCTTTCGTCGATCAGATCGCCATTAACATTCACAAAAATGTTTTGGCTCAATTGACCTGCGGGAATCGTCAAGGTTCCGCTGATCGCCATATAGTCGCTGCCAGCGGTTGCAGTGTTGTCGAAGGTGGCGTAATGCACGGTCACAACTTGGCCGCTGACTGCCGAAAGCGTCGCCGTCACGGTCAAAGGCTTGCTGCCAGTATTACCTTCAAGCACTGGGAAGCCAGTAATATCGAGCATTGGCGCTGCATCATCATCAAGAATCACGACTGTGCCAGCGCTGCCAGCAGTGGCATTGGTTGGATTGCTCAATTCCACGCTAAACGATTCGTCAGCTTCGTCAAGCACATCGCCCAACACTTGGACATCGATGGTTTTGCTGGTTTCGCCTGGGGCAAAGCTCAGCGAGCCATTGCTGGTCGTAAAATCAACATTGGCGGTTGCAGAGCCAGCAACGGTTGCATAATCAACCGTGATCACGCTGCTGCTTGGGTTGCTCAGGCTCAGGTTGAGGGTCACGGTTACGCTGCCGCTGTTGCCTTCGCTCACTTCGCCATTCGCAATAGTGATCACTGGCGTTGCATCGTCGTCGAGAATCGTGGCAACTGCTTCATCGTTGCTAATCGTGGTGTTGACTGCATTGCTCAGCGCCACGTTGATCGTTTCATCTAGCTCATCGATCAAATCGCCAACGATGGCAATATCAATGGTTTTGCTAGTTTCGCCTGGGGCAAAATTAAGCGTACCCGTAATTGTGGTGTAGTCGCTGGGAGCGCTCGCCGTGCCATCGCTGGTCACAAATTCAACGCTAATTGGCAAGTAACTGGCATTCGAAAGCGTAACAGGCACGCTGATTTGGCCAGGCGTACCGCTGCCTTCATTGGCGCTGGCTGGATTCACACTAATTGTTGGCGCGCTATCGTCGTTGGTAATTGAGCCAATGCCTTGGCCATCGCCAATCGCCGCGT
Organism: Herpetosiphon geysericola; assembly: GCF_001306135.1. Taxonomy (GTDB): domain Bacteria; phylum Chloroflexota; class Chloroflexia; order Chloroflexales; family Herpetosiphonaceae; genus Herpetosiphon; species Herpetosiphon geysericola. The sequence continues at coordinate 271,646 of NZ_LGKP01000035.1, read as the reverse complement.
TGGTGGCGCTCAACAAATTGATAAAGAAGCGTTCGTTGAGTTCAAATTGAGTATCGCCATGAACTTCAATTGTAACTGGCACACTCAAGCTATTGGCTGGAATCGTGGCAGTGCTGCTGGCAGCGGTGTAATCTGCTGGCGCAATCGCTGTATCATCAGCGGTTACATAGCTGACAACCACTGGGCTAGCACTGACCGCCGATAAACTCAGGGTAAAGTTCAAGTTGGTCGTGCCGCTATTGCCTTCGACCACCGTTACATCGTTGACGCTGACGCTTGGCAAGTTGCCAACCGACGAACAGCGTGAGAATTCCGAGGTGTTGCCGTTGGCATCAACCGCAGTTGCAGTCACGCGTTGGCCCAAAGCTACAGTCGTGGTCAAATTAGCGGTGTAGGAAATTGCGCCCGTTGCCCCAGTGTTGATAGCGTATGAGCCAATGTAGGTTTGACCTTCGCCAAAGTTGCTGGGGTCGCACGCGCCTTGACCATAGAAATCAAGGGTCAAGGCCGCATTTGGTGCACCAATATACGAGCCCACAATTTGAGTCAAGCCACCACCAGAGCTGGTCGATTCGACAATTGGATAGTTGAGCAAGTTGTTTGGCCCGGTATCGCTGTCGTTGGCATCATTGGCGGTTACGCCATCGCCATTAGCATTATTATCAGGGCCAAGGTCAATGCCCAAGCGATTGTTGCTAAAAATGCTGTTGCGCTGAATCCGTTGGGTCGTGGCAACTGCCGAACCTTGGGTAATCAGCACCCCATTTTTGGCGTTGAAGGCAATCACATTGCCAGCACCTTGGGCCGAGCCGCCGATGGTTGTAGTTGTACCAGCAGCCACCCGCACGCCGTTGAATTGGTTGGCGACCCCGGTTGGGCTAGCAGGCGCAACAAAAGCGTTTGTGCCAATGTAATTCCCTTGAATCACATTCGCCGCTGAACTTGTAGTAAAGATGTTGATCCCGTTATTGCCGTTGCCAGAAATGACGTTGCGCTCGCCGATGGTCAAGCCACCAATTTGAGTATTGCGCGCGCCGTCGAGCTTGATGCCATCGCTCACATTGCCAAGCGCTGCATTACCATTCAAGGTTGTACCAATGTAGTTACCTTTGATGATATTGCCAATCGCCGAGCCGCCGCCAATCACAATCCCGTTGCTATTGGCCGAGATCAAGTTGCGCTCAGCGGTGGTTGTGCCACCAATCGTATTGCCGCCAACATTGAAGATATAAACCCCAGCAGAGCTATTGCCCAAGGCCGAGCCACCGCCATTGTTGGTGCCAATATAGTTACCAGAAATTTTATTGTTGGTTGCGCCAGCCTCAATAATTGCCACGCCATCGCTGTTGTTGCCAGAGATCACGTTGCGTTCAGCGGTTGTGCCGCCAACCAAGGTATTGGCACTGCGATCGATAAAGACCCCACGTTGGCTATTGCCAATATCGAGGGTGGCGCCAATGTTGGTGCCAATAAAGTTGCCTTGAATGCGGTTGCCCAATGGCGCTGAGCTAACATTCACCAGCACGCCATGCTCGACGTTGCCAGAAATAATGTTGCCTAGTGTCCCAAATGCGCCGCCAACTTGATTGTTATCACTGCCGATGCGCACGCCGCTCTTGCTATTACCAAGCGCTGCGTTGCTATTCAGGCTAGTGCCAATGTAATTATTTTGGATAGTTGTGGCGTTGGCTCCAGCAACCAGCGTAATCCCATCGCCATCGTTGCCAGCAATTAAGTTGCGGACATTCGAGCCGCTGCTACCACCAATTAACGTATTGGCAGATTCGACCCGCACGCCCGACAAGCCATTGCCAGCATCGACCGTGCCCGAAGGATCGGTGCCGATGAAATTACATTCAAGCGTGTTGCCGCCAAGGGTTGCCAAGCGCACGCCATTGCCAGTAAAACGATTGATCACCAAGCCGCGAATAAGGCTATTGCCGCCAGTTACCTCGAGGCCATTGACGTTTGCGCCAGCTAACGAGCCGTTTAATTCGATCAGCGGAGCGTTGCATGCAGCGCCAGCTTGGCTCAAGCCATCAAGAATTACTGGCGCCGTAATCGCTGGCAAGGCTGCGGTTGGCGAGATAGTGCGCACACCGCTACCAAGCAGATTAAAGCGAATCGTGTCGGTTTGGGGGGTGCTATTCGCCAACGTGATTGCTTCGCGCAACGAACAATTGAACGTCGTACACGCTCCATCATTGGTATCCAAATTGGTGCTAACTAAAATTGGCGAGCTTTGCACGCTGTTACTCGCTTCAAATGCACCAATATCCAAGCGGCCTTCGCGCACGCGCACAAAGCCAGGCCCACGTTGGTCGGTGGCTGGCAAGCCAATTGGCGCAGGATCACCAGCGTTATAGGCTGGGCTATTTTGTAACACAGCTGCGGTTGGCGTGCCGCCGCCGTTGTTCTGCACATCGCCAATTGCAGGGTCTTGGCCAGTGATATTGCTGGCGGTTGAGCCGCTAAATACCGCGCCGCTTGGCACAGTTTCAATCAAGTTATAGCCATTTGAGCTGATGGTTTGGCCAGTGCCAACCCCAACATCGGCGCTGGTTAAGGTTGTGTTGGCAGCGCGTTGAGTGTTGTTGGCCACAATCGTGTTATATAAACTGAGGCGTAAGCCAGGCTGGCCAGCAGTTGTAACCCCGTTGACGACTCCACCAACGATTGAGCCGCTACTATTCGAAGCAGCATTGTAGACAATTGTGCTGTAGTAAACATCGATGATGCCATTGTTATCGTTGTAAATTGCCGCCCCAGCCTTGCCACGATTATAGGCAATCGTGGTGTTGGTGATTGCGGTGGTCAAGTTGGCTGGGGGATTCTGAATATTAACGTGGTGAATCCCAGCGCCCAAGCCTGAGCCGCTGGTGATGCCGCCAGATGTGCTGGTGAGCGTATTGCTCAACACAGCACTATTAACAATCGTGGTGATACTACCGCTGGTGCTGAACGCGCCACCATTGCTCGGCGCTGTATTGCCCATAATCACGCTATTGTAGACCCGCAATACACCAGCAATGCCGCTGGTACGTTGGTTGCGGATTGCACCGCCATTGCCGCTGGTGCCAGCAGTGTTGGAAAGCACTGCGGTATTGCTAATAACAACTGTGCCACCTTGGTTGAGCACAGCGCCACCGTTGGCAATGCCCGTATTTGGGGCTTTACCACGTTGCAAGGTCAAGTTGTAAAGAGCAAGATTGGCGCTCGTGGCCGTGACATTAAACAACCGCACGCTATTATTGCCATCGATTTTCAGGCCAGGCGCTGCTGCACCATCGATCACAACCACCCGTGCAACGCTCAATTCGGCGGTTAATGTGATTGTTTGGCCCGCCAAACTTGGGTCGAATACAATTGGCGAACAAGTTGCATTGGCCAATGCTGCACGGAGCGAACCAGCTGGCGGCGAGGCGGCGTCGCTAGTGTTGGTAACCGTACAAACCGCAGTTGGTGCGCTGGCAGAACGGGCTTCAGGAAGCTGTGGTGCTGCAATGCGTGCTGCTGTTGGTTGAAGTGGTAGACCAAATAATGCCAACAAGAGTGCCAAATTAAGCACCAATGCACGACGACGAACCTGCGATTGCACTGTTCGCCCTTGATCAGGGGATTGGAGCATACAAACCTCATGCTAGACTCTCGAAGAGCAACCCTGCGCCGAGCATCATTACTCTTGAGGCCAATTAAGTGGAGACGATCAGCACAGCTTCAGCTGAGCTTAAGCCATCACCAACCTATGCCGCTGGTTAGTACGAAGCGGAGCAGTAAGTTATGACTAAGGTACTACTGAAGTGCATGGCGATTATATGCCAAGGTTATAGCAATTGCTAGGGAAAAATTTATTAAAATTGCTCTGAATAGCGGTTCCAATTTTAACTAATTAATAGATTTTTATAGCAAAAAATGAGGCTATCGATGATTTAGGGAAGTACGATTAACGCAGAGGCGCAGAGTTACGAAAGGATGAAGGATGAAGGATGAGGGATGAACGATCAGAGAAACATCATCAAACCAAGCTGTGGCGAAAAAACTTAACCTTCGCGATCTTCGCGGTTTCTGACCCTTCGTGCCCTTCGTGTCCTTCGTGGATCAATTCTTTAACGCAGCGGCGCAGAGGTTTGAAGAACTCAAATCCTCTGCGTTAATTATTTCTGCCTTTTGATTTTTGCCCTTTGAATTGACTTAAAATCCTCGGCGGCGCGTTTTCAAAACGGCAATTTTGGTCGAATGATTGAACGGCGCAGGATTCGTCACCGCTTTGCCAACTCGCGTATCAGCATAGCCCGTAAAATCTTGGCCAATATCAATAAACTGATCGATCGTGACATAGCCATCGGCACAAATTTTTTCGAGCAGTTCAATATATTCAGCGCCGCTCAAAAACAAGGCATTATTGATCGCAATAATCGTCCCATTGTGCTCCATCAGTGGCCGCACCCGATTCAACACCTTGGTATAATTTTGGGCCAAATCGACAACCCCATGGGCGGTGGCAGCAAACATTGGTGGATCAACGATCACACAATCGAACAATTCTTCTTTGCGCTTAAATTTGTTGATTTGGAGCCAAAAGTCTTCAGTTTGAAAATCGGCTTTGTTAATGGGAAAGCCATTCAAGGTATGCGAGGTTTTGCCAACATTCAAAAAGCGCCGATTGCGGTCGGTTTGCACAACACGTTTTGCGCCAGCAGCAACGGCGGCCACGCCCAAACTACCAGTATAAGCAAAGGTATTGAGCACGGTTTTATCGGCCAGGTTGGCCAAAATCCACTCACGCAAATTGCGCGTATCCAAGTAGAGGCTTGAATCGCGGTTCATCGTCAGATCAAGCGCATACCAAACCCCATGCTCGCGCACGCGGCTGGCCAGCTTTTCGCCATAGCGCAAGACCCCATTTTGAGCAGTTTCATCATCAGTATTGCGGGTTTTCACCAAGATTGATTCGAGCCATGGCAAACGAGTTGGCAACCACGCCACCACTTGCTCAACCAAGGCCTCGCCAGCTTTGGCAGGCTCAGCGTAGTTATGCACAACCGCAGTCGTTGCATACACATCAATCACAATTTTTGGTTCGCCTTCAAGAAACCCATTGAACAAACGCAAACCAGCTTGATGGCGTTCGTCAAACAAGTTTTCGCGAGCAACAATCGCCCGCTCTATTCGATCAGTCAAATTCACGACTGGCATATTTTATCCTTATTGTTGCCAACAGATCATTAGCATTATGCTATTTTAACCGAAATCGCTAATAAGGATCAACACCATGCTTAGCTGGTAATACTTGGCAAACCCGAACAATCATTAAATAAAAAATGGCGCAGTGTTGAATAACTGCGCCATCGAATCAGTTGAGTTTTAGTTGCCACCAAACAAGAGTTGGAAGGGTAATGAAATCAAGAAACACATAAAAGGAATGCCGAACAGTAACAGGGCAATGATAATTGGAGCACCAGCCCGTCTGCCAGTATAATCAGGCATAATTGCCCAACCAATTAAGTAGGCCAAAACCCCTGAGCCACCAAAGAGGGTGAAAATGACCAAAGCAACCCGTACAATGGTTGGATCGATGCCAAAATAGCGAGCCAGCCCAGCACAAACCCCAGCCAGAACACGACCTTCTGTCGGACGAACCAATGGACGTGATTGATTTGACATTCTATCGCTCCTAAACACACAAACTGGTTAATTTTATCCTATTTCCACGCTTTTGATCAACTTGCGTGGCAGTAAGACGCAGGATCTCTGTAAAAGGTTTCAGCTTGGACAAAGGAGTCAGCTCGTGGCAACCCCAGCCAAACGCTCATTACGCGATCGTCCACCCTTTCAGCGTTGGTTAATTCTCTTTTCACGCTTTTTGTTAATTGTCGTCCTGATCATTCTCCTAGCCAGCGGCGGTGGCTATCTGTATTTGCGCCGTTCGTTGCCAACCACCGCAGGCACATTAACCCTGGCTGGCTTGAGTGCCCCAGTCGATGTGCTACGCGATAGCAACGGCGTGCCACATATTTATGCCCAAACTGAATCCGATGCACTGATGGCCTTGGGCTATGTGCATGCCCAGGATCGCCTCTGGCAGATGGAATTTCAACGCCGGATCGCTCGCGGCACACTTTCGGAAGCCTTGGGAGAAACCACTGTCGAAACCGACCGCTTTTTGCGCACCCTTGGCGTCTATCGCGCTGCTGAAAGCGCCTACGCCAACCTCGATGCAACCGCCAAAGCAGTGATTGATAGTTATGTCAGCGGCATCAATGGCTTTTTGGCTGAGCATAGCGGCGGTCAGCTTTCGCCAGAATTTACGCTGATCGGAGTTGAGCCAGAGCCATGGGTTGGCGCTGATGTGCTCGGTTGGGCCAAAATGATGTCGTGGGATTTGGGCGGCAATTATTCGACCGAATTAATGACCATGGAATTGCTAGCCAAACTAGGCAGCGAAAAAACCAAGGATCTCTTGCCCCACTACCCAAGCACTGGCCCGCTGATTTTGCCAACCCCTATGGGTGGCCAAGCCCAACAACTGTTGGCGCTCAGTCGGCGGGTCGAGCAAGGGCTGGGCATTGGCGGCGGCAACATTGCTGGAGTTGGCTCGAACAACTGGGTCATTGGCCCAAGCAAATCGGCCACAGGTAAGCCCTTATTAGCCGACGACCCGCATTTGAGCTTTCGCACACCCTCAATTTGGTATATGGCCGAGCTTGAAGGCGGCGATTTGCACTCGGTTGGCGCAACAATTCCAGGCTTGCCAGGAGTGATTATTGGCCACAATCAGCGTATCGCGTGGGGCGTGACCAATACCGGCCCCGATGTGCAAGACCTGTATCGCGAAACCCTCGATCCATCTGGCACCAAAGCCATGTTCAAGGGCAATTACGAACCATTGACGATCATCAGCGACACGATTCGGGTCAAAGATAAAGGCCTCTTGCCGCTGACAATTCGGGTTAGTCGCCATGGCCCGTTGATTTCTGATGCGCTGAATGCCAATAACGCCGCCGACCCCGACGCGCCGCAACGCGAGGCCTTGGCCTTCCGCTGGACAGCACTTGATGAGACTGATAGCACCCTCAACGCGTATATTGCGATTAACAAAGCCCAGAATTGGCAAGAATTTCGGGCTGGCTTAGAAAGCTATGTTGCGCCAGTGCAAAATTTTGTTTTTGCTGACGTTGATGGAAATATTGGCTACATTGCGCCTGGCAACATCCCTATTCGGGCCAAGGGCGATGGCACCTTGCCAGCAGATGGTGCTTCTGGCGACTACGAATGGACGGGTTTTATTCCCTTTGAGCAATTGCCCCAAAGCTACAACCCGCCCCAAGGCTATATTGCCACCGCCAACAACAAAGTGGTGGCCGATAGTTATCCGTATTTTCTCAGCCACGAGTGGGCACCACCATTTCGTGCCGAACGCATTACTAGCATGATCGAAGCCAAACCAACATTAACCATGGACGATATGGCAGCGATTCAAGCTGATGTGCATTCGAGCTATGCAGAAGAATTTCTGCCTGTGTTGCTCAACTTGGTGCAACCAACCAGTGACCAGCAACGCCAAGCAATCGCCATGCTGCAAAACTGGAACTACAGCACCGCTGGCGATCAACCAGCAGCCAGCATTTTTCAGGCTTGGGCCTTCTATTTGACTGTGCCAATTGTTGGTGATGAATTGGGCGAAAACTTGCTCGAAACCTATGGCCAACGACGCCAACTGATTGATCTGGCGATTCCGGCCATGCTGCAAGACCCTAATAACCCTTGGTGCGACGACGTGACAACCAGCCAGGCAACTGAAACCTGTAATACAATGGTGACGCAAGCACTCGATGTGGCGCTCAAAGATTTAAGCTTCCGCCAGAAGGAGGCACCGATGGAGCAATGGCGCTGGGGCGGATTGCACCTTGCCTTGTTCCCACACAATCCACTTGATGCAATTGGCCCATTGCGTGGCTTTTTCAGCAAAGCAATCGAGAGCCAAGGCGATGGCAGCACCGTCAACGTCAGCCATATTGCCGATGACGCGCCGTTTGATCAAGATCGTGGACCAATTTATCGTCATATTATCGATTTGGGCGATTTTGCCAACAGCCGCATGATCAACGCGCCAGGCCAAGCAGGCCATTTTCTCTCGCCGCACTACGACGATTTGCTTGAACGCTGGCAGAAAGTCGAGTACATTCCAATGCTGTATGGCCGCTCGGCGGTCAACACTGGCGAAGTGGAAATGTTACAATTACAACCGTAGAGCATTAATGCGGGCTACTGGCAGCAACACCCAGTAGCCCGCCAATCAAACTACGGAAGGTATGATGAGCCGAGTTTTTTGTTGGTTGGGATTGTTGTTAATTGGCTTGAGCTTCGTGCCAAACCCAAGGCTTGCGAACGCCCAAACCACCAGCTACCAAGTGCAGGCCGAGTTTCAAGCATATTGGCAGGCTAACGGCGGAGCAGCATTAATTGGTCAGCCAATCAGCGAGGCACTGTGGTTCGATGGCCAGTTAGTGCAATATTTTGAGCACCAGCGCCTGCATTTGTTTGGCAATCAAGTTATACCTGCCAAGCTTGGGCTTGATCTCTTTCAAGCCAGCCGCCGCACATGGCAAAACCAACGCCAGCATGGGCCAACCGATCACTGTTTGCGGATTGAGAGCACCCAGCGCTCGGTCTGCGAACCATTTCGGCGGGTTTGGCAAGCCAATGGTGGTGCTGAATATTTTGGTAATCCAATCACCGAAACCGTCACTGAAACCAACCCCTTGACTGGCAAAATCGCCACGATGCAATATTTCGAGCATCAACTTTTCGTGCTTGATCAGGCTAGCCAGCATGTATCGATTAGTCCGCTTGGGCAGTGGCAAGCCAGTTGGCTCTTGAACGGCACGCGCCAAGCAAGCCCAATTCTGGCGTTATTAAGTGGGCCACGCCGAGCCGTAAGGCCATTCGAGCAGGTTGAAATTCAGGTTGATGCTGGCGATTATGTTGGCCCTGCTAGCCTGCGCATTGTTGATAGCGCTGGTCAACTTGAAACCAGCCAAAGTTTAAACCTCACTGGCCAAAGCCAAAGCCTCAAGCTACAAGCCCAAGGAGCCTTAGGCCAGCATTATGCCGTGTTGCTCATTGAAGGCAAAGTTTCAACAATCAACAGCAGCATCTATCAACTTACCGCCAGCACCAGCATTCAAACTGGAGTTGCAGCCTACGACACCATGCCCAAAAAGGTCGAAAACTTCCTGCGCAACGATGTTTCGAGCTATGAATACAAGGGCTACCAGATTCGTGGCTATCGTTCACCAGATAGCTACCTGATTTGGCTGCGCGACCATGTGCATCAAGGCTTGGGCTATCGCTATTTTGAGCACGATCTGACCAGCACGCTTGATTATTTTCGGCGTGAGCAAAAAGCCACTGGAGCCTTTGATGATTATTTTGCCATGGTCAATGGCGAACCAGTTCAAGGCCGCATCGAGGTTGAGGCCGATTTAGAATATTTGTTTGTGCAAGGTGTGTATCAGGCGTGGCAAGCGACTGGCGACACCAGTTGGATGCTTGAGCAAAAGCCAGCGATGCTGCGGGGTATCAACTATAGCCTCAGCGATCCACAACGTTGGAATCCCGACCTGCAACTAATTCGCCGCCCGTATACGATTGATACCTGGGATTTTGAGTATGGTGGGCCAACGATTGCTCCTGATGGCAAAAGCTCACCCCGCCATTGGATCGACGAAAAAACTCGCTTTGGGATTATGCACGGCGATAATACAGGCATGGCCCATGCACTGGCGTTGCTGAGCAAGCTCGAAGTAACTCAAGCCAATTTCGCGCAAGCCAACCAGTGGCTAAGCCGCTCGCAGCAACTGACCAAGCAGCTTAACCAAGTTGCATGGAATGGCAAATTCTATCTTCACAATGTTTTAGAGCAGCCCTTTGATATTCCAGAGGTTGACGAGGCGCGCCAACTTTCACTCTCCAACTCGTATGCGCTCAACCGCTATGGCATGGAAGCCAGCCGCGCCTTAGCGATTATCGACGAATATTATCAACGGCGGGTTGCTGATTCAAGCAATCTTTCCTCAGAATGGTTCAGCATCGATCCGCCATTTCCAGCAGAACGCTTTGGCACAACCCCGGGCTGGGGCAATCAACCAGGCGAGTATGTCAATGGTGGGCGGATGCCGTTAGTTGGCGGCGAATTGGCGCGGGGAACATTTCGCTGGGGCCAGCCAGCCTATGGCTTTGATATTCTGCGCCGCTACGCCCAAATGATCGAAGCCCAAGGTGGCAGCTATTTATGGTATTACCCTGCTGGCAATCCTGGTATTTCCGGCCCGCAGACGCTGGCCACCGATGGTTGGGGCAGCACCGCAATGCTGGCAGCACTGATCGAAGGCGCGGCTGGGGTGAACGATCAAGCAGCGCTCTATCAACATGTTCAATTAAGCCCGCGCTGGATTGTTGAGCCAGAAGTGCAGCAAGCGCAGGTTACGGCCCGCTATGCTGCCTCGCAAGGCTATGTAAGCTATCGCTGGCAACGCCAAACAAATGGGTTTCAACTTGATTTTACTGGCAGCGGCCAAGAAACAACTTTGCAATTATTCTTGCCCAACGATGCACCTGCAAACGTCAAGCTGACAATTAATGGGCTAGCCTCATTCGGCCATGAGCGCACGCTTGGCCCAAGCCGCTACCTTGAAGTTCGCCTAACCAAGGCCACAGGCACCGTTAACGTGAGTTGGTAGAACCCCTTGAAGATTGGTTTTAATCGCGTTCTGCGATAACCATGGAGCACACAACGGATTAATTAATTGGATAGTTGACCACCACGCACTGCCTTTTTAGGGGGTGCAGGGGGCTTTAATCCCCTGCGTCTCCCGGCTTGAGGCGGGACGGAAGGGTGGTGAGCAACGATGCTGATTACAAACCAACCCTTGTAAGGAGCAGCCTATTGCGGAATCGATTGCTTGAGGGTTTGCAATTCGCCAAACAAATTCGCCAGAATTTCTGGATACTCAGCGCCATCAATGGTGGCGATCGATTTATTGCCGGTGGTCAGCGTATAGCTAAACATATCGCAGCAACTCCCTAAATCGCCATAGCTAGCTGCAAGGCTGGCAAACTCAGGGTCGTTCAACAGCGTCTGAATTGAACTCAATTGCGCAGGCGTGGCCTCGCCGACGCGTAAGGTGCTTGCAGCACTAACGCTGGCAAGCTCCAACTTACCATCACTCCACACAGTGAGGGTTTCGTTGATGCCAGCGATGCCACCGGTTTGGGCAAAGGTCAGCAAGACCTCAGGGCTGGCTGCGGTGGTTGCGGTGGCGGCAGTTGTGGCAGTGACAGGCACGCTGGTTGGCGTTGCTCCGCCACAGCTTACTAAAAAGAGCAAGAACAAACTAAGGCATACACGTTTCATTCAGTTAATCCTCGAACAAAGGTCTCATAGCGGGCAATTTTATATTTGTCTGGGCTAAACAGCACACTCGCCTCAAAGCGCGCAGTTGCATCTGGCGATAAGCTACTATTGCCAGGCATAACGGTATCAACCCCAATAATTTCATCTTTATCATTGTAGGTTACAAGATAAATCATCAAGGTTTTGGTGCGCTTTTTGCCAATATTGGTAATCTTGCCAGTGGCTTCATAAAACAGACCATCGGGCTTAATTTCCAAATCGTCGATGCGCAAATCGCGATAATCAATCGTGCTCGTATAACTAGTATCCATGCCAAAAATCTCATACTTGACGGTTTGATATTCTGGGGCATCATTCAAAACCAAAATCCATGGCGCACGTTCGCCAGGCCCAAGCACGCCCAACACTGAGTAGCCCGTCTCAAATTCCACCTCTTTATCATCGACCAAAAAGGTAGCTTCAATTTTAACCGCACTTTTGGCGAGCTCGGTATTATTGGTAACCATGCCATAGATCAAGGTAGTTGAGCCAGCTTCGCGCTTGCCAACATTCGAAATGCTGAACTGATTGGCAGCATCAGGATTTGCAGGCTTGACAGTTGGATCAGGCTTCTTGGAGGGCGTTATGGTTGGGCCTTTATTGCCACCATTGGTTGGGCGCGGAGGCCGTTGGGTTGGCTCATCAGGAATTTGGGCCACAACCCCTGGATTTCTGGGCGACTGCTTTTTGAAGGCTGAATTGACGGTATAAACGCCCAAGCCCCCAATAATAAAGACCGATAACAAGGCTAACCAAAACCATGGCGAGATGCCGCGTTTGGCGGGCTGGCTCATCAGCACTGGATTCGATGGCGGCATTGAGCCATGTTGGGGCAGCGTATGGAGATTGCTACTTGGTGGCATTCCGCCATAACTTGGCTGGCTCGGATGAGCTGCACCTTGGCTTGGCTGATTACTATAATTGCCATAGCTTGGTTGGCTCGGATTGCCAGCATTATAATTTACTTGGCCCGGATACGAAGCATAATTGGCAGGCATTGGCTGTTGTGGACGCACCACCGCAGGCCCAGCAGGATTCGCATAGCTGCCAGGAGTTGCTGCATTGTGCATAATTGAGCGCAAGACCCGTGCAACCTCGGCCATGCTTGGCGGACGTTGTTGCGGCGCTTTGGCCATCATCGCCATAATCAAGTTATCGAGGGCTGGGGGCAAAAACGCGCCAGTGGTGCTTGGCGAAGGCGGCTGCGTATACACATGGCCAAACATAATTTGCGGTGTGTCGCCTTCAAACGGCAAACGCCCAGTCACCATCTGGAACAGCAACACGCCCAAAGCATAAATATCGGTGCGCGCATCAAGTTGCTGAGCTTGAATTTGCTCAGGCGCCATATACGACAGCGTACCAATAATCATGCCACTTTGGGTCAATTGATGCTCTTGCGATTCGCTATTGGCCAAGCGTGCCAAACCCAAATCGACCAACACGGCGCTGCCATTCGGTCGAATCAAAACATTGGCTGGTTTAATATCGCGGTGCAAAATCCCTTGGCTATGGGCATATTCCAAGGCATCGGCTAATTCGGTGGTAATTTTCAAGACTTTTTCTAAGGGCATACGCCCTTGACGCAACTCATCGCTTAGGCTCGGGCCTTCGATCAGCTCCATCACAATAAAGGGCATACCTTTATCTTCATCAACATCAAACACCCGCACAATATTGGAGTGCGATAGCTGCACTGCTACTTGAGCCTCGCGCAAAAAACGCTGGCGGGCATCTTCAGTTGCATTGCCTAAGATAATTTTAATCGCTACAGCACGCCCAAGCTGTGGATGGATCGAGCGATAGACTGCGCCCATGCCACCAGCCCCCAAGGGTTGACCAAGGGTATATTTGCCTAAGGTTGTGTTGGTTAAGTCTGTCATGATCGCCTCTTATTGCTTGCACCACGCCGATTTATCTTAGCACACCATAGCAAGAGTTTAGCGATTAAATGCTCACCCGCAATCGCTATTCTTTCACTATTGACGCTTGGATAGCGGTTTGTGTTTCCCTTAAAAAGCAATCGCCCGCTGCGCACAAGGCGAGCGAGCGATTGTTTGTCTAAGCGAAGCTTTTAGCGGGCACCAATCCGAATTGTTGCTTGTTCAAGCACGCCGTACAACCAGGTTGGCACAATCCCCAACCCAAAGATCAACAAGGTCAGGGCGGTCATGACAATGCCAGGCCCAAAACCAACCTTGATTGGTTCTTCGGTTTCCGCAGGCGCAAAATACATGGCCTTGAGAAAGCGCAAATAGTAGTACAAGCTGATGACGGTGTTGCTCACCGCGAAGATTACCAACCACTTCGCACCTTCTTGCCAAGCGGCAATAAAGACGTAGAACTTCACAAAGAAGCCTGAGAGCGGTGGAATCCCAGCCAACGACAAGATTGCAACCGTCAAGAGCAAGGTCAGGCCAGGTGAACGCCGACCCAAGCCATTCAAATTGCTAAAGTCGGTGCCGCCAACGTTATCTTCGACCAAGGCCAAGATCCCAAAGGCTACCAAGTTAGTAACGGTGTAGGCAATCAAGTACATCAAGAGCGAGACGCTACTATCGCGTTGGGTGCCAACCAAGCCCAACATTAAGAAGCCAGCTTGGGCAATTGATGAATAGGCAAGCATGCGTTTGGCATTGGTTTGGGGCAAGGCTGCCAAGTTGCCAACCAACATCGTCACCGATGCCAGAATCGCAACTAAGCTCGTCCAACCGCCAAAGCTCGTGGGTGCGCCAATTGCTGCCGTGCCCATAATGCTTGGCGCATCGAAGCCAGTTACCAGCACCCGATAGATCAAGAAGAAGCCAGCAGTTTTTGAGGCGGTCGAGATAAAGGCGGTCATCGAGGTTGGCGCACCTTGGTACACGTCTGGCGACCAAGCGTGGAACGGCACAATTGCTACCTTGTAGGCCATCCCTGCAAGAATAAACAATAGCCCCAGAATCGCAACGCCTTGGCTTGGGCCTTCAGGGTTAGCAAATGCCAACTCAACTGCGGTTTTCACCGAGCTCAAACTGGTTGGAGTAGCATTCATGGTCTGACCATTCATCAAGGTCAAGCCCAAGAGCAAGCTCATCCCAAACAGCAAGATTGCCGATGAAAGCGCGCCGAAGATATAATATTTTGCCCCAGCTTCGCTGCTAACAGGGTCGCGGCGAAAGTAGCCTGCCAACACATATAGCGGAATACTGGTCAACTCAACGCCAAGGTAAATCATGATCAATTCGCCGCCAGCGGTCATGAAAATCATGCCAAGGGTTGCAAACAAGATCAAGGCATAGAACTCGGCTGGGTTGTTCGAAGGCTTGGCTTTGCCAGTCAACACCACCGTCACAAAGGCTGCGCCGATGAAGATCAAGCGCCCAATGTGGGTCAGTGGATCAACCACAAATGCCCCGCCCAGAATACTGCCATCGAGGCCGCTGGTACGCAGATTTTGGAAAATACTGAAATTATAGAATTTCCAATCGCCAATCTGCACCCAATTGAAGAAGCCACCTTGGATCAAGACCATCACGAAAGCTAAGCCCAAGCCCATTAAGGTCATGGCAATCGCTTCGCCCGTGCGTTCAGCTAAGGCTTCTTTACCCTTCGACCAGCGCGTCAGAACATCGCCAAGCAACACCAAGGCTGCAATCGCCAGGATCAAGAACTCAGGGATGAGCCGCGTAAAATCAGCTATTTGAAAATTCACGTCATTCCTCCCTAACGTCCTGCTAGATCAATCATGCGCTGGGCGATTGGCTGGACACCGGTTGCAATGTAATCCATGATGATGCTTGGGAATAAACCAACCCCAATCACCACAATGGCCAAAACCGTGCCTGAGAATTTTTCTTGCCATGTTAGCGGCGGCAGGTCATGGTAGTGCGGGTCTTTGACCTCGCCCATAAATGCCATATAGCCAACTCGCAAGACATAGGCGGCAGTAATCGGAATCGACAAGGCCGCGACAATTGCAACCAAGGGATATTGGTTCATCACGCCAGTAAAGATCGTGAACTCTGCCATAAAGCCAGCCGTGCCCGGCATCCCCATCGACGAGAGACTCGCGATGATAAAGACCACAAAGGCAAATGGCATCACTTTCATCAAGCCACCAAGTTCGGGCAATTGGCGGGTGTGCGTCCGTTCATAGACCATCCGACCAACCACCGCAAAGAACAAGGCGGTCATCACGCCGTGCGCAAACATTTGCATCACTGCGCCGTTGAGCGCGGTTTCGTTCATCGAAGCCAAGGCCAACATCACCAAGCCCATGTGGCTCACCGATGAGTAGCCGATCACATATTTGAAGTCTTTCTGGACCATCGCAATTGATGCCCCATACACGACGTTCATCAAGGTCATGACTGCAATGCCTGGTAACCAGAATTGGGCGCCATTGGGCATGAGCCAGAGCGCTGCCCGTAATGCACCATAAGCTCCCAGCTTCATCAACACCCCGGCGTGGAGCATCGAAACCGCTGTGGGAGCAGCCACGTGCCCTGTCGGCGACCAGGTATGGAAGGGGAACATCCCCGCCAACACCGCGAAGCCAACAAAGACTGGCAAGAAGAAGATTTTTTGGAATTCGAGGCTGAAAACGCGTTGTGAAAGCTCGACCATATTAAAGGTCCCGCCCACAACGTAAATCGCCACCATCCCAATCATCAAGGCTGCCGAACCAACCATCAAGTAAATGGTAAGTTTCATCGCGCCATATTCTTTGCGCGTCGAACCCCAAATCCCGATCAGCAGGTACATTGGCAACACAGCCAATTCATAGAACACGAACATCAGGAACAAGTCCAGCGCCATAAACACGCCGTACACGCCCACTACCAACAAGAGCAGTAGAACGAAATATTCCTTGACCCGATCTTCGATGTTCCACGAGATGAACGTGCCAGTGAAAATCACCAAACCGTTCAAAACAATCAAGGGCAAGCTGATCCCATCAGCGCCGACCAAATACGACATGCCGAGCTGCGGAACCCAATCGAGCTTCTCGACAAACTGCATCTTCGTACCCATATAGCCCGCTGCGTTGGGGTCGTAGGCAAAGAAGACCAACAAGCCGAGGCCAAACGAGATCGTTGCAACCACTGCCGAGATAATCCGCATGGCTTGTTTTTGCTCTTTGGGCAAAAACATAATCACCAAAGCCCCAAGTAAGGGAACTAACCAGATGAGGCTCAGGTACGGAATGCCCGTTGGCAAACTTTCGATCAAATGCATCGTTTAACTCCGTCCACGTTACAGGCTTGTAAACACCTGAGCCATCACCGTGGCTGCGTAGTTTGATAAATCCATCAGTGGCTTGGGGTAAATCCCAAACACCAACAGCACAATAATCAACGGTAGGGTCACGTTGAAGGCCCAATCACCAACTTTAATGTCTGGCAAATTAGTTAGCTTGTGGTTGACTGGTCCGTAGAAAATCTTTTGATACATGCGGATCAGCACCAAAGCGGTCACAATCAAGCCCAAGACGGCAATTGTGGTGATAACTGGCTGCGTACCCCACGCGCCACGGAAAATAAAGAATTCGCCGACGAAGCCAGCCAAACCAGGCAAACCAAGGTTGGCAAACATCGCCACACCCATAATCCCAGCAAAAATTGGCATAACTTTACGCAAGCCGCCAAATTGATCAAGCTGGTAGGTTCCAGTCCGCTCGTAGAGTTCGCCCGCAAGGAAGAACAAGGCAGCGGTGCTGAAACCATGGGCAACCATCTGGGCTTGCACCCCGTTCAAGGCCGAGGTACGAATAGCCACGTCTAGGTTGCCCAAGCTTTCTGGCGCTGCCGAAGCTGCTGCCGCCAAACCAAGCAACACATAGCCCATGTGGTTAATCGATGCGTAGGCAATCAAACGCTTAAGATTGGTTTGAGCCAAGCCAGCGTATGCGCCAAACAAAATGCTCGCCAAGGCAAAGATTGCCAAGATTGGCGCAAAGTGATTGGTTTGTTTGGGGAACAGCATAATCATCAAGCGAATCATGCCATAGGCGCCCATTTTCGACATCACTGCCGAAACAATCATCGAGCCACTGGTTGGGGCATTTTCGTAGGTATCTGGCTGCCACGTGTGCAATGGCCAAACTGCCAATTTCACCGCAAACGCCACAAAGATACACCAGAAGATAATCGCTGCTGGCGTGCCATTGCTATTGCCCAAAACGCTGGTCAGGCCAACATCTTGCACGGCGCTGAACAACATCGATTGCAGGGTTGCGCCATTGCTATAGCCAGCACCCAATTTTGGTGCAAGCAAGGCTGGATCGACTGGCAAGCCCTGCGCCAAGCGCGAGAGCACCACCAAATCGAAGGTGCCAGTTGCCAAGTAGATAAATTCGAAAATAATCAACATCCCAACTGAGCCAGCCATCGTGTACACGAAGAACTTGAAGGCCGAGTAGCGGCGGTTTTCGCCACCCCAGTTGTTGATGATAAAGAACATTGGCACCAAGCTGAATTCCCAGAACAGGAACAACAGCAAGAAGTTGAGCGATACGAAATAGCCCAACATAGCCGATTCCAACAACAACATCAAAGCCAAATAGACGTTTTGGCGTTGTTTGATGCGGAAGGCCGCCAAGATACAGACTGGCGTTAGAGCAGTTGTCAAAAACACCAGTGGAAAGTTCATGCCATCAAGGCCAACAAAGTAGTCAGCATTGAAAAACGGAACCCAGCGCACCCGATCCACTTGCTGGATCATGGCTTGATCGCCAGTGACCGAAGCGAGGGCTGGATTAAAACCGCCGCTTAGCCACAAAAAGAGCGTGAGTCCGAGTGGCACCAAGCTCCACGCAAACACCCCCCACGCGATGGTGCGGCTATTTTCGGCTGGCTTGGGAAATACCAACGCCAGCAACATCCCCACCAATGGCGAAAGGGCAATTAGCGTGGTGATGCTCCAATCACTGAATTTGATAAATTCGTTCAGCATTCGCTCACGCTCCTAGAAGGCATACATATAAATCAAGGCCAACAGCACCACGCCACCAAAGATGTAGGCACCGTAGTCTTGAATCTTGCCCGTGGCCGATTGACGCACGCCGTCGCCCACCGTAATCGTGCCTTCGCCAATATCGTCGGTGACAGTATTCAGCGAGAAGTCGTCGATGATGAAGTTGACGCGGCCAATGAACAAGGTCACCAAGCCAGTCAAGTTAACAACCCGATCAACCACATGGCGGTCGATCCAGTTCAGCAACCAGCCTGCGCCGTAGGTCAGGGCAATAAAGGTTTTATCGTAAATCTGGTCGATGTAGAAGCGATTTTCCAGCGCCGTCCAGATTGGCCCCAAAGCGCCAGCCAAGGGGTCGCGATCGTTGGCATTTTTGAAGGCGTTGCGATATGTCAAGACACCTAAGCCAGCCCCAACCAAAGCAACCGCCGTGGCAATCCCTGCCACCATATAGCTAGGATCAGGAATCTCACCACCTGGGTTCACATAGTCGCTAAACCAGTGAATGCCCAAGAAGCCTGCGTTGACAAACCCAGCAAACACCGCAAATAAGCCCAAGATCATCAACGGAATCGTCATCGAACGTGGCGATTCGTGGGGATCATGCGCTTCGTGATGGTGGTGATGGTCGTCATGGTCGCCATGGCCGTGATCATCATGCCCATGCACGGCAGCCACTACAGCTTTGCGTGGTTCGTAGCCACGGAACTTGCCAAAGAACACCACCACAATTTGGCGCGTCATATAGAACGCCGTCAAGAAGGCAGCAGCGGTCAATACGCCATACACCACATAATGGTGCTTGATAAAGGCATCAAGGATAATTTCGTCCTTCGACCAGAACCCAGCAAACGGTGGAATCCCAATCAAGGCGAAGAAACCAGCCATATAGGTTAAGAAGGTAATTGGCATGAATTTGCGCAAGGTACCCATGTTACGAATATCTTGAGCTTTATCAGGATCATGGCCAACTGTTGCTTCCATCCCGTGGATGACCGAGCCAGAGCCAAGGAACAACAGTGCTTTGAAGAAAGCGTGGGTCAGCAAGTGGAACAAGGCTGCAACCCAAGCGCCAATCCCCAACGCCGCCACCATGAAACCAAGCTGCGATAAGGTCGAGAAGGCCAGAATGCGCTTGATGTCATATTGGGCGACCGCAATCAAGGCTGCGAACAAGGCCGTGAATGCGCCAATAAAGGCGACCACTGGCAGCACATCGCTCACCGCAAAGATTGGGAACGTCCGAATGACCAAGAACACCCCAGCCGCAACCATGGTTGCAGCGTGAATCAGCGCCGAAACAGGCGTTGGGCCTTCCATCGCATCGGGCAACCAAACGTGCAGCGGAAACTGCGCCGATTTGCCGACCGTGCCAAGGAACACCAAAAATGCCATCAATGAAGCAGCGCTAACCCCAGGAATCAAGCTCGCAGCAGTTTTGATGCTTTCCAAAAATTCGCCGTTGTAGATTTGGCCTGCTTCGTGGCCGAAGGTCAGCGAGCCAGATTTGTTGTAGATGTACATCATCCCCAACATCATGCCCACATCACCAATCCGGGTGGTGATAAAGGCTTTTTTGGCAGCTTCGCGGGCCGAAGGCTTGAAGAACCAGAAGCCAATCAACAAGAACGAACACAGACCCATCAACTCCCAGCAGATAAAGAACAGCAATAAGTTATCTGCCAGCGTCATCCCCAACATCGAAGCGGTAAACAACGCAATATAGGAGAAGAAGCGCGATTGGCGTTGGTGGCCTGCGGGGAATTCGTCGTGAGCCATATAGCCCACTGAGAAGAGGTGAATACACCACGCAGCCAACGTCACCATCGCCAACATTAGCACCGTAGCACCATCTAAGCGATAGCCAAAGTTGAAAAACCCTGAGCCATCTGGTGCCCATGCAAACGATTTATGATAGAAATTCCCAAATGTTGGAACTTCAACTGCTTCGTGGCCGCCTTCGGCGGCAGCGCCTTCGCTCGCTGGTTCTTGGCCAGCTTCAGCGGCAACACTGGTAACCAACGGAGCACTAGGGAATCCTTCGCTGATCGATTGTGCCAAAACACCCCAGGCAATCACCGTAGCCAGCCCAAGCAACACTAACGCCGTGGTATACGACGCTTTGCGCGAGCGCCCAATCGGTGGCACGAGGGTGATCAACACAAATGCTGCCAATGGCAGCAGCGGAATCAACCACGCAAGATCAAAAAACGGCATTGATCAGTCCCCTACTTCGGGACGAATTGCAAAGGGTGGTCAAAGTGGTTCGCACTCTCGCCGGCCTTTGCAATCCGTCACTATCCTTTAAGTGTATCTATTTCGTCAGCGTTAATCGTCAGGCGAGCGCGATAGATTGCAATCACCATTGCCAAACCAACCGCCACTTCAGCAGCGGCAACTGCGATGGTAAAAATTGCAAAGATCAAGCCAGCCGTGCCAGTTGGTTGTAGGTAGCGCCAGAAAGCAACTAAGTTAATGTTGACTGAATTCAACATCAACTCAATCCCCATCAGCATCCCCACGATGTTGCGCCGCGAGAGCGCCCCAAACAGGCCGATGCAGAACAATCCGGCAGCGAGGGTAAGCACCCACACTAATGGGACAGAACCAACCATCGTTTTCTCCTTATGCCTGTTCGGAATCGAGCAGAATAACCGCAGCTTCGGCTTCGCGTGGCACAACCGCGCCTTCAGCATCCCGTGGCTCGACAATCCCACGTTTTTTCAACGCCAGTTCTTCGGCCAAGGTCAGCACACGACGACGGCGGGTTCGTTCTTCATAGGCAATGACCACTGCCCCAATCAAAGCCATCAGCAACAAGACTGACACAACTTCGAATGGCAAGAGATATTCGCCCATAAACGAGCGCCCAATTTCGGTCGCGGTCGCAACTTGCAGGCTATTGGCTGCTCCTTCAACCGGAGCTGGGCCAACTTGGGCCAGTTTTGCTGCTTCTTCCCAGGTAGCGCCGTGCTTCCAGAGGGTTGGCACAATCACCCCGAATAGCCCCAAAGCAATTAACAGGGCTACCCACCAGCGCTCAAACACCACGCGCACACCTTCACCAGTAACTTGGCGTGTGAGCATGATAGCAAACAATACGAGGATTGAAACAGCCCCCGCATAGACCAAAATCTGAACAACTGCTAAAAATTCAGCTTCCATCAGCAAATAGAGCGCTGCCACCCCGATAAACGAGGCAATCAGCCATAATGCTGAGTGGATGATGTTTCTAACTGTCACGACCATAATGCCCGAACCGAGCGTCAGCAGTGCGATGACAATAAAAACACCTATCGCAATCGGGTTCATCAAGCTAGTCCTTCCGTATGAAGGATGGAGCAACCGCCCCATCCTTCACGCTTGCGCTTTTACGATAATCCAAGAGCAAGTTCTTCGTCGGTTGTGTATAAGTGTTTCTGAACGTTGCGGTTGGTCAGGCGCATAATCAGCGCCACAGCTCCCGCGTTGATCAACAAGGTCAGCACAATGGCAATCGCCAAACGACCCCAGTTGGTCGCGTCAGCAGTGCTTGGCGCGCCAAACCATTCGGTCAATTTCGGCCATTGTTGGTCCCAGCGCAGCAATGCTACCCAGAACGAGGCGCTCAGAATGTTGACCAAAACCAAGGGCAGCAAGAACTTCCAAGCAAAGCTCATCAGTTGGTCAACCCGCAAGCGTGGTACAGTCGCACGGATCAACACCATCACAAAGAACAGCGCGAAGGACTTGAGCAGGAAGTAGATGAGTGAGAGCAAACCGCCAGCAATCCCACCAAGCGCATCAACGCCAGGTCCATTGCCGCCACCAAGGTATAAGGTTGCGGTGATAAAACACACTGCCAAGTTGCTCATGTAGTTTGAAAGATAGAAGACCGCAAACTTCATGCCGCTATATTCGGTCATATAGCCTGCAATAATTTCCGAGTCTGCTTCGGGAATGTCAAAGGGTGTCCGTTCGCCTTCGGCCAAACTAGCCGTGAAGAACAAGGCAAAACCCAATAAACCCACTGGCGAAAAGACATACCAGCCCAAGCCAGCAAAATCGTTTTGGGCTTCGACAATCTTTTGCAGCGACATCGAGCCGGTCATCAAAACCACTGGGATAATTGCCATAACTTGGGGAATTTCATAGCTGATCAATTGCGCAACCCCGCGCATCCCGCCAAGCAAGGCAAATTTATTGTTGGAACCCCAACCAGCCATCATCATGCCGATGCTGTGCAAGCCGCCAGTGGCGATCACAAACAACACTGCTGCGTTCAAATCGACGGGGAACATACGCCCCCACGGAATGACCGCAAACGACAGCACGGTGGCCCCCAGCATCACCACTGGAGCCAAAAAGTGCACAATTTTATCAGCATCGCGCGGAGTTGCATCTTCCTTGGTCATCGTTTTGATGGCTTCGGAAATTGGCTGCAACAACCCTTGCGGGCCGACGCGGTTGGGGCCACGGCGGTCTTGCATATACGAAATCGAGCGACGTTCATACCAGGTCAGGAACATCATGCCAACTGAACCGCCCACGAGAATGAGGGTTACTTTAATGATGCTGGCAATCAGAACACTCAGCCATGATGCAAAGCCTAGTTGTGTTAGTGCATCAGCCATCGATTATTCTCCTCGTTGGGCACGTTTCGCAGCGCGAATTGCCTCAAGTTTGGCACGTTTGTCTTCTGACATGTTTTGGCCAATCGCCGCAACTGGGCCAGTTGGCGCAGCACTTGCTGCTGCTGGCGCATCGGCCACGGTTTCAACCACTGGCGCAGCTTGAGCGACTGGCGCAGCATCTGCCGCACCGCCACCGCGCTTGGCAGCATTAGCGGCCCGAATTGCCAGCAACTTGGCGGTTTTGTCTTCCGACATGTTTTTGCCAATTGCGGCCACAGGACCACGGGGCTTGGCTGCGCCTGCTGCTGGAGCTGCGCCTGCTGCTGGAGTTGCAGCGGCGGCGACTGGTGCACCACCCTTGATCTTTTGACCATGGTCGCGACCAATATCGCCTGGGCGACGTTTGATATTGTTTTGCAACTTCTTCATTGCTTGTTCTTTGACTTCCGACCACATGGTTGGCGCAATCGTTTCGTAGTAGGAAACGGGGCGCAACAAGCGGTTGTAATCTACATCAAGCTCTGGATGGTTAGCAGTTGATAATTCAAAATCGTGGTCCATTTTGATTGCATCGAATGGACAGACTTCAGCACAGTAGCCACACGACATACAGGTGTCGTATTCCAACACAAATTTGGCGGCGGCTGGCACTGGCTTGCCGGTAGCGGGATCTTTGGCTTGGGTAATGTGAATCACCTGAGGAGGGCAGATCCGCTCACATTGGAAACACGAAGTACACAATTCATGACCAGTTGCATCATCGTAGAGCAAAATTGGCATATTACGATAGGCTTCAGGAATCGCTAGCCGCTCTTCGGGATACTGCACGTTGAATTGGCCTTCGGTATCGGCGCGGTCGCTGTTGGGCTTGCCAAACAAAGCTTTGCGGAATTTGCGAAACACAATTCCCAAGCCCTTGGTCATCCCCTGACCACCCCGAAAATCCGCGTCATTGCGTTCAACAACAAACACGTCTTCAGTTGCTAAATGGCTCAACGTCATCGGTCTACCTCGCCCATCACGATATCGATACTACCCAAGATAACCACAACGTCGGCAATCGTGTAGCCCTTGCACATATCGGCCAAGGCCGAGAGGTTGATGAATGATGGGGCGCGGACTTTATAGCGATAGGCGCTGCCCGTGCCATCACTCACCACATAGAAACCTAGCTCGCCTTTGGGTGATTCAACCCGGGCATAGGCTTCGCCAGCAGGAGCCTTGAGGCTTTGTTGCTTGACTTTGGGATTGATAAAGCCGCCAGTTGCATCGGGCAATTGTTCGAGCGCTTGCTCCAGAATTTTGTACGATTCGCGCATTTCGGCGATCCGCACCAAGAAGCGATCGTAAACATCGCCCACGGTGCCAACTGGCACTTTGAACTTGAAGCGATCATAGACGGCGTATGGCTCGGCTTTGCGAATATCGTAGGCAACGCCTGAACCACGCAGCACTGGGCCAGTCACGCTATAGGCTAGCGCCAACTCTTTGGGCAACACGCCGATGTTGCGCGCGCGCGCCAAAAGAATTTCACTGTTGAGCAGCAAGCCTTCGAAATCGTCGAAGTAGTGCGGTAGACCCTGCATCAACTTCTTCAATTCAGTGATAAACCAATCGTCGATGTCGCGCACCACGCCACCAAAGCGGCAGTAGTTACACATCATGCGAGCACCCGACACATATTCAAACATGTCGAGAATCTTTTCCCGTTCGCGCATACCCCAGAGCAATGCAGTTTGCCACGCGCCCATGTCGCCGAGCATAAAGCCCATTGCGGTAGCGTGGTTCAAAATTCGCGAAAGCTCATCCATAATGACGCGAATGTATTGGGCGCGTTCAGGCACTTCAACGCCGGCAAGCGTCTCAACGGTACGGGCGTAGGCATGGTTGTTGACCATCGAGTTGAAGTAATCAAGGCGGTCGGTGAAGGGCATATTTTGCAAATAGGTATTTACTTCACCAAGCTGCTCGTGATTACGATGCAAGTAGCCAAACACTGGTTTAAGGTCAACCAAGGTTTCGCCATCGACGGTAACAAGCATCCGGAACACACCGTGAGTTGAAGGGTGCTGAGGACCAATATTAATTTGCAGTTCTTCAGTCTTTAGCATTGACTATTCTCCCGTGACGTGGGTATATTTATCGCCCGTCTTGGGGAAGTCTTTCCGCATTGGAAAGCCCTTAAACTCATCCCACATGTAGATCCGTGCCAGATTTGGATGGCCAGGAAACACCACGCCATACATATCGTAGGCTTCGCGTTCTTGCAAATCGGCACCAGGCCATGTAGGCGTTAGCGATGGAACAATGCACTCTTCTGGGCTACGACCAATCCGCACCCGCACCCGCAGGTCGGGGCCACCTTCAGCAGCATTATAAAATTGATACACCAATTCAATGATGCCATGCTTGAGGTAATCGACCGCAGTGATGTTGGAAAGGAAATCGTAGCCAAATTTATCACGGACGAAATGAGCAACCTCGACAATCGCCTCCGCCTTAACCACTGCGTCGAAATCGAGCAGCACGGTTTGGCCTTCGCCATGGGCTTCTGCTTGGTCGGTTGCTTGGGTATCCCAACGGCTATCGAGCACGTTGGGCAATTCGGTTTGCAGGATCGAGCGCAGTTCGCCTCTAGCCAGCAATGCCATGGCCTACCTCCTCGATCGTTACCGTGCCAGCCCGCAACATTGGTTTGGGCTGATTGCCTTCCAAGGCCTTGATTGATGCGTCGCGTTCGCCTTTGCCACCCAAGGCTGGGCTAACAAACGGCGGCATTTTTGGCGTGCCGCCAACTGGGTCGGCAGTGCC
The DNA here is from genome assembly GCF_001306135.1 of Herpetosiphon geysericola. Lineage (GTDB taxonomy): Bacteria > Chloroflexota > Chloroflexia > Chloroflexales > Herpetosiphonaceae > Herpetosiphon > Herpetosiphon geysericola. The sequence continues at coordinate 245,810 of NZ_LGKP01000035.1, read as the reverse complement.
AGGGATGCCCGCAACTTCCAAGCCTTCAGCACCAAAGACCGGAATTGGAAACTCGTTGACCACGCCTTCGTCATCGCCATACCAGCGCACTTGTTGCAACGCTTGGACATCGATTTGCGCTTGCAAGGTCATCAACGAGTGCAACAACGCTTCTGGCCGTGGTGGGCAGCCTGGAATATACACATCAACAGGCACATATAAATCAACCCCGCGCACCACGTTATAGCCATCGCGGAAGGGGCCACCAGAGGTCGCACACGCTCCCATCGAAATCACATAGCGTGGTTCGGGCATTTGGTTAAACAAACGAACAACCTGTGGCACCATTTTCTTGGTCACAGTTCCAGCAACGATCATCACGTCAGCTTGGCGGGGTGAGGCGCGAAAGAGTTCCGAGCCAAAGCGCGAAATATCATAGCGCGAAGCTGCTGCAGCAATCATCTCAATCGCGCAGCAAGCTAACCCGAACTGCATCGGCCACACCGAAGAGCGGCGACCCCAGTTGTACAGCTTATTGATGGTCGTAAACAGCACCCCCTGCTGCTCAAGATCCATTTGCGTTTGTAGATCAGACATACGCCCTCCGGGCAAATTGGTGAATTGAAGTAGGCCAAGGCCTAGCGCAGTCGCGCCGCCTCCGCGCCGTCACGCCCCTATTCGTCGTTTAGATCCACTCAAGTGCGCCTTTTTTCCAGGCATACACCAAACCGATGGTCAGAATTGCTAAAAAGACCACCATTTCAAAGAGGGCAAACAAGCCCAGTTGCCCATAAGCCACTGCCCATGGATACAAAAAGACCGTTTCGATATCGAAGATCACAAAGGCCAAAGCATACAAGTAGTATTGAACTTTGAACTGGACCCAGATGTCGCCAATCGCCTCCAAACCACACTCGTAGGTCGAAAGTTTAACCTGTGTTGGGCGATTTGGTCGTAAAAAGGACGACAGCACCAGAGGCAAAAGCGGAAAGGTAATCGCGGCAACCGCGAAGATTCCGATAAACGCATAGTTTGTAAGCATAGGTCGGTCTCCTAGTGATGCCCGTTACAAACACACAAAGAGCGAGACGGGTAGCCCCAGTACTCGCTGTACACAATTGCACTAACACCGTGCAGCCATTGCGAAGTATATCACAGGCAGATTAAACTGACAAATACCTTTCACCCCTCAAGAGGTCGTTTTTAGCCCTTTATAATCAGCTATTTCTAAAAAATTAAATTATGTCAAGTTCTCATCTGGGGCGTTAGCAAGCAGTCGTGCATGGGGATTTTTGGGCTAAAAAAGGGCAGCAGCATCAAGCCAAGCTCAATGCTGCTGAAGGCACTTAACGGGAGAGTTTTAGCTCAATCCGCCCAATCCGAATGATGTCGCCATAGACAATCGGGGTTGGGTCGGCTACTTCAATGTCGTTGATAAAGGTGCCGTTGGTCGAACGCTGGTCTTCTAGCCACCAACTATCGCCGCGCCATTCCAACAAGGCATGCTCCGAGGATAAAAATGAGTCGTTTAGGGCTACATCGCTATCAGGCCGCCGCCCAATCATATTCACTGCACCAAGCTCAAAGGCATAGCCGCGCTGCAAGCCAGTATCGCCGCTCGACATGACAATTAACTTGCCATACAAATTTTGCGCCGCTCCCGCCAGCACGCCCGCACCACCAGTTCCAGTGCCAACTACCTGCAATTCGCGTCGAATAACCCGTACTACCTGATATAAAAAGAAGTACAAGAAAAAGATCACGCTAATTCGTAACAGCAAGATCACAAAATCAAGCGTAGCACTGGTGATGCTCTGACCCATTTAGGCCTCCTCAAAACGCAATTCCAAACCACCAAGCGACACAATGTCGCCGTTGCGCAGTTCCCGTTCTTGCACCGGATCACCATTGACAAACGTGCCATTGGTCGAACGCACATCGCTAATCCAGAAGCGCCGCGCCCGATAGCGCAGCTGGGCATGCTCGCGCGAAACGCGACTATCTTCAAGAATCAAATCGTTGTTTAAACCGCGACCTAAATTGGTCACCGATTTTTTAACTGGGATGCGGTGTTCGCCTTGGTCAGTATACAAGATTAAGTTGGCTTTCGGCGGGGTTGGTTGGCCGCTAATCGCCGCCCCAGTTGGCCCAATCATCTGAGTGCTGCCGCCAAGATGAGCTGGCGCTTCGCTGATTTGGCCATCGATCATAATTGAGCGTTGCTTCACCGCTGGATCAGCCACCAACTCCACATTCGGATGATGCACCATCGTAAAACCACGCTCACGGGCTAGCTCAGCTAAGTAGCGAGCCATTTCATGCTGCAAATTGGTTTTAACCGGCTCAAAGGCTTTGTAATCGTCAGGGTGCAAATGCGCTTTATAGGCATTCGGCACCAAAATCCGATCCATACTAATCGTTTGTTGGCTTTCCATCGCCCGTTCAAGGCGCTTGCCAATTTCAGCTGGTTGAATTGGGCTGCGAAACAAGCGCGCCACATTGCCTTCAACCATGCCTTCCATAAATTGTTCAAAGCGTGATAATGCACTCATCGATAAACCTCCGTGCGCAGGAGACTGCTACGCTGACATCTGCGAGAGATCAAGGAGCAATTGCTCAATCGCCGCATCACCACGTAGATGAAAAACCAATTTATTTGCTCTGGCTTCCGCCAAACCGGCTAACGTCCTTGGACGCCGAATCCGTGGATACGTCCAAACAAAGTCGAAGGCAACCCAATCAAGTTTTTCTGGGCAATCTGCCGCCAAATCAGGCCGCGAACGCCCATGATACATAATTCGGCGTTTAATCACCCGCCACAAGCAACGCAAACGCGGCTGATCGAGAAAAATCACCGTGTCAGCGTAGGGCCAACGTTCATCAAGCGTCGCTGAATAATTGCCATCCATAATCCATTGTGACGCTTGCACCAATTCACGTTGTTGCGCTCGGAACGTCTCGCGATCTGGCTCAACCCAGCCTGGCCGCCAAAAATAGCTATCAAGGTGGATGACTGGCAAATTTAATACAGCGCCAAGTCGCTTTGCCAGCGTACTTTTGCCCGAACCCATCGAGCCAAAGATCAACACCCGCTGGATGCTTTTCACTTGGTCGACTCCTTGACCGCCGCCCCCAAATACGAAGGCTCTAAGCTGGTCAAATCGTCGCGTTCGCCTGCTTGCAGCCGATTCCAAGCCAGCTCGGCCACAAAGCCTGCCCGCCGCAAACCAACTGCTGGCGATGGAATCACCACTCCAGCTCCACGAGCTTCGTTGATTGCCAAGGCCAAGCGTGGGTCGACATCGCCGCAGACCAACGCCAATTCAGGAATCGCCGCCAACAGTTCATCCCGCGAAACATTGCGCTCTTGGCCAATCCGCATCCAAGCGCGGCGCAAGCGAAATTCAGCCATGGCATAGCGATCGCGGCCAAGTTTGATCACCGCCACCACGCTGCGCCCAATCCGTTGATGTGGATAGGCCAAGGTTTCAAGGCTGCTAATGCCGAGCAAGGGCAAATCGTGGGCCAAGGCTAAACCTTTGGCGCTGCTCATGCCAACCCGAATGCCGCTCCACGAGCCAGGCCCGACCGAAACGGCAACGCCAGTTAATTCAGCAGGAGTCAGATCCAGGTTGCTGAGCAACTGTTGCGCCATTGGCAAGAGCTGGGTTGAATGACCACGCCCAGCAAACCAATTGGCTTCTGCACGTAAACCCTGAGCATCATAAATCGCTACGCCAGCAGTGTCGGTGGCGGTATCAAAGGCAAGTAACATAACGCAATCTCAATCTAATAACCCAGGCAATAAGCCTGATCTATTTACCACGTAAGCGCTGAATCAATTGTTTATAGCGCTCGCCATGCGGTTTGAGCCGCATCATGCGTTTGGTTTCGGCCAAGTGATCGATCCGAATTTCCAGATATTCGCTGGGCAACGAATCGGCAACCCGCTCGGCCCATTCGATCACACAAATGGCGCTATCGTCCCATAATTCTTCCAAACCAATCGAATCGAAATCTTTGGCATTGCCCTCAAGTCGATACAGATCAATATGGTGAATGCGGGTACGGCCATGGGTTTTATCGGCAGTATAGTTATTGACTAAAACAAAAGTTGGGCTGGTAACGTCTGCTTCAGGGATACCAAATGCGCTGGCAATGCCTTTGGTTAAGTGGGTTTTGCCCACGCCAAACGTCCCAAACAACAGCACTAAATCGCCAGCAGTTAAGGCTGCGCCGATTTGCTGACCAATCCGCACCGTGTGGGCTGGCCCATGGCTCACCACATCGATGCTATCAGGCTCTAAAATGGCAGGAATACGTGCTTTCATAGGCTCAATTGTAGCATATGCTGGCTGAAAACGGGCATCATGCCAATTGCCATGGCTCCTATGCTCTACGCTACTTGTCAAGCCGATCAACGCCGCTTTAGCATAGCGCAAAAATACCAACCATATGCTGATATTTTGCTGAAACCAAACAACGATTATGTTCAGACAATCTTCTAATAGTGGCCTACTATATTTTTAACATCGCTCTGCTATGCTTAGCGCAGTTACAACTGAATAGGGAGGTTTCGCACTCATGAATTTGAATATTTACACCGAAAAATCACGCGCAGCTATCTTTGATGCCCAAAGCATCGCTTCTCGCAATGGCCAAAGCGAAATCACACCAGAACATGTGCTTGTGGCCTTGCTCGAACAAGCAGATGGCGTGGTTCCGCAAATTATCACGAAAATGGATCGCGATCCGCAAGCCTTAGTTGCGGCGCTTAACGATGAAATTCGGCGTTTGCCACGTGTCAGTGGCACCCAAATGCAGCCTGGCATCGGCCAACGGCTTGATCAAGTTTCGCAGACTGCCGAAAATGAAGCCAAAGGCATGGGCGATGAGTATGTTTCGACCGAGCACCTTTTGCTTGGCCTCGCCAGCGAGCGCGCCAAAGGGCCAGCTCAGCGTTTACTCACATCGTTTGGTATTACCAAAGATGCAATTCTCAAAACCTTAACTGCCATTCGCGGCAATCAACGGGTTACCGACCAAAATCCCGAGGGCAAATATCAGGCGCTCGAAAAATATGGCCGCGATTTAACGACCTTGGCTCAGCGTGGCAAGCTTGACCCCGTGATCGGACGCGATGAAGAAATTCGGCGCACGATTCAGGTGCTTTCACGCCGCACCAAAAATAATCCAGTGCTCATTGGCGAACCAGGTGTTGGCAAAACTGCCATCGTCGAAGGCCTTGCTGCGCGGATTGTGCGCGGTGATGTGCCTGAAGCCTTGCGCAACAAACGCTTGATTGCGCTCGATTTGGGCGCGTTGGTCGCTGGCGCGAAATTTCGCGGCGAGTTTGAAGAACGGCTCAAAGCAGTGCTCAGCGAAGTTACCAACGCCGAAGGCCGCGTAATTTTGTTTATCGATGAGTTGCATACCGTGGTTGGCGCAGGCGCAGCCGAAGGCTCGATGGATGCCTCGAATATGCTCAAGCCAGCTTTGGCTCGCGGCGAATTGCACACCATCGGCGCAACCACACTCGATGAATATCGCAAATATATTGAAAAAGATCCAGCCTTGGAGCGCCGCTTCCAGCCTGTGTTGGTCGGAGAGCCAACGGTTGAAGATACAATCTCGATTTTGCGTGGCTTGAAAGAACGCTACGAAACGCACCACAATGTGCGGATTACCGATGCTGCAATTGTGGCCGCAGCAACCTTATCCAACCGCTATATTGCCGATCGTTTCTTGCCTGATAAAGCAATTGACTTGATCGACGAAGCTGCTGCCAAACTGCGCATGGAAATTACCAGCGATCCGGTTGAACTTGATGAGATCAAGCGCAAACGCATGCAATGGGAAATAGAACGCGAAGCCTTGAAACGTGAAAAAGATCCTGCGTCCAAGGAGCGTTTGGAGCGGCTCGAACGCGATTTGGCCAACTTGCGCGAACAACAAGCGGTGCTGGATACCAAGCTTTCGAGTGAGCGCGGCGCAATTAACGCCATCGCTCAACTAAAGGAAAAAATTGACCAAACTAAGGTGCAAATTGAGCAGGCCCAACGCCAATACGATTACAACCGCGCCGCCGAGTTGCAATATGGCACGCTCAATACCTTAGAGCAACAGCTCGGCGAGGCCGAAGCCAAAGTTCGCGATATGCAAGAACATGGCATGCTGCTCAACGAAGAAGTATCCGAAGAGGATATTGCCCAAGTTGTCGCCAAATGGACTGGTATTCCGGTTTCCAAACTTTTGGAAGGCGAGCTGCAAAAGCTGGTCAAAATGGAAGAACGGCTGCATGCCCGCATTATTGGCCAGCACGAAGCGGTCAAAGCCGTTTCCGATGCAGTGCGCCGTTCGCGGGCAGGTTTGCAAGATCCCAATCGACCACTTGGTTCGTTCCTCTTCCTCGGGCCAACCGGGGTTGGTAAAACCGAGTTGGCCCGGGCCTTAGCTGAATTTTTGTTCGATGACGAAGCAGCCATGGTCCGGATCGACATGTCGGAATATATGGAACGCCACGCTGTCGCCCGGCTGATTGGTGCGCCTCCAGGCTATGTTGGCTATGAAGAAGGCGGCCAATTGACCGAGGCCGTGCGCCGTCGCCCATATAGCGTGGTGCTGTTCGATGAAATTGAAAAAGCCCATCCTGATGTGTTCAACACGCTGTTGCAATTGCTCGATGATGGTCGCTTAACCGATGGTCAAGGCCGCTTGGTCGATTTTACCAATTCGGTGGTGATTATGACCTCGAACATTGGCAGTAGCCGCATTCAAAGTTTGGTTGATGATGAAGAAGCAATGCGCGAAGCAGTAATGGAAGAATTACGCGACGAGCTACGCCCAGAATTCCTCAATCGGATTGACGATGTGATTATCTTCAAGCCATTGACCCAAGCTGAAATCAAGCATATTGTTGATATTCAGGTTGATCGGCTAAGCAAACGCTTGAGCGAACGCAAACTCAAATTAGTCCTGAGTGAAGCAGCCCGCCAACATCTCGCCCACGTTGGCTATGATCCAGTCTTTGGGGCACGGCCACTCAAACGCGCTGTACAAAGCGAGCTGCTCAACCCGCTCGCCTTGGAAGTGCTCAAAGGTCGCTTCCCAGCAGGCACAAGCGTAAGCGTCGATGTCGATGCAGGCAAACTGATTTTCAACTAAATCAATCAAACTCAGCCCCCATCAGTAGCGTGATGGGGGCTTTTGTTGGCGCGAAAAATGCCCTATACTAGCCGCATTCAGCCAATGATAGCTGGAGCAGCCTATGTCCTTTCGTCGTCCACGTCGCGGGCGGATCAGCCCAATTCGACTTAAACAAGGAGTTCTTGTGGCCAAAACAAGTCTAGAGAACATTACTGCCGCAGCCGATGGCTTGCAGATGATGAGCGAAACCGATGCGCCATTCACGCCCTATACCTGGGATGCGACGACTCCATTCAGCCCCGAAGCGCTCGCTAATGGCCAGCCGATCCAAACCATTAGCCTTGAGCAATTCTTTAAAAATGCTACCAGCGTGCAAGATTGGCATGGCGAGGCCGAAAAAGCGACAGTTAGCCAATTTCAGCAGTTGGTCGAAGTGCTCAAGGCCGAATTAACTGACATTCAGGTCTATCGGCTGGGCGAAATTAACATTGATGCCTATATTTTGGGCAAGGATAGTGCTGGCAAGCTGGTTGGCTTAAAAACCCAATTGGTAGAAACTTAGGCTAAAAACCATTGGACTAAAAATGGTTTACAACGCCGCCGTAGCCGATCGCGCAAATTGTACAGCTCGTTGGCTTGCAAACCAAGCTGTTTGGCCAAGGCAGTAATGTTGTTATCCTCGCACAACAAGGCATACCAATACTGCTGGGCAATTGGATACAACGGATCATCGACCATCGCGTGAACTTCAGCAGCCATATGCCGTTGGAGTTCACAGCGCTCAACATGCTCGTGTGGCAGAAGATCGGGAGAAGCAATAGTATCGCCTAACTCACGTTGACAGTCGCGACCACTACTTTGGCTCAGATAATAGGTTTGATCTTGGGGTTTTGGCGTATACACATTGGCGCTTTCATGAATTCTGCGGCCACCAGAGCCGCCATGTTTCTTGGCATCTTTGGCTCGCCACCAATGGATAATTGCCCGATCGGCAATGGTGTGGATATAGCTGCGTAAGCGAGCTTCAAAACGAAACTGCGGCAACGAACGCTTAACATTCTCGTAGGCGACTAAATCTGGTGAATGCTCGCATAATTGAGAGCCATTGCCCAATGAGAAGCGTTTGCAGCGATACCAGCTCAGAATCTCATCCATAATTGAAACCCAGATAATTTCGTGATGGGGATGTTGCGGATCGCAAGCAGCGGCAACAGTGGCATAATCGTGATAGATATTGGTAACAATATCGGGATATTTGGCTGGATTTGAGGCGGGATTGCGTTGCAAAATTTCACAACTGCGCTGGCAAAGAAGCTGACATCCTGCCCCATCTAATTGCCAACCATGGTGTCGATTCAATTGGCTTACTATATCTCCAATAGTATCAGCGTACATACTCATATACTGCTCCCGTCTTAGTCATTAAGACTAACGGATTCAATAACTAGAAACAGCTGTACTGCATAACAAGAGGTAGTGTTACGATGAATTGCAGAACGCGGCGGTAGAGCGTGAAGAATCCTGCGTCGATAATACAGAGTTGGGATAATCTGGCTCCTTATTTCAATTATTTTAATAAGCCAAAAGACAATTGGTGAACAAAATGACGGCAACAATTGATAACAGTTACTGTGGATAGAGCTATTAAATCATGATCTATTTAGCTGCCACAAGTAGCCATAAGGACTTATTTTGGATAGGACTAAGTGCTAGGTATTGGCTAGGCGCAACAAGCTTTGTACGCGCTTCAAAAGGAACTAGATCACGATAGGATTAATAAACTATTAAAAAGTGTTAGAGTTAATCATTAATAAAACCTTTAGCCGCACTCACCCTGATTGCAAGAAAGCAAATCTATGCCCAAGCAAGCACCGCTCAGCTGGAAAGCCCGTGGATGGCGCTGGATGAAACAGTGGTGGCAGGATATTGTCCATGGTGCCGATCCATTTGCGACCTTAACAGCAATTTTGGCCTTGTTTACTGGGCTGATTGGTATTATGGGCGCATTCAATTTGGATTATGGTGGCGCACCAACAGGCGTTATCTTGCTTGATTTTGGGGTGGCGCTCTGTTTGGGTGGCTTGGCTTGGTGGATGTTCCGCCAACAAAGCGCGATGTGGCCGCGCTGGATTGTGGTAGCAGTGCTGACCTTAGCATGTTTTTATGTGCTGGCCACAATTCCTTCAGATGCAGCGGTGGTGGTTTTGACCATGTTGCCGATTTTGATGGCCATGTTAGCGAGTCGGCGTTGGTGGCCAATCGCCTTTTACCCGCTCTCCGTGACGATTGTGGCCTCACTGCACGCTGGTGGTTGGCAAGTATTTACCCCAGCAATTATCGCATTTAATATTTTGGAGTTTTTGATGCTTTGGGGCGTAACCTCGCAAGCTGTGCAATTTGCCAAAGCGCGAGTCAAAACCGAAGCCCAATTGAGCAAAGAGCAACAAGTTCGCCAATTTATGCGCTTCTTTCAGCACGAATTACGTTCATATAGCAATAGCCTTGATGTGTTGCTGCCAATGCTCAATCAACAGCTTAGCGAACGCCCAGCGCTTGAACAATCGACAATTCAGCCGCAAGAATTGGTAAGCGTGCTCCAAAGCACTGCCGATTCAATTCGCCAACTGACGACTGAATTGCTAGTACTTACGCGCGAAGGCCAATTGCTGCCCCAACAACGCATGCCGATTCAACTTTTGCCCTTGCTGCAAAGCGAACAGGCCGAAAGCCAAGCAGAAATGCAACGCCATGGGCTTAATTCAACAATTCAGCTCGCTTGTCCTGTTGAGTGCATTGTGATTGGCGATGCACTTTTTTTGCGTTTAGCAGTACATACAATTTTACAAAATGCATTTGAGGCGCTGTTGCGCTACCCTGGCGAAGGCCAAATTTTCATTCAGGTTGAGCAAACAGCGCAGCAAACTACAATTGTTATTTACGACACAGGCAAGGGCTTTCCAAACGATTTACTCGATCATTTGAACCAGGCCCAATCGTTAAATCAGGCCTTGGGCTGGACAACCAAAATCGGTGGCAGCGGCTTGGGCATGCCCTTAATTCGCCATGTTGCGATGCTTCACGGTGGCACTGCACACTTTAGCAATCGGCCTGAAGGCGGGGCACAGATTAGGCTGGTGTTGCCCCAGGTTTAGCTAGCGTCAGCCGAAAGACCAATGGCGCGCCAAAGGTCGTCCACATCCCAATAATCAAATAGCGCAAGCCATCGGCCAATAGCGTTTCGGGCAAGATACTTTTGAGCACTGCCCTCAGCACAAACACGACACTAATGCCAATGATGATTTTCATTAATTGGCGCCACCAAACGCTGCGCACTTGAAATTGAGCATAGCGCTGTTGCAAACCCAATGTGCCCAATGAACCAGCCAAAAAGCCCAGCATCTTGACCCGATCAGCCCCAGAATCAAGCATTAACCCAAGCAAACAAATGGCAGCCAACCCCAACGCCAAACCTTCTTGGGTTTTCGGTGGCAAAGCGCTAATCAGTGGCGTAAGATAGATGCTGGCAACCACAATCAAGCTGCCAAAAAACCAGCCACCAAGCACATCAATTGGCCAATGCACACCCAGATAGAGCCGTGAAAAGCTCACCAGCACAATCATCAGGCCCGCCAAAGCCCAAACCCAGCGTTGTCGCAGCCACAACCCAACAAACGCCCAAAAAACCAAGGTATGTTGGGCATGACCACTGGGAAACGAAGGAATCCACGAACCATCGGGATTAAGCGCGGTTGCTTTGGCGGCCTCGCTCAGCGGGAAGCGCTCTGGATAGGCAGCCGCAGGTCGAACCGTATCAAACCAATCTTTGAGCCAGGCATTTGTATAAAACGAACCAAGCAGCATCAGCAGCAAGCGCACACCCAAGTTGATACCAACACACCAAAAGATAATTGGCCCTAACAACAGGTAAAAATCCTCGCCGCCAATGTTGGTTACCCATAAAAACAGCTGATCCAGCACTGGGGTACGCCATTGCTGCAAGCGTTCGAGTAGATCAAGTTGCATTGCCAACCTCACTAAAATAGTTGGCGCAATTATACGTTAACCAAAACCGGCTCCTTGGTAGCAACCAAGGAGCCGGAGCACTGGACGGATAAACGATTTTAGCGGCGTGGGCGAGCCAAGGTTGGGGTGATTTTCACGCCCCGAATTTGGGTTCGGCCAAGCGCAGCCAAGACACGGTTAGCGGCATCGTCTGGCACATCGACAAAGGTGAAGTTATCGAAAATGTCGATTGCTCCAATCGCGCGGCCTGGCAAGCCAGATTCGTTGGCAATTGCGCCCACAATATCAGCAGGGCGTACACCTTGTTCGCGGCCAATGTCCACAAACAAGCGGGTCATGCCTTCTTCGCGGAACGAGCGGCCACCACCATTGCGATCGCCGGTGCGAGGAGCGCGGGCAGCACGGTCGCCAGTCCGTTCGCCAGGCCGGTCACCACCACGTTCGCGGCGGTCACCACGGCGACCGTTATCGCGGCTATCGCGGCGATCGCCACGACGTGCATCGAAGGTTGATTCATCTTCGACCATTTCCAATGGATCTTCGGCGGTCAAATCTGGTTCGCCGAGCATCATTTTGAAAGCGGCAGCGGCCAAATCGGTTGGTGAATATTGTTCGGCCAATTCTTCGGCCAAGACCAAGTATTGCTCCAAACCACCGTGTTCGTTGTGTTGCTCAATCAACTCGCGCAAGTTGTCCTTGAAGGCTTCGCGGCGGCGAGCCACCACGTCGGCAATCGTTGGCAAGCGCAAGCGTTGAATTGGCGAGCCAGTCATGCGCTCGATCGTGCGCAATTGGCGGCGTTCGCGAGGCGTTACCAAGGTAACCGCAACCCCTGAACGGCCAGCCCGACCGGTGCGGCCAATCCGGTGTACATAGGCTTCTGGATCAAGCGGAATATCGTAGTTAATTACGTGGCTGACATGTTCGATGTCCAAACCACGGGCAGCTACGTCGGTTGCAACCAAGATTTCAACTTGTTCTTCGCGGAAGCGTTTCATCACGCGGTCGCGCATTGCTTGGCTCAAATCGCCGTGCAACAATTCAGCCCCATAGCCGCGAGCCAACAATTTTTCACCAAGCTCATCGACCATCGCCTTGGTGCGGCAGAAAATAATCGCCGAGGTTGGCATTTCAAGGTCGAGGATGCGGGTTAAGACTTCAAATTTATCGCGTGCGCCAATTTCGTAATAAACTTGGCGAATTTGGGGCACGGTCAATTGTTCGCGCTCAATCGTCACCATTTGGGGTGAATTCAAGTATTTGCGAGCCAAACGAGCAATTTCATCGGGCATGGTTGCCGAATACAGCGCAGTTTGGCGATCTTTGGGCGCGCGTTCCAAAATATATTCAATATCGTCAACAAAGCCCATGTTGAGCATTTCGTCTGCTTCGTCGAGCACCACGGTGCGCACGGTTGAAAGATCAAGCGTGCCACGTTCCATGTGGTCCATCAAACGGCCAGGCGTACCAATCACAATATTAACGCCGCGCTTCAAAGCTCGTAATTGGCGATCAATTGGCTGACCACCATAAACTGGCAAGGCGCGAATGTTCAAATATTTGCCATACGCCGAAATAGCATCCGAGACTTGGACGGCTAATTCGCGAGTTGGGGTCAAGATCAAGGCTTGCACACCCATGGCCTTGGGGTCGATGCGTTCAATTGTTGGCAACGAAAAAGCTGCTGTTTTGCCGGTGCCTGTTTGTGCTTGAGCGATAATATCTTTGCCACTGAGCATCAAACCAATACTTTGGGCTTGGATTGGGGTTGGTTCTTCATAGCCAAGTTCAGTAATTGCCCGCAACGTCGCTTCGCCTAGCCCAAGTTCCGTAAACGTAGTCATTAAAAAGAGTATCCTTTCGGTGAATGTAGGGTTAACAGCCCTTTGCTGTTACCGTCCCGCAGCGTGCGGAGTCGCCCTAACCCCCCGAATTGGCAAGCAAGCGACGCGCACGACACAAAAAACGCGGGGGCTATACCGCCCGCGTTTTCGTTCTCTGCTTAGCGTTAGATCCAATTATAGCATGATTTTTGGATTATGCCAAAACGTAGATAGCTGCATCTTATTAATTTTTCATCTAGTTAGCTTCATTTTATGTAAAACTCAAGCTGTGATAGCCATGGAGTTTGAATCGCTTGGTCTGCTGCTTGTTCCAGCAATAATTGACTATCGGGCTTGGCTTGTTGCCAACGAGCAAGCGCATAAAGATAGGCCAATTGTGGCTCAGCAGGATTTGCCTGATAGAGCGGGGCAATGAGTTGTTCTGCTTCTGCAGGCAGCGAACATTGCAAAGCAACGCTAGCCACCACCCGCCGCGCGAAATCATCAACCGCACTCTTCAAGGCTTGGCGGCCATACTTCAGGCCACTCCTACAGCGGCGCAACGGTGTGTTGATATAAAAATTGGCAGCTTCTAGGGCCAACGTTCCGCTCATTGGCCCAGTTGCAAGCGCTTGATCGTAGGCGGCAGCAGTGCCATTAAAATCTGCTTGGCTTAGGCTAATCGTTGCTGCAACAAGGTAATTTTCGCTGCTGCCTGGCTCCAAATTAACTGCCTGTTGCAACGCGGCAAGCGCTAAATCGGGTTGGCCGCTGCTGGCGGCAATTTTGGCTTGAGTTCGCGGTAAGGTTGCAACGTTGGGCCATTGAGCTTGAGCAGCCTCGATCAAGGCCAAGGCGGTTGCACTATCGCCAGCGCTCCAATGTAGCAAGGCCCGCTGGTTGGCTGCAAAACTTGCCATCGAATCGTTGCTAGGAATTTGGCTCAGCAAGATGTCGGCAGCCTGCCAGAGACCTTGATCGCTCCATAAACTGGCCACCCCAAGCATGCGTTGGGCGGAATCTTGGGGCACAAGCTGCTTGAGACGTTGCAGCCGTTGCTGCAATTGCCATGGATTTGCCAATTGCAGGCCGTTCGGCTGGAACTGAATTTGAGCTACGATGGCTTGGGCAAGCTGTGGATCATTGGGCAATGCCAGCTCAGCGCTCCGCAACCAAGCCCAATTCTGCCATGGCTGTTGCAACGCTTGAGCCTGATTCAATTGGTTGGTTGCACTGATTAGTTCGCCGCTCCGTAACGCTATTTCTGCCCGTAGCATATGGCTCCATGGCGTAGCTGCCAAGGTTTTAAGTGCTGCTTGAACCGTTGCTTGATCGCCACGTTGCAAGCCAGCCCACGCATAGAACTGCCAGGCTTGTTGATGCTGTTCAAGGCTCAATGGCTGGCGAAAAACCTCGATTAGTTGATTGTGCGCTGCTTGCCACTCGCCACGGGTCAAATAAAGCTCAGCAAGCAGGAGTTGGTTAGGGACGCTGGGCTGGGCTTTGATTAATTGCTGATACAGGCGTGTGGCTTGGTGCCACTTGCCAGCTAAACGAGCTTGGGCTGCTTGGCGCGCCAAACTTGGCGGTTGCTGCACCAGCAATGCCAACCCGAGAATCATAATTAAACTTGGCCCAAGCCAACGCCAAATCCGTGCCACACCGACCTCCCAACGCAGATTGAGGCTATTATCCACGATTTTATATGATTGGGGATCGGGTTTTGATCCACGAAGAGCACGAAGATAAGGCTATGGGCTATGTGCTTTTGACTATCGGACATCGGGGGGAATAGACAACACAGAAACAATCCACAAAACAAATATTAGGGGGTGCTGGGGGATGAAAACCCCCGGCGTTTCCCTCCGGCGGAGGGACGGAAGGGTGGCGAAACGAATTTAAAGCACTCAGCGATTAATAAAAACGAAACTACGAAGGGCGCGAAGCACACGAAGGGAGTTTTAACGCAGCGGCGCAGAGAAAGTGAGGCTCTTGGCTTTTGGCTATCGGACATCGGGGGAATAGACAACACAGAAACAATCCACAAAACAAATATTAGGGGGTGCTGGGGGATGAAAACCCCCGGCGTTTCCCTCCGGCGGAGGGACGGAAGGGTGGCGAATCAAAAGTATCAATAAATCATTGACAAAGCCAAAAAACGCCAATCCCGATCGACTCGAGCAATGCTAAAAAATCGTTATAATAACACAATTGTTCGGTAATCAGTCGCAAGAACGACCATAAATAGCAGCAAGCGCAGTATAATTAATGATGTGATTTAGGAGGTCGTATGCCACCATTAAAAGTCCATGCACCCTACGAACCGCGTGGCGATCAACCACAAGCCATCGCCCAATTAGTCAATGGCTTGAACAGCGGGCTTGTCCACCAAACACTCTTGGGGGCAACAGGGACTGGCAAAACCCATACAATTGCCCGGGTTATCGAACAAGTTCAACGGCCTACCTTGGTAATGGCCCACAACAAAACCTTGGCCGCCCAATTGTATGCAGAGTTTAAAGAATTTTTTCCTGATAATGCCGTCGGCTACTTCGTTTCGTATTACGATGCTTACACCCCCGAAGCCTACGTGCCATCGAAGGATTTATATATTGAAAAAGAAGCCCAAATCAACGAAGAAATTGATCGTTTGCGCCACGAAGCAACCCAAGCGCTGTTTACCCGCACCGATGTCATTATCGTCGCCTCGGTTTCGGCGATTTATGGGCTTGGCTCGCCAACCGATTATGGTCAGGTTGCATTGAAGCTGAAAACAGGCGAGGTTCGCAACCGCGATAAAGTGTTGCGCACACTGATCGATCTGCAATTTGAGCGTAACGATATTGATTTTCACCGTGGCACCTTCCGCGTGCGCGGTGATACGCTCGAAATCTTCCCTGCCAATGCAGAAACTGCTTTTCGGATTGAAATGTGGGGCGATGAAATTGAGCGCATGGTCGAGGTCGATCCGTTAACTGGTGAGATTTTAACCCAAAAAGATCACATCGAAGTCTTTCCGGCCAAGCACTTTATTCCCAATGCAGAAAAAATGCAGGCCGCGCTGAATGACATTCGGCTTGAGCTAGAGCACCAAGTCGCTCACCTTGAAGGCGAAGGCAAAATTCTCGAAGCTGCACGGCTCAAGCAACGCACGCTCTACGATTTGGAAATTATGGAAGAATTGGGCTATTGCTCAGGGATTGAAAACTACAGTCGGCATATGGATCGGCGCGGCGAGGGCCAAACGCCGTGGACCTTGCTCGATTACTTTCCTGATGACTTTCTCTTGGTCGTCGACGAATCGCACATTTCGGTGCCACAGATTCGCGGGATGTTCAATGGCGACCGTTCGCGCAAGCAAACCTTGGTTGATTTTGGTTTTCGCTTGCCCTCAGCGCTCGATAATCGCCCATTGATGTTTGATGAATTTTCCAAGCATGTGCATCAAGCAATTTATGTTTCAGCTACGCCTGGTGTGTACGAATATCAACATCATGAACAAGTGGTTGAGCAAATTATTCGGCCAACTGGCTTGCTTGATCCCATGGTTGAAGTGCGCCGCACCCGTGGCCAAATCGATGATCTGCTTGGTGAGATCAAACAGCGGGTTGATACTGGCTCGCGGGTGTTGGTAACGACGCTCACCAAGCGAATGGCCGAAGATCTGACCGATTATCTCAAAGAAATGGGCGTGCGCACCCAATATTTGCACTCCGATGTCGATACAATTGAGCGCATCGATATTCTGCGCGATTTGCGCTTGGGCGTGTACGATGTGCTGGTTGGCATCAACCTGCTGCGTGAAGGCTTGGATTTGCCCGAGGTTTCCTTGGTGGCGATTCTTGATGCTGATAAAGCTGGCTTTTTACGCTCAGAATCGTCGTTGGTGCAAATTATTGGGCGGGCAGCTCGTCACATCGATGGCACGGTGCTGATGTACGCCGATAATGTCACGCCAGCGATGGATTATGCCATTAGTGAAACTCGCCGCCGTCGCCAAATTCAAGAGCGCTACAATCAACAACATGGCATCGAGCCAAAAGGGATTGTCAAAGCGGTGCGCGATTTGACCCAAGGCATGAAGAAGGTTGCCGAAAAATCAGCACAATACAAAACCAGCGAAAATCCTGATAGCATGACCAAAGAAGAGCTGTTCAAACTGATCAGCGAGCTGGAAAAGCAGATGAAACAAGCTGCCAAAGACCTAGAGTTTGAAAAAGCGGCCTTGCTGCGCGACCAACTGACCCAAATGCGCCAAACTTTGGCCTTGATCGACAACACGGCCTTGCTGGAAAGCGTGAACCACAAACCACGTGGCGCTGCGCCAGTTGCAGTCGAAGATCCGGGCAAGCGCAAAGTTAAAGGTCGCTCACGCGGCAAACTTTAATCATTAAATAAACTGCGCGGCTGGTTGCAGCAGCTAGCCGCGCACCACCACCCACACGGCAACCCCCAAAAAGAGTTGAATCACCGCGCTGCCAATTAACAAAGCAAATGCGCCAGCTCGTGAAGAGCGATAGACCAACGCGCCAAAGCCTGCATTGATCAACCACGCCAACAAGCCAACCAGCGGCAAGGCCAATAATTGTTCGCGGGCCTCAACCCCGCTCACCGCGCCAGTTGCGTCGATCCGAATTGGCACTTCTAAAGGCAATTGGTTATAGCGCCAAGCAATTAAGCCCCAGACCGCAAAATTGAGCAACAGCCCAACGACTAAAGTCCAGCGAACTGCATTATTTAGCCAAAAATCGTAGGCGATGCGGCTTGAGCGTACCACACCTTCGCTTTGAACCTGCACAACCCCCAAGTTGAGCCGACTTTCAAGCTCTTGGATGAAGCTCTCACGTTGGGCGGGCGTAATCACATAACTGCCGCCAGTGGTGCGCAAGAGCAAGGCTTGGGCGATGGGCTGGGTGCTAAAGAAATTCAACACCTGCTCATCGGCAGCTTGGCCAACCCCAGTTGTATAGGCAAATCTGGTCAAAAGGCCGGGCTTTTGTTTCACGCTGACACTTGGCTCAACCGCGGTAATCAAGTTCATTGGAACAACAGCAGTATTGCCAAGCCAGTGAATCGTCAAGGCATTGCGGTCGACCCGATAATGCAACGTTAAGGCGCTACCAACCCGATAGAGCATAATTAAGCTGATCAAAAAGCCCGAAACTGCGCTTGCAAACCAAGCAAAGGTTGTTAAATCGATGCGCCATGACGTTGCAGCACCGCTGATATCGGCGAGTAATTGCATGGTTGCCCAAATTGTTGCCACAATTACGAGCAGCGTAATTACTAGGGCAACCCAGACTCGCAAAGTTCGTTTGGCCCACCATCGATTCATGGGAACTCCTCAGATTAAACAACAAGTGGCGGGTCGGCATTGACCCGCCACTATTCTACCTGTTTTTGCTTATGGTGTTGGCGTTACGACCGTAGTTGGCGTCGCTTCGCTGGCTGTGGTTGCCGTTGGCGCAGCCGAATCCGTGGTTGGGGTCGCTTCGCTTGCTGGCGTTGCGGTTGCCGCAGCAGGATCGGTAGTTGGCTGCGGAATCGTGGTTGGAATTGGCTCAATTGTTGGTGGAACGGTGGTTGCGGTTGGTTCTGGGAAACGCTGAACATTGGCGGCAGCCCGTTTCTCCTCGATCCACTTCGTCACCGCTTCATCTCGCTTGGTTGCCAAATCGCTTTGGCTTGGGCGCAATTCGCGTTGATGCACCAACACAATGTGCCAGCCTTGGGCAGATTGATATGGCTCACCAATGACTCCAACCTGTTGGGTTGAAATTGGCTCAGTGATGCCTAAGGCTGCATATTCGGTCAGCGGTCGCATCCCAGTAGCTGGGTTATCAGTTGCATTATTGGTGGTATTCGCCAACTGCACATCAGTAAAGACTGCGGTGCTAGTCAACTGAGCAGCAACATCATCAATTTTGGTTTTGGCTTGGGCCCACTTGGTCGCGGTCAAGGGGTCGGTTGGCTCAGTAATCCCAGCGGTTACAAAAATTTGCTGGGCATCTGCATAAATTTCCTTGGTTGCCTGATCTTCGGTTACCAACTTCTCGCCCAGCTTTTCGCGGAGCAATTGCAGGCGTTCTTGATGCAACACAAAATCTTTGAAGGCATTGCGATCGAATGGCAAAGTAGCCAAGCCATAGCTTGAAGTTTCTTCAATAAATTCGCGCAACGTGCCAAAATAGGTGGTAATGGCCGAGTCAACCCGAGCGCTTGCTTCGCTCAAGGTTGGGGTTGGCGTTTGGGTTGGGGTCAACGAAGCGGTATCAGTCAAGCCATTCGTTGAGGTAACTGGGGCGACTGGGTTCATCACTTCGTTGGCAGGCGCAAATTTAGCAGCCAAACTTTGTTGCAATTCTTCGTCGCTCACCGTGATACCTTCAGCGGCAGCGTTGCTTTCAAGCACCTTATCGTTGATCAACTGATTGAGCACAGTATAATCAAGCGGGGCATTTTTATCTTTCAAGCCAGCAATATAATTGGTTACATCAGTTGCAAACTGCTCGGTGCCTTGCAATTGATATTGGGCATATTGCTGAATTTGCTGAGCCAAGTTAACTGCTTGTTGGGCTTGCATAATTTGGCGATATTGTTGATATTCAGCGTTGCTCACTTCAACCCCAGCAATATTTGCCACGGTTTTGTTGGGCACAATCACCTTTTGGATGACCAAGCCGATGCCAATTAACAACACAGCCAAGCCAACTGCGGCAGCGGCAATCAGCAATACCTGTGAGCTTTGCTTACGTTCTTGATCCCAGCGCGCTCGTTGCCGTTTGGTCATGGGCTTTGCGGGCTGCACGTTATCGTTCTTTGCCATAATCCTTGCCTACTCCAATGGGGGTAATCTAAAGTAAAGCAGGCACAGCGCGGATCTCGCGACTGTGCCTGAGCTTCGTTAAACCAACGACGCAGAATTAACCGCGGGTATTTTCTGAAACGAATGGCAACAGCGCTAAGTGACGGGCGCGTTTGATTGCAACATTCAATTTGCGTTGATATTTAGCACATGTGCCAGTGCGGCGGCGGGGCAAAATCTTGCCACGATCGGAGACCATGCGTTGCAAGCGTTTGATATCTTTGTAATCTGGCACAATACCTTCAGCCGTGAAGACACACACTTTGCGACGTGGTGTGTATTTGCGGCGACCTGCCGACTTACGGCGTTGATCTGACATGCGAACGGCTCCTTGTATGTTCTAGTAAGTGAATTTCAAATTAGAAAGGGATATCGTCATCGCCGATATCTGGCTCGTTGGTGTAGCCACCGCCATAGCTGCCGCCACGATTATAATCATTGGCGGAGTTATCGCGTGGCGGGCGGGAATTGCCGCCAGCTTGGTAGCCACCGCTACGCGCTTGGCCTTGGCCCTGTTGCTGATCACTGCGATCAAGGATGATCATATCGCTAGCAACCACTTCGGTGCGAAAGCGCTTTTGGCCGCTATCGTCATCCCACGAGCGGGTTTGCAGCCGACCCTCGATATAGACGCGGCTGCCTTTGGTCAGATACTGATTACAGATCTCGGCCAATTTGTTCCAGACCACGACCGAAAACCATTCGGTTTCATCGCGGGTCTCGCCATTGGGGTCTTTCCACTGACGACCAGCGGCGACAGTGAAGTTGGTCACGGGGGTTCCTTGCGGCGTAAAGCGCATTTCAGGATCTTTGCCCAAGCGACCAATAATCATCACTTTATTTAAATCTTTCGCCACGGTTTCCTCCCCGTTGGTTTTAGCGCTTGGTTTCGTCGCGGATCAACAAATAGCGCAAGATTTGTGGAGCCAATTTCAAGTGGCGTTCCACTTCGGTCACGCGATCAGCGTTCAAGCTGAAGTGGGTCAAGAAGTAAAAGCCTTCGGTGTAGTCGTCGATTGGGTAAGCCAATTTGCGACGGCCCCAAGGAGCGCCTTGTTCGGTGCTGGCAACTTCGCCGCCTTGAGCTTTGATGTAGCCTTGGATGGTCTCGATGGTCGTGTTGAGTTCTTCCTCGCCACCCAAATCAGGGCGCAGGACGGTCATCATTTCGTATGCACGCACGATGTTTTCACCTACATGAAACATTAAATGCCACCGTTTCATGGCACGGGGCCGCCAATATCCAATTGAGTTATATGCATGGAGTCAAGGTGTTGCCAAGGCAACAAGCACCCAAGGGTGCGGGGAGGGTTCGCATGGAACCACTCGAAGACTCCTTCCTTCGGGTTTGCCCCGTTTTGGCGTTGGGTTTGGTGGCCACAAGCCTACGGAGCAGAAAGGCCGCCGCAGTATAGCATAAAAGTTGCGCCTAAGCAACGAGAACATAGAACATAGAGCATAAGGATGAAGGATGAATTATGAGGGACGAAACTTAATTCAAAAGGCAAAAGGCAGAAATCAAAAGAACAGAGAACATAGGGGTTGGGGATCGGGGATCGGGAGCTGGGCTTTTGAAAAATAAGCATTCGTGTCATTCGTGCAATTCGTGGCTAAAAATAAAAGAACATAGAGCAAAGAACATAGAACATAATCCCAAAAATCTGTGGCTAAAAATAAAGGATGAAGGATGAATTATGAGGGATGAAGAGTATAGAACATAGGAGTTGAGGATCGGGGATCAGGGGACGGGGATTAGGCGATGGACTATTGAAAAATCGTCCTTCGTGATCTTCGTGTGCTTCGCGGTTCCCATCCTTCGTGCCCTTCGTGTCCTTCGTGGATCAAAACTCGCTCCCAATCCCCAACAGCTTCGTGGTTAAACCCGCCACTTTTGCTTGGCAAGTGTCGACCAGCATTGTGAAAAGCATCGCGTATAATAAGCACACTATTGATTCGAGCTTTCACGTGGAGGTTTTATGTCGGCTGAGTTTCGTGTGGAGAAAGATTCGCTCGGTGAGGTACAGGTGCCAGCGTGGGCATTGTATGGAGCACAGACTCAACGAGCAGTGCAGAATTTCCCAATCAGCGGCCTGAAACAGTATCCTGCATTCATTTGGTCAATGGCGACAATCAAAAAAGCTGCCGCCCTTGTCCACCAAGATTTGGGCTTGCTCGATGCCAACATGGCTGAAGCAATTGTGCAAGCAGCAGATGAAGTGATCGCTGGCAAATTGAACGATCACTTTGTGGTCGACCCCTTCCAAGCTGGCGCTGGCACATCGCACAACATGAATATCAACGAAGTGCTCTCAAATCGGGCCAACCAAATTTTGGGCTTCGACATTGATGATCCCAAAAAGCCAGTCAACCCCAACGATCACGTTAATATGGCCCAAAGCACCAACGACACCATCCCAACTGCCTTGCGATTGGGTGCCTTATGGCGCTTAGATGAGTTGGTCAACACGGTTTTGGGCTTGGCCGAAACCTTGGCTGCCAAAGGCCAAGAATTTGACCATGTGCTCAAATCTGGCCGCACCCACTTGCAAGATGCAGTGCCAGTGCGCTTGGGCCAAGAATTCAATGCCTATGCCAAGGCGATTCGCCTTGATGCCAAACGGATCGAAGCTGCTGGCGATCGCTTGCGCGAACTCGGCATCGGCGGCACGGCTACTGGTTCGGGCTTGAACGCGCACCCAGAGTATCACGCTCGTATGGTCACCAAA
Organism: Herpetosiphon geysericola; assembly: GCF_001306135.1. Taxonomy (GTDB): domain Bacteria; phylum Chloroflexota; class Chloroflexia; order Chloroflexales; family Herpetosiphonaceae; genus Herpetosiphon; species Herpetosiphon geysericola. The sequence goes on along the minus strand of NZ_LGKP01000035.1, from coordinate 223,248 downwards.
TTAATGGGCTTAACCGGCATTGAATTGCGCACCTCAGACGATTTGTTTGAACGTATGCAAAGCATGGGCGACCAAGCCGATTTCTCAGGCTCAATGCGTGCCTTATGTGTTAGTCTGATTCGGATTGCCAACGACCTGCGTTTGTTGGCTTCTGGCCCAGCTACTGGCTTGGATGAAATTCGCTTGCCAGCAGTCCAGCCAGGTTCATCAATTATGCCTGGCAAAGTCAACCCAGTGTTGGCCGAAATGCTCAATCAAGCTTGTTTCCATGTAATGGGCAATGATCACGCTGTGACCTTGGCTGCTCAAGCTGGCCAATTGGAACTCAACGTGATGATGCCAATCATCGGCTATAACATCTTCCAAATGATGGATGTGCTGATCGGGGCAGTCAAAGCCTTTACCGAAAAGTGTGTCTTGGGCATTCAAGCCAACGAAGAAAAAGCCACTGGCTGGTTGGCCAAGAACGCCATTTTGGTGACGGCGCTCAACCCAACGATTGGCTATCTCAAAGGTGCTGAAGTTGCCAAAGAAGCCATGGCCAGCAACCGCACCATCCGCGAAGTGGTGGTTGAAAAAGGCTACCTGAGTGCAGAAGAAGCAGATAGCTTGCTCGACGTGCGGGCGATGACCGAAGGCGGTATCTTTGGCGGTGGCGGCGCTGGCGGCTAAACCGCAGCCCAAAATCAAATAGCGTTGAACCCTTGCTTGAATTGAGCAAGGGTTTTTTATTGCTGGCCGCAAGCATAAAACTGTGACTTTGTTTGACACAGCTGCTTGCTAAAGTAAGGCCAGCAAAACCAAGTGGCACAATGCACAGGTTTGAGCGTTAGACGATGGTTTGAGTATATGCGAGGTGCAATTGTGGGTACTGCAATCGGTGCGCCCCAAGGCGAACCAACCCAGCGCCGCAAGTTCCAGCTGACCAACCTAGATGGCAACAACAACAAATACTATCTGGTTGAAATGTGGCAGCTTGCAGCGAATGATGTTTTTTTTCGCGCCACCTATGGCCGAGTTGGCTCCGTCGCCCAAGTGGATGAGAGGGTGACGAACCACGAATGGATCGAGCGCAAAATTCGCGAAAAGGTCAAAAAAGGCTATCACGAGGTGGCCTTACACCGCCCAAGCGTTGTGGCAGCAGCGCCAGAGCCAGTTGTGACCTTGGCCGAGCCAATTCGCAAGGTGATTGATTATATTTTCGATGAGGCTGGCGAGGGTATTGCTTCGTACTTGGCAGTTGGCCTCGATGCAATTTCTGCTGAGCAAATTGAGCATGGCCGCAAGTTGCTCAGCCTCGCCCAATTGCAACATAGCACATGGCAACAAAGCCAAACACCAGCTAATTTGGCCTTGCTTAGCAACACAGTTCAGCATTTTTATAACACTGTGCCAACCAAATTACCCAGCAAGATCAAGCGCGAAACCGTGATCGAGAATTTTTGCAACGACTTCGACGAGCAAGAAACGCGTTTGCATCAATTAGAAGCAGCAATCGCCACCATGAGCGCCCAACAGCGCAATCCGCAGGTTTCACGCTACGAAATCTTGGGCGCTGAGCTTGATCTGCTGGCGCAGAACGATGATCGCTATCGCCACATTTGCGATTACGTGGATCGCACCAGCGTTCATGGCTATAAAGTGCGGGTCAACAGTATTTTTACGCTCAAGATTGGAGCCGAGCGCCGTAATTTCGAGCAAAATCAGCTTGGGCGTAGCAATACGCAATTGCTCTTCCACGGCACAGCGGGCCAAAATGTGCGCCACATCTTGCGCAGTGGCTTGGTTTGCCCACGCACGCCATCGAATGGCCGCATGTTTGGCCACGGGATTTATTTTGCCAATAAAGCCACCAAATCAACCAATTATTGCTCGGTGCGGCGCCGCAATCGCCCCATGTTTCTCTTTTTGGCCGATGTGGCGCTGGGCAATCCTTTCGTTGCGCCAACCGCCCAGAGCGATTTTCGGGCAGCGCCCAAGGGCTTTGATTCAGTTTGGGGCAAGGCTCAGCACACTACTGCTTGGGGTGGCAAATTGCAATACGATGAATTTATTGTCTATCAATCAGCCCAACAAAGCTTGCGCTATTTGGTGCTTTTCGACCGCTAGCTTATTAATTTTTGGAGGCTTGTATGCAACTTGGTGATTGGGTTGAATTTGAAATTATTGTCAGCAAACAATCAAAAGGCCCAGGCAGCAGCCCATCAACCCAAAATATGGGTCGGGTACGCCGTGGCATGGTGATTGGCGTGCGCAATGTCTATGATGTGGTTGGCGGCAATCCGCCCCAATTAGCCAACCCCCAGCCAGTCTTGATTGTGGCAGTATCGTTGCATCGCGCTTATCGGGTGTTTCCACACGATGCGACCCCAACCAGCCCACCAACACCACGCCGCAGTCGGCAACGGCGGGTCGCCTCGCCCTCAAACCAACCTGTGGCGCTAGGCAACGACGATGACGATTGGCACGCGGTCGATGATCAACAATTAAGTTTATTGATTGCCGAGCAAATTGGCACATGGATCACCGCAGGCCAAATGTTTACGGCTTACGACATTACAATGGCGCTACGCACCGCCAACCCACGCTTGATCATCAAGCACGATCGGGTACGGCCACTAGTGCATAGCGTGATGAATTCGGCGGTGGTCAGTGGCTTGTACGAACGCGAAAGCGCCTCGTTCAACGCCAACCAAGCTACGCGCTACTTGCCAATCGAAGCCTAATAAAAGGATGAAGTATGAGGGATGAGGGATGAAAGCCAGAACATAGAGCATAGAGCATAGAACATAGGATTTGGGGATTGGGGAGCGGAAATGTAACTCTGCGCCGCTGCGTTAAACGAACAGGCATTTAACGCAGCGGCGCAGAGCTTTTTTAGTATGGAGGCTAAACGAAAGAACATAGAACATAAGGAGTGATTATAGGCTACAGGCTCTTGGCTAGCGGAAGATCGGTGGGCTTTCCCGCCAATCGTTCATCCAAAAGCCAAAAGCCCAGCGCCTCTAGCCATTCGTGCTCTGCGCCGCTACGTTAAAACCTGACCCCTGAATCCTTATCCCTGACCCCTCATTTATTTAGCGCTCGGCAAAATGCTCAACAGGCTCACGTGGCACGCGTGGCAAAATTGCCGAAACCACTTCATAGGCGTTCGTGCCCAACCACTCAGCCACTTCTTCGGCGCGAATCCGATCAGCGCCCTGTTGACCAATCAGCACTACCTGATCGCCACGCTGCACGTGCTCCAGCTCGGTTACATCGATCATGGCGTAATCCATACACACCCGACCAACGACTGGCGCTCGTTGGCCATGAATCAGCACTTCGCGCCACGGCTGAGGCGCACGCCGAAAACCGTCGGCATAGCCAACCGGAATCGTCGCAATCTGCGAAGCGCGCTTGGTAACGAAGGTGCAGCCATAGGAAATTGGGCTGCCAGCCGCCAGTTGGCGCACTTGAGCGACTTCGGTCTGAAACTCCAAAACTGGTTGTAAGCCCAAACGCACATCGCTGCTTGGGTCGATGCCATACAAGCCAATGCCTGCCCGCACCATGTCGTAGCGCGCGCTGTGATGGGCCATCGCCGCAGCACTATTGGCGGCGTGTACAACTGGCGGGCGTAATCCACGCTCAATTAATTGATCAAGCACATGCTGAAAACGCTGTTGTTGCAATTCAAAAAAGCTAGGATCAGCTTCATCGGCATTGGCAAAATGGGTGAAAATACCCACAACTTCAATGCCCGCCAAGCCATTCAGCCATGCGATAAAATCCACAGCTTGCTCGATTGCCAAACCAAGCCGCGCCATGCCAGTATCAATTTTGACATGAACTTGGGCTTTCATCCCCAAGGCTAGGGCTTGTTCATGCAACGATTGAGCAACATGGCGATCAAACAGCGCCACGCTAATCCGATTGAGCAGCACTTCGCGCATTTGCCATGCAGGCGTATAACCCAAAATCAAAATCGGCGCCGCAATATCTGCTTGACGCAAATGCAAGGCTTCGCCCAAGGTTGCCACCGCCAACTCGCTTGCACCATGCAACAGCACAGTGCGCGCCGAACGCACTGCGCCATGGCCGTAGGCATCGGCTTTGAGCACCGCCATCACAGGCACACCAGCTGCTTGGCGAATCGCCTGCACATTCGCGGCCAAGGCATCAAGATCAATCCGCACGGTCGTTGGCCGATCGGGCAGGCCAATCCGCACGTTACGCCAAACATGTTCTTGCCGCACCAAGACGTGGCGCGGATCGCTGGTTGGCGCTAATAAGCCAGCTACCACATGTTCCATGCGTGCTTCGGCAGCCCCCTTGACCAGCACCAAATCGCCTGCGCCAAGATCGCTCGGTACTGCGGCAAGTGCCGCCGCAGCACTATGCACGCTGATGGTGTTAATCTGATAACCGCTGGTTAAGCTCGCTTCACGTGCTCGATTGGCCGCGAGCGCTGCTTGGTCGCCTTTGGTAATTAACAAATCAACATGCTCGGCGGCGATTTGGCCCACTTGTTGATGAAAATGAGGACTGGCAGAGCCCAATTCAGCCATATCGCCCAGAATTGCAATCCGGCGGCGGGCTGGCAACGAACCAAGGGTTTGTAGCGCAGCATAGACCGATTCAGGGGCTGCATTAAACGTATCATCAATAATTGTTGCGCCATTGCGACCCGCCAACGGGTTGAAACGGCCATGAGCTGGGGCTAAATCGGCTAGGGCTGCCTTCATTTCGGCCAAACTCAAGCCCGCAATAACGCCAACCGCAATTGCAAACGTAGCCGCTTGGACACTTGGCACGCCACTTGCTGAAAGTTGAATACGTTCAGGGGCATGTTCAGGTATGTGGATAGTAAAACTGGTTGTCTGAACGGTGCTGGTCACATCGCTCCAACGAATTTCGCACGCTGCATTCTGCCCAACTCGCAGAAGGCGAGCGTGCGTTTGTTCAGCCATCACAGCCACAAGGGGATCATCGCCATTCAAGATTGCGTAACCGTGGGCGGGTAACTGTTGAATAATCGCGGCCTTTTCGTGGGCAATTGCGGCTTGCGAGCCAAAGGCCCCAAAATGTGCCGAACCAACATTGGTGACAATGCCAATCTCGGGGGGAAACAGCTGACAGAGCTGGCGAATTTCGCCTGGATGATCGGCCCCAAACTCCAAAACTGCCCATTGCTGAGCCTCAAGCTCGGCCATCGTTACCGACAAACCTAAATCGGCATTGAACGAGCGCGGGCTACGCAGCACTGCATAACGGCTCGCCAACACCTGGGCAACCGCCCGTTTGGTCGAGGTTTTGCCAACACTGCCAGTAATCGCTACCGTGCGCGGCGCGTGTTTGGCAAACTGAGCTTTGGCCCAACGCTGTAACAAGCCCAACGGATCGTCACAGGTCAAGACACTTATTGATGCAGGAATGACGCTTGGTGCATATTGGCAGACAATTCCCGTAGCACCAGCGGCAATTGCATCGCGAATAAATCCATGGCCATCAGCCCGCGCTGTTTGCAGCGCAATAAATAAATCACCAGTTCGGGCGAGACGCGAGTCATAGGCCCAACCTGACCATTGTATTTGGTCGCCAGCCTGCACTAGCTGCGCTCTGGCGGCAATTAAATCCATAACGTGAATCATGAAATTCCTACTCAACATACAACCCAACCGAGTTGGTTGGGCCAGCGATCTCCAGCCACGTATCCCACATGGCTTCCCTACTTATGGGGATGCATTATAGCCAAAATTGGCGACTTTCGTCCTATCAGGATATGTGCATAGCGCCAAGTAGAACGGTTGTATAATCGCAGTGTGTGTTGGTATTTTATCTCGTGGAGGGATGTTTTATGCAACGGATTCGAGTAGTGCTACGCGAAGTGGCGCAACAAAAGGGTTTCAACATCACATCACTAGCCGACGCAGCCAAAGTCAACCCCGAAACGGTTCGCAAACTATGGCACGATGAATCGAAGCGCATCGACCGCGAGAACCTTGAGAAAATCGCGAATGCGCTCCAAGTTAGCCCGCTGATGCTTCTCTCAGTCGGAAGTAAAGACTAAGAAACAATGAAGGTCGGGATAACCCGACCTTCATTGTTTCTAGTAGTAGAATATTCAACACATTTCATTGACAGCGAGGGGTAGCCATGCTATGATCGCAGTATCGAAAAAATTTGCTCCATTATATGCGAAAGTCGGCTCCATGCCGTGCGCTCGGTAAACGAGCCTAGCTATAATGGAGCAATTTTATTTAACTCAAAACTATTTTTTCGATCATAAAATTTTTCACGTTCTCTTGCTTTTGTATCGTATAAATCGAAAATGAGGCTAATTTTTGAACGAACAATATCAATATACCGAATTTCACGATAGATAAATGCGCGCTGAACAGCCCAATTCATATAATCAATGATTGAGAGACATGGTTCAGCACTAGGAATTTGGGCATAGATCTGGCGTTGATTATGCATAATTCGATTATTTTTCTGCTCAAACCTTGTAACTGCTTCATTGATCGCAGTATTCAGTGGCTCTTGGCGAGTACTAGAACCACGCTAAGAAAAATAAATATGATTTGTATGATGCAGATGCAAATTATTTTGAAATAAGACGCTCACAAGATGATGATAAAATTGGGTTTCTTTGGCTTGAAAATTATTCCTAAAAACTTTTTCTACCTTCCGCGCAACCACAAACTGGGCACTAAATTCCATCGTCGCAATTTCTTCGAAAAAGCTATCGCGAATTTGGGCCACATCATTCTTTGCATGCAGTGCCTTCTTGGTTTTAGCCAATGATGGAATCTGCTGATATTCAGGCTTATTCACAACAGACTGCTGAAATTGCTGAACATGGCTGCGCAAGCGTGCTGGATTAGCGGTTTTAATAAAGCCAAGGATTAATATTTTTGAGCATCCTTGTTCACCAACAATCAAGTTACCACGTTTATCGTAAAAAGTCGGATCACCAGATTCATCCACGAAAAAATAACAATCATTTGCTTTCATTTCGTCCATCCTCGTAATTCGATCGTTTACCATCATTGCTAAAGTTGCGGGCTGAACAAGCTATAGTTGTAACCCATAGTCATTCAGCTCGCAAAAAATTCAATTCAGTAGAATATTCAGCTTAAAGGAAATCGATTTCGCACGCACCTGACATACAGGCCAATTCTTGCGCCGCCGTGGTCAAATCTTCTTCTTCGTAGCGATAGACTTTCGAGAAGTCGATTGGCGGGAATTCTGCCGCCAGTTTTTCGTATTCTTCGCGGCCAATCTCCACATACGGCATTTGGGCATAATTGGCATCAAACGATGGTAAGAAGGCCATCCCACCAATCACCTCGCGGTTTTCCCAAATCCACTTCATCACTTCCATCACTTCATCGGGCTTGTAGGTAATCGTCACCGATGGATTGTGCTCAGTCCAATTGAGTTTGTTTTGCAACCAATAGTTACATTGCTCAATCGCCCCACGGCTGTTGCGGGTAATCGCATTTTCTGGCGCTTTGACTGGGAAGTGCACAACCCAGGTTGTTGCATCATCACGGGTTTGACCATTTTCAGGGTCCATCGGCACGCCAGCATCGCGCAACACTTTGTAAATTGGCGAGTGCGTACTGACCCGCACGTTGCGAATGTAGTATGGAGCCCAGCGTGAGTGCAAGCCTGAAGCACAATCCAGCAGTTGGCTGCTGTTGCCGCTTGGCTTGACACAGGTGATCGATACCGATTGATTGATGCCCAACTTTTCGGCATACTCGCGATTGACTTCAATTGCAATTTCGAGCAAACGGCGCTGCACTTCTGGATCTTGGGCCACGGTGCTATCCATTTGGCCAGTGATGTCTACGCCGAGCAAGCGTTCTTCTTGGCAATTTTCCGACCATTGAGGCCGCAAGCCTGGGAAGTGGGTAGCCATCGATTGGATTGTACCGATAATCGTGGCAACTTCGACTTTTTCGCGCAATGTTTCAAAGGTATCGTCGGCACGGGCAACCGCTGCCGTCAAATTACAAAACTGGTAAGGCCGCAGAATGATCTCTCCGCATGGATTCGTGCCAAATTCGGCGGGCTTGCGGCGGGCTGGGCGCATATCGATCGCGCTTTGGCGATTGAAAATGCCAGGTTCGCCGCGTCCGGATTTCACCATCGTCAAGACTTGCTCGATAATTTCGAGTTGGGTCAAGCCACGGGCTGGCCAAACTGCTGAGTTGTTGGCGTTCCAGCGTTGGCTATTTTCGCGGTCGAAATCGCCATCTTTGGCAGTCAGCATATCGTGATCATCATAATCGAACAGACTGATCATTGCTGTGTTATGAACGAGATAGCCGCCTTCAGCAACAAACATACTTCCATCACGAACTTCAATATCATAGGTATGTGCATCACCACCATTACGGAGTTCTTTGATTGAAACTGGTACATAATGGGTAGCATCAACCATAGCAGTTAGAGTTGCGCTATTCATATTAGCGTCACGACCACTTGGCCAAACTCGTGAATACTCTTTATAGGCAACATCACGTTTAACCATCCAGCCAGGAACGGTATATCCAGCTTGTTTACCATGACGAGGAATCCATTCACCGCATGAATGTTCACCCAGAATGACAATAGCCTTTTGTAAGGCTAAGGCATCTTTGATACTCACAACCCACTGTGCATTCCAACCTTGTTCTGTTTCAGGCCGTCGCATACGAATTTCTGAAACAATACCAAGTGTAGCCAAAAGTTTAACCACGTCACGAGCAAAATTTTCATAGATAGTTGCAACAATTGTTACAGGCCTATCCGAGTAGCATCCATCACCATCCATAATGCCAGCAATAAATGCAGCTCTTGTTGCCTGTGAACTACGCCACAATACCTCTGGAATTACTAACTCTTGTTTAGCTTGTTTATACTGATGCATCCATCGAGCGATTTGGCGATTCCCAGAACGGATGGATATCCAGTTACCATCTTGGTGAACAATCCTGGCAGTAATTCCGTGATCTTCCATCCATGCCGTTATTCTATCGATTTGTTCAGTTTCGTTGATATGACAAGCAATGGCAAACTCTGTGTTTCCACCTTTACCTTTTTCATTATGTTCAGTAAGCGCAACATATCCATCTGCAAAGAACTTACCTAAAAACCATGCAGTTTCTGTATTAAGCGTTGGTTGTAAAATAATCGATCCACTATTATCAGCATCTCGTTTTGTTGGTAATGGCAACAATTCTTGATCTTCACCATCAATAGGATTCGTTATAAATAACAAACGATCATCTTCATTTAATTCACTGGCATACTTAAATTCATATCCACCACGGACATCTTTAAGTACTGCAACTCGATGATGAGGAGTACACCGGAAAATTGTGCCTGATTCGGTAACAATTTCAAGAATTCCTTGCCGTCCTTGATCGACCCATCCGGTTACTTTTTTATAACCATCCGATGTCATCACTTCATCATTAGTCGTTACTTGCTCAATTGGAATCGCACCTCGTTTGGTGTGAACTCGTGTACCAGCAGGTAAACAGCGTCTCACGCCACCACTGACCGCTGCATTACCAACCGAGCACATAATGTCGTGAGCATCGATTGAGCGCAGGAACGAGCCTTGGCGTGCCAAAACCCGTGAGCGGGCAAAATCGAGCATCTGGCGGAACGGCTCAGGCCCTGAAGCACGGCCACCTTTGATCCGCAATGGTGCGCCAGCAGGCCGCAATTGCGAAAGATCAAAGCTAACATCGTTGCCATCGAACCAGGTTTGCAAGCCAAAGCGTAGTGCATCGGCCCAACCCTCAGCTGAATCTTCGACTACATATTGGGTGGCAGGCGCGCCCGATTGACGCTTGATGCGGGGGAATTGCTCGATGTATTTGTGTTCGACCGAGAAGCCCACGCCACAGCCGCTCATCGAAATAATCAAGGCTTCGACAAACGAATCGATGCTATCGACTGGTAAATATGAGCAGTTGTAAATGGCAATATTATTGCGGCGAGCAGCCGGCCCAGCCATCGCCAACAAGCGCATCGACGGCATGGCGCGCATTTCGAGAATGGCTTGGCGCACGCGGTTGTAATCGGCATCAGCAAGCTTATTGTCAGAAATCTCGCGCAAGAAATTCACCGAGCGATCGACGGTTTCGATCCAAGTTTCGCGGCGGCCCAAATCGTAATCGAAGCGCGAATATTTATCGAAGAATTGGAATTTCTGCAACGGCGAGGGAAAGTATTGGTCTGATTCGGCAAAGGCATGGCGAATCGCTTCAGGCACAGGTCGTTGTTCACGCTTTTTGGCATGTTCGGCGCGATAGAGAATATAGCTCTTGGCGGCATCAAACTCGCCAGCAGCTTGCAACATCACCTCGACTGTATCTTGCACAGCTTCGACGGTTGGCGTAGTGGTATATTTGGCAGCCAAAATATTGACCACCCGTTGGGCCAATTCGCCAACGGTGATATGTGGTTGACGGCCTAAACCAGCAAAACAGCGGGTTAGGGCACGTTCAATTCGGGCTACATCAAATGCCACTTCACGACCATCACGCTTAATAATGGTGGCAGGCGGCGTTACTTGGCGGTCATCGAGCGGGGTCAAGGTGACCTGTTCCGTCATAACCAAGTCCTTTCAAACATCCAAAATAAAGACAACAAAAAATTAAGGGTGCAATCAATAAATGATTGTGCCCATTGATAGCAGGATTTAAATGAGCTTTAACGCAGAGGCGCAGAGCAATCCATTTATTCGGTTGCATTGGGGCAACCACGAGTATCGAGCGAGTAAGCCTTCCCATTAAAAAACAGCAAGCAGAGATTTGGATGCTCTTGCTTACTGTACACACTCAAAAAAAGATGCGTTACGCTTGGTAATGCCACACAAAATCAGTTATAACCTGTGCTTCGTTGAAAGCAGTGAAGGGTTCTGCAATCCAATATATAGTATGTCTTTTTAGCTGTCAACACTACATCTAGTAATTTTTATGGAAAGTGGCCTAAAAAAACGAGTTACAATCGTTGGCTATTTAGCAGATTCTAACGGTGCAAAACTTGCTTATCCACACGCTATGAACAGTGGCTAAACGCATTTTAATGAAGATTAGAAAATCCTAAATTGGCCAAAATCACGCTTAAAGGTTAAACCAAAGGCGACATTTGAACGATCATCATGTAACGGTAATGTACGTTCTAGCGGGTTTGGCTCTATAATGGGCTAGGGACTTTATACAAGGTATTTTTATGGCGCACGCAAGCAAGCCAAAACCAACAATTGCCTGGAGTTTGATCGGCGGGCTGGCGTTAGGCCCAATTCTGCTGATTATCCTGCGGCTGTTTCCTGCGCTCGATCTGCGGGTTCAATCGCCAGCTGGCCATTTTTGGATCGTCACAATTGCCCTGTTAATCGGTTTAGGCATGATTGGTTTGATGATTCGGGCAGCCTTAGTGCGCCGCGATGGTCGGGCATTAATGCTTGGCTTAGGCTTTTTGGCCATGTCGCTGATGTTTTTGGTGCATGCGATCGCCACGCCCGGGGTGATGTTTAGCAATACCTCGGTTGCAACCCAATGGTCGACGCCCTTGGCGCTCTTCGTGGCCTCGATCATTTTTGCCTTGAGCATGAGCCAACGGCTGGCAGAAGGCCTAATTCGTTCGTGGCAACGCTGGATGCTGTTTGGCTTTGGGCTGTGGATCGCGTATGCGCTCTTGATGATGGCCTATATTCCGAGCACCATTACTGCGCCAGCGCCAACCACCCAGCCAACCCAGCTTAGCGCCGACACAGCGCCTGTGCCAGTTACAACGCCACAACCAATCAGCAACGCTAGCCAGCATTCATTGCATAACGAAATGCGCAGCCTTGCGCCAAACGTCTTTCCGTTTATCGTTTGGCTTACGGTGGCCTTGTTTGGTTGGACGGCTTGGTTTTATGGCAAGCAATGGCGAGCCAACCCAACCTTGCCCTTAGCAACGTTTATCATTGCGGCGATTCTGTTGGCCGAAACAGCCTTGGCTGCCTTGTATGGCGAGCTATGGCAATTATCATTTTGGAGCTATCATGTGCTGTTGCTCGCGGCGATTGGCACCATTACCTATGGCGTGATTCGCGGCGTGGAGCGCACTGGCTCGTTGACCAGCGCCGTCGAGGGCCTGTTGCTCAAAAGCACGTTGCAACGCCAACAAGCAGGCTTTCAGAACGCCATGAGCCAATTGCTGAATGCCTTTGAAGCAGGCGACCGCAGCACCAGCCCAAGTTTGCGCCGCGAACTCAGCCAACAATTTGCCTTGGCCGAAGATCAACTCGACCTCTTGCAGCAAGCAGTCGGCTTGGTGGCCCAAGATCGCGAGCAAAGCCGCCGTTTGCAAGCCTTGGTCGATATTAGCTATACCGTGACGCTCGAATTAGAAGCAGATGCTTTGATCAGTCGCGTGGTTGCCAGCTTGGCCAATATGCTGCAACCAGCCTTGGCCGCAGTTGGCTTGCTTGATACAGAGCATTTGCAGATTCAAGCTCAACATTATTTGATCAAAGGCGAGCCATCGCACCAAGCCTTGAGCCTGCCGCTTAGCGCCTTCCCAATGGAATGGCTGACCGTTACCGATTTACCCTATATAAGCGCGCTTACCGGCCCACTCAAGCCCTTAGCAGTCAATCAACAACCAGCCTACTTGATTCCATTACAACACCGCACCCAGTTGATTGGGATTTTGTTCTTACAACTCAATGCTGATCAACAGATTGATGCTCGCAGCGAAGGCGTGTTGCAATCGGTTGCGGCGCACCTTGCCAACGGTATTATCAATAGCCGCTTGTATAGCGCCTTGCAAACCGAGCACCAACAATTGCAACGCAGCGAGCAATTGCGCGAACAAATGAATCAGATGGTTGTCCACGATCTCAAAAATCCGCTGACCGTGATCATCAATTATCTTGATTTGCTGCGGCGCCAAAACTTGCCAGAAAGCCAACGCGAGTTGGTCGAGGGTGCACGGCGCTCATCGCGCACCTTGGTTGGCTTGGTTTCCGATTTATTGGATACTGCACGCTTGCAAGAAGGCCATATGAGCATCAACCGCGAACATGTGCCAATCGCCCCACTCCTGAATAATGTGGCCAACGAGCTGCGTTCGTGGGCTGAGCAAGAAGCCAAAGTTATTTCAATTCAGGCAGATGCAGAGCTATATGCGACGATCGATGGCGATTTGATGCGGCGGGTTTTGAGCAATCTGCTTTCAAACGCCATCAAGCATACGCCAATTCAAACTGAAATTAAATTAATTGCCTATCAAACAGCTGGAACCATTAATTTCCAAGTGATTGATAATGGGCCTGGCATTCCTGAGGCCTTGCAAGACTCGCTGTTTGATCGTTTTACGACGCTGAGCGAGCAGCAATATGCCCGCCAACGCAGCACAGGCTTAGGCTTATATTTCTGTAAATTAGCGGTCGAAGCTCACGAGGGCACAATTGGGGTGGTCAGTAATCCAGAATCAGGCACGACCTTTACCATCAGCATGCCAGACCATAATTAAGCGCCAGCAACTTTAAGCGCCACTAGCGTAATATCGTCGTGTTGTGGATGATCACCGATAAATTGATTAATTTCGTTAATTACCAAATCAACCCATTCAGCGCTAGTTAGGCTATGATTGTGGTGGCGCAGCAACTCCTCGAAGCGCTCAAAGCCCCACATATCACCACTGTTATTCTTCGATTCAACTACGCCATCGGTGTAGAACAAGACCATATCGTTTGGCTCAAGCTGATAGCTGGCGGTTTCGTAGGGCGTGTTAGCCATAATTCCCAGGGGAAAGTGCGGGCCGGGCGCAGTTGCATAGACCAAATCGCCATTCGCCCGTCGAATAATTGGATCAAGCTGGCCTGCATTCGCCAAGGCCAACGTATTATCAGCAATATCGAAGGTCGCATAGGCCAAGGCCACAAAGGTATGCCGTGGAATATCCATTGTGACCCAGCGATTGGTTTCTTGCATGACGATTTGTGGTGTTTCGTGATCCCATGCTTCCGAGCGCACAATCGAACGCGCCACCGCCATCAACATCGCGCCTGGAATGCTCTTGCCCGAAGCATCGCCGACCATCAAGGCCCAACGGCCATCACGCAACTCGGTCACCTCGTAGAAATCGCCGCCAGTTTCGCGGGCTGGCAAACAGACGGCTGCCAACTCGACGCCTTGGGCCATAGGCAAACTGCGCGGAAACAAGTTGCTCTGAATTTGGCGCGCAATCTCTAATTCTTGCTCAACCCGCGTCACCGATTCTTGATAGAGCCGAGCATGCTCTAGCGCAGTTGCTGCTTGGTTGGCAAAAGTCATGGCCAATTCGGTATCGCCTTGGGTAAAAGCATTGGGCTGCAACGAATTAATATTCAGCACGCCCAGCACAACCCCTTTGCTAATCAAGGGTACGCCAATCCACGAGCGCACAACGCTGGGCATCGGCGAGCGCGTCCATTGCGGATCGCTAACCGTATCAGGAACCACCAACGGCTTGCCGCTCAGCATCACCCGGCCTGCACCACTCGTCAGATCAAGAGGGAAGGTCAATTCGCGCCATTCAACCGCTAATTGCTCATCTTGGGCTTGACGGGCGACAATCCGCAGTAAATTATTCGATGGCAACATCACCGAGGTCGAATCGAAGGTAATCACTTTGCGCAACTCGCGCAAAATCAAATCGAGTACTTCATCGGGATTGAACGTCGTGTTGAGCACGCGGGCAATTTCGCGCATGGTTTCGGCGGTGCGGTGGGCAGTTTGTTCAGCAGCATACAAACGGGCATTGCGCACGCTCAAGGCCAACTGACGGCCAACATTAAACAAAAATTGCTCATCGCTTGGCCCAAACGCCGCTGGCCGCGTTGCCCGCACTGCCAGCACGCCCAAAGGTTGGGCCGAAGCAATCAGCGGCACGCTCAGCCACGAGTGCATAAAACCAGAGTTGGTCGGAATTGGCGGCTCGACTAAATCGGGGTGCAACGCCCAATCGCGATAAATATCGTTCATGCGCAGCGGCTTGACATGCAGATACGTCCAGCGGGTCAGCGAGCCTTCAGGCAAGGGATGGCCGATTACCGCCGTTTGAACTTCGTGGCCTTCTTCGAGCACCACTGCCGTTTCAACCCGATCGGCGCTGCCAATCACCACTTGGAAGGCATCGGCATTGAGGAAACTGCGCAACACCAGATCCAACGAACGCAGCATTTCATACAAATCGAGGGTCGAGGTGACCAATTGCGTGATCCGTTGTTGAGCATCAAGCTCGGCTAATTGGCGCTCGCGTTGCGCAAACGAACGGGCATTTTGAATTGCCAAGCCCAATTGATGCGCCACCTGCAACATAAATTGCTCGTCGCTCTCGCTGAAATGGCTGGCATTCAACGATTGGGTCGTGATTGCGCCGAGCACCTCGCCACGGTGGTTGATCAACGGCGTGCCAAGCCATGACAAGGCCACCTCATCGTTAACCTGCACGGTTTTCAATTCAGGATAGAGGGTGGGAATATCAGTGATGGTGTTGTTGAAGCGCAGCGCCTTGGCATTGCGCAAAATCCAGGCTGTGGGTGTATTTTTGGGCAGCGATGTCCCAATCATCGAGCCATAATCAAGCAACTCACCCCGCTCAACCACACACAAATCTTCAATGACATAGGTTTTGGGATTATTTAATAAGATATAAAAGCCATCGATGTTGAGAAACGACGTCAACAATGGGTTCAGTCCACGGAACATCTCGTGAATATCCATGGTGCGGTTGAGCAATTCGCCAACCAATTTGAGCGTATTCAACTCGTTTAATTGGCGTTCGCGTTGGGCAAATAAGCGCGCATTTTGAATCGCCAAGGTCAGCTGTTGACCAAGCTGCGCCATAAATTGCTCATCACGGGTGCTAAATACATTGGCCTGAAAACTTTGGATCGCAATCAGCCCAATCACGTTGGTGGTTTGGTCGTTCAGCGGCACGCCGAGCCATGCCTTGGTACGCTCAGAGGAAATTCGCACATTATTATCTTCAGCCGCAACCTCGGTTGCGGTTTCCTGCGAAATATCACCAAAACGCAATGGCTTGCGGGTATGCAATACTTCCCACGTTGGCGTGTGCTCTGGTGGAATTAACCCAATCATCCAACGAAAATCGCCCTCGCCCTCACGATTCAAAGCATACACTGCCTCGACCATGTGAGTTTTTGGCTGATTCAACATCACAAAAAAACCATCGATATGCAAAAACTCAGTTAATACTGCATCAATCGCCCGCAGCATGGCCTCAATTTCAAGCGTTGAGCCAAGCAAACTGCTGATGCGTTGCAAGGCGTTGAGTTCGGCCAATTGGCGTTCGCGCTGCTGATAGAGCTGCACGTTCAACACATGCAAACTGACTTGGCTCGCCACCGATTGCAGAAAAAAGCGGTCGCGGTCGCTGAAGGCATAGGGCTGATAATTCTGTATCGCAATTACGCCCAAAGGCCGACGATTGGCATCGAGCATCGGCACGCCCAGCCAGCTTTCCGACGGCGCGCCTTTGATCGTGCGGCGAATAATCGTCGGATAATGGCGAATATCACGCGAAACATGGCGCAAAAATAATGGCTCACATTTGCTCAGCACCCAATCGGTAAATGAGCCTTTGCGCGGCATCGCCTCTTCGCTCAGATAGGTCGCTTCGTTATCGTCCTCAATCGCAATGCTATCAGTTAATAATTGGCGTTCGGGATCGTAAATCGCCATATAAAACACATCGACTGGCAAAAACGAGCGAATCGCATCATTTAATTGATGCAGCAAGGTTGAGAGATTGAGTGCGCGTACCGTTGCGGCGCTAATCGCGCTCAGCGCCTCTAATTCGGCAATTTGGCGGCGTTGCTGCGCCAGAATATTGCCATGCTCTAGGGCCAAAGCCAATTGATTGCTGACCACTTGGAGCAATTCAACTTCTTCGGTTTTGAAATCCCGTTGCTCGGTTTGGCCAACCAAGAGCACGCCAATCACGGTTTCATGGCGGCGCAATGGGATGGCAAGCGTGGTAGCAAGGTGGTTGAGTTGGGCCATTTGCCAATATTTGGATTGGCTCTGATGATCAACAATTGCGCTATTGCTGCTAATTGCAATTCCAAAAATCGAATCCAGCGCCATAAACGATTCGGGCAAGCTACCGTTGGGCAAACCACGTTGCACAATCGGCTGCAACTCGTTGCCATTGAGCGAACAGACCACGCCAGCATTGAGATGCATCAATTCCAGCATAAAATCGAGCGCCAGCCCAAACATCTCGGTTAATGGCAGCTGCTGGGTTAGCATCGCGGCAATATCGCTGATCACGAATAAATCGGCGTTGCGCAACTCGATTTGGTGCTCTAACGAGCCAGTTAATTCAGCTTGGCGATGCGAAAGCAGCGCATTTTCCAGCGCCACCGCCATCGAGTTAGCAATCCGCGTCAGCAGATCAAGATCAGCCTCGTCGAATGCGCCAACCGTATAGCTTTGGAGCGAAATCACGCCCAGTGCCGAGGTGCCAATTACCAAAGGCACGCCCATCCAGCCGCGCGAGAGCTTATCGCTGCCAAATTGCAACAGTCGGGGCAAGCCAATCGATTCGCGCTCAATCGTCAGGTCGCGAAACAACAACGGCTGGCGCTGGTGAATCAAATAGCCAGTCAGCGGGCCAATCGGGTCGTGTTCGCTAAACTCAATCACCCCTTCATCAACCAACATAGCAATGCGATAGGCGCTATCGTCATATTGGTCGGAAAGGGCGATAAAACAGGCGTCAAACTGCCAAACTGTCTGCAATTCCTGGTAGATAGTGCGCAACAACTCAAACGAATCCTGTTGCCCACGACAAGCAAGCCCAATGCGATAGAGCGCATCGAGAGCACGTTGGGTTTGATGGCGTTCAGCCTCAAGGGCTTCCACCCGACTTTTGAGCGTGGGTTTACGAGTACGTTGGGTCATAAGCAGAACCGCAGCAGTTTTACCAGCGCAAACATAGCACAAAATAGCATGCAGATCAACCAACTCCAAGAGCAAACATAGTACCAACAGCCTAATCTGTTTGGGGGCACGTGGGCTAGCCCAAGCGGTTAAGCTTCAGGCAACAACGGCTCAGCCTTGGGGTTACCTCCGCGAGCACGCCGCACTGCCAACAGATCGGCCACATGTTCAGCAGCTAAGGGTTGCAAGCGCCCCATACTGAGGGCAGTGGAGATAATTGTGGCAGCTTGTTCAACTTGCTCAGTCCGATGGAAGGCTTTGGTTAAGCTGCTAGCAACGGTCAACGAGCCATGATGATCCAACACCAACGCATCGTGATCACGAATAAACGGCTTAATCGCCTCGCCCAAGGCTGCCGTGCCAGTCCGCGCATAGGGCACAGTTGGAATTTTGCCCAAAGTCAGAATAATATCTTCTAACAATGGTTGGGTCAGCTCGATGCCAGCAATACTACAGGCAATAGTACATGGCGGATGGGCGTGGACACAGGCGTGCACATCGGGGCGTTCAGCATAAACTGCCAAATGCATCAACAATTCGCTCGATGGTAAGGGGGTCTGTGGGTCAAGCGGGACACCTTGGCGATCGACGATAATTAAATCGGCTGGTTGGAGCAAGCCTTTGCAATACCCCGTTGGGGTGGTTAAAATTCGTTGCTCATCGAGCAAAACTGAATAATTGCCACTATACGAAGGAGTCCAGCCGCGTTCATAGAGCCAGCGGCCAATTTGCACCATTTCGTGGCGATACTGCTGTTCTTGATCAAAATTCATCCGAAAAATCCCCTCAAAGGTGGATAAAAGCCTGCTATATCACCTGATATGGCAACTCAATCCTCACCCGTACTAGCCAAAAAATAGGAAAACATAACTAATAAAAGCCAAAAATTCAGTTCAGGAACTCTTGCAAGAACGCGTATAATGGCACTGTTCAGGCTTTGACCTCCATTGCAACTGAAAGGCACCCTAATGTATCGTTTTGAACGACATGCACCATTTGACCTGACTGCCTATGCTGACCCTGGTCAAGACCGGAGTGGCCCGCCATTAACGCAAGGTGGTATCTTCTTATTAATTTCGACCATTGCCTCCGAACATTGTACACCGGAGATGCTTGATGTCTTGGACGAGATTGATCCTGATAAATGGTATCATGGCCAACTCTTAGAAACCATGCTCAACAGCTTCGAAGATCAAGATCAAGCCTTGGTGATCGATGTTGGCAAGAATATTTATTATTCGCTGGAAGCCCAATTTCGCGCGGTTGGCATCGAAAAGCCCGAAGACGTGATCACAACGATTCCGATGATTTGGCTCTACGCAACCCGTGGCAATGGTGGCGAATGGCGCAGCCGAATAACTGGCGATAAAACCGCAATCATCGAAATGGAACAACCGTATAATTGTATGTTTGAACAAGGGGCAATGAAAGGCGCACTAGAATGCTTCAATGCCCGCGATGTTCAGATTGAGCATTCGAAATGTATCCGCGATGGCGCTGCCTTTTGCGAGTTACATCTTTCTTGGAAATAACTTCTATGGATCAATCAGAGCGCCCAGAGCAACCAGCACCTCCTGCATCGACCAACCAACCGCGGCTTTCGCGTGAAGATCGGGCGCTGATTCGCACGATTGGGAGTACCTTACGCAAAGTTATTCAAGGCGAGGCCGCTGAACACCTCACCATTGATCGGCTTGATGAACTCGGCATTTTGGCCAATATGGTCAATCGGGTTAGCAAAGAGCTAGCCATTTCACGCGAACAAGATCAAAAGCACTTGGCTGAGCTTGAGGCTCGGGTCGAGGAATTGAAGGCGGCCCGCGAAACCGAGGAGCGGCTGCTGTATACTATCGATGAAATTTCAACCCCAATTCTGAATATTTTTAGCAACGTGGTGTTGATGCCCTTAATCGGGGCCATCGATAGCAACCGTGCCCAACGCATGATCTCGCTCTTGTTGGAGCATGTCGTGCGCACCCGATCTTCGGTCGTGATCTTGGATATTACGGCAGTTTCATTAATTGATACTCAAGTTGCAAATGTGCTGATTCGAGCAGCGCAATCGTGTAATTTGCTGGGAGCTGGCGTTATTTTATGTGGTATGACTCCTGATGTTGCCCAAGTGGTTGTAAGCCTTGGGATTGATCTTTCTATTTTTCAAACCTCCAGCGATTTGCAAGAAGCACTCTCGACAGCCATGCGTACCCTTAAGTACCGTATACAGCCTATGTAAAGCATAGACTATTGGCCTATTGAGCCTAGTACTATCATCATAATAGAATAGATGCAGTCAGGACAGATGCAAAAGCTGACGCGCAGATTCACGCCAAACACCTCATTCCAGCCCTTCGTCATAGCTCTTAGGTGGTGAATTTGCGGTCAGTTTTTTTTTACCGAAAACGAGGGACGTTATGACGCAACTTAGCCGCCGTACATTCTTGAAAAGTCTCGTTGCAGGTGCTGTGGTAGTCGGTTTTGATCGGGCTACCAGTTCGTGGGTCACTTCAGCTCACGCCGCCGAGCAACTCGCGCCAAATTTCCCAACGTTCGATGGTGTGCTCTACACCGATACTGCAACTCGCGCCGAAGCTGCCGAAGATTATGGCCACATCATTCACCGCACGCCAAATGCGGTGTTAAAGCCTGGCTCAACCAATGATATTGTCAAACTAGTGCGCTTTGCCAAAAATAACAACATCAAAATCTCAGGCCGTGGTCAAGGACACTCAACCTATGGTCAACCCCAAATTCAAGGCGGGGTTGTGATTGATATGAGCACCTTAGCCACAGTGCACGAAATTGGCCGCGACTATGTTATTGCCGACGCAGGCCTGAAATGGCACCAACTGCTTGATGCGACCTTAGCCCAAGGCCTTACACCACCAGTCATGACCGACTATATCGAGCTGTCAATCGGCGGTACATTGAGCGTCGGCGGGATTGGCGGGGCTAGCCATCAACACGGTGTGCAAATTGATAACGTGCTTGAATTGACCGTTGTCACCGGCGAAGGCAACTTAGAAACTTGTTCAAAAAACCGCAACAAAGATTTATTCGAATCGGTGCTTGGTGGCTTGGGTCAATTTGCAATTATCGTGCGCGCTAAGCTCAAATTGGTGCGTGCCGAAACCAGCGCCCGCGTCTTCAACCTGTTCTACGATGACATCGAAACCTTCACCGACGATCAAATTCGTTTGATTCGCGATGGGCGCTTTGAATATGTCGAAGGCCAAGTTGTGGCCAAAGCTGGCGGCGGCTGGAACTTTATGCTCGAAGCAGTCAGCTTCTATTCAGCCAATAAGCAGCCCAACAACAACCGCTTGCTACGCAATTTGCGCTATACCCAAGGCACCGAAGTTATCAGCGATACCAGCTACTTCGATTTCTTGAATCGCTTGGCTCCAACTGAAGCCTTCTTGCGCTCGATTGGAGTTTGGTTCTTGCCACATCCATGGCTTGACCTCTTCATCAAGAGCCGCCATGTCAACAACTTTGTTGGCAATATTTTGGAAACCTTGACCCTCGAAGATACTGGTCAAGGCCCAATTTTGCTCTATCCAGTCAAGACCAACAAGTTTACCAAGCCATTCTTCCGCGTTCCCGATGGCGAAATCGTCTTCTTGTTTGATATTTTGCGCACCGCGCCAAACATCCCTGAAGTGATCAACGCGATGTTGGCCGATAACCGCGAGATGTTCGAAACCAACCGCGATCTCGGCGGCAATCGCTACGCGATCGGCGCAATCGAGTTCAGCCAAAACGATTGGAAACAACACTTTGGCGAGGTTTGGAACGACTTTCGCCGCGCCAAGAATCGCTACGATCCATGCAATATCCTTGGTGGTGGCCAAGGCATCTTCTAAGCAGCGGATTCAATCGCCCCAACGCCTATCGAGCATTTCGATAGGCGTTTTTGTTTGTTGCGATTTGGCTATGGGCTTTTGATTGTTTGCAAGCTTGAAATCTGCGCTGCTGCTTGATAAGTTCCGATCCCCAATCCCCGATCCCCGATCCCCAACGTACTTTGTTGAATGACTTTTTTTAAGCTACACTGATAGCAACTCACTTTTAGAGGAGTGCTGCTCATGCGCCGTGAGGCTTTATTACTTGCTCGGATCACCTGGTTTGCAGGGGTTTTAGGCTTGGTGATTGCGATAATCACCAAACACGACACCATGCTCACCACCGCTGGTCTCTTGATTGCCGGAAGCACGGTTGGCTATGCCGTTGCCGCTGATAAAGATTAAAGGAGTCTGCCTGTGTCTGTTGTCCTTGATTACACCCTCGCTATTCCTCAACCTCAACGCCATATCATCAACGTCACACTGCGGATTGAGGGTTTAACGGGTTCTGAAACGTCATTGCAATTGCCAGCATGGACACCAGGCTCGTATCTACTCCGTGAATATGCTCGCCATGTGCGCTTTGTCGAGGCCCACGCCGCTGGCCAAGCCCTATCAATCAACAAAACCGATCGCTTAACCTGGCAGGTGCAAACCAATGGAGCCAGCGCTATCACCGTAACATACCAAGTGTATGGTTATGAACTAACCGTGCGCACCAATCATGTCGATGCAACCCATGCTCACATCGTGCCAGCCGCCACCTTGCTCTATTTGCCCGATTATCAGGATTGCAGCTACAGTGTACAACTCGAATTGCCCAGCACTTGGGAAATTGCCACCGGCTTGCCGCAATTGACCGCTGGCCGCTATTCAACCAACGATCTCGATGAGTTGATGGATTGCCCGTTTGAGGTCGGCGAGTTGCGGCGCTATCGCTTTGAGGTAGCCGAAAAAGCCCACGAGGTGGTGGTTTGGGGCCATGGCAACGAGGATATTGAGCAAGTTTTGGCCGATACCAAGCAAATTGTCGAAACTGAACATGCCTTCTGGGGCGAGTTGCCATACGATTATTATTTATTTATTGTGCTACTGGCTGGAGCCAATACCTATGGCGGCTTAGAGCATCGCAATTCGACCTCGTTGCTATTGCCGCGCCATGTTTTTAAACCCAGCAAAACCTATGAACGCGCTCAAGGGTTGATTGCTCACGAATTTTTCCATACTTGGAATGTTAAGCGGCTACGGGCTGCGCCACTTGGCCCCTTCGATTACACCCGTGAGAATTACACCCGCTTGTTGTGGGTCATGGAAGGCTTTACCGAGTACTATACCGATTTGATGTTGGTGCGGGCTGGCTTGATGACGCCACAGCGCTACCTTGAGCGCTTGGCCGATGATATTGCCACCTTGCAAGCTACGCCTGGCCGCTTGGTGCATAGTCTCAGCAGCTCATCGTTCGACGCATGGATCAAGTTCTATCGGCCCGATGAATCAACGCCCAACAGCACTGTTTCCTATTATCTCAAGGGCGCGTTGGCAGCGCTGGTGCTCGATATGCAATTGCGCGAGCACAGCAACGGCCAGCAATCGCTCGACGATTTAATTCGCTATCTGTATCAAAAATACCCCCTCACAGGCCCGGGCATTCCCGAAGCCGATGGCATGCAGCAAGCACTGCAAGACCTCACTGGCAGCGATTGGAGCACTTACTTCGCCAAGTATATCGATGGATTAAGCGAATTGCCCTATGCAGAAGCTTTCGCCACTGTTGGCATCCAAACCCAATGGGGCTACAAAGATCGCGATGCGCAAGGCAATCCACGGCCTCAACTTGGCGTGCGTACCAAAGCTGTCGATGGTCGGGTGCAAATTACTCATGTGCTCGATGGCGGTGATGCTGACGCAGCTGGCTTGGCCGCAGGCGATGAATTGATTGCGCTCGATGGCTGGCGGATCGACGAAGATAGCTTGAACAAACGGCTGGCCGATTATCCAATTGGCGCAACCGTGCAACTAAGTTTCTTCCGCCGTGATGAATTATTGCACTTGCCCGTGAGCTTGAGCAAACCACAGCCCGATCACTTGAGCTTGAGTTTGGTCAGCCAACCAAGCGCAAGCCAACGCCAACAAGCAGCCTCATGGCTCGGCACTCCTTTGTTCAAATAAGTTTGGCAACTCTTATGGCCATTGTTGCTGTTTAATCACAGCGCAGTGGCCATTGTTAATTGAGGTATTTGCTATGTCATTGGTTGATCGGCGGATTGTGCTGGGCGTAACTGGCGGTATCGCTGCCTATAAAGTGGTGCAATTGGCGCGCAATCTGAGCTTGGTGGGAGCCTTGGTCGATGTTGTAATGACTGAAGAAGCGACCAAGTTTGTCACGCCCTTGACCTTTGGCGCCTTGACCCATCGCCCAGTGTATACCGATATGTGGCAGCTTTCCGAGGGAACCGATATTGGCCATGTGACGATTGGCGATCGCGCCGATTTAATCATCATTGCCCCAGCTACCGCCAACACGCTTGCCCGCCTCGCCATGGGCATGAGCGATGACATGTTGACCACCACCGTGCTGGCCTCGCGTGCGCCGATTTTGCTTGCTCCCGCCATGAATGTCAATATGTGGGCCAATGCCGCCACCCAAGCCAATGTTGCAACCTTGCAAAGCCGTGGCGTGCAGATTATTCCACCAACCGCTGGACGTATGGCCGAGCCAATGGTTGGGGTTGGTCGGTTGGCGGAGATCGATCAGATCGAGGCCGAAATCCGCTTAGCGCTTGGCAAAAAGTTCGGCGTGTTGGCTGGCAAACGCTTGGTAATTAGCGCTGGTGGAACCCACGAGGCGATCGATCCAGTGCGCTTTATCGGCAATCGCTCATCGGGCGCAATGGGTTTTGGCTTGGCCGCCGCCGCCCGTGATGCTGGCGCAGATGTACGCTTGATTATTGGCGCAGCCAGCGCCACCCCGCCGCTTGGTACCCAACATATTTATGCAGAAAGTGCCGCCGCCATGCAAGCAGCAATCGAGCACGCAATCGAGCAGGGCTGCGATATGTTGATTATGGCTGCCGCCGTGGCCGATTATCGCCCAGTTAGTGTGGCCGATAATAAAATCAAAAAAACCGAGCAAGGCGATCAATCGCTGAGCTTGCAATTGACCCATACAACTGATATTTTGGCCAGCCTCAAAGAGCGCACAGGCTTTGTAAAAATTGGCTTCGCTGCCGAAACCCATGATCTTGAGCAGTATGCCCAAGCCAAGCTTACCCGCAAAGGGCTTGATGCAATCGTTGCCAACGATGCCCGCACCGCGCTTGGCGCAAGCGATAACGCCGTCACCGTGTTTAGCCGCGATGGCCAGCGCTGGAATTTCGCGCGCCAAGCCAAAACTGAGTTGGCACAACAATTAATCGCCTTATTTAGTAGTTTTTTGAGAAGATAAGGGTTAGGAGTTATGATCCACGAAGGACACGAAGAGCACAAAGTAGGGCTAAATAGTGCTTAGTGCTCTTCGTGGATCAAAAATTAACTGAGGCTGGCAAACATTGCTTGGCGCACACCCAAAACATGGCTCAGAAGCTCGGCCAAAGCAACCATGGTGGTTTCGCCAGTGCTGCGAATTTTGACCTCTGCTTGGCCATTTTTCAGGCCGCGTGAGCCAATAATCACCTGAATTGGATTGCCAATCAGATCAGCATCGCCAAACTTGTTGCCAGCATTCACATCGCGATCATCCAACAGCACCGTCACGCCTTGGGCTTGCAAATCAGTATAGAGCTGATCGGCGACGCTCTTGGTTTCTGCATTGCTTTGATAATCGGTACCAACCACATGCACTTGATATGGCGCAACGGTGATTGGCAACATCATGCCGCGGGCGTCGTTGAATTTCTCGATCAACGAGGCCAAAATCCGTTGCACGCCAATGCCATAGCAGCCCATGATTGCTGGTTGCATTTCGCCCTTTTCGTTGGCAAACATACATTTCATTGCTGCTGAATATTTGGTGCCAAGCTTGAAGATATTGCCAACTTCGATGGCACGGGCAATCGTCAATGGTTCACCACAGCGGCTACATGGCTGGCCTTCGAGCACATCGGTTAAATCGACGACCTCGCCAATAAAATCGCGCTCCCAATTCAAATTGAGATCGTAGTGGCCAGCTTTGCCAGCAGCACCAACCAAATTGCGTTCAGTCGTCAAGGCGCTATCGACCAAGATGCGCACGTTTTCGCTGGCCTTCAGGCTGCGTGGCGCAACGCTAGCAAAACCACTCAAACCATAGGTGGCAAGCTCGGCTTCGCTAACGTTTTGCAATTCGGCGCCAACCGCATTTTGTAATTTGATGTGGTTGATTTCGCGGCCTGCTGGCGCATAGGTCACAACCAACACCCCGTCGGCGGTTTTGTACAGCTTAATTTGGATCACACGGCTTGGCGCAACCCCAAAGTGGCCAGCCAAATCTTTAGTGCTAGCTTCGCCTTGGCTCAACGCTTCTAACGCAGCAGTTGAAGTTGGATTCGCTGCAACTGCTACTTCGCGATTGGCTGAATAGCCACAGCTTGGACACAAGATCAGCGTATCTTCGCCAGCTGGCGTAACTGCCATAAATTCGTGGGCAATCTTGCCGCCCATCATGCCAGGGTCAGATTGCACAATTTCGACCGGCAAGCCACAGCGTTGGTAAATGCGCTTGTAGGCATTGAGCACTTGCTCATAATATTGGTCAAGATCTTCAATTGTGGCGTGGAAGGAATAGGCATCCTTCATCGTAAACTCGCGCAACCGAATAATCCCACCACGTGGCCGTGCTTCATCACGATATTTGGTCTGAATCTGATAGACCATCACCGGCATTTGGCGATAGGATTTGATGTAGCGGCGCATGATGTCGGTGACCACTTCTTCATGGGTCATGTTCAACACCATATCTTTGTTGTTGCGATCTTTGAAGCGCAGCAATTCTTCGCTTACGCCTTCGTAGCGGCCAGTTTCCCGCCACAAATCGGCGCTAGTGACGACTGGCATCAACAACTCTTGGCCGTCAATCGCATCCATCTCTTCGCGAATAATTTGCGAGATTTTTTGGGTCGAACGCACACACAAGGGCAGCAACGAGTAGATGCCAGCTGATTGTTGCTTGACATAGCCAGCCCGCACCAACAGCGAGTGACTAATTAATTCTGCATCATTTGGTGCTTCTTTGGTGGTACTCGTTGCCAGTTTCGACATTCGCATACGAATTAGTTCTCCATTTTGGTGCTGCTGGCAACAATTGCCAGAGTGCGCTGATTGCATGGTGCTTCGCGTTTGGGCGATAGCGAGGGCAATTGTACCACTTACCACCAGCACCCACGATCACATTGAGCGATCAATTGGACAACTCATTTGGGTCAAGTTTTGTGCGTTTTGGCGCACAAGTTCTCGTGCCTTGTTACGGCTCACATTAGTACTACGCCAATCAGCATCAGTTTCGTCAGCATCGTTCCAGTAGCCTAAAAGTTGGGTCGCAATTTGGCAGCTTTGCTCAGCAGGCAAGCTTGGCAGCACCTCGATAATGGCGGGCACTGCATCAGCATCATCAGCCAAACTGCCCACATAATAGCCATCAAAGCTGGCAACCCCACGATGGCTGGCGTTATAGCGCACAATGTAATTGCTTGGATTCAGCAGAACCAAGCCGATTAGCACAATCATCGCTGCAACCAAGGCACCATTGGCAAAATAGTGGCCGCGCTGGCGCAACACCGTTGCAACAAACCACAGCGCTACCAGCACAATCCAAATCATCAGCGCCGTCGCCTGGATCCGCGATTCGGTTAGGCCATAGGCATCGATGTACAAGAGCATACGCGAAACAGCCGAAGCCAAGACAATCCCAACTTGCACCAACAACACTAATGCCAAAACCCGAAACAGCGGTTGCGCTTCAGCTCGTTGTTCGATCAGCCAACTGCCAAGTAGCAGGGTTGGCAAGACCAACAACGCCACCGTTACCAGTTCAAAAAAGCCGCGCCGCGCATAATCTGCATAGCTAATGCCTTCGGCAATTTGTTGCTCGCCGCCAAACAGATAGCGAATTTGAATCACCACAAACAAGCCAAACAACGCATTCAGCAAGCCCAAAATAATGCCAACTTCAACCTTACCAAGATTAAACAAACTTGGCCGTTCGCTAAACGAAATATCAGGTTTTGGCGCGGCAAACAAAATCCAGCCACAGCCAAGAATCGCCCACGTGGCAAACAGCACCACAAACACATGCTCAAACAGCCAATCCAAATTCCAATTAAACAAATCGGCAAAGATATTTTCAAAGACCGCGTCAGCAGAAGCAAACAAGCCGCCAAAAATACACAACAGCGGCAAGGCCAAGCCCAAGCCAATCAGAATTGGCCGCAATTTGGCGCTGGTACCATTACCACCTCGCAGCGGCAGATTCAGCGCTGCGCCAAAGCTGCAAAATGCCGCTCCAAGCCCAGCCACAACCCCTGAAACAATCCAACCCCGAATTGAGGCTAATTGCCAATGAGCACGATAGGGCTGGGTAAAAATCAACATCCACGCCAACACCCAACACAAGCCTAGCCAAACCAAGATTGCTTCATTATCGCGCAGCACAAAGCCCAAACTTGCTAGATTGGCGATACCCAGCCAAAGCCATGTTTCTTTGGCCAACGGCTGAGTCTGCTTAAAACTAAGGCCAACAATCGCCGCGCTTGAGAGCAGCGTCCAAATCCCAAAATTAATCCCCCACGCTTGATGAAACAAGCCCAGCAGATCGGCAATTAATCCTAATCCAAACGCAACTGGTAAAAGAGCCAGCACAAGTCGTTGTTGGCGTGCCATACAGTTTCCTCGCAATGAATCGAACCCGTGTGGTTGGATTGTAGTTGGCTGGGCTAGCACCCAAGTGCCAGATTATCTGCACTCAAGTGCAAGGATTTTGGTGCGAGAATCCAATGTTAAGCCCTGCAAAAACCTGCGATAATAGCCACGATTGTGCTGTTGTGGAGAAACCTATGCAAATTAAACCCATGGAAAGTGCCGCCGAGATTGCCAGCACTTTTGCAGTGATGCAGCAGTTACGCCCGGCCTTAGTTGAGGCAGAATATGTTGCCCGCATTCAACGCATGCAACAGCATGGCTATCACTTGGCAGCAGTTGTGGTAGATGGCGAAGTTCAAGCGCTAGCAGGCTATCGTTTTATGGAGATGTTGTACGCTGGAATGTTGTTATATGTCGATGACCTCATCACCTCAGCCAGCCAACGCTCAAGCGGCCATGGCAAGGCGCTGCTAGATTGGCTTAAAGCCGAAGCCAAAGCCCAAGGTTGCAACGAACTGCATCTTGATAGCGGCGTGCAACGCGAGCAAGCACATAAATTTTATTTTCGCGAAGGCTTGACTATCAACGCCTATCACTTTCGGCTTGGCCTCGATTAACCAACAAGCCCAGTGCGGAGCGCAAAACTCTGCACTGGGCCACTTATTTACCCTAACAATGGAATAACATCTAATGGTGCATCGCTGCTATCGTCCAAATAGCGTTCAATCATTGCTGGCCGATAAATTCCACGATCGGTCACAATGCTGCTAATCAGTTCTGGTGGCGTAACATCAAAGGCTGGATAATAGCCGCGCACGCCTGCTGGAGCGATCCGCTGGCCATTCATCATCAACACTTCATCGCCATTACGTTCCTCAATTGGAATCTCAGCGCCGGTTGGTGTATTGATATCTGGGCCATCGTAGCCCAGCACATAAAACGGCACGCCATGGCGTTTAGCAAGCACAGCATTGGTATAGGTACCAACTTTATTGGCAATCGAGCCATCGAGGGCAATCCGATCAGCAGCGGTGATATAGACGCTAATCATATCGCGGCTCAAACAAAAACCCGACATATTATCATTAATCACGGTCACCTGCGAGCCAATTTCTAAGGCTTGCGAGGCAGTCAAACGAATGCCTTGGCCATATGGGCGAGTTTCGGTTGGCATTACCGCCACCTGTTTGCCCTGTTTAACCACGGCAGTATAGAGCATCCAATTGAACGCAGCGCCAGGGTAGCAAACCGTCAAAATAGTATCGCCATCGGTCAGCAACTCGGCAGCGCGCACGCCACAGCGCTCTGCCGAACGGTCGCCACGCTGAATTTCGTCAGCAACATAAGCATAAACCACGTCGTTTGGCGCTTTATTTTGATTAAGTGCCTGCAAGGCCAAGCGTTCTGCTTCAGCCAAAATGGTGTGCAAATCGTCGGCAGTTGGGCGGGTGCGGCGCAAACGCTCAAGCGCTTGATCTAAAACCGCTTGTTGTTCAGCCAACGAATAATCACTAGCGTGATCGAGCGCCAAGGCCAAACCATAGCCAGCAGCGTAGGCCAGCGGCGGGCCGCCTTGAATTACCATGGTTTCAATCGCTCGCGCCACAGCTTCAAGGTCGGCGCAATCGACCCAAACAGTTTCGGCTGGATACAAACGGCGATTTAATATAGCAACAATGCCTTTTTCGCGGTCGTAGCGCAAGGTATCGCCACGGCGGGTCAGCAAAGGTAAACGTCCTGTCATTTGCAACCTCATACTTCGTTAATGCTAAAATTGTAGCAGAGATTGCACGCCAACTCGTGTGAGCGTGGTAGTATAGGGCCAAAATCAGCAACCCTAGGGCAAAGGATCGCAATGCAATCACCAGCAAAACAATGGCTCCGCCGCAGCCTGCGTGGGCTATTCGCCAGCATCTGTTTGGCAAGCGTGCTCTTTATCAGCACTGGCTATATTGTGGCGCGTCAAGCTGACCGAGCAGAATTGCGCCCAGTTGATGCCTTGTTGGTGCTTGGCGCTGCTCAGTGGGATGGCGAGCCATCGCCTGTGCTTGAAGCCCGTTTAACCGAAGCAATTCGGCTGTATCGCTTGGGCTATGCTCGCCGGATCATCGTTTCTGGCGGCACTGGCCTCAACGACACCCGCTCAGAGGCCTCGGTGGCCTATGATTTTTTGATTGAGCAATCAATCGACCCAACCTTAATCATCAGCGTGGCCCAAGGCAGCGACACTCGCACAACCTTGTTGGCAGTACGCGATGAAATGCAGCGCCAGCAGATCGATAGCTTATTAATTGTGACCGATCCGCCACACCTCTTGCGCGCGCTCAAAATGGCTCACGACTATGGCATTACCAGCTTTGGCGCGCCCGTCAAGGCCAATACGCCAACTACGAATTGGGCTAGTATCAAAGCTACCAGCCGCGAAACCTTGGCCTACTTAGCCTATGTACTCTTAGACCAATAAGATTGTGACTTTTGGCATACCAAAAGCTGAGCATCTGTGCGTCAAAGTCAGCGTATGTGCTTTCAGAGGAGGCCACGCGATGATGACAGTACACTCTTTGCCCACCGCCATCCAAGCTGTTTACCATAGCTTGATCGACCACCCCCGTTGGCACACCTTCGGCAAACAAACCTGCGGTTCATGGCGCGATTTGTTATTAATCGAGTCGGTTGTTCGCTATCCCCGCCAGACCTTGCACGGTTATGTCAATTATCTCCATTATTACACCCCGTTGATTGTTGCCAGTGTGCTCGAAAAGGCCTTGCAGCAAGGGTGGCTCGTGCTTGATCATGGCAAATACGAGCCGGGGCCACGCTATCCCAGCTATCTGCTCGAACGCGCCGATTTAATTCAAGAATTATTGAATCTTTGGCCAACTGCCGCAGCCCAAGCTGTCGCCGAATATGGCGAGCGTTTGTGCGCAACGATTCCAGCCCAAGCCTGCCTTGACCATTTGCTGTATGCCTATGGCCCCCGCCCGAGCGCCCACAAAGCCGCCACCTTTGAAGAACGGGCATTGCTGGTTTGTACAGCGCTGAGCAACTATCGCGCCGATGCCAAAGCTTGGGCATGGCACGCCTGTGGCATTAGCCCAGCCCAAGGCATCATTTTGCGGTCAATTATCAAACAACATAGCCCTATTTCGCGCTGCAATTTGCTGATCGCGGTCGAGCCCTATTTGGGCATCTGCGCCGAAAGCGCGATCGAAGCTCTCTTGGCCCAGCAATGGATCACCCGTGACGATCGGGGCTTGCGCCTAACTGCCACTGGTTGGGGCTATTGGCATGCTGGCCGCAGCGCCTTGCGCCAACGGATTGCCCAACTCTATGGCGTGCTCAACTATCAAGAAACCCAAGAGTTTATTATGGGCGCACAAACCCTGGTTAACACAACTAAATATGTTTTTGCCCAACATTTAGCAATCGCTTGATCTACATTTAACCAAAATTGTGGTACAATGACCTGAATACCTCCCGCCAGACGGGACTCAAATTTGCCATCTAAGGCACAAGCGATGATGCTTGTGCTTTTGTGCAACATAAGGAGGCCAAATGGCTTTAGAACAAATTGATACCCTGCTGCTTAATGGCATCGTCGTAACAATGGATGCAGCAGGAACGATCCTTCGTGATGGTGGGGTGGCAATTCAGGCTGGTGCTATCGTTGCGGTTGGCCCAAGCAGCGAATTACGCGAGCGTTATACCGCCAATCAAACGATCGACTGTACCAATCATGCCATTGTGCCTGGCTTAATCAATGGCCATGCTCACGTTCCAATGAGCTTGTTGCGGGGCATCGTCGCCGACCAACAGCTGGATGTGTGGCTCTATGGGTATATGTTTCCGGTCGAAAGTCGCTTTGTCAACCCCGAATTCGTTTACCATGGCACGCGCCTCTCGTGTGCCGAAATGATCAAAGGCGGCATTACCAGCTTCGTCGATATGTATTTCTACGAGGAAGAGGTTGCCCGCGCCGCCGACCAAGCAGGTATGCGCGCCATCTGTGGCCAAACCGTGATGAAATGGCCAACCCCCGATGCTGCCTCTTACGATGAAGGCCTTGAGCGCACCCGCCGCTTTTTTGAACAATGGAAAGACCATGGGCGTGTGATTCCGGCGATTGCCCCGCACGCACCCTACACCTGCAATAGCACCATCTATCGCGCCGCCGCCGATTTGGCCCGCGAGTTCGATGTGCCGCTGGTAACTCACCTCAGCGAAACAGCCCGCGAAGTCGAAGAAGCTCGCCAGTTGGTCGATAAATCGCCAATCGCCTATGTTGCCGATTTGGATGCTTTTACCGATAAAGGTATTGCTGCCCACTGTGTCCACATCGACAAACGCGATATGCAATTGCTCAAAAAACATAATGCTGGCGCAGTACCCTGCCCAACCAGCAACCTCAAACTGGCTAGCGGCGTTGCCAAATATGGCGAGATGCTGCAAGCTGGGGTGAATGTCGGGCTTGGCACCGATGGCCCAGCCTCCAACGACGACCAAGATTTGTGGATGGAAGTTCACTTGGCAGCAATTTTGCCCAAAGGTGTTACCGGCGACCCAACTGTGGTCACTGCCAAACAAGCCTTTGCCATGGCTACCAGCATGGGCGCCAAAGCTGTGCACCTCGACCATTTGGTCGGCAGCCTTGAAACAGGCAAACGCGCCGACATCACGATTGTTGAGCTTGGTGGATTGCACGTTGTGCCAGCCCCAGCCTACAACTACAACCAAGATGCAATCTACAATCACTTGGTCTACTCAGCTCGTTCGGGCGATGTGCGCCACGTGTTGATCGATGGCGCGTGGGTGATGCAAGATCGCCAATTATTGACCCTTGATGAAAACGAAGTGCGCATCAATGCCATGCGCATCGCCGAAACCATCAATCAATTTCTCAGCCAACGCGAAGTCAATTTGTTGGATAAAATTTTGGCCATCGGCGGAGTCAAGCAGGCCGAAATCTTCGAAGTTCAAGTCAAAGCACGTTTAGAAGATGCAAGTGGCGTCGAAGCGTTGTTGGCATCGCATGCAGTTGAAATAACCAAATCCAGCGAACGCAAGCAATACGATACCTATCTGCTCTTCGATGATGCAACCCGTGGCCGCATTCGCTACCGCGAGGATCATCGGGTTGATGGCTCGCGGATTGAGCCAAAATATAATTTGACCTTGACGATGCCCAACGAACGCGAAGATCTGCCCTCGGCAGTGCTGCTTTCCCGCGCTCGCTACACCGCCCCAGCTGATCGCTCGTTGCGTTTCTATCGCGAATATTTCTCGCCCGACAATGTGCTTGAAGTCGAGAAATATCGTCGCCGCTGGCGGATTATGTATGGCGAGGTTGATTTCGCGGTCAACATCGACATGATCACCAGTGGACCAGCCAAAGGCACCTATTTAGAAATCAAGAGCCGCACTTGGTCGGCTCGCGATGCTGAAAGCAAAACCCAAATTATCAGCGAATTGTTGCAATTGGCAGGAGTCAGCGCCGATCATATTATCAAACAAGAGTACGTCGAATTAGCCCAAGCCTAAACAAAAAGCCCGCCGCCATGAATGTCATGGTGGCGGGCTTGGTTCGGTTGGCACGCACAAACGCTATTTAATGCTGACGCTCGAAGCTGAGCCAGAAAGATAAATATCTAAACGATACGCTTCATCGCTCTCTTCCCAACCTGGGCTGCTATACACTTCATCATCAATCAATTGAATATCCAAGCTTTGGTCGAGGTTGAACGCAGTAGCAGTATCATCGCGATGAATTCGCACCGGAACGCCCGGCGGCAAGGTTAGCGCTAAAGTCGTTGCATCAATATTAAAATGATATTCCCCGCGCTCAGCCAAGGCAATCGTTGCAGTTCCAGCCTGCAATTCTGCCTCAAGTTTGCCAATTTGCAACGCTGTTAGATCAGCATCCAAGGTTACATTGCTTAAATCCCAATCGAAATCGACCTGATGATTTATTGAGACTAAGATTGTTTGCGGTTCTTTATTGCCACCAAATGGGTCATCTTGGCCCAAGACAATCGTTATTTGATCGCTGTCTGGTTGCAATTCGCGCACATTGATATTGCTTGCTTGAACAATCCCAGCTATCGAGGCTTGGCCATCGAGAACTTCTGGCTTGATGTTAAGCGTGCTCCCCCGTTGATCAACCACCACTCGTGCCATTTGTGGCGCTGCTAAGGTTTCACTATAGATTTCATAGTTGGGTTGAGTGTAGGTAAGCCCATAAACGCCCATAATTGCCAACACAAGCAGCGCCAAACCAAGCCCAAACTTCGGGCGATTGCGCACCAACAACAAATCAAGGCCAGCCCCGATCAACAAGACTGGCCAAAACTGCTCAAGGATATCGAACAAACTGGCCTCAAAAAGATTGATTGCTGAAAGCGCGCCCAGCAAACCAAGGCCAATCAGCAAACAGGGCCAGAATAATGAACGGCGCGGAGTTTGCTCCGTTACAGTTGTCATCGCAAACCCCTCTCTTATCCGCGCCGACGAAACAGCATTATTCCTAAACCAATCAAGAGCAATGGCGTAATGAATTCGGCAGCACCGCTAAATTTATCGAGCATCGTAATCAAGCCAAATGCCAGCAACAACAACCCAAGAACCTTTTTGTTGTTGCGGGTTGAACGTGGCGCTGGCGTTGGGACTGGCGCTGGTTGTTGGCCCTGCATAAATGGCGGCATATACTGGTCTGGCCGCACTTGGACGGTTGTGCCAGTATAGGCCTCTGGTTGCTCAGCAATTGGCTGGCCGGTAAATGGGTCATAGCGATATGCTGGGCGGGCAGCGTTGATTGGTTGCTGTGGTGGTGGCACGACGCCCGCTTGCTGGTGTGGCATAAAAGGTGGTGGCATAGCCCCAGGTTTTTCGCTTGGCATAATTAACCACAATACAGGATAAATAAAGAAACTTAAGCCTGTAAAGATGAGTAAAATCATGACTAAACGCACCAGCGTTGAATCAATTTCAAAATAAGCACCTAACCCTCCACATACGCCAGCAAGCTTGCGGTCGTAGTAGGAGCGCAATAACCGTGGTTGCATTGTTTGCCTCCGAACCTTGTGTTCTGTATTTGCTATCGATATGACGCGCTTTGTGGTTCAATTGTTGCAAGCAATCTCTGAACCAACAGTCTAAATCGTTGAAACCTTTTTTTGCAGGGTTCGTATGTGCTAAGTTCAAGCCCTAGGTGTGGGCTTGCAAGCGCTTGGCATTGTATGCAATCAAGCCAAGTCTGTCGAATGGTGATTCATTCAAGCTAGCATTAATAAAGCACGATGGTATAATTACGCCTCAATTCAAGCATGCGTGTTACAGCGCCCATCAAGGCCTGTCTGATAGTTTTTTAAGGAGTCGCTTCATGCCTTCTACCCGCGCTCGTGTTCGCCGTTCACTGCCAGGTATCGCCATCGAAGGCATGCCTTTCATCGGGGCCGGCTTGGGCTTGACCGCCCTGACAGCGTTATTTAGTCGCAAGGCAGCGGCACTACCCCTCGCCCTTACCGCGTTTACCAGCTATTTCTTCCGCGACCCAGACCGCGAATGCCCCGCCGATAGTTCAATTCTCTACGCCGCCGCCGATGGTCATGTCACCATGATCGATGAGGTCGATGAGCCACGCTTTATTGGCGGTAAGGCTACCCGAATTGTTACATTCTTATCGGTGTTTGATGTGCATATCAATCGCACGCCCTGCGCTGGCACAGTGCAATATCGCGATTATGTCCAAGGCGAATTTCGCGCGGCATGGGATGGCGAGGCCGATATTGTTAACGAACGGGCCTACATTGGGCTTGAAACCGAGCATGGCCCAGTGTTGATCAGCCAAATTGCTGGGTTGGTGGCCCGCCGCATTGTGACTTGGCCAGTAGTTGGCGAAGAATTAGGTGCTGGCGAGCGCTTTGGCTTAATCAAGTTTGGCTCGCGCACCGATATTTTGGTCCCAAGCGGCTCAATCAACGTCTTTGTTAAGAAGGGTCAAGCCATCAAAGGTGGGCTGACTCAGATTGGAGCATGGCTGTGAAATTTCGCCGTTCATGGGTTCCCAATCTGGTTACGTCGGGCAACCTGTTTTGCGGCTTTTTAGCAGTTATTGCTGCTGTTGATGGTGAGGCCTTCAAAGCCGCTGTGCTGATTTGTTTGGCTGCCATTTTTGATACACTCGATGGCCGAACAGCGCGCATGCTGGGCGTCAGCGGCGAATTTGGCAAGGAGCTTGATTCGCTCGCCGATGTGGTTTCGTTTGGCACGGCTCCAGCGCTGCTGATTTATCAAGTTTCTTTGCGTGAGGTCGGCTGGCTAGGCACGATTGCCGCAGGGATTTTCGTCTGTTGTGGCGCTGGGCGCTTAGCCCGCTACAACTTAATCACCAGCTCGGATAAGCGCTTCTTCGTGGGCATGCCGATTCCGATGGCGGGCATGACCGCTGCCTCGTTGGCACTCTACACTGGTGCGCTCAACCCATATGTGGCAACCGCATTAATTGGCTTTACGGGCTTTTTGATGGTGAGCACCTTGCGTTTTCCCAGCGTTGAGCAAATTGCCTTTGAAACCTTCTTGCCGATTCGAATCGCGTTTATTGCGATTTTCGTCTTGGCCTTGTCGCGGCCAAGCCAATTCCTCTATGTCTTGCCGCTGAGCTACATCTCCTATGGCTTGATTGCCAATATTGTTTGGACAATTCGCGGGCGTGGCTCGCGCACAGCCGCTTAACGACACTTGGGCGTAGTTTTTTGCTACGCCCAAGCATTCTAAAATTTCAGCAACAACTACCTTGGTGGAATAACCGAATCCTGCGGGAGGCCTTGGCGGCGGAGCAATCCACGCAGCATGCCAAAGCGTAAGCGGGCTAATTGGGCTTGGGCAGCAATGCTGGTGCGCAAAGCAGCCTCAAGTTTGCTGCGGCGAGCTGGCTCGATTGGCGCAGCAACTGGTGCTAATTGGCTTTGCTCGTTGAGGTAGGTTTTGGCACTTTGGTAGCCCAAATCCATCAACTGACCGCTATAGCGAAAATCGCGTACATCAAGCCCACTGTAATGCAACATTTGAATATGATGGACTTTGACTCCAACCTTGGCAGCCAAGCGCACTAACTCGCGTTCATGGGCCATTTGACGGCGCATCAAGGCATCGAAGGTACGGGTCAACGAGCCACGCATGCCAAACGGTGGCACGGTGGAAGCAGCATCAAGCCCAATTTCCAAAGCCCAAATTTCGCTTGCCCCTTGCTGCAAGGCCACACCAATTGGCAAATTCGAGACAAAGCCGCCATCAAGGTAGGTTTCGCCACGATAATGATAGGCTGGTAAGTAGGGCGGCACAGCGGCACTCGCCATCAA
The DNA here is from genome assembly GCF_001306135.1 of Herpetosiphon geysericola. GTDB lineage: Bacteria > Chloroflexota > Chloroflexia > Chloroflexales > Herpetosiphonaceae > Herpetosiphon > Herpetosiphon geysericola. The sequence continues at coordinate 185,229 of NZ_LGKP01000035.1, read as the reverse complement.
GGCATCAACCAAACGCTCGCGGGGATCGTCGCCAAACAAATGCATATCACCAGTCCGATAATTGGTAGCGGTCACAAAGAAGGGCACTGCCAAATCGCTGAAGCGCCGAATATTGGGCGGCAAGAGGGAGAGGATAAAACGGCGTAAGCCATGATTATGGTGCAGCGAGCCACGTCCGCGCATCACCCGCCAGGCAGAACGCAACGAGCCACCAGGAAAAATATCATCGCGTTTAACAGTTTTCCAGCGCTGGGCAATGCGTTGAATGCCAGCCAAACTGGGATTACAGGCCAGAACTGCCCCATTGATTGAACCAACCGAAGAGCCAACCACTAAATCGGGGGTAATTCCTGCTTCGAGCAGGGCAAGGGCGGCTCCTGCTTGGAGTGAACCGCGATTGGCACCGCCACTAAATACAAGTGCGCGCATAGAGACAACCTTTCATGACCATTCTGCCGCGTCGTTGAGACAATGTAGGTCACAGGCGAGGCGCTCTACGCTCGATAGTCAAAGCTTACTCTGAGGTATCAAGCGGAGTGAGGGGATGCTGGAAGTCGCCCCGTGCGCCGCCCGTTTTATTGCGAACAAAAACCTGCTCAATCACCATAGCACGATCAACAGCTTTGGCCATATCGTAAATGGTCAAGGCTGCGACTGATGCTGCCATCAGCGCCTCCATTTCTACGCCAGTGCGGCCTGTGCAACGCACCGTGCTGATGATACGCAATAACGATTGGTCGGGATGCGCCTCGATCTCAATCGCGACTGCACTCAGCGGCAGTGGATGACACAAGGGAATCAAATCGGCAGTGCGTTTGGCGGCCATAATCCCAGCGATGCGGGCTGTTGCCAATACATCGCCTTTGGGCAATTCTCCGGCCACCAATAATGCTAGGGTTGTTGGTTGCATGCGCACATCTGCTTGGGCTTGGGCTTCACGTTGGGTTACATCCTTGGCCCCAACATCAACCATATGCGCCCGACCATGATCATCAAGATGAGTCAACATGAAATAGGTAGTTCCTCAGGCAGCGAAACGGGCAAGGGTCTGTTCAAGTTGGTCAACAACTTGGGGAATTAAGCCAGTTTCGCGCACATCGATCAATTGAGTAAAACGACCTTGTTGGCTACGTTGCTGTGCCCAGCTATGCACCTGAGGCCGAAAGCCATCTTCGATCCAAATAATTGGCTTTTGCCACTCTGCTAGGTGTTTGGCAACGCTGTTGAGTTTCCACAAAATCGCCTTGGGATTTTCGGCCAACGGCTCGATTAAGGGTAATTCTGGCAAGCCAAGGTCGCTATGCAAGCCAAAATTTGCCAGTTGCAGCCACGTCGAACACCAGATAAGCTGACCAAGTTTGGCTAAGCGAGCGATTGAAGCATGAATCTGCGGCGGATATTGAACTGGAATGCCTGGCGGAATGCGCTGTTGGGTTGGCCCTAAGCGCCCAAACATATTAATCACGCCATCAATATCCAATAAAATGATCGGACGCAGATCATGCCAATCGAGCTTATCCACGACGTTGCTCGTGCAAGGGGCGAATGCCAAGCCCAACTTGCTCCAGTGCATATTCGATGCCATCTTGCAAGTTGGCCCGCACCGATAATTGGCGCAGGTCGAGTTCAAGGCCAACGATGGTTTGTGCCACCTCGGCACTAATGCCCACCAAAATGACTTGGGCGCCCAATAGGCTGACTGCTTTGGTCGTTTGCACAAGATAATTGGCGATATTGGTATCAACAATTGGCACGCCAGTAATATCCATAATTACAATATCGGATTGGCGGGCAACGATTTGCTCAAGCAGATCTTCAGTAAGCATTTGGGCACGGTTGGTATCGATCGAACCAACCAACGGCAACACCAAAATATTATCGTGAATTGGTGCAATCGGCGCTGCCAGCTCGCGCAACGCAGCATTGGCTTGATCCAATTCACTGGTCATTTGCTGCAAGGTTTCTTCACGTTCGCGAATGCGGGCTTCGCGAATATCGACAAAGGCTTGATAACTATTTTTATTTGAGATAAAGGTCACTTCAGCAGCGGCGGCCAACGCCAAGGCATAATTCAATTCATCATCGGCAAAACATTCGCGGGCTGCCACTTTGAGGGTGCTGTAGATCGCCTCGCCAATTTGGGCCACAATGTCGCTGCTGGCGTTAGGATTATCAACGACAGGCTTGATCGATTGGCGGGAAAAATCAATCAGGGTTTGCATATCGCCGCGCAAGGCTTCAATGGTGGCAACAAACGGTTTTTGCATGCGGGGAATCAACTCTGCGTCTGAGAGCTTGGTGTAGGGCGAATTGGGCACTTGGCGCAGCAATTCGCCAGCGTGTTTGGCGAAGCGCGCAAGATTGGCTTCGAGAAAGTCGGCTAATACATGTTCGACGCTCATTGGTATCCTCGTTATTGACTAAATTGCTGATCGTCAGCGCCCGTTTGTCTCGTACAATGGTGATTATACCCGTTTCTGCGGTGCGGTTCTATGGTTCTCTTTACGGTTCTTAATAGTACTTTTGTGGAATGAGGAAAACGATGACACATACCACTCCCGATAATTTTTTGGGCTTAGACCAGCAGTATAGCACGCTCGACACGAGCAAGGTGGTGGTTTTGCCTATCCCCTTTGAGGCTACGGTGAGCTATGGCGGTGGCACGGCTAATGGTCCAGCGGCAATTATCGAGGCTTCGCAACAGGTCGAATTTTACGATCGTGAATTTGATAACGAGCCAGCCAAAACTTGGGGCGTCCATACCTTGCCCAGTGTCGAGGTGAATGATCAAGACCCTGATAGCGCCATGGCAAGCATTGCCCAAGCAGTTGAGCAAACCGCGCGCTTGGGCAAATTGGTGTGCGTGCTTGGCGGCGAGCATTCAGTTTCTGGCGCTGTCGCCCAAGGTTTGCAGGCAGTTCATGGCGATTTTGTGACGGTACAAATAGATGCTCACGCCGATTTGCGCGACGAATACGAGGGCAGCAAACACTCGCATGCCTGTGCAATGCGCCGAATTCTCGATGTTGGCGCTGGCGATTTGTTGCAATTGGGCATTCGCTCGTTGGATATTAGCGAAGCCCAGCTGATCAAAACTGACCCACGCATTACGACCTTCTATAGTGAGAATGTCCATGATGGGCTGCATCTACAAGCCTTGCGTGATTTTGTGCGCGGCAAGCAGGTCTATTTTACAATCGACATTGATGGCTTGGATGTTGGCCTTGTGCCAGCGACTGGCACGCCTGAGCCAGATGGCCTGACGTGGCGCGAAGTGCTCGAAATTACCCGTATTCTAGTGCAAGAATCCTCGAAGGTTGTGGCCTTTGATGTTATGGAATTAGCACCGATTGAACAGCTCCATGCGCCAAATTTTGTGAGTGCCAAACTCACCTACAAGGTTATGAGCATTATCATGGCCCAACAAGCCAATTTGTGGCAATAAACGCCACAAATTAGCCCCAATAGTTTGGAGCAAATCACAACGAACACCAAGCATCAGCATTTGGTGTTCGTTGTTGTAGCATTGGCAATTTTCGTTCAGCGCTAATTCCAAATGGTCTGTTTTGTGTGAGGTCGTCAATGCTGATGCCAGAGGTAGGTCTATGAAGCATCCATTTTCACTGCGTTTTATTCGTTTGCTTTCATTAGGAATGGTCGGTTTATTGATTGTGACTGGGGCGCTGCTCAATCGCCCTGTCGCTGCCCAACGGCTCGCCCCACCAACTGCCAAACAGCTCGATCAAGCGGTCTTGCAACGAGCTGAGGCGTTGAATCAGGCTCCTGCTCAGCGCGAAGTGCCGCTGAGCATTCAACGCTTGCGCGCCTTGAATTCGCCACCAGCAGCGCCAAAACCTGTAGCACAGCCAAAGCCATTTGCTCCAGTAGCAACCTTTGTGGTTAATACCATTGCTGATACTGACGATGGCGCCTGCGATGCGCTTGGCACTGGCGCAGGCAACCAAGATTGTAGCTTGCGTGAAGCGATTAATGCCGCGAATGCCAATGTTGCTGCTGATACGATTAATTTTGCGATTCCAGGGGCTGGGGTTAAAACCATCGTTCTGACAAGCGAACTACCAGCACTGCAAACCCAAATTCAGCTTGACGGCTGTAGCCAAGCAGGCAGCAATTGTAGCACTTGGCCAATGAGCTTGGTGGTCGAGATCGATGGCTCAGGTTTGAGCGATCCTAGCGCATTTAACGATACTGAAATTCTGTCAGTCGAAGCTGATAATTCAGTGATTCGCGGTTTGGTTGTGAATGCTGCCCGCAGTCCAAGCTTTTATACTTGGATTGGGATTAACGTTAAAGGCGATAATGTTTGGATTACGCAGAATATTATCGGCCTCGAAGCCGACGGCCAAACCGCCAACGGCAATAATACGGGCATTTTGCTCTATCCAAACAGCAATCAAGCGATTATTGGCACCAATGGCGATGGCAGCAATGATGCGATCGAAGGCAATATTATTGCTGGCCAAACCTTCAATGGTATTTCATTCTCAGGTGGTGCGAATAGCCGCATCTCCGGTAACTATATTGGGGTGGCCAGCGATGGCAATACCGGGCGTAATAATCGCGCTGGCATCGAATTTTATGGGCCAACGATCGGTAATGTTACAATCGGCACCAACAGTGATGGCATTAGCGACTCAGCCGAACGCAATATCATCAGCGGCAATATCTTAGGCATCTCCATTTCTGACTCATCGAATAATCGGATTAGTGGCAATTATATTGGATTAAATGCAACCGGAACTGCCGCAGCAGCCAACGATACAGGTATTCAGATTAGTGGCAATACGATTGAGACGATCATTGGAACCAATGGTGATGGCGTGCGCGATGCCGTCGAAGGCAACGTGATCAGTGGCAATGGCGCAGAGGGCGTGCAAATTGCCGAATTTAGCGGTGGCTCCAGCGGCTTCCCAACCGATAATGTCATTGCAGGCAATATTATCGGGCTTGATCCAACTGGCACGACCGCCGTTGGCAACCAGCGTGGGGTTGTGGTGCGTTTTGGGCCAAACGGCACGCGCATCGGTACCAATGGCGATGGCATGAGCGATGCTTTAGAACGCAACATCATTAGCGGCAATAGCGATCTTGGGGTTGGCGTTGGTGGTGGCAATCAGCCAATTACCGATACGATCATCAGTGGTAATTACATTGGGACTGACAGTACAGGATTAGTTGCCCGCCCAAACAGAGCTGGGGTGCAAATTCAAAATGAAGTTGCAGGCTTAGTGCTGGGCACTGACGGCGACGAAACTGCCGATGAAGCAGAGGGCAACCTGATCAGTGGCAATGACAGCAATGGGGTAAACTTCGTTTTCGACCCTACCAACGTTACCGTGCAAGGCAATCGCATTGGCGTCGCACTTGATAACAGCCCGCTTGGCAACCAAGGCGATGGGATTATGCTGGCGGAGTTGGGCGAATTGGCTCCGAGCAACATCAAAATCGGCGGCGAAGGCTTATTGAGCGAAAATATCATTGCATTCAATACTGATTTAGGCATTGATATTAATAATGATGGCCCCACCTCCAACGATCTTGATGATCTTGATGCAGGCCCGAACAGCACCCAAAATTATCCAGTCGTCACGAATGTAGTTGATAATGGCACAACGGTTACGATTCAAGGGACGCTTAACAGCACTGCCAGCCAAGAGTTTCGCTTGGCGTTCTATAGCAACGCTACGTGCGATGCCTCGGGCTACGGCGAGGGTCAACAATTCTTAGAAAGTGATTTTTTCACGACCAATGCTGCTGGATACAGCACGTTTACCAAGCTGTTTCCCAGCCCAGCCCCAAATATCACGATTTTAGCAACGAATACGACTACGAACGAAACCTCGGAGTTTTCGCAATGTTGGGTTGCCCCTGAGCCAACCAATACGCCAACATTTACCCCAAGTAACACGCCAACCAATACGGCGACTAATACGCCCAGCAACACGCCAACCAATACGGCGACCAATACGCCAACATTTACCCCAAGTAACACGCCAACCAACACGGCGACTAATACGCCCAGCAACACGCCAACCAACACGGCAACTAATATACCAAGTAACACGCCAACACCCAGCAATACAGCCTTGCCAGTTACCCCAACCACGCCGCCAAGTGCATGTGTCCCAGGCAGCAACCTGCAAGTGTTGTTCAGCGATAGTGTGAGCAGCGAACCGCTATGGAATGTCAGTGGCACAGGCCCAACGTGGACCTTAGATAGCAGCAGCTTTAATAGCCCCAGCCTTTCGTGGCATGCCGACAATCCTGAGACGATTAGCGATCAACGGCTAACGACGATGGCAAGCATCACAATTCCAGCTGGCGCAAGTGACGTAACGTTGTATTTCAACCATAACTATAGCTTTGAGTTTGATACCGAAGGTGGTGGCGGCGAACCAACGCCGATGCCCGAACGCTCAGCCAAACGCAACAACACGCCATTTGATATTTATTATGATGGTGGGGTGGTTGAATATAGCACCGATGGTAGTACTTTCAACGATCTTGGGAGTTTCTTTACCAGCTCGGGCTACGATGATGTGCTAACGCTTGAGAGCGATAATCCCTTATCAGGACGATCGGCCTTCGTTGGCATGAGCGGCGATTATCCAGTGTATATCGAAGAAACTGCCAATTTGACCTCCTTGGCAGGCCAAACGGTTTGGTTGCGCTTCCGCATGGGTAGCGACAGCTTAGTTAGCGCTCCTGGCTGGAATGTTGATGATATTGTGGTTGCTGGCTGTGTGCCAAGCGCCGCAACCAATACACCAACCACAACCGCGACCCCAACCGCCACGAATACGGCCACAGCAACCGCGACCAACACACCAACCCCAACCACAACCCCAACCGCCACGAATACGGCCACAGCAACCGCGACCAACACGCCAACTAGTACGCCAACCAATACGGCGACCGCCACTGGCACGCCATTTGTGGGCACCAGCCGCAATTTCTTGCCCTTGGTGATCCGCAATTGCTACCCAGATTTGGTGGTGAGCAGTATCACGGTCGAGCAGCAGTTGGAAGTTATCGTGACCAACCAAGGCAATTGTGCAGTCAACGAAGCATTTTGGGTCGATTTGTATCTCGCGCCAAATCCAGCGCCAAGCCATGTCAACCAACAATGGTGGGATGTTGCGCAGCAAGGGATTGTTTGGGGCGTGACCCAAAGCCTTGAGCCAGGCCAATCGATCAGTTTGCAGCCGTATGATCAATATTATTCGACGAGCAGAAGCGCTTGGTCGAACCGAATAGCGGCCCAAACCAAGATCTATGTGCAGGCCGATGCCTACAATGCTGCAACCAATTATGGCGCAGTCTTGGAAGTGCACGAAGCCTTGAATGGCGAATACAATAATCTCCTTTCAATTACGACAAGCAACAACTTCAGCCAGCCAACTGGTCAACGCCAGCAATTGGCGAGCGAACGAGGCTTGCCTGCCCGCCCAGCAACAAGCAAATAATTAATTTCAACCGCAAAGGCCCATTAATCAGCACGATTAATGGGCCTTTGGCCATGCCAAAAAATGCTTGCTTATGGCTCTATAATGAACTATTCAGCCAAATCAATTTGACGATTGCGCTGCTTATCTCTACAATCGCCAAACTAATCCAGCTCATGAGGGATTTTATGCTCAATCAACGTGTTATGCGCCATTGGCAATTGCCAACCAAGGCCACGCCAAGCCAACTTCGCAGCCTCGGCGAGTACCATCCATTGCTAGCAACTATTTTATGGAATCGCGGCTGGCGCGATGCAGCAGCGGTTGAGCAGTTTCTCAATATCGATTGGAAACAACGCCACGATCCCTTTTTGCTCCACGATATGGATCGCGCGGTCGAACGGATTAAGCTAGCGATTGAGCACAAACAACGAATTGTGGTCTATGGCGATTTTGATACCGATGGCGTGACTGGCGTTACCTTATTAATGCAATTGTTCAAAGCCTTTGATCTCGAAGTAAAGCCGTATATTCCCAAACGCGAGGGCGAAGGCTATGGCCTGAACTTGGCAGCAATCGAAAAATTGCATCAAGCAGGCATTGATCTGCTCGTAACGGTTGATTGTGGCATTAGCAATGCAGCTGAAATTAGCCGCGCCAACGATCTTGGCTTCGATACGATTGTGCTTGATCATCACCAACCGCCATTGCATTTGCCCCCAGCTTATGCAGTCGTTGACCCCAAACGCAGCGATTGCCGCTATCCGTTCAAGGGTTTGTGTGGCGTAGGCGTAGCGTTCAAGCTCTACGAGGCCTTGTGGCGCGCAGGCATTCAGCCTACCAACCTGCGTGCCCGCGAGATTCTCGATGTAGTGGCGCTTGGCACAATCGCCGATATGATGCCCTTGACTGGCGAGAATCGAGTCCTAGTCCATTTTGGCTTGCAGGCCATGAACGAAAGCCAACGGCCTGGATTAAAGGCCTTGTTGCGAGTGGCTGGGGTTGAGCAAGGCAAAATTGATGCGAGCAGCGTTGGCTTTCGGCTTTCGCCAAGGATTAATGCTGCTGGCCGTTTGGTCGACGCCAGCATTGCCTATAGTTTGTTGTTGGCGCCTGAACAAGCCCAAGCCGATGGGTTTGCCGACCAATTGAATAGCACCAATCTTGAGCGTCAAGCCTTGACTCGCGATGTGCAACAAGCAGCGCGTGATCTGGCCCAAAGCAGCGGCCAGCTTGATCAACGAATTTTGGTGATTGTTGGCGAGGATTTTCATCATGGCGTGGTTGGGCTAGCAGCAGGCAAATTGGCCGAAGAATTTGCCCGCCCAGTGCTGGTGATGGGCAAAGAAGAACATACCAGCCGCGGCAGTGCGCGTTCGATACCAGGCTTTAATATTGTCAACGCTTTGGCCGAATGTGCCGATTTGTTTGAAAAATATGGTGGCCATGCTGCTGCCGCTGGCTTTACGATTGCCAATCAACATATTCCAGAGCTTACCCGGCGTTTGCAGGCAATTGCCAATCAACAAATTAGCGACGAAATGATGGTGCCGCAATTGGCGATCGATGCTGAAGCCAGTTTCGACCAACTGAATCTTGAGATGCTGAGCGTGCTCGAAAAAATGGCGCCCTTTGGGCTTGAAAACCAACAACCACGCTTTTGCAGTCGCCGCGTAACTATCATCGAAGCAAAAGGCGTTGGCGCTGAAAATCAACATTTGCGCTTGCGTTTGCAACAAGGTCGCCATTATCAAAATGCAATTGGCTTTAACCTCGGCGATTGGCTGACCGAATTGCATACTGGCGCACAGATCGACATTGTGTATACAGTTGGCCTCAACGAGTGGAATGGCCGTAGTTCGGTGCAGTTGACGCTGGTTGATTTGCGCTTGAGTGAAGGGCAACGATGAGCTTAGTTTTAGCCTCAGCTTGGCAGCCACGTGGCGAATTGGCGCGCTTTGAACGGCTTTTGCCGCAATTAAGCCAGCTCTATCGATCAATTGTGATCAGCACGCCGCCAACGATTGACCAAGCCTTCTTGCAAACGCTCAACACCTTGCCAAACGTGCGCGCAGTGCCAACCAACGAGTGGGTACAAGGCAGGCATGTGGCCTTGGCCGAAGCGCTCAAAGCTCAACCAAATTATATTCATGCAATCGATTTTGATCGGGCTTTGCGCTGGATCGAGACGCGACCTAACGAATTAACTAGCATCGCCCAACGCTCGCAAACCCATTGTTTGATTATTGGCCGCACCTGGCAAGCCTACGCCACCCATGCCCGCGCCTTGATCGAAACCGAACGCACCAGCAATACCATGGCCTCGTTTTTCCTCGGCACGCCAATGGATTTTAGCGCTGGGGCACGCGGCTTTACGCCAGTTGCGGCGCATTTTATTTTGGCTAATAGCCCACCAATCGATGCACTTGGCACCGATGCAGAATGGCCAATTTTGCTCCATCGCGGTGGGTTTAAACTTAATTATTGCGAAGTTGATGGCTTGGATTGGGAGATTCCCGATCAGTTTCAAGCCCAAGCTGCTGATGTAGAGGCTCAGCAAAGTCAAGCAGCAACCTATGATCGTAACGTCGAGCATTGGCGCTATCGGGTTGAGGTGGCACAACGGATTGTGCAAGCAGGAATTGCGGCAGCACGGCGGCCATTGCAATTTCTCTCTTAATACCAAACCGCGCTCCACAAGCATGGAACGCGGCGCAGTAAAAAGCAATAATTTAGCGGAAGCTCTCGGTAATATCGCGAACTTCTTCGTATTTGGCTTTGAGGTTTTGTAACGCTTCGTCAGTGACGGTTTGCAAATTGCGATAAATCTGCTTATCGAGCATTTTGCTCTTATCGCCATCGGGCCACAAGCGCCATGAATCGTTGTCGATCATATCGGCGACGATCAACGTACCATCGGGAGTGCGGCCAAATTCGATTTTAAGGTCGACCAATTGCACGCCGCGCTCGGCCCAAGTTTGTTCGAGCAATTCAAACACCCGCGTGCCTTCTTGCTCGATAAAATGCACTTCCTCGGCAGTTGCCAAGCCTTTTTCAACAATCCCAGCCAAATCAATTTGCGGATCGTGGTTGGCATCGTCTTTATAAAAAAACTCAACCAAGGGTGGGCTAAAGCGCGTGCCTTCTGGCGTTTCAGGGTGGCGACGGCAGTATGAGCCAGTTGCCAAGCGCCGCATCACGACTTCCAAGGGCAACATATCGCAGCGTTCAACGACCATCACGCCTGGCTCAGGATCGGCTTTGTAGTGGGTGCGCACGCCACTGCGATTGAGCAAGGCAAAGACATTAGCCGAGGTGCGACCGCTGATCGCGCCTTTTCCTTCGATTTCATTGCGTCGTGCCCCATCACCAGCGCTAATCGAATCCTTTTGCAGCATATAGGCCAAGCTTTGGTCTTCAGGGTGAGCATAGATAATCTTGGTTTTGCCTTCGGCTAATTTGGTGCCGTATTGCATTGAAAACGCTCCTTCATGCGTTGTTGAGCAAGCAAATTCAATGGCAAACCCGCCAAATGGAGTCTGCCCGCCCCATTATACATGCTTATGAGCTTTCGCTTTTGATGCCCTGCAACACAATTGCCAGATAGCGTTCGCGCTGTTCAGCCTGATCATCACCGATCGGCAATCCCGCCAATAAGATCGATAAATCGCCTGCTTGCAAATCGGCACGCACTAAGCCAGCAGCTTTGGCACGGTCAATTAAGCTTTGAATTGCCGGATTGATGCCCTGTTTAGCTTGGCTACTGGCTGCAATTAAATTCGTATGTTGCTGAATCATGGTTTTAAACGCCCGATCTTTGAGTTGGCGTTTGGCCATGCCCCGCACCAGCTGCTCGACCGCCCACCAAGGATCTGCCGAATCCTGCAAGCTTGCCAGAAAATCCATCACCACCTGAAAATGCTCATGAATCACCAGATTCAACAGGCCTTCTTTGGAGCCAAAATGATGATAGAGCGTGCCAACCGCCACGCCAGCATCCCGCGCAATCGCATCCATCGCGGCGTTTGGGCCATCACTGGCAAAACGCGCCTTGGCCGCCGCCAGAATCCGGCCATGATTTTGTTGGGCATCAGCTCGTTGCGCTGTTGGTTTTTTCGCAGTTTTGGAATCATCAACCATGGTTAATTTCCCTCTTGACAAATTGAACTACAGTTCAATATAATCAAGTTGAACGCTAATTCAACATATTCAAGTAGTATAGCATACCGACAAAAGCAAGGAGTTATTGATGTCAACCCTCCACCAGCGCACAATTCAGCTTGGGCCAAGCACGATTACCGCAATCGTCGATGTCACCACGCCATGGCCGATACTTCCAGTCAGCGGCGAGATTTGGGATAAGGTTCGTGCGAGCTATCCAAGCTCGTTTTACAATCCAGAAACCCTGCTAGGCCGTGTGCATTGCTACCTGATTCAACAAGCAGAGCGCACGATCTTGGTTGATACTGGCTTGGGCAAGGCTCCAGCGCCAACGCAACCACTGAGCAGCCAACAACTTGAAGCTCAATTGGCATTGCTGGGCGTTGATCCTGCGATGATTGATACGGTTTTCCTAACTCATTTACACGTTGATCATGTTGGGCTGAATACCCATTATGTCGATGGCAGTTTGCAAGCACGATTTCCGAATGCCCGCTATTTGGCTCATCAAGCAGAAAAAGGCCTGATTGCGTTTATGCAACAGCACAGCCCTGAGCGCGCTGGCTACTTGCAGGATCAGGTTTTGTGGCTCGAAGCCCAAGGTCGGCTTGAGTTTTTTGATCCAGATTTTGAACTGGCAGAAGGCATCACAACATGGTTTACCCCAGGCCATAGCCCAGGCCACACCGCGCTTGTGATTGACCATGGCACAGGCGAACGAGTGTTGCTTGCTGGCGATATATTTTTCAACCCAATTCAAATGTTTGAGCCAAGCTTTGCCACCGGTTTGGATGTTGATAGTGATCAAGCGCAAGCCACGCGGCTAGCCGTGTTAGCCCAAGTAAGTGATGGCAAAACCTTAGTTGCTCCATGCCACTTTCCAACCCCAAGCTTTGGCTATGTCGTGCCCGAGGGCACTGCCTATCGCTGGCTACCAATCGAGGATGAACTAACTAGAGGTTAGTTTTAGAAACGTACCACCCCTGTGTTCCCCGCCTCAAGGCGGGGAACACAGGGGGTTTTCATCCCCCTGTACCCCCTAAAATGTGCTTTGTGGATGGTTATGCGCTTGCTTTCAACCCTTTTGTTTGAATTAAAGTTATCCTATAGCCATATCTTCTCTGCGCCTCTGCGTTAAAATCTTATCCACGAAGGACACGAAGCGCACGAAGGATGGAAACCGCGAAGGACGCGAAGAGCACGAAGGTTAAGTTTTGTGGCTACAGATTTTTAGGATTATGTTCTATGTTCTATGCTCTTTCTTCATCCTTTGACTTTTGCCTTCTGACATTTGAATTTTTGCGGTACTATAGCTAGCTAGTTGTCAACAGTTAGCAACCAAGGAAAGGTAACAGGCTATGGCAATCGTAAGTTTAATTTTGGTAGGCTTGGTGGCGGTCGAACACATCTATATTTTGTATTTGGAAATGTTCGCTTGGACCAAGCCAAGCACTGCCAAATCGTTTGGCTTAACGCCTGAGTTTGCCCAACAAACCAAATCGTTGGCAGCCAACCAAGGCTTATACAATGGCTTTTTGGCGGCTGGTTTAATTTGGGGCTTGGTGCATCCCAATCCTGATTTTGGCTTACAAATTCAATTATTTTTCGTGTGTTGTGTAGTGGTAGCGGCGATTTATGGCGGCTTGACGGCCAAACGCTCGATTTTATTTGTCCAAGGTGGCCCAGCAATCATTGCCTTGGTGGCATTATTAATCCATATGTTTAGCTAATTACTTATAAAATCTTTAAGTTTTCTTCATTATTCTTTGGTATGCTGCTTGGGCGGTTTATGCACAAGGAGTTATTGCCATGGATAATGATGATCAACCAGTTGGCCGGATTTTGAGTCGCCGCGAGGTGCTCAAACTGTTTGGTTTGGCTGGCTCGGCAGCGGTTTTGGCTGGTTGTAGCAGCGACGTAACGCCAACTGCAACCAGCGTTGCCCAGGCGAATGCGCCAACCACAACCGCCACAACAGCAGCAACCAACACAATCGGCGAGGTTGCAACGGCGACCAGCGCGGCCACCAGCACAGCCGAGGCAACCGCTACTAGCGAGGCCGTTGCAGCCTTGCCAAGTTGTATTGTACGGCCCGAGTTAACCGAAGGTCCCTATTTTGTTGATGAAAAATTAGAGCGCTCGGATATTCGTTCTGATCCCAGCAATAACGCTGTTAGTGCAGGCACGCAGCTCGATATTAAAGTGGTGGTCAGTCAAATTGGGGCTGGTACGTGTACGGCCTTAGCAGGGGCAATTGTCGATTTGTGGCATTGTGATGCTGATGGCGTTTATTCGGATGCGACCGATCGCAGCTTTGACACAGTTGGGCAGAAATTCCTGCGGGGTTATCAGCGCACCGATGACGCTGGGGTTGCCAACTTCACCACAATCTATCCTGGTTGGTATCAAGGGCGGGCGGTGCATATTCACTTTAAAATTCGCACCGATGCAGGCTATGAATTTACTTCACAATTTTTCTTCGACGAAAGCCTGACCGATGTGGTGCATGCGCAAACGCCGTATGTTGCCAAAGGTGTACGCACCTTACTCAACGATGGCGATGGCATCTATCAACAAAGCGCTGGCCAAACAGTCTTGACGGTTGTACCAAGCGGCCAAGGCTATAGTGCCAGCTTCGAGATTGGCTTGCAAATTTAACCAGGAAGAGCATAGAACATAGGGCAAAGTTTAGGTTTCTAAACCACAAAGAACACGAAGCAAGGCTATAGGCTAGCGGAACGTTTTTTTGGGATTCCAAAAGCCAATAGCCTATAGCCAATCCTTATGTTCTATGCTCTTTGTTCTATGCTCTCGCCTTCATCCCTCATCCTTCATCCTTCATCCTTATTTTATGCTCTCTAGGTTCATTTTGACTTTTGCCTTTTGACTTCTCCCTTTCATCCCTCATCCTTACTTATACGGGGTTGACATTTCGGGCGGGCTTAAGCATAATTGCCGTTGGTACGATCCCGTAGCTCAGGTGGATAGAGCAACAGTTTCCTAAACTGTGTGTCGCGCGTTCGAGTCGCGCCGGGGTCACCATATGCCAAACAACCACGAAGCGCCAAGGCTTCGTGGTTTTTGTTTAGGAGTATGCAGAATGGATCTGAGTTTGTGGGCAAAGCTCAATGGAACAATCATCAACGTGGTAACGGTGGCGCTCGGTACGGGTTTGGGTTTGGCGCTACGCGGGCGCTTGCCTGAACGCATGCAAACGGTGATTATGCAGGCCTTGGGTTTGGTAACAATTTTTATTGGTTTATCGATGGCTGGCAGCATGAATAAAGCAGGCGCAACCTTGCAAAGCACCGCCCAAGCCAGCCAACCAATTGTGGTCGATGGCGTGGTCATCGGCTTGGTGGGATTGGTCGTTGGTGGCTTGCTTGGCGAGTGGTGGCAGGTTGAGGAGCGTTTGGCAGCGCTTGGCGATTGGCTCAAAGCCAAATTTCGCGGCAGCGGACGCTTTACCGAGGGCTTTGTCGCAGCCTCGTTGCTCTTCTGTATTGGCCCAATGACCTTGATTGGCAGCATCAACAATGGCTTGGTTGGCGATGCCCAGCTGTTGATCATCAAGGCGGCGCTTGATGGATTGGCAGCTGTCGCTTTGGCCAGCAGCTTTGGCATCGGCGTGGGCTTTTCGATTCTGATTATTTTAATCTATCAAGGTGGCGTAGCGCTCGCTGCTGGCTCCTTAGCCACGATTTTGCCCAATCCAGCGGTTGATCCACGAGTGTTGATCATCACTGGGGTTGGCGGTTTGATGGTGGTTGGGGTCGGCATCAATCTGCTTGATCTAACCAAAATTCGGGTGGCTTCGTTGCTACCAGCCTTGTTGATGGCGCCGCTGTTGCATTGGCTGATTAGTTTGTTATAACGATTTTATGCCCCCTCACCCACTGGATGCGAGCAAGGGGGCTGAGTGCATCACATCTAGGCTTCGTGGAAGGGCCAAGCAATCTCCATCAAGGCATCAGGGCCAGGCGGGTTGACCCAGATTTCGCGCGGCGAATCGGAGACAACATAGCCATTGGCTTTGATCCAATCGCTACCAGCATCGTAGCCAGCCAAAATATGCGGAAACTCGCATTGATCGCCATGCATAGTCACAACTGCAACTTTGCCAGCAGGCAAAATGCGCCCAACAATCTCGCCTTGCTGCTCAACAAGCTGATCAACTGGTAAACAAATTTCGATTGGGCCGTCATCATCGGCGTTAATCGTGCCGTGAAAAATGCCAAATGCAGGCCCACGCACAACTAAATTATTATCAGCAGCAAAGCGTTCCATACTGTGGAAGGCATGGGCAATTACATTATCCAACTCGTTAACAAACGTGCGTTTGGTGATGCTCAGGATGGGCTGATCTGCTTGTTGGCGGACAGTTACTTCGAGACTCATACAAACTCCTTCTTGACGAATTAATCCGAGAATAAGGCTTTGGGCACGTCGGGCTTGGATTGCCTGCAACTCGACCGAGCGAATGTAGCGACTAAGCAAAATCTCGGCATCTTTGGCATCGCCAGCAATTACTTGGCGAATCGTGGCCAGCGGCATGTTGATTTGGCGCAACATGCTAATCAAGCGAGCAGGTGCCAGTTGCTCGGCGTGATAGTAGCGATAGCCATTGTGTGGATCGACATAGCGAGCTGATAAAATGCCCAGTTGATCGTACAAACGCAAGGCCTTGAGCGAAAGCCGAGTTGCCTCGGCAAAGTTGCCAATTGAGATAAGCGGTTCGTTCATAGCGCTAGTATAGAGTCATCCCCAAGGGCAGACACAAGGGTGATTTTTTGGGCAACAAAAAAGCCGAAGCACTAAACTTCGGCTTTTGATTATTGGTTAATTCAGGCTGATTTAGCGTTGGCGGGTATTGTTTTCAACTGGCACATAGACCGGAACCCGTTCGCCATAGCGATAGGGTGGTTGGTAGATGCGGCGAGCTGGTTTGGTGCGCACGGCGAACTCTGCGCCGCCAGCAGCGAACGACAAACCCATAAACAACGTTGGTGGCACTAACTCGATTGCGCCAATAGTCATGCCCTTAACATCAAGCGAGGTTGTAAAAAAGCGTTGAAAAAGAGGGCTTAATTTCGGTGTAAGCGCGCCAGCAATGGTTAATGCCAAGAAAATACTGGTACTCGACAACATATCCAGGAAGGCAACCATGCCAAGGCCAACCGAGGCAACTGTTAGAAAACAGAAACTAATGGCCGTTGCACAGCGACGATAGATTGCCATTGAACGATCGCCGCGTTGCAGCCGCAAAAGGCCTTCGCGGGCAGCATCGAGCAATAACGCTGGATCAATCGCGGCGCGAATGCGGAAACCTTCGGTCGTCGCACAGCCATCAACCATCTGCGAGCCATAGCGCTCTTCAAGCACATTGACGGTAGCGTGTTCAATTGCGTGATTACGCCGAACTGAAACACCTTGCCACAATTGGTTGAGTTGACGGGGGACATTTAACAATGACCAAATTGGCTGACCGAAGAACCAAAAGATGACTGCCAACGCACCAAATAATCCCGAAAAAATCATTAATCCATGCATAGGCTTTCCTTCCCGTGGCAGTTAACAAGCTGTAAAGTACCAACAAAAGCAGCGTATCACGCCACTCTATCGTCGTCAAGGCAGACATAAGTACTTTACGCTATACGACCCTCATTGGTTCCATTCACCCACAACGAATTTTCGCGTACAATGTGGCTTAATTGTGCTCGGAGGAACCTGTGGGCTATCAATTAACTCCTGAAGTGGTTCGTGGAACGCGTGACCTGTTTGGCGCTGCCGTTCACCAACGTCAGGCACTGATTCAGACATTAACCGCTACCTTTGATCAAGCTGGCTACGACCCAATTGAGTTGCCCTTGCTTGAGCATCGTGAATTGTATTTAAAGAAATCTGGTGATGATCTCATCGCCAAATTGTACCATTGGAATCAAGCTGGCCGCGATTTGGCCCTGCGCCCTGAATGGACGGCCTCGGTCTTACGAGCGGTCATCAGTGGCTTGGGCGATGCGCCGATTCCGTTGCGCTTGCGTTACGCTGGCCCGGTGTTTCGCTACGAACGCCCGCGCCGCGCAACCTATCGTCAATTTACCCAAGTTGGCATCGAATTGCTCGGTGCGCCTGGCCCATTGGCCGATGCTGAAGCCCTTGGCTTGGCTGTAACTGGCCTGCGCGAGTTGGGCATTGAGCAATGGACGTTAACAATTGGCCATATTGGCGTGATTAAGACGTTGCTCAATAGCCTTGGCTTACCAGAACGCATCATCTCGGCGCTCACTTGGAGCCTCGAACGGATTCGTTCGAAAGGGCTTGATGCGGTTAAGCAACAATGGCGCGACGACGATGATGAGCTTCCAGTCGATTTAGCTAGCCTTGCTCACCTCGCCGACCAAGACCTTGAAACGCTGCTCTTGCGCGTGGTGCCAAGCCTTGGCGTGCGCCTCGATAGCGGTGGTCGCGAGCCCCAAGCAATTATTCAGCGCTTGGTGCGCAAACTACGCCGTGGCGACGATACGCTGAACCTTGATCGCGCTTGGCATTTGCTTTCGGCGCTGACAGCGGCCCATGGCCCTGCGCCAAGCGTTATGCAGCACATGCGCGAACTCTGCACAGAGTATACGGTTGCAACCGATGCTTTGGATGAGTTGCAAACCACGCTTGATTTACTCAAGGCATATGGCGTGCCAGCAGATCAGGTTGTGCTCGATTTTGGCATGGGTCGTGGCTTGCATTACTACACTGGCCTCATTTTCGAGATCGATGGCGCTGATGGCTTGCAATTGTGCGGCGGCGGACGCTATGATGATTTGGTTGCAGCGCTCGGTGGGCGCTCCATGCCAGCAGTTGGCTTTGCCTATGGCCTCGAACGAATCGTGGCGGCAGTTGCCCCAGCTGAGATTATACCGAACAAGAGCGTGCTGGTGGTTGGCGATGACCATAGTTTGGTCATTCAAGCGGCGGCAAGCTTGCGCCAACAAGGCTATCGCACGGCAGTTGATTTGCGCCAGCGTTCGTCTGCTGCTAACTTAAATGATGCGCGGAGACGAGAAATGAGCCATTTGGCCGTTGTAAGTGCCGCTGGAATCCAACTTCGTGATTTGAATGAACAGAAAGCCCAATGAGTATGCTACACTACGCGGAGCATAATTAGTTGGTTAAGGTAGGAATGGCATGTTTGAGCAATTAGATCAGATTGAAAAAGAGGCCAAAGCAGCCTTGGCCAATGTCCAATCGCTTGATGATTTGGCAGCCTGGCGCACTCAATGGACAGGCAAAAAGGGTTCGTTGGCCCAGGCAAGTCAATCAATTGGCAAGCTCGACCCCAAAGATCGGCCAGCCTTTGGCCAACGCTTCGGGGCAATCAAGCAGGCGCTGAGCGAACAAGAAGCAACTTTGGAATCACGCTTGCAAAGCGCAGCATTGCATCAAGAGCTTGAAGAAGATGCAGTTGATATTAGTTTGCCTGGGCGGGCAGCCAACATTGGCCGTTTGCATCCAAGCACCCAATCGCTGCGCCGGATTCAGCATATTTTTGCTGAAATGGGTTTCCAAGTTTGGGAAAGCCGCGAAGTCGAATCAGATGAGTATAATTTTGAATTGCTCAACATGCCTGCGCATCACCCAGCCCGCGATATGTGGGACACGTTCTATGTGCAATCTGATGATCCGCAGCAAAAAGTTGTGTTGCGCACCCACACCTCACCAGGCCAGATTCATGTGATGCGAACGTTGAACCCTGAGCCAATTCGGGTGATTTTGCCTGGCAAGTGCTATCGCTACGAGCCAGTCAGCGCTCGCTCAGAGATGATGTTCCATCAAGTTGAGGGCTTGGTGATTGGCCGCAACATTACTATGGCAGATCTTAAAGGCACGTTGGCCAATTTTGCCCGCCGCATGTTCAAAGATGATGTTAAAGTGCGCTATCGACCTTCGTACTTCCCGTTTACCGAGCCAAGTGTCGAAGTCGACATCGAATGCTTCATCTGTGGTGGCGAAGGCTGCCGGATTTGTAAAAAGAGTGGCTGGCTGGAAATTTTGGGCGCTGGCATGGTTCACCCAACCGTGTTGCGCAACGGCGGCTACGATCCCGCTGAATGGAGCGGTTTTGCCTTCGGGATGGGTCCAGAACGCCAAACAATGTTGCGCTATGACATCGACGACATTCGCTGGTTCTTCTCCAACGATGGTCGTTTCTTAGAACAATTCGGTTAATTCTCCGATTGGCGCTGAATGGCCTCATTCAGCGCCTTGCTTCAATGCCTGCATTAAAACGCTTCCGCTACCATTGGCCTTTGCTGCTGTTGCTGCTGGTGTATTGCACGCTAGCGGTCTGGTGGAGTACGCGCATTCCGTTAGGCGAAGGCCCCGATGAGCCTGGTCATGCAGAATATGCCTTGTTTGTGGCTCGCAACAATCGCCTGCCCGACCAACGCGCGGGCGATGTACCAGGCGAAGGCCATCAACCACCCTTGGCCTATTGGCTCATGCAGCCTTTGGCGCGCTCGGTTGCGCTCGAAGATCGAGTAGTCATTCTGGCCAATAATCATAATTGGATTTGGGCTGGCGGCAAAGACCCAGCGGCTTTTGCATGGCGCTCGATCGATCGCCATCCCTACCAAGCAGATGTGTTGGTTTGGCATCGTTTGCGTTGGTTTTCAATTGGCTGTACCACATTGACGATTGTGATTGGTTATAGCATTGGCTTGCGTTTAGGCTTGCGCAAATCATTAGCGCTGTTTGCTGCAAGTTTGCTAGCCTTTTGGCCGCAATTGCTCTTTCACTCGGTTTTAGTCTCGAATGATCCGTTGCTGTGGCTGTTGTGTGCAATGCTGCTGTGGCTGTTGCTTGAGCCACATCCGAAGCCTTGGTGGCCATGGGCAGTTGGGGCAACGCTTGGGGCGGCCTTGCTCACCAAACAAAGCGCAGTCATGTTAATTCCCTTAATTGGCTTGCGCTTGTGGCACTTGCGGCATACGCTCAAATTACGCTCAGCCATTGCTTGGATTGCACTCAGCAGCATGGCGATTGCTGGCTGGTGGTATCTGCGCAACCTGCTGCTGTATGGCGACCCATTTGGTTTGGGCTTGTATAAAGGCGAATTTAGCAGCCCGACCTTCTCGCCATTCAGCCTGCACGATTGGGGCGAGGCCATGCATGCCTTGGGCACGTCGCTGATTGCGCGCTTTGGCTGGATGAGCGTGGCCGCGCCGCAATGGCTGTATTGGTTGCTGGCAATCTGGATTGGCCTCGCAATTTTGGGTATTCGACGCTGGCGCATCGAGCAGCGCTGGCAGCTCGCGTGGGCCTTGGTTGGGCTTTCGTTTGCATGGACATTTGCCTTTGCAGTCTTGAGCGGCCAAGTTGGTTGGCAAGCGCGATTCTTGTTTCCGGCTGCTCCGGTGGCTGCATGCGCCTTGGCAATGGGGCTTGAGCGCAGCGTCAAAACGGCGGCTTGGCTTTTGCCAGCGTTATTAGTAACCATGGCGGTTGGCCTGCCAAATACAGTGATCAGCGCCGCCTATCCCTATTTAGTGGTTGAGCCACAGCCAGAGCGGCCAGTGTTGGCTTTGTGGCGGCCAGATACGGCTAATCCTATCGAGCTACGCGGGATTTTATTGCCCCAAACCGCCAAGGCTGGCCAACCTTGGTTGGTCAATACGCTCTGGCGCGCAGTTGGCAAACAAGATCGTAAATGGTCGTTGTTTGTGCATTTAGCCAAGCCTGGCAGCGAAAGCGAAAGTTTTGCCTTCGATGTGCAGCCGCAAGATGGGGTTTGGCAAGCGCTGCGCTGGACACCAGATGATTGGTGGGAAGATTTGCTGACGATTCATTTGCCTGCCGAGCTTGAACCAGGCCAATACGAAGTGCGCATGGGCTGGTTTGATGAGTTTGGCGATTGGAGCCGCGCTGGCGTGTGGAGCCAAAATGGCTTGTTGCTTGGCGATTATGCGGTGGTTGGCAAGGTTGTGGTCGAGTAGATGTTGATCCACGAAGAGCACGAAGAGCACGAAGGCTGGAAACCGCGAAGGGCACGAAGCTCTTTTAGCCACGAATTGCACGAATTCCACGAATAATTTTATTTTTAGCCACAGATTGCACAGATTATTCGGATTATGTTCCGTTAGCCTAGAGCCTGATCCCCAGCCCCCGACCCCTAATCCCCAAGTTCTATGCTCTATGCTCTTTGTTCTATACTCTCATTTCTCCCTCAATCAACAATATTTTTGGCTGCTGCGAGAATGATCATCACCGGAATTAAGGCCTTTATTTCTAAGCTGTAGTCGCTGCGCCCACGTTGGATAATAATCCCAGCATTGCGTAACTCTTTGAGATGATGATACAACTGGCCAGCCGATTGCATATGCAATTGCTCCAACAGGCTTTGGCTGCTAGCTGGCTTTTCAAGCAAAGTTTGAACAATCTGCAAACGAATTGGGCTAGCCAAGGCACTCAGAACAGTAATTATTTGTTCGACAGGGTGGCGCAGCAATTCGCCCAAGCCATGCTCACCCTGCCAAACATAATTGCCAAGCACTGAACTAATTGAGCCAGCAAAGAGAAACGCGCCATGGCCAAGCTCATGCTCATAATCGCTGCCTGTGCGTTGTTGGAGTTGACGCACCAAACCCAATTCTTCGTTGGTTGCTGCTATACTTGCAGGATTTTGGGTTTCTAAAGCGCTTACGCGGGCCTCTAAAGCAGCGATTCGATCTAGCAATGATTGAGCTGAATCCATAACATTGGCTCCTCTGGCTGAAATCGGCTTATTTTAGCTGGCTTGCCACCGATTCAGCAAATGTAGGATCAAGCGCGAGTTGCACGGCAAATTGCTGTTGAATAAACGATTGCATCAAGCCCATCCATGCTTGCTCAGGCAATTGGTTGAAGAACAACACGACAACTTTGGTGCGATCAGCCCATTCGCCCTGCGCAGGCTGAATAAACATCGCTTCAGTCAGAATTCCGGGTAAACTGCCGCCCTTGGTGCCAAAATGCGTGAACATTGTTTCGTTACCAGGAATCGTCATTGGCCACTCTAAAAATTCGCGCATCGTTTGCGAAACTGCTGGGCTAAGCAATTGATTATTGCCAACCAAAGCCATAACCTTGGCATAATCGCTGGCACTACCTTTGGGCATAATGTGAGCAAAAACTTGGCTTTGTTGTGCCAGATCAAGCTGCAATTGGGTCTGATCTTGGGCTGCTTTGCGCCATTCCGGCTCTGCTTGATAGCGCTCGGCCAGTGCCAACGCTTGTTGCTCGATTCCGGCTTGATCAAGCTCCAATAGTGTTTGCATGCTCGTTGCATCTGCTGGCGCATCAGGGTTCATCACCAACAGAAATAGCCCGACGATGGGCACAATTTTGGTTTGCTGTTGCATACCAAGCTCAACGATCGTTTGATCAAGCGCTGGAATGCCTAAGCGATCGATTAAATAATCGGTGGCAGCATTATCGCTCTCGAAAATCATGGCTTGAGCCAAGCTTTTGAGCGGCACAGTTTGCGCTTGATCATTGGCAAAGCCACGTTGATCGGCGGGAATGCCAAGCCGTTTCAAGGCTGCTGGATGCGCGCCGCCATCGGTATTTGGCCAATACCAAGCTTCCCAATCGGCCAAGCTAATTGGTTGTTCAGGGTCAAGCGTACCTGCCTCGACTGCTTGAGCATAGCTGGCCAAAATCACGATTTTCATGGTCGAAGCCAAGGGCAGTGCTTGCTGCGCATTGAATTCAATCAGCGGATCAGCGTTGTTAATGCTGCCATCGCTGTTGGTGCTATAGCTCACCAAGCTAACATTGCTCGGATTTTGGCGAATAAACGCCAGTACCTCTTCAGTCGATTGGGGATTGCTAATCGTTGCCGTCGTTGGATTGGTCGCCTCTAGCGTTGGCGTGCTAGGAACCATGCTTGGCGTGAGCGCTGCGCTCGTTGGCTGGTTGGGAACCGCCGTCGGATCAATAGCGGTTGCAGGAACAGTAGTCGCGCTGGCTGGAATTGTGGTTGGTTGATTGGCCGTCTCGCCACATCCAACCACAATCAAGACCAAAAGCAGCATCAAACCTCGGTTAAACATATGATTGCCCTCATGCAATATTCTACTTTTCTAGATTATATGTATTTATATCAAAAATATTAGAATATGACAAGAGCCAAATTTGCGATTTTATGCTGGGTTACAAAGCAACCGAAGCTGGTTATCATAAACTCTGGGAAACATAAATCAGCCGCCAGGCAGCTCTGTGAGCAAGAAATTTGAGGTTACAAGCAAACAAATACGGGCCTTTAGCTGTTTGTATGAACTAATATGACATCTGGATAGTTGGGGCTGCTTGACTGACCATAAGCCAAACGCTTATGGTATACTTGACGGCAGAAATGCGGCAAACCACCTGTTGGGGGCGCTCATGGGCAATTTCATTAGCCAATTTTTTCTCCTGTTAATCCCGATTCTCGAAATCGCAATCTTTGTGCGAATCATCATGTCGTGGTTTGATCCACAAGGTCAATCACGGTTTGCCTTGATTCTGCGCGAAATTACCGACCCAATCTTGCTACCGATTCGGCGCGTTATTCCATCAGTTGGCATGTTTGATCTCTCGCCACTGATTGCGCTGCTGCTTCTGCAAGTTTTGCAAACGGTTTTTCAATCGGTTAGCTAAATTGCTTACCGATTTTCAGCTCATGTCGTGCCGTGGATGCAACGCCCAATGGGTGGCTTCCACGGCTTTTTGTTGAAAGGATTCAAGCATTGGCACGTCGTTACCTTATGTTGTTGGTCTTTGGTGCGGGGATCTGTACGCTCGGCATTGAAATGACTGCATCGCGGCTTTTAGCGCCCTATTTCGGCACATCGCAGTTGATTTGGGCCAATGTGATTGGCTTAACCTTGCTGTACCTGACCTTGGGTTATACGATTGGCGGGCGTTGGGCCGACCGTAGGCCAGAGTTGGGTTTGTTGTGTAGCATCATTTTGGTGGGCGCAATCACCGCCGCCGTGATTCCATGGATCTCGCGGCCAATTCTGAAGTGGTCGATTAGCGCCTTTGCAACCCGCTCGGCTGGGCCATTCGTTGGCTCGTTGCTTGGGGTTTTGGCCTTGTTCTCGGTGCCAATCACCTTGTTGGGCATGGTTAGCCCATTTGCAGTGCGCTTGGCCATTCGCGATGCAGCAGATGCAGGCAAGGCCGCTGGTAATCTCTCGGCCATCTCGACGCTTGGCTCGATTCTCGGAACCTTCTTGCCAGTGCTGTTTCTGATTCCCACGGTTGGCACGAATATGACGATTTATATTTTTGCCATGGGCTTGTTGCTGCTGGTGTTGCCTGGCTTCTGGATGGAACGGCGCAAGCTGTTGCCAGTGGCTTTGGTAGCGCTGATTGTGGTCATCGCCTTGGCATTTTGGCCCCGTAGCGAGCCAATTAAGGTTGCCGATTGCCGTGGCTGTAACCTGATTACCGAAGACGATTCGGCCTACAACTATATTCAGATTGTCGAACGTGGCAGCGATGACAACAAAATGATCGGCTTGGTGCTAAACGAGGGCCAAGCCATCCACTCAATCTACTACCCAAAATTTGAGCAAACCAATAATCCCAGCGATTTGCTGACCAACGGGCCATGGGATTTCTACAACATTGCGCCTTATTTCTACCCCAACCGTAGCGTTGAAAGCGTCAACAGCATGGCGATGGTTGGCTCGGCTGCTGGCTCGGTACCCAAGCAATTTCTCTCAATTTATGGCCCAGAGTCGGTGATCGATGGCATTGAAATTGATCCACGCATTGTTGAATTGGGCCGTGAATACTTCGCCATGCACGATGTTGAATATTACAAAGAACGTGGCGAAACGCCGCAGTTTCCTAATTTCAACACGCACGTTGCCGATGGCCGAATTTTCTTCGCTGGCAACGACAACAAATATGATATTATCGGCATGGATGCCTACAAACAGCCCTATATTCCGTTTCACCTGACCACGCGTGAGTTTTTTGAAACCGTGCGCGATCACTTGGCTCCTAACGGTGTGGCGGTGGTTAATGCAGGCAAGCCCAACACTGCTGCTGGCGGCGATTATCGCTTGGTCAATGTGTTGGCCAACACCATGAGCAGCGTTTTTGCCCATGTCTATATGATCGACGTGCCAAATAATTTCAATACGATGTTGATTGGCGTTCCAGCTGATGTTGGCGATGGGGTTGCCAACTTTGAAGCCAATTTGGCAACCATGCAAGACCCGACCTTGCGCTATGTGATGGAGCAAGCGCTGGCCAGCAATAGCAACAAAAAGCCAATTCGCCGCTGGGATGGCGTAGGCGAAAATCGCGTCTTTACCGATGACCTTGCGCCCGTTGAATCAGTGATTGATCGGATTATTTTGGGACAGGTTGATGAAGGCCAATAGTATGACAACATCGGATCAAGAAGCGATTAAACTGCGGCGTGCCAAGCGGCCCAAAGGCATTGTGCTGATGGTTGTGGCGTTGTATGGCGCCGCCGCGTTGGTGGTTATTTCGGCCTTGGCAACAGGCGGCAGCGATGTTATGCCCAGCGATGTGGCCAGCGTCGTGACGATTTACCTGATTGCCTTGGCCTTTGGCTTGTGGCGTTTATGGCGCTGGTCGTGGTTTGCCACCGTGATTATGTTTATTTTGAGCACGTTTTATGTGCTGAGCAATGCCCAATTACTTGGCAATTCGATTCTCAGCGTTGAGGTTATTTCACCCTTGCTGCTGATTGTGCTAGCCTTGGGCTATCTGCTCTCCAAAGATATTCGCACAGTTTATTTGCGCAATGGCTGGGAGCCAGTCGAAGAAGAAGAGCATAGAACATAGAGCATAGAACATAGGAGAAGGTCAAAAGTCAGAAGGCAAAAGTCAAAATGGGATCGGGGGCTGGGGGTCAGGGCTTTATGCTATGGGCTTTCGGACATTATTCGTGGAATTCGTGCAATTCGTGGCTAAAATAGCTTCGTGCCCTTCGCGTTCTTCGCGGTTTCCAGCCTTCGTGCTCTTCGTGCTCTTCGTGGATCAAAAACTTAACCTTCGAGAAACAATACAAACAAAGGTTTACTTATCAGGTTTGGCAGGGCCAAGCGGATAGTAGGGGTTACCAGCCCCTCGCCCCTGACCCCCGACCCCTAAAATTATGAAAACACTTTCACTGCTCACATCCGATAATTGGCACGATTACGCTTTGCTCGACAGTGGCAATGGCCGCAAACTTGAGCGCTTTGGCCCAGTCACGGTGATTCGCCCTGAAAGCGAGGCCTTGTGGCAACCCAAACTCGCTGCCAGCGCGTGGGAAGCGGCGCACGCAATTTACGAATATCAAGGCAAAGGCGAAAATTGGCGCAAACTCAAGCCGCATCCTGAAACATGGATGATGAGCTACCAAGGCTTGCGCTTCAAGGCCCAACTTACGCCATTTCGCCATGTTGGCGTTTTTCCCGAGCATGGTGCACAATGGGATTGGGTGGCCGAACACATTAAACGCGCCGACCAACAACCACGGGTGCTCAACCTGTTTGCCTATACTGGCGTGGCTTCGTTGGCCGCTGCCCAAGCAGGAGCCAAAGTTACCCACTTGGATGCCTCAAAGGCTTCGGTCGATTGGGCCAAAGAAAATCAAGCAGCCTCGGAATTAGCGCCCGATTCGATTCGCTGGATTATTGACGACGCTTTGAAGTTTGTGCGGCGTGAGGCCCGACGGGGCGCACATTACGAAGGCATTATTATGGACCCGCCAGCATTTGGGCGCGGCAGCCAAGGCCAAGTTTGGCAATTTGCCGAATCGTTTTCGGTGCTGTTGCAAGAATGTCGGGCAATTCTCGCGCCCAAACCATTGTTCTGCTTGGTAACGACCTACGATACCCGCGCCTCGGCCTTGATGCTCGCCAATACGCTGAGCGATAGCCTCACTGGCTTGGATGGAACGCTTGATGCAGGCGAACAAACCTTGCGCGAACAATCGGCTGGTCGGTTGCTATCGACCTCAATTTATGCCCGCTGGAGTGCCAAATGAGCCATGAATGCTGGCTGATACGCCATGGGGAGAGTGCCGCCAACGCTGGCCAACGAACCGCCGACCCAGCCAGCATTCCCTTGACTGAGCTTGGCTGGCAACAAGCCAATAGTTTAGTTGAACGGCTGCCGCAGCCAGATCGGGTGATTGTTTCGCAATATTTGCGCACGCAGCAAACCGCAACGCCATTGCTTGAGCGCTACCCACAGTTGCAAGCAGAAATCTGGCCAATTCACGAATTCACCTATCTTTCGCCAGCGCTTTGCAGCAACACCAACCAAGCCGATCGTCAGCCAATGGTTACGGAATATTGGCAGCGCTGCGACCCTGATTATCGCCATGGACCCGATGCAGAAAGCTTTCGCATGCTCATCGAACGGGTGCAAGCAGCGTTGCAACAGCTGCAAACCTTGGATGGAATAAGCTGCGTTTTTGCCCATGGTCAAGTTATTCGCACCATGCTTTGGCTGCAAACCCAAACCATCACCACCATTGATCAAGCCTTGATGCAACGCTGGCATGCCCACGGCAATCAGCAAGTGGTTGGCAATGCTGAATGCATTCGTTTGACATGGCCAGAATAGCGAATTGGGCTTTTGGCTAAGGGCTAACAGCTGGCACAACAACTGTTTAGTTAATGGAAACCACACAACCAAAAAGCCCCTCTCCTGTTGCATAGGAGAGAGGCTTAATTGCCTATTGCTCAGCTTATAAAGGTAATGATGGCTTGGGCAAGCCCTCTAATTCTGCATATTCATAGACAATTGAGCGCAAATGATCGAGGCTATTGAGAATAAAATAGTGCTCGTGATAGCCATAGGGAGCCGAGGCAGTATCGGCAACGCGTTCAATATCGAACTCATAGCGTGGCGTTTCTGGATTGAGCGAATGCAACAATTCGCCTGGCGATGAGAGCAACCCAGCGCCGAGAACCTTCAACTCGCCATTTTCGCGCAGCAAGCCAAACTCGGTGCTAAACCACCAAATTCGCGCAATGCCTAATTGCTGGCGTTCGTCCTTGGCCGAAAGATACAACGGCCCAAATAATTGGGCAATATCGGCAAACTCTTTATTGGTGAAGGCAGGCAAGTGGCCAAAATATTCGTGAAACAAATCAGGGAGCGGCGTAAATTCCAATTCATGCGGACGGCGAATGTAATTGGTCACCGGGAAACGCCGATCAGCGATGTGCTCGAACCATTCGGTTGGCCCAAGGTAGGCATTTTGCGCATCGCCCAAAGCCCAGCCAGTCAGCGTATTCAAGTGATCGCTCACGGCCAATGGATCGGGCAAATGGGTACGGTTGAGGTTCAATATATCGATGCCATCGAGAAAAAGCTGGCAGGCATGTTCTTGGGCGAGCGGCAATTGGCGCTGCCAAAGCGCTGCCCATGTATCGTGATCTTCTTGTGGATATTCCAAGCGGCTAAGGGTTGGCGATGCGGTGGCCATTGATCACTCCTTTGTGTAAGCCATAGGCTGCCAACCAAGCCCAAGCATGGGAGTGCGGCGGCAGCAGTGCCAAAATACTTGCCTCGCTATTGTACCAAATCTCAACTACATTCCCAACAGCGGTGTAATAGAATTACCATGATTTATGTACATTCATGCATACATCAAAATTTAATCCTTCAGCATCGCATCCAACAGGGTATCATCAAACGGCTGGTGATTCTGCAAATTATGCAGTTGCTGCTCATGTTCCTGCACCCGCTCGATGCCTAAGGGTCGTTCTTGTTCTAAAACTGACTGCATGCGTGATTCTGCTTCAGCCACATCACCAAGTTTCCAATAAAGGATACCTATTTTCCATTCAATTGCTAAATTTATTACGCGATTATAGTGCTGCATAATCGCGTGCGCTTGAGTAAGTTTCTCGATTGCTTGGGTATATTGACCTTTTACAACAAGTAATTTCGCCTGACCTTGGAGCATATACGCCCGACCTTCATCAAAATTAAGTCGCTCAACAATAATAATTGCTTGCTCCAAGGCCAATTGCGCTTTATCAAGCTGATGCAATTTAAGATAAGTTTGCCCAAGGTTATACAAAGCGCGACATTCATCTGCTTGATCTTCAAATTTTTGTGCCAACGCTATTGCTTCGATAAAATAACTAACTGCTTCTTCATTTCGATCAAGTGCTTTAAGTTTTACTGCAAGATTGTTAACTAAAAGGCTTTCTGTTGAATCGTTAATGCCACTCAATCGAAAAACATGCAGGGCTTCAAGCTTCAATTCAAGGGCTTTTTCCGAATTAACTCTGCCGCCCATTGCATTATAACAAGAAGACATATCCGATAAAACAAGTGTTTGTAGATTAAGATTTTGGATTTCAATCGCAATTTGCTTAACACGTTCATACCAACTAAGCGCTAATTCATAATTACCGTCATGTAAATAACCATTTGCCCGCTTCAAACCAAAAATTCCTGCCTTATAGAATTCTTGAATGCGAAGTGCTGCCTCAAATGCTATTTCGTAATCATCAAATTTAACAAATCGCCGTCCAACTCTAATAGTATCAGTTTTACCACTATATAATGCCATTTCAACCAAAATTTGATCACTCGTTTGAGCAATTGGTTGTTCTTTTACCCAGTTCCATGTGGCTACAAGATGGGCATGTTCACGATCAAACATATCAATACTTTGGGTTTGGGCCGCTCCACCAAGCTTATAGGTATCTGAAATGGACTTAATGGTTTTGGCGCTAGCTTGGGCATAATTCAATTGCGTTTGCGCCACTTCCCCTTCCGTCAGATAGCGCCGCAACACGCTGCGCACCAAGTCGTGCATCCGCCAACGTTCTTGACGATGATCAAATTGAATCAAATTGTGCGACGCCAGCTTATACAGCAAATTTTCGTTCGCCATGTCCAGCGACAACCCTGCCGTCGCCAACCCCAATTCGCTGCCGAAATCGGCTACCACCACACTCACCTGCCGCGCCAACGCTTGTAATTCGCTCGGCAACTGCGCATAGCTCAAGGCCAACGACGCTGCGACACTCGTCTGCGGATCGTCGGGATGGTCCAAGGCCGCCAGTTGCTGCTGCTGATCCTGCAACTGCGCCAGATAGTCATCGATTGCCAGCGCCGGATTGTCCGCCAGAATACTCGCGCTGATCCGCAAGGCCAAGGGCAAATAGCCACAGGCCGCCGCCAGCTGCTGCGCGTTTCCCGCATCCAACCGCGCACAAATCTGTTGCAGCAAAGCGATGGCATCCGCCGCCGCCAATTCCGTCACCTGCAATTGCGCCATCAGCGGCATCACAAACCGCAAACGGCTCGTCACCAGCAAACAATTCCCCGTTGGCGGGGTCAAATCCTGCACATGGGCCAAATCGCGGGCATCATCGGCCAAGATCAGCACCCGCTTGCCCGTCAACAGCTCCTGATATTGAGCAAGCAATTGGTCCCGTTGTTCCGGCAGTTTGGCATTCGGCTGAAACTGGCTGATCACGCTGCCCAATGCTTGCTCTACCGTCAGCGGTTGCTCGCGCGAGCCATACAAATTCAGCACAAGTTGCGCATCGGGAAAATGCGGAATCAACTGATGCGCCAGATAAATCGCCAGCTCGGTTTTGCCCACCCCGCCCATGCCTTGAATCCCGCTAATCACCGCGCCACGCGCAGCAGTACGCGCTACATCTAACGCATAACTGACCTGTTTGAGTTCTGCGGTGCGGCCCACAAAATCGGCCAAGATCGGGCGTAGTTGGTGCAAGTTTGGTGCAGGGGTCGGGGCGGCGGCCAGCAGCTGCGCGCCATTGAGCACGTTGGTCAAGTGCTGAATCAGGGCTTTTTGGTGGCGATGATAAGTGGCCTTATGGATGTTGAGCAACGAACAATAGGTTTCAACGGGCGCGCCAGGATAGGTAGTCAGCACAGTCAGCACGGCCTGCTGATTGGCTTCGAGCGGTAGCTGTTGTAACTGCTGATAAAACGCGCTCAGACCACCATGCTGCTGAATCGTCTGCCGCCAGTTCGTGTGGCTCAGCAAGCGTTCTGGGCGTTGCAACACATCCTGCACCACCCGTTCGTTCCACAAAGTCGTTGTCATTGTGCAGCCTTTCGCCTAGGTTTCACATTCCCAATAACGCAGCACTAGAATTGCTAGGCAATAATGGAATATTGCACATGCAAACTAAACTTATTCATCGATAATTGCATCCAACAGGGTATCATCAAACGGCTGGTAATTGAGCAAATTATACAGTTGCTGTTCATGCTCATGGACCCGCTCGATGCCTAAGGGTCGTTCTTGCTCTAAAACTGCCTGCATGCGTGATTCTGCTTCAGCCACATCACCAAGTTTCCAATAAAGGATGCCTATTTTCCATTGAATGTTTAAGGCAATAGTCCGATTATAATGCTGCATAAGCATATACGACTGCTTCAATGTTTCGATTGCTTGGTAATAGTTTTTTTGCAAAATCGCTACATTGGCTAGGCCTTGTAGCATGTAAGCACGTCCTTCATCGAAATTCATTCGCTCAACAATTGCGATTGCCTGATCAAACGCTATTTGAGCTTGGTCAAGTTGGCGCAATTTGAGATAAGTTTCTCCGAGATTATAGAGTGCACGACACTCATCATCCTGGTTCTCAGATTTTTGAGCGATAGTAACAGCTTCAATAAAATACTCAGCAGCTTCTTCATGGTATCCAAGCAACGTAAGGATTGTTGCAAGATTATTTACTCTGAGGCTTTCACCTGCACCATCATACCCACTTAACCGAAACAATCGTAGTGCCTCTCGCTCTAATTCCAGTGCCTTTTCCAGATATTGATCACCACCCATTTCGCAATAACAGGTGGCCATGTCACCTAAACATAACGATTGTAAATAGAGATCGTTAAGCTCTAAATCTATTGCATAAGATCGTTCGTGCCACATTAGTGCTGTTGAGAAATCGCCTTGTGTACAATATTGATTAGCAATCGACCCTGCAAATAGTGCAGCTTTATAAAGCTCTTGAATCCGTAATGCTGCATCGAACGTTGTCTCGCGTTCTGCTATAGTGCTATACCGTCGGCCAACACGAATCCGACTAACCCCTGCACTAAACCACCCTAATTCAACTAAAACTTGGTCTGTCGCTGGTGAAATTGGTTGCTGCAATACCCACTGCCACACCGCCACAATATGGGCATATTCACGATCAAAATTATCGATACTTTGGGTTTGCGCCGCTCCGCCAGCATGAAAATCTTGATAGATAGTCTTGAGCGTTTCAACACTGGCTTGGGCATAATTCAAATACGTTTGCGTCGCTTCCCCTTCCGTCAGATAGCGCCGCAACACGCTGCGCACCAAGTCGTGCATCCGCCAACGTTCTTGACGATGATCAAATTGAATCAAATTGTGCGACGCCAGCTTATACAGCAAATTTTCGTTCGCCATGTCCATCGACAACCCTGCCGTCGCCAACCCCAATTCGCTGCCGAAATCGGCTACCATCACACTCACCTGCCGCGCCAACGCTTGTAATTCGCTCGGCAACCGCGCATAGCTCAAGGCCAACGACGCTGCGACACTCGTCTGCGGATCGTCGGGATGATCCAAGGCCGCCAGTTGCTGCTGCTGATCCTGCAATTGCGCCAGATAGTCATCGATTGCTAGCGCCGGATTGTCCGCCAGAATACTCGCACTGATCCGCAATGCCAAGGGCAAATAGCCACAAGCCGCCGCCAGCTGCTGCGCGCTTTCCGCATCCAACCGCGCACAAATCTGTCGCAGCAAAGCGATGGCATCCACCGCCGCCAATTCCGTCACCTGCAATTGCGCCATCAGCGGCATCGCAAACCGCAAACGGCTCGTCACCAGCAAACAATTCCCCGTTGGCGGGGTCAAATCCTGCACATGGGCCAAATCGCGGGCATCATCGGCCAAGATCAGCACCCGCTTGCCCGTCAACAGCTCCTGATATTTGGCCAGCAATTGCTCCCGTTGTTCCGGCAGTTTGGCATTCGGCTGAAACTGGCTGATCACGCTACCCAATGCTTGCTCTACCGTCAGCGGTTGCTCGCGCGAGCCATACAAATTCAGTACAAGTTGCGCATCGGGAAAATGCGGAATCAACTGATGCGCCAGATAAATCGCCAGCTCGGTTTTGCCCACCCCGCCCATGCCTTGAATCCCGCTAATCACCGCGCCGCGCGCAGCAGTACGCGCTACATCTAACGCATAACTGACCTGTTTGAGTTCTGCGGTGCGGCCCACAAAATCAGCTAAGATCGGGCGTAGTTGGTGCAAGTTTGGTGCAGGGGTCGGGGCGGCGGCCAGCGGCTGCGCGCCATTGAGCACGCTGGTCAAGTGCTGAATCAGGGCTTTTTGGTGGCGATGATAAGTGGCCTTATGGATGTTGAGCAACGAACAATAGGTCTCAACGGGTGCGCCAGGATAGGTAGTCAGCACAGTCAGCACGGCCTGCTGATTGGCTTCGAGCGGTAGCTGTTGTAACTGCTGATAAAACGCGCTCAGACCACCATGCTGCTGAATCGTCTGCCGCCAGTTCGTGTGGCTCAGCAAGCGTTCTGGGCGTTGCAACACATCCTGCACCACCCGTTCGTTCCACAAAGTCGTTGTCATTGTGCAGCCTTTCGCTTAAATCGAATCCTATTCAACAGCAAGCCCAGCAGAATAAGGCCCAAACTAAGCCCACTCACCCAACCGCCAACGATCAAGCTCTGCGGTTGATAGCGAAATTCGACCGTATGCTGGCCCGCCGCTAACCATACGCTGCGCAAGGCATAATTGGTGCGATAGAGTTTGGCTGGCTGGCCATCAACCGTCACCTGCCAATCACTCGTGTAGGCATCGGCCAACACCAGCAAACCTGCTGCTGGCGTATCGACCTGAACGATAGCCTGATTTGGCGCATAGCTCAGGCTAGGCGTGAGCATTTGGGTTGGAGCTGGCCCAAGCGCTGGCACTGGCTCGGCCACAATCGCTCGAGTCGCAGGGTCGAAATCGCTGGCTGCCAGCCGATCAAGCTGGGCCAATTCAGTGCTAATAACCTCGGTTTGATAGACCATCCATGCTCGTGGCAGCACCTCAGGATTACGATAAATCGTGCCTTCATCGTTCCGTTGCACCAACTCCAACGGTTGATACAGCTCAGGGTTAGGGCTATTGGGGGTAAAGATCAGGTATTCCACATTTAGCATATTTAACAAGCGGCGCTGGTTGTAGGCCATGGTGAAATAAGCGTGTAAGCTATTGCCACCCTCGCCGAGTTTATGATAATCCTTGCCATCCATCAATCGAGTTAGCCGATTGTATTGGGCCAAATACAGCGATTGATAGCCGCGAATATCCTCGAGGCCAAAGGCGCTAAATACATTGGTTGGCATGGCCTGATAGTCAGCCCCGAAGACGCGAAAAACGCCGGGCTGGCGCAATAGAAAGTTAATTTGGCGGGTTGCTGGATACAGAATCGCTGCATCTTGCAGGGCTGGATCAGCCAGCAAACTGGCTTGCATATCAGCCGTCGCATGAAACAGCTTTGGATCAACGCTGGTATTATAGCTACTGCCATACCAGAGCAAATCGCCAACTACAACGATTAAAACCACAGCATTCGCCCAGCGGCGGGGAATTCGTTTAATCAATAAGCCAACCAAGGCCAAAGCGCTTAGCCCAAAAATAGCAAGGCTGATTGGGTTGAGCGCCAAACGCAGCAGCGTACTGTATTGGGCATAACGTGAGTTGGCAGTGAACAACGCAATGTGGTGTAATACCCAACCAGTCAGACCAAGCAAACCAAGCCCTAAAACGCCCCGTTGAAGCCAAAGCGCGCGCGTCGGTTTCGCCAGCGGCTGCTGCAAACTTTGCAGGCCATAGCCAGCCAACATCGCCACGGCAAAACCCCACAAACCAAACCAACGCTGATGGTCGGCAAATTGGCGATAGGGCGGAATTAGCCATAGCAACAATTGCAGCAATGGCGTGCCAACCGCAATCGCAAACGAGCTAAGCGCCAACAGTGCAAATAATTTAACGCCCCGTTGTTGGCTGCGCCACATCGCTAGCAAAGCAAGGCCCAAGGTTAATAAACCAGCATATGGTTGCACACCTTGCAACAAATGCGGTTGCCAAGCGCTTGGATTTTCGCGCGCAGCTCCATCGACAAGTGGCAAGCCCAAGCGCAAGAGCCAAAGCATAATCGAGCTGGCCGAGCCAAGCCCTGAGCCAATATCAAGCCGTTGGCCTTGGGCCGAAAGCGCAATTTGCGGCAACAATTGCACTGCGCTTAATCCCAATGCCAGCCCAATTGCACTACTAAATTGCGCAATTTGCTTGAAGCGCAAACGCCACGATGGCAACGCAATCAGCTGATACAGCAGCAAACAGCCAATCCCAAGATAGCAATAAAATGCCAGCTGAATTTGGCTGACCAATGGCAAGGCCAACACCAAACTTGCTTGTAGCCAATCACGCCAACGTTGGCTTTGCGAGGCTCGTAGCACCGCCCAAAAACACCACGGCAGCATGGCACAAGCAGCGCTAAATTCAGGAAAATGCAACCAATTGAGCAAAAAGCCACTCAGCATATAGCCAACCGCCGCCAAGCTAGCTGGCATTGCTTCAAGCTGCATGCGGCGGGCAAATTTGTAGCTACCAACGCCCGCCAACCAAACATTGATCAGCGTGTAGATGCCAAAGGCATAGCGCAAGGGCAGCAGCACAAACAGCCAACTTAGGGGGTAGAAAAAGGCCAATTGGCCATCAGCAAGCAACGGTGTGCCAGTTAAAATCGTTGGGTTCCAGAGGGGCAACGCGCCTTGTGCAAGCAGTTGGTTAGTTACCAGGCGGCGCGGATAAATTTGGGTAATCAGATCGCTATTAATCGGATTATTGACCGCCACCCGCTCATATGAAAAACGCCATGGATGCAGGTGGGCTACAATATCGAGCGGCAAAAACGTGTTGCCCAGCACAACCCGCCACATCAGTAGCAGGGCGACCACGGTGATACAAAGGTAGGGCCACCAGCGTTGCCACTGGCCTGAGAATGAGCGTTGTTCCATGGCGATAATTCCATTTAAAAGCCCATGGGCTGAAGCTCAACCCATGGGCAACAATCCGACGCTCAATTATACGGTATTAGCTGGCCAAATGTGCTGGTCGGCGTTTGAACCACCACCACAAGCCACCAATCGCCACCAGCGGAAGCATGATCCAAAGGCCAAATTGCCAGCGTTGGCTTTGGGCCAAGGCCTGCTCAAATTGCGCAATTGCCTGACCATTGCTGGCACAAAAACCAGTGCCATCAGGCCGACAACGCTCAATCGGATCAAACCGTGATAAGTTGCTGAAGCACCAATAGCACCCAGCAAGGCTCGCAAAGCTAAGCCCACTGGCAAGGAGCATTGGCAAACGTTTGGCTGTTGCATTTGGGCTGGTCAACTGACCAATAAGATAGCCCAAACCCAAGCTACTGAATACAAAAAAGACCAATAAACCGCTGATCATCAACAGATCACTAAACCCTGCCATGTGCCAACTCCCAGCCAACTAGCGATGATTCTTGCCTGAGGTCGTTTTATCGAGCTGAACTAAGTTATCACGATTGGCCAAAATTTCAGCATGCAGCTGCTCTTGGGTCATCGAGGTGCCGTATTTGTTCCAGAGATCGATGCCCATTTGCACGGTCAGCACATCGCCTGGATCGTTGGTTCCGGTCAGCGCATCGCCAAGGTTGGCTCCATCTTGCAGGGTTTTAGCGTCAAAGCCAGCAGCTGTGCCAACATAGCCATAGTGAATATTCGACCAAATATCGTAATAGTATTCGTTGGTTTGGTCGCCACGAATTGGGAAGTAATAGTCCTTGTCGTTTTTGAGGCCAAGCATATCGCCCAAAATCGGCTTGTGATCCCAATCGCTGCCAGCATGAACTTTGGCTGTCCACATAGCTAAGGCCGCAATAATTTTATCGCCAGAATTACTGCCGCTGAGCATATCGTACCATTTTGGATTCATGGCCGAATCAAGCAGCGATTTCATCTGTTTGACTACATCGCTTTGGGCGTTGTTGACCATTTCTTGGTGCATATATTCGATGGCTTTGTCGAAACGGTCGTAGTTATTGGGGTCGGCGGGTGCGGTTGGGGTTGGCGTTTCTTCAGCAGAAAATTGGGCGGCATTGGCGAACATGGACACGCCGCCACCACGGAAGGCTGAAACGCCTTCAGTCGGCGAGCCTTGGAACAAGCGCGCTGCTTCTTCTTCAGCTTGGCGCATAACGGTTTTAATTTCCATGGTCAGCGCTTGGCTGGCCCGTAGCGCGGCGATCAAACGGCTGAACGCTGGGAAAACATCGGCTTGCATTTCGTTGGCAAACGCTCTGGCTGCATCGCCCTGCCATTGGCCACCAACTAGCGCATCGTGCATTTGACGAATGCTTTGGGCGATCGCTTCGCTTTGATCTGCTTGACGATTAAAACGATTGGCGATTTGCTCAAGCTGCTCATACTGAGCTTGAACGATTTCTGCGGTCATCGGTTGATTCCTCCTACACAATATGGTGGTGAATTGGGGAATACGGAGGTGGTATGAGGCTGGCATGAGTTGTATTCTCACCAACCAAAAGTATAACACGTTCAGCTCTGCCAACCGCAAATGGAAAGTCAGAAGGCAAAAATCAAAAGTCAAAAATTTAACGCAGTGGCGCAGAGTAACCGAAGGATGAAGGATGCAATGCCAAAGCAGAAGGCAGAAGGCAAAATCAAAAGAGCATCCAACAGAGAACAGAGGGATGAAGGATGCAATGCACGGACGAGGGAATGAGCAACCTTCGCGATCTTCGCGTCCTTCGCGGTTTCGGTGCTTCGTGGCCTTCGTGGATCAAATCAACCACATCTGGCCAATCACTGCTGGCAAATTGCCCAGCCAATTGGCTTTGATATGGCTCGACTGCATCGACCACAAATTGAATTGTGCCATGGCCTTGAGCTAAAATCGGGGCAATTGCAGGCATTATACACCTCTCTAACTTGCGCGATCTGCTTGATAGGCCGATTCAATAATGTTGCCAGCCAAAAAGCGTGAGCGCAGCGATTGTAAGGCAGCTTGTTTGATCGTTTGGGGAGCGTCGCGGCGCAACAACACACGTTGGGCATAATCGCCAAGGTCTTGAATTACGCGCTCATACCGATAATAGGCCAAGGCTTTGTAGTCAATTGTTGGTTGGCCGTAGCCCTCAAAAAACCATTGTTCTTCGTGACGCTGCACTGGCACGCCAATCACCGAGCCAACTACAAAGCGCAAATCGCGCTCTTTTGGCGCAAACAGCGGGTAATCCCAATCGACAATATTAATTTGCTGAATCTGATCGAGCACAATATTGGCAGTATGAATATCGCCATGGCTCAGCCCAAACTCACGGGCATTGG
Organism: Herpetosiphon geysericola; assembly: GCF_001306135.1. GTDB lineage: Bacteria > Chloroflexota > Chloroflexia > Chloroflexales > Herpetosiphonaceae > Herpetosiphon > Herpetosiphon geysericola. The sequence continues at coordinate 146,170 of NZ_LGKP01000035.1, read as the reverse complement.
CTCGCAGATAGTGGCCAAGCTCGCTAATCCGTTCGATCACATAGCTAATTTCGCGCGTCTTGACCCGCCAAAAATCGATTAATTCGGCGCTATAGCTATCGCCAATTGGCCAGGTGTTAATGCTCTGGTGAATAGTTTGGACGGTCGGCAGCCATGGCGGGCGAAACTGCTCCCAGCGCAGCATGTGGCGCAATGGCGGGCGCACTTGCATCGTGTGAATACGGCGTAATTGCTGGCCAAAACTCTGCCATTGTTGGGCCGACATACCATGATCCATGCCCGTTGAACCTTCGATATAGGGGTAGAGCACGCTATGAAACTGTTGGCAACGCCCCCATAATTGCTGGGTGCGCGTATCAACCGGCGCAACCACCGCCGCCACCCCGCGATCCTTGAGATAGCGCGGCAACAAGACCCCAGCTTGATAGATTGAACCATATTTAAGCTTCAGAAAATACTGCTGTTCGCTCGTTTGCACCAAATAAAGCGCCGCCCGCGGATCATTGCCCCGCTCGATTTGCGCAATCGTACTGGCCTCAATTGCATAGGTTTGAACAAGATGTTGGCGAATTATTGCTTGGTCGGGGGCGTGAGCTTGCTGCATACCAGATTTCCTTGATTAACAGGCGTGCTCTACGCCCTTGGAAAGCACGCAAAATAAGCAATATTCAAACGTGAACGAACGCAACTGCAAAGCTTGATTGGTGCGAGAACGAAAACAGCCTGAGGCAATTAGCACTTGTTCGGCTTGGCCTAGCCTGTGGGAGCAGCGGCAAGGCCTAAGCGCATAGTTGGTTAAGTATCGACCTAGCTGTTTTGAATGTCAAGCAATTTGTTGTAAGTCAAAATTCAGAAATCAGAAATCAGAAGGCAAAAAGAACAAAGAGCATAGAAGTTGGGGATCGGGGGTTGGGGGTCGGGCTAGTAAGAACATAATCACAAGAATCTGTGCCAATCTGTGGCTAAAAAAACGTCCTTCGTGCTCTTCGCGGTCTTCGCGGTTTCCAAACTTCGTGCTCTTCGCGGTTTCACTCGCTGATTCCCTGACCCTTCACACCTGCCCCCTCGTCTTGTCCTTGCTCGTATAATGCGTTTAATCGTTGGCATTAGAGGAGTATGCAATGGCACAGGTGATTGATCTGACGATTTACCCGATTAAATCGACAGCAGGGATTAAGCTCGATCAAGCGCGGTTGGAGCTGCGTGGCTTTGCCTACGATCGACGTTGGGCAGTCGTTGCCAGCGAAAATCGACGCATTATCACGGCGCGCGAGCATGGCAAATTGTTGGCAATTCGCAGCCAAGTTACTCCTGATGGATTGCTTGTCCATTTGCCAAACATGGCTGAGCCGCTCGCCTTGCCCAAGCTGTTCAGCCCGATTGAGCGGGTCAATTTATGGGCCGAGGAGCAGCACCCAGCCATGGTCTATAACAAGGCGATTAATCAGGCCTTCAGTGAGTATCTTGGCCTCGATTGCTTGGTGATTTATATGGGCGAAGGCTGTGAGCGTGCGTTGCCAACCGACATGGCTTCGGGCTACACTGGGCGCAGCGACGACCGCGTGAGCTACGCCGACGATTATCCGATTTTGTTGGCCTCGCAAGCTTCGTTAGATGACCTCAATCAGCGGCTTGAACAACCAGCAAGCATGACCCAGTTTCGCCCAAATATTGTGATTGATGGTGCGCAAGCCTACCAAGAAGAGCAGTGGCAGTGGCTGCAAATTGGCGAATGTTTGTTTGAAGTTGCTCAAGCATGCCCACGCTGCGTGCTGATCACCGTCGATCCGACAACTGGCGAGAAACATGCTAAGCAAGAGCCATTGCGCAGCTTGGCCCGCTATCGCAAAACCGCTGGTGGCGTACCCTTTGGCATTCAGCTGGTGCCGCGCAAGTTTGGCCCAATTCAGCTTGGCGATCAGGTCGTTGTGCTCAAGCAGCCTGTATAATGAACCGATACGATTTTTAGGAGCAACCATGAACGGTCAACAACGTAGCGCAATCAAACCAGGCCTTCAAGTGGCGATTGTGCTCAAGCACGATCAGGCCACTGGCAAAACCACAACTGGCATTGTCAAAGATATTTTGACCAAATCGCCAAATCACCCACATGGCATCAAAGTGCGCTTGGTGAGCGGCGAAGTTGGGCGGGTTAAGCAGATTTTAGGCCCAACGAATGCGTAGAATCGCCCTCGTAACCCACCCTGAAGCGCAGCACCATGTTGAGCAAAAGGTTGGCGGCTGGTATAACACAGGCTTGACCGAGCGCGGCCAGCAGCAAGCTAAGGCAATTGCAGCGGTGTTGGCTGAACAATTGCCCTCAGCCAGCCCAATTTATAGCTCCGATTTGCAACGCACAGCCGAAACAGCGGCCTTGATTGCGAACAGTTTGCACAGCCAAGTTATGCTCGATCAGCGCTTGCGCGAGATGAGTTATGGCGCTGCTGAAGGCCGCGATCAAGCGTGGTTTGATCAGCAGATCGTTTACCCGCCACAAGGCGCAGGTCGGCTTGATCATCGGGTCTACCCAAGCAGCGAGAATCGGCGCGAACTAGCAACGAGGGTTTATGCTGCCATGGATACGATTATCAACTCAACAATGCAACAGCTGGTGATTGTGACCCACGGTTTTGCTGCTAGCTTTGTGATTGCGGCCTGGGTTGGGATGCCAATTGAGGCGCTTGGGTTAGTGGCATTTCAGCTTAATTCGGGCAGCATTTCGTGGCTAACCCAAAGTGCACCATTTAATAATCGCACGCTTGCCAGTTTAAATGATACGCGCCATTTGGCCAAACTTTGAAGGTTGGTCGTTAATCAGCTAAGCGACCCTTGACAGTGATTCATGCGATTCTTTAAAATAGCAAGGCTGTGCTATTTGATCGGATTGGAGCATCGGAATCATGGATATAGATGCGCTGTGGGAATATACTGATCCTGCTGCGAGCGAGAGTCGCTTTATTCAAGCCTTGGCCGAAACAACTGGCGATGCTCAGCTTGAACTGCTGAGCCAAATTGCCCGAACCTTTTCGTTGCGTGGGCGTTTTGCCGAAGCCCACGAACGGCTTGATCAGCTTGAGGCTCAATTAAATGGGGCGAGTGAGCGGCCTAAGGTGCGCTACTATCTCGAACGAGGCCGCACCCATAATGCTGCTGGCGAACACGAAATGGCAAGCTATTTCTTTAACCAAGCTTGGGAGCTTGCCTCGCATGCAGGCTTGGTTGGCTTGGCTGTTGATGCGGCGCATATGCTGGCAATTAGCAATCCTGGCAGCGAACAAGCCTTGGATTGGAACCAACGCGGCTTAGCCTTGGCCCGCAGCTCAGATGACCCCAAAGCTCAAGCCCTAATTCCCGCCATGCTCAATAATGCAGCGTGGGACTTCCACGAACGGGGCGAGTTTGCTGAAGCTTTAGCGTTATTCAACGAAGCAGAGCAAGCGTGGATCAGCCGTGAACGCCCGCGCCAAATTCAAATTGCCCGTTGGTCAGTGGCCCGCTGCTTACGCTCGTTGGGCGAATATCAGCAAGCGCTCGACTTGCAACAGGCGCTCGCCGCAGAATTACAAGCAGCAGAGCAGAGTGACGGCTTCGTGTTCGAAGAAATTGGCGAGAATTTAGCAGCCTTGGGTGAGCACGAAGCGGCCAAGCCTTATTTTGAGCAAGCGCTCAATGCTTTAGCCCAAGATCCATGGTTTGTCCAACATGAAGCAGCGCGCCTACTCAACCTCAAAATTCGCGCTGGCAAAGCCTAATAGGGGCCAAGAAAGCGTGAACCATTAAAATGAATCAAATGATCTGGAGCTTCGGCGATCCAGACTTCAGATTCCCATGAAATATCAGCTGCAAAGCGTGCCATCTCGCGGCGAGTTGCAAACGCTGTAACAAAAATTAAGCCAAGGTTGGCACGCTGAAAAAGCTGATTTAATTCCTGATAGCGTTTCCCATCAACTGGGCCATGGCTCGTAACTGCCTCAATCAAAAAAAGCCAGCCGTGAGTAGGCGCATACAAAATAACATCAGGCATTTTGCCATGCAGATTAAGCTCGATGCCTAAGCGTTCAAATTCAGCAGAATCAACATAGCCCCACTTTTGGCCTGTATCACCAACATACAATAACTTTCCATTTGGGACGTAGCGTGAGCCAAAATCTTCAATAATCGATTTAATCAGTTGACTATGCTCACCAATGCTCAGATTAATCGTTAAGTCTTGATCGAGCGTGACTGGTATTTTTTGAACTTCACGCAATTGGGCATAGGTTGTGCGTAAACCTGGTTGATTTTTTTGAAAGTGCGCTAGTTGATACAGCCATTGCTCACGATTAAATGCTTGGCATAAGGTTAAGGCTTCTGGGGTAATTTGGTAACACCATTTTGGGCTATTAATCGCTCGATTTGGTTGATCTGGGTTGGCAATCACAAGGCCTGCTTCAATAAATTGATGCATCGTTTGGCGACGAAAGGTTTCACGGGTATTGGGTGCGTAGATTTTAGCATAATGAAGCCGACACCAATCCATTATCGGCGTAATTCCAATTAATGGTGCGCTGGCTTCCTGCCATGGTTGGATTGGCTTAAGATCAAGTAATGCTAAAAGCGTTAATGCTGAACGCTCATTTTGTTATGCTGTTAGAAAATCCAATGCATTTAGAATTTGTTGCGCTTCTTGGCATTTCTGTTGCCTTAATTGCTCACTATTCATATAAGAACAACCTCTTTTATCCATTGATCAATTAATAATTGATCGGGATTAGGATGTGTATCAAGCTTCTGGCCCAAATTAATGAGTTGCGATTGGCTTGGATAACGTAAAGCATATAAATCGCGCACATTAACTTGGGTATGGCCGCTAAATTGGCGAAAACAAGTATCATAGAACGTAGAATTAAGATATAGCGCTAAGCCTTGCGCCAAGTGGCGATTTAGGCCATTTTTGGCAGCATGAATCACATTCAAATGATTTTCAATCGCTACATAATTGGTAGCTTGAATTTCAGGATGATAGATTGTAGCTTTGACACGTCGCATTTCTTCTTTGCTCGAAAAACGCCGAATCAGCACATAGCTGCCATTATTGGGATACAACCACTTCATTATCGCAGCATCCTGTTTAATCGCATTCGGTTTATTACTCGCTGCAATTGGCCATTCAACAAAGAGTGAACGACAATGAATGGGATACAAAAGTGGCAATGTATCGGGATCAGCCTGAGCATGTAAATAGTCAGCCAGTCGAAAATCAACAACAGGGCCAGTTGATGCTTTTAATCCCAAATCAGCCAAACTACATGGTAATTGTTGCATCATCACCATAGTCTGATCGTTATGAATCTCGGTTGGCAGATGAATAAATTGCTGAGGATCGTGGGGTTGCACAAGTTGACCAAAAGGAATTTCGCGTTGTTTAACGACCTTAAATTGAGTCAATGGGGTTTGTGAGATAATCACGCTCGCTTGTTTTTCCTGCTTAATCGCATGCAGTACAACCAATTCTTGCAACACAGCATCATCTTTAAATGGCTCTGTTCGACTATCGAAACTATGAATTTGCTGAATTGCCATCTCCTTAAGCAACATTGAACGAAATGGCTTGAAATACACTCCATTACAAAAACTGCGCGGGATGATTGCAACTAATTCACCCAATGGAGCCAATAGGTTAATCGTTAATGCTAAAAACGCACTATACAAATTAACAGTCTCAATCGCTACGCTCCGTAACATTTTTCGCGTGAGTGAACTATTTTGAATTTTCTTATAGGGTGGATTGAGAATGGCATGGGTATATTCAGGATTTGGTTGCCATGCAGCTAATTGGATTTTTTGAGTCGCTGCCTGAATAAAATCGGTATTGAAGATCGTGGTTTGACATTGGATCGCGGCCTTGGCTGCAACCTGCTGGCAAGTCTCCAAGGTTGTTGCCAATTGTGGCATCAGTAAGTTATCAATCTCATAGGCATCGATTGTAAAAGCTTGAATTGAGGCTTGCTGGCTAAATCGCTGAACAAAGGCAGCGATTAATGAACCAATTCCAGCTCCAGCTTCAAGTAAGCGCACGTTTGGCTGATCTGATGGTCTAAAGAGACTCGCCATATACTCGGCAATTGGAGCAGGAGTTAGAAATTGGCTATAGCTTGCACGCTGCTCGGGCTTGATCAGTTGATTAACCACTAAGCGCCGTTGATCAACATGCTCCATGAGATCAAAATGGGTTGTTATCATCAGCCAATGCCTCGCGTGTAAACACCAATGTTCTAAGTCTCTATCATAGTAGAATTTTGTTTTTTAGCCAATCTCACTTTTTATGTTGAGCCTACCGATTAGCTAAAATTGCTGATTACAAGGCATTGATTTGCGTTCGACACTCCCCATAAACTGCGCTATAATCCAAACAAGTTTCTGGAGTTGCTGATTCGCGAGCCTCTGATCAGAAATTTCTGATCGGCAGGTGATATTTGTGTTTACAACCATGAGCACTGCACCGCGTGATTGGTTGGCAAGTCGGGCTGAGTTCCCGATTTTAAGCCGCAAAACCTATCTCAATACCTGTTCGCTTGGCGCATTGAGCACCCGTGTACGTTCGGCAGTTAATCAGCATTTGGATTTATGGGAAGAGTACGGGGCTTCGGCTTGGTATAAGATTTGGCTTGGCGAGTGCGCTGGATTACGCGCCAGCACCGAACGCTTATTCAACGCGCCTGCTGGCTCGGTGGCTTTGGCGCCTAGTGTTGGTGTGGCTCTTTCGGTAATCGCCAGTGCCTTGGATTATCGCCAGCGGCCCAAGGTTATTTCAACCGTTCTTGATTTCCCAACAATTCCCTATCAATGGTTGGCGCATCCTGAGGTCGAGGTGGTGCTGTTGCCCTCGCCCGATGGCGTGCATGTGCCGCTTGAAGCCTACGAGGCCGCAATCGACGAGCGCACAGCCTTGGTAGCAACCTCGCATGTCTTTTTTGCGAGTGGCACGATTCAGCCAATTGCCGAAATTGCCAAACTGGCCCATGCCAAAGGCGCGTTATGTCTGATCGATGGCTATCAGGCGGCGGGCCAAGTGCCAGTTGATGTTGTTGCCAGCGATCTGGATTTCTACCTGACTGGGGGCTTGAAGTGGCTGCTTGGTGGCACGGGCATTGTGGAATGCTATGTGCGGCCCAGTTTGATTCCGCAGCTTAAGCCGACGGTTGCTGGCTGGTTTGGTCATGCCAACCAATTTGCCTTCGACCCAAACAACTTTGAGTTTGCCCCCGATGCGCGGCGCTTTGAGGTTGGCACGCCAGCCTTGGCGGCGGTGTACGCTGGCCATGCAGGCATGCAAATTATCCTTGAGCATGGCGTTGCGGCAATTCAGCAACGCACCAGCGAGCTAGTGGCCTATTTGGTGGCCAAGCTACGCGATGCAGGCTATCAATTAACTATTGCTGGCGACCCACAGCAGCATGCAGGGATCGTAATGATCCAAAGTGCCGAGCATGCCAAGCTAGTGGCCGCCTTGGCTGAGCAGGGGATTATCGTTGATCATCGGCCTGGCCATGTGCGGGTATCGCCATTTTTCTATACCGTAGAAGCAGAGCTTGATCTTTTTGTGGAACGCTTACAGGCTCTCAGCCAGTAATTTGGAATTCAGCATCAATAAGGAGGTTACGTGTCCACTCGCACGATTTTGGACCGTTATCAAACGAGTGCCTCGTATCTAGCGCGCATTTTACTCCGTTTTTCGGGCTTGTTGCTCACGGTGTATATGCTGACGTACATTTGGGAATTGAGCACGGTTATTCGCACCAGCGACGAACCTGCTGGCACCGCTGCGGCGGCCTTCAACACGGCGATGGCAGCGTATAACACAACCTTTTGGCATATTACCCATGCCGTGGTTGTGGCGATGGTGGTGTTGCATGCCCTGACTGGCTTGCGGGTTTTGACCCTTGAGGCTGGCATTGGCGCGCGCTTCCAACGCGCCTCATTCTGGCTTTCGTTGGTCTTGACAGTAGCGCTGTTTGTGCTGCTCTTTATTAAGATTATTGCCAATATCGCGGCATAACGGCTGGAAAGGAATCGCTTCAATGGTGCACCGAGACGTTATCAGCGTTACAAGCCGCGCGCAAAAGGTTAAAGTAGAACCTGGTGCGGGCACGCTGTTGTGGATTTTGCAACGCCTTTCTTCGTATGGCTTGTTGCTGTTTTTGCCAATCCACCTGTATTTTACCTATTTCACCAAGCTAGATACACCAGTGCTGACCTATGAAGGCGCTCGTGAAACCTTCCGCGCATTTCCACTGTGGTATGTGCTCAACGAAGGGTTGTTGTTACTGTGTGCGCTGTTTCACGGCTTAAACGGCTTTCGCAATGTCATCTACGACTGGACAACCAATAGCGCTGTGCGCCATACGGTCAACTTTGTGTTGATTGTCTTGGGTATCGCCGGAGCAATTTTGGGGTTCTGGACGTTGTGGGCTTTGGCATAAGGAGTGTCGTCTGTGATTCAGCATGATGTAATTGTGGTTGGCAGTGGAATCGCTGGGATGCGCTGCGCCCTTGAAATTAAACGCACTGCGCCGCAAGCCAATGTAGCGATTGTCACCAAACAATATCCGGTGCGCGCCGCTTCGGTAGTCGAACGCACTGGCATTGCTGCCGCATTAGGCAATAGCAGCGCCGATAGCGTCGAAGCCCATATCAGCGATACGCTGGCTTATGGCAAGAGCAATAATGCCGCCGCTGTCAAAGCGCTGTGCGAGCTAGCTCCCGCTGCTGTGTACGAATTGGAGCACATGGGCTTGCCATTTAGCCGCTTGAAGACTGGCCGCATTGCCCAACAACCAGCCTATGGCCATAGCCAACCTCGCTTGGCCAACGCTGGCGATCAAACTGGCCATGCGATTGTCACCACGTTGTATGGCGAAATTGTGCGCTTTGGCATCCAAGTCTATCCCGAGCAGTTTATGCTGGGCTTGGTGGTCGATGGCAAAAACGTGCGCGGCGTGAGCGTGCTCGATATTCGTAGCAGCGAAATTAACGTTATCAATGCCAAAGTAACGGTGTTGGCAACGGGCAGCTATGGCCAACTCTACGCTAATTCAGCAGATTCGTATGCCTCAACTGGCGATGGCCATGCCGCCGCTTTGCGCGCTGGCATCAACTTAACGGGCATGGATCTGGTCAGTTTCCATCCGTTAGGCGTGGCCAACACTGGCTTGATTATCAACGAACGAGTGTTGGCTGATGGCGCTCATCTGCTTAACGCTGCCGAAAAGCGCTTTACCAACGAGCTAGCGAGCTTGGAGCTTGTGACCGCTGCAATCAATGCAGAAATTGCCGCTGGCAATGGCGTTGATGGCCATGTATGGCTTGATGTTCGGCATCTGCCAACCAGCCAAATTCGCGAGCGCTACCCACATGTGTTGGATTACGCCGAAGATTTCGCTGGCGTAAACCCCAAGCACGATTTGATTCCAGTCAAGCCAACCCAACAAGCGACGCTCGGCGGCTTGCCAACCGACCTCAACGGCAGCGTTGCAGGCTTCGAAGGCTTGTATGCTGTTGGCGCCTGTGCCAATAACGGCGTCCATGGCGAGCAAGCTTTGCCTGGCAACGAATTGGCCGCCGCTGTGGTGTTTGCCAAATTGGCAGGCGCAGCAATTGCCGCCAACCTTGGCGCAGCCGTCTATGGCAATGTGCCAAGCTACGCCACCAGCAACGCCAGCGATGAAATCGAAGGCTTGTTTGGTCAAAAAGGCGCACATAAACTTGGCTTGGTGCGCAAAAACCTGCGCCACGCCTTTAGCAGCCAAAGCGCCAGCAATGAGCAACAGGTTGGCTTTGTGCATAGCCTGCGCGACCAGTTTGGCCAAATTGGCTTGCACGATAAAAATCGCCGCTTTAATACTGAATTGCTCGAAGCCCTAGAGCTTGATCGGCTGCTTGATGTGGCCGACGCTGTGGCAAAAGCAAGCGTGGCTGCGCTCTAAGCGCTAGAAACCTAGTGGAGTAGTTTCAATGAAAGTAACTTTTCGTGTGCCACGCTTCGATGCTGCCACCGATTTTACCGCAAAATATCAGATCTACCACGTCGAGGTAACGCCGTATACCACGATTCTTGATGCTTTGAACATTATCAAAGAAGAGCAAGATGGCACGTTGGCGTTTCGGCGTGGCTCGCAATCGGGCATCGATGGCAGCTGTGGCATGATGGTCAATGGGCGCAATCGTTTGGCTTCGACCACCCGCGTTATGGGCTTGAACACCAGCGAAGTTGCCTTGGGACCATTGCCTGGCTTCCCCGTCATTCGCGATTTGGTTGTGGATTTCGATTCGTTCTTTGCCAAAGATGCAGTGATGTTGCCCTACTTGGTGACCGACATTGCCAAGCCAGAAGATGGCAAAGAGCGCTTGCAAAGCCCCAAAGATGCCAACCGCATCGCCTTGGCTGCAACCTGCAACCAATGTGGCTGCTGTACCTCTGCCTGCCCAGTTCACTGGAGCAACGGCGAATACTACGGTCCATCGGCCTTGACCCGCGCCTATCGCTTTGTCGAAGATTCACGCGATACCGCGATTAAGGCGCGCTTAGAGATCGTTGGCTCGGAAACTGGGGTTTGGCGCTGTCACACCATTTTCAACTGCTCGGAATGTCCCAAAGCCATTCCAAACGGCGAGAACATTCAAGCTCTCAAGCGCAAAATCATGCTTAACAAGATCGGCCTTGGGCGGATTGAAGTTAAAGTTGCTCGCACCGAAGCAACTATCTAAATTGCATGAGCGGGCAATCACCAAGCCAAACTATGCTGCGCCGTTGGCTCAAGCTGTTTGGCTTGGTGATTGCCCGTTTGGTTCAACACTTCGCCAAATCAGCAAGCCATGTAGCCATGAATGTAGATCAAGAACCACCTATGCTTAGCACCGCAACCGATCAGCCTGAGCTTGCAGCCGATGTTGGCGTTGATGAGCCGCTTGCTGAGCCAACAGCATTGATCGAGCAGATCGATCAATCAAGCCCTGATCCAAGTCCAAGCCCTGAGCATTTACACCCCGATTTGTTGCTGCGCGCCGAAGCTGTGCTGTTTGTGGCTGGCGATGCGGTTGAATATGCAACCTTGGCCAAAGCGCTTGAATTGCGCGAGCAAGATTTGCCATTGCTGATTGCCGACTTGCGCCAACGCTTCATTGGGCGCGGCATTCGCTTGCAAGATCAAGCTGGCACCTTGCAGTTGGTCAGCGCGCCCGAAGCTACCAGCGCCCTCGAACGTTTTTTAGGCGTGAGCCAACCGCAAAAACTCTCCCCAGCAGCGCTTGAGGTTTTGGCGATTATCGCCTATCGTCAGCCAGTCACGCGGGCTGGGCTTGAAGCAATTCGTGGAGTTGATTCGAGTGGCGTGGTGCGTTCGCTCTTGGCGCGTGAGCTAATCTACGAGGTTGGTCGCGCAGAAACGCTTGGCCGCCCAGTGCTCTATGGCACAACCAGCCAATTTTTGCATATTTTTGGCATTACCAGCCTCGCTGAATTGCCAGCCTTTAATTTTGAGCGCCAAGCCCCAGTTGACCCAGATGCAGCCCAAGAACGGCTGTTTTGAGTCGTCCAAGGGGCTAGGGGTCAGAAAAACGGCAACCACGAAGCGCATGAAACTAAGTCTATAGGCTATAGGCTGTTGGATATCGGAGAATCATTGGGGTTGGCAACAAAGGGTGGCACAGCACGGGATACTGATCCCCAGCCCCCGACCCCTGAACCTCAAATGCTATGGGCTAGGGGTCAGAAAATGACAACCCCGAAGATTGCAAAGGGAAGCAATTGGGGCGACAGAATCAACTTCAACATTCCACCGCTTAAATATTTGGGGTGCAGGGGCTGAAAACCCCTGCGTCTCCCGCCTTGAGGCGGGACGGAAGGGTGGTGAACACGCCGATTTCTGATAAGCAACGATTTGGCTAAAAACCAAAATAACGTAACCTAAATCTTAGACCGACGGTGCAACTTCGGCTGGCTCAGCAGCAACAGGCTCAGGTTTGGCTGAATGTGGCAAGGCCTTGAACAATTTCAGCCCCCATTGCACCGCCGGGCCGATGCTCACCGCAAACAGCAACGTTCCCCAGCCAACATCGCCACCCATGATCCAGCCCAAAAAGAGCACCGAAAGCTCAATGCCAGTTCGGACATGGCGCACTGGCCAGTTGAAACGCCGCACCAAAAACAGCATAAAGCTATCGCGTGGGCCAGCACCCATATTGGCCCCAATATAGGCTCCGATGCCAATGCCACACAGCAGCAACGCCAGCAGGTAGTAGCCCAATTGCCATGGCCATGTTGATACAACAGGAATCAAAGGCATGGTTAAATCAGTGACCAAGCCAATTAAAATGATGTTGCTAATCGTACCCCAGCCAAAGCGAATATCAACCAGCAGCAAGATTGCCATCAAACCAAAGCCAACCAATTCGCTGACCAAACCGACTTTCAGGCCAGTCAGTTTGTTAATCCCTTGATGAAAGAGATCCCACGGCCCCAACCCAAACTGGCTCTGCATCATAAAGCTAATTGCCAGGCCATACATGCTCAAGCCAAAGATCAATTGAACCCATTGGCGGGCAGCAACTGGCCGAAAATCGAAGTGACGGGCGAGAAATGAACCAAACATAGAGCCATCCTTGTGGAGCAATAATCCAATAGCATGTGTTTTAACAGATTGTCCTAGCGACAACGAGTGACAATCACCAAACATGGATCAGGACAATTATACCGAACTTTATCTGTAGGAGGATGGCGCTGCTTTTGCTATACTCGGCGTAGGTTCCAAATTGGACTAGATTTTTTGGAGGTTGTATGCAGCTTCGTGATCGCTTAGGCTGGATGTTAAGTGGCATTTTGCTGGGAATGTTGTTGATGGTCAGTTGTGATGTGGTTACTCAATCGCCAACCGCGCGGCCAAGCGTCGCCGATGCGGCCATTGTACCGTCGAATGTGCCGCAGGCCACAACTGGCGCCCAAATTCCAGTCAATCAAGCTTCGGTCGATGCGTATAGCAATGTAATTCGGGCGGTCTACAATCGTGGTAATCCCTCAGTCGTGCGCATCGATGTGCAAAGCAGCCAAGGCGAATCGCTTGGCACCGGCTTTGTGATCGATAAAGAGGGCCATATTGTAACCAATAATCACGTTGTCGGCAGCAGCCGCAGCGTTTTGGTCAATTTTATCGATGGCGAAGCAGCAATTGCCGATTTGGTTGGGATCGATAGCGATTCGGATTTGGCAGTGATTAAAGTGCGCAATCCAAACCCCAACATCTTAGTGCCTGTCGAATTTGGCGATTCGTCAGCGATTCAAGTTGGCGATGTGGTGGTGGCAATTGGCAATCCCTATGGCGAAAATCGCACGGCCACCGCAGGGATTATCAGCGCAATTCGCGGGGCCAAGAATGAAGGTGGTGGCAGCACATTCTCAATCCCCGGCGTTTTGCAAACCGACGCAGCGATTAACCCAGGCAATTCTGGTGGGCCGTTGTTCAATAGCCAAGGCCAAGTGATTGGGGTCAATACCTTTATTCTCGACCCATCAGGCCGTGGTGCAAACATCGGCTTGGGCTTTGCAGTGCCAGCCAATTTGGTCAAGCTGGTTGCGCCAGCAATTATTCGTGATGGCAGCTATACCCACCCGTTCTTGGGCGCAGCCTTGGCCAGTGCCGATAGCTACTTTGCTGAAGCCAATAACCTGCCAAGCAAAGGCGTTGTCATTACCCAACTCTACGAAGGGCCTGCTGCTCAAGCTGGTTTGCAAGTTGGCGATGTAATTGTGGCAATCAATGGCCAAGCAGTGCTCGAATCGGGCGATGTGATTGCAATCTTGGAGCTAACCACCAAGCCAGGCGATCGGATTACGGTCTCGGTGGCCGAGGGTGGTGGCCGCACCCGCGACGTGCAAGTCCAAGTTGGCGCCCGCCCAGGCCGCTAAATCAGCTTCAATCAGGGTTCCACCTTTAGCCCTAGCGCAATGCGTTAGGGCTTTTGTTACAATGAAGCAATGCTTAGCGAAAGGGGTTCTGTGTGTCGATTCGTACAACCTTGGTTGATCTAACCACGCGTTTGGTGGCAATTCCCAGTGTTTCCGCCGAAAAGCGCGATTTACAGCCAGTGATTGATTTAGTTGTAGCCGAATTAGCTGCTTATCCAGCGGCACAATTGCATCATCGCGATGCGAGTGGCTACCCAATGTTGGTCGTCAATTTCAGCCAAGAACTGCGCAGCGATATTATTTTAAATGCCCACCTTGATGTTGTGCCAGCCCGCCCTGAACAATGGCAAGCCTTCGAGCGCAACGGCAAATTGTATGGGCGCGGCACGCAAGACATGAAAGGTTCGGCGGCGGTCTACATTGAAATTATCAAAGAAATTGCCCAATTGCCTGCCGAGCAACGCCCAAGCGTGAGCTTCCAATTTGTCACCGACGAGGAAATTGGCGGGGCAAATGGCACAGCCTTGTTGCGTGATGAAGGCTGGCATGCCAATTTATTTATTGCTGGCGAGCCGACCAACCTCAATATTTGCCACGGAGCCAAGGGCATTTTGTGGTTGGCGGTTGAGCAACCAGGCGTGCCTGCCCACGGTTCACGGCCTTGGGAAGGCGTAAATCCAATTGAGCGCTTGGCCAGCGGGCTTGGGCGCTTGTACAACTATTATCCAACGCCTGAGCAAGAAATTTGGCGCACCACAGTTACCCCATCGATTATCAAAGGCGGCGATGCTGGCAATCGGATTCCCGCCAACGCCCAGCTCAATCTCGATATTCGCTGGACGCCAGAAGAAGGCGCTGATGCGGTGATTGATAATGTGAAGCAAGCTTTTGCCACGCCCAGCGAACCGAATGCTAACGTACAAATTTTGCATCGCGGCACGGCGCTGAATACCGCTGCCGAGGAGCCAAATTTACAGCGGATTGTTGATGCTCAGCAAACCAGCCTTGGCCGCGAAGCGCAACTGTTCCGCGAGCATTTTGGCTCCGATGCCCGTTTCTACAGCGATGCAGGCATTCCAGCGGTGTGTTGGGGGCCAGAAGGCGCTGGCCTACACACCGACGACGAGTGGGTCAGCATCGATGGCTTAGTCGATTACTATCACGCAGTCAAAGCCTTGCTTGGAATGTAATTGATCCACGAGGGCGAGGGATCAGGGGCGAGGGATCAGGGTTCAGTGAAACGGAACCGCGAAGAGCGCGAAGGACACGAAGATAAGGCTCTAGGCTCTGGGCTATTGCACTACCACAAAACGTTCCGCTAGTCCAGAGCCTTCAGTCTATCGCCCTTAATCCTCTGCGCCGCTGCGTTAAAAATTGATCCACGAAGGGCACGAAGAGCACGAAGCACCGAAACCGCGAAGGACGCGAAGATCGCGAAGGTTGCTCATTCCCTCGTCCGTGCATTGCATCCTTCATCCCTCTGTTCTCTGTTGGATGCTCTTTTGACTTCTGCCTTTTGACTTCTGCCTTTTGATTTTTGCTCTATGTTCTATGTTCTTCATCACATTACGGCACAAACGCCCCAGTGCGATACTCGATGATAAAGTCAGTCCAGAGCACCATTGAGGCGGCGATAATGAACAAGCTGGCAGCAATCGCGCTAGCGCGGCCAAAGCGCCCGCGTTGGGCCAATGTTGCCAAGCCAACTCCGCCGCTCAAGGCCAAGGCAGGCAAGATAAACAGCCACCAACGCACGGTTTGCTCCGACCAAATCAACGAGCTAAGCGAAAGCACGAAGGTTGCCAGCCAAGCCCAAATTGGGGTTGCCAAACGCGCTAAGCCGTGGCGCAAGCTGAATGCTCCACCCAACCCGACCAACCAAAACCAAGCAGGAACCCGCCCATCGAGCGCAATCAGATCGTTCCAAACCACGCCCCACAGTTTTTGGCCGAGCGGACGTGGGGCTGGGCAAATTACCCCATTGTTGGCAAGGCTTGGGTCGCCCAAGAAATTGCTGTAATATAAGCCAACCGCCAACACCACCGCACTCGTGCCAATCACCACCAGCCGCCCAAGCACCGACCATTGCCGTTGCCAAGCCAAAAATCCGGCGAGCGCCACGCCCCACAACCCAAGCGACAACATCGTGCCACTATGCTGCAAGGCCGCAACCGTCAGGCCAGCGATTAGGGCTGGTTGCCAAGCGCGCGGCTGATTGCTGGCTAGCCACAGCCCAAGCCATGCCAGCACAGGCAAGGCAATTGCCTGCCCAAGCACATTGCTCCATTCACCAATCACCATTGCCCGTAACATCGCCAAGGGCGCAAGATACAGGCTGGCCGCCCACAAAGCCGCCCGCGCCGGAGTTCGCGCATCGCGAGTGCGATCAACCAGCCACCACAGCAATGGAATAACCATAGCATCGGCAAACGCCCCAACCACTTGAATCAAAATGCCCCGATTGAAGCTAGCTGGTAGCAATACACTCAATGGTTGGGTGAAGAGATAGGTGCCAGGCGGATAGGGCGAACGGCCAGCGCCCGCAGCACAGGGTAAGCCTTCGGTAAACAGCAAATCGCCAGAGCTGGTGCTGGCAAGATTGTTGACGTTCAACAGCAGATCGCTAAAGTTGGTTTGCGGATGGCGAATGCCAATTAACCGCAAGGCCAAACCAAGCGCCGTCATGCCCGCTACCAGGGCAATTTCGAGGTTTTGGCGCCGTTCAGCCAACCAGCGCCCCAAGCCCACGACGACTAAACAAGCCAAGCTAATGTTGCGCAATTGGCCTGTATCGAGCGTGACAATCGTGCGCACGGTTGCCAACAACACGCCCAAACCACTGCTCGTGACCAGCATCGCGCCAGCAGCAGTCAGCGGGGCCAAGCCAGCCAGCGCCGCTCCTAAGCCAACCACAATCACCAACACTAGCAAATCGAGCCAGCCAGCCCATGGCATAAACCAGCTATGGCTAAGCGGCTGAACCTCCATGCGATACAAAACTACGCCCAGTAAGCGCGGGTCGGGGCTGGCATTATAGGTCGGCGCTTGCAATTCGAGCTTGAGGCCACCATCAGCGCTGGCTGGGGCAAAGATGTGTAATGTGCGTTGGCCTGGTGGCAGATCGGTTCGAACTTCGGCAGCATTGGCTTTGAGCAAAAACGGGGTTTGGGGTACTGATGGCGGCGCTAAACTGAGGCGAACAAGCTGCGCGCTGCCATTCAGATACGGCACATCAATCGTTGCTTCTGGCTGCGTCCAGCGATAGGTTTCTGTGGTGCTGAGATCGACCGTGGCAGGCTCGGGGGCATGCACATTAGTGAGATAAGGCTGATCATACATCAAGGCAAATTGCTCGCCCGACTCACCAATGACTAAATCGCCACCAATCGCAAGGTTGAAAGGAACTAAACGTTGCCAGCCAAGCCACAGCAATAGCCCAGCAACGATGCTGCTTAGCAAAATTACACGGGCATATCGACCCAGCGCCATGTGCACAAACGCCCCTTAGAATCCACTACCACGAATAATCAACAGAATGCCGACCACAATGATAATCGCCCCAAACATTTTTTCGAGGGTCAGGGTTTCGCCGACAAACCACCATGCAAACACAATCGTGGCGACATAGCTCAAGCCAAGCAAGGTATAGCTTAGCTCCAAGCGCCACCAAACTACGCTGCTAATCCAGGCTACGATGCCAACAAACAGCAGCAGCATGCCCAGCCAAACTTGCCAACGCCGGATGCCATAGCGCAAGACTTGCAAGGTGCTTAAACGGTTGGTGTGGGCCATTTGCACCCCAACCATGCCTGCGCGAACAATTAAATTGCCAAGCATCATCGCCAGCACCGCACCAATAATCCACCACGTTTGCATCATATGTTTGCTCGTTTGTTTGTTGGGGGTCGGGGATCGGTTATCGGGGATCGGGTTTAATCTATCAAGGATTAACGTTTTATCCCTCGTACTTCATTGCTCCAGCCCGATCCCCAACTCCCAACAACCGATCCCCAATTGTCAAATACTATGTCCACCGCGAAACAACAGGCTGACCCCAACAAAGACCAGGCCAATGCCAGCAAGGGTTTGCCACGACATGCCACCGCCAAACCACCACCAATTGATCAGCACCACGATAATCGTGGCGATGCTCCACAGTGGGTAGAAAAAGCTCAATTGGCGGCGCGCCAGCAAGGCCAGCCATGGAATGAGCGAAAGCAAAATCAGGCCAATGCCCAAAATGCCCCACAAACTTTGGCTTACCTGCCACAGGCTATTTAAACTATGCTGCGTAGCAGTCAACAAGGCTTTGCGATAACACAATTGCCCAGCGATCAGCAGGCCAATTGCACTGCTAAACAAGCGAATAGCAGTGCCATGCTCGCCAACTCCACGTTTAATCGACGCGGCTAAAACGGTAAACTGCATAATCACAAATTCCACTGCGAATCGACCAGCGACGTTGGATAGTAAAGTAGGGCGCAAATAAGCGGCCATAATCTTCGTCTTGGCGAATCGCATCGCCGCGATCAAGCCAATGCATCAAGCGCCCGGGCAGATTCCACCAATCTTGGGCTGGAATATCT
This sequence comes from Herpetosiphon geysericola, assembly GCF_001306135.1. Classification (GTDB taxonomy): domain Bacteria; phylum Chloroflexota; class Chloroflexia; order Chloroflexales; family Herpetosiphonaceae; genus Herpetosiphon; species Herpetosiphon geysericola. Next base: position 127,645 of record NZ_LGKP01000035.1, on the reverse strand, counting down.
TCAAGCATCAAAATTTCGCCGCCAGGAGCCAAAACGCGATGCAGTTCGCGGGCCGTAACTTGGGCCAATGCATCATCAAGATGGTGAATCACGCCCACAATTAAGGCTGCATCGAAACTAGCATCGCCAAAAGCCAAGGCATTGCCGTTCATCACCCCAAAACGATGATCGCTGAACGTGGCGGCATAGCGCACATAGCCTTGCGAAAGATCAACGCCCATATAGCTGTGCTGCGGAAACGATGCAGCAAATTCACCAGTGCCACAGCCAAAATCCAAAAAGCGCCGTGGCTTGGTTTGTAGCCATGGCGTCAATTCATCGGCAATTGCGGCACGTTCTCCAACATAATTATTTTCAACAATTCGCCGCAATGTAGCCCATAAAGCTGGGCGTTGGGCAATATTGGTTAAAAAAGCTTGCATGCAATGTTCTCAATCTATAAATCTATCGTGTGATTATACCGAATGATTGGGTTTTTGAGCGAGGGTCAAAATCGATAGCCCAAATGGAAAGCCTGCGCCCGATTCGAGCCAACGGGCTTCGAAGTTCATGGCCGCGCCAAATAGTTTGTTGGCCAAGCGGCTTGGCAATTGCATCGCCGAGTCGCTGGTTGGCGCACTTGGCCGAATTCGCTCGATTAAGCGCTGCACCAAAATCAAGGGAAACAGCAGACTGTTGATATACGAACTGCGTTCAATCGTAAAATCGGCGGCCCGCAATAACTGCTGAACTTCCTTGTTGGTGTAGCGGCGGCGGGTATGCACCGAGCGATCGTGAGCAGAATAGAGCCAATGGTAGGCTGGCATGCGCAGCAAAACCCAACCACCAGGCTTGAGCACGCGATAAATTTCTTGCAAGGCCGCCACTTCGTCGGGCACTGCGCGATGGTACAACACCTCAAACGAGGTTACCAAATCAAAGCTTGCATCGCGATAGGGCAAGGTCAGCACCGAGCCTTGGGTCAGCGGCGCGTCGGTTTTTTTGCGGCCCAACTGCACCGCCGCTTGCATCAAATCCAAGCCATAGGCTGGGCCATAATCGCCTAATAAATAGGCGACATTGCCCGCCGTGCCACAACCAGCGTCGAGCGCGCGCCAAGCGCGATGCACTGGCAATTGATCAAGCCATGCTTGGGCGATGTGGCGCATGCCGACATACCACCAGTGTTGCTCCTCAACCGCCGCCATCACGCTATATTCAATATCTTCCACAATGTTGCCTTTTAGCAAGAACTCCGCACAGACTATACCATATAAAGACCCTAATGTAAGGATAAAGTATGAGGGATGAAGGATGAAGGAAAGAACAGAGAGCAGAGGGATGAACATAAAATCAGAAGGCAAAAAGAACATAGAACAGAGAACAGAGAACAGATGGGGTTAAATTTAACGCAGAGGCGCAGAGAAAGCATGGCTATGGGCTAGCAGATGTTGGTTGGAAATCACAATAATTCTTCCAATAGCCTTAACCCTTCGTGCTCTTCGCGTTCTTCGCGGTTTCGGCCCTTCGCACGCTTCGTGCGCTTCGTGGTTACCTTCCTTTAACGCAGAGGCGCAGAGAAAGCATGGCTATGGGCTTTGGGCTATTGGAGATTGGTTGCAATCACAATACGTATTCCAATAGCCAACAGCCTATAGCCCTTACTTCGTGCTCTTCGCGTGCTTCGCGGTTTCGGCCCTTCGTGCTCTTCGTGCTCTTTGTGGATCAATTTTGCTGATTGGTTGTTACAATAGCTCCAGCACCAATTGCAACCAGAAAGTTTTAAACCATGTTAACCAGCAGAAATAACCCAATGATTAAACAGATTCGGGCCTTGCGTCAACGCCGCGAGCGCGAAGCCACAGGCCTCTTTTTTATCGAAGGCATTCGTAATGTCACCGAGGCAACCCAAGCCAACGCTGCAATCGAGCAATTAATCGTCGCCCCAGAGTTATTGCGCAGCCAATTTGCCCAAGAATTAGTTGTGCAGCAACGCCAACAAGGGATCACAATTCTCGAAGTGAGCGGCGAGGTGTTTGCCAGCCTTTCGAGCAAAGACGGCCCGCAAGGCTTGGCGGCAGTTGTTCAACAACAATGGTCTAGTTTGGCTGAAGTTCGACCCGAGCAAGGCCTATGCTGGATCGCGCTCAACGCGATCAGCGACCCTGGCAATCTGGGCACGATTTTGCGCACTGGCGATGCGGTCGGCGCCACTGGCGTGATCTTGCTTGGCGATTGCACCGATCCCTACGATCCAGCAACCGCACGCGCTAGCATGGGAACCTTATTCAGCCAGCGCTTGGTCAAAGCAACATGGGCTGAATTTCGCCAATGGCTTGGCCAAAGCGGCTTTAATCTGGTTGGCGCGGCAGATTCAGCTAGCAGCCATTATCGCAGCTATCGCTACCTCCAACCATTAATTTTGCTGATGGGCAGCGAGCGCGAAGGTTTGGATGCAGAACAACAAGCCCAATGCCAAGCCTTGGTCAGCCTGCCAATGCGCGGCCAAGCAGATTCGCTGAATTTGGCGGTGGCCACGGGCGTGCTGTTGTATGAAATTTTGGCCCAAGCCGATCAAGCAGCTGCTAACAAGGCCTGAATCTCAGCAATCGCCTGTTGATTTGAGCGATACAGAATGGCGTTAATCCCAACAGCGCGGGCGGCCTCAACCACCACCTCAATATCATCGAGGAAAATCATCTCGTGGGGTTGGATGTTAAGCCGCTCGCAGGCCAAACGATAAAAGGCTGGGTCGGGCTTTTTCAGGCCTTCTTCGTGCGAATAGATAATCAAATCGCAGCAATCTTCAAAGCCGTAGGCGGCTTGCTCGCGCTGGCGTGCGCCCACAAAACTATTGCTCAAAATCGCAGTGGTATAGCGTGGGCGTAGGCTGGCAAAAAATGCAAGTAATTCGTGATTAAGCGTGCCTAAATATTCAGCCCACAAATCGGCCAAAAAGGCTGCTAATTGATGTTCATCCAAGCCTAAGCGTTCGGCGATGCCAGCTTCGACTGCTTGCTCGCTAACCGTGCCGATGCTACCGCCGAGCCAAAGATCGTGCAGTTGCTGGTTGATGCTGCCAGCAGCCAAGCCCAATTGTTGCTCCCAATGCCCAATCCAGCCAGTTGGGGGCGTAATTTCCAACACGCCGCCAATATCAAAAACAATTGCTTTGATCATCATTGCCTCCAAATACCCGCCATCATGGCATAAAGCCAAGCCCAAATACAATGAAAAATGGCTGAAAAGCAGCGTCGCAATGCTCTGGTATAATGCCACGTTGTGATCGATGAAACGATATTGAGGCTGGCTTGATACAACACTGGTGGCAACGCCGCACTGCATGGTCGCTGCGTCAATGGATCATTACAATCGCAAGTGTGTTGCTGATAGCACTCGGGCTTTTAACGGCACTCTATCAGTTGCCAACTCAGGTGCGGATTGCCAGCGATGGTCTGGGCGATCAGCCTTTTTTGGTTTCGAGCGAGGCGCTTGGCCAAGCCGCAACCGATCTTGGCACGGTTTTCCCCGATGAACTTGATGCCAACGGCAATCGTTTTCGCTGGACACGCGGCAGCACGCAAATTCAAATTCCAGCGCTTGGCGCAAACAGCAGCTATAGCTTGGCGCTTGATCTGGTTGGCTGGCCCGACGATGTGTTGCGCAGCGATCTGCGCCAACCCTTCGTGCATGTGCTGGTCAATCAACAAGTTATCGGCGTGTTTGAGGCCAGCAGCCAACGTACAATTTATCAATTAAGCACTCCAGCGCTGAGCCAAAGCAACTTAGAGCTTGAATTGCGGCTCAGCGATAGCCTGCAACAACTCCCAGCCTTGGAAAACACTGCCACCTTTACGGGCACAACTCTCTACCCCAGCGACCGCCGCCCGCATGGCTTGCGCTTGTATGGCGTAAGTGCCACCACCAACACCGTTGGCCTGAATTTGCCTGCTTGGAGCCTGATTTGGCGCATGGCTGTGGCTTTGGGCTTGATTGTGCTGGCTGGCTGGCAGAGCGTTCGGGCGCGCTGGCCACTATTTTTGCTCAGCTTGGTTTTGGTGGCTTTTTGGCTCAATCTAGTCTATTTTGCCCGCCACTGGCTGCAACCATCGTTTGAACTTGTGTTGCTCAGCGTGGGCTTGCAAGCGCTCTGGAATGCACGCCAACTGCTGATTGATGGCTGGTTGCACTTCCGCGAGCGGCTGAGCCAACATTTCGATTATGGGCTGGGCTTCGCGGCGATTATTGGCTTGCTGGCGCTCAGTTGGCCGCCATTGAAACAGGCAGCAAATACCTGGCTGCCCAAAGCTCGCATGTACGATCCTGGCGCGATTATCGTGGTGTCGTTGGCGGTGGCAAGTCTGTTTATCGCCGCTTTCTACTGGGGCGATTTCAATCGCATGCTCGATCGCCTCAATCGACGCTTGCGCACGCGCCAAGGCTTGGGCTGGGCGGTGCTTGGCGTGCTGGTTGGGGTTTGGCTGCTCTATAGTTGGAGCGTAATTCGCCAAATCAACTACCTTGGCAACGCCGATTATTCGGATAATGGCGTGGTTGCGCGCAATTTAGTGGCTGGACGCGGCTGGGTTGTTGATTATGTCACCCAGTTTTTTAAGCTTTATCCCAATGGTAGCGTGACGCGGGTGCAAGAAACCTGGCCTATGTTGCAGCCAGTCTGGATTGCGCCATTTTTTGCCTTGTTTGGGCCAGAACCATGGGCTGCCAAAATCCCTAATCTGATCTTTTTTAGCTTACTTTCGATGTTGATCTACCGCATTGCCCGCCAATTATGGGATGCACGGGTTGGCTTGATCGCGGTGCTATTGGTCTTGATCAATCGGCATATGTTTCGTTTGATGATTTATAGCACTTCGGATTTGGCGTTTGTGCTGTTTTACGTAGCGGCAATTTGGTTGCTTTGGCGCAGTATTATGACCCACAGCAAAGAGCGCTTGCTTGGCTCGGGCTTAATCATTGGGCTGATGTGTTGGCAAAAAACCAGTGCAGTGATTGTGGCAATCGGCATGGGCTTATGGCTGATTTGGCGTTTGTGGCAGGTCGACGATCGCTGGAAAGCCTATCGCACAGCGGCTTTGTGGTGGGTATTGCCAGCGGTTTTGGTCTTTGCACCCTACATTGCGCGCAACCTCCACGAGTTTGGCAAGCCCGCCTTTTCGACCGAAAGCTACGATGCTTGGATCATCGGCTACACAAATTTCGATTCGATCTACAATATCTACACCAACGAGCAAGGCTTGCCGGGCAGCAATGGCCTGCCTGAACCAAGCTGGATTCTGCGTTGGGGCTATCAAAAGACCTTTGATAAAATTGGCAATCAATTTGAAGCCACCCGCAACTACCTATTGCCAGCCAGTCCCGCCTTGGGAGTATTAAGCGGACGCGGCAATTTGATGGGAAACAACGATCAGGGCGTGAATGGCAAGCCCTATGTTTGGTTGATGTTGGGAGCATGGCTGAGCTTAATTGGTTTGCTGGCAGCCCGCCGCCAACAAGCGAGCCTGATGGCCTTGGTTGCAGCCAGTTTCGCGCCCTATATCATGTTTTTAGCATTCTATTGGCACGCCGACGAAGAACGCTATTTTGTGCCATTAGTGCCGTTTTTGGCTTTGCTGGCAGCAGGCGCACTGGTGGCGATTCACGATGCCATTGCTCGTTGCTGGAACCAGCGCGGGCGACCTTTGGCCTTGGTGGTTGCTGGCTATTTGCTGGTTTTGGCGCTTACGCCTGGCTGGGTCGAGGCCGCCAATAAAAGCGCGACCGTGGTTGGCAGCGAATATGCCGAGTGGCAGCCCGATTTGCAGGCCTTTGAATGGTTGCGCCAAAACACGCCAGCAGAGGCTGTGGTAATGACCCGTGTGCCGTGGCAGCTCAATTTCCATGCCGAACGCGCTGCGGTGATGAACCCAAATGTGGCCGATTTGAACGTGATCAAGCAGGTTGCAACGTATTACAAAGCCTCGTTTATCGTGGTCAATGCTGTGCAAAACAACAAAGATCAAGCCCAAATTGGCTTAGGTCGTTTGCTGCGAGGCGAGGAACTAGCGGGCTTTAAGTTGCGGGCCAGTTTTGCGGGGCCAAAAAATCGCACAGTCTACATCTACGAAATTCAATAACGCCAGTTTGCTGGAGCCAAAACTGGCGCATCAACGTTCCAAAGACTCCAAGTTTGATTTCACCATCATACGAGGCTATAGCGTTGGCTACTAGCTTATGAGCGAATAGTGATTGTATGCGCATACTCATGATTGCGTCGTCGTTTCCCAAATATCCCGGTGAGATGACTGCGCCCTTTATCGAAGAAATTGCCGCAGCCGTGGTCGAGCGTGGCCACGAGGTGCACATGCTGTTGCCTGAGCATCCAGAATTAAAGCGCGGCGCTGTGGTTCGGGGCATCAAGCTGCATCGCTATCGCTATGCGCCGCATCCAAGCTTGAGTGTTTGGGGCTATGCAGGGGCCTTGCATAATGATGTGCAGATGCGCAATGCTGCGTTTTTGGTCGCTCCCTTGGCAGTTGCTTCAGCCTGGCGCACGATGGCCCAGCTCACCAAACAACAACCATTTGATCTAATTCATGGCCATTGGGCGATTCCAAATGGCTTTCCTGCGTGGCTCTTAGCTCGCCAACGCAAGCTGCCGCTGATTATCAGCACCCACGGCTCTGATGTTTCGGTTGCTGAACGCAGCGCGCCAACTGGCTGGATCAACACGGCGATTATGCGCTATGCCTCGGCAGTTACCGCGCCATCGAGCGATTTGACTACCCGCGCGGCGGCCTTGGGCGCTGAACCACGCAAGTTGCATGTGCTGCCCTATTGTGTCGATGCCCACGATTTTCAGCCAGATGCTGCTGCTGGCGCAGCGTTTCGCCAACAGCATGGGCTGGATGCCAGCACGCCATTATTATTTACGGTCGGGCGCATGGTCGAGAAAAAAGGCTTTAACTATTTGGTGCAAGCCTTTGCCAGCGTATTGGCCCAGCATCCAACTGCCAAATTGATGCTTGGTGGCTATGGCCCAGGTTTGGAGCAATTGCAGGCCCAAGTTGCTGAATTAGGACTAGGCGCGAGTGTGCTGTTTCCCGGGGCAATTGGCCACGATGCAATCAACAGCGCCTTGAATGCGGCAACCATCTTTGTGCTGCCCTCGGTGCGCGATCGCAGCGGCAACGTCGATGGCTTGCCCAACACCTTGCTCGAAGCTATGGGCGCTGGGCGGCCAATTGTTGCCAGCAAGATTGCTGGTGTACCAGCGGTCATCACAGCGGGCGAACATGGCGTGCTCGTGCCACCAGCTCAGCCCCAAGCACTCAGCGCGGCAATTATCGATCTACTCAATCAACCACAACGAGCGGCGCAGCTCGGCGCAGCGGCGCGCTTGCGGGTTGAACATGAACTAACATGGAATCGCTATGCAGAGCGACTTGAGCGGCTGTATACAGCGGCGCTCAAACCAACAGATAAGGATTGAACTACCCTCACATCCTTTCTCCCTAATCCATGCGGCGAGAGGGTATAGCTCATTGGGGAAAGTTTAAATAATCATTACGATCCAATCCAATGATCTGATCGTTCATCGGCAACTGCATAACGTTCCCTGATTGCGCTTGAGGGGGTGCAGGGGGATTAAAGCCCCCTGCGTCTCCCGCCTTGAGGCGGGACGGAAGGGTGGTGACATCCAAGGGTTGATTAAGAACCAACCATTGGATGTCAGGGATAAGGGCATATCAACATAGGGGAATGCTCTAAACATTCCTTGCAACAGCAATTATTTTCGCGTCGGGCTTGCTTGGCGCATGGTTTTCAGTTTCGCATAGATGCAAATCTATGAAACAATAAAGGATTTAGCGTGAGTACCTTTGCAGATTTACGCAGCGCGATCGAAACACGGCGTGCTCAAGTTGGGGTTATCGGCATGGGCTATGTTGGCTTGCCAATGTTGGCCCGCGCTGGCAATGTTGGGTTTAATGTGCTTGGCTTCGATATTAGCGTCGAACGAATCGCCAGTATCAACAATGGCGTGAGCTACATCGGCGATGTGCCAAGCAGCGATTTGGCCGCGCTGCGCAATAATAATTTGATCGAGGCAACCGCCCAGTTTGAGCGCTTGCGCGATTGCGACATTATTATTATTTGTATGCCCACCCCGCTCAACGAGGCCCGCGACCCTGATATGAGCTACATCGAGGCGGCAACCAATGAGATTGCCGAGCGCCTGCGCCCCGGCCAATTAATTATTCTCGAAAGCACAACTTACCCGGGCACGACGGTTGAAGTTTTGAAGCCAGCCTTCGATGCTTGCAATTTAACGGTTGGCGAAGATTACTTTTTGGCCTTCTCGCCAGAACGAATCGATCCCGGCTCAGTCAATTTCAAGGTGCACAATATTCCCAAGGTTGTTGGTGGGGTTACGCCGCAGTGCAACGAACTGACCTCGTTGTTCTATGGGCATATCGTTTCGGCGGTAACCGAAGTTTCGTCGCCAGCAGCCGCCGAAATGACCAAGCTATTTGAGAATATTTTCCGCAATGTCAACATTGCTTTGGTTAACGAATTAACCTTGATTTGTGACCGTATGGGCTTGAATGTCTGGGAAATTATCGATGCAGCGGCAACCAAGCCGTTTGGTTTTATGCGCTTCACGCCAGGCCCAGGCTTGGGCGGCCATTGTATTCCGCTTGATCCCTTCTACTTGGCGTGGAAAGCACGCCACTACGATATTTCGGCGCGCTTTATTGAGCTAGCAGGCGAAATCAATTTGACCATGCCACGCTTTGTGCGCGACCGCATTAGCCATGCCTTGAACGACCAAGAACGCAGCATCAAAGGCTCGACGATTGTGCTACTAGGCGTGGCCTACAAAAAAGACATCGACGACTACCGCGAATCGCCAATCTTCAAAGTGATGGATTTGCTGGCGGCTGATGGAGCGAATGTCTATTGTTGCGATCCGCATGTAACCGTATTTTATGATCACCATAATCATGAATACCAAACCGTGCCCTTGACCGATGAACTGCTGCAACAAGCCCATTGTAGCGTGATTATTACCGACCACAGCGCCTTTGATTATGCCAACATCGTTGCCCAAAGCAAAGTTGTGGTTGATACCCGCAATGCAACGCGCGAGGTCAAAACCCACCGCGAAAAAATTCGCCTATTGTAGCTGAGTTTTTAACCACGAAGGACACGAAGAGCACGAAGTAAGGCTTTTGGCTAGCGGAATAATTATTGGATTTCAAACCAATCTCCGCTAGTCAAAAGACCATAATCCAAACTTGCATCCCACCTTTGCCTTTTGATTTGGCATTTCATCCCTCATACTTCATCCTTCTGATTTTATGTTCTATGCTCTATGTTCTTTGTTCTAGCTTCTCCCTTTTGATTTTTGCTTCTAGTCGTGCTATACTAATCGACGGTGTGCCAGCCTTGGGCTGGTCGCTAGTGACGCACGTCGTCTGCATGGCACCGCTCCTGCCGATCCTCTGGGTGATTGGTTCAGTGCTGGAATAACTGCGGCGGCGGAGGAAAACATTATTTTGTAAGGAGTCATCCCTTGACCGACACAACTACCAACCGTGTAGTGTCGCTGAAGGCCCTGCTTGAAGCAGGTGTTCACTTCGGCCACCAAACCAAGCGCTGGAACCCCAAGATGCGTCCGTATATTTTCACGGATCGCAATGGGATTCACATTATTGATTTGCAACAAACTGTTACCACGTTGCAAAGCGCCTATCGCTTTGTAGCCGATGCAGTTGCTGGCGGCGGCAAGGTGCTTTTCGTAGGCACCAAGAAGCAAGCTCAAGAAGCTGTGCGCGACGAAGCCACCCGCTCAAATCAATTGTATGTAACCCAACGCTGGATGGGTGGTCTGTTGACCAACTTCTCAACGATCAAAAGCCGCTTGAAATTCTTGCACGACTTGGAAGCGCGCCGCGACCGTGGTGAATTCAACTTGGTTACCAAGGCTGAAGCATTGAAGTTGGAAGACGAAATCGTAAAATTGAACCGCGTATTCGGCGGGATCAAAACGATGGAACGCTTGCCAGCAGCTATGTTCGTGATCGACCCCCACAAAGAAACCTTGGCCATTAGCGAAGCTAAGAAGCTGGGGATTCCGGTGGTGGCAATGGTTGATACCAACTGCGATCCCGATCCAATCGATTACCCAATCCCATCAAACGACGATGCGATTCGCGCTATCCGCCTGATGGCTGGCAAAATTGCCGACGCAGCGTTGGAAGGCCAAAACCGCCGTCAATCACAACATGTCGAAGAACGTGCATTGGCCGAACAAACCAAGTACGAAGAAGACGCATTCTAGGCCGAGGTCATTCCGGCCTGCGCTCGCGAATGCCGTCCTAGTATCGATAGACACCAGAACCCCGGACGAGCAACAATGCTCGTCCGTTTTTACAACAAGGAGAATACCCTGTGAGCATCTCGATGGATCAAGTCAAGGAACTTCGCGAACGCACCGGTGCTGGCATTCTCGATTGCAAAAAAGCATTGACAGATACCAGCGGCGACGTTGACGCTGCAATCAAAATCTTGCGCGAAAAAGGCTTAGCTGCTGCCGCCAAGAAATCATCACGGGATGCCAGTGACGGTCGGGTTGAAGTTTATGTGCACCCAGGCAATAAAGTTGTTGCCATCGTGGAAGTAAACTGCGAAACCGACTTCGTGGCCAAAACCGACGATTTCAAAAAATTGGCCTACGATTTGGCCTTGCACGTTGCTGCAACCAACCCAGCTTATGTCAATCGCGAAGATGTGCCAACAGCAGAAGTCGAGCGCGAACGCGAAATCTTGCGCCAACAAAATGTCGACAGCGGCAAGCCTGCCAACATTGTTGAAAAAATTGTTGAAGGTCGCATCGAGAAATTCTATGGCGAAATCGTTCTGCTCGAACAAGAATTCGTCAAAGATCCAAGCGTCAAAATCAAAGATTTGGTGCAAGAAGCGATTGCAAAATTGGGCGAAAACATCGTCGTGCGCCGCTTCAGCCGCTTTGAAGTTGGCAGCAACTAAACAGTGCGACGATTGGCGCAACCCAATCTAGGCACTCTCAACCGTCGTTTGTGGATTGGACTCAATCCGCAGGCGGCGGTTTTTTTCTGAAATTAGGCAGCTGTTTGTTTCTTCCTTGCTTTTGATCTTTTGACTTTCACTTGGAGGGTTCTGGTATGCAACCACGCTATAAACGGGTTTTGCTGAAGCTCAGTGGCGAAGCCTTGGCTGGCGATGGCAAAACCAATATTTCGCCTGACGTGTTAAACTATATGTCAGCCGAAATTAAGCGATTGTTGGCGCATGGGGTGCAAGTGGCAATTGTGCTTGGCGGCGGCAATATCTGGCGTGGTGGCCCAGCAATCAAAGCTGGCATGGAACCACCCCAAGCTCATTATATGGGCATGCTTGCAACCATTATCAATGCCTTGGCCTTGCAAGATGCACTTGAGCGCAACGGCATGCAAACGCGGGCCATGACAGCAATTAAAATGGATGAAGTCGCAGAATCGTACATTCGCCGCCGAGCAGTGCGCCATATGGAAAAAGGCCGAGTGGTCATTTTGGCCGCTGGCACTGGCAATCCCTATTTCACCACCGATTCCGGCGCTGCCTTGCGCGCCGCCGAACTCGACGCCGATGTGATTCTGATGGCCAAAAATCGGGTTGATGGGGTGTATAGCGCTGACCCACGCACCAACCCCACAGCAACCAAATTTGACCATATTACCTATTTTGATGCCCTGACTCGTGGCTTAACGATTATGGACAGTACGGCGCTGACCTTTTGCATGGATAATAACTTGCCTATCATTGTATTCAGCCTCGATACCCCAGGCAATTTGGAACGAATTGTGCTAGGTGAGCAGGTTGGAACCTTGATTAGCAATGCCAGTACTGAAGCCCCCGCTACCTCTGCGTAGCGCTAGCCAACTACAAGGAGTTTTTTGTATGACAGTCAAAGATGTCTTACGCGATGCCGAAACCAAAATGAAAAAGAGCATCGATTCGTTGCGCCATACCCTTGGCGCTGTGCGCACTGGCCGCGCTTCTCCCGCGTTGGTCGAAGATTTGAAGGTTGAATATTATGGCGCTGAAATGCCACTCAACCAATTGGCCAATATCGCCACCCCAGAATCCCGCATGCTGACGATTCAACCCTACGACCAAGGCGCGATCAAGGCAATCGAAAAGGCCATTCAAAACTCAGAGCTGGGCATCAACCCTAGCAACGATGGCCGCGTGATTCGCTTGGCAATTCCACAGTTGACCCAAGAACGCCGCAAGGAGTTGGTCAAACAGGTTAAAGCCAAAATCGAAGATGGCAAAGTGGCGATTCGCAATGTCCGCCGCGAAGCCCAAGATGCCATCCGCAAATTGCAGCAAGATAAGGCCATCTCGGAAGATGACGAGCGCCGTGGCCAAGAAGATTTGCAAAAATTGACCGACCGCTTCCAAAAAGAGGTCGAAACGATCGGCGCGACCAAAGAAGCCGAGGTCATGGAAGTCTAGGACTTGTGGTTTTGGCATCGTTACGACTGGGCCTAGCAGAACTAGGCCCAGTCGTATTGCTCAAACTGCCTATTTAAGCCTCAAAATAGACCTTGAGCTAAGTGTAAGGTTTGCTTTATCCAAGGCTCATTTCACCACCGCACCCCATGCGGTGGTTTTTAATGTTTTATCTATCAGCCTAGGTACTATACCCTCCTATGACCTTTGACCTATAAGGGTTTTAAAAGGCTATGGTATGCTTTTGGCGCATTGCCCGATCCAGACTAAAAACTTAATACAATTGAGGATGCCACCATGCCCGATCAAGACCACAATCAAGCCATCAATCGGCGGCAGTTTCTCAAGTTGGGTGCTATTTCAGGGGTGCTTGCCAGCATGCCAGAATTAGCGGCTGCCAACGAGAGAAGCCTTATTCGGCAACGAGAGCCAGAGGTAATGCAGGTTGGCCTGTGTCTGCCTACCCAACTGCATAGCCAGCAGGCAGTTCAGGAATTATTGCTCGGTTTGCAGTTCGCCAGCGCGCAAGCAGTGGTGCCCTTCAGGTTTAAGTTTCAAGCCCCGCAAACGATCGATCAAATTCTTAGCTCCAAACCGCCAGCAACCACGTGGTTGAGCCTTGGCACACCCTTGGGCTTGCAAATGCTCAGCGAAAGTTTGCCCCAACAAACGATCATTGCTGCCTCGCTCGGCGAACATTTTGCCGTTGCCAACCCCAGCCCCAATCTATTGATCAATAGTTTTGGCATGGCCGATGCTGCTTGGCAAAGCGCGGTTTGGGCCAGCCAACAGCGAGGCAAGCGCGCGCTTATTCTGCGCTCAACAACCCTCAGCGGCTACGATTGCACATGGGGCTTTGAACAAGGCTTGTTGGCTGGTGGCGCCCAGCTCATCGCCGATTGGAACATCACTCCTCAGACCAACCTCGCTGAGCTAACAGCCAAAGTTGCCAGCCTCAACCCCGATCTGGTGTATCTGGGATTAAATGCCGCCGAAGCCCAGCAGTGGTGGCAGAGCTTTACCCAGCCCAGCAACGCCCTGTGGATTACCCCCAACCCAACGCTTGAGCCAACCCTCGCTCAACGCTTACGCAAGCAAGGCCTCGAATTGGCCTATGCAGGCGGCTGGAATGCATCCACCCAGCAAGCGTTTCGCGAAGCATTTAGCAAAACCTATGGCACTGAGCCAAGCCAACATCACGCCTTAGGCTACGATACGGCCTTGTTGATTGCCAGCACCACAGCAAGCACCAAAGCTAGTAGCTATAGCGGTTTGCGTGGAACAACCAGCATCGATCGCTTCCAAACGACTAATGCGCCAACCTATCTGCACTTTTTAGTAAGCCAACAACGCCAAGCAGCGCCAATCAGTTTTGCAGCGCTCGATCAGGCCAAGGTTCAACAACAGCTTACTGCGATCCGCAGCGGCGTAACCCAACCCTATATTTAATAATGGCTAAAGCTGCGGTTCGCTTAATCGACTAAGGTTTGGTGTGCTGAAGGAGATCACCGATGATTGGATTAGCAGCCCCGCTGAGTCTGCGGGCAGTGACGCCGAAGGATGAGTCACTGCTGCTTAATTTGTATGCCTCGACGCGCGCCGCCGAAATGGCTCGCGTTGATTGGGATGATCTACGCAAGGCTGAGTTTATCAGCATGCAATATCATGCTCAGCACACCCACTATCTGCAACACTACCCCGATGCGAGCTTTCAAATTATTCAACACAAACAGCAAGCAATTGGCGACTGGTACACATTTCAAAGTTCAAGCCTGATGCGCGTTTTAGATATAACGATCTTGCCGCAGTTTCGTGGGCGAGGCATCGGTAGCAAATTGCTTGAATTGTTTTTGGCCCAAGCCAAAGCCAGTCAACGTCCTGTTCGCTTGTATGTCTATAAAGAAAATCTGCGCGTAAGTGCTTGGTACAAACGCTTGGGATTTCAAGCTGTCGGTGGCTTGAGTATGTACACCGAAATGGAATGGCGGCCTTAGTTTTTGGAGGATCGCTCATGGCACAACCGTATGTCGGTGAAATTCGTATGTTTGCAGGCAATTTTGCCCCAGCTGGCTGGATGTTCTGCGAGGGGCAGTTATTACCTATCTCAGAGTATGAAACGCTCTTTCAATTAATTGGCACAACCTATGGCGGTGATGGACAAGAAACCTTTGCTTTGCCCGATTTACGTGGGCGGTTCCCGTTGCACCAAGGCAATGGCTTCGTTTTGGCTGAAACCGGGGGGGTTGAAGAAGTAACCCTCATCATGCAACAAATTCCTAATCATACCCACGTATCATTTGCAACCAACAATAATGGCACAACCAATATTCCGCAAAACGCCATTTGGGCTACGGCTGGCTCAACCAACCTCTATGTGGCAGGGGCAAGCTCTGGTGATCTTTCGCCGTTTGCCTCCAATACGCTGAGCCTCGTTGGTGGTTCACAGCCCCATTACAATATGCAACCCTATTTGGTCGTTGATTTTATCATTTCATTGTTTGGCATCTTCCCATCACCAACCTAGGCGAAAAAAGCTGGGCTTGAATCGTTAAGTAGATGTAGTTATTGAGGTGCTTGTATGGCAGACCCATTTGTTGCTGAAATTCGGATTGTCGGATTCAACTTTGCACCCCGCGGCTGGGCTTTTTGTGATGGTCAGCTGTTGCCACTTTCGCAAAATACTGCTTTGTTTTCGTTATTAGGTACAACCTATGGTGGTAATGGCAAAAGCAACTTTGCCCTGCCTAATTTTCAAGGCATGGGACCCCAGCATCAAGGCCAAGGCCCTGGCTTATCCCCACGGTCACTCGGTGAAACGAACGGGGTGGAAACAGTAACCTTACTTCAAAGTGAAATCCCCAGCCATAATCACACCCTAAACTTTGTACCAATAGATGGCAATAACCCAAATCCAGTGAGTAATGTTTTAGGGGCAAGCGAATCCACTGATGCCTTTCGCAAGACACCTGATACCACATTATCCCAAACAGCCCTTGGGCTTACTGGCAATAACCAACCGCATAATAATATGCAGCCCTATCTAACCCTAAATTTTATTATCGCCTTACAAGGGGTCTACCCACCACGAACCTAAGTTCGAACGATCGGCATCCAGCTATTTAAAAGGATGACATTGATATGGCAGAACCATTTTTAGCCGAAATTCGCCTATTTTCGTTCGTATTTGCCCCCAAGGGTTGGGCTTTGTGTAATGGTCAATTATTGCCAATTAATCAAAATCAAGCCTTATTTTCGTTATTAGGCACAACCTATGGCGGCGATGGTCGCGTCAATTTTGGCTTGCCCGATTTGCGTGGGCGGATTCCGATCCATATGGGCAATGGGCATACTTTAGGCGAACGGGCGGGCGAACAAGCCCATACCTTGACATTAAGCGAACTACCAACGCACAACCACACCGTAGCTGCTTCAAACCAGCCAGCCAATAGCGGTAGTGGCTATCCGCCTGCTCGTTCAAGTGGGGTCAATGGCTATACTAACGCCCAGCCCACTGGGGCATTGAGCGGTTTAGCAGTAAGTAGTGTGGGTGGCAGCCAAGCCCACCTGAATATGGCTCCATTTTTAACGATCAGTTTCTGTATTGCCCTCCAAGGCATCTTCCCATCGCAGACTTAATAGGTTGAGGATTTAAAGGAATGAATAATCAGCGTTTGGGTATTGGTATGCTCGTCCCTTTCGCAGTCGATCGATCAGCGATCGCCGAGCAATTTGAGCAAGGCTTGCGTAGCGCTCTAGCTCCCAGCCTTCACGATGGCATGATCAAGGATGTTCATGTGGTTGTTGAAGAAGTTGGCGCTGGGGTGATTCTGCTTGAGCAAAAAATCCAACAATTGCTCGGCAATCGCCATGTTGATATTTTAGTGCTGTGGCTGCAAAGTGGCTTAATTGAATACATTACGCCATTTTTGGAGCGCATGCCACGCCCAACGCTGGTCGTCAACCTTGGTGAAAATATTCCACGCACGAGCGAACAGCATCCGTGGATTGTTCAACACAGTTTGGGGTTATGGCAGGCCCACTATGCGCTTGGGCGTTGGGCGGCGGAACATCCGAGCCGCACCACAGTCCATGCGCTGAGCCACTACGATAGTGGTTACGACCTGCATTATGCCCTTTTGGAGGGGTTTAACCATGCCGGCGGCGAGGCAGTTGGCCACTACCTGAGTCATGTTCCGCCCGATCGCGGCAATTTTGCGCCGCTTTGGCATTATTTGGCAGAAACCCCTAGCGAGCTGCTCTTTTATACAGCATGCGGCCCTGAGGCAAAACAATTTCTAGCGGCGTGGGCGGATAGTCCATTGCTTGGCAAACGATCGTTAGTCGTTAGTCCGATGGTTTGGTTTGAAATCGAGCCTGAGCGACGCTCACAACTAGCCCTAACCACCTGTTTGCCATGGCATCCAGATCTCCTTTGGTCAGCGAATGCAGCAACAAACCCATTTGAAGCATTAGCACAGCTTTTAGGCCTAGAAGCCGGAGCTTGCCTAGCTCAGGCCCTGCTTGAGTCGCCCAATTCCGATGATCAAGGGCTGTTGCAAGCACTGAGCAAGGCAGCCTGGACGACCCCACGTGGCTCAATCGAACGTTATTCAAGCCAACAAACCAGTGTGCCACAGTTGTACCTTATTCAAGCTCATCCAACCGATCAAACCAGCAACCAAGTTATCGCGCTTGAGCTTGCGACGCTTGATCTTAATCCACTGCTTCGCACCATTGAACAAGCGCCGCGCAGTGGCTGGCTCAACTCCTATTTGTGTGTCTGATGAAGGTAACCCAAACAGAAAGGTATCCCGCTGTGTTGAAACAATCTCGACTTTCTGCTGTGGTAGCGGCACTCCTTGCTGGAGTGCTGTTTGTGCTGCAAGGAAGTGGAGCCTTTGCCGCTCCAAAGCCTGTGCAGCAAGCCCAAACGTCTGCTGAACGCCCCATGGCTGCGCCACTCCTCGGCTCCAACGATGTGTTGTTGAGCGATATGGGCGGGCTGGGCAATGCTGATGGTAGCATTGCTGTGAACCCTGTGGTTGCCTATAACGCCACCGATAGCCAATATCTTTTGGTGTGGGAAGGCTTAGAAACTGCCCCTAACTCGTTAAACTTGCATGGTCAATTGATCGATGCAGTAACCGGGCTTGAAATTGGCACCAATGACTTTTTAATTGCCGATGATGTTGATCCAAATGATGCTTACAGCAAACCGCAAGTGGTTTGGAATAGCGTTAACAATGAATATTTAGTCATTTTTGAAGGTGATGATCAAGCTACTGCTGGGATTAACTATGAAGGAGAAATCTTTGCCCAGCGCGTTGCATCCAATGGAAGCTTAATTGGTACACCATTCCAAGTGAGCCAAATGGGCAATGATGGCGATGGTCAAGCTGATGCCTTCGAACCATCCGTTACCTATAACGCTACCAACAATCAATATGCGGTGGTTTGGTATGGCGATGATCTAGCTAGCGGTCGGGTTGATGGCGAGTACGAAATTTATGTGCAGTTACTCGGCTTTAGCGCTGGCAACCTCGTTGAGGTTGGCGCCGATGTCAAGATCTCCGATGTTGGCACAACTGGCGATAATACATTTCGCCCAGAAGACCCCAATATTGTTTGGAATAGTGTTAATAATGAATATTTAGTTGTCTGGCGCTCCGATGATAGCGGCACTGACGGCGATTTTGATGTCTATGGTCAACGCTTAACTGCTAGTTTGGCCGAAGTTGGTGCAGACGATTTCTTGATCGCCAATAATGCTAATCAAGATTCGTTTGATGTGAATGTTGGCTATAACCCCACCAATAATCTCTACATGGTGATCTGGTCGGGCGATAATGTGACCAACTCGGTCTATAACGTTCATGGTCAGCTTGTCAATGGGGCAACTGGTGTACTAAGCGGCGGTTTGTTGGCGCTTAGCTCAACCAACCGGGGCGTTTCAACCGATCCAGTCATTACTTATAACTCGCGTGATAACCAGTTTATCATCGCCTGGATGGCTCCCAGCGCTGCTGGCAATACTGAGCGCGAAATCTTCACCCAAAAAATTAATGCTGCAACGGGTGCTCGCCTCGCTCCTAATGATGTCCAAGTCAGCGATATGGGGCCAAATGGCAATGATAATTTCTTTGCCAATGGCTTTATTGGGATTGCCTACGGGGGCCAGACCCTCAACCATACCTTGGTTGTTTGGGGTGGGGTTGATAATCGTGATGGGCAAACAACTGGCGAATCAGAAATTTTTGGCCAATTGATTACGCCAATTCTGAACGTGCGCAAAACCATCACCAGCAATATTACCAACCTCGATGCCTTTGATACACTCACCTATCAAATCGAAGTTGAACATGCCACAGTTGTTGAAGGGGCGGATACGGTTTCGTTGAGTTTGGCCGATGCCTTTAATCTCAACCTAACCGATGATTTACCAGCCCAACTGAATAACCCCACTATTATCAGTGCGATTGTTAGTGATGGGGCCGCCAGTACTAATGTTGCTGGTAATCTCTCGGTTGGCAGCGGCGATCTGGCAACCTTAACCCCATTTGGCTTACGCTACCGCTCCAACGGCAGCAACAGCGAAAAATTAACCTTGGTGCTGAACACCAAAGTTGCCAATACAACTGTTGCCGGCTCAATTTTTGGTAATGTTGCCAATACAACCTGGAGCAATAGCAGCTCACTTGGCAGTGTTACAGGCTTGAGTGACAGCAGCGCGAATGTGAACGCCACGATGGCCCGCGCCTTTACAGTCAGCAAATCGAGCCTTGAAACCAATGCGTTGATTAACCAAGATGTTACCTATCATCTTGATGTTGGTGTGATTGAAGGCACGACCAATAGTTTACAATTTGTCGATACTCTGCCTGCAAACACTAGTTATGTGCCAGGCTCAATTAACGTTAGTAATAGTAATGGGATGACGATCAATGGCTTGACCGCCAATGTTAGCGGCCAAACCTTGACGATTAATGCCAGCAGTGTGGTTAACCCAGGCAATGTTGATAACGGTGCAACCGCTGATAGCGATGTGTTCCGTTTATCCTATCAAGTAAAAGTGCTTGATGTACCAGCCAATGTCAGCGGCGTGGTATTGACCAATAGTGTCAATGCTTCAGCCAGCCCAAGCCAAGTTGATAATGGTAACACTCATAACCTGACGATTGTTGAACCATTCTTGGATGTCAGCAAAACCATCGTTGGCGTATCAACCGCTGTTGATGCTGGCGATACGGTGCGCTACCAAATTCGGGTTAGCCATACTGCTGCCAGCACCGCCCAAGCTTATGATGTGAGCGTGGTTGATAATTTGCCTGCGGTGCTTGGCTCACCAGTGGTTGAATCCGCCACAATCAGCGACGGTGCAACCAATACCGACGTGACCAGTAATTTCACAATCAATGGCTCTGGTCAACTTTCAACCACAACAGCCACTAATCTTAATATCAATACCAATGGTCCAACGGATCAATCCTTGACGATTATCGTGCGTGGAGTTGTTACCAATGCAGTAACCCCTGGCTCAACGATTGCCAATACTGCCAATATTACTTGGCGTAATGCAACGTCGCTCCAGCGCTCAAATTATAACGATTCGAGCACCGCACCGAATATTACGGTTCCAGCGCCGTTTACCGTGACTAAATCGGTGATTGCAGGTAGCACACCTACGATTGGCAGTCTTGTTACCTATCAACTAACCGTCACGGTCTTAGAAGGTACAACCAGCAATATTCAGATGGTCGATACCTTACCTGCTGGGATGAGTTATGTATCAGGTTCAGCCTCACTCAATGCCAATGGGATGACCATAGCGACCGTAACTGTCTCACCTGTCGGTCAGGTAGTGACCTTTAGTACAGCAAGTGTCGTCAACCCCGGCAACTCCGATGCTCCAAACATTATGGATACTGATAGCTTTACAATTACCTATCAGGCTCGGGTTAACGATGTGCCTGGCAACGTTGCTGGGACGGTATTAGCCAATGATGTTGATGCAACTGCTGATGGCGTTGCAGCCGATAACAACAACTCGGTGAGTGTTACGGTGCGTGAGCCACTCTTGTCGATTGATAAGAGCATCACGACCAGCACTGCCGGGGTTGATGCTGCTGATACCGTGCGCTATCGGATTGAAGTCTTCCCTCAAGCAGCAAGCAATGCCAACGCCTTTGGCCTGAATATCAGCGATGATATGCCGGCTGCGCTGCAAGGCACGGTGATCGAAAGTGCCACGATCAGCGATGGCGCAACCAACACCGATGTTGCCAGCAGCTTTAGCATCAATGGCAGCGGCGATTTAGTTACTGTCACCCCAGTAGACTTGGCACTCAATACCAACGGGCCGAGCGATCAAGTTTTGGTGATTGTAATGCGCGGCACAGTTCGCAACACGGTCAGCCCAGGCGGCACAATTGCCAATGCAGCCACTGTCGTATGGCGCAATAGCGAAAGCGTGCAACGCGCCAGCTACACCGCCACCGATCTTGCGCCAAGCATCACGATTCCGGCTAGCTTTAGTGTTACCAAAACCGTGGCTGCTCCAGGTGCAAATGTTGCCGTCGGAGCAACTGTTACCTATCGCTTGAGCACAACGGTGATTGAAGGCACGACCAGTAATCTGCAATGGGTCGATACCTTGCCCGCTGGCATGAGCTATGTACCAGGTTCAGCAGCCGTTGAAAATGCCAATGGCATGACTATTCCTAGCTTGAACGTTTCATTAAGCGGTCAAGTGCTGACGATCGGTGCTAGCAGCGTAGTTAATCCGGGTAACGTCGATAGTCCCGCAGTTGCAGATACTGATAGCTTCACGATTACCTATCAGGCAACGGTCGATGATGTTGCTGGCAATGTTACTGGCACGGTGCTAACCAATGACGTTGATGCAACTGCTAATCCAGGTTTGAGCGACAACAATAACTCCGCCAGCGTTACCGTGGTTGAACCACTCTTGGCGATTGATAAGGCACTCACGACCAGCGCGGTTGGGGTTGATGCAGGCGATACCGTGCGCTACCGCATTGAAGTCTCGCCACAAGCTACTAGTGACAGCAATGCCTTTGACCTTAATATTAGCGATGACATGCCCGCTGGCATTATAAATATGGTGATTGAAAGTGCCACAATTAGCGATGGTGCAACCAATACCGATGTTGCCAGTAGCTTTAGCATCAACGGCAGCGGCGATTTAGTCACGCTTACACCGCCAGACTTGTTGCTCAACACCAATGGAGCTAACGATCAACGCCTAACGATCGTTGTGGCAGGACAAGTACGCAACCAGATTAATCCAGGTGGGGCGATTGCGAATTCCGCCACTGTGGTTTGGAGCAATAGCGCAGGAGTCCAACGAGCCAACTATACTGCCACCGATCTTGCGCCAAGCATTACGATTCCCGCCAGCTTTAGTGTAACCAAAACCGTGGCCGCCCCTGGCCCCGAAGTTGGCGCAGGCGCAACCGTTACCTATCGCCTAACCACAAGCCTAATCGAAGGCACAACCAATAATCTGCAATGGGTTGATACCTTGCCAGCTGGCATGAGCTATGTACCAGCCTCGGCAGTCGTTGAAAATGCTAACGGCATGACTGTCAATGGCTTTGCAGTTAATCTCAGCGGCCAAGTGCTAACCCTGAGCGCTAGCAGCGTAACCAACCCAGGCAATGTGGATAATGCCGCCGCTGTTGATACGGATAGCTTTACGATTACCTATCAAGCAACGGTAGCAGGCAATGCCACCAGTGGCACGCCATTAACCAATGATGTTGATGCTAGTGCCGACCCAGGCTTGAGCGATATCAACAATCAAGTAACGGTTACGGTGGTCGAGCCAGAACTGAACATCAGCAAGACGATCAATTCAGTCACCACTGGCATCGACGCTGGCGATGAAGTAGCGTACTTCATCAAGGTTCAGCCAACCACGACCAGCGGAGCCAACGCCACCAGCGTGATGATTACCGATACCTTGCCCAGCCAATTGACTGCTACTAGCATTCTCTCGGCAACGATCAGCGATGGGGCTACCACCACCAATGTGGCTGGCAACTTCACGATTGTTGGCGGTCAATTACGTACCACTGGCAATCTTGGGCTTGATCTCAACACCAATGGCACGAACGACCAAGTGCTGACCTTGATGGTTCGTGGTCTGGTAGCAGACTCAACCACACCACTCAGCACAATCAGCAATACTGCCGACCTCACATGGCGCAACCCAGGCGGCATCTTCAATGCCAACTACAACGACAGTGCTACGGCTCCCACGATCAATGTGGCGAGCAGTTGGGTTGTTGGTAAATTTATTGTTCCGCCAACGACCCAAGTCAGCATCGGCCAAGTCGTAACCTACACCGTCAGTACGACCGTGATTGAAGGTACAACCCTCAATCCAGTCTGGGTCGATACGATTCCAACTGGCATGACCTATGTGCCAGGTTCGGCGCAAATCTCAAACGCCAACGGCGTGACCCTGAATGATTTCAATGTTGCACTCAGCGGCCAAACCTTAACGATCAGTGCAACCAGCATCGTCAACCCGGGTAATACCAACAACGCTGGCAACGTTGATATCGACACCTTCTTGATGACCTATCAAGTGGTGGTTGACACGGTTGCTGGCGGTACAGTTTTGACCAACGACCTTGATTCAAGCGCTAGCCCAAGCTTGGTTGATAACAACAATCAAGTGTCGGTAACCGTGGTTGAACCAACCTTGAGTGTGGTCAAGACCATCACCACTGCCACAGGTGGGGTTGATGCTGGTGATACAGTGCGCTACCAAATTCGCGTCGCTCACGTGCCAAGCAGCAACAATAATGCAACATCGGTCTTGTTGACCGATACCTTGCCATTGCAACTCCAAAACCTGACGCTGGTTTCAGCGATTGTCAGCGATGGAGCAACGAGCACCAACGTTTCTGGTAATTTCTCGTTGAGCGGTGGCGTCCTCAGCGTAACTGGCAATATCGACCTCTTGATCAATACCAACGGCAGCAACGACCAAGTATTGACTGTCGTTGTGCAAGGCACAGTCGCCGATAGCGTTACCCCAGCCGCCACGCTTAGCAACTCGGCCACCACAACCTGGGCGAACGCTAGTGGGGTTAGTCGCCCAGTCTATACTGCAACAGGCGCAGCGCCAACCATCACTGTGCCAAGCGTTTGGAGTGTGACGAAGGCGATTTCGCCAGCGGCAACCACCGTTTCACCTGGCCAAGTGGTTGAATATACCTTAACCACAACAGTACTGGAAGGCACGACCAATAATGCCCAATGGCTCGATACCTTGCCAGTAGGCATGAGCTATGTGCCAGGTTCGGCCCAAGTGCTCGCTGCCAATGGCATGACGATCAATGGTTTCAATGCCTCGGTTAGCGGCCAAACATTAACGATTGCGGCAAGCAGCGTGGTCAACCCAGGTAATGTCAATAACGCCGCAGCAACCGATAGCGATAGCTTTGTGATTCGCTACCAAGCAAGCGTTGATAGTGACGTAAGCCTTGGCACAACCCTAACCAACGATGTTGATGCAAGCGCCGACCCAAGCCTAAGCGACAACAACAATGCGGTCAGCGTGAGCGTGCGTGAACCATCCTTGACTATCAATGTTGGCCAAAGCAGTGATGCTCAACTTGAAGCTGGCGATCCAATCACTTTCACCGTGACGATCAATAATCCAGCAGGAGCCAATGCTCAAGTAGCCAATACCGTCGCCATTACCAGCAGTTTCACCAGCAATCTGAGCAATCTAAATCTGGTGGATGTGCAACAAACGGGCGGGGCAACTGGCGGCAGCTTTGCAATTGTTGGCAATAATCTCGCAACTAACACGCCAGCAACAATGCCAATTGGCTCGCAAATCATCTTGACGATTCGTGCTCAAGTTAACAACACTGCTGCTCCAGCCAGCTTGGCCAGCATGCAAAGTGGCGTAACATGGCGCAACGCAGCCGATGTGAGCTTGCCACGCTATGCCAAGAGCGCTAGCGCCAATGCCACAATCGCCTCGTTCTTTGCAGCAACCAAGGCGCTTGTGCCAGCAGCTAGTACGGTTTCTGCAGGCCAGACGGTCACCTATACCCTCGAAGTTGAGGTGATCGAAGGCAGCACTAGTAATATCGTGCTCACCGATACCTTACCAGTTGGTATGAGCTACGAGGTTGGCTCAGGCGCAATCTTGAGCAACGGTGGCATAACCCTGAATAACTTTACAGTGACCAGCGTTGGCCAAAATATCATCTTCCAGGTCAATCCAGCAACCAATCCTGGCAGCTATCCAGGCGCTGGCCTCGACACCGATAGCTTTACGCTGGTCTATCGAGCAACTGTCGGCCAAAATGTAGCATCAGGCACTGTGCTCAGCAACGAGGTTGATGCAACGGCTAGCCCTAACCTGAGCGATAACGACAACTCGGTCAGCGTAACTGTGGTCGAGCCAGCTCTCGCCATCAACTTAAGCAAACTTACAGCTGATGGTGGCTTGGATGCCGCCGATAAAATCCGCCAACAAGTGGTAATTAGCCATACCAACAGCAGCTTGGCCTCGGCCTATGATGTTGATCTAAATGTTGATTTGCCAGCAAGTTTTGGCACACCAGCTTTGATCTCGGCGATTGTCAGCGATGGCGCAACCAGCACCAACTTTAGTGGCAATCTGGGCTTCGATGCCAATGGCGATTTGATCAACACTGGCAACATCAATCTCTTGATCAATACCAATGGCAGCAACGACCAACGCCTGACAGTAATCGTCGAATATACGCTGCCCAATAGCATCAACCAAGGCGCAACGGCCACAAGCCAAGGCTCAATTACTTGGAAGAATGCAAGCAATACCCAATTACCAAGCTTCACTGATAGCAGCAACGTGTTGGATTACAGCGTAGCAACCAGCTTCGCGCTTGAAAAAGCCGTAGCAAGCACCAGCATTAGCGAAACTGTTGGCAATCAAGTAACCTTCGGCGAAGTGGTCACCTACGTCCTAACCACAACCGTGCTCGAAGGAACAACCAATAACCTAAGCTTTGTTGATACCTTACCAGTTGGCTTGACCTATGTCGCTGGCTCGGCCAGTGTAGCCAATGCCAACGGCATAACCGTCAATGGCTTGACCGCTAACCTCAGTGGCCAAACTTTGACAATTGCTGCCAGCAGCGTGGTCAATCCAGGTAATGTCAATGCAGCCAATGCCATCGATAGCGATAGCTTTACCATCACCTATCAGGCAACCGTCAATGGTAGCAGTAGTGTGGTGCGTGGGGCAAAACTGCTGAATAGCGTTGATGGTAGCGCCGACCCAAGCTTGACCGATACGCTCAACACCGCCACCGTCGATGTTGCAGAACCAACCTTGACCATTGTGAAGGCAGTCGATGACAGCACACCAGACTTTGGTCAAGTGCTCGATTACACCTTGACGCTTGAACACACCGCCCAAAGCAATTCGATCGCCTATGATCTACTGGTTGAAGATAGCCTTCCAACCGGCTTGAGTGCAGTTGCTGGCTCACTGAGTGTGATCTCAGGCCCAGCTCCAACCAGCTTTGTAATCAACGGATCAACGATTGAAGCAACCTTCGCTAGCTTCGCAACTGGCTCAACCACGGTGCTGGGCTACCAAGCCCGCGTCGCTTCGCCACCAGCTTTGGCAATTGGCGCAAGTCTGGTCAACGAGGTTGATCTAACCTGGACTTCAGCGCAAGGCACGGTGAGCTTAGAGCGCAGCTACGATACCAGCGATGCTGCAACTGTCACCGTAACCAGCGTTGATTTAGCGATTAGCAAGCAGGTTACGCCACAGCTTGCCACCCCAGGCACGCCGGTAACCTTCACCATCAACCTAACCAATACCGGCAACTTGCAAACTAGCAATATCGTCTTGACCGATATTGTTTCGCCGCTGTTGACCAACGTCACCATCAGCAGCCAAGGCTTGACGATCACCGATACTGGAGCCAACCCACGTTACGTTTGGACGGTCAACGATCTTCCAGCAGGCGCAAGTGGCTCAATTCAAGTTTCGGGGATTATTAGCCCAAGCTTGGCCAGCGATACAACCTTGGTCAACAACGTCAGCGTCAGCGATGATATTGACCAATTGTTAGCCAACAACACGGCGAGCGCGATTGTGGCCATCGTTGTGCCACGAGTCAACTTCAGCCTCGCCAATTATGAGGTTGTAGAAGCAACTGGCAGCGCAACCGTAACCGTTCAATTGAACGCGCCAAATCCCAATAGTGCAGTTCAGGTGAACTTTGCAACCAGCAATGGCACAGCCAATCTCAGCGATTACACGCCAGTTACCCAGACCCTGACCATCCCCCGCGGCCAGACCAGCGTGCAAGTGGTGGTGCCAATTATCAATGACAGCACCTACGAGCTAAGCGAGACCATCGTGCTCAGCTTGAGCAACCCAGTTGGTACCGCCTTCGGCACGCCAATCACCAGCACGATCACCATCATCAACGACGATCGCGCTGTGGTCTACATTCCAATGGTGATGAAGCCAGCCTTGGTAGACTTGGTGGTCGATACTATTCAAGTAGTCAATGGCACCGTCCGCGTTACCATTCGCAACGCAGGCACCGAGCCATTGGCGGGCGGCTATTGGGTCGATGCCTATATCAATCCAACGCAAGCGCCAACCGCTGTCAACCAACCATGGAACAGCCTAGGCAACTTCGGTATGGCATGGGCAATTCCAACCAATGCGCCAGCCTTAGCGCCAAATGCAAGTTTGACCTTGATCAGTGGTGGTCAATACTATCGCTCAGATTTGAGCTTCGTTCCAGCTGGTCAACTCAATGCTGGCAGCAGAATCTACGCCCAAGCCGATTCATATGGCTTGACCAACTACGGCGCGATTCTGGAAACTCACGAAATTTATGGAGGAACCTACAACAACATTCGCGGGCCATACATTGTGCCATCAACCACCAATTTGGTCTTCGCTGAGCAACGCCCAAGCACTCCAGAAGATTTAACTGGCGTGCCTGAACGGCCAGCCAGCCGCTAAACCAAAACAGCATTGAACGAAAGTCAGGGGGCAGTGGTACTGCCCCCTGACTGGTTTAACCGCAGAGGTAAATCTCAGTACTAACTCACAAGGGGACTACTGATTGACATATGCTAAGCCTAGATATGTTACTATGGCAAGCAGATTCGGAGGTTGCCATGGAACTAACAGGCACATTCAATAGCTTTCCGTTACGCGAATTACTCGAACTCATGCAACAAAGCTCGATGTGTGGCGAGCTAGAAATTATCGGCCAACATGGGCGTGGCGTTATTCTCACCCGCGATGGGTTGGTACGCCATGCAGAATATAGCGATAAAGTCGGCCCAGAGGCAGTTTGGCTCTTATTCGAGGAATCGAATGCCCAATTTGCGGTGCGCGATTTACGTGAACTCACTCAAGAAACCATGGTTTCGGATGCAACCAGCCTGTGTGATGAGGCTGAGGATCGCGCCCGTTCATGGAGCGAATTACGCAATTTTATCCCCAGCGATAATGCAATTCCCTATATTCGCAGTGGCGCTATGCCCAGCCAACCACTCGATTCAATGGCTGTAGCAGTTGCTCGCACCATTAATGGCGAACATAGCATTCGCAGCATTGCTGAACGCTTGATCATCGAGCCAATCGATGTTTCACGAGCAATTGTGCGCCTGATCAAAGCTGGAGTGGTGGCAATTATCGGGGTTGATCCTGCCAAAAGCATAGCTGCCAAGGTCGTCGTGCCAGCAAGTGCACCTATCCCAAGCCCCAACTTTACGCCAACCCTTACTCCCGCCAAACCAGCTGAGTTGGTCAACCAACCGTTGCCAACCCAACCAGCAACGCCTGCTTCAAGCGATAGTAGCCGCCCAAACCAAGGTGGCTTGCTTGGTCGCTTAGCTCAAGGCCCAGCCCGCCGCTAACACAAATAATAATCACGAAGGGCGCAAAAATCACAAAGGATTTAATTCCTTCATGATCTTCGCGCCCTTGATGATTAAATTCCTATCCCTTCATCCCTCATCCCTCATCCTTTTATTTAACCCATACTGGATAGCTACCATACTCAAAGGCTTGCAGTGCTTGGTTGGTTGGGTTCCAAACAAATACTTGCGGTGTTGCATAGATCGGGCCTGAGTCAGCACAGGTATAACTGCCCTTGGCAAAGGTCAGCCAATCGCCGCTTGGATTCCAGGCTGCGCCATGAATTTCTTGGCCAGTATTATCGGCAATTGGGCCTAAATTAGGCGTAAGCGTTGCCGAACTGAAATCGGCATTTTGCACGCTCAGCACTTGCGCAGTCAAACAGGCGCTGACATGAAAATTATCGATATAGGCCAATTGTTCACGCTTGGCATTCAATTGCACGCGGCTTACCCCATTGCCACCAATTTCGCCCAGCGCTTGAGGCACGCCATCCACCAAAACCCACCATTGCATGCCATTGCCCGATGCACCAAGCAAATTAACTTGGCCGCCATGGAAATAGATCCAGTCATCGTGGCTCAAAATATCATCAACCACCCAGCTGCCGTTCTCATCCTCAACCAGCTCGCCAAGCGGGCTAAATGCCCCATCACTTAAACTAGCCTCACCAATTTGATTGCCATTATGCACCACTAAGGCGCTACCATCGCTAAGCCAATCTGCGCTATAGCCAAGTGTACTCACCACGATATTGTCAGGTTTAGCACTCTTCAAATCATAGACATCAACAAATATCTCACCCATATCGGTTAGTTTGAGCAGCGCAAACTTGCCATCACCATTGGGCGACCAAATTGGCTCAAAGCTCGTAGGCAAAAGCAAAAGCTCTTGGAAGTCGAGGCTATAAATGTGCAGAAAATCGCCCTTAAAAACGCTCAAATACTGCAAACTTGGGTCAATCCCCAAGCGTGCTAAGGGCATTGGGCCTTGCTCTTTGTAAACCGTTTGCAAATCGCCACCAGTCGCTGCAATTGAGTTAATCGCAAAGCCCAAGGGATCAATAAAATAGATTCTGCCGGTCAGCATCGACGTATCAATCAAGGCATTGGGATCGGCGTTGGCAGGCGTGGCTGGCTGGTTGCTCGGCTCAGCAACTGCCTGAGTTGGCTCAGCAGTTGGCTCGCTTTGCGCACTCGAATCTAAGGTTGCGGTGGCCAAGACTTCAACTTGGCTGGCTGGCGTGATTGTTGGCGGTGGCGTAATCGTTGGGTTGGTGGCTTGGCCGCCACATGCAGCCAAGAGTAGCAAACTCAACAAGCCACTAAAAACGCGTAAGCGCATTGAAAACTCCTCACATAAAAAGCGTGCTATGGTTATAGCACGCTGGAAACCGATAAACCACAATAAACAACTTAATCACAGCTGAAAAAAAGCTGATGTTATGGTTGGAGTTGCACTTCCATATGCAAGGTCTGGGTCATGGGCATCGTAAGCGATTGATCAGCATTTGCGCCTTCGATGTTGATCACCATCGACATGGTTTGATCAAGCACATTCGATTTGAGCATGCCTGTGGCTTCATCAATCACAACTGTGCCGCGTTGGCTATTCTCACCCTTGCCTTTGTCAATCGACATTTTTATATCGTCGCGTTCCAGCAGATCAGGGAAATTTAATTCACCGATGGCAAATTCACCAGTCATATCAAACGTGGCGAGGCCTGCATTACGCTCTTTTAAGCTGTAGGTATTGGTCAAAACCATCGAAAAAATCTGCACATTCATGTCGGTTACATCTTGCCATGAATCGCCAATTGCCATTGGTTTGCCACCAAACGGAATAATCGTGGCTTTGGCATACGATTGTTCAAAGGTTTTGGTCAACATATCGCGCATCATCACGGTCTGTTCGTTTTCTTCAGCACCACCAAGCATTTTGTCGATCATTTGATCGATGCCATCGACCTTGGTTACTTTCGCTTCTGGACTCAAAGTAAGGGTCATTGGTTGGCTGATCAGGCCCGCAAATTGGGCAAATGCTGGCGAATCAGTGCTGGCAGCAGGGTCGCTTGAGTCGTAGATCATTGCCTGATCATTCGCATTGCTTTCAACCCGAATTGAATCGATCACAATCCGCATCACTATTTCGCCTTCAGGCGACACCGAAACCACGCTTTGGTCCATAGTCATGGTAGTCGTGGTAGCTTGAGTTTGCTCAGTCATGAACATGCTTTGAGTTACATGTTGCACTTGAGTCGATTGATAGCGATAGCTTTGATTTGGCTGAACATTTAATTTCAAGGTGAGATTTTCGCTGTTCGTGGCAGCTTGATCGTTTGAGCCACAAGCAACCAAACCAATCAACACCAACAGAACCAACATCCGACGTAGCATAAAGAGGCCTCGATTGCACTAAAAATCCAAGATCGCTCTCGTCGATCTTGGCATCTATATCGTGCTCACTATACTCGATTCTGAGGCGCTAGGTTTCAGGCTTGCGATGGATGTTGGGGTTGCGCTTGACGACTAGCCAACGCATACACCACAGTGGTGATGCTAAACGAACTGCTGGGAAAGATAAAAAAGTAGCGCAACGAAAGCACAGCCAAGCCCAACGAGACTGCACTATTGAAGCGCCAAATTGCCTGCAAACGAGCCGGTTCATTGCCCAGTACCCGCAGAATCAGCAAATTCAGCACACCATAGCCAATCAATAGATAGCCCATTGTCAACGAAAAGCCGCTATGCAATTGCAACATGCTGCGTTGAACGCCGGGCAATTGCACCTCAATCTGGCGCAACTGGCTGGCTGCACTTGAATCTGCTTCAGTTGCAAACAATTGAACATAAAGATGACCCAAGCCAACGATCATAAAAATCCAAGCGCCAAGCTTGCCCAATAATGATGGTTGCATTAATGTACTCCTTGCTCAATCAGGCTTGGGCGTGGAGTTGCCCACCATGTTAGCCCAGCCAAGGCTGCCAATAAAATCCATTGGGGAGCCAACCACAGCTGCCCAACAACCACAAGGTTCAAGAGCAGCCATAGCCCACTGTAAGCCAGATATTGGCCAATAATTGCTCGTGCTTGCTTAGTTGGTTGTGGATGCTGGGCCAAACGCCAAACTTGATAGGCCAACCAACCAAGCTGAATGGTCAGCATATGCCAAGTTGCCACGAGTTCTAAGCGCGGGCTGGCTGCCAGATTGGCATTATTCAAGGCCTGAATGCTGGTTAATTGGCCAGCTACACCATGTATTAACGCAGTCGTTCCGCCAATCAAGCCCACAATTGTTGTGCGTGCTAGCATCGTTTGCTCCTATGCAGCTTGCAAGTTGGCCAGCCCAGCCTTGATCATCTGGTTGACAACCACATGGTGAAATGGTCGAATCACATTAAAATAGACTGGCCCCGTCCAAGCGTGATAGCGCACAATCGTGAGCGTATGCAGCTTGTACTCCAAGCCAGCGCGTGGCTCCAACACCACCGCCAACCATGCAGTCAGATGCGATTCGCTGGCCGAGGCCACCAAATACTGGCCCTCTGCTGCTGCCGTAACCTTGAAAAAGCCCAAGTTTTGGCCTGCTTGCATTGGCACTTGCTCAGGCAGCAGTTGATTGCTGGAGGGAATCCCCGTTTGGCGCATGCCCAACATGCGCACAAACCCCCAACGAATCGCATACAACGTTTGCATCCAAACTGGGTTATAGCCAATCATAGCGGCGATAAAACGGCGTAATTCTTGCTCAGGCTGCGCGGTCTGAATCTGACGGGTTTTAACATCAACGTGATTCGCTTGGGCGATCAACGGTGCCAATATTGGGTGCTGCTGGATCGACATTGGGGCCTCCAGGAATTGCATATAAACGCAAAAATTCATCGTAGAGCTGGCGTAAACGTGACGTTGGCAGCATTGGTTGCATTAACACAGCGCCAAGCAAAATCGTATAGGCATGCTGGGCCATCAATAAACCTTGATCGGAATTGCCCGTTAGTTGGCTACAAATGTCGGCCACGAAGCTCACGCGCAGGCTATCGATCCGTTCGATCATCGCCCGAACTTCAGCATCGTGCGCCGCCCAGCCACGCATGGCAATTTCCACATCCCACGGGTCGTTGGCTGCATAAATCGCCACAATCGTCAGCAAATCAAACAAGGCGCGTAATTTTTGGCTAGGCTCGGGATAGCTCGCCAAATGCTGAATAATATCTAAGGTATCTTGTTGCTCGAATTGCTGCAAAAGCGCAGTTTTGTAGCTTGGCCAGCCGCCAAAATGATGATAAAACGAGCCTTTGGTCACCCCCAAATCGGTCGTCAAACGCTCAATTGTCAAGGCCGAAACCGATTCGCTGCTGAGAATACTCAGCCCATGTTGCAACCAATCTTCACGGCGTACCCGAGCCATACTGCCTCCGTTATGCCACCGCTAAAACATACCATACTGTATGGTATTGTCAAGCGAGCTTAAAATTCTAAAAATATTATCCATGAAAAGCTTTGACATTGGCCAAGCTCAAGGCCTACAATTGAGCCTATGGTAAGGAACGGCCCTTATCACATGGAGAACTGTATGTCTACTTCAGAGCAACCTCTCGCACCTACTCCGCCAATGGGTTGGAACTCGTGGAACATGTTTGGGAGTACGATTCATGAAGATTCAGTCCGCGCCACAGCTGACGTGATTGTTAGCTCTGGGCTTAAGGATCTTGGTTATAACTATGTGGTGATTGATGATTGCTGGTCGACCAAAGTTGGTCGTGATGGGAATGGCGATTTGGTCGCCGACCCTGAAAAATTCCCCAGCGGCATCAAAGCGCTAGCCGATTATATTCATAGCCTTGGCTTGAAAATTGGCATCTACTCCGACGCAGCGCATCTGACCTGCGCCAGCTACCCTGGCAGCTTTGGCTTCGAAGAGCAAGACGCCCAATTATGGGCTTCGTGGGGCATCGATTTCCTGAAATATGATTTTTGTTTTGCCCCGACCGACCAAGCCACAGCGATCGACCGCTACACCCGCATGGGAGAGGCCTTGCGCAAAACCAACCGTCAGTTCCTCTACTCGCTGTGTGAGTGGGGTGGCCGCAGCCCACAGCTTTGGGGCCGCTCGGTTGGTGGGCATATGTGGCGGGTCACTGGCGATATTTTCGATAGCTGGGTTGATATTTGGGTCGCGCCCCACAAATATT
Source organism: Herpetosiphon geysericola (assembly GCF_001306135.1). Classification (GTDB taxonomy): domain Bacteria; phylum Chloroflexota; class Chloroflexia; order Chloroflexales; family Herpetosiphonaceae; genus Herpetosiphon; species Herpetosiphon geysericola. The sequence continues at coordinate 94,000 of NZ_LGKP01000035.1, read as the reverse complement.
ATGGCCTAGGAATTGACACGGCGATTGATATTGCTGCGAACTTAGCCGAATATGCTGGCCCCGATGCCTGGAACGATTTGGATATGCTGGTGGTCGGGTTGAAAGGCAAAGGCCAAATCTCTGGCGGCGGCTTATCATTTATCGAATATCAAACCCATATGTCATTGTGGGTCATGGCCTGTTCGCCCTTGATGATCGGCTGCGATATTCGCAATATGGATCGTGACACGACCAGCTTGTTGACCAACCGCGAAGTTTTGGCCGTCAACCAAGATCTTTTGGGCATTGCTGGGCGACGAGTTAGGCAAATTGGCACATGCGAAATTTGGAAAAAGCCGCTGGCTGATGGCTCAGTTGCGGTTGCCTTGATCAATCGTGGCGCCAATGGCAGCGATCTGAGCTTGCGCGCTTGCGATATTGGCCTGCTCGACACACCAAAATCGGTACGCAACTTGTGGACACAAGAAGATATTGCTGAATTTGGCGAAGCGTGGCAAACCCGCATCCAGCCACACGAAACTTTGTTGCTCAAAATCAAAGCCTAAAAATCACCGCCCCAATCGAAAGCCCCGTGAGATGGATGCTATCTCACGGGGCTTTCGATTAATCAGCTTTAGGCATCTTTTTGGATCGGGGCCATAAAGACCTTGAAGACTGGAATTGGCGTAACTGATGGCGTATGGGTAGGAGTGTTCGTTGGCGTTCGGGTAGGGGTATTGGTTGGCGTGTTGGTTGGGGTAATCGTTGGTGTATGAGTAGGGGTGTTGGTTGGCGGCGTGCCGGTTGGCGTCCGCGTGTTGGTTGGCGTATTGGTCGCCGTGTTGGTTGGCGTGTTAGTTACAGTAGCGGTCGTTGTATTGGTTGGGGTTGGCGTAATCGTAGCTGTGTTTGAAGGAGTTGGCGTATTGGTAATTGGGGTTGGCGTATCGCCACCAGAGACATTGCCCGAATAGCTAAAATCGTCAATCCCAATATACTGACCATTATCTGAAGTATCAACAATATAGTGGCGGAAGCCAATCCGGCCTACGGTTGGCTGACTCACCCCACTGATGGTATAGGTAAATTGAGCCCAATCGTCACACGGGTAGCCGTTGCTGCCATCTGGATCATGGCCAGTTTCTTGATTGGGATTAATCTGGCCAATCAGATTCGAGAAATTGCCAGTGTTATTACCACTCGCAACATTGGTGCTCGTTCCAGCGAGGCTATAACGAATATCCAAGCGATCTGGATCTGATATACAGCCAAGAGAGCGCGTCCAGAATGAAACTGTTTTGCCATTTTCCAAGACGAGTGGCGGGGTGAGCAACCAGTTACTCACAATAGCATTTCCATTAATGTTTGAAGCTTGCCAAGAAGATCCTGCAAATGAATTATTAGCGCCAGAGTGAGCATTCATATTATACCCATTCGAGCGACCTTGTTTCCAACGATCATGATCTGTCGTATCTGAATTAATTGGCTCACTCGCGTTTACAATGAACCAGCCATCAGCCAAGGCTCCAGCAAATGAATCGAAGTTTTCATTCAAAACGGTAGGTGCTGTAGGTGCGCTGGGTGTTTGAGGTTGAACCAACCCCTGTAAACCGATCCCAGCCAGCAAGAGTATCCCTAAAAGCGAAGCTCGAAAGCGTGTTGCCATGTGTGCGATGACCTCCCCATATAAGTGCAGATACCCCTAAGTATAAGAAAACACTTAACAATCTGCAACATGCAAATGGGAAGATAGTCCTAGGCGCATGAGTAGCCCATGGCAGATAGCCACTAGGACTATCTGCCAGTAGGATGAGTCAAGTTAGATCACTTTGACCACAATTTTGCCGCGCACCCGATTGCTTTGCATGCGCTCGTGGGCCGCCCCAAGTTCGGCAAAATCAAACACTTGCTCAAGCTCGATGCGTAGTTGTTGGCTATCGATCAATTGGGCAATTGCTGCAAGTTGGGCTTGATCAGCATGAACTAAGTGGCTTAAGCTCTTGCCTGCGTGAGCAGCAGCCAACTCTTCTGGGGGCGAGCCAACAATCGTGACCAAGCCAGCGTGGGGTTTGAGCACCGCATACGAGCGCGCTTGAACCTCGCCGCCAACCGTATCAAACACCACATCAACTGGCTCAATTTGTTGCTCGAATAGAGCAGCCGTATAATCAACAAATTGATCAACGCCCAATGCGCGCACAAAGCTTTCGTTACGAGCAGAAGCAGTCGCAATCACATGGGCGCCGCGTAATTTGGCCAATTGCACCGCCACATGGCCAACACCACCAGCAGCAGCATGGATCAACGCCCGATCGCCAGCCTGCAAATCAACCGCATCGAAGGCTTGCCAAGCGGTCAACGCCACCAATGGCACTGCTGCCGCTGCTTCAAAACTCAGGCTTGCGGGCTTAGGCGCAACTTCGCTCGCTGGTGCAAGCACATATTCTGCATAGGCGCCAGCAGGCGTTGGAAAATTGACCATGCCATAGACTGGATCGCCAACCTGCCATTGGCTAACATCTGCCCCAACCGCAGCAATCGTGCCCGCCACATCCCAGCCCAACACTAATGGAAAGTTATTCTCGCCAAAAAAGCCAGGAATGTATCCCGCGCGCACTTTATAATCAACCGGATTAATCCCAATCGCATGCACGTTAATCAATACTTGATCGGCTGCTGGCTCAGGCCGCTCAACTTCAACCTGTACCAATTCGTCAATACCACCATAGCGCTTAATTTGAACTACTTGCATCGTCGCCATATCCAGGTATCCTTCCATCTAGACAAACGAATCTTTGCGCTTAGTATAAACCGTGCTATGATTTTTACAAGAACGCACAATTTTGTTGGGTACTAACAAAATTGATACTATTGGATTACAAAGGGCTAAATCGTATGTGTCATGATTATGGGTTCAGCTATTCGTGCCCGGTTGAGGCAACTATTGCGGTCATTGGCGGCAAGTGGAAGTGTGTCATTTTGTTTCATCTCTGCGATGGCAAGAAGCGCTTTAGCCAATTGCAACGCTTTTTGCCCGAAATTACCCAGCGCATGCTGACCTTGCAACTACGCGAACTCGAAGCCGATGGCGTGATTAGCCGCACAGTCTATGCTGAAGTGCCACCACGGGTCGAATATGCCCTAACCGAGTTTGGCGAAAGTTTGCGGCCAATTCTGTTTCTGATGCGCGATTGGGGCCAGGAGTATCGCGATACGATTGTGGATACCAAAACTCGCCAAGCTAGCCAAGCCAATTAATCATCAATGCCACTCAACAAGCGACGATAGGTTTGCAACGCTAAGGGAATTCGCGGGCCATACCAGGTGAGCAATTGGCCATCGCAGCAATTAATTTGGGGAGCCAAGCCCTGCAATTGTTCAGCATCTGCTTGGCTAAATGTATATGGTTCGTCGGGCAGTAAAATACGATCTGGTTGCAAGGCCGCAATTTCGGCCAATTCCAAGCGTGGATAGCGACCCGCTGGATCGGCCAAACAATTGCTTGCCCCGCAACATGCCAACACATCGGCGGCGTAGGTTGCTTTGCCAACCCACATCCATGGGTCGCGCCAAATTGCCGTAGCCACTCGTTGTTGTCGAATAGGCGCAAGCGCCAGCTCAGCCTGAATCGCCTCAATCAAGGGCCTAGCCTGCTCGCTGCGTCCAAGCATGCTGGCAATCGTTTGCAACGAAGCCATGGCCTGTTGCACGCTATCAATCTCGCTCACATAAATCGTCAAGCCAGCAGCTGCGAGCGCAACAATATCACGCTCACGATTTTCTTCTTTGTTGGCGATGATTAAATCGGGCGCTAGCGCAAGAATCTGCTCGCGATTGGGATTTTTGGTGCCGCGCACTTTGGGCACTGCCGCCACTTGTTCAGCGGGCACAATACAATAATCGGTGATCCCAACAATTTGCTCGGCCAAGCCCAACCAAAAAAGATACTCGGTGAGGCTTGGCACCAAGCAGACAATGCGCTGTGGCACGCGCTCGAAGCGCAATTGATGCCCTAAATCATCGGTTATGTTATACGATTTGGCCAACCAAATACCCCAAGAAACTCAGAATAAGGTTATACAACAGCAAGCCATAGGCAACGCTGACGAAGGTTTCTTCATAGGGCTTGGAAAAAAGCACCCGCAGCGCCTTCAGCGTCGCAACCATAAACAGCAAGCTCAACGCCAAGCCCGAAATTGCCCCGACAAAGCTTACAAAGCCAGTTAACAAATAGAAAAGCCCGCCCACAACAAGCATAATTGGTGGCCACGCCATGGCTAAGGCCGTCGCAAATTCATCACGCTGGCGAAAACTCAGGCGTTGGCGTTGAGCAATAAACGAAATCAAGGCCGCAAAACCAGCAGTATGCCCAACCACGCTCACCACCAAGCTTTGGGAAGCCAACTTGCCTGGATAATGATAAATCAGCAAACCCATTACCAACAGCAACAAGCCGCTGACAAACGCTCCAATCGCGACATAGATCAAGGCGTTTTTGAGCGAGCCACGCCCGCGCACAAGGCCAAATGGCGGTTCGCTCGGCTTGCCAGCTAAGGCAATCGAGGCTTGCAGCAGTTCGGGAAGTTGCATTGTTGGAATCGGAGGTGATGGCGGCGACGATGGAGCAGATTGTGATGACGACGGCTGAGGGTTACGAAAACTCATTGGAATCCTCCACGCAAAGAGCGAGCTTGCAAAAGTTCGTGGTATGTGGCAAGGGTTTGCCGCGCCACAACCGGCCAATCAAAACTCCGGCGCACAATCGCCGCGCCAGCAGCACCCCATTGCGGCCAGTATTGGCGCAAATCGAGGGCTAAACGTAGCGCATTTGCCAAAGCCCGTTGATTGTTCGCTGGCACCAACAAACCATTATGGCCGCTGATAACTTTATCGGGAATGCCGCCAGCAGCGGTTGCTACCACCGGCAAACGATGAATCATCGCCTCAAGCGTGACCAACGACGAACCTTCATACAAGGTTGGATGAATGAACAAATCAACATGTTCATACAATGAATGCAATTCACGATCACTCAGACGACCGAGCAGGCTCACATGTTGCGCCAAGCCCAGATTTTGGGCTTGCTGCTCCAGCGCTGCTTGCTCTTTGCCAGTGCCAACCATCAACAAGCGCCAGTTTGTAGGCAACACGTCGCGTAAATCGGCCAAGGCCGCGAGCAGCAGATGGTAGCCCTTGTTGCGCTCCAAACGACTAACGGTTAAAAACACAACCTCGCTGCTGGCTAAATCCAAGCGTTGTGCTAAATCATGGCCCAATTCAGCATCTACCTGCTCCAAGGCTTCAGCAACATCAATCGCCGAAGGCAACACCGCCACCCGCGCAGGATCAACGCCCAAAAAATGTGGCAGATCAGCGGCGGTGCAGGCATCGGTGGCAATTGCACAATCTGCTTGGCGATGGCTCCACGAATATTGGGCGCGAAACGGCGCATAGGCCAGCTGCTTGCGCCAATCAACATTCTTATATTCTTCCATGCCATGCGGGTTGGCAATATGCGGAATGCGGCGCAAATCTGGCTGCTGTTGGCGCACTAAGCCCCAGCCCAAAGCACACAAGCCTTGGCTATGCACGATGTCAATCTGGCCTTGCTGGGCGGTTTTGGCCACAGCGCTCGCCTGCTGCCAGGTAAAAATTGGATAATTAATTTGGCGGCCAATGATGCTGTTTGGCCGCAACCAAGGGCTAGTGCGATCATAGCGGGTTTGGTGCACGCGAATCAACGGGTTTTGGCACAAACGATCATAGGCCGTGCCTGAACTTGGCGCAGCATCAGGAATCGTTTGGGTCCAAAGATCGAGCTTAACGCCCAAATCGCTCAGATGGGTGACCAAATGAAACACATGACGCTCGATGCCGCCAAAGCCGTGCAACGGAAAAACCGCCCGACAAAGCATGGCAACACGCAATTGCTGATCGATTGGGGCTGCTAGGGTTGTTGCCATTGTAGAACCAAACTAATTGAGTGCCCTCACCATCTCGTTCAAGGATAGGTTTTTCAACGAAGCATTGGTTGATCACCACCCTTCCGTCCGCAGGGTGTGCAGGGGGCTTTAATCCCCCTGCACACCCTCAAAGCCAATTGGTAGTGATCACACATCCACCGATGAACTATGGGATCGTCGTTCCCAAGTCAGAGCTTAAGACCCATCCTTTTATCTCGCGCCGCACTGAGGGCGAGGTTGGGTGCGGTATCTAAAAACTACCAATAGGATTCGCGGAATTCACGGTAAAAGTTCACGGTATACTCAAGACCTTGGCGCAAGCTGGTGGTTGGCTGCCAGCCCAAAACCGCTTGAATTCGGCTGTAATCGCTATAGACGCTGCCAATATCGATGCGGGCTTTTTCTGGGGGAAACGGCACCAAACGATACGAGCCAGTGCCCGCCACTTCAGTCAGAGTCGAAATCAATTGCAAATGGCTAATTGGCTCAGGGCCACCAAGATTAAACACTTGGCCATCGGCGGCAGGATTGATTGCGGCCAACAAAAAGGCTTCAACCGCATCATCGACATAGGTATAATCGCGCTGCTGCTCGCCATCGCCATAAATGCTAATCACTTCGTTATCGAGCGCTTGGCGCACAAACCAGCCCAAGGCCGTTTGGCGAGCGTGACGCACCAACATGCGCGGCCCATAAGTGTTGGTCATGCGCAAAGCACAGGCCCGAATCCCATAAACATTGTTATAGAGAATGTGATACCACTCGCCAGCCATTTTGTTGATGCCATTAACATCGGTTGGGTGCAACAAATGCTGCTCATCGACTGGCACATAATCGGGGCGGCCATAAATTTGGCGAGTGCTGGCAAAAACAATTTTGATCGCAGGGTTATTGTGACGGCAAGCTTCCAGAATCGAAAGCTGGGCGCGACAATTAATATCTAAGTCGTTGAAGGGATTTTCCATTGAATCAATATGGCTGACTTGGCCAGCGAGATTAAATAGATAATCTTGGCCTTGCACCAAATATTGCAACGAATGTTGGTCGCGCACATCGGCAATATTAATCCGAACGTGGTCGGCCAAGCCGTGCACATTCGCCATATTGCCGCCATACTCTGGCACCAATGAATCAACGATAACAACTTCTGCGCCTAAATCAACCAAGCGAAAGGCTAAATTTGAGCCAATAAAACCCAAACCGCCAGTAATCAAACAGCGCTTGCCGCGAAATGCCTGCTGTATCACACAACCTCCATATGAGCCATTTAGCCTACGTCACGCCCAAGCGCACGTTGGCGAGCGGCTTGTTCCTTAAGATGTTTGCCAAGGATGACCAATTTCCACCACAGCTGCAACAACTGAATCAGCGTGCGCCACAAACGGGGAAAATTAAAAAACTGCGATTTGCCATACGTCCGATGATAATGATGAACTGGCACTTCGGCGAAATTAAAGCCTGCATCCTGCAACTTTTTCACCAATTCCAAACAGATTGTGCCGCTATCCGATTCAAGGTTGACTACATCGAAGACATTGCGCCGAATCAAACGAAAATCACAATCAACATCACGCAATTTAAAGCCAAATAAAAATTTGACCCCATGGTGATAGATTCGACCAATAATTTTACGATGTAATGGGTCAGAACGGGCAATCTTGTAGCCGTTGACAATATCAACCTCAGGGGTTAGCACTTGGTACAAATCGCGTAATTCATTGGGGTCGTATTGGGCATCGCCATCGGTATAAAACACCAAATCTTTGGTGGCCGAGGCAAAGCCGGTGCGTAACGCTCCGCCGTAACCGCGATTTTTGGGGTGGTGAATTGGGCGAAAACGTGGATATTTGGTGGCTAAATCATCAAGCACTTGCGCGGTATAATCACTGCTACCATCGTTAACCACGATCACTTCATAATCATCGGTGAGTTCTGGTAAAACGTGAAATGCTGTGATCACCAAGCTACCAATGGTGCCAGCATCGTTATAGGCAGGAAAGAAGACCGAAATACTTGGACGTTCGCTGGTCATTTATAATCCTTTGACTGGTTTTTAATCGTTTTGATGCAGAGTACTAGCAGCGATTATAGCAGAAAGCGCCACGCCTGCCGCCAAAGCTTGGTGTTAATTGGGCTACTTTGGCTTTTAATTGGTTGTGGTTCCAACTTCTCAACCCCAAGACCAACCATCACCTGGCGGTTGGCCCAACCAGTTGCCGCCACAATCACGCTTGGGCCAACCTATACGCCCCAAGCAAGCGAGGTTTCGCCAATGCAACCAACCCAAGTTCGCGATAAGGTTGTGTATTTGACCTTTGATGATGGCCCCGACCCAATCTGGACACCCAAAATACTTGCTTTGCTGGCCCAGCATCATGCCCAAGCTACGTTTTTTGTGCTCGGACGCAATGCCCAAGCCTATCCCGAAATCATTGAACAACAACGCTTGGCTGGCCATATGCTGGCAAATCATAGCTGGAGCCACCCCGACCTCACCCAGCTTAATCAAGCAAGTGTGATCCAAGAGCTAAATTCAACCCAAGCACTGTTAGGCGCAACTTCCAGCAATTGTTTTCGACCACCCTATGGCAAGCACAACCAGCAAACTACTGCCAGCGCCGATCAATTGGGTTTACGCATGGTGTTATGGGATGTGGATAGCGCTGATTGGAAACAACCAGGCACTGAGGAAATTGTGGCCCGCATTCGCAGCCAAGTGCGTGATGGAGCCGTGGTGTTGCTGCACGATGGCGGTGGTTCGCGCCAACAAACAATCGAGGCCTTGGAAATTCTGTTGCCTGAGCTAGCCGCCCAAGGCTATCGCTTCGTCGCTGCCTGTAGTTAAACCAAAATCGCTAGCGATACAACGCTGTATCACTAGCGATTCCACAGATCAGAGCCAGTTGAGGCTTAGCGGACGCGTCCACGTTGGAAGAGGTTTACAATCCCAAGCAAGACAACTGCACCAATCAAGGCGGTCAAGACGCTCCACACGTTGAACACATTAGCGGTCACGTCGCGGTTGATCAAAAAACCGCCGATGAATGCTCCGATGATACCGACAACAATATTCAATACTGTGCCTTGTTGAGCATCGGTGTTCATAATTTTGCTAGCGACCCAACCGATCAATGCGCCGAAAATAAGCCATGCAATAAGTGAAAACATTATAGATTCCTCCAAATAGTTAATTCAATATCAGTGCTTGTTGATACTAATTAATTGAGCTTGAGAACTTAGCGAACGCGGCCACGTTGGACCAAGTTGACGATTGCGAGTAAGACAACTGCGCCAATCAACGAGGTCAAGACGCTCCAAAGGTTGAACACATTAGCGGTCACGTCGCGATTGACCAAAAAACCACCAATGAATGCCCCAATGATCCCGACGACAATATTTAATACTGCGCCTTGTTGAGCATCAGTGTTCATAATTTTGCTAGCGACCCAACCGATCAATGCGCCGAAGATAAGCCAAGCGATAAGTGAAAACATTGTTGATTCCTCCATTAGTTTTTTCAAATAGTGCTTGTTGTTACTACTGTGATTGCTTATGCAGAAAGTGTGCCAGCATTTCTTTTTCAGTAGTTGTACATTGTTTCGTTTGCCTATCAATGTACTTGTTGTTCTACTGTTGCTCTAATGCAGAAAGTGTGCCAGCGTTTTTCTGTTGGTAATCGCCAGTTGTAAACCTGTTCTGCCATAATCTAATGCAGAAAGTGTGCCACCATTGAAATTATGAAGGATGAGGTCAAAAGTCAGAAGGATAAAGGATGAGGGATGAAGTAAGAACAAAGAGCATAGAACATAGATTTAGGGGTCAGGATTCAGGGGCAAGCGGTCAGATAGTAGGCTTTAACGCAGCGGCGCAGAGAAATATGGCTATGAGGCTCTAGGCTATGGGCTGTAGGCTAAAATAATCATTCGTGGAATCTGTGGCGAAAAACGTTCTTCGTGATCTTAGCGCTCTTCGCGGTTTCAAGCTTCGTGCTCTTCGTGCTCTTCGTGGATCAATAGCCTAGAGCCTCATTCCCTTGGTGCTCTTCGTGGATCAAAAAATTAACCTTCGCGATCTTCGCGTGCTTCGCGGTTTCAGGCCTTCGTGGATCAAAAACTAATCTGGCTCGAAGCCCAAAATATCGATCCGTGAATTGCTGAGCACCACCCAATCGCCTGTTTGCAATTGTTCATTGGGCAATTTGGCTACATTTGGGCCAGTTAGGGTTGTGCGCAGGCCAATGCTACCAACCCCAACCGCAATAATTGCTTCAACATAGCTCACTGCATAGCCCAAATCATCACGCCGCTCCCAAGTTATTAACTCTTGGATGCAGCCATAGGCCAGCGGCATGGTACTCAGCCCATTGCCAACCTCTGGCTCGATTGCCATGCGCTGGGTATCTGCTGGTTGCAAGGCGACTCGGCTTAGCTGAAATACCAACTGCGCCTTGCCATAGCGGCCCGCATGAGCCTGATTCACATGATTATGGCGATCAACAACGCCTAAGCGTACTTGCTTGAAACCCAGCACAATCAAGGGCAAAAAGCGCTGCCCGCTACTATGCATCCTGCCCGGAATCAATTCTTCGAAGCAGGAATGCAATTGCAATGCTTGAGATTTTGGAAAATGCATCAGCTTTGGCTCCCTAAGCGCTTGAGTTTTTCAGCAGCGGCGGCAATCGTTTCGGGCTTTTTGGCAAAGCAAAAGCGCACCATCCCCGCTTGATAATTATCGTGATAGAAGGCTGATGGGGGAATCGCCGCCACGCCAATTTCGCTAATCAGATAGCGGCAAAATTCTGCATCATTATCCCAGCCCAAATCACGAATATCAGCCATCACAAAATAGGTGCCTTGCGGTGGCAACACATACAAGCCAGCATCACCCAACGCTTTAACCAATTGCGTTCGACGGGCGCTATAAAATTGTAATAACTGGCGTTCGTATGGCTCGCCAGCATTCAAGCCAACCACCGCCGCCGCTTGCAGGGGCGTGGCACTGGCAAACGTCACAAATTGATGCACCCGCCGAATCGCCTCGGTCAGTGGATTAGGCGCAATCGCATAGCCAATTTTCCAGCCAGTAACACTAAATGTTTTGCCAGTGCTACTAATGGTAACTGTGCGCTCCCACATCCCGGGCAAAGTGGCAATTGAGCAATGCTGATGATCTTCAAACACCAACCGATCATAGACTTCATCGCTCAATACCAGCAAATCGTGCTCAATTGCAATTGCTGCTAGCTGGCTCAGCTCAGCCCGCGACCACACTTTGCCAGTCGGATTATGCGGCGTATTCAAGATGATAGCTTTGGTTTGGGGGGTAATCGCGGCCCGAACTTGGGCAAAATCGACATCCCAACGTGGCTCGCTCAAACGAACGTAGCGGGGAATGCCGCCAGCCATCAGCACATTCGGCGGATAGGCATCGTAATACGGCTCGAAAATAATAACCTCCTCGCCTGGATTGATCAGCGCCATAATTGAGGCAAACAAAGCTTCGGTTGCCCCGCTGGTGACCGTAATTTCCGTCTCAGGATCGACTGAGGCTTTGGTGTGACGCTCCCATGTCCGCGCAATCGCCGCGCGCAAGCTTGGCAAGCCTGTACTTGGCGCATATTGGTTAAGATCGGCATTGATGGCGCTACAAGCAGCATCTTTTAAAAATGCAGGCCCAGCAAAATCAGGAAAGCCTTGGCCAAGGTTAATTGCTTGATATTGCGCGGACAAAGCGCTTATTTCACTAAAAATGGATGTGCCAAAGCCAGCTAAGCGATTGGCGGATTTGGGATGCACAACGAGCCTCCTAGCCTGTAATCACGACTTTACCAGCGCCGCTTTCGGTTGCCACGCGCACGATCCCAGCCAGATCATCAAGGGCGACCGTGGTATCGACATGCGGTGCCAAACGACCATCGGCAAACATCGCACTCACATCAGCGATCAGTTTGCCAAGCACTTGCGGAGTTTGGCGGTTGAGCCAGCGGCCAAGCCAAAAACCACGAATTGTTGCTTCGCTAAAGATAATCCGTCCATCAATCTGAATTGGCTGGTTGCTCAACAAACCATAAACGATCATTTGGCCATAGGGTGCCATTGCATTGAAGACTGCTGTGCCAGTTTCACCAGCAACTGCATCGATCGCTTTGGCAATGCCTTTTTGGCCAGTAATTTCCTTCCAGCGCGCGGCCAGATCGTCGCCGGGATGGGTGATTACGCCAAGTGCGCCAGCGTCAAGCAACGCTTGGGCTTGTTCAGCTTTGCGCACGGTCGCCACAACTTTAAAGCCGCGAACTGCGGCCAATTGCAACATAGCGCGGCCCAAGTGCGAAGCGCCAGCAGTTACCAAGACTGGTTCGTCGGGCTGCAACTCCAATTCATCGCTCATAATCCAGGCCGTCAAATAGTTGACCCAAGTACAAGCAGCTTGGGCATCGCTAAGCGCCGCTGGAGTTGGCACCAAAAATTGAGGTTTGACAACTGCATACTCACGCCATGTGCCCTCAGTCCCGACCGCGCCGAGCATGAGGATAACCCGATCGCCGACTGACCAGCCAGTAACGCCCTCGCCAAGCGCCTCGATCACCCCAGCGGCCTCGTTACCAGGGACTGCTGGTAAACTCGGGCGCACCCCATATGTCCCTTGAATCGTATAGACATCTGATGGATTGATCGAGCGCGCGGTTAGACGGACTAGAACCTCGCCAGCACCAGCGGTTGGGGTTGGCTTTTCGACCAACTGCAACACATCTGCCAAGGCTCCAAATTCGTGAAATTCAATCGCTTTCATGGCATCCCTTTGGCATAAAACACACATCGACGTGCTAAAGTATATCCTATCCCCCATGAGGTGACATGTCAATCAATACTTGCTACTAAGACCTATCCAGACACGGCTCAGCAAAATTGCGAAGCGGCCAAGCGAGCTACTAAAATAGCCCATTGGAATGCCCAATTCCCCCCATAGGGATATGCTAATAGAGGACTAATAAAACATTGACAAAACTCTAGCCAACATGTAGTATAATTTCAATGCGCGGCATTGATAATTATGTTCATCTGCACATGCTCGCGACACCTCAATTAATGTGTGTGTACATCATGAGCAGGGCATAACTCAGCCCACATTTGGATAGTGATGGTGGTAGCAATTGACGACCTTCCACAGAGCTTGGCAGTACGCAACAGAGCGCATTAAACGAGCATCGGTTCATCGGTGGCTGTGGTTTTTTGTCGTTAGCACAGGTCTTGCTGGTTGTACCCAACCAGGCGGGTTAAACCTTCAATCGTTGACCTTGACTGCTGCCAATCCAACTGTTAGCGGCTCGAACCCAAACATTCAACCAAGCGTACCATCACAAACCAACGTTTCTGGTCAGCCAACCCAAATTCTCGTGCCAACCGCCGTTGAAGATGGCCCGACCAGCCAAGTTATTGCAACCATTGCTCCAGTTGAGCCAAGCTTAGCGGTGCCAACAGTTGTACTAACCCCACCACCAAGCGGGAACGCCGCATGGGAGGCTCAAAAAATTGATGTTCAGCAATTTAGCGAGCCAACAACCTATGCTGCACCTGGAACCGTCATGCTTTGGTGGTATGATCCAAACTCAGGCCAATACGTTGGCCTTGGTTGGATTCGCTCTCCACTCATCGCAAGCGGCGAGTTTCGATTGCGTTGGAGTGGTTTAGCTGCTTTAGCCATCCCATACACGATTAACGTAGATTATGGCTTGACCTTAGAGCCAAGCATGATCCAACGGATTCGGCGTGCTGGCTATGGCGCTGATGTTATTGAAACATTTGTCTATCTTGCGCCCGATATTACGCCACAATAGGGCAGAAGGAGACTGTACATATGAGCAGTCGGTATTTAGAAATGGTTCGCGGTCAGCGCCGCAACCGAGGAGGCGGTTTTCAGTTTACGGCGAAAACCCTCTTGGTTGTGCTTGCCGTATGCGCCATGGTCGGATCGGCTGTGTATTGGTGGGGTATTCAAAGCGTTCTTACCCCCAATAAGCTGATTGCTGGCTCCTTTACATTGATTTTAGTTTTAGCACCGCCGAGCTTGGTGAGCTTCTTGATTCCATGGTCGCCAGCAGGTATGTTGTTGCAAAAAATCAATGCCCGAACCCTCGGCTATGTTGTGGTCGTGGTCTGTGCCTTGATTCTGGTGTACTACTCGTTTACCTTGCAATATCAATGGTGGGAAACCCAAGCAGTCGTCCAAGATAGCAATATTACCTTGTTGCAAGTCTTGGTCGGATTGATCGGCTTTATCTTTATTCCTGCATTGTTGTGGACTCCAGTCAGCAGCGAAGAACTGGTCGAACAGATTCGCCAAGCACACTTGGTACGCCGCTACGAATTGCAAACCCAAGCCGATATTGCTATTTTACGCAATACCTTGCTCCGCGCTCAAGAGAAAGCGCTGATCGGTTTTGCCAATTTGACTGTCCAAGAAAAAGAAGAACTAGCCTCGGTTATGCGTGGTTTGGTGCGTGGCATCGACACCACCATGAAAGAGCTAGCCCAAAGTGTTAAGGCCGTGAGCGGAACCGTAACACCCTTCGCAGCGTTAGAAGATAACGAGGACATCAAAGGGTACTTGGATTATGTTGCCGATAGTTTGATGGATACATCCATGAACCCTGGCACCAAGCCAACCAATACCACTTCGATGGATCGCTCGCCCATGGATCGACCTGGCGGTTACTCACGCTAGGTTTTAACTTAACTCATACCCTTGGAGGTGGCCGATGCGTGGTCGCTTACGCTCGACTGATGAACGATTAATCGATGATGACTTGACTGAATTGGCCGACGAATTGTCGATGCGGCTGTATGCAACGATGGGTCATCGGGTCTATTTGCTCAGTCGCCCAGATATTATTCAGCTCACCAAATCATATATCGATGATCTCCATACGGAAGATCAAGATGCTATCTGCTGGCTGATTTGGGATCTCTTTCAAGAAGGCATGCAGCTAGAATTTGGTTAGACTAAGCTTCAAGCTCAAGCATCAACGCCGCTTTTAACGTAAAGGCGGCGTTTGTGTTTCTAGCGCTAAAGCATTCTGCAACCCACCTGCGTAGAAACTCATAGAATGTTTTATTGCGATTGTGGGAATTATGCACGTTTACGCACAGTATGATCTTGAATGGGCCGCAGCACCAGCAACAATTTATGCCCGCTTGGCCGAGCTGCCTGGCTGGTTGTTGGGGTCTGAAGTTGCTGGCAGCTGGCATTGGGCCGATCAGGCTTGGCAGATTAGCACCCAGCATCAGCCGCAACGCTTGCATTGGCACGCCCAAAGCAGCAATCAACCAAGCCTCAAAGCCGATTTGGTGCTCGAATTGCTGGATAGTGTTTCCAGCACCCACATTCGGGCAACCTTGCACTTTGAATGGCCCAAAACAGCATTTGAGTTATGGCACTATTGGCAACGCCGCCGTTGGTTGCACAACGAATTGGCTGCTGTTTTGCAACATTGGCGTGAAGCATGGCCAGCTCAAGCACCTGCAAGCAACCAGCTTGCTGAGAGCCATCCACGCACATGGCAAGCGTTCCAAGCCATGAATGCCCTCGATCAACTGCAACGGATTCAAGCGCTCGATCAACGCTGGCAACAATTTGAGCAAGGCCAACTGCCAAACCTACCCTACAGCCAAACCCAACAGTTGCCTAAAGTCGATACTGCGTTTGATTTGGTTTATGCTGGCGGCGGCTTAGGCTTACTCCACGCCACGCTGATGGCTCGCAAAGGGCTGCGGGTTTTAGTCTTTGATCGCCATGAAGTTGGCTGTGCGCATCGCGAATGGAATATTTCGCAGGCCGAGCTTGAGCGCTTGGTGGCAACTGGCTTTATCTCGTGGGAAACCCTGGAACGCGAGATTATTATGGCGCGCTATACTGATGGGGTTGTGCGCTTTCACGCTGCTGGTTCAGCGGTTGCCCCCGCCGAATTGCATTTGCCCAAGGTGTTGGATATTGCGCTTGATGCTGGGGCGCTGCTGCGTTATGCACGTCAGCAATTTTTGGCTGCTGGCGGTACCGTTTGGGATGAAACGAGTTTTGAGCATGTTTATCACGATCCACAGCGCCAGCAAACCATCGTTGCGGTGCGCAAGGTAGATCAAGCGCAGGTGATTGCGACGCGTTTGCTGATTGATGCAATGGGGGCAACCTCGCCATTAACCCTTGCAAGTCAACCGTTTGCAGGCATCTGCCCAACCGTTGGCACAGTATTGAGTGGCGCAGACCATGACCAAAACTTGGGCGATATTTTGATTAGCGTTGCCGACACCCAAGCCGATCGCCAATTGATTTGGGAAGGCTTTCCAGGCCGCGATCAGGAACTGACGGTCTATGTGTTTTATTATGATCAGGTTGGTGCCAAGGCCCAATATCAGCACTCGCTGCTTGATTTATTCGAAGATTATTTTGAATTATTGCCAAGCTACAAGCAACTAACACCCAATGCCAAGCATCTGCGACCAGTTTTTGGCTATATTCCTGCTCGCCATGCGTTGAGCAAACCCAAGCCTTTGGCGGGAGTTTTGGCTTTGGGCGATGCCTCAGCGCAACAATCGCCATTAACCTTTTGCGGCTTTGGTTCGTTTGTCCGCAACCTTGAGCGCACCACCAATTTGCTCGAACAAGCGCTGCAACAGCAATTAACCACACCAAATCATTTAAGTGCAATTAGTGCCTACCAAAGCAACGTCAGCATGAATTGGGTGTTTAGCCGCTTTATGACTCCGTGGGGCCGCCCGCAGGATGTCAACGAACTACAAAATGTTTTTGCCCATGTGCTCAATCGTTTGGGCTACGATTTGGCGCGGCGCTTTTTTCAAGATCAAATGACGTGGCAAGACTATAATCGAGTAGTATTAGGCACGCTGGCCTATTACCCACAAATTATGCAGGTTGCTTGGCAAGTGCTTGGCTGGCGCGATTGGCTGCGCTGGATTGGCGATTGGTTGCGGTTTAGTCGCGCTGCATTGATTGCGAACGTTGGCCAACACGTGCCAGCTTGGTTGATTGCGCGTTTGCCTAAACCATGGCTTTTTCAGTACAATGCAGCCTATGCCGAATGGCAAGCAATGGGTTGGCTCGATTCCAGCCCGAATAATCAAAGCCAAGCGCTTGGTGCAAACACCAAAATTACGTAGCTTGGCCCAGCTTTTTGGATTGGCTCACGTTGTTGTTTTGGCAGCAACTATTGAGAAGTGTGTATGCGATGTTCGCCACTTGCTCGGATTCGCAATGCTCTGCTGATTGGATTAACGCTTTCGTTATTGCTGATCGCAGGCGGTTTGGCTTGGTTTTGGTGGTCATTTGATCAAGCACAGCACCAAGGTAGGGCGCTCAGTTCCAACGAACAATTGATAATTTATAGCGTGATTGGGGCCGCCGCCGTGATTGGGGCGCTGCTAACCCTGATTATGACAATGCGCAGCGTGCGCCAAAGCCGCAAGCCATTTGAACAATTGCCCAGCGAGTTCGACCCCGATCAAGCAATTGAAGCGGGTAATTCGGGCGACCCATTGATTGACACCACCTTGCAAAAAGTTGAGGCTTTGCGCCAACAGCTCTTGGCGCGCCAAACCAGTTTAACCAGCCAAACCAGCCAGTTGCATACAACCCAAGGCCGCCACGAAGCGGTGTTTAAATTGGCTCGCTTGCTCAACAGCACGCTCGAAATTGAAACCTTGCTCAACGATTTTGTGCGATCGTTGGTCAAAAAATTTGACCTTTCGTTTGTTGGGGTTGGCCTGATTGAAAATAGCAGCATTGTGGTGCGCCACGGCGTTACCCGCAAAGCTGATCAGATTGAATCGACCTCGACGTTGTGGCTAGCGCTCAGCGCTGGGATTGCTGCCGAAGCTGCTGCGGAAAGCCAAATTATCATCAAACGGCAGCCACCATTTGACACTGAATTGCCCTCGCCAAGCACCGTTGCAACTCAAGTGGCCCATCCCTTGATGAATAGCGGGCATATTATTGGCGTGTTGTTGAGCCAAAGCAGCCAAAAACTCGATGAAGAAACGCTCAACCATTTGCGTGATATTGCCGAATTATTGGCCTCGTCGCTGAGCAATGCTCAACTGTTTGCCAATGCTCGCGAACGAGCAACCAACCTAACCGCAATCAACGATTTGGCTCGGGCAATTAGCACTTCGCTTGATCTAAAGCGGATTTTGGATACTGCACTCCAGCAAATTCGCCAACTTATTCCCTATGATCAAGCAACCGTCACGACCTATGATGTTGGCAGCAATATGTTTCAGGTGTTGGCGGCCAACGATGCAGATTATGGTATGTTGAGCGCTGGCCAAGAAACCGAGGGTAACGGGCCGTTGCGCACCGCCTACGAAGCTGGTCATCCGGTCTATATCGCCGAGGTCGAGCATCATATCGGCCAGCCGTTGCAATTGCCGTTTGCCGATGAAGCGCAATCGTTGTTGATTCAGCCATTGACCACCGCCGACGTGCGTTTGGGCACGCTGAATTTGACCAGCCGCCGCCCGAATGCCTTTGATGAACAACAAGTCAGTTTGTTGGGCGGTTTATCGCACTTTTTGACTACCGCCTTGGTCAACGGTCGGCTCTACAATCAACGGGCGCAAGCTTTGCAACAACTTGAGCAAACCCAAGATCACCTGTTGTTTGTGGAGAAATTACGGGCGCTTGGCGAATTGGCCAGTGGCGTTACCCATGATTTCAACAACTTATTGGCAGGCATTTTGGGCAATGTTCAGGTGTTGATGGGCGAATTGCAAAATCCTGAGCAACGCGAAACCCTCCGCGTGATTGAACGTGCCGCCAAAGATGGAGCTGAAACCGTCAAACGGATTCAGCGTTTTGCTCGCAAAGATGATGGCGAAATTGACGCGCCAGTTGAATTGCACGAATTGGCCGAAGATGCGCTTGATTTGACCAGAGTGCGCTGGCGGAACGCCGCCCAAGAGCAAGGGGTCAACATCGAATTGCAACGCGAAATTCTGAATGTGCCAACAATTCGTGGCCATGCTGCTGAATTGCGCGAAGTGCTGACCAACTTGATTATCAATGCTGTCGATGCCATGCCCAATGGTGGTATGCTGCGGGTTGCGACTGGTCAGCGCGGCTCGGAAGTTTTTGTTTCAGTGGCCGATAGCGGCGTTGGCATGAGCGAAGAAGTCAAAGCGCGAATCTTCGATCCCTTCTTTACGACCAAGGGCGAGCGTGGCAATGGCTTGGGGCTGGCGGTTTCAGCGGCGATTGTTTCGCGCCACAGTGGCCGCATCGAAGTCCAAAGCATCGAAGGTCGCGGCACCAACTTCGCAATTTGGCTGCCCATGCTTGAAGTCGATTTTGCCCAAGTCGAAGCCACCGACCACGACATCCCCAATGTGCGCGGCAGTATTTTGATTGTCGAAGACGAAGAATTGGTACGGATTGCGCTGAGTCGCATGTTGGCTGCTTGGGGCCACGAAGTGGTAAGCGCCGATAGTGGCCGCGATGCGCTGGCCAAATTCCGGCCTGGCATGTTCGATTTGGTTATCACCGACCTTGGTATGCCCGATATGATGGGCTGGGACGTGTTGCGATTTATTCGAGAGCGCGAACATGGGATTCGCACGATGATGCTCTCGGGCTGGGCACGTCAGATCGATCCAGCTGAAGCCAAATTGCGCGGCGCCGATGTGGTGGTTGCCAAGCCGTTCGATCAAGCTGTTTTGCGCACCACCGTGGCGCATTTATTGGCAGGTACGCTCGATCTTACGCCGCGCGTTATTGCCTAAATGAAGATGATAGCCCCTCTGCCATAGCGCGGTCGAAGGGCTTTAAGCCGTAGTTCTGCGGCTGCGAACCACGTTATGACAGGTTCATCGATAGATGCCTGCGGCCCTCCAATTGTGCTTGAGGGGGTGCAGGGGGATTAAAGCCCCCTGCGTTTCCCGCCTTGAGGCGGGACGGAAGGGTGGTGATCAATGATCGATTCCATTATTCAAGGCTTGGTTGCCAGCCCAATTTTTTGAATGCGCGAATCTGAAGGTGAGCAAGCCCATGCTCAGTTAAAGCAGCAACGCAAGCAAACCCACAACCCCAGCCCCAAGCACCACCGCCGCCGTAGCCCACTTGGCCTTCCAACGATAGAGCAGCCATAAACTTAGCCCAGCAATCAGCAAGGCCAGCAGTGCTGGAGCCAACTCCTGCGGCCAGGCAGCCAGAATAATTTGGCTGGTCGTGACCGTAATCAAGCCAACCACCGCAGCTGTAATCCCATCGAGAAAGGCATGGGTTGCAGCATTGGCAATAATTCGTTCGAGCCAATGATGGCCAAGAATTGTAAATAAAAAGGCTGGCAAAAATGTGCCTGTGGTCAAGGCCAACGCACCAGCAAAGCCACCACCAAGGTAGCCCACAAAGGTCGAGAAAATAATCAATGGCGCTGGCAAAATTCCAGAGAGGGCCAAGCCATCAATAAACTGTTCATTGGTCATCCAACGGCCAACAACCACCGCATCGTTCTGCAAAAATGGAATCGCCGTATATGCGCCGCCAAAGGTCAGCAAGCCAGTCCGCAAACCATAACCAAACAAACTCAACACGCTGGGCGCAGCCAAAATCGCTAGTGCCAACAATGGCAACCATGAGCTATGCAAATTGGTTTTGTTCAATTGCGGCTTTTGCAACAGCCAATAGGCTAAGCCCGATAGTAGCAGAATTGCGATAAAATGCACATCCACAAAGGTGGCAATGCCAGCGACAATTGCAATTGCCCAGAGCTGACGATTGAGCAATGCATGCTCGCCAATTTTATGCACAGCCCGAATAATCAAGGCTGCCACTGCTGGCTTGAAGCCAAACAAAATCGCCCCGATGCCAATTGCGCTCATTCCATAGGCCACATAAGCCCACGAAAGCCCAAGCATCAGGATAAAACCAGGCAACATAAAGCCCAAGCCAGCTAATACGGCGCCAATTCGGCCACGGGCAACCATGCCAAAATAGACACACAACTCATGGGCTTCGGGGCCGGGCAAGGCCTGATAAACCGCGAGCACCCGATTAAAATGCTCGCGCTCGATCCAATGTTCTTCCTCAACCAACTCTTGGCGAATCATGGCAATTTGGGCGACTGGCCCGCCCCACGCCAACAAACCAAAGCGCAAAAAGCGCAGAAATAGCCGTAAATACGATTCATGAGGTGGACGAACAGAGGGAGTCAGCTCAGCCATAAACTGTTCCTTAGCAAAAGGCGAATCGCAGGCATTGTATGTCAAAAAAGCCCTCTTTACAGCGCCAAATCAGTATGCTATAGTGAACTCGTGCTGATTGCACTCCTCACTCAATAAACCCAACAACCAACATTTCAATAATCTACCAGCCGATTAGCAACGGAGCATAGACCCATGGCTATGCAGATTGTCCAAATTGACTATCAGCTGATCGACCAACTCATTCAACGCTGCGCCAACCAACAAACCCAAATTCAAGCCATCGTGCAACAACTGAGGCAAACGATTCAGGCGCTTGAACATGGCGGCTGGCAAGGCGATGCAGCCAAGGCATGTTTCAGCCAGTTTCATCACGAAATTGTGCCCGCCTATCAGCGCCTAGACTGTGTTTTTGCTGAGAGCCAATGCGTGCTCAAAGCCATTGCCAAGGCTTTTCACGAGGCCGAAGCAGAGGCAGCGACCCTATTCAATGCTCAATCTGAACAACCCAACCCGCTTCATGATCAACAGCAACCAGCAGCCATGCCAACAATCGTTAATCAGTTTCGGCAATGGCTTCAAACGCCACAACAAAGCCTGGTCATCGAAACCATTCGCTTGATTCCGCTGGAGCAGCGTCAAGCGTTGCTGCAAAATCAAACAGTCCTACAAGCAATTCGCGGCTTGCCAGGAATTTTGCCGCAAACGATTATTGCTAGCTTGCTAGAGGGATCATTAACATGGTATGAAGCTTCAGTTAGCCTAAAAGATGGTAAATTAAATGCTTCTATTGAGCAGAACCGAGAGATCCAAGCAGGGCATAAACATATCACATACTTGGCCAATAGATTAATTTTCGATACTAACCCGATTCTGCCATCATTTGATATGTATGTTCAAGCCGACGACATATTGCCAGATAATTATACTCAATGGAATATGAATTGTTGGGAATCGGTACTCTATATTGGCTTGCTGGCTGGCGATCTTACATTACATGATATTGACGAAATCTATACGAATGTTATCAAGCAAGCAAACCTAGCAGAAGACGATGTAGAAGCGCAAAAGCTAGCAGTCCGCCAAGCTTTGGCCGAAGGTCTCGGCTATACTCAGCGTCAAGGGTGGTGTGAAGGCGCGCTAATTCCTGAAGGTAGCATTGTCTTTTTTGAAAGCGGTGATAATCCAATCAGCCATGTTGCCTATGCAACAGGTAGGATTGCGCTTGATGGTTCACCCGAAATTATTAGTTTATGGGAAAGGCCAAACGATACAAAAAGCGTGCAATTCACTTCAATTGGCGAATTAAAGGGTTCCGATGATAGCATAACCTTTACTGCGAACCCTTGGCTGAACGCCCAACAACCATCGTGGTACAATAGCGAGACGATTATTTCTAGTTGAAATGAACACATATGGACATCTTAGTTATTGCCTTTTATAAATTTGTTGACCTGCCCGATTTTGCCGCCAAACGCGATCCATTGCGCGATTTCTGCAACCAACGCGGTATCAAAGGCACGATTTTGTTGGCCCACGAGGGGATTAATTCAACGATTGCTGGCCCCGAACCAGCCATGCGCGAATTGCTCGATTTTCTGCGCAACGACCAACGGCTGGCCGATTTGGTATGGAAGGAATCGTGGACCAACCAGATTCCGTTTCAACGCATGAAAGTGCGTTTGAAAAAGGAAATTGTGACCCTCGGCATGCCCGAAATCAACCCCAATGACGGTGTTGGCACCTATGTTGATGCAGAGCAGTGGAATACGCTGATCAATGATCCCGAAGTGATTGTGATTGATACCCGCAACGATTACGAAGTGGAAATTGGCACCTTTCCGCATGCGCTCAATCCCAAAACCGATTCATTCCGTGAATTTCCAGCCTTTGTCGAGCAAAACCTTGATCCCCAACAACATCCCAAAGTGGCGATGTTTTGTACTGGCGGCATTCGCTGCGAAAAAGCAACGGCCTATATGCTGCGCAAGGGTTTTCAAGAGGTGTACCATCTTG
Organism: Herpetosiphon geysericola; assembly: GCF_001306135.1. Lineage (GTDB taxonomy): Bacteria > Chloroflexota > Chloroflexia > Chloroflexales > Herpetosiphonaceae > Herpetosiphon > Herpetosiphon geysericola. The sequence continues at coordinate 70,836 of NZ_LGKP01000035.1, read as the reverse complement.
AAGGCGGCATTTTGAAATATTTAGAAACCGTCGAGCCAAGCAGCAATCAATGGCAGGGCGAGTGTTATGTCTTTGATCAACGGGTTGCTGTTGATGATGATCTCAAGCCAGGCCATTACGATTTAGACCAGCCAACGGGCTTGCCACGAAAGCGTGAGGAAACCAGTTTATGACCATTATCGCCTTAGCCGGAGCGACGGGCTACACAGGCCAACGGATTATTAGCCAAGCTGCCAATAATCCTGCATGGCAGGTTCGAGCGTTGGTGCGCCAAAGCGCCACCAGCAAAAGCCATTTCCCACTTGGCCAAGATTTTGCGATCTGCGATTTTGGCGATCAAGCCAGCGTCGAGGCTGCGCTTGAAGGCTGCGAGGCTGTCTTTCAAACGATTGGCACAACGCAGGCCCAATTTACTGCTGACGTAAATTACGAAACCGTTGATTATGGCACAACCATCGCTTTGATCAAAGCCGCTCAGAAACAAGGCGTAAAGCGTTTTGTGCTGCTTAGCTCGGCGGGTGCAGGCTTGCCGCTTGGCTCGTATTTACGCTGGAAGGCCAAAACTGAAAAGGCCGTGCGCGAAAGTGGCCTCGATTGGACGATTTTGCGGCCTGCGGCGATTGTTGGGCCAAGTCGGCGGGCAATTCAACTGGCAAGTTTGCCTTTTGCCTTGCTCAGCAAATTGCCATTAATTGGCCGCTTGGGTGCAGTGATGCGCCCTGTTGATGTCAATGATTTGGCTTTGAGCTTTTTCAAAAGCCTCGAAGACCCAACCACAATTGGCAAGACCCTTGAAGGTCGCTCATTCTGGCGATTAATTCGCTAACAAGGAGGTTCTGATGCAACATCTACCAACTGAAGCGTTACTGGCACGGCTGCGAGCAACGCACCTTGGCTCAGCAGTCGAGCCAGCGTTACAACTAGCGGTGGAACGTAACGCTGGGCGCATGCGTCCACTCAGCGATCAGCCCTATTTGTATCATTTAGTTGAAGTTGCCTTGCAGATTTTCGAGGTGTTTGGCATTCGCGATGAAATTGCCACAGTAATTGCGCTGTGGCACGATTTGCTTGAAGATGATCAAATTAGCCGCGACGAACTGCTGCAATACATTAACACGCGGCCAGCTTTAGTGCGGCTTGGCGATTTATTGCCCTTGTTGGATGGCCTGAATCGGCATAACAAAACCACTGAGCAATATTATTCAACGATTGCTATCTTGCCACCGCAAGCGTTTTGGGTTAAAACCAGCGATCTTTTGAGCAACACCAGACCAATGCCCTTGCTGGATTGGCAGCGGCTTAAGCCGCGCTGGATCGCCAAATATAGCGTAGAACTAGCCCGCGAGGTGCTTGATGTTGGGCGCTTCGAGCAAAAACGCGCCTATCCCACTATTCGCAATGCCTTGCTTGATGTACAACAACGTTTGCTGAGCGGCCTGCAAAACGACGAGGACCGTTGGCACGAAATTGCGGCCTACGATCCTCGCTTTATCAGTTCAGCCCAACGCTTGCTTAATCTCGAACTAGGGTCACGAGCTTAAACGATTCGGCCAATTCGCAATCAACCCCAGCCTCGCGCGCCAACTTCGCGGTAGAGACAGCCCACTCCCGCATCATCTGTTCTGGCTCCCAATCGCCCAACTGGCATTTATGCTCACGCAAAGCCTTGAGTTTCAATTGGAAGTCTTCCTCAGTCAAACCAATCCACGTATCAACTTGCGCACCACCCATCAAATATACCTGACGGACATTATGTGGTTCAAGCCCTTCTTCCAAGAGTTCAGGGAAGATCAAACGGGTTGAAGCTGCGGGCATAATTGCAGCAAAGGTGGCGTTGCCAGCTGCCACATGGTCGGGATGGTTCAAATAATCATCGCTATAACGGAAGGCTGGGTCTTGGCAGACCACAATATCGGGCTTGAAGCGCCGAATCACCCGCGTAATTGCTTTGCGCACTTCTTGGGTTGGCTCCAACGCTGCATCTTCAAAACTCAGAAAGCTTACATCGGCCCCAACATGCGCCGCAGCGGCCCGTTGCTCAGCTTGGCGAATTTCAGCCAAGCGCTCGGAAGTCATGTTGGGGTCGCTTGAGCCATGATTACCATCGGTGCAGAGACAAAAATGGATCTCGTGGCCCTCGCGATACCAGCGCGACAAAGTGCCGCTACAGACAAACTCTGCATCGTCGGGGTGGGCAACGACCACCAAAATCCGTTTGGGCGTAAATGTTTGCTCGCTCATGAAAGACCTTTCGTCACACACTGCTTAGGACAGTTCGATTAATTCCCAAGCTTAATCATACGCCTTAAATGACCAGTCACGAGTGCGACTTTGGGCTTATTCTGGCAATCTACAGGTTTTTGCTTCAACTCGAATTCGCCACCCTTCCGTCCCTCCGGCGGAGGGAAACGCAGGGGGTTTTCATCCCCCCTGCACCCCCTAATGTTTATTCTGTGGACTATCCATAACAGGGTGCATGAGCCGAATACGATCCTCAGCGGCTTTCAAAAGTGCTGGGCTTATTCTGGCAAGTTGCTCCATTCGCTATAGACTTGATGGCGATCAAGCTCGTATTGTTTGGCGAGCTGTTTGGCGGCTTTGGTGCCCGTCCAGCCTTCAGCGCGCAAGCGTTGCAACTCAGCGCGAATCAAATCCCAATCGACTTCTATGGGTAACTCATCGCTAGCAACCACAACGCCAAGCTCGTTGGTTACGGGGCTGGTTGGTTTACGTTTGGCAGGACGGGTAGCGCCGCCAATCATCAACACAAATTCGCCGCGCGGCTCGGTCGTATTGAAATGGGACACCAATTCGCTGAGCGTGCCACGCACAAACTGCTCGTGCAATTTGGTTAATTCGCGGGCCACCGCCGCCGGACGATCGCCCAATACGCTTAAGGCATCGGCTAAACTATCACAGATTCGATGTGGTGCCTCATACAACACCAAGGTTGCTGGAATATCGACAACTTCGCTGAACAGGGCACAACGTTCTTTCGAGCGGCGTGGCGGAAAGCCCAAATAATAAAAGCGATCAGTTGGCAAACCAGAAGCACTAAGCCCAGTAATCACCGCGCTTGGCCCAGGAATTGGCACCACCGCAAAGCCAGCGCCAATCACCGCCCCAACCAGCTCGTAGCCAGGGTCGGAAATTGCTGGCGTGCCAGCATCGCTCACCAACGCTACATCCTCGCCGTTGGCCAAGGCCAGCAAAATCGTATCCAAACGAGCAAGTTTATTGTGCTCGTGATAGGCAATCAGCCTAGTTTCAATCTGATAGCGTTGCAGCAATCTGCGGGTGTGGCGCGTATCTTCGGCGGCAATCAAGCCAACCTCTTGCAAAATACGCAAACCACGCGGACTAATATCTTCAAGGTTGCCAATGGGGGTAGCAACCACATACAGTACAGCCATAACCTTCCTTGTTGGGCCTAATGGCCTTGCTCAATCTGGTCTAAGAGATTATTCCACAATTGCATGCGTTCGATGCTGCCGCCAATGTCGGGGTGGTGCAAACGGGCCATGGCCTTGCGAATTGCGCGGGCTTCATCAGGGCTGAGTTTGGGCAATTGCTTGGTTTCAACCCGAATCTGTTCGCTATCGTAGCGCCCGGTATACCAACGCAGGCGTTCACATTCAACGGTTAATTCATTGTTCTCACGAATCATATCGAGCATATTTTTGACAGTTTTATTGTAGGCATTCGATGTTTCGTTGAGCTGTTGCTGAACCTTTTCCAGCCGTCGGCGCAACTCGCGATTAGCCACCTTGGCTTCCTGCAATTCACGCTCCATGCGCTTGTATTCACGCTCGACTTGATATGCTTCTTCGGACTGCCGCAGGTCTGTCATAGCATACACTCCTCTTGGATGGCTTGAACGGCTATCGTAGGGCAGCCAGATTCATTTGTCTACTGATCCAATTGCCGATTGACTCAGGCTTGTCGCGCATGGTATCATGAAATCAGATAAGCCCCCCCAAGAATTTCCACCTAAACCTAAAATAACAAAGCGGAGCCTAAGCCCCGCCGTTTTGCGTCGTGTTAGTTTTTTAGGATACTGGTTTATCTTTGAGCAAACTTTTGAATGCGCCAGCAACGACTGCCAACAAAAAGCCCAAAACAGCCGCCAGATAGCGTTGTTTTTCCAACGATTTAAAGCGTTCAGTCACAATAACTTGCGGCGTGCCAACGCTGGTAGCTGGGCGTGGGGTGCGATGATCGCGCGGCGAATGCCGATTGCTCAAGCCTTGTTCAGCCCGAGCAGCGTCGGTAACTGCCACCGCATTATCATCGGGCAGCACATGCGAGCCATACATATTGGCATACACTTGGGTAAATTCAGCGCCAAAAAAGAGAATTTGGCTCGAATAATACACCCACACGAGGATAATAATTAATGAGCCAGCTGCACCAAAGGTCGAGGCCGTGCTGCTACGGCTCAGATATTGGCCAATCGCAAATTTACCAACCGTAAACAGAAAAGCAGTCAGGGCTGCGCCGATCCACACATCGCGCCAAGCCATTTTGACATCGGGCAAGAATTTGAACAGGAGCGCAAAGACTACCGTGATAATGCCAAATGAAACAAGAAGATTAATCATTTGAAATAGAATCCCAATCTCTTCACCAAACAGCCAATTTTTGCCAGCATCAAGAATCGTGCTGATAATTAACGAAACTAAGAGCAAAAAGCCCACACCCAGCACCATGGTGAACGAGAAAAAGCGTTCTTGGACAAAGCCCCAAATTCCACGCCCAGGCTTTGGCTCAACGCCCCAAATTGTGTTCATAGCATCTTTGAGCTGGCCGAATACACCCGATGCACCAAAGAGCAAGGTTGCAAGCCCAATCAGCGTCCCAATAATGCCTGAGCGTTCGTTGCTCGATTGCTCAATAATCTCGTTGATCGCTTTGGCAGCATCGTCACTAATCAGGGTCGATAATTGGCGGGTTACTTCGCCGCGCGCCGCCTCTTGATCAAACACCAAGCCAGCAATGCTAATCGCAATGATCAAGAGTGGAGCCAAGGAAAACACGGTGTAATAGGCTAAGGCCGCCCCTAAACGAGGCACTTTATCATCGCCCCATTCTTTGAAGGTTTGCTTAAATAAATTCAGGATGCTCGGCTGCATCTGGGCCTCCTCGCGTGCATAAGTTAAATCCTCAATTCGTGCTAGCGAGATTAATTGCAACTCGTATACCACGGAGTTGATGTTGATGATCCACGAAGGGCACGAAGATTTATTTTTAGCTACGAATTCCACGAATTGCACGAATGAGTATTTTTAAGCCACAGATTAGCACAGATTCATTGGATTATGTCCTCCTAGCCCAAAGCCAATAGCCTTCGTTCCTCTGCACCTCTGCATTAAAAGCTCGATCCACGAAGGACAGAAACCGCGAAGAACACGAAGATCGCGAAGGATGATTTTAGCTACAGATTTTTTGAGTGCTGTTCCCATAGCCAAAAGCCCCTAGCCTCATCCCTTTTTTGATTGTTGCCTTTTGACTTCTGACTTTGCTCTATGTTCTATGCTCTTTGCTCTATGTTCTATGTTCTCCTTCGGGAGCATGCTATAATTGAGACTGATGTTTCAAAAGGGTTGAGTATAGATGTCGTCGCAAGCGTTATATCGAAAATGGCGGTCGCAGACCTTTGATGATCTGGTTGGCCAAGCCCATATTGTGCAGGCGTTGCGCAATGCAATTGCCGCTAACCGGATTGGCCATGCCTATTTATTTACTGGGCCACGCGGGGTCGGCAAAACGAGTGCCGCACGGATTCTTTCCAAGGCGGTCAATTGTGAGCAAAGCGATCCGCGTTTGCGGCCTTGTGGCGAGTGCAGCGCTTGCCGCGCAATTGTCGAAGGTCGCGCCGTCGATGTGATTGAGATGGACGCAGCCTCGCATACCAGCGTTGATGATGCCCGCGAAATTATTGAAAAAGTGCAATTTCGCCCAACCCAATTTCGCAAAAAAGTCTATGTGATCGACGAAGTGCATATGCTGAGCACTGCCGCCTTCAATGCCTTGCTCAAAACCCTCGAAGAACCACCAGATCATGCCATGTTTATTTTGGCGACGACTGAATTTCACAAAGTGCCAGCGACGATTCTTTCGCGCTGTCAGCGTTTTGTCTTCAATCGGCATACGATCGCCAACACGATTGCCCACCTCGAATGGGTTGCTGGCGAAGAAGGCATTTTCCTCGAACCAGGCGTAGCTGAAGCGATCGCTCGTGCGGCAACTGGCTCGATGCGCGATGCCATGAGCATCCTCGATCAGCTGATGGGCTATGGCGAGCCTCAAATTCCATTAAGCCGCGTGCAAAGTTTGCTGGGGGCAACCGCCTCGCGTGAGGTCGAAACCTTGGTTGCGGCGTTTGCTGCTGAGGATGTGGCCGCAGCGCTCAGCGTGATCAACACAATTGCCGACCAAGGCGCTGATTTACGCCAATTTACCCGCGATGTGGTGAGCTATCTGCGTGGCCTGATGTTACTCAAATCGGGCGGCTCCGCCGACTTGCTCGATGTTGGCCACGATGTCTTGGCCACGATGCAAAGCCATTCGCAGCAATTAGCCTTGGCCTCGATTTTGGCTTGGCTCAAAATCTTTAGCGGGCTTGATCATCAATTGCGCACTACGCCCTATGGCCAGTTGCCTTTGGAGATGGCGGTTGTCGAAGCATTGGTTGTGCCTGCGCCAGTTGCGGTTGCAGCAGCCAGCCCAATCCGCGGCGGAGTTGTGCCAGTAGCGCGCCCAACCCCAGCGCCAGCAGCGCCGCGCCAAACAGAACCAGCAGCGCCGCAACGGCCAACGCCAGTTGCCCCAGTCGCTGCGAAAGTAGAGCCAGCAATCGTTGAGCAACCACCACAGGTTGTTGAAGCAGCGCCAGTTGCTGCGGTTGTAGTGGCTCAACCGCTGCCCGAAGCCGAGCAACATATCGTTTTGGCTGAATCGGAGATTTTGCTGGCCGAAGTTGAGGCGGTTTGGTTGCAAGTCATCGAAGATCTCAAGCCCTATAATCCACGTTTGCAAGCGGTGCTCAAAAGCTGCGAGCCATTGGGTTTAGAAGATAATACCTTGCTGATTGGCACGCCATCGCCGTTTCACACCAAACAACTTGATGACCAAACCCAGCGCCGTTTGATCGAAGATCTGCTTGCCAAAGCAGTTGGCCGCCAAATCTTTGTGCGTGGCGAAGAAGCCAACCGCGATCAGCAAAATCGCGCCCGTGATGCTCGTCGCCAACGCGAAGAGATTATGAAGGATCAGATTGTCAAAGCAGCGCGCAACATCTTCGATGCGCGGATTGTTGGCGTCCAAGAGGATGGCAGCTAAACTACGTTGACATTTAGATTGAATTTCTTATACTTGCACTGCTTTAGGATAGCAATTTTCTACAAAGGAGTATCATAATGGATCGCAAAATGCTCAATCAATTGCAACAAATGCAAAAGAAATTGATGCAAGCTCAAGAAGATTTGGGCAAAACTCAGGTCGAAGGTAGCGCTGGCGGCGGCGTGATCGAAGTCAAAATGAACGGCCACCGCGAAATTATCAGCATTACCATCGCGCCAGAAGCGGTTGACCCCAACGAAATCGAAATGCTGCAAGATTTGCTAATGTTGGCGATCAACGATGCCTCGAAGAAGGCCGAAGAGATTTCAAACGCCAAAATGGGGCCACTCACTGGCGGCTTGAACATTCCTGGCTTGTTCTAAAACGGCGGCTAAACCCGACTCAGGGTGGTCGTGCGACCACCCTGTTTTAACTTAACTGTGGAGCGTATACTGTGGCATTTGGGTACGATACAATTACACCAGAACCAGTTTCAAAATTAATTGATGAATTTAATCGCTTGCCTGGCATTGGGCCAAAATCGGCATCGCGCTTAGTTTTTTATCTGCTGCGCGCCAAACGTGAGCAATCTGAGCGCTTGGCCAATGCAATTATGGCCATGAAAGATACAACAATTTTTTGCAATCGCTGCTTTAACATTACGGTTGATGACCCATGTAGCATTTGCACCAATGCCAATCGTAACGAACGCCAAGTTTGTGTGGTCGAGGAGCCGCTCGATGTGGTGGCGTTGGAGCGCACTGGCGAGTTCAAAGGCCTGTATCATGTGCTGCACGGAGCAATTTCGCCTGTCGAAGGCATTAACCCCGAAGATTTGAAGATTCGCGAGTTGCTTGGCCGTTTACGGGTTGAGCCAATCGAAGAAGTGATTCTTTCGACCAACCCCAACCTTGAGGGCGATGCAACCGCAGCCTATCTGGCGCGGGAGATTATTCCCTTGGGCATTCGGGTAACTCGCTTGGCGCGCGGCTTGCCGATGGGCAGCGATTTAGAGTATGCCGATGAAGTAACCTTGGGCCGCGCGCTGCAAGGCCGCCGCGAAATGTAAGCAGCGCATTGCAGAGCGGGCGCGGTGTGGTATGATAGCTCAAACATCAGAACTCACTGCACAGTTTGTTGATAAGGAGCCACTATGGGGATGAAAGACATTTTGGCCAGCGCGATTGAAAACGTACCCGGTGTTAAATTGGCCGGAGTCGTGGGGACAGACGGGCTGGGCGTTGAAATGCTCCTCAACGATGTTGATGCAAACTTTAGCAAAGATGTTGCTGAAGTGGAGCTTGGTGGCCTTGCTGCCGCCGCTGCGGGAGCCGCCTCGCGCTTAAAGGCTGGCCAAGTCCGTGATGTCGCGGTTGAGACCGATAATGCCACCTATTTGGCATCGCAAATCATCCCCGGCTACTTCGCTGTGTTGGCAGTCAATGGCGGCGGCAATCTTGGCCGCGCCCGCTTTGCGCTCAAACAATTGGTTGTAAAACTCCAAGATACCCTCTAAAATCCAACCATCCTACGAGTGTTGCGCTTGCCTGCTGCTCGTAGGATGGTTGCGTTTAATGCGCTGTTACAGCTATTTGGGGCTGATCAGTAGCTGACGCTAACGAGCGTTGCTTGATAATCACGTTCAGCATCAGCAGCCAAATAATAAAGATAGCCCATAAACAAAATGTACTTACAATTGGTGAAAAAAAGAGAATCATAACTGCAATTAGGAAGAGCAATTGAACACCGGCTAGCTTCGATTGATGTTCATAGGCTATTTTAATCAAATAAATCATTGTCGGATAGATCGTGACAATGTGAACGCTCCATGAAAAAGGAGCAATGAGGAAAATCAATGGCATTGTGACAAATACTATTTTTTCTAGGGCATCTTTTGCGTTCTTATTGATATATTTAGCAGTCACAAACAGCGTTATAAAGAATAAGAAGCCACAACACACATAGGTTAAAGCTGTTCCTAAGCTTGGGTTATAAATAAGTTGATATGAATCTTCTTGATTTGTAAAAATTCTAGCAAATAAACCATTGAGGCTTTGATTGTAGACTGATGCTGTTTGTAATAAACCTTTTGGATATTTACCGTAGCCACCACTAGGAATAATATTAAGCCACCAATCTTGCCAGACAAAGCTTGGAATAGCAAACGCTGCAATAATTGTTGTAAAAACAATGACACAACTCGTTTTAATCAATATTCGATAATCTTTATTGAAAAGTAATAGTGGCAGAATAACCGCTGGATACATTTTTACAATTATCGAAATACCTAATAAAATACAGGCAATGTTTTCATACTTATGTCTCATTATCAAAAATAGCAACACAAAAATAATTATATATGTATTTATCTGACCAAGATAAACATTTTGCATAAATGGGAAAGATGTATAGACTAAAATTGTTATAAGGATCGACTGATAAGAAAAATATGCAAATTCGAAAATTTTAACCAATAATCCAATAAGCAAAATCATCGCCAGATGATTAAGCAATAAATTAATAAGAAACGCTTGATCATAGGTAAATAACGACATTGGAAAGAAAAAAATTATACTTGGTGGTGGATAAATAAATGGGAATACAGCTAAGCCGGTATTTTTTTGAATATAGTCAATATTATAGGGAGAAATATTGTTATTGAATAAAGCATCACTCGCCCAATAGAATGATGGAAAATCAAGCGTACTTTTATGAATCGCAATATTAATTCCATAGATAATGATGAACTTAATAAAACTAAAAAGTGCTACCAGCACTAATGTTGGCTTAATAAAGCGCACGATCGTAGCGTTACCATTCGAAGGATTCAACACGGAGCTTTCCTCTGTAGAGAGTAGATTGAGCCTAGCTATTGGCGACGAGCACGGTTTTTGGCTGCCCGCAAACGCTCTAATGGATCGGTAATCTCATCGAGATTTGCTTGCTTGGGTGGTGGCCCTTGGGTTGGCGTTGGTGCCGGAGCACTTGGCTTGGGCTGCGGCACTGCAACGGTTGAGGGCTCAGGTTTGGGCTGCGCAACTGGTGGCGTATAGTTGGCTCCAGGCTTATAGACTGGCGCTTCCTTAGTAGCAATTGGGCTAGGTTCCGACGTAGGTTGGCCCATTTTAGTGCGTGCTCGTTGCTTGGCGGCGGCCAAATCGCCCATGGTTTGCGATGGCGCAGCTTGGCGCCGCCGCACACCAGCCCAAACCTTGCTCAATTGGCCAAAGCGCAAACGACGCACAGCAATATCAAGCAATAAGAGCAGCAACGCTGTCAAAAGTAAATTGAAGTGAATCGGCGTAGCCCTCGTTACCAGTTCTAGCGAATGCTCGAAAACCTTCGTTGGATCGGTCAACACTCGGCCTTGGCTGCGTTGGGCAATCGTGTTTAGCAAGTTGGGGTTGGATTGGCCTTGGCGATATTCAGGCGAATAGGGCACGATGACCCCAGCGGTTTCTTGAAACACCGCTTGGCCTTCGCTATTGCGCCCAGCTAGTTGCAAAAAGTAGGTGCCAGCGCCAGGGCTGCTGATGCGCCCTTGATAAATCCCAGCACTGACCTCGACCAAGCTTATCCCAGCTTGCGAACCACCATCATTGACCACATTGCCATCAACAAGCAAGCCAGTAATCGGCGTATCGTTGGGATCGCGGGCAACAAGCATGACTTCCATTTCAGGGCCAACAAAGCTGGCATTGACGCTAATTGTTTCATTCGAGATAACCGGCAGCGTCCAGCCAACCATTTGGGCAATGAGGCGCGGAAATTGATCCCAGCGGGTGAGATTTGTGCCCCATTTGCCTTTCATGTCGCTCATCCAAGCGACTGAACGGCCTAAACCATATTGCCATTGGGCCAAGAGGGGCGCATCTTCATCAGCCCACAAGACCATATTCGCGTTATCTTTGGCCATTGTGCCGTTGTAACCAAGCAGTTGTGGCCAATTCGCCGTATTCAAATTGGCCATAATCACGCTATCGCTGCCGAGCAAGGGCAAAAAGCTTTTTTCAACGATATACGGGGCCAACGAAAGTTGGGCATCTTGCAACACAATATCGGGCAGCGCCAGCGCATTTTCAACTAAAAAGTGGCGCCCGCCACCAGCAACCGCCACATTATTCAAAAAGCCAACGTCGCCACCATTGCCAATCGCAATCGTGCTGGTCGTAATGCCCAAGCGTCGATGCTCATCGGTCAATCGAACAGCATTTTCTTGTTGCTGCGAATCCGAGCCATCAGCAAGCAAAATAATGTGGCGAATTGGCGCATTGCGGCCTTTCAGCACGCTACCAGCAGCCACCAACGAATCGTGGACGTTGATGCCGCCGCCGCCAGTTACCCCACGGGCAATAATTTCGCCTTGGGCTACTTCGCGCTCCGAGCCAGCCACTGGCCCATATTGGTTTTGCACAGCGCTATCGAATGGCAAGACAGTTATTTCATCGAAATCGCGCAGCAATTGCACCACCCGCGCCGCACCTTCTGAAGCAAGGGTTACTTTTTGACGCCCGCCAACTTGCTCGCTCATGCTGCCAGAAATATCAAACACCACCGCAACGCTCACCGGAGGATATTTTTCGCGATTGCGCAGTTGCATTTCGACGGGCAATAGTTCTTCGATTGGCGTGCTTGCATAGCCACCAATCCCATAACTGTTTTCGCCGCCAATCATCACAAAGCCGCGCCCAAGGTCGCGCACAAAGGTTTGCAGCGCTTGTTGCGATTCATCGGCAACCAAGCGTTCGGGCACGTTGGCTAAAATTACAGCTTCGTAATCGGCTAAATCGGCCAACGTTGTGGGCAAGCCGCTTGGGCCAACAACGGTAACTTGCAAATTGGCAGCTTCGAGCGCAGGTGCAATATTTTCTGCATCGGCAGGCTCGTTGGCAATCACCAAAATTTTTGGTGGCCCTTGCAGATTTACCAAAGCTGTCGCTTCGTTATTTTGCTTGCGAATATCATTAGTTGGAATAATTTGGGCCGAAACTTTATGGAAACCTTGATCATTCAATACCACGGTTGAGGTATATTCTAAAGTACCTTTGGGCAAGGCCAAATTTTCTTCTGCATACAATTCGCGGTCGATCAAAATCCGAATTGTGGCATCCTGCGCTTCGTTACTATCGATCTGGGCGACAATTTGCAACTCTTGGCCAATGCGGGCTTGGCCGGGCATGCGCAAGGCCGTAATTGCCACTTCGGCGCCGCCCATTTGCTCAACCGTCACCACATCGACCACAATTTGGCGATCTTGGGCTAATTCCAAAGCATTGAGCGCTTGGCCGCTGTTTTCGCCACCATCGGAGAGCAGCACCACCCGTTTTTGGGTATCGGCGGGAAACAGGGCAAAACTCAAGGTCATGGCTTGCTCTAAATCGGTGCGGGCCGCAATTGGCACCGATTGAATGCGGCTGAGCGTGCGCACTTCCGAGGGCAAGCGTTCGATCAGGGCATTTTGGCCAAACACAATAATCGCCGCTTGATCATCATCGGGCATGGTTTGCAAGGCATCGGCAATAAATTGGTCTTGTTGGCTGCGCTGGTTGGGAGTAATCGAGTCGGAGGTATCGACCAAAAAGATTGTGGTGAGCTGTTTAACTGGCGAGATGATTTGGGCACCTGCCAAGGAGCCAATCAACGTGATCAGCAACAAACTGCGCAACAGTAACGAGCCAATTAAGCGGCTGCGTTGAAAGCGCCGCCCATTGAACCACCCCATCGCCACAACGGGCACTAATAACAATAACAGCCATAAATAATGTGGCGTAACAAACGACATGCCCATAGCAACACCTTTTAATCAAACTTCTCGATCAATCAATGCTGCTATGGTATCACGTTTGGCAAGCATTAGCATATTAAGCGCGCGGCGTTGCAGCAACAACGGGCAACGGTTTGCGGCGCATAATCAACACCCGATAGATGGTCATAAAGACGACACTAGCGCCAGTGCCCCAATACCAGAGCGTCACCAAGGGCGTGCTGGTTTCGCTGCCACTAAAAATACCGTGGGCCAAAACCAGCAAAAATAAGCCAAAACTCGCGTAGTGAATGATTCGCCAAGCGCTGCGCCCAATCCAGCGTTTGAGCCAAAAACTCACAGTGACAAGCGCTAGCCCATACAACCCAACTTGACCCAAGCCAACCCACAAGGGTTTATATTGGCTGCTGGCAAATGGAACGAGCAGTTGTTTTAATGTGTAATTGCTATAGCCATCGCCAAGCAAAATCACTGTATGAAACAGGCCAAAACCAATGCCCAAAATGCTCGCATGTTGATGCAAATCGAGCATGGTTGGGCCGCCATTCCACAAACGCGCCACTTTGCCAGTCAGCGAAAGCCCAAACAGCATCGAAAGCCAAACCAAGCTATAGGCCACCAAGCCGCTTGAGCGCGAAAGATACCAAAAAGCTTTGGGTTGCTCGCCAAGCAGCGAGCTACTAAGGCCAGGAATCCAGCGCGGCAGCACCAACACGGCAGCCACGATTCCAATAATCAAAGCCAGCATCAAGCTCATTAGGTTGGCGCTAACATCCTCAAGCATTTCTTCGGTGCTAGGACTTGGCACGCTTGGAGATGGTTTGGCAACTGGTGCTGGCGTAGCGACAGGCTGAGTTGTGCCCAGTGGCAAGGTTGCCATAACCTGGTTTGCTCCCGCTGATTGGTTTTTTTGGGCAGCGTTTTGGGCACGAATCGCTGCTAATCTTGCTGCTTTATCCTGCGGCGCTGGCGAAACTGGCTCGGCTGATTGAGCTTTTTTGGCAGCGTTTTGGGCACGAATTGCCGCTAATCTTGCTGCTTTATCTTGGTCTGAAGCACTCATCTACGTTACTCCCAACGATATTGATTAAAGCGTTCGCAAACATGGCTTTGGCCACTATGTTCAAACGCCATGCAGGCAAAGCTTGGGTGTTGATTAATCCAGGCTAAGCCTTGTTCAATGCCCAACAAGACGACGATTTTGGCAGCAACTTCGGCCTGCGCTGCGCTTGGAGCAATCACGGTTGCGCTTAGCACATCGCTGGTGCTTGGTTCACCAGTGCGCGGGTCGATTAAGTGATGGAGCCAGCGATCGCCTTTGCGCCAGCGCCGATAATCAACTCCTGAGGTTGCTACTCCGCCCGATGCAAACCAGAGCATAGCCTCACGCTCTTGGGTATGTGGGTTTGGCACGCCAACCGCCCAAGCCAAGCCATCGTGGCGCTGACCAGCGGTTGCCAAATCGCCGCCGACATCGACCAAACAAGCAGCATGGTGGCCCAACTGCTCAGCGGCCCGATCAGCGGCCCAACCTTTAGCAATGCCACCCAAATCAAGCGCTGTATCACGGGCAAGCTGCACCAAATGGCCTTGCTCTCGCAGCGAAATTGCCAAAGCAATGGGCGGTTGCGCAGGCCACACTGCCGAATCGCCCAGCGCATTGGCCAATAATTCAAACGAGCGATCGTAGCCAGCGTTTAAGAGTGCAGGCAAAATGGTTGGCACAACCAAGCCATTGCTCCAAGCTGCCGCATCAAGCGCCAAGCCAAGCACATCCCACAAGGTTTGGCTGACCGCAAGTGGTCGTCCAGCCCGCCGATTGAGGCTCATGAGTTCGCTATTTGGGCGAAAGCGGCTAAGCGTTTGCTCCCAAGCCTCAAACCATTGCGGCACAGCAGTGAGATCAATTGGCTGATCGCTGAGCACTGCAACTTCACAACCCATTGCGCGAAAGATTAATTCGCCCATAAACCACCTTTTAGCGTGATGAACGAGTGTTGCGTGATGGTGCAGCAGGCGCTGCTGGGGCTGGCGCTGGCACAACTTGGCGCGGCGCTGCTGGTTGCGGAGCCGCTTGGCTTGGGGCGCTACTGCCATTGCCGCCAGTTGCTGGTGCACCTTGGTCGGGCGTACTAGGCTGGGTGTTGCCGCCAGCACTATCGTTCGGAATTCGGATAATTCGATGGCCATGGCGCGTGAGTGGGGCAACCGTTGGCAGCGCTGGTAACTCAACTTGAGGCACTTCGGCTACCGCAATAATTGGCTCAGGCGTGGCAAGCTCGGCACTGAAATCGACAGCCTGTTGGTTGGCAAGCACTGCCCAGCCAGTGAGCGTCGCCGCGATTGCGGCAACACTCATACTGGTATTGAGCAGCAGACTGCTACGACGTTTTGGTAAATGGCTCATCAGTTTATTTCCTTAGTTATCATCATCTTTTTTGTCGTCGTCTTTTTTATCATCGTTGCTGCTACCAGACTCAACTTTGGCATAAACGACGCTGCCGCTATAGGCATCGACATAGACGCGACTATCATTGGCAAAGCGCACTTCGTAGACCAACGCGCCATGCTCTTCTTCCAATTCAACCCGCACGACCGTTCCGCCGCCAAGGTAGGCCACAGCAGCGCTAGCAGCTGCATCCGCCGAAATCGTCGTTGGCGCGGGCACTTGGGTTGGCGGCACTACTGCATTATTGGTCAACACAGCTCCAGTCGTGGCATCGACATACACCAAGCCCCGATCAAGCCGCACTTCGTAGGCAGCAGTGCCAGCATAATTAACCAGCTCTGGGGTTGCCAACAAGCCTGCGCCTGGTGCAGCCGCCAAAGCCAATTGGCCTGCTTGATCAGCAGAAATTGGATATTGTGGCACCGCAGGTGCTTGAGTTGCTGGCAATGGATCTTGGGCTGCTGGCTGCGGTTGAGCTGGCGCTTGGGCAATTGGCTGTTGAGCAGGAGCTGGCTCGCGTACCACAATTGGCTCTTGCAACCGAGCGTTGGCCTCATCGATCGTGCGGTTGGCTTCTTCGATCCGTTGGTTGGCTTCCAACAATTGTTGTTGATAAGCTTGAACGGTTGCGGTTGCTTGGGCAACATTATCGTTTGGCAGGCTATTATCCAAGCCTGCGGCCAATTCAACCGGACTTGGCTGCGCTAACGAACGCACAACGCCAGCTACAATCACCAAAACAAAGGCGGTCAGCACAGCGGCAATTAACAGGGCAAACTTGGGTTTCATCAAAACCTCCTGTTGTCGAACATCTGACCCAAGCATAGCAAGCCTTTCTTGGAATATTCTTGATGATAGCTATGAATTTTCCAAGAATCTTCCAAGAATTAATCATTAGAGTAAGAGCATCACTTGTATGTTTTATAGGAGGTTGCTCATGCTCGATCTTGCTCAATATCACCCATTGTTGGTTCATGCTCCATTAATCCTCTTGCCCACTGCGATTTTATTGCGGGTGCTGCACTTGATTTGGCCCAAAGCAGGCTTTCGCATCACCGCAATCGTGTTGTTGGTTGCAGGCGTTGGGCTTGGGATTTTGGCAAAGGAAAGTGGCGAGGCCGCTGAGCACGCCGCCGAAGCACGATCAGCCAATGTTGAAGCCATTCAAGCAACTGGTACAATTCCAACAATGTTTGGCGAAGGCTCGCTCTTAGAAACCCATGCCTCCTTGGCCGAAACAACCGTCATAGTCTTTATGCTGTTGCTGATTAGCGAAGCACTTTTGCTATTCCTAAGTCAGCCATTCTTTGCCCGCTGGCGTGGCTCGTTCAGCCTGCCAATTAGATTGCATAAACCCTTGGAAATTGGCTGGGTGGTCGTTGGGGTTGCAGCAATTGCTTTAGTCGTTTTAACGGGCCATTATGGTGGTAAGCTCGTTTATGAGCATGGGGTCGGTATTTCATTGAGTGCAATGCAATAAGGAAGCAGCATGCGCGTGTTGTTGATAGAAGATGATCGCAAATTGGCTCGCTTGATCGAGCGCGCCTTGCGCGATGAGCACCATCAGGTTGATGTGGCCTACGAGGGTGATAGTGGCTTGGATATGGCGCTGCATGGTATGTATGATGTAGCAGTGATCGATTGGATGCTGCCTGAGCGCGATGGCCCGAGCATTTGTCGGGCAATTCGGGCCGCCAAACTCAGTACCAGTTTGTTGTTACTGACTGCACGCAGCCAAATCGAAGATCGGGTTGCTGGCTTGGATAGTGGAGCCGATGATTATTTGAGCAAGCCGTTTGCCTTCGAGGAATTACTAGCCCGGGTGCGGGCCTTGGGCCGCCGCTTCAACAGCACTCTCAGCAGCGAAGAATTACGCTCAGGTGAGCTGGTGCTCGATCTGCGGGCGCACACTGCGCGGCGCGCAGCGCAACAATTGGATCTCACCGCAACCGAATGGAATCTGCTTGAATGCTTGATTCGCAATAGTAACCAAGCTCTGAGCCGCCAACAATTGCTTGATTATGTTTGGTCGTATGAGCGTGATGTGCAGCCATCGATGGTCGATGTGTATGTTTCGTATTTGCGGCGCAAACTGGAGCAAGCAGGCAAGCGCGACCCAATTCAAACCGTGCGTGGGGTTGGCTATCGCTGGGTGAGTGACTATGCTTAATCGTTTGCGCTGGCGCTTGACCCTGATTTATGCGTGCACCGCGTTGCTGCTGCTGGCGGCGGTTGGCGGCAGCGTCTATTGGATGACGGTGCGCTATTTTCGCTTTGCGACCGAGCGTGCCTTGCTCGAACGGATGACGCTGGAGTTTGAGCAATTGGCAGCGCCCTTGCCGCCAGCCTTGCAAGCCTATCGCCCGCAGCAATTGCCCGACGAACGGCCAGTTGATAATGGCACCTTGGCCAGCACTTTTGTCTTTACGATCGATCAAAACGGCCAAGTCTTCAATCCCAATCCGTGGAATCCACCAATTCAGCCAGACCAGGCGGCGATTGAGGCAGCCCGCGCTGGCAAGCTCGATCTGCGCACAATCAGCTTGGCAGATGGCACGCGGGTTGAGCTGCTGACCGAACAATTAACTCGCGCCGATGGCCCAGCGTTTTTGCAAGTTGGGCGGGTGCTCAACGAACAAGAAGCAGCCCTCAACACCTTATTAACTGGCTTGGTAGCGCTTTGGGCTGGCAGTGTGGTAGTTTTGGGCTGGTTTGGTTGGTGGTTAGCTGGGCGTTCGTTGCGTCCGGCCCAACAAGCTTGGGAGCGCCAGCAAGCTTTTATCGCCAATGCTAGCCACGAATTGCGTGCGCCGCTGACCTTAATGCGCGCCAGCAGCGAAATTGCCCTGCGCGAATCGACCGACCCCACCGAACAACACGAATTGCTTGAAGATATTTTGGCCGAAACCTACCATATGGGTCGCTTGGTTGAAGATTTGCTCTTGCTCTCGCGCTTAGATGCAGCAAAAACAAGCTTACAACGTGAAGTCGTTGATCTCGCTGAGTTATGCCATGAGGTTGCCCATGCTGCTGGGCATTTAGCCCACGATGCAGGAGTTGAGGTGCGAGTGGCCCATGCCGAGGGCCAGATCAAAGCCGATCGTACTCGTTTGCGCCAAGTGTTGTTAATTTTATTGGATAATGCAATTGCCCATACGCCGCGCGGTGGCAGTGTTGTGATTCATGCTGAACGCCAAGCAAGCAACTATCAAATGAGCGTGATCGATACTGGCAAAGGCATTGATCCCAAGCATTTAGCGCATATTTTCGAGCGTTTTTATCGGGTGGATAGCGCACGAATAGCAGGCGGACGCGGCAACGGGCTTGGTTTATCGATTGCGCAAGCGCTCATCCAAGCCCATAATGGCACACTTGAGGTTCAAAGCAAGCTTGGCACAGGCACAACGATGCTAATTAAGCTGCCAAAATAACGTGATTCCTTCACCCCCAACCAGCTCAACGCCAGCGAGGGATGAAGGAATTTCGCACATTAGCAAGCTTGAAATATTGCCAAATAGGCTGGATGCCAAGGTAGATTGCGCCAGACCAGCGCTGGAGCAAAGGGCGAGTAGGTTTCAAACACCGTTTTAAAGCCTGCTGCCTCGGCAACCCCGCGAAACTCACGGCCACTTGGCCGATAGATGTGAGTCGGGTCGGCATCATACGAGCCGCGATAGATTCGCGCTTGCAAACGGTTGCCAATTGTTGGCAAGTGAGCCACAAACAAGCCACCCAATTGCAAGCGTTCACGAATGGCGGCAACCGCCAAAGCTGGTTGCTCCAAGTGCTCAACCACATTGATCGCTGTAATCACATCGAAATTAACGCTAAATGGAATGCCATCCAAAATACTGCCAACGAACAACTTGGCATTGGGCAGGCGTTGTTGGGCTTGAGCCACAGCATAGGCCGAAATATCGGTGCCAAATGGCTCAAATGGCGGAGTCATCGATTGCAAAAACAAACCCAAACCACAGCCAATATCCAACAAACGGCCAGTTTGGCGAAAGCGCAACACATGGCGACGAATATAACGGTCGCGCAAGGTATCAACGAGGCTTTTGCGCCCAGCTTCAGGCCGCGACATAGCATAGTAGGCCTGATCATACGCATTTCCATCGGGCATTGAACTAACCCTTTCAATAGATCTAGAAGGTTTTTAACCGTCATCCAGTGTAGCATCATACCGCATGATCGATCCACGAAGAGCACGAAGAGTAGAAACCGCGAAGAGCACGAAGAGCGCGAAGGACGTTTTAGCCACGAATTGCACGAATTCCACGAAGGCTGATTTTTTAGCCACAGATTATGATGATTATCCTGCTATGCCCCGACATTTCATCCTTCATCCTTTTGCTCTCTGCGCCGCTGCGTTAAAATCCGATCCACGAAGGATGGGAACCGCGAAGAACACGAAGATCGCGAAGGCCGTTTTTGCCACGAATTCCACGAATTGCCCGAACAATGTTCCGATAGCCCAAAGCCAATAGCCTATAGCCTAGACCCTTATCCATTCATCCTTCATCCCTCATAATTCATCATTTTGACTTTTGCCTTCTGCCTTTTGATTTTCATCCCTCATCCTTCATCCTTCATAATTTCTCTCTGTTCTATGCTCTCTGCTCTATGTTCTTCAGTCTGCACTTGATTCCTTACATCGGCATCCCTAGCCTGCTATAATACTGAGCATGAGTAAAACAGAGTTGGTGTCGTTGCCGAACGTTCCACGTCGCCGCCGTTTCTTCCGCGTCGCGTGGTTTTTTGTGCGCTTAGTCGCCCATATCATCGTCTGGGATCTGTTGCTTGGACGACAATTTTGGTTTCGCTGGTACGCGGATCGCACGCGGATCGAGCGCTATCGGCGCTTTTCGCGGCGTTTTCGCGATTTGGCGATCGACCTCGGTGGCGTGATGATCAAGCTTGGTCAATTTGCCTCAACCCGGGTCGACGTGCTGCCGCCAGAGGTTGTTGAAGATTTAATTGGCCTGCAAGATGAAGTTTCGCCTGTGCCCTTTGGGCTGATTCAAGCCACCATCGAAGCAGAATTGGGCCAACCGCTCAGCCAAATCTTTCCTCATTTTGAGCGCCAACCAGTTGCGGCGGCCTCGTTTGGCCAAGTGCATTTTGCTACGCTTCACGGCGAGCAGCCAATTGCGATTAAAATTCAACGCCCGCAGATCGAGCAATTTGTTGCGATCGATATTGCCGCGCTGCGTTGGGTTGCTGGTTGGATGCAATATTATGGCCCGATTCGTCGTCGCACCGATTTGCCTGCGCTAATCGAAGAATTTTCACGCATTACCTTGCGCGAGCTTGATTACCTGAGCGAAGCCGAGCATGCCGAGCGCTTTCGGCGCAATTTTGCAGGCAACGAGCATATTTACGTGCCCCAAATCTATCGCGAGCACTCGACCGAGCGCGTTTTGGTGATGGAACGGATTGAGGGCATTAAGATTTCGGAATATGCGGCGCTTGATGCAGCAGGAATTGATCGGCTGGAATTGGCCGAAAAACTTTATTTGGCCTATTTGCAACAATGTTTTACCGATGGCTTTTTTCACGCCGACCCGCACCCAGGCAATCTGTTTGTGCGGCCTGTTGGCGAACCATTGGCCAATGGCAAACGCGCCTTTGTAATCACCTTCCTCGATTTTGGCATGGTCGATGCGATTCCCCAACATGTGATGGATGGCCTCGCGACGATTGCCGCTGGCGTGGTGATGCGAGAACCACAGCGCATGATCGACGGCGCGCGTTCGATCGGCGTGGTAATGGCCAGCGCCAACGATCAGCAATTGCGCCAAGCCTTGGAAATTTGGTTTTCCTATACTTATGGGCGCACAATTCGCGAGCTCCAACAAATCGATGTTGAGGGTTTCGTCGGCGGATTAAGCGAATTGCTCTATGATTTGCCGTTTCAGTTGCCGCAATCGTTGCTCTTTTTGGGGCGCACGGTTGGGATTATCGGCGGCGTGGCTGCTGGTTTAGCGCCAGATTTCGATATTTTTAGCGTGACTAAGCCCTTTGCTTTGCGCTTTATCCGCGAGCAAACGAGTGGCCGCGATCTGCGCGAACGGGTGGTCAATGAAGGCCGCGAATTAATCACCGATCTCAGCCAAATTCCCCGTCATGCCAAGCAATTTTATGCCAAGGCTGCCCAAGGCGATCTGCAAGTTCGCACCGAGATTGTTAAACTTGAGCGCACCACCAAACGCATCGAACGCGCATTTACGCGACTGACTGCGGGCATCGCCGCCAGCGCGCTGCTGATTAGCGCCAGTATTTTGCAAACCATGCACATCGATAACCCTTGGATGTGGTGGCTTGCTGGTGGCTTGCTGCTCTGGGCCTTGTTGCCACGCTTTAAAGATAATTGATCCACGAAGCGCACGAAGGTTTGAAACCGCGAAGATCGCGAAGATCGCGAAGGCTGTTTTAGCCACGAATTTCACGAATTACACGAAGAAGCTGAGGTTATGGGCTTTTGACTTTTGCTTTCTGACTTTTGCATTCATCCTTCATACCTCATCCTTCATACTTTCTTGGGGAGTCTTTATGAGTTTTTTTCGCAAGCTTTTTGGTGGTGGCAGCAGCCAACCAACCAGCGATGCTGGAATTTATTTACAGGTGCGTTGCAAACGCTGTGGCAGCGTCATTCGATTGCGCATCGATAGCCGCAACGATCTGTCGCAGCGCGATGACGACGAGAACTTGTTTGTGCGCAAAACCTTGGTTGACGACCGCTGCTACAGCCGCATCGAGCTTGAGGCCGTGTTTAACCCCAAGCGCCAATTGCTCAATTGCGAGATCAATGGTGGCACGCTTGTGGCTGGTGAAGAGAATACTACCACCAGCAGCCACTGAGTATGGTACGATGGGCATAGTTGGTCGCTTGGCAACGACGCCAGAAACTGCACCGCAGCAGCCTGCTACAAAGACCCACTTTCGCAACGATAAGGAGTGTCATGAGTACTCAAGCTATTCGCTTTGATTACAACAATGTGATGGCCGATGTGATTGGTGAACATGGATTAACTGAGGCTGAAATTGAGGCAGCATTGCCCCACGCCGCCGCCGCGATTGAGGCTGTTTACGCTCAGCGCGCCGAATTAGGCTGGATGGATTTGCCCTACCAAGATACGAGTGAAATTATTGCCCAAGCCCAAGCTGTGCGTGCCCGCGCCGATACCTTGGTCGTTTTAGGCATTGGTGGCTCAGCACTTGGCCCAATCGCCACTCAAACGGCGCTTCAGCACCCGTTTTACAATAATTTGCCCCGTGAATTGCGCCGTGGCCCAACCCTGTTTGTGCCCGATAACGTCGACCCAGAATTGAACGCTGGCTTGCTCGATGTACTTGATCTTGAGCGCACCGTCTTCAATGTAATCACCAAATCGGGCACGACCGCCGAAACCATGGCCTCCTTCATCTACTTCCGCGAAGCCTTGGCCAAACGCCTCGGCCAAGATAAATTGGTCGATCACTTGGTGCTGACCACCGATCCCAAAAAGGGTGCTTTGCGCCAAATTGCTGATCGCGAAGGCTATCCAACGCTGCCAATTCCAGCCAGTGTTGGCGGACGTTTCTCGGAGCTTTGCTCGGTCGGCTTGTTCCCGGCAGCGGTTACTGGGATTGATATCGACGAATTGTTGGCTGGCGCTGCGTATGCCGACAAACGCAGCCAAGAGCGCGACCCACGCAAAAACCCAGCCGCAATGTGCGCCTTGATTCAATTTTTGCTCGATAAGAAGGGCAAAAATATGGTCGTAATGATGCCCTATGCCCAGCGTTTGCGCGATGTAGCCGATTGGTTCCGTCAATTGTGGGCCGAAAGTTTGGGCAAGCGGGTTGATCGGGCTGGCAATGTGGTTAACGTCGGCCCTACACCAATCAAATCGTTGGGCGCAACCGACCAACACTCGCAAGTGCAATTGTATGCAGAAGGCCCATTCGATAAATTAATGCACTTCTTGTTTGTTGATCAGTTCCAAGTTGAAGCACCGCTGACCAATGCCTACCCAGACATTAACGAGCTTTCGTATCTCGATGGCAAGAGCTTTAGCCAATTGCTCAAGGCTGAAGGCGAAGCAACTCAGTTGGCAATTGCCGAAGCTGGCCGCCCAAGCATCGCCCACCACTTCCCAGCGGTCAATGCCTTTACGCTTGGTCAGTTCTACTACATGCTCGAAATGCAAACCGCCTTTGCTGGCGAGTTGTACGACATCAATGCCTTCGACCAACCTGGGGTTGAGGCTGGCAAAATCGCCACCTACGCCTTGATGGGCCGCGAAGGCTACGATGCTCGGCGTCACGAAATTGAGCAAGCTCGGGGCCGCAGCCGCAGCGAATTCGTGATCTAAATCTGATTAATTAAACCTGCCATGGTGCTTGCATGGCAGGTTTTTTTAGTTAATTGCTTTTTGAATATGTGGTTGCGAAAGATAACTTAAAATCAATACCGCCGCCGCTCCGGTTGCGATAGTAAACAAAGGCCAGATCGTCATTGGCGCTTGGCCCACAAAAAGCTCATAGAGCATATTGATGATTGTGATGCCTTCAACCAGCACAATTCCCCGATAGGCCCAGCGTCGCGCCCGCAATAAACCAACAAACAAAGCCAAACGACTAGCATTCAGCAATAACGACAACGCCGTCCAAAAAATCTCAGCATTTATGCCGCTGCTCAGGCTTGCTGGCGGCGAAACAGCAATCCCAATCAGAATTGTGCCGATATATGAGCAACTAGCGAGTGCAAAAAAACTGCCTACAATCGCATTGTAGCCACAAATCGATAAAATAGGCCCTTGGCGTTGCAATTGCGGGTTTTTGGGCACTTGATACATCATTCGCTCCTTTTTAGCTAGAGACGCATGTGATTGCTACACGATTACCAATTAAAAAACACCCACAGCATAGCAACGCCGTGGGTGTACGCAGATTAATTGCTTGTAACGCTTATACTCTATTTGATTGCAGAAATTGATGTTTAATCCGAGGGTGCAAGAGATAGCCAAGAATCAGCATAGCCATCATGCTCAAGGCAATTTCAACCCACGAAATGCGTTCTCTCTGGAGCACAAATCGACCGAGCAGACTCATAATCGATAACGCCTCGACGAGCACAATCCCGCGATAGCCCCAAGCCCGAAATCGCACAAACCCCACAGCGAAGCCTAAACGACTGATATTGAACAAAAAGAAGAAAAATGGCCAGAATAAACTTACTCGTTGCTTACCATATACAATGCTGGCAACCAATAAACAGCCACCAATTGCTGCACCAATCCCAACAATCGCATAATAAAAGAAAATCAGCGCGATTGGCCAACGAAGTTTATTTTGTGGATTATGCGGTACTTGATACATTATGTTTCTCTCTCAAAATGACACTTCTGTAAAAATAATTATTCTTCTACGCCAAAAAATGTACGCCATACCTTTGGTCGAAAGAGATAGCCAAGAATTACAATACCAATCATTCCGATGCTGATGATTATCCATTCATAAATTCGGATTTTACTGAAGGCTAAAGTATAGCCAGCATGCATAATCATCAGCGTTTCAATAATTAAACTTCCACAATATGCCCAGCGGCGATAATTTATTAATCCTACAAAGAAAGCCAAACGACCAGCATTCGCAATTACTATCAGCGCAAGCCAAAGCGTACTCATAATGCGATGGCTATCCAACATATCGCTATAAATCATCGTGATAAAAAAAGAGATGCTGTTAATTGCCGCAAGACTCCCCAACACCATATAATACAAACTTATCAGCATTATTGGCCATTTGCTAATAGGTCTTGTATTATGCGGCACTTCATACATAGCGCTGCTCCTCTCAGTTCAAAGAATGCTTGCAGGTTAAAGGTTATCGCTAACAAAAAGCCCCACAGAACGCATAATTCTGTAGGGCTGAGTAATTTAGGTAAGCGAACCGATTATTTATCGTTGAGTGCGGCGATGCCTGGCAGCACTTTGCCTTCGAGCAATTCGAGGCTGGCACCACCACCAGTTGAGATGTGGCTCATCTTTTCGCCAAGCTTCATCTGCTCAATCGCTGCGACTGAATCGCCACCACCAATGATGGTGATTGCGCTGCTATCGGCCAAGGCTTGAGCAACGGCGCGCGTGCCTGCGGCAAACGGCTCTAGCTCAAACACACCCATTGGGCCGTTCCAAATCACGGTTTTGGCTTCGCTAACAACTTGGGAATAGGTTTGGCGCGTTTCTGGCCCAATATCAAGAATCCGCCAACCATCGGGCACATCATCGACACTCAGCACTTGGGTATTGGCTTCAGCGCTGAAGGCATCGGCCACCACCACATCGCTTGGCAACAACAATTTCACGCCGCGGCCTTGGGCTTCGTCGATCAAACGGGCTGCTTCGGCTACGCTCTCTGCTTCGACCAATGAATCGCCGACAGCTTTGTTTTGAGCCAGCAAGAAGGTATTGGCCATGCCGCCACCGATTAGCAACGAATCGACTTTGCCAAGCAAGTTTTCGATCACACCGATTTTGTCGCTGATTTTCGCACCACCGATGATCGTCACGAAGGGGCGCTGAGGATCATCCAAGGCCTTGCCAAGGGCTGCCAACTCTGCTTCCATCAAGAAGCCAGCCACAGCAGGCAAGAATTTGGCTACGCCTTCGGTTGAGGCATGGGCGCGGTGGGCAGCGCCAAAGGCATCATTCACATACACATCGCCAAGTTGGGCCAATTCTTCGGCCATGGCAGGGTCGTTCGATTCTTCGCGCGGGTCGAAGCGGGTATTTTCCAACAACAACACATGGCCAGGCTGCAAATCTTTCGCAGCTGCTTCGGCCTCAGCGCCAGTTGTGGTCTGAATATAGTTCACTGGGGCATCCAGCAGTGATTGGAGATGATCGGCAACTGGCTTGAGCCGAAATTCTTCGGCTACTTTTTTCTTCGGTCGACCCAAGTGCGACATCAAAACCACGCTTGCACCTTGTTCGAGCAAATAGTTGATCGTTGGCAACGCTGCCCGAATCCGTGTGTCATCAGTGACTTTGCGTGCTTCATCAAGAGGCACATTGAAATCAACCCGAACTAAAGCTCGTTTTCCGCTCAACGCTACATCACGAATGGTCTGCTTGTTCACAGTGATCTCCTTGTACAAGGCTATAGGTGATAGGCTAACTGGGCGCTATCAGTACTACGAACCAAGAACCGCATAGCCTATACCCCCATGATAAACGATTTCGTCGATTTGCTGGGTAGCAGGCTCTACGCCGCAGGTGCAGGAATATCACCGTTATTCGTCGCTAGCTTGCGCACCTTGATTTGGATTTAGCACCTCGCGCGAGCGACTGCCCTCTGCTGGCCCGACAATGCCGCGCTGTTCGAGCAATTCGATTAATTGGGCAGCTTTGCTATAGCCAATCCGCAAGCGTCGTTGCAGCATCGAGGCCGAAGCCCGTTGATGTTGGCGCACCAATTCAATCGCCTTGGGCAGTAGCTCATCTTGCTCGTCTGCCTGCAAAAAGACATCGCCCATGCTGGTTTGGCTATTGGCTGCTGGCGCTGCTTGGGCATTCGTGGCGGTACCAGTATTGGATCCATTCGCTTGGGCTAATTCTGGGGGAATTTGCAAGCGCCAGAATTGCACCACCCGCTCAACTTCCCCATCGGAAACAAACGTGCCTTGCACCCGAATTGCCTTGGCTGCATCGACCGCCAGATAGAGCATATCGCCCCGACCAAGCAATTGCTCAGCTCCAGGCGTATCCAAAATAACCCGCGAATCGATTTGTGAGGTTACGGCGAAGGCAATCCGGGTTGGGAAGTTGGCTTTGATCAGACCAGTTACCACATCAACCGATGGCCGTTGGGTCGCCAAAATCAAGTGGATACCAGTGGCCCGCGCCATTTGGGCCAAACGACAAATCAAGGTTTCAACTTCATCAGGAGCAAGCATCATCAAGTCGGCCAACTCGTCGATGATAACGACGATATAGGGCATTGGCTCAAGGTCGGGGCGTTTGCGCGCCGCTTGCATATAGCTTTCGAGATTACGGAAACCGCCTTTGGCAAAGACCTTGTAGCGCCGCTCCATCTCGCGCACTGCCCACTTGAGCGAGCTAACCACCCGTTCAAGCTCAGTCACGACTGGCGTGAGCAAATGCGGAATGTTGTTGTACACAATCAATTCGACCATCTTGGGGTCGACCATGATGAATTTCAGCTCGTTGGGCGTGTGCTTCATTAAGAGCGAAATAATAATCGAATTGATACAAATACTTTTCCCCGAGCCAGTGCTGCCAGCCACTAGCAAGTGCGGCATTTTGGCGAGGTCAGCAATCACGACGTTGCCCGAAACATCTTTGCCAAGCGGAATTTTGAGCTTTCCACGTTTGGCATCAAAATCTTCGCTGCCAATCACATCGCGCATCGCCACCGTGGCAATCGCCGAGTTAGGAATTTCGATGCCCACAACCGAGCGGCCTGGCACTGGCGCTTCAATTCGCAACGATGGCGCAGCAAGAGCCAAGGCCAAATCGTTTTGCAAGCTGGTGATTTTGTTAATCTTGACCCCGATTGCTGGTTGGAGCGCAAATTGAGTGACTGCTGGCCCAGTGTTGGCCTCGACCACGCGCGCTTCAACCCGAAACGAGGCTAAAGTTTCCTCGATAATGCGGGCTTTTTCGCGTTTTTCTTCATCGCCAATTTGACCTTCGACAAAATCATCGAGGGTTGGCAGGGTTGGCAACGGCCATGCGCGGTGGGTCAAGGCTTCATCTGGCTCGATAAAGGCAGCTTCTTCGGCACTAGCTTTTTGCTGATTGGCTTTAGCATCATCGGCAGGTTTAAGCCGTTTGGTTGGAGCCATGCTGGTTGAGCCATTGGGAGCAACTGGCGGTGGCGCAACTTCCTTGCGGCGGGGTGGTCTGCTTGGGTCAGGCAGATCGCGATTGAACAAACTGGCTTGCGCAGGTCGTTCAGCAATCGGTGTAAGCATCACTTCTTGGCTGGTCGTATCTTCAATAATCGCTTGGCGCCGTTTGTTGCTCACCTTGGGCATGGCTTGAGGCGCGGGCAACTCCAGCGGTCGGTAGTGCTCCTCGGGATAATCATCAAACATTGGCGCACGCTGCACCGGCGCGCCAACCAAGCGACGGCCTAAAATACGCAAGCCGCCAGTGTAATACAACAGCGCGGCCATAATTTGGCGCAAGGTTA
Source organism: Herpetosiphon geysericola (assembly GCF_001306135.1). Classification (GTDB taxonomy): domain Bacteria; phylum Chloroflexota; class Chloroflexia; order Chloroflexales; family Herpetosiphonaceae; genus Herpetosiphon; species Herpetosiphon geysericola. Next base: position 42,076 of record NZ_LGKP01000035.1, on the reverse strand, counting down.
AATTAAAGGTCAGCATAATGCCGATCAGGCCGATGGTAACGGCAAAGAGCAATGCCCCGCCCTTGCCGATGCCGCTAATCAAAATCGTAAGCAAGGTTTGGCCGACCACGCCGCCGCCAGCGCCAACATGAAACTCAGGGTGTTCGCGGTGAATCTCGTAGCCTGGATATTCCAGCAGCATCAAAAGCGAGAGCAGCACCATCAGCGTGCCAAGAATATTCGCGCCGCTCAGGCGATTGTCGCTAAATCGCTCTTGAAAGATCATCAGGCCGCCCAAAATGCCAAGCGCAACCGGAACCAGCACCTTGCCAGTGCCAAAAGCGCGCGCCACGGCAGTGTTCCATTGCGTGCCAATAACCCCTTGATCGCCGCTAAATGTACTGAATAGCAAGGTCAATAAACCCAGAAACACCAAAATAACCGCAAAAATCTCACGCTGAAGATTTTGGGAAAGCTGGATTTGCGGGGTAATGGTTGGTTTGGCTGCGCCACGTTTGCGGGCAGTTGCGGCTGGCTTTTTGCCACTTTGGCGCTTTGGCGCAGATTTTCGCGTTGACATTGCTACTCTATCCCCAAGTGATGTACTCAATTCGTTGGCAGTTGTTTGCTTCGATTATAGCACACACGGTCGAATTGAGCAGACTGTTACTGCTGGCCTGCAAACGCTTTTTAGGCCGTCAGAATGCGCTAATTAATGTTATTGAGCACTTGCGGAATCCAAACCCGCTGGCGAAAATTGTGCACTAAATCGCGGTAGGCATAGAAACTTGGTTTATACAAACTCACCGCACCATTCAGATCGTAGGCTCCGCTGCCATCGTAATTGATATGCACCACGCCCCAAGCCTCACCAGGAAAATCTTCGTATTTAAACCAAAACCAGTTAGCAATGTCTGGACGACTATAAATCGTTGCAACAAATTGACGCATAAAAGCTGCTTGACGTTGCAGATCGTTGGCATTGGTTGGGTCGCCACGGGTACCAATTTCGGTCAACCAGAGTTTGCTGGTTTGATCAAACATGCGCATGGTCGCTACCAAACTATCTAGGCGTGGCCCAACCAAAGGCAAAAAGTCGTTATCATCGACCAAGCGTCGCATTTCTGCTGGGTAGGGATGATAGGCCACGCCATCGATTGGGTATTTGCCGTTATGGCTATTAGCCCAATTGCTGAACGGTGCAGCTTGGTAGAGCGCTTGCAAGTAGCCGCGATCAGTGCGCCCCGATTCATTGGAAGTCAACGGGTGAAGGCCACCAATGATCAGCGGCGTTTGATCGTTGCGGCTGGCATCGCGCAAAATCCGATACAGCTTGGTAATCGTTTGGGCCAGATAATAGGGATTCATCTCATCTTGCTGGCCATTAGTATCGCCAATCAACGCAAAATAGAAATTTGGCTCGTTGAAAATCTCATAGGCATCAATGCGGCCACGATAATAATCGGCGATACTGATCGCGCGTTCGAGCCATGCTTTTTGATAGGCATTCACGCCGCAGCCAATCGGCGCTGCTGGGCATGGATTCAGCTCGCGGTCGGGATTGCTGGTTGGAATGCTGCCCGAAACCGTGCCGCCATCAAAATGCTGCATACCAGCCTGTGGGCCACGCAAAATATCGCTGCCCAGCAAGGCCAGCACCTTCAAGCCCCGACTATGCGCAGCACTAACGAAATAATCAGCTTGAGCCAGATTAAAACTGCCATAACTTGAACCATTCCATTCACCATGAAACTCGAAGCGCACCCAACGCCCGCCCATGGCCACAATCTCATCGAACATGCGATTGATAAAGGCTTGGTTGACGGCGTTGGGATAAGCAGATGGGTTCGTATTCCATTCGTAGGCTGGATCGCGCACGACAATGCCCCACCAATCGCTTGGCTGGTTGGTTGGCGGCTCGGCATGACTCAGTGCAGGCAGCTGAATCAGCAAAAAAATCATGAGCATAAAGCCCAATAAGCGTTGGTAGAGGCCTAGCACGATAATGCTCCTATATCTCTAAATATAACTACGTTGTTACACATTTGTTACATAGAATTGTAGAAAGTACAACTAAAAATTGATACTATAAGAATTGTAAGATCTTTTATAGGAGTTTCAACACATGAAAAAGCTCAGTTTTTTAATCATGGTATGTATCTTATTAATAGCTATTATGAAGGAAACGCCATCGATTAAAGCAAGGTCTGAAGATAGGATAGATGATCGCAAAACTGTACTAACAAAAGATTCTAAAGATTTAAGTAAAGATGACTTAAGAGATTTTATCAGTCTGGCAATAGATGAAAATATAACGGTAAATGAAGCTGAAATATTCATAAAATCATTAGATAACGAGAAATTTATTGAAATGAATGAGATTATAAACAAAGAATTTGTCTACAAAAATGAATCAAGTCAGGCTATAGATCAAGGTTTGACTAATGAAAGAAAATTACTAGACAGTGTGCAGATCGATGCCAATAAAGCTGGATGTGATCCAACTGCTCAACAGCAAGGATTCTGTTGGAGACAGTTCATTGAATATTTTACACCCTATGTTAACTATTTGGAAGATAAAGCACCAACATGGCATCAGCGTTATACTACTATTTGTGATAATGATCCAAGTGATACAGATCTTGTATTATATTTTGATATTTCCTCATCAAATCCAGATAATCTTCGTTGGGCAACAAGTAGTGCCGCAATATATGTATTTGCATCTAGCAGCTTAAATGGATTCGATTTTGATAACTATGGTGCGCATTTATGCATAAATAGTCTAATATCTTCTATTCCTGGAATTTCAGATACGTTTATTAGCAATAACATAAGAATGCAGTTATTACAATAAATTCAACATAAGGAGCATCTATTATGTACAATATGAATATGGTAAGCAATCAATTTTTGATTCAAAATTTCAAAAAATTTCTATTATTCGTTATGGCTCAGCAATTCAAGCCCAGTATTATTGCAGCATTAATCTACACAATTCACTATATTGTTACCCAAACACCCGCTGAAGTTCAACAGACATCGATTGTTCAGTTAATAGTAGTTTCCTGGTTCTTTATTTTTTTGCCAATGAATGTAATCGCAGGATTAATCTATGCAGTTATGCTTTGGTATAAATTTCGAACAAAGGAAGTTAATCTCAATAGCTATCGCAAGAGTGTGGCATTAATTGCATTTTGGGTTCTATTTCTATGGGTGGGATTAGCTTATTGGTTGATTGTTGATGACTATGATCACACAAAAATTCTTACATTTATTATTAGTTATCTCGTTCAATGTATCTTTCAATTCTATTTTATTCCATATCGGTTGTTTAAGCGCTATACGCCGCAAATCTAACCGAAGTCTGTAAAATAGTTGAGCCACGAAGAGCACGAAGAAGTTGCAACCGCGAAAGCTAGCTGTTGGCTTTGGGCTCTTGGCTATTGGAATATTGTATTTCAAAACAATCTCCGATAGCCCAAAGCCCAAAGCCATTCTTGCTCTGCACCTCTACGTTGAAGTTTTAGCCACGAATTCTAGGAATGAGAATTATTTTTTGCCCCAAATTAGCACAGATTACGATGATTATCCTGCTATGCCCCACATTTCATCCTTCATCCCTCATAATTCATCCTTTTGCTCTCTGCACCGCTGCGTTAAAAACTGATCCACGAAGCACACGAAGAAGTTGTAACCGAGAAGAACACGAAGGACGCGAAGGCTGTTTTCGCCACAGATTGGCACAGATTAGTTGGATTCTGTTGCTACTCACCAATAGCCTGCCATTCCTAACATCTATTTTGACTTTTGATTTCTGCCTTTTGCCTTCTGCCTTTCGGCATTCATCCCTCATCCTTCATCCTTCATCCTTTACTTCATATATTCTTCACAGCAATGGTTTATGCTCAATCCATATCGAAAACACAACGGAGGCTGTATGAAAACAATCGGAAAATGGCTAGCAATTGTGGCAATCGCTTTTAGCTTAGTGTTTGTTGGTGGGCGTTTAACCAACACCAGCGCCCAAACCCCAACCACGCCTGATAGCACCACAACTCAGCCAGCCACACCTGATAGCACGAGCGTCGGCCCAGGCTTCGGCCTTGGCAAGCGTGGCGGACGTGGTGGTGGTATGGGTCAACGCGGCGGCATGGGCATTCATCATCAATTGGTTGAGCAAACCGCAGCCTTGACCAAACTGACCACTGCTGATGTACACACCAAATTGGTTGAAGGCGCTTCACTGACCGAAATCGCCACCGCCAACGGCAGCAGCGAACAAGCAGTAATTGACGCAGCTGTGGCTCAATTAGAAACCAAACTGAACGAATCAGTCAGCAGTGGCAAAATTACTGAAGCTCAAAAAACCGAACGCTTGAGCAACGCCAAAACCGAAGCCCCAACCCTGATGAACCAAAAAGGCGTGGTTGGCGCTAAAGGCCCAGGTCGCGGCGGGCGGGGCCAGCATTTGCTGGTGCAAGCAACCGCTGAAGTAACGGGCTTGACCGTTGAACAAGTCAAAGCCGAAGTTCAAGCAGGCAAAACCTTGGAGCAAGTTGCACAAGCCAATGGCAAAACCGTTGACGACATTATTGCCAACTTGCGCACCAAAGGCGAAGAACGCTTGAACACCGAGCTTGAACGCGCTCGCGAAGCCTTGACCAAATAAACCAGTTCGCCCTCGGTTTCCTCCACACAGCATTGAGAACAGCCCAACGCCCATGGAATTCCATGGGCGTTAGGTTTTTAGCATTTGCAACAAAGCCTAGTTTAGGGTATTCTATAGGCGTTGCGACCGTAGCTCAGTGGATAGAGCATTGGTCTTCGGAACCAAGTGTCGGGGGTTCGAGTCCCTCCGGTCGCGCCAATAGCACCTACTTACGACCCACGTAAGTAGGGCTTTTTTTAGCTTTACAAAGCCCTAAACCAGTGTGACGCTGTTTGTCACAACAGGGTGCGATACTAGCCTTAGTTCTAACGCAATGTTAATTCGGAGGCAGGCTATGTTGAACATCCAAACCCAACCATTCAATCGCACATTGGCTCTGGCAATCATCACCGCCTTGGCCTTGTTGATTTTGGCAACCAGCCTGATCAATCCTGCGCCATTAGCAGCAGCGTTTGAGCCACAAGCCCAAGCCGTTTGCACTTTTTGTGGCCAATAAGCTTAATTGTTATTGCTTCAACACAGGGTTGTGTTTTCTATCCTCTTGCGATTGCCCCATGCTATACTTCCCCACGGCTGTTTGATTTAAGGTACCTCAATGACAATTGAATTTTGGAGTTGGCTGGCCAGCGGCGTTGTGGTGCTTGGCTGTGCTATTTTAGCTTGGCGCATCAGCAATGGGCGGCGACGGTTGATCATCTTCGCGATTTATGCCAGCTTATTTGGCCTAAACTTGGCTGGAGTTGAATTAATTGCCAGTGGACTTGATCAATTATTAGGGTCATGGCTCACAGTCAGCCCAACCAACCTAGCCCGTTTAAGGCTTGGCTTTGCTGCAATTTGGATGGTTGCTATACTCTTTGGCCTACAACGAGTGCATAAATATTCTTAGCGTCGCACGCCCGAGGCCAATTCTTGGCGCTTGTATTTGCAATGATCGCAAAAATAGACCCGATAGCCTGCCAGCATCACTTGCTCTAAGGGCCTGCCACAATGCGGGCATTCCTCGCGTACTGGGCCACGAAAGCTTGGCTTTTCTTCAGCTTGCAAATTGCTCACGAGCGCTGGTTCTGGTGGCGGCGGAAGGTCAACTGGCGTAGCAGATCGGGCAGGGTTCAACTGTTTATTAGCTGCTGGCTGAGCAAGCTGTTCAGGCATTGGCTTGGCTTGAAAATTAAACACATCGCTGAGCTTTTCGACCAAGGCAGCATAATCAATCGCCCCATTCGAGCGTGGATCATACTCATAAATCGTTTTGCCTTCGGCGGTAGCCTCAGAAAGCCGCACATTAACCCGTACAGGATCGGTGACCAAACTGCCATATTCTTCGCGCAAGCTCGCGAGTAAGCGATGCGATTGGCGATTACGGCCATCGAACATAGTTGGAATAATCATGCGTAGTGCGCCCATTGTGCCTTTGATGCGGGTGATATTCCGGCCAAGTTGGCGCAAACCTTGCAACGCCAAGTGCTCCAAGGCGGTTGGCACAATAATATCTGAGGCTGCCATAAGCGCATTTAAGTTCAGCACGGTCAACGAAGCGCTACAATCGATCAGCACAAAATCATAATTACGCACCACTGGGCGCAAGGCAATTTCGAGCACCCGCCCCCAATCTGCGCGTTTGCCAATATCCGATTGAGCCTGCAACAAGGCATCGCTAGAAGCAAGTAGGTCGATATTTGGGCGTACTTGCACGACACAATCAGGAATTTTCTTATTATCGATCAAAACATCGTACAGCGAGCGGCGGGGTTCGGCATGCCCAAAACACATACGCACATTGCTCTGTGGATCGACATCGATCACAAGCACTGAGGCACCTTTGAGGGCAAAACCGGCGGCTACATTGACTGTGGTAGTCGTCTTACCAATACCGCCCTTGAAGTTGGTGACGGCAATTACGCGAGGCATAGGATACAACTCCTGAGTAGACTGCTTGCAGTGTACGGTAGAGTGTAGGCAACGTCAAGCAGGCAGAGGCTGATGCGAACCAGCAACACCCCTTACGAACACGCTTCGTAGCCTAGCCATTTGGGGGGACTCAATCGCCAAGGGCAGTATGCTACAATGAACCAACAATGAAATAACCCGACACAGAGGTCGTTACGATGGCAAAGCTTAAAAATTACATAGTCTCCTTGGATGATGTGTCCACCGTCGAAGAACTCAAGGCCGCCTTACGTGAACGGCGTTTAGTTGGCGTGACCCAACTAACCCTCAATGGTCGCAATTGGGGTGATGCTGTCGCTCACACGTTGGCACGCTCACCACATATGGCCACAGTCCGCGTGCTTGATCTTAGCGAAAATCAATTAACTGACGACGCAGTGATCGCGCTGGCTCAATCGCCTCACTTAAGCCAATTGCGCACCCTGCGCTTGCAACGCAACCACATTGGCGATGCAGGCCTGATTGCCTTGGCCCAATCACCTCACCTCAGTAAACTCACCGAACTAGAGCTGTATCGCAATCGAATTGGCGCTGCTGGCGTGCAAGCCTTGAGCACCTCGACCAACCTAACCCAATTAACCAAGCTGCGGCTCTATCGCAATCAGCTTGGCCCTGAAGGTGGCGCAGCCTTGGTCGCAGGCAAGGCCTTGGTCAACTTGCAACTGCTCGATATTGACCACAACGAGTTGGGCGATGCTGGCATTATTGCAATCACCAAAGCCCAACATCTCAATCAATTAACTGCCCTCAACTTGAGCAACAACGCTATTGGCCCCGATGGAATTAAAGCCCTCGCCGAAGATGAGCAATTGAGCAATCTGACTCATCTTGACCTGAGCGATAATGATGTGGGTTTTGCTGGAGCCAAAGCATTGGCCGAATCGCCCTATCTGCGCAGCATTGCAACCCTCAATCTCTCATCGACCAATATTGATGCAGCAGGCCTTAGCGCAATTGCCAACTCGCCAGTGCTGGCCAACACCGAACGGCTCGATTTGCGCTCGAATGCGATTGGCGATCCAGGTTTGAGTGCCTTGGCCCAATCGGCGCACGTCACCAACCTCAAGGCCTTGTTGCTCAATGATAATGCAATTGGCGACGCTGGAGTCCAAGCCTTGACTACCAGCACAAGCTTGGGCAATTTAGCGGTGCTCTATTTGGCTGAAAATGCGATTGGCGATGTTGCTGCAACCAGTTTGGCCAATACGAGCAACCTTGGCCAGTTGCAAGAGCTTGATTTGTGGGGCAACCAACTAACTCGCAACAGCCAAGAGGCTTTTGGTCAATCGCCAAGCCTAAATAATTTGGTGCTGCTCGACCTTGGCATCAGCGACGACGACGACGAGGACGACATCTTCTAAATCGCGTGCTAATAACTGACAGATGCAAACGCCTTGCCGAACATTGAGCAATGGTGTATTTGAGTTTTGCCAAGCTGCGAGGGTGCGATGACGAAAAAAGCCTTGGTGCTTTCTGGGGGCGGTGGCCGAGGAGCCTATCACGTTGGCGTAATGCAAGCGCTAGTCGAACGTGGCTGGATGCTCGATGGCCAAGGGCCAGATATTATTGCTGGCACCTCGATTGGCGCAGTCAATGGCGCGGCCTTGGCTTCGGGCATGACTGTGGCTCAATTGCGCCAACGCTGGCTGCATATGCACTCAGAAGATGTGCAACAGCTTTCAAACGATTTGCCGACGATTAGCCGCCCGCTGATGCGCTTTTTGCTGCGCTCGATTTTGACCTCTGACGAGCATGGCGGCGACGATCAGATTGAAGCCGAAACGCCTGAGGCTGAGCGCAATTTACACAGCCCCAGCATTTGGCATAAATTTCGCAGCATTTTTAGTGCTACGCCATTCAAAAGTTTGCTCGATACCACGCCATGGCGCCGCACACTCAGCGCATGGATGAACTTCGAGCACATCAATAGCCCAGCTGCACCAACTTTGCTGCTCACCGCCACCGATGTGCGACGTGGCACGTTGCGGGTGTTTTGCAATCACAAACTCGATGGTCAAACCCAAGATCAGCTCAACATCGAGCATATTATGGCGTCGTCGAGCATTCCAGCGGTGTACCCGTGGACCCAAGTTGGCGATGATATGTATTGGGATGGCGCGGTGTTGGCCAATACGCCGCTTGGCCCAGTCATTGAGCATGCTGGCGGCGATGTAGAAATTATTGTAGTGATGATGACTCCGTGGGATGCCGACCCCAACGATGGCGACCAACATCTCGAAGCCATGCCTAGCGATTTGGCGCAATCGCTGTGGTTGACCCTTGATTGGGCGTTGTTGGCTTCGTATCGCGCATCGTTTAAGCTGCTCAAAGTTTATAACCAAATTGCTGAAGCGGCGCATCGCCTAACCGCAGCCGCCGAAAAAACTGGCGATCAATCATTGCGCTGGCCGGGCACAATGCCCTATCGCGTGGCCGAGCCATTGGTCATTGCGCCCCAAAAACTGATGCCCTTAGAATGGATCGTCGATTATGAGGGCAAAAATCATCAAGCTTTGTTCGATATGGGCTATCGCGATGCGCTGCGAGCCTTAGATCAACGACAGGGGCAAGCGTGACCATAATTTATTTAGCCATCGGCAGCAACCAAGGCGATCGGCTCGCCAATGTGCAAACTGGTTTGGCTGCCTTAGCGCCAGCTGTTCAATTAACCAGCTATTCGAGCGTGTATGAAACAGCCGCCGCCTATGTGGAAGATCAACCGCCGTTTTTGAATGCGGTGGTTGCTGGCACGACCGATTTAGCGCCGCATGCGCTACTCGCCTTGCTCAAACAAATTGAACACGCTTGTGGGCGACGGCCAGGCTTGCGCTATGGCCCGCGGCCGCTTGATCTCGATATCTTGTTGTATGGCGATCAGCAATTGCAGAGCGCTGATCTGATCATTCCCCATCCGCGGATGTTCGAGCGCGATTTTGTGCTGCGACCACTGGCTGAAATTGCCCCCAAGCTTGTCAGCTCCGAACAATTAGCCCAGGCCAGCCAAGGCAGCGTCTTGGCAATCGCCTACCCAGCCACGCAATTGCACCTGTAACCGCGAAGAACGCGAAGGGTCGCTAAGTTTAGTTCAGTGGTTCCTTGATAATTGTAAAAATCTCAGCGAACCACGAAACCCAACATTCGTGCTCTTCGTGTCCTTCGTGGTTAAAAACGTATCTTTGTGCTCTTCGTGTCCTTCGTGGTTAAAAACGTATCTTTGTGCTCTTCGTGTCCTTCGTGGATCAAAACATTGTTACATTGGCTTCAAGCGTTGCCAGAGATGAAAGGTTGCAAGGCTGCGATAGGGACTAAAGGCGGCCATCAAGGCCAGCGTTGTTGAGCGATCAGGCCGTTGCTCAAGCTGAAAAAATGCCTGCAAACTACTGGTCAAGCCACTATCGCCCACCGGCACACAATCGCTAAACCCATACGAGCGCATCAGCACATATTGGGCTGTCCATGGGCCGATGCCGCGCAAGGCCAAAAGTTCGCGCTCGATCCGCGTGGCTGATTTGCTGCCATAGCTGGCCAAGGGCAGAGTTCCAGCCACAATCGCCTGCGCCGTATCAATTAAATAGCGCGCCTTGGAATTGGAAAAGCCCAACGGCAATAATTGCTCAACGCTTAGTTCAGCCACGGCGCTCGGCGTTGGCGCAAGATAAAACTCAGCATTTAATGGTTGACCCACCAGCGCGGTCAGGCGTTGGCGCAAGCGATAGGCTACCGCCAGCGAGATTTGTTGACCCAAAATTGCCCAAACCAAGGCATCGAACGGATTATGCACCAAGGGCATGCGCAGACCGCGTTGTTGCTCAATCAAAGGTAAAAGTGCTGGCGATTTGGCAACGTGGGCCTCGAAGCGACTGGGATCGTTGCGCAAACCCAAGCCAGCAACGATATGCTGGTGAATTGTGGCATAGTCGCTTGGCGTAAGCGTTGGCTGATCCACAATTGAACATTCTGCATGCTGCTGGGTGATTGTGACGCTGAGCAAAACCCCAGTTTGCGCATTCAAACGGCACGTGCTAAGCCAAGTCTGCTCCACAACCCGATCAGTTAAGCTCAGTGGATCGCGGCCAAGCTGGCCTAAAATTTGGCGGCTTGGATAATCGTTGGGCAAGCTAAGGCTAAAATGGCCAGTTTCTGGCATGCGGCGATAATCGCTTGGCGTGAGCAACGTCTGCTTGCGAAAATTCTCGTTGAAGCTCGAAAGGCTATCAAAACCAACTTCATTGGCAATCGCAATAATCGTTTGGTCGCTGTTCAACAATAAAGCGCATGCAGCCTCAATGCGCCCATGCAACAGCAAATCTGCTGGCGTGGTGTGATAATAAACCCGCATCAATTCGAATAATTTGGTTTGGCCAACGCCAGCTGCTTGCGCCATAGCCTTAACATCGCCAAAGGCAGCAGGTTGGGCCAGCACCGATTCGATCAATTGCTCGGTTAAATGTTCCTCAGGGTCGAAGCCACGATAAAAATCATCAGGCCGACAAAGTTTGCAGGCGCGATAGCCCGCCCCTTGGGCCGCGTTCGGATTATGAAAAAACTCAACATTCTCGGGCTTGGGTTTGCGCGCCCGACAGCTTGGCAAACAATAGATGCCTGTGGTTTTGACCGCAGTAATAAATTTGCCGTTATAGCTGGCATCCGATTGCAACATATGCGCAACCATGTCGCTGTGGCTTGGGAGGGTTGGCTCAATTTCAGTTAACATTTTTGCTGCTTTCAGACTAATTCAAAACTCGTTTGCTTGGGCAGATCTTTAAATTGAGCGCCTTCGTGGCGCAACAACCAGCGTTTGCGTTCCAAGCCGCCAGCATAGCCAGTCAAGCTTTTGTTGGCGCCAATCACGCGGTGGCAGGGCAAAACCAGGCTAATTGGATTCAGGCCATTGGTCATGCCGATGGCGCGAGCGGCGCTAGGCGTACCAACTTTGGCCGCCAATTGGCCATAGCTCATGGTTTGGCCAACGCCAATTTCGCGCAGGCTCAACCAAACTTTGCGCTGAAACTCGCTGCCAGCCAGATCAACCTTAATTGGATCAAGCGCCGCCAGATCGCCTGCAAAATAGTGGGCAACTGCTGCGCTCAAATCGCTTTGCGCAGTTGGGATTAATTCAAACGAGCCATAGCGTTGGCTGAGCAAGCGTTGGCAGCGGGCTTGATTATCGCCAAAATCAAGATAAACCACGCCCTGAGGGCTACTGATAATGACCACATCGCCAATCGGCGTTGCGACTTGTTCGACCGTTAGTTGTTGCATTGCGACACTCCTGTGGTTGTGACCGATTGACTGAATTCAGTATACCGATGGTTGGGCTTGGCGGCTACCGTTTTTCTTCGCACTAATTTTGGCGCTCCGTTGGCAGTAAATCGTGCTAGGCTTAAATAAAGCTTTTGTATTTTCAAAACAAGCTGTGGATGGTGATTGATCACTACCACTGCACCCCTAATATTTAGGTTGTGGATCGCTAAGGCTCCAGGTATGAACTCTAGGCTTTAGCTTAAAAAATGAGGGAACTGCCGATGAAGATACTTATTTTTGGGGCGACTGGCATGGTTGGGCAAGGGGTGTTGCGTGAGTGTTTGTTGAATCCGGCGGTTGCGCAAGTGTTGTGTGTTGGTCGCACCCCGACTGGCCAAAGCCACCCTAAGCTTGGCGAAATCGTGCATTGCAATCTCTATGATTTAGCCTCGATTGAACATGAATTAGTTGGCTATGATGCCTGTTTGTTTTGCCTAGGAGTTTCAGCGGCGGGCATGACCGAGGCAGCCTATCGTTCAATTACCTACGATTTGACCATGCATGTGGCCCAAACCTTGGCCCGGCTTAATCCGCAATCGCGCTTTTTGTATGTTTCTGGCGCTGGAACCAATCCCAACTCGCGGACAATGTGGGCACGGGTTAAGGGTCAAACCGAGCAAGCGTTGTTGAAACTGCAATTTGAGTCCTATATGTTGCGCCCGGGCTTTATTCAACCGCAGCATGGTGTGGTTTCCAAAACGCGGCTCTATCGGCTGCTCTATCGCCTGATTGGCCCATTCTACCCCGTGTTGCAACGCTTCATGCCTCAATATGTGACGACAACTGATCAATTAGCCCAAGCCATGCTGCGCGTGGCCCAAAATGGTGGGCCTCAGCCAATTCTCGAAAACAGCATGATCAACCAGTTATAGGTCAAAGCAAGCTTAAGCGCCTGCCCCAAAATCAATATTTGACGTTATAATGGACCAGCATAGCAATGCTGCTCTTTTTAACCCTATCTCTTTCAATTAATCACCAGCCTTGAAGCGGAGAAGTTGCCTATGAAACGGATGCGTTTATTGATGTTTGTGGTGCTCTTGGCTATGTTGCTACCACTATTTTTGATAGTACCAGAGCCAGACAAAGTACATGCTGCAACCCCTAGTTTATCACTTAGCCCAAATAATCCTACTTTAACTGGCCCAGCAGGCACAAGTGTAACCTTTAGGATTATTCTCGATAACTTAGGACCAGGCACGGATTCGTTCAATATTAATTTCTCGATCGTTCCTGGCTGGAATGCTACACTTTCTGTAGGAAGTCCCGTTCCTGTTCCAAATAACGGATCGCAGGATTTTAGTCTTACGGTTGATATTCCTCCAACCGCCAATAATGGTGATGTTGCGACCCTTAGTGTTGAAGCTGCGTCAACCACGACACCTACTTCAATTGCAAGGCTTTCAGGTTTGCGAGTGCGAGTTGCACCGGCTCCCACAGCAACGCCGCTTCCAACAACAACCGCAACACTTACTCCGATTGTTTCTGGCACTCCTGTGCGGGTTTGTAATGGAAGTGGTAATACCAGAAACGATGGTTTCGAACCAAATAACACCCGTAGCCAAGCGCGCCGAATTGAAGTTGATGTGCCCCAAATCCACGCGATTTGTCCAGTTGGCGATGAAGATTGGCTCTTGTTTGGCGGTTTAGAGGGCAAAGTCTACACCATCGATGTCTCGCAAATGACCGATGGCCTTGACCTTTCGTTGACGCTTTACGATAGCAATGGCAATCAATTGGCCTTCAACGACGACTTTCCGCGCAACAACGATCCCAGCGATATCAAGCCACGGATTCAATCGTGGCGCGCGCCAGCCAACGGCCAATACTATATCAAGGTGCGCGATTCAGCAGGCCGCGGCTTTATTGATGCCCTCTACACGGTGGTGCTCAACAGCGAAAGCTATGGCCCCACGCCAACGCTCATTCCCGAAATTTGCGAAGATTTGTATGAGCCAGATGGTTTGCCGGAAATCGCGCCCTTGATTGTGGTTGGCGAAGTGCATCCCGACCATCGTCTGTGCCCACGCGGCGATGCAGATTGGGTCAAATTCTTCGGCAAAGCGGGCAAAGTCTATTCGCTGTTTACCTCGGATCTCAGCGTTGGGGCTGATACAGTGATGGTGCTCGCCGATCGTGACGGCACGACAATTATCGATTTCAACGACGATTATGAATCGGGCTTAGATTCGCGGATCGATTTCTCGCCAGTCGTCGATGGCTTCTACTTTGTGCAAGTCAAAAATGTGGGCGATGTTGGCAATCAATTTATCGATTACACCTTGACCTTCCAGATCAAGAGCAACGCCAACCAAGGCCAGCCAACGATGCAGCCAACCGCAACCTTCGATGATGGCGAAATTACGCCAACCTTCGATGAAGATGATCTGACCCCGACCTTTGATGATGAGCGCACGCCGACGACAACTGGCACGGTAACGGGCACGCCAACGCGCACGCCAACCTCGGCCTATCCAACCCCAACCAATTTTTCGAGCAACAAATTGCCAAACTTCGATACCCGCAGCAATGGCAAATTTGCTGATCCAGCCTTCAACAAGGTTTGGTCCCATGCCGATGCGCCGGTGGCCAGCGGCCAAGCTGTGCGTTCGTGGTTATGGGGGCCAAACAGCGGCCAAGCCCGCGCCGAAGTCTATGATCAATCGCCTGGTGGTTTGCGCCAAGTGCAATATTTCGATAAATCGCGCATGGAAATTAGCGATTTCGAGAGTGATCGCCAAAGCCAATGGTTTGTCACCAACGGGTTGTTGGCCAAGGAATTGATCCAAGGCCAAATTCAAATTGGCGATAGCAACTATGTGCAGCGCACCCCAGCCCAAATTAACATTGCTGGCGACTTAGGCGATGCTTCTGCTCCAACCTATGCGAGCTTTAGCAATTTGCTTGGCGCAACCAATGACCGCACAGGCAAATTTGCCGACCAGCAATTAGCGCGCAGTGGCAAGGTTAGTGCCTATGCTGGCAACCTCAACGATGCTGCCAAATTGGTGCATTATGTGCCCGAAACTGGCCACAACATTCCCAGCGCCTTCTGGAATTTTGTCAATCGCCAAGGCTTAGTCAATCAAAACGGTAAAGTTCAAGAAGGCCAAGTGATGGATTGGGTCTTTGCCTTAGGCTACCCAATTAGCGAAGCTTACTGGGCCAAAGTGTATGTTGGCGGCGTTGAACAAACAGTGCTGGTGCAAGCCTTCGAGCGCCGCGTGCTGACCTACACGCCCAGCAATCCCGCCGATTGGCAAGTCGAAATGGGTAACGTCGGCCAACACTACGAACAATGGCGCTACCGCTAGTTTAAATCCTCAGCTTCAAGGCTAAAAAACAAATTCAAGGCTAAAAAACAAACCCCCGTGTTCAACATAGAACACGGGGGTTTTTGTTGCTCAAACCTACAAGCCCAAAATCGCGTCCAAGCGTGCCCAATCGCAGCGCTCGGCCATCAGTTTGGTGAAACGTTCGAGTTTGGTGCGTTCGTGCAAGCGCACATGGCCAAACATGTTTTCAATCCGTTCAACGGCGGTCAAGGTATCATCGGCAATCGTGATGATCGGCACGTTGCGTTGTTCAGCGCGATCAATCACCGATTGTTGCGGGCGGAAGTTGCCCGTCAGCACCAAGGCGTTGGTTGAGGTTTCCAAGGCTGCTAGTTGCAAATCAGTGCGGTCGCCACCTGTGATCACAGCTTTGTTGGCACGACGCCGGAAGTGCGATAAACCCGCCTCGGCTCCCATCGCCCCAATCATCAACGACTCGACGATTTTGCCTTGGCCATATTCAGCACCAATCACGCTGCCGCCAAGCTCGCTGACCAAATCCTCAACTGGAATCCCAGAGAGCGCAATATCTTGCGGCAACAAGCCCAGCACCGCAATCCCGCGTTGCTCAAGGAAGGGCACAACATGCGATTGCACAAAATCTAGTCGAGTTTCCTCAATTTGGTTGAGAATAACGCCCTTGAGCCGTTTGCCAACGAAGCGTTGCACCGACAAAATTGCATCGACGGTCAGGGTGGTGCGATAGCGCGAAACCAACACCATCGGCGCGTCGATTAAATCGGCCACCCGATCGGCGCTGAGATCAACCAGCGCACCTTCATACCAACTATTGGTGCCTTCGACAATTGTTACTTGATGTTGGCTGCTAATTGCCTGAAACGCCTGTTGCACCGCGCCAGCCCAATCGTGCTGCTCGCCACGCAAAATGCTTTCGATGGTGGTGCGGCGCAAAAGCACTGGGGCAATTTGCTCCAACGGCTCGCTCAGGCCAAAACTCTCGCGAATAAAAGCAGCATCTTCATCAAACGCCCCTTCAGGCGTGTGAGTTACCGAAACACTGACTGGCTTCATATAGCCAGCATCAATCTGGCGATCCTTGAGTTGGCGCAGCAAGCCAGCACAAACTGCACTCTTGCCAACATATGATTCTGTTGATGCAACATACAGCGTTGCCATAACGAAACTCCTTTATCAAGTCAAAAGGCAAAAGTCAGAAGTCAAAAAACTAAACTTCGTGGTTCATCATAAACTGGCTCATGGATTTGAAAGCTATTGCTATTTCAGAATCTATTTTGCCTTTTGTCCTATGATTTTTAATTTATTTTGCCTTTTGCCCTTTGATTTTCAATTATCAAATCAAAAGTCAGAAGTCAAAAAACTAAACTTCGTGGTTCATCATAAACTGGCTCATGGATTTGAAAGCTATTGCTATTTCAAAATCCATTTTGCCTTTTGCCCTTTGACTTTTGCCTTTCAATCTATCCTTGCAGAATAATGCGGGCATCGAGCACGATTACGCCTTCGCCACGGTTGTAGACAACCAACGGATTAATATCCATTTCGACGATTTCGGGGAAGTCGCTGACTAATTGGCTGACCCGCAACACAATATCTTCGACCGCCTCTAAATCGGCGGTTTGCTCGCCCCGCACGCCCTGCAACAATGGGAACGAACGAATAGCCCGCAGTTGTTCGCGCACTTCTTCACGGCTCAACGGCGCAAGTCGAAACACCACATCTTTGAGCACTTCAACATAAATGCCGCCCATGCCCACGCCAATTAATGCCCCAAACTGCGGATCACGGCTGACACCAACCAAGACTTCGCGACCTTTGCGCGCCATCTCCTGCACCAACACCCCCCATATTCGGGCATTCGGGCTGAATTTACGCGCACGATAGGCGATCAACTCGTAGCTATCGCTGGCAGCTTGGGGGTCGGTAATGCCCACGCGCACGCCGCCAATATCGCTTTTGTGCAAAATATCGGGCGAGCTAATTTTCATCACCACCGGAAAGCCAATTTCCTTAGCGATTTCGGCGGCTTCTTCAGGCGAGCGTGCCAGCCGACTATCGGGCAAGCGCATGCCATAGGCCGCCATCACTTCGCGAGCCTCAATTTCGCCAAGCTCAACCCGCCCAGCAGCGCGCACTTGGGCAAACAAATCGCGCACATGGTCTTTATCAACATCAAAACGGGCATAGGTTAGGGCTGGTTGTTCGCGCCAGCGCCGATGTTGCCACATTGCGGCCAAGGCGGCTACAGCCCGTTCGGGAAATTCGTAGTTGGGGATTTTATGTTGATTGAGCAATTTGAGCGCTGGCTTGATGCTATATGCACCCATAAAGCTTGCCACAATCGGCTTGCTTTGGTTGGCTGAAAGCTCGGCCATGGCTTCTACCGTGGCTTCGGCTTCGCTGCCAGCTTGCGGCGTAAACAGCACCAAGACTGCATCAACATTGGGGTCGGCCAAGGCCATCTCAATCCCCGTCCGATAGCGATCGGCCTTAGCATCGCCAATCACATCGATCGGATTATAGACATTGGCGGTTGGCGGTAAGTTGGCTTGCAAGTGGCTGATGGTTGCTGGGCTAAATTCGGCCATTTGCAAACCATCGCGCTCAATTGCATCGGTGGCGATAATGCCCGGGCCACCAGCGTTGGTGACAATTGCCACCCGTGGGCCTGCCAGCAAGGGTTGATAGGCAAAGACTAAAGCAAAATCAAACAATTGCTCCATCGTGCGCGCCCGCACAATCCCGCTTTGGCCAAAGGCCGACTCATAGGCGCTTTCGCTGCCCGCCAACGAGCCAGTGTGCGAGGAAATTGCCCGCGTGCCAGCAGCCGTCGTGCCGCTTTTGATCGCGATGACGGGCATGCGTTTGGTCACTTCACGAGCGGCCTGAATAAAGCCCGGGCCATCGGAAATGCCTTCCAGATAGGCCAAAATGACTTTATTCTGCGGGTCGTTGCCCCAAGCCTGCAACAGCGCCACTTCATCAACATCGGATTTATTGCCAAGGCTGACGAAGCGCGAAAACCCAATATTGGCCTCTTTGCTCCAATCGAGGATGGCAGTACAGACCGCGCCCGACTGCGACATAAAGGCAATTTCGCCATCAGCAGGCATTAATGCTGCAAACGAAGCATTCAAATGGCTGACGGTATCAATCACACCAAGACAATTGGGGCCGACCATGCGCATGCCGTAGCGTTGCACAATCTCTACCAATTGGTGTTCAAGCTTAACCCCTTCACCGCCTACTTCCTTGAAACCTGCAGTGATCACCACTAAACCGCGCACGCCTTTTTGGCCGCACTCTTCGGCGACATTGAGCACATGTTGCGGTGGAATAACTAAAACTGCCAATTCAACATCAGCGGGAACAGCAGCGACCGACGGGTAGGCCGTTTGGCCTAAAACTGCTTTGGCTGTGGGATGAATCGGGTAGATTCGCCCTTGATAGCCATTGTCAATAACATTTTTGAGGACACGGTGACCAAGACGTGATGGATCGGGAGATGCTCCCACCACAGCCACCGATTGCGGAGCGAAAATCTCCTCCAGCATAGCGATTGCCTCCGGGTTACTTCGATCACCCCTAGAGCATATCACATCTGGCGCTGCTTGAATGGGCTAAATGTCACGGAAGTAGGCAAATCGAATCGCTTGCCACAAAATTAACAGTGCGATACCGCTCCAAACCAAAGCCCATAAAATTGCTGGCACGCCTGTCGCTTGCTGCATAATTAAGGCATCGCTGGTGACATGGCGGCGGTATGATGAGAGCCGCAGCAAATCCCATAAGCTATCGAGCGCATTTAAGATGGTCTGCACACCCAAAATCAGCAATAGCCATTCGTTCAAGTGCAAGGCCAATTTGTAGCTGGCGGCAATAAACGCACCTGCTAGCACCACGCCCACCAAAATGCCAAACAGATTACGCACAAACAAGCCACACAGCACAAACAGCGCAATCCCAATAATTAATGTCACCCGATTGGCGCTAATGCCACGAGCCGAGAGAATCAGCAAAGCTCCGCCAACCAAAGCACTGCTTAAATAACCAGCGCTCGCCACAATCCAACGAATGCCGCCAGCCGTCCAAGCCACGCCCTCGCCATTGGCATACACCTCGAAGCGATCAAATTTGCCGCCAGTCAGCAGGGTGGCAAAGCCATGTCCAAGCTCATGTACAAAAGTATTGAACAACTCAAACGGATACACCAGCCAATGCAGCACTGGCAACCGCGCGATGATCGTTGATGTTACCGCGATGGCAATCGCGATCCAAAGTTCGTTGTTGCGTAGCATGGGGTTCTCCACGGGCGATGTGATTGATCCACGAAGGACACGAAGCGCACGAAGGATAAGGCTATAGGCTTTTGGCTATAGGATGCAGATTGCAGGAATCCTTTAAAATGTTCCGCTAGCCCATAGCCAAGAGCCACACAATCTCTGCGCCTCTGCGTTGAATGATTGCTCCACGAAGGATGAGGCTACAGGCTTTTGGCTATAGGATGCACAATTGTGAGAATCCGAGAAAAATGTTCCGCTAGCCCATAGCCAAGAGCCACACAATCTCTGCGCCTCTGCGTTGAATGCTTGCTCCACGAAGGATGAGGTTACAGGCTTTTGGCTATAGGATGCACAATTGTGAGAATCCGAGAAAAATGTTCCGCTAGCCCATAGCCTATAGCCAAATTCCCTATGCTCTATGTTCTATGCTCTATGCTCTACTGTGCACGCACTCGCCAAGCGTGATAAAGAATAATCGAGCCTGCGGTGGCGGCATTCAACGAGGCAACTTTGCCGCGCATTGGCAAACGCAACAACAAATCGCAGCGCTCGCGAGTTAGGCGGGCCAAGCCAGGCCCTTCAGCGCCAATCACCAAGGCCAAAGCTCCGCGCAAATTCGCCCGATCAAAATCGACCGCCCGCTCATCGTCCTCAACGCCAGCAACCCAAATATTGTAGTCTTGCAGGTGCTTGATGGTTTGGGAAATATTGGTAATTTGGGCGACATACAAATGTTCAACCGCGCCAGCCGAGGCATTAATCACTGCTGGCGTAATGCTGGCCGAGCGCCGATCGGGAAAAATAATGCCATGCGCGCCCACAATTTCGGCGGTGCGCATCAGCGTGCCAATATTTTGCGGGTCTTGCAAGTGGTCGAAAATTAAAATTAGCGGTTGCTCGCCGCGCTCACGGGCCAGCTCGATAATATCATCAACCTCAACATACGGATACGGCCCACATTCAAGCGCAATGCCCTGATGATTGGCGCCAGCTGTGCGTTTATCAAGCTCGCCGCGCTGCACTTTGGCAACTTGAATCCGCCGTTCGCGGGCAACAGCATTAATTGCCTGCATCGATTCGCCTTCTTTGATGCCATCGGCAACCAGCAAACGACCCAATTTGCGGCGATTAGCGCGCAAGGCCTCTAAAACTGCATTTCGTCCATATAATAATTCCAAAGTAGATTCCTATTCGGTGCTAAGTTAGTTGTCGGTTTGCGCTATTATAGCGTCAAGCTGTCAATGGAGGAATCAATGGATCAGCAACCAAAGGAGCAAAAGCGCGTGATTACCCTAAGTGTTGGCATGATTATCAATCTGCTACTGATTGGCTTGGTCGCTGGGGTGGCTGGCGGAATGTTCGGGATTGGTGGCGGCGCAATTATGGTTCCGGCCATGGTCTTGTTGCTGGCGCTTGACCAAAAGTTTGCCACTGGCACCTCAATTGGCGCACAGATCTTGCCTGTTGGTTTGCTAGGCGCGTTTGTTTACTATAAAGAAGGCAATTTGGATTGGCGAGCCTCGATCATTATTGCAATTGGCTTGTTGATCGGAACCTTTTTTGGAGCCAAAATTGCTGCGCCAATTTCATCAGCAACCATGAAAAAGTTCTATGGGGCATTTTTGTTTATCATCGGCGCGCGCTATCTATTTTGGAAATAAGGCTTGGGTTGCGCGCTTGAGCATCCACGCTCAATCAGCATAACGATTAGTTGATTGAGTTTGGGTTGCTCACAATTGCTAATCCAAATCATCAATGCTCAAGGCTTGACGCTGTTGCACGGCTAGGGTAGATTGAGTTGATACTGCAAGGAGGCTCGCTAATGCCATCAATAACTCTCGATGCTCAACGCTGGCAAACATTTAGTCAGTTGCTCACCGCAACGGCCTACCAAAATCCGCAAGCATTGCTTGAATCGTTTTTGCAACGCTTAATTGAATTTTGGCCAGCCCAAGCGGGCGCATTGCTCTATATTGATCCGATGAATGCGCCGTTTTCGTTGGAGCATGGCGAATTGCCCGCTGATGGCCATGAGATGATTGAACAGGCCCGATCGGTGTTTGAGCGCACCACTGGCGGCGAGCAGGATTTAGGGGTCTATGGGATTAACGATGAGCTAGCCTTGGTCGAATTAACTTTGCGCTCTGGCGACGCTGAGGTTGGCCTATTACACTTAATCGTCGCAGCCGACCGCGTATCCCCAGAAAACGAGGGCGAATTGGCGCTACTTTTGGTGGGCGTTGCAGGCGGAGCTGCCGATCGGGTGGCCTTGCTCAACACCACCCGCAGCGAGCTTGATGAGATGAATTTGCTTTATCAAGTTAGCCAATCGATTGCCAGCGACATCGATTTGCGCAGCCTGTTGCGCACGATTATTGAAAAAGTTACCCAAATTGTCGATAGCGAAAGCGCCTCGTTGCTGTTGGTTGATGACGTTCACAAAGAGCTCTATTTTGAAACGCCATCGAGCAATAACCAAGAATTACGCTCCTATCGCATGCCAATGGACCAAGGCTTTGCTGGCTGGGTTGTAACCCACGGCCAAGGCTTGATCGTCGATGATCCGCAGAACGACGCGCGCTTTTATCGCCAAGTCGATAGCGATATTTCGCACCAAACCCGCAATATTCTGACTGTGCCAGTGCGTTCGCGCGAGCGCACCGTCGGCGTGATTCAGGCAGTCAACAAGCGCAACGGCCCGTTTACCGAGCACGATTTGCGCACGCTTTCCATGCTGGCCAACCAAGCAGCAATCTCGATTGAAAACGCCAATCTCTACACAAAACTCAAGGAAGAACGCGATCGCTTGATTCGCAAAGAAGAAGAAGTGCGCCACCAGATCAACCGCGATTTGCACGATGGCCCAACTCAATCGATCGCAGCGATTTCGATGAATATTGAGTTTATCAAAAAATTGATGCACGCAATGCCTGAGCGGGTTGAAGATGAGCTGAATTCGTTAGCCGCGTTGGTCAAAAAAACCTATCAAGAGTTGCGCACCCTGTTGTTTGAGTTGCGACCGCTGGGACTCGAAACCCAGGGCTTGATTGCAACCTTACACGAATACTCCAGCAAATTCCGCGATCCTTCGGGCATGCAAGTGCGTTTTACGCCGGGCAATTTCGTTGGCCGCTTGGCCCCGCAAACTGCCGCCGCAACCTTTATGATCATTCAAGAAGCAGTGAATAATGCCCGCAAGCATGCCAAAGCTTCGATGGTCTGGATCGAGCTGTTTCAAGATAGCGAGCGCCATATGCTGACGGCAGTTGTGCGCGATAGTGGCATCGGCTTTGATCTGCAAAGCATCACGACCTCGTATGAAGAACGTGGCTCGTTTGGCTTGTTGAATATGGGCGAGCGGGCAACCCTCGCTGGCGGCTCGTTTGAAATTCGCTCATCTGCTGGCGAAGGCACCCAAATCATCATTCGCGTGCCAATGTTGGTCGAAGATCAGAATTGATACGTTGCACTCAGCTCCAATTTATACAGGTTGGTAGCTAGTAGTGCTCAACTGTGATCGAAGAATGTCAAGTTCATCGATTAACGATTAGTAACCACTGCTTGTCCTTCAGGGGGTGCAGGGGGCTGCACCCCCCCTGCGTTGCCTGCCTTGAGGCGGGACGGAAGGGTGGTGAATACCAATCGCAACTACCGACGCTTGCCAATCATCCCAGCATATTTGGCAATAATCCCCAACATAATTTCATCAGCACCGCCCCCGATTGAGAGCAAGCGCGAATCACGAAAATAGCGCGCCAACGGATACTCCTCAACATAGCCCATACCGCCGTGGAATTGCAAACAACTATCGGCCACTTCACGCACCAAGCGTCCAGCCTTGAGTTTGGCCATCGAAACCTCTTTGGTAATATCGTGGCCTGCGATCAGCAAACGGGTGCAATGATAATTAAGCTGGCGCAGGGCTTCAATCTCGGTCAACAACTCGGCTAAGCGAAAATGAATATATTGGTTGTCAATCAGGGCTTTGCCAAAGGTTTGGCGCTCACGGCAATAATTAATCGTCATTGCAACAATTCGTTCCATGCCTGCAACCGCCGAAACCGAGCCAATTAAGCGCTCTTTTTGAAATTGCTGCATTTGGAGCACAAAGCCTTGGCCTTCTTCGCCAATCCGATTGGCAACTGGCACGCGCAGATCATCGAAGGCTAACAGGGCGGTATCGCTGGAATGATTGCCCAATTTCTCTAGTTTTTTCGAAACATGAAAGCCCGGTGTGTTGGTTGGCACAATAATCAACGACATGCCTTTGAAGCCTGCTTCGTCGCTGGTGCGCGCCAACAAGGTAATAAAATCGGCTTGGGTGCCATTGGTGATCCACATTTTGCTACCATTGATCACATACTCATCGCCATCACGCACGGCGCGGGTGCGAATCGACGCTACATCGGAGCCAGCATCAGGCTCGGAGATGGCGACAGCGGCGATCAACTCACCGCGAATCGCGGGAGCCAAAAAGCGCTGGCACAACTCGTCGCTGCCAAATTCGGCCAAGGCTGGGGTGGCCATATCGGTATGCACCAAAATGGCCATTGGCACACCGCCACAATCGGCGCGGCCAACTTCCTCGGCCAAGACCACGTTATACCAATAATCGAGGCCAGCCCCGCCATAGGCTTCAGGGTACGAAACGCCCAACGCCCCCAATTCGCCTAATTTTTTAAAGAGTGCATGGCCTGGGAAACAGCGCTCATGCTCCCATTGCTCGACAAAAGGGTTGATTTCACGTTCGACAAAACGGCGGATGGTTTGGCGAAACATTTCATGATCGGGATTAAAATACAGCGACATCACAGCCTCCTTGCTAGGGCATCGCAATTGTAGCCCGATTGTAGCATAGCCCTTAGCTGGCTGAGCGCTTGGTCGGTTGCGTAACTGATAGTCTTCGATTGAATCTGTGCTAGAGTGAATATTGTCAGTATTTTTGGCTGGCAGCTATAACCAATTAATCCGTATGAGGAGCACAAGTATGCAGCGTTGGTGGCGTATTCTATATGGTGTGATTATTGTTGGCTTGGTGGGCTGTGGCGCAGCGACCCCAACCGCAACCCCCGTGGTCAAGAGCCGCGTGCAAGCAGTATTGGCGGCATCGAATTTGGTCGTCGGCCCCAATCGCTTGCCAATTGGCTTGATCGTCGATGGCTCGCCAATCAACGATCCCAAAGTGCAAGTAAAACTCCGCTTGTACTATCTTGATGGCACCGATGCTGAGAAAACCCAAGTTGCAGGCGAAGGCAGCGCCGAGTATTTTGGCCAAGGCTTGCCAGCAGGCATCTACGTAACCTACCCCGATTTTAAACAGGCAGGCGATTGGGGCGTTGAAGTCGAGGCCACCTTGCCAGGCCAAACCCCAACCGTCAGCACCCTGCGGCTTTCAGTCCTCGCCCAAGATCCAACTCCGGCGCTTGGCAGCAAGGCAATTGCGGTTGATACTCCAACCGTGAAAACCAACCCCGATCTCAGCCAAATTAGCTCTGATCCCAAACCAAACCCAGCCTTATATCAATTGAGCATTGCCGATGCGATTAAAAGCGGCAAACCAACCGCTATCTTGTTTGGCACACCAGGCTTTTGCAAAACCGCTACTTGCGGCCCAAGCGTCACGGTTTTGGGCAGTTTGCAAAAAACTTATGGTGATAAAATGAACTTCATCCATGTTGAAGTTTATAAATTTCCATTTAGCGAATCAGTTCAAGCCAATCCGCCGTTGTTGGTGCCAGCAATGAGCGAATGGCGCTTGCAAAGCGAGCCATGGCTGTTTTTGCTAGGCAAAGATGGCACGATTGTCAACAAGTACGAAGGTGGGATTACCACTGAAGAGCTTGGACCTATGATCGACACCATTTTAAGCCAAGGTATCTAGGCTCATTGCCTACGGCAGCAGCCAGCCTGGTTGCTGCCGCAACGTTGTTGCGTTACCAACGTAATAATCGAGATTCTGCTGAATACAGAGAGAACGTATGCAATCAGCATCCTTGAAATATCGTTTACGTCCACCCTACCAACGCATCCAAATTGGATTAGTCATTACATCTTTGATCCTATACATTTTGATGATTACAACCATTAGGTGGCAATTTGATTGGACTAGCCTCTGGAAGCTCATCATTATTCCGATTGGGACTATGCCATTTGCCATGAATGCGATTTCGTATCTCGATCTTAGTGCCAGCGGCTTGGTAATGCGCCGGGGCTGGCAATACTTTGCAATTAATTGGGAGCAAGTCGAAGCATTCGGCATCGGCGTAGTTGGTAAACGCATCCATATGCCATATATCGTCTTGTACGAGCCGATTAAAGGCTTACCAAGCATAAAAATCAAAGAACTAACACCAGAACAACAGCAACGAACATTAACCTTAGAAGGCTGGGTCAATTCAAAGCTAATCGCCAAAGCCTTGCATGTCTGCGTCAATATCGAGAATCACAAATGGCAGGTCATTCCAAATTTCTCAAAAACCCATCCAAGATTTTACTCGTATCAAAAATTCAATCTCTGCTATTTTTTCATTGTCGTTTCAATTTTTATTTATTTGGGAGCGAAATATGGATCCTAACGTGAATTCAGTTACGTTTAAAGTAAGCAATTATCGATTAATCATTGCCATCGGATTCGTCAAAATACTTATGTTTATTATATTAATCTATAGTAATTTTGATCTGAATTGGATCTTTACGCTGCTCATTCTCGTCAGTTTTCCCAGCACAATCTACGAGTTAAGCATCAAATTGATTGTTGATCAGGATGGTTTGGTTATTCGGCGCTTGTTTCGTAAGGATGTACGCATTATTTGGGACGACATTCTTGAACAACACTATTTCAACCTTGGCCAGCGTGAGATGCGCTATCTTCTCTTGCGGAAAGCCATTCCTACGCTTAGACCGATCTTTATACCAAAAGAATTTCAGGCGAATGTTTTTATTCTTGAGGCTTGGGAGCAACCAACTCGCTTATTGTCATTAATCGAGCCACATTTGCCAGCAAAAAGTCCAGCTGATCAACTTTTTGTGCCCTTTACGGTTGATCGCAATCTGCGCAAAGCATTACCATTGCTTATTGCGATCGGTATTGCAATCGTGCTTTTCAGCTTAAACACGTTTCGCTAAGGCGTGTAACCTTCAAACAGCTACCGACGTAATGGCTAGCGATTGATTTGAGCAATGAGAGACACCATGCTAGAAACAAACGATTCGATTAAACCATCCGAACTGAATTTTCGCTCAGCCTATCGCCTGTATGGCATAACCTATTTGGCGGTCATTCTATTTTTGATGTATACAATTGGTCAGTCGTTTGAGTTCTCGGGATTAACCATCATATGGCTATTTCTTGCGATGGCGCTACCAAGTCTCGTTCAAGCAACCGCCTTATTGCGCATTAGCGATAGTGGTTTATTGATTCGGCGCGGCTGGCAGCGAGCGTTTATTCCTTGGAATGCAATCGAATCAGTAGGGATTGCCAATGGGAAACGCTTCAGCTTGATTCCCTTTATCGTACTGCGTGAGCCGATTGCTAAGTTTCCAAACGTTAAGCTGCTGGAAGTAAAACCTGAGCAACAACAACGTACCATTACCCTTGAAGGCTGGAATAAACAGCAGCAATTGTTTGAAGCAATTTATCATCGAGTATATCAAAATCATGATTCATATTATGTCATTCCAGAGATTAAAAAATATCCAAAAAGCTTTATGTATTACGATAAAATCAATCTTTATATTATTATCGTAAATGTAATTGCCATGTTAATTATTGGTTCAATTTAATATTTGATTTAAAAATGAGAAAGGAAAGGCTGTGGAAGAGCATATATTCAAATTAGCAAAGTATAAAACAAAGCTGTTTGTTTTGATAGTTGCGATTATTTTACTTGGAATTTGGCTAGCGACAAATATTTATAGCAGCCTATTCGTACTTGGCTCATGCATTATTCTCATCCTAAGCCAAATCAATGGTTTAACAACGCGCTTATTGATTGATCAAGATGGCTTGGTTATTCGGCGTATCTTTCGCCAACCGATTCAAATTGAGTGGGCCGATATTCTTGGGCAGCAGCAGGTTAAGCTTGGCACGCGTGAAGTGCAATATTTAGTCTTGCGCAAACCAATTCCACTTGTCGAGCCATTAGAATATGCCGATGTACCAAAAGCCAACCAAGCAACAACCTTAATTCTTAATCTATGGGAGCAAGCAAGCAAAGTGCAAGCATTAATCAAGCAGCAACTGCCAGCCACAAGCTCAGAAAATCAGCTGTTTGTGCCATTTACCAGCACCCGAGAAACTGCAACCACCAAGCTTGCCCTAATTGTGATGCTTATTGGGGTTATTGTAACAACAGTGACAATTCTATTGTTGTTTTAAGTAACTATATTCGTAAAATACGGTTAAATTTCCACATATTTATTTTTTCTAATGGTTATTTTTTATCTATTCAAATATAGATTAAGCTAAATATGCAAACACATATTTTTAAACGTAGTGACCATTTATTACTACCAAATTTTGGCTTGATTGGTGGATTTTTATTGGTAGCGTTTGGCTTATGGCTTATTCGCGAGCCAGCAAAAATTGAATTATATGTGATTAATCTTGGTTTAGTTTTGCTATTAATCAATCTCTTCTGGAAATCGCGTGAACGAATTATTGTGAGCGAGCAAGGTCTCGATATGTATCAAATGCCACAGCGCACGCTGGTTGGCTGGAACGAGGTTGCCTATATCAATTATACTGAGCATGATCACGAGCCGCGGCCATATTTGGTCGTGCAGCAAGCCAACCAATTGGTGTCCGAGCAACTGATTAACCAACTGACAAACGATAATCATGCCTATCGCGTGATGTACCTTGATCGCTGGGAGCGTAGCACAGAATTGCTTGAATCGATCAAGCAGCAGCTCGAACAGCAAACATTCGACCAAGTTCGGGTTCAATTCAATATTCAGATTTAGGCAAGGGATTTATGCAACCGATGACATTTAGGGCAGCTAAGCTTAAAAAGACAATGTTAATCACATTAGGCTGGTTTGTTCTATTGATTATTATGATTATCGTCTATAAAACAATGTTTAATCTGAGAAAATTTCCAGTACTATTTATTGTTATGTCTGTGTTGTATGCGTATTTTTTATTGAGCGAATACTATCGAAAATTAATCGTCGATGAACACGGGATTACGGTTAAACGCTTATTTAATGCTACTAAAACTGCAAAATGGCATGAAATTTCAAATCTACACTATTTTATTCTATCCAATCGGCCAATTGAATATATCTTTTTTGAGCGTGATGTTGATTTGTTGGATTCGCTTTTTCCTTCGATTATCCCCAAACCATATCATCGGCGTACATTAATGTTGCAAGAATGGGATAATCATCAGCAAATTAAGCATTTGGCAGAACAAAACATGCAATCGGCAGCAGATAATAATTTGATTGTGCCTTTTACGGTTAGTTTTTCGGACTATACGAAACGAGTGTTTTTCTTTTCGCTAATTATGATTCCAATTATGATTCCGCTGCTTATTCTTTGGGGCTAGGATTATAAATCCATAAAGGATTTCATATATGCAAAACGAAGTTTTTCGAACAAAAGATCATAGATTAATCTTAATTGGTATTGTTATATGTATTTTATTACCAATATTTCTATTTTTCGATAATACATTTGAATTGAAAACAATATTATCTTTATGTTTCTATCTATCGCTTGGCCTGATTAATATGATCAATAGGCTATACGCTAGATTATCTATTAATAATGATGGCATACTTATTTACCAAATTTTTCAAAAGGATATTTTTATATCTTGGAATGACATTGAAGGCATCCAAGAATTCACAAATTACCATCGTAATTTTCATTATATTACATTAAATCAAACTTTGAAATTACCAAATTTACCCTATAGCCAAAATCTACCCAAATATTATCGTAATCGAGCGATTATTTTAGATGCTTGGGAAAATCATACAAGAATCATTAAACATATTCAAACAAAAGTTAGCTTTAAACCTAAAAACCAATTATTTGTGCCAATAGCTGGCAAAAGCTGGAATAAAATATTTCCATATGCAATTTTTATATTTGGTTTAGGTGCAGCATTGCTAGCATGGAGCTTACAATAGTCCATGACCAAACACATAATAACCATTCGCCCGCGTTTTTGGTGGCCAACCATTGGCTTTATTGGGATTGCTAGTGCACTGCTGATTATGCTGATCGTGCAAGCCTTGAGCGAGCCAGGCGTAAAACTCGGGATTGGCCTCTTATTTTTAGTCGGCATCCTGATTTGGCTTGGGCGGGGGCTGAATCAGCGGCTCAGCATCAGCGCAACCAACTTGATCATCAAGCACTCAGGCAAGCCAGTGACGATTGATTGGGAGCAGGTTGCAGGAGTTGGCACGTTGCAGAGCATTGCGGGGCTAGCCCTGCCCTATCTAATTTTGCGCCAGCCCTATGCCAATTTACCAGAGCCACAACTACGGCGTTTAGCAAGCGAAGATCTGCGTGATACGATTGTCATTATCAATCCATTGCGCTGGGCAAACATCGCCAAACTATGGCCATTGTTGTTGCAACAACTGCCAGCGACCAACAACTATCAAGTGGCATTTGATTTTAGTGGCGTTTCACGCGTTCAACGGCGCATTTTTTGGCTCTTTGGTTTGCTTACGTTGGTGATTGCCGGCCTAATTTGGTTATTCGCCTAAGCAGATTTCGTGATACGATTGCTATGTGACGCATCCAGGATTGGACTGGATGCGTTGCTGTTTTCAAGGAGTATATCGTATGCGAATACGTTTGGTTATAGGTTCATTGCTGATTGTGGCCTTACTTGCAGGTGGCGCTTGGTGGCTGTTGCAACCAAGCCAAACCGAAATTCAAACCTCGATCAGCGCCGTTGGGATGCTGAGCCAAGCCAATCAGGGCGATTATGTGCGTGCAACCGAGCCACGGCCATTTCAATTTCCTGCAGATCATGGGGTGCATGCAGGTTATCGCACCGAATGGTGGTATTACACTGGCAATTTGGTGAGTGCTGATGGCCAGCGTTTTGGCTTTCAGCTGACCTTTTTTCGCTCAGCCGCCACCGATCAAGTGATTAGTCGCACGGCGAGTTTGGCAACCAGCGACATTTATATGGCCCACTTGGGATTAACCGATGTGGCCAATCAACGCTTTTATGCCTTCGAACGCTTTATGCGTGGCAACCCGCAACTCGCCAACGCAACTGGAGATCCCTTCAAGGTGTTTGTTGAAGATTGGCAGGCAGTTGGTAGCGGCCCTGAAGGAATGACCATGCAGCTTACAGCGCAGCAAGCCCCAATTGCGCTGAACCTCAAACTTGAATCGAGCAAAACCCCAACCTTGCAAGGCGATCGTGGCTTAAGCCAAAAAGGCGCTGAGTTGGGCAATGCTTCGTATTATTATTCGCTGACCAACATGACCACCAGCGGCACACTGAACATTGATGGTCGTGAAATTGCCGTGACTGGCAAAGCATGGATGGATCACGAATGGGGTTCGGGGGCACTCGAAGATCAAGCGGTTGGCTGGGATTGGTTTGCCATCCAGCTTGATGATCAACGTGAAATCACCTATTTTAATATTCGTAATCAAGATGGCTCGATCAACCATTTATCGGGCGGAACACTGACCTTGGCCGATGGCTCGACCCGCAAAATTGCCCAAAGCGAGCTAACCCTCGAAGTAACCAAGCAATGGCAAAGCGCGCAAGGCATTCAGTATCCAGGCCAATGGCGCTTGAGCATGCCCAGCGAACAACTTGAATTGAGCATTACGCCCCAAGTTGCCAACCAAGAAATGCCGCTGACAATTCGCTATTGGGAAGGCTCGGTGGCAATTAGCGGCAATGCGACGGGCTATGGCTATGTTGAATTGACTGGCTATGGCGACACGGGACGCGGACGGGCGGAATAGCGAAAGCCGTTATAATGCAAGCAGCACGATCATTGAGGAAACACAATGCGCATTATCGGGATTGACCCAGGCACGGCAATTATGGGCTGGGGCATTATTGAGGCTGATGGCAGCGATTTGAGCATGGTTGCCTATGGCGCTTTTACCACACCAGCCAAACAGCCATTGCCTGATCGCTTGGTGAGCATTTACAATGATTTAGCGCATGTTTTGGCCGAGTATCGACCTGTAGTTGCGGCAGTTGAAGAACTCTTTTTTGCCAAAAATGTGACAACTGCCATGGCCGTAAGCCATGCGCGGGGCGTGGCCTTGCTAGCGTTGCGCCAAGCCAAACTACCAATTTTTGAATATAAACCGTTGTCTGTGAAACAGGCCGTGGTTGGATATGGCAACGCCGACAAAAAGCAAATGCAACATCTGGTGCAAATGACCCTCAATTTGGATCATATTCCCAAGCCAGATGATGCCGCCGATGCCCTTGCCGTTGCCATGTGCCACGCCTACGCAGCACCCTATCTTAACCGAATTCAGGAGGATTCCTAGATGGTTCGTCGGCCAGATCTTGAAGAAGTGAGCGTCAATACCTTTTTAATTGCCGATACGGCAATGATTCCGATTTTACGTGGCGAGGGCACGGTCAACGGCCACTCGTTTACCCTCACATCGGCACGCGGCTTGGGCTTGATTGCCCGTTTGCGCACCCGCAATTATCGGGTTGTCACCCTCAAGGATAAAATCGATCGGCTGCCAGAAATGCCCAATGTGCAAGCACCAGGCAATCTGCTGCAAATCGAAACTGGAGCACGCGATCAATGGTTTCGCTTTGATGGCGAAACCTTAACCTGGCAAGCTGTCGAAGCCCAAGCCAACGGCTCACGCTTATTTGTGGCCTTTGAAGAACATCGAGCTGCTCGTCGTCGCCGTTCGCGGACTGGCGGCGATTATTTTCGGATTGAGCGTTTGCCAAATAATAGCGCGCAATTAGCGACCCTGAGCGAAGATGCCGCCGTATTATTGGGCTATGCCCACGCCACCTACGATGCAGATATTGAAATCGATAGCAGCATCAATGCTGATGGCAGTTATAGTTTGCCAATCGAATTCAGCTTGCCACCCCAATATCGGGCGATGCTTGAATTGTTGGCTAAGAGCCACGACAAACAAAGCATGGACTTTTCGGAAGCTGGCTGGGCGTTGGCGGTGCGCTTGTTACATCGCCTGAATCTCCGCCCTGCGAATGGTGACATCGAAGCTGATTTTGACGATGATCACGATGATTTTGATGATGATGACGATGAATAATCGTTGCCAATTGCCATAAACCTGTGTGTTGAAGGAGTTTTGGAATGACAACCGCTGCAACAGTCCCAACTCGTCAGGAAGTAGCCCTCGCCGATACGTGGGATGCAACCAAAGTTTTCGCTTCTGATGCTGAATGGGAACAAGCGCTCGATGCCTATGCTCAATCGATTGCTGAGATCGAACAATATCAAGGCCGTTTGGCTGAAGGTGCGCCAACCCTCTTGGCAACGCTAAACTATGCCGATCAGCTCAACGAGCGGGTTGGCAAGCTCTATATTTATGCCAGCCTCTTCTATAGCGTCGATACCACCGATCAAGTTGCCAAAGCCAAAATGGATCGAGTCTTAGGTGTCTATGCTCGCACAATGGCAAGCTCGGCGTTTATCGAGCCAGAAATTATTGGCATTGGCTTTGAAACACTGAAGCAATGGCAAGCAGAAAACGCCGATTTAGTCAGCTATGGCCAATATTTCAACGAAGTTGAGCGCCGCCAAGCCCATGTGCGTTCAGCAGAAGTTGAGCAAGTGTTGGGCTTGGTCAGCGATGCCTTTGACTCGGCCAACTCGACCCACCGCATTTTGACCGATGCTGATTTGGCCTATCCAGCAGCTCATGGCCCTGATGCAACCGAATTGGAATTGACCCAAGGCACGATTGGCTTATTGCTCACCGACCCCGATCGTGAAGTGCGACGCACCGCCTTTGAAAACTATAGCGATGCCCACTTGGCCAACAAAAACACCATGGCCAATTGTATGGCGACCTGTGTCAAACAACATGTTTTTAATGCTCGAGTGCGCAACTATAGCTCAGCCTTGGCGGCAGCGCTTGGCGAAAACAACATCCCAACCGATGTGTTTCATCAATTGGTGGCGACAGTGCGCAAAAACTACCCAACTTGGCATCGCTACTGGCGCTTACGTCGTGAAGCCTTGGGCTACGATCAACTGCACGTTTACGACATCAAAGCCCCATTGAGCACCAAAAAACTTGATATTCCCTATACCGAAGCAGTCGATTGGATTATTGAAGGCATGAAACCGTTGGGCGAAGGCTACACCAGCGTTGCCAAACGTGGCTTGCTCGACGATCGCTGGGTTGATATTTACCCCAACAAAGGCAAGAGCGCCGGAGCATTTTCGAGTGGCTGGAAAGGCACGCCGCCTTATATCTTGATGAACTACAACAACGATATTTTTGGCATGAGCACCTTGGCCCACGAGCTTGGGCACTCGATGCACTCGTATCTGACCTGGCAAAACCAACCAACGGTGTATAGCAACTATGGCTTGTTTGTGGCCGAAGTTGCTTCAAACTTCAACCAAGCTTTGGTGCGCAACCACCTGTTTAACACCAACCAAGACCCAGATTTCCAAATTGCCTTGATCGAAGAAGCCATGAGCAACTTCCATCGCTATTTCTTCATCATGCCAATTTTGGCCCAATTCGAGCTTGAAATTCACGAACGCGGCCAACGCGGCGAGCCATTAACCGCCGCCACCCTGAACGGCATCATGTTCGATTTGTTCCGCGAAGGCTATGGCGAAGAAGTTGTGCCCGATGCAGACCGCATGGGGATTACCTGGGCCACCTTCTCAGGCCATATGTACGCCAATTTCTATGTCTATCAATATGCAACAGGGATTGCCGCGGCCCATGCCTTGGCCGAAGGTGTGTTGGCAGGCAAGCCCGATGCCCAAAGCAACTATTTGGCCTTCTTGAGCGCTGGTAGCTCGTTGGCACCGTTGGATGCGCTGAAATTGGCTGGGGTTGATATGGCTTCAGCCGAGCCAGTTGAGGCCGCCTTCCGGGTGTTGGCAAGCTATGTTGATCGCTTAGAGCAATTGCTGACCAATAAATAAATTAAATACCAAGGCGGGGCTGGTTAAACTAGCCCCGCCTTGTAGGTTAAGCTTATGAGCGTTTCAAGGTATTGTAGAAGCCTAAACCAGCCCCTAAGACCCCAAAGACGACCGTCAAAATATGATCGCTACTGGCGAGCCATTCACTACTGAAGAGTGCCTCGAAGCCAAACGAAATTGCTTGGCCTAATGGAATTGAACCCTCTAACTCACGTTGCACAAAGATTACCAAGGTAATCAAGCTACCGATTTCCAATGAAAGCAAGGTAAAAAGAATTGCTGGCACGACTAAGGAAAAAAGAATCGGCTTGGAAACAGGCTTGCGAAAGGGCGAGATCATCGCATAGCTAATGCCCATCCCAATCAAAATAGCAACATAGAAGAAGATTCGTTCGGTGAAATAAGCCAATAAGCCCCAAACAATCGCACCCAAAACAACAGCAGCCAGCCCAATCAAGAGCGCTTTGGCTTTGTTGCCGCCAGCTTGCTGATTGGTTGGCATTTGATAGTTGCCTTGGGGTGGCAATTGATAGTTACCTTGGGGTGGCATTGGTGGTTGTGTCATTGCGTTATCCTCCTAAAAAAACAAACTCTTACCAACTCGAACGTGGGGTGAATCAATCAAGCCGCAGCACATATTCGGCTACGTCGCAACCACGGCCATTCGCAAAGCCCGAATCTTCGCCAATAATCTGAAAGCCAGCTTTGGTTAATACTTTCAGCGAACCATGATTATCTTGGGCAACACGGGCAAACAATGGCCGCAGCTTAATTTCGTTGAGCAATAAGTGCAAGGCTTGGCTGGCAAGCCCTTGGCCCCAAAAGTGCCGATCAAGCCAATAGGTCACTTCTGGTTCGCCAAATTGTTCAAATTGAGCAATCTGGCCAATCAGTTGATTATCCCAGATGATTGCCCGCTTGATGATGCTACTATCGGCCATAATTTTTTGCCAATGCGCATGAAACGCAGCATAATCGCTGGGATCTTTGGCAGTAAAGGCAGCCATGTGAATTGCCACTGGATCTTGTTGCTGTGCGAAAAAGCTAGCTAGATCAGCCTCTTCAAGTGGGCGTAAATACAGTTCAGGCATTGATTAAGCCTCAGCTACAAGCTGTTGGTCGGGTGCGGCAAATGGCTTGCGAAAACTAAACGCAGCACTGCTCTCGCCATTGGCGCGTAAATGCTCCAAACGCTCAAGGGCTTCAGCAACAGTTGGTTCGTGGCCTGCTGGAACCCACCAGAGTACCATAAAAGCCGTATCCATGCGTTCAAACCACTCTCTGCGCCGCCGCATAAGCGCAACATGCTCTGATTGATAGACATACTGCATCAAGGCATCGAGATCGCGCCAAACCGACATATTTACAATCGTCAGCGGGTCGAGTGGGCGATAATCGGTCGCATTGCCAGAATCATCTTTTAAACGCCAAACAAAGCCAGCACTTGCCTCAGCCAGAGCATTAATCCGAGCCAAATTATTGGTAAAATCGGCCATCAATGGGCTATCTAAGGGCGCTTTAATCGTGCCAATATTTAGTTGGGCAAGCTGATAGCTGGGCATAAACCCTCCTTGCTTGACGCTATGCAATGCGCTTGCTAGTAAACAGCAGCATTGTGACATACGATGACACAATTGCTATGCGGCTTAGGGCTGACTTGTATGCTACCATACGAGGCTGAATCGCCCAAATTGGAGGAGTGTTGTATGCAGCGGCGCTATTGGCTGATAAGTGGCATCCTAATTGTGCTTGGTTCGGTATGGATTGGCATGTTGGCCTATTTTTCGCCACTGAGCACGATTGTGCAAGATGAAGTTGGCCATATTGTGATCTCGCAACGGGCTTGGCAGCAGCCAGCCTTTGTGTTGGATACATGGGGCCGCTTTGGCAACACGCTTTTTTATATGCCAGCAGCCCTTGGTGGTTTGTATGTGGCGCGGGCCTTTGCGGTGCTCATGACCGCGCTCACTGCTGGGCTTTATCTGTTGATTGCACGCCAAGTAGGGCTGCGCTATTGGTATCTTGTGCCCTTGTTTGTCTATCTTCAGCCGTGGGTCAGCCAATTTGCCTATGCGACAACCGTCTTGCCCTATGCTGTTTGTTTGGGTTTGGCTGCCTATGCGAGCCTCAATCGGCGTTGGCTTTGGGCCGCGCTGGCAATTGGCTGTTTGCCATTAATGCGCCACGAAGGCCTATTGCTGCTTGGCCTTTGGGGTCTCTATCGGCTAGCACAGCGTGATTGGCGCTCAGGTTTGCTTAGTGGCTTGCCAATGCTGGTTTATTATGGGTTGTGTTGGCTAGTATTGGGCAATCGGCCATGGATGATTTTCTTCGAGCCAAAACCAACCGATTTCTATGGCTCGGGCACTTGGTGGCACTTCGGCCCAGATTTATTGGCAGGCATTGGTTGGCCATTGGTCGTTTTGGTGGTTGCTACCGCAGCTTGGAGCTGGCGTAAGCGCCAAGTTTGGGTCGTTGTTTGGCCCAGCGTGGTCTATCTGCTGAGCCACGTGGTGATCTATCGCTTTGGCTTGTTTGCATCAGGCGGTTACAGTTATTTTCTGCTCCCATTTGCCTTTGTGGTTGCTATCTGGGCAACCCAAGGCCTTGAGATTGTCCAGACAGCGCTCAATCGCTGGGTTGGCCCAGCCCAAATTTTCTGGCCGTTGGTAGCAGTGTTTGTGTTGGTTGCCTTGAGTTTGCCCGCCAAATTGCGTCCGATTCCGGTTGATCTTGAGGCCCAAGCGAGCCTTGAAGCCCAACGTTGGATTGCCCAAAACCAACCGCAAGCGCAACCAGTCTATGCAACCCACGTCTGGTTTTACTATTTTCAAAAATTACCACTCCAAGCGCCCAATAAACTTTGGTGGAGCGTGCCCAAGCTCGAAACAATGCAATCGGGCACGTTGGTCGTGTGGGATCAGCATTATTCAGCCCGCATGGGCTGGCCAGCAGCTGGCTTTCGCGATCAAAGCCAATGGCAGCAACTCTACAGCATTCCTGATCGCATGATTATTTATCAGAAACGTTAATTGATGGAGGCGCGCCATGCCTACCCCCCAACAAATTTTAGAGCGCTTAGCTGCGATTGGCCAAGCGCTGGCAGCAACTGGCCATGGCTTGGCCTTAATCGGGCTTGGCTCGGTTGGCTTGGAACGCGAACGACTTGATCAATGGTCGGATCTGGATTTTTTTGCGATCGTAGAACCTGGCAGCAAAGCCCAATTTCTGAATGATCTTAGTTGGCTAGCGGCGATTCAGCCAATTAGTTATGCCTTTCAAAATACCGTCGATGGCTATAAACTGCTCTATAGTGACGAGATTTTTTGTGAGTTTGCGGTGTTCGAGCCAGCAGAATTGCCCAATATTCCCTTTGCGCCAGGCCAGATTATTTGGCAAGCAGCCCATGTTGATGCGACAATTGCCTTACCACAGCTTGCGCTCCCAACCTCCAATCGGCAGCAGCCTGCATGGTTGTTGGGCGAAGCATTAACCTGTTTGTATATTGGTTTATGTCGCTATCAGCGTGGCGAGTGGCTTTCGGCGCAGCGCTTTATCCAACATTTTGCGGTCGATCGGGTGCTAGAATTAATTGGCACATGGCCACAATTTGGGCTTGCTGCTGGCGATGTTTTTGCCAACGAACGCCGCATTGAGCAACGCTTGCCACAATTGAAGCCGTTGCTGGCTGCATGGGTGCAAGGCTATCAGCATAGCCCAGCCTCAGCCTTGGCAATTGTCGAATTTTTGGCCCAGCATACCCAGGTCGATCCCAGCATGCGCAGCTTGATTGAACGCTTGGCCAACGACGCCTTGCAAGCGGAGTGAGCTTGTTTTGTGGAGAATAAATTTATGCCTATTGGTCACGTTTCATTTGTAAATACGTGCTCGATTACCGCCCCCCCAGCGTTTTGCTTTGGCTATATCAGCGACTTCGAACATGATCCTGAATGGTGGCCATCGCTTGCCTCGTCGCAGCGAATTTGCGGCCATGGCATGGGCGCAATCTACGAGCAATTTGCCAGCGTTGGCGCGCTACAATTTTCATCGTTGATCGAAATCACAGCCTACACGCCGCATGAGTCGATGGAGTTCACAATTACCTCGCATGGCGTAATGATCTGTCTGGTGCGCTATGAATTTAGCGAGCAGGATGGCTTAACCACCTTCACGATGCGCAGCCAGATTCGCTTTTTGCCGCTGTGGTTGCGTTTGGTTGCCCCGCTTTTTCAAACAATCTTAGTCGGCCAAGTTGTCACCCATTTCGCCATTCTCAAACAAACGCTTGAGCAGGCATACCAACAAACGCTTGGAGTTTAACGGAAGTCGCGATTCATTCCAGCCCATGTGCTATCGAATTGCCACAAAATGACGGTTGCACTATCGCGACCGCCTTCAGTTTGCACGCGTTCGAGCAAGGCGCGGGCGGCGCGGGGCAGAGTGCTATGCTGCCAACAAACGGTGTTATACAAGGTGGTTGGTTGCTCAAATGGGCGCTTGCCGCATTCGAGCAAGCCGTCGCTGGTAAGCATCATCGTGGTAAGGCCAGGTTGCAGCAAACGAATGCCGGTGGAGTACGAGGGCAACACGCCATCCCAGGTATTCACATTGCCAATCCATTCGTAGAAGCGTCGTTGATTGAGCTGCATCTCGCCAAGCCGCGCAATGCTGGGGTGAAAAATATAGCCAATGCAATCGCCGACCGCCCAATACCAAACGTATTCATCTTTGCGCGCTACAAACAGGCACGATGCTTCGCCTTGAATTGTGGCACAGCGCGCCCGAAAGCTATTGCTGCGAAACAAATCGAGCAAAGCCCGATCAAGGCTAAAAAAGGCTTGATTCAAGGGTTGGTTCAAGCAATCGCGCAATTGGCTTTCTGCTTCAACCACCGTGTTTAAAATCAGCTGCGCACTTTGGGCCGAATGATGAGCATCGATCACCAAAGCCAATTCCCATGCCCCAGCAGGATCGATGAAGATTGCAGCGGCATCTTCGTTTTTGTGCGCACCTTGGGCAGTTACCCCGCCAAAACTTGCAAAAACCATCGAACCAAGGTCATGAACGAACAGCGTATCAAGATGGGGCTGGTTGTGGCCCAGCCAAGTGTAGGTCGTCATCGTTCAAAATCCCCAAACAACCGATAATTCAGGGTGGGAAAAGGATTGTCACGCTCTTGTAAGGCGGCAAATTCACGGGCTGCAACTGGCAACAAGGTTTCATGGGGCAACAACTGCATCAGCCAATCGAACTTTTGCAGGTGGTCGCTACGGCGAGCATTGGCATAATCAGCGCCTGGCGTACCAACCCAACGATCCCAATCGCCCGATTGGGCCAGTAAAAACTCGCGAGCCGCTTGGTTGAGCACCTGTTCGCGGTCGCCATAGGCTTGGGGATATTCAGCAACCGCAGCTTGCAATTGACGATGAGCGGCACTCAAACGACCATCAATAATCCCCGAAAAATGCTGCGGTGGCACAACGACGCTTGGTTTATGCCGCTTGAGCAGCGTGCTTGGGGTGACCAAGCGAAAATGGCTTGGCAATTCTTCGAGCAAGGTGCGCAGCCACAGCCCACCCTCAAACCAGCCGCTGCCAAACAATTCCATATCGGCCACAATCACCAGCGGCTGGCCGTTGCTAGCAGTTTCAGTTAGCACGGCAGTGAAATGACGGGCATGTTGGCGAGCACGGGCATAGGCATAAAACGGATCATAGGCGTTGCCATCACGGCTCAGCATGCCATCATCGAGCGGAATTAGCATCGGCGCGCGATACAATGGATCGCCAGGATAGCCCAAGCCAACCGAGCGAATATGGGTCAACAAACGCTGATCAGGCGTGATCACCGCAGTTTGGCGGGCTTCGGAAAGCCACGAAAGCGCTTGGCCACGCAATTCAGGGTTGGCAGTACCCACCAAGGCCCGCATATCGAGCGGCTTAAGAATCTGCTCCCATTCTGGCGTAACTGGATCTTCGGCGCTCCAGAGGACGCTTGGGGGTTGGCCGAGCATGTGCATCAAGGCAATCGTGCCAACTTCCACTTGGGTGCGCAGAGTTGGCCGATCGTACAAATGCGGCACGGGATAGGTGGCAGTATGGCCAAGCACTTCGAGCGCTTCGGCCTCGACCAACTCGCGGGTCATGGCCACAATATTGCGGCTCCACTGCTTTTCAAACACGTGTAAGGTGCGTTGGTGCAATTGCAAATAAAATTGCGCCAGGTAGGCGCTATGTTCATCGCCACCCTTGGCAGCTTCGAGGCGGCGCTCGGCCTGGGCAATTGCCTCATCAAGATGATGCAACATATGCTTTTGCACGACGGGATCATTCAATTGATGCAAGAGGATGGGGCTAATAGCCAAGCCCAGTTTAACCGCTTTGTTTTGCTCAATCAAGTCGGCGAGGCCACGCAGCAGCGGAATATAGCAATCGGCCATCAAGCCATGCAACTC
Source organism: Herpetosiphon geysericola (assembly GCF_001306135.1). Lineage (GTDB taxonomy): Bacteria > Chloroflexota > Chloroflexia > Chloroflexales > Herpetosiphonaceae > Herpetosiphon > Herpetosiphon geysericola. The sequence continues at coordinate 1,003 of NZ_LGKP01000035.1, read as the reverse complement.
TTCCTCGCCATGGCTCGAAGGCCCAGGTTGGCGCACAAACGGCGCGTGAGCATGCATAATAATGCAGAGATCGGTTGGCTGGTTAGTCGTGGGCTTTTCCATATGATTTACGTCGCCCTCCTCGGCGTTTGGCTTTACCCACTGGCATGGCTTCTGGCAACGCGAGCTTGCGCAGCACCCGTTCATGGCCCACCATCTCGGTGCGCGAACCCCAACGGGGAATCGTAATCAGGGCCATGATAATCAAGCATGCATAAAAGCCTAAGACCGATAAAATGACCAATTTGCCACCGAACGGCCCCAAACTGGCATCATAAATGAAGGTTTCCAGTGATGGCCGATTGGTAATCTGCGGATGAATCATCAGCTTAAGCAGCCAAATAAATAGCAAAAACAAGAAAATTGCCATGTAATTATGGCGTAAACGCCGCCCCAAAGCTTCGACGGTAGAAATCTTAAAATGGGGCGTGTTCATGTCGGTAATCAGCAATTTATGCCAATATTGATCAACCGCGAGGGTATTTTGGCCAAGCAATGGCACATAATAATCAGTTTCGAGGATACGAACCCATGTAGCCCATAAATCGTAGTAGCGATAGCGCCGCGCTTCGATAAACCAAAAGCCCATACAAAACACAATTGTCAGCAGCACAACGGCATGATGATGATCAGCATCGCCAAGCACAAAGCTGGCAACGGTGCCCGTAATGGCCACCGCCCAGTTAGTTGGCGTGTCGATCCGTGAACGCCAAGTGACTGCGCGATCCATCAAACCACGATAGAGATGAACCATCGCTGCTGGTGGGGCTGCCTGTTGGGCCGAACGTGAAGGTCGCATATAGGCATTATACGAGGCCATGGGTAAATGTCAAAGCCTAGGTTCTGTCTGATAATTCCATGGTAGACTCTTCGGCAGGAGGTGTCTATGGCTCGCCATGAATTGACCGATGCCCAGTTTGCATTAATTGCCCCGCTCTTACCGACCAAAACCCGCCGTGGCCGC
>NZ_LGKP01000017.1 GCF_001306135.1 Herpetosiphon geysericola | reverse complement strand
GTGTACAGGAATGTATGAGAGGCACCGTCGAGACGAGGCGGACAACTGGGGTGCTGTGGAGGCCGTGTGAACGGTAGAGCAGACACCCGCAGAAAGCCAAGCGATCATCGGTTGCCGCGCGTCGGCAGGACGCGGTGTGGCCAGAGGATGGCATACAGCTAGGCAGGACTGGCATTGAGACGCGCTATGCGAATGAAGAAGTCGTCAGCTATGGGTGATTGGAGCGAGGGCAACAAATTTTGGTACGTGTCGAGGTGGTTGTGCCCCACGCTGCTCCATCCCGAACCAGGCCGTGAACGCGACACACACCGAGGCTACTGCAGCACCCGCTGTGGGAACGTAGGGGGATGCGTACCATTCCATAAGAACGCCGTTGAGCATTTATTTGTTCAACGGCGTTTTTGCATTTAATCTTCTTCTATTGCTAATTCGCGGATGGTAAGGCCGAGCGATTGGACAATTTCTAGCGCTTGACGTGGCTCGATAATCAAGCCTTGTAGTTGCTTTGGCTCAAGCTGCATGCCAGCAATCTGCGAGCCGCGAATATCAACGTTGCTCAGGGTGGCATTGCGAAAATTGGCTCGACTCAGGTCGCAATTGCGAAAGCAAACATCGCTTAGCTTGGCAGATTCAAACGTGCTTTCGAGCATGCGACAATCGACGAAGTGGATATGCTCAAGCCGCGCCGACCACCAGACACTATAATCCAGTTGACAAATATTGAAAACAATATGCTCTGCTTGAGCTTCAACAAATTTCATGCCACCTAAACGGCTATTGTGCCATTCCAAACGCTCAAGATGGCTTTTCTCCCAATTGGCATGGCTCAAATCGCATTGCTCAAAACTGCTATCGACCAGCTGCGATTGCTGCAACACCACGTGATCAAATTGGCATTGGCGCACAATCGATTGCTCCATGAAAATATCTTTGGCCCGTTGTTGACTGAAATTAAGCTGCTGCATGCTCAACTGCGCATAGGTACCATTATCGTTCAAGCGTAATTCAGTGACACTTTTTAGCTCATTTGCTGGGCAATGTTGTGGCGGAGTAATGCCTTGGTAGCGTTTGCGACGTGGACGTGCCATGTTTTTGCACCTCTCAGAATTAAACGAACAGGTGTGTTATTTTAATCTGTTTGGCGAATTTGGCAACTAAACAGAGCGCGCTTACTATTGCAGTAAGCGCGCTCTGTTTGGTTTAGGTTAGTGGCTTGAGGTTGGCAACAATGGCCTCGCGGCGTGGCTCAAGGAATGGTGGCAAGACTACCGATTCGCCTAACGTGGCTGGATCTTCATCGACTGCAAAGCCCGGCCCATCAGTGGCAATTTCAAACAAAATGCCATTTGGTTCGCGGAAATAGAGACTGCGGAAGTAGTAGCGATCAATTTCGCCGCTGGTGCGAATGCTTAATTCGCGCAAACGCCGCGTCCAACCATGATATTCTTCTTCGTTGGGCGTCCGAAACGCCACGTGATGCACGCCACCAGCGCCTGGTTGGGCTGGCGCCAAATCTGGCTGTACCACAACATGCAATTCTGAATCTACGCCGCCTTTGCCCATTTCATAGACATAAACTGGGTATTCCTTGCCTTCGTTGAGGCTATATTGGCGAACTTGGCGCATATTCAGCGCTTTGGTCAACACAATATCGGTAGCTTCAAGCTTGGGCACGCTCATGCGAATTGGCCCAAGCCCACGAATTTGGTGCTCAGCTGGCACGGGGCTGGCATCCCATGGCGTATTTGGATCGCCAGCGCCTGCATCATCAATTAAGCTCAGGCGTTGGCCCTCGTTATCAGCAAAATCGATGGTCAAGCGGCCATCACGCTCAAGCACGCCGCTATGCTGAACGCCTTGTTGGCTCAAGCGTTCAGCCCACCACTCAAGACTGGCTTTGCCCGTCACCCGCAAGGCAGTATTACAAATGCTATGCGTGCCGCGTTGTTCTGGCCCAACTGGCCAATCAAAAAAGGTAATGTCGCTGCCAGGCGAGCCTGCGCCATCGGCATAAAATAAATGATAAGCACTCACATCATCTTGATTAACGGTGCGCTTGACCAGCCGCATGCCTAAAACTTGAGTATAAAAACGATAATTTTCACGCACATTGGCGCTGACTGCCGTAAGATGGTGGATTCCGGTTAATTGCATAGTCGCAGGCCTCATAAACTCTGGCTAGCCCATTTCAGCTAGCGCTTGTATTGTACAACGCTTTTCAAGTTGACATAAATTATTGAATAATTAACTCTTGACTTAAAACATACTATAGGGTATGTTTTACTTAGATTGATTAAATTCAACGAGGATGCAATGCAACCGATAACGATTATTGGCGGGGGAATTGGCGGTTTATGTTTGGCAATTGGCCTAGAGCAACGCCAGATCCCAGTGCAAATCTATGAGGCTGCGCCAGCGCTCCGGCCTGTTGGGGCTGGCATTTTATTGGCTCCCAATGCCATGAATTTGCTCGAACGCTGGGGCTTGGCCGAAGCTGTACGCCAGCGTGGGTTGTGCCTTAGTGCGTTGGGCGGCAGCGAATTTGGCATTGTGGATGCACAAGGCCGGAGTTTATTGACTGGTTTTGATTTGAAATTAATGCGTGAGCGTTTTGGCCAAGAGTTGGTGACGATTAGCCGCGCTGCCTTGCAACAAACCCTGCTCGCAGCCTTGCCAACAGATTGCGTACAGCTTGGCAAGCGGTTGGTGGGCTTGCAACAAACAGCCGAGTCAGTTCAGGCCGAATTTGCTGATGGCTCAACGATTCAGAATGCGTGCTTGATTGGGGCCGATGGCTTGCGCTCGGCAGTGCGCGAACAGATTTTCCCCAAGCAATGCTTGCGCTATTCGGGCCAAACCTCGCATCGTGCCTTGGTGCAGCTCGATTATCGTGAATTGGGCCAGCCAGTTGCTGCTGAAATTTGGGGCCAGCAGCTGCGGTTTGGCTATACGCCAGTTGGGCAGGATTTGGTTTATTGGTATGCGACCAGCCTTGCAGCCCAAGGCCAGCGTGATGCTTCGCCTGCTGCTGCCCGAGCCAGTTTGCTTGCCCAAGGCCATGATTTGCCAGCAATCGCCAAAACGCTGATTGAGCGCACCAGCAATGAAGCCTTGCTGCGTACCGATATTAGCGATTTAGCCCATTTAAAAACCTGGTATCAAGGCCGAATTGGCTTGCTTGGCGATGCAGCCCATGCAACAACGCCCAACCTAGGCCAAGGTGGTTGCCAAGCGATTGAAGATGCTTGGGTGTTGGCCGAGATGCTTGCACGCTACGAACAACCCCAATTAGCCTTTTTGCACTATCAAAAACGCCGTATGCCCAAAGCCCAAGCAATTGTTGATACTTCGTGGCTGGTTGGCTCACTGGTGCATTTGCCGCATGCATGGCAACAACAGCTGCGCAATCGTGTTTTGCGGCTGGTGCCACGCAGTTTGGGCCAACGCCAAACCAATTTTATCTATGCGCTGAATTTTTGAATGCCGCTGGTACGGCTCCAAGACTTATTGGAGCCTTAAATACAAAAGGCTGTCGCAGCATCGAGACAGCCCACGAGACACAACTCTGGGTACTGATTGTTGGTTTAGCAGTGCAATGAGAGCAGCAGGTGGGTGCGTAGGTTATTCCAGGTTTGGCTGGTCATAAGGCTTTGTTTATCGCGTGGCCGGGGCAAATCAACGGTAATTATTTCTTTGATCGTTGCACTTGGCCCATCGCTGAAGACCACAATCCGATCGCTGAGATAAATCGCTTCATCAATATCGTGGGTAACCATCACCACGGTTTCAGTGCGGGCATCGCCGCTCCACAAATCTAATAATTCTTCTTGCAAGCTCCCTCGCGTTAGGGCATCGAGTGCGCCAAATGGCTCATCGAGCAAGAGCATCCGTGGATGCACTGCAAAGGCGCGAGCAATTGCTACCCGTTGGCGCATACCGCCGGAAAGCTGCATTGGCTTTTTGTGGACATGGTTGCTGAGGCCAACCCGCGCTAGTACTGCATCGGTCAAGGCTTTGCGCTCTGCTTTGCTCAGCTCAGTTTGCACCGAATCGACAGCTTCATAGACATTTTGATAGACTGAAAGCCACGGCAACAGCGAATAATGCTGAAATACCATCGCGCGTTCTGGGCTTGGGGCTTCAATTGGCTTGCCATCAAAGACCATCGTGCCTGTGCTAATGCTCGTCAGGCCAGCAATCATATTCAACAAGCTGCTTTTACCACAGCCAGAATGGCCAATAAAGCTAATAAACTCGCCCGATTGAATGGTTAGCTCAATCTCGCGCAGGATGTTGATTTGGCCTTGGCCGCTGGGATAATTCTTGCCCACGCCGCTAATTTCGAGCAATGGAGCGGCCTCCATTGGCAAGATTGCGCTATTAACTGATGTGCGCGCTAACAACCGTGGAGCCATTAGTGACCTCCTTCTTGCCACGCTGCCATGCGTTGGCCAAGCAAACTAAATAAGCGATCTAAGCACAAACCAGTGATGCCAATGATCAAAATTGCGCTCATCACCCGTTCCAACGAGAGCGCATTCCACGAATCCCACACAAAGAAGCCCAAGCCCGTGCCACCAGCCAACATTTCGCCAGCCACAATCACCATCCACGCAATGCCCATCGAAAGCCGCATGCCCGTCAAAATTGCGGGAAAAGCTGCGGGCAACAGCACTTTGCTGACATAGCGCCAGCGGCTAAAGCGAAATACTTTGGAAACAGCTTTGAGATCGGCAGGAATATGTTGCACGCCCATGGTGGTATTGACTAAGGTTGGCCAGAGCGAGGTAATGACAATCGCAAAAACCACGGCTTTGGGTGCATTGTGGAGTACCGCTAAACCTAATGGATACCAGGCTAGCGGCGAGACAGGCCGCAAAATTTCAATCACTGGTGCAATCATTTTGCGCAGCCGAGCACTACTACCAAGAAGCATGCCAAGCGGAATGGCGATGGCGATGCCAATTCCCCAGCCAGTAAAAACCCTTCCCAACGAGGCCAAGAGCTGAATCCCAATGCCCTTGTCATTCGGGCCATTGTCGTAGAACGGGTCGCTTAATAGCTCGCGCAAGGTGCTGGCGGTGGCGAAGGGTGTTGGTAAATTGCCGCCTGAAAGCCAAGCAGCACCTTGCCATAAGCTCGCTAAAATAAGCATCCCAATGATGATTGGGCTAAGCGTTTGCCAGATTATTTTGAGCCAATAGCGCATGCTGGTCAGCGCTGAATGTTCACGTCGGGGAATAATGTCGATCATCTGGGCCATGAAGATCTCCTTTGTGGTTGGCAAGCGAGTGGTTTTGGTGTGTTGGCGACTGAAGCCGTGATTCTTCAATCGCGAAGCTGAGGCGTGATGGCCTGCGGACTAGGATGGGCTTTTGGGGTCGAAGCTGCGTTGATCAAGCGTGACGGTGAATGGCTGTAAATCGTCGCTCGCCACCGTTAAGCTCATTTCTTTGGCAACTTCTGCATAAAGGTCGCGCAAAATCAGCTTGTCGGCGATGGCATTGTAGTCGGGGGCGTTTGGCACAAGCCCAAAGCGCACATATTGCGCCATAAACCAAATTGCATGGCTGCGTTGTGGCTCATTAACTGCGCCTGCTTGATGAAACACCATGCTTTTGTTTGGCTCGAATGTGCGCTCGCCGAGGGTTGTACCCAAATTGTATTGGCCCTTCAGCCGCGCTTCAATCACATCAACTGGAGCGTTGACATAGGCTTGGCCGCTGATAACGTTGGCTGCTTCGGCGCGGTTGTTGAAATCGTCGAGCCATTGCGAGGCCTCAAGAATCGCCTTCATTACATTTTTGAGCTCAGCGCGGCGTTTCTCGGCAAAGCTGGGGTTGACCACCAAGGCTTTCTCTGGGTGTCCCGCCCACAGATCTTGGGTTGCTAACACTGTTTCGCCAATGCCCTCTTTGACCGCCACGCCGTTCCATGGCTCGCCCACGCAAAAGCCATCCATCTCGCCGATCCGCATATTGGCGACCATTTGCGGTGGGGGAATCGTGATAATTTTGACGCTTTGTTGATCAACACCAGCGGCGGCAAGCCAGTAGCGCAGCCAAAGATCGTGGGTTCCGCCGGGGAAGGTCGCGGCAAAGGTGGCTGGCTTATCAGCAGGTCGTTGGCTGAGCAGCGCTTTGAGTTTGCTTGGGTCGCCATAGCCTGCCTCTTTGGCCAAGGCGCTGCTGAGGGTAATGCCTTGCCCATTTTGGTTCAGCACCATCGCAATTTGGAGTTCGCTCTCAGCCTTGCCGCCTACGCCCGTGTAGACCGAGAACGGCATGCCAAACAAACAGTGGGCCGCATCGAGGTCGCCAGTTAACAACTTATCGCGCACATTGGCCCACGAAGCCTCTTTAACGACCTCAACATTAAGCCCATATTTCTTGTAATAGCCCAAAGTGTCGGCCATTACGACCGAAGCACAATCAGTCAGCGGAATAAAGCCAATTTTGATTGGACGCTCGCCTGTTTCGTTGGCTGTTTCACCACCGCAGGCAGTCAATAGGCTGGGAGTGGCGATGGCAGCACCGAACGTTGCGGCAGTTTTGAGGAAATCGCGACGGCTGATTTTAGACATTGGAAGCTCCTCCATGAAACCTGTGGCACGCACAGCGAACGCTTGGGAAATCGCGATGATTTATAGATTGACATAATTGATCATCGCTGGCACGATTCACCAACGTTGGTGAGGCTGCGTGGCGTTGCAGGAGCTATCGCGAAGCGAACAGGTTTGGTCGCACACCGTCAGCGGTGGAAACTGCATTCGTTGCAGGGAGTTGAGCTAAACATTGTTGGCACGCATAGTTAGAAGGTTTGGCGCTGGTTATCAACGTGATTGAGAATTTGCTGCACCATCTGGCCCATAAACGGTTGCTCAGGCATAATTACCTGTTGAATGCCAATGTTGATCAGAGCTTGGGCGCACGATGGGCCGACGGCGGCGACGATTGCTTGCTGCATTGCCGTAATTAATGCTTGAGTCTGGCCTTGTTGCTCGGCAACCTGCACCAAATGGCGCACCTGAATTTGGCTGGTAAAGCTGAAAATATCGATCCGGCCAGCAATTGCTTGCTCAATCAGCGCATACAACGGGCTGAGGTCGGCTGGCAATTGCCATTCGTAGACGCTCTGTTCGTGGAGCACGGCCCCACGTTCGCGGCAATAATCGGCTAATTTGCTATCGCGCTCGCCGTAGTGCAGCAAGCCAACGCCACGTCCAGCCAGCTCAACCTGATCAAGGCTGCTGATTAAATCGTTGATTGTATAGGGCGAGGCTGCGCTGATGCTTGGGCGTAATCCATAACGGCGCAAAACGGCGGTTGGCTTCGGGCCACGGCAAACGAGGGTTATTTTTGTCAATGCGGCTAGCATTGCTTGCTCAAGCCCCAAACTGGCAGCAGCATCAATTAATTGTTGCGTGCCAACCCCAGTCAACAAAATCATCAGTTCGATTCGGCCTGCTTCAAGCTGCTGCAAAACTGCTTGGGCAACAGGAGCCGCATCAACACTGACCTCGCGTAAAGCTGGGGCATGGATTGGGATCGCGCCATGGCGAGTGAGCAAATTGGCTAATTCCGAGGCGCGACGCGCTTCAAGAATTGCAACTCGTTGACCGTCTAAACTACTCATTGGCTGCTCCGTTTGCCAGCGGCCATTGCTGGAACTGTGGCGGCTTCGCCAAATTTGATGTTGATGCCTTCGACGATTGGGCGTAATTGGACTGCACATGCCTTGAGTTCTGGTTGCTTGCTAATTGGGTCGGCAGCGTTGATGCTCAACACATTGGGGTTGCCATCGTCCCAGTGAATTGGCATAAACAAACAGCCTGGCATCATTTCTGGATTAATTTGTACCACTGAGGTGCAACTGCCGCGCCGTCCGATGACCGCGATTTTTTCGCCAGCGCTCACGCCGAGCGTATTGGCATCGTCTGGGTGAATTTCGATAAAGCTGCCGTTATGGCGTTGATTGAGCTTAGCCACGTTGGCGGTGCGGGTGCGAGTATGCCATTGCTCCAAAACCCGCCCAGTTGTTAGCCAAAATGGAAATTCGTAGCTTGGCACTTCTGCTGGTTCAACCGGCACGGTCACGTGGAAGTTGGCGCGCCCAGTGGCAGTGGCAAATCGGCCATCGCTATACAAACGCACAGTGCCAGCATGATCTTCGGCGGGGCAGGGCCATTGAATTGGGCCATTGCGCAGCCGTGCGTAGCTCACGCCGCTCACATCAAGCGGATAGCGCCCAGCGGTCAAATTGCGATATTCATCCCAAATTGCTTCTGCATTGGCAAAATTTAGCGCAAAGCCCATTCGCTTGGCGACTGCTTGCACCAGCCACCAATCGGGCATAGCCTCGCCTGGCGCTGGATAAGCCGGATTCAACAAGGTAATATGGCGATCTGACGCGGTGAAGGTGCCAAGGCTTTCGGCCCATTGGGCGGCAGGCAAGGCAATATCTGCATAGGCCAAACATGAGCTTGTATTATACACGTCTTGCACAATCACCAATTCAGCTTTTTCGAGCGCTGCGCGAATCGTGCTGTTATTAGGCATCGAGTGCAAGGGATTGGTGCCGATGATCCAAATTGCTTTGAGCTTGCCTTCGGCCAATTGGCTGAACATGGTTTGGGCATCGGGGCCGGGCGTAGCGCTGATGCTGCCAAGCGGAATGCCCCATGCTTGCTCGATTGCCGTGCGATGCTCAGCTACATCAACCCGGCGATAGCCAGGCAATTGATGGGCCAAATATCCAACTTCGCGCCCGCCCATTGCGTTTGGCTGGCCTGTTAGTGAAAATGGGCCACAACCTGGCTTGCCAATTCGGCCTGTTGCTAAGTGCAAATTGATGATCGCTGTGGCTTTGGCTACCCCATTGCGGCTTTGATTAACGCCCATGCTCCATAGGCTCAGGGTGCGTTGGCTGGCAACCAAGATTGCGCCAGCAGCCTCAATGTCATCAACGCTTAAACCTGTTGCCAAGGCGGTTTGGGCTGGAGTCCAAGCGGCGACGGCTGCGGCAATTTCGCTCCAGCCAGTCGTATGTTGGGCGATAAATTCATAATCAACGGCGCCATCGCGAATTAAGATATGTAATAAACCATTGAGCAACGCGGTGTCGCTGCCTGGTGCTACGGCCAAGTGTAAGCTGGCATAGCGCGAGGTTTGGGTGCGCCGTGGATCAACCACAATCAATGTTGCGCCATGTTTGCGCACTTGCTGCTCAATCCGGCGATAGACAATCGGATGGCATTCGGCGGTATTCGAGCCAACGATTAGAAAACAATCTGCTTGTTCGATGTCGCTATAGCTACAGGGCGGGCCATCAGTGCCCAAGCTACGAGTGTAGGCAGCCACGGCGCTCGCCATACACAGGCGCGAGTTGGCATCCATGGTGTTGGTGCCCAGCAATCCCTTGCATAGCTTGGTCACCAAATAGCTGGTTTCGTTGGTGAGCTGGCCCGAAAGATAAAAACCAATTGCCTCGTTGCCATGCGCTGCGCGAATGGCGTTCAGGCGTTGAGCAGCGTGATCGAGCGCCTGCTCAAGCCCAACCGTGTGCAAGGCAGCATGGCGGTCGCTGCGAATCTGAGCATGGGTTAGGCGTGATTCTGGGGTGAGCATTTGCTCAATCGTTGCCCCTTTGATGCAGAGCTTGCCTTGATTGGCGGGGTGGGCGCTATCGCCAGTGACGCGCACAACCTTGCCAGCATTGACGGTTAATTCGATGCCACAGCCAACGCCGCAATAGGGGCATTGTGAACGCACAAGCTTGGTCATGATCGTTATTTCCCATCCAAAATGGCGAGTTCAGCAGCAATCCGTCCAGCCAATTGATCAACCGGAATTTTGCGTGCTTTGAGGGTCGCCAGTTGCTGATGATTGCCACCAACAAAGAGATCGAAGGCATCAACGATGCTGCCATCTTCAAGCCGCAACCGTTGCGCTTGCAAGCCAATTTCGCCAACGTGGTGCTGGCCGCAGGCGTGTACACAGCCAGAAACTTTCAAATCGACCCGCCGCTCGGCAGGAATCAAGCTGGCTAATTCTTCGGCAACTTGTAATGACAATTCTTTGGTGTCGCTCAAGGCAAAGTGGCAATAATCGCGACCAGTGCAGCTGACCAAGCCGCGCAAGGCACCAGGTGCATGCGGTTGGAGCACCTGCAATAGTGGCTCGGCCAATAAGCGGTCGAGGCAGGTTTCATGCACATTCGGAATCAGAATGTTTTGGTCGGGAGTTAAGCGCAACTCGCCAGTGCCATAGGCATCAGCCAAATCAGCAATTTCGGCCATTTGCTGAGCATTGGTGCGACCAACTGGCACCAACAACCCAACGGTTATAAAGCCTTGGTCTTGTTGTTTGTGCACGCCTAAGTGATCGCCGTTGTGGGCTGCCAGCAACGATTCGCCAGCGCTAAAGAATGGCTGGCCAAAGACTTTTTCAACTTCGGCCATAAAGCGCGCCATGCCCCACTCGCGAATCAGCCATTTCAATCGGGCTTCAGTGCGTTTTTCGCGCGAGCCATTATCGCGAAACACGCTCAACACAGCGCGACAGAAGGGCAAGGCTTGTTCGGTAGTCAAGAAGATGCCTGCATCTTGGCCGAGTTGCGGGGTTGTGCCACCCAAGGCTCCGCCGAGTGCTACGTGAAAACCAAGCACGCGATAGCCATTAATTTCCTTGGCGGCAGGAGTCATGCCAATATCGTTGGCTCGGCTATGGGCACAATCGTGCGAACAACCGCTAATCGTAATGTTGAATTTGCGTGGCAAATCGCTAAATTCGCGGCCAAGTAAGGCCAACGACACGCTTTGAGCAATTGGCGCAGCGTTGAAAATTTCTTCGTGGTGCAGGCCAGCCAAAGGGCAGCCCATCACATTGCGATAATTATCAAGCCCAGTTTGTTGTGAGGTCAGGCCAACATTTTGCAACCGTTGAAACACTTCTGGTACGTCTTCGATTCGCAGCCAGCGCAATTGAATATTCTCGCGGGTCGTCAAATCCATAGTATTGCGGCCAAAATCGCGTGAAACGCTGACGATGGCGCGCATTTGGCGGGTGCTCAAAATGCCGTTGGGAATCCGCAGGCGCTGCATAAAAAAACCTGGGGTTTGTTTGCGATGCAGCAAACCATACCATTTCAAGCGTTCGATCTCATCTTCGGGAATCGCGGCGAAGCCCAAGCTAGCATAGCGATACAGATCGGGCAGGACATCGAGGCCATTTTTGAGCTTTTTGATCGTTTCAATTTGAACAGCCATGAGCATCCTCCATAACAGTATCAAGCATCAAATCGTCGTCGTATTCGCGAATTTGGCGCGGCGTGCAGGCATATAAACGGCGGAAGGCGGCGCTAAAGTGGGCAGCGCTGGCGTAGCCAAGTTGGCTGGCAATGCTGCCAATCGGCAAATTGGTGCTGGCCAGCAGCATATTGGCCTCGCTGAGCCGCAGCATTTGTAAATAGCTGAGTGGGCTAAGCCCAGTACAGGCCAGAAAATCTCGTTGCAGTTGGCGTGGGCTAATGTGCAAGCTTGAAGCCAATTGACTAATGCTTGGTGGCCGTTCGAGATTTTTCATCATTAAGGCTTGGGCTTTTTCGACCGATTGGGCTTGAGTTGGTGCATAGCCTTGCAAGCTTGTTTGAAAATCGAGCGCACTGAGTAGGGCCAAAAGCGTGGTTGCTGCGTTTTCCAAGGTTGCTGGTGGCGCTTCGGGCAAGCCTGCGATTGTGATCAACTGGCGTGCGGCGTGCAGCGCTGGCGGTGGCACATAACGCACTGCCAACAAGGGCGAACGGGCTGCATCTTTAATCAAATAGCCATGGCGTTGATTGAACTGGGCATGCTGATTGAGAAAATGTTGCCAACCCTCGCTGGTCCAGGTCAAGTTGAGCCAATCGGTGGTAGCACCAGGCAAGTAGCGAATCCGCAAGGGATCAGCCTGCGGGCTGGTGAGCACCAACGAGGTTGGCGCTTGGCAAAAGCTACGCTCGCCATAACTAACATAACGGGTACCACTGAGGGTCAATTGCATCGACCAGTTGCGCCAGCGTTCGAGTTGCGGCATTAATGGCCGTTGGTCGGTAAAACGGCGACGTTCAATGCTCAGGCCATGGCGGCGAAAGAGCGGCAGCGTTGTCGCCCATTGCAGGTTGTTTCGAAAACGCACCAATCCATTCATGCGCAGCCTACACTTCTAAGTAGCCAAGATCGAGGATCAACAGACCACTACCTTCACCAGCGACACAGACGTCGAGCACGGTTCCGGCGGGATGTTCCTCAACGATGGCAAGCGACACATGAATTGCTGAATCGGCGGCAACTGGAAAATAGCGTAAAACCTGGCCATTGCGCAAAATTGAAACATTAACGAGGCTGCTGATGGTGCTGCCTGCTCGAAAGTAGAGCATGCCAGTGGTGCGGTTGGCTGGCACGACATAGCGCAAATCAAGCATTTGTGGGTTGAAAAAACCCTTGCCTTCAAATTCGACGATTGTTTGCAGGAGCACTGGAGTGCCCTCACCCATAAACATGCCCATAACTGCGTCCTTTCGTTGCTGTAGAGGATCGACGTTTGGGGCAGTCATTGCCGAGAATGAGCATCGCTGCTGCCTACGCTCGCATCATCGAGAGCATGGGCAGGCGAGGTGAGGTATTGGTACAAGGAGTGTAGCAGAGGCTTCGTATATACAATATCATGCTGGGCTATGTGGGCTATCGGGCAATTCTACCAGCGCTTAACCGCAGCTTTTTGTGCAGGTTGTACAATCTGCTTAGCTAGGTACTAGCAGGTACTATACAAAAAACGACATTGCCTTGAATCTAGGCGAATGCCAATTTAGGCCTTAACAAAGCCATAATAATGCGTTGATAGCTCGGGTTAAATCGTCAATATTCTTAACCAGCACACTCGACAAGAGGGCGAGTTGCCCTATACTACTGCTCAAGCAGGCGATCAGTGATGAGCGTAAGCGAGGCTTCAAGCGCACACATTCACCCACTGTTGACCAGGCAAGCATCAATGTGGCAAATGATTGCTTAACCAGAGGGCTGGGCCGAAGCAAATTTGCCCGATCTGAATTACGAGCAACGCTCAAACCCAAAACACCTATGGCATGAATGCGATGAGTGTTTATGCTGTTTAACCACTGCTGATAGCCCAATTGGGCTAAGGCTACTCACTCTGAAGGGGTAGCCTTGTTAGCGATAAAGGTGGGATTTCGCGTCAAGTAGGCCTAAAGTCCTGTAGGAAAAAAGGCCACTATGCGCTATGGTATGCCATAGTACAATAAGAGTCAGTAATCAAACTCGTTTTGAATAATTCCACGTTTGATTAAAGGCTCACAGAAGATGATGCATGGGGCTGTTGTAGCTCCTTTTTTATTGTTCAGCATCATGTTCAGGCGCGGAGGAACTATGCAGCCAAGCTTTGTGCAACAACGATTCAGGTCAGGAGTTAGTGCTCTTATCATTTTAGCGTTCAGTCTTGGTTCATTTAGTTGGCTGTTACAATCGGCGTTTGCCAATACGATTGACGCAACCCCCTATCTTAATCCATTAGCCCCCGATTTTGGCATTCAAGCAGCGATTGATGCTGCTGCGGCCCAAGGCGGCGGTACGGTGCGTTTGCCAGCTGGCAGCTTTACCTTAGAAACCTACCTCGATTTGAAAACCGGGGTTACGTTGCAAGGGGTCGGGCCTGAGACGATTTTAAAGGCAGGCCGCAACGAACAACGGGTGTTTGTGACCCAAGGTGGTAGCAATCTCTCGACAATTAAAGTCGCCAATATTGCTGCTTTCCGAGTTGGCATGATTGTGTATGTGTGGCGCTCAACCGAGCTACGCTTTTTGCCTGGCTCGTATGAAATTATGAGCCTCGACACCACCAACCAAACGATAACGCTTGATCGAGCAGTCAATTACCCGCTGACCGCGAATGTTTCACAAGTGTCGTATGGCTTGTATACGAAGTTGACCGCTGCCGCCACTCAAGGTAGCAATGTAATTAGCGTGGCCGATACCTCGGTGTTTAAGCCAGGCGAAGGCATTATTATTAAAGGCACCGAAGGCACCGGGATTGGCAATTGGGGCGTTGAGCAAAATATGGTCGATTCGATCGACCAGAGCAGCAACACGATTACGCTCAAAAAACCGCTGACCCTTTCAGTGCCAACCAATTCGGTCGTATCTCACGCCTATTCAGCGATTTTTGCGCTTGGAACCAATTTCAATAATCGCTTGCAAAATATGGGCGTGCGCGACTTGACGATTGAAGGCTGGAATACTAACCAAAAGCCTGCTTTTTATGAGTTTTATATCGGGGCGATTAACTTTGTTTTTTGCCGCTTTGTTACAATCGATAATATTACTGTGCGCTATTGGCATAGCGATGGTGTAAGTTTGCAATCGTGCGATCAAAGCACGGTCAGCAATAGCCTTTCAACTGCAAATCGCGGCCATGGCTTCCACCCGGGCACAACCTCACGCGATATAGAGTTTGTCAAAATCCAAGGGATTGGTAACCTTGGCTATGCTGCGCGCGGTACTGCTGGCGATGGTTTGTACTATTGCTGGGGCAATCAACGGGTAAATATTCGCCAAAGCGTTTTTCGTAATAACGCTGGCTCTGGGGTTGGCGATTTAGGCGGTGGCGATACTGATAATTCTGCCCGCGATACCGATAACATCATCGAAGATAGTATTATGGAAGGCAATGTGCGGGCTGGGGTTGAAGTGAATGGCGGTGGCAACACTGCCAATACCATCATTCGCCGCAACATTATTCGCGATAATAACACTGGCAATCAAGATTACGCCGGAATCAACTTGCTCTCCAAGCGTGGCCCTGCCCAACGCTATACCGTGCAAGATAATATTATTGAAAATACGACTGGCACCCAGAAATTTGGCGTGCGCGAAGCCAATTTGGCCGTGCCACCAACCACCCCAGTTAATTATCTGACCGATTTCAACACGATTACCAACAACACAATTTACAATCATCCAAGCAATAATTTGGTGGTGATTGGCCCTAATACCGTGGCAACTGGCAATGTTTTCACTCAGCCAGGCGCGGTGATTACGCCAACGCCAACCAATATTCAGCCAACCGCCAGCGAAACCAGTGTGCCAACCAACACACCAACCCCAACTGGCTCGTATGTGCCACGTTTGATCATGTACAATGCTGATACCGACCAAGTGCTGTATGATCCAATTCCCAATGGCGTGACGATTAATTATGCAAGCCTCGGCACCCGCAATATTAGCATTGTTGCGCCAACTACCCCAGCCACGGGCATTGGCAGCGTGCGTTTTTGGGTCGATAGCGCCATCTATCGTACCGAAAGTGGTCGGCCTTATTCAATCGCTGGCGATCAAAGTAATGGTCTCGATTTCTTGCCCATGAATCCAGCACTAAGCCATGGCACGCACGTGATCAAAGCTGCAACCTTTACTGGTTCGGGCGGTACTGGCACCCAAGGTACAGCCTATCAAATTGTCATTAATATTGTGGATAGCAACGCAACTGCGACGCCAATCCCAACCAGCACCAATACCGCTGTGCCAACCAGCACCAACACGCCAACCAACACACCGACCAACACACCGACCACGATGCCAACCAACACACCGACGAATATGCCGACCAACACGCCGACGAATACGGCGACAGCAATCGTGACCGAGCTTCCGACCAACACACCGACGAATACAGCGACAGCAATCGTGACCGAGGTTCCGACCAACACGCCCACCAACACGCCAACCGAGATTGCAACCATTACTGCGACGGCTACCGAAACGGCCACTGCGACGGCAACCTTGACGGCAACAGCCACCGAAACAGCCACTGCGACCGCGACAATAACCGCGACGGCCACCGCAACCGCGACCGCTATTGTCACTGTAACCATCACCCAAACGACGACTGTTACGGTTGAGCCAAGCGTTACGCCAAGCAATACGCCAACTGCGACCGCAACCAGCACCACGCCAACTCCCGCAATCCATCGAGTGTTTGCGCCGTGGGTCACCAACTAGCGGTTTAGCGCTTTCTACCCCTCGCTCAAATCTTTGGGCGAGGGGTTTTGTTTTGGGTAATCCAAATTTATTGATCATTGGTTTAACTCAAAGGCGAAATGGCTATAGGCTATAGGCTTTGGGCTAATCAATTGGTGGAATTCGTGGCTCAAAAATAAACTTCGTGTTCTTTGTGGCCGTCGCGGTTTCAACGCAGAGGCGCAGAGAAGATATGGCTATGGGCCAACGGAAAGGATTCAGATGCGGGTGAGAGATGCAGAACAGAGAACACAATCAAGCCAATCTGTGGCATCTGTAGCTCAAATAATTACTATTCGTGGAATTCGTGGCTCAAAAAATAAACTTCCTGTTCTTTGCGGCCTTCGCGGTTTCAACTCTTCGCAAAAAAAGCGCTTTCGGGTATCATGAGGTCGAGTGCTGATCGCGCTCGATCTTTTGTTTAACGACTAGAGGAACCTCATGACAGAGTTTATTGATCTTCGGGCATTACTAAGCTCGTTACAAGCGCGGTTCGATGCGCTAAGGGGGCGGCTTTGACTGGGCTGCCAAACAAGCAGAACTGCATGAATTAGAGCACCAAGCAGCCGATCCAGCCCTGTGGGACAACCCGCAACAAGCCCAAACAACTTTGCAACGCCTCGCGCGCATGCAAGAGGAATTGAAAATGTGGGATAGTTTGGCTGGCGATTTGGCAACCCTGCGCGATCTGTTGCAACTTTCAGCAGACGATCCTGATTCACTCAGCCAAATTGAGCGTGAAGTCAGTGTGTTGGCAAAGTCGGTGGATACGCTTGAATTGAGCATTTTGCTGGGCGAAAAATACGACAGCACCAATGCTTTTATTTCAATTCAATCGGGCGCTGGCGGCGTCGAATCGCAAGATTGGGCCCAGATGTTGCTGCGCATGTATAGCCGCTGGGGTGAGAGCCAAGGCTTTCGCACAACCATCGTTGATTTGATGGATGGTGAAGAAGCAGGCATCAAAAGTGCTACCTTGGAATTGCGCGGCCCCTATGCCTACGGCTATGCCAAGGCCGAGGCTGGAATTCATCGTTTGGTGCGGCTTTCGCCCTTCGATGCCAACCATCGCCGCCATACCTCGTTTGCGCGGGTCGAAGTGCTGCCCGAGGTCGATGATGCTGCCGAAGTTAAAATCAACCCCGAAGATTTGCGGGTTGATGTCTATCGGGCTGGCGGTCATGGCGGCCAAGGCGTCAACACCACCGACTCAGCTGTGCGCTTGGTTTATCGCGGTGGCACGCCCGACGAAATTATCGTGACCTGTCAAAACGAACGTTCGCAATTGCAAAATAAAGAAACCGCGATGAATGTCTTGCGTGCTCGTTTGTTGGAGCGCGAGCTGGCGCGCCAAGCAGCTGAACGCAATAAACTCAAAGGCGAACATCGCGATGCAGCATGGGGCAATCAGATTCGTTCGTATGTGCTTGACGATCGGCGGGTCAAAGATCATCGCACCAACGTTGAAACATCGAATACTCAAGCAGTGCTCGATGGCGAGATTAATCTATTTATCGATGCCTTCTTGCGCTGGAGAACCGAAGGCGCAGAGTAAGCGAGGTTTGTATGCGACGAGTAGTGTTGTGGATGTTGGGATGTTTGCTGGTGCTGGGCTTCCAAGCTACAGCTCAGGCAGCTGAGCCAGCCAAAATTTCGCGTAATGAGGCTACCAGCAGCTTTGGCCAAGATGTGGTTTTTGAGCTTGAGGCCGAATCAAGCTCGCCAATTCGCGAAGTAGCGTTTTTATATGCCTTTGGGGTGCAGCCAGGCGATGTACCAGCCTATACCGAGGCCGAGGCCACATGGCAACCAGGCACGTCAATCAAGGCCAGCTTTACCCGCGATACCAGCGTCGAATTTTTGCCTGTTGGGGTGACTGTGCGCTACAAATGGCAATTGATTGCCGAAGATGGCACGATTACCGAAACTCCAGAGCAATCGGTGCTCTACCAAGATACGCGCTTCAATTGGCAAGAAAAAAGCGAGCGTGGCATTACGGTGCGCTGGTATGATGGCGATGCCCAATGGGGCCAAGATTTGCTCGATAGCGCACTTGGTGGCCTCGATCGGCTTGAGCAACGGATTGGTGGCTCGGTCGATGATCCCATGACGATTTCGATTTATAGCAATACCCGCGATATGCGCGGAGCCTTGCCACCCAACTCAGCAGATTGGATTGGCGGCCAAGCTCGCCCAGACCTTGGCTTGATTATTGGCTCAATCGAAGCTGGCGATCAGGCTGAATTAGGCCGCTTGGTGCCCCACGAATTGAGCCACTTGGTTTTACATCAAGCCACCGACAACAACTACGGCGGCATGCCAGTCTGGTTTGATGAAGGGTTGGCGGTGGCCAACCAAGATTCGCCCGATGCTGGCTTTAAGCAAATGGTCGAACGCGCTGCCAAAAATGGCGAATTGATTCCGTTACGCGCTTTGGCCTCAAACTTTCCATCCGACCCCGAAAAAGCGTTGCTTTCGTATGCCCAAAGCGAAAGTGTGGTGCGCTACATCGAATCGACCTATGGCATCGAGTCAATCACCAAGCTGGTTGCTCAATTTAAAAGCGGCGTAACGGATGATGTAGCGGTGCAAACGGTCTTGAATCGTAGCCTTGATACCTTGGATAGCGAATGGCGCGCAACCTTGCCAGCAGCCCAAGGCTCAGGCCCAGCCCAAAGCTTGCCCGATGATACGGCTCCTGCCGACCGATTTAGCGAGCAGCCGCGT
Organism: Herpetosiphon geysericola; assembly: GCF_001306135.1. Lineage (GTDB taxonomy): Bacteria > Chloroflexota > Chloroflexia > Chloroflexales > Herpetosiphonaceae > Herpetosiphon > Herpetosiphon geysericola. The sequence goes on along the minus strand of NZ_LGKP01000017.1, from coordinate 103,392 downwards.
TCTTCGGCGCCGAGCAACCCAGGCCAACCAAACGCTCAAGCAGCCAACCAAGCAGTGCCATTGTGGATTTGGCTAGCAGGCATTGGGGGCTTAGTGCTGATCGTATCGGGCACGATTTGGATTATTCGTAGCAGCCGCCAACCTCGCTACTAAACCAGCGGATTTGACTTATCGCAATATGCAACCCGCCCAGGGTTCTCAACCATTGGGCGGGTTTGCTTATGGCATTTCCTCTGTTTTGTTGATTGTGGTAGCATGCAACCCGTCGAATTTGGCTTAGTGGAGGTTTTGTGTCATGCCCCGATTAAAACCACTTGCGCCCAACGAAGTCGATCCCGCATCGCTCAAGGTATTTGAGGGCTTTTATGCCAAACGTGGCAATGTACCAAATATGTTTCGCACCTTTGCCCGCCGCCCAGAGATGATGATTGCCGCCAGCAATTTAATGAGTGCAGTGCTCAGCACTGGCACGCTTGACCTGCGCCTAAAAGAGATGGTTGTGGTGCGCACATCGCAATTAAATGAATGTGCCTATTGTTTAACCTCGCACTCAACGATTTTGCGCAACCTTGGGCTTTCGCAAGAAAATATCGATGCCCTGCAATCGCCCGATGATTCACGCTGGACTGAGCGCGAACGGGTGGCGTTGCGCTACGCCGAACAAGTAACCCTCAACGCCAAAGGCATCAGCGATGAATTGTGGGCTAGTTTGCGCGAGCATTTCGATGAAGGCGAAATTGTTGAATTAACCGCCACTACCAGCCTGTTTTCGATGTTTAATCGGTTCAACGATGCACTTGATATGGCGATTACTGAGCCAGGGTGGCCTGAAGCCTAAATTTTGGCTGTGCTAGCAAGGAAATAAATATGCAAAAACCACGGATTGGCTTGATCGGGTTGGGCGCGATGGGTGCACCAATGGCGGCAAATTTGCTGCAAGCTGGCTATCAATTAACCGTCGGCGTGCACCAACGCCGCGAAGCCGCCGAGCAATTGGCGCAGCATGGCGCAACGATTGCCGAAAATTACCAAGCCTTGGGCGCAAACAGCGATATTGTGATTACGATGGTTCCCGATGCGCCGCAAGTCGAGGCTGCGTTGCTTGGCACGAATGGTGCTGCATTGGGTATGGCTGCGGGCAGCATTTGTATTGATATGAGCACAATTGCGCCGACCGCCAGCCGCGCAATTGCGGCCAAACTTGCAGAACGCCACATAGCCATGCTCGATGCTCCAGTCAGCGGTGGCCCAGCTCGGGCTAAAACTGGCGATTTGGCAATTATGGTGGGTGGCGAACCAAGCACATTTGAACGCTGTCAGGCGGTTTTGGCGGTGCTTGGTGGCGCAGTCAGCTATATTGGAGTTAGTGGATCTGGTTCAGTCGTCAAGCTATGTAATAATCTCGCCATTAGTATTATTGCGATGGCCAATATCGAAGCCTTGGCCTTTGGTGTGGCCAATGGCGTGGAAGCTGAGACGATTCGCAATGTTTTGTTGAATGCTACGGCCTCGAATTATCTGCTTGAGCGTTGGCTACCCGAAACTATCTTCAGCGGCGATTACAACAAAGGCTTTGCAGCTGAATTATTGGCCAAAGATCTTAACGCTGTGATGGATACTGCGCGTGCTAGTGGCGTGCCCTTGTGGGCTGGTGGCTTAGCCCAACAAATGTGGGTGGCCCAAAAAGCGCTTGACCCACGCTCAGATTACACCGCCCTCGCCCAACGCTACGAAGCCATTATTGGTCGCCCAATTAAACCAACCTCGGATTAAGCTAACGCTCCTCGGATTAAGCTAACGCTGTTGTGTAACCATGCGCTATGTGGAAGGAACGCCGAATGAATATAACCAGCCGCGAATGGGCTATGATTGAAGACTTTTCGCGCCGTATTACAACCGAAGCGCCACAATCGTTGGTTGCATTGGCCGAGGCCCTAAGTGCTGCTTTTCAGGTTGAGGTAACAATTTGGAGCCGCACCGCTGCTGGTGAATATCACTGTGTTACGCCAGCAGAAGGCCAGCCAGAAGGCCAAATGATGAGCGCCGAGCAGGCCTTGAACGGCGAACAAGCAACCTTGATTTTTGTTTATGAAGCCTTTTACGCGGTCAAATTTAATCCTGCTCACAAGTTTAGCCCAGCCCAAGTGATGATTATTCAGGCCTTGCTTGAGGGCTGGATTGGGCGTTTACGCACCAGCTATGTCGAGCCACATGAGCACGAGAATTTTGGCGATCTGCATCAATCATTGTTACAAAGCATTATCGATGTGTTGCCCGAAGGCGTGGTGGTTGGTTTGGCTCCCGATGGGCGTTTGATTTTGGCCAATCGTCAGGCCGAGCAATTGTGGCAACACCCGCTACACGCCGTGCCTATCGCTGGCTATAATCATTTTGGTTTACATAAACCTGATGGAACACGTTTGCCTACTGGCGATTCGGGGATTGCGCGGGTGCTCAAAACAGGCGAGCCATTTTTGAAGCATGAATTGATTTTGCGCCGCCCTGATGGCAGCGAAATTCCAATTTTGGCCAATACCTCGCCAATTCACGATAATCTAGGTAATTTAATCGGTGCTGTTGCCGTCTTTCAAGATATTACTGGTTGGAAATTGCAAGAAAGCGATCGTGATAACGCCATTGCTACTATTGTCCACGATTTGAAAAATCCGTTGACGACCATCCGTGGAAGTGCCGATTTGCTGTTGCGCCGCGCTAAAACCGAAAATCGCAGCGAACGCGAACTTAATCGCTTACAATCGATTATTGCCCAATCCGATCGCATGCGTGATTATCTCTCGTTGCTTGTCGACGTTGCTCGAATCAACGCTGGCGAAACGTTGATTAATCCTTCATTACTAGATTTTGGCGATTTGGTGGCTCAATTAGTCACTACAATCAATGGTGGTTTGGCTAATCCGCGGATTGCGATGGAACTGCATGCAGTGCCAAGACTGCGGGTTGACCCAATTTGGATGGAGCGGGTGATTTGGAATTTGCTCGATAACGCCTTGAAATATAGCGCCGATGAGACCGCAGTGGTTGTGAAACTCGCGCTTGAAGCCCAAACCGTGCTGCTCAGCATTTGCGATGCTGGCTTGGGGATTGACCCCCAAGATCTCGAACGAATTTTTGAGCGCTTTACCAGAGGCCGCCATACCCAACGCGTTGGTGGCACAGGTCTTGGTCTATATACCGTTCGCGCAGTGGTTCGGGCGCATGGTGGGAGCATTAAGGTTGAATCGGACGGTTTGGGCCACGGGAGTTGCTTTACTGTGAGCTTACCGCTTGACCCAATTCAGCCATAAGGGCCTATTGGTCTAAATCTTGCTGGATAGTTTTGTTTATCTCTATAATTCAATAGTTCCGAGGAGCAAACGCTGATGGTCATCGATCATCGGCGTTGGAATGTCCCACGGCGATAAAAGGAGTCATTGTGTGGTTGCTGGAAAACAGATATTGATCGTTGATGACGAAGATTCAATCGCAGACATGATCGCCGATGCCCTGCGAGACGAAGGTTATACGGTTGAGGTGGCCTATGATGGCCGCCGTGGTCTCGAAGCCGCGCAGCGCATTCAGCCAGCCCTCGTGCTAACCGATGTGATGATGCCGTTTATGGATGGCATCAAAATGGCTGAATTAGTCCAACGCGAATTCGGGCCAAGCGCACCGTCATTTGTATTTATGAGCGCCGTTGATTGCCGTGACCAGACTCAACTGTATGGGCAATTTTTGTTTAAGCCGTTTACCTTAGATATTTTGTTCGATACTGTTGAAACCTTGATGAATAATTAGAGACACACGCCCCACCATTGTTGGTTGCCATCGTGCCAAGCTTTGGCGGTGGCAAATATTTGCGCTCGTGGATCAGTAATTGGCTGATCGCGATATGGGTTCCACGTTCCAGCCCAGGTGCTTGGCTGATATTGAAATAAACCAATCAGCTCGCCTGGGCCTTGAATGGTGGGATTTCCGCTCGATTCGCAGATCATCACATTCCACATCAGTTCGCTACTTTCGCTATAGGGATGGGTTTGACGTGCTTCGTTAATCCAAGCGCGGTATTGGCTTTGCCAATCGTCTGCTGCAATACTGGGAGTGCCGCCCAGCGCTTGGGTTGGGCTGGTTGCTCCGCTTACTATGGTTACAGTCGGTGTACTGACCATAGGTGCTGGGCTAGGCTTGCTCAGAATCAGCCCCAAGGTTGGTTGGGTTGTTGCAACATGCTCTGGCTGGCCACACGCCACCAAGCCCAAAAGCAATAAGTAGACCACAAATGAACGCATACACCGACCTCAATTAACCGATTTTTTAGAAATCGCGACCACTATAGCAAAAAAGATACCAACGGGCAAGAGTAAGGATGAAGGATGAAAGGATTAGGCTATGGGCTGGTGGGGAAATTCATAATCTGAGCTAATCTGTGCAATCTGTGGCTAAATAAGGGATGAGGGATGCAAAATCAATCATTCGTGATCTTCGTGTCCTTCGTGAATCAGCATTTAACGCAGCGGCGCAGCGCCACGAAAGTATGAAGGATAAGGGATGAAGGGCTATTGGGGGAAATTGATAATCTGAGCCAATCTGTGCAATCTGTGGCTAAAAATACGTATTCGGGCAATTCGTGGAATTCGTAGCTAAGAAACTTTTCTTTAACGTAGAGGCGCAGAGAACCGATGGCTATGGGCTATCGGCTTTGGGCTAGTGGAAGATAATCAAACCAATCTGTGCAATCTGTGGCTAAAAACGTCCTTCGCGCTCTTCGTGCGCTTCGCGGTTAAATTCCTATGTTCTATGTTCTTTGCTCTATGTTCTTTGCACGCCCTCGGCGCTGGCCTCACCAAGCCATAACCGAGGACGTACACTTAGTGCATTATTTAGCCGTGTTTGGCTGCAAAGTGAGCCATGAAGCTTGCCAAGGCTTCGACTCCTTCAATGCTCATTGCATTGTAGATCGAGGCTCGCACCCCGCCGACCGAACGGTGGCCAGGCAAACCGAGCATCCCTTGGGCCTTGGTTTCGGCCAAAAATTGCTTTTCAAGCTCTTGGTTAGGCAGATTGAAGGTAACATTCATTTGCGAACGGCTATCGGCAACTGCATGACCACGATAGAACCCGCCAGAATTGTCGATCGTGTTGTAGACGATGTTGGCTTTGCGGGTGTTGTATTCGGCCATACCTGCCAAGCCACCTTGCTCTTGAATCCAGCCTAAAACGAGGTTGAGCATATATACACCAAAGGTTGGTGGAGTGTTGTAAAGTGAATTGTTTTTGGCGTGGGTGCTGTAGCGCAACATCGTGGGCACGTTCTTCGCGCCTTTATCCAGCCAATCTTCGCGAATCAAAACCACGGTGACACCCGAAGGGCCGAGGTTTTTCTGCGCTCCTGCGTAGACCAAACCAAATTTGCTGGCATCAAAAGGCCGCGAGAAGATATCGCTGCTCATATCGGCCACAATCGGCACGCCGTTGGTTTCGGGGATGGTTTGCCATTGAGTACCATAAATCGTGTTGTTGGTGGTCAAGTGGACATAAGCAGGATTTTCGCTAAATTGTAGCTCTGCTTGGGTAGGAATCCGATTGTGTTTATCGGCGGCGGTGTCGGCTGCAATATGCACCTTGCCGATTTTTTGGGCTTCGTCACGCGCCTTTTCAGCCCACACACCAGTTACGATATAATCGGCAACCGCATCCGCAGCCAAGAAATTGAGTGGAATCATGGCAAATTGGGTGCTGGCTCCCCCTTGTAGCAACAATACCCGATAGCCACTTTCAATCCCTAGCAAGGCCTTGAAGCGTGCTTCGACCTCGTTATTGATCGCTTCGAATTCTTTTGAGCGGTGGCTGGTTTCCATCACCGAAATCCCAGTGCCCGCAAAATCGCGGAGTTCTTCTTGGGCTTGGCTCAAAACAGTGGGTGGCAAAATCGCAGGACCAGCATTGAAGTTATAGACCGTCATGGGTACACTCCTCGGCGCAAACAAAAAAAGCCCCTGTCCAAACGTATTCAACGTCGAACACGAGGCGGTCGTCTAGCTCAGGCAGCATTGCCAGGTTTGTGATACAAGGCACATTGTAGGGAATGCTGGCATAAAAGTCAAAGCCTACTTAATTCGATGAGCTAGCCCATATGTCGAGCACAAAGTAGGATTACCAGCGCCATACGACTGCTATATAATGCAAGCAGATTCTTGTTTATCATCAATAGGAAACGCAGCATGACAAGTTTACGCCACACTTTGCAGCAAACCGCGATCAATATTAAGGTTGAACACACGGTTTTTGCTTTGCCTTTCGCCTATTTGGGGCTGTTTTTGGCCAACAAACAGTTTCCTGGTTGGCAACCGCTGATTTTGGTCACCGTGGCCATGGTGGCCGCGCGTACCGCCGCGATGTCGTTTAATCGCTACCTTGACCGCCATTTTGATGCTCGCAACCCGCGCACCAGCATCCGCCCAATTCCTGCTGGCACGCTTTCGGCTAAATCGGTCTTGATTGTTGGCTTGGTTTCGTTGGTTATTTTAGTGGTTGCTGCTGGGTTGCTCAATCCTTTGTGTTTGTTGCTCTCGCCAATTGCTGTAATTGCGTTAAGTGGCTATTCGTATATGAAACGCTTTACCTGGTTGTGTCACTTTGGCTTAGGCTTCACCGATGCGATTGCTCCAGCTGGCGGCTGGCTGGCGGTTGATCCCCATTTTCGGCCTGCGATGCTCTTGTTGGCGGGAGCGGTGGGCATTTGGATTGCTGGTTTTGATTTGATTTATGCTTGCCAAGATGTTGATTTTGATCGCAAGGAAGGTTTGCACTCGTTGCCAGCCCGCTTCAGCATTGCCACCTCGCTGTTGGTTGCCAAAATTTGCCATGTGGCCATGATTAGCTTGCTGTTGGCAGTTGGGGTTTTGTTAAGCCTCAGTTGGCCGTTTTATGTTGGGGTTGCTGCTGCCGCAGGTTTATTGGTCTATGAACACAGCTTGATCAACCCGCGCGATCTTTCCAAAATTGATATTGCCTTTTTCAATGTCAATAGCTACATTGCAGGCGTGTTGTTCCTCTTCACCCTCACAAGTTTGTATGTTGGCAATTAATTGCTAGTTTTTGGGGCTGGATTTATAGCTGATTCCTAATCCAAATGCAATTTCTCTATCTGATTCGCCACCCTTCCGTCCCTCCACCGGAGGGAAACGCAGGGGGTTTTCATCCCCCTGCACCCCCTAAAATTGACTATTTCGATTACTGTGATCGGGTGGCGAATCAGAAATTTGTATTGGTGATGATTTATCCATTGGCGAAAGCCTAAAATTGTGCCTAGCCAACCACATCCATCGAATTATATAATTGGGCTGTTCTCGGTGTTTTGTGCGAAGGAGACCAAGCGATGACTGATGCTAACCAGCCGCTGCACGACGAGCCGCTACCGCCGTTTGATTTGCCTGATCCCAAAGATGCAATGCCCCATGAAGATACGCTCAGCGAGGAAGGCACGCGTGGGGTTGTGCCTGTTGAACAGTTTTTGTATCTTGGTCAAGGTCTCAAAGCAGAAGAATTTAGCCATTATGTTGATAGCTATGATTTTGGGGCAATTCCACCCAATTTTGTCGTTTTGCACCATACTGCCGTGCCAAGCACTGCCGCCGCGCCCTATCCATCGGGCTGGCGTTGGGATAGCCAAGAAACTGGCTTGAGCGAAGGCCAAATTTATCGCAAACGGCTTAAGCAACTAGAAACCTTGCGCGAATATTATCGCACTGGCGCTGGCTGGGATCGTGGCCCGCACCTGTTTATTGATGAAACCTGGATTTGGCTGTTTACGCCGATGTATGACCAAGGGATTCACGCGGCCCAAGGCAATGGCTATCGCGATAGCAAAGGCACCTTGCAATATTCAATCGGCATCGAAGTATGTGGCTATTTTGAAAATACCCAGTGGTCGGCTCCGGTTGCAGCCTTGGTTGGCCATGCGGTGGCGGTGCTTAAACGCAAATTAAACAGCTTTGAAATTCGCCATCAAAAATTTGGCGGTGGCATTTCGTCGCATCGCGATTATAACAAACCCTCATGCCCAGGTGCTGCAATCAGCGAAGCCTACTACATCAGCACAATTCAAAATGCGGTTGATCGTTTGAATAATGTGCAAAGCGTGCCGCTACTTGATAGCCCAATTACTGCCACCACGCCATTGTTGAGCGCTACGCCCTCGGGCAGCCGCGAAAAGGCAATTGGCTTTATTCGCAAAAGTCTGCCCCAAAACTCAGAATACAAGAACGATGTTGAAACAATTATGGGCTATTACTGGGTCTACGCGCCAAGCGTTGGGCTTGATCCTTTTCTGGCGGCGGCGCAGTGCATTTTTGAAACCGCTGGCTTGACTTCGGGCTGGGCTGCGCGACCAAAGCGCAATCCGGCAGGCTTGGGCGTGCGCCAAGAAGGTGGGCTTTCATTCAGCACTTGGGACGGCGCGGTGCAGGCGCATCTTGGCCAATTATTGGCCTTGGCGTTGCGTGATGATGAAGCCAACGAAACCCAAAAAAAGATGATGATCCGCAACCCACGCCATGGCAACATTCCAGCCAATCTGCGTGGCGTTGCCAAAACCTTGGCTGGTTTGAACAATACGTGGACAAATGACGCAGAATATGCCAATAAGTTTGTCACCCGCGCCGAGGCAATCCGCAAGGGTTAGAATTTAATACCGAAAAAGAACTAATTTCAGAGGCGCAGAGCAAGTAACTTACCACGCTGCTCTGCGCCTCTGCGTTGAAATCGTCACGAGTTGCTACCGATCCCCAACAACCGATCCCCAATCCCCACCTTCTACTGACTTAACTGCTCAATGGTTTCGATGATATAGGCGCCGTCGCTGGCTGGATCGAGTGCTTGCGGATAGCCATCGACCAAGCGGACTGGAGTCCAGCGCGAGCCGATAACGCCGCTTTTATCGAGGGTTAAATGCAAAATTGCGCTATCGAGGCTGGGCGTGCCATCGAAGCCATCGAAGACAAAATTGCCTAAACTCCAGGCAATAAATTGGCCGTTTGGCCGCGCTTCGTAGCCTTGCAGCACATGCGGATGCGCGCCAAGCACCAGCGTCGCGCCTGCATCCAAGGCTGCGTAGGCATTGCTACGCTGAATCTCGTTTGGTTGATTAACTCCTTCATAGCCACTGTGCAGCAAAATAATTACATGATCGACACTTGGGCGAATTGCTGTAACAGCGGCGGCAATCACTGCTGGCTCGGCCCAAGCAAGGCCTGCTTGATCTGCGGTCGCTGTCCATGATTCGGTCACAAAGCCGCCATTTTCAACTGGCACATCAACGTAGGCTAAAAATGCTAGGCGCAAGCCATTTTTTTCAAGAATCACTGGGCGATAGGCTTGTTCTGCATTCATGCCAGCCCCAACATTGGCAATATTTGCTTGATTTAACAAGCCAATGGTTTCGCTCAGCGCTGATTCGCCCCAATCCAAACTATGATTATTGGCCAATGAAACCAGGTCGAAGCCTGCATTGCTAAGGCTATCGATGCTTTCTGGCGGTGCTAAAAAACGATAGGCCTTGGGTGCTGGCTCGCCAGTATCGGCAACGGCGGTTTCAAGGTTGCCAATCGTCAAATCGGCGTTAACTAAATCGGCGTAGACGCCAGCAAACACTGGTTCGGGGCCATCGCTCAGAATGCGCTCGCCAATTGAACGGGCCAGCATAATATCGCCAACAATCGCCAATTCGAGCTTTGGCTCAGGGGTGGGGCTTGGCTCGTTGGTTGCCGTGGGAATTGTGGTGTTGGTTGGTGGAGGCGGATTGGTGGGGGCAGTTGTTGCGGTTGCAGTCGCCATAGCGGTGGGGGCAAGTGCTTGTTGGCTTGGCTCGCTGGGCGTGCTGCTGCCACATGCCGCCAAAATTCCAAGCAGAATCCAAAAACTCAAACGCCGCATGCACAATATCCTTCCTTGTTAGGGTTGTTCACGTGGCGATAGAGTAGCATAGGATGAAGGATTGAGCATTGGGGTAGCAACCTTTGCGATTCTGGCTGCGTAGCGCTAGCAGGCTCGAAAGTAAGGAGGAGTTATGCGCTTACGACGATTTATGGTTGGGCTGGTGTTTGGCTTGTTGCTGGTGGCCTGTGGCCGCAATCAGGCTCAATCACCAACTGCCGCAATCTCAAACGCTACCACAACCCCCATTGAGCAGGTCATTGAAGTGACGGTAACCTATCTTGATGACGCTGAACTAGACGATTTTTTTGAGTTAGCAAGCGCCAAAAAACCAATCGGCAAAGGTGAAATGTTGATTTTGGCAAGTACAACCCTTTCGTTTGCCTTCGAAGTTGTGCATTTTGAGCGGGGCGAGCAAGCCTTGGCAACGATTGCTGCACTTGATCCAGCCTACGCTGGGTCGCCTGCTGGCTATGAAGTTGGCTTGGTACGGGCGAAAATCAGCCATCACAATTCTGAGGTAGCGTCAGTTAGCTTTGATGGGGAGCAGGTTGTGCTTTTGGTTTTTTCAAAGGGTGAATATCATGCAGTGAAGGCGATGCAAGGCCTGCCATGCTGTTTTGAGCCACGCTTTGATACTGTGGTTGCGCAAGGTGCTGAGCTGGAAATTTATTTTCCAATTTTGGTGGCGCTTGACGAGCCCAATCCCCTGTTGGTGATCAATCGCGATCAGAGTGATAATCCTGATGCTGAACATTTTGCTTTGCAATAAGCACTGCCCATGGCGAGCTATTGGGAACGATTGTTGCTACAGCAGGTGTTTAAATCCTAATTTGTTGGATAGGAGCATCGAATGTTAGGCAAAATGCATGTGTTTACCGAGACAAGCGTCCGTTCGTTGCCGATTACTGAGCAGAGTTTGGCGAGTGTTTCCAGTCGGCCCAGCACAGCCGCGATCAATCTATCGTTAGAAGAGCTGCTTAAATCGTTGATTGAGCTGAATATGACTGAACTTCAGGCAAGCTTGCGCCAAGAATTTGCTGCGGGCTATACGGTTGTTTCGATTCATCATAATCATGCGATGAGTGTGCTTGAAGGCCATGTGGCAATGTCGTTGATTACAACCATGACCGTTGCTGAACATATGCCAGAATGATGCTATAATACAATCAAACCTTCTCCTCTCTCTTCTCTCCCACAAGCGGCTCCGATTTGCGAGCCGTTTGTGGTTTTAGGACGGTATAGGGGCACAAATGTGTTTGAGAGCCGCGCGATCGCATTAGAATGGGCTAAAACGTGATTTTAGGGTCATTTTTATGGGCAAAAAGGGAGCTGAAATCAGTGTTTTGCAACGGACCGCGCAAAGCGCACGTTTTAGGGCCTTGCAAAGCCATGAAAATTGGGGTATATTCGAATAACCCAAATCCTCGAGAGGGGATTAAAACCGGTTGCTGCTGGCAGCGCCAAACTCGACACCGATCAATTCGAATAACCCAAATCCTCGAGAGGGGATTAAAACCCAATCGGCAACCATCTCGCGAGCGTACTGTTCAGGCAATTCGAATAACCCAAATCCTCGAGAGGGGATTAAAACCTACTATAACAGGGTCACTGCAATGATGGTAGCGTACATTCGAATAACCCAAATCCTCGAGAGGGGATTAAAACCTGCCCATACTGTGGCAGCCGTGCGCTAGCCCAGGTCATTCGAATAACCCAAATCCTCGAGAGGGGATTAAAACCACGCGGTCGTGGCCGCAAGTCATGGGGTCAAACCATTCGAATAACCCAAATCCTCGAGAGGGGATTAAAACAAACATCGCTTGCAAGCGTTGTACCGCAAACCGTACCATTCGAATAACCCAAATCCTCGAGAGGGGATTAAAACAGCGAGAACTAGATTTATATGCGCTCAATAAAGGCGGTATTCGAATAACCCAAATCCTCGAGAGGGGATTAAAACTGAATCGACCGCGCACTATAATCACCATCATCGTGATTCGATTCGAATAACCCAAATCCTCGAGAGGGGATTAAAACTAATAAGATTGAACAGATTCATGGGCAAAAACGCAATATCGATTCGAATAACCCAAATCCTCGAGAGGGGATTAAAACAATAGTCAAATGTCTGCAAAAGAAGATATAGGTTCATATCCATTCGAATAACCCAAATCCTCGAGAGGGGATTAAAACAGTACCTTGCGAGCTTGGTTGATTTGGCTCAGGCTTAAGGATTCGAATAACCCAAATCCTCGAGAGGGGATTAAAACTGCCATCTCATGGACTAACGTGCTCAACACGTCCTCAAGATTCGAATAACCCAAATCCTCGAGAGGGGATTAAAACAGCGGTTGCGCCTGCGGCTGCTTCAATCGCATATTGCCATGATTCGAATAACCCAAATCCTCGAGAGGGGATTAAAACCAAGTAGGTTTTTGGCGCTCAGATGAGTGCGGCTGAACCGACATTCGAATAACCCAAATCCTCGAGAGGGGATTAAAACGTTCAATATTACGAAGCCTTAGGCGACATGCACGACCTATTCGAATAACCCAAATCCTCGAGAGGGGATTAAAACAATCAAACAAGGTTTTGCGGCTGGCGTTCTCAATTGGGATAATTCGAATAACCCAAATCCTCGAGAGGGGATTAAAACAATCGCGTCAGCCTGTTCAGCGGTCACATACCGCCATTCGAATAACCCAAATCCTCGAGAGGGGATTAAAACGTATAGCTATCAGGATTCTTAGCATACCAGTAGATATTATCATTCGAATAACCCAAATCCTCGAGAGGGGATTAAAACCCCCGATTGACCTCCAGCACGCCGCAGCGTTGTTGGCAGACATTCGAATAACCCAAATCCTCGAGAGGGGATTAAAACGGAGCAACACGTTTGTTCGTATCGCTCCATTATACCAATTCGAATAACCCAAATCCTCGAGAGGGGATTAAAACGTATCAAGGATAGATTGAGCGCCAAAGTATTCATATAAGATTCGAATAACCCAAATCCTCGAGAGGGGATTAAAACTTGTAGCTACAATCTCGTATACTTCCCCGCATAAGACGTAAATTCGAATAACCCAAATCCTCGAGAGGGGATTAAAACCTGATTTTGAGGCTGATGATCGCGGCTTTTTTCAATGGATTCGAATAACCCAAATCCTCGAGAGGGGATTAAAACGCTATTCCACGCCGCTGCGGCCTCGGCAACCGTCAAGTACGATTCGAATAACCCAAATCCTCGAGAGGGGATTAAAACCCCTTCTAGTTGAGAGAGGCTGGGGCGGAAGCCTCGGCATTCGAATAACCCAAATCCTCGAGAGGGGATTAAAACCTTTCTTTTCACTGTCGTTTGATGCCGATTTGCGTTTATTCGAATAACCCAAATCCTCGAGAGGGGATTAAAACGGAAGCCCTCAGGGGTTTTACTATACCTAGTGTACATTCGAATAACCCAAATCCTCGAGAGGGGATTAAAACGGAATCAGAATAGGAGTAATTTTGGTTAAGAGTATATAATTCGAATAACCCAAATCCTCGAGAGGGGATTAAAACACAGATTGGAGGAGAAAATGAAGCACCCCTACCTGGTTATCGATTCGAATAACCCAAATCCTCGAGAGGGGATTAAAACGAAACCACGTGTGCTGCGTGTGCGTTTGGGGCAGCCGGTATATTCGAATAACCCAAATCCTCGAGAGGGGATTAAAACCCAACCATAAAACCATCTTGATGCTTGTACCACGTTTTATTCGAATAACCCAAATCCTCGAGAGGGGATTAAAACTTTGCCGTTATCATCACCGCGCTGCCTGGGCAACCAATATTCGAATAACCCAAATCCTCGAGAGGGGATTAAAACACCGAATCCAAGGTTGGGAGCCAAAGCCATTGCGTGAACGATTCGAATAACCCAAATCCTCGAGAGGGGATTAAAACGAACGTGATCAGGCTCTGGCCGAACGCGATGCTGCATTCGAATAACCCAAATCCTCGAGAGGGGATTAAAACCAAAATGCTGGAAGGCCAGCAGCTTGAGCAGCAATAACATTCGAATAACCCAAATCCTCGAGAGGGGATTAAAACAAGATGGGGTAAGCATCGAACTATCGCCTAGTCAAGTATTCGAATAACCCAAATCCTCGAGAGGGGATTAAAACCAAGTTGGGTACGAGCAGCGGCTTCGCCTGACTCAAGATTCGAATAACCCAAATCCTCGAGAGGGGATTAAAACCGCTGGGCTTTGTTGGCGCTCTTGCCGCCGTCACATTGAAATTCGAATAACCCAAATCCTCGAGAGGGGATTAAAACGTTCGCACAATTTCGTCATAGCTCGTTTGCTTATTCTTGATTCGAATAACCCAAATCCTCGAGAGGGGATTAAAACTTATGAGAAATAGCTCGATAGAGCGTTAAGACTAGTATTCGAATAACCCAAATCCTCGAGAGGGGATTAAAACCCGAATGCCTGCGCAGCGTCCTCGCTCGGATACCACGTTGATTCGAATAACCCAAATCCTCGAGAGGGGATTAAAACCAAAATGGCTACCGAAGCTCCACTCACAGATGTGGTAGATTCGAATAACCCAAATCCTCGAGAGGGGATTAAAACTAACGATTCTTGAGTGAATAAATCAACGACAGCTCGCGATCAATTCGAATAACCCAAATCCTCGAGAGGGGATTAAAACAGGAATTAGGCGTAGCCGATATTGATAGCGTCAAAACGGATTCGAATAACCCAAATCCTCGAGAGGGGATTAAAACCTGCCAGCTCAGCGGCTTATCGCTGTACATCCACTGCAATTCGAATAACCCAAATCCTCGAGAGGGGATTAAAACGGATGGCGCATAATTTCAGGCATGCGCTCCACTTTTTGAATTCGAATAACCCAAATCCTCGAGAGGGGATTAAAACATTCATTACCTTCACGAACAATACGATCAAGGATTTTTCATTCGAATAACCCAAATCCTCGAGAGGGGATTAAAACGCTTCTAATGCTAAATGACTAGCCCGAACTTTATTTTATTCGAATAACCCAAATCCTCGAGAGGGGATTAAAACATGATATTAATGCTGCTTGCAACATCCTGAACCGTAGCAGCATTCGAATAACCCAAATCCTCGAGAGGGGATTAAAACAAACGTGCCACGCCGTATCATCAGCGGCAACCGTGCCAGCATTCGAATAACCCAAATCCTCGAGAGGGGATTAAAACCGCCAGTCACGCAATTGGTAATGCGAACGTCAAGCGCTTGATTCGAATAACCCAAATCCTCGAGAGGGGATTAAAACCGTGCGCTGAATTGGCCGATCTACCGCTGGACCTCATCATTCGAATAACCCAAATCCTCGAGAGGGGATTAAAACCTTCGGAGTGCATCAATTCGATGGTTTGTGCTATTGGTCATTCGAATAACCCAAATCCTCGAGAGGGGATTAAAACCGCTGTTGTTCGGCGGTTGGCAGCGATAGCATGTGAGATTCGAATAACCCAAATCCTCGAGAGGGGATTAAAACAGCGGCATTGCCATCCTTGGTGGCCGGAATGAACGTATTCGAATAACCCAAATCCTCGAGAGGGGATTAAAACGCTTGGTTGATGCATCATAGACCGCATGCTCAAGAAGAATTCGAATAACCCAAATCCTCGAGAGGGGATTAAAACCCACAGCCTTGCACGCGGCCACGAAACGCCGTAGCCTGCATTCGAATAACCCAAATCCTCGAGAGGGGATTAAAACGCAGCAGCTACCGCTTTGTAAACGTCGGGCTTATTCTTTGCATTCGAATAACCCAAATCCTCGAGAGGGGATTAAAACTCAACAAAGGTCGGCCCGTTCTTGACCCAGTGCAGATTCGAATAACCCAAATCCTCGAGAGGGGATTAAAACCATCTTCGAGAGTAAACCATAATTCGCAGCCTAGAAATCATTCGAATAACCCAAATCCTCGAGAGGGGATTAAAACCCAGGCCAAAACAGCAGCGTTGTTCCCCGATGTAATATTCGAATAACCCAAATCCTCGAGAGGGGATTAAAACGTAAAACATCGCAAGCTGACGCAGAAAAGGCATTAGCTACATTCGAATAACCCAAATCCTCGAGAGGGGATTAAAACAACTATAGCTATGGTTGCGAGGTCGGCCAAAATGCGTTCATTCGAATAACCCAAATCCTCGAGAGGGGATTAAAACCGACAACAACGCCAAACCAGTCCCGCTGAAAACGATGTGGATTCGAATAACCCAAATCCTCGAGAGGGGATTAAAACGGTCGTTTGGCGGTAACGAATGGCCTTCACCAAGATCAAACATTCGAATAACCCAAATCCTCGAGAGGGGATTAAAACGCAGGAACATGATCTTCGGACGCGCCCACTCTATGATAACATTCGAATAACCCAAATCCTCGAGAGGGGATTAAAACCCAATCAGCGCGATCAATGCTTTGTTCATAATTCACTATTCGAATAACCCAAATCCTCGAGAGGGGATTAAAACTTTTGAAGATCAAGCATCTTGATGTTCCTCCTGATTGGATTCGAATAACCCAAATCCTCGAGAGGGGATTAAAACAAATACACGCACGACCTTGAAAACTTTATTGCAGGCATTCGAATAACCCAAATCCTCGAGAGGGGATTAAAACTCGAAGTTCGGTAGCGATATGTGGCTCAACCTAGAGTCAATTCGAATAACCCAAATCCTCGAGAGGGGATTAAAACGTTTGGTGTCTTCTCAATTGATTACGGCGTAGAGGAAAATTCGAATAACCCAAATCCTCGAGAGGGGATTAAAACTTTTCAAAACGAGGTGATGCTAATGCCAAAACTGTACATTCGAATAACCCAAATCCTCGAGAGGGGATTAAAACCGAAATGGCGACCCGCAAGGTGATCTGGTGGATGCATATTCGAATAACCCAAATCCTCGAGAGGGGATTAAAACTATTGAGTGCATCGACGTGATTGAACATATGGCATTCAAATTCGAATAACCCAAATCCTCGAGAGGGGATTAAAACTTAATACTTAAGTTAGTCGAATTGCTCTGCTTGATTAATTCGAATAACCCAAATCCTCGAGAGGGGATTAAAACGGCACCGTACCAATCCAGTGCCCGCGCGCGGCTTTCTCCATTCGAATAACCCAAATCCTCGAGAGGGGATTAAAACTGAATGTGCTTTGGAACCGTTACACCACGAATAATGTCATTCGAATAACCCAAATCCTCGAGAGGGGATTAAAACTCAAGGAAAGGTGCGATTAAGTCAAGCCATGCCCCTTTTTGATTCGAATAACCCAAATCCTCGAGAGGGGATTAAAACCGTGGGAAGAGGCTCTCGTTCGGCTGAACGAAATTATTGATTCGAATAACCCAAATCCTCGAGAGGGGATTAAAACTTTCTTGATTGGGGATCAATGTGCTTGTCGGTTACTTCCATTCGAATAACCCAAATCCTCGAGAGGGGATTAAAACTCATTATGCTTATTGTTGGATTCTTTCGAACCCCTATCAGATTCGAATAACCCAAATCCTCGAGAGGGGATTAAAACAAGTCGCCGCCAGGCGTGCGCATTGCTTCAACACCTAGCCAATTCGAATAACCCAAATCCTCGAGAGGGGATTAAAACCTAATAATAAATCAATATCCGCGCTCGCGGGTTGATTATATTCGAATAACCCAAATCCTCGAGAGGGGATTAAAACCCGTCAAGGTCAGTCGAAGCCTTGGCGGTTCGCTTTTTAGATTCGAATAACCCAAATCCTCGAGAGGGGATTAAAACCCAAGAAATTCGCTTGGTGGTAGCCGAGCGGATCAGTTTATTCGAATAACCCAAATCCTCGAGAGGGGATTAAAACTCATGCGCTATTACATGCAGTGTGGTCGTATGGAGTGGGATTCGAATAACCCAAATCCTCGAGAGGGGATTAAAACTCATGCCACAGGCGAAAGCCTGACCTCTGAGGACATAACCATTCGAATAACCCAAATCCTCGAGAGGGGATTAAAACTTTCATGACATATTGTTGCATCAGGTCTTTACGTTTATTATTCGAATAACCCAAATCCTCGAGAGGGGATTAAAACTGGTCAACGATGGCACGGGCCATCTGGCAGCGCTCGATTCGAATAACCCAAATCCTCGAGAGGGGATTAAAACCCGTGTTCTTTCATTGCGGCCGTCATTGCATCTTGCATAAATTCGAATAACCCAAATCCTCGAGAGGGGATTAAAACTATGTATCCTTGCATACAGAAACAGCCTTATGCTACCATTCGAATAACCCAAATCCTCGAGAGGGGATTAAAACGTTGGAAGTAGCGCATATGGCGAGCTGCGCTATGGTGAAATTCGAATAACCCAAATCCTCGAGAGGGGATTAAAACTCCAGATACCATTCACGGCCCAAGTGTTGCACCGTGCGAATTCGAATAACCCAAATCCTCGAGAGGGGATTAAAACGAACGATCTCTTGGCGGTTGCGTTTGGCCGTCTTACCATTCGAATAACCCAAATCCTCGAGAGGGGATTAAAACCATTGGCATTATTCAGCGCAATGTCTCGAATGAGAAAGAGATTCGAATAACCCAAATCCTCGAGAGGGGATTAAAACCACGGATGATGACGACGATTTCAGCGACGACCCCGACGAGATTCGAATAACCCAAATCCTCGAGAGGGGATTAAAACATAAATCGCTACGAATGCTCTTGAGGTATTTGGCCCATTCGATTCGAATAACCCAAATCCTCGAGAGGGGATTAAAACGGCATCGTCTTGGGCGTTGCCCATATCCGCTTCACTATCGATTCGAATAACCCAAATCCTCGAGAGGGGATTAAAACTAAGCGCAAATTTGAGCCGATCACGCGGCTGGGATTTGTCTATTCGAATAACCCAAATCCTCGAGAGGGGATTAAAACGTAGCGCTGCTTTTCTATGGAGTAATCATGAATCAAACAATTCGAATAACCCAAATCCTCGAGAGGGGATTAAAACGGCGCGGGCGATTTGCGGCAGCAGGTAACAGTGCTCATTCGAATAACCCAAATCCTCGAGAGGGGATTAAAACAACCAAGGTGGACACCTCATGATCGACGCAGTAGCAGGCATTCGAATAACCCAAATCCTCGAGAGGGGATTAAAACAACTTCATGGTGCGGATGGAGCGCTACCAAAAGGCATACATTCGAATAACCCAAATCCTCGAGAGGGGATTAAAACCTTTTTGCTTTTTGTGACTTTGGCCAGGGCCATCAGCATTCGAATAACCCAAATCCTCGAGAGGGGATTAAAACGCCTTGGCGACTTGCACTTTATTGGCAAGCAGATCGAGATTCGAATAACCCAAATCCTCGAGAGGGGATTAAAACCGCGCATTTGATCCTGCCATCCTGCCCCTGCTGGTTGCAATTCGAATAACCCAAATCCTCGAGAGGGGATTAAAACTCAAGGTGGGCCAACCAATCGAACAACGTATCTTTGTATTCGAATAACCCAAATCCTCGAGAGGGGATTAAAACATAAAACCTTGTCGTATTGGATACGCAAGTATAAAGGATTCGAATAACCCAAATCCTCGTGAGGGGATTAAAACTATTTGCGCTGGCAGTGGAACGAGCCTGATTGCTGGCAACATTCGAATAACCCAAATCCTCGTGAGGGGATTAAAACCCCATCGCGTCCTTGATTAGTGCGCTGTCGAAGGTTGCCATTCGAATAACCCAAATCCTCGTGAGGGGATTAAAACTAAATGACAACGACCCCCAAATCGATCCGCGTTGGTCAATTCGAATAACCAAAATCCTCGTGAGGGGATTAAAACAATTTCGTTCGCGGATAGCGCGTCGCGCACCGCTTGTGCATTCGAATAACCCAAATCCTCGAGAGGGGATTAAAACAAATCAAGAAACCGAACAAAACCGTACACCTAAAAAAAGGATTCGAATAACCCAAATCCTCGAGAGGGGATTAAAACCGTATGTTGATCACCGTGACCGTGATACCGACAACTACGATTCGAATAACCCAAATCCTCGTGAGGGGATTAAAACGTTTGCCAAGTCTTGAATATCAGTGAACATGATGTGTCTCCATTCGAATAACCCAACTCCTCGAGAGGGGATTAAAACAGCCGATATGTGATCTATCCACTACACCGACCTCGACTGATTCGAATAACCCAACTCCTCGAGAGGGGATTAAAACTTACGAGTACCGCCCTTACCTTGACGCTTAGCGCCTAGATTCGAATAACCAAAATCCTCGAGAGGGGATTAAAACCTTGTTCATTGAGGGTTCCTTTCGGCTACAAAAGCAATTCATTCGAATAACCCAAATCCTCGAGAGGGGATTAAAACTCCAAGCCAACCATATCTTTGAGCAACTGGGCATTGTGCATTCGAATAACCCAAATCCTCGAGAGGGGATTAAAACCGTTGGGCCAGATACCAGCGCCACTATCGCAATGCTGATATTCGAATAACCCAAATCCTCGAGAGGGGATTAAAACAATAGTCGTTACGGTCGAAGTAATTGAAGTCAGTAGCATTCGAATAACCCAAATCCTCGTGAGGGGATTAAAACGAATGCCAAGGCTTACCACGCGCGGCGACGTGCCGCTGGCATTCGAATAACCCAAATCCTCGTGAGGGGATTAAAACTCGCGAATTTCAAACGTAAGATCAACGTAGTTATAGCCATTCCAATAACCCAAATCCTCGTGAGGGGATTAGAAATAGCCAAAACGAAACCCGCCAGCCCACGAAATAATCGTGAGCCAGCGGGTCGTAAGCTGAACGTGGCCTAGTTCGGCAGCGATCTGCACGTTGGAGCTAGGCCAATGAGCAGGATATGCCCATGAATTGTAGCACGAATGTTTGAATAATGTCTAGCTATCGAGCACATACATTCAGTCAACCGTGCTCCATGTGCCAAACAAGTTCACAAACGGGCTAGCGCCAAGAAATTAATCAAGATCTCATCCTTATTTGGCCTATTTGCTGGTATAGTTAAGTCAAACCTTCTCCTCTCTCTTCTCTCCCACAAGCGACCCCTAGCGGGTCGTTTGTGGTTTTAGGCCCACCAAGATTGACAGCATCGCTATCCTAAACAGATAGCATAGGTCGTGATAGGAACCACACATGGGCATCAAAAATTATCTCATCGATGGCGTTTCTTGCGCTGGGAAAACAACGGTCTGCACCGAGCTGCAACGCTGCGGCTATCATTCCATCCATGGCGATCGCGAGTTGGCCTATTTTGGCGATTTACAAACTGGCAAGCCAATAGATGCAAGGAGTAACGGGTGTGGGGCATGGATTTGGGATGTTGCCAAGGTCAGGGCTTTGGTCGCCGAGCATACCCATCAAGCAAGCTTCTTTTGTGGTGGCTCGCGTAACTCTGCCCTTTTCGTCGATCTGTTTGATGCAGTGTTTGTGCTTGAGGTCGATTTGGCGACGCTCAATCAGCGGCTTGCTGCTCGACCTGCCACTGCATGGGGTGGCACAGCCCAAGAAGGCGAAGCTTTTGCCCGCTTCCAACATGCAACTAATGATGGTTTTGCATCGAATGCAATTCGGATTGATGCTACTGCCCCACTTGCCAGCGTTGTTGCTACAATTCTTGCTCATCTCAATCACCATTAATCAGGCTTGCTGCTCAAGTAGTTGAGGATCTTGCTGCGGTTCTGGCGCGTTGCATCGGTATGGGCCTGAAATTGCTCGATATAAGGATGTTTAGCGGCTGTGTTTTATTCGTAGCTCTGAAGGCATTTTGCTGGGGCTTGCACAGCAGTTCAAGTAATGGCGCTTGTTCGTTGGGTGGAAATGAAGCTATGCTGCAATCAGCTACGATCAAGAACATTATTGAGCAACTGTATCAATGTTTCAGTCGCTACACGATTCCCGAGCATCCGACTGGCTGCCCATGTTGTGTTGCTAACACTGATTATCAGCGCCTGCGTTCGAAACCAATTCGCCAATTAATTAGCAATGATCTTTGGTCTTATACGCTTAAGGCGCTCAATACATGGGGCGATGCAGACCAATTTCGGGCGATTTTGCCGCGCTTTTTAGAATTATGCGCTGATCGCTCAAACTCGATCGATCGCGATCTGATCTTTGGGAAACTGCGGCTCGCTGATTGGCAGAGTTGGCCAGTGTCAGAACAACAGCTTATTCAGACCTATCTTTGGACGCTTTGGCAAGAAGCGCTTGTTGATCCAGATTATGCAATCGATGAAATGCTGAGCGCAATTGCCCAAACTGAGCTTGATCTCGAACCATTGTTGCTGAGCTGGGATGCGCATTTAGATACCATCATTGGATTACAGCACTATGCAGATTTTCTTGATCTGCATATGGCCAAGATCATTAGTCAAAACTGTTTACACGGCTATGCATGGGCCAATCGTGGTCAAGCAACAGCGTCGGTCATTGGCTGGGTGCTTGATCCTACGCGGCGTGAGCACATGATGTATGCATTTGTCAATAGCCAACATGATCAAGCAAGTCGCTTGCTTGGCCATATTCTGGAATGGTTTGATGTAGCTCCGTAAGCCCAGTTTGGCTGCTGGCATTCGATTTAAGCAACAGATGGCTATGCTATAGAACGTTGGCTGACGCGCATTGACGTACCGTGTGCTATTCTTATTTTGCCACAAACGACTCCTGTTTGCGAGTCGTTTGTCGTTTTAGACGGTTTTTTATAGCCTATCACGTTGGCTAAGGGCAGCCAAAGCAAGCAAGAAATATATGCTTGTAGTACTATTGACTTATTAGATTTATCGATCTATAATTAGATTATGCAATCTAATAAACCTCGTGGCCGTCCGCCACGCACGTTCACCGAAGAAGCCCGCCGAACGCAACTGATTGATTGTGCTATTCAATCGCTGGCCGAGCTTGGCTATGTAAAAACGTCACTGGCGCAGATTGCGACCAGAGCTGCAATTAGCACAAGTGTTGTTTCATATTACTTTGCTGGGAAAGATGACCTACTGCAAACGGTTTTGGCTGCTATCTATGCTCATGCAGCTAGCTTTATGGAACAACATATTTCGCCGACGGAATCGGCGATCACGTTGTTGCAGGCCTATCTTGCGGCCAATTTGGCTTATGGCCGCGATCATCCGACTCATGTTAAGGCTGCCGCCGAAATCTTGACCCATTGGCAAACCGAGCCTGACAAACTGACGAGCGCCCCTAGCACCGACGCCAGCCTGTTTGCGCCGATTGAGGCCATCCTGACGTGGGGACAGGAACAAGGCGTATTTCGGGCGTTTGATCCACGCCCAATGGCCATCACGATCCGCGCCGCGATTGACCAAGCCTTTGCAGCATGGTTGCGTGATCCGTCGCTTGATAAAGACCAGTACAGCGTCGAACTGATCGCCTTATTTGATCATGCTACCCGTAGAATTGATATAACCGATTGAAGGACACTAATTACTCCACCAATGCTGGTTTGGAGTGACATAAGGAGCTATCCCATGACACGACCAACCACTGTTCGCTGGCTGATGATTATTCTCGGTATTCTGCTGGCTGCACGCGGCATTGGTGCGCTTATAGCAGTTGATAGCACAGAACTATGGGCAAATCTGCTTGGGATTGGCGGATTTACTGAGGCGGAGACGGGCTTCGGCTGGCTGGGCTATGCCATGCGGATTCTATATCTGATTGAAAGCCGGTTGTGGATCATTCTTGCTTTCCCGCTGATCTTTCGGCTGCCGTGGGGCCGCGATATAGTGCTTGTGGTTGCCACTGTCAGTATGCTTGTACAGGGGTTTCGGTTGCTCTTAGGGTCGGGGTTGAGTGCAGGTGTCTGGCTGGCGATTTTTGCGGGCCTGATCGTCCTCTTTGCTACGCTACCGCAGATCAAATCCTACCTTGCTGCTGGAAAAGCCTGATCAAGCGCTAGGTATGGGCTTAGGAACTTTTGTTGGGGTGAGATCGTTAACGCTACGACAATAATTGGGAAACTGTGAAGTTTTGTGGTGAGAATATGAAGGAGAACTGTATGCGACGTTGGGTATGCCTTTTTGTGATCATCTTTCTAACGGGCTGTGCTGGCTCTACTGTGCCCACGGCTGTACCAACCAACACATCTCTGGATGAGCCTCCCTTGTTTACGCCGCGATCGGCCAAGCTCTATACTGGTGGCGAAGCAACGATCGATGCCCATAGAGATGCGCAGAAAGGGACAAATCTTGGTACTCTTAAACGCCAAGATTTTTATCTTGTCACGGAGTCATCCGCCGGGATAGAGCAATTCTATCGCGACCACTACCCAACGTATCTGATCGGAAACCAGCCTGTCGAACCTAAGGGCGCGACATTGACCTTGTTTATTGAAAAGGTTGGTGTGAATGGTGGGTATCTTATCCATATTCGCTATTTTGATCTTGCCACAATAGGCCGCGATGATGGGCTACTCGTGGTGACACTCGTAAAGCAACCGCGCATGATCCGCTAGCGCGCCTAGCCGATGCGCAGGTATTGCAAAAAAGTGCACTTGGGAAATTCCTGAGGAAGGCCCATATTCAAACGAGCAACCAAAATAACCGCAGCAAATTGATAGTGCCAAATACGAGCATTCCTAACATATTTCATAGATGCGTTTAAATTGAAAAACACCGCCATTGCTGACGATGTTTTCAAACACTTATTCTGTTTCAACCAGAATGTGTACCTGGAGCGGGAGACGAGACTCGAACTCGCAACCATCTGCTTGGAAGGCAGATGCGCTACCATTGCGCTACTCCCGCATCTGTTGTGCTAGCGCCAATAATGCCCGAAGTTGCCGAATTTGTCAAGTCTGACGAAGGCTAAAGTGTGATTGGACTAGCCCTTCAGGTTTGCTGAAGGGCTAGTCACGTGAGTTTATTCTGGGACGTTAAAATCAAAATTGGCTTGGTATTCTTTGCCCGCAAATTCGGCAAATACGCTGACTGACCAAGCGCCGCCCATGGTGTAGATGCCTTGGGCGCGATAGTTGCCGTTGCCCTCACCCTTGGCTAGCGGTTTATTTTGGCCCATCGGCATCGACGGCATATCAATATCCAAATAAACATCAGCGTTATCAACGGGCTGGCCATTTTGGCTGACATTAATTACCCAGGTTTGGTCGGTATTGGGTGTTAGCGGGCTTTCCGATGTGAGTTTGAGCGTTACACCATCAACGGTTTTTTCGACTGGCGCCGGTACTTGGACGGCTTGATTGTCACCACAAGCAGTAATACTGACTGCTAACAACATGCAGATTAACAGGCGTTTTAACACAAGATACTCCTCAAAATAGCATTATTTTAGATATAAACATTGCTTGCTGGGATTAATTTTTGGCGGCGGTGCAAGCGGTGGCTCTGAAGCTTGGCTTTGCCAAATCAGCGGGGCAGCGCAGTATTTACGCCAACGCCAGCTTAACATCATCATCAAGCCTGCATGGCCAAGGAGTTTAAATAGCCCTTGATTGGCTGGATTCGGGTTTGAATTCGGGGCATGGGTATGAAGCAGATTGGTTGGTGGCTGGGATTCGGCGATCAAACAGATAAATATTCCCGCATCGAGCGGTTGATTTGCAGCACTCAATTCGTTTGAGCGATCGCAATGCCACAAGCAACTCAATGGATTAAGCCAGCCAAGCATGAGGATGCAGAGTAAGCCCAGCCAACGCCGCTGGTTGCTTGAAATGCTTGAATGCCCGATTAAACGTAACGTCGCCGTTTGCATGACAATCCATGAATTCGATAATCACTCAAGTTATCGTATCACAGTTTTTGGGGGCTTAAATGCTTCATTGCCCACAGTTAAATTAACGATGAGCAATGAAGCACTTAAAATCAATTAGCCGCGTGGTTCAACGCCATCAGCCAAGCGCAAGCCAAGCTCACGCAATTGCTTGCTATCGACCGATGAAGGTGCGTTCATCATCAAGTCTTCGGCGCGTTGGGTCTTGGGGAAAGCAATCACGTCGCGAATGTTGTCGGTATCAGCCAGCAACATCACCAAGCGATCGATGCCCGGGGCCATCCCGCCGTGGGGTGGTGCGCCATATTCGAAAGCTTCCAACATATGCCCGAAGCGTTTTTGAATTTCTTCTGGGCTGTAGGGCAAGCGATCGAAAATGTATTGTTGAATGCTGCGATCGTGAATCCGAATTGAGCCTGATGCCAACTCGTAGCCATTGCAGACCAAATCGTAGGAAGCGGCGCGCACGCCTTCGAACTCGCCGCGTTGCATTTTCTCCACATCAGCAGGGTTAACCATACAGAAGGGGTGGTGGGCAGCATCCCATTCGCCGCTCTCGGCGTTGTATTCAAACATTGGGAAGTCGATAACCCATGCAAAATGCATCAGATCTTTGTCGGCGAGGTCAAGCCGTTTGGCCATTTCGCGCCGCACTTTATCCAACGAGGCTGCAACAACCGCTGGTTTATCGGCAACATAGACGATTAAATCGCCTGCTTCTGCTGCGGTCGCAGTTTTCAATTGCTCAAGTTGGGCTTGCTCGAAGAATTTGGCGATTGGCGAGCGCACACTGCCATCAGCTTCAATTGCCATCCAGGCCATGCCTTTGGCACCGCCAATTTTGGCAACTTCTTGCAAATCGTCAATTTGCTTGCGCGAATAGCTGCCACAGCCAGGCAAGCGAATCGCTTGCACCTTGCCACCGCTGCTGAGTGCGCCAGTAAACACGCCAAATTGGCTATCTTTGACGATTTCGCCAACATTGACAAACTTCAAATCGTAGCGCAAATCGGGCTTGTCAGAGCCATAATATTCAATCGCATCGGCGTAGGTCAAGCGTGGGAAGGGCGAAACCAGCCGTTTGTGCGGCGTAACGTTGGCAACCAATTCAGTCATCAAGCGCTCAACCACATCAAGCACATCATCTTGCTCAACAAAGCTCATTTCAATGTCGAGCTGGGTGAATTCTGGCTGACGGTCGGCGCGCAAATCTTCATCACGCATACACCGCGCAATTTGAAAATACTTGTCGATGCCCGAAACCATCAGCAATTGTTTGAGCTGCTGTGGCGATTGCGGCAAGGCGTAAAATTCGCCTGGGTGCAAGCGGCTTGGCACAAGATAGTCACGTGCGCCTTCGGGCGTGCTTTTCATCAAAATTGGGGTTTCAATTTCCCAAAAACCCTCACGATCCATCCAATCGCGCATAAATTTGATGGTGCGATGGCGCAAGCCAAGGATATGCTGCTGGCGTTCGCGACGCAATTCGATATAGCGATATTTCAAGCGCAGCGCTTCATCTTCGCCGCCATCACGATTGACCAAGATCGGAGGAGTTTTGGCAGTGTTGAGAATCTTGGCGCTTTGAACTTCGATTTCAATTGCACCAGTATCCAAATTGGCATTCTCTGCGCCAGCAAGCCGTGAGCGCACGCGGCCAGTTACTTGAATCACATACTCGTTTTTGATGCTATCAAGCACAGCCCGCGCTTCAGGATTCGACGATGGGTCGACAATCACTTGCGTCAAGCCATAGCGATCGCGCAAATCGATAAACAGCACAGTGCCATGGTCACGGCGGCGATGAACCCAACCAGCTAACGTCACGGTTTGGTCGATGTGGTCGCGGCGCAACTCGCCGCAAGTGTGAGTTCGGAGCATACGACTGCTCTCCTCGCGTTTGGATAATAACAAAGCCAAAGCCACGCCAAGAAGCGGCACGTCGGTGTGCAACCAGCGTTGAGATCGCGGCTAGAGCCGTTGGGCGACAACACAATGTTGCGTATTTTAACACAAGGATGTGCTTGTGTCGCATCTGGCTTTTATGCTATGCTTCAGCAACCATCAATCGCAGTTCTTCAGCTGCAACATTTTAATAATTACCACGTACAGAAGCTACACTCGGATGTGGAGAAAACGCTCATGAAGGTATGGACAACGTGGTACAACCTACCATTTTTGCTTAGTCTTGGTCTTGGTTTGGTTTTTGCGGTTTTGCAAATCGTTGGTGGCTTTGGCGATCACGATAGCGATGCCGATATTGATAGTGATGGCCACGGTATGTTTGATGCCGCCCTCGATACGCTCGGGGTTGGCAAAGTGCCCCTCATGTTTATCCTCGTCAGTTTCTTATCGCTCTTTGGCTTAATTGGGTTGTTGCTGAATGCCATTGCGGTGCAAGTTGGCAGCGTCTACCAGAGCTGGTTTTTTGGCCTGATTTTGCTATTGAGCTTGCTGCTGGCCTTTTTTGGTACCAGCCGCACCAGCAGAATCTTCGCAAAACTAGCTCCCGAAAGTACCAACGCGATTGGCTTTGAACAATTGGTTGGGCGGGTTGGCCGCGTAAGTAGCCCAACGATTAGTATGACGTATGGTCGGGTTGAGGTGCGTGATCCCCATGGCTTATTACACACGGTGTTTGCTCAATTAGCCACTGGCGAGCCATTGCCAATCAATACCGAGGTCGCCTTGGTTGAATACGATAGCACAAAACGCTGTTTTATTGCCAAACAATTTCGCCATTAGATAGAGTGTGCTTAAATGCAAGGACTTGTGCAATGTGATGTTAGATTTTTTGAAAAGAAGGCTTAGTTTACGAGGGAACGTCTCTAGGGTGGCTATTTGAGTATGTATATGTACCATCCCTGGTTATAAAGGAGTAATCGCTAATGGAACAAATTGCAATCTTGGTTGGGGTCGCAATACTGGTCGTAATTCTGTTGATAGTCGTGTTTTTTGCTTTGGTTAATCACTTTTATGTCAAAGCTCCCGCTGATCGGACGTATGTGCGCACTGGTGGCAGCAAACCAAAAGTGGTTTTCAACGGCGGTAGCTGGGTGATTCCAGCCTTTCACGAAATTACCTGGGTTGATTTGCGCACGATGGATATTGATGTTGAGCGGACGGAAGCCAATGCCTTGCTCACGATCGACCCACAATACGCCGATATTCGGGCGATTTTCTATATCAAAGTTAACCCTATTGCCGAAGATATTGAGCGCGCCGCTCGTACTATCGGTGGCAAAGAAGTCAATACTGATAGTGTCAAACGTTTGGTTGAAAGTAAATTGGAAGGTGCGCTGCGCGACGTAGCCGCAACGTTCACCTTGATGTCGTTGCACCAAGAACGCGAAAAATTTGTTGAACGAGTGCAAAATTTGGTTCGTAGTGATTTAGCTGAAAATGGTTTGGTATTGGAAGCAGTTTCAATTACTGCATTGAAGAGTGCCCGCCAAGGTAGTTTTGGCACCGATGATGTGTTCGGAGCGCAAGTGGCCCGCGCCAATGCAGAAGTTATTCAGCAAGCGCTCAAACAACGCAACGAAATTGATCAATTGACCCAAACTGAAATTGCCAAGCGCAATGCAACTGCTGAGCAAGAGCGCAACACGATTGAGCGTCAAAAGCAACTTGAAATTGCCCGCCGGAATGCTAGTACCTCGCAAGAGCAAAATGATATTGAACGCTCAAGCGAGTTGGAAATTACGCGCCGCAACGCCGATGTTGACCAAGAAAAATTGAATTTGGAGCGTAATCTTTCGCAAGCTCGCGCCACCCAACAACGCGAAATTTTGATTCGCGAATCAGAAGAGCGCACTGCTGCCGAGCGGGTTGCCTACGAACAACAACAATCTGCTGAATTAAGTCGGGTTGAAAAAGAACGCACCATCGCCGAAGCAGAAAAGCTCAAAGAGCAAGCGGTGATGTTGGCCGAACAACGCAAGCAACAAGCGATTCAGTTGGCCGAACAAGAACGCCAGCGCGAAGTCCAGCGCAGCCAAGTTTTGCGTGAGCAAGCTGTTCAAGTGGCCGACCGCGAACGCCAAGTGGCCTTGGCCCAAGAGCAAGCCAAGCTGGAACAAGCTGAAAAAGATCGGTTGGCAATTGCTGCCGAGCGTGAAGCTGCTGAACAAGGCGTGGTCACGGTGCAAGAACGCGCTGCTGCTGAACGCGAAGCTCAAATTCAAATTATCAATGCTGAACGTGATGCAAAACGCGAAATTATCAATCGCAAAAATGAAGTCGAGCTTGAAACCTTCCGCCAAATTAAGCAGGCCGAAGCTGATGCTGAAGCCTTGAACAAGAAGGCAACCGCTGAAGCAACTGCTGCGATTAAGATGGCCGAAGCCCGTCGTACCGAAGCCCAAGCAATGTCTGATGCGGAAATTCTGCGCGCCGAAGCCAATAAATCAACGGTTGCTTCGCAAGGCTTGGCTGAAGCTGAAGTGATCAAGGCCAAAGCTGAAGCCTCACGGATTGAAGCTGATGCGATTCGCGAACGTGGTTTGGCCGAAGCCGAAGCTGCTCGGGCCAAAGCGCTGGCCGAAGCCGAAGGCCAAAAAGCCCTGGCCGAAGCTTTGGCTGCTCACGCTGGGGTAGCCCAAGAGCTGGAGCTTGAACGGATTCGCATGCACGCCCAAGTTGAAATTGGCGTAGCCCAAGCCAAAGCCATGGGCGAAGCAATGGCCGCGATGGATTTCAAGCTTTATGGCACGCCAGAAACGGCCCAACAAATTTTGCGCATGATCGGGTTGGCCGACGGCGTTGGCAGCTTGATCAACACCGCCCCAGCTCCGTTGAAAGAGCTTGGCAATCGTTTGATCAGTCGGGTGTTGCCAACCAACGGCAATGGTGATGCTGAAAAGCCAGCCAGCAACAATAATGGCATGAATCTGACCTCGGCTCAGCCTGTGTTGCGCGAGGCAGCCGTAATTGCCAGCCAATACTTGAGCGCCGAAGAATTGCAAAGCCTGAGCGTTGGGGCAGCTCTTGAACAAGTTTTGAGCGTCGCCAGTGCAGAGCAACAGCCAGTGTTGCATAAAGTGCAGGGAATGCTGCAATTGATGCCGCAATTGGCCGCACAACCACTGAGTAGCGTGCTCATGTTGGTCCAAAATAGCTAAACTAGTGGTCGCTGGCTGCTCGTACTTGACCAGTGCGAGCAGCCATTGCTGTTTAACAATTGAGTTTCCTAGCGCAAGCTGCTAGAATCGTGACAATTGGTGGTACGAAAATCGCAGTAGTAGCTGTAGGATTATGGGTTTAGCACCAAAGGAGTTGTTGTATGTCGAAGGCATTAACCGACCTGTTTGCCGAAATAACCAACAATCTAGCTGATGAACGTGATTCATTGAATGCACTTGATGGGGTTGGCGATGGCGATGCTGGCGATAATATGGTCAGCAATTTTGAAACAATTACCAAGACGCTCCGCCAAAATGAAGGCCAAGGCTCGGTTGATAAGGCTTTACGCGCTGCCAGCCACGCATTGCGCACCTCGGGCAAAGGCCCAACCGCGCCAATGTATGCCAACGGTTTGGACCAAGCTGCCAACGATCTTGCAGGCAAGACCTCGTTTGGGGTCAACGATATTATGAAATTGCTTGGCGGTTTGTTGGGCGGGGTTCAAAATACGCCTGGGGTCAAGCAACAAGGCGAGGGCGGGATTCTCGACGGCCTCGTGCCTGGTGTAACCACCTTTATGCAATCGCGCAACAATGGCAAATCGACGCTCGAAGCGCTGATGGATGGCTACAAAGCCTCACAACGTGGCGCATATGGCACGAGCCAGCAAGGCTCAGGCTTTGGTCTATTTGGCAATAACGACACATCTGGCAAGATCGATCCTGGCGCTGCTGGTGCTAGCTCGTTGCTTGGCAGCTTGCTGCAAACCTTACTTGCCAATGGTCTTAGCGCAGGCCGTGGCGAGCCATCTAAAACCAGTGGCTTTGAAGAGTTGTTTGGTGGCGGCCAACAACAGCAACAACCACCCCAAGGCGGCGGTGGCTATGGCGATCCACTTGGCGGTCTTGGCGGTTTAGGCGATTTGTTTGGCCAATTGTTCGGCGGCGGTGGCGGCATGTTTGGCGGTCAGCCCCAACAGCAACAACGCCCAAACAGTGGCGGCGATGATCCTAAGCCACGCTTGCGCGACCAAGAAGTGATCTAAGCTTGAAGTGATTTGAACGAAGTACGGCGCATGAATTTAGTTCATGCGCCGCAGCTTTTTTAGGCCACCGAATGGCCTAATTCGCTGTGTTCACCATGTTCGGCCATGGTTGCCGCCGCATCGCGATCGCGGATGAAGAGCGCGACACAAGCCGAAATAAAAGCTAAAACTGCCGCTGCCATAAAGGCATATTGGTAGCTTTGGGCATTTTGATTGATGCCCGTGCCACTATGATTGAGGGCCAAAACGCTGCCCAAAATGGCTACCCCCAAGGCTGAGCCAAGTTGTTGTTGCATGTTGAAAATGGCTGATGCCTGACCAGTTGAAGCATGGGGAATTTGGGCAAAAACTGCTGCTTCAATTGGCAAAAATAGATAGGCCATGCCCACCCCAGTACCAAACATCAAGGCCCGCACCAACCATAAATTGGTTTCTGCATCAATCGTGCTCATCAGGCCAATCATGACCGCAACTCCAAGCACGCCGCCAAAGGTCAAGCGCTTTGGGC
This sequence comes from Herpetosiphon geysericola, assembly GCF_001306135.1. GTDB lineage: Bacteria > Chloroflexota > Chloroflexia > Chloroflexales > Herpetosiphonaceae > Herpetosiphon > Herpetosiphon geysericola. The sequence goes on along the minus strand of NZ_LGKP01000017.1, from coordinate 71,013 downwards.
CAACTTTGGGGTAGAGCCGAGCTACAAGTTGGCTCGATAATACTACGCCAATCGCTTCGGGCGAGGTGGTTAAGCCCGATTCGAGCGCGCTTGCGCCAGCGACATTTTGCAAAAATTGCGGCATCAAAAAGAGAATCCCTGTGAAGGCCGCCGAGCCGAAAATTGCCACCAAATTGCTCACCCGAAACAGCGGAATCGAAAACAACCGTAGATCAAGCATTGGTTTGGCTTTAGCTAACTCGACAACTACCAAGGCTGCTAGGCTTAAAATGCCTATCGCTGCGCTGCTCAGAATGAGTGCCGAACCCCAACCTTTGCTTGCGCCTTCGGTCAAGGTATAGAGCAAGGCCGCAAAGCCAGTGCCTGCCAAAATAAACCCTAGCCAATCGAAGGCCCCAACCTTTTCGCGTTCTGGCGTTTGCAGCCAAAGTGCACCAAAGATCAAGGCGGCCACGCCAATTGGGCCATTGACAAAAAAGACCCAATGCCACGACAAGCGATCGACTAAATAGCCACCCAACACTGGCCCAACTGCTGGCGCGATTACGGTTGGAATAATCAAAATCCGCGAAACTTGAATCCGTTGATGAGGTGGAAAGGTGCGAAAGAGCATTGTCGTGCCAACCGGCATCAGTGCGCCAGCGGCGATGCCTTGGGCGGCACGAGTCAGCATCAATTGCTCAATATTTTGGGCCAAACCACATGCCATCGAAGCCAAGGTAAATAGGCCAAGCGAGGTCAAAAAGACCCATTTGGTGTCCCAGCGGTCGCTCAGCCAGCCGGAAGCGGGAATCACAACCGCAATACAAATCAAGTAGATTACGACGATCGCATTGATTGCGCTGCTACTGGCCCCAAAATCTTGTTGGATGGTCGCGAGGGCTACGTTTATAATCGTGCCATCCATAATGCTCATAAACAATGCCGCCACGAAGACGACACAAACTGCAATTTTTTGATCGATGACGATCCGTTTCATGAAGACCTCGTACTTGAGTGCTAACAGAATGATGGCTAGTACGTACTGAAAACTAGCCATCATTCTATTGTACTGATTGATTGGGCTTGAAAAAATGGAAAAATTTTGGCCCTAGCATATCATTTTTTCGTGCTTTGTTCGCGATAGCGGCGCGGCGAAATGCCAAGCTCTTGCTTGAAAAACTTGCTGAAATGGAATGGATCGTGAAAGCCGAGGTTATGAGCAAGCTGCTGAATTGGCAGGCTGGTGAATTGCAGATAGCGCTGAGCTTCAAGCAAAACGCGCTTGAGAATTAGGCGTTTGGGTGGTTGGCCACTATGCTGGCTAATAATTTGGGCAAATTGAGTTTTGCTCAGATTAAGCTGTTCGGCGTAATAGTAAATGTCGTGGTGGTGCTGAAATGCCTGTTCGAGCAAGCCCAAAAATTGGCGATAGATCGCATAATTTGGCTGCTGTGGCTGATCATTCGCTGCTTGATTGAGGCGCTGGCTTTGCCAAAGCAAGGTCAATAATAAATGGCGCAGGCTATGATATTTGGCTGCACAATCTTCGCGTTGATATTCTTGGGCCAATAAATCAAATAAACTATCGATTATGTGGCTATCGGGAGCGCTCAGTTGAAGCCCGCCATTGGCACGAAAGAGCGGTTGTTGCTCTTGGGCTTGGGGTTGCAAAAACGCTTGATCATAACGGACATAATAGCCACTTAGCTGCTCAGCTTGCTCGAACACATGCACCTGACCTTGGGCAACCAAAGCTAAAGTGTGGGCTTTTAAGCAATACGATTGCTGGTCAACTTGATGACGACCAGTGCCAGCCTTGATCCAAAGCAGCTCGTGAAAACTATGCCGATGGGGCAAATTAACCACGTTTGGCAGTTGCTGTGGCTCAAGTTTGGCGATGAAAATCGGTGCCCATGCGCTATGTTCAAGTGGAATCTGCTCAATCTGATGTTTATTTGACATAACTATTGGACGACTACCACGACTAAAGTGATATCGTCGTGGGGCTGAATGGTGTGGCTGTAGCTGCGAATTGCCGTCAGAATCGCTTGCAGCAGTTCTTGGGGATGCTTGCTTGGGTTGGTTTTGACCAGATCCAGCAGGTTTTCAAAGCCCCACATTTCGCCGTTGGCATTTTGGGCTTCGACCACGCCATCGGTGTAGAACACCAACAAATCACCGCTTTGCAGGCTGATCGTTTCTTGAACATGCGGCATTTGCGGCCCCATGCCAAGCGGCAAACTGCCCTGAATTTCCAGAAACTCGACCGTTTGCTGGCGACGACGCAAGGGCGCTAATTGGCCTGCGTTGGCTAAAAGCATGCTGCTGGTTTGTGGGTTGAACAAGGCTACTTGCAAAGCGACAAAATTATTGGTTTGGCGCTTGGTACGCAACCAACGATCAAGCTCGCTGAGCACGGCGGCTGGCTCGGCGTGATCATAAATCTCCGATTGCAACACGCCAAGCGTAATCCCCATCAACATTGCAGCACTAACGCTTTTGCCCGTCACATCGCCAACGCTAATGCACAAACGCCCGTCGGCGGTTAAATCGTAGCTGAGCAAATCGCCGCCAACTTCGTGAGCGGGAAAACAGCCACCAGCAATTGCTAAACCGTTGATTTCTGGCGCTTGATCGGGCAATAAGCCTGCTTGAATCATGCGGGCGAGGCGCAATTCTTCCGAGAGGGCTGCATTTTTGCGCAGCGCTTGGCGACCCTTTTCTAAATCGTTCAAGATACGTTCGGCAGTATAAAACAGGGCGGTGGTGCTAGCAGAGAGCAACGCACCCAAAATAGTCCAAAAAATAATGAAATTGAGTCGCTCGGGCGCAGGAATGAAAAACATGCCAAAAATCACTGCATAGATGATGCTTGCAATCAGCCCGCCAATAAAAACTGCTAGCGACCAAGCCCGAATTGGCGACCAGTTACGGCGTTGGGCAATTGGCAATGTCCAGCGCAAGAGGAAAAAGACCAGCGACGGCGCTGCGATGCCAATCGAATAGCTTGAGCCAAAAGTTAGCAGCACATTTTCGAGCTTTACGCCAGAGGTAGCAACTGGAATCAGAATAATAAAGCCCAAAACGGTTGAGAGCAGCATCGACCAGTGCAGCAGGCGACGAAAGGGCATGGGAGTGTAGGGATAGCTGGTTCTGGCGGCTTGCATGAGTTCCTCTGGCCAATTAAGCTTCAATGTGGCAAAATTATTGGTTGCATTATACGGCACAATCCTATGCTATTATAGGCTATCTAGCTATGAGATCGTTCTCAATTACCGACTAGAGCATCGATCAACATTTTGCACCCTAGCAGCTGCTTTAGTCTAGCCACTCATTCTTCATTTACGCCTGTGTATTGAGACCGATCCCAATGAAGTGAATCATGGAGGCAGCAATGAGCGCTGACCACAGCCGTACCGTGATTGGTATTCGTTCGACGAGGAGCTTTTGGGCGCGAGGATTTTTCGTGCTTTGGCTGATTATTGCTTTAGGATGTCAACAAGCAATTGTGCCTGCGACCTCACAAATCCATGCCCAACCCCCGCAAACTGTTGGAAATTTACTCCAAAATGGTGATTTTAGTGCTGGGCTTACCCCATGGTGGGCCACAAATACCGTTACTGCTGATGCTGCGAGTGGCGCATTAGTTGCAACGATCACCAATCCTGGCAGTAACCCATGGGATGCAATTGTTGGCCAAAATGGGCTTAATCTCCAAGCGGGCCAAACCTACACCGTGACGTTTCGGATTCGAGCCTCAAACACGGGCACAGTAGTGCTTAAACTGCAAAAAGAAGCTTCCCCCTACACCAATTATTTTAGCCAAGATGTTGCCCTAACCACCAGCGATCAAACCCATCAATTTGTGTTTACATCGGGTTTTGATGATCCTGGGGCTGCTTTTCAATTTCAAATGGGCGGCCAAGGTAATAATGTGCTAACAATTGACGATGTGCAGGTGCTTGGCGAAACTGGGCCAGCCGAGCCATCGAGCAATTTAGTGCAAAATGGCAATTTTGTTGGTGGGATTGAGCCATGGTGGACGAGTGGCGATCTCAGCATTGATACCGCTGATGGTGCATGTTTGACGATTAATGCTGCTGGCAGTAATCCTTGGGATGTGCAGCTTGGTCAACATAATATTGCATTACAAGCAGGTGCAAGCTATCAACTCAAATTTGCCGCTAAATCGACAACGCCCGTAACCTTGCCAGTGCGCTTGCAACAAAATGGCGAGCCATATACTGGCTATTTTGCGGCTGATCCGAGGTTGAATGCAGCTTGGACTGAATTTGTGTTCAATTTTACCTCGGCCTATAGTGATGCAGCCTCGTTGTCGTTCCAAATTGGTGGCTTAGGCACGCCAACGATCTGCTTCAATCATGTGAGTTTAGAAATGTTAGAAACCGGAATTCGGGTCAATCAAGCCAGCTATTTGCCCACAATGAGCAAAGTGGCGAGCTTGGCGCACCCAGCAAACGAGCCATTGAGCTGGGAATTGCACAATGCCGCTGATAGCGTGGTGTTGAGCGGTCAAACCACCGTCTATGGCGAAGAAGCAGCTTCTGCTGAACATGTACACTTGATCGATTTTTCAAGTTTTCAAACTGTTGGCGAAGGCTATTATTTGAAAGTTGGCAGCGAGCAGAGCTATCCATTTGCAATTGAGGATGGCTTGTACTCGCGGCTGAAATACGATGCCTTGGCCTATTTCTACCATAATCGCAGCGGGATTGCGATTACCATGCCCTATGCTGGCGACGAACAATGGACGCGGCCTGCTGGGCATATTGGGGTTGCGCCAAACCAAGGCGATACCGCAGTAACCTGCTTTAGTGGCACTGACAACCAAGGCCAAACCTGGCCTGGCTGTGATTATGAACTTGATGTTTCCAAGGGTTGGTACGATGCTGGCGACCATGGCAAATATGTGGTTAACAGTGGCATTTCGGTCTGGACGTTGCTGAATCAATATGAACGGGCGCAGCAACGTGGCGCTGAAAGCCTTGCCCAATTTGCCGATGGCAGTATGAATATTCCAGAAAATGCCAATGGCGTGCCCGATTTGTTGGATGAAGTGCGCTGGAATATGGAATTTATGCTGGGAATGCAAATTCCGCCGACTGCGCCAGTTTCTAAAACTGGGATGGTGCATCATAAAGTTCATGATGCCCAATGGACGGGCTTGCCAATGGCTCCCCACGATGATCCGCAAATGCGCTATTTGTATCCACCAAGCACTGCTGCAACCTTGAACTTGGCAGCGACTGCGGCGCAATGTTCACGGATTTGGCGCGGGATCGATGAAGCCTTTGCTGACCGTTGTTTGGTAGCAGCTGAACGGGCTTGGCAAGCAGCCTTGGCCTATCCTAATGAAATTGCCCGCGATATCTTTGCTGGCGGTGGTGGTTATGGCGATACGAGCTTGAATGATGAATGGTACTGGGCTGCTGCTGAATTGTATATCACCACTGGCTCGGCTACCTATCGCGAAGCAATCGAAGAATCACCATATTATTTGAAGCTCGATGTTAGCGGCGGGAGTGCCATGTATTGGGGCGGCGTGGCCAGCCTTGGCAGCTTGTCGTTGGCCTTGGTTCCCAATAACTTGAGTAGCGCTGACCGCCAAACTGTTCGCGCAGCGGTGATCGCAGCGGCTGATCAATTTATCGCCGCACAACAAGCAAGCGGCTATGGCATTCCGTTTGATCCTGGAGCAGAGTATCCTTGGGGTTCAAACTCATCAATTCTGAATAATATGATTGTGATGGGCTTGGCTGGTGATTTTACTGGCGATGCCAGCTATGCTGACGCTATTAGCCAAGGTATGGATTATTTGTTGGGCCGCAATCCGCTCAACCGCTCGTATATTTCGGGCTATGGCTCGGTTTCCTTGACCAACCCACACCATCGTTTCTGGGCCAAGCAAATTAACCCAGAGTATCCTGGTACGCCGCCTGGTGTGGTAGCTGGTGGGCCAAATTCGAGTATTCAAGACCCCTATGCCCAAGCAGAATTAACTGGCTGCGCGGCCTTGAAATGCTATGTTGACCATATTGATTCGTGGTCGACCAATGAAGTGACGATTAACTGGAATTCGCCGCTGGCGTGGGTTGCGGCCTATCTTGATGATTATGCAACTGGCTCGGTGCAATATTTGCCCTTGGTCACGAAATAAAGCTCAAGATCTGTTACGCCAACCCCCTCGCCCATCTAAAGTGGGCGAGGGGGTTTTTTAATCAATGCTTTGATTCGTGGAGTGCTTGGCTGGGGATTGCCTAATCGCGCTGGGCGACGATGAAAATTTGGGTTTCGGGAGTTGCGCCGTGATGCGGCACATAGTGTTGCAAGCGAGTTTCTAAAATCTGAAAGCCGGATTTGGTGATCAAGCCCTCAAGCTGAGCTTGAGGATAGGCTGTGACAAAGACTGGCTGATCGCCCAGCACGATTTGAATATAATCAAAATCGCCCTCGACCATTGAGAGCACCAGCAAGCCAGCGGGTTTGATCCAATGGTGAAATTGCTGCAAGGCATGTTCGATATCGTGGCGGCGCAGCATCAGCAGGGCAAAAAACGAAACCACTGCATCAAATGAGTTGGGATCAAAATTAACCTGATTAACGCTATCTAGCACATATTGGCCATTGGGCACATTTTGGCGGGCCAAATTGAGCATGGCGGCGGAAATTTCGAGGCAGGTTACTTCATGGCCTGCTTTGGCCAACGTTTGGGCAGTAGGAATCCCAGTGCCACAGCCTGCGTCAAGCACCTTTGAGTTTGGCTCCAACAAATCGGCTAGCCATTGGCTTAGCTCTTGTTGATCGCGATTATTGCCAAACATTAGCTCATAATCGGCTCCGATGGCGTTAAACACTGCTGCTTGTTGCTGAATATCATCAGACCACGGTTGCATAATTTGCTCCTTAAACCAAGCCAGTTGGTGGTGGGTTATCTTCGTGAGGCTTTGGTTGCTGTTGTAAACGCTTCATAGGCCGTGCAAAAAATCGGTTTAAGAGCGGTGAGGCAAAATTGCCAACCCGCACCAACCATGAGCTTTGGGCATCGGCAGTGATGATAAAACGGTGTTTGATAATCCCACGGACAATTGCTTGAGCAAGGCGATCTGGGTTGAGCTGCGCTTGATTGCCGCTCTGTCCATCGCCATTGGTGGTTCGTTGCTCAACAGCCATTGGCAGATCGCTTGGATAGACCACGCTGCTGGTGATGTTGTAGGCTTTGAGTTCTTGGCGCAACACTTCCATCAGCCCACGAATGGCAAATTTGGTTGGTGTGTAGGCGCTATAACCAAGCGAGCCAACAAAACCAGCCATTGATGAGACCGCGACCAGCGTTCCAACGCGGCGACTTTGCATATGCGGCACGACGGCGCGAATCGCATGCAAGGTGCCAAAATAATTCAGCTCCATTAAATCGTGAAAGATCTGCTCATCAAGCTGCTGAAAGGTTCCTGCTTGAACCCCTCCAGCGGCTGCGATCAACACATCGCAAGGCCCGGCCCGTTGAATCAGATCGGCGATGGCTTGGCTGACATCGTTGCGCACTCGCACATCGGCGGTCGCAATTTCGATCCGCTGTCCAGCCCGATTGACCAAGGGCTGGAGGCGTTCGGCGGCCTCGACCAAGCGAATGCGATTGCGCGCGATCAACGAAACCGATGCTCCGCGCGCCAACATTCGTTGGGCGGTGGCAAAGCCAAGGCCGCTGGAGCCACCAGTGATGATCACATGTTTATTTAGGAGACGCACGATCAAATTCCTCAAACAGGTTGATTGGCATCGGCCAGCCGTTTGATTACTACTAAAGTTAGGTCATCGAAGGCTGGTAAATCGCCAGTATGAGCCGCAAGGCGGCTACTGATGGTGTGTAACATGGTTGCTGCATCAGAATGGGCGGTCTGATGAATCGTCTCCATCAGCCGTGGCACGCCCCACTCATCCATTGTACTATCAACTGCCTCGGTTACGCCATCGGTATAACAGACTAAAACATCGCCTAATTCAATCGTTGTTTCAGCTTCGCCCAAAACTGCATCATCAATCACGCCCAAGGCAATGCCCGGCGTGCGCAATTGCTCAATCTCGCCAGTTGCAGCCCGATAGAGCAATGGTGGGTTATGGCCAGCGCAGGTATAGCGCAAGCGCCCAGTTACTGGATTGATAATGCCATAAAACAGGGTCACAAACATATACGATTGGCTATCGCGCATAATCCAGCGGTTGGCCCGCTCAATCGCTTGCGATGGCGGCGAGCCATCAAGCGCAGCGCCACGTACCAGCGAGCGTGAAAGTGCCATAAATAATGCAGCTGGCACGCCTTTATCCGAGACATCGGCAATTACAAAGCCCATTTCCCCAGCAGACGGCCCGCTGCGAAACTGCCAAAAATCGTAGAAATCGCCGCCAACTTGGCGCGCCAAATTCCAATGGGCGCCACTATCCCAGCCTTCAAGTTGCGGTAAGCGAGCTGGCAACAAACTCATTTGAATTTCGCGAGCGACGCTAATTTCCTGTTCGATATGTTGGCGGGCGGCTTCAATTTGGGCAAACAAGGCGCTTTCAATTGCGGCAGCTGCTTGGCCAGCAATCCCTGCGGCAATCGTTACTTGGCGCGGCAACCAGGTTTCATCGGTGCCACATTGCTCTAGCAGGAGCACGCCAAGGGTTGCGCCGCGCGAGTTGAGCGGTTGAGCCAGCACTGCGCCATAACTGGTGTATGGCACTAAACCTGCGCTCGAAAGCTGTTCAAGATCAACTAATTCGGCTGCGAACGATTCGCCTTCGGAGCGCATTCGCACCAGCCATGGCACTTGTTCATCGGTTGCGCTAGCGCCAATCGCTAGGCGTTGTTCGTTGGTCAAGCCCCAACCTTCGGCCAAAATCCAGCGGTTGCTTTCACGCTGCCAAAGCAGACATAACGCGCGTTCGCAGCCAACCAATAAGGCTGGCAGGCGCACGCTGAGATAGAGCATTTCGCTAATATCGCTGACCCAGGCAAAATTTTCTGCCGATTGTAACAGCGCATTCAGCACCCAAGCTTCTTCTTGTTGCGATTGAAAGACCGAGGCGCTATCGATGGCGATGGCAATTTGATCGGCCAGGGTTTGCACGACGAAGAAATCATTTTCATCGAAGGCTCCATAGCGTTCGCTTTGCACATCCAAAACGCCGAGCAATTGCTGGCCAACCCGCATGGGCACTGCTAATTCTGAGGCAATGCCTGGTTGGTCGGGCAAAAAGCGTGGTTCTTCGCGCACATCGTTGACCAACATTGGTTCGCCGCTGACCGCAACATGGCCGACAATTCCCAAGCCAAGCGGCAAGCGTTTGCCTTGGCGCTGCCAGAATGGGCTATCGCTGGCGGTGCTAGCACGGAAAAAAAGCTGTTGATGCAGTTGATCAAAGGTAAATAAATGCACTTGCGAATAGCCGAAGCTGACCCGAATGCGATGGACAACCGAGGGCAACAAACGATCCAAATCGAGAATCGCGGTTACTTGGCGGCTGACCTCGCCAATTGTGGCCAATTGGGCGGCGCGACGGCGAGCTGCCGAATAGGCGCGAGCTTTATCAATCGCGACTGCTGCTTGGTCGGCAATCAGTGAAAGCAAGCGCAAATCATCGGTATCAAAAGCGCGTGGCTCGCTGCTTTGAATCGAGATCGTACCTAAAACCTCATCGCCAGTCATCAACGGAATATAAATCCCTGAGCGAGGCGGAAATTCTGCTTGATAGGTTGGCTGAGCAGGCAGGCGATCCATTTCGGTGGCAAAATCTTCGACCAACAACGAACGGCCTGTGCGGCGAATCCAACTGACGATCCCGCGATCGTTGGGGATTTCGACCCGCAATGGCGGCTCGTGATGACCATCTTGCACCCGCACTTTCAGCTCAAAGAAGCGGCCTTCAAACAAGCCCAAGCGGAAATTGCTGGTATCAACAACCTTGCTGGCCTCGCCAAACACCAGTTGACACAGCGAATCAACATCGAGTTCGGCACGAATGATTGCGCGGCTGATTGCATTAATTTGGCCAAGCTCAGCGACCGTGCGGCGTTGCAAGCCCAATGATCGGCTAGCGCGTTGCACCATCCAAGCACTGCCAACCAAGCCTGCTGCAGAGATTGCCACCAAATTAAAGGGAAATGATTGCGCCATTTGGGCGCCGATGGCAGCCAACGGCAAGGGCACCATTTCAATTGAAAAAATATTGGGTGCGCTGACTTGCCATGTGCCAAGCGTCATTTGCTTGCCATCCCAGAGCAAGGCAAAGATTAAGCGTGCGCCTTGAACAACCACAATATAGCTCAAGATGAGCAGGCTGAGCTTTGACCACAAGCCTAGATCATTGATAAATGGGATTGCTAGCGCAAGGCCTAAACTGCGTGCGCCACTTTCGAGTGCGCGGCGTGCCCAATCTTCATAGCGTGAACGGGCCAATCGCCCAAGCCGAATACATAAGCCAGAGGCTGCTGCCAAAACCAAGGTTGTGCTAGGAGTGCTAATTAAGGCAACCGCCAACAACACAACCCCAGACAGGCTGAGCGGCTGGTTGGAGCGATCGCGGACAGCTAAGCCATCGAGCAAGAGCAAGAGTGCCCCAGCAACAGGCAAGGTTGCCGAATTGAAGGTGGGCAACCCATACCAAACAATATTGGCGCAGCCCAACAAAAAGAGCATGGCAGCCCAACCAAGGGCCACCATGCGTGGTTTCGAAAGCCGAATTCCACGATCAAAACTGGGTAACATGCACCTTACTCAACCTGGGCTAACGCTGCAAGTGCTTCATCACGAGTGCGGTGAATGGTAAAAATTTGGGTGAAGCCTGTCAGTGCAAAAACTTCGGCGACCGCTGGTTGCAATGAACATAAGCGCAGTTCGCCGTTGGAGCCTTTCAGCTCGCGGGCCAACAACAACAAAATACGCAGGCCGCTGCTGCTCAAAAAGGTTACGCCCGTCAGATCAAGTAAGATGCGTCGTCCGCCAGTTTCGGCGGCTTCATGGACAATCGTGGCTAAGGCTGGTGCGGCCGTGGCATCAATCCGGCCTTGAACTGGCACAACCCGCACATCATCGGGTAGGCGTGTTCCAACGATTTTACTCATGTGTAACTCGTTTTCACCAGTTTCAGGATTGTAGTTGAATTGCACATCATCCATCATTCTGCCCATCAAATACATGCCAAGGCCACCAGCCTCGCGGGTGTCGATTGATGAAGTCAGATCGGGAGGAGGAACAGTTTCAGGATCAAAAGGAACCCCACGATCGAACAGCCGTACCACAAAACGGCTGCCATCGCGTCCGCAGACCAAGCGAACATCACCAGGATGTTCAGCAGTGTAGGCATGTTGGATAATATTGGTAGCTGCTTCATCAACAGCCAATTCAATTTCCCACGCCGTATGTTCGTTAAGCCCAGCCTCGAGTGCTGCCTGATAGGCAAACTTACACAGGGCACTGAGCGAATCGAGTACCCCTGGCAGTTTAAGTTCAGCGGTTTGCGCCATATCGTCTCACCGAAATTCGTCTAGAAGCTGCCAACAGCTTCCACCAAGTCGTCGTAAATTTGGAACAGTGGCGTGAAGCCAGTTAAGTCGAATACTTCTCGAATCCGTTGGGGCAGATTGGCGATCCGCACATCACCCCGTTCAAGCTCGCTAAATTTCCATTCGCGGGCTTTTTTACGCGCTTCAATCAAGACCCGTAACCCAGGGCTGCTAATATACTCTAAGTTTTCGAGGTCGAGGACAATCCGATGGCGGTTTTCCTCATAAATTTGGTTAATCTTATCGTTCAGCGCATCTTTGGTTTCTGCGGCCAACCGTCCAGAAACGGTGATAACATCAACACGATTATAGGTTTTATGGCTAATATCCATGCATTCCTCCTGCCACCATTGTAAGCGGGTTACATTTTGGCGAATCTGCGGCATATTATAGCACAGCGATATTAATTTTCTCAGGGAACTTTTGGCCGAGTTTTAACGTTTTGGCTAGGTAACATATAACTTTTTGGAGGATTCTATGCGCCGCACATTAACGATATTTGCTCTCTTTGCTGCTTTGGCTGGCTGTGGGAGTGCGTCCACGCCAACTGCAATGCCAACCAACGTGCCCACGGTTGATGTTTCGCAACCAGGCGCAGGCTTGGCTGGCTCAAGCTGGAATGTCTTGCAGATCAACGGTCAAGCGCTTAAAGGTCAGCAAGCATTGCCCCTGAGTTTTGAAATGGATGGCCGGGCTTCAGGCCATAGTGGCTGTAACGGCTACGGTGGCGATGCCAAAATCGCTGGCGATCAATTGACCCTTGGCCCATTGATGTCGACCAAGATGGCGTGTGCCGACCCTGAGTTGCAACAACAAGAAACTACGCTCTTCCAAGCCCTCGAAAAAGTAACCAGCTATAAGCTGGCTGGCGATAAGTTAAGTTTGCTTGATTCGAGTGGCACGGTTGTGGTTGAATTGGTGAAGCAAGCCTAGATCAAAAAGGTGGCAAGCTCTATTTTTTGCCACCCTTCCGTCCCGCCAGCGGGAAACGCAGGGGGGTTTCAGCCCCCTGCACCCCCAAATATGTATATGCTGGAATGTTATTGTGCTTCTGATTCTCACGCTGCGCTATGTGCTTTCTGATTTCTAACAGCTGACCCCTGATCCCTAAAACCTGATCCCCGATTCCCAACAACCAATTCCCAACTTTGCCTCTTGACAAGTCTATTCTGAACATGTATATTATTATCGAACATTGTTCGATGAAATGATTGTAGCTGAAATGGAAGCAATGATGGGCAGTAAAGAACGGCGCGAACGGATCAAACAAGCAACCCGCGAGGGGATTTTAAGTGGTGCGCGTCAAATTGCCCAAGCAGATGGTTGGTCGGGCCTGACCATCCGCAAAGTTGCTGAGTTGATCGAATATAGCCCGTCGATGGTCTATGAATATTTCGCCAGCAAGGACGCTATTTTGGAAGCCTTGTTGGAAATTGGCTTTCAACAATTAACCAGTGCCATGCAACAAGCAAGCGCCGCCTATGTTGATCCCTATCAGCGCTTGCAGGCTATAGCACTCGCCTATTGGCACTTTGCCCAAGCCAATCCCGACCTCTACCAAGTGATGCACGGCATGGATGGCGTGACGGTCAACCCTGATTTGCGCAACCAAGCAGCGTGGTCAACCTGTTTGCTGGTTGAGCAAGATTTACAAGCCCTGTTGATTGACGAACAGGTTACAAGTTTAAATTTACGTGAAGATAGCGAAATTCTTTGGGCAACCTTGCATGGAATCGTTAGCTTAGCGCTAAGCCAACGCCTCAGCCAAGCTGAACAGATTGAAGCTCGCATCCAACGCACAACCCAAGCCTTGTTACAGGGCTTATTAATGACCACCACCTAATTTTTTTGAGCCTTATCGAACAATGTTCGATTATTGAATAATGTACAAGGAGTGTTGAAATGAGTTCATTGCATGTTATTTTTGGGACTGGCCCAGCTGGGAGTAGCCTCGCCGAGGAATTGTTGCGCCAAGGCCAGCAGGTACGCTGTGTGAATCGGAGTGGCAAGGCCAATCTGCCAGCAGCGGTTGAGGTGGTTGCTGGCGATTTGTTGAATCAAGCCCAAATCAACGAATTGTGCCAAGGCGCGAATGTTATTTATCACTGCGCGAACGTTCATTATGCTGAACAGACCAAAATTATGCCGCAATTTCAGCAAACGATTATGCAGGCAGCAGCCACTGTTGGCGCGCGTTTGGTCGTGCTCGACACGCTCTACGTCTATGGTTCGAGCCAAGGCCGCCCATTGACTGAAGCCACGCCGTTTGCTCCACATACGCGCAAAGGCCGCATGCGCGCTGCGTTGGTCGAAACCTATTTGGCGGCGCAGCGGGCTGGCACGCTAGAGGTGACGATTGGGCGGGCAGCCGATTTCTTTGGTCCACAGGTTTTGAATTCAACCTTGGGCGATCGAGTGTTTCCAATGTTGTTGCAACATAAGCCAGCTCAATTGTTGGGCAACATCGATTTGCCGCATAGTTTTAGCTATATCGGCGATGTTGCGCGCGGCTTGGCATTGTTGGGTCAGCATCCGGCGGCCTTGGGCCAAGCATGGCATTTGCCAGTTGCGCCGCCATTAACCCAACGGGCGATGTTGCAAACAATTGGCCAATTGCTGGGCTACCCTGTGCGCAGCATTGCCCTGCCCAAAATGGCGATTCGGGCCTTTGGCCTGATGGATTCGTTTATGCGCGAGTTTGTTGAGATGTTTTATCAATATACCGAGCCGCAAATTGTCGATGCTCAAGCGATTGAGCGTGAGCTTGGCTTGGAGGCAACGCCGTTGGAGCAAGCGTTGCAAGCAACGATTGCCTGGTATCGCGGCCAACAAACCAAACAAAAAGCCGCTGCCTAAAGCTGGCAACGGCTGTGGATTAAATTATTTGGGCTGCGCTGATCGATTCAGATTAGCGCAGCTGTTGATCTATTGGGTGCTTTGCCATTCGCCTGCCACGCTGCGCCGAAATTGATCGGCGGGCGTGAGGTCGTGGCCTTGCAAATAGTGGCCGAACCAATCGAGAATGTATTCAATACGTGCGATGCGATGTAATGGCTCGCCGCTACGCGAAAGTTCGTGGCCTTCACGTGGGAAGCGCACAAAGCGCACAGGTTTGTCGAGCACTTTGAGCGCGGTATACAGCTGCTCTGCTTGCTCAACTGGGCAGCGATGGTCTTCATCTGAATGCAAAATTAACAATGGCGTATTAATTGAATTGACATAACGAATCGGTGAGCGTTCCATAAATTTATCGATATTAGCCCAAGGCTGGCCGCCAAATTCATCTTCGCCGAAGTACGGCCCAATATCCGATGTGCCGAAGAAACTCATCAGATTGGAGATACAGCGCTGGGTGTTGGCGGCAGCAAAACGGTCGGTATGGCTAATGATCCAGTTGGTCATGTAGCCGCCATACGAGCCACCGAGCACACCCATGCGTTTGCTGTCGATCCAATCCCAGCTTTCGGCCAAATCGGCGGCAGCCATGAGATCACGATAATCATCGCCGCCAAAATCTTGGCGTACCAAGGCGCGGAAGCGTTGACCATAGCCCGTGCCACCGCGCGGGTTGGTGTAAATCACGCCATAGCCAGCAGCGGCCAGCACTTGAAATTCGTGCATAAAATTATGGCCGTAGGCGCTGTGCGGGCCACCATGAATGTAGAGCAATGATGGATATTGCTGGCCTTCAGTAAAGCCAACTGGCTTGATTGCCCAACCTTCAATCTCCAAACCATCAAAACTGTTGTAGCTAAAGCGTTCTGGCTCGATCGTTTGCATGCTTGCCAGCAAGCTAGCGTTTGGATCATAGAGCAAATTAATGCTGCCATCCGCATCGCCCATATACAGGCATTCGAGTTGGGTGGCGGTGCCTGCGGTAAAGGCGGTGCGCTTATTTAACGATTGGCTGTAGCCTGAAATGCTGGGATTATCCTCAGGCGTGAGTTCATGCATTGTGCCGTCGCTGTAGCGATAGGCGCGGGTGCGGGCGGCGCGGGTTGCCAAACAATAAATGCCGTTATCGCGCCAATAGGGCCGATAGGGAAACCGCCCGATGCGGGCATCGCTGATGATGCTATTTTCTAGCCCATGCTCAAAGCCAACGCTCAGCAAACGGGCATCGCCGCCAGCTCGACTGACACACCACAAAGCCTCGTTTGAAGCGTTGCCTGTGTGTTGATCGTGGCCGATATAGGCGATTTGGCTGCCATCAGGCGACCATGTTGGGTGATAAACCGGCCCAAGCGCGTTGGTCAAGCAGCGTGATGTGCCAGTATCAACATTTAAAAGATACATATCTGCTTGGCGAGTGTGCTCTAATTCTGCCCGCGAAACCGTAATAAACGCCAATTCGCTGCCATCAGGCGACCATGCTGGATCGGCGTGATCAAAAGCTTGGTCGGTAATTTGGCGCGGTGCTTGGCCAAGCTCCACCAACCAAATTTGGGCATATTCTGGCTGCAAATAGCCAACGCCATCGAATTTAAACGGCAAGCGCTCGATGATTTTTTCGTCGCGCAAGCTTTCGACGTGCGGCTGTTCTTTGGCTTTGGCGCCGCGTGAAATGAAAGTTAAAGCTTGACTATCTGGCCGCCAGTTGATTTCGGCCACGCCATAGCCAAGGCTGGTGAGTTGCTGGGCCTCGCCACCACGAGCCAAATCGAGCACAAATAATTGGGCTACGCCTGCATCGCGGGTTGAGATAAAGGCCAATTTGCTGCCATCTGGCGACCAGCGCGGCGAGCTATCGCGGCCAGAAACGCTGAAGGTCATGCGTTGCGGCGTGCCACCATCGGCCTGAATCAGCATAATTGCCGAGCGATAATCGGGCTTGCGCGGGCCATTCTTGCTCGCGGTTTCCTCGATCCAAGTTTCAACAAACGCAATCTGCTCGCCATTGGGCGCAATTTGGGCATCGGAGATAAAACGTAACTCCAACAGACTCGTGGCCTGCCAGGTTTGCAACTCTGCCATGCGTGGTTCCTATTCTCTATATGCAATTCTGCGCATAGTAGCATAGAACGATTAACTATTTAACTAGCCTTTGGAAGCATTTGCCATTCTAAATGACTTATTTTAGTCATTGAATAATAGTTAGAAAAAAATTAAAATGGCAGTATATGGATTCTTTGATCGAAGGAGGTTGCTTGATTCATGCGACGAGGAGTTCATAACATTTCGGCTATCGACGTTGATTAGTACACGAGGATGTGCATGAATACACAACAGTTACCTAATCGCTCAAGACGATTACCATGGCTCGCAGGAACCCTGCTTACCTTTCTAACCACGAGTTTGTTCTTTTCTCCCACCCAACCTGTTGCCAACGCTGATCAAGCTGGGCTTGGCAGTTACACCACCAACTTGCCAGCGGGCGCGAAAGTTCCCGATGATTTTAATGGCAATCCTGTTTCGCCCAAACGCACTGCCAACGTTACTGGCGCAATGCCCACCAACGACTGGTGGAGTTCACTTGGCTGGCAGCGCTTCCCTGGCAATCCCTATTCGGAAAATATGACGGCCTTGCCGTTGATTGTCAAAGCCAAATCTGCTGGCTTGGGCGTAACTTTCCCCACGATTCCCGCAATTTCAACTGGCTCGCCCAACTACATTGGCGAATTTCATTATAACGCTTCCGAAGACCTGAACCTTGGTTTGGTAGGCTTGAACTCGCCCGATGCCAAAGTTGACGGCTACTCGGATTGGACGGTCACGGCCTATTGGAATGGTGGCGGTACACTGCGCGCAACCTTTGGCCATGGTATGCCATTCGTCTATTTGACCAAGAGCGGCGGCGATGCCTTGATTAGCGCGGCTGCTCCGCCAAGTGTCTGGACTGGCGCTGGCACCAATGCCCTTGGCATCACGGTCAACGGCCATCACTACGGTATTTTTGCCCCAACTGGCGCTACTTGGAGCCAATCGGGGAACAATTTTCAATCAAATTTGGCGGGCAAGGATTATTATTCGGTGGCGGTGCTGCCTGATAATAGCGTGGCAACCTTTAATTTCTTCAAAGCCCGCGCCTATGCGTTTGTAACCAACACCACCGCCAGCTGGAGCTACGACCAAGCGACGGCTAGCTTGAACACCACCTTCAGCGCCACCACGGTTGCCAAAGAAGGCTCAAATACCAACACCGTGTTGGGCTTGTATCGCCACCACGCGATCAACTCATCGACGGCGTTGACTAACTACAGCTACCCCACGGCGCGCGGCCAAATTCGCTTGCGCGATGGCAATTCGTTTACCACGTCAATGCGCTTCAACGGTGTGCTGCCAGCCTTGCCAGATGCAGGCGATTACAACCGCACCACGCTCAACAATCACTTGAATGATGTTGCTTTCGAAGCCAGTCACTTTGGCGGTGCTGATACCTACTACACTGGCAAGGCACTCTTACGGTTGGCCAATTTGATTCCGATTGCTGAACAATTGGGCAATACCAACGCCCGCAACTCGTTGATCACCGCCGTGCGCAACCGTTTGCAAGAATGGTTTACCGCCAGCGCTAATGACACCAACGGCCAGTTCTACTACAACAGCAATTGGGGCACGGTCATCGGCTATCCAGCTTCATTCGGCTCGGATACCGAATTGAACGACCACCACTTCCACTACGGCTACTACATCTACGCTGCGGCAATCTTAGCCCAATACGATCCAAACTGGGCGCTTGATAGCAACTGGGGTTCGATGGTCAAGTTGTTGATCAACGACGCTGCTAACATTAGCACCGCCAACGATCCACGCTTCCCCCGCTTGCGCACCTTCGACATCTACGAAGGCCACTCATGGGCTTCGGGCCACGCTGGCTTTGGCGCTGGGAACAACCACGAATCATCGTCAGAAGCGATGATGTTCAACACTGCTGTGTTGTTGTGGGGCGCAAACACTGGCAACACCCAATTACGCGACCTTGGGATCTTCATGTATACCCATGAAACCCATGCGATTGAGCAATATTGGTTCAATGTTGATAACGCTGTGTTCCCTGCTGGCTTCACCGCCAACAACAACCACCCAGCAGTGGGTATGGTTTGGGGCGATGGTGGCAGCTACGCAACTTGGTTCAGCGCCAACCCAGAAATGATCCATGGCATCAACTTCTTGCCATTCCACGGTGGTTCGTTGTACTTAGGCCGCAATCCAGCCTACGTCAACAAAAACTACAGCCAAATGCGCAACAACATTGGTGGCGCAGAACGCTATTGGCTCGATATTATTTGGCAATTCCAAGCTTTTGGTGATGCTGCAACCGCAGCAACCAAGTTCGATACCGTCCCCTTTACGCCAGAAGAAGGCGAAACCAAAGCCCACACCTACCACTGGATTCGCAACTTGAAGCAGTTGGGTTCGATCGATACCTCGATCACCGCCAACACGCCAACCTATGCTGTGTTCAACAAAAACGGGGTTCGTACCTATGTTGCTTGGAATCCAACTGGTAGCCCATTGAGCGTAACCTTCTCAAATGGTGTGGTGTTGAATAGCATTCCAGCGCGCAGCATGGCTCGCAGCACTGGCACAACTCCACCACCAACGGCAACGCCAGTCAATCCTAACCCAACGGCAACGCCAGTCAATCCGACGGCGACGCCAGTCAACCCAACAGCGACTCCTGTTCAACCAACTGCCACGCCAGTTGCAGGCTGTTCAGCAGTCAGCTTGGATGCCAATGCCTACTATCGCGTAACTGCTCGCCACAGTGGCAAAGCCTTGGATGTCGATGCAGTTTCAACCGCTGATGGTGCCAATGTGCATCAATGGAGCTATGTCGGTGGCTTAAACCAACAATGGCGCTTCGAAGGCGTTGGCAGCAATTACTTCAAAGTGACCGCTCGCCATAGTGGCAAGGCGCTTGATGTGGCTGGCGGCGTAACCGCAACTGGCAACGGAGTCAACATCCATCAATGGCCATATGGCAACACCAGCAACCAACAATGGTGTTTGCGTGATGTTGGCAACGGCTACTATGCGATTATTGCCCGCCATAGTGGCAAGGCGCTTGATGTGGCTGATGCTTCAACCGCCGATGGCGGCAACGTTCACCAATGGGAATATGTCGGCGCAACCAACCAACAATGGCAATTGACCAAGATCGATGCTGGTGGCGGTGGTAACACCTTGCACGTGATCGACGGCGCTGCCCAAAATGTGGCTGGTACGTTGAGCTTGAGCGCAGGCGCTGGAGCCAACAGCGACAGCATTCCATCAGCTGGCGGAGCCAATTACGACGGTACGCCAACCAACGCCTTGGTTTACACCATCTCAGGCTTGACCCGCAGCTACAACAGCCAAGCCACCCAATTCAAGTTGTTCGTCGATTCCAACACCGCTGTGGGCAACGGGGTTCAAGCTCGTATTTCCTACGACTGGACTGGCGATGGCAGCTATGATCGCACCGAAACCTACAACTACTTCCCAACCGATCCGGTGGCTGGCTTCGAGCAATATAGCCAAAGTTCTGGTCTCAAGAGCAGCAGTGGGGCTTGGGCCAACTTGAGCAATGGTCGGGTACGGATTGAAATTTGGAACGCAATTGGCAATGGCTCGGCGAGTGTTCGCACCAGCGCCACCAACGCCCAAGGCCAACAATCCACCATCACCTTGCCATTCAACTAGAATCCAATAGTTTTGGTTGCAAACCCGTCACTCGTGGATACGAGTGACGGGTTTTTGGCACTATTCAGATAAACTTCTAGTAAACATTTGTTTCAAAAAGAGTAAAATTAACGCTATAATGGGGCAATATTTTTGCGCCGAGTACACCGCCTATGCAATGTACA
Source organism: Herpetosiphon geysericola (assembly GCF_001306135.1). GTDB lineage: Bacteria > Chloroflexota > Chloroflexia > Chloroflexales > Herpetosiphonaceae > Herpetosiphon > Herpetosiphon geysericola. The sequence continues at coordinate 50,679 of NZ_LGKP01000017.1, read as the reverse complement.
GAATGTCTCAACCTCAACCCTGCCAGCGCACGTTTTTGCTCGCAATGTGGCCGTATGTTGGCCGATGCGCCCTTGCCCCGTAGCGAACGGCGGCGGGTTACGGTGATGTTCGCCGATTTGGTGGGCTTTACCTCAATTGCTGAACAGCTCGACGCTGAGGCGGTACATCGCTTAATTAATACCTGTTTTGACCGTTTGGTGCCGATTATCGAGCACTACGGCGGAGTCGTCGATAAATTTATTGGCGATGCAATTATGGCGATTTTTGGCGCACCCCTCGCCCACGAAGATGATCCGATTCGCGCCGTGCACGCTGCAAGTGCCATGCTCGCTGCAATTGCTGAACTTAGCCAACAGGAAGGGCTTGAATTAGGCTTGCACATTGGCATCAACACTGGGGTGGTGATTGCTGGCGGCATTGGCTCGCTCGGGCGGCAGCAATATTCGGTCATCGGCGATGCAGTTAATTTGGCTGCGCGCTTGCAAGATTTGGCTAGCAATGCTGAGATTTTGGTTGGCCCAGAAACCCAACGCATGACTGCCCATGTCTTTGATTATGCAGCCCTCGGCGAAAAAGCTATCAAAGGGCGCTCTGAACATGTGGCGGTCTTCAAGTTGCGTGGCCTTAATCCGCGACCCTCATCTGGCCGTGGCATCAAAGGCCTGCAAAGCCCAATGGTTGGCCGCCATGGCGAACTCGAAAGTTTGTTGGCAGTCACCGCTGATCTCAGCAAACAGCGCGGACGGGTGGTGATGGCGGTTGGCGAAGCAGGAATTGGCAAAAGTCGGCTCTTGACCGAATGGCGTAATCAAAGTTTTGAGCAATTGCCCCAAGTTGTTTGGTACGAGGCCCGCTGCCTCTCCTACACTCAAGAAAGTGCCTACGCCTTGCTGCGCGATTTGGTCCGCTCATTAATTGGCGTTTCAATCAACGATGGTGAAGATGATATGGCAGCGGCCTTGCATCAAATCGCCACGGCACTGTTGTTAGATCAAGCTGATCAGGTGATTCCAGCGCTGAGCCATTTGTTGTTGCTGCCAGCTTCGCGCCGCTTCGATGAACTCAGCCCGCAAGCGTTGCAAGCCTTGTATATCAGCGCTGTGCGGCGTTTGGTGCTGGCCCAAGGCCAACATACGCCCGTCATTTGGTCGATTGAGGATATTCACTGGGCTGACGAGGCTTCGGTTGATGTGCTGCAAAACCTTTTACAATTGCACAACGACATTCCGCTCGTAATTTTGGCCACCTCACGGCCTGATCGCGAAGTGGTGGGCTGGCGCTTGGTCGAATCAGCGCGCGATTTAAGTGGCCTCGAATTGAATTTAGCGCCCTTGTCGTTGGCCAATGGCCGCGAACTAATCGCCAATTTGCTGCATTTTGATGGCTTGCCCGAGCATTTGCGCACGGCGATTCTCAACAAAGCCGATGGCAACCCCTTCTTTGTTGAGGAAGTGATTCGCACATTAATTGATCGCGAAGCGATTATGCACGATGGTAATAGTTGGGTGGCGCTGGAAGCAATTAATCACATTGAATTGCCTGATAGCGTGCATGGCTTGTTGGCGGCGCGAATCGATCGTTTGCCCAGCGAGTTGCGCCAGCTATTACACATTGCTGCGGTGATTGGGCGGCGCTTTGCGATTCGCGTGGTGGCCGAGGTGCTTGGCTCAACCGCCGAAAAAATGACCAATTCAATCGATTTGTTGGTCGATCGCGAGTTATTACGGCGTGATCGCACGAATCCCAATGGCTATTTGCGTTTTCGCCATGCTTTGGTCCATGAAGTGGTGTATAGTACGACCTTGCAAACCGAGCGGCGGCGTTTGCATGGCGTGGTTGGCGAAACCTTAGAAGCGTTGTATCCCTCACGGCGCGAGGAATTGGCAGCGGCCTTGGCCAACCACTTTATGCATGCAGAGCATCCCAAGGCCTTTGAATATGCCTTGCTTGCTGGCGACGTGGCCTATCGCCAATATGCCTTGCGCGAGGCAATTCGCCATTACGAACGCGCCCACGATTTGAGCCATCATTACGATTTGCCCTTGAGCGTGGTGCGCGGCTTGTATTTGAATTATGCGCGTGCTACCGAGTTAATTGGCGAAACCAAGCAAGCGCTCGATTTATACCAGCATGTGCTTGAGCGCTGCGAGAGCGAACATGATACCGAATCGTTGATTATTGTCTTGATTGAGCATGCACGTTTGTTGATGCTGCCAAGCCACCATCGCGACCTTGATCGTAGCCGCAGCGAAACCACGCGCGCCCTAGAACTGGCCACCCAACAAGGCGATCGCCAATCGGAGGCCCGTTGTTATTGGCTTTTGGCCTTGATCGAAGGCCACCTTAGCCGCTTTACTGCTGCCGAGCCGTGGGGTGAAAAAGCCCTGAGTTTGGCCCGCGAGTTGGGCATGCGCGAGCTGCAAGCCTATTGTCTCAACGATTTCCACCGCGTTGCAATCAACAATGGCCAGCCAGAATTGGCTGAACGCATGTTGCGCGAGGCGATTGAACTTTGGCGCTCGTTGAATAACCTGCCAATGTTGGCTGATAGCCTTTCGGGGATGGCCGATTTCTACTATTCGCGCCGCGATTTGGATCAAGCTGTGCGCTATGCCCGCGAGGCTGAGCGGTTGGCCTTGATGATTGGCAACGCCTGGAATTTGGGCTTTTCGCGCTCGGTGCTCGGTGGCATTGCGCTTGAAACTGGCGATATTCAACAAGCCTTGCATATGTTTCAATCGTCAATCGAGCAATCGAGCCTTTCAGGGCCGATTATGCTGAATATGTATGGGCGCACTGAGCTCATTCGGCTCTATCGCATGCTCGGCGATTATCAAGCGGCGCTGGATGTGCTGGAAGCTGGCGAAGCATACATTGAACAAGTTAACGATGAAGCGTTAATTGCATTGCGCCAATTGTTCATTGCCATGCGCTTGCTGATAACGATCGAGCAAACTAGCCAAGATCCAGCAGAGCTGAGCGAAACGATTCGGCATATTTTGAGCTTTGAACTTGGCGAGCAACAAGTTGTGGCTGGGGTCATGTTGCGGGTTATTCATATTGAATTGTGCCTGAAACTTGGCGACTATGGCCATGCAGAGCGCTTAGTTGCCGAAATTGTCGAGCAACTTTCGGCGTTGTGGTTTGGTGGCTCGTTGGTTTCCAACTATCGCGCCCGTTTGGCTGCGGCCCAAGGCAAATTGGCTGAAGCGATCGAATTTAGCGAGGTCTTGATCAACGAACAGCCAGCTGGTGATATTCATGATCTGTGGCGTTTTCGGGCGTGGCGCGCTGAATGGCTCGAAGCACAAGGCCAATTTACGTTGGCAGTAAGCGAACGCCAACATGCTCAACGCTTGATTCAGCATATTTCAGGCAACATTCTGCGCGATGAATTGCGCGAGCGCTTTTTGGGGCTTCCATTGGTTCAAGCGACGCTGCAAGAACCAAGCTCAAGCTTTATTATTTAGCAATTATTGGCTTACGATCGATAGTTTGAGAACAGGTGTGATAGCCTTTCTGATCAAGTGAATTAGGAATGCGACGCAACGGGGCGTTGGCTCATGGATGGGTATCCAATGCCCGTCCATGCTGCGCTGTTGCACTGGTTCTCGTAGATGCTGCATTTTGTAGCAAGGAAAGGTCGAATTCATGACCGCGAGCGATCAACAAATCAACGACTTGTTGACTCAAATGACGTTGGAAGAAAAAATTTCGCTGACCATTGGCCAAGATATGTGGAGCACGCACCCCGTCGAACGCTTGGGGCTTGGCTCGATTAACATGAACGACGGCCCGCATGGCTTGCGCAAACCCCCAGAAAATTCCTCAATTGGCATTGTCGATGCAATTCCTGCCACATGTTTTCCTACCGCCGCCGCTGTAGCCTCAACCTGGGATGTTGAGCTGGCGCGCGCGATTGGTGCAGCGATTGCCCAAGAATGCTTGGCCAACAACGTCCAAATTGTGCTTGGGCCTGGCATCAACCTCAAACGCACGCCGCTTGGTGGCCGCAACTTCGAATATTATTCCGAAGATCCGGTGTTGGCTGGCGAATTGGGTGTGGCGTTTGTGCAAGAAGTGCAAGAGCATGGCGTTGGCACATCACTCAAACATTTTGCCTGCAACAACCAAGAATTCGAGCGCATGACCATTAGCGCCGAGGTTGATCAACGCACGTTGCGCGAGTTGTATTTGCTGGCTTTCGAGCAAGTCGTTAAGCGTGCCCAGCCTTGGACAATTATGGCGGCCTACAATAAAATCAATGGCACCTACGCAACCGAACATCGCCAACTGCTGACTGAAATTCTGCGCGATGAATGGGGTTTTGAAGGAATTGTAGTTTCCGATTGGGGCGCGGTTAACGATAAAGCTGCTGCATTAAGCGCTGGCCTTGATTTGGAAATGCCCGGCCCAGCCTTGAATCATGTTGAATTGTTGGCCGATTTGGTGCGCAAGGAAACGCTTTCAGAGGCGGTAATCGATAAAGCTGCCCGCCGCATGCTCAAAATTATTTTGCGTGGGCTAGAACAACGCCAACCAGCAGCAAGCTACGATCGGGCAGCGCATCATGCCTTGGCGCGGCGCGCTGCCAGCGAATCGATGGTGCTGCTCAAGAATGATGGGATTTTGCCGTTGCTGCCAGTTGCTGGCAGCCGCGTGGCAGTGATTGGTAATTTCGCCCAAAAACCACGCTACCAGGGCGCTGGCAGCTCGGAAATTAATGCAACTCAGGTTGATACACCGCTTGAAGCCTTGCAAGCATGGCTGACCGAACACGCCGTTGAAGTGACCTTTGCGGCTGGCTACGATCACGACGGCAATACCAACGAAGCATTATTAAATGAAGCCTTGGCTACTGCCAAAGATGCAAGTGTGAGCTTGGTTTTGGTGGGCTTGCCCGATGCCTACGAAACTGAAGGCGCTGATCGTACTCACATCAACATGCCAGCTGGCCATAATCAAGTGCTCGAAGCGGTAGCTGCGGTTCAGCCACATACGGTGGCGATTTTGATCAACGGCTCGGCGGTCAGCATTCCATGGCTTGGCCAAGTGCGGGCGGTGCTTGAAGCTGGCTTGGCGGGGCAGGCTGTAGGCAGCGCCTTAGTTGATGTGTTGTCTGGCGCGGTCAATCCAAGTGGCAAATTGGCCGAAACCTTCCCCTACGATCTGGTTGATACCCCAGCCTACCTGAATTACCCAGGCGAGGCTGGGGTTGTACGCTACGGCGAAGGCCTGTTTATTGGCTATCGCTATTACGATGTGCGCAAAGTCAAGCCGCTATTCCCCTTTGGCTATGGCTTATCCTACACCACGTTCCGCTACGATCAGCTTGTACTGAGTGCCAGCAGCATTGATGAAACTACGCCCTTAACGGTGAGCGTAACCCTGACCAACACCGGCGACCGCGCAGGCAAAGAAGTGGTGCAGGTCTATGTCAAGCCAAACAAATCCAGTTATTTGCGCCCAGTTAAAGAACTGCGAGCCTTTGCCAAAGTTGAGTTGGCTGCTGGCGAAACCAAAACCGTCGAACTACGCCTTGCTGCGCGCGATTTCAGCGTGTACGACCAGCAACGAGCAGCGTGGCGCATGGAAGGCGGCGAGTACACAATTTTAGCTGGTGGCTGTAGCGACGATCTGCCGTTGGTCGCCGATCTGACCGTCAATGAAGATCCTCGTTCGGCCCGCAAAGTGCTGACCCGCATGAGTTCAATCAAGGAATTCTTGGACGATCCGATTGGGGCTGAGCTGTTGCAAGCAAGCGCTGGTGCCTTTATCGAAGGCCAAAGCGCCAGCACCCGCGCGATCTTCGAGCCAATTCCTTTGGCCAAGTTCGTTAATTTTGGCTTCTTCGAGGCCAGCCAAGTTGATGAACTTGTTGCCAAGGTCAATCAGGGCTAGGCAATGGTAAGGGGGATCAGTGGTAATCACTGATCCCTTTTTTGATCCACGAAGGACACGAAGGGCCACGAAGGATGGAAACCGCGAAGATCGCGAAGGTTAAGTTTTTTTGATCACAGATTGACACAGATTTTTAGGATTATGTTCTCGCCAGCCCAAAGCCATTATTCCTCTGCGCCGTTGCGTTAACAATGAGCTTTTTTTGCCACGAATTGCTCGAATGACACGAATAAGTATTTTTAGCCACAGATTGGCACAGATGTTGAGGATTAGGTTCTCGCCAGCCAAGAGCCAAGAGCCAAGAGCCAAGAGCCATTATTTCTCTGTGCCGCTGCGTTAAAGAATTGATCCACGAAGCTTTTTGCCATAGCTGATTAGGATGCGGCTTTTGATTTTTGACTTTTGATTTCTGCCTTTTGCCTTTTGTGCTCATTGCTTATCTTGCTTCAAGACCATGCGGTGGCAAACCATCATATCCCAAAAACCATGGGTATTAGGGTTGCCATCAGGTGCTGGCAGCTCGTAGCGCTGGCTGCCTTCGGGCGTAAAAACCAGTGCTTGTTCTAAAATCGGCTGTAAAGTAGGATCGGCCAATTCAATCAGTTTAGCTGTATAGAGTGGTTCGATTAAAGCATGGATCGCGTGGTAATCGCCAGAGAGTTCATCAAATGGCGCTGGTTTGTATGCAAGTTGGGCCTGTAATTCGGGATAATAGCCCCATGGTGCTTTGCTTGTCATAATAAATTGCAGCACGCTAAAGCTCGAAATGCAATCGGCGCGGCCACCAGGCCCAAACTCAATCCGCACAAAGCGCCCATCTTCTTGATTGCTAATATCGCATTCTAGGCCATGAAAAAAATAGCGCCATGCAGTGTCTACAATCATGCCCGCTTGAGCATGCTGTGAGCGCCAGTTATAGTACACCTCATTTGGCTGCATATCCCATGAAGCCGCTAATAGATTGATTAACTCAACTTGGCGCTGAACTGATTCACGATATGCTGCTAAAAACTCAGGATTGATTGAATGCATTAAAATCTGTCCTCATTGATCCACGAAGGACGCGAAGGGCAACGAAGGATGGAAACCGCGAAGATCGCGAAGAAACACGAAGGTTAAGTTTTTTGACCACAGATTGGCCTAGATTTTTAGGATTATGATTCCGCTAGCCCAAAGCCTATAGCCCATAGCCATTAATTCTCTGCGCCTCTGCGTTAAAGAAAAGTTTCTTAGTCACGAATTGCCCGAATACGTATTTTTAGCCACAGATTGCACAGATTGGCTCAGATTATTAATTTCCCCAATAGCCCTTCATCCTTCATCCCTTATCCTTCATAATTTCGTAACTCTGCGCCGCTGCGTTAAAAATTTGCTCCACGAAGGACACGAAGGGCTACGAAGGATGGAAACCGCGAAGATCGCGAAGATCGCGAAGGTTGCTTAGCCACAGCTTCCACACATGTATCCATTATTTTCTGATCGCTCGGCACCAGCCCCCAACGACCGAGCCCCGAACCCTAATCCCTAGCCCCTGGCCTCTTATCGCGTTTGGCTTCTGATTTTGGCTTCGGACTTCATCCTTTGGACTAGATTGAAATAGGAATTGTGGCGGTTTGGCTCGTTAGGTGGATCGTAAGCTTCAAGCCTGATACTACGATCAAATTCTTCCTCCTCTACACTCTTCTCTCCTGCAAGCGGCCCGACTGGGCCGTTTGTGGTTTTAGCAAGTTTCTATATGTTGCCGCCAAGCTGGCGTATAATAGCTTGCGATATGGTGTGTTGGAGGAATCAATGAACCTCATGCAAATTCATGGCCAATTTGCGGCCTTGCAGGCCAATCGCGGACGCATCGCTGCCAGCCGAGCAGCCGAGCGGCTTGGCTATTTACAGCAATTTAAACGGGCAATCGAACAAGCCCGCCCCGATATTTATGCAGCCTTGCAGGCTGATTTTGCGAAACCTGTGGCCGAAACCGAAGCCACCGAAATTCAACAGGTAATCGAGCAAATTAATTTTGCAATCAAACGCCTCGAAGGCTGGATGCAGCCCAAACGGGTCAAAACGCCCACTATGCTTGCTGGTAGCAAAAGCTGGATTCAATACGAGCCGCGCGGCGTGGTGCTGATTTTGGCTCCTTGGAATTATCCGCTTTCGCTGGCCTTGGCTCCCTTGGTTGGGGCAGTTGCCGCTGGCAATTGTGCAATTGTGCGGCCATCAGAGCGCACACCGCATACCGCTCAAGTGATTGCCAATATTATCGCCGCCGCCTTCAAGGCTGAGCATGTAACCACGGTTGTGGGCGATATTGATACAGCCGAAGCCTTGCTCGATTTACCATTTGAGCATATTTTCTTTACTGGCAGCCCACGCATTGGCCAATACGTGATGCAACGCGCTGCTGAACATTTTAGCTCGGTTACCTTGGAGCTCGGTGGCAAATCGCCAGCAATTGTTGATCGTTCGGCAGATTTGAAACGGGCGGCCCAATTGATTGTTTGGGGCAAGTTTGTCAATGCAGGCCAAACCTGTGTTGCACCTGATCATGTTTGGGTGCAGCGTGAGCAGGCCCAAGCGTTAACTCAATTAATTATCAAACAAATTGAGCGTAATTATGGCAAAGGCGATTATACCCGTTTGCAATCGCCTGATTTGGCGAATGTTATCGATGCCAATGCCACAGCTCGCTTGCGCGGCTTGCTCAATAACTCGGTTGCCCAAGGGGCATTAGTAGCCTTAGGTGGTCAATCAACCGATCATCCAGCGCGTTTTGCGCCAACCGTTTTGACCAATGTTAAGCCTGGCATGGCAATTATGCAAGAAGAAATTTTTGGGCCAATTTTGCCAATTTTGGTCTACGACCAGATTGATGAAGTAATTATGGCCACCCGTGCCAGTGGCAAGCCGCTAACAATGGCTATTTTCAGCGAAAATCAAGCAATTACCAATTGGCTGTTGCGCGAAATTCCAGCTGGCAGCAGCGTGATTAATGGCGTTTTGCTCAATCTGGCCAATCCGTATTTGCCATTTGGCGGCGTTGGCCAAAGTGGCTTGGGTAACTATTATGGCTTTTATAGCTTTAAAACCTTTTCGCATGAACGAGCGGTCTTTCAACAAGGCGGCCTGAATATGGTTAATCTGTTTCAACCGCCCTATCGGGGAGCTGCCAAGCGCTTGGTGGCATGGTCGCGGCGCATGCTCAACAAGCGCTAAACGATATTCGCCGCTATCCATAGGGGGGGATAGCGGCGAATGAGGATTTTTGAATCGTTCTGCGATGTGTGACCCCATCACAGGAGGGGTTTTGTCGGTCGATGGTTGAAGGTGATGAAGTTATCTCCTTCCAAGGTCTCGTCATCGTCACGATTGTTGATGCAGTTTCCTTGTACCGAGCGTGGTTTCCGAGAATGATATTATGCTACTTGGATGAGTAGCAGATGAGTTAAGGGTAAAGAACCGTTAAAAAATTTCAGCCGCCTTGGCTAGACGATTTGAGCCAAGGTATAGCCTAAATCTTCATAGGTGTGCGGCTTCAAAATTAACGAATGAATGCCTAAGGCTTGAGCACGTGCATAATCTTCTGGGCGCACATAGCCCGAGGTTAAAATAATCGGCAAATTGGGCTTAATCGCCTGCAATTGTTGGGCCAAATCAAAGCCCGACATATGGGGCATCGAAACATCGCTAATCACAATATCGGTGGCATTAGGGTCGTTCTGTATATACTCCAAGGCGTGTTGGGGATTGGTAAAACCTTGCACCGTATAGCCCAAGGTGGTCAGCATCTTAATGGCCAAGCTCACCAATGCTTGATCATCATCAATATAGACAATCTGGGCCGAGCCACTTTCGCTAAGCAACTGGCGTTTTGGTGGCTCCGGCGTTGGCAGTTCGTTGGTGGTTGGAAAATAGAGCCGAAAGGTTGAGCCTTTATTAATTTGACTATAGACCGTAATGGCGCCCTCATGGTTCTTCATAATCCCATCAACTACCGATAACCCCAGCCCAGTGCCCTCGCCAAGCGGCTTAGTTGTAAAGAAGGGATCGAAGATGCGTTTGATTGTTTCTGGTTCCATGCCGCAACCATTGTCGCTGACCGAGAGCCGCACATAATGGCCTGGTTGCAAGTTGGGGAGTGCGCGCAATAATTCAGCAGTCAGATGAATTAAATCAAGCCGAATTTCAATTAAACCGTGATTATTGCCAATCGCATGGGCTGCATTGGTCGCCAAATTCATAATAATCTGGAAAATTTGAGTTGGATCAGCAGCGGTCGCTGGAATTTGGCCTACGACATTAACCTGAATTTCAAGCATTGCTGGCAAGGTTGCGCGCAATAATTTGACTGCTTGCTCAACAATTGCTGGCAATAAAACAACCTCACGTTTAACTTCTTGTTGGCGGCTGAAGGTTAAAATTTGGCGCACTAAATCTGTTGCCCGCTCGCCTGCTTGTTCAATTTCACGTAAGTTATTCTGCACCGGATGCTGTGGATCGAGATCGAGCATTGCTAATTGGGTATTGCCAGTAATTGCTAGCAAAATATTATTAAAATCATGGGCAATTCCGCCAGCTAACGTGCCTAAGGCTTCCATTTTTTGGCTGCGTAATTGAGCATCCTCTGCTCGTTTGCGATCATCAATATCGTTGCTTGCGCCAAACCACTTAATAATTTCGTTTTGCTGATTAAAAAATGGTACAGCTTGGGTATCAAACCAGCGATATGTATTATCGTAGCGGCGAATCCTATATTCGCTCTGAAACTTTTGCCGCTGATTAAGGGCATTGTTCCATTCATTCAGGATTCTCGCCTGATCATCAGGATGAATTTGTTTGACCCAGGCTAAACCTAATTGTTCTGCTTCGGGAATTCCCGTATAGTGAACCCATTGTTGGCTTAAATAATCGCATGCTCCGGCTATAGTACAGGTCCAGATTAATTGTGGTAATGATTCGGTTAATGTTCGAAAGCGCAGCTCACTCTCTTGGAGTGCTTGGGTTGCTTGTTTATAAGCAGTAATATCACGATTAATCCCAACAGTTCCTTGAATGTGGCCTTGGATATTTTTAATTAGTGAAACACTACTGAGTATATGGAGTTTTTGGCCATTGCGCGTATATTGGTAGACCTCGCCTTGCCAAAATGATTGCTCGATTAAGCGAGCACTTGCTTGATTATGACTATCGTTGTAAATATATTCAGTTGGAATCAAATGGCCTAAGCGCTGGCCAATTGCTTCTTGGGCAGGCCAGCCATAAATTTCTTCGGCGGCACGGTTCCAGCTTTTAATTGTATAATTGCTATCAGTTGAAATAATTGCATCAGAAACATGGGCTAAGAGATTTGCTTGATATTGCAGTTTTTGTTCAACCCGTTTGCGTTTGGTAATATCAGTAATTGTCAAAAATGCAACCGTATGGCCATTTGAATCAATAACGGTTGCCCCACCATAGCAAAAGATGCGTTCCCAAACGATTGGCGTATTAATCCGCCGAATTTTTAATTCAGTTAGTTCTAAACGTTCGCCCCGAATCAGCCGCGCCATTGGCCATTCTTCAATAGCTAATATGCGATCATCAAGGGTGCTAATTTCATAAAAATCGTGAAAATCAGGCAAGCGTTCACGACATTCTTGCATACTTGCAAAGCCGTGCATCGCTAAAGCTGTACGATTCCAATGAAAAAGATTGCCCTCAAGATCTGATAAGACAATTCCTTCATTTAAATTTTCAATCACAATTTTTAAGCGTTCTTCGCTTTCTTGCAGTTTGCGTTCAAAGATTTTGCGATTATTGATATTATGAATAACCGTAAAGCTGCATAAATGATTATCCAAGACGAGCAAGGTCATTGAGCAAATAACAAAAATTGTTTGATTCGCTTTGCTTCGAATTTCTAATTCGTAATCGCTAACATAGCTTTGCTTTTTTAATAGGCGCACCATAGTAGTTCGATCATGCAAATTAACAAAAATATTAAGTTCTTGAATGGGTTGGTTGATTAATTGCTCATACTGATAACCAAGCAAACGAATAAAGCTTTGGTTAATATCTAAAATAATGCCATCTTGCAAACGAGTAATAATCATAGGGCTAGAACTCGTTTCAAAAATAGCATTAAAGCGTTGTTGCGATTCTTGCACTGCAACCGCTAATTTTTTATTGCTACTCAGATCGTTGATAAAACTGAAAAATCCTTGTACTTCGCCAGCAGCATTCAAATCTGGCTGATATTCAATTGCGACGCTATAAATCTGATCGTGGGCTAGCTCAATCACGGTTTCAAAACGTACAGTTTGGCCAAGCAAGGCTTGATGGATATGATCATAAAATTGCTGATAGGCGGCTTCGCCCCAAACCTCGCTTAGCGTCGCGCCAGTAATGTGCTGCAGTGGTCGTTGAAACCATTGTTGATAGGCCTGATTGTTGAAACGATAATAGCCTTGGCGATCAACGTAGCCGATGAGGGCGCCAAGCTGCTCGTGCTCAGACTGAAACTGCTTGTTTGGCTGTAAGCTCGGCGTAGATTGAGCGATTAAATGCAAAAATGAAGCTGTGCTTGTTTGACTAGCGACGCTTTTTTGTGGTTGGTTGCTGCTGTGGGTAATGCTGACCAGCACGCCAACAATGCTGCTGTGTTCTGCATAAATTGGGCTAAACGCCAGATCAACGGTTAATGTTTGATTGATTGTAACGGCCTTGAGGTTGCTGCTTTGGCCTGCGCTGGCCTGTTGGATAGCGTGTTGGAGCGCTGGATGGCTCAAGAAGTTGGTTTCAAGCTTCGCTTGGCTGAGGGTTTGGGAATTATCAGAACCAAGCACATTAAGATACTGATCATTATAAAACATTGTTTGGGTTGCCGACCAAATTAATGCCATGGGGATTGCAGCTGATAAAACCATGCTCAGCGCGGTTTGCAAGGCGCTTGGCCATTGCTCAATTGGCCCAAGTGCGTGCTCGCTCCAAGCGATCTGTTGTAAGCTTGCTCCAGCGATCCCGCCATTGCGCATCCATGCAGGAAGATTGGTTTGCTGTGATGAATCTTCAATATCAGGCATTGCGCCATCCTCATCAGGTTTTGCACAATTGATTGCAGAATTGGGCGGTTGTTGCGCTAGGGAGTCTGCGATATATTTTAGAGTAGAGGATACTCTCGCAGTATAACAGCCGTGTGTAGCTCATGCAATAAACAATTTCCATGTTTTCAAGCTAGAACAATCATTAATTAAGTAAATGCCGTTGGATGGATTTCCAACGGCATTTGTGCATAGTTGAAATTTAATCCCGAAGCTAGCCAAAAACATCGGCCACATAGCGGCCTGCTTGCTCCATTTCGCTAATCCATTCCATGGCTGCTGCTTGCTCGCTGCCAGTAGCTTCAGCATAGATTTTGGCAAGGGTTTCGCGCACTGCTGGAGCCATATAACGCCCATCACCACAGACCGCAATCACGGCACCTTGTTCGATTAAACTCCAGACCCGTTGGCGTTCTTGCCAGAGCCGATGTTGCACAAAGCTAACCTCGCCGATTGGCTGGCGATAGAATGCTGGATAAAATTCTAAGACTCCTGCTTGCTGCCAGGCCTGAATTTGCTCACGATACAACAGATCAACCTCGGGATGATCGCAACCGAAAAACAGGGCAGTTGGGCCAAGCAGCTCGCCTTGCTCGTGGCGAGCTACTCGTTCTTGGATAAAGCCACGAAATGGCGCTAAACCTGTGCCTGCGCAGATCATCAGCAATGGTTGGTTGTTATCAACTGGCGGTTGAAATGGAATATGTGGCTGGCGCAAGCTGATTGCGATGCGATCGCCAACCTGCAAGCGGGCCAAATAGCTTGAACATGTGCCATAAAACTGGCCTTTGCCCGACCACGCAGGCGCATCGACGACCGCGACAGTTAAGCTTGCTTGGTTGGCGTTGAGCAACGGCGATGATGAAATGGAGTATTGGCGTACCCGCATTGCTGGCAAAAGCGCCAAAAATTCGCCGAAATTCAGCACTGATGATGGATATTGCTCAAGCAAATCCACTACGCTGACCCGTTTTTGCAGAATCTCGTTGTTGTAACGCTCAGTATCTTGTGCCAAACTAGCTAAATGGATTTGATGCGGCGGACAAACATTCTTTGCTGCCAAAATTGCTAAATGATGCTGAGTCGCTGGCGTTGCCAATTCAACATGGCTTTTGAGCAACTCCCCAAGGCTCATGGGCTGCTCAAGTGGCAAGTTGGCGGCCCGATTGGCGTGCAAAACCACGCTTTGTTCTGGTTTAAGGCCAAAATGTTTGCAGACCCGCTCGATCAGGTTTGGATGATTTTCTGGCAGAATTGCCAAATAATCGCCAGCACGATACTGAATTTCAGCAGGCAAGCTGAATTCGAGATGGCGTTTTGAGCGACCTAAAGGCGAACTTAAATCCACTAGTTCGCGATTTTCGCGCACATTAGCAAACACCAAGCCGTTTTGTTGGGCTAGTTGGTTGCTGCTTGTTGGCAGTAGTTCAACCTCGTAGAGTGGTTTGGAATTGATTGTTGTGGTTTCGATTGCAAATGCTTGATTATGGGTTTGCCAAAATGGCGCATACCAGCGCTCAAAATCGCCAAAGAAATCGCTGCGGGCATCAGCTGCGCCACGTTCGAGCAAGCGTGTGGCTCCTGCTGCCTGCAATTGCTGATCAATTTGGCTTGGCACTGCTTGGTAGGTGCTTTGCCAATCGCGGTTGCCACAGCCAAACACGCTATAGCGCACGCCCTTGAGCGAGCCTGGCTCCACGTTGGCCAGCCATTGGCAAAAAGCTTGGGCATTATTGGCGGGCTGACCATTGTACGAAGCCGCAACGATGCTCACTGCACCTGTAGTTGGTAATTTATTGACATAATCATTGAGTGGCGCAACAGTTGCTTGGTAGCCTTGGGCTTCGCCATCGCTGGCAATGCGGCGGGCAAAAGCTTCCGACGAGCCAGAATTTGAGCCATAGAGCACCAACAATGGCGTGTTGTGCTGGGCTTGGTTGCTAGCTGGTTTAGGGGTAGTTGTTGGTTGCCCTGCATGGCTGGCCCGATTAATCGTTTTGCGCAGGCGAGCGCGCACGGTCAAGCCTTCTGGTTTGAGGGTCAAGGTTTCTTTGACATGCAGTTTGTAGGGCTGAGGTTGTGACAATTCAAAGCGTTGCAGCAGCATTGCCAGCACCAACGTGGCCTCTTGCATGGCAAATGAGCGGCCAATACAGGCGCGTTGACCATTGCCAAATGGCTTCCAGGCATGTTCAGGAATTTGTTCGCGGCTTTCGGGCGCAAAACGATCGGGATCAAACGCTTCAGGATTAGTCCACACTTTGGGGTCGCGGTGCAAAGTTGGCAACAGCGCAAGGAATTTTTCGCCTTGCTTAACTGGAAAGCCAGCAATCGTCGTATCATGCTTGGCATAGACGCCAAACACTGGTGCGGTTGGCCAAAGCCGCAGGGTTTCGCGCAAAATTTGGTCGAGATAGCCAAGTTTGGCTAAATCTTCGTAGCGCGGCAAGCGATCGCCCAGCACAGCATCGACAATGGTTTGGGCGCGTTGCAAAATTTCTGGTTGTTGCAATAAGAAATAGGTGGCGAACGAGAGCAATCCGCTGGTCGTTTCGTGGCCTGCAATCAAAAATGTCACCAGTTGATTGCGAATATTGGCATCATCTAAGCCTTCGCCAGTGATTGAATCTTTGGCATTGAGCATTAATCCCAATAAATCATTGGGCACTTCGTTGCTGGGGAGGTTGCGGCGTTTGGCGATCAATTCATCGGTAATGCTGTGCATATAGTGCATATCAGCTTCGTATTGACGCTGGGTCGAACGCATCAGTTTGGTTTGAATTGACAAACGGCGGGCGCGCGCACCTGCTTCGGCCAAGGCTCGCACCATTGCCTCAACAAATGGGTGCATTTCGCGTTGATAAAACGAATTGAAGCGATAGCCAAAGCCACACAAGGCAATCGTGTCCAGCGTCAGGCGGGTCATATTATCGGCAACATCGAAATCGGTTTCTGGCCCTTGGCGCTCCCATTTGGTAAACAATTGGTCGGCGATATCGAGCATGTCATCAAAATAATTGCGCATGCTTGCTGGCCCAAAGGCTGGCATCAACAAACGATGAGCCTTGCTCCAATTGGCTTCTTCGGTGTAGGCCGTAAACAAACCATCGCCAGCAAAATCGCGAATTTGAATCAACGGGCCATGCAATAATTTATCAAAACGCTCTTGATCGCTAATTTCGGCCACTAGCGCTGCTGAAGAAACCACCAATACCGAGCGATTGGGAAAACTCACCCGAAAAATTGGCCCATAATGCTGGGCTAGTTTCATCAAATTTTGCACCGGTGTTTCCATGCCAATATCTGGCACATTGCCAACAATCGGACGAGTTGGTGGTTGGGGAATAGCACGAATTGGGCTGGAAATACTCATACAACGAGCCTCGTTTATTGCAATGCTGGCCTGTGCAGGTCGCCGCGAATCATCAAAAAGAATATTTGGTACTATTGAGTACCAACACGATTTATGCTATCATTTGCTTCTGGTACTGTCAAGTACCAAGAAATTAAGCTAGTATGGGTGAGGAATGGCTCAACGACGAGGGTGGTATGACCGAACAAGTAAGCGAAACTGAATATCGTAGCCGCTTGATGGATGGCATGGCGGCGGCGGTGGCCGAAAAAGGCTATGCAGAAACGACAATTGCCGATATTGTGCGCTTGGCGCGGGTTTCCAAGCGGACGTTTTATGAGCATTTTGCGAGCAAAGAAGATTGTTTGTTGGCGCTCTATACCGCCGCCACCGACCAGCTGATCGAGGTTATTCGCCAAGCAATCGAGAGCGCGCACGATATGCATTCGCGGGTGCGCTGCGCCCATCGGGCCTATTTACAGCGCATCAAAGCCCATCCGTTGCTGATGCGGACGTTATTTATTGAGATTCTGGCCGCAGGCAGCAGGGGTTTGCAGGTGCGCCGCGCCGCCAATCAACGCTTTGCTGATTTGTTGCGGGCAACCGGAGCCGACCAACACTATGATTCGCCGCAGAAACGCCAAATCACGCCAGCTTTGGCGATGGCAATTGTGGGCGGGATTAACGAATTAATTTTGCAAGCCATGGAAAGCGATCAAATCGATCAATTATTATTAATCGAGGAGCCAGCAACTGCCTTGTTGGAAGCAGTGCTGGCTCGCACAGTTGCCGAAGATTAAAATGTCAGGCTTGCGCTGCTGAGTTCAGGGTTGTTTGCGCTGAGGCTAATTGGCTCAGTGCCGCCAGTGTGTTGCACAATTACTTGGGCTAAACCGTTGAAAGCGCGGCGTTGCCATGGTGCTGCTGGCTCGATAACTTGCACTACCCCAGGCTCACGATTGGGGAACGTCCATGGATTGGCTTTTTTGATCCAGCGCCCAGTTACTAGATAGCTGTTTTGGCCAGGCCGCACCAGATCGTGGCTCAATTCAAATACTTGGTCGCCCTGAGCCAGCGCAATCTCGCTGGCGATCAGTTGGCCATTGATATAAACGCTATAGTCGTGGGCGATGCTTTTGCTGAACAAACGAATGCTGCTCGCTTCGCTGTAGTTTGGTAGCTCAAAACTGCCATTGAAGACGATATAGGGTTGTGAATTGGCTTGTTGATCGTCGTTATGGTGCCAGAATGCTGGTTGCCAGCTTTGGGCTACTGCTCCGCGTGCCAACTCTAAGCCAGCGCTCAGATCAGCGGCGGTTTGCTCGCCAGTAATTTGAATTGGGCTAATGAGGTAGCGTTGGTGATATTGATCTGACTCGTGGCTGGAGGGATCGCCATTGCCAACGCCCAAAATCTTGGCCGAACCAGTTAATTGGAGATCAAGCAGGTGGTTGGCGGTTGGCACAATTTGGCCTTGCTCGTCGCAGACTTGCAGCGTAACGACCGCAAGATCGCCCACTTGCTTGAGTTGACCATAATCAAGCACAAGCTGAATCTGGCTGGCTGCTTGGCTGGTGCGCAGGCTCGCGCTGATCACTTCAACGCCATCGTTATAGCCGCGAGCCAGCAATTCGCCTGGTTGATAGGCGACTTCCCATTGTTGATGACCGTTTTTGGGCATTGCACGGCGGCCAAGGCTCACGCCATTGAGCCACAGCTCAACTTCTTGGCAATTGCTATAAATTGGAAAGCTTTTGACTTGACCGAGATCGTTCGGCCAATCCCAGTGATAGCCAAGGTGTAAAACTGGCTTTTGCCCCCACCAAGCCTTAGTGTAGTAGGCAATATCCTTGGGGAAACCGCAGAGATCGAAAAAGCCAAATTGGCTGGCGACCGCTGGCCATTCAAACGGCGTTGGTTCGCCGCGATAATCGAAGCCCGTCCAGAAGAATAGCCCAGCCAAGAATGGGCGTTGAGCATAAAATTGCCAGCTAAATTCGGTGTCGGCGTAGCCATCACCGCTGGGAGATGCCGCCAAGTGGCCGCGGCTAGCATCAGTTTGGTAAATGCCGCGGGTTCCATAGGTGTTGCTTTCCTCGGTGCCAACGCCAGCTTGCCAAGGAAATTTGGCGTGGTGCGCATCAATATCGCCATGCCAAATGTAGTTATAGCCAACCACATCAGTCACCGTGCCAATGCCTTTATCCCAGCCGCCGCTACAGGCAATCGTGAATAGGCGGGTATGATCGAATTGGCGGGCGAAACGTTGCATGGTGCTGGCGATGCGTGCGCCGATAATCGTGCCTTCAATCGCCCATTCTTCGTTGCCCAACGACCATAAAATGACCGATGGATGGTTGCGATCGCGCTTGATCAGTTGCTCGACATGGCGCAAATGCTCAGGATTGCTGCCCATCAAGCGGTTTTCATTCAAGACCAACATACCCAAGCGATCACAGGCATCAAGAAACTCAGGCGTTGGCGGGTTGTGTGAGGTGCGAATCGCGTTATGATTGAATTCCTGCAAGCGTTGAATGCGATATGTTTGTAAACTATCGGGCAGCGCCGTGCCAACTCCAGCATGATCTTGGTGCTGATTGCTGCCAACTAATTTGACCGAGCGCCCGTTCAAGAAAAAGCCCTGATCGGGATCAAAGCGAATGCTGCGCACCCCAAAGCTGGTTTCGTAGCTATCAACTACGTCATCGCCAAGTTGCACAGTGGTAGTAAGTTGATACAAATGAGGGCTGGTAAGATCCCAGAGTTGGGGATTGTTCAGCTGGTGCTGGTGGGTAAATTCGGCGCTTTGACCAGCAGCAAGTTGATAGATTGGGCTTTGGGCTTGCACGACGGGCGTTGCATCAGGTGCGTTGATGGTTTCGCGTAAGCTGAATTCCACTGGTTGCTGGCTTTGGTTGACAATTGTGGTTTGAATCGTTATCGTTGCGCTTGTCTCGTGGACTTCGCTCGTCACAAAGGTGCCATAGCGGGCGACATGCAGCGGCGCGGTTTTGCAGAGCCAGACATGGCGATAAATGCCAGCGCCTTCGTAAAACCACCCTTCCTCGGTGGTAGCATCGGCGCGCACAACAACCACATTCTGGCCGCCATAATTCAGATAATCGCTAATATCGTAGCTAAAACTGGTGTAGCCGCTTGGCTCGTTGCCAAGATAAAAGCCATTGATCCAAACCTTGGAATCGCGATGCACGCCATCGAATTCGAGGCTGATCCGTCGCCCAAGCTCGCTGGCGGCAATTTCAAAGCTTTTGCGATACCAGCCAACGCTGTTGGCGGGAAACTTGCGGCCAATTGCTTTGTAGCCATGGCTGTGGCTGGCATATTGATCGAATGGCAGTTCGACGCACCAATCGTGGGGCAAATCGACCACACGCCAAGCCCGATCGTCGAATTTGGGCGAGGCTGCACCATCGCCATAGCCAGCTTTGGCCAAAAACGAAAAATGGCTGCTATCAAGCTGAAAATCTTGGGCGGGGTCGAAGGCATGGCCGAGGGCAAAACGCCAGCCTTGATCGAACACTAGGCGTTCGCGGGGTGGGTTGCTAATCATCGCTGATCTCCATGCTGCTCTACATCGTTGTTTGCCAAGCAGCGCTTAGTTGCTCAAGGGTCGCGCCTTGCGTTTGGGCAAACGCATGCGAGCACGCCACGTTAACGAGCTAGTCTACAGGTGTTTTTACTAAAATTCTTCTAAAATATTGCTTGGATTTCAGCAGCAGCTAACCTTGTTGCGATGAACCACAAGCGATTTTAACAATTATTGATGATCACCACCCTTCCGTCCCGCCTCAAGGCGGGAGACGCAGGGGTTTTCATCCCCTGCATCCCTCATATTTGTGTTGCGGACTGTTATTATTGATGCTATACCCCAAAACTTGGCGATCTTGGTGCCCTTCGTGCGCTTCGCGGTTGCGGGGCGAGGGGTCGGGTGTTAGGGATCGGGGATCGGTATCCTGTGCAGTGCCAACTACCTGTCGCCAACTCCAATGATATTCCGAGAGCCACAAGCCTGTAGCCTTCGTGCCCTTCGTGCTCTTCGCGGTTCCTGAATCTCTCGCCTGATGCCGAACAACCGATCCCCACAACCGATCCCTAATTTCTCACTGCCAGCCAGCAAACAGGGCGACGCTGCCGATACGCTTAATTTCGTAGCGCTGAAAGGCCTGTTGGAGCATGGTTTCGAGGTTGGCAAGCGTGTCGGTTTGGTTGGCGAAAATTTGGCGCTGATTGTAGATACCCATCAAGCGCCGGGCAGTAGCGCTATGAAACGGCTCGCTAGCACTTAAAATTGTTGCGCCAAACAGCACACCGTTGGGCGTTAACCGCTCGTCCAAGCGTTGCAAGACTGCGCCTTTGACCTCAGGCGTGCCTGCAATACAATGCAAAATATAGCCCAAGCCAATCGATTCAAACTGCTCGCTGAGTGGCAAGGCTTGCATAATCGAAGCCCGAACAGCTTGCGGTTGCCATTGCGTGAGATTCGCACTGGCTTGGATTAAGCACTCAGGATTAACATCGAGCAGCAGCAGTTTATCTAAACTGTGTTGAGCGAGGGTTTCGCGCAGCAATAGGCCGCTGCCTGGCCCAATATCCAAATGCTGGGAGCGTAAATGCTGCCGATACCACGCAACTAAATTGGGCTTGGGGCAGCGCCAAATAAAACTATCAGAGATGCCGTGCACTAAAAAATCGTAAAACTTTAAGATGTGGTTGTTGTAGATTTGGGCGCTGGCTGGCAAATCGCTCATTGTTTGCTCCAAAAACACGAAACTTTCAATTGCATCTTAACAAATTTCTGCTAAAAAAGAACCAACATATAACCCTTCCATGTGTGAGGAACACTATGCAACGCCGCTTTCACAATCCAATTATGACGGGCTTTTATCCTGATCCAGCGATTTGTCGGGTGGGTGAAGATTATTATCTAATTCATTCGACCTTTGAATATTTTCCAGGCGTGCCAATTCACCATAGCCGCGATCTGGTGCATTGGCAGCAAATTGGCCATATTTTAGATCGTCCATCGCAACTGAATCTCGACGAAATTCATCCATCAGCAGGAATTTTTGCCCCAACGATTAGCTATCACGATGGCACGTTTTATATGATTACGACCTTGATTGCAGGCAAAGAGCGCCATGGCAACTTTATTGTGACCGCTGAATCGCCAGCTGGGCCATGGTCAGACCCCTATTGGCTCGATGCTGATGGAATCGATCCCTCGCTCTTTTTTGAGGATGGTCGGGCGTGGTATGTGGGCAATCGTGGCAAAGCCAACCCCGAATACGAAGGCCAATGCGAAATTTGGCTGCAAGAGCTTGATCTGAGCACGATGCAATTGATTGGCGAGCAATCGGTGTTGTGGCGGGGCGCGCTCAACGGTGTGGTTTGGACTGAAGGCCCACATCTTTACAAAATTGATGGTTGGTATTATTTGCTGATTGCCGAGGCTGGCACGGAATATAATCATGCGGTAACGATTGCCCGCAGCAGCGAATTAACCAAAGGCTATGGAGGCTATCCGGCCAATCCTATTTTGACCCATCGCCAGCTTGGCCGCGATTACCCGGTGATGGGTACTGGCCATTCTGATCTGGTGCAAACCCAAAACGGTGAATGGTGGTTGGTGCTGCTCGCGATGCGCCCCTATGGTGGCGGTTTTTACAATCTTGGCCGTGAAACCTTCTTAGCTCCGGTTGAATGGGAACAAGGCTGGCCCTTGATCAGCCCTAGCACGGGTAAAGTTGAATCCAGCTATCCTGCGCCCAATTTGCCACTGCAACGCTGGCCAGTGCAAGCTGCATGCGACCATTTTGATGGCGATACGTTGGCCATGTATTGGATGTTTTTGCGCACGCCACGCTCAGAATGGTGGAGCTTAAGCGAGCGACAAGGTTGGCTGCGCATGCAATTACGGCCTGAGCAAATTAATCAAATGGCCAACCCCAGTTTTGTTGGGCGCCGCCAGCAGCATATGAACTTTTTGGCCCAAACTGTGCTGGAATTTCAGCCGCAGCAAGTGCATGAAGTTGCAGGCTTAGTCTTGATTCAAAACCATAAATATCAAGTCCAATTTGTGATTACTGGTGAGCAGCAAGCCAGCTTAATTGTTAGCCGCAATGGCGAGGAAGAAACCTTGGCCAGCGTGCCAGTCAGCGGCCAGCGCCAGTATTTGCGGATTGTGGCCTATGGTCAAGACTATAGCTTTTTCGTGGCCGAGCAGCCCGATGCATGGCAACCAGTGCTGGAAAATCTCGATGGACGCTTTTTGAGCACACCGATTGCTGGTGGGTTTGTGGGCACAGTGATTGGCTTGTATGCAAGCAGCCAAGGCCAAACAAGCCAATCAGTGGCCGATTTTGATTGGTTTGAATATCGCGAAGTAGCCGAATAAGCAGTTTGGTTGATCTCGGCGTTTGGCAGGTGACGGTTTTTTGGTTAAAATACTTTCCCCAGTGGATGCTTATACTGCTGCTGTGGGAGAAAGTAGCGTATCATGCCACGCAAACCAACCAAACCAAATCGCCAGCCAGCTAGCCAACAACGGCCTGCGCGCCCGCCTGCCAAACGCACCGATCGAGATGAACGTTCGAATTATGGTCGTAAACCATCAACTCAAGCCCAAAAGCCTGCGCCAGTTTTTGAGCAAACTGTTTTGCCCGACATCGTTAAAGAAATTCGCCAATTGCGCTCGCGCGATGCCCGTGATCGCACTGGAACCTACTATATTGAAGGTGCGCGGATCGTTGCCCAAGCGATTAATGCTGGCTTACCAATTGAAATTGGCGCGATTTCGCTGGAGTTGCTTTCGCGCACCGAGCATTCTAACGAGACCGTCAGTGCCTTGCGCAAAGCTGCCAAACAAATGGTTGAACTTTCGATTAGCGCTTTTTCGGGCATCTCATTCAAAGAAAATCTCCAAGGCATTGGAGCCGTGGTTAAACTGGAGCAAGAGCCATTAAGCAATGTGCAATTGACTGATCGGCCTTGGGTTGCCTTGAATGGGGTTGGTAATCCAGGCAATTTGGGTGCAATTATGCGCACCTGTGATGCAGTTGGCTGCGAAGGCTTGATTTTGATTGGCGACACGACCGATCCCTATCATCCAGCGGCGATTCGGGCAAGCATGGGTTCGTTGTTTGCCTTGCGCATGGTGCGCACAACCTTCGAAGAATTTGGCCAATGGAAAAACGCCAACGGCTATCATGTGATTGGCACCACACCCGATGTTGAGCAAGAATATCACACGATCAGCTACCCAAGCCCTGCGATTTTGTTGATGGGCAGCGAGCGGCTTGGGCTTTCGGTCGTTGAGCAAAGCATCTGCGATACCTTAGTGCGGATTCCGATGGCTGGCACCTGCGATTCGCTCAATTTGGGCGTTGCCACCAGCATTGTGCTGTATGAAATGTTTCGCCAACAGCGCTTAGCCCAATAGTTTATTGCTTGTGCGATCGGCCAACTGAGGTTGCTCAGTTGGTCGTTTTTGTATTGAGCTAAAACTACAAACGGCCCAGTTGGGCCGCTTGTAGGAGAGAAGAGTGTGTGTGAGGAGGAAGGATTTGAACCTAGTATGCCAGTGCTAGCTTACGGCCATCCTAACGAGAATCCTGCATAGTAGTCCTATTATGCAGCTACCCGCATGGCCTAAATCGCAGCTGACTTATGGGCCAAGCTATACGCCACCAAAATATTGCAGAGCCAAGCGTAGGCGCTCTTCGGTGTCGGCGGGAGCATCTGCTGGCAAGGCATTGAGCGCTGCTTGGGCCTCGGTGCTGCTATAGCCAAGGCTGGTCAAAATATCAATCAGCTCGGTGTTGATTGCGAGCAAGCCTGGGTTGCTGCTGAGTTGATGGCTAATTGTGCTTACGCCAAATTTGCCTTTCAGTTCAAGCACTAAGCGGGCAGCGGTTTTTTTGCCTATACCTGGCACCTTTGAGAGCATAGTTGTATCTTCGCGAGCAATCGCCTGTTGCAATTCTTCGGGGCTGGCGGCGGAAAGCAGCGCCAACGCAACCTTCGGGCCGATGCCACTCACGCCTAAGAGCAACTCGAATAAGGCCCGTTGAGCTGGCGAGTTGAATCCGAATAAGGCCAACATATCTTCGCGCACATGCAAGTGGGTATACAACTGGGCACTATCGCCAATTGCTCCGATGGTTGCCAAAACCGTGCGCGGCACAGCAATCGCCAAACCCACGCCATGCACGTCAATAATTACCTGATCCAGACCAATAAATTGCACAACACCTCGTACCGATGCGATCATCGCGATCTCCCTGCTAAGCTAGGCTTGGGCTTATTATACAGGTTTGGGCTGGCTTACGCGAAAAGCGGCTGCTTTGCAATAGCAAGCAGCCGCTTTGGAGTTTAGCGGATTAGAATTCTCTTGCGTATACAGCTGGAAATTATGAGTGGGCTAGGCGTTTGGCGTTGATCCGATCGCGGGCGGCGGCCACAATCTCAAATGAGCGTTTGCGCGCTGCTTGATCGTAAATATTGGCGCTAACCATAATTTCGTCGGCAGCAGTTTCTTTGATAATCTGGCTTAGGCGTTGTTCCAAGGTATCAACCGTGCCAATCGCGGTGTAGGCCAACATTGGGCTTTGAGCAAAAGCGAAATCTAGCGCTTGGCGTTTGACTGGATCATTGGTTGGAGCCGGAATTGGCCGCGGCGTACCGCGCTGAATATCTATAAAGGCTTGTTGAATGCTGGTAAACAAATATTGGGCTTCTGCATCGGTTTCCGCGCCAATCACGTTGATTGCAACCATGCTATAGGGCTTGGCGAGCTGGGCCGATGGCTGAAAGTGCTGATGATACAATTGCAAGGCATCAAACAAATGGGTTGGGGCAAAATGGGCAGCGAAGGCAAATGGTAAGCCTAATTTGGCCGCCAACTGCGCGCTAAACGTGCTTGAGCCAAGCAACCACAATGGCACATGCAAGCCAGCCCCGGGAATTGCCCGCAAATATTGGCCTGGGCTAGGCTCGGCAAAATATGCTTGCAGTTCGCGCACATCATCGGGGAAGCGCTCGGCGCTGGCCATCATATCGCGGCGCAACGCCATAGCAGTGCGGCCATCGGTGCCCGGCGCTCGGCCTAAGCCTAAGTCGATTCGGCCTGGATAGATCGATTCAAGTGTGCCAAATTGTTCAGCAATGACCAATGGCGAGTGATTGGGCAACATAACCCCGCCAGAACCAACCCGAATCCGCTTGGTGCCTGCGGCAACATGGCCAATGACCACAGCAGTGGCAGCGCTGGCAACATTCGCCATATTATGATGCTCGGCCAGCCAAAAGCGTGTAAAATTGAGCTGCTCTGCATGTTGCGCCAGGGCTAAACTATTCTTAAACGCATCAGCAGGCGTGCTACCTTCGAAAACGGTGGCTAAATCGAGCACCGAAAATGCTATTTCGCGGCTTGCTTGGGCAGGGCTAGTTTGACCAACTGTGGCTTCCATGAGTACTCCATCATGTTAAAAACGCTGAAATGCTGTTGCTCAGCGTTATTCTAGCCCTATTTTACCCCCAGTTTAAGTGATTAATCTAGTAATTGCTAGCTTAATCTAACAGGATTCATATACGCGAACTATTTTCGCTCGACGGCAATGGCTGACCAGCATTGGTTAATTGGAGGTAGACCAAAGCAGCCCGCACCCGATTTTCCACTCCTAATTTGACATAAATTCGGTGTAAGCTGGTTTCAACGCTGCCAGTGGTTAGATTTAAGGTTACAGCAATCGCTTTATTGGTCTGACCTTGAATCAGAAGCTGCATAATACGCTGTTCGCTGGTTGAAAGTGGTCGTTTTTGCTTGCTCATAGCCTAAAATCTCCTTGAACGAATTATTGCTTAGTCTACCTACGCCAATGCCCCTGCTGCAAGCCCCAAAAACTGGCGAGCAACGCCTTGCAACGCGCCGCTTTAGCTTCGATATGAAGCTGAAGCGCCCGCCAATTCATGGCACGCTTGCCTTTTAAAAAGGAAGGGTAACGGCGCTTTTTAAAAGGCAGAACCCCCTCATTCAATCAGAACGAGGGGGTTAGTCGCAGGAGTGTTGATCCTTAGTTGTAGGCGGCGATCTCCCACAGCGAGTAGCCCCATTCGGTGGCGCGTTGGGTTGCGTACACCCGCAGGTAGCGCCCGCTGCCGTTGACATTCAGCGTATCCGTGCCGCCATCGCCGTTGCTGACTGTGCTCAGGGTGCGCCATGTGCTAGCATCATCGGAAACTTGCACTTGATAGACGCGGGCATAGGCTGCTTCCCAATTCAGCACGACTTTGCTCAGGTTTTTGCTGCTGCCCAAATCAACTTGAATCCATTGCGGATCGCTGTAGCTGCTGGCCCAGCGGGTGTTGCTATTGCCGTCGGTGGCGTTCGCTCCGCCTAGCGCGCTGGTTTCTGCTGAAGAAACTTGGACTGGTCGTCCGAGTGCCAGATTTTGGCTGGTTGTGCCGCCGCTACAGCTTTGGCCATTGACAATACAGTTGCTGGGATTGACCCATGCGCCGCTGTAGCTACCACTAAAGCCAAATTCGCGCGTTTGACCAACCTCGATCCGCTGATTCCAGCCTAGGTTGCCAGCGGTGTAGCGGTTGCCATTTTTAGCTTGGGTCGCATCCCACCAGCTAGCAATTGTGGCGTTGCTTGGCAAATCAAAGCTGAGCGTCCAACCATCGACCGCGCTGCTGCCATTGTTGGTGATGCGATACACCCCAACGTAGCCATTGCCCCAATCTGAGGTTTTGACAAAGGTGGCTTGTAAGCCGTTGCCGCTCGTTGGTGGGTTGTTGGTAGTAACGCTCAAGCTGTTGCTGTTGGCCGAGCGATTGCCCGCTGCATCACGGGCCTTGACCGCAAAGCTATAGGCGGTGCTCGGATTCAAGCCATTGATTGTAATATTGGTGCTGCTGCTGCTAGCAACTGGATTGCTGCCGCCATTTTGATAAATATCATAGCCAACCACGCCAACATTATCGGTTGCAGCATTCCAACTCAAATTCACGCTGTTATGGGTTTTGCTGGCTGCTTGCAGGTTGCTTGGCGCACTTGGCGCAACCGTATCACTTGGGATATCGCCTTGAGGCGTGAATCGCAACCAATCGATATCGAGCGAACGGGTTGCCCGAGGTGGGTTGGTGGCGTTGGCACAGCATTCTGGCGTCCAGTTGGGATGATGCCACAAATTGACCATAAAGGCCGCTGGATTTTGCGGAATGCGTGCGCTTGGCCCGCGATAATCCCAGAGCACAATTTTTTGGCCATTGCTTGGATTAACAACCCACAAGGTCACGTTGCTGGCAGTCCAATTGAAGCCATATTCGTAGAACGCGGTGGCCGAATTGTAGCCAGGAATCGCCTGCACCGTGGTGGGCTGATTTTCGCCTTGGCTATTCGATAAATCGGTGTAACTTCCGCCGAAGGTTGTGGCATAGCGGGTATATTCAACCGTGCCAGTTGCCACATTGATCTTGCGGTAGACCCGGCGGCTGATCGCGGTTGGGTCGTTGTAATCAGTCCAAATGGTAATTAAAATTGATTGTGGCTCGGCACACAGCCATTCAATATCAATTTCGCTGTTATCAGGCAAGCCATTGCCATTGCTATCGCTGCCATCATTAAAATAGGTGAAAAAGCCATTGATTACGCCTTCGTCGCTGGCGCAGTTGGCGGTTTTCATGCGGCCTTCGTAAGTGCCATAATGATACATTTGGCGTGAAACTAAGTTCGAGCCTTGGCCTGGGTAGGCAGCTTGATTCGCGCCAATCGAAAGCCGCATAATTTTGCCATCTTGGGCTTGGCTATCGCTGATGTTGGCTGTGCCAGTCGCCATGCTAGAGTTGCTGTACCAGCTGAACATGCTCGAATTGCTGATTGGCTGGTTAAACTGCTCGGTACTGCTGGCCGCACTGGTGACGAGCGGCAAAAAGACCAAAAACGCGACAATAAGTTTGAGCATTGGTTTATAAACTTTCATCATGTACCCCGTTCTAGATGATGCGTCGCTCCTGCGCTGCATTCCCTCAGTTTGCTGGGCGCGTGGCCTCCTTCGTTGACTAGCAGCTGTATTAGACCAAACGCCGCTAGCCAACAGAAGGATAAAAACCGGGGTAAAAGCGGGGTATTTTTAAATAAATTTAAGAATTATACCTGTGCTAAAAGCGTTTCAATCAGGTTAGCCAAACCTAAACTTTGGCTATCAAACCAGATTTGCTGCCATTGAGCCGAGCCTAGTTGCTGCTTACAATTGGCAATGGTTGGCTGTAAACGTTGTTGCTCAGCCTCAAATAACGGCACGGCCAATTCAGCGCGCAATTGCTGGGCTTTGCTCCACGCTTGAATTGCCAATTCCGCCTGACCTTGCCTGCTTAATAATTCAGCAAAGCGTTCCAAATTCCATGCCAAGCCATCATAATCGTGCAAGTTCCAGCGAATTTGCAGGCTAGCTTTGATTGCTGCCAGTGCGGCGCTTAATTGCTCTTGCTGCACCAACACCGGCGTGAGCGCATTCAAGGCCGAAGCGATGCCTCGTTGATCATCAAGGCTGCGCCAAATTGCCAACGCTTGTTCATGCGCCGCTTGAGCTTCTGTAAAATTCGTTTGATAGAGCGCAATCATGCCTAAATAATTCAGGCTAAATGCAAGGCTGGGCAAAATGTGCTGCTGCTGCCAATAAGCCAGGCTTTGTTGCAAAAGCTGTTGGGCAAGCTTCAATTGGCCTTGACGAACCAAAACCATTGCTTGGCAATCGTGCATGGCAAACACTGCCTCCTGATCGCCAAGCTGCTCATACAAATTACAAGCATTGCGATAATGCTCAAGCGCTTGGGCATAATAGCCTTGCTCCATCGTAATTTCGCCCAATTTTGCCATATTTTCAGCAATTGCTGCTGGTTGTTGCAAAGCTTGGCGTTGGGCCAACGCTTGTTGATACCAGGCTTGGCCAGCGCGATATTGGCTTTGCAAAAAAGCCGCAATATAGCCTTGCATTTCGCTGCAACGGGCGTGCATAGTTGGTGTAAGCTGCTGAGCACTTAGCCAATCAAGCCATGTTTGCAACTCTTCGCTTGCTCCATAACGATACCAAAATTCAGCTAACGGCACGATACATGCGCTGGCTGCTGACCAATTCTGCGTGCTGATTGCCCAATTAATTGCAGCCCGAATATTCTCGCGCTCGGCTAAAAGGGCTTGACGCTGCTCCAACACTTGCTCGCTCAGCGATTCGCAATACATGACATAATATTCAAGGTGACGTTGGGCAAGCGTGTTTAATTCGCCATGGTCGTGCAATTGCTGGGCCGCAAATTCCTGAATCAAGCTGAGCATGCGAAAGCGCTGTGGTTGCTCTGGTTCGGCCTGCATCGTTAACAAACTATGATCAATCAACCTCGCCAATTGATCAAGCAACTCAAGTTGGGACTGATTGGGTACGATTGCCTGAATTGCATCAAGCGTACAGCCAGCCTGAAAAATTGCCAATTGGCGGAGTAGCTGCTGTTGTTGAGGCGAAATTTGTTGGTAGCCCCATTTGATTGCGTTGTGCATGCTTTGGTGGCGGGCTGGCGCAGTTGGATCGTTGGTTGTCAACAGGGCCAATGGTGGTTGTAAATAGGCCAACAAGGCTTCAGGTGTGAGCAAGCGCGTGCGTGCTGCCGCCAATTCCAAGGCCAAAGGCAAGCCATCGACCTGCCAACAAATGTGTTTGATGGCCTCGGCGTTGGCGCTGGTTAGGCTAAATTGTGGGTTCAAAGTTTGGGCTCGTTGCACAAATAATTGCACCGCAGGATTGGTTTTGAGTTCGCTAAGCGTAGCGCTGGTAGTTGGCAACCGCAACGGCGCAAGCGGCAACGCATATTCACCAGCGCAATGCAGCAAAGCCCGACTGGTCAACAATAATTTGAGGCCAGTGGTGTGATCGAGCAGCCAGCGCAAGACTGCGGTAGCACTCAACAATTGCTCAAGATTATCGAGAATTAATAAGATGCGGGCGTGCTGAAAATGCAGCTGCATTTGGCGTTGCCAGCTATATTTGCTACTTGGCAAATTGAGGGCTTGGCTCAGGGCTAAACCAAGGTCGGCGACGCTGGTAGCTTGGGCCAAATCGACGAAATACACGCCATCAGGGAAATATTTTGGGCTTTGTTGGGCAATTTGCAAGGCCAAGCGGGTTTTGCCCACGCCGCCCGGCCCAGTCAACGTGATCATGCGAATATGCTCAGCATTGAGATACTGGTGTAAGGTTGCAACCTCGCTTTGGCGATTGATTAATTTACTGGCAGTTAGTGGCAAGCCGCTTGGCGTTGACGTTTGCTTGGCTTCAGCTGTGCCAACCATACGCGCTTGAGCACAAAAGAGCTGGCTTTGTTCGCTGGATAAATGCAAAATTGTGGCTAAACGGGCAGCCAAACTGCGTGATGGACGCTGGCGATTGGCTTCCATCTTGCGAATACTCTCGACCGCGCAGCCAACTTCCTCGGCCAAAGCAGCTTGGGTGAGTTGGCGTTGGTGGCGATAGTCGCGTAATTGCTGGCCAAATGATCGTGGTTCTGGCATAAACGCGAGCGACTCCTTGTGAGCGATAGCAAGTTGCTTGGCGCTGAAATCTGGTTAATAGGCGATGCGCCAGTTGCTATCCCTACGGTACACTAGCCAACCAAATCAGGCAATGGCCGTGCACGCTAGTCCTTTCAAGCAGCTTACAGCCGCAGAGTGAACAAGCGCCAGCATCCAGCGCCGTTGGTCTTACTACAAATGATCGTAGCTTTAGATGAAGCTTGGCTAAATTTAAGCCCAAATTTCTTAACCCAAAGTTGATATTTGGGCGTCAAAATTCAGGTACACTACACCAGTACCTTGGGTATACGCTCGATGACCCAAAAGGGCTACCTTCTAGGATGACTCGTATCGAGCACTATCATGAGCACTAACCAGCAAGGCATCGACGGCTGCTGCTGAGCAATGGTTACTGTGTTCGTTTTGGAGCAAGTCCATGTATCCGGTTGTTCGACCGAGCACTTCGCCCATCGTTGTTGCCAGCCGTGCGAAAGTGATGGTCATCGAAGATAACGTTGACAGCATGAATTTAACCTTACGGATTCTGCGCGAGCAGATTGGGGTTGCTTACTGCAATGCGCGACCTTCTGGCGATGCCTTCTTTAGTTGGCTCAATTCGCCGCAGGTGCGCCAAAACCCAATCCTGAGCTTTCTTGATTTAATTTTGCTTGATATTCGGATTCCACGCGAAAATGGCCATATTGTGTTTCAGAAACTGCGGGCCTTGCCTGAACTCAAGCGTACCAAAGTTGTCGCCATGACCGCCAATGGCTCGCGTGACGAAGCAGAACGAGCGCGGGTTTCTGGTTTCGATGGTTTTATTGCCAAGCCAATTTCGCTCAAAACCTTTCCCGACCAAATTGCCCGCGTGCTGAGCGGTGAGTTGGTGTGGGATATTGGCTAAAGCTGCATCTAAATTCTTATTTAAGGGCTGACAGGGTGGCGCTGTCGGCCTTTTTTTGTGCTATTCGACCACCCAGAGTTCATGCTATACTGACGCTGTTAATCAGCGTTTTGCCTGCTCAAGGAGGTGCTGCACGTATGCCCGAACAATTAAAGCATGAACTCTCGTTGTGCCATCGAGAGCTACGGGCGATTTACGATCTCGATGCTCTCCGCGACACAACCGATTCGACCGAAACCTTTTTAAATGGCTGCGCGACGATTATTCGGGGCGTGCTTCAGCCAGATTTACTCCAATTAATTACCCTTGATTTAGAAGATTGCCCCGCCCAAAATATTACGATCGAACGCTGGCGGCCAAATGATGCTGCTGGCTTGATGTTGGCCTTAACCAATGCCTTGGCTGGCGGTGAAACCACCAGTTTGCAGGAGGGCGATGCGGAAATTATTGTGCGTTCGCTCTCGGTCAAAGGCGAACGCTTGGGTGTGTTGGTGCTTGGCTCCGCAGACCACCATTGGTCGGTTGATGATCGACGCTTGATTGATGCGATGTGCTCGCAAATTGATTCGGCCATGGCTGGGCTGCGTTTGTTCCAACAGGTGCAATCGCGCAACCGCGAGCTAGAAACAATTTATCGTTTAGATCGGTTGATTGATGCTACACCTGATTTTGACCAAGGCTTAGGTGCGGCCTTGGGCCTGCTCTCCGAGACGATTGGCGCAACTTGGAGCTTTATTATGCTCTATACCGCCGAGGAGCATGAGCTAGAGTTTCGCGCTGCTTCGCACGACGATTTGGCCGACCCTAACTCGCAAGTCTCGCAGGTGCTGCGCGATTTAGCGCGCAACACGGTTGATCAAGGCAAAATGGTGCGTCGCGAACAAATCGATCAAACGATTGGCTCATATATTGGCGTGCCCTTGATTTTGAAAAATCAAATTATTGGCGTGTTTGGCGGGGCTAATCCACCAGGCATGCGGGGGTTTAGCATTCACGAAGTTAAAATGTTGAACGCCATTGCTTCACAAATGGATACGGCGCTGTTTGAAGATCGTCAACAACGCCATATTCGCGAGACCTTTGCTCGCTATGTTAGCCCAGATGTGGTTGATTTGATGTTGCGCACGCCTGGCAACGACTACATGAATGTCCATCGCCAACAATTATCGATGCTTTTTTCGGATATGCGCGGCTTTACGACGGTTTCCGAGCAGCTGCCTGCCGATGTGGTGGCGCGCATGCTCAACGAACATCTTTCGGCCATGACCACGATTATTCGCAATGCTGGCGGCACGGTCGATAAATTTGTGGGCGATGAAATTGTAGCCTTCTTTGGCGCACCCTTGCCCTACGAGCAACACCCGTTGTTGGCCGTCCAAACCGCCTTGTTGATGCAAACCCGCCATACTCAATTGATGGACGAATGGCAAAGCCAAGGCTTGCCAGCAGTAGCGATTGGCATCGGGATTGCTAGCGGCGAGGTGGTGGTGGGCAATATTGGTTCGGCCCAAATGATGAACTACACGGCGATTGGCCCTGATATGAATTTGGCTGCCCGTTTGTGTAGCGCTGCCCTGCCCAACCAAATTTTGGTCAGTCAAGCAACCTATGATGCAGTGCAGCAGCATGTGCAGGCTGTGCCAGTTGCGCCATTAAGTTTGCGCCATATCTCGCAGTTGGTGCAGGCCTATAGTATTGAAGCGGTGCTGAGCACCAAAGCCTAGTTTAGTAGAGGACAACGATGTCTGAGCTGTTTGAAGTTAGCGAAGTGCAAAATTATGGCGGGTTTTTTGGCGGCGATACGGTGACGCTTGACGTGATGGCGATTGCTGACCACAACGATTGGCGGCCATTGGTGATCGATGCTAAAGCCTTGGCAAACATTCCAGAACGCCACAATTTATTGGCCGGAATGGTCTTGACCCTCGAATTTAGCGGCGAACGGGTTGATCGGGCGGTGTTGATTGCGGCGCGTGACTACGACGAATTACGCACAGCACTCGGGGTGAATCAACTGCCAACCAGCGGCGCTGAACCAATTAAACTAAGTGGTTGTTGTACTCAATGCCAGCGCTGGCTGCCAGCCCAACATCTGCATGCTCAAGGCTGCGTGGTGTGTACGCCAGCCTAAATTTGCCTGATGATCTGCTACAATACAACGACTGAATTTGTTTATTTGTACGTGAGGAATGGTATGAAACAGCTTTCGCATGCGGCAACGGCAGTGGCTTGTGCCAACATTGCGTTTATCAAGTATTGGGGCCAGCGCGACGCGCATCTGACTCTTCCAACCAATGGCTCGATCTCCATGAATCTTGATGGCTGTCTAACCGAGACAACCGTACAATGTTTGCCCGAAGCCGTGGAAGATAGCGTTTGGCTGGCCTTGAGCGGCGGCGAAGAAATTCAGGCCAAAGGTCGCCAGTTTGAGCGCGTCATCCAACAGATTGAGCGTTTGCGCCAATTGGCGGGAGTTACTGAGCGGGTCGAAGTGCGCTCACGCAATAATTTCCCTTCTGATGCAGGCATTGCCTCATCGGCTGCGGCCTTTGCTGCATTAACTCGGGCTGCGGCCTCGGCCTTTCGTTTAGAGCTTGATGAAGCAGAATTATCACGCCTAACGCGACTTTCTGGCTCTGGCTCGGCCTGCCGTTCGATTCCTGCTGGCTTTGTCGAATGGTTTGATGATGGCAGCCATGCAGGCTCGTATGCAGCCCAAATTGCGCCACCAGAGCACTGGAATTTAGTTGATATTGTGGCCGTGATTAGCACTGAAGCCAAACATGTTGCTTCAACCAGCGGCCATAGTGTTGCCACCACTAGCCCCTATTTTCCGGTACGTTTAGAAGGTATTGAACAACGTTTGGCTGATGTGCGCCAAGGCATTCTTGAGCGTGATATTCAGCGTTTGGGCCAAGCCTCGGAAGCAGATGCTATGTCGATGCATGTGATTGCCATGACTGCCCAACCAGCAACAATGTATTGGTTGCCTGGAACCTTGGCTGTGATGCAGGCAGTGCAACGCTGGCGGGTGCAAGATAATTTGCAAAGCTATTGGACGATTGATGCAGGCCCGAATGTGCATGTGATTTGCGAAGCCAAAGATGCGCCTGAAGTCGAAGCGCGGCTCTGCGAGTTGGATGCTGTCCAGTGGACGATCGTTAATGGTGCTGGCCCTGAAGCGCGTTTAGTTGGATAACAGGTGAGCCTATGTTGCGCCGATTACGAAGCTATCTCTTAATTGTTGGCTTGTTGACGCTGACCGTAAGCGTTGGCTCCGCAGAAACTGCTGCGGGCCAGCCACGTTATTTTGCCGAAACCGGCCATACCTTAGCCTACAATTTTCGGCTGTTTTGGGAGCGTAACGGCGGCTTGGCGATCTTTGGTTATCCCATCACAGAGGTATTCGTTGAAAATGGTCGTCCGGTGCAATACTTTGAGCGAGCACGCTTAGAGTGGCATGCAACAATTGGCTGGACGTTAGCAGGCCATCTTGGGCGTTGGGCCGCCGAAAGCTCTGCCGACCAACCAGCTTTCAAACCACGCAGTGAGGCCGCCTACCCTGGCCAAATGTTCTTCCCCGAATCCAAACATACGTTGGGCGGGCTATTTCGCCACTATTGGGAGCGCAACGGCGGCTTGCAAGCCTTTGGCTACCCGCTATCGGAAGAATTTCTAGAGCGCAACCAACAAGATGGCCAGATTTATACGGTGCAATATTTTGAGCGAACGCGCTTTGAATACCACCCAGAGCTGCCAGCAGCCTATCAAGTATCGTTGGGTCACTTGGGCCGCCAATATTTGGATGCGACGAATGCTGCGCCTGAATGGGCTAAACGCAAGGTCAATAATGCAGAGGCTGCTTGGCAAGCCCTGCGCCCAACGCGCATCAGTATGCCGCGAATTGGCCTTGATAGTCCAGTTATCGAAGCTGGCTTTTCGCTTGGCACATGGGATGTACCAACTGATGCTGCGGCGCATTATTGGCCAGTCGCTGGCTTTCCAACAACAGCTGGGAATATAGTCCTAGCAGGGCATGTCGGCTATCGTGGTATTATCTTCAGTCAGTTACCCAACGCAGTTGTCGGCGATAGCTTGCTATTAACTGTCGATGGCACAGAGCGTCGCTACCAAGTGACTGAGATTCGTACCGTGACCCCCGACCAAACATGGGTGATGGACCCAACCGCTGAAGAAACGGTTACCTTGATCACCTGTGTGCCGATTGGTGTCTATTCGCATCGCTTGATTGTGCGTGCGAAGCCCCAACCGTAGGAGTTGTATGTCAGCACCTGTTCAACAATTAATTCAACAAGGCATTCAAGCAGCGCGGAGTGGCAACCATGCAGAGGCCCGACTCATCCTGCGCCAAGCGCTAAGCGCTGATTCAAGCAACGAGCAAGCATGGCTTTGGCTAAGCGCTGTTGAAGCAACCAACAGCGAAAAAATCGCCGCCTTAAAACAGGTTTTGGCGCTTAATCCAGCCAATGCTGCTGCCAAACGTGGCCTTGAGTTACTTAAACCAGCCCAGATTGATTTTGCTAATTTGGGCCAGACCAGCACTGCCGCTCCGGCGAAAGCCAGTTTTTCGCCACCGCCAGCCCGCGCCGCAGGCAACAGCAGTTTATTACAGCCACGGCCTAATTTCGAGCCAAGCCCAGCAGCGCCAGCACCCAATCCCAGCCTGAATGCAGCGGCTCCTAGCATGCCAACACCTGTGGCACAGCCCCAAGCAGTAGCTGCGCTTGAGCCAGCAATAGACGAAGCCACGCCAACACCAGAGCCAGAAAACGCCGTGAATTATGCCAATGATTTGGTTGGTTCGCTGCGCCCTGCAATTGCCAAAGGCCCCAAAAAACGTTCAGTGTTGCCCACCAAAAGTGAATTGATCATTTCCGCTATTCTTCTTGTCTTACTGGTTGGCGGCTTTAATCTGGTACGGTCGGCCTTAGCTGGGCAGCTTTCTGGCTCGCTTGATCCGAACGATGTGAGTGCGAGCGAGCGGGCAACCAGTCAAGCGTTACTAGGCTGGAATACTGGTCAAGCAACGCCGGTTATCGAGGTTGTAATTGATCCTGATCAGCCCAATCCTGTCCAACCAGTTGAGCCAGTGGCGAGCGGTAGTGTTCACCAATCGCGCAGTTATTTTTTAACCATTGGCGAGCTAGTTCTAGCTGGTGATGCTAAACAGGTAACGATTAATGTGACACTCCAAAACCCTACAAGCCGCCCAGTGAGCTTTCGGGTTGCCGATTTTACCATCCAAACCAATCTTGGTACGTTGCCAATTACAGCCCAATCAACAGTGTTGGGTTCGCTGACAATTCCTGCGAACAATACAGTTGCTGGAACCTTGGTAGCTCAAACCAATACTGGGGAAATTAAATCGGTCCAGTTGGTTTGGCGCCCAACCAGTGGCGGTATTTCCAAAACGATTAAATTACGCTAACTCAATTTCAAGCATGCCATGGTTGCTTGCTCACCAAGAGCGCAGCCATGGCGTTGCTATGTAAGGAACTTGGATGTTTGATCAGTTTGTACCCTATTACGATGCAGATTATGGCGATTTTCAGGATGACATATTGTTCTATCGCGAGCATGCGCGCATGGCTGGAGGCAGCGTTTTAGAGCTGATGTGTGGCACTGGTCGGGTGGCAATTCCGCTGGCTCAAGCTAAACTGAATGTGGTGGGCATTGATATTGCTCCTGCGATGATTGAACGGGCCAAGGCTGCTGCTGATAGCGCTGGCGTTGCGGCACAGCTAAAATTGGCAGTGGCCGATGTGACCGATTTTCAGCTTGATCAGCAATTTGGCATGGCTTTTGTGGCGATTAATTCGTTTATGCACTTGGAAACAACCAAGGATCAGATCGCAGCCTTGCATTCAATTAAGCGCCATTTAAAACCCAATGGTCTGTTATTGCTCGATTTGTTTAATCCCGAGCCAAGCCAACTAAGCGCGGTTGATGGCCTGATGGTGCTTGATAAAAGTTTTCGGGCCAGCAATGGTAATTTGGTGCAGAAATTTGTCTATCGTAGCGTCGATTTAGCAGCTCAGCACCAGCAGGTTCAATTCTGCTACGATGAAATTCAGCCTGATGGCCAGGTGCGGCGCTGTGTCTTACCCTTTGGCATGCGTTGGCTCTATCGCTATGAAGCCGAGCATTTGCTGGCTCGTTGTGGCTTTGAATTGCAGGCAGTCTATGGCTCGTATGAGCTTGATCCATATACAAGTGAATCAGAACGAATGTTGATTGTGGCACGAGGAATTTCCCAATGAGCATGCTTGATCCCTATGAGGTTGAACGGCTCGAACGTTCGCGTAAACGGGCAACCCGCTTGTTGACGCTGGTGATGGGCTTGGCAACTCTGTTTTGCGGCGCCTTGTTTGTATACATTATCAGTCCGCCCGCTCGCACCTATACGCTTGGGCCGGTAAGCCAATTTCCGCTTGGCCAGACGGTGCAGGTTTCGGTTAAACAATTAGTTGCCTCAGAAACGATTGCTAGTCGGCCTGAAGTCAGCGATGATCCGTTGCTGGTGACACGGCTCAGCGCCGACCAATGGCGAGTATTTTTGGCTTGGGATAGCCTAAGCGGTTGTATTGTGATTTATGAGCAATCCAACCAAACTTATCGTGATCAATGTTCAGATCGGGTGTATGATGAACAGGGGTTCTTGATTAGCGAGAATCGGCGCTTGCGTTTGGGCCAACTACCAGTCACCGTAGTTGATGAACAGGTTCAAATTCGTGATGAACTGTTACCTGATCCTCGGCAAGAATAGCTTGACAATAGTCTATAATTGTTTGTGGGGATAGAGGTTGGTTGGCCGTTGAATTTTGCAAAGAAGGAGGGCATGTGCATCGCTTTGAGCGATCTGCCCCATTGGTGGTGGAAGAATTTGCAGACCCAGGTATCGATCGGCGCGAAGGCCCACCATTAAGTTTAGGCAGTGCCTATTTAATGTTGGGAATGGTCGCTGGAGATGAGTGTCCGCCGGAAATTCTGAATGTGCTTGATCAGCTTAGCCCTGAGAAATGGTATCACGGCCAGTTGTTTGAAACCATGATGAATTATTTTGAAGATCGTGATCCCGCCTTATTGATGGAAATTGGCCGCGGGATTTACTACTCGTTGGCGGCGAAGTTTCGCGAAATGGGCCTGAACACGCCAACCGCAATGTTGGCGGCAATGCCCGACGTTTGGCATACAGCAACTCGGGGCGCGAGTGGCGAATGGCGTACTACAATTGTCGCGCCGTATCATGCTCGGGTCGAATTAAAACAACCCTATAACTGTATGTTCGAACAAGCAGCGATGGAAGGGGTGTTACAAGGTTTGGGCGCCCGCGATGTTCGCATCATCCACGACCCATGCATGCGTAATGGCGCTCCTGCTTGTGTGTTTACAATTCGCTGGACGGAAGTTTAACTAACAGCCCTTGGATATGTGTTTGATGCTTGCCTGTTATGCCAAGGCATAACCATGTTGCTCGCTCCTCATCGAACCCATTAACCAAGGGCTGTTGGTTTAATTCTGAAGAATTTCGGCAAATAAGCCGACGTTGGTTTGGCGAGGGCTTGGGTCGTAGATGGCAAATTCAATTTGCTCAAATGGCCATGGCTGTTGGCCAATACCTTCTTTGAATAAGCGCGCGATTAGCGCTGGATCGTTGCCAAAGACCCCGCAACCCCACGCCCCCAAAATCAAGCATTCGATTGGCTGCGTGGCGCAAAACGCCAGGAGCCGCTGCATCCGTTGACGCATAGCTGGCTCAACCGCGTTGCTTTGGCCAGTGTGGTTTTGGCGAATTGCCCCAGCATTGACCGCCGCCATGGTAATCACATCGACCAAATAAGGCTGATCAAGCCAATTGCCAGCATCATCACAGACTACTGGCACCTGCGGCGACCAAATGAGCGCATCGGAATAGAGCAAATCATTTTGCTGTTTATGGTAGCGGTAAAATTCACTGCACTTGGTCAAACAAGGATACAACCCCGACGAACGGGCGATACTTTCCTCTTGGGCTTGGCTGCCACCTAAAAAACCACCACCTGGATTTTTGGCCGAAGCAAAATTTAAAATGCCAACGCGTTGGCCTGCTTGGGCGGCGCGTTGGGCAGCCTCCAAGGTTGTAGCAGCATAAACCTTGATGCTTGGT
This sequence comes from Herpetosiphon geysericola, assembly GCF_001306135.1. Taxonomy (GTDB): domain Bacteria; phylum Chloroflexota; class Chloroflexia; order Chloroflexales; family Herpetosiphonaceae; genus Herpetosiphon; species Herpetosiphon geysericola. The sequence goes on along the minus strand of NZ_LGKP01000017.1, from coordinate 10,697 downwards.
TGTTGGCTGGCGCTGCGGCTTGCTGCCAAAGCGGTATCAGGCCAAATAATGCTGCTTGCATGCTCAGCAGCAGCTTGGGCAGTTGCAATGCTGACCCATTGATCGGCCTGATTGACATAGCCTCCAGCGCTCAAACAAGCGAGCGTGCGTTGGGCGATGCTTTTGCGTTCTTCTCGTTTCATCGTAACCGTGCGGTTGCCTCCCAAAAACTGCCAACCGGCTGATAGCCAAGCGGCTCATAGATTTGGCGGGTTGCAAAATCGTTGCTTTTTACATCGTGAATAATATTGGTATAACCTTGATCAAACAAACTTTGGGTCAGATGGGCAATGATCGTGCGTACATAGCCATTGCCGCGCAAGGCTGGATCGGTGTAGACGTTGCCAATCGTCGCCAAGTGATCGCGGCTATTGACCAAGTGGGTGCCGCCAACTGCAACCAAGGCTCCATGGCGGCGCACGCCATAGTATAACCCGCCATGCAACTGATCTGGGCTAAACGTTGGCACATCGTTCATGGTGTAGAACGCCGAAAGCTCACCAAGATGCTGATCTTCTAGTTGCTCAAGCTGGGTGCCATTCGGCAGATCGCTAAGCTGACCAGCCTCAATCGCAATCCGAATAATCGCTTGTTCGTTGCTGAAGCGGTAGCGCTTGCCTAACATATGGCGATAGTTTCCATTCATATTGGCCACAATACATGCTTTAGGCCATTCGTTTTTGGCTACCAAGATCGCGTTAATACCTTGGGCGGCGCCATAGGGAATTAATGCGGTAAATGTGCTGGTGCGATACCAGAGCAAAATTGCCCATTGTGCGCCATTCTGGGCAAGGCTAAATTGCGAGCGTTCGCGGAAGGGCGGTTGCAAATCGCCCAATGCATAGGCTGATTCAAGCCGATTTTGGCCTAGTAAGTCGTGCAATGTTTGGTCGGATGGAGTGAAATCAACCTGCCAAGTCATGGAAACGTCCTGTCTTTGGGTTTGCTGAAGGGATGCCGCTGCTTAAATTATAGACCTTCAGCATGAGATTACAAGATTAACACTTTGCCAACGCAGCGTCACTACTGTGTTAATGGAGCAGTGCTATGCTTTTTCTAGCAGTTCTTTTTTGTAGTGGAGGTCCAAATCGATGGCTAAGTTTCTTGTGGTTCGCCAATTGCCGCGCCTCCACACCCAACGGAGCGCCTTTGAACGCGATTGGCAAACCCCATGGCCGCGAACCAGCAGCGCCCGCGCGTTGATCTGGCGACCGCAAGCAGATGTTCATGAGTACGCCGAGCAATTTGTGATTAAGGTTGAACTGGCAGGCATGCGCGACGCTGCAATCGAAGTAACGCTTCACGATGGCGTGTTGTATGTCAGCGGCCAACGCGAAGAGCATTGCCCAAGCCACGGTGTTCACATCCATGAATTGGGGATTAATTATGGCCATTTTGAGCTAGAGTTTGCGCTGCGCGCTCCAATCGACGAGGCCGCAATTAGTGCTCGCTACGACGATGGCATGTTGCTGATCACGTTGCCCAAGCGCAATCCAGCCCAAGCTGAACCACGGCGGATCACGATTGAACAAACCAACGTCTAACTCGCATTGGTGCTAAAAAAGGGGTTTATAGATGTCAGATTTTGAACGAACAACCACGATTCCAGATGAAATCGCGATTTTGCCATTATTAGGAACGGTTGCTTATCCTCAAACCATCGTGCCATTGGCCGTTGGCCAGCCAGAGTCGATTCGCTTGATCGACGATTTGATGGCTGGGCAGCGAATTGTTGGCTTGGTGGCGCTGAAAAACGAAGATGAACGGCCCAATCCAGTTACGCCTGAAGATTTTTATCAACTTGGCAGCGCTGCGGTTGTGCATAAATTGATGAAATTGCCCGATGGCACCTTGCGCGTGGCGATGCAAGTGCTTGAGCGGATCGAGATTGTTGAAATTATTCAAACCGAGCCATATTACCGCGCCAAAATTCGGGTTGTGCCCGACCAAGTGATCGAGAGCGAAGAGCTTGAAGTTATCGCTTTGATGCGCTCGATTGGCACAATTGCCAGCCAAATTGCGCCCTTGATTCCACAATTTCCCACCGAGTTGTTGAATTCGGTGCTGAGCGAAGAAGATCCACGCCGTTTGGCCTATTTGGTAGCTTCGTATGCCCGTATGAGCGTGACCGATCGCCAAGCGGTTTTGAGCGAGCCAAGCATCAAGCAAAAATTGCTCAAATTGAACGAAGTGCTCACCCGCGAGCTGAATGTGTTGCAAATTGGTCAGCAAATTCAATCGCAGGTGCAAGACGAGCTTGGCAAATCGCAGCGCGAATATGTGTTGCGCGAACAACTCAAAGCAATTCGCAAAGAACTGGGCGAAACCAACGAACAAGAAGTTGAAGTTGATCGTTTGGCTGAGCAAATCGAAGCTGCTGGCATGAGCGCCGAAGCCCACGAGCAAGCCATGCGCGAGCTTGATCGGCTGCGCCAAATGCCTGCTGCTGCTGCCGAATATAGCGTTATTCGCAGCTATTTGGAAACCTTGATTGCCTTGCCATGGCAAAAACGTAGCGACGACACGATTGATGTGACCCAAGCTGCCGAAATTCTCGATGCCGACCATTATGGCTTGGCTGAAATCAAAGAGCGGATTTTGGATTACTTGGCGGTGCGCGAATTGCGCCGCAAGCGTTCGCCAGAGCGTGATCCAGGCCGTGGCGCAATTCTGTGTTTCGTTGGCCCTCCAGGCGTTGGCAAAACCAGCCTTGGCCGTTCGATTGCCAAAGCTATGAATCGCGAATTTGTGCGTTTGTCGTTGGGCGGCGTGCACGACGAGGCCGAAATTCGCGGCCATCGCCGTACCTATATCGGTGCAATGCCCGGTAGCTTAATTCAAGCGATTCGCCGCAGTGGAGTCAACAATCCGGTTGTGCTGCTCGACGAAATGGATAAGCTCAGCTCAGATCATCGTGGCGACCCAACCTCGGCCATGCTTGAGGTGCTTGATCCAGCCCAAAACGCCAATTTCCGCGACCACTATTTGGATGTGGCTTGGGATTTGTCGCCAGTAATGTTTATTGCAACCGCCAATAGCTTGCAAACCATTCCTGGGCCATTGCGCGATCGCTTGGAAATTATTCAACTTGGCAGCTATACTACTCGCGAAAAGTACGAAATTGCCCAGCGCTATTTGGTGCCAGAACAACGCGAGCAACATAGCCTTGAGCAAAGCGAAGTTGAAATTCAGCCAGCTGCCTTGTTGGTAGCGATTGAAGAATATACCCGCGAGGCTGGCGTGCGTAATTTGGAGCAACACATTGGCACGGTGATGCGCAAAGCAGCGCGTCAAGTTGCGCTTGGTTCGGCCACGCCAATTGTGATTGACCCAGCCAAAACCCGTGAATATTTGGGCAAGCAACGTTACTTCTCGGAAATTCACGAGCGCACCGATCGGCCTGGGATTGTGACAGGTTTGGTTTGGACTCCGGTTGGTGGCGATATTATCTTTATCGAAGCCACCAAAATGACCGGACGCGGCAACTTTGCCCTCAGCGGTCAGTTGGGCGATGTGATGAAGGAATCGGCGCGAGCAGCATTAAGTTGGGTGCGGGCTGAAGGCGAAAACTACGGCATCGACCCACATTTTGCCCAGCATTTCGATTTACACGTGCACGTACCAGCAGGTGCGCAACCAAAAGATGGCCCATCGGCGGGGATTGCCATGGCCACGGCTTTGGTTTCGTTGCTCACAGGCCGCGCCTTGCGCGACGATGTGGCGATGACTGGCGAAATTACTTTGCGCGGCAAAGTGCTACCAATCGGCGGCGTGCGCGAAAAAGTGTTGGCAGCCCATCGCGCAGGCATTCGCACCATCATTCTGCCACAGCGGAATGTCGCTGATTTGGATGAAATTCCAGCAGAAGTGTTGGCCGAAATGGAATTCCACGGCGTTGAGCATGTTGGCCAAGTGATTGAGCTAGCCTTGCGCAAAGAGCCGAGCGAAGCGCCAGTCAGCGTGCCAGAATCAGCAGTGATGGAAAATTTAATCCCATCAGATGTCGAAGTCTTGGTTCATTAAACTTAAACAGCGCCGTTGGAATTGCTCCAACGGCGCTGTTTCGTTAAGCAGCTGAATTATTGTTTGGTTGGTTCGCTAGCGGCTTTTTGATGGCGTTGCATCGCGGCGATAGCCTCTTCTTCGGTGGCGAAGATATCGGCATATTGGGCGAGGCCGACCATGCGGAAAATCTTTTGGAAGTGGGGGCTAAGGCCGCTAATTGCCAGCTTTTGGGCTTGGCGATTGACCTCGGTGACCACCCCAATTAAAATAGCAATCCCCGCGCTGTTGATATAATCGCTTTGGCGCGAGTTGATAATAATATACTTAGCGCCATCTTTGCTAACGCCTTCGTATGCACCCGTAATGGCCTCTTCGGCAAATGTCGTGACATCGCCTTCGAGATCAATAATCCAAATCCCGTCACGTTGACGGGTGGTAACTTTCAATTCATCATCAATCATAGGTCCAAAACTCCTTGACCAAGGATCGCGCTAGGCTGTGGCTGATCCATGCCGTCGTGGTGGATTATACATCGCTAATCGAAAACGATTGCCTTGTCCGGGCCGTGACGGTAGAAAGCCGCACTCATCAACAAGTTGTTCAATGAGCATTAAGCCCATCCCTCGCGCCGATGCCAGCCCAGCAAGTTTTTGCTCGATGGTTGCTGTTTCGATCTCTTGGGAGGGGTGAAAACGAAGACCTTCATCGCTAATAACCAACACCAGCCGATTGCGTGAAATCGTGCAGGTGATATGGATGCGGCGTTGGGTTTGGCGCTGATTGCCATGTTCGATGGCATTGATACAGGCCTCGCTCAGCGCCGTGCGTAAATCCTCAACGCGCGTTGGGTCAAACCCCATATTCCGTGCGAGCGTACCAATTGCTTCACGGGCGATTTTTTCATAGCCAAGCTGGCTGGGAAATATCAGTTCGATGGTGGCTTGGGTTTGCGCCATGTTCTTCAACTCAACGATCTAGGTGGATAACCATCCGTAATTTATTGCCGCCTGATGGTGCGACCGAAAACTGGACCTCATCCATCAGTTCTTTAATTAACCAGATTCCCCAACCACCTTTATCGTCGCTATGCAATACTTGGTGAATGTCGGGTGTACGCTCAGTGATGGTCTGATCAAGAATTTTACGCCCTTGATCGGCTACATCAACAATCAACCCGTCATCGCTGCCAGTAAAGACCACCACGACTTTCATTGCTGAATCGTGTTGATTGCCATGTTCAATTGCATTCGTTACTGCTTCGCTGACGGCAGTGCGTAGCGAATCAACGCGATCATGAGAGAAGCCCATCCGTTTCGCCATTGCACTGGCGGTATCCATGGCGACTTTCTCGTACCCCAGCCTGCTTGGCAAGTGGAGTTCAATCACCCGTTCTTCATCGCCACTAGGGGCCATGTATTGTGGATTGGACATTTGGAAACCTCACGTCGCTCGCAATGACGATGCTAGCCCTCAATATACCATAGGCGAATAAGCGTATGCAAGCTTGATTTTGCCGCTGCTAGCACTTGCGCGCAGGCTACGTTTCTGCCGAGTATAACAAAGGTTGCTAGCTGCTTCAAGACCTACAGTTATAATTATCGTTGCTAGTTATTAATCCGATGTTCTTCAATTTGGCTGTTGAGGCTTTGGCCTGCAATTTCTACATAAATTTGTTGTTCAGTCACCGAAATGCCTAAATCGCAGCGACGTTCGATCAAATTGGCAACGTTTTCAATAAAGCGTCGATCAAAGGCATAGACTGGAATTTGCTCTGCTTGATAGATGCTTTTGCCGCTGAAATTGCCCAACACTTGGGTGACATCGCGATGGGTATAGACCGCCGCGCGCCCAGCCCGTTTGCTGCCGCGATGCAAACGCTCTGCATCAGGTGCGCCAACTTCAAACCAGCCAGTCACTTGCCCCGTCAAATCGCGAATCCAAACGGCTGGTTCGTCGCCAGCAGCCACGCCTTGGGTAAAGGCAATGCCGTCGGTGTATTCCAAACAATAGGCCAAAATCCGCATCAACATATATTCTGCTGATTCTGATGGCTGGCGGGCTACGCGCAGCTCTAATTGCTCGTAGACATTGCGGTCAACATTCGCCAAATCAACATTAATCGTATAAATGGTTGCACTGAGTGCCATGAATGCTCCTAATCGTGTAATTTTTGATAAATTGCTAGCTCGAATGGGTTGCCATTGCTATTGACCCCATGATACTGCTTGAGCAAACGAAACTGGGCGGGGTTTTCCAACAAAGTGCGCGGCGTTTGCCATTGTAGCGTCCAGGCAAAGCGCGAATCCCAAACCACAATGCTGCCAACTGGCGCTTGAGCAACGGCGCTTGGTGTAATCGGCTGATACTTGGTTGGATCATAGGGATCGATGCCTGTGCCATAGGCAAACCATGGAATCGCCGCCAAAACTAGTTGCTGGCGATACTCGCTTTGCTGAAACCACGCAGTGCTATTGAGCACTTGCTGGTCGCTATCTTGAATGATAAAGGGCTGGACGCGGATGAATAACCCCAATAGCCCGATGACGATGCTTGCGCCAACCAAGCGCTGATACCACAGCGTTTTGAGGGTTGGCAGCATCAGCAACGCCACCAAACCAATACTGAGCAGCGCATCGTAGAGCACAATTCCCCGGGTTCGCCAGCGAATCCACGTCATGCCGAGCAGGCCAATGATCACCAACCCCAAGGCTGCGCGCATCGCCCAACGCTGCCAATTGATGGTTATAGGTTGACGTAATGCATGCAGTCCATAGGCGCTAAAAGTGCCAATAATCGGCGCTAAAATGGCTAAATGGCGATCGTAGCCAGCAATTTGGGTCGCAGGAATTTTCCAATAACTGATTGCCAAAATTGCGATATAGCCAACCGTCCACGAGTGCAGGGTGTTCCAGCGCATGCGCAAAAAACCATAGACCGCCAGCGCAAACGGCACGCTACCAAAGGCCACTGGCAAGCGCGTAATGTAATGCCACCACGGGCCAGTGCCATAAAATGCCACGCTGCCGCCTTTTTGAAACAACACCCGATCAAGTGGAAATAACAGGTTGGTCCAATCGTTGAGCCGCAGCGCCCAAAAGCCATTCCAAATTAACATTGGCAAGGCCATCAGGCCAAGTTGCCAGTAGCGTCGCTCTTTGACAAGGCTGAAAGCGAAAAAGATTAATAGTGGCAATGTTTCATAACGGGCTAAGGGAATAAAGCCTGCGAACAAGGCCATGAATGTCCAGTGTTGGCGGCGCTGGGCCAGCAAGGCTGCTGCCAAGTAGGCGGCGCAGGGCAATTCAGTTAATGCAGCAAAGCTTAGGCGCGCAAATTCTGGCTGAATGCCAGTGAAGATTGCTGCCAACCAATACCACTCAACCGCAAATTCTGCTGCCAGATAGGCGGCTAAGCCACAGATAATTGCTGCAAGTATGGCGCTTTGCATGTGCACTGCGGTCAAGCCAAACTGGCTGATCAACGCATAAGGGATGGTAAAGCCAGGCCGTCCCCAAACATCGAGCAATAACTCAGGGTGCTTGAAACTCCACCGCGCAATTAACAAATGCTGAATTGAATCATCGCTATAGGTGCCACTAGAGCGCAATCCATAGCTAACAAAAATTAATAGCAACAGGCCACAGCTTAGCCAGAGCCATTTGCTTGAACGACGCAAAAATCCCACCACACATTCCTCGTTGGCTCATTCGAACGTCTGGCAGTATACCACTGGTCGCGAGGTGGGGATCGGTCGTTGGGGTCTGGGGATGGGGAACCGCGAAGAGCGCGAAGGACACGAAGATGTTTTAGCCACGAATTGCACAAATTGCACGAAGGGGAAATAGACATACACCAACAATCCTACACGTGAATATTTGGGGGGGCAGGGGGCTGAAAACCCCCTGCGTTTCCCTCCGGCGGAGGGACGGAAGGGTGGCGAAACGCTGATTGGGGATTGGTTGTTGGGGGCTGGGGATTGGGAACCGCGAAGAGCGCGAAGGACACGAAGATGTTTTAGCCACGAATTGCACAAATTGCACGAAGGGGAAATAGACATACACCAACAATCCTACACGTGAATATTTGGGGGGGCAGGGGGCTGAAAACCCCCTGCGTTTCCCTCCGGCGGAGGGACGGAAGGGTGGTGATCATTCATTCTGTTTTGATAAATGTCTATTTTGAATTATAGTCTGCTTTGAAGAATAAATAATTGCTGCCAAGTCCTAATCTCAAGCATAGCTTGAAAGTGCTATAATTGCAGGCGACACTTGTTTGGAGCGAGAAACCCCATGCCCAATTTAGGAGCGCATGTTTCAACCGTTGGTGGTTTGCACACAGCCTTTGAGCGCGCGCATGCCACAACCTGTCATGTGATTCAAATTTTTACCAAAAGCCAACGCCAATGGAATGCCAAGCCATTAAGTGCCGCTGATTGTGCCAATTTTCAGGCGGCGCACCGTGATGCTGGCATGCCACCCTTGATTGCCCACGATTCATACTTGATCAATTTGGGCAGTCCCGACGATAGCTTATGGGAAAAATCGATCGCAGCGTTTCGGGTGGAGCTTGAACGTTGTCAGCAGTTGGGGGTTGGCGCGTTGGTCACCCACCCCGGCGCGCATGTTGGCTCAGGCGAGGATGCGGGTTTGGAACGGGTTGGCGCGGCATTGCGCCGTTTATTGGCCGAAAATGCTGGCGAAACCCAGATTTTGCTCGAAATTACCGCTGGCCAAGGCACTGCTTTAGGCCATAGCTTTGAGCACCTAGCCCGCTTGATCGAGCTATGCGATGGTCATCCAAGGCTTGGAATTTGCTTTGATACCTGCCATGGTTTGGCTGCTGGCTACGATTTTCGCACTGCCGAAGGCTACCAACGCACGTTTGAGCATTTTGATCGTTTAATCGGCATCGATCGCTTGCGTGCCTTCCATCTCAACGATTCCAAGAACGATCTTGGCAGCCGAGTTGACCGTCATACCCATATTGGTGAGGGATTTGTGGGTTTGAGCGGTTTCGAGTTAATTATGAACGATCCTCGCTTTCAAACGATTCCGATGGCCTTAGAGACCCCGAAAGAACCAGATGAAAGCGCAGATATTCGCAATTTAGCAACGCTGCGTGGTTTGCGCCGCTCAGTTGTTAGCTCAGCACCACAAAGCGAGGTATAAATGGGAAACCAACCAAAAAGCAAACGCCGGTTGTGGGTGTCGTTGTTGTTGGGCTTGGCCGCTGTGGTGGTGATTGTGCGGCGCAAGCTGCAACCAATCGATTCGGCTCCAATTTTGCCACCACCACCGCCGCCACCATCCGATCCGCCGCGGATCGTCTTGCCAACCGATATTTTAACCACGGAAATTGCGACCAGCGCTCCCGAAGTCGAAGCCGATCCGGTTGCCATTGAGCCAGAGCCAGTTGCTGATGAAGCACCATTGTTGGAACGCGAAGTTGGCGGCAATGACGCTGCAAGCGCTGAAACCACTGAGCCAGTTGCTGAAGCTGAAACCCCAGCCGAGGATGATGACGATGATGAGTTGCGCAGCTACTGCGTCTCATGTCGTGCCAAGCAGCCAATGATCGATGCTCATGAAGAGTTGACCGAAAATGGCCGCCGTGCCTTGCGCGGAACCTGCGAAGTCTGTGGCGCTGGCATGTTCCGCTTTTTGCCCAACAAAGATTAAAATCTGTATTTAATGATGGTTGTTCGCTCATCTCTGTTTCCATAAATTGAAGTTTAGGGGGTACAGGGGGATTAAAGCCCCCTGTGTTTCCCTCCGGCGGCGGGACGGAAGGGTGGCGAACCATGAAGATTAACTAAATCTTGTAAACATGGTTGTCGGTTTAAAGCACTCTTGGTAGCTTAGGCCTACTGGGAGTACTTTATTTTAATCATGAAGCTTCTGGCTCAAATTCAATATAATCAACGAAGGTGGTCGCTGGCGGAATCTCTTCGCCTTCCAAATGCATAACAATCGCTTCTTGCAACAGTTGTTTAACTTCTTCTGGCGTTTCACCAGTGGCAACACAGCCTAAAACATCGAGAATATAGCCCGAATAGTTATTTGGAGCTTTTTCAATCACAATTGCATAGCGCATAAGCATTCTCCTTTGCAAAGATTGATTGCGCTAGTATAGCAAATTAAATATAATTTGGCTGCTAATCAGTGCGAGGGAGAGAAGCTGATGAATTATGGACGTATCGCAACAGTATTCATGGTATTAGGTTTGATGCTCGTGCTTGCTGCCTGCGGTGATGCCGCACCCTCGGCTGCATGTTATCCCTTGAATGAGATTGAACAACGTGCGGAAGTTGCCTTTCTTCCAGCTGATACGGTTCTCTTGCATTATGAGGCGAGTAATGATGAAAACCATCAAGAAAGCCCATATCGTGGAGTGATTGAATCGGTGATGGGCAGTAATCAAGATACAAAAGCATTCTTCCAAACCTATACCACCTATCTTCAGCGGCAAGGATGGTCGCAAGACATCGCACATGCTGATGAAATTATGTGGTCTAAAGAGGCACTAATAGGCTCTGTCTGATAATTCAGGATACCGATGTCGCTGGTGCAAGGATACGCACCAAGCGTTGAATCATCGCCAGATGGACGAATCCGAGATAGTTCAGGGCCAGTTTCTCAAATCGCGTGGCCACC
>NZ_LGKP01000046.1 GCF_001306135.1 Herpetosiphon geysericola | reverse complement strand
CCCAACAACCGATCCCCAATCCCTATATTCTTGCTTGACAAGCCTGCTTATGTTTTGTATAGTGTTCATCGAAGCGTTTCGACTATACGTTTCGATTACATGCTTCGATAAGCGCTACATGCGAGAACGGGGGGCATTGTGCCAACGATGGTCGATGTCGCAAAACGAGCCGGAGTTGCCCTCAGCACCGTCTCATACGCACTCAATGGAACGAGACCGATCTCAGAAGAAACCCGCCAGCGAATCTACGCCGCGATGGAGGAGCTTGGCTACAAGCCCCATGCCTTAGCTCGCGGTTTGGCCAGCAAACGCAGCAAAATTATCGCCTTGCTTTTTCCAACCCCTGAACGTGGCTTGGGCTTAACTGAGCTTGAGTTTGTAACCAGCGCCGCCGAAGCAGCTCGCAACAACGGCTACCACTTGGTGTTGTGGTCGTTGCCCACCGATTCCAGCGAACTACGCCAACTGCTGCAACAAGGCCTTGTCGATGGCGTGTTGGTGATGGAAGTGCATCTTAACGATCCACGGATTGAATTACTCCGCGAACTCGAATTTCCCTTCAGCATGATTGGCCGCAGCGCCGATAGCAGCGGCATGAGCTATGTTGATATTGATTTTGAGCGTACAACCCAGCTCGCGGTACATTACCTGGCTGAGCTTGGTCATCGCCAAATTGGGTTTATCAATCATTCGCAAGAAGCGTTTGCTGCTGGCTATGGCCCAACGGTGCGGGTTGCCCAACACTTCGACGAGGCAATCGCAACGGCTCAATTGCAGGGCGTGAGCACCTTTTGCCACGATTCAGTCAGCGCTGGTTACGAGATGTTCAATCAATTATTAACTGAACATCCAAGCTTGAGCGCGCTGATTGTGATGAACGAACGCGCTATGTCGGGCATTATTCAAGCGGTCAGCGAACGTGGCTGGAGTATTCCCGACGATATTTCGCTGATATCCTTGGTTTCTTCGGCGCGAGTGGCCGAAATGACCCTGCCAACCCTAACAACTTTAGAACCACCAATAGCTGAGCTTGGCGCATTAGGCGTTGATTTACTGATTCAACAGCTCGAAGCCCACGATCGCGAGTTGCCCCAAGCCCTCTTGCCATGTCAATTAGTTGTGCGCGGCAGTACTGGTCAAGTACGACGCACAGAACGATAGTTCACCATCGCTCGCTCGTCGGCTGAAAATTAACAATGGCTATGGTAACGATCCCAAGGAGGACACAGATGTCCACATCGAAGTCAACGTTCCGACTCTCATTTATGCTGCTTTTGGTGTTACTCACCAGCATTTTGGCAGCCTGCGGCTCGGATAGCGCCACCACCGCCCCTAGCGGCAGCACCACCACTAGCAACGAGCCACGCACAATCAAGCTTTGGCACTACGAAGGCGCGAACAGCGCCATGGGCATTGCGTGGGCCGAATCGATCAAACAATTCCAAGCAGCACACCCAGGCGTAACGATTCAGTTTGAAGAAAAAGGCTTCGAGCAAATTCGCCAAACCGCTGGTATGGTGCTCAACTCCAACGAAACTCCCGATATTTTGGAATATAACAAAGGCAATGCAACCGCTGGCTTGCTTTCAACCCAAGGCTTGCTGACCGATCTCTCAGCTGTTGCAACCCAACGTGGCTGGGATACATTGCTCAGCTCCAGCTTGCAAACCACCGCGCGCTACGACGATAAAGGCGTAATGGGTTCTGGCAAATGGTTTGGCGTGCCCAACTATGCAGAATATGTGATGGTCTATTACAACAAAGACATGTTTGCCAAAGCTAATTTGCAAGTGCCAACCACCTTCGCCGAATTCGAAGCTGTGATGGATGCCTTTGTCCAGCAAGGCATCACGCCGCTCTCCGTTGGCGGCGCTGAATATCCTGCCCAACAGATTTTCTATGAATTGGTGTTGAGCAAAGCCAACCGCGAATTCGTCAACGCCTTCCAACTCTATCAAGGCGATGTCGATTTCCGTGGCCCAGAATTTACCTATGGCGCTGAAAAAATGGCCGAATGGGTCAGCAAAGGCTATATCAGCAAAGATGCAACTGGCATCAAGGCCGAAGATATGGGCGTGGCCTTCACCAATGGTACGTTCCCAATCATGATTTCTGGCAGCTGGTGGTATGGTCGCTTCAGCGACGAAATCAAGGGCTTTGAATGGGGCACCTTCTTGTTCCCAGGCAATAAATTGCACCCTGGATCAAGCGGCAACATCTGGGCCGTGCCAACTAATGCCCAAAACAAAGAACTGGTCTACGATTTCATCGACATCACCATGAGCCAAGACATCCAGACCTTGTTGGGCAACTCTGGTGGCGTGCCAGTCAACGCTGACGTCAGCAAAATCACCAACGAAAAGAATAAAGAATTAATCCAAAACTTCGATGCAATTTCCAAAGCAGACGGTTTGGCCTTCTACCCCGACTGGCCAGCCCCAGGCTACTACGATGTGTTGGTTGCTAACGTGCAAGAGTTGATTGATGGCACTAAAACCCCAAGCGAAATGCTTGATGCCATTGCAATCCCATACCAAGAACATCGCGCAACCTTAGGCAAGTAGGGAGTAGGGGCCAGTGGTTAGGGGCTAGGGGTCAGGAAATTAAGATTTAGCCTCATTTCTTGACCCTCAGCTCTGCTAACGAGGTATCTAATGGGTTTGTGGCTAGAATTTAGGGCAAAGGATAGCAATCCCGACCCCGACCCCTAGCCCCCGATCCCTCATCAACATTCTAGCTACCAATCGAAAGGTTACGGCAATGCTGCTTAAACGTTCAACAAACAGGGGCTACTGGTGGTTTTTGCTGCCCGGCTTGATACTGTTTGTGCTGGTTATCGCCATTCCCTTCTTGATGAATATTGGCACAAGTTTCACCCATTGGCAGGGTGTTGGCACACCAAAATGGGCTGGGCTGGATAACTATGCCCGCTTGTTCCGTGATAGCACGTTTTGGGCATCATTCCGTAACAATTTGGCGATGTTGGTGGCCATGACGATTGTGCCAACCTTGCTGGGCTTGCTGCTCGCGGCGGTGCTCTACGATTACATTGGCAATAAATTTGGCTCTGGTACGGCCAGCTTTTTTCGCGCTGCCTTTTATCTGCCCCAAATTTTGCCAGTGGCAATTGCTGGCGTGGTTTGGGCTTGGATTCTGCACCCAAATTATGGGGCCTTGAATGGCTTTCTCGAAGCACTGGGCCTCGATAATTTAACTCGCAACTGGCTGGGCAATCGCCAAACTGCCTTGCCCAGCGTGATGGTGATTATGGTTTGGTTCCAGCTGGGCTATCCACTGGTGATTTTTATGGCTGGCTTGCAGCGCATCGACCCCGAAATTTACGAGGCAGCAGTGCTTGATGGCGCAGATTGGTTTGATCGTTTTCGCTATATCACGGTGCACTTAATTCGGCCTGAGATTTTTGTGGTGCTACTGACCACAACGATTGCCTCGCTCAAAGTTTTTGGCCAAATTTATGTGCTAACTCGCGGCGGACCTGGTAGCTCTACCTTGGTTCCTTCCTACTTTGCCTACCAAAACTTCTTTGAGAAAGCCAATATTGGTTATGGCTCAGCAATTTCCACCGTCATGACCATGATTATCATTGGCTTGACGATTTTCTTTATTCGGCGCCAATCAGCCGAGGAGCTTTAAGATGACCAGCCTTCCATTGAAATCAAGCTACAAAAAACCACACAAGGCTGGCATTGGGCGCTTCTTTGTGCTGGCTGCGCTATTGATCGTGCTGCTCGTTGTGCTATTGCCATTTGCAATCGTTATTATCAATGCCTTCAAAACACCAGAGGATTATGCAACCTACGGGCCATTAAGCTGGCCAACCGAATGGTCGATTGCTGGCATCGTGGAGTTTTGGCAGCGGGTCGATTATAGCCAGAAGTTGCTGAATAGCCTGTTGATTAGTGCTAGCGTAGCGGTGATCGGCGTGCTGTTATCGCTCCTCAACGCCTTTGCCTTGGGTATTGGGCGGATCAAAGGTCGGATTTGGCTGTTGATTCTGTTTATGGTTGCCAACACCCTGCCCCAAGAATCACTGGTCTATCCGTTGTACTACCTTTCCAAAGAATTCGACCTTTACAACACTCGCTTTGTGGTGATCTTGATTTTCTCGGTGATTCAGAGCGCCTTTGGCACCTATTTGCTTTCGTCGGTATTCAGCACCTTTCCCAAGGAAATGCTGGAAGCGGCGATGTTGGATGGCTGCAATAAACTCCAACTCTTGTTTAAGATCATTGTTCCTGTCAGCCGCCCAACGCTTGCGGTGCTCTTCACCTTCTTTTTCATCTGGACATGGAATGAATTTTTCTTGCCCTTGATTTTGTTGATTAGCAACGATCGCCAAACCGTACCGATTGCGGTAGGCGTGCTGCAAGGCCAACGTAACATGGAAGCCACCTTATCCAGCGCTTCGGCGTTGTTAGGGATTCTGCCCTGCTTTATCTTCTTCCTGATCTTCCAACGCACCCTGACCAAAGGCATCGCCGCAGGTAGTGTGAAGTAGGATCGAGGGATCAGCGATCAGTGATTAGGGGTCAGAGTATAAAGCTTAGGGATATTAACGCAGCGGCGCAGATAAATAATGGCTATAGGCTTTGGGCTATCGGAGAATCAATCGGTATCGATAGATAGTGCCAGCCAAGATTGAGCCCTATAGCCAATAGCCACAAGCCTATAGCCTTAACTAAGGATTTAACAATGAAATTTACTGATGGATATTGGATGATGCGTGAGGGGGTTAATGCCCTGTTCGCATCACAAGCCTACGATGGCCACATTAACGATACAAGTCTGACGGTGTACGCTCCAGGCAAGCGGATCAACCATCGTGGCGATACCTTGAACTTGGGGACGATTACCGCCCGTTTTTCCTCGCCAATGCCCGATGTGATTCGGGTCAAGCTCACCCACTTCGAAGGCCAACGCCCATTAAGCCCCAACTTCGCGATTGCCGAAGCGGCCAATGAGAGCGTCAGCACCAGCGAAGATGAGCAAGAATTTCGCTTGACCAGCGGCAAATTGAGTGTGCAAATCCCCAAAACTGGCGATTGGAGCATCAATTTTTGGGCCGAAAATCGCCGTGTAACCAGCAGTGGCCGCAAAGGTGTTGGCTACATTAGCTTGGCTGGCGAAGGCGAATTTATGCACGAGCAACTATCGCTCGGCGTTGGCGAACAAGTGTATGGCTTGGGCGAACGCTTCACCGCCTTCGTCAAAAACGGCCAATCGGTCGATGTTTGGAACCAAGATGGCGGCACTGGCAGCGAGCAAGCCTACAAAAATGTGCCCTTCTATCTGACCAATCGCGGCTATGGCGTGTTCGTCAATCAGCCAGAAAACGTCGCCTTTGAAATTGCCTCGGAAAAAGTTTCGCGGGTGCAATTCAGCGTTCAAGGCCAAAGCCTCGAATATTTTGTGATCTATGGCCCAACGCCCAAGGAAATTCTCGAAAAATTCACCGCTTTGACTGGCCGCCCAGCCTTGCCGCCAGCATGGTCGTTTGGCTTGTGGCTCACAACCTCGTTTACCACCTCGTATGATGAAGCAACTGTGACCAGCTTTATCCAAGGCATGGCCGACCGCGATTTGCCCTTGCACGTCTTTCACTTCGATTGTTTCTGGATGCGCGAATTCCACTGGTGCGATCTCGAATGGGATTCACGCACCTTCCCCGACCCTGAAGCCATGCTCAAACGGCTCAAAGATCGTGGCCTGAAAATTTGTGTCTGGATTAACCCATACATTGCCCAGCGTTCGGCGCTGTTCCGTGAAGGCATGGAGCATGGCTACTTGGTGAAAAAGCCCAATGGCGATGTTTGGCAATCGGATATGTGGCAATCGGGCATGGGCTTGGTCGATTTCACCAATCCTGATGCATGTGCTTGGTATGCGGCCAAACTCAAAGGCCTGCTCGATATGGGTGTTGATTGTTTCAAAACCGACTTTGGCGAGCGCATTCCAACCGATGTAGCCTACTTCGATGGCTCCGACCCACAGCGCATGCACAACTACTACACTCATCTTTACAACAAAGTCGTGTTTGATTTGTTGCAAACCGAACGTGGCCTGAACGATGCTGTGTTGTTTGCGCGTTCGGCAACTGCTGGTGGCCAACAATTCCCTGTCCACTGGGGCGGCGATTGCGAATCGACCTTCGAATCGATGGCTGAAAGTTTACGCGGCGGTTTATCATTAGGGCTTTCGGGTTTTGGCTTCTGGAGCCACGATATTGGCGGCTTCGAGGGCATGCCACCAGTTGAGATTTACAAACGCTGGATCGCCTTCGGCATGCTTTCATCACACAGCCGCTTGCATGGCAACCATACCTATCGTGTACCATGGATCTACGATGAAGAAGCTGTTGATGTGTTGCGCTACTTCACCAAGCTTAAATCGCGCTTGATGCCCTATCTCTACGGGGCTGCTGTGACCGCTTCCACAAGTGGGATTCCGGTGATGCGGGCAATGTTGCTGGAATTCCCGAACGATCCGACCTGCGATTATCTCGATCGCCAATATATGCTTGGTGATTCGTTGTTGGTTGCGCCAGTCTTTGCCTATGACAACACCGTGAGTTATTATGTGCCTGCTGGCCGCTGGACCCAAATCACCACTGGCGCGGTTATCGAAGGCCCACGTTGGGTTACTGAAACTCACGATATGTTGAGCTTGCCAATCCTGGCCCGCCCCAACAGCTTGATCGCAATCGGCAATAATAGCGAACGGCCAGATTACGATTATACCAACGGCGTCAGCTTGAACCTGTATGAATTGGGCGATGGCCAAGCAGCCTATACCATGGTTCCATCAATCAATGGCGATATTACTGCCTCGTGGAGTGCGCGCCGCGATGGTGATACAATCAGCATCGTGCAAGAAGGTCAAGCCAGCGATTGGCACATTGTATTGGTTGGCATCCAACAGGTCGCAAGCGCAGATGAAGCCTTAGTCGAACAACACCCACTTGGAGTCCAACTCACGGCTCTTGGTCAGGCAACCAAGCTGGTCGTGAAGTTGAAAAGTTAGGGATCGGTTGTTGGGGATTAGGGGATCGGGAAGCAAGAACAGAAAACAGAGGAGCTTGGTTATTGAGAATTGTAAAGGGTTTAGGCGCTAGATTTGAAGGATGAAATAACGTTGTGATCAGTTGTCCAACGTTGGAAAAAGATTTTTTAGCGTTCTTCGCGCCCTTCGTGGTTTCATCCTTCGTGAATCAAGAAAAGGAATTGAATCATGACCCAGCATAAGTTTAGCTTCGGATTATGGACAGTCGGCAATGTCGGGCGCGATCCATTTGGCGAGCCAGTGCGCAAAACCCTCTCACCAGTTGAGATTGTGCATCTCTTGGCCGAAGTTGGAGCGTGGGGTGTTAATTTTCACGATAACGATTTAGTGCCAATTGATGCTAGCGCCAGCCAAAAAGCCCAAATTGTGACCGATTTCAAGCAAGCGCTCAAAGATACTGGCTTGGTCGTGCCAATGGCAACCACCAATTTGTTCGGCGACCCAGCCTTCAAAGATGGCGCGTTTACCAGCAACGATCCGGCGGTACGGGCCTATGCCTTGCAAAAAACCATGGCCGCAATGGATTTAGGCGCAGAGTTTGGCGCTAAAACCTATGTCTTTTGGGGTGGCCGTGAAGGCAGCGAAACCGATGCCTCGAAAAATTTGCTCGAAGGCTTGAAATGGTTCCGCGAAGCGCTCAACTTCTTGTGCGAATATAGCAACGCCCAAGGCTATGGCTATCGTTTTGCGTTGGAAGCCAAGCCCAACGAACCACGCGGCGACATCTTTTTGCCCACCACTGGAGCCATGTTGGGCTTTATTCAGACCCTCGATCAACCAGAGATGGTTGGGGTGAACCCAGAAGTTGCCCACGAAACCATGGCAGGTTTGAACTTCACCCATGCCGTGGCGCAGGCGATTGATGCAGGCAAACTGTTCCATATCGACCTGAACGATCAAAATAGCGGGCGCTACGACCAAGATTATCGTTTTGGCGCGCAAAACTACAAACAAAGCTTTTTCTTGGTCAAATTGCTGCAAGACGCTGGCTATGACGGCCCATTGCACTTCGATGCTCATGCTTACCGCAGCGAAGATCTGGAAGGGGTTAAAGATTTTGCTCGTGGCTGTATGCGCACCTACGAAATCTTGGCCGAAAAAGTTAAGCGCTTCAACGCCGATGCCGAAATTCAAGCGCTTTTGGCTCAAATCAATGCGCCAAATGCTGAGGTTGAGCCATTCCGTGGTGCCTATACGCCAGAACGAGCCGCCGCGCTCAAAGCCTATCAATTCGATCGTCAAGCGCTTGGCGCCCGTGGCCTCGGCTACGAAAAGCTCGATCAACTGACCTTCGAACTGTTGATGGGAGCCAGATAGAAGGATGAATTATGAGGTATGAGGGATGAAATACCAAATCAGAAGGCAAAAGTCAAAAGTCAGAAGGCAAAATAGCTACCAATAATCGTTCTTTGTGTTCTTCGTGGTTTCAAATTTTTGATCCACGAAGAACACGAAGAGCACGAAGAGCACGAAAGCCGCTTGAGTCTAAATATTTGCATTTTCCTGAATGCCACACCCTTCATCCCTCATAATTCATAATTCATCCTTATCAATACCTCTGCGTTAAAAGAAAATTCCCGATCCCCATCACCCAACAACCGATCCCCAAGCCCTATGTTCTATGCTCTTTGTTCTATGTTCTCATGACTCACGCGCAAATTGCCAAGATATGCTATGCTAGAGCTACATGTTGCTTGCAATGGGGCAAGCGACGAGCTATACAGCACACACGAGGTAGAACAAGCCATGATTGATTGGACCGAAAATTACGGTTTTTTGCTTAACGAACAGCACGATATGCTGCGTAAAACTGTGCGCGATTTTGCTGAAAAAGAAGTCGCCCCCTATATTCGCGAATGGGATCGCAAGGGCGCTGGTGACCATGCCGGAACCGCCGAGCACATGGTGCCAATTATCAAACGAATGGGCGAACTCGGTTTTCTCGGCGTGTGTTTACCCCAAAAATATGGCGGCGCAGGCTTCGACTATTTGGGCCTTGCAGTCGTTTGTGAAGAGCTAGAGCGGGTCGATACCTCGCTGCGGGTGATTCTCAGCGTGCATACTGGCCTTAACTCATTGGCAGTCTTCCAATGGGGCACTGAAGAACAAAAGCAAAAATATCTGGTTCCCCAAGCTACTGGCGCAAAAATTGCTGCCTATTGTCTGACCGAGCCAAACGCTGGCACCGACGTTGCAGGTATGCAATCGACGGCAGTGCTTGAAGGCGATCACTATATTCTCAATGGCGAAAAAACCTGGATTAGCCTCTCGGATTTGGCCGACCACTATTTGGTGGTTGCTTACACCGACAAAGCCAAAAAACAACGCGGCATGACGGCATTTATTGTCGAACGCAGTTTTGAAGGCGTTTCAAGTGTGCCAATTCATGGCAAGTTGGGCGTGCGCGCTGGCAACACTGGTAGCGTCATTTTTGAAAATGTGCGCGTGCCTGTCGCCAACCGCTTGGGCGAAGAAGGCGAAGGCTTTAAAATTGCCATGACCGCCTTGGATAACGGGCGCTACACCGTGGCAACTGGCGCAACTGGCTTGATCCAAGCTGCCTTAGAAGCTTCGGTTAAATATGCCAAAGAGCGCGAAACCTTCGGGGTCCAAATTGGCCAACACCAGTTGGTTAAACGTATGATCAGCCATATGGTGCTGAAACTAGAAACCGCGCGCTTGCTGTGCTATCGCGCTGGCTGGCTCAAAAACCAAGGCATTCGCAACACCCGCGAAACCACCTTGGCCAAATGGCATGCCACGGTCGAAAGTTTCAACTGTGCCAACGATGCAATTCAAATTCACGGTGCTTATGGCTTTAGCGATGAGTATCCAGTTGAACGCTACTTGCGCAACAGTCGCGGCGCGGTGATCTACGAAGGAACCCGCGAGCTTCAAGAGTTGTTGCAAGCAGATTTTGCGCTCTCAGAGCGCGAAAACAAGCCCTTACGCTGTGAGTTGCCAGCCTACGACGAAGAGGCTTGGAACGCTTAAACAGCGCTAGCCATCGGAGCGGAAACCACCGCGAACAAGGTTTTTAGGGCTTTGTTCGCGGTGGTTGTGTTTAAGGAGGAAGTATGTCGCGTTGGCTTATTGTGGTTGCGCTGATCTTTTCGAGCCTTTCGATTTCATTTGTTCGCCAAGTTCAGCCTGATGTTGCCCCCACTGCCGTCCCTGCTGGATTTACCCAAAGCGTCGTTGTTCCCGCTAATAGCCTTGATGCCCCAACCGCCTTTACCTGGTTGCCATCAGGCGAGATGTTGATTACGCAACAAAATGGTCAATTATTAGCTTGGAACGGCACCAGCACGCGCACGGTGCTGAGCCTTGGCTCGCGGGTTTGCTACGATTTCGAGCGCGGTTTGTTGGGCATCGCGGTTGACCCGCAATTTACCAGCGGACGACCGTATGTTTATATCTATTATACCTTCAACAAATTTAACCAAACTCCCAATAGTTGCCCTCAACAGAGCGAAACGGTCAATCCAGTTAATCGGGTTTCGCGCTTTACCTGGAGCAATAACGCCCTCGATTTAAGCTCAGAATCGGTTTTGCTCGATAACATCACGTCGTACAATGGCAATCACAATGCTGGCGATCTTGGCTTTGGCAAAGATGGCAAGTTGTTTGTGAGCGTTGGCGATGGCGGCTGCGATTATCTCGATAGCGGCTGTGGTGGGGCCAACGATGCCTCGCGCGAACGCCATACCTTGCTGGGCAAAATTTTGCGCATCAATGCCGATGGCACGATTCCCAGCGATAATCCATTTACTGGCACTGGCACTGCTCGCTGTAATACCGGCGCTGCTGCCAGCGGCACAATTTGCCAAGAAACGTGGGCTTGGGGCTTTCGCAATCCTTACCGTATGACCTTCGATCCCAATGCGACTGGCGTGCGCTTGTTTGTCAACGATGTTGGCCAAAATATCCGTGAAGAAATTGACGAAGTTGTTGCTGGTAAGGATTATGGCTGGAATTGTCGTGAAGGCACGCGGGTCAATAATTCAACGGGGCCATGTTCGCCAACACCTGCCAATATGGTCGACCCAATTTATGAATATAGCCATGGCAATGCAGGTGCGCCATTTACCAACTGTAATTCGATTACTGGCGGCGCGTTTGTGCCTGCCAATACCTTCCCGAGTAATTACAGCGGCTATATGTTTGGCGATTATGTCTGTGGCAAAATCTTTATGATTTCAGCCCAAGCGCCGTATAGCTCAGTCCTGACCTTCTCGGATAACCCTGGGTCGGTGACGCATATGGCGTTTGGCCCCAACGGTGCACAGCAAGCCTTATATTATGCAACCTACGCCAATGGTGGCGAAATTCGCCGCATTAGCTACAATGGCGCAGCTGGCTTAAACTCAGCCTTTACGGCGAATCCTAGTTTTGGCGCCGCCCCATTAGCTGTAACTTTTAGCGCAACCACACCAAGCAGCGGTGCGACCTACTTCTGGAATTTTGGCAATGGCACGACTCGTCAAACCAGCACTGCCAGCACATCCTACACCTACACCAGCAATGGTACTTACACCGCGACCTTGTATTTACGTGGCAGCAATGGCGATATATCGAGCGTCAGCCAAGCGGTGGTACGCATTGGCGCAACTGCACCAGTTGCCAGTATCACTGAACCAAGCCCAAGCGCACTCTTCGCAGTTGGCCAAAGCATTCAGGTGCGCGGCCAAGCGAGCGATGCAGAACAAGGCACGTTACCAGCCAGCGCCTTATCGTGGAAAGTGATTTTGCATCACGATACCCACACCCACCCTTATTTGACCCAACCAACGACCAATAGTTTTAGCTTTACTGCGCCAGCGCCAGAAGATTTGCTGGCTGCGAGCAACAGCTACTTGGAGCTAGAGCTAACTGCGACCGATAATAGCGGCTTGAACCATGTCGTTACCCAAACGCTCCAACCACGCAAAGTTAATATAACCTTGGCTTCAACCCCGAATGCTAATGCCAACTTCGTGGTCAACAACGATCCAATCGAGGCCGATGAGCCGTTTGTTTCATGGCAGGGCTATGTCTTACGGGTAACTGCGCCAGTCTATATTGATAATAATCGTTGGTGGCGCTTTGTACGCTGGAGCGATAACAACACCAGCAATCCCCGCAACGTTACAACGCCTGCCAGCGCTACAACCTACACCGCAGTCTACGAGGAATTTACGCCAGAACAGGTTTACTTGCCAGTTGTGCGCAAGTAGCCCTGATCTTATTTGTTTTGCGATAACGATGTGCTGGGGATTGAGGGCATGGTAACCGCGAAGAACGCGAAGTACACAAAGGGGATTTGGCAAACAGCGAACAATCCACAGAATACATATTTGGGGGTGCAGGGGCTGAAAACCCCTGCGTTTCCCTCCCGCGGATCGATGGTAAATCTAGCCCTTCGATTGAACAAGTCATCCCTAAAGAATGCCGAATGGATGCAATAAAGCATTTATAAACGCCCTTTGATCGACCTGATCAAGGGGCGTTTGCATCGCTGCACCAAAAGGTGTAGAGCTTGGCAATTGAGCTATCATCAGCCTGCTTAGGGCTACATACCCAAGATACACCTTTTGCGGGCTGCCGATTATGGCCTGAGCCAACTATAGTGTGGCTAGTTTCAACCACAGGAGCTAGCAATGCACGATCAATCATCATCACCTTGGCTCGGTCGCTTTCTCAGTATTTGGCTGGGTCAAGTTTGTTCATTAATTGGCAGTCAATTGGTTCAATTCGCGATTATTTGGAATTTGACTCTGCGCACTGGTTCAGCCACAACCTTAGCATTTGCCTCGTTAATGGCTATGTTGCCAGCGGTTTTGCTCTCGCCATTTATTGGCACCTGGGTCGACCGCATGAATCGCCAAGTCATTATGTTGGTGGCTGATGCCTGCTCGATGTTGGTGACGATTGGTTTGGCAGTGCTCATCTGGCAAGGCTCGGATGCAATTTGGCAGATTTATCTTGCCTTATTGCTGCGCTCGGTTTGTGAGCGTTTCCATGCCACGGCGATGGGCGCTTCAACGGTGCTGTTGGTGCCAAAAACCCATTTAGCGCGGGTTCAAGGCCTAAACCAAGCCTTACATGGCGGCATGAATATTGTCGCTGCGCCGTTAGGGGCATGGCTGGTTGCCACATTTCCCTTGCAAGCGGTCTTATCAATTGATGTCATTACGGCGTTATTAGCTATTTTGCCCTTGCTGTTTGTACGCATTCCTCAGCCCCAACGCGATGCCAACCGCAGCGTTACCTTTTGGCAAGATATGCGCGAGGGTTTCGCCTATGTAATTGGCTGGCGTGGCTTGTTGATTAGCTTGATCATGGTCAGTGTGATCAATTTGGTTATCACGCCTGTTGGTTCGTTGTTGCCTCTTTTGGTGACCAAAATTTTTGGTGGTGGAGCCAGCGAGCTGGGCTGGATGGAAGCAGCACTCTCGATTGGCATTATTCTGGGCGGGGTTTTGCTCAGCGTTTGGGGCGGATTCAAGCGCCGCATCGTCACCGCGTTGTTTGGCCTCGTGCTGCTTGGGGCGTTTACGCTGTTCTTGGGGATCATGCCAAGTTCGTTAATTTGGGGAGCAATTGTGATGAACGGCTTGGTTGGCCTGAGTTTACCAATTGTCAATGGCTCGTTTGGCGCGATGATCCAAGGTGTGATTGCCCCCGAATTGCAAGGCCGCGTTTTCTCGTTAGTTGCTAGCTTTGCCACTGCCATGGCTCCAGTTGGTTTATTGCTTGCTGGGCCAATCGCCGATGCTTTTGGGCTGCGGATTTGGTACATTCTTGGCGGCGTTGTCACTCTTGCAATGGGTTTCTTGGGCTTTGGGCTGCGCTCAGTAATGACCATGGAAAGCCATCAAACCCAAGCATCTGCGCCAATTATCAATGAGCCAAGCCTCAGTCAAACCCCAGCCGAAGCGTTGTAATACTGAGGGATCGGGGGTTGGGGATCGGGGATCAGAAGGATGTGAAACGGCAACCACGAAGCGCACGAAGAAGAGCTAAGATTAGGTTAACCGAAAGTACGAAGAGTAAGAAGTGTGGGGTATAGAATCACAGCAACAGTCCATTAAGTAAATATTTGGGGGTGCAGGGGGCTGAAAACCCCCTGCGTCTCCCGCCTGGAGGCGGGACGGAAGGGTGGTGATCAAACATGCTGATTTACAACCTACCCTTGAAATGATTGGTGATCGGGAATCGGAACCGTGAATGTGGGTGTTTGGGGGATTGAGAACTCATATCAACAATCCAGTACATAAACATTTGGGAGATGCAGAAGGCTAAAAACTCTCTGCATCTTCTGCTGGCGGGACGGAAGGATAGAAAAAATTATTTGATCGGCTGTAAATTCTTATCCCGCAAGCCAACCAACGCCATCTCGCCAACAGCGTTAACCCGAAATTCAGCATACTTGCCAGCGTTAAAGCGCTCGCCAGTGCCTTCCTCAAAGAAAAACGATTCGCCTGCAATCTGCACATCATAGCCATTCGAGCGATATTTGAGCCGCTGCTGGTTGACAGCCAAGGGTTGCTCACCATATTCAAAATGGCTGAATGTGCCAATGTTTTGCTCATCAAGCGTAATCACCAAAATGCCATGCGATGAATATGCTTGATCATACGAGCGGGGGAATGTTTCGTAGTTCAAACGCATATAGTCGCCTTGCAACAGCGAACGCGGATCAACTGGCGCTAATTCGAGATAAACCACCCGACCTGTATTGATAATTTCTTCGCGTTGCACAACGCTATAATTGACCAAACCGAGACATGCAATCAAGCTAAGAATAATTAATCCAATCCGAATACTCATAACGCTTCCTTTTGATTTAATTTGATGATTAATGCCCGAATTACCAATAATGTTAAGCCACTAGCAAATAAGATGATTGATTTGTAAAGCAACGAAATATTAAGATTGTAATAATACAAGCTCAATGCACTAAGCAATGCCAAGCAGCCAAACCCAAACATCACCCAATAGCCGCGCCAATAGCTGAGTACCAGGATCAGTAAAGCGATAATGATTGCTGGCGTGTTGAAGCCAATAAAGGCAATAAACAATAAGCCAATGCCGATCGACCCAAGTTCAATTGGGTTTAACTGATAGGCAAATTCATTAATAATCATCCAGATGCTGATGCCTAAGCAGATGATCCCCACCAGTGCTGGCAGCATGAAAAAATTGCTGCGTAGCGCGAGATCAGCCCAATCAACATTGGTAAATATGCTTGACGCTCCCATAAACAGCAGGATTCCATAGCCTATGGGTGCGGCACTTGGCCAAAGCTCATCGGCGTGAATTTTTGGTTCGAGCCATAGAAAGCCCGAAAACATGATAATTAAGCAACTCAACAGCAAATAAATATAATTGAAATTTTCGTTCCAACGACTCAGATCGCCAACAATCACATGGATGGCGGCGATAATTGCCAACGTTGCAATCAAGCGTTGAATGAAATCGCGTTGAATTGCAAACAGGACGATTTCGAGCACGATTACGCCAAGCGCCGATCCAATGTATGATCCATCGAGGATCACAACCCAGCCAATAACTGCCAAAATTTGGCCCGCAATGCTAGTTGCAAGCGCAAACTGATGGACAAATGTTGATGAGCTTTTGTTGTGATGCAACCCAGCCGAAACTCCACATAGAATCAGGCCAACAATTAACGCCCCAACTTCATTAATGATGATGCGAGTGATGACCAAAAAGCCAATAAACAGCAAGGCTGCCAACCATGCACCAATGCCGGCAAAAATGCGCATATACCACGGATATTCGCTTGGCGGCTGGGCAGCGGGCACAAAGCCTGGTGGCTCAAGCTCAAGGTCGGCGAATAATTGGCGAATGCTATAGCGTGCTGTGTTCATGCATGGCCTCCTTGCAATTGTTGCCGTTGACGCACCCAAACAATTGAGCCGATTGTTTGACCCAAAATAATCATGCCTAACACCAAGAAACTGATTGCAAAATCATCGGAGAGCCATTCGATCAGCCAGCGATCAACAAAAAACCAGATCGTGCCAAGGCCTGCCAAGGCGAGCAACCCATCAAAATTAATAAAATAGTGATAAGCAGTTATTGCAGCTAGTACGCCAAGCGCCAAAACGTAAAGCAAGATCGCCATAGTACTCACGTCGGTCGCTGAGTAACTGTAGACTTCATCGCCAAAGTAATTGCTGATAAGTATCAGTATCCAAAGCGTCATTAAGCCAAGCACGCGATGAAACCAATTTGTTTGTAGCCAAGCAAGCTTGCGTTGGCGCAAAAATTCAACCACGGCAAAACTTAGCCCATTGAAGCTAAACAGGCTCAATAATTCCTTCGTATGGCTAAAATCACCAGTTTGTTCATAGTAGAGGCTTAGCGTAAGATTCCACAATGCCCACCACAACAGCCACAACGGGGCAAAATTACCAGCAATGGCAAAGCCAGTGATAACCAAGGCCCAATTCAAAAAGAGGGTGTAGGCATCGGCTCCAGTTTGATAAATTTGGCCAAATAGGGCCATGAGTGCGCCAACCAAACAAGCGCTGACGGTCAGCAAAATTTTGCCTTCGATGCGCTCAAGCCCATACCACAAGGCAGCAACCGTACTAAGCAGCAAGCCGCCTTGCACTAAACCAAGTTTGACAAAGCGATGCATCGTTTGCCAATTAAAGGCAAAAAAGAAAAAGACACCGCAGACGGCCAAGCCTGCCCCAAGCACCAACAACATCAGATTCAAAAATTTGACCCAAGCTTGAGCATTCGGGGTAAATCCACTAAGCTGTAAAGCTCGTTGCAGCAGCGAACGATCGATAATGCCCTGATTGACGTAATGTTGGATTGATTCACGGGTAGGGGCTTGATCCAGCGGATCAGGAAGTTCAAGCATACAAGCCTTTCTTTCTATCACTCTAGCCCGGTGTTCTGCCTATTCTAGGCCCAAATTGCTACTATCGAATGTAACCAAAGATACAGCCATGGGATGATTTGGCTGCTGTAAGAACTACCAAAACTAGCAACCATTGGCTGTTTGAAGCGTTGATTATTGGCTTACCATGGGCTATGATGTCCAGCATTATCTCTCCGTGTACACCAGCACTTGCCATTTTACAGGAGCACCTGCATGTCGAAGATTCTTTCAATCCACTCGTTTCGGGGTGGCACGGGTAAATCAAACACAACTGCTAATCTCGCCAGCCTGATTGCCGCGACTGGTCGGCGGGTTGGGGTTATCGATACCGATATCATGTCGCCTGGTATTCACGTGCTCTTTGGCCTCGACGATGCCAGCATGAAATATTCGCTCAACGACTATTTGTGGGGCAAATGCGAAATCAAGCAAGCGGCCTACGATGTTAGCTCCAAGGTCAAGGGCTTGAATGCAGGCCAAATTTTTCTGATTCCTTCGAGCATTAAGGCTGGCGAAATTGCCCGCGTGCTGCGTGAAGGCTACGATGTGGGCTTGCTCAACGATGGTTTTCATCGCTTGGTCGAGGAGCTGAAGCTCGATGTGTTGTTGATCGATACGCACCCTGGCTTGAATGAAGAAACCTTGCTCTCGATTGCGATCTCTGATGCGTTGATTATTATTTTGCGCCCAGACTCGCAAGATTATCAAGGCACTGGGGTGACGGTTGATGTGGCGCATAAATTGGATGTGCCGCAGCTCTTTTTATTGGTCAATAAAGTGCCAACCTCGTTCAACTTTGCTGAGGTCAAGGCCCGAGTCGAAAAAACCTACAACGCCGAGGTTGCCGCCGTCTTGCCGCACTCCGATGAGATGATGACCCTTGCAAGTTCAGGCATTTTCGCGTTGCAATATCCCGATCATCCATTAACTCAATCCTTACGCGCGGTCGCCAATCGCTTAGTCTAATTGTGGAATGATGGCGAGGCATCCATGCCCAAGATTATTTCGATCCATTCGTTTCGCCCAGGCACTGGTAAATCGCAATTAACTGCTAATATTGCGACGATCTTGGCAGCAGCTGGCCAACGGGTCGCAATTATTGATAGTGATGTTAGCTCGCCCTCAATTCAAGCGATTTTTGGCGTGGCTGATAGCGCGATCACCCATAGCCTGAATGATTTTCTCTGGGGCAAGTGTGGCATCGAAGCGACAGCCGTTGAGCTGAACTCTAGCATTCGCCATGCCCTCAAAGGTCAGCTGTATCTCGTGCCATTTGCCACCCGCAATAGCACAATCGATTACGATATTCTCTTGCTTAGCGATAGTTTCGAGCTGTTGATCAATACTTTGGGCTTGGATGTGTTGTTGATTGATACCCAACCAGGTGTGCAATTTGCTGCCTTGCCATCCATTGCTTTTTCCGATATTCAGCTGCTGGTGTTGCAATTGCGCGAGCAAGATTTGCAAGGTACTGGCGTGGTGATCGATATTTCCGAGCAGCTTGGCATTGACGAGATGGTGCTGGTTGTCAACCAAATTCCTGAGCATTATAATTTGCGCGAAGTTCAGCAAAAAATCGAACAAATTTATCAACGCCCGGTCTTGGCTGCCTTGCCCTACGCCGAATTGTTGGCCGAGTATCAGCCAGCAACCGATGCCAACGCCCATATTTTTGTTGTCGACCATCCCGACCATCCTATCTCCCTACTGTTGACTAATGTGGCTGCAACCCTGACCGCTTAATCGCTGCGGACATTGTTGTACTTGCGCAAAGGATGCGAGCTGCATGCTCAAACGCTTGGAACAAGGCTTAAAAGTCCAACCGCAAGAATGGCGCTTGGTGCTTGCGCTCATGGGCTTGCTGGGATTAAATACGTTGGTGCTTGAACTGGCCGATGTGGTGGCCATGGCAGGCTTTATTAGCAGCCTTGGCACCGAACAGCTCTTGTGGCTTTGGCCAGTTGGCATGTTGCTGACGATTGTTGCTGCTGGCAGCTATGCGCTGATTGTTGATCGAACTGAGCGGGTCAAGCTGATTCAGCGCTTGTTGGCTGGTTTTGGTGCCTGCTATCTGGGGCTGTTGGCGCTGTTTTGGTTCAAGGCTCCTGCTTGGCTGCTTTATCCAGCCTTATCGATCCTCAACGAACAGCAATATGCCATATTTCCCTTGGCATTTTGGGCCTTAGCCAATGATATTTATGCCACGTCCGAGGCCAAGCGTTTATTTCCCTTGCTTGGCGCAGGCGCGACCATCGGCAGCCTCTTGGGCAACGGCCTGGCAGCGCTCATCGCCACATGGATGGTTGGTAACGACCACGACAACACGAACTTGGTGCTTGGTTTATGCGCTGGCTTCTGCTTTTTGGGGATTGGCTTCGTCTGGCTGATCTTTCATCAATCCGAATTGCGCGCGCGCCAAAGCAAAAGTGAACGCGAATCGATTCGCGCGACCTTTAATACTGGCTTGGATGTGATTCGCCATGTGCCATTGTTTCGCTTGCTAGCGCTGGTGTTATTTACAACTGGCTTGGCGTTAACCGTGATCGAATTTCACTTTTTGCGCAGCATTGACCAGATTGTGGCCGCCGATCCGTTGCGTTTTCAGCAACTGTATGGCTTCTACAAATTAGGTTTTGTGCTGGTGCTTTTGCTGTTTCAATGGCTGTTGGCTGGGCGGTTGCTCAGCAAAACTAGCCCCAAACAAGCCTTTATCGCGCTGCCCATCGTTCTGTTGCTGTGTATTCTGGGAGCTTTGGCGCAACCACTGATTGGCGGGTTGATTGGCCGTTTTGGGGCGCGTTTGGCCCAAACTGGCTGGGATGAACCCTTGCGCAAATCGGTGCAGAGTATTGTTCCCGACGAGCGGCGCGGGCGCGTAAGCGTTTTTCTTGATAGCTATTGTTATTCATTCGCGACAATCGTTGGCTGTGGGGTGATTAGCCTGATCTTGTTGCCAAGCTGGCTTGGTGGGCTAGCCGCTTCGCTAAGCACGCTGCTGTACCTTGGTTTTGCCTTGCTGGCCACGGCTGTTGGCCTGTGGGCTGCTTGGCGCATCCGCCATGTCTACGATAAAAGTCTGCTGAACTGGCGACTGTCGCGCTCTCGACGAAGGAGCGTCCTCGATGGCATCGAGTTCTGAGGCGCGCTTAGCTCAGTTTGGCGAATTAGAGCCATTGTGGCATAAGTTGCAAGATAGCGTGCGTTGGCCGATGATTCCGCCGCAAGCCAACCATGATGCGCCCAAGGGCATGCAGCTACGGGCTATTTTGGGGGCTGAGGCCAGCGAGATTGAGCTTGTGCAGGCTCTATTCGCCACAATTTTCCCGCATTTGGCCCATTATGAACCATTTTTGGCCATGTATGCAGAGCCGTTTTCGCGCAGCCATCCAGCCACGCTTGACCATTTGTGGCTGATTGAGCACAATGGCAAGCCTGTTGGGGTGCGTATGTTCAGCTATCTGTATCGGCGTAATTTTGGCCACGGCGCATTTATCGGCATCAATCAGCAAGTGCGCGGTACGGGCATTGGCCGTTGGTTGGTGCAAGCAACCCATCAACAGTTGGCGCTTGATGCCTTGTATAGCGGCAATGGGGCGGTTTTGGGCTATAGTGCTGAAGTCACGCGGGTTGAGGATGGGCTGCATGAAGATGAACGCCAAGAGCGTGAGGCGCGGCTACGCTTTCATCTCAATAATGGTGCTGTGTTATTGCCAGTTGAGTATATCGAGCCACCAGTAATAAAAAATAGTGACGAGCAGGCAGCGCGCCAACTGCCAATTGCGCCACAACCAATGCATTTAGTCTTTTATCCCAGCCAGCAGCAGCCGTTGAAGCTCACGACAATTCAAGCAATTGTGCAAGCGATTTACCATGATGTTTACTATTTGGATGACGATAATCCTTTTGTGCAGCACGCGCTTGCGTCGTTGCGGTGAGGAATAGCATTCTATGACAGCCGTAGCACCTAAAAGCCGTTTTTTGAGCCTGCGTTGGCGTTTATTGGCCATTTTTACCATGTTGTTTTTAAGTGTTTTAACCGGAGTCTTCATCTGGTTTTTGAATTATGCCACCAACAATGCCCAAGCAGAGCTTGAAGCCGATTTGATGGCGATTGCCAAAACTGCCGCCGCTGGTATCGATGGCGATGAACATAGCGCGCTGTATACCCAAGGCCAAATCGATGATCCAACCTATCTCAAAATTAATGCCTACTTGCGCGAAGTTAAAACGATTAATCCCAAGGCTTCGGGCATTTATAGCTTTGTGCAATTGCCCAACGAGCCAGAACAAGCGCGCTTTGTGGTGAGCGCGGCGATTCCGCCTGGCCAAACACCAACCCCACGCGAACAAGCGTTGGCTAGCGAATCAAGCGCTGGCTGTACGATTCGGCCAGATACCCGCCCGCTGATTAATGCACCATTTACGGCGGCTGGTGGTTTTACGCCCGATATGGCGCGTGGCTTGCGCGAACCAAGCATCGATCCCAATCCATCGACTGATCAGTGGGGCGAATGGATTGCAGGCGCTGCGCCGATTTACAATGCTAAAGGTGAGACAGTTGGCGCGGTTGGGGTTGATCTGTGTGTGGCCGAAGTAGCTGCTGTGCGCAATCGAATTAGCCAAACCCTTATTCCAGGCTTTTTGCTTGTGACCGCGCTTTTGGCGATTGCGGTTTATCTGATTGCCCACCGCCTGACCCGCCCAATTATTGGCTTAACTGCGGTTGCCACCCAAATTAGCAATGGCGATTATAGCTCCGAAGTGCCCGAAAGTAGCAGTCGCTGGCGTGATGAAGTTGCGACGCTTGCCAGCGTCTTTGCCATGATGGTCGATAAAGTGCGCGAACGGGAAAACAAGTTGCGCCAACAGGTTGCCGAATTGCAAATTATTGTTGATGAGGGCCAGCGCAAACAGCAAGTTGATGAAATTGTCGATAGCGATTTCTTCCGTAATTTGCAAGAAAAAGCGCGTGAAGCTCGCCAACGCCGCGACCGTCGTCCGCCCGACCAAACGAGCTAATTGGAATCACCCGATCACCGTGGAGTGAGTATGGAGCATTCCGACGAAATCCATGCTGGCCTGAGCATCTTGGATCTTCAGCATTTGAGCTTGGCCGAACGCAGCCTGATTCGGGCGATTTTGCGCCAGCGTGAGGTTGCTGAGCCAAAGCTTGGCGAGGCACTCGCTGCATTGCCAGATGCTCAAACATTCAGCGGGCTTGAAATTCAACAGGCACTTGCAGCGCTGCTTGAACAGCAATATCTCATTTTAATTGCTGGCGAGCCACGGTGCTATAAAGTTAATTTGCGCGCCAAAGCCAGCAATCTGCCGCGTTCAAACAATCCTGCGGCTCAAAGCCCTGCGCCCAATGATGAGCCTCAGGCGCGGCCTAGAATCGCCACGCTTTGGCAGACGCTCGACCAAGCAACAGCACCACGCGATCTGCCAAACTTCGACGATCAAGCCAACGAAGAGCACACTTAAATGGCAACATGACAGTTGATCCTGCCGTGTTGCCATTTAAAACTAGTGGGTTTTTTCTAAGGCTGTTTGGGCCACGAAATGCTCGGTCTTGTAGCTGCCAGCATCGCTTTGGAAGGTAATTGCAAAGCGATTCCACATATTAATCGTGCTAATTGCGGTAACTAATTTAACCAATTCGCTTTCGCTAAATGCGCCAAGCAAGCGTTGATAGAACTCGTCGGCAACGTGGTTTAGGGCAATTTGGGTCAACACTTCGGTTAATTCAAGCGCCAAGCGTTCGCGCTGATTGTAGTAGGGCGTATCGCGCCATGCATTCAGCCCATAAATCCGTTGCTCGGTTTCGCCAGCGCTGCGGGCATCTTTGGTGTGCATATCGAGGCAATAGCCACAACGATTAATTTGCGAAGCGCGAATTTCAATTAAGTTGACAATCGCTGGCTCTAAGCCGCTGTTGTGCGCAAGGTCACTCAATTTTAATAACGGTTTAAAGGCTTCAGGAAGGGTTGCCATATAATCTAAACGAGCTCTCATTGCTAGAAACCTCACACAAAAGAAATTCGATAGCTGTATTCTAGCAAGCGCTGTGGTTGCTACCAGTGCCAATTTTTGATCAGTTAATGGTACCAGTTTGGAGTTGCTGTAAAATCTGTCCAAGCTGCTCGATTCCAGCCCGCATAAGCTCTGGGCTAAAGCCTGCATAGCCAAGCAAAATTCCTTGGCGACTGAGTGGCCGCAACGCAAAATGGTTGACATTCTCGATCAAGAGGCCGCGCTGTGCCGCTAAGCTGGTTACCATTTGAGCATCAATACCCGCTGGGAGCCACGCCGTGCAATACATTCCCGCAGGCGGCGCATTGACTTCTAAGCCAAGTTCGCGCAGCAATTGCAGCATATAATCGCGGCGCTGAGCATAGAGTTGGCACATGCGATGAAGATGGCGGCTGAAATGGCCTGCATTGATAAATTCGGCTAAGGTTGCTTGATTAATTAATGGCGTATGCACATCGGCCAAGCGCCGCAACAGCGTGAACGGCTCAACCAAATTTGGCGGCACAACTAGGTAGCCAATTCGCAAAGCAGGAAATAGCACTTTGCTGAAGGTGCCAACGTAGAGCACCCGCTCTGCTTGATCAAGGCTATACAGCGAGGCAATTGGGCGGCCAGCGTAGCGATATTCGCTATCATAATCATCTTCAAGAATATAGGCTTGCTGCTGGGCGGCCCATTCCAAAAGTTGCAATCTACGGCTAAGGCTCAGCGTGCTGCCAAGCGGAAATTGATGTGAGGGCGTGACATACACCAAGCGGGCATGGGGCGCGAGCGCAATGCCGCTGGCCACCTGCAAGCCCTCGTGATCGACTGGCACTGGCACGATGCTGGCCCCAGCCCCCAACAAGACCCCACGCACACCCAAATAGCCAGGATCTTCCATCCAAACCTGTTCGCCCGCGTTGAGTAAGCCATGAATGGCTAGATTGAGCGCTGCCTGCGCCCCATTTGTAATCAAAATTTGCTCTGGGCTGCATTGCACTTGGCGGGTTAATCCGATGTGCTTGGCGATTGCCTCGCGTAACGGTGCATAGCCCTTCGCAGCTTGATAGCCTAAGCTGGCCTTGCCTAAATGACGAATTTGTTGATGTTGCAACCGTTGCCATAAGCCGCTGGGAAAATCGGCGATTGCTGGAATGCCCGAGCTGAGCGGTTGGCCAATTAAGTGCGCGCTGGTTGCATTGTTGGTCATTTGGGGCGCGTAAATTTGGTCTAAGGCATGGTCAGCTAAGCGATGTTGGGCTTGGCTGGGATTTGCTTGGTTGGATGATTGCAACGTTGGCAGATCAAGCTCAGGCAGATTGCGCGCTACAAATGTGCCTTGGCCGCTATAACTTTCAAGATACCCTTCGGCAATTAGTTGCTCGTAGGCATTCAGCACGGTATTGCGCGAAAGGCTAAGTTGGCTAGCGAGGCTGCGGCTGGAAGGCAATTGCATGCCGCGCTTAAGCTCGCCGTTTAAAATCGCTTGGCGCACATGTTGGTAAAGTTGTTGATAAAGGGGCTGGCTATCAGCACTTACCAATAATGGCTTGATCATACTGCATACACTCCTCGCAAGAATCAATTGCTAGTATAGCCACATTGAGCACCAATATTCGCTTGTTTTTGTGAAATTGCTACTTGACTTTTTGAAGTAAACGTGTATACTGAAATAGAACATTTGTTTTATTGGTGATAGAGGAACTTGGCCGATGAACGCAGCTGAGCAACCGAGCGCTGATTTTCCGCCTAAACTAAGCCGCCCTGCCTATAGAGCCTTGCTGCATGCTGGCTACACGAGTTTGGCCCAGCTAACCCAGGTGACCACTCTTGAGCTTGGCAAACTGCATGGCATGGGGCCAAAAGGCATCCGGCAGTTGCGCGAAGCGTTGGCTGCCAAGGGCCTAACCTTTGCTGATGAAACAAATACGCAGGATTGAGTTTGTGTTGAATGTAAGGAGTGACGACGTGAATACTCAAGTGTTTATTAATCTCGCAGTGCAAGACCTCCCCAAATCAATTGAATTTTTCAAAGGCCTCGGCTACGAACAAGATTTGCAATTTAGTGATGAAACTGCTGCCAGCATTGTGATTAGCGAAACAATTTATGTGATGCTGCTGACTCATCCCAAGTTCAAAGAATTTATTCCAAAAAATGCTGCGATTAGCGATGCCCGCAGCGCAACTGAAGTGCTGGTGTCGTTGACCATGGACAGCCGCGAAGCTGTTGACCAAATGTATGACAAGGCGCTTTCGCTTGGGGCTACCAGTTTCAGCGAGCCAATTGAAATGGGTGCGATGTACAGTCGCAGCATTCAAGATTTCGATGGCCATATTTGGGAATTCTTTAATATGGACATGAACGCTGCCCCACCCCAATAACGCTTAGCAAATAGTTTGCTTTACAACAGCACCATGAATCCATGGTGCTGTTTGTATTCCTGAGGTTTTGTTTTACACTTAGCTGGCAATTCAGCGAATGGTGGAGCTATGACGCAAGCATTGGTTGATGGAACCGTTATTCGTGGCCATGGCGTGGCTTCAGGCCACGCCAGCGATTCGCCGTATCCAGCGGGCACAATTGCCATGCAACAGCCCTATTTTGCCGCTTTGGGGCTTGATCTAACGGGCTTGTATTTGGCAACGATTAATCTTGATATTCAGCCAGCCCAATGGCGGCTGTTGCAAGCAGATTATACCTTTCGCGCACTACGCTGGACTGATTTACACCCGCCAGAAGATTTTTCATTTATTCATTGTCAGCTACTGTGGCAAGCCCAACGCTATGCTGGCTACATTTATTATCCGCATCCAGCGACCAAAATCCAACATTTTCAATCGCCGAGGATGCTGGAATTAGTGCTGCCATGGATTGCAACGATCAGTTATGGAGCGCGAGCACGCTTAATCTATCGTGCTGAGCAAATTCAAATTGAGCCGGCTGCTCTGCTATAATCGCAGCCAAAGCCGACCATTTTAGCAGGACATAACACTATGTTTGGACGTGAAATTCTTGGGCATCCGGCTGCCGCCTTGCGCCGCGAGTGGATTGTGACCAATGGTGCTGGAGCCTATGCCATGGGTTCGCTGTTGGCAAATGCGCCAATTCGTAAATACCATGGCTTGTTGATTGCCGCCTTAGAGCCGCCCCTAGGCCGAACCTTGTTGGTTGGTGGCTTGCAAGCAAGCGCGCAATATGGCAGCGAAACCTACGCATTAAGCAGCTTTGAATATAGCGATGGCCGATTAAGCGAGGGCTATCGCAACCTTGAAACCTGGCACTTGGATGGCACGATTCCAACTGCGCGCTATGGTTTGGCCGAAGCAGTGCTTAGCCAACGCATTTGGATGGAAGATGGCGCCAATACAACCTATGTGCTGTTGACCCATGAGCGGGGCAACGACCAGATTAACCTCTGCTTGCGGCCTTTGCTGACCGAGCGCGATCACCACGATACAACAGTTCAGGCCGATTGGCAGCCACGTTTTAGCGAATTAGCCAATGGCGTGTTGATGACGACTCCTGCTGGAACCAAGGTGCGCATGATCTGCGACCAAGCAACCTGGCAAAGCGAGCCAGCAAGCTGGGTCGAAGAAATTTACTATCGTGAAGAGTTAGAACGTGGCTATCCCGATACAGCGCGTTTGGTGCAAGCTGGCGAATTTAGTGCAAGCTTGCAACCAGGCCAAAGCCTAACCTTGGTATTTTCGACCGAGGCCGAGCCAAGCACCGATGGCCTGACGGCATTGGCACGTGAGCAAGCTCGCCAAGCAGCATTATTGGAGCAAGCGCGGCTCTTGCAAAAAGCGCCCGATTTTATTAAGCAACTGGTGTATGCAGCCGATCAATTTATGGTGCGGCGGGCGGTGCAATTGCCCGATGGCAGCACATGGCAAGGCTGGAGCGTGATTGCTGGATATCCATGGTTCAGCGATTGGGGCCGCGATACGATGATTGCTTTGCCTGGCTTGTTGATGGCAACTGGGCGGGCCAATTTGGCTGCTGATGTATTGCGCACGTGGAGCCATTTTTTGAGCCAAGGCATGTTGCCCAACCGCTTTCCTGATGTTGGCGCTGAGCCAGAATACAACACTGTCGATGCCACGCTTTGGTTTTTTCAAGCGTTACGCACAGTCTATCAAGCAACTGGCGATATTCAATTGGTTGCCGATTTATACCCCAAACTGGTTGAGATTATTGATTGGCATGAACGCGGCACGCGCTACTCGATCAAAGTGGCCGATGATTATCTGCTGACTGCTGGCGAACCCAATGTGCAATTAACATGGATGGATGCTAAGTTTGAGGATTGGGTGGTTACGCCGCGCGAAGGCAAAGCAGTTGAAATTAACGCCTTGTGGTATAGCGCCTTGCGCACTTTAGGCGAATTTGCCACCTTATTGGGCTATGATCACGATGTTGAGCGCTTTCGGCTGGCTGCTGAACATGTGGCGAT
This sequence comes from Herpetosiphon geysericola, assembly GCF_001306135.1. Classification (GTDB taxonomy): domain Bacteria; phylum Chloroflexota; class Chloroflexia; order Chloroflexales; family Herpetosiphonaceae; genus Herpetosiphon; species Herpetosiphon geysericola. The sequence continues at coordinate 100,276 of NZ_LGKP01000046.1, read as the reverse complement.
TGGCTACCAACGCTTTTGGTCGGCAGAACACGGCTATCTCTACGATGTGATCGACGGCCCCCATGGCGCTGACCCTGCCTTGCGGCCTAATCAACTATTCGCGGTTTCGGTTGCGCACTCGCCGCTTGACGATGCCAAGGCCAAAGCGGTGGTGGATAGTTGTGCGCGCCATCTGCTGACATCATATGGGCTGCGCTCGTTGGCTCCCCACGATCCACACTATCTTGGCCTTTATGGCGGCGATTTGAAAACCCGTGATGCTTCGTATCATCAAGGCATTACTTGGGGCTGGCTGATTGGCCCATTTATTAGTGCGGTGAGCAAAGTGTATGGGGTCGAGCAAGCGCGGAGCTACTTGCAACCGTTCGCCGATCACCTCCGCGATGCTGGCATTGGCTCGGTGAGCGAAATTTTCGATGGCGACACGCCGATTACACCGCGTGGCTGTCCATGGCAGGCTTGGAGCGTGGCCGAATTGCTGCGCTGTAGCGTCGAGCTGAATAGTCGCTAATTCAACCGTTACAACCTTCGTTATTAAGAATTGATAGGTCTATCCGATTCAATTAAGATTCGCCACCCTTCCGTCCCTCCCCTGGAGGGAAACGCAGGGGGTTTTCATTCCCCTGCACCCCCTAAAGGACGATTGAAGGATTATCCTCGTTCGAGGATATCACCAAATACCCTTGTTGGAAAGCCCCTCGCCCGTCGGTCGGGAGCGGGGTTGAGGTGAGGGAACACACCGAATTCGGGCTTGCTATGGCCCAAAAAACCACTATATAGAGCGGGCCGGGCTATGCTATAATGCAGCCTGTTGCCACTGCCCTGTAGGAGACCCAACCAATGACGCACTACTACCCTGATGGTGCTGCCCCGGTCGTCATGCATACGGTTGCACGCATCGAACGCCAACTGCCAGTTGAAGGAGAAGTGCTGGTGCGGGTTGGCAGTCGGGTGGAGCCAGATGATATCGTATTGAGAGCGCAATACCCTCTTGATCCACAAATTATTAATATTGCGCGCGATCTTGGTGTATTGCCGACCCAAGTTTATTCGAAAATGAAAAAAGAAGAGGGCAATAAAGTCGCCAAGGGTGAAGTGCTGGCGCGGGCTGGATTAATTGCTGGCGCTAGCGTGGTAGCTCCGGTTGCTGGTACAATAACAACGATTGATCGCAGCACAGGCTATGTCACCCTCACCCCTAATCCCCTGCCAATCGAACTTAAAGCTCAAGTTCGCGGGATTGTGATGGAAGTGCCTGATTCGCGCACGGTAATTATCGAAACGCCAGCCTCGTATGTACAAGGCATTTTTGGCCTTGGCGGCGAGCGTTTTGGGGTGCTGCGCTTGTTGGTGACTGACCCTAAAGAGCAAGTTGATATTAGCTCGATCGATGCGCGTTCGGCCTATGCAATTTTGATTGGCGGCGCGAGCATTACGGCGGCAGCCTTGCGTAGAGCAATCGATGAGCAAGTGCGCGGCGTGATTGTTGGTGGCATCGAAGAACACGAATTGCGTGATTTCCTTGGCGATGATGGTTTTGATGCATGGCGCACAGGCTATAATACATGGCGCTTGCCAGCCCCGCCCTACAATCGTGATCCCGGCCTGACCTTGATGATCACTGAAGGTTTTGGGGTGCATCCGATGAACGAAGCGTTGTTCAAAACGCTATCGTTATATGATCAACAAGAAGCCTTGATCGAAGGCGTAACCCAACTGCGTAGCCCTCAACGCCGCCCACGGGTGGTGATTCCACTCTCGCGGGTTCGCAATATTGAGCAAGCAGCCGTCATTAAAGCAAGTTTAGCGGTTGGCAGCCCAGCCCGTATTGTAGCTGGACCCCATCGCGGGACGGTTGGCACTGTGCGCAGTTTCCCAGCCCTACCCCAACTCTTGCCCTCTGGTGTTCGTTCGCATGTCGTTGAAATAACCCTTAGTGATGGGAAGCAAACGCTGCTACCGGCAGCAGCACTTGAACCCCTGTCACCCTGATCCTACCAAGCTAGGTTGATCGAGGAGTGTAGTTGGCCATGACCGAACGCCAACCCAACGAAGCCTCTGAGTATAGTCGCGCGCCGACTATTCTTGTTGTCGATGATGATACGACGATTTGCCGCTATTGCTCGAAAGCGCTGCGCAATGTCGGCTATCAAGTTGTTGATACAACGTCGGGCTTGGTCGCGCTTGATTATATGCGCCATCAAGGGTTCGATTTGTTGTTGACCGATATTAAAATGCCTGAGATGAGCGGCCTAGAGTTGGCTCGGCAGGCTCGGGCGTTAAATCCAGGCTTGGCTGTGATTATCATGACTGGCCAAACTACCTTGGAAACGCTGCGCGAGGCGGTGCAACAGGGCGTAACCAGCTATCTGAGCAAGCCCTTTGAGATTGAAGAAATGCGCTTGAGCGTTGCCCAAGTGTTGCATCAACGAGCAACGGTGTTGCAAAAGGTCAAGCTTGAAGCAATTGTGCATCAACTCGAATTAAGCAGTGCCTTTAATCGCACGCTTTCGCTGAGTGAATTGTGCGGCGAGATTGTGCGGGTTACCAATAGCGAAATTGGCTGTCAATTTGGCTATTTCTTGTTGCAACAGCCTGAGGAAGCACCACGGTTGCTGATGGGTAATGCCACTCATCCCCAATTGAATGAAGTTGGTTGGCAGTTATTGCAAGAAACCTATCACCAGCAACAGCCAATTCAAACCACACTCAATTTAGCCAATACTGAACATAACGTCATTACGTTTCCCTTGCGGGTTGGCGGGGCGATGATCGGCAGCGCTTTATTTGATTATACTGAAGCCTTGCCGAGCGCTCAGATCGAAGGCATGATGCTGTTGCTGAATCAAGCAGCCTCTGCCTTGAATAATGCCCAGCTTTTTACGCGGGTACAAGAGGCCAACGGGCGTTTGCAAGAGCTTGATCGGCTGAAAAGCGAGTTTATTTCGATCACCTCGCATGAGTTGCGCACGCCGCTAGCGGTGGTGCTTGGCTATGGCATCGTGATTCAAGAACGCAGCGAGCAGCCAATTCGCACCTATCTTGATCGTTTGGTCGAGAGCGCTCAGCGCATGAAGGAAATTATCGACGATATGACCCACCTGCGGCGTTTGGATACGCGCCAAACCGAGTTGCAGGTTGAGCCAATTGTGCTTGATGAATTGCTGTATGAAGTTATCGAGCAAATGCAAGGCCTGGCCCAAAAGAAAGCCCAAACGATCTCATTGGCCACGCCGCCCGATGCACTTTGCACCTTGTATGCAGATCGGGCCAAAATTGCCTTGGTGTTGATGAGTTTGCTCTCAAACGCCATGAAATTTACCCCAGCAGAGGGCATGATTACGCTGCGAGCATGGTGCGAGACGGTGCAAGCTGTGCCCTATGAACACACCTATTTCAAAGGCACGCTACAACCTGGGCCATGGGTGTTTGTGAGCATCAGCGATTCGGGCATTGGGATTCCTGAATCGCAGTTGCAACGGATTTTCGATCGGTTTTACCAAGTAGCCCAATCACTCACCCGTGAGTATGGGGGTACTGGGGTAGGTTTAGCCCTTGTGCAAGGCTTGGTTGCATTGCATAATGGTCATGTTTGGGTTCAAAGCGAAGAAGGTCGCGGCAGTACGTTCACGGTTGCACTGCCACAGCGGGGGCTTTAGCCTCACAAGTAGGAGTTTGTATGGGCTACAGGGTCTTTGTGGTAGCTGGTGATAATACGGTGCTTCAATCGCTGAGTACGGCTGTCACAGGCGAAATTGAGCTTTCGATGCTGCAATCGTCCAACGAGGCATTGTGGGAATTGCAACAAATTGCGCCCGATGTCTTGATTGCCGATTATGATTTGCCCGGGTTTAGCGGCTTGGATTTGGCAGATCTTGTGCCAAATTTTGCGCCCGACACGCGGGTGATTCTGGTCGCTCGTTCGGCCAACCCAGAGGTTGCTGAGCAAGCAGCCCAGCGCGGCGTATTTCGGTTTATTGACCGCAATTTAACGGCAGTTTTGGTGCTTGATGCTTTAGATGAAGCGCTGCAAGCAGCGCCACCACCGCGTCCGGTCGAGCCTGAACCAGTCTACGAACCAGAGCCAGAGCCAGAACCACAGCCTCAAGCACCGTCGCGCTTTGCGCCACCGCCAAGCGTTTCTAAAGCGCCTGCGCCTGCCAAAATGGGTGGCCCACCGCCAGTTTCCAAAGCGCCAACTCCTGTAGTGCGGACAACTACGCCAGCCCCAGCGCCAGCCAGCATCAGTAAAGGACCGCCACCTGTTAGCCCACGCCCAACTGCACCACCTCAGCGCTCGCGGACTGCGCCACCGCCTGTTAGTGCGCGCCCAGCGCCAGCGACGCGCTCAGCGCCACCACCAGTTAGCCCACGGCCTACCGCCCAACAACCAACGCGGCCTGCGGCAACTCCTGCACGGCCAGCAACAACTCCGGCGCGCCCTGCTGCCCCAACCCAGCAAACGCCACCGCCAGCTCAGCAAACGCCACCACCAGCGAGCAATGCTGATGATGTGTTTGGCTCGAAGTTGCGCAGCGGTGGTTCGTTGGTCTTGACTGCTGAAACTTTGGCTCCCTTGGTAGCCAAACTCAAAGATCTCGGGGTGCAGCTCGGTGCTCAATCAACAATTTTGACCGACCGCTGGGGCGTTCCGTTGGTTGAAGAAGGCCACACCTCGCTGCCATTGCCGCCATTTTTGCCCTTGTTGGCCACCAGCTTTTCGACGATGGTCGATTATACCCGCCAACTGCATAACGATCCTGGCAGCGGCCTGTATATGCACGAAGGCGACATCTACGATTTTTATATTTTTGATGTCGGCAAGCAATTTTTGTTGGTTATGGTCTTCGATAAAACCATCGCCGCCCCCAAACTGGGCACGGTTTGGTTGTATGCCAAGCGTGCTGTGCGCGAATTGGCCGACGAGCTTGAGGGCTAATTGCCTATCAATGAAGCTGTGTAGCCAAGCCTCAGCAACTACACAGCTTCGTTCTCAGCATCCATTCACCCGCTAGAATGCAACTGATTAACCCTTCGGTGTCTTGCCTACATCCCATTTTCCATCGTATTCTAGGCCTAGCTAATCCGCACTTGCGACAATGACGTCACTGCATCTTTTGTGTTGTGAGGTATCCACCATGACAACCCACGCAGCTACCGGTGCATCGCAGATTGAGCACAGCTATAACGCTGGTTTTGCCGCCGCCGAGCAAGCTTGCTCGCAGCTTGCCCCCCATTTGCCCACCTGTCTAATCGCCTTTACCACCGATACCTATGATCAAGCAGCAGTTGTGCAGGGAATTCGTGCTGCCAGCCAGCAAGCGCCATTAATCGGTTGCTGCGCAGGCGGTATTATTAGTAATGCTGGCACCTATACCAATGGCGTGGTGGTTCTGGCATTGACATCCGATGCGCTCAAACTCGATTTAGGCTTAGTGGCCGGAGTAAAAGCCGATCCCAGCAAGGTTGCCGATCAATTGGCCGATCAATTGGCCGATCAATTGGAAGCTGCCTTGGATCAGGCAGCTGGTTCGCAGGCAGCGCTCGTGCTGGTCGATGGTTTGGCTGGCACCTTGACCGATTTTGTGCAACATGCAACTGCCGCGTTTGGCCCACTCTGCCCGATGGTTGGCGGCGGCGCTGGCGATAGTTTCCAGTTCAAACAGACCTATCAATTTGTCAACGATCAGGTGATTAGCGATGGGGCGGCGGTTGGGGTGTTGCAATCGCCCACGCCAATGGGAATTGGGGTGCAACATGGCTGGGAGCCAGCGGCCCGTGGCTTGGTCGTTACTCGCAGCGAAGGCACAATCATCTATGAGCTTGATGGTCGACCTGCCTTTGCGGTTTACCAGGAGCTGTTTCCCGATTTGACAGTCGAAAATTTTGGCCGCTTTGTGATTGACCACCCCATTGGCTTGCCCCAAATTAATGGCGAGTTTTTGATTCGTGATCCACTGCGCACCCATCCCGATGGCTCGATTGAATGTATTGCCAGCGTGCCCAAAAACGTGGTTGCCCACATTATGCATGGCTCGCCCGAAACCTTGTTCAACGCAGCCCAACTGGCGACCAAACGTGCTTTAGCTGCGATTGAAGGGCCGCCAGCAGCCTTAATTATTTTCGATTGTGTTTCGCGCTTGGCAATGCTTGGCGACGAAGCTGCGACCGAAGTTCAACGTATTCGCGAAGTTGCAGGCTTGGATGTGCCAGTGGTTGGGATGTTTAGTTTTGGCGAAATTGCCGCTGCGGAAACTGGCGGCGCATTGTTCCACAATAAAACCGTTGTTGTGTACGCTATTGGTCAGGCCTGACCATTGAACGGATGACGTTGTATGCTCAATCGTGAAATCGAACTAGCCATTCTCTATGAAATTTCGTCGCTGCCTTTAACGTTAACAACGATTGAGGCCACCTTGGATGTTGCCCTCGATAAAGTAACCAGATTGTTTGCCTGCGAAGTGGCGATTTGCTATCTGCTCGAAGCGCCGTTGCAATTGGTTGCTAAGGCTGCGCGTGGTGTGCGGCTCAAGCGGGTTTTGGCCACGATTGAGCTAACAGAGCCAGCCCAACTTGGCACCTATAGCCAAGCATGGCAGGGAGGCGAAGCGTTGCCATGGCCAATTGATCCCTTGCAAGGCCAATATCCAATGCAAGCAGCCATGGGCCTGCCAATTTGGAATGAAGGCGCATTGTTGGGTTGGATTTTTGCGGGGCGCTTGAAAGGCCAGACATTTAGCACCGTCGAAATCTCGTTATTTAATATTTTTGCCAACCGCATTGGCAGCGCTTTGGCGATTACGCTTGGGCGATTGCGCGATCAGCAGCAGCAACGCGATTTAGCTCAAGCCAATGCTCAGCTAGAGCAAACCCTCAGCCGATTAACCGATGTGTATCAAGAGCAAGAACGATTGCTGCAAACCATTCGCGAGCTTTCAGCGCCATTGCTGCAAATTGCCGATGCAGTGATGTTGTTGCCGCTAATTGGCACGGTTGACCAAGAGCGAGCCAGCCAAATAACCGCCAACGTCTTGCAGACAATCAGCCAACATCATGCCACAGTGTGTATTATTGATATTACGGGGATTGCGGCGCTCGATTATATTGCCGCCAATAGCCTATTGCAGCTGGCTCAATCGGCGCGCTTGCTCGGAACCCAAATTATTCTATGTGGGATTTCGCCCGATGTGGCCCAAATTTTGGTCTCGTTGAGCATGGATTTAGCTGGGATGCGCACAACCAACGATTTGCAGCATGCCTTGCGTTTAGCCTTTCAACTGGCTGGCTCGCGTGGTTATAAACTGTTTGCTTAACCAACAAATGGGTGAACTCAACCCATTGAGCGCACCCATTTTTGTATCCCGACCTACTTGGGCCTAATCTGGCTCCCAGACACCTTCGCCATCCATTACCCGTTGTAATTGTTCTGGAAACCGATCGTGGCGTAAAGGTTTGCCAATAAACCCATCGAACCCCGCAGCGCGTACTTTGGCAACGTCTTCTGCTGTGTTATCAGCACTGACTGCAACCACGATTGCATTCAGTAATTTTGGATGAACCCGAATCTTTTCGAGAATGCTGTATCCGTCATCACCAGGCAAATTTAAATCAAGCAAGACTAAATTAATTGGTGGAACGTCGTTTTTTGCCATAAATGCGAAAAGCTGCTTTCCTGATGGCCGAACATTACAATAGCGCACGCGTGGGTCATCATTGAGCATTTCGGTAATAATCCACATGTTGTCGGCGTTATCTTCGACAACCATAACAAACGCTTTTTGAATTGGGGGCATCGCTGCATCCTTTCTGTGGTATATGGAGCGCGATAATGGCGTAGCGATCTCACTCTATTGTATGCGACACTTGAAAAAAGTACAACTAGCAGCGTTACGACAGCCCTACGAATCCATCCACACAGTCAGCTTCAATTAACGCATACATTGCCTTATTTTAAGTAATTATTAATGAATTTTGCTTGCAGCTGGATAGCGAATGCAACACGCAGCCCAAAGATCTGCATAATGTGCAGGATTCGATGCAGCTTGCCAGCTAATTTGCCCCCGACCAACGAGCAACTCAAAATGAACAGCTGTATCAATTGGCTCCGATGATACCATGGCTCTAGGCGCAAGCAGCAATCAATCAGCCTTGAAAAACGTTGCAACTGTTTGGTAGATCGTGCTCTAAGCAGCGCAGACTACGCGTAGATAGACCAACGCCCCGCTTGATCAATTGATCAGCGGGGCGTTGGCTAATTAAAAAAAGAACGTGGTTTAGTGATTTAACATGTTCAAGGCATCTTTGCGTTCGCTGACGAAGCGGTTTTTCAAGCCTTGAATAACCCCAGCATCGCTGGTATTTTTGAAGTAGGCTAAGCGACCGTTTGGCAGGGTTTTGCTGCGCTCGGTATAAATCGCATTAATAATTTGCGATTCGCTCATTTGGCTGATATTTTGGCCTTTGAGGGCATTGGTGATAACGCTTGCGCCTGGGCCATGTTGGACTGACGTTGACCAAACAACATCGCGCAAGGCTGGTGAGTATTTGCTCACATCGAGGCCTGCTGCGCTGAGTTTGTTCACTTGGGGTTGATAGTGAGTGTTTTCAATATACTGATGTTGGGCAGCTTTAAAGCCTTCTGGATCGCGTGCAGCGATTTGTTTCCATTTGGCGGTAAATTCTGCACTACCAGGTTTCAAGCCTTCAAACTCTTTAGCATATTGTTGGCCAGCTGGGTTGCGCAAAAATTCAGCGACCCGTCCGCCATTGACGGCAACCAGTTTGCCATCTTTTTTGATCATGGTTTGGCTGGTCATTTGGTATGAACCGTATGAAGCCCCACCAAGGTCGCCCTTGCCCGATGAAACGGTGCCTGGGCCACGTCCGCCAGTTTCGTATTTTTCGGAAAGTTTGCCAATGCTTGAGCCGCTGGCTGCTGCACTTGCGCTGCCACCGCCACCAGAAGCTTTAGCGCCACCAGTTGGTTGTGCAGAGGCACTAGCAGTACCACCGCCACCACCGCCACCGCCACCGCCGCCACCGGAAGCTTTAGCGCCGCCAGCTGGTTGCGCAGAGGCACTAGCAGTACCACCACCACCGCCGCCACCGCCGCCACTGCCGCCAGCCATAACGCCAGCACCAGCGCTTGCAGTGGTTGTTGCTGTTTCAGCAGCACCACCACTTGCGGCACCACCACCAGAAGCGCCAGCACCTTGGGTGCTTGCTGAACCGCCGCCGGTCAGATCGCCTTTAAACAAGCCTGAGGCTTCTTGCTCTGCTTGTTGCATAACCTTTTTGATTTCTAAGGTTGTGCCTTGGGCTACTTGTAATGAGTTGATCAAGCGTTGAACTGCTGGCAACAGATCGGCTTGCATTTCGCGTTGAAAGGCATCCGATGCAGCGCCGATCCAGGTTGAACGTAAGTTTTCAATGGTTTGTTTGAGCGTGCTTTGCAATGCCGTAACGCTATCAGCATTTTTGCTTAGGCGTTGGGCAACTTGGTCAAGTACTTCAAAATCAGCTTGAACGATTGGTGCGGCCATGAATCCTCCAACACTCGCGTGCTAAAAGATGGAAATAGCCCTCGACGGTAGGCTATCGCCAGAAATCTTAACCGTATCCTGCTCTGGGGAATCATGGTAGTGTGTTGGTTGCTATACCACGACTGCCTTATAATGACATAAAAGTGCGATTTGTGTCAAATGGCTTTTAAAATAGCTAGATAGCTTCGTTTTGGAACCAATGCGGCTGTGGTTGATAGCTGTGGCCAGTATTTTGGCGCCGTGTGCCACTGAGGGCCAATGAATCGGCGACAATCAACCGCCATGGCGCAGCAACCGTATGCGGGTCGCTATTGATCCCAATGCGCGGGGTTTGGATAATTGCACTATCAGCCAAGCTTAGGCCTTGCTCAACCCACAATCCAGCCCCACTCGAACAGACATCAACGCCATCAAGCCGCTTGTCGATCGCCATCGCGCGACACAGCATGCCCGGCCCGCTAGCAATCCGCAGCGGTTTGACCAGATCTTTTTGGCCAAGCTCGGCCATGGTTGCAATTCCAGCCAATGGCTCGATCGCCCGAATCAGCACCGCCGCGCCTTCATCAAGCCCTTGCGTTACCACATTTAAGCAATGATAGATGCCATAAATGATGTAGACATAACTAATGCCACCCAATGCGAACATCGAACGGGCGCGTGGGGTGTTGCGACGATGGGCATGGCAGGAAGGATCATCAGGGGTATAGGCTTCAGTTTCAACAATCCGCCCGCGTAATTCTTCGCCACTGGCTAAGCGCCGCACCAAGGTACAGCCCAAAAGCTCACGCGCAACCAACAACGAATGGCGTTGGTAAAAATCAGCACTCAGAATCTGCGTCATACAACGTACCTATTTTCTAGCTCAATTGTGCTGATAAGTATAGCTGATTTTAGGGGTTTAGGTGGTGCTGAGCCAGGTCAAGCTAGCAATAATCAAAAATACCAGCCACGAGGGATGCTTGGCGCGCGAGCCAATCAAGGCAACGCCAAAACAGAGCAAGAAGGCAATTGAACTGGTGCGCAGCAGGGTGATGTGGCTTGCTGCAAGGTTGGTTTGCTGGGCGCAATCAAAAAAGAGCCATGCCATTGCCAAGCCTAAAATACTGGTGATGTGCCAGGTAAAGCGCAGCGTTGGTAAGCGCGATTGTAGCAGTTTATTAGAAGTTGTTTGGATTTGGCGGGCTAATGGACGCAAGATTAAGCGCTCGCCCAAAACGCTGTGGGCTACCGCCATCAGCATGGTGAGTAATCCTGCGACCATTAAAAAGCTATTCATCGCTTAAACTCGTTCACTGCGATAAATGGATGCGCAACACTTGCAATGCGCCAGCCTCAATTTGTTGAATCCGCTGCCGCGTGCGCCCAACAACTGCGCCAACTTCGGAAAGCGAACGACTTTTGCCATCGTTCAGGCCATAGCGCAAAGTCAACACCTCTTGCTCTTGCTCAGAAAGTTGGTTAAGCATTGCCCGCGTATATTGGGCATCGATGCTGGTCAGCAAGCATTCAAGTTCGTCTTCCCAATCTTCGTCGGGCAAGCTATCGCCAAGCAACATATCGGTTTCTTCATTTTTCGGGGTTGCCAGCGAAATTGGCACTTGAGCAATGCTCAGTAAATCGCAAATTTTCTCTTCTGGTACGCCCAATGCAGTGCTAATTTCGTGGGCGCTTGGTTCACGGCCAAGGGCTTGCAGCAATTTGGTTTCAACTCGCCGCACTTTGATCAAGAGTTCCCAGCGATGAACTGGCAAGCGAATAAGCCGACCTTGATTGGCCAGCGAACGGGTAATCGCTTGGCGAATCCACCATGTTGCATAGGTGGAGAAGCGCACGCCTTTGGTTGCATCAAAGCGCTCAATTGCATTCATAAGGCCAATATTGCCCTCTTGAATTAAATCTTGGAAGGGCAGACCAAAGCCGCGGTAGCGTTTAGCAATACTGACGACTAAGCGCAAATTAGCCCGCACTAGTTGCTCGTGGGCTGGCTCTCGAAGCTTGCTCACGCATTGCTCAAAGAGGGCGCAACTTGGGCAGCGTTCAATCCGACAAGCTGCTGAGGGTTGGGCTTGACGAGCCACATGAACAATCTGGGTTAGCTTTTGCTCCTCTTCTGCTGCTAGGAGTGGAGTTTCAGCAATTTCATTAAGATAACGTTGCAGCCCGTCATCAAGGGCTGGTTCGTTGCTGGCGTGCAACATCATTGGTTCACTCCTATTAAATCGATGCTGTGGCGGGCGTATAGCTAGTCTAACCACGATCAGCCAGCTTGGCATCAGGTCGCGACCTGATCTTGAGGTTGTTAATTGGCTGGTTGGGGTATCCGCCGCCAGCATTTTGTGGCATAGCCTCTGCTATAGATGGGGTTCAGAATTAATAAGCTAGAGTGCTAGCTAGCGCCCTAGGTAGTCAATGAGGTTCACATTTATGCAAAGCGAAGCCAATGCTGACGCTTCACCAACCGTTGCTAGTTTGCCCGATGGGGTTTGGATGGGTGCGCACGATCAAGGCAATGGCAAGGTTGCTTTTGCGCTGTATGCACCGTGGAAGCAGAGCGTCCACCTGATTGGCTCGTTTAACGATTGGGATCAAACCGCCGACCCGTTAAGTATCTCGGATCGTGGCGTTTGGTGGATTATCAAAGAGAATTTAACGCCTGGCGAACATGCCTATCAATTTGTCGTCGATGGCGAAACGATTATCGGCGATCCCTATGCCCGTGAATTGCGCTGGGCTGGCGGCGATCAACCGCAAGCAATTATCCACGTTGGTGAGCCAGCCTATGAGTGGCACGATGCTGATTTTGGCATTCGTCCACTCAATGAATTGGTGATTTACGAAATTCATGTTGGCGATTTTAGCGAGGCTGGAACGTTCAAAGCGGTGACCGAGCGCATTCCTTATTTGCAGGATTTAGGCGTTAACGCGCTTGAACTGATGCCTTTGTTTGAGTTTCCAGGTGATCGTTCGTGGGGCTACAATCCCGCCTACTTTTTCGCGCCTGAATCAACCTATGGCACGCCTGCAGATTTGCGCGAACTGATCGATACGGCGCACCAACATGGCATTGGCGTGATTTTGGATGTGGTGTTTAATCACGTCGATCACTCAAGCCCGATCAATTATTTGTATCCCTACGATCAAAGCCCGTTCTTTAGCAGCGATGGCAACCCATGGGGCTTCCCCGATTTGAACCACTGGAACGAAGCGGTCAAGCAATTGATGAGCGATGTGCAACAATATTGGCTCAGCGATATGCACGTCGATGGCTTCCGCTATGACCATGCTGAAGGCATTGGCTTCGATGGCGAGAACGGGGTTTCGTTCTTGGGCTGGCAAGCACGCCAAGTCAAGCAGCATGTCTATTTGATTGCCGAAAATCTCAAAGATTACACTGGCATGGTGCTCAACACCGATATGGATTCGTCGTGGCATCGCTCGTTCCATTCGCAAATGTTTGCCAACTTGCGCGAGGGCGATTTCGAGGGCAATCAATATGGCAATGTTGAAGCAACTATGGGCATTGTTGATTTTCGCAATGCTGGCTATAGCGATAATGCGCAAGCGATCAATTATCTTGAATCGCACGACGAGCAGCGGATTATTTACGAAGCTCAAACCAATGGCAATATTAGCCGCGAAACTGCCTATTTGAAATCACGCTTGGGTGCGATTGTGCTGTTTACCGCTGCTGGCGTGCCCATGCTCTACCATGGCCAAGAATTTGGCATGGATACCGAGCGCACAATCGATAAGAATGTGCTGAAGTGGGAGCTGTTGGAAACGCCAGAAGGCAGCGATTTGCACGCATTTTATCGAGGCATGATCCAATTGCGTACCTCGTCGAAGGCCTTGGTTGGCAACAATGTTCAACCAATTGCGGTCGATGCTGAGCGCAAATTGTTGGCCTACTATCGTTGGGCCGACGATGGCAGCGAGCATGTAATTGTGGTGGTCAATTTTGGCATCACCCTGCAATACCTTGATGTGCATTTCCCAGTTGGTGGCCTATGGCACGAATGGGTCTATAACTACGATCGCGAAACGCCGGAAGGCATTGCCACGATCGAAGTGCCTGGATCTGGTGGCAAGGTCTTTGTGCTACGCTAAAACGCGGTGTTCTATTAACCCCAACCCCTCTTCTGCTAGGCAGGAGAGGGGCTTTTTTATGCCGAACAGCGCTATTTTGAGCCATAGTTGTAGGCTGATGCTAAATAATATTCGAACGAATGTGTTGATTTTGGCCTAAAATCTGCTATACTAGCTGCATTTGGGAGGCTTATGCACGTTCTTGTACCATCAACCACCCAGCTCGTCTGGCAATCGCGCCAATATATTGATGGCGCTTATGCAGCTCCATTGGAATTGCCTGCTATCGCCGAGCAGATTGGCTTTTCGCACTATCATTTTTTACGCCTCTTTCAGCGCAACTTTGAAATTACGCCGCACCAATATTTAATTCAACGCCGCCTTGAACGCGCCCGCGATCTGCTGATTAGCAGCGATTTATCGGTGACTGAGGTTTGTTTTGCCGTTGGGTTTCAAAGCCTTGGCTCATTTAGTAGCCTCTTTCAACGCAGCACAGGCCACGCGCCGAGCCACTATCGCCGCCGCCATTTTCAAGGCATCAGCCTGCCGCGCCACTTTATCCCCGGCTGCTATCGCACGATTTTTGGGCTTGGTTTGCAGCGCGCCAACTAGCTGCGCAATTTTCAAGAAGTTTTCTGCTGCTGCTTCCTGTATACTCACGTTATGAACGAATGTTCGACTGTGTTAGGAGCAACAATGATTACCAAACTTTCGCATGCCACCATTTACGTGCTTGACCATGAGCTAGCCTATGATTTTTATGTGAATAAATTGGGTTTTGACGTGCGTATGGATATGAAGTTGGATAATGGCTTTCGCTGGTTGACGGTCGGCCCAAAGAACCAGCCTGAAGTCGATATTGTGCTGTTTGAGGTCAAAGAGGGTGGCACGATGATGAGCAATGAGATTGTGGCGCAAATGCGAGCCTTATTACAAACTGGCGTGGTTGGGCCTGGCGTTTTCCAAACTGACGATTGTGATGCGAGCTATAACGAATTCAAAGAGCGTGGCGTTGAGTTTGTGGCTCCACCACAAGATCAATTTTATGGGATCGAAGCAACCTTCAAAGATCCCTTTGGCAATATTTTCAGCCTAACCCAGCCCAAATAGCCTAAACGATGTGGTTGCGCCAATCGGCGATGAACTGGCGTTGGAGATCGTTACTGGGCGATGGATAACGCTCATCACGGGAGCCTTGGCGTAACGCAGCAATGTGGGCCAAGGCTTCGGTGTATTCCCAGCCATGCTGTATGAGCAAACAGCCAAGCACGGTGCCCGTTCTGCCCAAGCCGCCCCAACAATGTACATAGACGGTTCGTTGCTGGTCAAGCGCCACAATAATCCGCGCAAGAATCGCCTGCATCTGCACGATTGATGGAACCTGCATATCGGGAATTGGCGCATGGTAACGAATCGGTACTGGTTGTTGATTCAATTGCACTTGCTGAAATGCCGCCAGATAATCGCCAAGCTCGTGGGTTTCGTCCTGCTCAGTCAGGTCAATAAAAAGGCTGATATTTGCTGCACTGAAGCGTTGCAAGCGCACATGCAGTGGTTCTTTATCTTGCAACATTGGATGTTCGCCAGCAAGCAAGCGATTTGGAAGCACCCAATAAGCAGCTGGAATTGGCACAGTGGGCATGCTTTCAGGTTCGGCTGGGCTTAGGCGTGGATGTTTCGCTGCCATTAATTGCTCACTCGTGAGCTGGTTTTAGCGGCATGCAGTTGGCGCAGTAGCTCGGCTGTTGCTGTATTGGCTGGGAAAAACGCCTCAATCGCCAATTCAGAAACCGTCACATCGATTGGCGTGCCAAACACCATGGTTGTGCTAAAAAAGCTGAGCACACCGTGTGGAGTGCGTAACGCAAAGGGCAAGGCAATATCCATGGTTTCATGGTAGGCAGGAATTGGCGTGGAATGCGCTTGATTGGTAGGATAGGCTGCCAATTCTTGGTAGAGTTCGCTCAACGAGCCATCGGCGGTTAGCTCGATTTGATGGCGTAACCGGGCCAACAAATGGGCTTTCCAGGCTGCCAAATTGACGATTTGCGGTGCCAAGCCCTGAGGATGTAAGCTCAAGCGTAGCACATTAACTGGTGGGGTCAAGAGTTCGCTTGCAACGCCTGCCAGAAAATAATCAATACAATTATTCGCCATGATCATCTGCCAATGGCGATTAATCGCAATCGCCGGATATGGCTCGTGACCGTGTAAGACATGCTGAATTGCCTCACGCGCAGGGTCTAAATCATCATCATCAAGCGAACGCTCGCTGAACAACGGCGCATAGCCTGCTGCCACCAAGAGCACATTTTGCTCGCGCAATGGCACTTCTAAATGCTCGGCCAAGTGCAACAGCATATCGCGGCTTGGCTGCGAGCGCCCAGTCTCCAAGAAACTCAAATGTTTGGTCGAAATATTGGCATCGCTGGCCAGATCGAGCTGGCTCAAATGGCGTCGTTGCCGCCATGTACGGATGAGTGAACCAATTGCTGCTTGTTTCATAGCCACATCTTAGCACAAATTGGGTAGTTGCCACGATTACCTCTGAGGTAATTGTGCCAGCAACTATCAGCGCCTATGCTGCAACTAGGTTTTGAAACCTGACCCTGTTGGGATTTGAGTTTATGCTAAGGAGCAATGCGATGCGTTGGTTACAACACCCTCAATTATTACGCTATGCGATTCGGTTTGATGGCGTAAGCGCTGGAACCTTGATGCTTGGTTTGCTTGGTCTCAATCAACCGCTGGCCCATTTTTTCGGCTTGCCAAGCAGCTTTTTGTGGTATGTTGGCTTGGGCTTGATTCCTTGGGTGACGTGGTTGGTTTGGTTGTCGTTTCGCCCGACGATCAGTCGGGCGGCAGCTTGGTTTGTGGTGGTGGTCAATGGGCTGTGGCTGGCCGAAAGCATTTGGCTAATCGTGGGGCCAACCTTCGAGCCAACAGTTTGGGGCTATGGCTTCTTGATTGCGCAAGCTATTTTGGTGGCGCTGATTACCGAGACCGAAATTATTGCGCTGCGCCGCAAGCTGGTTAATGCCTAAATTATGAGCGTATGCAAAACCCCGCGCCGACACTGCAGGCGCGGGGTTTTGCTGCTGTTATGATACGTACACTTGTGGTCGGTTAATTGCCAGCGATTTCCAACATACGTTCCAAGGCCAAGCGGGCTTTTTGTTTGATTGCGGTTGGCACGGCAATTTGATTAACCACCTTGCCCTCGACCAAATTCTCCAACACCCAGCACAATTCCTCGGGATCGATCCGATACATGGTTGAGCAAAGACAGGCAAACGGTGAAACCGAGACAATCGTTTTATCGGGATTATTGCTTTGCAAACGATTAACCAGGTTGATTTCGGTGCCAACTGCCCACATACTGCCAGCTGGAGCCTCGTTGATCGTTTTGATGATATAGGCGGTTGAGCCAACATAATCTGCTTCGTTGGTTACACCCAAGGTGCATTCTGGGTGCACAATCACATTAATTTCTGGGTGCTTTTCGCGCCATGCTTTGATATAGGCTGGGCGGAATTGCGCATGGACTGAGCAATGACCAGCCCAAAGCAACACTTCGGCCTCGCGAATTGCTTCTGGGGTGTGGCCACCATAGCGCAAATTGGGATTCCAGACCAACATTTTATCGAGCGGAATGCCAAGTTTGGCAAAAGCCGTATAGCGGCCAAGGTGTTGGTCGGGCAAGAAGAGCATTTTGGGGCGCAAGCTTTTGGCCCAACGCACAATTGGCTCGGCGTTGGATGAGGTGCAGCATGCACCGCCATGTTCGCCAACAAAGGCCTTGACGGCGGCAGTTGAATTGACATAGGTAATTGGCATGACCTGGGCTTCTGCATCGCCCAAAATTTCGTCAAGCTCCTCCCAAACTTCTTCAAGTTGTTCGATGTCGGCCATATCGGCCATCGAACAGCCAGCAGTATGGTCGGGCAGAATCACGGTTTGGTCGTCGCGCCCAAGAATATCGGCGCTTTCGGCCATGAAGTGAACCCCACAAAAGACGATATATTCAGCGGCAGCTTTACGGGCATCAACCGAAAGCCCGTAGGAATCACCGCTCAAATCGGCATGCTTAACCACATCATCACGTTGATAGTGATGGCCCAGAATAACCAACCGCTCGCCCAATTTGGCCTTAGCCTCAGCAATCCGTTGATCCAATTCTGCGATTGATAGCCCTGCATAGTCCTCGGCACGCTCGTGTGCCACACCAATTGCTTCGGCTGCGATGACGGCCATGATGACCCTCCATTGGGTTAATATGCGATTAGTGTCATTTTGACACTATAAATCGTGAGAAAAAGAGCGGGACGCAGCAAACGCCCCTAATATTGTCATTCTAACACAATGATCAGTAGTGTCAAGATGACAATTTCAAATGAGGGATTAGGGGCTAGGGTTCAGGGGCCAGTCTGGTAGCTAAATATAGGATCATGCATTTTTAACCACGAAGGACACGAAGCTGGATTAATCGAGTTTACTTGTTTTGGCTGGCCGTGGCTCGATGATTAATGGCTGCAAGCGGGGCCAGCAATGCCAGGCAATTGCAATGGCAGCCAAACATTCGAGGCTGCTGGCGATGGCGATTGCTGCCGACCACGGCCAAATACTGGCCCAAACTAGCACTGCCAGCGCAGCCTGCAACAAGCCGCTCGCCGACCAAACCAGCCATGGTGAGCCGCGCCAGCCATGGGCATCAAGCCGTGGCAAAATCCAAAAAGCTACCCCAAAAATCAGGTTGAGCAACCAGCCCACCAGCATGGCGTGAATGTGGGCTGTGCGCCAATACCAAATCCAAGGCCAAACCCCAATTGCCTTGCTGACCAACATGATGCCGCCAACGCTGCCGCCAATCACCAAATAGAGCAAACTGGCGCGAATGCTGAAGAGACTAAATT
Organism: Herpetosiphon geysericola; assembly: GCF_001306135.1. Lineage (GTDB taxonomy): Bacteria > Chloroflexota > Chloroflexia > Chloroflexales > Herpetosiphonaceae > Herpetosiphon > Herpetosiphon geysericola. Next base: position 81,735 of record NZ_LGKP01000046.1, on the reverse strand, counting down.
TTGGCATGATTGCACCTCTGCGCTATTTGGCTTTGCTCACTTTGGCTTTGACTCGGGGCCAAAGCATCAGCAAAATCAACCACAAGGCGGCGACTTGCAAACAGGCCGCGCCAACGATCGCCCATTTGACGAGGCCGCTTGGTGCCCATTGCAACAGTGGTTCGACGATGCTGCGCAGCCCAAGCCCAAGGTTGAACGTGGCATAGGCGGCCCATGCTACGTTTTCGTTGCCTCGTGGTTGCTCGCGGCTATGCACTGGAAACAGCCAAATCGCCACGCCAACGATTAATTGGGTGACCCAGCCAACCATCAAGGCGTGATAAAACACTATTTGCAAAGCCGCCAAGGGATTGGTTTTGAGCGCCCAAAGCTGGCTGGTGAGCATGGCGATGCCAATCGCGAAGGCCAAGACCAGCCAGACAAATGCGGTGCGAATATAGTAACGAGCAAGCGTTGGCATGGTCTTGGCTCCTTTGCAAACTAGGCTTCTTTGGCCAAAATCGCGCTGAGAGCGGCCACGATTGGCGCAAGCTCGACGTTATGGGCTTGCGCGGCCTGACTTAGGCTCAAGCCGCCGCCACAGCACAAATCAAAACCATGCTCGCGTAAAACGGCCATGACATTGGGGTGGGTATCAGCCAAACTGGTTAAAGTTGTTTCGGCGATCACATCGGGCGTTAAGCTTGTTGCTTGCATCATGTTGCTCCTTGCAAAAATAAAGCTGAGCCTACAATAGCTGATGCTTACTCAACCAGCAGCGACTTTTCTCACAAGCAAGGATTCAGCAAGCATGCGAGAAAAGTCACAGCCAAGGCGTTGCAGCGGTTCTAAGCTAGGGCTATGTAATTACAACGGCTGGCCTAATCCAATTGCATATCGATCACTGGCGATTCCCAGCATCGATTGATGGTTCGCTTTCAAGCAAGGAGCGTCGCAATGAACCGCCGATCATTCACTATGGTAGTGATTTTTAGTCTGTTATTAACCAGTATCGTCGCCTGTGGCGACCAAGTAAGTCGCACGAGTTCGCTCTCACCAACGGCTTCGCATAATCCCGAAAGCCAAGCCATGAGCCAGCAAACGAGTCAACAAACGAGCCAAGCAGTGCTCGAAATTCATTCGTTTGAAATGGGCTTCAAGCCCCAGAATCTGACTGTGCCAAGTGCTGGCGTCTATACGATTAAATTAGTCAATGATGGTGTGATTCCACACGACATAACCTTGCCTGATGGCACCAAAATTAGTGCTAATAGCAACGAAACGGTGACTGCCGATGTGACGGTTCCCGCCGAAGGTCTGAGTTTTATTTGCGCAGTGCCTGGCCACGAAGCCGCTGGCATGAAAGGCACGATTCAAGTTGCCTCGGCCAATGCAGCCGTCACGCCAACGATGATGGATGACCATAGCGGGCCAGCGCCAGAGAGCAATATTGCCGCCGATGAGTCGGCTCCAGAATATATGTTGTACGATGCCAAAGCTCCTGCTGCGCTCGAAGGCACCATCCACGAGATTGATTTGGTGGTTGAAGAAAAAGATATGACCGTAGCTCCAGGCTATGTGCAGCATGTCTGGACGTTTGGTGGCACAGTGCCCGGCCCCGTCATTCGGGTTAAAGTTGGCGATACCGTGCGGATTCACCTGAAAAACCCAAGCTCCAACGAGGTGCCCCACTCGATCGACTTCCACTCCAGCGAGGTTGCTTGGAACGACGAAATGACCTCGATCAATGTTGGCGAAGATAAAGTTTACGAGTGGCAAGCCAATTATGCTGGGGTTTGGATGTATCACTGTGGCACGACTCCAGCGCTGCATCACATTGCCAATGGGATGTATGGAATGGTGATTGTTGAACCCAAAGAAGGCTTGCCCGCAGTTGATCACGAAGTTGCCTTGGTGCAAAGCGAATGGTATCTCGGCCCACAAGGCGATTTGGTCAGCCTTGAAAAAGCTGCTTCGGCAGCGCCAGCGCCTGAATATGTGGTGTTCAACGGTGTTGCCAACCAATATAAAGATCATCCAATCGAGGTCAAAACTGGTGGCACAGTGCGGGTATTTGTGCTGAATGCAGGCCCAAGCATCGATAGCTCATTCCACGTGGTTGGCACAATTTTCAACACCGTGATCAAAGAAGGCGTGCAATTACGGCCTGAAACCGCTAATGGCTATGGCTCGCAGGCTGTCGATTTAGCGCCAGCCCAAGGCGCAATTGTCGAATTCCGCACCGCCGAAGATGGCTTGTATCCAATCGTGACTCACGCGTTCAACTTTGTGGGTCGGGGGGCCTTGGGCCTCTTCCAAGCAGGCGATGGCGACCCCAAAAACTAAACGAGCATCAATTGAGCTGGCAGCGCCGGTTTTGGCTCGCGCTGCCAGTGAACGATCGGAGTTGATGATGTTTTTGCCAGTGATCAATCTGCAACGTTGTGTTGCCTGTGGAGTTTGTGAAACTGTTTGCCCAACCAAGGCAGTAACGCTTGAGCAACAACAAGCAGTCTTGAGCCAGCCCGAAGCCTGTACCTTTTGCGATCGTTGCGAAGCTGCCTGCCCAACTGAGGCAATTAGTCGTTCGTTTGCGATTCGCTTTGCGCCAAGCAGCCAGCCATTGACTAAAGCTCAGCTTGGGCAGCTAAACCTTGGGGATCGATAATGTCGATCATGCCGCGATCAAGTCGTATCAAGCCTTGGGCATCAAAGGCCTTGAGCGCCCGCCCAACCATCTCGCGCACTGAGCCAATATGGGCGGCCATTTCGGCTTGGGTTAATGGTGCTAATTGCGGGTTGTGTTCGGCGAGGCTAGCCTGTTGCAACAACAAGCGCGCCAAGCGCCCGTTGACCGTATGCAAAGCCAAATTTTCAATCAAGCCAACCAAACTATGCAAGCGATTGGCAAACTCGCCCAAGATTGCCAACGCCAATTCGGGATATTGTTGGGCAACTTGGCGAATATGCTCACGCGGAATTGCTAATAATTGGCTGCTGACTAGGGCTTCGCTGGTAGCGGGGCAGCGCGGCTCACGAAACATCGGCACTGTATTAAAATGATCATTGGCCTCAACCAAGTGTAAAATATGCTCACGGCCCTCGATTGAATGGCGCACAACCTTGATGCGCCCACTATACAGCAAATACATGGCGCTGGCTGGCTCGCCCTCAAGCGTAATAATGCTGCCACGTTCGACGGTTTGTTCATAGGCATGGCTGCTCAACGCAGCAATAATTGGTGGCGATAGATCGCGGGTGAAACTGACATGGGCAAATAAGGCATTTCGATCCATCTGTAGTATCCTCGTTGCACTAGAACGCTCCCATCATAGTACAAGGAATTTGCCCAATGCATGCATTACTTTCGCAATTGATTGTTGGTACGTTTGCGCCGCTGGATTTGGCTCAACTGCGCAGCCAGAGCGAAATTGACGGGCCGTTGTGGAGCTACACGACCGAGCAACTAAACCTTAATTTGTTGCGGTTTCGGCTTGGCGATGGGATTCCCAAGCATCAAAATAATGAAGTTGATGTGTTGCTGTTGGTGCTTGAAGGCACAGGAATGTTGGAGATCGATTTGGTGCAGCAGCCGATTGGCGCTGGCTCGATTATCTGTATCCCCCGTGGCGCTGCTCGTTCGATTCAAGCTACCAGCGCCGAATTGATCTATTTTAGTTGCCATCAACGGCGTGCTGGCCTGTTTCCAACCGTCACTAATCGTAATGCCATGTGAGAAATATCGCTGTGCTGAAGGCACTTTCTGCATAGACTAGCCTTAGATCGGCTCGTTAATGGAGAATTTGTATGGCGCGGCATAGTAAATTATTTTGGCTTAGTGGCCTCGCAGCCTTGTTGCTGGCTACGCTTGTGCATTTGGCTTTGACGGCTGCTGGCCCGCAGCGCTGGGATGCGTGGGTGCATCTGCTGCTCTATGGCTGGATTAGCTGTAGTATTTTTGCGGTTAATTATCATACAACTCCGGTATTTAGTGGCCGCAACTTTACCAAACCAGCTTGGCTTGAAGTGCACTGGTTGGTTTGGAGCTTGGGCGTGGTGTTGGCTAGTAGCGGCCTTGTGTGGTATAGCCAACTGAGCTATCGGCTTGGCTTGGGCTTGGAGTGGCTGGGCAGTTGGTTATTTATGGCGAATATTATCCAACTCTTGCGTAGCCCCAAATTGCGCCCAAGTATGCCTGCTTCGCCGCAGCAACAACAGATCGATCGGCTCTCGACCCTCGCGACCAAAACCTCGGGCGCAAGTTTACCTGTGGCCCTGAGCTTAATTCTTGCCCGTGAATTTGGCTTAATTCATGCCCGCTGGCTGTTGAGCGCCGAGCATGTGCTGACCCTTGGCTGGATGATGTTGATGATTATCGGGGTTAGCTGCCATGTATTGCCGCGTTGGTCGGGTCAAGCGCCGCGCAATCCAGGCTGGTTGCGGGCGGGCTTGGTCCTGCATCACGTTGGCTTGCTGAGCATTGTGCTTGGCTTGGGCTTTGATCTGCCAGCCTTATTTGCGCTTGGCGCGAGCTTGGTTTTGTGTGCGCTTTGTTGCTGTGTCTGGTTGTTGATTCCAGTTTTAGCAACCGTCGCCAAGCAGCAAACCAATCAATTGAACATCGTGCAACCGCGGCGCATTGGGCCTTTGACCATGTGGTGCATTCGGGCTGCGGTTTTCTATTTGGCGGTTGGCATCGGCTTTGGCATTAGCTTTGCCTTTGATCGGGCTTTGGGCGCGCAACTTCGCCCAATCCATGTTGAATCGAATTTAGCTGGCTTTGCGACGATGTTGATTTATGGTATGGCCTATTTTATGTTGCCGCGCTTTATGGGGCGGCCATTGGGCCTCGCCGGAGTTGCCAATTGGCAAGTGGTTTTGGCAATTAGCGCGGTCTTGCTGATTGACCTTGGTTGGGCTGGTTTGGTGGCAAACGTGGCATTGGCACGTTGGTTGCTGGTGTTTGGCGCAAGCCTGCATGGCTTGGCAGCTCTGCTCTTTAGCCTGAGCATGCTGGCAACAATCTATCAGCCAGTGCATGTGCGGCGTTTGGCGCATAAATCCTAATCTAGCCTTTAATTCAGGGGCTACGATTGTGGCGTATAGTGAGCCAGGCCTGAACCTTGGGGTTTTGCAAATTTTAGATAGTTCAACTGAGCCAAAGCAAGCGCTTGGCGTGCGGATTCGCTTTTTAACCAAGCCAGCGATCTTTAATTATTATAGCAAGCTATGGTTTGGTTGAACAATCAGCGTGGCAAATTATCAAGTGCAATTGCTCGCAATTGAGCAACAATCAATTCAGGTAGCGATTCGTTTGACTGCTGAACAGGCCCCTAGTTTGCCAATTGAAGCTTTTGCCCATGAACAACTTTTGATTGCGCCGCCCAAGACGAGCGTTGGCGATGGCTATTTAACGATTACGCTTGGTGAATATTATCCGGACAGTGAAGAGCAAGCAGCGCGCATCGAATTGAGTTTTTGGGTTAGCAGCAATGTGCCAGCGCTTGAACTAGTAGCAACGCTTGGGCAAGTCATCGAATACGAAGGCTACTGAGTGCGGGTGCTGTGGCTGCCGAATGCAGCTTATCCAATGGTTGCACTTGGCTTGCAGCCTGAATAAATTTATTCAATCCGCGAGAGTGAATTCTGACGGCCAGCTAGAAATATGCTACAATAAGCGCTGATGTTTAAATTTGAGGTGACATAATCCACGATGGCACGCACTACTCGCGCTATTCCACAACGTACACTTTCTGCTGAAGATCGGGCTACATTTGAGCGGATGGCTGAGAGTATCCGTTCGTTGGTTGGAGTACATATTAATCAACAGCCTGGGCGTTTCATGTTGGATACGCGGATTATGCTCGATTTGGTGCGTTTTCCGGTGATGCGGCCAACGGGCGGGCGGGTAACCTGGGGCGGCTATTTCACCTATTCGCCGACCTATGCCTCATTAACCCCAGAACAACGCTGGAATTATATTGCCTGGTTGGCTGGCGACGAGAGTTGCGCAATCCAACTGTTTCGGATTATGCGGCTGTATGCCTTATGCGCCGAATTAACTACCACCCGCCGCGATGAGGCGATTACGGCCATGCGCCAATTGTACGATTCGAGCACCAACGATGCGGTGGCCCAAAGCTCAATTGGCAATGTTTTGACCTTGGCCTATGCAGCCTCACAAGCAGATGGATTAGGCGAGTGGTTAACCATTTTTACTCCCTCAAATGCAATTCCCGCCGATGTGTTGATTCGCTGTTTCGCCTTGGCCTCGATCGAAGCCAGCGGCCCGTTGCTTTTTGATATCGCCTCGCGCTGTAATTTCAAGCTTGGCCGTGGTTTAGGCGGCAAACGCGCAACGATCGAACAAGCCATGCGCGATATTGCTGATCGTTGGGGCGAGCGCCATCAGACCACCGTCATTCGCACGATGGTTGAGCAAACACCAACCATGCCGGTTGCGCTGAATTATAGCGATACCTTGGTGATGTGGGTTGCCCGCGCCTTGGAGCTTTCGCAAGGGGTCTTTTTATTCGATCGCTCCGATGCTGCCAGCTTTATTCGAGGTTTGGCTGCCGCTGCCCAAGAGCAAGTACGCTCAAACAAAAAAGGCAGCACGCCGCTCGATGGCCTCGAATTGCTCGATGGCATTCTCAAGGGCGATGGCGGTGTGGTTCAATTTGATCTCTCTGGCTCTGCTGAATATGTGATGACTGAGGAAGAAGAGGAGATTCTAGAGCAAAAGTTAAATCGCATCCAAAAAGTACCTGGGGTCAAAGTCGTCAAAAACGAATGGGATGTTTTTTCCTATTGGAGTGGCCGCCAAAATACCTCGCCCGATGCGGTGCTGATTCGTAGTTTGCCGATTAAGCAACCAAGCTCACCAGAACCATGGAATGCCCCAACGCCGCCAACCTACGCCGTCGCTTCCTACAAAACCTTAACCCCAGAACAACGCTGGTGGTATTTGGATTGGCTGGCAGGCGAGGATGTGAAGCCTTTGGAAGTGTTTTGGTCGGTGCGTTTTAAAGGCTTAGAGGCAGCGTTTAGCCGTCTTACTCCGCAAAAAGCCCAGGAACAGACCGATTCGTGGTTTGACGAGCGTGATCCGCGTTTGCTTAAACATAACATTGTGGGCATGCTCGAAACCATTTTCGATCAGACTAATGATGAATCGTTGATGCGGGCTGGCCTCGATTTGCTGATGCCGCTGTATAGCGATTTTGGCGATGTTGAACGGGCAAATGCAGCCTTCAATCGCACGCCGATGAACCCCGATCAAGCTACGCGCTTGCTGGAATTGTTGTGGAATGCAGGCGGGGTGGTTGATGGCCGCGGCTTGTTGTATGTGGCGCGAGTTGGCGGTTTCAATCATACGCCATTGACCCGCGAATGCTTCGACCAAATTGCCGAACGTGCCGAGCAATTGCTTAGCGAATGGGAAATGGATAATGGCCCGCTCAGCGATTTGCCAATTGTGAATTTCAGCTACACTCGCTCCAAGCGGCGGGTGGTGAGTGCGGTCAGTGTTGCTGCCGATGTGGCGCGTCAAGCCCAAGAAGAAATTAAGGCGCAACGCCGCTCTGCTCCACGTACTGCTCGCATGAGCGCCGAGGAAATCGAGGCCGAACAAGCAGAGTTGGCCGAACTGCCAACCAACGCTGGCGATGGCCCAGCCGAGGCTATCTATGTGCAATTGGCCAGCGACCCACAGTTGGTCGAGCTCTATTTGACCTATGGAGCAGAAGCGCTCGATCAAGGGCGGCCAACCGAGGCTGTAGCCTTTTTGCGCCGTGCAGCCGAGCTTGATCCACGGAGCCATGCCAGTTTATTGTTGCCCTTAGCGCGTTTACGCTTAAGCGAAGCCGCTCACGACCAGAAGCCAAATCAGTAGAAAATAGGTTCATATCAATGGAAGAATTACGTCGCCAGCGCTATCTTGAGATTTTGGCGAGCTTGCCTGAGCCAGCCTTTGAGCTAACCCAACTTGTGCAAGCACTGCCTGAGATTGATCAGCCTGAAATTGAAGCAGATTTATTGCATTTAGGCTTTGAATTAGATGAATATTTGATCCGCGCCGATTTTGAAGCGGCCTTAACGCCCAATACTCGGGCAACTCGCCCGCAGATTCCGGTTGCTGCGCCGCCGCGCCTGCAAGCTTTGCCGCCAATTTTGAATGAATTGCGTTTTCGACCACCAACCGATGGCGAACGCGCGCGCTTGCTGAGTGGCCACGTTACGCCAGCCGATCGTTGGGCAGTGCGCGAACAAGCTGAACATTACACCCTCAAAGGTGGTTTCGACCACTTGCTTTCGCTCGAATATGCCGCGATTGATGCCAAGGAATATCAATTACGTGCCGTGCGGCGGGTTTTGGGCGAAATGCATGGCAACGCGATTTTGGCCGATGAAGTTGGTTTGGGTAAAACCATCGAAGCTGGCTTGATCATCAAAGAATATCATTTGCGCGAAATGATTCGTACATGTTTGATTTTGACCCCAGCGCCGCTTTCCGAGCAATGGCTCGAAGAAATGCACGATAAGTTTGGCATGAATTTTCATCGTTTAGGCGATGATACTGATATTGGCCAATATCCGTTGGTCGTTGGCTCAATTGATCGTGCTAAAGGCGCCTATCGTAAAGCATTGACCGACCGAACTTGGGATATGTTGGTGATTGATGAATGTCATATGCTTAAAAATCACCGAACTGGGCGTTATAAATTTGTTTTCAACTTGAATCGCAAACATTGTTTATTGCTCTCAGCAACCCCTGTTCAAAATGAGCTGCGCGAATTGTATAATTTGATTACGGTTGCCCGGCCTGGTCATCTCAAAGGGCCACGTCAATTCCAAAAACTATTTATGGAAGATCGGCGTCATGCGCGTAACGTTGATCATTTACGGGCATTGCTCAACGAGGTGATGATTCGCAACCGACGTTCAAATACTCTCACCGAGTTGCCACCGCGCTTAATTCATCATCATGAAATTGAATTAACCGATGATGAGCACGATTTTCACGATGCAATGGTTCGCTTTTGCAAGCATATCTACCAACGCTATGTTGAAGGCGAAATTGTGCTGCAAAGCATCGATGGTAAAGTTGTTGTTTCAAAATTGGTTTTAGTGCTCATGACGTTGCTCAAAGAAATGACTTCTAGTCCGCGCGCTGTTGGCCATACGTTACGTGGCGCAATGACTGCACGCTTGGGCAAGATGGATGGTGCTGATAGCGGCGAATTGGATCGCTTGCTTAAAATCGTTGATGAGATGCAGATTCCATCCAAAGCGCGTACATTATTGAAAATTGTCAAGAACGATGATAGCAAAATTATCGTGTATACCGAGTTTGTGGCAACCTTGGAATTCCTACGCGATTTCTTGGCTGATCACGGAGTCGAATCGGTGCTCTTCCACGGTGGCCTGAGCGGGATGCAAAAACGCAGCGCGGTTGAACGTTTCCGTGATGGCAAAGCCCAAGTCTTTTTATCAACCGAGAGTGGCGGGCAAGGGCTTAACTTACAATTCTGCCATCGCTTGGTTAATTACGACTTGCCATGGAATCCAATGCGGATTGAGCAACGGATTGGGCGGGTGCATCGTTATGGTCAAGAACGGCCTGTTGAAATTTATACCTTGATTTTACGTGGCACAATCGAAGAATATATTTTGCACGTGCTGACTGGTAAAATCGATATGTTCCAAACCGTCATTGGCGAAATTGATGCAATGCTTTCGTTTATGCACGAACAACAAAGCCTTGAAGTACGCATAACTGATATTATTTTGCATTCAAAGAGCTTTGATGAAATTCGGGCCCAAATGGAATTGCTTGGCGAAGAGTTGCGCAAAGCCAACGATACACTCAACGAAGCCGAAAAAACCAACGCCGCCTTGTTGGATAGTGTATTGGGATGATAGAACATAGAACATAGAACATAGAACATAGAACATAGAACATAGAACATAGAACATAGAACATAGAACATAGAATGAATCTGCTTAAATTATAAATATTCTTTACTCTATTTAATAATTATGCTATGCATAGTGATTATAACTTATTGATGAAGTATAATTAAATTTATGCTCTATGCTCTATGCTCTATGTTCTTACTAAAGGGAATATACAATGTTTACAGGCATTATTGAAGAAATTGGCACAATTTTGGTGGCGAATACTGGCCTTGAGCGCGATAATAGCTTGCGTATTGGCTGTAGTTTGGCTACCAGCGATGCTCAATTAGGCGATAGTATTGCAGTCAACGGTGTTTGTTTGACCGTAACGGCCTTTGAAACCGATTGGTTTGAGGTTGGTTTAGCCCCAGAAACTTTGCGCCGTACCAACTTGGGCCAGCTCAAGGTTGGTAGCGCAGTCAATTTAGAGCGCGCGTTGGCCGCTGGGCGACGCATGGGCGGCCATTATGTGCAAGGCCACGTCGATGGCACTGGCGAAATTATCGCCATCGAGCCAGAGGGCGAATCCAAGGCAATTACGATTCGGGTTGCGCCAGGCTTGATGCGCTATATCGTCGAAAAAGGGTTTGTTGCGGTTGATGGCACGAGCTTGACGATCACGCGCACCACCGACGATAGCTTTGGCTTGGCGATTATTGCCCATACCCAAGCCTGGGCGATTATTGGCCAACAGCAGGTTGGCGATACGGTGAATATCGAAGTTGATATTTTGGCCAAGTATGTTGAAAATATCGTGCGTTTTGATCGCAAAATGCTTGCAGAATAAGCACCATTTGTCTAGATGGAACCGATAAATGATGTATAACGACTATGCCCGTTACTATGATGACGGGCAGCTCCATTTTAGCGTCTTGATGTTTGATTATTTGCAACGGGTGTTGGAATTGCATCCCGTGGCTGGCCGTTCGATGATCGATTTGGCATGTGGCACGGGTACGTTGGCCTTGATGCATGCCGATTTGGGCTGGGATGTATTGGGCATTGATGCCTCGCGCGAGATGCTGCGCGTCGCCCAACGCAAGGCTCGTGGCGACGTAACTCAGCAACGTTCAATTCGTTTTCGGCGCGCCGATATGCGCGATTGGCAGGTCAGCACGCCAGTGCAATTAGTCACTTGTTTTTACGATAGCCTCAATTATTTGCTTGAAGAAGCTGATTTGGCTGCCACCTTTGGCTGTGTGGCGGCAGCGCTGGAGCCTGGCGGACGCTGGATTTTCGATATTAACACGCCCTATTTTTTGGAGCATGTTTGGCAGCCAGTTGAAATCGATGAACGCGATGGCTATGTCCATATTATGCATTCGCAATTTGAGCCAGAACGCTGTATCTCGTGGTTGCAACTAACTGGTTTTGCCCAGCGCGATGATGGCTTGTTTGAGCGATTTAGTGAGCAGCATGCAGAACGTGGCTATAGCCAAGCCATATTAGAGCAGCTTTTACGGTTAAACGGGTTTACAATAGAGGCCGTGTACGATTGTTTCGTGCTGACTGAACCAACCCCGATCAGCCATCGCTGGCTTTGGGTCTGTACCAAACAATGAGTGTTTGATTGTCGCATAAGGAGTGAAGCTATGCCGTTGGCAAGCATCGAAGAAGCACTGCAAGATTATGCAGCAGGAAAAATGGTGATCATCGTCGACGATGAGGATCGCGAAAACGAGGGCGATCTCGCATGTGCTGCCCAGTTTGTTACGCCACAGGCAATTAATTTTATGGCTAAAGAAGGCCGTGGGCTGATCTGCTTGGCCATCACTGGTCAGCGCCTTGACGAGTTGGAAATTCCCATGATGGTTACCTCGAATAATTCTAAGTTTGGTACGAATTTCACGGTTTCAATCGAAGCTGCGCAAGGCGTAACTACTGGCATTTCAGCCTATGATCGAGCGCATACCATCCAAACTGTGATTAATCCCAATTCCAAGCCAAGCGATATTTCGCGGCCTGGCCATGTGTTTCCTTTGCGCGCTGCCGAGGGCGGTGTTTTGCGGCGGGTTGGCCAAACCGAAGCCTCGGTTGATTTGGCACGCTTGGCTGGTTTGTATCCTGCTGGGGTCATTTGCGAAATCATGAACGACGATGGCACGATGGCCCGCATGCCTGATCTTGCAATATTTGGCGAAAAGCATGATCTGAAAATTATTAGCGTTGAGCAATTGATTCGCTATCGCCGCGAACGCGAATTGTTGGTGACACGCACCGCCGAGGCCCGCTTGCCAACTAAATATGGTGAATTTCAAATTATCTCCTACGAAAGCAAAATCGATACGCCCGACCAACAAGCCAAAGAAGCTGTAGCATTGATTATGGGCGATATTTCAACCGCCGAGCCAGTGTTGGTGCGGGTTCACTCCGAATGTTTAACTGGCGATGCTTTTGGCTCGTTGCGCTGCGATTGCGGCCCGCAACTCGAAAAAGCCATGCAACGGATTGCCCAAGAAGGCCGTGGCGTGTTGCTCTATTTGCGCCAAGAAGGCCGTGGCATTGGCCTGACCAACAAAATTCGTGCCTATATGCTGCAAGACCAAGGCTTAGATACGGTTGAGGCCAACGAACGCTTGGGCTTCCCTGCTGATTTGCGCGATTATGGCTTGGGCGCGCAAATGCTGGCCGATTTGGGCTTACGCGATTTACGCCTACTCACCAATAATCCCAAAAAGATCATTGGCTTTGAAGGCTATGGCTTGCACGTTGTCGAACAACTTTCCTTGGAAACCGACCCAAATAGCGAAAACCAAGCCTATTTGCGCACCAAGCGCGAACGCATGGGCCATACCTTGTCGAATTTGAATTCGGCAGAATAACCTACAGCCAAGCCAAGCGCCGTTCGCGCATACTGACCCAGCGTGCTTGACCGATCACCAAATGGTCAAGCACGTCAATATCGAGTAACTGCCCAGCCTGAATCAATTGCTTGGTCACTAAAATATCGTCGGGCGAGGGCGTTGGGTCGCCGCTTGGATGATTATGCACAACAATAATTGCCGCCGCATTTAAGCGAATTGGCTCACGAAACACCTCTGCAATGCGCACGCTAGCACTATTCAACGAGCCAATTGTCACGTTTTCGATTTTCAGCACATGGTTTTTGGTATTGAGAATCACCACCCGCAGATGCTCCTTATCCAAATGGCTCATCTCCACTTGCAGCAAGCCCACCACATCAGCAGGCGAGGTGATTTGCAGCGGCTGGTTGGGTGCTGCCAGCAGCAAACGCCGCCCAATTTCCAGCGCGGCCTTGATATGGGCTGCTTTGGCCTCGCCCATTCCACGAATGCGGCATAAATCGCTGAACTCGATCTTTTGCAGGCCATGCCAGCCGCCATGCTCGCGTAGCAATAGTTGGGCAAGCTGAAGCACATTCATGCCTTGCACACCCACCCGCAACAAAATCGCCAAAATTTCAGCATCAGACAGCGCTTGTGGCCCAAAGTCACGCAGGCGTTCGCGTGGCTGTTCGCTGGATGGTAATTCCTTAATTGAGATAAAATAGTTGCTCATACTATCGAACTCGCACTAAAATGGTTGGTAGTGGAGAGCCACAACGGTGGCAAATTTGGCATGCTTGGCTATGAATTTGGCAAAATTGGCCAAAAAGGTGTTGATAATGAGCAATGATCCAGCGGTGTTGGCGCGCCGAAACCATGAATTGACGATTTTGAATCAGGTTGCCGAGGCCCTTAACCGCAGCAACCAGCTTGATCAAGCGTTGCAAACCGTTTTGGAATTGGTCGCAGAGTTGCTTGGTTTGCACACTGGTTGGGTTTGGCTGCTGCGCGATGATCAAACAACCCATTATTTGGCGGCGGCTTACCATTTGCCTCCGGTGTTGTGCCATCCCCAAGCCTTAGAAGACGATTGTTATTGCTTGGAGCGCTTTCGTGATGATGATTTGGAACGCGCGGCCAATATCAGCGTGATTCGTTGTAGCCGTTTACGCCATGTGCCGCAAGGCACTGCTGAAGTACGCTTCCATTCGTCGATTCCCTTGATGGCCCATGGGCGTAAACTAGGGGTTTTTAATGTGGCTAGCCCCGATTGGTGCGAACTGAGCGCCGCTGATTTGCGCTTGTTGCACACCGTCGGCGATTTGCTGAGCATGGCGATTGAGCGCACCCGCCTGTTTGAGCGCTCGCTGAGCTTGGGCGCGGTCGAAGAGCGCAACCGAATTGCCCGCGAAATCCATGATACCTTGGCCCAAGGCCTGACTGCGGTTTTGTTGCAGCTCGAAACCGCCGATGCCTTGTTTGAGGTTGGCGCAACCGAGCGCGGTCGCGCCAAAATTCATCAAGCCTTGCAATGGACGCGCTATAATCTTGATGAGGCGCGCCGTTCGGTGCTCGATCTGCGGGCTGCGCCTTTGGAAGGCCGGAGTTTGGTCGAAGCCTTAGCAACCTTGAACCACGAGCACGATCCATTTAACCTTGAATTACAAACGATTGGCGCTTTGCAACCATTGCCCTTGCGAATTGAGGTTGGTTTGTTGCGGATTGTGCAAGAAGCCCTGAATAATGTGCGCCAGCACGCCCAAGCCAGCCAAGTGGTGATCGAATATCATGCCACGCCAAGTCAGATTGAAATTTGCGTGCACGACAATGGCTGTGGTTTCGACCCAACTCTTGCCAAGCCTCAGCATTTTGGCTTAATTGGCATGAATGAACGTACCCGTTTGCTTGGTGGCAGCCTTGAAATCAAAAGCACCCTTGGCGCTGGTACTGAGGTTTGTATTGCCGTGCCATTAGGGAGTTAAATCCATGATTCGAATTCTTGTTGTTGATGATCATCCGGTGGTGCGCGAGGGCTTAGTGGCAATTTTGAGCACCCAAGCCGATTTTGCGGTAGTTGGTGAGGCCAGCGATGGCCGCCAAGCCTTGGCATTGTGCCAGCAACTTCAGCCCGATTTATTGTTGCTTGACCTTGAATTGCCTGAATTAGATGGCGTGGCGGTGCTTGAACAGCTCAATCTCGCGACAGCCGAGCTGCGGGTTTTGGTGTTTACCGCATTTGATACTGATGAGCGGATTATTGGGGCAGTGCGGGCTGGCGCGCAGGGCTATTTGCTCAAAGGTGCGCCACGCGACGAATTATTTGCCGCAATTCGTTTGATTTATGCTGGCGGCTCGACCTTGCACCCGTTGATTGCCTCAAAACTGTTGCGCCAGGTGCAGCGCGATACGAGTTTGGTTGAATTAACTCCGCGTGAGCACGAAGTTTTGCAGCATTTAGCCCAAGGCTTTGCCAATAAACAGATTGCCTATACATTGAATATTACTGAACGCACGGTTAAGTTTCATCTTAACAGCATTTTTCAAAAGCTTGGTGCTCATAATCGTACCGAAGCGGTTTCGATTGCCTATGAGCGTCAATTAATTTAGCTAGATTGATAGGTTTTATGACTTCAACTCGTTATCAAATTCCGGCGAATGAGCATAAATTTGAACAAGATATTAAACACTCGCGCTTTATTGCTACGGTTGTGCATGCACCAACCTTGGCTGAAGCTAAACAAGCAATTGCCACAATTGCTGCACGCTATCCCGATGCAAACCACAATTGTTGGGCTTTTCAAATTGGGCTTGGCCCGCACGCTGACATTGGCTCATCTGATGACGGCGAACCTGCTGGCACCGCTGGCCGCCCGATGTTGCAAGTATTGCAGGGCAGTGGGATTGGTGATATTGCAGCGGTCGTAACCCGTTATTTTGGCGGGATCAAATTAGGCACTGGCGGCTTGGTACGCGCCTATGGCGGAACCTTGCAAAAAGCGCTCAACGATTTACCAACTAAAGAACAAGTTATTCGGCGCACTGGTATGGTGACGATTAATTACAATCAATATGAATTATTGCGGCGTTTGCTGACGAGCTTTGATCCGGTGATTGAAAGTGAAGATTTTGCCAGCGATATTACCTTGATGCTGGCGTTGCCTCAAGATCGCTGGCAAGAATGTGCTGTGGCTATTCGTGAATTAACCTATGCTGAAAGCGAATTAATTGCCCTCGATGATTAAATAATCGGCGTTGTGTGATCCATTTCAAAGTGAATATTTTGAAATTCGCCTTGATCTGGCCGATCGTCGTAGATTTCGCTGGTTGGCAGCGAGCGCCAAAACTGCTCGGCTCCGGCAATCGCTGGGTTGGTATGCAAATAAATTGTACGATATGTGCCTTCGTTGAGAATCCAGTTACGGGTTAGACTCACCAAGCGACGCGCCAAGCCTGCCCGACGATGATCTGAAGCGACATAAACCCGCACGAGTTGGGCGGTTTCGGCAGTGTTATAGCGTTCCACCAGCCATTCTGGCTTGTAGGGTGGTTTGGGGCCGCCGGTACGCACCGCGCATGTGCCAACAACCTCGCCAGTTGCCTGAACGACCGCCACAAACAGCACTTGGCGCGGGTTTGCCAAATAGGTTCCGGCTAAATCATCAACGTCAGCATGCCATTTGGCAACGTAGCCAATCCCAAAATCGTGCTCAAAGGTATGTAACATCAGCTGGCGGGCTCCCGCTAAATCAGCGCTCGTTGCTTCGCGCAGCGTATAGATTCCATGATCAAGGCGCATGCCAATTCCTCATATGGTTAAATTACTGATATATTATATCAATAAATGAAAACTAATTTGCCAAAAAATCTAATATGCGCTATAATCTTGCTCGTTGCGCCGAGGTGGCGGAATGGCAGACGCTGAGGTCTTAAACATCTCTCCTCGCAAGGGGGTGCGGGTTCGACTCCCGCCCTCGGCACCAACCACAGGCTCGTTGATCAGACTTGATCAGCGGGCCTGCTGTTATTTAATCAATTAACAAAGCTAGCCTTTGGTATACTAACAACGACGTTTTTTAGCTGAGGAAACTGCTATGCGCCGTTGGATTTGGCTGTTACTGCTTGCTGGTTTATTGCCTCGCGCCGCCGCTGCCCATAATTTATGCTTCGTCGAAGTCAACAACCCCTATTGTTTGGAAGAACCATTCAGCGATTATTGGGACGATAACGGTGGCTTGCCAGTTTTTGGCTACCCAATTACCTTTGCCAAAGCCGAACCAAACCCAGATACGGGCATGAGTTATCATACCCAATGGCTTGAACGCAATCGCTTTGAAGTGCACCCAGAAAATGCGGGTACTGCCTACGAAGTGCTCTTGGGCTTATTGGGCAAAGAACGCTTGCAACAGCTTGGGCGAGCTGTTGCAGACCGTGAAGCTGGGCCAGTTGAAGGCTGTTTGTGGTTTGAAGAGACTGGCCATAACGTTTGCGATCAAAGCAATGGGCTTGGTTTCAAAAGCTATTGGCAAGCGCATGGCCTCAAAATTCCTGGCTTAGATAATTATGCCCGTTCGTTGCAACTCTTTGGTTTGCCGTTGACTAGCGTGAATCTTGAAACCAATGCCAATGGCGATACGGTGCAAACTCAATGGTTTGAGCGGGCGCGGCTCGAATGGCATCCTAATAATCCTGACGAATTTAAAGTTTTGCTGGGCTTATTGGGCAAAGAAGTTTTGGACAACAGAGGCGTAATTCCGCAGCCACAGCCGCAGCCACCAGTAACGCCAACGCCTGCGCCGATTGTTACGCCCACCCCAACCCCAATTCCTGCACCTCCACCACCATCGTTTAATAATTGCCAAGCCGACCCAACCGTGGCCAGCAATTATCCAGTGAAAATTGTTAGCGTGGATAAGGCTGCCGAAAAAGTTGTGCTGCAAAATGTGAGCAATGCGCCAGTTGCGATTGATGGCTGGAGAATTTGCAGCATTCGCGGCAACCAATTGCATGCAACGCTGGCTGGAAGTTTGGCTGCTGGCGAAACTCGCACGATTAATTCCACCGCATCAGGCCCAATTTGGAATAATAATGATCCAGATGATGCTTCGTTGTACGACGCAGAAGGCCGTTTGATTTCGTTTTTGGCTAATTAGGTGCTTAAACATCAATGGGCGCTAGCCAACTGCTAGCGCCCATTGATTCTATTTGAGCTAGCCCATGCCTACCACAAACGCGATTGCTTGCTCGCCGCTATGCGAAAGGCTGACCGACCAATGGCGAATGCCTAGCTCTTCAGAGCGTTGATGGGCTGCACCGTGGAGCCGCAACATAGGCTTGCCTTGAGGATCATTAGCCACTTCAATCTCGCGCCATGCAACCGAACAAGCGGGATGGCCGATGCCCTTTAAGCCAACACCAAGGGCTTTAGCAGCAGCTTCCTTGGCTGCCCAGCGTGCGGCGAGCGATTGAGCGCTATCACGGCAACGCAACCATTCTGCCTCTGTCCACACGCGGCGGGCAAAACGCTGGCCCCAGCGCGAAACTGCCTGATTAATCCGATCGATCTCAATTAAATCAACACCTGTTACCAACATATGCTTTTACATCCTTGCTACCACGAACATGGTGGTTGCTTGTATTGTAGGCTGATTTATTAAAATGGCCAAATCAATAATTAAATTCGCGGCAAGGTTACGCCTGTTTGGCCTTGATACTTGCCCGAACGATCATCATAGGCCACTTCTGGCAACTCATCGCCCTCGAAAAACAGCACTTGGGCGATGCCTTCGTTGGCGTAGATTTTGGCTGGCAATGGGGTGGTATTACTAATTTCGATCGTCACGTAGCCTTCCCAGCCTGGCTCGAAGGGCGTTACATTCGCGATCAGACCACAGTTTGAAACAAAAACGCCTGCATCAAGCGCAAAGTTGCCAGCTTCAGGCACCGATAAACAATAGACATCGTGTGTGCCAGCCAATTCCTTGATCGCGGTGATTTTGTGGTTGACTGGTTGGGGCGTGTGCTGCCCAACTGGCGCTTGACGGTAATGCTGTTGATTGGTCTGATTGCGCTGATCATTTAACGTCTGGATTGATTGCAAAGTTGCTGGTTGACGCAATTGGCGATACTCAGCATCCATGCGCATGATGTTCCATGGTTGGTTGTTGAGGCGATCATGGTCAATGTGATGGCGATGGGTATGAGCTTGCTCGGCATAAATATTATGGCGAAGATTCCATTCATCGGCTAGGCGATGGGTTGGGAAATAATGGCCATTGATCAATTGATAGACCATTTCATAGCCACGAAAAAGTTGGCGATATAAGGGCATCAAAGAATCGTTTGGCCGCAAATTGGCTGCTTGCACCATCGTGCCATCGCGCCGCATAAACTCATGATCAGGAGTGCATTGGATGGTCTGTCCATTATCAAGCGTGATTTCCAGCAAGCTGTCGCGCCCGATGTAGCGTGGCTGTTCAAGCAGCGTCACAATGATTCGGCCATTTGGCCCAATGCTATAGCCCCAGAATAGCTCGCCTTGCTCTGAGCGTTTAGCCATTTCCGCCAAGGTTGGGTTTGTGCCATCAACCAGCGCGACCCGAGTATCGCCGCTAAAACAGCGTGCATACGTTGATTTGCCGACGCACACGCACAGCACATTGCGCGGAATGCGGAAATATTCGATGGTGCGGCAGAGCACAAACGAGTTTGGTGGAATGATACAGACATCAGCTTTGACATCGACGAATGAGCGCGGATCGAAGTTTTTGGGGTCGATAATTGCCGAATTGACATTGGTGAAAATTTTAAATTCATCGGCGATCCGAATATCGTAGCCATACGACGACAAGCCATAGGAGACGACTCCGCCGCGCACTTGGCCATCGATAAATGGCTCGATCATGCCGTGTTCTTGGGCCATGCGCTTAATCCAGCGATCAGCTTTGATTGACATATAAACTCCTTAAGGCGTCGCCGTTGGCGCATTTGGATCAAGGGTTGGGCTTGGTTCTGGCGTTGCTGTTGGCGTTGGGCTGGGGGTTGCCGTCGGCGTGAGCGTTGGGGTTAATGTTGGAGTCGCCGTCGGCGTTGGCGTGAGCGTTGGCGTGGCGGTTGGGTCGCTGAACATCGCCCGCACGTTGGTTGTGACGTTGCGCATTTCTTCAGGGAAGAGCAGGGCAATTGCGCCTGAACCCAAGCCACAAGTTAACAGCGCCACGAGGCTCAAAACCAACGGCCACGAAATTCGGCGTTGATAGCGCACTGGCTGACCGCCCAAATTGCGGAGGGTTTCAACATCGCTATGGTGTAAACGCCGAAACTCGGCCAAGGCCTGGGCTGGATCTTCGCTCAAAAATTGGGCATAACGTTGCACAATTTCTTCGGCGGCGCTGCCACGCGGCAACAAGGCATATTTTTCTTCTTCGATTGCCTGAATATAGTACATTTGGATTTTAGTATCCAAATTGGCTTGGACGAGCGAGATATTGCGCTGCTTGCGAGCTTGGCGCAGTCGCTGACCAAGCGGAATATTCAAGGCAGGCGCTGCGACCTCAACCACTGGTTCAGGCTCAGGCGTTTCGATTATAGGCTCGGCTGCCAATTTGGGCGCACGGGTATCGGCGCGTTGCAGGGAAGGTGGCGGGGCTTGGCGCAAGCGAATCGCAATCCGTGCCAGCAATTCTTCAGTGCGATAGGGCTTGGTAATATAATCGGTCGCGCCAGCACGCAAGCCACGGGCAATATCCTCGGCGCTGCTGCGATGCGACATCACCATGACCCGCAAGCCCAAGCCAACCAGTTCATCAAGCAAGGCCCAGCCTTGTTCGCGGCCCAGCTCAAGATCGAGCAAAATCAGGTCGGGCTGTTGGGTGCGGGCAACTTCGCGGGCGCTGGTTTCAGTCCACTCGCGCATCACCCGATAACTAGCCATCTCTAAAGTGCGAGCGAGCGTGGCCGAAAACGCCCGATCTTCATCAAGCAACAAAATGAAGGTCAAAACCAAAATTCCTATCCACAAGCCAATGCCAAGGCATAGCCAGATTGAGCGAGAATAATGCAGCGATTATAGCACGTTAGATCGACTCGATCGTCAAGTTTTGGCGTTCGAGGGCGGCCATTAAGCCACTTTGCAAATCGGCGCGGGTGGCGATGCTATCCAAGCGAATGCCTAATTGCACAATCGTTTGGGCGATATCGTTGCTAATGCCTACCACAATCGTTTCGGTGCCAAGCAACTTAAGCGCGTTGATGGCCTGCAAAATGTAGTTGGCCACAGCGGTATCAACCACTGGCACGCCAGTCAAATCTAAAATCACGGTGTCGGCGTTGTTGCGCGAGCTGGCTTGTAACAAAGCGGTGATAATTTGATCAGCTTGGACGGGATCGATGCCGCCAACCAAGGGCAAGACCAAAATACCTGGCAAAATTGGCACAACTGGCACCGCCCGCGCAGCAATTTCGGCCTTGAGCAAAGAATCTTGCTGGCTCATCCGGGCAATTTCGTCGCGGCGGGCGCTAATTTGGGTTTCCAGCTCCATTGCTTCGCTGACATCGTGAAAATAGCCCACGACATATTCTGGTGGCTGAACATCGCCCAGTGGTTTGAGCGTAAACCGTGCAGCTAAGTGGCGATTGCTTGGCTGGCCATGGGCATCGACAATCACATAATCTAAAGTTGGCAAAAGGACTTTTTCGCCAGCAAAGGCGCGTTTGATCGCGGCCTGAACCTCGGGATCGGCTAGCGAAGGATCATCAAATAAATTGTAGTTGCCCTGAAGCTCCAACATTTCTGCTGGGCTGAGATTGAAAATCCGCCGCAAGGCAGTGTTGGTATAGACCGCCTTGCCAGTGCTGTCGTAAATTGCTGATCCGATTGACATAACCGACCAAGCGCTACTACGAATGAGTGTATTTAAGCTAGAAGCCATGGGCGCACCTCACGAACGAGCACGAATAACTTGGCCTTGCCGACGGAGCGCAGTTTGCAAGCCGCTTTGCAAATCGGCGCGGGTGGTAATATCTTCAAGCCGCAAGCCCAATTGAACCAAGGTTTGGGCAATTTCAGGGCTGATGCCAACGACGATTGTATCGGTGCCAAGCAGCTTAAGCGCTTTGATTGCTTGCAGCAGATAATTAGCAACTGCGGTATCGACAACTGGAATGCCCGTTACATCAAGCAATAATGTGTCGGCGCTATGCTCTGAGGCAGCTTCCAACAAACAATTCAGCACATATTCGGCGCGGCGTGAATCGACTGCGCCAACCAGTGGCAGCACCAAAATGCCAGGCAGAACTGGCACAACCGGAGCGGAGCGGGCCTCGATTTCGGCGCGCATCGCTTCTTGTTGCTGTTCTACAAGCTGAATTTCGTGCTTGCGAGCATCCAGTTCGCGGCGCATTGTTACTTGAGCGGTAATATCGGTAAAGAACGCCACAATATACTCGCCAGTTTTTTCCTCGACACGCAAGGGAGCAAGATTGAGCCGCGCCACGATATGCTTGCCAGATGGACGGGCATGGACGTTCAGCAACTCATAATCAAGCTCGCTGATGCGGGATTTTTTGCCCTCGAATGCGGAGGTAATGGCATTTTTGGTGAGTGGCGCTTGGAGCGAAGGGTCACGATGCAGATTATAATGCTGTTGCGCTTGGGTGGCTTCTTCTGGTTGATATTGCAATAACTCCATTCCCGCAAGGTTGAGTAATTCGGCGCGCCCGCTGCGGTGGTAAATCAGCGAGGCAATCGGAGCGTGAATCCAGCCATGGCTCATTTGTTGAATAAGTGTTTCTGGCAACATATGCGACCCTCAATCACTGGCATTGTTTGTAAATTATAAGCGAGGTGGCAATGGATGAACAGCGGATGTGGTGGGAAGAATTGTTTCAAATTCACGAGTTTGCAACTTATGCTGATGTTGCCGCAAGCTTGACCAACAATGAAGTTGATTTTTTGGAAACGGTGTTGAATTTAACCCCAGATATGCGGATTTTGGATTTGGCCTGTGGCAATGGGCGGCATCTGTTGGGTTTGGCGCGGCGTGGCTATCACATTGATGGGGTTGAATTAGCAACGCCCTTAGTTGAACAGTTGAGCGCCCACATTACTGCTGAACAATTGCCCGCGCGGGTGATTGCTGGCGATATGCGCCAACTTGACGATTTGGGAATGTATGATGTCGTGCTGATTATGAATAGCTCGTTGGGCTTTTTCAGCGATCGTGAACATCAACAACTGCTGAACGATCTGGCCGATCATCTCGTACCCCAAGGGCGGTTGGTGCTGCAATGTATCAATCCCTATCAGATTAGTAGCTATATGCAACATTATCGACGAGGTTGGCATCAGGTTGGGCCAGGCTATGTGCTCCGCGAATCGCACTTTAATCCCATCACTGGTACGATTGAAACCGCCTATCGCTATATTGAGCCAAATGGCGGCGAGGCGGTGCATCCAGGCGAGCGAATTCGTTTGTATACCTTCCCCGAATGGCAGCAGCATTTGCAACGAGCTGGCCTACGGGTGCAAGCTGTGTTTGGCGATGCAGTCTTGCCAATCGTTGCCTTCGATGAAACGAGCCAATGGCAAATTTTGATGGCGATGAAGTAATATTGGTGATCGGTTGTTGGGGGCTGGGAATCGGTATGGATAGGCTATAGGCTTTTGGCTATAGGCTGGTTTGAAATTCCAATAAATCTTCGATAGCCAATAGCCCAACGCCACGCTGAGTTAAATCCCGATCCCTAATCCCCAACCCCCATGAATTCGATTAAAATACCAATCATTGAAGCATTCATTCTTCGCAGCAAAGGAGCAGCGATGATTGCCCTGATTGTCCATGGTGGGGCTTGGAACATGCCCGATGATCAAATTGAGGCCCACAAACAGGGCTGTTTGGCGGCGCTCGATGCTGGTTGGGCGGTATTGGCACAAGGCGGCAAGGCGCTTGATGCGGTTGAAGCTGCGATTCGGGTGCTCGAAGATGACCCAACATTTGATGCTGGGGTGGGTTCGTTTCTGAATGCGATTGGCGAAGTTGAATTGGATGCAGGGATTATGGATGGCGCGAGTATGCGGGCTGGCTCGGTTGCTGCAGTCCAACGGGTGCGGCATCCGATTAGCGTTGCCCGCCAAGTGCTTGAAAGCGATTATGTGTTGATTGTTGGCAATGGTGCTGAACAATTTGCAATCGAGCATGGCGCAGAGTTGTGCGATCCTGCTGAGTTGGTGGTGGAGCGTGAACGTCAACGCTGGCAAGAACAACAATCAAACCCCAACTACAAAGGCCGCGATGCCTTTCATTCGGCCCACGATACGGTTGGTGCGGTGGCGCTTGATAGTTTTGGCACAATTGCCGCAGCTACCTCAACCGGTGGGATTCCCAATAAATTGCCGGGGCGGGTCGGCGACTCGCCGTTGGTTGGCAGTGGCTTGTATGCAGATAATGAAACTGGCGGTTGCTCGACCACAGGCTGGGGCGAATCGATTATGAAAGTCTGTTTGGCCAAAAGTGTTACTGATCAGTTGCGCACTGCTGCGCCTCACGAAGCGGCCAAAGCCAACATTGCCTTTTTGGAGCGGCGGGTGCAAGGCTTGGCTGGGTGTATTGTGTTGAATGCTCAAGGCGAATTTGGCTGGGCGCATAATACGCCACGGATGGCTTTTGCCTATCGGCGTGGCGACGAGCCAGCGGTTGCTGCGGTGCATGCTGACGAACCGTTTTTGCACGATTAAGGAGCAATTGGCTGGTTGCAAGATCAATCCTCCAACCAGCCAATGAGCGTTATTCAACGTTGCCTGTTACCCATTCTTCGAGCCATGGCTGATGTTTAACTGGATTGAACTCGACAAAACGATACTCAGCAACATTGGCACTTTGATATGGATCGTTGGCGAAGAAGGCCTGAATTGCCGCAAGCGAGGCCGCACGGGCAATCACAATCCCGCCGATGCGCGGATTTTGTGGGCCTGCCATTAGCAACAAGCCTTGGTCGTAGCCTGTTTGTAAGAAAGCGCGGTGTTCAGCCACTATGGGCTCGATTTGCTCTAGCGGCACGGTATAGGTAATTTCCAACATAAAATGGACCATGAGAGTGCTCCTAAAAAAACGCCAACCACCACAGTATACTACTCTGGTGGTTGGCTTGGAATTTTAGCAATCTAGCGCGTTTCTTCGCATTAAATCTTGCTTCCATATTGTGAGTACGTAAAGTATTGCTGCCTTGTTGTGAATGGGATTTTAATTTTATTCCACTATCTTTGTCACACCCCAGATTGTCCTTTAGGGGGTGCAGGGGGATGAAAACCCCCTGCGTTTCCCTCTGATGGAGGAACGGAAGGGTGGCGAACCATGGATTGCCAAGAACTATTAGGCTTCGACAGTTTCGGTACCGAGTTCAACCCCTGGCCGCAATACTTTTTGGTAGCGGTCGAATTGGCGCACCGACTTCATGCCAACGTCGGAATAGACCTTAGTTGCGCCAGTCAGGCTTGAAGCATCGACACCTAAGCCAACTCGCTCTTGGCCACGCTTGGCAAATTCGTTGAAGGCATGGTAGAGCATAGCTTTGGCCAAGCCTTTGCGCCGCCATGGCCGACACACGCCCAGCGTACCAACCCAACCCATTGTTGGATCTTCGGTGATGTGCTTCCAACACATAGCAACTGCGGCAATTTGGTCACCATCGCAGACGATGAAGAACAGCGAAGGATCATAATTAGGCTCGCGACTGATCATTTCTTCCCAATGTTTCAGCTCTTTTTCAAAGGGCGATTCGGTAAATCCCCAATGGTCGCGGAACGAATCGCGCACCGCTGTGACAACCGCAGGCAATTCGGTTGCCGGATCATAGGGTCGAATGATCAAACCTTCGGGCAATTGGACTGGTTGCGGCGTATAATCATCCAATTCAATTACCATGCGCAAAAAGTGGCGCACAAGGCTATAGCCATGGGCTTGCAGACTGTTGGCCAATTCGTGATTGGTGCTCAGCACACCGTGATACACGCTGACCGCAGCATCGCTTGGGGCTTTGGCAATATCTTGGCTGGTGCGTTGCTCCAACCAATCCAAAAGTTGGCTTTGGATGTCGGTGGCAGCATAATCGCTATGTACCCGCGTCCAACCATAGCCATGAACAAATGGATCGTGATTGAAGACCCCTGCGACCCCAATCAGGTTTTCGCCATCCCACATGGTTAAGCTATCGGTGGTGATATCAAACTCAGGATCTTCCCACTCGCTGGCTAACTCGGCTTCAGTAATTTCGATCACATTGGCTTCTTCAAGCGAACAACGGTTGATTAGCGCAACTGCTGCTGGAATATCAGCTAAACTTGCAGGGCGCTGGGTATATTGGGCTACTGCTTGCATAGGCTCCTCAAAAATCGTGTAAATAAGTGCTGTGAGCAGTATCAGCGCATAGCCCAATCTGTTGTAGCGGCATGAGGCTGATTGTTAAGTCATCCTTTGGCCTGATTACAAGCTTTAGCGTTGGGTAATGGGTAAAAACGTTCCATAACTATTAAATGCAGTTGCTGGAACGTTGAGGGTTGGATTATTTTTGGCAACCGAGATCCAAACGCCAGCCGCGACATCATTGCCAACGCTCATTTGGAGCACGCTTGGGGTGCAGCCCAATGGGTTGAGAAACTGCTCAGCGATATGCAATTGATTGGCAAGATCACTGCGATAGCTAATAATTTGAGTTGTACAGCCGCTGCTGCTAAAACTATCGGCCTGCCATGCAACCAGATCAACAAGCTGGAAGCGACTGCTTGCAAGATTATTTTCATGCTTAGCAGGCGTATTGGTGAGATTAATCCCATCACTGGCTTGGACATCATATTGCCAAACATCATAGACAAACGGATCGCTGAAGCTATTGTTGCTGCCTGCAAAATAGACAGTTGGGCGACCTGTGCCATCGCTGACGGTGCTAATTTCACTGATGCTCCATGGCTCGCGAATCGATGGCAAGACTAAATCGCTGGTCACGTTAGTGGTTGCATTGTGGATGCGCAGGCTATCGGTTGCAATTCCACGCGGTGGAGCGCCATTTGGATGCTTGATATAGGTTACATACACGTTATCGCTCAAACTGAGATCGTAGACAAAGGGAATAATGTTTGAGGCGCTGGTGTAACTATCAACGGTGCGAGCTGTCATGCCGCTGAGATCGCCATGAGCATACCGAATTTCATCAAGGGTTGGGTCGCCGCCAAAATTGCGTTGATTGACGATTGACGAACGCTTGCCATAGACCACATGAATTTGATCGTTGCTATCAATCCCAACGTGCGGTTGAATCAGGATGATGTTGGTGGTAACACTTTCGATCACCACTGGTTGGCTTAAGCTGGGCACAATTTGGCGATAAACGAGCGCTTGCTTCGTCGTTTGCTGTTCTTGAATGAGCATTGTGTAGACAACGCCAACGCGTGAGCCAGTGGTATTGCGCACGGCGATGGGGCTGATCAAACTATTGTTGATGCTTTCGCCTTGCAAACTGACTGGTTGACTGACGGTTGCGCCGTCGGGGCTAATGCTGACGACATATGGGCGATAACTTGGCTCGCCTTGGGTCAAACTGGTTTGGTTACTAAGGTAGGCCAAGTGGATTGTGCCGCTGATATCGCCGGTTAAGCTGGTGTAGCCAAGGGTGGCAGTCGAATTATCGGCGCTGATCGTATGCCGTAAGACTTCATTGGGGCCGCGCATTCGACTATAAATTAAGTCGCAGCCATTGCCTGCTTGGCATTCGGCCCAAGCATAATGCCGGAGATCGTTGTTATCAACATAGATTGCTGGGTAGTAAGCACCTGAGTCGGCATTTGGATTAATCGCGAGTTTGGTGGCTGGGGCGATATACTGCCCACAGCCCCACAGCGCTAGCAGCAAGCCAGCCAAGATTGCACTTCGGCGAGTCCAGGTTTGTCGAGCCATTACGCTCCCCTTTGCTATGAATGATTCTTACTAGTGATCATAGCACACCCTGCCAGCGCCAAACAACCCGTAGGATTCACTATTCCTACGGGTTGTTGCTTGATGAAAAGCTTTGAGCTTAGCGCCGCATGCCTGGGAAGGTTGCGCCGAAGATTGATGGAGGCAATTTGAAGCCTTTGGCTTCGAGAACTGGCGTAAAGCGGGGGCGCGTGCCCGTTGGCCGTAAAACACCCAACACTTTGCCATCAGGCGCAGTGCCTTGATCTTCGAAAATGAAGATGTCTTGCAACACAACCTGACCACTTTCCATGCCTTGGACTTCGGTCACCGCTACAACTTTCCGCGAGCCGTCGCGCAAACGCGCTTGTTGCACAATCACATGCACTGCCGAGGCAATTTGCTCGCGAATAACCGCGACTGGCAAATCCAAGCCCGACATCAAGGCCAAGGTTTCCAAACGCCGAATTGCGTCGCGCGGCGTGTTGGCGTGGACAGTCGACATTGAGCCGTCGTGGCCAGTATTCATTGCTTGGAGCAAGTCGAGCGCTGCGCCGTCGCGAATTTCCCCGACCACAATCCGGTCGGGGCGCATCCGCAGCGAGTTCTTCACAAGGTCGCGGATGGTCACCAAGCCAGAGCCATCAACATCTGCTGGCTTGGATTCAAGTCGGATAACGTGATCTTTACCGAGTTGAAGTTCTGCTGAGTCTTCAATCGTACAAATGCGGTAGTGATCGGGGATGAAGTTGGAAAGCACGTTGAGCAAGGTTGTTTTCCCAGAACCAGTACCGCCAGAGACGATCAGGTTCATGGCGCTGACCACACAGGCATTGAGGAAGTCGGCCATTTCCTTGGTCATTGAGCCATAGTTAATCAAGTCGCTGACTTGGAGCTTTTTCTTGGAGAATTTACGAATACTCAACGATGAACCATCGATTGCACATGGTGGAATGATCGCATTAACCCGCGAGCCATCAGGCAAACGTGCATCGACCATTGGCCACTTGCGGTCAACCCGCCGCCCAAGTGGGCGAATAATCCGGTCGATCACTTTGAGCACATGATCTTCCGAGGCGAAAATAACTGGTGAAAGGGTCAATTTACCTCGTTGTTCAACATACACCACGGTGGCGCTGTTGACCATAATTTCAGTGATGCTATCATCGCGAATCAGTTGCTCAAGCGGGCCGAAGCCAAATAATTCATCAAGCACCATTTGATAGAGCAATTTCATGCCATCTTGATCAAGGTTTGTGCTCGATTGGCGGACGAAGGTGGTAAAGCGCTCTTGAATCAGCCGCTCGGAATCTTCGTTGCGTTGCAGCTGGGTTTGCGAGCCAACCGAAGCCTGAATTTTATCGACAATCCAGAGTGAAAGCTCAAGTAATTTGCGATGCGCATCGCGATCGGCGAGTACCAAAAAGCCACTGGTGTTGATTGTGCCAGCGCTGAGGCCAGAGCTTGAGCCAGCCAAGGCGCTCAAGTTGCCACTTGGCATTGGGGCCGAGCTTGGGGCTGGTGGCGGTGGTGGGCTTAGCGGCGTCAACGACGATGAACGATATTCAGGCATTGATTGCTCGCCAGCCATTGGTTGAACTGGGGCTGGTGGTGCAGCTGGTTCTGGGCTTGTTGGCGTGCTTCCAAGACGTTTGAGAAGTGACATAGCTTGACCTCACTACATTTTGACAAAATAGGCTTCACAAGCCCGATCCAAAAGGTCTTTGTTCATTTGGGGCGGTTGGCCACGATATTTGGCTTCATCAAGCACTTGATCAAGCAAATCGCGTGGGTGACAACAGCGCAATTCGCGGTTGACTTTGAAATAGTGTTCTTGAATCAAATAGCGCAAGCCATCGTCGCTATAGGGCACACCCTTGGATTTGCACACGATGCGGAAAATATCGCGATATTCGTTGGGCGTTGGGTTGGCAACCTCAATCTTATGCCGAATCCGCCGCAAGAAGGCATCATCAACCAAGCCCTTGGGGTCGAGGTTGGTCGAAAAGACGATCAACACATCGAAAGGAATTTCGATTTTTTTGCCAGTTTGTAAGGCCAAAAAGTCGATTTTCTTTTCGAGCGGCACGATCCAGCGGTTCAATAATTCTTCTGGCCGACAGCGTTGCCGCCCAAAGTCGTCGATCAGGAACAAGCCGCCGTTGGCTTTCATTTGGTAGGGCGCCTCATAGACTTTGGAGATCGGATCGAAGATAAGCTCCAATTGTTCCAAAATTAACTCGCCACCAACCATCACCCGTGGCCGTTTACAGTGCAACCAACGCCGATCAGGTGCAGGCGGAATCGTTGTGGCAACTGCGCCAAAGGGCGCTGGTACATCATCTTGGCGCATTTCGGGCTTGGTCAAAATCGCGTGATTGAGCGGATCGTAAAGCTTAATCACTTGGCCATCAATTTCGACTGCATAAGGCAGCATGACTGAGCCGCCCATAATCCGCGAAATCCCTTCGGCGATGGTGGTTTTGCCATTGCCTGGCGGGCCATAGAGGAATAGTGAACGTGCCGAGTTGGCAGCAGGGCCAATTTTATCGAGCATTTCGTCGTTGACAACGAGATCCTTGAAGGCTTCGCGAATCCGTTGTTGATTGATTGTCATGCCACCAATCGACTGGCGATTGACCATCTCGATGTAGGCTGCAAGCGGTACTGGCGCTGCCCCAGCATATTGCGAGCGATCAAGCACCTCGTTGACTTTGCGTGAGCCTTGCAAGGTAATGACATATTGATACGAACGTTCGCCAAAGCCTTGCTCCGCCCCGACAATATCGACATACTCGCTCATTTTGAGAAACTGAAGCACTTTGTCGATGACGTTGAGATAGGGCAAACAGGTTTGCTCTGAGATCCGCTGGGCGCTAATGGTGCCATTGAAATAAATAACTTTTAGGACAAGATCGGCAATAAAACCCATCCCAAGCCCGGTTTCTTCGATCGAAGTTGGTTCGTTGGGAAATTGCGGCCCATTATCAACGGATGGTTGAGCAGTCGAAGCAAATTCACGTAAAGGAAACGCAGACATAATGTGATCTCCTGAGCTTCAACAAGTTAAGATCGGCGGGGATTGGCAGATCTCCCCTATCTGCGCACACCGAATGAACAATAATCAATATTATACTTGAGCCTGCAAGCACGGGCAACCTAGAGTTGTGGTACAATGCACGACGAGGCGTAGCGCGGGCTCAAGGTTTTCGAGCCCGAGGGAAGCGGGGAGAAGTTTACCCGCCGATTGAACGCCGCTGTTGCAATGCCCGCCCAATCAATAACCCCCCAACCAAGGCAATTAACCCAAAACTTGCGACCCAAATCTGTGTTCCAAGGCTAGCCCATGGCACGCTTAGGTTTGCTGCGCCAACATCGACCAGTGCTAAACCTGCAATTACGCCCAAGCCTAGGACGACTTGGCTGCCACCAAGGGTCAATAATTCATGGCGATTGCCACCGCCAGCAACGATCCATGCGCCGATTGCTCCCGTGATGAACAAAGCGCTATAAATTTGGGCATGAAACGCATCAATGTTCCATGGCCAAAAAGCGGTTGCCCAAGCTGGCGCAACAATACAAGCAACTCCATAGCCTGCTAAAACCAAGGCTTCGATTAATAAGATGCTGCGCAACCAGCCAAGCGCTTGCGGATTGACCGCTGGCCAAGCCCGATACTGCCACCAAAACCAGCCCAAGACTAAGGTTGGAATCGTGTAGATAATGAACCAAAGCCAGACGATTGGCCGCGCAAAATCAAAATTACTCAGCCATGCCAATGATGCTCCCGTAACCACAGTGGTAAAGGTCACAGCTTGCGGGATGGTCAAGCGTGCCACCGACCAATCCTTGATGATGAGCGTACACAGCACCGCCACCATTTCAGCAGCATAGACCGCACCTAAAAAGCGGGTCGCAAACGGACGTAATGCCCAAGGCCAACGTGGCCCAACCAAATTTGGGGCCAGCAACAACGAAACGCCAGCAATTAACACCAGCGCAACAATCAAAAACATAATTCGAACCCATGGCGATAATTGAGGTTTTATGCTAGCCATCGCAATGCTCCTGTTGGCAAAACTGCCGTCAGTCTAGCATGCTGCGCTTGGCTCTGACAATGATTGCTTGCTGATTTGGCTGGGGTAAACGGGAACCACGAAGAACGCGAAGTTTTGATCCACGAAGAGCACGAAGGGGGAATAGAAACATAGGAACATTCCAACACCTAAATATTTGGGGGTGCAGGGGGCTGAAACCCCCCTGCGTCTCCCGCTGGCGGGACGGAAGGGTGGAAAACCTACATCGAAGTACCCAATCTCAGGTTTTGCTTCAAGAATTAAGCATTGCTCCATTGCTCATCGACCAAGCGCCAAATTGCCTGCGGATTGGCGTTTTGCAGAATGCTGGGCAAGCGTGATTCGCGCACATTATCGTAGCAGTGTAGCGCCGCAAAGCGTCGAATTGTTGCTGGAAAGCCAACTGCCGTCCAGCCTGCATGGCCTGTCGCCGGATACGGCCCACCATGGTTCATGGCCGAACTAACTGCCACGCCAGTTGGCATTTTATCGTTGAGCAAACGCCCAACTTTTGCTCGTAAGCGCTCGGCTACCACCTGATAAAACGCTTCGTCTGTGCCAGCGCTGCTGCTGTAGATGCTGCCAGTCAAATTGCCTTCAAGACAATCGAGAACTTGCAAAACCTCGGCTTGGTCGGCACACTCCACAATCAGGCTGACTGGGCCAAAGACTTCGTGGCTGAGTGCTTGAGGATTGGCGAGAAAGCTGTTGCCAGCCACATACAGCAAACTATTGGCATAGCGATAGCCATCATCCAACCCATGGCCGCCAACCAATACTTGCGCGCCTGCGTCTTGCAACGCGCTGATGCCCTCTTCGATGCCTGCCAAAACGCCTTGGTTAAGCAACGTTAGGCTTGGGTATTGGCTGAAATGAGTTTTGGTTGCTTCAATAAAATCATTGCTTGCTGCTGAATGTTCTAAAATTAGCAAGCCTGGGTTGGTGCAAAATTGACCAGCACCCAAGGTACACGAGCCAGCAAATTCTGCCGCCAAGGCTTCGGCGCGCTCGGTTACAGCTCCCGCCAGCATCACAACTGGGTTGATGCTCGACATTTCAAGGTAAATTGCTTTGCCCGCTTGATCGGCAGCAGCTTTGAGCGCCAAGCCTGCACGCCGCGAGCCAGTGAAGCCAATCGCGCCAATTAATGGATGGCTGACCAGCGCCAAGCCCAATTCGTCGGGCAAGCCATAGAGCAATTGCACACTCGCTGCTGGCAAACGAGCTGCCACAACCGCCTCATGCGCCAATTGGGCCAAGCGTTCAGTGGTAGCCGGATGGCTTGGGTGGCCCTTGGCAATCACGGCGTTGCCTGCGGCGATGGCTGAGGCAAAATCGCTGCCAGCAATCGCATTGTAGGCAAACGGAAAATTATTTGGCCCAAAAATGGCGACTGGCGCAGCCAAACTGCCATATAACGAGCGAATATTGGCTTTTGTGTCGATCGTTGCTAATTCCCAGGTATGGTTGCGCACAGCATTCGCAGCTTGACGTAATTGATTGACTGTGCGCGGCAATTCTACGCTATTCAAACGTGGCTCGATTGGCAAACCTGTTTCGCTATGAGCTAGCTCGCTTAATTGTTGACGATTGGCCTCAATTAAGTCTGCATAGTGTTCGAGAAATGTTGCGCGTTGCTCTGCACTGCTTTGCGCCAGTTCACGCGAGGCTGCAACTCCAGCATTTAAGGCGAGTTCTAAATCGCCACGCCCAGAAATTGGGTATTCAGTGGCGATGGTTTGGGCAGTTGTCGGGTTGGTTGCCTGAAAGCTGCCAACATAATCGCCAAGCTGCCATTCACCGTTGATCAAAATAGGTTTCATGGCCATAACTCCTGCCGCCGCGCGAGGGCTTGTTCAATCACCGCGACTGCTGCTTCGCGCTCGGCTCCAACTAATTCAAGCCGTGGTGCGCGGACAGTTTCGCTGCCCATGCCCACCATTGCTTGGGTTAGTTTAATCAATTGGACAAATTTTGGCATGGTATCGAGGCGTAGCAATGGCAAGAACCAAGCATACATCGCTGCTAAACGTTCGCGATCGCCATGGCCTGCGCTAACGGCCTGCGCCAAGTGAAATAATTCGACTGATTCATGGGGAAAGGCATTAACCAAGCCAGCAATCCAGCCCACCGCGCCAGCAGCAATGCCTTCAACAATCGCATCGTCAACCCCAACCAGAATTTCGAGCCGTTGCCCAAGCTCGGCCCGAATTGCCGTTACCCGCCGCACATCAGTGCTCGATTCTTTAACTGCCTGCACATTTGGGTGGCGCTCGGCTAATTCGCCAATTTGGCTGGGCACAAAATCGGTGCGATAGGCCACCGGATTATTGTAGATCATCACTGGTAGCTCGGTGGCGCTGATGACGGCGCTCATATGGGCTTGCATTTCGTGCCAATCGGTTGAATACAGGTATGGCGGCAAGACCATTAAGCCTGAGCAGCCTTCGGCTTCGGCAATTTGGGCCAGCTGACAAGCCTCGGCAGTTGAAAGTGCCGCAATCCCAGGAATAACAGGATTCTTGCCAGCAACCTTGACGCAGGTTTGCAGAATTGCCTGCTTTTCAGCAGCGCTGAGAGTTGCGCCCTCGCCCAGCGAGCCAAGCGGCACGATCCCCACACAGCCAGCATCCAACATCCAACGGCAGTGCTCGGCCAAAAAGCCATGATCAACGCTGCCATCGTGATTAAAACGGGTGGTAATTGCCGGAATAATTCCATGCCACATGCTCATATTGACTCCATTAATAAATCGGCGACGCTGACCGGATGAATCGGAAAGCGCACGCTATCTTGACCCCAACCGAACAAATATTGCGTTGCGCCGCTGCAAACTCGGCCTTGGCACATGCCCATGCCACAGCGAGTTTGGAGTTTGGCGTTGCGCCACGATGGCTGTGTTTGCAATTGTTCAAATGGCACATCTTCGCAACGACAAACCAGCGTATTGGCCTGCGCAAGTTGCTTTAACTCTGGCCGCAGGGCGAAACGGGTTGCTAATTGTTGACTAAATTGGCGGGCTTGGGCTTGCTTGTGGGCCAATTGGCTGGCCGCATGATAATTACCAGTTGCTGCAAAGCCCGCAATTTGGCCTTCGATGATTGCTTTATCTTCGCCGCCAATGCCAGTTAATTCGCCAGCAGCATAGATATGATTGACGCTCGTTTGTTGGCTGCGATCAACCAGCACCGAGCCGTGTTTGAGCGTGCAACCAAGTTGTTGGGCTAGCTCAGTGTTGGCAATTAAGCCCCAGCCGCAGGCCAAATAATCGCATTCGATGCTGTGATGATTGCTTAAACGCACCTGTTGCACCGCGCCATTGCCTTCAGCTGCCACGACCCATGTATTTGGGTAAAACGGCGTATTGCGCAAACTGGCTAGGCTTTGGGCTGCTTGCATGATTTTGCTTGGATAGCCAGCCAAGCTCCTACCAAAACCCAACAGTTGGCCCAATGGCGCTTGCTCAACCAGCGCTTTAACGATTGCGCCACGCTGTTTTAATTGGCTAGCGACCGCAACCAACAACGGGCCGCTGCCTGCAACGACAACGTTTTTGCCTGCAATCTGCAAGTCACCTTTGACCAAGGCCTGCAAGCCGCCAACCCCCAGCACTTTAGGCAGCGTCCAGCCAGGAAACGGCAAGAACAATTCGCGGGCGCCGTTGGCCAAAATCAAGCGATCAAACGCGAGTTGTTGTGGCCCATTCGGTGTTGCCAAAAACAAGTGATCGTCGTTCGCGCCAAGCACATGGCTTTTATTGAGATAACGCAGTTTGGTCTGCTGGGCAAACAAATGTTGATAACGCTTCGGCGCAGCATTTGCTCCACCACGCCAAATCTGGCCACCAGCCTGATCATATTGATCGATCAGGATGACATTAGCCTTGCTTTGGCTTGCACTCCAGGCGGCGGCCAAACCTGCTGGACCAGCCCCGACAATGACCAGATTAAGGCTCACACTGTACCTCCATGCCCTCGGAGCATTGTTGCAAGCAGGCCAGTTGATGAGCTTGCTGGTTGATTGTGACGCGGCACTCGCCACAGCTACCCATACCACAGACGGCCATGCGTGGCTCGCCGCTAACCGAGCGCCGATTGACGATGGCGTTGTGCATCAGCACGGCGGCGAGATTGCTGTGCTCAGCAACCTGATAGCGTGTGCCATTGATTGAAATGTGAATTTGTTTCATCGTTGCTCCTGCTGCAAGCCGCGTGGCAGGTAGGGTTGAAGATCGAGCGCTGCTGGGCGTTGTAGCATTTGGTCGGCCAACAGGCGGGCGCTACTCAACGCGGTCGTAATTCCCAAGCCTTCGTGGCCAACATTCACCCACAACCACGTATGCTCAGGGTGCTGGCCAATTAGCGGTAAGCCGTCGGGTGACGCGGCACGCACGCCAGTCCAAGTGCGCAGGCAGCGTACATCGGCCAGCGCTGGCACATAGTCAATCGCTTTGCGTAACATCATGCTTAATAACTGTTGATCGATTTGGCGATCGGTGCGATCAAACTGGCGCGAGGAGCCAATCAGCAGTTGGCCGTTGGGCCGTGGCTGAAGGTTGAAAGCCACCGAATCGCCGCTGCTCGCATGGGCGTTTTTGATGTAGCTTAATTCGACCAGCTGATGCTTGATCAAGCTGGGATAGCGCTCGGTAATCACCAATTGGCCGCGTTTGGCACGAATTGGCAACTCTGGCAATAGCTCAATGCAACGCTGACCATTGGCAACCACAATCGCATCGGCATGTAGTTGGCGTCCATCGCTCAAAGAAACAGTGTTGGGTTGAATGCTGCTCACTTCGCCGTACACCAGTTTGGCTGCATGGGTTTCAGCTTGTTGCCACAGGTACACTGCGCTTTTGGGTGGATAGACTACACTATCGTTTGGTACTAATAAACCGCCTACCAAGCCCGCTCGCAGCGCTGGTTCGTGGGCATACAGGGCCGCTGCATCCAATATTTTGCAGGCAATTTGGTGCTGGCGATAAACCACTGCTTTTTCAGCAACTACTTGCCATTCTTCAGCATCGGTGGCAACCCACAATGTGCCGCATTCATGGTATTCATGGCGCTGTGGGTGTGTGGCGGTGAGCGCTTGCCAGAGTTGCTGGCCATACAAAGTAAGCTTTAATTGCGCTTCGCCCTCATCCATCACCACAATATGGCCCATGCCAGCTGCCGTTGCCCCGCTGCCAAGGCAATCGCGCTCGATGAGGGTAACTTGCACGCCAGCTTGGGCCAATTCCAGCGCCACTGCACAGCCCACAATCCCGCCGCCGACGATGATCGCGCTGCTCATTGAATCCCCCAGCGAAACGGATCTGCCTCGTGCAGAATCAGTTGGCCTTCAAGCGTGACATAGGCCGAGCCTGTAATTTTGGGAATAATTGCCTCGCCAGTATTGCGATATTCTGCGTGAAAGCGGCTGCCAATGATGCTTTCTTGCACCCAAGTTGTGTTTGGAGCTAGTTTGCCATCGGCGGCGAGGCAGGCCAATTTGGCGCTTGTGCCCGTGCCACAGGGCGAACGATCGTAGGCCTTGCCCGGGCAAAGCACAAAACTGCGGCTGTTGGCTCCGTCAGTTCCAGCCCCAAACAATTCAATATGATCGATCAGGTCATTGTTGGCGCCAGTAATTTTGGCTGCTTCGAGGGCTTGGCGAATCTGCCAACTAAAATTGGTCAGCTGCTCGACATTCGCCAAACTAAGATCTTGTCCATGGTCGTTGACCAAGAAAAACCAATTGCCGCCCCAAGCAATATCGCCATGAATTCGGCCATGATTGGGCAGATCGAGCGCAACATTGGCACGATAGCGATAACTTGGCACGTTTTCGATTGTTGCTTGGCCATCGGGGTGCAAGGTTGCGCTGACGATGCCGACGGGTGTTTCAATCAGGTGCTCGCCAACCCCGATTTTGCCGAGGTGGGCGAGGGTTGCAACCAAGCCAATCGTGCCATGGCCGCACATGCCCAGATAGCCAACATTATTAAAGAAGATCACGCCAGTGCAACAGCGTTGGTCGCTTGGTTGACATAAAATTGCGCCGACCAGTACATCGGAGCCGCGAGGTTCGTTGACCACCGCCGAGCGCAGCCAATCGTAGTGTTGGGCCAGCACAGCCCGTTGCTCGGCAACTGTGCCGCCGCCAAGCTCAGGGCCGCCGCTAATGACAATGCGAGTTGGTTCGCCAGCGGTATGCGAATCGATGATTGCAATGTGCATTATGCCTCCTTGTAACGAGTGGTCGGGGGTCAGGGGCTGGGGATCGGTATCGCGTGCTGTGCCAACCGTCTGTTGCCAACCCGTTGATGCTTCTAAGAGCCAAACGTCTAAAGTCGCATCCCCCTTCATGGCTCAAAACTTCGTGTCCTTCGTGTTCTTGGTGGTTTTCGTCACTGGTTCATGCACGTTCGTTTCACCACCCTTCCGTCCCGCCTCAAGGCGGGAGACGCAGGGGTTTTCAGCCCCTGCACCCCAAATATTTAGGTGCTGGAATGTGACTATGTTTCTATTCCCCCTTCGTGCTCTTCGTGCGCTTCG
Source organism: Herpetosiphon geysericola (assembly GCF_001306135.1). Lineage (GTDB taxonomy): Bacteria > Chloroflexota > Chloroflexia > Chloroflexales > Herpetosiphonaceae > Herpetosiphon > Herpetosiphon geysericola. Next base: position 43,456 of record NZ_LGKP01000046.1, on the reverse strand, counting down.
TGGATCAAACTTCGTGTCCTTCGCGGTTCCGACCCCCAATCCCCAACAACCGATCCCCAACTCCTACAATAGCGGGTTTATGGCGATTTGTCTTGTACAATTAGGCTATGCAGTATGCGGATTTTTGCACAATTGAGTATCCAGATGTGGCGCAACTCGTGCCATTATTTGATCTGTTGCCCGATGTGGTGTTTTTCTGTAAGGATCGGGTAGGGCGCTATTGGGTGGTCAATGAAACCTTGCGGTTGCGCTGTGGTTGTCGGAGTAAGCAGGAGTTGATTGGGCGTTTGCCCGAAGATTTATTTCCGTTGGAGTTGGGCGCAAGTTATGCCAGCCAAGATCAGCAGGTTATTCGCTCTGGCTGCGCGCTGAATCATCGCCTAGAGGTGCATATGTACCCCGATTTGCAGATGGGCTGGTGTGTGACCCACAAACGACCGTTGCGCGATCGCAATGGCAGCATTATGGGCCTAATTGGGATTTCGCGCGATCTGCGTAGCCCAAATCGCAACGCCCCAACTTGGCGGCGGGTGGCTAGCTCTATCGATTATTTAAACGAACATTTTGCTGAAATTAACTCAATTCAGCAATTGGCAACCCTGGCTCAACTGTCGCTAAGCCAATACGAACGGGCGATTCAACAGATTTTTGAATTAACCCCCAAGCAACTGCTAATTAAAACTCGCATTGATGCCAGTATTCAGCTGCTGGCGGGCAATGATTCGATTGCCGCGATTGGCTTGGCCTGTGGTTATGCTGATCATAGCGCGTTTTCGCGTCAATTTCGCTTGATTACAGGCCTCACTCCGCGCCAATATCGCCAATTGCTAGGCCGTAACGCTTGAGTTGTAATAATTCAACATGTTGACACAGGCCAAAAGCTCATTGATTGGCAATTGTTGTTCATCGTTTTGCGGCACAAAACGAAAAACTGCGGTGATTGAGCGTGGTGGCAAGACCAAAATGCCACCTTGTACTTCGAGTTGTTCGCTGGCGTAGCTATAGCTGCGAAACACAGCGCCCGTCGGATCGCTGAGCACAGGATAAATTGGCTGGAAATGCTGAATAAATGCGTTTAAATGGGCGGGATTGGTTTTGGTTAAAATGACTGGTTGCGCTTGTAATTGGCGAAATTGCGCCTGTTGCGCTTCGAGCGTGCGCAGCATCTGTTGCGAACGTGCATCGACCGAATGACTAACGAAGATTGCCACAATCGGTTGCTGCTGATTTAATTTATGCCACATCGTTGACCGATAATCATGGGTAAACAACGTCAGATCACTCATGGAGAACTATGACCTCAGTACTAATGAATCGCTTGATAACTGTACGTGCTCAACCTTACGAATAAACTTGCGGTACTGGTTTCATGCACATTTGAGCAATTTTGCAGCAGTGCGATGCTAGCTGTCCATTTTTGGGTTCGCTGTTCGTCATTAATTGCAGACAGCATGCTACGGCCGGGGCAAGCAGCCTATGATTATTCCTTATGTGCACACAACCGAACGAGAGACGGCAGTGACCAAGGTCATAAGCCAATGGTTTGATGACTATCACGATGCAATGTTTCGCTATCTGACGCGAATTGTGGGGCAACCTGAGCAGGCAGCCGATTTGGTGCAAGAAACCTTTCTCCGCGCGATCAAGGTGCTTGATCCGGCGGTTTTGCCAGCGATTCCCCAAGCGTGGCTTTTTCGGATTGCCAGCAACCTCGCCTTAGATCACCTGCGGCGCCAACGGCGTTGGAGTTGGTTTATGCGTAGCTGGCAACCAGAAGCCAATAATTTTGCTCAGAATGTTGAAATGACACAGGCCATCCGTGGTTGCTTAGCCAAACTCAAACCCCAAGATGCAGAAGTGCTCTTGATGGTCCATTACGCTGGCTGTAGTCCAGCAGAAGTCGCCAATTTAAACGGTGAAGAATTAGGTGCAGTCCGCAAACGATTATCACGGGCCCGTGATCGTTTTCGGAGTTTATATGAGGAGGAACGTGGCCATGAAGTGTCATGATCTTCAGCCGCTCCTCAGCGATTGGCAACACCTGACTGAGGATGAGTGGCATGTGCTGAATCAGCATGTTGCTGAATGTGCAGCTTGTCGCCAAGCACTTCGTCAGCAACAAACAACCAGCCAGTTGTTAGAACAGTTGCCAACCACCACGCTCCACCTTACGACCGAACAGGTGCGGACAATCCGTGCCAAGCTTGGAGTAACGACAATGATTCGAACAAAAACTGTGATGATGTGGTCTTTTGCTGTGGGCCTGATATTTTTGATTGCTGGCGGGGTCTGGGCAGTCAAACCAGTTGAGACCGGAAACTCTGACCAAGTAGCTTCGGTTGTTACGCGGACTGCGCGACCAACCCAGGTTGCGACCGCTCGGCCAACCTGTATTCCAAGCACAACCAAGCCGTGTGATCCAACAGTTCCCACGCCTGTGCCAACCGCAATTGGCACGCTGGTTCCAACCTGTATCCCAAGCACAACCAAGCCGTGTGATCCGACAGTTCCCACGACTGTGCCAACTGAAGTTGCGACGGCGCTGCCAACGTGTGTCCCAGGTTCAACCACCTGTAATCCAAGTATTACAGCCACGCCATTGCCAACGTGTGTACCAAGCACTACCAACCCATGTGGGCCAAGCGTGCCAACGCAATCACCACCAATCGGCACAGCTTTGCCAACGCTTGTGCCAACGAGTACGCCAACGCCAGCCTGTGTGCCAAGCACGACCAATCCATGTAATCCAACCTGGCCAACGACTGTGCCAACTCAAGGCCCACCAACCGCTACGCCAGCGGGCCAACAGCCAACCGTGGTTGCACCATATCCAACGGCGATTCCAACCGAAGAGCCACATTATCCAACCAACACGCCATTGCCATGTCATGGTGCTGTGTGCTCAACGCCGCTCCCAACCAGCACCCCGTTGCCTTGTAGCAGCACGGTTTGTCCAACAGTTGTTCCACCAGTAACCAGCACGCCAGCACCATGTGGCGCTACGGTGTGTCCAACAATTGTTCCAACCGAAGAGCCAACTGCCTTGCCACCAGCGACCAGCACGCCATTGCCCTGTGGCAGCACGGTTTGCCCAACGATGCCACCGCCAGCATTGCCCTGTGAGATCACGGGGTGTCCAACCCAAGTGCCAACGGCCTTACCTCCAGCTACGGCAACGGTGGTTCCAACTAGCCCGCCGCATAACCCTACCGATCCAACGCCAACCAGCACTGTGCTGCCAACGGCAGTGCCACCAAGCGGCCCAACGCCGCCGCCAACCGCCCGTCCTAACTAAATCAACCTTAGGTCTATGCTAGTTAAACAACCCTCACGCCTGCAAAACAACTTGCAGGTGTGAGGGTTTTGGGTCTAAAAAACCGCCGCGTTCATGCACTGGCCTAGAGTGCATGGCGCGGCGGCTTGAACAATGGCGAGCTTAGTTGGCGCGCCAGAGCGCTGGAACGTTGCTTGGCTCCCAGCCCGGCAACGAGGTATGCGGTTGCAGACAGGTATAAATGACGCCGTTATAACTGACTTTTGCCCCAGCCACATAGCTCACGTTGGCTGCCCATGGCTGCACGCCTGTTGTGTTGGTTGGCGTAGCGCTTGGTTGCACTGGGGTGTTGGTTGCTGGCACAACTGGCGTATTGGTTGGGTTGCCCCCACCACAAACACCTTGATCCTGCCACACTTGAGCATTGCCCGGGGTTTCATTTTGGGTCCACCATTGGGCAAACCATTGATGGTTGTTGTACGAAACCAAATCGCCGCGCACATAGACTTTGCCACTTTCCCAGGCTGGAGCAGTACAGCTGCCTGGCTGGGTTGGGGTTGCGCTTGGCGCAGGCGTGCGGGTCGCGGTGGCAATTGGCGTGCGAGTTGGCGTCGCGGTTGGGCCAACTGGCGTGCGGGTTGCAGTTGCAATCGGCGTGCGGGTGGCGGTGGCAACTGGGGTATTGGTTGGGTTGCCAACCGTTGGCGTTGGGCCAACCACCGTGCCGCGTGGATAATCGCTCACCAAGCCATAGGTCGTGTTGTTAAAGTTCACAGTCCAGTTCGATGGCGTGCTCATTGGCAAGTAGTAGACGAAATCAATCGTTACGCTCTCACCAGGAGCCAAGGTTTGCCAGCCTGGGAACTTGAATTGAATATGGTTGAAATCGCCACGCAAGCCACCAGCATTGCTGCCAGTATGACCACTGCTCGTTACCGTAAAGCCAAAGCCCGATTGATCTTTGGCATTATTGGGAGCCGAGGTGCCATAATCGAATTCAAAGGTTGCGCCGCCTGGAATCGTCACGCTTGAGTTGTTGGTAATCACCATTTTGGGGCTAATGGGATAGTTGTTATCGCCAATTGGCCAGTTGGTGAAATCGACCTTAATGTTGAGCAAATTGCTGGGCATCGTGCGATTGGCTTTGTTTGCGCCATAGGCTGGGGCGCTGCGGAACTTGTCGTACAGCAGGCTGGTCAAGGTATCGCCCATGAAATATTCGCCTTGGCCGTTGTTGCGCTCGGCGTGCCAATCGTAGTCGCCTGAAAGCTCCCAGAACATTATCCCGCCTAAGCCTTTGTTGACCACGTAATCAGCTTTGGCTCCCAGCGATTGCTCATCTTCAGTTGAGATAAACACGCGCTTTTGGCTATTCCAAAGCCATGGCGCAACCAATGAGCTGCTGTAGTTGCGGACATAAGTACCAGTCAAGCGATCTTCTGGGTCGGTGGCTGGGTTCAAGCCAAATTGGCTGATGTAGCTGCCAGCAAGGCCTTGTTCGAGGTTTTTGGCGTGCCACATTGGGTTTGCGCCAGCGCCAACTTCTTGGCCATTTTCGGTGTCGTGCCAGATGTTGTCGATGCCGCGTGCGCCATCACCACACTTGGTCAAGCCAATTGGACAATTCGAGCCAACCGCTGTGCCCCACAAGCCATTTGTACCACCGTTGACATTTTTGAAGCCACGGGTGTAATAGGGCACGCCGATGTTGATTCGGCCCGCTGGCATGCTGCCACGAAAGTAATGATACGACCAGTCGGTGTTGAGATAGCCGATGCCGCCATATTGGGCCGTGGTATACACTCCAGCCGCAGCTAATTCTGCATCTTTGCCATCATCATAGAGCGCAGCGTTTGGCCCAACATACTCGTTCCATGCGCCATGCAAGTCATATGACATAACATTGACATAATCGAGATATTGGGTTACTTGATAGGTTTCCATGCCGCGCAGCAAGTAGCCCGATGATGGCGAGGCAATCGTCAGCATGTAATATTTGCCATCAGCAGCCCCAGCAGCGTCGAGCTTTTCGCGCAAGGTTTTCATCAAGGCCACATAGCCTTTCATCAGGCTAGCGCGGCGTGGGTTGGCATACACCCAATCAAGCGGATGGCCAGCGTTGTTCATCGAGGTTGGATATTCATAATCAATATCGACCCCGTTGAAATTGTAGCCGCGCAAAAAGCCAACCACTGAATCGGCAAAGGTGTTGATGCCAGCAGTATTGACGCTGTTATCGGCGTTGACGGTGAGGCTGAAGAAGCCGCCATCGCTAATCCGATCGCCGTTATCGCCAAAATAACCGCCAGTTTCCGCCCAACCACCAACTGAAATCAAGGTTTTGACATTCGGGTGTTGGCGTTTGTATTGGGTCAAAAGATTGAAGTGACCTTTGTAAGGCAAGGCTGGGTCCATTTCAGCGCCAGCAACGCCGGGCCAAGTCATGCCAATCGAGGGATTGGTGGCAGTGTTGCTGCCAACTGAGATGCGGCTGTTTTGAATGTGAGCAAAGGCATAATTGATGTGGGTGATTTTATTCCAAGGAATATTGTTGACGAGGTATGCTGGCTGGCCATTAGTGCCTGTCCGCCAACTTGGAAAATAGCCGATGATCCGCCGGGGATGATCGCTGCCCATCTTTTCGCGGCCAGCGGTATCGTAAATTGTACAATAGGGCGTGTCGACTCCAGCAGTTGGAGCCATCCCATCAGGCCGACAGTCTGCATTGCCTGCCGCTTGCGTTGGCGTGCCACGCGTCAGCAACATTCCCGCCAGCAGAGCGAGGGTGATGGTGAGCGAAAATGCTCCGCGTAGCTTGGCCGTCCTTCGGTACGCAACATCCATGACATTCCTCCATTGATTGTCATTTTGGCCTACGGACTAAAACCTTATTTATTCCATTGAAATTATAAAGATTTTATAAAAAATTAATGAATTTGTCAAGTAGAGGTTAAAAAAGAACATAGAGCAAAGAACATAGAACATAGCTGTATTAGTTTATTGCGTTAGCAATCAGCATATTGCCGCAATCCACCCCCATCGAGGGTCGGTTTTCGCTGTCCACCACGAATCCGCAGGTTTATCAATGGATGCGTGGTGTCCGCGTCGTGCCCTTGAGGGGGTGCAGGGGGATTAAAGCCCCCTGCGTTTCCCGCTGGCGTGACGGAAGGGTAGAAAAGCGTCATGATGGTTAACGTGATGAACCATTACCCAGATAGCATAGAATAGATGCTGTTGAATTGGTTTTTTTCCTCACCAATCAGACGCGGGCGAGAGGAGCACCCGTTTTTACCACGCTTCATGCACGAACGATGACATTAAAGCCCCTCGCCCGCGCACGGGAGAGGGGTTGGGGTGAGGGCATCTCAATTATTCCAAGGTGCCAAGCCGCGCATCGAGATCGTCGAGGGTATGGGCGAGGTTGGCAGTGCGCCAGCTTTTTTGAGGGTTGGTCAGGCGCTTGCCATCGGGGTCGCTGGCCAGTAACGAGTGCACGGTGTCTGCATCGTCGCTAGCAAACAGATGATGCAGCTCTTTAGCCACCCGTTGGCGGCTGATTTGCACGCCGTGTTTGGCCAAAATCGCCTTGTAAGCTTGATATTGGTCGGCCATGCGAATAGTGGCTGATTCGTAGCCATGGCGGGCAAGCATCATTCGCTCATCATAATGCAGCACATGTTCGCCAAACACCGTCGCATCATCAGCCCGTGGCTCAATCAAAATAATATCGACATCTGGGTGTTGTTGGCGTAATTTTTTGATGTGATAGTGTAAACCAGCCTGAATAAAGGTGCGAAATACTTGGTTGCCAATCGCCTGAATCCCTGCATCGGCGATGCGACTGCCAAGCTGTTGCTTGCGATTATCAAAGGCAACCAGTGGATTGACACAGACAATCAATTTTGCACCGCGATCAATCGCCACATCGAGGCTGGCAGTGCCACGCACGCCACCATCAATATAATCAACGCCATTGATCCGCACTGGCTCATAGACGATTGGCATCGCGCTGGACGCGGCGACTGCTGCCGAAATTGGCACATTGCGCAGGCTGCCCTCGCCAAACACCGCCCGATCGCCGCTATCAAGCTCGGTTGCGACGATATACAGTTCGCGTTGCACCTCAGCAAAGTGGTTGCTCCCGCGTTCGGCCAAAAAATTTCGCAGATAGCGCTCTAAACTATTGGTTGAATAAATGCCGTTGGGCAAGCCTTCGAGCATCTTCCAAGCCCAATCCAAGGGCGCAAAATCGCGTGGATGGCGCAAGGTTTCGAGCGCCCGTTGGGCCAAAAGCCGTGGCAAGCGGCGCCCGCGTTTGACTAAGCCCCGCAAATTGAGCGCCAAAATTTGGTCGCGTTGCAGGCGTTTGGCATCGGGCAAGGCGCCTTCGAGAATGCGCAGCAACTCGCGGGTGGTAATGCCATTGGCCAGACACGAGCTAATTAAGCTGCCTGCGCTGGTGCCAACATACATATCAAAATCGTTAATTGTGAGGGTTGTGAGGAGATCATCGATGGCGCGGAGTGCGCCAATTTCGTAAACAGCTCCAGAGATGCCACCACCGGCAAGAACGAGCGCGCGTTTAGATGGGGTTGAATTCTTCATTGATCGTGGCCTCATTGCCATTGGCGATACGTCGGCAAACGAATCGGAGAAACGGCGATTGCTTATTTATCCTGTAATAACTGTTCAACTAAGTTGGCTAGTTGCTCAACTTGGCCTTTCAAGCGTTCAACATCAGAGCGATCGGGCAGATTTTCGGCGTGCGCATGGCCAGAATCATTCAGCAATAATTGGCCCATACGTTGACATAACTCTTCGCTAATTTTGCCTTCATCAAGCAAATGCTCAAGCCGCAAGCGAATTTCGGCTTCAACGATTTGGTTGCCACCAAGCGATTGGAATAGGTTGCGGCGCATCTGTGAGAGCGTCTCGCCGCTGGTTTGAATCAGATCGGATAAGAGCGGAATTGGCAGTGGGCCTGAACGGCGGCCTTTGTTATTGAGCAAAATTTGCGATAACGTTTGCACCGTCAAATCTTCGCCAGTAACATTATCGACCACCCGAACATCGCTGCCAGCGCGGATTAACTTGGCGATGCCATGCAAGGTAATATATTGTTTGGCATTGGTATGATAAAGCTTACGATTGCCGTATTTCTTAATTAATTCCACAACGCCTCCTGCGATCTGAATTGTGCTGCGGGAAACTCATTATAGCATGGTCGTTGCTTGCTGCTGTGCAGTGCGTCATAAAGGATAAACCTGCTTAACCCACTTGGATCGTAAGGCTTCTCATACTACAATAGGGCTTGGACCGAAGGCTTGAAACTTGTGTTGTGAGGACGATACTCTATGCCTCAGAAACTGAAATGGCCGCTAACCAGCGCCTGGCAACGCCGTTTGATCAAAGCGACCCGCCGTAAAGATGTGACGCTTGAGCAATTTCCGGTTGGTTTGGTCTGGTTTCAAGGTTCTCAGGTTTTTTTCAATCAAGCAGTTACGGCGATGATTGGCTATAGCAACGCTGAAATTACCACTGCTGAGCAATGGTTTGAGTTGTTGTATCCAACGGAAGCTGCCAGCATGCGCCAATTATATGCAACTGCCTCAGCCTCAAGCTTAGGCCAAACAATTCAAGGCTTTATTGTTAATCGTCAACGCCAAAGCTGCCTTTTGGAATGCACCTTGGCGGCACATGGCCCGCGCCAAGTGTGGTTGGTGCGCGATATTACCGAGAGCAATCGGCTTGAACGCTTGATGCTGCAAACTGAGCAAACCGCCCATGTTGGGGGCTGGGAGATCGACCTGCGCACCAATCAAGTTTATTGGACGCGCGAAATGTATCGAATTTTAGATACATCGCCGCTTGAATACACGCCGACGATCGAGAATCAGAATTTTTTTCATACCAATGCCACGCTTGTTCAGTTAGAGTCAATTTTTCGTCAGATGATCGAGCAGCGTGGTTCATTTGATCTGAGCCTTGAAATGCGCACGTTTCGTGGGCGTTCATTTTGGGGCCGTTTTACTGGGCGCGTCGAGCTAGAATTTGGCCAGCCAATCAAAATCTATGGCTCGTTGCAGGATATAACTGAGCATCATGAATTAACCGATGCGCTGCGTATGGCCGAGCGCGATTATCGCACGATCTTTGAAACAACCAAAATTGGGATTTTTCGCATAACCCTTGATGGCCGAGTGTTGCGAGCCAACCCTGCTCTCGTGCGCTTAGCAGGCTTTGCCAACGAACATGAATTGGTCGATTATGTGGCCGATCTCAACACGATGTATGTTGATCCTGAGCGCGTGGAGTATTTGCGCGAGCTGCTGCAAACCAATGGCTCGTATGATGAAATTGAGTCGGAAGTGTATCGGCCTGCGAATGGCGAACGGATCTGGATTAGCGAAACCTCGCGCTTGGTGTATGCAGATGATGGGACTGTGCTCTATGCTGAGGGCACAATTCAAGAAATAACTGCGCGCAAACAAGCAGAAGAAGCTTTGCGCCATGCCCGCGATGCTGCTGAAGCCGCCAATCGCGCCAAAAGCACATTTTTGGCCAATATGAGCCACGAGCTGCGCACGCCGCTGAATGCGATTATTGGCTATAGCGAATTGCTGATGGATGACACCGATTTTAGCGATCCCAGCATGCTTGCGGATTTTCACCATGATATTGGCCAAATTAACGAAGCAGGCCATCAATTGCTCACCTTAGTTAATGATGTGCTTGATCTGGCCAAAGTTGAGGCTGGCAAATATCAAATTGCTGCCGAAACCTTTGATTTGAATGGATTGGGCAATGAATTAATTGCCACGATCAGCCCAATGGCCCACAAAAACGCCAACAGCCTTGCTTTTGAACCAAACAAACAGCTGCCATTAATTCATACTGATCGTGCCATGCTGCGCCAGATTTTGCTTAATCTTTTGAGCAACGCCGCGAAATTTACCAACCATGGCAGCATCAATCTAAGTATGAGTTTTGACCCAGCCAGCCAGCATGTGCAATGTCGGGTGAGCGATACTGGAATTGGCATGACCAACGAGCAAATATTGGGTTTGTTTGAGCCATTTACTCAGGGCGATGCCTCGACGACCCGGCGTTATGGCGGTACGGGCTTGGGCTTGGCGTTATGTCGCCATTTTATTGAGCTATTGAATGGCACGATTCAGGTTGAAAGCGTGTTTGGCCAAGGCTCGATTTTTACCATTATTTTTCCATGCTCGGTCGAGGCCATTGATTAGGCAAATTGCTACAATCACTCTTTCGAATACAACCCGCCATGCGGCCTCTAGCGGCAAGCAATCGGCAAAGCTTTTGTGCAACTTGTACAAATAGCGCAATTTAAACTTTGGATAGATTACACAAGTTCTGGTGTGATGGGATTGCGTATAATGCGACCTAGTTGAATGGATCGCGCGTTCCTTGGCCATATCCCTGAATGTTCCAAACCCACTACGAAGCCTTCATGCTCGCGGGACACCGAGTATGGCTTTGTTAGTAACAAAGGATGACACACCATGACACTTCGCGACTTTCTCGAAATTCCCTACGAAGAGTTGGAAGAACTGAACCTCGCTGCCAAAGCTCAACGGGTTGCCCGCACCTCATTGGACAAGTTGCAAGAAGAGCGCATGCGCTATTTGAACGACGAACGCCGCATCAAGGCTGTGACCGTTTGTTTCACCGACCTTGAAGGCCGCTTGCACATGCTCGATTACGACAAAAAATTCTTGTTGAAATCAGCTGATAACTTGACCTTTGATGGCTCTTCAATCCGTGGTTTCTCGCAACAATCAGAATCCGACTTGCGCTTGGGCATCGATTGGGGTGCATTCTACTGGTTGCCATCCGATATCTTTGGGCCTGGTAAAGTGTTGGTGTTTGGTCAAGTGCTCGAACGCGATGGCTCAGTCTATGCAGCCGACTTCCGCGCCCGCTTGCAAGCTTACACCGCTGAATTGTTGGCCAAAGAAGGCATTGTTTGTAATGTTGCCAACGAAATTGAAGGCTTCTTGTTCAAGGGCCGCAACGCCGAGCAACACTACCGCGATACCGGCCATTTCGATTTGGTCAGCACTGGTGGCTACTACAACTCATTGCCTGGCGATCCGCTGCGCTTGTTCATTGATGCTGCTGCTGAAGCACAACGCGCAATGGGCTTTGAAAATGAAAAAGATCACCCAGAAGTTGCGCCTTCACAGTTCGAAATGAACTATTCCTACACCGAAGCCTCGGTCGCAGCCGACCAAGTGTTGCTGTATAAATTGATTTGTCGCCAATTGGCCTACAAACTCGATTTGACCGCCAGCTTCTTGCCCAAGCCCGTAACTGGGGTCAACGGCAGCGGGATGCACACCAACATGTCATTGGCCAAGGGCGATACCAACTTGTTCTACGATGCCAATGGCGAAGAAGGCTTGTCAGAATATGGCTGGAACTATGTCGACCGCATTTTGACCAGTGGCTTGGATCTGTGTTTGTTGTTGAACGCCAGCGTCAATTCCTATCGCCGCCTCGACCCACACTACGAAGCGCCAAACCAAATCAAGGCTTCGGCAATTGACCGTGGTTCGATGGTGCGGATTCCATTAGGCAACGCTCGTTCAGCGCGGATTGAAGTGCGCTCGATTGCTCCCGATGCCAACCCATACATGGCAATTTACGCGCTTTTGAAGGTCGGCTTAGAAGGGCCAAAGGCCGATTTGTCAGTTCGCAAGGGTGCAAACGTATTGCCCGATAACATTTACGATGCAATCGACGCTTTTCAATCGAGCGAAATTATCGCTTCGGTCTTGGGCGAAGAAATTCAAGCTAAGTACGCTGAACTGAAGACGGCCTCAGCTGATCGCTGTCCACATCGCTTGGGCACCTTGATCAAGCGCTCGGAAGTTCAATTCCACCACGAAGTGACCAACCAATACCTCTGGAGCAAGTTCTAAATTTCTGGAGCGAGCTACAGTCAAGGCCCAGTGCAATCGCGCTGGGCCTTGGTGTTTTAGTTTATTTCCGCGTATACGGCAGCCAAACGTGTTCGGTGAGGCTTTCTGGTGGCACGGTTGGGCGCGGCGTTGGGCTTGGGGTCGGGGTTGCTGAGCCTGGAGGCGCAACATAGGGGAATTGTTGCAATCCAGGTCTGGTTACATCATCGCCAAGCACAATATTCTCATCAACAATCACATTGCCATAGACATCGGTGGTGCGAAAGCTGTAGGGGCCAGCACCCATGCCAGTTTCGGCAATAAAATAATTGAAAATAAAGCGTGGTGCCACTTTATACGGTGCTTGGCCCATACGATACTCAAATTTGGCAATTGCATTGCGATGATTCCGGGGCTGCACCGCTGTCCACCATTGGTTGCTGCCATCTTTAAAATGATAGCCAACCTTGCCTGTGGTGGCTGGATTGCTGATCAATTGCCAAGTGATTGGCACAATTCCATCGACCCGCCGCGCAATTCGGTCGAACGCTTGCGGGCTAAGGTCGATATGCCCAGTTTGGCATTCAGGGCAGCGGTCGGTAATTTGAACTGTGACCGATCCCAAGGGACCAGTGATTTTAACGAACGCGCCACAATAATCGGCTATGGCATAATCGGGGTTGTTCATAGCACCGAATAAAACATCATTTGGTCCTAAGGGAATACTACAATTGCCCAAACCAGTGGCGGTGTAATAGGTGGCTTGGCCTTGGCGCAGCGCCCATGGGTTGGTGATGGTGGTTGGGCTTTGGGCAAAACTCTGCTGTTGCCAAGCATAACTCCCAAGCCCAACGATTAACAAACTTGCGAACAATAGCCAACGAAGCATGGTTCTAGTGAGCATCCGAATTACCTTTAACTAATAATTAATAGTTGTCACTCTACGCAATGCTGTCGTTGTTGTCAAGTTGGGCTAAAATAAAAACAGCACCACTGGAGAGTGATGCTGCACCGCCGAAAAGGCCAATTAGGCGTTGATTGGGGCGGCTGGCTTGAACCAATTCAATTTGAGGCCCAGCCCAACCACCAAGGTTGCCAAACCAATGCACATGCCAGCAACAATAAAGACCAATTGTGGCCCTGAAACATCGAACATATAGCCGCCAGCTTGGGTTGCCAACAACGGTGATAAGCCGCCACCGATGGCGCTAATCAGGCCTTGGGCGGTGGCTAGCAAGTTGGTTGGAATTCGCTCGGTAATCAGGCGAATAATTGCGACTGAATACAAGCCAAAGCCACAAGCCCGAAACATGCCAATTGGAATCAACATCCAAGCTTCGCTGACCATGCCGCTGCCAATAAAGCCCAGCCCAAGAATCAAGGTGGCAATGGCGAGGGTTTTGGCCGTCCCAAAGCGCGCAATCACCCGATCAGCCTTCAACATGACTGGCACTTCGGTGCTGGCAATCACACAGGGCAAAATACCAAGCATCATCGTGCTGCCACCGCTGAGTTTTTGAATCAAGTTGCCATCGAACATCGAAACCATGCTGAAGGCTGCGCCGACCAAGCCTGTGATAATTACAATCGCGATAAAGGCTGCATCGCGTGGTGCTTTGGCTGGCTTGACCGTTGTTTTGCGCAATTCTGGAGTGTGATCAAGGCTATTGGCAACAATCGCAACCAAGCCTGTCATACACCCAGTCAAAATAAACATGGTTGGATAGCCAGTTTTGGCCCACCAAATGCCGCCCAATAATGAGGTTACGGCGTAGCCAACCGACCCCCAGAGCCGCAGTTTGCCATACGCCAGCTGATGGCGCACCGCCATGCCTGCGATCATACTATCGGCCAAGGGCGCGATTGGGCCACGAGCCACCGCCAACATAACCATCACTGGCAAGATTGTAAAGAAGCTGGTTGGAAATGCCAAGGCAATTTGACTCAAGGCAGTGAACGTCAACATACTGAGCAATAATTGCACATGCCAGCCCCGCCGATCAGCCGTTGCGCCCACCAAGGGATTAAACAACAGCACCGCCAACGGGCTAATCGCCCCAAACATGGCAATTTGTTGGCCACTTAAGCCAAGGTTGGTAAAGTACACATTGATAAACGGCACATACATGCCAACGCTTGACCAAAAACATAAATAATATAAACTACCCCGAACCCCGGGCCGTGCATTCGACCGCCAGAGCGCCAAACGGCTGCCCATATGCTGACTCCTCATAGATTCCAACAGGATTTTGCCGTGATTCGTAAGCCCATGCTGGGAATTTTGGGCATACAACAAAGCTGACGAGCGCTACGCCTGCCTCGCCAGCTTCATTGCCGCGTTGTTTGCATCTGTAGATTGCAAAAAACGAGCTGCTCCAGAAAGCGCTCGTTTTTGCAAAGCATGTGTCTTACTTCACTTCTGTAACGATACAGCTAATTTCTAAAATTGCAAGTATGATCATATAACAGCTTTGTTGTAGCCCTCTATCCCCCATACAGGTGAGGCCAGCGCTAGGCAGGATTTTAGTGGTTATATACAGCTGATTTATGCCTAGACAGCTATGGTACAGTATGCAAGCTATTCATCATACTTTCATTGCGAAAGGACATTGCTGTCATGACTGGTCTGCGTCGGCTTTTTGGTCTACTCATTTTAGGACTGTTGGCGCTGGGCCTGCGTCAACCAACCACCCAAGCGGCTCCCAACGATAGTTTGCACCTCACGCTGGGCAACCCAAGCAATGCGGTCAGCGATCCATTGGTACCAGATAATTATTTAATCGAACGCACCCAATATGCCATGGCCTACCAACGCGATGCTGGCATTCCAGCTTGGGTTAGTTGGCACTTGGAAGTACAAGATCTTGGTAGCACCTCGCGCGGCGATTTTGTGGCCGATTCAAGCCTGCCAAGTGGTTGGTATCGAGTCCAGCCAGGCGATTATAGCGGCAGCGGCTATGACCGTGGCCATATGATTCCCTCAGGCGACCGCACCGTCTCGCGGGCTGCCAACGATCAAACCTTCATCATGTCGAATATGATTCCCCAAGCACCAGACAATAACCAAGGCCCATGGGCCAATTTGGAAAATATGTGCCGCACATGGGCGCGGGCTGGCAACGAACTCTACATTATGACTGGTGGCTATGGCACAAAAGGCACAATTGCCAGTGGTCGGGTGAACATTCCCGCCTTCACCTGGAAGGTGATTGTTATCCTGCCTGTGGGGAATGATGATGCGAATCGCGTCGCCGCCAATACTCGGGTGATTGGCATTTGGATGCCCAATAACCAAGGCATTCGCAGCAATCCTTGGGAGCAATATCGGGTCAGCATCGATTATATTGAAAGCATGACTGGCTTTGACTTTCTCTCGAATGTGCCAACAGCAATTCAAAATTTTGTTGAGGCCCAAGTTGATGGCTCGCCAGCGGTAACGGTCACGCCAGGCACGGTTAGCCCAACCGCAACCCGCACGGCCACGGCAACCCCAAGCGCAACACGGACTGCTACGCCAAGCATGACGGAAACCCAAGCTGTCACGCCAGCAACAGTCTCGGCAACCGTAACCCGCACTGTTACGCCAGCAGTGAGCGTCACCGCTAGCCCAACTGATAGCGGGCCGCCAAGCTTTACTTTTACCCCAACGCCGTTGGCAAGCGCTACGCCAAGCATAACCCCGATTGTTAGCGCCAGTGCCACGCCTTCATCAACTGCAACCGTGGCAATTCCCCAAGTGCAAATCTTCTTGCCCTACGTTACCAAATAGCTAAAAAAAACGGCATCCCGCTAGCACCTAGCGGGATGCCTCGATTGTGCGTTCATTAGGCTGCTAATAGCTCCATCAATGGGCGCTCCATATCAGCAACATTCAGCCAAAAAAGGCCGAGGTTGGCGTGTGGCTGGAGCAACGTAATCAAAATATGGCTATGTACTGGGCGAATAATACACAAGCCTTCAGCAGTACGAATAATGCTTTCTTCGGTTTGGCCTAAAGCTGCGCTATGGGCAACTTTATCGGCGATGCGTAACCATGGCCCGCTAATCGCTGCCAATTGTTCAGGGCTAATCTTGGCTGGCAAGGTTGAAACCAGCAGTTCGCCGTTGGTGTCGATTAAGGCTGTGCCAATAATGTCGTGATTGGTATTTTGGGCGAGTTGCTCAAACAGCAGCTGCACTTGGCTGGCTTGATCAAAGGTAGCAGTAATATATTCTTTTTGCACCGAGCTGCTGGTGGGTAATGTGCCACCTAAGGCGGTCATGATTCGTTGGATTGATTCTGGTTTATGCATGATGTAACTGTCTACTATGTAATGGTTTGAACGATTTAAGGCGGCGCGAAGATGGTCGGATACGGCTGCTTGCTGGGTTAGCAGCAAAATAATTGGCCCAGTAACCAACTGCTGAAGCTGATCGGCAAGATCGAGCATTGCCGCATTATCAGTGATTGGATCAATTAATAGAATACAGCCGTTGATGGTTTGGGCAAACTCATGGATGATTGGGCTAGCACTCGCAGGAATTCCATACCATACCGAAGGTTGTTCGGCATAGTCCAAATGGCCTATATCCATGAGTACGCTGCTTTGGCTACTCTGGATGTTTGCTCCATCAAGCTCGTGACTGCTCCACGTGTCACAAATCGACTGAATAAATGCGGTTTTCGGCTCTGCTTCAGCGCCAACGACTAAGATGCGCTGGGTTGTCATTGCTGCGATGCTCCTTGATTGGCGTTGATGTTGGCAATTGAGCGTCAAGCCGTTTCAAAAATAGCGTTTGAATGTAGTCTAGATCAATTGCTTAACAAAATTGCTTACGCTTGCAAAACTACTCACGTACGTTGCAAAAAATCTCCCGAAAGCGGTAGATTTTACCAAACGTTGGTTGCACCATTGAGGGGATGGTGCAAAGATTATGCATATGTTAAAGTTTTTATATTGATCGTCGCATGTGCGATCAATCTGGATTGGATCAATCCAGAGAGCAAGAAGTTTGCCAACGAAAGCGTACTATGGTTTTATCACAGCAAATTCAGCAAGAAGTAAAGCAATCTACCAATCCTGCTCGTACTATCGATTTGTTAAATGTATGGGCCGCAAATTTACGCCATATTGATTTATCGCAAGCATGGAAGATAAATTATCAGGCAGAGTATCAAGCCACTAATGGCTTATTTGCTTACACCCCCTATTATCAGGGCCTCGTTGAAGCATGGTATTGGCGTGGTAAATTTTATAGTGTACATAAAAAGTATGCTGAAGCATTGAATTGTTTTTATAAAGCGCTCGAATATTGTGACTATGTGAATCCAAATATCTTTGAATTGAAAAATCCTGCTGCTAGCTATTATCAAGATGCTCCCGATCAATTTATTGATAATTGGGTCGATAAAATGGCATTGCATAATATTCTAGGCGTTACCTTGGCGCTACAATCGCAGCTTGATGCAGCCTTGGAGCATTATTTAATTGCTGAAGAAATTGCGATTAGCACTAATAATGAATGGATGCAAACGATTCTGAATAGTAATATTGGCTATTTATATCGGGTTTTAGAGCAGCCAATGGAAGCTGAAAGCTATTTACAACGAGCATTTCAACTGCTTCCAGCCGAACTTGAGACTAAAGCCCAAAAACGTTTATATGCCACAATGCTCGATAATAGCTGCTGGGTTGCTTTGGAATATGGCCAATTGTACGATGCCTTGATGTATGCCAATGCCAGTTTGGAGCTGTATCAAGCGCTTGGTTGGTCGCAGGGAATTGTCGAGGTCATGAATATTTTGGGTGTGGTGTATCAGCGCTTTGGTCGCTCAGCCCAAGCTATGGCCGAATTTGAAGCCAGTTTTAGTTTGGCACAACAGCTTGGCTTTCAAGAAGATATGATTTTTTCATTGATCCAGCGTGGTATTCTAGTAGCAAGTCAGCATGATTATGCTCAGGCTTTGGGGTTTGGGCAGCGTGGTTTGGCGCTGGCAATCGAGACCAACGATCTTTGCCAACAAGCAAGGGCGCATAGCACTTTGGCCGCTATCTACGAGCAAGTGGCCGACTATGCCAATGCCATCCAGCACTTCAAAGCCTATCATCACTTGCGCGAAAGCTTGTTTAACGAACGCTCCGACCAACGTTTGCGCTTATTGCAAGTGACCCATCAGGTGCTGCAAGCCCAACAGCAAGCCCGTTTGTATTATCAAAAAACTCAGGAATTGGTGGCAGAGATGCAAGAACGTGATCGGCAACGAATTGAATTGGAACGCTTGGCAACGATTGACAGCTTGACTGGGCTGTATAATCGCCGCCATTTTTTGGTTTCGGCCCAAGTCTTGTTGGAGCAAGCAGCGTTGGCTGGCAATTCACTCGCAATTATGCTATTTGATATTGATCATTTCAAGCAGATTAACGATCAGCATGGCCACCATGTCGGCGACCTCGTGCTGCAATCGATTGCGACAACCGCCCAAGCAGCCTTGCGCCAGTCCGATTTGCTTGGCCGCTATGGCGGCGAGGAGTTTATTGTGCTGTTGAGCCGTGTAACCAAGGCCGAGGCGCTGTTGGTTGCTGAACGCTTGCGTAGCGCAATTGAACAGCAACGCCTAACCTATGAGCAACAGCTAATTAGAAGCTCGGTAAGCCTTGGTTTGGCGCTTTGTCACGAGCATGCAGAAATTTCCTTGGAGCAGTTGATTCAGCAAGCAGATCAAGCGTTGTATCAAGCCAAAGCTGCTGGGCGCAATACGATTCAAACGTTTGGCGCCTAAAATTAAAAAGCGCTCCTAGACTTTGACTTTAGGAGCGCTGTGGGTTAAGCAGTTTGTTGGCTACGACGTTTAGCTGCATCCTCGCGCCACAGCGTGATAAATAGGCTAACCGCGCCAAACGAAATCGCCATATCGGCAATATTAAACACTTGAAAGATTGGCAGCGGAATAATGTGGAAGGTATCAACCACAAAGCCATAGGCAAAACGATCGATAATATTGCCCAAACCGCCAGCGATAATTGCCACAACCGCCGTTTGCCCAAGCAGGCCTGCATCGCGAAACCATGTGCGCGAGCGAAACAGCACAAAGCCAATCACGCCGAGCGCCAGAATCCCTAGCAAGAGCGAGTTGTTTTCCAAAAAGCCAAAGGCTACGCCGCGATTTTCAACATAGACGAAGCGCAAAATACCAGGAATTGGCTCGGTGCCTGGGTTGCCCACGGGCGTAAGTGTATCGAGCGTCCACCATTTAACCCAGCGATCAAGCGCAAGAATCGCCACAAGCATGGCTGCGAAACCACTATAGCGTTTGGTTAATTTCATAATTTGGTTAAAATTTCTGGATCACCAGTGGTAATCGCTAGTTGATGTTCAAATTGAGCCGAACGCGAGCCATCGACGGTTTTGGCGGTCCAGCCATCACGCAGCACGCGAGTTCGTGCCGAGCCAATATTGACAATCGGTTCAATCGTCAGGGTCATGCCAGCCCGCAATTTGAGGCCTTTGCCCCATTCGCCAAAATTAAAGACATCTGGCGGGGTTTCATGCATTTTGCGGCCAATGCCGTGGCCAGTATATTCGCGCACCACCGAGAAGCCTTGGCTTTCGGTGTATTCTTGCATCGCTGCACCAATATCGCCAATGGTTTTGCCAACTCGAGCTTGAGCAATCCCGCGCCACATGGCTTCTTCGGTCACTTTCAGCAGCTTGGCGCTTTGTGAATCGAGCTTGCCGACGGCATAACTCACACACGAATCGCCATGCCAGCCATTGAGACATGCGCCAATATCAATTGAGACAATATCGCCATTGCTCAGCCGCGTGCCATCGGGAATACCATGGCAGACCACATCGTTGACTGAGATACAGGTTGAGGCGGGAAACCCACCATGGCCTTTGAATGATGGCGTTGCGCCATGCTCGCGAATAAATTGCTCAACTCGTTGATCAAGCTCAAGCAACACCGCACCAGCAACAACATATTCGCGCAGCATGGCGTGGGCTTGGGCCACCAACAAGCCTGCTTTACGCATTTCGTTAATTTGTGATTGATTGTAGATCCTGATTGCCATTGTTTACAGCACCGTTAAAATATAGGGATCGCCATCGGTAACAGCGATTTGATGTTCAAATTGGGCCGAGCGCGAGCCATCGACGGTTTTAACCGTCCAGCCATCTTTAAGCAAACGCGTGGCGTAACTACCAAGATTGACCATTGGCTCAATGGTGAAGGTCATTCCAGCGCGTAAGCGTAAGCCCTTGCCCCACTCACCATAATGTAAAACGGTTGGTGCTTCGTGCATGTTGCGGCCAATGCCGTGGCCAGTATATTCGCGTACTACCGAGAGACCTTGGCTTTCGGTATATTCTTGAATTGCGGCACCAATATCGCCAAGCGTATTGCCTGGTCGGGCTTGGGCAATCCCTCGCCACATGGCTTCTTCAGTTGCTTTCATCAGCTTTTCGCTTTGAGCATCGATGTTGCCAACGGCGTAGGTTACGCATGAATCGCCATGCCAGCCGTCGAGAAACGCGCCAATATCAATCGCCACCAAATCGCCATCTTTCAAGCGCGATTTATCGGGAATCCCGTGGCAAATCACATCGTTAATTGAAATACAGGTTGAGGCTGGAAAGCCTTTGTAATTTTTAAACGATGGCGTTGCGCCATGCTCGCGCAGATAGTCCTCAACTAATTTATCCAAATCAAGCAACACTGCGCCTGGAACGACATATTCGCGCAGCATGGCATGGGTTTGAGCGACCAAACGGCCAGCGGTGCGCATTTTTTCGATTTGTGTGCTGTTACGTAATACGAGTGCCATCTTATTCCCCAATCCATGTTCGCCAATCGTCGCCAATCAGGCCTCGATCGCGCGCCGATTGCATGGTCTGGCGGCAGTTGCAGCTTGTGCTTGAAGGCAAGTGCTGGGCGACTGCCGCAATTAATGTATTGCCAAGGGTGCTGGCTGCCGTGCCAACAATGCCAACGACAGCGTAGCATAATTCTAATTCTTTAGCGAGATAGGCCGCTGGGGCAGCGCTTTGGCTTAGGCCATGGGCTTGCCAGCTTTGGGCGGCCTCAAGCGTCGTAGTGGCCTCGCCAACCGCCAGTGTACCACGACTAAACACCCGTTGGCTGACGCTTTGGGCAGCGCTTAATAAACTGGAACGCAAATCGGGACACCAGACTGGGTTTTGGCCAACAAAGCCATAACCACGATTGCGAAAGAAGGTCGATGCGCGTTGCTGCGTTAAATCGACCAGCTGATCGGGAATCAGAATATCGTCTGGCTGAAGCAGACCATCACATGGCAGCATGCTCACGGCCTCGATAATCCAACTTACGCCTTGAGTTTTGGCTGCATACAGCGCCGCATGCGGGTTTGGTTCGTCGAGCAAAATTGCGAGCGTCCCGCTGGGGCTGTTTTTTGTGGCAAACATCGCCAGCCCAAATGGCGTATTAAGTGAGGTTATGGTAAACGTCATTGGTTGCTCATATCGCTAGTTGCCAGCAACTGTTCTGCGGTTGCTAGCACAATTTGGAGACATGTTTGGGCCACTTCAACCCCAAAGAAGCGTGGTGCACCTGCGCTTGGCTCAACTCCGGTCGCATAGTTCGTCACATAGGCCAACGAGGCAAATTTAATCCCTAACTCGTAAGCCAACAACACCTCTGGCACTAAAGTCATGCCAACCACATCGGCCCCAAAATTGGCCCAAGCCCGAATTTCGGCGGCAGTTTCTAGGCGTGGACCTTCCGAACATGCGTAAGTGCCACAATCGAAGCTGCGGGCTTGCTGCTTGCGGGCTTGCTGGTAGAGCGCTTGAGCACTCGCCACATCGAAAACAGCTTGCGGAATTTGCCAAGCTGTTGGGCTTGGGCGATCGCCAGCAAAATTGATCGGGCGAGTTTTGGTGCCATTGAGCACGTAGTTGAGCACGACTAAATCGTGAACTTGCAAGAGTTGATTGATTGCGCCGACCCCATTCCAGCTTAAAATCTGGTTGTAGCCAAGCTCTTTGGCGGCCCAAATGTTGGCGCGGCTGTTGACGAAAGGTGGCGAGACATCTAAACGACCCCAGCCATGGCGCGAGGCAAGGCCAATTTTGCCGCCAAACTGAGCTGGCTGATAGATTGAGCCTGCGGTGCCATAGGGCGTTTCCAGCGTTTGGTAGCTGCCAGCGCCCAAGGTGGCCTCAAGGTCGAGAAAATAGGTGCCAGTGCCACCGAGCAATAAAATCATGCTCCCCCCAAATACATCAAATCATCGTCATCGTCATGCTCATTGCTTGGTGCTGGCTCAGCCAAAAATTCGTCATCGGCATATTCGATCAGGTGGCCAGTAAATTGACCATTGAGGCTGAAGATTAAGCCGATACAGCCAAAAATCAGCGCATGCGGCAAAATTGTGAGCAAATCGATGCCCGTGCTTTGGCCTGACCAGCGGGCATGCACCTGAATCACCACAAACAAAAATTGAGTTGCCAACAAGGCAGCAATCGCGCTTGGTGGCGCGCTGGGCAAGCCATCCCAAGCATCGCGGCCAGCCTCGATGGCGCGCCATGCGATAAAGCCAGCCATAATCAGCAAAAACCACCCAGTCCAGCCATCTTCGGTAAAAAGAAAGCGCAACAGGCCGCACCAAACCACAAAGAAAGCACCGAAGATCAAACCAAGGATGAGCATTAATCCAGTAACAATATAATGAGCGACCTTCCGCTGTTGCATTGCTGCTCTCCTATAGCCCCATCGTTGTGTCGCGTAAGGCTTGGGCCAAGCGCTGATCGCCCTCGATCGTCACGTTTGCGGCGCTTTTGCGGCCAAATAAATACAGCAAAATCTCGCCTGGCTCGCCAATTAGCTTCACGGTAGCAGCGGTAGGGTCTGCTTGACGGGGAAATGCGCCGCCAACCTGAAACGCCAAGGCCTGACCATCGGGGCGCACCAAGCTCAAAACGCCTGGCGTTTTGAATGAGCGCAACATCATGCGCGCATTGATATGCAGCATTTTCCAAATCAGATTTTGCACTGCTGGCGAGGAAATGCGTGGTTTGTTCAAGCCTGCGCGGCGCAAATCTTCGTTGTGCACCCATTGCTCGATAAAATTGGCCAACGCAATCCCGGGCAAACGAAAGGCCAGCGGTGGGCCATTGCGAAATTGCTGCAATAATTTGAAGCGGCCTTGGTTGCGCGCTTTGCGCATCAACTCGTCGGGGTGCACGCCGAGCTTGCCCTTGGTTGATTCAGCCACAATAAAGCGGATTGGTTGCGATTCGCGGGCGACCATATGCGCCAACAAATCGGTGACGTTCCAGCCTTCGCAGAGCGTACTCGCCTGCCATTGGTCTTCAGTTAACGATTCAAGTAATGCCACGGCATCAGCGCGTTCTTGTTTAAGCAATTGCGAAGCATTCATGGCAACTCCAAGCACTAAAATTCTCATGATATTGTATCATGCTTCACCTTTGGGCGATGGCTAGGCCAAGCAATCCTTGCAGGCTTTGGCTCTGCTCGCTTGGGGTTTCAGGGATTCCACGCAACACCATCACAGCTATAATTAACAAAATAACTAAGGTGATTGCAATCCCTAGCATTGAGATTAAGCTGGTGTTTGCTGGAGGGTTCGTGTTTGGTTGGCGCGCTGGTTGGGGTTGCTGATTGAGCTTCTGAACTGCGCTTGGGGCGATTGCTGGCTTGGCTGGGGCAATTGCTGGCTGATCGATTGCAGCTAGGCGTTTTTGGGCGGTTTGATTGTGTGGTTCGAGCGCCAAAACCCGTTGCAAACATTCGCGTTGGCGCTCTGGTTGCTGCACAACTTCGCTGAGCATGAGCCATGCCAACACATTATTTGGCTCTTGTTGAATGACAAGCGCCAGCTGGCTGCGCGCACGAGCAAGATCGCCACTAAGTAAAGCTGCTTGGGCTTGATTCAATTGGTGCATACAATTCCTAATTGGCTAAAAGAGCAGCAGTATTTTAACCAAAAAACCATGCCTCGATGTTGATCATCGAAGCATGGTGGAACACTTGAACGGCTTAATTATACCCCGACGCGAGCGATCCACAGTTGCGGGTTTCGAATTTCGTCGAGGGTTGGCAGCATTTCTGGGCCTTCCCAAACGCGGGCTGCCAAATCCTTGCCACCATGGTCGGCAATGGCATTCACAAAGCGCTCGCCTTGCTCGTATTGCTGCATTTTGAGGCTCATGCCCGTGATGCGGTTGAACAATTCATCGAAGATTGAGCGTTTTTCTTTGCGATCGCTCATTCGCGCTTCAATTTGATCGAAGTTTGGCAGAATTTCGCGACCAACTTCATTCATAATGTGATTGCTATAGCCTTCAACCAACGACATCAATGCTTGCAATTCACTAAATACTTGGCGCTGAGTTGGAGTTAGCAATTGCTCCATCCAATGGCCATCGGTTTGGTCTTTGCTGTTGCTGAAAATACGGTTGATGAAGCTGCCAAAGCCATTGCGCAAGGCATCGAGCTGGCCGCCAAGCTCATTGAAATAGCGCTGAATCAAATTGCTGAAGTGATCGCGCACCCAGCCATAGGCTTCAAACTCATAGGCGTGAGTGGTTTCGTGCAGCGTAATCCACAAGCGGAAGTCATGGTCATCAACGCCTAAACCTTCTTGAACGCGGGCGATGTTTGGCTCGACAAAATAGAGCATGCCTGGCTCAGCTTGGGGCGAGAGCAAACTCAAATCATATTGACCAAGCACCTTGCGAGCTAAAACCCCAACCATGGCCCCAACTTGGGCGCCGACAAACGCCCGATTAATCGCATTAACCGATGGATTGCGGCCTGCATTTTGGGCTGCTTGACGATACAGCTTTTCGATTGGCTCGAACAAGCGCTCAAACGAACGCAAATTGGCATCGATCCATTCTTTGCGGTCAACGACTTTGACCCGTGAAAGGGTTTCAGGCAGCTTGACATTCAAATATTCATCGATTAAGGGCTGGCTACGCTCGACCATCTGATCGTATTCAGCTTGGCGTTCAGCCCGATTGACGACCGGATGCTCCTGCCATTGCGAAACGCGCAAGGCGATTGTGCGCGCAACCGACCAATCGATTAATTTTTGGGGAGTTGTATAATCGTAGATTTTTTGGCCTTGTTGGCGAGTTTTATTGGCGAGATAACGTGCGCCTGCGCCTGCGGCGGCACTAATCAAAAGCACACTACCAAGTTGTTTAATTGATAAACGTTTTGTACTCACGTTCGACATCCTTTCCGCTGGCACAAACACCATTGCTTCAGCATAACACGAGCATTTGGGCGGGGCTAGGGCTGCCAAGCTTTTCTAACACTTCGTTAAGCTCAATAGGACACTCGCTCATCGCCAACTCGCCGCGTGATTCGCAGTTGATCGCAGTGCTCAAGCATGGCTTGGGCATATTTGCGGCTGGTTTGCCAAGCATCGCGCGCTTGGGCAAGGCTGATGCTTTGGCCATTGGCGAGTTGCGCCAGCACCCAGCTGTACATGCGCTGATAGTGGGTTGGCAAGAAATAGACCTCTGGCGCAATTTGGATCAGCTGCTTGGTTTGCAACAGATACCGCCAAAGTTCTTGATCGATGCTTGGCCAATGTTCACGGCTCGGCGGCAGGGCCGGATTGATCTGCCATAATCCTAGCAAGGCTTGAATTTGGCCTTGTTGGCTGGGACTAGGCTGGGCCTGATGGTCAGCAAGTTTAATCTGGTTGGCTTCGATTTGGAGCCATGGCTGCGTGGCTAAGGCTTGGCTAATTTGGCTGAAACTACTTGCTTCGAGGCCCATGCGTTTACGCAATTCCTCGCGGGGCATCGCTTGGCGCAAGGGCCAGGTTTGATGATACTCGGCGAGAATTTGGCGCAATTTGGTTTGCACTTGCTGCCAATAGCCTGAACTGGTGATTAAACTGCTAACCGTGAGCGTGGCCAGTGTTGCTGAGACGATGACGATCATGCCGTTGTTGCAGCCTGTGGTTAGGCCTTCTAAGGCGGTTTGGGCATCCAAGCCACTGCGTTGTTGTAATTGCTGCCAGGGTAAACATTGCTGCGCGATCGCTTGAATCAGAATTTCATGCGGCAAGCCACTAACCAGTTGTTGCAAATGCGCGATTACTGCTGGGCGCATGCGGCGATGGCGCTGGGGATGGGCATCGAGCACCTTAATTCCTGCGATTGTCGCTGCTGGCGAGGCTCGGCGCAAAATACCGCGATCGCCGCGTTGGGCGATGCTGGCTTGGTTTAAGCGCAATTGAGCAAATGCTTGGGCCTCGGCTGGCAACGTATCACGATCAAGCAAGGCCAAGCTACAGCTGATTTCGGCGCTGCCAAGGTAGAGCTGCAACGGCATATTGTGGCTTAGGGTTGGTGCATCGGCAGTTGTTGCAACGAGCACATCAAGTAAATTAGTTGGGGCAAAGCTATGGGGTAAGGTTACAACATCGCCTCGTTTGAGCTGTTGGCGCTCGATGCCGCTGAGATTGATTGCCACGCGCATGCCAGCTTGGACTGATTGCTGGCTGATTTGTTGCGATTGTAGGCCGCGAATTCGACCACGCAGCTGTTGGGGTTGAATTTCGATTTCCATGCCAACGCTCAAATTGCCATCGCGCAGCGTGCCCGTGACGACTGTGCCAAAGCCATCGATGCTAAACACCCGATCGATTGGTAAACGTGGAGTGTGTTGCTGGATTGTGCGGGCTGGCAATTGGCTAATTAAGCGATCGATTGCTGTGTGCAGTTGGGCCATGCCAGCGCCAGTGCGGGCCGAAACTGGCACAATTGGCGCATTTGCAAGGCTGGTATTGGCGACTTGGGCTTGAATCTCGCTGCTGATAAATGCAAGCCATTCAGCATCGACGAGATCGCTTTTGCTCAGCACAATTAGCCCTTGATCGATGCCGAGGTGGCTGAGAATTTGCAGATGTTCGTGGCTTTGCGGCTGCATACCTTCGTCGGCGGCAACCACAAAGAGCACGCCGTCAAAGCCAGTTGCTCCGGCCAACATCTGTTTGATCAAGCGTTCATGGCCTGGCACATCAACCAAATTGACCGAATGGCCAGCAGGCGTGTTGAACCATGCAAAGCCCAAATCAAGCGTCATTTGGCGGCGTTGCTCTTCGGCCCAACGATCGGGATTGATGCCCGTCAGGGCTTGAACCAAGCTCGATTTGCCATGATCAACATGGCCAGCAGTGCCAAGCGTAATCATCAGCGCAGGTGAAACACAAGAAAATCTTTGCCAACTGCACTGCTGATGCGGCGCAACTCGCCCTCAGGATGCTCGCGCTGCAATTGCTCAATATGCACTTGATCATCAGGATTGAGCACAATAATCACTGGGCGTTTTTCGGGCACCACCAACTCCATTTCGGGCTTAATCGTGTTACTGGCATACCATTGCATATCGTTCAAATGCACGCTAATGTTGCGCGATTCCTTCCAGAAATAGCTGTTGAGCATGAGGTAGGCATTGGCGTAGGGCACGCCTTGGGCATCGCGATAGTAGCGAATTGCATCGGCAACCTCACGATTATTGGGAATAAAGCCCGTATATTGGCGCGCCATATCGACGAAGTAACGCTGGAAATTTTCGCGCCCAGCCCATGCCAAAAGCCACACGCCCATGCCAACGCTAAGCAAGCCTTGCACGGCTCGCGAGCCATGCCACCATTGATCAAACGGCTTGGCTTTGGTGATCCACTCAATTGCGAGGGCCAAGGGCGCGGCGGCCATAGTGAAAATGACGGGCATCAGCACGCCAGTGCGGGCAGCGCTCGGGTTTTCAATCGGGTAGGCCAAACTGAGGGTTGTAGCCAAACCAAGCAACGGCAAACTTACCACCAGCATCCACCAACGCCATGAGCGCTCGATGAACAAGCGCCAAACGACGATTGGCAAGCTGAGCAAGAGCAAGGCTGCGCTAACTTTATCCAGCAATGGGTCGAAGCGCACATTATTGACTTCGTTACGATCGCCGCGCCAATTGAAAGCTACCGCTAAATTGACGTTGTTGGCGACGAATTTTTTAATATCGCAGGCGCGTTCGCTGCTGGTATCTTGGCAAAACTCACGGCTAATCTCATCGAGATGGTTGCTGGTACGCGTGCTGACGCGAAACCAGAAAACATCGGGATAATCGAGCATAAAATGGCCCAGCGGCAGGAAAATCAACGCTGTTGTAATCAGGGTTAGACTGCCATGGCCGAGCAATGTCAGCCAGCCCTTACGGTTGCGGCGGCGGTGATCAAAGGCCATCAAGCCAAAGACGGCGGCAATTACGAATGGCACAGCCCGAACCCCAATATAGCCATACAAGCCCATGCCCATCCAGAAACCAACCAGCAAGGCATCGCTGCGTTTGCCCAAGCGCACATAGCGCCAGAGCGACCACAACACCAAAGCGGCGGGCAAGGTGGCATAGGGAAAGCGCAAGCCCATGCGCGTGGTTTCGAGCGGCCATTTGCCCAAGGCATACAGCATCGCGCTCAAAATGCCAAGTTTGCGCCCACCAAGCTCGCGGGCAAATAAATAGATAAATGGAATCGTCAACGTGCCGATAATTACGTTGCCAAGCTTGAGTGCGATAAAGCCAAAGGGCACGCCAAAAAAGCGAATCAACGTGGCGATGTAATAGAATTGGCCTGGTTCGCGGCCTGTGTTGTTGGGCAAAAATAAAGGCCGACCACCCTGCAAAATGGTGTAAACATCTTCCATCTTCCAGCCGTGATCAACCGTCATGTCGTAGGGCATTTGATCAAGCCGATAGAGCCGCATCCATAAGCCAACCGCAGTTACAGCCAGTAAACAGCCGAAGGTCAGCCATGCCCGTTTGGTTTCGGCGCGATCGGCTTTGGGTAGGCGTGGGCGTTGCCATGGTAGCCATGCCAAGAGCCATAAGCCAACTGCTAGCAGCCATGCCCATGTTGAAAGTGGATTAAATTCATTGCCAAACAGATTATGCCATGCTACGAGCGCACTAAACATTGCCACGGCGCTGATGCCTAAACGCAAGGTTAAATGCTTGATTGGGCGCTGAGCGAGGGTTGGCTGCACATCTGGCTTTGGTGGTTGGCGTTTGATCAACCACCACCAAATGCCCAAGCTGACTGCTGCGCCCAGCAAGACTGCGCCATCAAGCTGACGAAACTGAAGCTTCGCTTGCACCTTGATCATGAGCGCTAGGGCAGTTCCAAGCAAGCCTAAGAGCCAAAGCCAGCCTAAGCGCTGGCTCGGTAAGACACCTCGTAGCATGGAAACGATCTCCTGAAAGACTTAACTCAAGGGCTTGCGCGCTTTGACAAAGACATTCACAAAACTGCGTTTTTGCAGGGTTTCTGGGCGTTCATTCAATTGGTCGACATAATTGATGATCCCACGGGCCAAGTTGAGTGGGTTCAATTTGCTGCCTTGATTTTGGTCGCCGCGCATGCGATCGGCACTCTTCATCCAGCGTTCGGGCAAAATCCCCGATTCGATTAAGGGCTTGCCAATGCCATAAACCACATACGGCGTCATGGGAATAGCGTAGTGGGTGGCTTCTTCGCAGCATTCAACCTCGAAATCGGCCATGCGCACTTGGCGTACCAATTCAGCTGGTTCATACAAGCGCACGTGGTTTTCCCAAATGCTGCCAAATTTGGTGTGGGTAAAGGGCTTACCACCAAGCCGCGTCCAGATCCAGCTTGCTGGGTCCCACCACAATGGATAATTGGCGTGCGGCACCGAGATGGCTAAAATGCCGCCTGGCTTGAGAATGCGGCGCAATTCGTGCAAGGCTGCTTGTTGATCGGGAATGTGTTCGAGCACTTCCGAGAGCAGAATTTTATCGAAGCTATTATCGGCAAAAGGCATGCCTTGGCCATCGCCGCGCACAAACGTCGCCCGTTTGGCATGCTCTTGGCCAACCAACAAGCGATCAAAGGCCTCGTCGAAGCCAACGACGTGCAAATCACGCAGCTTGTCGATCATCAAGGTGTAGAACCCATAGCCACAACCGCAATCGAGCACCGTATCGCCAGCTTGCAAATCGAGATATTGCATCAAGCGGCGGGCGCGGCGGCTATAGGCTGGGTCGGCCTCGTTGCGCAGCATTGTATCCATCAGCGCTGCATCGTGGGGCGCTAAAGGGGCGTAAGGTTGTTCAGTCATAGTGATTGCTCTTTCTTATACAACCGATGCTGAAACGGGCTGGCCACACATTTCGGCCATCGTCCGTTCGTAGCTATCGAGGATGCCTTTTACTGAGAAAACTTGCTCCACTTTGGCAGGCTGAACTTTATAGGCTTGGGGATTTTTCAGCACTTCAATAATGCCATCGGCCAAGGCGCGCGGATTTTGGGCCTCTACCAAGCGCCCAAACCCAGTTTCTTGGACTACGACCCGTGCGCCTGGGATATCGCTGGTCACCAGCGGCGTGCCTGCCAACAAGGCCTCGATCTGGACCATCGCCAAACAATCGGTGCGGCTTGGCAAGGTAAATAAGTCGCACATGGCATAAAAATTAGCCAGTTTTTGAGGATCACGCAACAAGCCAAGGAACACAATCCGCTCGCGGTTTTGCTCGATCATGGGCAAACACGCTGAATAAAAATCTTCATAGACCATTTTGTGCTCACCAGCAAATACAAAGCGCACCTCGGGAAAGACCTCGGCGATCATTGGCATGGCTTTGAGCAAGAAATCAAAGCCTTTTTCTTCGACGAAGCGCCCAGCAAAGCCAACAATTGGCTTATCGCTAATCCCAAGTTCCGCTTTCCAGGCCGCAACTTGGCTAGGAATTGGCGTTGGCAACTCGACTGGTGGGTAAATATAGGTCAATTTTTTGCTGAATTTTTGTAAAAAGCTGGAATGTGCGGCGTAATCGCGGCTATAGGCGCTGACGCGGCGGGCTAATTTGCCAGCCAGCACCATTTGGCCAATCATCACCTTTTCGATCGCCCGATTGACCAACCCAGTAGGCATGACCAAATCGCCATGATGGCTCATCAGCAGTGGCTTATTCAGCACGCGGCATAAGCCTGAAAGCAATAAAGCCTCAAGCTGAGGCGTGTGCACGTGCACCACATCGTGGCTGCGAATCAATTTGGCAGCGACAAATGGAAAGTTGAGTGCGAGCATGCCTCGGCTAATTTGGGCCGCAGGCTTGAGCCGCAATACATGCACGCCATTCAAGATTTCTTCAGTTGGCAGCGTTGGCTCATGCTGGATTGTTAAGACAGTGACGTGATGTCCACGAGCTGCGAGTCCTTCAGCCACCCGTTGGGCGTGCATCGTCAAGCCCGTCCAGTGCGGCGCGTAGTAGGTCAAGGCAGATAATATTTTCATGGGAAAATTCCAGCCATACTAGTTAAACGTGGTTATTATACCCTATCCATTTAGAACATAGAGCATAGAACAAAGAACATAGGGATCAGGGTTCGGGGGCTGGGGATAGGGTGCTCGGCTTAGACCCAGCGCCCATGCCCATAGCCCCATCTTCGTGCTCTTCGGGTTCTTCGTGGTTAAAAAGCTTTACCACTTAACGTTTTCGCAAACGATTGAGCCAGCGCAATAGGCGCATGACCTTGCCATTTTCCATGCCTTTGATATGCTGTTCGAGGTGAGCGATATGCTCGTTTTTCTCGGCTACAACCCGATCAAGCTCATCCATGCGGTAGCGCATGCTGGTGTGGCCTGGTTGCTTGCTTTGGGCCTTAACATTGCGGCGTTTGTCGGCGGCATACTGCGGTTGGCGGCAAAACGCAATCAACGGCGCACAGGCTTGCTGCCAAGTATAGGTTTGTTGCACGTGGGCAAATTGAGCTTGGCGTTGCTCACGATTTGGACGGTTCTCAGCTGCGTGAGCCAAGGCCGCGACCCAGCCTTGCACATCCTCAATCGCTACTACGTGGCCAAGTTGCTCTTGCTGCACCACATCGGCCAAACTATCGCCTGCAGAGACAATCATCGGCAAACTAGCCCAGAGATAATCGAGCAAGCGCGTGCGAAAGGCAAAGCGGGTTTCTGTATGGTTATGGTGGGCGCTAACACCCAGATCAGCTTCGAGCAAATAGTTGACCCGTTGATCATATTCAACCCATGTTTGGTTGAAAAAGACGGTTTTGGCATATAAACCAAGCCCTTTGGCGAGATCAACGGCCTCGGTATAGCGCTGCATCACGCCAACGTCGTGGCTATTTGGGTGCTGACCACCCATAAAGACCAATTTTAACTGCGGGTGGCTCTGCTGCAATTCAGCCATGGCCCGAATAATTGTCAAGGGATCAAGCCATTCCCAGATGCCTCCACCCCATAATGCAATCACATCATCGTGATTAATGCCCTCAATTACGCCGCGCATCACGGGCTGGGTTGCTTGCGGTGGCTCGCTTGGCAAGCCAAATGGCACAAGGTCGATCAATTTGCGCAAGGTTGGATCATTGCGATAGTGCTCGGGCGTTAGGCGCTTGCTCACGGTCAACGCGCCCAGCCACAAATCGCGCTGGCGCTCGCTGGCACAGATAAAGAAATCACCCAAGGCTAATTGCTCGCTGATGGCTTCAACGCTGGCATCGTTGACCTCAATTGCTCGTTCAAGGCTCATGCCCCGGCGTTCGGCCAACTCAAGCGCCTCGAAATGGAAGGGATCATAGAGATCAACCACCAAAATGCGTTCTGCATTCAGCAATTGGGGATATTTTTGTAAACTGTAGCCTTGCACGATAATCACTTCTGCATTCAGCGCCAACTCGCCCAAACTTGTGCCATCATTGCTAGGGAAGGCGATGGTTTGCACATTGGCAATCGTCAAATCAGCCCGATCTGGCGCGGCGAGCACGACTTTGCAATGTTGGCTGAGTTGTTTGGCAATTTGCACGCTGCGAATTGCTGGCCCGGCCAAGGCTGCTTGCAATGGATCAATGCTGATGATCAGCACGTTGGTGGTTGGGTGCGGCATAAGTTCTCGCAATTTAAAACTCTCAACCATGGTTTGTTGTTGCATATGTAATTGAATATCAATATCGATCAAGCCAAATGGTTGTTCAAATAAGGTAAAAAGTTCAGCATCGCTGCGTTGGCGCAATTGCTGAATGCGTTGGCGTTCAGCCCACAGCGCATCCCAGCCATCGAGCACATCGCCCAAGGCCGCGATATAACTCAACATAATTTTAGGGACGTGCATCGTGCTGGTTTGGTCGCCTTGGTTGCGCAGGCGCAAATCAAATTCTTTGCGATCAAAGCCGCCAGCGCCATCGAGCAAGCTGCGTTGAATAATCAGCAACAAGGCTGCTGGCAAAATCCGCCACAGTTGCTCGTCTGCATAATGTTTGATGATTGTGCGCAGCGCATTGCGTTCAAGCAAGCTGCGAATTTGATGCCCGCCCATGGTGTTGGCGGTGGCATGTTGGCGATGATAGACCACCGCAGCTGGGGTAAAACGCACTTGATAGCCGAGCAACCAAGCCCGCCAGCCAAAATCGACATCTTCGAAATAGGCAAAATAGCTTTCATCGAAGCCGCCAATTGCCAAAAATGCCGCGCGATCAGCCAGCATCGCCCCGCCACAGGCAAAGAGTTGCGGGCCAGCTTGGCCCAAAACGCTGGTGGCTGGCATGCGAGTAAAGGGTTGGTTGCCATGGCCAAAAATATTTAATGCTGCTTGGATAAAATCAATCTGCTGGCCTTCCCAATCGAGCATTTTTGCGCCTACGGCAATCACCTTTTCTGCCCGATGCGCTTCAATCTCGGCCACCAACTGCGCGATCCAAGCGGGATCTGCTTTGGCATCGTTGTTGATCAAAGCCACATATTGGGCTTGGCTCAAGCGCACCGCTTGATTAACTGCTGGCGCAAAGCCCAAATTATCGCGATTTTCGATGAGGCGGACGCTGGGGAATTGTTGGCGAATTAAGTCGCAGGAGCCATCGTGTGAGGCATTATCGACCACAATAATCTCGAGCGCATTGCTTGGGTAGCGCTGGGAAAGCAAGGAAGTTAAACAAGCAATAAGGTGTTTTTTACCATTAAAATTGATCACGATAATTGAAACGCTTGGCCGATCCATGCACAACCCTTCGGAATTAAAGGCCACAATCAGCCAGCATCGTACCATAAAACGCCAATCTGCATACAATAGCTGCAAGATTATTTTATGCGACGGAGCGTTTATGCCACGACCTATTTTTATTGACCTTTACTTTACCTTGATCGAGCCAGACCCTGGCTACAACTGGGCCACCTTGGCGGCTCCAATCTTAGGTATCGACGATCATGCCTTTCATACTGCTGCTGGGCGCTCGTATCAAGCGCGTATGGTCGGTACCTATCGCCAAGCTGAGGAAATTGTTGACCAAACGCTGAGCTACTTGGGCATCACGGTCACGCCTGAGGTGCATGCGACCTTGACCAAACAGCGCTTGGAGTTTTTCAACACGCTGCGGGTCTATCCCGACACCATTCCGACCCTGCAAGCCTTGCGCGATCGGGGCCACCAAATTGCCTTGGTCACCAATTGCTCAGCAGAGACGATTCCGATGATGGAACCGCTGGGCTTGCTCAAGTTATTTGATGCAATTGCCTACTCCTGCGATGTGCGTTCGGCCAAGCCCGAGCCTGGCATTTACCAACATGCGATCGATGCGCTTGGAGTTGACCCGCGCGAGGTGGTATATGTTGGTGATGGCGACACCCAAGAACATGCTGGCGCAGCAAAATTTGGCATGACCACGGTGCTGTTGCAGCGGCCTGGCGCCAAAGTGCGGGCGGTGCAAACCGATTATGTGATTAGCTCGCTAACTGAATTATTGGATTTAGCGCCACTGAGCCAAGGAGCCTAATGCTAGCAGTTATTCTGGCCGATGCACCGCAAGCAGATATTCGCTCTGCATTGCCCTTGTTGAGCAGCACCGATTTATTGATTGCTGCTGATGGCGGGGCACGCCATGCGCTCAATCACGGGGTTACGCCACATGTGATTATTGGCGATTTGGATTCGATTCAGCCTGCCATGTTGGAAATTATGCAAGCCCGCAAGGTCGAAATTTTGCGCTTTCCTGCCGCCAAAAACGAGACCGATCTCGAATTGGCGTTGTTGCTAGCAGTTGAACGTGGCGCAGATAAAATTCGCATTTTGGCGGCGCTTGGTGGCCGCCCCGATATGCACATGGCCAATCAATTGTTGCTGACCCATCCTGCTTTGATTGATCGTGATGTAGCGCTGCTTGATGGCGCTTGGGAAGTGCGCTTGATTCGCCAGCATTTGGAATTTCAAGGCAACGTGGGCCTGCGGGTTTCGCTCTTGCCCTTGGGCGATGTTGGCGGCGTGCGCACTGAGGGCTTGCGCTATCCCTTGCGCGATGAGGATTTGCCGATTGGTCCGGCACGTGGCGTAAGCAACGAATTTGCTGCGGCCAACGCGCAGGTGAGCATTCGCTCGGGGCTGTTGTTAGCGATAATCGAGCGCGAATTGCAGGCGGGCTATTTAGCTTAAACAAAAAACAAGCGGAGCCATAACGGCTCCGCTTGTTGCATGCAACTAAATTACTGAGCAGCAATCCAGTTTTTGCTGAGTTGGAAACTTGGGGCAACCGTGGTGGTTTCTTCAAACACGATTACATTCGTGGTTTCAGGCACCGTCATGGTTGCTGCATCGGCGACGACTGGCTCGCCAGCAACGCTTGGGTTACCGCTCAAATATTGGCGGAACCACAAGATTTGCTCTTGAGCAGCGCGGAATTGGTTAGCTGGCTCGCTCAGGCCGTGGCCTTCGAGCTCATAGGTGACCAACTTGACCCGATGCTTTTGAATTTCGATTTGATCATGGAAATCGACTGCATACTTGACTGGCAAGAAGTCGAATTCGCCATGGAACAACAGGGTTGGGGTGCGCACGCGGTCAGCCCGATTCAATGGCGAATCTTCGGCGTATTCAGCTGGCTTATCCATTGGTGAGCCACCTTCGAGGTAGGCAATTAATGGCCCCAAGCCAAAGTGGAATTCATTGGCATTGTTCAACAAGGTACATTGTGGGTTGGCAGCAGCGTAGCGGGTTGGGTGGCGGGTGATACTTTGGGCGCTGAAATAGCCGCCGTATGAACAACCAGTAACCCCAATTTTGCTTTGTGACGTCCAACCGCGTGAGATTGCTTGGCCAACAATTTCGGCACCTTCGTCGATGTCGATTTTGCCGAAGTTGTCGTTATCAGCCAAGGCGTTCAAGAATTCTGGCCCGAAGCCTAAGCGGCCTGGAAGAGGCACATACAACACAGCGATGCCAAAGTTTGGCAACAAGTTGTAGGGGTTTTCCGTGTTGGCAGCAAAGAATTGGGTCATGGTTGAGCGTGGACCACCTTCTTGCCAGAACACAATTGGCACATCTTTTGGTGGGAATTCAGCGCCACCTGGTTGGATCAAGAAGCCGTTGCGTTGGGCACCACTGTTGACGGTAAACGAAACGCTATCAACCCGCACATTGTTGAGTTTTTCAAGCTCGCCGTTACCCCAGGTCAAGCGGCTCAAGGCTTGGCCATTCCAGTTCATGCGATAAATATCAGCTGGCTGGCTGAACGACATATAACTGAAGATCAATTGTTGGGTCAGGTTGGTGCTGATAGCGCCGAAGTAGGTGCCATCCATGGTTGAGATCTTGCGGAACTCACCTGAACCTTGGTTGAAGTAGTACAAGGCTTGGTTGGTACCAGTGACGGTATTAAACAAGACCTCATCTGGTGATAGGAACTTGATTGCTGACGCGTCAGGAGTTTGCAACTCTGGCGTGTACAATTCGCGCAACAACGTGCCATCAACGCTGTGGAATTCGTAGCTCGCCATATCTGGGAAGATATAGGTTGGGTTTGGCCGTCCAGCAATGCGTGCTGGGCGTTCCAAGCGCACGATGTAGCGTTGGCCGTCGGTGCTCCATTCGATGTCGCGCACAACCCGACCATCGCCATCGACTGCCCGCCAAGCTTCAGGCTTGAAGTTGCCAGTTGTCAGATCGAAGGTATCGAGCACATTTTGGGTGAAGAGTGGGTTATCCTTGGGTGACAGACCGCCAAGAGCATCTTGGGTCATAATGTCAACCAAGCGTTTTTCGCCAAAGCCTTCGCCCAAAATCACGCTATCGCGAATCAAGGCCAGCTTGCTACCATCTTTCGACCAAGCATAATCGTAGAGCAAGGTGTGGTCGGGCACGCTGTACAATGGGGTTAATGAGCCAGTGTTCAGGTCGAAAACTGCCAAATCAAGGGTTTCTTCGCTCATCCGGCCACGTGAGTCGGTATGGGCGTAGTAGGCAACCCGATCTTTTGGTTTGACCCGTTCCATGGTCGTTTTTGGCGCTTCGACACTGAACGGCAATTTGACCGAATCAGGCGTTTGGCGCATGACTTCGAGTTCAGCTTGCTCGAAGGTCACAACCAATAAGCTTGAGGCGTTGGGTGAAATTGATAATGGAATGAAGGGCATATTGACTGGATACAGGTTGGTTGCACCAGTGCTGCGCTCAATTGACAGCACCATGCCACCCATGAACAGGTCATACAAGACTTGCCCAACATGGTCATTATCGAGCCAAACCATTTCGGTTGCAGCGATAGGGAAGAATTCGCTATCTTCTGGCAATTGCAATGGTTGAACTGGCACGATTGAGCCATCCACAACATTCAAGAAGGCTGAGCCTGTATCGCTGTAGCGATAGTTGCCAATCAACACGGTGGTGTCATCGGGGCTGATCGTGGTGCCAACGCCTGGGTAGGTGTTGGCTTGCAGTTGGGCAAGTTTCAACAACTCTTCGTCGTCGAGCAAAAATTCTGGTTCTTCGTAGTAGGGGACATTGACAATTTCTGCTGCTGCAGGCATTGTTGTGAACAAAACTGCCAGCAAGGCCAGTATTAAGCCGATGCGTTTTCGCATAACGCTAGGTTCCTCCTAGAGCAAAGCTCTTCCACACAAAACCCAACAAACGAACAAGTTCCAACTCAGGAATCTACTTTAGCAGATTTGCTGCTAAAAAACGAGAGCAATTTGGCAAAATTGCTCTCGGATTAATTAACGCCGCCAGCAATTTGATTGTTGCAGCCTATTCTCCTTGGCGTAAGGCTTGCCACATTGCGCCAAATGAGGCTTTGCTGCCGCGCAACAAGGTGCTCGCCCGAAACATGCGCGCGGTGACAAATTGCAAGCCAAGCACGGTCAAGACCATTAATCCAAGCGACAGCCCAACTTGCCAGAGTGGCACGCTGGTCAAGACGCTACGAATCGTCAACACAACTGGTGCAGTCAATGGGAAGAGACTCAGGCCCGTGGTCAGGCCACCATTTGGTTGCTCGATAATCACGCTCAAAAACATCAACGGGATAATAATTGGCAAGCCAACAATCACCGTCAGCTGTGAGCTTTCGCGCATTGTATTGGCGACGGCCCCAATGCCCGCCATCAGTGAGGCATACATGGCATAGCCAAGCACAAAACTCAGCAAGGCCAGCAACCATGCGCTAACTGGAATTTCGACATTGGCCATCATACTGCCCAAGGCTGCACCTTGGCCCGTAATAACCGCGCCCATCGTAATCCAGATTGCAACTTGAACTAGGCCCAACAGGCCCAAACCAAGAATCTTGCCTTGCAACAAGCTGCGGGGCCGCAACGACGAAAGCATCACCTCGATTACCCGATTTTCTTTTTCTTCAATCAGCGATTGCAACAGCAAGTTGGCCGATGAGAAGATTGAAATATAGAGCAATAAGGCCAGGCCCATACCTAAAACAAAGGCCGATTGCATGCGTTCGCCTTCGTTTGTCGCCTTGTTGATCGGCCCATCAGGCCCCTCAACTTTGAGTTGGGTGGTTGGCTGCTGGAGCAAAAAGGCGTAACTGCTACCGTTATCGGGATACAAACTGGTGCTTAGTAATAATTCGACCAATGACGATTGGAGCGAATCGCCAAATGGATTAACTTGGTTGCTATAGCGCTGCACCTTGCCTGTGGCCAAGTAATCGCTTGGAATCACATACAAGGCTGGAATATCGGTTTTTTCCATGGCTGCCAAGCCTTGGGCCACATCGGGGTATTGGATATACAACGAGGCGGTTTGCGGATCGAAGCTGCTGGGAATGCCTTTAATCACGCCGCTTTCGTCAACAAAGCCAATTTTAAGCTTGCCCGAAAGAATATCTTCGTTGATTTTGGCTGGGTCGCCCAAGCCTGGCACTGCAAACCCACTGCGATTATTATTGTTGCTGGATTGGCTAAAAAAGCCAACCACTGCAATCAGCAGGGGCATGCCGAAAACCGCGAGCCAAAAGGTTGGTTTACGAATGTGTTTAATAAATTCATTTTGGGCGACACTGAGCATTTTATTCGCCATGCTGACCTCCAAGGCTCAATGCGCGGCGAATTTCGGTCAATGTAAGCCGTTTGCCATAGCGCAACATTCCAACCCGCACAATTCGGGCTGAAAGCCAAATCATTACGAAAGCCATGCCAACCAATAACAGCACTGATAGCCCAATTTGCCATGCTGGCACGCTGACCAACGCAACCCGCTGCATCATAACAATGGGCGCTGTGAAGGGGAACAGGCTCAGGAACAGGGCTAAGGGGCCATTCGGGTTTTCAATAATCATGTTGATAAACCAGACTGGCGAAATCATCAAGATCGAGATAATGCCCGAGAATTGCTGGCCTTCTTGGACTGCTGAAACGCTTGCGCCAATTGCGCCGAGTGCTCCAGCAACCATCAGATAGGCTGGCACAAACATCACTGCCCCAATCAACAAGACGTTGGTTGGCAAGGTCAAATTGGCCATACCTTCGATGTTGGCGCGGGCAATTGTGAAGGCAAGCAGCGCTGTGCCCACCCAAATGCTAATTTGGGTTAAACCAACTAAACCAAGGCCGACAATTTTGCCAACCATCAGCTCAAATGGTCGCAACGAGGTCGCCAAAATCTCCATCACCCGTGATTCTTTTTCTTCAACCAAGGCAGTCATCAAGTAGGCACTTGAGCTAAACACAGCGATAAAGAAGAAAATGCCAAACAGATAGGGCGCGAAAAAGAGCAAAATCCCTTGGCCTTCGCTGGTTTCAACAGCGCTATTTGGCTTGCGATTGTAGACCTGATCAATTGGCTCAAGCGCTCGTTGATCATTCAACGATGGTTGATTGCTAATCAAGGCTTTTTGCATGTAATCTTTGAAACGATCACGGGCATCG
The DNA here is from genome assembly GCF_001306135.1 of Herpetosiphon geysericola. Taxonomy (GTDB): domain Bacteria; phylum Chloroflexota; class Chloroflexia; order Chloroflexales; family Herpetosiphonaceae; genus Herpetosiphon; species Herpetosiphon geysericola. The sequence goes on along the minus strand of NZ_LGKP01000046.1, from coordinate 3,073 downwards.
CTGCTCAAATTGCCTTCGTTGGCAACGCCGCGCAAGGCTCCGCTTTGCAGATAATCGCTTGGAATAACGACATAACCATCGATTTCTTGCTTACTGAGCGCCGCTTTGGCTAAATTTTCATCATCAAAGCGAATAACCGCCACATCTTTGCGCAAGGTATCGGTGATCGTGACTGTAGCAGGCAGTTTTTGGGTGATGCCTGCTTGGTCAACCACGCCAAGGCTATTACTTTGATCACCAAAGGCAATAAAGGCAAAGATTGCCGCGAAGATTGCCACTAGCAAGAGCGGCGTGCCAAAGGTGGCAATCAAAAAACCTTTGCGTTTGGCATGAACTGCATATTCATGAGCGGCGATGGTCCACCATTTTGCCTTGCTCATTGGCCACGCTCCCCATTGACGACCCGCACGAAAATGTCGTCAAGCGACGGAATCGCCACTTCGAAGCGATCGATGCTGGTGTCGCCACGGCTTGCCAAGGCTTGGAAGACGCTTTGAGGGCTGGTGCCAGCTTGCAGATTGAGCTGCACTTGGCCATTCTCAGTTTGCACGCTCTCGATGCCAGGCAAATTATCGAACGAACCATTGCCTTCAACCCAAACTGCGTTGGGAGCGAAGCGGCGGCGTACATCGCGCAAGGTGCCATTCAAAACAATTTCGCCGCGATTGAACATCACAATCCGGTCGCACATCTCTTCGATCAGGTGCATTTGGTGGGTGCACATCAGCACCGCGCGGCCTTCACGCCGAATATCAAACAATAAATCTTTAACCATACGCGTATTGACCGGATCGAGTGCTTCAAAGGGTTCGTCGATAATTACGATATCTGGCTCGTGCAAAATCGTCGTGCCAAATTGCACTTTTTGCTGCATCCCTTTGCTCAGTTCGCTGACTTTTTTCTGGGCGACATGGCCGAGTTCAACCCGTTCGAGATAAGCACTGGCCCTTTTGCGAGCCTCGTTGCGTTCGATGCCTTTGAGAGTTGCCAAGTAGACCATACAATCAATAACTTTGAGGTTACGATAGAGGCCGCGTTCCTCGGGTAGATAGCCGATGCGGTTTTTCTTACTTTCGTCCATTGGGCCGCCGAGGACTTCAATCGAGCCACTATCGGGGCGCAAAATATCGAGAATCATGCGGATCGTGGTGGTTTTGCCAGCCCCGTTGGGGCCAAGTACACCAAACAATTCGCCTGGTTCAACATTAAAGCTGACTCCGCGAACTGCTTGCGTTCCCGCAAAAGACTTTTTAACATCTACAACATTTAACATTGCCATCCAGCATTTCCTCCTGTAGGCTAGGAGCCTACCCACAGCCTAAGCATACCATGGCTGTTCGATTTCCAAACAGGTATCCGAGGGCGAATCGTTCTCGTCCTTAAGGACGAACAGGCCACTGGATAGTACTCCAGTAGCCTGTTCTTGGTTTCAGGAAAATTGTCTAAAGCGTTATTGACAGCTCACGCTGTGGCTGCCCAATCCGCTGAAGGTATCGCTGCTATAGGCATCCCATGCGCTGCTTGGGCTAAAGCTATCGCTGCGATTGGTGTCGCCTGAGGCGATGCTTGCTTTGCGGCGCAATGTGCGGTCGCTGGTCAACCCACCCCAACCATTGATGCCTGGGTCGTTGCCAACTTGGCCAAAGCTATCAACAACTGCGCCGTTGTAGGTCAGTACCAAGGCATCGTTGCCATTGAAGTTGGCTACGCCATTAGTGATGTTGGCCAGATTCAAGAGGCTACTCGAAGCAGAGGCATTGGCAATCACATAGGTTGCGCCATTGGCCAGCGAGCCGCTCAAATTAACGCTGCTAGTGGCGTTGGTCGCGCCATTGGCATACAGCTGGATGCTATAGCCGCTCAAGCTGACACTGGCTCCAGTGTTGTTGTAAAGTTCCAAGGCTTTGTTGCTGCCGCTGCCTTCAACATATTCCGAGAAGAACAAGCGCGTTGAGCTACAGCCTGTGCTTGGTGGGGGCGTTGCCGTGCGCACTGGAGTCGCGGTTGGGTTGCTCACTGAGGTTGGCACGGCGGTTGGTACAGGAGTTGTCGAGCCATCGATCCGCGCTTCGATCACACTTTGGATGCTGGTTGAAACATTCGAGAGAAAGTTATAGCCAGTCAAGCTTTCAAGCGCATCGACCGTGGTCAGATAATCGCGCCAATCGTTATCGCGAATGCCTTGCACATTTGGCATGTTGATTGCAATGACGCGAGTGTTGTTGCTGATGCGGCTCAGGTCGTTGCTGCCTTGGCTTAGCACCACAATGATTTTCCAAGTTGAGTTGGGGATGCGCACTTTGCCGTTGGCGATTGTGCCGCGTGAGCCAGCGCCACCTGTGATCATGTACAACTCGTTGCCTGCGCTAACCAACTCGCGGGCATAGGTTTCGAGGTCGACCCATGGGCCTTGATTATTATCGGGAGCTTGGGGAATGATGTTGGTCATGAAGAAGGTTGGTTGGTTGTCGCTGGAGCTTGAGGTGCGGTCGCCGGAGGGAGTCATGTGGCCGCGATCGTAGCCGCTGCCGCTGTAGTCGCCGGTGGCGACCCGATACCAACCACTGGGCAAGCTACTGTCTGATTGGAAATCGCTGCGTGAGGCGCTGCCAATATCGCCGCTATCGAGGTGCCAACTGACCCAATTGGCGATGCCATTATCACGATGATACGAAAGCGCATATTGGTTCCGTTGAATCAAATAATTGGTAGGATAGCTGCTGCTGGCGACCGCCCCGCTAGGATTGCCCAAAACCAAGTTATCGCTACTAACAGTTTTGGCCTCTAACGGGTGAACCATGCTGGCCCCAGCAAGAATAATCACGAACAACGCGAGCAGGGTAATCAGCCGATGATCCTTCATTTAAGTTCCTTTCAGAATGGAATTGCTGATCTGGAGGGTTGTTATGCTTTGCTCTGAGCGTAGGTACTATAGAATACCATACTTACGCTTGATGTGAGTTATGATGAAAGCATTGCTTGACAAACAAGGACGGAAGTCCCACGATGGAAGTGCTTACCCACCATCCGAAGGAGTTCCGTCCATGGCTAGTATAGCATTTTCTGACCTGAT
>NZ_LGKP01000006.1 GCF_001306135.1 Herpetosiphon geysericola | reverse complement strand
AAATGGTATACTGGGCATGGACGGAACTCCTTCTGATGGTGGCTAGACACTTCCATCGTCGGGCTTCCGTCTTGCTTTGTCAAGGGATTCTTTCCTCATAACTCACATCATAACTCACATCAGGCGTGTATATTATCGATGACCCACATCATAGAAACCCTATTAATGATGGGAAATATCGATTTGAGATGAAAAGTCGGGTTCAACCAGGCTCAGTAGAATGCATGAATAATAGATGATCGCAGGTTTAATGATGCAATACAAACGGATTATTCAATTAATGATGTTTGGCATTCTGTTGATCAGTTGTGGTCGTTTGGTAGCACCTGAGGAAAAAGATCCAGTCAAACTACCATTGTATCCCAATGCCATCGTAATTGATGACACAGACAGCGCTGCAAATCAAGATATTATATTCTTTAAAACAGCAGATGAACCAAGTAGGGTCTTTGAATGGTATATTCGGCAAATGCCTGCTGAATGGATTCTTACCGATTTTAGAGATACCGATGATATATTCTTTATTAAAAAAAGTGATTGTTATAAATTTACAATTACACTGCAACTTGTAGAAATTATTCAACAAGCTGCTACATTTAGGTTGACCAGTATTGTTAATGATGAGTGTCGTTAAGCGTGGCAATATTTGGGTCGACTATGGCTGAAGTTAAGTAAACTACTCAAAAATCCAACTTGACAGAGTATCGCTGGATGTGTATACTCTGCACAAATAACTTTTGTAGGAAACTACCAAATGAGCAATCGTCCCGCGTTTATTATTATTAGCAACCTCCTTAGCCTCGTAATCGTCGTTATTACGCGGTCACTTTTATGTGGGAGGGGCTAACAAGCCTCGCGGGTAGTTCAAAAGAACTCAAGCCCCTCCCAGTTCGGGAGGGGCTTTTTGGTTAAGTTCGTTAGCTTCTGGAGGATAAACACATGCGGAACTTGTTGACACTTCTCGTCACCATGATCACTCCTCGTCCGCAGTTTATTATCTTCCAACCCATTCCCATTTGGTCGTGTCGCGTAGGCCGTCGCCTGCGCTAGAGCGATAACCCGAAGCGTTGCAATGATTGCAACAAACCCCTGAGCAGTGTCGCTCATTCGTTCAAGCTCATTGATGAGTATGTTCGTTCATCTTTTGCCTATGTTCAGCATCGGGACTGACAAGGCTTGCTTTCCTATTGCCAAAAATCGAGCGCTCTGTGGCCAATTCAACTGGAGTATTGGCCCAAGCGAGCTTATTGCTGCGATGGCCAGTCCAGCCATCCACATCTCTATGCGGGGAGCATCTATGCGTTCAGATACGATCAAACGGGGCTTTGCACGCGCACCACATCGATCACTACTCCGTGCGACAGGCCAAATCCAAGACGATAGCGATTTTCAGAAGCCGTTCGTGGCAATCTGTAATTCGTATATCGATATTATTCCTGGCCACGTCCACTTGCATGAGTTTGCCAAAATTGTCAAAGATGCGGTGCGCGCTGCTGGCGGCATTCCCTTTGAGTTCAACACCATCGGGGTCGATGATGGCATCGTCATGGGCCACGAGGGCATGCGCTATTCGTTGCCTTCACGCGAGTTGATTGCCGATTGTGTTGAAACCGTGGCGGCAGCGCACTGCTTCGATGCAATGATCTGTATCCCCAACTGCGACAAAATTGTGCCAGGCATGCTGATGGGCGCTGCCCGCGTCAATATCCCCACCGTTTTCGTATCGGGCGGGCCAATGCAGGCTGGCCGCGATAAAGATGGTAATAAAGTTGATCTGATCAGCGTGTTCGAGGGCGTTGGCCAACATGCCTCTGGCCGCATCAGTGATGAACGGCTGCTGGATCTGGAACGCAACGGCTGCCCGACCTGCGGCTCCTGCTCCGGCATGTTCACCGCCAATTCGATGAATTGTCTGTGTGAAGCACTGGGAATCGCCCTGCCATACAACGGTTCATTACTGGCCACCGACCCCGCCCGCCACGAATTAGCCCGCACCGCCGCCACCAAAGTCCTCGAACTGCTCCGCCAGAATATTTCCTTCAGCGATATTGTCACTCCCGAATCAATTGATAACGCGATGGCGCTCGACGTTGCCATGGGTGGCTCGACCAACACCGTCTTGCATGTTTTGGCCTTGGCGCGTGAAGCTGGCTTAGCGTATCCAATCAGCCGCTTTAACGAGGTTGCTGCTCGCGTGCCGCACTTAGCCAAAGTTAGCCCAGCTTGGGATGGCGATCGCCAATGGCATATGGAAGATGTGCATCGTGCTGGCGGCGTGCCCGCGATTATGGCCGAACTAGCCAAAAAGCCCGATGCCTTGCACCTGAATGTGCCAACCGTGACTGGCCAAACCTTGGGCGAGCAATTACAAGGCATCGCCAACGAAAACCCTGAATGCATTCGACCAATCGAAAATCCGCACTCGGCTCAAGGCGGTTTGTGTATTTTGTTTGGCAATTTGGCTCCCGAAGGCTCGGTAATCAAAGTTGGCGCAGTCGATCAACATCAAATGACATTTAGCGGCCCTGCTCGTTGCTTTCCCAGCGAAGAAGCCGCCACCTATGCCGCCCGTTCTGGCGAAATTCAGGCTGGCGATGTGGTAGTTGTGCGCTACGAAGGCCCACGCGGCGGCCCGGGCATGCGCGAAATGCTGGCCTTAACCTCGTTGCTCAAAGGCATGCCGTTGGGCGAGCAAGTGGCCTTATTGACCGATGGTCGTTTCAGCGGCGGCACACGCGGCCTGTGCATTGGCCATATCTCACCCGAAGCCGCCGAGGGTGGCCCGATTGGCCTGATCGAAAATGGCGACATCATTCACATCGATTTAGCAAATCGCCTGTTGGCAGTCGAACTCAGCGAAGCGCAATTTGCCGAACGCCGCGCTGGTTGGCAAGCCCCAGAACGCAAACATCAACGCGGCTGGTTGGCTCGCTACACCCGCTTGGTGACGAACGCCAGTAATGGCGCGGTGTTGGAAGCATAGATTATTGATATTAACCCTTACGCAAGGCGAGGTATACCGATGAAAACGCTAACTGGTGCTCAAATGATGTGTGAAGCGTTGATAGCCGAGGGCGTTGATGTGATGTTTGGCTATCCTGGTGGGGCGATTATGCCGTTCTACCATGCGCTGCCCGAATATCCCCAATTGCGCCATATTTTGGTGCGCCACGAACAAGCAGCTGGCCACGCCGCCGAAGGCTACGCCCGCACCAGCGGCAAAGTTGGGGTTTGTGTCGCCACCAGCGGCCCGGGCGCAACCAACTTGGTCACCGCAATTGCCGATGCCATGATGGATTCAGTGCCAATCGTAGCAATCACTGGTCAAGTCGTCACCTCGTTGATTGGCAAAGATGGCTTTCAAGAAACCGATGTGACTGGCATCACCCAGCCAATCACCAAGCACAATTATTTGGTAACCGATGTGCGCGATTTGCCACGGGTGTTCAAAGAAGCCTTTCATATTGCGCGCACTGGTCGCCCAGGCCCAGTGCTCATTGACATTGCCAAAGATACCCAAAATGCTCGTGGCGTGTTCGAGTATCCAGAAACTATCGATTTGCCTGGCTACAAGCCCAACTACGATGGCAATCGCCGCCAAATCAAAGAAGCAGCTAATTTGCTGAATCAGGCCAAAAAGCCCTTGATTATGGCAGGCCATGGCATTTTGCTGGGCCACGCCAGCACTGAATTACGCGAATTTGCCGAAAAAACTGGGATTCCAGTGATCACCACGCTGTTGGGCATTAGCTGCATTCCCGAAGATCATCCGCTATCGTTGGGAATGCCTGGCATGCACGGTTGGGTGCACGTCAATCGTGCTATCCAAGAATGCGATGTGCTGTTTACGATTGGCGCACGCTTCGACGACCGCGTAACTGGCAAATTAGATAGCTTTGCCCGCAACGCCAAAATCATCCATGTTGATATTGACCCAGCTGAAGTTGGCAAAAACGTGGTAACCGCCGTGCCAATTGTCGGCGATGCCAAGCGCGTGCTGGAACATTTGACCGAAATTGCCAACCCCAACGACCACAGCGAATGGGTCAACCATATTCGCGAGGTTCAGGCAACTCGCTCCAAGCGCCAACGCGACCCAGAAAGTGGCATGTTCACGCCACACCATGTTTATGCAGAATTCACCCGCATTATGCAAGGCGAATTTCGGGTTTGCACCGATGTGGGCCAGCACCAAATGTGGGCGGCTCAGCTTATCGAATATATGAAGCCACATACCCATATCACTTCTGGCGGCTTGGGCACGATGGGTTTTGCTTTGCCAGCAGCGATGGGCGTGCAAGTGGCTTGCCCCAACGAAGAAGTTTGGGCAATCGCTGGCGATGGCGGCTTCCAGATGAATTTGCAAGAGCTGGCCACGGTAGTCCAAGAAAGCCTGCCCTTGAAGATTTGTATCATCAACAACGGCTACTTGGGCATGGTGCGCCAATGGCAGGAGCTTTTCCACGAACGCCGCTATTCGGCAACGCCAATGTGGAGCCCCGATTTTATTAAGTTGGCTGATGCCTATGGCATTCCTGGGGTGCGGGTCGAGCGCGCCGAAGATGTAGCCGAAGCAATCCACCAAGCGCGGGCAACCAATGGCCCATTCTTGATTGAATTTGTGGTTGAGCGCGAAGTCAACGTCTATCCGATGGTGGCTCCGGGCGCAAGCATCAGCGATATGTTCGAAGACCCCAGCGAAGTCGAAATCGAAGACGTTGTGGCAGTGAAATAGGCGCAGGAGATTTTTGTGATGAAACATACCTTAGTAGCTTTGTTACGTGACCAACCTGGGGTGCTGAACCGCTCGGTGAGCCTGTTTCGCCGCCGTGGCTTCAATATCGAAAGCTTAACCGTTGGGCATACCGAAACCGCTGGCATCTCGCGCATGACCTTGGTGATCGATGGCGATACCACCAGCGTCGAGCAAGTGATCAAACAACTGTATAAATTGATCGATGTGCTGAAGGTCAGCGACGTAACCCAAGACCCAAATGTCACCCGCGATTTGCTGCTGGTTAAGGTCTATGCACCACCAGCCAAGCGCAGCGAATTGATGCAATTGGCCGATATTTTCGGCGCCAAAATTGTCGATGTTGTGCCCGATGCCATGATGATCGAACTCAGCGGCAGCCCTGAGCAACTCGACCGCTTTGTTGACCTGATTCGTCCGTTTGGCATTCGCGAGATGGTGCGCACTGGCTGCCTAGCAATGACCCGGGGCGCATCGACCATCAGCGGGCCATATCAAACCCAAGAATTTCGCGCTGCTTAATTGGATTCAACGGGGCAAACGCCTCATTATTAATAAAGGATCACGACCATGCTGCAACCAATGTTTGAAGAAGAAACCACCGCGACCGCTGATAAAGCCCACTATAGCGACGAAGATGTCAATTGGGATACCTGGTGGGGCGATTACGGCGAGACCATGGAATAAACACGGGTAGCAATTGTTCATCGTTCAACCCATTTCCTAGTTATATTTGAGGAACTCATTCAATGGCAAAGCTTTATTACGATAACGATGCAGATCTTGGACGCTTGGCTGGCAAAACTGTGGCGATCATCGGTTATGGCTCACAAGGCCACGCCCACGCCTTGAACTTGAAGGATAGCGGCGTGCAGGTGGTGGTTGGTTTGCACGAAGGTAGCAAATCAAAGGCCAAAGCCGAAGCTGCGGGCTTGCAAGTGTTGAGCGTTGGCGAGGCCACCAAGGCTGCTGACGTTGTCATGGTCTTGGTGCCAGATACCACCCAAGCCCAACTCTACAGCGATGAAATTGCCCCGAACTTAAAGCCCAATGCAACCTTGATGTTTGCCCACGGCTTCAACATTCGCTATGGTCAAATCGTGCCACCGGCTGGGGTTGATGTTTCGTTGATCGCGCCAAAATCACCTGGACATCGCGTCCGTGAAGTGTTTGAGCATGGCGGCGGCGTACCAGGGTTGGTTGCGGTGTATCAAGATGCTAGCGGCGAAGCCTTGCAAAACGCTTTGGCTTATGGCAAGGGCATCGGTTGTGCGCGGGCTGGCGTGCTCGAAACCACCTTTGCTGAAGAAACCGAAACCGACCTGTTCGGCGAGCAAGCCATCTTGTGTGGTGGCGTTTCAGCCTTGGTCAAAGCTGGTTTTGAAACCTTGGTCGAAGCTGGCTATCAACCAGAAGTTGCCTACTTTGAATGTATGCACGAACTCAAGTTGATCGTCGATTTGTTCTATCAAGGTGGCTTGAGCTACATGCGCTACTCGGTCAGCGATACCGCCGAATGGGGCGATTACATTGCTGGGCCACGGGTCGTGACCAGCGAAACCAAAGCTGCCATGAAACTGTTGTTGGAAGAGATTCAAAATGGCGCATTTGCCGAAGATTGGATCGAAGAAAACCACACTGGTCGCGCTCGGTTCAACAAATATCGCTCAACCGATGTTGGCCACCAAATCGAGCATGTTGGCCGCGAATTGCGCTCAATGATGCCTTTCGTCAATCCAAAAGAAATTAACCCAGGCAGTTAATTAGGGAACGAGGGCTAGCGTTGCCGAAACCACGAAGGACACGAAGAACACGAATGTTAAGCTCCATACTTAGCGATCTTCGCGTTCTTCGCGGTTTCAACTGGCTTACGCAATCGCCCTCATTACGGAGAATTCTATGACCAGCGATTATGTACGCATTTTCGATACAACCCTGCGCGACGGTGAGCAATCACCAGGCTGTACCATGCATCTGCACGAAAAATTGGAAGTTGCCAAGCAATTGGCGCGAATGGGCGTGGATATTATCGAAGCAGGCTTTCCGGCGGCCTCACCTGGCGATTGGGAAGCAGTTAACCAAATCGCCAAGAGCGTTGGCACTGCCGATGGCCCAGTCATTTGTGGCTTGGCTCGCGCGGTCAAAAGCGATATCGAAGCCTGTGCGACGGCGATTGCGCCAGCTGCCAAAAAGCGCATTCACACCTTCCTTTCAAGCTCAGATATTCATATCGAGTATCAATTGCGCTCGACCCGCGAGGAAGTGCTGACCAAAACCCGCGAAATGGTTCGCTTGGCTAGCTCGCTCTGCGCCGATGTTGAGTTCTCGCCGATGGATGCGACCCGTTCCGACATCGAATTTATGTATCAGATGCTGGCGATAGCGATTGAAGAAGGCGCAACAACCTTGAATATTCCTGATACCGTGGGCTATTCCACACCTGAGGAATATGCAGCGTTGCTTCGGGGGATTATCGAAAACGTACCTGGCGCTGCCGATGTGATTATCTCGACCCACTGCCACGACGATTTGGGCTTGGCGGTGGCCAATTCGTTGGCTGGTGTTCGGGCTGGCGCTCGCCAAATCGAATGCACAATTAATGGCATCGGCGAGCGAGCTGGCAATGCTTCGTTGGAAGAAGTAGTGATGGCGTTGGAAACGCGCAAGCAATTTTATGGCCTGAGCACCAACATCGATACCACCCAACTAACGCCTAGCTCACGCTTGTTGAGTGCCTGTACCAACACCCAAGTGCCACCCAACAAGGCCGTTGTTGGCGCGAATGCCTTCGCCCACGAATCGGGCATTCACCAAGATGGCGTGTTGAAGCACCGCATGACCTACGAAATTATGAGCGCCGAATCGGTTGGCCAAGATGGTAATGCCTTGGTTTTGGGTAAGCACTCAGGCCGCCATGCCTTCCGTCATCGGGTGCAAGAGCTAGGCTATAGCTTCGATGAAGCCACGATCAACCACTTGTTTGCCCGTTTCAAAGATGTGGCTGACCGCAAGAAATATGTTGATGATCGCGATGTTGAAGCCTTGATTACTGATGAAGCAGGCCGCCCAAGCCCAGTTTATGAATTGGAGCATGTGCAATTTGCCTCAGGCGTGAACGCCATTCCAACCGCGACCGTGCGCATGCGTGGCCCCAATGGCGAAGTCAAAATCGAATCGGCGCAAGGCACAGGCCCAGTTGATGCAGTCTATTCGGCAATCAACAAAGTGGTATTAACGCCGGTTACCTTGCTGGAATTTGCGGTCAACGCCATTACCGAAGGCATCGATGCGGTTGGCGAAGTCAGCGTGAAAGTGGTTGAAGGCAAGCACAAACATGTGCGCGGCGTGCTAACCGATAAAGCCGCTGATGCCAAAGTTTGGCGTGGCAATGGCGTTAACGTTGACATTATTGTTGCTGCCGCCGAAGCCTACGTTGGAGCTTTGAACAAATTGCTCAAAGCCCGCCAAGAACGGCTCAAGCAAGAAACTACCGCCCGCATGGAAGTTGCCAGCGCAGCCCCAGGCGTGGATTTGTTCGGTGGCTCAACGCTCGGTCGTTACGAATAATTTGCGGCCTTGGTTCGCGCTGAATCAAGGCCGCTAGACCAAACGAACTTATGAAAATTGCTTATCTCGGCCCAGCTGGTACATTCAGCGAAAAAGCAGCGTTGGAAGCGGGCGACCAACAATCCACCTATTTGCCAATGGCAAGTATGCCCGCTGTGATGACGGCTGTTGAAACTCGGGCGGTTGATTATGGCATTTTGCCAATTGAAAACTCGCTCGAAGGCGCGGTGAGCATTACGCTCGATGTGCTGATTCACGAAACGCGTCTGCGGATTTGCCGCGAAATCGTGATTCCAATTCGGCATATGTTGGTGGCTAAGCCCGATGTGCAACTCGATACGGTCGAAGTGCTCTACACCCATCAACAACCGCTGGCCCAATCGCGCCGTTTTATCGAACGCTGCTTGCCGAATGTGCCAACCGTGGCCGCGTTAAGCACTGCTGCTGCATTGGTCGAAGCGCTCGCCGATGAGCGCCGCGCCGCCGCATTGACCACCTTGCATGCTGCCGAACGCGCTCAAGCCAATATCTTGGCCTACGATGTTCAAGATACCACCAACAATCGCACGCGCTTTGTGGTTTTGGCTCCCGAGGATGCTGCCCCAACTGGCGACGATAAGACCTCGCTGATGTTTACGTCGAAGGTCAATCGCGCTGGAGCCTTGCACGAAGCTTTGGCAATTTTTGCCCAAGCCGGAATTAATTTGAGCAAAATTGAATCGCGGCCAGCCAAAGCCGAGCTTGGCGATTATGTTTTTCTCGTAGATATTGATGGCCATCGCCATGAGCCAGTTGTTGCCGAAGCCTTGCAAAAGCTGGCTAGCATCGCTGGCACAGTCAAGATTTTTGGTAGTTATCCAAAATTCAGAACATAGAACATAGAGCATAGAACATAGGAGCAGGTGATGAGTGAAGCATATTCATATCGCAATTTGATTATGTGGAATAAATCGCAAGAATTGGTTATGGATGTGATTCAATTGATTAGCAATATACCAAACTCGTGGAGTAATGCAGTGATTGTGCGCCAGATTGTTAGTTCTGCTACATCAATTAGCGCCAATATTGCTGAAGGCCATGGCCGATTTAGCCTTGGGGCGCATAAGAATCATCTTTCGATTGCGCGTGGCTCGGCTGCTGAAACTGATAATTGGGCTAATACATTATTTCGGCTTGGTTACATTGATGAGGATGCAGAAAAGCGGATTCAAAAACGTTGCAACGAGATTATTGCAATGCTTTCAAGCAAAATGCGCAAACTTGAACAATCACAATAAAGTTTGCATGAATCAGCTGCAATCTATCAAATAGATACCCAATTCGATATATTTGATGCTGATGATTACATCAACTAACGCTATGTTCTATGTTCTATGCTCTCTGTTCTAGGAGTGTGACACATGCAAATATTTCTATACGATACAACGCTGCGGGACGGCACTCAACGCGAAGGGCTTTCGTTATCTTTAGCCGATAAATTGAAAATCGCTCGCGAACTTGATCGCTTTGGCATGCACTATATCGAGGGCGGTTGGCCTGGCTCGAACCCCAAGGATGCAGCATTTTTTGCTGAAGCTGCCAAAATGGAGTGGAAGCACGCCAAAATTGCCGCTTTTGGTTCAACGCGCCGCGCCAATAGCAAACCAGAAACCGATGCCAATCTCAAGGCTTTGCTCGATGCCAACACGCCTGTGGTAACCTTGGTTGGCAAATCGTGGACATTGCACGTGACTGAGGTGCTGGAAACGACGCTCGAAGAAAATTTGGCCATGATTCGCGATAGCGTGGCGTTGATGAAAGCCCACGGCAAAGAAGTAATTTACGATGCCGAGCACTTTTTCGATGGCTTCCGCGCTGATAACGACTATGCTTTAGCCACAATCAAGGCTGCCGCCGAAGCAGGAGCCGATTGGATTGTGCTTTGCGATACCAACGGCGGCTCGCTGCCCGATTGGATCAGCGCTGTGGTGCAGCAAGTCAAGGGCAAAATCAAGACCCAACTGGGGATTCATACTCACAACGATAGCGAGTTGGCAGTAGCAAATTCGTTGGCGGCGATTGTCGCTGGTTGTCGCCAAGTTCAGGGCACGATCAACGGCTATGGCGAGCGCTGCGGTAACGCCAACTTAATCTCGATCATTCCCAATTTGCAAGTAAAAATGGGTATGTTCTGTGTGCTGCCCGACCAACTGCAACGCTTGACTGAGCTTTCGCGCACGGTCAGCGAGATTGCCAACTTGAACCCCGACGAACACGCCGCCTACGTTGGAAACAGCGCATTCGCCCACAAAGGCGGGATTCACGTCGCGGCAGTGGCGAAAGTTGAGCATTCATACCAACATATCGAGCCAGTTCAAGTGGGCAATCGCAAACGGGTAGTAATCAGCGAGCTTTCAGGCCGTGGCAACATCAAAATGCGCGCCGAAGAATTGGGTGTGGAGAGCGCAGGCCTCGAACGTAGCGTACTCGAACGAGTAAAATTGCTCGAAAGTAAAGGCTTTCAGTTCGAAGCCGCCGAAGGTTCATTTGAACTTTTGGTGCGTCGCGCTGCCGCCGATTATACAGCGCCCTTCAAATTGCTCGATGTTGTGACAATTGTTGAGCAACGGCGTGGGGTTGAGATGCAGGCCGAGGCGACAGTTAAGCTGCAAATTGGTGAGGAAATTTATCATACAGCGGCTTCGGGCAATGGCCCAGTTAACGCACTCGATCAAGCCATGCGCAAAGCGTTGCTCGCGCGTTACCCAGAATTGGCCAATGTGCATCTCGTCGATTACAAAGTGCGGATTCTCGATTCGGAATCGGCAACTGGCGCAACCACCCGCGTTTTGATCGAGGCCGCGATGGGCGAAGAACGCTGGACAACCGTCGGCTGCTCGGAAAATATTATCGAAGCCAGCTGGCAAGCCTTGGTTGATTCGTTAGAATTGCCCTTGGTTCGAGCCCAAAGCAACCAACCAGTGCTACTCAAACACGCCGAAACCGTCGCGGCGTAACCCTAGACAAGGAACACTGCATGTCAATCAAACCGACCAAGTACATTTGGATGAACGGCGAATTGGTGGAATGGGAAAAGGCCACCGTGCATGTGATGAGCCACGCCTTGCACTATGGTTCATCAGTTTTTGAAGGCATTCGGGCCTACAACACACCCAACGGCCCAGCTTTTTTCCGTTTGCAGCCGCACCTGCGCCGTTTGTACGATTCGGCCAAAATCTATCGCATGCCGATTCCTTTTGATCAAGCGCAATTGGCTGATGCCTGTCATGCTGCGGTACGCGAAAATGGCTTAGATTCGGCCTATCTGCGGCCCTTGGCTTGGCGTGGTTATGGCGTGCTGGGTGTAAACCCGCTAGCCGCGCCCGTTGATGTGATGATTGCAGCCTTGGAATGGGGAGCTTATCTTGGCCCCGAAGCGCTGGAATTGGGCGTTGATGTGTGCGTTTCGTCGTGGAATCGCACCGCCCCAAATACGATTCCAACTATGGCCAAGGCTGGCGGCAACTATCTTTCCTCGCAATTAATCGTGATGGAAGCAGCGCTCAACGGCTACGCCGAAGGCATCGCACTCGATGTCAATGGCGTGTTGAGCGAAGGCAGCGGCGAAAATCTGTTCATCATTCGCGATAACGTGATTTATACCACCCCAGTCACGGCGGCAATTCTGCCGGGGATCACTCGCGATAGCGTGCTGACCTTAGCTAAAGAATTTGGCTACGAAGTGCGCGAACAAGCCTTGCCGCGCGAAATTCTCTATCTTGCTGATGAAATGTTTTTCACTGGTACAGCTGCCGAAGTCTCGCCAATTCGCTCGGTCGATGGCATACAAGTTGGTGAAGGCAAGCTTGGGCCAATCACCACCGTATTGCAAGAGGCCTTCTTCGGCTTGTTCAACGGCAAAACCGCAGATAAATGGAACTGGTTGGAGTATCTGCGATGAGCATTCGTTATAGCAGCGACACAGTAATTAGCGCCGAGCAATTTGTGGTGGTGCTAAATGCCTCAACCCTTGGCGAACGCCGTCCGGTCGACGATTTGGCTCGAATGCAGGCGATGATCGACAATGCTGATTTGATCGTTACGGCGTGGGATGGCGAAAAGCTGATCGGCGTAGCGCGCACAATTACCGATTGGTGCTATGCAGCCTATCTTTCCGATTTGGCGGTTGACCAAAGCTACCAAAAACAAGGCCTTGGTCGTCAGTTAATTGAGGCTACGCGCGAAAAACTTGGCGATCAATGTTCCTTAGTGCTCTTAGCAGCGCCCGCCGCCGCCGATTATTACGCCAAAGTCGGCTTCGAATCGATCAAAAACGGCTGGCAAATCAAACGCACGAGTTAATTATCCACGAAGAGCACGAAGAGCACGAAGTCAGCTAGGTTTTAACGCAGAGGCGCAGAGCAATGAAGGATGAGAAATGCAAATGCTTGGAATCAGAACCCTTAATGATCTTCGTGTTCTTCGCGGTTTCATTCGTTAGTTCTATGCTAGAGATTTGGGGTTAGCGGCAAAACGGGGAAATGCTCCCCAGCCCCTGACACCCGACCCCTAACTATACAATTGGAGAACCATAATGGCCAAGACATTATTTGAAAAAATCTGGGATGCCCATGTTGTTCAAGCTGCTGACGCTGAATCGCCAGCAACCTTATATATCGATTTGCACTTGGTGCATGAAGTTACTTCGCCGCAAGCCTTTACGATGTTGCGTGAACGCGGCTTGACCGTGCGCCGCCCAGATCAAACCCTCGCCACGATGGACCATAGCACGCCAACCACACCACGCGGCGCTGATGGGATTATTCCCGTAACCGACGAAATTGCCCGCAAACAATTGAATCAGTTGATTCAAAATTGTAGCGATTTTGGTATTCCACTGTACAACTTGGGCACCGAAAACCAAGGCATCGTCCACGTGATCGGGCCAGAGCAAGGCTATACTCAACCAGGCATGACGATTGTCTGTGGCGATTCGCATACCAGCACCCACGGCGCATTTGGCGCATTGGCTTTTGGAATTGGCACCAGCGAAGTTGGCCACGTCTTGGCAACCCAATGTTTGTTGCAGCAAAAACCGCAAACCGCCGAAATTCGCATTGATGGCACACTGCGCCCGGGCGTAACCGCCAAAGACATTATCTTGGCGATTATTGCCAAAATTGGCGTAGGCGGCGGCACGGGCTATGTGCTCGAATACACTGGCTCGGCGATTCGCGCCCTCTCGATGGAAGAACGCATGACCATCTGCAATATGTCGATTGAGGGCGGCGCACGGGCTGGATTGATTGCGCCCGACGAAACCACCTTTGCGTGGCTGAAAGATCGCCCGCATACGCCCAAGGGCGAAGCATGGGATGCTGCGGTTGCATACTGGCGCACGTTGCCCAGCGATGAAGGCGCAACTTATGATCTCCAAGTCGTGTTGAATGCAGACGAATTGGCTCCAATGATTACCTACGGCACCAACCCGGGTATGGGTATTCCGGTGACAGGCAACGTGCCAGCCCCCAGCGATTTGGCTGATGATAGCCAACGCATGGCCTTGGACAAAGCCTTGAACTACATGGGCTTGCAACCAAACCAACCGCTGATTGGCCAAAAAGTTGATGTGGTATTCCTTGGTTCCTGCACTAACTCGCGGATATCTGATTTACGGGCAGCCGCTAAATTGTTGGATGGCAAAAAAGTTGCCGATGGCTTGCGCATGTTGGTCGTGCCCGGCTCGCAACAAGTCAAGCGTCAAGCAGAAGCAGAAGGCTTAGACCAAATTTTCCGCGCGGCAGGCGCTGAATGGCGCGAAGCTGGCTGCTCGATGTGTATTGCCATGAACGGCGATCAACTCCAACCTGGCCAATATGCGGTCAGCACCAGCAATCGCAACTTTGAAGGCCGCCAAGGCAAGGGCGGTCGCACCTTCCTCGCCAGTCCATTGACCGCCGCCGCCACCGCCATCAATGGCCATATCGTCGACGTGCGAGAAATTTTGTAAAGTCAAAAGGCAGAAGGCAAAAATCAAAATAACCTATAGCATTGGTTTTCGCCTTCGATCCCATTCATTTTGCTTTTTGAATTTTGATTTCTGACTTAATTACCGTTCATTTTGACTTTTGAACTTTGACTTTTGATTTTATTGCTGGGGTTAACATGCAGCCAATTAATACATTTCAGGCCAAAGCAGTGGCCTTGCCAATTGAAAATATCGACACCGACCAGATCATTCCGGCGCGCTATTTGAAAGTTACCGATAAAAATGGCTTGGGCGAAGCGCTATTTACCGACTGGCGCGGCGAACCAGATTTCGTGTTGAACCAAGCTTACGCTCAAGGTGCTGGCGTGCTGATTGCAGGCCATAACTTTGGCTGTGGCTCCTCGCGCGAGCATGCGCCATGGGCCTTGCAAGGTTTTGGCTTCCAAGCAGTCATCAGCACCTATTTTGCTGATATTTTCAAAGGCAATGCCTTGAAAAACGGCTTGTTGCCAATCGTGGTCGATGCCGCAACCTTGGCGCGCTTGACCGAGCAATGCTTAGCCAATCAAACTATCGATGTCAGCGTTGACCTTGAGAACCAACAAGTGCATGTGGCTGGCGAAACCATCAGTTTTCCAATTGATGCCTTCTCCAAGCATTGCTTATTGCATGGAGTCGATCAATTAGGCTATATTCAAGCTCAAGAAGCTGCAATCCAAGCCTACGAAGCCAATCATCCTGCCCGCGTCAATACGGTTGGAGCTTAACAATTTATTGAAACCACGAAGAACGCAAAGAACGCGAAGATAGTGTTAACAAATTGTGGAATCAGGGAATCGCTAGAAGATTCCCTGATTCTGTTATATTTGCGGTACTCTACGGCTCTAAATGGTGAATGGTGGGGAATTACTCCACCGCTTGTTGGTTAAATTAGCAAGGAGTGTTTTGATGCAAGCAACAATTGCCTTATTACCTGGTGATGGCATCGGCCCCGAAGTCGTTGCCGAAGGGGTCGAGGTGCTCAAAGCTGTAGCCGAGCGCTATGGTCATAGTTTTAGTTTCAGCGAAGGCTTGATCGGTGGCTGCGCGATCGATGCCCACGGCACAGCCTTGCCAGAAGCCACCGTCGAAATCTGCCAAGCCGCCGATGCGGTGCTGCTGGGCGCGGTTGGCGGCCCAAAATGGGATGATCCCAAGGCCAAAGTTCGGCCAGAGCAAGGCTTATTGGGCATTCGCAAAACCTTGGGCTTGTACGCCAATTTACGGCCTGTCGCGGTCACGCCAGCCTTGGCCAGTCGCTCGCCGTTGCGCCCTGATTTGGTCGAAGGTGTCGATATGCTGGTGGTGCGCGAATTAACTGGCGGGATTTACTTTGGCGAAAAAACCAGCTTCTATATTCGCCCCGACGAAGAGCAAGCAGTCGACACCTGTGTCTACACCACCAGCGAAATTGAGCGCGTGGTGCGACGGGCTTGCGAATTGGCCCGTGGTCGGCGCGGCAAAGTGACCTCGGTCGATAAAGCCAACGTGCTCGAAACTTCGCGCTTGTGGCGGCGGGTGGCGAGCCGCGTGGTGGCCGAAGAATTCCCCGACATTCAGCTTGAGCATATTTTGGTTGATGCTTGCGCGATGCACTTATTGCGCCGCCCTGCCGATTTCGATGTGATTGTGACTGAAAATATGTTCGGCGATATTCTGACCGATGAGGCCTCGATGTTGGCAGGCTCGTTGGGCTTGTTGCCATCTGCTTCGCTGGGAAAGGGCAAAGCTGGTTTGTACGAGCCAATTCACGGCAGCGCTCCCGATATTGCAGGCAAGGGCGTGGCTAATCCATTGGCAACAATTTTGAGCGTAGCTTTGCTATTGCGCTATTCCTTGGGATTGAATGCAGAGGCTGAGGCAGTTGAAAAAGCTGTTTACGCGACGATTGATGCAGGCATTTTGACTGGCGATTTGGCTCCTGCTGGCCAAGCTCGCTCGACCAAAGAGGTTGGAGCTGCCGTGTTGGAGCGCTTGGGCTAGACAGTAATGACGCCCCGAGTTCAATGGCGAGCAAGGGGCGTTTGAATTTTAGCATTGTTGCCCAAGTAATTCGTACAAGCCCAAAATCCCCAAACCAGTGCCTTCCCAGGTAAATTTAGCTGCTTGGCGTGGCCCAGCTTCGGCCAATGTTTGGCAAAATTCTGGCTCGGTTAAGACCTTGTGCAAGGCCGCCGTAATTGCCGCTGTATCGTGAGGATCGACCAGCAAAGCCGCGTTGCCAGCAATTTCGGGCAAGCTTGAGATGGTCGAGGTAATCACTGGCGTTCCACAGGCTTGGGCCTCGACGATTGGCACGCCAAAGCCCTCATAGAGCGAAGGATAGACCATCGCTGTTGCGCCACTGTAGAGCTTGGGCAAATCGCTGTCGCTGACAAAATCCAAAAAGATAACTGATTGGGCTAGGCCATAGCGTTGCACCGCCGCATAAATTGGCTCGGCCAACCAACCACGTTTGCCGCCAATCACCAAGGGCTGGCTGCGCAATTCGGCGGGCAATTTGCCAAAGGCTTCGATCAAGCGCTCGACGTTTTTGCGTGGTTGCACGGTGCCTACATTTAAGAGATAACGCTCTGGCAAGCCAAGCCGCTGGCGCATTTCAGCAATTTCTGCTTCAGGCCGAGGGTAAAAATCACTGCCACTACCCGAATAAACAATCGTTGATTTATCTGGCGCAGTGCCCAACAAGCGCTCCATATCGGCCTTGGTTGCCCGCGAATTAACGTGAATATGGTCGGCGCGGCGAATATTGCGCGGCACAACCCCACCCAAATAGCGGCGCAATTCTGGCGGCGCAGTTTCAGGGTGGATGATATAGGCAAAATCGTGAATCGAGAGCAGAGTTTTGGCCTTGGTTGGCGGCAACACAAAATCGGTGCCATGCACCACATCAACCGCGCCAACAATTTGTTCAACCGCCAAGGGCAACTGCAGACGCTGCCAGAGAATCGTCAACAAGCGCTCGGTGATGGGAATTGGCCGCGGCTTGATATTGGGCAAACGCCGTTGAAGCTCATGCAAGGCCTGCATCTGAGCACTATTTGGGTCAAGCCCACGCGCTGCATACCACAATGAAAAGCGATGTTGGGGCGCTGCCTGCGCGGCAACTTGGGTTATTTCGCGCACAAAGCGGCCAATTCCACCGCCCTGGCGCACTGCTGCATTGTAATCAATTGCTATGTGCATAAGTTAAGAGCATAGAACATTGATCCACGAAGGTCACGAAGGGCCACGAAGCACGGAACCGCGAAGATCGCGAAAATCGCGAAGGTTGTTTTTAGCCACGAATTCCACGAATGATGTTCCGATAGCCAAAAGTCCATAGCCTTCATCCTTCATCCCTCTGCGCCTCTGCGTTCAAAATTCATCCTTCATCCCTCATAATTCATAATTCATCCTTCAGTTCGCTGCTGCTAGGGTTTGGCTCATTTGCTCAAGGTGCAACTCACCATGGCGGGCATAGTAGCGCGCAATCTGCTCAAGCGTTACTTCGCCATTTTCAGGATGCCATGCAGTCCGTTCAAAACTCGCCAGATCAAGCGAGTTGACCAAGGTTGCCGCCCGTTCTTGCAAACCTTGCAGAATCGTCAATGATGTTTCGATTGCGCCAATACTATCGGCAGTCGTCACCCAGGTATCTTGATCGAATGGTTTGAGGGTTGGATGCTCTTCCAAGAGGATCAATTTCATACGAATAAACAGATTCATCTGACCATCAGCAAGATGATGAATGTTTTGGGCAACTGTCCATTCGTTCGCCAAATAGGGCGTGTTCAATTGCTCAAGATTTAATGGATCGACCAACGCATGCAACTGGGCTGGCAAATGCAAAATCGTTGCTACAAGTGCATCGCGTTCGGTAGCAGTTAACATGGATGGCTCACTTTCGTTTGCTGAAGAGATACAACACCAAGCCCAAAATCACAATGCTCCAATAGTTGATAATCCGATCGAGGAAGGCGACAGCGGTGCTGGTGGTTTGACCCACATCAAACAACATCATCACGCCAGCAATCCCAACTTCGACCAAGCCCAAGCCACCAGGCAAGGCTGGCACGGCGGTCAACAACGAGCTAGCCAAGGCCACAAAAATAATGGCTGATAACGATAAACCTAAGCCGCCCATCGCTTCAATCACAAAAAACAGCCGCATCGACTCGCCCAGCCAAACGACGATCGTCAACAGCAACAGCACTGGCAAGCGCGAAGGCCGGAACGATGAGAGCGTGCCTTCCTCGAAGCGGGCATAAAAATCTTGAAAGCGTTTTGGCAAGGCGCGGCGAATCAACGGGCTAAGATAGCGCATCGACATCAAGCCAATCACCAACAGAATCGTCAAAACGATGCCGATGATAAAGAGCCGTTCTGTCCAGCTATTCAGATGGCCACGAAAAACCAACAAGCCAGAAACGACCAGCATGCCAAAGAGCACAATCATATCGACGATGCGCTCGGCGAAAATTGTGCCCAGCGTGCGCGAGAACGAAGCATCGCCGTTTTTCTTGACCAGATAGCCGCGATAGGCATCGCCTAATTTGGCTGGCACAACACAGTTGGCAAACCACGAAAGCCCAATAAACTCGCTGAGTGGCCCAACCCCGGCCCAACGCTTGCGAGCTTGTGGGCTATCGACCTCGAAGCCAGCGCTGCGCAAAATAATTCGCCAGCGTAACGCGCGCACTGGAAAAAGACCATAAAAAACAAGAAAGCCAGCAGCATACAGCCAAGGATTGGTCTGGCCGATTTGGCGCCACATATCAGCCAAGTTAATATCGGCGCGCCAAAAAGCAAAGCCAAGAATCGCAAAGGCAATCCCAAACGAGGCCAACGATTTAATGTTCAGAAATTTATCGCGCAGCGAAAAGCCGCTCGAACGAACATCGGCCAAATCTTCGGGCAGGGCATCGGCTGGTAAGGGCGCTGCCTCAGCCGCCTGTTCAACCAACTGCTCAAGCGCTTCGGTTTCAGCAGGGCGCGGTAAGCCTTGGTCGGTTTGCTCAGGGCGTAAACTCGGCGTATTAGCGTGAGATTGCGATTTCATAATGATCCAATTGTGTATAACACTAGGCCAAATGCCAGCATCGACGAACGATCTAGCAATCGTACTCGCTTTTGTACCAATCCCAATAGCGCTCTAGGCCATCCTCAATATCGGTGGTTGGCTTCCAACCGAGCAATTGTTGGGCCTTGCTGGTATCGGCAAAGGTAATTGGCGGGTCGGCAGAGGATAAGGGCTTGGCTTCGATAATTGCATTCAAGCCAGTAATTGCTTGCAGGGTATCAATAAAGCTGCGTAGCATCACCGGGGTTGAATTGCCAAGATTAAAAATATCAAAAGCCCGATCGCTATCGAGCACCGCAATCACCCCCGAAACAATATCGTCAACGTAGGTCCAATCGCGGTAGACATCAACCCCGCCATTGTAAAGCACAATTGGTTCTTGCTTGCGCATGGCCTCAACAAAAATCGTCGGAGTCATATCGGGGCGACCTTTCGGGCCATAGACCGTGAAGAAGCGCACCACACGAGTGGGAATTTGGGTTTGATAATGGAAGGTGTAAGCTAGCAATTCGGCAGCTTTTTTGGTGGCCGCATACGGCGATAAGGGCCGATCGGTGGCTAATTCTTCGTGCCATGGCGTTGGCGCCAACCCATAGACCGACGAAGTTGAGGCCTGCACAAAGGCTTGAATACCATATTTAATCGCTGCTTGCCAAACATTAACCGAGCCTTCAACATTAACTGCGCTATATAACCCAGGGTGTTGCAACGAATAACGCGGATTGGCCATGCCTGCCAAATGGGCCACATGGCTTGGGCGATGTTGCTCAAACAAGGCCAATAAGCTGGCAGGATCGCGCAAATCGCCTTCCCAGAGCACAAAATTGGGGTGCTTGAGCAAAACTGCCACGTTGCGCCGTTTTCGTTCTGGGCTGTAATAGTCGTTGAAATTATCGAATGCAATGACACGTTCGCCACGCTGCAACAGTGTTTCGCACAAATGCGAGCCAATAAAACCCGCACCACCCGTTACTAAATATGTCATGCACGCCACCCTTGGCGCTGTGTCAGAACCACACATAAGGCCCACACCGCGCTCAAATGAATTCCAAAATTCAACACATGGAGATTATCAAAAATGTTGTGCAGCTGAATGGCGGTTATGATACCACAGCAGCCAATCGCTACCATCTGCCAAACCGTGCCGCGCGTTGCTTGAATTGCCAAATAAGCTTGGCGATAGACCGCCGCAATCAGCACTAAATAGGCCAGCAAGCCCAAAATGCCAGCTTCTGCCGCAATATGAATGTAGTAGTTGTGCGAGTGGCCTTGCGATTCAGACCAGCGGCCAACAAAAAACTCAGGATAGGCCCGATTGAAGTTGTCCGGGCCAACGCCCAGCAGCGGATTAGCCAGAAACATATTTGCCCCAGCTTGCCAATGGGCCATGCGTTCAACAACCGCAAAATTTTCATCGGTTACGGTCACGCGGCCTGCATCAAAAATCCGCAGATTGTTGGTCAGGCTGCTAATGCGCTCGCTAATGACCGCCGGAAACAGCTCTGGCTGGCTAATAACTGCCAAGAGCAAGACAGCGCCAAGCCCAATTAATGGTAAGGCTCGCCGCCGATCAACCGCCAGCAACATTACCGCCAACGCACCCATAATGCCAATCCAAGCGCCACGCGAAAAACTCACGCCGATTGCTGCCAGAATAATCAGGCTTGCGCCGCCGCTCAAGGCCGCGCCCAGCAAATAGTGCCAGCGTTGGCGTTGCTGCCACCAAAACCAGAGCAAGCCCAAGGCCACGCTCAAGGTTAAGGGCCACATCAACTCCAAAAAGCCTGCAAAGGTGTTGGGTTTGCCAATTGTGCCGTAGGCGCGCACAGTTTCGCCAATTGCAAACGGGCCAGTGCCCAGCCGATATTGCTGAATGCCAATTAGCGCTTCGATTACGCCAACTGTAAACATCACCGCAATTAGGCCAATTGCACGCTTGGGCGTGGTAATCGTGGCAACCGTCACCACAAAGGCCAGAAAAGCCATAAACCAGCGCACCACTTGCTTCAAGGCATCAACCGCGTTGTATTGGGTCAGGCCTGCCGAGAGCAACAGCGCCATCAAAAACAGGCTCCATGGCACCAGCAAGGTTGTGTCGATGCTGATCTTGCGCTGCGCCATGCCATATAACAGCCACGCCCCCAGCGCCATAATACCAATCACATGAGTTGCGGTCAGGCCTAGTGGAAAGCTCAGCAACTCTTGCAACATGACGGTGGCGACGGTTAAGCTCAAGCCTACTGCTGGCTGAATCAGCATGCCAACCAACAACATGCCACAAATAATGAATGTTGCTGCTTGGGCAAATGGCAGCAGGCTGATGATCGCCACTCCTGCTAGCCCCAAGCCTGCCAACAGCCAATCTAATGGCTGAATGGAGCGCAAAGTTAATGCTCGACGCTGCATGGCGATGCGTGGCTCCTCTCTAAAGCTCATGGGTATGCCAAAAGCCCGAGCCATCCACGCCGATGCTCAGGGCGCTTGCTTGCGCAAACTGGAGCTTATTGAATTTCGCCACGTTTGCGTAATTGCTCAGCAAACCAAGGAATCGTTTTTTCCAAGCCTGCTTGCAAGGTCACTTGTGGCTCCCAATCCAAAACCCGTTTGGCTTTGCTAATGTCTGGCTGGCGATTTTGCGGATCATCTTTAATCCGCAGTTCGGGCTTGACCACCGTGCCAGCAGGATTGTTGGTAATCGCATTGACGATTTCGGCAAACTCGCGCATGTTGAACTCGTGGGGGTTGCCGATGTTAACTGGCTCGACCTCATCGGAGAGCAACAAGCGATAAACGCCTTCAACCAAATCGCCCACAAACTGGAACGAACGGGTTTGCAAGCCATCGCCGTAGAGGGTCAGTGGCTCGCCACGCAAAGCTTGTTGAATGAAGTTTGGCACAACCCGCCCATCGGCCAAGCGCATGCGTGGGCCGTAGGTATTGAAAATCCGCACAATTCGCGTTTGCACGCCGTGGTAGGTGTGGTAGGCCATAGTCATAGCTTCTGCAAAGCGCTTGGCTTCGTCGTACACGCCGCGCGGCCCAATTGGATTCACATGGCCCCAATAGGTTTCTGGTTGCGGGTGAACTTGGGGATCGCCATAAACCTCTGAAGTTGAGGCGATCAAGAAGCGCGCGCCTTTGGCTTTGGCCAAACCGAGGGCATTGTGGGTTCCCAAAGCCCCAACCTTGAGCGTTTGAATTGGCAGTTCAAGATAATCGATTGGCGAGGCTGGCGAGGCAAAGTGCAGGACTGCATCCAGCGGGCCGGGCAAGAAAATATAGTTGGTCACATCATGGCGAATAAATTGAAAATCGTCTTGACCAACTAAATGGGCAATATTTTCCGGATTGCCAGTGATGAAATTATCCATCCCAACAACCGAATGGCCTTCGGCAAGAAAACGCTCACACAAGTGTGAGCCTAAAAACCCTGCTGCTCCCGTGATCAACACGCGCATCGTGAACTCCTTCAAACAGAATATCGGCGCAGAAGTCGCCCTATTCTAAACGCAGATTGCTTGGCTGAACATTAACTATCTCTAAGCGTTGCTTCGATGAAGCATGTGCTTATTCATTGGCTGCCGATTCTGATTCTAGCTCAGGATCGGGGCGTTTTTTGCGCGCCAACAAACCGCGCCGTTTGAGGCGGGCACTTTCACTTTCTTTGCGATAATCGACTAGCTTGCTTTCTTCGGTCATGCGGTCGATAAACATAATCCCATCAAGGTGATCAAATTCGTGCTGCGCAATATGCCCAACCTTGTAATCTTCAGCGGGAATATGGCGCAAGCGTTGTTCGCGACCTTTGAGATCGTAATATTTGATCGTGACCCATTTGTGGCGTGGCACTTTGGTGTAGCGGCCCGGCATGCTCAAGCAGCCTTCTTGCAGCATATGGGTTTCTTCGCTGGCCTTAACAATCTCAGGGTTGACCATAACATACAAAACCGCAGGCGCAATTTCCGTGCGCTCGCCAGTTTCCTCGTCTTCTTCATATTGGGCTGGCTCTTCAATCACCACCACACGGCGCGAAACCCCAACTTGGGGTGCGGCAATGCCCACACCACGGGCTTCGCGCATGGTTTCGATCATATCATCAACCAAGCCTGCCAAGCTTTGGTCAAAACTAGTAATGCGTTTGGCCTTGGCCCGCAAGACCACTGCATCAGTTGGATCTTCTATCTGCAATACCCGTCGTACTGCCATGGGATAACCTCCTTATGGTTGCTAGCGTTCATTATAGCACCCTCATTTCTTAATCTGATCTTTACATACTGATGAGTTGGGCTTGACATGGTGTGGCTAGACTAGCGGCTGTGTCCAGTTGAAGAATGGTGTGTTGCCAACTTGGAGGAATTTCCATGACCAGCCATGATCAGCGTGCAGAGCGCAAAAGTATTTGGCACGATTTATTAGAACGTCGGATTAATCGCCGGAGCCTTGTTGCGACTGGTGCTGCTGCCGCTGCGGTTGCAGCCTTGCCGTTGGATCTGCAAACTGCTGAAGCTGCCCACTATAACGCTCCAAGCTCAACGCCAATCTTGGCCCAGCGCCAAGCTCAAGGTTCTTTGCCATTCAAGCCAATCAGTACCAGCACTGCCGACGATTTGATTTTGCCCGAAGGTTTTCGCTACGATTTGTTGGCCCACCGTGGCCACGATATGGGCAACGGCAGCTTGTTTGGCGAAAACGCCGACTTTTTGGCCTTCTTCCCAATCGATATGCTTGAAAAAGGCCTCGACCAAACGCGGCCTCAATTTGGCTTTACCCGCAGCGATTTATCGAGCAGCGATGGCTTGTTGCTGGTCAACCACGAATATATCAACCCGATGTTTATCTCGGGCTATACTGGCTCGGGCGCAAAATCGAGCGATCAGATCAACGCCGAAAAGCATATGGTTGGGATGAGTGTGATTCGAGTCAAGCGCAATAGCGATGGCCGTTGGTATTTCGACCAAACTGATGCCGCCCACAACCGCCGCATCGACGCAACTACGCCAATTAGCCTGACTGGCCCTGCTGCCAACATCGATGGCGGCCCAATCGCGATTGGCTCACTTGGCAATTGTTCAGGCGGCGTAACGCCTTGGGGCACGGCGCTGAGCTGCGAAGAAAACTTCCAAGATTATCCCAATGCTGCGCCAACTGGCTATGGCTGGGAACCAGAAATTTATGCCAAACGCCATTATGGCTGGGTCGTCGAAGTTGACCCATTTGATAAAAACAGCACGCCACGCAAGCACACCGCCTTGGGCCGCTTCCGCCACGAAAATGTGGCTGTGCGGGTTGGCAGCGACGGCACAGTTGTGGCCTATATGGGCGACGACAAAGCCGATTCATGTGTTTATAAATTCGTGGCCGAACGCAAATTAACCAACTTGGCCGATCGCCCAGGTAATATGCAAATTCTCGAAATCGGCCAACTCTACGCCGCCGACTTTGCCAATGGCAAATGGATTTTGCTCGATTACAATAGCCAAAGTGCCTTGCAAAGCGCCAAAGATAGCAAAGGCAATTTGCTGTTTAGCTCGCAAGCAGATGTGTTGGCCGATGCCCAAGCAGCAGCCATGGTGCTCAAAGCCACGCCAGTCGATCGCCCAGAAGATATTGAAATTCACCCACTTGATGGCAGTGTTTACGTGGCCTTGACCAACAACACTGGCCACGGCAACTTCCACGGCCAAATCGTGCGCTTGGCCGAAACCGATGGCAACCCCGCTGCCATGAGCTTCGATTGGAGCATCTTTGCGGTCGGTGGCTCACAAAGCGGCTTCTCATCGCCCGACAACTTAGTGTTCGATGGCGAAGGCAACTTATGGATGGTAACCGACATTTCATCATCGCGAACCAATAAAGGCATCTACAAATTCCAAGGCAACAACGGTCTGTTTTTCTTCCGCACCAGCGGCCCCGATGCAGGCATCGCCTTCCAATTTGCCTCAGGGCCAGTTGAATGCGAGCTGACCGGGCCATGCTGGGCGCCTGATGGCCGCACCCTATTCCTCTCAATTCAACATCCAGGCGAAGAATCCAAGAGCCTGACTGAATTGAGCAGCCACTGGCCAATCGGTGGCAACGAAGTCCCACGCTCAGGGGTCGTCGCCATTACTGGCTTCAAACGCTAGAAAAAAGATCGCAGCTATAGCGCAGCCTCCAATGGGGTGGGCTGCGCCTTTGTTTGATTTGGGAGTTTACCCATGACCATGCAAGAGTTTTTGGTTCACGAACGGACATTGTTGGGCGCTTTGGATAGTTTTGGCGGAACCTTGGTGCGCACCCGCCCCCAACTCGCCGCCGATTACAACGAATATCTCGACGATTTTGCCCAGCGCTGGCTTGATAGCGGCTATCCCAACGAGCTGGATAGCATTTCGACCTATTGGGTGCAGGCCTATTTGAGCAGCCTTAGCTTGGCCGAACGCGAAGTTGCCAAAGCAGCCTTGCACAGCTTTTTCGCTTGGGCAGTCAGCCAAGCGCTGATCGAGCAAGCACCCATGGGTGGTGGCTATCTTTCGTGAATTGTGCTTGCCTACACCAAGCCCCAATCTGCCCAGCGCCCTCAAATTCTTTATTAATTGGAGCGATAATCGCTCTGTTATCAGCACGAGAGCTATTTATTCTCAATAGAATCGTTTTGTTTCAATGATTCGCCACCCTTCCGTCCCTCCGCCGGAGGGAAACGCAGGGGGTTTTCATCCCCCTGCACCCCCTAAAATTCATTTGTTGGATTGTTCAGTCCAACTATAATTCCCAACTACTAACATTACCGTGTTAAATCGTATGCCAATGCAGAATTCCGATTGCCTCAAGCGCCCGCCTCGCGTACAATCGCCCTATGCATGAACGCTGGCATCGCTGGTTATATAGCCGTTGGTGGTATGCGGTGGCGCTGCTGTATCTGGCTGCTGCATTAATCTGGCCCGCACTTGGCAAACGCTCAGACCCAACGAGTCGCTTGGTTGAGGTGCTGATTTTGCTGGTCTGTGTCGGGCGTTTTTGGTTGCCCGCCATTCAGCGTCCGCATTCGGCGTTGGCCAAAGGCTGGCGAATTTTGGCCTTGCAATGGGGCATGTTGGCAATCTATCGCGGCTTGGGTGGCACGCTCACCAGCATCAAAGGCTTAAGCCAAATCGTGCTGCCAATTATTGTCTATGTGCCAACCGTGGTGATGGCTGGCGCATTTTTTGTGAGCCTGCCATTTAGCCAGCGCCGCCGCAGTAGCATTGTGCTCGATTGGTTTGGCTTAAGCGTTGGCTTGATGATTATTACCACGATTGCGATTCGCCAAGTTGTTCCCAATGTTGCATGGTACGATGGACTGTTCGTCGGAGCCGATCTCTCGTTGCTCTACGCGCTCGATCTGATTCGTCAGCAACAGCCGAAGCGTTGGCAAGCGTTGTTTCGTCAACTGAGTAGCGGCATTTTGGCCTTGAGTTTGGTCGATTTGGCTTGGATTTTCGACCGTAGCACGTTGGTTGGATTACCTATTGGGGCGTTATATTGTGTTGCTTGGTTGATGTTGGCCCAGGCTGCAGCGATTCATCCTAAGGCCAATAGCCCGCTTAGCAATCAACTAAGCATTGATACCCTTGCCAAACGCAGCATTCCCTATGTGATTTTTGTGGGTGGCTTGGGCTTTACAATTGCCACTGGCGAAATCCATGTTGCACTTTTGCTGCTGCCATTATTGCTGTTGCGCATCAGCGTTGAGATGAGCGAAGCTCAACAGCTTTCGCTGCGGATCGAACAAGCGCGCCGCGAGGCCACCAATGCCCGCGACGAGGCCGAATTTCTGCGCGAACTGCTGCGATCTTCAATTCACGATCTGCGTTCACCAATTGATGGCGCCACAGGCTTAATCAATGTCTTAGAGCGCCAACCGCAACACATGCAATTATGGAATTTATTGCGGGTACAAATTGAAGATATTGGCCAGCAAATGCACGATCTGTTGGATATTGCCCGTGCCCAAACCAAAGCTATGCTGCAACAAGCTCCGGTTGATTTGGCTGAGCTTTGCAGCGCCGAAATTGCTCGTTTAGAAGCCAGCGCTGCGTTCGCCCAAAAAGCCAACAAACCCCAAATTCAAGCATGGCTGCAACCAATTCAGGCCCATACCAACCAGCGTTTACTTGGGCGGGCAATCTATAATCTTTTGAAAAATAGCCTTGATCATGGTGGCGATCAGCTGAGTGTAAGCATCGAACTCCATGCTGCCCAGATTACGCTTCTTATTCACGACAATGGGTCGGGCTTTCCGCAGCATGTGCTCAATTTAGAACCAAGCAGTAGCGATGGATCAGGCTATGGGTTTGGCTTACGTGGCGTTTTGGCCAATCTGAGCTTAATTGGCGCCAGCCTGAAGCTGGAAAATCGCCAAGGAGCCTGGGCCTGCATTCAATTGCCACGAAGCTAGCATGTAGGAGGATTTAGCGGTGAAGTATCGAGCATTTGTGGTCGAAGATAGCGACGTTCATGCAACCTTGGCTGAGTTGCTGTTGCAAGAAGCTGGCTTTGAAGTAACTATTTGGCGCTCAATCCGCCAAGCTTGGCAATGGTTTGAGCACGATCAAACGCCGCAACCAATGTTGGGCTTGCTCGATATTAAATTGCCCGACCCCAGCTTTCCCCGCTTGGAGGGCACGGTGCTGGCCGCAGCAATCAGCGACGCAGTGGCCCAAGCGCGCCATACGCCAGTGCATTTAGTGGCAATTAGCAGCGAACTCAACCCACAGCGCGAGTGGGCGGCGCTGGCAACAGGTTGTAGCGCAGTGCTGAGCAAACCATTAACGCCGCTCAAAGCTCAATGGCTAGCCGAATTAATGACCCAGCCTGTGCCTGCGTTGAGCGCTGAAATTAGCGCTGTGGCGTTTCGCCAAGGCCAGCTTGATGTACTGAATTTGTTGGAATTACAGCAACGCCCAGCCCCACGCTTATGGGATATCGACGATGTGCGCAATCTTTTGGCAGTGCTAACGACTGGGTTTCATGTGGGCGAGCAAGGGCGGCAAGCAGGCATGGGTTTGCAAGACGAATTTGGCGGGGCAACCGCTGCCCATGTTGCCTTGCGCTCATGCTTACCCTTGCTAGAAAGCGATCAGGCACGCTTATTGGGGCTTTTACTGCATGGAGTTGCCCAACAAACCATCGCTGGCCGTTTAGGGCTAGGTCGCCGCAAACTTGAAAGCCTAATCGAGCAGCTATTGCAGCAATTGGCAATTTTGCTAAGCCAGCGCTAGGTGTTGGCTCAATGTTCGTTCATCGCGTGGTGTTCATCTTCGCGCGAGAGATAATAGGTCATGCTATGCAGCAAGGCCACGGGGTCGATATGACGTACCCAAACATTCTCGGGCGTTTGTACGACCACTGGAGCATAGTTCAAAATACCTTGCACACCATTTTCAACCAAAACATCGACAACTTCTTGGGCGCGCACTGCTGGCACTGCCACAATTGCCAAACGAATACCATGTTCTTTCAAAATCTTCGGCAAATCAGAATCGGGCTGGACGGTATTGCGGCCCAGTTGCAGGCCAATTTTCGAGGCATCGTTATCGAAAACCCCAATAATATCAATGCCGCGCGAACGAAAGCCCTCGTAGCGAGCAATTGCCTGCCCAAGCGGCCCGACCCCAACCAGCACTACTGGCCAAACTTCGTGCAAACCCAAAATGCGCCGAATATGGCCCAGCAAATACTCAACGTTATAGCCAATGCCCTGTTTGCCAAATTCACCAAAATAGGAAAGATCTTTGCGAATTTGCGCGGCAGTTACCCCAATGCGTTCCCCCAACTCTTGCGAGGAAACCGAGCGAACACCTTCTTCGGCCAAATAACTCAGGCTACGTGCGTAAATTGGCAATCGCCGCACTACAACATCGGGAATTGCGTTGGGGGAGATGTCCATCCCGCACACTCCTTTGGAAACACCACAAAACGAGCCGCTCTGGCCATGCACCGTTGAGGCTGCTCAAACGAGGCTGGCGCTGCATTGCGCATCTCAATTGATATTGTGAAGTATAGTGCAAACTATGGAGATGTCAAGCGCTTTTAGGCGATTCTAATGCTCCGTTTAGCTAGTGCAGGCCAACATTTTACGGTTATTGGCTGATTCGCAAACTGTCGTTAACTATTATTGAGGCGGCAATCCATACTCATTAATCATCCCCTCGTTAGTATCAATAATTTGAACTTTGAGCGCTGGATTGGTCAAGGGCAATACCCGCACTTGCAACCCAGAATGAGCCTCGAAATAAAATACCTCACCATTTGCCAAATAGATTTTGGCCATTTGATCGAAATCATTGGGCATGTATCCATAAACTGCGTATTGATCTTGCTCGGGTAGCTTAAATTGCGCAATCGGGGCCTCAGGAACTTCTGTCCATAAGTTGATTAAAGGACAATGCTTACTAGTTTCTTGACCCTTAGCATCAAATGTACGTTCGATAAAACCAAGACATAATCCAGAATCGCAAATAAACGCGAAGCTAAAGATTTGGTTATCGTTTAAACTAGCGATTGCTTGCACAACCACATTGCGAACATTTTGCGACGAAAACGATTGATCAAGCCATTCTGCAAGCAATTGCTCAACCGATTGTGCTCCGGTGGAAAACTGTTCATGTGTTTGCAGGGTCACAGGTGCACGACGAGCAAGCCTTAAACGGCTAAGCAGAAACCCACCAAGGATCAAACAGACAATCAGGATATAAAGATAGGTCATCGGCTACTCCTCTCTCTTTCTGACTTTAGGCTAATGCCTTGAGGTCTTCGACTGTTAATGGTTTTTGGCGAAACCATGG
Source organism: Herpetosiphon geysericola (assembly GCF_001306135.1). Lineage (GTDB taxonomy): Bacteria > Chloroflexota > Chloroflexia > Chloroflexales > Herpetosiphonaceae > Herpetosiphon > Herpetosiphon geysericola. The sequence goes on along the minus strand of NZ_LGKP01000006.1, from coordinate 114,468 downwards.
ATACTCAAAAACTCGTTCAAGCTCTTGATCCATATCCACTGTTTCCGAAGGAAAGCCCGTACTCGGAGTACCCTCAGCTTTGCGCACTACCAAAATTGTAATTTGAGGTAGTCCTTGGTTGGTACAATAGCGCAACAGATGCTCCAAGTAATTTCCCAAAAAACGGTGTGGGAGATCAATCAATTGCCCCAAGGTTTCATATGTGAGGGTCTTGCGTTGGTAAGCAAAGCTCATCAACACTTGATAAATTTGCAATCCTCGCTCGTAGGTTGTCATTCCCGGCATAACGGCTCCTTGCTTTGCGGTCGAATCCAAGATCGATTATCAAGCATTTGCAGCCTACTCGTCAAGAAGGGCAGGCTATTAGCTTTTGGCTATAGAAACAGTAATCAAGCGAATCTGTGGAATCTTTGACTAAAAGTGGATTGCTTTTAACGCAGAGGAAGGAGGGCTATCGGCTCTAGGCTTCAGGCTAGCACAATAGATTTACAATTTCCAATAATCTCTTATCCCCAAAGCCCAAAGCCCAAAGCCATATCCTTCGCTATCTATGTGCTCTTCGCAGTTACACTGATCCCCGATCCCCAACAACCGATCCCCAGAACCTAAATCCGTTCGATACAGGCAGCTAGCGCAGCAACTGGTGGCCCGACCCGATTGAGAAATTCGGCTGGATGCAAGGCCAGAATGCGCCAACCACGCTCAGGAGTAAAGCGGTTGCGAATTTCATCCTCGGTGATGGCACGAGGCACATTGACGCTAGCGAATTCAACCCCAAACGCCAATAGATAATAGCGGCCTTGCGGTTGTAGAGCTTGAGCTAAATCAGCAATAAATGGCTCGCTATCAGCTTGATTGAATAAGTGGTAAAAGCCTGTATCGACGATTGCGCCAAATTTGGTTTCGAGCAATGAAGGTTTGAGGCCATCGCCAACTTCAAAGCTTAGCCGTTGGGCAACCTCGGCGGGCAAGGCTGCAACTTTCGTGCGCGCTTGCTCAATCGCGCTTGGCACAAAATCGACCCCAACAACGCTATAGCCAAGTTGAGCAAGGCCAATTGCCAAATCACCCGAACCACAACCAACATCAAGAATAGGATTCTGCGGTGGAAAAGCCTTGATCAGGTCGATCAACGCTGGTTGGGGTACGGTCACATCCCACGGTGGCACATCAGTATAGACATGTTTAAAAAATTCCAGCGGTTCTTCGCCAAATCGGCCCATCACACACCTCCCAATAATTAACGCTTTTAGGAACTATAACAAAGTAGCGTAGGTCAAAACTCAGCCCTGATACCGAATTTATTGAACTTCATATCCAAAGCTGCATAGGTATAATGCAGCGCATTATGCTGCTATAATGCAAGAGGAAGTCTGAGAGGCATAGGTTCTAACCAGGGCAATCAAAGGAGCAACTGGATGAAAATCTTTTTGGATACTGCTGATGTAGAAGAAATTCGCCAAGGTGTGGCGATGGGCGTTGTTGATGGTGTGACCACCAACCCTTCATTAGCAGCAAAAGCAGGCCGTAACTTCCGTGATGTAGTTTTAGAAATTGTTGAAATTTGCCCAGGCCCAGTCAGTGCTGAAACCGTGGCCTTACAAGCAGATGAAATAGTCCGCGAAGGCCGCATTTTGGCCAAATGGGCACCAAACATTGTGGTTAAAGTTCCCTTGATGGCCGAAGGCTTGAAAGCTGTCAAGCAATTGACCAGCGAAGGCATCAAAACCAACGTAACCTTGGTGTTTTCGGCCTCACAAGCCTTGTTGGCAGCCAAAGCTGGCGCAACCTTCGTTAGCCCATTCCTTGGGCGGCTCGACGATATCGGCCAAGATGGCATGATTTTGATTCGCGATATTGTGCAAATCTTCAAGAATTACAATCTCCAAACCGAAGTTTTGGCTGCCTCAATTCGCCACCCAGTACACGTGCTGCAATCGGCATTGGCTGGCTCGCATGTTGCTACTATGCCGTTCAAAGTGCTGCAACAATTGGTCAAGCACCCGTTAACTGACAAAGGCATCGAAACCTTCTTAGTTGATTGGAAACAAGTTCCCGATGCCGCAACTGTGTTTGCTGAGTAATCAATGAGTAATGCACCTTCATCAGGGCAATCACCCGCTCCGCGTTTTCAACGCAGTAAACGCCCCCCGCTGCTTCGTAGGAAGGAGCGGGCTGGGCGTAAGCCTTGGGTGAACCCATGGAACTGGGCCAACATTTTAAGTTCGATTCGGATCATCGCAACGATTCCGTTGTTGATGTTGTTGCTTAACGACACTGCCGTCAGCTATTTCTGGGCATTTTGGTTTTATGCAATCGTCGCAATCACCGATTTGCTTGATGGCCAATTGGCCCGCAAATATGGCTGGGTCAGCAACTTAGGCATCTTCCTTGATCTCACTGCCGATAAAATTTATACTGCCGGCATTCTGATTTGTTTGGTTGCAACCAACCTGCTTGCGCCTTGGGCGGCGATTATTATTTTGGTGCGCGAATTTGTGGTTACTGGTTTGCGCTCGCTAGCTGCTTCCGAAGGCGTGGTTATTCCATCGGGGCGCTGGGGCAAGCTCAAAATGATCATCACGATTATTGCGCTTGGCTGGATTATGGTTCGCGCCAATATCGACCGCGCTGGCTGGTTCAATGCAATTGATTTTGGTGGCGGCTTGACGTGGCTTAGCCATTTATCATCAATTGTCTTGTGGCTGGCGGTGTTGCTCACCATCATGTCGGGAGTTGAATATATTTGGGCTGCTCGCGAGATTTTCCGCCAACCACCACGCCAAAACCAAGACTAAGGAGGCTGCGTGAATTACCTGCTGATTACTGTAATCAGTTATTTGCTTGGGTCAATTCCTTTTGGATTGCTGATTGGGCGCATGGTTGGTGGGATTGATGTTCGGTCGTTTGGTTCCAAGCGCACCGGCGCGACCAACGTGCTGCGCACCATGGGGCCGCGCTATGGCGGTTTGGTGTTTGTGCTCGATGCGCTCAAAGGCATTGCAGCAATTTGGGTCGCGCGGTGGCTCTTGCCCGATAATGCTTGGGCCATGGTGCTGGCAGCAATTATTGCCGTCGTTGGCCATATCTACCCAATTTTTGCAGGCTTTCATGGCGGGCGCGGCGTGGCCACTGGCTTGGGCGGTGTTTTAGGCCTGTTCCCTTGGGGCTTTGTGGCAGCGGCCATAGTTTGGTGGCTGGTTGTTTGGTTGACCCGCTATGTTTCGTTGGCCTCAATTTTGGCGAGCATCGCGGCGGCAGTTACTGCTGGCATATTTTTTGCGCTCGATCAAACCCACATCGCAATTGTGACCTACTGTGGCTTGATTGCCTTAGCGGTGGTTGTTTCGCACCGCGATAATATTACCCGCCTCCGCAACGGCACCGAAAGCAAGTTTGGTCAGCGGGTGAGTGTCAAATAGCTATCCAGAATCAGACAAGCTTAAATTCGTGTACAATATCAAAACATGCAAACGATGTTTGATTAAGGTTTTGAGCAACTCTGGGTTTAAATTGCGCCTATGACCGATGCAGCAGCAACCTTGGCACTGATTGCTGAAGAAGTCGCCCACTGCACTGCTTGCCCACTTTGTCGCACCCGAACCAATGCAGTGCCGGGCGAAGGCCCAGCCGATGCCGAAATTTTGTTAATTGGTGAGGGGCCTGGCCAACGTGAAGATGCGCTTGGTCGGCCTTTCGTTGGGCCTTCGGGCGACTTACTGGAACAATGGCTGGCCGAAATTGGCCTTACCCGTGAACAGGTGTTTATCGCCAATGTGGTCAAATGTCGGCCACCTGGCAACCGCGACCCTGAGCCAAGCGAAATTGCCGCTTGTGCCCAATTTTTAGATCGCCAAATTGCGGCCTTGGCTCCCAAGTTGATTGCGACCCTTGGGCGGCATTCGATGAACAAATTTTTCCCTGGTGGCAAAATTACTAAAATTCATGGCATTCGGGGCGTGAAACGGGTTGGCCAAACAGTATTTTTACCCTTGTTTCACCCAGCCTATGTGCTGCGCAACATGAACGCCATGCCCGATGCAATCGCCGATATTCGGCTGGTTCCACGGCTAATTGCGCGGCTCAACCAGCGCTTACACGAAGAAGCAGGCCAACCAAGCGAGCCTGAAAACGACCAGCCAACGCCGCCACACCAAACATCAATGTTTTAGGTCTCAGTGCAGAAACCACAGAACATCCGAATTGGTTGATTTAGCGAAGAGGATTATGCATGAGCTTTTTTCGGCAACGCAGATCATTAATTGGGCTGGGTTTGCTGAACACTGGCTTATTAATCGCCACATGGTGGTTGCTATTTAATCTGTTGGGCTTAGAATTAAGTGCCTTGTTTCGTTCATGGCAACAGCAAGCGCCAACTTGGACTGCTGGTCAAAAAACCACAGCCTTTCTTTTGCTGAGTTTGGGCTTGAGCTTGCCACGCATGCTGTGGCAATTGCTCTTGGAATGGCAAACCAGCTATCAATTTGAAGCTGATGGCTTGACGATTCGCACAATTGGCTTGCTACAATTTTATCCGTGGCAGGCAGTTGAGCAATTGCGGCCAGCCTATAGCTACGATGATTATGTGCAGCGCATCGATGTGCTGATGACAGACGCATTCGGCAAAGCGCCATGGTATCGGCGTTGGTTTTATCGCCATTATTGCAATAAAGTGCCGTTGTATGCCACATCTGGCCAATTAACCAGCTTGTTAAGCCAAATCAAGCAGCATTGGCCCAATAATGCAGTTTAGGTCAGCTGGCCTACGCTGTGATCTGAAGAACTGCTACTCATCGTTATGTGGAGTGGTACGACCAAGAAGCTTTATTTAACAACTATCTCAGCCAATGGGGTTGGGATTATCCATGAAAGGAGCCATGACGACAGTGCGAGCCTGCTTGCACTGTGGTTTGTATTCGTATGACTAAAAACAAATTACGGGTTATCCCACTTGGGGGCGCATCGGAAGTTGGCCGCAACATGTGGGTTTTTGAGTATGAAGAAGATATTATCATCTGCGATATGGGCGTGATGTTTCCCGAAAGCGAGATGATGGGCGTGGATTTGGTGTTGCCCGACATTACCTACCTACGCGATAAAGTTGCCAATATTCGCGGCGTGTTGCTCACCCACGGCCACGAAGACCATATTGGGGCTGTGCCGTGGTTGATTGGCGATTTGGGCTTTCCCACGGTCTATGGCACGACTTTGACCTTGGGCTTGCTCTCGAATAAGCTCAAAGAACATCGCTTGACCGATAAAGTTTCGACCAAAACAATTGCCCCAGGCGATAAATTCCAGCTTGGCTGCTTCACGATTGAGCCATTCCACATTGCCCACTCCATCCCCGATTCGGTCGGCTTTGGCTTGACCTCGCCAGCAGGCTTGGCCTTGTATATCACCGACTGGAAGCTTGACCACACGCCAGTTGATAACTGGCCAACCGAAATCGATCGCTTGGTTGATTTTGGCCGCCGCAATCCCATTGTTCTGGTGACCGACTGTGTGCGGGTGGAATCGAAGGGCTACACGCCATCGGAGCGCGTGGTTGGCGATGCCTTTGATCAAATTTTTGCTACCGCACCTGGGCGGGTGATTATGGCCACCTTTGCCTCGAATATTTCGCGGGTGCAAATGGCGATTAATGCAGCGATTGATTATGGCCGCAAGGTCGTGCCTGTTGGCCGCTCGATGGAAAATAACACCTCGATTGCGCGCGAATTGGGCTATTTGGAAGTACCCGATGGCGTGTTGATTCGGCCAGGCGATATGAAAAACCTGCCTGATGATCAAATTGCCATTGTCTGTACTGGCAGCCAAGGCGAACCAATGGCGGCGCTTTCGCGCATGGCCAACCGCGATCATCGCCAAATTTCGATTCAGCGTGGCGATACGGTCGTTATTTCGGCCTCGCCAATTCCAGGCAACGAAGTTTCGGTCTACAAAGTGATCGACAACTTGTATAAACTTGGCGCGAATGTGATTTATGGTTCAGATTTGCCAGTCCACGTTTCGGGGCACGCAGCCCAAGAAGAGCTAAAAATGTTGCTCAACTTGGTGCAGCCACAATATGTCATCCCGTTCCACGGCGATTATCGCCACCTTGCGCGTTACAAGCAATTGGCCGAGGGCATGGGCTTTAATGGCGACAATGTGCTGATTGCCGAGGGTGGCTCGATTATGGAATTCAGCCAAAACTATGGCAAATTGGTTAGCCGTGCGCCAGTTGGGCATGTCTTTGTTGATGGCGTTTCGGTTGGCGATATTGGTGGCGCCGTGGTTCGCGACCGCCAAATGTTGGCCAAAGATGGCATTTTGATGGTCGTTGTTTCAGTCGAATTGCAAACTGGCAATTTGGTAGCCGGGCCAGATATTGTCAGCCGTGGCTTTGTATCGACCCGTGACTCAACTGATTTGATCGAGGGAGCCAAGGAAGCAGTGCGGGCTTCGTTTAGCGAAAGCTACGTTGTGCCAGCGCGGGCCTTCAGCGATGGTGAAGAAACCGCCGAGGGCAACTCGCCAGCAGTTTCATCGCCAGCAGCGCGCAAAATCAAAGAAGTGGTTGGGCGCTATCTCTACGAACGCACCCGCCGTCGCCCAATGGTTATTCCGGTCGTAATGGAAGTCTAAAAAAACAGCTAATGAAAGCCCGCCTTGGAGAACTTCCAAGGCGGGCTTTTTGGTTAACCAAAGCCATTGGCGGCTCCTGAGCAAGCCCAGGAGCCGCCAAGGATTTTAGTTCTTGTTCACCCAAGGCAAGTAGACCTTGCGGGTTGGGTCAACATTCTCAGTCACGTTGATCGTCACTGGAATTTGAACGTTTGGCTTGGTTGTGTCGTTCGATTGAACACACAGGTTGACCGTGTGGAGACCAGCGGCCAAGCCGTTGGTGTTGAATTCAAGTGCCACATTAGCTGAGCCATCGGCTGCAATCGTGCCGCTATTTGGCACTGCGCGAACCCATGAAGCTACGTCTGGCGTACATGAAGCGCTAGCACCACCCATATCGAGCGAAACATCGTCGATAAAGAAGTTGGTGTTACCACTTGCATCTACGAACGAGTCAAACAGCAATGTATGGCTGGTTGTATCGGCCAAGACTGCCGCAGTAATTGGCACTTCAATCAAGGTATAACCTGTGAAGTTTCCAGCTTGAGCATTGGTTACCGTATAGACAGTTGTACCATCGATCTTGACCTTGAGATAGTCACTGGCGGTACCACCGTCGTCAACGACATTTAACCAGAATGATAAGGTACCAGAAGCATTACCATTAGCGGTAAAGGTTTGTGACAAGGTACCAACTTCATCATCTGGGGATTGAGCTGGATCAAGCCCGCCGAACCAAGCGTACCATGTTCCGGTATGTGGAATATCGTTACTACCAGTTGAACAACTGGTTGTACACAACACAACGCCGAAGTTGGTTGAGCTTTGGCTCCAGAACTGATTGGTGTTGCCATTGCCAACAGCAACGGTTGTCTCGAAGCCACCATCCTGAATGACTTCTTCAGCAGGAGCGGTTTGCTGGCTAGCAGCAGGACGTTGGCTTGCCGTTACTGGGTTTCGGCTGAGCACACCTTCACCACGTGGGGCTGGGCGGCCATTTGCAGCCAATTCACCAATCGTCCAAGTCAATGGTGCAGCACCATTGTTTTCCAAGGTGAGGGTTTGGGTCGTGATGGTGTTGATGCCAACAGTTTCGCTGATTGGCGTGGTATCCACATCCAAACATGGCGCGTTCAAGCGCAGTTGGGCATTTTGGGTTACAGCACCACTTGCCGGAACCGTCACGGTGAAGGTTTGGGTCACATAGCCAGCTTTAGCAATGGTAACCGTGTAGGTTCCAGCAGCCAAGCTATAGCTATATGCGCCAGCAGCATTCGTTGTTAAGACGGTTGGGGTTGCAGTGTTGATCGTCACGGTTGCGCCACTTAATGGAGCAGGTGAGACATCACATGCAGCCAAGCCTTGAACCGTACCGCTGACCGTACCGAAGTTGGCAGGCGCAGTAACCGTCAAGGTAACTGGAATGGTTACTGCTGGTTGTGGGCTGTTGTGGGTCAAGATCAAGTTGCCAGTGTAGACCCCAGCTTGGGTCAGACCAGTGGTCGAGAAGACGACATTGACAACTTGGTTGCTTGGTGGCGTACCAGCCAAGCCAGTAATCGTGGTTGGCGATTCGCTCAACCATGAAATCCCATCACAGGTTGCCGAGACACACAAGGCCATTTCGTTGCGCACCCGTGGTTGGTTGAAGCTGTATTGAACAGCTTGCGCCGTGGTTGCGCCGCGAACACCAACGGTTGCGCTAGCACCATTGTTGAAGGCTGCATCGCCGTAATCGACATCCTTGTATTGGTAGACCATGCCACCTTGTTCTTTGATCACAACTTGGAACGTGCCGCTACCAACGTTTTCGTAGTGGGCGCGGTTATTCCATTGAACAATCAATGAACGATTTGGCGCAGTGCCAATAACTTTCCAGAAGACTCCGCCAGCGCCGTCATCAATATCATCCCAGAATGGAGCGATGAGATTGTTGACGCTACTCGTCAGTAACGAGCCATTGCTTGCTGCAACATCGCCAGTCGTCGCCCCAACCAAAATCCCACCATTATTGCCGACCCGCAGGTTGCGGCTACTGGTGTTGAAAATGGTAACGGTGAATGGGCTGGTGATATTGGCTGCGCCATCATCAGTCAAAGCCAAGTCAGTGCCATCGTTCGCTTCGATCCAGCTATAGGGAACTTCAGCAATGGTGTAGCCAGCTTGGCTAACGGCGCTGAGGCTTTGTTCGCTGATGGTTGCGTTGAGTGGCTGAGCACCCTTGCTGGTCACAACCAAGGTTTGGGTTACTGGAGCAGCACCCAAGACCAGTGAAGCGCTCAATGAACTTGGGCTAACCGTCACACAAGGCTTGTTCAAGCGCAAGGTGAAGTTTTGGGTCACATTGCCACCGTTAGCCACTGTTACACTTTGTGATTGGCCAAGGTGGTCAAGGGCACTAGCAGCAACCGTGTAGGTGCCACCTTCTGGCACGAACAAGCTATATTGACCAGCTGCGTTCGTGGTAGTAGTTGCGGTCAAGCCACTGGTGTAGGTAATGACGATCTTCGCGCCGCTTGCAGGAGCAGGCACAGTATCACAGACACCAGACGAAACAACCGTACCCGAGATTTGGGCTTGAGTTGCTGATGGATTGACGACCATCGTCACTGGAACATTGAAGGTTTGGCTAATCACTGATGAGTAGCTAAGGCTCAAGCTACCAGTGTAGGTACCTGGCTGAGTTACCGCCGATGGATACCAACCAATGGCAACATTGGTCGTATCACCACTAGCAATCACGCCAGTTACTGGTACTTCATTCAGCCAAGCTAAACCATCGCCACCAACAAGGGCTTGCAAGACACGCCCAAGCACAGTGCGCTCGATCGTTTCGCCAACAGCAGTTGTACCAAGGTTGACGAAGTCGGTTGCAAGGTAAACAGCTTTGTAGCCATTACGTTGGATGAAGCTACCGCCAACTGCGTTATTCACATAGCGGAAGATCACGGTTGATGAGCTACCTGGGGTGTAGTAGTCAGGGAAGCTATCGCCTGATGCTGTATTTACCCCAGCCATGAAACCAGCGCCAGTTAAGGCCCGGTTAGCAGAGCCTGGATCGTCGCCACCATAGGTTGAGTCAAGCATGGTCTTGTAGAACACGCCAGGGTTGGTGTAGTAACCAAGGTCGTTATCGGCGATAAACAGCTTGCCGCCAGCATTCAAGTATTCGGTCAGCTTGTTTTCGCTGGGGTTCGGGCTACTGCCAGTACCGCCAGTTGCACCGAAGTAGAGCACTGCATCGAAGGTTTGCAGGTTGGCCAAGCTACGGGCTTCGAAGGCAACATTATCGATTGATTCGAAGGTATAGCCAAGCGCGGTCAAAGCAGTCGTTGCAGCCGTGGCCGATGTGGCCGAAGAGCGTTGAACGACCAAGATTTTACCGGTCGAATTGCCAACGCGCTCGCGAATGGTGTAGGTAAATGGTTGGGTGTCATTGTTGGTCAATGTCAAACCAACCGTATCGGTGAATGGAGCATCACCAAAGTTAAAGGTGCGGCTCAAGCTGGCTGGGGTGTAGCCAAACGCTGGGGTAATTGCCAGATTTTGGGTTGCAGTAACCCCATTCGTAATCGTTAAGCTTTCGCTGTCAGCAGCAAAGCCAATTTTTGAAGCAGTCAGGGTATAGCTGCCTGGCTCCAAGCGAATTGCAAAGCTACCATCAGCTTTGGTTTTCACATATTGGTTGCTAATTGCCACGGTTGCATCAGCCACCGGAGCACCGTTAGCGCTGTTGGTCACAATCCCTGCGACCGCACCAGCGGCTAAGCTGAAGTCTTGGGTAGCGTTGGTTGCATCAGCTACCGTCACAGTTTGTGATTGGGTAACATACTTCGGAGCGCTAACCGTAACCGTAGTTGAGCCAACGTTTGCCACTGGAATGGTGTATTGACCAGCAGCGTTGGTGATGGTGCTATACCCGGGCACCGAAACGGTTGCCCCAGCAACAGCGTTACTTGGGGTAAAGGCATCACGCACCGTCCCACTGATTGAGCCATAGCTCAAAGTGAAGTTTTGGGTCGTGGTGACATTTTGGGTAATCGTTACGCTTGGTACAGCTTGGAAAGCACCTTGCAAGCTGGCAGTTACTGCATAGGTACCAACTGGTACAACCATGCTGTAGTTACCGCTGGCATTGGTCAAAGCGCTTGCGCCAGCGCTAGTCCGCACAGTTGCTCCAGCAACTGGGTTGTTGTTGCTTTGGGCAACGCGACCAGTCAAAGTGCCCGTTGGGCCAACTGAGCCGTTGTAAACATACAAGGCAAAGTCTTGGTCAGTGGTATCGGCATTGCCAGGAATTGCATCGCCAGCAATATTGCGGGCAATAACTTTCACTTGGATGGTGCCGGTGGTACCTGCTGGCAAGTACACGCCTTCAACGTTGTTTTTGTTATCGGCGGTGCCACCAGTAGTCGAAAGGGCGCCGTTGAAGACGTTACCTTTGTAGGTTTGGCCACCAGCGGTTACTTCAAGGTCAAGATCGTTGACATAGCTGTTACCAGTTGTGCTGCCAGCTGCGTCAGTCCAGGCCAAGGTAATCCGAACGGGCTTGGTTGATTCAGCAATTTGACCAACTTGGGTGAATTCTTCCCCAGTTGCGCCAAAGGTGCGGGTTTGGTCAACCAAAATCCGTTGGGTGCTATCCAAGGCTGGCGTCAAGTTCACATCGCCCCAACCTTGGGTATTTGATGGCAAGCTGCCACCGGTATTTGCGCCATTCAGGTAGCGGGTTGAAGCCAACATATAGGCTTTCAACATTGCTGGGCTTGGAGCAACCCCACCGCCGAAGCTGGTGCGATATTTGGTGTAGAGCAACGAAGCCGTGCCTGCAACCGCTGGGGTTGAGTGGCTGGTACCGCTCGACCAGGTGTAGAGGGTTTGGCCGTTTGGATAGTGGGTACCACTAGCTGGCCCACAAACGCCAGTTCCGTCAAAGCTACCGATTTGCGGAGCAGGTCCCATCACGTGCGTCCCAGGAGCCATAATGTCAGGCTTGATCCGGGCATCATCGGTTGGGCCGCGGCTTGAGAAGGTCGCTAAATCATCAGCATTATCAGCATCCGGAATGTTACAACCATCAAGCACGCCTTGATCGCGCACGTTTTCGGTTGCACCAACGGTGATAACGTTTTTGGCAGTCCCAGGCGCACCAATTGTGTTAGCGCCTGCGCCATCGTTACCAGCAGCAATAATGTGGGTCATTTGTTGGTTGCCAGCAGTCGTGCTGCTTGCATCGCGGGTGCCTTGGTCGAAGGCTTGCGACGAAACGCTATAAGCACCACCAGTGCTTGCACCCCAACTATTGGATGAGATTGCAGCGCCATGGCTATAAGCCATTTCGATAATCCCAAAGTAGTTGCTACCACCACCACAGTTGGTTAGGTTGAAGATCCCAGCGTTATTGAAGATTTTGGTGCTGGCCATCCGACCGAATGGCGAAATACCTAAGCCAACCCGATAGCCACCGGTAATCCCAGAGCTAGCGCCATCAACGTAGGGCGAGCCAGTCAGATTATTGTAGCCGCCAACAATCCCAATATTGAGATTCCCGTGGCCTGCTTGGCCGTTACCGGTTGAATCGTTGGTACAGTTACCAACGGCGGTAATCCGCGAAGCACCTGGCATGGTTCCATTGACATAGAAATCAGGATGGCCTGGCGAGGTCGTGCCGTTATCCAAACCATCATCGACAACATCGACAATTGGATATTGGTTAGGATCAGTTGGCACGCCTTGGCTTTGCAACCATTGAAGGTAGCCTGGGCCACTTGGCACAGTTTTGCCACCAGTGGTGGTTACGTTGCCAGCCAGAATTTGGCCTTGGCGTTCGTCAAATTTTTGGGGAGCTTGCCACGACTCAACGTTGTAGACATTGGCGCGGCGCGCAATTGGCCCCAATGCGTCTTCGCTCACTTGCACCGAAATCGTGGTGAAGTTGAGCACTTGCCATGGTGTTGCATAAACTTGAGCGCTGGCTTTCAGCACTTCGTTCACATCTCGCTCAACCGTGGCACTGTTGTAGAACTGAATCGTGACATCGACCAGGCCCTTTGCGTCGGGATTGCTGGCTTTTTGGCGCAATTCAGGTGCCAAGCGATATTCTGGGTGATAGGCACCAGCCCATTGAATCGCTACATTGCTCTTGCTAAGCGAATCGAGTTTGGCCAAGGTTTGGCCGTTTGCCCAAATGAGGTAGGCGTTATTGGGCATGTAGATGACACGTTCGGCCCCGGCTTTGGTAATTTCATCCAACCACGCATCCTTGAGCGGCCCCGCAAATTGCACCAACCACAGTTGTGGGTCGGCAGTTGGGCTTTGGCTCAAGCTTGATTGCACCGTGGGAACGTTCTTTAAAGGATTAAAGCTAATCCCGCGCAAGCCAATCGTATCGAGATCGGCGGCTTGGGCACCAGCTAATTGGTTTAGGCTGTTGACGTTACTATCAGCAACTTGCCAAACTGAAAAAGAACCATAATCGGCAATTAACGTGCCATTTGTGCGGACAAATTTATTAGCTGGGCTGTTGGGTTCAACGAGGAACTTGGTCGTCGCAGTCGGAGCACGCAATACTTCTGCACGGGCTGGTTGCGCCGCACCTTGAAGTCCCAATGAGAGCGTCATTGCAATGAGGGCTGCTTGCCGAATGAAGGGGAATTTGGCCATGCCATCCTCCACACACAAGTGTGTATGTAATACCAGTCAATTTCCAAGCGGTACGATGGTGAGCAAGTGGCTAAAATATCAAAATACGAATACTACGCTGCATCCCTCCTTTCATCAAAAGGGGATTGTCGCAAATTGGTGAGAGTTATAGCTTAAAGAAGCCCGTTCACTGGTTATGAGCGTATGGTAACGCTTCAGTTTGAGGCGCTATGGGGCAACAATCGCTTAAATTCGTATCCCGTTGGGGATGGGACTATTGTACTAGCAAGCATTTCTTTATGCAAATTTAACCTAACTGCTGATTCTAATCAGGAGAACCTTTACTTTGCTTAGCTTAAATGGCTTTCAAACGCTTGTTTGTAGCGATCTTAGGCCAATGAGTTTCAAAAGCGAGGTATGTAGTTAGTTATGATCACAGGTACCCAGCTAATCTTGGTTAGAACTAGTTCCTTTGTCACGTTCAGGCCTTTCGTTCTGATCAAGCAACGATTAGGCAAATAGCTCCATCCAAAGATTGATGGATGCTGATCAAGCCGTGGTATAATCGCGATTAATTGATAGTAATTGGTTGGCGGGAGTATTAAGCGCGTTTTTACAGAGAGTAGCTGGTTGGTGCAAAGCTACAGCAAGCGCCCAACTCGCCCGTTTATTGCCCCACCAGGGAACAGCCTCGGCTACGTAGTTGGTGGCGGGTGCGCCCGTTATTGCGCCTACAAGTGATGTGCTTCGGCTCATAAGCAGGGTGGTACCACGGGGTTTTGCTCCGTCCCTCGCATGGGTTCGGGGTTTTTTGTTTTAGATTTTTGCCAATTCAGATATGTTTAACTAAGGAGTTATGTATGGCCACTCGTTATGACAGTAGCGTCACCGAGCCAAAATGGCGCGAACGTTGGGAACGTGATGGAATTTATCGCTTTGAGCCAGATAGTGATAAACCAAAACATTATGCAGTTACCATGCTGCCCTATCCATCAGGCAACTTGCACATCGGCCACTGGTATGCCATGTCGCCCAGCGATGTGCATGCCCGCTATATGCGCATGCAGGGCTACAATGTCTTTTTCCCAATGGGCTTCGATGCCTTTGGCTTGCCCGCCGAAAACGCCGCCATCAAAAACAACTTAGATCCACGCAAATGGACTTATTCGAACATCGAATATATGCGTGGTCAATTGCAATCGATGGGAATGATGGTCGATTGGAATCAACAAATTATCAGCGCCGACCCTGAATATTATCGCTGGAACCAGTGGTTTTTTATTCAGTTTTTCAAACGTGGCTTGGCCTATAAAAAATTCTCAGCTGTCGATTGGTGTCCCAAGTGTAATACAACCTTGGCCCGCGAACAGGTTATTGGCGACGAACGCCGCTGCGAACGCTGCGATAGCTTAGTTACCAAGCGCGATTTGGATCAATGGTATTTCAAAATCACCTCCTACGCCGATGAATTGCTGGATTTCTCGGGCTTGGATTGGCCAGAACGCATTACGTCGATGCAACGTAATTGGATCGGGCGCTCGGAAGGTGCCGAAATCACCTTTAAATCTGAAGCTGGCGACCCAATCACGGTCTTTTCGACCCGACCCGATACCTTGTGGGGCGCAACCTTTATGGTCTTGGCTCCCGAACATCCATTAGTTGCCAAATTGACCAGCGCCGAGCAAAAAGCCAGCGTCGATGCCTATGTCGCCGAAGCAATTCGCAAAACCGAGGTTGAGCGCCAATCGACCGGCGACGAAAAACCCAAAACAGGAGTTTGGATCGGCGCTTATGCGATCAATCCAGCTAGCCAAGAGCGCGTGCCAATTTGGATTGCCGACTATGTGCTGATGACCTATGGCACTGGTGCGATCATGGCCGTGCCTGGCCACGACGAACGCGATTTTGCCTTTGCCACAACCTTTGGCTTGCCAATCAAGCGCGTGGTTATCCAAGCAGAACAAACTGCGGAAACACCCTTGGAAGCAGCAGAAGCAGCCTATGGCACGGTGGTTAATTCTGGCCAGATCGACGGCTTAAGCTCCGCCGATGCCAAAGAAGCAGTGATTAAGTGGTTGGAAGCTGAAAAATTGGGCAAGCGCGCAATTAACTATCGCTTGCGCGATTGGCTGGTGAGCCGCCAACGCTATTGGGGCACGCCGATCCCAATGATCTATTGCCCAACATGTGGTACTGTACCCGTGCCAGAAGATCAATTACCATTGCTGTTGCCTGATCAAGTCGATTTCAAGCCAACTGGCGAATCGCCCTTGAAATTGCACCCAACCTGGCGCTTTACCACCTGCCCCAATTGTGGCGGCGAAGCTGAGCGCGATACCGACACCATGGATACTTTTGTCGATTCATCGTGGTATCAAGCCCGCTACTTAAGCCCCCACGATGCCAACGCGCCATTTACCAAAGCCATCGCCGACAAATGGTTGCCAGTTGATCAATACACTGGTGGGCGCGAGCATGCAGTGATGCACTTGTTGTACACCCGCTTCTGGTGGAAGGCCATGCGCGATATGGGCTTGGTCAGCGCCAACGAACCAATGACCCGCTTGATCAACCAAGGGGTGATTTTGGGCGAAGATAGTAATAAAATGTCCAAATCACGTGGCAACGTGATTGACCCTGATATGTTGGTAGCCCAATATGGAGCCGACACAGTGCGCACCTTCTTGATGTTCATCGGCCCGTGGGAGCAAGGCGGCCCTTGGAACAATCGCGGGATCGAAGGTTGTGTACGTTTCTTGGATCGCGCGTGGCGCGTCGTAACCGATACGCCACAACGCCACGATGCAGCGGGCAATCCCAGCACGTTGGAACGCCAAACCCATCGAATCATTAAAAAGGTTGGCGACGATATTCAACGCTTTGCCTTCAACACCGCAATTGCTGGCTTGATGGAATTCGTCAACGAATTGATGAAAGCCCGCGAAACCGATGTTTATGGCAGCGAACAATGGCGCAAAGCCAGCGAGGCCTTAACCTTGTTGTTAGCGCCAATCGCGCCGCATATTGCCGAAGAATTGTGGGAATTCTTGGGCCATAGCGAAAGCGTGCATGTGCAAGCGTGGCCAAGCTACGACGAAGCCTTATTAATCGACGAATCAATTGAATTGCCAGTGCAAATCAATGGTAAAGTTCGCGGTAAAATACAGGTAGCCGCCAGCGCCGATGAAGCAACAATGATTGCAGCCGCGTTGGCCGATGAAAAAATTGCACCGTTGGTCGAAGGCAAGACCATCGTCAAGCAAATTGTTGTGCCAAATCGCTTGGTCAACATCGTCATCAAATAAGTGTTTGGAGTTGCAACGGAAGGGTCGTAGAGAAACCCTTCCGTTGGCCAAACCAGAAGCGAGATACCTTGGCAATCGGGAAACCTTGCCAGCATTCAAGGAGCCTGCATGACCAACTATTATCAAATGTTCAAGCAGCACGAAGAAGTCATTGTCGATCGCGTTATCAACGCCTTACAAAGCCAAATTCCCACCTACGGTTCAATGCCCAGAGATGATGTGCGTAAACGGGTAATAGCTGGGCTTGATCCATATGCCCGCGATCTCGATAACGACAAACCGCAGGCTTTCCCTGATTATTGGCGTCAAACCAGTTATGTACGTGCCCAACAAGGCATTCCTATTGGCGCGTTCTTAGAGGTATTGCTTGTTTCTACCGATATTATGATTAAAAGCTTGCGCGAAGCCTACAGCGATAGCCCCGACGATCAAATTAATGTGATTGAAAAAGGTCATCAAATTACCACCGCCGCAATCGCCGCAGTCTACGAGGGCTTTCAGCAGCACAAAGATGAAATTATTTCATCGCAAACTTATGCGCTCGCCGAAGTTTCATCGCCAATTGTACCTGTCTATGAGGGCGTGTTAGTCTTACCGTTAATTGGCTCCATCGATTCAATGCGCGCAGGCCAAATTATGGAATCGCTGCTTGAATCGATTAATACTTATAGCGCCGATGTGGTAATTTTAGATATTACCGGCGTACCAGTTATCGACACCGGGGTTGCCAATTATCTCTTACAAGCAGCCCGTGCCGCCCGCTTGCTTGGCTCAACCGTTGTTTTGGTGGGCATCGGGGCCGAAATTGCCCAAACAATCGTTCAATTGGGCATCGATTTAACTGGCATTATCACCCGCGCCAACTTACAATCGGGCATTGAATATGCCTTAGATTTACAAGGCTTGGCTATTCGCCCACGCTAATCACGCCCAAACGCTGTTAAATCAGCATAGTTAGAGACTCGGCAGATCGCAGTAGGTTGGTCTCTTGTATCGCAATCCATAAACCTAACTTTTAGGAGGGCTCGCAACTGTGGCAGATTTAGCAGCTTTTTATACCAAACACTTCGATGAAATTATCGACGCCACGATCGGGGTAATTCAAGCCAATGTAGTTGAATATAGCAAAATGCCGCGCGAGGAACTTAAAAAACGCACAGTTGCCTCAATGGATGCATTAATTCAAGATTTGCGTGATCCAGAGAAGCATGCCTATCAACAACATATGCGCGACATTAGCTACGATCGCTTTCGCCAAAATATTCCCTTGAATAGCGTGCAACAAGTGTTGCG
The DNA here is from genome assembly GCF_001306135.1 of Herpetosiphon geysericola. GTDB lineage: Bacteria > Chloroflexota > Chloroflexia > Chloroflexales > Herpetosiphonaceae > Herpetosiphon > Herpetosiphon geysericola. The sequence goes on along the minus strand of NZ_LGKP01000006.1, from coordinate 96,619 downwards.
TAGCGCCAACCAAGCCACTGCTAGCGTGTTGCGAAACTACTATGCAGATGATCCGGTCTTCTTGCTCGAAATGCTCGATCGCTTACATGAACTTACCGCCGAAGGCATGATGGGCATGTTCAACGGCTATGAAGATGCCCAAGTCGAAATTATCTCCAACCAAGAATCAGCCTTAGCCGAAGTTTCATCACCAATTGTGCCTGTTTATGGCGGCATTTTGGTGCTGCCCTTGATTGGATCGGTCGATTCGCGTCGCGCAGGCCAAATTATGGAAGCCTTGCTCGAAGCAATCAATACCTATAGCGCCGATGTGGTCATTTTGGATATTACTGGTGTGCCCGTTATCGACACTGGGGTTGCCAACTATCTCTTGCAAGCCGCCCGCGCTGCCCGCTTGCTTGGCTCAACCGTTGTCTTGGTGGGCATCGGGGCCGAAATTGCTCAAACAATCGTTCAATTGGGCATCGATCTAACAGGCATCGTAACCCGCGCCAACTTGCAAGCAGGGGTTGAATATGCGCTCGAATTGCAGGGCTTGGCAATTCGCCCGCGCTAATCTCAACATATAGGGGCCACATCAGCGAATTTTTGGTGCTTGATGTGGCTCTTGTTTGCAATAATTTGACCAATTGCTGCTTGCAAGGTTGCTGCTGTCGCTACAGTGTTCAACTCAGCTCCCATCCTTACCAATGCTTGCGCAACATCTGGCCGAACCCCAATCAATGTTGTTTGTGCTCCCAGCAAGTAGGCTGCACCCAAAATCCGTTGCATGCCAATTGCGCCCTGATCATCAATCGACTGAACCCCAGTTAAATCAATTAATAAGCGTTGCACCGCTTGCTGATTGAGCGTTTCCATCAAGACCCGCTGGCATTCAGCAATTCGCTGCTGATCGAGCACGCCAATCAACGGCATGACCAACACACCAGGTAAAACCGGAATCGTTGGAAACGAAAGTGCTTGTACTGCCTGCGCCAATTGATTGCGCTCTGCTTGTTCTTGCTCAAGTTGCGCTACTGTCGTACTCAGCCGCCACCGTTCCTGCTCAAGCAACGCCGTGCGCCGTTCCAATTCAGTAATATCGCGAATGAACAACATCGTGCCTTGAATTTGCCCAACATTATCCAACACTGGCGAAACAGTATTTTCAAGCAAGCGCAATGGCTCGCCTAAAGCCAGCGTTTGAGTGAAAGGCTGAAATGGATCGTGTGCTAATGCATGCTGCAATGCTGCGATATCATCAGTAGCAACCCCAATTGTGGCTAAATTGTGCTGAAGTGGTTGTTGATTCTGCAAACCAAGCTGTTGAGCAGCATAATTGAGATACACCAACATGCCTTCGCGATCAACCACAAGCATAGCCTCGCTCATTGTTTGTAGCGCCTGTTGCACCGCCACTTGTTTAGTTTGAAATAAACTCCCACGCAGCACAATATAGGTTAGGCTTACAACTAAGGGTACCGTTTGCAAAATACTTGCAAGCTGCCCGCTTGAATCCAACTTAATAATTCCCAAGACCGAGTTGGTAAGCACTGCAAATAGAATTGCGAACATGAGCCAGCTAATCGAGCGCCGCGTTGCTGGATTGCGCCAAAATGCCGTTGCCAACAAACCAAGCTGAACCAACCAACCAAGGCTGAATAACCCCAACATTAAGCCAGCCGCCGAACCAGCAATTGGCCGATAAATCCCTTTAGATAGCTCAATCCCCGCCGTAAACCAGCCAAATTGGCCAATCAGATCAAGCCCTACTATGCCAATTGCCCCACCATAAACCAGACTGATCAAACGAATTGGGCGCTTGCCTTCCCACCATTCAGGCATAAATAGCGCCGCAAACAGCAACAGCATTAATAAACACAAGCTGCCCAAGCTCATCAACGCAACACAAACCAGCTTATAAGAGATGATTGGATCAGTGGTTAAGTTACGGGCCAACGCCGTGCTATTGATCACCACCAAGCACAAGGTTAAGCAAAAGAAGATTCGGGCAGGCCGATACTGGCTTGCCCGAGCCAGAATAAACGTCCCTAAAGCAGTTTCAAGCACCACAAAGACCAAATTAATCCAATAAGCAAGCATCTAAACAGTATCCTAGGTTGATTGGCTAACCATGTTATGATAGCTGATCACCAAGAGCTTGCCCAGACTTGCCAACCCATAGCTATGCTCAATTTGGCCAATTGTAATCGTTTGATCATCCAGCATGTGACTGGTAGCACTGCTTGGTTCAACCAACGAGCCTATTTGCGCTTCTGCAACTTGCGCCATGGCTTAGCTCGATAGCATGCATACCACGCAAACATAGCCGAAAGCAGCGTTACCACAGCCCAACCAACTTGATCAGCATCACTAACGTCGACCTGCATAAATCCAAACATAAATCCATTTATCAGGATCAAAAGCCCCGCGAGAATTCCTAAACTTGTTGGCATATACTTCTGTTGCCAAATTAATGGATTTATCAGCAACAAACCAATTGGAAACCAGATGAATGATGCAAAATTCACTTGATGCCAAGGATCATCAACCCACCAACCAACGATATTTTCAGCTGTAAAATCAAGAGATAGATTGCTAATGAATATAGCCCAATATTAATAAGATAAAGATATTTTTGGACATGAACCTGTTGCCAACGGCGTGCTTTTCTAACTTGATACATAACAACTTCTCCTATTTACAAGAATCCTGATATTGCTCTTCTCGAAGCCTAATTGCCTCTTTAGCTTCAACATCGTTGATCATGCCACACCAATCCACTATTGCCTGATGGATTTCGCTAATATCTCCTTTTTGGAGCATAGATTCAGGTATTTCTTCAGTAAAATTTGTAAGATCATCGTACAATTGCTGAATTCGAGCACGACTTGCAACACTAACAGATCCTTCTTTTTCAATAATACTGCTAATATGACTTATTTCAACTGAATAATAATCAAATAATTGCACAAATCCAATCACATTGCCTGAACCTAAACTTAAATTCCACCATGGTTTAATAGGCCAATTTAGAGAAGCATTATAATTATAGATAAATTGTGAAGATGCTTCACAATGAAGTTGTGCATTAGAAAGATATTCTAAAACCTCTGTTTGAGCATTACGATCACTAGCTCTTAAAACCCAGGTAAGTTTATCAGCACAAAAATACCAACTAAACCATAATGATTGGCCTGTCGTCGCAATTTGCCCACGCTGGCGTGCTTCAATAACCTCTAAATTATGATTGATTGTATAACTATAAAAACTAAGCACCAAACAGCTAATCAGCGAGGCCGCCAGCAACCACCGTTGAAATGTGTTCATAGTCATTCCTTTGCTACTAGTAGGAATTAGCTTACCTTATAGGGGTAATCTAATTCCTACGCTATTCAAACTACCTAATTATTACAAGGACCACTCTTATAATCGACCAAAAAGCTTCTATTATATAAATTAACATTCAATTCTTTTCTGGAAACATTATCATAAAGTGGAATATCCCAATATATTTTCACCAACATATCTCGATTACTATTTTGTTTCTTACATGCAATGGTAGCAGAAACCATAAAATAATCTCGTTGTTTAACGAGTACAGATTGCTGAAATGGTACACGTAAGACTTTTATTTTTGTATTAGGATTATCATCCCAGTCATTTAATATCATACTATTTGATAAGGAAGGTTTATTTCCCATATCTGGTGTACTTTCTGGGAACAATTGTGATACATCACCAACAGTAATCGGGATTGAAAATAGTTTTGAAACCATATCAACCGATTTGATCAAATCGCCAATAAATTGATCAAACCAGAGTTGATTACCTTTAAATCGAGTAGCATCGCCCCCAAAGGTTGCATCACTCAAATAATCACCTTGGGCATCATTGCCCGTTAAATTGTTACCTGAGGACACAATTTTAACAGTCACGGGATCATCTCTAGAGCCTAAAGTAACGCCAGCATTATCAGCATCATAGATATCACATGAATCTGCTGGCCACGATTGTCCAGGTGTTACATAACCATTAGAGATTGATCCCAATACTTCCAGTTGACTTCCAAATTTGCCGCTATTTTGACCAATATTTCCATCTGGAACTGAAACTACGACACCAAAATCAAGCCGTTGTAATAATGTGCAATCTTTACCAATCGTGGTGCGCTTCCATGTCCACTTCTTTTCGTCAGGGTCACCTAATGCTTCAAAAGTAGATTGAGGTTCAAGAAGCTTGCCAAACCAGTAATCGTCAGCATAATTAGCACTAATAAGCGCTGGCAGCTCGAATATTGGGCTTAACAATGCACTCAGTGAATCATCTAAGCCTAGATCAATTAATGTAGCCTCTCGTGTTCCATGGCGTTGGAGATATAACGAGAGATTTTGATCAACGATTGAAGGATTGGCTTGAGGCCCAAATGGTTGTTGACGTAGAGCAAAATAAAGGGCTTCAAAGGTTCCAGTGGTGTCTTGAAGATCAGCCACAATATCACCAGGTGTTCCTAGACTAGAGTGATACAAATCACCAGTCAAGGCAAATGGATAAGTCTTATTGCTATAATGCACGTGACCTGCCACTTCCATATACTCATCATAAATAACTAAGGAATTTATTGTCATTGTCGTTGGGGTAGTAATTCCGGCTAATTCAGCAAGTGGTACATTCAAATATGTCACGCCAGGAACATTGATTGGGCCGGTAATGCTTGCTCGTGGATTGAGCAAGGCAACCTTATCAATCCGCACGATTGGGGCAGAAACCCAACCAGGGGCGATAAAGCGAATTTTAATCGTTTGATTTTGGAATTGCTGAATTGGCAATTGTGCGATCTTCCAGCCATCGTTAAGCGAATGATACAGTTGATACTGATCGATTCTGCTAATGGTTGTAAAATTAGCCCCTGAAAGTACTTCAACTGCCAAATGATGTTGCGCATTCCCATGATCTTTATTGCCAACTTGATAGACAAAACGCAAGAATTGACTATCGCTGGCGAGTTCAAAACTAGAACTCGTAACATACTGACCAGCGCGTGAGATTTCGATAAAAGCATGATCAGGAGCATCTTGGGCTGCTTGTTTTGCCCGCGTTTCGCCAGCAATTAACTGAAGATTATCCAGCCAAGAAGTCGAATAGCCATGACCTTGATGCTTAAATTGGAGCTTAATCGTTTGGCCTTGAAATTGAGCCAAGCCTAAGTGGGCTTCGTGCCAACCATTATTTGGGTCGTTGCCATAACCATAGACTAAGCCTGCATCAATCGGCGTAACGATTTCAAAGCCGTCGCCACTTAACACATAAACCTCAATCACCGAACGCCACCACGCATCAGGGTGTTGAGTTTTATAGTTAAATTGGAGAGCTTCAGTATCGGATAGCACAGTCCAGGCATCGCTGGTAAAACGCGCGTTACTGCCAGCAAATCGCACAACTTGGCGATTCGAATCACGGGTTTCAAGCATAATTGGCGTATGCTCGCTGCTCGACCAGCCAGCTAGAACGTGGCCTACTTGAAGATTATCTAACCGCAAATAGGCAGTATTATGGGCTTCTAAGGTGAATTGAAGCTTAATTGTTTGGTCTTGGAAGCGCTGCAAATCAAGCGCTACAGTTTGCCAGCCTTGATCGGTTGAACCAAGCAAAGAATCGGCTGGAAGCGCATGGACAATTTCAAAGGTATTGCCGCTCAAGATGCTGATTGCAACTCGCTGGCGTGCAGCAGGATTGTCGCTAAAGCCCGCTTGATAATCGAAGCGCACCTGTTGAGCAGTCAGCGGAACAGTAAAATCTAGCGAGGTTAGCTGCGTTGCATGGCCATACAGATATCCATAATTACCTTGGGTTGGATTGTGATCAATGCTAAGAAATTGATGATTCTGCACTTGCCAAGCAGGTACATCTTGAACAAGTTTGAACGCTTTAATCTGGCTGATTGGGCGCCCATACGCATCATTAATAAACTGGAGCTTGATGGTTTTCCCACGATAGCCAACCAAATCAATTCGACCTTGTTGCCAGCCTGCTTGGCTCGAACTTACAAAGGTATGACCTTGAGGAAATTCAAGAATTTCAAAGTTTTCGCCGCTCAATAGCGTTACCAGTAGCCGACGAGTATTATTAACATCATCAACATCGCCGACCATATATTCAAAATGAATACTGGTTGCTGCAGATGGCACGCCAAAATCAACACTACTTGCCCTCGTTTGCAGGCCTTCAAGATTGATCAGCGGCTGTTGTAGTTCAGATAGCACGAGTTGATCTTGTTCAAAATCAGGGTTTTCAATCACATCAAAGGCGATAAAATCTTGTTCAAAATCAACGTTTAATGGGGTTCCTGATGGGAGTGCTGCTGTATTAGTTCGCACAAAACTTGCATTTGAAATATCCCAACCAGGTACGGATCTATTAAATGTGAAACGATCAATCGCCGTAACTTGAGGATCGTGTGGCCACCAATCGTTGATAATTTTGATTTTAATCGTTTGACCACGAAATGCCTGAACATCCAGCACTGCTTCGTGCCAACCATCAGTTAATCGGCCTTGCAGCGTCCACTGATCAATATTAGTGACAGTTGCAAATGTTGTACCACTTAGAATCTCAACAAAAAGCGGTGCGGTACGATCGCTTTGCCAACGCCCAGTTCGGTAACGAAATGTCAGGCTTTGAACTTGCTGATTTAGATTGATGGGGGCAGAAATAAGACTAGCGCTGGCCCCGGTAATCACCGCATACGCGCCGATCAAATGATCATTATGAATGGCAAATTCGCCAATAGTCGATAGCTCCCAATCAGGGATTTCTTGGACTAAGCGCAGATTGCGTACTTGGGCCGATGGCTGATCAATCCACCACCAATCATTAATAAAGCGGATCTTAATCGTTTGGCCCCGAAATGCTTGAATATTTAATCGGCCTGTTTGCCAGCCAAGCCGATATTGGCCCTTAATCCGCCAATTGCTAATATTGGTCACCGTCGCAAAGTTTGCCCCACTCAATACTTCTACATACAGTGGGGTCATGCTATCAGCTGTTTTGCGCCCAACGATGTATTCAAACATCAGCATTTGGCTAGCATCCGGCACAACCAATGCTTCAGTTGTAAAGGCTTGATTGGCATTTTCAAGGCTGAACGATTCAGGACTAAGCGTTGCCAAAATTTCCCGATTGCGAGCAAACTCGCAGTTCAACGGGTAGTTTGTAGGTGGTAAAGCCTGGTTGGTATGCTTGACTGAGGCATTTTGTGGCTGATTAGGTGCCGGCTCCAAATCAGGCAAATCAACGCTTGCAGCAGGCTCAGGGCATGGATCGGTTTCCAAATCAAGGGTTGAATGTTCGGCATCAAGCAGAATATCGTTTAATGTGGCATGCTGGGCGACGGGCTGAACAGTGGACGCGGTTGATTGAACAGCTTTTGAAGGGACGATACCAATCATCATACTACTTACAATCAACATACTCATAACACGGCGTATTGGAATCATCGCAGCCTTCCTTGTGATGTAGAAACTGACAATCGTAGCGCTACAACCAACCCTAGATACACAAACCTCTAATTTTTGGCATGCAAGACGCACCAATTTGCTAAATTGGCTAAAATGAGCGTAATTTGGCTCGGATGAGGTTGCACATATGGCAGGCAAGAAAAAACTACTTTGGGGATTTTTAGGCAGTTTTATCGTATTAACTTTGCTCTGTATCATCGGGCTGAAATTCACCGCTGGTAAACGCAGCACTTATGCCTTTGATCCTGCGTATCCATTGGAATTTAATTATTCGCAGCATGGAAGCTTAGCAATTAACCACAATCAAGTCAATCTGAACGATCAGCAAAAAGCAATTATATATTATCCAACTGATTTAGTGCGTGCATATCCAGTAATTATTTGGGGCAATGGGACGATTGCTTCGCCAGAAAAATATGCTGGTTTATTTGAACATCTGGCAAGTTGGGGATTTATTGTGATTGATAGTTATAGTGAAAATACTGGCGATGGGGCGGCGATTATTCAAACTCTCGATTATTTAATTGCTGCCAATGCAGACCCAACTAATGCTTTATTTCAAAAAATTCAGCTTGATCAGATCGGAGCTGTTGGTACATCGCAAGGCGCGACTGGAATAATCAATGCCTCCAATCGCTATCCACAAGGCCAGATGATCAAAACTTTGATCACCAATGCGCTACCGCAACAGCGCTGGACAGATGAAGCACACACCTATGATCCAAGTTTAATCGCCGTTCCGTGGCTCATTCTAAGTGGAACCCGCGATCTGATTGTCTCGCCGGCTGCTGCCAACCAAGCCAGTTTAGAACAATCAAGCGCGCATAAGCGCTTTTTGGCAATCTCAGTTGGCGCTGGGCATACAGAAATCGAAGATGATGGTGGCAGTTATCGCGGCTACTTAACTGCGTGGCTACTGGGTTTTCTGGCTGATGATCAGCAGGCATTGAACATATTTGAGCCAACTCATGGCGAAATTTGGGCTAATCCACATTGGACACATGTAGTGAGATATTCAGTCGCTAAATAAATCAATATTGGCCTTACGACAACCAATCAAAGAGTTAGCAAGCAAAAAGGCTGCTTTTCGCTTGACACAGAACGCATGTTCTACTATACTCACAGCCAGCATATTTGTTCTCAAATGGTTGACTCACAGGAGGTTCGCTATGGCCATTACAAGTCGCGATCTACGTTCAGCGGAGGTTGTGCGCCGCACGAGACCTACCACCGTCATTACCCTTCCGCAAACGCGGCAACGCTACGCAAGTCGCTCGGTGTCGTTTGGTGTGCATAACAAATTTGCCTATGCTATCACCATTATCTTAGCGTTGATTTTGGCCAATGCGATGTTCAGCCCCATTGTCTCGTGGTTCAAAGTTAAATACGACGATGTAAAATATGGCCGCCCGCGCACAATGCAAACCACCGCCTTCGTTGGCCACGACGAAACCAATGGTTTGCCGTCGCACTTTGTCGCAATGAATATGGAACGCCGGATCGTCATTGTCGAAATGCCTGGTGGCGACCCAGCCAAGGCTCGCACCATTGTTGGCCCATACCTGTTTGGGGCCGGCGAAGACTTAACTCCTGTTAGTCTGCGCTTTGCTGATGTCAATGCTGACCAACGTTTGGATATGTTGGTGAGCGTCAAGCAAGAAGAAATGGTGTATATCAACGATGCAAGCAGCAACCAATTTCGCATGATTACCAGCGAAGAGCTTGCCAAACTACAACAATAATTTTTGAGTATTTCAGGGCAACCGAGAGTCAACAGCAAATATGTGAGTATCTACAGCACTTCAGAGTCGCAACTGCGGCTCTGAAGTTTTTTAGCCCCAACTTGCACAATCGTTGAAGATTTGCTATACTTGATAACGTTGCTTTAGCAGCAAATCCCTTAGCCGATGTGGCGGAATTGGCAGACGCGCTACGTTCAGGGCGTAGTTCTCGCAAGGGAGTGTGGGTTCGACTCCCACCCTCGGCACCAAAAAACAATCGCGAATATTCGCGGTTGTTTTGTTTTAAACACGCTACATCAGCACCAAACGGCTGTGATAAGATAGGGTATAGTATTTGTTTAATGCCGAGGTATAGGGATGAAACCACTTAACCTCATTCTTTTTGGCCCCCCAGGTGCGGGGAAATCGACTCAAGCAGCCTATTTAGATAAATTAGCAGCGATTGACTCCATCTCGACTGGTCAACGGTTGCGCCAAACTGTCGAAACTGGCTCGGAGCTGGGCCAAGAAGTTGCCCAGGTGATGGCCGCTGGCCGCTTGGTCGACGATACATTGATGAACAAGCTCTTGAACGAATGGCTGCTAACTATTCCCAGCGACGTTGGCGTGTTGCTCGATGGTTATCCGCGCACGCTCAGCCAAGCCCAAAGCCTTGATCAATTGATGCAAGCAATCAACCGCCCGCTTGAAGTAGTCATTGCGCTCACGCTCTCCGATGAAGAGGCAATTCGGCGCTTGAGTGGCCGCCGCATCTGCCGCATCAAAGGCCAGCCCGACCAAATTTTGCATATCAGTGATCAAGCAGCCATAGATCAATGTCGTGCTAGCGGCGGCCAATTGATCGAGCGCGATGATGATCGACCAGATACCATCAAACGCCGTTTAGCTGAATACAATGCCAAAACTGAGCCATTGCTCCAATACTACGGCGAACGCGATTTGTTGATTTTGATCGATGCTGATGGCACTCCCAATGAGGTTTCTAGTGCAATTGAGCAAGCCTTACAACAACGTTTTAGCGCTGCCGAGTAGCACCTAAACATTAATATAACGCTTATTAGCTTTTATCAAAAACGTGCTACACTACATGCAGGTGCAGCAATGCACAAGCTATCAAGGAGGACTTTCAATGGCCAAGCCATTAGCAGTTAGCGATGCCGAATTTGAATCAGCAGTGATTAATTCCGATATTCCGGTTTTGGTTGATTTCTGGGCACCATGGTGTGGACCTTGCCGCTCAATCGCCCCTGTGCTCGAAGAATTGGCCGATGAATACCAAGGCAAATTGTTAATTGCCAAGGTAAACACCGATGAAGATAGTGGCAATGCCATGAAATTCGGGGTTCAAGGGATTCCTACCTTGATCTTCTTCCAAGGTGGTCAAGAGGTCGATCGGATTGTTGGCGCAGGTCCCAAGAAGATCTACCAAGAACGGATCGAAGCGATTCTTAACCCAGCAACCGAAGCCTAATTTAGGCTTGCTCGTAAGCACAAACAGCACCAATCGTTGTGATTGGTGCTGTTTTTTATTGCCCAACAATTTTTGCCATGCTACACTGCCAATAGCACAATTGCACATTTGATGCTTGGAGTTTGGCAATGCGGCGAGCATTCAATCAACTTGGGGCTTGGTTCTATCGAGTAATGCCTGGGCTTGGCCAGCGTTGGGCCAAACGCTTTCAGGTTCAAACGGTTGAAGCTCATATTCCATGGGCTGCGGTGCGTGGAACGCTGGCTCAACAACGAATTAGTTTAATCACAACTGGCGGCGTTCATCTGCGCAGCGATTCAGCTTTTGATATGCACGATCCCCATGGCGACCCCAGCTTTCGCTTGATTCCAGCCAGCGCGAAGCCCAATGATTTGATGATTACCCACGATTATTATGATCATCGTGATGCTGATCAGGATGTTAATATCGTTCTACCAATCAGCCATTTTCAACAGCTCGCAGCCCAGGGCACAATTCAGCACCTCGGGCCATGCTATAGCTTTATGGGCCATATTACCGACGAGCATATCGACACCTTAATCAAGCAAACCGCGCCTACAGTTGCCCGCAATTTACGCGCTGCTGGAATTACAGCAGCAGTGCTGACTCCTGCCTGAGGGATTTGCAACCAGTCCGTGGGACTGATCGCGCGGGTCTTGGAAGCAGCTGGCATTAGTACGGTCAGCTTTTTTCTGCTGGCTGAGATCGCCCAACAACTTGGTGTACCCCGTGGCGTGAGCGTCAAGTTTCCCTTTGGCCATGTGTTAGGCGAGCCGCACAACGTCGTTCAGCAACAACTGTTAATTAAGCATGGCTTGGATCTCTTGATGCAGGCCCGCCAAGCAGGCACATTCGTGCAATTGCCATATCGGTGGAAACGTGAAGATTGGGCTGGTTTGGCCCAAACGCAACAGGTTGATTTAGCGCAATCAGACGCACAATAATTGCAAAATCATGGTATGATTTTGAGCCATAATCAAGCATTCGCAACCCAATCGAATTAATGCAACTGAACGGTGGCCCCACGATGGAAGAACGCGATCAAATTGATGCCAGCCTTCAGGAAAATCTCCTATCGTTTCGGCTCGATACACTCACGATTTTGATTTATTTGTGCTTGGGCTTTGGGGTATTTTGGTTTGCCATGTTGCTAACCCAAGTTACTGGCAACCCAAGTAATTATGCCCTTAGCGGCCCGCCATGGGCCTTGTTTGCAATTGGCACAGGCGTAGCATTTTTAGGCTTGCGCTACAACAACATTCGCCTAGCTCGTGGCGCATTCTTCTTCTCGATTGTGGGCACACCAACCATTAGTTTGTTTTTGCTGCCTGGCACAACCGAATTTATGGCCTACTCGCTGGTGCTCGCAGTCATTGTGGCTGGGATTTTGTATTCACCACGGGCACCATTTACTGTGGTTGTCTTGGTTGTCATTATCTTTCTCTCAGTTGGCTTTGCTTCGGCCACCAATTTCACCAATCATTATGGCTCGATTACCCAATTTATTACCACCTTTACACCACCAATCGTAATCTTAGTTTTGGCAGCCCTCACCAGTTGGCTTGCCACCCGCGACTTAGTGGCAACCGTCGAATGGGCCATGGAAAGCCATCGTTTGGCCGAGCGCCGCGCCGAACGGTTGCGGGTCAGCGAGGCGCGGGTAGCCCGCACACTCTTGGAGCTTGAAGGCGCGTATGAGATGCAATCGCGCTTGAATAGCCAGTTGCAAGTGCTGAACAAAGAGCTAGAAGTCGCGCGGACTGTTGCCGACGAAGCTAATACCTTGAAAACCCGCTTCTTGGCCAATATGTCGCACGAATTGCGCACGCCACTTAACGCAATCATCAACTTTACCCAGTTTTTGGGCAAACCACGCTATGGTGAGCTAACGGCGCGCCAAATTGAGCTGCAAGAACGGGTCTTGGTCAATAGCGAGCATCTGCTTGGCCTAATCAACGACATCTTAGATCTCTCGAAAATTGAAGCAGGACGGATGGAATTGCAGCTCGAATTGCTTGATTTACAGCCAATTTTCAATGGGGTGATGGCCACCGCGGTTGGATTGACCAAAAGCAAAGGGCTGAACCTCGAAGCAGATGTTGAAGAAGAAATTCCGCCAGTCCGCGGCGATAAAGTGCGGGTACGCCAGATTTTGCTTAATTTGCTCTCCAACGCTGCCAAATTTACCGATAGCGGGGGCATTACGCTACGCGCCTTCGAAAGCGATGGCATGGTGCAAATTTCGGTGATTGATACAGGCGCAGGGATTCCCGCTCACGAGTTGCCCTTGGTTTTTGAGGAATTTCACCAAGTTGAGCAAGCTGCCTCGGCACAGCGCCAGCAAGGCACTGGCTTGGGCTTGCCAATTAGTCGGCACTTGGTAGAATTACAAGGCGGCACAATGTGGGCTGAAAGCCAATTTGGCAGCGGTTCGAGCTTTAGCTTTACCCTGCCGATTGCCGAAAATCTTACGCCCGAAGTTGTGATTTTTGACCCACAGACGAAACAGACAGCGCTATGATAGACCCAACCTTTGCCCATGTGCTGGTCGTTGAAGATCGTGACGATACCTTTTTTGTCGTGCAAGATCTGTTGATTGCTGAAGTTGGCGTGCGTTCGTGTGTACGTTGCCGCGATGGCCGATCGTTAATTACGATGCTTGATGCACCAACATCAGGCTTGTTCGACTTAATTTTGTATGATATTAAACGGCCTTTACGCGCAGCATTTGCCCAGTTGCCAATATTAAGAGTCCATCCAAAACTCATTGGCACGCGAATTATCGCCTTAACCGCCAATATTATGATCGATGATGTAGAACGAACGCGGAATGCTGGTTTCGATGGTTTTATTGGCATTCCCATTAATCAAGATCGTTTTCCCAACCAAATTTGGCGCATTCTCCATGATGAATGGGTTTGGGAACCACGCTAGCCAACCCAATAACCAGGAGCGCTTTATGCAAACAATTTGGATGCTCGCAGCAGGCGATTTGCTTACCTTTTCATTAACTACCGCTGCTTTATGGTGGATCACCAGCATGATCGGCTTGATGGATGAGGAAAGTGGCTATTTGGCAGGGCTTGGCGCACTGATGATAACCATTGGCGGTGCATTATCGTCGCTGAATCGCTTCAGCAAATTAAGCTCTGGGCAAAGTCTGTTTGGGTGGTCGATCGATCTCTTTCAATTTTTAACCCCAGGTTTTGTGTGTTTGGCCTATGCACTTTGGCATGGCCAACAAGCCTTGCAGCTACGGCGCTCGGCCCAAATTTGGCTTGCGCCAATCCTCACGATTGGTGGCATTCAGGGTTTTACGGCGTTGATGCTTGGCCGCCAAGCAGGCCCAAGCAAATTCATTTTGCTGCTTAGTTTCACCAGCATTGCTACATTTATTGTGATTGGCTTATGCATTCGTCAAGCCCGCTGGCAACGCTTGCGCACGGTCATTCTGTTCTCAACTGCCTATCTGACGATGATTAGCAGCATGAACATTATTGCGCATAGTTTCAGCACTCCATCTGACCTCATGGTTTCAATGGTTTTGACCACGAATATGCTAGCTTCACTCTTTTTTGCTGGGGCGGGCTGGATTTTGTATCAAACTACTAAGCGGCGGCAACACCTGCACCGCACAATCGCCATGCTCGACGATACATTGGCCCAACCTTTATTAAATGGTCGGGCTGGGCCAATTCATTAATTACAAGTGATTGCGATCGATAAATTCGTCAATAATCCGATTAAATTCTTGGGGCTTTTCGAGGCTGACCATATGCGCCACATCGGGGAAGGCCACATATTGGGCATTGGTCACATGCTCGGCCATATATTTCGCTGCTTCAACACAATCTGCTTCATCAAGTAGGCCAATAAAAATCAACAATGGCACTTGAATTTCTGCCAAACGGCCAATTGCTGGCGGATCTAATGGTTGGGCAGCGGCTTCAACTGGCTGATTGATATAATTCTCGTAGGTCATTGAGCGCACAACTTCATAGACAGCATTGTCGGCGCGTCCTGCTGGCTGATTTGGCCCATCGGCCCAAAAGCGGGCTTCTAATTCGGCTAATAAAGCCCAATCTTTGGCTTCTTGGGCGGCTTGCATTTTGCCAATTGGCTCCACCAAATCGGGGGGAATTTCTTCTGAGCCAAAGCCACCCAGGCCTGAGCCAAGCACCACTAAGCCCTTGACCCGATCAGGAAAGCTCAAGGTTGAATCAATCGCGATACTGCCACCGCGTGAATTTCCAATCAAAATCGCCCGATCAACCTTGCAATGATCGAGCACAGCCAACAAATCTTGGCGATTGGAAAAACTGACGGCTTCGGTTTTGGAGCGGCCAAAGCCACGGGTATCATAGCGAATAACCCGATATTTCGGCGAAAAATGGGCAACTTGGGCATCCCACATACGCGAATCGGCCACCCCAGCGTGGATAAAAACCAACGGCAAGCCACTGCCCACCGCTTCATAATACAATTCACCACCATCAACAGCAACATAGCCTGTTTCAAGCGTCTGACTCATCAAGAGTCCTCCCCATACAATGAATAAGTAGGTTTAGTATAGCCGCACAATTGTTCGTTTTCTAGCGCCAAAAGACTGATCTTGCAGCCAATTTGCTGAGTTTATGGTACGATCAAGCTAGAACATTTTAGAACAGAAAGAGCTATGAACGAAACAAGCGCATTGCAAACCGATCTGTTGGCGTGGTTTCAGGCCAATGGGCGCGATTTACCGTGGCGACGCACCCGCAACCCCTATTATATTTTGGTGTCGGAAACGATGCTGCAACAAACCCAAGTTGATCGGGTTATTCCCAAATATGAGGCTTTTTTGGCGCTGTTTCCCACCGTCGAAGCCTTGGCTAGCGCCTCAACCGCCGATGTCATTCGTTCGTGGCAAGGCTTGGGCTACAATCGGCGGGCAGTTAATTTGCAACGTGCCGCCCAAGCGATTGTTGCTGCTGGCTTTCCCGCCGATCCTGCTGGCTTTCCTAATACGCCCGAAGGCTTGCGCAATTTGCCAGGCATCGGCGCTTATACTTCGGGCGCAGTAGCATGTTTTGCCTTCGAGCGTGATGTGGCGTTTCTTGATACCAACATTCGGCGGGTAGTGCGGCGCTTGTTAGTTGGCCCCGAAGATGCACCACCAGCAACCACTGAACAAACCTTGATTGATTATGCCCAACAATTAATTCCACCAGGCCAAGGTTGGGCTTGGAACCAAGCAATTATGGAGTTAGGAGCTTTGATTTGCACCGCAGCCAAGCCGCAATGCTGGCGCTGCCCGCTCAATCAGCATTGTCGAGCCTATGCGATCTGGCGCGAGGCCAATACCCAGCTTGATATGTGGCAACCACCAGTGATCAAGCCCCGCAAAAAGGCTGCCGAGCAACCGTTTCATAGCTCCAATCGCTATTTTCGCGGGCGAATTATCGATGCGCTGCGGGCGCTTGAAGCGCAACAAAGCCTCGATTTGGCAAGCTTGGGGCCGCAAGTTAAGCAAGATTGGCTGGGCAACGAGGCGGATCTGACCTGGCTTGCCAAGTTGGTTAGTGGGCTAGCTCAAGATGGTTTGTTGATTTGGCAATACCAACCTGAGCAGGATTTGGCTGGTTGGAGCGTGCGGCTACCAGCCTAAGCAGGTGAAGGAGTCGCTACGATACGTTGCGAAAGTGTTTCATTGATTATGGCTAAGCAGCAGTATTATAAACCCATAAACAAACGAGGCCACGTGAAGCACCATCACTGCTGGACACAATCGTCAGAGCAATTCTGCTCAACGAAGATGCGACGCTTCACAGCCTAGTTTCAGCAAAGCCTTCATACGAAGGCAAGCAGCGTCCAAATATCGCCGTTGGCTCAATTCAGCAAGTGGTTAATGCTAGGCCATTCCAACCACCTGAATCGCCAACAACGTTCGCGGGTTAGCCGTCGCAATGCCTGAACCGAGTACCTACCAGCCCTTAACTGGTTCACAAACCTCAAGCTGGATATACTCATTCGGTTGATCCAAGGACTTGATAGTTGCAGCGCAGTTGCTCCCAAACTTGGTAGCTTGTTGAGCTAGGATTCTCTGATTGCCGGTCTGCGGCCAAGGCCCTCCTTTCCACGATCGCTATCGTGGTGCTATTGGCCAATATGGTGCCGGACGTTCTGGCCTTGATCGTTGACTGTTGCCGTGACTTGGCACCCCATGGATTGGCGCAAATTCCACCGCGCCTCCTGCTAAGCCAGCAACGGTGTAGACACCTCCTTCCGCCGCACCTTTGCCCAGCGTCCCCCTCGCTGGGCAAAGGATTTTTAGCCACCTAAAAGATCAAGTTGCTCTTGCTCAAGTTTTACATTCTGGGCCAGCATTGCGTCAATTAAGGCCCAACAATCAGCAAGCAGCGGGTGCTGTTGAAGTTCGCCAAGGCTGTGGCGCTCTTTTTGATGCAACGCTTGCGTCGCATTGGGCATCCGCTCAAAAATGGTTGACTCAGGCTGCCATAGCTGAATTTGGGCAACGTGTTGGCGTAAATGGGCTAGGATTCGCAAGCCACCTACATCATAATCACCCCAATGATACCAACCGACTCTTGGCAATGCGGTTGCGAGCTTGACCAGAAATTGGCAAAGGCTTGGACTAGCAAAACCACCAGTATAGATCAGCATCGCTTGTGGCTGACGGGCAAGCATACTGTGGAAGCTGGTTAAATTTTCAATCGTAATAATTTCACTGCAAGCTGAATCGAGCACCGTAGCCTGGCGCAAAATTGAGCTAGGTAAGCCCAAACTTGGTCGAAAATCACCCAATTCTAGAATTTTTTGATTCAATCTCAACCGGACATCACCAGCAAGCAGCACATACTCCGGCACTTTTTCGAGATTAAAGGCTTGCAGCAAAGCACGATCATCATCGCCAAACTGCTTGGCTTGGGGTGCAAATTGGCGCAAAACTCGCAAAACTGCACCTTCTAGCTCGCTAAATCGTTTGCTCTGGCCAAGCCAGCGAACACTAAATAAGCGTTCTAAGATTGGGGTTGCTAGTTGAGTTAGGCCATAAATCGCCCGTAGCAGATCGCGATTCCAAGTGGGGTCGGTTAAATCAAGTGGTTGGATTGAACGTTGTTGAATTAATTGCTGTTCGAGCCACGCCAACCACTCAGCAAACCAAGCCTGTGGGTTCGCATACTCGGCCAACAATGCGCGCAACGCCTGTTCTTGCTCAGCCAATGGTTGGCGTTTCAGCAAACGATACAGCGCCGCCGCATCGAGTAAATCAACAGCTTCAAGCCAATTATGCTCTTCCCATTTGCGCCAATGGAGTTTAACTACCTTTGTTCGCGCCAATTCAAGCAAACAACTATTAGTTTGTTGGCGCTCATCAACCTGTTTTTCATCAAAATAACGCGAAAATTTGGCTGCTTTAACCTGGACCCGATTAACCCGCTGGCGATCGCGTTGTTCATGTTGGTCAAGCAATTGCTGCAAAATAGCGGTGCTAGTTTTGGTCAGATTCAGCATTCGGCGCCTCTAGACGTGCTGCATAATTCCGATATGGCTCAACCAAAACTCGCTGTTGCTGATCTTTCAAGCTCGTTAAAACCAAGGTTGTGCACATTTTTGGCACGAGATATTCGCAACGTTCAATCGGCGTAGCAGTGATAATCTGCAAACCAAAATGGTGGAACAGATCGAGGGTCGAGCCAATCCGATCTTGATCCATTTTTGAGAATGCCTCATCGAAGGCCACAATTCTGATGGTTGAGCGTTTGCTGCGTTCGCTAATTTTATACAATTGCACAAACGATGCTGCAATTGTCACATAAAATGGCGTTTGAGTTTCGCCCCCTGAGGTTTGGCCCATAATCTTGCTCAAACGAGAGCGCGTGCCATCACGATCAATCACATCGATATCGTAGCTCAAATAGCGTCGATAATCGGTAATTTGAGCTTGTTCAAGCTTTTCTTGATCAGTTAATCCAGGCTGAATCAATAATTGGAAGAAGCGATCAAAGGTTGCCTTATGCTGTTGATAAAAGTCACTATCTTGAATAATTTCACTGGTCACATTGGCTGATTGTTCGATTAGTTGATAAAAATCGCGCAGCGAATCGGCAATTTCATAGCGAAAATGATAACGCTGGCCATTGAAATCTAAGCCTCGTAAAGCATCATTAATTCGATCGAGTTCAGCTTTAGCACGGCCAATATTTTCGCGTAACTTGTGTAAAACATGCTCACGTAGCTCGGTTTCAGTTTCGTGTTTCGCTTCAGCAATTTTCTGTCCAAAATTGGGCAAATCTGTAGCCTCTAATTCAGCTTTTCTGGTTTGGAAGCTAGTTTGCTCAATATCTGCTAGTTCACGTGCGCCAAAATCGCGATTATAGAGCAGAACTTGTTCACGCAAAGCTTCTTGGCGATTATTGAAGCGCGTATGATAGCCGCGACTCTGTTGCTCAGCGGTTTCTTGCAAACGGCTAAATTGCGCAGCTTCAGTATTTTCACGCTGAAAATCGGCGCTTGCATCTTCAATTTGGTTGGGATACTGCTGCTGCATATGTTCAAACAGGCTTTGAGCATTCAATAATTGATGGTTATCTTGTTGAATTTGGTGTTCAAGTTGGCTAATTTTAGTTTTAAAAGCACCATTTAGCTCAGTAAAGCGGCTAATATTTATAGAATATTCATCATATATTATTCGCAAACGTTTAACTTCTGCTTCAAGTGCTGCCACGCCGCTGGTATCAATGCTATCGTGCTCATGTTGTAATTCTACAAGCGTTCGTTGTAATTCACTCGCATCAAGTTCTTCCTCAAAATATGAATCTAAACCTAATAACATTTGTTGTAATTTTTCAAGTTGCTCAGAATATTGACGTTGGCGCTGTTGTTCAGGACGTAATATCGCCAACTCAGCTTGGATTTCGGTTAATTGCTGGCGGCGACTTTCAATTTGTGAGCGTTGTGCGCGTTCGCCGATAAACCAAGGCCGAAATTTGCGTGGATCGATTGAACGTGCCGTCCATTCTTGATAAACCATCACTTCAGCGGTAATTGCCCGCCGATGTTGGCGCAAATCTTGAACTCGTTCGCATGTGATAATATCGCCTAAAATCGCTGCAATATATTTATCAATTAAGCCTGTTTTGGCTTTAACTTTCGTTGCCAATGATAATAGTCGTGCTGGGCGAGTTTCCGCGCTTGCTTGCTGCAAATCAACCAAGCCCACATCATAGAGCCGCTGTTTATCACGTAATTGGTCAAGCAAATCTAGTGCTTGGCTATAATATTTAGGTTCAACAATAATATTGAATCGGCGCTGACCAAGCATTGCTTCAACAGCATCTTGCCAATGTTGATCAGGAATTTCTAAAAGCTCACAAAGCAAAAAAAGTTCAATCTTTAATTCTTGCTTTAAGTAGTTACGCACATTTTCCACATTTTGTGGATAATGATTTTGGCGATTTGATTGTTCAAGGCTCGCGATTTCCTTTTTTAAGCTCCCTTCTTGTTCCATTAAGCGCGCAATCGTATCATCAGTTCTCGTCAGTGCTTGGAGCTGCAATTTTAAAGCAGATCCAGTCGCCATGTTCTGTTGCTGTAATAAAGGCACAATTTGCTGTCCTTGAGGAATTTGCTCAGGCTGCTGCAATAGATTAACTAAATCTTGCTCAGCAATTCCTGGTAATGTATTCAATGATTGAGCAATTTGAGTTAATTTTGCTTGGAGTTGCCGCCAGCGTTGATTAATTTTTTGAATTTGTTGCTGCAATTGCTGAATTTCGTTGGCAAGTTGTTGTTTACGCCGTACAACATCCGATTGACTTAATTGAAGTCGAGCTTCATCCCAAGCTATCTGGACATTTTGTTGCAAACCAAGTTGTTGTTCTAAATCAGTCTGATTCAATTCATAATCACGGCGGGTATCGATTAATCGTTGTTGGTGTTGATTAATCTGTTGTTGAATTGCCGCAACGTTGTAATGCGCCGCTAGAATTTCAAACTTACCTTGCAAATCTCGAAATCGTTTCGCTTCATCTTGGGTTTTGATAATTGCGTTGAGGCTTTTTAATTGATCTTCGACTTGTTTGGCTTTGCGTTCCAAATCACGAAGTCGTTCAACAACATTTTGCAAAGTATGCACATCAAGCGAATTCGGCTCCAACAACCATTGTTCAACAAACTCACGAATATTACGAATTGGCTGGAAGGTCAAGGCGCGCAGAAATAAATCGAAAAAGCGCTGATTGAGGCCACCAAGTCGATTCAACAACTCGGCCTGATATTCGCCAGTTTGATCGAAACTGTTAAAGCTTGTGCGATTGCGAGCCAATTTCTTAAGTTCGCTGCGGGTAGTTTCTTTGCCCTGATTAACAAACAGGTCAGGATTAAGCTGACCATCAGCAATAAAAAAAGTTCTTTCAAGATTCTGGTTGATGGGCCGGGCTTCGATACAAATCCCGCTGATAAAGGCTTGATGCTTCAGATCGTCAGTCCACTCTAGCACCACATAGCCAATCGTATTGCCAGGCCGCAGCCAATGTTGCTCGCCAATTTTGCCGCGCACATAGCTATCGAGCGATCGTTGAGAGCGATCTTGGGCGGCGCTGTTAAAACGTACTCGCCCCAAATCGGCCACGAGCACAAGTTGCAACGCATCAAGGATTGATGATTTTCCAGAGCCATTATGCCCAGCCAAATACAAACTATCTTGCACATCAAACACATGCCAATCGAAGCGATGCCAATGATACAAAAAAATTCGACTCAGCTTAATCATGCTTGCTCCTCGTCTGAACTGCTTGGGCGTTGATATTCGGCTAGACGTTCGGCCAAAGCGGCGATGCCACTAGCAGGAACAATCACCTCAAGGGCTGGCAATAATTCAATCACGGTCTCAGGATCATTGGCTCTCAGCACCGTACTCTGCGGGGCACGAATTAATTTAAGCTCATTGAATAGACGTAAAGCACTATCAAAAACACCTTTTTTGCGAATAGCTCGATTGGGAAAAAACTCACTATAACGGGTATAGAGATCACTTACCGTCGTAGTAGGATAGCGCGTCAAACTCGGATTAAGGGATTCATATTGTTCAGCGTAAATCAAGCGCAATAACAGCAGCCAGAGGGTTTCCTCTTTATCAAAGCGGCGGCGATGGCTGCCATCACGATGAAAGACATGAAAAATATGTAAATTTTCAGCGTAATGCAGTTCCCAACCTGCAACTGCTAAATAATCACGCACCAAATCGATGCGGCGCACTAACCATGCAAAAATCCGCCGATCCTGCTCATCTTCGCGCCAAATCAGGCCGTCGCTGAGTAAACGCCGCACGCTATCGGCAAATAATTGTTGCTCGCTTGATGAAAGTTGGCTATATTCTTCAGCAAAATTAACTAAACTCATGCTGGTTGCTCCGTTGAAACCCGCCGCACCAAGAAATCGCGAAAGCCCACGCCATCGCGCTCAACCCACACACCATTATCGATTGGCTCAACTTTATAACCCAGCGAGCCATCACCATATGAGCGCAAATAGATAATTAATGATAAATCGTCAATACTTTCAAGCTCAATCTCTGAGCCACGCCGCTGCTCGGCATCGCCCAATAGTTGTAAGGCATAACGGCGCACTCGATCGCGACTGATCGAACGACGCAATTGGCGCAGGGTAGCCGCCTGTGCTTGTTCAATATCTGCCTCGCTAATTGGTATATAGCTATCAGCCTGACTTTCAAAAGGGACAGCCGCGCGCGTTGGTGCAGTTAACGATTGTTGATCAGTTAATTGAACCTCGTAAATATTCAAGAGTTCGTTAATTTCTGGGCTGGCTTGGGCATAGGCTTCAGGATTAGGTAAGATGTGGCTCAAAATACTGTGGAGTTGGCCGCTAGTGCTGGTGCTAGCACTGAGAAATAATTCAATATTGCGCACTGCCGAATCAACAAATTGGCTATGACGGAGATCAATCACCCTAATTAATTGATCAAGTTGCTCAAAATGACTACGAATTGTCTCAATTTGATCAGTCAATCGATTGTAGGCTGATTCAAAATCAGCAGCCTCACCACGACTAACCAAATGCTGCGCCGATAGATCGATGAGATTAGTACGCTCAATTTTGTGCAAAAATTGTAAAATTGCAGGCCGATAGCGCGAAAGGTGGTCGGAGGTGCGCAATTGGTGATAGGCTTGATCAACAATATCTTTGCGATAGCTGCCAAAAACATGTTCAAGCACATCTTTAGTTTTGAGGGTTTTGAGCACGGTTTGAATATGTAAACCAATATTGTGTTGCAATTCTTTGAGCGCCTGCGTCAGAAAAAGCGTCTGGTCATAGGCATTCGAGAGCCGATCATGGGGTGCATCGCCGGTGCAGGCTTTTTCGAGCACATCGTGAATGCCACAAATCATGCCGCGCAAATGTTGGCGCTGTTTGGTCGCAAGGTCTTCAAAAAGTTGTAAGAGCCGAAAGGCATAATCGGGTAAAATAATCGCCGAGGAATAATCGCTTTGTTGTTCAAAGCGCAGCCAGCCCCAAGCCCGCAGCGAGCGTAAAATCGCCGAAGCATGGTTATTTTGCTCAAGTTCCGATTCTTCTTCGTGGGCATCGCTCGTCAAATCTTCGGCGTTTGGGAGTTCTAATTGTTGTTCAACAAGGCTTAATGCCCGTTCTCGGCTAAGTGGTTGTGATTGTTGTTTGGTAGCGGCAAATAGTGCTAGCAAAACCTGACTATAAATTGCAGCACCACGGCTAGCCAATGGGCGAAAAAGGGTGGCTGGAATGGTCTCGAACAAACTCATGGTAGCACGCATTTCTCTGGCGGATGCATGGTGAATCCATGACCAAGTGAGGATTACCTAATCATAACAAGCTTTCCCCACCCTCGCAAGCAGCCACTTCGTAGCAAAATTCTCAATCTTGACAAAGCATAACGCACTGCGTATAGTTAGTTTGTGTACGGACTATTTGTATACGAGGGATCAGAATTCAGGGGCTAGGGGTCAGGAATAAACATTAGGGGCAATGCACAAATAATGAATTGAGAACTCATTCGTGCGCTTCGTGTCCTTCGTGGTTAAATTAATCGATTCGCTGTTCTTCATCAAGCTTACAAGGACGTAGCATTGTGGAAGCGCACTATCATTTGTGTTTTCAAGTTGGGCGCGTAGCCCGCCAATTGATCAGCCACTACAATCGGGTGTTGGCTCCCTTGGGGCTGACCACCGCCCAATACTTCGTTCTCGTAGCCATGAAGCCCGATGAAGCTCCAACCATGGGCGAACTTTCCAGCCGCACCTATCTCGATAATTCAACCCTAACGCCAATCATCGATCGCCTTGAGCGCGATGGCTGGCTCGAACGCATGCCCGACCCCAACGATCGGCGCACTACCCGCATCCAATTAACCAGCAGTGGTTTGGAGCGGTTGCCCGATGCGCGCCAACGTGGCGATGCGGTCGAAAACGCTATGCGCCAACAATTGGGCGATCCATTGGTCGATTTATTGACCGATGGCTTGCGTAAGGTTGCCCGAATCGAACTTTAATTGTTTTTCCAAACCTGCAATCAGCCTCAACGAGCTGCAAAACCCTCGCTGATTACAGTTGATCGTTGATTAAATCGCTTCCAACCAGAAAGAAAGGTGGTTCAATGACGTACCGCATTCAACGGGCAGTGGTAATTGGCTCAGGCACAATGGGCGGTGGTATCGCCGCGCATCTGGCCAACGCTGGCGTGCGCACCGTGTTGTTGGATATTGTGCCAAGCGCGTTAACGCCTGAGGAAGAGGCCAAAGGTCTTTCGTTGCAAAGCAAAGCCGTGCGCAATCGGATTGTGCAAACTGGCTGGGATCGGGTGGTCAAAAGCAGCCCCGCCGCGCTGATGAATAAAAAAGCTGGCGAGTTAGTACAACTTGGCAATCTCGAAGACGATTTTGCTGTGATCAGCGAAGCCGATTGGGTGATTGAAGTTATCGTTGAGAAACTCGAACCCAAGCAGCAACTGATGGCGCGCATCGACGAAATTCGCAAAGCTGGCAGCATTATTTCATCAAATACCAGCGGGATTCCAATTCACAAAATTGCTGAAGACCGCTCCGACGATTTCAAAAAGCATTTCCTTGGAACCCACTTCTTCAACCCACCCCGCTACCTGAAATTGCTCGAAGTGATTCCAACTCCAGATACCGACCCAGCGATTATTGACTATATTCGTAGTTTTGGCCAAGAACGCTTGGGCAAAGGCGTGGTTATCGCCAAAGATACACCAAACTTTATTGCCAACCGCATTGGCACCTTTGGCGGCGCATATGCCATGAAGTATATCGTCGATAACGGCTACACGATTGAAGAAGTTGATGCATTAACTGGCACCTTGATCGGCAATCCCAAATCGGGAACCTTCCGGCTTGGCGATTTGGTCGGCATCGATGTGATGGTTGGGGTTGCCCACAACCTCTACAATCTCGTGCCCGATGATGAATCACGTGATGCGCTGCTGGCTCCGGCCCCAGTTCAGGGCTTGATGGAACGCGGCTGGCTCGGTCAAAAATCTGGCCAAGGTTTCTATAAAACCGTCAAAGGTGCTAACGGCAAGGAATTTTGGGTGCTCGATTGGGAAACTGGCGAGCATCGCGCTCCGCGTGAAGTTGATTTGCCAATCATCAAGCAAGCCAAAAAACAGGGCAATTTGGCCGCACGCTTGCGCTTCTTGGTCAACCAAAGCCAAGATCGCGGCGGTAAGTTGATTGCCGATACCTTGCTGCCATCGTTGGCCTATGCTGCTCGCCGCGTCCCAGAAATTAGCGACCATCTGTACGATGTCGATAATGCTTTGCGTTGGGGCTTTGCCAAGGAGATGGGGCCATTTGAAATGTGGGATGCGATTGGCCTCGCCGATGGTGTGAAGCTAATGCAAGAACGCGATATTCAGGTGGCTGATTGGGTGTTGGCGTTGCTTGAAAAAGGCCATGCCTCGTTCTATCAAACGGTCGATGGCGCCAAACAAGCCTACAGCCCAGTCACTGGCGAATACGAAGCAGTGCCAAGCTCCGACTTGAAGCTTGACCTTGACGAATTGCGCAACGCTGGCAAAGAAGTGGCGCGCAACGACTCAGCCAGCTTAATCGATTTGGGCGATGGCGTCTTGTGCTTCGAATTCCATTCCAAGATGAATGCGCTGGATAGCGAAATCACCGAAATGGGTTTCAAAGCCTTGGAATTGCTCAAAGACGATCGCTGGACGGGCATGGTCGTTGGCAACCAAGGCTCAGATTTCTGTATCGGTGCCAATATCTTTATGCTGATGATGGCAGCTCAAAACGATCAATTTGATCAGCTTGAGCAAATGTTGAAAACCTCGCACGACTTGATGCAAGGCATGCGCTTCTCGCCCAAGCCAATTGTCACCGCGCCTTTCGGGCGGGTACTTGGTGGTGGCGCTGAAGTTTCGATGCATGGCTCGCGCATGTGTATCGCCGCTGAAACCTACATGGGCTTGGTTGAAGTTGGGGTTGGCTTAATTCCTGGCGCTGGCGGGGTCAAAGAATTTGTGCGCCGCGTGATTTCTCCGGCAATCAAACTAGCTCCCGAAAGCGATCCAACGCCATATCTGCAACGAGTATTCGAGCAAATTGGCATGGCCAAAGTTGGCACTAGCGCCTTCGAAGCCCGCGATCAAGGCTTTGTCACCGAAGCAGATCGAATTGTTATGAACAGCGATGAATTGATTGGCCGTGCCAAGCAATTTGTGCTTGATTTGGCTGCTGCTGGCTTTAGCCCACCAGCCCGCGAAAAGCTCTATGCCGCTGGCCGCGACGGCTTGGCTGCAATGCGGGTCGGCGTGTGGATGATGCAACAAGGCGGCTATATTTCCGAATACGATGCCTTTATTGGCAACAAACTGGCCTATGCCATCGCTGGCGGCGACCTCAGCAGCCCCCAATGGGTCGATGAAGAACATTTCTTGGCCATGGAGCGCGAAGTGTTCTTGGCGCTGTGCCACGAACCAAAGACCATGGAACGGATCATGTTTATGTTGCAAAACAACAAGCCGTTGCGAAATTAGAAGGATGATGGGTCAGTTTACCGGAACCGCGAAGATCGCGAAGATCACGAAGGCTGAGTCAGGTTCATCAAGCACCGATTGCGAACCACAACACGCCCTTGAGGGGGTGCAGGGGGATTAAAGCCCCCTGCGTCTCCCGCCTTGAGGCGGGACGGAAGGGTGGTGAACAAAGGATCAGCGGTCAGTGAATAGGGATTAGTTTCGGCTGTATCAAGCGGAATATATTCGATTTTTATCAATTGCTCGTGGCTCGCTGATGGAAGTTCAAACTCATATTCTGCTTGCAGAACGTTTGGAATTTCTTCAACCAGACCAACTATCTGAAACCAAAGGATTAATCGGGCAAGTTGGGCGTTTAATCAATGGCTTATTACGCTCGCTTCGAGCAAATCAAGCCACTGGGCGGGTCAGTGAAACTGGTATTGATTACCAATCCGATCCCCAGTCCCCAACCCCCGATCCCCACATCCATAAAGGAGTATTCAACGATGAATGAAGCTGTGATTGTTGCTGGTGCGCGAACCGCCGTCGGCAAATCCAAGCGCGGGATGTTTCGCAATAGTCGGCCTGACGATTTGGCAGCGGCAGCAATTAAAGCTGTGGTTGAACAAGCTCCAGGCCTAGACCCACGCGAAATCGAAGATTTGATTTTGGGTTGTGCGATGCCTGAGGGCGAGCAAGGCCTGAATATTGCGCGGATTGCCGCTTTGCGTGCTGGCTTGCCAATCGATGTGCCAGCTCAAACCGTCAATCGTTTTTGTGCTTCGGGCTTGCAAACAATCGCCTTGGGTGCAGAACGGATTATGGCAGGCGGCGCTGATGTGATTATCGCTGGCGGCGCTGAATCGATGAGCATGGTGCCAATGTCGGGCAACAAATTTGCCCCCAACCCATGGATGGCCGAGCACTATCCAGAAATTTACATCAACATGGGCCTAACCGCCGAAAATGTCGCCCGCCAATTTAACATCAGCCGCGAAGATGCAGATGCTTTTTCGTATCGCTCGCACATGAAAGCGATCGATGCAATTCAAGCAGGTCGCTTTGCTGATGAAATTGTGCCTGTTGATGTTGAGTTTGCCGAGGCTGAAGCAGGCGGCACGATCAAACGTAGCAATGCGACAGTCAAGGTCGATGAAGGCCCACGCCGCGACACCAGCTTGGAAGGCTTGGCCAAATTGCGGCCTGTGTTCCATGTCAAAGGCACAGTAACCGCTGGCAATTCATCGCAAACCAGCGACGGCGCAGCCGCAGTGCTGTTGATGAACCGCCAAAAAGCCGATGAGCTTGGCCTCAAACCCTTGGCGCGCTTTATTGGCTTTGCAGTTGGTGGTGTTGGCCCAGAAGTCATGGGCATTGGCCCAGTCGTGGCGATTCCCAAGGTTTTGAAAAAGACTGGCTTGAATCTCAGCGACATCGACTTGATCGAATTGAACGAAGCTTTTGGCGCACAAGCCTTGGCAGTGATTCGCGAGCTTGGCATCGACGAAAGCAAAACCAACGTCAATGGCGGAGCAATCGCCTTGGGCCACCCACTCGGTTGTACTGGTGCAAAACTCACTGTCCAAATTATCAACGAACTTCGGCGCCGTAATGGCCGCTATGGCATGGTAACGATGTGCGTTGGTGGTGGTATGGGCGCTGCGGGCATTTTCGAGTTGTTGTAAGGGCGAAACTACGAAGGACACGAAGCACACTAAGAACGATTAACCAAGTCTTCGTGAAACTCCGTGTCCTTCGTGGTTAGATAACGCTAAAACTCCAACTCTCGATAGCCGACTTGGCAGGGTGCGCCAAAACTATAGGCCACTCGTTGCTGAGTTAGTTCATATAAGCCCGACCAAAGTGTGCTCGAAAACTCTTTATGGCAACAAAGCGGAATCTGGTGATCGCTCATGGTTTGGGCGGTTTGCAACCAAGGATCGCCATATTCATGACCAACCGCTGCGCATAAAAAGGCTTCACGCGCCTTGGAATCACTCAGCGGACGACGGCCTTGCAACGGACTCAAATCTGGGTGATTGAAGTGGTTGGTGGTTGCCAACAGCGTATCTGCTTCTAAAACGCCGATTGGCTGACCAGGATAGCACTCTAAACGAGCGAAACGGCCATGACGATCAGCGACAGTATAATTAAAGGATGAAAGCTGGGGCAACTCGCGAAACAAGCTAATTACTTCGGCAGTGCTGGTACATAAATCTAAGGCCAAACGCGGCAGCAGATGAAACGGCACACCTGGTTGCAAATGCTCCTGCCGATCGGCCATAACTTTGTGCAAGCCCACAAACAAGCCATGTTCGTTGATGCCATCGTAGCGACCGCCAACCAAGCCGCCGTTCATGCCAATGTGCTTATAGCCATAGCTGCTGTGGGTCGCAAGCAAATCGCGAGTTGGCATATTGATATAAAAATCGTAGTTACGCCCAACGAATACTTGGCCGCTGGAATGTTGCCAAGCCACTGCTGAACAAGCTTGAGGCAAGGCCGCAGCCCGCAAAAACAAACTGCGTTCTGCTGGTGCATCAAAGGCATCAGCAAAGCTCGCCAACTCATACCACAAAGCCGAATGGGTATGCCGAATAATCGCCGCACATTCGGCCAAAAAGGCCAAATCATGCTCCCACGAGCTTGAGCGAAACGGCGATTTAACCCGTTGGAGCATACTCGCCAAATAGCGCCCAATCTCGCTTGGCGAGCCAATTAATTGTAGAAAACGATACATAGAAAGTCAAAAAGCAGAAGGCAAAATGCAAAATATTCAATCTAAGAATTCATGCTTAAATGATACACCCTAATTTAAGTGCTGAAAACGTTATCTAAATCCTGCTATTTTGTTTTGGCCTTTTGCCCTCTGAGTTTTGATTTCTGACTTTTGACTTTTTCCTTTACATTAGGAGGTTTCCCCAATGGAACTCAACGAAGAGCTACGCATGTTGCGTGAAACCGTTCGCGATTTCGCCGTCAAGGAAATTAAGCCGATCGCCCGCGAGGTCGACGAAGCAGAGCGTGTGCCATTCGAAACGATTCGCAAAGCAGGCAGCTTAGGCTTGCTCGGCATTCCATTTCCCGAGGAATACGGCGGCGCTGATGCTGGGATCGTCGGCTATTGTATTTTGCAAGAAGAAATTAACCGCTATTGCGCTTCAACTGGCACGATTATCGGCGCGCATGCTCAGTTGTGTGGGATGTCGATTTTTCTTTCGGGCAACGATGAGCAAAAATCACGCTACCTCAGCAAGCTCAACGAAGGCAAATTATTGGGTGCTTGGGCGCTGACCGAGCCAAATGCAGGCTCCGACGCTGCCAGCATTACCACGACTGCAACCCAAGATGGCGACGATTGGGTTATCAACGGCGGCAAAATGTGGATCACCAATGGCTCGTTTGCCGATGTGATTGTGGTGTTTGCTTCAACCAATCGCGAGCGCGGCGCACGCGGCGGCATCACGGCCTTTATTGTCGAAAAAGATTTTGCAGGCTTCAAAGTTGGCAAAGTCGAGGAAAAAATGGGCTTGCGCGCTTCGCATACCGCCTCGATTTTCTTTGAAAATTGCCGCGTACCAGCCAAAAACGTGCTTGGTGAAGTTGGAGCTGGCTTTGGCGTTGCAATGAAAACCCTTGATATTGGGCGCTGTGGCTTGGGTGCAAGTGCGCTTGGTTCGGCCAAAGAAGCCTACGAATTGGCCTTGCACTATAGCGTCGAACGCCAACAATTTGGTCGCCCAATCGCCGATTTCCAAGCAATTCAGATCAAGTTGGCTGAAATGCGCACCAAAATCTATGCGATGGAGCAAATGGTCTATCATTGCGCAGCCTTGGTTGATGCAAAAAAACCAGCCACACTTGAATCATCAATGGTTAAGTTGTTCTGCACCGAAGCTGCTTCGCAAATTATCGACGAAGCGATTCAAATTTACGGCGGGATGGGCTTTAGCCGCGAAGTACCGCTCGAACGTATGTATCGCGATGCACGGGTCACACGGATTTTTGAAGGCACCAACGAAATTCAAAAATATGTGATTGCTGGCGAAGAACTTAAAAAACTGGGCCATAAAATCAAAATGTAGTAACGAAGGTTGTTGCTCGTAACGCTACAATGCCACCATGAATTAAATTATGGTGGCATTCTGCATTTAAACAAGTGAGTATAATTATGCGTCAAAGATGGCAGTTGGGCTATGGATTGCTATTTGCGCTGTTAGCTGGCTGTGGCGAGATAGCTGCCGTAAGTTTTGCTGATGCATGTCAAGCAAGCAATAATGGCCAGCGCATAAGAACGGAAGGCTATCTAGTAGTTGGTTTGTCTATCTTTTGCTCGAATATAAGCAGCAGTACTGTGCAATGCGGGCTGGATTTTGTCGCTGAACCGAGCCAAAACGAAGGTTTTACAGCAGATATAAACGAAGGCACTGGCAAGAACCAGATTGTAGTGCCAGAAGATTACACCAAAGAGACCATTGTTGTTCACGATGCTGCGGGAGCGGTCGTCAAGCTTGGCGAAAAAGTGCAGCTTGAAGGCACAATGTTGGTCGGCGAAGCCTGCTTGATCAAGGTTGAAACCATCATCCGCCTACCATAAGCAGCGCACCAACGCCCAAATCAGCCAAAGATCTCAATCGTAGCTTGAAACGTTACGATTTTTTGGGGTTGCTGCAACATTTGCTAACAAAGTCCGTAGATATATCCGAGCAGAAGCGGGTTCAGCAATGAATTCTCGTACTCATCCGCGCCACGGTTGTTGGCGCGGTAGTATTTTAAAGCATTTGATGATTAACCAAGGCTGCGACTACTGCTAAAACCAGCATTTCAGCAATTTCGCAGAGCGCGCCATAGGTATCACCAGTCAGGCCGCCAAGCGAGCGCACCATCCAGCGGGCAATAATGATCGTGGCCACAATCACCACGCCAAAAAGCAAGCCAGCCCACCACCAAAGCAAGCCAAGCGCTATCAAAGCAGCGCAGATCGTCGCCCACCAAAAATCGCTACGCCGCGTATGATCGTGGAATGTGCGCCCAAGCCCGCCCTCAGCAGCAGGTGGAAACCAAAAAATCCCAATAATATCGACCCAACGACCAAGGGTTGGCGCAACAATCAAAGCCCGCCACGCAAGATCGCCACAGCCAAGCACAAATAGCCATTTCAGCAGCAAAATACTGATCAGTGCGATTGCCCCCATCGTGCCAATCCGACTATCTTTCATAATTTCAAGCTTGCGCTCACGCGAACGCCAGCTAAACAGCGCATCGGCACTATCGGCAATGCCATCTAAATGCAAGCCGCTGGTAATTGCACCCCAGCTTAAAATTGCACATAAACTACCGATTGGTGCACCCCACAGCCAGGTTGCACCAAACCATGTGGCCGCTACCAAGCCACCAATCAGCGTGCCCGCCAAGGGAAAAGCCACCATCGAACGCACAAGCGCGTGTTCGCTCATGGCTGGTTTGCCAGGCACAGGCAAAATGGTGAGAAAGCGCAAAGCTTCGGCAAGCTGCTTGAGCACAATGATCTCCTTGGTTAAACAGCAACGCAAGGCTTTATCGCACAACGATAAAACCTTGCGTCAAACAAAAAGCTTAGGCTACTTCTTCGGAAACTGCCACAGGCAATGCATTGCTGGCATAAGTACAATCGGGGTAGCGGGTGCACGAATAGAAGGTGCGGCCACCACGAGCACGTTTGGCAACCACTTTGCCCTCGCCACATTGAGGGCAAGTTGGGGCATCGTTGGGCGTTAAGCGCACAATCGAGCGACAGGTTGGGTAGCCAGTACACGACAAGAATGGCCCGAATTTGCCCTCTTTTTGCACCATTGGGCGGCCACATTTGGGGCATTTTTCTTCGGTTGGCTTGGGCGGCGGAATCACCACAAAATCCTTGCCCTGAGCGCGCACTTTGCGAATGCCTTTGCAGGTTGGGTAGTTGGTACATGCCAAGAATGGGCCAAAACGGCCTTTTTTCAGGCTCATTGGGTTGCCACATTCTGGGCAGGTGGTGTTGCCGAAAATCTCGGGCTGAGTGGCAATGTGAATGCCACCTTCGCCATCACGCTCCAAATCGCCAGTCCAGCTACATTCTGGATATTGCGAACAAGCCAAGAACTCGCCATTACGGCCCCATTTGATCACCAAATGATTGCTACATAACGGACATGGCAGCTCGGTTTTGATTTCTTCGCGCTTGACATTGCGCATCTCGGTTTCGGCAGCATGCAAGCGCACAGCAAACGGATCGTAGAATTCGCGCAGCACAGGCACCCAACGGCGCTGGCCTTCAGCAATATCATCAAGCCGCTGTTCCATATCCGAGGTAAAGTTGTAATCGACAATATCTTTGAAGTGTTCAACCAGCAAATCGGTCACCACGCGGCCTAAGGTCGTTGGCATCAATTTCTTTTCAACCAACTCAACATACTCGCGGGCAACAATCGTCGAAATTGTTGGCGCGTAGGTTGATGGGCGGCCAATGCCTTCGCTTTCCATCTGCTTGACCAAGGTTGCCTCGGTATAGCGCGGCGGTGGCGTAGTAAAGTGTTGCTCGCCAAACAGATCATGCAAATCGAGGGCTTGGCCTTCGTTGAGTTGCGGCAACAAGGCCTCTTTGTCTTCGTCCTCGTCGCCTTCATCAAGGCTCACGTTATAGACGGCCAAGAAGCCATTGAATTTGAGCACCGAGCCAGTTGCGCGAAAGGTAAAGGGCGCGCCAGCAGCAGTTTTGATGCCAACTCCAGCGCCAATATCGATGCTGGTGCTATCAAAAATTGCCGCTGCCATCTGCGAAGCCATAAAGCGCTTCCAGATCAAATCGTATAAGCGCAGCTCATCGCGGCCAATCGTGGCTTTTAATTGATCAGGACGGCGCATCACGCTAGTTGGGCGAATCGCTTCGTGAGCTTCTTGCGCGCCTTTGGCCTTGGTTTTGTAGATATTGGGTTTGGCTGGCGCATATTCCTTGCCATATAGCTCGGTAATTAAGCTGCGAGCCTCGTTTTGCGCATCGACAGCAACGTTGGTCGAGTCGGTACGCATATAGGTAATCAACCCAACCGTGCCATCCTTGCCGCCAACATCGACCCCTTCATAGAGCTTTTGGGCCACTTGCATGGTGCGTTTGGAGCTAAAGCCCAGCTTGCGGCTGGCCTCTTGTTGCAAGGTACTGGTGATAAATGGTGGCGAAGGCGAGCGGCGTTTATCCTTGCGCGTAATCGCCCCGACAATATAATTTGCGCCTTCCAAGGCATTCAACACAGCATCAGCATCGTCTTTGCTAGGAATCGCAAATTTATCGAGTTTTTTGCCATTGCGGGCGTAGAGAATTGCGCGAAAAATATCGTTTTTAGCCAGCTTTTTCAGGCCAGTTGGCGATAAATCGGCCTCGATCGTCCAATATTCTTTGGGTTCAAAGCCTTCGATTTCGCGTTCGCGTTCGACGACCATGCGCACAGCAACCGATTGCACGCGGCCAGCTGAAAGCCCGCGACGCACTTTGGCCCACAAAATTGGTGAAATTTTGTAGCCAACTAAGCGGTCGAGCACCCGCCGCGCTTGTTGGGCATCGACCAAGTTGGCATCAATTTCGCGTGGATTGCGAATTGCGTTCTGAATCGCTTCCTTGGTAATTTCATTAAAGGTAATTCGATAGACGGGCTTGCGTTTGCCAATATTGGCTGCTTGCAAAATATGCCAAGCAATTGCTTCGCCTTCGCGGTCGTGGTCGGTTGCGAGGTAAATTGCAGAAGCAGCTTTGATTTCGCGTTTCAAGTCGGCAATGAGCTTATCTTTGCCCGCGCTAATTTCATAGACCGGGGTAAAATCATTGTCAATATCAATGCCAATTTTACTCTTGGGCAAATCGCGCACATGGCCCATGCTCGCGGTGACGCGATAGCCAGCGCCCAGATATTTTTGAATCGTTTTTGCTTTAGCTGGCGACTCAACAATCACCAATTTAGTATCCATAGGGTTTTTCCTTAAAAGTTCACACTGTGCCACCAACCGACGCATTCAAAACGCGGCGAATCAGTTCAAAGTTGACGTGTACTGGAGCAGCGTCGCTTAGGTGGCCTCGTTGAGGCACGAGCGGGAATTCGTGCGGCGTGAAGTACAGTGCCACAACTATCCACTTCTGTCAATATAGCGCAGAGCATAGAGCATAGAACACAGAGCATAGAACATAGCGAAATTATGAAGGATGAAGGATGAAAGCCAATAGCCCAACGCCCGATACCCGATACCCAGCCATTTATCCCTACAATTTGACTTTTGATTTTTGATTTCTGACTTCATGCTTATGCTCTCTGTTCTTTTTTGACTTTTGACTTCTGATTTTCACCTTGCATTGCCTTGACATGCAATAATCGGCTATAATCGATGTAGAAACATTGCTGTACTTCGCTATGCTCACTCCCTAATCTCAAGCGCGATCGATCCAACCTCCGATTCGCTAGGCTTGCAATGAGGATTCACTATGAAAGAAGTAGTCTGTATCACGCTCGGTCGTTCGCGGCGTGACTTTAGCTTTACAACAACGCTGTTGGGCGAAGAAATACGGGTGCGCCGCATTGGAGCCGATGGCGATGTCGAACGGGTCAAGCAGTTGATTCGCGAGCACGATGGCAAGGTCGATGCAATTGCGCTTGGTGGGGTGATTGCTGATTTTCGGGTTGGCAAGGCCACTTATCAGCATAACCAAGCCTATACAATCGTCAACCAAGCCCGCACCACCCCAACCGCCGACGGTGTGTTGCTCAAATCGACCCTCGAACGCTGGACGGTTGCCCAAGCTGTTGCCCGCGAACCTGGTCGCTTCAACTATCGGCGGGTCTTGGTTTTTTCGGGCATCGAACGCTATTCATTGGCCGAATCGCTGAGCAACTATAACGTCGATTTACGCTTTGCCGATCCCAAGGTGCATTATGGTTTGCCGTTTACGCTTAGCTCGTTGAGCCAATTGGAGCGCTACGCTAAATTTGCCATGCCCGATTTGGCCAAAAAGCCCTATCGGCGCATTCACCCAATTGGCAAGGGTGCAACCCACGATAGCCGCCTGGAAAAAGATTGCGCTTGGGCCGATGTGTTGGCTGGTGATTTTGCCTTCATTCGACGCTACGCGCCCCAAGATTTGCGTGGCCGCACGATTTTGACCGACGATCCTTCGCCTGCTGAGATTGAAGATTTGCGCCAACGTGGAGCGCATACCTTAATTACGCTCACGCCAAAAATTAGCGAAGAGCATCCGTTTGTTTCAGCAGATGTGCTTGAAGCCATGATTTTGGCCGTAACGGGCAAGCGCGAGCTTGATGAAGCAACCGTCTTGCAAATTACCGCCGATGCCAATTGGGAGCCGCACATTCAGCGCCTGACCAACGACGAAGAATTAGAAAAATTTGCCTTTGTGATTCACCCGCTCTCGACCAAATTTATCTATAAAGATCCGCGCTTCAAGGTGCTCAAATATGTGCCGCAGCGCTGGGTCGAACGCGCCATGGCCCATTTGCCACCGCTCTATCTTTCAAAGATGAAGGGCATCAAATCGACGGGCACGGGCAAAGAGATTGAGGGTATTTTATTGACCTTAGGCGCTACGCCACGCGAATTAATGCGCCGCCCAACCGCATTTACCTATCGCCGCTTGATCAAAGCAGCGCGCATGGCCGAACGCATGGGCGCAAAACTCATGGGATTGGGCGCATTTACCTCGGTAGTTGGCGATGCTGGGATCACCGTGGCCCAAAAATCGGATATTGGGATTACCTCGGGCAACTCGCTAACTGTCGCCGCAACCCTCGAAGCTGCAAAACAAGCAGTCATTTTGATGGGCGGGCGGGTTGATCAAGGCACTGCTGTCGTGATTGGGGCAACTGGCTCGATTGGCGCGGTTTGTTCGCGCTTGCTAGCCCAAGCCATTGGCGACGTAGTATTGATTGCGCCCCGGCCTGAGCGCTTGATTGCCTTGAAGAAGCAAATCGAAGCTGAAACGCCCAATGCCAAAGTGACAATTGCCACCAAAGCTGATGATTATGTTGGCAGCGCCGACTTAATTGTTACCACCACGACCGCACTTAATACCAAAATTGTCGATATTGAGCGCCTAAAACCAGGCGCGGTAGTCTGCGACGTGGCCCGCCCACCAGACATCAAAGAAGAAGATGCAGCCAAACGCCCAGATGTGTTGGTGATCGAATCGGGCGAAATTACCTTGCCCGGCGAGGTCGATTTTGGCTTTGATATTGGCTTGCCAGCAGGTACAGCCTATGCCTGCCTCTCTGAGACAGCCCTCTTGGCGCTTGATGGCAAATTCGACGATTATACCCTTGGCCGCAACATCGAAATGGATCGGGTCAAGGAAATGTATCGTTTATTCAAAAAGCATGGGCTGAAATTAGCTGGTTTGCGCACCTTCGACGAGTATGTAACACCCGAGATGGTGGCCGAAAAACGCCGCTTAGCCGATCAGCGGCGCAGGGATTTGGGTTTGCCAGTAACCACCGAGGCAGAAACTCTCGCCAGCGAAATGCCACTCGAAGTTGGTGGCAGCAGATAACGACCGTCAACGGCGTGAGCATTGAGCTTGCGCCGTTGTTGCTTTGGCTTGCAACACTCGCTTGCTGGCAGCGTATAGTTTTTGCTTGAAACGAGCATCTACTAGCGAGAGATTGATGATGCAAGCATGTACCTATTGTGGCGGCAATGTCCCCGATGATTGGGAAGAGTGTAAAACTTGTGGATGGCTGCGCGATGGCTCGTTGGCGTTGCCGCTTGAGCCTACCAAATGCCCCTATTGCGACGATGAAGTTTCCGAAGATTGGGAAGAATGCCCAAGCTGTGGTTGGCTGCGCGATGGCTCATTGGGCATTACCCCACCAGAACCAGCGCCGCCAAGTGTACGCCAATTGATCTGCTTGCGCTGTCAGGCTCAAATGACCTTTTTGGGCTTCAAACAATTTCGCGAAAGCTCGAACTCGCTGGATATTTTGCAAGGTCGCTTTGGTTCGTTTCGCCACGATTTTCAAATTTTAGAATTACATGGCTGTGGCTATTGTGGCTATGCAGAATTGGCCTTGCCCCATATTGGTAGTTAGTTACAAATTAGCAACCGCGAAGAATGCGAAGGCCACGAAGGCGATCAATCGTGGTGAAAAGCCATCTTTTAAATAAGATCAAATAGCGATTCACAAGAATTTAATGAAGTTGAAGGGAGCTGAGAATGCAACAGTGTAGTTATTGTGGCGCTGACGTTGCCGACGATTGGCAAGAATGCGCAACCTGTGGCTGGCTGCGCGATGGCTCATTGGCCTTAGCTAGCCCAATTGGTGAGCGCCAAGTCGCTTGTTTGCGCTGCGATACGGCGCTCGAATTTCGTGGCGTAAAATATTTCCACGAAGGTTTATCCTTAACTGGAGCCTTGGTTGGTGCAGTTGGCAACTTCATCAAGCGCGAACGGCTTGAAATGTATGTTTGCCCACAATGTGGCCGCTGCGAATTATTCGAGCCAGAGCTAGGCCGCTAACGCAACAATCGCCAGCGTGCGGCGTATAACCCCATAGCGAACCACAACAGGAGGAACCACTATGGGCTTATTTGATGGATTAATGGGCAACGCTTCGGAAGTCGATCCGCAAGTAGCGCAACGCGATTTTGGCCAACTGCTGGCGTGGGGCGAACAAGTTCAACGAGCCTATCAGCTCATTCGTGATTT
The DNA here is from genome assembly GCF_001306135.1 of Herpetosiphon geysericola. GTDB lineage: Bacteria > Chloroflexota > Chloroflexia > Chloroflexales > Herpetosiphonaceae > Herpetosiphon > Herpetosiphon geysericola. Next base: position 58,126 of record NZ_LGKP01000006.1, on the reverse strand, counting down.
CTTTATTTTTACCGATAAACGCTTGATTTTGGTCGATAAACAGGGCATTACTGGCAGCAAAGTCGAATATCATTCGATTCCCTATCGCAGTATCACCCACTTTAGCATCGAAACCGCTGGCCATTTTGATCTCGATGCAGAGTTGAAAATTTGGATTTCGGGCAATCCTGTGCCGATTCAAAAACAATTCAATAGCCGGATCAATATTTATCAATTGCAAGCTGTTTTGGCTGCCTTTGTTGCTCGTTAAATAAAAATAGCTCGCATGATTTTTTCATGCGAGCTGTATTTTAATTTATTCGGCGTGAAACTCCAATACATACAAACCATAGCTCAAATCGCTGACATAGACATATTGATCGCGCACTTGCACGCCCCACAAATTGACGCTCGGCGAGTTGCCGTTTGGCCATGCGGCAACCTCTTGGGGCTGGCTGGGATCGCTAATATCGAGCATGCGCAAGCCATCGCGATACCACGAAGCATACAGATATTGGCCTTGCACCTCGGAATTATGCACAGTTGGGTTGGTAGCGCGCTTCGCATCAATCGAATTTGGCGTGTTATAACGGCCAATTTCAACTGGCTTGCTGGGATCGCTGAGATCAAAGAATTGAATTGCCCCACCACCATCAAAATACTGTTCGATTGTTGCCTTGGCCTCAGGTTGGCTCAGCAAGGCCGCAGCGGTTGTGCTGCTCAGCAAATACATTGGCAAATTAAACTCAGTGATCAAATCAACATCATCGCCAAATGGTAGCTCTTGGTAAGGCTTGTTGGCATAGAGCAACAAGCCTGCTGCCTTGCCAGTTTGAGCCACGATAAACTTACGCTCAATCGAACAGCCCGCTATTTCGATCAGCACAAAGCGCCCAGCAAAATCGGGATAGTCGGCCTTGGGATCGCAGGCTTGCTCAAGCGCCACAAACTCGGCACTCAAGGGTTGATCAAGCTTTTCGCCAAAAGGCAGCGCATGGGCGTAGGCTGGCTCGGCAAGCGCTGGGTGGCTAATTTTGGCTTGACCATTGCTAAAATCTTCGTTATTCAAGGCCAAAAATTGCCCATCATTCCAATCGACAACCGAGTGCGCATCGCCCTCGGCGAGCGCTGGATAAGGCGTTTGACCAAGGTAGACTGGTTGGGCAGGATCTTGAATATCCAAAATAATCACGCCTGCATCCCAGTAAGAGAGATAGGCGCGTTGGCTATTGCTGCTGGCGCGCACGCTATGCAAAAAGATGCCAGGAAAATTACCACGCGCTCGGTCGGCATAATCAAGCATTTGCCAATCGAGCTTTTGATCGATGCCCCAGCGGCTGAGCTTGGTTGGTTTGCTCGGCGTGCTCAGATCGACAATCCACAATTCGGCTCGATGCTCAGCCATAGGTGTTGAGCCAAACACGTTGTTGGTTGGCGCTGCAAGCAGAGCCAAGGCTTGGCCGCTTGAGTTGACGGTCAGATCAAGCTCATGCACGCCGAGGGTGGTTGCAAAACGAGCCAATTCGACAGGCTTGCTTGGATCAGTAATATCCAAAATTTGGATGCCTGGCTTGGTTTCACCGCTACACGGCTGCATGCCCACAATTGCAATATCCTGTTCGCCAATCCGCGCTACATCCATATCTTCGAGCGACACATTTTTGACCACTGGCGAGTAGCCAGCAACTTCTGGCTGGCGTGGATCACTCACATCAATTAATGTGATGCGATTTTCGAGTTGGCATGAACTTGGCTGCATGCCCAACAAAATCAAATCGTTGTAAAGGGTAAGATCGGCGTGGCGACCCTCGGTTGGTGGCTTGAGCTGCAAGCCGCCAACTTGCTCAAAGTGCGGGCCAGTGATAATTGGCGTTGCGGTGGCAGCTGGACGCGGCGTTTTGGTTGGGTTTTGATTTGGACTATCTTTATCGGCGCGCTTTTGCTCCGCAGTCGGCTTATTAGCAAGCTCAGTTGGCGGTGCAGGAGTGGCATTTTGGCTGGCGCAGGCAGCGATCAAGCTTAGGCAGATTGCCACGCTAAAACAGCGCGCTAGACGTTGAAACAACATTCGTTCTCCTCTCAGCATAGTGTTTATACGTGGCTTACTGGTTGTTGGCGCATAAATTGAAAAATTGTACGAATAAATTTAACTGGTTCCTCAAACGGTGGGCAATGGCCGCTACGTTCGAAGTGAATCAAGGTTGATTGGGGCAAATGTTCGTGCAAATATTCGCCAACCTTGCCTGGGTAAAGCCAGCTTTGCCCGCCATAGCACAACAAAATTGGCACATTCATACTTGCCAACAAATCACGATAATCACGATCGGCCATATCTTCGGCCAAGGGCAAAAGCGCTTTGGGATCGTAGTTGCGGCGATAGGGCGAGGTGAACCAAGTGGCAAAGCGCAACAGTGGCCGATTAGGATGGACGACACCCATCGCAAAACGGCGCAATACTCGGCGCTGCTGGCTTGCGAACAATTGGCGCATGCTGGTGATATGGTCGGCGGTATAGGCCCCAAACAAACCCATGGTCCATTCTGTGCTGGTTTGCATACACGGGGTCTGATCAACTAAGACAATACTTTTGAGGTTATCGACTCCAAATTGGCGCACATATTCAAAGGTGGTCAAGCCGCCCATCGACCAACCAACGATTGTTGGTTTTTCAAGCTTGAGGTGCTCGATTAATTGATGCAAATCTTGGGCTAAGCGGGCAATCGTCAGTTCGCCTTGGCCTGGAGTGCGGCCATGGCCACGTAGGTCGATCGCGATACAGCGATACCAACGGCGCAAGGCTGTGGTAATGCCAACCCAGTGCGAGCCAGCGCTCGTCCAGCCATGAATAAAGATAATTGCTGGCTTTTGGCCACCAGTATCAGTATAAAAAATCGGGTTTTGATCATCGGCTAAAAAGCTTGACATAGCATTCCTCCATAGTTTAGGGGTGTTTCACGGCCAGCAAGATCGATTTGTGACGTTATTTGACACAACTGTCAGCTATACTCATCTCAAAACCAAGCGGGTCGTGATAGTAAACGCTGGGATGAGTATTAACGATTGAACTGGAGTACAAACGATGGAACAGGAAGCTTTAGTAACCCGCACCTACCGCGCTGCAATTCGCTCTGGAGATGATTATATAACGATTGAAGAAACAATTGCACTCCCTCCAACGGCTGATGATGCAGCAATCAGTCAAGCTGTCGAAACTGGCTGGCGCATCTTTCGCGCCCAGCAAGCAGCGGTCGAGGCCCAAATTAATGCCTTGCGTGATGCCCACCCTGCGATCAATACGCCACGCATCGCCGACCCCGATTCGCCTGCGAGCGAAAAACAACGCTCGTACTTAGAGTATTTGATCAATACATTGGCGATTAATGATGGTCAGATGCAAGCAACCTTGCAAGAACACAATGCAAGCTATGAAACGCTTACCAAAGGCCAAGCCTCAGAAATTATCGATGGCTTGAAACAGCAATTAGATCAAAAGCCTGCAACCAGCCAAGCGAGCGCTGCGGCTGCGGTCGCTGCTAGCCCAAATGCCAACGGCACCAGCAACATGCTCGAATCGACGGCGAGCGAGCCACCAGCCAGCACGCGCCAATTGGCAGCGCTGCAACGAGTCGCCGGTCAGCAAGGCGTTGATCTGAACGCTGAAATTCGCCAACGCTTTGGCGCGCAACAGCTTGATGATCTTTCGGTCAACGAAGCAGGCGCACTCTTGCAAGAACTGCAACAACGCAGCTTACGGCGCTAAAAGTCCTATCGCAGGCTAGCCCATGCACCAGCAAAAACAATGACTATTGGCTAGCCAAAAATTCACAATCTGCGTCTCTAACTATGGGCAACTGAGTAAGTACACTAAACCAGAGGAGTTTCAAATGAACGTTAAAGGAACCGTAAATCGAGTTGAATTGATCGGCTGGCTTGGCGGCGAACCAACCCAACGCTTCTTGCCATCGGGAGTTGGGGTCTGCGATTTCAATGTGGCGACCAAGCGCTTTGGCAGCAAAGACGAACAAGGCGAGCAAACCTTCGACACCGAATGGACGACGATCGAAGCTTGGAACGGGCTTGGCGATATTTGCCAAGATCGTTTGCACAAAGGCAGTCGGGTTCGAGTAGTTGGCAGCTTGCACACCCGCTCGTGGGAAGACAAAGACAGCGGTCAGCGCCGCTCCAAAACCGTCGTTCGCGCCGATGAAGTCTTGTTTCTCGATAGCTATAGCAACGACGAATAAGCCTAAAAAACCAAAGCCCTCAGCAGATTTGCTGAGGGCTTTGATGTTTGGAGCCGCATGTCGGACTTGAACCGACGACCTACCACTTACAAGGCGGTTGCTCTACCAACTGAGCTAATGCGGCTTAACGCGAATTATTATACGCATGAATCGTGGTTTGGTCAAGACACTAGCAAAAGAACAAAGAACAAAGAGCATAGAGCATATGACCTCAGGATACTGAAGCTTTTGACGGCTCTCTGAAAAATAGCCCCTGCGCACTGGCCCCTCGGCCTTGATCTAGTAGCCAAACTGATAGAAAATTTATACAATGAGCCAATTAGCGTCCCTAACGGAGGCAGGGTATGAAACGAACTCCAGTTGATTCATCAAATTTGGCTTCGGTTGGCTATGACGCGACTAATCAGACCTTAGAGATCGAATTTCAAAACCGCTCAATCTATCAGTATTTTGAGGTACCCGAGGATATGTATAACGAGTTGATGCAGGCCGATTCTCACGGCAGTTATTTCAACGGCTATATCAGAGGCGCTTTTATGTATCGTAAAGTTTCGCGCTAAAAACGCAGCAGGGCTAGCAATTTCCAGCCCTGCTGCGTTTTGAATGACTATTTTTGTAGCCTAAACATCCAAGTTTTTCACGTCGGCGGCGTGGGTTTGGATAAAGCGTTTGCGCGGCAAAACAATTTCACCCATCAACATTGAGAAGGTTTCATCGGCAGCTAGCGCATCTTCAATCGTCACCTGCAAAATCATGCGATTGCCAGGGTTGAGCGTCGTGTCCCACAATTGGTCGGGGTTCATTTCGCCAAGCCCTTTAAAGCGCTGAACGATGACTTTAGTGCCAGCTGGCAATGAACGAATATATTCATCGCGGGTTGCTTCATCGTAGACATATTTGTAGGCCTTGCCATGTTGCACCCGGAACAGTGGTGGTTGGGCAACATACAAGTGGCCATTGGTAATCAAATCACGCATATGGCGGAAGAAGAAGGTCAGCAGCAAGGTGCGGATGTGACTTCCATCCACATCAGCATCGGTATTGTGAGCATACAAACCACCAGTGCCACACAAGAAGTTTTCGTCTTCTTCGACTGAGAAGTCGTAGACAAACTCACCAGTTGGGGCTAATTCTTCAACCGCTAAGACTTCTAAGCCAACCATATCGTCGCTGATTGGCGTGAAGGCTTGGGCTTTGGTGGTTGGTTTAGCCAAATGGGCTTCGACTTTGGCGGCCAGATGATGGCGTTGCCAAACGCTACGCAATTGTTCTAGCTGTTGCTTGCCACTAATTGCAATGTTGTAGTAGTCGTGCACAGTTTGAATTGGTGCATCGGCTGGCAAGTTGGGCTTGATGTTGCTCACGCCAGCAAAAATGCCAAGTTGACCAAATAAGTAGAGTAAGCCATCTTTGAGTTCAGGCGAGTTGGTTGTCATGCTAATGGTGCTATCACAGAGCGTGCCATCACCAAGAAAATAGCCTTCGAGATAGCTGCGCTGTAAATCGCTGCTCAAGCTGAAGAGCATATTAGGCACTTGTTTTTGATGGGCAACCGCACCCAAGCCCAAAGCACGAATCAAACGAGCTGCCAAAACGCTATGGAAGTAGCATTTAATGCCGCCATTATCGGGCGATTGATAGAAACGTGGCGTTTCACCAAAAAGCTGTTCAATTGTGGTTTTTAGCTCAGCGAAGAAGGCTGCATCTTTTTGGCCTAACGATAAACTAACTTGATGTTTGCTCAAGGAACCTTCGGCAGTAAACCAGCCCAAGAACCACAGCAATTCTGGCGTGATCGCCAACATCCGAGGGAAGGCGCGATCGTCGTGGGCTTGCGGCACAAGCTCGACATCACGATCAAGCAAATCTAGCTCATCGTTGTTGAAGCTATTAAAAGCTTTGTAGTTACTGACTTCACGCCAACGTGCATTGGCACTGCTATCATCTTGCAACAACAAACGCTCAAGCTTCGAAGGCACTAGCTCATAGCTAATTGGTTCTTCCCAGCCAATCGTTGCCAAGTAGTTATCAAATTGCGATTGAATAGGCCGCAACATGCCACGTTCCCATTGGCTAATCGTAATTGCTTGCTTCACCCCAAGCCGTTGAGCAACCATTTTTTGGCTTAAGCCATGGGCTTGGCGATATTCAACCAAACGTTCCCACGCAGCAGTATGCAAGCTAATGCGGGCTTCGTTCCATTGCTCAGGCTGCGAAACATTGTTTAGCACTCGCTGAGCAGCAATCGCGCGCACACTTTCACCCCGCAGATAAAGATTATCAATCAAGCCTGCTTCAGCAAACAACTTGATCAGGTCGATTTCGCGAGGTTGAATTGCTGGCCGTGGAATGCGGCGACTGGCAACCAATTGATCACCAAGTTTGATCTGATTGCCTTTTTTCAAGACTGGCTGGCCATTTTCAAGCACAAACACACTATGCGAGGCAGTTACTTTGACTGAACGGCCATAGCGCGTGCTAAGTTTGTACATTGGCTCGTGGTTGGCGTGACGCATCACTGCTTTGAGTGGGCGGAAGCGCGCAAGATTGCGTTTTTGGTCGAAGCTAATGACTTCGTACTCGCTTGCCTGGCGTTGGCCTGCAATACATTGATCGATAAATTCGCCAATCCGTACAAATTCAGTATGGCCTTGACCATTACGAATCAGGGTTGGTTCATCGCCAGCAACGCTCATAATCAAGATGCGATGGTAGCGCAAGCGCGAAATATCGAATGTTTCGCCAATACCAGTGCCAAGTGCAGTAATTAATGCACGAACTTCGTTATTGGCAAGCATTTTATCCAAACGTGATTTTTCTACGTTCAGAATTTTACCGCGCAAAGGCAAAATTGCTTGGAACCGCCGATCACGGCCTTGTTTCGCGCTTCCACCTGCACTATCGCCTTCGACGATGAAGATTTCGCAGTGGGCTGGCTCTTTATCCGAGCAGTCAGCAAGCTTGCCAGGCAAGGCGAAGCCTTCGAGTGCGCCTTTGCGTTGCACCAAATCGCGGGCCTTGCGGGCTGCATCACGCGCACGCGAAGCCAAAAGCGATTTTTCGATGATCCGGCGGGCTTCGTTGGGATTTTCATCCAAAAAGCCCGACAGGGCTTCATTGAGCACCGTTTCGACTGCGGTTTTAGCTTCTGGCGTGGCCAACTTCGATTTGGTTTGGCTTTCGAATTGAGGGCGGAACAGTTTGATGCTAATAATTGCAGTCAAACCTTCGCGCACATCTTCGCCAGAGAGCGTATCGCCTTCTTTGAGCAAGCCTTTGCTGCGGCCATAGGCATTGATCGTTCGGGTTAGGGCAGCGCGATAGCCAGTAACGTGCGTGCCACCATCGGGATTAGCAATGTTGTTGGTAAAGGCTAAAAGATTTTCGTTGAAATCGCCAGTGTATTGCATGGCAATTTCAACATTAACATTTTCATGAGCTTTTTCAACATAGAACGGTTGCGCGAGCAATGGGCCTTTTTCGCGGGTCAGATGGCGCACGAACGAGACAATCCCACCATCGAAATAGTAGGTTACTTCGCGATCGTTGTTATAATCGATCAGCTTGAAGCGTAGGCTCTTGTTGAGGTAGGCCATATCGCGCAAACGGTTCGACAAGGTGCGATAGTTGAATTCGACGGTGGTAAATAATTGGGCATCTGGTTTAAAGATAATCGTCGTGCCCGTGCCAGTAGCATCGCCAACCTGATGAACAGGAGCTTGAGGCATGCCAAGACGAAAATCTTGGGCCCATAATTTACCATCGCGTTTAACTTCGGCGCGCAAAAATTCGGAAACCGCGTTAACTGCCGAAACCCCGACCCCGTGCAAACCACCTGAGACTTTGTAGCCTTGCGAGCCTTTGAATTTACCGCCAGCGTGCAGCTCAGTCAGCACAATTTCGAGCGCTGAGCGACCTTCGACGGGGTGAATATCGGTAGGAATCCCGCGCCCATTATCGACGACAGCAATTGAACCGTCAGTGCGCATTTCGACGATAATCGTATCGCAGTAGCCAGCTAAAGCCTCGTCAACCGAGTTATCGACAACTTCATAGACCAAGTGATGCAAGGCCGATGTGTCTTGGCCACCGAGATACATCCCCATGTTTTCGCGTACTGCTTCCAAGCCACGCAACATTTGAATCTGAGCGGCATCGTATGTACTCTGATTAGGATTTGTCGCCATCGAATCGAACCTCACTTTTGTGTTAGGGCAACAGGAAAACGGTGGGCAAGTGAGCCAACACGTTCGTTATAAAAGACTAATTTGGCTGCTTGTAAACTACAGCTCAGCAACCCAAACAGGGCGCTTGCTGCAAGAATGCTGATCATGTTGGTGGCCAGTGGCCGCAGCAAAAAGGCCGTCCCATGAATCAAAACTCCGCTAGCGATAATCAGCGGGAGGGCTTCGCGTGGTTGTTGACGTACCAAGTTGTAGCTCTGATAGAGCGCAATCAAGGCAGATTGTTGGCCAAGCATAATTGCTGCTGGCGCAAGGCTGGCATAAACCCAGAGGGTAATCAGCACCACCCCAAAGGCGGCAAGCACCAATTGCGCCCCAAACGCGCTGGCAGAAAGCAAAAAGCTGGCAGCAACCAACGCAGGGATGCCAAATAACAAACCTAAGCCAACAATAATCAGGCTCAGTTTGGCCAAATTCCAGAGCTGTTTGGGCAGGGCTGCCCATGCAGGCTGCGCCTGATCGAGATTGCGCCCCAGCCAGAACAAAACGATTGCGCTAAAGCCAAGCCCAAGCACATTCAACCCAAGCACCAAGAGCAAGGTCAACCAGCCATCGAACAGCCATGGAGCATCATTATGCAGCGAGGGCGAGCCAGCACCGCTAAACAAACTTGGCACAAGGTAAGTTCCGACTGCGCTCGAACGCAAATCGACAGTTTGCAACAGCTCGTTGGCCTGCGCCCAAAGTTGTTGGCTCTGAGCGCGGCTAAATCGATTGACCACGCTGCTAATGCTGGCAAGCCAACGATTAGGCGCTAAAGCTGGCAGTAACCTCAGCCAGAGGTCAAGCAAAATGGGCATTAAAATAACCCAAGGTGCGCGACGAACGATGCGAAATCCTTGGCTTAGACGTTCCGGAAGATTACGTCGTTGTGGCTCTTGAGCTTGTGGTTGTAAACGTCTATTCATGGCTTTATTATACCACAAAAGCCCTATTCTAACATAATATTTTAGCACATAATTTCTATATTTAGAACATAGGGCATAGAGCATAGAACATAGAATTGAGAGCTAGCTTTTAGACACAGATTGCACAGATTATTGTTGATTATGTCCTCCTAGCCCAAAGCCAATAGCCGATAGCCATCATTGTTCTGCGCCGCTGGGTTAAAATTACGAGTGATAAGGGCTTTTTTTAACGACGAAGAACACAAAGCGTACGAAGGTTTCGTTTTTAGCCACGAATTGCACGAATTGCACGAAAAATATTCCGATAGCCCAAAGCCCATAGCCATCATTGCTCTGCGCCTCTGCGTTAAACCTATCATCCACGAAGCACGATTTTTTTGCCACAGATTCCACAGATAGGTTTGATTATTGACTTCAACCTTCATCCTTCATCCTTGTTCTATGCTCTTTGTTCTATGTTCTTTGCCCTATGCTACAATAGCGCTCACGACCAACGGAGGCCCTATGTCGCTGCTTGCTTTTCATCAACTTGAAACCCCAGAACGCCGTTTGTTGCAACGCCCGCCATGGCGCTACGGGCTGACAATTGGCTTAACCCTGCTTTGTGCCTCGGCCATGATGTTGTGGGGTGCGACGTTTGAAGGCCAGGTTATGCAAGGGATTGTGACCGAGGTTGGTTCGTGGGTGCTATTTGTTGCTGTTTTTTGTGGGCTAGCCTGGTTTCGCCAGCCGCATGCCAAACGCCGGACAGCAGTGCTATTTGGATTTTGGGCTGCGGTGGCAATTGTAGTCAATGTGGCGGCCAAACATGGCCTAAACCAGCATTTTTTGGCCGCAGGTTTGGGCGATTCGCCACGCTTGTATTGGGCTGGCTTATTTTTTATTCCCCCAATGTTGCTGCTTTGGTACTCACAACACGATCAACAATTGCAACATCATGGCCTGCACCTGCGCAAATGGCGCGATCAAGTGCTGCTTGGCTTGTTGGCAGGAGTGTTCATCGCGCTGCATTTTTTATCGACCGTGCGCTTTAGTGGCATCGTTGGCCTCAGCATCAAACCTTGGCAATATATGTTTTGGTCGCTGGGCTTTGAGGTTTTTCAATCGCTCGGCGAAGAATTATTTTTTCGCGGCGTGCTCTTGCGTTCGTTGCAAACGATCTATAAGCTCAATTTTTGGCTTGCTACCGCCGTCACCACGCTTGCCAATTTGAGCATTTATTTAATTCGCAGCCAATGGCAAAATCCCATTCAAATGGCAGGTGTGGTCATTTATTTGTCGATGATATCGATTGCCGCCTCGCTCTTATTTCGCCGCTATCAAAGCGTCGTGCCAGGCTACCTGTGTAATATCGTATTTAGTTTTAGTGCGCTTTTACGCTGATGAATCGTGCTCACCGCCAGCGTGATGTGATTAGCATCAGCCTTTTGCTCTTGGCCATTACGATTGTGATGTACCTTGGCGAAGGTCGTTGGGCGGCTGCGCCTGCCTTGCGCTACCTCTATTTGATTCCAATTGCCCACGCCGCGATGGGTTTTGGCGTGATGGGCAGCATGGCGGTGGCCATTTTGGCCGATCTGCTGTTTGCGCCGCTCGTCGCAACCTCGTTAACGAAATATGGCTTGGTTGGCGCACCAACGATCGAAATTATTGTGACTTTAGTTTTGATGCCAGTCTTGGCCTATTTTGCTGGCAGCGGTTGGGGGCGGCTGAGTCGCCAGCGCGAGCTGTATCAATTTTTGAGCCGCATGGGCGATTTATTTGGCCGTTCGTTGCCGCGCGATCAACTGCTTGGCGAGATTTTGCAACAGGGCGGCACATTGATCGATGCGCAAGCAGGCGAGATCATTTTGCTTGAACAAGGCCAAGCCCGAATTGCCGCCAGTTGGGGCTTTGAAGCCCAAGCCACCGCCGCCTATCAAACCAGCTTGGCTGCCTATATTCTCAAACGCAACGAGCCTTGGTCGGCGACTAGCCTCGAAAATAACAGCGATTTTCAGCGGGTTGGCTTTGGCCAGCGTATCGATGCAGCCTTGGCCGTGCCACTGCGCTTAGAGGGCAAGCCAATCGGCTTATTGGCCTTCTACAATCGGCTTGGCGGCTTTAGCAAACAAGAGCAAGCCACCGTCGAAGCCATGGGCAGCAAAGTCGAAGTTGTCTTGGAGAACTTCCGCCAAATTGAGGAACGCTCGGAGCGTGCTCGTTTGCAACGCGAGTTTGACTTGGCGGCTGAGGTGCAGCAACGCTTTTTGCCCCAGCAATTGCCAGCCATCAGCGGCTACGAAATTGCGGGCTTTACCCAACCAGCGCGCGAAGTTGGCGGCGATTTCTTCAATGTCATCGATTTGAGCGATGATCGTTGGTATCTTGGGGTTGGCGATGTTTCGGGCAAAGGTGTGGTCGGGGCGTTTTTTATGGCCATCGCCATGAGCGTGATCGATTTATACTTGCACGACAGCCCTCCCAGCAACCAATTGAGCCTTGCCAATCGGCTTAATCCGCTGTTTTATCGGCGCATGGCGCAGCAAAAAATCAATACCGGCTTGGCCTATGCCATGCTCGATGCCAAATCTGGCCAGCTGCAATTGGGCAATGCAGGCTTGATTTCGCCCTTGCATATGCGCAAAGACGGCCAATGCGAGTATCTTGATTTGACGGGGTTTCCCTTGGGCGCTGTGGCCAACGCTCAGTACCACGAAGCGGCCTTGGAGCTACAAGCTGGTGAGAGCTTAATTTTCGTCAGCGATGGCGTGGTTGAAGCCGCCAACAGCCAACGCGAATTATTTGGCCTGAATCGGCTGCGCAATTTAATTAGTATGCTCAGCCAACGCCCGGCAGCCCAGTTGGTCAACGAAATTATGAGCGCAGCTAACCATTGGAGCGACGGCCAATATCAAGACGATATGACCGTCGTCGTGCTGCGCCGTAACTAAGCGTCGCGATCTTCCTGCAACGCCCGTTGTAATTCCTCGATTAAGCCCAATGGCGCTAAGCGCACACCCAGCAAATTACTGACTTCTGCTGGATCGGCGTTTAGCACTTCGTCGATGCTGCGGAAGTGTTCGGCCAAGGCTTGGGCCAAGCGCTCGCTCACAAATTCGTAGCGCAGAAAATCGGCGGCACTCAGGCGGCTAGCTGCTTGGGCCAGATTTAGTTCCTGCAAAGCGTGGCGCAATGAATCACCCCGCACGCCCAAATCGTAAACCGCATCAATCGCCGGAATCGCCAAGCGATCAGCTTCGCCAGCACGCAAGGCGATAATTGGCACATTTGGGGCAAGCGCCCAAACCGCACCCAACGCCAGCAAACTTGCTTGGGCAGGCTCGCTGGCATCGACCACAATACAGGCTGCCTGTTGTAGGCTCTGCAAACTATGTTCAGTCAACGAAAGCGCCGCGTCAATTCCCACCACGCGCAGGAAAAACGGCGCACTCTCCAGCACAGAACGGACTTCTTGATTAACTTGAGCATTGCCAAGCGTATTAATCAACAAGACATAGGGCGCAACAGTTGCTGGCGGCAGATTGATCACGCTAGGAGTGCCAGTAATTGCATTCATCAAAGCGCTGGCCACCCGATTATTCGCATCGAAAATTTGCTTGGCATGTTCGGGCTTGACGAGCCGCTGCGCGCCTTGAGCACTCAACATCAGCGCATTGTTGTAGAGAAAAATCAATACATCGCGCATTTGTGGGTCGCTATAGTGGTTTAATGTTGCCACTTGATTAATGACTGGATTGCGCGCATTCAAATAGAGCATGCCTTTGTTGGCAGAACTTTTGCGCTCAGCTTTGCGCTCATCGAGCATCGCCCGCAGCAATTGCTTAATCGATTGGCTCAAATTGGGGTCGGCTAAAAGTGTATCAACCTGCTCGGTCGTTTCCGAGTTTTCGGCGAAAATCAAAACCGCAGGAATCGATTCGGGCAGATATTGCGCAACTTGGGCTTGCACGCCCATTTCAGCGTAGCGTTCTTCGAGTTCAAGCCAACGCTCATCTTTGTTGGTCAGCGCCTCGAAGATGAAATCGCCGCCAACATCTAAGCGCCGCAGGCCAATATTTTCGGTTAGCTCAGCATAACGGCGCAAAAACGGTTCATCGGGAAAATATTGGGCATCGATCACCCGCAATCCTTTGGCCGCAAACAACACCGCATGTTGGCCAATGCCACCAGGCGTGGTGAAATAGAACAACAGCCGTTGATGGGGATCGTCGCTGTTGATGCCGCTACGCGAAAGTTGCGATTGCTCAAAATAGCGTGGCAAATTCATGCGCCCTGCATCAGTGTCAAACAGCACAATATCTTTTATGCGCGCAAACAGTTCGTCGGAGATCAAGGCCCACGACTTAATCACCCGATTGTGCTGGGTGACGATCTCGCGGAACAAGCGTTGATCGTTGAGCGCCAGTTGCTCAAGATAATTAAGAATCACTTGGCCAAGGGTGCGCTGCACCCGCTCGAAATATTCATCGCGGCGCAAAGCCTCGCGCGAGGTAGTTTCGCGTAAATTGGGGCTTTCGACCACACCTTTGACGAACTTTGCCCACTCTGGCAGCAAGCTGCGCTCGCCACGACAGACAAACATACGCCGCACATAGACAATTAAATCGCCATGTTCGCGTACATTCAAATAGGGCTGTTTGGGAATAAACAAGACCCCGCCAAGCTTGAAAGCTCCGTTATCTTCCTCGACATTCAGCGGAATCACCGCTAACACCGATTCGCTAGGATACAGCTCGTTCAAATAGCGAATGTAGTCGCTGTCGCTGGCTTCACTATGCCATGGTGCTTGCATCACATTGACTGGGCGCGGCGATGGATCAAGATAAATCGGCACGCTAAGCAAATCGGCAAACAAGCGAATCAGCCTACTCAGCTCATCTTCGCGCAGCAAATGCACTTGGCCTGGCTTGATTGCGACCGTAACGGTTGTGCCAGCAGTAGCGCGGGTAGTTTGGCCCATTCGGTACGATTGCTCGCCAGTACATTCCCACCAAACTGCCGCCTCGCCTTCGCTACGAAACGAACGGGTTACAAACTCAATTCGCTCGCCAATAATAAACGCCGCCAGCATGCCCAAGCCAAAGCGCCCAATCAAGCGCTCGGCCAAACTGCGCTCGCCAAGAGCCTCAAGCCGCGAGCGCACAGCATCGGTGTTACTCGCGCCAATTACCGAGAGAAACTGCTCGACTTCGGCCTCGGTCATGCCTGTGCCGTTATCTTCGATGGTCAGGCTGCGGCCAAATGGGTCGTAGCGCACATGAATTTCGGGCAACGGCGCATTTGGATCATCGGCTTGGCGCACCAGGCAGGTATCGTGAGCGTTTTGCAACAACTCGCGAATTGCCACATGCGGATCGGCGTATAAACTTTCGCCAAGCGTGCGAATCACGCCAGGCACGTTAATCGTCATTTGACCTTGGCGAATTCCATGAGGTCGTTGCATACCAACTCCTTAGCCTTGAGTAAGCGCCAACTCTAGCAGCGACATTTGGGCATGTTGCACCGCCTCGCCTAGCTCAGGGGTTAGTTCGATGCCGCTAGAAAGCAAGGCATAGCCCCACAAAGCCCGAATAACAGTTGCCCAGCGTTGGTCGCTCGGTTGGCCATCGCGCAATTGCTGAATCAGCGGATTGAGCGTGTTGAGACACAGCACATAATCATCGCTGCGCTTACGCCCCACCGATTGGACGAAGTTGAGCAGGCTTCCGCTACCTTTCAACAAGCTATCCACAACTTGTTCACGTTTATAATCGCTGGCGCGCATTGCCAACGCCGCCAAATTGCTTGGCTCGAAGCGCATCGCATAGACGTGCATGCCCAATTGTTCGCAGTGTTGTTCGAGTTTGCGCCATTGGGGGTCGGTTTCAGCTTCGAGCAATTCGGCGATTCCAGCGGTGAGCGGCTGAAAACTTACGCCATGACGGGCTGCACAATATTTTTTCAGAAACTTTTCTTCGATTAAATTAACGTGCAGCACTGGCACGCCGCGTGCGCCGACGATCGCACGCTGCTGGGCACTAGGTGGCAAATCGTTGAGCACATAAAAAATTGTGCGTTCGCCAGCACCGCGCACTGGAATCCGCTCAAGATAGCGGGTTAAGGTAATTGGGCCAAGATCGCTCTCGAAGGTCAGCAAATCAGCGACTGCTGCAAAAAATTGATTATCATTCACCGCTGCTTGCTTTATGCCGCTATTGTGTTGTTTGACCACTTGCAGAAACGTGGCTGGCTCGCGCTGGGCCAAACGAATTAAGAACGAACGCACAGCATCGGCCAATGCTTCACGCAAGGCCCGATAGTTGGGCCGCTCGATCATAAAGCCTTCGCGACTGGCAACCAATTCGAGCAACGGCGCATCGATAATGCCACACACAAACGTCGCCCAAGCGGGCAACAATTGCATATCTTCGCAAACATACATACGTCGCTGAAAGACATCGAGCTTGCGGGGGTGAATTTTCAGCGCTGCTGAGCTTGGCATAATTGCCAAAACCCCGCTACATTCTGCATTGTGCTGTTTAATGGCGATTGGCTCGACTGCCAACGGCACAGCGCCAAAGCGATGCTGCACATAGTCGATATATTCATGCTCCGAGCCATCCAAGTGCCATGGCCCGTTCATGCGATTGATTGGGCGCGCATCGTCGCCAAGATAAACCGGAAATTGAATAAAATCTGCATAGCAAATGATCGTCGAGCGCAACGTACTTTCATCGAGCAAATTATAGAAGGCTGGCTCCAACTCAATTGTGACCGTGGTGCCGATGGTTTGGCGCGTACCTAGCTCAAGGCTATAATCGGCGCTGCCCTGCGAGCGCCATAACACCGCTTGCTCGCTGCCTTCGGCCAAGGTATCGACGGTTACTTGCTGGCCAATTACAAAGGTCGAGAGAAAGCCAATCCCAAATTGGCCAATTAACATTTGGGCAGCATTCTGATCGGCGGTTGAGAATTTGACTTGGCGGGTTTGGCTGGCTCCAATTGTGGCTAAATAGCGCACCACATCGTCGCGAGCCATGCCAGTGCCATTATCTTCAACAATCAACAAGCGTTGGTTTGGCTCGATGCGCACATGAATTGCTGGCTTAAACAGCGCTTGTTGGGCAATCCGCCGCACACACGAATCGCTGGCATTCTGAATCAACTCGCGAATTGCAACATGCGGGTCGCTATACAAATTTTCAGCCAACAAACGAATCAAATGTTCAAAATCAACTTGAAATGTTCCAGTACTCATCACTCAGCGCTTTCCGATTAGACGATCAAACCATGAGCCTTGGGTCTTGGCGGCGATGGGCGCTGCTTGTTTTTTGGTCAGCGTTTCGATCCATTCGCGGGCTTCTTTCAGCCGATGCTCAAACTGTTGGGTTTGGGCAAAATAATAGGCTTCGTTGGCAAAATACCAAGCTTCATCGCTGCGATTCAATTTGTACAACGCCCGCACATTAGCTAACAACGCCCAAGCCTCATCGCGAGCGTGCAAGCGTTGGCGGGCCAAGGCCAGCGCTTCGCGGGCAAACTCCAAGGCTTGTTCGCCCATCTCTAATTGTAGGGCAATTTCGGCGCGCCACATGGTCGCATCTTGATGATCGTTGGCACAATCGTAGGCTAAGGCTGTGGCAACATTTTCGCTAAACAAATTAAATGCTTCTTGCAAATTGCCTTGTTGATAGTGGAGATGAGCCAAATAACGCCGTGCCAGCACAACCCAAGCAGGGTTGCCTTCGCGTTGAGCATACTCAAACGAGAGCAAGCCATAGCGTAAGGCATCGGCATGTTCTTCGCGCTGCGAATGCAGGCGTTGGAGCACGCGATAAAAGACATAGCGGTAGAAATCGGCGGAGTAGGTATCGTGGCGAATGATGCTCAAGCCCTGTTGGGCATAGCTCAGGGCATCATCATACTCTTGCATGGTCATAGCGTTGCCAGCAAGCAAGCGCAAACAATCGAGTTGCCAAGCACTGGTCTCGCGGGCTTCGGCTTGTTGCAAACAATCGAGCAACAACAACTTAATTTCAGGCCAACGACCTTTGAGATCAAGGTCGATCAACGCGCTACAGAGCCGAATCGTGGCTACTAATTCATAGTGTGGCTCGTTCAGCTGTCGCGCGCGCGCCAACATCGTGGTTGCCAACTCCAAGGCCTGTTGACTTTCGTCCAAGTTCATCAGGGCTGCGGTCAGCTTTTGGTAGCACAGCAATTCATTATCTTTATCGGCTTCTTGGCGCGCGACGACAATTCCCTGCTCCAACAAACTCGCAGCGCTGCGAAACTGGCCTTGCCGAAAAAGCTGAGTTGCTTGATTACAAAGATCGGCGGCGTACCCCATCGCACCAACCTCCCGCCATTGGACAACCTAAGACCAGCATGCTTGTGGCGCGTGCTGGCCTCATTGTCGGTTTAGTATTGAATTTGGGCGTAATATGGCCGATCGCCAAGTTTTTCGCGCCCACCTAAAAAGGTCAATTCAATTAAAAATGCTGCCTCAACCACCTCGGCCCCAAGCTGATTGAGCAAATCGCAGGCCGCAACCACGGTTCCGCCAGTCGCCAAAAGATCGTCGATCACGACTACGCGATCGCCAGCTTGCAAGGCATCGTGGTGAATTTCCAAACGATTGGTGCCATATTCCAAGCTATAATCGACGCCGATAGTTTGGGCTGGCAATTTGCCTGGCTTGCGAATGGGCACAAAGCCAATCCCCAAGCGCAAGGCTAACGGTGCACCAAAAATAAAGCCCCGTGATTCAATCCCGACAATCGCTTGTAATTGCTGGTTGGCATAGCGCTGGGCAAAGTGCTCAATTGCTGCATCGAAGGCTGCTGCATTGCCCAACAACGGCGTAATATCTTTAAATTGAACCCCAGGGATTGGAAAATCGGGGATATTGCGAACAAACTGGGTTAAATCGAGGCTCATTCAATAATTTCCTTGGCCGAACCCGGCCCAGCTTCAATATAACGACGAGCAGCAGCCACCAATTGGGTTAGCCGACCATCAACAATTTTGCGCCATTCAGCTGATTCTTGATCAGTTAATGCGCCGCCGCCATAATGCAGCTCCATGGCTAGCTCCCAGCCACGGCGTAAAGCAAATTTTTCGATAATCGCTTGGCGATCTTCGGGCCAGCGCTTGATATAGCGTTGAAAGGCAGTTACTAATTTTTTGGAGCCATCAGCGTTGAGTGCGGGCAAGTCGAAATAGTTATTATTGGCATCTTCCGGCGCAGGGTTTTTGGCGCTCGAAAAGTAAATTGTTTGGGTAGTAAAACAATAGCGTGCCTGACCTGCCTTCTCATAATCGCCGGGATTGCTGGCAATTGCCCCAATCAACATGCGATCAGTGATTGTCATAGGCTACTCCTGTCTGGATTGTGCTATAGCGAGTCTAGCATAGCCAACACGCCATCGCAAGTTGCTCAGCATGCTGCCCGAATCGTCATAGCGTCGGCTACTAGCGCAGTACGAACCGCTTGGGCAAAAGCCAGTGCTTGCGGCGTATCGCTATGCAAGCACAAACTTTGTACGGTTAATCTGATTGGTACATTAGTATAACTTGGAAACGGCATGCCTTTGGCAAGCGCTAAAGCCTGTTGGAGTGCCACCGTCTGGTCGTGATGCACGGCCCCAGCCAAGCTGCGCGAACGCAATTGGCCATCAGTTTCATAGGCTCGGTCGATAAAGCCTTCGGCGATCGTCTGCACGCCTGCCGCTGCCGCTTGTTTAAGCAACACACTGCCAGCCAACCCCATCAGCACAAGGCTTGGATCGATGTTTTGAATTGTTGTAATCAGCAACTGCGCCAAATCCGCATCAATCGCAGCTTGATTATATAAAGCGCCATGCGGTTTAACATAGCGTACCTTAGTCCCTTGCTCACTCGCCAAACGTTGTAACTGGATAATTTGCTCAATGATGCTCGCTTGGAGTTGGCTTGGTTCAAGCGCAATCACCACCCGCCCAAAGTGCGCCCGATCAGGGTAGCTTGGATGAGCGCCAACACAAACATCATGCTGCTGGGCCAAACGCAAGGCTGTGCGCATGCTTTGTTCGTCGCCAGCATGGCCGCCGCAGGCAATGTTGCATGACGAAAGCAGCGGCATCAACTGGGTATCAAATGCACCACCTTCGCCCAAATCTGCATTGAGATCGATGCTCATGCCAGCCAATCCTCGGCTAGGGCTTTGGCCCGTAAACGCCCAGCCAAATTAGAGCGCACGAGATTACTATCCACGCCCTTCGATGGCAACCAAAAACGAGTTTCGACAATCAGGCCATCAGCTTTTATCGCAGTAATCAACACTTCGGCGGCAGGTTTTTCGAGCACATGCTCAGTGGTGCGGGCAATTTCAGTTAAGGCTTGTAAAACAGGGGCAAAATCAACATCACGTTTGAGGGTTAATTCAACGCTATGGCGGCGTTGCACGTAGCGGGTCAAATTGGTGATTGTGCCAGTGTAAATCGTGGCATTCGGCACCATCACCTCGCGGCCATCAGCAGTGCGCATAGTCGTGGCTCGCACTGCAATATCGGTCACAGTGCCCTCATCATTGCCAATTAAAATCCGATCGCCAACTCGAAACGGGCGCTGAAACAATAACAAAATTCCAGCAGCCAAATTTTTGGTGATATCTTGCAAAGCAAAACCGATGATTAAGCCACTCACACCTAAGCCAGCCACAAACGAAAGCGCCAGCTGGCCCCAGCCCATCACCAGCAATACAATCACCAAACCTGCAACGATCACCAAAATGCGCACCAAGCGCAAAATTAAGCTTTCGGCTTCACTCGGTAGCTCAACGCGTTTAAGTACGCGATTGGTTGCACCGTTGGCCAGCCGAATGCCATAGCGCAAGGTTAATAAGATAACGATTGCGGCCAGCACTCGTGGCAACACCCGAATTGCAAACTCCTGCGCCTGCTGCCCCCATAGATTCCAATCCATAGACGATCCTCATACTTGGCTTATTGCGGTTTGGTTGAGTAGAGAATTGAGCCGTTTGAGGCCCGAATAGTGATGTTTGTATAGCCAACATCAGTTAATAAACGCCCAAGTTCTTCGCTAGCTTGTTGCTGCGATTGTGAGAGAATGCCTTTTTCCAGCGCATCTTGACGAACTTGCTCACGCAGCGTATTTTGGGCTTCGATGGTCATGTCGGCAATTTCGTGTGAACAACCAGGCAACCACTTGGGCGTATCTTGAGCAATCAGCCGACTATTTTGGGTATCAAGCTCGTTGCTCAATAGTTCGGCATCGGGCAACACAATTTCGACGGTTGCTTGGTCGGGGTAGCCATCGTTGCTGACAATTAAGCGTTCTTCGCTAATTTTGCTCAAATCGATGCCTGCTTGCACATTGAAATAGCCAAGATAGGTAATTTCCTCTGTACAAGCGCCCAAAACGCCATGTTCACGAATAATTGTGGTGTCTTTGGTGAAGCTCATCGAGAGGGTTGAAAGTTTAGCTTGGCGGCGGATTGCTTGGAGCACGGTCATACCTGGCTTAATTGTTGAGGTTGGTTTGGCCATAATTCCATCAACACCAAATGATGGTGATAGAAACGCATAGCCAACCACGCCAATCAGCGCCAACACCAACACCAACATGAGCGTCGTCCGAATTCGCATAGGGTTATCCTCCCCACTATGAAATAGCCTTACGCGCAATTATAGTAGCCGAGATTAAGCCAAAAAACAAAAGAAGCGTCCCACAATATTGTGGAACGCTTCTTGCTTCTATGGTTATCTATGGAACAGCAACTAGCGATAAGGCCGCAGCGCGCCGTAATAGTGATTGAGCCAGTAGCTGCTATAGATGCTGACAGCACCAACACCCGAAGCGGGAGTCATTGCGTTGACCATAATACCATCGCCAACGTAGATGCCTACGTGAGTGATACCAGGGCCAGCAGTGCCAGCGTAGAACAACAAGTCGCCTGGTTGCAAGTTGCTCATGCTACCAATGAAGGTGCCATAGGCGCTGCTATATTGGCCAGCAGCACTGTGAGGCAAGCTCACGCCAACTTGGCGATACAAATACTTGGTCAAGCCACTACAATCAAAGCCGCCACTTGGGCTTTCGCCGCCCCAGCGATAGCTGTAGCCAACATAGGCCCAAGCCATCGAGGCAACATCACCGCTAGCAGTGCCACCACCACCGCCGCCACCAGCAGGTTGAGGCTTAGCGGGATTGCTCTTTTTAGGAGCAGGTGCAGCAGGAAGTGAAGGAACATTATCGGTAAATGGCACCCGGCGGAACACAAAGTTGCTGACATCAACCAAATCTTGTGAGATCCAGCCTTTGGTTCCCTTCGCTGTTTCGACTTTGACCCATTCTTTGTAACGAGCCAACAAGCCTAATTCAGCACCTTTGCTCAGTTTACCCAATGAATCGAACTTGGTGCTTGGGCCAGAGCGCAGGTTTACGCCTTCGTCAGTTGCCCAACCAACCAAAGCTGGGTTGGCTGATGGAATCGATTCGGCTTCGGCGATGCGCTCGGCAACGCCAGCTTCAAGATTCAAGAATTCTGCTGAAACCCAACCAACAGTGCCTTCACCAGTTTCAATTTGATACCAACCTTGGTAGCGGGCCAACAATGAAACTTGGCTATCAAGGCCCAGCTTCTTCATACTGATATAGTCAGTACCGGGGCCATCACGCAAGTTCAAATTGTCTTGGGTGATTTTGCCCACTTTGGCTGGTGGTGGAGTTGGCACGTTTGGCGCATCGGGCAAAGCATCGATCACTGCTTGGTCTAAATCAACCAAATCAGCGGCGAGCCAGCCTTCTTGACCACCTTCGGTGCGCACTTGCACCCAATCGGCGTGGCGAGCCACAACCTTTACCTTGGTGCCAGAATCTAATTTATCTAAGCGATCAAATTCAGTGCTAGGGCCATTGCGCAAATTGGCAATATCGCCGCTAATCACTGCTTCGGGATAGGTCGGAGTATTATTGACAGGTCGGCCTACAGGAATAACCAACGAATCATCAAAGTCTGGGCTCGTAATTGGCCCATCGCCAACACCTGGATCAGGCGTGGCCTCTGAATCATTGAGGGCTGTCAACGGTGCTGGTTCGTTACGGTGGGTCATGGTCATCAAACCAAGGGCTGGCCGAACTTGGCGTTCAGCAGTTGGCGATGCGCTGACCAGAATTGCTGTATCGACCTGAGGCGTGGTGGCGTTTTTGTTGACCACTAAACCAACAGGTAACAGCGAAAGCACCATAAGATGAAGTAGGTAGCGACGTGGAGCTTTGCGCAGGTACGATGGAACCGCACGAAGTGCAGAAACAGAACGGGCATTTACGCGTTGGCGTAAACCGGTCGTTCGTAAAAGCGAATTTTCGTTGTTCACAGCCCGCTGCTGGAAGTCTTGGAGATCATGATCTTCTTGGATCAGATCATTCGAGGACTTAGCATCTTGCATGCAGCTGTAACCTCCCTATTATCAAACGCGGCTTAATGATATCGCGCTGACAATTAAATAATTAACGTTTATGCATCGTGCAATGCCGAAAGGGAAGTTAACATATTTGTTCCATGTTTGCAAATCTCAGCTATTTTTCAGACTCCTCGCTTAAGCTTTTCAGCTGCTTATCAGATAGGACTTTTAGCCCATTCCAAAGCCATAAATCAGCCCATTTTCGCTCTTTTTAGCACATACTTTCTTGAAAATGGATGAGAAAACTCTAATCATTATGTGATGCTAAGCACAAAGTTGACCATAATTTAGTTGCAAAATTAAGCTCTTTTTTACTAATTTTCGTAGTTTTATTAATATTATTTAACTACAATAAGCAGCTTTTTGGCCCCATGCTCAGCGGAAAAAGTGGCAATTTAAAGGATTTAGGGCTTTGCAATCATCCAAACATGATCATGATCTAGGCTTTCTCATAAACCTTAATCATCTGGGCTGCAAAGCTATGCCAATTAAATTGGCTGGCTCGTTGCAAACCACGTTGGCGATATTCGGTATTTAATGCTTGATCATTTAACATGCGCAGCATTGCCATGGCCCACGCTTCAGTATCATGCGGCGGCAGCAAAATTCCAGCTTCGCCAATGATTTCGGGCATGCTACTGGTGTTTGAAGAAATAACAGGCGTGCCACAACTCATCGCTTCTAATGGTGGCAAGCCAAAACCTTCATAGGTGGAGGGCCAAACAAATGCATGCGCGCCAGCAAATAACGCCGCATTTTCTGCATTCGATACGCGACCAGTAAAAATAATATCAGCAGCTAAATCTTCATCGAGGATTGTGGTTTCTAAAGCAGGGAAAAATGCTGAAGTTACTTTGGGGCGGTTGCCAGCAATCACTAATTTAATTGGTTGATCGATGCGGCGACGCACGCGGCCAAATGCGCGTAACAAGGTCGTGAGATTTTTACGCACATCAAAACCGCCAATATAATAAAAATAGGGCTGGGTAATATTAAATCGTTGCAGGGTTTGGCTAATTTGGGCTTCGCTCTGCGGTTGATAATCAGGGGCAACACCTTCATAAATTGTATGCACTTGTAAGGCATTAACCTTCAAAATATCAATAATATCATCGCGGGTATGGTCGGAGACCGCGACTAATTGGCGGCAACGCCGCACAGCGCTTGTGGCCAGCGCAGTATACGCCCGCATCATCATCGAGCCACGATAAACTGGCAAAATTAATGGAATCAGATCGTGCACCGTGACCACGGTTGGCACTAATTGGCGGCGTGGCGGTGCATAATAGGGCACATGCAACATATCAACTGCCAGGCGCAAAGCAGCGCGGGGCAACTCGATTTGCTCATACCAGAGCTTGGCCAATTTTGGGTGCAGCTTATCGAATGGAGTTGGCACCAAATCGACAGCAATATGCGGAATTTGGGGAATTTCGGCTTGAGTATAGGCGGGCAAGAAGAGCACATATTCATGCTGTGGCCCAACATGGGGCAAATGTTCAATTAAATGGCGTAAATATTGGCCGCTGCCCACCATTGGTTCAGCCCAGAACGTGCCACTAATCCCAATCCGCACAATAAATACTCCCATTGCTGCAAGCGATCAGGCTGCATTATACCAGTGCTCAGGCCGATTGCTGCTATTGGCCAAACATTGCGACAACCCAAGTGATTAGAAAAATTGAGAGAATCGTTGGAATAGCGGTAATTAATGGAAAAATACTTTGTAGCACCTGAAAGCTTGCCCGTTTGCCAGTGCTCAATTTGGCAGCGTCATTCGGATGAATTTCCCAAGTTTTGCCTTTAAAGCGCTCGCTCCGCCGAATTTCTACCTGCCAACGCTGGCTCAGCCATTGACCAAAAAACCAATTTTCGCTGGCACGAACCCCACGCAACCACCACAGCACATTCCCAGCCAAAATCAAGGCAGTTAAGAATAATTGGCTGCCATTCATCAGCATGCTCCTAAAAAACCAAGGCAGTGGTAGCTTGGACCACTGCCCACGCTTACGTTTTACTTATAACCCATTCGCAATGCGCCATCTAAGCGAATGGTCTCACCATTTAACATTGGGTTTTCGAGAATATGCTGGGCCAACATGGCAAACTCAGCAGGGTCGCCCAAGCGCGGCGGAAAGGGCACTTGCGCAGCTAAAGTTTGGCGCGCTGGTTCTGGCAAGCCAGCCAACAATGGCGTGTCAAACGTGCCTGGAGCAATCGTCATCACCCGAATGCCATGGCGCGCCAGTTCGCGGGCGGCAGGCAAGGTTAGGCCAACAATCGCGCCCTTCGAGGCACTATAAGCCACTTGGCCAATTTGGCCGTCGAAGGCAGCAATTGAAGCTGTGTTGATAATAACTCCACGTTCGCCTGCGGCATTTGGCTCGTTTTGGATGATTCGTTCAGCGCCCAAACGTAGCGCATTAAACACACCATTTAAGTTAACTTGCATGACTCGATTGAATGATTCGAGGCTATGCACGCCATTACGGCCCAGAATTTTCTCGGCACTCCCAACGCCAGCGCAGCTAATGACTGCTTGCAAGCGCCCATTTATCGCAATCGCTTGATCTAATGCAGCAGCCAGCGAGGCTTCATCGGTTACATCGCAAGCCACAAATTGGGCATTTGCGCCTAATTCACTGGCCAATGCCATCCCAACCTCTGCATTGCGATCGGCAATCACAACCTTGGCTCCAGCGCTATGCAAGCGGCGCACGGTCGCGCCACCCAAGCCCGAAGCCCCACCAGTTACCACAACACTTAAAGCTTGAATTTCCATGAGGTTTCCTTATTTAATGGAGCTGGTTATTGGGGCTGGAGATAGGGTTTTTAACCACGAAGAACACGAAGAGCACGAAGTGCAGATATCTCTTTATTTGATTATTCTGCTATGTTCTATGTTCTTTGCTCTATGCTCTACCAGTCCCCAATCCCCAACAACCGATCCCCGATCTATACTCGCTCAATAATCGTGGCGGTTGCTTGACCATGGCCGATGCACATCACTTGCAAGCCAAATTGAGCATCGCGGCGTTCGAGTTCGTTGAGCATTTTGCTCATCAACACCGCGCCAGTTGCGCCCAAGGGATGGCCATGGGCAATAGCGCCGCCATTAGGATTGACTCGATTTGGATCAAGCTTGAATTCGCGCAACCATGCCAATACCACCGAAGCAAACGCCTCGTTAATTTCCACTATATCAATATCGTTGATGCTCAAGCCTGCTTTGGCAAGCGCTTTGTGGGTTGCAGGAATCACTTCGAGCAACTGCATGCGTGGATCGCCAGCGGCAACCACTCGTGCCCGAAATTTGGCACGCGGCTTGAAACCATCGGCGAGGGCTTGTTCACGTTCGCCAATTAATACCACTGCAGCACCATCGGAAATTTGGCTAGCATTAGCGGCAGTCACCACGCCATCGGCGCGAAACACGGTTCTGAGCGTGCCCATTTTGGCGCGATCAGCCTCAAAGCGAATGCCTTCATCGTAGAGCAATTCGTGGGCATTACCAGCTTTATCGCTGCCAACAATTGGCATAATTTGGCTACTAAACCAACCAGCCTTGGTTGCGTCAGCTGCACGCTGATGGCTCTCGAAACTCCAATCATCAAGCTCAGTGCGCGACAATTGATATTTCTCGGCAATCAATTCGGCGGATTCGCCTTGATGCACAAGCTGATGTTTTTCGTTAATTGCAGGATTGAAGGTGGCGAAATCGCCAGTTACATCGCTAAACATCGGCACGCGGCTCATCGATTCGACGCCGCCAGCAATGACGTAATTTGCATCGCCTGCAGCAACTGCTTGCGAGCCAAAATGAATCGCCTGTTGAGCCGAGCCACACATGCGGTTGAGCGTAACCGCAGGCACCGTAATTGGTAAGTTTGAAAGCATCACGCCCAAACGGCCAATATTTGCGCCTTGTTCACCAGTGTTGGTAACGCAACCAGTCATCACATCTTCAATTAAGCTTGGGTCGATTCCAGTGCGTTCAATGAGGGCATTGAGCACATGACCATACAAAACATCGGGGCGCACGTCGCGCAAGCTGCCCTGTTGGCGACCAATCGGCGTGCGAACTGCATCAATTAACACTGCTTCAGCCACGAGGCTACCTCCTTGGAGCTACTGACCACCTGTGTTATGAGCGAGTATAGCAGATTCTAGCGCGAGGCTGGGGTTTATCGTCCCTCACCGAAGCAGTGAGGGACGATTGATTCAGCAATAGCTATGTTCTTTGTTTTTTGTTCTCACCCTTCGGTCGCTCTGTGCCTCTGCGTTAAAAAATCGTTCCACGAAGGTTCTTTAGCCACAGATTGGCCCAGATTAGCCCAGATGATTGTTTTCATAGCTTATAGCCCAAAGCCCATAGCCATTCTCGCCTCTGCGTTAAGAGTTGCTCTCATACTTCATCCCTCATACTTCATCCTTCATACCTTCCCCTATGCTCTATGTTCTTTGCTTTATGCTTTCGATTTAATAATCCGTTCGATACCGCCCATGTATGGCCGCAGCACTTCGGGAATCGTCACGCTGCCATCGGCATTTTGGTAATTTTCGAGAATTGAAATAATCACCCGGGGCAAGGCCAAGCCTGAACCATTCAGGGTATGCACAAACTCTGGTTTTGCCCCAGCTTCTGGACGATAGCGAATGTTAGCACGCCGCGATTGATAATCGCCAAACAGGCCACACGACGAAACTTCAAGCCATTCGTTCATGCCAGGTGCCCACATTTCCAAATCGTATTTGATGGTCGCAGTGCCCAAATCGGCGGTGCACAATTGCAACAAACGATAGGGAATATTCAAGCCTTTGCACACATCTTCGGCGTTGCTAATCAGCGAGAACAGCTCATCGTAGCTGGTAGCAGGCTCGACCAATTTAACCATTTCGACCTTATCGAATTGATACAGCCGCTTGATGCCACGGACATCGCGTCCAGCGCTCATTTGCTCGTTACGGAAACATGGGGTGTGGGCAACGTAGCGCAATGGCAATTGAGCTTTATCCAAAATTTCTTCACGATGCAAGTTGGTTACTGGCACTTCAGCAGTTGGAATCAGCCACAAATCAGTATCTTCGATATGAAAAATCGTGTCGGCAAATTTGGGCAAATTGCCAGTGCCAACCATAGCATCGGCCTTCACCAAGTAGGGCACTGCCAATTCGGTATAGCCATGTTGATCGACGTGCATATCGATCATCCAGCTAATCAAGGCCCGTTGCAAGCGCACGCCCAAGCCCTTCATCACGAAAAAGCGGGTTCCGCTCATACGCACGCCACGCTCGAAATCGAGAATTCCTAGCTCTTCACCAAGCTCCCAGTGTGGCTTCACCGCAAAATCGGCTTCTTTGATTTCACCTTCGACGCGCACCACCACATTATCGTGTTCATCCTTGCCAACAGGTACTTCGGGCAACGGCAAGTTGGGCAAATCGAGCATCAAATTATGAAGCTCAAGATCAATTGCGTTGGCTTGGGCATCAAGCTCGCTAATTTGATCGCCAACCAGTTTCATGGCAGCAATTTTCGCATCGCGTTCTGCTTTATCTTTGGTGCGGGCAACATCTTTCGAGCCAGCGTTGCGCTCGGCCTTGAGCCGTTCAACTTCGGTAATCGCCTCGCGCCGTTTCACATCCAAGTCGAGCACTTGATCGACTAAGCCAGGGTCGCGGCCAACTTTGGCAAAACCTTCACGCACAACATCGGGCTGTTCACGAAATAAACGAATATCAAGCATAATGAAACTCCTTGCATAGCTATGCATCGATTGACGCGGGATCTTGATCTAATGCTTCAATTGCAACCACAATTCCTGGCCGAATCACGCCAAATGCCACATAGAAGCGATAGGCTTGCTCGGGCTTAGGCAGGGTTTTGCTGTGTTGATCGTTGAGCAAAAACATATATAAACTATCGCGGTGCAAGGTGGCCGAAACGGCCTCAGAACGATGCACCTTAACCTGATTAACGCTACCATCGATGGTTTCGACTTTGGCTTTTTTCAAGCGCTGGCGAGCTAAAGCACCATTAATTGCACTGATTAATGGAAACAAAGCAATTGCCAAAGGAACCCAAAATTGCCACGAATTGGTGCGTTGGGTCAGAGCAAAAACCAGAAAGAAGCCACCAAAGGCCAAGCGAATCCAAATATCAAAAATCGAAATTTTCAAAATCCGCTTGATTTGATCAGGGTGCAGCTCGCCCCGCCGATTGCTTTGCAACTCGGCCTTGATGCCCCAAACCAGATCAGTTGCTTGTTGCGGGGCGATTTGGGCGTTGTGTTCGAGAATTCTGGTTAGTGCTTCGCCGCTTGGGCGTTTGGATTGACGCTTGCTCATGCTGTTTCAACCGCCACAATAATGCCCATACGTGAAACGCCTTTGGCGACATAGATTGTATAGTTTTGGCCGACGGTCAGCGGCTGATCGCCTAATTTGGCCAAAAGCGCATACGAGCGTTTGTTGATCACCAACTCCGATTCAAACATGGCAAAGGGCACTGGGCGAATTTTTTCTAGCTGGCCGGTAATGGCCTGCACAACCCCAGTTTTGAGCGCAGCTTGGCTTTGGCGGCGCGTCCAAGCATTGAAAAGCAGCACCGCACCTAAAGCCACTACAACCCAGCCAAGCACATCGGCGCGCGATATGCCAAAACTGATCAGGGCAAGCCCAACCAACAGCATTGGCAAGAATGGCACGCGAAAGGCTCGCATTGCTTGGAGCTGGCGTTGTTGGTCGGGGGCAAGTCGGCCTTCGCGATTATGAATTAAATCGGCTGCAGCGCCACGAATAATCATACATGTTCCTCTGGTTCTGGCTCATTCAGCGCTTCTGCTACCAAGCTCCGCTGGGGCTGGGGAATTGCGCTCAATGAGCTATAGATGATTGTTTCGATTTCGTACAGGCGGCGTTGACCGCGCCGCAAGACTGCAAATTCAAGCACTTGGTGGCTGCCTTGATGTAGGATTGCTTGGCGAATCCAGCTTTGCAACACACCTTCACAATGCGGACAGATCGATTTAAGCTCGCCACTTTCGCTACTGGATTGGGCAACTGAGGCCAAAAAAGCTGGCATTTTGCTAATATCAGGCAGCGCATGACTAAAATTACATTGTTTACAGCGCACAACAATCGATTCTTGATCTGGTTGGGCAAATTGGGTACTGATTGGCCGCTCTTTGGTTGGTTTGAGCAAAACGTATGATGGTTGTTGCATGCCACCACCCCAAGCCAAACGGCTAAAAATCCAGAGAATAATGACCAACCCAAGAATGCTACCGAATGTAACTAATCCAATTTCCCATGACATACAAAACCTCAAACATGTGGTTGCGCAACCATTTCGCCATAAAAAAACGCCCCTCGTCCCTAGAGAAGGACGAAGAGCGTAAAACTCTCGTGGTGCCACCTTCGTTCGTCGTTGCATGCAACGACCTCGAAAAGCTTGCTAACGGAAGCAACCCGAACGCGGGGCGTTAAGACTCGGAAATTGGATAGTTTGGCAATGTTCGCCGCAATCGCAGCAGCTGCGGCTCTCTGAAGAACAAAAATACCCAAACCACGGATTTCGTCAACGTCAATAGGCCCATTATACCACGAAGCCTCAGCAGCCCGTGAGGCTTATTGGCGATGCTGGTTCCGCCAAAAGACCGATTCGATTGATCCACGAAGGCCACGAAGGATGGGAACCGCGAAGCACGCGAAGAGCGCGAAGGGCAAAAACTACCAAGCTTTATTTTTTCACCACGAATTGCACAAATTCTCTATTTCATCCTTCATCCTTTCTCTGCGCCTCTGCGTTATTGTTTTGCTTTTTGCTTTCTGCCTTTTGCCTTTATTTCATATTTTCAAAATAGACAATATCGCCAGCATTGAGCAGAGCTGGAGGGGAAGCTTGTGGGTCAAACAAGTGCAAGGGGGTTGTGCCTAAAATATGCCAGCCGCCAGGTGAGCTTTGCGGGTAAATCCCAGTTTGATCGTTGGCAATTGCAACTGATCCAGCAGCAACTTTGGCTCGTGGGGTGGCGCGACGCGGCAAATGCAACGCTGTTGGCAAGCCATCGAGATAGGGAAAGCCAGGCAAAAAGCCAACCATCGCCACTCGATATTCGGCGCTAGCATGCAACTCAATCACTTGATTAACGGTTAATTGGCAGCGCTCAGCAACTTCAGCCAAATCAATACCATCGTAACGTATTGGAATTCGATGGATGGTCGGCGTTGGCAAGGTTTGCTGGGTGACTTGGAGCCGATGAATGCTCCGTCGCACTTGGCGAGCATTGGTCTTAGCCAAATTAAATACAACAGTGACTGTTTCTAACCCTGCAACCACATCAAGAACCCCAAATAATTGGGCATTGCGCAGCGTCAAGGCCAATTGGGCTGGCTGCGCGGTTGTAATCAACAAGGCACTATCGCCAAATACTTCAATCTTTAGCATACGTAGAACCTAGAGCAAAAAACATAGGAATTGTTATTGATCCACGAAGAGCACGAAGAGCACGAAGCCAGCAACCGCGATTTAGCCACAGATTGGCACAGATTTTTATGATTTGCTTCTTGCTTTCCCATAGCCCAAAGCCAAGAGCCAAGAGCCTACTGTTCTCTGAGCCTCTGCGTTAAACATCTGATCCACGAAGGCACACGAAGGGCACGAAGAACGTTTTGCCAAAGATTTGCGGGATTTTGATTTAATTCCCAAATGGCCGATCCCCAATTTTGACTTCTGGCTTCTCTTTCATCCTTCATCCTTCATTTTAGCCACAGATTGCCCAGATTGTTTTGATTATGCTCCACTAGCCCATAGCCTATAGACTCGTCCTTTTGACTTTTGCCTTCTGACTTCTGATTTTTGCCTTTTCTTTCATCCCTCATACTTCATCCTTCTTAAAACGGTTCCGGTGGGCGAATTTTATAGACCATTGCAGCAAACCAAACAATCATGCCAAAAATTGCACAACCACTAGTAATGAGAATTGCTGGCCAACGGCCCCAGCGTGTGCGTTGCCACAGCCAATCGAGCGCAATTCCCGTAGTGAGGGCAATCGCCCAAGCGCTAAACATCAACCAGCGGGTGGTAATGGTCGAGCCATTAATAATTGGAAAGGCCGCCAAAATGAGGCTAACCACAAAGGTTGCGCCAGCTACCAATTGCAAACCACGATGCTTGCGTGCCAGCCACCAGCCAAATGGTGCAATTAGCACGGGCAACAAGCCATAGTGCCGCCAAAAACCAAGCTCAATCATATCCCACAGCAATTGCATACGCGGCACAGCTTCGCGCTGATTGACCGCGTTCATGCCGCCTTCGGCAAACGATTGGCCTTGCTGCAAAAATAGCCCGATAAAGCTAGAATAATAGACCGCCCAGACCAGCACTTGGGTTGCCACAAGGCAGGCTAAGAGTGCCCAACCCTGCGAACGTGGGCCGCGCCACCACAGCCACAGCACCAACAAACCGCCCATCAAGCTAGTGTTGAGATAAAAGCCAAAGTGGCCGAGGGCAATCGTGCTCAAACCAAGCGTGATCCAAAGCCAATTTCGTCGCTCATGCCAATGTTCCCACGTCCAAACCATAAACGCAGCCAACAGCAAGGCCACAAATTGGCTAAAAATATGCGAATCAAACGACCAAGCGTTGGTCATAAAGCCAGCTGGCACCAGCCCATAGATGATTGCGCCAATCAGCGACCCGCGCTGTGAGCCAGTTGCCCGCAAGCCTAAGCAAAACAACACGGGCAAAGCCAAGGCTTCGCAAGCAGCTGCGGTTAATTGCAACAACCATTCAGCCGTAATTCCGGTCAGAGTCAGCGGTTGCAACAACGCATACAAGACTGGTGGATACGGAAAATCGATGCCGCGATGGCGCGATGGCCGAAACAAATCGCCAAGATTGGTTGCATGAATCCGGTTGCGATGAAAGCCAATATCGCCCGGCATATGTTCGAGCAGCAACCGTCCACCCAACTTGAGTGCCCACACCAGCACGGTTGCCAAAATCAGCCAGCGCAACAGATCGCGATTTACTGCTAAGCCCAAGCGCTGCAACATTGGCGGCAAGGCCCAGCGCAATAGCAACAGTGCAGCCAAACCATATACGGCTGTTTGGGCAACCGCTGGCGCTGCATAGCTGGCCCGCAACGGCGCAAACCAGGTCGCCGCCACAATCCCGAAGCCAGTTAAGCCAAGCGCCAAGCCAATTTCAAGGCTCGAACCACCAAGCCAGAGAATGCTTAGGCCAAGCGTTGTGAGCAAAAAGAGCCACGCTAAAGTAGGCCAAAGTGCTGGCCAAGCCCAGCCGCTGCTGCTCAATTGCCCGCCACTAAACGCCGCCCCCAACTCACGAGGGTCGTCGGTAGCAATCGGCTGATCAACCTTAATCGCCACCTTACCAGCTGCATCAGCAGGCAGCAACAGGTGCAGCACCCGCCCAGAAGTGCTGGAAAATTGGCTGGTGCCGATGATCAACGTAGCTGGATTGCCCGTAAGTTGCGGCAAATCGAGCCAATAGTTGCGTTGCGCCACATACGGAAAGCGCAATTCTGCATTCAGGCTTGACCAACGGTAGCGCGCTGAGCGATCAGGCAATTGTTCGCCAGCATTAAAGCCCACAACAAACGGAGCATCGTTGTTGATGCCCTCTTCTAAGCCAATATTCAACGGCACTTGCCATTGGCGATTGGAGACAAGCCCCAAGCCAATTAATAGGCCACTTAACAACGTAACCAGCGTCAACCATTGGCGACGCTGGCTTAATACATTCAGCTTGTCAACTACCATGCTGCTTGCAAAATCCCCAGTAAATCTTCAACTGATGGTGCCAACGGGTTATGATAGACCGCCCCATCGCTAAATGCCTGTTCTGCCAACATCGGCAAGGCATCCTCGGGAATGCCCAAATCGCGCAATTGGGTAATCAGGCCACAATCGCTGGCCAACTGACGCAAGCCTGCAATCAAATCATCAATTACTTCTTCGCGAGGCCGCCCACCAGTGTTGATCCCAAAGGCTCGCGCAATTCGCGCATAGCGATCAGGCACGGTGTTGGCGTTGAATGCTACCACATGCGGCAAGAAAATTGAATTCAGCAAGCCATGATGCAAGGGAAAATGGCCGCCAGTAGCATGGGCCAAGGCATGCACCGCGCCCAAATAGGAGTTGGTGAAGGCAATCCCTGCCATACACGAGGCAATCAACATCTGGCCCCGCGCTTCCTCGTTGGTTGAGCCATGATGGGTTGCATCGCGCAGGTAATTGGAAACGATCTCGATTGCGCCCAGTGCCAAGGCATCGCTCATTGGCTCGGCTTCGGTCGAGACATAAGTTTCAAAACAATGGGTCAGCGCATCCATGCCCGTGGCGGCAGCCAAATGTGGTGGCAGGCTTTGGGTCACTTGCGGGTCGAGAATTGCCAACTCTGGCGCAAGATAGGGGCTGGTAAACGAGAGCTTAACGTTATTAACTTCATCTTTGATCACAGCAAAATTGCTGGCCTCGGAGCCAGTACCAGCAGTCGTTGGAATCGCCACCATCGGAATTAAGCGCCGCTCAAGCACATTAATTCCTTCGTAATCGAGCAAGTTGCCGCCTTCGGTAATCACAATTCGCATCGCTTTGGCGGTATCAATCGGCGAGCCGCCACCAAGCGCAATCAACAAATCGGCTCCCGCCTCGCGAGCTTGAGCAGCAGCAGCTTCAACGACCGCAACTGATGAATTCGGTGGCACATCGCTATACACGCCAACAATCTCGATCGTTTCGGCCAAGGCTTGTTGCACTTGCGCAACCAAACCCGACTTCACCAGCCCAGCATCGGTCACAATAAAGCCTTTGGTTGCGCCAAGCGAGCTTAATTCAGCGCCCATTTCAGCCACCAAGCCAGCTTTATACAGCACCCGTGGAATTAACCGAAACTCAAAAAATTCTTGCATAATCAACTCCTTGTATGTTGGGGATCGGGTTTTAGGGGCTGGGGACTAGAAGCTGAAACCACGAAGAACACGAAGCGCACGAAGGACTATTTATCCACATTTTTGCGTGCCCCTGAACCCTAATCCCTGAACCCTAGATCTATGTTCTTTGCTCTATGTTCTCCCTATCCGATCCCCAAACCCCATGTTCTATGTTCTTTGCTCTATGTTCTCAATTTAGCGTTCGCCGCGCAAAACTGCGCGGGCCTCGCCAATCAATTGGGCGCCGCCTAAATCGCCAACATCGCGCAACGCTTGTTGATCTTCGGCAAGCCACGCATCAGCATCAGCACTGGCCAAAATTGGATATTCGGCGCGCAAGGCTGCCAGCTCGCTTGCATCTTCACAGGCCAAAACTGCCCGTCGAATCGTATTCCAATTGGCTGGCGGCGGCGCGCTTGCTTGCGCAACCGTAGCAGTTGGCTTCGGATTAGCACGGCTTTGGCTCGATTGATCAAGGGTTTGGCGCAATTGAGTTAAGCTCATTCTGGCTCGCTCAAAGGCTTGGCTAATTTCAAATTCGCCAGCATCAACTGCTGCTTCGGCCAAACCAGCCAAGCCCTCGTCCATCGCTTCATCAAGCAAGAAGGGATATTCATGCAACACTGCTTGCAATTCTTCTGGTGTATCGGCGTCCAGCATGCGCATAATTGCTTCGGCCAGAGGCGGCAACTCTTCTGAATCATCGGAGCCAAGCGCATCGCCAATTGCTTCAGCAGCCGATTGCGGCGTGTAATTAAGTTGATCTAAGGCCTCGGCCACGCCAGCAACCCCAGCTTCTGCTTGCACATTGCCAAGGTAGGGCAATTGATCTTCGCGCGGCAAGGCTCCAATCAACATCCACAATAAGCCTTGGGCCAATTCATTCCATTCGGCCTCGGGCATTTCGTAGGGCACGCCAAACAACACCGCCCGCGCCCGCCGATCGTGGAGCAGAACGGGAGCAGGCACAACCCCAGTTTGGCCACAGCTTGAGCAACGGGTATCGTGCAAGGTTACATCACGAATCGCCTGCACCAAATCAGGCCGTTCCTCGGCATCAACAATCAACCACGCTTCGGCCACAAACGGCGTTTGGCAGGTTGGGCAAACAAGTTCGTAGGGTTGGCTATATGAAATTGGCATATGCGGCTCTCGCTAGGCTATGAATCGACGCAAAAAATCGCCAAGCCCACTGTCCATTGGCACAACTGTGGCTAAGCGATCGAGCATCAACGTTAAGTCAGATTGTTGGGCAACAGTTAAGCTTTGCCAGAATGCTTGTTGCTGATCAGGGTCATGGCTTTGGACTAAATCTTTTAGCAATTCAATCGTTGCTGGTTGCGGCCACGACCATGCTGCGCTTGCCATAAAAGTATTTAATGCGCGCTGTTTGGCAGCATGATCAAGCATCAATTGCAAATCGTCAAGGTCAGCAGCAAGATGCACATGGCCCAAATATTCAGCCTCAGCCAACTGTTCGAGTAGCAATTGCTGATGCAACAAGCCAACCAGATGCTGCGCCAAAGACTCAGCCTCGCTAGCACTCGCAACCGACAATGGCAAGGCCAAAATCAATTGCTCATAGCGTGCATCGTGGTAGAGCAGTGGCGCAATTAACGAGCCAAGCGCGTCGCAATAGGGACATTGGGTTTCACGCAAACGACCATCAAGCAGCTGTTGCAACAAACCAGGCTGCTCCTCGCCATCGAGAATCAGCCAAAGGGGCGCATCGAATTGCGCCCCACAAGCGGGGCATTGCACCACGGCAACTTCATGGCGAGAACGCATATTCCAACGTTAGGTTGAGCCTAACTTGCCTCCTGTTGAACTTGCTGAGCCTGCTTTTGCTTTTCCATCTCGACCAAAACCCGCCGGAGCACTTTGCCAACTTGGGTTTTGGGCAGTTCCTCGATAAACTCGACTTGAGTAGGAACTTTATAAGGCGCGAGATTTTCTTTGCAGAAGTCGCGAATTTCTTTCGCCGTGGCTGCTGAATCTGGTTTGAGCACCACAAAGGCCTTAACTGTTTCCCCACGATAGGTATCGGGAATGCCGGCCACCGCCGCTTCGAGCACGGCTGGGTGCATAAACAGCACTTCCTCAACTTCGCGTGGCACAATATTATAGCCTGAAGCGATAATTAAGTCTTTTTTGCGATCGACAACATAGAAGTAGCCATCGCTATCGGTTTTGACAATATCGCCAGTCCGCAGCCAACCATCTTCGGTAAGCACCTTGGCGGTTTCATCATCGCGGCCCCAATAGCCCTTCATAATTTGCGGCGCACGAATCAGCAATTCACCTTCGCGCTCCGAGCCAATCGGCAGCGGCTCTTCGGTCTCAAGATCCAAAATTTGCACTTCAACATCGGGCATTGGCACGCCAATTGAGCCAGATTTACGCACCCCAAATACTGGATTACAGTGGGTTACTGGCGCGGCTTCGGTCAGGCCATAGCCTTCGACCAAACGTCCGCCCGTGAGATCGCCAAATTTCTCTTGCACTTCCATTGGCAAGGCTGCCGAGCCACTGATACAGGCTTTGATCGAGCGCAAATTGTATTTGTCAATATCTTTATGGTTGATAATCCCAATGTAGAGTGCTGGCACGCCCGGGAAGATCGTCGCCCGCTCGTTGTGCAAGGCTTCGAGCACGCCATCCACAGGCCGTGGATTAGGAATGATGACCATTTCGGCGCCAATTGCGACCGCGAAACACATGCCAACCGTCATGCCATAGACATGGAAAAACGGAATTGCACACATCACTCGCTCTTGGCCTTGCTTGAGGCCATTCATCCAATTCAACAATTGGCTGGTGTTGGCCATAATGTTGTAGTGGGTCAGCATTGCAGCTTTGGGTGCGCCAGTTGTGCCGCCAGTATATTGAAACAGCGCCACATCTTGGCCTTCGACCACAACTTTGGGCGGAGCTGGTGGATATTCAGCCAACAAGGTGCTAAATAAGAGCGTCGTGCGATCAGGCGTAATGTCAACCCAGGTTGGGTCTTTTTGTTGGGTTCGGCGCACGAGCATGCTTTGAGGGAAGGCTAAAACATCGTGAACGTAGGTCACAATCACCCGCTTGAGCGGCGTTTCAGCCAAAATTTCTTGCACTTTGGGGTAGAACGAACTGAGCACGAAAATCGACTCGGCTCCAGAATCGGCCAATTGGTGTTTGAGTTCGCGGGGTGAGTAGGTTGGGTTGATGTTGACGACGGTTGCGCCTAAGCGGAGTGCAGCAAAAAAACCAATCACAAATTGCGGCGTATTGGGCAGCATAATCGCAAAACGATCGCCCTTGCGCACGCCCAACCCATGCAATGCCGTCGCGAATCGATCAACAGCTTCCTTCAATTGCCGATAGGTCAGCGAACCGCCAATTGCCACCCGACCACCAAGTACATATTTCAGCACAAAGTTTGTCGCCACCTGATTGGGATAATTGGCAACGGCGTTATCCAATAACGAAATCAACGGCTCGCTGGAGTATTGCAATGAGGGCTTGACCGTTGGCTCGTAGTGTGTTGTCCATGGCGTATCCACAATGATACCTCCTCAACAGCGGACAAGCAAAAGATTTAGTGAGGCAACAGGGCGAACAGGGTGGGTGGGTTTAGGATGCAGGTGTTTCCTCTGCGTTGGCTTCAAACCAACCCCGTTCTTGGGCAATGAATTTAATCGTGGCATCATCGGGGGGATACAAACCCGCCACCTGATAGGCATAGGCCAAGAGGGCTGCGCCGCCAACTAAACCCACAACTGCGCCAATAACAAAGGCTAGAATCGCTCCAAAACGCCGCATGCTGGAAACTCCTTGTGTGTCGGTGGAGACCATTGTGATGGCAGATTCTGCCCATCCCCAACGGTAGAAACGCGCTACCATCATAACGCATAGCAGCATTAAGCGCAACCGCTGTGCCAATTTTCAGCCTAAGCTTCAGTTCAAAGCGGTTTTGGCCAAAAACCTAACGATTCGGTGCTTTGATTTCGTATTCACCAAGACAATCAATCCGCGCAATTTCGTGGTAGCTACGATCAGTTGCTTGCAACACATCAAGATCATAGGCCTCGCCCTGAAAAATAATCAAATCGTAGGCTTTAGCATCAATTGTTTGAATAAAATTATCGACTGGAGCATCCCAGCCTTTGTGCCGAAAAAACTTAAGCACTGCTGCATTGCCAATCACATCCTTATGATTAATCACCGCAAAACCTGGGTTTTCGACCAGAATCGGCCCTTTTGCTACTTGAATATGCGCGTTGAGTTGATCGCAGGCTTCACGATCTGCAAGGCTTGGATTCAAGCCAAAATCTGGCGTAGTTTTATTAAACCAGCTAACTGGTTTGATGTTCGGGAAGGCAAAAAAGCCAAGCTGAAGCAGAATCAAACTAGCCCAAGCATAGCGCAATCGATAATTATGGGGCTGTTCCAGCAAATCTTTGCTGATAAAGCCCACTATAATTGCAGTAATTGCAATCGATTCAATAAAATAATTGGTCGAAGCACCGTCGCGGCCCGTCGAAATAGTGGTTACTAATGCAATCGTTGCATAGATTAGCAATAGTTGCTCGCGTTTGAAATACTTAATTGCAAACCAAGCATAGGCCAATACAAATATAAAATGGGTGGCTACAAAATTTTTGGCTTGGCCAAGAAACACCCGCGGATACCATTCTAATTGGTTATAGGTGATGATATGGCGCAGAAATTCACCGTTGCTACTGGAATTTAACCACAAAATTGATGGAATGAGCAGGCTTGCCCAAGCACTCAAAAAAATTATTAATAGTTTACGATCGTGAATGAGTAAATATAAGCCAATTGCAGCCACCGCAGCTAGGGCACTTTGTTTGGTAGCAACCGCCGCAAAACATGCCAGCGCCGCCAAAAGCACCGCACGCAGATTTAATTTAATCTCAATTGCAACAATTGCCAGCAAGCTAAAACAAACCGCCAAGCCATCAACCCTGCTCCAAGCGCTCCAATAATAGACGTAGATCGAATTGAAAAAGAGCAATTCAGCGAATATACAATAGCTCAGGGCAACATTCTTTTTATGCAGCAGATAGAAGATTAAACCTGATGTAGCGATAAATGCGAGCGCTGAAAGCAGTCTGGGTGCAATAAATGTCGGCCCAGTAAGCAGCATTATCTTTGAGGCTAGCCAAGCAAAGAGTGGTGGATAATTCGAAACCAGAAATGGGCTTTGTTCAATCGGTTGATAAATTTGGGAGCCTTGCAAGAGCAGCGCAGCATCACGCAGAACAAAGCCTTCGCCGTTGGTAATATCATACGGAAACGAAATAACCGCATAGATATGATAAAAACCACGCAGCGTTAAAATAACCAAAAGGCAGTTAATAGCGATCAAGAGCCAATATCCAAATGTTGCTCGGCCCATTTCTATCTCCTTCGCTCAAATTTTGGTGCCATCTTACAATAGTTTTGCTGATTAAGCTTTAGCCTCAATTAGCTGCTTACTGAAGGCATGGCAATTGCCACCTAAGCCAGTAACCAAGCTAGCAACCTTTGACCAAGCACCAACGTACTAGACGAAGGTTGTACAATGAAAATACCTATTGTGTTGCACTTTTTTGTGCTAGCGCTGAGGAGCGTGTGATGTCTGAGAACGACTATCGGCCTAAATTTGATCCCCAAACGGGTCAACCAATTCCAAATCAGCCCAACTACAATCAGCCCCAAGGTGGCTATCCACCACCACCGCCCCAACCAAACTATGGCGCACCGCCAGAAGGCGCATATACCGTGGCCAGCGAACCAGGTCGCCCACTTGATTTGCCCGAACCACAAGTTGCCTTGAGTGGCCGTGGTATGACCACTGGTTTGCGCTACAAAGTGATTGGATCAGTGCTGCAAGCGGTGATCATCGAGCTTGATCCAGGCCAAATGATCTTCTCGGAAAGCGGCGGCATGTCGTGGATGAGCGGCAATGTGCAGATGAACACCAACTCTGGCGGTGGCATCGGCAAGATGTTCAAACGCGCCTTCTCGGGCGAATCGTTGTTCATCGTCGATTTCACGGTTGCTGGTGGCACTGGCTTGATCGGTTTTGCCAGCGAAATGCCTGGCAAAGTTGTGCCATTACACCTCGCACCTGGCCAAGAAATCATCATGCAAAAAGACTCGTTTATGTGTGCCGAAAAATCGGTTCAGCTTGATATTCACTTCCGCCGCAAATTAGGCGCAGGCTTGTTTGGTGGCGAAGGTTTTATCATGCAACGAGCCACCGGCCCGGGCGTGGTTTTTGCTGAGCTTGATGGCGAAGTGGTTGAATACTACTTGCAACCAGGCCAAGTGATGAAGGTTGATACTGGCCACGTGGCGATGTACGAGCCAAGCGTCCAATTCGATATTGAAATGGTACGCGGCTTCAAAAATATGTTGTTTGGTGGCGAAGGCTTGTTCCTTGCAACCTTGCGCGGCCCAGGTAAAATTTGGCTGCAAACTATGCCAGTCATGAACGTTGCCAAGAAACTGGCCGAATATATGCCAGCCAGTGGCAGTGGCGGCGGTGGC
The DNA here is from genome assembly GCF_001306135.1 of Herpetosiphon geysericola. GTDB lineage: Bacteria > Chloroflexota > Chloroflexia > Chloroflexales > Herpetosiphonaceae > Herpetosiphon > Herpetosiphon geysericola. The sequence continues at coordinate 16,803 of NZ_LGKP01000006.1, read as the reverse complement.
AATATTGGTGGTGTTATCGGTGGCCTACTCGGCGGCGACTAATCAGGAGCACGATTCCAGCGATGAAGGCCCAGCAACCTTCATCGCTGTTTTTTTAAGCCTTTGGGGTTGGGCTATTGGCTTTTGCTTTAACGCAGAGGCGCAGAGAAGTTAAAGCTTTGTGCTCTTGGCTTTGGGCTAGGAGAACATAATCATACGAATCTGTGCCAATCTGTGGCTAAAAGACATTCGCTTTAACACAGCGGCACAGAGATATGAGGGTTCTTGGCTTTTGATTCTTGCTTTCTGACTTTTGACTTTTGCGTTTGGATTCATCCCTCATCCTTCATCCTTCATCCTTCGGAACAGGAGTTTTAAAATGGCGACGATTCGCTTAGAACCAATAACTGAGGAAAACTTTCGACCTGTGCTTAAACTCAAAGTCCGCGACGATCAAACTCAATTTGTAGCCCAAAATATGTTTTCGGTCGCCGAAGCCTATGTTCACCCCGATTGGGAGCCACGGGCAATTTATGCAGATACCGATTTGGTGGGCTTTGTGCTGATGGGTCGTGATTCTGACACTGGCCACGATTGGATTATTCGTTTCATGATTGGCGCTGAACACCAAGGCAAAGGCTATTCCAAACCAGCACTTTTGGCAGTCATTGATCATCTCAAACATAAATCGTATCGCAGCGAAATTCGCCTGAGTTATGTGCCAGGCAATGCGGTTGCCGAAAAGCTCTATCAAAAAGTTGGCTTCGAAGCAACTGGCGAAGTCGAAGATGGCGAAATCGTTATGCGTTTGGTCGAAGCATAATCAGCTTATCAGCATAGCATCATAGCAATCTCACCCCCAACCAAGCAAAGGCGGCGTATACTGCACGATGAAAGGAGGCCATCGTGCACCGTTATTCACGTCTGATGCTTATTTTGGGGCTTGGATTGCTCACAGCCTGTAGCAATAGCACCCCAACTCCAATACAACCTCTACAGGAACAAGCAACCGCTAGTATTCCTGCTGCCAGCAGCGAGCCAACTCAGCCAAGCCCAACCCAAGCCGCTGCCGCTCCCGCAGTGGCTGAAACTGCGGTTGTGGTTACTGAACCAGCGCCACCAAGCAAAGCAGATCTAGCTGTTTTCGACGATCAACAAAGCCCGCTGAGTTTGCTAGCCAGCTTTTACAACGCCGTTAATCGCGCCGAATATCAACGGGCCTACAGCTATTTTGAGCTTGAGCCAATGCCGTTTGATCAATTTGAGCAAGGCTACGAGCAAACGCTCAGTGTCGATGTCTTAGTCAATCCGAATGTTGAGATTGATGTAGGAGCTGGCAATCAACATGCGCGGGTTGCCGCCGCCTTAATTGCCTACGATCGCCAAGCAGGTTGGCAATATTTTGTTGGTTGCTACGATTTGCATCGAGTTAACATCAATGGCCCAAGCGAGCCATGGCAAATCCGCGGCAGCCAATTCGAGCTGGTCAACGATTTGCAAACATTAAATCAGCGCGTTGGCCAAATTTGCCCAGCAACCAGCCAACCAAACGAAGCTCAAACCCCAGAACAATTGCTTACACTCTACACGAATGCGCTTAATCAAGCAGATTATGCTCAAGCATTCAGCTATTGGCGTGAGCAACCAGCTAACGATGTGGCAGCTTGGAGCCAACAATTTGCTACCAAACAGTTCAACCAAGTCTTGATCAACCCTCAAGGCTTAAGCGATGCTGGCGCTGGCAATATCTATTATTCGACCAATCTGGTTTGGTTTAGCCCCGATAAAACTGGGCAATTGCAATTTGAGGTGGGCTGCGTCACGTTGCATCGCAACAACACTGAGCCAGATCAGCCTTGGCAAATCCAAGGTTTTGCCCTAGAAGCGATTGAACAAAGCCCTGCCGTAATTAACCAAGCCCTAGCTACAAGCTGCCAATAAATTTAATTCAGCTGACAAGCTATTGTGCGAATTACTCAATAGCTTGTTTCTATTGACAAAAAGTACCTATTTCTGTCAATAGAAATTGACATTAAACCTAAATAAAACTATCCTATTGACAAATTAGCGTATTTTTGTCAATAGGATAGTTTTATGGAAACACCAAGCGGTCGCTATATTCGATCAATGGCAGGGCATCAAACATTTTTTCCAAATCCATTACCCCCCGAATTAATCATCTCATCTGCTTTACAGAATAAAATTGAGCAAACAACTCATGCTCTTGGTAAAGTAGAAATGTGCCGTAAATTACTACCAAATGCAGATCTTTTGATTTATAGTTCATTACAACGTGAGGCAATTGCAAGCTCTACGATTGAGGGAACAATTGCTTCAGTTGATGAACTTATTCGGTTTCAAATAATTGAGGATAGTGAACGTCAAGCAGTACGTGAGGTTGCGAATTATGCCGAAGCGTTACGCTGGGGAGTCACAGAACTTGAACGTATTCCAATCTCAATTAATTTAATTTTGGGCCTTCATGAGCGCCTCTTACATGGTGTTCGAGGATCAGGCCAAGCAGGAACATTTAAGCAAGCTCAAAATTATATTGGTAATACAGATCAAATTACCATCGATAAAGCTACATTTGTTCCACCACCACCAGAACTTGTTTTATTCTTGATGTCGGGCTTAGAACAGTATATTAATAGTGAACAAAGCTCAGCACGCTTAATCCAATCCGCATTAACTCACTATCAATTCGAAACTATTCATCCATTTCATGACGGTAATGGTAGGGTTGGAAGGTTATTAATCATTCTTCAGTTAATTCAACAAGGCTTGCTTACGGCACCGCTAATTTATCCTAGCGTATATTTTGAAAGTCGTCGTGATACATACTATAGGTTACTACAATCGGTACGCGAAGAGGGAAATTGGCTAGAATGGATTGAGTTTTTTATTGATGGAATTTATACCCAAGCCCAATCAACAATTCAATTAACAGATATTATTATTGATTTACCGAAGCTAATATTAAAAGATATTTCACCACGCAAACGATCAGTTGCTCAAGAGGTTTTAGAGGTCTTTTTCCATCATCCTATCAGGACTATCCGCGATATAACTGATTATACAGGACGATACCATACATCTATTCAACCAGTCATTGATGAGCTTCAATCGCTAGAAATTATTGAAGAAATTTCTGGTAAACAAAAAGGGCGTACATATGCATGTAGACCGATCATCGATATAATTATTCGTGGATAAATATACTTCGATTTATAAAATGCTGAGGAATGCTAGTTATGCCAGTTGCCAAACGCCTCCGTGGCTTGTGGGTTGATGCAGTGTTGTTAGTGCTCGCGATTTCGCTCTTTATTCCAGCAGTTGGGGTGGCCCAAATGGCCGGCTTTTCGCTGGGCATCACCATGACGCTGCTGCTAGCCCTAATTGCGGGCTTAATATTCAAGGCAATTCGCCATGGAATGCACTTGTACAGCCCGCCAGCAGAATGCGAAGCCAAGCTCAACGGCAAAATTCAAACCGCAACGGTGCTGAGCGCAACCCCAACCGGTTGGTTGCGCGGGACTTATGGCCGCCGGATTTTCGAATTTGAGCTTGAATTAAAACTCGAACAAACCACCCTCAAAATCTATCCTTTCCTTGAGCTGCTCAAAGCTCCCGATGCTGGCGATACGGTACAGGTCAAAATTCACCAACACAACCCCACGGTAGTTGTGCTCGCTTAATCGCTTGAAGCGCCTTTGTGGAAATCCACAAGGGCGCTTCAAACCTATTGAATAGCGCAAAAAGACCAAATGCAAACAACAACAATGCTGGGGCAATTATGAGAGCAAGGCTTCAGCATCGATAATGGTTTGGGCTACATCTTTGAGTTTAACCCGCTTTTCACGAGCACGATGACGCAAACGCTCATAGGCATCGTGTTCGCTAATATTCAGGCGCTGCATCAAAATACCCTTGGCCCGTTCAATCAATTTGCGTGCTTCCAGCGATTCGTGCAAGGCATCAACTTCTTGGCGCAAGGCCCGAATTTCGGCAAAGCGCGCTAAGGCGATATCGATCGCTGGGGTTAATGCTTCCATCGTTACTGGCTTGACCAAGTAGCCCAATGCTCCAGCTCGTTCAGCTTTGCGAATCGTGTCACGGTCGGTAAAGGCGGTAACCATCACAATTGGCATTGGACGCTCAGCATACAGGCGCGCGGCAACCTCGGTTCCTTCCAATTCTGGCAACTTAACATCAAGAATCGCCATATCTGGGTCTAATTGGCGCGCCAGTTCTAAGGCTTGGGTTCCGGTGCGGGCAACACCCACAACCTGATAGCCCAAATCGGTCAGATATTCTTCCATGGTCAAGGCCACAAGTTCGTTATCTTCGGCCAATAAAATCCGAATCGTGGCTCGCTGCTCATCAGACATAACAAAGCTCCGTCTTCACTAGAAATGGCTACCTACATCCTAGCATACTTTAAAAAGCATTTACACAGATTAAATCCAGGCAAATAAGCATCTAAATATATAGATAAAGTAAAAAATTATATGGTAGGGCTACGCTAATTTCGTTGATTTGAACCTTCAATCGCTTTATTTCAATTAGGCTTAATCCAATGCGTAGCATTGGGGATTTCCCCAATATATTATTTAATAAGGATCATGAAATAGACGTTAACAGTAGAGCATGTGGATTTGTGGAAAGATCGCTTTTCATGCTCTTCTAATGCGCCATGCTTGATCGGGATAGATCGTGGACGAGTTTCCCCATGTTCCCCATGCTTTTGGGGATAGGCGCATGCTGTGGATTCTTGTGCACGATCTGCCAACATGGTTTCCCCATGTCTGTCCACATGTTGGCTAGTTTTCCACAGCAAAGGGCTAGTTATCCCCAATTTGTGGATAATTTTGGGGATAACTGGCGAATAAACGGGGATAACGCTACATCTAGGCTACTCAGCATGTGCATAGCCCTAGATATAGTAGATCCTGATCGTGGATGTTTTGTGGAAAAGCTGCTGATAACTTGGTGGAAAACCTCTGGATAACATGAGCGCTGCATGAGCCTGTGGATAGCTGTGGATAGCTGTGGATAAGATGCAGGCTTGATTTTAGCCAAAAAAAGCCGCCACTGAAGCTTCAGTGACGGCAAAAGGAGCGGATAATGGGTTTCTTATTGATCCGATTCTGGATCGATTGAGTCGATGAATTTACGGAAGATCGAAAGCTCTTCTTCATCGGTTGTTGGGGCAGCCTCAGGCTCGGCCTGCGAAACCGATGTTGTTGGAATATCTTCGCTTTCGTCTTGGTCGTCCATCATATGGCCCAATTCTTCCATCACATGGTCGGCCACGAAAATAGGGGCTTCGGCGCGAACTGCCAAGGCAATTGCATCGCTAGAACGTGAATCAAGCTCGATCGCTTGGCCATTGTTATCGATGACTAAGCGGGCAAAAAAGGTGCTATCGCGAAAATCGCTAACTACAACTTCGCGAATCGTGCCGCCCAGTGCTTTAACGGTGGCCAAAAGCAGGTCGTGGGTCATTGGGCGAGGTGGCTCATGGCCTTGGACGGCTAGTGCAATTGCATCGGCTTCAAACGGGCCGATCCAGATTGTCACATAGCGACGGCTGTTCAGCTCCCGTAGGACAACAATCCGTTGTTGTGTGAGTAGACTAAAGCGTATGCTATCAACCTGGACACGAACCATAACGCTGAAACCTTTCTATGCATCATCGTGGTGCATACTTATGAATTAATGCCGCTCCCTTGCGTTGCATCTTACCACGCCCCCTATAGCAGCGCAACCAGTTATGTCATGCTCTGGTGTCATCTTGGTTTTGCCATATGGGTGACTTATGTTCACCTCTGTAGCGTTAAATTGCTGACCCAACCGCTGCTTGAATCGAATTAAAGCCATCGCGCCGCAACAATGCAGCTAGCTCACGGTTGATTGTACTTACCAATTGTGGCCCAGCATAAATTAGGCTGGTATAGAGTTGGATTGCGCTCGCGCCAGCCAAAATCCGTTCGTAAGCATCGTGGCCATTAGCAATGCCACCAACGCCAATCAATGGCAGCTTGCCATTTGTGCTTTGATAGATATATTTGAGGGTTTGCAAGGCTTTGGTTTTGAGCGGCGCACCACTTAATCCGCCAGTTTCGGTGTGCTGAGCTGAACGTAAGTTTTCGCGGTTGATGGTTGTATTGGTGGCGATAATCCCGTCAACCCCAGCATCAAGCGCTGCGCCAAGTGCTGCATCTAAACCAGCGCGATCTTCGTCGGGCGAGAGTTTGACGAACAATGGCGCTTGATGGCGTAATTGTTGGCGGGCAGTTTGCACAACCTGCAATAATTCGGTTAATGGTTCGCGGCGACTAAGTTCACGTAAACCTGGCGTGTTGGGTGAAGAAATATTGATCACAATATAATCTGCATATTCGCCAAGCAAGTTAATTCCTTGGCGATAATCATCAGCTGCTTGTTCATTGGGAGTGTTTTTATTTTTGCCCAAATTAATGCCCAGTGGAATTAAACGCGGCTGTTTGGCTAAACGTAAGGCTAAGGCTTCAATCCCTGCATTATTAAATCCCATACGGTTAATTAATGCCTGATCTTCGACTAAACGAAATAAACGCGGCTGTTCGTTGCCAGCTTGTGGTTTGGGCGTAACTGTGCCTAATTCCAAAAAACCAAAGCCCAATTGGCGCATACCACGAATATGTGTACCATCTTTATCGAAACCAGCAGCTAAACCAACAGGATTATTGAACGTTAACCCACACAAATGTGTATTAAGTATTGGGTCATTGTGATGAAAAGAACGGAATATATTTGAGGAAAATGGTAAATACGTAGCTAAATCAAGCCCAACAGTCGTAATTCGATGGGCTTTTTCTGGTGCTAAACGAAATAATAATGCCTTTGCAAGCTGATAGATATGCATAAAAGCCTCACATAGGTGCGAATGGCAGCGACACTCGCTTGCCTTGGCGATTATACACAATCATTTGCGGGCCATGAAATATCCCACATATCCCAAGTTTCCCACATATCCCACATGGTTATCCACATTTTTGGGGGTAACTTAAGCAATTTGGGGATAGTATTCAGAACATGTGTTTTTATTAACAAGCGGGTTTTATAATTATTTGAAACATTTGTGTTATTATGGCTCTAGAAAAAGAATTAAATTGACAAATTCCAAAAAGTTATCCCACATTATCCCACACTTACCCACATTTTTAGGCTATTGTTTATTTTTGCACAATCTTTTTGGGGAATAGAGAGTTAGTACCATGGGGTTAAGCTTAAATTGGTGTCCCAAGAATGAGTGGTTCTAGCTCGAAGTTGGCCTTGAGGAGATTCAGTTGTTCTGCAAAAGCGCGTTCAGCTAGTGTAAGCCCAATTGGCTGAAATTGCAAATACTCAGAAGGCAAACGCTGGGCGAGTTTTGGCAAATCGGCTCGAATGACCACTCCAAGCACCGGATAGCCGCCAGTGGTTTGGGCATCGGCCAAAAGCACAATCGGCTGGCCATCTGGTGGCAGCTGAATCGTGCCTGGCACAACTCCAAACGAACGGACTGGCTTGGCTGGGGCGGCTAAGGCTTGGCCTGCGCAACGATAGCCCATCCGATTGCTTTTGCTGCTAATACACCAGGTTTGGGCTTGAAACTGGCGCTGAATTTTGTTAGCCAGTCGGCGATTGGGTAGATAGCGAATTAGGCTTTGGCTCGAATCAATGGACGTTGTGTCCAGGCTGCGGCCTGCAATGCTTAGATCTGGTTGGTTATAGCTTAATTGATCGCCGATTCTCAATGGTTGTGCCAAGTAGCCCGACCATGGTGCCCCAAGCAAACAGCTTTGCGAGCCAAGTTGGGGTGTAATGTTGAAGCCACCAGCAACTGCCAAATAGCAGCGTGCGCCGTGCCGCCGTTGGTTAAAACTCAACTCGCTATTGGGTCGCACCAACCAAGCTCTGCCAAGTGCGATTGGTTGGCCATCAAGCTCAGCGCCTAAATCGGCCCCAACCAAACTAATGATTGTTAACTCGCTGAAATGTAGCCGCGCGCCTGGGCCCGTAATTTCGAGGCTGGCCAACTCAGCTGCATTACCAACCAAGCGACTAGCGAGACTATGCGCCAACCAATCGAGTGCGCCGCTGGCAGGCACGCCCCAATGGCGCAGCCCAGCGCGCCCCGTATCCTGCAAGCTTATCAACATGCTCGTTTGGCGAATCGTCAACATACATCTAAGTATAAAGCGAAATCAAAAGGCAGAAGGCAGAAGGCAAAAAGAACAGAGAGCAAAGAGCATAGAACATAAAGGCAGAAATCGAAAATCAAAAGGCAGAAGGCAAAAATCATAGTTTTAACGCAGCGGCGCAGAGCGACCGAAGGATGAATTATGAAGTATGAGGGATGAAAGCAAAGCCCATAGCCTATAGCCACATCTTCGTGCCCTTCGTGGATCAAAACTTGAACCCTCACGACTTGCCTAAAGATTGCGCGTATAATGATGCTACGCATTGTTCTGTTAAGTTGATGAGCTACTATCGAATGTCGTTTTTGGCGATTGTACTTGTTTGGAGGCAAGCCTATGACTACTCGTACCCTTCGGATTGTGCTCCTGCTGGGGTTATTGCTGCTTTTTTTTGGTGGCGCGAATACGCAAGCGCGTGAGTTACAACGGCCAATGCCCCGCCCACAAATTGCCCTTGTCCCAACAATTTACATTAACCAAAGCTTCGATAGTGCCATTTTTCCACCTGCCAATTGGGCAACCACGATTATCACTGTAACCGATACGCCTGATCCTGAATGGACCCAAGTAACCAGTGCTACTCGCCCAACCGCCCAGCCTCATAGCGGTGCAGGTATGGCCCATTTCAATAGTTATTCGACGAGCAATGGCAATGCAGCGCGCTTATCAACCGTGCTTACGCCAACCACCAATGTGCTACGGGCAAGTTTTTGGTATTACCATAGCGCAATTTTTCCAACCTCGGCTGATACGCTGTTGGTGCAAACCAGCAATGATGGCCAAAACTACACGACGCGCGCTAGCTATCCACGCTATCGAGCAACTGATGGCTGGACGCAGTATCAGCTTGATTTGCCATTTGCCAGTGTCGGCCAGCCGTTTTACCTAGGATTTTTGGGCATCAGCGATTTCGGCGCCAATCTCTTAATTGATGACGTGGTGATTCAAGACACGCCGCCAATTGAAATTTTCGGCACGACCAGCAACCAAGGCTGTGCTGGTGATACCTTGCTCTATCCATTAAGCGTGCGCAATAATTATCCCAATTCGCAAACGATTAACCTTAATCTTGCACCGAGTGCTTGGCCAAGCAGTTTACCTTTTAATACGCTGACGATTCCTGCTCAAAGTAGTCGCCCAATTACAGTGAGCGTAAGTATTCCGGCAACGGCCCAACCACGCACCAGCGATCAAACAACATTGCAATTAAGCAACCAATTGGTTGAGCTTAATCAAGCAATTGTGACCAGTTGTAGCCTTGGGCATTGGCTTGATCGCGAAGATTCGTTGCTGGCGGCTCGCTATTCGTCGGTCGTTAGTGCTGATGGGGCACTATTTCAAATTGGTGGGCAAGGGCCAAATAATAATTCTCCTGCCTTGCCCAATACGTTGCGCTACCAGCCAATTACTGATAGCTGGCAACAACGTGCGCCAATGCCGATTGCAACCTTTGGGACTGATGCGGCTACGCTCAATGGCGAAATTTATGTGGTTGGCGGCTATCGTACTGGCGGTTCAACCACCACTGGCTTGATTAGCGATCTGCAAATTTATTCGCCAACCCTTGATCTATGGCGTAGCGGCCTAAGCCTGCCAACGCCCTTGGCTTATTATCAATCGGCGGTGCTTGCTGGCAAACTGTATATTATTGGCGGCTCGAATGGCACTAATGCTCTCGCCAGCGTTTGGATTTTCGACCCAGCCAGCCAAACATGGACTGCCGGGCCAGCGATGAGCACGCCGCGGGCGTTCGCCTCTGCTGGAGTGGTAGATAACAAACTTTATGTGGCTGGCGGTACGGCGACAATTAGCAATCAAACGGCCTTGGATACGATGGAATTCTATGATCCAAATGTAAATGCTTGGCTGGCTGCGCCTAATTTGCCTCGGCGCCAAATGCAGGGCGGCGATGCCCAAATGCTCGATCGCTTTTTTGTGATTACAACGGGCTATTCGATGCCAGTTGTGGCCTCAAATTCAAGCTTAATTTTCGATCAGCAGACCAACGAATGGTCGGAAGTGCTGTTGAACAGTTCACGCTATGGAGCAGAAGCAGATAGCATCAACGATACGGTGTTTGTGATTGGTGGTCGCCAATTTGCCAACAATAGCTTTACAATGAGCAGTCGCAACGAATCGTTCCAAATTTGTCGTTTTGTGCTAACGACGGCTACGCCAACGCCAACTAATACGAATACTGCCACAGCAACCGCGACCAATACGCCAACTAGCATGCCAACCGCGACCAATACGCCAACCAACATCAATTCGCCGACAATCAGCCCAACTCCGACTAACAGCCAAACGCCAACCGCGACCAGCTCGGCAACAATCAGCCCGACCCCAACCAATAGCCAAACGCCAACCATAACAACCACGCCGCCGAGCAGTACGCCAACCCATTCGCCAACCGCGACGCTGAGCCAAACCCCAACAATCTCGGCCACACCGCCAACCAATACGCCAACTGCGACCCAATCGATTGGGTTGCGCAAGGTATTCTTGCCGTTAGTTGGGAATCAGGTGCGTTAGCAAAGAACATAGAGCATAGGGAGAAATTTAACGCAGAGGCGCAGAGAAATTATGGCTACAGGCTATGGGCTTTTGACACATAATTAAAACAATCTGTGAAATCTGTGGCTAAAACAACCTTCGCGTCCTTCGCGCTCTTCGCGGTTTCAATCCTGCGTCGATCGAATTTTTAACGCAGAGGCGCAGAGAAATTATGGCTACAGGCTCTGGACTTTTGGAACATAATTAAAACAATCTGTGGAATCTGTGGCTAAAATAGCCTTCGTGCTCTTCGCGTTCTTCGTGGTTTCAAACTGCGCGCTTTGCATCCTGCGTGGCCCAATTATCGTCTTATTGCTAGGCTCCTAAATCTTACGATACTAAAAAATAGGTTGACAATAAAAAGTTACGCATGGTACAGTTTGTGATATTGTGATCACGATTGACGCAATTCAATTGAATCGGCCAGGAGGAAAGAACGATGGATGATTTGATTGAGGATCTACTTGCCCATCCCAAAGTGCTGGAAACCCAAACCCATCTGCACCATGGGATTGCAAAATACGAACATCTAATGCGGGTTACCCGCTATTCATATCGCATTGCCCGTTTGCTGAAAGCCGATGTGCGAGTTTGTACTCGGGCTGCCTTGCTGCACGATATTGATTCGCGTTATGGCACGCTGGAAAATCATGGCGCTGTGGCTGCACGCTGGGCCGAAGAACAAGGCGAAGATTCGGCTGTCTGCCTAGCAATCGTTGGCCATATGTACCCGATTGGCCCCGCCCCCATGACCCGCGAAGGCTGGATTTTGTCGTTGGCCGATAAGGCTGCTTCATTGGCCGATTTGACCGCTTACGTGCGAGGCTTGGTTAATGGCCGTTCGCAAAAAATCAAACGCGATCTGCAAGCCAGCGATCCATTTTATCGCCCACGGCGCAAACCAAAACGGCGCGAACAACTGCGCAAAATGCTCGATATTGATATTTAGTCAAATCCAAATAATTGAGCGCTAGATCGAATTGTGTAACAGTTTTGTTGCACAATTTTTGTATTTAAAATACTACGTTTAGTATATGATTCGTCATGATGTTTCTAATTTATAAGGAATTATAGCTATGTATACTCTTCCAAAAATCGATAAATTGCCTAAAAGGAAATCGTTTATCGGTTTTATAGTGAAAAATACACTTAGTATTTCATTAATGACATCAATTCCAATTGGGATATTGATGGTTTACGTCAATAACTATTTTCTATCAATACTTATGTTTGTCTATTGTATGTATTTGTATGTTCCAATAGGATTCGTTGTGGTAACTGCGCATAGCTTGTTAACAACATTTTGCATTAAACTTCTTGGCGATAAGAATCGAGAACAATTAACAAGCATTTGTACGATTATTGGAATGCTCTTAATCATTGGGGTTTATCTCTATCGGCCACTTAAACAGCCAGCTTTGGGCGCAGAACTGGTTGGATTCAGTATGTATTTTGGCGGATTAATCATGCCAGCGCTGCTCCAAGTTGGCTCTGTTATCTGGGCTATTTGGCATGATCTAGACCCGTGGGATTTATTGGGTGTTAGAGCAATCGCTGCTTAATCCAATGAGGATGATCTGCTTAAATAGAACTTAAAATTTTTGACCGAATCTCCGGAGCGGCGTATTATAGCACTATATGCTTGGATCTCAATACGAGCATATCAGTGTTTTAGGAGGATTGAATGATGCGTTTGCTACGTGCGTTCGCGTTGTTGCTATTGGTGGCTGTTTTGGCTCCGCTCGGCTTACAGAGCGGTGTCGTCAAGGCCCAAAATGAGCAACGCACGGTCACAATTTTGGAAACCAGCGATATTCACGGCAATTTGATGGCGTGGGATTACTACACTGGCAAGCCTGCCGAATGGGGTATGACTAAGGTTGCAACCCTGATCAAACAAGAACGAGCGCTCGATCCCAATCTGTTATTGGTCGATAATGGCGATACGATTCAAGGCACGCCCTTGACCTACTACTACAACGCAATCGATCAAAATGCCGCCCATCCAATGGCTGCGGTGTTTAATGCACTAAAATATGATGTTGCTTCGTTAGGCAACCACGAATTCAACTATGGCTTGGATGTGCTGAATCGTTATATTAGCCAAGCGCAATACCCCGTAATGAGTGCTAACGTGCGCAAAAGCGATGGTAGCGAAGCCTTCAAACCGTATATCATCAAAGATGTTAATGGCGTGAAAGTTGGCTTTTTGGCTTTGACTACGCCAACCGTGCCAACCTGGGAAAAACCAGCCAACATTGCTGGCTTGCAATTCGCCGATCCGGTTGAAATTGCCAAGCAATATGTGCCGCAAATTCGCGCCGAAGGGGCCAACATCGTGGTCTTGTTGCAACACACTGGCTGGGAAAAACAGCCTGCTGATGCAACCAAGCCTGAAGCATGGCTGACCGACCCCAGCACATGGCGTGATACTGGCTCGTTGCCAGGCGAAAACGTCTCGATCAAATTGGCTCAAGAAGTGCCTGGCGTTGATGTGATTTTGACTGGCCACTCGCACTTGAGCGTACCCAAAGCGGTGATCAACAACGTGTTGCTGATCGAGCCATCATACTGGGGCCGCTCGTTGGGCAAGGTTTCGATTACGGTTGAGAAAAATGGCGATAGCTGGAATGTGATCAACAAAGATTCAACCAACATTTCAGTTACCAATGTTGCCGAAGATCAAGAGATCAAAGTAATTGCCCAGCCTTACCACGACCAAACCTTGAGCTACATCAGCCAGCCAGTTGGTACAGCCAGCGCCGAATTTGCTGGCGGCCCTAAGGCTCGTTATCGCGATAGCGCCTTGGCCGATTTGATCAACAATGTGCAAAAGCAAGCTGCCGCTGATGCAGGCTACCCTGTCGATCTCTCGCTGGCAGCAATTTTCACCGATGGCGGCATGATTCCGGCAGGCCAAATTACGCTGCGCGATGCCTACAGCATTTATGTTTACGACAATACGCTGTATGTGATGGAAATTAATGGCGATATTCTGCGCCGCGCCTTGGAACGTAACGCCGAATATTTCCGCCAACTTGATCCCAATGCCTTGCCCGATGACCCAAAGGCTGTGGTCAACGATAATGCCCGCGATTACAACTGGGATTTGTACACCGACATCGACTATAGCTACGATTTGACCAAGCCAGCAGGCCAGCGCGTGACCAAACTCCAATTGAATGGAGTTGACATCGCGCCTGAACAAACCCTGCGGATTGCAATCAACAACTATCGAGCTGGTGGCGGCGGCGGCTTTGCCATGTTCCGCGAAGGCAAGATTTTATATCAATCGACCAGCGAAATTCGCGATTTGATTGCAGAATCGGTTAAAAACGCTGGCACAATTGACCCAGCGGTGGTGAATAAAGTCAACTTTACTTTAGTGCCAGATTTGTATGCGCACTACTATGGCAATGCGACTCAACCAAGCGCAACGCCAGTGCCAGCAGCACCAACTGCCACACCAGCGCCAGGCGTGCCAATTACCTTGCCTGATACCAGCAGCACTCCAAGCTATGGCTGGGTTTGGGCCTCGGTTGCCATGCTCTTGCTCGTGTTGGGCTTGATTGTGCGCCAACGATAAACAGAAAGTATGAATATTTAGGGTATGGTATAAAGCCATACCCTATTCAAAAGCCTCAAATAATGATCTTCTTTCTATATTGTAGAAGTCGAGAATTACGCCTATTATTGATTGTAAATCACTATCAATCAATGTTAATGGATAAAAGGTTTTACTATAAGCTAATTTCTCGAAAATAATTGCTAGGCTAAAGAGATTTTTAACAATATCACTTTTACTAAAATAGTCACTCAATATATTAACAGGGATTGAATCGTATACTTCCTCTAAATTCCTTTTCAATGAAGAAATACTACCTGTATTTTGTGGCATATAATCTCTGATAAGCTGTAATGCCATCTCCACAATTTTTTTTGTTCCATCTTCTCCTAAAGATCCATGAAGAAAGCCATTATTTAAAATATTTATTCTTGTCTGAGAATCTAAAGAAGATAAATCTTTATATATAAAATCTATTCCTATCAGAAGATATGATATTAGTAGATACATTATCCTACAGGCAGATTCTCTTCTGTGGTGAGATACAAGTATTTGATTAGCGAAAAAATATATTTCCCCAAGCCAATAATTGCATCCACTATAATCCAATTGAGTTAAAAGAAAACTTTTTGATTGATTTATTCTTTTTCTCCAAAAAACACTATTTTTTCCTTTATCATCTATATCAATAACTTGTATAAAATCTTCTTCTATTAAACGAGATGGATCTAATGGTATTTTTGATAATCTCGAAAGAAAACTTCCATCTAACACAATTACATCATTATCTATGCCAAAATTATTTACAGAGGAACGATCATCTGTAGTAGCAATCATACATTTCTCTAAACCTAGAGCAATTTGTAATCCTTTATTCCAGAAAATTCTTTCTATAGCTTGAGGGGTTTTCTTATTCTTTATGTCAACATTGATTCTTTCCCTAGTTAAAGTTGATTGTTTCATATACAGCCATAAATCAATATCAGTTACGTCAAAACCTTCGTATCTAAAATTTACACCCCTGACAACAAAATAACCTAATTCTCTAAAGTATTGTCTTAATTGTTCTTCCATTGCATAACCTTTATTAATATTCATTATTTACTCCTTAATGTTCTTAACATATTAACAATTGAGTTCTTGCTTTGATGAGATTGTTTTCTTCTTATGATTTCACGATTATACTCAGGATTACCATATTTTATTAATTGTGCGCTACCAAAATTCGGTAACGAAGCCTCACTTATATCACCTTCTTGAAGCGCCTGCAATGCTAACTGACCTACTTCCTTTTTTAATAATCTCATTAAGTATAGATTATTATTTAACGATTTTACTTCAATAACTCTCTTTAACTCAAGCACCTTATAATCCTGTCCTATAGCTGTAGCAGGCCCAACCCAATCTCCAGCTATCAACTTTTTCATCAATTGTGGTAACATAGTAATTCTTCCTCGATTATTACCGCTATAGTTTATACCATAATGTAGAGAAGTAACAAATGCTTTTACTAAATCTAAGGCATCATCCTGTAAAGGATTACCATACTTTCCAAATGAAGAAGGCTTTGTGATAAAATAATATTCCGATATATCATTGCTTACACTATTTACATCAAATAATCCTATAGATAAAACCTTTGTTAAAAGTGTATCACCTAATATTATTTTTGCCCTATCATAAGATATTACAACATTATTTTCCAGTTCCTGATTAATTTGATTAATACGTGTTGCATCTTGATTATTTAACGAATTTACTATAGATACGCTTGATGTGAGTTAGGCTTCTTTAAGAATGGTGAAGGTGAGCACATCGATCCCAAAGCGTGCACGCAACACGGCTTTTAAGACCAGATGGGTCACCTTGCTCGCAATACGGGTCGCCAAGCCTTCTACGGTTTTGGCCAACAAGCGCTCGACATGCCGTCCGGTGTTTTGCAGTTCATGAAACGTCCCTTCGATCCGTTCACGGATCGACCCGAGGAGCGCATCAAATGGCGCGGGATTCCGTCGTTGATTGTGGCGTTTGGCCGTCCAGATGCGATTCGTAGTCGTGTTCCGCACCGCCTGCTGCCATTGTTGACCAAGAAAGCCTTTATCCGCCCAGACATCGGCATTCGTGATTCGGTCGAGTAGTTCGTCCGCAGCGGCTCGCTCATCGGTATGGGCAGGAACGAGATCATAGGCGACGGGAATGCCATCCAGGGTCGTGAGCATGACCAGTTTATAGCCAAAATAATGCAATTTGCGGCTAACACAGTACCCATAGCTGGCACTGCCAGCAAAATCGCTGCGGGTTTTGGGGCGGGCATACCCAACCACGGGAATCGGTTTGGTATCCAGAATGACCTGCGGACGAGTAATGGTTGCCCAGGAGCGGAGCCACGACTGGCGTAATGGTTCAAGCAGGCCACACAGGCGGCGAGCATGACGATTGAATTGGCTTTGATGCGGCAGGGTCGGAAATAAATCGGCA
>NZ_LGKP01000042.1 GCF_001306135.1 Herpetosiphon geysericola | reverse complement strand
GCTGCCTGTTCGAGGTGTATCAAAGCGGTTTGGAGTTCTCCTCGTTTTGTCAGTAAGACACCCATGCCCAAGTGGGCCTGAGGAATTTGATCATCAAGGTCTAAAGCCAACGTTAAGTCCTCATGGGCTTTATCAAGTTCGTCAACGAACGTCCATATACTACCGCGAAGCGCAAGCGCAGGAGCATGCCGTGGTTCGATCTGAAGAGCTTGAATGACGGCTTGAAAGGCTCCGTCAAAATCATCGCACTGCATCAGCAATGTGGCGTGTAGCACAAGGACATCGGGGATCTGGGAGTCTATTGACAGCGCACGTTCGGTATCGCGCAGCGCTTCATGTGGGCGTTGGTATACGCCGCCATATAAGAGAGCCCGTTGCGAGAGCAAGAGTATCGAGTAAGTCCCCTGCGCTATTGGTATGATTCTGTCGATATATTGAAGTCCCTGATTGATTTGTTGAAGGGCCTCGCCATAGCGCTGCTCCTGTACGTAGCAAACGGCGCGGTTATAGGCTAACTGTACAGCGAAGATAGGCTGTGGGTTTGGTATAAGCTCCATGAATGTGTCAAGGTCGGCGTTTGCTTCTTCTAATCGGCCCAGCGCGATTTGGACTCCGGCGCGAACGAGATAGGCTGGCGCAAAGAGAGTCATCTGCGCGATGGCTGTATCGCAATCGGCTAGAGCGCCCTCTATGTTTCCTTGCATC
Organism: Herpetosiphon geysericola; assembly: GCF_001306135.1. GTDB lineage: Bacteria > Chloroflexota > Chloroflexia > Chloroflexales > Herpetosiphonaceae > Herpetosiphon > Herpetosiphon geysericola. Next base: position 146,999 of record NZ_LGKP01000042.1, on the reverse strand, counting down.
AAAGCGATGGACGCGCGGCCGACATATGCGGGTACAAGATCGGACTCGAGTTGGACAGCCCGATCATAATCCGCTTGAGCGACGACTATGCGCCGCTCAAGCATAGCACAGTCAGCCCGAATGCTGTAGGCATACCCCGACTCCGGATTTGCTTCAATCGCCAATTCGGCATCAGCCACCGCATTCTGGAGATCGCCAAGTGAGAGGTGAAGGTTTGATCGATACGCATATGCATTGGAGGGCGCTTCGTTGTAAGCGATTGCCTGGGTAAAATCCTCAAGTGCCGCTTCATATCGCCCCAGTTCGATGTGGACCATACCCCGTAATTCGTAGGCCAGGCCAGCTCGGGGATCTAAACGTAGAGCGCTATTGGCATCCCGCAGCGCTTCGTCTAATCCTGTTTGACTGCCGAAATTGTGCGAAAAGCCGCGCTGTTGATAGGCGAGGTGCTGAATGCGCGTCAGATGCGCTTGGTTATCGGGAAATTCCTGACTGAGCGACAGGCATTCGGTGATAGCCTCGGCAAAGCGGGTGTGTTTAATCAGGATGATTAGATAGAGGCGATGGATATTGAAATCGCTCCGTTCCAGGGTACGGGCGCGCTCAAGAAGCGTTATAACCTCCTCGTTGTAATCAATCGTAGCGAGCAATGTGCTCTTGAGCCAAAGCAGGTTGGTGTTCCAAGGGTCGAGCATAAGCGCCTGATGCGCTTCTTGGATTGCCTGATCGAGCTGTTTTCGGCTTTCATAATACTTCGCCCGCCAAACATAGTCGTCCACATTGCGCCCAAAGGTCAGCGGATCGTAACCGGCACTGGTGCGTGCATCAAGCTCGCGTTCGCGTTGCGAGGCCTGTTCCCACCAAGCAATCCATCCCGTAGAGTTGTCAGCGCTTAGCCCGTAACGCGTTGGCCAGCGTTGCTGGTTGGCTCTTCGCTGAATGTCCGCGTATTGGAAGGAATTCTCGTCAAGTGCGAAAACACGATCAAGATCTTCCTGTGCATCCTCAAATCGTTCTAGATCAAGCAAGATGTCAGCTCGTTGCAAGAGCAGCCCGGTTGACATGGGATAGCGACTCAATCCCTCGCTGACCAATTGTAGAGCGTAGTCCGGAGAAGAGCGCCAACGCCAGCATCGGATGAAAATCGGCATGAGGACTGGATTGAAATCAAAAATCGCCTGATTAAGTGCGACAGCACACTGAATATCGTTAATGATTCGTTCGATCATATCATCGGGCGGTGGTGGCGTATCACTGGCAAGATTCAGCGTGCCGTGGTAGCTCGCCATGATGATCGCCCGTCCAGCCCAAGCATCAGCTAACTGGCTGTCAAGTGTGAGTGCCCGATTGATACATTCAAGGGCATAAGCGTAACTCGAATCATCCTCCGGAACGGTTACCATCGCTTTGAACATCCAAAACCGCGCGTCGTGCGGATCAGTGGCCAGTAGTTGATCGATGTATGTGTTTCTTACTTGTTGCGCCTCTTCACCATCCGCTTCAAACAGCATCACGATCTTCAAATACTGGCCTTCTTTATAATGTGGATGGGCATCCAACAGAGCATTGCAAAGCTCCCACGCATCACTCCCATAGCCGAGTGTGAAGAATGAAAACGCCTTTAGCAAAAGAAGTTGAGGCGGGACTTCGTATGCAGGGGGTTGCGCAAGGACAATTGATCGGGTTCGTGCCAGATATGCCAGCGCTGCTTGCGCTTCATCCCATCCTCGATACCGATCCTCCGGATTGCTGGCTAAGCACCGTTTGATCCATGCTCTCAAATCCGAGGGCACACGCCAGTCGATATCGGCGGGGATATAGCCTGTGCTATGAAGCTTGGCCAAATCCGCAAGCGCTTGTGAGATGACTTGTGGACTCGACTCTTGCCCTGGACGCACGACAGGAAAGGCTAGGCGGCCTGTCAGTAGCTCGTAGGTGATAGCGCCTAAGGCGAAGATATCGCTGCGGGCATCGAGCGGGGTGCCACGCACCTGCTCCGGGGACATATAAGGGATGGAGCCTGCTTGCGGATTGGAGAGCGCTTGGACAAGACCAAAATCGGATATACGCATGGTACCACTTGAATCAACGAGAATATTGCTTGGTTTTAAGTCGCAGTGCACGAGATCTGGCATTTGGCGCGTGACGAATATCATAGCAGTGATTATTTGCCAACAAGCCACGACGGCTTCGTTGTTATTAAGTTGACCACGCTCTTGCAGAAGCGTGTCTAGGCTAAAAGACCGTTGATCGGAATCGACTATGGCCTCGGACAAAATGTACGGTTGTTCGCCTACCATCAGAAACCCTAAAGCCGGGACAATGTAGGGATGGAAGCCTAATCTTAACCAAACCAGAGCTTCCTTGCGAAACATATTGCGCCTATTGGTATCCCACGCCACTGTATTATTGAAGGTTTTGAGTGCTACGGTTCCCAGACCGACTTTGCAGAGGTAGACAATCCCCTGTCCGCCTTTCAAAACCTGAAAAACATGATATTCTCCTAGAATAATATCGCCGACCTGATATTCGATCATGACTGCTCCCTTCGCAAACTCGTTCTGCCAAAGAATGGATGGAACTTTTAGTGGGGAGAGATTGATAGCAACGTGACCTATTGAGGTAATATATCACTTGCAAACGGCCGAGGCTAGGCAACAGAACTTACGATATGATGAGAGTCGTTGCAGTCGTTCGCGATTTTCGCTTATGACAAAGATGCAATTAACCAACACTGTAACGACAGGTTGCTCTGTAAGGAGGGTTTTATGGCTAAGTCGTATGCACAAATTTTGACTAAAGACCTCCGGGAAATCCTGAACATCCATCGGAGAAATCTAGGTATGCTTGAAATTCAAGCCTCTCAAGTTGGGATTCACATCTCCACGGAGTTAAATAATAGTATTTATCGCGAACAGCAAGCGATTGAATCAATTATGGCTGAGTTCGAGTTGCGCCAAGCAGAACCTATAGCGATGGCTGAAATTAATGCCAACGCTCCATATGCCTACTTGTCCTTGATGAAGGATAATCAACGCTTAAGTACGCACGGACTTGCGTTTGATTATGTGACAATTGGGCGATCTCAATGTGCCATTATCATTGCGCAAACGTACGGTATGGTGAGTAATCTTCACTGCGCAATAATCAGGCAAGGCCGACGTATGTTTATTCAAGATCTTGAAAGTCGGAGGGGAACATATCTCAACGATGATAAAATACAAGATCGCCTTCAATTGAAGGTTGGCGATCAAATCAGCTTGGGACCGAACCAAAATACTGAATCAGCGGTTTTATTATTTCACCAATATGAAAAGGTCATTCCAACAAAATAGCTTTTTCGCAGAGGTTATCGACCGCTAATGATCCAGGCAATGATGTACCTGATAAACTCATGCGACCCTTCGTCAATACCCATGACCGTTATTTAGTGATGGGCAGAATGGTAGAGTAACTGATTAGCATTCCCGTGCGCTTGGTTGTTCGCCAAGGTCAAGCCAATGCTTTGAAAGGCTTGCGTGAGTCGGATAGCGCTGCGCTGGCAGGGAGTTGGAAGTGTCGCGTTCAATGAAAATCTATTGAGGACACGTCCCATGCGACAGCGAAACCGCCGCACCTGAAGGCATGTTCTCATCATTGTGCAGCTTAACAACGTTTGTACTTTATTGGTGCGGGTATTGGGACATCGCTCAGAGTGGGTGTAAGATTACAGATTGCGTCCGCCAGATCCAATTGGGTTAATGGGGTACAAAAGCTATTTGACGATTTTATTACGGGGTTCAACATAACTGAGATTATGGTGGACATTCATACGGAGGGGCCAAATAGCTCTTATACCCCAAAAGAATATACTGATTCCTTCTCGGTGCTTGTTTCTATTTTAGACTTTAAGATTGTGATTGGAGTGATATCATATAATCAACATACGCAAACCCATGCGCCGTAATATCGTAGGTAGGAGTTCCTTTTCTGGTTCGACTAGCCACCAGAAGACCTTCGCGTGCGAGCGCGTTTAAATCACCGTGGTAAACAGGAATTTTTCGTTTAGCAAAGCCAGGGTGATGAATATAATCTGGCCCTTCATTTACCTGCAGCAGGGTGACAGGCTGGCGCTCGAACCGTGGCAATGATCGTTGTGCTTGGGCAATATGCGCCAATAATGCACGTTGTTCGTCCTCAAGTAAGATAAGTTGATACAATTGCCGACCGACTGTTTTCTGAGGATTGATGGGTTGTGGTAACTCGCCGCGCCGATCAAATTCAGCATGAAGTTCTTTTAAGATTAATTGTTCGTTTTTGATCTCATTCTGCGTGAGTAGCGGCACGGCAGCCGAGCCATACTGTGCCGCCTGTTTTTCAAGCAGTGCGAGGTTAAAACGATGAATATCCCATAATTCCGAGAGATTGGCGAGCGGGAGATAGCCATAGGATTCCTTCATGGATATAACTCCTTATAAAATAGATGAGTTGAGAATACTGACTCTTCAACTCATCAATCTTCTCAGTTTATTCCACTAGCATACAAGACGATGGATTGGCATTAAATTCTCTTAAGAATAGGGGCTGATTTGTGGGACAAATCAGTACCCTAACATCCAAAAAAAGACTTAATCCAGCGGCAAATCTAAGTGTTCCCAGTGCAGATTGTCGAACGCCATTTCAATCGATTCATCAGGATTGCCCGCAGCGCTACGCCCATCATCCGCAGTTGCAAAACAGGCATAGCGATAGTGCGGATTTGCCCGTGTACCATTATCAAGGATTTGAACGGTAACGCGTTGCACCCGTCCATCCGTTGCATTTCTCACGATTTCAAACGTTTCTACGACTCTCGCTACCTCACGTACACCATCGATCTTGGCTAATTCGGTAAATAGCGCATCAATTTGCATCTTATCCTCCTTTTACAGTTTAAGAGTTTTCTTATAGGGCTTACGAACGAATCACCTGATCCTCAATGATTGCCTCGATATAATCATAGGCTTCAACCTCGGTACCTTCAAGCACAATTTCGTTACCGTTGAGTACATACCATATACCAATGGGCGTATCAAAATTGGTTGATTCATTCGCCATATACTTAAGCCGTAATCCAACAGTGGCTGCACGATCATGAATTGTGGTTATATAGTCGCTTACCTGCTCACTCCACGCTTCGAGATCACCCGGTTTGAGTGTGAGTGTGGATGGATAGGCAAGGAGCGTACTTGGTGGCGTGCTATGCTTCGGCTTTCGGGAGTGTCGGTTAGCTGGCATCAGTATCCTCATTGATGTGTCTCGTTCTCCTCTTCATAAAGCTATCATAACATAGAAGTACATGTTTTAATCATACAAAGGTGGGTATTTTGACGGCCGTCAAAATACCCACCTTTGTATGCAATATCTTACCAATGATGATTAATCATGCACAATAGATGGACAGGAGGATCTGAATCAAAATCTATAGGTTTAAAACGTTATAGTCCAGTCTCACTATCTGACACACATCGCTAATTTGTGATGAAACTTGATACATTCAGCATGGGGAAATCTCAGTATTTGTGACGGCCTACAATAGCAGTGATTTTCTGGTTGTAGAGAAAAATTAGATCTTAACTACTTCATTATCGAAAGATACGGATGTATTGTATTATAGAAATAGAAAGTCAATACGATGAATATAATCTTCAATGGATTAAGAATAGAGGTTAGCCCAAATGAATGAAATAGAAAAAGAGATCGAATCCCTTCTAACGCAGCGCAGCACGCATAATGATAATTTACGATATCTTAATGAGGTTAAGGCTCAATATGGGATTAATATTCCAATCGAAATACGTAATTCAATTAATGGTATACAAAAGGAAATAGATTCTATCGACGAAAAACTTATAAGACTTAATCACCTTCCTGAATCATTATTTTCTATTAATATTCTTGAGAGAATAGAAAAAAATAGAACGCGTCATTGAAAATATCCAAAACGTGTTTAATCAATATATTAAACCTTCGGACTTTACTTGGGGTGAGCAATGGTATCATTATGATGATGAGAAAATAATTCTGCGAGATAATACTACTTATTTTTATAAAGATTTAATTCAAACTGAAAGAAGATTTGAAGTTGCATTAGTAAATTCGCTCGATACCATACATATGGTACTGTATATTCATAATTTTACAAGAAGTTTCACCAATCGAATCTATGAAAATACTAGTGATTGGGACCAAAAGAAATTTTACTTATTTACTATGAAGAGTACAATACCTGTCTTTTCATCACCAGATAATCAAATTGTCTATGAAAAACCGGTATTTTCATTAAATAATAGGTTTATTGCCTATAGCTTCGCATCCGATTTCTCCCCATCCTCTATTCCAGGTACGTATATCATTGATAATGAAGGCAAAGCGCCAGACCATAATCTAATAAATACGGTAGATTGGAAAGAAAGTATTGCAATTTTTGATATTTATTCACAGACGATAAGAATTCTTTGTACAGAGACGTGTGAGAATGGCTATGCAAAATGGGCTGAGGCAAGAAATTTCTTAAATATCCGATTTGTTAATAACGATAGTGCCTTATTTTGTGTAACTGGAACTCGAAGAGGACTTGAAAAAACATGGTACATCCCATTAGATGGGAGTGAGATAAAACAAGAAATGAATCCTTTCTGGGATGAACAATGATCATAGACTACCTGATTGAATAGATCTATACGCCTGATGTGAGTTAGACTTCTTTGATCACGGTAAAGGTGAGGACATCAATGCCAAATCGCGCACGCAACACGGCCTTCACGACGAGATGCGTCACCTTACTGGCAATGCGCGTTACCAAGCCTTCCACCGTTTTGGCCAACAAGCGCTCACTGTTCCGTCCCGTGTTTTGCAGTTCATGAAACGTCCCTTCGATCCGTTCGCGGATCGACCCGAGCAGGGAATCAAATGGCGCAGGATTCTGCCGTTGGTTGTGGCGTTTGGCCGTCCAGATGCGATTATCGGTGGTGGCTCGGACTTCCTGATGCCACTGTTCACCGAGAAATCCTTTATCCGCCCACACGTCGGCATTGGTGATCTGGTCCAGAATTTCGTCCGCAGCGGCGCGCTCATCGGTATGGGCCGGTACAAGGTCATAGGCCACCGGAATGCCATCGAGGGTCGTGAGCATCACCAGTTTATACCCAAAATACGGTAATTTTCGGCTGGCACAATAGCCATAACTCGCGCTTCCAGCGAAATCGCTGCGGGTTTTCGGACGCGTATAGCCCATGACCGGAATCGGTTTGGTATCAAGGATGACCTGTGGGCCGTCCACCATGGCCCATGACGCGAGCCATGAGCGACGTACGGGTTCGAGCAGACCACACAGTCGGCGGGCATGGCGATTAAATTGACTTTGGTGCGGCAGGGTTGGAAATAGATCGCCATGCGTTGACCGGAGAAATCCTAAGAAGCCGCGTTCGCTGGGAAAGGGTACCAGATCCATTGCCAACAAAATGGTGAGCACCTCGCTTGGCGCGAGGGCGGGAGCCGGCCCTGGGGCAGCTGCCTTGGGAGAACGGTTGGTTGATTGATACCAATCATCAACCAGCACATACAGCATGGTCATCACATCAGAAAATGGTATACTAGGCATGGACGGAACTCCTGTTGATGGTTGGTAAGCACATCCATCGTCGGACTTCCGTCTTTCTTTGTCAAGCGTTTCTTTCGTCATAACTCACATCAGGCGTATCTATGATATATCCATCGAAATCTTAAATAAAGCAATTTATGAAATACCTTAAATAGCATCACCAATAATGTATACTATTCATACTGTACTAGGGAGTATTCTTAACGTGAGTAATAGTAGGCTTTTAGTTCAATTGAAACAAGAACTTGAGTCAACGCAATCCGGTAGCTGGCATGAGGTAGATGCTTGGATTGCGAAGGCAACGCCCATAATTCAACGCTATTATCCTCATGATTTGGTATATTTTCAACGTATTGCCGTTGCCCCACCAAGACTTGTATTACCCCGCGTTGGAGGATTACGGAGCCCATTTAAGAATGATGCATCCCTCGCTTTTGATGCGTCAAATGATGAGGCGACAGCAAGTGAACAAATAACAAATTATAAGCGCATTGACCATACAAAAAACAAGATTTTGAATTTTTTGGATGGTCTCATAGTTTTAGATACTAACAGCATAATACAAGGAGACGATGGTATGAATGAGCTTGAGGGGCTTGCCAATCCGATTTTGATGCAAGGTGTTACGTTTCTTTTTAACGAAGTTAAGGAAATTTTGGCGGAGCGGCGTAAATCACGCGCTGACCGTAAAGAGCCTGATGATACGCCGGTTCCTAGTACGGGACTCCAAACAGTCGAAGAAGTTCTCAACTTAAAACCGAAAGAAGTAAGGCTTAATGATATTAACGAGGAAATAAAACATTGTATTAATATGATTGAGCAGTATCGAAAAAATCAACGCTATGCAGAGGCTGCTATCCAACAATTCGGAAATATCTTTCAGGCTCCTCCTATAAAGCGTAGTGAACTTGAAGATGCTGAGAAAAGTATCCAAGAATATGCACAGCGACTAAAAAATACTATTGAAAAAGTATATGGTCATAAGATCTCTATTGTTGGGCTATTATAGTAAGTTTCCAAATCTACCTGAAAAAATTAAATAGAATATGGAGTTAAACGCAGATTGGGGTGCGGCAACGATTCCTGTTTCTTACGGTCATGTGTCGATGCATGACTGCTTATACTGATGAGCGGGCAGCATGGTGCACAAATTTGGCCAATCGATGTCTGCTCATTCTCTTCGATCTCCAGTCTGGATTAATGCTCATTTCTACGCATTATGGAATATGGCGTTTAAAAACACGAATCGTTTCCCTATCCCAATTACGCCGCGACTCGGGAGTTGGCCAAGTTGAAACTCAGCCCCACCGATGCGTTGCAACTGATCGGCGGTAAACAGGCCGTCATCAGGAATGCCTGCACCATGATTCTTGAGGTTAATGACGCAACGAACGCGCGGGGAAAGGGTCTTGCCGACCTCATTGAGGAGGGTCGCTAACAGCCCATAGTACCATGTCTCTTGCACGGCTGCGCCAGATGACTGAATATCGCGCAGCTCACGGAGGTACGTTTCAAATGGTTGCATATCAGCATTCTCACAGTTAAGCACCCGAGAAAAGAAGAAAGACCAACAACGATGGGAGCACTACGGCGGTAGATGCTCAACCTGCGAAAGTGGGAGAAGGTACCCTCGTTGTTGTATGACATTCATCTATCCTCCACCTTCTATTAAACTCCCAACTAAATGCAAGTCTATCATGCTCGCTACACACCGTCGAATAATGGTGATTGTCATCATCCAATGCCCATGTCACTGCGAGCGACATGCCTAACGTCAGACACAGCAGAATCTCTTGGCTGCAGGGTTTAGCCAAATAATGTCTTGTTGGCTAAACCCTGCGGATTCGTTCTACATGCTCGACTACTACGCCGGCTCCATCCCTCTTAGTCTGCTTACATTGATCCCAAAACACAACCATGATACTATCGCATTCGTATATTTTATGTCACTTTGATCGCTTGATAGCCGTTTTTTATCGCCGCTCTCTGGCCATTTGTTGGTCTTCGGCACTAACAGTAGCGTGCAATACGAAGTATGAGGTTATAGCATGGGCAAGAAATCAAAGATAGGAACATGTGTTTATTGTGGGGAGACGCGAGAACTTACACGAGAACACGTCGTCCCACGCTGCTTGTTTGCAGGCAATAAACCTAATAATCCAGTCATAGTTCCGGTTTGCTTTAATTGTAATAATAAAAAATCGCAATCCGATGATTATTTGCGGGATTATCTTGTTTTAGATAGAACATCTCGGCAAAGTCCGACGGCAATAGTAATACAGAATACTACCTTCCTTCGATCCGCGAGAAAGAATAAATCACAGTTGGCTCGGGATGCAAAAAATAATGGAAAGTGGATATCAACTATTCCACAATCAGAATCGTTATTTCTTGCCGAGAATCTATATGAATTCCCTGTAGACGAGAAACGTCTATTCACAACTCTATCGATGATTGTTAGAGGCCTGTATGCGTACCTATTTAAGACTCACCTCGCTATCGACAGTCGCTTTGATATACATCGTATAAATGATATTCATAGAAGCGACATGTGGAATGGCTTTCAGAGTCTTGGTGCCTCAGGCCCCTACAGCGTAGGATTGGGCGTATTTCACTGCTTAGTAGCAGCAAATGAGGAGAATATACAAGAGACCTGTTGGCTCCTAGCATTCTATCGAAGCATAATATTTGAGGCTCAGACGAACTCATCATTGGAGATTGTCGCAACGGCATGAGGTCGAATACGGCAGATCACATGGATTCCGAGGGAGTTCGGAGTAAAGAACGAAGTTGAGGACAGCACCTTAACTTAATGACCATGATTGTTGCTTGGAGAATCAAAACGGCCACGAAGCGACGATAAAAAACGGCCATCAAGCGATCAAAGTTACAACTTTAGAAGGAAAATGTAGGATTTACGACCAGCTAGTTACAGGGTTATATATGGATAAAGACACTGTAAATATACTCACGACCGCCGCGACAACGATTGTGGATCGCATCGCCACGCTTGAAGCAACGATTCCGATTCAGCTCGATGCTCGCTATCAACGGCATGGACGCAAACGCACCGATAAAGTCCAAGGAAATGCCATCAATCGCAAAAAGGCGCAAGCCGAACTCGCCTTGCTCGCCCTGCATCTTGCGACCGCAGCCATCGACGATAGCACTGAAATCGCACATCTCGTAGACCAGGTGAACCAAGCGCATCGCACACTCGCCACCATTAAACAGCTGGGTTTGGGGTGGTTAGATCTTCGCTATGTGAAACGGCCACGGATCGTTCTGGTCAAGGATGAGGCAACGGGAAAGGTGGAAACACAACTCGAATACCGCTCATTTGGCCCCTATTGCTACTACCGCTGGGTGGAGGGGCAACGCCAGCGCTCCCTCTACCTCGGAAAAGAAGGCGATCTCAAGGTGTGGCGCATGCGACTTATGGCGATAGGGGTCGATCTCGATCAATTACTCCCGCCAGAACCAGCGATGTAGCATCCGGACCTAAACCAAGCCGATGAGGGATAGGGCAACGATTCGTTCTTTTAAGGGACATAGTCCATAATGCATAAAAGTAACGGATAATCACCCTCGATTATGCATCGAAAATGATGAGCAGATAGCAAATTTTGCCGTTTTGGTTAGCATTAGCAGACATCGATCGGCCAAATATGTGCATTATGGTGTCCGCTCATCGTTATGAGCAGACATATATCGACAAATGGCCCCCAAAAACAGCAATCGTTGCCACACCCCATATTGACCCCGATCGCCTCAGTTTTGTCACCGCCGTCGCGGAAGTTCAGGCTGCCGTGCGGGAATTTCAGCAGACCGACCCGATCGATCATGGTCGCTTGTATGAACGGATGGTCGCGGAATTCCGACCACCCTGCTCCCACAGCGTCGCCTACGAATCTATCCACGCATGGTTCGGCAACGCAGGACAAAAATTCCCCGGAAAGGACCAGAGGATCGTGGATGGTGTCTCCCCAATGGACGCTTTGCGACGGCGATCTGTTTGGTTGGGCTGGATGGACAGGCTAGGCCAAAGCAAGCCCCTATATCAACCGATTCAGTGGTTGCAGAAGCCATAAAATGCTTATTTGACTGGCATTGGGGTTTACCCCTAATCACACTTAGCCAAGACCCCCCGGCTCTGGAACATTCTCGGTGCAACGGCTGTTGATGATCGGTTATGGAGGTGCTGTCGCTGGCGGCTGAGCGATCAGGCGGATGCGAAGCAGTGCGAGGCTGGCACGGCCATAGGCCTGCCGTTTGAGCAGCTTCAAGCGATGAATCTGCCCTTCGACTGGACCGTTGCTCCATGGCCCTGCAATTCCGGCGCGAACGGCGGCTTCGTCCTGACGCAACCGCTGCGCAAAGCGGTGAAGATGGCCCGTTGTGGTCGTGATCGCCGCCGTAATCCATGCCGTGAGCGCAGCGGCTTCATTGGCCCGAATCATGGCCAGAAACTGCTCACTGAGCGTGATCAGTGTGGCACAGTCGGGGTCTGCCGCCGCAACCGCATCCAAAAATGCCTGTTGGTTGGCCGTGCGACGCATGGGCGCGAGCAGCACCCACTGCGCGGTGTGTCCGGCGGAGGGAATCCGTCCGTTATTCAAGGCATAGGTTGGGTGAATCATGGGTCGTGGTTTGGTTTTTTGACACCCCATGAATGCCAGATACCGCGTTACTACCGTCTCAGCACCCGTAAAGCCTTGCGCCCGAATCATCCGCCACAACTGACGGGGACTCTGGCATCCTGCGCTCCATTGCTGCAAGAGGAATGCTTTATAGGGGTCAAGCGTTGTGCGGCGGCGTGGTTGCACCCAATCGGGTGGCGTTTCCATGGCGAGATAGCGATAGACGGTCGCGCGCGTGGTTGAGACCATCTTGGCGATGCTCACAATGTCGGCTCCGGTGGCACGGAGCGTATGAATCTGCGCATGCAGGGCACAGAGTACGGCATGACGCTCACGCCGCGCCGCGATATCGGCTTCCAGCATGGGGGCATCTGGCCCATGGCGACCCGTTCGGGTCAATGCCCCCACGAACGGATCGATCAAGGGCACATCTGCAGCCGATTCGGGTGGCGTACATGCCGCCCGGAGCACTGCGCGCTTGCTGAGCAAGGCAGCTTCGAGAGCTTCGCCGTAATTCTTAATGAGATGCCAACGATCAACCACCTGGGTTGCCGTCGGCAGCGCGGCGGTAATGGCAGCAGCAAATCCGCCACCGCGATCACGACTGACGATCTGAATCGATGGATACTGGCGCAGCCATGTGACAATGGTGCTTTGTGCTTGGTCGGGGAGAAGATCGAGCACCCGATTGGTGTGTAAATCCACAACGATACAGCCATAGGCGGTGCGTTTGCGCCAGGCCCATTCGTCAATGCCGATGGCGGTTGGGGTGGTGATGGGCGGAATGGGCAGCTGATGAATACGGCGGAGCATGGTGGTATGGCTCGTCGGCATGCCGAGTGTTTGGGCAACGCGTGCGCCTGGTCGTCCACCGAGGGCAAGGCCCATGGTTTGAAAGGCATGGGCGAGCCGGATCGTGCTCCGTTGGTGAGGAGCCATAAGCGCGGGAAGGCGCTCGGCAAAAATCTGCTGGTGACAGCCGTGATTGCGGCAGCGGAAGCGCCGCACGGTGAGCTGAAGCGTCACCGATGTCGTACCCACGGTGCGATCCGCAAGGCGGCGGCGATAGCGACTATGCACTGACGACGATGGGGTAGCACAGCTCGGACACGATGCGACGAGGGTGGTGCAATGGGCCGTGATCTGACAATCCTGCGCCTGCATCGTGATCGTATCAATCAGTATCCCACTATCGCCGACCACGAGTGATTGAAGCGTGGTTTGGAGTTCATCCATACGCCAAGCATAGCATAGCCGTTGCACCGAGAATGTTCCAGAGCCGACCTCCCGAACATATACTGATACCTAAGGGATATCCCTACACAAGCGAACACATGTTGGTCTTGTCGCGCACTGAGAAAGCCGCTAGGATAGGAAGGGCATCGACCTGTGAGCATCACCCGTGAGGCCACTCCTATGCCCAAACGCACGGCTGCGCCTGCCTGGCAACAGCTCCAAATGCAGATTACCTGCCCCAAACAATATCTCTATGAACTCATTCGGCCCGTGGTTTTGACCAATCATTCCGTTGCTGATCGCGCCAGCGAAACAGGGATGCCAGACCATGTGGTTGCCTACCACGTTGATCATTTTCGCGCCAATGGCTTACCTGGCATCGTGACCGCTCCGCCACCCCTCCAGCGCGCTGCGCGGTTGCCCGATGCCATCATTGCTTTTGTCTTAGCGCTGAAGGCGGAACATCCACCCCTCAAACCCTATGAACTGGCCTCGATTTGCTATGTTCGATTTGGTCGGCGACCTAACGTCAAAACGATCAAACGCCTGCTTACACTGCATCCGCTCCCGCAGTTGGTCGACCGACGCTTTCCTCCCTACCAGCAGATTGCTGACCCGTTTGAGCGTCGTCGCGCTGTCCTTCGGCTCGCGCTCGAAGGATGGACAAAAAAGAGTATTGCCGCCTATCTCCAGATGGGACGAACCACCGTGCATGACTGTCTGAAGCGCTGGAATACCGCAGGCCTTGACGGCTTGCAGTCGCGCTCATCGGCTCCCCATCGCCGCCATCCCAAAGCCACCATTGCTATCCAACAACGGATTCGCCGTTTACAACGCAACCCGCTCTTAGGCGCATGGCGGATGCACGCGGCCCTGCGTCGTGAAGGCATTCGCCTGAGTCCACGTACCTGTGGCCGCATTATGGCCGTCAATCGCGATCTGTATGCGGAATTACGTGGCACGCGCCCACCGCAACCGCGCCAGCCACGCCCCATGCCGTTTGCCGCTGCCTATCGCCACCAATGGTGGACCATTGACATTCGCTACCTCGACATGCATCGCTTGGGTGGTGGCCATATTTACTGTATTTCTATCTTAGAAAATTACAGCCGTGCCATCCTATCGAGCGCGATTAGTCGCATTCAAGACACGACGGCGGTGGTGAAGGTGCTCTATGATGCCATTGCCTATCATGGCTGCCCCGAAGGCATCGTGAGTGACTCAGGGAGCGTCTTTCGATCGGAACGTCTCCAGCAGATTTATCAGCATTTGGGCATTCAACGGCGGCACATCGAGAAACGCCAGCCGTGGCAGTCCTATATTGAAACAACGTTTAACATCCAACGGCGCATGATGGACGAAGCCGAAGATGGCTTTCGGGCAGCCCAGAGTTGGGATGCGCTCCGACAAGCCCATGACCGCTGGGTCAGCCACTACAATACCGAAGCCCACTGGGCGCATCGGCAGCGTCACGATGATCGCGCAACGCCCGCCGAGGTCTTGGCCTGGGTCGGTGGCCGACCCTATCCCGCGCGCACACTCCAGCGCATTTTTGCGGCAACACGACTGAAACGACGGGTAGATCGCGTCGGTTTTATGCGCGTTCGCCGCTGGCGGATCTATGGTGAAATTGGGTTGGCAAAGGAATCGGTGGACGTGTGGTTAGAACCACAGCATGTCACGATCACCTACGCCGATCACCATCTGCGGTCATATCCGGCGACCATTGATCAGGATGGCTGGATACGCACGATGGAG
The DNA here is from genome assembly GCF_001306135.1 of Herpetosiphon geysericola. Lineage (GTDB taxonomy): Bacteria > Chloroflexota > Chloroflexia > Chloroflexales > Herpetosiphonaceae > Herpetosiphon > Herpetosiphon geysericola. Next base: position 131,744 of record NZ_LGKP01000042.1, on the reverse strand, counting down.
AACGGCACGCGCTATGAACATCCCTTTGGCAGTCGGCAGTTAATGCTGTGGGATGTGATTGAAGAGGACTGGCAAAAAACACGCTATGTGGGGAGCACACCGCGCCGGAAGCCCCAAAAAGACCTCGCGGAGCAACTTTCCTTTGTGCTCGACGACACTGCCGCGTAGGTATCAGTATATGTTCGGGGGGTCGTGGCTAAGTGTGCACGCACATCGTGACCCCGTTCATCCTCATCGTGTCCATCGTTTGTGGGGACGAGCTGGCGGGCGGTTGCGTAACCGGACGCGTTCCTGCCGACATTGTTCGCATAGCTGGTTTACCAGCTGCTCAAAGGGCATCATGCCACCGAGCAAGCCTTTGATCCGCAGGCGTTTGATCACGGTTTCTCCACTCCGGACGACCAACTCGGCGGTCGTCGCCTCCAGGGTCACTGCGACCTCTTGGCCTGCGGAGCGTGTCCCAATGTGATAGTGCTGCGTATCAATCTTGATTGCGCCATGGCGATTCACCCGCCGAACAACCGTCCAGCCATCCCGCGCACGCAACCACCCATCAGCATCGACCATGGCTGGCACGGCGGGCAGCACCGGGCGATCGGGATACGCTACAGCAGGCGGACGGTTGGCACATCCACGGCCTTGGTGTGGTCGCTCGGTCGTGTACCACGTACAGTACGTATCCAAGTGCGCTTGCGCTTCGGCCTCGGTGGTCGGCCAGTGTTTAAAGAGACATTCTTCTTGATAGGTCTTATGAAAGCGTTCGACGACCCCCTTCTTGTCGGGTCGTTGCGGCGGACAGAGGTCAATGTGAATCCCCAAGGTCAGCAACAGGCGCATGAATGGGGATGGAAAGTCCGCTTTGGCCGTGCTGCCAACAAAGCGCGGGTCACGATCCATCCGAATCAGCGGGGGCACGCCATGGGTTTGGAGAATCCGCGCAGTCGTGCGGATGACCGAGGCCATATGAAAATCACCATCAACGACTACGGCAAACGGAATCGCCGTGCCTGCATCGATCCAGGCAAAGGCTTCGACCGCATGGCGGCGCTTGCCGGTTGGATCAGGGGGAATGGTCGTGACATCGGTAAAGTCAATCTCAATTTCCTGCATCGGTGCGGGACAGCAGGATGGTTTCCGGGGTGGTATGGGGCGCTGGTAGATCCGCTGATGTTGGCGCAGAATCTTCCAGACTGTGACCGGGGAAGACGGAAGGTGCTCACTCGCGAGATCAGGATCACGCTGGAGATAGGCCAGAATCGTTTTGGCCCCAACGACGCGGTTGTACTGCACCGACAGCGTATCGCGTAACGCCAGAATGCGCTCAATAACGGCATTGCTCCACGCGGGTGGTAGGGTTTTGCGGGCGCGTGACTGGCTTTGGCAGGCCACGATGGGATCAGGATGGGGTGGGGAACCAAGGCGTGCTTTCCATTTTTTGACCCATGCATTGGAACGCTGGGTGGCCGCCGCAAACTGGCGATTCGACCAGTCAGGGTGGTCGTGGAGCAACTGATAGAACGTCATGCGATCGGCAAACCAACGAGTCATCATCGTGATTCTCCTGCCGTAATCCAAGACCGATAGCCCTAATCATAGCAGCGGTTACGATGAGGATGAACTGGGAGACGATGTGTGTGAACAGCACAACAGACATAGGGATACTATGTCGTTGCTGAGTTTCCGACGTCGGAACAGGCAACAAATCTAAGGGATCATCGTTAGCCATACATCATCTCCATTATAAAGAATATTTATAATTATGTCGTTGGTGATTATGGGTTGATACCATAAAAAACTAGGTTCTGTCTGATAATTGATGATACCGCCCATGTAAAGGTGTAGAACTGCATCATAGATATGAAAATCACCATCAGGCTGCCCCGATCAGCATATTAATGGTCATTTTTTAAGGTGGCATACGGTATGACTTCGAATTATCAGACAGAACCTATACAATGACCTAGTCTTCCGATAGGCTATATACTCATATCTATACAGATCCATTTTCTAGAGCCAAGCGTACAAATGGTATATCACTTGCTTTTATGGCAATTTGTGCAACATCATAATCCTTGATTTTTTTAATGAACTCTGTATCGTTAGTGATAAAATAATCAGCATCTACAACGAGAGCCTCACAAAACTGTCGGCCATCATCGTGCATCCTTTTAGGTAAGTCAGCTAATAAGGCATTATAGATGTTATCCCGCTCATCATTATCAAGAACACGCTCCTCTTCTTCGTAAACATTCTGTCTATGCTCCATAAGTCGTCCTATAAGATCCGAGTGCCAATATCGCTTAGTAACATCGCTGATACGGCTAATCTCACCAATGGCAATATCAGAACATAGCCAGTCAAAATGGGCTTTATCATCTATAAGATAGATAAGCAGTAATGCCTGAATTTCACGCTCTAAGTTTACATCGAGAGTATTTCCTTGTAATTGCGTCCAAACCATGTTTGCTTCTTCCCAAGAACTTTCAGTTCGTTCATTAAAGAAATTCTCAAAGATAGCGATATATGTGAGGATATTTGAGTCAAAAAACAGACGCATATAAAGAACTCCCAATGTGCTTTTCCAATCAGGTTAGCCTACAAGCATATCGGCAAACCACTTGCATATGCTCCTTCGCCTATTGTATAATAGATTTATTGCTCGATACGATATGGAACAGGATTAATTAACAATTCATCATCCAACTAACGCTCGTTAGCGCCCGCAAGCGCTCATCACTAACGCCACTCTTTTTGGCTGATGTGATCGCCCTAGCCGCCCTAGCCGCCCCAGTTGAATGATGATGAAGTAGCTCTTGGTCTTATGTTGTATCAATGCAATCTATGGCTCCTTGACAACCATCCATCATGGACATCCTCACTATCGTGAGCGATGTACACACTATGGAGTCATAGCTTCGCGCCAACCATCGTGTCCTCAGGATTGGGATAACACCTCGTTGACCTGTGTGTTGGTACGTTTCTTCACGTTCCCCCGATCCCAACGGGGTTGAGCTTTTATGGATACGGTGCTTTGATCTGCCCGCTCACCGAGCGACGATGTGATCGCACCCCCATCGGCCCTGTCTCACGATAGTGGCTCTCATACACTCGCCAGAGTTCAAGCACACCGTCACCGCTGGATCAATAATCGAGCGGCTGGTGTCGCATTGCGCTTTCGGCGTTTTTTGTTTTAGTTTGTTCGGTAGCACTTCTGCTACCCATGTGGCTATCACACTCAGTTGTGCGCCTCATGGCGCAGGAGGATTCTTCCAATGATTGTATCGCTTGTAGACGATCTTGTCCGCAATGTATTTGAGATGAGCTTCGTGAGTCTTCTGATCGCCCTTGGCTTGATGAATGTACCCCAGTTCAAAAAATTGGGCTTCAATTTCATCAAGACAACCATTGGCACCAGCATGATTCTCGATCTTATTGCCCGGAATGGACAGACGATCATGGCGATCAGCACTATTGCCCTGGCGGGTCTGCTCGCCAAAAGGCTATGGATATATCGTCGGCATCTCGCCGTCTTGCGATCACTACTGTGGCGGCAGAAACATGCCACCCACAAGCGTCACCTTAAGCAATCTCCTCGGAGCAGGACTGATCACAGTCATCCTCTTCGAAAAAGAAATGGTTGTCATTCCAAACTTAAATCTAACTCAGATTTTAAGGAGCATCGTTCACAGCACATAACGCTGTCGTGATCAAAGAACACGCCCCCAGATCATGCATGGAGTCCTCGATTCCTGCATAGCTCGGAGGGCTGATTAATCCTAAACATTTGAGGGGCTTCCAAAATGCTCCCTCGTATTCCCGCTGTTCGCGGGTGCAATTATTTGCACCCCGGCGGTTGGAAGCGGGGTGGCCTTTTAGGAGACTCTCATGAGTGCTGATTTCAAAAAATACATGATCGGACTGCTCGCGTTCTTTGTCGTTGCCATTCTTATGGTTGCCGTCATTCTTCCTGCGGGTAGCAAAGCAATCAAAAATACCGCCGATACGGTCGGGGAATCCGTCAGCTGCACATTGGCGGTCTGTGATCAACAAACCAGTCACCATACCAAATAGCCTACTGGGCAACACTTGAGCGACCTATACCATTGTCTATAGGTCGCTTTTTTATTCCCTAAAAGTACGGCCATTTGCTACACACGCGATCTGTCGGACTGTTTCTTAAATGAAGCACCCTCGGCAGTTGGCGAGGGTGGTGTATGGAGGTACTGCTATGGAAACCACTCTTATCAGTGGGACGATTCTGCTCATTATCGGATTTCTCGCCGGCCGTCTATCCATCAAACAAGGTGGACAAGATTCGGGAGGAATGCAGTTCCAGTTAGGCCCAGATATCATCCAAGTGGAGGGCTGGGTCGTTCGTATTATTTGGCGTGAAGTCATGAGTCCAGCCGAACAAGCAGCAATGTTTATCGTTGATGAGATGTATGCCAAAGGCAAGAAGCCGAGCGAAACACAACTCGCATATGCACAAAATGCATGGCTCAGCGCATTTACGCGCTGGATCGGCACCGAAGAAGGCCGTCATTGGTCTACGCGGAATGCCCCTCACTTATTAGGGGAATGATGCCATGTATGGCCGGCACCGCTGGCTACCACATAGAGACCGTCATGGTGGTCTCCAAGTGCGGTACCGACATGGTCACGGCCTTCAGACCACCATGTAGCACGGGTTCCCTGCCAATTAACAATAACCGCATCGCTGGAGAGTTGATGGCCCTGTTCTTCAGCGGTACATCGCGCAACCACCATGCGAAACACATCAAGCGGGATTCGTGGCGTTGCTGCGATTTGCTCATCAAACCACACCAAGATCTCTTGGCAAGGAGTCCCCGGCTCAACCCATCCATCGTTGATACCAATACCTTGTGCTTGCGCAGCGAGGAGCCGCGGCATAATCCGCGCTTCTCCGACCCGAGCAATATGGCGCTGACGCCACGTCTGCACCCATTGTGGTGCCCACGTGAGCGGATGAGTACAGAGCCAGAGGGTAAAACTCATACAAACCTCCCGCTATTCCTATCATCGGTGTATGTTTATTGTAGCATACCCCGTCTGTGATGGGGCATGCTGTGGAGCATCTATGGCTGATCATATTAAATACGCCCTTATTGAATATGCCACAAATAAGGCATTTTGTAATGTGTACGATGCACTCGGCATCGAGCGTCTTGAATGGGAATTGGTGAGCTACGATCGTGAGCGTCGTATTCATCTTGATCGAGGTAATGCCTATCTTCCCATCATCAAGGCCAAGCTCCTCATCCATCACGTTCTCATTGGGGCAGCACGGCAACATGGCTGGAAACTTGAGGTATTTGGAGGATCGTTCCGAGAAGATAGTATTGAAAGCCGACTTTTCAAAGTCGAGTTTGATCCGGGCTCTGATAACAAGTTTAGTCGTTTTCCTTGGCGGATAGGCATCACTATCGGCCCTGGTAAAAAGACCGCCACTGGAGGCATTGCTCCCAACGGCAAACCTACTACGAGCATCACAATGCGCTTTCCTGATGATGATTTCATTGGAATTTGCTTGGAGATACGCGATTTCTTACTCATACACCAGCGCGATCTTGAACAAGTACGACGCACAGCGCAACAAAAACGATTCACTGATCGCCAAACATCACCACTCATTCCTAATCATGAAGACACCGTCGATTGGGATACTCTTGAAGCTCAAGAAACAGTCTCATCCATTGCCCCTGAAAATGTGATATGCCACATTGGCACCATTACTCGGGGCAAAAGACTTGGCGAACTTCAGGTAGAACACTTGGCGCATATTGCGACTGTGTGGAAACCACGCGCAGATGATTCCGCTGGTACTGCCCTGCAAATAGCGGCACAACAAGTTCTCCAACAGACTGCGAATCAAACAAAGACAATGCTTCATCATTGATGGAGCCTCAGATCACAAACAAGCATACCTTCTATTCGTTCCATATTAGTCCCTAATGAGGATTGCACACGGTGTGCCCTCATTAGGGACTCTAGTGTGCAATCCTTCTTTTTGAAGGAGCTCCTGTCATGTATCAAAAACAGATCGTCTATGATCGAAAAACCGGAGACTTTGCACTCTATCTCAATGGAGAATTAGTTGGATATGCACCAACCTATCTCGAAGCAGAGACACGATTAAATCGGCTTGTGTATGACTTGTTGAGCAAGCCCATCCTCCAGCCGACAATCGAACCATCAACACCAACTGATGATGCTTATGTAGCCTGAAATACATCCTTTACCTTCCTCTTCTGGACGCTTTTTATGCAGCTGTCCGAAAGGATGGCTAAGGAGATAGCATATGTACCTCTATGACCCGCATGATCCAACATATGAACATTGGATTGGCGACGATTCAGCCCCAAATATCCACTATTGGCCCCTTCAATGGGCCACACAAGAAGACTGCACTCGCGGCATTTTCACAGCAGCGTACGCCCAAGCTCTTTTTGAGCAGGCATTTGGCACAACCTTTACCACACAGTATAGCGTTCGCTATGAACGTGATATTGCGTGGATGGCACGGTTTACTCTTCCAACAGGAGGAGGTAACAACGATTTACTCAACCCACAAGGAATCTCAGTCGAAGTATGTTTTAATGCTTCACGCCACTGGCGAGTAAGCGAACAACATAGTTTGGCGACCACAACCTTTGTTCACACAGATGATTCGGGCCAGCTTCTCCAACGACTTGACGAGGCACTAGCGCGCCTGATCTGATTGAACCGAACCGTTCACGCCGCTCCAAGGGAACGATTGCATGATGCAGCCGTTCATCTGGGCGGCTGTGGAGGTTTTTATGAACAGTATTTTTTCTCGCCTCTCTGACGGAGAGGCGATTCACACACTTCATGCACGTGCACACAAGGCTGCTGAGAACGTCAGCGAAACCAGCGAGCCTATGAAACTGGTTCTTGCAGATCCGATGGCAGACAGCATCTTGCCCACATTAGGATTTCGCTTACTACCCTATTACTATGGGTATGGAGCCAAGGTGGAACGGCTCCCTGCAACATGGCAGCGCCCATACACCTACGTTCGCTTTCTTAGTAACTTCCTGCGAGATATTCATACGGCGCTGCTGTCTAGTGTTGGGCATGCAAACCCAGATGGAAGCATCACCCAAATGCTTTTTGCGGAGACACTTACCGTCTGGTGGAAACAACGACGGCTCTATGACTATGGATTAAGCACTGATGTGCCTGATCTCGACCATCTGCCAATCCACCTTGCTGTCTGTTTAACAGCACTCGGTGGTACCTCGTGGCATATCAATGAAGATGGTGAGTCGCTTATCAGAACACTCCCTAACAATCCGCTGCGCAATCATATGCGCGATGGAAAACCCATGATCACCGAATTGCCCAGCAAGGCCAGCGTAGACATGGTGTGTTGGGCAGCCCTTCCAGCAACGCTCACACCCTCAGGACAATTTCCTGAAGTTGTGTATTTCAGCGCTGTTGGGGGACATAAGAAACTGACGGCATTATGGGCTACCTTTATGGATTCCAAGCGAGCGCTGGTCAAACTCCCGACGCGCGAATGGAATCCCTTGGTTGCCCTCGGCTATCGCATTGCTGACATGCCACTCTACACAGCAGCCCGCCGTGTTGAAGGAAAAGGGCAATATCGTCAGCATTGGAATGATGCGCCGCTCGAAACCAGCGGCCTCGGACATATCGTCGTCGAACATTGGACGGTCCACCGTCCAAAGGTAGGTCAGCCATTTCTCCATATCACGGGAGAAGATGGCATCGCTGATCTTGATCACTTCTTTAACCAGTTGGATATTGCATCTCCCCTGCCAGTTCGCCATGAGTGGGCGGCTCGACTATGGGAAGAGGGTATCAAAGCTGGGCTCATCATCAAGATCCCAGCATCCGGCTGCACCGGGTATTGGGTTCTTGCTGGCGAGTGCACCCGTTGGGGAAAAATCGTTTCATTCTGCGTTGGTGTTCCTGATGCGGATGGAACCATTGAAATGTTTGGGCTTAATGACCCAGATGAAACCATCCTCATGCCCGTGATTGTCTCTGAAGGAGCAGACGCTGAGCATGACGATGATGAATCGCTTGATTAAACAAACCCTGTGCGGGAGTGTCCAGTGTGACCGCCCGCACCTGTGGGCCACCTGGACACTCCGCACACGTACATAAGGAGTGACTCACTATGGCTCGTATCGCAAACTGGACCGATTTCGGCTTCCAAGAAGTCCATGCAGATGTCGCCGCAATGATGGCGTCGTTTGTATCCGACCCCCATGGGGCGGCCCGAATGCTGGATGCCTATGCCGGTCGTGCTATCGCAGCCAGCATTATTGCAGCCCAGTGTGCTATCCCAACTGGACGACTCTATCTCAATGATATCCACGATGAGCGTGCTAAAGAGTGTGCCACACACGCCACCCACGTGACGTGCTGCGACACCTTGAAGGCGCTCCAAGCCACACGCCACTTTAGCCAACTGGCATACCTCAATCCACCCTTCAGTGAAGACACGAAGCACGAAGGCGGTGGTCGGCTGGAAATCAAAGGATTCCGCCGCGTCATCGAAGAAGGGGGCTGGGTGCAGCCCGGTGGTGTTACTATCTTGGTCACCCCGCAAGACATCTTCGCCCGCCAGGAAGGGGTCAATCACCTCGCACGGTGTTATGACAACCTCCGCATCTATCAATTTCCTGACGAGCACCGGCGCTGGCGAGAGGCCGTTGTCTTTGGGGTCGTGCGTGACGTTCCGCGTATTGGCACCGAGCTTCGCGCTGAAGCAGCCCGGATCAAAGAACTTTTGGCCAGCGACCTCCCCATCCTAGAGCAGCAGCCGGAATCGTTGTATGTCCTTCCGAAGCCCATTGGCACGAAGAAGAAGATCATATGGAAGGATGGGTCGCTCGGTACGCCAACGATGGCGATGCAGGATGTGATCAAGGGTGGAGGAGCCTGGCGCTCAAAAAGCCATACGGCCGCCCACGGAACCTTGACTCATGCCCGGCTGCGCCCTGCAGCACCGCTCAATCCGTCCCAGTCTATGATCCGGATTGCCGACGGCGAAATCAACGGCGAAGTCCTCGAAATCGGTGGCCGATTGCAACTGATTAAAGGATCAACCGAAGAGAAAACCGAAAAATACACCGAGACGAGGGAAACAACCAGCGCTACGATCACAGACACGATCAATGTCACTCGGCGAGTCCCCGTGGTCTTTACGCTTGATGAAAGCGATGGAACACTTCGGTGTTACAGCGGTGATCGCGGTATGGCAGAACTGATGGCCAACAAAGGGACGGCTCAAAGCCTCCTAGATGCGGTCACGACTGCGGCCCCACCGAAATACGGCTTGGATATGGACCCGCTGACGGCCGGCTGGTTAAACGACCTCCAACGAGCTGACGGGCGGGCACTTCCTGGCTATGAGCCTGGACTTATCCCGATGCAAAAACACCTCGCAGCAGCGATGGTGCGATTTTTGACGACCTACGATGATGCGTGGGGGGAAACCCCTGATGCCGGCTTTCTGGCCGTCGAAATGGGCGGCGGGAAGTGCGTTTGTGCCGGAACTCTTATCCCAACAGCACAAGGGCTTGTCTCCATTGAATCGCTTATGCCTGCCCATACGCCAGAGGACTCATTTGCTCGACTAGATATCGTTGTGCAAACACCGGATGGTCCCCGTCACACTAGCCACTTTTACAACAGCGGTGTCAAACGCACTCTGCGTGTTATGTCACGCTGCGGATATGAGCTAACTGGAACACTCGTCCACCCCGTTCTTGTGCTCGGCCGCGATGGAGAGCGACGGTGGAAACAGCTTGCTGATGTCACCGTTGGTGAGTACATCGCCATTCAGCGCCATGATCAGGTATGGGGCAATACGACAGCGTTGCCGCCATTCACCCCTATCAACATCCCGGGAGGACATCCAAAACCTGTGGAATATCCATCACATCTTACCGAGGATCTAGCCTATCTGTTTGGGTTGATCCTAGGGGACGGATGTATGCGGCATATTAATAGTGTCGGCTTTACGTCAGCCGATGCCCCCCTGCTCAATGCCATCAGCACTGAGATTAAGCCTATGGGGTTAACGCTCGTTGAAACGAAAAACGCCTCCTACGGCTATCGTATCCATAGTCGGCTCTTCAAGGAGTGGCTCAATCAGCTGGGATTCATGAACGTTCTATCACTTCACAAGGAAATCCCACCCTGCATTCTTCAGGCTCCCCAGTCAATCATCCGTGCGTTCTTGCAAGGCTTGTTTGATACCGATGGGTCAGCCCTGAATGATGGAACGGTTGAATTCTGCTCAGCATCAAAACGCCTGGCTCACCAGGTTCATCTCTTGCTCCTCCAGTTTGGCATCATTGCCACCCGGCGGTTTAGGCCCAACTCGAAGGCAGGCGCATGGATGATCGCCATGAACGGGACCCAGGCCAAGGCGTTTTACGAGCATATCGGCTTTCGCCTTGAACGCAAGCAGGAGCGCAGACATCTCTTGCCAATCACATCGAATACGAATATCGACGTCGTTCCGCATCTCCCAGCGATTCAGTTCGACAAGGTTCCCCGTGAGTTTCGGATGTATCTCCGCAAATTACAGGCACCTGGATATGCAAAACTTCGCCAGATGGCTGAGCATTATCCTGAGCTCCAGTCACTCACCACCCCAGCCTTCTTTTGGGACAAAATCGTCACCATTGAAGATACTGGACTCCAGCCCTGTTATGACCTGACAGTACCAGAAACCCATGCCTTCATTTCCAACGGAATTGTCAGCCATAACACCAGTATTGGGCTAGGCATTGCCCATATTCTCCATCACCTCGATGATTCAGGGCTTCTTTGATGAATGATCACACCCCAGTGGACACTGCGATCCCATCGCACGCCCACTGGGGCGTGTCATGGTGATTCGGCGTTCTTTTTTTTTGAAAGGATTATGTCACCATGACCCGCTCACGTGCATTTGTTACGATTGTTACCGGACCTGGCCACCTTATCGGGGAGGCCAAACAAGTCGCTGATTTCTACGCCGGCAAAAAAGGGGCAGCACTGCCACCATGGTACGACGAATGGAATCAGTATCTTGGCAATACATGGGATATTCGCATCCTTGAGTCCCCCTCAGATGTGGGACAATTCTTCCGCGATGCGGTGCATACCCCTACAAAACCACTCGTTGGCATGATCGCCAACTCCAAACTTAAGCTCGACTCCGGTGCAACGCTTGGAGCTGAGATACGCGAACTGGAGCGCGGAGCAATCACCAGAACAAGCACTACAGCAACACGACTCGACATGCTCCGCGCCAAGCGGGATCGGTTCTATGCCAATGTTGATGCCGAGATCGAGGCCAACGAGGCTGCCTATAAGCGGCAACGTCAAAAAGCCAAGCAGGTTGAGGCAACCGTTGGTGCTGATGCAGAGAGCCCCACCACGGATGAACCAATACAGTGGGAACATAGCTACATAAATGCTGATGGGGAAACGAAGATACTCCGGCTCCCGCTATGGAAGCGAGAGCGGGATCGCATCCTGCGACAAACATTTGTCCTTCCGCGCCATGGGGTATGCTGCCCCCGCTGCGGCCGACGTGCACTGAATCAAAAAGGTGCTGGGATCTCACCAGCAATGCTGCGACGAAAAGGACTTCGCACGATCACCTGTGTGTACTGTAACGAACGGCTTGGCCAAGCCAGTCGGGTTCAGGACAATGTCCATGATCGCACGCATCCAATCTGGCAAACACCAGAATGGCAGGAGTTTTACTATGACGAGAATGGATACCGTGCTCTACCTGGAGAACGACCGACCAGCAATGCCCGCTATGCGCTGGGACTGCTCATTGGCAAACGCTACGCCGGCATGGTTGATGTGTACCTAGCGGATGAAATCCACGAATGCAAGGGTCTCACCACAGCACTTGGTCGTGCTTTTGGCGCGATGAAAAAGGCCAGCCGCTATACCATCGGCCTCACCGGGACATTGTATGGCGGGTATGCAAGTACCTTGTATGGACTCTTACTCCGGATGGATAACAAGATCGTTATAGATCGCTGGGGTTGGAACAACCAGCCGCAGTTTGTCCGAGAAGCAGGAATCACTGCAGTCATTGACCGTGAGATTGAACGCCGCGATGATGCTGGCCACTATAGTGGTAAATCACGCTGTGAAACAGTCGTGCGTGAGCGACCGGGTATTACTGCGCAGCTCGCAACCATTGTCCAAAATACATCGGTTATGGCCCTTATCGATCAGATGGGGTTCAACATGCCCGGCTATACGGAAGATATGGTCTTGCTGAGCATGCCACCAAATGTTCGTGCTCAGTATGACGATCTTGAAGATGTGGGCAGACGTATGATTGCCGCTGGTGGATATGATGCGCTCGCATCGTATCTTAGGGGAACGCTTCGCTACCCCTATCAACCATGGCGCGAGGTCACCATCGCATCAAAGATTGTGAATGAGGTATATCAGGCCGATACCCTAGCTTCAGATACAATTCTTCCCCATCACGAGTACCTCGCAGAATTCTGTGCTGAGCGGATTAATACTGGTCGCCGTGTGCTTGTTTTTGTCGAGCATACCGGTGATAAGCACGATATTTGTATTGATCTCCAGCACAAAGTGGCGGAACTGGCAGGACTCAACCACGAAACCCCGCTCAAGATTGCGATCCTCCGCTCAACAACCGTGAAACCTGGTGAACGGGCCCAATGGTTTAAGGAGCGTGAAGAGGATGACACACAGGTCGTCATCTGCAATCCCAGACTCGTGAAAACCGGTCTGAACCTGATTGCATGGTCGTCCATTGTCGTACTCGAGCCTGTCTACAGCCTATATGATTTGTTTCAGGCAAAACGCCGTGCGTATCGCCCGACCAATCGCCAAGACTGTGAAGTCATCTTTGTTGGCTATAGCGACACGATGAGCGAACGTGCACTCGGTGTTGTTGCCCGTAAGGCGGCTAGCGCAGCAATCCTAAACGGGGCAGATCTCACCAAAGGTCTGTTGGAATTTGACGCTGGCATGTCACTGTTAGAGGAGCTGGCAAAAGCAATTCGTAACGGTGAAGACAGTATGATGAATGCAGATGTCCGCGCCATGCTCCAGGAAAGCGCGAAGTCCATTAAATCATCGATGGAGCGTGGTATCGCTGATCTCCTTGGTGTAACCGACGAGATTCCATTGCCATCTCCACGCTGTCTTGAGCATCACGCACGCGAGGCAACCTCAGTTGGACCAGACGACGTGATCATTTCCAGCGGCCCATTCGCGATCATCGTGGAGGCCCCTTCTGCTCCAGAAGCAGTGGAATTGTACAAGACGGTTATCATTCGGCTTGATGGAAAGCCTCGCGGAGCAAAGAATACAATCACAATCGAGCGCGAACAGTGGGCTATGGATGTGTAGACCCTTACACAACGTCCTACCAAGGTTTCGTGCAACACCGTCCCTTCTACGAGAATGGCACCAAAAGGAGTACCCTGTGTTCCCACTACCATTGCGACTCAAACCACAGGTTGTACAGCACCAAGTACATGCCCTTGTGGCTCACTTTGATGACCCATCTTTTGCACGGTGTGCGCGAAATGCCATTAAGTATGTCCTTGGAACCATGAGTTTACCCTGGACATTTACCGACGGCATCTTGACGATCCAAAGTGCATCAGGTACGAAGCGTCGTCAGGTTCAGACCTATAGCTGTGATGGTGCTGCATGTCCTTGTCCTGCTCGGCCATCGCGTGCTAATCCCACAGGATGGTGTTGGCATTTAGCAGCCTGGCACATCATCAATGCCATCAGTACCATTACTGATCCATTTCAACGAAACACAGCAGAGGCCAGCCGTGCTGGTTCCCGCGATCGTCTCTCCTCAAATATCTAATTTCATGGTCCTAGTTCTGTTCCCGCGTATCGTCTGGCAATGCCATCTGCGATACGCAGGTGGTCATGTCAGCGCTTTTTTATAACCAAGGAGTTTCCTGGCATGACCACTTCAAGTATCCTCCGTAAAGATACGATCACCTGTCTGATGAACAAAAAAGTATGTGGCCTTTCGGGTGATATCTACCTGCGTGGCCACCGCATTCAACCAGACAACCTCAGCGTATACAACACCCAACGCAGCAAAACTGATAGCGCTTTAGGAATGGGCTTTGTTCAAGCCATTCTGGCCGTTCTATCAGGAGCTGTTCGTGGCTGCACCTTTGATGACGATACCCGAACAGGGAAGGTAACTATCGCGTCATTAGGTGCCAGCGGCATGTATCAAATGTCTTGGGACCGACGGGGAACAGATCTCCTGCTTGGTGGCTTCATCAATGGCCCGGCCTATCAGGCAGCGATGGTCGGCCTCGTGATGGAGGTGGTTCGTTCTACTGCAGAATCGCATGGAAATAATGCCCTCGTAAGCGCGTGGTATACCCTCCTACGCCAGATGGATGCCTGCTACCCTCGCACTGATACATCCATGGGCTGGGATAGCAGAACGATCCGCACAGCGTGCGAGAACACAGCGGCAAATACATGGATTCGGAAGGCCATTGAAAATGTTGCTGATGAACTGTACTTTGCCATGTGTTATCCATTACCGGACATCAGCACGATTCGAGGTGTCTTTGTTCAAGAGTCGTCAGTTCTTCATGGACATGAAGGAACCACGCGGCTTCTGTCGAATGAATTAATGAATCCCTATACAGTGGATGAGCGGGATATGGCTGGAGCGAAAGCCCCATCCACATCTCCAACGGAAACACGCTTGCCTGACGGCGACCTCGATGGTGACCTCGATATCGACCTTGATGTCGACACAGCACCTGCATGCGACCCAGACACAAAAACACCACCAACGACTGCTCCAGCAGCGCCAAAATCTCCCAAACCCGCACGAGTACGCAAACCAAAGCCTGAACCGTCATCGGCGGAGGAATCGACCAAGAAAGCAGATGCTGAACGTGCTGAAGTAACGCGCAAGGAGATGGCAGCAGCTGACGCAAAAGCAGCAGAACACGCTGCAGCAGAGCAAAAGAAAAAAATACTCCCGGTGGTGGGAACAAGCAGCTACGAACGAATTAATCGTGCATTTTGCCGACCAGGTGGGCTTTTTCTCTATGGCGAAACCGCTACAGGAAAAACCATGTGGTCAAAACAAGTCGCGATCGCGAATGGTTGGGGCTTGGAAATCGTTGTATTCAAGCCCGGTGTCAAGGATGAACATGTGTATGGTACGTCCGTCCAGAATGAAGATCGTCGCTGGGAATGGCGTGATGGCCCGGTCGTGAGCTGGGCACGTCGCGCCAGCAAAGGAGAAAAGGTCGTACTCATCCTTGATGAGCTTGCCCGCGGTCATAAATCCGTGGCTGATGGTGTGATGGATCTGCTAAACACCTATACAGCTGATGAATTAAGTGCGATGGGTATTCCCATTCCCGAGACAGCAGGACCATATCACATCGTCCGTGTCTTCGATACGATGGAAACCTTCGTATTCCCCATAGATCTGGTTAAGATTATTGCGACCGCGAATCTAGGCGATTCCTATCAAGGCATGGATCTGAGTGATCCCGCCTTCCGCCGGAGGTGGACTGCGGGATTCTATCAACTCGATCCCTATACCCCGCAGGAGTTGGCCCAGATCTTGGCCAAGCACCTCGATATCCCTGCCACCCATGCACTCATTTCAGCGCTCATTCGCGCTGACCAAGAGGTTCAAGCCTATCAGGCTAAAGAGGAATCCCTCGTGATGGAGACCAACCTCGCAATCCTCATTAACTGGGGCATTGATGTGAAGCGCTGGGCAGCTACAGCCACAAAAACGCGAGGACGGGTACAAATCAAGGATGCGTTTATCACCGCAGCAAAAGATGTCTGGATCGATATGGTCTGTCCACTCAAGGGCAGTCGTCGTGATCAGACCGTCTTTACAGCCCTAGTCAACATTGTGACCCGCCACGCTCCAGAAATTCTCTAATACGACCCTGCCGCATGGCATACAACCTTGATCAGGATGTTCATGCCGTGCGGTACGAACATCCTGTGTCTCAATGAGGATACAGTATGACAACACCACGGACTTGGCTTAAATGGTGGGATAAAGAACGCGCGAAACAACGTCTGGAAGAATGGGTTCGTGTCCTTATCGGTGCACGACCCTTTACAGTCAAATATAATCCAGATCCTGGGCCAGATGCTGGCTCATGGATAAACTGGGCTACGCATACAATTGCGGTCAAACCAAACTTTCCTGATGACATGGCTCCTGACGCTCGTCGTGTGCCATGTCAGTGGGGAGGACGATCAATCGTGAGAGACAGCACCCTCCAAGTAGTGACTGCGAGAGCGCTAGCGTTCCACGAAGGCGGCCATGTGCTCTTTACCGACAACCCAACGGTATATGGGCCAACCCATAAGTGGCTCTGGAATGCGCTTGAGGACGAACGAATGGAGCGGCTTACAGCCGCATACTATCGCCCTGCTGCACGCGACTTTGCTGAGCTTGGCTTGCGATGTTGGATGAATATTCAACCTGAGAAAGGTGATCGAAACAGCACCTTGTTGAACAGCTGTCTCTCACATCGTTGGGATCATGAACGCCCAGCTGCGAGCACGTCAAAATTGACAATTCCACCCGATGATCACGATTTCTGGCATGAAACAATTAAGCCACTCGTCGAAGCAGCTTGGGTTGCGCCTACAAGCCAGCGTGTCTCAGAAATAGCACTTGACATCCTGCAACACCTTGATATTGCACCTGAAAATAATACGATAGCCCTTGTACTTCAAGGCAACGCACCCGACGGTAGTCCAATGGGTCTCCGTGATAGTGATGATCCGATGATCGTCCTTGATGGACATATCGACAGCGAGGCAGCACCCACGCTTGTCGATGATCCTGATATTGAAGATATGCTCCTCTCCTCTGGAGCATTAGACATCGATCCAAGCGGTGGCACCTTATGGCCACAGCCCTATCATGAGCTTCAAGAATCCATCCTGGGAGATGTACGTCGGCTCACCAAGGAACTCAAAGTACAGACTCCAGATAGAGACCCTATTGCGAACAATCGGCGTGGGCGGTTTGATAGCCGTACATGTGTCCGATCAAAGGGAGGGACTCCGGTTGTGCGTGAGGAAGATGAATCCGATGATCCAGGAGGTATGGCAATTGTCCTTCTCTTGGACGGAACAACCTCAATGGGGGGCGGATTGGAGGGCATTACTCCTGATGGCCGCCCGAGCGATATGAACTCCTTTAATCATGGCCGACTTCCCCACATGCGGAGGGCTACCCTACTGTTTGATCGAGCGTGCGCCAATCTGGCTATTCCACTCTGTATTGGTTATGCACGGGATCGCATTCAATCACCCCACTTGGATCGCTACCATGTCTATAGTCCTCCCTCACCAGTCATGTGGATTCGTGATTGGGCAACCCCACCTAATGCGGAAGGGCCACGCGCGCTTATCGCAGGGATGTATGGCGATGGTGGTGTTGAAGCAGTAAGCCAATCACTTGCCATTGCTCAGCAGAAACTCCGTGAACGAACAGAGGCGCGTAAACTCATTATTTACATTCATGACGGCCAGCCTGTCGATGAACCCTGGGAAACAGTTCGCGACAATGTTGTCCGTGTGCGGCGACAACACACGCTGGTCATTGGCCTTTTTATCGGAGATCAAGGCTCTATCAGTTCTGTTCAACGAATCTTCAGTCCGGAATGGACCATTGGTGTTGCCAATCTCAATGAATTGCCGACTCGACTGGGCCGTATTCTCAAAAAATATCAGACCACCAAATAACATCTTCGGAATGCCTCCTGTTTCATCGATACGTGCGGTAGGCATTCCGCACTGGAGCACACAATGACCATGTCATGGAATGACCTGTTGGATGGTGTTCATGCACGTCGTGCCCGCATCGCGGAGCTGGAACAAGAAATTCGGGATGCAAAGACGGTTTTTGAAGCAACCATTGCGAAACAGAAAGCAGAACTCAAGCGGCTTGAGGCGGCTGATAGTGTGGATATCCAACGACTAACAATAGAGGCATTAGCCAACGTAGGTGCTGGCGCTTCCAATACGTGGGGAGGGGTACAGCTGCGGCGAACCCTCAAGCTTGTAGTTAGTGATGAAGAACTCGCAATAGCAGCGCTTGATGGAATGGATATCGATGGGAAACCATTGATCAAGCGGACACTGGATAATCGCCTTGCATTAGCCTTTGTCCAGATGCGACTGCGGGAAGGATTCCTAGTAGACGGCCTTGAGGTCTGTGAAGACATCACGGTCGCGATCCTCAAACACACGGAAAATCCGCAACTCCAATTGCCGGAGCATAAGCGCTGAGCAGCAATCAAAAGCACACCGAAGCTGTCACATCATGGAACAGCCTCGCCCATCCTCATGATAATAGAACAGGAGAATTGTACACCATGGCTGATCATACACTGTTGAAATGGCAGATCCTCGCTGATGCGAGCACATTAGTGGTGGCCGTAGCTGAGGCAGAAGCGCATGCGATCGCCAAAGCCGCAGCCCTCTTTATGATTCGTGGCGATGAATTTATACAGCTGGATGGAACGCTTATAGCAGCTTCATCATTGGATGCCAAGCGCCTGAAGTCACCAGAAGGTTCAACCAATATGGTAATGGCAGCCATTGGTCTGTTATATAAGCGCAACAAGGCACAGACGACTATCAGTGATTATTGGGAACAGTTTGGTCTTTGGTTCAGCTACGTTGCGGAAAGCCTGAGCAGAAAACAACAACTTGATACCTTGATCCTTCTACTGTCTGGCCATGCCAAGCGCATCAGCGAAATAGTGTTTGAAGTCCAGGGATCACGGCTGACACCCTATACCGTTACATTAATGGATAAGGATGGTAATCTCGAACACGGATACAAATGCACCTGTATGGGAGCTATACCGGCGTTTTCCGCTGGCGCTCCATGTAAACACGCGGCAGCCTCCGCTATTCTCGCCTATGCTGCCCAGTGGGATAACCATACAAACATCATTGATACCAATGAAGCAGTGATGGCTGCTTAATCAGAACAACTCGGGGTGGTCAAGACCACCCCGAGTTGTTCTGATTTAAAGTCCTGAATTTAGCTCACAGCTTATTAATCATAGGCAGATCGAAATCGAAGATACTTTCATAGATCCTCTTTAATGGAATACCATATGTGTGAGCATAGTATCCGGAAACTTTCTCACATATACGGTATAAATATACATAGATACGCCTGATGTGAGTTAGACTTCTTTGATCACGGTAAAGGTGAGGACATCAATGCCAAATCGCGCACGCAACACGGCCTTCACGACGAGATGCGTCACCTTACTGGCAATGCGCGTTACCAAGCCTTCCACCGTTTTGGCCAACAAGCGCTCACTGTTCCGTCCCGTGTTTTGCAGTTCATGAAACGTCCCTTCGATCCGTTCGCGGATCGACCCGAGCAGGGAATCAAATGGCGCAGGATTCTGCCGTTGGTTGTGGCGTTTGGCCGTCCAGATGCGATTATCGGTGGTGGCTCGGACTTCCTGATGCCACTGTTCACCGAGAAATCCTTTATCCGCCCACACGTCGGCATTGGTGATCTGGTCCAGAATTTCGTCCGCAGCGGCGCGCTCATCGGTATGGGCCGGTACAAGGTCATAGGCCACCGGAATGCCATCGAGGGTCGTGAGCATCACCAGTTTATACCCAAAATACGGTAATTTTCGGCTGGCACAATAGCCATAACTCGCGCTTCCAGCGAAATCGCTGCGGGTTTTCGGACGCGTATAGCCCATGACCGGAATCGGTTTGGTATCAAGGATGACCTGTGGGCCGTCCACCATGGCCCATGACGCGAGCCATGAGCGACGTACGGGTTCGAGCAGACCACACAGTCGGCGGGCATGGCGATTAAATTGACTTTGGTGCGGCAGGGTTGGAAATAGATCGCCATGCGTTGACCGGAGAAATCCTAAGAAGCCGCGTTCGCTGGGAAAGGGTACCAGATCCATTGCCAACAAAATGGTGAGCACCTCGCTTGGCGCGAGGGCGGGAGCCGGCCCTGGGGCAGCTGCCTTGGGAGAACGGTTGGTTGATTGATACCAATCATCAACCAGCACATACAGCATGGTCATCACATCAGAAAATGGTATACTAGGCATGGACGGAACTCCTGTTGATGGTTGGTAAGCACATCCATCGTCGGACTTCCGTCTTGCTTTGTCAAGCGTTTCTTTCGTCATAACTCACATCAGGCGTATAGATCTTACCGTATATGCTCTTGAATGTAGGAGCTATCATCAACCAGCAAATCAGCTCCTCGCACAGTAATGCGATGATCACGAATCCCTTCAACCTCATGGATGAGGGCATTTATATGGTTAATGGCAACATTAATTTTACCTCGCTGATACGCAGTAATAGCCCCATCAACCTTCGTGGTAAGACCATTCACAATACCATCACGATCAATTTCTTTCAGCACTCGAAGACGCAGTATCGTTGCTCGTAAGCGTTCGAGATTCGTTGATAAGGAAAATGGAAGAGACTGGCTTGACGTCCACCCCGCAAAATCCTGGGCAACGACAGAAAGTGTGTGTTGTCCTACAGGTGGCCATAAGAGTTCATACGGGCGATTTTTGGTGATTGCATCTCCCAACAGATTTGCTGTCACTGTATACACACCTGAAACTCTGTCAGTGGCTGTATAGTTGAGTGTGAGCATATCGAGACGAAGGTAATCTAACTGATTCAACCATGCGTCTAACTGTGGTGGAGTTTTATCGATTTTCACCTGTTGGGAATGATCTTGCTCAATATTTCCAGCACGATCAACCGAGCGAAATTCGAGTATATGGACACCTTCACTTTCAATATATAATCTCTGGTTATACTTCATCCACTGACTACCATTAATGCGATATTGGGTATAGTCAATGCCTGATGTTGCATCATAGGACTGAAATATTACTTCCACCGTTGAGGTAAACCAGCCATTCTGCCCCAATGTTCCAGTTATGGATACTGTTGTTGTTGGTGGCGTTTTATCAAGTTTGAAGAAAGCCTTTTGCAGATCCTCTTGAGCTCCTGCATTATCAGTAGAATAACAGGATGCTTGATTATCGCCTCGTTCCTCAGAGATAATAAATTGCTGTGTGTAGGTAAACCATGTCGTGTCATTTATCTGACAAAGCGTATGTGCTATACCAGTCAAATTATCAAAAGCCTGCGTGGTGATAGTAATATCTTGGGTATACCAGCCATTATTTCCATTCGGAATGATAGGATCAGGAATAATGTTAGTCTTAGGAGAAACAAAATCAACCGGCCAAAGATTCTGACCGTTTGGTAATTGAAGTGCAGGGACATAACCTTCACTAGGTATCACGAGAGAGAGGGTTTGACTTTGTTGAATCGGGACTTGATCATACAAAATGCCCTGCCATTTACCTTGATATGGACGAATAAAGAAAAGGGAAAATGGAGCACTCGCAACTCCATGAATGCGATACGTGTAATCGGACGAAGGTCCCCAAAGATCTTCCCCAATGCCTCCATCCGACTCTGGAATGACACTATACATGCCACCGAGCGTATTGGTGTGTTTATCAAGAATATTTCCATTCGTATCCTGGGCTTGAAGTTCAATTGGTGAAAAAGATTCGACACCCATACAGGCTTCGGGATTGAGGACTGAACCATTCCAAGCCTGACAGTCCGTAAATTTAACTTGGGCACTTGACCCAATAAGCCAACGCGGATAGCCATGCACGATTCCCTGCCATACTCGTGGCTCAATGATAGGAGGCGTTTGTCCTTCTGGACTCGTCACAATTCTCCGACCATACATCACATAATATGAGCGGTGTGCTGTTGCTTGGCCATTAACCCCGACACCGGCGATACTATATACCGTCCACTTTACGTTCTCATTATCGATTGGAATAAAGTTATCGATAGTAGAAACATCGGCTTCATCGAGATTATTGTATCCTAGTGCTATTTGGCCAACCGTCAACGCCACACCAAACCAATATGGCGCTGGCAAGAAACCAAACGCATTGAGCATTGCATCGTCGGTCCATTTCCGCTTGGCCTCTTCGTCTTTAATGCTTTCCCAAAGGCGGACATCCCCCTCTGTTACCTGAAATTGCCCAGTACTGAGGGGAGTGGGACGATATGAGAACCGGACATTTCCATATTTTTCAGTTGCTGTATTACTTGGACATATGCCACTTTCATGACCGTTGTACCGACCACGACCTCCTGTAATAGAAAGGTTAATGCTTAAGGAACGCACATCAATCGACTTAAACACTGGCAACGAATAATAAATATCGGTGCCGCCATCAGAAGCGATGGTTCCTGACTTCGTTAACTGATAGCGCCCTACTGTATCACCGTAGCTGCGGAGGCCACCATGCGTAAAATCAGGAAGGGACGCTTGATAAGAGAGATCGCCAATATGAGTTATTGTATGTGGCTCCCACCGTGCAGACGAACTTGCTGCTGCAGCAGTATCAACCAGCGCTCGAATGCGAATTTGATACTGTTTTGGGGATACACCACCAATATCTAGGCGGATTGGTCTATCCCATTCATTATTCCACCAATCAGGATTTTGCAACCTACCATCATGAAAGAAAGATATTTGGAGGCACCCCGGCTTCGTTGTAAATGCTGTGGAACGAGTAGCGCTACATCCAACGCTATTACATGATCGAAATTGCACGCTATAGGTATCACCAGGATACAGGCGCGAAATCCACAGCTTGTGTTCATAGCCAATAACGCTTTTAATCACCTCAATGTTATCATCTGGATCAATATCAATTAGCTCCGTACTTGCAGGTCGATCAGTAGTCCATCGAACTTCGGCTGAGGTGGAATGAACATTAATAAATGGACCACTCAGGATAATCGGAGGCGCTTCACCCGGTTGCCAATCCATCTCATAAAGTGCAGAAGTTGTCACAGATCCTGGCATTGATGAAGAGAACGTTGGACAGGTTGAGGGATTCTGAGGTCGAAAGTAAGCTGAAATTCTGTACTGCTGATTTTGTGGAGCCGGAGGAGATTCAAGCGGAAAGGAGAGGTCATAGCGTTGTGATGCTATAGCTGTATATGTTAAGCACTGATAGCTAGTATATCCTCCAAGATGCGACGAGCTTGGTGGTCCTATGGTGACTAATAAGGTCCCTTGCGAAGGAGCTGAGAGATTGACAGAAAGATTTATGGTCGTATCCGTTCCAACTTTACTGGTGCCTGGATTAGGAGAATTAATAGTAATAGCAATATAGGGATCAACCGCAAGAGCGCGTTGTGGGCGTATGAATCCACTTAACATGAGAAAGATTAGGATACCAAAGGAGAATAAACGGCGTGAAACGGGGCTCATGGAAACCTCCTTTGAATGTGAATGGTTGTCATTGACAATCACTTTACGTAAAAATATCTTAATATGTTTCAATATTCTTTCTATTCATGTAAAGGTTTGGCCATATCCTCGTTCGGAGGGTAGAAGCAGAATAACAAGAGTCTCGACATTTGTCCTTGCCTCTCCCTAAGATCATAGTGTATAATCAAACCTGTTGCTTGATTGGCACATACTATTTGGCTGTGATTAACAATTCATTACCTAACCAGCGCCCATTAGCAGCCGTTAGCGCCCATCACCAGGCCGATTTTTAGGCCAACATGATCGCCCTGACCGCCCTAATCGCCCTGATTCTGTGATGAAGACCTTCATCATTGCTTATGGTTATTCCATCAAGCAGCCTATGGCTCCTTGACAACCATCCATTATGGACATCCTTACTCATTGTGAGCGATGTACAGGTTATGGAGTCATAGCTCCGAGCCAACCGTAGCGTCCGCAGGACTGGGATAATACCTCGCTGACTCGCGTGTTGGTACGTTTCTTCATGTTCCCCCGATCCCAACGGGGTTGAGCTTTTATGGATTCGGTGCTCGATCTGCCAACGCCAAACGTTGCGAGGTGATCGCACTCCCATCTGCCAGCATCACACGACGCTGGTTTTCACACCTTCGCCAGAGTACAAGCAGGCTAATTACCACTGGATAATCAATCCAGCGGTGTGTCGCATTGCACTTCCGGCGTTTTTTGTTTTAGTCATGCGGATCTACTCCTAGCAACCTCTGTGGTGTCACTATGTGCGCCCATACGGGCGCAGGAGGCTAAGGAATGGCCAACCCAAAGTTCTATGTTGGGTTGCCAAATCCTGCGCACGCAACCCATTTTACCCATGCAATGATCAGCATCAACCGACTGATTACCCGATCCCAAGATGGGACATATGCACGTCGGCGGGATGGATTACTTAAAATTCGGCGCAAGCCAATTAAAAGTTCTATCTTCCTCGACTGCGGTGCATTCACCATTCTTTCCGACTACAAAGACTACCCAGAAACAGTCGAAGAGTTCTGTGAAGCAGTGCTCCATATTGCGAATTTATGCAATGTGGAGGCTGTCTCGTCACAGGATTTTCTTTGTGATCCGCATTTTGTAACACTCACAGGGCTGAGCGTGATAGAGCATCAACGCCGGACTATTGAGCGGTTTGATGCCATTCGGGCTATCCTCCCTCCAGAAATCACTGTGGTTCCAGTGCTACAAGGCTACCAGCCTTGTGAGTATCTAGAACATCTCGCTGCATATGGCTCTCGACTGACCCTTGGTATGCGGGTTGGCATCGGCAGTCTCTGTAGGCGCAGCGCAAAACCGAAGCTCATTGAGCAGATTCTAGTGCCTATTTTTGATGCACGACCAGATCTTCAATACCATGGTTATGCCCTCAAAACACGCAGCCTCAGCAGCAGTATCATTCAGTGCATCCTTCACAGTGCAGACAGTATGTCTTGGAGCTACGCAGCCCGACGTGAAAAGCGCAACCAGAATGACTGGCGCGAAGCAGAAGCATTCCGAGATCGAATTCAAACACAGTCAGCTACCGTACGTTCGTATCAGTATAAGATGGCCATATAAGCCATATCGACTCCGCTATTCTATTCTTCTATTTCCCCTTCGCCGGGATTGCCGTTGCGCAGTCACTTGGCGATGCGGTGACTGTAGAGGATTATTCAGATGTGTTATGGAAAACAGGCGCGGGCTAACTACTTCGCAGTCAGAGATGTATCAGCCTTCGAAGCTTGGTGTACATCGCTTGGTATGAGGGTTCACTCGAACCCTCATCAAAATCCAGGCCTAGTCAGCGTTTTCTTTGAAAATGGAGTCCCTATGGATACCCGTGATACAACAGGTAAGTATCATGAGCTTGATTTCTTTCAGGAATTAGCACCGCATCTTGCTGACAATCAAGTAGCAATTATTCTTGAAGTTGGAATTGAGGATGACTACCTATGCGCCTATGGGGTGGCTATGA
Source organism: Herpetosiphon geysericola (assembly GCF_001306135.1). Classification (GTDB taxonomy): domain Bacteria; phylum Chloroflexota; class Chloroflexia; order Chloroflexales; family Herpetosiphonaceae; genus Herpetosiphon; species Herpetosiphon geysericola. Next base: position 106,323 of record NZ_LGKP01000042.1, on the reverse strand, counting down.
ATGCCGACGGCGAGATGCGGGAGATCACGCTTGAATCCATCTACGAGTTGGCACAAGAAATTGCGCCAACGCAAGCGGAGATCATTCGAGCCGAATATTAGATCATGGCCGCACGCCAGGAAATTATATATACAGCTGGAAAAACCAATCATACGATGGTCGGGCCGCTCTCATATATTGCTTGAGTGTCCCGATTAGGGTCATTCCATGGAGGCCTTACTCAGCCTCGTTCATCATATCGTTATACGCCGTCCCCTGCTACTCCAGGTGAACAGTCATGTTCCCGCCTAGGGTAGTAGGCGGACAAGGAGCAATTGCGATGAGCCTCAAAAAACCACCCACAAGACGAAAGCCAATTGAGAGAGCAACAATTGGACAGATTAAGGCTTGGCTCAGCGATCAGGAAGCCGATATGCTAACTGCTCTAGGGAAGGCAAATCGTATTCCCTCTTGGCCAATAACCTTTGAGAACTTGGCAATTGCTTTGCGCAGAGCCGGAGTGAAAAATACGGATACCATTCTCAACTCAACCGAGACATCCATTAATTATCTGTGCACGAAAACTACACTACTCAAGGAGTATGTACTGGTCGTGGGACATGTAAAGAATAACAGTACTTGGGTTCAAATAAGTTCGAGTGTCAGCACCGATGTGTATATCTGGGGAGCAAGATCAAGTTCGCTTCCACTCGCGTTGGGATTGCTGGTGTTGTGTGTGGCTTGCTATCCGCCTCCGAAAAACGCATTTGATGAAGGATACTTCTTTCAGGCAACACTGACTTGAAGATCTTCCTGCGCTGATCATTCAAGCTTGAATAAATCTTCTTGACTAATCGATCACAACGGGTGATGCAGAGCTGCATGACCCGTTGTGGGTTAGCAGTGCCACTCGTTCCTAGCCATAAAGGAACATGAGTATGAAAGTTTTGGTAGCAACAAACGAGACGCAAGGCCAACGATTGAATGACTTTTGTTGGACAAACATGTATGAGCCGGTTGGTTTCTCAAGTGAATGTGACCGAGAGGACGTTGATGGACGCTGCGGTTGCCGCCGCTGCATGGTAGGAATGCTTACAGGAAAGACCACAACCACAATGACCATTATTGATGATCCCACCGCAACGGCGCAGACACTTAAAGAATTGCTGCACCAACGAATGATCACAGGCGGCTGGGACAAATTTCTCTCAACAGAGGAGCTCCAAGCAATCATTGATGAAGAGATAGACATTCTTATCGCCGTGGCTAATTTCTTCACACTCGGAAGCATCGTTGAGCGACGGGGAGATCAATTCCACACCCGTATTCCTCGCACTTAAGGTCACAATGTAGCCTTTGCTCTCATTCTGCACGAGGGCGGCAATAATACCCCTGATGTCCAGAAGGAAAGTAAAAGAAGATTAATTCAATAATTATGTCAAATAAATATAATATGTTCATATTCCTCTCATTGGGGAATGCTTGACGAGGATGGTAAGAATGCAAACATCGATGTTTGATATGCCATGGCCACTCTCTATGAATCCAAACCGTAACATCGATTTGTTGCTGGCGACATACGAACCAACCAGTATCTGGATCAGCGTATCTGGAGGCATTGATAGCGATGCTACAGCTATTTGGGCGCGCCAACGGTGGCCAGATCTTCCTCTCGTTTTGTGGCACGCTTATCTCGCAGAGATGGATTGGCCGCAAACGCAAGACCACTTAGAACATCTTGCTATCGCTCTTGGCAATTGCCGTCTCATGATTCGACAAGCGGTGTATGAGAGAAGCGGCGGCATTACACCAGGTGGTCATGCAAGTCTGCGGCTTCGCCGCAGTCATGATGTGGACAAATTTGGCCCAGCAACCGATTCGGACTCTGCGGCGGTAAAAACGCTGTGGGATCTGGTCGCAGCTCGGTCTAATATGCCACCTACTTCGGGAATTCGATATTGCACGAAGTATTTAAAAGGCCAATTATGTGACCATGATCTCCGATCACATCGCAACGAACTTGGTAATCGGCCCATCCTCTTATCAGGTGAGCGCTGGGCGGAATCTTCCAAGCGTGCGGATGTGCTACACGCCGAGTGGCGGATACCACTCCAGCCCTCACGCCGCCGACCCGATGGACATGCGGTGTTGTGGATGCGTCCTGTTGTGGACTTAGCACTCTATCAAGTCACGCGAATGGTTCTCAATGCTGGAATATCTCCGCATTCAGGTTACGAACTCCAAGGAGAAACGTTGGCTGCAATGCTTGATCCATATCGCCCGGAGCGTGGCCGGGCACGTCTGAGCTGTGTAACCTGCATTTTCTCAAATCAAACCCACCTCCAGCATGCTTACAACACTGCGCCAGACTTAATAGGACAATACATAGATCGCGCGAAGGATTTTGAGATGGCAACAGGCTACACGTGGCAACAAGCAGGTCCTCTGCTCATCCATTAAAAACCACCTAATTGGGCGATGCACATATCTCGCCTAATGCAGACCATGGAGCATTGATAAGAAGTTCCATCAGATAGCTATCTCTATTAACCCTCGATCCATAGCTTCGCCTGGCCAAGACTGTATATTGAACAGCTCCCGGCCAGGGGGAGCTGTTGGAGTCTAACTATCATGACACCCACCTTAACTAGTCTCGTTGACACACAGCGATTTCGTCAGTCGGTCGTTCGTCGATTATTTACCAACAAACTTCCGGAAGCAATTGGTGAGTTGCTCCAAAATGCGCAGCGTGCTGGTGCAAAGAACATCTATATCACAACCCATGAAACCGGCTTTCGATTCCAAGATGATGGGCATGGACTCCGCGATACAACAGTATTCCACACGCTGCTCCAAATAGCGGCAACACACTACGATGATCCTACCGTCGAGTCGAACCAGGATCCCATGGGAGTCGGGGTTCATGCATTGCTTGCCCATACCTCGATTAAGTCCATTACCTTCTGCTCAGGCATCCTTAGATTAACAATTGATACTCATCAGTGGTGGACTGACGAAGTATACGCCTCCACATGGGCAGAGCGAATGGAATACCACCCCGAATCAGTCCAAGGTCTGTCCATCGAGGTGACCTGTACGTCCGAGTTAGTTTGTGAGCTACGATTGCTCTTTAATAAAGACCAGAACTATTATTACACCCCTCAGATTTGGATTGATGAAAAAAAGATCATCCCTCTACTCCCGCAATGGGCACAACTAGACCACGTCTTGGTGAGGACAAAGTTTGAAGGAAATACGCTCATTATAGGCTACAAATCCCGAATCGGCATTTGGGGAGGAGGACTTTCATGTATTAATTGGTACGGCCAGCTTATCAAAACATCACTCAATGCAGGAGGACTTTGTTTCTACCTCCACGTCACTAGCGGACGCCCAGTTAATCCTGTTGCTCCAACACGTGCGTCTCTTATTCAAGATGAGGCACTCAATATTCTGCATCGGTTTATTGGGCAGAAATTATCCAACTATCTCTTCGATCCACTCAATGAGGCATTTATTCAGCCTTCGTGGGTTCATGACTACTATCTATTCGCACCTAGCGATGCAGAGCAAGTTTCACCATACTTCGTTGCACGACAGTGGCCCAATGGAATGAAGGTTGAATCCGTGGATGATATGGGCCCTGAAGAAAACCTTATTCTACTTCGGTACACAGATCAACCACGCATTATAAACTCAGAGATTATGATCCAACATGGATCAGATAATAAGGGACAAGTCTACAGATATGGGATTCCAAGCTTCATACCGATGATTGGGACATCCTATGAGTGTCTTTGCGGCAATCGCGATCGGTTAAATATTCAAACGATCTGGTGGAATCCTGGTGATCGCCGTGCAGATAGCTTTAATGAGCCTGGTATATGGGGATTAAGTACGAATGCAAATCCACCAGAGATATGGAGTGAGGTTACCCGAGCCCCTGTTTATGGTTTTAACGATGCCGATTGCTGGGAGGTTGGTGCGGTTGATTTCATGGTTGGTTGCACAGATCCTCTAGCATTCTATCGACATAAGGCGTGGGCTGGATTTGATCAACACCATGAAGATCACTCATATGATGAAATTTATGAGTCATATGATGAATCGCGTATGGTTTACATTCGCCAGTTAATGGGTAATTGTATATCACCAGATTGCAATCTCTTTGATATTCAGCGCCATATGGAGAATAAGAGTTCACGAATAATCTCTATTCATTACCACTACACAGATGGATATATATTGCCATCAGCTATTACTACTAGAAATGAGGTAGGGCAAGAAAAAAAGCTTTCGCTTGTTGGCAGAGAGTAGAAGACAATCCCATTTTCTACCGTGCAGATCGCGTTCACCGTACACTAGTGACGCAATCAGCGCATCATTGGTGATAAATATAGTATGACAACTATAACTGATATACGTTTACCTATCGTGATAGAAAATGCAGATAGCATTATCGCTGTATTGCACACCACACTCATCAATCAGCACGTCTGTATTTTCTATCATAATGATAGCAATTCGCCAAACACATCGGTACTCACAGAATATACGCTAGTGAATATTGACCTAGAACATGCTGCCTCAGCATCCAGAAATGCCTATCTTCTTCTCAATTTCCGCAACTCTGATAATCGGTTGTACCAACTGGACGTTGATTTCAATAGTCAGCCATTGTTACCTTCCACGATGACAATTCAGCCTGATATGATCACAATTACGGATTACCGACGCAATTGTCCCTCTATTCAGACTGAATCACGTGAATGTGGATGGACTATCATCACGTGGATACCTGAAACGAAGATACCACAATCTTCAACATGAACGATCAAGTTCACACTAATACTTCTTTTTCTTCACGGGTACTTAAGATAAAGATAGAGCAGCAGTTGCCTGCATACAAACTAGCACATGCTAATTTGTATGCAGGCAACTGCTGTTGGGGAGTTAGACATCTTGGCTCGGCAACGCGTTTTGTACGAAGTATCTAAACAAAAAAATCACCGAATGAATGGTCAATTAACTATGCGAATCAACAAACCACGCACATCTAAGATGAGTGTAGCGAAAGTACAGACGATAAGCGATAGCATAGGTTCAATCTTTGACAAACGGTCACTAGCACAGCAGATTTTGGACATTCAGTCCGTTTATCTCCAATCAACAGTCCCGTGGGTCATCATGACCAGCCTTGGTAAAGACTCGACTGCAACACTCCAACTCATCTGGAGTGCCATCGAGGCACTACCAGCAAAACTCCGAAAAAATCATCTGTATGTTGTGGCTGGAGATACGCTCATTGAACTTCCGGCCTTTGCTGCACGCATTGACTCTATACTTATGCAGGTAAACGTTAGCGCTAAAACGAAAGGCCTTCCTATCAGTGCCCATAAAACTATCCCGGCCGTAAGTGACCGCATGTGGACTTGTGTTGTCGGCCGCGGCTATGGAATGCCAACAGCCCGCTTCCGTTGGTGTACCAGCCGCTTAAAAAGTACACCAAATGAGCGTTTTGTAAAAGATCATATAGTAAAGAGCGGTCAAGTAGTTATGGTTCTTGGTGTTAGATCAGCAGAATCGGCAGCGAGGGCCGCAAGTATTAAGAAACATCGAATCGATTCCACTTTTAGCCGGAGTGCTACCATGCCTGGAGCTCTGGTGTACACTCCCATCTCCGACTGGACGACAGATGATGTGTGGACATATCTACTTCAAGTTCAGAGCCCATGGGGAGCGAGCAATCGTGATCTCCTTGCGCTCTACCGACAGGCCAGCACTGCTGGTGAGTGCCCAATCGTTGTTGGTGACATTGGCAAAGGCCAAGCGTGCGGTAATAGTCGTTTCGGGTGTTTTCCGTGTACAGTTTCAAGTGGGAACCAGTCATTGCTTAACATTGTTGATCAGGAGCCTTGGATGGAGCCGCTTTGGGATATATATGAATGGCTTCGCGAAACCACGAAACCAGAGCGAAAACTAGAGTTTCGTGAGATCAACGCCACACCGTCCATTGTGGCACAAAAAAAGCAGCGACAGGACGGCAGCGCAATTCCAGGTCGTTATAAGCTTAATTTCCGTAAAAAGCTGGTACGCCGACTGTTGGAGATCCAACGTGATTTACGACGAGATAGTCCTTATCCAGGCCTGACGCTTATCGATGATGAACAACTGAGAGCCATTCGTTATCTTTGGTGGGTTGATGGTCTCGACGATGGTACGTACATCCCTCAGATCTACCACGAGGTTACTGGAACCAACCTCAGCTGTGCTAATGATCCGGTTACTGATGCCTATCTTCTAGAAAAGCCGATGCAACTGACGCAAGTATCTCTAGCTGGTTTTCAATCTAGCCTAGACCTTACATAATTCAAAGGCCGTGATCGTGGTGATCACGGCCTTTGAATTTTCTAATATGAGAGCAACACTATGATGAAAAAAAGCCTTTGAAAAAGAAATACGAATAGCGTATTCCGGCATCTAATATCACTCGAGCTGGAGGTGCTGTGTAATAAGTCTAGCCAACTTACCAATGGTTAATTGATCAAATGCAAGACGAATACCGGCAGCGGCATAGAGATCTGGCAATGATTTGGAACTTCCAAGAGAAAGAGCAGTCCTGTAATCTTCCAAAGTTGCAGGAAGATCATGTTGAGCTTTTTCCCATAACTGCAAGGCTCCAACGCCTGCAATTGCATACTCAATCATGTAGAAAGGTATTAGGAAAAGATGGGATACTACATGCCAATCACTACGTTGAACTTCTTCTAATCCGGTCCAGTCGATACCAGGCATAAATCGGTTAATAAGTTCAGCCCATTTCGTATTGATTTCATCGATTTCAATATTATCTGAAGCTTCCACATAAAGCCAATGTTGGAATATATCACTTATAGTGGACCAAAGTATTGATTTAATTAGCCCTTCAAGCTCATCAAAGGTCGCTTGATTTATTTCTTCCTCATTATAAAACCCACCATGTTGCGAGGTAAGGTAAGGAAGAATAAGAAGCTCTAATCCTTGCGAAGCAACTTCAGCAAATTCAATAGGCAGATCAATAGTAAACCAACATAAAGAATGGTTGTGATACGACAACAATGCATGAAAGGCATGGCCAGTTTCATGCAGAAAAGTCATAATATCTTGATTTGTTCCTACAGCATTCATAAAAATGTATGGGTGTCTACTGATTGGCAAAAAATAGCAATATGCACCTGGGGCCTTTCCAGGACGTGCCATTAGATCGAGCGGACCATTGCATATATATTTAAATAATCCTGATAGTTCAGGATCCAATTCGGTAAATATGTAACCAATACATTCTTGTAATCTATCAACTGAGGTAAAGGGACGTAGAGGCGACAGATTCTGTGGATAGGCACGCATATCCCATGGGCGGAGGATACTCAACCCTAGTTGGTTTTTACGCTTTTGAATCATCTTCAACCATAAGGGGACGATTTCCAATTCAATTGAATTATGGAGCTGGAAGCAATCATCAGGATTATAGTCTAGACGATTCATTTCCATCCACCGATAGGCTCTGTAATCCGGTAAATCTTTATTAGATGCGAGTGCTCGACGAAGATGAAATAACTTCAAGAAAAGAGAATCTATATTTTGTTTATCTTCCATACGACGATGAGTAACAAAACGCCATACTTTCTCACGTACATGGCGATCACCATCTTCCAATAAACTTTCCGCCTCGGGTATTGTTATTACCAACCCGTTATGGATAATAGTCATGCTTCCGGTGAGAGTCATATATTCCTGCGCAGTTATGTTAATAATGGACTGCAAATTAATATTTTCTTCATGGAATAGCTGTATCTCACAACGGAATCGTCGAAGTAGTTCTTGCATATTGACATTCATTTGAAGGTCGTGAATACTAAGTAAACGTTGCTTCAGCACATAAGCGGCGCTTTTCGCGCGGGGAGTTATCTCGTTCATAAGATGTCGATAGTTTTTCAATGCCTCACTATTGGTTATATCCTCGGTAGTCATTCGATAAGCCTGTGCAGAAGCCTCATGTAATACCATCTCAATCTTGCTCCAGCGCTGGAGCCATTCTTCGACCGTAGTTACCTCAAGATCACATTTTTCTAGATCTAGGTAAAGAGGCTCAATAGTACTCCAGTTATAGGGATCGATAAATAGAAGATCCATGGCAGATACAATCTTTCTTTCATAATTATTAGACTATCTTATAGAAACTCTCTTCAAAATGCCCAGATCTATAATAGTATGCATATGATCAAGATAACTACGACTTCAGGTGGAATATCACATCAATAAATAGTTAGAATGATGGATGGGGAAGATGAAATTGTGTACTTTCAGTGCAGACCTTCAATTTTAAAAGGCCTCTCCACAGCTTATTATGGGAGTAGGCCTTTTAAAAATTTATTCTTTAGAGAGTTCTCCGTCCGCCCACTATATCCGGGAATCCATTTCGTCCATCACTGTTCTCAACTTTCGTCCATCTAGCAAGATCCAATTGTCCCAATGCATCCAATTCTTCCTGACCAAGGTTATAACCCGCTAATGCTTGCTGAGGTTTTAGCATCATTTGGTTACGAAAACTATTATCTGTGAGAAGCCGCCCCAACACCTGTTCAATTGCAGATTGCATTCCTTTTAGACTCCTTTCAAATATAGAGATTGGTATATTATACAGAAATTACTACGAAGGAATAACCTTCTCTAGGAGATAGTAGTCTGGAATTCGGTTAAGCATCTCAAGGATACGTAATATATCCTGAAACTCCACCATTTTAGGTGCGTCTTGATGAAGAAGTACGGCTAGACTCAAGAACGAGTCACCCTCATTGAGCATCATCTTTAGATCAACAAAGCTCATCATGAGCATTTTTATTTGATCTTTGACAATAGGCCCTAGATGGAGTTCTGAGACTTTTGCTAGCTCAGTAATACCTTGAACAGCATCACAAGCAAGGTAAAGATCTTTTTCTAGACCGCCTAACCTTATGATCATGGTTTCTGCTATTGGACGCAGATCCCACAAGAGAATATCGCTACCGTAAGGGACAATATACAAATCGCTTTTAAAGTGAATCTGCTTCCACTCATCAACACTAGTTGGAATACACTTCGTATATTCGGCTACGTTCCGCTCATCTACATAGTCATATGTGAAGTAATATGCTAGGTTAGCTCTGCTTTCGTCAGATAATGCAGGATACACATAAGAATATGCAGGATACGGCCTAATATTCATTACTCCATTTTGTTCGCCTTGGACATAAAGAGGACTAAATCTATCAAGACGAACAGCTCCCGCCGTAATGGGGGGAGTAAAATGTGCAAGTAATGGAAGGACACTTGCCATAACTCTATATTCTTCTGGATCTTCACCTGGAAATCCCCACAGAATATTCCATGACGGCTCAATCCCAAATTCCTTGCACCATTTCAAGAGTTGAATATTTTGTAGAAATTTTATCCCTTTGCGCATTCCTTGCAAAATGGAAGTGCTGAGACTCTCAATACCTGGTTGAATCTTGGTTATACCAGCCTCACTTAATAATTGAAGCTCATGCTTCTTGAGGTTCGCTTTTACTTCATAGAACAACTTCAAATCCAGATTATGCTCTATGAGCGCTGGAATAAATGTCCTAAAGTATTTAGTATCTAAGATATTATCTACTGCAGCAATGGGTTGACCTGGATGATTATTAGCTAAATGTAACAATTCATCCAGCGCTCGCGAGCCCGTTTTACTGCGGAAATTCATAGTTATTCCATTAAGTCCACAGAAGGTACAGTGATTCTTTGCGCCCCACCAACAACCCCTTGATGTCTCAAAGGGGATAATTGATTCCAGATCATCAAGGCCTAAGCTGGATTTTTGGGCAAAATACTCTTCATAATTAGGAACTGGCAAGGAATCCATATCTCGTACAGAAGTAGCGTTCAGATAAATATTATTAACACCAATAAAACCAATGTTATTAGAAGTGTATACACCAGCTAAATCTGATAATGATTTATGCTCCAATATTCTGGAAATCAGTTCAGGAAAAACAATATCTCCTTCACCAGAGACAACAGCATCAATAAAAGGGAATTGTCGTATGACTTCAGCCCCCATGACACCTTCGCAGTTAGCACCACCGAGAATAATAGACACATCAGGGTTATGTTGCTTTATCCGCTGAGCCAAAGCTAATGAGGCCACCTGTTGCTGAAATACTGATGTAAACCCCACAACCCTTGGCCGAAGCTTCATTACTTCTTCTAAGCACCAGGCTAAGAATCCATCAACTTTATCTCGCAATTCGAGAATGCTACGGCAAAATTCCTTCACCTCGTGAGTCAGATCAGGAGGATTAGGAGAATTATTTTCAAGAATTACGTTGTCTATATAGTCATCGGTGTTGTAGCCAGGAAAGAAGGCCTTACTAAATATCCACTCCCCAACCTGATCGATAGTAGAATGCCTACCAAGTGCAATACTTTTATAGAGCGAGGGGCCAATCATCTCTGCAAAAGGGAGTGTAAAATGGATAATTTTCGAGGACACTTGCATAGAACTTAGGCTTCCACTAAGCAGACTTAGTGCTATCGAGGGATGGTTAAGAATACCAAAGGGCATACTGATTAATACGAGATCAATACCATTACCTTCATGCCGATCACTTCTATGTTGTGACATAATACATCTCCCTATTGGTTGGTAGATAAAGGCTCTCTATAAATTACCTGTTCAGCACTCAATATACACACTATTGGGTCGATTCTATTCTCTCGATAGACTTCACTATGGAGGCCTCCTTCAATATACTATGACAATGACGCATTTTTACCTATCTTAGAGGCCTCAACTATGTTGAAAATCAGGAGATTAAAAACTTTCCTTTTTTATAGCAGAGTTCTTCGTCAGCATAAACCTCACCGTTTCGTAGGTCACAAACGAGATCCCAGTGAAGATTCGATTCATTCGTTCCACCAGATTCAGGGTATGCCCACCCTGGAGCCAGATGCATGGTTCCACCAATTTTCTCATCAAATAATGTATGTCCTGTAGCATGTCTGATTCCATAGTTCAAGCCAAAAGCACACTCTCCAATATATCGAGCGCCAACGTCCATATCAAGCATCGAATTTAAGAAGTCCTCACCCCGATCTGCAGTAGCTCTTACAATTCGACCATCTTGGAGAGTTAATCGAATACCATCAACCAAAGTACCATTATAGATAGAAGGATAAGAAATAGTAATATGACCATTAACAGAGTTCTCAATAGGTGCCGTATAGACTTCTCCGTCTGGAAGGTTTTGCTTTCCTGCACAGTTAATCCAAGTTCTACCCTCGCAGCGATATGACAAATCAGTCCCTTCCGCAACAATACGAATATGTCGACTATTGTTGAGGAAATCAGTAATTTTCTGTTGATCAGCATATACTTGTTTCCATGCAGCAACAGGATCTGGCTGATCTACAAGACAGGCACTAAAAACAAATTCCTCAAAGCTCCATAGTGACATACCTGCATCCTGTGCATATCCTTCAGTTGGGTATAAAACATTACACCATTGTATTCTTCCTTCAGCACTATATTGGTTGAATAATTGCTGCTCTTTTTCTGAAGAACTATTATTTATAGCCATTTTATCTGAATCAACATGATTGAACTGCTTTGTATTTGTATCGCTATATAGATCTAGGTATTTGGTGAAGTATTCTATTTCTTGTCTCAATAAAGCAGGTACAAATTGAAGCTGCTCTGCCGTACCTTCTTTGAAGAGAATTTCATCAAAGAAGGGGTCACTTAGTCGTGGAACAACGAAAGCACCAGCATGCAACGCTTCCCTATAGATCTCGTAAAGGAGCGGCAGTGCGATTGTGCTACCTTTTATTCGTACAACATCTCTCGGCTTAAGATCCAGAGAGTATTGAGTAATAATCTGAGCCAATTTTTGTAGACGTGGATCAAACATATTTCTTACCCCTTATTAAGCAGAAAAAATATCATCTATAACGAACTGTTCAATGATCTCAGCCAATGACTTAGAACAGCCATTTTTCCATAGTATATCCCATTCATTCCCTAAATTTATCCGACCTATGTCTATCGTTTTCTTCATTAGCTCATGGGTAGGATTATGGGCAGGTATGCCAGAGCGATTACGAATCTTGTCAGCGGCACCAAATAATATTGCAGCTTGAGTCATTCTATCTAGCGATGCAAATGACAATGCTATACCTTCTAAACATAAAGCATTGTTATCCATATCAGCTAAATCCTGATTTATTATCAATGACTCCCTATACATTCTGTAAGATTTTAAATAATCCCGTTGATAATATGCAATTGCCCCAACATTTCGCAATGTGCAAACAATAGCTTGTGTATTACCTGTTTTTCTATCAATCTCGAGTGCCTCTTCAACATAAACCAATGCTTGATCGTATTTTTCTTGTAGAGTAGCCACATTACCCAGATTCGTAAGAGATGCTGAAATACCATCAAGATCGTCAATCTCTCTACGAAGTTGTAGACTTTCGCAGAACAGTTCAAACGATGTATCATAGTCTCGTAAGTACATGCATATCATAGCAAGGGATTCCAAATTACCAGATATACCTTTTTTATTGCCTAGGCCGCGATACACCTTAAGAGATTGTTCGTGATAATCTCTCGCCAGCGAATAATCAACCTGTATCATAGCAAAAATACCTGAAGCATCTAATGCTTTAGCAAATGCTATATCTTCTTGATAATTTCCTTTATTAGCAAGCACTTGATCAAGCCAATGGCGACCTTCTGTTATATACCCCCGTGTATACCAGAACTTCCATAGGCTACCGCTCATTTTAACCATAACATCCACAATGGTATGACTAATAGACCACTCTAGTGCAGCTCGTATATTCCCGTGCTCCTTCTCTAGGAGATTAAGCCAAGTAACCTGATTTTGACCACTTAAGTGCAGCTCAGCTTCCTCAACAAATGCCAAATAGTACATAGCATGACACTTTTGCAATTCCCCATCCAATTGTGCTAATTTCAGATGTTCCAATGCATATTCCCGGAGTGTTTCCAGCATAAAGAACCGAGGCTCGCCATCCTTCTCTTCACGTTGCTGAAGAAGACTTTTGTCCGAAAGGGACAGAAGAATATCAACAAGATCAATAATAGTTTCATCAAGTCCATTACATATTTGCTTCACTGCATCAATAGTAAATCCACCATGAAACACTGCAATACGACAAAAGAGATGTCGTTCATCAAGAGAAAGTAGCTCATAACTCCACGTTATTGCAGCACGAAGAGTTTGCTGGCGTGTAGGCAGATTTTGTGGGCCACCTGTGAGCAATGCGAGAGAACTATTCTGCAACCGGGACAAGAGTGCTTGAGGTGAGAAGTATTTAGATCGAGCCGCAATAAGTTCAATTGCCAACGGCAAACCATCCAAGCGTGTGCATATCTCTGCAATTACCCTCCCATTCTCTTCCGTCAGGCGGAATCTCTGATTAAAGGCAGATGCTCGCTGAACAAATAGTGCCACCGACGAAAATTCAGCAAGCTCATCAAGAGAATATTCGCACTCAATGTCGGGTAACGCGAGCGTAGGGATAGGGTATTCTCGCTCTCCATAGATTCTCAACGATTCACGGCTTGTAATGAGCACATGGAGATGTGGGCTATAGGAAATCAGATCACCAATCATTGTTCCTGCTTGTATCAACTGCTCAAAATTATCAAGAATCAATAAGACATGCTTATTAGCAAAATAAGATTTGAGCTGATCTACAAGAGAGTTACTACCACTTTCAGATATTCCCACAGTTTGAGCGATAGCAGAGACAACAAGGTCTATATCTCTAACTGTCGCAAGCTGAACAAAAATGACTCCATCCTTAAACGCTTTGTAGAGATGATGTGCTAAATATAGGGCTAATCGAGTCTTGCCAATCCCACCCGGTCCTGTAAGAGTTAGCATATTAGATTGAAGCAAGAGGCTGGATAGTGACTTCAACAGATCATTCCTGCCAATAATAGGATAGGCAGGAAGAGGTACATTAGGTGCAACACCTTGAAAGATTTCTGGTGTGATTGGAACAGGCTTAACGATATCTAGTGCGCCAGCGCTAAGATAGGAGGCAATCTTCTGTATAAGTGCCTTAAGGTGGCGATAAAAGGTTGCACGGTCCATGGCTAATGCATCAGCATACTTTTGAGGCTTTTCACCAGGTTCCGTAATAATAAGCTCTAAGGCCCTCTGCTCATGTGGTAAATAGGGCAGTTTTACAATTTGGCTAAGAACTGTATCTAGTCCCCCACGATCACGAACCCACGCTCTCCAGGGATCTGTAAGGAGTAGCTCTATTGGGTTTAACAAGAGCAATCTTATATGAGCCTCTGTCCATGGTTGCTCTTCTACAGATGTCATTTGTATTCTCTAGTCTACTAATTATTTCTGCGCAAAAAATTATCTAGATCATAACACGTTAATACGATGATGGTGGAAAGTCCCTCTTCCAAACAAACTAGGATGTATCGAATAGAATAAATTCGATTTAAACTAGAAAACAGGGTTGTTATATTTTCATATAACAACCCTGTTTCAAAAGGCTGTTTATGCAGCTGGAGCAAGTTCTGATCGGGTAACTTCTGGATGATTATGACCTAAAGCTTGCTTAATAACAGCCTCACGACTTCCGCTTGATGTTCCCCAAAAATCCTTTGCAACTCCCATATAAGATTTACGAATCTGATAAGCAGCTATACAAGCTGAAATAAAAATGGGATTATCAGGTAGGTCTTTTAATTTGGAATTTGCAAGTAATTCTGCTAACTCGTTTGGATCATAACCTTGAATTGGTGACTCTACAGTCTTCAAGAGTGCTATAACGGGAATTTTTTCGGTTTCTGAAACTACTATTTGTTTATTATCAGTAGTTTGATTAAAGGAGAGCATCTCCCATGAGCGATTCGCAATAGGAAATAGTCCTTGTCCTTCTGAACGGTCTGGAATATGTGCTAACCACCATTCACGTTGTACCCTATCGATTCGTGGTGCACGAATAGTTAAAACAGTCCGACCTTGTACTAGCGTAAATACTCCGGCTCCACCAGGTGGAATAGGTAACTCGGAGGGAGGAACACCAACAACCTTTTCACCAAATGTACCTAACTTACGTAGCGCCTGCGTGGTTAATCCAGTATTTGGTTCGTCTGCACTATCTGCTTGTTGATATCCAGCACATAATAACCCACATTGCCCACGCCATCGTGTGTCCATTCGAGTAACATTTTGAGCACCAATGATAAAGCGTATGCCAGCAGCACGACATGCCGAAAGCTCAACATTAAGCCAGTCACCTAATCCTGTCTTACCAAGAATGGACTCAAGCACAAGAAGTTCTGATACATAAACAATAAGAAGCGGTATTTGTTCCCCTTCATACTCTTCCCATTTTTCACATCGTGAATCCCATAGAATTTTTTCACGGCGCTGACGCTCTTGACGGACTGATAGAAGTGCGGACTCTAGTTCATGAGGTTGACGAGCAAATAACCACACATGCTCTTTTTCATACCAACCGCGTAGCGATAAACCATTCTTTCCATCAATAATAGCAAGCTGTAATTGACTAGGATTATAGCGATAACATAAGGCATACAACCAACTATTTACAAGTGAGTCTTTGCCTGAATCTGTAAATCCTGTCACCAAAACATGGTTTACATCACCGACAAAGGCACATGCTGTTAGTTTTGGCCCCGTTTCTGAAATAGACCAGCCTACAGGAAAAAGATAGCTCAGATCGGGATATAAGCGATCCATTTCTGCAATCGAAATGCGTAGATCACTCGGTGGGTTTGCCATAGCAATCCCTGCATTTGGCAGAATCGAGCCACTTGGAATCGTATTGTATCTAAATGAAGGTAATCCATCAGCACGATAGATCCCACCAACATGATCATGACGGTGATCAGTAGAAGCCAAAACTTTAGGTTCTGGTGAAATAACAACAGGTTTGTCAGTAATAATGGGAGAAGAATTATTTTGGTTATTCATACCTGATAATTCTTCCAACTCCCATGCGCGAAACCTTTGCCATCTGCGCCAAAGATCACGTCCCTGATAAAACCAAATTATGGCAAAACAGAGCATTATTAAAGATAAAGTTAAGGATAAACTCATATGTACCGCCTCGTATCAAAACAAAACTTACACTTTTACTCGCGTTGGTACACCATTTGAAATAATTTCCCAAGCTCGCCGGAGCAATTCTCCCAAATATGGCAATGCCCATCGTGTGATGAGTTCAGGTCCAAAGGCTAGTATGCCAGAAACAAGAAAAGTAGGAATCAGTAATCCAATGCCCTCTTTAGGAAATGTGATTGGAACAAAAAATTCATACGTTTTCCCAGATATAGTTAAAATTAATCCTGAAAACGATGTAGCCATATTCACTAATTGAATAAATGTAGCAGCGATAAAACGTTTAATAATGCTTTTTCGTAACGCATAATATTTATCTGCTGCCGAATCTTCTTGTGTTTGTTGCCATAACTCCAAAGCCTTATTCATTTTTAATCGTAAACTTTTACGAGGATAAGCGCCTAAGAATCCAGCAGTAAAAAAAATAGGAATTAGCCACTGTTTCCACAGATCAGCATCTCGAAACGATGCAATTTGCGCACCAACAAATCGGATAGTGAATAAACCATCTTGTCTCCACAAAATAGCAGCAAAGATGATCATACCAAGAGCAAGCAAAACCTCGAACGTCCAGTACATAACCGCGGATCCGCTCCATGATTCAACTAGTGGACTTTTTCGCTTCGGCTTTGTTGGTTTAGGACGTGAGATCGTCTGTTGTTCAGCCTGTTTTTTTTCTGCAAAAATCGGTACGGTTGGTAAAGTCTCTGATATGGGTGGTTTTAGAACTATTGTATCCGCACTTACTCGATCTTTTGATACTTCAGGTTGAGGAGTATACTCAACTGGCATAATGTACCCCTTACGTTGGGGCCGCAGCATATGGTATGATTTTTGCGGCGGCCTGGAACCATCAGGTTAGCCTTAACTCGCGCTCTAAACTGTCACGCTAGAGCGCGAGAAATTCTTGATTTAGTTTGTAGTATAGATTATATGTCAAACTACATCAATTTGAATAAAATCGGGCGTGTATCAATCATCCTCATCATCAAAACTCATAGAAAATCCTAAATCATCCATATCACTCATAGCAGAAATAATATTCTGTTGAATTAAATCCTCCTCATTATTTTTTAGATATAAATCATCTCCATTAAATTCTCCAGGGTCACTTATTACAACAGAATATGGTTTGAGTAATGCGGTAAGAGCATCATTTTCAGCCATAAAGACGAGGATAGGAGACACAAGATGGCGAAGTTCTTCGAGCAACTGGTCCAAAGGTAATCCACCATATTGATGTTCGCCCGCTGCCCATGCTCGAGGAAGCATCGTAATAAGTCCTTTTGTAACAGCCTCCGTTAATGCCTGTGTTTCGGTCGTTGCCTCACGCTGCTTAAGGCTTTGAAGAAGGTGAGGTAGAATAGTCTCAGCGAGTGTACTTAGTGGAACTGTTTTACGTATAGGCATGGTCCTAACCCTGTGCAGCAAAGTGCCATGCTGTTGTCAAGAAAGCTCCTATCGCATTGGCTTCGCTTGCTAATGATTCATCAATAATATGATATGTTTCTTCAGCCTCGTCACCCCATATATGATTTGCATGACGTTCAATCATCTCGCGAATGCCCTTATCCTTAGTTGCTCCACCAACAAAAACACAATATGCTGAGGTAGTACGCAAATCTTCCAAAATTTCCCCAGCTAAGTTTGCACCTTCACGTTCTGTTACTTCTGCCACAACTTTAGAAATATCTTGCTCTTTACCTTTACTGATAATTTTTTTCGTCCGCACGATCATTTGGGCTTTTGCAATATTAAGCCGTGATTGATTTACTCTACCTTGTTGGCTAATTTCTGATTGGACCCGTTTGACCAGTCCCTCTGCAACACGACGCATTCCATCACCTAATCGTCGTGCTACCATACGATACTTGGGCCGTAATGTGAATTGGGTGACTTGTGTATCTCCAAACCCGAGATCATATACATTCAATTCAGTTAATCCATAGGTTTGCTCTTTACCACTTGGGCTACGAGTATACATAATAAATGAACCCATAGTTTGTGACTGCGTTCCAAACTTATCAAAATATAATACCCATTCATGACTATGCCCATCTTTATCCTTCTCTTGAACTTTATACCATTTATTAAAATAATGTGTTTTGAGGGATTTGCGTGTTGCTGGAAGAATGCCTATATTTTTCTCACCGGGTTTAGGCAGAATAATTTCATTATTTGGTAAAGCAAATGTAGATACAATATTATAGGAACCAGGCTTTAACCCCAGAGCACGAAGAAACTGAACACAAACAGCTAAATCAAACTCGATCTGTCGAACATCAGTTAAGCGTAAATCAGTGGAGCCAATCTGGAGAGACTGACCACCAACAAACGCTTCTTCGCCAATCCAATAAGGTTGTCCAAAACTGGACCATGAGCCATCACTCAGTTTTGTAGCAAGCCCATATGTTGTAACACGCTCTCCAGCACGAACTTCTTCAGCAGATCGATAAACATTAGGAACTTCTCGTGTAACAATTGTTCCGTCAATTCGAGAAGAGGCAAGCTTTGCTTGCCCATTACCCCTATCCCAGCCAATCTTAATTTGTGTGATCTCGCCAACCACATTTATTCCAGATAAAGTAAAACCTTCCTCTCGAACCTTCTGCTTATTCAATAGGAGTTGATAAACTGTTTGCACATTCATAAGGCTTCCTTAGATATAAGATGCTAATAGATGCTAATAGCATCATTATATAGTTTTTCAAATTCATAGTCAAGCATCTATTAGCATCTATTAGCATCTATCTATAAAAGCTCGCTCTTATTCGCTGCTCCATTCGCTCAAGCGAGTAAGAGCGACTCGCGGAGACTCTCTGGAAGCTCAATAACCCATGAATTATCAGATTTTTACGGATTCACTTAATTCGCTCACAAATAGGATAAATCTCTTTGTTGACGCACATGATCTACTCTGCTACGATAAATAAAGCGTTAATAAAACACGATGGTATCGGGCTCCTACCCCCAATACCATCGCTAACCTCCTATCCTGACCAACCAGGACTTGAGGCTGTCGCAATCCTACCATACTAATTGGAAGGTGCGAACGACTGCCCACCAGGTTTCACAGCAAGGTGGTATTAACGTTCGATGATTGCTCACGTAAGCTTCACAGCCTACGTGAGCAACCTGAACATAGTCGTTCGCACCTTTAAAACATATAAACGAATATGCTACTATAAAATGACATAGATCCATGACAACCTACATAGGTATATACAATGACTGAAATTAGTTTTGTTCCTGTCCAAGAAGCTATCCTATTAGCTGATTGTTCAGGCCTTACAATTGAATTAGTACAGCAACTCGCACGGCGAGACAAAGTATTAGTCTTCGCTGATCATCCAACCTTGGGTATGCTGATCGAGCCTTCTATATTGATAGAATTGGCAGTAGAGCTTAAAAAAGTTAGATGTGATGCTTATGGGAAATATATTTCAGGGTATGAAGCCGAACAAAAATATGGTATTAGTAGAGTGAGCCTTTTACGATATCGAGATCGTGGAATAATTAGAGTTAACGAAAATGATCTTTTATACCTCGAAGACGTTGCCTTTGTAAGCAAACTGGCCGCCTATGTTAAGCCAGCCCCTGGTCGTTCTTTATTTCCAGATAACTATCTAAAACCATCGACTCTATCCTCAAACACGTGAAAACCATCTACATTCGTAACATATTACCTTGACAATGGTACAAGGTATGATCAATAATTCTTTAACGATAATCCGACATATTTGAAGAAAGTCTAATATCACTCTAGTAGCATAAAAAGTTAAAAGCAAAACGTGCTATTAAAATCAATAGCACGCATCGCCACATAGCGAAGATAGAGCCGTAGCCTGGAAAACTTGTCTTTATCTTCACTAACCATTCTAGGTATTTCCTAGGAAAGGACTCTTTATGTGCTTAATTATAGCACATAGTCTTTATATTGCCGACAGCATTTTCAATAAAATTAATAGCAATTCTCTCGGCTGTACCATAGATCTGATCTATGAGCTGCAAAATACCCCTTCTCGTAAATACGACGAAGTGAGGGTTGCTCATGCGTGACCATCTTCTTCAGCACCCCCTTCTAACACGTATGCCACGATGTGAACAGTGTGGTGGCCTCTGTGGATCAAATCCGGCCAACTGGCCCACCGAACTTCCCATCGGTATAGCTCGCTATCTCATCTCAACTATGCGAAGCTGCTTCGTACAACGCATGGTTATTCAGTGGGAACAGATTTTTCAACGGCCTATATCAGCGGATCTTCGTTCAGCTTGGGAATCAACAACGTGGCCAACGTGGGAAGCATTTCTGGCGGGGAATCTTCGAAACTGGGAAGAAAATCGCTGTCCCGCTTGTGGTTCAACTGATGTCATACTTCGGGGCTGTGATGAGCACACGTTTAACATCTCCGATGAAGCGCGTATTAAACTACGCACCAAAGTAGCCCAACATACAGGAATCAGCGGTGCAGGATTCCGAGCCTTTACTCCAAGTGGGTGTCATGTCTGTGATCAATGCCGCAATGAGTACCGTCGGTCGGTTGACGAGGTCTTTGCCAGCTCCCATTCGCCAGCATCACGATTCTGCCCATTAGCTCTTTTAAGTGGTGCGAGCTTACATCGCATGGATACGGGAAAGATGCTGGAGCAATGGCAAACGATGCGGGGAAGCCATGTTGCAGCCTATCGTCAGCGGCTTCTTCAATCAAACAGTCACTCTCTATCATCAGATGCAACCCAAGAAGGGCCGTAAATATTTACGGCCCTTCTTGGGTTGGCTTCTTTATTATTTGAGCTGAAAGGAGCGCGAAAAATATGAAAAATCACAAGCAACCTGATAAAAAGGTGAAAATTCACCTGTGCGATTACCTATGCGATTACCTATGCGATTACCCATCCGGTCGGATTTGTTCATCGCATCATAAAGGTCTAAATGCCTCGTTCCAGACCTCCTACATCCTTATAGGCGTGCAAGCGCAGCGCAGCACCACCACATCATTCTCTCATTGCTGTTTTTCAAACGTTGTAGTACTGGCGCAGCGGTGCTTTTGTTCTCTTCTTCGTCGCCTTTTTCAGCTAACTCCCAGCAGCCTTGAGAATCCCTTTTCAAAACCTTTGATGTGTTGCTTGGTGAAGTCTTGGATTATTTCTCGAGTATCTATTGTGTATGCTGATGGCAATACATGTACTAATCACACTCTATGTGCTGGCTAAGCAATATGTATATGGAGAGAACGTATGCTGTATAGATTCACAATGTACTAGATCAATCTCTTTATCAAACTATATGTGGCTGCCGTCGCTACCAAGCTAACCGTCGTGTATGCATTTACCAAACAGGACATATTTGCACTCGATCTCAATCGTGCGACAAACTTGCGACTCAACTGATAACAAAACGATCCGTTTTCTATAGACTAACGAGCGTTAGTTTGCCTTACAAGGAAACATATACCATGACAGTACGCACAACAGATTCTTGCATAGACATAGCACGCACAACAGAGCAATTAGCTTTGCTCCATTACGCTGCACAAGCTGAAGCCCAACGCTTTGTCGAGGCAGTCACACGCTTGGCTGCAACAAACCCGGATAAGGCAGAACAGATTATCCATAATCTTGTTGGACTAACGAATAATACTCAAAGTTTTGGAACCGAGACTGCGGTACATACACTTGATCTACTAAGTGATCGGAGCAATCAAGGAGGATTACATGAGGAAGACACAGACTAAAAAAACGAAGGACATGCTCTTGCCGCCAAGCTCAGCACGTCCTTCTTATCAATTAGCCCCTTACCCATACGGTCATAAATAGCACGTACAAGTTGTTCGAAGTATATCATAGGGTTGAGCATAGTTCAATCCATATGAATGCTGCGAACGTGAGGAGTTTTTCTCATGTCCCAGGCAACCCAACAAATCTCAACGCAAGCACCTAGACAGGCGATCGGATCATCTTTTGATACGTCTGCTCCAACAGACACGGCCGCTGTACTCGAAGACATATCCTTCCTCCAAGTAGGATACCGTCGGGATCGTCCCCCAGTCCGCGACTACTGGTCGTATCTTCCCATCAAGCTCCGCAATACAGCTCCAACACCTTTACACCTTGGAGTTTATCTTCTGTTTGCTCGACAATGGGGACTTAGATATAGCTCTATTCACATCACTGATCAGGCGATCTGTGCATTTACTGCATTCCCTTGGAATAAAGCAAGTCGTGGAAAGGTGCATCGAGCCAAGCAATGGCTTATCAAAAAGGGGTGGCTCTATTGTGACAGGTTAGGCAGCTGCCGTCGGCCACGCTACACCCCCACATGGGGAGTCGATACAACCGGGAAGCCTCTGCCTTGGATGTATCGACCACAAGAACGCCATGCATTAAGTCAGCCTCGAGGCCGCGGCTACGAAGCCATCAAAGTTCCCGTTGAGATGATCGATGATCTTATTGGTGTAATTGACATCGATACGGGTGTAGTTGAGCGCTATTGGGCAGTACCGCTGATCGATCTAGTTGATCTGGGACACTATGTCCGTCAAAAAGCAACACCAACACTGATTAACTTAGGGGTTATCACGAAAGAGGGAGCTTATCTCCCCGTTCCCTCTCGGGAGGTGCTTCTACAAAAAGCCCTCCGTGGCGAATTAACCCATGTGATTGAGAACAATATGCACACGCCGGTGAAATTCAGTAATAGTGGCCTAGGTGCACTCCAACAGTATTTTCCTAGACTCCAGAGCGAGCTACGGTTTGTTGTCACATCACCACTATTCACCAGCGAGGATCAAGAACGGTATAAGGAGATCATAGCAATCCAGGTGGCCGAATTAGAACGTGACACACAGACTGCTGGCAGGGTAGATCTTACACTGCAGATGGCAGAGGTAGCGGCCATAAGCGATCATAATCAGACACTTAGCCCATCTGCTCCCGTGGAAACAGGGCAGGCTACCGATTACGATAAAGCACATTGTTCATCGACCAAGATCGACCCATTGATCGGTGAATTGATCGACCCATTGATCGGTGAATTGATCGACCCATTGATCGGATCAGCCAAGGATGAAGGATCGGATCAAGATTACGTGGATAATGAGCTAATTAGACCATTAGAAAGGGAGGAATATAGTGTTCCAGTCGAGACAAAATCCGGCTCATGGAGTATAGAATCTCATGAACCTAATCAATCTGATAGACCTGATCCATCCATGGACACTAGCGCTAAAGCGCCAAAAAGGAAAAGGAAGGGAAAGCCTATCGTTTTTGAAAAGAGGAACCAAGGATCTAACTATCAAGAAGCCTTACAACTTCTAAACAAGAAGGGAGTCAAATTCCTTGCAAAAAAAATTGCCCGCGCCGTTTCAATTGACATAATAAATAAATGTATTACTGAGGCTGAGCGGCAGCAGGCGAGTGGCTATGAGATCAACGATTTTGGCGCGTGGGTGGCGTCGTTGATCCGCGATACCCAGTCTATCGGTTTCGCTGCTGCCTGTGCACGTCGGCAGCCACGGAAATCAGCAGACAACGACGGTGCAGCACATAATCTCAACACATTTGATATCCGAAAGTATGAACTTGGAGGAAAATATGCAGCTTTCTTTGGTGAACGTGAAGTGGTTGTGCCGAAGCCTACGATGCTACCCGATGAGCGCTCTATAAATACTGAAGAAAACAGCGCTTTACAGGGAACTATCTCCTCTGAAGATTTGACAAATAGCCTTCGGATAATGCTCCAACAGGCCGCGCCAATAGCATCCATTGCAGGTGACCTCTGGATCGATCCAGAGGCTTGGGCTGAAACAGGGGATATACGCCTGTGCTGTGCCAGTGCCGCAGCATATTGTGAAGTAAGTAAGTATCACACGCTCATTCGTTCGTGCGTTGAGTCCTTACCTGGTATATCAGGTAAAGTATTCCTGAGTTGGGGGTTTGCTAAGGACTTGGAATCAGCTATCTCTGCTGCCGAGCTATGGGCACGGGTATCAATATTGGCGCAAGAAATGGTTAATGGCGCGGACAAAGATCTTATACGACAGACACGATTTATCTCCAAGCAAGATAGGATTGTCCACATTGGTGCATTAACTATTAGTGTCAAGTCTAAGCTGGAGGATCGTCTTATTCCTGTATTTCGCAACGCATTTGCCGAACTAGGAATAATAGTGAATATTCGAGTGCTTATGATTAATCGGTAGTTATGGTCATATTTGAAGTAAGTTCTATATTATTTTCCTATAAAGATTGTTCTTTATAGCAGAACAATCTTTATAGGAAAATAAAAAATACTAATGTAGGCCTTGATATACGTGCGACAAACGTGCGACAGTCCCTATAGCCATAGAGTTGTGTTTTTTATAGACTACCGATATAAGAGTTTTCAACTGAAATAGTGAAGGTAGCACATATGATGATGCCACAAGCAGCCGAGCAAAGGTCACCAGGAATAAGAATGTCACAGTTTAGGTGCCAGTCGACTGTACCGATGACACAGCGATGTGCTTTAGTAATTGGCGAACTTGATGTTGCCTTTACCAATACTCTGCATGAGGTGGGAATCTCGGTTATTGCGGTGCCGTCGCTGGTAACAGGAGAAGCCCTTGTTATTGCATCCCTTGCCTATGAACTTGTAATCTCATCAACTATTGTTATCTTGGCGCCAAAGGATACGTATGGCCAAGACACATGGCCGCTAGCCGCACAATTGACTATTTGGATGCAGGAAGCGGTGATTCAACCCGCATGGATTGTTATGCCAACAAATGAGCTATCAGAACAAAGCCGTACTCGTGCGGAACGGGCTGGATGTGTATGTATCAATGCACCGAAAACGCGTGAGGAACTCACTACATTTGTGACATCAACCTTTGATCAGTCTGTTGAACTTGATCGTGTTGACCCTACATTGGATGCGAGAACGCAGGCATCTATTCGTCGGGAGCGGGCTGGGTTTCGTGATGCAGCGGTAGTGCTGTATGACACTATCCGTAATCAGCAGCAAAAATCCAACAGAATGTGTGTTCCCACATCTGAGGATATGTGGAATGCACTTCGCTTACTTATAATCCCTTCGGGTTACTTGAAGGATGACTCAATTCGACAGCAATCGCTTACCGTTTATGCAGCATTAGGTGGCAAGGATCGCACGCGCCAACTTCTCCGTGAATTTTCTGAAACACTTGAAGGGAGTGATAAACGAGGTCTTATCGCACTCTTAGCTCAAGGTGGTCGAGATAATCTTGCCAAGACTATTGGCTGTCATCCTGATAATGTGGGGCGCATTTGGCTACGCCGTATTGCACCCCTATTCGTTGACTGGTTGACCTTACAATAAGTAACACTGGTCGCTACCGCTCGTTAAACTGCGGATTGCTGTCCATATATTCCCGTCCATGCTCTTGCGCGAGCGTCGCTTGCTCCCTGCCAATCCACCTACAGGTTGCATGTCTATTCGGTGAAAAATGGCCCTCGGATTAAATAATATTACTGGTGTGGCACGCGGTAGCACGAATATTGGGTTGTGAAAGAGCTTAAGTGTAAATTCCCCCTACGCATTAAGCTTATTTTGAACCTAAAGTCGGGATAGTATTTCCTATACTAGTATCGTATCGGAAACGCCTAAATTGACATAATAAAACACTTTTTCGTTACTGTTGCTAGTTGTCTGCCTTCATTGCTGCTCGTAACGCGGCGATATTCTCGCGTGTCTCTTGTGTATGCCGATGCGCTGCCCCCAGCACCATTTCCCGTACCGCCAAAGCCCATTCAAATAAGGGCAGCGCCTCGGCATATCGCCCTTGCTGCACTAAGACCCCAGCCAGATTGTTCACACTCGTCGCCGTATTCGGATGCTCCGCCCCCAACACCGATTTATTAATAGCCAAGGCCCATTCAAATAAGGGTTGCGCCTCGGCATATCGCCCTTGCTGCACTAAGACCGAAGCCAGATTGTTCACACTCATCGTCGTATCCGGATGTTCCGCCCCCAACACCGATTTATTAATAGCCAAGGCCCATTCAAATAAGGGTTGCGCCTCGGCATATTGCCCTTGCCGCTCCAAGACCGAAGCCAGATTGTTCACACTCCGTGCCGTATTCGGATGCTCCGCCCCAAACACCGATTTATTAATAGCCAAGGCCCATTCAAATAAGGGTTGCGCCTCCCCATACCGCCCTTGTCGCGACAAAGCCAACGCCAGATTGTTCACACTCTGCGCCGTCGAGGGATGCACCATACCAAAAACCATTTCACTTAACTGAACCGCCTGGCACAATTGCTGTTCTGCTTTGCCATAATGACTTTGCTCTATATTAATCAGCCCAGTCAAATTAAGTGCTCGAATTTCCTCTTCCTTCGTTGGTAAACATTCTCCCTTTTTCCAGGGTTCAGGGGCATAAAACTGCCCCATCATCTGCTGTGCTTGCGGATAGTTGCCTTGTTGGTAATACACATAACCACATTCTACGAGGAGTCGATAGTATTCCCGCACCGCATGTCCTTTTTGGAGAATCTTCCTTATCTAATTCACGCAGCTTTGAAGGATTTGCCGCATCTAATTCACGCAGCTTTGAAGGATTTACCGCATCCAATTGCCACACCAAGGGCAGGATGGTCGTTGGCCGATACGTTCGCCGCAGATAATAGGGCTTCGCTCGCACATGCTGCCCTGCCGCTTCATACAGGGACAAAATCTGCTCAGCAATATCATCATACATACCGCCATACACCGTTTCGAGCGCTTGGGCCGTCGCCGACTGCTCCATCATCTGCTCTGCTGCATTGCGGGAATTAGGCTGCTGATAGGCACACCACAGCGTATTATTGGTAAATTGATAGCGATTGACCGTAATATCATGGGCCGCTTCCAAAAAGCCGCTATCCTCAATCAGGGCTGCTTCGGTGGTCGTTTCCCCAAGGCAGTAATCAATCGTATCCATCAAAACATCGGCATCGCAGCCAATGACATGAGCTACGACCTGCGCTGTCCAGACGAAGCCTTCCAGAGCCGCAATGCCCAACGCATGATGAAGGGTTTCTCCATAAAGGATTGCAACAGGTTCTCCATGAACGAGGAGCTGCTCTCTGTCCGCAAGCCGTGCGTCAATCAGTGCTTCCATGCGCGTTCGATAGGTGTGCGGCGCTTCGATAGGTTTGGTTAATCGCCACTGCTGCTGGTGTGAAGCAATCCATCCTTGATCACGCCAATCATCCCACAGATATTCCACCAGACCAGGATGACCACCCGACCATTGGTGCAGCATCGCAGCCAAGTCACTCCCTGGTTCGATGCCCAGCGCCATGGCAATCTCGGTCTGACTTACTCCCTGACACGAATGCACAACGGTGGGATAGCGGGATTGGCCACGAATGGCCATCGCAGCGCGGTGGGATTCCTCCGTCACTGCTTCCCAAGGCGCGGTCATCATGAGCGTCGCTATTAACAGCAGTGGATAGGATGCGTGGCCACGGCTCGGCAGCCCGCGCAGCAGCGTAATCCATGGTTCCGGTGCATATTCCCAGCCATCAAGAATCAGCACGAGCGGACGATTTCCTGCATACAGCACATCATGCAGCGCTCCGGCTCCATCCACCCCCCAGCGGGTGATCGTGGGTGGAATCGCAGCAAAGGAGTCCCATTGTTGAGCAATGAGCTGAAGCCACGGATCGCCTAAGACCTCGGTGTTCTTTGGCCATTGGGTGCGAATTGCGGCTGCATAGGCAGGATCAAGCGGTGGGAGTGTGGTATCAGGGGCAAAGGAGAGCACGATCATCTGGCCACCATCGGCCACCGCCGTGCGACCAAGTGCGAGGGCCACTGGCAAGCGGCCCATGCCGCGTGCGCCGGTTAACACCGCCCAAGTGGGGGTTTTCGTCTGGCACATCTCCGCCCATGTCGCGTGTAGTGCTTGGTGGATTGCCATATAGCCAATGGGATGACGGGTGCGTGGCAGACCCACCGGTCGAGGACGGGCGGCGGTTCCCGTCGTCTGGACAAACCAAAACACGACTCCGGTATTAAGCCCAATGACGGGGCCATAGACGGAGCTATTGGTCACGCGGACATCCCCCGTCGGGCCACGGTTAAGATGGTGCGTTCCATAGGGAATCGTCTGGTGCTGATCAAGCGCACGCAGGAGCGCTGCATGCTCGGTATCACTGAGGGTCGGAAAGAGGCGCTGGATGGCACGGATACGGTCATCGGATTCACCGGGCTGCGTCATGGACAACCTCCAAATAATCGTGGGACACGGGATGCAGTCCATGCACGCGATCAGCATGTGTTCGAGCGCGTCATGGTTGGGCATCTTGCATCGTGGGAGGGAGTTTTTATGTTCTTCCTGTATAGAGATACCATGGATTGCAATTTCTGGCATATCCAACCCAAGACTTCCGCAAGGAGGGAGTGTTATTCCATCGTTGTGACTCAGCAGTAACGCGCAAAATTGTAAGAATTACTCATACAAAAAGCGAGGACTGATATAGCGGTCTTCTGCCAACAGCGCCAGCATTGGAAGTTCGTCAGGAAACTGGGGGAAGATTGGGCGCAACTGAACCAGTGTCCGTTGGCCAGCAGTCGGCTGGCAGCGGCGCGCCGCAATGCTCACATCAAGATAGGCTAAGAGCGCATTTTTAGCAGCAAAGGCATTAAGGCCGTGACTATACACCATCATGACCGCCACCGCTAAAACAAGTCCCGCCTCGACGATGGACGATTCAGTAATCCGTGTTCCTTGATGTACATAGCTATGCCCCCCAAAAAAGTTTGATGAGCTAGGTTAGCGGAGCGATGTGACTAAACATACATCGCTCCGCTAGAGAGCCGATAGAACCGGTGAAAAACTTAGCGTTGCAGCAACGGAAGGTAGATGTCATTCCGCGGTGTGTTCAAAACACTCCACGTCTGGCCTCCATCGCTGGTTTGGAACAGCGAGGTCGTGAACGAGCAAACCGTCTGGTTTGAACAGCTTCCACTGTTTGTGCGTGCCCATCCCTGATCAGCATTGGCAAACTTCAACTCCACCACGTCGCTGGGCAAAGTAGACCCAGCACTCGGCCCACCAACCACCCAGTGATCGATATCTGCGACCGCAACGGGAACTGTCGCACCGACTTCGATCCCGACTTGAAGATCCCGCGTTTCATCGAGCAGCCATGTCGCGCCAGCGTCGGTTGTCCGGTAGAGCTCAACCCGTGACTGATCAGCATCGCCGCGGATGACGGGAAACGCCCCATGCTGAGTATCGGTGAAGGTTGGCAGCATGTAGCTGCGCACCTCGCCTGTCCCGGCCTCGGCCCCGATAGCCTGCGCGATCCAGGTTAGGCCGCCATCGCGAGTGACATAGGCTTGATCGCCGGCCGGGCCGCCAACAAGCCAGCCGTCGCTGGCTGAGCTAAAGCGCACTGGTGCCCCAATCGGCACGTTATGCTGACTCCACGTTGCACCGCCATCAGTTGTCTTAAACAACTGTCCCTGGCTGAAATTCACCCCCGACGCAGATTTGATCACAATTCCGCCGGTCGTGGAGTCGATAAAATCAAGGTAGCTCATGCTCGGAGGCGCGACTCCGTCAGCCTGTGTGAATGCGGCTAGCGTGCTTACCTGCCAGGACGCGCCGCCATCAGCCGTTCGGAAGCAGACCACCTCCGCGCCGCCATCGGCGGTACGCACGGCTACCATCCAGCCGTGATCGGCATCACGGAAAAACACGCTCTGAATATCAACTCCGTCAGCTAAGACCGGCGTGATATCGCGCCAGCTCGCGCCCGTATCCGCAGTCCATAGCAAACGTTGGCTGCGCAGCACCCAGCCTTGTCCCGGCAGGACAAGGTTCATCGCTTGGATTGACAGCGATGCCGTCGTGGTATTCAGTCCAGCCGATGCGTCGGTGTCCACCGCGTCGGCAGTGGACAGATTAGTGGCGATGCTTTGGGCAATGCCGGTTGCCACTAATCCGTCCACCGCATTCGAGTCAATGTTGATGGTCACGCCGCCCCACGTTTCACGGTGACCACCGGCATACTGGCGGATACGTCGGTGATTGCTCCAGTTGCCGTCCGGGACGCATGGTAATCCGTACACGCTCGCGCCGGAGTCGTAGGAAGACCGATACCAGGCCGCGATCCAAGCAACATCCGGCACATTCGCCAGCGAGGCCCAGTCGTTGGCCGCCGTCCCACAGGCCGAACCATAAATACCAGCTTTGTTGTTACGTGAGTGTAGTTGACTTACCCAGCCGTCCAAAAAGGCCTTGACTGCCGCGCGACACCCGCTGTCGTTAGTATTGTAGGCCTCCATATCGTAGTAAATGATGCTCTGAGCGTTGTCCGCATCGGTAAGGCCCAACCCTCCGGCGGCTGAAATCGCTGCATCGGCCTCTTGCGTACCCTGATTGCGCGCCGTTGCCACATCGCTGCTGATGCGTGAGCCAAAGCCAGTGCATGGAGCCTGCGGGCCAACCCAGATCGGGATAAATGTCCAGCCTTGCTGGCTCGTCGCTGCCACCCAATCGCGGGTCAGATTGTTCTGGTGGCAGGCGCGTGCGGAA
The DNA here is from genome assembly GCF_001306135.1 of Herpetosiphon geysericola. Lineage (GTDB taxonomy): Bacteria > Chloroflexota > Chloroflexia > Chloroflexales > Herpetosiphonaceae > Herpetosiphon > Herpetosiphon geysericola. The sequence continues at coordinate 75,592 of NZ_LGKP01000042.1, read as the reverse complement.
CCACCGATATAGATGCCAATATTGCGGTAGGGGCTGCTATTAACCCACGTCTGCATCATGCTCAGCGACGGCGCCGTACAGGCATCGAATCCTTGCCGCTGGCTCAATACCGTATGGTTCCCGCCGCTACCGCCAATCGGGTCTGGCGGCGTATTACCTGGACGGCAGCGAATGACACCTCCTGAGTCGATCCTGCAGCTGTCGCGGCGCGCCCGCGCCAGAAAATCGCTATCGGACAACGAGCCGCTCATCACGGTTGAGTAAAAGCGAAACGTTTCGCCGGGGACAGCGTTGACCACGGCGCGGTAGTTCGGCGAGCAGCCATTGATGGCGCCATAGGTCTGGTCCCACAGCACGGCGCCGCTGCCAATGGCCTCGCTCCGAAAACGATAGTTTGGACCTTGACCGCAGATCGTTAGAAATACGGTCGTACGGTTGTTCTCCGCTGCGCCGCGCAGCCGGGTGTCAGTATGCGCCACCGGTTCGGGAGGCGTATCGCCCTGCTGACAGCGGATGATGCCGCGCGATTCAACAATGCAGGAGTCACGGCGCGCTCGTGCCAGAAAATCCGCATCTGCCAGAGGACTGTTCATCACCGTCGAGTAAAAGCGGAACTTCTCGCCCGGCGCCGCCGTGATGACCGCTCGGTAATCTGGAGAACATCCATTGAGTGACCCATAGGTATAGTCCCAAAGGACTTGCCCGCTCGTGATTGACTCACTACGGAAGCGATAATTCGGCCCGCCACCGCAGACCTGGAGAAAGATCGTCGTTCCGCTCCATTCGGCCGCGCCGCGCAGGCGTGTATCATCGTGATGAGCGGACGCCTGCGTGCTGACGGTGAAATTCCACGTGCTTGACCACGAACTGGATGCTCCCCCATCTCCGGAGCGCATATGCCACGAATAAGCGCCGTCGGCGGGAACGGTCACGCTGGCGCTGGTAGCCGTCTGCCAATTGATGGTTGCACCCCAAGACCGATCAGTATTCCAGACCTCGCCGGAGTAATCGCGGTAGGAACGTGGCCCGTTATCTGGATCACCAGCATCTTGCCAGCCAAGTGTGATGGTGCGGCTGGCGAGCGTGGCACCATTGGCAGGAGCGGACAGACTGGGTGGGTTAGGCGGCTGATTTACGGCATTGGCAATGGTCACAGTTCGGGCATTCGAACTCCAAGCACCAGACATAATGCTGTGGCCGTCAACCCGCAATGTGTAGGTTCCATTAGGATAATTGCGGGTATCAAAACTCAGAGAGTAGCCCGAGTTAGTGAACCGCGTATCGCCATACGCAGCGGCGACATCGGGCCGACTGATGCCATAGGTGGCTGCGCCAATAAAGCGATCACTGGATCCATCGATCAGATGAACATGGACTTCACTAATACCGGAATTTTCGGTCGCCGCCAGATCTAGGTACCAGCCGCGAACAGTGATAGCATCATGCAGCGTCTGGTTGTTCGACGGTTCGTTAATGTCCGATCCTGGAGACGATACAGATTCGCGCTGGCACGTGATCGTACCAGCCGCACCGTTGTCGACGCGGCAGAAATCCCGCCGTGCCCGCTTGAGAAACTCCGCATCGCTGATAGGCGCGTCGAGGACCATGGTGTAGAAGCGAAATTGCTCACCCGTTCGAGCGCCAATAATCGCGCGATACGAGAATGGCAGACACCCGTTGATCGTATCGTAGGTTCGATCCCAGAGCACCGCCCCGTCGGCGACACGCACGGATCGGAATCGATACTTGGCGCCGGCACCACACAAGCGCAACCAGATTGTTGTCCCACCATTATTGGACTCATACTGACCGCTCAAGCGTGTCTCAGAATGGCTGGAAGCCAACGCCTGTCTGGGAGACAGCATGACCAGTGCGCCGCCGAACACGAATACCAATATCAAAAGCAGGCTTGAATACCGAAACCGTGCATCCATTGGAATCCTCCTAGCGTGGTATCTGGACATCCCATGGCTGATGAGGCGAGAAGAGGTGGTCTATCGATTCCCCTCCCGCCGGAAGAGTAAGACGACAGCATGGTTAAGAACTCCAAAATTTCAGCACCTGGTAGAGTGGAGATGATGGTTCTGGAACGTTGAGCGATCCATACGTCGCGATAAACGCTGACAAACCGTATAAATATCGCTTGATAAAGAATATTCCAGAACCATCATTTACGATGCGGAGATCATGAGCTCTATTGAAATACAAACCATGCCTTTTTTGTATATTCTTTATAGGTGAAGTAATGCGTATCGATAGCACCGTAGTGATGCGCAGACGCGACGGTTATTTGATACTACATGTGTTATTGCCTAAGTAGGTTACCGTTGTATAACTCCAAAATGCATACCGACTAGAAGTGGAAACCGTACATTCTCGACGACCATATCCATCAAGATCAAACTTGATCTTGATGCCGTTTTTGAGTGTCCATGTGCGGCGACCACCATCAACAAGTGCTCCTGTATACGTCCACGGGGTGAACGATGTTTGAAACTCGTTACTTCCATCAGTGTATGCAACAGAGATAAAACTAATATATGCAGGCGCATTATTATGGATACCAGCATCGAAAAAGACGGCTGTTGTATTTGACCAGAAATTCCGATCGGGATCATCGCCGGGTGTTTCAGTTGGAACAGGCTCTTTCACAGGCGTTTCAGTTGGAACAGGCTCTTTGGATTGGGCATAGGCCGAAGGGTTTGGAACCACGAGGGCAGTGATAGTAAAAAGGAACGTGAGAATGATCTTTGAGATTTTCATAAGGTCTCCTTCATGAATAAATTTGGTAGTTCATTTTTGTAGGGTCGAAGGTGGTTTCTCAAACCGTCCAATTACCGTGTTGGTTCGAGCCTTCGATCTTAATTTGGTAAAGTTACTTCCGTATACCGCCATTTGGATCTGTTGCCCATTTCAGGCAGCATGTACTGCGTTGGGAGCAGTGGCTAAGCTCCTTGCTATGAGCATCAAGAAACTAGTTAACATCATTCCTATGGCATAGGCACATTTCTCCTTATTCCTTAACGACGCGCATTTATGGTTGGTTTTGGTGGGATGTAATAGTATGAGGATACACTACCGCAATCGACCGATATCACATATAGCGGATAACCGCTATATGTGACCGATATCACATATAGCGGTTATCGAGGTGATTAATAGGCAATAAGATGCTATGATTGCCAATATACTCGTGCTGCCTCGGTTCGATTTCCAACGCCAAGTTTTGGGAATATGGCCTTAAGATGATTCTCAACAGTTGAGATTGAAATGCCAAGTTTGTCCGCAATCTCCTTATTTTGGAGACCCTCCGCCACTAATTCCAGCACTTTCTTCTCGCGTGGTGTCAGATATTGGATCGTCATTGCCATTCTCCGGATAACGAACCGTCGTCAGTGCACATGACGGCGGTCAGTCTAAACTCTTGGCTGCCAGAGTGAATGCCTTTAGCATAGACAAAGAATCCGGTTTTAGTAGGAATCAGCTATAGATCGTTTTGGATCGCGGTTATAAAGAGGAGGCTACTGGTGTCGATACCCCCTACACCTTTTGGAGAACTATTTCGGCGATATCGGGAGGCAACAGCATTCAGCCGAGAGGAGCTTGCGCATAAAAGTAATGTGCCGCTTGGCACGATCAAGCGATGGGATAGAGGGAAAACGCAAACTGTCCAAAACTGGCGGTATTTGCTTCAAACAGCCGTTGTATTAAAGCTGGCACGAGGCCAAACTAACTCGCTCTTGACTACCGCAGGTCTTCCATCGCTTGAGCTTTTATTTCAACAGGTGCTTGATGAGAAAGATCAAGCATTGTTTGTTTCTTGGAAAAGTGATATCACGCACCTTAGTGGCATGCAGCAGTTACTCAATGAGATACCCCTAACAGTTGTCCCTCCAATTAGCGCACCCCCGTCTGGTTCACGAATACCTTTTGCCGCAAATCCACACTTTGTTGGCCGTGATGACGTGTTAATGACCCTCGCGCATCGCTTTTATGCGGATGCGGCACTTGACTTAGGATCGCGAGTGATCCTTGCGGGACTGGGTGGTGTTGGTAAAACGAGCATCGCTGTAGAATTTGTGCGTCGATATGGATGTTATTTCAGTGGTGTTTTCTGGCTAAATTTTGGAGATGCGGCGGCAATAGCACGCGAGGTTGCAGCGTGTGGAGGGCCGGGATTTCTCGAACTCTACCGCTCTAATGGTGATTTGACGCTTGATGACCAAGTGCGTTTAGTTCAAAACGCCTGGGAGCAGAACATACCGCGGCTCCTTGTTTTTGATAATTGTGATGACCCTCTCCTCGTGCAACAGTGGTTACCAATGACTGGTGGTTGTCGCGTTCTTATCACAAGTCAACGCCAGCGCTGGCCATCGAGTTTCGATATTCCTGTTTATCGTCTAGATATTCTGGATCGTTCCGCAAGTATAAGTCTTCTCCAAGGACTTGCCCCACGGTTATTATCGAATGAGGCGGATGCTATTGCAGAAGAGTTGGGTGATTTACCCTTAGCCTTACAACTTGCCGGAAGCTATCTCGCAGAATTCAGGTGGACAAGCAGTGAGGACTATATCAATGAGCTGCGAAATGCTATGATTATGGCCCATCCTTCGCTCCGTGGCGAACATGAAAATGACATTTCTACGACCAAGCATGATCGTGATGTTGAACGAACCTTTCTGATGAGCTATCGACGACTTGATTTACAGAATGAACGAGATCGTATGGCCAGTGCGATTCTCATACGAGCTGCTTGTTTTGCTCCAGGCATGCTCATCCCCATTGAACTTCTTCTTACGAGCGTCAATCTTCGCCCTCAAATGATGCAAGGTCAAGCTGCAATAGGTCGGCTAGCCGATCTTGGATTAATGATTGTGGAGGATACAGGGGTGCGTTTGCATCGCCTCGTCGCGAACTTTGCCCAAGCAGTCATTCTCGATGTAACTGCGCAATCAACGGTTGAAGAGTCTCTGATTACCCATGTGAAGAACATTAGCCAGAATGGTGATGTTAGCAGCATGAAACGTATGCTGGTTCATCTTGAGTGGGTTATTCATCGTGGAGCGAATCGTGTTGAGACTGCAATGGCACAGCTTTGGTTCCACTGGGGACTCTGCCTTAAAACAATAGGTGATTTTAGATCAGCCCAACCAGCCTACGAACATGCCCTGCGTCTTTATGAGATAACATTCGGCGATATGCATCCTGATACCGCAACCTGTCTTAATTCCCTGGCCGAGGTGTATTGGTCTATGGGAAACTTTGCTATGGCACAGACACATTATGAGCGTGCCCTTGCAATTGAAGAGGACCTGTTTGGAAGAATTCATGCGACAACCGCGAAAACATTAAATGATCTTGGTGCAGTGGCATATAGTCTTGGTGACTCTAAAACTGCATGCATGCTCTGTAAAGAAGCCTTGTCTATTTTTGAGACAACACTCGGCTCTATTCACGCCGCGACTGCCGAAAGTCTTAATAACCTTGGTTTGTTTCTCATAAGCATGGGGGATTACGAATCAGCGTATCTCCCAAGCGAGCAAGCAATTGCCATTTATGAACAGACTGTTGGCCCAGTCCATCCTGATATGGCAACAAGCCTCAACAACCGTGCTCTGTTAATGGAATTTGTTGGAAACTATAGCGAAGCCTATGAGCTTTATGAGCGGGCGCTTGCGATTCGGGAACAAATTCAAGGACCAAAGCACCCTGCGACAGCGCAATCATTCCACAATTTAGGTGCCTTTATGCATACTACAGGCAAATTTAATCGTTCATTTTATTTTTATGAGCGTGCTATCGAGATTTTTACCGAAACGTGGGGCATTAATCACCCGGATACAGCGACATCTATAGGAGCGCTTGCAACCTTGCTGGATTCGATGGCTGATTATAAACGTGCCCGTCGTTTCGCAGAGCAAGCATTATCCATTCGAGAATCGGTTCTTGGTTCTCGGCACCCCGATGTTGCGATTAGTCTTAATTGTCTTGCACGTATACTTGAGGGCCTAGGAGAATATACTAGCGCAAAAGCGCTCTATGAGCGTGCATTGGTGATCTGTGATGAAACTGAGAACGATTCGATTAAAGCGATATACCTTAACAATCTAGGTCGCACGCTTCAGAGCATGAAGGACTATAACGCAGCACAACGATGCTATGAGCAAGCCGTGAGCATGCTTAAAGAAACACTTGGGGAACGCCATCCTGATGTTGCGTATGGACTCAATAATTTAGGATTACTGTATCAATGTCTTGGAGATTATAAAATAGCACGAAGCGTATTGGAGGAAGCGTTATCCATTCGAGAGGCTACCGTTGACCCGGATCATCCTGATATTGCAACCAGCCTGAGGAGTCTCGCTGAACTCTATCAAGTAACTGAAGAGTATACGGCAGCAAGAGTGCTGCTAGAACGAGCGTTGAATATTCAAACGACCATGCTTGGTGCTACGCATCCCGATACACACAAAACAAAAAACCAGCTTGTTACATGCATGGCGGCTCTTGATAGGGGTGAACAAATGGAATAAGCTACAAAATTTACGTGATCAAGACCTAAGGACTTTATAACTTCTTGAGAGTTGTGGTAAGGATTTCCATCAACGTGAGGTTGGTTTTCGTGCCCTCCAAAAGCACCTCGATACCACCAATTCTGGGGGCAAATTGATTTTTCATTTCTTTGCTGCCTTGGCAGAGTTCGAACACGATCTCATTCGTGAACGGACGACCGGTGGCCTCGCCGCAGCGCAAGCGCGTGGAAGGAAAGGCGGACGATACACCACTGTGATGACGCACTGGTCATGGATACTGCATGACCAGTGCATCGCTCCCATGGTTTGGGATGCGTGGGTGAATGGTTGCTTGCCCATGTGCCGATGCTCGAATTGCCGCAGCAACCTCCTGTGGCCCCACATCTTTCAGCAGATAGGCAATCGCCCCAGCCTTGATTGCAGGAAAAATGTCGGTATCCTCCACAAATGAGGTCAGCACAACCGCCTGCGACCGTGGGCTGATGCGCCGCACCTGCTGCGTCGCCTCAATACCCGACATTCCTGGCATGGAAAGATCCATCAAGCGTTTCCGGATCAATCCGCGCGTGGTCAAGCAAAAAATGACGAAATTTCTGCGGAAAGGCCCAGACCATGCGCAGCGGAACCAGCCAAGGGGATGTTTTGACGATGCCATTTGTCGGGTCACGCTGACGGGTGATCCGATCCGTGATCCCGGACGACCACCACCCTTCCAATGGACGCATTGCCCAGCGCCCTACCCCTTATTTGAGTGGTCTTGCGTTTAACCCCTTATTGACAACTACATAAACTTAGTGTATTTTCTACGGTATTCTAATACCGTAGAAAATACAAATGGAGGTGCATTTTCTTGGCAGATGATCAGCCACCCAACAAAAGAAAACGGGGACGGCCTGCAGGTCGCACATCAGGTGGATACCGTATATGGGTAGGTTCACCATTTGGACAGACCGACAAAGAACGCGAAGCTGAACAGCTCTTCATTGAGAATATGCTGAGTGTGGGCGAACGACGAGAAGCCTTGCTTAAGGCTGCTATAGCTAAGGAGAATAAGAAGGAGAAAAATGATTGTGGAGGGCAGAGTTCGGAGAATTAACCAACTTCTTCTCCGTTCGATGGGTATACAATCCGAAATCCATCGGATGTCCATCGGATCTTTTTCTAAAAAGTACTGAACTCAACGATTCAATCTGATACTCTAGTCATGGCTGGATTAGTTTTATAGAACACCATGTCACGAAAGGAGAAAATCACATGAAGTCCATTCATATGAAGGGCATTCGTTTTATCGGTGTTCTCGTCTTGATGCTCTTGGTGATTATTGGAATGTTGGTGCATCCATCGGTGCAAGCTGCAGAGCAACGGAAATGTTTTGACGTGGCACTGATTCCAGATTGTATTGAAGGTCGATTCCTCCAATTTTGGGAAGATAATGGTGGCGTAGCGGTGTTTGGATATCCGATCACAAGTGCGTTCGAGCAAGTCAACGAGGATACCGGCCGGGTGTACCTCACACAGTACTTTGAGCGCCAGCGCTTCGAACTGCACCCAGAGAATAATGCTCCCTACGATGTTCTTTTGGGTCGGCTGGGTGCTGTCAAGTCGGACTGGACAAGCCCAAATTGGCGCGAAGAGGATGCTCGAGCACGTTCCTATGGTTTTCCTGAGATGCCCCTCTATTTTGAGGAAACCAAACAGAATGTTGGCGAGAATGTTTCGGCATTTTGGCAAACAAATGGTCTGGAATTTGATGGCCAATCAGGAAAGAGTCGAGCCGAGAGCGTTGCCTTATTCGGAATGCCATTACGTGCAGAGAAGGGGAGCTCGGCGAAACCCTACACATGGCAGGTTTTCGAGCGTGCTATCTTAGAATATCACCCTGAAATCACTGGTAAACCGACGCTTGGTGATAGACTGGGCGTGTGGTATGTGCAAACTAAATGTACGGGTCGAATGGGAGACAATTTGTTCAATTCCGAGACGTGCGATCGCGTTTCTGGCATCGCCTATCCCTAGTCTATACCAACAATTAGACCCCGGAGCGGGGGCAAGCGCTTAGAAAGCTGTCAGTTGACGGGCTTGTACTTTTCTCTATCACTCAGATGGAGAATACAAGCCCGTTTTTAATGCAAAGGAGTCGCGCATGTCTGCACACCATAAAGAGTTTATACATGAGTCTGCGCAGGCATCGCGCAGACCAATGTTCTCCATTATTTCGCCTGTTCTATCGGAGCTTCCCTCTGACGAAGATATAGACACTTGTACCCTCATCGTTCCTCGTTATTTTGTTACAACATTGAAGGAGATTGCAGAATTATTAGAAGCAGATAGAGCGTGTGGTAAACCAAGCGGCTTTGTACGACAAGCACGGCGAGGATTAAAGCGCCTCCTGAAAGACGTACCAGCTTAATCCAGAAATGACAATTAGACCCCGGAGCGGGGGCAAACGCTTAGAAGGCTAACGCCTGTTGATCCACCGAATGTGGACTAACAGGCGTTTTTAATTTGATTTCGTTGTGGAGGTTTTTGATGGATCTATATCGACTCAAACGCTTCTTTTCTCATTGGGCTGTCTGGACAGGTATCGGGGTTATGTGTTGTGTACTACTCATACGTGCTCTGGTGTTGCCTCGTAATCCAGTTGGTTATATTCCAAACGTTGAGAATCGGCAGCTGCAATCTCGTAATACCACATCGGTCATCGTTAGCCCAGCAGGGAGTGAGGTACAAGCACCAAGCATCAATTTGCCAGCATTTACGATGATCTCCGCGCTGACTATGCCGGTCGAATTAGACCTGTCTCCAGAAGAACAAGCTTCATTTCGCTTAGTGGAGTGGCTGCCGCTCACTAGTACACTCCAACTGCAGAACGATTCGGCGCAAGCTATGGCCATCATTTCGGCATTTAATACCTTACGTACTGATAAGCACATGCAACCACTGGTTCTCGATGAGGATCTTCTCCAACGCGCTGGCGCGATGGCTCAGTCCCGCTTGGCATTCCGCCTCTATAACGAAGACAGCACTGTTTTTCGGATGCATCAGGCGGTATGGCTGGAATCTTTTGGTATCACTGAAGGTGGCCCACTCTCGGTTGATATGATTCCCCTACCGGCTGACATTATCGCGGCTCAGCATAATGTCGATCAACTCACGTCTCTTCTTGAGGATGGAGCCTATGGCCCATTGTCATCTGCTCGCTATAGCCGGATCGGCATTGGTGTAGGTAGAGTCGATGGTTGGGATACTGGAGGGACGCTCGTCGTCCTATTCTATTAAGGCTAAGGAGAATCCATGCGTCACTTTACATTACCCCATATGGTTGCAGGGGTTGTGGCTTTTCTAGCAGCACTATTCATTACGTTTGGATATACTGAATCAGTGGCAGCATCCTCGTGCAATGAGGCATTGAATCCTGGTGGTTGGTCGAGGACTACCATTTGGGTTGAAGGTCAAAATTGGACTGCGAGCACACTATCAAATAACAGTTATCGAGCTGAAGTACATGAAACCAACCGTGGTGGTGCTCCATGTACTGGCAGTGATGGTATTCGCTGGTGGGGCTCATGGCGTAGACCTCCGATTGGTGTTGGCCGTTCATCATCAATTCAGGACCCTGGCTATGGTGACAATCGGGTTGATCGTGAACAATGGCCTTCAAGTATCGTCGGGATTTCTATTCCTACTCCACCGCAAGGCCTGTACGCAGCTGGGGAATGGTATCCCAGTTATGATCCTAATGGCAACGGGTATGAGGATGTGTTCCGTCATGACGATGTGCATGTCTGGAATGTTCCACCGCAACCTACGCCAACACCTACTCCGATCCCGACTGCAACGCCGCAGCCCGGAGTATTGGCCATCAGCGTGATTGCCTGTGGCAATCCATTCCAAACACGCATTCAACTCGCAGATAACTCGCAAGGTTTCGATGGTGTCTCTTCTGCATCATTTTCCGTCAATCATGGGCAGACGGTAACAGTTTTGGCGGCAGGCTATGGTGACTATCAGACAACCACTGCGTTGGGTCGCGCAGGCCAGTCTATTACCATTAACATGAATCGCCTATCAAATGCTGGCCTCTGTGGTGTCAATCCATCACCTACTCCAGCTTTAACACCCACCATCCCACCTCCATCATGCCCTGGGGCACCCGCAATACCAAATGTTTCATTATCAGGTAATTTAGATACACAGAGTCCGGGCCGACTTGTACCAGTTGGCACAAATACCTTTTCATGGGGGGCCGTACGCTCACGGTATGGACAGGGAATGTTTCTTAAGGTGCGTGAATCTCAAGTACCATTTGATCAACTCAGTGCTACGCAGATTACTGCTCTGCCAATACTCTATGCGTATGATCAGCCCGCTGATCGCTATCAATATGCAATCAACTGGAATCCATCAACAAGTTGGACAAATGATGGGCCTCCAGGAGCCCCCTACTATGGTGATTTGGCTGGTATTTATCCATTTACGCATGCTGGACAAGGAGTCATCCTCAATAATGCATTTCGTCATGCTATCCGTAACAGTGGTGCAAATCATATCGAGGATGGTTACTATATCGTAACTGATGGAGTCCCACCTCCATCATTCTCAAATCACTGGCGTAATTTTTGGGAACTGAAGCCAAGTGGTCCAAATCCTGAGCTAAGCGTGCCAACCATTGCTGGCCGTTACTATCGGGTTGAGATTTTTGGTCAATCAACTGGTTGTGGACAATGGCAAAACGGTTTGGTTCAGTTTGCCTACTTTCGAACTACTGACCCATCTATCACAATTTCTCTTCGACGAGCAACAATGGCTGGCGCAGATGCTGGACCAATCGCTAACCAGTCTATAACGTGGCATAACCCTACATTCGGCACGAATACAATACTTCGGTCTGATTCTAATGGCAACGCTGTTCTCGCATGGCCAACGACGATGCCAGTTGCTCCCAATAATTATATCAATCTGCGCCCTGATCTCGCTGAGACAGATTTCGTCTGGAAAATTGAGGGCAGTTGTACAACCCAGCCTGGTGTTCTGACTGCGCTCGATGCTGGCGCAGCAGGCCCTGCGGGTGCACTACGAAACCTAACTGCTGGTGGATGCAGTGCCATTTTCTACTATATCCAAATCCCCACGATTGATGCCCGGGTACAGAAGCGCAATGTTGACGGCATATGGCAGGTCTTTAGTGGCGGCACCCTCTCACTCCTAGGTTCGCAAGGCGGCACAATCGCTCAGGTGACACCTGGTATGGGGGCAACCACATTCTCCTTGACAGGAAACCAGTTGCGTCCTCGCGTGGGCCAGCTTGGCTGGACGCTCATGTATAGCCCTCCCCCGCCCCCTGCTTACCTTATGTATGAGCAGATCGACCCAACGCCTGGAACGAATAGTGTGGTGGACAGTGATACAAATGCGCTCCGGTTCACACCAGGCAACTCTGTCGGCAATGTATTCAATTTAGTTGAAACAGCAAACCCCATATTTGCAACAATTCGTGGTCATGTCGAACTCAAAAAGATTGATGGAACAACTGTCCGAGGCCCCTTTGGAAGTGTTTCCTTGCGTAACACAGGGGGTAGTCGTGTTACCTATAACATCCCGGTTAGTGCAGAAGGATCATTTGAAGCGCGTGTTCCAATGGCAACGCCACCAATAACTACCAATATTACTCTTTCATTTAATCGCATGGCGGATCTGAATGCCTATGTTGATGAGGTTGTCGGTACGGGGACTTGGGGATCAACCAATGTGTCTTGGTCTGGAAATAGAGGAACACTGCAAATTGATGTTCCATCCACGGGAGGTACAGCATTGGGTTATATCTTCCGACTGCGTGAGCTACCTCCTCCCCCACCAGTGCCCATTCCCAATGGAACAATGCGGCCACGATACCATGGCTATCTTGATCCAGCGAAGGGTGTTACCTTGGCAGACAGTCCAACGATGTCGTGGCCGCACGCCGAAACCGGCGATTTCATGCCCTATGTTGAACTCCAACCACTTGGAGATCCACCGCCCGGCTATCGCTATGAACAGGAGGTTGTGGCTTGGAGCTATAACGGTTCAATGGGTATTGAGGCGCGAAAAGCTGATGGCCTTGGTCGGACTGGCTGTCGGCCAGGGGCTGATGCGCCGCCAGCAGGCATCGATACATCCTTACTGCGTGGCTGTGTGTTTCGCTATAGAGATAACCCTAGTGCGGCACAGATGGGCGCTCAGGCACGTTTACACTGGAGTGTACCCAATGCTCCCAACGTTGCGCCAAATGTGTACGCCTACCGCCTATCTCAAATTCGGGCCGTCGATATGAAGGTCAGCGCACTCGTTGAAACCCGTGTGGTGTTTACTGCCACAGGGCAAACGTGGAAGCAATACACGGTCATGGACGGAACCTTTGTTATCAACATGCTCGCTGTAGTCACCACCAAGTGAGGCCCGCGTGGAAGTAGAAATCTATATTGACGAACACGAACGCCGCTATCAGGTCATCCTAGGTGCCGACAAAGTAAGTCTTTGTCGTCATCACAATGTAATCCCATCGGCTTGTTCCGTTGGTATACCGGTGGAAGTTAATACGTTTCCTATCCCGATCTTCTTCACCCTCAATGCCTGCGGTACTGGTGAATTCACTCCCCGTGAGATTCCCACAGACCTCACAGCGTTTACTCTGGCATGGTCTGCACTTGGAGTTGAGGTAGAAGAACAACTGACTAATTCTCGGAAGAAATGTGCTGGACGGGGGCGAGTGTACGTTCTTGGTGGCATCGCCAAACAGCATGGAGAAAGAAGTTATCGATACTAATCGCCAGAGCAACAGATAAGGAGCGGGATAGCAGCATGTCTATTCCACCAACGGAATTGTATGGAGACACCTCTAGTCACTATAAGGAGTCCACGATGCACATGTCCCAAATTCTTCAGAGGCTCAGAGTAATGGGGCTTGGTCGTAGCCAACGAAAAGTCCACGGCCAAGCGCTTGTAGAATTTAGTCTGATTCTTGCACCCTTGATGATGATTGTGCTGGCTGTGCTAGCTTTCTGGCCAGTCTTTACCGCGCGTGATGCGGTCGCCTTTGCTGCGGCCTCCGGTGCCCATGAAGCGGCAATCTCGGGGGGTGATACTGATCGTGTGGAAGACAGCGTGGATGCCATGTTGTCTACTGCTGCCTTTGATCTTGATACTCGCCAAGTGTCGGTACAATGTAGTGGTGGCTGTGCACGCTACCAGCCGGTGACCGTCCGTGTAAGTGTGCAGATCAAGCCTTGGATTCAACTCCCGTTTATGCCACAGTATTTCACGGTATCGTCCCAGTATTCCCGCGCCTCCGAGGTTGACGGCGGTCCTGGTCGCTCCATAGGAACACCACTTCAGGCGGACAACCCATCGACGGATATTCCTGTATGGGATGTTCCAGGCTCCAGCACACATATTCCAGGAAGCGCAAATCAAGAGAGTATTGATCAATGAAACGATTGACGCTTCAGCAGTTCCAGCAACTGCGAAAAAAAGTACTTCCACGACGTGCACAAGGCGGGGTTCTGGCCGTTGGGGCCGCCTTCATGATGGTTATCATGCTCATTGGTGGCCTAGGCTGGTTTTATGCGCAACGCGTCAGCCAGATCCAACGCGCCGAATCAGCAATTCGTGAGTCAACACGTACCGCAGCGCAGATGTGGAGCTATACATCCTTTGGATCAGAGGCTGCGTTCCGTGACTCTGCGGAGGTGGAAGCTCGTGCTACCCAAATGCTCGCGCTCAATCTGGCGAGTGTTCCTGGCCTCGTTGGGAATCCCCTTGATATTGCGCGGGGTGCGACGTGGATAGTTCTTCCACGTGGTGGGGAATGTAATGGTCAAATGCTTTCCTCTGCAGCATTATGTGGTCGGGTTGAGGTTCCCATTCAATCAATTTCTCTCGGATTTGGCGATAGTACTGCAACGATTACTGTTGAAGCAGCCAGTCGTCTCGATGTGGTGACTGGCTCACCGTAGAAATCCATCGGATGTTCATCGGATCTTTGGTGCTATTTGGGTTACGCTCGATGTTCAATCTGCTATGCTAAATCACAGTCGATAACCAAAACCCGGAGCGGGGTCAAGCGCTCAGAAAGCTGTCTTTGGACGGGCTTGTGTTCTCCGCTCATCGTGAGCAGAGTGTGCAAGCCCGTTTTTGTTGGTTTGAAATGGGTATCAAGGAGTTGTTCATGTCGTTTACACCACAAAAAGCCATCCGCCGTTCGCCACTCCCAATCCTCTTGACGATCCTCGGGATTCTGGCTGTTGCATTCGGGATCTACACCAACGTAATGAATCAGCGCACGGAGTTAGTTGCTATTTGGTCGCGGGATGTGCCCGCCGGAGTCCAGATTACCCTAGAAGATCTTGGAACAATTGCGGTTCCGATTAACCGGGTTCCACAGCTGGACGGCGTGAGTAATCCTGAAATCCTCGTGGGCACCTGGTCAACGCGGAATGTTGGCAAGGATGAACTGGCAACAATGGCTCAGGTATCCATGGTACCACCTACACGGCCAATGTACCCAAATGGCAAGGCACTACCACAGGGGATGGTGCCATTACCATTCTCTACCACTACCGTTGGTCCGCTGACCGATCGCGATTATCTGAACATTGGTTTTACTGATCCCACCGGTGACCAAGATCGATGCCGCGAAGTCGGCGGTACACCGACGAATGGTGATGTCACTGAAGTGCTGACTGAGGGTAGCATTCCTGAGGGCGCATCTGTGCTTCCTGCCAGTGCATCAAATGTCAGCGCTAATGGCGAACCTATCCCCTATACCTGCATGTTGATGACCAAGCTGGAAGTCCTGTACGTGGACGGAACCAAAGGCGCTGCCTTCCTAGCTGGCACGCTCTATCAGAGTCAAGCATTGTGGACGGTCAGCGCAATCCCTGGTGTCAGCCTGTTCGGACAACGCTACAGCGGTGATTCGGAGATGGCTCCGGTCATTGGCCGCATGGAACCCCAGGATCTCAATGCCTTCGGTCTGAGCGGTGCCTACAGCGAGACAAACAAGCTGTTGCCTGGCGTTCGCACCACGCTTCCCGGCGCGCCCGACACGTTGGATACCACTGGCAAGACGAAGTAAATCGCTGTTGCGGCGATAAGGAGAACGATCTCGTGAAACATACCGCGCTCCTCGCTACATTAGGCGCGCTCGTCGCGAATGAGGCGATTGATTGGGGCATCCCTGTTCGAGAAGCTTTGCTCAAGGCAGGGATGAAAGATATTCCGACTGCCGAGGAATGGAAGCACATCCCCTGGTGGGGGCCGATTGATAATGTGGTTCGGGATTCGCTCGTCCACGATATTTGCCTGAACGGTCCAGGTCGCGATATCGTTGTCGATCGATCGGGGATTCGATCTATTCTCCCCCTTGCACTCCACCGGGATTGGATCATTTGGCTCCAGAACAAACTACTCGTCAACCGCATGGGACCAAAAGAGGATCCGACAACGTGGGGCAATTTGTCCCATGAAAAACGACTTGGTGTTGCCCGTGGCGGCACCGGCCTACGGCGGCTACGCTATACAGCGACACGGGAAGGCCTCACGCCTGACGGACCCAGCCTTACCCTGCGCATTCTGCCCGATGAGTTCGCTAGTCTCGATGATCTTGTCGCTGCGCACGTGCTTCCAAAGGATGTTGCGGAGATCCTCCGTCGAGCAATTCTCACCAAGCACGTCAATATCATCATTTCTGGCGGAACCGGGTCAGGCAAGACCACACTGGCCGCTGCGCTCAAGCGTGAGATGGGTGAAATGCGGTGTGTGGTAGTTCAGGACATCCCAGAGCTGCCTACCGGCGATCCGTTCAACGATGTCGGGTTCGTGTTAGAGGATGGCGATGAGTTCGCCTTCCTGGAGGCCGTTCGCTTGGCGCTCCGACTGAATATCGAACGCGTGATTCTCGGCGAAGGTCGTGGTGCTGAACTCTGGGCCATGATTCAAGCCGCCTCAACCGGCCATCCTATTCTGACAACCCTCCATGCCACAAACGGCATTGAAGTGTTTTTACGGATGGAGAGCTACGCAGCTGCGGCCCGGCATACTACACCAGCAATCGTACGAGCCAACCTGTCCGCGCTTGATGTCATTGTTGTGCATATGGACTCCGATACGACGAAGCAGCGGCGGGTAACCCAAGTTGTCGAATTACGGCGTGGCAGCTCGTCCACGCCTGGCGACCCCTACGAATGTGCCATTGTCCGCGAGTTCCGGAACGGCCGGTTAACCATGATCGAACCCATTCGTAGCGAATGGGCGAAGGAGCGATAGTCGATGAAAATCTCATTCGCAATGCGCGAAGCAGGGTCGATTGGGACCCTCATCGCATCTCGGTATCAGAGTGTGACCCAATATAGCAGCGAAGCGTATGATACTCCCATCTCGCTGCTCGAAACTAATGATCGCTTGCTTGATGCGGTTGTGCTCGATGATCGCGTGGGTTCACCGGCTGAACTGCTACGCCTAGTTGATCTGGGACTCACCGCCCGAAAACGAGTGCTGGTAATGATCACTGGGCCAGCGCAACGCGATATGCAGGCCCTCCAAGATCGTGGTGCGCTTATCTCGCCAGCGTTGGATGATAATGCCCTCATCAGCTGGGTTGCGGAAAACCTCGGCCTAGTCGCGACAATGACATCTACCACCAAGGTACTGGGTTTTGGCAGCGGCAAGGGTGGCGCATCGAAAACCACCATGGCTTGTTTGACCGCCGAGGCCTTTGCCTATCGTGGGGGCAAGATCCTCATGATCGAAAACGATTTGAGCAATGCCTCCCTGCGGAGGCAGTTTAATTTTGGGCGGGAGGCTCTTCCCTTCACGGATCTCGCCTCCCGCGACGATACACGTGGCTGGACGACCGAGTCAGTGAGGAGCTTTATCCGTTCAAAGCAGATTGTGATCAACGGCGAACAGGTGAGCATTGACTTTCTTCTGGGTCCATCTACAGCCGCCAACCTGCACGATCTGAAACCCCACCAGTGGGATGCCTTGTACCAGATCGCGATTCAGCTTGGCTATGATGTGGTGATCTATGACTGCTCACCCGAGTTGGCCCGCCGGCCCTACCCGTTGAAGATCCTAGAGTTTGGCGGCTCAGTTGTTATTCCCTGTCCACTAGGCATTCTGGAACGAGAGGGGGCGCGGAACCTCATGGATATGGTTCGGGAATACCAGCTCCCCCTTGACCGATGTTCCCTACTCTATGTAGAACCTGAAAAAGGGTCTGTATGGGGTGATCAGATGCCCCTGATCCAGAAGATGGCAACGCAGCAGTTCCCCCAGGTTCATCAACTGTCAATGATTCCCCGAGATGCCCGAGCGATCTCGCAAGCCGCAAAACGTCAGGTTGAGACAGGCCAGTACTGGTCTCCATTGGCGGTTGCGCCGAACAGCAAACTGGCACAGGCAGTCTGGGCCTATAGCGACGAACTGGCCAAGGCCGTAGACATCGACCTGCCTCGTACTGCTCCGAAACGCTCCTGGTGGCAGCGGTCAGTATTCAACCGCAATAAGCTGGTGCCTGCTACCATCGTCGCTGACGGAGTGATGGTTCCCGAGCCGGAGGTTGCAGGATGACGCAACCACACGCACGCTCCTATGGCGACAACGAAGCTATTGATGAACTCACCTACTTTGGGAGCCGTCGAGCTGCTCCTCCGGTCACACACACGCAGCAGAACCGTGAAGAGCAGCCCGTCCACGTGTCCCCAGATACATGGGCCAAGATTTTGACGGCTGCTGAGGATGTTTTGCGGGATAAAGACCTGTTTAATCCCCGCCTCCGTGATCCACTGCTCCAGGACATCAGCGAGCGTCGGCGCGAGGTAGTACAAGTACTGACCAATGCCATCCGCAGCGCACTACGCCTGCGTGAGTCCAATCCCGGAGCGCAGGGTACGCGGGTGGCGCTCGCTGATGTTCCCTCGACTGATGAGGGCACCCTGCTCCGGCTGTACAACGACACGATTGGGTGGGGTAGCATTCAGCAATATCTAGATCTCCCCGATACTACCGAAGTGAAATTTGTTGGTGACAAGGTGCAGATCTACACGGCAGGTGAGGCCCCAGCCATTGTTCCGAATCCACTTTCAATGGCGCAGTTGGAGCGTCGCGCCCGACTGTTGGCAGAGGATGCTGGCGAACCCCTGAATAGCCAGGAATGCCAACGCAGTCTCTCCCTCCCTGGTGGCACGCGTGCCAGCATCACTGTTGCACCACTGACGAATAAGCCTCTGCTCATCTTTCGCCGTGGACGAACCGTGCCATGGACGCTTCAGACACTGATCGAGAAGGGGTCGTTGGATGAGGATACTGCTGATCTCATTCGCTATTTCTTGCGTGCCCGAATGTGTATTCTGGTATCTGGATCAACTGGTTCGGGTAAAACCGCCTTTCTTGAGACACTGCTGCAAGAGATCGAAGGCCACATAGTCACTATCGAAGATGGCGCACAGGAAATTAAATTGCTGGACAAAAAACTGTGGACTCCTATGACGGTGGATGCCGTCAAAGACAGTAGCGCCTTGGTGAACGCCGCCATCAATGCCCTTCGCCAAACGCCTGATGCCATTGGATTTGGCGAAACCCGATCCAAGGAAGCTGGGGCTATTCTCCAGATGGGAATGACGGACCACATGACGATCACCACCATTCACGCGCCCGATCCTCGATCAACCCTACGCCGCTTTGCCAGTTGTGCGGCCACGGCTGGTGCTGTAGCCTACGAGAACCGCTTTGATGATGCTTTGCGCGACGCCATCGGGTCATTTAGCCTAGTAGTCCGGGTGGAATACTTTGGCGAATTGGGCCGACGGCTGGTAACCCAGATCCAGTTAGCCTCTGGCGTGCATCGGGATGCCACGGGTGGCTTAGAGGCGACGATGATTCCTCTCGTTGACGTCGAGGTAGACCGCGACTCGCATCAGATTAACTGGAAGCATCATGCTAGACTCGATGCTGACGGCCATACGCTTGTCTTTCACGATGGGGCCACGCTGCCGGAGCACCTAGCAATCCGCATCAAGAATGGTCTGGCACGTGCTTGGAGCGCTGGTCACACGGGACAAACATCACACACACGAATGGAAGATGCCGTGCGCCGCGGCTTCGCCGCCTTGGATAATGGACAGGCAACCCAAGCACTAGCTGAGGCGCAGGTTGCATGGGGCATCAAGCGCGATCAGGCGCGCATTTTACCGCTCGTGCGTGATGCGCTGGTGCATCTTGCCCGTCCAGCCAGTCAATATCACAAGCAAGCCATTGCCCTCTATCGGGCGATAATGAAGGAGGTCAAAAAACGGTGTTGGGAAGATGCACATATGAGACTCAACGAGGTTCTCCGTGATCCTGCGCTAGTTGCCTATCCCCCTGCTGATCAGAGCTGGGATGCCGTCAGACGGACCATCGATGTCGGCATGGCCCAATGTCGGTCACTCGATATGATGATCCAACGGATCGATGCACGGATCTCCTTTGGTGCAGCTCGAGAAACCCTCACTGAGCTGCTGCAGCTGCCAATTGACCTTCTGGATGCGCCGCGCATGCGTACACGTCTGGGAGGACATCTGAAGTTGATGGAGGCGCTGCTCGCGCTAGGACAAACCGATGCTGCAGCGGTCGATGCCGTGCGAGCACAATATGCGGCAGCTGAACGTGCTGCCCTGGAGGATGAAAGCGAATGTTGACAACAGTATTTGCCAGCATGGTCCCGGTTTGGTTGATCAATGGATTGATGCTGCTCGTGGCAGGGGTGTTTCATGCACCCCTGACCCACCTTATTGAAACTGCTCGTATTCATCGGGTGCGCAAGTTCTATGGGCGGGTGTCTGGTCTGGAGAGTATGATCGTACCACTTCCCACGCTCTCGGGGTTCCAGCTCATCATGGCTGCTCTTGTTAGTGGTAGCTTATCGAGTCTGATAATAGCGCAAATAGCTGGGTCGGTTTGGTCTAGTGTACTGGCCATCCCCATCACGATTGGGATAGCGTGGATCATTCTGAATGTAATGGAATTCCGGCAAACACGACGGATGTCCGAGCAAGTCGTCGATGCAGCCACCCAAGTGGGTTCGTTAATGAATAGTGGAGTAACACTGCTCAATGCGATCAAACAAGTTGGTGAAGGTATCCACGAGCCACTTGCGACACCATGGCAATGGATGACAAATACAGCTGGAACAGCAGTTTATGATCCTGAAACCGGTGAGAGACGTTTTACAACCCTTGGTTCGACAGCGATGACTGTTGGAGGGCAGACTACCTGCAAGGATCTGATTCGCTTTCTGGAACATATTGAGGGTTCAGAGGATCTACCGCAGGCATCGGCCCGTGACCGAATGTTAGCTGCGAGCATCGCACTCCAAGAGACCCGCCTCCGTGAGAAGGGTGTGCGATCGAAACTTGCCCATGCCCGCGTATCTTCATTCGCGGTAGTTGGTGTTGGGCTTGGGATTGCCACATTCTTGCGCTTCACGATGACTGAGCGTTGGGATGCGGCATTCAGTGGCCCATTTGCGTTACCAGCTATCTTGTTTTTTTGCCTCGTGTATATCGCCCCGATTGGTGCAGCGATTAAGTTGAGCCAAGTGCCGAATGTTGATTTCTAGGAGCATATCATGATTGGAACGTTGTTAATGGTTAGTGGTGGGGCCATAGTTACATCCGTAGGTTGCTATCACTTAGAAGTTGTGCGGCAGAAAACATTCTCAGTTGTATCTCCGCAACGCCTCCCTTGGCGGATGTCGCGACATGCCTTTGGTCTGGTAATCGGCAGCTTTTTGGCGATGCTTGTTGCGAGTATGATCCCAGCGCTGGGCATTGCAGGGAGCGCACGACTGATGATGTTTGTAGGAGCTGGGGCAGTATTTCTGGCGTTCGGATTTGTAATCCCGCGAG
This sequence comes from Herpetosiphon geysericola, assembly GCF_001306135.1. GTDB lineage: Bacteria > Chloroflexota > Chloroflexia > Chloroflexales > Herpetosiphonaceae > Herpetosiphon > Herpetosiphon geysericola. The sequence continues at coordinate 54,135 of NZ_LGKP01000042.1, read as the reverse complement.
CACCACAAGTACGGGAAGAGAAACGACGCAAAGCGATTCGCCTTGCGTTACCTGCTGCATTGACCCAATGGAGGATTGGCTTGCAGTCCGCAGGTCCGAAAACCACGCTCTTGACCGTAATGCAGAACTATATTGCGGTTCCGCGCAAAGAACGTGCTGAGCTCCAGGCCTTGATTCTTGCAGCGTTTGCCGCGATGGATGCGGGAGAAACGCGCACGGTTGTTGATCAGAAGAGCGGCCTTCCTACCGAGGAACGCCTCTTATTTGCAGAGGCGCTACTGCAGGAAGCACGCAAATCAGGGAGTGCCGAAGCTATTAACGTCATGACGATACTTGCCAATGCGGATCGCAATGGCGGCATTAAGACGGCGCTACCGGCGCTAGAGCGGGCCAGTGATCAACTGGCCAAGATCATCGGCCATGAGATGGACGAGATGATCACCAAACGTGGCCTTAAGATGATCGGCGCTGCGGCGCCGGCAGTTATGGGGTCTGTCATCCTGATCCTGTTCATCATCAGCGCTGGTGCGACGGCGGGATTCTAGATGAGTCTTACAAATCTCTTTGCCCAAACCTCTGTGGCCCCGACCGCCACAATTCAAGCATTTCTGCCTGCTGCTCCATCGGCCCTGATTGCCGATGCGCCTACTATTCCGCCAGCAACGTTGTTGCCAGCAGCATCTTCTCCAGATCGCCAAGCAGCCTACCAGATTATCGATCGTCTGATGAACTTCTGTGGTATAGAGGAGACGAGGGATCTGCCATAAACGTGACAGATCCCGATAACCGAAACCCGGAGCAGGGTCAAGCGCTCAGAAAGCTGTCAGTTGACGGGCTTGTGTTCTCCGCTCACTAAGAGAGGAGAGTTCAAGCCTATTTTGTTTGAAGGATCGAATATGCCTATATACCCAGGAAAACACCTGATCCCACGTATTATTTTAGCAATCGGCATCCTTATCTTGCTGGGCTGTGGTGGCCTGGGTGCGATGTCCCTAGGCACTATCCGGCCAGATCCGGTTATAGTGGAAGGCAAGTCGCTCTGGCAATGCCCAACTCCCGTTCCTATCGAGCAAACAACAATTGCACTCAATCCTCTAGGAACAACAACCATCATCACCGACACATTCCCCACCGCAACGCCCTACTATCGCTCTGACTATTTTTTTCTTGGTCAGGATATCTACGCAGGGCCACTGCGGCTGACGATCTGGAGTATTGAGGATGCTGGACCTGCCCCAACCGCCAACGGTGGGATTATCCGCGTTGTTGATGCGGAGATTGCATCCACCATCCCTATGCTGCTTGATTTGTCGGCACAGTTGGTCATTCGCGAAGTACGCTCAGCCGATGGCTCAGGGCCACGTGGATTCTGGCGCTCGGATAGCACCATACAAGCCGTCTATGGTGTCCTCCCTACCCAAATTCAGCCTGGACTGCCTTGGCGAGGAAAGGTGGCGATTCGTACCCCCGCAGGCATGCCCACCCTCCTTTACTTCTATCGTACCCCAGCAGATGCACAGTCATCGCAGGCCGTCAGTGATGGTGTCGCCGTTATCAATATCACAGGCGATCCATTTTGTACGGAGAATATTGTCCGACAACCAGGTGGGATAGGAGGTCTCCCGCCGATGGGGACACCCGAAACCATCAATGGAACACCCATTGGGGTGCCGCCTGGTCAGAATGCGCTCGTCGCATTTGCCACGGCCCATATCGGCTATCCCTATGTTTGGGGAGCGAAAGGCCCGAATGCATTTGACTGTTCGGGGCTCTTGTTCGCAGCCTATCAATCTATTGGGATTTCTATCCCAGCAGGAACACGAGGTGGCCCAGCACCTGGTCAGGGATATTATGGTGCTGCGATTAGTGTGTCAGAGCTGCGCCCTGGTGATGCGGTATTTTTTGCGACTGTTCCCGGTGACCAACCAACGCACGTGGCCATGTATGTGGGTGACCTGAATGGGGATGGGAAGGGTGATCTCATTGAAGCAGCTTCCCCAACGCTGGGAGTCATTTTTACTTCAAATTGGCTCGAGCGGCCATTCTATCGGAATGCATATTGGGGCGCTCGCAGAATGCCCGGCTTTCCATACTAGGAGAGGAACTATGCGTCGTATTGGATGGTTCTTTTTGATAATTCTTGCTATGGTAATGCGGTTATCTAGTGCCTCCATGGTGGCGGCTCAGGAGGCTGCGACGGTCACTGTCGAGGTTCAGATGAGTGACGATGCCACACCGCTTCGTGGGGCTACCATATCGCTTATACAGGGGGCAATCACCCTAGAGGGAACAACGGATGCCAACGGTGAAACGGTATTTGCCGTTGCAGCTCAGGGCTATACACTCCTTGTGGAAGGCCGAACGCCCGATGGATTTCCGCTCCAGCTTGATGCCTTCTACGCGGCGCGGGGTGGTATGCCCGTATTTGCTACTGCTGGGGTATCAACTGTTACCCTGATAGTGGATGACGTCGGCATCGTGATGGTCGCTGCGCCGGCAGTTGAGATCCGGGAGACCGGCAGTCAGCGCGCAGTCCCGCTTACTGAACCTCCTATGGCCCCAATTCCACCGCTCAACCAGGCCGATTTATCTGGAGTGAGTTCCTTGCCAACCTTGGTCTATCTGACGGCAACAGCTGCCCCTGTTCGAACGGTAACACCACGTGCAATCCAGCCAGTTGCGGCTCAACCGAGTGCCAATATGAGCAATCCACTAATTAGGTGGATCTTGATTTTACTTGGTATTGGTGTTGGCGCTGGATATTGGTTCGTCGTCCGACCACAACGGCTGCGTACCACATCCAGGCACCGGCCACATACCAGTGAGGTGAAATAATGCGTGTTTTTGCTACTCAGCATCAGCGCTCTGGTGGGTCGATGACCCATCCTCGAAAGACGCTTTTTCGATCAGGTGTGTTCTTTCTCAATCTCAGCTATAGCCGGCAGCTTCTGTCTTCGCTATCACCATGGCTTCGTACAGCAGCACAAATTGTCCTCATGCGTATGTGGACGATCCTCGTCGCGCTCCTATGGATTCGACTCTGGTTTTCGGTTACCCGTGCACTTATCGGTGGAATGCTGATTGTGCTGCTTGTTGGATGTGGTGCTGCTGGAATCCCTTCACCAACGATCCCTATAAATCCTGTACAAATCGTGCCGACACACGCAAGCAATTCCAGTGCTGGACGCTGGCTCACCGATGGAACCCGTCGGCTAAGCGCAGAGGCAGGGGCTATTCGGGGCATGGTGGGGGCGCTCGACGAACGGATGCATCCGCACTTTGTCTATCAAACGTCCATCGAGTGGATGGATGAAAAAGATGAAGGTGGTGTCATTGTAACAGGCACCACACCCGCTGGTGATCGCTACGAGCGGCGCCTGTGGACAGCAAAGAAAGGCTATGCGACCAATGGAATTGGTGTGCGCAGTGATCGTATTATCGTTACCGCTGGAACAACGCCGCCAGAAATGAGATCGGGACTTGTACTTCTGATCTGGCAAAGCAGGGACGGTGGAAAAACTTGGGGTGATCCTATCCAGAGTCCTTTTAGTTCCAATGCCTACCAAGCTGATGTTTCTTGGACTCCGGACGGCCGTGCGGTTTTGGTTGCCAGTATTAACCATGGCAATGAATTGATGCAGACACAGATAGCCGTCGAGCAACCGAGTGGTCAATGGCAGATCCTTTCCCCTTTTCCATCGGTGCGTGGTGGAAATTATCACACGGTTTGGATGCGTGATACAACGGACTTAGAACAAGAATCACTCCCAGCGCTGGTTGTCGTGGCCAGCAGGGATGGTGGATTTATGGTAGGACGATCGACCGAAGGAACACATTGGGACATCATAACTGTTACCAGCGTGACAGCCTATACTCCCCGCCTGATTGCAGCTGATGGAACCTTATTCATCACCCACCACACATATGGACAAGCAGGTCTCTGGATTGGACGTTCGGACGATGGTGGGATGAGTTGGACGGTTACTAGCGCCTTCACTGGGATTCTTGATTCACCAACGAACGGAATATCGGTCGAAAATGCCCATCTGCTGTGGGATTCGCATACCCAACATCTATTTATGGTGGTCGTGCGATTTGACCGTGCCGCACGGGTGCGTCGCATCGTCGTTCTCAGCGCTGCTCGTGATCAGGTGTTGGCAGGAGATGAGGCATGGACACCAGATATCGTAGAACATCCATGGATGCCAATTACCCTAAGCGCAACCCATACCGATCAAATACGTCCATTTATCGTTCAGCGCGGAGCTATTGCCCTTGCTGGGTGGGAAGGATGGTATTTCCCTCGCGATCGACACAATGCTACTGATGCCGATTTTCGCTCGTCGAGTGAGCCATCCTATGCAGTTATTCGTGTAGCAAACCTGACCGAAGCATGGATGGCCGAGCAGAATCGAGGGACACGATGAACAACGATCAGTTGCTTGATGCTCAGATGAAGCGGTTGTTACTGGATGTGCTGCAATTCATCGGCGTTGATAATTTATGGATGATCTCACGTATGATGCTGATGGGTTCAGGTTTGATAGAGTGGATCTCTAGCGGTATTGCCACGTTTGCTCAAGATTTTTGGCTACCTGGAATACTGAAATTCATTTCAACACAGCTCTATGTTCAGGTCACCATTATTGCATTCTTTTTTCTTATCCTAGGCTTATTTGCCAACGGTGTTGGTGCCCGTGTTCAGTGGGTTCGTCCTGGTGGATTTTTGCGCTGGATGGCCATCCTCTATATTTTGGTGGTTGCAGGTGGCCCGGTGTTTGGATTACTTGATGAGGCACGGCGGAAGGCTCCAGGGTTTATTCTCTCGGCGGTTCCTCTACCACAGATCCCTGTGAGTGCTATGACAATAAGAGCCGATGGAGCAGTGTATCGTCCGCTCGACGAGAGTGATGCCTTCCATGCTGCACAGGCTCGAATTGTCGCACCACTTCGCGATCGCAATAGTGACGGATCGTATGATGTGACGGATATTGCCATGGCGACATGGCATGCAACGGCTGCGGATGTCTATAATGGTTCGGAAGCATTCAGCATTGAGACAGCAAATGGTCCTGTCTCGATTGAGGGGCTGCCGCCAGCGTTTCGCTCGTTGTTCTTCGGTGGAGGTGATGGCAGCCTTCCATGGTATCAGAGCGATTTCTCCACTGACCCCAATGGAGCGCAAAAACGGGCCGAGGCACTAACCCTCGGTCGAGTTGGTACGTATCAGGCATTCGTTGGCTTCATCGCATCAGCGAGCGCCTTTATGGTAGCCCTCATCGGATTCCTCTTTACGTTGGGCACGCTTGCCCTCTATGTCATGTTTGCGTGTTTTGCCCCGCTTGGCCTCTTTGGAACCAATGGAATTTTTGTAGGTGGCATCTTCAAGGGATGGGTCTGGCTCTGTGCCTGGAGTATTGGTGTGACCGTCGCCTCTCGTATGCTGACAGTCCTCTTATTTGGTGTTCCCGAGGCACTTGGGATTGCAACAAAATATCCGCTGTCGCTGGTATTCTGCCTCTTCTATCTCTATCTTCATGTGAGGCTGTATAAACTTAGCTGGTATCGCATTCGATCCACGGTTGTGCCCCTATCAAAAATGGCTGTGCGTGGTGGTAGGGCTGAGTTAGAGGATATTCCAGCAGAGAAAGACATCGAAGACCGACAGAAAGCCATGGGTTTTGATGACATCGATCTTGCTGGGGGCGCACAAATTGGCATGAAGGTTGCTACCACGCATCCAGTTATGGCTGGTAATTCCGCACTCTCAGGAGCCCTCCATGGGGCTAGCTCAGGCTTTGGTCTCTACAACTTAGTCAGTGCCGATATGGAGGCTGCACAGAAAGCGAGAGCAACGCACGATACGACTGCAGTTGTTAAGAGACAGGCCTTCACCAGTGCTGTTGAGACAGGTCAAACGGTATACGGTCGACTGTCCTTTGACTCATCGACGGCAAAACCAGGCCCACAAGATCCCGCAAGGATTGTTACTGGGGGAACAGCGGAGGCTGGTAACCTCGTACAACAAGGATTTGCTGTTCGTCAGCACGATTCTACCCACCTCCAGATCTGGCGACCATTGCAAGGCACAAAAGGTTGGGGTGCTGGACATATGATGCCAGATGCACCTGAGCAGGCTCGGCCACTGTCTATAGCGCAACGTGGAGCATTAATCGCTGGTCACGCAGTAGGCCTCACCGAGGCTGGAATGATTGGTCTTGCGCATGAGCATGGTATTGCGCCTGAGGCACAGCATATTGGTGAACTCACTCCCGTTCAAGCTGGCCAGGTTCGGCAGTTGGTACAAGGCATGACTGCGAGCAATGCGCGTCTGGTTAATGAGATGACGGCATTGGTTGATATTCCTGGTCTTTCAACTCAGACAGAATCTCCTCCAAGCCTTGTTACTGATGACATTGTTCCCGCAGCAATGAGTCCTGGTATGGCGCTGCGACAGTCGGTAACGCTTGAGGGGACTATTGATAGTGCGCGACTGTACCCTATTATAGGTGCGCAAGCTGAGCAGATTGCCGCGATGGGAGAACGCTATGGTATCCAGCCTGTGACGCGGGCGGTTGATGCTGCGCACCAAGCCTATGCAGCGATTGCAGCAAATGGCACACTCTATTCACAAACGGCCTACAATGTTGCGCAGGGGCGCATTCCAGCGAGCGTGAGCCAAGCGATTATGACTGCCAGCCCTGAACTGGCAGTAAACACCCCCCAAGCTGCTGTTGATCGGCATATTGTATCCCAGGTCGCCCTCGCCGCACGTGCTCCACTGACAATAGACACCATAGCCGATTCAGTTGGAACAACAATCACTGCAGGAGGAGATCTCCAAACGCTCTCGACGGTGAGCGGTGTTGATGCTCGCCAATTCCGAAACCAGGCTACTCATGTTGGGCAGTACCTAGACTGGGCCAAGTCGCATGACATTCCACCAACTGATGCTGCGCAGATGGTCCGTGATCGAGTCCAGCACGGTTCGGTGGCTGAGACGACTGCCAAATCTCTTGCTCCCACTATTCGTGCACAGGGTGTTGCTATTCTTAAGGACTTTCCATCTGCTGATCAATGGACAATCCCACTTATGGATAGTGCTGGCCCCTCGTTCGATAATGAAAACCTTAATATTACATCATCAACTGTGCGCAACGAAAGTGATGCAGATCGAGAATCACTTTCTCCTACATCAGATTTCCACTTGGAACCAGACTCTTCTGTTTCTGCAGAACAGGAGAGCAACGTAACTGACCTTACAGCATCGTTAATGCTGGAGCAGGAGGAAAACATAGATTGGGTTGGAAATCTCACTGAACGTATCAATGCGCCGATTGACCGCGCCATGGCAGCGGTTGACACCCAGGCAGGTGCGGTTATGGCACAGGTTGATCATGGCGTTGATCAGGTTGGTGTTGTCTTTGAAACAGCAGTCGCTGATGGAGCGGATGGAGCAGGCGTTGTGTTCAACAACACCTCGATACATGTCGATGAAGGTATCGATCATGTTAATGATGCGTTTGATGCAATCAGCAATGTCAAGCGGCCTCCTGTTCGACGTGAGGTTACCCGGCCGCAGCAGCGTGTCGAACGCCGGCGTGAAGATGATATGATTCGAGTACCACATCAGGTTACGGTGACCCCCCAGATGGAGCGGACCGTTGAGCGACGCCAAAGGCAGTCGGTTCCAAAAGATCCTCAGCCATCAGGACATGGATCTTCCCCGAGTAAGCAGCGGCCACCAAAAAAACGAACGCAGGAATCATAGGCAATTAAGGAAGTAAATCCATCGGATGTTCATCGGATCTTTGATGCTATTTGGGTTACGCTCGATATTCAATCTGCTATGCTAACCATAGTCAGTAATCGAAACCCGGAGCGGGGTCAAGCGCTCAGAAAGCTGTCTTTGGACGGGCTTGTGTTCTCCGCTCATCGTGAGCAGAGTGTGCAAGCCCGTTTTTGTTGATTATGAAGGCGGCATACCCATGTAACGTATCCAAATCTGAGTGCTCTGTGCATAGTGGCTATCACGCCATAAAGGAGAACCCATGAAGCAACGGGTTATAGGAATCCTCATATTCTTGGTAATACTAATCCCAATCTGGGCCTTCGTTCTTCCTACTGTTGGGGGGGCACGTCAAAGTTTAATAACAGTTAGCATAACACTAACGGAAACTCATGTTCGACCTGGGCAAACGCTAAAGGGTGTTGTTGGGATTAGAACCAATGTTCCAGGAGCATTGACATTCGATCTTACCCTTTCAGATGGCTTGATTCTTCAATCAATCGAATCACTAGGAGGAAATACCTGTGTATCATCAGGTCAAACCGTATCTTGTAGCGCTGTAAGTATGCAAAACGGCATCCCTCAGCAACTTACAGCTCTCTTGACTGTGGATAATACAGTCGCCTCAGGTTTGGAGTTGACAGCGACAGCCACAGGTACAATCAGCGGCACAACCGTCGTAGCGAAGGATACATCCTTCGTGATTGGAACACTGGCAACCGCTACATCCTCGATCCAGCCTACGGCAACGAGTTCTATCGTAGTGACCACTGTTCAGTCTACGGTAGGCTCGTTGCCAACAACCATAGCAACAATTAATGGTGGAACAGACACCACACCAGTCATAGAGAAACCTGTGGTTCCATCAGATGCACCGGTTTCTGTCTCTTTTGACCCGGCTCTCGTCGATCGATTTGAGAATAACTATGATCCCTTCCACGCAACACTGATTGCACCTGGAGTGGTCATTACAGGCCTCAATTTTGTAGCCCCAAGCACGGTGCTCACTGGAGACGTGGACTATGTGCAGTGGTTTGGCAAAGCTAATCGTTGCTACCAACTGGAGACTCAGGAGCTTCATCCCGATCTCGATACAAATATTGAGATCGTGACGGCTGAGAATACTATATTGGCTGGGAATGATGATAGGACAGCTATCAATCCCGCAAGCAATGTCCAGTGGTGTCCCATCAGTGACGGAACCGTATTCGCCCGAATTGCTCAAAACAGAAATGTCCCACTTCCCGATCCTCGTGGCAAAACCTATGTGCTTACACTCCACGTCGTGGAGGTACCACCTACACATACACCCATTGAAGCCCCGGCTCTTCCCGCTCCTGTAGGCGTACCAAAAGAAGCAAGCGTAAACGCACCCGCTTCAAATACTCCTGTTCCTATCATCTCTATCACAACGGGCAACGATAAGCCATCAACCATAGTGAACTGTGATCCACTCATTGATGCGCCGGTAGAAGTTGAGAGTACTGATATTACGGCGGGCATTGAAACATGTGAGAGCAACGTGCAGATCCCTGATGTTGAGATGCCAACCGGTACCGTGCATGTTGCCGCTTCTATGACTGCAATCTACAGTGGCCCAGGTGCACAGTATTCCCGGCTAGCCATTCTGTCGACAAACACGAATCTTCAGATGACCGGTCGCTATCGAAATGGCTGGGTGGCGGTGCGAATGACAACGATTCCATTGATTGGCTGGGTATTTGCCGCCCATCTCCAAGTTGACTCTTGGGATTCTCCCAACACGCTTCCTGCCTCTATGCCGACACTTGCTCCAGTATTAACCGATCCCCTGACATCAACCCCTTCCACTGTTGCTCCGCCCGTCAGTGACAGCACTGGAACAGCATTGCAGATCCAAATCCAACCCAGTCAACGGATTAATGTGGTCGTACAAATCTGTAGTGGCAGTGATACGACTACTCGTTGCGTGAGTGGGGATAGTATCACCCATGCCCCAGTAACGATCACGACCCAGACTGGCGATGTGATTGCCGCTGGAATTACCGACAGTGCAGGCCGTTGGATAGTCCAATTGCCACGCAGTGCTGGCAAGGTCATTCTTAATGCTCCTTTGCTTGGGCGTACAGCAGAGATTGATCTTGGCAGCGGTCAGGGGAGTCAACTTATCCACTCATTAATTGTGCGACGGGTTAATATTCCGCCGACATTTCGATAAAGAGAGGACCGACGTATGAATCAACACGCGATCCACGCGGAATTTGAACGGCACCTTGATGTGGTTCTCAATGGTCTTGGGGTAGCTGATCGGCTCACGAAATTGCGAGCTATGCACGTTGCTTGGGAGCGGGAAGGCAGCGTCCCCGTCAATGGCAAGATCGTTTCACTAGGACCGCAGTATCGCGAGGTATCCTATGACCTGCCAATGATTGAGAGAAATGGCACTTCTGCTAAAACGCTGAGTCACGGGCGCAAGCTATTGGGTGCAGGTCTCATTGTGATCATGGCTCTCCTTTTAGGGCTGCTCTTTTCTGGTATTGGCGATGCTGCAATTGCCGGACCACGTGTTCCATCGCAACCTGTAACAGCTGCTGATGGAGCAACTGCGCCAGTGTCGCTGGGGTTTGCTAACAAAACCCTTGTTGTTCGGGCCTTCGATCCGGCAGCGGGTTGGCCGGATGTGACAGCTGCCGAGGTGAAGGGAGCCGCTCTTTGGGGTAAAACCACAATCAACATTACGTTGGGCGTTGATGCGAGCGAACTAGAAGCGGAGTTGGATGCCCTCACACCCGGCACCGAGATCCGTGTGCAGCAAGCGCAAGGAACGATCGTACGCTATCAAGTTGTGGAACAGATAGAGGCATCAACAACGGATATTAACTATGCAGCGCAAAATCAGGTGGCGCTTACCATTGTTGGTATGTCGGCTAATTCTAAGCGGCGCATTATTCGTGCGCTTCCTGAAACGATTCCTGTTCCAGTCACGGAGATGGAACATAGCCGTTTCGAGGTACACTCGCCTGTCTGGGAACAAACTCCTGGTAAGCCCCTGATCTTATCGTTCGCGCTGGATATTACCGTTCCTAGTGGAGGTGAAACTATTCCCAAACCCTGGAATCTTGATGTGCAATTTCCAGATGGAAGTCATCAAACAGTCCCCATTGCGCCAACTGAAGAATCCTCAAAACAAACGGTAGCATTGAGTATTTCTGATGTGCAGCAGGATACCGTAGAACTTACACTTATCCTACCGGGAAACGTGCGCGGTACCGTTGCATTTGCTGTACCGCCGAGGCCAACTGCTGCTGTCCGGTTTGACTCTGCGCAACGCACCAACGACCAGATCAGCGTGAAGCTTTTCATTCTTCCCGATGGTCCAGTGCAGTTAATTGATACCGCATTTGCGTGTCGTTCGTCCGCAGGCATTATCCCATTGATTCTCGACAATCTGGTATTTCCTGCCGTGATAACGGTACAAAAGGAGGTGATTGGACGATGTAGTCTTCCTGCCACATTCCATGGTCAAGTAGAAGTTATTGCATTAGAGGATCGGGCCATTGTTTCTCTTCCATGACGTGGGTTAAGCGTCAGTGATAGAGATGTTCTCGTTACCTCACTTATTTTCGTATCGGAGGTTCTCAGATGAAAATCGTGATTGCAGCTGGATGGATTAGCCAGTTAATTGAGAAGATTGGTTTGAAGGAATTGGTGTTGGTGCTCGCAGTGCTCGTTGTTGGCGGGATGATTCTAGCCGTGTTTGCTGGTAGTTTTGTCAAGTCTATCGCGAAGAATATCAACTTCGGCATGATCGTTGCCGGTATTCTCCTGACGTTCATTGGTGCATTTCTGATCGAGTCGATTACGGCGATTTTCGTCTTTAATTAGAGACTCTCGCTGATCCCTGTTAGCCCAGCGTGTAAGGACAGTCCTCTTGCACGCTGGAAAGGATTGAACTATGAGTGGCTCGGAACGATTTTCTGTGAAATTCTTCAGCGAGTTCTTACATACACCACGGCCCATCGCCAGCATTCCTGGCATAGGCCAGATAAGCATGCAGCAAATGATTCTAAGTCTGGGCATTGGTCTACTGGTGGGTGGACTCTGCAATCTGCTCTTTGGGCCAGTGATCTTTTTTCTTTCATTCTTACTGTCATCGTTAAGCTCGGTGTTAATTCTCTCGAAGGAGCAAGATCATATCAAGATCGGTGAGCGCATTATGGCTGCCATAGTCTACCAGATGCGACGTCGGATTGCCCCAGAGGAGTTGCTTTTTATCCCTAGTGATGAGGCGTTCAGTACTACTGATATGGATGCACATCGACCAGTCCTACTTATGGACGAAAATAACCAAGTAATGAGTATGCATCACGGAGGTCGTCGATGACTATCGTGACACCGCTCGCATTTCGCGTTGCTGGACGGAACCTGTTGTCAATCAATGAACGTGATTGGAAATATGTTATCAGTCAGTTTGGTGGTTTGATGGTGGGTATGCCCTACCGCTGGCGCTGGATATCGGTCTCACGGCCAGCAAGTTTGGATGGCCAGCGGCGGCAGATCCGCGCCGAGCTCGATGTGCTTACACGACCCGAGCAGATAGAGGCACGTCAGGCAACCCTCATGCAACTCCATGATATGGAGCGGGATGGAATCCACGATATCAGTCATTATTTGCTTGCGTGGCCTGAAACAGCGCAACAGCGCCAGAGCCTTCCTGCGCTGCTCCAGAGTGGCATCATTGGTCGAGTGATACCACTTAGCTCATTTCCAAATGTCTTTGGAGCCAAGCGCTATACCACGACGGGTCATGTTCTGCAATCAGTCGATGGGCACCATGCATGGCGGGGCTTCTTGAGCGCACAATTTCCAGGATCAGCGTCTCCAATGATGTTTCGCTCAATTTTGAGCCAGACATTCCCGGTCATTTTAGTGGTTGATGTCGCAAGTTATAGTCAAGCCGATGCCCGCAACAAAATCTACACGGCGATGAATGGTTTAGGAACGAGCTTCGCGATGTTTCAAGAATTTAACGCTGCCCGCAACGCAGCACGGGATGATATTGTGACGGCTGCACGCATCATTGAACAGGGATCACTCCTTCATGAAGTGCAGATTGCTGTCTTAGTTGCGGGCGAAACTGAGGATTCCGCCATTTTACATGGTCAACAGATTAAACACACCCTCGACGCAACGATTCATATGCGGCCATTGGAGGGGTATCAGAAACAGATTGGTCTATTTGCAACCCCACGGCATACGCATGAGATCCGCATTAATCAACGGCCGCACAATCTGGTTACTCACCAGTTGGCACCCCTTGTCCCTGCAGGTATTGCAACTGATCGGCGTGATAAGGGTTTGCTGTTAGGCCGTGATAAAACACAACGTCATCCACTCCGCCGAGAGCTCGCAAAGATTGCTGCAAAACACGCCTGCATTGTAGGAATATCTGGGAGTGGGAAATCTACGCTGGCTACTGTCTATGCACATCGTTTAGTTGATGAACAAGCAGTCCAGGTAATCGTGATTGATCCGCAAGAGAATTTTCATGCCCTTGCAGCGACACATCCCGGCTCATCCTTCAATCGTGTATCACTCTATTCCCAGGCTGGCCATAAACCATTGACGATTAATGTTCTTGATCCTATCGTGGATAACCTCGAAATTGGGTTAGTCGAGCAGGTTGAGCATGTCCAAAATACGATCAGTATGTTGAACCGCGAACCACTCACTCCAACCCAGTCAATGCAGTTGAGTCGAGCGCTGACGAAGCTCTACAAGGGGTTGTACGGAATGCCGCTCGATGATGCTGCCACAATCCCACTCCTCTCCGATCTCGTCGCAATTATCGATCGTGAGTTGAACAACACAGGCTTGCAGGACATTATTGCACAATGGATTGAGCCTCCCCTTGACAGCGTGTTCAATCGGCCTACAACACTGGACCTGCGTATGGTGCCAACTACACCCGTGATTATTTATGAGATTGACCGGAATATGCCAGAGCGGTTCAAGCGATTTTTTACGACACTCATCTGTGCGGCAATTCAACGTCAAGTGCGCCGTACACCGCGTGAGGGCATCATCATTATGGATGAGGCTGGCGTACTCTTGAAAGATCCCATCTTTGAAAACTTTGCCGAAAATATGGCAAAGACCATCCGCGCCTATGGGCTCGGACTCTGGATCGTCGATCAAACGCTGGAACTGCTCAAAACCCATGCTGGAAAGGAAATTTTTCAAAACACATTCATTACCGTTATTGGCCTTATGAAAACGGATCAAGGTCCGCTTTTACAGGAACTCTTCCCAATGCTCACGGATGCGCAACGCCGCAATACGATCGGTATTGATGATGATGAGGAAACAATTGAGCGCATGGCAGGCCATTTTACGTTAGTTTTGAATAACAAGGTATTCGAAATCTATAACGATCTCTCTCCATACGAACGACGATTGATAACGGTGAAAAAGACGATACACGCTGGAGCAGGCGGAGTATAACGAAGGAGCTATCTATGCGAGTATTTGATTCATTCTTAGGGCGCACAATCACAACAGAGCCAACCAACAACACCGTTGCAGCACAGGAACGTTTTCATTTGTGGGGGGCATTTCTCCAGCAGAAAATTGGTGAACTGGAGGGGCTCGTAGGTTTATCTCCACAATCTGTTGGAGTCATCAACAGCGATCCTGCTTCTGATGCACGTCTTGGTGATCCAAAACCGCTTAATATGGCCGCATTTTCCTTGGTTGAGGATTAGATGATGGTTATTGTGCTTCTCATCGTGGTATTTGTGCTCAGTATAGTCGCAGTGCTGGCATATCGTCAGGCGCATGAACGGGCATCATGGGTTCGTTATCGTGTGCGTCTGGCCCATGGGACAGACATACCGCGGGTAGAAGCACAATTTCTCGGTTTATGCTATCAGGCTGGTGGTGGCGAGATCTGGGCAGTACGGGAAGGACAATCCTACGCTTTCGTTGTTGCTTTGCCGAAGGCATGGGGTAATCGATTTGAATACATGATGACACGCTATGCACCAGGGAGTCATCTTGCTCCAGTGCGTGAACTGACATCACCACAGGCACCCATATGGAGCAAGATTACGTTCGAAACAACCACTGCACACTGGCCATTCGGGATGAACGCGTCCCTCGTTATGATCGCCATTACAAAGAACGGGCAACGAGCGATGTTTGCTGCCGATTGTGGTGAGCCACCATCCGTTATTGCTGCAAGGAACTGGCGTAAGCGCAATTTGCCGATGCCTCGATGGCTTCGTCGGTACGGTCTTGCGATCGTACGAAGCCTTTTAATCATTCCATCTATGACGAAAAATCAATCCACGGGTTTATTTCCAAATCCCACCCTTGTACCCGGATCTGCGTTGCCCGTACTTCCTTTGCATCGAACCCAGATCCGTGCTCGAACAGGTGGGGTACTCCGTCTTGGATACGCTCACGACGGCGCAGAACCAAGCTTGCCACTCGGTAATAGGCAAGCCATCGAAATTGTCGGTGGTAGCGAGGAACGTCGCCCGCTCCTCGTCCATAGCTTGAGGGCCATCCTCCAAGCTGATGCCAGCCTGATTGCCTTTCTTCAGCCAGAAACTGTCGATGTATTGCTATCATCGTCTGACCAGTTACGTCGGCGGATGCGGATCGTTGATTATCGGAGTATGGCGACAACGGCAACCCTCGATCTTTCGATGCTTTTAAATGATGATCACATAGTCTCTCTGCTTGATGAAATCATGCTTTTTGAGCCGCTTGATCCCGTTCGTCGTCTTATCCGACCAGCACTGCGGCATTGGCGCAATGATCGCGCACCGCAACAGATTGGCCTTCTTCTGGCAAGACTCCTTGATCCGCCACCTGAAGTGAGTGCGCTGGCACAAGATGAAGACGGTGGGGAGAATTTCTTTAATTGGCGCACCTATGGTGCCCGCTGGCAGATGTGTCTTCAGCCGTATATCGGACGAAAGCTTCTTGGGCTGTTGACGGCACCTGGTGAACAGGTGGCTCCCCTCATGGAAGCTGGTGGTGCATTGATTATCGTTCAACCACCAGACCCAAAACAGCGTCGTGCATTGCACCTCATCTTGGAGGCTATTATCAAGGCTCTACCGCCCGTAAGCCGTCCTATCATAGTCGCATCCGAGGGTGAGCAAAGTACTGATCGACTGGCTATCGACCCTCATGCGTCCTTGTGGACGAGCAGTACCTGGGGAAGCATTCCTGCGTGGCGGATGGCTACTGGTGGGATGCATGGCAAAGCCATCCCGTCCACTATTCGAGAATTGGTGCAGCACCCGCTGGCTTTAACAACACTGAAACAGCACTGGTTTCTCTGTGGGCCTGATGCACAGGAGTATGCAGTAATGCTTCAGCCCGGCTCCGTATCTCCTACTCGTCTAGTTCATCAAGGCGAGTTGATCCCACTCCCAACCATGCGGCCAATGGTCATGCAGACAGAGCATAATCCTTCAAGAATGGAGGAGGAGGAGCGTGCTGCCGCAGCCCAAACAGTGCTTGCGTCATTACGGCGAATTGGGGCAATTCACGGTGCGATAGGGACGATCGAGTATGTGATCGCTCATGAGGTGAAACGACGGCCCGTTGAATCCATTGAAGGGGTTATGCAAACAGAACAGACAGTCGAAGTGGCGTTACGGAATGTGTCTCCAGTAATGGAAGAACACCTTCCTATGTATCTTGCTGATGGGGCAATCGCAATGATCGATGCGCAATGGACAATGACTGACGCAACAATACGATTTCTCACAGTCAATGTGCGAACGATGCACAAACCTACAATCCCAGTATGGACGTTCCGCCTTACGGGAATCGATGGTTCTGAGCGAACCTTCCTCTGGGACCGTCTTTCACATCTTCTTGTGACTGGTACACAGGCGATACAGTGTGTCCGAGCTATTCTGTGTGATACGCTCTCAGAAGCAGATGCCGATCACACCGCACTCTTTATCCTAGGCGATATTCCTGATTCACTCACGGCATTTCTTCATGCCCCTCAGTATACAAAACTCGCTGAGAGCAAGAGCGTCTGGAATACCCTCTCACTGAATGATCAAATTGATGCGCTTTTAGCAACACATCTTGTTCCTGACTCAGATACTCGGGAGCAATTTGTTATCCTCACTGTACCAGTACTCCTGACATTAAAAATGGTACAGGCAATCATGCGGCTACTCGCGCGTGCGCATCATCGCCCAATTGTCGTTCTCTTAATTGCTGAGGAACCAGGAGCAGAACTCATACCGTTGACAAAGATTCTCCCAGTTCTGTCCAGCGCCAATACTATGGTGACCCTCCGAATTGAGCACGATCTTCAGCATCAATGTCGCCTTCCGGCAACTCTCGATGATCATATGCTGCTTTCATACCTAACCAGTTTGCCCCAACGAAAATATGCAAAAACCGTAAAA
The DNA here is from genome assembly GCF_001306135.1 of Herpetosiphon geysericola. Taxonomy (GTDB): domain Bacteria; phylum Chloroflexota; class Chloroflexia; order Chloroflexales; family Herpetosiphonaceae; genus Herpetosiphon; species Herpetosiphon geysericola. Next base: position 36,918 of record NZ_LGKP01000042.1, on the reverse strand, counting down.
GCAGCCACCGATCCATGGACGTTTTGGCAGGTGGAGCCAACTGCCCTCGCACCTGCGATTCTAGGAGAAGACCCTATCCCCTTCACGGTATCAGAGGTTGATAGATCACAATCCTATACGACTTCTCGTCACCCTACGGGTAATCTGCAACAGCTTCATCAAGAGAATTCTTTAGGTCTCCCTCCAAGCCACCTCGATTATAGGGCATTACACACGATTGTTACGAGAGCATTGGCTGATTCTCGCCGACAAATCACGGCCCGCATGGTTATTGAAGCCTTGCCTGAGTACGACATCGATGAGCAATGTGGATGGGCCATACTAGCCCATGTCCATGACCGAACCGGAGTGTTATTGAATCGCCAAAGTGGCCGTGGTGCCTATCGCATTAATCCGAAGCTGAAAACGGAGGCTGATGTGTGGGCAATGTTTAACCACCGTGTGTCAGATGTTCCATTATCGGATGGAAGAGACAGCCAAGACGATGAAGCTGATGTGATCAACGCGCTCTATTTAGAATTGGAGTAATGGATGACAACAATTGCACCATCATCACGACGCACTATGACTCGCAGGATTGCACTCCATTGGCGAGGATGTGTCGGTTCCATTTTAATAGTGAGTCTCCTGATTATTGGAGGCAGTTATTTTTTACTTTCAAAGGTTCCATTCGCAGGTCCAATGCTGACCTTTCGCACGCTCATTAACCGCCTGATGCTGACAGGAGTCGTCATTTGGGGAATCTATCTCTTTTGGGTTCTGCTTGCAATGGTTGAAAGTGTCTGGATACGGCAGCAGGCACGCCACCAGACTCCGCTTGGACGCGGAGGATTCCTCGGCATTCGGCTCCCCAAACCGGCAGCCACCGACCCCCATGGCGCGGCTGCCGCCCGTAGTGGATATGGAGAAGCAGTGCAGGCTATTGACCCATTTCGCACGCTTGCGACAGCGCTGGCGGCGCACCAAGGCGATGCCCGAATCTCTCTGGAGCTTTGGAGTGGATCAGATGGTCGAGTGCAATGGGGACTCTGGTTACCAGCAGAGCCAGCACTCGTATTGACAACCCAGAGTCTGCTCACGGGTGCTGCACCAGGGATTGAAATCCGAACGATGGATGATCCACTGCAGGCAGTTGGACTATGAAGGAGATTGTATGACTGGCAATCCTCAATCACATACCACCGATATGGTCAATATTCCGATTGTTGCATGGCGTGAATGGCAGCTTGCCGCCGATTCGAGCTACCCATTGGTAATGGCGACCGTTGATTCAAATACCGATCTTATGGGGCCACTACTCGGGAGCCTAACGCCACTAACGGGAGTACAGCATGTTGGTGTGCAGATCATTTTGTCTCCAACCAAGGGACGATGGCAGTGGTGGGCACGGATGCGAGCAGCAATCATGCTCGAGGATGCAAAACTCACTGATCAACCGCATCTCAAGGATGTTGGCGCAGCAATCCAAGCCAAGGCTGCGGAAAAGGGATTTCGAGCCGTTCTGCGGGCAGTGGTTATTGCAACTGATCCTGAGGTTGCGGAGCGACAACTGAAACAGGTATCCAGTATCGTAGCACAATACACCCAAGAACGGGGCGATGTCACACAAGCCTGGAAGCAAAGTAGCGGTGGTATAGCCCGCCGTGATGCAGGGCATTTAGCCCATTTACCAAGACGTGACCTTCCATTCCTTCCCGCCCGGAGCATTCCGCTCCCACCACTGTGGCCCGAACAGCATCCCAGTATTCTGGTTCCCTCTGAGATTACCTTGCATTGGCATTTTCCAACACAACGGGATGTTCATATCGCGCGATGGCGGAGGAATCGGTATCTCCCGCCCGATCCACGCATCATTGTTGGTCCTATCGATGAACCACCGCCATTCTATGATGCGATAGTCCCAATCAAAGACCGGATGATTCGCGTGGCACGCGGTCGTCGTCCAGACGGCACACCCATTTATCTCGGCGTACCATTAGGAGCCTTCAGCACCCATGGCCACATCATTGCTCCTTCTGGCTCTGGCAAATCGCACTTGACGAAGGTGTTGTTAGGTGAGGTGTTTCGGGTTGGAGCTGGCGCTATTCTTTCAGATTTCAAGGGCGATACGGTTGATGACGCTATCCTCATGGTACCTTTGGAACGAGAAGGCGATGTTGCTATTTTCGACCCCACAGATACTGAGTGGCCAGTTGGATTGAACCTCTTGGATGCCCAATCGCTTCCGACGGGCGTTGATACGGATACACTTATTTCCCTCGTTGAATCGACCTTTGCTGCCATGGACGAAAACTGGCAGAAGTCCGTCGGCATGCAGCAGTTCATTGGCTGGGGAGCGAAAGCACTGATTGAAGGCGAGCCAAATGCAACTCTTGCCCACCTATCCGTATTCTTTCGGTCTGAAGAATATCGAGCGCGTATTCTCGCGAAGATACGCGATTACCAGACACGCTATTGGTGGGAGAATGTCTATCCAGATCTCTCCGAGCAACAAAAGAACTCGATGGATGCCGTCCAGCGACGGATTGATCAATTCCTCATGAATTCGACCGTCCGTCGTATTACGAATCAGCCGCGGACAAGCATTCCCATTCGTACGATGCTTGACCAGCGGGGCATTCTCTTCGCCAAATTACCGGTCGAGCGTATCGGAGAAAAAGAAGGTGCTTTTCTCGCGACACTGTTTTTGAATCAGATTGTTGCCGCAGCGTTTAGTCGCCAAGAGCTCAAGGAACCAGAACGGGAGCTCATCCTCGCATTTCTCGATGAGGTGCAAGTCATGGTCCGCCAACGCGATCCCTCATCGTTGACGAATATGCTGGAACGGCTCCGATCATTTATGGTGGGGGGATTCTTCATCCATCAACATACCGGCCAGTTCATGACGGATTTGCTCAAGGCAATTATGGCCAACTGTGGCGCACGCTTCATTGTTGGCACACGCGGCGATGATGCCGCTGTCTGGATGAGCCAATATCCGAGTTCGGGCCTGACCAAGAGTGACTATGAGAGTATTCCAGCCCGACAGGAAGGCTATGGCCATGTAACGCTGAGCACCGGTGAAACCGTTGAGTTGTTTTCATTTGAACCACTCCCACTGTGGCCACTCCCTGATCAGCGCGTTGTGCCGGTTGATGGCGTGTGGCAAACAATGACCGCAGACCAATTGACGCCAGAGGATGCGCAAATGGATGCATGGATTGCAGAGTTGGCAGAATTCAGTCCAGAAGATGCCCTCGCGTTGTTATATCGCGCACCAGAGGCGCACTGGCAGGCCTATTTGCAGCGCTGTACCCAGCATCGAGCGTGCCAGCGCCGAGCGATCTTGGCGCAGCCAGGCCTCATCCCCGACAAACGGACGCGCGTGTTGTGGCTCAGTCGGCTGCGCTATGCACGTCCAGCGATTGAGGTGCAGGCTGAGCAACTGCGACTCCTCGCAGCGTTTCCGAAGACGACCAAAAGCTCGATACCTGCAAAAGGCCATGGGCTACCAAGTAATCCATCATCGGCGCAGGGTAGTGCAGGACAACGCTATATGCGTGGTACGGGTCAAGAGGCAATTCCTGCAATGCCAGCGCCGCAAAAGCCTGGAGCCTTTAACCGGCTCGATGGAAAGGTCGGTGTGTAATGGGAATGCCACCGATACCCAAAGGCTACATCGTGCCAGGAATCCAGCTCGACCGAAGGCTCCAAATCCTTCTGGCATTCGGCATTATTGGGCCAATGCGACGGCATCAGATCCAACGGATCGCAGCGCCAGATCTGAGCCGGGAGGGATTGGCCCATCATTTGAAGATGTTGCGAAAGTCAGGTCATCTTTGGATGGAACCACTGTCTGATCCGTTTGGGCAAAAGCCCATTAATCGCGCGTTTCTGTATGCCTTAACCCAAAAAGGAAGCACGCTTCTTCGTGAGTATGTCGGCATACCCAAGCCACCATCACCCCGTGATCGTGATCGATTAATTACGAAAGAAGGGGCACTCGAGTCAACCCAGCGGGCTATTCACAGTCATATGTTAGACCAAGCAGAATTCATTACCCGATTAATTAGTGATTTGCGTGCGCTTGATCGTTTTGTTGGGATTGATGTTTGGCCCGAATATACTGCACTCGGTCATATTCGTATTGATGCGTTGATCATTATTCGATATTCCCGGCAGGGAGCATTGCATGCACTTCCTGCCAATAAGCGCTCAGCGCGATGGATGCCCTGGCTCATTCCCGACGATACCTACCCCCTTGATGATCGATTTCATGAGGAACGTCTCTTTGCATTAGAGATTGATCGGACGACCGAGGAGCTATCGGTCATTCGTGAGAAAGGTGCCGATTATCGAACGGCATATGCCACTGGCCTTTGGCGGGATCTCCTTGGCACATTTCCTATTCCAACATTTGTCGTGAAGAGTGAGACGCGACTAGCGAACATTCATCAAGCCTTTAACCGTGGCTGGTGGAACAGTCAGCCACCACAGGGACGAGCATGTTGCTATGCAGCAACATTCAAACGTCTGCCACATTCTATCGTTGATGGGTATTGGGTAGACGATGTCGGAGCAACGATATCACTGTGGGGTGATCCGTGGGAAGTTGTACCGTCTCACCTCCCTATCTACGGCCTGCGGAGTTGAGCGTTGTCCTGCTACCCATCCATACATAGATCGTGTAGAAAACTGAGAATGTATCGTGTGGTGTCGCATGCTTTTTTTCATCCATGCGACAAACGTGCGACGGAAACCATAGGCATGATCGTCGCTTTTCTCTACACTACTGGCATTAACCGATTGATGACCAGCGGTAGGAATCGGACATCAATTGAGACACAGCGAAAGGAACATTAAGCATGAACGTCGAACAAGCGTCGTACGACAGTACGCCAACTGGGGTTGGTTCCCAAGATGGTGATGCTGTTGCAATCTTGGATAGCACGCCCCACACGGGTTTCATTCAGCATGGTGTCAGCGATCTGGATGCTGCAGTGGTAGGTGCCGATGTCGTTCTGAAGAGCACCAGCCACATCGTGGAACCCATCGACACGGATGAACGTGACCGACCTCGCCGTACCAATAAGAAGGATCGGCGTGATAGTCAGCACGAGACTGAGACTGCCCCCGTCGAAAGCCAACGTGATTCAGCACCGACCCAAGATGTCGATTCCAAACCCGTTGTTATCACACAGGTCCCGCATACGTTGGGGACGGGCGATGAATGGCCAACCAATCGCGTCCTGCTCCGTGGGCGTATCGAGCAGCCAAAACGGAAAGCGATGTGGCTTAAAGGTCTTGCATCGGGGGGGGCCAGCTACCAGCAGCGAAACCTGCTGGTTGTTGAACCGGGCATGGACGACGATTTTGCAGACTTGGCCCCAAAGAAGCGGATTGCCTTACTTATCCCCGAAGGGTTGCCGCATACGCAGGTTCAGATGCTGGCACAGGGTGAGGGCAAAGAACCGCGTGAGGGTTGCCTTGTGTCCATTGTTGGACGCATGGTGCTGGAGAAGGTACGTGACCCACGCTACGAGCGGGAAAGCAACTTTGGTGGCGAGATGGTGACACGGCTCTACGTCAAAGTGCTTGAAGTCCGCCTCATTGATGAGCAAGCTGCGGATGTGGCCCTGATTCGCATAAATGGCGTGGTTGAAGAAGTTCAACGGCTCAATGGCCCACTCAATGGCTCAAAGTTCGCCTCTGGCACAGCACAACAATACCATCAGGTAACGATGGTGACGTGCGAGAAATTTGCTCGTCCTGAGCCAGGTGCAGCTCCGCGTGAAGTCAAAACACGGGTGAAGATGTTTGTCCCTATCGATACGGATAGCGCAGCGATGCTGCTGGTTCCTGGTAATCATGCCCAAGTTGAGGCGGAATACGTCCTCACAACGGCGTATCTTCCCAAGGGTCATGCGCTCTTAGATCAGGTTGATCCAACGAAACTGGATTGGTTGCGATCGCGACCCAGCGAGCATTTAGTGGTGACGAATATCATTCCCGCCCCTGATGCGCAGCCGCTTGACGGGGATGCTCAGATCGCCGCGCGGTTAGCGGGGCGGCGGCCACTCCGGCGGCGCAAACGGAAGTCGCGTGCCGAGCCGAGTCAGACGCTGGCCTAACAGACGCAATTAATCGCTGTACCAGATGGCGAGCACATGCATAGTTCGCCATCTGGCATTCGGGATGTGCAACGAGGAATAAACGATGACACTGATGCATGGGCTTTTTATTCTGGCAGTCCTAGGGTGGCTCTGTGCCACCGGTGCGCTATGGCATGCCCGGCGACGCCAAGAGCCATGCTTGCAAATGCAGATGGTACAACCGACCGAGGTTGAGCTGCGGCTCCAGCAGGTCACGAACGTTCCGACTCCAACGCACCGCTATGTCCCAGGCAATTCCACCACACGGCCGCTGAGCAAACGCCTTAACAGGTTGATCGGCGAAAGGGTATGATGGAATGCGGCAGAGGGTCTTGGTTTTCGACCAGAGCGCGCAACGCCGGCAACGATTATTGGCATGTGGTGTGGCATCACTGGCCAGCATTCTAGTTCCCATCGTTGTGGTGCATGACAGACTTCCGGCGCATCGTGAAACGGTGAACCAATCATCCTGCGATTGGTGAACACTATTCCATGAATCACGCCGGATTCGTTAGGAGTGCGATGACGCACGTTTGCAGGCACATGATCGATGTGATGATCGACACAATGAACTCCCGTTCTTGTTTGCTCTTTCTTCTTTTTCTTCATTGACAGCGACCATCACAGAACGTATCACCGATGTATGCAAGGATGCATCTGAAGCGACCATGACAATCTGAACCCGGAGCGGGGTGAAACGCTCAGAAAGCTGTCTTTGACGGGCTTGTTCTTTTCCTCTCTCGCAATGAGAAGAAAACAGCAGGCCCGTTTGGTTTTTAATGATGATAAGGATGTGTTGCATGAATACTTCAGAAGAATCGTATCCTGTCCACCGTCTCATACCATCCCTTTTTATCCTGATTGTTGCTGGTATGGTTGGTTTTCTTCTTTCTTCAGTCCAATCGAACGCTGCAGCCGCATCACAACCATTGAGTCTGCGGCCTGGATTTCCCGCACTCCAGCCCTACGGTTCATTTTTTTCCTCTCCAACGGTCATTGATCTCACCGGTGATGGTGTGCTTGACATCGTGTCAGCTGACAGTACAGGCTGCGTGTGGGGCTTTACGCCTACTGGTGGCTTACTCCCCGGTTTTCCTTGGAAGACCGGCGGCATTTGTGATAATGCCCCACGGATCAATGGCTCGTTAGCGATTGCTGATATTGATCGTGATGGTAAGCTCGATGTCGTCGCCGGGACACGTGGCACGGGATCGAGCGCTGGACAGCGTGGCAAAGTTTTTGCTTGGCGGCGTGATGGGACGGTGCTTCCAGGGTGGCCAAAAGAGATGGACTGGGCCGGAATCACGAATGGGAATACCCCCGAAGTGATGAGTGTTACCATAGTCGATATCGCTGGCAACAGCAACTTGGAGATCCTCGCCGCAACGACCAACGAGGCTGGAAGCAACACGAACTATGCACCAAACCTGTATGCGTGGAATGTGGATGGTTCGCCGGTACCGGGTTTTCCACTATCAGCCACAAAGGGATCGGGATTCTTCGGCCAGTTGGCCGCTGCGGATCTTACGGGTGATGGCAAGGCCGAAATTATCATCGGTCGTGATGAAATGTACATGAATGCCTATACCGGTACTGGTCAACAGGTGGCAGGCTGGCCCGTGCGAACCTATCTTGATGGCGCTGCTCAGACCTGGGGCCGCGATAAATATATTGAGTTCACGCGCTCTGCTCCAACCGTCGCAGATCTCGACAGCGACGGTACCCCCGAAATCATCGTCGCGGGGAAGGTTCGTGACCCGCTCCAAGCGCATCAGAATACCTCGACCGCATTAATCATCCTTGAACCGAATGGGCAGCGGCGGCCTGGCTGGTCTATCGGTCGGACGGTTGGATCGCCCCTACGGTCGAACTATTTTACGCCGAACAATCCGGTCGTTGTTGTTGATCTGGATCATGATGGTGTGCTAGAGATTGTTGTCACCTTCGACGATGGCACGATTCGGGCATATCGTGAGAATGGTGTCCAGCTCTGGTCCTATAATTATGCCAACGGACGGGCGCTCTATGCGAGTGAGGTCGCGGTTGGAGACATCACTGGGGATGGCGTGCCTGAGATAGTGTTGGGCACCTATAGCTATGATGGCTCAGCCAATAATGCTGTTGGCATGTCGGCACTCAACGCGCGATCGGGGCAGCTCCTCAGCGGCTTCCCGCTGGCGCTTCCTAATGAGGGGAACAGCACGACCGCAATACAAGGCGTTATTGCGGGTCCAACCCTCGCGGATCTCGACGGAAATTGTTCCGTTGAGCTTATTGCCCACTCAAAGGGTGGGGCGCTGTATGCCTGGAACACGCTCGGGCGGGTACAGCCTGGCTCGATGCCATGGATAACCGCGCGCTTGGCCCCGCAGCGGCATGCGAATCGTGTACCGGTCGCGTCATCGGCAAGTCAGACCTGTGGTGTGCAGCCATCAGCCACCATGACGCATGTTCCGCCTACGGCAGCTCCTTCAGCGACGAGTATTCCACCCACCGTGCCTCCATCGCCCACGATACCACCGGTTCAGGTTACACCGACCCCGCAGTCCAGTACAGGCCCAAGCATCACCAAACTGACCCTGATCAATGCTGATACCGATCTGCCAATCGCTGGTTTTGAGTCGCTTGGGAGCAGTATGACGTTGAATTTTGGCAGTTTGCCAACCCACCGATTGAATATGCAGGCATTCACGAATCCTGGGACCGTTGGCAGTGTCAAATTCGTGCTCGACGGTAGAATCACGCGGATTGAAAATGGTGCCCCCTATGCCCTCGCTGGCAATAATGGGAACGATTATAGCGCATGGACGCCGACTATTGGCCCCCATACCCTTACCATCATTGCCTATACCGGAATGCATGCATCCGGAACGGCTGGTATACCCCTGACGATCACATTTATGGTGAGCAGCCCGCCACCAGTGCCGCCAGCATCGGCACTGCCGAGTAGTGAAGGCATCGTCTTCCTTCCACTGCTCGTTGGCCGAGCAGCGACGCTTCAGTCGCTGTAGCTGATACCAATGTCTAGGCTTTTGCACAAACCGTGGAGCATAGTGACAGGACTGGCAGGATATGACTCCCATTCGCGTATTTATCCATGCGTTGCAGCATGCGTTTGATGCCGCCAACCTTAAAAGCACGACCTTGGAAATGCTCAATCCTTCAACCGACGTGGTGACCCTAGGCCTCCAATTTTTCATCGGCACGGTGGAATGTGCGGTTGCGGTCATGGAGACGCATCATCAGGGTCGTGCCAAGACGATTAAATCCATATTTCCTCGAAAATATCGAACACTGAAGCCCTTGAATATCACATTTCGACTTGATCATGAATGGCCGATGGTCGATATCTATGCACGGATAGTACGGCTTGAAGGGCGGCTTAAGGCAATACACAATGACACGATCTTCGGATTTACGATTGAATCGGGTCTCTCTGCCGATGAAGCGCAGGCGCTGAGTATTCACTACACGGAGTATGTGCGTGAAGGGGATATGGATCCCCAATGCGAACCGCATCGTTCGGCGATGCTAGCGGCATTGACGCGGGATATTGTCCATATGGGAGAGCGTATTTCCGAGTGGTTTGAAGAAGAATCATCATCATCGCGTCATTAAGCGCATGAAACCCAACTTAATTCCTGGAGCGAGGATATACGTTCAGAAAGCTGTCGAAAGGCGAGCTTGTGAGTTCATCTCTCAACAAGATGACAAGACAAGCCCGTCTTTTCTTTAACGAAGGAGTCCATACAATGGCGGTACAACCATTAGTTAATCGTGATGCAAGGATACGATCATCATTTCGGCTTCGGCGTATTCGTATTCGAAGCCGGAGTTGGAGACCCAGGCATGCTGATACGCAAGCAATACCGAAGACCGAACTCCCGGCCAACCAAGCCGCGCGAGCTGCTTGGGTGAAGCTCGGTGGTCGCCAACGCCACGCTATCCGATGGTCATTCAACGCGACACTCCATCGAGCCGCTGCGACGTATCGGCAACAGCGTCGCTCATGGTGTACACGATTACGATTATCGCCACGTGGCGCAATGCATGCAGTCGTGATCGGCTTCGCGTTCTTTATTGCCGTGTCGGATGGGTTCTCGCTGTCTTTGGGATCGCCAAAGGCAGTGCCTTCAGCGCACGTTCCGGCCAAGAGTGAGTACGCCGATAGGACAAAGCCGCGTATCCCGTTTCCGTACCCAGTACCAGCAGCAACCCGGCGTGATCCGCGCTTGAACGGGCTGGATAATGGACCACGACTGGTTACACCAACGCAGGAATCAGGGCCAATGTTCGTCGATGCGTATGTGATCCAACCACATGATACGCTCCGTGCCATTGCCACACGGTACGGTCTCCGCGTGGAATCGTTGGTCGGCTCGAACACGCTCGGCGCATGGATCACCATTGGTGACACGATTCGCATTCCCCGGCGTGATGGGGTAATTCATACCGTTGTCGTCGAGGAAACGGTGAATCAGATTGCTCAGGCGTATCAGGTCGATGCTGCCATGATCCGAACCTACGCACCAAATCAGCTTGATCGCGGACAGGCGCTTCGCCCAGGCCAAGAGCTGTTTATTCCAGAGGCGCCGTTGCCGGCTGATCGTCGGCCATCCATGGATCGAGCTGATAGCGTTGCAACACCGATGGTCATGGTTCAAACCGATGCGCAACTGTGGAGCGGACCGGGTACTATCTATAAAAGGACAGCGACGGTGCAGCATGGTGCGCAGCTGAGGGCGGTAGCTCACCATAATGGATGGCTCCAAGTCCAAGCAGACGCTGGTCTCATGTGGGTTGAGCAGCACCAGATCCAAACACCCGATAGTGTGATCGAGCGTGTCCCCGAAGCAACCGACCTGCCGCCAGCACCACCAACCTGGTTCTGGCCAACGATTGGTTCCGTCTCGTCTCCATTCGGCCAGCGTGCGCTCACGGTCAATGGTGGAACATTTCATAATGGCATTGATATTGCCAACCGTGAAGGGACTCCGATCTATGCGATTCGTCGCGGCACCGTAATCGAGGCTGGCTGGTGTCGTGGCTTCGGCTATTGTGTGAAGTTGCAGCATGACGATGACTTTACCTCAACCTATGGGCATATGATGAGTCAGCCACTAGTTGTTGAAGGGCAATGGGTTGAAGGGGGAGAACCTATCGGACTGATGGGAACCACCTATGACGCTGCAGGGGGAGGATACTCCACTGGACCACATCTCCATTTGACGCTGAAGGTCGATGGACAAGCCGTTGATCCGCTGCGCTGGCTTCCATCATCACGATAAAGACGAAACCCATGTGTGTACTGCATGAGGCAAAGTAGACATAACAATTTTTTCGTATCTAAATAATCCTACAAGCCAATGTGGAGTACGGCAACGATTCGTTCTTATAAGGGCCATAGTACATAAATGATGAGCAGATATCAATTTTTGCTCTTTCAGTCAGCATGAGCAGACCTCCATCGGCAAAGGTGTACATCATGATATCCGCTCATCATTATGAACAGACATGAATCAATAAATGACCCAAAAACAGGATTCATTGCCGTACCCCATTGAGGGTGTATGTGCGTAGAAATCAACGGTTTTAACATACGCATTAATCGGCCAGTCTCTCTATCTTTGATACAAAAGCTTCAAGTTTTCGATACAAACTTGACTATTTGAGCGTAGGACAGTTTCATTATGTATGATTCCCTACAATTTCCACGCTCATTTATAACGTTGTTGCCAGTGTCGTGTGTGAACCGCTATGACAAACCGCGGCGAAAAGGTGTCGATGTTGTGTAGCACGAAGGCGGCTATGGGCCGCTGACTCCAAGTTTTTCGCTCTCTCTAAGGTTCCGATTGTTATCCGCCTTTTCCAACTCTTCTAGTACCCGTAGGATCAATAACGAATCTTGGTTATCAAGTTTGACACATAATCCATTCCAGTCGCGCTCGCCTATCAAGATGCGCTGAACAGCATTACTAATATTCCAGCCATTTGCCTCAAATTTGGGTAATACTTGCTCAAGCGCTATTCGCGCCTGTTGATGGCCATGAGTTGCTGCAACAATCGCTACGATCAAATCTCCATGTTGTTGATCGATATGCCAGCGATTGGCCGTATGGACGGCAAACGCTGTTCTTACTTGTTGGCGATACTCTACTGCTTGTGCTACTTGACCTGCTTGATCAGCTAAGTCGGCAAAAATACTCAATATTTTCCATACCTCGGCGATTGCAGGATCAAGACCTTTGAAAATATTTAGTGCTTGTTCCGCATAGCTTTGGGCGTCAGCTAAACGGTTCGGCTGCCACGCGCCGGCTTGAATTTGGCCGACAATGAGCGCAGCAAGATTACTGAGCCAACGAGCACGCTCTATTGCTGGCAGATCCGGGGTTTGTAATGCGCGTTGATACCAGTTCTCAGTCTCACTTGGCCTGTCTGCTGTTTCAGTTACAATTGCCAGTTGATTACAAGTTTGGGCAACCCCAAGGCTATCGCGCAACCCTTCACGGATAGTCAAGCTCTGGCGATAATACTGTTCGGCGGTCTGCCAATCGTTTTGTTCTTGGGCAACCATGCCAAGTTGGTGATAAATACCCGCCTCACCATGTGGCTCGTTCAATTGTTGATAGATGTGTTGGGCTGCATTATAATTTTCTGTAGCCTCTGCATACTGGTGTTGTTGAAACGCTAAATTCCCAAGTTGACCAAAAATTACCGTTTGGCCCCGTTGATCCCCAAGTTGTTTTCCAATCGCGAGAGCTTGCTCATAACAACGCTTGGCATCAACAAATTGGCCTTGATCGGTGTGGCAATCCGCAAGCTCCGTTAATAATAGCGCTTTTTGTCTAAGATACGTCTTGTTGTGTGGTTGTTGGCTGAGGAATCGCTCAATCAAGGTTAATGCTTGATGCTGCACCTGCTGGGCTTCAACAGGTTCGCCTAAGAATCGTAAACAACGGCCAATTCGCGTAATTGTTACACAATGCTCATATGAACCAATACTACGCGGCTGATCGGCTGGCTGTTGCTCAATGCGGACTAAAAGTTGTCTAAAGCATTGGAGTGCTTGAGCATAACGGCTTTGAGCAAATTCCGCCTCGCCAAGCACTGATTCATGCAGATATTCAACTGCCGAAAGCTGTTCACTAGGAGCAATATGCGAGGCAAGTTGTTGATTGAGCAGATTGCGCTCACGTTGCATGCCAAAAATATCATAAAAGTAGTTCAGAATATCAGCCATATCAACCGCAACAGCAATCTCCTTGAAGCGCAATAACCCGTGGATTGCTCGTTGCAGGTTGGGAAGTTCATAGTGTACCAAAGCCCGAACTACTTGTGGATTTTGGCGATCGTGCTGATAACAATACCTTGATAACCGATAATAATACACAGCAAAGCGTTGCTCCAGTTCGGTGCTGGAAGGCTGCTGGCGCAAATAAGGTATAAGAGTTGGGTGAAAACGCAAAAATGGCGCGGTAACATTTTCAATTGCCACAGGTGCGATTAATGCAGCATGTTCAAGAGCAACTCGGAGTTGTTGCCACTGTGCTACAGGAATCTCGGTAATTGCTAAAAGATCATCTTCACTTGCACCGCCTTCAAATGGGGCAAGCCGAGCCAGCCACTCACGGTGCTCAGGGTTAAGGCGGTGTAACGAATAGTTAAGCGAGGCTTCCAGCGAGCGATGGCGTTGAGTCGGGCTAGTTTCATCGGTGAATTGATCCAAAGCACTGCTATAGTCGCTCAGTAGTTGCTCGATACTTAAGCTAGAGTCGCGCAAAGCGCGGAGGGTCAAGCTCATCGCTAGCGGGTGATGATCAAGCCGGGACAACAGGGTGCTTAGGTGTTGTTTTGGCGTACGTCGCCGATCAATGGCCAACTCGTCAAGCAACGCCGTGGCAAAGTGGTAGGCTGCGGGGGCATCCAAGCCGTGCATGGCAATGATGCTGGTGCATGGTCCTTGCTGCAAGCGACTATCGTGCAAATCATAATCACGGCAGGTCAAAATGATGCCCGTCCCCGCTGCCCGCAAGCCTAATACACAATCCCATAAGGCGTGGCGTTCTTGGGGTTCCAACACATGCCGCTCAACACTGCCCGCGTTGGGCAAAATACTCTCTACATTATCAGCGATGATCAGCAGCGGCTTGTTCTGTAAGTGCGGCTTGAAACGCTTTAAGGCTGCCTGTAAATCGTGCGAATCGGTTTCAGGCAACGCGTAATGACGGGCAATTGCGCTCAGCAAGGCCATTTGGCTGCCGCCATGTTCAAACGAGAGCAGCAATGCGCCGTGATAGAGCTTGGTTTGGGTCAGCCACACGGCGGCTTCGCTGGCGAGCCGGGTTTTGCCAATACCGCCAAAGCCATAGAGCAAGACGATTTTGTTGTTGAGCAAGGCCCGTTCCATCTGCAAGAGCTCTTTGGCACGACCAATAAACGGGCGTTGATGCGGGTTTTCTATAAAGCCCGATAGCTTCGTTGGTTTGGATCGAGGTGGGTTACCCGTTGGGATAAGATTAATCTCACGTTGCTGATAAAAATGGGGTAACCACCAATCCTCTAAGGTGATTGATTCTGCATCCTTGTCTGGGTTCCGTGCCAAATATAAGCGCACAGGCTGGCTTTGCAAGGCTTGGCGTGCTCGCTCCAAGGCCAGTGATACCGAATCTCCCTTGGCGATCAAACCATAGAATTCGCCGAAAAAGATCGCCGTGGTTATCGGCAGCACACTGGCGCTCATTGCGACCACGGCTGGTACACCTGCCGTCAACAACTGAGTTGCCACACTCCCTAAGGCTTGTTGCCGTTGGTAGTCAATATCGTTGCTTTCGCTCGTATCCATCACACTGGTTTGGCAGGCATCCAACAAGACCAAGCGCACGCCAGCACCATTTAGTAACGTAGCAAAGCGACTGGCTTCAACCGTATCAACCTTGTAATCACCTGTTTCGAAAGCCAACATCCCTTGCGGCACTGTGGCCAATGGATAGAGATCTGATTGATTACTGGCTGATTGATTGGAGGGAAAGCTGCCATGGCCATCGAAATGCAAAATATGGACAGGTTTGGTGCCATCTTGCAAGCGCCGGGACAGATGATCATATGTCGGTGGACGCAAAAACTCCAGCTCGATTCTGCCAGACTTGAGTTTTTGGGTTTGTTCTAAGTGGTGCAAGTGGCCAAAAATAGTTTGAACAGAGCTACGCGGATCAAGAAACTGTGCGTTATCAGGCCGTGCCACAACGACGAGCACCCGTAAGGGCATCGCAAACTGCTGCGCCATCATTTTTGAGCGGACGGTTGAAACAGTACGATAGATTGCAACGGGATTAATGCGTCGTTGATTCAAAAAGCCAAAATCATCGTGCAGCAACTCCCATGGCACGCTCAGTACGGCGGGGATCAGGCTCAAAATTTGCAGGGTTGGAACGCCCATATCACCCTGCATCCATTCAGCATAGATTTCCGCCGCACTAGCGCTTGATCTAAAAATCGCTGCAAAGAGCGTCTTCCCAAACGAGGCTAACTCCGCTTCAACCCGAGCAGCACGTTCACGAAACCCATAAAATGGCCAATCTAAATAATCTTCAAAGTACCACCGAAAATCGGCTCGTTGCTGGGTATTCGGAATGGCAGGCAAGATTCCGTTAGCACTACGTTGATTAAAGCGCAACACCCATTGCGTGCCAGCGGAAGCATCAGCGGCAGGGGTACATTCGAGCGTGAGGATGTTGGATTGATTCATAGAGTCGCTCCTCAACAAGCACTACACCGTCATCCTATCACGCTCTACGAGTAAATAAGAGTCTATCGATATTCATAGACCATTCATTAGCCATGAATTCCTAAGAGTGACTTGAGAAGTTCTTGATCATCATGGACTAAGTTTATGCTTTTTCCATCACTGGTTGTGATTTGAATATCCGGTTGCGGCATTGATTGAGCTGCACGATCGCGGGCGGCCGATAAAAACGTGAATATTTGCGCCACTGATGCAGCAATACCAACACCGTGATTAACAATCTCTACAACGAGTTTCACGTCGTTGAGATCTTTTCGAGGAACTGCTTCAAGGATGTGAATATGGTCAGCTAGGGTCTGTTGGAATTCACTGATAAACCAATTATGCGGATCATTAACACGAATAATAAGGTGGTGTGGACTAGACTGTTCAGGAGTCCAAGTATTCATTATAGTATCCTTTGATAGAAAAACCCTTGTATTGTATGCTGTAATAGAGGGCATTTTGATAGGAGCATGATTTCATAAATAATGATGACCCTATCATTTTTTCTAACGGTCTACTCCTAATTTACCGCTCTTTCTGTTATTCAGATTATGATTTATCCTTAAATCTTATACTACTTTTAAAAAATAATGAATCCTTGATTTCAAGTTGAGTACAGCATTCATACCAAGCATGCTCTGCTGTCAAGCAGTATAATCACTGTCCTTCAGTAGATCATAAACAAATAATAGCAGATCATTGTCTTGTAAAGAGCAGAGGATAGTCTGATACCACGGTACACACTTAGCCACAACATGATGGAGGTTGCTTGGGAGATTACCATCGTTCATGGTGTTGGACATCGAGATCCCTTTCGTTAACAGGGAGTTGTTCCTCTAGAACAAACTGAACGACCTCGGGATGCTGACGAGCATAGTCGCGCATCAGTTGAACGCGGAGCACCGTCGGAGGATGCGTATCATTGACATAAGGAAAGCGTATATCTACATCTTGGACGCGTTGGTCTATGCGTTCAAGACAATCTGCGAGAAGTTCTGCATACCCATGCTGTGCGGCAAACGCATCAGCACGATACTCCATTGCGTGACGTGCTTTCCGCCACCATAGACCACAAAGCATGGCTCCTAGTCCACCCCCCATAAGCTGTAGGAGGCGCCAAAACACGCCATAGAAGAGTAGATCGCTTACCCCAGGCGCTATCTTTTTATGAGCCTCTGCAATACTGCTATTCGTGAAGGGTTCAACACCTGCCATTTGCCGACACCAATCTGCGGCATCATGAAAAGAGGGGAAGATAAGTCGATATAATGCCAAGGCAAGTCGTGCATCATCTCCCTGGAGATGCCCTAATTCATGCGCAACAATGGCGGGAAAGAAAGGCGTCTCAAACCACCCGCTGTCTATATAGAGTGTTGTTCCAGAAACATAGGCATCCCCACCGAGACTATCATCAACAATCAACCATGTACGAGGCCGGATTATCCATGCAGGATATGATGCCAACACCTCTCGAATCAACCGTTGCTCATGAGTTGCCGGTGGACGGGCATTAACCATTTGCCGGTGGATAATCCCAAGATCGCCCGGAGCGCCAAAGACAATCCGGAGACTTCGTATGAGGGGGAAAAGGGCAACAAGAAGTCCAATAGAAACAGCTACACTCATTGACCATCCACTAAGATAGCGAAAGCACCACCATAGAATGCTTCCACGAACGCAGGCACTCACACATTCAACGGTAAAACCAATCCAATATAATCGACGTGGATTCATAGAAACCTTTCCCCTTCTTGGCCTATGGGAAACCAGTGTATGATTTTGGGTACAAGAAACGTAGAATTCATATTTTTATTAAAACGCTCGGAATGACCACAAACTCACGATAGAATCACCCTTCTGGCGTCAATTTCAACCGAAATCGACGAGCACACGCCATTCTTGGGCAGTTCTGTAGCAATAAAACCTCGAAAAAATCACGACAAAAAGTCGCCTACCGGATAGAGATACGCTTTTTAAGGCTATTTTTACTGCTTTTGACCTTACCGTATACGAGTCCCAAAATCATACACCAATACCAAGGAGCCCAGATCGGGGCTTAACCCAGCTAGCCCCGAAAACTTGTAGCGAACATTTGTTTTATTTATTTTAAAATTGAAATCATTGTTTATAATTTTCCAAAATTTATTCTTCCAAAGGTAATATTTCTAATCTATCAATATAAATACTACCAAGTGATTCAATGGCTATGCCTTCCCCAAACAATATACTCTCATCCGTTAACGTAGTGAATTCCTCACCATCAATCTTAACGATAAAATTTCTTCCAGAAACAATTAATTCTAAATCATAATAATAATCACCATCTGGAAATATGTTTTCTTTAATTAAATAGGAACTTAAACCATTTGATTCACCTTGAGCAAGAGATCCCCAATAACATGTATAACGACCACATTCCATTGTATATCCTTGATCAATCTTATTTTTTCCTGCTGTTGCACGAAATATAATTCTATACTTATTACCTTTCATCCTTAATTTAAGGCGATATTCATTAATACTTGTTGATAAAAATATAATTCCCCTACTACCAAATAGTGATGCAGAGTTAATAACAAGTCCATCTTGCAGGAATTTCCATTCTGGTCGAGGCGTAACGTCAAAACTATCAAAAAAGTAGCCTTGTGGCGTTACTGTTGGGGCAGGTGTCTCGGTTATTGTCGGCGTAGGGATGTCGGTTGCCGTTGGGGCAGGTGTCTCGGTTATTGTCGGCGTAGGGATGTCGGTTGCCGTTGGGGCAGGTGTCTCGGTTACCGTTGGCGTAGGGACGTTGGTTACTAGTACAGTAGGCTCATCCAATGGTGATACTCCTCCAGCTAGTCCTGTTGGTTCTGTTACCAAGGGGGTAGTATTGGTCGTTGGTGATATTTGTCCAATACCAAGTGCTGAACGAAGTGATGGATTGAGCGCAATAGCGGTGATGCTTCCGCCAAGAAATACTACTATCAGGAGGAGCACCATCCATGGATAGGGTTTTCTCCCGTTCAGATCCCGAGCCATCTCCTGTGGTGTCGCATACCGTTGGTTAATATCATTGTGTGTTGCTTTCTGAATAATCTTGATGAGTCTCGGATGAGGTTTAGGGTTGATACCCTTGAGATTCAACACGCCATTCGGACATTGCACCTTATAATCTGTGTTTGTCAACATTTCCCATAGCGTAATACCAAGTGCATAGAGATCGGCTCGAACATCCAAGACACGCGTAAAATCACTTTGTTCTGGTGCCATATATAACTGGGTACCTGGATGTGATGAACCATGGATGCCTGTCGTTTTTGCTAAATCTTTATCTTGGGCTACACCAAAATCACCAAGTTTTGCCGATTCAACCGTGCCATTGTGATCCAAGATAAGCAAAATATTCGATGGTTTGATATCACGGTGGACGATTCCATGAGACCAAGTTTCTTGGAGTGCAGTACAGATATCTATGGTAACTTTAATCGCTTGATCCTCGGACAATGCCCCATATTTTTTGATATATGTATCAAGCGAGCCATCAGGGAAATATTCACAAATCAAATAGCGTTCTTGAGTCTGTGGATCAATCTCGACGTTATAGGCGGTAACTATATGGGAATGAAGCATCTTGGCCTGGATTTTTGTTTCTTTTTCAAATCGAGCACACTCTTCATGAAAGAGATGATACGATGGTAATACTTCTTTAACTGCAACGACGCGATTAAGTGCTGTATCTTTTGCTTTATAGACTAATCCCGCAGCTCCTTTACCAATGATATGAACATCGGTGAACCGATTTGATTGAACCAGAAAGCTTGTTGGAAAAGGCATAGAATACTCTCCTAAAGTCTTTGCGTCCCAGTTGTGTTCATTGGAAGGCAGTCATTGATCACGATGACCGTCGCTCCCATTCGGATAATGCTGCCCATATGAAGGATCGCATGTGTATGATGAATGCGCACGCCATTTACTTCCGTTCCATTCGTGCTCACATCTTCGAGTCGTATCGCCGCATCAGTCACCATAATGCGACAATGCGCAATGCGGCTAATGGCCATATCATTGAGCGCGAATATATGTGGTTCCCAAACATCTTCTGGTAACGTACGCCGAATCAGTAATGACCCACGAGAAGGCAAACACATTAATTGACCTCGATCAATTCCTTTATCCACATAGAGATATCGTTTAGCTTTATTGATTGGTATTGGCGATGAATATTGATATGAGGATGATAGATCGGGCCGTTTTTGCTGCTTGGGTTTTGGCCAGGAATGTGGTGTTTGAACAACGGCATCAAGATAATAAATTAATGCGCCTATCGGACCGAATATAATGGTTGGAGGAAGCCACAAGATGATCTCCCACCATGCTCGTTGGGTTACAACGCGTAGCGTGACACTACCGACCGAGGCTCCCCAGCATAAACATATCAAGATAGTAAAGACGTTCATCGTTTCTCCAAGCGTAATAGACTCTTTTGAGTATAAAAAGCTTAGGGAAACATACAACTTGCAAATGACTTGCAACTTCCTTAATAATCTGATAAGTCTTTACACAACCAACCGGATACCTTCGGTACGAATGGTTTGTAGAAACGTAAATCCGCCGCTCGCACTACGGATTTTGCTGCGGATTCGTGAGAGTAAGACATCAAGCTCCGATCGGCGGCCTCCACTATACCTATCATCTGGCCAAAGAGCATTGATAATATCGGTATATGTGCAGAGCATCCCACGATGCCAATAGAGATACTTCAATAGCGTAAATTCGAGGCCTGTTACTGAAATGTAGTCGCCAAAAACCATGACACGTTGCGATGATTCATCAATGTCAAGTGGCAAAACCTGTGTTTTATCATTCAGCAGAAAAATGATTCGAAAAAATTCGTCAGAGCGATTCGGTATTTGAAAGATCGTTCCGTGACGAAGTGTATGCGACTGACCTATCGCTAATTCTTGCTCAAATAATCCGATTCTATACTGTCCTTTTATATTTTCTAGAATATACTCCTGATTGGTATAGACAATGCGTGCATGGACACGCGAAACTGAGAGTATATCAAGTTTGATATAGGGCTTTGTTTCATCGGGAGCAGGGCGGCCAAGATAGGTCACTTCATGTCGTAAATAGATCGGGTCCCACGTCGTATCACGATCAGCGGAATATGTGATTAGTAAATACCCTATATCAGCCATGGATACTCCCTCGAAAATGTGTTAGCAAGCCATTTTTGGGTATGTCTATGTCAGCCTTTTTGAAAGGATATAACCTGGGATAGTCTTAGCGTTTATCCTGTTGAATATAGGCCGCAACCATCCGTCGATGGACTCCTAAAATACGCGCAATCGCACTGATGGAAATCTTTTTCGACCGCAATTCTGCAATAATCGCCTCTTTCCCCGTCAGTTTGGTGGTCTTTGAGCGTGAGCCTTTTGGCTGACCAAGCCGTTTCCCTTCACTCCGTTTCCATCCCAAGGCTTCTTTTGTCCGTTGTGAAATCATCGCTCGCTCAATTTCGGCGGACAGACTAAATGCAAAGGCCAATACCTTGGAGTTGAGGTTGTTCCCCAAGGTATAGCCTTCTTTGAGGACTGGACGGTGATCTCACGCTCCATCAACGTATACAGGATACTCATCACCTCCATGAGGCTGCGTCCAAGTCGGCTCAACTCGGTCACAATGAGGACATCATGGCGGTTCATCACCGCGAGCACCTGACTAAACTTCCGCTCACCGATTTTCATTGTTCCGCTGGCGGTTTCGTCGATCCAGTAATCGATGGTGAGTTTGTGTGCGTCAGCATAGTTCAGAATCTCAAACCGCTGCTGGTCGGTTGTCTGTTTGTTGGTGCTGACGCGCAGATAGGCATAGTACATGCGTCTATCCTTTCATCCTACGCGTTGGCTGCGCAATAAATCCTCAAATTTGAATTATTTTAACCAGAATCTGCTGAAAAGAAAGGGGGATTTTCTGCATCGGTATTTGTTGCTATAATACGGTCGTTTTTGGGGATCACCTCTATGCCACCGACCCCAGCCACCACCACGCGGAAGAAACGATTGCACCTGCTTGAGGAAACCGACCGTGCCGCTCTGTATGACCGTCCTATCTTCAATGATGCGGATCGCCTGATTGCCTTTACCCTGTCGGATGCCGAAGCGGAGCGCTTTCCTCGGTTATCAGATGATCTCCTCCATGCCTGGTTTATCCTCCAATTGGGCTATTTTAAAGCGAAGCAACGCTTTTTTCCGCTCGCCCTGCCAACCATGCTGGATGATCTTCAGTATATCCTTGCGTATCTTGGCTCGCCCATGGAAACTGCCGATCTTCGCATCCCCAACCCCCATACCACTAATAGGTCTATGCCCAACATTCCTGCGGCCAACCGCAGAGTTAACATAATAAAGTATTTTCCTGTCTAATATATAGACATATCAGACAGGATTGGCTGCCTTAATCACTCATAGTCTGATACGCATGAACGTATGGCGAAAATATTCCATCAAAATGCGCGAGAATCCATCCTTTGCCCTTGGTCGCATCGACGTTGGGTTGACCCCTACTGGTACGACACGATGGATATAATGCTCGTCTCATTTCATAGATTGAATAGCTATGATAGACTTGCCTATCATCCTGTGTGTGAGGGCGTAATATGCGACCAATAACCGATAACACCTTGTTTTATGGTGATAATCTTAAGATTCTGCGCGACTATATCCCCACAGAAAGCGTTGATTTGGTATATCTCGATCCACCATTTAACTCCAATCGTACCTATAATGTACTCTTCAAGGACGAACGTGGTAACGACTCAGAGGCTCAGATTGTTGCATTTACGGACTCGTGGAGTTGGGGACCAACTGCCGAACAAGAATATAACGAACTTGTTACCCAGGGATCTCCAGCCATCAGTGATATGATTAGTGCACTCCGTGGGTTTATTGGGAGTAACCCGATGATGGCCTACCTGGTGATGATGGCATCACGGCTGATGGAGTTGCACCGTGTGCTTAAACCAACGGGGAGCCTGTATTTACACTGTGATCCGACGGCAAGTCATTATCTTAAGATCATTCTTGATACTATTTTTGGTGCTGATCACTTTTTAAATGAGATCGTATGGCACTATACAGGCGGTGGACGTTCAAAAAGCTATTTTTCTCGAAAACATGATATTTTGCTGTGGTATCGCGTTGGCCCACGCCATACCTTCAATGTTGATGCAATTCGACAGCCGTATAAAGCGACGAGTCAGTATGCAAAGAGCGGAATCATGAGTGCATCAGGGAAACAATATCAGCCACATCCTTTAGGGACTCCTGTTGACGATGTGTGGGATATTCCTATCATTAATCCACTAGCACACGAACGACTCGGCTATCCTACCCAGAAGCCGCTTATCTTGTTAGAACGCATTATTCAAGCTAGCAGCAATCTTGGCGATATAGTGCTCGATCCCTTCTGTGGCGGCGGAACCACGATCGCCGCAGCACAAAAGCTTGGCCGACGCTGGATCGGGATTGATATAACTCATCTCTCCATTGCGCTCCAAAAATACCGCCTTGCCGAAATGTATCCAGGTCTCACGTTTAATGTCATCGGAGAGCCTGAGGACGTGGGTGCAGCTCACCAGTTGTTCAACGATAATCCGTATCAGTTCCAATGGTGGGCATTATCGATGATTCATGCCCGCCCGTACGGAGCCGACGGTAGCAGCAAGCAAGGTAAAAAGGGTCCTGACGGAGGAATCGATGGGATTATAAATTTCATTGACGATGCGGCTGGCAAGACTAAAAAAGTTATTATTCAGGTTAAGGGTGGCAAGGTGCAGGCCAGCGTTATTCGTGATTTGATTGGTGTGCTCGATGCGACAAAGGGAGTTATGGGTGTCCTCATCACCCTAGAGCCACCGACAAAACCGATGCGCGATGCAGCAACTACCGCAGGATTTTACGAATCGCAGAGCTGGGGCCGAAAATACCCACGAGTCCAGATTGTGACCATTGCCGAGCTCTTTGCAGGTAAAGAGATTGCGATGCCGCCCGCGTATGGCACGTTCAAGCAGGTGCAGCGAGTCGATCCGGATACATCAAACCAGCAAGATCGGCTTGATGTTTAGCCTCAATGTGATAATCATGCAGAGGAGTATCTGATGTGGATTCCTAAAAGCGAATATGAACTCCAGCAAGCCATTGATCAAGGACTGGATGAGAGCAGCATCTTTGATGCGAAACGTGAAATAGCCACGAAATCGAAGTCAATTGCGATTGATATTGCGGCGATGGCGAATGATGGTGGTGTCATTATCTATGGGATTGGTGAGGATGAACACGGGCGACCCAATCAACTGGTGCCCATTGATCTTAAGGGCGCTGCTGATCGCCTCACGCGCATCGTCCAAACCTGTCTTCAGGAGCCACCCCAGATTCATATTTCTACGATTCGTTCCGACATTGATCCGGCCAAGGGCTATCTGGTGGTGGTGGTTCCGCCATCCCCGCGGGCACCCCACCAAGTAGTAGTCGACAAAGAACTTCGGTTCTATGGTCGCGATACCCGGAACAACATTCCGTTGGGCGAAGGGCAGATCGCGCAACTCTACCGACGTCGGCAAGAGGCCGAACAGGATCGATCGTCCTTGATGGGCAATCTTGTGCACGAGTTCGCTGTTGCGCCCCATCCAGATTATGCATTTCTGTACCTCGGCATATGGCCCATACTTGCAGCGGAAGGGCTGATGGACCAGATTGTTCGAACACAAGACGAGCAGCATGATAGCGTGTTCTTTGCGAAGTTGCTTGGTCAGGCCCAGCAATACCAAGCTATTCCTAGTGGATATTACCCAGAATTTCACCAACCCTCGAGTATCCATCGAACGACAAAAGGATGGTTGATGACGTTACATGACCAGGATCGAGGGAAACCTGGCCGGCGGTATGACAGCGCTCTCGATCTTGATGTCCACGATAATGGTCATGCGCGTTTATTTTGTGGACGCGCCGCAAGCCAAGTCAATGGAACGCTTCAGCTTTTCGAGGGGACGGTCGCAGGTCTTACGACCCATTTTTTGTGGACTATGGGTCAAATCTACTCGCGAGCAGGGTACGTCGGAACAGTGGATGTTGGCATTATGGTCACAGGAATGAAGGGGGCGCTGTCCAACGCCCTTGCGAACACGCTAGCCGAACCAACTCGGATGACCGAAGATGTCTACACGCGAACCACCCGTATCAGCACCATCGGACTGACCGAAGCAAGTCGCAATGTGGCGCGGACCTTAGTCATGCCCTTGGTTCGTGCCTCAACCCGCAGCCTCCGTGATCCATTCTTGGATCGGTAGCGCTGTCGATAGAAAAGTAAAGGGGTATGGCACCGATTCGTGTTTTTTAAGGCCATTTGTTGCTTGATGTCTCCTCGTCTTAGTAGCAGACATCAAACAGCCAAGATTTAGCGTTGGAGATGTCTTCTAACTCTTTTTTGATCGATCTTCAGCATGGATTAATGCTCATTTTATGCATTCTGTAATATGGCCTTAGCGGTGGCCGTCCGGGGTCACGGATCGAGTCATCGGTCAGCGTGACCCGACAAATGGCAGTGTCGAAGCACCCCGTTGGTTGGTTCTGCGGCGCGTGATCTGGGCCTTTCCGCAGAAATTTCGTCATTTTTTGCTTGACCACACGCGGATTCATCCGGAACCGACGCTTAGGGCTTAAACGCACGGCTCCTCGAAACATGGCAGCAAACGTATGTGCGCATACGAACGATGGCGACCCGTTGATTATAGGAAGGAGGTTTAACCCCATATTAGCGCGACAAGGCTAAAAGGGCTAGAACCAGCATTCGTGCGGTATGCGGCAAAGTAACTATAACGGAGTAATGTCATGTCTAATAAAGAGCGTTATCAGACATGAATGGCCTATTTAAGCACTCATGATGTCTGATATCGGGGTTGAACGCAGATTCCCCCAGTTTTCTCTAGCGAACGGATGTGTTCCTTGATATTCATGACAATCCTACGATGGAATACCCGATACGAAAGGGATGAATCGCGTCGAGGCGAACTATACCACCGCACCATACTAAACAAACGACCGTTTAACTGGTATGCCAGCAGCCCGCTGGATTATCGCGCTTTTGCTGTGATTCAGCGCACGTTTGTGTCCCAAAGAACCCATCGATGAAATCAAGAGACCACAAAACCCGTTGAATGATGGGTACTGTGGTACGATTTTAGGCTGAACCGATGTTCACGAGAGAAAACCGGGGATATGTGCGTTTAACCCCAAGACCACTCAAATAAGGGTTATGGTAGCTGGTATCACTGCATCTGAGGGCATCGCGACCATCCATGGGATACTGAACGCATCCCACTGCTTTCCTTATCCACGGAGGTCGCGATGCCCTTTACCATACGGCAACTTTCGCCCGATGACAAGCTCGCCAGCCAGTTGACCGTCGATATCTTTGCCCGTGTGCTTCCCACCACCCTTATTGATCAGGTGCTTGCGGAAACCCACTGCATCGAACAGCGCCATCGTCGGCTGACAATGCGGACGATGGTCTGGCTGCTGATTGCCATGAATATCTGGACGCACTGCGCGATCCCCACCGTCTATCGCCATTTGACCCGTGGCCTGCGGTGGATCTGGCCATCGGAGCCACTGCCACCGATCCCCCAGAGTGGAGCGTTTACCTATCGACGCTATCAACTCGGCGTTCATCCCCTCCATACGCTCATGCGCCGGATCTGCCGCCCGCGTGCCACACCCACAACGCCTGGAGCCTTCTTGTTTGGGTTACGACTGATGGCGCTTGATGGAACCATCGAAGATGTGGCCGATACGCCACCCAATGCGGCGTATTTTGGCCGTCCAGGCAGTCGGCGTGGCCCTGGTGCGTTCCCCCAAGCCAAACTGCTCTATCTGATCGAGTGCGGAACGCATGCGATCGTGGATGCGGGAATTTGGCCTTGTCGCACCTCGGAATGGTCGATTGGCAAACGGCTCCTGCGTTCTGTTGGCCCAGGGATGCTCTTGTTGTGGGACTGCGGCTTTCATTCGCATGCCTTGCTCACGGCAGCGCAAGACCGAGGTGCGCAGATCATCGGGCGCATTGGCAAACATCTGCGTCCACGCGTCCAGACGGTGCTGGCGGATGGGTCTGTCCTCGTGACCATCTTTCCACCCAACCACGGTCGTCTGGAAAAGCTCTCCGGCATGACGGTTCGCATGATTAGCTATCAACTGTCCATGCCCGCCTTAGGCGATCCAACGACGGTTCATCGGCTCATCACGACCCTGCTTGATCCGGTGCAGTATCCAGCGCGGGCCATCATTGGCGCGTATCACGAGCGCTGGGAGGTGGAACTGATGATCGATGA
Organism: Herpetosiphon geysericola; assembly: GCF_001306135.1. Taxonomy (GTDB): domain Bacteria; phylum Chloroflexota; class Chloroflexia; order Chloroflexales; family Herpetosiphonaceae; genus Herpetosiphon; species Herpetosiphon geysericola. The sequence goes on along the minus strand of NZ_LGKP01000042.1, from coordinate 9,629 downwards.
AATCGATACCCATCAACGGGCAACCCAGCAGCGGTTTCGCAGCCAGAAACCAGTTGGGGTTATTCAGGAGTTTTATGGTCTTGTCCTTGCCCACTATGCCATTCGCGCGGTCATGCACGATGCGGGAACCTATGGGGCGTGTGACCCAGACCGCATCAGTTTTGTGCTGGTGGTGCAGGAAATCCAAGCCACGCTGCGCGAGTTTCAACAAACACCCACCGCCGACCATGAACGACTGTATCAGCGGCTGTTAGATGCGTGTAGTACGATGCGCCTTCCCAAGCGGCGTTTTCGGATTAATCCGCGCGTGGTCAAGCAAAAAATGACGAAATTTCTGCGGAAAGGCCCAGACCACGCGCAGCGGAACCAACTCAGGGGATGTTTTGACGATGCCATTTGTCGGGTCACGCTGACGGGTGACCCGATCCGAGACCCCGGACGGCCACCGCCCTTCCAATGGACGCAGTGCCCAGCGCCATAATCCTTATTTGAGTGGTCTTGCGTTTAACCCCATATCCCTCCAAATAAGCACTTTATTTGATGGCTGATAATCATCAGCATATGGCGAACATAGCCCACCAGAATGCACAAAAACCCATACGTTGCCGTTCACCGCATCAACGTTGCGTTTACCCCTATGGGATATCTGCGTTTAAACCCCAATTTGCATGACATAAAGAGGTATGGTAAGGATTACGGAGAAACGGGCCACGGAGACTCCTTCAGCCTGTGAAAACGATTCTGTTGCGGGTAAAATGCCGTTTGCTGGGCATTTTTGCGAGAAATCTAAGCGTGCGCCAGGAGATTCTTACGATAAATCCGCCATAGAATGAGCGTTCTGTTGCGGATTCGCGCTGTTCAGGGAGCCGTTTGGCCTTGATTTTAGCGAGCGGCCCGTTTGTCCGTAATCCTTACCATATATCATAAACGCCGTCTGGCCATGCGCTGGTTTGCCTAGGCACTCAGAGGATGGCTTGCCGAAGCCATTGCAAGCGCTGAAGAAATAACGGTCGCTCCTCAGTGACAATCTCTTGTTGAATGCCTTCTTCGAGCAGTGCCATAATTTGATGATCCGCGATGAGTGGGCACATGGCGACGATATGCTGGATTTCCTCAAAGGATTTAGCTACTTGAAACGCCTCGAAGGCAATCTCAAGTAGTTTATCGATAGAATGTTCGTTCATTGTTGGGTTGATTGCCTGCTTAATCTCGCCGATCAGAGCATGGGCTGGTAGCAAACCAGCGGCTGCTGCCTGTTCGAGGTGTATCAAAGCGGTTTGGAGTTCTCCTCGTTTTGTCAGTAAGACACCCATGCCCAAGTGGGCCTGAGGAATTTGATCATCAAGGTCTAAAGCCAACGTTAAGTCCTCATGGGCTTTATCAAGTTCGTCAACGAACGTCCATATACTACCGCGAAGCGCAAGCGCAGGAGCATGCCGTGGTTCGATCTGAAGAGCTTGAATGACGGCTTGAAAGGCTCCGTCAAAATCATCGCACTGCATCAGCAATGTGGCGTGTAGCACAAGGACATCGGGGATCTGGGAGTCTATTGACAGCGCACGTTCGGTATCGCGCAGCGCTTCATGTGGGCGTTGGTATACGCCGCCATATAAGAGAGCCCGTTGCGAGAGCAAGAGTATCGAGTAAGTCCCCTGCGCTATTGGTATGATTCTGTCGATATATTGAAGTCCCTGATTGATTTGTTGAAGGGCCTCGCCATAGCGCTGCTCCTGTACGTAGCAAACGGCGCGGTTATAGGCTAACTGTACAGCGAAGATAGGCTGTGGGTTTGGTATAAGCTCCATGAATGTGTCAAGGTCGGCGTTTGCTTCTTCTAATCGGCCCAGCGCGATTTGGACTCCGGCGCGAACGAGATAGGCTGGCGCAAAGAGAGTCATCTGCGCGATGGCTGTATCGCAATCGGCTAGAGCGCCCTCTATGTTTCCTTGCATCAAAGCGATGGACGCGCGGCCGACATATGCGGGTACAAGATCGGACTCGAGTTGGACAGCCCGATCATAATCCGCTTGAGCGACGACTATGCGCCGCTCAAGCATAGCACAGTCAGCCCGAATGCTGTAGGCATACCCCGACTCCGGATTTGCTTCAATCGCCAATTCGGCATCAGCCACCGCATTCTGGAGATCGCCAAGTGAGAGGTGAAGGTTTGATCGATACGCATATGCATTGGAGGGCGCTTCGTTGTAAGCGATTGCCTGGGTAAAATCCTCAAGTGCCGCTTCATATCGCCCCAGTTCGATGTGGACCATACCCCGTAATTCGTAGGCCAGGCCAGCTCGGGGATCTAAACGTAGAGCGCTATTGGCATCCCGCAGCGCTTCGTCTAATCCTGTTTGACTGCCGAAATTGTGCGAAAAGCCGCGCTGTTGATAGGCGAGGTGCTGAATGCGCGTCAGATGCGCTTGGTTATCGGGAAATTCCTGACTGAGCGACAGGCATTCGGTGATAGCCTCGGCAAAGCGGGTGTGTTTAATCAGGATGATTAGATAGAGGCGATGGATATTGAAATCGCTCCGTTCCAGGGTACGGGCGCGCTCAAGAAGCGTTATAACCTCCTCGTTGTAATCAATCGTAGCGAGCAATGTGCTCTTGAGCCAAAGCAGGTTGGTGTTCCAAGGGTCGAGCATAAGCGCCTGATGCGCTTCTTGGATTGCCTGATCGAGCTGTTTTCGGCTTTCATAATACTTCGCCCGCCAAACATAGTCGTCCACATTGCGCCCAAAGGTCAGCGGATCGTAACCGGCACTGGTGCGTGCATCAAGCTCGCGTTCGCGTTGCGAGGCCTGTTCCCACCAAGCAATCCATCCCGTAGAGTTGTCAGCGCTTAGCCCGTAACGCGTTGGCCAGCGTTGCTGGTTGGCTCTTCGCTGAATGTCCGCGTATTGGAAGGAATTCTCGTCAAGTGCGAAAACACGATCAAGATCTTCCTGTGCATCCTCAAATCGTTCTAGATCAAGCAAGATGTCAGCTCGTTGCAAGAGCAGCCCGGTTGACATGGGATAGCGACTCAATCCCTCGCTGACCAATTGTAGAGCGTAGTCCGGAGAAGAGCGCCAACGCCAGCATCGGATGAAAATCGGCATGAGGACTGGATTGAAATCAAAAATCGCCTGATTAAGTGCGACAGCACACTGAATATCGTTAATGATTCGTTCGATCATATCATCGGGCGGTGGTGGCGTATCACTGGCAAGATTCAGCGTGCCGTGGTAGCTCGCCATGATGATCGCCCGTCCAGCCCAAGCATCAGCTAACTGGCTGTCAAGTGTGAGTGCCCGATTGATACATTCAAGGGCATAAGCGTAACTCGAATCATCCTCCGGAACGGTTACCATCGCTTTGAACATCCAAAACCGCGCGTCGTGCGGATCAGTGGCCAGTAGTTGATCGATGTATGTGTTTCTTACTTGTTGCGCCTCTTCACCATCCGCTTCAAACAGCATCACGATCTTCAAATACTGGCCTTCTTTATAATGTGGATGGGCATCCAACAGAGCATTGCAAAGCTCCCACGCATCACTCCCATAGCCGAGTGTGAAGAATGAAAACGCCTTTAGCAAAAGAAGTTGAGGCGGGACTTCGTATGCAGGGGGTTGCGCAAGGACAATTGATCGGGTTCGTGCCAGATATGCCAGCGCTGCTTGCGCTTCATCCCATCCTCGATACCGATCCTCCGGATTGCTGGCTAAGCACCGTTTGATCCATGCTCTCAAATCCGAGGGCACACGCCAGTCGATATCGGCGGGGATATAGCCTGTGCTATGAAGCTTGGCCAAATCCGCAAGCGCTTGTGAGATGACTTGTGGACTCGACTCTTGCCCTGGACGCACGACAGGAAAGGCTAGGCGGCCTGTCAGTAGCTCGTAGGTGATAGCGCCTAAGGCGAAGATATCGCTGCGGGCATCGAGCGGGGTGCCACGCACCTGCTCCGGGGACATATAAGGGATGGAGCCTGCTTGCGGATTGGAGAGCGCTTGGACAAGACCAAAATCGGATATACGCATGGTACCACTTGAATCAACGAGAATATTGCTTGGTTTTAAGTCGCAGTGCACGAGATCTGGCATTTGGCGCGTGACGAATATCATAGCAGTGATTATTTGCCAACAAGCCACGACGGCTTCGTTGTTATTAAGTTGACCACGCTCTTGCAGAAGCGTGTCTAGGCTAAAAGACCGTTGATCGGAATCGACTATGGCCTCGGACAAAATGTACGGTTGTTCGCCTACCATCAGAAACCCTAAAGCCGGGACAATGTAGGGATGGAAGCCTAATCTTAACCAAACCAGAGCTTCCTTGCGAAACATATTGCGCCTATTGGTATCCCACGCCACTGTATTATTGAAGGTTTTGAGTGCTACGGTTCCCAGACCGACTTTGCAGAGGTAGACAATCCCCTGTCCGCCTTTCAAAACCTGAAAAACATGATATTCTCCTAGAATAATATCGCCGACCTGATATTCGATCATGACTGCTCCCTTCGCAAACTCGTTCTGCCAAAGAATGGATGGAACTTTTAGTGGGGAGAGATTGATAGCAACGTGACCTATTGAGGTAATATATCACTTGCAAACGGCCGAGGCTAGGCAACAGAACTTACGATATGATGAGAGTCGTTGCAGTCGTTCGCGATTTTCGCTTATGACAAAGATGCAATTAACCAACACTGTAACGACAGGTTGCTCTGTAAGGAGGGTTTTATGGCTAAGTCGTATGCACAAATTTTGACTAAAGACCTCCGGGAAATCCTGAACATCCATCGGAGAAATCTAGGTATGCTTGAAATTCAAGCCTCTCAAGTTGGGATTCACATCTCCACGGAGTTAAATAATAGTATTTATCGCGAACAGCAAGCGATTGAATCAATTATGGCTGAGTTCGAGTTGCGCCAAGCAGAACCTATAGCGATGGCTGAAATTAATGCCAACGCTCCATATGCCTACTTGTCCTTGATGAAGGATAATCAACGCTTAAGTACGCACGGACTTGCGTTTGATTATGTGACAATTGGGCGATCTCAATGTGCCATTATCATTGCGCAAACGTACGGTATGGTGAGTAATCTTCACTGCGCAATAATCAGGCAAGGCCGACGTATGTTTATTCAAGATCTTGAAAGTCGGAGGGGAACATATCTCAACGATGATAAAATACAAGATCGCCTTCAATTGAAGGTTGGCGATCAAATCAGCTTGGGACCGAACCAAAATACTGAATCAGCGGTTTTATTATTTCACCAATATGAAAAGGTCATTCCAACAAAATAGCTTTTTCGCAGAGGTTATCGACCGCTAATGATCCAGGCAATGATGTACCTGATAAACTCATGCGACCCTTCGTCAATACCCATGACCGTTATTTAGTGATGGGCAGAATGGTAGAGTAACTGATTAGCATTCCCGTGCGCTTGGTTGTTCGCCAAGGTCAAGCCAATGCTTTGAAAGGCTTGCGTGAGTCGGATAGCGCTGCGCTGGCAGGGAGTTGGAAGTGTCGCGTTCAATGAAAATCTATTGAGGACACGTCCCATGCGACAGCGAAACCGCCGCACCTGAAGGCATGTTCTCATCATTGTGCAGCTTAACAACGTTTGTACTTTATTGGTGCGGGTATTGGGACATCGCTCAGAGTGGGTGTAAGATTACAGATTGCGTCCGCCAGATCCAATTGGGTTAATGGGGTACAAAAGCTATTTGACGATTTTATTACGGGGTTCAACATAACTGAGATTATGGTGGACATTCATACGGAGGGGCCAAATAGCTCTTATACCCCAAAAGAATATACTGATTCCTTCTCGGTGCTTGTTTCTATTTTAGACTTTAAGATTGTGATTGGAGTGATATCATATAATCAACATACGCAAACCCATGCGCCGTAATATCGTAGGTAGGAGTTCCTTTTCTGGTTCGACTAGCCACCAGAAGACCTTCGCGTGCGAGCGCGTTTAAATCACCGTGGTAAACAGGAATTTTTCGTTTAGCAAAGCCAGGGTGATGAATATAATCTGGCCCTTCATTTACCTGCAGCAGGGTGACAGGCTGGCGCTCGAACCGTGGCAATGATCGTTGTGCTTGGGCAATATGCGCCAATAATGCACGTTGTTCGTCCTCAAGTAAGATAAGTTGATACAATTGCCGACCGACTGTTTTCTGAGGATTGATGGGTTGTGGTAACTCGCCGCGCCGATCAAATTCAGCATGAAGTTCTTTTAAGATTAATTGTTCGTTTTTGATCTCATTCTGCGTGAGTAGCGGCACGGCAGCCGAGCCATACTGTGCCGCCTGTTTTTCAAGCAGTGCGAGGTTAAAACGATGAATATCCCATAATTCCGAGAGATTGGCGAGCGGGAGATAGCCATAGGATTCCTTCATGGATATAACTCCTTATAAAATAGATGAGTTGAGAATACTGACTCTTCAACTCATCAATCTTCTCAGTTTATTCCACTAGCATACAAGACGATGGATTGGCATTAAATTCTCTTAAGAATAGGGGCTGATTTGTGGGACAAATCAGTACCCTAACATCCAAAAAAAGACTTAATCCAGCGGCAAATCTAAGTGTTCCCAGTGCAGATTGTCGAACGCCATTTCAATCGATTCATCAGGATTGCCCGCAGCGCTACGCCCATCATCCGCAGTTGCAAAACAGGCATAGCGATAGTGCGGATTTGCCCGTGTACCATTATCAAGGATTTGAACGGTAACGCGTTGCACCCGTCCATCCGTTGCATTTCTCACGATTTCAAACGTTTCTACGACTCTCGCTACCTCACGTACACCATCGATCTTGGCTAATTCGGTAAATAGCGCATCAATTTGCATCTTATCCTCCTTTTACAGTTTAAGAGTTTTCTTATAGGGCTTACGAACGAATCACCTGATCCTCAATGATTGCCTCGATATAATCATAGGCTTCAACCTCGGTACCTTCAAGCACAATTTCGTTACCGTTGAGTACATACCATATACCAATGGGCGTATCAAAATTGGTTGATTCATTCGCCATATACTTAAGCCGTAATCCAACAGTGGCTGCACGATCATGAATTGTGGTTATATAGTCGCTTACCTGCTCACTCCACGCTTCGAGATCACCCGGTTTGAGTGTGAGTGTGGATGGATAGGCAAGGAGCGTACTTGGTGGCGTGCTATGCTTCGGCTTTCGGGAGTGTCGGTTAGCTGGCATCAGTATCCTCATTGATGTGTCTCGTTCTCCTCTTCATAAAGCTATCATAACATAGAAGTACATGTTTTAATCATACAAAGGTGGGTATTTTGACGGCCGTCAAAATACCCACCTTTGTATGCAATATCTTACCAATGATGATTAATCATGCACAATAGATGGACAGGAGGATCTGAATCAAAATCTATAGGTTTAAAACGTTATAGTCCAGTCTCACTATCTGACACACATCGCTAATTTGTGATGAAACTTGATACATTCAGCATGGGGAAATCTCAGTATTTGTGACGGCCTACAATAGCAGTGATTTTCTGGTTGTAGAGAAAAATTAGATCTTAACTACTTCATTATCGAAAGATACGGATGTATTGTATTATAGAAATAGAAAGTCAATACGATGAATATAATCTTCAATGGATTAAGAATAGAGGTTAGCCCAAATGAATGAAATAGAAAAAGAGATCGAATCCCTTCTAACGCAGCGCAGCACGCATAATGATAATTTACGATATCTTAATGAGGTTAAGGCTCAATATGGGATTAATATTCCAATCGAAATACGTAATTCAATTAATGGTATACAAAAGGAAATAGATTCTATCGACGAAAAACTTATAAGACTTAATCACCTTCCTGAATCATTATTTTCTATTAATATTCTTGAGAGAATAGAAAAAAATAGAACGCGTCATTGAAAATATCCAAAACGTGTTTAATCAATATATTAAACCTTCGGACTTTACTTGGGGTGAGCAATGGTATCATTATGATGATGAGAAAATAATTCTGCGAGATAATACTACTTATTTTTATAAAGATTTAATTCAAACTGAAAGAAGATTTGAAGTTGCATTAGTAAATTCGCTCGATACCATACATATGGTACTGTATATTCATAATTTTACAAGAAGTTTCACCAATCGAATCTATGAAAATACTAGTGATTGGGACCAAAAGAAATTTTACTTATTTACTATGAAGAGTACAATACCTGTCTTTTCATCACCAGATAATCAAATTGTCTATGAAAAACCGGTATTTTCATTAAATAATAGGTTTATTGCCTATAGCTTCGCATCCGATTTCTCCCCATCCTCTATTCCAGGTACGTATATCATTGATAATGAAGGCAAAGCGCCAGACCATAATCTAATAAATACGGTAGATTGGAAAGAAAGTATTGCAATTTTTGATATTTATTCACAGACGATAAGAATTCTTTGTACAGAGACGTGTGAGAATGGCTATGCAAAATGGGCTGAGGCAAGAAATTTCTTAAATATCCGATTTGTTAATAACGATAGTGCCTTATTTTGTGTAACTGGAACTCGAAGAGGACTTGAAAAAACATGGTACATCCCATTAGATGGGAGTGAGATAAAACAAGAAATGAATCCTTTCTGGGATGAACAATGATCATAGACTACCTGATTGAATAGATCTATACGCCTGATGTGAGTTAGACTTCTTTGATCACGGTAAAGGTGAGGACATCAATGCCAAATCGCGCACGCAACACGGCCTTCACGACGAGATGCGTCACCTTACTGGCAATGCGCGTTACCAAGCCTTCCACCGTTTTGGCCAACAAGCGCTCACTGTTCCGTCCCGTGTTTTGCAGTTCATGAAACGTCCCTTCGATCCGTTCGCGGATCGACCCGAGCAGGGAATCAAATGGCGCAGGATTCTGCCGTTGGTTGTGGCGTTTGGCCGTCCAGATGCGATTATCGGTGGTGGCTCGGACTTCCTGATGCCACTGTTCACCGAGAAATCCTTTATCCGCCCACACGTCGGCATTGGTGATCTGGTCCAGAATTTCGTCCGCAGCGGCGCGCTCATCGGTATGGGCCGGTACAAGGTCATAGGCCACCGGAATGCCATCGAGGGTCGTGAGCATCACCAGTTTATACCCAAAATACGGTAATTTTCGGCTGGCACAATAGCCATAACTCGCGCTTCCAGCGAAATCGCTGCGGGTTTTCGGACGCGTATAGCCCATGACCGGAATCGGTTTGGTATCAAGGATGACCTGTGGGCCGTCCACCATGGCCCATGACGCGAGCCATGAGCGACGTACGGGTTCGAGCAGACCACACAGTCGGCGGGCATGGCGATTAAATTGACTTTGGTGCGGCAGGGTTGGAAATAGATCGCCATGCGTTGACCGGAGAAATCCTAAGAAGCCGCGTTCGCTGGGAAAGGGTACCAGATCCATTGCCAACAAAATGGTGAGCACCTCGCTTGGCGCGAGGGCGGGAGCCGGCCCTGGGGCAGCTGCCTTGGGAGAACGGTTGGTTGATTGATACCAATCATCAACCAGCACATACAGCATGGTCATCACATCAGAAAATGGTATACTAGGCATGGACGGAACTCCTGTTGATGGTTGGTAAGCACATCCATCGTCGGACTTCCGTCTT
>NZ_LGKP01000003.1 GCF_001306135.1 Herpetosiphon geysericola | reverse complement strand
GTGGCCACGCGATTTGAGAAACTGGCCCTGAACTATCTCGGATTCGTCCATCTGGCGATGATTCAACGCTTGGTGCGTATCCTTGCACCAGCGACATCGGTATCCTGAATTATCAGACAGAGCCTAGTGTATTCGAATAACCAAAATCCTCGAGAGGGGATTAAAACCAGTCACCATGAAGGCAAGGTGCATACGGTATGAGTATTCGAATAACCAAAATCCTCGAGAGGGGATTAAAACATAAAATTCGCGCACGGTAAATTCAATCATGGTACGTCGAATTCGAATAACCAAAATCCTCGAGAGGGGATTAAAACTTCATCGGCCTGCTTACGAAGTCGATAATGCTCTTTAAATTCGAATAACCAAAATCCTCGAGAGGGGATTAAAACGCAATTTGGTAAGCGTCTTGATGAAAAGCGGTTTTATTACGATTCGAATAACCAAAATCCTCGAGAGGGGATTAAAACCTAGGAGTGATATAATGGAGTTAATAGAGGTCGATTGATTCGAATAACCAAAATCCTCGAGAGGGGATTAAAACCCACAATCTCGCCCGTGCGGGCATTGAGACGCGTCGTTCGATTCGAATAACCAAAATCCTCGAGAGGGGATTAAAACGCTGAAACTGGCCCAACGAGCAACAGCTGCTAGAAACATTCGAATAACCAAAATCCTCGAGAGGGGATTAAAACGCCGTGGTATACTCTACGAGACAGACCGCTATCCGCTGCATTCGAATAACCAAAATCCTCGAGAGGGGATTAAAACAACCAGTGTTGTGCTCGTTTGTCAATCCCATACTACCACGATTCGAATAACCAAAATCCTCGAGAGGGGATTAAAACCGTGACAGCATGATTGATTGCTATTTTGGGGCTGAGTTCTATATTCGAATAACCAAAATCCTCGAGAGGGGATTAAAACCCACTTTTTTCTAGCCACTATTCGCCCTCGCTTAGTGTAAATATTCGAATAACCAAAATCCTCGAGAGGGGATTAAAACCGCATCTAGTCGGCACGGCCTGAGCAGCCCTACCTGCATTCGAATAACCAAAATCCTCGAGAGGGGATTAAAACCCCAGAGACCTCGGCCTCGGTTTCAATAGCGCTCACAATATTCGAATAACCAAAATCCTCGAGAGGGGATTAAAACGTTTGGCCCCTGAATCGCCCGCACAACCGAACAGATAAAATTCGAATAACCAAAATCCTCGAGAGGGGATTAAAACAGCTTTGGCCCCATGGCCTTGGTGTGCTGATGCTCAATCATTATTCGAATAACCAAAATCCTCGAGAGGGGATTAAAACCGTAATATTAACGCTACTTCCTGTTGCGATAGACTGGTTTATTCGAATAACCAAAATCCTCGAGAGGGGATTAAAACTTTTACAGATGTATTTCAACGAATAGGCGTTGATACAAAATTCGAATAACCAAAATCCTCGAGAGGGGATTAAAACTGGACTTTGGCGAACCAATATTCAAGCGTTTTTGTGCCAATTCGAATAACCAAAATCCTCGAGAGGGGATTAAAACATTAACATCCAAATACTTAGCCATAGATTACCTCTAGTTCATTCGAATAACCAAAATCCTCGAGAGGGGATTAAAACATTTGCAACAGTCGTGAGCCATTTTCGCGCACTGTCATTCGAATAACCAAAATCCTCGAGAGGGGATTAAAACTCAATGTGAATGCTACACGGCCTGCTGTCGCGTTTGATGCATTCGAATAACCAAAATCCTCGAGAGGGGATTAAAACAGCAGCCGATTCATTGATACCAAGCAACGCTGCATATTTATTCGAATAACCAAAATCCTCGAGAGGGGATTAAAACCAAGGGGTTATTTGGGTATATTGGCCCTGAGATTGAAAAAATTCGAATAACCAAAATCCTCGAGAGGGGATTAAAACATAAAGCCCGCTGAATGCGTTGTTGCTCGGATTCGTAGATTCGAATAACCAAAATCCTCGAGAGGGGATTAAAACGGGAATTTAGACCCTGACCTTCATGCAGCCCTCGATCAACTATTCGAATAACCAAAATCCTCGAGAGGGGATTAAAACGCAACCCCGCCAAAAGATTCATTAATTCAAGATCATAGATTCGAATAACCAAAATCCTCGAGAGGGGATTAAAACCCCTCAATCCAGTTTGAATGGTGTTTGGCTACCAAGTCGTTGATTCGAATAACCAAAATCCTCGAGAGGGGATTAAAACGCAACCCCGCCAAAAGATTCATTAATTCAAGATCATAGATTCGAATAACCAAAATCCTCGAGAGGGGATTAAAACATAACGGAGTAAAAAAAAACTCACCTCTTCTTTCACCCGATTCGAATAACCAAAATCCTCGAGAGGGGATTAAAACCGGCTTCCTCAACCCAACGCTTGACGACCACATAATTGCATATTCGAATAACCAAAATCCTCGAGAGGGGATTAAAACAGGCGCGACCAGCGAAGGAAACACGACGCTTGTTTCATTATTCGAATAACCAAAATCCTCGAGAGGGGATTAAAACAAGGCCGCTATTGGGGATAATCGCCATCGTTTTCTCACGATTCGAATAACCAAAATCCTCGAGAGGGGATTAAAACACAGCAAGCCATGATTTGAATACCGTATCAAACACATACATTCGAATAACCAAAATCCTCGAGAGGGGATTAAAACCGGCTGTCTCAAATTCCCATTCGTCATCATCGCTAATTATTCGAATAACCAAAATCCTCGAGAGGGGATTAAAACCCCTTGACTTCTACCGTAACGGGTAGGCCACCCATAACGATTCGAATAACCAAAATCCTCGAGAGGGGATTAAAACGCCAAACGGCTCGACATAGCACTTGTGATGCGGGAATTGTTGAAATTCGAATAACCAAAATCCTCGAGAGGGGATTAAAACCACAAGCACTAGCACCGCCGATCTGTTGCGGGCATTATTCGAATAACCAAAATCCTCGAGAGGGGATTAAAACTGCCAACGGTGCGCCGCCGTCGAGACTTTGATAGATTCGAATAACCAAAATCCTCGAGAGGGGATTAAAACACAATAAACATCTGATTATCAGCGACGGTTATATGTGGATTCGAATAACCAAAATCCTCGAGAGGGGATTAAAACCTCAACTCGTGCTTTTGCCTCTTCGCACACCTTTTTGTATTCGAATAACCAAAATCCTCGAGAGGGGATTAAAACAGCTTGTGCGCGAATGCCTGATACCGTAGTGCTATCTATTCGAATAACCAAAATCCTCGAGAGGGGATTAAAACAACGGTATGGCCCCAGCGAAGGGTTTGCCTTTGCGATTGAATTCGAATAACCAAAATCCTCGAGAGGGGATTAAAACATAATTTGGTCGCGCTTGAGGTTGGCCGCTAATTGGCGATTCGAATAACCAAAATCCTCGAGAGGGGATTAAAACCTCGCTATAGCGCACGGCCTTGGGCTGGACACTATAGGCATTCGAATAACCAAAATCCTCGAGAGGGGATTAAAACCACCCGTACAAAGCGTGGCTATTGTTGGCATACATAGCTATTCGAATAACCAAAATCCTCGAGAGGGGATTAAAACCGCAACTTGACAGCTAGTCGACAACTTGACAACGGATTCGAATAACCAAAATCCTCGAGAGGGGATTAAAACCGGCTTGAGCAGTTGCTCGGCTATTCGCTCAATGAGAATTCGAATAACCAAAATCCTCGAGAGGGGATTAAAACACCATTCGCGCCGCCACCAAACAGCAGGAACATTTTTTGTATTCGAATAACCAAAATCCTCGAGAGGGGATTAAAACTCTTCGCACACAAACCTACCGCGTAGGTCAGCAATCGATTCGAATAACCAAAATCCTCGAGAGGGGATTAAAACGAACATGCGCCATTCTTTCATCTGCGGCGACATGGTGCATTCGAATAACCAAAATCCTCGAGAGGGGATTAAAACACCTGTATTTCTCCATCGGAGAAAATATCATAGCTTGGATTCGAATAACCAAAATCCTCGAGAGGGGATTAAAACTTAGTACCACCATGCCGCGCACCTGGCGCAATTGCATGAATTCGAATAACCAAAATCCTCGAGAGGGGATTAAAACAGGATATCGGCTTGCTCGTCATTGTTATTGTAAATCAGATTCGAATAACCAAAATCCTCGAGAGGGGATTAAAACCGGTGGTCACGCCGCCGCATGCCATCGTGAAGAAATATTCGAATAACCAAAATCCTCGAGAGGGGATTAAAACTCACGCCATATTGCACAAAAATACTGACCTCATGATCCATTCGAATAACCAAAATCCTCGAGAGGGGATTAAAACAAGCACGACCATCAGCTCTTGGTCACGATGGCCAACGAATTCGAATAACCAAAATCCTCGAGAGGGGATTAAAACCGACTTGTATACCATATCAGCCCTTAGCACCTTCGTTTCATTCGAATAACCAAAATCCTCGAGAGGGGATTAAAACATGTAACCAACGTAGTGATCGCAATAGCGATCAAACTATTCGAATAACCAAAATCCTCGAGAGGGGATTAAAACCGGTCGAAAAATCCGCCGATGCTTGAGTGCGAATAAGTTTATTCGAATAACCAAAATCCTCGAGAGGGGATTAAAACTGAACTGTTCGGATTGTTGTTTGATCCCCATGAGTGGAAATTCGAATAACCAAAATCCTCGAGAGGGGATTAAAACTTGCGTCCTCGGCTTGGGTCAGGCCATCTTCATAGCCCATTCGAATAACCAAAATCCTCGAGAGGGGATTAAAACCCATAACCTTGCAAATTGAAGATGAGCAAGGGCGAAAAACAATATTCGAATAACCAAAATCCTCGAGAGGGGATTAAAACATAAATTCGCGCAACCATTTCAACCCATGTACCTCATCGATTCGAATAACCAAAATCCTCGAGAGGGGATTAAAACCTGCTCAATTCGTGCTGGCATTGAAAGAACAGCAAGCAATTCGAATAACCAAAATCCTCGAGAGGGGATTAAAACTTTATCAATCGTGCTCAGTGGCCCCTCTTTTGGTGGTGAGAAAATTCGAATAACCAAAATCCTCGAGAGGGGATTAAAACTACGATATGGCTGTTGGGCTGTTGACCGTGGTGATGGTATTCGAATAACCAAAATCCTCGAGAGGGGATTAAAACCCACACGGCATTTATTGGCCTGCTCGACCAAACCTATTCGAATAACCAAAATCCTCGAGAGGGGATTAAAACCTGCCACTATGGAATTCTTGGAGGCAGTAAGCTCGATTGATTCGAATAACCAAAATCCTCGAGAGGGGATTAAAACAAATTCCTACGCCAAATGCGTTATCTTCGCCGCCAGTAGATTATTCGAATAACCAAAATCCTCGAGAGGGGATTAAAACCGATAGATTCATCATAGCTGCATGATAAAACTGTGTCTATTCGAATAACCAAAATCCTCGAGAGGGGATTAAAACCCATTTTCCTGTGCTTCTAATGCAGCGCTCAAAATAGCGATTCGAATAACCAAAATCCTCGAGAGGGGATTAAAACCAGCTGGTCAAACGGGCGGCATTAGCAGCAGTGTCTCTGGATTCGAATAACCAAAATCCTCGAGAGGGGATTAAAACTCACCATGACCGCTGTCCAGTCAACGTCGCCAGAGACTGAATTCGAATAACCAAAATCCTCGAGAGGGGATTAAAACGCATGACAGCGTTCATTCTCTCACAGCCTACTCAGTCAAATTCGAATAACCAAAATCCTCGAGAGGGGATTAAAACATTGAAAGTTACAATCCATCTTCACGCTGTTGGAAATTCGAATAACCAAAATCCTCGAGAGGGGATTAAAACGATTCAGTGGTATACCACGGGTGTCGTGATTCTGTGTATTCGAATAACCAAAATCCTCGAGAGGGGATTAAAACCATAATAACTCCTAACGATTCTTGAGTGAATAAATCAATTCGAATAACCAAAATCCTCGAGAGGGGATTAAAACAATTTTGTTGTCCCCCTGTGGGCGGCAGGGATTATTGGTGGATTCGAATAACCAAAATCCTCGAGAGGGGATTAAAACATGGAGAAACCCAATGACTGATCCGAACATTCTATATCAATTCGAATAACCAAAATCCTCGAGAGGGGATTAAAACGCACCAACACGGCGCGCAATTCGCTATGGTCTGTGGCGATTCGAATAACCAAAATCCTCGAGAGGGGATTAAAACGCCACGCCGCAGCGGGCTGATGACATCGGGTTGGTGACCGTCTATATTCGAATAACCAAAATCCTCGAGAGGGGATTAAAACCGCAAACAACCGACACGATGTTGCAAAAGGTAGCAGGATTCGAATAACCAAAATCCTCGAGAGGGGATTAAAACGTTACGACTGCGTTTCCGCCTTGTGGCCCCAAATTGAACGATTCGAATAACCAAAATCCTCGAGAGGGGATTAAAACGAGCTTGACAGCTTGACGTTGGGGCTTGATTCTGATTTTATTCGAATAACCAAAATCCTCGAGAGGGGATTAAAACTATAAACGAGCACAGCTAACCCTTGCGGATTACGACGATTCGAATAACCAAAATCCTCGAGAGGGGATTAAAACAGAAATCACCGAGTCAACGGGAGCTTACTCGCACGGCATTCGAATAACCAAAATCCTCGAGAGGGGATTAAAACCGAACTTACACAGCAACGATACAAACTTTTTGTAGTCTATTCGAATAACCAAAATCCTCGAGAGGGGATTAAAACCGGGGCTGTCGTAGGCTTCTACTTCGTGAGTGTGCTATTCGAATAACCAAAATCCTCGAGAGGGGATTAAAACCTATTTTGAAGCCCTAACCAACTTGCGGGCTGACAAATTCGAATAACCAAAATCCTCGAGAGGGGATTAAAACCTGCATAGCGAAGCGAATCAACCACGAAGCATTCGAATAACCAAAATCCTCGAGAGGGGATTAAAACCCAGTGTATGGCGTTTGAAAAAGGCCAACCCTGCTGGATTCGAATAACCAAAATCCTCGAGAGGGGATTAAAACCCAACGTCCAGATGGCTTGGAAGCCCATCATAATGAATTCGAATAACCAAAATCCTCGAGAGGGGATTAAAACACCACTGGCTAACGCGATCGCCGAGCGATTCCCCCAATTCGAATAACCAAAATCCTCGAGAGGGGATTAAAACGATATTGAGGACGATGGAGCCGCTCAGGAAGGCGAGTATTCGAATAACCAAAATCCTCGAGAGGGGATTAAAACTTTCAAACAGTGGGGCGAGCACAACGCCGAGGGTAAATTCGAATAACCAAAATCCTCGAGAGGGGATTAAAACGTTAATATTAATATATCGTGTAGTGCCATTAGGGGATTAGCATTCGAATAACCAAAATCCTCGAGAGGGGATTAAAACCTTGTACGTTATTTGTGGTTTCCATTATGTGTTCCTTTATTCGAATAACCAAAATCCTCGAGAGGGGATTAAAACTGTAATGCCTTGTGCGATACCAAGCGCCAAATCAGCACATTCGAATAACCAAAATCCTCGAGAGGGGATTAAAACGCCATTGTGTAACTCCATTTCGTGTAAGCCATTCGTCATTCGAATAACCAAAATCCTCGAGAGGGGATTAAAACTTGTAGGCGCATTGGGCGCGAGTGGAGCGCTAACAACATTCGAATAACCAAAATCCTCGAGAGGGGATTAAAACCATAAATCGCTATCATCACCGTTAACTGGATCGAAAACAAAAATTCGAATAACCCAAATCCTCGAGAGGGGATTAAAACCGAAGGATACAGGTATCACAGGCGCGTTGCCCATAGGATTCGAATAACCAAAATCCTCGAGAGGGGATTAAAACCTCGCTTGAATGCTACTTTGAATCAATTTGGGGTCTTTACGATTCGAATAACCAAAATCCTCGAGAGGGGATTAAAACCCTGATTAAAAACCGTGATGATCGTACACTGCCTTAACATTCGAATAACCAAAATCCTCGAGAGGGGATTAAAACCAGACTCATTGCCGCGTGGATTGCACCAATCAGTTGCAGTATATTCGAATAACCAAAATCCTCGAGAGGGGATTAAAACTAATTACTTTCTTCGAGCACCAAATGATACTTCGCGCTGCATTCGAATAACCAAAATCCTCGAGAGGGGATTAAAACTAATTACTTTCTTCGAGCACCAAATGATACTTCGCGCAGAATTCGAATAACCAAAATCCTCGAGAGGGGATTAAAACGGGTTTGCAATCTGACCAATGTCGTGTGCCGCGCAGAATTCGAATAACCAAAATCCTCGAGAGGGGATTAAAACATTGTGGCCGTGATGCACAGACCCTTGAAGCCCCTGAGGGCATTCGAATAACCAAAATCCTCGAGAGGGGATTAAAACATCAGTGACTTGGCGGCGAGCGCTGGCAATCATTTCAATTCGAATAACCAAAATCCTCGAGAGGGGATTAAAACTAATTACTTTCTTCGAGCACCAAATGATACTTCGCGCAGAATTCGAATAACCAAAATCCTCGAGAGGGGATTAAAACGTTAGACGAGTTTCCTTGCTCTACGTCCGATTACATCATTCGAATAACCAAAATCCTCGAGAGGGGATTAAAACTAAGAACGCCACAACGATTCCCACGCGAGCCGAGGTTGAATTCGAATAACCAAAATCCTCGAGAGGGGATTAAAACACAATCGGTTGGGATTGACCTGCTTCCAGTAATCAACCATTCGAATAACCAAAATCCTCGAGAGGGGATTAAAACGCTTTTCTTCAAAACAGCTTCAACCATATGGACAACTTGATTCGAATAACCAAAATCCTCGAGAGGGGATTAAAACAATACTAGCCCTCTCCCTTCATCTCACCTACAGCTCCATTCGAATAACCAAAATCCTCGAGAGGGGATTAAAACTTGCCAGCATGTAAATGACTTTAAGTCCGCGTGGGAAGCAATTCGAATAACCAAAATCCTCGAGAGGGGATTAAAACTCACCCCTAAGCGGCGCATTTCAGCCCGCGTGGTTGGCAGATTCGAATAACCAAAATCCTCGAGAGGGGATTAAAACGCGCTCGATGAGCGATGCCTTGCCGAGATCAAGCCGAGCCATTCGAATAACCAAAATCCTCGAGAGGGGATTAAAACGCCGAATGCGTCAGCCGTGTACAGGCCTGCTACCACGTCAGGGAATAAGATAATTCGAATAACCAAAATCCTCGAGAGGGGATTAAAACTCCGTACTAGGCTTCTCTCGTATCATACGCTTGACGATGCATTCGAATAACCAAAATCCTCGAGAGGGGATTAAAACCCAATTGTTCGCAGTGTTAGTGCAATGGCCCACGGCTGGCCATTCGAATAACCAAAATCCTCGAGAGGGGATTAAAACAGCAGATTTTGGGCTATGCCCAATGCAGAGACATTCAATTCGAATAACCAAAATCCTCGAGAGGGGATTAAAACCGATTCGACTTTCTTGATGCGCCCCAGCTTCAACAATTCATTCGAATAACCAAAATCCTCGAGAGGGGATTAAAACATCTAAAGTCCTTCTACTTACAAAATTGCTGAAACAAACCATTCGAATAACCAAAATCCTCGAGAGGGGATTAAAATAGCCTGAATCTCACGCCTGAATCATTTTCGTTTCGTTCATTCGAATAACCAAAATCCTCGTGAGGGGATTAAAATGCACATTGCCATAGAGTTGTTCGAGTGCAGCCTGGACTTATTCGAATAACCAAAATCCTCGTGAGGGGATTAAAATTTATTCGTGGCGAAGTGCAGTTCAATCGTGCGGCTGATGAAGATTCGAATAACCAAAATCCTCGTGAGGGGATTAAAATCGCTCTGGCAGTTGGGAATCAACGCAGTTAGTTCAAGTAGATTCGAATAACCAAAATCCTCGTGAGGGGATTAAAACTGTCGCAAAAGACCATTGGCAATGAGTTGAAAGGCATGTTCATTCGAATAACCAAAATCCTCGAGAGGGGATTAAAACCCCAAGACGAATCCACCCTTTCCATCCTAGATCGAGTTTTATTCGAATAACCAAAATCCTCGAGAGGGGATTAAAACCTTGATGCCAGCGTCGATTAGGCTAATCGTGCGAATCGCATTCGAATAACCAAAATCCTCGAGAGGGGATTAAAACCATCATGTTCCGCAATCCAGACGGCCAATCGGCATACATTCGAATAACCAAAATCCTCGAGAGGGGATTAAAACACTGCATTTTGCGGCCCGCCCTGTGTTGTATAAACTTGATTCGAATAACCAAAATCCTCGAGAGGGGATTAAAACAGTTTTACCCAAGCCATCATCCACTCAACTGCCAGCCAATATTCGAATAACCCAAATCCTCGAGAGGGGATTAATAGCAGATCGGGGTTTGGTGAGTCGGGTGGGAATCAAACCTACCTAAAACTTCGCTCATTTTGCAAGGGCCGATTTTTAGCGAGGTATTGAAGCACAACAGCGATTATTGATCACCACCCTTCCGTCCCGCCTCAAGGCGGGAGACGCAGGGGTTTTCAGCCCCTGCACCCCAAATATTTAGGTGTTGGAATGTTACTGTAATTCTATAACCCTAAACTTCATGTGCTTCGCGATTCTTCATTGCTGATCCCTAATCCCTAAACACTCAGCCCTCGATCACCACCCTTCCGTCCCGCCTCAAGGCGGGAGACGCAGGGGTTTTCAGCCCCTGCACCCCAAATATTCACGTTGTGGATTGTTGGGGTGAGTGCTTATTCTCGAACCTTTGTATACGTGGTGTGCTTCGCGGTTCCAATCCCTCATACCTGCCCCCTGATTACTAGCCCCTCGTTCACCACCCTTCCAACCTTACGCGAGGCTGATTATGAAAAGTATTAGTAATTATTGAAATTAAAAGTGGTCGGATTTTCGCGCAATGCTCGAAGATCCGACCACTTGATTGTTAAGGGCTTTGGCACAAAGCTAAATTGGGGCTATGCACTGGGGGAGCCGACTGCGGCGGCAGTAGTGAGGTAGCGCATAAACAGTGGCAACAAGTGTTTCGTGTTCACCATATGGCCTTGGCCCGCAAGCTGATCGTAGCTGGCCTTGGGAATTTTTGCTGCTAAAGTTTGGGATAGGCTACGAATGCCAGCTGGGCTTTTTGCTCCGGCAATGACATGCATGGGAATTGTGCATTGGCTGGCCCGCTCGAATGGCGGCAGATCGGCAGTTAAGCTCAGGTCATAGGCGAGCGTTGGGGCAAGTGCGACCATGGTTTTCCAGCCTGGCATGAAGCGCATCAGCCAACCAACAATTTTGGGCATGCCGATGCCCTGTAAAAAGCTGGTGATTGCACGGGCATGCTGGCCATGAGCAAGCAGGGTTTCAATCTTGGCGCGCAAACTTGCATACTCGGCTTTTTCTGCTGCATCGTGCACATAGGCCGGATCATAGAGGAAGACATGGTCGAGCTTTTTGGGATAGTGCAGGGCTGCTTCGAGCGCCAAAACTGCCCCCGAGGAATGGCCGTACACATGGGCTTTGCCACCAGCAACCTCGATAAGCGCTAGCAAATCTTCAAGCTCACGCTCAAGGCTATAAGGCAAGGTATCAGTGCTATCGCCACGCCCACGCCGATCATAGTTGTAGACAGTAAAAGCTTTGGCCAAGGCTTTAGCATCGCTAACAATCGGCGGAAACGAGCGAAAACAGGTTGCGCCGGTTACATAAATCAGCGGCGGGCCACTGCCATATACATCATAGGCCAAACGTGTTCCATCTTGTGAACGGATAGTCTGCATTGCAGCTCCAATCATATCAAAGCGGTAACTGCGGCAGTATAGCATACATAGAACATATGATCTATAACTAAATCTCCTTAGCTCTATCTGCTCATAATTGCTGACAATAATTAATAGCCTTGTGATCACGCCATGCGTGGACTTTTTGTATTTAGGTGTTTCAGTTAAAATGATAACTAGTCTACACAAAGGATTAGTCGTATGACCAAGGTTAAGAAGCAACGTTTAGATCTGTTATTAGTTGAATTACAACTCGCGCCAACCCGCGCCAAAGCCCAAGCATTAATTATGGCAGGCGAGGTGATCGTTAATCAGCAAGCAGAAACCAAAGCTGGCACGTTGATCGATCCTGCTGCGCAGATCACACTTAAATCGAGTTTGCCCTATGTTGGGCGTGGTGGGCTGAAACTTGCCCATGCGCTTGATAGCTTTAATCTTAACCCGCAGGGCCAGATTGGCTTGGATGTTGGGGCGTGTACAGGCGGGTTTAGCGATGTGTTGTTGCAGCGCGATGCAGCCCATGTGTATGCAATTGATGTTGGCTATGGCCAGCTCGATTGGAAAATTCGCCAAGATCCACGGGTGACGGTGCTCGAACGCACCAATATTCGCTATTTGGAGCACTTGCCTGCGAACGAGGGACAAACCGCACCCCTAGCAACCTGTGGTGTCGTCGATGTTTCGTTTATCTCGCTAGGCTTGGTGCTGCCAGCAATGTTGCGCTTGCTGACCGCCGATGCCTGGATTGTCTGTTTGATCAAGCCGCAATTCGAGGCTGGCCCAGAGTTGGTGGGCAAAGGCGGCATCGTGCGCGATTCGGCGGTGCATCGCCAAGTGATTGAACGGGTGGTGCATCAGGCAGCTGATTTAGGCTTGAGTTTGGCTGGATTGACTCGCTCGCCAATTACCGGCGCAGAGGGCAATATTGAATTTTTAGGCTATTTTCAACGGGGCGCTGCTGCAACAATTGATTTGTTGCAGGCGTTAAGTGGCGTAGGTGTATGAGTGATGTTTGGCAACAACAACGACAGCGCATGGTCGACGAACAATTAATCACACGCGGCATTCATGATCAGCGGGTTTTGGCAGCGATGGCCCATGTGCCACGCCATTTATTCGTGCCAGAAGCCGCGCAAGCCCAAGCCTATAGCGACCAAGCCCTGCCCTTAACCTTGGGCCAAACCATCTCGCAGCCCTATATTGTGGCCTTGATGGCCCAGGAATTGTTGCTGAATCCTCATGAACAGCTACTTGAAATTGGCGCTGGTTCAGGCTATGCTGCCGCAGTATTTGCCGAATTGGTGACCAAGGTTGTGACGATCGAGCGCCATCAAGACCTCGCCAAACAGACCTATGCGCTGCTCCACAACTTAGGCTATCGTAATATCGAACTGATCTGGGGTGATGGCTCATTGGGGTATCCGGCAGCAGCGCCCTATCATGCAATTAGTATTCCCGCAGCCACGCCGCAACTTGCCCAAACCTTGCTCAGCCAGTTGCACGATGGCGGGCGCTTGGTTGCGCCCGTTGGCGAGGCCAACGATCAACGTTTAATTCGGCTGCAACGCCACGGCCAACATTGGCAAAAAACGAGTATTAGCAACGTTCGCTTTGTGCCGCTGATTGGCGCTGGTGGCTGGGAGCAAGCACCAGAAACCACAGCGGAAGGAGAGTAGGCTCAATGTTTAATCCACAGGCTGGCTATCCATTTCGCTCAGATAACAAACCGCGCAATGAGCTATTTGAATTTGCCAAAGCATGGCTTGGAACAACCCTCGCCTTTGCCTTAGTCTATCGACACAGTATGCCATTGCTTGATGCAGTAATCATTATGGGCATTGCCGCTGGCCTCGGCATTGTCATCCACGAATTAGCCCATCGTGTGGTAGCGCGGCGCTTTGGCAGCCAAGCCCATTTTTTTGCTAACGATGCTATGTTGGTGATTTCGGTGCTGCTGGCACTAACGGGCTTTATCTTTGCTGCGCCTGGGGCGGTGCATCATCGTGGCTATCTGACCAAAAAACAAGTTGGCTTGGTGGCGGCGGCTGGGCCAGCCAGCAATATGGTTATCGCACTGCTTTCGTTGATTCTGATTCCAATTGCCAATATGCTCAATATTCAGTTTCTGTTTAAGACTGCCGTCTACAGCTATGTAGTCAATTCGCTACTCGGGATTTTTAATATGATCCCTTATGGACCGCTGGATGGCGCTAAAATTATGGACTGGGACATGCGAGCATTCATTGCAATGGCCTCCGTTGGTGGGCTATTGTATGTTGTACAATACCTGCCGATTGCCAAAACCTTGTTTGTCTTTGGCTTCTAAGTTTTTTTGGAGGATGTATGCGCCGACCATTGTTGGCTGGTAATTGGAAGATGCACTACGGGGTCAGTGAGGGTGTGGCCTTGGTTGAGGCACTCAGCGCTGATTTGACCGATTTGAACGACCGTGATGTGTTGGTTTGCCCACCATTCACCTTATTGGGCAGCTTAGCGCCCTTGCTCGATGGCACCGCCGTGGCTTTGGGTGGGCAAAATATGCACTACGAAGCTAAAGGCGCGTTCACTGGCGAAATCGCCCCTCAAATGCTCAAAGAATTGGGTTGTAGCTATGTGATTTTGGGCCATAGCGAACGCCGCCAATATTTTGGCGAAACCGATGAATTGATCAATCGCAAAGCCCATGCTGCCTTGGCCAATGGCCTCAAGCCGATCGTGTGTGTTGGAGAAGTTAAGGCCGAACGCGATAGTGGCCAAGCAGAAAGCGTGGTAGTTGGGCAATTACGCGGCAGTTTGGCTGGATTAAGCGCCGAGCAATTGCGCAGCGTCGTGATTGCCTACGAACCTGTCTGGGCCATTGGCACTGGTGATACCGCAACCCCCGCTGATGCCCAAGCCATGCACGCCCGCATTCGCGCCGAGCTAGCAGCCTTGAGCGACCAAGCAACCGCCGACGCGATCATTATTCAGTATGGTGGCTCGGTCAAGCCCGATAACGTCGACGAATTGATGGCCCAGCCCGATATTGATGGCGCATTAGTGGGCGGAGCTTCGCTCAAAGCCGCCGATTTTATTCGGATTGTGCGCTTCAAGTAGGGTAAGTGCCCTTGCCCAACCCCTCTCCCGCGTTTTCGTGGGAGAGGGGCTTTTTGTTTTGTAGTCGCAGTCATTTGGATGGCGAAATAAAACGCGCCAGCGCCACTATGCTCTGCCTCTGCTTCGCCCACATCGTATACCAAGGCAACTTCATGGCAACCACATTAAGCGTCACAACAGACTTCCTAGGTTAATACAATGAATGTGGTATGCTGAGCAAAAATGATGCTCAGCATCATATCGACTAATGTTCATTAATCACAGCATATTTAAGCCCACCAATCCCAACATTGAATACCCACTAAAGTACTAGAATAGCTTGTTTTGGCATTAGATGTGTGATAAAACTATAGCACCGCAGTAAATACAATTAAACGTTAGGAGCTATTGTATGGCGCATCTTCGCAGGATAGTCTTGTTAAATTTTATTTTTAGCAGTCTTCTTATCCCAACAAGTATTAATAGTCAAAAAATAGTTAATCAATCTAGCGAAGTAAGCTTAGATTCTGTAACACATGAAAATGAGGATTCACCACAGACAGCATTAGCCGAAGTAGAGCCGAATAATACCATCGCAGCCGCTAACAGCATCACCACGGGTCATGCCGCTGGTCATGCAAATGCGACGATTGCCAATTCAAGCGACATAGATTATTTTAAATTTGTAGTTACTGCCAACCAAACCTTTGTGATCGAAACCTATAACGTGGTTGGCACAAGCAATGATGCAACCGGATTATGGCTGTATAACAGTAGCGGTACCTTGATCGCCAATGATCAAGGTGGCAACAACGGAACTGGCAATGTCAATGCGCGGATTGTTTTTACGTTTGTAACCGCAGGTACTTATTTTATTAAAGTCGGACCAGATTATTTTATTAACTGGTCTGGTACATATTCCTTACGTGTATTACCCAAATATGATCAAGCTGGTGCTGCATGGAATACAACAAATGATTATGAACCGAACGACGTTTTTGCGATTGCAAATACAATTACCCCAGGCTATCCAAATGCAGTTACCCGCCAAATTTTTGATAATAGTAATTATGTCTCAGCTGATGGTGATCAAGATATTTATCGCTTTACTGTAGCTGCTAATCAAACATTCGTGATTGAAACCTTTGATGTTACTGGCAATAGCAGTGATGCAACTGGATTATGGCTGTATAACAGTAGTGGGACGTTAATCGCCAATGATCAAGGCGGCAATAATGGCACAGGAACAGTTAATGCGCGGATTGTTTTTACCTTTGCAACCGCAGGTACTTATTTTATTCACGTCGAATCCGACTATTTTATCAATTGGACGGGTACATATTCGCTGCGGGTATTGCCCAAATATGATCAAGCTGGTGCTGCATGGAATGCAACGAATGATTATGAACCGAATGATGTATTTGCGATTGCAAATTCGATTACTCCAGGCTATCCAAATGCAGTTACCCGTCAAATTTTTGATAATAGTAATTATGTCTCAGCTGATGGCGACCAAGATATTTATCGCTTTACGGTAACCGCTAACCAAACATTCGTGATTGAAACCTTTGATATTACCGGTAATAGCAGCGACGCAACTGGATTGTGGCTGTATAACAGTAGTGGTAGCTTAATTGCCAATGATCAAGGCGGTAATAATGGAACTGGTAATGTCAATGCACGAATTGTCTTTACCTTTGCAACCGCTGGTACTTATTTTATTCAGGTAGAATCAGATTATTTTACCAACTGGACGGGTACATATTCGTTGCGAGTGTTGCCAAAATATGATCAAAATGGCGCTGCCTGGGATGCAACGAATGACTATGAACCAAATGATGTTATCCCAATAGCTAATAGTATCGATTTCGAATCAAAAAATGCAGTCAATCGTACTCTATTCGATGCAACAAATTATGTTTCACGCTATGGCGATGAAGATTTTTATCGCTTTACTGTAACTGCTAATCAAAAAGTAATTATCGAAACCTTAAATGCCCAAAGTAGCTCTGGACGTGCAACTGGATTATGGCTGTATAACAGTAGCGGTACGTTAATTTCTAGCGATCCCTATGGAACTAATTATGCAGGTGGCATTGATGCTCGAATTACGTTTACTTTTGCAACAGCTGGGACTTATTTTGTAGCCGTTGCTAGTAATGATTCGCTCTATTGGTATGGCTCATATACATTGCGTATTTGTAAAGATAGCTGCTTTAAACCAGTGTATATGCCATTTGTCAGGCGTTGAGCGTGATCAATGCTCCGGCCAAGCACTATGAATTATTGTGTTTGGTCGGAGCATGCAAATGGCCATTGGAGGAAAATGCACTGCTAGCTGATTAATTGAGGCTCGTTGTGCGCAACTATTTTCCATGGATTCCCGATGGCTGGCGCTATGTTGCGACGATTCCATGGCTTGAGCCGACCACTCGTTGTATTGGCTGACTTGGCCGCGAGCAATACTCTGGGATTGGCCTCGTTGAACCACAGCTATTTGCCAAACTCCAGGCTTACACGCATTATTCGATCTATCAATATCGCACGGCGCAGCCAAGTTATTGCCCATTATGTGGCGGCGAGCCAACCGATCAGCACGGTCACATCGATCATACGGCAAGTGGTTTAGGCACAGCTGAATTACGAATTATCGGGCTGATCAACAATGCTATGCAGTGCCAAATAATCTCGTGCATTTGATTCAGATTCATCACTATCAGCCGCCGCACCATTTCTTAGCAGCAGTCGCCAGCGGCCTTGCGCCCGATTCAGTTGCCTATCAAACCCAACTACAAGCAATTTTGGCCGAGCGTGAATGGGCAGCGATCGAATGGTATCCGCAGGCCAAAGCACTAACCGCCGAAATTGAATCGCGCATCAATCAACTTGCCCAAGTAAAACAAACATTTATGTCAATCTTGGCTGACATTTCGAGCAAATATCAACGCGCTGGAGCGTTTGTTTTGGCCAATCTCTTGCAACTGCCGTATGCGCCGCTGCTCATCGCCCTGTTCTATCAATGGCAAGCAGGCGATTTAACCGATTTGGCAGTGCTTCAATGGCTAAATCGCCGTAATCTGCTGTCGATTAACTGGTTAATGCTGGCGCATCAGGTTTATTAATCATCTCTTCGACAATATTGATAATTTCGCTAACTGAAATATTGAAAACCCCAGCTTTGCCTTGCACAAAGGCTTCGCGCCACGAATCGTAGCCTTCCATGAAGCCCGGGTTACTGACGTTGGTATCGACCAACTCAGTCAGGCTTTGTTCAAGCGTGCTGGCAACTACCGGAAAGTGGTTGAGCTGATTGATTGGTTCTGGCGAATGGGGATTTTTAACATCCACGCCAGCAATGCTGATGTGGAAAATTGCGCCCAAGACTGAATGATACTCAATCTTGTTGATTAACACTGCCGATTCTGGCTCATGCGCGCGGGTTTGATAGCGCCAAACTTGGCCTTCGCTGAAATAGTAGACATTTTTGGCTTCGCTCATAGCAAGTTCCTCTCATTAAAATTGATCTTAGCCAATATACCAAATAATTGCTTCGTTGGCAGCATAGGCTTGTTGTGCCATGAGCTGAATACTCTCCAAACAACCAACTACTGCATTATAAACGCCTTGTTTCTCACGCTCTGTCATATTGGTATATTCGGCAAAGTCAGCATCAAAATACTGTTTCAATTGCTCGTAAGGAAAGGTTTGCAGCATTGTCAAGAACGGCACAAGTTCATCGTGCAGAATAATATGAAGTCGGCTATGTCCCATCGAAAAATCGCCAATATACAATGAAAAATCTTTGGTAATAGGCCAATACGGAATCACTTGATCGCGCACCAGTTGCTTGATTAATCGTTCTAATAACGACCAATAGCTGTTCTCCACGGTAAATGAATAGCAGGCTTTTTCTGGGCTAAGCTCATCCATTGGCACCATGGTATAGGTTTGCAGATGGCTACGTCGATGTGTAACTCGATAAATCGGATCAACACTGCACCAATACGCATGTTCAAGGGTTTCATCCTCTGGTATATTGTCAATCACTTCTCGGGAAATGTCGACTCTTCCTTCAATTTTTTCTAACTCAGCAAGATCTTCGGCGGTTATACGAGTGAAATAATAAGCTATTCCCATCACAGGCTCCTCACCTAGTGCGTTAATGTATAACTCACTGCAAACCATTGCACGACTGAATCTTTGGTGTAATCCTCAATATCAGGAATTTGCTGGTTGTAGCGAACCAGCCGCAGATGAGCATAATTGCCACATTGGATCGTGCCAAAGCCATAGGTTTGGGCCGCATATGCGCCAATTTTCTGGCGCTCACTCATGCCATCGATGTCAAAATCAAAGATAATAATATCAGAACCAATCCCCATAATGCTGCCCATACGCCCAGTTACTGCAAGCTCTTGGTCGAACGCTAGTGCTTGAAGTGCGGAGGGATCAATTGGGGCTGCTTGATAGGCCTCAAGCCGAATATCGCGTAAATAGTCGGGCATCATCATTGGTTCATCGCGTAATGCCTCTTGTTCAAGTTGTTCAAGCCCATATTCGCCTACGTGAATGTGGCCGTGTTCGAGTTGAATGACGAAGGTTTCGAGCCATTGTTCAAATGATGGCGCTAAGACACGCCACGTACAGCCTTCTGGATCGATCGAGATAACTTGGCCTTTAACCCCGCCCGGCGCGGGATCAAAATCTAAATAGAGATAAATTCCGCCATCACGCGACATGAACGGAATACGTAGTTCTGAATTGATACCTAATTTGATTGGCCCTTCAACCCACACACTTTCGTCTAATACCCATTGATGCCAAACTGGGCCATTCTCGCTCAAATCATTCTCGCGCGGATTCGCATTGTCGCGGCTCCATTGCCACGATTCAACACACTCTGCCAACGATAACCATTGATATTCTGGATAACAACAGATCGGAATGCCACCGTTATGGCTGTTCAGGAGATAGCTTGTTGCGAATGCCGCAGGCAGCTCCAGCCCTATCGTTGCTTCAGCGGCAGCAATTTGGACCGGATCAATTGGATCGTGGCGATATTCCAAGCCTTCAGGATAGTTCAGGCTGAGCCAATCCAAAATGCGTTGCCATAAGCCAACAGCGCGTTCATCCATCTGCACATTGAACCTCCTTCAAAATCACTCAAGAAAATAGAACGAATGTTCAAATAATAAGCAAAGTATAGCATATGCTGCTAGCATTCTAGTCAGGATTTGCTATGCTCAATAGCACTATTGTAGAAGGAGCCAACGATGAAAGAATATCCCTTGCCAATTGCGCTACGGGTTCCGAGCGGCTGGATTGTGCATTCGAATACGCTGTTTGAGGTTGAGCCATTGCTACCCGATGGCTCGATCAATCGCGAGTTTAATACATCGGAGGACTTGATTTGGATTGAGCAGTTCAATTTTGGGCGCTTTATCGATTACATCACGCAGCTAGCGCTGATTAATCGCCCAGCTCATGCCGCAGCCTTAGCCCAATTTGCAGAAGATTGGGCCAAGCAGCAAACAATCGCAGAAAATTTAAGCATCGATGTTGGCTGGCATTACAATGGCGAAGGAAAAAAAGATGCAAGCAATGGCTATTATCGCTTGGTTATGCTACGCGGCGGTTGGGAGCATGTGATCTATCGCTATGAAACTAAATCAACCAGTGAATTAGTCGCAAAGCTCAATCATTGCCTGAATTATCCAGAGCAGTATACCAACCCTGAAGGCTAAAACACGAAGCCCGATCGATTGTATTCGATCGGGCTTCGGTTTGAAAAGACACCAAAATCTAGCAATACAGATTATTGCCGGGGCTTACGCCAAGTCGATTGGCGATCGATTGGTATGAGTTGACCCGACTTTGCACTTGGCCGGGATTGCCACCATTACACTCGACCGAGCCATTGATGCTGCGGATGGTTTCACCGAAGCCACTGCCATTGACCATCGCTTCGTGAGGAGTCATCGAGCCAGGGCCGCGTTGGGTCATCCAATACCAGAGCGCAGTTTTCCACGCCACAGCTGAATCACGCGATACCAAATCGGGGTCGTTGAGCAAATTCAAGCCCAATGCTTGGCCTGCCAACCCATAATTGTAGTTCCAGCTCAACTGAATTGGGCCCCGGCCAAAGTAGCGTTTGCCAGGAGCACAAGGCCATTGGGCGCTATTTTGGCAATATTCGCCTTGGGCAATTTCGGTAATATGCACAAAGTTGCCGGTTTCATGGGCAAAGTTGGCCAAAGCAGCGGCGGCTTCGCGCTTGCGAACTTCGGTCGAGCCAGTGCCCGCAAAGGCTGGATAGAAGGCAGCAGCCTGCACTAAGCCCTCATAACTGTAAAAAGAATTGCGATTGGGGAACATTTGCTCGAATTGGGCCTTGCTGACGATTGCCCCAAAGCCCGATGCTGGTGGTGGGTTGGTGCCGCCACAGGTGGTTGGCTCCCAAAACCAGGTGCTAATTGTTGGATCGTAGCCTGGGTTATCGTGCTCGGCCACGTAGAAACTGCCGTTATAGCGCACGATGTTGCCCGTGTAATATTGGCGACCTGCCACCCAATCGGTATAGCTGCAACTGCCGCCACCACCGCCACCGCCGCCGCAGCTGGTTGGCTCCCAGAACCACGTACTAATCGTTGGATCATAGCCTGGATTATCGTGCTCGGCCACGTAGAAACTGCCGTTGTAGCGCACGATGTTGCCCGTGTAATATTGGCGGCCTGCGACCCAATCGGTAAAATTGCAACTTTGTGCCAGGCTCGCTTCGGAAGGAGCGAATGCTTCACGAGCCATCCCAGCCTGTGGATTAAGCAGACTGCCCCAAAATGCGCTGATCAAGAGTGGCGTAAGCAACAGCTTGCTCAGTTTCGAGGGAGTCAGTTGGGGGAGTTTCATACAACCTCCTAAATCGATGCTTCAATTGCCCATCGGCGTTGATAACGGGGCGCTTGAGCACGCTGCCAGCCTTGGCAACCACCCAAACCGCCAGCATGCCCTAAAAAATCAGCCATGCCAATTGAACGAATCTAGCCTTCCACCTTTATTATTCCAGTGGAATTACAAAGAACTTAACATGCCAACAGCGCAATGTCAAGCATTTTCCTTAATAAAAGGTTTAAATTAGTATAAATATGATTAAAAATAACTAGATTAAAGTAGGGGAGGCCATTTAACCACGCAGAATACGAAGGATCGCAAAGGTAAAGAGCGCGTAATCATCGCTGCTTCAGATGATTGGATTGTTGGCTCTGAGTATGGAGTTTATGGTTTATTGCGAGAGATCCATGGTTGCGGTATAGGTTTGTTGTTGGGTACAAGCAACATCGAGAAAATATGGTACGTCAATTTTGACCAACTGAGTTGGATAGACCGTGCGATAGGCTGGAAGCATTTCGATCCCACCAGTCAGATCGGACAAATGTTTACGCTCGCCAACATACTCATAGAGCGGTAAATTAACTGCCAATGGATGTGTATGATCGATCTTGCCGCAGCCAACTAAATCGCACATTCCGACAACAAACTTGAATTTATCATCAAGATAATGCGGCTGCATAATAAAATCTTCAAGCGGCTGCCAGCCAGCAGCAGTCTGAATCGACAAAATTGAATTAGTAAAGCATGTTAGTTCATAGCCAGGCACAACAATCGCAATGTAATCGGGAAAGACGGTGACACTTGCACCATCCTCGCTGATAATTGGCGATGGCAGCTTACGATCTGAGCTACCACTGCATCCGACCATGAGCACCAATAACATCATCCAGTCAAATCGACGCATCGCTTGCACCTCGCGCTAGGGTTAGCTTTTGCTGCTAACTGTAATGGTTCGTAGCATTAACAATACGCTTTCCATACCATCCAAGGGTTCGTTGTTCATCTATGGATTGCGCACCACCCTTCCGTCCCGCCTCAAGGCGGGAGACGCAGGGGGCTTTAATCCCCCTGCACCCCCTCAAGGACAATCCGCGACCAGACCGCATGTATTGATGAACCTGCGGATGCGTGGTGCGCAGTGAAAACCGCTCCATAGAAGCAGCTGGGGTGCGGGAATGCCACGATTGATACCCTAATGAACCATTACAGCTAACGAGTAGGCGCATAGCTTTGTTCCAATAGGGTCGGAGCTTCTCGTGCTTAGGGTTGGAGTTCAAGCACACACATTTCCGCTTTAAATGGGTCGGTTGAATTCGGACACGATTTGGCAATTAATTTCAGGTCAGGTGACCATGCTGCTTGGCCTGAGATGAATTGTTGCCACACAAACTCGAAGGCTCCAAGATCACACAGGGCTTGGTCGGCGTTATCGCCATCGACGGGTCACAGGAAATATCAAGCAAAAACCCCTCTCCTGCTGGCCAGAAGAGGGGTTGGGGTAAGCAAATAAGGCTTAAGGAGCAGTCGCAACGAAGGTAAAGGCCTCCCATGCGCCACCGATTGCATCGCGATTGGCAATCAGCACTGGTGAGCCGCTATTCAAATCAGTAGTGACATACTTGTTATTGGCCATTGCTTGTAAACCAAACGTGCCATTGCCAAGCTCAACGCGGCGGAATTTCTCCCAGCCCAAAACCCCACGTGATTGTGCAACGAGTCGCCCGCCTTGGTTCAAATCGGCAACGACATATTTGTTGTTGGCCATTGCCATGAACGAAACTGTGCCATCAGGATTTGTGATCATGCGGAATTTTTCCCAGCCTTGGATGGTTGGGCGATTGGCAACGAGGGGATTATTGCCATAATTATCGGCACTTACATAATTACTGTTGGCACCAGCTTGCAGCGCAACCCATGAACCTTCAGGCGCATAAGCTCGCACCGTATTTTGAAACTGGGTATTTGGCTGGAAATAATTGGTGCTGAAGCGTGACCATTTATCGGCAATTGTTGGTGCACTATCATTTAAAAGGTCGGGTATAGCTTGGGTATTGTTTTGATAAAAGCCCCAGTTGCCGCCGCCATTAACCTTATACGTCCAGTTCGTCCATGAAACGTTCAGGGCGTTGAGGCCCGACATAAATTTTTCATACAAATCGTAGTGGGTCGAGAACCAATATTCACCAGCGAAACCAGGGACGTTCCAATCGTTGATGAAGGTCGCGTATTTGTCTAAAGCACTTTGGATGAAGTTGTTGGTCACATTCCAATCATTGACTGTATCAAAGTTATAGTGATGCAATTGATACATCACGTTTGTCCAGCCATAGGTTGCTGGCGATAACGCTTGATACCAGTCGTAGAAGGCAGCCATAACAATCATATGGTCGGGGTCTTTCGCTCGCACTGCATCATACAGTCGATCAAAGAAATCAAATTTTTGGCGAATTTGTTGGGCAGTTTCTGCTTCGCCATTGCTCAATAATGGCTCGTTGAGCAAGTCGTAGGCGGCTACAGTTGGGTTGCCGCGATAGCGCGTCGCCAAGCGCTCCCAAATTTGCACTGTCCAATTTTGATAGGTAGCGTTAGTCCAGAGTTGGTTGGTGCCTGTTTGGCCGCACGAGTGCCATGGGCAAGCAGCACCAGGCGCGCCATGCAAATCGAGCATCACATATAAATTGCGCTTGCTGCTTTCACTAATCAGCCAATCAAGCTTGCGAAAGGCCTCAGCATCCGATTTCATCGTGCCGTTAGGATTCATCAACACCAGCCAGTGAATCGGGACGCGCACCATATTCAGGCCCATTGCCTTGATAGTATCGAGGTCGCTGGCTTGAATCCACGTATCCTGATAGCCTGCAATCAAACTATCGGCGGTACTGCTGCCAAAACGGCTGGTCAAGGCTTGGCGCAAATTAAATTCATCAGCAATCTGGGCATTAAATTCGTGAATTGACCACCAACTGCCGCTTGAGCCTGTTTGCAAGACCCGAATTAAACGGGTTACTTGGGTGCTATTAAATTGAACCGTCACAACTTGGCTCGTGCCACTGCCGCTGCCAACCGTCAACCAAGCATTATTGATAAAGGCTTGCACTTGGTATTGGCGCGGATAATCGCCAGTCGAGGAGCCAGCGTCGATCGTGACCCGTTCGACAGCTTGATTGGCCCCAAGATCAACTTGGAACCACTGGCCATTGGCTTGGGGGGCATTGCTTGTCCAGCGAGTAGCAGGGTTGCCATCGATGGCGGCACTAGCACCAGCAGCCGATCCGCTGGCAGTCCAGTTGGTGCGTGGTAGCGCGGGATAGCCCAAGGGCGACATCCAGCCTTCTTGCAGCAACCAACCACCAAGATTGGTGCCTTTGAGCGTCACAACTGTGCCATTGCCGGAATTATTGCGCACAGTTGGGCCATTGGCTTTAAGAAAATCGCCAGCGCCAAATGCAGCTTGGGCAGCTGGCGCTGCTGAATATTGGGCGACAATTGTGCTAAGAAGCGTCAGTAAAACCATCAGCCTAGGCAGCTTGTGCATCCTGTTCCTCCTTGAACGATGGACTGTCTGTCGAGTAGCATCGGTTGGACAACTTGAAAAGCGCGAACGTTCTGGTATCGTTTCCGGAAACGATACCGATAAAACAAATATTAACACAATTTAATAATGTGTCAAGTCAATCGGGCCAAAACCAGTTAGCAGCGCTTGATGAAGGTTGAAGCTTGATCAAACAGATTTATTCTGTTTGATCAAGCTCGTTGCGTGCGTGCTAGCGCTTGTTGTGGCGTAGCGCAGTTTCAGCCCGCATTGTTTGAGGTAAATACACACGATATAGCGAGGTAGGATTGGTTGGCGTGGTACTCGCTGTAACGGTTGGTATATTCGTCGCGGTTGCGGTTGGTGTGTTGGTTGGCGTATTCGTCGCTGTGTTCGTCGCTGTGACGGTTGGCGTATTCGTCGCTGTTTTAGTCGCAGTTGCGGTTGGCGTGTTCGTCGCGGTTGCGGTTGGTGTATTCGTCGGCGTATTCGTCGCTGTTTCAGTTGGCGTATTCGTCGGCGTGTTAGTTGGCGTATTCGTTGGCGTATTCGTCGGCGTATTCGTCGGCGTGTTGGTTGGCGTATTGGTTGGCGTTGGGGTCAAGGTTGGCACGCCAACCCAAAAGCCGCCTTCAAGGCTAAAATCGCCGCCAGTGCTAGCAGCGTTCGCATCAGCTTGACCAATCGAGCCATGCACTTCAAAATCACCACCGTTGCTCGTTCCGCCACCGCTATCGATTGTCGTCCACTCAAGGCTAAAAACGCCGCCCGATTGAGCTTGAGCCAGCCGAATCGCCAGCATAATGATCACCAATGGAAAGATCGACCAGATTAAGCGCTTTTTCATATACGTTGACCCTTGGCGCTCCGCCGCCCAAGCAGCCAACCTAAGCCAAGTGCTAATCCGCATAGTGGCAGCAGCCAAAGCCAGAAAAACCCGTTTTGGGCTGGTTGACCACGCTCCAAGGCAGCAAGTCGCTCATCGAAGGCAGCCAATTGATCGGCCTGTTGATCGATGGTTTTGGCTTGGGCTGTGGCTAAACTATGCAAGCCTTGAATCGCTGCCAACGCCACGCCATCTGCATCAACCGTAGCTATATGCCGATCGTCGCTGCCTAAGCCAAAGGCTGTATAAAAATCTTGGGCCGTTGGGCCAATATGGCGCACGCTTGAGCCTTCGCTGGTATAGTTCCACGCTTGAACGGGAATCGCAGCCAGCTGATCGAGCAGCAGCTGAGGGTCAATTGCGGTAAAATTCGATTTGAGATTTTTATCTGATGAATTGGACCATGTGCCACCTTTACTCAGAAAAGCGCCACTTTCAGTCGCCAAGATTGCACCAGCGGGAATATCAACCTTGGTGCTGCTCCCAAACCACGCTCCGCCTGGAGCACGCACAATAAACTGGCCGGGTGCAGTCGTCGAAACTGTATCTTTTTTGTCGGTTTGTTGCCCAGCCCAGACAAAACTTCCAGCATGGGCCGCAACTGCATTCTCGCCAGCGGCAACGGTATAATCGGCTAAGGTTGTATTGCCGCTCCCGCCAAGAATTGCCGAGAGTGTGCTATTGGCGTTGTTGTTCTGGCCACCACCAACGAAGGTGCCAGCCCCAGCAGCTTGGTTGTTGATGCCACCAACGACTGAAGCATAGGTATTGGTTGCATCATTATTAACGCCACCAGCGACAACTGAATATTGGCCAGTCGCTGTGTTGGTCTGGCCGCCACCAACAAAAGCTCCAGTGTTGGTAGCTTGATTCGATTGACCACCACCGACCCCTGCAATATTGGAAGAAGCGGTATTGCCACGGCCTCCAGCAATCACCGAGTAACTTCCACTCGCTGCATTGAGTTGGCCACCGCCGATGCTGCTGGTATCGCCGCTAGCAGTATTGCTTGTGCCCCCAGCAACCGTGGTGTAATTAGCACTGGCAGTATTGCCGCTACCACCGCCAACCGTAGCTGCATCTTCGCTAGCAATGTTGCTTGTGCCACCACTGACCGTGGTATATTGCTGATTGATGGTATCGCCACTAAGGCCTGCGGCGTTATTAGTCCCACCGCCGATGGTGCCATAATTGTCGTAAACCCGATTGGCTTGAGTGCTAGTAGCACTACCGCCGCCGCTGATCGTGGCAAATTGCGCCACAATACTATTGTTGTAGCCACCAGCAATTGTCGAATAGTCGTCGCTCACGCTGTTGCTGCGGCCACCGCCAACAATCGTATAATTATCGCTGGCCAGATTGGCGCGGCCTCCGCCAACAGTTGCATACATTTGGCTGACTGCATCGCCGGTTAAGCCAGCGCTATTTTCGCTGCCCCCAGCAATCGTGCCATAATCGTCGTAGATTGTATTGCCAGTTGGGCCGCCGCCACCAGCAATCACACTATAACGGCCACTGATCGTATTGTTGATGCCGCCGCCAATCGTTGACCAAGCGCCGTTAACATTGTTCGTTTGACCACCGCCAATCACCACATATTCTTGGCTCGCAATGTTGTTGATCCCACCGCCAATCGTGGAATAGCCATCATTACTCGGTGCACCATCATCGCTACCAGCACGGTTACCAGCGCCACCGCCAATTGCGCTATAGCTATCGTAGGCACTATTTACATTATCAACGTTGCCACCACCGTTAATCGTGCTACCAATGCTATTACTTGTGATAGTATTCCCTTCGTAACCACCAATTATGTTGGGGCTAAATACGTTTTGGCGCGTCCAGAAGCCAGGCAAGGCCAAAGCCAAGGGAGCAGCTGTCACCTGCTGACGCGGCGTAAGGATCGTATAACTCGTGCTCGTATCGGCCTTGACTGCTAGCTCAATCCAACGGCTTTCACCATTAAAGAAATCTTCGCCAAAGCTAAGTTGGGTTGTAAAAAGCCCATTGCTCACATTCAAATCGTCTTGGGTTATCGTTGCTAAGGCGGTGCCACCTGTTGCGGTCGAATACAAACCAAATTGAAAATCAAAAACGCCATTGGCGACGCTACCACTTTCGCGTAACATCCCTTGGTACGTAATCGTTTCGCCAGAGGGCGCTAAAACTGCCGCTGGTTGCTGGTTAGCTTGATCGCGTGCGGCAGCAGGCAGAAGCCATGTGCTCGCTAAAACCAAGCCGATCACCACGAGATAGCGTTTACGAATCATGATTGCTACTCCTATAAAGGTAAATAACTGGCAACCAAACCCCTCGTTGCTCTCAGGCAGGCCTTTGCATCGCTCGGCAACACGCGAGCCTACCACCACTGTTATAGCATTCTTGGCAAGTATGATCAGGTAGAATGAGCATGCACGCAACAAAAAATGCCAGCTGGATGCAGCATCCAACTGGCACGTTTGCAGAGCACGAGTTTTTTTATTTCATTGTCATGGGAAGATAGACGCTATCCTGCATTGCAGCTGCAGCAAATTCGAAGGACCCAATATCACATAATGCTTGATCGTCGTTATCACCATCAACAGGCCGTGGAACATAGCGTTGATCGGTTGGGCCACAATCGCTGGAGCCTGCATCAATTGCAGGGCTAGCGGCGCTCAGGCTAAAGCTGCGAGTCGCACCACCATGGAAAGCAAAGCTCTCCAGCTTGGGCTGCACGCCAAGCAAATCGCCTGTGGCTTGGGTCAGATCACAGACTGCATCTGCATGTTCAATCAAGACATAGCCGTGACTTAAGAACAGGCCCGAACAATCGCGGGCCACATTGCTGGCCTCGTTGCGGTTGCCCGCCAAAATGGTGTTGCTCAGTTGCACGCTTGAGCTGTTAAGCGCCGCAATGCCCGGTCCATCATCCTCGACAATTTCTTGGGTGTAAGGGTGCAATAAGGAGTTCGTATTCGAAACAATCGTCGAATTGTGAATGATCAAGGGATTTGGGTTGTAGGAGTGATAGATTGCGGCTGCATAGCCATCGGCGCGGTTATAGGCCAGTGTACTCGAATCAATGCTAACTTTGCCATTATTGCCTGTTTGAATGACCCCGCCATTGCCGCGACATTCATCGCGTCCGGTTGAAGTTATTTGGGCGTAATTCGCACTAAATTCGCTATGATCGATCGTTGTTGTCCCAGTCACAACCCCAATTGCCCCAGCTTCATTCGCCCAATTGCCAACAAAGCGTGAGTTGCTTATCGCCAATTGACCATAGCTTGCAATCGCGCCGCCATATGAGCAATAGAACGAGCCTCCGCCACCATTGCCAATAAAACTACTATTGCGAATCGTCGCTGAGCCGCCACCAAGAACGAGTGCTTTTGGGGTATTGTTGTTTAAGTTGGTATCACTCAGCGTCAGCTCTCCACGCACGTTGGCGATAGCAGCTGAACCGTCGAATGTGCCAACATGGCCCGCAATTGTGGAATTGCTGATGTTTAAGCGTCCACGACTATTATAAATAGCCGAACCAGCAGCACCTTGCGATTCGCGCAACGTCGAGTTGCTCATATTCACGCTGGTTGCATCAATATACAGCCCACCGCCCGAGCCAATGCCACCCATATAAACATGACGCACCCGATTGCGCTCAATTAGGCTATTGGTGATCGTTAAATAGCCACTCAGCGAGGCAATGCCACCACCATAATTATTGTAACCAAAGGTAGCCGGGCTGGTAATAATCCCATTAGTCGTAATTAAACTACTATCAATCGTCAATGAACCTGCATGATGCAAAATGCCATGCCCATAAACTGTTGATTGTTCGGGAATGCCATCAAGGAAACCTTCACGCACTTGCAGATTGCTTAAACGTACATTGCCGCCAGTAATTTCCATAGCCCGATCAATCCGATTGGCATCGATAATACTGGTGGCTGAGGTCACGCCAGTAATTTGAATTGAGCCATTCAGATCAAGATCGCCAGTCTGCGGGCCATCACTACCAATCAGGCTTAATTGATAGCTACCTGCGGCCAGTTGAATCGTATCGCTGGCCGAACCAGCAGGACATGCATCAACTGCCAAATCAGTATTGGCAGCCTGAATTGCCTCGCGCAACGAACATGTGCCATTATTGGGCGTAAAATCGTCAACAACAGTATTGACGGTAATTGTGGTGTGCAACACTTGCGGTTGATTGCTATTCGCCGCCGCTGCTTGCCAACTGAGTGCCAATCCCAAACTCCCAAGCCCAATCCAATGCAGAAATCGCATATCCCTACCTCACTACAACAAAATACACTAGCAAAGAACGAGATCATGAAGTGTTAAGGTTGCTCTGATTAACCAGATCCAGCAAACCTAAACTATGCATTCACTCAATCAACGGGTATCCTAGCATCGCCGATTGTACTTGTGCGCACTATATATCTGTCTATGGAGTTGGTGTGCAAATACTGGCTCCTAGTTATCAGGCATTATCCGTAGGCACGCAACAAAAAATGCCAGCTGGATGCAACATCCAACTGGCACGTTTGCAGAGCACGAGTTTTTTATTTGATTGTCATGGGAAGATAAATGCTATGCTGCATTGCAGCCGCACCAAATTCAAAAGCCCCAATATCAC
Source organism: Herpetosiphon geysericola (assembly GCF_001306135.1). Lineage (GTDB taxonomy): Bacteria > Chloroflexota > Chloroflexia > Chloroflexales > Herpetosiphonaceae > Herpetosiphon > Herpetosiphon geysericola. The sequence goes on along the minus strand of NZ_LGKP01000003.1, from coordinate 117,432 downwards.
ACAATGCTTGATCGTCGTTATCACCATCGACAGGCCGTGGGAAATAGCGTTGATCGGTTGCGCCACAATCGCTGGAGCCTGCATCAATTGCAGGACTGGCTGGATCTAGGCTAAAGCTGCGGGTGAAGCCACCATGAAAATCAAAACTGTCCAACTGCGGCTGCACGCCAAGCAAATCGCCTGTGGCTTGGGTCAGATCACAGACTGCATCTGCATGTTCAATCAAGACATGGCCGTGACTGAAGAACAGGCCCGAACAATCGCGGGCCACATTGCTGGCCTCGTTACGGTTGCCCGCCAAAATGGTGTTGCTCAGTTGCACGGTCGCATTGCGTAGTGCTGCAATCCCCGGCCCATCGTTTACTACAATCGACTGATCTTCGGGGTTGAGCAAACTATTGGTATTCGACACAATCGTTGAGTTGGTGATAATCAATGGGCTGGAATTATTATTGTGATAGATTGCGGCGGCAAAACCATCGGCGCGATTATAGGCCAGCGTGCTGGAATCAAGCCGCACTTGGCCGCCATAGCCCGTGCTGATTGCCCCACCATCGCCAATACACATGTCGCGGCCAGCCATGAATTCACGCGCATCATTGCCGCTAAATTCACTATGGTCAATGTTTAGGGTTCCGGTCAAAATGCCAATTGCCCCAGCTGTATTCGCCCAATTATTGATAAAGCGCGAATTGCTGACAGTTAAATTCCCTTTAAAGATACCAATCGCTCCACCATTCGAGCAATAGAATGTGCCATTGCCGCCGTTACCAGCAAATGTGCTGCCTACGACGCTCGCCGAGCCGCGATGCAGCCACAGCGCACTAGGGGCGTTATTGCTAAACAAACTATTGCTGATCTGCATCTGGCCCAAGTCGGTGACGATTGCTGCTGAATAACTACCATCGTTAATATGGTGGTCGATGCGCGAATTGCTGACGGTCAAATGACCTTCGCTGTTATAGATGGCAGCGCCAGTTCCCGCACGCGATTGACTAAATTGGGAATTATTGATGGTTACCGTACTTGCATCGATGTACAGCCCTGCTCCAGCACCACTCGTCTCCAGATAGACATAGGGAAGGTGGTTATTTGCAATTAAACTATTGGTAATTGTCAAATAGCCAGTCAGCGAGGCAATGCCACCACCATACATATCGCCACTAGCACTCCGGCCATTGGTCGTGATTATGCTATTGTCGATCGTCAATGAGCCTGCATGCTGCAAAATGCCTTGGCCATAGACGGTGAACTCTTCAGTGGTTCCTGGGCGAAACCCTTCGCGCACTTGCAGATTGCGCAAGCTCACGTTGCCACCAGTAATTTCCAAGGCCCGATCAATGCCATTCGCATCGATAATGCTGGTTGCTGAGGTCACGCCAGTAATCTGAATTGTGCCATTCAGATCAAGATCGCCAGTCTGCGGGCTTTCCGCACCAGTCAGGCTTAATTGATAGCTACCTGCGGCCAATTGAATCGTATCGCTGGCCGAACCAGCAGGACACGCATCGAACGGAAGGTCGCTAGAGGCCGCGTAAATCGCCTCGCGCAACGAACATGTGCCATTATTGGGCGTAAAATCGTCAACAACAGTATTAACCGTAATTGTCGTGTGCACAGCGTGCAGCTGATTGATGGTCGCCGCCGCCGCTTGCCAACTGAGTGCCAACCCCAAACTTGCAATCCCTACCCAGCGAAAAAATCGCATACCACTACCTCACTACATCGAAATATTCGCGAATTTGCTATCCGTTGGAAACCAACGGATAGCAAATAATTGTTCACGCCATAATTTCACGCTTCGAGTTACATCAAACTGTTTGTAGCGCCATGAGCTAAATGGTTATTCCTCCTCTCATTCAATTGCTTCAACTCGTTCATCTATACTAATACGCATTACGATTGAAACACATACTACATTTAGGCTATTTTGCGTGAATTTCAACAGATTCTCAAGCAAAAACTAGCCCACTTTTCCCGCTATGCTATAATCGGCACGAATTTGAGCACTGCATAAGGAGTTGGTATGCCGACGATTGCCCCCAAAGTGTTAAACGCTTATCGATCGGAATTAGCGCGGGTGCTAAAGGCAGGTGGAGTCAATGAGGGAGCGATTCGCATTGCCTTTCAAAATTTGTTGGGCGATGCAGGCCGTGCTTGGGGCATGACTGTGGTTGCCGAACAAACGCTCTTAGTCGGTTCGCGCAAATCATTGCGCTTCGATGGCGAGTTACGCGATAGCTTAAATTTGCGCCGTGGCATCTGGGAAGCAAAAGATCCCGCCGATGATTTGGAACGAGAAATTACCAGCAAGATCCAAGCGGGCTATCCCACCAAAAACACCTTGTTTGAAAATAGTCGCCATGCAGTGTTATACCAAAATAATCAGCGCGCATTAAGCATCGATATGCACGATGACCGTCAATTGCTGCGTTTGCTTGAGACGTTTTTTAGCTATAGCGAGCCACAAGTTGATGATTTTCACCAGGCAGTTGCCCGTTTTCGGCGGGAAATTCCCGATTTGGCCGCTAGTGTTGCTGAAATTATTGCCAATGAATTAAAGCATAGCCGTGATTTTAAGCTAGCGTTTGCAAGTTTTGTGGCGCTTTGCCGCAGTTCGCTCAATCCGCAAACAACCGAGCAGCAAGTCGAAGAGATGTTAATTCAGCATTTGCTGACTGAACGCATTTTCCGCTCGGTGTTTGATAACCCCGATTTTGTGCGCCGCAATGCGATTGCCGCCGAATTGGAAAAAGTTATTACGGTGTTGACCAAACGGGCATTTAGCCGCGATAAGTTTTTGGCAAGTCTCGATTATTTTTATAAAGCGATCGAAAATTCGGCGCGTACCATCAGCGATTATAGCGAAAAATCAACCTTTTTGAATACAGTCTATGAGCAGTTTTTTCAGGGTTATTCAACCAATATTGCCGATACGCATGGAATTGTCTATACGCCTGCGCCCATTGTGCGTTGGATGGTCGCATCAGTCGAGCAATTATTGCGCGATCAGTTTGATTCAAGTTTGAGCGATAAAGGCGTGCACGTGCTCGATCCATGTGTCGGTACTGGTACGTTTATGCTCGAAATTCTGAATCAGTTGCAAAATAGTACGCTTGAGCATAAATATCGCCATGAATTACATTGTAATGAGATTTTGCTGCTGCCCTATTATATTGCAGCCCAAAATATCGAACACGAATTTTATGATCGTATGCAGAATTATGTAGCATTTGATGGAATTTGTTTTGCCGACACCTTAGAAATGGAAGCTAATAAGCCGCAAACGTCGATGTTTGTAGCAGAAAATTCGCAACGGGTGCAACAACAGCAAGATGCACCGATTTTTGTGATTATTGGCAATCCACCCTATAACGTCGGCCAGCAAAACGAAAATGATAATAATAAAAATCGCAAATATCCACATGTCGATACGCGGATTCGTCAAACCTATGCAAAATCGTCAAAAGCTTCGTTGCAAACCAAGCTCTACGATATGTATTCGCGCTTTTTTCGCTGGGCCACCGACCGCCTTGGCGACAACGATGGCGTGATTGCCTATGTCAGCAATGGCTCGTTTGTTGAGCAAATTGCCTTCGATGGGATGCGCAAAGAGTTGCTCAAAGATTTTACCAGCATTTATGTGTTGGATCTGGGCGGCAATGTGCGCAAAAATCCGAAACTTTCGGGCACAACTCACAATGTGTTTGGCATTCAGGTCAGTGTTGCCATTACCTTGTTGATTCGCAATCGCGCCAAATATCCCGAACGCCAGCAAGCAGAGTTGCTGTATGCTCGGTTGGATGAATGGTGGCGGCGCGGCGAGAAATATAGCTATCTCAACCAACACACCGATTACCGCAGCATTGCTTGGCAACAGTTGCAGCCCACCAGCAATGGCACCTGGATTACCGAAGGCATGAGCGACGATTTTGCCGCATTTATTCCGATCGGCAGCAAAGAAGCACGCTCCGGCAGCGTCGGTGCTGAGCCAACAATTTTCAAAGATTATTCTGTAGGGGTTCTTACTAGTCGTGATTCTTGGGTTTATAACTTCAATAGTCAAGCACTAGAAATAAATATAAGGAATTTATTAATATTTTATGAATATGAGAAGATTCGTTGGAAAAAAAGTGATAAAATCGATATTGATAGATTTGTAAATAATGATGAAACAAAAATAAAATGGAGTGATCTACTAAAAAATGCACTAATAAAAGATATTGATATTAATTTTGCTAATACAAAAGTTCGTAAATCATTATATCGACCATTCACAAAAAAATTGATTTATTTTGATTCGATTTTAAATCAACGTAGATATAGCCAACATAAAATTTACCCTAATTCAGATGCTGAAAATGAAAATATTAGCATTTGTGTTGCGAGTATTGGAGCAGATCATTGGACGATATTTGTATCAAATATTATTCCAGATGCAAAATGTGGAATTACTGGCAATTCTATTAATCAATGCTTTCCATTCTACATTTACGATGAAGATGGCAGCAATCGGCGGGAGAACATTAGCGATTGGGCCTTGCAGCGATTTCAAGCCCACACAGGCAACAGCAAGCTCGATAAATGGGATATTTTCTACTACGTGTATGGCTTGTTGCACGTCCCGAGCTATCGCGAGCGCTACGCCGCCAACCTCAAACTAGAACTACCGCGCATCCCATTACTTGCGCCAGCGCAGTTCGCGCAACTGAGTGCAGCAGGCAGGCAATTGGCCGAACTGCATCTGAATTACGAGCAACAGGCCGAGTATAAGCTGAAGCATGTGGAAAATCGCGCCGTGCCATGGACGTGGCGAGTTGAGAAAATGCGGCTCAGTCGCGACAAAAGCGCGATTATCTACAACCAAGCCTTAACCCTTGAAGGAATTCCGCCAGAAGTTTACGAATATCGTTTGGGCAACCGCTCGGCGCTTGAATGGGTGCTTGATCAATACCAAGTGAGCAGCGATAAGCGCAGCGGTATTCTGAGCGATCCCAACAACCTTGATGATCCGGAGGCGATTGTGCGCTTGATCAAACAGGTGATCAACGTCAGCCTCAAAACAGTCGCGATTATCAAACAATTACCAGTTTTAGCCTGAGTGAGCAAAAGGAGTTGGTTTCATGAACATACGTCGCAGTTTTGTAGTGGGTTCGTTATTATTAGGATTAATCGGCTGTGGCAGTCAAGCAGTCAGCACAGCCACGCCGCAGCCAAGAGACTGATTAATTAGATCAATGAGCAACATGAATCCAGATGCCTATCGTGCGCAACTAAAATTGCATAGCTTACCAAATCAAGCAAGCTTGCTGCTTGATCAATTACAGGCATCGCCACGCTTAATTGCCCATGCAATTGTAGTTCACGATGTAGCCCAACAATTGGTTAGTGCGTTGAGGGAGAAGTGGCAAAAGGTAGCAATTGATCGTGATCAGGTGGCATTTGGGGCTGCGCTGCATGATATTGGCAAAATTCATTATCCTGAAGAACTCAGTAGCCCGGGCCACTTGCACGAAGCAGCAGGCCAAGCCATGTTGATTGCAGCGGGGATTGATGCTCAGCTCGCCCGTTTTTGCCTTACCCATGCAGCATGGCGCACCCAAAGCCTTGCACTAGAAGATTTGCTAGTGGCGCTTGCCGACACATGTTGGAAAGGCAAGCGCCAGCAAGCACTTGAGGAGCAGCTGATTACCCACATTCAAGTGCACTACCCCGAGCAAGCGTGGGAAATACTGCTTTTCGTCGATGAGTTAATCGAGGCTTTGGCAGCACAATCTGATCAGCGCCTCGCATGGCAAGCGCAGTTTCCAACCAGCAACTAAGAGTTGACGATTTCCTCAGCCCCTTGCCCACGTCCAGTTGGTGCGCGGGCTGAGGAAATCTAAACAATTGTATGTTCTATGCTCTATGTTCTATGTTCTCTGCCCTAGGTTATTGCACCAAACGGCGACGCACCGCAGCGGCGTGGGCGGTTAAGCCCTCGGCCTCGGCCAAACGCTGGGCAATTGGGCCAAGGCGTTGTAAGGCTTTTTCGTTTAAGCCCACCAGCGAAATCACCTTGCGAAAGTGATCAACATTGACTGGCGAGGCGTAGCGCGCAGTTCCACCAGTCGGCATAATGTGCGATGGCCCAGCCACATAATCGCCCAAAACTTCAAATGAACGTTCGCCAATGAAAATGCCACCAGCGTTGCGCACCTTGCCAACATATTGCCAAGGATCGTTTAGCAATAAGCAGAGGTGTTCGGGGCCATAGGCATTGCTAATTTCAAAGGCAGCATCCAAGCCTGGCACAAGCACAATCCCTGAACGATTGGCCAAAGCTTGGGCGGTGATCTCTGCTCGGTCTAGCTCCTCTAGTTGGCGCCCGACCGCAGCCTGCACTTTTTCGGCCAAGTCCAACGAGGGCGTAAGCAAAATCGCCGAGGCCAACAGATCATGCTCCGCTTGAGCCAACAAATCGGCGGCCACTAACTCAGGGTTAGCGTCAGCATCGGCAATAACCATAGTTTCGGTTGGGCCAGGCAAGGCTTCAATATCAACCGTGCCATAGACCGCTTTTTTGGCCAGCACCACAAATAAATTGCCAGGCCCAATGATTTTATCAACATGCGGCACGCTGTTGGTGCCATAGGCCATCGCCGCAATCGCCTGCGCCCCGCCCAAGCGAAAAATCCGATCGACCCCAGCAATATCGGCAGCAACTAGCACCAGCGGCGAAATCTCGCCAGTAGCCCGTTGTGGCGGCGAACAAACAATAATCTCGCGCACCCCAGCAACCTTGGCAGGAATCACGCCCATCAACAGCGATGAAGGCAACGGCGCAGTGCCACCAGGCGCATAGGCTCCAATCCGATCCAGTGGCAACACAATTTGGCCCAGCGCACCTTCATCGCTCCAATCGACCCAACTTTGGCGGGTTTGCTTGCGGTGAAAGCGCTCAATTTCGGCGGCAGAAACCCGCAAGGCCTCAATCAATAATGGATCAACCAAGGCATAAGCAGCTTCGATTGCCAAGCGATCAACCTCAAACTCGTTGATGGCAACACCTTCGATGGTTCTGCTCCAGTGCTGCAAGGCTGCATCGCCATCGCGGCGCACACTGGCCAAAATCTGGTCAACCGCAGCGGTTGGGGTTGTGCCAGCACCAAACATTGTATCGAGGCTGTGTTGCAAACGCTCAGGAATTTCGACCGTATCGAAGGCAACTCGCGCAAGTGGCCCTTGTTTGGCCAACGCAAGATCGGTATAAAGCTTAATCGGCATAATGGCTCCATCTATCCAAGGTCAAGGCCCTAGCATGCTACCAAATTCAGGCTTGAGCGCAAATGCCCAATTCGAATCGTGCCTTGCAGCTCGTAGGTTTGGGCTATAATGCCAACATGGCAATTGCAATTTTAGCAACCAAACTGATGATTCCAAGCCCGCGAACGAGCGTCGTTAACCGCAGCCAGCTATTGGCGCTGCTTCAGCGCGGCCTTGATCGGCGGATAACCCTCGTTGCAGCACCAGCAGGCTTTGGCAAAACAACCTTGCTAAGCACATGGCTGCACCAAACCAGCCATGCCAAAGCGTGGCTAACCCTCGATCAGCGCGATAATGATCCCTTGCGCTGGCTAAGTTATTTGGTGGCAGCGTTGCAAACCATCGAGCCAACCCTTGGCCAAAGTGTGCAGCAAGCATTGCAAGCGGCTCAGCCAGCCCCAAGCGAGCAACTGCTGGTTAGCTTAATCAATGAGATTCATCGAATCAAGCAACCAATGCTGCTGGTGCTCGATGATTATCATGTAATCGAAAACCAAGCAGTTGATGATATGCTCAATTTTTTGCTGGAGCATATGCCCAACTCGATGCACCTTGTGTTGGCAACCCGCGAAGATCCCCAAATACCCTTGGCTCGGTTACGCGCTCGCGGCCAACTCAACGAATTGAGGGTTGCCGATTTACGCTTCAATTTGGCTGAAAGCAGCGAATTTCTGAATACAGTCATGGGCTTGCACTTGCCAGATCAGGCGATTGCCAAGCTCGAAACCCGTACCGAAGGCTGGGTTGCTGGGCTACAACTCGCGGCGCTCTCACTGCAAGGCCAGCACGATCCAAATAGCTTTATCGAAACATTTAGTGGCCAGCATCAATTTATTTTAGATTATTTGCTCAGCGAAGTGCTGCACCAGCAAACGCCTGCAATTCAAGCATTTTTGCTGCAAACTTCGATTCTTGAGCGCATGACTGGGCCGTTGTGCGATGCAGTTTTGAACCAAACCAACAGCCAATCCATACTCGCCCAAATCGATCAGGCTCATTTATTTATTGTGGCGCTCGATCAGCAACGCGCTTGGTATCGCTATCATCAGTTATTTAGCGATTTACTGCGTCAGCGGTTGGCCCAACAGCTCACCCAGCAAGAGCTTGTGGCCCTGCATCAACGGGCCAGCCACTGGTATCAACAACACGATTTAGTGCTCGAAGCCTTTCAACATGCCACGCTTGCCCACGATTACCAGCGCGCCGAAGAATTGATGATCCAAATGCCGCTGCATGCCAATGGCTTTGTCTCGGCAATGCTGAATTGGCTGGCGAGTTTACCCAATACAGTGCTTGATCAGCAGCCTTCGTTGTGGGTGCGCTATGCAGCAATTTTGCTGGTGATGGGCCAAACCAGCGGCGTTGAAGCAAAATTGCAAGCAGCAGAACGGGGCCTTGAGCAGCAGCCAAATAATGAATACACTCGCGATTTAAGCGGCCAAATTGCCGCCGCGCGGACAACCATCGCCTTAACCCAATATCAAATTGAGACGATTATTGGCCAAGCTCAACGCGCGTTTGCCTATTTGCATCCCCACAATTTGCCCTTTCGGGCGACGGCTAATTGGGCTTTGGCCTATGCCTATCAAGTACGCGGCGAACGCCACAATACCAAGCTTGCCCTAAGCCAAGCAATCGAATTGAGCCAACAAGCCAATGATACCTTTACGCTGATTTTGGCCTCAATCGGCATGGGCCAATTGCAAGAAAGCAACCTAGAGCTGTATCGGGCCGCCGCAACCTATCGTCATGTGCTGCAATTGGCGGGCGAGCAGCCACAGCAAATCATCTACGAAGCCCAACTTGGCTTAGCACGAATCTCCTATCAATGGAATGATTTGGCCGCCGCCGAGCAGCATGCCCAGCAAAGCCTGCAACTTGCACTGCAATACGAGCAAGGCATCGATCGTTTTATATTATGCGAATTGATGTTGGCCCAGATTAAGCTAGCCCACAACGATCTCGCAGGAGCCAAACGGCTGCTTGATCAAACTGAACAATTAGCGCGCCAGCACAATTTTAATCAACGCTTTGCTGAAATTGCCCATCTGCGAATTCAATTGCTGTTGCGCGAAACCAAATTGAGCAACGCCAAGCAACTTGCCACCAGCCATCAACTTGCATTCTGCCAAGCCCAGAGTGCGTTGGCTCAAGCCCAGCCAGCAGCGGCAATTGCCATCCTAACCCCGCTTCAGCAGCAAGCCCAAGCCAACAATTGGCCCGACCAGTTGGTACAAGCCTGCTGCTTGTTGGCGCTGGCCTATGTAGCCCAAGGCCAAAACGCACAGGCAATCGAATGGCTCAAACAGGCATTACCACTGGCTGAGGCCAATCAATTAATTCGCACCCTGCTTGATTATGGCCCTGCAATGCAACAGCTTTTGCAACTGGCCCAAACCCATAGTCTGCACTCATCGTTAATCGATCAGGCGCTTCCGCTATTTAACCATAGTTCCTCAATAAAACCCCAAGCCAAACAGGTTGAGCGCCTGAGCGAGCGCGAAATTGAGGTGCTACAACAGATTGCCGCTGGCTACACCGACCGCGAAATTGGCGAACGGCTGTATTTATCGATCTACACGGTCAAAGTGCATGCCCGTAATATTTATGCCAAACTTGAAGTCACGAATCGCACCCAAGCAGTTGCCCGTGCTCGCAGCCTCGGCATCCTGCCCCAAACCTAAAACCTAGAACCAACAATAAATATGCAGCCTACCTCGTCGAATAACTCATTTGAGGTATGACAGGCCGCGACCAGAATTGTATCCTGCTCGCAGATCGCACACGACGCATAGTTCAAAGCAGGAAGGTATGGCAAATTCATCGCTGCGCTATCAGATTCAGATCAAAGGCCAGCTTGACCCAAGTTGGGCTGAATGGTTCGATGATTTAGCCATCAGCCATACGCCGCAAGGCGATACGCTGCTCACTGGCTCAATCGTTGATCAGGCAGCGCTCTATCGGGTTTTGCGCAAAATTCGCGATTCAGGCTTGAGCTTGATTGCAGTCGTGCCACTTGAGCAACCAATCAACATTTCACAAGGAGCAAGCACCATGGCCAACCAACGCCGCCACGCCATTCTCATTGGAATCTTTTTTATCTTAGCAGCAGTCAGCTCGATTCTTGGCCTACTGTGGTATGCACCATTGCTAACCGAAAGCGACTATTTGCGCGCAGGCGCAGCCAATGCCAACCAAATTGTTGTTGCAGCGCTCATGGAACTGGTTCTCGTCACCACCGCCGTTGGCACAGCCGTCACCATGTTTCCAATCTTACGTCAATATAGCGAACGGATTGCCTTGGCGCACCTATGTTTCCGCTTTCTCGAAGCAGTGGTGATTACAATCGGGATCGTGGGCATGTTAGCTTTGCTTAGCATCAGCCGTGAATTTAGCAGCACAACTGCCGCCGATGAGCAAAGCTACCGCGTGGTTGGCAGCGCATTAATTGCCATCCACGATTGGACATTTATGCTTGGGCCAAATTTCATGCTTGGCCTCAACACAATTATGTATAGTTACATTTTCTTTCAAACCCGCCAAATTCCCCGGCCAATCGCCACGCTGGGCTTGGTTGGCTCAAGCCTCATTTTTCTTGCATCGCTGTTGGAAATGTTTGGAATTATCGAGCAACTTTCGACTTGGGGCGCACTCTTGGCGATTCCAGTGGCGCTTACCGAAATGAGTTTGGCAATTTGGTTGATCGCCAAGGGCTTCAAAACCAGTTCACATACAGCAAAGACCAGTTCAAGCCAACAATTGGTCAATAGTATCTAAAAGTATCGGCTAAGTATAATCACACCTCTAGCCCAACACAAAATAAAACCCCACCTATACCTCTGTGCAGGTATAGGTGGGGTTCACACTAATTATTCGATTAAGAATGATTAAGGCTACTTCGACTTATATTCTTTGGTAAACTGACTTATTTGTCCTGGACCTCCTACCGATAATATTCGATCAGCAGAATCATTAATGTCGGTCAGATTAACTTCTGTTATTTGTTGTTTTCTACCATATGTATGTTCTACTCGCATACCCAATGAGGTAGCAACTGCTTCGGCACGTGGTGGAGCAATAAGAGCCGTTTCATTATTATCACAGACAGGATTATAATAAACACACAACTCGTACCCAACCTTAATCGCCTCAAATCTCTCATCATCACCCCACTTATCTACTGTGAATGTATATCTTAGGTGATAGATATTCAAGTTTTTTGCGCCATCAAATAAATCAGTTCTGCCTACTTTAGCAAGATTGACTCCAATTGCTTTTAACAGACCCACATAACCCGGTGTATATGTCAACTCAGCTTGATTAAATGCGGCAGCATCTGCTGAGGTAAAAACGAATTTGATAACCCCATTAGTTTGTAATTCGGCATTCACACTACCATTAGCAACCCCCGGAATACCAATATTACCACTTCCTCCAACGGTTCCTGTAGCACCTCCCTGAAGTTCCAACGCGGATGTATAAGTATAAGTTATCAAACCCTGCCCAAACGGTAAAAATGCCCCCTCAATTGCACGTGCAGCATTTGCGGCTGAATACATATCCGCATAGCGAACCTTAGTGGCCGTGACAGAAATAGTTAGATCTTCTGATACGATACGATCACATAATTCATTGTCTAATTGTCTTTCCAGCGATTTCTCCCGCGGACCTTGTTTCTTTTCGCCGCCTTCATTAGGGCGAGGCACACGCCCACCACTGCTCGCTTCGCCTGTACCAGGCGTACGGCCACTTGGGTCGGCATAGACCGTTGGGCTGCTATAAGCATATTGGTATGGGTGCAACGAATATGGTTGTTCGGCAAAGCCAGCAAACGGGTCGCGGCCTTGGAAGGTACCATTAGCAGGGTTATACCAACGTGCGCGCAAGAAGACTAAGCCCGTATCAAAGTCGGTATACTCGCCGGTATAGCGCAACGATGACATTGGCGTAGTTGCGCCAGTCAAAACACCCCAAGCATCAGTATCTTGGTTACTAGTTACGCCATCGGTAAGGTTAACTTGTTGGCGCAGGGTATTTTGGGCATCGCTAAAGAAGGCCATGCGTCGAACTGGATTGGTGTTGGTATATTCCGACCACAACAAACCACCATATGGCCCATAGGCATAGGTTGTATAGGTTGCAGCACCTGGTAACGAATAGATCCGTAAGAGGCTGCTATAGCCACCAGTAATCGTGTTGTGCAACAAGGCGGTTTGCGGAGTCATCACGTTGCCATTTGCCGAGTTGGCAACCGAGCGCAAAATCATGGTTTCGCCATGATACTTGTAGCCATAGGTTGAGCCAGCTTTGGTGGTAGTCAACATGCGGTTCAAGCCATCGTAGGTATAGGTATTTTTACCAACCCCGTCGCTCAGCACATTACCCCAAGCGTCATAGCTCCAACCACTGTTTGTCACTCGACCTGCATCATCAAAGCTCAAGCTGGTGTTGTTAACACCATTGACCGTGACACTTGTGCGGTTACCAAGTTTGTCGTAAGCGTATTGTGAGGTTGTGCTTAATCCATTATCAAGCTCAGTGATTAAGCGGCCTAATTTATCGTAGGTGTAGGTATGGCTTGCATTTGTTACCGTACCATTGGTCAAACGTTGGTTTGAAACGAAGGTTTCAGGTTCGTTGGCACGGTTGTAGGTATAGGTGTAGGCCGATAATTGGCTATTAGCCCCGAGATTATTGATCCCCGTTGTGGTTAAGCTACTGATGCGGTTGATTTCATCATAGCCGCGGATCGTTTTAGCCCGTTCAACGCTATTTTCATAATTGCGCGTTTGGCTTAATCGACCAACAGTATCGTAGCTATAATCGGCGACCAGTGAAGCACCACGTAGCACTTTCCATGGGCGGCCAGCAGTATCATATTCATAGTTGGTTGAACCAACGTTGGTTACCCGGCCAGCAGCGTCGTAGCCATAGCCAAGTGTCCATTGGTTGGCAACTGGGTCACCAACAACCGAGCGTTGTTCGCCAGTAATCCGATTCAAGGCATCGAAGTTGTAGGTCATAAGCCCGGTACGGCTATTAGCAACATCAACTGCTGAAACATCAAAGAACGATGTTCGGCGCCCAAGGACATCGTAGGTATATTCTTGGACAACTGTTAAGCCAGCAACCGTCGTTGGCGCGGTGCTAACAGTGCGTTGGCGGCCAAGCTCATCGTAGCTAACGGCAATAACTGGGCGATTGGTGCCAGTGCCGAAGCCAATTGTCTTGGTTAGCAAATTGCGCAGATCATATTCATAGTTAATCGTGCGATTTGCCAGCCCTGTAGCATCGGTATCACTTACGATCCGGCCAGCAGCATCATAAGTTTTGCTGCGCACTTTGCCATGAGCATCAACAATCGCGGTTTGGTTGCCAAGCCGATCATAGCGATACACAGTCGTTACCCGACAATCGCTTGCAGTAGCAACACAGCTAGGTGAATCGTTCTGGACGACCTTAACCAAGTTGCCGCGTAAGTTATAACCATAGCTGGTTTTGCGGCCAATTTGATCAATGGTTGCCACCAAATTGCCAGCACCATTATAAGTATTGGTAACGACAAGATCCTTAACCGTGCCGTCACCAGCGTCATTCGTACCATTTTGATAGTTGGTAAATTGTTTGACAGTTCGGCCAAGTCCATCAACATAGGTCAAGTTAACCGTACCATTTGGCAACTTGATCCAGCGTTGCGCACCACTACCATCAAACCCATAGCTAGTGCGTAAGCCAGCAGTATCAGTTACTGCAATCGTTTGACCAAGTGCATTAGCTTCGTATTGGGTTACTTTGCCCGTTGGATCAGTGGTGTTCCAACGCCGACCGCCAGCGTCAAGATAGGTTGCGCTCGCTGTGACATTATAGGGAGTTGCGGTGCTGCCGTTTGGAGATTGAACATAGTTCTGAATGGTTTGATAGCCACGGCCAAGCACATCATAATTGGTATGGGTTACCGTACCATTTGGTGAAACGGTTTCGTAATCACGGCCCAAGAAGTCATAAAGGGTTGTATCACTTGGCACATTCCGATCAACCGTGCCGCTGCTTGAACCTGCGCTGGTGGCACAATTTGTAAAGGCAATCGTACTTCCCTGCCGACAGTTCTTGATTGTCTTGATGATTCGACCTTGGGTATCATATTCAGGCACGTTCCATTGCCCAAGCACGTCTTGGGAAGCCAATGTTCGGCCAGTTACCAGATCAATCTTCGTTGTGGTCGTGCGGTTAACATCAGTCCGGCCAGTAACGCCTGGAGCGCTGTTTTGGGTTGTGCCAATTTGAATCCCGGCACTGTTGTAGTTATTGAGCGTTACAAGATTGGTAATTGGAGCTGAAGCCGACCATACGCCAGTGGTGCGTAGATCATAATTGTTGATAACGCGATCAACCCCAAATTGATTGTATTTGGTAACTTGAATAATGTCGGTATCGTTGAGCGAGGCCCACGAAAGGTTGCCAGCATCGATTGTCGCTGGATTCCCATTTTCATAATTCAAGGTTACTGTCACTGGGCGATTTAAGGCATCATAGTCAGTTTTCGTCCAGCGATGGAAGAGATCCTTGTACCATACAGGATTACCAACTGCATCATAATAGGTATAGCTCTTAAGGTTTACATCAGGGTAGGTAGCGCTATATTGACCATTATTGATCGTTGGGCGATAGTTCAAGGTTGTAGTAACTGGGCGGCTCAACGCATCGTACTCGACCAACGTGGTACGATCGGTTGCTGCAGACCATTGCATGGTTTGCAGATTAAAGGTGCCAGTTACGATCCCAGTAACCGTTGTTGTACTAGTACGGCCTTGCACATCATAACCATAGCTGGTAACAAGATTTCCGGTTGGGAAGGCTGGGTAGAAGGTTGGAACCGTAACATCAGACGTTGGCAACGCAGGTTTACCGCTGCTGTTGATTGGATTCTTAACCACCCAACGAATTTGGCCAGCTTGATTGTAGGAAACATATTGATCATAGCTGCCATCGGGAAGCTTCGTCCAAAGCTTACGACCCAAAGCATCATAGCCATATTCGGTCGTAATGTTTTGGCTAGCAGTCCGAACTGAGCCATCGCCTACCAGATTAACAATCGTTCGGACTACTTGGCCATCTGCGCGATAGTCCGTCTTGGTGGTTAATGGTGAAGCTGAACCAAACCCTGTCGTTACTTTAATTTGGCGCCCAAGGCTATCATATTCATAGGTTGTGGTTTGGGGATTGCCACTTTCGTAGCCATCAATTTGTTTGGTAACTTGGCCCTTGGTATTGTATTCATACCACGTGCGCACATTATTGGGATTATGTAAGATTTCAAGCCAATTTTTACCAGGATAGCGCACATTATAGGTATAGATTGTTGTCTGACCTAAAGGTGAAATTGTTGTAATCCCATTGGTTTCACGAATGACATTATTGGCATTATCGTATGTGAGCAAACTGCGGATATTATTAGAATCAAGCCGGGCAATTGGACGGAACTTTGCATCGTAGGTAATAACGGTAGTGCGTTGCAAAGCATCAGTGGTGCTAGTAATCCGGCCCATGCGATTGCTAGTTTGCTTGGTTACACGGCCTAAAGCATCAGTCTTGCCAGTCCCAACCAAGTTTGTGCCAATCGTTGCATCGCTCAGCTTAATCCCATTCAAGGTTTGCGATTCGATCGTGTTGTTGGCAGCATAACGATCAACGCGGGTTTCTAGCACAGCATTGGTGCTAGGATTGACCAACTGAATTTGACGATCGGCACTGTTATAGTTGAATTGCAACTTACGGCTGGTGCCATCGGTGCTATTAGGGAAACTTTGTTGCGCTGTTGCCCGAAACATTGGTTCGTTATTGATTGTGCTCGAAATAAAGGTCGTGCGCTCGATCAATTGACCCAAAGCATTCGTGCGTTCGCTCAACAAGTCGTTGCTATAGCCAAACGTTTCTTGGGCATTGGCCAAATCGGTATAGCTAGTCAACTTTCCAGTCGTCGTATTATGGTTGAAGGTAATGCTCCGGCTGTTTTGATCACTGATTGACGATAAATAGCCATTCGTATAGCTAAAATTGAGCCGAATGCTGGGGTCAGTGACGGATTCAACCCGATCAACCGCCCATACGCCATTGCCGAAATCTTTATTGATAACTTTTACTCGTTGACCTTTATCAGATTCAATCAATAAAAGTTGACCTTCAAGATTGAAATAGAGTTTTGTGTCGTGACGGGTTGTAAATACATAGACTTCAGCAGGCAAAAGCGGATCAGTGCTTGCTACCAAATCAAGTGCGGCAAAAATGCCTGATTTTGGAGCTAAAAGAACTCCAGGCACTAGTGGGCCACCAGCAGTAAAGCGTAAACGCGCCCCGCCAGAACCATTGTAAATAACAGTATTTGGTTCGCTTGTGGTATCAAGCCACATATTGTAGCTGTGAGTCCAACCTGCTGCTAACCCTCTCGATGGTTCAGCCGATAGCCCACGTTGGGGAGTTGGGGTCGATGGATGCACCGCTTGGCTATTGTATTCAAGCCCACCATGCAAGGTTCCATCAGGCGATTCAACTTCGATGCTCTGGGTACCATAGTTATAGTTCCCAGTTGCGGTGTTAATATCGCTCTCGTCGCTAACACTTGCTGAGCGTTGATAATCATCGTTCTTAGTACAATCGCAATCGGTGCGGTCTTGGTCGCTGAAACGGGCTTCTTGGCGCAGCGCTACAATCGACATATCACCGCTACTAGGTTGTGTCATCCCAACTAAAAGATACGCACCTTCACGGGCAACTTTGTGTCCCCAGCCATCGCTTAAGGTAATGCTCGATTCCCAAACAAGGGCTTTGGCGGCAATGTCGTAGGCGACGATTAATGGGCTTTGATCAAATGCACCATAGGCGTCTGGAACGATATAGAGATAGCCATCGGCAACCGTCATGCTTGAATAATTACCATGCTGCGGGATCTTTACGCTTGCTTCACGGGTAAGAGTTGTGCCATTAGTACTGAAAACATGCAGGGTAGCGACAAAATTCGGCATGATGTCAGTCCAAGTCGCTCGGTTACAGAATTCGCAGGTAAGCAAAAAGATTTTATTGCCGGAAGCATAAATATCCGAGGTAATCCGCCCCTTGAGCGTGAAGGTATTGCCTGCACTGCCAGTTTGGCTATAGAGGCCAACTTTGGTTTGAAACGTATTAGTATTAAGATCGACAGGCTTTTGTTCTGAGAAGGCAATTGCGCCATCGGCAGTTGCGGTGCTATAAAAACGCACAGTTGATAGCAATGGCGTAGGAAGGGTTACCACCGTTGCTAGGGTTTGACGGTTTACTAAACGGTTACTTAAAGCAATAACCGAGGAGAAAACACCCAACAATCCATCGAGTTCAGGAATAGAGCTATTAAGCACCTCAGCACCAGTGAGCATGTTCACAGCATGTAATCGGTTTTGAGGACCCTCATAGCTGCTATCTGTTTGAAAATAAACGAGATTTTCATACTGATAGCTACCAGTTAAGTCTGTAGGATAAGATCGGGCAGGCCAAGCGTCAGATCCATCACCCACTTGGAATCCATAGACAGATGATAGAGATCCAGGATTATCGCCAAATACAAACCCTTGGTAAGTCACCACGACAACTGATTGATAGACGAAAATCTTGGTAGAAATCGTTGGATAACCAACAGGCAAAGGCCGCGACCAAAGCTGTTGTTTGGTGGTTAATGACCGGGCTACAACTGCGCCACCAACAACGGTATACACAACCCCGTTGGCAGTAGCAAAACCAGTACTATATTCATCATAGGTGTCGATAACTTCAGAAAGCTCGAATGGCGGCGAGCCAGCAATTGTCGTAGGAGCAACTGCTTCACGCTCTGGTGCAGCAATCGAAACATCTTGCTTCAATAAAGGACTACTGCCAGCAGGTCGCCACGCAGCATCGGGGATCGATTGTTCAGGCGTAGCTGAATTGGTGCGATTATCAACCGATGGTGGCTTCGATTGGGCTGCCGCTGGGGAGATGGCAGCAGGTGAAACCATGCTTAAGCATAAGCTTAATAGCATGAGACCCTGAAACGGGCGAGCCAACGAACGCTTCATACATGACCTTTCAATAAAAGAAAGTGATCATGAGCGTTAATGATTCATAGCAGCACAACATGCCGCCTAGAAACCATTATTCTTTGATTTAGGGGAAAGGTTAAAGGGGGATTAATGATAACCCTTCAATCCTCTATCTTCAAACGCTCGGAGCGATTATAAATCTATAATCCGCGCTTTGTCAAATCGCTCTTGCATCCAGCTGCAAAACTCTGTATGCTTAGAGCGATTCTCCCCTTCCAACGGCAAAGGTAGGTGCGCAATGTCGCAACCCACAGAGCAAGAACTGGTTACCAAACGGCTTAAAACCACAGTCTATTGGCTGCTTGGCGGCTCCTTAATCTCCTTATTTCTGTATCTATTTATGGGCGATTTGGTTGCGGTTGCCAGCTTTACGGTTACTAGCGGGCTGTTGGCCACAGCATTTTGGCTGATCAAACGCCAATACAACCAAGCAGCAGTGGTCTTGATGAACATGGCAGCCTTGAGCTTGGTGATTGTCGGTTCGTTTCGCTTTTTCACCTTGCTCTCAATCGCCACCGTGACAATTATTTCAATTGTGCTCGTACTGCCGTTTGTTGATAGTAAGCGCTTGCTGGGAATTTGCGGTTTAGCCTGGGTCGTCAGCATCGTCAGCATCACCAATCGCCTGCGAATCGATCAAGTTGCTGGGTCTGAGATGCCAGTTCGCGTTATCCTCAACTCGCTTTCGATTTTGATCATTATGGGCTTGCTTTGGCAGATTCACCGCCAATTGACCACCAGCCTGCAAGCCAGCAACAGCGCCAACCAAGCCTTGCGCGCCAGCCAACAATCGCTCGAACAGCAAATTGAGCAACGAACCTCGGCCTTGCAACGGGCCTTGCGCGATGTCCAAGCCCAAGCAGATAGCCAAGCGGTATTGGCCCAACAACTGGCCGAACAACAAACCACCATTCGCAACCTCAGCGTGCCAATTTTGCCAATTACCCAACATAGCTTAGTTGTACCCTTGGTTGGAGCCTTGGATGCAGAGCGCTTGAGCACGTTGGTCGAGCAAATTTTAGCCAATCTCAAAAGCCAACGCACCCGCAATTTGATTCTCGATATTACTGGCGTGCCAACCTTGGATCGTGATGCAGGCCGAACGTTGCTCAAAGTGAGCAATGCAGCTCGCCTGTTGGGAGCAAGCACGACCCTGATCGGCGTGCGGCCCGATGTGGCCGAAATGCTGGTGAGCATTGGGCTTGATTTGCGCTCAATTCGCAGCGAAAAAGATTTGCAAAGCGTCGTGTATAGCCTCGTCCAAACAGCATAAAGGCCAAGCATTAACCTGCGCTGATGTTGGGTTCAATGAAATTACCCGCCAGCCCGGGCTTGAGCTTAGTAGCTTTGTCCGGGTCGAGTAACCTACCAAGCTGCCTGATGCCGCAAGCAGCTTTTAGTTAGCGGAGCGCCAAACCACGCCGCACACCCACCAAATAGATCCCAAAGAGCAGCACCATCACACTATCGATAGCGATAGCGATGCCTGCTTGTTGGCCTAGATAGCGCGAACCTTGGGCCAAAACCAGGCCAATAAACACCAACTTGCTGCTCCCAGCAATCAACAAAATTAACGGACGCTGAGCCACATTCCAAGCCCCATACAGCAATAAAATCCCAATCAGCGTAATCAACGCACCCCAATTCCGCACCACCACTTCGACCAATGGCCCGCTCATGGTCTCGCCAAAGTTCGATTGCAAAGCCCATTGGGGATTAATTGCTGCCATGATCATTGAGCATGTCAATATTCCAGAAACCAGCATAATCCACTTCATGTTGTGCATAATCCAGCGCATACGACCTCACACAGCTAAACAACGAGGGCGCTATGATAGCATGGTTTAGCGTAGCGCTTAACAAACTTAACTACTCATTTTGAGCCAAATTGGTCAATTCGAGAAGGTTTTTGACGACGCGATGCTCATCAATAACCATAAGCAACAAAACCGGGCGAGCATAGCAAATCAACCTTCTATAAACAACAAACGCCCGCCGGAGCACTCTCCAGCGGGCGTTACGATCACCGTTGCAATCTAAAATTAGCCGCGTTTTTCGACTGGGACGAAATCGCGGGCATCGTAGCCAGTGTAGATCTGGCGGGGACGCGCAATCGAGGTTTCCTTGTCGTTGTGCATTTCATCCCATTGGGCCAACCAACCCACCGTGCGTGGGATGGCAAACAACACAGGGAACATATCGACAGGGAATTTCATTGCTTGGTAAATAATGCCCGTGTAGAAATCGACATTCGGATAGAGTTTGCGTGAAACGAAATATTCATCTTCAAGCGCAATCTTTTCAAGTTCCAAGGCAATGTCGATCATTGGGTTGCGCCCAACGACTTCAAACACATCGTAGGCCAACTTCTTCACGATTGCAGCGCGCGGATCGTAGTTCTTGTAGACGCGGTGGCCGAAGCCCATCAACAAGACTTCACGATTCTTGACCCGACGAATGTAATCGGAGACATTGCTGGCAGAACCGATTTCTTGCAACATACGCAGCACTTGCTCGTTGGCGCCACCATGCAGCGGGCCATACAACGCAGCAGCAGCAGCAGCCATCGCCGAATAGGGATCGACGTTTGAGCTACCAACCGAGCGCATTGCATTCGTGCCACAGTTTTGCTCGTGGTCGGCATGCAAAATGAACAAGACATCCAAGGCTTTTTCCATAATTGGATCTGGTTGATAGGGATCGGCCTTTTGGAACATCATTTTCAAGAAATTGCCAGTATAGCTCAGCGAGTTATCGGGGTAGACATAGGGCAAGCCCATACGTTTGCGATAGGCATACGCCGAGATCGTGGTTACTTTGGCAATCAAACGGGCAATTTGCAAACGGCGAGTAGCTGGATCTTTGATGTTTTTCGCTTGAGGATAGAAGGTTGACATCGCGCTTAGCGTGCTAATCAACATCCCCATTGGGTGGGCATCAAAGTGGAAACCATCCATCAACTTTTTGATATTTTCGTGGACCATGGTGCGATGGGTAATTTCATGCACCCAGCCATCAAGTTGGGGTTTGGTTGGCAATTCGCCGTTGAGAATCAAGTAGGCGGTTTCGAGGTAGCTGCTGCTATCAGCCAATTGCTCAATTGGGTAGCCGCGATAGCGGAGAATCCCAGCGTCGCCGTCGATATAGGTAATTGCGCTACGGCATGATGAGGTGTTATTGAAGCCTGGATCGTGAGTCATAAGCCCAAAATCTTCGGCATCGGCTTTAATCTGACGTAAGTCGAGGGCGCGGATGGTGCCATCGACGATGGGCAATTCGTAAGTTTTCCCAGTACGATTATCGGTGATCGTCAAGCTGTTAGTCACCAGCGACCTCCTAAAAGCTTAGAACAAAGCTGAGGCGACATTGCCTCAAAAATTCTGATTGGTGTGTCATTGTAACATAAGCTGCCCAACATTCGTTGCTAAAATAGGCCATTATGACGCACCATGTTGGCACACTGCGTTAGATTATGGGCTTGGGATGTTCCACCAGCTCGGTTAATACGCCATGCAGGGCTTTGGGGTGCAAAAAGGCAATCCGAGTTCCATGAATTCCAGGCCGCGCTTCACGATCAATCAAACGCACGCCTTGGGCTTGTAAGCGCTCCAACACATGGTCAATATGCTCAACCGTGTAAGCAATATGATGAATGCCCTCGCCACGCTCGGCCAAAAATTTGGCAAACGCAGCTTCTGGGCTAGTTGGGGCAATTAATTCTAGCAATGTATCACCCACTTTGCCAACCGCAACCCGCATATGGCGTTCGGGCATTTCGATAATTTCCCATTGATCGAGCGCTAGTTGGTCACGATAGCTGGCAATTGCTTGCTCCAAATCGTGCACCGCCAAACCAAGATGATCAACCCGCGTGAGCAATTGCTCCATTGCAGCCTCACAAACACATCCAAAATCAGTATTGTAGAAGTGTACCGCCACCCCAATCAAACGTAAAGGCAGGTCAAAAATCAAAAGTCAGAAAGCAAAAGTCAAAACCTCATCTTCGTGTTCCTTCGTGGGCTTCGTGGATCAGATGTTTAACGCAGCGGCGCAGAGAAGGATGAAGGATGAGGGATGAAGGAGCTAAGATTCATGAGTGATGCGTTGGGTCAGCAAGAATCCAATCAACATAATCTGTGCAATCTGTGGCCAAAGAAATTAATCTTCGCGTCCTTCGCGGTTTGATGCTTCGTGCTCTTCATGTCCTTCATGGATCAATTGCTTAATCCGGAGGCGCAGCGCGATCAGGGCTTTGGGTGTAGGAGGAACACAATCCCAACAATTTGTGCCAATCTGTGGCCAAAGAAATTAACCTTCGCGCTCTTCGCGGTTTCATGCTTCGTGCTCTTCGTGTCCTTCGTGGATAAAATGCGCCAAAAAATTTACTCTTGACAACCGTCTGTTCGGACGGTATAGTACCGTCTACATAGACGGTATGGAGTATTCTATGACCAAAAAAGACCCGCACGCAACGAAAGCCAAGCTTTTACATGCCACGGTTGCGGTAATTATGGCTGATGGTGCGGCCAATCTGACCCTTGAAGCAGTTGCCAAAGCAGCGCAGGTGAGCAAAGGTGGCTTGCTGCATCATTTTCCAACCAAAGAGGCTTTGTTTTATGGCTTGCTAGAGCTAGGCAAACAGGCGTGGGAGGCGTGCTTGGCTGTTGAACTAAGCAAAGAAGCAAGCGATCAGTCGGGCTATTGGCATCGCGCCTATATCCATGCCAGCTTCAACCAATCGCCTGAAGATATTCAAATTTTGCATGCTATGCGGCGGGTTGTGGCAATTTATCCGAATGTATTTGAGGCTTGGCGCGAAGCGTATGCCCAACCTATACCAGTGCCAGCCAACGATCGCCTAGCCTTAGGCCGTTCATTAACAATTCAACTGGCGTGTGATGCACTGTGGTTTAGCGAATTAATTGGCTTGCCAAGTATGCCCTCAGCAACCCAACAGGCACTTTACGCCGAATTATTGAGGTTAACCTATGAGCATTGAACCGCTCACAGCAAACAATTCAAGCGAAGATTGGTCGCACATTCATTGGAAGCCGCGCTTTTTTGCGGTTTGGCTTGGCCAAGCCAGCTCCTTGGTTGGCAGCGCTCTCACCCAGTTTGTGCTGATCTGGTGGATTACCCAAACCGTTGGCTCAGCTCAATCGTTGGCAATCGCAGGCATGATGGCGCTGCTGCCCCAAGCAGTCTTTGGGCCAATCGGCGGCATTATCGCCGACCGCTGGAATCGACGCTTGATTATGATTAGCAGCGATTTGATCTCAGCGCTCAGTATGGTTGTTTTGATTGTGCTGTTTGCCACTGATCAGATTCAGCTTTGGCATATTTATACGTTGATGTTTCTGCGCAGCACGATGCAAGCCTTTCAAAGCCCTGCTGCAACCGCAAGCACCAGCCAACTTGTGCCGCCCGCTTGGCTCACTCGCGCCGCTGGCATGAATCAGATGATTTATGGCTTGATGAGCGTGGCCGCTGCACCACTTGGGGCCTTGGCAATGAGTGTTTTTTCGCTCGAAGGCGCATTGATGATCGATGTGGTCACGGCGCTGCTCGCAATTACACCGTTGTTGTTTTATAAAATTCCCCAAACCATGCAAACCAGCGCAGAGCAAGTGAGCATGTGGCAAGATTTCCGCAGCGGCCTTGCCATGGTTATGAGCAATCGCGGCTTAGTGCTGCTGTATGGCGTTACCTTGTTGATGGTGGCGGTCTTAATTCCAGGCTTCGTGCTCACCCCGCTGCTCATTCAGCAGGAATTTGGCGGCGGCGTTGAACGGGTTGCCTTGATGGAAGGAGTAGGCGGATTAGGCATGTTGATTGGCGGCGTGCTGATTAGCCTGATTCAGTTTCCAATGCGCCGAATTGTGCTGGTGTTGGTAATGTTTGCGCTTTCGTCGGCCATGGTCGGCTTCACTGGCATGGTTCCAGGCTCACTCTTTTGGATCGCGGTTGTGCTGTGGTTTATCAGCGGCGTAACCTATACAATCGGCAATGCACCAATTATTGCCATCATTCAAACAATTGTGCCCAACCAACTGCAAGGCCGCGTGCTCTCGCTCTATTCAACCATGATTGGGCTAGCAGGGCCAATCGCCTTGATTTTTGTCGGGCCGCTCAGCGAATTAATCGGCATTCGCATGATTTTTATTGCAGGCGGATTTCTGGCAACGCTCGTGTGTATGCTCGGGTTTTTATCGCCCAACATTTTGCGCATTGAACAACAACCGGTTCAGGTCGAGCAATATTAATGGTCAAGCGGCTTCCATAAAATTCATGGAAGCCGCTTCGCTGAGCAAGCTTAATCAAATGGCTCAAATAAGGGATACGACTCAGGATACGCGGCTAAAAGTGCAGGATCATTCCAGATCTGATCAAATAGTTCATTAATGTGTTGTGTTTCATCAATCAATTGCAGCAGAAAATCATTATTAAACGCAAAATCGCCAGCCGCTTCAATCCTAGCATGATCAGCTGAACTTAACGCATAGACTACCTGAATATCGCCACTTCTGCCCTGTACTTGAAGCTTCAAGCTAAAATTATTAATTTCCATATAGGCAAAATCGCTGTTCAATTCTGCATCATGGGTGCGCAGCGTCAGCCACGGCCTAAGCTGTTCAGCAAAGCGCTTAAGGGTCGCGCGATTAAACCAACAATCAAAATGATCAACCTGAAGCCAACGATCCTTGATCCGAATGTGCACCAAGACGCGTTGCTCACGGAAATCGAGCTCAACAAAATGCAAGCCGAGCCGCTGTGGAGTACCCAAACCAATCAGCAAGGGTTTAATCTCCATTCCTTTTCCCTCCAAAATTTGATAGCCACAGCCAATAAAAACTTGATCGTTATCGTATTTTATCTAGCTTCAAGTGTTGCTTGTGCCCGGATCTGTTCGAGCGTGGTAACAAACGGGTGGTCATTGCCTTTGATATTCAGTGGCAAAACATAGTGTTGGAGAAGCTCAGGCTTAATCAACCAAGGCTGAGGATGTACAAGCCACGAAAGGCCAGTATTTGCCGCTAGCCATTGAGATAGGCGTTTTTCGCCTTCGCCAAAAGCCACGTACTTGCTCGGGCCATAAGCAGCCAACTTTAGATTAAGCTGTTCGCTTAGTAAACACCCCAAACTCAAGCGCAAGGTTGAACTATTCGCCCGACCAAGCATATGGTCGCGCAACCGTTTGCGCAGATTCTGGCGCGAAGTAGGGTTATTCCTAGCAGGCGAAATTCCAAGATAGAGCAATGTCCAGCCAGCAATGTGTAAACAGCCTACATTTGGAACTTGCGGCGGAATCGTTTTAAACCACCAGCCATAGATCCCAGGCTGCGCTGGAATAAGCTCAGGCGCAGCTAAAAAGTTAACCACAGGCAAAATCTTTTTTGGTTGTAGTAGCTGATCAACAGCTTGATGATCCATCTTAACTCGCTTCTCTAGGTGGAACTTATATTTTTCAGCAACATCATGGTGCTCCACCAATTGTGCTTTAGGGGGTGCAGGGGGATGAAAACCCCCTGCGTTTCCCTCCGGCGGAGGGACAGAAGGGTGGCGAACTTGACTATCCGAATAAGACTATTCCTCGGCCTTTTTCTTGAAATCGACGAAGCGATAGCCAACCCCACGCTCGGTCAAAATATAGTGCGGATTTGCTGGATCTTGTTCGATTTTTTGGCGCAAGTAGGTTACATACAAACGCAAATAATGGCTTTCATCACGATATTCTGGCCCCCAAACTTTGGCAAGCAAGGTTTCGTGCGGCATTACAAAGCCAGCATTTTGCACCAGATGGTAGAGCAAGCGATATTCGGTTGGGCGCAAGCTAATCCGTTCGCCATTGACCAACACTTCACGCCGATCAAAATCGACCGTCAAGCGATCGTCGATTTTGGTGGTTGAAACCGCTTGAGTTGGCGTCACATAATGGCGGCGTAACACAGCCCGCAAACGGCTTACCAACTCGCGATGGCTAAACGGCTTGCCAATGTAATCATCAGCGCCAAGCTCCAAACCACGAATCCGATCATCTTCTTCGTCTTTGGCGGTGAGAAAAATGACCGGAATTGCAGAAAACTCACGCAAGCGGCGCAAGGTTTCGTAGCCATCCAAGCCAGGCATCATAATATCCAACAGCACAGCGTCGGGCATATCTTCGCGCACTTTTTCCAGCGCTTTGCGGCCATTTTCGGCGCTAATCACGCGGCAACCCTCTGCTTCGAGGTTTACGCGCATAAATGTGACCAGCCGTGGTTCGTCATCAACCACCAGAATGAGCTTATCACGTAGCTCAACATTGAACGTATCCACAACAGACTCCTTCTGTAGGCGAATGTTTAAAGGCAATACTTAATCAATAATTGCAAACATCAGCCCACCTTCGGCAACCAACGTGCCATCAACCGTGGCTTTGGCTTGGCCCTTACCAATGCGGCGGCGCATTTTATCGAGGCTTACTTCTAATTTCAGTGTATCACCAGGTGTAACTGGGCGCTTGAAACGAAAATCATCAATCCCTGCAAACATCACAATCTTGCCAGCATACTCTGGCTGGCGCAAAATGATGAATGCCCCGACTTGGGCCAAGGCTTCAACAATCAACACGCCAGGCATCACTGGCCGCCCAGGAAAGTGGCCAACAAAGAACTGCTCGTTCATGGTGACGTTTTTTAGACCAACCGCGCGCACGCCATCTTCAAGCTCCAAAATACGATCGATCAAAAGAAATGGCGGGCGGTGGGGCAGGGTGGCCAAAATATCCTCAATATTAAACATCGCAACACTCCTAACGGCTTTCAAAACCTCTCACAAAGCTCTCAGATAGCCTAGCCCCTAGTGTAACCGAGCCTAAAGCCAGCGGCAAATCCGTTGACGCTGCTATGGTTTTCGGGTATGCTTTGGCTACGCGATAACTTTCACAAACACCGAATTTATGTAGGAAGCGTGCTATGACGCACACATTAAAACAATTGGAAATCCCAAGCACGTTACGCCATGATCTGCAAGCCGTCGAAGATCGCATTATGCACCGAGTCGAATCCCAATCGGCGCTGATCACGGCTGCTGGTCAACACCTTGTTAGCTCTGGTGGTAAGCGGTTGCGGGCCATGATGGTTCTGCTTGCTTCACAATTAGGCCGCTACCGCTTGAGCGATAGCTTGCATGCAGCAACTGCGGTTGAGTTAATTCATGCAGCCAGTTTGGTTCACGACGATTTAGTCGATGATGCCGACCGCCGCCGAGGCAAAGTTACAGTCCATGCCAAATGGGATCAGGGCGTAGCATTGATGGTTGGGGATTACCTGTTTGCGGTTGCTGCTGGCGAAATGGCGCTAGCTCCCGACCCACGGGTGATTCAGATTTTTGCCGAATCGGTTATGACAATTTCGGCCTCTGAATTGCACCCCGTCATGGCGACGCTGCCCACAGCCACAGCCCTCGAACAATATTATGCCAAAATCGGTGGCAAAACCGCAGCCTTGTTTGAAGCAGCTGCCGCTGCTGGCATGGTTTGTGGCGGTGGTAGCCCAGAAGAAATTGAAGCTGCTGCGCGCTATGGCTACGATATTGGCTTGGCCTTCCAAATTGTCGATGATATTCTCGATTTCGTCAGCACCGAGGAAACGCTTGGCAAGCCTGCTGGCAACGATTTGCGCGAAGGCACCATTACCTTGCCATTAATCTTGGCAGTCAAGGATCATCACGAGCATCCTTTGGTCAATTTGCTTGATCGCTACGAGCAGCTAAGCGATGCCCAAGTTGAACAAGCAATTAGCCAAGTTAAGCAGCTTGGGGGCATCGATCAAGCAATCGCTGAAGCTCGCAGCATTACCCAACGCGGCCTCGCAGCCCTCGATATCTTCCCACCATCGGCGGCCAAAGAGCTGTTGCGCGAAATCGCAGACTATGTGCTCGACCGCCATTTCTAAGCTGTGCTAGCTTGGTTGCCTTAGAATTAATGGATTCTCATGGCTCATTAGTGAACTTTTGGTTCGCCACCCTTCCGTCCCTCCGGCGGAGGGAAACGCAGGGGGTTTTCATCCCCCTGCACCCCCTAAAGCACAATTGGTGGATAATTTGAGCCTAAAGAAACTATCGAAATTATTCTTGGTTGAGTGAACACAAATCTAGAACCTAATCGAAACCCTGTTGCAGTGCAGCAGGGTTTTCTAGTTTAATACAATCTCATGATCATTACTTAAGGAAATAGTGATGACAATCGTTCATTTAGCCCCAGTTACCAGCGAAAATTGGCAGGCATGCTGCGAATTGAGCTTGCCCGCAGAGCAACAAGCTTTCGTTGCCTCCAACCTTTATTCAATTGCCGAGGCCCAGTTTTACCCAACCATGCATGTTCGGGCAATTATGACCCAAGCTGATACGCTAGTTGGCTTGGCGGTGTATGGCCTTAGCCCAAACACAGATCAATATCGGGTCGCGCGCTTGATGATCGATCAGGCTTTTCAAGGCCAAGGCTATGGTCGCGCTGCAATGCAGGCGATTTTGGCTGAGGCAGCAGCGTTGGGCACGATCGATCAGGTCTGGCTAAGCTATCGCGAGCACAACCATGCAGCCCGTTATTTGTATCAATCTTTAGGCTTTCAGGAGCAATCCTGCGATGCGAATGGTCGAATTGTGGCCATGTATCCGCTAGCAACCCATGATTAAAGAGCAGCAATCAGTCGATTTTAGCGGCATACCGCTTGCTTAATGCCAGCCCAAGCGCACATATCAGGAGCATACAAACCATGGATTTGAATAGTGGTTATCCATTTTGGGCAGTTAAAAGTGGTTTATTGAGCACGTATCCTCGCTTAGAAAACGATTTAACTTGTGAAGTGGTAGTGATCGGTGGCGGCATTAGCGGCGCGCTGATCGCCCATTATCTGACTGAAGCTAATATCGAAACCGTTGTGCTCGAAAAACGCGAGATCGCTGGCGGCAGCACCAGCGCCAGCACCGCCTTGTTGCAATATGAAATCGATACGCCCCTGACCGAATTAGTTAAGTTGGTTGGCGAGCAAAACGCCGTTCGGGCCTATCAACTTTGTCGCGATGCAATCGATAAAGTCGCCGAAGTTGCCCAAAAAGTCGGTGTAGCAGACCATTTTTCATATAAAACAAGTTTATATCTTGCCAGCAGGCGTTGGCATGTCAAACAATTACGGCAAGAATATGAACTGCGCAAAGCTAAAGGTTTTAATTTGGATTTTTTGGAAAAAGGCGCGATTAGCGAACGCTTTAGTTTTAGTGCTCCCGCAGCCTTATATTCCTACAATGCAGGCGAAGTTGATGCCTTTCAACTGGCCCACGGCTTATTCAGGCATGCGGCCAAACATGGCGCACAGATATTCGATCGCACGAGCGCCAAGGAATGGCAGGCCAATAGTGATGGCGTAACCGTAACGACTGATACAGGCTGCCGGATTCATGCCAAATATTTGATTTTGGCTGCTGGCTACGAAGCCCAAAACTATATCAAACAATCATTGGTGAAATTTCGCAGCAGCTATGCAATTGCCAGCGAGCTGTTGAGCGATTTCAATGGCTGGTATGAGCAGTGTTTAATTTGGGAAAGTGCCCGCCCCTATGTCTACATGCGCACCACCAGTGAAGGTCGGGCGATTATCGGCGGTGAAGATGATCGAATTGATATTCCAGCCAAGCGCGATGCCTTGCTTGAACGTAAAGCAGCCAAATTAAGCAAACGTTTTAATGATTTTTTCCCGCATATTCCGCTACACGTTGATTATCGCTGGGCTGGCACATTTGGCGAAACCAGCGATGGCTTGCCTTATATCGACCATTTACCCGACCAACCGCGGATTTTGCTTGCGCTGGGCTATGGTGGCAATGGCATTACCTACAGCATCGTGGCTGCCGAACTGCTGCGCGATCGGTTGTGTCAACGCCCAAACCCTGATGCAGCGATCTTTCGGCTCGATCGCCATTGAAGCCAACTTGGGCAGATTGCCCAAAGCGCGCTAAAAGCCATTTGTCACAAGCAATTGACTATGCTATAATCGCCAACCGAACTGTGGAATATCAGTGAATACGCGATTCTCATCGAGATGGGCGGAGGGACTGGCCCGACGAAGCCCGGCAACCCCAATTTTTTGGAAGGTGCAAAATCCTGCAGGTTCGGCCTGATAGATGAGTAGACGCATGCGGGCCTCTCTTTTGAGAGGTTTTTTTGTGTAATGCAACCCATGAATGAAGTACCAAAAACTGTTTGGTGGGACGACGTGCCCTGTTTGATCGATCAATTGCGCTTGCCAGCAATGCTGGATATTGTGCGTTGTGAGGATTTAAACAGCGTTATTGAAGCGATTCGCTCTATGCAAGTGCGAGGCGCTCCAGCAATTGGCATTACGGCGGCATATGGCATGGCGCTCGCGGCCAAACGCAGCACAGCCCAAACCAGCAGCAAATTGATCGAAAAACTTGTTAAGGCCAAAAGCCTGCTGGATGCAGCCCGTCCTACCGCAATCAACTTGGCGTGGGCTACGCAGCGGATGCTCGATATAGCACAGGCAAATGCCCAGCTTGAACCTGATCAATTGCGCCAGCGTTTATTGGCCGAAGCCGAAACTATTCGCGACCAAGACGAGGCTATGTGCCGCGCCATTGGTCAACATGGCAAAACGCTTTTGGCCCAAACGCGCAATGTATTGACCCACTGTAATGCTGGTGGCTTGGCAACTGCCGCCTATGGCACAGCGCTGGCCCCAATTCGGGCGGTGCATGAAGATGGTCAGCCAATTCACGTCTGGGTTGATGAAACGCGGCCATTTTTGCAGGGCGCACGCCTCACCGCGTGGGAATTGCAGCAGGCAGGCATCGATCTTACCTTAATTACCGATAATATGGCAGCCTATTTTATGCAGCAAGGCCATGTCGATTGCATTATTGTCGGCTCGGATCGGATTGCAGCCAATGGCGATGTTGCCAACAAAATTGGCACCTATGGCTTAGCGGTTTTGGCCAAAGCGCACAACATTCCACTGTATGTTGCAGCGCCAACCTCGACCATTGATTTGCAGACCGCCAATGGTGCGGCGATTCCAATCGAGCAACGCTCAACCCAAGAAGTGACGCATATTGGGCAACAGGCAATTGCTGCTGAAGGCATTAAGGTGGCGCATCCAGCCTTTGATGTAACACCTGCGCACTTGGTTACGGCAATTATTACCGAACAAGGCATCGCCTACCCGCCCTTTGCCGAACAATTACACACCATGGTCGAGGCTGCCAATGCCGCCAACGCTCGCCAGTGAGTTGCGTTGCCAAGCGATTGCGCCATTTGATCTGCCTTACACCAATCAGGCAAGTGCATGGGCAGCCCAAATGCGTTGGACGCAGGGCTATCCAATTGCGCCAACCTTTGTCGCTCAACCCTTGTGGAGCTTGAGCACCCATGGCTTTCCTGGCTTGAACAGTGACCCACATTTTGAGCTTGCCCAACTCGAACGTCAGCTTGAAGCCCATCAATTGGCCTATCTCGAAAATACGGTTGGCCATGTGGCAGTTGACAGCGTTGAACAATTGCTTGATCATACACCGTGGCTCAATGATCGCCAATTACGGCCCCAAGCTTTGGGTTTTGGCTTGTATGGCCCGTTAAGTTTGGGCCTGACCTTGGTTGACGATCAAGAACGGCCATTATTGGCCGATCAACGCTTGCGCGAGGTCTTGACACAGCACTTACACTTACGGATTGGTTGGCTGGCTCGTGAATTACGCATTCACGACATCCAAGGCTGGGTCTGTTTGATTGAGCCATTTTGGAATGCCCAAGCCCAACCATTTAGCCCAATCAGCCAAGCAGAAGCCTATGGCCTGTTGGCCGAAACCATTCAGCATAGCCCAATTGCCTGTGGCATCGCACCCACTGGAGTAGCTGTCGATTGGCAGCTGTTGATCAAAAGTGGCATGCGGGTGTTGGTTTGTGCCAAAGAGCAACGCCAAGAGTTGCTGGCCTGTGGCAAGTGTATCAATGAGTATTTAGAAAATGGCGGGGCGATTATCTGGGAATGTTTGCCCAGCGATCCCGCTCAGCTGGCCGAAATCACGGTCAGTACTGTGGTCAACGAATGGACTGAATTATTACGTGATGCACTCGATCGCGATATTCTCAACAGTCGCATTCTTGATGGCTCGTTATTAACGATTGCGCAGGGCCTTGCTCAACACGAGCCAAGCCACGCCGATCACGCGCTTGGCCTGTTGGCCGAGGTTAGCCGCGTCATTCGGACGCACTATAAATTGCAGTGAGCGCTGCTATCCACGTAGCATAGCGGCGATATCGTTACTCATACTAGGAGTTTGTTCGTGCGGATTGTTGTAGCTGGATCAATTGCCTACGATTACATTATGGTGTTTCCTGGGCAATTCAAAGATCATATTTTGGCCGATAAAGTTCACGTTTTGAGCGTGAGCTTCTTGGTAGAGTCGATGAAGCGCATGCGGGGCGGCACAGGGCCAAATATTGCCTATAACTTGGCCTTGCTTGGCGAACGCCCCACCGTCATGGGAACCGTCGGCGAAGATTTCAGCGAATATCGCACCTGGCTCGAAAACGCTGGGGTTGATACTGGCTTGATCAAAGTTATTGAAGGCGATTTCACCGCCTCGTGCTTTATCAACACCGACCTTTCCGACAACCAAATCACCGCCTTCTACCCTGGTGCAATGGCCCAAGCCCATCGCCAGCGCTTGCCACTCGATGGCCATCGCCCAGATTTTGTGATTATTGCGCCCAACGATCCTGCTGCCATGGCGCAGTTGGTGATCGAATGCCAAGCCAACAATATTCCCTACTTGTATGACCCAAGCATGCAAGCCCCCCGCATGAACGGCCCTGAATTGCTGGCAGGCTGCCGCAGCGCCGCAGCCTTGATCGGCAACGATTATGAATTTGCCATGATGGCAGAAAAAATTGGCTGCACTGAGGAAGAATTGCATCAAGTCGTTGGCCTAACGGTTGTTACCAAAGGCGGCGAAGGTGCTACAATCTACCACAATGGCCAAGTTTATGAGATTCCAGTGGCCAAGGCAACCGTGGTTGCCGACCCAACTGGAGCAGGCGATGCCTTCCGCGCCGGATTTGTGCGAGGCTACTTGGCAGGTTTGCCCATGCCAGTCGCCGGTCGGATCGCCAGCTTGACGGCATGTTATGCCATCGAGCATCACGGCACGCAAGAACATCGCTACACCAAAGCCGATTTCGTAGCTCGCTACGAAGAAAATTTTGGTGCCGAACCACTCTTAGCTGAATTATTCGGCTAAATCAACCATGGTCATGTCAGTAATGCTACGTTTGTAGCTTACGATTCAGGTATTCAGGGATGCAGTTCATCCTTCATCCCTTTGACTTCATACTTTTATTAAGGAGTTTTTCGTGGCTAAGGATTTCGATATTAAAGATATTAAGCTCGCCGACGAAGGTATGCGCCGCATTGCCTGGGCCGAGCAAGAAATGCCAGTTTTGCGCCAATTGCGCGAACGCTTCAGCAAAGAACGTCCCCTTGAAGGCATCAAAATGTCGGCATGTTTGCACGTTACCGCTGAAACCGCAAACTTGATGCGCGCCTTGCAAGCTGGTGGCGCTGATATTGTGTTGGCAGCCTCAAACCCACTTTCAACCCAAGATGATGTTGCCGCAGCATTGGTGCAATACGACGAAATCCCCGTCTATGCCATCAAGGGCGAAGATAACGCAACCTATTACAACCACTTGAAAGCCGCCCTTGACCACGCTCCGCATATCACCATGGACGATGGTGCTGACCTCGTGAGCGCCGTCTTGAAAGATCGCCGCGAATTGTTGCCAAACTTGATTGGCTCAACCGAAGAAACCACCACTGGTGTGATTCGCTTGCGTGCTATGGCCAACCAAGGCGTGCTCGAATTCCCTGTGATCGCGGTCAACGACAGCCAAACCAAGCACTTGTTCGACAACCGCTATGGCACTGGCCAATCAACCCTCGACGGTATCATCCGCGCAACCAACGTGTTGATCGCTGGTAAAACCGTGGTTGTTGCTGGCTATGGCTGGTGTTCAAAAGGGATCGCGATGCGCGCCCATGGTCTTGGCGCAAACGTCATCGTCACCGAAATCGATTCAATCAAAGCCCTCGAAGCTGCAATGGACGGCTTCCGCGTGATGCCAATGGTTGATGCAGCTCGCATCGGCGACATCTTCATCACCGCAACTGGCGATATTCATGTCCTCGACGGCGAAGATTTCGCTGCCATGAAAGATGGCGCGATTGTTTGTAACTCAGGCCACTTCAACGTTGAAATCGATATTCCAGCTTTGGAAAAAATGGCAGTTGAAAAGAAACAACCTCGCCAATTCATCGATCAATACGTTATGGCCGATGGTCGCCGCATCAACTTGTTGGGCGAAGGCCGCTTGATCAACTTGGCTTCTGCTGAAGGCCACCCAAGCGCCGTGATGGATCAATCGTTCGCCAACCAAGCTTTGGCCAGCGAATACCTCTTGACCAACAAAGGCAAGTTGGAAAACAAAGTCTACGCCTTGCCAGTAGAAGTTGACCAAGAAATTGCTCGCTTGAAGCTCGCCGCAATGGGTATCAGCATCGATATCTTGACCGAAGCTCAAGTAACCTACCTCAACTCATGGGAAGAAGGCACCTAGTCTAATCGATCGTTTGAGGCTGGTTCAGGCTAGTTCAACGATCTTATGCTAATGTGACTGAGGCCGAAGTGCATTAATCCGCCTTCGGCTTCAGTATTAGCAATATTCCCGCCCCCACTAGCCTCCGTCCCGCCGCAGTGGGGGCGGGAATGGGATGAGCTTTCAAGGGTAGATTTTCGCTGCAAACCACGGATATGCTGGTTCATCGGTGGATGAATGACTGCCGATCCATGCCCTTGAGGGGGTGCAGGGGGATTAAAGCCCCCTGCGTTTCCCGCCTTGAGGCGGGACGGAAGGGTGGTGATCACCCATGATTGGAAAAAACCTACCCTTGAAAGAACGAGGTGAGGGAATCGAAGCACGAGCAATCAAACCAATCCTCAGAGAACCCAATGAGTATGGAATTTCAAGATTGGTTAACCATAGATTTAGGAGATAAAACTCAATGGACGCAACAACATTTATGCGTGCTCCACAGTTCTTCTTCACCTCAGAATCGGTGACTGAAGGACACCCCGATAAAATTTGTGACCAAGTTTCCGATGCGATCTTGGATGAATTGTTGGCCCAAGATCCAATGTCGCGGGTGGCTTGCGAAACCGCTACCACGACTGGCTTGATTGTGGTTCTCGGTGAAGTTACCACCAAGGGCTATGTTGAAGTTCAAGACATTGTGCGCAAAGTCGTCAGCGACATCGGCTACACCCGTGGCAAGTTCGGCTTCGATGCCGAAACCTGTGGGATTATCGTTGCCTTGCACGGCCAATCGCCAGACATCGCCCAAGGCGTTGACGTGGCCTTGGAAGTGCGCGATGATCAAGCGAGCCGCGAAGCTGAAATTGAAAAAGTCGGCGCTGGCGACCAAGGTATGGTCTTCGGTTTTGCTTGTAACGAAACCGATGAATTTATGCCTTTGACGATCTCCTTGGCCCATCAATTGACCCGCCGCTTGGCCAAAGTGCGCAAAACTGGCGAAGTCGGCTACTTGCGCCCAGACGGCAAGAGCCAAGTAACCGTCGAATATAGCCACGGCAAGCCCGTGCGCGTTGATACCGTGTTGATCTCAACCCAACACGATCCCAACGTCGATAACGAACGCATCCACAAAGATGTGATCGATTTGGTGATCAAGCCTGTCATTCCTGAAGGCATGCTCGATGAAAACACCAAAATTTTCATCAACCCAACTGGTCGCTTCGTGACCGGCGGCCCAATGGGCGACTCGGGTTTGACTGGCCGCAAAATTATCGTTGACACCTACGGCGGCGTTGCTCGCCACGGTGGCGGCGCATTCTCAGGCAAAGATTCAACCAAGGTTGACCGTTCAGCTGCCTATGCTGCCCGCTACGTTGCCAAAAACATTGTTGCCGCTGGTTTGGCCGAGCGCTTCGAATTGCAAGTGAGCTATGCAATCGGCGTTTCAAAGCCACTGTCAATTTCGTTCGAAACCTTTGGCACCGCCAAAGTCAGCGACGAAAAATTGTTGGAATTGATCAACAAGCACTTCGATTTGCGCCCAGGCGCGATCATCCGCGACCTTGATCTGCGCCGCCCAATCTATCGTCAAACCGCTGCCTACGGCCACTTTGGCCGTGCCGACGTCGATTTGCCATGGGAACGCACCGACAAAGCCGAAACCTTGCGCGCCGAAGCTGGCCTGTAAATTTCAGCAAATTCTGGTCGAGAGCTACCATTTGTAGGTAGCTCTTGGCATTTTAGGAGCCAAATAATGATAATTCGCCCTGAAACCAGCGCCAACATTGCAGCCATCACCACGATCAATCAACAAGCCTTTGGCCGCGCTGGCGAGTCCGATTTAGTCAACCAATTACGTCAAGTAATGCCCATCATTTCCTTGGTTGCCGAATTGGATGATCAGCTGGTTGGGCATATTTTGTTCAGCCCTGTGCACTATGATCAAGCGCCAAGCAGGATCACAATTTGGGGCTTAGGCCCGTTAGCAGTGTTGCCAAGCCAGCAAGCCAAGGGCGTTGGTTCGGCCTTGGTCAAAGCTGGCATTGAAGCTTGTCGCCAAGCGCAAATTCAGGCCTTGGTTGTGTCGGGTGGGCCTGAGTATTATCAACGCTTTGGCTTTCGGCCTGCTGCCACTTGGCATTTGCGCTGCCATTATCCGGTTGATGCCAAGTTTTTTATGGCCCAAGAATTAGTGGAGCACGCCTTGGCAGGCTTGGATGGCACAATTTCCTATCACCCAGCCTTTGATGCAGTGTAGCCTGTAACCTTGCCCAAATCCTGGCGTATTAAAACCAAACAATGCAGGGAGAATGTTTATGGATACACTGTTTTGGGGCATTGCGCTTGCGGTTATTGGCCTGATCATCGCAGTCCACTTAGCTTATCTATCCAAGCAAGAAGAAGCCAAACAAACCGCCAAACAGCGCTACCAACAAGCGTTACATCAAGTTCGGACAAACCCTGACGCTGCCAGTTCACAAAACCTAGCCCAAACGCGGGGCAAGAAGTATATTGAACTGCTTGAGGCTGAGCGCCGTCAACGTGTATACAATGATCAGTCTACATGGCAGGTTGATGCAGAGCTGGTGCGGGCAAAACAACAGCTCGTTATTAGCCGCCACCAACGCAACCAAGGCCCAACTTCCTACGCCGAATGGCAACAGCAAAATCAGCAACAGCAATAATTCAATCAAACATCAGCAACCATCTCCAACAGATGGTTTTTTATTCAATCCAAAAACGAAAATATGTTCTATACTAGGGCGGTGTTTTCAAGGAGGAACGAATGAACGACCAAGCTAGCTGGACTGACGGAGCAATTAGCGCAATTACCCTCTTCGTGCCCGATGTCGTTATGCAAAGCACAACCCAGTTTTATCAGCAAACATTTGGCTTGCCAATGGTCTTCAGCGACGAGAATTCAATGGTTTTTCAATTTGGCTCAACATTCATTAACTTGCTCACCGAAAGCGCAGCGGTTGAATTGCTTGCGCCGATGGCTGTGCCCAAAGCCGATGCACGCGCCTTGTATACAATCACTGTTGCTAATACCGATCAAGTTTATGCAGAATTACGTGAGCGCGGCGTTGAGTTTATCAATGGGCCAATCGATCGCTCATGGGGCGTGCGCACCGCCAGTTTTGCCGACCCTGCAGGCCACCTCTGGGAACTAGCTCAGCAGATCTAAGGGTTATTCGACAGCTAGCCCTCTATCTTTCAATCACAACCAGCTAGCTGTTGCCCCTGCTTACTCCTAGAAAATCCTCGCTTAGGCATTGGGGTATCATTCTGAGCAACAAACCGTGGCTTAGCCAGAAGATAAGGATCGCAAACCAATGCAATTGCGCTTTACACCAATTGATTTCGCTGCAATCAAACCAATAATCGTTGAATATTATGTTCAGCTGCCAACCCATGTCGATTCATTCTTTGAGGATCGTTTACTCCATGCAGTGTGGTATCAGATTGCGCTTGCTCAAACAGCGATTGGCCTCGCCGCAGTACACGATGCAAGCATGCTGGTGCATTTTTCATTGCAGCCTGGCTATCAGCAGTATGGCCAAATTGCCTTTGAGCAAGCCAAAAAATTAGCTACTGTGCAAGGAGCCTTTGTGCCAACCAACGATCAATGGTTGCTCAGCCATGCGCTCGATCAGCATCGCCAACTGCATAAACAGGCCTATTTTTTCCAAGCCAATCACCAAGTTTTGCCCGAAGCAAGTGCGAACGAACAACTACGCTTGGCAACTGAAGCCGATATTAGGCTGATTACTGAGCAGGCCAGCGATTTGTTTGATCAAATTCCGCAACGAGTAGCCTGGCAACAGCTGTTTTGTTTTAGCATCAGTGACGAGCTTGTCGGCTTTGGGATTATCGAGCTAAGCAGCATTTATCAACAGGTTGCGAGCATTGGCATGCAGATTAATGTGGCCTATCGCCAGCAAGGCTATGGCACGCGCTTCATTCAAGCATTAATTCGCCATTGCCACCGCCAACAACTTCAGCCAATCGCTGGCTGTTGGTACTACAACCATAACTCCAAAAAAACCTTGCAACGGGCTGGAATGTATAGCCCAACCCGCTTGCTGAAAATTGAATTTTAATCGTGACCAAGGCTCCTTCGATTTGTGTTTTAATAGAGCTGCATGATTAAACACAACGAGGAGTTTTATGCCAATCGGATACCACGCTGGCCGCGCCATCGAGCTGACCCCATCGATCTTATCGGCCAATTTTGCCAACCTTGGAGCCGATGTTCAGGCCGCCGACAAAGTAGGTTGTAGCTGGATTCAAGTTGATGTGATGGACGGCCATTTTGTGCCCAACCTGACCTTTGGCCCACCAGTTATCAAGGCGATTCGGCCATATTTCAAGGGCACGTTGGATGTTCACTTGATGGTGAGTAATCCCGATGCGCTGCTTGAGGAATATGCCAAAGCCGGAGCAAACCACATAACGGTGCATCAAGAGGCCAGCGTACATTTGCACCGCACAATTCAACGCATTCATGAGCTTGGCTGCACTGCGGGCGTAGCGCTCAATCCGGCTACTCCAGTCAGCAGCCTTGAAGATATAATTGAAGATCTCGATTTGGTGCTAATTATGTCGGTTAATCCTGGCTTTGGGGGCCAAAGTTTCATTGAACGCAGCTTGGCAAAAATTGCCGCCGTGCGCACTTTGCTCGATCAACGCAAGCATGAGGCGGTGATTCAAGTCGATGGTGGGGTTAAGCCCAGTAATATCGCCACGATTGTGCAGGCAGGGGCGACTAATCTAATTGCAGGCTCGGCCTTTTATTCTGCCACCATCACGCCTCACCAAGCGTGGGATGGTTTTGTCGCCGCTTTGGCATGACTTAAGTCACCCGCTAAATCACCCATTATAGGGAATGTCAGCATAGGAGCAATGGCCTATACTTAATGCATCTCCTTCTCCTCTCTTCTCTCGCTAGAACCCCGCAACTGCGGGGTTTTGGCGTTAAAGAATGTTTTTTAAATGCGGTGCTGGCCGCTTGGTAAAGTCCCACGTTTACCAAGCGGCCAACTGCCCTGATGCTTCCAAACCACAGGAGCGCCGCAATGAGAGTGTGTAGGCTTAATATAGCAAGCTCTAGTTCCAAAGGCTGTTCCAACGAGGTAGCATTTTGGTTCCAGCAGCTTTAGCAACGCAAAAACCCCAACCCCAGCCAAAACTGTCAGATCAACGCCGTTTGTAAACCTCTAGCCAAAGATTCCGCTTTATAGTTTCAGTTCGCCCTTGCATTGCAGCAGTCCAACATAGTCGATCCAAAGGCTTAATGCGCGAAAGGTTGAGTATGCGATTTGCTTGGCACACGCTAGCTACAATGATTGGCTGGGTTATCTTTGGTCTGTGGGTCGCTTTTGGGTATCAGATCGTCAGCCAAAACCAACAAAAAGGCATCGCCGCTGTCGATTTTCAAAGCTATGCGTTGGCTGCCGAACGCATGCAACATCACGCCAATCCCTATCCAGCAATTGCCGAGGCGCAAGCGATGTGGCGCAGCGTGCATCTATGGGAACAACGGATGCTCAACGCGCCCGATCAGGCGGCCAAGCTGGCAGTCAAGGCGCAATATGATCAGGTTGGTCAGATTGTGGGGCCATATCTGTACCCGCCAACGTTGGCCAATGTGGTCACAATTTTGCAGATTAACAGTCTTGGCATGGCCGCAATTTTGAGTATGGCAACGTTGCTCTTCGTGGGATTTTGGCTCTATCTGACCAAGCAAAGCAGCGCTTGGACAATCTTGGTAATGCTTAGTTTGGAGTGTATGCTGGGCATCGTTTCGGGCAATGTTGAAGTATTGTTGCTTCTCGGCAGTTTGCTTGGCGGCTATTGGGCGCTCTATCATTCGCGGCTGGCTGCGGCGCTAATTATTGCCCTGCTGCTGTTGATTAAGCCCTTCTATGCTCTGTTTTTCGTGGCTTTAGCAGCGCTGGCCTATTGCAATATGGCTAATTCAGCGGCGCGCCAAGCCTTGATTAAACGAATTGCCAGCATTACAGTGCTGGCCTTGGGGCTGATTGGGCTTGAAATTTGGCGCTGGGATAGCGCGCTACGTCACGAAACCTTCTCGTATTTAGCCAATACCCTCGAATACCAATGGTTTAATTTTGCGGTGGCTGAGCAAAGCCCAATGAGCATGTGGAATCGGACGCCATTGCAAGGCTTAATCAATCTTGGCCTCAAGCCAAATAGCGCTCAAATATTGGCGCTTGGCCTATGGTTGCTCGGGTTGGCTGCAAGTTGTTGGCTAGTTTGGCGCAAGCAGGTTGGTTTTCCATTGCTGTACGGCATAAGTTTTATTTTATTCTATTGGGGTAGGCCTGTTGGTTGGTCGTTCTCATTTATTGAATTAATTGTGCTCAGTTTGGTTTGGCCAACGCTTGGCCGATGGGGCAAAATTGGCCTCAGCACAGCGATGTTTGGGCTGATTGGCTCGCGGTGGGTCGCGCTCGGCCTTACTGCCCAAGCTCAAGGGATGCCACTCAATACGCTGCAAACCAGCAACTTCGCTTGGGAATCGTGGTTCGTCTTGCCCTTGTGCTTGCTCTGTTTGGGCTATACAATTCGCCAAACAGTTCAACCGCATGCAGCTTCAAGCACCCAGCAAATCCTCGTCAATTAAGCTCGTTTTTTAATCAATTATTTAATAATTATCATGATTTTGCTAAAACCAAAGCGCCAATTTCAACGAATGGAGCAATACCAACGCATGGTCTAGTGGAGGTTGTGATAATGTCAGAACGTTTCAATTTATCGCGGCGGGGATTTTTGGGCGCAATCGGCTTAGGCAGTTTGGCCGCAATTTGGGGCAACAAAGAGGCAAGCGCCAAAAAATATGGCGGAGTTGGCAAAACGTTTGATATGGCAACCGTGCCAACCAACGGCAAATTCACCCTGCCAGCCTTGCCCTATGATTATGGTGCATTGGAACCGCAACTCGATGCAGAAACGATGTACATTCATCACCAAAAACATCACAATACGATGGTTACCAATTTAAATGCGGCCTTGGCTGATTATCCAAAATTGCAAAGCATGAATGTGGCTGAACTTTTGCATGGCTTGAGCAACTTACCAAGCGCAATTCAGACCGCAGTGCGCAACAACGCTGGCGGCCATGCCAATCACTCAATTTGGTGGGCAACGCTTTCGCCCAAAGGTGGCGGCAGCGCTGGCGGGGCGTTGGCGGCGGCAATTAATGCCAAATATGGCTCGTTCGGTAGCTTCCAAAATAGCTATAACGATATTGCTTCGCGGCGCTTTGGCTCAGGTTGGGGCTGGCTCTCAACCGATAGCAAAGGCACGCTCTACCTCGCTAGCTACCCCAACCAAGATAGCCCGTATATGGAAGGCTTGACTCCATTGCTTGGGGTTGATGTTTGGGAACATGCCTACTATTTGAAATTCCGCCAAAAACGCGCCGAATTTTTGAGCGCTTGGTGGAATGTGATTAATTGGAGCGAGGTCGGGCGACGCTACGATCTGGCCATTGCCAAGTAAGCCCAAAGCGAAATCGGGCTGCTCATAGTTATGAGCAGCCCGATTTTTATGTCAACTATTAAAATCTATTCCAAGTTAAAGGTTGATTGTTGGCTATCAACTGGGCGCGGTGCTTCGGGGAAGCTCACGCCGAGGTGGTCATAGGCGCGGCGCGTAGCAATCCTTCCGCGTGGCGTGCGCTGAAGAAAACCAAGTTGCAACAAATATGGCTCGTAAACATCCTCGATTGCATCAACTTCTTCGGCAGTGGCAGCGGCCAAGGTGGTTAAACCAACTGGCCCACCATTGAACGTTTCGATCAAGGTGCGCAAAACCCGCCGATCATTCTCATCAAGCCCCAAATCGTCGATTTCGAGGCTAGCAAGGGCGGCTTTGGCAACGTCGAGGGTAATGTGATTATCGGCCATGACCAAGGCAAAATCGCGCACCCGCCGCAGCAATCGATTGACCACCCGTGGCGTGCCGCGTGCCCGCCGCGCAATCTCCAAGGCTCCAGCCTCGTCAATTGGCGATTTGAGCAAGGCCGCCGAACGGCGCACAATGTCGGTCATGGCTTCAACTGAGTAAAATTCAAGCCGATGCACCGAGCCAAAACGATCACGCAAGGGCGAGGTGAGCAATGCAAGCCGCGTCGTCGCTCCAACCACGGTAAAGCGCGGTAATTTCAGGCGCAAATTGCGGGCGCTTGGGCCTTTGCCTACAATAATATCCAGCGCAAAATCTTCCATCGCCGGATACATCACTTCCTCGACGGCGCGATTCAAGCGATGGACTTCATCAATAAACAGCAAATCATCTTTTTTGAGGTTAGTCAAAATTGCTGCCAAATCGCCAGCCCGCTCGATTGCTGGGCCAGAGGTAATTTTGATATTCACGCCCATTTCATTGGCCAAAATGGTTGAAAGCGTGGTTTTGCCTAAGCCAGGCGGGCCATAAAACAACGTATGATCAAGCGGCTCCTTGCGTTGTTGCGCCGCAGCAATCGCAATTTTGAGGTTGG
Source organism: Herpetosiphon geysericola (assembly GCF_001306135.1). Taxonomy (GTDB): domain Bacteria; phylum Chloroflexota; class Chloroflexia; order Chloroflexales; family Herpetosiphonaceae; genus Herpetosiphon; species Herpetosiphon geysericola. Next base: position 73,850 of record NZ_LGKP01000003.1, on the reverse strand, counting down.
CTAGCACTTTTTCTTGGCCAATATATTCAGCCAATTTTTTTGGCCGCAAACTTTTCTCCACCACTTGATCCTCTTCGCGAGGCTTGGGTGAAATCATTCGTTGAGCTTGATCAAACGCATCCGACATGGCATCCTCCTACAGCGATTATAGCACAGACGGTCGCATGCTGGCAGCAATTGAATCATCAGAAAAAAAGCCTGATATAATGCGCCATAGCCACTTTACACAGGTACCGCACATGGCCGATCCACCAATTGCATTATGGAACGAAGAACGTGAACAGCGTAAGCGGGCCTTACGCCGTATTTTGATCACTGGCAGTAGTTTTATTGTTTTACTGATTCTGTACTATGTTTTAGGAGTTGATCTCAGCGTTGGACGCAATCAAATAGCGCTTGGCTGTTTGGTTGGCATTCTGGTTGCCGCCGGAGTTTCTGGCTGGTTGGTCAGCATCGATCAGCCAGAGCTAGCAACTCATGCGATGTTTATTCCCTATTTTGCGCTTATTTTGGTCGTCGCCATCCCGGTTGGGGTAACTAGTCGCGGGATGTATGGTCTGTTTATTCCAATTGTAGCGGCGGCGTTATTGTTGCCAGCACGTTGGAGTTTAATTTATGCGATTATTGCTGTGATTGTGTTCGTCAGCACCGATCTGCTTAGTCCTCAGCCATTTTCATTAAATATTACGATTCTCAATCTGCTGTTTGCTGGCGGCTGTTTTGGCACCGCAGCAGCCACAACCTCGTTTACGGCGCGGCGCTTACGCCAACTGCTGAAAAGTAGCATCGAACATAGCAAAGCGCTTGAACGCAACCAAACCGTGCTAGAGGAGCGGGTGCAAAAACGCACACTCTACCTAGAAAAAGCACTCGACGAACTGCAACGCTCCAGCGAAACCATTCGCCAAATGAGCGTGCCAGTGCTGCCAATTGCCGAGCGGGTCTTGGTCTTGCCACTGGTCGGCAGTATCGATCTGACGCGGGCTGGGTTGCTGAGCGATGAATTGCTGAATACGATTTATCAGCGTCGCCCACATACGATTTTGATCGATTTGACTGGACTTAACACGATCGATCAAGCAGTCGCCGAATCGTTGGTGCAAACCTTGAGTGCAGTACGCTTGCTTGGCACCGAGCCAGTCGTGGTTGGCTTACGCAGCGAAACCGTGCAAGCGCTGCTGGATACAGGCATCGACATTGCCCATATTCGCACCTTCCGCGATGTGCAAAGTGGCTTAGCTTACGCAACAAGCAAACCGAGTTATTAGAAAATCCCCTCTCCCCTGCATTCAGTGAGAAAGTGGGAGAGGGAACAATTAGGCTAGCGCACGATCAGTGTATTGCCATCAAGCATCAATTGGCTATCAAGCCAGCGTGTGCGGGCTTTTTGGCCATGCATGCCATGCAAGATAAACTCAATTGAATCCTCAGGCGCGGCAAATTCGCGCAAAATCGACCCGCGGACAACAAACGACTCATATGGTCGAATCCGCTTGCTATCCAGTGGTTCGAGTTGCAAATCAAGCGCTGGTTTGCTGCGTAGCTCGACGTTAACATCCTTCCAAAATTTGCTTTGATACAGCGTAACTTCAAAATAGAGACGTGTCGGATCAGCTGATTCGCTTTGCTGCCACTTATCATACAAATCACCTTCGTGGAGCGTAACAGGCAGATCATCACGGATTGGCGGCCCCCATGCCCAGAATGAGATACCGATACAACTGCCAACTACGAGCAAGCATGCAATCAAAAATTTAATCAGTTCTCGCACAACATCCTCATTTCACACCATTCCAATACGGGTTGGATTGAGTGTAGCCTGCGATCGGGTTTGCACCATGCCCAATCCTCGCAGCAATGCAGCATAATCATTGCAATTGTGATTAAAATTTATTGAATAACGAATCTTAGAGGTTTAAGCATCAGCCTAGCTCTGCTAGCGCACCATGAGCACCGTGCCATTAAAATTGGCTGGATGGTTGAGATTAATTGTCCGTGATGTTTCCCCTTTCATTCTATGCAAGGCAAACTCAATTGAATCTCCAGGTGCGGCAAGTTCTAGGGATACCGACCCACGTATAACAAATGGCACAAATGGTTGAATGGTGTTTGTAACTAATGGCTCAAACCATAGTTCAAGCGTTGGTTTACTCAGTGCCTCAACCCAAACTTGGGTAAATGCTTCAGAAGTCTGAAACCTAACTTCAAAATAGAGTTGCGTCGGATTATCCGAGACAATTTGTTGCCATTCTACAGAATAACCACTATCCTCGGGTAGTGGCGGCTCCCAAACCCAAAATGCCAGCCCAATGCAACTGCCAACAACCAACAAACCCGCAAGTGAAAATTTAGCTACTTCGCGAATCACGCGTACCATGACAACTCCATTTCGTAATTGAGCGCACCAATTGGATAGATAGAACCTAAACCTATCCGCAATTCTCGCACGCCAACCAGCATAATCATCGCACCACGCCTGGAATCTACCAATAGTACTTGAGGCGCACGGAACGGTGGTATCAATCCTCACGCTAAACTTTCAAAGCCCATAAATCAGCTCTCAGGCGCATCTACAAAGCGCGCTTATGCACTATAATGCATCTGAAACATATGGCGTTGAGCCATAGTTGCGAATAGCTATGTATGGGGGCGATGATGCCGCATTCGTTTGAAGCATATCTTGATGAGCAACTGAATAGTTTGCGTGAGCAAGGGGTTTTTCGCAGATTGCGCGAATTGCAAAGCCCAACCGGCCCACGCTCAACCATCGATGGCAAATCGGTGATCAATCTCTCATCAAATAATTATTTGGGCTTGGCCAATCATCCAGCCTTGAAAGCAGCAGCAATCAAAGCAATCGAGGAGTTGGGGGTTGGTTCGGGTGCAGTTCGCACAATTATTGGCACAATGAGCATCCACGAGGAGCTTGAACAACGCTTGGCCGAATTCAAGCATACCGAGGCGGTTTTGGTGCTCCAATCAGGCTTTACGGCCAATGCAGCGGTTTTGGGAGTTGTGCTCAACGATGGCGATTTGGTGATCAGCGATGAGCTGAACCATGCCTCGATCATCGATGGCATTCGTCTAACCAAAGCAGCTCGCGCCGTCTATCGCCACAACGATATGGCCGATTTGGAACGGGTGTTGCAGGATAATCAAGGGAAATATCGTAATACATTGATTGTGACCGATGGCGTATTTAGCATGGATGGCGATATTGCGCCTTTGCCACGGATCGCTGAGCTAGCCAAGCATTACGGCGCAATCACGATGGTCGATGATGCCCATGCATCGGGCGTGCTTGGCAGCAACGGCAGCGGCACGGTCAGCCATTATGGCATCACCGATTGGGATATTCAGGTTGGCACGCTTTCCAAGGCAATTGGAGCTTTGGGCGGGTATGTGGCAACGTCGAGCAAATTGCGCCAGTTGATGGAACATCGCTCCCGCCCATTTCTGTTCAGCACCTCACATCCGCCAGCGGTGGCTGCAACCTGTATTGCCGCAGTTAAGCTCTTGCAAAGCCCTGAAGGCGCGCAATTGCATCAACAACTTTGGGAAAATACCACGTTCTTCAAGGCGGGATTGCAACAACTTGGCTTTAACACTGGCATCTCGCAAACCCCAATCACCCCAGTGATTGTTGGCGAGAGCGCCAAGGCCATGCAATTCTCCGATGAACTGTTTCAAGCAGGCGTCTTTGCCCAAGGCATCGCCTTCCCAACCGTGGCCCGCGATAAAGGTCGGGTACGCACAATCGTAACTGCCAGCCATAGCAATGCAGATTTGGCGGAAGCCCTCAGCATCTTCGAACATGTTGGGCGCAAGATGCAGCTAATTTAAGGTTTCATGGTATATTGGAAGCAGAAAAAGTCTGTTCTAGGAAATTGTGGAGGTCTACCTATCGAAGCGCAAGTTCTTGCCCGCCGTGCTGTTGATTTAGCAGACTCGAAGCAGGCAAATGATATTATCATGCTTGATGTTCGCCCATTAGCCACGTTCGCCGATTTTTTGGTGATTTGTACCGCTGGCAATGAGCGCATGGTACGAGCAGTCGTAAAAGAAATTGATGATCAGTTAGTCCAAGAAGGCGCACCGACACCCAAAGTCGAAGGTTCACCCGAAACTGGCTGGGTTTTGCTCGATTTTGGCGATGTGGTTGTGCATATTTTTAGCCCTGAACAACGCGATTTTTACAAGCTCGATAAATTGTGGCAAAAAGCTACGCCAGTTGTCGTTCTTCAGTAATCGGCGGGTCAAGGACGATCACGTGCGAGGTACATCATGAACAAATCTACACAACGCGAACGCTATGTCGTCTTTGCACTTGGAGCAGCAGCAGGCAGCGCCTTAGGCTTGATTCTCGGTTCGATCTTGGCTTCTTCGCTAAGTGACGATACGATGCAAGCTATCGGGCGCGGGTTCCGCCGCCTCACAGGCCGCGATCATAAACCAAATTTCGAGCTGTTTCTCCAATAACACCAAGGCCGACTCATCAGAGTCGGCCTTGCTGCTTGAGTGGATATGCAAAACTCAAATTCAGATCTCAAGTGAGTTGGCGCGCAAGCCACGATCACTTGCCGAAACGCTGACGCGGACGCTATCGCCAACTTGCACCCGATTGCCAGCATGATTAAACAAGCTCGAATGCACATAGGCATCGCCATAATTATCGCTGAGCGCCACAAACATAAAGCGCCCTTGGGGATCGATATAATCAACCCGCGCATTAATGACACCAACAGGAGCACTACCACTGAACGAACGGCTACGTTCGCGCGGGCCATTGCTCCACTCGCGGCGCGGGCCGTTATTGCTTGGGCGGCCTTGAGTAGCAAAACGCTCACGCCGCTCGACCCCATAGCCACCAGCGTCGCGTTGCTCATAGGCCCGAATGCGCGGCGTTGGCGGTAAGGCGTTGGTCACTAAAACATCATTAGCTTCATCACCTTTCATGCCCCGAACTACCACGAAACTTACTTCTTCGCCCTCAACTAACCAGCGTCGTCCATCACCAAGCGCCCGTCGATGAACAAACAACGATGCTCCTGCATGAGTTGTAATAAAACCATACGATTTTTCAGGATCAAACCACGCCACCGTGCCAGTACTACGCTCATTCATAACCCATGTCTCCATGTTGGAATTGATGCTCGGCAGCAACCTAGTGCCGAATCACGCTTTATAATGATACAAAGTATCATTAAATATATACCTTGTCAAGCCCATGGCTCATGTTAAAATGATGTCTGCACACATTAGTAGGAGCTAGAGATGAGCGACGATCACATTTGGACAGCCAAATCAATTCAGACATTAATTCAGCGGCCTGAACGCCTTTTGGCAAACCAAACATGGCGACAACGCTTACAAACATTTGGTGGTTTAGGCGATTTTTATCATTGGCTCGGCCAATTACCGCTCGAACAGCCGCAGCAATCACTGCTCAAGGTGCTTACAACCTATCCTGGCGCGCCAGTCGATAGTTATTGTCAGATGTTGAATATTCATCAAGCAACCTATCATCGCTACCAAAAAGCCTTGTTCGAGCAGCTTGCCACATTGCTCAACCAACCACATCAGGCCCACGCAAACGATCCAAATTCTGCTACTGATCGCGCGCCAATTCACCAATTGCGGCCCGCAGTTGGAGATTTTGTTGGGCGAGAATCCGAGGTTAAGCGCCTAACCAATGCGATTGAGATTGCGCACGAAGCCAAGCGTGGAGCAGCATTAGTTGGCATTCATGGCATGGGTGGCATAGGTAAAAGCGAATTAAGCCTGATCGTTGCCCAAAACATTGTGCATTTGTATCCTGATGCTCAATTGATGCTCAATTTGTATGGAGCGCGTGACCATGCGCTCACCACAGAGCAAGCCCTTGGTTTGGTCATTAACGCGCTTGATCCCAAAACCCGCCTGCCTGAAAAACGCGAGCAATTACTGGCTCGCTATCACAACATTCTGCATAACAAACAAGTCTTGATTGTGGTAGATGATGCGCGTGATGCTGAGCATGTACGCGACCTCATTCCGCCTGTTGGGTGCTGTTTGATTATCAGCAGTCGCCAACGATTTAGCTTACCAGCGATGGCCAGCGTCCAGCTTGAGGCGCTCAATACTGAAGATTCAAGCAAGCTCATCCAAGAAATTTGCCCACGGCTTGATCAGCCAGATACTGAACGATTAGCCAGTGCTTGCCAGTATTTGCCCTTAGCCTTGCGGGTAAGCGCGAGTATTTTGCAGAATAACCCAGCGCTCAAGCCAGAGGATTATTTGGCGCAACTTGCCGATCAAAACCAGCGCTTGCAGGCTTTGCGCGACCCTGACGATCAACAATTGAATGTTGAAGCCTCGCTGGCCTTGAGTTACACCCAACTTAGTGCTCAACAGCAATATTTTGTGCGCCAATTGGCGGTGTTGGTTGCCGATTTTTCTAGCTCAATGGGCTTGGCTATGCTCGAATTGCCAAATAATTTAACGGCAGAAAACGAACTCTATTATTTATTACGGCATAATTTATTACACTACGATGGGCATAATGAACGCTGGAGCATGCACGATTTAATTCGCAGCTTTGCGCTGCAGCAATTGGTGAAACAACAAGAAGTTGAAGCTGCAACATGGCGTTATTGCGAAACTATTCGAGATTTGGCCCAATCGCTGCACGAGCTGTATCTTAACGAAATTGGCGGCAAACTGCGGGCAAGACAAGTGTTTGATCGCGAAGAAAAACATGTTAATTGGGTCTTTCAGTATGCACCAACCCAACTAGGAATAGATCGGGGTGATCAACTAATAATCGATCTCGTCTTAGGCACGGTGTATAACCGAAGTAATTATTATCCATCAAAAGTATATCGAATCGCCTATATCAACCATGCGATTGAAGCTGCAACGAGACTCAATAATGAGCCATTACTTGCCAGGGTTTTGGGTCATCAGGCCAATCTTTATCGTGAGTTTGGCAAAACGCGCGAGGCAATCCCGATTATTCTGCGCTCAATTAAGCTTGCTGAAAGACATGGCATAACCGATCATACAAGTTCTTATATTCAGCTTGCCTATTGTCATCATCAGTTAGGGACACCTGATGATCTAAAAACTGGTTTATCCTATGCTGTTGCTGCATTTTTATGCAACAATCAAGAAGCTGAACTGCTTAGAGCCTATAATAATATACCGCTAATCAATAGCATGGCTACAATTTACGCAAGATTACAAAATGCTGATCTATCGTTATATTACTACTTAAAGGTTATAAAAATTGGTATTGATACGAATATTGGGGTTGATATGGCTCTACATTATGGCAATATTGGCAATATGTACCGAAGAATGGACAAATTTGATAAAGCGTTGGAGTTTATCAAAAAATCTGCTGAAATTGCCGAGCAATATGATGATGGAATCTCGAAAGCAGCAGCAGCAGTTAATCTAGCCGAAATATTGATAGATCAAGCGCAATATGCTGAAGCACTTGCCTATTTTGAGCAAGCAATTCGCTTATTCAGTCAGGTTAATTATCAATTTCATGTTGCCTATTGCCAATGGTATTACGGCATAGCATTACTGTGGCTTGATCAGTTTGAACAGGCAATTGCCCAGTTTACCCAAAGTATCGCCCATTTTCAACAACAGAATACGATGAACCAAACGAATCTTAGCTTGTTTGAACAGCTCAAAGCTGGCCAGATTGAACCACGGCAATTCCTCGCAGAGGTGATGCCCTTCACCTAAAATCGCAAGTAGTGGTGCTAGCTCTTTAGTCCTGTGTCGTACCGACCAAGATGGCCTAGATTTCTTAGGAAATGCCAATGCTTTGGGTATTGATCTTGCATTGAAAGCCATGTAGGATGGTAGATACAAGGATTCGGACGCAGAGGAAATGCAACGAAGCCGTTGTATTTTGTAACGCACAAAGGAGTGCTAGAATGCTGAAGAAACGCCTCGAGGGTACGGTCGTGCGGGTAACCTTCAACATCCCAGCCCCACTCACCGCCCAGACGATCACACTTGTTGGCGAGTTCAATAATTGGAGCGAAACGGCGACCCCGCTGTTGCGTTCCGGGGAAGGCTGGAGCACCACCATGGATCTGCCACCCAATCACAGTTACCAGTATCGCTATCTTGCCGATGGACGCTGGCTGAACGATTGGAGCGCAGATCGCTACGAGCCAAACGAGTTTGGCGGTGCGAATTCGGTGGTTTACACTTAAACCAGCCACAAACGACGAGGCATCAATGAGGATGGCTCGTTGTTTTATTGTTGCTAATAGGTGTTATATTGACACAAAGTCATACAATCGCATATCATACACTTAGCCGTGATTGTGCGCGTGCAGCGACCTAAGGCTATTCTGTTGCGAACTACTAGAAGGATATTCGACATGCTCGATCTACACCCGACCTTTGAACGTGCTACCAGCGATGCGGTTGCCCATTTTGCACCCTTGATTGAGGTCATTGCCGCGATTGCCCATGGCGATGATACCCGCCGCGCCGAGGTCGAGTTTTTATTGCCCCAAATTGATAACAACGGCTGGATTATTCAGGCGGCAGTTGAGCAGATTTGGGCTGGCGAACGTGATTTCGCCCAACTTAGCGCTGGCCTGGATACCAATAGCGCGGCCATCGTGCAGGCAATTTTGGTTGCGGCCAGCCAAACGCCCGACCCTGAAGAAGCGCGGTTAAGCAAACTGATCGGCGAATGGCGGCCAATTATTTTGACGGTAGCCGCTGCCTACTTTGGGGTTCAGCACGCCTACACCGATCTCGACGGTTTCTTGCCGCAGCTTGAAGCTCAAACTCAATGGCAAACCTTGGCTCAACGCATTCGCTTGCTCGTCGCAGGCGATAGCAATCGCCAACGGCTGTTGGCCGATCTTGACACAACTGATAGCGTTATCATGCAAGCAATTTTCCATGCCCTCGATGATAAAACCACAACCTTGCGACTCATCCGCGAGGAGCGGGATCGGGCGGCGGCTCAAGAGGAAGCCAATGAGCAGCAACACGCTTGAACATCGCTGCTATGAACCACAAAGGCTGCTGTATCAGCGACCTTTGCTGCTGCTCCACGGCGCTTGGCATGGAGCTTGGTGCTGGCAGCACACAGCTCACGATTTTGCTGAACGCGGCTTTGTGGTGCATACGCTGAGTTTGCGTGGCCATGGCCATAGCAGCATGCCGCGCTATTTCAACATGGTTGGCTTAAACCACTATCTCGATGATTTGCTGGCGCTGGTTGAAACCCTCAACCCAGCGCCAATCGTCGTGGGCCATAGCCTCGGCGGCTACATTCTGCAACATGCTGCGATGCAGCGCCCGCTTCCCGCAGCAGTTTTGCTGGCCAGCATGCCGCATACCGGGCCATTGGGCTTTGCGTTGCGCAGCCTACGCAGGCAACCATATGTTGCATTACGAGCCTTGGCAACTGCCAATGCTGATAGTTTTATGCGCACTCCAGCCTTGGTAAAATATTTGTTTTTACGTGATAACGCTTCCGCCGCCCAAACCCACGCTATTCACAGCCAACTTGGCAGCGAATCACTGAGGGCTTTGCTTGATGCACTCATCCATAAACCCAACCCAAGCCAAATCAAAACCCCAATAATGGTGATTGCCGCCGAGCGTGATCGCGTATTTTCACTTGCCGAGCAGCGTTCGTTGGCTAATGCCTATCAAGCGCCATTAATTATCGTGCCGCAGGCAGCCCACGATTTGATGTTTGACCCTGCTTGGCCGTTGGTTGCCGATGCGATTGAAGGCTGGGCCAGTCGCCACCAAACATAGTTATTCGACCAACCAACTCCCTAAGCCAACCAAAGCTGCATCCAACGTGGGCGGGTGAAATAGGCCAGCCCGCACATCGCGCGCATAACGTTCGAGCGCTAAATCTGGTGAGAGCGAAGCCCCACCAACCACAATCATGGCCTGTTCAACCGCAGCAACTGCATGCTCAATCGCGGTTGCTTTGGTGGTGGCAATCAAGGCACGTAACTTACCTCGTTCGGCAGGCGCTTGCTGCCAAATTTGGGCTGTTTGATAGAGCAAACTGCGCGCACTCAGCAGTAATTGCTCGACCTTGCCAAGCTGCCGCTGAATCGATTCAAGCTCACTAATGGCCTTGCCAGCCAACGCAGTCGGACGACGCTCGCGAGCATAGTTGCTGGCAACATCGCGGGCAGCTTGAGCAATTCCCAAATAAACCGCCGCCATCGTCAATTGAAACCATGCCCCAGCATTGCTACGGCTCGGATCAACCAAGCCAGCTTGGCGACGTTGCAACAAATTTTGTTCAGCAACAACTACGTCTTCAAGCACAATATCATCGTTGCGGGCTGCACGCATCGCCGTGCCATGCCAAGTTGGCTCAATCGTCACGCCTGCTTGCGTGAGATCAACCAAAAAGATCGCTGTATCGCTGGTATCAACAATCGTGGCGCTAATCAAGGCATGGGTTAATGCAGGTGCGCCAGTTGTATAGATTTTGCGGCCATTCAGCAGCCAACCGCCTGCGACAGGCTGGGCAGTTGTGGCAAACAAACCGCCTCGGGCAGGGCTACCCATTTCACGTTCGCTGGCCGCCGAATTAAGCAAGATTGGCTGCTCAACCACCAAACGACTGAGCCGCTCGATCTGGCTTGGTTGCCATGCCCGGCCTTCGATAATTCCGCCAAGCACATGAATTGGCATTGCCATCACCAAGGCAATTGAGCCATCGCCATAGGCCAGTTGTTCTTGGGCCAAAATTGCCTCGAACAAGCTAGCGCCAAGTCCGCCAAATTCGGTTGGAATGCTCAAGGCCTGATACCGAGCAGCAAAAAAGGCTGGCAAATGCTGGAAGGGAAAGCTCGCAGCCTGATCATGCTGCGCTGCGGTTGGCTTGACCAGTGCCGCCATTTCCCTACCAAGCGCAACAAAGGCTTGCTGGCGTTCAGTCAAGCCAGCATGTAATACATCTATCGCCATTGCTTTATTCCTTAATCAACAAAACACTATCCAAAGCTTAGCACAAACCGCCAGCAACTCATCAAATTATTAACTTTGCATGGCCAATTGTCGAATTTGTATCACAATCGTTTTTTATAGTAGCGCCATTGAAACCAATTAGCGATTGACAAGGAGTTCGGACATGCGTAAACATTTAGCGCTGGCGGTTGGGGTGGTATCATTGGCCTGCGGTGGCTATCTCTGGACGAACAACACCGCAGCTTTTGCTGCCAACAAAAACGATCAGCCAGCCGAAACCATTACGATTACCTCAAATCCTGAGGAAGTTACCATTGAATGTAGTATGACTGGCGGCGAAGGAATGCTCATGCCTATGCTGCACGGCGAAATCGCAGCGAGCAACCAACCTGCTATGGTAATGCCAGCCCAACCGATTGGCAGCGCTACACTCCATCGGCACAGTGCTGCGGCTGTCGCCGTTGATCAGCTTGAAATAACCACTCAGTTCACCGCTACCCAAAATACCAAACCATTGGCCATGCTAAGCAATGCTGATGACGAATCAAGCGATTGTGGTATGGCAGTAGCTATTGGAATCGATTGGTTTGAGCTAGCTGCTGAAACAATTGGCCTGAGCGCCGATGAACTGCATGCAGGCATCGAAGCAAACCAAAGCATTGCCGACCAAGCAGCTGCCAAGGGCGTTAGCAAACAAGCGGTTATCGATGCAATTGTGGCTGCTGAAACTGCCAACATCAATCAATTGGTAAGCGATGGCGAGCTTAGTGCCGAAGATGCAGCTAGCTTTACCGATGATTTGCCCGACATGATCGAGCATTTTGTGAGCAATGTGCCAACTTTCGTTGCTAGCGAAGGCGTTGCTTGTTTCACAGTTGAGCCCGATGAATCGGGCACCAGCACAACTGAAGCAGCGGTTGAATGTGAAGCAATCGAAGCATTGCCCGCGCTACCAACGGCACCAACCACCGATTCAAGTCGTTAGATCACATGGCTGGTTGCAGCTCTTACCACGCCTGCAACCAGCTTGCTCATGCCAGAAGGAACCACCATGGTCGAAATAATCGTCATTATCGAGGATGAAGAACGGATTGCCCATTGGATGCAGTTGTATCTGGAGCAAGCGGGCTTTACAACCTATTTTGCCAGTGACGGACTAGCAGGCTTGGCGTTGGTGCAGCAATACCAGCCAAGTTTAGTCGTTTTAGATCTGATGCTGCCCAAATTGGATGGCTTAGCGGTCTTCAAGGCGATTCGCCAAACCAGCAATACGCCAATTATTATGGTAACTGCGCGCAGCAGCGATGAAGAACGGATTCAGGGCTTAGAGCTTGGGGCCGATGACTATGTTGGCAAGCCCTTCAATGCCCGCGAATTGGTGGCCCGAGTGCGGGCCGTTTTACGTCGTAGCCAGCCAATTGCACCAAGCCAAACCATCAAACGTGGGCCGATTGAGCTTGATTTGGCTCAGCATCAATGCACAGTCAATCAGCAACCTATTGAATTAAGCAAAATCCAATTAGCCTTATTGGCCACCTTTATGCGCCATCCCAACCAAATTCTTAGCCGCGAACAGCTGCTTGAAGCGGTGTTTGCTGGCGATTACGCTGGCTTTGATCGCTCGCTCGATGCCCACATTGCGCGTTTGCGCCAGCGGATTGAGCATGATCGCACCAAACCGCAATATATTATTACTGTGTATGGCCTTGGCTATAAATTTGTTGATTAATCTGGCAGGTAGTTATGCTTCGATCAATTCGTTGGAAATTAGGTGCAGCATTTGGCTTGGTAATTAGTGCAACCCTCTTGTTGAGCGGGCTAAGCGCCTATTTGCTCACTACTCAACGTTTTGATATTTTTGTTGGCGACCAAAGCCAGCTGCGCACAGCCCAACTTACGCCATGGCTGGAAGCCAGTCACGCCTATAACGCCGATTGGTCGGCATTATCAACCTTATTGCAGCAAAGCGAGAAGTTGAGCCAAACCCAGACCTTAGCCCCAGCCATTTTTAGCATCGACAGCGGCCAACTCTGGCAGCATAGCGCCGAGATAATTGGCATTAGCCCTGAGCATTTGCAGGGCGAGGTTGGCAGTGGCGGCAGCATCCAGAGCGTCGCGATTGCGCATAATGTTGATCCTGAAGCATTAATCGTGAGCCTTGAGCAAGCCCAAATCCCAATTAGCACCATCCCAATGACTGCACCAATGACCATGGCCATGGGCGTAGCCACACCAATTGGAGCTGGCATCGACTTACAATCAGAAATTCGCTATTTTGTTGAATATCAAGCTAGCCCTGATTGGCTCAGCCTGATTCAAAAACACCTGAATGCGAACCCCGCTGAAGTGCAACAAAGCTTGCAGCACCCCCAAGGTTTTATAGGCTTAGCCCAACGCTACCAAACCGAGCCAAAAGAACTGGTGCAAATCATTGTTGCCGCCGAACTTGAACGCCTCAAATCAATGTCAAGCATTCCAATGAGCAGTATTTTGAATGAATTGCCGCTGATCGTTGAATCGGTCTGGAATTTTATCGATCCTCAAGCCTTACAGCGACCAGTTAATCAACAACCTAGCTTTGCTCACCACGATAGTTTGTTGCTGCAATGGGAATTACAAGCGCTACTGCATGGCGATGAACGGCTGATTATTCTCGATCCAGCAGGCAATGTAAGCTATGACAGTGCCCAGCAACTTAATAACGATCAGCAATTAGCCGCCGATCTGCGCCAACATGCGATTCCACTCTACGATTTGATTAGCAACGAATTGATTGGATCGGCCTTGATGGTGACTGGAACCCACGCTTATACCGAGCAACAAGGCGCATTTTTACGCAGCACAGGCCATGCATTAATTATCAGCGGCGTAATCGTTGGCATGATCGTTTTGGCCCTGGGCTTTGTGCTGGTGCGCACGATTACTGCGCCAGTTTTGGCATTAACTCAAGCCACCAAGCACATTATTGCTGGCAATTGGCAAACCCAAGTGCCAATTCGTTCGCACGATGAGCTTGGCCAAATGAGCAGCGCCTTCAATCATATGGCCAATTCGCTAGCCCAACAGCGCATGCTGCAAACCCGCTTAATTCACGATTTGACCCACGAATTGCATACGCCGCTCAGCGTGATTCAGCTTGAAATGGAAGGCTTGGCCGACGAGCTACAAAGCGCCGACGAGGCTGCGCATCACGTTGAACATGAGATTAAATTGATCGTTAGTTTGCTTGATGATTTAACCTTGCTGCTCAAAACCGAATCGCAGAGCCTCGATTTTAACCAAACAATGCTTGATTTTGCTCAGTTGTTGCGCGAAACCCACCAGCGTTGGCAACAACCAGCGCTCAACGCGGGCATTCAATTCGAACTGATGATCGAGCAACCACTGCCAAGCATCGCTGTTGATCGCACGCGAATTGTGCAAGCCTTGGGCAATCTGCTCAAAAATGCAATTCGCCATACCCCAGCCAATGGCCGCATTGTGCTCAACTGCACCAGCGATCAAGAGCAGATTATCTTGCGCATTCAGGATACTGGCGAGGGTATTGCAGCCCATGATCTAGCGCATATTTTCGAGCGTTTCTATCGCGCCGATGCCTCGCGCAATCGCGATACTGGCGGGCGTGGTTTGGGCTTAGCGATTGTTAAGCAAATTATCGAGGCTCACGCTGGCACAATTACGGTTGAAAGCACGCTTGGCAAGGGCAGCAATTTTCACATCATACTGCCACTTAGCCCAAGCCACGACTGAAAAAATAATGCCCTAGCCCAACCGTAAACATCAAATTACCATACAAGGCATGCTCCAAACACACCAAGCGTAGCGAGCGGGTTTTACGATAGGTGTCGGCAAACAACCAGCCACCAATAATCGTCAAGATTACAGCATAGGGATTACGAAAAATAATATGCGCCCAGCCAAACACCACAGCATTGAGCAACAACAGCCAATTAGCACTCAACAAATCGCGGTAGCGCTCGAAAAACAAGCCCCGAAAAACCAATTCTTGAATGTAGACCGAAACAATCGGATAGGCTAGCACAAGCAGCAGCCAAGCCCATGGTTGCTGGCGCGGCAAATTAAATAAATTGGCTGGTTGCCAGAGCAATACCAACAGCACCGCCAGCAGGCTTGCTAGCCCAAAGCGCCGAATCAAGCGCCAAAGATTATGTTTTTCGCGCGGATTCAAGCGCCCTTGCCACAGCCCAATTGGCACGCCGCGCCGCCGCAACCAAAACCACGACCCCAGCGCCGCCAAACCAAGCACCCCAAACCACCAACTGGCAGGCACAGCAAAGCGCAGCACCAAGGGCACACCACCAAATAAAGCCAATAATTCCACCCATAGCCACCACTGCCGCATTGGCCACATCCTTTTTTACCGCATCAAAAGCTTATCATCTGCGATGTTGAGGCTAAAACCAAGCACCAATCTGCGCACAAAAGATGAACATTGATGGCTTAAATACAAGAATGGCGGATCGTTGCAGATCCACCATTCTTTGAATTTAAAATGCGCTAGCCTTGTTTCAGCACCAAGTAGCGTTGCCAAACCTCGCGGGTTTCGCTGAAATCACGGCGGGCATGGGCGCCACGGCTTTCCTCACGCAATAAGGCGGCGTAGGTCAACAGGGTTGCAGTTACCAACAAATTAGCATCTTCATACTCGCGTACTGTGGCTGGCTCGGCTTGGGCATCACGCCATGCAACCAACTGTCGCAAGGCCGAACCCAAACCATCGGCCTCGCGCACAATTCCGACGTTGCGCCACATTAGGCGTTGCAAGGCAGCGCGGCTAAATGGCGTTTCATCGGCTTCAGCAGCCATGGTAATTGCTTGGGTTGTTTGGGGAAATGTTGGCGCTTCAATTGGCCCATCGGGCGCTTCAATCACCCGTTTGGCCCACACCAACACCTCAAGCAAGGAGTTCGAGGCCAAACGATTGGCTCCATGCACGCCAGTCATCGAAACTTCGCCCACCGCAAATAAATTGGGCACGCTAGTGCGGCCATGCAAATCAGTCACCACACCGCCAGTCATATAGTGGGCAGCAGGCGCAACCGGAATTGGCTCTTTGGTAATATCTAAGCCATGGCTGCTGCACACTTTGGCGATCGTTGGGAAGCGCAACAACACCAAATCGGCTGGCAAATGGGTCACATCAAGATAGACATGATCAGCATCGGTTGAAACCATTTCGGCAGCAATGCCTCGCGCCACCACATCACGCGGGGCCAATTCTGCATCAGGATGCAATTTGAGCATAAAGCGTTCGCCAGCAGCGTTGCGCAAAACACCGCCTTCACCACGTACAGCTTCAGAGATCAAAAAGCCTGGGGCGCCTAGCAAACGCAAAGCCGTTGGGTGAAACTGGAAGAATTCCATATTTGAAACCCCAGCGCCAGCTCGATAAGCCAAAGCAACCCCGTCGCCAGTTGCCACGGTTGGATTGGTCGTGGCTTGGAAAAGCTGGCCAGCCCCGCCAGTTGCCAACACAATTCGTTTGGCACGTACCTCGCCTCGTTCGCCAGTCCGCGCATCAAGCGTGCGAACCCCAACCGCTTGGCCATTTTCCAACATAATTTCGGTGGCCAAAGTCCAAGCGCGCACATCAACATTTGTATTGGCAACTACACCCGCCAAGGTGGTTTCGATCGCTGCGCCTGTTGCATCGCCGCCAGCGTGCAAAATACGCCGCTCGGAGTGGGCGGCCTCACGGGTTAGGGCGATTGCACCGTTGTGGGTATCAAACGGAACGCCCAAATTGATCAACTCATGCACCCGCGCTGGGCCTTCTTCGCACAACACCCGCACGGCGGCAGGATCGCTAATGCCAGCGCCAGCAACCAAGGTATCTTCAATGTGCAATTCTGGCGAATCGTGCTCACCAATTGCGGCAGCAATGCCACCTTGGGCATAGCGTGTATTACATTCCTCAACCGCTTCTTTGGTTACCAACACAACCTTGAGATTATGTTGAGCTGCAAGTTGGGCGGTATATAAGCCAGCGATGCCAGAGCCAACAATAATATAATCGTTCATAGGACGGGAAAATCCTTTCGTGGTTAAGCGCTAGGGTTTATATGGTTTCGATTTGAATCATTTTCTCCACCCTTCCGTCCCTCCGCTGGAGGGAAACGCAGGGGGCTTTAATCCCCCTGCACCCCCTAAAAGGCAATGATCGGAAGATTTTCGAACGCTGATTTACCTCAATTAAGGTTTTAGTCGAGCACATATCAACTCTAGGCTAATAAGCGCTAGGTTGGGCAAGGTACAGCCGATGTTCGGCAATATAGCCAGCAACGGCATCAGGAACGAGATAGCGCACAGGCAAGCCAGCCTGCAAGCGACTACGCAATTCAGTCGCCGAAAGATCCATGCGTGGGCCTTGAATCCGCACGCTGCGGGTGGCGAGGCTAGGAAATTGGTCGAGCAAGGATTGCCAATCCAATTCGAAGCCAGGCCGTTCTAAAATAGCAAAATGGGCTAGTTGAACTAACTCGTTGGCGGCATGCCAGCGTGGCAAAGTTGCCAAACTATCAGCGCCAACAATCAGCCACCATTCCACAGCTGGTTCAATAATGTTCAATTCATGCACGGTGTCGATGGTATACGAAACGCCGCTGCGCTCAACTTCGAGGTTGGAAACCGCAAAGGCGGGATTATTAGCTACTGCCAGTTCGGTCATGGCGAGGCGTTGGCTAGCGGCGCTGTAGTGCTGTTGTTTCAAAGGCTGTTGCGCCGTTGGCATAAATAGCACCCGATTCAAGCCCAACACCACCCGCGCTTCTTCGGCAATCGCCAAATGCGCATAATGGATGGGATCAAAGGTTCCGCCCAAAAGCCCAACCCGTTGCATAGCTATTCCTTCTTTAATAGTCAATATGACACCAAGTGCAACGTAGTATAGCGCGATTCCGCTTTTTGTCAATATCACACTAAATAAAATATGAAGGATGAGGGATGAAGGCAGAAGGCAACGTATATATGATCCACGAAGGGCACGAAGCGCACGAAAGAAGAAACCGCGAAGCGCGCGAAGGACGCGAAGTTAAGGTTTAGGTCACGAATTCCACGAATTGCACGAATGATTATTGAGCCACAGATTGTTATGATTCCTGTTCCTCTAGCCTAGAGCCTCATTCATTCCTCATCCCTCATCCCTCATCCTTTATCCTTCAATCGCTCTGCGCCTCTGCGTTAAAAAATTCGATCCACGAAGGGCACGAAAACATCCCGATCCCCAATCCCCAACAACTGATCCCTATGATTTCTTTGATTTTTCGCTAAGATTTGCTATACTGCGATTAATTGAATACCTCATCACGAGGAGCCGAGGGATCTGGCCCGATGACGCTCCAGCAACCGTCTCACTGAGAAAGGTGCTTCTTCCAGCAGCAATCGCGCTGATAGATGAGTGGCAACTCAATGATTGAAGCCCTCGCCAGTGTGCGAGGAGTTTTTTTTAACTGTGGTTCTGCGCTTTGGCAGCGCGATCCATACAAAGGGAATGCGTCATGACCAGCATAAAACCTTACATCGCCGAATTGGCGAAACGTGTTCTGATTTACGACGGCGCAATGGGTACTAGCTTGGATTTGTATGATCTCAAGCCTGAGGATTTTGGCGGCGAACAGTATTTCGGCGCACGCGATTATCTCGCCCTGACGCGCCCCGACATTATCGAACAAATTCATAGCTCGTTTATGGAAGCAGGCGTCGATGTGTTGGAAACTAATACTTTCCAATCAACCCGTATTCGCTTGCATGAATGGGGCTTGGCCGATAAAACCTACGAGCAAAATTTCAAAGCCGCCCAACTCGCCCGCAGCGTCGCCGACCGCTACCAAGCCCAAGATGGCCGCAAACGCTTCGTCGCTGGCTCGATGGGACCAACTGGCTTCTTGCCCTCATCAGACGATCCAACGCTCTCGAACATCACGTGGGATGCACTTTCGGACACCTTCAAGGAGCAAACGATTGCGCTCGTCGAAGGTGGCGTTGATGTGCTTTTGGTCGAAACCAGCGTCGATATTCTCGAAGTCAAAGCGGCAATCGATGGCATTCGCCGCGGCTTGGCCGAACTCAAACGCCCAGACATTGCGATTCAAGCTCAAGTTTTCTTGGATCTCTCAGGGCGGATGTTGCTTGGCACCGACATTCAAGCAACCATGGTCACGCTCGAAGCCTTGGCCGATGTTGATGTGATTGGGTTGAATTGTTCGACTGGTCCTGAGCACATGCGTCCAGCGATTACCTATCTTGCAGCCAATTCCAAATTGCCAATTTCGTGTATTCCCAACGCTGGCTTGCCAATGGAAGTTAATGGCGAAACCGTGTTCCCCTTGGAGCCAGAAGGCTTTGCCAAGAGCTTGACCGAGTTTGTCAAGGATTTGGGCGTGCGCGTGGTTGGTGGTTGTTGTGGCACAACGCCGGCTCACCTGCGTGCTTTAGTCGATTCAATCGGCAATAATTGCCCACCCAAAGCGAATCAAGCTCCAGCTGTGCAACAAGTTTCTTCGGCCATGCGCGCCCTGCCCTTGCACCAAGATCCAGGCCCATTCATCATTGGCGAACGGGTTAACTCGGTTGGCTCGCGCAAAGTCAAAAAAATGTTGCTCAAAGATGATTATGATGGCGTGTTGCAAGTTGCCCGCGAACAGGCCGATAGTGGCTCGCATGCGCTCGATGTATGTGTGGCAATGACCGAGCGCCCCGATGAAAAAGAGCAAATGCAAAAGTTGCTCAAAAAATTGACCATGGGCGTTGAATTGCCCTTGGTCATCGACTCGACCGAGCACGAGGTGATTGATGCAGCCCTGCAAATGTATCCAGGCCGTGCAATCATCAACTCAACTTCGCTCGAAGGCGGGCGCGAACAAAAATTCGATAAAACGATGCCGCTCGTTGCCCGTTATGGCGCGGCAATCATCGCCTTGACGATTGATGAAGAAGGCATGGCGCATACCGCCGAAGCCAAAGTTGCGATCGCCAAACGCATGGTTGAGCTGGGCCGCCAAGATTATGGCGTGCAAAATGATGCCTGGCTGTTTGATGCCCTGACCTTTCCATTAACAACTGGCCAAGCAGAATTGCGCGAATCGGCCAAGGAAACCATGGAAGGTATTCGCCGCATCAAGGCCGAAATTCCTGGCGCAATGACCGTGCTTGGGGTTTCCAATCTCTCCTTCGGGATTCAGCCGCACGCCCGTTCAGCGCTCAACTCGGTCTTTTTGTACCATGCAGTTAGGGCTGGGCTGGATGCAGCGATCATCAATCCAAGCCACGTTATGCCATTTGCCGAAATCTCCGCCGAAACTCGCAAGGTTTGCGAAGATGTGATTTTCAACAGCGATGAAGAAGCCTTGCCCCGTTTCATTCAATTTTTTGAAGCCAATGCAGCGGTCGCTGGCGAAGCAAAAGCTGACCCAACTGCCAGCATGAACGCCGAAGAGCGAATTCACTGGAAGATTCTGCATCGCAAAAAAGATGGCATCGAAGCCGATATTGACGAATCGCGAGCATGGCGCGAGGCTGGCGGCCAAACCCAAGGCGAAGCAGCAATCGATGTGCTCAATGGCGTGATGCTGCCAGCCATGAAAGAAGTTGGCGATAAATTCGGTGCTGGCGAATTGATTTTGCCGTATGTGTTGCAATCTGCCGAAGTGATGAAACGTGCAGTTGCTCACCTCGAACAATACCTTGATCGCGTGGAAGGCACAACCAAGGGCAAAGTGGTGCTGGCCACGGTCTATGGCGATGTGCACGACATCGGCAAAAACTTGGTCTACACCATTTTGTCGAATAATGGCTACACCGTTTACGATTTGGGCAAGCAAGTTCCGGTCAATACAATCATCGAAAAAGCGCTTGAAGTTGGCGCAGATGCAATTGGGCTTTCGGCCTTGCTGGTCAGCACATCGAAGCAAATGCCCTTGTGCGTGCAGGAATTGCACAAACGCAATTTGACCTTCCCAGTGCTGGTTGGCGGCGCAGCAATCAATCGCCAATATGGTCAACGGATTCTCTTCCCTGAGCCAGAAGTGGCCTACACAGGTGGCGTTTTCTATTGTAAAGATGCCTTCGAAGGTCTCGAAACAATGGATAAACTTTCCGATCCAACCGTGCGCGAAGAATATATGAGCGTGATGGAAGATGCGGCCCGCGAATCGTTGAAAGCGCCAGAACGCGGTCGCACCTTGCTGGAAAAATTGGGCAAAGATAATCCAAGCGGCGCGCGTTCAGCAATTCGCAACGATAATCCCGTGCCAACGCCGCCATTCTGGGGCGTGCAAGTTGCCAAAAAAATTCGGCTCGATGATGTTACACCATATCTCGACTTGAATACGCTGTGGCGCTTGGGTTGGGGTATCAAAAACCTCAAGGGCGCAGAATACGATCGCGTCGTCAACGACGAATTCAAGCCCCGCTTACGCCGCATGATCGACGATGCCAAGCGCAATGGTTGGTTGCAACCCCAAGCGGTTTATGGCTATTTTCCAGCTCAAGCCGCTGGCGAAGAGTTGGTCGTGTACGATCCTAAAGATCGCAAAACCGTTTTGACCCGCTTTGCCTTCCCACGCCAACCAAGCCGCGAACGCCTCTGCTTGGCCGATTATTTCCGGCCAATCGAGAGCGGCGAATTCGATGTAGTTGGCTTACAAATTGTAACCATGGGCCATGTCGCCGCCGAGCGGGTTGAAAGCTTGCAAAAAGCCAGCGATTATAGTGAATCGTTCTTCAGCCATGGCTTGAGCACAACTTACGCCGAGGCCGTAGCCGAATTCACCAACAAAATTATTAGTCAAGGCTTAGGATTAAGCTATCAGGCCAAACGCTACTCGTGGGGCTATCCAGCTTGCCCCGATCTTGAGGAGCACACCAAGCTGTTCAGCATCTTGCCAGCCCAAGAAATTGGCGTGAGCTTGACTTCAGCCTTCCAGCTCGACCCTGAGCAAAGCACCGCCGCAATCGTCGTGCACCATCCCGATGCCAAATATTTTTCAATTGGCTCGGTCGCCGAACGCGCCGAAAGCGATGTGGCCGAAATCGCCAGCTAGGCAGGGGGCAGTAGCAAGAATTCAGAGTTCAGGCTTTAACGCAGAGGCGCAGAGAAACATTAATACTCTGCGCCTCTGCGTTTAAAGCTAATTCACGAAACACATCCAAAACGTGTCAGTCTCTATGTTCTATGTTCTCATGCTTCATAATTCATCCCTCATCCTTCATCCTTCATAATTTCATATGTTCTATGCTCTGAACCGCATCCTTCATAATTTCGCCTCAAGCGTATGCGTCAAGCCATCATCAACAAAGCTCACAGTAATCGCCCCATCAGCATGCACACACTCAATTGGCTGCTCATCAAGCAAAACAGCTTTTGGTGGCAACGAGTGTAAATTGACCACGATTGTACGAGGTGCTGGCTGCCAAGAACCTTGGCGGGCAGCAATAACGAAGTTAATTGATTGCGCAGTTTCAATGCAGCTAAAATGGGTAGTTGCGCTCAAGCCCTGTTCATATTCAAATGAAATTCCATCATCTTCGTAGAGCGTCCATTCGCTTGTACCGCTGGGATACACATCGAGCGTCAAAGGATCAAGTGGAGCCTCGCCAGTGTAATTGAGCACTGGGCCAAGCGTCAGAATTGCGCCGCCACGCACATACAGCGGCAAACGCTCTAATGGCGCGTGTACCAAAATATGCTGCGCCCCAGTAATCCGCTCGCCAGTCCACCAATCGTACCACTCGCCAGCAGGCAAATAGACCGAGCGATATTCAGCGCCAGGCCGGACAATCGGCGCAAGCATCAACTGCGAGCCACACAACACTTGATCATGCAAGGCATGGGTTGCCACATCGGCAGGATATTCATAAACCAAGGGCCGAATAATTGGCGCACCAGTGGTTGAAGCCTGATAAAACAGCGTATACAAATAGGGCAATAAGCGGTAGCGCAAGCTCAGATACGCGCGGGCAATTGCTTCAGTACGTTCGCCAAAGGCCCAAGGCTCAGCAGGCCGCGTGCCTGAGCACGAATGGCCGCGACAGAAGGGCAGAAATGCGCCAACTTGTACCCAACGTGCCCATAATTCTGACGAAGCATTCCCGAAAAACCCGCCAATATCGACCCCAACAAATGGAATTCCCGAAAGCCCCAAGTTACAAATTTGGGGCAAGGTCATTTCCAAATGTTCCCACAACGCCGAATTATCGCCAGTCCACAGGGTTGCCCAACGTGATAAACCAGCAAAACCAGAGCGCGTTAGCACAAAAGGTCGCTCATTTGGCCGTAATTGGCGCAAACCCTCATAGGTTGCTTGAGCCATCAACAAACCATACAAATTATGCACTTCGGCGTGGGTTGTGCGCTCATCAGCTGCGCCTTGCGGTGCGTTTAAGTCAATCGTGCCACCATTGCCGCCGCCCTCACTAAAAGGGCGATCAAATACGGTTGGCTCGTTCATGTCATCCCAAATCCCACGCACGCCTGCATCAACTAATGTTTTATGTAAATTTCCCCACCATGCGCGCACATCAGCCCGCGTAAAATCAGCAAAAGCGCTATCATCGGGCCAAACATAGCCACTAAATAAACTTCCGTCAGCTCGTTTAATAAAATAATCGTTGGCAAGACCTTCAGCAAAAACTGCATAATCAGGGTCAGTTTTAAACCCAGGATCAATAATTGTCACCACATTAAAGCCATCTTGGGCCAAATCTTGCACCAATTGGGCTGGCTGAGCAAATCGTTCAGGATGCCAAGTAAAAACTCGATAACCATCCATATAATCAATATCAAAATGAATTGCATCGCATGGAATATTGCGCGCGCGTAATTCATCGGCAATTGCCCGCATTGTGCTACTTGAATCGTAGCCCCAGCGGCTTTGATGATAGCCAAGTGTCCAATAGGCTGGCAACGGCATTGCGCCCAACAATTCGCGCCATGTAGCGGTAATATCTGCTGGTGTAGCACCTAAAACCAGATAATAATCAAGATCTGGCCCTTGAGTTTTTAAGCTCAATAATGCAGCATCAGTTGCTCCAACATCAACACTCGAACGAAAAGATGTGTTGAAAAATACGCCATAGCACAAATTGGGCTGCAAACCCATAAAAACTGGCATCGTTGCATACATATTATCAATCCGTGGGCCATGATGCGGTTCTGGATCAAGCGTCCAATTCAAAAAATGCTGACCTGTTTTTTCAAGCCAACCAGTTCGTTCGCCAAAACCATAAAAATGCTCAGAATTATAAATTTGCTTTGTAACCAGCCAGCCATCAGCGTTGTATGTTGCAGGCCCAACATCGCTAAAAAAAGCTTGTTGTTGGCGATTCGTAAACGTAATTCGCCCATCAGCATGTGCAACATTTACCTGTAAATCAGCCGTCTCAAGCGTTGTTATAGCAGAATTTTGCGCAATCGACCATTCAACTGGCTCCCATGCATCATCAGCCCGATTAACTGCCCATGAACGCCGTGGTAATGGTTGATCATTGCTGAGTGAGACCCGAATGAGCTGTGTGCTACAGATGCTAATTCGCAGTTGTTGGTTTGCCCGTTTAAACAGACAGCTCCGCGTATCACGATGATCAAGTGTAAACATTGATGAATCTTGCAGCATAATTCCTCCAAAATTGGCCAAATTGAAACAAAAAAACTTGACACAAAGCAGAAATCTATATACGATAAGGCTATACAGAGCAAGAATATTGAGAATGGCGTGTCGTCAATAGAATAGTATCATTTTCGGAGGCTAAAATCATGGCAGAATTTACACTCTGGTCACCAGAAGAAATGCAAGAACGGGCAAAACCAAAGCGTGCAGTGCAACGCGAAACCCGCGAACGCATTATTGCCGAATACACCAACTATTTCCAAAACGCAAAAGCTGGTTTTGGTGGTCAAGTTGTATTAGGCGATGAAGAAGATAAACGCAAGTTGCGTGCACTTGTGCGCGAAGCTGCCACCCGCAGCAATCTTGTATTACGCTTCCGCCCAATCAAAGACAAAAATCGCATTGAATTTTTGGTGATTGATCCACAAAGCCAACCAGCTCGCAAAACTGGCGCTCGCCGCGGTCGCCCCAAAAAGAAGAGCTAAATAGATTAAAAAGGATGTGGTACATACCACATCCTTTTTTTGATTTAAAAAAACCCCTGTGGATTATTCCACAGGGGCGTTTAATTATTCTTCGGTTGCTGGTTCTTCAGCTGGAGCTTCTTCAGCTTGTGGGTAACCCAAAGCCAAAATCAAGCTTTCAACATCATCGAGGATTTCTACATTTGCTGGCAAGTTCAAATCTTTAACCAAGATTTGTTGGCCAACTTCGGTCAAGCTGCTTACATCAATATCAATTTGATGTGGGACATCGCCTGGCAACGCGCGAACGCGCACGACTGATTGAACCAAGTTCAATACAGCATTGCCACGGCTGACCAAATCGTTTTCGCCTTGCAAAGCAACGTGAATATCCAAATCAACTGGTTGGTTGACATCAACAACCCGCAAGTCGGCATGGATAATGCGATTGCTGACTGAGTTGCGTTGGACTTCCAACAAGAACGCTGATTGGCGCTTTTGGCCAGGGATGCTCAACTCGATCAAGCCGCTATAGCCAGCTTTGTTGATCACTTTGTTAAATTCGCGTTCGTCAACTTGGGCTGAGTAGGGTTCAATCCCACGGCCACAAATCCCAATTGGCAAAATGCCTTGGTCGCGCAAGCTTTGAACCTTTTTGCCAGTAATTTCGCGCGGTTGGAGTTCCAACCGGAGAGTTTCGTTCGCCATTGCTATGCTACTCCATGTAGAGTTAAAATAATCTTAGATCGCTGCAAAACTGCGATAGTGTACCATAAAACAGGGTGTTGTGCAAAAAATCAACCCAACGCCACGTTAAATGCACGTTGGGTCAGCAGTTTTAACCACGTTAGTTAATCAAGATAGCCACGTAATTTCTTGCCAAGGTGTGGGTGACGCAGTTTGCGCAAGGCCACTGCTTCGATTTGGCGAATCCGCTCGCGGGTAATGCCAAATTCAAGCCCAACTTCTTCTAAGGTGCGGTAGCGGCCATCTTTGAGGCCATAGCGCAATTGAATAATTTTGCGTTCGCGCTCAGGCAATTTTTGCAAAACTTCTTCAATCTGTTCGCGCAACATGGTCATCGCGGCAGCATCAACGGGGGTTGAAACCCGATCATCCTCGATGAAATCGCCCATGCGGCCTTCCCCCTCTTGGCCAACTGGCATTTCGAGCGAAAGCGGATGCATCGAGGCTTCTAAGGTGCGGCGCACTTTCGATGCGGTAATGCCCATGGCTTCGGCAATTTCTTCAGGCGTTGGCTCACGTTGCATAGTTTGTTGTAATTTATGCGAGGTCCGCTTAACTTGGCTAATCGCTTCGCCCATATGTACTGGCAAGCGAATCGTGCGGCTTTGATCGGCAATTGCCCGCGTAATCGCTTGGCGAATCCACCATGTGGCATAGGTCGAGAACTTATGGCCTTTGGTGTAATCGAATTTCTCAACGGCCCGCATCAAGCCAATATTGCCCTCTTGGACCAGATCCATCATGGTCAGGCCATAGGAGGTATATTTTTTGGCAATCGAAACCACCAAGCGCAAGTTGGCCTGAATTAAGTGTTGGCGGGCAGAGCGCCCAATATCAATATGGCGTTTGAGCGAAATGCGATCGCTGTGCTCAAGCAGGCCATCATCTTGCAACAAGGTATCGTTGGCAGCGTGAGCCACTTCCATTTTCTTGGCGAGATCGACTTCTTCAGCAGCAGTTAACAATGGTACTTGCCCAATTTCTTGTAAGTACATGCGCACTGGGTCATCTAGCGCAATATCGGAAAGGTCAGGCAAGGCTCCATCGAGATCGTGGTCGCTATCGAGATCTAAATCAAGATCGAGTTCGGCCACGTTGGGGGCTTCGTCTGCATCAATAACCTCGATGCCTGCTTCTTCGATTTGTTCGTAGAGGCTTTCGAGGGCTTCGATATTCGTCTCTGGCTCTGGCAACACGCTGAGAATATCTTCGCGTTTGATGCGGTTCTGATTTTTTGCCGCAAGCTCCAGTAGCTTGTCAATCATTGAAATGGCTCCTCCGAGGTTGAGTCGCAGGCAAGATGTTGTTATCTAAACTAATGATCGAACGCCGCCCCCCAAGCATCGGCACGAGGCGCGGCGACAGTTTATCTATACAATGCCTGAATGCTAAGGCAAATTGTGGCAATCTCATCGCGGTATTGTGCGTGCTGTGATGCCGTTGCTCGTAAGAACAACAGCATTTAGCCACTCGTTTCACTATAGCATTGTTCCTAGTTGATCGTCAACCCTCTCGAAGTACTTTTTAACTAGCAATCTCCGTCTTTTGACTGATCATGTTTAGGATTAATGGATTATTGCACGCTCAAAATAATTCGTCAGCTTCTTGATCAATCAACTCTGGCGTGCGCGGCCTCAGACTTGGCCCGCGCCGATTGCCATGCATCATTGCTTCGTAGAAGGTTTTATCGTAGGCACGAGTGCGCATCACGACTGGCATTGGCACAGCATGGCCCAACATCATGGCCTGTTGGCGCGAATCGAGCGAGGCCAACACGGTTTTCAGGCCTTTCGAGCCGCCAACACCCATAAACACCGCATCGATATCGCGATCATCGTTGAGCAACGCCGTAATCCGCGAGCCAAGCTGGCTCATCACTTCGTTGTCAATCGACGATGGCCGTTGGTCAACCACCAGCAAGGTTACCGAATATTTGCGCAATTCACGGGCAATTTTGCCAAAAATGGTTTGTTTAGCCAAGCTCGGCGTCAGAAAATTATGTGCTTCTTCGATGGTAATCATTAGTTGCGGTGGCCGATCGCTCGTTTTTTTCGAGGCCAAGAAGGTTTCAGTACGTCGCACCCATTCATCATAAATTAGGCGCGTCAGAATGTTTGAAACCAACATATAAGCCAACTCGCTACGATATTGACCAAATTCGACAACCACATTTTTGCCTGCTAGCAAGGCATCAATAATTTGGCGAATTGATGATTGGCTCGATTTGCGGGTTACAAATTTAAGTTGTTCAAGTTGGGCTAATTTACGCGAAAGCGCCGACATCGACGACATGTTTGCACCTGTCGATTCAACAAATTCTTTCAGCTGCTCTGTATCTAATTCGCGCAGCTTTTGAATCCAATCGTCGCCAAAACGTTGAGCGCAAATAAATGCCGATTCAGCAGCGGTAGGATTGAGATTAAGTGCATCTTGCAATAACAAAATATCATCAACCCGAACTTCATTCAGGCCAATCGTAATTTCACCATCGTATTTCACGCCACGCCGCCGCGACGATTCAGGATCAAGGCTATAAATATAGACTTGGCCAGGAAAGAGCTGCGATAAGCCCTTAACTTCTTGAATTTTATCTTCAGTTGTGCCACTCCAGCCATATTCTGAGTGCATATCGAAAATTAAATTACTCGCAGCATTATGTTTAATCACACCACATAATAACAAGCGGGTCAAGAACGATTTACCCGTTCCAGACTTGCCAAAAACCCCATTTGAGCGCTCAACAAAGCGTGCCAAATCGATACAAACAGGCACATCCATATCGAGCGGCGTGCCCATTTGGAATTTTCCATCGCCCTCGGCCCCAAAAACCAGGCCAAAATCATCTTCGCTGGCTTCGTAAATCGGTGCAAAGTGGGCCGGAATCGTTTTAACCGGACGTGGAGTCTCTAACGAATCTTCAGGCAACATCAACTGGGGAGTTATTTTAAACGTGCCATATGTATTGCGCCCAGCCAAAATCTCACGCAACAACGGGTGTTCATCATCAGGCGGATCGGCCAAAATAGAGAGGCTGGTTGCTGCCAATTGCACATCGGTCAACATCGAAAAAAAGCGATTTTGACGGCCTTGCACCACCATAAATTGACCAACCCGCAAACGCTCAATATCGTAACGTTCATCTAAACGAGCAGTTAATCCTTCAAGTAACGATCCGCTCGTCACCAGCCCAATCCGTGTTGCTTGTGCCATACTCAAAAACTCCGTACAAACTCGGTAGCTCATTTTAGCACATCTGCGCGACTCCAACAATGCGCGTTTGCTGGTCAGGTTTTGATCCACGAAGGACACGAAGAGCACGAAGCGCGAAACCGCGAAGAGCACGAAGGCTGTTTTAGCCACAGATTGCACAGATTATGTCGATTAGATTCTTGCTGACCCAACGCATCACTCATGAACCCTAGCCCCTTCATCCCTCATCCTTCATCCATCATCCTTTCGTTCTCTGCGCTAAAACATTGCTCCTTTTCTGACTTCTGACTTTTGATTTTTACCTTTCACATGGTTATGTTCTATGCTCTTTGTGCTCTTTTCGACTTGGCTTACATCTTGCTATAAACGTGTGAGCTTTTTTCAAATTTCAAAAAAATAAGCTGCTTGATCGCTAGGCTACAATAGAACCAAAGCCGATCAACAAGTTCATAGCAATATCGTCGCTTGGTGCAAGGAGCAGTTAGCTTATGCAAGCACATGCCGTTCAATCGCTGATTCAACTTCAGCAGGTGACAAAGCGTTTTGGCGATCGCGACGTGGTGCGCGATGTTTCTTGGAATATTCAGCCTGGCGAGATTTTTGGTATCGTCGGGCCATCAGGCTGTGGCAAAACCACTACGGTACGCTTGATGACGGGAGTCTACATTCCCACGAGTGGCTCAGTTAGTGTGCTGGGCAAAGATCCAGCTACATTTAAAGCCAGCGATCGCGAGCAACTTGGCTATATGCCGCAATTGTTTGTGCTCTACCCCAACTTAAACGTGCTCGAAAATATGCGCTTTGCAGCCTCGATGTATGGCGTTTCATTAACCAAACGCCGCAAACGCATCGACGAGTTGTTGGATTTTGTGGAGCTTGATCAGGCGCGCAAAACCTTGGCTGGCAATATTTCTGGTGGGATGCAACGCCGCTTGCAATTGGCCGCCGCATTAGTGCATGAGCCAGAATTATTGTTCGTCGATGAACCAACTGCGGGGATCGACCCTGTACTGCGGGGCCGCTTCTGGGATCAATTTCAAGAACTCAAGGCCATGGGCAAATCGCTGGTCGTTACCACCCAATATGTCAACGAGGTTGCTTATTGCGATCGGGTTGCGGTGATGCGCGATGGCCAATTGTTGTTGGTTGATACGCCCGATGGCCTACGCCGCCGCGCCTTGGGCAGCGATGTGCTGACCATTCGGGTTGATGCTGAAGATTTGCGCAATGCAGTGCGGATTTTGAGCCGCCATCAATTGGTTTTGGGCATTGAGCGGCCTCACAATGCGCCGCTTGGCAGCATGATGGTCTATGTTGATGATGCCAGCACTGCCTTGCCCGAATTGATCGCCGCGCTCAATAGTGACCCAACCATCGATACCCGCCAAGTTGGCGAATATAATCCGCCATTCGACGATATTTTTATTACTTTGATGGAACGGCTCGAAACGCCAGTTAGCAAGGAGCACAGCAATGCTTAAAAATATTGTGCGCATTTTTGCGTTCTGTGCCAAAGAATTAAATGCAATCCGCCGCCAACCATTACTTTTAGTTGGGTTGATTATTGGCCCGTTTCTGATTCTCTCGTTGTTTGGGGTTGGCTATCAAGGCGAGCAACCAAAGCTTCGCACAGGCATCGTCGTGCCACCTGGTCACCGCGATGATCCGCAAGTGACCGAATTACTCAAGCGGATTAGCAACACATTTTTGATTGATCCAGAACGCCATATTTACGAAAGTGAAGCGCCAGCAGTCGCCGCGCTCGAAAACGACGAACTCGATTTGGTCGAAGTGTTTCCTTTGGAGATGACAACGGTCTACTCGACTGGCAAAGCAGTTGATATTCGTTTTATCTATAGCGAAGTCGACCCATTATTGCGCTCGTGGATTGAATATCTCTCATATACCCAAATTAATGAACTCAACAAAGGCATGTTGTTCAGCGTGGTTGGCCAAAGCCAGCAGCAAATTGGCACCTTGCGCGATTATGTTAGCGATGCGCGTCAGCAAATTAGCCAATTGCGCGAACAGCTCAGCGGCAACAAGCGCAACGAGGCCCGCCAAACTATTCGGAGCTTGCGTGAATCAGGCGCGTTGCAATTAATTGCCTTATCGATGACCCAAAATGGTGCCAGTGAAACCAGCACATCAACCCAAAGCCTTAGCTCGTTGCAAGCTTCGCTCGATACGCTTGATCGCGATTTGGCCGCAGGCGGCAGCTTGGAAAAGCAAGAACAGCAATTAGCCGAGCTTGATACGCGGCTTAGCGAGCTTGATCAACAGGCAGATCGAGTGCAAGCAATCGATCCGGCGGTTGTCGTTTCGCCATTACGCTCAGTTGCCAACAACCTTGCGCCAATCGAAAGCCTTGGCGACATCACCAAAGATCCAGCAACTGCCTATGTGCGTTTTTACACCCCAGCAGTATTGGCGCTCTTGCTGCAACACATGATGGTCACCTTGGCTGGCTTATCGCTGGTGCGTGAGCTACAACAAGGCACATTGGAAATGTTTCGGGTTTCGCCACTCTCGGCCTTCCAAACCTTGATTGGCAAATACGCCAGCTATACAATTTTGTCGGCGTTGATCATCACAGTTTTGGTTTCGCTCATGGTCTTTGGGCTAGGCGTGCCATTCTACACTGGCCAACTGCTCAATTTTGCCTTGCTAACCTTTATGCTCACCATCGCCTCGCTGGGAATTGGCTTTTTCATTTCATCGGTGGTCAGCACTGATAGCCAAGCAGTGCAATTCTCGATGTTGGTGCTGTTGATGTCGGTCTTCTTTAGTGGCTTCTTCATCTCGATTAAATCGTTTTTGCCGTTTGTGCAGAATATCGCTCGCGGCCTGCCCGTGACCCATGGCATTGCCAATTATCAACAAATTATGCTACTCAACCGTGCGCCAGAAACCAGCACCTACATCTGGCTTGGCGGCATAGCCTTGGTATCATTTTTGCTTAGTTGGTTGATATTCAGTCGTCAATTTCAACGTAAATAGCATACAACGAATCTCAAGCACCGCTAAAATGGAGGAAACGCAATGTTTGGACATTTCTTCAAAACCATGTGGATGGCAGGTAAATATTTTCTGTTGGGGTTAGCAACTGCTGCCCTAACAGCACCTCAAACCGGGGTTGAAAGCCGCCAACTGCTGAAAAAACGCATTTTGGGCTTGTTTGATCAAACCCTACCAACCACACCGAGCACAATTGAACACGATGAGCATGGTGCTGCCGCGCTCGATAAGCAAGAGTATTGGCAAAATGGTGCTGAAAAGCACAGCGTCTTATAAGGAGCAGCAGCATGTTTCCATTAGGCGATGATAACTCCAAAGTCCGACGGCGCGGTTATGTAACCTATGGCTTGATTGCGCTCAACGTGCTAGTGTTCTTCTACGAACTTTCGTTAGGCAGCGAAAGCCAAGCCTTACAAGATTTTATTATGACATGGGGCGCAGTACCCGAACGCATCGCCGCTGGCGATGGCTGGATCACCTTACTGACTTCGATGTTTTTGCATGGTGGTTGGGCCCACTTAATTGGGAATATGCTGTTTTTATTTGTCTTTGGCGATAACGTCGAAGATGCCTTTGGCCATATCAAGTATCTAGCTTTTTATTTGATAACTGGCTTAATTGCTTCGGCGGCACACATTCTGCTTAACCTCAACTCAGCGAGTGCTGGAATTCCCAGCGTCGGGGCATCAGGCGCAATTTCGGGGATACTTGGAGCCTACATCGTTATGTTCCGCAGCAATTCGGTTAAAGTCTTGCTCGGTCGTTTCGTGCAAACGGTTCCTGCTTGGATGATGATTGGCTTGTGGGCAGTGCAACAATTCATTGCTACTTTCGCCACCATTACAACAACTAGCCAAACCAGCGGCGGCGTTGCATATGCTGCCCATGCTGGTGGCTTTATTGCTGGGGTTGTGATTGGCTTTGTGCTAAGCCGCATTCAACCAGCGCCCCAATTGGCTCAACGCCCGAAAGCCTAATTATTTGGAGGAATTGATAATGAACAACGAACAAAAAAATCACGATGAACCTGGTTTTGGCGAAAAAGCCAAAGATTTTATTCAAAATTTGTTTGATCGCGATGAAACGCCAAATAACGCACCAGTAACCCAAAACGCTGAAGTAGAGGATGAATCAAACAAACCACGCGACCGTGGGATTGTTGAATACACCAAAGATTTTGTCAGCAACATGTTTGGCAATGATCGCGCTCACGAACGCCGCGAAGAAGGCGAAGCCGATACCCCTCACGATCGTGGCTTTGCCGAATACACCAAAGATTTTGCTGGCGGCTTGGTTGGCCGTGATCGCGATGAAAATCCAAATCCAACCGATGCTGCGGCAGAAAAAGCGCGCAATGTGGCAGAAGCAGCCCAAAATGCAGCCCAAAAAGCTCGCGAGCAAGCAGACAAACAACGAAACCACTAAGCTTGATTAACCCAAAACAACGCAATCGTTCGAACGATTGCGTTGTTTGTTTAATTGCGTAAAAGCAGGTCGATCACATGGGTCGCCATATCCTCGTGAAATGGTTCGCCAGTTACCAACAAACGCAAGAAAAACGGCCCAATCAACATCTCTAGGAAAATTTGGGCATTCGTCGCCGCTGGCAATTCGCCGCGCCCAATCGCCCGCTCCACCAAAACCGCAAATTGCGCCACCCAAATTCCCCAAACCGCTTGGCGCGCCTCAGCAGCCTCGGCCAGATTAGAAACATCAACACACGCGCGACTGAGTGCAGCACCCTCAGGCGATTGCAAATAACGCACTAAACTCGGCAAAAAGCTCAAAACATCATCGCGAAACGCCCCAGTGTCGGGATTTGGCACATGCTGATCAAACAATGCCAAGACCGTATCAGCCACAAGCATAGCCTTGGTTTTCCAACGCCGATAGATCGAGGTTTCATGTACGCCTGCGCGTTGGGCCACATCGCCGATGCGCAATTGGGCATAGCCCTGCTCAAGCAACAACTCACCAGTTGCTTGCAATACTGCTGCATGGACTTTGGCACTGCGCCCACCTGGACGTTGACGATGTAGCAACGATTGATACACCGTATCGTGTTCGTGCTCTGTTGGTTCCGCTGGCTCTGGTTTCGTCATGCATAATCCTTCTATCATTAATGCAAGTTTCTTGCATTAAGCCAAAAATTATTCTATAGTTAGCACATAATGCAAGAAAGTTGCGTTTACAAACGCAAACAATTCATGGCCATACGAGGAGCATACCATGGATGAATATACAATCAGCGTTCAGGGCACGGTTGGCGAAGAGGCGATTCGGGTTTTACAACGCAGCACTGGCGCTGAACAATTTATCGCATGGCATGGCATTACCGCTGTAAACCGTTTTTGGCTGTGGGATGCGTTATGGCCGCATGGTGAAGTGCAGCTGGTTGGCTTGCCCGGCCATGGTGCAGTGCCCAATCAACCGAATAAACAATGGAGCCGCTGGACCCAAGAGCATTTAATTGAAACTGGAATCGCCAGCCTCAAAAGAATTAGCAACGGTCAGCCAGCTACGATTATCGGCCACTCCACAGGCGGCTTGATTGCCTTGGGCATTGCTCACCAAGCACCAGAACTGGTCAAACGCCTGATCGTCATCTCGCCAGTAGTTTGGTCGGAACTCAGTGGAATTGTAAGTTTATGGCAGCGTTTTGTTGGCCAACCGAGCTTGCTCAAAGCGCTTATTCATAGCTCGCTTGGTTTGGGTCGCTATAGCCATTGGGCCTTTTCCAAATCGCTGGTTGCCTTCATCAAAGATCGTCAAGGCTTTTATAGTAACCCCAAAGTGGTTAAAACGATTCGTGATGGCTATGGGCAAATGCAACAAACGCCGATTGCAGGCATAGCTGGCATCACAACTGTACTCAAGCATGCAGATTTGCGGCCCTTGATTCTGGCCAAACCAACCACCATACCGACCTTAATTGTGCATGGCCAACACGATCCGATCGTGCCATTTAAGCAGGCCCAATGGCTTAAATTGACACTTCCCCACGCCGATCTCTTGGCAATTCCCAAGGTTGGGCATTTACCGTATGCAGAACAAGAAGCTTATGTCAACCGTGAAGTTGTTGCCTGGATCGAAAAAACCGCCTAAACGTGTCATAATAAGCCAGCGTTATTGAGCGTCAGGAGCGTTTATGCGGTGGCTTATGCGGTTATCGGTTTGGGAATGGATTGCGCTCATAACCTTGGGCGCTTGGCTTTGGCAGCGCATCAGCCAGCGCAGCAAGTATCAAAACTCACAACGGCAGCGTTGGTTCATTGATATGTGTGTTGTAATTACCGTGCTAGCGTTAGTTGGCAGCGCCATCTGGCAAATTCGTTGGCTAGGCTTAGTGGCGTTTGGCGCGGCGGCGTTGGGCTTGGCATTGAGCATTCGCAATTGGCTCTTAACAATTCGTGGCTGGTTTGATGGGTTGTTTAGTCGCAAATAATTCAGATTTGGCTATAATACAGCAGGTCTTTTAAATTGGAGATGATCGTTGTGAAGCGCTTTTTAGCTGGCCTGCGTCCTTTGATTCAGCAGTTGCCCTATAGATTTCCCCGTGCCTATGATTTGCTGGTGCATCATGGGGTTTTTCGTTGGCTGGGAATGGCTGGCACTGAACAAACAGCGCTGGTGGCAAAAGCCTTGCAACACGATGGTTGGGCAATCGAAGCGCCGATCGGCACTGGCCGATTAACCCTCGATCTGTATGCGCAACGGCCCAATTTACAAGTGGTTGGCATCGATTTGGCTATACCAATGCTCAAAGCAGCCCAAGCTGAGTTAGCAAAAAAAGGCATTATCAATGTGCATTTGATTTGTGCCGATATGACAGCGCTGCCCTTTCGTGCCGACCAATTTAGCCAAATTGTGACATTAAATGGCTTGCAGGTTGTGCCGCATGCAGAAACATTAATTGACGAATTATTGCGAGTTGCCGAAGATGGCTGCTCCATCGCTGGCACCGCTACGGTTGATATTGGGCTAGAGCCACGCGGCGGTTTACAGCGCTTGCTCGTTCGCAGCGGCATGATCAATAAACTCAACCCTGAGCATTTGCACGAAATTATTAGCTTGACGTGGAGCAAACTAAGCGCCAATCGACGGGGCGCTGTTTACAACTTCTTACGTCCCCGCCTTGATCGCACCACTGGCGAACCAATTAACAACGAATAGAGAGAGGATAATCTTGGTATGATCTTTTTTGGCAAACGCAGTAACGTCGTGGACACATTAAAAACCTTTTGGCATAGTTGCCCTGGCTGTCAAATGAATGTCCCATTTAATGTGCATTTTATCTATAGCTATATTCATTTATATTTTATTTTTGGCCTGATTACTAGCCATCAGTATGTTGAAACCTGCCCCAACTGCTTGCGGCGCCAAGTTGTGCCGAAAGAAGCGCTGCCGCTTGAAATTCGCCAAGGCCGCTATGCCAACATCACCCATCAATTTGGTTTAGCAGCTTTAGCTGGCTTTATCATTCTGATGGTGCTGATCAACGCCATTAAGTAATTCAGCCTATACGGGATTACAATCAAAAACCCTTGCCCAATAAAATGGGCAAGGGCTTTCTTTATAAACTGATCAAAGCGAAATTATGGCAAAATCGGCACTGCCAAAACGCGGAAGGCTTTATCGCCAGATTTAACCAAGGTTGGTTGGCCAGCAAATTCAAGAATCGCTGCGGCTTCGCTATCGGTCACAACATTGCCTTCGCGCAACTCGGCCTTGAACGTCCATTCGGCGGCGGTTGCCAGTTCTTCGGCTGCTGCTGGCTCCAAGTAAATCGTCACACCTTGAGCTTGATATTGCTCGGTTTTGACTTTCACCAAGGCTTCAACTGCTGCCAAAGCTTTGCGGAATTGAACGAAGCGGCGTTGGCCGTCTGCATTCAAGCCTGAGCGTTGCTCTGAAAAAGCAGCATAGGCTTGGGCGCTGCACGAACCATCAGCCAAATTCACGGTCAAGGTAGTTACGTTAACATCTGAGATCATTGGTTCTGGATCGCCCAGTGGCGTATCGAGACAAAACTCTTTTTCAGCCCCAAGCACATCGCTCAGCAATTGCTTAATTTGGGTCTCATTTAATGTAGTTTTTTGCCAGAATAATTTACCATTTTCATCATTATATTGATAAATCAACTCGCCATTGCCATATAAACGTACTTGAGGCACTGCCAACAATTTATTGTATAGTGGGGTAACAAAGCCACCCTCATTGCGCAATTCCAAGATTGTTACAGCGGCACTAGTATCGTAAGCATAGCCACCAGTAACCGCAGGCGTTGCCGTAGCGATCGTTTGATTCCCGCCAGCAGTAGTGGGAACAGTGGTTGGAGTGGTTTGGCCACCACAGGCAGTCAAAATCAAAAGGGCAGCAATTGCCGTAATTCGTCGAAGCACTAGAAGATTCCTTTCAACTGATTTGTTTATGCTAGACTAACGCCAGGTGATTCATAAAAGTTCCCAGAACGAAATCTGGTACAATCGAGGCAGCAATGGCAAACCCAAAATCGCAGCCAAATCGGCTTGGCTATGCAATCGGCAGTGGAATTTTCAGCGGTATGATGGCCAGTATGGTTGGTTGGGTGCTCAACATCGATCAACCAGTATTAATTGTTGTGCTGCTGCTTTCGGTCATAGGCGGGGCGATAATGGGCTACCGTTCGCGCTCGTAGTTAATTGTGAGGATGTTATGTCGTTAACCCCTGAACAAGTGCGCCAAGTCGCACACCTTGCTCGTTTAAAATTGGCCGATGATGAGATGGAGCGCATGCGTTTGCAGCTTTCCTCGATTCTCGACCATATTGAGTTGTTGCAAGAAATTGATGTGACTGATGTGCCGATTACCGCCCAAGTGACCGATTTAACCAATGTCACACGGGTCGATGCGGTAACGTCGAGTTTGCCAGTTGATGCAGCGCTGGCCAGCGCTCCCGACCGCCAAGGCGATTATTTTCGGGTCAAAGCCGTTTTCGAAGAATAAACCCACTATCAGCCCCGCTCTTGTTGATTGAGCGGGGCTTGATTGTAGCCGGAGTAGGCTATGTTTGATGCTCAGTTAATTGGCTATACCCTCGCCGTTGCTCTACTCACCATTACCCCAGGCGCGGATACAATGCTCGTGATGCGCAATGTTTTGGCGCGAGGACGCAAAGCTGGCCTGCTGGCGACCCTCGGCGTTAGCTCAGGTTTATTCTTTCACGCGCTGCTCTCAGGGCTTGGCTTGTCGCTGATTCTTACCCGTTCGGCTATGGCATTTAGTGTGGTGAAATGGGCTGGGGCGCTGTATTTATGCTATCTTGGCCTGCAATCGCTGCGCAGCGCTTTCAAGCAAACCCAAGTAAGCAACGAGCTAGCAACCACGAGCGAACCAAGCGCCAACCCATGGCAGGCCTACCGCGAAGGGTTGATCACCAACGTCTTGAACCCCAAAGTTGCCTTGTTTTATCTCGCGTTCTTGCCCCAATTTATTCGCCCAAGCGATCCAGTGCTGTTGCGATCATTGCTATTGACCTCGATTCACTTTGTGCTTGGAATTATTTGGTTGGGCTTGATTACCTTAAGTTTGGATAAAATGCGCAGTTGGATGCTCAAGCCACGGGTACGGGCTTGGATCGAAGGCAGTACAGGGCTGATTTTATTTGGCTTTGGAGTACGCTTGGCGCTAGCGAAACGTTAACGCAACAATTCAGAGCCTGCTGGCGTATCATCAACAGCAAACCAAACGGGAGTTTACCCGTTCTAGGAGGTTCTGATGAAAAATCAACGTGATACTATGATGACGATTGGAACGGTGGTCGTTGTTGTAGTTGCGATTATCTTACTGATTATGATTGCCAATATTGCTGCTAATGTAGTGGGAGCTTTGGTTCCACTGGTTACTGGTAGTTTATTACTGTTTGGCAATCGCACCGAGTTGATGAGCCTTGTACGCACCCGTAATTTGGGACTTAGTTCGCTCAACGTGCTCATCGGCATTTCGCTGATTCTCTTTGGTGCGGGACAAACGCTGTTTGGCGAAACCTTTTTGCGGGTTCTGTTCTACATTCCAGCAGTGATCTGTTTGGCGCTGGCAGCTCCGTTGGCCTTTGGCAAAACCGATACTAGCGCAACCTATCGTGCTTGGTGGAATAGCGTTCGTAGCAAGGTGCGCCGCAAACCAAGCACACCAAGCGTCATCAATACCGGTTTTGAGCCAGCGGTTAACAACACACCGCCAACCAGCCAAGCACCCTTTGATCCAATGACTGGCCAGCGCGTGAATGCGAATCCTGCGCCAAGCAGCCAAGCCAATTTCGACCCAATGACTGGTCAACGCACGGTCAAGCTTGATCCCAACGAGATCAACAACGCAGGCGTTCGCCAATAACATCCTCGCATCATTCCTGTAACGTAGAACCTGATGAGCAATCGTCAGGTTCTCGCCGTTTAATAAAGGATTTACTGATGCAAAAGATCGCTTTGATCACCGGGGCAAGCGGTGGAATTGGTCAAGCTATCACACAAGGACTCGCAGAAGATGGCTGGCAGACGGTTTTGATCGCCCGCGATCCAACCAAACTCAATCAAACAGTCCAAGCCTTGCAGAATCAAGGCTATCGCAGTCGTGGTTTTAGTGCTGATGTTCGCGACCCCGAAGCGGTTCAACAGGTAGTTGCAACCGCAATGGACCAGCTAGGAACACCAAGTGCTGTGATCAATCTTGCGGGCGTGCTTGGGCCATTTGGTCAATTTCATGATCTCAATCTGGCTCAACTACGGTTAATGTGCGATACAATCTGGTGGGGCACCCTCAATCTCTGTCATGCGGTTATTCCAGCAATGATTGAACACGGAGGTGGATCAATTATTAATATTGCTGGCTATGGCGCAGTTGAAGCATCGCCACGGCTGGCGGCATATGGGGCAATCAAGACCGCAATTGTGCGCTTGAGCGAAACGCTGGCAATGGAATTGAAGCGCCAAAAGATTCGGGTTAATTGTATTGGACCAGGCCTTGTTGCAACCAAACTGAGCACCGAAATTGAGCACACCCCCGAAGCTCAACGCTTTGCTGATGGGATGGTCAAAATGGCCCAAACCAAAGGGGTTTCTGGGCAGGAGGCCGCTAAATTAGTGCGCTGGCTGCTTGCTGAGGATAATCCACTCACTGGACGGTTAATGACGGTTCACGATGCCTATGAGCAATTAAGTTCGCAACTGGTGGAAATCAATCATAGCAGTCGTTATACCTTACGCCGCATTAATGATTAGGTGAGGAGGCCGCTCAGTTAGTGTACTGAACGGCCTTTGGGTTATTTACCAAGCACCATCAAGGCCATGCGGATATAAGGCCACTTTGGCAGCCTCGCCACGCAGCATCAATTCAAACGCGGTTTCAAATTCTTCCAAGGGCAAGTGATGGGTGATAATCGGGCGCAAATCGACCTTATTACCAGCAACCAAGGCTTGGGTTTGATACCAAGTTTCAAACATTTTGCGGCCTGAAACGCCATACACCGTCGCACCTTTAAACACCACATGGTTGGCAAGGTCGAAATCAGGCAAGCCGTTTGGTGGCAAACCCAGCAGCGAGGCAAAGCCACCATAGCGCAATGAGCGGAAGCCCTGATCAATCGCACTCGGATGCCCCGACATTTCCAGCAGCACATCAACGCCTTCGCCCTCAGTTGCGGCCAGCACATGATGCACCACATCGTCACGCGAATCTAAGGCATGGGTTGCGCCCATCGTGCGGGCCATTTCCAAACGCTTGGGATTAATATCGGTGGCGAAAATTTGCTTAGCACCTGCTGCGTGAGCAATCCCGACTGCAAACAAACCAATTGGGCCACAACCAGTTACCAGCACATTGCGGGTTGTAAGGTTGGTGGCTAAGGCGGTATGCACCGCATTACCAAATGGCTCTTGGGCCGCAGCCAAGGCTGGCGGCATGCTGGGATCGTTGCGCCAAACATTGACCGCTGGAACCGCAATATATTCAGCAAAACAGCCAGGCCGATCAACCCCAATAATCTCGACGTTGCGGCAGATATGGGCTGCGCCAGTGCGGCATTGGTAGCAATAGCCACACACAATATGGGTTTCGGCAGAGACAAAATCGCCAACCTTAACCATCGTGACATCGCTGCCAACTTCGACCACATCGCCAGCCAACTCGTGGCCAAAAATCATTGGCGCTTTAAAACGGCTCTGCGCCCAAGGGTCCCATTTATAAATATGTAAATCGGTGCCACAAATTGTCGCAGCCCGCACCCGAATCAGCACCTCATCGCGTTTTGGTTGAGGAATTGGTGCTGTAATCAGCTTGGCGCCAGGAGCCGCCGCCGGTTTTTGCACCGCCCGCATCGTATCAGTTGCCATAGTTTGGTCTCCTCGTTGAAACCCATGGACGATTGTTTATTTGTAGCATTGTTTTACCCAAATAGCATTTGATTCATTGGCAAAAAGGTTTCGGGCAAGAGTTTGACAATTATCAAGACTACTGGCCCCCAATATTCAGCCAAGGTTGATTGTTGGATTGCATCGATGATTCCGATTTGGGGTAAGCCAACACACCCTGCTAAAACGGCCCCGATCAGCACGATTGCTTGGACTAAACCCAACATCGCGCCAAGTACGTGATCTGTGCGGCCTAAAAATAACAAGCCAACTTTCAGGCGTAGCCACGAGGCAATCGCACTAACAAGGCCAGTTACTGCCAACAAACTCAGCAAAAACGCCAAGACGCTAATAAAGCCAGGAGCAGTCGCAGGAATCAAACTGATCAGTAGATCGGTCACGCTAGGATAGATTCGCCCTGCAATTGCAATTGCCGTAATCATCCCTGCTAGAGCCAATAACTGGCGAATTGTGCCCCAGTAGTAACCCAACACGGTGTACCACAGCATAATGCCGATCAAACCCCAATCAAGAATCGTCAAGCGCACCTCCTTGGGCTATTTTAGCGAACTGCGACCAGATTGGTCAATTGCTGATTGGCAAATTGTACGCCAGCTTGCAGCAAGGCTTGCACTTGTTCAGCATTGGCAGCTTCGGCGTAAATTCGCAACACTGGCTCGGTGCCTGAAGGTCGAATTAACAACCAACTTTGGTCGGCCAGCAAATATTTAACGCCATCGCGATCGTTAATTGATTGCAGCGCAACTCCGGCAATTTCGTTGGGTGCTTCTGCTTTGAGCGCATGCACCAAATCAGATTTTTTAAATGGTTGCACCCGTTGATCAATCCGATCGTAGGCAAATGGGCCGTATTGAGTTTGCAGCTCAGCAATTAATTCGTGCAATGGCTTGCCTGCGCGGGCCACAATCTCCAGCAACAACAAGCCCATCAGAATCCCATCGCCTTCGGGCACATGGCCCAAAATCGAAATCCCGCCTGATTCTTCGCCACCAATTAATACTGGCTCGGCCAACATTAGATCGCAAATATGGTTGAAGCCAACTGGAGTTTCTTCGACCCGTAAATCGTAGGCTGCTGCCAAGCGATTGACCAGCTGGGTGGTTGAAATCGTTTTGACAACAAGCCCACGTTGGCCTTTGGTTTCAATTAAATGGCGCAGCACAAGGGCAAAAATTTGATGCGGGCTAACGAATTCGCCATGAGCATCCATCGCGCCAATCCGATCAGCATCGCCATCGGTGGCCAAGCCCAAATCGTAGCCATCGCGGCGAATCAT
Organism: Herpetosiphon geysericola; assembly: GCF_001306135.1. Lineage (GTDB taxonomy): Bacteria > Chloroflexota > Chloroflexia > Chloroflexales > Herpetosiphonaceae > Herpetosiphon > Herpetosiphon geysericola. The sequence goes on along the minus strand of NZ_LGKP01000003.1, from coordinate 31,132 downwards.
TTCGGCCAAAGGCTGCAAATTACGGCCAATTGGCTCTGGGTGCAAATGGCCAAAGCCTGGGTTCATCTCGCCATGAATTTCGGCAACCATCACGCCCAATTCGCGCAACCAACGGGCAATATAGCCACGGCCAGCACCATACATGGGGTCGACTGCTACGCGCAACGAGCTCCGCGCAATCGCTGAAAAATCGATTAAGCTGCGTAAATGGGCCAAATAGGCTGGCAACGGATCGAAGCGCACAACTTCGCCTGCTTGGGCGGTCATGTTTTCGCGCCAAACTGGCTCTGCATATAAGGCTGCGCGGCCAGAGCTTTGCAAAGCGCTAATCCGCGCCTCAATTTGCTTCATGGTTGCGGGCAAGGCTGAGCCACCAAAGGCAGCTTTAACCTTAATCCCGTTGTAGCGTGGCGGATTATGGCTGGCGGTAATCATCACGCCACCTTGGGCCGCCAACTGCTTAACTGCAAACGACAAAGCAGGAGTTGGACAATCGGCCTTGCTCAAGTAGACCGCCAACCCATTGGCAGCTAAAACATTGGAAACAGTAATTGCATAGCGATCGGAGAGAAAGCGCGTATCGAAGCCCACTACTGCCCGCGTTACTTCGCCAGCTGGGGTTTCGGCTAAAAGTTGCTCGGCAATTGCTTGGGCAACCAAACGCACATTTTCAAAGGTAAATTCTTCACTGATGACAGCACGCCAGCCATCAGTACCAAAGTGAATTGCCACGAGTTTCGGCTCCTTGCTTGGATTTCAATGCCTGTTATCCAGACAATTACGTCATTGTACCGCGAAATTGGCGCTTGTTGCGATGCCAATTTGGGCGTGGCAAACCGAGCAAGTTCGGTATAATGCTGCCCAAAAATACAACTATATCGCAAGCAAGTTGACAACTGCAAACGATTTTGGTACATTCGTTGGCAAGAAAAGAGAGCAACCTCAGCATTCATCCCTCCTTCCAAACATTGCTCGATTCAAATACATATTCTTAATCAGGAGACGGTAATGTCTTTCTTTGAGCTGCTCACAAAACGCGAGCAAGAAGTTTGTCAACTACTCATTCGTGGATTAAGTAATTCGGCAATCGCAAAAACATTGTGTATTACGGTTAATACGGTTGAGGTTCATTTAAAATCAGTTTATCGAAAATTAAATGTGCGTAATCGCTCGAATGCAATATTGATTTTACTTAAGAATACGCATAATTAACGGAATTCCGTAATAGCATTAGGCTATTTTTATTATTAAAATAGTCCTGATAGCTATCATTGAGATCATAGTTTGTAAGAATGGAGAATATTAAATGGTACGACGCAAACGTTTAGTAGCAGCTTCGGTTTTATGTAGTTTAATGTTGCTTTTTGCCAACAGCACATATGCTGCTTTTACCGAAGTTAATGCAAATTGCTTTCGCCCATGGCTCTCAAGCACCTTGTCATGGGGTGGCGATGCAAATACTGATATTCCTGGTAGCCATACCTTGAATGTTCGGCTGACCAAATCTGGAGTGCAACAAGGCTTCCTTTCGGATAACAATGCACCTTGGACTGTCAGCTCATCAACAGGTGGGGTTAGCGGCGGTGGAGTCTGGCAAGTAACCGCTTGGATGGATTCTGTTAGCGAAACCTGTGTTGTAAACTAAGTTGCTTAGAGGTACTCAGCACAACTGAGTACCTCGTGCATTGGCTTTATTGAGATGGCTGAATGAACTATTTTCGCAAAAAAGCGTGGTTTTTGTTACTAATCGGGATTCCACTGTTGCTGCTCTGGACGTGGGAAGGCATTATTGCGGTGACCACTCCAAGTTCGCCAATTATTGGGGCCTATCGGATTAGCAATTGGCTCATTCCATGTTTGGTTAGCCTTGTGTTTGGCTATGGAATCGCGCAAACCGAGCCAGATCCGCGATTGGCAGTTTTAGGCCTACGTGATCCACGCAGTTTATGGCTCAAACGCTGGGGAATGTATGGGTTGTTGATACTGCTGGGGATTAGCGTTAGCGTCTTGCTGATAAGCATCAGCTTTAACGTAGGATTTGCCAAACTCGCCAGCACCACCCTCGTAACAAGTTGCTATGGCATGGCTTGGGCTTGGGCTTTACATGTTTGGACGGGCGCGCGCGCCAGCGTGATTGCATGGATGACCATGAGCATTATGCTGCTGAGTATCATGCTGCCAATTATTATCAACCTGAGTATTGCATGGTCGCTGACCCCAACCCCGCTAGGCTGGCAGCGCGAAAACCCATTAACCAGCCAACTGCTGCTGCATCATGGCGTGGTCTTAGCCATCAGTGGCGGTTTAATCGGTGCTGCGCGCTGGCTCCCCAATGATATTCGTAACTTGGCATGGATTCATGCAGATCGAGGTTTCGATGCTTAATATCGAAAAGCTGAGCCATCGCTATCAGCAAAAAGTTGCCCTAGATCAGATTACCTTTCATGCAGAGCAAGGAATTATTGGCTTGCTTGGGCGCAATGGAGCAGGTAAATCGACGCTGTTGCGCATTTTAGCCACGCTACAACAGCCAAGCGAAGGCGAAATTTTTTATCACAATCAAGCAAGCATTGAAAACCCCAAAGCATTACGTCAAGCTACAGCCTATTTACCCCAAGATATGGTGTATCCTGCCAAACTCAGTGCCCGTGATTATATTCATTATCTCTTGCGGTTGCGCGGCAATTCGCCGAAAGCAGGCGATGAATGGCTCGAAAAACTAGGCCTTGGTTCAGTCGCGCATAAACCGCTTGGCAGCTATAGCGGTGGCATGCGCCAACGCATGGGTTTGGCCTACATTTTGGCCTGCGAAACCCCAATTATTCTGCTTGATGAACCAACCCAAGGGCTTGATCCATGGGAGCGCGTGCGCTTTCACGAATATTTGGCCGCCGCAACCCATGATCGTTTAGTGCTTTTTTCAACCCATATTGTCAGCGATATTGAAGCGATTGCCCATCGAATTCTGATTATTGATCAAGGTAAGTTGGTCTTTGATGGTCATCCACAGACGCTAACCACAACCTCAGCCGAACCAAGCTGGCAAATCGAGGCCAATCTCCCAATCTATGGTCAAGGCTACACCATTACCAATGTGCGACGTGAAATTGCCGGCAGCGTGCGCATGCGTGGAGTTGGGCTGCCCATTCCGCGAGGCGCAACCAGAGTTGCAACCACCTTAGAAGATCAATATCTACGGCTTACTGATCAGGAGCGAATCGTATGATCCGCTACCATTTAAAACGCAATCTTAATTGGTTATTTTTGGTTGTGATCGTCATTATTGGGTTTTTGAGCTGGGTATATCGGCGGGGTGGCAGTTGGCTTGGCCAAAGCATGAGCTATTATGCGGTGCTGCAATACTGGTCGCTGATCACAACCGTGCTGCTTTTTGGCATCGCGACAACAATGCCCAGCTGGCATACTGATAATCGCGCCTATGATCCGATCAATGTAGCCCGCCCGCAACTCAAGTATCTGATTTTTGATGGCTTAGCACGTTTGGCAACTATGTTGCTGCCTGTTGTGCTAGTTGGTGTGCTTGGGTCGCTGTTTTTACAAACGCGGGTTGCAGATATCGCCTTTGCAGAATCGCCGACCAACGCGTTTCCGCCAGCCTTAGACAAACTGACGGTTTGGTTGGTTTTTTGGTTGGGGCCACTGCCTGGGATTGCACTTTGGGTTGCAATCAGCGATTTAGTTGCTACCTGGTTGCAAAGTAGCATCTGGCGCTTAATTACGCTGGGAGCAGTGGCGGTGGCCGATGCAGCCAACCGGATTGGGCTGGCCTTCATCTCACCATCGGGCACAACCTTGGGAATTGCCCAAACTCATTGTTGCGGCGATATTAGCCAAACTGTGCAAAGTAACTATGAATTTATTGGTCAGTTAATGGTTCGGCCAGCACTGTGGGGAGCATATGCCTATCGGATGGATGGCACACCCTACAGCGGGCCACTGACCACAGCCATTGCCCCAAGCCTCTTTCAAACCCGCGCAGCCCTAGGAATTGCAGCTATCCTCTTAATGATAGGCGCCGCATGGTTGCGCCAGCGCCAGCTAGATCGCCTCTTCAATGACCAATAACTAGTTGGATCAGCGAGTTTGCCATGATGAGGAGCGTGCCACGAATGAACGTGGCACGCTTTTTGCTTTATAGAGAATCAGGAAATCGGAGTACTGATTGTAAATATCAGTTAGGTAACAAAGGAGTTCATCGTATGACAACCACAATTGTAGGTGTATTCAATTCAGACGCACAAGCTCAAGCCGCTGTTCGCGATTTACACGCCTTGGGTATCACAAACGATGCGATCTCAGTCGTTGCCCGCGATAGCAGCCGCACTGTTGATGCAGATGGCAACCTGACTCCTGCGAGTGATGATCATATGACTGCCGGCGAAGGCTTAACTGTTGGCGCAGTCTGGGGTGGCTTGGTTGGTTTGGCCGCATTGGCAATTCCAGGAATCGGGCCATTAGTTGGCGCCGGTGCCTTGGTTGCCGCTCTGACTGGTGCCGTTGCTGGTGCTGCAACTGGTGGGATTGCCGGGGCATTGATTAATGCAGCGAGCGTTCCAGAAGACCAAGCCTATGTTTATGAAGAACGAGTTAAAGCTGGCAGCACGCTGGTAACCGTTCATGCCGATGATAGCAAAGCAGCTCAGGTTCGTAGTACCTTGCGTCAAGCAGGCGCTGAGCGCTTCCAATGGGATACCGATGATGATGTTGCTTACGACCAAAGCAACGAACAAGCCTACGCTGATAGCAGCAAAATCGGGACCGTTGGCGGTGGCGCTGCTGGGGCCATAACTGGGGCAAGCATTGGCGCAGCCGGTGGCCCAGTTGGCGCAGTTATTGGTGGCGTAACTGGGGCAGTCGTTGGGGGCGCAGTTGGCGCAGCTGGCGATACCGCAGGCGAAAAATTAGACGACAACACGCTTGATAGTGATTACACCAATCGCACTGCTGGCGCTTATGACACCACCAATGCATATTCAAGCAACGCAACCTACGATCGAATGAACGAAATTGATGCAACTCGCGAATCAATTGCGAATCGCGATTACACCACGACCAACGATACGCCACTTACCAATCGCATTGAAAACAGTGTCCGCGATGTCACCACTGATGATCAAGGTGACGATACCTTCCGCAATGCCGATAAAGCCTATGATGACAGCAGCAAAATCGGGACTGCTGGCGGCGGTGCAGCTGGGGCAGTAACTGGCGCAGCAATCGGCGCAGCTGGTGGCCCAGTTGGTGCAGTTGTTGGTGGGGTTGTCGGTGGCGTTGCTGGCGCAGCAGTTGGTGCTGTAGGCGATACCGTTGGCGAACAAGCTGATAAAGAAACAGGTGCATTCAGCCCTGATAATCAAGCACAATATCGAGGCACCGCCAGCGCTGTCGGTGACAAGTTACGCGATGCTGGCAACAGCGTTGAGCGCAAACTTGATGCTGATATCGACCGCGATGGCGATGTAGGTCGCCGGGGCTAAAGCCCAATTCCTCCAGGTGCTTGGGCAGCGGAGCAAACTTGCTCCGCTGCTATTTTTGTTGCTTGGCTACCGTCGCCAAGGCTTGTTGCAACACATCTAAGGCATAATCAACTTGAACTTGATTGAGGATAAACGGCGGCGTAAGGCTCAGTACATTGCCATCCATCCCGCCACCAAGCACCAAAACGCCTTGGGCTTGGCAGAAACTTGTCACTTGCATCACTGCCCTTGGATTTGGCGTAATCCCATCGGCCTGCACAAGTTCCAACCCAAGCATCAAGCCACGCCCACGTACATCGCCCACCAAGGCACAGTTTTCAGCAATCGCGCCCAAGCCCCGCAAAAGTTGGGTGCTTAATTGATTAACCCGATCTAATGTATTATGTTCAGTTAAAACCCGAATTGCTGCCGCAGCCCCAGCGCATGCCAAAGGATGGCCCATAAACGTGCCAGTATGCAATGGCTCGCCATTAACCTGCCAATGGGCCATATGCGCAGCGCGACCAACACATGCGGCAATTTGCAAGCCACCAGTCATGCCCTTGCCCATACAAATCAGATCTGGCTCGATGCCATCGTGATTCACACCCCACCACTGGCCAGTACGACCCCAACCAGTAAAAATCTCATCGGCAATCAAGAGAATTTCATACTGATCGCACAATTGGCGCAAGCCGCGCAACCAGCCATCAGGCGGCACAATTTCGCCCTCGCGGCCTTGCACTGGCTCGACAATTAATGCCCCCAGCGGGCTTACACTGGTTTTAATTGCCTGCTCGGTCGTACTCAAAGCCCAATCAAGGCAATCGCCCGGGCCACGCCAACGAAATAGATAAGGATATGGCGCCCGTTGAGTGTGGCTCGACAGTTGGGGCAAGAACGGTTGGCGAAAATCGGCCCGATTGGTTGCTGCTAATGAGCCATAACTCAAGCCATGATAGCCGCCAGTAAAGGCCAAAACCCCGGGCTTTTGGGTTGCAAGCATGGCCGTTTTCAGCGCAATTTCGATACTTTCAGCCCCACCACCAGCCAGAAAAACCCGTCCATCGGCAATTGGCGCATGCTGCTTAATCAATTGCACCAATTCAATCCGCGCTTCATGAGCAAAAACATCGCCCATACCGTGAATCAAACGTTGGCTTTGGGCTTGGATGGCCGCTAAAACCGCTGGATGGCGATGGCCAATGCCAACCACGCCAAACGCCGCCGCCAAATCCAAGTAGCAATTGCCATCAACATCAGTAACCAGCGCACCTTCAGCTTCGGCCCAAACAATTCCGCCGGGCAAGGTTAAGCTTGGTGCTTCGCTGGCAGCCAGTTGCGCCAACAGTGCTTGGCTGCGTGGCCCAGGCACAGCACTCACAATTTTTGGTAACATGAGGTAATTCCATTCTCAATAATCGACAGCATAAAAAAACCCATGGCTGCTAAGCAACCATGGGTATTGTAGCAAGCTTCAGCGTTTACAAACGAGCGCCACATTCAGGGCAAAAAACACCTTGTCCAGTAACTTTAAAGCCACAACTTGGGCATGAGCGCTCAATTGGAATCGAGCCACTATCAGCAGTTGCATCGGCTGCTGGCGGTGCGTATGCTACTGCAGGAGCATCACTTGGCGCATAGCTGGTTGGTGGCACATAATTCTGGGCCTCAACTGGCGGTGCATATGGTGCTTGTTGGGGTGGAACCGATGACGCATATGGTTGGGGGTACGCTGGTGGCGGCGGGGTTTGCACAGCCACAAATTGCTCATTCTGCGCCCGCTCCAATTCAGCTTGCGCGGCAGATAAGCGTGCCTGCAAATCGTTGATCAGATTGACCAAACTGGTGACTTCAGGAGCAGACAACACTCCTTGTTGATGCAATTCATAGGCGCGTTGACCCAACAAACCATAGTTGGTGGCAATTTGCTGTTGCATATCGCCAATATCGCCTCGAACGCGGCTCGTCCGTTGTAATTTGTCGGCCTCGAACTTGGCGCGGTCTACACCTTGAGAAAGCGTGCCTTTAAGATTGTCGAGAAATCCCATATATTCCTCCTACAATAGCTTGGAAACCCATAGCTCTACCGTATTCTAGCGGAAATACTCGTCAAATGCTACCTTCCGCAAGGCTTGGGCCATGGGTTGGTTTAACGCTGCACAACGCTCACAAGTTGCAGCTGGGTTATACGCCAGTTGGCACATCAACAAAGAAGGTTTTGACCCGAAAGGTTTGCTCTAAATGCGCTCCTAGCGCTTTCACACCCAAGGTTTCAGTATGATAATGGCCAGCACAAATTAAGGGAATATCAGCTTCAATCGCAGGAAACACAGCTGCATAATTGACTTCGCCAGTCAGCAACGCATCGCAGCCATCGCGCAAGGCTTGCTCCAATTCGCTTGCCCCATCACCAGAAATCACGCCAACCCGCCGAATGCCACGCGCACCTTGACCCCAAATCTTGATCTCGGCTTCGGGAATTCCCAAGGTGGTTTTGATGTGGGCAACCAGGCCATCAATGCTTAATGGCGTGGTTAGTTGGCCAATAAAGCCCAATGTTTGGCCACGATAATCGCCAAATGGCTGCACCATTTCCCAGCCCAAGAGCTTGAGCAACTGAGCGTTATTGCCAACCTCGCCATGGGCATCAAGCGGCAAATGCGAGGTGTAGAGCGAACAATCAGAGCCCATCAAGCGTTTGATGCGACGGCCAAACCAGCCAACCAATGGCTGTGCATTGCCCCAAAAGAGGCCATGATGGGTCAGCAATAAATCAGCATCGCCAGCTATCGCCGCCTCAATCGCTTGCATCGAAGCATCAACGGCAAGCGCGATGGTCTTGACTTCAGCGCGCCCTTCAACTTGCAAGCCATTTAAACTAGCATCGCGAAATTTGGCGGTTTGCAAATAGCCATCCAAATAGCGCACGAGTTCAGTTAGTTGCATTCTTCCTCCTATTCGCCTTGAATTCGCGCCGCAACGCGTTGCCGAAATGGTGCCAGCAACAAGCCAAATAGCCAACGAATTGGCCATAACAGCCAGCCCACCACCGTATCAATAATCGATGCTAACGGCAAGCCCAAACGCAAGAATTTTTTGAGTGGTTTCAAGAATGGTAAGCGTGAAAGGCCAACAGTTAAGGCTAAAATTGTCATCGAGATCGCAAATTTCAGCCAATGTGGCGTTTCTACATGCCACACAATCTTAATCACCGATTCAGCGCCAATCGCCAGCAACAAGGCAAACGCTGCATGCTCAAGGTTTGGCTCCCACTCAATCAAGTTGGTGAAGATTTGGGCCGCAAAGCGCATGACCAAAATCCCAATTGCCACGCCCAAGCCAATCACCCAAAAGCGTTTTTGGGGATCAGCGCTCACCGCCACGACGACGTTGTCAAGGCTAAATGCAAGGTCAATCATCTCAATAATTAACACCGTTTGCCAGAAGCCTGTCACTCGTTGCTTAGTTGTACCATGCTCATCAACTTGATCACGACGATACAAATGGGCAAAGTGATTGACGCTCAGCCATACCAAATAGCCAGAGCCAATCGCCAAAACCCATGGGTTTTCGGTAATGATAAAGGCCACTGCCAACATCAAACCACGCCCAACATATGCGCCAATTAAGCCAACTTTCAACGCAGCGGCCTGTTGCATGCCCAAAAAGCGTTCGCCATGGCCCTGCATCCATTGTAACCACTTAGGCCATGGAATCGGCTGATCTTGCGGTAAGTGCGCAACCATTGCACCTAAAACAGCGGCATTGTCGATCGAAAGAATCCCTTCGAGAAACACCAAAAGAAATACAATCTGCAGAATATCAAAAATGTCTTTCCACACGGTTTAAATGTCCTTTCATCTTAGCTAATTGAATCACCTAGTTTCAATTATACGCCACATCAATCTAGCACTTGTACAAAGAATGTTGATTATTGATTAACCAACATACACTTAAACACGAAAATGCTAGCCGTAGCTAGCACCTTCGTTCGATTTGATCAGGTCGGATCGATCAAACCGTTATCTTTTAATGAATCGTCGCGCGCACCTGCTTGGTTGCCGCCAGCATCGCCCGCAATGCAGCCTCAACTTCAGCGTAGGTACGGGTTTTCAAGCCACAATCGGGGTTAATCCACAATTGTTCGGCAGGCAAATACTTCAGCAATTGCTGAATCTGCGCCACCAATTGCTCAACGCTGGGAATATTCGGGCTGTGAATATCGTACACGCCAGGCCCAAGTTGCTGCTGATAACGTCCTTCCAAGCCAGCCAACAACGAGCCAGCACTGCGTGCATCCTCAATGCTAATCACATCGGCATCAAGAGCAGCAATTGCATCAATAATATCGTTGAAATCGCTGTAACACATATGGGTGTGAATTTGCGTGCTCGCAGCGGCATCACTCGTCGCAATCCGAAAAGCGCGCACTGCCCAATCAAGGTAGGCTTGCCATTCATTGCGCCGCAACGGTAAGCCTTCGCGAAATGCTGGCTCGTCAATTTGAATAACATTGATACCTGCTGCCTCTAAATCAGCCACTTCATCACGCAGCGCTAAGCCAATTTGGGCCGCAACTTCGCTGCGAGGCAAATCATCACGCACAAAACTCCATTGCAACATCGTCACTGGTCCCGTCAGCATGCCTTTAACGGGCCGCTTGGTCAGCGACTGAGCATAGGCAGTTTCGGCCACACTCAAAGCTGCGGTGCGATAAACATCACCAGCGATCACTGGCGGACGCACACAGCGGCTGCCATAACTTTGCACCCAGCCTTCTTGGGTGGCAATATAGCCCGCCAAATGCTCGGCAAAAAATTGCACCATATCGTTGCGCTCTGGCTCGCCATGCACCAGCACATCAAGCTCCCATTGTTCTTGCAACGCAATCACATGGGCAATTTCAGCCCGAATTGTTTCGGCATAGCCCGCCGGATTGCGCTTGGCTTCGGCGCGGGCTTTGCGCAAGGCCGCAGTTTGCGGAAATGAGCCAATTGTAGTCGTTGGCAGCAATGGCAAGTTCAATTTGGCTTGTTGCAAAGCTACCCGTTCAGCATACACCAAGCGCGCTGGCGTTTCAGCACCCAAGGCAGTGCTACGCTCACGAACCGCAGGCACAATCCGCCCAGCTCCATCAAGCCATTGTTGGCGCGAAGCCAGCGCTGCATCCCATGTGGTTTGAACACTGGCAACGCCGTTACGCAAGGCCTGCGCCAATAATTCCAATTCGGCCAAACGCTCTTGGGCAAAGGCCAAACCGCTGCTCACCGCAACTGGCAAATTGCGTTCAGCAGTCACCGTTTCGGGCAAGTGCAACAACGAACATGAACTGCTCAAAATCAAGCGTTCAGGCGCAACAAATTCGCTTAATCCACTAATTTTGGCCTGCAAATCAGCCAAATCGCTGCGCCAAACGTTGCGCCCATTCACCACACCAGCCACTAAAATTTTATCCTGAGGAAAGCCATGATATTGAATCGCAGCCCAATTGGGTTGGCCTTGCACCAAATCTAAGCCCAGCCCATGCAGCGGCAGGCGGCAGAGTTCGCGATACCACGGCGTAACATCGCCATAATAGGTTTGCACCACCAGCTTGCCATGCTTGCTCAATTCGCGATAGCAAGCAGCAAATGCTTGCCATTCTTCCTCAGTCACGTCGCCAACCAAAGCTGGCTCGTCACACTGAATATAGGCTACATCGCAAGCGCTCAATTCGCGCACAATTTGGGCATAAATTGGGATCAATTGTTGCAAATGCTTGCTTAATTCTGCCCCCGCCAAGCGAGCCAACCGCAAAAATGTCCAAGGCCCAAGCAAGACAGGCCGTGCTTTTGATCCAAGCGTATTCTGGGCAAAGCGCAATTGCTCTAGCACCAAATTGGCTTGCAATTCCCAGCGTTCGGGAATTTCTGGCACCAAATAATGATAATTGGTATCAAACCATTTGGTCATTTCGAGCGCTGGCACGCCGTCGCGGCCCCGCGCCATGGCAAAATAGCCTTGCAAATTATTGGCATCAAGCTTGCCAAAACGGGCTGGCACAGCGCCCAACATCAGCGCTGTATCCAACACATGGTCATACAAGCTAAAATCGCCAACTGGCACCAGATCCAAGCGCTGGGCTTGGATTGCTAAACGATCTTGGCGCAATTCTTCGATTGCCGCCCGAAAGTCTGCTTCAGTACGTTTGCCGCTCCAGAAGCTTTCCAAGGCCTGCTTGTATGGGCGGCCAACGCCAACCCGTGGATAGCCCACAACCGTCGTCTGAAAATTCATGCTTAATCCCATTTTAGGCTGGCCGCTGATTGATATTCAGTGACCCGCGTCTCAAAAAAGTTCTTCTCTTTGGTCAAATCGATCGTTTCACTCATCCAAGGAAATGGATTTTGTGAGCCGTATTGCGTCGCCAGACCAATCCGTTGTAGGCGGCGGTCGGCGATATATTGCACATAATCGCGGAACATTGCTGCATGCAAGCCCATTACGCCACGTGGTAAACATTCAGCAGCATATTGAGCTTCTAATTCAACTGCTTGGCGAATTAATTGCACAATCTCAGCTTGAAATTCAGCAGTCCAGATTGCTGGATTTTCAGCTTTGATGCCGTTAATTAAATCAACCCCAAAGTTCAGATGAATCGTTTCATCACGCAAAATATATTGAATTTGTTCACCAATACCCGTTAATACATTGCGTCGATGCAACGAAAGCAGCATCGCAAAACCGCTATAGAAGAAAATACCTTCCATAATCACATAATAGCCAATCAGATTTTTGACGAAGGTTTGCATGCCTACGAGCGTTTCAGTGCTAAATTGTGGGTCAAGCACCGCCGCAGTTAATTGCATCTCAAATTGATCTTTTTGGCTAATTACTGGGATTTCATGATACATATTGAAAATTTCGCGCTCATTCAAGCCCAAACTTTCAACAATATGCAAAAATGCATGGGTATGAATCGCTTCTTCAAAAGCTTGGCGCAACAGATATTGGCGACATTCTGCGTTGGTAATATGCCGAAAGATTGCCAAAACAATATTATTGCCAACCAAACTTTCAGCTGTAGCAAAAAAACCTAAATTGCGTAGCACCATCAAGCGCTCATCATTCGATAAGCTATTCGAGCGCCAAATTGCAATATCGCCAGTCATCGAAACTTCGTTCGGCATCCAATGGTTGGCACAGCCATTGAGATAATGCTCCCAAGCCCAGCCATAGCGCAACGGCATTAATTGATTTACGTCAACTTGATTACAATTGATCAAGCGTTTATCACTGGCATTGAAGCGCCCAAATTGTTCAGTCATTCGAAATTCCTCGCTACTCACAGGCTTCGCAACTAGGGTCGTCGATTGGGCAAAAATTATCGGCTAGCACGCTGGCCGATTCGCTCACATTGCGCATCCAGCGCGGCTGCACCCCAAAGCGATTAATATCCAAGGTCGATTTTTCAATTTGGGTCGCAGCCAGCGTGCGCAGGTAGTAAGTGGTTTTTAATCCCATGCGCCACGCCGTCAGATAAATCTCATTCAAGCGTTTGCCGCTGGTTTCAGCCACATATAAATTCAACGATTGACCCATATCGATCCATTTTTGGCGACGAGCAGCGCAGGCAATCAACCATTCGGGGGCAATTTCGAAGGCAGTTAAAAATTGGGCCTTGAGTTCAGCAGGAATTCGCTCAATTTGGCTAATCGCGCCATCGTAATATTTCAATTCGGCCAGCAAATCTGCATCCCACAAGCCGCGAGCTTTGAGCGCAGCGACCAACGCCCAATTGACGGTCGTAAAATCGCCCGAAAGATTGCTTTTAACATACAAATGGCGATAGGTCGGCTCAATCGATTGGCTAGTGCCAACGATATTAGCAATCGTGGCAGTCGGCGCAATCGCCAGCAAATTGCTATTGCGAATGCCATGCTCAGCCAAGGCTTGGCGCAGCGGTTGCCAATCGTAATGGCTGCTGTGATCAAGCTCCGGTTTGGTGCTACGTTGGTCAGCCAAAAGCGCCAAACTATCAATCGGCAAAATCCCACGATCCCATTTCGAGCCACGAAAACTTGGGTATGCGCCGCGCTCGATAGCCAAATCAATCGAAGCCGCGACCGCAAAATAGGCAATCGCTTCCATCGAACGATCAGCAAATTCGACCGCCGCTTGGCTGGCGTAGCTGATATTCAACCCATAAAGCGCATCTTGAAAGCCCATCAGACCAAGCCCAATTGGCCGATGACGGGCATTGGCTTGCGCTGCTTGCGGGCGCGGATAAAAATTAATATCAATCACGTTATCGAGCATGCGCACTGCTGTCGTAACCGTTGTGCGCAATGTTTCAAGGTCAAGCGCGCCATCACGAATATGGGCCGCCAGATTAATCGAGCCAAGATTACAGACCGCAATCTCGTCAGCCGACGTATTGAGCAAAATTTCAGTGCACAAATTGCTGCTATGAATCACCCCAACGTGATCCTGCGGCGAACGCAGGTTGGCAGCATCCTTCCAGGTAATCCAAGGATGGCCGGTTTCAAACAAGCGGGTCAAAATTTTGCGCCACAAACCGAGTGCTTCGACTTGACGTGCCGAACGCAGCAAGCCTTGCGCCGCCAGCGCTTCGTATTCTGCGTAGCGTAGCGCGAATGCCTGGCCATACAAATCGTGCAAATCAGGCACTTCATCAGGTGAGAACAACGTCCACGTGCCGTTGCTCAACACCCGCTCCATCAACAAATCAGGAATCCACAAAGCCGTGTGCATATCGTGGGTGCGGCGGCGCTCATCGCCTGTTGGCTTGCGCAAATCAAGAAAATCTTCAATATCAGCGTGCCACGCTTCGAGATAAGCGCAGACCGCGCCTTTGCGCTTACCGCCCTGATTGACCGCAATCGCGGTATCGTTGACAATTTTGAGGAAGGGAATCACGCCTTGGCTCACGCCATTCGTGCCATGAATTGGCGCGCCGAGCGCCCGCACAGGAGTCCAATCGTTGCCCAAGCCACCAGCCCACTTCGAAAGCATGGCGTTATCGCTGATCCCCCAAAAAATCGCCTCAAGATCATCGCCGACCGTCGAGAGATAGCACGATGACAACTGCGGATGAGTCGTCGCGGCGTTGAATAAGGTTGGCGTGGCCGAGGTAAAGTAAAATTGCGACAGCAGCTCGTAGAAACGCAGGGTTTGAGCTTCGCGATCAGCCTCATTCAAGGCCAAGCCCATTGCCACCCGCATCCAAAAGAATTGCGGCAACTCGCGGCGCAAACCAGCCCACTGAATAAAATAGCGATCATAGAGCGTTTGCAGGCCAGGATACGCCAATAAAGCATCGCGTTCAGGCACAATTGCCGCCGCCAAACGAGCCAAATCAAACTTGGCCAACTGCGGGTCAAGCAACCCTTGCTCAATTCCGGCCTGAATATACTGGATAAATGCCGTTGGACAGCGGGTAGCAACCGCTGAACCTGCCAGATATTCGCCAAAAACCTCGCAATTCAGTTGGCTGGCCAAGAGTGCGGCGGCCACAAAACTATAATCTGGCTCCTGCTCAATCCAGCTGCGGGCGGTCAAAATACAGGCTTGGAGTTGTTCGCCAGCAGTCATATTGGGATAAAAGCTCAAGTTGGCAGCCTGCCAGAGCTGATTCGCGTCGGTTGTTTGGGGATAAGCGCTACAAGCCTCAGCAAGTAGTTGCAAAAGCCAAGTAGCCTGCTCGCTAGTCGCTCGTAGCTCAACCTCGATCACATTCATAGAGCATCCTTTGTGCGCTAAATAAAAAATGCCTGCTCCTTAGCGGAACAGGCATAAACCATTACCAAACCATAGGCAGCAGCCCATGGGCATCAATTGCAAGCGGCAATGATCACCCCCTTTGACGCGAAGGGACATCTCGATCATTTCGAACTGAGTGGGCATTCGGACTTAGCATTGAGCCATACCGTTGCGCGACAGTGCCGGAATCTCACCGGACTTTCCCCAATTTGCAACCAAGCTACGACAACTTGGCCTCAGACGAATAAAAAATTGTAGCCAATACTGTAGCAGATGCCAGATCAACCGTCAATCAAGCCTCGTTACTTAACCAAACCAGCTGATTGCCTGATTCCAACGCGCTAAATCTGGTTAATCAAGTTCAAAATTGAGTTGCAAAGTAGCCGATAATCAAGCAAATTGCCGCTTGATTCCGCAAGTCCTAGTACTCAGGGTAGGCCATTAGCTAGCTAGCAGGGTAGCTGAGGAAGACTAGTAAGCTGAAATGCCAGAATAAACTCAATCCAAGACCTTTCTCAAAGGTCGCTGAGGCGCTATGATTAACAACCGAGCACTGTTTATAGGTCAGAGATAGTACAAGACTCCTAACCAATTGCGATATTGGTGGGAAAAACCCTAAAAAAAGCTCTTGACAAGTGCAATTTGGTTTTGTACACTCTGAGTACGAATTAACCGCAATTGGCAATCGATGTTTATGTGAAGCAAATAGCATTACAACGTTGCAATAGCTAAATACATGGGGTGAGAGAATGTATTTGGTTAAAGCAGGCACACTCAGTAAGCACAAAAACTACTAATTGAACAAACTCGTTTCTCGACGGATCCGAATTTCGCTCATTAGGCCAGTTTTTGTAACAATCTATCGCTTTGGTGGCAATAACAATCGATA
Organism: Herpetosiphon geysericola; assembly: GCF_001306135.1. GTDB lineage: Bacteria > Chloroflexota > Chloroflexia > Chloroflexales > Herpetosiphonaceae > Herpetosiphon > Herpetosiphon geysericola. The sequence goes on along the minus strand of NZ_LGKP01000003.1, from coordinate 15,001 downwards.
AACCCCTATTTGGTCTTTTTATACAAAGCGGTGGTGTTGGGCTGGTGGTGTTAGAAGCAAGCTCTTGCGGAGCACAAACAACCTTTGGCAGCCAAGGACAATTCAACTATTAGCAATCTCGGTCGCTCGGCATATCACTCAAACCTAAAAGGAAAGCTTCGGCTACCTTCTTTCGTCAGATTGATATAACTCGCAAGCATTGTGGACGTGTGGCCCAATGCAGCCAACTTGGCTCCGAAACACACAAGGAGGATTTCTCAATGGCAGCAGAAGTAGTACAAATCGATCAAGAAGCGATGGCTCAAGTTGCTCAACGCTTCGGTAAGCTCGAACAAAACGTGCAACAATTGTTGCAAACCCTCAATCAACTATCCCAAGTTTTGCAAGAAAAATGGGTAGGGGCTGCAGCAACGAGCTTCCAACAAGAATGGCAAGGCGAAATGACCCCAGCCTTCAATCGCTTGATTCAAGCATTCAACACCTTCCAATCAACCAGCAACGAAATCAAGCAAACCTTCCAACAACACGAAGATGAAGCATCAGCAATCTTCAAAGCTTGGAAAATTTAAATCTAGCTATTTTTATTAAGGAGGCCCTCTCATGGCAGCAGAAAAAATGAAGTATGATCGTGCGACAATGGAACAAGCCCAAGCAACCTTTGGCAAAGCGCACGAACAAGTTCAAGATGTAACCCAAGAAGTTTTGTCAATTGCTAGCACCATCGACGAAGCCCTCAAAGGCGACGCTGGTAGCGAATTCGTCGATGTTTTGACCGGCATGATGGCTCCATCATTGGCTAAATTAGCTGCCAAGATGACCGAAATTCAAGGCGACATCAAGAACGCTATGGCCGCAATGGATGCAGCTGACGGCGGCGCGAAAAGCACCTTCTAATCGTAATTGGATCTTTTTATACCTAATTGAGGAGTTTATTCATGAAAAGTTTCTTGATGCGCTTGGCTCGCAAAGTTTTGGAAAGCGTTCTGCAACAATTGATGCAACAATTCAATGTCATTCAAGAACAAGCTTTGGCTCCAATCAAGAAAATCATTGCTTCATCGGTAGTTGACTGGAAAGGCGAAGGCGCTGATGCATTCCGTGAGGAATTGACCAGCTTGTTGAGCCCTCAGATTAGCCGCATCGGCACTGGCATCACCAGCTACCACAGCAACTTGGGCAAAGCTCGCGATTTGATCGATCGCGCTGATAGCACCGCTCGCAACTTGGTTAACTCAAAATTGCGCAGCATCGCTAAGTTCTACTAATTTTGACCTTGAATTCTTAAAGATAGATCTAAGGAGGCCATTTCATGGCAGCAGCAAAAATTGAGATGAATGTTGGACCAGTCCAACAAATTGCTAAAACCATCAACACGGTTGGTCAAGTTTTGAAAACCGTCGCTAAAGTTTTGGAAGTGCTTTCAACCACCCTTAAAGCAACTGCTTTCATCGGTTTGGTCGGTGGCGCAGCTGTAGCAAACTACATCGATCAGTTCCGTCCACAGATCGAAAAGATGGCTGAAAAATGTATTGAAATCACCCAAGATGTCAATACCGCCATCAAGAACTTCCAAAACCAAGACTTCACCGCTTCAGGCCGCTTCGGCTAGTTCCATACCAAGTCATTTTACCCAGTATTTCAAACCGATCATGCACTTGCATGGTCGGTTTGAGTTTAAGGGCTAAAAGCTTTGAAGTTTCAAGCACGAAAAAGAGCAGGGCGCAAACCCTGCTCTTCAACCACGAACATAAGCTAAATAATATTCAACTGATTCAAGGTTACGAAGAAGGTAATCAAAAAGGCCACCGTCAATAAACTAATTACAATAATCAGGATTGTATTAAGGCTCGGCCAGCGGCTCTTTTTGGCAGTTGGGACTTCGCCAAACAATTTGAGCAATTCCTGGACGACCTGGGCCGCATTCTGAGGGCGATTCGCTACTTGAACATCGACCATACGCACAGCAAGCTCAGCAATTGCTCGCACGTCAGCAGTTCGGTTCATATTAACATGATGGTTTTTTAAGACTGCTTGATAAACCTCTTCGTCGCTTTTGAGCTTGAAGGGATAGGCCGGAACACCAACCAGCATTTCATACAAAATCAGGCCGAGGCCATAAACATCGGTTGCATAGCTTGGCTTTTGTAAGTGCGGCTGCATAATCTCTGGTGCAGTGTAGGCTGGCGGCACCATAAACGAATACCAATCGTTGTTAATATTTTGGGGCGTGCTAGCGATGCCCAAATCGAGCAAGTGAATGGTTGGGACTGAAGGATTATCTTCAAAATGCACCAACAGCGATTCGGGGTTGATTCCAAAATGCAAAACACCTTTGCTTTGCAAGAGCGCAATCGATGACGCCAAACGCATGACCAACCAGCCAATATGGTTGACCCACATTTGCGGATTTTTGGTCAGTGCATCGCGTAACGATTCACCAGCAAAGAAATCTGACAAATAATAGTAAAAAAGGTGCTCACCGAGCATCGCCCGCCCGTAGGCCTCAGTTTGAGCGCTTACTGTAGCATTTGCATAGGGTGGACGCCAATTTGGCAAGAACGTATTGCGTTCGTTCGAAACCCGAATAGTTTTCAGAAATTCGGCTTCACGTTTTAGGCGCTCAGTATTTTCGCTGCCAACATGGGCTACTTTAAGAAACACGCGTTGTTTTTGGTGGCTAGCTTCGTATAAAACTGAAGAGCGTAGGACAACAACAGGCCGCACGATTTCAATATCGCCCAGCCATTTTCCATATCCGAGAATTGTTGGCGATTTTTCAGCTTGACAATAAACTTCTTGACAATACAAATTATTATCAAACGATGTTCGTTCACATAACAGACATACCTGTTTCATGGGCACTTACTCCGTTCCATGGGTAGTCATGGGAAACCAGATTATGGCTCTATCATACCGTAATCTGGATTGCTAGGCGAGGATTGTTGGCACTACTCTACTCATTTATTCAAAAGCTGTCAACCACTAGCCGAAATACAGGTTTGTATGGTATAGTTGACGCGTTACACCAGCAATGCGCAATTTCTCTCCTCGTGCCACTTTTTAGCGTGTGTTCACATCAGATCCGATCAGTGACTGATCGATGGGCGGAATTTTGGAGATGCACCGATGAAAAACTCTATCCAGATGATAGATCGTCCTCCACGGATTCAACCAGAGCTACCTTTTAATCGTTTTGAAATCCCATCCCCCCCAGAAAACCCTGAGGATGCGATTTCGAAACTCATTCAGTTGGCTCTGCCGATGACGATGATTGTGGGTTATGTCTTCGTAACAATGTTTGGAGGGCGTGGCGGTAGCGGCGCTTTGATTCTCATCCCGATGGCATTATCGGTGTTGGCCTCCACAGGGTTCTCAATCTATTCGTTTATTCGTGAAAAAAACCAACGTTTAGAACGTGAACGCCAATACCATGAACAGATCGTTGAATTAAATAAAGATATGCACGGCTATCACGATTTGCAGCGCCGTTTCTATCGCTACAACTATCCTGATACGCCAAATACGATCAAGGTTATTACCGATGCCAAGCAAGATTTAGAAAAGCCTGAACGCACCCTCCGCTCGAATGCGCGGATTTGGGAACGGCGGGTTTCTGATGATGACTTCGGCTCAGTACGCCTTGGGATGGGCACATTGCCCTCAACCGTGGTCTACGAGGTTAAGAGCGGTGGCAATTTTAGCAGCCCCCTTGCTCGCGAAGCCATGAAGCTTGATGCTGATTCACGCTATGTCTCTGATATTCCGATTATTATTACCTTGCGCTATAAGCAAGAAGAAGAAGGCAGCTCGAAAGAAAAGACAACCCCGATTACCCCAACCACTCATGCCTTGGGGATTGCAGGCGATCGGGATGCTGTCTATGAATCGATTCGCTCGATTTTGGCGCATTATGCGGTGTTCCACTCACCTTCCGATTCGCGTTTGTATGTTTTGGCCTCAAAATATAACGAATGGGATTGGGTCGAAACCTTGCCCCACTGTCAGCCAGGCGAATATGAGCAACTTTGTTTCGTCAGCGAAATCAAAGAAGTTGCTGATGATGCCGATGAAGAAGGCGATGAATTAGATCAATACATGGAAGGGATTCGTAAAATTCTATCGCAACGTAAGATGCGGATGGAAGATAACGAAGAAAATAATAATAATTCGGGCCGTGGCAACCCTGGCTTACCATTTATGTTGCTGGTGGTTGACTTGCTCGATATGTATGAAAAAGCTGGCGAGCGTTTACGCGATATCGAATCGGATGCAGCACTCTCGATCTTGATCGAAGAAGGCCCACAGCTTGGCGCTGCGGTTATCTTCCTCGTGCCAGAACGCAGCAAAGTGCCTGGTGGTTGTAAGTCGGTGATTGAAATTGAACGCACCACGCCAGCAACCAACAGCAAGCAAGCCCAACATCAACAATTGTTCTTCCGCTACGCCGAGCAGGGGGTTAATACCTTCCGCTATATCGGGGCTGCCGATAATATTGTTAATCGCGAAGAATCGCGCAAATTGGCCGAAGAACTCTCGACCCTCAACCTGCGCCAAAGCGCTGGGGCTAATCTCGCCGATGGTGTTGCCTTCTTTGATCTCATGGGCTATAGCTCGCTTGATGAACTCAAGGTCGATGCGATTAAGAATTGGCAACGCAGCACCCAACCGAAATACGCCAACTGGCTGCGCGCCAAGGTTGGCCGCATGTCGGGGAATAAAACCCGGACCCTGGTTTTCTCATCCAAACGTGATGGGGTTCACGGGATGGTCGCAGGGAGTACCGGTTCTGGTAAATCGGAGTTGCTGATCTCGCTGATTGCGGTGATGGCAGTGACCTACGATCCTTCAGTGGTTAACTTTGTGTTGGTTGACTACAAGGGTGGTGGCGCATTCAAGGAATTCGAACGCCTGCCCCACTGTGTTGATATCATCACCAACTTGGCTGGCGATGGCGTAACCCGCATGTTCACAGCAATTAAGTCGGAAATGCAACGCCGCCAAGTCTTAAACAACGAAACTGATACCAAAAATATCGTTGAATATCGCAAGAAGAACTTCCACAATACCCACTATCCTTATCCCTATTTGTTTATCATCATCGACGAATTCGCCGAAATGATCGCCGATCGGGCTGAGTATCGGGGCGAATTGGAAAGTATCACGCGGATTGGCCGTTCGCTAGGGGTTTCGCTGATTCTCGCCGCGCAACGGCCTAGCGGGATCACCGACCAAATGCGTTCGAATATCAAGTTCCGGATTAGCTTGCGGGTAGAAACCCAAGGCGAAAGCCGCGAAATGTTGCGCCGCTCGGATGCAGCCTTCTTGCCGACCGGGATTCCAGGTCGGGGCTATCTCCAAGTTGGCAACGAAGAAATTGAATTGATTCAAGTGGCCTACACTGGCGATCCCTATGTTGACCCCAATTCAGTTTCACAAGAAAAAGTTATTTGGCCAGATCGCCGCCGCGCTGAAGGCGTTGACCCAGGGATTGATACCCAAGATCAAAGCCCACCAGAACTGTATAAAGTCATTGTCAGCACGCTCGATGCCTTGTCACGCGATAACAACGTGCCAATTCAACGGGCACCATGGCCAAACTTCTTGCCACGCGAACTGGCCTTGACCCAACACCTGATCTCAGAAGATCCGAATGTTAATGCAGTGACTTTTGAAGAATATCTGTTGGGCATCGACGAGATCATGGTTGGCTTGCCCCGCGAGCACGATCTAACCTTGAACCCTGCCTTGAACAAATGGATCAATGGGACGTCGGGCTGGGTCGAAGATCTGAACTGGCGTGATTATGCAATGCGGCCTGTGCTTGGCTTGATTGATAATCCGTATGCAGCCAAGCAATTACCCTTGACCGTGGACTTCCCACGCGGCCATGCAGTGGTCTTTGGTGGCTCTGGTTGGGGTAAAACCACCTTCCTACGCTCGATGCTGATGAGCTTGGCCGCAACCCACTCACCAAATCAGATGCACATGTATATTCTCGATTTGGGTGGGCGAAACTTTAGCGTGCTGGATAAATTGCCTCACTCTGGTGCGGTGATTATTCCTGATGGCGAAGGCTACGAAGAACGGGTCGAACAATTGCTGCGCGAAATCAACGATATTGTCGATGCGCGCAAGCTGTTGCTCAACGATGCAGGGATTGCCGATATTTACCAATACAATGCGGTTAATCCAACCAATACCCAGCCAGCAATCTTGGTTGCAATCGATAACTTTGCCGAATTTACCGAAACCTTTGGTGAAGGCCCAGATAGCAACGTCGAAAGCGTGCTGGATAAGCTAATTTCGATTGCGCGCCAAGCCAAACCATATGCCATTCACTTTATCATCACCATTGGCAGCATGGCTGAGCTATCCAACCAAATCTTTAGCTTGTTTACCGAGCGTTACACCTTGAAGCTCAGCGATAACACCGAATATCGGTCGATCGTTGGCGGGCGGGTTGACGACATCAATGATATTCCTGGCCGTGGCTATACCAAGGTTGGCCCACAGCCGCTCAGTTTCCAAGTGGCAGTCGCAGCAGGCATCAGCAGCGATGGCTCGCTTGACCCAACGATCGAAATGAAAGAAATCGATCAATTGGCCCAATTTATGACTGATTATGCCCGCACCAGTGGCAAGAACTATCTCAAGCCACGGCGGGTTGATGCAATGCCCAAGGCGATTCTCTTCAAATCGATGTTGCCCGAAATGTATGCCACCATGCTCCAGCGCGAAATTCGCTTCGATGCTGATCTACGGCCTCAATTGAATAGCCTGATGAGCGAAGCATGGGAAAATAGCATCAAGCCCGAAAATGCCGATTGGCTCAAAGTGACGATTGGGGTGATGTCGGGCAATCGCCCACGCACGCTGCAACTCGAAGCCAAAAAAGACGGTGTTCACGGCATGATTGCTGGCGGTACTGGCGCTGGTAAATCGGAATTGTTGATGAGCTTGATCATCGGTTTGGCTGTGCGCTACGACCCCAGTATCCTTAACTTCATTTTGGTCGACTATAAAGGTGGTGGTGCCTTTGATCCCTTCAAGGATATGCCACACACCGTTGATTTGGTGACCAACTTGAATAAATCGCGCGTACGCCGGATGTTTACTGCAATCAATGCAGAAATGGGCCGTCGCCAAGCGCTGAATGCACGCACTGGCACCAAAGATATTGTGGAATATCGTGCCAAGGGCTTCCACCTCGACCCACAATGGGGGCCATTCCCGCATCTGTTTATCATTATCGACGAATATGCCGAAATGATCAGCGATACCCCAGAGTTCCGCGATGAGCTAGAAAGTATCACCCGGGTTGGGCGTTCAATTGGGGTTAACCTCTTGCTGGCTTCACAACGGCCAATCGGGGTTACCGACCAAATGCGGGCCAATATCAAATATCGGATCTGTTTGCGGGTTGAAGATATTGAAACCAGCCGCGAAATGTTGCGTCGCTCGGATGCAGCCTTCTTGCCAAGCGGGATGCCTGGTCGGGGCTATCTCCAAGTTGGCAACGAAAATCTTGACCTGATTCAAGTTTCCTACACTGGTGAATCATACGATTATGCAGTGGCTGCCGACGGCACCAAGGCTAAGTTCTATGAATTAATCGTGACGATGGCGCAAAATTTACTCCACCCACGCCCACGGCCTCAAACACCATGGCCAGCGCCATTGCCCGATGCCATTACCTACGAACAACCGCTCAATCCACGGTATGTTGACAAAACCTATCTACCATTGATGACCCTTGGCCGTTCGCAACGAATCGCAATCAATGCCTTTGTTGGCGATTGGTTTGAAAATAAAGGTCAGTGGTTTGGAGTAGATTGGAATCACGTAGCAATGCGCGCGGTCGTTGGGGTACTTGACGATCCAGGCAATGCCCGCCAAATGCCATTAGTGCTCGACTTCAACAAAGGTCACGTGGTGGTTTTCGGCGCTTCTGGTTGGGGTAAAACAACCATGATTCGCTCGTTGGTGTTGAGTTTGGCGGCAACCCACTCGCCCAACGAATTCAATGCCCATGTGCTTGATCTTGGTGGCCGTAACCTTGAAGTCTTACGCTCCATCCCTCACGTTGGGACGGTAATTCTGCCAGACGAACAAGGCTACGAAGAGCGGATTCAGCAGCTTTGGCGTGAATTGAATAATGTTGTTGACGAACGCAAGAAGCTGTTCAGCGATGCTGGGGTTTCTACGCTCTCTGAGTACAACAGCCAAAACGCTGCTAATCCAAAGCCTGCCATTTTGGTGGCAATCGACAACTTTGGCGAATATATCGAAACCTTTGGTGATGATAAGAATAATGATGCCAATAACCTGCTTGAGGTCTTTGTGGCCTTGGCACGCCAAGCCAAAGCCTATGGATTGCACATTCTGATCACTGCTAGCCGCTTGAATATTCTATCAAGTAAGCTGTATAGCCTCTTTACCGAGCGCTTGACCTTCAAGATTTCTGATGCAGGCGACTATTCGGCCATTGTTGGCGCACGGCTCTTAGAAGTTGAAGAAATTCCTGGCCGTGGTGCTGTCAAAGTTGGTCGCGATGCACTGAGCTATCACATTGCCTTGCCGCCAGGCACCATTGGCAAAGCCGATGTCTTAGGCGCTGACGGCCAACCACAAGTTACCGAAAAACTGCAAATTCGCGGTGAAGCTGGCCAAATTCGGGTTATCGGCAAGCATATGAATGCGCATATCGCCAATAATCCCGGTAAATACCAACCACCACTGGGAATTGCCGCCTTGCCCAAGAGTTCATCGTATCGCCAAGTGCTGCAAGAAATGCACAATATTGGCCGTGGCGATCGGCCATTTGTCGAAGAACTCAAAGAAGCAACGGCCAAAACCTGGGAATATAACGCAGGCACTGGCAAACAAGCTGGCTGGTTGGCTGCATGTTTGGGGATTGTCTCAGGCAATCGGCCACGCACGCTGCAACTTGAAGCCAAGCGTGACGGTGTTCACGGGATGGTTGCAGGGGGTACTGGTGCTGGTAAATCGGAATTGCTGATGACCTTGATTGTAGGTCTGGCGCTGAATTACTCGCCCGATATTCTCAACTTCGTCTTGGTCGACTTCAAGGGGGGCGGTGCCTTCAAGCCGTTCGAAAACATGCCGCATTGTGTGGACATTGTGACCAACTTGAACAAGTCGGCAGTTGATCGTATGTTCACCTCGATTGATGCTGAAATTCGGCGCCGCCAAGCACTCAACGCGATGACTGGCACGAAAGATATTGTGGAATATCGCGAACGTGGCTTCCATAAGAAACCAGAGTTTGGCGCCTATCCACACTTGTTCATCATCATCGACGAATACGCCGAAATGTTCGATTCGAACCCTGAATATCTGCCATCGTTGGAAAGTATCACCCGGGTTGGGCGTGCGCAAGGGGTCAACCTCTTGCTCGCTTCGCAACAACCAAAGGGCGTTACCGACCAAATGCGCGCCAATATCAAGTTGCGGCTCTGTCTGCGGGTTGAACAGCCAGATACCAGCCGCGAACTCTTGCGCAAACCAGATGCAGCTTTCTTGCCCAACGGCATGCCAGGCCGTGGCTACTTGCAAATTGGCAACGAAAATCTTGAATTGATTCAGGTTTCGTACACTGGCGAAAGCCAAATCGATGACCGCGAAGTGAGCGTGCTCTGGCCAGATCGAGAGCCAGAACCAGTCTCAACCAGCGAAGATACGCCGAAATTGTTCGATACCGTGGTGCAAATTTCACGTGAGTTGGTTAACTTCCAACCAACGCCAAAACCATGGCCAAATTTCTTGCCCGACCGTGTAAGTTTGCAATCACCAATTATCAATGCCAAAGACAATAGCATTATTGTCTTCCAACCAGCAGTGACCGATTGGATCAACGGTGATACTGAACATCTCTGGCCTGGAGTCGATTGGGAAACCGAGGCCATGCGCACCGCAGCCTTGTTGGTTGATGATCCCAATGAAGCAACCCAATTGCCATTTGTCTTTGATTTCAGCACCAATCATTTGGCGATTTATGGCGATTCTGGTTGGGGTAAAACTTCGTTGTTGCGCTCGATCATTGCCGGTTTGGCAGCCAGCCACAGCCCTGATGAACTCCACGCCTATGTGGTCGATTTGGGCGGGCGCAACTTCCGTAGCTTGCGCAACTTGCCACACATTGGGGCATTGATCTACGCTGATGACGAAACGTTTGAAGAACAAATGCTGCGTTTGTTCAGCAAAATGGAACGCTTGACCCGCGAACGCCAACAGATCTTTAGCGATGCAGGGGTCAACACGATCTATGAATATAACAAGCAGTTCCCAGATAAAGCTTTGCCAGCAATTGTGGTCGCAATCGATAATATTGCCATCATCCACGAGAATTACGACTCGGTTGAAGAATCGATCTTGATTCCATTGGTTCGGCGCTCGTTGAGCGTTGGGATTGCCTTTATCGTTACAGCCAACTTCCCAACTAATATGTCAAGCCGCTTTGGTAGCCTATTTGGTGAACGGATTACCTTCAAGCAAGGCCAACAAGATCGCTACATGGATATTGTTGGGCGGGGAGCAATTGAATTTGGTGATGTGCCAGGCCGCGGGTATATCCGGGTTGGCAAGCGCCCATTGCTCTTCCAAGCAACCTTGCCAGTGGGCTTGGTTGGGCCTGATGGCCGCGACCATCGCAACGAAGCTGAAGAACTTGATTTGATGGGGATGATGATGCAGGCCCGGGTTGAACAACTTGGTGGCATGCGCAGCACGCCTGATCCAATTCAAATTCTGCCGCAAATTGTGCCATTGCGCGAAATGCTCGATGAAACCAATAAAGTTGCTGAAGGCAAAGTCATTTGGAGCGTCATTGGCCAAAGCAACAACCTGATGCCAGCCATGTACGATCTCAAGAAGATTGGGCCACACGCAGCGATTGCTGGGCCACCAATCTCTGGTAAAACCACCTTGCTCTACAACTGGGTGCTTTCGCTGGCCGATCGCTACACACCTGAACAGGTTGCTATGGTCTTGATTGATACTCGCGGACGCTTCTTCAAGTATGGTGGCAAACGCAGCCTCGCTGATTTGCCGCACGTCTTGCAAACCGTCAGCGAAATTGATCAAATGGGTTCTTTGCTGGAAAATCTGCAAATCGAGTGTCAAGCATTCGCTCAGCAAGCAATTAACCGCCCAGTCTACATTTTCATCGATAACTTTGAAGATTTCAGCGACGAAGCAGAAAGCAAGCGTTCAGTGATGAACGATATTGCAGTGCTTACCCGGCGCTATGGTGGCGAAGGCGTGTTTGTAATTATTGCAGGCACCCTCGATGGCTCAGTCAATGATCTGCGCCGCCGGGTTATGAGTGCCAACTTTGGGATTGGCTTGCGGACAGCTCAAGCGGTTGAATCATTACGGGTTATGCGCACACCAAGCGAAGTTCGGGGCAAGGAATTACCAATGGGTCGGGGCTTTATGGTCAAAGCAGGCCAAACAACCTTGATTCAAGTCGCCAGTCCGTATACCGATGGCAGCCATGTTGTTACCGAAGATGCCAGCGATGAGGCAGAACGGGTGATCACAGCCCTTGATGGCTGGGTTGAAACCATCAGCGAGCGCTACCCAGAACGGGCAGCATGGTCAACCGGAGCAATTACGATTGGCGATAAACCAGTCAGCATGGAACAAGACCCGAAAGTGGCTAGAATGTCGGCCCTGATTCGCCAAGGTATTCAACGCTTGATGCCACGGATCAAAGAGGCAAACGGTGACAGCAACATTGCTGAAACAATTATGCAAAATTATATTTCGATGGATTTTGCAAGTTGGAACAGCTCTGAGCGTCTGCGATCGATGTTGCATCAAATGTTGGTCGATCAGCATATGCACGATGGCCTCGATCTCGAAACGGCGACCATGATGGCCGACATGACGAGCAGCGATGATGAATCGTTGATCTTGACCTTCGAAGGAACCTTAGAAAGCTAAAGCAGTGAGGAGCGATCCACGCTGTTGGATCGCTCCCCCAAACCTAGTACCGTGTGAGGAGTTACTTTCATGGGTGCCAAACAAGCCCGCTTTGAACTTTTTATCGATGTCTATGAAAAAAAGCAACAAGTTGCTCAAACACTCACCAACATTCCTACCGGAGAACTTGTTGAATCGATTTTGAAGGAATTTCGGCGTGACTTCGATTTTCTTGGGCAAAATCCCGATGCCTATTGCTTAATCAAGCAGGATGGCAGCGTCTTAAGCAATAACCGCACACTCGATAAACAAGTTTCCAATAAAGAACGCTTGATATTTAGTGAAGCAATGCCCAATATGCCAGAAGCCGGCCAGCCCATGGCCCGCCGAATTTATTTGCGCGAGCATCCATCTGGCAATAGTTATCGTTTACACTGGCAACCAGCAATCGTTGGCCGCTTCGACAATCAAGCAAGCAACGATCTATTGGCCGTCGATTTGGGCAGCCACCCCAATGGTTTGCGGGTTTCACGGCGCCAATTTGAAATTACCGAAACTGGCGGCCATTTCTATATTGAAAGCCTCTCGCCAAACCCGACAACAATTACGGATTCAACAGGTCGGCCCATTCAGGTTGATCGCCGCCAAGTCTTACAACATGGCGATTTGATCACGCTGGATCGCAGCCAAATAACCTTTAAAGTAATCATTTCGGATTAAGCTATTCGCCGAAAAATCAATATGCAGTTAAAATAGCGCTTGGTTCACACCAGCGCTATTTCTCTGCGCAGATTAATATTCAGGAGGATGTATGAGCGATTTAGAACACCTACAAAGTTTAGTTGAAGATGCATTTTTGGAAGCACCATTAATGTATGCTAATGGTTTTATCAATGGTTTAGGCTCAACTGATGCCTATACCGTGTTACAAACCAATGGCCGCGCCGTTGCCGTTGTCAATATGTCATTGCCAGTTGCCAAAACGCTTGGCCAAGGGCTTTTGGCAATGATTGCAGCCTACGAACAACAAACTGGTGAAACCGTAGCAACCCTCGACCAAATCCACGGACGCTAAAGCCATGAATCGACCATCCGCTTAGTCGTTATACATTAAGCGGATGGTCGAACTGTTTTAGTTCCCAATAAGTCTACTGTAATCAATTCATCCTCTTGTACAGCCAATTTAGATTTGCTATAGTGATAAATCTAGATAGCGGTATAGTAAAGAGGGTTTTTAAGATGAGCCAAGCTATTATTCAAGCTCATTATGAGCATTTAGCACGGATTGCCCAGCGTTTTCAAACCTTAGTACACACCACCGAAAGAATTTGCCAAGCAATCAAGCAAACAGCCAGCCTTTAGAAGCAGGTCAATGGCAAGGTGAGGCCTTTAATCGGTTTAAAGCCGAACTCGATAATGAAGTTTATCCCGCTTTTCAACGGCTCAATACGCTCTTCAGCGTTTCGCAAGAAATTACGCTCAAGATTAGTAAGCTATTCGAAGCTGCTGAAGCTGAAGCAGCAACACTTTTTAAATGGGAGCATGGGCCAGCACAGGGTTCACAAGCATTCCAAGCTGTTGCAAGTAATGCTCGATCACTCGAAGCACGCAGTGATCTAATACTTAATTTCTTAGGCTATAATCCGTCGGCCAAGCCTGAGTCGTTATGGGCAGCCCCATTTGTCGCAGGAGCAGCTCTCTTTGGTCCAGGGCCAGTCCCAATCCTTGGTAAATGGGCATTATTCCCAGTGGCTATACTAATGCTGGCAAACGGCTATGGTTGTATGTTGGTGGTTCAGGCCCTGATACCGTTTTCTCGATTCATCAACATGCTGGTTGGGGACGAGCACCCTTTAAATTAAAAAAACCAAATCTTCGCTTTGCTTATGGCCCAATCAAAACCAAAGCAGGGCTTGGTTTCTTGCCTGGCGGTGGCTCAACAGCAGTGCCCGCAGGCCCAAACTTTCTGCACTGGAATGTTGAAGGCGGCATGGGGCAAATTAATAAACCACTTTGGCAATCGTTTAAGAGTGCAATTACGAATGATCATCAATTGCTGACGCGCTCGGTAAATCCTAAACCCAATATTTTTGGAAGTATTGCTGGTGGCAAGTTTATCCGTGGAGCATCGCGAGGGCTCTTTGTCGTTGGGGCGGCGTTTGATGTATATAACATTGCAACAGCCGATGATAAAGTTCGTGAAACAACCAAAGTTGCTGGCGGCTGGGTCGGTGGGGCAGCAGGTGCAAAAGGCGGAGCAGCGGTTGGTGCAACGATTGGTGGTGTTATTGGGGGTATTGGCGGCTATTTCCTAGGGATGAAGGAAGTGGAGCAGTGTATGATTTCTTCAAATAGCCAAACCCCAACCTGGCTCGTCTACCGCGAAACAAACCAAAACCTCGCAATGTTGACGCTAACAACATCACGAATTTATCCAGATGGACAGATTATTGCGTTTGATGCTGATCCCGACCACATCCTTGATAGTTCGCATGATCAAGAATATCAGCTGCTTAATGAGGTTTTAAGCAATTGGTTAGCAGCCTATCAGGTTATGAGCTATGCGCTAAGTCATGCCAAAACACACTTACTGACACTGTTTAAGCCAGAGTATCGTTTCTGCTGTCAACAATCACGCTCAACGCTAATCACGGTATTTGAGGAGCGAGGATTGCGCAATACGAATGGAACGGAGCCAGATTTTATTTTTCTTGGTGGCGAACCGCATGTTCATCAAGAATCAACACTCCAAGCATGGGTACAGATGTTCAATCGTCATGCTTCAATTGAACTTAAAAACCCAGCTATTAGCCAAATCCTTAAGCAGCTTGATGGCCTGATAATGACCATCAGCACCGAAGTCCATTTTTATTTTCGGCGTACTCAGCATAATTTCCAGCAGCATAGCACCAGCGTCGAGCAGGTAGCTGTAATGGTACAATAGATTAACGACCATCTGCGTCGATCGCAGCGCTCCCCTCGGAGTTTATCATGGGATTACATCGTAATGCCGCACTGACCGTGCGCCAACGCCAAGAACTACAACGCCTGCGCC
>NZ_LGKP01000005.1 GCF_001306135.1 Herpetosiphon geysericola | reverse complement strand
TAGCGCATGCTGCCCCAGATACGGCATCAACGGTGCAACTCATCGCATACTGTGTGCGGGGTTGGTTCGCCCCACGACAATAGGTCAGTCCTGTATAGTGCATATGGTTGCCACACGTATTAATCTGCTGTGGATGTCGATGATGAACGAGGCATCCCGTTGTTAATCCAATCGTTGGATCATTCGATAAGGGAGTTACTAAGGCGGTTATCGCGCCAGGCATAACAATCGTATCAGGATTGAGGAAGATCAAGTAATCCCCTTGTGCAACCGTTGCGCCATAATTATTCCCACCAGCATACCCAGTATTGGTATTTTCAAGCAGTTGCACCATTGGATACGCATGACGAATCAACGTCCGGCTCGCATCGTGGGAATCGTTGTCAACAACGATAATCTCATAACGGGTATGATCATGACATTCTCTGAGCACTGAATCGAGGCATTCAATGAGATCATCATGGCTGTTATAACTGACAATAATGATACTTGCTTCCATAGTCGAAGGTCTTTCTCGTTATGCGTGTGCGTGCGGAACGGTGTCATAGCTGCGATCAAGCGATGGTACCAAGACAGGCAGATTGGTCGTTGCTGGCTGGACAGGCTGGAATTGTTGTTTTAATGATGTTTCCATCCGTTGTAACATGATGCGTTGGCGCTGGAGGATAATTCCCGTTCCGATTGCCCCAACACTCAGCAGCATGCCGATCAGCAAACTACTCAACAGCCATGCAAATTGGGACAAACTAATCGTTGTATGTTCGGCGAGGAATACGAGCAGGACGGTACTGAGGATTAAGGCCACGAAACCGCTTCCACACCAAAATAATAAGGGGCGCATCGTGGTTGCAATGCTGAGAATTCCATTTACCACTTGCATGCCGTGGCGAAAGGGATTGCGCTTGGCTTTTTCCACATACAACACATGAATAGGCACTTCCGTAACCCGCAATGCCTGTTCGTGAATATGGAACTGCATTTCTGATTCGATCGAAAATCCACCATTACTGGTAAACGATAAGGCCTGAATGGCTTGAGCGGAAAACGCACGAAATCCACTTTGTGAATCACTGACATGAACGCCAGATATAAGGTTCGTTAAGGTCGTTAATCCGAGTTGACCAACTTTGCGATAAAGCGGAATGGTACTTTGAATCGTCCCATACCGTGACCCAATCACCACATCGGCATGACCATGACAGATAGGAGCCAAAAGACGTGGAATATCATCAGCGATATGTTGTCCATCCCCATCAAGCATCACAACGGCAAATGGGTTAAGGGTTGCGCTATAGCGAAACCCGGTATTAACTGCTGCTGCCTTACCTTGGTTTACAGTATGTTGCAAGACAACTGCACCCGCTTGTTGTGCAATTATGACAGTTTGGTCGGTTGATCCATCATCAACGACGATGACAATATCAACATAGGCTTTTGTTGCCAAAACGAGACTTCCGATGAACCGAGATTCATTAAAGGCGGGAATAAGCGCAATGGTTGGATGGATAATGGATGCGTGATGGTCCATACGATACTCCTCTCCTCAATGCTGCAATCGAGCGCAGATCACTTGAGGAACATAGTCCTGATAGGTTGATGCAGACAAGTATCGTTTAAATGGATGCATCCTGCTATATGCCATAGACCCTTGTTCTATCCTTCTATTTAGGTTCGTCCATCTAGGCTAAAAGTACTGATAGTCATTACCTATAGCATTTAGAATGATCATTCATTATCATCATATGGAAAAGATGATAATGAATGATGAGTGGTATATTCGAGATTATCGTTCTACCAGTGGCCCCCAAATCCGCTGTGGCGTAGGCGCAATGCGCAGCATAGTGGCAGGATTGCCCAAGAGCACGGTCGTGCGGAGGGCATCGGTGCAACAGTGGCCATGCAAGGCCAGTTGGAGACCACAAAAAAGTCGGGGGCATGCGCCTCAGGCGTTGGTGGTTCCCGCTGCGGACGCATCGGCCAAATATTTATACAGCGTTGGCTTGGAAATCCCCAGCATCCGGCAGATCTGCGCGATCGTGTGCTGCTTTTCGTTATACAGTTTCACGGCCAACGCTTGCTGATCGGCGGACAGGGCTTTCGGTCGCCCACCCTTCCTTCCTCGCGCACGCGCCGCCTGGAGTCCTGCTTGGGTGCGTTCGCGAATGAGGGTGCGTTCAAATTCCGCCAGTGCCCCAAAGATATGGAAAATCAGTTTCCCCGCACTGGAGGTCGTATCGATGGATTCATGCAGGCTTTTCAGCCCGATCTCCTTGCGCTCCAGCAGCGTGATGATGTCGATCAAATCTTTGAGCGAGCGGCTCAGCCGATCCAAGCGCCACACCACCACGATGTCCCCCGCTCGTGCATAGGCCAGCAAGCGCTGGAAACCACTCCGGTCAGCGGTTGCGCCGCTGCCGTGATCGGCAAAGATCTGCGCACATCCGGCCTGCTGCAAGGCATCGTGTTGCAGATGCAGGTGCTGGTCGTCGGTGGAAACACGGGCATAGCCAAGTTGCATGGGTGCGCTCCTTCTAGTCAAGAATCTCATTGTTGCCTGTGGTATCTTAACAAAGATAGCTTGACCGCGTATCATGCCCATCTGACTGCCCATGGCATCCGTGTTTTGCACCTCCTCACCAATGGGCAACCAAACGACCGTTTTCTTGCCCCTGTCCTCGCCGTGGAAACCCAGCCGGAGTTGCCATGACCCTTGCTGTATCGACACCGCTGATCTATCACCTCAAAATCGTGCTGCGGGATATCACGCCGCAGGTGTGGCGACGGGTCCAGGTCTCCGCCACCACCACCATTGCCGATCTCCATGCCATTCTCCAAATTGCGATGGGCTGGGAGGATGCCCACCTCCATCAATTTCTCATCTATGGGAAAGCCTATGGGGTCTATCACGATGGCGGTTTTTCCTTTGCCGACGATCCCGACCAAGTGCGACTTGCCGATTTTCGGTTGCGGGTTGGTGAGCGCTTCCGCTACGACTACGATATGGGCGACTTCTGGCAGCACGATATCTGGATTGAACAGATTCGTCCCGCACTACCACACCGCGTGTATCCCCACTGTCACGCGGGATCAGGGGCATGTCCACCCGAAGATTGTGGTGGCCCCCCGGGCTACCGAGCGCTGCTTCGTGAACGAACGTCGTGGGACAGCCTTGATCCGCTCCACGCTGCCATGCAGCTGATCATTGAACGGGTCCAGACATTCGCGGCGGGCGGGCCACGCCCAACGGTTGATGATGACGACTTTATGGATGCGCTTGACCAACTCGACGACTGGGAGGCATGGATGCCCATCGCCTTCGATCGGCGGGCAGTGAATCAGGCCTTTCACGCGCTGGGGAGGAACCCGCATGCAGATAACGATCACCATCCAGATCCAGACCGATGATGGCACCCAGCAGCAGCACGTGCTGACCACCCTTGCGCGGGAAGCAGCCAGCATCGAGACGCTTGGCTTAACCCTCGCCGAGAGCAAACAGCTCTTGCAGCAGACCCAACAGGCGCTGGTCACCCACCAAGTCATCGCCTACCTCGCGCAGCACCGGCCCTGTCCTACTTGTGCCACGCCACGCCGGATAAAACAGCAGACCACCGCCCCGTTCCGGACGCTCTTTGGCCGCGTTGCGGTCGCCAACCCCCGCTGGTATCAGTGTGCCTGTCAGCCGCACGCGACCAACACCAAAACCGTGCGTCCCCTCGCCCAGCTGCTCCCTGAGCGGGTCAGTCCCGAATTGCGCTATCTTGAGACGAAATGGGCCAGCCTCATGGCCTATGACCTCGCGACACGGCTCATCCACGAGGTGTTGCCCATCGATGCGACGCACAATGCAACGACGGTGCGCAATCATCTGCTCCACGATGCCCAGCGGCTTGAACAGCAGCTCGGTGATGATCGGGTGATGGTGTGGGATACCTGCCAGGCTGAGCGTGATCGCCTGCCCATGCCTGATGGGCCGCTGTCGGTCGGACTCGACGGGGCGATTCTTCGCGCACGACGCGGCAGTTGCGGGGCACAGACGGCCAATCTGTTTGAGGTCATCGCAGGTAAAAGTATCCTCGCCTTTCGCCGGGATGCGCCGGAGGGCATGCCGCCAACCAGTAAATGTTTCGCCTTGGTGCAGCGGTATGATCGCAAGCCCCGACGGCGACTGTTTGACCTGCTCCGATCCCAGGGCATGCAAGCCAATCAGCACGTAACCTTCTTCACGGATGGCGGTGATACCGTCCGCCGCCTGCCCGATGACCTGTACCCACAGGCCGAGCACGTGCTGGATTGGTTTCATCTCACGATGCGGCTAACGGTACTCCAGCAGTGCGCTCGCGGGCTTCCCGTCCGTCCGGACTACCCACCTTGGGATGGACCGTCACTGACAGATAGCATCGAACGGATTAAACATCACCTCTGGCATGGCAATACGGCCAGCGCGTTGGAGGCCGTGGACACGCTTGCCGAGTGGTTAGATGGCTGGGATTACGATGAGGATGGGGCGATCACCATCCAGCCGGGGAGCGCGGCAGCGGCAACGATGGGGCGGTATGTCCACGACCTGAGCACCTACATTGACCACAACAGCGGATCAATTATCAATTATGGGGAGCGCTATCGGCAGGGTGAGCGGATTAGCACGAGCTTTGTGGAGTCAACGGTGAATTATGTCGTGAGCAAACGCATGGTTAAAAAACAACAGATGCAGTGGACTCCGAAAGGAGCACATCTGCTGTTGCAAGTCCGAACCCAGGTGCTCAATGGTGACTGGGAGGCAACCGTTCGCGGGTGGTATGCGGGTTTCCGATCTGAGCCGATGGGTACGCCAGCGATGCCGTTTTCGGGGTAGTGCCCCCGAGTTTTTTATGCTCTCCGTACAGCAGCCTATCCCCGATGAGCGGGAGTATCTTTGCTAGGTGCTCAATGGTGACTGGGAGGCAACCGTTCGCGGGTGGTATGCAGGTTTCCAATCTGAGCCGATACGTGCGCCAGCGATGCCGTTATCGGGGTAGTACCCCCGACTTTTTTGTGGTCTCCAAGTTGTTAGCCGTTTCGCCGGTGGGGAATCTGAAACCGCAGGATAAGTTTGTATGCAACCTTCGCTGGATACCATAAATGTATAAAGTTTTGACACGTGATATCACTTCCTCTATACTCCTCATATGAGAAGATCTCCTCTGCGTTCTTTCCCTCTCTATTGACAATCTTAATCTATTCTAATCTGGAGGCCATATGCAACGGTCTGTATTGAGGTTATTGGCGATCCTTGCCGTTTTTTCTTCCGTGCTTTTTAGTACCCATGCTGATGCACAGAACTTGGAAAATGATGAGATATCTGATACAACTATCGTTATTGTTGTATCAGACATAAGCGGTTCAGAATGTAGTTATGGGTATGGGACGGCGAATGATACGCCGAAGACAGTTAAGAGGGTTCCTTGTAAACCAGGTACTGTATTCAATATGGCCTATCTTGAGTACAGAGAGGTGAAGCAACGATTACTTCAAGGGGATGCATTAATATATTTCTCTGATACTGGAAACTTTGAAAAAAATCTTGAAATTGCACAACAAAAAAGTATTGTTTTAAAAAAAGATGTTCCCACTCCTATAAAGCCAACTGCGCTTTGCACAGAAAAATTCAATGTGCTTTACTATGGAACATATGGATCTCCGGTTAGTGGTGGTGGTACTGACCAAATTCAAGTAGGTATTCGGTATGATGTAGATAGAGGTTGTATGGTTCGGAATGTCCGTCCTGATACAAGGCTTGGCATGGCTACCACGAACAATCATACATGGAATAAAAGTAAGTGGGGGTCATCGCCGGATTATACATGGAATCACATTCATACGATCAACTGGTACACCCAGAATACCACAACTATTCCTGGGATCTACCCGCAAAATACCCTCTATAGAGATTTTACGACTGGGAGCACGCTGACATGGTATGATGCATATCTCTATTAAGGTTAAATAACTTTTACACAAAGACCAAGAATGCTTTAGCATTCTTGGTCTTTGTGTAAAAGTCATCCTCTTCTCTTATATTCTATTTTCCTCTGGTTGTTGCAAATTAAAGACGTTGGGTCTAATTGGAGCGGCATAAAATCTTGATGCGAAGGATTGAAGAATAAACCTGCTCTTTAGGAGAGACATCATGAGACCGAAACAATGGGTCACTATCATTGGAATTGGATTGATCTGTATCACCGGATGTATGAATAGTTCCGAAAATATATCCAGTACTATTGTGCCAGTGATCGTTTCTGATACACATGACACTACTCCTATTGTAACAAATCGCGATGATGCAACCTTCCTTACATTGATCTATGATCAAAATCCTGATGCACGTAATATAGCACATCAGAAAATTCGACTCTCAAATAATCGCCTTGTCTTTATTTATACCTATATTCTCAATGGTCAGACGATTCTTGGCTATAGCAATGGCTCTATCCTTAATGGTCAATGGAAAATACAAAACGGTGCGGCCCATGTAACCACAGGTATCGCTTTCGGCGCAATGACCTATATTGCATTCCTTCCAGAAGGCTTTTTTTTCTTTGGAAGTCGGATTGATCCACGCGTTGCATCGATTGAGGTCACATTCAATACGGGTGAACGTGAAACAATAACCCTCGAAAATGATTTTTTCTGGGTGTTATCGAAAAACCAACAAACAACCTCTATTAAGGCAATTCGGTACTTGGATGTCAATCAGATTGTGATTCAGTAGTTCTCCATGCACCATAACATGGTGTTAAATGCAAGACCACTCAAATAAGGATTATAGTGGCTGTATTGCTGCATGCGAGGGCATTGCGACCATCCATGGGATACCATTGTACTATTCTCTTGTTACTATTAAAAAGATTGGGATAAGAGGACGTAGAGTACTGATTTCTTATACAAATCAGTACTCTACGTCTCCACAGCGCCAGCCCGCTACCGTACATTAAGTCCACCATCTATCACGATACTGGAACAATATAAAGGTCATGATTGATTCTTTGGGTAATCAATTATGGTCGTAAGGCGATCTGCGTCCTCCTATCTGATAGAAATACCTTATGTAAAAGAAAACCCTCTTAGTTTATGAACTATCGATACAAGGTAACCCAAATTTCGCTGCGATAATTGCATTCTGATGTTTGCGGAGCTTCTTCTAATAAATAGAACGTTACTGTGTTATCACTATTAAATCTACCTTCTACAGAAAGATACCGAGTATAACTACCATGAACGATCGGAAATTGTGTGGTTTGAAAAGTTCCATCTCTATTAATTTTGAGGACTCGGGACATCCCATTAATCCAAGATTCATATCCTAAACACTGTTGTACATGTTCAGGGGGGCAATTGCCGGAAAGATCTGGCCCTGATTCAAAATCAGGATAGTCAAAATGAAGGTTAGCAATTCCTCCATTTTGCACATTAATATCTACAAATGCACCTTTACTTCCTGAACCTTTCCATACACCACTAAGGTTGTCTATATTACCCCCAGGTATATCAGTAGGAAGGGCTGGTGGCGATGTTGGAGCAATAGTCGCCGTTGGCTGTATGGTCACTGGCGGTGGTTGTACTACTGAGGCGATCGTTGCCGTTGGCCGTATGGTCACTGTTTGAGTAGGATTCTGTGCAATAGAAGGAGTTGTTGGCGTAGGTACCTCAGGAAGATCAGCCAGATTAATTGTTGTTTCTAGGACACTGGTTGATACCCATCCAGTTTTTTGATCTGGAGAATTAACAAGAAGCCAATCGCTTGTATTATTTCGTCCTACTACATCAAAAATTGTCCCAACAGAATACGTTGTAATAACATCATACGTTTTTCCTGGTCTCGTACGCATATTGACCAAATTACTGGCTACCTTTACATTCGGCAATGAAATAACTTCCGTTTTTGTAGGTGGTGGTGAAGTTGTTAAAGATGGTAGAACGATTGTAGTAGTCGGATTGGTTCCTATATCTGGTGATATGTTTCCTAATTGATTATTGATAGTGGTAATTATAGCAATAATAGAAGACATAAGTGTATTACTTATAGAACGGAAGTTATACACGAAGGCAAGAGTACATATTACCAAAACAAAAAATACTTTCTGAAATACCTTTTGTTTTTTATAGGCTTTAAAGAAAGAGACTCTGTTATATTACTAGGAGGAATTGTATTAGTTGATGTATTAAAATATTTTTTTAGATTACTATCTACATCATCGATAAGTTCCTTAACAGAAGGATAACGATGATCTGGATTTAAATCCATACACTTTTTAACTATTGAATTCCATTCCTTTTTTATATTTAGATCCTTTATTTCGTTAAGCTCCTTCAATAAAGATGGATTTTTCTCTAATTCTGTGACATCAATAATCATCATGTCCACCTGCGGCAGCGTGTTCAAATCAACGCCCGTGATGGTGCGGTGATGGCCCACCGAAATATCGCCCGTATGCAGGATACTGCCCCACGGGCTGGTGAGATGCAGCATGCCCGCGCCGAGGATGTGGCCCGCTGGCAGGTAGGTGACGGCGATCTCCTGATTGGCAGCCACCGGACGGAGTTCCTGATGAAACGCCACCGGAATGATCCGCGCCAAGGTTTCCACAACCATTGCTTGGTCATACAAGGACGTTTCCAGCTCGTGCGCGAGGTGTTCCTGTTCCATAATCCGCGCACTGTCGAGCAGCAGAATCCGCATGAGCGCGATCGTGCTTTCGGTCGCATAGATCGGCACCGTCGGGAACAGACTGGCGACGAGCGGCAGACAGCCCGTGTGGTCAATGTGGGCATGGGTGATGAGGATCGCATCGAGCGGGAAGCCTTTGAGCGCTTCGAGGTCTGGCGTGCGGGATTGGCCAGGGCGCGCGGCAGGGCGCATGCCCGCATCGACGAGGATATGACGCATGCCCAGTTTGAGGATGCCACACGATGCGCCGACTTCTTGGGCGCCGCCAAAGGGGTGAAAACTGATCATGGGGATGCTCCTCTCATGGTTCTGTGCACATGGTTGCACCAGGTGATTGCTGCGTGCTATGGTAGCATGGGTTCGCTGCGCGTGGATTGCCCCCATACCTGGCCAGCGCGGGAACATTCGTGGTCGTTGCGGCGTTCTCGATCAAATAATCATTAGTGTGAGAGGATGATCACTATGAAATCACTTCGCCGACTGGTATGCCTCGGGATGGTTGTGTTGGCAGGGTGTGGAGCACTCCAGCCGAGTCCCACCATCCCCCAAGCAGTGGAGCCACAGCTCCTCATATCGGTTGCCCATCGTGGAGGGTTATGCAGATCTGATATCAGTGCCACCGGGTCAATAAGATGCACTCACACGACAGCCATCTTGACTGATGGGATGCTGACCGTGCACATGAATGGAAAACGAGCAAAGACGACCATGCTGTCGTCCGATGAGCTGGCAACCCTTACGACCCTCGTGAATAGCACCGACTTCACCGCCGCAAAAGCCGTGCCGTTTACAGGAGTATGCCCAACGACCAATGATCTCTTTGAAACATTCTACACGTTTGTGACCGCCCATGGAACGGAAGAACTGGCCAGCTGTAGGGTCACGATTGACTTCACACTTCCCCTCTTCCAGACCCTCTTGGCTATCCTTGAGCACTATGAATAAGGAGGGAGGGCACGCGGCACATGGTCTGGATGAATATCTGGGCCTCCGCCGCAGGAACGACTTGGGTTGGCTCACTGCTATACGCGCTATTCGGGTGAAGCATGAGCGGGCCGTGGAGCATTGCAATCAATCCCGCGTCATAGAGGGTGAGGAGTGCGGCCCGCGTTCGCTCCCGAAGCATTGGTTCAGGCCGAAGACTGGCAGGGATGATATCGGCATATGTTCAAATTCCCTTGGACGATGGCCAGCATTAACCGCCTAAATGCATGTGAAACGCCTCATGAACTTATCAATTGATAAGGCGCAGTGGGTTTTGCCGCGCTATACTCCCGTCGAATCAATCTAGAACGGGAGCAACACAATGACCATTGGCTTTATTGGCTTAGGGATTATGGGTAGCAGAATGGCGGCCAATCTTCAGCACGCTGGCAAGCAGTTGATCATTTTCAACCGCACGCCCGCCAAGGCAGAAGCACTGATTGCTAGTGGGGCACAACTGGCAACCAGTCCAGCTGAGGTAGGCCGCCATTCTGCCACAATTATCACAATGCTGGCGCATCCGCAGGCCGTCGAAGCAGCAGCACTTGGCCAAGCTGGCTTCCTCGACCAACTCCAAGCAGGCGCGCTATGGATCGATTGTAGCACTGGTAATCCAGAGTTTGCGCGTCGGATGGCGTCGGAAGCGGCCAAGCGCGACGTGGCCTTCATCGACGCGCCAGTCACTGGCTCCAAAGGCCAAGCCGAGGCCGGACAACTTGTATTTCTGGCTGGCGGGAACGTCAAGGATTTGGCCGCAGCCGATGAACTGTTTCGATGCATGGGACGGCAGACCATCCATGTCGGCATTCATGGCATGGGCACTGCACTCAAACTGGTATTCAATCTGCTGCTCGCCAATGCAATGGCTTCGTTTGCCGAAGGGCTAGCCTTCGGCGAATCGCTCGGTATCAGTCGTGAGACGTTGCTGGATACGCTGTTTGGCGCTCCGATCGTGGCACCATTTCTCACCTTTAAGCGGGCAAAGCTGGCCAACGACAGCTATGAGGCTGAATTCCCGCTACGCTGGATGCACAAAGATCTCGCCATGGTCGCCGCAGCGGCGTCCTCAGTAGCGACCCCGCTTACCACCACCACCGCAGCCTTGTATCAGCAAGCGCTTGAATGTGGCCTAGGCGATCAGGATTTTTCGGCGATTGCTCGGCTATTTCAGGCCGACGAACAAGCAACAATGCTCAACCAATGACCATCTGAGCACGGCGAAGGTCGCCCTTCAGACGTGAAAGCGAAACCTCAGTGATGCCCAAGTACCCAGCAATGTGATACTGTGGAATCCGTTCGATCAGGTCGGGATATTGATTGACAAAGGCCAAATAGCGATCTTTTGCTTGATGCAGCAACAACGTGCGCATCCGTAGTTCCTTGCCCACCAGCAGATATTCGGCCAACTTCCGTCCCAAGCGATCAAACACTGGATGGCGGTCAAACAACGCACTAAACGCAGAATAGCTGGCCACAAGCAGAACGCTCGGTTCAAGTGCTTGCGCGCCATAGATTACTGGCAGATTAAGTACCGACGAGGCCAACGGGCCAGCAAAGGCTCCTTCAGCGATAAACGCCTTGTTGGCCTCGCCGCCTTGTTCGGTCAAATAATAGAAGCGTAGCAGGCCGCTACACACAAAAACAAGTTCATGGCTGTGACTACCAGGCAGGAGCAGGTGGGTTCCGGCAGCCACGCTGCGTTGATGAAAGATCGCAGCCAGTTCTGTCCACTGAGTCTTCTCCAATGCGACCCATTGCTGGATAGCGGCGCGCAGTTGTGGGTGGGTCATGAGTTCCTCACTATCGGCTATCGGAAACAGATTTTGCCCC
Organism: Herpetosiphon geysericola; assembly: GCF_001306135.1. Taxonomy (GTDB): domain Bacteria; phylum Chloroflexota; class Chloroflexia; order Chloroflexales; family Herpetosiphonaceae; genus Herpetosiphon; species Herpetosiphon geysericola. Next base: position 137,721 of record NZ_LGKP01000005.1, on the reverse strand, counting down.
ATCATACCGAAACAAGGACTAGTATCTGCGATCTCACCTGTGTATTCAAGCGCTATGCCATTGAGCCTCGGATGCCGCAGATCACCCAGACAAGCATTTCAGTCGTAGCCAATCATAGGTAGGTTTAGGGAGTTGGGCTTGATTGGGCATCTGCTGGCAACTGAATACATGGATCATTGGGAATCGTTGTGCCAAGCGGAATATCCGTCATCGCACCCAAGGTTGTGGTAGCGGGCACGTTGGTGGCCGATTGAATGGTGGCGGTTGTTGAATTACCGCCAGGGGGAAAGGTCGCATTACTTGGGCATGGCGTTCCCTCGCCAACTTGCATGGTTGTTGGGGTTGCCACTGCTTCGCCATCCGACGTTGGGATAACGCTACTGACAGCGGTTTCGCCACCTTGGGTTGCAACACTGGTTATGGTTGCGCTTTCACCGCAACCCATTAATCCAAGTAGCAGTGCACAGCAAAGTGCGCACTGAAAAAAACGCAGAGCCTGCATAATTCATCCTCCTAACAAGAAGCGTCGATTTTAGTCACTCCCAACGTTGTTCCCGCTGTGGTTGGGATGCGCTGGGAGTGAGTCAACGCTGTTGGATCTATGATAGTTGGCGGGGCAGCGGTTGTGATCGGGCAAGTGCTTAACGCTTTTGATTTCTTCGCCGCGCTTGATTGGGCAATTGCCCAAAACCACCAAGCGTTTGGGCTTGAAGCTGCTCGGGCAGGCCCAAGTGCAGCCCTTGATCGCACAGCTTGGTCAGAATATGCGCCGCATAGGTTTTTTGCTGCTGAATCGTGGTACAAATCTGGGCAATGGGTAGCTGGTTAGCACGCTCTGCCCACTGGGCTAGCCATTGATACTGGCCAAGCACATATTGACAGAGCTGATGAAACGTCGAAAGTAGCGCGAGATCGCGAATTAGCGATGGTTTATTGCAGCGTAGCATCTGGTTTAATTCGCCCAGCATGCTCCTGACTGCGGAACAGCCATGGTCAGCTGGATGGAGCTCTAAGGCTTCAAACACCTCGTGCAGCAGATCGCGGTGGCGCAACGCTTCAGCCCGATAGAGGATCAATCCATCTTGGTAGGCTGGCTGGCTGATCTGCGGTAGCACACTGGATATGGCATAAATAATTTGGTTTTCGGCAGCATACAGTTCATCTAAATGATGATAAAAAAGCTCGTGAATGGTGGCATACGCCCGCATAAATGGCTCCTCACAACACGATGTGGCATTGATTCATAACTCCGATGTTAGGTTCCATGCCACATCCAAGGTGGGTTATGGGCTGCTGGTACATTCAGGAGGCGATCAATGTGTTGAAGCAAGTTACGCAGATCAAATGGCTTCTCAACATAGGCCCATGGTTGGTTGGCAAGTTCGCTGGGAAAGGGTTTGGCACTCATCACCACGATAGACGGCGTTAGCTCAGTTTGCATGCTTAAGTGCTGGGCAAACTCAAGCCCATTCCAATCGGGCATATGAATGTCAATCATTACTAAGCGCGGTTGATAATGCTGAATTAATGCCAAGGCCGTGCTCCCGCGCTGGGTATCGAGCACCGTATAGCGGGCAGCAGTCAAGAGGGTGGTTAAAAAGTCACAGGTTGGACGATCATCATCAATAATCAAAATATCAACGAATTGATGCGCATTTGTGCTAAGGCCATAATCCATACAAACTCCAATCAGTGTTTACACACTGCAATGTGTATGTATCGCAGCTGCTTAGGCGGCTGGTACAATCCCGTTCTCGTAAATGAGCAAAGCACTTTGGAACACCACAATATCGCTTAGGTTGTAGGGGCTATAACCCGTCAACTCTTGGATTTTGTGCAAGCGATAGCTCAGCGTATTGCGATGAATATGCAACTGGCTGGCAATTTCGTTGCTATGGCCATTCAACTGAATAAAGCTGCGCAAGGTCAGCAGCAGATCTGCTTCTGCAAGCAGTGGAGCCAAAATCAAATTGGCAACAGAGGTCTGAATGGCCTGATCTGCACTGCCTAAGAAGGCAAACAGGCCTAGTTTTTCAAGCGTCCAAGCATGGGCTGGCAGTCGAAAACGCGAGCCAATCTGAATAATCAACTGTGCTTCTGCATAGGCCTTGGTGACAGTGGTATGATCAGCTTGTTCGCGCGCAATCCCAATCCGAATTTCGGCGTTGAGCAAGGCACTCATACGCTCGAAAATGTGGTTGGCAACCGTTTGAATGGGACAACAACATGCTGCGTGCTGGCAGCATGGATCGGCTGAGCGATAGTGACTAACACGCTGCGATTCGATCAAAATAACCAGTTCGCTTGGCGTGGTCGAAAAGCGCATCCAGCCGTGTGGCTCGCCAAGAATTTGGTCAAGATGCTGGGTCATCAGGCGCACACCATCGAAGGTTTGTTGATTGCTGGGAGCAAGGTCGGCCGCTTGGTCGCTCGCGCCTAGCCGAATCATCAACAAATAATAGGCTTGATCGTAGCGAAATTGTTGGGCAGCAGGATACTCCTCAACCGCAAAGGTTGGTCGTTGCAACAGCGGTGCATACGCAGGTATTGCCGGATCGAAGCGATAACTGGTTGGCGCTGAATCATGAATATCGCTCCGACAAACGTGATCGATTAAGCGATAGAGCATCGTTAATGAAGGTAAATCAGTGGCATGGAGCGTACCAATAATTAATGTGCCAAGCCGACCATTAATGAGCACTGGCAATTGGCAACTATGGTGCTGAGTATCATTCCCAAGCGGGCTTGGGGCTGTTGCTAAGATCGTTTTCGTGTCATCAATGACGGTTACTGTGCCATCGAAAAGCTGCGCTAAATGGCTAACTAACGCAGAAACATGCTGAAATGCAAGCGCTGGTGCGGCAAGCGGAGTCTGATGGGTGAGCATAGCGAGTTCCCTGGAATTCAGCAGCAAGCAGTATTTTCATGCGAACAGTGCGCCAATGCGGAGTTCCAATATGCAGACTCGGGGCATAATAACCAGTACATGGATTTTTGTACGAGTAGGGGAAAGAGTGTGCAGAAGAGCAGATCAACGATGATGCTGGTTTGGCTGCTATCATTATGTTTAGTATACGATCGTTGCTCGTAGATGTCTGTCAGGAAATCCCCGCCATGCTGTCAGGATTAGCCTGACATGGTTTCATTGGCTTGCAGCCAGCCAACCAGCAATGCATAGCGCACCAAATCGACCCTGCTATTCAAGTTAAGCTTTTTCATGCCGCGCATTTTATAGGTTTCGACGGTTTTCACACTTAAATCAAGTTGAAAAGCAATTTCTTTATTGGTATAACCTTGGGCAATCAGTTGTAACACTGCGGTTTCGCGATCGCTTAATAGGCTTAGTTCATCAAGATACTGATTGAGCGGTGCGCTCGTTGCTGTCGAGGTCAAATAAGGCGTAAGCGCTGGGTCAAAATATAAACCATCCATGGCAATTGCCCGAATGGCCTGAATCAAGGTTTCCGAGGCGGCGCGTTTGAGCACATAGCCAGAGGCACCACGCCGAATCAGCTCACGCAGATAGCTGCGATCTTCATAGGCACTGAGGGTCAAAACCCAAATTGCTGGATTATCGTCGAGAACCGATGATGTGACCTGCATGCCATGCATTTCAGGCATAGCAAAATCGTTGGATTTAAACGCTGGGCTAAGGGTACAACCTCGCTCCCAGAGCTGGCCTCGCCAACCACAACCATATCATGTTCGTTTTCAATCAAGGCGCGTAATCCAGCTCGCACCACCGCGTGATCATCGGCAAGCAAAATGCGAATCATCATTCTTGCTATCCTTTAGCCTACTTGGGCAGTAGCGCTGTGTTCATAACACAGCAGATGCTACAAGATAGCAACAGCTATGCCAAGCACCCAAATAATGCGCCCCGCTAATTCTGAAGGCTTTTCAGCGGGGCACACAAAGGAGTTAAAGGAGTTAGGATAACAGTAGAGTCTTGGGATTAACGGTCGCGGTTGCCGCGGTCGCCTTGGCCACCTTGGTTGCCTTGGCCACTTTGGGCCTGATCACTTTGGCCGCCTTGATTACCACCTTGGTCACCACTTTGACCTTGGCCGCCGCCTTGATTGCCACCACGGTCATCTTGATTGCTGCCCTGACCGCCTTGGCCACCACTTTGGCCTTGACCAGAACCGCCACCTTGGTTGCCGCCGCCCTGATTACCTTGGCTACTTTGGCTCGCTTGGTCACCATGCGATGCTTGGCCACCTTTGCGGCCAGCTTCGCGCGCTTCTTCTGCGGTGAATTCATGGGCGGTGCCTTGCTCATGCGCGGCGCGGCCACCCTTGCTGGCAATTTCCCGTTGCTTGTCTTCGTCCATTGCAGCAAAGCCGCGTTCTTGGTTTTGGTTTTGATTCGCCATTGAATCCTCCTTATACACGTGCATTCCTGCTCTTGGGAAGGCCCGTCACACTAACCTTCAACTCGTGAATTCACTTTAGCGCAGCCATCTCACCCAAACAATGAGCACTGGAACAATCTTCGGCCCAAACCATGGCCTTGTTTTTGGTCACATGCCCTAATCGTGCCAAAACGATCGAGCTAGTTCCGTGTGGATAAGCACAGATTTAGCGCTTTCTAATGCGTTAAATCTGTTCACTATATACATTCTGTTGCGAGCCAAGTGCTACGCCAACCCGCTTAGGCTGGCTGACTGGCTTTGCGCAACAGCACCATGCCACCAACGAGCATCAAGTCTCCCCACACCAACCTCAAGCAGATTAAATAACCCCCAACCGCTGAGCAAGCCGCCAATAATCTGGTGCGTTGGCCATGGCAAGGAGTGGCGTAGTAGCACGCGCCAAATCCAAACTCCACTGATTAATAAGAGTAGATAGGTTGCGCCATGAAACAGACCATCGGCCCAAACCATCCATTTAAATTGCGCAATGGTTGGGGTTGGATGACTGACCATATGATGCCACTGAAGCAACTGGTGTAAGACGATTCCATCAACCATGCCACCCAAGGCAACACCCAAAAGGATAATTGGCTTAATTGTTGATTGCTCAACGTGCACACGTTGCGAATAAGCAAGCATATTAATTCCTTCCTACCAATTAATGAGCAACCAGGCAATATAGCTACATGCCACAAGCAGCCAACAGCACATCCCAATTAAGAGCTTCACAACGATGTGCTCAAGCCCAGCAATAATTGCTTCTGCAAGATCCATCACAGCCTCCGTTTTGCGGTACTTAATCGGATGCCTCCACTATAGCGAGCATCAAGGTCTCACGCCCACATGTCTAGCTACGAGCCTCGTACTAATCAAGCCGCACGTCTTAGGCGCTTGCACGGTTGTATGGGCGAGCAAGCCAACCAGCTATTAGGCAAATGCCTAATGTTTTTGGCCTACTGCTCAGGTAGGCTTTAATCAAGAGTGTCGAAAATGCGATTAAAGGAGGAACGAATGTCACATCAAGCAACTGTCATTGGCTGGCTCAAAGATGCCTATGCCCTTGAAACATCATTAATCCCTGCGCTCAAGAAACATGCGCATGATCTTGAGCAGCTGCCAGCAGCCCACAGCCGCATTGAGCAACATATTGCCGAAACTGAGCGCCATGCTGATTTAGTTAAGGCGTGCCTTGAACGCTTGGGCGATGACCCTTCGCTCCTTAAGGCGGGCATGGCCAACCTCAGCGGCATGGCCAAAGAAGTGCCAATGGCTTTGGCCGCCGATACCATCGTTAAAAATGCGTTGAGCGATTATGCCAGCGAGCAATTTGAGATTGCCTGCTATACCTCGTTGCTTGCCAGCGCCCAAATCATTGGTGACCAACAGCTCGCCAGTGCCTGCCAAGAAATTCTTGCAGATGAACAAGCAATGGCCCAATGGCTGGCCGAGCAAATTCCTATGCTGACCCAACACTACCTTGAGCAAGAGCATGCCCGTAGCCTTGGCGCATAACTCCGCGTTGGCGGAGCATCTACGCGAAAGGAACACCGATGGAACACTATCAGCATGAAGAATCCTGCCTATTTCAGGCGATCCAAGCCTTGGCAGAAGGTACTGGTTCGCTCGACGAACGTTTGCAATCAGCCTATCAGGCAATCCTTCCAATGAATACGATGCGCGTCATGGAGCTACTGCCCGAATATCAACAGCTCTTGGTGCAATTTGCCGATCGGGTCAGTCGCCACGCGGTTGAGGCTCCTGCCTCAGACGATCATGTGCGTCAAGTTGAGTTCATTACCATCGCACGGCGCTTATTTTCGCTCTATCACGGTGTGCGTTATGCCCAAAAAAATGCTGCTGCCAATCCCGATCAACAAGCAGTTAATCAGGGTTGATGGGCTAGTGGCCAGAGGTCAGGGATACGCAACCGTGAAGGGAAATTGGCTTCAGGCTCTTGGCTTTTGGCTATCGGGGTTTATATGAGCAGGGGCTAGGTGTCAGGGAGCAGGCATACGAAACCGCGAAGGTTGGGGATTGAGAAAACGCGATAACAATCCAACGCCTAAATATTAGGGGGTGCAGGGGGATGAAAACCCCCTGCGTCTCCCGCCGGCGGGACGGAAGGATGGCGAAACAGGCTTTGGGGATTGGTTGTCAGGGATCGGGAGCAGAGCAACCGCAAAGTACGCGAAGGTTGGGGAAGCATAGGAGAACTAGATAGAATACCGATCCCTAGCCTCTGATTCCCGACTCCTTGCATCGTAACCGCGACGGACACAAAGTAGCGATTTGGGAACAGATCTTGCGATTTGCAAGCACATCGTCTAGATACGGAAGGAGTATGTGATGAAAGCTGCTTGTTGGCATGGAGTCCACGATGTCCGAATTGATACTGTGCCCGATCCAAAGATCGAACATCCTCGCGATATTATTCTAAAAATCACCGCGAGCGCAATTTGTGGTTCCGACTTGCACCTCTACGATGGCTACATCCCATCAATGAAAGAGGGCGATATTCTAGGCCATGAATTTATGGGCGAGATCGTCGAAGTTGGCTCAGAAGTCAAAAATCTGGCGCTTGGCGAGCGGGTCGTTGTGCCATTTACCATTTCCTGCGGCCATTGTTTCTTCTGCGAACGCGATTTATGGTCGGCATGCGATGAATCGAACCCCAACGCTGATGCAGCCAAGGCAGTCTATGGCGCTTCACCAGCAGGCTTATTCGGCTATTCGCATCTATTTGGCGGCTATGCTGGTGGCCAAGCAGAGTATGTGCGGGTGCCGTATGGCGATGTTGGCCCGCTTAAAGTGCCAACAGGCTGGCGCGATGATCAAGTGCTGTTCTTGAGCGATATTTTTCCGACTGGCTACATGGCGGCAGAAAATTGCAACATCGGCGAGAACGATACAGTTGCGGTGTGGGGCTGTGGCCCTGTTGGCCAATTTGCGATTCGCTCGGCCATCTTACTTGGCGCCAAACAGGTGATTGCGATCGATCGCTTTCCTGAACGGCTCGAACTAGCGCGCAATGCTGGCGCTATTCCAGTCAATTATGCAGATGCTGATGTTGATGAAGTGCTCAAAACCTTGACCAGCGGTCGTGGGCCTGATGCCTGTATTGATGCAGTTGGGATGGAAGCCCATGGGTATGGCCTTGATGCGCTATACGATAAAGCCAAGCAATTTGTCCGCTTACAAAGCGACCGTCCTACCGCATTACGTCAAGCAATTATGGCCTGTCGCAAAGGTGGCACGGTCTCAATTCCTGGCGTATATGGTGGCTTGATCGACAAAATGCCAATTGGGGCGGCCTTTGGCAAGGGTCTGACTTTCAAAATGGGCCAAACTCACGTCCAACGCTACCTCGAACCGCTGCTCGACCTCATTACTAGCGGCAAGATCGATCCTTCGTTTATCGTTAGCCATCGCATTGGCCTTGACGAAGTGCCTGAGGCCTACGAGCAGTTTCGCACCAAGGAAAACCAAAGCATCAAATATATGATCACGTTCTAAGCCTTGGGCTTAGAACGTGATCATATATCGAGAAGGAGCGATTTGTGGTTCAAATTGGCTATCACGCTTCGCATGAACAATTTACCCCGCAAGCCTTATTGCACTATGTACAGGTTGCTGCGACAGCTGGTTTTACGGGCGTTATGGCCTCCGATCATTTGGCTCCGTGGAGCGCACGCCAAGGCCAAAGCGGGTTTGTCTGGTCGTGGCTTGGCGCAGCCATGCAAGCAACGACACTCTCGTTTGGCATGGTCAATGCACCAGGCCAGCGCTACCATCCAGTGATTATTGCCCAAGCAGCAGCCACCCTTGCTGCCATGTTTCCCGAGCGTTTGTGGTGTGCCTTTGGCTCTGGCCAGCTGATGAACGAGCACATCACTGGGCAACGCTGGCCAGCCAAAGCTGAACGCAACGCCCGCCTTTTGGAGTGTGTTGAAGTCATTCGGGCACTTTGGGCGGGCGAAACCGTCTCGTATGCAGGCGCGGCAATTCAAGTTGATGAAGCTTATTTGTATACGCGCCCAGCCAAACCGCCGCTGCTGCTGGGTGCAGCAATTACGCCTGAAACGGCGGCATGGGTTGCCAGTTGGGCCGACGGCATTATTACAGTGCATAAACCGCTTGATCAGCAACAGGCCTTTATCGAGGCCTTTCGCAGCAATGGCGGCGAACATAAACCAATCTTTTTGCAAGCTCAAACGTCGTATGCGCCAACCTATGAGGCGGCTCTAGCAGGCGCGTATGATCAATGGCGCAATGCAGCCTTGCCAAGCACCATCAGCACCGAATTGCGCATGCCCAGCCAGTTCGATCAATTGGTCGATTTAATTCCGCGCGAAAAACTGCTAGAGCATATTCGCATCTCGGCAGATTTGGGCCAGCATCGCGAATGGTTGCAGCAAGATATTGAGCTTGGCTTTGACCGGATTTATATCCACAATGTTAATCAGGAACAATTACCGTTCCTGCATGCCTTTGGGGAGCATGTGTTGCCCACCCTTGATCGCAAGGAGTCGAAGGAGTCGTCTGTATGAAGCAAACCGCTGAGCACCAGCGTTTACATTCCGATCAGCTCGCTCAGTGGCGGCGCTGGGGTTGTTATCTCGGCGATCGCGCCTGGGGTACGATTCGCGAAAGCGCGCCGACAAGTCCTGATCCATGGGCCACGTTTCCGTGGGAGCAAGCCCAACAACGGGTGTATCACTGGACCGAGGATGGCATTGCTGGCTGGTGCGATATTCAGCAGCAGATCTGTCATGCGATCGCCTTTTGGAATGAAGAAGATGATCGCCTTAAAGAGCGATTTTTTGGCCTCAGCAACCAAGAAGGCAACCACGGTGAGGATGTCAAGGAATACTATTGGTATAGCGAGGCGCTACCCAGCGGCGCGTATTATCGCATGCGCTATCTCTATCCGCAGGTCGCCTTTCCCTACGAACGCCTGCGCCAAGCAAATAAATTGCGTAGCCAAAGCGAGCCAGAATTTTGCTTGATTGATGCTTTGCCAAACACATTTCGGGAGCAACGCTTTTTCGATATCACGATTGAATATGCTAAGCCAGAACCCGATGTGATGCTCTGCCGCATTAGCGCCGTTAATCGCGGCCCTGAGCCAGCGCCGTTGCACATCGTACCAAAACTCTGGTTACCGTTCAATCCCGAAATTGCGCAAGCCCGCATTGCCGAACAAGCCGATCAGGCGATTGTGCTGCAACACCCAAACCTTGAAGAATATCGTTGGTGGTTTGATGATGCAGCAACGGTCTACTTTAACGACTATCAAAGCAATACTCATGCGTTGTATGACCAGACCAAACCAGCCTCGGCCAAAGATGCAATCCAGCGCATGATTGTCCATGGCAAGCCCGATTTGCTTAATTCAGAGCGCCATGGAACCCAAGCCAGTGCCCACTACCAGCGCATGCTTGAGCCAGGCGAAACGTGGTCGATTATGCTTGGCTTTGGCCCAAGCGCAGCAGCCAATCCGCTTGATGGTGCCGATGAATGTTTGCGCCAACGGCAGGTGGAAGCTGATGAGTTTTATCGGTCAATTAGTTATTCTTCACAGCAGAGTGATTTGCGATTAGTTCAAAGGGCGGCCTTTGCTGGCCTGAATTGGAACAAATTGGCCTATCGTTTTGCGGTTGAAGACTGGCTCGCCACTGACACAGGCAAACACAGTGAAGCGGAAGATCACCCAGATAAAGAATGGGGCCATCTGCGGGCCAATGATCTCGTGTCAATCCCCGATCGCTGGGAATTTCCAATCTTGGCGACGTGGGATTTGGATGTCCAAATCGTAACCTTGGGCTTGGTCGATCCAGCCTTTGCTAAAGCGCAAGCGTTGTTACTTTTGAATGAGCGCTATCAGCATCCTAACGGGGCAATTCCAGCAACCGAAGGTGCGTGGGCCAACCCGCATCCGCCGATCCATGGTTGGGCGATTTGGCAAATCTACCATCTGTGTGATCAGGATCAAGCGTTTCTGGCAGCAGCGTACCCGAACTTGAAACGCCATTTCAATTGGTGGCTGCGCGAGCATCGCCAAGCAGATGGTCTGTTTAGTGGCTGTTTTATGGGCATGGATAACATCAGCCTGCTTGATCGCCAAAAGTTGCCCAAAGGCTATCGGTTAGTTCAAGCCGATGCCACGGGCTGGCTGGCCCAATATGCCCTGATGTCGCTCAAAATGGCAATTGTGCTGGGCAATGATGCTGATGCATGTCACTTTCTCGACGAGTTTCTGGCGATTCGCAAAGCATTAAATATACTTTGGGATGCAAAGGATCGTTTTTTCTACGATGCTTTAGTCGATGAAAAGGATCGCTATACCAGCCTCAAAGTGCGCTCGCTGGTTGGGCTTGTGCCCTTGTTAGCAACCACAGTGATTGATCTCAACAGCCTTAACGAAGTGCCAAAAGTTGCAGCGCGCTTGAAGAAACTCAATCACGCTGATGATCAATCAAATCAATTGCTCCTGACTGCGGTTGGCCAACACTGGAACCCATTGATCGACGCGCTGTTCGATGAGGCTGAATTTCTCAGTCCCTATGGCATTCGCTCAGTTTCGTTGCTGCATGCTGAGCATGCAGCAGAATTAACGCTTGAGCAAGAACAGTATGAACTTAGCTACGAGCCAGGTGAAGCGCCTGATCGCATGTTTGGCGGCAATTCCAATTGGCGTGGTCCAATTTGGTTGCCGCTCAATCAACTATTGCTCGAAGCAGTCCACAATTTGCAGAGCGGAGTGCAGCAACAAGCATGGCATTCCGACGCGTTTGCCAATCTGACGGAAGCCCGTGATAGCTTGATTCAGCGTTTGGTTGGCATCTTTGTGGCCAACGAGCAAGGCCAACGGCCCTATCTTGGCAACCAAGCCTTGTTTCAGCACGAGCCGATCTGGCATGAACATCCTTGGTTTCACGAATATTTTCATGCTGAAACGGGCAAAGGCCTTGGCGCCAGCCATCAACACGGCTGGACAGCAAGCATCGCGGCAATTATTCACTGTGCAGGTTTATGGCAGGTTGAGCTAAACAGCGCAAGCACGGCATAGTTTCTGCAACATGGCTTGGTTATGAGAAACAGTGGTTCATTTAGGAGGACTTGATTATGCCACAGCGAACAACCCAAATTATTCATATTGGTGCGCCAATCGAACGGGTGTATAGCGAATTGACCAACTTCGCCCACTACCCAAGCGTCTTCCCAGGGATTACGTCGGTTGATACGAGCACGCCGGATCAGCTGCAATGGGAGCTTAAAGGGCCACTTGGAGCAACGCTCAACCTCAGCACCGATATTATCACGCAAGAGAAATATCACCAAGTAACCTGGAATAGCCGCCAGCAAAGTGCAATTACCACTAGCGGCCAAATTGTGTTGGCGCCGTTAGCCGACAATCAAACCCACGTCGCCGTAACCTTCCAATACGATCCACCAGCAGGCGCCCTTGGTGAAGCATTGGCTCATGTTATTGCTAACCCAGCAACCGCGCTTGAACAAGTGCTCAAACAGTTCAAGCAGCATATCGAAGCCACCAGTAGCCGCGAGCATGGTGGTAAAGCATAATTGGTTGCCCCTCACCCCCGACCCCATCTCCCACTAAACGCGGGAGACGGGAGCAGCGGTACAGGAGGAGCATCCAACGCATTTGCTGATTGAAGAAGGAACCAGCAATGGCCAATAACCAGCAGCATTCAGCTGAACCAGCATTTGAGCCAGCCACCAGCGTGCTGCTAATCATTGATATGATCAGTGATTTTCAATTTGAAGATGGCAGCATGGTTGCCAAACAATGTGCTGCGATTGTCCCCACCATTGTCCAATTGCGCGATCGTTTGGCCGAAGCTGGTGGCACAGTCGTGTATGTCAACGATACCGCAGGCACATGGACGATGGATCGAACCGAGTTGCTCGCAAAAGCGGCAGCGCCAAACAGCAAAGGCCGCCGAATTGTCGAAGCCTTAGCGCCCTTGGACGATAGCGTGATGTTGCTCAAACCCAAACACTCGGCCTTTTTTGCAACTCCGCTTGACCTGCTGTTGCAATCGCTGAACGCTAAAACCCTGATTTTGACCGGCATGACGACCCATATGTGCATTTTATTTACGGCAATTGATGCCTATATGCGCGACTTTCAGATCATCATTCCCAAGGATGCAGTTACGGCTCACACCGAGGAGCTGAGCCAAACAACCCTTGATTATTGTCGCACAATCTTGCAATGTGCCACGCCAACAACTGCGACCCTGATCAAGCAGCTTAACAATCGCGATACTTAACCCTCTTTCCCCTTCGTTGCGCTCACCATCATTGCTTGGGGCTGATGAATGACATTTAGAAACAGCATCATGATGTTGATGCTGTTTAGAGGATTGGACTCATGTATTTTCATACCCAACAATTAATCAACGAAATTGCCGTCGATCAGCCAGATCCAGCGGCAGCCAATGCCTTGCAAGAAGGTTTGGGTGGCCAGTTTGGCGAGATGCGCACGATGATGCAATATCTCTTCCAGAGCATTAATTTTCGGGGCAAAGCCAAGCCCTACCACGACCTCATTCACGCGGTTGCGGTTGAGGAAATTAGCCACGTTGAATTAATCGGCACCACCATTAGCCGCCTGCTTGATGGTGCATCAGAGAGTTTGCCTAAAATGGGCGCTGGCAAAGGTGGCACACCCTTGAAAAATGCGCTTTCTGAGGGCAATATTCACCATTTCTTGGTTGGCGCGCAAGGTGCAATGCCAGTTGATGCCGCAGGCAACCCATGGCTCGGCTCGTATGTTTACAACAGCGGCAATTTGACCCTCGATTTGCTGTATAACTTAATGCTCGAATCGACTGGGCGCTTGCAAAAGTGTCGAATTTACGAAATGACCGATAATGCTACGGCTCGCTCAACGATTTCCTTTTTGATTGTGCGCGATCATGCTCACGAACTGGTGTTTGCCAAGGCCTTAGAATCGTTGGGCGTCAATTGGGGCAAAATCTTGCCGATTCCTAATTTCGATGCGACCCAATTTCCCGAGGTGCGCAAACTGATGGATACCGGCTTGCACCTGCAACAACATCACTGGCGCTTGGATGGATCAGAAATGGCCAAGATTTTCAGTGGTTCATCGCCAGCCAACGATGGCGCAACCGTCGAAACCAGCGATAGCCCACCAACGGGTTTCCCCATGCAGCCAGCCCCCGAACGCCCAGAGGAGTTTGGCCCAGGCTTGCCACCAGAACTCAAAGAACTGGTTGACCAAATTGCTGCGATGGGTGAGAACATTTAAGCGAGATTAACCAAAGGCAGTTCGTCGCTCAAGTGACGAGCTGCCTTTTTTGATCGTGGGCTTAATCCACTCCTGATGCTGATCACATGGTTCTCCCTTATCCAAAGCCTCAACTCACGATTTTTACATTCAGCGACACCAAGATTGAAACCTCTGATGGTAAAGTTGCGCCGCGTATCGGCCATCATCTGCTGTTTTTGGCAAGTTTTGGCATATTAGGCAGCCTATTTCCTGCTAGAGTTGTCCAATAACCATCAGTTTCAAGTCCAAAGAACCTTAGCGGAAGCCTCATACCGATGCTAAGGTCGGGGATCGCCAACCTAGCAAGCGCGCCGCAATCAGGGCTGTTGGTAATGCTTAGACCATGGGCGACTTCCGTGAAGCATATTCTAGTTGTTGCATACTGTCGATGGCTTGATCGGTAGTGGCGAGGAAAGGATGAATCATGGGTATTTTTTGGCTCCAAATCCGGCGGATCTTTGGGTTGGCCATCCTTATGGTAAGCTATGGTGTTGCCACAGCCCAACCGCAAGCAACACCTAGCGCAAGGGGGAATATCAGCAGTACGTTTGCCGCTGGCCACGAGGGTTGGCAGGTTGTGGGCGATGCCCAAGACGGTGCAAGTATCCCCGATTGGCACAGTTCAGGTGGTAATCCAAGCGGGTGTATTACGGTCGAAGATGATGTTGCTGGTGGCACGTGGTATTGGCAGGCTCCTGACCACTTTCTTGGCAACCGGGTGCTGGCTTATCAGACCGACCTAACATTTGATCTCCGCCAATCGGAAACTGACAATCAATTCGATGCTGCCGATGTCATCCTGATCGGGAATGGCATCACACTTGAATTTGATACCGCTGTAAATCCAGCAACAACGTGGACATCCTATCGTGTGCCGCTTGATGAGCAGGCAGGCTGGATTATCCAAGCAACAGGTATTGCACCGACGGCCAGTGAAATGCAGTCGGTGCTAAGCAACCTCACAACCCTTTGGATTCGAGGGGAATTTCGTGATGGCCCAGATACAGGTGGACTGGATAATGTCACATTCTCTGGCTTCCAAGCAACGACGGTTGTGTTTCTTCCCTTTGTCAGACGCTAAATCCGCGTTGCCAGCAAAGCCGAAGATCGATACTTCTGCATGGAGCACTAAAAACCCAATTCGTGCCGCTTGTGCTGTAAACTCTCCATAGTAGAGAGCAGAAAGACATTCACAAGCATTCGACGCGGATCATGCCAATTCCAGTATTGCATGATCCGCGTGAACGGCAGCTCAAACTTGAATGAGCGAGGCTTGGGATAATCGCTTATAACTCGTTTGAGTAGGATCGCCATAAAATAGCCTTCACACTCTTTTTTCAACAGTAAAAATGGGTCATCTCGGATTGCGCTGCGGGATAGCCAAATCAATCATGGGTGGTTAACCCCGTCCGGCTCGCAGCATCTGGGCATACTCATGGGGCATCGTCGTAGCCTCAATCGCCTGCACGACGCGCTCGATGTCATAGGAAACGCGGATGAACTCTACGTGGAGGTCACGGTCGATGGCCCGCAGCACAACATAGCCGGCGCGGGGGTCACCGTCCTTGGGTTTGCCGACGCTGCCCGCGTTGATGACGTGGCGTCCGCTCGGGAGCACGCGATGATACGGCAGATGGGTATGTCCGCAAACTAGCACGTCAGCGGTGACCTGATCAAGCAACCGTTCCAGGCTGCTAGCAGGACGATCTTCGAACAGGTATTCGTTAATTTTGCGCGGGCTACCATGAACCAGGACGACGCGGAGATCGCCAAGGGTATACACCAACCGATCGCTGAGGGTACGTAAGAAGGCCTTATGCTCAGCAGTTGTGTGGGTATTCGACCACGCAATCGAGCGTTTGCCAAGTGCCTCGGAAATAGGGTCTTTGTAGGCACAGCCACAATCATCGCTGTCCTGGCCTACGCCCTGATCGTAGTTCCCCATGATCGTTGGAATCTGAGCCGCCTGAATCAGCGCCACAACCTCGTTCGGCCAGGTGCCATAGCCCACCAGATCACCAAGGCAGGCCCGGTTGGGGAGTGCCCGTGCGTCCATATCGGCCAGAACCGCCTCCAGCGCTGGCAGATTGGCATGAATATCCCCAAAAATAGTTAGGGTGTCCATTGTATAGGCTCCTTGGGACCGCGCACCAGTTTATAGGCGCATGCCCCGATCACCGCGCCGATAACAGGCGCGCCAAGATAGATCCATTGGTCGTGCCAGATGCCAGCGACTAGGGCTGGCCCTAAGGAGCGCGCCGGATTCATTGATGCGCCACTAATCGGGCCGCCCCAGAGGGCATTGAGCGCGACGGTACCGCCGATAGCCAGCGCCGCGAGCTGCCCCTCCGCTCGCGTGTCAGTGGCCACCGCAACGATCACAAACATCAGCAATGCAGAAAGCACGACTTCGGCGACAATGGCTTGACTGGTGCTTCCAGCCGGACGCGTGAGACCAAGTTGCGCTACCATACCGAGCATCGCTCGTACGGTGAGGCCACCAGCGACCGCCCCCAAACTCTGGCCCAGCACATAGACGGGAACATCACGCCAAGGAAAATGGCGGGTCATTGCGAAGGCAACGGTGACCGCAGGGTTGAAGTGGGCACCAGAGATGTGGCCCGTTGCGATAATCATAACCATGATGACCAGACCAAATACTCCCGCAATGCCGAGATGCGTCAGAGCGTTGGTGGTGCTATTGACCATGATCGCGCCACAGCCGGCGGTTACTAGCGCGTAGGTGCCAATCAGTTCGGCTCCAGCCCGTTGCAAAAGGGGCGGTTTCATGCACCCCTCCGTTGTCGGTCGAGCACCGTCAAAAAGAACCGCATGCGGGTCAGCAGCTGGGTATAGGTTTGCTCAAAGGCGCGCGCCTGCTCAAGGGGAGCGGCGATCGCCGCAGGATCGGGGAAACTCCAGTGAATCTGGTGCGGATCACCAGGAAAAAGCGGGCAGATTTCGCGCGCACGGTCGCAGACCGTAATAACATAGTCAAAGTGTTCCCCTGCGTAGGCATCAAGCCGCTTTGAGGTCTGGCTACTGGTATCAATCCCATGGGCGGCGAGGGTAATGATTGCCTGTGGATGAATCGTGGATTGCTCCGTTCCAGCGCTGAAGGCCAGCACCGTTGAGCCACCAATATGGCGGAGAATGGCTTCTGCCATCTGCGATCGGGCACTATTGTGAGTACAGAGAAAGAGCACGCGCGTGGGCGCATGAGTTGCGTCCGCAGCATGCCTTGGGGCGGACGCATCATCTCCAAGGCATGGATGGAGGGTTGCGCCAGCAAGCTGGTACACAGCCTCAATATGGGCTAAATCGAGGCTGTAATAGAGATCGCGACCGTCGGCGGTGCTGCGACGCTCATGGACAAGCTGACCATCACGGAGTTGACGCAGGTGATAGGAGATCAGTTTGAGGGGCTGCTGAATCAGCGTGGCCAACTCTCCCACGCGGTAATCGCTGCCCGCCAAGGCTTTAGCAAGATTCCAACGGATATCATGGGCCAGCAGATGGAGGATCGGGGGAGCGGGGTCGGTCAAGGAAGTATGCATCTAACTTACTCCAAATCAAATTAGACTAATTTGATTTGGAGTATAGTCGATTCCCATTGATCAGGCAAGCAGGGGGAAACTACGCTTTACTGCATCCAACGCATGGTCATGAACCACTATTTAGTAGAGAGCTATCTGTGGGGAGGAGCACGGTACAATTATTCATTGACCCGCTCCACGTTGGGAGGCGAGGTATCGCTACTTGTTAGCCCACGATCGGCGCGCATGGCGGTTTATGCGGTTGACAGCGGATGCAACGTTCGGTACCATAGAGAAGCTCAGTTTTATAGCGTTCCTCGGCGCACCCAATCCGAGTTCTGGAGGAGACTGTCACAGAGGGACAGTCTTTTGTGTTGCCGTCGACCTGTCCTTATGTGCTGCCAACTCATGAACCTGTGGGTGGTGTCGTGATCGCCGCTTGGAGGGTTTGATGGCATCACCACCGACCAGCTCGCGTCCGGCTTCCCATTGGAGTGATACGCCATTGGCGCGTGTGCTTACCCCGATGCAAGAATTTATGCACTACGCCCAAGCAGGTGGCATCGCTTTAATTGCCGTTACGATCATCGCTTTGCTGCTTGCAAATACGGGCATGCACCAGCAATATGAATCGCTGTTAGCGACCTATGCTGGCATCAATCTTGGCTTGTTCGAAGTGAAACTCTCGATCCATCACTGGATTAACGATGGCCTTATGGCGATCTTCTTCTTGTTTATTGGCCTCGAAATCAAACGGGAAGTCTTAGTCGGCGAGCTTGCGCGCCTGCGGGTGGCCGCATTACCAATTATCGCCGCCATTGGCGGTGCGGTTGTGCCAGCCGCAATCTATGCGGTTCTCAATCGTGGTGGCACGGGCAGTTCCGGCTGGGGGATTCCGATGGCAACGGATATTGCCTTTGCTTTGGGATGTCTCGCGCTGCTCGGGTCGCGCGTACCAGCAGCGCTCAAAATCTTTTTAACTGCCGTGGCGATTGTTGATGATCTGATTGCCGTGATTGTGATTGCCATCTTCTATACGGCGGAGCTGAACCTTGGGGCACTCCTGGTCGGCATCGGCCTGCTCCTCTTGTTAATGGCTGCTAATCGGCTGGGGATTCGCACGCTGCTGGTGTACCTCGTTGTCGGCGTCGGAGTATGGCTGGCATTTCTGGCTTCGGGGATTCATGCAACGCTGGCGGGGGTTGCGGTTGCATTAACCATTCCTGCGCGCTTTCGAATTGATGGCGCGGCGTTTCGGGCGCGTGCCCATGCGCTTGTTGAGGGATTTCCCGTCACCACCGACGCCACAGCGCTAATGCTAACCGATGAACAACAACAACAAACCGTCCTCGAGCTCGAAGATCTTTGTGAACATGTCCAAGCTCCCCTGCAAAAGCTCGAACACCGCCTACATGGCTGGATTACCTGGTGCATTATGCCAATTTTTGCCCTCGCAAACGCTGGCGTAGTGGTGTCGCTCAGCACGCTTCACGGCCCAGCCATCCCCATTGTGCTTGGCGTGGTGTTTGGTTTGGTGCTCGGCAAACCGATTGGCTTAGTCGGTGCAAGTTGGCTGGCGGTGCGAAGTGGCTGGGTCGAGTTACCAGAGGGGGTGACGTGGGGCCACATGCTCGGGGCAGGCATGCTCGCCGGCATTGGGTTTACGATGTCGATGTTTCTTGCCACGCTTGGCTTACCCACTCCAGAAGCACAGACAGCAGCAAAACTCGCCATTTTGCTTGCCTCGCTGATCGCTGGTGGCGGTGGGATGCTCATTTTACGGCGGATGCCACAACCTCGCACCAATGACAAAAAAAGCCAGTGACCAGCGCCTAATCAGGATGGTCAGCGACTTTACAAATCGTCGCTGACCATCCTGAACGATTAGCCTTTGGCAACCAGTTGCAGCCGCTTCATGAGCATACTGATTAGCAGGATTAGCGAAATTGGAATCGTCGAGATGCTTCCAGCGCTTCGTGGCTATGGATTGGCTTGAGCCTACAGGATTGCTTTGCGTTGGAGATGAGAACTGGCAAAAATGAGGGATCGTTTAAGGTCATTCTGCATGGTATTCTAAATCCGATGGCGACAGCGCGCTTCTTATCTATTCTACTGATGCTTCCATTAAAAGCGCTGTCGTGGTGCGTCGCCTACCATCAAGCAGGCCTTCGATATGATCGGCAAGGAGGGGACTATGCCAATTATCACCATCATGACGGGCGGAACGCGCGGCGATGTACAACCCTATGTGGCGCTTGGGGTCGGCTTGCAGGCGGCTGGCTATACAGTACGAGTTGCCGCCAGTGACAATTTTGCGCCCCTTGTTACGGATGCTGGCTTGAGTTTTATTTCAACCGGTGAGAGCATTGAAGTCCTGCTGAATAGCCCCGCTTGGCGTGCAACCCTTGAACGCGGCAATTTCGTGACGATTCTGCGCCAGATGCAGCGTGAGATGCGCAGCCGTGCCGCCGAGCAAGCCCGTCAGCTTCCAGCAATTCTCCATGGTAGCGATCTGCTGATTGCTGGAATGGCTGGCTTTGGCGGGGCATTTACCGCAGCGACAGCGGCCCAAATCCCCATGCTGATTGCGCATGTCTTTCCGTTTACCCCAACCAGCATGTTTCCTAGTCCCCTTGTGCCATTGAAAACCCTTGGTGGCATGCTTAATCGCCTCTCCTTCCGCCTAATGCAGTTCGTGTTTTGGCAAACCCTGAAAGCCGCCGATGCAGCGACACGAACAACCCTTGGCCTACCAGCCGCGCCGCTAGCTGGACCTTTTGGCCAGTATGAGCGCCAGCACATCCCAGTGATCTATGGCTATAGCCCTCATGTGCTGCCGCGCCCCAGCGATTGGCCTGCGCACCATACGGTGACGGGGGCATGGTTCCTTGATCCGCCAGCAGATTGGAAACCGCCTGCCGATCTGGTTGCGTTTTTGGCAGCTGGTGAGCCACCGATTTATTTTGGGTTTGGCAGCATGGGTGGCCGCAATCCAGAAGCTGCAGGGCGTATCGCACTGGAGGCCTTGGCCCAAACTGGCCAACGGGGCATCCTTGCAGCAGGGTGGGGTGGCTTAACCGTTCGTGAGCTGCCGCCTACCGTCCACTTATTGGATGCAATTCCCCATGCGTGGTTGTTTCCGCAAATGGCCGCGATTGTGCATCATGGAGGGGCGGGAACCACCGCTGCGGCGTTGCGCGCAGGAGTACCCTCGATTGTCGTGCCTTTTATGGGCGATCAAGCATTTTGGGGCAGGCAGGTGGCCCGTTTAGGCGTCGGGCCGCCGCCCATCGCCCGCAAGACCCTGCGCACGCCCCAGTTAAGCGCGGCGATCAACCAGGTGCTGCATGATTCTCCAATGCAGCACCGAGCAGCGACTTTGGGGCAGCAGATCGCGAGCGATGCGGGAATTCTCGCTGCGGTGGCGATCATTCAGCGCCACGTGCCGCTGAATTGAATTTCAGGCCTAGCTTAACAATAAACATCTTGGAGCAGCGCTTGACGGGTGGTAAACGCCGAACCTACTTGCAACGAGCGCTGCCGCCAGTGTTCCTGTACCAGCTGATTCATCTGCTGCGTAGAGGCGGGAACTTGTAGCGTTTCAGCCAAATTGGCTTGGACGGTGCCAACCTGACCTTCGTGGAACGCACATGGCCGCAAGCTCCGAGCCCGCGCTCGCAACTCTGCAGGGCTACAATTGATACTAAGCCCATGGTCAGTGAGCCATGCATCGTTGTAGATAGTTTGCAGGTAGCGCTCGCCACTATCGGCGGCAATTACCACAATCTGGGCATCAGCAGGCAATTGTTGGGCAAAGAACATGGCAGCCAACAGCACCGCGCCACTCGAAGCGCCAACCATAATCCCTTCATGGCGCGCCAAGGTTCGACAGGCCAAAAAGGCTGCTTCATCGGGCACATTGAAGGCGTAATCGAGCAAGGCCAACGGCAAATTGGCTGGAGTCCAGCCCAACCCAACCCCAGGCATCAGATAGCTATGGGCCGCACCGCCAAAAATTGCCGAGCCAACTGCATCGACGCCAACGACCTGAACATGCGGCGCAACCAGTTTGAGCTGACGAAGGATGCCGCCAAGCTGGCCCCCAGTGCTGACCGCCGCAATCACCATGGCCAATGAATTGCCGCCCTGCACCAAAATCTCGCGCGCGGTACTGTTGGCATGGGCTTCACTGTTGAGCAGGTTGAAGCATTGGTCTGGTCGAAATGCCCCAGGAATCTGGCGCGCTAATTCGTTGGCTCTGGCAATTCTGGTTTTATGATAGCTGCCGCTGTCATCTTGCTCGGTCACAATCTCGACCTCTGCGCCATACGCTTCAAGCAAGGCCAAATTGGTTGGAGTGATTTTTGGATCAACTAGAATAATTACCCGATAGCCTTTGGCAGCGCCAAGCATCGCCAGTGAAATGCCAAAATTACCACTTGACGATTCAATGATTGTGCCGCCTTGGCTAAGCCAACCAGCCCGCTCAGCAGTTTCGATGATAAAGCGCGCTGGACGATCCTTGACGCTACCACCTGGATTGGTGCGCTCGCACTTCAGCCCAATTCGCGCCTCGTTGGCGTGGGTTAGGCGTTGCAGTTGTACCAGCGGCGTCTGACCAATCGTATCAATAATCGTAAGCATAGATTCTCCATCACGCTGGGGCGGCAGTCGTTTCGCCCTCTGAATGAGCCTCGATCGCGGCAGCAGGATTAAGCGCAGGCTTGGGCAGCGGCAACAGCACGAGGCCAATTGCGCTTACCAACCCCACCACTGCAAACACTATCCATGGCAGCAATGGCAGCGCATGGGCTGCTGCCAAATCGATCAGCCAGCCGCCTACGCCATTGCCCAAGCCACCACCAATGGCCAACGCCAGCGAACTAACCCCCAGATAGGTGCCAAGGGCTTGCGAATCGGCCAGCGCCACCGTCAAACTTTGTTGGGTTGGTCTGGTCAGCAGTGAGCCAAAGGCAAAAAAGCCAACACAGCCTAGTAAGAGGCTAAAGCTACCGACCAAGCCAACCGCACCCAAGCTCAGGGCCATCAGCCCAACCCCAATTACGAGAATTGCGCGGGTGGATAGCCGTGGCTCCAGCAGCCGGATCATTGGGTATTGCAAGCAGACCGTCATGCCAGCATTGAGCGCAAACATTACACCAACGCCATCGCTGCTGCCTGTTAGCCGTTCGACCATAATTGGCAGGCTGATATTAATTTGTACTGCCACAAACCAATAGCCCATAAGCAATGCTGTCAAGGCCAAAAAGCGTCGATCGCGAAACACGAGCGCATAGCCAGCCCCCAGCTTCTTGCTCGAATTAGCAGTGCGCACCGCTGGCAACACCAGCACCGCAATCACAAACGTCACCAAAAAGCAGGCTGCCGCACTCAAACAAACCCATTGAAAATCAAAGCGCAACAGCCATACGCCGATCAGCGGGCCAAGTGTTGTCGCCACACCACTCACAAGGTTGCTCAGCGCATAATAACGAGGCCGCGATTCATCAGTGGTCAGCATGGCAATCGAGGCCTGATAGGGCACCTCGAATAATGCCCCACCCAAGGCTGAAACCACCAAGGCAGTAAACAAACTAGGAATGGTATTGGCCCACGCTAGACTGGCAAAACCCACTGCCCGCAGCAAAACGCCGCCACACAACAGTTGGCGCGCTCCGATGCGGTCGGTCAGACTTCCCGCCACCAGTGCCAAGCCTTGTTGGGTCAATTGACGCACGGCGAGGGCCAAGCCAACGGTCACCGCCGCCCAGCCAAGCGTATTGACGAAATGCACCGCGACCAACGGCATAACCAACGTAAAGCCGCTGACCATAAAAAAGGTGAAGCCCAACAAGGCACGTAGGCCGCGTTGCCGCTCCGCCATACTTAGCTCCATGCGGTTGCTCCCTGCTCACTTGGCGCCAAAGCACGGGCCACAACTTGCAGGCGTCGTCCAAACAGGCTTTGGCCAAACGTCCAATCGCTAGTAAACGCACCAATATGCGGAGCTGGTTCGTCAAACATCACTTCGACGCCAAAGCCTGCTAGTTGCAGCAATAAACCCAGCTCTTGAGGAAAAAGCAACCGATGTTGTAGGTGCTCGTGCAGCGCTGGCTGATCAGGAAATAGCCATGTATAGTAGCGTTCGAGAAGTTGTGTACTTGGCGTTATGTCAAATCGCGTCAAGCCAACGAGTGTGCCATTTGCCAGCTTGGTTTCCTCGCGATGTTCTTGGCGCAGCCAGCGTTGGCCTGCTTCGGTCAAGAAAAAGGCAGCATTGCGCATATCCAGCACCAACACGCCACCCTCAACGAGGTGTTGGCGAAACCGCCGCAACGTGCCGAGCAATTCAGCGTTGGTCAAATTGTAAAGCAGGGTGCTGCCAACACAAATAATTGCATCAAAGGCACAATCAAGCGCAAAGGTTTGTTGGCTGGCCTGAACAAAACGCAGGCTTGGGTTACGTTGGCTGGCCCATGCGATCATCGCCGCCGACGAATCGATGCCAATTGGCTGATAGCCTTGGGTTTGCAGATAGGCGATTTCGCGCCCAAGCCCACAGCCCACATCAAGCAGCCGTGGCCCTGGCGCAAACTGCTCAAGCAGGCCATGCAAAAAGCGTCCCATCGCCTGCTCAGGGTCGGGAATTACATGATCGTAGAGCTGGGGATAATCGTGTAACAGGTTGGAAAAATTGCTTGGAAGCTCCATCCGTCCTCCAGAACGAATCACACAGGGTTATTGATAGCGATAGAGCACGCTTGGCTCGGCGCTAAATTGCGAAAAAGGAAATGGCTCAGCTGATACCGCTGTCACGCCATGATCAAGAAACTGCGGCACAATGCTGCTGCCAGTTTGGGCATAGACCACCAGCGGCACCGAGCGCGCCCGCACCCGCTCCAAAATGTGATCAAATGAGCCATTGCTCAAGGTCATGCCAGTTGCAATCACCACATCAGCGGCGTCAAGTGCTGGCTCCATCGTGTTGCTTACTGGGTCGCCCCATTGGGTTTGGCGCAGGTTGAAGTCGCAGGGCAAACACACGCCACGCTGTTCGCGAATCGCTTGCACCAACGGATTAACCACTCCAATCAGCGCAACCTGTTGGCCTGGCTCAATCTTCAGCAAGCTTACAATCGCCCGATCACGGGCTAAAGCACGATCGTGCGGGGTGCCAAGGGGCAGCTGCCATGGCGTAGCACGGGCTGCATCACGATGTGGCTCGACGCTGCCGAAGTAGGCATCAAGCGCGGCAATGCGCACAGGCAAACGCGGATCAGCCAGCAAGCTTGCCAGCGAAGCGCCCGCCAGATCTTCAGCAACCAGCGCTGGCAGATCGTCGCGTTCAACGCAGCAAGCGCCAAACGCTGACCCCGAGCGCAGCAGCAAATAGTAGTTGCGATACAGCTGGGTTGTGCCCGGAAACTTGGTACTTTGGGCAATCCACATTGCGCCGGTGGCAAATAGCTCAGTGGGATCAAGCGTATAAGCCCCACCCAGAACTGCTTTAATCAATTCGCCAACGCTTGCAGCAGCGATGGAATTTGGCTTAGCCATTGCGAGCAACCTCCAAACTTGGCTGCTCGGCAAATTCAAATTCCAGCAAAGCCGCCGCTTGGCTAGCAAATGAACGGGCTTGCAAGCCATCAGCATCAACCGCAACCACATGGCCCAAATAACAAGCATTATCGATCGGCTGATCAATTGTGCTGCCAGCAGTCGCGCTAAGCGTCCAGCGGGCAACATGCGGCGCGTTGGCAAGCGCAGTTTGGCCATGAATCGCCTGCACTGTGCCAGCCTGGTTGGGCACCAAAAATTGAATTGCCGCACTCGAAATGCTGGTTTCGCGTGGCTGCACGTTTGGTCGTTGCCCAAGCGCTAGCTCAATTGTCGCATTCAGCAGATTAATCCCACTGACCCGATCAACCAATTCGGCGATGTAATTGCCGCCAACACGCGGATTGATCTCGACAATGCGTGGGCCAGTGGGAGTCAGCTTAACTTCGGTATGACTGATGCCATGATCAAAGCCCACCGCCGTGAGCGCAGCCCGCACAAGCTCAATAGTTACGCTTTGATCCTGCTCGCTCAGCGCAGCCGGAAACATATGGCTATCTTCGATAAAATATGGCTCGCCAGTGAGGCCCTTATCAGTAATCCCAAGGATGGTGGTTTCGCCAGCAAATGTACATGCTTCAACGCTAACTTCTGGGCCATGCATATAGGCTTCGAGCAAAACCGCTCGCTCGCGGGGCTGGTCGCGGAAGTTGCGCTCAAAACCAGCAAGCGTTGTATAGCTTTCGCGTAGCTCAGCGTCGTTGTGTACCAAGCGCACATAGGCACTCGAAGCCAAATCGGTCGGCTTAATCACCAACGGATAGCCAATCGTCAGCGCCGCAGTTTGGGCTTCGCTCCACGAGTTCACCAGTTGATACGCTGGATTTGCCAATCCTGCCCGATCTAGCGCTTGGCGCAACAGGCCTTTATTGCGAATGCTACGAACGTGGCTCGGAAACGAACATGGCAAATCAAGCACAGCAGCCACTTGGCGCGCAGTGTCGATGTAATAATCGCAAATCGTCAGCACGCCATCGAAATGCAGCAAGCGATGTTGCTCACGTAGAAAATCTATCAGCGCTGCTTCGTCATTGGTTTCCGTCGTAAGCACATGTTGGGCATAAGCCAGCACTGGGTGGGTAGCTGGTGGCGTCGCGTAATGCTCCCGCCGCCGCGTCACAAAACTATAGCTATGGCCCAGTGCCGTAATGGCCGCTGGCAAAATCTGGCCCGTTCCCCCAACCCAACTCTCTAGCATCAACAGATGCCCCATCGCATGCCCCTTCAGCTATATAATAATACTCAGTATCAATAATCCTTGATAATAATACTAAGTCTCAATAATTTGTCAAGCGTGGGCGAGGTTGATTAAAGCTAGCAAGGGTTGGCTGGTACACAAAAACCGCAGCAAGGCTGCGGTTTTATGCGCTGAAGAATGCAAAACTATTGAGCACCACCCTAGGGCTATGATTTTAGCCGAAACATCGAGAGCGGAAACGACGATTCGGTTAACGATGAGCGAATAAGCTGCTCATTATAGTTAAACGTTAGCTCGTTAAGATGCCAGTTTGAGATAAACGCGCCTTCGATTGGCCCGTTTGGATTGGCTTTTACATAGCCCGACAAAAGCCGGGCAACATAGGTTGAAAGGCTATAGCGGCTACCACTACCTTGGCCACCGATAGGATGGCCTAAGTTTGTCACATCATCAGGATGGCGCTGGGCAAAGGCAATTGCAATTTGATAGGCGGTCAAAAATGGCCGCCCAAGATGATGTTCATCAGCAACGTCGGGGACAGCAGCAAGAATAGCGTGCAGTTTTGGAATAATGTCATGCGTTTCGCTAAAACTCATCATAATCTCCATCAATATAAACTACAATGGTTGTTATGCTTGCAAAAAATCCTCATTCTCAATGGATCTTGCTTCAATGACCGATTATAGCATTCAGCGTAGCAAATGCTCATGGAATCGTTTTTTCGTAGGAACAAGTGAACAATCTCGGATGTTTTACGTACTACAAGCAACTGCGTTCTCGATGGTAGATTAAGGAGGGTTTCGATGAACTATGTGTTTGTGCTTTTGCTGGCAGTTGTACTGCTTCAGGGATGTGATTCTGCACCACAATCTAGCATTCCCCAAGAGTCTGTGCTAGCCACCGCAACGATAATGCAGGCCAAGCTGCTACCGTCGGCAACGTCAGTTCAAGCTACGCTGGCGCAACCAACGCCCACTGAGGAGGAGTGGTATGAATATCGTGGTTGCGAAACATTAGATCATCCTGTCTATCCCCAGCGGCTCCTGTATCCTGACTATTCTGATCTTCTTCAGACCGAGACTCCCACTGATCTCGCTGCTATCCGGCATACGACGTTTAGCAGTTCTGCAACAGCAGCCACGATTTTGGCTTGGTATCGCGAACAAGCCCTTGCTGCTGCGTGGCAGGAAGAGCAATTTAGTGCAACAACAAGCACCTATAGCTACACGGCAAATGGAGTCTGTGGCCCTGCATTTGGGATGACGATTACCGTTACGGACGATGCTGCTGGTTCTACGGTGAGCATGACCCGCGAAATATCTGGCCCGTTTTCAGTAAAGAATTGGCCCCAAGATTAAATGGATAAGACGATCCGCGCTTGTGCACAAACGCGGATCGTCTCGGATAAGGACGGTCGTGAATTGGCGTCATCCTGCTAGTTCGCGGTTGAGAGCATAACAGCATCTGCGCCAGCAGGCAGATGCATTGGACTTGCAGCATCGGTGACTGCCTGCCAGATGGCTTCGGCCACATCGAGCGATCGGGTGCGCGGTTGCGCACGGCGGGCAGCCATGGCCTCAGTAACGCCCTGCGCAAATTCGGCGTAGGCTTCGGGAACACTAAGACCCTGCGTTCGCATAGCGGTCTGTGCATTCTGGCCAAATGCGGTTTCCGGCGAACTCCCGGGCAGTACCAACCGTACCCGCACGCCGAATGGTTCAAGCTCCAAGGCGAGCGAATCGCTGAACGCGTTGAGCGCCGCCTTGCTTGCGGTGTATACCGCGAGCATTGGAAGCGGCTTGAGCGTCGTGCTGGAAGAGACGTTTACAATAACTCCGCTCTGCTGCTGACGGAACTGCGGCAGGAAGGCCTGGGTCACGGCCATCGCGCCGAACGTGTTGGTCTCAAACGTGGCGCGGATTGTCTCGATCGGAGTACCCTCGACAATGCCGAGCAGACCAACACCAGCGTTGTTGACCAGCACATCGATTGGTCCGACGGCTTGCACTGCGGCGCGAATGCTCGCTGGATCGGTGACATCAAGCGCGAGGACGCGCAGATGCTCGGACGGTGGCAACACGTCGGCATTTGGTGTTCGCATCGTGGCAATGACCTTCCAGCCGCGTTCGAGAAAGGTACGTGCCGTTTCGAGGCCGAATCCGGTCGAGCATCCTGTGATTAAGATCGTGTTCATGGTGGCTCCTCGTTGAAAGATGATGCTGTAAGTATAGCCAGCACTACCTGGACGTGCTACACTAGAACGTCCACGTTTCATTTGTAGGAGTCCAAAAATGATTGACCCGCTGGCAGAGGTTGTCACGCTGCTTCAGCCGAGTGCCCCATTCTCAAAGCTAGTGAGTGGCGCAGGCTCGTGGATTGTGCGACGGACGGAGGTTGGCAGGCCCTTTTACTGCGCAATCCTTGCAGGGACGATTCGGCTTACCGTCGATGGCTGCGCGCCGCTGCTCCTCGAACAGGGTGATTTCGTGCTGATCCCATCAGCCTTCGACTTCACTGTGTCGAGTGTTGTAGCAGCACCACAGGAACACGCCAGCAACCACGTTGTGTTCCCCAATGGTGAAATCCGTCATGGTGTGGCAAGCGGCCCGCCTGATGTGCGCATGGTGGTGGGCTACTGTGTCTTCGATTCCCCAGATGCCCGCCTGCTTGTCTCGCTGCTCCCGCAACTTGTGCACGTTCGCCACGAGCGCCGACTCGCTATCCTTATGGAGCTTGTCCAAGAAGAAGCGCGCGAGCAGCGAGCTGCGCGTGAGGTTATTCTTGCCCGCCTGCTTGAAGTGCTGCTTATTGAAGCGTTGCGCTCGGCAGCAGGAACCGCAGCATCACCAAGCCTGCTGCGTGGGTTGGCCGATGAGCGGCTGGCGATTGCTCTACGCCGAATGCACGAGCAGCCGACTAGGGCGTGGACGGTGGCCGAGTTGGCCAACGAGGCTGCGCTTGGGCGTTCGACCTTCTTTGAGCGCTTCCGGCAGGCAGTCGGCGTAACGCCAATGGAATACCTGCTCAGCTGGCGGATAGCGCTGGCGAAAAATATCCTGCGCGACAAGAGCGTGAGTGTTGCCGACGTCGCCGAGCAGGTTGGCTACAGCTCCGCGAGCACCTTCAGTGTTGCCTTTACACGGCACGTTGGGGTGCCGCCAACCCAGTATGCGCGGGAGCAAGCGCTGCTCCAAGCATGATGATGGTGATAATTGATTGACGCCAGAACGCTAATTCTGGCGTCAATTTCAGAAGCATATCCACGCTCGGTCGCAGTATGAGTTCTAAAATCGGACATCGATACTCATGGCTCACCCTGGCAAAAAGTGGCGCTCGATCTGGTCACGCTGACTGTAAAGTTCCCAATACAGCGGCGCAATGTTTTCCGGTGCTGCCCCTGGCTGTTGTCCGATCCAAGCGCTAATTGCGATATGCGCAGCCTGAATTCCGTGCTCCGCCAGCACCGCATGCAGGCTGTAAACCCAATTGCGCAGCCCTGCGCTGGCAATCCCAATGTTTGCAAACATTGGCGATGGGCTAATCGAGGAGCCACCTGTTGTGAACAGCAACGTGCCACTGCCGCGCGCCAGCATATCGGGCAATACCTGTTCGACCGCAGTGATCGCACCATAGATGTAGAAGTCGATCTGCGGCTGAAGGTTGGCGATACTGACCTCGGTTGGCGTAGCTGAGGGAAGCGCCGCATTAGCAGGCGAGAATTCGAGGACATCCACCGGGCCGAAGCGTGCTTTAATTGCAGCAAAGGCGGCGACGAGCGATGAGCGCTCAGATACATCGGCAGTAAAACCCGCTGCCGTAATGCCCTCTTGCTCAAGCTGTGCAACAAGCTCCGTAAGTTTGGCTTGATTGCGCGCGACTAGGGCTACTTGAAACCCGTTGCGCCCAAATGTCTGTGCGATCGCGCGACCCATCCCTGGCCCGGCGCCGACAATTGCGAGTGTAGGCATAAAATGTGTTCTCCATTATTGCAGATATCGGCACACTCCTAGAGCAGCACGATGAGAAAATCGACCTAGGTTATTCGCTATGGAGGGCTGGCCTGCATGCGCTCATCCTAAAACGAGCACCTTGGCAAGCAATAACATCGCTCCCAGCAGCATGTGCACAATGCAATGGGCGATCGATAGGCAACCAGTAAGAATAAGCCATAACTGTTGCTTAGACAACAGATGTTGCCAATAGTATGATAGATGGCTGAACTGCTCGTCAACCACCAAATCTGCTGGTTTGTCGCTTAGACAACAGTTGGGGCAAAATGTTGATTAATGCCGATGGTGGGAAGATCATTGATCAATGCCAGTGGTTGCAGGAGGAATTGAAAATAATGATCTGCACGAAGTGACGATGGACCAGCGCAGACTGCCACTGTTGAATCTAGGCAATCCAAATCGCTAATGATCAATTGCTTGAACAAATAGGCTGGAGTTAGATAATGAATACCTCGCCATCACCCAAATCGCCAAATGCTATCGTCGATACGCTTAAGCGGCTGAGCGGTTTTTGCCTCATTGGCATGCTTTTTGTCTTTGCATTCCAATACGATAATAAGACGATTGCTTTAATGACAATGCCTGATATTCGTGCTACCCGCACTGTTCCGACGGCGGCCTATCGGCTTTATACGTGGGACAAAGGATTACAGCTGATTATCGTCGCAGATGGCCCCACGATGCAGGAAACCTGTGCGAGACCAATTATCGATCAGCAGAAAGTTTATCAGTGCCAGTTGCGGTTTGCAGATGGCACGCTCGTGACATCGACGATTTGGGAGGAATCGGATCGCAGTAGACAATTTGCATGGGTAGAGATGAATGGCAAGCGTTATTCGATCGCTGGTCGCGGATATGTAATGCGCATTCGAGCTGCTGGCGCGCAAACAGAGATCACACGCTTCCAACGCACGTTTCCGGTCTTTCCCCCAGGCGCCGAAGCCAGCACACTCGAGGCATGGCTGGCAACCGACCCTGAGTTTGCGTCGATCGCAGCAGCCTTTGCCAAACAGTAGTATTCCTAAACAGATCGATAGCATTAAATTTACGTAACTTTATGTCAATATCAGCTATAAAAACTAGCTTGCTGGTTCTAAAAGTGGCATGCGTAATTGTTCGGCTAGCGCAATCACGGTTTGATCAAGGTTATCAATTGTGGGATAGCCTTCTGGCGTAAATTCGATTGGAATGAAGCTGCTTTGGTGTTTGCCATCATTGGCCGTTCCAGTCAGAATAATGCCAGTTATGCGTTGGTTGCCGTTGGACAAATGTTCAACTTTATCTTGGGCATTAAGCTCACTATAGCGCCCAAGATTCCATGTGATGTCAGCAAAGCGTGAGCGTAATAGCGTTTCCAGCTGCACAACGACGCCGTTATAAACCTCAGCAATATGCGTATCCGAACTCATAATTTGCTCCTTTTAACTAGTTGATTGACTATTTCTAAGGTTAAGAATGAGCAAGAATTAGACCGAAGCATAGAAAATAATTTATTCACCATTCTGTATTACAGAATAATCTTCATCTTGGTAATTAACAAATGTTTATTTTTGGGCAATAGCTTGCAACCATTTCGATATTCGTTTGCGATGCCAAACAGCTATCCTGCATGCACATCGTTGCTTGTATGTGCAAAGGAATCCACAATGCGCTTTTTAGAATGGATAGCATGTTTAGCCTTTTTGCCAGCGTTGTTTTTGCCGTTTATGCCGCAACCCACGCGCGCACGCTGGCGCTTGAGTACAGCACTGCTGCCAGCGGTTGTAAGTTTGATCCAGATTCTGCTCGAGGGTTGGCGGATTCAACTACTGCCGTTGTATGGACTGGCAAGCTTGGTATTGCTGAATCAATTACTGGCGTCTAGTGAGCGTCGCTTGCGGATCATCAGTGGCATCAGCTTTGTGGGGCTTGTTTTGAGCATTATTGGTGCAAGCTGGTTGCTGCCAGTGCCAAGCTTGCCTACGCCGACAGGACTGTATGCAGTTGGTATTGTCGATCGTGTAGTGGTTGATTCAAGCAGACAACGCCGTCTCATGGTTTCGGTTTGGTATCCTGCGGCCTATGCTGGCGAACCTGCCTCATTAACTAAATACCCTGATCAGATTGCTGCCGGGCTAGGAGATATGACCGGAATTCCTGCATTCGTGTTTCAACATTTACGCTATATCACGCTTGCTGCCAGCGAGGGTGTGCCTATGCTATCAACCGCTGGTCCATTGCCAGTGCTGGTGTTTTCGCCGGGTATGGTTGGCTTACGCGCCCAAAATAGCTCGACATTTCAGGAACTGGCAAGTTGGGGCTATCTGGTGGTTGCCATCGATCACACTGATGCAGCAGCAGTAACCGTGTTTCCTGATGGCGAAGTGCGCTTTTCAAATTTCGCCCATTTTGGCATCGATCCAGCCCAGGAAGTGACGACCGAGCAGATCAATCAGCACGTGTTACCAGTCTGGATTGCCGATCAGCGCTTCGTTTTGGATACGCTTGAACGTTGGAATGCAAACGATAGCTTATTGGCTGGCCAGCTTGATCTCAGCCACATTGGTATCTTTGGCCATTCGTTTGGTGGCGCAACTGCCTTGGAAACCTGCGAGGTTGATGCTCGCTGCAAGGTTGTGATCAATCTTGATGGCGGGCTATATGGCAAAAGCGTTGAGCGTGCTGCAACCAAGCCCTTACTGCTGATCACGTCACAGGAAAGCAGCAATTTAGTCACTGCGGTCACAAACTGGAACCACTTAATCAGCAATGCCCAGAATCAGGCAGTTTGGCTAGAATTGCCCAACAGCTCGCATTTGTCGTTTACCTTTGCTCAGCTGTTATCGCCCTTGTTGGCGCCTGATGGCTTTGAGCCACGCCAAGGTTTAGCGCTTGTAGATAGTTATGTGCGAATGTTTCTCGATGGGCATTTGCGCAGCGCAGGCCACGAGCAATTTACTAATTTAGCACAGCGCAACGAGATGCACTGGCTTGCGAAGTAAGCTGAAAACGAGGCTCGACAGCATGGAAACTGCCGATCCGTCTGCAAAATCTGTGCGCTCAGCTGATAGTCAGAGCTTTAAGCCATCTTAATAATATTTAAACATTTTTGTGGTAGAGTATTCTACACATAGAAGCCGATACTCATACTTGCTGCTTTGCTGAAAGCGGTCTCAACGATTGATCATTGCCACCATTTTTGCCGCCCAAGCCAATCGCGTCGCCGCTTGAAGCCATGCATGCTAGTGGTGTATTGATGGTGTCGAAGGATGGTAAGGATGAGAACCCAACATTGGCGGCTGGTCGTTGGTTTGGTCGTTGTCGGATTATTGATGAGCAGCGGATTGCTGGTGGCAAGGCCAAAGGCTGTAGCAGCCTCGCGCACGAGCTTGCAGGCAACAGCGTTGGCAACAACCTATTATGTTGATGCAACGCTTGGCAATGATACAACGGGCAATGGTAGTAGTGGCCAACCTTGGCGCACGCTTGCGACCGCGATTGCGCTAGTCGCTCCAAATCAAGGCCACACGATTCACCTTAGTCCAGGCACTCACCTCGTCCCCAATAAATTGTATGTTCCAACTGGGGTAAATATTCAAGGTGCTGGCGTGGATACAACCATCTTGACTGGCGCAACGTGGACTCCCAATGGCGCGACCTATGATGAAGGTATGTTGAATTTCATCTCTGCTCCAGCAGCAAATGGCAACCAGTCGATCCACGATTTAAGCATTAATGGCAACAATCGCAGTTTACACGTGGGCATTTACATGCAAGGGCGGCATAATTTCGAACTCTACAACCTGAAGATTAGCGATGTCGATTTTGCTGCAATTAACATCAATGCTGATGGCAGCATTCGCTACAATCCAGACGATGATAGCGCAGATGCTCATATTCCGCCAACAACCTATGTCCAAAACCTGAAATTACATCACTTTTCGGTGATCAATTCAGGCAAACATATGGGTAGTTGGATGAGTGGGGCAGTACAAATTGGCGGGCTTGATGGCGCTGAGATTCACGATTTTGTGATTAATAGCCCAACTAGCGATGCCTATGGCTTGAAATTTGCCAAAGGTGGTTGGTTTAAGCATACCCACATTCATCATGGCAGCATTATTTCTGATCCGAATATTACCAGTGGCACATGGCGCGGCATGGCTGCTAGTATCGAATTATGGAATTTACTGGAAGGCAATGAAATTAATAATGTCCAAGTTAATACGTGGACATCGTTTGTTAGTTGGTACGATAATAATCAACTTCCAGCAGCAACCACGCTTGATTTTCACGATAATAACTTGAATTTAACTGAATGGTGTACCCCGGGAGTCGCTTGTAAACCGCAGAATGAATACAATTGGTATGGCAATTTGGCCATCGAAGTGGCAATGAGCAATACCAAGATTCAGCATAATTATATTAAAAATCCTGGTGAAGCTGGAATTGCTGTGTGGTCGGGTGCAGATGAAAATGTCGGACCTGAACGCAAAAATAATCAGATTTCACAAAATATTTTTGAATCAGGCACAACAACCAATCATCGGATGCTCCATGTGCAGGCATCCTATATCGATGGCGTAAAATTTTATAACAACACTGGTTATGGCTCATTTGGCATTCCAATTTATATCCAACGCCGCGATAAACCTGGTATCTATTTAAAAAATATTGAGATTCGCAATAATATCTTCCAAACCAATGAAATTGGCACATTAAACACAATTGTTGCGACTGAATGTGTTGTGGCTGCTGCATGTAGCAACCTTATTTTGAGCAATAACAGCTATGCAAGCACAAATTGGGGCTTTTTTGTCAATTATGGACCGCCAGTAACCAGCGTCAGCTTGAGCAACAATTGGCAGCAACTAGCAGGCCTCACCTTGGCAGGCGCCAAGCCCTATCCATTTTATGCTTTAGCCAGCAGCAGCAGTTTTGCGGTCGATAAAGGCATTAATGTTGGTCTCGCCTACACTGGCAGCGCTCCCGACCTTGGGGCCTATGAATTTAGTCCAATTGTGATTACCCCAACTGCAACGCCGACCCGCACGCCGACGGTAACGCCAACGCGTACCCCAACTGCAACGCCGACCCGCACGCCGACGGCAAGCCCAAGCCCAACCCCTGGCCCAACTAATCTGTTGCGCAACCCGGGGATGGAGCAAGGCAGCACTTTCTGGGGATGCTGTACGTTGACGGTTGTCAATAGCCCTGTTTATCAAGGGGCAAATGCGCTGAAATTCAGCCAACGGGTTGCAGCATGGAACGGCCCTGCCCAAGAACTGAACCTTGCTAGTTTCCAAGCAGGTGTGACCTATCAAACCAAAGCTTGGGTGCGCAGCGCAAGTGGCACACCGCAAGCCCGAATTATGCTGCAAATTGAAACCACAACAGGCAATCAATGGCTTCAACTCTCGCCAAATACCACCCTATCGAATAGCGCATGGACCCAATTGAGCGGCCAAATAACCCCAACCTGGACTGGTACATTGCAACGGGTGACGTGGTATATCGAAACCGCAGCTGGTACCGATGACTTGTATCTTGATGCAACTGAATTGATTAAGCCATAAGCTTCAATTCATTGTGCATAGCTATGCTTTCTCTGATAAAGTAATTAATTCTGTTGAGCAGAATAATCTTTATTATATGTTTACGGTTAAAAACGCGCTTCACTGTTGAAGCGCGTTTTTTTGATCAGATGGCGTTCCACCTGGCGTTCCACCTCGAAATAGCGAACATTCCATTATATGTCCCCGAATCACCATATCATAGACTTTGTGAGGAATATTCATTGTATCTTCTGTTTTGCAGAATAATCCGCATTATATTTATATCGAACAATTTGAGGTTGGTTGCGCATCTATTGGGGCGGGTGGCACTACAGCATGATCCACATGCAGCGGAAGTTGCACGCATACACACAGCCCACCAGCCTCACGTGGTGTCAGCTTAAGCAGGCCATCGTGAGCATGAACAATACTTTTAACAATCGCTAAGCCAAGCCCAACGCCAGCATGACTCGTCTGGATGCGCTCGCTCCCACGGCGAAACGGCTCGACAAGTGTAGCAACCACACTCGGGCTAAGCTGCTCGCCGCTATTCTCGACCTTCAGCAGCACCATGTTGTGCTCGACGCTGGTTGTGACCGAAATCCAGCCCCGTTCTGGCAGATTATGCACAATTGCGTTATGTACAAGGTTCATCGTCACTTGCAGCAACAGCGCCGCAGAGCCGATGGTCGGCGCTAGCTCACCACATGTTTCAATGCTCAGGCCTCGTTGTTCTGCCAGTGGCAACAGGGTTTCAGTCGCTTCATCAGCAATCAGCGAGAGATCGACCGCTTCAGGCGTAAACGAGCGTTGATCGGCGCGACTGAGCATAAGCAAGGCTTCAGTTAAGGTGATTGCCCGCGCATTGACCGTATACAGCCGTTCGATCAGCTCGGTGGTGATGCGGTTTGGGTCGCTACGGGCTACATCAAGCAAGGTTTGGGTAATCGCCAAGGGCGTGCGTAATTCATGCGAGGCATTGGCTGCAAAGCGGCGCTGTTCGCCAACATGGGCTTCGAGCCGCACCAACATTGCATCAAAGCTATCAGCAAGTTCGCGAAACTCATCATTGCTGCCTTCTAAGCCAATGCGATGGGTCAGCGAACCGCTGGCAACCTTGCGGGTGGCATCGGTAATTCGCGCTAGTGGAGCCAGCATGCGACCAGCCAAAAACCAGCCGCCAACCAAGCCAAAGAGCCATAAGAACGATAAAACCGCAGAGGCACGCGGAACTGGCTCCCGCAACATGTTGGGAACATAGCGCCCAAGCACAGTAATCGCCGCATCAGGCACATAATAAAAGACTCCGATTGCCGCCACCATCAAAATTCCGGCAAAGATTAACAGGCCAGCATAGCTGATGGTCAGCTTGAGCCGAACGCTCAATCCATCTGGCCTAGCCACGTTCAGCTCCTTCATTTATGTCAATTCGATAACCAACCCCTGGCACAGTAGCGATCAGCCATGGCTCGCCCAGCCGTTTGCGCAAGCCAGAGACAGTAATCCGCACGGCGTTGGTAAACGGGTCTGCATGTGCATCCCAAGCCCGTTCCAACAACTCTTCTGCGCTTACAATTCCGCCCTCGGTTGCCACCAGCACCTCAAGCACCGCAAATTGTTTGCGGGTCAGCGCAATATAGCGGCCATCGCGATAGACCTCGCGGCGAAAAACATCAAGCCGCAAACCAGCCAGCTCGCGCACTGGTGGCCGATTGTGAGCACGCCGCCGATTAAGCGCGCGCAGCCGCAGCACCAATTCTTGCAATGCAAATGGCTTAGTTAGGTAATCATCAGCACCAAGTTCAAATCCAGAAGCCTTGTCATCAAGCCTATCGGCAGC
Source organism: Herpetosiphon geysericola (assembly GCF_001306135.1). Lineage (GTDB taxonomy): Bacteria > Chloroflexota > Chloroflexia > Chloroflexales > Herpetosiphonaceae > Herpetosiphon > Herpetosiphon geysericola. The sequence goes on along the minus strand of NZ_LGKP01000005.1, from coordinate 100,253 downwards.
AGTCAACATGAGAATTGGCATGCCACTGCCAGAGCCAACAATAAATTTGGCTATTTCATCGCCAGAAGGGCCAGGAATATCGCGATCAAGCACCACAATATCGTAGGGATTGAGATCTAATAACTCCTGTGCAATGTTGCCATCGCCTGCAATATCGGCGGCAATTGCTGCCAAACGCAAGCCATCACGTATCGCCTCGGCCAAATACGGTTCATCTTCAACAATTAAAACCCGCATGGGCAAATGCTCCTGTTCATTAATAGCGCACAGTATAGCAGCCCAACCATATCAGTAACATATCGAAAATTAGATACGTTCTGGCAACCCCAACCTTGCTACCCTAGTGCCATGATGTATCACAAACCAACCCAAAATCCAAGCCGTCGGATTATCTGGTTGCTGGTGATTCACGATCGCGGCGCTAGCAGCCTTTCCTCGCGAATGAGTGAACAATTTTCAACTATAAAACCCTGCTATTTCTAGCAGGGCTTGAGCGAAACAATAAACTAAGTTAGTCACTCTGCTTATTTATCTTCTACTAGCCATTGAGCATAAGCACGAATATCAATCATTGGTACTGTTGCTACATTTTGTAATCTAGCGATTAGTTCCAAGAGAAACGCTGTTGCTGATTTCTCACCTGTATTGAATGTATAACACCCAGCATCATCGCACGTAAAAAAACCATGAGCAGCTATACAACCAAAATCTAGGCGCTCATTATGGTCAATTGGTTTAAGTGCTTCACTAAGAGATTTACCAAGAGGTGGAGACCAATCACTATCAAAAGTTAGTATTCCTCCAAGAATAGGCAAAGGTTTCTTTGGCTCATACGTACCACCTGCATGTGGTATTGGTAGGCTTGTTCTGTGTAAAGTGCGAACGCTTGCTAACTTATCTTTAGCATATGCTACTAGAGAAGCATTGATTGTTTGCTTTGCCTCAAATACTCCATAAACACTCTCTGCAGGAATAATAAGTTGGCCTTGAAAATCAAATATGAGTGGCGTATATTGGCGATCAAATATTACAATATCTATCTGATTACTGAATTTTCCATTGCTATCAACAATATGACCTTTCTCAACTCTATATCTCTTTGGAAGGTATTTTTGGAATAGTTCTATCCATATTCCTTCGCTAGCATCCCCTTTTGTTGAGGGATGGACAAATGACTCGCGCGCTATAGCGAGTTTACGTTCAATATCCTGATGTAAATTGGATAGTAATTTGGATAGAGACCAATCGTTCATTTTACTATTTCACTCCAACTCGTGACAAAATATCGTACAGATAGTTATCTACCATATTTTACCTCTACCATATTGTATAGAACCCTAAGGTTTGTGTGCCAAAGTAGTACAGCCATTATTTTACTTGGCATACAAAAATGAGTCAATGTTATTCCGATTGGTTCTGTTGCCATCAATTGAAAAAAGTATTGCACAGTACGCTACTGATGCAAAATGCTTTATTTATAATTACTGCTATCGCTAATGTGCTATTAGCGTTCTCAAAAGCCTGGTAATCATTGATTGCAAGTGTATTATGAATTGGTTACTCGGGCTTAGTGAAACGAGGTGAGAACATCATTCTGTTGCAAATAAGCCGATCGGCAGCAGTCAACATGAGAATTGGCATGCCACTGCCAGAGCCAACAATAAATTTGGCTATCTCATCGCCAGAAGGGCCAGGAATATCGCGGTCAAGCACCACAATATCGTAGCTGTTGAGATCTAATAACTCCAGTGCAGTGTTGCCATCACCGGCAATATCGGCGGCAATTGCTGCCAAACGCAAGCCATCACGTATCGCCTCGGCCAAATACGGTTCATCTTCAACAATTAAAACCCGCATGGGCAAATGCTCCTGTTCATTAATAGCGCACAGTATAGCAGCCCGACCATATCGGCAACATATTCAAATTTCGATACATTCTGGCAACCCCAACCTTGGTACCCTAGTGCAATGATGTATCACAAACCAACCCAAAATCCAAGTCGTCGGATTATCTGGTTGCTAATAGCTGGATTGCTCAGCGTCGCAGCGTTTGGCGCATTCCGCAGCTTGCAACTTCGGATGCCAGGGTTCGACCAAACCGCGATTCTTGACGGCCCACCAACCGAGACCGCCCTGACCTTGCTTCCATCGCCGCAGCCAGCTGCTGCAACCGCAGTGCCAGCAACCGCCACGCCGCAGCTTGAAGCAACCAGCGAACCAACGCCACCCAGCGAAATACCCGCGCCGCCCAACGATCCGCCGCAGTTTGCCCAAGATGGCGAGATTGGGATTGCTGATGGCGTGGTTCCTGAGGGCACAACTGTGTTCGATAGCGATCTGCCAGCAATCGCCAACCTTGACCCAGCCCTGTTGCATGCGTTGCGCCAAGCGGCCAACGACGCTGCCGAAAATGATGTTGTGTTCTATGTAACCAGTGGCTGGCGATCGCCAGCCTATCAGAATCAACTGTTGCAGGAGGCAATCATTAATTATGGTTCTGAAGCTGAAGCTGCACGTTGGGTTGCTAGCCCAGCAACCTCAACCCACGTTGCTGGCTTAGCGGTCGATATTGGCCCCTACAAAGCCCTCGATTGGCTGATTCAGCATGGGGATAATTTCGGATTATGTCAAATCTATGGTAACGAAGTTTGGCACTACGAATATCGTCCAGAAGCAATTGAATCGGGCTGCCCAGAAATGTATCTCGACCCAACCCACGATCCGCGAATGCAACCATAAACTGAACCAACCAGCAGTTTGGAGGAGAAACCGTGGAAATTCTCAAGGTAAACTAGAGCAGAAGCCAAACGCTCCAAAATCTTATGCCAAGTTTATTTTTCTATGGGTTTCTTTGTTTAATCATAGTGATCGGTGTGAATTAATATGCCCAATACACTTGATACTAGCCTCAAATTGTTTTATGGCCTGACTGCGCTACTGGATGGGCTGCCACATTTTCAATTTCAATTTGGCAGGGTCGGCAGTTCTGGCTTTACCTTACTGAATACAGCTAGATTAAATGCAACAGGCTTGTGGCAAAGATTCCACAAGCCTGCATTTTCAAGCAATCGAAGCTTTAAACTTCGACCCGCGTGCCAATCTCAATAGTTGCGGTTGGTGGCAAGCTGAAAAAATCGGCAGCACTGGTTGAGTTTTGCAGCATAACTGCATACAGCCGTTCGCGCCAAAGCGCCATGCCAGGCAGCTGCTTGGTTGCAATCACCTTCGTGCGATTGACGAAATAGGTGGTTTGCTCGGGGTCGAATGGAAGCCCAGGGATAACAGCCTTGGCCAAGGCGTTCGGTACATCAGGATCTTCCATAAAGCCAAAGAAAATCGTCAAGGTCTGAAAGCCATGGCTGGCCTCGCCAAGCAAAAAGCGTTCGTGCTCTTCAACGTGAGGCACTTGGCGATATTCAACGGTCACCAGCAAAATATGTTGATGCAACACCCCATTGTGGCGCATGTTGGCCAATAACGCCTCAGGTGCACCATCACGCCGCGCACTGAGGAAAATTGCAGTTCCAGGCACCCGCACTGGCGGATCGTGAGTAATCCGGTTGGTCAATTCAGAAAGCAATTGATCGCTGCTGGCGCGTGCGGCCACCAGATGCTGACCGCGCTTCCAGGTAGTCATGATCGTAAACAAGACCACTGCAACCACCAAGGGGAACCAGCCACCATGCGGGATTTTGACTGCATTAGCAATCAAGAAGGCCATATCAATCACCAAAAAGAAACCAGTCAGCGAGCCAGCCTTCAACCCACTCCAACCCCAGTGTTCGCGGGCCACCACATAGAAAATAATCGAGGTAATTGCCATCGTCGAGGTGACAGCAATTCCATAGGCAGCAGCCAAATTCGATGAAGTTTGGAAGGCAATCACGACCAGAATACAAGCAACCATCAGCAACCAGTTAACCACTGGAATGTAGATTTGGCCATATTCAGTGCGCGAGGTGTGCAACGTGCGGGTACGTGGCAAAAACCCCAGTTGGCTGGCCTGCATCGTAATCGAAAACGCACCTGAGATCAGGGCCTGCGAGGCAATCACGGTTGCCAGCGTCGCCAGAATAACCAGCGGGTACAATGCCCATGAGGGAGCCATGCGAAAAAACGAATGCTCGACCGCTTCTGGCTCGCGAATGAGCAACGCCGCTTGGCCCATATAGTTAAGCAACAAGGCCGGCAGCACCACCACATACCAAGCAACTCGAATTGGTCGCCGCCCGAAGTGGCCCATGTCGGCATACAGCGCTTCACCGCCTGTCACCACCAAGAACACGCTGCCCAGCACCAGAAAGCCCTTCCAGCCGTTATTCTGAAAAAACTCCCAGCCATACAGCGGGTTGATCGCCCGAATGACGCCTGGCTCGTGAATAATATTGACGACCCCAAGCACAGCAAGCACCGTAAACCATAGCAAGGTAATTGGCCCAAAGAGTTTACCAACCAAGGCTGTGCCAAAGCGCTGAATCAAAAACAACCCAATCAAGATCAGAATAGTCAGCGGAATAATATAGGGTTCAAAGAAGTCTGTCGCAACATTTAAGCCCTCAATCGAACTAAGCACTGAGATCGCTGGGGTAATAATGCCATCGCCATAGAGCAGTGCCGCGCCAAAAACCCCCAACAACACGACCCATTTTTTACCGCTTGTGCCAATCTGTTTAATCGGCGTTGCCAACGCAGTCAGGGCCAAAATGCCACCCTCGCCGCGGTTATCGGCCTTGACGATAAAGATCAAATACTTAATCGTGACGACCGTGACCAAGGCCCAGAAAATCAGCGAGACAACCCCAAGAATATTGGCTGGAGTCAGCGCAAGGCCGTGACTCGCATGGAAACTTTCGCGCATTGCATAGAGTGGTGAGGTACCAATATCGCCGTAGACAATACCCAGCGCTGACAAGGAAAGCAGCGCAAGATAACGCCCGGTCGGCGCTGGACGGTGATGCGAGCCATGCTCATGATTGTGATCGTCATGCTGGTTGGCTGCCTGATCAAGTGGTTGCTTTGCCTCATGTGCCATAGATGGTTAACCGCCTTTAAACTGCGACATTCGTTCAGTCGCATAGCATAGCATATGCCACTAGCAAAAAGCAGGTGTTGCTAGCTGCAAGCCACCTGCTGCACATCGTTATTGCACAATTGCATTGCGAGCCATTTGCTGCAAAATAGCTTCATTTGCTGCATAGCCAGATTCTGGCACGAAGCTAACAATCACCCCCAAACTACCACCAGGGCCTGGTTTAACCGTCACAAAAGCCTGAATTTTTGCCTCTTGGCTCCGCACAACTCGCACAAATTTCACAGTTCCCTCAGAAGCATTGATAACATATTCGCGTTGGGTATTGGGTGCAGCCAAGAGATTAATCGTTTCCTCGATTGCCGCTTGAATCCCAGCAGCATCTTCGCTTTTGCCAATAACCTTGCGCGCCAAGATCCCTTGCTCACCATCGGTTGCGGTCGAGAAAAAGACCGCTAGGTCGTCACCAATCACATATTCAGTCCAAGCCTGTGGATGCGACACGCTCATATTGGTGTTGCTATTGCGGGTCAAAATCACACTACTTGGGTCAATGGGTGCGGTTGGCAAATCAATTGGGCCAGCAGGCACAGCCGTTGCATCAGCAACAACTGGTGGTGGTGCGCTTGGCTCAGTCACGCTTGTGGCCACAACCCAGCCGTTAGTGCCAAGATCGGCGGCGGGTAAATCGGTGTTGGCGCGCTCAGCAAGCCGAACGTTCCACCAAACGACGCCATTAACCTCGCGCGATTCGATATATTGCAGGCTATCGTTGGGGTTGATATTGCCTTTCGAGCCTGAGCGTTCATCTGGCTCAAAGCGTAAAGGCGTTGTTGCCAACGAGCGCCCAAGCGGCAAATTGGGGGTTGCGGTTGGAATCGCCGCTTGGGTCGCTTGGAGCGCCCGTTGGGTTGCACGGGCAAACATTGTGGGCGCAACCGCTGTAGCCGTTGCATTATTGGCAGCATTTTGCTCATCAAGGCTCTGATTCAGCAGCCAAACCCCATAGCCTAAGCCACCAGCAATTCCAAGCACTAATAAGGTTTGCAGCAAAACACCGAGTGGGCCTTGTTGACGCGGCCCCTTAGCCGAAAAGTTCGCATCCCAATCATTGGGGTCAATTTTACTTGGCACTGGTCGCCTCCCATGTGAACACTTGCACGCGCAACAGTATACGTTAAAAGTGCAAATTTGGGATAACAACCTGCGCCTACATGGCGAAACTCGGAGCTAACGTAGTGAAGTTTATTCCTTGCTAAAAGGTTCTTCGCGCAAATCAAGCGTAACTGTATCAAGCAATAGGCCGCGATAAATAATCCGTTCAACTGGCACATCGTTGGGCACAAGAAACACAATGCCACCAGTTACATGATCGTTTGGGGCAACCGTTACTGCCTCTAGTGGGCTTGACCAATAACTAAATGTTTCACTTGCATAGGCATAGGTGCGATTGCCTTTCATCACCATCGACACATCTAAGGGATTTACCATTACATCACGGTCGGTTGTGTTAGCAACCATTATCCCAAACGCAATATAGCGATAACCTTTGGGTGCATAGCTATAGCCAATTTGCGAAACATAGCGGAAATCATAGCCACAAACCCGAACCTCATCACTATCAGCACACCATGTACCTTGTGGTGGGGCAATGAGAAATTGCCATGTTGCATGGGTTTCTTGCGGCACCATGGCACTAATTGCAGGCTCAATGGTCAGTAATGAGCCACTGACCCAACCTTCATGCTGCTCGGTTTTAACCCGATACCACTGACTATCAGCCACGGTGAGTTGGCTTAGCAGGGTTAAAGGTGTATTTGCTGCGAGGGTTTCGATAATGTCAGCATCGGTCGTTGGAGCATTACGAAAATTCCCAGTTTTCGTCATTGTCCCGACCAATGGCACTGCGGTTGGGCTTGGTTTCGGTTTGGGAGTGACAGTTGGCGCGCTCCGTGACCCTGGTCTGGTGGTTGGTTTATATGAAGCAACAGAATAGTTTGATGAAGCCGATCGACTAGACGATTGCCCTGAGAGCGATAAGCCAAACCCAATACAGGCAAAAACGAGAACAACACTCAGAATCAACGAGAGGCATGAGATTGATTTTTTAGCTGGTCTTATGGCTGGTGCTTGCTGATAAATAACGGTTGGTTTCATCTGAACTGGATAATAACTGACTGGAACGACGGTTGCTGCTTGCTGGAGCGGATAGCCTAGCCCATGTGTTGGTGCTTGACCAAATGGCGGCAGCTTATGCGTCACCGTATTCGTCGCCAACAATGGTGACGCAACGGATTCCTGTAATTGCGAACGTCGCTGGAGTGCCTGTGGATGGGCAATCCCACCAAGCGCAACCATCAACTGGAGATAGCGCTCAATCACTGCGTATTCATTCCCAAATTCCTGAATCAAATAATAAATTTCGGCTAGCAGCTGATAATACATCCAGACATCAGCTTTTCGTGATTGCAATGAACTTGCTTCAATAATTGGGATAAGATCGAGCAGCATTTTTTCAGCTAAATGAAAGTCTTTGGTCTGCAACAATCCACGAATCGTATCACTATACTGACTATAATGTTTGCCTTGATACATGCCCATATAGGGTGTCGGATTCATCAGCCACCTCCAAGAAACAAGCTATATCACAACTATAGGTTGAGATATTGGTATTTCAAGCATACTTTTGTCCCTTGAGTGTCTAGCCTTCTCACTATTGTACAGGCATATAATTCACCCCAACAGCAACGTACTGTTGGGGATGTACCATCCTCACGTGGTTTATCAATCGATCGCTTGGCGGGCAAAGTGGTCGAGCATCTGCCTGAGGGTTGGGGTTAGGGCAACTGGTAGACGGTAGAACACATGCTCCTTACGGCCACCAATCGTATTGAGCGTCACATTCATCGTCGCATCTGCATGAAAGAAAAAACTTATACTTGCCTGCTCCATTCGTAAATTGTGCCGCCGTGATCGCGATAGGATCAAGGTGACTAAGGATTGGCCTGCCCGAAAAAGCCGATCATAGCCTGCATCTCGCAATATTCCGACAAAGCAATGCCCAATCGGGGCCATCGGCCAATCGAAGTTGGTGTAAAACACAGCCATGCGATCCCAGCTTACGATAAACTCGCCCTCAATCCCTTGCCCAACTTCATAGTAGCGCGCAAGTTTGCCGACTGAAAGCCACGGAAATTCCTGTTCTAGGGCGCTCGGTGCCGCCAAATCGATCAGCCAGCGCCGGAGCATTACAGCAAGATCAGCACTCTGGGTCACCGGAAATTGAAAGAGTGGGCAGTCATCCCAGAGAAAATGTGCGTCTGGCTGTTGATTGTGGCCATAAAATTTGATGCGACAACTCCGCGTGGGATTTTGTGCGACCAAATCATACGCTCGCTTACTGAAGGGTTGGAGATCATGTGTGAGGATTGCGCTTAGGGCGTGATCATGCTCAATAAGCTTAGCTTCAAGATCACCGAGGGCACGAATCTCCCGATCAATAAATTCGCCATGGGTATATAATTCAGCGCGATCAGCGCCATGCAACCATGCAGCAATTGGGCGATACATAGTATTATCGTGCGCTGTCCAACCTTCGGCAACAAGCATGTTGGCGTTCTGGAATCCGATCCAATAGGGCATTACATCCCTTGGATAAACGCTAATCGTGCATACGCGCTTTGCAATTTGGATAGTACATGACCAGTGCACACCCTTGCCTTGGATCGAGACGCTCACAGCGGGATCGGCTTCAGCAAATCGTGTTGTTAACTCAGCATAGACATATCGCGTAAGAAGCTCGTAATCATTAACACCAGCCATTGCCCTACCTCCCGATCAATTCAACATCTGTGGTGTTAGTATACACCGAGCTTAGGTTTGGTTTTTGTTGGTTTAGTTTAACAGTAACAGGGAAATTCTGCGAAACAGACATATTTGTATCAATATAAACTCAAGATGACAGTGCTGAATTCCTCGCGTAGAATGAATTGACCTGTAGAATTGATCGTTGGAGCATTGCCATGAACCGAACCGACCGTTTGCTCGCGATTGTGCTGGAGTTGCAGGCGCATGGGCGACGGCGCGCCGAGGATTTAGCCAAAACCTTCGAGATAAGTAAGCGCACTATCTACCGTGATATTCAAGCGCTCTGCGAAGCTGGCGTACCAGTGGTGGCCGCAGCAGGCCAAGGCTATTCGCTGATTGAAGGCTATTTTTTGCCACCCCTGCGCTTTAGCCCCGATGAGGCCATGATGTTGCTCTTGGGTGCCGACCTGATGGCAGCAAGCTTTGATGCTGAGTATCGCCAAGCGGCCCATGCAGCAGCACGTAAAATCGCTGGCGCACTGCCAGAGCAACAAGGCGCCGAGGTTAAATCGCTCCGCGCCACAATTCGCTTTGTGCCAAGTGGCGCGGCCAACCAGCACGAAACCAGCCTCTTGCCGCAACTCCGGCGCGCAATTGTAGCCAAACAACAAATCCGCATGATCTATCAAGCCCGCCATGGAGCTGCTGCACTTGAGCGCGAAGTTAATCCGTATGGCTTAATTCATACGGGCAAAAGTTGGTACATTATTGGGTTTTGTATGTTACGTCAAGCTATTCGAGCCTTTCGGATTGAGCGCATAGCCGAGCTACGGATTTTGAGCAGCAGCTTTGAACGCCCCAGCAACTTCAGCCTCGACGAGGATCAACGCAATGATCGAAGCTTACGCATCAGGGTGTTGTTTGACCATGAAAGTGCAGCCTGGGTGCGCGAAGAGCCGTCGTTCTATGCGGTGGCTCACGAGCCATGTGACGCTGGATTGCTGGTGACCCTGCTTGCCCGCAACGAACACGATGTTAGCCAATGGCTGCTCAGTTGGGGCGCCCATGTAAAGGTCTTAGAGCCAGATTCGCTGCGCCAACTGCTTGCCGCCGAAGTTGAACGAATGGTGGAAAATTACCAAAATACCAAAATGCTACTGACATAGGGTTGTCACTCAGCCGGGTTATGCTCAGCGCATATCGATTTTCAGGAGGACATATGCACAACGCAATTACTTGGTTTGAGATTCCAGCCACCGATTTTTCACGCGCCGTTGGCTTTTACAGCACGATCCTCGTGCAAGATATTCGCGAAGATGAGTTTATGGGCATTCCGCATGGCTTTTTTGCTACCGATCAGCGCGGCGTGGGTGGAGCCATTGTCGCGCCGCACGATGCAACACCCGCCAGTGGTGGCACCCTGATTTACCTCAACGCTGGCCAAGAACTTGAGCAAATCGTCGCGCGGATTGCCCCAGCAGGCGGCACGGTTGTGCTCGATAAAACTCCAATCGGCCCGCAAGGCTGGATGGCAATTTTTATCGATACCGAAGGCAATCGGATTGGCTTGCACCAACCAGCTGCCAACTAAAATAGCTACGCCACGCAGGCGCGATGATTAACTCATCGCGCCTGCAAATTGTCGCATGCTCCAAGCCAAAACCTCTCGCCAGCGAACGAGCGGTAAGCAACGCCCATCAGATTCTAGGCAAATAAAATAATCGAACGCAAACTATCAAGGGTCTGTTGAATCGCCTGCGGAATAATCCCATCATTGATAATATCGCTAACAATGGCACTAATATGTTGGTCGAGCGCTTGTTCATCGTCGTTCCAAATGTAGGGGCGTTCATGCGATGCAGGTCGGCCAACCACTTCGCGCATGGCAGTGTAGAGTTTGGCCGTCATGGGCGAAAGCGTTTCAAGCGCGTTATAGTGGCCAGCAATTTTATAGGTGCGTAAATCAACAGCTTGGACCCCAAAGATCAAGGCAATGGCAATATATTGTTGCAAAGTTTCAATTGTTTGGCGCGCCAAATTGGCCGAGCCAAAGCCTTGACTATTGATATTTTGATTAAATTGCTCAGCGTGAGTTGGAAAGCGATCAGCCAACGAGTTGCCCAAAAAGCCCAGCACAGGCATAATCGAGTTGCCCGAAATTTGCAAACCCTTGAGGCCCATATTGACTTTGCGGCTGGAATTGCCAACCAACGAGGCTGGCAAGCCATTATTGAATTGTGGCGAAACCAACAAGGCAATTTGCACATCAAGGTGTTTGGCCATCAGCCCCATGTAATAGCGCAATTGATCCATGCCAACGCCAATATACTGGCCGAGGAAATTGCCGCCGTGATAGCTGGCCTGATCTTCGGTGTTAATTAAAGGATTATCGTTGGCCGAGTTAATTTCAACTCGCAGATGATGGGTAATATAGGCCATACCATCGATAATTGGCCCCAAAAATTGTGGCAAACAGCGCAACGAATAGCGATCTTGAATCAAATCGCCCTCGCGATATTCGTGCCGTCCATCAAGCTCATCGCGCGATAACACCGAGCCATCGAGAATTTGCAACATATGGTTGGCGGCCCAAACTTGGCCAGTATGCGCTTTGTGGGCATGAATAAATGGGTGGAACGATTGATTGGTGCCTTGCAAGCCTTGAATCATCAGGCCATGAATATTTAAGGCCAAACCCAACAAGTTACGCGCATCATGCAACACATTGGATGCAATCCCAGTCATCACCGAGGTGCCATTCATCATTGCCAAGCCTTCTTTGGGCAACAATTGCATGCGCGGCAAATTTAGGCGTTCCAAGGCCGAGATACAATCCATCTCCTCGCCATCAAAATCAACCCGAAATGCTGCATCAGTACCCAGCAAAGCCCCAGTAATGCTTATCAATGGCACCAGATCGCCACTCGCCCCAATCGAGCCAAATTCGCGCACATGCGGCGTAACATTGGCATTTAAAAAGATCATCATGCGTTGAATAATTTCCAACCGAATGCCCGAAACCCCGCGCATATGCGAATTGGCCCGCAGCAACATTGCAGCCCGTACATCGGCCAAGGGCAATAATTTACCAGCGCCAGTTTTGTGATACCAAATGGCATTATTCTGCAAATCGGCGGCTTCTTCTGGCGAAATAACCACATCGGCCATGCCACCAAAGCCAGTTGTCACGCCATAGACTGGCTTGCTTGCTTTGACCGCATCGTTAATATAGGCACACGAGGCAGCAATTCGGTTGACAATATCAGGATGATCGCTAAGCCCAACTGAGGCATGATGGCGAGCTACCCGAACAACATCTTCAATGGTTAGGCCTGCTCCTGTTAGGGTTACTTGATTGCGCATAGGGTTCTCCGACGATGAATTGGTTGATAGTCGCTCTAACATTGTCCTAAGCCTTTCGAAGTTAGGCTCCTGCCTCGTTGCGTAAGAGCCGCTTTAACACTTTGCCGGTCGGGTTTTTAGGAATCGAATCAACAACCTTGATTGCGGTTGGCACTTTGAAACTCGCCATCTGTTTGCGACAAAAGGCGATAATCTCTTGAATCGTGCGTTGTTGCTGTGGTTTGAACACCACTTGGGCCTCGACCCGTTCGCCAGTGATCGCATCAGCGACCCCATACACCGCAACTTCCGCAATTTCTGGGAGTTGGAAAATGACATTTTCAACTTCAGCGGGATAAACTTTTAGCCCAGCAACATTGATCATATCTTTCAAGCGATCAACGATAAAGAGATAGCCATGCTGGTCTTTTTTGCCAAGATCGCCAGTATGAAACCAGCCATTGCGAATCGCTTGCTCGGTTGCAGCTGGATTATTCCAATAGCCGAGCATAACGTTTGGGCCACGGATAATAATTTCGCCAACCTGCTCGGGCAGCACTTCAACATCTGTTTCAAGATCGACGATTTTTATCTCAACATGCTCAATTGGCGTGCCAACCGAGCCTAATTGATAGCGCGAACTATGATTGTAGGCAGCAAATGGCGAGGTTTCGGTTAAGCCATAGCCTTCATAAATTGGCAGCTTATATTTTGCCTGCCAACGCTGAGCAATCTCGACTGGCAAAATGGCTGCGCCAGAGAAGAAATAACGCACTGGTTGCAATTGCTCAGGCTCGGTTTTATTCAGCAAGAGCAGGTAAATAGTTGGGACGCCAAAAAACATCGTCACCTGATCTGCTTGAATTGAACGAATAACCAGATCAAGGTTGAAACTACGGTGCAATACAATCGTTGCGCCAGCATTCAGCGCACTATTAAAAATTGCATTTTGGCCAAAACAGTGAAACAGCGGCACACATAATAATAATCGATCGCTGGATCGCATATCACAATAGCGATTTTTTGCCTGCATATTCGAAATAATATTATGATGCGAAAGCGTTACGCCTTTAGGAAATCCTGTCGTTCCTGATGAATACACAATTGCTGCTGGATCATGGGCTTGCATGGTACGGGCTTGATATTGATTTGAGGATTGTTGCATCATTTCAGCGAGACTATTAGCCAAATCATTATTACCAGTAAGCAACACATGCTTGAGGCTTGGGCATTCGTCGGTTGGAATCAGCTTGGCTAATTCAGGGGTTGTAATAAGCGCTGTGGCTTGGCTATCGTTAACAATAAATTGAATCTCTGCGCTCTGGAGTTGCACATTCAGCGAAACGGCAATCGCCCCAAGTTTAATAATCCCAAGGTAGCCAAACATAAACTCGGGAATATTGGGCAAGAATAACCCTACTCGGTCGCCAACCAGAACTCCAAGCTCGCTCAAGCCATTGGCAACTTGGTTGGCCAACTGGTCAAGTTCTTGGTAGCTATAATGGCGTTGTTCAAAGATCAGGGCGATTTGATTGGGAGTTTGGCGTTGGGCTTTTTCAAGATGTTGGGCAATATTCATCTGCTGGATGCTTCCCTTATAGCGTAATGGTTGGGCGGAGCCAACCTTCAAATCGAGGTGCAAGGCACAGCATAGGAGGCTCTTGATTGTGCTGGCAGCATGCCACAGCCGATCAGAACCTCGCTAACGCTGAACTCAAATGACAGTGAATATCTTGCGACGGCTGGGGAATCCAACCGTGCTGCTGGCACTGGTTACGAGGCAACCGTGCGGCTATTGGGTAATTTGCTTTGAATCAGTTCAAGCGCAGGCATCGCAGCTTCGAGCGCCCGAAATTCCGTGCCCATTTCAGTGACCCGTTGCTTGAAACTGGGGTTTTGAATGACATCGCTGAGCATTGTGGCGAGGCTTTCGGCCGACACTTTCGCCATCGTGCCCATCAAGCCCAGCCCATGGTAGACAACCCGCGCAGCATAGCCCGGTTGATCGCGGTTGCCAGGAAAAACCAGCATCGGCAAGTTGAAATACAAGCATTCCTTGACTGTGCCAACCCCGCCGTGGGTAATCATCACGCTGGCGCGCGGCAAAATTTGCTCCACAGAAGCCCATTGCAGTAGCTGAACATTGGCTGGCACGTTCTGAAATTCTTGGGCTTGAAATTTTGAACCAAGCGCCATAACCAACTGCCACTCAGGATGCTCGCGCAATGTATCGATGACGGTTTGAAAAAAGCGCCGACTAGACTTGTAGATATGGCTTTGGCTGCCTAAGGTGCAGAAAATCAGCGGCTTGCTTGGGTCAATCTGCGACCAATCAAAGGCTGCTTCTTGGCGATCAAGATCGATCGATGCTTCGCAGTAGAAAATACCTTGCTCAAGGCTTGGCCGTGGAAAATCAAACGTTTGGGGACAAAGCACAATTTCTGGAATCTCCAGCTGTGGCCGTAGCCGTGGAAACAAAGCAGCAGGCACAATCAGATCAGCTGGAAAGCCAAAATGGGTTGCAACCTTGGTCAGCGCTTTTTGAAAATTAAAGCCCACCAAGAGATTGGTTATTTTGACTGCAATGCCACTAAATTTCCAGGCCATGCTGGCCTTCGAAGGCGAGGCTGGGGTTGCATCGGGAATAATGTTGGTCACAACTGGCGGATAATTGGCTGCTTGAGGCAAATTGATATTAATGCTCAAACTCAGCACCGCAAGGCCCATATGCTGAACCATCAAGCTCAGCGGAGCCATAAAGCCGTCGATAAGACAGAGATCAGCGCCAACTTCAAGCAAACTGGCTTTGATCGAATTTTGCGGTTCAAGCACGGTTTGGCATAAGGCCCGATAAAATGGCGTATGCGAAACCTCTTTCAAGAAGCTTCTGCCCTTGGTTGTGGCAATCCGTTCAATTTGTTGGGGCCGAAAGCCGAGCGGAAATTCTTCTGGCAATAAGGCCAAATAGTCAAAGCCTTGGCTGCGAACATAGGCCTCAAAATCGGCCAGTGCCAAATAATACACCCGATGGCCTTGGGCTTTTAAGCGTTTGCCAAGCTTAAAACTAGGAATAAGATGGCCTTCTTCGGGAAACATACTGATCACAATTGTCGCCATTCAAACATGCTCCATGGTAGCGATTAATCAATCTGACAGAGCCGTCGAGCTGGATTGGCTACGCTTATTCGCGTTTTCGGCTACTGCGCTAAGCAACCCCTTGGCGGAAAGAACGCACAGCCCAAAAAACGCCCAAAAACGCTAAGACACCCATCACAAGATAGCCTTGCCACACCGCCGGATTGCTAAACTGGCCAATGAATAAGGCCCGTGAGGCATCAACCGCGTAGGCAAATGGATTAACACCAGCCACATTTTGAATCCAGTTTGGGGCTAAAGTAAGCGGCAAGGTAATGCCCGAGAGCAATAAAATCGGCAAGATCAAAAAGTTGAGCACCGAAGCCACCGCATTTTCATCCTGCAAAATCAGTGCAACAGCATAGGAGCACGACGAAACCAGCAACCCAAGCAGCACCACAATCAGCATTGAAAGTGCTACCCCAGCTGGATCAGCGCGCAGACCCATCAGCCATGCCACGCCAACCAGCACCGTAGCTTGGAGCAGCAACATCACCACATCGCGCAGCAAACGCCCAAGCACCAAGGCCAAGCGGCTTAGCGGCGTAACCCGCATGCGTTCCAGCACACCTGCGCGCAGCTCAGCAATAAAGCCAAACACCACGAACAACGAGCCAGTAATCCCCAACATCACCAGCAAACCAGGCGTAAAGACGCCAATTGAGCCGCCCTCGGGAAAGCCCTCTGTATTGGCGATTGGCTCTAGCAACGGGGCAAAGAGCAGCAATTGCACGATTGGCTGAAAAAGGCCGACAATAACCATCACTGGGTTGCGCATGGTCATGGTGAGATAATGATTAAACAGCAACCATGTATCACGAAGCGATTGCATTAAATATCCTCTTAGTTGGCAGACTCGCGTAATGAACGACCAGTTTGCTTCAGAAACACATCATCAAGCGAAGGGCGCGAAAGCTCGACGGTTTGCACATGCACATTGGCATCATCAATCAGCCGAAGAATCTTCGGCAGTGCCTCTGCGCCCCGATCAACAACCAAGCGAACTGCTTGCTCATCGTATTCTAGCGAATGGATATAGCTCTGTTCTTGTAACAGCGCTTGAACCTGCTGGCCTGTTTCTGGCTGAAATTGCAAGCCAAGCGTAATCGTATCGCCAACAATTTGGCGTTTGAGGTCATCGGGCGTACCCTCAACCACAATTCGCCCATCATCGATAATTGCCAAACGCTGACACAGCGCATCGGCTTCATCGAGATAATGGGTGGTCATAAAAACAGTTGTGCCTTCAGCATTCAGCCGCCGCACCTCCGTCCACAACCAAGCCCGACTTTGCGGGTCAAGTGCGGCGGTTGGTTCGTCGAGCAATAACAGTTTTGGCTTATGCACCATGCCCAGCGCCAAATCGAGGCGGCGGCGTTGGCCACCGGAGTAACTGCTGCTTGGGCGATCGGCAATTTGCTCAAGATCGAGCGCTGCAAGCAACTCTTTGGCCCGTGCAACCGCATCGGGCAAGCTCAGGCCATAAAAACGGCCTTGCAGGATCAAATTTTCTCGCGCAGTCGATGCACCTTCAGCGCCCCCAGCTTGGCTCACATAGCCAATTTTTTCGCGCACTTGACGCGAATTGGTGAAAAGATCAATGCCGGCAATGGTTGCTTGGCCGCTACTCGGCTTGAGCAGTGTAGTTAGCATGCGCATGGTTGTGGTTTTGCCAGCCCCATTCGGCCCGAGAAATCCAAAAATCTCGCCTGCTTGCACACTCATCGTTACGCCTTTGACGGCTTCGACTAAACGTCCTCGCACGCGAAAACTTTTGGCCAATTCCTTGGTTTCAAGAATAATCATCAAGCTGCTCCGTTGAGGTTCAGGTGGGATAGCCATGTTTCAGGATTGGAAGCCTCGACCGCATGCTGGATACGTTGCCTGAGCAACCAAACAACGACGAGGAATTGGCGGCGAACCGTCGGGAAAATCAAGCCAACTGGTTCGCCCAACGATGTGGATCAGAGTTGCAATTGCGCCAAGGCTAGAATGTTGCAATGAGTGGCGCAGTCGGATGCGCTGGCGGAATTCCAGCATTTGAGCACGCAAGAGCGCTGCAAACCAACGCGATTATTCAGGTTTATTGGCGTTAATTCGCCGCACGATCTGCATAATCAGCGTGCTGACAATGCCTGCGCCCAACGATGCCAAACCAGCATTTCGAGTTTGACCACTTGAGCGTAAAAGCCGCACCAGCATTTGAGCGCTCAGCACACCCAAGCCAGTTGCCGCCAGCACATCGTTTTGCGAGCGCATACTCAGCCGATCGCGATCGGTGGCGAGGGAGGCCAAAAAGACCCCAAGCAGACAGTAGGAAGAGCCGGACATGTTGATCAGCACTGCATCGTTGTCTGCTTGAGGCGCAGTCACCAGCAATGGCACAAAAATGCCCAGTCGTACTGCCGAAAACGCTAAGCTGAATGATTGAAAGCGGGTGGTGGCCGTGCCCAAAATCCCCATTGTGGCACTCTCGCGCAAGGCTTGGGCAAAACTGGGGTGAACCAAGCTATAGGTCAGAATTCGCCAAACTTGGCCGCCAGTAACCTGCGATTTCTGGAACGCACCCCAAGCAACAGCTGCCTGCGGATTGGCGGCATTATCGCCAGATTTAACTGCGTTGAGCAAAGCACTCAGGCCACTCAAGCCATATAAAACCGCAACTTTAGCCAAACTATCGGTTACGGGAACCAACAACGTGCCAACGCTCAGTAAATCGGAATCGGTGCTCGCCGTTGGCGAACTAGATTCGAGGGTTGCATGGTCAATTAAGGTCGTGATCTGTTTGGTGGCCTGCAAACCCAGCCCGATGCTGCGTAATCGATCAAAAATAGTCATGCTGTCGTTGTTACTCCTCAATTGATTGGCTAGCTAAACCAACTAACCCCATCAATCTACTTGCTTGCCCAGTGACCCCTAGCCATGGTCAGCATGTGTTTGGTATCACAACCCACGCTGAGAAAATACTAGTGTTCTGTGACGCAGCTTGGTCTGATAACAATGGTATTCGGCAGCTGATAGCCCTAAAATAGTGCGCTGGATGATTAAACTATACGCTGTTCGCTTAATTAATTGAACTTGAGTCAATTAAACTATACGCTGTTCGCTTAATTAGTTGATTTTCAATCAATTAAACTATACGCTGTTCGCTTAATTAATTTAGAGCGCTTAGAGAATGTGCTTTTGATCAGTTTTGCAATTAATTCTCACAAATAACGCCAAAATTAATGAGTCTTAGGGCTGATGGATGTTGACGCTTATAGGCCAACAAAATAAGCATAAAATTAACGAATCTTAGCACACAGCGGGGATAATAACCTAAGAAAATAAATTATGCAAGAGCCAAGAATCGGCTGCATATTTCGATCACTAACAAATAGCAAGCATGTCTAGATATATTTAATTCGCCTTGACAACGCTCTTATGCTTTAACTATAATAGCCGCGTTATAAGCCATTTGAACTAAAATTATTGATCGAGCGCGATTTTTGGTTAATGTCTTAACCGCACGTTAACTCGATTTAACAAATAAAATAGTTCAATTTTGCTGCTTCATAACAAGCTCACGGATAAAATCAAACCCTGCTGTTTTCCTTTTACAATGTAAATGTATATAGATGAATGCTATTTAGCAATCTTGCCTAAATTATGATGGTATTTTATTTGGGTAGTTTGTACAATAGAACCCAGCTGAATAGCTTTACACTATTAGATTTATAGCCAACATTACTACTTAATGTGCCATATTCTATCAATTTTAAGCAATTTCATTCATATTTTGAATATTTTCATAATTATAGCAATGTAAATACTCAATTTAATAATTATGAATTTATATTCACGATATTTCATGATTTTAATATATTCAATTATTTATGAGCAAAATTTAATTGATATCAAAATTCATGTTCGATAAATAGATAAATTCAATCGTTACGCGCTAATGGTTGACGGTTAACAGTTCAATACCTATAACGATTTCGATATGATGTACCTTCCAGTATCTAAATGCTCACACCGTAGCATTAGACCTTGCTGTACAACACGACATACAAAGGAATCCTATGAACAACCTACCAGCTGGAACTGATAACATCAAGCCTGAAGCAATCGAGCCAACCAGAGAAATTCTAACCGCCTGGTTGATTGATCATTTCTGTACCTATTTAAATGTTACTCCCGCTGAGATTGATGTGCGCCTACCATTTGCGCACTATCAAATCGATTCGCTCCAAGCGCTTAATTTAATCAGCAAGCTTGAAGAATTGCTTGGACGCTCACTTTCACCAACAATGCTCTGGGATTATCCAAGCATCGAGACGCTTGTGCCAGCGTTGCTTGGATCTGAACAAGCGGCTCCTATAAACCAAGCAGATTCAGGCCAAAGCGCGCAAGCAATCGCCATTATTGGCATGAGTTGCCGCTTCCCAGGCGCCAACAATTTGGCTGATTATTGGGATTTACTAATCAACGGGCGCGATGCAATTACTGAAATTCCTGCTGAACGTTGGAATTTAGCGGCAGTGTATAACCCCGATCGCAGCGTTCCAGGCACCATGTATACCCGTTGGGGTGGCTTTGTTGATCAGCCTGAGTATTTCGATCCAGCCTTTTTTGGTATCTCACCGCGCGAGGCCATCCACCTTGATCCTCAACAACGGATGCTGCTCGAATGTACCTGGGAAGCGTTCGAGGATGCTGGCCAATCGCCGCAAGCCCTTACTGGCAGCCGCACTGGGGTTTTTATTGCCTCAGTCAGCGAAGATTATGGCCGCATTATATTTAGCCATCCTGAGATCATCGATGCCTATACAGGGCCAGGCACGTCGCACAGCATTTTGGCCAATCGGCTCTCGTATGTGCTGAATTTGCAAGGCCCAAGCGTTAGTATCAATACCGCATGCTCTGGTTCGTTGGTGGCGATTCATATGGCTTGTCAGGCGTTACAGGCTGGCGAAGCCGATTTGGTAGTTGCTGGCGGGGTTAATGCCAGTTTTCTGCCTGATGGCAACTTGTTTTTCTCCAAGGCTGGGGCGTTATCGCCTGATGGCCGTTGTAAAACCTTCGATGCTCGCGCCAATGGAATTGTGCGCAGCGATGGCGCAGGGATTATTATTCTCAAGCCATTGCACAAAGCCCTTGCCGATGGCAACCCAGTCTATGCAGTCATTCGCGGCAGCGCGGTGAACAGCGATGGCCGCACCAACGGCATTATGGCTCCCAATCGCCAATCGCAAGAGGTCGTGCTGCAAGAGGCCTATCGCCGCGCTGGGGTTAATCCGGCAAGCGTGCAATATATCGAAGCCCATGGCACGGGCACAAGCCTCGGCGATGTGATCGAAGCTCAAGCGCTTGGCTCGGTCTTAGCAGTTGGGCGCGCCGAACAGCAACCGTGTGTGATTGGCTCGGTCAAAACCAATATTGGCCACACCGAATCGGCAGCAGGCATTGCTGGGGTGATCAAGGTGGCACTGGCAATGAAGCATCGCATCTTGCCAGCAAGCTTACACTTTGAAACCCCCAATCCGATGATTCCGTTTGACGAACTGCGCTTACAGGTGCAGACTGAATTGGGGCCATGGCCAAGCTCAGCCGGCCCTTTATTGGCTGGGGTGAGTGGCTTTGGGTTTGGCGGCACCAACGCCCATGTGGTGCTCGAATCGGCTCCAGCTGTTGAAGCACCAGTAGCAAACAGCACTGAAGCATGGCCCTTGCTCCTGCCGTTATCAGCCCAAAGCGAGCCAGCCTTACGCCAACTTGCCGCCCGTTATGCAGCCCAGATTGCCGCTACCAGCGCGAGTGAAGTTAGCGCTATTTGCTACAGTGCCAGCGTTGGCCGTAGCCAGCTCGATTATCGGCTGGCGGCGAGCGCTACCAGCCCAAACTTACTGATTGAGCAGCTCAACGATTTTGCCGAAGGCCGAACTGCCAGCGGCGTGATCACACAAGACCGCTCACAGAGCCAAGCGCATAAATTAGTGTGGGTATTTTCTGGCCAAGGCTCACATTGGCTGGGCATGGGCCGTGGGCTGCTTGAACAGCAACCAGTCTTTCGCCAAACGCTCGAAGCCTGCGACCGCTGTTTCAGCAATTATGCAGATTGGTCGTTGCTTGAAACGCTGCTTGATGATCGCATCGGCGAGCAGATTAACCAGACTGATCGGGCGCAACCGCTTATTTTTGCCTTGCAAGTGAGCCTCGCGGCCCTTTGGCGCGCTTGGGGCATCACGCCAGCGGCCATTGTTGGCCATAGTTTGGGCGAAATTGCCGCCGCCCATGTCAGTGGGGTACTGACTCTCGATGAAGCGGTGCAGGTGGTCTATCATCGTAGCCGCTTGATGAAACAGGTTGCTGGCAAGGGCAAAACTGCCGCAGTTGAACTGACCTTTGAACAAGCACGTTTGCTCTTGGCTGGCCGTGAGCAACAGGTTGCAATTGCTGGGATCAATAGCCCAACCTCGTGTATTTTGGCTGGTGATCCAGCCATTTTGGAGCAATTAGTTGCTTCGCTGCAACACAACGACGTTTTTGCTCGCTTGGTTCGTGGGGTCGACATTGCCTTCCATAGCCCGCATATGGAGCCACTCGTGCCCCAATTGAATGCGGCGCTGGCCCAACTTAAGCCCCAAGCCCCAACGATTCCCTTGGTTTCAACTGTAACTGGCGATTTTGTTGAGCAAACGCTCTACAGCGATGGCTATTGGGGCCGCAATCTGCGCGAACCATTTTTGTTTGCCAACGCCATGAAAAGCTTGCTCGACAAGGGCTACGATACATTTTTGGAAATCAGCCCACACCCAGTTTTAGGCGAATCGATGCTGCGTAGCATCCAACACGTTAAGCAGCCAGCCCAGGTATTTAGCTCATTACGCCGCGAGCAAGCAGAATTGGGCGTGTTGTTTGAGACCCTTGGCCGCTTGTATGTTGCTGGCTACGCGCCCGATTGGCAGCAAATCTATCCCAATTCACGCCAGCGAAGCGCCTTGCCGCACTATCCTTGGCAACGTGAGCGCTATTGGTTTGATCAGCTGTTGCCAGCAGCTACCAGTCAAGCGACTGCCCGTGGTGGATTCGTGCCAGCGCTTTTATCGGGCAAGGTTCAGGTAGCACCAAGCAACCACCACCCATTGCTTGGCATTTCAATCGCTTCAGCCTTGAATAACCAACAATTCTGGCAAACCAGTGTAGCTACCAACTACCCAGCTTATTTGGCTGATCATGTGGTGCAAGCACAAGTTTTGTTGCCTGGCGCAGCGTATGTTGAGATGATTGTTGCGGCCTTGCGCAGCCGTGGCCAACAAACCGTCACGCTCAATAACCTCGTTTTCAAGCAACCGTTGATCATTCCTGAGCAAGGCCAGCGCACAATTCAGCTGATTTGTACTGCTGAAGACAACCATAGTTTCAGCTTCCAGATTTTGAGCCAAGCAGCCGATCAAGCGAGCCAATGGGAGTTACATGCCACTGCGACGGCGCTTGATACCAACGCGGTTGCCAGCCATTCAACCTCTATTGCGCTTGATGAATTGCAAGCGCGCTGCCCCGAAACGCTTGCTGTGAGCGAGCATTATGCACGCATGCAGCAGGTTCAATTGGCATACGGGCCAGCTTTCCAATCATTAACCAATATTTGGCGCGGCCAGCATGAAGCCTTGGCCAAGCTCCAACTTGCCAGCGTGATTGGGCAACTCGAAACCTATGATCAGCTCCATCCAGCTTTGCTCGATGCGACCTTCCAATTAGTCGCGGTCATCCTCAATCAACACACCAACGATCAGACCTACCTGCCAATCGCGATTGAACGACTGAATGTGCTGGATCGAATTCCAGCAGAGGCCTGGTGTCACGCGGTTTTGCGGTCTGCGCCCGCCGATGAAACCATGATGTATGAAGCTGATTTGATTATTGCTGATGCTCAAGGCCGCGTGGTCGTCGAAATTACTGGCTTAAGGCTCTTTCAAGTGGCCGCCCACACCACTGCCAAAGCGCCACAAGGCTTGTATGATTATAATTGGCAAGCAAGCACTGCTCAAACTGCCGAGTTACCAGCAGAGCGCTGGCTGATATTGGCCAATGCTAACGATCAGCTTGCCCAGCAATTGAGCAACAACCTCACAGCCCATAGTCAACAGGTCGATTGCCTTGAACAACTAAGCGATGCAAGCGATCTGCGCGCGTGGCTCACAACCAAATTGCAGGCAAAATATCAACACATCGTCTGTTTATGGCCGCTCGCCGCAAACAACGATCAAGCGCCAGCAGCTGCTGCAATTCATCAAAGCAGTGCAATGTTAAGCTTGCTGCAAACCATGAGCGACCCACATTGCGCCAACCCTCGTTTGTGGTGTGTTACGCGCGGTGGCCAAGCAATCAGCAATGAGGTTGTGAATCTGGCTCAAGCTCCACTGTGGGGTATGGTGCGCAGCGCCGCCTTGGAACACCCCGAACTCAGCCCAACCTTAGTCGACCTTGATCCAAACCAACAAGCTAACGAAGCCTCACAACTAGCGGGCATCTTGCTTCAACGCTCGAATGAGCATCAACAAGCGCTGCGCAATCAACAAGCGCTAGTTGCCCGCTTGCAAAAACGCCCAGCCCCAGCCAAATTAAGCACAATCAGCTTAACCAGCGATGCAGCCTATCTGATCACTGGTGGCAGCGGTGGTTTGGGCTTGGAAATCGCCCATTGGATGCTTGCAAAGGGTGCGCGCAATTTGGTGATTCTTGGTCGCCGCCCATTGCAGCCAGCTAATGCTTCTCAGCAAGGCTTGTCGGATCAACGCTCGCAACTGCTCAATGCGCTGCACGATTTAGAGCAGGCTGGCGCCAACGTCCACTATGCAGCGATTAACGTCGCTGATCAGGCAGCATTAGCTGAATTTGTGCAGCACTATCGGGCTGAAACAGGCTTAGCAATTCGCGGAATTGTCCATGCAGCAGGCGTTCTTGATGATCAAATGCTCTATCGCATGGAACCAAGCGCGCTAACGAGTGTGTTTGCGCCCAAGGTTGCTGGCGCATGGGCGTTGCACGAGGTCTTCAGCGCTGAGCCGCTTGATTTTATGATCTTCTGTTCGTCGCTAGCTGCCAGTTTTGGCTCGGTTGGTCAGGCTCACTATGCTGCGGCCAATAGTTTTATGGATAGTCTCGCAGCCTATCGCCGTAGCCAAGGCCTCGCTGGACTGAGCATTAATTGGGGGCCATGGGCCAGAGTTGGGATGGCCGCACGGCTCAATCCACAAATGTTCGAAGCCCATGGAGTGCAGTTGCTTGAGCCAAGCCAAGCCTTAATTGCTATGGAGCAACTGCTCAGCGATCAGGCAATTCAGACGACCATCGCCGAGATCGATTGGGCGACGTGGCTCAAAACCAATCCCGTTGGGGCAGCCTTGCCCTTCTTTGCGGCGCTTATGCCCCAAACTGGCCTTGAGCAAGCGGCAAGCCCAACCAACCACGAGCATGAATTTCGCCGCTTGGTTCAACAAACCGAGCCAAGCGACCGCCAAGCCTTGATCACCCAACAACTCAAACAATTAATTGCCAAAGTGATGCAACTTGAGCCAGCAAAATTGGCGAGTCAACTGCCGTTGCACACGCTTGGCCTCGATTCGATTATGGCAATTGAACTCAAGACCAGCATCAGCAAGCAACTTGGCGTTACTTTGTCGGTTGCCTACCTGATTCAAGGCCCCAGCATTGATGAAATTGGGGCAAACATCAATCAACAACTAGCCCTAGAGCTATCATCGGAGCTGTTTGCTTCGCCTGAAAGCCGCGATGATGCGCTTCAGGCGCTGCTTGACCAAGTCCAGCAAAGCGATCACGACCAAATCGCCCAAATACTTGCTGAATTAGAACAACTTTCCACTGATGAGGCTCAATCTCGTCTGGTTGGCTGAGGTATGGAGATTTTACATGACTGATTTTGCTGCCAAAATCGCTGCATTACCGCCAGAAAAACAAGCGCTCTTGATTCGTCGGCTGCAACAAGCTGCGAAACAGCCACCAGCCTTGGTTACCCAACCACGAACAAGCGCTCTGTTGCCCTTATCGTTTGCCCAAGAGCGTCAATGGGTGCTCTATCAGTGGGACCCAACCAGCCCGTTGTATAACATTACCTATGGGGTACGCTATGTTGGCAAGCTGGATATTGATGCAGTTCAAACAGGCTTTAACACGATTGCCCAGCGCCATGAAGTCTTGCGCACCACGTTTAAACTCGTCGATAACGTGCCGTATCAACAAATTCATGCCGAGCTGAACCCCGGGTTTAACGTGGTTGATCTGCGTGATCTGAGCGATGATGCGCTGGAAACCGCAATGCAAAGCCAGCTTCAGGCCGAAACCCAACAACCGTTTGACCTGCAAACTGGGCCATTATTGCGGATTCTTGTGCTGCAGATTCGTGATAACGAATATATTAAATTGATCAATGTCCATCATAGTGTCTTTGATGGCTGGTCTGCGGGCGTGATGATCGCCGAATTGAATAGCTTGTTGAATGCTGCCTACGCTGGTCAACCAAGCAGCTTGCCAGCCCTGCCAATTCAATATGCCGATTATGCGGTGTGGCAGCGCAATTGGCTGCAAGGCAGCGTGTTGGAGCAACAGCTTCACTATTGGAAAACCCAACTTGCTGGCGAATTGCCAATTCTCAAATTGCCCACTGATCGGCCTTATCCAGCAGTCGAATCATCGCGTGGCGCCCATTATCGGGTGCAACTCAGCCCTGATTTGGTGCAACGCTTGGTAGCATGGAGCCGCAGCGAAGGCTATACGCTCAACATTATTTTGCTGGCGGTTTGGAAAACCCTGCTGTTTCGCTATACCAACCAAAGCGATTTATTAGTGGGCATGCCGATTGCCAATCGTCACTACAACGATTTGCAAGCCTTGATTGGCTACTTCGTCAATACCTTAGTTATTCGCACCCAAGCCACTGGCGACATGAGTTTTCGCAGCTTTTTGGATCAAGTGCGGGCAGCCAATTTGGCAGCGCAAGATCATCAAGATCTGCCGTTTGAGCAACTCGTCGAGGCCTTGCAACCTGAGCGCAATCTGGCGCATACGCCAATTTTCCAAAGCTTGTTTGTGTTTCAGCGCGATACAGTTAATACCTTCCAAACCCCAGAACTTGCAGTTGAGCCATTGCCAATTGAAACTGGAACCGCCAAATTTGCCCTGAGCCTTGAGGCAATTTCACTTGATCAGCAAATTAACTTGAGTTTTGAATATAAAACCGACCTTTTCGAGCCTGCAACGATTGAACGCTTGGCCCAACATTACCAAATCTTGCTTGAAGCAGCGTTAACTACGCCTGAGCTGGAACTTTCACGCTTGCCATTGTTGAGCAAAACCGAGCTTCAGCAATTGCTGCCGCAAGCAAAGCCGAGCTTGCAACCAAACTTATTGCCCCTGCACGAGCGGTTTGAGCAACAAGCCCAAGCCAATCCGCAGGCAATTGCAGTGCGCTTTGAGCAAAGCCAACTGAGCTATGCAGAGCTGAACAGCCGCGCCAATCAACTCGCCCATCAACTCAAAACGCTCAATGTTGGGCCAGATAGTTTGGTTGGGTTGTGTGTTGAGCCATCGCTCGATACGATCATTGGAATTTTGGCGATTCTCAAGGCTGGCGGCGCCTATCTGCCGATTGATCCATCGTATCCGCAAGAGCGAATTGTTTGGCTCTTGGCCGATGCCAACGTTGGGCTGGTTATGACCCAAACGCGCTGGAGCAACAAACTGCCACAAGCTGGCTTGCAATTAATTATGCTCGACGCAGCTGATGCGGAGCTTAGCACCCAGCCAACAACTAACCTGCCAGCCAGCGCCCAACTCGATAACTTGGCCTATGTGATTTATACCTCTGGCTCGACTGGCACGCCCAAAGGCGCGCTGATTACCCATCGCAATGTTGCGCGTTTATTCAGTTCAACAGAGCACTGGTTTGGCTTCAATCAACACGATGTTTGGAGTTTGTTCCATTCATTCGCCTTTGATTTTTCGGTATGGGAAATTTGGGGCGCGTTGCTGTATGGTGGGCGGCTCGTGGTCGTGCCATTTATGACGACCCGCAATCCAGCAGCGTTCTATCAATTGCTCTGCGATGAGGGCGTAACAGTTTTGAACCAAACGCCGTCGGCCTTCCGCCAATTAATTATCAGCGACGCAGAGCATGCGTTACCCTCACGACTAGATTTGCGTTATGTCATCTTTGGTGGCGAAGCGCTGAATGTTGGCGCATTGCAACCGTGGTTTGAGCGCCATGGCGATGTGCGACCTCAATTGGTCAATATGTATGGCATCACTGAAACCACCGTCCATGTGACCTACCGCCCGCTCACGCTGCACGACGCGCAAAACCCGCAAACCAGCCCAATTGGCGCGCCTATTCCCGACTTGGATTTGTATGTGCTTGACGACCACTATCAGCCAGTGCCTTTCGGGATTGCAGGCGAATTGTATGTTGGCGGGGCTGGCTTAGCGCGCGGCTACTGGAATCGGCCAGAACTCACCAACGAGCGCTTTATCCAACACCCGTTTGCCGCCACAGGTCGGCTGTATAAAACTGGCGATTTGGTGCGCCGTTTGGCCAATAACGAGATCGAATACCTTGGGCGGCGCGATAATCAGGTCAAAATTCGCGGCTTCCGCATTGAGTTAGGCGAAATTCAAGCAATGCTGATGGCACATCCGGCGATTACCGATGCAATCGTGACGGTCAATACGATCGCTGCTGATGATCAGCGCTTGGTCGCCTACTTGGTGACGTTGCCCAATCAAGCACCACGATTTAGCCAACTGCGCAGCTTTCTCAAGCAACGGCTGCCCGAGTATATGGTGCCAAGCTCATTTATTATGCTTGATGCAATTCCGCTGACAGCCAATGGCAAAATTGATTATCGCGCGTTGCCAAGCCAACAGCAAGCCAAACCTGTCGAGCGCAGCCTGCCGCTCGCCACCCCAACTAGTGTGACCGAGCAATCGCTGCTGGCGATTTGGACAAGTTTGTTGGGCGTTGCTCAAATTGGCATTCAGGATAATTTCTTCGATTTAGGTGGCCACTCGTTGCTGGCAACCCAAGTGATTTCGCGCATTCGTGAGGTCTTTAATGTCAGCCTGAATCTGCGTGATTTCTTCCTCAGCCCAACGATCAAAGGCTTGGCTAGCATTATCGAGCAAGCAAACCAAACTCCATCCCAAAGCAGCATTATCGCTATTCACAAAGCTGATCCGCAGGCGCGTTTGCCGCTCTCCTATGCCCAACAACGGATCTGGTTCTTGGCCCAAATGGACCCAAATAGCAGCTTCTACACGGTGCCAGTTGTGCTCGAAATCAATGGCAGATTGAACCTTGAGGCATTGGAACGCACGCTGAATGAACTTGTTGAGCGTCATCATAGCTTGCGCACCCGCTTTGTGAGCCACGAAGGCCAAACAATTCAGCAAGTTCAGCCAGCCCAACCCTTAGAACTCGCCATTGACGATCTCAGTGGGCTGGCAGGCGAAGCCCAAGCAACAGCACTTGAGCAACGCTTGCAACAAGAAGTTAATCAACCATTTCAGCTTGATCGTGACCAATTGATGCGTGGGCGGTTGCTTAAGCTCGCCGAACAGCAGCATGTGTTGGCATTAAGCATTCATCATATTGCCTTTGATGATTGGTCGCAGGGCATTTTATTTAGCGAAATGACCCAACTTTACCAAGCATTTGCCAACAATCAAGCCGCGCCATTGCCAGAATTAGCCTTGCAATACCCCGATTTTGCTGCTTGGCAACGTTATTGGTTGCAAGGCGAAGTACTACAAGCCCAACTAGATTTCTGGAAGCAACAATTGCATGGCAAATTGCCGTTGCTTGAAATGCCGCTGGATTATCCACGGCCAAGTATCCAAACCTTCAACGGTGCTCACGAAACGCTGAGCATCGAGCCAGAACTCTATCGCCAACTCAATCAATTGGCGCGGGATAACGAAGCAACCATGTTTATGCTGCTGATGACCGCATGGGTTGTGCTGCTCAATCGCTATACCAACCAAAGCGATATTGTGGTTGGCACGCCGGTTGCCAATCGTAATCGCCAAGAGCTTGAGAACATTATTGGGTTCTTTGCCAATACCTTGGCAATTCGCACCGATTTGAGCGACGAGCCAAGCCTGCAAACGGTTCTCCAGCGCATTCGCGAAACCGCGCTCAATGCCTACAGCCACCAAGATCTGCCGTTCGATTTGTTGGTGAGCGAGATTTTGCCTGAACGTCAAACCAATCGTTCGCCGATTTTTCAAGCTATGTTGGTGTTGCAAAACGCTTCACGCACCAGCCTCGATTTGCCTGAAGTGCAGATTGTGCCGCGCAGCGTCGAAACTAAATCGGCCAAATTTGAATTGAGTTTGGTGCTCTATGACCATGGCTCAAGCATCGATGCCTGGCTCGAATATAACACTGACCTGTTTAAAGCCGCGACGATTAAGCGCATGACTGAGCAATTTTTACAATTGCTGGCAAATATGGTCGCAAATCCACAGCAGAAGATCAGCGAAGTCTCATTGTTGAGCACGGCGGAAAAAGAACGCTTGCTCGGCGGCTGGGTCCAAGCGAACGACGACGACTACGATTTGTTCTAAATCGATCTATCTCCAAGGGCTGGATTTGATGCTAGCCCTTGGATAGGCTGCAAAGGGTGAAATCGACATGGATTTTCAGAGTATCCAGCGCCGTTTTACAACGAGCGTTGAACAGCAAGCGAGCCACGTAGCGCTCATCGATGACGAGCAGGTGCTGAGCTATGGCGAGCTTGCGACGCGCGCCCACCAGCTGGCCAATGGTTTAGTTGCCAAGCAGATTGGCGCTGGCAGTACGGTGGCAATTTTGCTCACCAAGCCAATTGATGTTTGCTGCACGCTGCTAGCAACATTGCTGGTGGGCGCGCGCTATAGCTTGCTCAGCCCTAATTTGGCAGGCTTTCGCCTACGCAGCAGCATTGCCCGCCAACACTTGGTGGTCGGCACAGCTGATACGCTGGCGTTGGTCGCCGATCAGGCTCCAAGCAGCGAATTTGAACAGCTGTTGCACAACGATTTGGTTGCAATTGAGCCAGCTGTAGCAACCGCCGAAAGCATTATTGCCCTGAGCTATGCCTCGCATCCTAGTGGTTTGCTGCAAGCAGGCCAGCTTACTCAAGCCAATTTGCTGAGTTTTATCGATTTCAACCTGAGCAAAGCCAAAGTAAACTTTCAACAGAGCATGTGGCTTGGCACAGAATTTACCGATTTTGCGGCGTTTATCAGCTTGGCAACGTTGGCAAGTGGCGGCACACTGCGCTTTAGCACGCTTGAAGCGCTGCATCAGCAGGACAATGCAGAGCAACCACAGACATTAGGCTTGAGCCTCGCAACCCTGGACCAGCTTCAACAAGCCAACCTTGGTTTGCCCAAAGTTCGGCATATTCTTAGCAGCGGCGAAGGTTTGCTTGCTGGCGAGGCGCTGAAGCACCAGCTCAAACAGCAACAAACTGCCTGGCACAACTACTATGGTTTTCCGGCCATGCAATTGCTGACGGTGGTTGGCGAGCACAGCCAAGCAGGCCAAATTCATAGCGGCAAGCCCGTGCCCCATACCCAAGCCTTTATCCTCGACCAGCATAAGCAACTCGCGCCTATTGGCTTAACTGGTGAATTGTATGTTGCTGGCGCAGGTGTTTTTGCTGGCTTTGATCTAGCACACTTGAATGCAGAGCGCTTTATTGCTAGCCCATTTGCTGCCGATACCCAGCTGTATCAAACTCGCTACCTCGCACGCTGGCACGATGATGGCCGAATTAATATCATTGGCAGCCTTGATTCAACGCTTGACATGGCTGGTGCGCCATTATTGCTGCAAGAACTAGAAAGCCTGCTCGAAATGCATCCGGCAATTCTGGCAAGCTGTGTGGTACGCCGCACTACGCTTAATCAGGCTGAAGCATTAACAGGCTTTGTGGTTGCCAACCACAGCATTGATCCTGCCGAAGTGCTCGGCTACCTTGAAACTCAGCTTGGTTGCCAATTGCCAACGCTCGGCTTGCTTCAACTCGATCGGCTGCCGCGTATGGCCGACGGTCAGCCTGATCGCCAGCAATTAGCCCAAACCAGCGTGCTTGATTCGCGCCAATTGGCCGATTTAGAAGTCCAACTGCACCAGGCAGCCAATGGCGCAGAAGTCGCGCTGGTGGCCAAGTCAATCGTGCCAGTAGCAACCCCGCTGCATCTTGACGACATCTTGCCAGTGCTTGAAATTGGCCGTGGAAGCCCAACGCAGCGCAACATCAGCGCGCAGCCTGCCGAACCATTGGTAGTGAGCGACAAACCAGCTTTGGCCGTTGGTCAACCATTGATCAAGGCCGATCAAGCGCCGTTTAACTTGGCCGAAGCCTTGGTTCAGGCCGCCAAGCTGTATCCTGAGCATGGCATCAGCTACATCGAAGCCGATGGCACGGTTTTGGTTCAATCGTATGCGGCGTTATTGGCCGCTGCTGAGGCGATTTTGGCTGGCTTGCGGGCGGCAGGCTTGCAAAAAGGCCAGCATGTCATATTGCAATGCACTCATAATGAGCCGTTTGTGACGACATTTTGGGCCTGTATGCTTGGCGGTTTTGTTGCAGTGCCGCTGGCAGTGCCCACTAGCAGCGATCCGCAAAATCCAGCGGTGAGCAAACTTTATAATACTTGGCAAAGCTTGGAACAACCGTTGATTGTCTGCGAACAAATCAGTTTAAGCCACATGCAGCGCATGTTCAATGGCTTGGGCGTTGCCAACGCTGCAATTCAAATCGCAGAACAGTTGCGCCAGCACCAGCCTGATCAGCAGCACCAACAACTTTCGCCGCAGGATGCAGCCTTGGTGCTGTTTACCTCGGGCAGCACTGGCGTGCCCAAAGGCGTTGAACTGAGCCATCACAATATTATCAGCCGCTCCAAGGCCAGCGCCCAACACAATCATTTTGATCACAACGATGTTTCATTAAATTGGATGCCGCTTGATCATGTTGGTGGCATCGTGATGTTCCACATTCATGATCTTTGCTTGGGCTGTCGCCAAATTCAGGCCAAAACCGACTATATTTTGGAAGACCCCGTGCGTTGGCTTGATCTGCTTGAGCAGGAGCGAGCAACGATTACCTGGGCACCCAACTTTGCCTATGCCCTCATCAACGATCAGCACGAGCGAGTTAATAGTCGACAGCGCGATTTATCGGCCTTGCGCTTTATTTTGAATGGTGGCGAGGGCATCAACAAGCAAACTGCGCTCAATTTCCTTGGCTTGCTGCAAGCTCATGGCCTGCCAGCCTCCGCGATGCATCCTGCTTATGGTATGTCGGAAACTTCATCGGGCATTAGTTCATCGGATCAATTGGTGTTTGGCGCGAACAGCGGTTTTCATGAACTCGATCAAGCTTCGTTGCAGAGCGTTATTCAACCAGCAACCGCCGACAGCATTGGGGTCGCGTTCGTCGAGGTTGGCGCACCATTGCCTGGGGTGAGCTTGCGCATCGTCAACGCCGAGGATCACATCCTTGGCGAAGATATGATTGGCCGCTTGCAAATTAAAGGCCCGACAATTACCGCTGGCTACTACCGCAACCCCGAACTCAACCAAGAAGTTTTTACCAGCGATGGCTGGTTTACGACTGGCGATTTGGCCTTTTTGCACCAAGGCCGTTTGACAATTGCTGGCCGCGAAAAAGATGTAATCATCATCAATGGGATTAATTATCACAACCACGAAATCGAAGCCTTGGTTGAAACAATCGCTGGCGTTGAGGTTTCGTATAGCGCAGCCTGTAGCGTGGCCAGCAAACATGCAGGTGGCACTGAATCGCTGGTCATTTTCTACAATTCGAAATCAACTGATTTTACCGAGCAGCTTGAGCAAATTCAGCACATTCGCGAAGTTGTCGTCCAGAAAATTGGCATCAATCCTAGCGCGGTGCTGCCAGTTGCCAAAGCCGATATTCCCAAAACGGCAATTGGCAAAATTCAGCGTTCGCAATTGAGCCAACGCTACCTCGCTGGCGACTTTCGCGCGCTCAGCAAGCGGATCGATCTGGCCTTGGCCAACGAGCAAACGCTGCCACGCTGGTTTTATAGCAAACAATGGCAACCAACCAGCCAGCGCAGAAATCTAGCCTTGCTCAAGCCAAGTTATGCCATTTTCAGCGATGATACCGCGCTTGCTCGCGCCGTGATCGCTGTGCTCGAACAGCACCAACGGGCGTGGGTTCTGGTCAGTGCTGGCGCAACATTCAGCCAGCACGAGCGCCATTACACGATTAATCTCAGTGATCGCGAGCACTACCAACAGCTGGTCACGGCGCTCAGCGCAGCCAATATTCACGATTATATTCACCTGTATAGCTCTGATTTACCAAGCCAGATCACTCAAGCAAGCGAACTGGCGGCAGCTCAATCTCGGGGAGCATATAGCATTCTGTACTTGACCCAAGCGCTTGCCACGCAAAAGCTCACCAACGCGCACTTAACCGTGGTTTCGCAGCAAAGTCATGCAATTAATCCAAGCGATCAGGTGGTGTATGCAGCAGCACCAATCCATGGCTTGCTCAAAACAATTCCCTTAGAGCTTGATTGGCTCAGTTGCCAGCATCTTGATCTTGATGCTGCGCCAGCAGCAACCAATAGCCAGCAAATTTGCCATGAATTGGCTCAGCCCAAACATGCAGCCGAGGTCGCCTATCGGGCAGGCCAACGCTTAGTGCCAGCACTGGTTCAGGCCGAAATCGAACAAGCGGCGCCGATTGAATCGCCGCTGATCAAGGGTGGCCTGTATCTGATTACTGGTGGACTTGGCGGCATTGGCAGCCAATTTGCCCGCTGGTTGCTGCAAAATTACAACGCGCGGCTGGTGATTACTGGCTCGACTGAGTTGCCATTGGCAGATGATTGGGCTAGTCATTTGAATGTCGATAGTAGCCTAGCCAAACGGCTCCGCGCCTACAAAGATCTGAGCGATCTCAGCAACGATGTGCTATATCAAGCGCTTGATCTGACTGATCCTGCGCAGATCACAGATCTGATTAACACTGCCGAAGCGCGCTGGAATCAGCCATTGGCTGGGGTATTTCACTTTGCTGGGGCTGGCAATTTGGCCTATCACTGGACGGTGATGGAGCGCCACTGGATCGCCAACGAAAGCCTTGCGACCTTTGAAATGATGTTTGCACCCAAAGTCTATGCCACTTGGGCCTTGCAACAAGCCTTACTCAAGCGACCTGAGCTGCCAATTATCGCGATGTCGTCGATTAATAGCTTCTTTGGCGGCGCAACATTTAGCGCCTACTCGGCGGCCAATAGCTTCCTCGATAGCTTTATGCTGCATCAACGCCAAACCTCGCATCCAAAGGCGCTTTGTTTGAACTGGACGCAATGGGACAACATTGGCATGAGCCTCAACAATCCTCAGCAGATTCGTGGCCTTTCTGCAGAGCGCGGCTATAGCCTGATTGGCGTGCGCCAAGGCTTGCAATCGCTGCTCGCAGGCATCAGCCAGCAGCAATATTCGCTGTTGATGATTGGCTTAAACGGCGATAGCCCAGCTTTGCGACCGTATATCGCAACCAATCAACCAGTGCAACAACAGCTTAATCTCTATACGACCAATCAGCATGGCCCGCTCAGCCACGAGCGCTATCGCCAACTAGCGCAGAGCTATTTTGGCGCAGCCAACCTCGAATGGTACCAAGTTGACGCCTTGCCCCGCACCAGCAGTGGCGCGATTGATTATGCTGCGCTCAGTCAAATTGGCACTGCAAACCAGCATGCCGTCGTTGATCAACCAACTACGAGCATTGAAAGCCAGTTGGTCAGCATTTGGCAGGAGATTCTCGACAAGCCCAAAATTGGGATTCACGACAACTTTTTTGCCTTGGGCGGGCATTCGCTGCTAGCAACCCAGCTTGTCTCACGCTTGCGCGATAGCTTTCAGCTCGAAGTTCGGCTCTATCAGCTCTTCGCCGCGCCAACCATTGCCGAGCTAGCAACAACAATTGAAAACTTGCAACTTGAACAAATCGACGCAGCAGATATGGAAGCGCTGTTGACCGAGCTTGAAGGCCTATCGGAAGCGGAGATTCAAGCTGGGTTGTAAGGCTGTTGTGTCGGCTCCATCGTCTCCCGCCTTGAGGCGGGACGGAAGGGTAGTAATCACGCATGATTACTAAAACCTACCCTTGTAAGAGGGTGGCGACCCCGGTCAATGCTAATGGCCAAGGATTGGTAAAACTAATCCTTGAAAGCTGATGGTGAGGGGATTGATAGTCGTTTTTATATGCGCCATGAGGTTTGATTGTGAATGATTATTCTGAGCGTTTAGCGGCCCTTTCGCCTGCCAAACGCGCCCTATTGTTGCAAAAAGTTCAAGCAAAGGGCACGAAACCAGCCCAGCAAATTCAGCCACGGCCCGATCAAAACAGCTATCCATTGTCGTTTGCCCAACAACGGCTCTGGTTGATTGAGCAACTTCAGCCCAATGCAGCGCTGTATAACGTTTCAATTCCCATGCAAATTCGCGGAAGCTATAGCAATTTAACCAGTATCCTAAGCCAAACCCTCACCGCGATTGTCCAGCGCCATGAGCCATTGCGCGCCAGCTTCAGTATGGTCGATGGCCTGCCACAGCAAGCAATTATGGCGGTCGAACATATCGATATAGCGCTCAGCGATTTCAGTCAATTAAATGCTAGTGAACGCGAAGCAGCCCTCCACCAAGCGATCCAAACTGAAACCGAGCAGCCATTTGATTTGCGCCATGATCAGCTATTTCGGGCCAAATTGCTGCGGATTAGCGATGCTGAGCACATTTTATTGCTGACCATGCATCATATTGCCTTCGATGCATGGTCGGCCAAAATCTTTATCCAAGAGTTTGAAGCGATTTTTACCGCCTTGGAAAACCAGCAGCCGCTGCCACAGCTCGCGCCATTGGCCTTGCAGTATGCAGATTTTGCCGCGTGGCAACGAGAATGGCTACAAGGCGCGACGCTCGACCAGCAACTTAGCTATTGGAAAACCCAGCTTGCTGGCGAATTGCCGGTGCTTGCCTTGCCAACCGATCGGCCACGGCCTGCAATCCAAACCTTCAAAGGTGGGCGGCACACCTTTTGGATCAGCGGCGAGCTGACTAATCAACTCAATCAACTCAGTCAGCAGCAGCAAGCAACCTTATTTATGCTACTGCTCAGCGCTTGGGTTTGTTTGTTGCAGCGCTACAGCGGCCAAAATGATATTATCGTTGGTTCGCCAATTGCCAATCGCAATCGCCGCGAACTTGAAGATCTGATCGGTTTCTTCGTCAATACCTTGGTTATGCGCGTCAAAACTACTAATGACCCAAGTTTCCTCGAATTGCTGGCACAGGTACGCGAAGTGGCGCTTGGAGCCTATGCGCATCAAGATTTGCCGTTTGAAATGTTGGTCGATGCCTTGCAACCAAGCCGCGATCTCAGTCGTTCGGCGTTGTTCCAAGTGTTGTTTGTGCTGCAAAATGTTGCCATCGGTGGCAGTCATTCAGGCTTAGATATTTTGGAAGATGTAGCGAGTCCTTCAAAATTCGACCTCACGCTGTCGCTGGTGGAATTTGATAATGGCCTGCGCGCCACGATTGAATATAATGTTGACCTGTTTGATGCCAGCACGATTGAGCGCATGGGCCAGCATTATGTCACTTTGCTGAGCAGCATCACGCAGCAACCCCAAGCCAAGCTCTCGCAATTGGCAATGCTCACGCCCGCCGAGCAAACCCAGATCATCAAGGATTGGAATACCAGCAGCCAAGCCTATCCCAATCAGCAGCTGTTCCCGCAACTTTTTGAAGCCCAAGTCGCCAAAACGCCAACCGCAATCGCCCTGATTGGCGAGGATCAAGCGCTCAGCTATCAGGAACTCAATCAACGAGCCAATCAATTGGCCTATCGCTTGCAAGCCCAAGGCATTGGCCCAGAGAGTTTAGTTGGCATCTATTGCGATCGCTCGCTTGCGATGGTTATAGCCTTGTTGGCAATCCTCAAAGCAGGCGCAGCCTATCTGCCGCTTGATCCGGCCTACCCAAGCGAGCGCTTAGAATGGATGCTCAACGATTCCAAGCTAGAACTGGTTTTGAGCCAACGCCATTTGCTCGAAAAAGTGCAAGCGCTCAAACACAATGAGTTGACCATCCTCGACCTTGCTACGATATGTGATGGCAGCGAGCCAACGGATAATTGCTCAAGCATGGTTCAGCCATCCAATTTGGCCTATCTGATCTACACCTCAGGTTCGACTGGCAAGCCCAAAGCGGTCATGGTCAACCATCAGGGCCTAAGTAACCTTGTAACAGCTCAGATTGCTGGCTTTGGGGTAACTGCGCAAAGCAGGGTGCTGCAATTTGCCTCATTGAGTTTCGATGCAGCAATTTCGGAAATTGGTATGGCCTTGTTAGCTGGCGCAAGTTTGGTGCTGATGCCAGCAGGCGGTTTGGCCGCAGGCACCGACGTCCTCGGCTTTATTCGCCAGCACAACGTGAGCGTTGCAACCTTGCCACCATCATTATTAACGGTGTTGCCAGCAGATCAAACGCCAAGCTTAACTACGCTGATTACTGCTGGCGAGGCTTCAAGCAACGAGCTTGTCCAACGCTGGGCAGTTGATCGCCGCCTGATCAATGCCTATGGACCAACCGAAACCACCGTTTGTGCCAGTTTGACTCAACTTGAGCCAAGCCTCACAACCACGCCGCCCATTGGTCGCCCACTGGCCAATCTCCAAATCTATTTGCTCGATCAGCACCAGAATATTGTGCCTGTTGGGGTGATTGGCGAAATCTATATTGGCGGGGTTGGCGTAGCCCGTGGCTATCGCAACCGCCCTGAGCTGACTGCTGAGCGCTTTGTGCCCGACCAATTTAGTTCAATCCCAGGCCAGCGTTTGTATCGGACTGGCGATCTTGGGCGCTATCGAACTGATGGCCAAATTGAATTTATTGGCCGGATCGATCAGCAGATTAAATTACGCGGCCATCGCATTGAGCTTGGCGAAATTAGCAGTATTGTGAATGCCCATCCAGCAGTTGAGCAAAGCGTGGTGCTGCTTCACGATCAAGCAAGCAGTACGGCGCGGCTAATTGCCTATGTTGTGGCTAATGCGACTGCCGCCGATTCAACCAACGAACTGCAACATGCAGTCGGAACCAACCAGCCTCCAGCGCCATACGATCTCGCTGCCGATTTACAGGCCTATGCCAAACAACAATTACCAGCCTTTGCCGTGCCAGCAGCCTTCGTTGTGGTTGAAGCCATGCCGCTTACCCCCAACGGCAAGATCGATTATCGCAGCCTTGCCCAACAAGCGCCAAGCCACAATCAAGCCAGCGGCCAAACGCTTGAGCCACAAAATAACCTTGAACAAACCATCACCAGCCTTTGGCAAGAGATTTTGCAACAAGCGCCAATCAGCACCCAAGCCAATTTCTTCGATCTTGGTGGGAACTCGCTGGCAATGGTGCAAGTGCATAGTCGGCTACAAGAGCTTTTGGGCCGCGAACTTGTGCTGTTGGATTTATTCAAGTACCCAACGATTCAGACCCTCGCCGCCTACCTGAGCAGCGAGCAATCGACCCAAGCCTCAACCTTTGTTGATCACGCTAATCGTGCCCAACAACAGCGCCAAGCGTTGCAACGCCAACGTCGCCGCCGTTAACAAAGATAGGATAACGACGATGAGTCATGATGAAACCTTTGCCAACGATGGCAGCCTTGATATTGCCGTGGTGGGCTTAGCTGGGCGCTGGGCCAAAGCGCCCGATGTTGATAGTTTTTGGCAACAGCTTTGTGCTGGCGCCGAAGGCATTACGTTTTTTGCTGCTACTGAATTGCTGGCCGCAGGCGTAACGCCTGAGCAATTGGCCCATCCCCGGTATGTGAAAGCTGGTTCGGTGCTCGAAGGCATTGAGCTTTTCGATGCGAGCTTTTTCGGCTATTCGCCACGCGATGCAGAATTGCTCGATCCACAGCAACGGATTTTCCTGGAATGTGCGTGGCAAGCAGTCGAGCATGCTGGCTACAACGCCTCCACCTACCCAGGCTTGATCGGTGTGTTTGCTGGCTCAAGCTTAAATACCTACTTGCTGCGCAACCTCGTTAGCCAACAAGGGCGGGGCACAATTCCCGATCTGGCTCAATTAATTATGGGCAATGATAAAGACTTTTTGCCCACCAGAGTCAGTTATAAGCTTAATTTGCGCGGGCCCAGCTTTAGCGTCCAAAGTGCATGTTCAACCTCATTGGTTGCAACCCATTTGGCTTGCCAAAGCCTTTTGAGCTACCAATGCGATATGGCGCTTGCGGGCGGGGTTTCGATTAGCGTGCCGCAACAGCAAGGTTATCAATCCCAAGAAGGCGGCATTCTCTCGCCTGATGGTCACTGTCGGCCCTTCGATGCCCAAGCCCAAGGCACACTCAATGCCAATGGAGCAGGCGTTGTTGTGCTCAAACGACTTGACGATGCCCTCGCCGATGGTGACACGATTTATGCCTTGATCAAAGGCTCAGCGGTCAACAACGATGGAGCAATGAAAATCGGCTACACCGCGCCTAGCATCGACGGTCAAGCAGCGGTCATTCGCGCCGCCCAACAAGTTGCCGATGTCGATCCAGCCACAATTTCCTATATCGAAGCCCATGGCACTGCCACCGCCCTTGGCGACCCGATTGAAGTTGCATCGCTCACCAAGGCCTTTCGCCAGCAAACTGAAAAAACTCAGTTCTGTATGCTTGGCTCGGTTAAATCGAATTACGGCCATCTCGATACAGCAGCAGGTGTTACTGGCCTGATCAAAACCGTGCTGGCGCTCCACCATAATAAAATTCCTGCGAGCCTGCATTATCAAACCCCAAATCCTCAACTTGCGCTTGAAACCTCGCCATTTTATGTCAATACAAAACTCAGCGATTGGCCAGCAGATCAGCCAGTGCGCCGCGCGGGCGTGAGTTCATTTGGGATTGGCGGCACAAACGCGCACGTGGTGCTGGAGCAAGCACCAACGCTTGAACCAAGCGCACAAACCGATGCTTTGCAAATGCTTGTGATTTCTGGGCGCAATCGTGCGACCCTCAACGCGGCGACCAAAAATCTAGCCCAGCACCTTGAAGCCAATCCACAGCTCAACTTGGCCGATGTTGCCTATACGTTGCAGGTAGGTCGCCAAGCCTTCAATCATCGACGGGTTGTGGTTTGTCAATCGATTGCCGAGGCCAGCCAAATTTTGCGCCAGCGCGATAAACGCATGGTCAGCGGCCAAGTTAGCGCCACAACCCCAGCAGTCGTGTTTATGTTCCCTGGTGGTGGCGTGCAATACCCAAGCATGGGCCAAGAACTCTATCAAACCCAGCCAATCTTTCGCCAAGCAGTTGAGCGCTGTTTAAGCCTGCTCAACCCCACAACCAGTGCAAATCTGCGTCAATTCGTGTATCTGCCGAACTCCAACATCGATGAAGAACACCTTGCCAGCATGCACTCCAGCTTGTTGGCAATTTTCATCACCGAATATGCCTTAGCCCAATTGTGGCTGGCATGGGGCATTCAACCAGTCGCCTTAATCGGCCATAGTTTGGGCGAATACACGGCAGCCCATGTGGCTGGCTCAATCTCGCTGGAAGCAGCGCTCAGTTTGGTCGAGTTGCGTGGCCGATTAATGGATCGGCTTGAAGACGGGGCGATGATTAATCTTAGCTTGTCAGAAGCTGAGGTCCTGCCGTTGCTTGGCGACCAATGTTCGCTGGCTGCGCTCAATAGCCCTGAGCATTCGGTTGTCGCCGGGCCAATTGCCGCGATTGAGGCACTTGAGCAGCAGCTAGCAACCAGCGAGATCAAATATCGTCGCGTGCCAATTCGCGTAGCGGCCCATTCGAGCATGCTCAAGCCAATCGAGGCA
This sequence comes from Herpetosiphon geysericola, assembly GCF_001306135.1. Lineage (GTDB taxonomy): Bacteria > Chloroflexota > Chloroflexia > Chloroflexales > Herpetosiphonaceae > Herpetosiphon > Herpetosiphon geysericola. The sequence continues at coordinate 58,983 of NZ_LGKP01000005.1, read as the reverse complement.
GAATTTGCCGCCTTTGCCCAAACGATCAGCATGCAACCTGCCACAATTCCCTATATTTCGAATGTAACAGGCGATTGGATGACCGAAGAACAATGGTCGAATCCAAGCTATTGGGTTGAGCATTTACGCTCAACCGTCCGATTTAGCGCTGGAATGAGCCTGCTTTTGCAAAACCCTGCTCACGTGTTTCTCGAAGTTGGGCCAGGCCAAACCTTAACGACCTTAACCCGTGCCCAAGCCAGCTTTAGTGCCGAGCGGGTTGTGGTGCAATCGATGCGCCACCCGCAAGATCAGCAAACTGATAGCCAATGTTTGTTGAATGCGCTGGGCCGTTTGTGGATCGCTGGCGTTGCGATCGATTGGCAGCAACGGGTTGTGGGTAAACCGCGCCGCATCGCCCTGCCAACCTATCCATTTGAACGCAAACGCTATTGGGTTGAGCAATTTATCAACACCGCTGAAGCCGCGAATGGGCCTGAAACTGCCCAAGCAGCCAACAACCAAGAGCTGGCAGAGCAAAGCGATCCAGCCAATAGCTACGAACGGCCTCAGCTTACAAGCGAATATGTTGCCCCAAACAGCAGCCTCGAACAGACCATTTGCGCATTGTGGGGCGCAGTTTTGGGTGTGCCAATGATTGGAATCCACGATAATTTCTTTGAGTTAGGCGGCGATTCACTGTTGGCTTTGCAAATCGCCACCCACCTAACAGAAAAAGTCCAGACCAATCTAGGGGTACGCAGCTTATTTGAAGCGCCAACCATTGCCGAATTGGCCCAATTGATCGAAGCCCAAACTGCGCCGCACGCCAAGCAGCAATCATCATTGGTGCGTTTGCAGTCGCAAGGCCAAGCAGCCCCGTTCTTCTGCATTCACCCAATGAGCGGCATGGCCAACGTCTATGCAGGCTTGGCCCAATTACTTGGCACCCAACGCCCATTTTATGGCATTCAAGCCTTTGGCTTGGAGCACCCAGAAACGCCACTGAACGATGTCAAAGTGATGGCGCAACGCTATCTTAGCGATATCCGCCAGGTTCAGCCGCAAGGGCCATATCTGCTTGGCGGCTGGTCGATGGGTGGCTCGATTGCTTTTGAAATGGCGAGCTACTTGGTGGCCCAAGGCGAAACTGTTGGCTTGTTGGCATTAATCGACACTCCCGCCACCTTGACTGGCACATCGCCTGAACAACTGACCGATCTGGAGTTGTTGATTGCGATGCTTGGCGTCGATGCCAGCATTTTGGGCATTGCCGATCCCAAGGCCGAGCCAGATACGGCCATGTGGAATCAGATTTTGGAGATTATCAAGCAGCATCTTGGCTTGCCCGAGAGTTACACACTGGTGCGCTTGCGCCACCTTGTAGCAACCTTTCGCACCCATTCGCAAGCAGTCTGGAATTATCAACCAGCGACCTATCCTAATGAGGTATTGATTTTACGGGCTGCCGATTTGGCTGGCCAACACGACGATCAACTCCAAGCCGCCTATCACATGGCCGATTTGGGTTGGGGGAAGTTTGTGAGTGGTGAGATTCACATCCAGACCATCCCAGGCACGCACAACACCTTGCTGAGCGAGCCAGCCCTGCCAATCTTGGCACGCCACTTGGCAGCCGCCTTGAAGAACGTCGCTGCTGATTCATCCTTGAAACTTGCATCATCACACCATGAAGGATCGCATGAAATCACACTTATGGATTGAATGGTTGCGTAAGCAACCAAACGCTGCGCTGCGGCTCTTTTGCTTTCACTACGCAGGGGGCACAGCGCAACGCGCTCATCAATGGGCCAAACAGCTAGACCAAGCTGTCGAGCTATGTGCAATTGAGTTACCAGGCCGAGGCAAACGCTTCATGGAGCCTGCTTATACCAATTTGGAGCAATTGCTTAACGATTTAATTCCGGTGATTAAACCCTTGCTTGAGGAAAAGCCGTTCGTGTTTTTTGGCCATAGCATGGGCGCGTTGGTCAGCTATGAACTCAGTCGGCGCTTGCACCATGAGCATCAACTGCGGCCCCAAATGCTGTTCGTTTCGGGCCATACAGCGCCACATATCCCGCGCCAAAGCGTAATTCACCAGTTGCCACACCAGCAATTTTGGGATCGGCTGCTGCAACTCAATGGCACGCCCAAAGATATTTTGCAGCATCCAGAGTTAGTCGAATTACTAACACCGATTTTGCGCGCCGATTTTGCGGTCTGCGAAACCTTCGGCTACAGCAATGCGATTGTGCTAGATTGCCCAATGGTGGTCTATGGTGGCCTCGACGACCCAAGTGTTGCCGCTGCTGAGCTTGAATTGTGGCGCAGCCATACCAGCAATGCATGCGAGATTAAGCTTATGCCTGGCGATCATTTCTATCTGCACAACCCATCGCAACACGAGCTAACCAAGCATGTCAACCAACACATCCAAGCATTGGTCAGGTCGGTCACATCGCTAGCCTAGCAGGTTAGCCAAGAACACTGTTCACAGCGGCTAGTCCGCCTCACAGCCCGAAAGGATTAGATTGTTCAATGCGTGCCTTATTTGTCCTGAATCCTGGCATTGGCCACTTGAATCCCATGTTGCCAGTTGCCCAAGTGTTGCAAGAAGCTGGGCATGATGTGGCCTTTGCAGTATCGGCAAAAATGCTGCCAAGCATCGTTGCCAAGGGGTTTAATGGTTTTCCTGCTGGCTTAGCGTGGCTTTCCTCAGAAATGGCCCAAACCTTTCCCGAGATTTTCGAACTGCCGTTTGCCGAGCAAGGGCAGGCAATTTTGGGCAGTATTTTCGCCGATGCTGCCGCGCATGCGATGGTTGCGGATCTGCTTAACCTCTGTAAAACGTGGCAACCAGATCTGATTGTGCGCAACGATTTTGAGTTTGGCAGTTGTATTGCCGCCGAAATTCTGGACATTCCCCAAGCGACGATCAGCATTAGCTATTTTCTCTCGGCGAATGCGCTCGAGTCGTTAATTGGCGAGGAATTAGCCTATTTGCGCAGCACCTATGGCCTAGCACCCTACCCAACCATGGATATGCTCTATCCAAGCTTATATCTAGCCTTCGCGCCACCCTCGTTTCAGCCCAAGGAAATTCCGACTATGGAATCGTTGCGGCCATTGCGTTTTACGCGGTTTAGCGATGGCGAATTGCCAGCCTGGGTCGCGCAATTGCCCGATCGGCCAACCGTCTATGCCTCAATGAGTTCAGTCTTTGATACGCCAACGATCTTTCCAATGATTCTTGAGGCGTTGCGCGACGAGCCAATTAATTTGATTTTGACGGTTGGCACCAAACAAGATCCAGCCCACTTTGGGCCGCAGCCCGATAATGTGTATATTGAGCAATACATTCCTCAAGCCTTGCTCTTCCCGCATTGCGATCTGTTCATCACCCACTGCCCATTTGCCACGATTATGTCAGCACTGAGCCATGGCATGCCGTTGTTGATGATTCCGGTGGCGGGCGAAGAGCCAGCAGGCGCAATGCGAGCGGCAGAGCTTGGTTTAGGCAAGGTCTTGCGCCTGCCCAACCAACCCAAAGAATTTTTCGACCAATGGGTTGCTGAGTTTTCGGTTGAATCGATTCGGGCCAGCGTCCGCGAGCTATTGCAAAGTCCCCGCTATCGCAACAACGCCCAACGCTTTCAAGCAGAAATTCGCGAGCTACCAGGCCCAGAGCGGGTAATTGAGCTATTAACCAATTTGGCGCAATTAAAAGCGTAAGTTTTTGCTGCGAACCACGGCAACGCTGGTTCATCGGTGGATGCCTGTTCACCACTCCATGCCCTTGAGGGGGTACAGGGGGATTAAAGCCCCCTGTGTCTCCCGCCTTGAGGCGGGACGGAAGGGTGGTGAAATGATTGTTAAGTATAGGGAAGAAACGAAGGATAAGGGGTATTAATCATCACGAATCCAATCAAGAATTTTTTGCAAGGGAGATTATCAACCAATGGCGAACGAAACAGCCCAGCTTTATCTTGATCTACTGAAGCGCTGTATTATGGGCTTGGTCTATGAAGATCAGCCGTTACGCAATATTGTGTATGAGCCATTTAGCATGGCCGCACCCTACACCGGCCCCTACAGCACCTTTGATCGCGAGAAACGGTTGAATGGTCACGAATGGCCGAGCCAAGCCCATACGATGCTCAGCATGCATCGGCTGAATAATATTCAAACTGTAGTTACCGACATTCTCGAAAAGCAAATTCCTGGCGATTTGATTGAAACTGGCGTATGGCGCGGCGGAGCTACGATCTTTATGCGCGGCATTCTCAAAGCCTACAATTGTAGCGATCGCACAGTTTGGGTTGCCGATTCATTCCAAGGCTTTCCCAAAAACGAAGCTGAAGGGCTGCTTGGCGAAACCGAATCGCCTGGCTTGCCTCAAGAGCAACATGGCCCGCCGCCCAAGCCCATCCAAGATATTCTCGACTTACTGTGGAAGGGCACATCCTACGACGACGTGCGCAAACATTTCGAGCAATATGGCTTGCTTGATGATCAAGTTAAGTTTCTCAAGGGTTGGTTTTGCCATACCCTGCATCAAGCGCCAATCGATAATTTGGCCCTTTTACGCTTAGACGGCGATTTATACGATTCAACCTACGATGCTTTAGAGGCCTTGTACCCCAAAGTTTCCCAAGGTGGCTATGTGATTGTTGATGATTATGCGACCTTCGAAGAGTGCTACAACGCTGTCCATGATTATCTCGAATCAATTGGCGAAACCGTCACCATGCAGCCCATTGACGAAGATTCGGTCTTTTGGCAAAAGGGCCAAGGATGAAGGATGAAATCTAACCGCGAAGCGCGCGAAGATCACGAAGGCTGAGATTTAGAAACCCAACAATGAAGGTTGGGGATCGGGGGTTAGGGAACAGGGATTAGGCTTGAGAAACCGTGAAGCGCGCGAAGAACGCGAAGAGCGCAAAGGGAGAAGAATGGGGAAATAGCAGCAACAGCAACAATCCACAACATACATATTAGGGGGTGCAGGGGGATGAAAACCCCCTGCGTCTCCCTCCAGCGGAGGGACGGAAGGGAGGAGAAACAACTATGCGCGATTAAAAACGCGCGATCAATTAACTCGTAGTGTGAAGGAGTACAAATGAGTACACGTTTTTTAGGTATTCCAGCAATAGTTTGGTCGATGTTGGCACTGATTATTGCAGCAATCTTCGTGTATGTTTGGCCAAGCGATAAAGTGCCAGGCGATACCACTAGCATTCGCTATTTGATTTTGCGCTGGGGTCATACCCTTGTTTGGGTGTTAATTGCAGGCTTTATTCTTTTGCGCAGCGTTGGCGCCTCGACCATTGCCAACCTGCTAGGAGCCTTGGCAGGCATCACCTATCTGGCCTTTGTCGCAATGATCGTAATGAACTAATTGCCCAAGCAGCATTAACAGCGCTTCTTCTCGTAGGCGCGATGCGTCGATCATCGCGCCTGCCCCAAGTAACTCCACCATAAATTCCCAAGTATAAGCAGGATTGTCCTTCTGGTAGGCCCATAATGTCACTTGTCGCCGCTTGTATCATACAAGCATCAATGTTGATTAGACCTCGATCCAGGAGGATGCAATGGATCAGATTGCTTATCCCAACCAATTCGCAGCACTTTCGACCCCGCTCATTGCCGATGCCTGTCTACGCCTCAACCTACCGCTGCGCGCGGCGCCAACACAAATCCAAGCCTTGCTGCCAAATAGCCATTGTGTTGGGCGAGCGCTGCCTGTTCGGCATTATGGCAGTGTTGATATTTTCCTCGCTGTGCTTGAAACCGCCCAAGCTGGCGATATTTTGGTCATTGATAATGCAGGCCGAACTGATGAGGCCTGTATTGGTGATCTAATTGTGCTTGAAGCGCAAGCAGCTGGCGTAGCAGCGATTGTTGTTTGGGGCTTGCATCGCGATACCAAGGATCTAATGCGCATTGGCTTGCCAGTTTTTAGCGCTGGGCGTTGCGCTGCTGGGCCACAGCGGCTTGACCCATGGCAATCAGCAGCGCTCAGCAACGCGCAGATTGGCACGTGCACCATAACCAAGGATGATTATGTGTTTGCTGATGCAGATGGCGTGTTGTTTGTTGCTGCGACCCATGCCGCTGAGGTTTTGGCAACCGCCCAACAGATCGCAGAGCGTGAACGCCAACAAGCAAACGTCATCCAAGCAGGCCAATCATTACGCGAACAAGTTCAGTTTCAGGCCTATATGGCGCAACGGGCGCTTGATCCAAACCTAAACTTTCGCCAGCATTTGCGCCAAATCGGCGGAGCAATCGAGGAATAATGCGCCTACTAGCCCAATTGTGCGCGCGCAGGATGGTATGCAACCTGCTTTTCAGAACGCGGGATGCAGCCAGCGAGGAGCATTAGCCGCGATAAGGAAGGATTCTATGCGCAAACCGACGTTCTATCGATTGATCCTGCTCGGCGCAATTAGCACCATTATGCTTGGAGCCATGCTGATTCAGCGCACAACTGCCCGCGCTACAAGCAATCAGCCTACCTTAGCTAATCAGCCAAGGCTGAGTACAAGCTTGGTCATTAGCGAATTTCGCACCCGTGGCTTAAATGGGGCCGCCGATGAGTTTGTTGAACTGTATAATCTTTCTTCTGAGCCAGTCAGCATTGGCGGCTGGAAACTCAATGGTTCTAGTAGCAGTGGCACAGTGTCAACCAGGGCGACAATTCCCGCCAATACGGTGCTGCTTGCTGGCTGTCGCTACCTTGTGGTCAATTCATCGGGCTATAGCGGGTCTACTAGCGGCAACCTTAGCTATACAACCGGCGTTGCTGATGATGGCGGAGTTGCCCTGCTCGACCCAAATAACGTTCTCATCGATATGGTAGGAATGAGCACTGGCTCAGCCTACAAAGAGGGCACGCCCCTCGCCCCAACCACAAATAATCTCAATCAGAGCTACGAACGCAAGCCAGGTGGCAGCGCTGGCAATGGGATTGATACTGATAACAATCAGGCTGATTTTAGCTATGCAACAGGCAGCAATCCCCAAAATACGAATGCTGCTTGTACTGTTTTCAGCACACCCACTAGCACGCCAATCGTGACTGCAACGGCAACCGTTACCCCAACCGCTACGCTGACGCCAACGCTGACTGCGACTGCGACCGTGACTGTAATCCCAACGTTGACTGCGACCACGACTAGCACGCCAACGCTGACCGCAATCCCAACCATCACACCGACCCTGACCCCAACGGCGACCAGCACCGCAACTGTTACGCTCACACCAAGCCAAACAGCAACCGCAACGGCGACCAATACGCCAACTGTTACGCTCACACCAAGCCAAACAGCAACCGTGGCCGCAACGGCGACCAATACGCCAACTGTTACGCTCACACCAAGCCAAACAGCAACCGCAACGGCGACCAGCACCGCAACTGTTACGCTCACACCAAGCCAAACAGCAACCGTGGCCGCAAGTGCAACACTACCGACTCCCCAATTCAAGCTATGGCTACCATTGGTGGTGCGCGAAAAGTAAACCGCGACCGCAAATCCACAATTAGGATTCAGATAGCATTGAGGCACGCTGGAATTTCAGCGTGCTTCGGTCCTATTTGGAAATCGGGATCTTGCCAACTTCTAACCTTGCTGCTTATCCTGCACAATCACGGCCCATGCTTGGACTTTCGCACTAAAGGCTTGGGTGTTAGCAGGGCTAGTCGATGGCAGCGCATGCACTGTTAATCGCGATTGCAAGCCAGTACTCAGCGTCGGCCACACCAGCCGCTCAAACAATTGCTGGGCTTTAATCCCATTTAAGCCAATTGTGTGAATCGTTGGATAGCTGCTTAACAATGTTGCAAAATCATTGGCGATCGGCTGAGTAATTGCCGTATCAAGGCTGCCATCACGCTCAGCAGCATGCAATACATCCCAAAGCGCAATCCCATGACACGCTAAAAAGTCAATTCGTTCTGTGCTGGTTGCACCAGGCTCAGCCGCAAATAATGCCTGCATAATCCGCCAAAATTGATTGCGTGGATGCATATAGTAGAACTGAGCGGCCAATGATCGGTCGCCAGGCAGCGTACCAAGAATCAAGCGCTGGCTGGTTGGGTGCACAATCGCTGGAAGCGCATACTTTGTCATCGTCAAGCTCTCCAAAACAATGATGTCAATAAAAAATAAGCCTTGTGCTCGAAATTAAACAAAGAAGCGACCATTTTGGTCGCTTGGTTTTAATGCTTTGCTCAGCTTGAGTATAGCATGGCTGTCTAGACCACAAAACGGCCCAGCGCCGATTCTTTTTCGCTCGCCACTCAGCTACAATCCTCAGCATTCGGCTAACCAAGCGCGATCCAACACAAAGGGAGCAATTGATGAATGCGTATGTGTTCGAATTTACTCAAATTAACTCAACCAATAGCCCGCTGGTTGGTGGCAAAGCCGCTAATTTGGCTAAGCTTGCCAAGATTCCAACAATCCATGTGCCAACTGGCTTTTGTCTTTCGACCGCCGCTTTTCAGCGCATGCTCGAACTAACTCCAACAATCAGCGAATTGCTTGATCAAGCAGCCCTGTTGAGTGTTGTTGATCGAACAGCAATTGCCGAATTAAGTGCAGCCCTTCGGCATACAATTCAATCAAGCCCGCTGCCCGCTGAGATTCATGCAGCAATCAGCCAGCTGCTGGCGCAGTTTGGGCCAACCAAAGCCTATGCGATTCGCTCAAGTGCAACCGCCGAGGATTCGCCAAGCGCCTCGTTTGCAGGCCAGCACGATAGCTATTTGAATATCGTTGGCGAAGCAGCAATTATTCAACAAATTAAGGCATGCTGGGCCTCGCTGTTCAGCGAACGGGCTATGATCTATCGACTGCAACAGGGCTTTGAGCAGCGTAGCGTTAGCTTGGCAGTGATTGTGCAGGCCATGGTTTTTGCCAGTGTTTCAGGCATTATGTTTACCGCCGATCCGATCACTGCCAATCGCAAGCTGTTGGCAATTGAAGCCAGTTTTGGTTTGGGCGAGGCCTTGGTTGCTGGTCGGGTCAATCCAGATAGCTATCAACTGCGCAATGGCGAGGTCGTGAGCGCAACTATCGCCACTAAACAACATGCCATTTATCCAACCAAAGCTGGCGGCACTGAAGAACAGCCAATTATGCCCGCACAACAGCAGCAACCAGCCCTCAGCCAGCCCCAATTATTGCAGCTTGAAGCCATCGGCAGAACCATCGAGCAGCATTTTGGTCAGCCTCAAGATATTGAATGGTGCTTGGTCGATGAGCAGTTTTATATTGTTCAGAGCCGCCCAATCACCACGTTTTACCCAATTCCCGCAGCCAATGATGCCAAAAATCACATCTATATTTCGGTTGGCCATCAACAAATGATGACCGATGCAATGAAACCATTGGGTTTGGCGATTTGGCAATTAACTGCTGGCCGCCCAATGGTGCATGCTGGCGGACGCTTATTTGTCGATATAATTGACGATCTGGCTGTGCCAGCCCGCCGCGCAATTATGCTCGATGTTTTGGGTAAATCCGATCCGTTGATTCGCTCCGCATTGACCACCTTGATCGAGCGCGGCGATATTATTCCAGTAGCTCCCGCGCAGCCAGCAGCCTCAACCCTCGATAAATTCAAGCCTACAAGTGCTGATTCGCTCGAATTTCAGCCAATGATTGAGCATGATCCTGCGCTGGTCACAGCATTAATCGCCCAAAGCGAGCATGACCTGGCCAATTTAAAACACACGATTGTTACAAAATCTGGCGCTGAACTCTGCGATTACATTCTGCACGACATTCAGCAACTCAAGCAAAGTCTTGCCAATCCACAAAGCTTTGGCGTGATTATGAGCGCGATCAATGGATCGAATTGGCTCAACGAACGCATGGACGAGTGGTTGGGCGAAAAGAACGCTGCCGATAGCATTTCGCAAGCGGTTGATCACAATATCACCTCGACAATGGGCTTAGAACTGTTAGACGTGGCCGATGTAATTCGCCGGTATCCAGCAGTCTGCGATTATTTAGCTCAAACCAACGAGCCGAATTTTTTGGATCAGTTGGAGCAATTTGAGGGTGGCAGCCTAGCGCGCCAAGCAATCGAGGCCTATCTGGCTAAGTATGGCATGCGCTGTGCTGGCGAGATTGACATTACGCGCACCCGTTGGAGCGAAAATCCAGCAACCTTGCTGCCATTAATTGTGCATAATATTAAAAGCTTTGCCCCTGGAGCCAGCCACCAAAAATTCGCCCATGGCCGCCAAGTAGCCTTCAACAAAGAGCAAGAACTGTTGGAGCGTTTGCAGCAATTGCCTGATGGTGCAGCCAAAGCCGCCACCACCAAACGCGTGATTGATCTCATTCGCAGTTTTATTGGCTATCGCGAGTATCCCAAATATCACATTGTGAGCCGTTATTTTGTTTATAAACAGGCCTTATTGCAGGCCGCCGAAGTGTTGGTGCAAGCCAAGGTGCTGCGCGATAAAACCGATATAGCCTATCTCACCTTTGCTGAATTGCACGAAGTTTTGCGTACCCAGCAGCTTGCTGATCAGCTGATTGAGCAGCGAAAAGCTGAGCATGCCCAGTTTCAAAAACTCACCCCGCCGCGCGTGCTGACCTCTGATGGCGAGTTGCTGAATGGCAGCTATCAACGCAGCGACGTACCAGCTGGAGCGCTGATGGGTTTGGCTGTTTCGGCGGGCGTGGTTGAAGGTCGAGCACGCGTGATGTTGCAGATGGAAACAGCAACCCTTGAAGCAGGCGATATTTTGGTCACCCGCTTTACCGACCCAAGCTGGACGCCATTGTTTGTGGCAATTCAAGGCCTGGTAACCGAGGTTGGCGGGCTGATGACCCATGGCGCGGTGATTGCCCGCGAATATGGCTTGCCAGCAGTAGTTGGCGTTGCTGACGCAACCAAGCGCATCCGCGATGGCCAACGAATTCGGCTCAATGGCAACACAGGCACGATCGAAATGCTCTAGCTGAATGTCAATTAGGCTGCGCATGCTTTTATAACCAAGCATGCGCAGCATTTAATTGTTGTTTTAAGCAATAGAATCTTTGTTTGTTTCGCAGATTATAATGTCAATTTTACAACTCATTTGTTCGCAATGTTCGGTCTCGCGATGGAGGGTTGAAGCGCCCAGCCATGGTATGATCAACAGAGCCGTAGACCACATTCTACGGCTCTCTTTATGGAGGTTCTATGGAGGTCACGATTCGGCGCTATACCGCTGCGGATCGCACAGCGGTAGGCGAGCTTTCGATTCGGGCTTGGGCACCAGTGTTTGCTTCGCTGGCAGCAGCAATGGATGCGGCGGTATTCGGCCATTTTTATCCCGACTGGCCAAACGACCAACGCAAGGCGGTTGCTGCTGTGTGTGGCGCTGAAAGTAATCAGGTTTGGGTTGCGTTGCTTGATCAGCAGCTTGCTGGCTTTGTAGCCACAACCCTGCATCAAGCAACCAGCATGGGCGAAATTGTGATGCTCGCAGTTGACCCAAGTTATCAGCAACGAGGAGTTGGTGCGGCGCTAACCAAGTTTGCGCTTGAGCAGTTTCGCAATGCTGGCATGCGGGTGGCAATGGTTGAAACTGGGGGCGACCCTGGCCATGAGCCTGCGCGCCAAACCTACGCCAAACAAGGCTTTCAACTCATGCCAGTTGCCCGCTACTTTCAAGCCTTGTAAGCTTCTCTATAACAGGAGTTAACCATGCAGCACTATTTTCATGGCGCACTGCAACGCTGGCGCTAAAGCTAGAACATTGTATTATCGTTGGCCGAATCAGCAGGAATCGGTTGCAGCACATCCCAATGTTCAACAATCTTGCCAGCTTCATCAAGGCGAAAAATATCGATTCCGGCCCAATCGCGATCGCCGGGCCATGTTTGGTAGCAATGCAACACCACATACGATCCTTCGGCAATTACCCGTTTGAAGCTCACGTGTTTGCCAGGATACTCTGCTGCCATGCGCTCAAAATAGGCAATGAACGCCGCTTTGCCATCGGCGACTGCTGGATTATGTTGAATATACTGCTCACCAACGTAGCGTTCAATCGCTGCTGCTGGCTGACACTGGTTAAACATTAAATCATAAAATGCTTGAACATTATGTTTGTTTTGTTCTAGTTGATCATTCATGCTATCGCTCCTGTTACGCCGATCAGGCTGATTGTAGCAAGCATGTCAACTGAAGCGCGAATCGTTGCGCTGGATAAACCCCAATTGTAACCAGCCGCTCATGGGTTGGTTTGGAATAGTTAAAGGAATGTTATGCGCGTAGAGACTACCCCGAACTCACATGCCTCGACCAACGCTACCAGCGAGAAAGGCATTATTTTAACCTTGTTAATCGCTACTTTTGTGGTGATTCTCAATGAAACCATTATGGGTGTGGCCCTACCACGCTTACAAGCCGAATTCCAAGTTGAGGCCAGTACCGTGCAATGGCTGACCACAGCCTATCTTTTGGTTATGGCGGTGTTGATTCCAACCACGGGCTTTTTGATTCAGCGCTTTAGCACCAGAACGCTCTTTCTGACGGCGATGGGTTTATTTAGCTTTGGGACTATAACCGCCGCCTCAGCCCAAGGCTTTGAAGTACTCTTAGTTGGGCGAATTTTTCAGGCATCGGGCACAGCGCTTATGTTGCCCTTGCTGATGACGGTGATTTTGGTACTTGTGCCGATGGAACGGCGGGGAGCGATGATGAGCACCGCCAGCATGGTGATTTCGGTCGCGCCAGCAATCGGCCCAGCTATCTCGGGCCTGATTATGCAAGCCCTGTCCTGGCGCTTTATGTTTATTTTCGTTGTTCCGATTGCGCTTGGAGTGTTGATCTATGGCTATCTGCGTTTGGTGAATGTTGGCAAGCTTCAGCCAGCCAGTCTTGATATTCCGTCAATCGTGATTGCCGCTATCGGTTTTGGCGGGCTGGTTTATGGGTTTAGCCGCGCAGGCGAGCCAGGCAGCAGCCTCAGCGATCCGCTGGTGTTGAGCTTGATTGGAATAGGCGTGCTTGGCATCGCGCTTTTTGCTTGGCGCCAAACCCGCTTGGCTAGCCCATTGCTTGATCTGCGGGTCTTTCGTTTTCCAATGTTTACCTTGAGCGTCGTGATGATGATGGTTGTGATGGTCACGCTCTTTGCCTCGGCGATTTTGTTGCCTTTCTATTTCCAAGAAATTCGCCATTTCAATACCTTGCAAACTGGGCTATTTTTGCTGCCTGGCGGCGCCTTGATGGGCTTTAGCGGGCTATTCGTCGGGCGGATTTTCGATCGCTCTGGGCCGCGTGTGCTGGTTATTGGCGGCATGCTGCTAGTCGTGCTTGCGCTTTGGCAATGGACATCGCTCAATCCAAACACATCGGTCATTTGGCTCTTGAGTTTGCATGTTATCTTCAGCTTGGGGCTTGCCTGCTTATTCACCCCAGTGCTCACGACGGGGCTTAATCAATTGCCCCAAGCCTTGCACTCGCATGGCACCGCCATCTCCAACACGCTTCAACAAGTTGCAGGCGCGATTGGCACAGCCTTATTGATCACCATTATGAGTGCAGGTCAGGCCCGCCATTTACAAACGATCTCGCCTGATCCTTTGGCAGCGTTGAACACGGGCATCCAGCAGGCCTTTGCGGTCGCGGCAGGCTTGGCCGTAGTTGGCTTGCTCTTGGCGCTGTTTCTGCGCCGCACTGGCGAAACAACTGGTGAAACAAGCTTTATTCACTAATCTATGCTTGTCACGCATCCCTTACTTGATTTGGAGTAAGGGATGCGTGGCAAGTACATAATTACGATAACAGTTAAATCTTACGCACGCCACGGCTGATAATCGACCAAGGCAGGCTCAGAGCGAACCACTGGCAACACCACCCAAAAGCAACTGCCCTCGCCAACTGTACTTTCCACCCCAACTTGACCACCCAAGGCCACCACCAACGAACGCACAATCGCCAAGCCCAAGCCCCAACCATGGGCAACGCTGCTCGCTCGCGCATGACGCTCCCAAATTCGCTCAATATCAATTGGATCAATGCCCGGCCCAGTATCCTCAATTTCAATCCGCAGGGTTTGCTGATTGATGGCTCGCGCCCGAACCGTAATTGTGCCAGTTTCGGTGTAGCGCACAGCATTGCTGATCAAATTGTGCAATACCTGCCAAACCCGATCGCGATCGCTAATCAGGGTGGGCAAATCTGGCTCAATTTCAATTATCAAGGAGCAGCGTGGGCTGAGTGTACTTTTGGCAACCGCAGCAATCTCTTCAATTAATGAGCCAAGCTCAATGGTATGGCGCACAAATGAGAGCGATCCGGTCATTAACGTTGTTGCATCAACCAAATCGCGTACCAGCCGCTGAATGTGCAACACCGAGCCATACGCTTGGGGCAACAAACTGCCCAATGTGGGATCAGGAATGAGTGAAGGCTCGCTTTGTAATAATTCCAGCGTGCCTTGCAAAAAATGCAGCGGATTACGAATATCATGAGCCACAATCTGATTCAATTCAGCCACGCTCATATTCGCCAATGCAATCGGCGGTTCATCGGTGGCTGGAGCACGCAACTCAGGCATCCAGCGTGCAATTTGGTGGGCCAATAATTTGAGCGCTGCCACATGAACTGGCGTAAAGCGATGGGCCTGCGGATCAAAGGTACACAACGTTGGGGTCAGGGCTGCGGTCGAGGCTGGAATCGGCACCCCCAAATAGGCCCGAATTGGGGTTTCAAGCCGCGAAAGCAATGGTTGTACCCGCTGATCACTTGCTGCATCGCCGACAACCAGCGGCTGAGCCGTCACATCAATATACTGACAAAAGGTATCTTCACGCGCCAAAATGCTGCCAGCTGCCAAATTGCCCGTCGAGGCTGGGTAAATTGCCCGAATATATTGATGGGTTCGATTTAGGTCGCCGATTAGCGCGGTTTTGGTGCCAGCGACCTCACATGCAACTGCCAGATAGGTCTGGATTGCCCGATCAACATCATCAAATTGCATTGTACTCAGCATTGCTAAACGCTCTAATACCTCCTGTTCAGCAGCGCGATCAGGATCATGCTGATTCATAGCGAACTCACTTTCTAGCACCATTGCTCAAACCACAATCAAACAGCAACGCTGATGATGTGTGAATAATCCAAGCTCATCAATACGATTAATTTAGCTTCATCGTCGATCAATAATGCTGGTTTTAATTGGTATCGTTGCCTATCGCTCGCTAGTATACAATGCAATTGAGGCCCAAAACGAGCGAGGTTAAATGTCGGTAGCGTTTCCATTAATCTAAGCAGGTAGCGTTCCAGTCATGTTGCTTGTGTGTCGAGCGCAACAGTTGACAGTTGCTAGGGGTTTTACGATCAAACTGCATTGAATTCAATATCAAATGTGCACAAACGAACCGCTGGAATAGTGAGGATGGATTGATTGAAGCTTAACCAGCGCTTTAGCAAAGCATCATCCTCGGGCTGTACCCTTCGATGTATCCGAAAAATGCCACAATCGGCTATACTTAGGCCCACACCCACGGACACCAATTCATTCCTCTTGCATGGCACAAGGAGACCACCAGTGGCCGATTTAGTTCCTAGCACAGCTTCAGCCCATCCAGTTAATGATCGACGGGAGATCGCAGGTTGGCGGCTTTACGACTGGGCAAACTCAGGTTTCACCACAACAGTGATTGCTGCCCTTTTTGGGCCATTTTTAGGGGCCTTGGCCAAAGAAGCAGTTGGTGATAATGGCACAGTGCTCAATTTGGGCATCTATACCGTTACCGCCGAATCGCTCTACCCCGATGCAGTTTCGTTATCGGTGTTGCTCCAATTTCTCTTTTTGCCATTGCTCGGCGCATTGGCCGACTACACCAATATCAAAAAACAATTATTGATGTTCTTTTGTTTGTTGGGCGCTGCGGCCACAACGATCTTGTTTATTGCGACGCCCGCAACCTATCTTTTCGCAGCACTAGCGTTTGTGGTTGCCAACCTCAGTTTTGGGGCTTCAATCGTCTTCTACAATGCCTTTCTTAACGAAATTACCACCGAGGACATGCGCGATAAGGTTTCGAGCCAAGGCTTTGCCTTTGGCTATATTGGCGGCGGGGTGCTGTTGGCCATCAACCTTGCGTTGGTAACATTTGCTGAGAAAATTGGCCTGACAACCGCTATGGCGGTGCGCATATCCTTAGCGTCTGCTGGTTTGTGGTGGGGTATTTTTGGCTACTTTGGCATCAAGCGGCTCAAAAATCGCGCTGCCAGCCGCAAAGTTCCAGCAGGCCAGCATTATCTGACCGTCAGTATGCGCGAACTCTGGACGACCTTTCGCGAACTTAAGCGCTTGCCCCAAACCTTGCGCTTCTTAATCGCCTATTTGCTCTACAACGATGGCATTCAAACGGTCATCGGTATGTCAGCGGTGTTTCTGTCCAACGAACTCTTCCTCGCCAAAGGCCTACCCGAGGATGATTCGCAATCGTTCTTGCTTGGCTTGGTGCTGATGATTCAGTTTGTAGCTTTTGGCGGTGCGTTGGGCTTTGAACGGATTTCGCGCAAAGTTGGCACCAAAAAGGCAATTCTCATCTCGCTGTTTATTTGGACAGGCGTGATTGTGTATGCATATGCCTTGCTTGATAGTGTGCTGCAAGCTTGGTTTATGGGTGCAGCCATCGCCTTGGTGCTTGGTGGCTCGCAATCACTCTCGCGCGCTTTGTTCTCGCGCATGATTCCGCATGGTCGCGAGGCTGGCTTCTATGGCATTTACGAAATCTCCGAGCGGGGCACTTCGTGGATTGGGCCGTTTATTTTTGCGCGGGTGGTAGCTGAAACCGGCTCCTATCGCCAAGCAATTCTCTCGTTAATTGTCTTATTTGTTGGTGGGATTGTGATTCTCCTTTTGACCAACACCACCAAAGCGATTCACGATGCTGGCAACCAATTGCCTGAGGAAGCAGCAGCAACTCATAGCTAAACCCATTCGATTGATTGGTTCAACCAAGCATCAACGTTGATGCTTGGTTTTTTGTGGATAGGAGCAGCGTGTGACTGCGCGTGTGATTATTGCTGCCGCCCATAGTGGCAGCGGCAAAACCTTGTTAACTGCTGGCTTGATTGGGGCGCTGCGCCAGCGTGGCTTAAGCATTGAGCCCTTCAAATGCGGCCCCGATTATATTGATCCAGGCCATCATAGCCTTGTTGCTCAACGCCAATGCCGCAATTTAGATGCGTGGCTATTTAGCGCTGAGCAATTACAACGCCACTTTTGCCAGATCGCAGCCAACGCCGATCTCGCAGTTATCGAAGGCGTGATGGGCCTGTTCGACGGCTATGGCGCGTTGGATGATACAGGCAGCACCGCCCACATTGCGCGGTTATTGCAAGCACCTGTGGTTTTAGTGGTTGATGCTGGTGGCATGGCGCGCAGTGCAGCGGCCTTAGTCGCTGGCTTTCAGCATTTTGATCCTCAGGTGCAGATCGGCGCGGTGTTGTTGAACAAAGTTGGCAGCGCGCGCCACGCCGATTTATGCGCCAGCGCGATTGAGCAACACACTGGGATTCCATGCTTGGGCTATTTGCCGCGCCAAGCCCAATTCAAACTGCCTGAACGCCATCTTGGCCTTGTCACTGCTGATTCTGCTAAGCAGACTATTTTGGCAACGCTTGAATCGGTGGCGACAACATTAAACAGCACCTGCCAGCTTGATCGCTTGCTTGCATTGGCGCAAACTGCGCCAGCAATCGACCTTGAGCCATTAGAACGCACTACGATCGAATATCCACAGCGGCCAGTGATTGCGGTGGCGTATGATCCGGCGTTTAGCTTTATCTACCCTGAGATGCACGAATGTTTGCAGGCAGCAGGCGCTGAAGTGGCGTTGTTTAGCCCGATTACCGATCAGCAGCTGCCTGCTGGCTGTGCAGGGATCATTTTGAGCGGCGGGTATCCTGAGCTGTATGCTGCCGAGTTGAGCGTAAATCAGACGATGCTTAATGCATTACGTCAAGCTCATGCAAGCAACATTCCAATCTATGCAGAGTGTGGTGGGTTAATGTATTTGACCGAAGCGATTGTTGACCACGCAGGCGCTGCTTGGCCGATGGTTGGCCTCTTGCCCGGCGCAAGCACTATGCAACAACGAGTTAGTTTGGGCTATCGCACGGTTCATACCTGCCACGATAACCTTTTATTCAGCGCAAATAGCCACGTGCGCGGCCACGAATTTCATTATTCGCGCTGGGAAAATCCCGATCCAAGCAAGGCTGCTTATCGCGTGATTGCGCCTAATGGCACAACTCAGCACCACGAGGGCTATCAGGCAGGCAATTTGCTGGCAAGTTATATTCATCTGCATTGGCTGGCCAACCCAAGCATGGCGCAACGCTTTGTCGCAACCTGCCATGCTTGGGCCAAAGCAACGTAGGAGGTGAGGGAACAACAATTTAGATCTGATAGGTTAGATCTTTGATCTGATTGAGTGCGGCAGTTTGCAAGCGCCCAGCCAGCTGCTTATTGCGAATATGACAAGCCATGCCAACGATATGCATGGCTTGCATAATTTGGTCGGCAAGTTGCAAGCGATAGGGCTGTGGTGGCGGGCGATCAACTAAGCCATCAAGCTCGTCGAGCAAATTATCGGTTTCAAAATAAGGCAACGGTGGCGGGCGATCAAGCATATCTTCAGCCAGCCAGCCAGTCAGCGTGCCAGCATAGGCAGCAAGCTGGTTGGCTTGATCGTGAATGAATGGGCGCAAGGTATCAAGCCGATAAACTCCGCGCTCGCTAGCGCTATAGCGCTCGGCAACCGCCATTTGCAGCAAGCTGCGTTGCAAATTCATTGCAAGCTCGCGTACATCGCATGGTGGAATAGGAATCGGCGGTACGGCCAAGCCATTCTCAACCAAATCAACCCACCAATTTGGGCGGGGAATCGGCCACCACCACGGGCAAATATCATCGCCTGGGTATAATCCAGCCATGCTTTGGGCATCAATTAAGCGTTGAGTTTGGCTTTGCAATTCAGCCAAGGCCAACTGTTGGCTTAGTTCGGCAAATTCAAGCTGATCAGCATAGAATGCCAGCGTATAGCCATCGAGGCTGCGCAGCAGATCCAAGATCAATCCGCCAGCCTCAGGAATTGGCTCATGGCTTGGAATTTGCCCAGCATAGAGCCGAAAACGCCGCTTGGGCCACCACCATGGCCGCGCAGGCAGGCTCTCGTCAGGATTTGGTCGATAGCTCACAAGGTCACTTGTACCCCGACCAACCAAAGCTTGCAGATTGGTTGTAAAATCTTTGAGGCCAACGGCATAGACTTCGGTGCTAAATGCCTGATCTGCCAGCTTGGCGCTCATCGTGAGCAAGGTGAGTGCACGCAGACAACGAATGCTGATTTTGGCACTTGGTGGCAGCGCCATTTGCTCAAGCATGGTTGGGCTAGCACTTGAGGCCGCCGCTGCGTGGTTTTGATTGCCCAACAGGCTACTTGCGGCGACTGCTGCCAAGCCACTGCTAGCGAGAAACCTGCGGCGTGAATGTGGTTTATTTAGTCCATCCATCACAGAACTCCTTTGGTTTGCTCGGTGATCGAGCGTTTGATGGATGCAGCTTAGCTCAAACCAACGCTTAAAACTTGACATTTTCTACCAACAAAGAAGGCTTTTTTCGGATGGAACATCAACGCCCAAACCCTGATCATCTGCTTGAACGAATTCAACATACGAGCCAACAAGCGCAACGTGGGCGATTAAAGGTCTTTTTTGGGGCGGCAGCTGGGGTTGGCAAAACCTACGCCATGCTCCAAGCTGCCCAACAACGCCACGCTGAAGGGGTTGAAGTGCTGGTTGGCTATATCGAAACCCATGGCCGCGCCGAAACCGATGCGCTCTTGGTTGGCTTGCCCCAACTACCAGCCTTACAAGTTGAATATCGCGGCACAACCCTGCGCGAGTTTGATCTTGATGCGGCCTTGGAGCGCAAACCAAGCTTAATTCTGGTCGATGAATTGGCTCATAGCAACCCGCCCAATTCGCGCCATGCCAAACGCTGGCAGGATATTGACGAGCTGTTGCATGCGGGCATCGATGTCTATACCACGGTCAATGTGCAGCATCTGGCCAGCCTCAACGATCTGGTGGCCCAAGTTACTGGCGTGATTGTGCGCGAAACGGTACCCGATGCGGTGCTTGAATCCGCCGATGAAGTGGAGTTAATCGATCTGCCGCCTGATGAATTGCTTGGGCGCTTGAATGAAGGCAAGATTTACATCGCCAGCCAAGCAGCCCAAGCGGCGCGTAATTTTTTTCGCAAAGGTAATTTGATCGCGCTGCGCGAACTGGCACTGCGGCGTACAGCTGATCGGGTTGATGCTCAAATGCAGCGCTATCGCTCAGATCACGCGATTCCTACCACGTGGCCAACCCGTGAACGCTTGCTGGTTGGGGTTGGGCCAAGTCCGCTTTCCGAGCGCTTGGTGCGCGCAACTCGCCGCATGGCCACCGATCTACGCGCCGAGTGGATTGTGGCCTATGTTGAAACGCCCAAACAGCTGCGGCTCAGCGAAGCCGATCGTGACCGCGTAACCGCAACCTTGCGCTTGGCCGAAAGTTTGGGCGCCCAAATCGTGACCCTTGGCGGCATCAACCCGGGCGATGAAATAGTGCGCTATGCCCGTCAACGCAATGTTTCAAAAATTGTCGTTGGCAAGCCAGCTAAGCCGCGTTGGCGCGAATTGCTGTTTGGCTCAATCGTCGATCAATTGATTCGTCAAAGTGGCGAAATTGATGTCTATGTGATTAGCGGCGAACACGACGACACTCATAACACCCAAACCAAGCCAAGCCAGCAACCAAAACCAGCAACCATAAATTATGTCAAATCAATCGGCATTATTGGCCTGTGTACGATCGTGGCCCAAGCTATTTTTCCACATCTCGAACTATCAAATTTGATCATGCTCTATTTGCTGGGCGTGACGTGGGTGGCGGCGCGCTACGGACGCGGGCCAGCGATCTGCGCCTCGCTTTTGAGCGTAGCAGCGTTTGATTTTTTCTTCGTTCAACCCTATCTGACCTTTGCCGTCTCCGATGTGCAATATCTTTTGACCTTTCTGGTGATGTTGGTCGTCGCCTTAACCATCAGCACGCTGACGGTGCAGATTCAGGCGCAGGCCGAAACTGCCCGCCAACGCGAGCGCCGTACCGCCGCGCTGTATGCCATGACCCGTGAATTTGCCAGTATTCGCGGCTTGGATAATTTGCTCCAAACCGCCGTGCAGCATATTAGCAGCGTCTTTGAAGGTCAAGCAGCCATTTTGCTACCCAATGCCAAGGGCCAAGTCCGCGCAGTTGTCGGCCACCAAGCAGCGTTCATCAACGATCAACGCGAATTAATTACCGCTCAATGGGTCTATGATCATCAGCAAAAAGCTGGCATGCACAGCGATACCTTGCCCAGCGCTCAAGCCATGTATCTGCCCTTGGTTGCCACACGTGGGATTGTCGGTGTATTAGCCTTGCAACCAGAACAACCCCGCCGTTTGCTCGACCCAAGCCATGGCCATTTGCTCGAAACCTTTGCTAACCAAACCACCGTCGCAATCGAACGCGCTCACCTTGCCGAGGAAGCCCAAGCTGCCAGCGTGCAAATTGAAACCGAGCGCATGCGCAACTCGCTGCTTAGCTCAGTTTCCCACGATCTGCGCACGCCGTTGGCAGCAATTAGCGGCGCAGCTAGCACCTTGCTGGATCAGAATAATCAGTTTGATCAGCAAGTACAGCACGAATTGATTCAGATGATTGCTGACGAGGGCGAACGGCTCAATCGTTTATTAAGCAATTTGCTCGATATGACCCGTTTAGAAGCAGGCGCGGTGCAGGTGCATAAAGAATGGCAAGCGCTCGAAGAAGTGATCGGCACCGCTCTCGCTCGCCTAAGCCCGCAGATCGACCAACGCCCAATAAGTATCGACGTACCAAAACAAGCCTTTGTGGCGTTCGATAGTGTTTTAATCGAGCAAGTGCTGGTCAATCTGCTCGAAAATAGCCTCAAATATACGCCGAGCAGTAGCCCAATCGAAATTCGCGCCATCCAACAAGTGGCGATGATCGAGGTTCAGATTGCCGACCATGGGCCGGGGATTCCAGCAAGTGCGCTGGAAACAATCTTCGAAAAGTTTTTCCGCTTGCAAACCAATCGTTCAGCCAGTAGCGGGGTTGGGCTGGGCCTAACGATTTGTCGCGGCATTATCGAAGCCCATGGTGGTACAATTTGGGCTGAAAATCGCCCAACAGGCGGCACAATCTTCGCCTTTACCCTGCCAATCGACGGCCAACCGCCGCAAATCCACGAGGAATAAGCTATATGTCAAATGCCATCAGTGTTTTAGTAATTGAAGATGAAGCGCCAATTCGGCGTTTTCTGCGGGCCTCGCTGCCAAGCCATGGCTATGCGCTGATCGAGGCTGAAAATGGCGAGGATGGCTTATTACAGGCGGCCATGCAACGCCCAGCAATCATCATTTTAGATTTGGGCCTGCCCGACATGGATGGCTTACAGGTGACCAAGCGCTTGCGCGAATGGACGAATACGCCGATTATTGTGCTCTCAGCGCGCGGGCGCGAGGACGATAAAATTGCCGCCCTCGATGCAGGAGCCGACGATTACCTGACCAAGCCCTTTGGCATGGGCGAATTGCTGGCACGCTTGCGGGTTGCCTTGCGTCATCTGCACCACCAAACTGGCGAAAAAAGCGATCCAAGCTTTCAGGTTGGTAGCTTGCGCGTCGATTTGGTGCGGCGCCAAGTGTTTGTGGCTGAAGAAGAAGTGCATCTCACGCCCAACGAATATAAATTATTAACCACGTTGGTGCAACATGCAGGCAAAGTGCTGACCCATCGCCAGCTTTTGCGCGAGGTTTGGGGGCCAGCCTACACCGAAGAAAACCACTATTTACGGGTGTATATGGGCCAATTGCGGCATAAACTTGAAGCTGATGCTGCTCGCCCACGCTATCTATTAACCGAGCCTGGGGTTGGCTATCGCTTGGCAATTGAGTAATTTAGCGTTGCAGCGAATTCAACAGCTCGCGAATGCGTTGTTGGGCTTGGGGTTCGCTGGTGCTGGCCAAGGCTTCGGTTAATTTCTGAATCGCTGCCGGAATTTGGCCAACCTCGATATAAGCCGTGCCTTGGGCCTCAAGCAATACCGCCCGCTCTTCGGGATTGGCATTGTGCTGGGTGATCGCTTGATCAATTAATTCAATCGCTGTGGCCTCAAACTGGGCAATCCGCGCCAATTCTGCTTCGCTACAGCTATTTTTTTTACAGCGCGCAAGCTCGGTTAAGGCCCAGTTGTGGTAGGCCAAGGCCTGCGTTCGCGCATCGTATCCGCGGTTATTAACAATCGCCGTATATTGCTGGTCTGCTTGCTCCCAATCGCTGTTTTGGCTAGCCAGCACTGCTTCTTCTATAACCATAGGCCGCTCAAACAGCAATGATGTTTGCGCCACTTCGCGCAAGCGATCATCAGCCGCAGCCGCACCATTGCCCTGAATGGCATAGGCATACGAACGAGCATGATAAAACTCGCGCCACACCGTTTCGCGCACAATCAGCATTGCCCCAAGCAACAAACCAAAACCAACAATCGTTACCCCTGTGCGCCAGCGCCGATCCTTGCCGCGCCGCACCCCAAGCTGATAAATGCCCTCGCTAAAGACATAAACTCCAGCGATAAACAACGAAACGCTGAAAATTGGCACCCGCACAATCGCGCCATCGGTGATGATAAATAGCACCATCACGATAAAGCCAATCATCGCTGCCAAACTTGGCAAACGCTCATCCAAGGCAAATTCATTATCTAGGCGTAAAGGGCGAATTACCGTCCAGAAGATGGTTGGGCCAATCAGCAAAATCCCGCTAAAGCCAACCAATTGAAGAATTGCATAGAAGGTTGCTGGCAAAAATTCTGCCAGATTCGGAATCCAGCCATTAACGCTGGCAATGATCAGGCTCAACAACAGCGTGCCAAGCCCAATCACCCCGCCCCAAGCGCTACGCAACAAGCTAATATTGGCGCTTAGATAGCTCATTTGCGCCCCAGCTTCCCGCGCACGTTTCTCAATCAAATAGATAACGCTGTTGTACCAGCCCGTAATGCCATCAACCCGCAGCAACGGCTGCATGGTCGAGCGCACAAAACTTCGCGAAAACACCATCAACGGGCGTTTCCAAACCCGCCGATCAGCGGTAATAATTTCGGTCACGTCAGCCCACTTAATCCGATGCGATTCATGACCAGACGAATCGTAATGAATCAACTCATCGGGCGTGAGGGTGTGCACGGTTGGCTGATTATTGCGCAACTGAGTCATTGGCATATACCAGAGCACAATCAAGCCCAACACGCTATAGCCAACGCCCGTCGCCACCAGCATAATCAACGGCGAGATAATCAGCCGATACCAAGGAAAAATATACACATCAGCAGCAGGCAAGACCAAATTATTGCTTGCTTGGACAATCGTTTGATTGCCAACCGTCGGCGCAACAATCGCCGCAAAAACCAAAATCAAGGGAATCAGCAAAGTTTGACCAACTTGCAAATAGGGCAGCAGAAAGCGTGGAAAGCGCGCCACAAAGCGTTGGGTTGGCTCATCGCGCAAGATTGTGCTAATTTCGGTGGGGTAGGTTAATTCCGAGCGACGCCAAGTACGTAGCTCGTATAAAATACGTTCGCGACTTAGCACCGAGCCAATACCCCGCGCCCGCACTAGCCCTGCCTGATAGGTTTTGAGGGCAGCTTCAGTTTGGCCAGATTCCTGCAAGGCGCGGCCAAGCGTCGTCAGCACCCGAGCTTCCCAACGCCCATCATCAACCGCCCGAAACACGGTCAAGGCCTGATTGAGCATATCGATTGCCTGAGCAAAATCGCGTTTGGCGATTAATGCCCGTGCCAACGTCACTTGCACTCGCGCTTTGCGATATGGCTCTTCGCAACCAGGCCGTTCGAGGCTCTGCTTGGCCAATTCAATGGCCTCATCGACGCTACCAAACAGCACATCAATATCGATTAAGCGCATCTCGCAGCGAATCAGATTCATTTGATCGTTTTGTTGGCGAAAGATTCGATAGGCGGCCATGGTTTGTTCGCGCGAGGCCCGAAAAATCCGCGCCAGCAGCCAATTTTGGTAGCGTAGCAAAATCAACGGTTTGGGCACTGCTGCCCCCAAACGGCGCAAAATGCTGACCAAAAGAAACATCGGAATAATTGCAATCGATTGAAAAACCTTGGCAAAAGCGCGCGCAATCGGATATTTCTGAATCTGCGGTTGATGCCAACCACCAGCGCTGACCGCAATTTCATTGTAGGCATCAGCAATCCCAAGGTGGGCCTCAGCCTGCTGGGCTAGCTCAATTTTTGGCGTTGCCAAGGCCTTTTGATACGATAAAATCGAGGCCGACCACTGCCCAGCCTCAACCTGCACATCGCCCAAGCTATTAGCCAGCAACACATACAACTCAGGGTCAAGATCATCGCGCTTTAACAAAATTTCAAAACATTCAATCGCCTCGTCGAGCCGCACCATGGCAAAATTCATCTTGCCACGATAATAGAGCAGCCAATCGCGCACCAAGGGCACGAGAATATTGCTTTGCTCCTCGGCAGCCAGCAAAATAGCCTCAGCTTCGGCCATACGATGGGCATTAAAGGCCGCATCGAACAAATTGCGAAAGCGCAAGAGTGCACGTTCAACCTTGGTCATTGCTTGGGTCAGCACATCGGGATCAGTGCTGGCTGGTTGGGTTAGCTCATCAGCAAGTTTTGCTTGGCTCACACTGCTGGTCGAGGCCAGCAGCAAATCATAGGATACAATTTCGCGCAGCCATGTCGCCCGATTTTCAACCATCGTCGAACCCATACGCCGCTCGAAATAGGTATACAAACGCTCATGGATGCGGCGCAATTCATCGGGACGCAAGCGCCAATCGCCAAGCAAATAGTTGCGCACATCGTCGATAAAGGCATAGCGGCCCTCGCCAATTTGGCGCACAAAACTATATTCAGCTACTTGTTGCAAAATATTGGCATTATTGCCATCATCGCGTTCACGCAACACCGCCAAAATTTCTGCATCAAACCAGCGTGGAATCGCACAGCGGCGCATCACTTCTGCTTGTCCGGGCTTCATACTGGCCAGAATTTGGGTGATCGAGAGTTGCAGCGCATTGCTGACCGTCGGCATAATCGGCGTGCCACAGCGCGGACAAAACAGGCTGGTTGGCCGCAAAAGCTGTTCGCAACTGGGGCATTGATGGGGTTCAGAGCCAGTCATCATCGCCTCCGCTCGCTTGCGATCGCAGAATGTTATCGGCCAACATCGCGAGCAATTGAGGTTGGCCAGTGCTGCCTTGAAACAAAGCTTTGATCACATTCGGATCATCATTGAGGCCACGGCGCTGCACCAAATATTCCTTCACATGCGGCTCGGATAATAAATCTAAGCCAGTTCGGGCAATCAAATGATCCCATTGATTATCGAGTTTAGGCACTGAGCGGCCAGCGATCACCACAACCACATTGGTAATCAAGCCATCGCGAATTTGCGGCAGCAAATGGCCCATCAGCCACGCTTCCGCTTCAACAGTGACTTTATCGTAGGTATCGAAGAAAAAACAGAGTGGGCCTTGGCTGGTCAAGCTTGCCAAACATGCAAAAAAAGCCCCGCTCAAACGATCTTGCAAGGCTTGGCGCACCACAGCATTATCTGCATTAATCACAAACGAATTATCTTTGATCACATTGCCAGCAATAACTTCGCCAACATTGACATTCGAGCCGGAGAAAGTGTTACTTTGGCCAAGCAAATTATTAATTGCATTGGTATTAGCAGCTCCAGTTTCAATCCGCACGGTTGGCTGGGTTACCTCGTTAATTGCTTGGGTAAACAGATTGAAGGCTGCAATCCCGAAGCCATCGCGCGCCCGCCGCAACAGGGCCAAAAAATCAAAGACGATACTATCGGCAAAATCAATTTCAGTATTCGGAATGCCCCGCCGTTGGCATTCAACCCGCATAAATTCGACAGTCCACGATTTGCCCAAGCCCCCGCTGGCCTCGATCAGCATAATTCGTTTAGGAGTTTGGCCTTGGAGCATTTTAATAAAGCCAGCAGTTTGTTTTTCGCGGTTTACAAAAAGTTTGTCGATGCTCTGCATAGGCGTTGCTCACCACTCCAGCAAGCCTGCGCCGCTTGCTACGCACGACGCAGGCTTGAAAACAGCCCTAGATCACATTGCGTTCGGCGTGCAATTCGCCAGCAGCAAAGCGTTCGATCCGCAGCTCGTCAATTGCAATTGAGTGAGCGCGGCCATCAAGAATTTCTTCGGCAATCAGCAAGCCCGTTGCAGGCGCATGCATCACGCCATGGCCGCTAAATCCGGCGGCATTCAGCCAGTTGGGGCAATTGGGCATGCGCCCAAGAATTGGCAGGTGGTCGGGCGTAATTTCATACGAGCCAGCCCACGATTGACGCTCAGAGAGGCCAGCGCGCTCCAAAATTGGAAAGCGATTGAGCATTGCTTCCAAGACCGTATCCAGCCAATCCCAATCGACGGTGGTATCGTGCGATGATGGCTCGTTATGATTGCTCAACCCCATCAAAACCGTATCTTGCTCTTTGCGAATGTAGGCACCTGTGCCAACATCAATCGTCAAAGGAATATCTTTGGGCAAGGCAGGAAATGGATCGGAAACGTAGATACAGCGGCGATAGGGCTTGATTGGAATCTCAAAGCCAGCGGTTTTGCCAACTTCGCCAGCATACGGGCCAGCAGCATTGACCACATAGTTGCAGCGAATGGTGCCTTGCGGAGTTTGCACCGCCACGACCTGATCATCGGCAAATTCAAAGCCAAGCGCTGGTGCGTCGCGAAGCACCTTCACGCCCAAGGCGCGGGCCTTGTTCAAGTAGCCCATGGCAATTCCATGCGGATCGACAAAGCCATCTTCAGCGCAATAGGTTGCGCCAACAAGATCGCTAATGTTTAATTCGGGAATGTAGCCAGCCGCCTGTTCTGGTGTAAGCACCTCGACGGGCACATTGAGGCTGAGTTGCAACTCGATCACTGCTTGATAGGCTTGCCATGCTGCCTGATCATTAAACAAAAAGAGATAGCCATGTTGATGCAATTCGGCATGGCCGCCAATTTCTTCGGTAAAATGTTTGTAGCGTTCGATACTATATTGGGAAAGTAAGATATTGGTGCGTGATGAGAACTGATGGCGAACCCCAGCCGCAGAACGAGCAGTTGAGCCAGTAACCTCAACCGCCTCTTTTTCTAACACCACTACCTCGGTACAGCCCCGCGCAGCAAGATGGTAGGCAACGGAAGCCCCAATGATGCCTGCCCCAATAATGACGACCTGTGCTTGGTGAACCATTCCGAACGATCTCCTTTGATGTGCAATGATGTTTGCACTATTGTACCAAAGGATGTGCGGCTATGGCAGCCTATTTTGGCCCAAAATGGCCCAACTATTGACCGTCTTTGGGTGCTGGTTGGGCATAGCGAAATTCAGGCAGGTTACTGACGCGCGGCATCGTAATCACGTTGGTTTGCTCGATCATAATATCAACGCCGTCGATCTCATTCCAAATCCGAATCAGGCCACCAACCCGATTTAATGCGCCCATCAAGGTTTCTTTATCGCCAATCGCTTGAATCGTGTAGGGTGCGTGCTGAATTTCGCCATCAATATACAATTCGGCGTTATCATCTTCTTCGATCCGAGTGCGGGCAATAATTCGCCGTCCGTTGATGGCAATTGCTTCAGCGCTTGCATTGCGCACTTCGTTGGTCAAGGCAATCACATCGGCAGCGCGCAAGGGATAATTAATTGTAATCGTGACCCCAGCGCCTTGGACTTGCACCGCGCCAGTATGCAATTTATAGCGATTTAAATCGCCAGCCAATTGATCGAGCGTGCTTGTGCCATTCGATTGAGTGCGGCGATACTCGTCGTTTTGTTGGCGCAAGCCATTGATTTCGCGCTCGGTCGCTGCATTGCGGTCGATCAGGCTAATCATCAATTCGGCGCGTTGCTCAGGCGAAAGCTTCACCACATCGTTGGCAATATTTTCATAGGTACGGAGTTGGGTTACAACGGCAAAACCAATCAACATACACATCAAGGTCAGCAGGCTTTGGCGCAAGATGCCGCGCCGAATTCGCAACGACTTCATGGCGCAACCTCCATATGGCGGTTGGCCAAGGGGCCAGTGTAGGCAGGCACTTGGACTTGGGCTTTTTGTTTAACATCCACCCCAATCCCATATTCGCGCTGGCGGCTCCACAAATCGGTGAGCAATGAAGAATTGCTGGCTGCATTGGCCAAGCTGGTGGGGTCGCCAATGGCCCGAATCGTAAATGGCGGAGCCATCAACTCTTGATTGATCAGAATTGTTGAGCCAACACAGTAAATTGAAGTTTGATCAGTGATCCGTTGATCGTTGATTGCAATTGCTTCTGCGCCATTGCTCCAGAGCACGCCAACCAAGGTGACGAGCTGTTGCTGATGAATGATATAGCGATTCACGTCAGCAACCTCATCGGGCAACGAGTTGGCGTTACTATCGTTGAGCGTGACGACAACCCCAGGCCCGCGCATGGCAACTAGGGCCGCTAGTTGTTGTTGCTGATCGATTTGGGTGCGAATTTCCTCGAAGTTACTTTGGCTAGAGGTCGACTGCTTTTGCAAATCTGCTTGTTCATCGCGTAAGCGGCTAAGCTCAGCATTTAATTCTTGCTGATGCTCGCGCAGCGTGCTGATGCGATCGACGCTGAGGCTGGCTGAGCTATTGCGCGAACTACTACTACTTGAGAGTGCCACTTGGGGCTTGACCGACATGAGCATGCCGACAAACAACCCGCCGAAAAGCAAAGCGAACAGCGACAAAATGGCACGGTTTTGGGGTAATAGTTGACGCATAGGTGCTCCCGCAGGGCTATGGCTCAACGCGGATGGTAAATTCGCGCGTGTTATTGCTGGTAAGGGTTTCTTGGCTAAGTGGTTCAGCGCGCACAATTAGGCTATACACATCGGCATTGGCTGGTATCGCTCCCTCAGGCTCGATCCGCACGACGATAATTTGGCCAGGCGCCAACTCATTGACGCTTCTACTACCACTTAGCATAAGTATATCATCACTCGTGCGGCGCAACCGCGCATTAACTTTAACATTATAGGCGGTTAGCAGGCCACGATTTTCCAAAGCGACCAAAACCGCGTATTTATCGCTAATTGGCAAGCGCGAACCTTGCAAGGCAGGGTCGAAATCGACGCTTACCACCGCAACATCATAATCATCACTGGTGATCGATTCTGGTGGAGCTGGCTTGGGTTCGACCGCGATTTGGCCACAGCCAACCAATAAAAACAGACACCATGTGAATAATTTAAGCCGTTGCATAAAAACCTCCAAGGGCATAGCAAATCATAGCGATCAGCACACAGGGCATTAATCGAGCTTGATGATTGTGCCAGGGCCGTTTAATTGTCCTGATAACGCAGCGTGCAACTGTTGAGGACCACAAATCCAAATTTCGAGCTGTGGTGCATGTTGGACTAATTGCCACATTGCTTCAACTTTATTGCGCATGCCTCCGGTGACATCAACGCCATGCGAGCCACCGAGCAGAGCAATAATGCTAGCGTAGTTTGTCCGATTAATCAAAGCAATCGGTCGAGCAGCGGCGTTTTGGCGGGGGTCGGCATCGTAGACGGCCTGTTCGCCAAGTAAAATGATTCGGCTTGGTTGGAGCGTGCCCACCAAGGCACTAAAAATCCGTTCGGTTGACGCAATCGTGCAGCCTTGAACACTATCGAGCAAAACATCACCATAGACCACTGGAATCGTTCCCGCAGCCAGCAAGCTGGCGATCTGCTGCGTACCAAGCGCTTGAATTTCGCCAGCCTTAGCAAGGCCCGAGGCCATTGGCTGGATGCCAATCGCCGGCAATTCAGCATCGAGACATGCACCGACTACCGCGCGATTGAGCCGCGCCATCGCATCGGCCACCCGGGCCACGCCCCACCAGCTTTGGTCGTCGATAATGCCTTGCGCCGTGTGATAGCGTTCAGCCCAATAATGGCCAAACGAGCCACCACCATGGCCAAGCAAAATCGGCTGGGTAGGATGGGCCTGGCGCCAAGTTGCTAGATCAGTCACAACCTGCTTGAGCGTTTGGTCGACCAAGCGCTCGGCGCTGGTTTTATCGGTCAACATCGAGCCGCCAAGTTTGATAAAGATTGGCTTATTCATCGCGAATGATCAGACGCTCCACAACATGGCGACGCAAGGTTCCCTGCTCATCAAACTCTTGCCACTCGCGCTGGCGCAAAAACACCCGCTGCGCAGCAGCAGGCCGAGTTGCCAAGGCCGTGGTTTGTACGTCAGGCTTTTGACGCTTGCTCAACAAATTCGAGCCAAGATCGACCGCTAAGGCTGCTAAACCAAGCGCCACCGACTTCGCCACTGGGCTGCGCAAAATTGGCGATTGCCGCAGGCGCGAGGTTAAGCTGGTTGGAGCCTTAGTTGCAAGGCTGGTTGTTGCGGTTGGTTGCGTCAAATCGGCCCCACACCCAACGCAATGAGTTTGATCGAGGTTATTGCCAGTTTGGCACTGCCAACAAGGTCGTTCAAGCATACGCCACCTCCTTCACAGGTGGTACTATTGTACTAGAAATCTGGCAATCCAATGTTGGGGCTGGATGAGTATTTAAAGAGGCAGAAAATACTACGATTTGGCATAGGAATAAGCTGATTTAAAGATAGGAGCGCGATGCTTGATCTCGACTCATATGCAGGTTTACGCACCTATTTTCAATCGATGTAGGCAATTGATCCTCAAGACTTGCGCTGGAATGCAGCGCTTACAAGCCTAGAAACGTGGCATGAACTTCGTCAAGCTAGCCATATCAATCAAGCTGCACTAATCGCACTGATTCAGACAATCAATAGCTATAAACACCAAAGTAGCGGCTGGTTTGTCCTCGCCTTGTTGATTAATAACTGGATCAATGACAAGCTATCGATGCACCAACACTTTTTGAGTGGAATCCACGCAAATAGCATCGCACATAAATAAACGCCCCATAAATTTATGAGGCATTTTCGCTGTTTGGACTAGGCTTGGGTTGGCCTTCAGGATCAAAATGGGCTTTGGTACGTTGCTCGACGGTGGCACGCGGCAGCATTACTTTATGCTCGCAAGTCATGCAGCGCAAGCCAATATCGGCTCCCAAGCGCGTGACCCGCCAGCGATACCCGCCACATGGATGGGGCTTGCGCAGTTGCACAATGTCGTCAAGCACTAAATCTAAACGGGCCACAAACTCACCTCGCTTGCTGAGCAAATGCAGTCAAGGCCGCAGCAAGATCAACGGTTATCACGCCTTCGGCAATGACATTAACCTGCCAGTCTTCGCCAGCCCGCGCCATCCATTCGCGCTCGCCATCAAGCGCAATCGCACCACTGCGCAACTCAATCCGTTGCTCAGCATGCAAATAGCTGTGCTCAGCGATCGGCACTGGCGTAATCATCCCTGGCGCAATTGGTACGTTGATGCTGCGCCCACTACCAAGCAGCACATGCACCGCTTGCGCTTCAGCAGGTGCAATGCCAGCATGGCCGCCAATCGCCGAAAGCCCAACCGTGCCTGGGGTTAATCGCGTGGTAATTAATTGCTGTACTTTGCTAATTTCCCACACCGCCCGCCCGCCAAGGCTATCGGCAACGCTGGCCACATCAACTAAGGCGATATCAAGCAATTCGTGGTTGCGATAAATTTCAAGCAAGGCATGGCGATTGATTGCCTCAGGCGCAAAACATGCCACGCTGCCAGCAGCCAAGCCAGCCAAAGTTGGCTCGATTGTTTGCGGAAAGGCATTGTTGGTTCCGGTCGAAAGCGCCAAAATCGGCATCGAACGCGCACCTTTGATCGCAGCTCGAGCTGTGCCATCGCCACCAAGCGTGATCAAACAATCAATGCCTTGCTGTTCGGCTAAGCGCGCGGCCAAGGTTGTATCATCGGCGTGATCATACCATTGGCCCTCGAACGGCAGCAAGCCAAATGGCAATTGTTGGCGTTCAGCAGCGTTGCGCACAATCCCAGCATGGTCGGGCAAATACCAGACTTCAGCAACTGGCGTAGCCGCCAAGCCTTGAAGCACCCGCCGCACAATGCTGGTTTTTTCGTTGTTCGAGACGCTCGACGCATGGCTGACCACTCGTCGAATGTCTTTACTTGAGGCTGGATTGGCAATAATCGCAACACTGGTCATAACTACCGATCTCCAAAAATTGATCCACGAAGGGCACGAAGGGCCGAAACCGCGAATTTCACGAAAAATCTTCCGCTAGCCCAGAGCCAATAGCCTCACATCCTCTGCGCCTCTGCGTTAAACTCACTCCACAAGGAGCCGCAACCGCGAAGAACGCGAAGGTTTCATTTTTCGCCACGAATTCCACGAATTGCACGAAAAAAAATCTTCCGCTAGGCCATAGCCCAAAGCCTATAGCCATTCTCTGTGCTCTGCGTTAAACAACCAATCCTGATGGCCAATCCCCTGTTCCTATGCTCTATGTTCTATACTCTATGTTCTGCTCCCCGACCCCCAACAACCGATCCCCGAACCCTACTTTTGCAGTTTGCGCAACAAGGCTGGGATATTAGGGTAAAACCCAACCCCAAGCAATGGTGGAGCAACTGGGCTGCCGTCTGCATTCCAATAGCGTTGGCGCAAATCGCTGCCATTTGGCAGGCGCAGGCTGTAGGGAACGCCCAACACTTTGCCTTCGCCAACCCGCAAACCGCGTGGTTGCGAAAATTCCTTGAAAATTGCGCCCAACAACAGGCTAATCCCTGAAAAGATGATCGTTCGGCGAAGCCATGGTTTCATCGTAAACTCCTCAGCAATTTATGGATACAAATAGGGTGAACTTGGCATCTCAATTGATACTAAGGTTCCAGCAATTTGGGGCACGATCGAGCCATTAATTTCAGCTGGCACGAATGTTCCTTCAACCCGCACCCATTGATCGTTGGCAAAATCTGCGCCGTTGCTGGCCTTCACCCGCAACGATAAAGCGGTACCATCAGCGGTGCAGCAGGTGACAACATAGCGCCCAACTAACACTTCATCGGCGGGCAAATCGGGTGTGCGATAAACAAAGCCCTCGAAGGCTGCTTGCTTATCGCGCAACACCGCAAGATCGCTCTGGCGCACAGCGGTCGTCCATTCAAGCAACGTCCAGCTTTTGCTATCATCAGATAAATTGGTTTTCCAGCGGGCAAGCAAATTATCGCTCGAATTGGCATTTAAGGCCTTGCCAGAGACCAAATTTGCGCCCAGCGGACGGGCAGGAACTAATAAGGCAAACGCTACCGGAATCGTCAACAAGGCCAACATCCGTTTGGGAATTGCTGGGGCCTTGGTCAGTGCCATGCCCAGTGCTGCCAGTAGCAAGACAATTGCCGTCGCTACCAACAAGCTAGTATAGCGCGGATGAATATATAAATTCAAGCGGTTGGTTTGCCATTTGAAAATAATCATGGCTCCCAAGCCAAACATTACTGCAATCGAGAGCCAACGCTCAAGCACTTGACGTTGCATTCTGCACCTCACACCAAAACAACATAGCTGATCAAGCCAGCGATAATTGCGAATAACGCTGCCAGCACGACCATCGCCACCACCGCTGAGCGCCGGAAGGTTGAGGTCAGCATCAACGTGCTTTTAATATCGATCATCGGGCCGAAGACCAAGAAGGCCATAACTGCGCCAGGATGGAACAAGCCAAGGAACGAAAGGGCCAAGAAAGCATCGACAGTTGAACAAACTGAAAGCAGCACTGCTACCAACATCAGCACGACAATCCCGACCAAGGGTGCAAAAAAGCCGATGCTACTATCGTTCAAGGTTAATAATGCTGATTGGGGGATGAAGGTTTGCATCGTGGCCGCCAGCAACGAGCCAATCACCAAATATTGCGCCATCTCGAAAAACTCAGTGCTGCCATGGGCAATTAAGCCCGCCAAACGGCCTTTTGGTTGGTCGTGGGTGTGGTCGCACGCGCCATGATCGTGGTCGCAATGGCTGTGGTCGTGATCATCGTCGGCAGTCAGCGAAAGCGGGGTCAAAATGGCCTCGCGCTTAATTCCTGCGCCAATAATCAAGCCAATCGTCAAAGCAATCACGATCGTAAAACCAACCCGCGCCAAGGCCCAGCGTACATCGCCAAAAGCAATTGAGGTTGAGATTAACACAATAGGATTGACAACCGGAGCAGCCAAGGCAAAGGCAATCCCCATTGGCGCAGGTGCGCCTTTGCGCAACAAGCGCCGACTGGTGGGAATCGCGCCACACTCACAGACCGGAAACAACAAACCTAAGAGCGAGCCAAACATTGAAGCACCAAAGGCATTTTGGGGCACAAAACTGGCCAAATGCTGGGGCTTCACAAACTCGCCAATTAAAACCGAGACAATTACGCCTGCACTTAAAAAGGGCAAGGCTTCGATAAAAATCCCTTGGAAGGTCGTAACCAAGCCTTGCAGTTTATTGGTTAATGGGGCTAAATTGCTGGGCACAAGCCAACCGCTGGCTAGCCACAGCCCAAGAATGCCAATTAACGGTGCGAAAAACAGAAGCCATTTGCGTTGGGTTTTGGATTGTACATTGACGCTGACAACAGCCATGAGGATACCTCGTTGGTTCAACTGCTGCCATGATACCCGAAAATCTCAGTGCTGAAAACAGCAAGCCGAATGGTGATCCACGAAGAGCACGAAGAGACACGAAGGATGGGAACCGCAAAGGGCACGAAGATTTTTAGCCACCGATTGGCGCAGCTAAAGTTTTTTGGCCACGAATTCCACGAAGCATGTTCCGATAGCCCAAAGCCTATCGTCAGACTTTATGCTCTATGTTCTATGCTCTTTGTTCTTTTTGCCTTCTGACTTTTGCCATTCATCCTTCATAATTTGGTTATGTTCTATGCTCTTTGTTCTATGTTCCTTCTGACTTCTGCCTTTTGCTTTCATCCTTCATCCTTCATCCCTCATCCTTCTATCTTGATACTTTCTTGATCTGGTGTTGATCAATCTTGATGCCTGCTTGAGGTCTTTTCTGGTTGAATAGTTCTAGGTTAAGTACGTTTGATTGAGGTTCAACCATGGATGTTTGGTTTTTGGGATTAATTGGCATATTCGTGCTCTTGACATGGGCAATTGTGCGGCTGTGTGCCGCCTTGGGGAGCAAGCAATGAGCACTTTGTATTTAATTGCCGCCCTCGTGACGCTTGGCTTAGTAATCTATCTCTTTTGGGCGTTGATGCAGCCCGAGGTGTTTTAATGATCAGCAACATCATCATTCAAATTGGCAGCTTTTTGCTGGTACTTCTGGCCTGTGTCATCCCACTAGGCCGCTATATGGCCAAAGTCTACGGCGAAACGCCGCCCATGCAACGGGTTTTTGGCCCAATCGAGCGCTTGATCTATCGGCTCTTGGGCATCGACGCAAAAACCGAAATGAACTGGAAACACTATGCAGTAGCCTTGCTCGGATTCAATGGCTTGGGATTGTTACTGCTCTATGGCTTGCAACGCATACAGGCTTGGCTGCCGCTCAATCCGCAACAACTGCCAGCAATTAGCGCCGATTCGGCCTTCAATACTGCTGCCAGTTTTGTGAGCAATACCAACTGGCAGGGCTATGCTGGCGAAACGACAATGAGTTATTTGACCCAGATGCTTGGCTTGACGGTGCAGAATTTTGTTTCAGCTGCCACGGGCATGGCCGTGTTGATTGGCCTGATTCGCGGAATTACCCGCCGTTCGAGCAGCACGATTGGCAATTTCTGGGTCGATTTGACTCGTTCAACGCTCTATATTTTATTGCCATTAGCGCTGGTGCTCTCGCTGGTTTTGGTGTCGCAGGGTGTGGTGCAAAGCTTCAATCCTTCGCAAACGGTCGAATTGCTTCAGCCAATCGTCAATGCCGATGGCCAAACAATCAGCCAACAAACAATTGCGCTTGGCCCAGCTGCTTCGCAAATAGCGATCAAACAATTGGGAACCAATGGCGGCGGCTTTTTCAATGTTAATTCGGCGCATCCCTTGGAGAATCCCACGCCACTTAGCAACTTGTTCGAACTATTAAGCATTGTCGTGATTCCGGCGGCACTCTGTTACACCTTCGGCATTATGGTTGGTGATAAACGCCAAGGTTGGGCAATTCTTGCCACGATGACAATCATTTTGCTTGGGTTTACGGCACTAGCTGTCGGCGCAGAACAAGCTGGCAATCCGCTCTATCAAAAGCTCGGTGTTGACGACCAAGCTTCGACACTCCAAGCGGGCGGCAATATGGAAGGGAAAGAAACCCGCTTTGGGATCGTCAATTCGGCCTTGTGGGCAACCGTCACCACCGCCGCCTCCAATGGCTCGGTCAATTCGATGCACGATTCGTACACGCCACTTGGTGGTTTAGCCCCAATGGTTTTGATGCAGCTTGGCGAGGTGATTTTTGGCGGGGTTGGTTCTGGCTTATATGGCATGCTGATTTTTGCAATTATCACGGTGTTTGTGGCTGGTTTGATGGTTGGCCGCACACCTGAATATTTGGGCAAGAAAATCGAAGCCTTTGAGATGAAAATGGCTGCGCTGATTATCTTAATTCCGTGTGTCACGACCTTGTTGATCACCGCGATTGCTGTGAGCAGCGATGCTGGCAAAGCCACGGTGTTCAATAGCGGCGCCCATGGATTTAGCGAAGTGCTGTATGCAGCAACTTCTGCCGCCAACAACAATGGCAGCGCCTTCGCAGGCCTTGGAGCCAACACGCCGTTCTACAACACTTGGCTTGGCATCGCCATGCTGGTCTCACGCTTCTGGCTGATTATTCCAACCTTGGCGATTGCAGGTGGGTTGGCCAATAAAAAGCTGATTCCGCAAAGCGCTGGCACCTTGCCAACCCACACGCCCTTGTTTGTTGGCTTGTTGATTGGGGTGGTGTTGATTGTTGGGGCGCTGACTTTTATTCCCGCCCTAGCGCTTGGCCCGATCGTTGAACATTTATTGATGAGTTTATAAGGCAAGAACGATGAATCATACACTTCCTAAAAACCGCTCGTTGTTTGATCGCGCGATTGTTGGGCCAGCGCTCAAAGCAGCAGTGCTCAAATTCGATCCGCGCTTGCAAGTGCGCAATCCAGTGATGTTTGTGGTCTTTGTTGGGGCGATTTTCACGACTGGTTTATGGCTGCACGCATTAATTGCTGGCGGCGAAACTTCGCCTAATTTTAGCTTGGCGATTGCTGGCTGGCTCTGGTTGACCTTGCTGTTTGCCAATTTTGCCGAGGCCATGGCCGAAGGTCGCGGCAAAGCCCAAGCAGATACATTACGTCAATCCCGCCGCGATGTGCAAGCAGTTAAATTAAGTTCTGCGCAACGTACCAGCAAGCAAACAACTGTCGCTGCGAGCGCCTTGCGCAAAGGCGATTACATTTTGGTTAGCGCTGGCGAAACAATTGCAGGCGATGGCGATGTGATCGAAGGTGTGGCGGCGGTCGACGAAAGCGCAATCACTGGCGAAAGCGCTCCGGTGATTCGCGAAAGTGGCGGCGATCGCTCAGCAGTAACCGGCGGTACGCGGGTGCTCTCCGATTGGCTAGTTGTACAAATTAGCGCTAATCCAGGCGAAACCTTTCTCGACCGCATGATTGCCATGGTAGAAGGTGCAAAACGCCAAAAAACGCCTAACGAAATTGCGCTCAACATTTTGCTGACTGCATTGACCATCATCTTTTTGATGGCAACCGCAACCCTGTTGCCCTTCTCGATCTATAGCGTCTCAGCGGTAAAGGCGCTTGATCCAAGCAGCCAAGCCTTACCAATTACGGTCACGGCCTTGGTCGCCTTGTTGGTCTGTTTGATTCCGACCACGATTGGCGGTTTGCTCTCAGCGATTGGCATCGCAGGCATGGATCGCATGATTCAAGCCAATGTCATCGCCATGTCTGGGCGGGCAGTCGAAGCAGCGGGCGATGTTGATGTCTTGCTGTTGGATAAAACTGGCACGATTACCTTGGGCAATCGCCAAGCTACCAACTTTTTGCCAGCAGCAGGCGTGGATATTCGCGAGTTGGCCGATGCAGCTCAACTTGCTTCGCTAGCCGACGAAACGCCTGAAGGCCGTTCGATTGTGCTGCTTGCCAACGAGCACTACCAGATTGGCGAGCGCCAAGCCGCTGGGCTAGATGCTGAATTTGTGGCCTTCACTGCCCAAACCCGTATGAGCGGCATCAACATCGGAGGCCGCCAGATTCGCAAAGGCGCGGTCGATGCCATCGAGCGTTATTTGCGCGAACAACAATCGGTTTTGCCAAGCGATGTGCGCGCCAATGTTGAGACAATTGCTCGTGCTGGTGGTACGCCGTTGGTCGTTGCCGATGGCAAACGAGCCTTGGGCGTTATCCAGCTCAAAGATATTGTTAAAGGTGGCATGAAAGAACGCTTCGGCGAACTGCGCCGCATGGGCATCAAAACCGTCATGATCACTGGCGATAATCCTTTGACTGCCGCCGCAATCGCCGCCGAAGCAGGGGTTGACGACTTTTTGGCCGAGGCCACACCAGAAGCCAAACTGAGCCTGATTCGCGAATATCAAGCTGGCGGGCGCTTGGTGGCTATGACTGGCGATGGAACCAACGACGCGCCAGCCTTGGCGCAAGCAGATGTGGCCATGGCCATGAATACTGGCACCAACGCCGCCAAAGAAGCTGGCAATATGGTCGATCTCGATTCCAACCCGACCAAATTGATCGAAGTTGTTGAGATTGGCAAGCAATTGTTGATGACTCGTGGCGCATTGACCACCTTTTCGATTGCCAATGATATTGCCAAATATTTTGCGATTATTCCGGCGGCGTTTGCTAGCACCTACCCAGTGTTGAACAAACTCAACATTATGGGCTTGGCTTCGCCAGAAAGTGCCATTATCTCGGCGGTGATTT
This sequence comes from Herpetosiphon geysericola, assembly GCF_001306135.1. Lineage (GTDB taxonomy): Bacteria > Chloroflexota > Chloroflexia > Chloroflexales > Herpetosiphonaceae > Herpetosiphon > Herpetosiphon geysericola. Next base: position 18,927 of record NZ_LGKP01000005.1, on the reverse strand, counting down.
TCAATGCCTTGATTATTGTGTTTCTGATTCCGCTGGCCTTGCGCGGGGTACGCTATCGGGCGGTCGCCGCAGCTCAAGCCTTACGCAGCAACTTGCTGATCTATGGGCTTGGCGGCTTGATTGTGCCCTTCATCGGAATCAAACTGATCGATCTGTTGTTAGTGGGCTTGGGCCTTGTCTAGGAGCGAATGTATGCAACGCCATCGACCATCACACATTTGGCTTGATGTGATTTGTGCTGGCATCATTTTGAGCATTGGCGAAATTCAAATCCAAGCATTGAGCGAAATTCTAACCATCACATTATCAATCGTTGTCTTGATCGTGGGTTATGCAGCAATCAGCAGCTGGGCGTGGCGACATTCGGCCACGCCAGCCCACGGCCATTTGCAATATGTTCGACGCGATCAGCAAGCAATTAATTATCGTTGGATTAGCGACGAGGAAGACCAATAATGCGCACGTTTCTTCGGCCAGCTTTGGCCGCAATCATCATCTTTAGTGTTTTGACCGGAATTATCTATCCAGCGTTGGTGACAGTAATTGCCCAAGTGGCGTTTCCGAGCCAAGCCAATGGCAGCCTGATTGAGCAAGCAGGCGTCCAACGTGGCTCAGCCTTAATCGGCCAACAATTTGACCAAGCTGGTTATTTTTGGGGCCGCCTTTCAGCAACTGGCCCAGTGCCCTACAACGCAGCTGCTTCCAGCGGCTCGAACTACGGCCCGCTCAATCCAAGCTTAGCTGAAGCGGTTCAAGCCCGCATCGATGCACTCAAGGCCGCCGATCCCAGCAACCAATTGCCAATTCCGGTCGATTTGGTTACGGCCTCGGCCAGCGGGCTAGACCCTGAAATCTCGCCTGCTGCGGCGCTCTATCAAGTGCAACGGGTCGCTACGGCACGAGGCCTAACGCTCAGCCAAGTGCAACAATTGGTGGTGCAGCACACCAGCCAACCAACACTTGGAATTTTGGGCGAGCCAAGGGTCAATGTGTTGCACTTGAACATGGCGCTGGATCAACTTAAGCCGCTTAATTAACGCCGCTTCGTTTTGGATATGTGGTTTACTATCGTGGTAGATCGAATAGATCTGTCCCTCCTCAAGGCGGGAAACGCAGGGGTTTTCAGCCCCTGCGACCCTACTATTCGCTTGATTGGCATCCAACTCAATCCAATTAGATAAACTGGGCGGTGATGCTGCGAGCGCAATCTTTCAAGGCCAACGGTGGACCCTCAAAAATAATTTCGCCCCCAGCACTGCCGCCATCAGGCCCAATATCGATAATCCAATCAGCTTGGCGAATAATATCCAAGTGATGTTCGATCAAAATCACCGTATTCTTGGCATCAACTAAGCTATCGATAATCCGCATCAGCAGGCCAATATCCGAGCGATGCAAGCCGGTCGTTGGCTCATCCATCACATAGACGCTGCCCTTTTTATGCAATTCGGTTGCCAATTTAAGCCGCTGGCCTTCGCCACCAGAGATTGTGCTGAGCGGTTGGCCAAGCTTCAAATAGCTCAAACCAACATCGTTCATGGCTTGGATCACTGGCTTGATTTTCTTTTCATTGAAGAAATCAAGTGCTTCCTCGGCGGTCATATCCAGCACATCGCTGATCGATTTGCCCCGCAATTGATAGTCGAGCACTTCTGCTTTGAAACGCTTGCCTTCGCAAATTTCGCAGGTCGACGAAATGCCTTCCATAAAGGCCAAATCGGTATACACCAAACCCAAGCCATTACAATTATCGCAGCTGCCAGTTGAGTTGAAACTGAATAACGAGGCGCTCACGCCATTGGCTTTAGCAAAAGTCTGACGAATATCGTCCATAATGCCAGTGTAGGTCGCTGGAGCAGAACGGCTATTAGCAGTAACCTTGGATTGATCGATCACAATCGCATTCGGATGTTGGCTCAAAAAGACCTCGTTAATTAAGGTGCTTTTGCCAGAACCAGCCACGCCCGTCACAACCGTCAACACACCAGTTGGAATATTAACATTGACATTTCTTAGGTTATGTAAATTAGCATTCACAATTGGCAAATAGCCAGTTGGCGTGCGCGAATGCTGTTTGGTTGGCACATCCTGTTGCAAATAGCTACCAGTCAAAGTGTTCGAACGCTTGAGATCAGCAAAACTGCCTTCAAACACGACTTCGCCGCCATGCACACCCGCCCGTGGCCCAATATCAACAATATGGTCGGCAATCGCAATCACATCGGGATCATGCTCGACAACCAGCACGGTATTGCCTTTATCGCGCAGTTGTTGCAACAACCGATTGAGCCGCGCCACATCGCGCGCATGCAAGCCCACGCTTGGCTCGTCGAGAATGTAGAGCATTTCAGTCAAGCTATTGCCAAGATGGCGAATCATCTTGACCCGCTGCGATTCGCCACCAGAAAGCGTGGCGGTTTCACGGCTCAAACTCAAATAACCCAAGCCAATATCAACCAACTGCTGAATACGCTCCAAGAGCTTTGCCGCTACTCGATCACCAATCGGATCAGTAAAATCGGCCAAGAAACTCATCAAATCGCTGGCCTCTAAATCGGAAAGTTCGGCAATATTGCGCCCAGCAATCCGACAATTCAGCGCAGCTTGGGTCAAACGCTGGCCATGGCACAGCGGGCAGGTTTGCGAGGTTGTGAATTGCTCAAAGATTGCTCGGTTGCGATCAGACATCGCGGCAGCATCTTTTTTAACATACATCCGATCAAAGCGTTCGATCAGGCCTTCGTATTTTGAGCTAAATTCACCCCAAGAAACCTTAACATCAGCGCCATACAAAAAGGCTTGCAACTCTTGTTCGCTATAATCGCGAATTGGTTTATCATTATCAAACAAGCCGGAAAGCGGATACATCTTCCACATCATCTTGCCAACCTTGAACTCTGGATGCAGAATTGCGCCCTCATTCAGCGATTTGCTGCGGTCGAGCAATTTATCCATATCAAGCTGCACTGTCTTGCCAATGCCCTCGCATTCTGGGCACATGCCTTGGGGCGTGTTGAACGAAAAGGCATAGCCAGGCCCAACATACGGCTTGCCAACCCGCGAGAAGAGCAAACGCAACAGCACCGCAATATCGGTGTAAGTGCCAACTGTTGAGCGCGAACCGCCGCCTACCCGCTTTTGGTCGATAATAATTGGCGAGTTGAGATGTTCGATTCGTTCAACATCGGGCTGGCCGTAATGCGGCAAAAAGCCCTGCACAAAAAAGGTAAAGGTTTCATTCAGTTGGCGTTGGGCCTCGGCGGCAATCGTATCAAACACCAACGACGACTTCCCCGAACCAGAGACTCCGGTAAATACTGTCACCCGCTGTTTAGGAATATTCAAGGAAATATTTTTGAGGTTGTTTTCGCGTGCTCCATACACCTCAATAAACGCTCGATCCTGCATCATCAGACTCCTTGATAACTACAAATCTCTGGCCGCTATGTGAATCGTTAGCAGCAATCAACTTGCTATCCAAACGATCTAGAGTTATTCTAGAACATAGATGCAAGTCTCGTGAGTTTTAGGCTTCTTTGGGCACTTTCCACGCTCAAATCTCTCATTAAAGTCTCAAGTGCTATATAAAGGTTTAACATGAATGTTGAACGCTATTTTCGCACCGTTGATTTGGCCAGAACCATTAATATCAGTGTTCAGCAAGTGCGCAATTATGAAGCTGAAGGTTTTTTACCAGCTGTCGAGCGTGGCCCAAATGGCTATCGCCGCTATACGCAGCAACATATCGATGCCCTTAACACTGCGCAATCTATGATCAATGGCTATGGCTGGCGCGCTGCCCAAAATATTATGGCGGCACTCCACCAAGCTGACCATCAAACAGCCTTTAATCTAATCAATCAACATCATGCCAAGCTCGATACAATTCGCCAGCAACTTGATCAGACTTTAAGCTTGCTCAAAGCGGTAGCCGACCAGTTGCCGCCAAGCCAGCGCCAGCAGCAACAGCTTTTGGTTGGCGAGGCTGCTAAAGCGGTTGGCGTGCCAGTTTCGGCCATCCGTTTTTGGGAGCAACAAGGCCTCTTGCAGCCAATTCGCCAGCAATCCAACAACTATCGCTATTATGATGAGCGTCAGTTGCGCCGTTTACGCATTATTGCGTTATTACGTCAAGCAAACGCTGATTTTGACTCGATTCGCACCACCTTAGCAACCCTTGACCAGCAACAACCACAACGCGCAGTTGCAGCCATCGAACAGCGCCGCGCAGCCTTGGCCCAGCAAAGTTGGCACTGTTTGCAAGCAAACACCAGCCTAGTGAGCTATATCAAGACGTACCTTCCACTAGCGCCACTACCAATTATTTAGTTATTCCTTCCCATTATCAGGCTGAATATAGCACAAATGTTTCATTATTGAGTAAGCCTTGCGAGGTATTGACAATGCGGATTGTAATTGTTGGCGGCAGCGGCCAGATCGGGCGTTTATTAACCAGCTATTGGCGCAATCAAGGCCATAGCATTCAGATTATGGGGCGTTCAACAAGCAAGCTGGCAACAATTAGTTGGGACGCAGTTCAGCTTGGGCCGTGGGTTGAGCAACTGGAAGCTAGCGATGTTTTGATTAATCTGACGGGCAAGAGCGTTAATTGCCGCTATACAGCCGCCAATCGTCGTGAGCTTTGGCATTCGCGAATCGAGACGACACGCTTGCTTGGGCAAGCAATCCAGCAACTTTCAAAGCCACCTCGGCTCTGGCTACAAGCGAGCGGTTCAGCCATTTATGCCCATAGCAGCGAGCCACAAACTGAAGCGCAGCATACAATTGGCGGCAATGAAAGGCATGCCTCAGCACGCTGGCAGTTTAATGTTGATCTCGTTAAGGCGTGGGAGAACGAGGCGATTGCCGCCAAAACTCCGCAGACTCGCAAAATTATGCTGCGCACCAGCATGATGATGAGCGATGATCGTGGCGGAGTATTCGAGATGCTTTGTCGCTTGGCTCGCTGTGGCCTAGGCGGAACAATCGGCAATGGCCAACAGTATGTCGCATGGATTCATAGCCGCGATCTGGTGCATGCCATAGCGTGGCTCATCGAACAACCAGAGCTAGAAGGGCCGATTAATCTCAGCGCACCCCAGCCACTGCCAAATCAGCAGTTTATGCGCCACTTACGCCAAGCCTTGGGCATACGCTTTGGCGTGTCTATCCCTAGCCCGCTGATGCAAATCGGCGCATGGATGTTGCGCACGGAAGCAGAATTAGTGCTCAAAAGTCGCAATGTTATGCCCCAACGCTTGCTTGAGCATGGGTTTTGTTTTGAGTATCCAAGCTGGCCTGAAGCATTAGCAAACCTCGTAAAATCTCCAATTTAGCCAATTTTGCCGAAATTGATTGCAGCATGCAAAAAAAAGCCTGTTTCTGCATCTATATAGAGTAGCAACAGAATTCGATGGTTTAGCGGAGGAAACGCAATGACTCCAGAGCAAGAAGCACGCTTCAATCAATTATTGGCTGAAATTATCGATCCCCATGCTTCATTAGCGGCAGCAATTCGCGAATTAGAACAGCTTATGGGCATGCTGCAAGCGCAACATGCGATCTCTGCTGAGCAAGTGCGCCAAGCCAAAGCCTTGATCAAGATTATGCAATTAACCCTCAGCCAACAAATTCCCGCCAACCAACGCTTGATTCAGGCCTTAGCTGCGACCCAAAAGCTTGCCAGACCAGTGCTGACCCATAGTGCTTAATCGCATTGAGTAAAAAAGGAGTAGCCCATGAATGTATACGAATTACTTGATGATTTATGTTTGAAAATCGATGCCATCAGCATGAGCATTAGCGTCCAAGATCACTTGTCGAATGAGTTAGATACCCAAGTCTGTGCCTGTGCCTATGTACTCTTTGCTACCTTAACCAATCAAATTGAAGCAGACAAGCTGATGACTGATGTGTTAGAAGCTATGGCTCAGCGCATTACCTTGGCAGACCTCACATTGGCCGCTTAACGATCAAGCAGCAGTAATCGTCCATGATTGCTGCTGCTTTTCATTGATCAAATCAGCCAATTTTAGCTATTGTTGTGGCACTGCTGCTAACAAATATTCCAACACATCGGCGGCGCTAAAGCCTTGCGGATGAATTTCGAGCAAAGCGGCGACCGTTTTAATATCATCACCCAACGTCACCAAAGGTTGCTCGGTATACTCTTTGCGTTGCTGCGGCATACCAATGTTGGCAAACAAAGCATTGCACAAACATTTGCGCCCAGTTGTATCGTTAATATCGCCGCCTTTTTTGACATATTGATCGATTGGCTCAGCTGGGCAACGAAAGCCCATCGTGCCATCTTCGCGGGGGTAGGCCACCCGCAAATAGCCCAAATCGCAGATCCGCGGACGTTCTTTGTAGGTCGGCTCCAAGGCAAGGGTTGTATTTAGCTCAGCAACTTTGAAAGGAAAGCCAGTTGGTGAAGCCAAGGCATCAGTAAAGATCGTGAGGCTATCGTTGGCAATGTCAGTTAGCAGCGATTGGCGAATTTCCGGGCTAAAGCCTGAATCATTCGAGAGCGCAAACGCAGTGCCAACTTGAATCCCAACCGCGCCACTAGCCAACGCTTCAGCCAAGCGCTCAGGCGAGCCATACGAACCAGCCATCCAGAAGGGCAAGCCTAAATCCTGCAACTTAACCAAATCGACCACATCGCGCTGACCATAGACTGGCTCACCACGGTCATTAAAGACTGGTTGGCCGCGTGGCGGCGCATTATGGCCCCCAGCGGTTGGGCCTTCAACAATAAAGCCATTGACCTTGCCCGTGGCTTTTTTGGCCAAGGCAATTGCCAAGGTATTCGAGGCAATAATTGCCAAAAATTCTGGGCGCTTGAGCGTCGCAGGCGGATTATCAAAAATCTGCTTAGGATCGAAATGCACGGCTAATTTGTCGTCTGCCCCAGCTTGCTCAACGTAAATATTCAGGCTAGCAGCCTCGCCAACTGAAAACTGATCAAGCACGCCTGGAATTTCGCGCGGAATGCCCGCGCCCATCAGCACATAATCAACATTGGCCAGCATTGCGCCATACAAGGCCGATAAATTGGGCATTTGCACTTTTTCCAGCAAGTTGATCCCAACCACGCCCGCGTGACCTTCCTTGGCCAACCACACTTCAACAAACGAAGCCACAACATTCAAAATCTGCCATTCAGCAGATGGCGCGGCGGTATACATTGGCACAGCCCGATACGGCTGATCGGCAGGCTTGCCACCCTCGATAAAATAGCGTTCGAGAATGCGCTCGACATAGCCAGCAATCGGAAAATGCGCCAGCGCTCGGCGCATCGCTCCATCATGATCGCCCTCTTGCAAACGCCGAGCAAGCACTACATTGATCCCAGTTCCAGAAACTACACCAAGTTGACCTGCGCTTGCAACGGCCTTGGCCAGCCGCCAATCAGATACGGCGACACCCATGCCGCCTTGAATTACAATGGGAAAACGCATGAGGCTGCTCCATGTTTAGTAAGCTATTGCGTGATTGTATGCTATCCTAATAGCCACAACGTAGTGAATTATAGCCCCTTGTGGCAGATTTCTCTACAATGCAGTGCGTCAAATGCATTGCAAGCGGCCTAAAACGTGGTATAGTTGCGCCGTTTTGATAACCAATGTATGGAGGATTTCCCTGTGAATATTTGGCATGATGTGCCATTTGGCGATGATGCGCCAGAAATTATTAACGTCGTGATTGAAATTCCCCGTGGCTCACGCAATAAGTATGAAATTGATAAAGATACCGGTTTGGTCAAGCTTGATCGGGTGCTTTCGTCAGCAGTTTATTATCCAGGCGATTATGGCTTAATTCCTCAAACCTATTGTGACGATGGCGACCCCTTAGACGTGATTTTGCTGATCAACTTCCCAACCTTCCCTGGCTGCTTGATCGAAGCACGCCCAGTTGGAGTGTTTGGCATGATCGACGGCGGCGAAAACGACGATAAAATTCTTGCCGTTCCAGCCAACGACCCTTACTTTGCCAATATCAAAGATTTGGGCGATGTGCCGCCACACTTCATCAAAGAAGTAACCCAATTCTTTGCCTCATACAAAGCCTTAGAAAACAAAACTGTTGAAGTTGGCGAATGGCAAGGTGCTGAAGCCGCCAAGCAACGCATCCAAGATTCAATTCAACTCTACAACGACAATTTCCGCAAGCCCGAGTAGGGTTCAGGGGTCAGGATTCAGGGGCTAGGGTTCAGAGTTAAGGTTTAAGTATGCAGGGTTTATTTGCCCTGCATACTGTGTTTAAAACCGAAACCGCGAAGATCGCGAAGTTCACAAAGCGCCAATAGAAACCCAAAAACAATCCACAACCCAAATATTTGGGGGTACAGGGTGAAAACCCTCTGCGTCTCCCTCCAGCGGAGGGACGGAAGGGAGGAGAATCAAAAATTATCATCAATCCATAGTTTCGATTAACGAGCAGCACGGCGAATTTTTTGATACACCTGAATCGCACTTTGGGTTACTGCCGCAGTGCTTTGGCCAGGAAATGTACTATCACCCACCAGCCATAAACCATTAATCTTCGCAGCTTGCGGCCCTAAACTCAACAAGCCCGAAATTGAGCGCCACTGCGGCAAACCACCAACCATGCCCCGCTTGCGTTGGGTATAGCGCGCAAACGAAACTGGCGTGCCAATTTGTTGATAGCGAAGATGCTGGCGAATTGTGGGCAGCGCCAGTTCAACTGTATCCAACATGCGCTCAGCCATGGCCGCTTTTTCAGCCCGATAACGAGCAGGATCGGTTTGACGCCAATGCCACCAACGACTGACATTGGTATGGGTTGAAACGGTCATGGCACGTTGACCCTGCGGCGCCCGCGAACGATCGGCGGCAGGGTGTAACGAAATAAACACGCTATTCGCTTCGCCCAGCGCTTGAGCATAATCAGCAATAATTTGGTGGTGCTCGGCCAAGCCCTGGGGAATTGCCGCCTCGTCAATGCCCAAATAGAGCGTTGTAGCCCCCCAGCCTTGTGGAACCGCTTCAATCCTGTGACGCAGCAGCCAACTTGGTGCTTGATCAAGCAAATCAGCCAGATCCCACATGGTTGTATTGGCAATCACATGGCGCGCGCGCAAACGCTCGCCTTGCTCCGTCTGCACGCCCACAATCTGCCCACGATCAGTCTGAATTTGGCTCACTTTTTGGCGATAACGGATTTCGCCGCCAGCCTTGAGCAGGCTTTGTTCTAGCGTTTTGGCCAAATTCCAAGCGCCGCCTTCAACGTAGTAGGTTCCAATTCGGGCCAAATCAAGCGCAACCGCACCATACAGCCAAGCACATTCTGCATTAGTACTTTGGGCGCTGATCAATAATTGACCATCAATAAAGGCGCGCATGCGCCGATCATCAACCTTATATTGATCTAAGACGTGTTTGACTGTGCGTGGTAGGGCTGGCAGCAAATGCAGCATTTCAGGCCGAATTGTGCTCGCCAAGCGACCCAAATCTGCCAGCGATTCAGGCGGTATTGGCGGCATACGCCCAGCAAAACGCCAAGCGACCTCGGCCAACTGTTCTTGCTCGCGCCAAAATTGCTCTGCTTCCCATGCTTGGCTTGGGCAAAGCCGCTGGCGCTCTTCCCGCCAGCGCTCATCGCCCCAACGCGTTACCCGCAGATCAGGCAACCACACCTCCATAGCTGGGTTGAGGGGCTGAATTGGCCAGCTTAAGCCCAATTTTTGGCCAAGCCAATGATGCGCACCGCCAAGCCGAAAACCAGCAAAAACGGTTGCGCCAACATCAAAAATATATTGATCGCCATTGGGGCGTTTGCGTTGATAGGAAGAAGCACAGCCACCAGGCTCAATATGCGCCTCAAGCACGAGCACGCGGTAGCCGTCGTTGGCTAAGAGGGCGGCAGCAGACAAGCCTGCAATGCCTGCGCCAATTACAATCAGATCATAATCCATCGCCAATTCCCCAACTAGATCGTACAGGCTATGCTACGTGAGGAATCAGCCAGTGGTTTAATATAAATCCCAAATCGTTTCACCGCGCAAAATCCGCACAATATAATCGGGAAATGTCTTAACTGAGACCGGTTTCGCCACAAACCCATCGAAGCCAGCCAAGCGCATCTTTTCAACATCTTCGCGGCTGCTATAGGCCGACATGGCAACAATTTTGGTGCGCTTGAAATCGGGCAAGACGTGTAACTTTTGCAGCACCATATAACCATTCTCTCGCGGGATCCGAATATCCAACAAAATGAGGTCGAGCATTCCTAAGGAGGGGTTTTGTTGAACTTGGGGCGAACTCAACCAATTAAAAAAGGCATCGCCAGAGGCGCGAGCATTACAATAGGCCACTTGAACCCGCTCGCGCAGCAGCAACAAGGCCAAATTCATACTATCAACGTTATCTTCAATCACCATAACTTTGGCCTGGGTTGCAGCGACGCTGGTTGGTTTTGGCCGAAGAGCAGCACCTACCATGTGAGAACCTCCGAATGGATTGGCTATCGATCGCATGGCATCAGCGAGACAAATAATAATTATGGGTGATGCCAATATCCCCCCAAAGTAGCATATTTAATACCACTAGCTCATCCCTTAGGGTTAAATTTGCCTGAAACTCAGCAATAAATCAAGAGCCTAGGATAAAATGGGGACTTTTAGGCTAGGTCGCTCGTTCGAGATTGGGTATGAAATTGGAGCACTGGTAAAGTGAGCTACGCTTGGTTCGCAACGTAACCAATGGTTGATGCGTAGCAAGACAGCCCTCGTAACCCCAACCAAGGTCTATTAGGAGGATTGGATGCACGATACTATGACTAGCACTGCCCTCTATACGGCGTGCTTTGAACAAGATTCGCTCGCTCAACACGAGGCATATACGACGCTTTGGCATATGCTCTATCGTGTGGCCTACGCCATGCTGCATGCCTACCCAGATGGTGATGCAATTACCACCGATTGCACCCAAAAAGCCTTGATTAAAATTCATCGCAATCTTGGGCAATGCCAAAATCCAGCCACCTTCCGCGAATGGTGTATGCAAATTGTGCGCCGCACCGTGCTTGACGAACTACGTCGGCCTGAACATCGCCGCCGCGCCAGCATGCCTGATGCTGAACATGGGCCATGGGCAGCCCCAATTGAAACCTTGCAACTCGATGATCTGCGCGGTATCCTAACTGAAGTGATCGATGCCGGGCCGCTCAGCGCCCGTTCGCGCCGCGTGGTGGTTGGACGCTATTTCAGCGAGCAAAATGATGATCTGCTGGCGCAAACCGAAAGTGAATTAGCCCAAAAACCTGTTTTAGCCTCGCACATTCAGGTAACTCGGGCCAAAAATTTGGCAGCCTTGCGCCGCGATCCTGCATTAATCGCTCGCTTACGCGAATTTGTCGAAGAAGGATAGGTCGCGGCGCTTGCATGCGTCTCCATGCTGAAGCCGCTGATTAGTTGTAGTAGGAATTGCTATGAATCAAGCAAACTGGAGCCAGAATGCCATGCAGCATTTGGTACAAACCCTGGTCGCACCAGTTGATCAGCATGCATGCGACACATGCTGCGATCAACTGGCCATCTATGCTGAGCGCAACCAGCAGATCGCCCAACAACACTTACCACCCAGCATTCAACAACACTTAGATGCATGCGTCAGTTGCGCAGAATATTTCGCGGCGCTCGATCGCTCGTTTAGCGCTGTGGACAATGATTTGCCAGTGCCAACACCAGATTTAGGCTTTTTGCAACAAGCGCCAAGTTGGTACGAGCGGGTTGCTGCTGCTCTAGCCTTGGTAGGCAAAAACATTCAAATCAGCCTCAATCAAAGCTTGCTCGATGGCTTTGCAGCGTTGCAACCAGCCCAACCAGCCTTGCGCGGCGCAACTAATCAGCCATTGCAATTGACCTTCACGCCAAGTATTCAGCCATTGCGCGAGATCAATTTGGCAATTTATCCTGCAGAAGCAAATGTTTGCCGCGTGCGGGTGCAAGTGCAACTCCACGACCGCGAATGGCCCGATTTGGCTCAAATTGGCGTACATTTAATCGCTGCCTCAGGCCGCCAAAGCAGCGAAACCGATGTTTGGGGCGAAGCAGTCTTTAGCGATGTTCAAGCAGCTGATGTTGCTGGCTTAACTTTAGAAATCGAGTTGCCAACTCCAATCAACTGATAGCCCGCCCAATAATGAGGATCGGCAAACGGGTAATCTCCCTGCTGGCTTGGCGCAAGTGGGAGGCTTACCTGTGCTTGGGGCATGCTGCGAAGCTGTTGAATCGCCTGCTGAAGTGCTTCTGCTGGCTCGTATCCCGCTTGCAAGGCCTGATAAAACAGCTGCATCAAAACAGCACTTGCCACATCGTCAACTGGCCAGAGCGTAACTAAAACTGCCCGTGCCCCGACCGCCAAAAACGCCCGCACCAAGCCAAACGGCTCATCGCCACGCACAATTTCGCTTACGCCACTTTGACAAGCACTCAACACCACCAAATCAGCATCCAGCTGCCAGTTGGTCAGGATGTCCAAGGCCGAAACTATCTGATTTGGGCCAAATTGTAGCCAAGAAGCTAACGGTTGGTCAAGCACAAACACTCCATGACAGGCAATATGCACAATGCGATATGTTCCAAGCTGCTGATCGATATTTGGCGCTGGCAGCGGATAATGCTGGCCACCAAGCGCCGCTACTGCTGCTGCTGCTTCTGCATAGGTATGCACCAAAGCTGGTTCGACGCCGCCCGCATAGCTCAAAGCCACACATGGCGCGCTCGCTTGGCTTGGTTGGCGTTGGCTTAATTGGAGATAACTGGCAGCGCTGGGAATCGTGGTTGTTGGTAGATCAAGCTCAAGCTCGCCCAGCAAAAGTGCATGCCACGGCACATGATGCAAAGCGCCATGCGGCACAACTAGCACCTGCTGCGCTTGGTGCAATAATGCTTGGGCTGGCAATAACAAGCGTTGAGCCAAGCGTTGCAAAATTGCTGGGCGCAAAAAGCGTCGCCCATCACATTGAAACGGCGAAGTTGCCAAGAGAATATTTGGGTCAAGCTGGCAATTGAAGGCTTGAACATCTTCGGTCGTAATGGCAAACAGCCAAGTTGCTGCTGGTTGAATTAACAAACTGCGCAAGGCCTTGGCCGTCGCTGGCAATGCCGCCAAGAGGCTGGCCTCCGGCCCAACCGCGCCAAGCGTCATATAATCGAGCATCAGGCTGCCCTGTGCCAAGCCCTGTTGCACATCGCTAAGGCTGGGAATCGTGCCAAATGCTTGATTGGTTTGGCCATTGCGGGCAAGCAAATCGTTGAGCGCCCGCGCTCGTGCTTTTTCGGCCATCAAAAAGGCTTGTTCAAGCTTATCTTGGGCTAGATAGGCCGCAATCGCACCTTCGTAGACTTGTTGCCAACGCCCCATGAGGCTAATTTGGAGGCTTTCGGCCAAAATGGGCGCCCGCATCGCCTCAATCAAATCAATCGCTTGCAGATAATGTTGCTCAGCTTGATGCTGATCGTTGCGCGCTGCTGCAACTTGGCCTAAGCGAAACCAGACCAAGGCCGCAATTTCTTGGCGCTCAACGCTTTCAACCAAATCAAGTGCTTGGCGATAGGCGCTTTCTGCCTGTTCAAACATGCCCTCGACATGCCACGCTAAGCCATAATTCAAATAGGCATCGATATGATAGACGCGGCTGCTCATCTGAGCTAAGGCTTGCTCAAAATGCTGGCGCGCTGCCGCATAGTGGCCTTGCAACAAAGCTAATTCGCCAAGATTATTGGCAATTCGGCCAAGGAAATCGGTGGCATTTTCTGCTTGCAAAATGGCTTCTGCCTGCTCAAAATGGCTCAGCGATTGCCCCCAATTGCCACGATCACGGGCCAACAAACCCAAATTGATCAAGACCAACGCTTGAGGATAGAGCAGATTTTGAGCTTGCAAGGTCGCTAAACTGCTATTTAAGCAGCGCTCAGCAGCCCGATATTCTTGCAAATGGTAACGCAAACTCCCTTCGTTCAGCAGCACATAGGCTTGGCGCACCGGATCAGCCTGGGCTTCCCAAAGCGCAAAACTAGCCTGATAATTGGCCAACGCCCGATCATAATTGCCACTATACCGCGCAAAAGTTGCATCGGAGTTCAGTGCCCGCCCACGAATCATCGGTTCGAGGTCTGGTTGCGCCAATAATTGGCTCAGCAACGTACATGCTTCTGCATATTGATCACGCAGGCCAGCGGCGAGGCCCCGATAATACTCCAACAGCTGGTGATCGGCCTTGGTTGGCGCTAAATCGGTAGGAATTTGCTTGACCAAATCGGCTAATTCATGCGGCGCTTGGCGAATCAGCAATTCGGCAAAGGTTCGCAGATCAGCAAACAAACGGATAGCGAGCGCAGAGTTGTGGGCAGCATGAGCCAATTCAGCAGCAATTAATTGCTGATAAGCAGCCCGCAATGTTGCTGGCTCAGATGAGAGTTGTTCGCGGCGCTCAGCAGGAATCTGCCAATCTTCGGCGGTTGCTTGCAACCAACCAGCGGCTTGAAGTTGGGCGACGCTTGGTGCAGATGGAGCAATCAGCGGCCAAAGCTCAGGATCAAACGGTTCAAATACTAATAAGAGTGCGCGATGCGCAAACTCAGCATCGAGGGCAGTCATAGCAACCTCCTACAGAAAGAATTTAGCCGCATGTCCGTCTTTATCTATGTAACAGGTGTAACGCTCTTTTCACGCATTAAATAAAGGAGTTGAGTGTATGTTTTGGTGCAAATTTAGCTTAGTCCTCATCAGTAGTTTATGTTTGACCCTGCTGATGACCCCAAATCAACCAAATGCTGCGAATGCGAGCAGCCCTTTTGAAAGTATTCACTTAATTGTTTCACTCGAATGGCAGCCGGGTCAACAAGATCTTTTACGCCCAACTGAGGGCAGCACATGTAAAGATCTCACCTACACAGCCATGCAAGATGTGCTCGAAACCGCGCTGCAAGAAACCAGCCAAACCTTGTATCAAGCGACCCAAGGCCAAGTTTGGGTTGAACACTATTCGGTCTATACCAATGGCGAGCATTGGAACGATGCTGATATTCGGATTTTGGTCAGCAACGAATATCGGCCAACGGCTTTTTTGGGCGGCTTTGAACATAGCCTACGCACCATCAACACCCAAGCAGGCAAGGTTCATTTTGTGCCCGCCGCAATTATGCTTGGCCGCTTGTGGAACGGCATCAATGCCCGTTGTGGCCTCTGGTCAGATGTTGCTGGTAGCCAAACAATCAGTCATGAGCTTGGCCACCATATTTTGGGCCTGCACGATGGCTATGCCCCAGATTTGAACACTGCCAATTATACCTATTGTAGTTCAACCAGTAACGACCTTAGTGCTGAGATGCCACGCAATCGGACAAACCATAATTCGCTGATGTCGTATCACTATAGCGCCAGCAACTTGCGTGGCATCTCGCGCACTGCCTATCATTGCGATCAAACGCCACAAGATTTAATGTATGGGCTAAATGATTGGAAAACGGTGGAAATGCTCTATGGCTTAGTGCCAAGCAGCACACCCAGCATTATGCAGCCCCAAGGCACGGCAATTGTCAATTTCATGCCCAATAGCGCCAAAGGCAGCAGCAGCGTCGTTGAATACAATGGAGCCAACGATAATCAAGCCCTCGGATTTAGCATCAAAGGCGATTTAGCCAGCCCGCAGCGGATTATTGATCAGGGCACGCTGCAAGCCAACAAGCAAGAAGCCTGGTTGGGCATTGATACCTCGGCCCAAGATCGTGGCTTGATTTTGGCTCGTGATTGGCACAATAAAACAGTCTATTCAATCTACCCAAACCAAAATATCTTAGCCGCTAAAAATGACTTTAACTTGGTGAATCAACGCTGGGTTGCTAATTTACAAATCAAGCCAATGCTCAATACCAACAGCACCTTGCCGCAAATTAATGCCGTTGAGGTCAAAGGCCAGGAATGTGGCGTTCATGGTAAAAAGGTAAACTTAGCATTTTGCCCTGCTGGTGGCAAGTGCCGCACAATTGCAGGCCTCGATATTAGCAGCACTGGCAGTTTTGGCACGACATTCCAATTACGAACTGATGAAATTGCTGGCTTAGCCAGCTATCACAACTATATTTATGCCTATAGCAGCGATTTCAACACGCCAATTGCTACCTGGTATCAAATTGTAGGTGGATTTGGCCCAGCAACCGCTGAAATTCATGCCCCAATTGCTGATGGCGGAATTGGCCTTGATCTCCAAACCCACGTTGCTGATGATATTACTGGCACAACCATAGCCGTCTATCAACCAGCGCCATTATGCACCAACCTGAACAATCTCCAAAATTACACAATCAAACAATGGCCAATGTTGATTCAGCCATATTTGATTCGCGATAAACGTTTATTAGCTTGGTCTGGCAACCAACCACCGCTGTACGCGCAATTGAGCTATGATCCAAGCGCATTTAGCAGCAATGGCCCAACTGTTTTGGTTTACAACCCAGCCAACCCAACCGCTGGCTGGAGCGTAGTACCAATCGTCGCCACTAGCCCAGAATTAGGCTTATTGACTGTCGATTTACGCACCTACTACAACCAAGGCTTGGTCTACGCTTTAGCCGAATAACGCAAAAAGGCCGTGGGTTTCGATCAAACCCACGGCCTTGCTCAACCAACGGTTAGCTTTTAACTGCTTCCAAGCGCTTAGCGCGAATCAACGAAGCGCCAATTGCGACCACGATAATCGTGGCAACCACACCCAAGGCAATTCCCGAAGGAATTTTGAATGCGGTTTCGACCAAGAGCATCTTGACCCCCACAAAGCTGAGCACAAACGCCAAACCAAGCTTGAGATAATGGAACTTGTGCACCATGCCAGCCAACACAAAGTAGAGCGAACGCAAACCCAAAATCGCAAATACATTGGCGGTATAGACCAAAAACGGCTCTTGGGTCACTGCAAAGATCGCCGGAATCGAATCGACAGCAAAGATCAAGTCGGTCGCTTCAATCATCAACAGCACCAAGAACAGTGGCGTTGCCATCAACACGCCAGCTTTGCGCACAAAGAATTTATCTTCGTGGTATTCATCGGTTACTGGCATAAAACGGCGAAAGCTGCGCACCAAAATATTGTTTTTTGGATCAAGGGTTTGCTCCTGATGGAAAGCCATCTTGATCCCCGTCACAATCAGAAACGCGCCGAAAATGTAGATAATCCAGTGGAATTCACGAATCAAGGCCGCGCCAGCGCCAATCATGGCCCCACGCATAACCAAGGCCCCAAGCACCCCCCAGAACAACACGCGATGTTGATATTTAGCTGGCACAGCAAAACTGCCGAAGATCAACACAAACACAAAAATGTTGTCGATACTGAGTGATTTTTCAATCAGATAGCCGGTCATAAAGGCGAGGGCTGCTTCGCCGTTGGTATAGCTACTTGTAGGAACGAGCTGCTGCCAAAAGATGTAAATCCCGAGGTTGAAAAGCGCTGCTAAGCCAATCCAGGCTACGCTCCACAAGGTCGCTTCTTTGATTGAAACCTCATGGGCTGAGCGATGAAACACGCCTAAATCGAGAGCCAGCATGGCCAAAACGAAAACGTTAAAACCAATCCACATCCAAACCATCGTATCCATTGTTGCACTGCCTCCTGCAAGGCCGTGGTTGGTCGACACAAAAAAACCAACACGGCAATCAAAGCCAATGTTGGTCTGACCAAAACACGCAGTGCGTATTGTTTGCAACCGAGAATTGCTTCTGGATTGACGATTGCAAACCCTGTTGATGCAGGTGGCTACTCCCCAACGGAACGTATGGATATATAGTATCAATACTTTTGCATTTGTCAAGGGGGATTGTGATCTTAGTTGAGCATTTTGCTTAGCAATCTTCGGCCATAAGGTTTGATTGATTTATGAGGAGAAACAATGGGTACTATAGTTTATTTTGACGTTGCGCCGCCTGAAGCACTAAGCATGTTGATTCTCCAACAGCTCGATTCGTTCATGGATTGGCTTGAAAAGCTGTGTTTAGAATATCCCAATGAGTTTTCTGAGGATATTTCGAGATTTGCCAAGCAGGTTGAGCACGATGGAGTAGCAGCACTGCACGCGACAACTAGCGAACAAGCAGCCCTAGTAGATAATTTTGTGATGGAATTTTTTGGTAATTTTACTGAAAGTCATTCCATTACGACACCAGCTAATAGTAATCGAGTTTCTATTCGCCACTATTGGGCTAGTAAGCCTTGGCTAGCAGTACATTGCTCACCAGCATTTGAAAAATTGTGGATGTTTATGCTCGAAGGACGTGGAATTGAGCGCGATTCAGTGCAATTGCCATTTACGCAGGCGCTTGATACAGTGTGTCGAATCGGCTATTGGACAGTGCAAGAATGCGTTACAATGCTGCATGAACTGCAACCGCTAACGATTCCAGAAGCGGAACCAACGTTTTGTGTGCTAATTGTGCGTGATGCGCTGCAAACAGTCGTTGATCAACAAGCTTCGATGCTGATCCTTGTCAACTAAGCTTAAACACAAACCCGCCACTGAGTTTTTTGCTCAGTGGCGGGTTCATTGGAATGGTACGCATCCCCCTACGTTCCCACAGCGGGTGCTGCAGTAGCCTCGGTGTGTGTCGCGTTCACGGCCTGGTTCGGGATGGAGCAGCGTGGGGCACAACCACCTCGACACGTACCAAATTGTTCGCCCTCGCTCCAATCACCCATAGCTGACGACTTCTTCATTCGCATAGCGCACATCAATGCCAGTCTTGCCTGCCATGCAACCATCCTCTGGCCACACCGCGTCCTGCCGACGCGCGGCAACCGATGATCGCTTGGCTTTCTGCGGGTGTCTGCTCTACCGTTCACACGGCCTCCACAGCACCCCAGTTGTCCGCCTCGTCTCGACGGTGCCTCTCATACATTCCTGTACAC
>NZ_LGKP01000007.1 GCF_001306135.1 Herpetosiphon geysericola | reverse complement strand
TGCCGATTTATTTCCGACCCTGCCGCATCAAAGCCAATTCAATCGTCATGCTCGCCGCCTGTGTGGCCTGCTTGAACCATTACGCCAGTCGTGGCTCCGCTCCTGGGCAACCATTACTCGTCCGCAGGTCATTCTGGATACCAAACCGATTCCCGTGGTTGGGTATGCCCGCCCCAAAACCCGCAGCGATTTTGCTGGCAGTGCCAGCTATGGGTACTGTGTTAGCCGCAAATTGCATTATTTTGGCTATAAACTGGTCATGCTCACGACCCTGGATGGCATTCCCGTCGCCTATGATCTCGTTCCTGCCCATACCGATGAGCGAGCCGCTGCGGACGAACTACTCGACCGAATCACGAATGCCGATGTCTGGGCGGATAAAGGCTTTCTTGGTCAACAATGGCAGCAGGCGGTGCGGAACACGACTACGAATCGCATCTGGACGGCCAAACGCCACAATCAACGACGGAATCCCGCGCCATTTGATGCGCTCCTCGGGTCGATCCGTGAACGGATCGAAGGGACGTTTCATGAACTGCAAAACACCGGACGGCATGTCGAGCGCTTGTTGGCCAAAACCGTAGAAGGCTTGGCGACCCGTATTGCGAGCAAGGTGACCCATCTGGTCTTAAAAGCCGTGTTGCGTGCACGCTTTGGGATCGATGTGCTCACCTTCACCATTCTTAAAGAAGCCTAACTCACATCAAGCGTATAGATGTAATGTTTCATAACATTAACAACCGAATGTTGGTATCCCGCGCATACTCGCGACGAAACACCGCATCGGGGGTTTCACCCCCAAGACCCTGATGCGGTCGCCGGGTGTTATAGCTCATTTCCCACAACCGATGGACATACCGCCGTTCTTCCGAGGATACGAACTGCTGCCGATGGAAACACTCCTCGTTATCCGTCCGGTTACTCCGTTCAATAAACCCGTTCCGCCACGGCGCACGGCGCGGTATCCGCCAATGGCGTAATCCCAAGTGCCGCACCATCCGTTCAAAGGCCGTGACCCGCTGCGGATGGGCGGTATACGCCATGGTGAACATCATGGCATTGTCGGTCACCACCAGATGGAAGGGCGGGACCCGCGTCACGGCTTGGGCAAGCACCCTCGCAATCACGGCGCTGGTTTGGGTCGGATGGATTTCGGAATATTTGATCCGCGTCCGCAGGTGAATCACGCTGATTTTGTATTCCCGTCCATGCTGCCCCTGAATCGCGGGTAATTCCTGAATATCCAATTGCACCCGATGCCGTCCCACCGGAATATGCCACGCTACCCGTTTTTTTTGGGGCATGATCCGATCCGGCCAGCGGCATGCAAAATCCGCCAGATGGTCGCGTTATTGGCGGTTGGAAACTGGGCCTGGAGTTCATGGGCGATGCGCTGGGTTCCGTGATGCGGGTTCGCATCGCGATAGGTGAGCACGGCCGTACGATAGGCGTCGGTGACGACGATCCGGCCATGGTGGTTGGGGGCTGAGGAGCGGTCATCGGGATGGTCACGATGAATCCAGCGGAAGACGGTACTCCGATTGACCCGAAAATGGGTGGCTAAGCGGGCAATCGTCCAGCCCTCCTCACGGCGCAGGCGTTGCAGTTCTTGCCGTTGGCGTACCGTCAGCGCGGCATTGCGGTGTATTCCCATAGGGCCTCCACGATGGACACGAATATGATCGCTAACCTATTGTATCATTACACATAGAGCATAGAACATAGAGCATAGCGGTACTGGTTTATTGCGTTAGCAACCGCAGCATTCCCGCATCGCAACTCTATCCCAAGGGTTGGTTTTCGCTGTCCACCACGCATCCGCAGGGTCATCAATGGATGCGGTTCGGTCACGAATTGTCCTTGAGGGGGTGCAGGGGGATTAAAGCCCCCTGCGTTTCCCGCTGGCGGGACGGAAGGGTGGAAAAGAATGCTGGTGGTTAATGTGATGAACCATTACACATAGAGCATAATGTTGATCCACGAAGGGCACGAAGCGCCGATTTTTCGCCACAGATGCCACCGATTGACCCAGATTATGATTTCTATAGCCTATAGCCATCATCCCTCTGCGCCTCTGCGTTAAATTTCAACTTGCTGATTTTTGATTTCTGCCTTCTGACTTTTGATTTGGTATTTCATCCTTTTCTATGTTCTATGCTCTTTGCTCTACTCCCATAGGCCTATGCGTCCAACCAGCCAGTGTGGTACAATGGGGCTACGTAGGCGAGGAACCCAAATGCAACCATTGCAACGCACAGCCAAAACTTCCCCAGAAGCGGCGCAAGCAGCAGCCGATTTTTGGCTATGGGCTGGGATTCGCCTTACCGCTGGCGGCTTCATGGCGGGCCTTCCCGCCAACTAGAAGATGCGCCCACCTCGTTGAATCACGCAACCGGGCGACGTGTGCTCGGTTTTTTGTTGCCCTCGGTTTGTTTTAAGGATGTGTGTATGTCAAAAAATATTTTAGTGGCGGTAGCCTGGCCGTATGCCTCAGGCGCGCGTCACCTTGGCCATGTTGCAGGCTTTGGGGTGCCGAGCGATGTTTTTGCCCGCTATCAACGCTTGGTCGGAAACAATGTTTTGATGGTCAGCGGCACCGACGATCATGGCACGCCCATTACGGTGCGTGCTGATCGCGAGGGCAAAACGCCCCGCGAAGTAACCGATTTCTACAATGCTGAAATTCGCAATAACCTGCGCGATTTGGGCTTGTCGTATGATTTATTTACTAGGACATCGACCGAAAACCATTACCAAATAACCCAAGCATTTTTCACCCGCTTGCAGGAAAAAGGCTATATTTTTACCAAAGAAATGATTGGCACCTATAGCGAGGCAGACAAGCGCTTTTTGCCCGACCGCTACGTCGAAGGCACCTGCCCACATTGTGGCTACGATAAAGCGCGCGGCGATCAATGCGATAACTGTGGCAAGCAGCTTGATCCAGTCGATTTGATTGAGGCACGTTCGACCTTGAGCGGCGCAACCCCAATCTTTAAGCCAACCAAACACTTTTTCTTGGATTTGCCAGCCTTTGTTGATCGTTTGCGCGAATGGATTTCAAGCCAAGACCATTGGCGCCCAAATGTAAAACGCTTTTCGTTGGGCTTGCTTGAAGAAGTGCCAGCCCGCGCAATTACTCGCGACTTGACTTGGGGCGTGCCAATTCCGGTCGAGGGCGACGAATTCGATAGCAAGCGGATTTACGTTTGGTTTGATGCAGTCATTGGCTATCTTTCGGCAGCAGTTGAATGGGCGACCAAGGTTGGGCGACCTGAGGCTTGGCGCGAGTGGTGGCTCAACCCAGAGGCCCGGCATTACTACTTTATGGGCAAAGACAACATTGTGTTCCATAGCGTGATTTGGCCAGCCATGCTGATTGGCCATGGCGAGCTGGAATTGCCCTATGAAGTGGTCAGCAGCGAATTTTTGACCTTGGCAGGCGGCGAGAAAATCTCATCATCACGGGCTGAAGGTAATAGCATCCCGTTTGTTGGCGAATTTTTAGCCCAATATGATCCCGATCCGTTGCGCTATTTCTTGGTAATTGCTGGCCCCGAAACCTCGGACACCGAGTGGTCGTTGAGCGAATTTATTCGCCGCAACAACGAGGAATTGGTTGCAACGTGGGGCAATTTGGTCAATCGGGTGCTTTCCATTACCCACAAGAATTTTGGCCATGTGCCAACACCGCAAGCCCTGACCGCCGAAGATGAAGCAGCTTTGGCAACGGTGCGCAACGCCTTTGAAACCGTTGGCAAGGAATTGGAGCTAGCGCATTTCAAAGCAGCCTTGATTGCCACGATGGCAGCGGCGCGGTCGGTCAACGAATATTTGGCTAGCCAAGAACCATGGAAAGTGCTCAAAACTGATCGCGAGCGGGGTGGCACGATTTTGTATGTTGCTTTGCAAGCAATTAATAATTTGCGCACCTTATTCACGCCATTTTTGCCATTCACCAGCCAAAAATTGCATGAACTCTTGGGCAACGAAGGCTATTTGGCTGGACCATTGCTGTTTGAAGAACGCCAAGAAAGCCAGCACAGCCACGAAGTGCTCACCTGCGAACCAAGCACATGGGTTGGGCGCTGGGAATGGAGCGATCTGCCAGCGGGCCGCGAGCTAGCAGCGCCAAGCGTGCTGTTCAAAAAGCTCGAATTACCAACCGAGTAGGATCGGATAGAATAACGAGTTAACCACGAAGGACACGAAGAACCACTAAGGTTAATTACTTCGTGTCCTTCGCGTTCTTCGCGGTTAAAATATCGTTATTGCCGAATAACGGGCAATGGTTGCGATGGCGAATCGCGCAGCTGGCTAGTAAGCAGCCGATCGGTGGCTGGTGCTAAGGGCAGCCACAAGGTGAACATACTGCCTTCGCCAACGTTTGATCGAACTTCGATTGTGCCCCGATGGGCATCGGTAATCCATTTGACGATTGCCAGCCCAATCCCAGCCCCGCCGCCCTTGCGTACCCGCGATTTGTCGGCGCGATAGAAACGTTGGAAGATATGGGGCAACACATCGGCAGGAATCCCCTCGCCAGTATCTTGCACCCGCAGTGCCACCTCGCGGCCAACTCGTTCCAAACTGAGGGTGACTGTGCCATCATCGGGCGTATGTTGAATTGCGTTATAGGCCAGATTGAGCATTGCTTGCTTGAGGCGGTCGCGATCGCCAATAACCGTTGCTTGATCTTCGCTGCCAATTTGCAGCTTGACATGCTCGGCGAGTGGGCGCAATTCGCGAAATACTTCCAAAATCAAGGTATCAAGCTCGACTGGCTCGCTACGCATTTGCACGCCAGCCTCAGTTTGAGCCAAAAATAATAGGTCGTTGACCAAGCGATTCAAACGCACAACTTCGCGTTCTAAGTCGCTGAGCGATTCGCTGAGCAATTCGGGGTTGTGCATTGCGCCACGGCGTAGCACTTCGAGATTGCCGCGCATGGCAGCCAGCGGCGTGCGCAATTCGTGGGAAACGTCGGCGGTGAGCCGTTTTTGAGTGTTGAACAAACCTTCCATGCGCGCCAGCAAATCGTTGGTGATGGTGGCGAGCCGACCAAGCTCATCGTGGGGATTGGCCACAGCGATCCGGCGGCTCAAATCTTCGGCGCGCACAATTTGCTCGGCAGTGTTGGCAATCATATCAATTGGGCGGAGGCCGCGCTTGGTAATTTGACTAATGCCAAGGTACATCAGCACAATCGTCAGCGAGCCAGCAATCAGAAACACCAACGACAAGGTATCCAAGGCACGATCAACCGTGCGCAACGATTGGCTAGCCACCAACACACCAACCACCGTGTTATCGAAGGTTAATGGCGAAACCACCTGCATGGTGCGACCATAGGCCGATGGTTTGGTGCTCATAACTGAATTTTTTTCGAGCGCCGAAGCCAATTCAGTGCTATCGAGGCTTGGGCCTTCGCCCATAAACGCTGGAGTTGCAGCCAAGCGCACGCCATTGGGATAAAAGACCGCAACCGAAATCGGCGAACCCTCAAAATCTTCGTTTGGCACAGGCAACAACGAGATGCTCGTGCCGCTGAAATAGCGCTCAAGCGGCTTTTTGGCTTGGGCATATTGGCTTTGAATTTGGTTGGTAGCCCGCACTAAATCATCGCGCACGCCATTGAGCAAAATCGCCCGTTCAGCAGAATAGAGCGTCAACCCTAGGATGAGCAATCCAAGGGTCATAAAGGCGACAGAAATGAAGGTTAGCCGATAGCGTAGGGTCATCGTTCACCGTAGGGTTGTTCACGTAAAATATAGCCAGCGCCGCGCACGGTGTGCAGCATGCGGCCTTCGCCCGATTCTTCGAGTTTTTGGCGCAAATAGCGCACATAGACTTCAATGATATTCGATTCGCCGCCAAAATCATAGCCCCAAACCCGATCGTAAATCACATCGCGGGTCAGCACTTGGCCTGGATGGCGCATAAATAATTCGAGCAGTTCGTATTCTTTGGCGGTGAGTTGCACTGCGCGCCCAGCAATTGTAACCTCGCGCGAAGCAGTGTTCATCTCTAAGCCATTAACTTGGAGCACGACCGGGCCTTCGGTGCGCGCAACATGGCGGCGCAGCAATGCGCGAATGCGAGCAAGCAACTCTTCAAAGGCAAAGGGCTTGATCAAATAATCGTCGGCGCCACTTTCCAAGCCCATCACGCGGTCGGGCACCGTTTCTTTAGCGGTAAGCATAATAATTGGCACATCGCTGCCAGCGCGCAAACGCCGACAAACCTCAAAACCATCCATGCCTGGCAACATAATATCGAGAATCACCAGATCGGCGGGGCGTTCGCGGGCGGCGGCAATGCCGGTTGGCCCATCGTGTGCTACCTCGACTGTAAACCCTTCGAAGGCCAAACCTCGCCGCAAATAGCCAGCAATTTCTTTTTCATCCTCGACAACCAAAATTCGTGCAGCAGCTTGCGGTTGGCTCATGCAGCACACTCCTTCTTGAATAATAGGCAACACCGCTGAGGTGGTGGGATTCGGAATTATTCCCCCTAGCATAGCACACTCTGCTGAAAATCTGGCAAGAATCGGTTAAGGATTGGCTTAATTTTACGCTTGCTACAGGCGATGTTTTTGGTATAGTTGTTGCTTAAATCCTGCCTGTATCCATCCAGCTAAGCATATTTGTGTATGGGAGTCGCCATGGACGAGCTTTCGTTGACCCTCGCTCGTTGGACAACGCGGCGTGTCATGACCGCAACTTTGGTCGTCCTTGCGATGATCGGCCTTGCTTTTGTGATTGTTAATTTTTATAGTGTGTTTGTGGTGGCGTTTATTGCGTTTGTGCTCAGCACAGCAATTCGCCCGCTGGTGCAGCTGTTGCAACGGCTCAAAATCGCGCCCCAGCTGGGGGTGATTATCGCCTACCTGCTGTTATTGGGCTTGTTGATTGGGGTTGTGGTGCTGCTGGCGCCGCTGATTACCGAGCAAATTACCGCGATTACCGCCAAAATACCCGAGTATTACCACGATGCGCGTCAGTTTCTGGTTTCCTCGCGGAGCAGTTTTATTCGCAATTTGGCTGCTCGCTTGCCACTTGAAGCGCCGCTTTCGCTCTCGGGCGTTGCTCCCGCCGAAACCAACCAGCAACAAACTGACGTCGCGGTGACTCAATTAATTAGCGTACTCGAAAATACAGGCATTAGTCTGTTTGTGGTGATTGCTACGCTGTTGCTTGGCTTCTACTGGACGCTCGATGGTGATCGGGTGCTGCGCACCTTGTTGCAATTAGTCGCTGTCGAAAAGCGTGAGAATTGGCGTTCGCTGATTGCTGAAATTCAAGCCAAAATGGGTGCGTTTATTCGTGGCCAATTGATTCTTGATTTATCGATTGGCGCACTTTCGACCGCTGCCTACCTGTTGATTGGCATCGATTATGCGATTGTGTTAGGCATTTTGGCTGGCTTGCTGGAGACAATTCCTATTCTAGGGCCAGTGTTGGGAGCGGTGCCGCCGCTGCTGATTACGCTTGCCCAAGGCGATGTAACCGCCTTTACTTGGGTGATTGTGGCAACCGTGGTGATTCAACAAATCGAAGGCACCTTTTTGGTTCCCAAGGTGATGGATCGCGCGGTTGGGGTCAATGCAGTGTTGACGTTGGTTGCCTTTGCTGCATTTAGCGCGACCTTGGGCTTGGCAGGCGGGATTTTGGCCGTGCCTTTGGCGGCAATTGTGCAAATTATCTTCACTCGCTTGGTGTTTAACCAAAGTGAATCGAGTGCGAATGTAACCCGCCGCGATCGTTTTGGCGTCTTGCATTACGAATCGCAACAATTGCTCCAAGCCTTACAGCGGCATAATCGGGCTGATGAAAACGAAGATGAAGCCAATATTGTGTTTGATGATCAACTAGAGCATGTGGTGGTTGATTTGGATGGCATGCTTGCGGCGATCAATAGCAGTGAGGAACTAGCCGCATGAAACAGCTTGCGCGGGTTACTGCAACCATCCTCTTCACAATTGGCCTTGTGGTGCTGATGTGGATGTTTAGCGATGCGGTGTTGCTCTTTTTGGTTTCGTTGGTGATTGCCTCGGCAGTTCGACCATTTGCGCAGCGCTTGATCGATCGCGGGATGAGTCGTGGCGCGGCCTATGGCTTGGTCTATTTTGCCAGCTTTATCTTTTTTGGCAGCTTGTTTGCAGTAATTAGTCGTGGCTTGTTGACTGAATTGCAACGGGCTGGCGATCAATTGCTCAATTTTTATACCAATATCACCATCACTTGGCCGCAAGGCCAACAATGGCAACAAACGATTGCCAGCGAATTGCCATCGCGTCAAGGGTTGCTTGATTATATGGCTGGCACCGATGGCACGGCGGTTGTAGATAGCATTATTGGGTTTAGCAGTGGGGTCTTTGATTTTCTGGCTCAGTTGGTTATTTTGCTCTCGCTGAGCACCTATTGGGCGGTTGATCAAAATCGCTTTGAGCGCTTGTGGCTCTCATTAATCAATGCCAAACATCGCCAGCGGGCGCGCACGATTTGGCGCGCGGTTGAGCTTGAAGTTGGTGCCTATATTCGCAGCGAAGTGGCCCAAAGCTCGTTGGCAGGCATTAGCTTGGGCATGGTGTTTGAATTCATTGGCATGCCCTACCCAACCTTGCTAGCCTTGTGGATTGCGATTGCATGGCTGGTGCCGTGGGTTGGGGTTTTGTTGGCGCTAATTCCAGCGGTTGCGATGGGCTTGTTGGTCAGTTTGCCAGTGGCGTTGTTGGCTGGTTTATCAACGATTGCGGTGTTTGCAATGCTGCAAATTTGGGTCGAGCCACGTTTATACGGGGCCAATCGGGTTAGTCCTGTGTTGGTGGTCTTGATATTGATGGTGATGGCGCAGGCTTCGGGGATTTTGGGCATGCTGATTGCGCCACCCTTGGCAGCGACGATTCAAATTTTGGGTCGCGAACTGTGGTTTAACAAAGCAATTGATGACCAGTTGGCCGATACCTACCGCAACCAATTGAAGGTGCTGCGTGAGCGCTTGGTTACAATTCAGCAAGACGAAGTTACTGCTGAAGTTGCGGCGACGGCGCAACATCAATCGTATATTCGCCAGATTGAAGAGCTAATGGATGAAACCCAAAGCGTGCTTGGCAGTGCTGGCATGCTCAACCGCGAACAAACATAATCGGGCAATTAATCGCCTAGTGTGAGATGAGGCGCAATCTATGAAACAATGGGTTACGAAAACCGCTTGGCCTTTGCTGCAACGCACAGTCAAAGCATGGAACGATGATGATTGTTCGCGCATGGCTGCATCGTTGGCATATTACGCGGTATTTTCAATCTTTCCGTTGATTTTATTATTACTTTCAGTTTTGGGCTATTGGTTGCGCTTGCAAGGTGATACTAACGCTAATGTTGAAGAAACCTTAGTTAATTCGCTGATGCAGGTCTTTCAAACAAGTCCGCAAGTTGGCGTTGATAACTCTTCGATTCGCAACGCACTGGTTGAAATTTTGAAAAGCCTAAGTCAACAAGCTGGTACGAATGCGCCAATTGCTTTAATTACAACCTTTTTTGCTGCTAGCGGGATTTTCGTCCAAATCGATAAATCGTTTGATGTTATTTGGGATATTCAGCCCAAGCAGGGCAATTTTCTCTATACCATCAGAAGTACCGTGATTGAGCGTAGCAAAGCATTTTCCTTGGTACTAGTGATTGGCTTGCTGTTAATTAGCTCGTTGATTCTTTCCTCTGTATTGCAAGGCCTAGAAAATTTGTCCAAGAGCTTCAATTTGCCTGGGGTTGGGGTTGGCTGGCAAATTTTTACTTTTGCCCTAGCGTTTGCAGTCAATGTCTTAATTTTCTTTTTGCTGTTTTTTGCCATGCCCAAGCCCAAAATGCGCTGGCGCGATATATTGCCTGGGGCACTTTTGACCGCAGCGCTGTGGGAAATTGGCAAAATCGTGCTTTCGCTGTTTCTTGGCGGCAATAAATATACTGCTTCGACGACAGTGGCGGCTTTTATCGCATTGCTCGCATGGATTTATTACGCCAGCCAAATTATCTTTTTTGGCGCGGAATTTTGCCGGGTGTATACCGATTGGAATCAAACTCGGCGCGCGAAGCAGGCCCCAGCTATTGCTTTGCCCACGCCGCCAGACTTGCCAACGACCGCCTTGCCGCCAGCGCTGGCTACCTCGCAACAAAAAGCTACCTATGCCGTTGGGGGCACGGCCTTGGGTGTGGTTTTGGGGGTCGTGATGAGTATTGTTGGTACGTTAGTTGCGATTGTTCAATTTATTCGAACGTTGCGCAACGGCAAAGCCTAGCTTTAGGATGAGGATATTGCGATGAGCGACCAAAGCGATCAGCCAACACCAATTGAGCCACCAACACCTGAAACCACGCCGATTGGCGACCCGCCAATTGAGCCAGCCAATGATGCTCCGCCCACGATTGGCGATCCGCCGAGCAGGCCCCAACCGCCTATTGGCGATCCACCCAAGGAAGAACAAAGAGCATAGAACATAATGATGATCCACGAAGAAACACGAAGAGCACAAAGTTGACCCTTCGTGTTTCTTCGTGTCCTTCGTGGATCAAAAAATAACCTTCGCGTCCTTCGCGGTTTCTTGGCCTCGTTTCCTCGTGGATCGGATTTACTGCCTAGGTTTGCGCATGCCTGGTAGACGCAAAATGTTGGGTGCTGCGATGGCAACTCCAACCATCCCAAGGATTAAAATTGTGGTAAATGCATCATTATTAAGGTTTGTGGTGCGCGACAAAATTGCCATCAAGCCAAGCATAATGATAAAACCCAAGATAAATGTGCCAGCTAAGGCGAATTTGCCGCGCAAAGTTGTGCGCATTGGCGGGATCGAACTCATACCACGGCCATGGGCAAACGGCCCTGGTGATTCATTGACATATGCTGGCGGAACGTAATAGCCTTGGCTGGGATCAACGTTGGTTGGCATTGCTGGTGGCGGTGGCAACTCATACATGCCTGGGCGGCGCAGCACCAGCCGAATACTCACCAACAATACGACAAAGCCAATAAAGTTAAACCAGCCGAGAAAGGTATCAAGTTCTTTGGTTGAAAGCGTGATGATCAGCGTGGGGATCAACAGCAAGCTTGCACCAATGCCGCCAATCAACAAGACTGCATTGATGCCCTGCTTTGAGAGTTTAAGCTGTGGTTTTGGTTTGAACATACATTCTCCTCAATCGAATATAGCGAACATCCAAGGCTAGTTTAACATACATTTTCGTGCTCCAAATAGGCCAAAAGCTGGTTTGAACTAGGTCTAGTGAATGATTATAATGAGCGTTATTGTGATGGAGGCCAATGATGGGAACCAGAACCAGAGCAACCGATGTGATGTGCCGTGTGACTAGCGATTTTGAGCTGTTGAGTTTTGAGGCAACAGAATTTACTGCCGAAGAAGCAGCCACAAAGCTCAACTTGCCCTTGAATATGTTGTTTAAAACTTTGCTGGTCAAAGGCGAGAAAAAAGGCTATGTGCTGGCGGTTGTGCCCAGCAATCATCATTTGAGCTTGAAGAAATTGGCTGATGCGATTGGCGATAAACGAGTTGAAATGGCTCCAATTGAGGAATTAACGCGCTTGACTGGCTATCTCAAAGGTGGCGTTTCGCCGTTGGGCACGCGGCGGGCAATGCCGGTAGTGCTCGATTTCAGCGCGTTTCAGCATCCGCGAATTAGCTTGAGTGCTGGTCAACGTGGCTTGCAAATGCTGGTTGCGCCGAGCCATTTACAACAAGCAGCCAAAGCCCAAGTTGCCGATATTAGCGACGATCAAAGCTAAACTGATTATTAAAATGACAAATATTGACACATGAGCGTGTTAGACTGACAATCAGTAACGACAAACCTTGCAAGCCTTTTGCACGTACTGTCGAGCGAAGTTGTTAAATGTTTCCCGCACGGGAACTAGAAATGAAGCACGCATGTATACTCTCCTTGATCGTCCGTTGCACACCATTCCGTTTGTGTTGTTCGATATGGAAAGCACTGGCTTAGATGTTCAAATTGGGCATCGCATTTGTGAAATGGCTGCAATGCGCATTCAAGGTCGCGAGATTATTGATCGTTGTGAGTTTTTGGTAAATCCGCAACGCGAAATTGATCCCGCTGCATTCGCAGTCAATGGCATTAGTGCCGAAATGATTGCAAATGCGCCGTCATTTGGCGAAATTTGGCCCAAAGTCAATAAATTATTGCATGAAGCAGTGTTAGTTGCGCACAACGCCTATTTTGATATTGGATTTTTGACTAGCGAATTAGGCCGCATTAATTTGCCACCGCTGGAAACTCCAGTTATCGACACGCTGGCTTTGGCTCGGCGCTACATCACTGCGCGGCGCTATAATTTGACTTCGTTGGCAACCAACCTTGGCGAAAAAGCGCCTTCGCACCGCGCCATGAGCGATGTGGTGGCTTTGCGCCCAGTCTTTGAACATCTGCTTGATATTTTATATCGCAAAGGCGTGCATACCTTGGCCGATTTGCTGCGCGCGCAACGTGGCCTATTGCCTGGCGATGAAGAAAGCCCATTGATTCAAGAGATTTCGACGGCTATGACCAGCCGTCAATCGTTGATGATTTCGTATCGGACTGCTGGCGGCGACCCAGTTGAGCGGCGGGTGTTGCCAATTGGGCTGACGGTTGAAGGCAAGCGCCACATCTTGCACGCCTACTGCTACTTGCGCAATGCGCAGCGCATGTTCGCCCTCGACCGCTTATCGATTGTTGAATTGTAATGGTAAACGCTTGGTTATAGTGCTGAATGAGGATTGATCACCATCCTTCCGTCCCGCCAGCGGGAGACGCAGGGGGCTTTAATCCCCCTGCACCCCCTCAAGCACAATGGTGCTCAGCTTTGGGTAATTTGACAAAAATCGGCTGCTGGATATAATACACAACGTTGCATGGCGCATTCGTCTAGCGGCCTAGGACGTCACCCTTTCAAGGTGAAGATCACGGGTTCGAATCCCGTATGCGTCACCAAGACACTCGGTTTTGCCGAGTGTCTTTTTGTTTAACGCTGCTTTTTGCAAGCAAGGAGGGCGGATGCAGCACCAAAGCTTGGGCGTTGACGAATCGCTGGGTTCGCAGATTATGCGGCTGTGGGCGTTGGCTGAATCGCAGGCCCACTACAATCGCCAAGCAATTATTCCCGATTCGTATGCCCAATTGATTATTTGCTGTGGTGCGCCACTGCAATGGCTGCGAGCCAATGGCACGCTTTGCGAGCTGCCAGCGGCCTTTATCTTGGGCGTGCAACAGCAACCATTACACTTGTATGCAACTGGGGCTTGCCAGTTGGTGGGTATTCAAATATATGCCTGGGCGGTTGCTGATTTGCTAGGTCAACCATGTTTGCCAAATGAACCTTTGGCGTTGAACGAGCCGCGCTGGCAGCGTTTTGCCGCTCAGGTGCGCCATTGGGCGCGCTTTGCCGATTTGGCCACACTGTTGCAGTATGTTCATGCTTATTTAATTGATCATATGGTTGCGAGCAAGCCCACGTTGGCGCTGCACCACAGCGGTTTGCTGCTCTATCAAGAGTTTGGCAATGTGCGGATTGCTGAATTAGTCCAGCATCAACGGCTCTCGCTGAGCCAATTTGAGCGCCAATTTCGCCAAATAACAGGCATTACGCCCAAACAACTGGCCCGTTTGATTCGCTTTGAGCAGGTGCGCGATCGCTTGGTTCAGCAACCAATGCAATCGATTGCAGCGCTCGCAGCGGATTTGGGCTACAGCGACCAAGCCCATTTGCTGCATGAATTTCGCCATTTTGCTGGCCTCACGCCACGCCAATTTTGCCAGCAGGTTAATGCCGATTTTTTACAAGATTAAGCCTGTGCCAAGCGGTATGCTGTTGCTCTGTTATAGGAGGAACAACGATGAACGAGCAACAAAAACCAATCGGCTATTGGCTCAAAGAGGCCGATCAGGCGCTGACCGCATGGTTGGATCGAGCTTTAGCCCAGTTTGGCTTATCGCGTTTGGCTTGGCAACTATTGAATATCGTGCAGCAACAGCAGCCAGTACGCTTGGATTCAGTGTCAACAATTACCGCTGTGTTGGCTGATCAAGCAACATTGCGCATGACCGTCACGACATTAGTTGAACAACATTGGATTTCTGCGCCAGCCGAGCACACTAATCTGCTGGCCTGTGAACTTGCAATCAATCCGGCAGCGCTTGAGCGCTTTGCTGATGTTACGCGTTTGGTGCACGAGCAGCGGGCGCAACTGATGCGGCAGATCACGCCAGAAGCGTATCAAACAACGCTCAACGTGTTGGCGCAACTAATTAAGAATGCAGAGGTGAGCAATGCAGCTTAATCATCTGAACTTAATTGTTAGCGATTTGACTGTGGCGTGTGATTTCTTTTGCCGCTATTTTGATTTTGTGGTTTTGGCAACCAAAGGCTCGCGTTTGGCGGTTTTGCAGGGCCAAGCCCAATTTAGCTTCGTTTTAAGCCAACAAAACGAGCTGCCGCAGTATCCGGCGGGCTTTCATGTGGGCTTTATTCTTGAATCGACCGCTGCTGTTGACCAATGTTTTACGCGTTTGCAGACTGAATATGCAGCGACAATTCAGCAACCACACTCAATGCGTGGTAGCTATGGCTTCTATTTTGAAGTGCCTTCAGCGATTTTGATTGAGGTGAGTACGCTGCTGTAAGTAACGTGCAATCAGCTTGACGTTTGCCTTCGATCAATACAAGTTTCATATCTTCGCGCCCTTCGCGTTCTTCGCGGTTCCTGTTTCGCTTAGTCCTGCACCCTGAACGATTATCGCTCATTCGGATAAAGCGTTGCTGTATGCAGGGCTTGGCGTTTGCGGTGGCTGAGGATTATGGCTTGTCGCACGCGATCAACCAGCCAACCAAGCGCGAGCGCAAGGCTGGCGATTTCGAGCATTCTGACGCTGTAACCACGCTGGCTCAACTTCCAGAGATCAGGATTCAGCAACAGATTTTGCAAATAGCAAACGCCAAGCAGATAGCTAGCAGTTGCAATGATTGGCGCTAACAGTAGATAGTGCTTGCGTGCAAATAAGCCACCAACTAATAAACTAAAACTCATAATACAATAGAGGAACAAGCGTTGACTGAATGGCTCGTTGCGAGCAAAGACGACATACGTGGCTGAAATACCAAGTAATAATGGGCGGAGCACGATCCATTGAATTAATAATGTGCTTACAAAAGCTAGCATTGCAAGCCAATTACTTCTAAAAAGATACTTCATAGCCTAAGTATAGAAGAATGAATACTGGTTTTGTTGTAACAAACGGGTAACAAAAAACCATCAGCAGTTAGAACGTAATCGTTGGAGCTGCTGATGGTTTAGCAATCAATGCTTGATTTTGATTATGCTTTCGATTCGCTGATCGAGGCGGTTGGGCTTGGTTGCAAAGTAATCACGGTTACTTCTGGTTTGGTGCCAAGCCGAAAGGGAATGCCCCAATAGTTGGTGCCAGGGTTGATGTAGAGCAGCGATTGAGCCTGCTGATAGTGACCCATTGCATGTTCCAAAAAGGCCGAGGCCATGCTCCAGCCAAGTTTGGGAATGGCAAATTGGCCGTAGTGGGTATGGCCGCTGAGGGTCAATGGCACGTTGCGTTCGGCCAAGGCTGGCCAGAGCGCTGGGTTATGCGCCAAGACCACATGAAAATCGTTGGCGGGAATCTTGGCTAAGGTTTTGGCAATATCCGGCGCAACTGATTCGCGGCCTGAGGCCACATAGGTTCCGGCGGGATCGCCAGTGCCCGCCAGCCACCAACGCACCCCGCGATAGTTAAAGGCTGTGGCTTGATTAACTAAAACCTTGATGCCTATGGCTTCTAAACCTGCCCGCACGCCATCCCAGCCTGCATAAACATCGTGGTTGCCAGCAATCGCGACCACGCCCAATGGCGCTGAAAGTTGGCCGAAGGCAGCGGCAAATGGCTTAACATCATCGACATAATCATCAACTTGATCGCCAGTCATCACAATCAAATCGGGCTTGGCTGCTTCAATCGCCTCGACCACATTGCGCAAATGGCGGCGCGACGTATGCGGCCCAACGTGGGTATCCGAGATTTGTACAATCTTCAAGCCTGCCAGTTCGCTAGGCAATTGGGGCAAATTGGCGGTCAATTCGCGCACCGCCAAACGGCGTGAGCCAAAATAGGCCAAGCCAATGCCTGCCAAATAGATCAGCCCGATGCCGCCAGCAAGGCTACGGCCAACGATGCTGCTACTATGAAATGGCAAGCCGATAATTAAACCGACTAAACCACCCATCGCCATCAGCGGCAACAGCAATTGGCTATACCAAAATGGCCGAAAACCCCATAAGCGCAGATGCGCCGATGGAGCAACTGGCCCGCCAAACGAGCGCGCAACAAAGAGCAAGGGAATATAACTCAGCAGCATCAAGCCGATGATGCTGAACCAGCCACCAGGGATGATGCTATAAAATACGCTGCCAATAATCAGCCAGCACAAGGCCATCCATGCCATCACAATGCTGGCGATTTTGCTCCGATTAAGTCGTTGCGGGCGGGCGCGGCGTTGGGGCACGCTGTCTGCCTCTGATGAAGCCATACGCTATTTCCCTCGCTGGAATGGTTAATTGCAGATTTCGCTGTGCCGCCATCGCAGCACCTAGGTAGTGTACTACGAGTTGTCTGCTTGCCAAGGCTTTGTCATAGATGTTCAAAAAGCAAAGCCAATGGTTGCGCATTAGCTAACTTCCCATGGGCAGCAGCTGAATTGCTGTAATGTTCCTCCGCTTCGGGTGCTTCGCATTCTTCGTGGTTCCAACTCGTCTGGCCTCAGCATCCTTCATCCCTCATAGTTCGATTGCTGCTTGACTCTGCCACTGTGTCAGGCTTTATGGTTAGCCCATTAATCTGAAGGAGCAATAGCGTGCAACTACCAATCAGCCAATCGCCAGCGCAGCAGCAAACCCAACCAAGCTGGTTTCGTACATTATTACGTCATCGTGGCGTTCAATTGACGTTCATTTTGTGGATTGTTGGCCATGGCCTGATCGTGCTGTTGGCCAAGGGCGTGCTGCCATTTGATCGGCCTGCGTTTGCAGGCGCTCCATTTA
Organism: Herpetosiphon geysericola; assembly: GCF_001306135.1. Classification (GTDB taxonomy): domain Bacteria; phylum Chloroflexota; class Chloroflexia; order Chloroflexales; family Herpetosiphonaceae; genus Herpetosiphon; species Herpetosiphon geysericola. The sequence continues at coordinate 144,983 of NZ_LGKP01000007.1, read as the reverse complement.
TCATGCAGATGTTTGTGCCAAGCATTATGCTGCTCGAAGTATTTGTCTTGATGGGCTTGACCGTTATGCTCACACGCAAACGCATAATCCCTGATCTTGCTGCACGCGCTCCTGAACGTAGCCAAGCCTTGCGCGAAACGCTTGGATTAATTGCCTATGCGCTGTTTGGGCAAGCCTTGGGTTGGATTTTAGGCCCATTATTGGGCTTCAAGCCATTCAGTTTTCATTTGGCAGGAACCTTGGTTGGTGGGCATAGCGATTTAGCGGTTGCTGAGGTGTGGAGTTGGGCAATTTATAATTTTGGCTTTTATGCGGTTGGCCCATATCTGTGGTTTCGACGGCGCTATTCGGCAGTTCAGCTCAATTTAGTTTCAAGCAATCGCCGCAATGATTTGCTGGTAATTGCAGTGATTGGGATTTCAGAAATATTATTCGAGTTAACAACCTTGAGTACAAGCCTCAACCGTTTAAGTTTCAGCCAATTGGCCTTGGGCTTGCCCCTTTCCTTTGTGATTTATGGCATTGGCACGGTGCTGCCAACTATGGTGCTGATCTATTCAATATTGGTTCCACGTTTTCTCAAGCTGACGAATTCAGCCATAACCACGGTTTTGCTTGGCGGTCTGTGCTATGCGCTGGTGCATATGGCCGAAGCGTGGACCAACTTCAGCACCCTAACTAATGCGCTAATTTCAATTATCTTTATGCTGATCAACTACTTTGGGGCTGGTATGATCAAAACGGTGTTGACCTTGCGCACGGGCAATGCTTGGGTCCATGCTTGGGGCTACCACGCCATTGCTCCACACGTGATTATCGATACGCCGCATATTATCAATATCTTTGGCATTCGCTAAAACGAGGGGAAAGTTTAGAGGGGTCAGGGGTCAGTAGCTAGGGCTTATTCATATACCGACCTCTGACAACTAGCCCCTGACCCCGCAATGTATGTTCTATGCTCTTTGTTTTATGTTCTTTTATGCCCCAACGACGCGCGTTGCCAGTGGATAGCCAGCGCCGAAAATTGCCCCAAGCAGTTGATCTTTGATCGCGGCGAATTCGGCGCTGCCCCGTTGGCGGCTACGTGGCAGGTGAATTGGCAAATTGAGCGCAATATGTTGGTTTTGAATCAGCAACACCCGATCGGCTAAGGCGATGGCTTCTTCAACATCGTGGGTGACGAGAATGGCGGTGAAGCCTTGGGCCCGCCATAATTGCTCGACTAAGTGTTGCATTTCGATCCGAGTGAGCGCATCGAGCGCACCAAACGGCTCATCGAGCAGCAACAAACTTGGCGTGTTGGCGATGGCGCGAGCGAGAGCCAAGCGTTGACGTTCGCCGCCAGATAAGCCCAAGGGCCAGTCGTAGGCGCGATCAGCGAGACCAACTTGGTGCAAAGCTTGCAAGGCTTGATCTGCATTGAGGCCAGGCAACCCGAGCGCGACATTCTCCCAAACCCGTTTCCACGGCAGCAAGCGGGCATCTTGAAACATCACTCGCGCCGCAGGATTCAAGCCATCGAGCGGGCTATCATCAAGCGCAACTTGGCCAATTGTTGGCTCGGTGAGGCCAGCAATCAAGCGTAAGAGTGTGGTTTTGCCACAGCCGCTTTTGCCAATCACGGCGATAAATTCGCCTGGCTTAATTTCAAGATTAATGTCGTGCAAAATTGTGCGGTTGGCAATTGCCTTGCCCAACCCACGCAGCCCTAATTCAACGCCACGAATACTCATCACACACTCCTACGAGATTATTGTTTATGCGCCAACTTGCCAACGAAGGCTGCGCCGTTCGATCAAACGCGCAATTGTATCGGCCAACTTGCCAAGCAGGGCATAGATCACAATACCCATTACCAACACGTCGGTTTGCATAAATTCACGAGCGTTCATAGTCAAATGGCCAATGCCTGCGTTGGATGCCAAGCTTTCAGCGACGATCAACGTGAGCCACATCACTCCCAAGGCATGGCGTAAGCCAACCAAAATTGAGGGCAAGGCTCCGGGAAAGATAATGTGGCGAAACAAGCCCCATTTCGATAGCCCATAGACAATGCCCATCTCGCGCAGCTTGGGATCAATGCTGCGGACACCGTGATAGGTATTCAAATAGAGCGGGAAGAACACGCCAAAGGCTACCAAAAAGAGGCGTGCTGTTTCGCCAATGCCAAACCATAAAATCACCAATGGCAGCAAGGCCAAATGGGGAATATTGCGAATCATTTGGAAGCTGCTATCAAACAGCTGTTCGCTGATGGCAAATGTGCCATTCAACAACCCAAACCCAAAGCCAAGGCCGCCACCGATTGCCAAGCCAACCAAGGCGCGGCGGGTGCTGATGGCAATATCGCCAAGCAAATTGTGGTGCAGCAGCAAATCCCAGGTTGTTTGCAGAATTGTGCTGGGCGCTGGCAGAACCCGTGCACTGATCCAGCCGAGGGTTGCGCTCAGTTGCCATACGCCAATCAATAAAACTGGTACTAGCCATGGCAGCCAGCGTTGGCCCAATTGGCGCAGTTGCAGCCGTCGGGCTGGGCGCGTCGCACTCGTTGTCGGTTGTTCAATCGCCAATGCCATTGCCGTGCTCCTTATTTAGGGTCTAGGGATCAGGGGTCAGGGACCAGGTTTTTAGCCACGAATTGCACGAATTTCACAGATTGATTATTTCAAAGCCCTTCGTGCTCTTCGTGTCCTTCGTGGATCAATAACCCTAAACCCTTTGGCACAGATTATGGGGATAATGTTCCGATAGCCCATAGCCAACAGCCCATAGCCATGCTTTCTCTGCGCCGCTGCGTTAAAATATTCATCCACGAAGAATTCGGAACCACGAAGGACGCGAAGAGCGCGAAGGATGTTTTTTGGTCACAGATTTTGGTATTCCAACCAATTCCCGATAGCCCATAGCCTGAAGCCTATAGCCTTTATGCTCTATGTTCTATGCTCTATGTTCTGACTTGTCCTTCTCGGCGCGAAAACTCGTGCAACTGCAAAAGTTCGCCAAAAATGCTGGGTTGATTCGCTGGCGGCGCTGGTTTGCTGCCAAGCGGCAAGCGCGGAAACAACAATTCAGCCACGCGATAGGCTTCTTCCAAGTGTGGATAGCCCGAGAGCACAAAGGTATCGATGCCAAGCTCGCTATATTCGAGCATGCGCTCGGCAACCGTATCGGCATCGCCAACTAAGGCCGTGCCAGCGCCACCACGCACTAAGCCAACCCCAGCCCACAAATTCGGGCTAACTTCAAGCTGGTTGCGATTGCCATTGTGCAAGGCTTGCATGCGCTTTTGGCCAACCGAATCCATCTTGGCGAAGGCAGCTTGAGCGGCAGCAATCGCCGTATCATCAACATAGCGAATTAGGTCGTTGGCTGCATCCCACGCTGCTTGGTTGGTTTCGCGCACGATTACATGCATGCGCATGCCGAAGCGCAACGTGCGTCCATGCTTGGCAGCCAAAGCCCGTACTTGGGCTATTTTCTCGGCAACTTGGGCTGGTGGTTCGCCCCATGTCAGATAAACATCAACATGTTTGGCCGCAACTTCGAGCGCTGCTGGCGATGAACCACCAAAATAGAGCGGAGGGTGTGGTTGTTGGACTGGTGGTAAGAGCAATTTGCCATCGGTGACATGAATATGCTGGCCTTCGAGCGTTACATGTTCGCCTGCCAACACTCGCCGCCAAACCTCCAAAAACTCATCGGTCAATTCGTAGCGCTGATCATGGTCGAGCTGTAAGCCATCGCTGGCAACTTCGGCACTATCGCCACCAGCAACCACATTGATCAACAAGCGGCCATTGGAAATGCGGTCGAAGGTCGAGGCCATACGCACAGCAGGGCCAGGCAACATCAGGCCTGGGCGAATTGCCACCAAAAATTTCATCTGGCGGGTGACCGCTGCCAGTGCCGAAGCCAAAACCCAAGCATCCTCGCAATAGTGGCCAGTTGGTAGCAACGCGCCTGTAAAGCCCAATTCATCGACCGCTTGGGCAATTTGGCGCAAATAGGGAAACGTCGTCGAGCGGCTAGCCACGGTCGAGGCGAGATAGCGGCCATCGCCGTGGGTTGGAATAAACCACAAAATTTCCATCGAGCCAAGCTCCTTTAGCAATGAGCGCTGCCGTTGGGTCACACCACCCCAGCGAACACCAACGACAGCAGGAAATCATCACTGATGATTATACAGATCGACGCTATTGCGCGCTGGTTTGGGCTGGTTGCCATACCCAAACTGCTTCACGAATGCTCACCTTTTGCGGAATTAAGCCTAATTCAAAGAAGGTATCGGCAATGTGTTGTTGCTCAGTCACAAGTGCGTCATTGATTGGGCTAAGCCCAAAGGCCTGTTTCTTGGCCACTTCTTCTAAGATTGCCGCATCAACCCCAATGACTGGAGCCAAAATCTTGGCAACCGCCTGTGGCTCTTGCTGCGACCATTGCTCAACTTTTTGAATTTCGTCTAAGGTTGCGCTAACCAGATCGGGATGCTGCTCGGCAAAGGTTTTGGCGGCCAAATAATAGCTATGGCTGGGCGCAAGGCTCGCTCCATTGTGCAACACGCGGGCATCGGTGGCCTTAAGCGCAATCGTTAAATAGGGTTCCCAAATAATCCAGGCATCGACGCTGCCACCCTCGAAGGCAGGGCGGGCATTTGGCGGAGTCAGAAAAGCTGGCTCAATCTCGCTATATTGCAAGCCTGCTTCGCGCAAGACATCAATTGCAAAATAATGGGCGCTCGAACCTTTGGCAAAGGCAACTTTCTTGCCCTTCAGCTCGCTGACGCTTTGAATTGGCGAGTCTTTCGGTACAAGCAAGGCTTGGCCAGTTGGCGAAGCCGCAACCGAAGCGATATACACCAGCGGCGTGCCAGCGGCTTGGGCAAAAATTGGCGGCGTTTGGCCTGTTGAACCAATATCAATGCTGCCAGCGTTCAGGGCTTCCAACAATGGCGGCCCAGCGGCAAACTCAATCCATTCGATCTTCACATCTTTGAGCCGAGCTTCAAGTGCGCCGTTGCCCTTGAGAATCGGCAACGAGCCACCCTTTTGATAGCCAATCCGCAGGCTGCGGGTGCTCGTTTGTCCATTCGAAGCAGCATCATTGCTGGTGGAGCCACAGCTTGCCAAAAGCCCGACGATCAAAGCTAAGGCCAAGCGTTGCCAACCAATCGAAAAACGGCGTACCATGATCTGCTCCTTAGGCCACTGCTGCCAATGGCAAAACTCCTAATTGCTGGGCAATAGTATCAAGCGCCAGCCCCAAGCGTTCTTCTAAATGGCGATGAATCCGCGGCTGCGATTTCGTTGCAGTTAATTGAATTTGCTGCTCGGCGGCAAACAGGCTTGGAATAATATGCTTGGCTCCAAGCTGGCGAAAACGCGCCGCCAAATCTGCATAGATTTGGGCTTCGGTGCGCGCCGAGGAGCCAGTAATTATTGGCAATACCAACGTATTCCGTAAAACTCCTGCTGGAAGTAAATTAAGCCACGCCCGTAATAATTCAGCATAGGTATCCTTATAAATAGGCGTTGCCACAATCAGCGCTCCCGCTTGGCGAATAAGTTGGGTATAATGGCGTACTGCTGGGCTGAATTGAGCTTGGCCGATCAATTCCTCTGGTGGAATATCCCGCACACTCATCGATTTCACTACAAGCGAGTGGCGTTCTAACACAGCCTTGGAATGCTCCAAAAGTACTGCTGTTGTTGAGCGGGGCGCTGGACTACCCGCTAAAGTGACGACATCAACCACCACACACTCCTTAGATGACTTTCTTGATAAAGATACTTAACAATTGCTAGTATAGGCAGCCAAGGTTCCAACATAGGTTCCATGCTGGTAACAACTTGGTTCCAAATCAAGGACATGTGGGATGGAGTATAATCAGACTTTGTGACTGAACGTGAACAATACCTGGCTTAAGGAGCTTGTGTGGATAAATCATTACGCTCAAAAGTTGTAATTTCTGTGGTGCTTGGCGTCATTGTTATGCTTGGCTTGGCGCTATTTAGCGATATTGGCAAGGTTGGCGATAGCCTCAGCAGCTTCAATTGGCTCATGCTGCCAGCAGTGCTGGGCTTTACAATCTTCAATTATGTATTGCGTTGGCTCAAATGGGATTACTATCTGCGCAAGCTAGGCCAAGGCACCAATGTGAGTTACAGCCAAAGTGCGCTGCTTTTTTGTGCTGGCATGGTGATGGCGGTAACGCCTGGTAAAGTTGGCGAGGTGCTCAAATCGGGCTTGCTCAAACGTTTGAATGGCACGCCTATCAGCCGCTCGGCGCCAATTGTGCTGGCCGAACGCTTGACCGATGGCTTGGCGATGTTACTGTTGATGGGCACTGGTTTGGCGCTCTATCCGCCAGCCCGCCCAGCCTTTGTGGCCTTGGTTATTGTGAGCGTGCTTGGCTTGGCGTTGTTCCAAAATCGTCGCGTTGCCTTGGGCTTTATTGGCTGGCTGGAACGCGGGCGCTTGGCCCGTTTTGCCAAGCCCTTACACAGCTTTTACGAAAGCAGCGCCGAGCTGTTAAGCGGACGTTTGTTGGTGGTCTCGACAATTATTTCGGTTGTTTCGTGGGCTGGCGAATGTGTGGCCATGTATTATGTGTTGCGAGGCTTTGGCGCTGAAGCATCTGGATCACTTTTGTTACAATCGACCTTTATTTTTGCCGCCTCGACGCTGTTTGGTCTGGTATCATTCTTACCAGGTGGCTTGGGCGCTTCGGAAGTTTCGAGTACCTTGTTAATTACTACCTTGGTAAAATTAGGCGAAGGCGCTGCAACCGCCGCCACAATTGTGATTCGCTTTTGCACCTTGTGGTTTGGCGTGCTGGTTGGCATTGTTGCCATGAGCATTTTCGCCCATCGTTATGGATTGATCGAGTCGGAGGCAAATAATCTTGCGAAAGAAGCTTAACTATGTTTTGGGGCTAAGTTTGGGTCTCGCTTTATTAATTGGCTGTGGCTCGGATACGGCGCTGAGTGAGGTAACGCTCAGCGAGCCAATTATCAACTTGAATACCGGCCCGCGTACCACCACGATTAGCTATTTAATTGGCCAGCCAACCAATGTTTCGATTTGGCTCGAAACCGCTGCTGGCGAGCGTTACGCCCTGCGGCAAGCAGTTAAACGCGAGCCTTCTAAGGATGCCTATCAAGTGGTATTCGATGGCAGCGTGCCGATTGACGCTGATACCAATCGCTTGCTACCGAATGGCAACTACACGCTGGTGGTAGAGGCGGAAAACGCTGCTGCCCAACGGCTGAATCTGCAAATCGATCAAGCACCAAGCGCCAGCTTCGATGTGTATGATCTGCGGGTCACGCCCAACCCATTTTCGCCCAATGATGATGCGGTTGAGGATTTTACCACCTTCTCGTATCGCTTGCCAATTACCGCGACCGTTTCGCTCGATGTGATCGATCCAACCAACCAGACTCGCTATCCAATTGTCAACCGCGAGCTGCAAGGGCTGGGCGAGCATAGTGAAGCTTGGTCGGGGCGACCAGTCGTTGGCGGCATTTTGGCCGCAGGCACCTATCAATATGAATTGCGTGCCGATGATGGCCTTGGTAATCGCGTAACCAAGCGCGGCGATGTAACCCTCAGCAGTGCGGGGATTGGGGCGCTTGATGTGCTCAGCGTTGAAATTGGCCCTGAGCAAATTTTATTAAACGATACCATCACCGTCACCTTCAAGGTCAAAAATAACAGCGAAGTGGCGTTGCGCACCTTTGGCCCTGCTTCGGGCTACACCTACAGCACCAACCAAAGCTATTCGTCGATTGAAAACGAGCAGTATGCCAACCTTGGTGGCGGCTTGTGGCGGGTGGCGATCGATTGGGATGGCAATGGCGGCTCTGGCTTTCGCTACCCCTTCCGCTGGGCAATTTCGCCGCGCAGCCCTGAGCAATGGGCCGACCCAAATAAATTTGATTACCTCTACCCAGGTGAAGAAGCGACGATTGTTGGGCGGGTACAAATTAAGCAGCGGGAAGATCGCATGACCTTTTATGCTGGCGTGGCCCATGAAGGGGTCGATTACCCGACCAACCGTCTGAAACCAACCCTCATTCTGGTTTCGTTCTAAGCTTTAAACCAACAACCCACGGGAAATCCGTGGGTTGATTTATTTTTAGGCTGCACCAGTTTTAGTGAGCAATTGATAGACTAATTGGTTGAGGCGGGTTTCGGCTTCGAGATAGGTTGGCGCATAGCCGACTAATTCGCCATCAAGATACATAGCAAAATCGCCAGTTTTTCGATCATATACAATCATTTTGCGATACATGGATGTACTCGCTTTCTTTAGGTACGTTGTCGATAACCCAGTAACGAATATTTTAGCACAAATGTTCGTGATAATCAAGGCCTATTTGTTAACGAAATAGGCTTTTAATTGGTTTGCTGGCCTGAGTATACGCTTTGCTTGTGACAACCAGTGTCACTTGATTAATCCAAAGGCTGAAAATTGGCGATTAATCTATTGACAGCTAGAACTAGCCACGGCTAGCTAAATTGGGGCTGAAATAGCGCAAAACTCAACCCATCGGGCTATTTGCAGTCTTGTCGCCGATCGGCTATGATCTTAAGTTGGGTGTGTGGTGTGATTTTTTGTTCACACAGCGCGGCACACATCGTACTATTGACATTGAAGTACAGCTGGTAGCCTTGGCTACTGGCATGGTGGAGGACGCTGTGCGACGACCAAAATTATGGTTTGGAATCGCGATTAGTGTATTCTTTTTGTGGTGGTCATTTAATGGCCTCGATTGGGCTGGCTTTTGGGATGCGCTGAGCACCGCCAATTATTGGTGGATCATCCCAGGCGTTTTGGTCTATTTTGGGGCTGTTTGGGCCAGAACCTGGCGCTGGCACTATATGCTACGCCACATTAAAGCGGTTTCAATCCGCCGCTTGTTCCCTGTGGTCGTGATTGGCTACATGGGCAACAATGTCTACCCCGCCCGTGCAGGAGAAGTCATTCGTTCGTATGTGCTCAAGCGTAAAGAAGGCATCGGCATGGGCGCATCGCTCACCACCGTCATCCTCGAACGCTTGTTTGATGGTTTGGTGATGCTCTTATTTGTGTTTGTCACCTTGCCATTTATAGAATTGCCTGCGCTGTGGAATAATTTGGTGATTATTTCATCAATTTTGTTTGGGGTTGCCTTGGTTATCTTTTTGATGATTGCCAGCAACCAACGCCGCACCGAGCAGCTGTATTCGTGGGCGCTGCGCAGCATTGTTCCCCAACGCTTCCATAGCAAAGCCCATGGTTTGTTTGATAAAATTATGCTTGGCTTGCATTCGTTACGTTCGCCCCGCGAGATGCTGATGATTTTCGTCACTTCAACCGCAATCTGGCTGACCGAAACGACCAAATATTGGTTTATTATGCAGGCCTTCGATTTCCATGTCTCGTTTGATGTGTTGATGTTGATGACTGCCGTCGCTAACTTGGCGCTGATTATTCCGGCTGCGCCTGGTGGCGCTGGCACCTTCGATGCCGCTGGGATTAGCGTTTTGAAGTCGTTCAATGTGGCCGAAAGTATTGCTACCGGCTATACGTTGGTACTGCACTTGGCGCTATGGGTGCCAATTACCGTGCTCGGTTTTTGGTATATGTGGCGGGAGCGGGTCGCCTGGAACGAGTTTGATCAAGCGGTGAACGAAAGCCAAGCTGCCGAAAATCGCATTCAACAACGTGAGGCAGCCCTACGAGAAGAATTAGGCGAATCGGCCAACGCGCCGCACGCTGAAGTTGAGGTACGACTTTGAAAACCATTGCAGTAATTGGGGCGGGCTTCGCTGGATTAAGCGCTGCCTATGATTTGGCCGTTGCTGGCCACAACGTAACCGTGTATGAAGCTGCGCCGCAAGTTGGTGGCTTGGCAGCAGGCTTTCAGGCTGAGGGCTGGGATTGGTCGCTGGAAAAGTTCTATCATCATATTTTTGGTTCAGATAAGGCGCTGCTTGATTTTATTAAAGAAATTCGCGCCGATGATTTGCTCTTTTTCAATAGCCCTGTTTCTGGCCAATGGGATGCTCAGCGTGGCTCGATTGAGATTGGTGGCGTCGTGCCATTGCTCACCTACCCGCATCTTTCGGTTTTTAATCGCTTGCGCAACGCCGCCGGCGGCGCTTGGCTCAAATTCTTGGCGGTTATCAATCGCTGGCAACACCTCGAACAAACCACCGCCGAGCGCTATATTCAAAAGCTGATGGGCAAGCCAGCCTACGAAGCGATGTGGAAACCAGTGCTCGAAGGCAAATTTGGCCCGTATACGCCAGAAGTTAATGCAGCCTGGTTCTGGGCACGGATTGCCTCGCGAACCTTCAAACTTGGCTATTTTCGTGGTGGCTTTCAAGCCTTGGGCGAACGTATGGCCGATGCTGTGCGCAAAAAAGGCGGCACGATTCGCTTGAATAGCCCCGTTAAAGAGCTGCGCAAAATCGAACAAGGTTGGCTGGTGATCAGCAATGATCAATCCAGCTACGATCAAGTGCTCTCAACAACCTCGCCAAGCTTGCTCAAACGCATGACCCCAGACTTGCCAACCAGCTATACTGCCAAACTCGATCAACTTAAGTCGATTGGCGCGGTCGTGTTGACGGTGGCGCTCAAACAATCGCTGACCAATGGCATGTACTGGATGAATATGGACAAAAAGCATTTTCCCTTTTTGGCTTTGGTCGAGCACACTCAAATGATCGATCGACGCCATTATGGTGGCCAGCACTTGGTCTATCTTGGCGATTACCTTGAGCCTTCGCATGAATATTTTCAATTGAGCAAAGAAGAATTGTTAGAACGCTTTATGCCTTCGTTGAGCAAGGTTAATCCGCAGTTCAAGCCCGATTGGATCGAGGGCGTGTGGCTGCATCGCGAAGCTTATGCCCAGCCGATTGTGCCAGTCAACCATAGCCAATCGATTCCTGCCCTGAAAACGCCGCTAGAAGATTTGTGGTGGGCAAGTATGAGCCAAGTCTATCCATGGGATCGTGGCACGAATTTCGCGGTCGAAATTGGCCGCCGCGCCGCCAAAGAGATGTTGGGTAAGTAGAGAATAGAACATAGAACATAGAGCAGAGAACAGAGAACATAGGGTTCAGGGAGCAGGCGCAAGAGGTTAGGGGCTTGGGGAATTTAATAATCTGAGCGCATCTGGGGCGAAAAGAACAATATTTAACGTAGAGGCGCAGAGTTGCGGAAGGATGAGGGATGAAGAGCAGAGACCATAGCGCATAAAAGCCAAAAGCCTATAGCCTATCGCCCATAGCCTAATAAGGCCCGCGTTGCATTACCCAAAAACGGTGACACAGCGCGGGCTGGCTGCTTAATACAACTCGCCGAATTTGGTTTGCAAATACTTGACGTAAGGAGCTGCATCCATTGGGCGGCCTGTGGCGCGCTTGATCAGCTCGTTGGGCAAGAATTTGCTGCCATGTTGCAGAATGTTTTCACGCATCCAGCCAAGCAAGGTGCCAAATTCACCACGGCGCATTTCATCCCAAATTTCTGGATGTTTGGCAACCGCCGTATCGAACAATTGCACCGAAAGCACATTGCCGATGGTATAGGTTGGGAAATAGCCAAACATCATGCCCGACCAGTGAATATCTTGCAGCACGCCTTCTGCATCGTTGGCTGGGGTAATGCCAAGGTAGGTTTGCATTTTGGCGTTCCAGGCTTCAGGCAAATCGGCGACCTTGAGTTTGCCTTCGAGCAGCGCAATTTCCAATTCCATCCGCAGCAAAATATGTAAATTGTAGGTCAGTTCATCAGCTTCAACCCGAATTAACGATGGCTTGACAGTATTGACTGCGCGATAGAATTTTTCCAGATCAACATTGACCAATGGCTCTGGGAAGGTGGCTTGCAAATCGCCATAGAAAAATTCCCAGAAAGGGCGCGAACGGCCAACGATGTTTTCCCACATGCGCGATTGCGATTCGTGCACGCCCAACGATGTGCCACGCCCAAGCGGCGTGCGATTCAATTCGGGCTTGATATTTTGCTCGTACAAGGCGTGACCAGTCTCGTGAAGCGTTCCAAACAATGCTGGTGCAAGCCAATTTGGATTAAAGCGGGTGGTGATCCGCACGTCGTCGCGGCCAAAGTTGGTGCAGAACGGGTGGGTGCTGCGATCCTGGCGGCCTCGATTCCAATCGTAGCCATAGCGCACGGTAACTTTTTTGCCAAATTCCTCTTGCAACGCTTCGGGATAGTTGCCATGCAGGGGTGCATCGCGGCCATCATCGCCCATTGCGGCAATCTTGAGGGCCAAAGGCACAGTTCCAGCCTTCAATTCATCGAAGAGTGCGATTGCTTGGTTGGTGGTCAAACCGCGTTCGTAGCTATTGAGCAAGGCATCGTAGGGATGTTCGTCGTAGCCCAACAACTCAGCTTGTTCGCGCACCATGTCGACAATCGTTTCGAGATGCGGTTGAAACATGGCAAAATCTGATTTGGCGCGCGCATCTTCCCATACATTGCCAGCCAAGGCCCGCACCCGTGATTGTTTGGCGATAAACTCGGCAGGCAATTTGGTTGACCGCTCGTAGTTGTAGCGTGTATGACTGATCAAACGCGCTTCATCAGAATCTGGTGGCAAATCGGCGACATTAATCGCATCAAGCAGTTTAAGCGTTTTTTCGCCAGTAAACAGCTCGTGCGAAATTCGGCTGATCGTTGCTAATTGTTCGGCGCGGGTGCTGGCACCGCCACGAGGCATTTGGGTGCGTTGATCCCACGATAGCAATCCAGCGGCGTGGTTGAGGTCGCGAATGGTTGCCAAATGTTCGCGTAGTTGCTCAAGAGCTTGACTCATGAATCGATAATCCTTCTGCTTGGTGCAGCATAATCATGTATGATCAGGCTGCTCGTCATTCCTGCTCTATTTTAGCATATGTTGATATGATCATACATGGTTATTTTTAAGCATTGCATGATCAATGGACAATTGAATAGCACGAAAGATCGGAACCACGAAGAACGTGAAATTGGCTATCGGCTAGAGGCATTAGGCTCTCGGAATATTGGTTAACATGTCCACAATCGTGGGTTCTATAGCCAAAAGCCAAAAGCCCATAGCCATATATTTTCTCTGCGCCTCTGCGTTAAATACCGACCGCCAGCCCTTGACCCCTATATTCTATTCCTCGCGAATACCCCATAATTGCAACTGCCCGCGATCAATACTGACGATTAGGCGCTGGTCGGGCGCAATCAAGGCATTCTCTGAGCTGAACAAGGCTTGACCATCAGCAACCCGATAGATGATAATGCTCGGCTCGATTTGCAGATCATTCGTTAAGCTGGATTGGACGAGCAATAATTGCCCATCGGGGCTAAATTGAATCGCTGGATCGAGTTGGGCATAATTAAGCGCTTGACTACTGCTATGGCATTGGATGCTTTGGCTCACTTGAACATCAGCAAGATTCACCAGCAGAATGCAATGCTCTGCGGGTGTTTGGGCGCTCATAGCAACCGCCAATGACTGACCATCAGGGCTAATTGCTAAGCCCAAGGCTGGTTGATTGAGATTCAGGCTGTGGAGGGTTGTGCCCGTTGTGAGTTCAAGCACACTCACTTGGCCTTGTTGGGTTAATAGCACCAAGCGATTCTGATTCGGCACAAGTGCCAGATCGACCAAATAGCCAGGATCAAGCGGGCGGCTATAGAGCGGTTGGCCAGCCTGCGAAACATGCAATTCAAGGCCACTAATGCTGACTGCTTCAACCACAAGCTGCTGATCGGCATCACTCACAACGAGGTTGTAGCCAACATCATCGATGCCTCGTAATTGGTGCTGCCAGCGTTGGCTCAGATCACTCAAATTCCATTGGCTGATGCCAAGGTTAATTTGAGTGCTATCGCTGCTGAAAATAGGCTGGGTTTGGGTTCGATATGATACAGGTTGGGGGATTTCGTAGGCAATACTGGTTTGCTCAAGGTTGAGTATTCGTAAACCCTGGGCAACTGCCAGAAGTTGGCTATTGGGGCTGAATGTCGGGAGTGCATAAACGGGAAAACTGAGCGTTTGGCTTTGACCATCGCTCAGGTTGACAACGGTTAATGCTTGAGCATCGAACAGCATGGCTTGGCTACTGTCGGCACTAAATCGCAGGTTATAGCTGCTTTTGCCACTATAAATCGGCTGTTGATCAGCAAGCCGAATCAGGGTTACATCGCTATCGCTTGGCACGCCTTCAGCAATTGCGAAGCGTGCCTCAATCAGGCCATCGGGGCTGATAATCCGTGGGTTGGGCTGATCGTAATTGGTTGGTTGGGTGTTCCAAGTATGAATGGTGTCGGTGGTTGGCTGCCGATCGATAAACGCGCCAGTTGTGGCGTTGTAGCGCTCGATTGACCACGAGCCAGCTAGGGCCGGATCGCTGCTGATTTCAATTAATGCTTCAATTGTGGCAGTGTCGGCAGTGACCCGAACTGCCATAATATCGGTTGCAGTACCTACAAAATAGCGTTGTTGTAAGCTTGGCAATTCGTATACCCCAAAGCCTTGTGAGGTTACCACCGCCATAAATTGATTGTTTGGCGCAAAATCGCCACTCTGTAGCCGCCCCAAACCGATGGTTTGCAATAGCTCAACTTGGCTCAATGAGCTTTCGTTAATTAATTGGCTGCTGCGGGCTGGCAAGCTGGCTGGAACCGCCAATAAGCCATGGCTATTGGGATCAATCTGTTGTAGTGATTCAGTAGGCGCTTGGAGCAAGGCGGGCAATTGATGATTGGTTTGAACTTGCGCTCGATCTGGCTCGCTTGGTTGGGTTGGCGCGCTGGTGGCGGTCGCAACGCTGGCTTGAGTTGGCTCAGGCGTAGCTTGTTTGGTTGGTGCAAGCGTTGGGCTGGCAACTTCGGCAAGGGTGGCCGATGCTTGCGGCACTAAGCCTTGCACGCTGCTGCTGGTTTCGCTGGTGCTGGTAGCAACTGGCGGCAGGCTAGGGCTTGGTTGGCTTGCAGGCGCACTTTGGCAAGCACTAAACACGATCATTAAAAGACCGAATCCGATCCGCTGGACTGGATGCTTCAACATAACTCCTCCTTAGATAGATAGGTCTATCATCTAAGAAGGAGCTATTAGGATACATCATACGGTGCTGATAGTTGGCTTATAGTTGGCTGAAACTAATCTGCTTGTTCGCTTAAGAGCCGAACTTCATCTGGCTTGTTGGCCAGCGCAAACAGCGTATCGCCAGCATACACCACATACACATACTCGTTATTGCGATAGCTCCAACGGCGTTGGCTCGACAATGGCGCGCCCAATTTGGCTTCGATGGCTTTTTTGATAAAGGGCAATTTGGCATCGAAGGCGCTGTTGATGCGGGTGTACATTGCGCGGCTAATAATTTCGCGTAGTGCAGTATCTGCTGCCGAAGCATTTTGGGCTGCAACGATTGCACTGAGTTGCTTCACCACCGACCAATTGGTTGCGCCAGTGGTGGCAATTGGCGTATACAGCGTGTCGAGCGAGAAAATTTGGGCAGCGTAGGCTGCTCCATCGCCAGCTTGCAAGCGATTGCTATTGCTCAAGGGCACGCCAACCGCTTTGCGCGGAATCTGGCTAATAAATTGATAAAAAGCTTGATCTGGCCGATAATCCACGCCCAACGCGCCATAGGTATATTGCATCAACGCATTGTAAACATCTTGATCGGTTAGTTCATTGGCCCGCAACACAATATCCCATTGATTGTAGGGGCTAATAATGACATCGCGGCCATAAACCTCGCCCGTGTAGCGAATGCCTTTAACGCTAAAATCCATGCCAACCCGAATTGGCGAACCAAGCTTATGTTTCACGGCATATTGGTGAAACACCCAATCTGGACGATATTCGCCCTTGGCCAAGGTATACACTTCGTTGCGCAATTGCGCGCCGAGGGTGTTGGGCCGTGGGCCAGTGCTTGGGCTACTTTCATCCAATAATTTCAAGGTATATTCAACGCTATAACCGCGTGGATCGTCTTTGTAGCCAGGTGCAACCGTGCTATGGGCGAAAAAATAATCACGGCTAATTGGAATCGCATAGGTATCACGAAAATAGCGAATTAATTCAACTAAGGATTTGGTTTGGTTGGTGGTGATCGGTGTGCCATCGTTTGGCCCCTCGACTTCGACCCCAATTGCATGCACGTTGATTTCGCCGCCGCTATAGCCACGCGCCCAACTGCGCACGCCCGCATGCCACGCGACATAGGCTTTCTCGTTGACATAATGATAGATTTTGCCATCGCGGGCAATCAAATAGTTATAACTTGAGCGAACTTCTGGGCGCAAATTCCATTCCAGCGAGCCATAGCCAGCAGTCTCGTGCAAAACGACAAATTCGGGCTTGAAACTCGTGGTGTTGCGCGCGGTTTTGTTGGGGGTTTTGTTGAGATACGAGGTATCAAATTGCATACAAGCTCCTTGCATGATGCTAAACATGGCATCATTACTACCGCCTCTAATATTCTCGTTGTTAATGTACTACAGAATTAGCAAGAACATAGAGCAAAGAACATAGAACATAGAACAAAAATAAAGGATGAATTATGAAGGATGAAAACAAAAGTCGGAAGTCAGAAGGCAAAAAAGAACAGAGAGCATAGAATAGAGAGCATCAAGGCAGAAGGCAAAAGTCAAAAAGATTGAGCGCAGAGGAATGAGGGCTATAGGCTGGTGGCTATAGGCTATCGGGGAGTAGGAACATAATCACAATAATCTGTGCCAAGCTGTGGCTAAAACGAAGGATGAATTATGAAGGATGAGGGATGAAGTGTCAGCGGGATGAACAGAGATTCACCATGGGCAGCAGCAATAGAATCCAAACAATCTGCGCCAATCTGTGGCGAAAACAAAGGATGAAGGATGAATTATGAGGGATGAATCCAACAGCCTATCGCCTATAGCCTCATTCCCCTTCGTGCAATTCGTGGCTAAAAAAATTAGCTTAGCATAACACCGATCCCCAGTCCCCAGCAACCAATCCCCAACGCTACACAAATTTCAACGCCAACATTGTAATATCATCGTGTTGCTCGGTGTGGTCGGCAAAGCGTTGCACATCGTTGAGCACAGCATCAAGCAAGGCTTGGGCATGAATATCTGCTGGCAACGAGCGCACCAAATCTTCCAAGCGCTCAAAGCCATACATCTCAGCCTCGCCATTCATGGCCTCGACAATTCCATCGGTGAAGAACAACAACATATCGCCTTGGTGGCACTGAATTGGGCTATCTTCGTATTGAATCAAGGGCGTAATGCCTAACGGTAGCGATTGGCCGCGCCCTGTCAAATATTCGGGAAACTCTGGCTGGTTGCGCTGGCTGTGAATTAAAAATGGATAAACTTGGCCTGCATTGGCCCAAACCAATGTCCGATCAAGCGCATCGATGCGGGCATAGCTGACCGCTGCAAACATACTGCGCGGAATATTTTGCACCAAACTGGTGTTGGTTTGATCCAGAATCGCCGCTGGGGTGGCTTGGGTGCCGGCCAATGCGCGCAAGGTGCTATAGGTTGCAACCATCACCAACGCAGCAGGCACACTCTTGCCAGAAACGTCGCCAATCATCAAATCGAGCGTGCTATTGCCTTGGGCGATAACCCCATAGAAATCGCCAGAGGTTTCGCGTTGGGGCAGACAAATTGCGGCAACTTCGAGGCCTGCAACGCTTGGCAAGCGCTTGGGTAATAAGGCTTGTTGTACGTTGCGGGCAATTTCTAGCTCGCGCTGCAAGCGTTCGTGTTCGCTTTGCTCGGTGTAGAGTTCGGCAATTCGTTGCGACATCAGGTTAAACGTGTGAGTCAGATCGGTTAATTCATCGGCAACCCGTTGCTCGTTGGGCAAGGTATGGCCGAGATGACCGTCTGCAAGTTGCAACGCGCCTTGTTTTAAGCGCTGAAGTGGCCGATTAACCACGACTACCGTTGCCAACCAAGCACAGGCAATCGCCACCACGCTGCCGCCAATAATTAATGGCAACAACTGGTTGATCAACGATTGTTGGGTCAGGTCACGCGCCTCGACCGAAAGCGAAGCCTCAACAATTGCAATCACATATGGCTGGCCCTGGGCATCGTTGACGACAATCGGCGCAACCAAGCCATAATACGAGCCAAATTCATCGGCGTAGCGCACTGCGTGGCGTTGGCGATCTTCAAAGGCGGCCCAATGCTCTGGCGTATCGTAAAAGAAGGGATAATTGATCCCAGTATTATCAACATCAACCCAATAATACAAGCGATGTTGTTTAATATCGCGGCGCAAAATGCCAATAAAACCCACATTGGCCGCAGTTTGGGCTTGAGCCAATTGCTTTTGTAGGGTTGTATATTCTTCGGTATATAAATCGGCAGGCGTATTAATTTGGTTCAACAACGCCGGATCAAGCTCGCGGGCAATTAATTCGACCACCCGCGCCAAACGGGTATCCATTTCGCGCTGCCAGCGTTGATTGGTTTCGCGGTAAAAGCTGAGGCCAGCAAACCCCAGCGTCGCAATAATAATTAATTGGAGCGGCAATAAAACCTTGATAATCAGCGGAATACGCAATTTCATTGCTTGCTCTCCAATAGGCGTTGTGGATTGCTGCCATCGGCGTTGAAGCGCCAGATCGTGTTGTTGTAGGCATCGGCAGCATACACATGATTGTTGTGAAACGCCAAACCAAAGACTTGCCAACGCTCAATTGCGGGCGCAAAGGCCGCAATTGGCTGGCCATCGTGGCTCAAACGCTGAATCCGTTGGTTGCCCATATCGCCAACATAAATATCGCCAGTTGCTTGATCAAGCGCAATATTTAGCGGATAGGCAAACTCGCCAAGGTTGCTGCCATAGCGGCCAATTACCCGCAAAAATTGCAACGAGATTGTATCGCCAGCCTCGTGCAGCGAGAATTCTTGAATTCGGCCATTGAACGAATCGACGACATAGACGTGTTTGCGTTCGCGATCAACAACTAAATCGCTGAGGCCGCTAAATTCTTCGTTGCCATTGCCAAACTGGCCAAAAAACTCGGCTAGTTGGCGGCCATCACGCTGATAGACCACGACGCGATTTGCTTTGTAGTTGGCGACCCAAATTCGGTCGGCACTATCAACCGTCACGCCATATGGCTCGTTGGTTGGCTCATCCAGCGCTGGATCATAATCGTTGCCGCCAAACTCGCGGCCAAAGCTGCCATCAGGCTCGAAACTACGCACGCCGTCGTGCACCAAGGTTGCTTCATCGTTGTAGATAAAATTGCCAATATACAGCGTGCCTTGGCTATCGCGCCCAAGATCCCAGCCAGAATGAATGTTGCTTGGGCCAACCCCAAAAACCCCAATGCTGGCCGTAATTTGGCCATTGGATTCAAGTTGGGCAATGCGATAATTGCCGCGATCAGTCACATACAGTTGCTGATCATCAACAACCGCAACCCCATTTGGTCGCAGCAAGTGTTGGGGTTGCTGACTACAGCCAGCCAACAACCCCACAAGCAAGAATGAAAGCCAACGGCGCATGCATGCTCCAGCAAGGGTTTTATAGCCCAAAACGGCCTAGTTTGAGTAACGCGCCGAGAATGCCGGTTAATCCAGTTAGGCCATAGAGGGCAATAATGGCAATTGTTTGAGGCTCAAGGCGCAAGCTACTGCTGCGGCTTTGGGTTGGTTTGATCTCAATCCGCTGGCCACGCCAGTATTGCACCTGTGAGCTATTGCTAAAGCGCGTTGAACCTTGGCGATTCTGCCAGATTTGCCAAGCAACCCAGAGCAAAAAGCCACAGCCCACAAAAACCAAGCCCACGCGTATCAGATTGGGCATCGTCCAAACCTGATTGCGAATCACAAACAGGCCCACAACTGCCAAGATTGCCGGAATCCAAGAACGATCAAATCTCATAGTTCGCTGGTTTCTTGTAAGTCAAAGTAGGGCGGAGCGTTGGGATCAAGCTCTTTGCTAAGCGCAGGTTGTGCCAAGCGCCCATACACTTCAGCTAACCCATAGAGCGAATGGGCTAAATCGTAGGATAACTGGTCGGGCTTGATCCGCCATGACCAATTGCCGCCAGTTAAGCCTGGCCGATTCATACGGGCTTCGGTGCCAAGATCAAGCGCATCTTGCATTGGGATTATCACCGTGTCGGCAACTGAGGCATACAAGGTACGAATCATCGTCCAAACAAGGGCCTCTTCGCCACAATGCAAATAGGTGCGGGCGCGATGCTGTTCTTCTGGGCCTGCACTATTGTACCAGCCGCGCGAGGTGTCATTATCGTGCGAGCCAGTGTAGGCAACCGTATTTTGCACGTAGGTATGCGGCAAGAAGTTCGATTGGAACGCGCCTGAGGTGAAGGCAAATTGCAAAATTCGCATGCCAGGTAGGGCAAATTGATCACGTAATTGATAGACATCGGGCGTGATCATGCCCAAATCCTCGGCAATTAACGGCAGGCTGCCAAACGCTTGGGCAATTGCTTGGAAGAAATCAGCACCTGGGCCACGGCGCCATTCGCCATTGACCGCAGTTTCTTCGCTGGCTGGCACGGCCCAATAGCCAGCAAAGCCGCGGAAGTGATCGATGCGCACAATATCGACAGTGCGCAAACTGGCGCTAATCCGTTGTTGCCACCATTGATAGCCATCTTGGGCCATCACATCCCAACGATAGAGCGGGTTGCCCCAGCGTTGACCAGTGGCCGAAAAATAATCTGGTGGAACGCCAGCAATATCAACCGGATTGCCATCGGGGTGCAACAAGAACAGGCTGCGATTGCCCCAAACATCGGCGCTATCGTGGGCCACAAAAATTGGAATATCGCCAACAATCTTGATGTCGCGCTCGTTGGCATAGCGCTTCAGATCATCCCATTGATTGAAGAAGGCCCATTGCAAAAACTTATGAAACTGTACATCGTCGGCGAGTTTCTGGCTCCATTCGGCCACAGCCTCAGGCTCATGCAAGGCAATCGCGCTATCCCAGGTTGTCCACGAAGCGCCAGCGTGAGCAGCTTTGCAGGCCATGAATAGGGCATAATCGTCGAGCCAAGCTTGTTCGGCAGCACAAAATGCGTTAAAACCACGATCGTCAGCTTGGGCTTTGAAATTTTCAAAGGCTGTGCGCAGCAATTGCAATTTGGCCGGAATCACCGCGCCAAAATCGACGCTTTCGCTGGGCAAATTGGTTAATTGCTCCAAATCCCATTGAGCGAGCAAATTAATCCGCGCCAAATAATCGGGGCTAATCAACATATGGTTGCCAGCAAAGGCCGAAAAACATTGATACGGCGAATCGCCATAGCCCGTTGGCCCAAGCGGCAAAATTTGCCAGAGTCGTGCGCCAGCGGCTTGCAGCCAATCAACAAATTGATAGGCTTCGCTGCCAAGGTCGCCAATGCCATAGCGACCATGCAACGACGTGGGGTGCAGAAGAATCCCCGCAGCTCGTTCGAATGTCATCGAACTACCTCCAACTATCGGTGAGTATCAAGCAAGTTCTCAAGTATGTCCTTGGTATGATAGCATAGAGACGGATGAGGAAAGGATGAAGGATGAATTATGAATTATGAAGAAGACCATAAAAAAGGCAGAAGTCAAAAGGCAAAAGGCAAAAAGGCTATGGATTGATGGCTCTAGGCTATTGGATGAGCGGAACATGCTGTGGATGCTCAGTTAATCCCAAACCCAAAAGCCAAAAGCCAATAGCCAATAGCCCATAACTCAACGCCATAGCCCAAAGCCAATAACCCCAACTCTACAACAAGCCAAACTCGCGGGCCAAGGTTTGGTCGAATTCGGCCTCGCCGTGGGCTGGAACATACAAGGTTGCATAGGCCGAAACGTGCTGTTCAGCCAAAGCGTTAAGCTGCACATGGCAAATTGTTGGCTCTTCGATTGGCAAAATTGCTGCTTGATAAATTATTACTTCGTGCTGCTCAGGATAGAAATGTTGTAAATGAGCCACCAAGCGGGCTAGCCCAGCGCGTGGATCAAGCCCAGCATGCACAACCTTGAAATAGCCAATTACCCCAATTTGCCATAAAACCAAGGGTGTCGTTGGGTCAAAACGCCGTGGCCGCAGCAAAAAATCGCTGGCCTCGTAGCTTTGATAGCCATGCAAGCCAGGATCGAGCGCCAAATCAGCAAATAGACAGGCCTCGGCAGAAATCCCAGGCAGCACATGCACTGTCACTCCTTCCCGCTGCCCGCGCTGCACTAAATCGCTGGTTGGGGTCACAAACACGCTTGGATGGCCATAAAACGCCACACACACCCGCTTGCCTGCCTCGACCGCTGCCCAAATATGCGCGACCATGGCGTGATACACCTGTTCGCGTGGTAGATCTGCTTGGTAAAAATGGGCCAACGATTCAGCATGCGGATTCAGCTTGTGAATCCATTGATCGGCCAGCGGGTGCATCACCAAATAAAAAGTTTGATCGGCTTTGCTAATCCATGCATGAGCTTCATTGGTTAAATGGGCGATCATCGTAATGCCAGTGCCGACCAGCGTTAGTGAGCCGTGATTGCTTGGGTTTGGCATCTTATTGCGGTTGCTCGTCAAAGCCAATTTCAAATAATGGTGGCTGATCGTCTTTTTGGCGATGATAGATAAAATTGGTTAATTGGGTGTACACCGGACGGGTTCTGCCAACCAAAATATAATTATTGGCTGGAATAGTTAATTGAATTGGAATATTGGCGCAATTATAGGTTGGATTTTCAATTTGCTCTTTGCTGCGGATATACAAGACTTGCGGTATATCAGCGGGATCATTGGGATCGACATAACACACATGTAAATCAAAATAAGGATTTCCGCTAGAATCTTCGATCATATAACTATGATTGAGCAACCAGCAAGTAACCGTATAATCTTTGGATTTATCGAGGGCTTCGATAAAGACATTCATATACGATGAAACGATAACATCGATATTGGTATAGGTTCTGGTTTCTGGCGCGATTTGGCCAAGACTACGCAACGTCATCACAGTCGTAATTTCTTGCACTGGATCTTGTTTGGGTAAGCTTTGGCCAAGGCCTGCTTGGGCTAAAAATGCTTGAGGATCGTGCTTAAATGAGGCTAGACGGCTGGGATCATCGACGAGGTTCTGGACGAAATCGACCATATCCATGAATCTGTTCCTCCTACTAAACCGCAAGTTTTTGGCTTTGCTCAATTTGGCTTAAACAAAGCGCAACGTCGGCTTCGATTCCTGCCAGTTCAGCTTTAACGTGGCTGTTGTGATTGACACTATGCTGCTGTGGTTGTAAACGATTAAGCAAGTGTTTGGTTTCAGCGCTACAGGCTGGATGCTGCAATATGCGCTGCCAGAGTTCGAGCCAATGACTTGGCTGGCCTGTACAAACCTCCTGCCAAAGCTGAAGCACTGTCGCATAGCATTCTAGTAACAACGGAATCTCTTGACGTTGTTGGGCGATTGCAATGGCCCGCGCCAACCATGGTTGAACATGCTGAAATTGACGTTGAGCCAATTCTAGTTGAGCAATGTGCAAGGCAGCTCGCCCAATCATCGCCTCAACACCTAGCTCTTGGAAGATGGCAAACGCTTTGTGTAAATAGCCAGCGCTTTGCTGATACTCTTCGCGCCGCAACGCCAACATGCCCATTTGATCGCGAATTAATGCCTCGCCAAGTGGCGTTTTGAGTTGATAGGCCAAATCGAGGCTGGCTTCAAAGTAGTGTTCTGCCTGATCATACTTGGCTTGAGCCAGGGCCACAACTCCTAAAAAACGTTGACTATGGCATAAGCCCCAGCCATGCTTTTGGGCTTGATAGTGTGCGCTACAAGTCAAAAACGCCTCTTCGGCAGCGTGCCAATTACCTTGCGCCAAGCGCACAGCCCCAATCGACAACCAAGTATCGCTCATTTTAATCTGGTCGTTAATTGCTTCTGCTTGGGCTAAACAGCGTTGCAATAAATCTAAGGCCCGCGTGTATTCACCGCGCCGCTGGGTAATTACACCGAGTTGCTTGTAAATGAATAATAACTCGTTAGCATTTTGTAGCTGCAACTGCTCAAGCAACTCGATACATTGTTGTAATAATTGCTCAGCATGAGCTAATTCGCCCAAAATATACTGAAATTCGGCATAGCACGAAACAATTCGCACAATAATTAATCCGATTGGCTGATTGTGCAATAATTGCTCAGCAATAGTTGTAATTAATTCGGCAGCTGGCTCGAAAAGTTGTTTGCCTTCAAGTTCGCGGTTGCGAATTGCAAAAAAATCGTGTAAGGCAATACAATACGCGCCAAGAATTTGAATTTGCTGTGTTTGGACTGCCCACAGCCAGCCAGCGCGCAGATTATCCAGCTCTTGCTCCAAAACAAACAAGGCTTGTTGGCTGGCATTGCCATGAATCAACGGCTCTTGCTGCTGGCTCAATTGGCCAAAATAGCTGGCATGATGCTGATAGAGGTTGTGTTGGTCGGGCATGGTTTGTTGAAGCTTAGATTGGGCAAATTGATGCAATAACGGGTGCAAGCCATAGCGGGTTTGCTGGTGCTGCACTTCAAGCATTAACAGCGATTTGGCATGAAAATTGGCCAAAACTGGCAGATCGACTGCTGCAATCGCTGCTGCTGCTTGGGCATCGAAGCTGCTGGGAAACACCGCCAAGCGCGCTAAACAAGCCTGTTCATGTTGATCGAGCAATTGCCATGAATAATCGAAGGCTGCTTGAATGCTGCGATGGCGGGTTGGAATATCAACCACATCGCTGTGAAAAAGCTGCATATCTTGGCGGAGTGCCTGCACAATTTCGTTGCCGCTGCGAATCGTCATCCATGGGGCGATTAATTCAATTGCCAGCGGCAAGCCATGCACCATTTGGCAAATTTGGCCAATTGCTTGGCGCTCGGCGGGCGCATAATCGGCTAAATTGGCCGATTTGCCTTGGCGTTGCAAGCAATTCATAAATAGATCAAGCGCTGCAAAATGCTGGAATTGTTCAGCGAGCAAGGGCGAATATTCTGCATCAACATCGATCTCTGGATAGGCCAAGCCCGCTAATTCCAACACATATTCGTTTTGGAGCCGCATGCGCTCGCGCGAACCGATGATCAAGCGCAATTGGGGAAGCTGCTGAAGCAGGCTGCTCAAGGCTAGGCGCGCGCTGGTGGCCAGTAATTCGCCATTATCGATGATGATCAGTAGCTCTTGGGTTTGGATTTGGCGAATGATGTGCTCGACGAAATCGCTGTTGCGGGGCGGCGCGAGGCTGAGCGTTTGAATCAAGGCCAAGAGCACAGGCTCGGCCTCTAAAAGCTGGGGCTGTTGATCAGGGCTGACCAACGAACAATAAAAAACGCCATTGCTGGCTGCCCCAAGATAATCATTGACCACCTTCCAGCCAAAGGTCAGGGCTAGCTGGGTTTTGCCACTGCCACCAGCGCCCATAATCGTCAAAAGTTGATGTTGTTCGGCTGCAAGCCAATGGGTTAGGCGTTCTAGCTCATTTTGGCGGCCATACAGCAGCGGAGTTGCGCGTATCAGGCGCTGTGGGCGTTGAGCTGGTGTGGCCAAAATTTGGCGTTGCAAGGCTGCGCTAGCCGGTTCAGGTTGTAATCCATATTCACGCTCTAGCACCTGTTCGAGCACGCGATATTGGCGCAAGGCTGTGTGCCGCTGGCCTGTGCGCATCAACAATACCATTAACTGGCGTTGCGCGACCTCATCGCACGCATCGAGCGTAACCAAGCGTTGGAGCCAACGAATGGCCTCGTTGTAGTTGCTGACGAGGCTATAGCGTTCGATCAAGCGGCGCAGCGCGCCGAAGGTTTGTTGGCGCCAATATTCTGCTTGCTGAAGCTGCCATGTGCCAAAGCCTTCTGCATCGCGCAAATAAAAACCGTTTAAGAAATCGCCCTGATAGTGCTCGATTGCGCTGGCTAAGTCCTCGGTTGAGCTAGCTGGATTTGCGTAAATTTTGGCGCAATAGTGCAGATCAAGCCAATAGGTTGCTTGCGGGTGCAGCCCAATCGTGTGGCGTGTGACCTCAATAAATGGATTGAGCGCTTTACGTAATTGATTGAGCGTTAGGCGCAGATTGCCCGCCGTGCGCTCTGCAGATAAATCATCCCATAATAACTGAGCCAATACCTCGCGTTCGTGAGGATAGGGATTGACCGCAAGGTAGGTTAGAAGCGCTTCGACTTTGCGGGTTGGCAGATCGCTAATTCGTTGATTATCGATAAAGATTCGCAAACCACCAAAAACGTGAATCCGTAAACTTGGCACCGATTGAGCCGAATCATCAGGCTGAGGCGTGACATTCACGGAGCTACATCTCCCATAAAACGATTTTGAAACGCTGCGCTGTTATGCTTTGAATTGTAGCAGACCTACTAACGGATATTCAATAGCTAGTGAAGGATGCGCTATGAACAGCGATGTTTGCAATCAAAACCAACCCAGCGAAACAGTGGCCATACAACTCGTCGAACAAATTTGTCGCGGCGAACAGGCTGCAATTTGGGAGTTGTATAGTTTGTATCAAGCTGAACTTTCGCGCCAATGTTTAATCTGGATGCATGGTAATGCGCACGATGCTGATGAAGCCTTGAGCCGTTTGGTGCTCAAAGTGTGGGAATCGTTGCCGCGTCATGCCCATAAAATTACCAATGCTAAGGCTTGGCTGATGCGCATGGCCTATAACTTGTGCATTGATCTGCATCGCCAGCAGCAACGCGAACTCAAACGCTTACAACCGCTTGATAGCTTGTTGTCCAATGATGAAAGTATGCCGCAGAGCGCCACGCCCTCGCCAGAAACTGCCTTGCTCAAGCGCGAAGTCTATGAAACGATCAATCAAGCCTTGCAAGCATTGTCACCGCGCCTTAACAGCACCTTTTCCTTGTGGTTCTACAACGATATGTCGTGCGATGCGATTGCTCAGCACCAAGGAATCTCGCTGGCCAATGTCTATAAGCGCTTGCAGCAAGCCCGCGATATGCTCCAACCCCAATTACGCCCAACCACGGTCGAGGGGTGAACGAAAGGATGAAGGATGAAGGATGAAGGATGAAGGATGAAATGCCAAATCAAAAGGCAAAAGGCAGAAATCAGAAGGATGAGGGATGAAGGATGAATTATGAGGGATGAAATTTAACCACGAAGAACGCGGAGTTTTGTTGGGATCAAGCTTCGTGCTCTTCGTGCTCTTCGTGGTTTCGTCCTTCGTGCTCTTCGTGCTCTTCGTGGTTTCGTTAACCTTATGCGCTGGCCTCAACCTCGACAACGATGCCATTTAATGCAGCGTTGCCACTAAGGGGATCGATCGCTTGGTCATCGGTTAAGTCGTTGATGCTGCTGCCAGGGCGGGCTTGAGCAATCTGCAATTTCGTATCTGGGTAGCGATGACCCCAGCCATGAGGCAAGCTGACAACGCCAGGCATCATTACTTGGTTAATTTCTAAGCTTGCTTCAATGCTGCCAACCTGCGAGCTGATTTTAACAGTTTGACCATGCTGCAAGTGGCGTTGCTCAGCATCGTCTGGGTGCATTTGCAAGGTACAACGATCATCGCCCTTAACCAAGCGTTGACTATTGTGCATCCATGAATTGTTGCTACGCAGTTGGCGTCGACTAATCAAACGTAATTGCTTGCTTGGCGCTTGCTGCAATAACTCGGCCAAGCGATCCAAATCATTGGCAATTGCTGGCGGAATCAGCTGAATCTGTTTATCGTCGGTAAATAAGCGCTCTGGCAGCCGTGGCTGCAATGGCCCAAGGTCGATGCCATGCGGCTGTTGGGCCAATTCGCTGAGCTGAATCGCATATGGCCCTGAGCGCAATCCACGTTCAAGCATCGCTTTTGGCGGAAAGATGCGGTTCTCTTTTTCGCTCAGACGTTGGGTCAATTCGCCAAAAATTTGCCAATCGTGGCGCGCATGCTCATCGATTTCAAATAGCGCAGGGCTGTATTTGGCGGTGTTGCGAATTGCCAAATTGTGAAATAGCACATCATAATGATCATGCTCCAAGGGCGAGCTTGGCGGCAAAATCAAATGGGCATGGCGGGTTGTTTCATTCAAATAAAAATCAATCGAGAGCATAAACTCAAGCCCAGCCAAGGCCCGATCAAGTTGCTGACCATTAGGCGTTGATAAAACTGGGTTGCCTGCCGAGGTGATTAAGCCGCGAATTTGGCCTTCGCCAGGAGTTAACATTTCTTCGGCCATTGCAGCCGAAGGCAATTCGCCAGCAAATTCTGGTAAGTTGCGCACGCGGGTATGCCAGCGGCCAACATTGCCTTTGCTGCCAAGCGGCAAGGTATCGAAGGCAGGCGTGGTAAACATCGAGCCGCCCTCGCGATCCAGATTACCAGTGATGATGTTGAGCACCTGAATCAGCCATTGGCTCAGCGTGCCAAACTGCTGGATCGAAACGCCAATCCTGCCATAACAGACAGCGCTGCTGGCATGCGCAAAATCATGGGCTAGTTGCAGAATGGTGCTGGCGGCGACTCCTGAAATCGCAGCGACCGCAGCAGGGCTAAACCGCTCGAACAAGCTTTCCAGTTCGTCAAGGCCATGGGTAAAACCAGCTAAGCGCCCAGGATTAGCCCAGCCTTCCTTGAGAATTGTGTGAATCAGCGCCGCCAAAACTAAGCCATCGCTACCTGGCTGAATAAAATAATGTTGATCGGCCAGTTGGGCAGTTTCGGTTTGGCGTGGATCAAAGACCACGATTTGGCCGCCACGCTGCTGAATGGCCTTCAAACGGCGTTTGATATCGGGAGCGCTCATAATGCTGCCATTTGAAACCGCCGGATTCGCCCCAAACATCAATAAAAACTGGGTTCGATCGAGATCGGGAATTGGCAGCATCAATTGATGTCCATACATGTGATAAACCACCAATTGATGGGGCCATTGATCGACTGAACTGGCCGAAAAGCGGTTTTTGGTACGTAAGCTGCGCACGAATGCGCCAGCCCCCAAGGCCGTGCCAAGATTGTGCACCGAAGGATTACCCTGATAAATCGCGATGCTATCGGGGCCATAGCGAGCCTGAAGCTGCTTTAATTGGCTGGCAGCATAATCAAACGCTTCGTCCCAACCGATTGCATGCCAGCCATCAGCGCGGCGTTGCAACGGCTGGCGCAAGCGATCAGGGTCGTGGTGAATATCGCCAAGCGCGCTCCCTTTGGGGCAAATATGGCCGCGACTAAGCGGATCTGCCTGATCGCCACGAATCTGCTTAACTGTGCCATCGGCCACCGTAATCGCCAAGCCACACATCGCCTCGCAGAGTGGGCAGGTTCGATAATGGATCTGTTCAGTCATCGCTACGCCTCCTTGCGTCACACAATTAACCCCATTATCGCATAGCAAAATCAGTCGTGCGAGGGATGAGCCATGGCCAAAATTATGCTACAGTATCAGCAAAGAGCAACCACAGCGTATCCTTGGTGAAAGGCGGAACTCAAATGATCAAGTTATGGTAAAAGAACAACATTATCGATTTTGCAGTTAATCACGCTGTGGGCAGAAAAATTTTAAGGAGTTGTATGAGTAATACCGTTCGGGAAAAAATGCATGTTACCGCCAAACCTAAGGAACGCGCCCTGTTAGTTGGGGGCGATGTTTATAATAACCGCGAAGCTTGGCACATCGACGATTCACTCGATGAATTGGCCTTGCTCGCCGATACCGCTGGCCTCGAAGTGGTTGGCACGGTTTCGCAAAAGCTTGATCATCCTAATCCCAAAACCTATATCGGGCCAGGCAAAGTGCGCGAAGTTGCTGATTTGCGTTCGGAAACGCCCTATGATGTGGTGATTTTCGACGAGGAGCTTTCGCCTTCGCAAGCCCGTAACCTCGAAGAACTGATCAAAGTTAAGGTGATTGATCGCACGACCTTGATTTTGGATATTTTTGCTCAACATGCCCGCACCCGCGAAGGGAGTTTGCAGGTTGAGCTTGCTCAATACGATTATTTGCTGCCGCGTTTGCGTCGCGCTTGGACGCACCTTGAGCGCCAATCTGGCGGCGGTGGCGGCGGTTCAGGGGTCGGGGTTGGTTTGCGCGGGCCTGGTGAAACCCAGCTCGAAAGCGACCAACGGATTATTGGCAAACGCATTGCCTTGTTGAAAGAGCAATTGGCCGATGTGCATCGCCACCGCGAGCTGTATCGCCAAAATCGCCAAGAATCGGGCTTGCCGATCATTTCGGTGGTTGGCTATACTAACGCTGGCAAATCGACCCTGCTCAATCGCTTGGCCCAAGCAGATGTGCTGGCCGCAGATATGTTGTTTGCCACGCTCGACCCAACTACGCGCAAGGTTGCCTTGCCTGGTGGCCGTGCAGTATTGATGACCGATACCGTCGGTTTTATTCAACGCTTGCCAACTGCCTTGGTCGCTGCGTTTCGCGCTACCTTGGAAGAAATCGCCGAAGCCGATGTATTGTTGCACGTTTTGGATTTGACTCATCCGAATGTTGAAGAACAATTCAAAACCGTGATGGATACGCTCAGCGAGCTAAAAGTCCAAGATAAGCCAATTCTGACGGTCTTCAACAAAATCGACAAAATCGATGTACCGAGCGACACTGAAATTGTACGCATGATCACCGAGTTGGGCTTGCCAATCGACCGCTGGGTGGCGATTTCGGCCCAACAAAACATCGGGATTGATCGCTTGCAAGCGGCAATTGAGCAAATGTTGATGGAGCGTATGGTCAAATTCGAGGTCATGATTCCCTACAAAGCCAACGAGCTTGTGGCGCTTTGGCACGAACGTGGCATGATCGAAAGCGAAGAATTTGGCGAAGAAGGCACGACAATTAAGGGTGCAGTGCCACGCCAATTTGCCCATCGCTACGAGCAATATCGCCTGAAATAATTTTATTTTGCCCAGAGCTGCGTTTGATTGCTTGTCGATCGAACGCAGCTTTTTTGATCCACGAAGGAACACGAAGGGCACGAAGGGCTATAACCGCGAAGGCCACGAAGAACGCGAAGGGCACGAAGGTTACATTTTTGGCCACAGATTGGCACAGATTGTTTGGATGCTGTTCCTTCTGTCCATGATGGATCTCTGTTTATCCCGCTGGCCCTTCATTCTTCATCCC
Organism: Herpetosiphon geysericola; assembly: GCF_001306135.1. Classification (GTDB taxonomy): domain Bacteria; phylum Chloroflexota; class Chloroflexia; order Chloroflexales; family Herpetosiphonaceae; genus Herpetosiphon; species Herpetosiphon geysericola. The sequence continues at coordinate 113,876 of NZ_LGKP01000007.1, read as the reverse complement.
TCATCCTAATTTTAGCCACAGATTGCACAGATTGATGTGATTATTGTTCCCATAGCCCAAAGCCTTATTCCTGACCCTTTCTGACTTTTGACTTTTGACTTTTGACTTTTCTCTGTGCCTCTGCGTTAATAGTTTGGCTACGAATTGCACGAATGATGAGTTTTTGAGCTACAGATTATTAATTTCTAATGCCCAAAGCCTAATACCTGACCCCTGAACCCTTTTTTCTTTTGCTTTCTGATGTTCATCCTTATTCCTGACTGCGCAACAATCGATGCTAGAATAATGATGATTGGTATAAAGGATTGGGCAATGCGAACAGTTAAGGTGCTGATTGGGCTTTTGGTAGTGGCTGGATTGGGCGTGGTTTGGTATGTGCTGCGGCCTCAAACTAGCCCAAATTGGCAAATATTCACGCCAACGATTATTCCAATTGAGCAAGCAGAGCTAGCCAATCCTGGGCGCGGGCTGTATCAATGGCGCGGCCAAACCATGATTTGCCCAGCAAAATTAATTTCGAATCGCGAGCGCTACGATCGTTGGACGTGGGCGGCGCTTGAGCCAAGTGAAAATCACTATAACTGGCAGCCGATCCACCAATTGTTGGATAGTGCAGAAGCGCAAGGCCAGCGGGTTTGGCTTGGGTTAGGCGCGAGTGCTGGCCCAAGCAGCAATGGCCCATTTATGCCTGAATATTTGCAACAGGCTGCATTTGGCGCCAGCTTCGAGGGCGATTGGTATCCAAATTACAATCATGACTATGTGCAAGCGCGACTTGAAGCCTTGCTCGATGGCTTTGTGGCCGAATTTGCTGGCGATCAGCGGATTTTGGGCGTGCAGATGCGTAGTTATGGCCGCTATGGCGAGGGCTATTTGCCGTGGAATGCTGATAAAAGCCATGTGATGTGGGCCAATGAGGATACTGCTCGATGGCTAGTTGATAGTTGGCACACTCGGCTTAGCCAGCATTTCCTCATTTCGATTCCGCTAAGCAAGAATCCAGTGTTTTACTATGCGATGACCAAGCAGCCCTATTGGAGCATCACCCGCGATGCGTTGGGCATGCCTGAGCAAATGCAAAATATCGACCAACTGATCCAAAGTGAGATAACGGTTGATGGCCAAGCAATTGGCCCATTGGTCGCTGAACGTTGGAAAGTAGCGCCAATTTTTAGCGAGATGATTGGCGAATATGGCGAGCACGATTATAGCGGCCAGTTTTTGGCTGCCCAAACTCAGGTTATTTCCTATCATATTTCGTATGTGAGCAATGGTAATTTTGCCCAGCCCTATCGTGAAGGGCCGTGGGATTTTTGGCGTGATCCAGTTAATTGCCCTGAACAAGCAAGCAACTGGACGCAGGCTGATATTCACAATTTTGGGCTGGCTGGCACATTAGCTGGCTATCGCTATGCGCCAAGCAGCATCAAACTCGCCGTTCGCGATCAGCAACTGCACCTCGAAAGCACATGGCAAAATGCAGGAGTTGCCCCGATTTATGAGCGCTGGCCGTTGGTATGGCAAGTGCGCGATCGCGCTCAGACAGTGGTGTGGCAAGCAGAAGCGAGCCTTGATTTGCGCCTGGTGCTGCCAAGCCAAGCCTATCAACATAGCCAGCAATTTGATCAATTTTCGTTGCCAGCAGGCGAATACGAAGTGAGCATCGTTGCACCTGCAATCAATCGCTATGTGCAGCCGTTACAGTTGGCGATCGAAGGCAAGCAGGATGATGGCCGCTATCGACTTGGAACTCTGAGCATTCATTAATATCTCATTTTGGGCCGAATCAGAAAAACGTGGCACAATACAAGCAAGGCTTTTTGGGCTGCAAACGTGGCTTAATTGGCTTAAACTCTCGCTTGCGACGGTTGCGATGGCCTGATTCCTAGGCTATAATGCTGCGACTTTTGCTATTAACGACGTAAAGGCTATAGGGTTATGGAACGAAATCGCTATTTTGTATGGACAGTTGGCTGTCAAATGAACGTCTCTGATTCAGAGCGTCTCGAATCGGCGCTGCAAGGGGTAGGCTATACTCCTGCTGAGCAAGCAGAAGATGCCGATTTTATTGTATTAAATTCGTGCTCAGTGCGCGCCAATGCTGAAGAAAAGATTATCGGCAAAATTACCGATATTCAACGGATCAAGCGCGAGCGGCCTGATACCAAAATTGTGCTGTGGGGCTGTATGGTCGGCCCAAATAATCAATCGATCTTCAAGAAAAAATTACCAATGGTTGATCACTTTGTCTCGCCATCGGCGGTTGACGAAGTGTTGGCCTTAGCGCCAAACCCAATCTACCAGCTTGACGAGCCTGCCTTGCCAGTCGCCGATTGGGAAGTGCCGCCAGTCAATGTGCATGTGCCAATCAATTATGGCTGCAATATGTCGTGTGCCTATTGTGTGATTCCGCTGCGTCGTGGCAAAGAGCGCTCACGCTCCATGGCCGAAATTGCCGATGAAGTGCGCCGAATTTGTGCCCGTGGAGCCAAGGAAATTACCTTGCTGGGCCAAATTGTCGATTCGTATGGCCACGATTTGCCCGGGCGACCCGACCTTGCCGATTTGCTCGACTATATTCACGATACCCCGGGTTTGGTGCGCTTGCGCTTCTTGACCTCGCACCCAGCCTTTATGAGCGAAAAATTATTACACACAATTGCCCGCTTGCCCAAAGTGATGCCCGACATCAACTTGCCAATTCAGGCAGGCGATGATCAATTGCTCAAGGTGATGAAGCGCGGCTATACCGTCGCCAAATACACCAAATTGATCGAACGGATTCGCGAGATTATACCGAATGTCTCGTTGAGCACCGATATTATTGTTGGCCATCCTGGCGAAACCCGCGAGATGTTCGAGCGCACGTTGGAAATGGTCGAAAATTTGCGCTTCGATAAAGTGCATATTGCTGCCTATTCCTCGCGGCCTGGCACCAAAGCTGGCGAGATGGAGCTTGACCCAGCTTTGGCAGTTGAACATGGAGAAAAGCAATATCGCCGGATTGCGCTTGAGCGTTTGCAAGAACGAATTATTACTGAGCGCAACGAAGAGCTTTTAGGCCATGATGTTGAAGTGTTGGTCGAAGAATTTACCAAAGGCAAGTGGCGCGGTCGCGATCGCAACAACAAATTGGTCTTTTTCGAGGCCGAAGGCAATTGGTATGGCAAAGTGGTCAACATTCATGTGACCGAAACCAGGCCATGGTGGCTAGGCGGCGATCTGGTTGGCGAAGCGCTGGCAGTAGGTGCAGTATGAGCTACGGCAACGACGACCAACAGCGCGAACGCAACGACGCAGTATTAAAAGCCTTGGGCGGCGTACCGCAACCACCAATTGCCCCACCGCAAGCTTTGCCCCAACAGCAAATACAGCAAGCTGGTTGGTATCCAGCCGATCAGGCCTATCAAGTGCCGCAGGTGCTTGTAACCGAAGAAGGTCAAAGCAGCACGCCAATGGCCTATTGGGTATTGCCCGATTTGATTATTGGCTTTTTGATTGCGGTCATTTTGCAAGTGGTAATTATGGTTGGCTATATGCTGGCCAAGGGTTTAAGCAGCCTTGATGAGATTCAAGGGTTGCTGACCGACCCAACCTTTATGTTGCTGAATGCGCCGACCTTGGGCTTAGGCTTTACCATGGCAAGCATCTTGCGGGTCAAGCTGCTGCGCAAATTACCCTTGGCGTGGTTTGGGCTAAACAGCAAAAAGCTGGGCCTTGCCTTGGGGCTTGGGTTTGTGGCTGGCATAAGCTTTTTAGTGACCAACTTTATCTCTGGCTTAATTGGCACAGCCTTGGGCAGCAATCCTGATCAGCAAGATCAATTGATAGGCCCATTTCGCGATGCAAGCAACCTGCAAATTGGCCTCTTTGGCCTGTTTGTGGTGATTATTGGGCCATTTTTAGAGGAAGTCTTTTTTCGGGGCTATGCGTTTCGGGCCTTACGCCAAAAGCTCGGCGTAACTTGGGGCGTGGTGTTGAGCGCAGTTATGTTTGCGCTGCCGCACGTTTTTGGGGTGACGACTGGCTATATTGCCTTGTTGATTCCAATTTTCTTGGGCGGGGTCATCTTAGCGATTGTCTACCACTACACCAATAACTTGTGGAGCGCTGTTTTAGCCCACTCCATGAACAACTTTGTTGGCTTTCTCGGCCTGCTTGCGGCCTTGAAACTCGACGTTTAAGCATTAGCTGTTTTCGGATTAGTTTAAAGCGGATGTGGCGCGAGCTGCATCCGTTCTGTGTGATTAAAACCTGGAGGAAACCAGTGTCCAAGCAAGATGATAAGATGCGTATTCGCAATCGTTTAATTGATCAGGCGATTAGTGAGGCTGCTAATAATCAGTGGGAAGCGGCAATTGAACTCAATCGCAAAGCAATCGAACTGGCCGAAGATCCAGAAACCTATAACCGTTTAGGCAAAGCCTTGCAAGAAGTCAATCGGTATAGCGAAGCACTCGAAACCTATCAAAAAACTCTGAAGTTGGCTCCAAGCAATATCATTGCGCGCCGCAACATCGATAAGCTAACGCCATTGTTGAGCAGCGAAGGCAAAACCAACCAACGCAGCCGCGAGTTGGTCGATTTGCGCTTGTTTGTGAGCGAAACTGGCAAAACTGGGATTACAACCCTGACCAATCTTGCTAACCCAGGGCTGGTGAGCCAATTGGGCAGTGGCGAAAGCGTCGAGTTGCGCCACGAAGGCCGCTTGCTGAATGTGTATACCAGCGATGGCATTTTGATTGGGCGGATCGAGCCAAAATTGGCCCAACGCTTGGCCGAGTTGATCGATGGCGGCAATAAATATGCGGCAGCGATTGCCCACATCGAAAATGGCCAAGTGCGGATTGTAATTCGCGAAACCTTCCAACACCCTTCGCAACGCACCAAAATCTCGTTCCCTGGCAAGCTCAGCGGCGATATGGGTTCGTTCCGGCCATACGTTCGCGATTACTCGTTGCGCTACGATTTCGATGGCGATGACGACGATGAAGTTGATGAAATGGGCGAAGAAGAAGAAGAAGATCTCGACGAAATGAGCCTCGATGACGTTGATAACGACGACGGCGACGACGACGACGAGTTGGGCAGCTAGTTCGGCTCACTCTCGCCCCTCATCTGCAATTGATGAGGGGCTTTTTGATTAACCGAGGTTGTAACGATGGACGAGGTTCACCAGCAGCCAACCCTTGTGCTTTCACCGCGCTATACGCCAGATTCACAGGCCTTGTGGCGGGCGGCAATTCAACGTGGCTGGCATGTTCAGCGGCTTACTCATTGGACAGCGCCGCCACAAGTGCCGATTAATCCTCCTGTTGTGCTTTACCTAGAAGGTGGATTTGCCCACCCGATTGCAGAAGCGTTGGGTTTGAATCTCCCTGAACCGCCAGATACCTGGCTACCGCGACTTCCTATGCAATATCGCCAGCGCCAGATTCAATTAACCAGTATTGAAACTGCTCAGGCTATGCTGCCAGCCTTTGTAAAACCGCCAAACGATAAACGCTTTCCAGCCAAGGTGTATATGCCAAACGACAAACTGCCTACTGACGCGGTTGATCTTCCTGTGTTGGTGGCGGAAGTCGTGGTTTGGGAGAAGGAATTTCGCTGCTTTGTGCTTGATCGTCAATTACGTACTGCTTCGCTTTATGCTCGCTATGCTGCGCCCCAAGATGAAGCTGATTTTGCGAGCACTGCCGAGGAACATGCTGAGCTTGAGCAATTTTTGCAGCACCTTTTGGATGATCCGCAGGTTGAACTTCCGCGTGCTGTGGTAATCGACGTTGGCGTAATTGCAGGACGTGGCTGGGCGGTGGTTGAACTTAACGCAGCTTGGGGGGCAGGCATCTATGGCTGTGATCCTGCGCAGGTGCTTGAAGTTGTGCGCTATGCAACTGAACCCCTGTAATATATGGAAGTTTACTGAGATATGATTGGCGTGAATCATACTCGATGGATTGAAGCGAATTGCTTTTGGTGGTTATGTGCCAAGCATCAGCCAATTGCGCAATTAATTCCTGTCAGTGGTGATTTTCCATGGCACTATTTTCAGCTCCAGCGATTACCAGCCTACACCAGCTATAGTTCCATGTTTGCGCTTGAATGGGCCTTGTGCCAAGCAGATCCCAATCGATCTCAGGCACCTTTTCAAGCTTCAATTGCGCTTAAACTGCTGAACTATATTCGCCAGCATACCTATGTTTTGTATGGTCAGCCAGGCGATTTTACGCTGTGGCGGGGCTATTACGCCCATTGTGATGGCCAAACTATTTGGTTTAAGCGTGGAACCCACCAGCCACTCGACAATAATCCTCTATGAAGCGTCCGCAAGATCGATGCTGCCATCGCCCGAATTGACGAGGGCCGTTCACCCTGATTAACCTATGGTTTGGCGCTGGCTTGGCTATAGTTAGGCTATATCTTTTGATTTAAGGAATAGCCATGAATACACAACCAAAACGTTCGCTGTTACGGCGGATTGGGCGCTGGATGCGCTGGCTTGGCCTCTTGATTGTTGGGTTACTGATTGGGGGCTGGTTTTTTCAACGCTGGGCCAGCCAGCGTGATCGCCAACGCTTTTTGCCTGCTGAGCAGCAAATCATGGTCAATGGCCATGCGATGCGCCTCGTTTGTATGGGGAGTGGTAGCCCAACGATTGTGCTCGAAGCAGGCTTAGGTGATAACGCCGATGTTTGGGGCTTGGTTCAACCAACATTAGCTGAGCAATATCGAGTTTGTGCCTACGATCGGGTTGGCATGGGTTGGAGCGATGCTGTTGCAGGCAAGGCAGATAGTGGCTCGATTGCCCAAACTTTGCAAGAACTGCTCAATCAAGCCAAAATTTCAGGGCCATATGTGTTGGTTGGTCATTCCGCTGGCGGTTTGTATATCCGCGACTATGCCCAGCGCTACCCTGATGATGTTGTTGGTTTGGTGCTGGTCGATTCATCGCACGAACAACAGCAACAACGACAGCCCAAGCTTGCCGACGATCCCTTTGAATTAATGCGTCAGTCGATGCTGGTCTGTGATGCGGTTGCTCCTTTTGGGATTATTCGCGGCATTGGGTTATTTGACCAAGCGCAAGCCACCTATGCCAAGCTGCCAGCAGCCAATCAAGCCTCGATTCGCGCCAGTTCCTATCAAAATGCCACCTGTGAATCACTTGCAGCAGCGTTGCAAGCAGTGCAGCAAGATTTGAATCGTGCCCAAGCGCCGCAACCGCTCAACGACTTGCCGTTGGTTGTGCTCACCCGTGGTATGGCCGAGCCTGCAATGACCGAGGAATTTGAACAAGTTTGGGATGAATTGCAACACGAATTGACCCAGCTTTCGAGCAATAGCCAGCAGCAGATTGCTGAACACAGTGGCCATTACATACACCTTGATCAACCAGAGCTGGTGATTGATGCGGTGAAATGGGTGGTGCGCCAAGCAGCCAAATAGCGAGCGGCCTAGTGAGTGTGTTATGATGCAGCGCAGAATGGCCACCACAGGAGGCGCTATGCAAACAATTGGCGTTTTATACAATCCCCTTGTGCCTGCAACAGCCCAAGCAGGGGAACGAATTGCGGCTTGGTTAGGCGAACGAGGGTTAAGTGTGTGGCTAGGCACATCGCAAAGTGCCCGCGATGAGCCAGAGTTGGTCGCACCCTGCGAATTGTTGTTGGCGTTGGGCGGCGATGGCACGGTGTTGCGCGCTGCCCGGGTTGGTATCACCCACACGATGCCAATTTTGGGCGTGGCGATGGGCCACCTCAGCTTTATGGCCGAAGTAACCGAAGAATCGGTCTTTGAAGGGCTTGAGGTGTTGCTCAGCGGCGGCGGCTGGTACGATCAGCGCACCTTGGTGCGAGCACGGGTGTTGCGCCAAGGCCAAGAGATCTACAACGATTTGGCCTTGAACGAGGTGTTGCTCTCGCGGCGTGATGTGGCGCGCGTCGTCCATGTTTCAGTTGCGATCGACGACATGCCACTGACCAGCTATCGTGCTGATGGGGTGTTGGTTTCAACCGCAACTGGTTCGACCGCCTATGCCTTAGCCGCAGGCGGGCCGGTGCTCGACCCGCGCTCCGATTCGTTGTTGTTGGTGACGGTGGCTGGCCACTTAACCAGTTTGCCAGCGCTGGTGCTACCGCCAGCAACTAAAATTACTTGGACGTTGGCCCGCCATCATCCAACGATTATTAGCCTTGATGGCCAGTGGTCGTTTCCGATTGAGCCTGATGATCAGATTGAGGTGACGCGGGCTGAAGAAATTTGTCGCTTTGCTCATGTCTATCCGCAAGCCCATTTTTATCAGACGCTTACTCAGCGCTTGCGTCGTCAGTAGCCTGTTCGCTGGCGAGCCATGTTTGGTAGCGCTGCAAGAGCAAGCCGCTAGTCTGCCGATAATCAGCCCATTGTTTATCGAGCGGCGCAAAGGCTTGCTCAAGCGCTTGCCACAAATTATCTGGTAAGGCCGAGGTTGGTTGGAGGCGCAAACTGCCTGCAACCGCCTCGACCACTTTCATGCAGCGCCGCGCAGGATGGTTGAGCAGCACCTCGGATAAGCGCCAGCCGCGCAAGGCACTCAACAAGGTCAAGGCTGTATAGATGCCACTCGAACGCCCCATTGCATCCAACAATGAGCTAGCTACTGGCTCGCTTTGTTGGCTTTGCCAAGTATAGCGCCAGGCCAAGCCATCGAGCGTATGCCCAATCGCCAAACTGACTAACATTAAATCGCCACTGCTGAAGGCGGGTAAGCGCGGCAAATTACCCACGAAATCGCCTAAGGCTTGGCCAAGCACCGATGTGCCCGCCGATCGGTTTTCGGCGACTGCCCGCAACCCACGCCAATAGCGCTGTGCTTGCTCGAGATTCAAATCAAGGTACGTTAATGTGTGATGTTCAAGCATCAACAGCCATGTAAACCAACGCCCAATTACCGCTGCCTCGCTTAGGCTGCGAAATGGCGCTAAATGGTGTAAAAGCTGGGTCGCACGGGTCACATGCTCCAAATCGGCGTGGGTATAACTGCCCATCCATGTGAGCAGCATTGGGTCAGGCAAGGCATGTTCGAGCATATATTTCTCCATCAATTGACATAATTTTCGTATTTGAGTAGGCCTGATGTATTCTCATTAAACACTGTTTGGTCTATATCTGTGCTGCTGTAATAATCCACCGAACAAATATTAGGGGTGCAGAGGGATGAAATCCCCTGCCTCTCCCTCCAGCGGATGGACGGAAGGATGGCGAATCCAAGTTTTTTGCAAATGGATCATTGCAATATTAAAGACTGGGGCTTGTGCCCATCAGCAGCGAAAGTTAGTACTCCATTAATCTCCTCGGCGCTAGACCTGCTATATACTACGTATAGCTTAGTTAAGGAGCCGTTATGGCAAATCGTTTAATTCATGAAACTAGCCCTTATTTGTTGCAACACGCCGAAAACCCCGTCGATTGGTATGCGTGGGGCGAAGAAGCCTTGCAACGTGCCAAACAAGATGATAAGCCAATTTTATTAAGTGTGGGCTATAGCGCCTGCCATTGGTGCCATGTGATGGCCCATGAATCGTTTGAAGACCCAGCGACCGCCGCTGTGATGAATGAATTGTTCGTCAATATCAAGGTCGATCGCGAGGAGCGGCCTGATATTGATTCGTTATATATGGCCGCTGTCCAAGCCATGACCCGCCATGGTGGCTGGCCGATGACGGTCTTTTTAACGCCCGAGGGCGCGCCGTTTTATGGCGGAACCTACTTCCCGCCAGAGCCGCGCCACAATATGCCCTCGTTTCAACAGGTGCTGCATGGCGTGGCCGAAGCCTACCGCGACCGCCGTGAAGAGGTGTTTCATAGCGCTGAACAAATGCGTGAGCATTTACAAGATATTTTGAGCTTTGATCTCGAAAAAGTGAAGCTCAGCAAAAGCCAGTTGAATGTTGCTGCTCAACGTCAAATGAGCCAATTTGATAGCCGCTTTGGCGGCTACGGCGGCGCACCCAAATTTCCCCAAGCCTTGATTTTTGGCATGGTTTTGCGCACGTGGCTGCGCAGCGAAGATCAAGATGCGCTGAATCAAGTGACCCAAACCTTGCAAGCAATGGCCAATGGCGGCATGTACGATCAGCTTGGCGGTGGTTTTGCCCGCTATTCGGTCGATGCCCAATGGTTGGTGCCGCACTTTGAGAAGATGCTCTACGACAACGCATTGCTCACTCAGCTGTATCTCGAAACCTACCAAGCCACCCACGAGCCGTTCTATCGCCGGATTGCCGAGGAAAGTATTGGCTATATTTTGGGCGAAATGACCAGCCCCGACGGCGGTTTTTACGCAGCAGAAGATGCTGATAGCGAAGGCGAAGAAGGCAAGTTCTACGTTTGGAGTTTGGCCGAGATTCAGCAATTGCTCAGCCCTGAAGATGCAGCGCTGGCCCAATTGTATTGGAATATTCAGCCAGAAGGCAATTTCGAGGGCCATTCGATTTTGTATGTGGCGCAAGAGCCAAGCGTGGTAGCCAAAGAGTTGAGCATTAGCGAAGAAGATTTGGCCCAGCGCATCGCTGCGATTCGGGCAACGCTCTTGGCCCAGCGCAATACCCGCATTCGCCCAGGCCGCGATGAGAAAATTTTGGCTTCGTGGAATGGCATGATGTTGCGCAGTTTGGCCTTTGCGGCGAATGTGCTCGACAACGAGGAATATCGCGCGGCAGCAATTCGCAATGCAGAATTCATCACCAGCAAGCTCTACAAAGATGGTCAGTTATATCGCTCCTACAAAGATGACCAAGCGAAATTTAAGGGCTACCTCGAAGATTACGCGTGTGTCGCCGATGGTATGATTGCCTTGTATGAGGCAACGTTTGATTTGCGTTGGTTGCAGGTGGCGATTGAATTGGCCGAAAGCATGACCGAGCGCTTTTGGGATGAAGAGCAACGTAGCTTTTTTGACACAGCCAGCGATCACGAACAATTGATCACCCGCCCGCGCGACCTCTACGACAACGCCACACCTGCTGGCAATTCGGTGGCGGTCGATGTGTTGCTGCGTTTGGCAACTCTGCTTGATCGCTATGAGTATCGCCAATATGCTGGAACCGTGTTATCCAATTTGAGCGGCGCGTTGATTCAGTTGCCTGGTGCGTTTGGGCGCTTGCTTGCTGCCGCCGATTTTGCTTTGGCCGAGCCACGCGAAGTTGCATTAATTGGCGATCCAGCTGATCCTCAATTCAAGGCTTTGTTGCAAGCAACCTATCGCAACTACCAGCCTAACAAAGTTGTCGCGGCCTGCAAGCCTGATGATCACGCGGCCCAAAGCCTAATTCCGTTGTTGGCCGAGCGACCGTTGCTGAACCAACAGGCCACGGCCTACGTTTGCGTGCGGCGCGCTTGTAAATTGCCAACCAACGATCCGAATGAGTTGATCAAGCAATTAGGCTAAATCGTGGGCGCAGTTTGGGGACAAACCTTAAACTGCGCTGTTTTTTGAGGATGTATGCGCGATTATATTTTACGGTTGATCGAACAATTTGGCCTGATTTGGCGCAAGATTGTGCGTTTGCGCGAGGCTGGCTCGCTCGAAGAAGCTCAAGCAACGATTAATAGTGCCTATCGCGATTTATTTGATACCAATAGCCATTTCGTCGATTTGCTGCCCGATGAAGATTTGCTCAAGCTGATTCAATATGAGGATACGATCGATCTTGATCGTTGTGCGGTGCTGGCCGCCTTGCACGTTGCCGAAGGCCAATGCTTCCAAGAACAAGGCATGATCGATGAAGCCTATCGGCGCTTTGATCGGGCCTTGCTGCTCTATGGGGCTTTGGTGCGTTCGGGCCAGAAGATTCCGCCCGAAGTGCGCGAAGCTGCCAGTGCTGGCCTAGCCGAATTGAGCAATTACGAGTTAGAGCCTGCAACTCTTGATGATGCTTGGCGCGTCTATGCAGCAGTTGGTGATTATCCTAATGCCGATGATCATCTCTGGCAGTGGCTTGAAGCCACCGAATTTGCCGAAGCTGCATGTAGCGATGCTCAGGCGTGGTATCATCAATTGCTCAGCAGCAGCGATGCAAGCCTTGAGCAATTGGGCTTGCCGCGTCAGGAAATCGAGCAAAGTCTCGCCCAACTCGACGCACGTTAGCCTTGCATTGCGCTCCAAGGGAGGTTTTTTTGATGAAGATTGCAATTATTGGCACCGGTTGGGGTGCTCGCGTTCAGGTGCCAGCTTTTCGTTCTGCTGGGCTGAAAATCGTGGGCATCGCCGCCCAAAATTATGAAAAAACGCAGCGCGAAGCTGCCACTTTAGAGGTTGAAGCTTTTGAAAACTGGCGCGATCTGCTGAGCAGCGATGCAGATTTGATTTCGATTGTGACTCCGCCTGGAACTCACTGCGAAATGAGTGTGGCTGCGTTGCAGGCTGGCAAGCATGTGTTGTGCGAAAAACCAACCGCGCTCAACCAGCTTGAAGCTCAAACCATGCTCGAAACCGCCCAAGCCCATCCTGAGCAATTAAGTTTGATCGATCATGAATTGCGTTTTTTGCCAATTTTTCAAATGGCGCGGGCTTTGATTAACGATAATGCGATTGGCCAGATTCGCCATGTCAATAGCAGCGTTATCTTCTCATCGCGCGCTGACCCGCAACGACCTTGGAATTGGTGGAGCGATAAAGAGCAAGCTGGTGGCGCGTGGGGCGCAATTGGCTCACATCAAATTGATATGTTGCGCTGGCTGTGTGGCGATTTTAGCTCGATTCGGGCCATTTTACACACCTTTGTTGGCGAGCGTCCTCTTGATGATCAGCTCTTGCCAGTTACCAGCGATGATTTTGCGACCGCCCAAGTGCGCTTGGTTAATGGCGGCTTCGCTTCAGTGATGATCAGCGGGGTGGCGGCTTTGAACGAAAACGACCGTATGATCATTCATGGCGAACATGGAGCAATCAAAATTGAAGGTGCGCGCTTGTGGCACGCCGAGCGTGATGGCGAATGGCAAGAGCGCACGCCCGCCCATACCGTGGCAATTCCCAGTGAAATCAGTGGTAACTTTCCGGTGGGAACGGTCTATCTTGGCCATGCACTAAAGGCCTACAGCCGTGGTCAGCACGATGCGCTAGCCCAAGCAGCCACCTTTGCTGATGGTTTGCTGACCCAAACCTTGCTCGATGCAGCCCATCGCTCCGACGAAAACGATGGCGGCTGGATTTCGATTTAGCACTTAAAGCCAAAGCCGCGCTCTGAACAAGAGCGCGGCTTTTTTCGTTAATCGCTTACTCAGCCTTCGTCCAATGTAGGCTGGGCAAATCACGCAGGCGTTGGGCGGCGGTTTCAGCGGTCAAATCGCGCTGGGCTTGGGCCAACATCTCGTAGCCAACCATAAATTTGCGCACCGTGGCTGAGCGCAACAATGGTGGGTAAATATGAGCATGCACCACGTGATGGGCGTAATCTGCGCCATCGCAGGGCGCATTGTGCCAGCCAAACGTATAGGGAAACGAGGTCTGAAATAAATTATCGTAGCGAATTAACGTATGGCTGAGCAAATCTGCAAGGCTATCGCGTTCAGCCTCGCTCAATTCGGCCAAGGTGCTGACTGCGCGGCGAGGCAAGAGCATGGTTTCATAGGGCCAAACTGCCCAAAATGGCACAACTGCCGCCCAATGCTCGTTGGCATACACCACCCGTTCATTCCGCGCCACTTCTTGCTCGACATAATCGAGTAGGAGTGGGCGTTGATGTTGGGCGAAATAGGCTTTTTGGCTGCGTTGCTCGCTGGCTACAATCGTTGGAATGCTTTCGTTAGCCCAAATTTGGCCGTGCGGGTGCGGATTGCTCGCGCCCATGGCGGCGCCACGATTTTCGAAAATCTCGACATGCTTGATCCAATCGATCGCTGCAAGCTCGCTAAATTGGCTAGCCCATAAATCGACGACCAAGCGAATATCGGGAATCTCCATTTCGGCCAAGGTTAAATCGTGGCGGGGCGAGAAGCAGATAACGCGGCAGATACCGCGCTCGCTGTGGGCTTGAAACAGGCCATCAGCAAGCGTTGCGCTGGGACTATCAGGCAGCAAGGCTGCAAAATCATTGGGAAAAACGAAGGTGCTGGTATAGGCTGGGTTGATCTCGCCATTGGCTCTGGTTACGCCAGGGCATAAATAACATGCGGCATCAAAGGCTGGGCGCTGATCAGGAATGACTTTTTCAACTTGACCCTGCCATGGGCGGGCAGTGCGATGCGGCGAAACTAAGACCCATTCATCAGTAAGTGGGTTGTAACGACGATGTGGTGTATCACTGAGATTCATTGGGTTGCTCCTAAATGACTAAGGGTAATGCTCGGCGTAGCCCTGCATATTCCACACTTGGCCAAGCAGGATCAACCGAGAGCACTTCGACCCCAGCGGCAGTGCGCAGAATGGTATCTTCGATTTTTACCCCAGCCAAACTTGGGTTCCATGCCATAGCCGTGTTGGCTTCGATAATTGTTGTCTCGCCTGGACGGGCCACAACTTCGCGCGATTGATAGCCAGTGGTGCCACCTTGATGCAAACGCTGCATTTGTTCAACCACGCCACGTTGGTTGTAGGCCGCAACTGCTGCTTCGTAGACTGCGCCAACCGTGCTGCCAACTTGCGCCGCCGCGATAATTTCGGCTTCGATTGCAATCACCTGTTCGTAGTTTGCGCGTTCGGCAGCGGTTTCTGGCCGAAAGTGCACATAGCGGCTGACATTGGCATACAAGCCAGCTTGGCGGGCACAAACCACCAGCATTGCGCGTTGGCCGATTGGCTCGTGAGTTGCAGGCAAGTGACCATACAAGGGCAAGCGTCGTTCGCCGCCAACCAAGGTCAAAGCTGGGTGAATGCCATGGCTCCAAAGCTCAGCGGCGGCTGCGCCTGCCAATTGAAATTCAGTCCAATCGGGCTTGGCTGCACTGAGCACTTTGGTCATAATGTGGGCGGTGGTGCGGCCAAGCGCCTGATAGCGCACAATTTCCTCTGGCACTAAGCGCAATTTAGCCGCGACTAACTCAGGCGGCAGCCCAACCTCGCCTTGAGCCGGCCGATCTGAGGCCACCAAGGTTGCGTTGCTCCATTCGCGCACTGCTTGGTTGCGCTGCTGCGGCGTGGCCCAACTGCTGGCCCAAAGTTGATATTCAGGCGGGATGCCTTGGTCGCGCAAGCGATCAACTTCAACTGAATCAGTGACGATAAAGGCCTGATCGGCGGTAATCACGACCTCGGCAATTCCAGTTTCAGTCGTCAAAATAACCACGTTATCGAGGCCAGCAGTGGCCCATGCAAACCAATCGACGCCACGCAAACGCACAGCGCCATATTTATAGCGGGCAATTGCTGCCCGAACATGTGCCAGTTTATTCGCTATTTCGCTCATCGCCCAATATCCTTGTCTAGTTACGATTCTTGATACCGTATAGGATACACGAGCCACAGGGCGCGCATGTGCAAAATTTGTAACGGGATTATGCGCTTTGCAACACGTCGGCAATAATTCTGGCGGCTTCGGCACATTGATCGCGATTAACATCAACGTGGGTCACGGCGCGTAAACGGCCTTTGAATGGCACGATCAATACTCCAACTTGACGTAAGCGTTCGGTCAATTGTTCAGGCGTAAAGCTGCTATCTCGTAAGCCAAACACAATAATGTTGGTTTGCACCGACGCCAAATCTAGCTCAATTTGGGGCAATTGGCTTAGGGCTTCGGCCAACATTTTGGCATTCACATGGTCATCGATCAAGCGCTCGCGGCCTTCGTTAAGCGCAATCAAGCCTGCTGCGGCAACTACGCCAACTTGGCGCATTCCGCCGCCCAGCATTTTGCGCCAGCGATGCACCTTTTTGATAAACTCCACCGAACCAGCCACCAGCGAGCCAATTGGCGCACCCAAGCCCTTGGATAAGCAGAATTGCACGCTATCGACGTGCTGGGTAATTGCACTTGCTGGCACGCCCAGCGCTACCGCCGCATTGAAAACCCGTGCGCCATCCATATGCACTGACAAGCCTTGGCTGCTGGCCCATTGACGCACTTTGGCCAAATACTCTAATGAAAGTACCGTGCCACCACAGCGATTGTGGCTATTTTCCAAGCACACCACGCCTGCTTGAGCAGCATGGGCATCGTAGGCAGGTCGCACCGCCGCATTCAGCGCCGCCAAATCTAGCTCGCCTTGGGCATTGGTTGGAATGGGATGAAACACCAAGCCACCCAAGGCCGAAGCACCGCCTGCCTCGTAATGATAAATATGCGATTCGTCGCCAAGCAACAGCTCTTGCCCACGCCCGGCATGGGCCAAAAGCGCCGCCAAATTGCCCATCGTGCCGCTTGGCACAAAGATTGCCGCCTCTTTGCCCACCACCTCGGCGGCATAGCGCTGCAATTGATTGACCGTTGGATCATCGCCAAACACGTCGTCGCCAACTTCTGCATGATGCATGGCCTCACGCATGGCCAAACTTGGCTTGGTTACGGTATCGCTGCGCAAATCGATCATCGTCAACTCCTTAGAATGCTCACGCGGGTTGCGGCAAAATCACCAAATAATTATATCAAAAGCTTGCGGGAACAAATTGCAAGCCGCTGGCGTTGAGTATACAGAAACCAAATAAGCAATGCTTAGCCCAAGCCGGAATGGTGCTGAACCCTGCTTATAGCGTTTACTTAATTCACTTGCTACTATGAGGAATGGATAATGAACACGCGAAATTCAATCATCGGTTGGTCGTTGGCACTGTTGTTGATTGTTGGGTTTGGAATTGCCTCATTGGTGATTTTGCCCCGTGGCAGTGCAGCCCAAACCGATACTTCAAACCGCAAACGGATTTCAGTTACAGGCCGTGGCGAAGTTAAAGTTACTCCCGATATTGCCTATGTGACGATTGGTGTGAACACCAACGCAGCAGATGCCAAAAGCGCTTTGAACGATAACAATGCCAAAATGAATGCTTTGATCGAACAATTGAAGGCCGCAGGCATTGCCGAAGCCGATATCCAAACCACCAACTTAAACATCTCACCAAGCTACGATTACTCAGGCAACACGCCAGTTTTGAAGGGCTACGATGCGATCAACAGCGTGCGGGTCAAAGTTTCGGTCAGCGCTGCTGGCGGCTTGTTGGATAAAGTCGTCGAAGTTGGCGCAAACAACATCTCAGGCTTGAGCTTCGACGTTGCCGACCCAGCTACATCATTGGAAGCAGCTCGCCAAGCAGCAATCAAAGATGCTCAATTGCGCGCCGAACAATACGCCGCTGTGAGCAACGCCCAAGTTGGCGAAGTGTTGGTCATTAGCGAAACCGTTACCCCAGTAACCTATCCTGGTTCATTTGAGCAATCACGCGATATGGCCGCTGGCAGTGGCGCGCCAATCCAACCTGGCCAACAAAGCCAAGTGATCGAAGTTCAGGTTATCTTCGAACTCAAATAAGCTAGCTACCGTCAAACCTGCTGGGCTTGCTCAAGTATTATGCTTGAGCAAGCTTTTTTTGTTTTGGCCGAGGGATCAGGTGTTGGGGGATGGGGATTGGTTGCGTGTTGCTTGGCCGATAGCCAAAAGCCATATCTTCGTGCTCTTCGTGTCCTTCGCGGTTCCGTCCTTCGTGTCCTTCGTGCGCTTCGTGGATCAAAAGCTTAAACTTGGCGAATCTCGATGAGTGGCGGATGCTCCAACGTGGCGTGGACTGTGCAATGCTGGGCCGCTCGCAACACCGCTGCCTGGCGTGCTTCGGTTAATGCTGTTGGCAGACTAACCTCAATTGCATAGTGATCGATCCGGCGTGGCTCGCTGCCAAAACTCCAACGAATACTCAAGCGCGTGCTAGTCAAATCAAGCTCGGCGGTTTCTGCATAGCGCTCCATTACGGCGGCAGTGCAGCCAACCAATGCCGCAGCCTGCAATTGCACTGGGTTTAAATCGGCGGGATAGCCAAATGCTTGAGCATCGAAGATTAAATCGAGTTGATTGGCTTGTGTAACAAAAATGCGCATAACGTACCTTTGATCAAAATGGATTCAGCTGTGTATGAGGGATGTATGTCACGTATTCGTAGCTTAGCATTAATTGGGTTAATTGCCAGTTTGACTGGTTGTGCGAATACAACCGCCGAGCCAACCACTGCTCCAACCAACCAGCCAACCGCCACCCTTGCCGCTGCCGCGACGCCGACAATCGGCGAGGTTGGGCCACGTTTGGTATTTGTGGCCAATCAGCCAAATCAAATGACGCTGATGCTGTCAGCGCTTGATGGCAGCGAACCCAAAGCGCTTAATCCAGATTTTCCACGGGCAATGGACCCAGCGTTCTCGCCTGCTGGCAATGAATTGGCTTTTGCAGTGCAAGATAGCGATGGCTTTAACATTTATATTAGTTCCGTTGATGGCACTAATTTAGTGCAAGTAACCAGCGAAGCGGGCGACGATCAAAGCCCAAGTTGGTCGCCTGATGGCCAGCAGTTGGTCTTTCAATCCAATCGTTCAGGCAACGATGAGATTTATCTGGTCAATCGCGATGGCAGTAATTTGTTGCAACTCACCAACGATCCAGCCCAAGATGGGATGCCAAGTTGGGCGCCTGATGGCAGTGTGATTGCCTTTAGCTCAGCGCGAGGCTTTAGCGGCGAGGAATCATCAGGCCGCGAATTATATGTGATTCAGCCTGATGGCCAAGCCTTGCAACAATTGACCAAAGCCCGGGGCCGCGCCCAAAATCCAAGTTGGTCGCCAGATAGCCAGCAACTGGCGTATGTGTTTTTTGAGAGCGCAATTGTCGGTGGCGATATTGCTGGCAACATGATTTATACGATCAAGCGTGATGGCAGTGAAGCCAAGTTACTCCAAGCCAATGCCTTCGATCCCCAATGGCTTGATCAGCGGATTGCCTTCACAACCTATGATGAGCAAACTTTTCATACTGCGCTACGTATCCTAGATCTGAATACGCTGCAAATCAGCGTGCCGCTGACAATGCCAGAAATTGATCTGATGCAGCCAGTTTTCAATCGCTAAATCAGATTAATTATGGTTGTTGGGTTGTAAGAAAGGATCGAGAGGATGCACATAGCACACTGCCCAATTTGCCAATCAAACAAGATTATTCCGAATGCGATGATCCATGAGCTAGAAAGTGATCTTAAACGACTGATGGTGACAGTTTACAGCAAACCTGAAGCCTTATTGCTGAAAAAACCAGTTGATACATGGGTGAAATGTGCAGTTTGTGGCAATTGCGGCCATATTATGCTGCATGCGGAAGATCCACAAGCGCTGTGGGAAGCATATCAAGCACAGAAAAACAGTTAATTTCGATCCACGAAGAGCACGAAGCAAGCAAACGTTCGTGTAGTTTCGTGCTCTTCGTGGATCAACGGTTAGAGAATTAACATGGCATCGCCAAACGAGAAGAAGCGATATTCGTGTTCAACCGCCTCTGCATAGGCGTGCATAATCTGTTCGCGGCTGGCCAAGGCACTCACCAAGAGCAATAAGGTTGATTTGGGCAGGTGAAAATTGGTAATTAAACTATTTACCACCCGATACTCATATGGCGGGTAGATGTAAATATCGCTCCAGCCCGAAGCTGGCTGAATTTCGCCAGCATCCAAATGTATCCCTTGGGCTTGCGCTACGGTTTCGACCACCCGCGTGCTGGTTGTGCCAACCGTGATAATTCGTCCGCCTGCAGCGCGGGTTGCATTGATTGCTTGGGCGGTTTCTGCAGAAAGCTCATACCATTCGCTATGAATTTGATGATCGAGCGCATTTTCGGTTTGCACAGGCCGAAACGTATCTAAGCCAACGTGCAGGGTAACGCTCGCCCAGCCAACACCTTGAGCTTTAACCTGCTCGATTAGCGCTGGTGTCCAGTGTAAGCCAGCGGTTGGGGCTGCCGCCGAGCCTGCTTGAGCGCTATACACCGTTTGATAGCGCTCTGGATCAGTCAGCGGAGCCGTGATATAGGGCGGGGTTGGCATTGAGCCAAGCTCTGGCAAACGCTGATTAATTGGCTGATTAAAGCAGACAATTCGGCTGCCACTTTCGAGTAATTCTTCGACCGTTGCTTCGGCCTGTGCGCCACTATGGCCAGTGATGATCAAGCGTGTGCCAATTGCAACTTTGCCTTTGATTAGCGCTTCCCAGCGTTGGGCATCTCGTTGTTTGAGCAGCAAGAGTTCGGTTTTGCCGCCGCTGGCTTTTTGGCCATACAAACGGGCTGGCAAGACTCGGCTATCGTTGGCAACCAACAGATCACCAGGCCGCAAATAGTGCCCAATCTCATAAAAATGGCGATGCTCAAGCTGGCCAGTGGCGCGATCGAGCACCAACAAGCGTGAATGGTCGCGTGGCTCAACCGGGGTTTGGGCGATCCGTTCTGGTGGTAAGTGATAATCAAAATCGGCAATTGGTAGCATGATCGTAGGCTATAGGCTATGGACAATAGGCTATAGATAAAAGTTTATCGTTCAGAAGCCATAGCTTACCATAGAAAAAGGATGAAGGATGAATTATGAGGGATGAAGTTAAGAACATAGAGCAAAGAACATACGAAAGGATGAAGGATGAAAGCAAAGTTCAGAAGTCAGAACAGAGAGTAAAGAGCAAAGAACATAAGAAGAAGGATGAGGGATGAATTATGAGGGATGAAGGAAAGGCAAAAGGCAGAAGGCAGAAGGCAGAAGGCAGAAGCCTAATCCTCAACATCTGTGGCTAAAAATGATCATTCGTAGCATTCGTGGCGAAAAATTTAACGCAGCGGCGCAGAGAGTTGAGGGCTTTTGGCTATGGGAGCATACTCTGTGGAATCTGGGGCTAAAAGTAGCCTTTGTGATTTCGCGATCTTCGCGGTTTCAATCCTTTGTGTTTTTTGTGCCCTTCGTGGCTCAATCGCTACTATGTTCTATGCTCTATGTGTACTGGTTCATCGCATTAGCAACCGCAGCATTCCCGCATCGCAACCCTATCCCAAGGGATGGTTGCGACGGAACACCACCCATCCGCAGGGTCATCAATGGATGCGTGGTGGACGCGTAGTACCCTTGAGGGGGTGCAGGGGGATTAAAGCCCCCTGCGTTTCCCGCTGGCGGGACGGAAGGGTGGAAAAGAAATATGGTGGTTAACGTGATGAACCAGTACATCTATGTTCTATGCTCTTTATTAAAAGCAGTATGCTATAATGACGCAGATACACCACCAAGATAAGGAATATCCATACAACTATGGAACCAGAAATTTTAGCTCGTCTCGCTCGTGTCGAGGCGCGATATATCGAACTCAATGATGAAATGACGCAGCCAGATGTACTGAGCGACCATGTGCGCCTAACCACCTTGGCTCGCGAACAAACCGAACTCGGCGAATTGGTTGGCCGCTATCGTGAGTTTCTGCAGGCAGAAAAAGCGCTCGAAGAATCCAAAGCCATGCTGCGCGAGGAAAATGATCCTGAGTTGCGCGAAATGGCCCAAATGGACATCGAGGAACTTTCAGCGCGCATGGAAGCAATTGGCGCCGAAGTTCGCGTCTTGTTGTTGCCTCGCGACCCTAACGACGAAAAGAACGTGATCATCGAAATTCGCCAAGGCGAAGGTGGCGATGAAGCAGCCTTGTTTAGTGCCGATGTGTACCGCATGTACCAACGCTACGCTGAAACTCGGGGCTGGAAAACCGAACTTATGTCGTTGAGCGAAAATGGCATTGGCGGCTTCAAAGAAGTTATTTTTGAAGTGCAAGGCCAAGGTGCATGGAGCCGCCTCAAATACGAGGGCGGCGTGCATCGCGTGCAGCGCGTGCCTGCAACCGAAGCTCGCGGTCGCATTCACACCAGCACAATTACCGTGGCGGTACTGCCAGAGGTTGAAGAAACTGCGGTTGAAATCAAGCAAGAAGATTACCGTATCGACGTGTATCGCTCAGGTGGTCACGGTGGCCAAGGAGTCAACACCACCGACTCGGCAGTGCGGATCGTCTATAAAGGCGGCACGCCAGATGAAATTGTGGTTGTCTGTCAAGATACTCGTTCGCAGATTAAAAATCGCGAAAGTGCCTTGAACGTGTTGCGTGCCCGCTTGTATGCCCGTGAACAAGAAAAACGCCAAAAAGAGCTTGGTGAATCACGCTTGGCTCAAGTTGGTAGCGGCGAACGGGCCGAAAAAATGCGCACCTACAACTACCCACAAGACCGAATTACCGATCATCGAATTGGCCAAAACATCTCTAACCTGCCTGTTGTTCTTGATGGCGCGCTGGATCGGTTGATCGACGCACTGGTTACTTACGACAACGCCGAACGGCTTAAGGCACTGGGTATGGGAGCCTAGGAGTTTGTTGCATGCACTCGCCGCTTGCTGAATTTATTCGACGCATGCCCAAATGTGAGCTTCACGTTCACCTCGAAGGCTCAATTACCCCGAAAACGTTGTTGGAGCTAGCGACGAAAAATGCTATTAGCTTGCCTGCTAACGATTTGGCGGGCGTTGAGCGCATGTTTCAATATGAACATTTCTTGGGCTTTTTAGATGTTTATCGCACCTGTGCCCGCTGTTTGATCCACGGTGAGGATTTTGAACGGGTTGCTTATGAGTTGGCCATCGATTTGGCTCAGCAACAGGTGCGGTATGCAGAAGTAATGCTCTCGCCTGCTCAGCACATGCAGCGCAACATGGATTTCGATGAGATTCTTGGTGGTGTTGCTGCTGGTTTTGCCCGTGCTGAGCGCGAGACAGGCATTCTTTGTCGGCCTGCCTTCGATTTTGGCCGTCAGTTTAGCCTTGATCAAGCGCTGCGAGCGGTCGAGTTGGCCCAAGCTGGCATGAAGTATGGCGTTGTTGCCTTTTCGATTGGCGGCGATGAGGCCAATTATCCGCCTGAGCCATTTGTCGAAGTTTTTGCTTTGGCCAAAGCAGTTGGGCTGCATGTGATGGCCCATGCTGGCGAGGTCGCAGGCGCCAATAGCGTGCGTGGCGCGGTCGAAATGCTCGGCGTCGATCGGATTGGCCATGGCTTTCGGGTGCTTGAAGATAGCGAATTGACCGAATTTTTGGCTCGGCGCGGCGATATTACCTTTGATGTCTGCCCAACCAGCAATATTCGCACTGGCGTGGTTGCCTCGTTTGAGCAACACCCCCTGCGCCAGATGCTCGATGCTGGTTTGCCAATAACCCTCAACTCCGATGATCCAGTCTTGTTCAATACCAGCGTAACCGGCGAGTATTTGCTGGCCGCCGAACGCTTCGATTTTGCGCTTGCTGATATTTGCAAAGTTGCGCTACAAAGCGCCAAAGCCTCGTTCTTGCCCGCCGAACAACGCCAACAATTACTGATTGAGTTTGAGCAACAGCAAGCCGACTTGCGCCGCGAATTAGGCCTATAGCAGAACATACATTTAGGGATCAGGGGTCGGGGGCTGGGGATCAGGTTATAGGCTATGAGACCTTAATCATCCAAATATGTGTCAATCTGTGGCGAAAAAAGCTTTCGTATGCTTCGTGGAGCGGAATTTTAACGCAGAGGCGCAGAGCTGTGAAAGTATGAAGGATGAGGGATGAAGGATGAGCTGTCAGAGGAACATCATCACAAAAATCTGTGGCATCTGTGGCAAACAATACGTATTCGTGCAATTCGTGTAATTCGTGGCGAAAAAACAAACCTTTGTGAGCTCTATGCTCTATGTTCTATGCTCTATATTCTTCGTGCTCTTTGTGCAATTCGTGGCGAAAAATAAACCTTCGGAGCTGTTAAGAGCCGCGGGGGTGTGGTCGTTTACTCAATGAGGGAGCGTGTATGTCAGAGTTTCAATCGGGAATTCGTGATAATCGTCAGCGTGGCTCGGTTGGCGATTTTTTGCGCCAGCATATTCAGCCCAATGCACAGTTAGCGGTGGT
Source organism: Herpetosiphon geysericola (assembly GCF_001306135.1). Taxonomy (GTDB): domain Bacteria; phylum Chloroflexota; class Chloroflexia; order Chloroflexales; family Herpetosiphonaceae; genus Herpetosiphon; species Herpetosiphon geysericola. Next base: position 89,992 of record NZ_LGKP01000007.1, on the reverse strand, counting down.
TTCTGCTTACTTTACGATTTATGCGTTTAATGAATTGCGCCAGCAATTAAGCTCGATAGAGCAGATGCGCTTTTTGTTTGGCGAGCCACGCTTTATTCGCTCACTCGACCCCGATAAAACCGACCAGAAAGCCTTTAATATTGAAGATGCTGGCTTGACGATTCACAATCGCTTGCAGCAAAAACGGATTGCTCGGGAGTGCGCCGAGTGGATTAGCCAGAAAGTTGAGATTCGTTCAGTCAAACGGGCAAATTTTCTCCATGGCAAAATGTACCATCTGCAACATGGGAATTTGGCGCAGGCAATCTTGGGTAGCTCCAATTTTACGGTGCGTGGCTTGGGCCTTGGCACTCAAAATAATATCGAGCTGAATCTTGAGGTCGATAGTAAACGCGATTTGGCTGATCTCAAACGCTGGTTTGATGAGCTGTGGGATGATCAAAGCTTGGTCTACGATGTTAAAGCTGCGGTCTTGGAGTACCTTAAACAGCTTTATCAGTATCCTAGCCCGCAATTTATTTACTATAAAACACTGTACCATTTGTTTGAACAGTTTTTGAATGACTACCAAGATCGGCAGTTGTTTGCTGAGCAAAGCCAATTTACTGATAGCGCAATTTGGCAAACGTTATTTACGTTTCAAAAAGATGGGGTGCGCGGCGCGATTAATAAAATTATGCGCCACCAAGGCTGTATTATTGCCGATAGCGTTGGCTTGGGCAAAACGTTTGAGGCCTTGGCAATTATTCGCTATTTTGAGCTGTTGAATTATCGGGTGCTCGTGCTATGCCCCAAAAAATTGCGCGATAATTGGACGGTCTATCAAGCCCATAACAATAGCCCGCTCAATCCCTTTTTACGCGATCGCTTGAGCTATACCGTGCTTTCGCATACCGATCTTAGCCGCGACCATGGCCGCAGCGGCGATATCGATTTGAGCACGCTCAATTGGGGCAATTATGATCTGGTGGTGATCGACGAATCGCATAATTTTCGCAATAATGTGCGCGGAAAGCGCGCCGACGATGGCAGCATTATTCGTAAAACGCGCTATGAACGATTAATGGATGAGGTGATTCGCAGCGGGGTCAAAACCAAGGTGCTGTTGCTTTCAGCCACCCCAGTCAACAACGACCTTAAGGATTTGCGCAATCAGTTGTATTTTTTGACTGAAAACGACGATGCTGCTTTTCGTGAAAGTTTGGGGATTGCAAGCCTGAGCCAAACCTTGACCACTGCTCAACGCACCTTTAACGATTGGGCAAAACAGGCTGGTGAGCGCTCAACCAGAGGCTTGCTTGATCAATTGGGATCTGAGTTTTTTGTGTTGCTCGATGAATTGACAATTGCCCGTTCGCGCAAACATATTCAGCGTTACTACGCTGATACCATGGCCGAATTGGGTGGCTTCCCTGAGCGCGCCAAGCCCCAAGCGCTCTACCCAGAGATCGACTTGCGCGGACGGTTTTTATCCTATGATCGCTTGAACGATGAGATTAGCCACTATCAACTTGCCTTATTTAGCCCGTCGGCCTATGTATTGCCCGAATTTGCCGCCGAATACGAGCAAACCAAGGTGCGCAATTTCAAGCAAGGGGTGCGCGAACGCTTTTTGATTGGCATGATGAAGGTTAATTTTCTCAAGCGTTTGGAAAGCTCGGTGCATTCGTTTGCCCTGACGATGGAACGCACGATTAACAAAATTGAGCTGCTTGAGCAGCGGATCGAACGCTTTAAACAGTTACGTAGCACTAGCAGCGAATTTGAGGTGCGCGAATTGAGCGCCAGTGATTTTGCGGGCGAAGGCTTTGATGAGGAGTTGCGTGAAGCGCTCGAAGTTGGCCAGAAATTTATCTATCGTATGGCCCACCTCGATGTCGATCGCTGGCTGCACGATTTGCGCCGCGATAAACAACAATTGGATTTATTGCTTTCGAGCGCCAGTATGGTTACGCCTGAACACGATGCCAAATTGAGCGTGCTCAAACAATTAATTGCCCAAAAAATTAGCCAGCCAACTATAACCAACCTTGGCACTGCCAATCGCAAGCTCTTGATTTTTACCGCCTTTGCCGATACTGCTCGCTATTTATATGAATGTTTGGCCGATTGGGCTAGCCAGCTGGGCGTGCATAGCGCCTTAGTAACTGGTGATGGGGCGAATCGCACGACCTTTGGCCAAGCAGAATTCAACCATATTTTGACTAATTTTTCGCCAATTGCCAAAAAACGGGCTCAGATTGCGAGTATGCCTCAAGATCAGCAGATCGATCTGTTGATTGCAACCGATTGTATTTCGGAAGGCCAGAATCTTCAAGATTGCGATTTGTTGATTAACTATGATATTCACTGGAATCCAGTGCGGATTATTCAACGCTTTGGGCGGATTGATCGAATTGGCAGCATTAATCCCGTGGTGCAATTGGTCAATTTTTGGCCAACGCATGATCTTAACAAATATATTAATTTGAAAAATCGGGTTGAGGCGCGCATGGCGTTGGTCGATATTTCGGCAACCTTTGAAGATAATTTGCTGGCTCCCGATGCGCTCGAAGATTTGGTCAGCAACGATTTGAAATATCGCGATAAGCAGTTGTTGCGCTTGCAAACCGAGGTGCTTGATCTCGAAGATTTGAGCGATAGTGTCGCAATTACCGATTTCAGCCTCGATGATTTTCGTATGGATTTGCTGCGCTTTTTGGAGCAAAATCGTACTTTGCTGCGTGATGCGCCGCTTGGTTTATATACGGTTGTGCCAGTCGATCCGCGCTATGAGATTATTCAGCCAGGCGTGATTTTTTGCTTGCGCCAACGTGATGGCCTTGCCCCAGAAGCCCGTGGCTCCCAAATTAACCCAACCCAGCCCTATTATTTGGTCTATCTTCGCAACGATGGCGAGGTGCGGCTACGCTTCACCCAACCTAAACATATTTTGGAGTTGATGCAAATTCTGTGTGCTGATGCTTCCCAACCGCATGAGCTCTTGTGTCGGCTCTTTGATCGCGAAACCAACGATGGCGATGATATGCAGCTGTACAATCGTTTACTCGATGCTGCAATCAATGCCACGATTGATGCAACCAAACAGCGTTCGGCCCAACAACTTACCCGCAATCGCGGCGGCTTGTTGCCAACAAGCAATCAACAGGTGCATTCGGCCAGCGATTTTGAGTTGATTACTTGGCTGGTGATTAAGTAGCAGGTGGGGATTAATATGGATAGGCTAGGGGCTATGGGCTTCATCACATTACCACCATCGTTCTTTTCCACCCTTCCGTCCCGCCAGCGGGAAACGCAGGGGGCTTTAATCCCCCTGCACCCCCTCAAGGACAATCCGCGACCAAACGGCATCCATTGATCAACCTGCGGATGCGTGGTGCGCAGTGAAAACCGATCGATAGAAGTGGCTGGGGTGCGGGAATGCCACGATTGATACCCTAATGAACCATTACAGGGGGTAGGTGTAATGGTTCATCACGTTAACCACCATCGTTCTTTTCCACCCTTCCGTCCCGCCAGCGGGAAACGCAGGGGGCTTTAATCCCCCTGCACCCCCTCAAGGACAATCCGCGACCAAACGGCATCCATTGATCAACCTGCGGATGCGTGGTGCGCAGTGAAAACCGATCGATAGAAGTGGCTGGGGTGCGGGAATGCCACGATTGATACCCTAATGAACCATTACAGGGGGTAGGTGTACTGGTTTATCACATTAACCACCATCGTTCTTTTCCACCCTTCCGTCCCGCCAGCGGGAAACGCAGGGGGCTTTAATCCCCCTGCACCCCCTCAAGGGCACGACGCGTCCACCACGCATCCATTGATGACCCTGCGGATGCGTGGTGGACAGCGAAAACCGACCCTCGATGGGGGTGGATTGCGGTAATCCGCTGGTTGCCAACGCAATGAACCAATATAGCTAGGGGCTATGGGCTTCATCCCTCATAATTCATCCCTCATCCTTTTGCCTTCTGGCTTTAGCTTCATAATTCATCCTTCATCCTCCATCCTTGTTCTGTATTGTTTTTGGTTTTGACAGCGCTGCCACAATCATCGACAATGGACACTAAACCTGTATGTGTGTGTTGATCCTCAGCGAGTTGCTCCAAGCTGAGCACCAGGTGTAGCAGAAGGTGCCAAACCCATGACTGATAGCAGCGCAAAAAAATATGTTGTTGAAGCCAAACAGCGGATTGCCGCAGCCTTGGCAGCCTTTGGCAAGCACGATTTGGCTGGCGATGCAGCCACGCTTTTGGCAAGCCTTGGCTATCAGAGCCAACGCCGGGTTGCCATCAGCCCACCAACCAAGGCCAGCTTTGAGCAGCTGTTTTTGCAGAATCAGTCAACGCCATTTAATGAGGCCAAGGCGCTCTGGCAGGATTGGCTGGCGGTTGATGTGGTTTTTCAGCTGACCGATAGCGAGATTCGCGCTAACGCTCAACTGGGTATGTTTGATAGTGGCCAGGTCTTCGATAAGGCAATTATCGAATCGTATTTGGTGCTGGTGGTGCGCTTGAAGCAAGCAGCCTACTCGCGCTCGCAGTTGGCCGACGCAACCCGCTCCATCAATCAAGCCTTTGCCATGCCCGTCTTGGTGCTGTTTGAGTATGGCGGGTTGTTGACGATCTCGATTATTCAGCGCCGCCTCAATCTGCGCGACCAAAGCCGCGATACGCTTGGCAAAGTAACTTTGATTAAAGATATTTTGCTGGCTGCACCTCACCGCGCCCACCTTGAAATTTTGTACGATTTGAGCTTGGATGCGATTGTGCGCGCCAGTGTTGTGCGCAATTTCGTCGAGTTGAATAAGGCTTGGCAACGGGTGCTCGATAGCGAAGCGCTCAATCAGCGCTTTTTTCGCGAAATTAGCGATTGGTATTTTTGGGCGGTCAAACAGGTTAAATTTCCCGAAGATACGCTCTATGAGATTGAGCTAGACCACGAAAACCCCAACCAGCAGGATGATCGGCGCGATAAGCTGCATTCGATGGCGGTGATTCGCTTGCTGACGCGCTTGATTTTTGTTTGGTTTTTGCGCGAACGTGGCCTCGTTTCGGCCAAATTGTTCGAACGCACGACAATCGATCGCTTGTTGGTTGGCAGCGATCCAAGCCGCTATTATAAGGCTGTGTTGCAAAATCTGTTCTTTGCGACGCTCAATCAGGAGATGGATAAACGTGAGTTTCGCAAGGAGAAGCAGCATTTCAACATTACCAGTCTTTATCGTTATCAACATTTGTTGGCCGACCCCAATCAGTTGATCGCGCTGTTGGCCGATGTGCCGTTTCTGAATGGCGGTTTGTTTGAATGCCTCGATAAAAAGAACGATCAGGGCAATGTCGAGCGCGTTGATGGCTTCTCCGACCGCGCCGATAATCCGTTGTATGTGCCCGACCATTTGTTTTGGGCGGAGCCGCAAGCGGCTGATCTTAACCAAGCCTATGGCACGAAAAATAAACGCTACAGCGTGCGCGGCTTGATCGATATTCTCAGCAGTTATAAATTTACGATTGCTGAAAATACGCCGATTGAAGAGGAAGTGGCGCTCGACCCGGAGTTGCTTGGCAAGGTGTTTGAGAATTTGCTGGCAGCCTATAATCCGGAAACTGGCGATACTGCCCGCAAGCAAACTGGTTCGTTCTATACGCCGCGCAATGTGGTGCAATATATGGTCGATCAGGCGTTGATTGGCTATTTTCAGCAGGAGCTGGGGGCGAATCCTGCCAGCGAGGCCTATTTGCAGCGTTTGTTGAGCGATGAGCAGGCCAATACAGCATTTGAGCAAACGCCGGAAGCTGCGCGCTTAATTGGCGCAATCGATCGCTTGGCAATTCTCGACCCAGCCTGTGGCTCGGGCGCTTTTCCCATGGGCGTGCTCAGCCGCTTGGTCAATTTGCTGGGTAAGCTCGACCCACGCAATGAAAAATGGAAGCAGCGCCAACAAGCCAAAGCCCGTCAGATCGACGACCCCGATGTGCGCGATCAGGCGCTGAACGATATTCAGGATGCCTTCGAACGCAACGATTTGGATTATGGGCGCAAATTGTATTTGATTGAACATGGGATTTATGGGGTCGATATTCAGCCAATTGCGGTGCAAATTGCTAAATTGCGCTGCTATATTGCGCTCTTGGTCGACCAACGGATCGACGATAGCCGCCCCAACCGTGGCGTGCGCTTGTTGCCCAACTTGGAAACCCGTTTTGTGGCCGCCAATAGTTTGCTCGATGTTGCCAATGAGCAAATTGGCTTGCGCTCGGAGCGAATTAGCGAGCTAGAACAGGAACTAGAAGAGGTGCGCCGCCGCCACTTTAGCGCCAAAACGCCCAAAACCAAGCAAAAATATCGCGATGACGATAAGATCTTGCGCCTAGCAATGCGCGAACAGTTGCAGCGTGATGGCGTTGGCGCTGATACTGCTGCAACCTTGGCCGGTTGGGACCCCTACAACCAAAACAACGTTGCTGGCTTTTTCAACCCAGAATGGATGTTTGGCCGCGACCAAGGCTTTGATGTGGTGCTGGGCAACCCGCCCTATGTGCGCCAAGAGAAGTTTAAGCGCCATAAACCGCGCTTGCAACAGCTCTACACCAGCTATGTTGGCACCGCCGATTTGTATGTCTACTTTTTCGAGCGCGCGGTGCAGTTGCTCAAGCCCGGCGGGTTTCTGTGTTATATCGTTTCGAATAAATATTTTCGCGCTGGCTATGGCGCGAAATTGCGCCAATTGCTCGCTAGCCAAACTAGCATGCAGCAATTGCTCGATTTTGGCGATGCAGATATTTTTACCGCAATTGCCTACCCAAGCATTATCATTACTCAAAAAGCCAAGCCAAGCGTCGAGCATAGCTTTAAGGCCTTAAATTGGGAGATCAAAACGCCGTTGAGCGAATTTGAGCGCGTGCTGCAACATGAAACCTTCAGCATGCCCCAAACCAACTTAGCCAGCGAGGGTTGGCGCTTGGAGCAGGCCGATAATGTTGCTTTGCTGAATAAACTGCGCGCCGCTGGCACACCGTTGGGCAAATTGCCGAACCATACAATTTACTATGGGATTAAAACTGGTTTAAACGAAGCTTTTGTGATTGATCGTGTCACCAAAGAGCGCTTAATTGCTGAAGATCCTGCTTCGGCTTCAATTATCAAGCCATTTTTGCGGGGCCGCGATGTTAAGCGTTGGAATGTGAATTTTGCCGAACAATATTTGATCAAAATTCCGTCATCGGAAAATATGAAGCATCCTTGGTCGGGGCTTGAGCTTGCCAAAGCAGAGGCCACATTTGCCAAAACCTATCCAGCAATTTTTGCATTTATGCAACCAATGCGAGCTGACTTGATTAAACGGAGCGATCAAGGGAAATACTATTGGGAACTGCGCTCTTGTGCCTATTGGCAAGAATTTGAGCAGCCAAAGATTATCTATCCTAATATTGCTAAACGTAATGATTTTGCTTGGGATGAAACAGGCTTCTATACCAACCAAAAAGCATTTATCATTCCCAATGCGTCTAAATATTTATTAGCGATTCTTAATTCTAGTGTTGTCATGTGGCTATATACCCAGTTACTAGCAAAACTACAAAATGAATTTTATGAACCTAGCTCGATCTTTATGAAAACATTCCCAATTCCTAAGGCTGAGCTAGCAGTACAAGCCTTGATTCAGTGTTTAGTTGAATATGTACTATACCTGAGCCAATGGCTAGGGGCTAATCAACAAGCCAGCGCTCAAGAACACTATATGTTAGCCTACTTTGAGCAACTGATCAACGGCATCGTTTACGAACTGTATTTGCCTGAAGTTATGCACGCGGCGAATATAGAATTTATTAATCCATTATTGACGAGCGACTTGTCCTACACTGATATGAATATCGAAATAGTCCGAACTAAGTATCAACAATTATACGCTTTGGAGCATCCAGTGCGGCGAAGTTTACAAGTGTTACATACTCTACCTGAGGTAAAGATGATTGATGGACGCGATTAGGATACTAGCGAAGTACACGCTAGGTTTTGGGCTATCGGAGATAGGTTGAAACAAACACCAATAGCCGAATGTATCATTGAGCTTAATTATGGCATTATTGAGGGAACATATGCAAAATCTACGAGTCAATCATATTGCACTCAAGAATTTTCGTGCTTTCTATGGAGAATATAACTTTGACACTAATGGTAAACATTTTCTAGTGTATGGTGAAAATGGCAGCGGCAAATCGTCGCTGTATCATGCGCTTTACTATATGCTGAATGCGAATCAACACCAATTTAATGATCACATAAATATTTTTAGCCAAAGCAACGATGGTTATATCAAGCTTGAATTAGTTGATCAAGCTAATCCAAGTTATATTCAACGCTATGAATGGACAGCATTTAGTCAGCCGAATAATGCTCATCAACTCAACCGCTACTTCACTAGCAGTCGTTTCTTGGATTATAAAGAACTTCTACGGGTCTATTATTTGTCCAAAGAACGAGGTAAAGCGATAAACTTGTTTGATTTGATAATTGATATTCTAGGGGTTGTAGTTGATCCAGTTGAAAAAATATCAATTAAAGAACTATGGACTACTATTGAAGAAAGTAAACCTTCTATAAGAACAGCCTATAGATCAAAACTTTATAATTTTAGCGAACTTTTGCGAAATTATATTGAATTGATCCGACCAATGGCTGAAGAGATCCTTGAAAAACACTTTAAATATCCGATTACTTTAGAGTTTACTCATACTGGATTAGATTTTGATCCACAAAAAAAAGAGATATTTGGTAAGGAAATTGATTTAAAAATTCGTTATCGTAATAAATTGATAAATAATTATCATGAATTCCTCAATGAGGCTAAACTTTCGGCAATTGCATTAGCTGTATATTTTGCTGGCCTTAAAAAAACCGTTTTAACTACAGAACTTAACTTGTTGGTTTTAGATGATGTACTAATTGGTTTTGATATGGCTAATCGTTTGCCAATTATTGGGATTCTCAAAGAATATTTTTATCAAGATTATCAAATCATTTGTTTAACCTACGATAAAGCATGGTTTGAAATACTAAAAAATGTATTTGAGATACCTAAAAATACTGATAATAATGCTGATTGGCAAACTATAGAACTTTATCATTCAGTCCATAATGATCATGAACAACCGCTGAATATTCAAAGTAAGCCCTATCTTGATCGAGCGAATGAATATTTTGCCCAAAACGATTATAAGGCCGCAGGCGTATATTTACGTTCAGGTTTTGAAGAACTGCTCAAAAAGTTTGCCAAAAAATATTCAGTCCCGGTGCGTTACGATACCGATAAACTAGAAGATTTCTGGCAAGCGATTAGTGCCGATCAGCGCTATATTCAAGATCGCACCCTCATACAAAAAGTAACCCTCTACAAATCAACCATTATTAATCCACTCAATCATGACCATATTGCTAATTTTACGAGGCGCGAGGTAGGCGAGGCGCTAGGATTAGTTGAGCGGATCGCTAAAGAGCTTAAGGATCATGCTCCATCCAATGACCCAATTCATGCTGATTGTGATGATCTCACAGCATTGCTACAGCAGCTAAGCAATGAGCTTCAAAGCTATCAACAACCTACGTTTGATACGATTTTAGCCAATGCACTCCAGTTGGTTGCGATCCTAAAACAAGCCCTTGATCGCTATAAAAAGAAATAGGCATTTATACTTTACAGAGAAGAGCGGGCTGATGGGGCTAGTGGCTAAACCAAAGGATGAATGATGAGTTTTTAGAGAAACAACATCACAAAAATCTGTGGCAAACAATACGTATTCGTGCAATTCGTGCAATTCGTGGCGAAAAATAAACCTTTGTGCGCTCTATGCTTTATGTTCTTCGTGCTCTTCGTGCTCTTCGTGGATCAAAACGAATGGGGCTGGACGGACGAACCGATCCCCAGCCCCTGAACCCCGACCCCTCGTTTAGAAACTCGCCAAGCGTTCGCGTAAGGTTGTGGCGGCTAGCTCTTGGGCGGCCAAGGCTTCACGCTCTTTTTGCACAACTTCGGGCTTGGCTTTGGCTACAAAGTTTTCGTTAGAAAGCTTGCGGCGGCGGCGCTCAACATCGGCCTCAACTCGTTCAAGCTCCTTGTTGAGCCGTTCGCGTTCGGCGGCCAAATCGACCATGCCAGCCAATGGCAAGACCACCTCTGCTGGCGAAATCACCAAGGTGGTGGCTTGCTCTGGGCGTTCGCCCAAGCTTTCGCTGATGATTAATTTATCGGGAGCGATCCGCGCCAAACGGCTGATGATTGCAGTTTGTTGATTGAGCATGGCGCTTGCAGAGCCACCAGCAATCAAGGCTTCGATCCATTTGACTGCTTCCACGCCGGTTTCGGTACGCACGTTGCGCACGCCGCGAATGATGTTTTGAACCAATTCCCAATCGCGTTCTGCTTGCTCGTTGAGCATGGCTGCATCGATCAACGGATACTCGGCGATAATCAAGGCAGCTGGGCTGGGCGTGGTTTGCTCGCTGTTATTGAGTTTTTGCCAAGCGGCCTCGCTGACAAACGGCATAAATGGGTGCAGCAAGCGCAAGGTGCCTTCTAAAACGCTGTAAAGCGTTTGGCGAGTGCGCAATTGCTGCTGCTCGTCGCCAGTATCAATTTGAATTTTGGCAGTTTCAATGTACCAATCGGCAAATTCATCCCAGAAGAAGGTTTGGATTTGGCGGCCAGCTTCGCCCAAATTGAAACTATTCATCAAGCGCTCAACATCGCCAGCCAAGCGATTGAACCGCGAGAGAATCCAGCGGTCAGCCACGGTGTAGGCTTCAGCGTTCAAGCTCTCGGCGCTTATTTTGCTCGCAGCAGTGCGTGGCAAATCGCCCAACTTCGAAATCACAAAGCGGGTTGCATTCCAAATTTTGTTAGCGAATGAACGCGCTGAATCCAAACGAGTTGGTTGCAAGGCAAAATCTTGGCCTGGCGTTGATGAGGTGGCGAAGGTAAAGCGCAGCGCATCAGTGCCATATTGATCAATCAAATCGAGCGGATCGACCTGATTGCCCAATGATTTCGACATTTTGCGGCCATGCTCATCGCGCACCAACCCATGCAAATAGACCCATTCGAATGGCTCTTTACCCGTGAGATACAGGCCCAACATCATCATGCGCGCGACCCAGAAAAACAGAATATCGTAGCCAGTTTCGAGCAACGTGTTTGGGTAAAATTGCTTGAAATCGGGATTTTCAACGTCGGGCCAGCCCAAAATGCTGAACGGCCACAAGCCCGATGAGAACCATGTATCAAGCACATCTTCGTCTTGGCGCAGGTCAACAACTTGGCCATAGTGTGCAGTCGCGGCAGCCATGGCATCAGCAGCATTCAACTCGACAAACATCTGGTTATCGGGGCCGTACCACACCGGAATCCGATGGCCCCACCAGAGTTGGCGGCTAATACACCAATCCTGAATGTTTTCCATCCAATGGAAATAGATTTTGTTGAAGCGTTCGGGCACGATTTTGGTGCGGCCTTCGCGCACGGCGGCGATTGCAGGCTCGGCCAAGGGTTGCGTTTTAACAAACCACTGGGTGCTGATTAACGGCTCGACGATGGTATCGCAGCGCTCGCAGCGGCCAATCTTCATCAAGTGAGGCTTGGTTTCAACCAAATTGCCAGTTTCGCTCAAATCGGCGACCAAGCGCTTGCGTGCCTCAAAGCGGTCGAGGCCAGCGTAGCTGCCACCTTCAGCATTGATCGTTGCATCAAGATTGAGCATGTTGAGAATTGGCAAGCTATGGCGTTGGCCAACGATATAGTCGTTTGGATCGTGGCCTGGGGTAATTTTGAGTGCCCCAGTGCCAAACTCGCGCTCGACATACGTGTCGGCAATAATGGGAATCTGGCGGCCCAAGGCTGGCAGCACCACAAATTTGCCCACCAAATCGGCGTAGCGCTCATCGTCGGGATGCACGGCTACTGCCACGTCGGCGAGCAAAGTTTCTGGGCGGGTTGTAGCAATCGTAATCGATTGATCGCCTTCGCTGATGCGCCATTCGGTATCGTTCAAATCGCTGGCAACTTTATAGCGAATATGCCACAAATTGCCTTGCTCCTGCTCATCGCGATAGACCACTTCGAGATCCGAGATTGCAGAGAGACAGCGGGGACACCAGTTGACCAAGCGTGTGCCGCGATAGATCAAGCCATCGTCGTACAAGCGCTTGAAGGCCACAACGACTGCTTGCGACAAGCCTTCGTCGAGGGTAAAGCGTTCGCGCTGCCAATCGACCGACGAACCAAGGCGGCGAATTTGGCTGGTAATTGTCGAGTGCGAACGGCCCTTCCATTCCCAGACTGCATCGAGGAAATCCTCGCGGCCAAGGTCGTGACGGGTTTTGCCAAGCTTCGCCAATTGCTTTTCAACCACGTTTTGAGTGGCAATGCCTGCGTGGTCGGTGCCAGGAACCCACAAGGTTGGTTGGCCGAGCATGCGATGCCAGCGGGTCAAAATATCCTCGATGGTGTTGGTCAAGCCGTGGCCAGTGTGCAGCACGCCAGTCACGTTGGGCGGCGGAATCGCAATCACAAATGGGTCTTTGCCATTGGCCTCGGTTGGCTTGAAATAGCCCGCCGATTCCCACCATTTGTACAGATGCTCTTCGACCTTGGCAGCTTCGTAGGCTTGGCCGAGATCGGCTCCAGCTAAAGCCCGTTGTAAATGCTCATTTAATGGCATAGTTCTAACCTCAAACTAGAATTAATTAGGGCAGCGTAGGTTTACGCATTCAGGGCCACGAGCAATATGCTCGCTGAAAAATGTATTAACTGCATCGAGATTTGCATTATCGCGCAGCATCAAACGATATTCCCAGGCGGTCATTGCTACCGTAGCATCCAAATCAAAGCGTTTTTGGAAAATTGTATGATGATCGCGACGATAGAGATTATCAAAGGTTGCTTCTAAGTGGGCAAGCTCACTTGGCGTAATCAGTTGCGGATTATAAAAAACCAGCACTGCGCCATGTTCTAAGTTGTGCACCATTGCCTCATCACTCACAAAATCATCGTAACGACCCCATTGAGCTGGAACAGGAGCGTGATAGCCAGAGGTTGGCGGCAATGATGGATATTCAGTTGTACCAAAAATATGCTGCGGTGGATCAACCGCTGGAATATATTCGCCAAGCCACATTTGGTCTAATTCAAGCTTTTTTGGTTTGATTGGTGGCTTTTGATCAAATGGTGCTAAGCTAAATGCTGGGATAACTTCCACCCGATCGATTGCAGTTTTGCCCCAGATAATAGGATAAATAATGGTTTCATCACGGCGATTAGCGTTGTATGTAGCTTTACTGTTAATCGTATCGATATAACCGGAACCTGCGCCAATAACGTTGTTTTCAGCATCGTAAAGTAAGAGCGAAACACTGGTTGCACTAATTAGGTCGCGATTCATTGCAATTGGGTTAATCGGATAGGCATGATACTCTTTGCCAAAACTTTCTTGTAAGCGCCCAAAGTGAATGAGATCAATTGTGTTTGATACGTTGGCTTCAATTTGTGGCGTAGATTGCTTAATCTCGATTGGATAGCCATTGCCTAAACTAACTTCAACGCTTTTGGCGCGAAAGCTCATACCAGTAAAAACCCCATCGGTTACGACAATTTTTTGCTTTGGCAGCAATAATTCAATCGTATTGGTATTTTTCAGCACTTTATTCGCTTGACTAGTCACAGTCATCGTATAGGGAACATTGTATAAGGCTTGATCGCTGGGATTCTCAATTTCAAAATAAACCATTGCCTGATCGGTCATTGGCGTTTGACCAACGCCAGAACGCACGATATTGAGCGCAACCTCAACTTGCTGCGGCTCTGCATTGGCAGCAGTTTTGTCGCTTGGTTGCAATAAAGGCCAGAGTTGCAGGCCTAGCAAAATGAGCAACCCGATGCCACACAAACTGGCGCCAAGCAGCATCAGTGTTTTGGGCAACGAACGGGGCCGCTTAGTTTTGTCCGCTGTTGGCTGGCTCAAGCGCAGGGTTGGCAGATCCGCGTTGTCAGTATTTGGCCCAAGCTCAGTCGTTGGCTGGGTTGCATAAAGCGGCGTTGTTTTAATCTCGCTTGTTGCGAGCTGCATGGTTGGCTGCGCATCAGCCAGCGGGATAGTTTTTTTGCTATTGGCCTGCATGGTTTGGCCAGCGCTGGGCGCTAGTTGCGTTGTAGGTTGCGCATCGGCCAGCGGGATTGTCTTTTTGGCGATCGACAGGATGCGGCGCTCGGGACTTGGCGTTGGCTCGATGCTTAGTCTGTTAGCCAATGGCGTAATTGCTGGCGTTGCTGCATCAATTGCTGCAATCCGGCGCAAACATTCGGCCTGTTGGTCGGCATCTGTCACGATGGTGGCTAAAATGCGCCAAGCCTCACGTTCTTGAGGATTTTGGCGAATAACCCCAGCCAGTACCTGTTTGGCTCGCTGATGATCGTTTTGCGCTACGGCTTGGGCAACTGCATGCTGCCAATTGGTTGCTTCCATCACAATTCCCTCGTTGCAACTTGCCGCTAAAAACAAAAACCCCACGCCCAACAAGGACGAGAGGAAACTCGTGGTACCACCTTGATTATGTTGCCGCAGCAACATCACTCATGAGCGCGATAACGGGCGCACCCGAACCAACTTACTGAAATTCAGTTGATCGACTTCCAAGCCACGTTCAATTATTGCTCAACCGAGGGTGCTTTCAGCCGCCGACACCCAATCTCTGGCGGGAACCAATAATTTACTCATCTTGTTCAACGTCATTTGCGATTGCTCAAATAATAGCCACGCTTGCGAGTTGTGTCAAGCGCGAGCTTTGCGACAATTTTGCGACAGGTTCGTGATACTCCGGTAACACTTGCGAGCTATGCTAAAGCTCATCACAAGGAGGCTTTATGCAACACTTAACTATTGCCACAATCAGCATCGCTAGTCGTCGTGCAATGCTGCATAGCTTAATTTCAGCCAACCCAGCCTATGAATTAGTTGCCGATATCACCCATGCTGAGGCCTTGCACTTGTTGCCGAACCTTCAGCCAGATGTCGTGATTATTGATGCAGCTATGTTGAATATTAATCCCTTGGCAGCGCTCAAAAGCTTAAATCAATGGCTAAGCTGCCCTGCAAGTTTGGTTTTGAGCAACGGCTCACGCAACGAACACCAACTTTGGCTCGATCTTGGCGCGCATGCGGTTGCCCGCCTCGAACAGCCAGAAACAATTGCCCAAGCCTTGGCTGAACTAGCCCGCCAAACCCAGCTTCAAGCGGCCTAATAACGAGGGAGCGGGGATCGGTTGTTGGGGACTGGAGATCGGGGTTCAGGGAGTAAAAAGGCTATTGGCTATTGAACGTAGAAATGTTCTGCTAGCCACCAGCCCAGAGCCTTACTTCCTTCCTCTGCGCCTC
Organism: Herpetosiphon geysericola; assembly: GCF_001306135.1. Lineage (GTDB taxonomy): Bacteria > Chloroflexota > Chloroflexia > Chloroflexales > Herpetosiphonaceae > Herpetosiphon > Herpetosiphon geysericola. Next base: position 74,570 of record NZ_LGKP01000007.1, on the reverse strand, counting down.
TGCGTTAAACTCCGATCCCCAATTTCTATGTTCTTTTTAAGGAATTTTCATGCTTGCAACACCTTCGGCTACTGCACCAGTAGCGTTAATGCGCGATGTTTCGCATACCGTTCAACTCGGCACAACCAACCTGACGATTTTGAACAATATTTCGTTGGAAATTGCCCGTGGCTCATGGGTCGCCTTAACTGGCCCTTCTGGCTCGGGCAAATCGACCTTGCTTGGCATTTTGGCGGGCCTCGATACGCCGAGTCATGGCCATGTGCGCTTGAATGATGTCGATATTACCAGCATGGGTGAGCCACAATTGGCCCGTTTGCGCAATCAAACGATTGGCGTTGTGTTCCAAGCATTTAATTTGATTCCAACCATGACCGCCCAAGAAAATGTTGAAGCCCCGTTATTTGTGCATCGCAATCGCAGCGATATTAGCCAACGCGCCAAGGCGATGCTCGAATTGGTGGGCCTTGGCGATCGACGCGATCATCGGCCTGCCCAGCTTTCTGGCGGCCAGCAACAACGGGTTGCAATTGCCCGTGCTTTGGTCACAACGCCACAGTTACTGATTGCCGATGAGCCAACTGGCAACTTGGATAGCGCCACCAGCAAGCAAATTCTGGACTTATTTGCCGATTTACGCCGCCAATTAAATATCACGATTGTGATGGTGACGCATGATCCTGATGTGGCAGCCCGCGCTGATCGCCAACTCTACCTCGTTGATGGCCAGATTCGCCATGATAGCGCGAGGGCTGAATAATGGGCTTGCGATTTGCGTTTAATTATGCCTGGCGCTCGTTGCGTTTAGGCGGCCAGCGCACGTTCTTGGCAATTATCTGCATCGCCTTTGGCGTGATGTCACTTGGTGCGATGCAAAGTTTATCCACGGCAATTAATCGAAGCTTTGTTGAAAATCGAGTCAGCGCTGGCGGTGATGCCTCGCTCAATTGGCCCGACGGCCCGATTGGCCCTGAGCAACAAGCCCAACTTGAGCAGCTCAAGCAAACTGGCGTGATTGGCGATTATGTGGTCTATTCGGCGATTCTGCCGAGTATGCTGAAGCCGGCTGGCGCCGATCATGTGATTTTTAGCGGCATCGGCTATGGAATCGATCCCGCAACCTATCCATTGCTTGGTGAGTTGCATGTGAGCGAGCCAGCCAACGCCACCATGACTGACCTCTTCAAGCAACCTGATGCAGTTGTGCTAAGTGAGGTTTTGGCCAAGCAGCACGATTTGGAGCTTGGCCAAGAGTTGGTGATGCTGCTTGAACAAGGGACAATTCCAAAGCGGCTCAAATTGGTCGGCTTCGTTGATCGAGTGCCAAATATGAACGCCGATAGTTTATTTTTCAGCCTTGAGACTGCGAATAGCCTGGATGGCAAAGCTGCTTTGAATTCGGTGCGGGTAGTTTGGGGCCAGCAAGGCCCGCAAGTTGCTGCCTTAGAGCAAGCAGGCTGGTTGGTTTCTGTAGTGAGCAACGAGCCATCGAATACAGCTGCCTTTTTCAACATGACCTTGCGTGGTGCTGGCGTGTTGGGCTTGATCGTCAGCGGGATTGGGGTGGCAAACACGATGCAAGTGGTGTTAGCTCGTCGCCGCAACGAAATCGCCATCCTTAAAACCTTGGGCTACCGAGGCCCGCAATTGCTGCTTTTGTTTGGCTTAGAAACGACCTTACTTGGCTTGATTGGCAGTATTTTTGGGGCGCTTGCCGCCGTATTGATTGGCGATCAATTAACTGGTTTGTTTGAACGCACCAGTGCCTTTATGTTGCCAACGGTGGTTGATTGGCGCATTTTGGCGGCGGCAGTGGGCTTGGGCATCGCGACAACCTTGATTTTTGGCATGGTGGCGATTATTAAGGCCAATGCTGTGCGGCCTGGTTCGTTGTTGCGCACTGGCCCAATTGAGGTGAACCCAACCACCCGTCGCGCCATGCTTGGGTTATATGCTGGTTTGGGAGCAATGTTTGCCTTGGTTGCCAGCATCAGCATGGGTTCATTTGGGGCTGGGATTATCGTGTTTGTTGGCGCGCTGGTTGGTTTGGCCTTGCTTAATTGGCTGTTTCAGGGCATTTTGTGGTTGGTTGCCAAAATACCATTGCCTGGTTATTGGCTGCGTTTGGCCAGCCGCAATATGCAACGCAACGGCCAACGAGCAACGTTTGCAATTATCGCCTTAGCAATTGGCGTCTTTACGATTGGCTTTTCGGCAACGGCCTTGCTAACGGTCAAAAAACAGCTTGATCTGCGGGCCGACCCAAATACTGATCTTACGCGGGCCTTGTGGATGATTACTGCACCAAGCGACGAGCCTCAGGTGGCGGCAATGTTACAGCAACTGCAACAACCAGCGCTTGAGCCAATTCGCATGCTCGAGGTTACCATTGCGTTGCCTGATAGCGAAGATGGGCCGATTCAGGCTGCTGCTCGTAGTCGCGATCAACTTGCTGACCTGCAATTGACTGAGGGCGAATGGCAAGCTGGCGTTGATGAGATGATGTTTGAAACGTGGTTTTTCAGCGATATTCCACTTGGCAGCGAATTTGCAGTCATTGGCTCAAATCAGAAGCTGCGGTTGGTTGGGCGCTATGATGCCACTGGTAGCCAAGCATCAAGCCCAATTGTGATCAGTCCAGCAGCGCTGCAGCAACTTCCCGTCAAGCGCGGTAGTTCAATCTATATCCTGAATTTGCCGATTAATCAATTGAGTACGGTAACCAGCACAGTTAATCAAGCGCTGCCCCAAGCCTTTGTCTACAACGAAGTTGACTTGTATAACGCGACTCAAATGCTCTATAAATCGTTGGGCATGTTTGCGATAGCAGTGGCCAGCTTGGCCTTTGTTGCAGGCGTGGTGCTGATTGCAAATGCGGTTGGTTTGGCCTTATTTGAGCGCCGCCGCGAAATGGGCATTTTCAAGGCGGTTGGCTATAGCACGAGCAATTTACTGCGCAGCATTAGCATGGAATATAGTTTGATTGGCTTAATTGCTGGCAGCTTTGGGATGCTGGCGGTGTGGATTGCAATTGTTGTGCTCAACACGCTCCAGCCAAAAGCCAAAATGGGGCTTGATTTCATGCCTGGCTTGCTGATTTTTGGTTGTTCGATTGGCCTTGCCTTGTTGACAGCATTGGCGGTTGCTTGGCGCCCAGCCCATCGGCGCCCGTTGCATGTGTTGCGTGAGGAGTAAGCTGGCTTTTATGCTACACTGGCAATTGTGCAGCATAGATTTGATTATCCGCAACTGAATGACGATTTGATCGACCGCCCACGCCTTCAAGCCCAATTGGAGGCGTGTTGGACATGCCGCTTGACGGTGGTTGTGGCGGCGGCTGGCTATGGCAAAACCACAATTCTGGCCCAGTGGATGCAGCAAACGCTTGGCGGCGATTGTTTGTGGTATGGCTTGAATAGCCCAACCGAGGCCGAACAACTTCAGCGCCTGCTGATTAATCTGACCACAAGCCGTTTTCCGCTGATTAAGCCCATTAATAGCTTGGCCGATTTGTTTGATTGTTGGGCAACCTTGGCGCCGCGGCGCATTGCTTTGGTGCTTGATGATTGCCAACAGTTGCAGGCCAGCGCTTGGCAGCTGTTGCAAGAAGTGCTGCGTTTTGCGCCAACCAACGTGCATCTGGTGATAAGTAGCCGCCAATTGCCGCAGCTTGATTGGGCTAGTTTGGCGGCGCGTGGCCAATATCGTCAACTCAATGCCGCTGAGCTGCGCTTGAGTGCTGCTGAAATTGCTCAACTCTTGCCCAGCCAAAACCCGAGCCAACGTGAGGCTGCTTGGCAGGCAACCAATGGCTGGCCTGCTGGTTTGCGCTTGTGGCGAGCGCTACCACATAGCTATCAAGGCACGATTGGCGCTTTTTTGGCCCAAGATGTTTTAGCCCAATTGCCCGCTGCTGTGCGCCGAACTGCCCAATTTGCTGCTCAGTTGCCATTTTTCAATCAAGCAGTGCTAACAGCGATGGCCGCGCCTGATCCGGCCAGTATTTGGCAATACAACCTGTTTGTTGTGCCCGACCACGACGATTGGTGGCGCTTTGAGCCGTTTTGGCTGGAGGTTGTGCGCCAAGAGCCGTTGGCCGAAGTCGAGCAATTGTTGACTCAAGCGGCAATTTGGTTTGATCAGCAGGGGCATTATGAAGCTGCGCTCGATCTCTGGTGTCGCTTGGGCCAATGGTCAAAGGTTGTTGCGCGACTTAAACAGGCTGGCTTGACGTTGTTGGCGCAGCAGCAGCCAGTCTTGCACTGGTTGCAACAATTGCCAGCCAACGAGCGCCAAAGTGGCGAATTATTGCATCTGCATGGCTTGGCCTTGCGCGAACACGATCCGGTGTTGGCGGCCCAAACGTTGGCCTTGGCGGCCCAAGCCTATCGGGCTGAACAACGCTACGCCGAGGCCTTTCAGGTGGTTGGCGAACAATGCTTAATCTATTTTTGGCAGGGCGATGAGCAAGCGCTATTTGCCGCTGCCCGCGAAAGTTTTAGCCTCAAAAGTTTTGTTTGGTATCGCCAACGGCGTGATTTATTGAAATTTCCCTTGTTGCTGTTTCAGATCAAGCGTGGGCGCTATCTCAAGGCCTTGGCGACGGCCCAAAGTTTGGCCCACAGTGAATTGCCCTTCTTTTGGCGATGGGTGGCTGCTTGCGTGGTCGGTGGCTTGTATACGATTTTGACCTTGCCGAATGAAGGTATTCAATGGATCGAAGCTTGGTTGCAACACCCACAAGTGCAGGCCGAGCCAGCCATGCGCATGAGTTTGTTGGATCTCTTGGCAACCTGTTTGATGAGCCGCTCGACGCCTGAAGATCGCTTGCTCGCCCAAGATTTGGCTGATCAGGCCAGTCTGCTGAGTGAGCGCTATGGCGTGCGTTTGACCCGTTTGCAAACACGCGGAACCAAGCTTGGGCTTGCCTTGCTAGAGTCCGATCGGCCAACGACTGAGCGTTTGATTCAACAATTATTGCAGCCAAGCGATGAGCCATTGCCCTCGATTATGCGTCATCGGTTGTTGGCCTTGCGTGCGTTTGCATGGGCCAGTTTGGGCGAAGTTAAGCTGGCGCAGCACGATGCAACCAGCAGCGAGCGCGGCCTGATTCGCGATGATGCGTTGTATGGCGCTGATCCGCGCATGTGGTTGATGTTGGCTCAAGCATGGTTTTGCTGTGGCGAATATCGCCGCGCGTTGGCGGCCTTGGATCGTGCCAAGCCCATGATTGAGGCAGCTCAATCGCCAATTTTGCGCTTGCGCGCTGGCCTCGTGCAGCTTGCTAGCCGTTGGCAATTGCAGCCAAGCCCACAGTTAATTGGCGAAGCCACCATAATTTGGCGTGATTATTTGACTGATGGCGATCGCCATATGAATGCCACGCCCTTGATTTTGACCACGTTGTTGGTTGAATTGGGCTTACGCACGGGGATTGCGCCCCAGCGAATTGCCCAATTCTTAGCTGAGCGTGATCGCGCTGCTATAGAAGCCATCTGCTGGAAATTATATGCCGAGTTGCCTGCGCAACAAAGCATGATGTTGCAACTTTTGGGCTTGTATGGGTCGGCTGCAAGCATTGAACGCTTGTTGGAGGTGGTTAAACAAGCTTCAACCCAACAGCGCAAAATCGCCCAACAAAGCCTGACCAGCATTCGCCAACGCCCAGCCTATTCGCTTAAGATTCAGCTTTTTGGCAGTTTACAGCTCTGGCGTGGCGCAGAGTTGGTTGATGCTAGTGCGTGGGCACGCGAAAAGGCGCGCCAATTATTGGCGTTGTTGCTGCTGCAACGCCCGCGAATTATTAGCCGCGAAGCGGTGATTGAGCAGCTTTGGCCTGAGCTTGAGCATCAAGCAGCAGATGGAGCCTTGCGCGTAACCCTCAATGCCTTGCTCCATGTGCTGGAGCCAGAACGCAGCGGCGGCGCTAATTCGGCCTTTATTTTGAGTGAAGCTGCTGGTTTGCGCCTCAATCCGCAGGCCAGCATTACCACCGATTATGCCCAATTTCAGAGTTTGCTGCAAACTGCGGCCCAGCATCGCCAGCAAGGAGCCATGCCCGCCGCCTTGCATGCCTATCAAAGCGCCTTGGCAATCTATCAGGATGATTTGCTGAGCGATCTTGCCTACGCAGAATGGGTGCTTGATTGGCGCGAGCAAGCCTTAACTCAATTTGTCAACGCAACCAGCGAGTATCTGGAATTATTGCTGGCCTATGGCCCAACCGCCGAGGCCATCCCCTACGCAGAACGCTTATTGAGCTACGACCCGTATCACGAGCCAACCTACCAACGTTTAATCGACATCTACCTCATGTTGGGCAATGGTAGCGCTGCTGAGCGCATTCGTAAACGCCTCGAACGGATTTTGCTATAACATTTTAATTCAAGCAAGCTGAATTTAATATTTTTTTATGCTGAGCGATAGCCGATATATCGCTCTTATATCGGTTTAACTATCGTTGGCCAGATAGTTTGGGCCATTGCGTTGTGGTGTAATAGCCCTGTCAACAACGAGGTGCGCACCCAACGCTGACAAACACTGAAAACCACCAGAGCTTAGCCCAATAGGAGCACCACCCCATGGCAGATGTAAAAAATTTGATCGACGCTGAAGTGACCGCCGACGAAACCGAATTGTTTGCCGATGAACTGGAAGAGCATGTAACCAACGTCGCCGCTGCCTGTATCTCATCGCTGGGTTCGATCAGCACCTCCGGCTCGCTCTGTACCGTCAGCACCTTCTGCACCGCCGCTGCCGAAGTTCAATAGTTTTGAATCGCCAAATCTAGCTTGTGAGGATTGCCGCAATGTCAGATATCAAAAACTTGATCGACGCTGAAGTGACCGCCGACGAAACCGAATTGTTTGCCGATGAACTGGAAGAGCATGTAACCAACGTCGCCGCTGCCTGTATCTCATCGCTGGGTTCGATCAGCACCTCCGGCTCGCTCTGTACCGTCAGCACCTTCTGCACCGCCGCTGCCGAAGTTCAATAGTTTTGAATCGCCAAATCTAGCTTGTGAGGATTGCCGCAATGTCAGATATCAAAAACTTGATCGACGCCGAAGTGACCGCCGATGAAACCGAATTGTTTGCCGATGAACTGGAAGAGCATGTAACTAACGTCGCTGCTGCTTGTATCTCATCGCTGGGTTCCATCAGTACCTCCGGCTCGCTCTGTACCGTCAGCACCTTCTGCACCGCCGCCGCCGAAGTTCAATAGTTCTGAATCGCCAAATCTAGCTTGTGAGGATTGCCGCAATGTCAGATATCAAAAACTTGATCGATGCCGAAGTGACCGCCGATGAAACCGAATTGTTTGCTGATGAACTGGAAGAGCATGTAACCAACGTCGCTGCTGCCTGTATCTCATCGCTGGGTTCGATCAGCACCTCCGGCTCGCTCTGTACCGTCAGCACCTTCTGCACCGCTGCCGCCGAAGTTCAATAGTTCTGAATCGCCAAATCTAGCTTGTGAGGATTGCCGCAATGTCAGATATCAAAAACTTGATCGATGCCGAAGTGACCGCCGATGAAACCGAATTGTTTGCTGATGAATTGGAAGAGCATGTAACCAACGTGGCTGCTGCTTGTATCTCATCGCTGGGTTCAATCAGCACCTCCGGCTCGCTCTGTACCGTCAGCACCTTCTGTACCGCCGCCGCCGAAGTTCAATAAGCCTGGCTCTCTTAGCTAAATTGTGAGGATTACACCCATGGCAGACGTAAAAAACTTGATCGACGCCGAAGTGACCGCCGACGAAACCGAATTGTTTGCTGATGAATTGGAAGAGCATGTAACCAACGTGGCTGCTGCTTGTATCTCATCGCTGGGTTCGATCAGCACCTCCGGCTCGCTCTGCACCGTCAGCACCTTCTGTACCGCCGCCGCCGAAGTTCAATAAGCCTGGCTCTCTTAGCTAAATTGTGAGGATTACACCCATGGCAGACGTAAAAAACTTGATCGACGCCGAAGTGACCGCCGACGAAACCGAATTGTTTGCTGATGAATTGGAAGAGCATGTAACCAACGTCGCTGCTGCTTGTATCTCATCGCTGGGTTCAATCAGCACCTCCGGCTCGCTCTGTACCGTCAGCACCTTCTGCACGGCAGCAGCTGAAGTTCAATAGTGTGGTGTAAGGGGGCCAGGCAGCAGAAATCTGCTTCTGCTGCTTGCACCTTCCCAAAGCAATATCTCAATGGTGGAAGTATGACTATTCAGCACAGGCTCCGGCTACCGCAAGGGTCTGGGGCCTTGACTGATTAAATGGAGTATGACGATGGATGGATTTTTGCCCGCGAATGCTTCGACCTCAAACGCAGCGCTCTTTGAACAACTCGCCGACCTAGGCGTGAGCTTCAACCACAACGCTGCGACCCAACGCCCAGCAAGCTGGTTATGGATCAGCGGCAACCAGGCTGAGGACGTTGATCGCCTACGCTCGTTCGTCGCCACAACTCCATTGCCGGTGGTCGTGCTTCAGCCATTTGCACGTAGCTTGCGGATTGGGCCATTGTTTGGCGCTGATGATTATTGCTGCGTTGATTGTTTTCAACGCTATACCGCACTTTTTCCAATTCCTGCGCCGAGCGATTATCTGTTGGCGCTGCCAGCTTGGAAAACCGCTGCTCGTTGGCTTAACGCCCAGTTAGCCCAACTTGCCGCTCGCATTTTACTGATTCGGGCTGATGGCAGCAGCCAATTAGGCCGCTTGCCCCGCGACCCGCTGTGCTTGCGCTGTTCATCGTTTCGCAGCTACCCGATTGATTCGCTACAACAGCTGCATCAAGCATCTGCTTAACGGAGTGTACTCATGTCAAAGACATTTTTATCAATTGATGACATTTTGATCAGGGTTGCGCCGTTGGTGAATCCACGTACTGGCATCTTGGGCACTGCGACCGAATTGCCGCGCACGCCTGGCAATCCAGCGATTCCAGTCTTTAACACCAACGTGCATTGTGCCGAGCTTGCCATGAGCGAGCCACCAGCTGGCACTGGGGTATTTTTGGAACGCGAATGGGCCAAGGCAAAATCGTATTGTGAAGCCCTCGAACGCTATTGCAATGTCAAGCATGCCCATCAGAATTTTGAGGTGGCTACCCGCCAAGAGCTTGGTATCGAAGCCGTCGATTTAGAATTGTTTCCACGCTGCTCCGATGCTGAATATCGCAACCCCGCTAATCCTACAACGCCGCCGAGCAACCGCGAACGCATGCGCTGGGTCGAAGGCTACTCGTTGATTTCGGGCCAGCCGATGTATGTGCCTGCGATTGCGGTCTACGTTGGTATGCAGCCAGAATATGTTGGCGAAACCTTTACGACCTCGATTTCAACTGGCACGGCACTTGCCGCCAGCTACGAACAAGCGATTGTCACCGGCATTGGCGAGGCGATCGAACGCGATGCCTTGAGTATTGCCTGGTGGCAAAAATTGGCCTTGCCCCAAGTTGATTTGAGCGATGTGCAAGACCCAGCCTTCCAAGAACGCTTGAGTCGGGTGCAAGCCGCAAATATTCAGAGCTATTTTTTTGATGCAACGACCGATCTCGGGGTTGCAACGATGTATGCGGTGCAAGTTGCGCCCCATGGTCGCTTGCGCACAATGGTGATGTCGGCCACCCGCACCAATCCAGCTGCCTTGCCCAGCAAAGTGCTCGACGAATCGGCAGCCTCGCGGATTGGCATCGAGCATTCGTTGAGCCAGCCGTTGCCCTTCAATCCCAAGGATTATCGCAGCTTCATTCGCTTGAGCGATGGCGCTGCCTACTATGCAGATGCGGCAACCGCGCCAGCCTTTGATTTCTTATTTGAACAAACCAGCTGGCGCAGCCTCGACCAACTGCCACGGCTCGATCATCCCGATCCAGCGGTTGAAGCCAAACGCCTGATCGATATTTTTCGGCGGGCTGGGCTAGAGCTGATTGTGGTCGATTTGACTTTGCCAGCTTTGCGCGAAGTTGGTTTGTACACAGTCAAAGTGATTGCGCCGCAGCTGATGCCCTTCAGTTGTAACTATAATGCACGCTTTTTGGCAACGCCACGCTTGTATAGCGTGCCAGAGCGCATGGGCTACCCAGTTTTGGCCGAAGCCGATTTGAACCACTGGCCTCAGCCATTTGCCTAGTTTGAAAGGATTGCCCAATGGATCAGCTTTATTCAACACTTGTGGCAACCCATCAGCAATGGCTGTTTGCCCAAGGTTTGCACGAAATACGCTCGGCCCGCTTATTACTCGTGACCGATGCGGTAATGGCGCAAGCGCTGCTTGCCCGCTTGGGGCAACTGCCCTTGGCGCTGGTGACAGTCGCTGCCTTGTCGAGCGCCGATCATAGCCAAATTTCGCAGCAGATCCGCCAAATGACCAGCAGCTATCCGATTCAGCTTTTGGCACGACCTTTTGCGGCCAGTGGTTTGGGCTTGCTGCTCAGTCGCTATCACGCCGCAGCGCTGATCACGCAGCGGCCTTATCCAGCGCTGGCAGATGCACTCAATCAAGCCAGTTTGCGCGCAGCAACGCCATGGACTGCACTCAGTTTGTGGGGTGCGCAAATTAAGCTGGGGCCGACGATTTTGCCCGAGCACACCGCCTGTTATGCCTGCTATCAAGCTCGCTTGCGCTCGTGCGAAACCCGCAGCGACGTGTGGCAGGCCCGCGATGGCTTTTTGCGCCAACAGCAACAAGCGTTGTTTCAACCTTCAATCGCCGCGCTCACAAACTTGGCGGCGAGCTATGGCTTGGCCGAAATCGAGCGGCTGTTGCTTGGTCAACAACCACCCTTGGCGCTTGGCCGCGAAGTTCAATGGGACACCTTCAATCTTGGCATGAGCCGCAACCATGTCGAGCCATTTGAAAACTGCCCAGCCTGTGGCGGCCAGCAACATACAACCTGGATTGGCCGCGATCAGTTAGCCCAGGTTGTGGCCAACTTGGCCTTGCAAGCACGCGAGGTGGCGTTATGACCCAAGCATTTGATTTACACAGCCATTTGCAGAGCGATCCGCAGGTGCAAATGCCGACTCGCCCGCGCATCTCCGATGAAATTGCCCGGGTTTGGTACAACGAGCAATTGTTGTTGCTGCTGGGTGGGCCGCACGATGTGGTCTTGCGGGGCAAAGCGGTGCGCAATCTGCTGCCCCAATTATTGCCCTTGCTCAACGGCCTTAACAGCCGCGAAACAATTGGCGAACGTTTGGCCCAATTCAAACCGGCCACGATTGACGATACCTTGCAGCTGTTGCATGTGCAGGGCGTGCTCGAAGAAGGCCCGTTGCCAAGCAACACGCTTGAGCCGCATGTGGTGCGGGCTTTCAGCCAACAACTGGCCTTCTACAGCCGCTTTGTCGACCAAACCCGCATCTGTCGCAATCGCTATGAAGTGCTGCAACGCTTGCAATCAACGCCGTTGCTCTTGCTTGGCGGCGAGCGTTTGGTTGCGCCGTTGCTGCATCAATTGGCCCAGGCTGGCTTGGGGCGGGCAACCTGGTTGGCGAATGTTTCGCCAACCACCACCTACGCCCTGCCACATTTAGAATTAGAGCTGCAAGTATCAGCCGCCGATGGCTTGCTCGATGCAGTTGATCATTGGCTCGCTGAACATAACGATGGCCTGATTTGTTTGCTGACCAGCACTGCCCAAACTGAGTTGACCCAAGCCCTCAATCAACGGGCGATTCAGGCCCAAAGCCGCTTTACCCGCTTGTGGCTGCACCCGCAGCATATTGAACTTGGCCCAACTACCTTTGCTCATGAAGCTGGTTGTTATGCCTGCGCTGAACAGGTTGAGAACAACGCACCAGACTTGAGCGAGCCAAACGCACCTTTGAGCCTGAATGAACAATTGGCGCTGAGCCAAGCTAGCCTCGTGATTGGCAACCTGATCTCTGGCCTAAGCCCAATTGTTACTGGCGGCGTGCGCTATGTGCTCGACCCCGTTTCGTTGGAGTTTGTCGCCCAATCGGTGCATCGTTTGGTGCATTGTCCGGTATGTGGCCAACCCAATCTTGATGCGCCGCGCGATCTGTTGGTCGGCGCTGGTCATTTTGAAAATTTGCCCTTGTGGTATCACGCCAACACTGATGAACGCAGCTATGCGATTTTCCCCAAGGCCCATCAACAACATTATGCGCCGAAAAATGCGCTGGCGATTGTCAGTGGAGCCAAGGGCTACACCAATGTTCAACGCCATGCGCTGAGCCAATTGCAAGCCCAATGGCAACCAGATCCAGCGGTTGATATTAGCGCACAGCTGCCGCTTCAGGCTTCGATTGCGCCCTTGGCATGGTTGCTTGAGCAAGCGTTTGTACGCAAGCCCGCCAGCCAAACAATTGGCGCTGGCCAGCGTTTTGTGCCGTCGGGCGGCAATATGGCCTCGCAAACTGTCTATCTGCTCAATCATAAGCTCAGCGGGTTGGCGACAGGAATCTATCACCTCAACCAGCATGAAGCCACGCTCGAAGCGATTCGACCAAGTTTCAGCTGGGACGAAGTTGTCAAGGTTTTTCCCTCCGATCCATTAGATTCGCAAACTTTGGGTTTGTTGGTGCTGACGGCAGCAATTGGCCGCGTCGAAGCCAAATATGGGGCGAAATCCTATCGTTTGGCGCTCTACGATTGTGGCGCTGCTGCCCAGGCAGTTGAATTGTTGGCTGGCGCGGCAGGCTGGCAGGTCGAGCAAATTAGCGTCTTCTACGATCAAGAATTGCGCGACGTTCTTCAGGTCTATAGCCCAAGCGAAACCCCGTTGCTGGTGCTGCGGCTGGTTGGGCCCAATGCAGAGGTGCTGCAATGAGCGAACATTTCTTTGGCGCTGGCGTCAGTGCCAGCTCCTATATGCACGAATGGACGAGCCTGCAACGGGGCAACCCGCTGCCTGAATCAAGCCAAGCAACGAGCAATTGGTGGTACGATTTGTTTGAAACCAAGGCCAAAATTGGCCTGCCAACTGCCTATCCAAGCCAATTGAGCTATCAGCAATTGATCGATCAACGCCAAAGCCTGCGCGAGTATGCTGAGCGCCCGATCAATTTGGCCGATTTGGCAACCTTCTTGGAGCATGCCAGCCGCCCAATCAATTCAGCAACCAAACCATTGAGTTTGCTTGCGCCGCTGGTCTTGAAGTCGGACGATTTGGCGTTGGGCGGCTATGCCTACAATCCCAATGCTCATCAATTGGCCGTGCTGCGTACCGCCGATCCGCAGGAGCCATTGCAACGCTATTGCTTCCAGCGCGAGTTTTTGCAAGCGCCAGTGATTGTCTTAGTGCTTAGCTCGCTGCCCAACGCAATCAACCAAGCTGGCGATCGTGGTTATCGCCAGGCCTTGCTTGATGCAGGCGCCCAGTTGCAGCGTTTATACATTGCAGCGCAGCGCGTTGGCATGATTGGTTGCGCCACCGGTAGCTTAATTCAAGGACAACTCGCTCGTTGGCTGGGTTTTGATAGCTATCAAACTCACTGCCTAATCGGTTTTGCTGTTGGCTATCCCCACAAGGAGCAAACCCATGACTAACCCAGCCCTAACCTTAAACGACTTTGCTGCGCTTGAGGCCAGCCCAGAATATCGCCCGCAGGTTGTTGATGATGTTCACGTTTCGCCCTTCAGCCAGCAGCAAACCAACCAATATGTGGTTGGCCGCGCCGCCTCGTCGTCGTTTTTGCGCACCAATGTGATTGGCGTGCGGATTCTCGAATTGCTCAATGGCCAGCGCTCAATCGAGCAGCTCCAAACTGAGTTGCAGCAACGCTATAACATCAACGTGAGCCTCGAAAAGATTCGCCATTTTTGCGATTTATGTGCTCGCCATCGCTTGCTGGTGCATGAAACCTGGGCCAACACTACGCCCGATTCAGCTGATGCACCGCGTTTGGGTCGCCGCAGTGGCTTGTATTGGACGCTGATTCGCGGCGATGGGGTGATTGATCGAGTGGTTGCTTGGCGGCGCTGGTGGTGGAATCCGGCTACATGGTTGTTGATTGTTGGCTTATTAGGCGTTGGCTTGAGCTACATCATTGCCAAAGGCGTGATTTTGGTTTCGCCCTTGATGTTGGCCCACCCTGATGCCAACAAACAGCTGATTTTCTGGATCTTTGGCCTGTTTTTGCTTGAGATTGCAACCCACGAATTGGCTCACGCCGTGGCCTGCAAAATGGCGGGAGCCAAGCCAGCAGGCTTTGGTATGGGCTTGCTCTGGTGGTTTATTCCAATTTTCTTCACCGATACCAGCGATGTTTACCGCGTGCCAAGCAAATATAAGCGCGCTTCGGTGGCGGCAGCAGGCCCGTTGGTCGATGCCCTCTGGTTTGGCCTGATTGCCAGTGTGCTCTGGTTGCTGCCCAGCGATAGCTTGATCTATTCGATTGCTTTGGCCTACAGTGGCATTCCGGCCTTGCTCTTTCTGATCAATCTCAACCCCTTTGTTTCGCGCATGGATGGCTATTGGATTATGACCAATCTGCTGGAACAACCCAATTTGCGCCAACGCACGGTGCGCAATATTGTCAACAACGTTCGTGGTTGGTTTGGCCGGGCGCCGCTGATCGACCCGCTCAGCGAGCAACAAACTGGGCGCTGGCAATGGGCCTATAACCTGTATGCGCTGGTTTCATTAATCTGGACGATTTTCTTTGTCGTCAACCTCGGGCTGCATTTTGCCAGCTATGGCCTGACGATTGTGCGAATGTACGCCGCAGCGCTATAAGGAGCTTGGTCATGACTGATTTGTATCAATCAAGCATCGTGATCGCCGCTGAGCAAGTGGCTCGCCCAAGCTGGCAACCAGCATCGCCCGTATTGGTGCGCGTAGGCGGAACTAGCTACAACCAGCTGCACCAGCTCAAATTCGAACGCACAATCGCGCTTTTTCAAGCAATTTTGCGCCAACAACGCTGGCTCGATAACCATACCCAGGCGTTGGTTGATCTGCTCTATACATTAATTGGCACGACCCAAGGCCCGCTCAAAAGCAGTTTGGTGGCCCTGAAACGCGATATTTTCAATCGTCGCCTGCCTTTGCTCAGCGATGTTGCCAGCTTGCGCGGCTTCGAGCATCCCAGTTTGCGTGGCCAAGTCTTGCGCTTTCGCCGCAGTTTGCAGCAAGTACAACGGGCTTGGCGCGAAGCTCGTCGCACCTTCGAACAAGAATTACAAGCCAAACGCCGTTTGTTGCAACAAAGCTATGCCCAGCCTGCGTTTCAAAAGGCCGTGCAAGTGGCCAGCTCAACCTTGGCCAGCAGCTTGCCACGCTATATCAACGCCGATCCCAGCCAATTGCGCAGCCGCGAACGCAAAACCGAAGTCGGCGCCTACCAATATCTGATGCGCATGGCCAGCAAAACCAGTCCATTCAGCCATTTCGGCCCCTTGGTGCTTGGCTCGGCTGATGCTAATTTGGCCCAACCAATCGTGGTTGAAGGCCAAACGCCGCAAGCACGGGCGGTCAGCCAACTGCGGCGCTCAGCGGTTGGCGCAATTCGCAAAGCGCTCGTGCGCGTGCCAGCAATCAACGGCTACTTGCCGTTGCGCTTGAATCCTAGCAGCTTTGTTGATGGCGAGGATTTGGTGTTCTCACGCTTGCGCCAACAACTCGACGATCCCAATCAATTTTTTGCCTCGTGGCAACGCCGCGGCAAGCGTTCGGCTTTGCTCGATAGCGTGTTGGCCGCCTTTGGCGAGCAGCAGCAATGGGGCTACGCCGATTTGCTTGAGCTGCTGCAAACTCAGCATCCAGCGCTCAACCCCGCCAAATTGAGTCAAACCCTCAATCAATTAATCAGCAGCGGCTTGTTGTTTTACGATTTAGACTTGCCTTCAGATTATCAAGACCCGTTGTTGGCTTTGGCTGAGCAAGTAGCCCACATTCCTACTGCTGAGGCTGGCCAAGTGCGCGAACTGTTGCAAACCGTGGCTGAAGTAGCTCAAAATTATGCCCATGCTACGGTTGCCCAGCGCTGGCAGCTTGAGCAACAGCTGCGCCAAACCATCGATCAGATTCTGGCATTTGCTCCCAATGCGAATCAAACCAGCAGCCAACTCGGCCAGCTAATCGTCGAAGATGTGGTCTGGGATGATTTGGCCGTTCACTTAGGCCAGCCATTGCTCGCCAGCTTGGCCAGCGATTTGGCGCCGGTTTTGGAATGTGGCTTTCAGCGCGATGGCCGTGGCCCGTCGCAAAGTTGGCTGCTCGATATTTTTACCCATGCCTTTGGTGAAGGCGGCCAGACCGATGCCCTGTTGGGCTTTGCGCCAGAATACAATCGGCTTTCGTCCAACACAGCCGAGCTGCCGATGCCGCGAATTAGCGCGATTCAACAGCGCCAACGCCGCTATGGCCAATTTTTGAACCAAGCGCTTGATGCTGCACCTGAATCGCGTGAAGTTGTGCTTGATCCCGAGGTTTTTTGGCAGTTGGCTGCTGATTTTGGTCAACATAATCATTATGGCTCAACCAGCATTCAGTTTCAGGTCGCGGCTAGCAGCCAAGCAGCGCTTGAGCAAGGCGATTATTTGCTGGCCTTGAATTACACCTTGCCTGGCTTTGGGCGTTTTCTGACCCGCTACTTGAGCCTCTTGCCTGCGCCAAACTGGCAAACCTATGTTCAATCGGCGTGGCAACCATTGCAAGCGCAGGCCGTAAATGCCTTGCCCGCCGAAATCGTTTCGGTGCTCGAACATAATGCCCAAGTGCATGTGCCATTTACCGCGAACGTGATTGTGCCGCCCGACGAGCCAACCTACCGCACCCAAACGACGCAGCATGGCGTTGGCGATTTGCGCCTTGCCCACGATCCAGTTGCTGATCAATTACGAGTCTATAGCCGCGCCGCCGATGGCAGCCAACAAGAGCTTTTGCCGCTCTACATGGGCTTTTTACACATGGTTTCGTTGCCAATTTTGCAACGAGTGCTGGCCCAACTCAGCCCCAGTAGCTATCACATGGAGCAATTGCGCCCGCGCGAGCAAACTCTTGTTTCGCGCAAACACCCAGCAAATACAATCAGCCATACGCCTCGGCTGCGGATTGGCCGCTTGGTCTTGCAACGTGAAAGCTGGAATGTGCCAAGCGCCGCAATCCCGAGTAGCGTTGCTAACGACGAATTTCTGAGCTTTTTCAATTGGTATAGCTGGGCCGAACAAGCTGGCTTGCCAAGCGAAGTTTTTGTGCGCATCCAACGCCCACTCAGCAGTAAACATCTCAATATGTGGACGAACCATAAACCACTTGCGCTGGATTTTGAAAATTATTTCAGCATTCAGATGTTGCGCCATGTAATCGCCGATGATCAAGTGAGTTTGACCCTCGAAGAAATGTTGCCCAGCCCGCAGCAGCAGTGGTTTGACCTCGATCAACAACCATATGTGATTGAATTTCAGGTTGAGTTCAATCGGGGAGGTGGCCAATGAGTTTCGCCGTGCTGAATGGCAAAATTTACTACAGCCCAGAGCGAGTCGACGAGCCATATGATCCACGGGCTGATCGTTTGCTGGCCGAAGCGTGGACGCCGCTGTTCGATCAATTGCGCGAACAGATTGAGTTTATTACGTGGTTGCGCTTTTCTGAAGGCGGCTACCAGCTGCGAATCGCCTGTTTTGCCGATGAGCAGGTTTTGCGCGATTTTGCGGTTCCCTTGATTCGCGAACGCTTTGCTGCTTATTTCGCCCAAAACCCTGATCTGTGTGGCGCTGCCCAGCCGCTTTCGGCCCAAGCTGCGATTCTCAATCGCAAATTGGGGCTTGATACTGATGTGAGTGCCTTGGCCCAACCTGGTTCGGTTGAGTTGGAAATTAGCCACGACTTGGCAATTGGCCGTGATCACGATTCGCTCGAAGATTTGCGCCATTACTATGCCTTGCAAACAGCGATTGCTCGCAGCACGCTCGATGTGATTCCGCATACGACTGATTTGGTGACCCGCAAAATCTTCAGCCGCATCTTTTTGGATGAGCTGTTGCATGCTGGGTTTTTGCAAAGTATCGAAATTAGCCGCTTGCTCGAACGCTTGCGCCAAACGTGGGTCGATTATTTCGAGTTTCCTGGCGAGTTTATTCAACAATCCGATGCCTTGGTAGCCCAATCGCTGGAGCGCAATTGGCGTTTTCATCAACGGCCTTTGGCTGAGCGCTTAAGTTTATTGCCCGAAGCATTGCATGGCGTTGTGCAAGCTGGTTTGGAGGGTTTGCGCCGCTATGCTGGCCCGGTGATCAAACGTGATCAACAGCAAGAATTGGCCTTTTCGAGCTATGCAGCGCTTTCAGCCTTGTTTCACCTAACCCACAATCGCCTGAGCATTAGCATCGCCGAGGAAGCCCATTTGTGTAGCCTGTTGCTTTCGCTTGAGCGCCAGCGCCAACAACAGCCCGAGCAAACGTTGCAACAACTGCTGGTCAATCAATATTGATTTTGCGCTGAAAAGAGGAATCCGATGCAGAATTCAAGCCAATGGCACTATCGCCAAGTATTTTTACAGCCACCAAACACCCCAACCCCAACCAAGCCTGATCTGCGCCAGGTCTGCGACCAAATGCTGATCGATTGGGAACGAACCTTTGGCGAGCAAGGCAGTTTGCGCCCGCATATCGATCGCTGGTTTTTTATTCGCTACGGCGAGGGCGGCTACCATGTTCGTTTGCGCTACCAAAGCCCGCCCGAAAACCGCGCAGCCACGATCGATCCCTTGCTCGATGCAGAGCTGTTGCGCTTTTTCCAAGATCATGCGGCGACGGTTGGTTTGCAGCACCCGCCGCAAGCAATTGATGAACTATATGCGGCGGGCTATCTGCGCGATTTGACCTACGAACCAGAGTATGCCAAATATGCTGGCAAGCTGGGCATGGCCTTGGCCGAGCAACATTTTGCCTATTCCAGCACAATTTGCCTGCGGGTCTTGCAGGCTAGTGCCAATAGCGGCGTGGCACGCTCGTTTTGGGTGCTCGAATTGGTCCATGATCTACTGGAGCAATTGAGCCCTGATCCTTATGTGCAAGCCTTGATTGTGCGCAGCTACCTCGATTATTGGATTGCCCAAGTGGTTGGTGATCGGGCTGCATTTCTGCGTGGCTTGGAACAGCATTTTGAGCGTCAAGCTCCGGCAATTCGCCAGCGTTTGGGCAGTTTACGCCATAATAATAAGTATTCGTTGTTTGCCGATTGGCGCACGCATTTGCACAACCATTTTGCTGATTTGCAAGCTGCTGAAGCCAACCAGCACTTGCAATCGAGCGTGATCGAGCATTTCCAGCGCTATCAGGCCCAATTGCCAACAGTTGTGGCCCAATCTCCACTAACTGGCTTGCTGTTTGTGCCCAATTATCTGCATTTGGTGCAAAATCGTTTGGGCCTGAGCATTATGCAAGAGCTACAATTGCTGTATATGTTGTATCGCGTACTGCTTGCTGAGCTGCCTGCCGAGCCAATCAGCGTGCCCTTGATTTTAGAGCCACGCTAGGACTTGTATCGCTTTTGGTATCGCTGAGCCTCTCGTTTTGCGGGAGGCTAAATTGTTTAATGGAGCCAGCAAAAACCCACATTCAAGGAGGAAGCTATGGCTCCAGTATTGGTTGTCGAACAGCTACAAAAACACTATGGCAAGCATAAAGCAGTCAAAGATGTGTCCTTTAGTGTCGAGGCTGGTGAGATTTTTGGGATTGTTGGACCCAACGGGGCGGGCAAAACCTCATCGGTGGAATGCATTATTGGCCTCCGCCCCGCTACGTCTGGCAGAATTCAGATTTTGGGCCGCGATTTGCAGCAGCATGGCCAGTATATTCGCAGCAAAATTGGCGTTCAACTGCAACAAGCGACCTTGCCCGATCGGCTGACGGTTGCTGAAGCCTTGCAATTGTTTGGCTCGTTTTATCCGCAAGCGCGGCCTTGGCAAAAAGTGCTCGAAGAATGGGGCTTGGCTGAGCAAGCCAAAACCGCCTTTGCCAATCTTTCTGGCGGCCAAAAACAACGCTTATTTATTGCCCTCAGCCTCATTCACGACCCAGAAATTGTGTTTCTCGATGAATTGACCACTGGCCTTGATCCCCAGGCGCGGCGGATTACCTGGAACTTAATTCAAGATGTGCGCAAGCGTGGCAAAACTGTGGTGCTCGTGACCCACTTTATGGAAGAAGTTGAGCGGTTGTGCGACCGGATTGCAGTCATCGATCAAGGCACCGTGATTGCGCTGGATACGCCAGATCGCATGATTGCGGCCTATCAACACGATTTGCGCCAACAGCCAGTGCCGAGCCGCGATTTACCGCACCCAGAACGAGTGACCTTTGAAGATGTCTTTCTGCGCTTGATCGGCCAGCCCGCCCATTAATTGCACTTATTCAGGAGGAAGTATGCACGCTTTTTGGCAAATTGTACGCACTGAATTGCGCTTGATGGGGCGTGATCTGACCAACCTTGGTTTTATTGTCTTTTTTCCGGCCTTGATGGCCTTGATTTTGGGCTTGCAAATGCCCTCCGGCCCGAGCCAAACCGCCAATGCCTTGATGATGTTGGCCTTTGGCCCGATGATCTTCGGCATTATGGCTTTTCCAATGAGCTTGGTTAATTATCGTGAGCGTGGCATGTTGCGGCGCTTGCAAATTACCCCGATCTCGCCAATGCGCTATTTATTGGCCCAAGCCTTGGTTGGCTTATTATTGGTACTCTTGGGCGGGATGGTGGTGTTAGTGCTCAGCATTCTGGTGCTGAAATTGCCCTTGCCTGCTAATTGGCTTGGCTTAGCTATCAGCTTTCTGGCGGGAGCAATTGCCTTTTCGGCGCTGGGAGCTTTGCTTGGCAGTCGCATTCGCAACACTCGCAGCATTCAAGTGATTAGCATTTTGGTTTTTGGTGCAATGGCGGTGGTGCTGGTTTCGAGCAATACTGGCAAATCAGGCCTGTTGCAACAACTTGGATCATGGGTTCCAGCCCGCCATTTGGTGCAATTGCTCGAAGCAAATTGGCTTGGATTAAGTTTCAATATTTGGCCAAGCTTGGCAGTATTGGCGCTCTTGACCATCGTAAGCCTTGGCTCGGCAGCCAAACTCTTTCGCTGGGAATAGAGCATTAGAAAGCTATAAAACCACCATGAGAATTTGAATTCTTGTGGTGGTTTTTGATTGTTGAGCAAGATTGTTAAGTAACTTGAAATTGATTCTTGACAATTCTGTTTAACTATGTTATAAATAGCGCATACAAATAAATATCACTTGCGTAACTCATCCAGAGGGGTGGAGGGATCGGCCCTATGAAACCCCGGCAACCGCGAGCAGCAATGTTCGGTCTGGTGCTAATTCCGACAGAATGATTCTGGGAGATGAGGGGCGGCGCACAAACCTATCTTTCGATGGTTACTAACAGCCTCTCATCACCTGATGAGAGGTTTTTTGTTCATAGGCGATGTCGCCTGGGGTCGCAATGGCGCGAATCGGAACAACCGTAGCATTGAAGATTATCTACAAGGAGTCCTGATCATGGCAGACGAAGTGCAATTCACCCGATTCGAAACCTTAGCGCTCCACGGTGGTCAAAAGCCAGATCCAACCACTGGTTCGCGGGCTGTGCCAATTTACCAAACCACCTCGTATGCCTTTCGCGATACCGAGCATGCTGCGGCGCTGTTCTCATTGGCCGAGCCTGGCAACATCTATAGCCGGATTATGAACCCAACCAACGATGTGTTCGAGCAACGCATCGCTTTGCTCGAAGGTGGGATTGGCGCTTTGGCCGTAGCATCGGGCCAAGCAGCAGAAACCTTCGCCATTTTGAATGTGGCTGAAGCTGGCGATAACATTGTTTCAGCAACCAACTTGTATGGTGGCACCTACAACTTGTTGCACCACACCTTGCCACGTTGGGGTGTAGAAACCCGCTTCGTCGATGCAACCGATCCAGAAAACTTCCGCGCTGCGGTTGACGAACGCACCAAAGCTTTCTACTTGGAAAGCATTGGTAATCCAAAGTTGCAAATTCCCGATTTTGAAAAGATTGCCCAAATTGCCCATGAAGTTGGCGTGCCATTGATTGTTGATAACACCGCTGCAACCCCATTCTTGTTGCGGCCAATCGAGCACGGCGCAGATATCGTGGTGCACTCGGCAACCAAATTTATTGGTGGTCATGGCACGACGATTGGTGGGGTGATTGTTGATGCAGGCAAGTTCGATTGGGCTGCTAGCGGACGCTTTACCCAATACACCACGCCTGATCAATCGTATCACGGCTTGCGTTTTGCCGATTTGGGCGCGCCAGCCTTCATTCTCAAAGCTCGGGTCCAATTGCTGCGCGACTTTGGCGCATGTCTCAGCCCATTCAACTCGTTCTTGCTGTTGCAAGGCTTAGAAACCCTGCACCTACGCTTGGAGCGCCACGTCCAAAATACCGCAGCTGTGGCCAAGTTCTTGAGCGAACATAAGAACGTCGAATGGGTCAACTACCCAGGTTTGCCCGGCCACCCATCATACGAATTGGCCCAAAAATACCTGCCCAAGGGTGCTGGGGCCTTGATTGGCTTCGGGGTCAAGGGTGGTTTGGAAGCTGGCCGCCGCTTTATCGACAAGTTGCAACTGTTCTCGCACTTGGCAAACATTGGCGATTCGAAGTCGTTGGCGATTCACCCAGCTACCACGACGCACCAACAATTGACCGACGAAGAACGCTTGGCAACTGGGGTGACCGCCGATTACGTCCGCTTGTCAGTGGGTACTGAAGCCATCGACGATATTCTCGCCGATTTGGAACAAGCCCTTGCTTAATCGCTCGATCCAGCAGTGAGAGTGTGTTGAACTGCTGCATGCCAGGGAGTTGCGACCCTAACCGAAATATGTACGGGTGGATGCTCAACAACTGCTGAGCATCCACAGACCAAGGAGTTCCCGATGTCGCATAATCATGATTTACTCAAACCTTTACGCTCGGCTCATGGCGAGTTTGTAACAACAGTGCTTGCCCAAGCCAAAGCGGCAAATCCAGCCCCGTTAGTTGAACAATTGGTAGCCCACAATCGCTGGGCTGTGGCACAACTCCGCGCCGTGCCGCAGCGAGCTGGAGCAACGCCCCCTGCCTCCAGCACCATGGCCGATGTTAGTGGAATGCTTGCCGAATTGGCTGCTAGCTGTGCTGATTTGGGAGCTGCCGTCCGCGATTTACCAGCGGAAGCAGTTGAGTGCGGTTCAAGCATGGTCGATGCGATCATCGGGTACTATCACGAACAAACCGCCCGCTTGCGCCAAGGAGGTACGCGGCTATGACCGATACCGTCACCTTGGGCGATGTACCGACCGTTACCCAACCAGCTTGGGGACGGTCGGTTGGTTTTGTAACGCCCCAAGTGCATATCTTCACTGAGCCGTTTCGCACTGCGAGCGGCGCTTTGATTCCTGCGCCGTGGCAATTGAGCTACGAAACCTATGGCACGCTGAATGCCGATCGTTCAAATGTGATTTTGCTGTGCCATGCGCTTTCGGGCGATGCCCATGCCGCTGGCCGTTATAGTGTTCACGATAGCAAAGCTGGTTGGTGCGAGCCGTTTATCGGCCCTGGCCGAGCCTTTGATACTGAACGCTATTTTGTAATTTGCTCGAATATTTTGGGTGGTTGCGGTGGCTCAACTGGGCCATCGTCGTTGCACCCGCATACTGGCACGCATTGGGGCAGCCGTTTTCCAGTTCTGACGATTGGCGATATGGTCGCAGCTCAAGTGCGTTTGCTTGATGCGCTCGGCATCGAACGTTTGCTAGCGGTTGCTGGTGGCTCGCTTGGTGGCATGCAAGCGCTCGAATGGGCGGCAAGCTGGGGCGATCGCGTCCGTGGAGTGATTGCCATGGCCACTACAGCCCGCTCATCGGCGATGGCCATGGCCTTGAGTGCAGCTGGTAGACAAGCGATCGTCAGCGATCCCGCTTGGCGGGGTGGCGATTATTATGGCACTGCTGGCCCAGTCAATGGCTTGGCAACGGCGCGACGCATCGGCCACATCAGCTATCTCAGCGCCGAAGCCTTGGAAGAAAAATTCGATCGGCGTTGGCAACAAGGCCAAGGGCCGCAATGGAGCCATCAACCAGAATTTGCGATTGAAAGCTATCTCGATTATCAAGGCCGCTCGTTTGTGCAACGCTTTGATGCCAATAGCTATTTAGTGATTTCGCGAGCAATGGATTATTTTGATTTGAGCCAGCAGCCTGGTGGCTTGGATGCAGCTTTTACTAACACCCAAGCCCAGTTTTTTGTCGCGACCTGGAGTAGCGATTGGCTCTACCCTGAGCGTGATGGCGAAATTATTCGGCAAGCGGCACAGGCAGCGGGCCGCAACGTTGTGCATTATCCCTTTCACAGCGCCAAAGGCCATGATGCCTTTTTGCTCGAAGATAGCCAACTCACCCCGCCGCTGAGCGATTGGCTTGCGAGCTTGAGTGCCTAAAAAGAAACAACGCCCAGCAAGCTGCTGGGCGTTTTGCTTGGAAAAGAAACTTAGCGGCTCCCAAGGATGCGCACTGCTCGTTCGCGCAACTTATCGGCCAATTGACCAGCGTTTGGACGGCCAACCAACAGCCGAATCGACTCCTCGAAGGCAGAGATTGCAGCATGGACTTGCTCGTTGGTGGCATTATTGGCGGTTGGCTCGATGCCAACGCGGCGATAGGCCTCAGAAAGCAAGACGCTAGCTGAATTGCCTAAGGCTCCACGGGCCATCTCCTCAAATTGAGGAAACAACGATTCAGCCAGATTGACCTCTTTTTTCTCGATCAAGCCATTGCGCAGCAAGTTAACCACAATTTCGCACGAGCGAAACCAGCCTAACCCAGTGCGTTCGGCGATCAAGGCAACGCTATTTTTGCCATTGATCATTGTGAGCACGCGCCACTCATCGGCAGCGAGATTAATATCTCGCGAACCAGTATCGGGATTTTGGACCAAGCGCAGCACCACATTGGTATTTGGCACATACTTTTCAATTTCGGCCCAGCGATCCTGGCGATCGATGCCTTCCATAATGATCATCTCGTTGGAGGAAGTAATTGTTGGCGGTGGTGGGGTTTGCTCATAGAAGCGGAACTGACCTTCGTGGAAGGTGAAGAAAGTCAGGGCAGCCTCAAGCGGCTCCAAATTGCCAAGCGTTGCACCAGTAATCCGGCCATCACGAAAATACAGGTAGCCCTCAACCGATTCATCGCCTTGCAGCGCTTGAATATGAGTTGCGCCTGTTTTTTTACTCAAATCAACGAGTTGAATCAGGTCGGCGATACTTAGATCTCGCAGATTACCTTCAAGTGCCATACGGTGATCCTACGGACAATAACTGGCAGACAGAGCTGCCAGTTGAGACATGGTTTAGAGTTTGCTAATCACGAGTTTACTAATGGCTTTGAGCGTATCAAACACCCCTACGCCAGTAGTTGCGACGGCTTCATAACGTTGCCAGCCCAGTGGATTTAAATATTTATCCATGACGGGGGTTGGTAATGCGCCGGGCATATCGCGTTTATTATATTGCAATACGATAGGGAATTCGCTGAACTTTTTGTTTTGGCGTGTGATATTGCGGGCCAACTCTTGCAAGCTCTTAATATCTTCTTGGAGCTTATCGCGTTGCGAGTCGGCGACGAACACCACCCCATCGGCCCCATTGAGCACGGCGACGCGGGTGCGTTCGTACAAAATCTGGCCGGGAACCGTATACAGATGGAAACGGGTTGAAAAACCGCGCACCTTGCCGAGGTCGAGCGGTAGAAAATCAAAAAAGAGCGTGCGTTCGGTCTCGGTTGCAATCGACAATAGATCGCCTTTTGCTTCGCGGGGTACTTGGCTGTGAATATACTGCAAATTGGTCGTTTTGCCACACATACCGGGGCCATAATAGACAATTTTACAGTGAATTTCGCGAACCCCTACGTTGATAATCGCCATAGGTCCTCTCAAAACATAGTCTGAAGCGTATGCTAAAAAACCCCAGACAGCAACCGACTAGCGCAGCCGAAGCGAGCTAGTCGCGGAAAAGCAAATCAATCGTATCTTCCATGGAAGTACGGAAATTGCTCCCCAACACTTCATCTCGCGATTTGTGTTGCTTCCGCACGCGCTCCAAGACGGAGGCGAGTTCTTCGGTCGCCTTTTTGGTCAAGACCTTCACCAGCCCAATGTGGGTACCCTTATTGAAAATAATGGTTAGAATCCATTGGTCATCGATCAAGGCGATAAAGAGATTTTCGCGCACGCCTTGTTGCAAGAGCATGCGGAAATCCTTCTCACGCAAGAGCTTCGCGATCTGTTGAGATGAGGCGAACGATCCGGCGATCAACGCGCCCAAGGCCGTGGTATCTTGGCGATTGCCATCACCCGACGCGGCAATTACCTGGCCACTTTTGTCGAGCAGCAACGCATAGTTACCGCCAGTGTCTTCCACAAGGCGCGCTAAACATTCGTCAATATGGGCGACTTCCTCTGGCGGAACAATTAAACTTGCTAGTTGTGGATCCATACGTGCCACCTATCCATGGTCTGGAGTGCGAAGTATTTTCCAAGCAAAGACGAGCGATTACGGCTCATTATAGCACAGGACGTTCCAATATAACATGCTTTCTTGGTTATTTTACCAAAAATAGCCTGTTAGCAGCTTAGATAGCGGCGAGCGCTGCATCTAAGTGGGCGCGGTGTGCTTGGGCCATATAGCGTAACTTACCTAACAGTTCGCGCGAACTGGTTAGCACGACCAGCATGGCATCGCTGCTGACTGGTTCGAGTAGGATCAAGCCTTGATCGTATTCGAGCACAGTTTGCACCGAGCCACCTTTGTTGATTTCGCGACCAAGCGCTTCGGCCATGGCCAAGCCATTCGATGCTACCGCGCAGATCGCGTCAACATCAACCCCAGAACGGGCCGAGCTTTCAATTAACAGGCCGTCGGTTCCTGCAACCGCAGCGAGTTCTACGTTTTCCAGTGTGCGAAATTGGTTTAGCACATCACGCAGTGTCTTGCTCATGGAGGTGTGCTCTCCTTCGAACTACGAGAATGAAGAATCCGAGGATCGTCGCCGTAATCGTGCCGTTGGTCGCGCGCGTAGCCGTTTTAAGCGGCTGCGGGCTTCTTTCGGCGGTCGCCCCGTTCGGATATTCCGCAGCGAATCAATTGTGGCAACTATCGCACGATCCGCCCAGCCATATATCGTTGGCCGACTTTTGCTCAACTCGTGAGCAAGTTGCGTGACGTTGGTTTTGTAGTCAGGGTCGAAGGTGGCAAGGTTGATCCGCGCCGAGGCGATAATTTGGTGTATCTCCTCGTCGGTGAGTTGATAATCATTGATCAGTTTGCTGGCACGTTTACCCGCTCGATCAAATTGCATGCCATTTGCTCCTTTGGATTGCCGATGGAGCGCTCCTCTTCATGGTACAGACCCAACGTTGTGCTTTGGACGAATTGTGGTGGCTCATCTTAGCATAGGATAGACAGGGTGTCTAGAGGAATTTGTAAATAGTAATACCTAGGACTTTTGGGGTACTAGTCACGTTGTAATCAATCTAACGCGCTATTTTAGCCCCTTCATCCAACGTAAGTCTTGACACTTTTGCACTTAATATCCCCCATTATTAACCGTTTGTTGGATTGATTAATGAGCAAAGTCCTGGCGAACCACGCCCAAAGTACTATGGGGATCAGCCCTAAAGCGTGGTATTATCGCTGCCATGAGATGATCAGGCCAGATCACGGGCGATCTTGCCTGAGCTTTATTGTGTTTAGCCCGTTGTCCTTTTTTTATTCTACTAGAGATTGTCGTTGTTAAGCTTCGCGGAGGATTTATTTCTATGGTCTTTTTCGCTCGTTCAAGGGAGTTGCTGGCCCGCTGCCTCAGCGGCGTGCTACTGCTGACCTTGCTGCTCACGGGGTTCTTGGTTCAGGCGCAGGCCAAGGCCCAAACTGCCCAACCACAGGCTGTCGCCACCAGCGCCACCACAACGATGTTCAGTTGGCAAGATGGCGCAACTGTACCCCAACCGCGCTTTGAATCGCAAGGGGTCTTTGTTAATGGTAAGTTGTATGTGATCGGCGGCTTTATAAGTTGCTGTACTCAAATTAATGCTACGAGTTTGGTCGATGTCTATGATTTGGCCAGTAATACGTGGCAACGCATCGCTAATATTCCTGAAGCTATTAGCCATGCGCCAGTTGTAGCCGATGGTACCGATATTTATGTGCTGGGCGGCTATGCGGGCAACAATCCTGGCGGTAGCACCAACCACGTTTGGAAGTTGAACACGCTTACGAATACGTGGAGCCGGGGCATCGATTTGCCAATTGCCCGTGGTGGCGCTGGTGCGTCGATCGTTAATCGTAAAATCTATTTCTTCGGCGGCGCAGTGCGTACCGCTGGGGTTTTTGATGATACTGATTTCGGCGATCACTATATGCTCGATTTGAGCCTCGCCAACCCAACCTGGGTTGCGCGTGCACCCATGCCAAACCCCCGCAACCACACCGCTGCTGGCGTAGTCGATGGCAAAATCTATGCGGTCGGTGGCCAACATGGCAAGGCCGAAGAATCAGCCAATCAGGCCGAGGTTGATCGCTATGATCCAGCGACCGACACTTGGACCCGTGTTGCCGATATGCCCATCGCCAAAGGCCACACCTCATCGTCAACCTTCGGCTATCGTGGGCGCTTATTGGTCATCGGTGGCTCGATTAACGGTGGTACCAGCGGGCTTGCTTCTGCTGATGTGCTGATGTACGACCCCAAAAGCGATGTTTGGATGAAGTTGGTTTCGTTGCCAGCCTATCGTAAAACCCCGGTTGCCGATGTTTGGGATAACAAATTGGTGGTGACGACTGGCGGTGGCTACGGCCAAACAGATACCACATGGATTGGTACCTTGCCCGATTCATGGGAAACCAACGCCAATATGCCCGTTGCGCTTGGCGAGGTCGCTACAGGCATCATCGGCAATAAAATGTATGTGGTTGGCCAAGGCAACGCTGCAACCTTGCGCTATAACCTAACGACCGGAACCTATAGCCCAACCACGACCTTGACCCAACGGGCGTTGCGCGGCAACCATCACGCTGCTGAAGTGATCAACGGCAAGTTCTATCTGTTTGGTGGCCTCGATAACGGTAGTGATGGCATGGTGCAAATTTATAATCCAGCCAACAATACATGGACCATGGGCGCTAATATGCCGTTTGCTGCTGGGGCAAGCTCCTCGGCGGTGATCAACGGCTATGTCTATGTTGCTGGCGGGATTGTCAATGGCAGCACGACCACCCGCGTGGCGCGCTATGATCCGCTGGCCAATAGCTGGACCGAAGTAGCGCCAATGCCGCGAGGTCGCAATCATGCTGCTTCGGCGACTGATGGCAGCAAATTGTATGTTTTTGGTGGGCGCGGGCCGGGCAGTGGCGATGGTAATAATGTTGCCAACGGCTTTGATACTGTCCAAATTTATGATCCTGCGACCAATTCATGGCGCTCAAGCATGACCGATTCAATGATTGCGCCGTTGCCCCAAGCTCGTGGCGGCATGGGTAAGGCCGTTTATTATGATGGCGAGTTCTATATTTTTGGCGGCGAAACGTTTGATGGCGCTGGCGCAGTGACGGGTAATGTCTACGATCGGGTTGATATTTATAATCCGATTCTCAACCGTTGGCGACTTGGCACGCCGATGCCAACCGCGCGTCATGGCATCTTCCCAGTGATTAACGGCGGACGGATTTATATTGCTGGTGGTGGCACGGTTTCAGGCTTTAGCCAAGCAAATACGACCGAAATTTATAACCCAGGCCTTGCCGCTGACGAAAATGCCCATCTCGAAACCAATGGTCAAGTCAGTTTCGATTCGGAGCAACTGCATGGCAATCTTGCTCGTGGCCAGTGGGCATGGCAAGCCCGCAACGATATTGATCACACTGGCTTCAATGGTATTGGGTATTTGGCGGTGATGCCAAATACAGGCACGCTTTCGGATACCAACTATACAACTCGCGCTCCCCAACTTGATTATCGGATTAAATTCACCACGCCTGGCACCTACTATGTTTGGCTGCGGGCTTGGGCTGATAGTGGCGGCGATAATTCGGTGCATGTTGGCTTAAATGGTCAGCAATCAAGCACATCAGATAAGATGTCGTTGGCAACCCATGGTAGCTGGCAGTGGTTTCGCGATACAACCGATGGCCCTGTTTCAACAATTAATATTCCTAGTGCAGGCGTGCATACCTTGAATCTTTGGATGCGCGAAGATGGGTTTCGGTTTGATCAAATCTATCTGACAACCAATGCGAATGTTGTGCCCGGCAGTGCTCAAGCAACCCCAACCGCGACGGTTGGCAACCCAACCAATACGCCGACGAATACGCCAAGCAACACGCCAACCAACACAGCGACGAATACAGCAACCACCCCGCCGACGAATACTGCAACTGCGACTGAAGTTGTGCCAACTGCAACCGATATGCCGACCAACACGCCAACCGCAACCGAGGTTGTGCCAACCGTAACCGATACGGCTACGCCAAGCACTACGCCCGATCCGGCAACGACCGAGCCAGCGACCAACACGCCAACGGCAACGGTTACGAATCCAACCACAGCAGTGCCAACCACAGCAGTGCCAACCACAGCTGTTCCAACCGCAACCAACACCCCAACCGCAACGATTCCAGTTGGCACGATTACGATTACGCCAAGCCAGACGCCAACTGCAACCACACCTGCTGGTGCAACCCATCAGATTTATCTGCCTTGGGCCTCGAAGTAAATGCAAAAAAGCCCTGTGCGAAGTTCTCGCACAGGGCTTTTACTGGTTTAGGTCTTACTTATTAACTTCAAGCTCTTTGGGGCCACCAACTTGGACGCTGATTTTGCGTGGTTTGACTTCTTCGGCCTTAGGAACGTCGAGCCGCAAGATGCCATGTTCTAAGGTGGCGTTGATTTCATCGCCTTTGACCAACATTGGCAAGGTGATTGAGCGGCTGAAGCGGCCATAGCGGCGCTCGGTGCGATGGGCGGTCGTGCCTTCGCTCAATTTTTGGTTGCGAATTTCACCACTGATGGTCAAGACATTTTCTTGCAACGTAATATCAAGATCTTCTGCTTTGAGGCCTGGCACAGCAGCTTCGATAATATAGCTATTAGCATTTTCCAAAACATTCATATCGACGCTCAAACCAGTGCGAGTTGCTGCTGATGGCGCAACAAAGCTTTCTTCAAACAAACGGCTCATTGCATCGCGCAAGCTCAGGGCTTCTTCGACTGGTGACCAACGATTGATAGTTGCCATTGTGGTATTCTCCTTGCAATACAGCTTTTGTTTTTTTGATGTCGATTTCGTCTGCATCAATCAATTTCGTAACTGTTTGTATAATACTCTGGCAGTGTTAGAACAACGTCTATGGAGCGTTAGAGCCATGTTAGAGCCTCAGGATCTGCGATTACGCCAACGCGATTATCTTTTGCGTTTGATGCGGGCAATGGCTGCGCAGCTTGATGCTGAGCCGTTGCTCAATTTGGTGATTGCCCAAGCGGTGGAGTTGTTGGCGGGAAATTATGGCTTGATCGCCTTGTATAATCCCAATCAACGACTGGAAATTCGCGCCGCCTATGGCCTTACGCCCAGTTTGTGGACGGCCTTCGATGAGATTTTGCATGTTTTGGAAAGCGAAGGCCCCCAATCAGGCCACATGTCGAATGAATTGAGCAAACTTGCGACCGCGTTAAATGTGCCGTTGCGCCAAGTTGTGGCCTTGCCCATGGTCACTGGCGACCAACAATTGGGCATGATGTTGGTGTTGCGCGCTGCGCTCAACGTAGGCTTTACTGCCGACGACCGTCAATTGCTGAGTGCGTTTGTTGATTTTGCGGCGATTGCGGTTAATAATTCGCAACTCTATGCCGAGGCGATTGCCGAACGCGGGCGGCTTGATGCAATTATCGAGGCCAGCGCCGATGGCATGATGATGCTCGACACGCGCTGGCGAATTACTCGTTTCAACGCTGCCATGGAACGGCTCACTGGTTGGTCGCGTGAGGAAGCATTGGGTCGGCCCTGCGCCGAAGTCTTAGCGATTCACAATCAACAAGGGGTTAATATTTGCTTGACCGCCTGCCCGCTGCAACTCTTCCCCGATAACGATCATCCTTCGGTCGAGGGCTGGGTGACCCATCGCGATGGCCACGAGATTTATGTTGGATCTTCGTATAGCGTGGTGCGCGAAACCAATGGCCGTTTTGGCGGCGCAATTGCCAATATTCGCGATCTTACCAAGCAGAAACGCGACGAGCAGCAACAATCAACCTTTATCTCGGTGATGTCGCATGAGCTAAAAACGCCAGTTGCGATTATCAAAGGCTATGCCAGCACGCTGAGCCGCACCGATGTTAAGCTCAACAAAGCCACCAAAACCGAAATGCTAACAGGCATCGAAGAAGAAGCTGATCGCTTGGCACGCTTAATTGGCGATTTGCTGGAAGTTTCGCGTATGCAGGCTGGTGGTTTGCGCCTGCATCCTGCGCCATTTGATCTGAGTGAATTAGCGGCTGATGTGGTGGCGGCGTTTGCCTCAACGGTTGACCAACGCTTTGAATTTCAGCTGCGTTTTGAGCCAAAACTACCGCATGTCTATGCAGATCAAGAGCGCATTCGCATGGTACTTTCCAACTTGATCTCGAATGCGATCAAATATTCGCCAGAGGGTGGCGTGATTCGTTTGGGCGGCTGGCCGGAGAATGGCCATGTGCTAAGTTATGTGACCGATGAAGGTATTGGCATCGCCCAAGAAGAATTGCCGAAGTTATTTATGCCATTTTATCGGGTTGATAATCGTTTGGCTCGTGAAACCCAGGGCGCTGGCTTGGGCTTATATCTGACCAAATCGATTATCGAGGCCCATGGTGGCCGCATGTGGGCCGATAGCACGGTGGGCAAAGGCTCGCGCTTCTATTGGACGTTGCCAATAGCCCCGCCGAGCCTGCCCGAGGTTGAGCCAAGCGTCATTTTGGCCAACGGTGAGTAAATTGTAAATATTAACCATAACGAGAAGATAGCTGAACATACTTTGTAATTTGACATAAAAAACAAGGCCAGGTCAAGCGACCTGGCCTTGTTTTGGTTAAGGGGAGAATGTATTTTAGCGCAGTACAAAGGGCGTAAATATCGTGTAGCGTTCGATTTGGGCCTCGGTTTGGCCGACCATCGTCAGCGTATTATTGGTATCAACTTCGGCGAGCCAATAGTAATAGCGCACATTTGGCATAACATTGGTATCGAGCCATTGATAGCTACTGTGTGCACCCAAGGCTGGAATCAAGCTCTCGGTCACTTGAACAGCAGTCGATTCATCATCGCTGATGCTGCGATAGATGTGAAAGCCTTGGCTATCGACTTCGCTGCTGGTGCTCCAACGAACTTGAATCGCGTTAGTGCGGGCCAACGCGCTCAGCCCGACCACATTAACAGCGGTTGGATTGACTAAATCGTTATCGCTGGCTGTCAATGGTTGAAAAATATTATTCAAGCTATCGTTGAAATTCAAGGTTACGTTATTAACTACAGGTACCACGGTAATTGGATTATTGACCGTAACCTGAACATTCAGTTGCCCAATTTCGCCTGGGCGCACTATTTGATTGATATTGAAGCTTACGATCCCGCCAGAATGGCTACATGTTCCCGTGAATGGTGCATTAATTGCACAACTGACAAAGGTTGTCGATGGTGGCAGATTGTCGGTTAAGGTCACGTTGGTAGCCGCACCAGGCGTAGCCGTGGTGTTTGAGGTATTAGTAAAGGTGATGGTGTAGTTGAGTGTATCGCCTGGCGTCACCAAAGTAACCCCATCGGTTTTGCTCAGGGCCATAATGGGCGTTGGTGGTTGCTGATAGTAGGCCTGAACCCCGGTTTGGCCTTCTTGAATAAACTGGTTGTGATCGCTGGTACAAGTGACGATGCGCCACCAGCCTGCTGCTGGATTGTTGATTGTATCGCCAACTCGGGTAGCTAAAGTTGCTCCTGCCCCGTTCCAAATTTGATCATTGCTCAACGTGCCAACGATGCCGCCAGTATTGCCCATTGGTGTGTAGCTGGGATCGCCGGGCGCATAATAGCGCACGCGGCGCAAGTTATCGATATCGAAGTTATTGAAGTTGACGCTTGGTTGGCCAGGGGCTACATATTCATACAAGGTTAAACAGGTTGCGACTGTATCAGGATTGCCTGCATCGTGTTGGAACGAGGCTTGGCGCATGCCAATCGTAATTTCATCGCCAGTGCCAGCTACACCATCGAAGTTATCGGTGTTAGCTGGGGGCGCAGTATTGGGATCGTTATCATTGTCGCGACCAACCCGCAAGCGCCAACCATTTTCATCGTTGCCGAAGGTTGATGAGCGCAACACATAGTTGCCACAGGTTACTGGAGCAGCAATTGTATACAAGCGCACCCAAGTAGGAGCGGTTGCGGCTGGCACAAAGGTTTGTTGATGCAAGCTGCCAGCAGATCCTGGTGCAGGTGTGGCTGGCCCTGGGCCAATGACTGTGCCAGCTGCATAAAACTCAAATTGAGTATTATCGTAGCTGCCACCCCGCTGTTCGTCGCTGACGGTGGTGGTGCTATTCATTTCAGGGCTGAAAATATCAATATGGACTGGCTGATTGGTTGGCCAACCGCCAGTTGTCGTGGTAGTGTTGACACTACACGGAATTTCGACGGTGAAATAATGCGAACCATTGCCTGCGCCAGCAGTGTTGTTTGTATACCAATCACCATTGTTAAGGGTGTTGGTTGGGCCGTTGGTTTGCAAATAGACCGACGCGCCTGCTGGCGGAATTTCGACGGCTTTGGTTGGTGTGATGCACCCCAGCAAAGCCACAAGGCTGAGTAGTGCGAGGCGTTGATAGCGAAACGGCTGCCGGCCCATAAAAACTCCTTGACCAATAAAATACCGTCATTATCGCAATTGGCTTAACAAACCGGTTTACAATTTTTTTGGGGAAGGTCAACAATGCTGGTTGCTAAGAGCCACAATAAGTCTAGCGTATTGTATGCAATCAATAGTTCTTTTGCCATCCCCCACGAGAGGCAAATTGCGGCGTATTTGTAGGACTAAATTCCTACGCCGTTGCTGATTACGCACCAACTAATCAATCGTTTGGCTGGTCACACGCAAATCGTAGACGCTCAGGCGAAAGTCATCTGCCACAATAGTGTGAATTAAGCGCTCGACATTGGCTATTGTGCTTGGGACTTGGGCAGTTTGTTCGAGAAATACTTGCACAAACACGCTTGCCCCATCGGGGTGATAGCCAAGCACCACCTCAAGATCAACCACATTCGGTTGGTTCAAAATGCTCCGTTCTAAGCGGCGGCGTAACTCGCGTACATCCCAAGCTGGTTGACGCGGGTCGAGATCAGCTGGCGCAGCGCCGCTTTGCTGACTATGCGGCGCATTGGGGTAGGGATTGCTTTTAACTTTGCTTTTGAGGGTCAGAATTGCCACACCTAAGCGGTCTTCAACCTCTGCGCGAATCCGTTGATGCAGATCGGCCAAGGTATCGTTGAGATGGGCGGTTGGGTGCAACTCAAGCTCGCAGTAAATCGCCACGCCTTCGCCATAGGCTTGTACATTGGCTTTGCCGCTGCGCACATCCAGCGCTTGGCCCAAGGCTTGGTCGACGGCACGCTGGACGGTTTGCAGATCGAGTTGGGCATAGCCAGAACCAGTATTGCGGACTGGCACATATTGGCTTTGGCGAATAAACATCTGTGCCAAGGCCAAACCAAGCATGAGCAAGCCCACAATTCCAGCTACAATCCGCGTAGTTTGACTATAAATTAACGCTTGAGCACGCAAATATTGGAACAAACGCAAGCCCAGATCGAAACTTTGCAATGGCAGTAGCGCAATTGTAATTGCCAAAACGGCCAATGCGAGCGCAATAATGGTGATCAATAAACGGTTGAATCCTTGCATGGCTGCTTACTCAGCTACTACAATTGCCGCAACGTCGAGCGGAGTTTCCTTGCCTTTGAGCACCAACGGGCCAATTGCTTGAATGCTGCTTTGCAAATCGCCCAAATCTTCGGCCAAGGTATCGGGGCCAAGATAAATGGTGTTAGCTGGGGCAGCGCCACACAAACGAGCTGCTACATTGGTTACATCACCTATCACGCTATAGTCGTAGCGCTCCTGTGCTCCAACATTGCCAACCACGCCAATTCCTGTATTAATGCCTGCGCCAAACGAAGCTTGAGCAGGTAAGGCGCGGGCTGCTGCTGAACGATTAAAGGCCACAATTGCGCTTAACGCTGCCATTGCTCCGCGAATTGCCCGCTGGGCATGGTCTGGTTGGCCAACAGGAGCGTTGAAAATCGCCATCGCTTGATCGCCAGCATATTGATTGAGCGTGCCGCCATGCTGAATTAGTGCCTTCGCAATCAGGTCAAGATAGGTATTGATAATCTGCATCATGGCTTCTGGTGGCAAGCGCTCCGCCAAGGTGGTGAAGCCGCGCATATCCATAAACACCACACTGACCTCGCGCCGTTCGCCGCCAAGTTTCAACTGGCCACGTTCGGCGGCCTTCAGTAGCTCATTGAGCACGCTGGGCGGCGTGCGTTTGGCAAACAGGTCGAGCACTTGGGTGTGATCTTGGCGTTGTAGGTTGTTTTGAACGAGCAGCATAACCAAGCCAGTTACACCAATCGCTAATAATGGGCTAGCTAGATCGATGCGGATTAATTGTTGTTGTAGCCCGCTAACTGCGCTAATCACGATCACGCTTGTGCCGATAACCATGGCGCTAAACAAAAGCCATGGTCGCCGAATCATGGCGATTAATGTAAGAGCAATGACCAAGCCGCTCAGAATGCTGCGCCGACCAACTGGGCTTTGTTCGCGCAAGGCATTGGCATTCAGAATTGTGCCAATTGCATTGGCGTGAATCTCGACTCCATCCATCAACGGGCTGGTCGGCGTGGTGTAACGGTCGCCAAGGGCGGCGGCGGTTGAGCCAATCAGCACGATTTTATCATTGAATAGCGCTGGATCAACCGCACCATTGAGCACCGCCAGCAAACTGACTTGGGGATAGGTTTGGCTTGGGCCTGCATAATTTAACATAAAACTGGCATTATTGACCGGAATTGTAACCCCATTGGCAAGCGTGGTTGCTGTTAGCTCGGTATTCAAGCCTGCTGGCAGATGCCACCATGCTTGGGCGCTGGCCAAGGCGATTGCCGGATAAAGCTCAGGTTGCTCATAATGAGTTTGGATGCGCCGCACCACGCCATCAGGGTCGACAATGATGTCGCTATGGGCCAAAACCACCCTGCCAGTTTGTAATTGCTGGGCTGGCTCAATAATCTGCTTGGTTTGGTTCTCGCGCGAAACCGCCAAAATTGGGTGTTCTAAAGGCGCGAGCGCTTGGGCAAAGGCTTGATCGCCAGCAGGATTGGCGCCGGTAAACAGCAGATCAAAGACAATGACGCGAGCGCTTTTAATCTTGTCCAATAACTGGGCATAGATGCTGCGATTCCACTCGGTGAGCCGCCCAAAGCCTGTCTCGTTGCTTAGCGCTTGGTCATCGATCGCGATAATCACAATTGCTGGTTGCGGGTTGTGGCTGGCCACTTGGCGCACCAACAAATCGGCTGCTGAACGATCGAGCTGTCTGCGCCATGTCCAAGTATCACTCAACAACAGGGCCAGCAAACATGCCAGCCCTGTTGCGCTAAACCATAATCCTCGCCGAACTTGTTGCGAACGTAGCACCAGCTTGCTCCTATGGCTGCGGAATAATCAAAGTTAGGCCAACCGGAATTTCATCGCGATCGCGAATGCTTGGGTTGGCATTGATCAAGGCATCGGGCGTAATGCCAAAGCGTTGGGCAATGCCATTGATTGTATCGCCAGCCTGCGTAACGTATAGCTGCGGTATTGGTGTTGGCGTGTTGGTTGGCGTGTTGGTTGGCGTCGCCGTGGCGGTGGCCGTTGGCGTTGGCGTGTTGGTCGGCGTGTTGGTTGGCGTATTGGTTGGCGTATTGGTTGGCGTGTTGGTTGCCGTTGGCGTTGGTGAGATCTGCGGCTGCACCACCAAGGGCTTGGATTGCTCAGCAAGCAATTGCTCGCCAGCCCGCACAAACACACTTTGGCCATCCATCGCTACCTGCACATTGCCTTTGTCGGTGGCATAGAAGGTTGTAGTATTACTGCGAGAATCCACAGTAAATTCTGTGCCACGGACTGAAGCTGCTGATGATGGCGTTTCAATCTCAAACAGATCATTTGGCCCAAGCAAGCGTTTGACCCCGTTGAGGGTACGGCCAAACCAGACTTTAAGCCGAATTTGCTGACCAGCATTGGCGTTATCCATGGTTTCGAGGGTCATGCGGGCATTGGCTTGCAACGCAGTTGTTTGGCCATCGAAATAGGTGATTAATGCAGTGGCGCTTTCAGTTTGAATCGTATCGCCTGGCTCTAAAATAGTCACATCGCCTGCATTCAAGCGGCGTTCTGCTCCAGTGCGCACATTATTAATCACTGCTGTGCCATCGAAAATTTGCACGCTTGCGTTGTGCGGCACGCTTGGTGTGGAGCTGGCGAGGGTGGCGTAGCCAACAAAAAATAAAATTGCGCTAGCAACGAATAAGGCAAAAATCTGCGGTCGACTCCATTGCCATTGCCACAATCGGCGCTTGGTTTTGGCAGCTTTGCGGCGCTTGGCGCTTGGTTGCAGCGGTTGCACTTGATCAAGCTGTTGGGCAAGCATTTGGTTGATAGCCTGTTGTTGGGTTTTGCTGAGCTGTTGTTCTGGCAAGGCCTGATTAATCGCCTGCTGAAGCTGCTGCTTGGTTGGTTGCATACAATCCCTCTGCTGCTGCAAGTTGGTGATTAAGCCGTTGCAGGCCTTGCTGTAATAATTGTTCAGTTGCGCGTTGGGTGCGGCCTAGAATTTCGCCAATCATGGCAGCGCTTAGATTGTGGCGCAGATGCAATATTACTGCCAAGTGCATAGCCTCGGGCAAGCGCTGAAGTTCGCGAATCAGGCTATTTGCCTGAGGCTGCTGGCCATGATCACGCCAATGATCGAGCAGCGCATGGCAGGTAAGCGTGTAGAGCCAGAGGCGCAGCCCAAGCCGCTGATCAACGCTATTGATCGTGCGAATGGCGGTAGCCCAGACGGTATTGACTAAGTTTTGGGCCAGCGGCGCTTGATAGACTGCCGCCCAGGCCAAATTATAGAGTTCGCCCGACCATTGCTCAGCCAGCATGCGCCATGTTGCCTGATCGCCACGTTGTAATAATTTGATGATTGCTGCATCGTTTGCTGCTTGCGCCATTGCCTCTGCCCTATCGCTATTGCTCAGCGTCAACAAAAAGAATCACGTCGAGCAATGGGTGCTGACGTGATCGTAGAAGAATGACATTACGGGATTGCTAACTAGCCTTCGCGGGCGCGTCGCACTGCTGCATTAAAGCCAGCTTCATCACGATTGATCAGCTTACGATTCTCGCTCGTTTCTTCGAATTTCGGGCAACGCACAGCCAAATATGGCGCGGTATGCGGGTCAACGCCCATTACACAAGGAACGTGCAAGCCAATCCGAAAATGGCTGCAATCGCGGCAATCGCGGGCGCGGCGTGGGTCGCCGCCAGTTTCATTATAGTGTTCAGCCAAGGCGCCGATGCTCTCGTAGAGCAACTGCACTTGGCGACGCAAATCTTCGAGCGCCAAATTAAAGGCATTATCGCGATCGTTAGGCCGTGGGCGGCGAATCAAGCCATCATCTGGTTGGCGTGGTGGCGGTGTTGGGCGTGACGCATCGTTACTACTCATGGATTCCTCCTTGGGCGCTTGTGACGATGCTTTGTCGCGCCCCAACCAATTATCCAACATGCCATGCTCCTTCGGCAATAGGCCCATACTGGTGATTAATTGCTATTTTAGCACTCACTACCAAGTGGGAACCATTGAGAAGGATGAATTATGAAGGATGAGGGATGAATAGAAAGGCAGAAGGCAAAAGTCAGAAATCAAAAGTCAGAAATCAAAAGTCAGAAGGCAAAATGATGAACGATTGGGCTATAGGCTCTTGGCTTTGGGCAAGCAGACCAATAATCAAAAAAATCTGTGGAATCTGTGGCTAAAGTAATCATTAGTAGAATTCGTATAATCCTTGGCTAAAAAAGCTTCGGTGACAATCTGTGGCTCAACTATGGGTTGTAGTTGTATGTTAACGCAGAGGCGCAGCGTAACCGAATTATGAGGGATGAAGAGAAGGGCAAAAGTCAAAAATCAGAATTCAAAAGTGAGTTGAAAGGCTTTGGGCTAGTGGAATATCATTGGTGAAATTCGTGGAATTCGTGGCGAAAAACAGCCTTGGTGGATCATTAATCCAACAAGGACACGAAAGGCCTGAAGTTTTATACTTCGTGCTCTTCGTGTCCTTCGTGGTTAAAAACTTAACTCCCGCTTTTCTTGGTCATTTTCGAGAGCATATCCCACATTTCGTTGGGCAAACGATCAAGCCCTGAGAATTGGCCAGCGCCATACAGCCATTCGCCGCCATCGATCGTGATGCATTCGCCGTTGATATAGCCTGCCTCGTCGGCCAACATATAGGCTGCCAAATTGGCTAGCTCGCTATGTTCGCCAACCCGCCGTAGCGGCACCCGATTGAGCGCTTGTTCAGCTAGTTCGGGCGTTGGGGCTAGCCGTTCCCACGCGCCTTGGGTGGGGAACGGACCAGGGGCAATCGCATTCATGCGAATCCCATAGCGCGCCCATTCGACCGCCAACGAACGGGTCATGCCGAGCACGCCAGCTTTGGCTGCTGCCGATGGCACCACAAAGCCGCTGCCCGTCCATGCATAGGTGGTGACGATGTTCAAACATTGGCCACCGCGTCCGGCTTCGATCCATTTTTTGCCTAAAGCCAAGGTGCAGTAGAACGTGCCATGCAACACGATGCCTAAAACTGCATCAACGGCGCGGTGCGAAAGCTTCTCGGTCGGGCTGATGAAGTTGCCAGCAGCATTGTTGACCAGAATATCAACCGTGCCAAAGTGATTCCACACGCTATCGATCATCTGTTCAACAGCTTCTGGGTCGCGCACATCGCAGCTAACGGTAAAGACTTCGCCACCTTTTTCGGCCATCATTTCGTTGGCTGCATTGGTCAATTTTTCAGCGTTACGGCTGGTAATCGCCAATTTTGCGCCCAACTCAAGGAAGCGCTCACCCATTGAACGCCCCAAGCCCGAACCCCCGCCAGTGATGATGATCACTTTGTCTTTGAGCAAATCTGAACGAAACATGCACAACCTCCTTGTTGGGCTATCGGCGCGATCAGGCTTCTTTGATCTGCGCGTAATGTTGCCAGAATGTTGGGTACGAGACGGTTACGGCTTCGGCTTCGGCGATAATCGTTTCGCCTTTGGCCACTAAGCCAGCAACCGCCAAAGCCATCGCGATCCGATGATCGCCATGCGATTGAACCGTAGCTCCATGGAGTTCGCCGCCGCCAGCGATAACCATGCCGTCGGGCGTGGCTTCGAGGCTTGCGCCCATTACACTCAATTCGCTGACGACCGTCGCCACCCGATCGGTTTCTTTGGCGCGAAGTTCTTCTGCATCGGCCACCACCGTTTCGCCAACCGCACAAGCTGCTGCCACCGCCAGCACCGGAATTTCATCGATCAAGCGTGGAATTAAATCGCCATCGATCCGAGTGCCCCTCAGGCCACCGCCACGCACAGTTACGTCGCCAA
Organism: Herpetosiphon geysericola; assembly: GCF_001306135.1. GTDB lineage: Bacteria > Chloroflexota > Chloroflexia > Chloroflexales > Herpetosiphonaceae > Herpetosiphon > Herpetosiphon geysericola. Next base: position 32,829 of record NZ_LGKP01000007.1, on the reverse strand, counting down.
CTGGCTCAGCGCCTTCGTTGCGCTCGTTGCTAATTGTGATATTTGCGCCCATGGCTTTGAGCACATCAAGCGCGCCAGTGCGACTTGGATTCAAGCCCACGCCCAAGGTCGTAATTTCGGCGTCAGGGTGAATCGCTGCTGCCACCCACCAAAAGGTTGCTGACGAAGGATCGCCAGGGACGTGCAACGAAAGCGGATAGGGAAACACTGGATGGCTTGGTGGATAGAGCACAATTTCATCATCTTTGACCGTCAGATCAATCCCCATTGCAATCAGCATGCGCTCAGTATGGTCGCGACTGACGATCTTGCCAGTTAAGCGCATCGGGGCATCGCCAGTGAGGCCCGCCAACAGCAAGGCCGATTTAACTTGGGCGCTGGCAATTGGCAATTCATAATTGCCGCCATGAATCGTTGTGCCGCGAATGACAAGTGGCGCCCGGTTGCCATTATCGCGGCCATCTAAGTTGGCTCCTAGTTGACGTAATGGATCGGTAATGCGGCGTTGTGGGCGTGAACGCAGCGAAGCATCGCCAGTCAACACGCTCAAAAATGGCTGCCCAGCAAGCAAGCCAGCAAGCAAGCGCAGCGTTGTGCCCGAATTACCACAATCTAAAACATCGCTTGGCTCGCGCAGGCCACGCAAACCGCGCCCAAACACCCGCACTTTATCGTCGCTGTGTTCAATTTCAACCCCCATTTGGCGCAAACAGGCGATCGACGAAAGACAATCAGCGCCTGGCAAGAAGCCAGTAATTTCGGCGTTGCCCTCGGCTAGCGCATTGAACAACACCGAGCGATGGGAGATCGACTTATCTCCAGGCACACTGAATGCGCCACGCAGGCGCTTGGCATGACTAACTGTCTGTTTCATCGGGCGTTGACTCCTGAATTGCGGCGGGGGGCAATCCCATATGCTGTTCAAAGCGGGCAAGCGCAGCAACCAGCTGTTCTTGGCGCACGGCGCTAGTTAGGTCGCCACGAGTGCGTTCGAGCACGGCGCGCAGCGCATCGGTGGTGCGGCGTAGGCCACTGGTTACGGCATCGGGGAAATCGACAGTCACCAAAAAGCTATAGATTTCATCCATCTGATCGAGTAGGTGTTCGCCACTATCGACCTTGCCATGGCGCAGGCCATCGAGAATATAACGCCGCAGTTCGCTGGCGGCCTCGGCTAGGCCATTTAAATAGGCAGCTGCTTCCACGCCCAAGGCCTGATGGCTGGGCAGGGCTTCGCCGCGCACCAACGCCAAGGTCAAGGCTGCTTCTGCATATTCTTTAAAAGCATCTTGGGTATAGCCTGCGTAGAGCAAAGCCGGATACGGTTGGAGGCGTTCGCGCAAGCTTTGAGCTGCTGCCGCCGTTTCTGCTAAAAGTGGTTCGGCCACAGCCCATTCATGGCGGTGCACTGCCCGAATTGTGTTTGCGCATTGGCGAATGAGTTCGCGAGCAGATTTGAGCGCGATTTCGCGGGTCGCATGAATCGCCTCTAACTCGCTAATGAGGGTCGTTGTTTCAATACTCACAGCGTTGTCCTTGTTAGGATCTCTGGTGTAAAACTGCGCATAGCATACTGTGCATGACGCGATAAGTCAAAGTCGCAAACTCGATCAAATTAAGCAATTTAAATGCAATTTGCCCACCAAAACTGGTGGGCAAATGCTCAAATAAGATCAGATTGTTGCAAGCTTATTTACCAAACGCCGCTTGCCAGGTCAACGGCCCCACAATTCCATCGCGGGTCAGGCCATAGGTTGATTGCAAATTAAGCACTGCTTGTTCAGTCCCAGTGCCAAACGCGCCATCAACCGTTACGCCGAGCAGTGTTTGAATTGCGCGAACTGCATCGCCGTTGCTGCCATTTTGCACAGTTTTGATCAATTTGGCGAAGGTTTGCGCCCCAACGATGCCATCGGCGGTTAGGCCATTGGCGCTTTGGAAGCTACGCACAGCTTGCTCGGTGCCGGCGCCAAAGTCGCCATCGGCTGTTAGTGAATGGCCATGCGAGCGCAACAAATATTGGGCTGCTTTTACATCGTTGCCCGAACTGCCATTACGCAGGATTGGCCAGGCTGGTAAGCTCGGAGTTGTGCCACCTGAGATCGTTCCAATCGCAACATTATCGTAATAAAAGTTGAGGATAGACCGCCAAGTTGAGCCATTATCAGCCAAATATTTCGAACCCCATTGGCTCATGTATAAGCCAACTGTCCAGCCATGATTTTGGCTGCATTGGCCTGAGCTGCGGCTGCCATTGTAGGAGCCAGCGCAATATTGGCTTTGGAAAATCGCATTATTTTTGATCAAACGATAGTTCCATGTATCATCAACCGCTGCGTTGGTGCTGGCATACGCAACATTGGGGTTATACACTTGGTCGGCGGTGGTATCTTTGGTGTCGTAGCCTTTGCCCGGATATTTGGGGTACATTGTGCGATACCAAGCATAGGTCTTCGAGGCCATCGCGCCAGAACGCAACGATTCTGTACGCCAACCTGCCACCCATTCATTGGGCAACACGTGCTTAACATAAGTTTTGAAATTAACCGTATCAACGCGGCCAAGGCTCACGCGATAAACCCGAATTGTAGCTGGCGGCGTGGTATTCGTGCCTGCTAGCACTTGGTTTAATTCAGCATCGTTGAGGCTAATTTCTTGCGGTGCATTGGTGGTTAAACGGTGTGGTTGCACATCAATAATTTCAGCTTGTTGATCGCCTGCTTTGTCGGCGTGCGAAAGTGGCGCATCAACCAATAACGTATCATTTGGAATCAACTGAGCATTGCGTAAACGCCAAGCGCGATAGCCCTGCGCCTCGACTGCGACCTCAATCGCTTGGCTAGCGTTGGTTGATACGGTAAAATGTGCAATGCCTGCTTCGTTGGTAATGCTTGTTAGGCCTACGCTTGCTAGCGAAACTATGGCATTACGCAACGGCTTGCCATCAGGGCCAGTGACCGTCACGCTCACATTGGCTCGTTGCTCATTACGGGTTTGGGCCGCAATTGGCTGTTGAATCAATAAACCCAGCGCCAAACTCAGCATTCCCAACCAGCGCCATGTTAATCTGCGCAGCATCCATGCTCCTTCCACTGAAGAAAATAGCCTGCGTGATTGCTCACGTTGCCGCCAGTATAGCTTGAACATATTAAAATTTTCTTAATCAAGCAAGTCAATTCTAAAAAATTACTTAATTTTTATGTGTGAGAGGATGATCGCGTAATGAATTCGAAACGCTCAATCATTTTGGTGCTGGCGCTTGCGTTAGGCGTTATCTACGGAACTGTGGTTGAAATGACGCTTGATCCTCTGGGCGATTATGCCCGCTGGATGCTGTTTTGTGGTTTTGTAACCCTAGCTGCTGCGTATCCGGCCAAAACATTCTATCGCTTCATTATTGGCATGCTCAGTGGCATTCTTGGGATGCTGGTTATGTATGGGATCGCCTATATGCAGGGAGATTTAGGCGTTGGAGCCGATGTTTTGTTCTATGCTGGTTTATTTTCTTGGAGTTTATTTGGGGTTCAATTTGGCATTGTTGCCGCAGTCTTAGCATCAGGATTATGGTTTTTGAGCAATCTCAGAGTTAAAGTAAGCTAATCAATTTGGTGTTTTTCATGAACATGGATTTGCTTTTCAAGTTGTTTCAGGCTGAATTTCCATAACAACCAGCCCATAATAATGCTAAACACGGTTGCAATAATTAATCCTAAGCTACCCAACAACCAACCGAAAAAGAGAATACTCATAATGATCGTTCCAAGCCAACGCGACCAAAAGAAACGGCGCTGTTGGCGTTTTAATTGGGGAATTGGATCAAATGGCGTTTGATACATAACGCTATGTTCTCCTCTAAAATAATGTATTCACACGAGGAATTATAATCGATGGGCGCATTTAATACATTCCATTTGCAAGCACCATGTTTGGTATGTGGAACCGAAATTCCGCTGGTGTTGCAATTCAAGTACGCAGAAAATTGGCAGTACGAATATAAGCTGAACGATCAATTGCGTTGGAATAGTCGCTATCCTCGCTCTAATGATGGCACGCCTGGGATGAAGCATGTTGTTATTTCAGCAATTTCCGAAGATTGCCCAGTTTGCAAGCACGACGGCGATGATTACCTGATTCATGTCTATAACGATATATTGACCAGCATCGAACCTGATGATCAGCGCTATAACTTTTTCGAGGCTCAGCGCGATTACTTCGTTTTAGCGGAATGATGCAAATTGAGCCTGCTTGATCGCCACGTGGGTGATTCAATTCACCTTCCCATTCTCTAACCCAGCCGTTATAATAAACAACGCTGTGTTTTTTATAAGGATGGGTTATGCAAACCAAACGTTCATTGGTTGCCATTGGGCTCGCCTTGGCTATCGCTTTGTTGAGTGTGTTTGCGGCCAATGGCCTCAGCTCATCAAGCGCCGCCTCATCGTCGGATGGGCTTTGGCAAGATGTTGCTGAACAACGGATTACGCTCAAAGGCCAGCGAGAAATTGTGCCCTTGGTCTATCGCACGGTCAGCCTCGATTTGGCTGGTTTGGGCAAACGCCTAGAACAAGCGCCGCTTGAAAGCGCGGTTAAGGTTAACCAATCAGCATTCTTGCTGAATTTACCCTTGCCCAATGGCGAATTTCGTCAATTTCGGGTGGTCGAATCGCCAATTATGGAGCCAGCCTTGGCGGCAAAGTTCCCTGAATTGCGTACCTACTTGGCTCAAGGCTACGACGACCCAGAAATGGTTGCGCGGCTTGATCTGACCCCAGCAGGCTTCCATGGCTTGATCTTGGCTCCTGAAGGTCGCTATTTTATCGACCCCTACAGCCGCAATGACACCGCCAACTACCTTGTATACGATAGCCGTAATTTTGTGGCCGACCCCGCCAAGCTGGCGAGCAAAGGCGAAGTTGATTATGTTGGCGAAACGCCAATTACTAATCCTTTCCCTGAACGGTTCGCGATTGGCGAAACCTTGCGCACCTATCGGCTTGCCATGGCAGCAACTGGCGAATATACCAGTTTTCATGGTGGCACAGTCAACGGCGCAATGGCGGCAATTGTCACCAGCGTCAATCGGGTCAATAGTGTATACGAGCGCGATTTGTCGGTGCGGATGGTCTTGGTTGCCAACAACAACTTGATTGTGTATACCAATGGCAGCACCGACCCCTACGAGAATGATGATGGCCTGACAATGCTTGACGAAAATCAGAGCAACCTGTCGAGCGTGATTGGCAGCGCCAATTATGATATTGGCCACGTTTTTAGTACGGGTGGCGGCGGAGTTGCTGAGCTTGGCTCAGTCTGTGTCGCGAACTCAAAAGCCCAAGGCGTGACTGGCTCGCCTGCTCCGGTTGGCGATCCATTTGATATTGATTATGTGGCCCACGAAATTGGCCACCAATTTGGCGGTAATCACACCTTCAATAGTACAGCGGGTTCTTGTGGTTTTGGTAATCGTGAAGGCCCAGCTGCTTACGAACCAGGCAGTGGCTCAACGATTATGGCCTATGCAGGCATCTGTGGTTCAGAAAACTTGCAACCAAACAGCGATCCCTACTTCCACGCCAAGAGCTTGGAAGAAATTAGTGCTTTTATTACAACTGGAGCTGGCGCCAGCTGTGGCACGACCAGCGCAACTGGTAACACGCCACCAACCGCCAATGCTGGAGCCGATTACACGATTCCAGCTAACACGCCATTTGAATTGACTGGCAATGGCAGTGATAGCAACGGCGATAGCTTGACCTACAATTGGGAACAATACGATTTGGGAGCGGCCTCGCCACCAAGCACGGATAATGGCAATCGGCCAATTTTCCGCAGCTTCAATTCAACCACATCGACTAGCCGTAGCTTCCCACGCTTGACCAATATTCTGAACAACAACACGACGATTGGTGAAGTGATGGCGACGACCAACCGCACCATGAACTTCCGCTTGACCGTGCGCGACAATCGGGCTGGTGGCGGTGGCTATAGCTTCGATACTGCCCGAGTGACGACGGTTACTGCTGCTGGCCCCTTCCAAGTAACTGCGCCAAATACCGCTGTAACTTGGGCTGGCTTTAGCAACCAAACCGTTACTTGGAACGTTGCCAATACCACGGCTGATCCAATCCTGTGTAGCACCGTTAATATTCTGTTCTCAAGCAATGGCGGCACGAGCTTTAGCCCTGTGTTGAGCACCACGCCCAACGATGGTAGCGAAAGCATCAGCGTGCCCAACGTGGCAACCACCACGGGCCGGATTAAAGTGCAATGTGCCAACAATATTTTCTTTGATATTAGCAATGCCAACTTTACCGTAACTGCCAGCAATGCAACGGTTACCCCAACGACGGTAACCACTGAAACCCCAACCAATACGCCAACCGTAACCGCAACCACGGTTACCCCAACGTCAACCACGGTAACGCCAACGACGGTAACACCAACCGTTACGACGACCCCTGGCTCGTCAGTTGTCTACCTGCCATTGACGACTAAATAGCCCTAAAATCCGAACACGGCCTACTTGAATGTTCAGGTAGGCCGTGTCCTCCACACGGAAATATAGAGTTTTGAGCGAGCTAGACCAAGTTAGGCTTGGTTAACCACCGTTACATCAAGCAACTTCTCTGAAACTTTATCGATTAATTGATCGATAAAAAAAGGCTTGGCAATCATCTCGGTTACCCCAGCCTCGCGGGCTTCGCGTTGCAATTTGACACTATCATACGCAGTAATCATCAGCATTGGTTGGGTTGCGCCTTGTGAACGCAGCGCGCGAATCAGATCCAAACCAGACATTTCACGCATGTGATGATCAGTCAGCAGAATATCGGCTGGCTCTTGCAACCATAAATTCAATGCTTCCTCGCCATGATAGGCTCGAACAACTTCAACATCAGGGATGCTGCGGAGGCCAATCATCAAGGTCATGGCAATCGCTGTATCATCTTCGGCAATTAAAATGCGTTTGGTCATGGTTGGTCTCCTACTGTGCTGCTAGCATCCCCACCCACACTGATACAAGTACTTTAGTATCATAGAGGTACTATTGTAGCGTGTGGCTGGTACTGGCACAACACCCATAAAGGTGAATAAATTGAGATCATATGTCGAGTAAAAGCTGCTGTTATCACCCCTCTGAGGGAACAACAGCAGCTACGGGTTGTGCCAATATTTAGTTAAAGCAAGATTTAGGCCAACTAGCGGCGCCAACGAGGCCGCAGGATTTGCTTCAGGATTGAACGCCAGCCCCGACTAATGGAACGCGGCCACAAGGTTCTGCTGACCATCGCGCGGTCGTTTTCAATTTCCTCAGGGTCGAGCCGCACATGGCTGCCATATTGCTCAGCGGTATAAGCATCGGCGAGGCGGCGCAAGGTGCGGCGCTGGCCAGGCATTTCTTTGGCCAATTCGCTGGCAAACTCTTGGGGCGTGCGCTCTGGGCGTTGCTCCAAGCCAGCCCAGCGTGCCAATAAACCGATAAAGCCATAAGCCCGCGCCGCAGGCCGCAAACCGCGAAATTCGCGCTGCAACAATCCCCAGAGCAACAAAATAACCATGCCAATGATGGCACAAATAATTGCTAGCCAGCGCCAGAAGGGGCTACGTTCAACAATTGGAGGCGCTGCATCATCAACTGGCAATGCTTGCGGCTCAACCGTTGGAATTGGGGTGGTTTGGTAGTTTTCGCGCAAATCTTGCAAGGCATCAAAATCGGTTGCTGGTTGCTGAACTTGGCCTGCATTTGGCCCAATATCATCGGGGTTCTCGCTGTTATCTTCTGCTTGTGGCGGGCCATCAGGCCGAATTGGCACGGTCACATAGCCTGCTGGGGTTGGCTCAAAGCGAATCCAGCCATAACCCATAAAATAGACTTCGGGCCAGCTATGGGCAATCGAATCGCGCACAATGTAGACTTGGCGATCAGCATCGTAATCGCCTGTTGCATAGCCTTGTACCCAGCGTGCTGGAATCCCTTGCGCACGCAACATCAATACCATCGAGCCTGCAAAGTAATCGCAATAGCCGCGGCGCAAATTGAACAAAAAGTTTTCAATTGGGTCGGCATCTGCTGGCGGCGCAGGAATTTGATCATCATAGGGCATTTGGCGCAGATAATTTTCAAGCGCCACCGCTTTGTCGTAGGCGGTTTCTGCGCCTGCTGCCGTAGTTAATTGGCGCGACAAGCCACCAATATTGCGCATCGCTTGGCTATCGGGCAATTGCAGATAGCGCTGGAGCCAAACCGGATAATCAGTTGACGCATTACGCAAACTTTGCTTATCAACATTGCTAATGAGCGAAACCACGCTATATTCAAAATCGCGGTTGGCTGGGCCTTGATTGAAATAAATCGCGCTATCGCCAAAGTTTGGCAGCGTCGTTTCACTATCGGAGATAATAAAGGTGTGTTGCACCAGCACGGGCACGCTCCACGTCAGTGGCGAAGTTGCAGCAGGCAGTTGCTGATCGCCACGAGTTTGCATCAGCTTGATAGTTTGGGTAAATGGCTCGCGGCCATTCGTGTCAATTTGGGTCAGCGTATCATCGGGATTAATCGGGGTCAGCGCTTCGCGGCGCGTTGATGTGCGCCGCACCTGCCAGGCTATGTCGCCAGTTGTGTTTTGCCAGCCTTTGCCATTGTACAAATCCCATGCATTCGAGCGCCAATATTCGGCAGCAGGCGCTTTGACTTCGAGCACAACTTCGTTGGTTGCCGAGCGCGCGCCGCCAAGTTGCACTGTATTGTTGGCAAAATTGGCGCCGTTGCCATTTGGCACAACCACATTGCCCACGCCTTGCGGCCCCCGATCAGCACGTTGAGCACCATTATCGGGCAGGAAGAAATCAATCGGGCGGCTCAAATTCTCGCCAAAAATCCGCAATTGGGCATTAGTGATATTGGCTGGCATCAATGCTGCCATCAAAACCAAGCTAAAGCATGCCAACACTCCCGCCCACAAGTAACGTAACGAAAGCCATTCCTGCTGCTCTAAAAAGCCAGCATCCCACGTATGTTGGCGTTGAGCATAGGTTTGGGTGACCAAAAAGAGCAGCGCAACCAGCAAAAACAGCCAGAACGAGGCAATTGGCTTGGGAATGGCGTAGGTCAGATTGGCCATCAACAGGCTACCATTGAGCATAACCAAGCGCCAATTCCAACGCCAGCGCAAGAGCAACCAAATGCTGCTATAGGCAAAAATCCAAGCCAGAAGCAACCCAGCTAGCGAAAAGAGATAATAATCTTCGATGCGTTCGCCAGTTTTGGCCGCTCGAATTGCTGCAATCCCCCGAATCAGCAGATCCGTCCAGCGATCAACTTGACCATCGAGACGTGGATCGAGTGGCACAAAGCGAATCGCCCACGCCAAGCCCATAAAAAGGCTCAGCACATGGGCAATAAAGGCTGGCAAGGCTTGCCAACGGGCAAATAATGCTGCTACTATCAACCCGCCTAGCGCCACAATCCGCATGCGTTCAAAGCCTTCGACCCATTCCGATTCAACCACATTGGTCACGACTAGCAAGGCCATAATGCTGGCTAACGTCCAAGTGAGCAAACCATAGCTTGGTTGAAAAAAAGCGCGAACTCGTTGCAGCATAGGGGATTCCTCAATCTAGCATGCGGGCTACTTGTATTTTAAAATGGCTCTTGGGCTTGCTGGGTTAGCAGTTGATGAGCATCGGCTTAGGCCAGCAGCCGTTTAAATAAGCGCTCTGCATTGGCAGTGGTGATGGTGGCAACTTCATCGAGGCTTAAATTGCGTAAACGGGCGATTGCCTCAGCCACATAAGCAACATAGCTTGGCTCATTGCGCTTGCCCCGATATGGGTGCGGCGTAAGATAGGGCGCATCGGTTTCAATTAATATTCGATCAAGCGGCGCACGTTGCACCACATCCTGCAATTCAACCGCTTTCTTGAAGGTTACTGGGCCAGAGAACGAAAGATAAAAGCCCACATCCAAGCAGGCTTCTGCATAGGCCCAATCGCCGCTGAACGAATGCATCACGCCAGCTTGGCCGCGCGCCGCCGAATCCAACACCCGCACTGTATCGGCCACTGCCTCGCGACTGTGGATGACCACCGGAAAATCAAGCTCGCGAGCCATGGCCAGTTGTTGGCGAAACAGCTGTTCTTGCACATCGTGGGGCGCGCGATCGTGATAATAATCAAGGCCGATTTCGCCCAAGGCTACGACCCGCGGCTGCGCCAATAGCTCACGAATTTGGGCTAATTCAGCTGCGCTAGTTTCTAAGGCATAGTGTGGTTGAATTCCAACGCTGGCCCAAACCATAGGATTGCTCTGAGCCAAGCCAACGCTTGCGCGTGATGAGGGCAAATCGTAGCCAATATTGATCATGCGGGTTACACCAGCTGCTTGAGCACGCTCAAACACAGCCGCCCGATCATCATTAAATTGCTCGCTATGAACGTGGGTATGGGTATCGATTAACATGAATCTTCCTAAAATAATATAGCTTGCTTCGCGGCCCAATTTGGTGCAACCCAGCCAGCAAATATTATACCCAATCAGCGCACACAATAGCAAAATTCTGTTACCATACAACCACGATTAAGTTATGGAGGATGATTCCTATGGCAGTACGTTCAGCTGAAGCAACATGGACTGGCTCTTTACGCGAAGGCGCAGGCTCGGTCAAAACTGGCAGTGGCGCAGTCGAAGGTAGCTACTCATTTCCTTCACGCTTTGAAGATGGCACTGGCACGAACCCCGAAGAACTGATTGCAGCAGCGCATGCTGGTTGTTACTCAATGGCCTTGACCGCTGATCTCGGTCGCGGTGGCTACGAGCCAAAGAGCGTTCACACCGTTGCCAAGGTGCATCTCGAACGCGGCGATGGTGGCTTCAGCATCACCAAAATCGAATTGCACACTGAAGCCGAAGTGCCAAACATTGATGCAACAGCCTTTGCTGAAATCGCTGAAAAAGCCAAAGTCAACTGCCCAATCTCGAAAGCCTTGGCAGCAGTGCCAAGCATCGAATTGAACGCAACCCTGAAATAAACTCGCGTTATAGAACGTTGAGGTTGATTCCCCTTGGGCAGCTCATGCTCAAGGGGTTTGTTGTTAATTGTTAAAAGGGAGGGAATTATCTGCATCGTAACCCTCGTGCCTTGTGAAATTTGGTGCAACATTGCAGCTTTGTTAAAACCTCGCTATAATCATGACGCAGTATGTCATAAATCAATGATATACTTCGAACTAAGCAACCAAAAAACCTCTCAATTCTTTTAATCTGCGTCAATTGCAAAGGAGCACCTTCGATGGCAGACCTCAGCACGATAACTGTTAGTGATTACATTGCGACCGCCCTGCCGGAACAATTGGCCAGCCAAAGCAGTGGCTTGGAAGATGCAACCTATGCAATTCAATATCTGGTAGACGGAACGGCCTATGCTGTGAGCTACAGCGCTGGTCGCGGCGAAGTTGTCACTGGCACGGTCGAAAATCCTTTAATGACGGTAACGCTTGACGAGCCAACCTGGCGCGGCGTGATTACCGAAGAAACCGCTTCGGCAGATGCCTTGGTTAGCCCAGCTAAAATGAGCACCAGTCGCCTCGAAAAATTGCAAAATCTCAAAGGTAAATTCAACCTTGAATTGACCAAAGCCGATGGCAGCGTGGCCTATTCAACCACCACCTTCAATGGCGTTGATACCCCAGAAGTTACCCTCATGATGAAGGCCGAAGATTACGCCAAAATCCTCAAGGGCGAACTTAACAGCCAAATGGCGTTTATGACCGGCAAACTCAAGTTCAAAGGCGACATGAATTTCCTCATGAAGCTCGGCACACTCATGTAATTGCAGAAGGATGAAGGATGAAGGATGAAGGGTGAAACAGTAATTTAAATTCATCCCTTATCCCTCATCCTTCGTACTTTCTTTGAGGGAGCAACGATGATTTCCTTCTCTCCATCTGAAGAACAAGCCCTGATTGTTGATACACTCAAACGTTTTGCCAAGGATCGCCTACGTTCGATTTTTCGCGAGGCTGATGAAAATGGCGAATTGCCAGCAGACCTTTTGAACAAAGGTTGGGAATTAGGCTTGGTCGGTTCGTCGATTCCTGAGCAATACGGCGGTTTCGGCGAGTTTTCGGCAGTAACTGGCGCGTTGGCGCTGGAAGAATTGGCGTGGGGCGATTTGGCTAGTGCTCTGGCCTTGAGCGCTCCTGCAAGCTTTGCGTTTGCTGTCTTGGCAGCTGGCACGGAAGCCCAACGCGAAGCACTTTTACCCCAATTTAGCGAAGAACGCTTCGTTAACGCAACTTCGGCCTTGATCGAGCCACGCCTGCAATTCAACCCACGCAAATTGCAAACCACAGCTACCAGTGATGGTGATGGCTATGTGTTGAATGGGGTCAAAAGCTATGTGCCACTGGCCAGCAGCGCCGAACATTTCTTGATCTATGCTGCTGAAGATGGCCAAACCCAAGCCTTTATTGTGCCCGCCAAAACTGCTGGCCTCAGCGTTGGCGAACGCGAAAAATTGATGGGCGTGCGCGCGCTCGAAGTTGCTCGTGTAACCCTTGATAACGTCAAAGTTGCAGCTGATGCCAAACTTGGCGGCGAGGCAGGGATCGATTTTGGCCGTTTGTATGCTCGTTCGCAAGTTGCGCTTTCAGCATTGGCAATTGGGGTTGCGCGGGGAGCCTACGAATATGCGCTCGATTACGCCCGCAATCGCCAAACGTTTGGCGAAGCAATCGGCCAACGCCAATCAATCGCCTTTATGCTGGCCGAAATGCTGGTTGAAATTGATGGCGCACGCTTGATGGTGTGGGAAGCGGCTTGGAAGCTCGATAACAACCAAGAAGTGACCCGCGACGCGCTGATGACCAAACATAACGCCGACAAAACCGTGCTGATGGTTTGCGACCGCGCCTTGCAAATTCTTGGCGGTCACGGCTACATCCGCGAGTTTCCTGTTGAGTTGTGGCTGCGCAATGCCCGCGGCTTCACCACCTTCGACGGCTTGGCAATGGTCTAGGAAAAGCAAAAGTCAGAAGTCAAAAGTCAAAAAGTTCAGAAACGAAAGAGAAAAGACTGAAAGCCAAATAGCTTAATCAAAGCAGCTCTAGCATTTTGATTTTCGCCTTCTGCCCTTGACTTTATATTTTTGATTTTTGATTTTTGACTTTATACATGGGGGGTTCTCATGGCGATTGATTTTAAATTATCGGAAAGCATTGATACCCAACGCCAAATGACGCAGATGGTGGCCGAGCAAATGATGCGGCCTGTCTCGCGCCATTTCGATGAGCACGAACACGATATTCCATGGGATTACATCAATGCGATGTGGCCAATTATGCGCCAAAATCCAATGTTTGGTGTGGTCGATAAGCCCGAAACTGCGGTCGACCCTAACAAACCCAAAAAGCCCAAAACTGGCAACGTGCGCATGGTGCATTTGATCGAAGCGCTTTCATGGGGCGATGCTGGCATTTATTTAACCACCCCAGGCGGAGCTTTGGGTGGCGCTGCCGTTGCTGCCGCTGGCACGAGCGAGCAAAAAAGCCGTTTCTTGGCCCGCTTCGCCGATAGCGAAACCCCAGTCTGGGGATCGATGGCCATGACTGAGCCTCAAGCTGGCTCGGATACCTCGGCGATTCGCACCACCGCCGTGCGCGATGGTGATTCGTGGATATTAAATGGCGAAAAGATCTATTGTACTGGTGGCCGTTTGTCGCTCGAAGAATCGCAAGGTTTGGTGGTGGTTTGGGCCACGGTTGATCCCAAGCTTGGCCGCGCTGGCATGAAGGCCTTTGTGGTCGAAGCTGGCACGCCTGGCATGGAAGTGACCAAACTTGAGCATAAGATGGGGATTCGCGCCAGCGATACTGCTGCCGTGGTCTTTACCGATTGCCGAATTCCGTTTGATAATGTGCTTGGCAACCCCGAAATTCCCAAGCCTGAAGCACCTGCTGCCAGCGCTGATGCTCCCAAGGGCTTCAAAGGCGCAATGAAAACTTTTGATGCAACTCGCCCAGCAGTCGCAGCCTCGGCCTTGGGCATTGCCCGCGCTGCTTTGGAATTGTTGCGCGAACAATTGACCGCCGCTGGGGTGGCAATTCGCGACGATGTGCCTGTCCACGAGATGAGCGCCGTCGAACGCGATTTATTGGAGCTGGAAGCCCAGCACAAAGCTGCGTGGTTGCTGACACTCAAAGCCGCTTGGATGATGGATTCAGGCGAAGCCAACACCGTCGAAGCCTCAGCCTGCAAAGTTAAAGCTGGCGAAGCCGCAACCGTGATTACCCAAAAAGCTGTTGAACTCTTGGGACCATTGGGCTACACCCGCGAACTTTTGGCCGAAAAATGGATGCGCGATGCCAAGATCAACGACATTTTTGAAGGCACTGGCCAAATCAACCGCTTGATTATTGCCCGCCGGATTTTGGGCTTCTCGTCACGCGAATTGAAATAAACTGCTACCATGGCGCACGCAGTGGCTCCGGCTGCTGCGTGCTTTTTTTAATCTAGCCACGAGGTCGTTCATGCAAGCCCCAGTCAGTGTCATCAACCACGCCAACATTATAGAAACCTTTGGTAAAGCCAGTTTTGAGCAATTAATCCAAGCTACCTATCAGGGCGATCCGTTGGCCGATGCAGTAATTGCTGAATTTGCCCAAGCTGGTAGTGATGCCTGCCAAGCCTTGCAAACTGGCTTAACTGATGGACTTGAACAAGTCAAGGGCGATTTTCCAGCAGTTCGCGCCTTTTTGGCTGCCGCCGAAACCCTGCCTGCGTGGGTTGATACTGAACGCTTGGAGCATGGTGCCCAAGCCTATTGCTCGATCGGCGTGCTTTGGCTAACCTTGGCACTCGGCCCAGGTTCGTTGGTGCATACCTACAGCGCGCCAATGATCGCCGATCTGTTGGTGCAAACTGGCGATCTTGAGCACATGGCAACCAAACGGATCATCGAAACTGGCACATGGGGCATGGCGATTGCGATTCCGCAAGCGTTGCAACGCGGTGGACTTGGCTATGTGCATAGTTTGCAAGTGCGCTTGTTGCACGCCCAAATTCGCAATTCATTGCTCAAACGCAATTGGGATGTAACCAAAACTGGCTTGCCAATCAATCAATTGGAAATGGTTCGCACTTGGCTGGATTTTACTTATGTGCCGTTTACTGCGCTGGCCCGTTTTGGCATCGATTTCACGGCTGCCGAATTAGGCGATTTGTATCATCTTTGGCGCTATATTGGCTAT
This sequence comes from Herpetosiphon geysericola, assembly GCF_001306135.1. GTDB lineage: Bacteria > Chloroflexota > Chloroflexia > Chloroflexales > Herpetosiphonaceae > Herpetosiphon > Herpetosiphon geysericola. The sequence goes on along the minus strand of NZ_LGKP01000007.1, from coordinate 17,583 downwards.
TTGCTCGGAATCGATCCCAACATCTATCAAAGCGTCGTTGATCAAGCTTCGGCGGCGCGTTTGTTGGATTGGGTTGATAGCAGCATGCAACCGCCCAATGCTAGCTCACGCCGTTTGACCGCCGCGATGATCCAAGCAGTCAGCGAGTTGGTGCAGCCGTTAATTAATCGGTCGTTTAACTTTTCGTTTGCCTTGGTGACGGCGCTAACCCACCATTTTCATGGCCGCCAACTTGCGCGCCAACTTGGCATCAAACGTTCGTGGATAAGTGTGCTCGTGCCGTTGGTGGTGCTGGCAAATCGTTGGCAACGTCGCAAATTGCGCCGCAACCAAAGCGCTTGGCAAACCCAAATTCAAGCCACCGCCAACGATTTTCACGAGCGCGTGGTCAATGCTAACCCAACCGCATATCAAGCAAAAAAAGCTGTTGAACAGCGCTAAGCATCCATGTCACATCTAGCCTTGCTGAACCGTCTTGACTCCAGAACATTTTTATATACTGGAGTTTTACGATGAATAGCCAAAAACCAATGGTTGTGATCGGTGGCGGTCTAGCAGGCCTAACGGCGGCCAATTATCTGGCACGGGCTGGCAAACAGGTTATCGTTTTGGAGCGGGCCAAGGAGTTTGGTGGCCGTGCCCGCACCAATCGCGAAGCGGGCTTTGAGCTGAATTTCGGCCCGCATGCCTTATATTTGAAGGGTGCTGGCGCGCGAATCTTGCGCGATTTGCAGCTGATGCCAACTGGCTCGAAGCCGGTTGCGCCCGATGTGTTGTGGGCTGAGCAGCAGCTGTATCCGACCAACTCGATTAAGGCTGCGCTGACCACGCCGTTGCTCAGCCGCCGCGCCAAATGGCAATTTTTACGCACGTTTGCTAAAATTCAATTCATCAACCCAGCCGATTATGTAGATCGTAGCTTTGCCCAATGGATTGAGCAACAGGCCGACGAGCCGCGCACCCGTCAATTGTTGGCGATGTTTGGCCGTTTGACCACCTATGGCGCTGCTAACGATTTGCAAAGCGCCGCCGCAACCCTAGAAAATATCAAAACTGGGCTTGCTGGTGTTTTATATGTTGATCATGGCTGGCTGACGATTGTGCAAGCCTTGGTTGATAATGCTCGCCAACTTGGCGTTGATTTGCGCACCAGCCAACGGGTTGAGTCAATCCAACCAAGCCTTGCAGGCCCAACAATTCAGCTTGCAGATGGCAGCAGCATTCAGGCCGAGGCGGTGGTGTTGGCGGTCACGCCGCAGGCAGCCAATGAGCTGATTGGGGCCAAGAGCCAGCTGTTTCAACGCCATTATCAACGCATGCAGCCAATCACTGCCGCAACCTTGGATTTGGGCTTGCGCCGATTGCCCCAGCCAACGCGCCAATTTTTGTTGGGCGTTGATCAGCCCTATTATGCGGTGGTTCACTCGAGCTATGCCAAGCTTGCGCCGCAGGGCCAAACCGTGTTGCATGTGATGAAATATCTCGATCAGCGCCAAGTGAGCGATCCCAAGCAAACCCGCGCCGAATTGGAAAACTTGCTTGACCAATATCAAGCTGGTTGGCGCGATCAGTTGATTACCAGCCGATTTTTGCCTTCAATCACTGTCAGTTATGATTTGCCACAAGCCCAATTTGGCGGCTTGGCCGGACGCACGCCAGTGGTTTTGGCCGATTGCCCAAATGTTTATTTGGCTGGCGATTGGGTTGGCGCTGAAGGCCAATTGGCCGATGCTAGTTTTGCCAGCGGCTATACTGTGGCCAAAATCATGCTTCAGCCTGCGCCCCAAAGCCACATGCGCACTGTAGGAGCCGTAGCATGAACCACATTGAACTCTTTGAGAGCTATCGGGGCTATTTGTTTGGCATCGCCTATCGCATGCTTGGCAGCGTGATGGATGCGGAAGATTGTTTGCAAGAGGTTTTTTTGCGCTGGCAAAGCCATGCCGAAGCTGTACAAAACCCAAGGGCTTGGCTGGCAACCGTGGCCACGCGTTGGTGTCTTGATCAGCTGAATACGGCGCGCCAGCAACGCGAGCACTATATTGGTGAATGGCTGCCCGAGCCATTAATTACGCCAGCACCAAGCAGCGAGCTTGAGCAAGCAGAATCGCTATCGACGGCGTTTTTGGTGCTACTAGAGCGGCTTTCACCAGCGGAACGGGCAGTTTTTTTGCTGCACAAAGTTTTTGGCTACGAATATAGCGAAATTGGCGAAATTGTGGGCAAAAGTGCTGCTGCTTGTCGCCAACTTGGCCATCGCGCAGCAGCGCATGTGTCCCAAGCCCGCCCACGCTTTAAGGTGGAGCCAAGCGTTCAGCAACGGCTTAGCACGCAATTTTTGCAAAGCTGTGCAACTGGTGATTTACAGAGCTTGATGAGTTTGCTGGCCGAAGATGTGGTGTTGCGCAGCGATGGCGGCGGCGTGGTGCAAGCAGCGCGCAATCCAATTTATGGGCCATCGGCGGTTGGGCGCTTCTTGTTGGGCGTGCTGCCAAAATTGCCTGCCAATAGTATCTTCGAGCCACGCTTGATTAATGGTCAGCCTGGGTTTGTGGCAATGGTCGATGGTCACGCCAGCGGCACATTAATCTTAGATCTGCTTGATCAGCAGATTGGTGGAATTTACATAATGCTCAATCCGCATAAATTGCAGCATTTGGCGCAATAATGATCGCAAATAGAAATTCAGCTTGTTTCACCACCCTTCCGTCACGCCTCAAGGCGGGAATTGCAGGGGGTTTTCAGTCCCCTGCAACCCCAAATATTTGATTGATGGATTATTACTGTTTATGCTGTTTCTCTGCATAAGAGGATTTCGTGCTCTTCGCGGTTCTGTTAGTTGCCGTGGCCGCGGTATTGATTGCTGCGCACATATTGATTGAAGGTTTCGAACTCGGCCAAATACATTTTGCGCAACAGGCCGGGCGATAGCAGGCGTTCGAGCAAACCCATCAGGCCTGGTTTGGCTTCGGCGCGGGTGTGCAAGGTCAGTTTCGAGCGGTTATCGCCATTGGGCGTGACTGTAAAGGTCGTAATAATCCCCGAATCGTAATCGGTTTCAACCAAAACGCTGCCTGGGCTTGGCTCGGTTACATGCATCCGCATGGTCTGTTTGCGCCCAAAGGCTTCAGTTTCGGTTACAAAAATGGTGCCTTTACCAATGCCACCTTGCTCGACTGTAAGACTTTTAAAATATTTTTTTGGCACAATATGCGGATGGCCATCGCGATAATCGGCAATAATTTGATACACCGTCTCGGCTGGTGCTTCGATATCTCCGGTAATTTCAAAGATCAGTGGTTTCATATACGCAAGCTCCTCGCTAAAATATGATTAATCGTCAGCACAGATCAACGTCCACTCCACACTCGTTAAAGGTCAGCGATTGTGCGATCTGTAACAAATGGTTTGACTGCTATTGTACGGCGAAATATGGTACGATACTAGCTACTAAAGACCGACATTCATTGTGTGCAGCCGCACAAAGGAGTTGCGATGCAAATAATCCAAGCGGGCTTGGATGAACTTGAGCGCCTTGTGCCATTATTCGATGGCTATCGCCAATTTTACCGTCAAGCAAGCGATCGTGCTGCCGCCCGCGCGTTTTTGCACGATCGGCTGAGCAAGAGTGAATCGATCATCTTTTTGGCGCAAACTCCTGAAGCTGGCTTAGGCTTTTGTCAACTGTACCCTAGTTTTTCCTCGGTTTCAATGCAACGAATTTGGATTTTGAACGATCTGTTTGTGGCTGAGCATGCGCGGGGCCAAGGTGTGGCTTCGGGCTTGCTGAATGCTTCCCGCGATTGGGCAATTAGCACCAAGAGCAAAGGCCTCGTGCTCGAAACCGAAGTTACGAATGTACAAGCCCAACGGCTCTACGAGCAGCATGGCTGGCAAAAAACTGTTGATGAATATTTCTATTCGTTGAGTGTTTAAGCTGGCTCAATCGTTTGCAAAGAAACCAGAAATTGAAAACGGCTATGGTACAATAGCTCCATTGACTCGCAATGATGCGGGTCAATCCTCATTGTGGAGGAATTGAACTCACCATGGTAGAAAAGTTTATGCCAACGATTGATGACATTTATGCTGCGGCCAATGTTTTAGGCCCAATTATCACCCAAACTCCACTCTTGCCAGCTGAACAACTGAGCCAAGAACTTGGCGGCCAAATTATTTATAAAGCTGAAAATACCCAACGTGCCGGGTCATTCAAAGTGCGCGGCGCCTATACCAAAATCAATTCGCTCTCTGCTGAAGAAAAAGCTCACGGCGTCATTACCCACTCAGCAGGCAATCATGCCCAAGGTGTAGCCTTGGCTGCCCAATTAAATGGGATTAAAGCTACCGTAGTAATGCCCGAGTTTGCGCCATTGGCCAAAATTACCTCAGCCCAGCGCATGGGTGCAGAAGTAATTTTGCATGGCGCCTCGTTTGATGATGCTGGGGCGTATGCCCGCGAATTGCAAGCCAAAACTGGCGCGACCTACGTCCATGCCTTTGATGATCCGTTTACGATTGCTGGTCAAGGCACACTTGGCCTAGAACTTGCCGATATGTTGCCTGACCAAGGTGGCACTGTTGTTGTGCCAATTGGTGGCGGCGGCATGATGGCTGGGATTGCGCTCGCTTTGCGTTCGCTGCGCCCCAATGTGCGCTTAATCGGGGTTCAGGCAGCAGGCTGCCCGTCGATGATCGCCTCGCAACAAGCAGGCAAGCCCGTGGCCGTGCCGCATGCGGCGACAATCTGCGATGGGATTGCGGTCAAACGCCCAGGCGAATTGACATTGCCAATTATCAATCAATTGGTTGACGATATTGTGACCGTTGATGATGATGCTGCGGCGCGTGCTTTAGTCCATGTGTTGCAATATAGCCGCATGGTCGTTGAAGGCGCGGGAGCTGTTGGCGTGGCGGCATTGCTCGAAGGTGCAATTCGCTTGCGCCCGAACGAACCCACCTTGGTGGTGCTGAGCGGTGGCAACATCGATGGCAACTTCTTGGCGCGGATTATTGAACAAGTTTTAGTCAAACAAGGCCGCTATTTGCGGGTACGCACCAGCGTTCCTGATCGTCCGGGAAATCTTGCTCCCGTGGTGAATGCGATTGCCCAAGCTGGCGCGAATGTAATCGACATTAACCATCGGCGGGCGGTTTGGCAACTGCCGCTTGATCGGGTGGGAATTGAGATGATTCTCGAAGTGCGCGATGAAGCGCATGGCCAATCTATCATTGACATGTTGGAAACACACGGCTATCACATCGAGCGTTTTGGCCAACGTGTGTGGCCGGTGTAATCGATGGTTGATGCGCTTCGCATGAACTATCTACGGTAGGGCTTATGCCAATTCGAATGATTGCAACCGATATTGACCTTACCCTGCTTGATGATCGCGGCCAATTGCCCCCGACCAATATCGAGGCGTTGGCTTTAGCCGCTCGTCAAGGGATTCGCGTAGTTTTAGCCACTGCCCGTCGCCGTGAAGCTGCCCAAGAAATTGCCCAGCGTTTGCATATCCCAACTGCGCTCGTTTGCCATAATGGCGCCCGCGTTTGGGATGAACGTGGGCGGGAGATTGCTCATCACACGATTGATTTAGAGTTGGCTCAGCGGATTGCCGCCATGGCCGATAAGCGTAGCCTGCCGATTGTGTTTACAATTGATGAAACCAATTTCGTCACCGCCCAAGCAGCGAATTTAGTTGGTTCGCGCACTGTATCGACGCCAGTTTCGTCGCTCGAATTGATTGTGCGCTTGGCGCCTACGCGAATTTTGTGCCATGGCGAGTTGGCAACCCGTGCCGTCGATGAAATGGTGGGCCGAAACTCGCAATTAAAGCAATTTCGCTATTTGCGCAGCAGCGGCGAGGTCTATTCAACCGTCATTTCACATAACGATGCCACCAAAGAACGTGCCTTGGAACATCTCTGCACAACCTGGGGCATTCAACAAAGCGAAGTGCTGGCAATTGGCGATGCTGATGCTGATGTGGGGATGTTGCGCTGGGCCGGAGTTGGGGTTTCATTAACTGGCAGTATGCAGCAAGCGATCGAGGCTGCCGATTGGGTTGCACCTTCGGCGCGCTTTGGTGGGGTTGCGGTTGCGGTACATCGCTATGTCTTACAACATCAAAATGTCCGTTCCTAAGGTAAGGATTTATGCAAAAGCTATTAATTGGTTCCAATAATGCCCATAAAGTTGGCGAGTTACGGGCAATTTTCAGCGGCTTGCCGTTCGAGTTATTGACCTTGGCCGATGCAGGCATCGATTATGAGGTTGAGGAAACTGGCACGACCTTTGTTGAAAACGCGTTGCTGAAGGCCGAAATCTATGCCCAAATGAGTGGCTTGCCAACCTTGGCCGATGATTCTGGCCTCGAAGTTGCGGCGCTCGATGGCAAACCTGGCATCTACACTGCCCGCTGGGCCTTGCCCGACCAAAACAATCAGCATCGGGCTTATGCGCGGGTCTTGGAAGAACTCAAAGGCAAGCCGTTTCACGACCGAATTGCGCGCTTTGTGTGTGTGATTGCGATTGCATGGCCCGGCCAGCCAACCGAAGTCGTTGAGGGGATTTTGCCCGGCGTGATTGCTGAAGAGCCACGCGGAGTCGGCGGCTTTGGCTATGATCCGGTCTTTTATCTTTTGGATTACGATAAGCATTTGGCTGAACTCGACCCTGAGGAAAAAAATCGGATTAGTCATCGTGGCCAAGCCTGTGCACTTGCCCGCGAGGTCTTGGAGCGTTTGGCACAGATAGAACAGAGAGCATAGAACATAGAACATAAAACATAAGGACGTAGGCTTTTGGAACCGCAAGCTTCGTATGCTTTGCGGTTTCAGTTTTTAACGCAGCGGCGCAGCGTTGTGAAATTATGAGGGATGAAGGATGAGGGATGAATCCCATAGCCTAATCATCATAATCTGCGAGCATCTGTGGCTCAAATACTTATTCGTGCTCTTCGTGCTCTTCGTGGATCAAAATAGCTTCGCGCTCTCGTTTTTAACATTAAATCACAAAGGACACGAAACTTAATGCTTCGTGCCCTTTGTGGGTTATTAATAAACCTATGTTCTTTGTTCTAAACCGCCACTTCCTCTTCGCGCCGGAATTGGCTCATATACAAATCGTAGTATGCGCCGCGTTGGGCCAAGAGTTCGGTGTGCGTGCCGCGCTCGATCACTGCGCCATCTTTGAGCATCAGTACCAAGTCGGCGTTGCGAATGGTGCTCAAACGGTGGGCAATTACAAAGCTGGTTCGGCCTTGGAGCAAGCTATCGAAGGCCTGTTGAATCAAACGTTCGGTACGGGTATCAACGCTCGATGTCGCTTCATCCAAAATCAAAATGCGTGGATTGGCTAGCGCCGCGCGCGCAATCGAGATTAATTGGCGTTGACCTTGGCTCAAGCCGCCGCCGCGCTCACCAAGCACCGTTTGATAGCCATTGGCCAAGCGTTCGATAAAGTCGTGGGCCGAAGCCAATTTGGCTGCTGCAATCACTTCTTCGTCGCTGGCATCAAGCCGTCCATAGCGAATGTTGTTCATCACCGTATCGGAGAACAAGAACGAATCTTGCAACACGATGCCAATTTGGCGGCGCAAGCTAGCAGCCGTCACATCGCGTACATCAATGCCATCGATCTTCACAGCACCGCTGGTTACATCGTAGAAACGGGGCAGCAAGTTGATGATCGTAGTTTTGCCTGCACCAGTTGGGCCAACAATTGCCACGGTCTGGCCTGGCTCGGCGCTAAAGCTCACTCCCCGCAAAACTGGCTGGCCTTTGGTATATTCAGCTTTGGCATCGATCAACTCGACTTTGCCAACAATTTCAGGCATATCGCGGGCATCGGGCTTGTCGATGACATCGGGCATTTCATCGAGCAAGTTGAAAATGCGCTCGCCGCCAGCAATTGCATTTTGGACGTTGGTCCACATCACGGCAATTTGCTGAATTGGTTGATTGAAGCGTTGGACGTATTGCAAAAAGGCAAAAACCAAACCCAACGAAATTGCACTTGAGCCAAAGAGTGGCTGATCGCGCAATACCGAAAGTCCGCCAACCACGACCACGATCGCAATTGCCACATAGCCCAAAGCTTCGAGTACTGGGTTGAGCGCGCTGGTGAAGGTTGCAGCCCGCACGTTGGCATCGCGATTGGCAGCATTGGTCCGCACAAATTGGGCGATGCTTTCTTCTTCGCGATTGAAGGCTTGCACTTCGCGCGCGCCAGCGATGCTTTCTTGCAAGCCAGCATTGACGCTACCCATTTGTTGGCGGGTTTTGCGGAAGGCTTTACGCGCTTGACCAGAAAAGTAGAAGGTTGCAATCGCCATAAATGGCACAACGCTTAAACTCAACAAGGCATATTGCAGATTTTCCTGCATCATCTTGATTGCGACCCAGCCAATCAGCAAGATCCCGCCAAGCACGTTGAGCAAAGCAAAACCGAGCATCTGCTGAATCGTATCAGTATCGCTAGTGATGCGGCTCATAATATTGCCAGCTTCGTTGCGGGTATAAAACCCTAGCGACAAGCGATGGATTTGGGCAAACAGATCTTCGCGCATTTGGCGCAAGGCGTGTTGTCCCGACCAGTTCATGGCATAAAATGCCATGCCCTGCAAAATCGAAGCGCCTATGAAGATGCCACACAACAGCAACACCAAGCTGCCAAGCCCGCTTAAACGCTCGGCATTGCTAATTTCAGGCGTAATTGTGTCGAACCAGCAAGCGCTTGGATTGGGCAACAAATAGCAATCGATCGATTGGCCAATCAAATCGGGTGTAGCTACCTGCGCCCAAGTGCCAATCACGATAAACACAATTGCCAAAGCAAAGCCAAACCATTTTTTGCGAAAGTAATGGCCAAACCGCGCCAAGGTTGCGCCTAAACGTTTGGGTTTTTCGGTTTCTGCTTCTAGTAAGTGGCGGGGGCCGCCTAATCCACCCATCATAGCGCTAGGCCTCCTCAACGCTTGAGGCTTCAAGCGCTGCAATGTCGGCATCGCCGACCAGTTGAGAATTGTAAATTTCGGCGTACACGGCGCTGGTTTCCATTAATTCTTCATGGTTACCACGCGCCACGACTTGGCCTTTTTCCAGCACCAAAATTTGGTCGGCATTCAGCACCGTGCTAATCCGTTGGGCAATCACGACGCTAGTGCGACCTTGCATCAATTGATCAAGCGCCTTTTGGATGCGATATTCCGTCATCAAGTCGACGCTGCTGGTCGAATCATCCAAAATCAGCAAGCGTGGATTAAGCAACAAGGCCCGGGCAATTGCAATCCGTTGCTTTTGCCCGCCAGACAAGGTTGTGCCGCGCTCGCCAACTGAGGTATCGTAGCCTTGGGCGAAGGTCATAATAAAATCGTGGGCCGAAGCAGCTTTGGCCGCAGCCTCAACTTCTTCGATCGTCGCCTCTGGTCGCCCAAAAGCGATGTTATCGCGAATTGAGCCGCTAAACAGATTAGTTTCTTGCAGCACAATCCCAATTTGCGAGCGCAAACTATCGAGTTTTACATCACGAATATCATGACCATCGATCAACACCGCGCCTTCGCTGACATCGTAGAAGCGTGGCAACAAGTTGATGATCGTCGATTTACCACTGCCAGTTGCACCCAGCAAGGCAATGGTTTGGCCTGGTTTGGCCTCAAAGCTCACATCACGCAAGACTGGATCGCTGCTACCGAAATAGCGGAAGGTCACATTGCGAAATTCAACAATGCCTTCAATTGCTGGCAATTCTTTGGCATCAGGTTTGTCGGTAATTTCGCTCTTCGCATCGAGAATTTCAAAAATGCGGCTGGCCGAAGCTCCAGCCTGCGCCATCAGCGAAATAATAAAACCAAGCTGGCCCAAGGGAAAGAACACATAGACCAAATACAAGCTAAATTTTTGGTATTCGCCCAAATCGAGCGTGCCGCCCAAAATCTGGCGCCCGCCAAAATAGAGAATTCCTGCTTGGCCAAGCTGAGCCACCAAGAAGATGACAGGAAACAAAAACGAGAAAACACGGCTAATCCGCAGCTGTTGGGCCATCAAATCAGTTGCAGCCACATCGAAGCGCTTGGCTTCAAATGGCTCGCGCGTAAACGCTTTGACGACTTTGATCCCAGCTAAGTTTTCTTGCAAGATCGTGTTGAGCGCCGAAAGTTTGCGTTGCACAATGCCAAACAAGGGTTGGCTGACCTTGCCAAAGACCATAAACATGACCATGGCGACGGGCAGCAAGGGCACAACGACCAGCGCAAGCTGCCAATTGGTGAAGAACAAAATCACCAATGCTCCAACCAAGAGCAACAACGCTTGGGCAGTTAAAATCAAACCTTGGGCGATGAAGGTTCGCACTTTCTCCACGTCATCGGTGGCGCGAATCATCAATTGACCAGTTTGATTTTGGTCGTAATAAGAAAACGATAAGCGTTGCACGCGGGCAAAAATCTGATTGCGCAGATCAAACGCCACGCCTTGTGAGGTTTTTTCGGCCATATAGGCTTGCACAAACGAGAAAATGCCACGCACAAAGGCGAAGGCCACAATAATCAAGGCTGCATTAATCAACAACGATTCGCCATTGGTTTGAGCAAGCCGAAGTTGCTCGATTGTTGTGCCAGCTTGTTGGGCCGCGCCAGCTTGCATTGGCTCGGGCACTTGCGTGAAAATAATTCGCGCAATCGAGCCATCGGTTACCGCGTCGATCATGTTTTGCACCAACTGCGGCACTGCCAATTGGGCCAAGGTTGCGAGTGCCAAGGCCACATAGGCCAGAATTGCCGATTTTCGTTGGGCACCAAGGTAGGCGATCGCACGCCCAAGCCCCCCCGAACCACCGCCAGCTTTCTGTCCACGCTGTGCTTGGGGTTTTCCCATTTGTGCTTGCACGTTGCACATCCTTAAAATTTCAATTAGTTAGCTGAACTAACTAATTGTACGTCAAGTTTTCAAAAGATCAATCATACTCTAGTACGAGAACATGCAATGGATATGTTGATCCACAAAGAGCGCGAAGCGCACGAAAGCTAGAAACCACGAAGAACGTTTTAGCCACGAATTGCACGAATTTCACGAATAAGTTTTTTTGCCACAAATTGCACAGATTGCACAGATTCGCGCAGATTATTAATGTCCAATAGCCAATAGCCTCAAGCCAATAGCCACTACTTCTCTGCGCCTCTGCGTTAAAGAACTGATTCACGAAGCGCACGAAGCGCACGAAAGCTAGAAACCGAGAATGTTTATTTTTTTGCTTTCTGACTTTTGACTTTTGATTTAGCATTTCATCCCTCATCCTTCATCCTTCATCCTTTATTTCTATGTTCTATGCTCTCTGTTCTATGTTCTTAATCTCATCTATATTCTGCGGCGGGCTTGCACTATAATAGAGTTGTGAGGTGTGTTGTGCATCACTGATAGGATTACGCCGATGGGAATTCCACGCCATATTCCACTTCCAGTTACACCGCTACTTGGTCGCATTCAGGAAATGGCTCAGCTTGAGCAACTTTTGCCCGATCCCACGATTCGCTTGGTTACCTTGGCAGGGCCTGGTGGCGCAGGCAAAACCCGCTTAGCCCTCGAAGCAGGCCGCGCAGTCTGCGAGCAGTTTGCCGATGGCGCGCTATTTGTCAGTTTGGCACACGTCTACGATGTTGATTTAGTTTTGCCGACCCTTGCCCAAGCCTTCAATATCAGTCGGCTGGGCAATCAATCGCTCTTGGCTAGCGTTGGGGCGTGGTTGGCCGAACAAGAGTTATTGTTGATTTTAGATAATTTGGAACAGGTGATTGATGTTACCTCGTTGCTTGTGCAATTATTGGCCTTGGCGCCCAAATTAACTATTTTAGCTACGAGCCGCGAAGTGCTGAATGTGCAGGGCGAATATCGCTTGCCCGTGCCGCCGCTGAGCTTGCCACCGAGCAGCCAGCCCATAGCGATTGAGCAATTAAGCGAATTTAGCGCCACCCGCCTGTTTATCGAACGCGCTAAAGCGGCTCGCCCGCATATTCCACTCAATGCCAACGATGCGCAAAGTATCGCCACCATTTGCCAGCGCCTCGATGGCCTGCCCTTGGCGATTGAGTTAGTCGCGGCCTATACCAAGGTTTTTACCCCGCAAGAATTATTAAATCGTTTTAGTTATAGCCTTGACGTGCCAGTTGGCGGCGCCCGCGATTTGCCCAACCGCCAGCAAACCCTGCGCCAATGCATCGATTGGAGTTACCAACGCTTGACCACTGAGGAACAGACGGTTTTTTGTTATCTCAGTGTGCTGGTAAGCAGTTGGACGATGGTTGCTGTCGAGCAGATTTGCGCTGGCCAAGCCAATGTCGTGGCCACCGTTTTGGCCTTGGTCAACAAAAGCCTCGTTGTTGAGCAAACAACCCACGATGGCCAAACTCGCTTTACGATGCTGCAAACGATCGCCGAATTTGCCCGTGAGCAAGCAGTGTTGCGCGAAGATTTTCAGACGATCTGTCAACGCCATGCCCGTTATTATTTGCAGATGGTTGCCCAAGCAGCACCCCATTTGCGCGATCAGCAACAAGCGCTTTGGTTACGCCAACTTGATGCAGAACAGGGTAATATTTACGCTGCCTTGCAATGGACGCTTGATCATGCGGTGGCTGAATCGATCGAGCTGTTTCCAGCCATTAATCTGTGGATCACCTATCGCCGCCGCCATGGCGATGTTTGGTGGATCGAGCGCATGCTTGAAGCAAGCAGCAACATTCGCTCTGGCGCACGCGTTGAAACCCTCTCGACTGCTGGTTGGTTCATTCTCAATCAAGGCTTATTTGCCCAAGCAGAAACCATTTTTGAGCAAGCGTTGAGCCTCGCTCGCGATTTGCAAATTCCCATGAGCATCGGCTTGGCGCTGCATGGCGTTGGCGAAATTGCCTATCATCGCGGCGATTATGCTCAAGCAATCACGCTCTACGAGGAAAGTGTACAAATTTTCGAGCAGCTTGATGATCATAATGAATTGGCTTGGTCGCTGGATCATTTGGGACGGGCCTGTATTCAGCAAGGTCAATGGAAACGCGCCGCATTGTTATTTGCGCGGGCGCATCAGCTTTTCTCGCGCTTGGGCCATCTGTGGGGCGATGCTTTTGCACTTAATCATTGTGGCATTGTCGCCGCCGCGCAGCAAGATTATGATCAAGCGCAGCGTTTTGTTGAAGCCAGCATTGCGATTGCTGAGCAATTACACGATCCATGGCATCGCGCCGAGGGCTTGCATCAATTAGGCTTAATTGCGCTCGCTCGTCAGCAGCACGATCAGGCATTGACCTCGCTCTACGAAAGCTTTAATCTGCGCCGTCAACATCAATTATTACCAATGATCGCGAGTTCGTTGGAAGCGTTGGCGCGGGTTGCCCAAGCTCAACATCATTGGTCGTGGGCGGTGCAATTAAGCAGTCGCGCAGATACATTGCGCTTGCAAAGCGGCGAGCCAATGCCAGCCACCGAGCAGCGCATTCAACACTATTTATTGGATGAAGCCAAAAAATTGTTGGGCGAACAGCAATATCAGCACGATTGGGAGCAGGGCCAGCAGCTTGAGCTTGATATGGTGACCTTGCGCCAGCCAACGACCCAACATCCTACGCCGTTGCTGACCAAACGCGAACACGAATTGCTCACATTAATTGCTCAAGGCAAAAGCAACAGCGAAATTGCGCTCGAATTGGTGCTTAGCCCGTTTACCGTCAACAACCATTTGCGGGCAATTTATCGCAAATTGGGCGTTTCGACCCGCAGCGCAGCAGCCTATATTGCCCGCGAACGCGGCTTGCTCGAAAGCCTCGAATCACGAGTTTAGGCCCGATCGGCAACTAGCTATTCTCGGATTATAATAAGGCCTGAACCCGTTACGAGCCTATTTGAGGATAGCAACGCAATGCGAGTATTACTTGTTGGAGCCGGCGGACGTGAACATGCCCTGGCATGGAAAATCGCCCAATCGCCTTTATGCGAACACCTGTGGATCGTCCCTGGTAATCCCGGCACGGCAACGCTTGGTACAAATGTCGATTTAGCCGCAGACGATGCTGCGGGAATCGTGGGTTTAGCCACCCGCGAACAGATAGATTTAGTGGTTGTTGGGCCAGAAGCGCCCTTGGTCGAAGGCTTGGGCGAGGTCTGCGAGGCTGTCGATTTGGCGATGTTTGGGCCTTCGTCCGAGGCAGCGCAACTTGAGGGCAGCAAAGCCTTCGCCAAAATGATTATGCTTGAGGCAGGCGTGCCAACCGCTGCTGCCCATACCTTCGATGATTCTGCCGCTGCAATCGCCTTTGTTGAGGCCGATCAACAAGCTTGGGTGGTTAAAGCTGATGGTTTGGCCGCTGGCAAGGGCGTAATCGTGCCCGAAGATGGCGATGTTGCCGCTACCATCAGCGCCATTCGCGAATTGGCCGCGACCAACGCTGGCACGCGCTTGGTGCTCGAAGAAAAATTAACTGGCCCCGAAGTTTCGTTATTGGCCTTATGCGATGGCGAACGGGCGATTCCGCTAATCGCCGCCCAAGATCACAAGCGCATCGGCGATAACGACACTGGCGGCAACACTGGCGGCATGGGTTCATACGCGCCAGCCCCAATTTTACCTTATGCCGAGGCTCAAGCCTTGGTCGATGTGATTTTCGCGCCAGTGCTGCGCATCATGGCCGCGCGCAATATTCCCTATCGTGGCGTGTTGTATGCTGGCTTGATGCTCACACCCAACGGCGTAAAAGTTATCGAATTTAATGCCCGCTTTGGCGACCCCGAAACCCAAGCCCTGCTGCCATTGCTCAAAAGCGATTTGCTCGAACTACTGCACAAGGTTGCCACTAGCAATCTCGCCGATGTCTCGATCGAGTGGCACGACGGTGCGGCGGTATGTGTGGTGCTTTCAGCAGCAGGCTACCCCTCTAAACCCCGCACTGGCGATGTCATTACAGGTTTAGATCGCTTGCCGAGCGATGTTTTGGCCTTCCACGCTGGCACTGCGACCAATGCCCAAGGCGAGTTGGTGACCGCAGGCGGGCGAGTTTTGGGTATCACCGCAGTTGCGCCAACCTTGCGCGAAGCCCGCGATAAAGCCTACGCCGCGAGCGAATTGGTGCAATTTGCTGGCAAATATCAACGCAGCGACATTGCCGCACGGGGGTTAGCACAATGATGCGGCTTGCCGTGATGGTATCGGGCAGTGGCTCAAATTTACAAGCCTTGATCGATGCCCAAAAAGCTCAGCAACTCAACGCCACAATTAACGTGGTGATTTGCGATCAACCCAAAGCCCAAGCAATCAGCCGCACCTTGGCCGCCAGAATCCCAGTCATTTGCGTGCCCTTGGCCAAAAAATCCAGCCGCGAAGCATGGGCTGAGCAAATTAGCCAATTATTGGCGGCCTTTACGCCCGATTTGATTGTGATGGCTGGCTGGATGAAGGTAATGCCAGCATCGTTTGTTGAGCGCTGGACTCCTAACATTATCAATCAGCACCCAGCTTTGTTGCCCGACGACGGCGGCGAATGCTACACGCTCAGCGATGGCCGCCAAATTCCGGCGATTCGCGGTGCGCATGCGGTGCGCGATGCCTTGGCCTTGGGCGTGCCAGTCACTGGTTGCACGGTGCACCAAATTACGCCAATCGTTGATGTTGGCCCAGTGTTGGCCAAAGCTGAGGTTGCGGTCTTGCCCGACGATGATCAAGCCAGTTTGCACGAACGTATCAAACAAGCTGAACGGCGCATTTTAGTTGACGTAATTAATAATCTAGCGCAAACAGTTGCCTAAATTCTGCCCTAGCCGTAGCCATTGCATTCCAGCCCAACCTGCTACGGCTAGCGCTATTCTGTGGGAGATCTGTCAATGACGACAACAGCAGAAAAAATCGCTGAGTTGCGGCGACGACGTGAACAAGCAGCAACCACCGATCCCAAGGCCGCCGAAAAGCAACATGCGCGTGGCAAATTAACTGCCCGCGAGCGGATCGAACGATTGCTTGATCCCGATTCGTTTGTTGAACTCGATGCCTTGGCGGTTCATCGCTCGACCGCCTTCGGCCTAGAAAACAAGCGCATTCTCGGCGATGGCGTAATTACTGGTCATGGCACCATCGATGGGCGCCAAGTTTGTGTGTTTTCGCAAGATTTCACGGTGCTTGGTGGTTCATTGGGCGAAGTATTTGCCGAAAAAATCGTCAAAGTGATGGATTTGGCGATGCGCATGGGCGTGCCGCTGATTGGCATCAACGACAGCGGCGGTGCTCGCATCCAAGAGGGCGTGGTAGCGCTTGGCGGCTACGCCGAAATTTTCTATCGCAACGTCGTGGCTTCGGGCGTGATTCCTCAACTTTCGATTATTGCTGGGCCATGCGCTGGTGGCGCGGTCTATTCGCCTGCCATGACCGACTTCATTCTAATGGTCAAAGGCTCCTCGCAGATGTTCATCACTGGCCCAGATGTGATTAAAACTGTGACTGGCGAAGAAGTGACCCAAGAGCAATTGGGCGGCGCGATGACCCACAACAGCAAATCGGGCGTGGCTCATTTTGCTGCTGATGATGAAGATGAATGTTTCGAGCAATTGCGCACCCTGCTTTCCTTCCTGCCACTTAATAATATGGATGATGCGCCGAGCATCGAGCCAACCGATGATCCTGAGCGTATGGATGATGCGCTGCAAAGCATTATTCCCGATCAGCCTAAAAAGCCCTACGATATGAAAGCCGTGATCGAATTAATCGTTGATGATGGCTTTTTCTTCGAGGTGCAGCCGCATTTTGCCCCCAATTTGGTTATTGGCTTTGCGCGGCTTGATGGCATGCCTGTGGGCATCGTTGGCAATCAGCCAGCCGCTTTGGCCGGAACCCTCGATATTGATTCGTCGGTTAAGGGTGCGCGCTTTGTGCGCTTTTGCGATGCCTTCAATATTCCGTTGATCACCTTTGTTGATGTCCCTGGTTTCTTGCCTGGCACGCATCAAGAATATGGTGGGATTATTCGCCATGGCGCAAAATTGCTGTATGCCTATTGCGAAGCGACCGTGCCTAAGCTGACCGTGATTACGCGTAAGGCCTATGGCGGAGCCTACGATGTGATGGCCTCGAAGCATATTCGCGCCGACTTTAACTTTGCTTGGCCAACTGCCGAAATTGCCGTAATGGGCGCAAGCGGCGCTGTTTCAATTATCTTCCGCAAAGAAATTGCTGAATCCGCAGATCCAGTGGCGACCAATGCTGAGCTAATTCACAATTATGAAGAACGCTTTGCTAACCCCTACATTGCTGCTGAACGCGGCTATGTTGATTCGGTGATCGAGCCACGCGAAACCCGCCCAGCCTTGATCAAAGCGCTGCGCTTATCGCGCACCAAGCGCCAAAGCTTGCCCCCGCGCAAACATGGCAATATGCCGTTGTAAGGCTGGGAGTTGGTTGTTGGGGGCTGGGGATAGGTAGGCATAGGTGGTAACTTAAGCCTCCAATGCACGATTCCATGCGGCGAACCACGCGACGGCGGCGGATGCTTGGTGCGGTCGTCGCGTCGTGGATGCCCCAAACAGCCGCCGCATCTGCGGAATCCGCAG
>NZ_LGKP01000032.1 GCF_001306135.1 Herpetosiphon geysericola | reverse complement strand
ACGGCCACGACGTGTTCCGGTTGGTAAGATCGGTGCAATTAATGCAAACTGGGCATCGGTTAATTCATGGCGAGCCATACACACCTCCTGCCGGAGAGTCTACCATGGAATTATCAGACAGAGCCTAGTATCAATTTCAATAGCTGTTATTGGAACATGTTCACAACGATCAGTCCATTCGTGCCGATAAAGCCACTTAAGAAAGGCACCACCTAATTGTGAGTCATTAGGATTAACTTTGTCGTCATACTCGCCCATAATAAAATAACCATCATCAATCACAACAATACCTTGTTCCTTAATTATTTCCAGAAAATCAATACACGCTTCCATACAATCGAGTTCTCGATGGTTTGCCGCACCATTAGCTGTTAATAAAACATTCGTATCAATGATCCGTTTCATCGCCCAGCCTCGGCCTTTTTACGGCGAATTGTCTCCCGCGAGAGTGCAGCCAAATCAGCCATTTCATCACCAAAGAAATCTTTGGGCCAGTTGCGAATGTTGCCATACTGATCAACATCCAGTGGCACGGCATGCGATGTACCCGTATCATCCATATCGCAAAAATAGAGCGCTGTGTCGGTATTGCTCAAAACTTCTTCGGCAATTCGGCGTTGTAAGCGGTGCAGCAGGTGTTCGCTATGGCTTTCGAGCACAATTTGCACACCACGTTTAATTGTTTCAATCAAAATATCGGCCAAATTTGATTGAACTGCTGGGTGCAAGTGAATTTCAGGCTGCTCTAGAATAATCGTCGAGCCAGGTTTAGCCGAAGCACACAACACCAGCACAGGCAGAATTTGGGCAACCCCAAACCCAACATCGGTCAGTAATACCTCAGCTGCATTTGGTTTGATTTTCACCCGCACTTCATGCAAATCAACATTAGGAGCAATTTGATGTAAACGAAAATCAGCGATTAAGCCTAATTGCTTCAGCCAAATCGCTACTTTTTTAGCCAATCTTGCTTCTGGATCGCGCTTTTGATCGGCCAATAAGACCAAAACTGCATGCTCACCCCGATTGCCCAAACTGCGATTTTCACCAGTCCACTGATAAAAACGCTGGGGATCGTGGCGGATCGGGCCAAGATATTGTATATCTCGAAACTGCTCTTCAAAGATTTGTGGGAGTTCATAAATCGCAAATAGGTCAGGAATTTTATCTAAAAGCTCATAAGGGAAATGATAGAATTTAGATTTAGGAAGAACAATATCTTTAACTTCAGGTGTATTTCTATCAGATTCCATCAACCAAGATCGATATATATATTTATCATCATCGGTATTTTTCTCAAATGAGAAACTTCCTAATTCTCCATTAGGAAATCCAAAAGTATAAAGCAATTTATTCAGCATTATTGAGTTTTTATCAAAAATAAGAGATGATTTTATATTTATTTGATTTACTAATGATAGCTCAGATCCTAGTCTAACAAATAACATCATGATATGAAAAAAGTTATTATTTTTTTGAACAAAATCTAATCCCATTTGAAAGCTGAGTTCAGAATTTATATCATTATTGAAAATTACTTCTTCAAAACTGCCAAGCTCTGCATATGCACCATTTAATTCTAAAAATAGCTGACGGTCATTAGAATCAACCGTTTGCTTGAGCATCAAAAGGAAGCGCAAAATTGCGGTTTTACCAGAGCTATTGCTGCCAAAAAAGCCAGTTAACGGGGCAAAACGCAACTCGCCTGTGTCATTCCACGATTTGAAATGTTGAAAGCGCAAATTTGTAATCATCTGTTTAATCTCCCTATCGAGCCAATAAAATGATTGTACTTGCAAGCTTGGGGCTTGGCAACGCGCATGTTACTCAGGGCCAAATCGTGTACAATAGCGCTAGCTACAAACCAACATCAACCCAAAAACACACCTAAAACCCACCAAAATTTCAGCCGATTCAGCCGAGGAGTAACGATAATGACTGAACTTCCACTGCGACGATTGATTTTGTACAAGCATGGCGTTGGCTATTTCGAGCGGCGGGGTCAGTTTGAAGGCACGAAACTCGCGCTAGCCTTCAGTCGCGAAGCCATGGACGATGTGCTGAAAAGTTTGGTCGTGTTGGAAAAAGGCGAGGGCCATGTCAAGGGCATCGATTACGAACGGCCTGAATCATGGAGCAATCGGCGAATTGAGCTTGGCGCTGGCCGCCCGCTGCGCGATTTATTAACCGAATTGCGCGGACGCCGGATTCGGCTCGCCTTGCGCGATGAAGCCGCCGCCGAAGGCTTGATTGTCGGCATCGACGAGCCACCGCCAGAAGAGCCAATCTCGCAAGCCTTAGTCACAATTTACCGCAGCGATGTACGCCAAATTACCTTGCACCGTTTGAATGATATTCGTGGCGTGCAATTGCTTGATGCCGCCGCCGATGAGGTGCTCTGGTCGTTACGCGCCAACAGCGACAAGCAAGATTCGCGGACTGCGACGATTCAGCTCGACGAGGGCAAGCACGATTTGCTGGTAGCCTACCTTGCACCAGCGCCAAGTTGGCGGGTTTCATATCGGATTATTGTTGATAACATTGAAACCGAAGTGCCCGATGTGCTGCTGCAAGGTTGGGGCTTGTTCGATAATGTCCTCGACGAAGATCTCGAAGATGTGCGGATTTCGTTGGTTGCAGGCCGACCAGTTTCGTTCCGCTACCCGCTCTACGAGCCACAACAACCAGAACGGCCCTTGATTGAAGATACGATTCGGCCAGCAGCGCCGCCAGCCTATACCTTGGCCGCGCCTGCTCCTGCTGGTGCACCGCGACCAAAAATGATGCGTGCCATGGCCATGCGCGAGGAAGCATTTGGTGGCGATGAATTTGATGCCTTAAGTATCGATGAGATGGCCTCAATTGCCCCAGTTGCCGAAGGTGCATCGCAAGGTGCGTTGTTTCGCTACGATGTGCGAGAGCCAGTTAGCGTTGGGCGCGGGCGCTCGGCGTTAGTACCATTGCTCAATTTGCGCACCTCCTGTCGCCGTGAGTTGATCTATCGCGGGGCGGCTGGCGAGCAACACCCCATGGTGACGGTGCGCTTTGAAAATAGCAGCGGCCTAACCTTGGAGCGCGGCCCAATCACGATTATGGAAAGCCGCTCCTATGGTGGCGAAGCAGTGCTAAATTGGACTGCCGAAGGCGGCTTGGTGACGATTCGCTATGCCCAAGCCTTGGAAGTTTCAGTCAAAGAAAATCAAAGCTCAGCCCATCAAACACGGCGCTTGCGGCTTGGTCGCGATGTCTTGATTCACGAAGTTGAAGAATCGCTGACCACGATTTACACCGCCACCAACACTGCTGGCGAGGCCCGCGTAATCAAAATTGAGCATCCATTGCGCCACCCCTACGAGCTGTTTGATACCGTGCAGCCAGCAGAAACCACTAGTCAATTGGCCAGTTGGCTCTTGCCGATTCCGGCTCGTGGCGAGGCGGCCTTGCGAGTACGCGAACGGCGCTTAATCGAACGTCGCGAACATATTCGCTCGATCAATTTCGAACAATTACGCCGCTATTTGCACGATCGCATGCTCGATCAAAACACCGTTAGCGAATTGCGCGAAGTGCTGACCTTGTATGCGCGGCTCGACAGCATTGCCCAGCGCTTCAACGAAATTGAGGCCGCACGCCAAAAAATCTACAATCAACAAACCCAAATTCGCGGCAACCTCGATGTGCTCAAAAACGAAGGCGGCGAGGGCGAATTGCGCACCCGCTATATCACCACACTTGCAGAAACCGAAGACCAACTAAATGCGTTGCGCGAAGAAGAAACGACGCTGCGCAGCGAAGAAGCCGCCTGCCACGTCAAGCTCGAAGAACATCTCAGCCGCTTCCCTGGCTAAAATTCCCCTCATTCGCCAAGCCTCTCGCCTGCATTGAGTGGGCGAGAGGCTTCATGGTTAATCAACCAATTTCCCAAGCTGGCGCAAATGGTTTTTGACTGCCTCAGCAATCGCTGGATCGTCACTGACAATCGCAGCTGGCGAAGTTGCATTTGCTTGGGTCAAACGATATTTAAGCGTTGGATCAGCCCCATTTGCTGGCAGTTCGTGATACATCACAGCAGTTTCGGGCGCAATATATTTGCTGCTAATGCTTAGCTCGCGCTGATAGGCGCGAATAATCTGCCCGTTAAATATCACCAAGGTTGTGCCTTCGGACATAAAAAATGGAGTTTTCTGATTGGCTTCAGCCCATGGGTTTTGCACAATCAGCGTTTGTTGTGGCCAATTATATTCAACGATAGCAGTATCAGAAATCACATAGCTAGCTTGTGCAAGATCAGGATCACGCAACATATTCCATTCCTGATTGGCCGCAATCCGCTCAGCTCGCTGCTGGCTGAGCACCGTATTTTCAAAAAAATATAATTCATAGCCTGCAACCTGCTTCGTTGCCGGCGGAGTTTGATCTGCTTGCGTGCAGCCAAACAGTACGATCAGCGCCCAACAATAGCTCAACCAACGCATCACCACCCTCCGTTACTCAACCAACTTGCCAAGTTGACGCAAATGCTCTTTGACTGCCTCAGCAATTGCCGGATCAGCATTGGGAAACGAATGAGATGCAGCACTCCGAATCGTTGCGCTATTCGAGCGGAGTTGATAAACCGAAATCGCCTCTTGATTGCTATAAGATTCGATCGTATCCAGCAACAATGGATAATCAGCGGCCAGCGCGGTTGAGTTTGAACGAACACGGCCCATCACAATCCGTTGTTGATTAAAGACGATCACAAAAAAGCCTTCAATATCCATCTCCGCTGGACGATCCTTGGCACTCAGCCCGTGAGGATTGCGAATACGCAGTTGTTGTTGCGGCCAATCATAAGCAAGCAGATCAGTTTCAGTAATCACGATCGATGCTGCGGCTAAATCAATTGTTTGAAGTGCTGCTGTTGGATTATGATTTGGCCCCTCAAACTGATGAATTGCAGTCCGATCGAAGATATAGATCGCAAATTGCTGCGCTGTGGGTGGGGTTTGATCTGCTTGCGTACAGCCAAATAACACGATCAGCAGCCAACAATAGGTCAACCAACGCATCGCCACCCTCCGTTACTCAACCAACTTGCCAAGTTGACGCAAATGGTTTTTAACTGCCTCAACAACTGCCGGATCATCCGCTAAAAACTGCGATTGTGGCGGATACATAACCGCCGATTTCGGATGAAACGAATAGACCAACTTGCCTTGTAATTCAGGATTCTCCATCAGAATATAGTCATTTGATAAGGCCATCGCTGGATAGTCAAAGCGGCGCGGACTAATTGCTGAAACTACTTTGCCGCCAAACAAGCGCTGCCTGTTATAGACGACGACAAACGAACCTCCACCATTCCACATATAACTTGGCGCATCACGATCGGTTTGGCCCCATGGATTGGTAAAAGTAATCGTTTGGGTTTGCCAATGATAGCTCAGCAATAGCTCTTCGGTTACGGTGAATGCCGCCTGTTCTAAGGGCACCGCCTGCAAAATTTGCCACGCTGTATCAGCAGTCGGGCCAAGCCCTGGTACAGCATCTTGATCAAAAATATAGATCGCAAATCGCTGCGCTGTGGATGGCTTTTGATCTGCTTGCGTGCAGCCAAATAACACGATCAGCATCCAGCAATAGCTCAACCAACGCATTGCAAACCTCCGTTACTCAACCAACTTGCCCAACTGGCGCAAATGGTTTTTAACTGCCTCAGCAATTGTTGGATCAGGATTGAGAAATGGGTATGGCGCTTGATTTACCCCTAAGCTATTATTCCGCAAGGCATATTGAATTGGCTGATTTGGTTGATATGAATTAGCCAGAATTGATAAAACGGGATATGCATATGAGGTTGGGGAAAATTCCAGAATTCGTTTGCCAGCAATAATCGGTTGTTGATTAAACACAACCACAAAATAGGCATCGCTTAATAAGCGTTTTTGATCTGAATCACTTACGGTCGTTTTATCAATATTAATCTGTTGATTAGTCCAATCATAGGATAGAAGATTATTTTCATTAATTATGAATGAAGCATCAGATAATGCTATATTCAATAAATCCTGATGATGCATCTGACGAAGTTCTTTGGTTTCACTAAAAATGAATATCTGAAACATAGAATCCTCCTGAATAGTACTAGAGTTTTTAGATTGACAGCTAGCTATCGCCAATATTGAAATAATAATCAATGGGTAAAGGTATTTCATTGACAATACCCTTCTTCTTTACAGACATCCATATAAGTTTGCATTCGCTCTTGGGTGATTGCATCAGTTTGCGCTTGATTTTCTGGAGTAACCTCCCAATTCGGGGCATACCATGAAAAAACACGAATATCAATAGTAGCATTGGGAAAGTTCATACTTTGTTTCCATTCTTCAATTGTTACGGGATGATCAAATAGTGATGGATCGATGATTATAGGTTGTAGGTTTCCTTGTGAATCACGAACCATAATGCTTGGTGCGACATGATAATCCCATTCAACAAGTCCAAAACCAGCATATTGAAATTGCTGGTCGATACGTAATTCGTTCAATCCATCACCAAGAACGGTATCAAAGATAAAGATTTTTGAAATATGTTCTTGATTAAATGCATAGCGCTCCACCATCCTATTTCCCATAAGATAAGCTCGTGCATAACAACCATCATATGGAAACTGAAATGGGATGTCGGGTTCATTGGCCATATCCTCGAAAATCAAGGTGGCATCGGCATAACTGACCGATTCATCAGCATTGACTTGCACTCCGTTAGCCCGATCGTTGCGCCAAATCTCAATAGCTTTGAGTATAAAATCAATCAATTTTTGCAAGAATGGTAGTTTCAAAGGTGGTTCTGGCGGAGTTGGGGTTGGGGTTGCGCCACCACCTTCTTGAACAAACATCGCCCGATTACCACCTAAGGCAATTGGGCCAAAATCGTCGCGAAATAGGGCGGCGGCTTCAGCCTCAGCATCAGCCATGATTTGCCGAATGGCCTTGGTAGTTTCAACACTGCCTTGCAACGCATGTAACAAGCGCTGAAAAGCCGGATTAACCACATGCTCAAATTCTTGAAAACAGGCGTTGGCAGCACTGCCTTGCCATTGGCTGGATCGTAACGAGGCCATCGTCTGGCATACGCTGGCTTGAATGGTTTGGCTCTGCTCATGCAGTTTTTGGAAACGTTGGATAATCCTATCCACAATGGTATAGTCGATTTGTACAAAAGGAGCAGGCATACTTACAAAACTCTCAACGTTGAGGGAGCTTCGGGCAAGAACGCTGGGACAGTGAAAGGAAAACCCTCAATTCAACTCATGAGTGTGTATTCTAGCTGTTTGTCTCTAAAGCGCTATAGAACCATAACGATGAAATGCTGTATCCAATCGGGCTAGTCGAGAACAAGCCCTATGAATCGGTGTGGTCATAGCAATCGATTCAAGCCATTACAAACGAACGATCTAACGAGGAGGGAAACTCTGGCTAAACTGTAGGGGGGATTCGGAGTGTCGCCCTCAATTCTACTCAATCTGCTTGATTATAAGCGCATAGCTCGTTATTACAAGGGTGATTTTTGAGCATCCGAAGCTATGCTTGGTCGATTGACAGGTTTGCATAAGCTATGATAGAGTTGCAGCCACAAAGTTGATAGCAAACGTTGATGGGGATTAGTAGCGCAGCAATAGCCAACCAGCGATTCGAGGATGGTGCAAGCTCGAAATGGACTAGGCTACGCAAACCCACCCCAGAGTTACCGCCGAACCAAGTGTGCACGCCACACCCAAACAAGGTTGGTCGGGTTTGTCGCCGAGATCACGACACGTCAATTCACTGGTTGACGACCAAGGGGAGGCTCATCTGAGCTTCAACTAGGGTGGTACCGCGGTTTTTTAGCCGTCCCTAGATGCTGTTGCATCTGGGGACGGTTTTTTTTATTGCTCCAAGGAGGTCGGTTATGCGAATGAGTAGTGGTTTCGGGCGCACATTGCGCGAGGCTCCAAGCGAAGCTGAATTAACGGCCCATCAATTAATTTTGCGCGCTGGCTTGGCGCGGCAATTATTAGCTGGTGGCATGGCGCTGTTGCCACTCGGCATGCGGGTTTTTCGCCGCATCGAAGCGCTGATGCACGCTGAATTGGCAGCAATTGGCGCTGGCGAATTTCGCACGCCAGTCGTCCATGCCGCCAGTTTATGGCAACAAACCGGACGCTATGCTCAATATGGCGAGGCGATGTTGCGCTTCGAGAATCGGAATCAGCAAGCGTTGTTGTTTGCGCCAACTCATGAAGAAGCTGTGGCCGAACTGGCTCGCCGCGAGGTCGATTCATATCGTCAATTACCAAGCTTGCTTTATCAAATTCACACCAAATATCGCGACGAATTACGGGTGCGCGGCGGTTTGTTGCGGCTGCGCGAATTCACGATGCTCGATGCCTATTCGCTCGATGCAGATTGGGCTGGTTTAGATGCAGTCTATGATCGGGTTGCCTTGGCCTTTGAAACGATCTTCGAACGTTGCGGCGTGCGGTTCACCGCAGTTGAAGCCGATGGCGGCGAGATGGGCGGACGCGAACCACGCGAATATATGGCGTTTTCGAGCAGCGGCGAAGATACGCTGGCAGTTTGCCAAAGCTGCAATTACGCCGCCAATAGCGAAGTTGCGGTACGTGGACAATCTGCCGCCAATGATGATCTCGTGCCAGCCATGAGCGAAATTGCCACGCCAGCCTGCACCACAATTGCTGAGCTAGCGGCATTTTTGCAGGTTAGCGAAGCCCAAACTGCCAAAGCGGTCTTTTTCAACTCAGAAAAAGGCTTGATCTTCGTGGTCGTGCGCGGCGATCGCGAAGTCAACGAAATTAAATTGCGGGCGGCGGCAGGCGTTTCGGTATTGGAGCCAGCCACGCTTGAGCAAATTAGCGCCGTTGGCGCGGTCGCAGGCTATGCTTCGCCAGTTGGTCTAAGCAATGTCACCGTCATCGCCGATCATTCGGTCGTTGGGGTGGGCGGCTTGGTTGCGGGCGCAAATCGCAGCGGCTATCACTTGCAAAACGTAGTGTATGGCCGCGATTGGCAAGCAACAATTGTCGCCGATATTGCCAATGTTGAGGCTGGCGATGCCTGCCCACAATGTGGCGCAAGCTTAAGTTTGGAGCGCGGGATCGAAATTGGCCATATTTTCAAATTAGGCACACGCTACACCGAAGCGCTTGGCGCAACCTATCTTGATCCACAAGGTCAGGCTCAGCCAATCGTCATGGGTTCGTATGGAATTGGCCTCGAACGCTTGTTGCAGGTGATTATCGAGCAACATCACGACGAAAAAGGTATCGTTTGGCCAGCCTGCGTTGCGCCGTTTGATCTGCATTTGGTACAACTTGGGGCAAGCGCCACGGTCAGCGACGCTGCCAATCAGCTTTATCAACAATTGAATGCTGCTGGGGTGAGCGTGCTCTACGACGACCGCAACGAATCGGCGGGCGTGAAATTTAACGACGCAGATTTACTCGGCATGCCATGGCGGCTCACTGTTGGCGAACGCGGCCTCAAACAACAGGTGGTCGAGCTGCGCAACCGAGCGACGGGCGTGGTCGATACGATTGGGCTTGATGAGGTGGTAACGATGATAATGATGAAGGATGAAGGATGAGGGATGAAGTCAAAAGGCAGAAGGCAAACATCAAAAGCAGGATGAGGGATAAGGTTTCAGGGGCCAGTTTTAACGCAGAGGCGCAGAGAATCCATGGCTATGGGCTGGGGGCTTTTGGCTATCGGAACATCATTCGTGGAATTCGTGCAATTCGTGGCTAAAAATGTTCAGGGCTTTGGGCTAGCAAGAACCCAATCCTAAAAATCTGTGCTCATCTGTGGCCAAAAAACTTAACCTTCGTGGCCTTCGCGTTCTTCGCGGTTTTCGACTGCTTCGTTGGATCAATTTTTAACGCAGAGGCGCAGAGGAATAATGGCTAATTTGATGGAGGCTTTGGGCTATCGGAACATCATTCGTGGAATTCGTGCAATTCGTGGCTAAAAATGTTCAGGGCTTTGGGCTAGCAAGAACCCAATCCTAAAAATCTGTACCAATCTGTGGCTAAAAAATTAACCTTCATGTCCTTCGTGGATCAACATTAACCATTGGAGAATAACCGAATCATGTTAACCAACCTCAATATTGCAATTATTGGCACAGGCACAATGGGCGAGGCTGTTATCGGCGGCTTATTACAAGCAGAATTGGTACAACCAAGCCAAGTTTTAGCTGCCACGCCACGCCCTGAGCGGCGGCGCGAATTATCGCAACGCTGGGGCATTGCCACCACTGGGGATAACCGCGAGGCCGCTACATGGGGCAATGTGGTGATTTTGGGCATCAAGCCGCAAATGACCGAGCAAGTGCTGCCCCAACTCAATGGCGCATTTCAAAGCGATGATCTAATTGTCTCGGTTTTGGCGGGCGTAAAAATGCGCCAAATTGCCGAAGCCACCGGCCATAGCGCCATTGCCCGTTCGATGCCCAACACTCCAGCCCAAATTGCCGAGGGCATTACGGTTTGGACCGCCAGCAAAGGCCTTGATCAGGCTCGGCGTGGCTGGGCCAAAATTGTGCTAAGCGCAATTGGTGCAGAAGTTGAGGTCGAAGATGAGAAATTTATGGATATGGCCACAGCGCTATCTGGCACTGGGCCAGCTTACGTATTTATGGTGATGGAAGCCTTGATCGATGCAGGGGTGCATATGGGCTTTCCGCGTCGGATCGCCGCCCAACTGGTGGAGCAAACAGTGATCGGCGCGGTGCGCTACTCGGCACAATCGGGCAAGCACGTTGCCGAATTGCGTAATATGGTTACTTCGCCTGGTGGCACAACCGCCGCTGCGCTCTACGAGCTTGAAAAAGGTCGGTTGCGCACAGTCTTGGCCGATGGGGTTTGGGCGGCCTATCGGCGGGCGCGCGAGCTTGGCGGCGAGTAACCAGCGCAATTGCTTTTTTGGGCTGTCCATGTACCATTAAGCCTACATTCGTGCTGGATTAAGGTTGGTGGCCTATGCTGGAATTTCGTGATATTCGCGCCCTCGAAGGGCCAAATGGCTATGCCCATGCCCCGGTAGCTTTAGTTCGGCTTGTCGGAAATTTGCCTGAAATTCAGGCTTGGCTCGATCAGGTAGGCCATGCGCTGAGCAGCGCTGGCATCAAGGCTGCTGAGCCAAACATCCAACAACACCCAAGCCTTGGCGAATTTGCCATCACTTGGGCAACCACAACGCCCGAAAGTTTGGCGCTGCTGCTTGAACAGATTGCGGGCACTGCCGAGGCCGCCAGTACCGCCGAGATTCAGGCCATGCTTGCCAAAGAGCAAGTGCCAAGTACCTTGCAACCCTTGCGTGAACAACATTTGCCAGTGTGGCGCGCTGACGATCGCTGGCTAGTTGGCTATGGAGTGCATAGCCAAAACGCTGAGCAATTTGACCAAACTATCTATCAGACCTTGCCAATTATCGCCATTAGCGGGACTAACGGCAAAACTACTACCACCCGCTTAATCGATTTTACTCTGCGCACCGCTGGCTACCAGACCGGACGCACCGACACTGACGGCGTGTGGATCAATAATCAGGCAATTGAGCATGGCGATTGGACTGGCTTTGGTGGGGCGCAACTGGTGCTCAGCCAGCCAACGGTCGAGGTGGCGGTGCTCGAAACGGCGCGCGGTGGTTTATTGCGCCGTGGCATTGCTTTCAATCAATGCGATATTGCAGTCTTGACCAATGTTGCTGACGATCATTTGCCCGATCGCGGCTTGGCAACAGTCGCCGAAATGGCTCATTTCAAGGCTACGATTGTGCGGGCAGCCCAAAAAGCTGTCATTTTGAATGCTGATGATCAGGTTTTGATCGATGTTGTCGCTCCTCAAGCTCCTGCGCCGATTATTTGGTTTAGTTTGCAGGCCAACAACCCGTTGATTCTTCAAGCGCAGCAAGATCAACACAGCTGTTTGTTTCTCGAAGCAGATCAACTGATGCTGGCCAGCGCAGGCCAAATACAGCCATTAATTGCTGTGGCTGAATTGCCGCTAAGCTTCGGCGGGATGGCTCAGCACAATATTGCCAACGCTTTGGCAGCAGCAGCGGCCTTGCACGCATTTGGATTAAGCGCAGGCCAGATTGCGCTTGGCCTTGCTGGATTTCAACCAAATGCTGAGCACAACCCAGGCCGTTTGAATCAGTTTCAGCGTGATGGCATTACGTTGTTGATCGATTACGCGCATAACAGCGATGGCCTGCGCGTGCTTTTGGCCAGCGCCGAGCCATTGCGCGCAGTCGATGGTCAGATTGCCATGGTGTTTAGCGGCACCGGTGATCGCACCGACCAGCAAATTCAAGAGCAAATGACGATTATCGCTCAGCACGTCGATCGCTTGGTGCTCAAACGTGATCCTTGGTTTTTGCGTGGGCGCGAACCAGGCACTTTAGAACCAATGATGATCGCCGCTGCCAGCGCTGCGGGATTGGAATCCAGCGCCATCGCCGAGCTTGAGGGCGATGATAATGCCTTCGCCGAATTAACGAACCATGCCAAGTCTGGCGATGTACTGCTCTGGCTTGTCTATAAAGATCGGATGAGCAAAATTGCGATGGCCCAAGCATGGGAGCGTGCTGAATGAGTGAACCGCAGATCGAGCCAGCAGTTGATCAAGCTGAATATCTGTGGAACTCACCGCGCGAAGCCCAAGCACCCAAACGCCCGTTGGTCGAAATTGGCTGGGTGCTGATTGGCACCTTCGAAAAAATCGACGAGGGCGCAATTCGCACTGCCCGCGAGCAAACCCGCGATTATTTGCGCCAATGCTGGCCCGAATTTTCGTGGCGTTTGCCAATCGTCGTGCGCCCCGACCCCGACCCGGGCGATGTTTTGGCCGAACCAATTCGCTTAATCGATATGGCGGTGACTGAACGCTTGACCAAAGGCTGGGATTTTGCTGTCGCCTTCACTGCCACCGATTTGCATGCCTTGAGCAAGCAATACACCTTGGGCACACCAGCCAGCGGCCTCGATGCAGCCGCCATTTCAACGGCACGACTCGATCCAACCGCTCAGCGTTCGATGGTGCGCAAAGCTGAGCGCGAATTGGTGCTCAGTAAGCGGATTTGGGCCTTATTTTTACATTTGCTTGGCGATTTATTGGCCTTGCCACATAGCGACGAGCCAAGCAGCCCAATGAGCATCCCGCGCGTACCCGAAGATCTCGATGCGGTGCAGGATTTTAGCAGCGAGGAGCGCGAATGGATGCTCGAATCGCTGACTGAAGTTGCTGATTTGCGGGTGGAAGAAACTGGCCAATCATCGCGCAATCCCTTCTTTTTCACCTTGCGCGTGCTGGCCCGTTCAGGCCGCGAAATTCTTGCAGCAGTAGCGCGCAATCGGCCATGGATTTTGGTTTGGCACCTGACCAAATTCACTGGCGCTGCCTTATCAACCTTGCTCATTTTGCTCTTTACCGCCGAGGTCTGGGATGTTGGGGTTCGCTTGCCGTTCGATGAAGTTGCTGGTGCGTTGGCAATTACGATTGCCGCCACCACAACCTTCGTCGTCACCCGCCAACGCTTGCTCACTCGCCGCACCCGTTTTCGGCTAACTGAACAAGTTGTGGTAACTGATTTTGCCATTATTTTGACGATTTTAGGTGCCATGCTTTCAATGGTGTTGCTGCTAATCAGCGCGGCAATGCTGGTGATTTGGGTTGTGCCCAATGAGCTAGCCGAGCGCTGGACCGATTTTGCGACGCTTTCGCTTGAGCATAATCTGGCCTTAGCTGGCACCGTCACGATCATTGGCCTGATTGTGGGCGCCCTTGGGGCCAGCATCGAAGACCAAACCACCTTTCGCCATGTGGCCTTTATCGATGAGGAAACGTAATTAAAAGGATGAATTATGAATTATGAAGGATGAAAGCAAAAATCAAAAGTCAGAAATCAAAAACAAGCTTGGGATATTGTAAGAATACAAGTTTAGAAACCTTCGTGCTCTTCGTGTCCTTCGTGGTTAAATTTCATCCCTCATCCTTCATCCTTCTAGTAACTTCTTGGTATACTACAGGGAGGCAACGAAGCCGACCAACATCATAGGAGATATGCTCGATGGATTTCCAGTTAACCCAAGAACAGCAAGAACTACGTCAAACGGTACGTGAATTTGCTGAGCGTGAGTTATTGCCCAAAGCCAAAGAGGTTGATGAAAAAGCCCAAATTCCAGCCTCGACATGGAAAAAAATGGCCGATACCGGCCTCATGGGCTTGCCTTTTGCCGAAGAATTAGGCGGCGCAGGAGCCGATGCGATTAGTGCAGCCCTCGCCGTCGAGGAGATTGCCCGCTGCTGTGGCTCGACCGCACTTTCGTATGCGGCCCACGTTGGTTTAGGCAGCGCCCCAATTGCCATGTTTGGCAACGATCAACAAAAAGAGCAATTTTTGCGGCCTGCCGCCGAAGGTCGCTACCTTGGCGCGTTTGGCCTAACCGAGCCGCACGCAGGCTCAGATGCAGGCTCGACCCGCACCACCGCCGTGCGCGAAGGCAACGAATGGGTGATCAATGGCGCAAAAATGTGGATCACCAACGCTGCCGAAGCTGGCCACTTAATTGTTACTGCAATCACCAATAAAGATCGTGGTAAGCGTGGCATTAGCGCAATCATCATTCCCCAAGGCACCCCTGGCGTCCATTTTGGCAGCCCAGAGCATAAAATGGGCTTGCGTGGCTCGAATACTCACGCCATCACCTTTGATAATGTGCGCGTACCAGCAGAAAACCTGCTGGGAGCCGAGGGCGATGGCTTTGTGCAGTTCCTCAAAGTGCTCGATGGCGGGCGGATTTCGATTGGCGCAATGGCGATTGGCCTAGGCGTTGCGGCCATGGAAGCAGCAGTTAGCTATGCCCGTGAGCGCCAAGCCTTTGGCCATGCGATTGGCAGCTATCAGTCGATTAGCAATATGCTGGCCGATATGGATACCGAGCTGGAAGCTGCTCGCTTGCTGATTTTACGTGCCGCGTGGCTCAAAGAAAACGGCAAGCCCTTCACCCGTGAAGCAGCGATTGCCAAGCTCTACGCCTCGGAAGCCTCAGAACGAGCCTGCCGCAACGCAGTCCAAATCTTTGGTGGCTACGGCTATAGCAGCGAATATCCGGTTGAGCGCTACTATCGCGATACCCGTTTGCTGACGATTGGCGAAGGCACTTCGGAAATTCTGCGCATGGTCATCTCGCGTGGCTTACTTGGCGAACTAGCCTAATTCATTGGCCCAATTGTGCTGCTGATCATTCCAAAATTGATCAGCAGCACGGTAATTGCTTGACAGGCAAACTAATTTCGTTATAATCGTGGGCAACAGTTGGCTGCGAGAGAAGCCCGTTGATTATTCCACATAATCATCCTTCAAACTCCTTCATCATTCAATCCCTCGCCTCATTCCAAATAATTATTTGGTTTATTTTGTTATTCCTAATAATTTATACTATATAGCTTCGTTGAGTAAAGCCTATACTGAAAATTCTAGGATGATCAAAAGATTTTGCCTTGGTTCGCTACGAAATATTAGCCGCAATCGCTTTTTATGGGTTATGTTACTATTATTGGTAGCTTTTAGTTTTTTTGGCGTAAGTGGCGACATTATGTATACACTATTTACTCAATGTTGTGCATACTTAGCTATTGTGTTTGGGCACGAAAGCAAACGTGATCTGCAAGTGCGTGAAATAATATGGAGTACGCGCTATAATCTGGTGAATTATAGTATTGGTCGCTTATTGGCGTATAGTATTGCTACGCTGAGTATTGTGCGTTAACGCTGGATCAGCAGTTTAAGCATTATTACCAGCTTGGCCCTGTGGGCGTTGACCGACAGCTATCACAATGCAATGCTTT
Organism: Herpetosiphon geysericola; assembly: GCF_001306135.1. Taxonomy (GTDB): domain Bacteria; phylum Chloroflexota; class Chloroflexia; order Chloroflexales; family Herpetosiphonaceae; genus Herpetosiphon; species Herpetosiphon geysericola. The sequence goes on along the minus strand of NZ_LGKP01000032.1, from coordinate 147,373 downwards.
GCTTGTTGTCCAAGCAATTATGCCAACCATTATCGCATGGCTGAGTGTTGGCTGCTTAATCGATGACCCAACCATTGACTTAAGCGCCGCGACAGGCCTTGGCATTCGGCGCTTATGGTGGATGCGTAGCTGCCTGATCATTGGCCCAAGTTGGTTGGTTGCGATGCTGCTCTGCACATGGCTTGTGGCCAACGATTGGTTGATTTTCGGCTATAGCAATTTGTTGATGTTTAGCGCGCTCAGCCTCGGCCATTGGATGACCCGCATCACCCGCTACAGCCTAATTGGCGCAATGTTGATTTCATTTATTTTCCTGAGCCAATGGGTTGTACCATTTTGGTGGTTGCCGATGATCATGAAGCAGCGCACGCGGTTTTTCAGGTATTGCTGGCTGAGCGCCATTGGAATGTGCTCATGCTTGGCAGTTTGGGGCTGATTACGGCCTTGTGGGCTTGGTGGTTGTATGGTCGCGAAGAAGCGCTGATTTTGCCCACAACTGAGTAACAGGAGCGGCTGATGTATACAATTCCCTCAGTAACCAGTTCAGGAGCTAAAATATTCTGGTTTGGAATTAAAAAAGCTTTGTTGTATGCATTGATTGCGTTCGTAGCCTATATCATCGCAGTTGTTGTGCTTGGATTTAAGCATAACAATTCAATTATCATCCAAATTATCCTTGTAATGGCAGCTTTTTTCAGTATACCGTCATTAATCTATACAGCAATGCTGCTTTTGCTAACCAAGCAAATAGCACGGATAAAAAATCATTATTATGCGTATATCGTACTTATAACAACAGAGCTCCATCTGGTTGTGATTACGTTAATTGATCAGATAAATGCAAGTCCATTTCGTGCGCCATTGATCAAGCAAATTATCTATACTAACCAACAAGTATTTGAAGGTATTCTAAAACCAGCTACTATCTTGACATTTATCAATACAATAAGCTTTATTTTGCCACCAATCATTGCGGTGTTTACACTCTATCGTTGCCAGCAGCAAAAGCAATTGTATCAAACTACAACATAAAAGCACCTCAATCGTGATTGATTGAAGTGCTTTTTGGATTAATTCAGGTTTACGAAACTTATCGGCGGCCAGAAACTGAGACAGTTTGCTCTTCTTCGCGGCCTTTGAAGACCAAAACAATTGGCGTGCCAATAAAGCCATATTGCTCGCGAATGCGATTTTCGAGGTAGCGCTTGTAGCCAAAGTGCACTTGCTCAGGCGCATTCGAGAAGAACAAGAAGACTGGTGGTTCAGCCTGCGCTTGGGTCGCGTAGAACAAGCGCAAGTGCGCGCCTTTGTGCATGGCTGTTGGTGGATGTTCGCGCACCGCTGCCCGCAACAGGTTGTTAATATCCGAGGTGCTAATCCGTTTGGTGCGTTCGCTCTGGATAGTTTGGGCAATATCGAGCACTTTGGTTGCGCGCTGGCCAGTTTTGGCCGAGATAAACTCAATTGGCGCGTATGGCGCAAAGTGGAACACTTCGGACATAGTGGTTTTGGCATCTTCGTAGCTAAATTTGGCTTTGTCGATTAAGTCCCATTTGTTGACAATAATCGCCAAACCTTTGTTGGCTTCCAACACCATGCCAGCAACGTGGGTATCTTGGGCAGTTGGGCCTTCTTTGGCATCGAGCAACAACAAAGCAATTTGGCAACGCTCGATCGCTTTCATCGTGCGCAACACGCTGTAGCGTTCAATCCCTTGCTCAATTGAACCCCGCCGTCGAATCCCAGCAGTGTCGATCAAGGTAATCGGCATACCTTTATAGGTTAATTTGGTGTCGATTGAATCGCGGGTTGTGCCAGGAATATCGCTGACAACGACCCGTTCTTCGCCGACCAATTTATTCAGCAAGCTCGATTTACCGACGTTTGGTCGCCCAACAATTGCAATTTTCAGCGAATTGTCGTCTTCCTCTTCTTCTTGGCCAGCAGGCAAATTGCGCACGATCTCATCGAGCAAATCGCCTGAGCCAGTGCCGTGATAGGCGCTCAACGCAATTGGGTCGCCCAAGCCAAGGTTATAGAACTCAACCGCATTTTGGCGGCGATCTTCGGTATCTGCTTTGTTTACGCCCAAAACGACGGGCTTGCTGCTACGGCGCAACAAGGCAGCCACTTCTTCATCAGCAGCAATCAAGCCTTCGCGCACATCGACCATAAACACAATGACATCAGCTTCGTCGATCGCTAGTTGGGCTTGTTGGTGGGTGCGACGCACAATTTCGGCCAACGGCAAGTTGGGGTCGTCATCGCCGACCAACAAACCAGCAGTATCGACAATTGTAAAGACGCGGCCATTCCAAATCGTTTCGCCATATTGGCGGTCGCGGGTTGTGCCAGCTTCGTCGGCAATAATTGCTCGGCGCTCGCCAATCAGCTTATTAAACAAGGTCGATTTGCCAACATTCGGTCGGCCAACAATCGCCACAATTGGTTTTTCCATAGCTATACCTCTTTCGCCATCGCTGCCCAAGGGCAACCATCGCTACATTCTACGACGTTCAAGTTGCACAATCGTGGCAGTTTGGCCCAACACAGCGATTGGGAAAGTACCACGAACCCGTAATTCAGGGGTAGCATTGATCTTTTCGCGTAGCACATCGATTTCGGCGGCTAGCGCAACGATGATGCCACCAGGCGCAACAATTCGCGCCCATTCAGCACACACCCCTGAATACAATTGATGCAATTCATCGATATTGTTGACTTGTTTACCAAAGGGCAAATTGGTGACGAGTTTGTTGATTTCGCCTGGTTGGAATGGTAAGTCAGTTGCATCTAAACGGCGAATTGCTAAATCGCCGCCGACACTTGCTAGATTTCTGCTCAAGGCTTTGACGGCTTCACGGCTTTTATCGCCAGCAATCAGCCGCTCAAACGGCCCAACTGCTGCCCGTTCAGCAATGATCGTACCCGTGCCAGCCATCGCATCCAAAAATACATCGTTGGGCTGTGGATTGGAAAGCCGAACCATCGCCGCCGCAATTGCTGGGCGCAACGCAGCAGGCCGATCGACAATTCGGTTAATCCGATGGCGCATTCCGCCAGTCGAGAGCCGAATTGCAACCACAATTTCGCTGCCAAACAGCGTAACCCAAACTTCTACATCGGCTTCTTCTTCGACCAACTTCCAGCGGCCTGGCCACGAATCGCGCACCGCATCGGCCACTGCAATGCCAACTGCTTTACGGGCAAAATCTTGCTTGCCAGTTACCCGCGTAACCACCCGAAACGTGGTTACTTTGGGCGTGCGTCCGCCGTTGAGGGTGAAAACCCGCAGCGCAGTTGGCACTAGCATACTATTTTTGACCGAAGCGTGAATTTGCTTCAAGCCGCCTTGATCGGGCGCAATGTTGAAGGCCCGCGCTGCGACGACGAATAAATCTTCGGCAGTGCGCAAATTAAACAATTCTTTGGAGTTAGTGTCGGTGTGAAACAGCAACATATCATCTTTTTGGGTGACATGGCGCTGAGCAACCAACATTGGTTTTTGCAAGGTGGCATTAATTTCAGCCAACAACAATTGGCCAACTCCAGGTTGAGTTTGCACCGCAAACAACGGGCGGCTCATATCAACGGTTGGCAGGTGCACAAAGGCACGACGGCGCGGTGCTCCAGCTGGTGTTGGCGCGCCAGTTGGGCGGCCAGCAGGATCATGGCGTGGGCCACGGCTTGGCGCGCCAGTTGGGCGGCTAGCGGAATCATTGCGTTGGCCACGACTTGGCGCGCCAGTTGAGCGTGCGCTAGGTCGGCCAGGCCGCGCAGGGCGTGAGTTTGATTGCGGGCCGCGCTCTGGGCTACGGCGTTTTGGGCGTTGGAATGGCATATCTCTTACAACTCGCGCAAAGTGCGAGTTTTCCTTTCATCAGACTAAATCTATGTCAAGCAGCAATCTGCTGACAACCAACCCCACCATTAGCCCGCGCAAATGCCCGAATGACCCAGCCTGCTCAAGCCGATGGTGTTAGGGGAGTACGAAATGGCGCGACATCGTTGATAATCCGATGTTCGCCGCTATCATCACGCAGGCGTTGCGAGCGAACTCGCCCACGATTTATTGCTTGCCAGAGCGCTTCAACACAGACTGCATCAAACTCTGTGTCGGCACCTGCGCGCAACCGCCGAAACGCTTCTTCAATTGGTAAGCCTCTGCGATACGGTCGGTCAGAGGTCATGGCATCAAAGGCATCGGCGACGGCCACAATTCGCCCGCCAAGTGAAATTTGGCCTCGGGCTAAACCATACGGGTAGCCACTGCCATCAAGCCGCTCGTGATGCTGAATGATCACTGGCAGCTCAGTTTGCAACATGCGAATATGGCCAAGAATCCGTTCGCCAATTTCTGGATGCGATTTCATCTCGCCAAATTCAGCGTCGGTTAAACGCCCGGGCTTTTTCAGCACCCCATCGCTAATGCCAATTTTGCCAACATCGTGCAAAATCGCGCCAATCCGCAGATGGTGAATAAAGCTTGGTTCAAGCTCCAACTCTTCAGCAATCGCCACCGCAAATTCCGACACCCGCATAGAATGACCTTCGGTATATGGGTCTTTGGCATCGATCGCCGCCGTCAGGGCTTGAATAACATCGAGAAACAGCTCGTTGACATCGGCGTACAAATCGGCAATTTCCAGTACCGTCGCTGCTTGACGCGCCAAGGTTTGCAACAACAAGATATCATCATCATCAAATCGGCCATCGCGTTTATTCAAAACCTCGATGCAACCAATCAGATGCTCCTCAGATTGCGCACGTTCGCGGCCAAAGGTAATGCAACGGGTCTGCAATGGCACTGCCAAAATCGAGCGCGTAGCAAAGCCAGTCATCTCATCGACGCTGCCATCGTGGCGTTGATCACGTTTGACATCGCCAACGCAGATCGTCTCGCCAGTGGCGGCAACATAACCAGCGATGCCACGGCCCTTGGCCAAGCGCACAGCCTGCACCCGTTCGTGCATATAGCCAGTCGAATGCTGCAAAATTAAATCGCCGCTTTCAGGCTCGGTCAAAAACAGCGAGCTAGCTTCAGCATCGAGCAAAATCCGCGCATAATCGATGATCAGATTCAGCAAGGTTGTGCGGTCGAGCGTCGAGCCAATATGGCCAACAATCTCAACCAAGGCGCTCAAGCGCGATTCGCGTTGCTGGCTTTTTTTCAATAAGCGCGCTTTTTCCACTTCAGCAGCCATCCGATTGCCCAATAGTTTAAGCAAACGTGGCTCTGAGCGTTGCGGATTAAAAATCTGAATCACGCCAACGACCTGTTGTTCGAGCAAGAGCGGCAACGACAAAAGTGAGCGCAATTGCAAGCTGTTGGCCTCGCCCAAACGCCGATCCCAGCGCGGATCGTTGTTTATATCTTCGATCCAGAGTGGCTGGGTTGCCGCAATCGTTGCGCCAACCAAGCCAACATCAATCGGCAAGCGCACGCCAATCAAATGTTGGCTGGCTGGATCGCCGTGGACGACCTGAAAAACAATCTCATCTGCTTCAACCAGATAGAGTGTTCCCGCCTCGCCGCCAGCGATCTCGATCAATAAATCCAACATGCGATTCAGTAATGGGTCAAGCGTCATGCTACTGGCAATTGCATCGGCCCGTTCAATCACCGCCAATACGTGTTCCAACTCAAAGGCACTATCCTGCACAACCGTCTGCGATGTCATACTCATGCTCCACTGGCTTGGGTAGCACTCGCAGGTGGTTGGTGGGCTAGCGCATTGAAGCCTGAGCCATGAAACGGCGCTGCGAGCGCGGTTTTGCTTGGCGGCTAAGTTGGCGCACGACCCGCCGAATTTCATGCGGCATGCGGGCCATGGTCACCTGCGCACCAAGTGCGGTTGCAATTTGTTCAACAGTCCATTCGTCAATTGTGCGAGTTCCGGAGTGATCAAACATCACTTTCGGCAGCATCACAATATCAGCCGGGCCATGCTTTTGTAATTCAGCAACAACATCGCCGCCGGTTAGCAAGCCCGAAACGGTCACCATATCGCCAAAGAATTGATTGACGACAGGGCATAATTCAACAGTCAGGTTTTCGATTCGACTAAGTTGCTCGGCGACTTGTTGCAAGACTGGAGAGGCCAAGGTGGCACACGCCAGCAGCATGCGGGTTGGTTTATCGACAGCGTTTGGCAGCGATGGCACAATTTCTGCCCATTCGTCTTGGAACTGGCGCACCAAGCCAACGCCGTTTTCTAATTGATCGTAGCCTTCGTACAACGAGCCATCTGGCTGTTCGCGGCCAGCCAAGAGATAAAACTCATCGGAAGGATAGACCAAGACCGAGCCATGTTCGGCCATGTAATATTCTTGAAACGGTTCGCAAATGTCGATCACCGCAGCGGCTTCATCGCCGCGATATGGCCGCAACTCAACTTCGGTGGCGGCGCCTAAGCGAGCGCAAAAGCCAAGATTGCCTTCTTTGGCAGCTTGAAACAGTTCGTTGGCAACTGGCGCTTCTTCTTGCCAAATTGGCTGCGCTTCCCAGTTGCTATCAATCCATTCGGCGCTTTCGTGCACACGGATGGCGGCTTTGATGCTTTGTGGTTTCTTGCCTTCAAAGCGATAGCGGGTTAGGCCAACCGGCACAATCGCAATGCTCTGGACGATTGGAAACAACTGGCCCAATTCATGGATGGTTTGGGCCAAGGCTGGGCCATCGTTTAACTGTGGGCATGCTACCACTTGGGTATGCACCTCGATGCCCAAATCACCCAAGCGCCGAATTTGTGCCAGCACATCGGGCACATCGGGTTTGCCGAGGAGAATTGCCCGCAAGGTACGATCAGTCGCGTGGACTGAAATATACATTGGGCCTAAGCGCTGTTCTGCAATCCGATCCCAGTCATCCTCCTTGAGATTCGTCAATGTTACAAAGTTACCATACAAAAACGACAAGCGATAGTCATCGTCCTTAAGGTAGAGTGTTTTGCGGAATCCTTTAGGCATTTGGGTTAGAAAACAGAACGGGCATTTATTGTTGCAGGTTCGGAGGCGGTCGAAGAGTGGCTCGACAAAATCGAGGCCAAGCATATCATCGGGGTTTTTGGTTAATTGGATGCTGCGTTCTTCGCCAGCTTGGCGCACCAGCAACTCAACCTGGTCCTCAGTCATGGCAAAGCGAAAATCAATTACATCGCGCATCACCCGACCGTTGACTTGCAGAATTGCGTCACCAGCTTGTAGCCCAAGTTGCGCACCAGTGCTGCCTGCTGCGACTGCTTGAATAACCCCGCCATTGCCTGGTCGAATATTACTAAGATTTGGTTGATATTCCATAGCACATCACTATTTACTGCGTTAAGCGCGGCGGCTAATCGCACAAAAGGCGCACCTTGCATTGTGCGCCTCATCCGCATTCTATCGCGTCAAATTATCAAGGGCCGTGGCCCAACATTATGTATTATAGCAGAAAGCCTTAATTCTGCTAGCCTATCATTGGGTCTTAGTTGGGTTTATCGATTTAAATTTAATCTATTGATATTAATCGAGCGCCACCCTTCCGTCCCTCCCCTGGAGGGAAACGCAGGGGGTTTTCATCCCCCTGCACCCACTAAAGCGCAATTTGTGAGACTTAACGTGGTAGCACAATCACTTGTTTATCATCAAGGCGGCTGGGCCGATATAAAATTGCCACATTACCAACCAACGCCACCAATGCAGCCTCAGTATCAGCCACCAATTGATCGGTCAATTCGCGACGTTCTTCTTTAAATTCAACAAATTTCACTTTGATCAGTTCATGTGCATCAAGTGCAGCGGCAACAGCGGCCACCACCGTGCTTGAAAGCCCTTGCTTACCAACTTGCACAATTGGCTTGAAATCGTGGGCCAAGCGGCGCAAATATTGGCGTTGATTGCTATTTAAGCTGAGCATTCTTGCCCTTTCAGTGATTAATTTACAAGAAAAAACTGCTGGTTTTCACCAGCAGTCATTCGTGGAGCGGGAAACGAGACTCGAACTCGCGACCTTCTCCTTGGCAAGGAGATGCTCTACCAACTGAGCTATTCCCGCATCGCGTTATGACGCTATTATACACGGCTTTGCGAAAATTGCAAATTTAGCCAAACCCCAGCCAAAACCTACTGCTAAACTCGATCATTTAGCTGATTGCAATGAGCTAAAACCTTTTGTTGATGCTTTGTCAATAGTTTGTTCAAATCTTGTCGCAAGCATAGCTTTCTGCTACACTAGTTTGAACGAAAGGTGTCGATCATGCCTGCTTCTCAACCGCAACGATGCCAACAATGGCAAGCTTCATGAACAGCTTTATTCGCAACATTCGCCACTTTTTGATGGCCAGCGGCAACCTGTATGCGCTGCGTACTGGGCTTTTGCCATGCTTACTGGCTTGGACGGCGTGGCGCCAAACTCAGTTTGTGGGCTTAGGGCTAGCGATCGCAAGTTTTGGTTATCTGGCCCAATATTTGCGTTCTGCTGGGCGTTGGCCAGTGCCTCGCTGGCCATGGCTTGATCAATGGCTAGAATTTGGGCTGGCGCTGCTTATGCCTTTAATCGCCACTAGTTGGTATAGCCCATGGCTATTTGATACCTGGCTGATTTTGGCAACAACGACGAGCCAACTGTCGCGCCGCAGCAGTACTACCTTGGGTATAGTATGGTTGGGCTATAGTGTGGCGCTATTTACCAGCAACAAACTTGGCCAAGCCAATCCAATGTTGTTTAGTATGCTGGTGCTTGGCGTACCAAGTATTTTATTGATCAGCATTAAGCCGCGACCGCTCGAAACCAGCAATCAACCAGCTGAGCGCATGCTCAGTAGCCTGCAAACTGCCCAACGCCGCTTTGAACTCATCAGGACCATTATTGATCATGCGCAGCGCTCGGCGATGGTTGAAGCTGTCTATCATCAGGCACATCATGGTGTCCGTGATTTGGGCTTATTAATTGATGATATTAAGCCCCAAGCAAGCCAACCAAGCTTGGTCGAGCGCTTTAAACCAATTATTGCCCGCTGGCAAGCAACAACATTAATTGACGTGCAACTCCAAACTACAAACATTCCCCACCATGTTAGCCCAGCCCTCGAAGCCTTATTCGTGCGGGCCTTGGAAGAAACTCTCAGCAATGTGGCGCGCCATGCCAAAGCTAGCTTGGTCGAAATATGCCTCCGTGGCGGCGAACAGCAGCTCTATTTAATCGTGCGCGATAACGGAGTTGGCTTGCTCAATGGCCCAATTCAAACTGGCAGCCATGGTTTGCGCTGGCTGCGCTATCGGGCGCAAGAAATTAATGGCTGTTTGGATGTCTACGATGGGGTTGATGGCGGCTTAGTGGTGCAATTGGCAGTACCAACCAATGTCTATGTGGCCTAAAAACAGTAGCCGCCATACAATTGTATGACGACTACTGCAAAAAGAGCGAGTGGGCCAGGCTGCCTGTGACACCCATAGAGGCAAGCGTACCGTTGCTATCTTTCAATCCTGGCGGAGTTGGCAAGCATATGCCGCACAGGGCCCGGCCCATTCGCCATTATAGTCTACAAGCCACTTAAAGTCAAAAAATGTTGATCTTTTGAACTGCCATGGTATACTTGCGATTGCCAGAACAACTACAGACCGTGGTGTCCTAGAAGATAGCGATGTGTCAGTATGCAGCGATGCCAAAACAAGTGCATCGCTTTTTTATTGGATACTTAAATTTTTTTTAGGACAAAAGTCACCCTTGACACTTTTAGTGACAGAGGCCAAAGTAGAAGACGACCATTGGTAGGTAGTCCTTTCTCTTGATATGGTTAAGCGAAGGTACTATTAAAAATTTAGTACCCACGCTTTAGAATATTCTGTTGGCACACAGCCAAAGACACCGTACTATTGTAAGTAGCGCTAAGCAAGCAATTTGGAAGTGAATTCCGGTTGTAATCCAAAGTGGCGGCAGCTTGGCAAGGTGTTGTCTTTTGGTGTAGTGTGGCACATATAGCCAGAAAGTAAGCCACCATGAAGTACCTGCGTCGATCAATTATTGCGCTCGTTCTCTATCTTGCTGCGTTTTTTAACATCGAGCGGCTGGACTTCCAGGGCGAGAATGTTATTGACCTACGTTCATTTGTGTATATTCTCGGTTTAGCAGCCATTATCATCACGCTGATGCTGCCCTATTTTCGCCAACGGCGGCTTTTGGTAGCCATGACCTATTGGGGTGCGATTTACGCAATTATTCGTTTGGCATTTTTCAATAGTGTTTCGTTTGTTGGGGTCGATATTTATTTATCACTTACTGAATTGGTCTTTTTGTTGGTCGGGGTGCGCTTTGCTCACCAAGTTGCGATTGATCTCTACGATTTCGAGCAGGCAGTGATCAACATCACCTTGCCTCAAGTCAATCGTCAAATTCGGCCACTCAACGACTCGAACGACGAAATTCAAACCGAGATGGTGCGCAGTCGCCGGCACCGTCGCCCAATGAGTGTCTTGGTGATCAAGCCCGATCCCCAATCAGTCAATTTGGCGATTCATCGCAGCGTCGAAGAAGTGCAAAAATCAATGATGACCCGCTATGTTGTTACCAGCTTAACCCGGGTTGTTGCCGATGTGATGCGCCGTACCGACATGATTTTTGAGCAACCAAGCTCAAACCAATTTATTGTGATGAGTCCCGAAACGAATGCCGCCAATTCTGTTTCTTTTGCGGAACGCATCAAGGCTGCTGCGTCCGAGAGGCTGGGTGTAGATGTGTTGTGTGGAATTGCATCATTTCCCGACGATGCCCTAACATTTGATGAGTTGATTCGCGAGGCCGATACGCGGGCGTTGCGGCAACTCAAAGCGGTTAAACCACAAGACACACGCTCGACCGTTCAGACTGAAATTTAAAGCGCCACCATGCAGCGTGCAGAAAGGAACCGTCATGGCTTCTTCACTCAATTATCGTGAAAATCCAGCCTATGCCTGGCTGTTTCAAGTTCAACCCAATCGCTCACCAATGGCTCGCAAGATCTATTTGATTAATAAACGAGCGATGGATTTGTTGATTTTATTATTGGCCATGCCATTTTTGCTGCCATTCTTCCTCTTATGTGCCATTTTGATTAAAATCGATTCGCCCAACGGGCCGATCATGTTTACCCAAAAACGCACAGGCAAGGGCGGACGCACCTTCCGCATGTATAAATTTCGCACAATGGTGCCCAACGCTGAGGAAATGAAAAAGCAGTTGATGCACCTCAACGAGCTGCAATGGCCCGATTTCAAAATTAGCAACGATCCGCGCATCACTAAGGTTGGCAAGTTTTTGCGCAAAACCAGCCTCGATGAGCTGCCTCAGTTGCTCAATGTGATCAAAGGCGAGATGAGCCTTGTCGGCCCGCGCCCAACCTCGTTTGGCGCCCACACCTACGACTTGTGGCAAACCGAGCGCCTCGATGTGCAACCAGGTTTGACTGGGCTTTGGCAATTATTCGGTCGCGCCAGCACCGAATTCCATGATCGCTTGCTTTTGGATATTGCCTATATCGAGCGCCGCTGCTTGTGGATCGATATTCAGATTCTGTTCCGCACCATCCCAGCCGTGTTGAAGCAGCGGGGTGCGCATTAGTGCCACAACCAATTGCTTACATGATGTCACGTTTCCCACATTTGTCGGAAACGTTTATTCTGCGTGAAATGCTCGAAATGGAGCGCTTGGGCTGGGATGTGAAGCTGTTTCCGTTGATGTTGCAACAACAGGCAGTTGTGCACGATGAAGCGAAGCGCTGGATTCCACAGGCGCAGGCGCAGCCGTTTATCTCGCCGCATGTTGCGCTGAGTAGCCTGCAACGCTTGGCCAAACAACCGCTCAAAACTGGCGGCATCGTGGCCAAAACGGTGGCCGAAAGCGCCAACAGCCCAAGCGAATTAGTGCGCAAACTGGCCTTGATTCCCAAAGCCATCACGCTCGCCAAGCATATGCAGGAGCAACAGATTGCGCATATTCATTGCCATTATGCAACCTATCCTGCCTTCGCGGCGTGGATTATCAATCGATTAACGGGCATTCCCTATTCGTTCACAGTCCATGGCCACGATATTTTTGTGAATCGAGCGATGCTGCCAACCAAAGCTCGCGGAGCCAGCGCAATTATTGCCATCGCTGAATTCCACCGCGAATTTTTGGTTGAAAAACTAGGCGAATGGGTACGCGATCGGATTCATATTGTGCATTGTGGCATTCGCCCAGAGCGCTATCAACCGCAACCAAAGCCAGCAGGCGAACGCTTCGAAATTTTGACCACTGGCAGCCTGCAAGATTACAAAGGTCATCCATTCTTGATTCAGGCATGCAGCTTCTTGCGCGACCGTGGCGTAAACTTCCGCTGCCGCATTATTGGCGGCGGCGAAGATAAACCAATGCTTGAGCAATTGATTGCCGAAAAACAATTAACGGGCATGGTCGAATTGCTTGGCCCACAGCCAGAAACCGCTGTGCGCGAGCTATTAGCAACTGCTGATTGCTATGTGCAAGCAAGCATCATTACCCCAGCAGGCAAGATGGAAGGTGTTCCTGTATCGTTGATGGAAGCCTTGGCCTGCGAATTACCAGTTGTGGCCTCGCGGATGTCGGGCATTCCCGAACTGGTGCGCCCCGGCGAAACTGGCTATCTCGTGCCACCAGCCAACGCCGCTGCCTTGGCCGACCAACTGCTCTACGTGCGCGATAACCCTGAGGAAGCAGCGCGCTATGCAGCGCGTGGCCGCGAACTGGTGCAAAGCGATTTCAATTTGGTAACTTGTGTCGAGCAACTTTCCGAAACCTTACTCGCCGTAAATCCCGCTTTGCAACGACCAATTCAACGCAATGCCTAAACCTAGGAGCAGCAGGAATGCCCCAAAAGATTGCTTTTCTCAAAATTCGCGATTTTTCGTTTATTAATCCCAATCTGATCGCTCAATTCAAGCGGGTATTTCCTGAATATACGCTCGAGGTTTTCGATTTTAAAGATTGGCTTAAACATAATCCACATTTGTATCTGTTGGCGATGGCCGCCGTTTACAAGGAATATGGCCGCGAGATTTTGGCTGGCAAGAAGCAGCCCAACCCACATTTATTTGTTACACGCTGGATTGGCAAACGGATCAAAAAACTGGTTCAACAACGCTTTAATCCGCGTGATTATGCTTTTGCTTTTCAGACCCAAACCTTTTTTGATGCAAGTGTGGCTGGCTTGCCGCATTTTATCTATACCGACCACACCTTGCGCGCCAACTGGCGCTACAAACTTTTTGATCCTAGCAAAATTCAATACTCAGCCGAATGGCGCGCGGCGATTGAGCCTGAGATTTATCGCAATGCAAGCAAAATCTTTTTTGCCAGCAATTTTGCCCGCAATTCAGCAATTGAAGATTACAACTATCCTGCTGAAAAAGCCGAGTGTGTCTATACAGGTATTAATGTTAAAATAGACCCACCAACCAATAAAGATTACGCCGCCAAACGAATCTTATTTGTTGGAGTAGAATGGGAGCGCAAAGGCGGGCCAGAAGTTGCCGAAGCCTTCAAGCGCATCCAAACCCAGCATCCAGACGCAACATTAACCATCGTGGGATGCACGCCAGAGCTTGATTTGCCCAATTGCCAAATTATTGGGCGCGTGCCGCGTGAAGAAGTGGTGCAACACTTCCGTGAGGCGACGATTTTTTGCATGCCAAGCAGAATCGAGCCAGCAGGAATTGCCTTCACCGAAGCGGCAATGTATAAATTACCGATTATTTCGGCCAACAGTGGCGGCCTGCCCGACCGCGTGCTGCATGGCCAAACGGGCTATCTGATTGAACCTGGCGATGTTGATAGCTTGACCACGTATTTAAGTGATTTATTGGATCACCCAGAACGCTGTCGCGAGTTTGGTGAAGCTGGCTACCAACTCGCGCATCGTGAATTTACTTGGGATCGCGTTGGCGATCGCATTCGGGCTGCTATTCTTTCAACTATTCAACCAACGCAGCGCATGGCCTAGCCAGCAGTCGGCGCTGCAACAAAGGAACTGTTGCTATGGAATTTCGTCATTATCTTCGAATGTTAGGGCGCGGCTGGTGGCTGATCGCTCTGGCAGCATTAACTGGGGCAACCTTGGCGCTTGCCCGCTCTTATGTAACCGAGCCTGAGTACCGCACGCGCACGCGGCTGTTGCTCAGCCCAAACTTGGCCCGCGTTGATAGCGGCCAAGAATTATATAGCGTTACCACCTTGCAAAACCGTACAATCGTCAACACGATTGCCGAAATTCTCAATAGCGGCAGCCCGTTCAAGGAAACCGGCGGCGGCCTGAATTTGCCGCCAAGCGAAGTCGTGCGCTATAAAAACAATGCAGTCACAGTTCCCGAAGCTAATGTTTTGGAGGTCTATGTTGATGGGCCTGATGCAAAGACCACCGCGCTGTTGGCCAACAGCTTGGCGCAACGCACCATCGATTTTGTTGACCAAAAATACCCCAGCTATAGCCTGACCGTGCTTGACCCAGCCTTGCCTTCATCGGTTCCCCAAAGCCCCAAGCCTGTGCGTGATACCACCTTGGCCTTGATTTTGGGCGCAGTGGTTGGGGCAATTATCGCAATTGTCCAAGCCCAATTGAAAACACCGTTGGAAGCTCTGCGCCGCCGCAGCACAATCGATGCGGTTTCGACGGCCTTCACACGACGCCACTTCGACCAACAAGCCAAAGATGCGCTTGCACGCAGTTCCATCGCCTCGTTGGGCTTAGTTTATCTCGATGGCATGCAAGATGTGATTGATAGTATGCCTGCGCCCGTGGTGCAGCGCGTCCTGCGTCACGCCAAAAATGTGTTGCGCAACGAATTGCGTGGCAACGATATTATTGGGCGCTGGGATAACACCACCTTCTCGATATTGCTGCCTGAAACCCCAGAAATTGCCGCCACCCGCACGCTCGACCGGATTTTGAACGCGCTTGATCAGCCTGTTGAAACCGGAATTGACGATGTGGTGGTAAAACTCACGCCTTACGCTGGGGGCGCGACTCGTCGCAACAACATGGCCTATGGTCAATTAGTCGAAGAAGCTGAAGCCGCCTTGACCCGCTCGTATCGCAGTGGCGAAAAGAACGTGCTCTTCTCTGCCGTCGAACAACCGGCCTAACTTAAACCAACCTGCACGGCGTGAAATGCATGCCGTGCAGCAACGAGGTCATTATGCTGGTCAACACACCACAAGAAGAGCCAAGCAGCCAACCAGATTTTTTTAACAGCAAATGGATGAATATCATCTTTGCATGTTTGGCGATCGCTGGTGGGGCTGGGGTTGCTGCCGCCTTGGCAGTTTTCGATAACCCGTTGAAATTGGTGCTGCTCTTTGGCGGGGCCGCCGCCGCAATGGTGACAATGCGCAACAGCGAATGGGGCTTGTTGGCGCTGGTTTTTATGAGCTACACCCGGTTTTCCGATGTGATGGTGCGCAATGGTGCGCCTTCGACTGCCCAACCATTTTTAGCGCTGCTCTTTTTAATTATTTTCATGCGCTGGATGCTCTATAACCAAAAGCCCGAACCATGGCTCAAACCAGCGGTCTGGATTTTTATCTATGGCATGGTTGGGGTAGCCACGTTTCTGTATGCAGATGATGTGCTGCGGGTCAAAAACGGCGTGGTGAGCTACTTCAAAGATGCAATTATCGTGGTGGTGGTGGTGATGATGATGCGTTCGCCCAAGATGCTGCATCGTTCGATGTGGGCACTCTTGTTTGCGGGCATTTTTATGGCTTCGATCACCACCTGGCAGCAATTAACTGGCACCTTCGAAAACGATTATTTGGGCTTTGCCAAAGCTGGCAAAATGCAAATCGTCTCTGGCGTTGAAGATGATTACCGGATTGCCGGGCCAATCGGTGACCCCAACTTCTATTCGCAAGTGTTGCTCACGCTGATTCCGCTGGGCATGGATCGCTTGTGGAATGAAAAAAATAAGAAATTACGCTGGTTTGCAATTTGGCAGTTGAGCGTCTGCATGGCCTCGATTTTCTTCTCGTTCAGTCGCGGGGCGTTTCTCTCGTTGGCGTTTGCCAGCTTGTTGATGTTTATTCGACGGCCACCAAAGCTGATGTCAGTGATTATTATTGTGGCCTTGGCCATTGTGATTGTGCCGACCTTGCCAGCTTCGTATATTGCGCGGCTCGAAACCATTCCCGAGGCAATTCCTGGCTTAGCCAAGGAAGATGTGCGCAACGAAGCCTCGTTCCGCGGGCGTTCGAGCGCCCAACAAGCAGGCATCCGCATGTTCTTGGCGAATCCAGTATTTGGCTTGGGCGTGGGCAATTTTGGCAATCACTACCAAGAATATGCCCGTGATTTAGGCCTCGATAACAGTCGCTGGGACCAAGCGCCGCATAATATGTACCTCGAAATTCTGACCGAAAAAGGCCTGTTTGGGCTTTCGGTGTTTGGGGCCATGATGTGGGTGTTGTTCCGCGATATGAACAAGGCGCGCAAGAAGTTCCGCGAAATCAAAATGGATGATTTTGATGGCTTAGTCTTTGGCTTCCAAGCAGGCTTGGTTGGCTATATGATTGCGGGAATTTTCCTGCAACTATCCTACCCACGCTTCTTTTGGATTCTGATCGCGATCGCCTATGCAATTCCCAACGTCGCCAACAAAGCTTATGAAGACTATCGCGAGGCGCAACCAAATGGCGAAACAGCCTGAGACGATTGTACAGAGCGCTGCTCGCAATACGTTATGGTCGTATGCCGCCACTTATGGCGGCAAAATTCTGATTTTTATCACCACGGTGATTTTGGCCTATTTTGTCACCAAAGCTGAGTATGGCTTGGTTGGCATGGGCCTGACCGTCATCGCCTTTCTAGAGGTGATGCAAGATCTGGGGATTGGCTCGGCGGTGATTTATCAGGCTGACGAGGATGCAGCAAACACGGCATTTTGGCTTGGCTGTGGCATTGCCCTTACCCTTTTCAGCCTCACATGGCTGGCAGCACCAATTGTCGCGACCTATTTTTTGCAAAACAATCCTGATGTAATTCCGATTATTCGCGCATTGGGCTTGAGCTTCCCGCTGTTTGCTTTGCGCAATATCCACGATGCCTTGCTGCGCAAACGCATGCAATTCAAAAAGCGCTTTATCCCTGATCTGATTCAAGTCAGCAGCAAAGGCGCAATTTCGATTGGCTGTGCTTTAGCTGGCATGGGCGCGTGGAGCTTGGTTTGGGGCCAATTAGGCGGCTCGGCCTGTGGGGTCATCGCCTATTGGATGGTCAACCCATGGCGGCCTAGCTTGAAACTTGATCGTGCGGTTATCAAACCACTGTTGGGATTTGGCAGCAATATTGTAGCTGTCAATGGCTTGGCCGTGATGCTAGCTCAAACCGATTATTTGCTGGTTGGGCGCTACCTTGGCGATGAAAAGCTGGGCGTCTATACCAACGGCTTTCGCTTTCCCGATTTGATGGTGATGCAAATTTGTATTGCCCTGGCGAATGTGTTGTATCCCTTGTACAGCCGCTTGCGCGATGATCCGGCGGGCTTGCAACAGGGCTTTTTTATTGCTTCACGCTATGTCGCTTTAGTCACGGTACCGCTTTCGTTGGGCATCGCGATTGCTGCTGAGCCGTTTGTGCTGACCTTGCTGAGCGTGAAGTGGATTGAAACCGTGCCGATTATGCGCACAATTGCAATTTATACCCTGTTTCTGTCGCTGGGTTACAATGTTGGCGATGTGTATAAAGCCCAAAATCGCACCAGCATTTTGACCAAGCTTTCGATTGTACGTTTGGTGGTATTGGTGCCAGCCTTGTGGTTTGCTGCTGCTCAATTTAAATCGTTGCAAGCGGTCGGCATCACCCACGCCTTGGTAGCATTTTTGGGAAGCACGCTCAACTTGGTGGTTGCAGCCAAAGTGCTCAACATGCCAATTCGGCGGATTTTGAGCGCCTTCCAGCCAGCCTTTCTTGCTGGCGCGGTGATGAGTATTTGTTTGATTTTGACGCTGCTGGCTTTGCAAAACACGCCATCGTGGTTGCAACTTTTGGCGGCGATCGTGGTTGGTATCGGCTCCTACGGTGGAACATTATGGTTTGGCCAGCGCGAAGTTTTGACCCAAGCAGGCCAAACCTTGCGTGGTGCGGTGGCACGGAGATAATATGCACGTTGTTCAGGTCATCGATTCGCTCTATCGTGGTGGAGCGCAACAATTGCTGGTTACCTTCGCCATCGAAGCCCAACGCCGTGGGATCAAAACCAGCGTTGTGTGCCTCAAGGATGAAGATCGCGGCAGCAACTTGGTTGAACGGCTGAATAGTTTGGGCGTTGAAGTTGTGCGCTTTGCTGCGCCCAAAATGCTGGCTCCCAAGCGCATTTGGCAACTCACCCGCTGGTTGCGGCGCAATCGCGTGAGCGTCGTCCACACTCATTTGACCTATGGCAATGTGGTGGGCATTTTGGCCGCTCGCTTGGCCAATATTCCGGTGGTTGCAACCATGCACTTGGCGGGCTTCGACCCTTCGATTGCCAATCGCCAGCAGCAATTTGAAGCCCAGATTGTGCGCTTTTTGGCCCAACAAATTATTGCCGTGGGCTATACCACTCGCGATGCCTACCAGCCAATTATGCCCAATCGCACCTTGCATGTGGTGCATAATGCGGTGGTTGCCGTGCCAGAAATTAGTGCCGAGCAACGCATTGCCACGCGCGAGGCAATTTTAGGCGATCCAGATTTGACGATGTTGATTAACGTTGGGCGCTTTGCTGCGATCAAAGATTTGCCAACCCTGATCGATGCCTTTGCCTTGGTGCATCCACAACATCCCGAAGCGCGCTTGGTTTTGGCTGGCGAAGGCGATCAGCGGCCTAAAATCGAGGCCAAGATTGACGAACATCAATTACATGCGGTCGTCAATTTGCTCGGCGCACGCGATGATATTCCAGTGCTGTTGCGCAGCGCTGATGTGTTTGTCAGCTCATCGGCCAACGAAGGCTTGCCGATTGCAGTGCTTGAAGCCATGGCCGCAGGCTTGCCGATTGTCGCGACCAAGGTTGGCGATATTCCGCAGGTTGTGCGCGAACAAGCAGGCGTGACGGTTGCGCCGCACGATCAGCAAGCGCTGGCAGCGGCAATTAATCAATTGTTGAGCGAGCCAAGCCACATGCAGCAGATGCAACAGGCAGCGCAAACGATTATCGAACAGTATCACAGCCCAAGCGCATGGGTCGATCAATTATTAACGTTGTATACCGCCGCCCACGAGGGCGTTGACCAGCGTGAGGCAGTTTCCACATGAACGATAGCTTGCACGTAGCGATGATCATCCAAGGGTATTTTCCGCGCATCGGTGGCGCTGAACGCCAATTAGCGGCCTTGGCTCCTTTTTTGGCTGCCGAAGGCGTGGCAATTAGCGTACTAACCCGGCGTTACGCTGGCTTCAAGCCCTTTGAGATGATCGAAAATGTTCCAGTGCATCGTTTGCCGATTCCTGGGCCAGTGCCAACTGCGGCCTTGGTTTTCACCGCAGCGGCAATTCCTTTGCTTTGGCGTTTGAAGCCTAATTTGGTCCATGCTCACGAGATGTTTTCGCCAGCAACCACAGCGATTGCGGCCAAACAAGCCTTGGGCCTGCCCTACGCCGTGACCGCGCATCGTTCGGGGCCGCTTGGCGATGTGCTGCGGATGCAACAACGCCCGTTTGGCAAAGGTCGGCTAGAGCGGATCACTAAAACTGCCGATGCTTTTTTCACGATCAGCCGCGAAATCGATCAAGAATTTGATCAGATTTTGGGCATCGAAGCCAAACGGCGGCATTATGTGCCCAACGGGGTTGATCCTGAGAAATATCATCCTGTCAGCGCTGAAGCTAAAGTTGCGCTCCGCCGCGAACTGAATTTGCCAACTGAAGGCCCAATCACGCTCTATGCTGGGCGGCTCTCCGAGGAAAAACGGGTGCGCTATTTGGTTGAGGCTTGGCCAGCAATTCGGGCTAAACATCCCGATGCAAACTTGTTGATTTTGGGGCAAGGGCCAGAGGAAGCAGCGCTCAAAGCGAAAAGCAGCCCTGGGGTGATTTTTGGCGGCGTGGTGCATAACGTGCCACCCTATTTGCAAGCAGCCGATGTGTTTGTGCTACCGTCGATTGCTGAAGGCTTTTCGGTGGCAATGCTCGAAGCTATGGCCAGCGAATTGGCAGTTATCATTACTGATGTTGGTGGCGCACGCGATGCAATCGACGATAGCCAAAACGGCTTAATCATTCCGCCAGACGATCAGCCAGCGCTAGAACAAGCGTTGTTGGCGGTTTTGGGCGATCAAGCCTCGCGCCAACGGATGGGCCAAGCAGCCCGCCAACGAGTGCAGCAAGAATTTGCCTTGAGCGTTATCGCCAAGCGCTTGCGCAGTTTGTATGAAGGCGTAGCCAAAGTATGAAGGATGAGGGATGAAGGATGAAATGTAAGAACATAGAACATAGGGATCGGGAATCAGGGGTTGGGGATTGGGCGAGCAGAACAATCATCCCAATAATCTGTGGAATCTGTGGCTAAAACTTAACCTTCGCGACCTTCGCGTTCTTCGCGGTTTCAACCTTCGTGGATCAATAGTAAGGAATATTTAATGATTGCGGCGTTATTTTGGCTGTTTGCAGGCAGCGTCATCTACACCTATGCTGGGTATCCGGCGCTCTTGACCTTATTGGCGCGCTTTCGCCGTGAACGCGGGCCGTATCCGCATGCCGAGCCAGCAGTTACTTTGCTGATTGCGGCCTACAACGAAGAGGCTGAAATTGCCCGCAAAATTGAAAACTCGCTCGAATTGGATTATCCACGCGAGCAATTGCAAATTTTGATTATTGCTGATGGCTCGAGCGACCGCACGCCAGAAATTGTGCAGCAATACGCCGATCAAGGCGTGGAATTGCTCTACGAAGCCCCACGGCGCGGCAAAATGGCGGCGATCAATCGGGCAATTCCGTTTGTGCGCGGCGACATTATTGTCTTTTCCGATGCCAATAATCGCTACGATGCCAACGTGATTCGTGAACTGGTTGCGCCATTTGCCGATGCCGACGTGGGCGCAGTTTCGGGCGCAAAGGTGATCGAAAAAGGCGACGGCGCTTTGGGCGAATCCGAAGGGCTATATTGGCGCTACGAGTCGTTTGTTAAAAAGCAAGAAAGCAAATTGGCTGGCTGTACCGCCGTTGCTGGCGAAGTGCTGGCCGTGCGCAGCGATTTGTTCGAATCGCCGCCAGACGAAATTATCAACGACGACACCCATATGGGCATGCGGATCATCGCCCGTGGCTTTCGGATTCACTATGCGCCACAGGCTCGCTCGCACGAACGAGTTTCGCAATCGGCGCAGGATGAAATTGCGCGCCGCGCGCGGATTTTTGCTGGGCGCTATCAAGCAATTACCTATGCCCGCAGCTTGTGGCCCTTCCGCCGTCCGCTCGCCTTGTGGCAATTGCTCTCGCATCAAACCCTGCGTACCTTGGTGGCAGTGAATATGGTCGGGGCTTTGGTGATGAACATTGTGGCGGTGCTATGGCCAAGTAAGGCAAAATCGCATAAACTACTCCGTCTGGCAGCACCATTCAATTGGCTGTTGCTGGCGTTTCAAATTTTGTTTTATACCATGGCTTGGCTTGGTGGCCGAGTTGACTCAAATAGTAAACTAGGCAAGGTGGTTTACGTTCCAACCTTCCTAGTCAATAGCAATTGGGCTGGCTTAATTGGCCTGTATCGCTTTGTCCGACGACGACAAACCACGCTATGGCAGCGAGTGGGGCGGCGCACGAACTAACTTCGACTGGTGTTTGCGCATAAACTGAGGTGATCCTATGTGTGGTATTTGTGGCATTGTCTATTTTGATCGCAGTCGTACAGCAGAGCGACCTTTGCTCGAAGCGCTGTGCGAAAACATCCATCATCGCGGGCCAGATCAAAATGGCTTTTATCTCAACGGCCCAGTCGGGCTTGGCTCAGTGCGGCTGTCGATTATCGACGTTGCTGGCGGCAAAATGCCAATCGCCAATGAAGATGGCTCAATTTGGATCGTCTATAACGGCGAGGTGTACAACTTTCCTGAGTTGCGCCCACGCCTAGAAAAAGCTGGCCATAAATTCGAAACCCACTCCGACACAGAAACCATCGTGCATTTGTACGAAGAAATTGGCGATGAATTTCCCAAGCATCTCAATGGCATGTTTGCCTGTGCGATTTGGGATGAGCGCCGTCAGCGCTTGGTAATTGCCCGTGATCACGTTGGGATCAAGCCAGTCTATTATGCCAATTTAGGCGATCGCTTGGTCTTTGGCTCGGAAATTAAGGCCATGCTCGATACTGGCATTAGCCGCGAAATCGACCCAATTGGCTTGCACGATTATCTTTCGTTGAATT
The DNA here is from genome assembly GCF_001306135.1 of Herpetosiphon geysericola. GTDB lineage: Bacteria > Chloroflexota > Chloroflexia > Chloroflexales > Herpetosiphonaceae > Herpetosiphon > Herpetosiphon geysericola. Next base: position 125,008 of record NZ_LGKP01000032.1, on the reverse strand, counting down.
ATGTGCCCGGCCCAAATACGATTTTCAAAGCGATCAAAAAGCTTCAGCCAGGCCATATGCTGACCTACGAAGCAGCAACCAACGCTGTCGAAATCAAGCAATATTGGGATATTCCACGGGTCGTTTCGCCGCACTTCAAGATTACCAACGATGTTGAAACCGACCTGCTGAACCTGTTGCGCACCGTTGTGCAAGATCAACTGGTTAGCGATGTGCCCTTGGGCGCGTTTCTCAGCGGCGGGGTCGATTCAAGCTTGGTGGTGGCCTTGATGAGCGAAGTCACCAGCCAACCAGTTAAAACCTTCTCGGTGGGCTTTGCAGAAAAATCCTATGACGAATCGCCGTATGCGCGAATTGTGGCCGAACGCTTCCGCACTGATCACCACGAAATTGTGATGAATCCTGATGCGCAGGCCACGGTCGATGCCATGGTCAAATATTTTGACGAGCCATTCGCCGATTCATCATCGGTGGCGGTGTATGCGGTCAGCGAATTGGCCAGCCAGCATGTCAAAGTGGCGCTCAGTGGTGATGGTGGCGACGAAGTATTTGGCGGCTATGCCACCTATCAAGCAGACAAAATCGCCGCGCTCTATCGGCGCTTGCCGCAAGCAATTGGCAGCGGTTTAGTGCCAAATTTGGTCAATCGGCTGCCTACATCCGATGGAAAAGTGAGCTTCGATTTTAAGGCTAAGCGCTTTGTGCAGGGCGGGATGTTGGCGCCGTTGCCAGCCCATGCCGCATGGAAAGCCTTTATGAGCGAGTCGATGAAAGAGCAGCTGTATGCAGGCTCATCGATTTTGACCAAGCAACGCCCAACCGTTGATCTGTTGCAAAGCTACTACGATGCCTACGGACCCGACGATGTGCTCAATCGCCTGCTGTATGTTGATTCCAAAGTTCAGCTGGCCGATGATATGTTGGTCAAGGTTGATCGGATGAGCATGGCCCATTCGCTCGAAGTGCGCGTGCCGTTGCTCGATACGCGTTTGGTCGAATGGATGGCAAAATTGCCTAGCCACACCAAAATCAATGGCATGAAGCTCAAATATTTGCTCAAGCGGGTGGCTGCCAAAGTGCTGCCAGCAGAAATTTTGCAACGCCGCAAAGCAGGGTTTAGCGTGCCAATTCCCCAATGGCTCAAAACCGACCTACGGCCATTGGTCAACCAAAAACTTTCGGTTGAAGCCTTGACCGAACAAGGCTTTTTCAACCCCCAATATATTGCAACAATGCTCAGCGACCACTGGGCTGGACGGCACGATTACAGTCGCCAAATTTGGAATTTACTTATGTTCAGCATGTGGTACGAACGCTACGGCAAATAATCACGTGCCACCAACACTGCCAGCGTAACTCGTTGTTACGCTGGCCTATTGTCTCGCAAGGAGTTCGCATGGTTCGTTTAGTGCGCGTTTTTCTGCTTTTTTCCGTGGCGCTTGGCCTTTTTGCCAGCTTGCCAATGGTTTCACAGGCTGCTCGCACCAGCCTTAATCCCATTCCTACCAAAACGACGGCAGCCCCGCTTAACCAAGCAACGGTTACGCCAGTGGTTACCGATAGCGATAGTGTGACCTTTGCCCAGCTTGGCGCGCGCGAAGATTCGATGGAAGGGCCGTTCAACGCCCGCTATATCAATGTGCGCTTGCCTAGCACATGGCAATTGGAGCCAGGCGCAGCAATCACGCTTGATTTCGAAACCTTCGTTTCCGGCAGCTCGGTCAGCAGCGATGAAAATGTGCAGTTTTTCGCTGGCTCAATGGATGTGCAATTTAATAACGTACAGCTCGAACGAATTTTCTTAGATCGTTCAGGCCCACGCTCAGTGACCATCCCAATTTCGCAAACTGCCTATACCTCAACTCGCGTCGATGGCGCGCATACCTTGGGCATTTTGCTTGATGCAGGCCTCAACTGTGGCAACGATAGCCAAACTAGCGTGATCATTCGCGCCACTTCGTCGCTCAAGTTGCCCCACAGTTTGGGCACACTTTCGACCGATATTAAGCAATTGCCGCGGCCAATCTTCCAAGATTCACCACTTGAGCCAGATGTTGCTACCATCGTTGTGCCCAGCAATGCCAGCGCCGCCGAGCTTGAAGCGGGCTTGATTGTTGCCGCCAAAGTTGGCAGCATTACGTCAAGCAGAATTCAAGTGCCGTTGATTGCAGAGAGCGTACTTTCGCCAACCCTGCGCAGTGAATCACACTTGATTTTCGTTGGCCAAGCAGCCAATTTCGAAAATTTAGCTGCCGTTGATTTTGCCGAGGGCAGCGGCGCCGAGGGCTTTAAGCTGAGCGAAGCCCAAGCCGCCGATGGCATTATTCAAATGGCAACCTCGCCGTGGAATCAACAACGGGTGGTTTTGGCGCTCAGCGGCAACGACGACGAGGGCGTGATCAAAGCCGCCAAGGCATTTAGCACTGGCAACGTGCGCGCCAGCAACGATCCCTCAATTGCAGTGGTCGCCGATGTTAACTCGCCAGATGTTTTGACCAAAACCCTAAATTTACAAATTACTGATGTGCCAAGCACTGGCTTGACCGTCGAACGTACCTTCCGTAGCCTTGGCTTCGAAACCGCCTCAGAGTTTGGGATTGGCGGGCATACCTTTGAACTGAATGTTGATATGCCAAGCGGCTACGAAATGAGCAACGATGGCTATATCGAAGTCCATTTTGCCCACTCAGCACTGCTCGATTATTCAGTTTCAGCGATGATGGTGCGAGTCAACGATCGGCCAGCAGGTTCGATTCGCTTCGATGACACCACCTCGCAAAATGGCGTTGGCCGGGTGCCAATTCCACGTGGCAATCTGAATGTTGGCCGCAACCGAATTACGATTAGCGCCAACCTAATTCCCAATACGCCGTGTGTTGATCCCAACTTGGCAGGCATTTGGTACACGCTACGCGCCGATTCGATGATTGGGATTCCAGTTCGCGCCACCCGTGGGCGCTCGATCGTATTGCGCAATTTGGCCACCTTCTTGGAGCCACTCACAATCAGCAATACCTTGAAGAATATAGCCTTCGTGGTCCCAAGCGACGATCCAACTAGTTGGACGGTTGCTGGCCAATTGGCAACAGCCTTAGGCGATAGCCTCGACCCAGCCTTTGTCGAGCTGCGCGCAGTCAATCCCGAACAGGTTGCTAGCGTGCAGGCTAATCACGATTTGGTATTGGTTGGTCAAGCGCCAGCCCATGCCATTTTGCAAGATCCTGCTTTGCAGCCAATTATTCCTGCGCCGTTTGCCCAAGGCAGCAAGCACCCAACCCTTGGCAATAGTCGGGTAGTTTATCGGATTCCACCAGAACTGAGCCTTGGTTATTTGGAATTTATGCGTTCGCCATGGAACGAGCAACGCAGCATTTTGGCGGTGCTCGGCAGCACTGACCAAGGCGTGCAATGGTCGGGCAATGCCTTGACGACCTCGCGCTTGCGCACCCGCCTGAATGGCAGCTTGGCAATCGTCAACGACCAACAAATTAGCGTCGAAGACCCCACGGTCACTGGCGATACAGCTGGTATTGCCAACGATGCGCTCGGCGAAAACCAAGATGATCCAATTTATCGCGAAGTTACACCACCTGAAAAACCCCAATGGATTTTGTATGCTATCGCTGGGTTATTGGTGTTGATGGTGATTATTTCAGTCATCGTGATCATTCAAGCAGCGCGCAATCGCAAGCAACGCCGAATATAAGTGTAGGGATCGGTTGTTGGGGTCGGGGATCGTATGCTCCTCGGCCCCTGAGTTTTTTAGATTGATCCACGAAGCACACGAAGGACACGAAGAACGGGAACTGCGAAGGACTCGAAGCACACGAAGGGTGATTTTTTGCCACAGATTTGTATAATTATCTTATATTCAGAACTATTAAGTCATCAGTAGGTATAACTCTAATCGGATACTTTTCTTTCAATTATTAGTCCCGACAGAGGATCAACTCGGCATAATTCTTTTGTATAAATAAATTGATCATGTTCTATAGTCATAGATGTATCAATTGCCTCCAAGATTTGTCGTGTTTCACCATTAATTTTTTGATTTTCCATTGCGTATTCCATAAGTTTTTCACCCCAAGCTTCGCCTTTTCCTACTCTGAATTGATTAGAAATACTTAATGCCTTCTCGAAAAAATCCTTTGCATTCGTTGAATCAGATACTATTTCTAATAATAAATTTTTCATATCAAGGTTATTATGGAGTTCAGGAGCCATACTCCATAGTACTTCAGCAAGTTCAAGGGACGTGAAGTTTTTGAATTCAAAGTCAGGTTCAGAAACAGAAAAGAACCCTAAGAATAATTCTGTCTCAGCGGCTTTACGCACGACTCGCATATTATCACTTCTATCACCGTCAAGAGAGATAAAACTAAATATACTTGAACTCATATCTTGTTCTAATGATTCTCTGAATGATAATGCATCTTTTGATTCTACAAATTTTCCTCTGAGATTTCGAATCTCGATATCCGACATATTGTACATACTTATAGCTTTTTTAAGTGCCCCATACTCTGTTGAACCTTCGACATACCAACGAATCCGAATCCCATAATCAAGATGTTTTTGCTTTAAATACTCACTTATAACCTTCCTATCATGATCAAATAATCGACCAGCACCATATTCTTCAATTTTTATTTCTCTCGAAGCTGGTCCATATCGAACACCATCTTCTTCCAATAATTCAATATCATATACATCTTCTATTCCTCTTCTAATCATCTCTGCCATAGTCCTTATGTACATAGCTCCACCAAGATTATCAAGAACTTTTAATCTTAAAGTATCATCTTTCGATAAACGAATAATATTATGAATTTCCACATTGGAATCAAGATTTTCGACAGTAACGGATATTTCTTGATGGATCGATTGTAATAATTCTAGGCTAATTTTTTGATAAAGCAATTTAGCTTCATCCCAATGATCCTGAATTGCTTTATACAATTGAGTATTACTAAAACCTAGCGGGTGTGATCTGGTTCTGAACATTCTAATAAATGCAAACGGTTCTGTAACTATTGCTAATGAGGAAATATTATTCCACCGATTGATTACATCCAAAAACCCATTTGTATTAGACCAATCAGTAAACATTGATATCGAATTATCTAATAATCCGGGATATGATTTAGCTCGTAATATTTGCATAGGTGATATTTGTAATTTCATAACCCGTTGCAGATGATATAGAACATAATATCTGAATGGATGAAATAATATTTCGATATTTGATCGAATTTTTGGCAAATTTTCAATAGATTCCACCCATTTAATATTCGATCTTTCTAGAATTCTGGTATCAACATATATATAGTTACCTTTCTGATTATTTACTAAAATTAATCCCTTCAAATCTATTTCTTCATTAGATTTTATCAAATCTGCTCTTAATAAGCCTAGTTGCCATAATTGAGTTATATGACTATCCCAAAAATTTACTGATCTATCTTTAGCAAATCCTGCTATTTTTAATGGCTTTAAGAATTTCATTTGCCATATAAAAGTTCTTTTTGCAATGAGGCTACCTATATGTTCTATATTTAAGTCAAGAATAGGGTCATTCATCTTTTCACCTCGAAACTTTCAATACTTGTATTTCATTTTAGTACAAATATTGAAAGAATAGAATCTCAAGATCAAGCTAAATTATTAACCTGAGTTTATATTCTAAATTTACAGTTTTCTAGATTTTCACCCGCAAACCATAGTGTTCTACATTAGTAATCCACTAAGAACACAAAGCATGGGAACCGCGAAGCGCACGAAGGTTGCGTTTTTGCCACAGATTGGCACAGATGGCTCAGATTATGTTTCGATAGCCCAAAGCCATTCATCCTTCATCCTTCGGTGCTCTGCGCCGCTGCGTTGAGTATTGATCCACGAAGCGCACGAAGGCACACGAAGGATCGGAACCGCGAAGGGCTATGGGCTTTTGATTTCTGACTTTTGACTTTTGGCTTCTGTCTTTACGCTGCCCCTTGCCACTAATACCTGATCCCTCGGCTTCATCCCTCATCCCTCATCCTTCATCCTTATCTTTGCTCTCTGCTCTCCGTATAGCCATAGACCAAGGCTCAGGCCATAAGCCAGCAACAGCCAGATGCTGCTAAACTTGGGGATTTCCACGGCGGCCCAAGGCAGATCGGCCAGCCATTCAGCGACGCGCACTACCCAGGTTAAGGCAGCCCATGTGATCGGTAAGGCCAGAAAAGCTAGCCAGCGCCCACATATGCCCAAACAGGCCAACACCGCGCCGCTGGCCATAATCAAGGGCACAACTGGCACAATCAACACATTCGCGGCTGGCGCAATCAACGAGAGATTGCCAAAGTGATACAAAATAATTGGCAAGGCCCAAACTTGGGCAGCTAGGGTTGCAGTCAAAGGCTCGATCATCCATTCGAGCCAGCGCCAACGCAACCACAAACGCAATTTAGCTTCAATCGGCTTGCCCCACGCAAACAAACTGGCCGTCGCCAATGCTGATAGTTGAAAGCCTAAATCCCACAATGCCTGAGGATCAAGCAAGGTCATCAGCCAAATCGCTACCGCCAAGGCTGCCCAAGCATCGGCTTTGCGGCCAAGCGGCTGAGCCAAAGCCACAATTGCGCCCATCAAGGCAGCCCGCACCACCGCGCCACTCGCCCCAACAAAAGCCACATAGACCACAATTGCCCCTAGCGCTAAGCCAGTGGCATGGCGTTGATTGAGCTTGAGTGCCTTGCCCAAGCCCAAGAGCGAGGCCACAACAATTGTAATATTCCAGCCTGAGATTACCAGAATATGCGAAAGCCCTGTGCGATTGAAGGTTTCCCAAACAGGTTTAGGCACGCTGCTTTTGACCCCAAGCAACATCCCAACCAAAACTGCTGCTTGAGGTTGGGGCAGGGTTTGGTTGATGATTGTTTGAGTGCGATTTTTTAGCGCCAATAAGCGTTGATACGGTGATTTGGCCGCAGGCAAGGCTTGTTCAAGCAGCGCAGGCTCAAGCATGGCATAAATCGAGCGGCGGCGCAGATAGGCGGCATAATCGAAGTCTGGGCTCGAGCTTGGCGTGATGATTGTGCCACTCACCAGCAAGCGTTCGCCATTGCTGCGTGGCGGCTCTGCTGGCAGGGTTAGCATAATCTGTCCCGAAGTTGGCACTCGTTGCCGATTGGCTTCATAGGCCTGAACTTCAAGCACAATCCGTTGTTGTTGCGGAGTCCATTGTGGTTCACCAACAATCACCCCTTCTAAACGGGTCGTCAAACCAATCTGTTGACGAATATCGTCAGAATTGGCCATATTTTGACTGAGCAACATACGGCCTACCCCTAGCATAGTACCAGCATATATTGCTATCAGCATAATTCGCCAAGATTTGCGGATATAAACAAAAATTAAAATAATGGCTATTGATGCAATAAAATATAGATACCACGCTAGTTGAATCCTATCAGTTAACCACAGCCCTATAGCCCATCCCAGCGTAAAACAGCAAAATCGCATATGCAAACCTCCAAATATTGCTAGTTTTTTAGAGCCGCAAACTGCTAAAAATCCCCCATGTCACTATTGCCACTGGATAGTGGTGAAAAATGGTAAAATTGTTTTTATCCCTTTGGAATGGCCTAAAAATAGTTAAAAATTAGTTGAAACAACGTATCAACAATCTTGCATATTGAAATAGGGCGTGGTATTGTTCTCGTGCGCAAATAGTACTATTCCAGCAAACCAAGATTCAGGCCCTTCGATAAGCGCCATGAGCATTGATAATGCTCCAGCTTTGGCCGACCAATGACTTCTAGCATGCGCTCGCCCGATCGCATCAGAGAAGCCAGCGCCAGACCTGCCGCGGCTCTGCAATTTCGTGTTTGGTAGCCAATAACGCTCGTTAGTGGTACGCCAACTGTATGACTATTTTCGTCAGTTTTGAGGGTTGTTGTGTTACAACGCTAACTGATGGGCTGGTTATTCTCGAAATCCCTACAATTGCGGAGGTTATAATTCTTTATGGTTCGCAAACGTTTAATCACTCTTGCTGCCTTGTTCGGTTTAGTTGGGGCTGTTTTTGGTTCAGTTGCCAGTACTGGCGCTCAAGATTATGGCAAAGTTCGCGGTCAATTGATCCGCAGCTATCGTGAAGCAGAAGCCAAGGGCGTACGCCCAGATTGGGTAACCGCCGCCGTCGATACCAGCTTGAATCACTTCTCAGCCAAAGGTGCCAACAGTGGGAATTTGAAATTGCGTGGCGTTGATCAAGATGATTTGGGCACTAACGTGCGCCTTGATCAAACCTACGCTGGCTTGCCAGTTTTTGGCGGCCAAGTGATTACGCACCTCGACACCAAGGGCACTGTGACACAAGAAAGTGGCGAACTCTTCGCGGTTGAAGGGATTGATCTAACTGCTAAATTAAGCTCAGCTGAAGCAATCAAAATTGCTCAAAGCCAAGTTAAATATGATTTCAGCAGCACCCGATCTGGTGGCGTAGAAACCAGCAGCGAACTTAAAATCCTGCCTCGCGAAGGCAAAGATTCAGTGATCGTCTTCCAAGTGAGCTTGCACATTGAAGATGGCACTGCTGCAACCGCCCACCACGAGTTCTTCATCAACGCCCAAACTGGCGAAACCGAGTTGTACTACAACGATATGGATGGCGTAAACGCTACTGGCACAGGCAAGAGCTTGTACAGCGGCAATGTTTCAATCACCACCGATTTGGTGAGTGGGGTCTACAATCTGCGCGATAACTCACGCGGTGGCATGTACACCACCAACATGAACAATCGCACCACTGGCGGTAGCGTCTTCACTGATGCAGATAACATTTGGGGCACAAACACCACCGCCAGCACCCAAAGCGCAGGCGTTGATGCTCACTATGGCGCACAACTGACCTGGGATTATTATCTGAATAGCTTTGGCCGCCGTGGCATCGATGGCAATGGCTTCCGCGTGTTGAGTCGCGTTCACTATGGCAATCGCTACAACAACGCATTCTGGAATGGCTCAAGCATGACCTATGGCGATGGCGACGGCACGACCTTCCGCCCATTGGTTTCACTCGATGTTGCAGGCCACGAAATTACCCACGGTCTGACCGAAAAAACCGCTGGCTTGATCTATAGCAACGAATCAGGCGCTTCCAACGAATCGTTCTCGGATATTTTCGGCACGATGGTGGAATATAGCAGCGGCACTGGTGATTATCTGATCGGCGAAGACATCTATACCCCAGCCACCGCTGGCGATGCCTTGCGCAATATGTCGAACCCTGCTGCTGAAGGCGACCCCGACCACTACAGCAAGCGCTACACTGGCACTGGCGATAACGGCGGTGTTCACATCAACAGTGGGATTCAAAATCAAGTCTTCTATCTCTTGGCTCAAGGTGGCACCAACCGCACCTCAGGCCAAGCAGTAACTGGCATTGGCCGACCAAAAGCCGCTGCGATCTTCTATCGCGCCTTGACAGTCTACTTGACCCCAAGCTCAAACTTCAAGGCCGTGCGCACCGCGACTCTCAACGCCGCCCGCGACCTGTATGGCGCAAGCAGCGCTGAATACAACGCAACCGCCCAAGCATGGACGGCCTGTGGCGTTCAATAAGCGCTAATCCAATCTCGTTTCCAAGCACACGCTCCATCAGGGGCGTGTGTTTTTTTAGCAATAAAGCGGCTGTAGCAAGCCAATTTCCACGATTGAGCCAGAGACTTTAGAATTCAAATAATCGCCAACTCGCCCAATTGTGCTACACTGCCTAGCAGGAACCATTCTGTTTGCTGTGAGGAACTGTATGCGCCGTTTTTGGATTGCGATTATCACATTAATGATGCTGCTGAGTGGCTGCGAGGCTCAGCAATTTTTGGCCACCCCCAAGCCAACCAAGCCCAATAGCTCAAATCAACCGCAAACTGACGTTAATCACATGGCGTTGGGCAACCCCAGTGGAGCTTTGCCCGAAACCAGCAGCAGCAACAATTATCTGATGCAGCGCCCGGAATATAGTTTGGCCTACAATCGCAAGCTCAACATTCTCAATTGGGTCAGTTGGCATTTGGATATTGCTGATTTGGGCAACACCGACCGCAGCCAATTTACCACCGACCCCGACTTGCCCGAAGGCTGGTATCGGGTTAAGCCCAGCGATTACACCAACAGCGGCTATGATCGCGGCCATATGTTGCCATCAGCTGATCGCACCGCCTCGGAAAGCATCAATCGTTCGGTCTTTTATATGACCAACATCGTGCCTCAAGCGCCCGACAACAACCAAGGCCCATGGAAAGAATTCGAAGATTATTGTCGTGATTTGGTGCGTGATGGCAAGCAATTGTATTTAATCGCTGGCCCCGAAGGCTCCGAAGGCAGCATTGGCGATCCCAAAATTCGCGTGCCCAAGTATGTTTGGAAGATTGCGCTAGTGCTTGATGCCACTGCCCAAGTGAGCGACATCAACGCCAACACCGAAGTGATTGCGCTGCGCATGCCCAACCGCGATGGTATTCGCGATAAAGATTGGCGCGAGTATATCGTTTCGGTTGCCACCATCGAGGAAAAAACTGGCTATACTTTCTTCACCAATTTAAGTAGCGAGCTTCAATCCAGCTTGAAGCAAAAAGTTGCCACCCCGTAGAGTTGATTTCTTTACCCAAACACTCTCACCTACCTTGAGTAGGCGAGAGTGTTGCTTATTAATGGAATTGATTGCACCAATGCTGCTGCATTCCTGCAACGATGTTGCAACATCAGCCAGTATGTGCCAGCTATACTCTCTCTATCATTTGATTATGCATGCTAGGGAGACACTTCCATGATTCGTTCCAAAATCTTTCGGCAGTGGACGGTTGGCCTTATGCTGCTATTTAGCATGTGGAACTTTATTCCATCTCCCATGAAAGTAACCTTGGATTACTCAGCCGAATTATCAGCGCAGTTGAAGGGCCATCGTTATGTGCATCAGGGTCGCGTTGTTAATCGCTATACAAATCAGCCAATCCCGAATGCACGCGTCTATGTTTCACATGATCAAATGTATGGTTCGCATGATGAAACTTTTACTGATGCCCATGGAAACTTTACCGTAACCCTGAGACTTACCAATGAGATTAAAATAAGCGCAGATGGCTATATACCCTATGAAGTATCTATAATTAACTGTCGCTAGTAATATTGATTAAATCTTGACCATGGGTTGTTTAGATAAACACTTGCTATAAAACTGCAAGCTGGATTTATCTCTTAGCGGGCAATCGGCGGCACGGCCAAGCGAATCACATAATCGTTGCCGTCTACGCCCGTATCCGCAGGATCATACCAAATCACTGCTAGCTCGCTGCCATCGGGCGACCAAACCGGCCATTAATAGCGCCCCTCGGGTGTTAGTTGCATGCGGTCGCCACTCTGCGAATCGACCAACCACACAATATCGCGGCTACCATTGAAGCGCGCCACAATCACCAACCAGCGCCCATTCGGCGACCATTGTAAGCCAGCAACCCCATAGGCATCAGCCAGAATCATGCGCCGATTGCCGCCATCAGCATCCATCAGATACAAGTTGGCGGGTTTGGTCAGCGCGCCAGGCACCGTGCCACTGCCCACACTCGGCTTACCAAAAAAGGCAATCGTTGCCCCATCAGGCGACCACGCAAAATATTGCGCAACCACAACCCCGAGATCAAACGGCTGCAAGCCAGCAGCAGCAGTCCACCAATAAAAATGCGATTCGAGATATTCCCCATCGGTGATCAACGCCCGATCCATGGTGGGCGACCAAACCACGCCACTATTTTTCATGACTTCACGCGGTAATGCGGCGGGCAGCAGCGTGGTTAATTGATCGGTCGTCGGATCAAATTGGACGTATTGATAGCCATCACTAACAAATTGACCATCCTGAATCGTGGAGATTTGCTGCCGAACCCCAAGCAGCTTATTCGGCAAGCGCTGGGGAAAGACGTATTCGGTATAGGTTGAAGCAGGATCGAGCGGTAATACAAGTTGGCTGGTTGCTTCTCCTTGTTCATTAATCCACCATAATTCTTGAAGAAGCGGCGGGATAAGTGTTTGCTTTTGGGCCAGCAACCCTTGGTCAAGCCAAACTAAGTTGTTATATTTGCCAGATTGCACCGGAGGAATCGTTAACGGCTGCGGTATAGCAGGCAAAATGGTAGTACTTGGTTTCACGGTAGCACATCCCTCTATTAATCCTATGATAATCAAGAACAACACAAAGCGCTGTTTCATTTGGCAATACTTCCATCACTGAGGGTATACGAGCCATCAGGATTAAACTTCGTTCCATCGAGCCGAATCCGCGAACCATCCGCCTTGGTCACAAATCCATCAGTGCCAATAATTGTTCCATCTCTGAGCTGAGCGTCACCATTGGGCTGAATAATCGTCCCATTATCCATGGTTAATACTCCTGAAGGATCAACATGAACCCCTGGCAGTGAAGGAATCATCCCCATATCGAGAACTTTGCCCATGTAGTAGGTTGGACTGTGCGTCATTTGAATCGTGTCATGAATGATCGTGGGCTGGGTAATGGCCAATTCTGGCTTACGAAAGGGAGTAAAGCGCGAGTCTGTATAGGTATCAGTCCCAACAGTAGTACGCGGGTCGAAAAACCAACTACCTGCGTCATCAGGCACAGCATAATCGGCAACAACGGCCCCCGCTTCACCACCAAGTATGATTAACCCTAAATCGATACTTTCTTTGATCGGAAAATAACCAGGAGCAAAGATGTCCACAAAAGAATCAAGCTGTTGGGTAAAATAGCCAGTGGCTGGATTCGCCGCAACTTTAGAGCCAACCGTAGCACCAACCACCTTGGTATAACGATTAACAAAATCGTTGTCGCCATTCTCCATGCGGGCAATAAAGCGATACCAATTACCATAGGCCACAAATTGCGGAATCAGATCGCCTTCATCGGTGCCAGCAGGTGGAACTCCTGCCCAACCATTGGCAACCCGCGAGCCATAATTACCCCCGCGTTGCTCGGCCATTGCCCAGAGTGGCAATAGTTCAGGATCACTTTTACGTGCAGCCTTGCCATCGAAGAAGTTCTGCCAAGCCACAGCCGCCCCATCACAGTCATTAAAGCCAGCAGGCACAGCCCCTTTTGTGATATGAAGCCGATAGCCATTTTGAATTGCTTCGAGCACCCCTGCATCGGCAACTGATGCCCAAAAACCATGCCGCATATTGCGCATATCATGCGATTCATCAAAAAAGGCAATAATATCTTGGATATTATGAAACCAATTTGGGGTTTTAGCATGAGCCTCTAGCGCCTCGACCCAGCGAATTCGCTCCTCAGCAGTCAGCAGCTCAAATTCGGCAAGGGTTAAATCAAACCGAATCAACCTACCGCTAGCATCAAAGACTGGCCCACCAGGCAGCGGTGTAGGCCCTTTTTTCGGTGGTCATACAGCTACGGTTACTGATCCAGCTGGATTCTGAGCTTGAAGATTGCCAAAACTATCATTAAACAGGGCTGCCGCTTCTTCTTCGGCAGTCCGCATGAGCGTGCGAATCTGAAGCGTAACATGCTCGGCAACCAAGAAGACTTCATGACAACGGCCAATTGCTGGCTTAACAACTGTTTCAAATTCATGAAAAAACATGGTTGCAGCGGCGCCGCTCCAATGGGGCTATAATTGATCGACCATGGTTTGAAGTTGCTGCCGTAGCGTCGCGAGGATTGTAGCGTTATGCTTAAAGCGTTGGGCAAGCGCTAAAAGTTGATTGTACTCAACCTGGATAAAAGGAGCATGCATACCTTCTCCAATCAATGATGCTATTGATCTGTGGATGGCTCTCTCTGGCAGCATTGTGAGCAAATACGATCACTCATCCTTCAGGCTAAAGTATAGTCAAAATACTATTAAAATGCTTCACCTTCATGGGTGAATATTGATGATCAAATAGCGATAAAACCCATTATCCATACCTCTATTTACCTAGCACTTCTTTACACAGCTAACTAATCGACCTCGCACTTCTTCTCCAGCCGAATCACCCCCAAAGCTAGGATAATTAGACCAATGGAAACGCTCCCACGAATTAGGAATAATATGCTATGATACTGATAGCGTGATATGCTTTATCCGTTGAATTTCCCACTCGTGTTAATCATCCAAAGGAGGCTTGGCAGACGTAACATCCATGCTGAAGAACGCTCCTATCGATAGTCGGATGGTAATGGTGATATGTGCAATGTAGCGCAAGGAGATCCGCTGATGGTTCGCCGAAATATGCATCTTTCGCTGATTAGTTTATTGGTCTTGACCCTGATTTTGGCTGCCTGTGGCAGCGATAGCACCGCAACAACCACCAGTGGCAACACTGGCTCAACCAACCCTGCAGATGTCAAAGGCGAAATTACGGTTTGGGCTTGGAACGTGGCTGCCAAAAGCCTCGAAGCTACCGTACCTTCGTTCAACCAAAAATATCCCAACGTCAAAGTTACAATCCAAGACCTTGGGCGCACAGATGTTTATGATCGGCTAACGACCGGCCTGCAAGCTGGCGGCGCTGGCTTACCCGATGTCGTTGCAATCGAATCCGACCGTATGGATGTTTATACCGCAACCTTCCCCGAAGGCTTGGCCGACTTAACCAGCCGCGCCAGCAAATACGAAAAAGATTTCGATCCTTCAAAATGGGCCCAATCGAAAATCAACGATAAAATTCGCTCGATTCCTTGGGATTCAGGCCCAACTGGCTTGTGGTACCGGGTCGATATCTTCCAGCAAGCTGGCGTAGACCCCAAATCGATTGAAACATGGGCCGATTTGATCGCTGCTGGCGAAAAGATTTTGACCACTACCGGTGGCAAAACCAAGCTCTTGCCCGTCGATATTGTGGCCGATGATGCTGGCTTCCGCATGATGACCAATCAATTGGGTGTGTGCTGCTACTTCAACAGCGATGGCAAAATTAACCTGACCAACGAAAAATCAGTTCAAGCCCTGACCTTGCTCAAAGAAATCAACGATAAAGGCTTAATCGCCAATATCAATGGCTGGGATGGCACGGTTGCCGCTACCAAAAACGGCGACGTTGCCACCGTTCCCTTCGGCGTATGGTATAGCGGCACCATCATCGACCAAGCGCCTGATCTCTCGGGCAAATGGGATGTAATGTTGTTGCCAGCCTTCGAAAAGGGCGGCAATCGCGCTGCTAACCTTGGTGGCTCAACCTTGGCAATCCCCGCAGCAAGCAAAAATATTGATGCTGCCTGGGCATTCGTCGAGTACGCCTTGGCCACCAACGAAGGCCAAAATCTCATGATGGAAAAATTTGGGATTTGGCCAAGCTATCAGCCAGCCTACAGCGCCGATCTGTATAGCAAACCAGTCGCCTTCTTCAACAATCAACCAATTTGGAAGATGTTTGCTGATGAAATCAAAAACATTCCACCAGCAACCTACACCAAAGATTATGCTAAAGGTCAAGCTGTGTTGGCCTCAGCCCAATCTAAAGTCTTGAGCCAAGGCATGGACCCCAAACAAGCCCTGCAAGAGGCAGCCGACGAATTAGCCAACCAAACTGGCCGCGAAATCGCCCAGTAAGTTTATGCTCGCATTCCCAACCCCTCTCTCGCCTGCGGGCGGGAGAGGGGAGTTTGGCTTAATACCTGCGGGAATGCTGGTTACTCTCGCCAATTAATGGTCATGCCTAGGAGGGTTCTATGGGGTCGCAGATGCTCACGCCAGCAGAGCGCCGCCACCAATGGCGACGGCGACTTACCCCGTACATGTTTTTGTTGCCAGCCTTGTTGGTGTTTGGCATCTTTATGCTCTATCCAATTGTTTCTTCGTTGCAATTGAGCTTCGAGAGCCAACTTAACCCCAACAGTGGCTTTAGCTTTGATAATTATCGCCGCTTATTTGGCGATAAAGTATTTCGCAAAGCGTTGACCAACACGGTGTTTCTGTTGCTGTTTCAAGTGCCATTGCAACTTGGCTTGGCAATGGTTTTGGCGGTCATTCTCAATAATGCCGTTTTGAAGTTTCGCACTGTCTTTCGCTTAATTTATTTTCTGCCAGCAATTACCGCACTCTTCGCGGTAGCCTTGATCTTTCGGCTGCTGCTAAACGATGAAAAAGGCTTAGTCAATTATGTGCTGAATGGCTTGGGCATTCAATCGGTGCCTTGGCTCAGCAATGCATGGCCCGCTAAATTCTCGCTAATTACCGCAATTACATGGCGCTGGACAGGCTACAACATGGTGATTTATCTCGCCAGTTTGCAGAGCATTCCCGATGAGTTGTACGAGGCTGCTGAGCTCGATGGCGCTGGCGCATGGGCCAAATTTTGGTCAATTACCGTGCCGATGATGCGCCCAACAATTCTGTTGACCACCGTGCTTTCAACAATCGGCACGCTACAAATTTTCGATGAGCCATATCTGCTAACCCGCAGCGGGCCATCCAACGAGACCCTGAGTATGGCAACCTTGCTCTATCGCACTGCATTCCAAAGTGCTGAAATTAATTATGCGTCGGCAATTGCCTATGTGATGGTGTTGATCATTGCAGCCTTTTCGCTGCTGCAATTTCGGCTTGCTCAGCGCGGGGAGGACTAAGCGATGGCAAAAACCAAGCTTGCAAACGATGGCATGCCAAAGTCGTTGGTCAGCCGTTTCCAACGCATCATGATCTACATTGTGTTGGTGATTGGGGCCTTCTTCTCGCTGTTTCCCTTTTATTATATGTTTGTTCAAGCCTCACAGCCTTCGAGCGAAGTGTTGCGCTTTCCGCCGCACCTGTGGTTTGGTAGCTCGGCTTGGGCAAATATTCAAGGGCTTTTTGCCAATGGCTTCGGGCGCTCGCTGTTTAATTCGGCCTTTATTGCGGTGGTCTATGCTAGCCTGAGCGTGTTTATTGCCTCGCTGGCTGGCTATGCCTTTGCCAAATTCCGTTTTCGCGGGCGCTCGGTGTTGTTTGGCATGTTTTTGTTGGTCTTGATGATTCCCTATCACGTCACCGCTGTGCCGCTGTTTCAACTGATGGCCAAAATTACCTTTTTTGGCAACCCAACCTGGATCAGCAGCTACCAAGCAGTGATTCTGCCAGCGCTAGCCAATCCGTTTGGCATTTTCTTGATGCGCCAAAGCATGCAAGCCTTGCCCGACGATTTGCTTGATGCTGCGCGCATGGATGGCGCCAGCGAATGGCGAGTTTTCACGAAGGTTGCCTTGCCAACTATGCGCCCAACCTTGGCAGCCTTGGCGATTTATTCGTTTATGTTTCAATGGAACAGCTTCTTCTGGCCATTGATTATTATGCGCGATAAAGCCATGGAAACCCTGCCCGTGCGGATCAATGCCCTCGTTGGCTTGTCGATTATCGATTATGGCCAATTGATGATGGGCACGGCGCTCACAACCTTGCCAATTATGATGATTTTTATCGCCTTCCAACGCCAATTTATTTCCGGCGCACTCGCAGGCGCAGTCAAAGGATAACGACTGAATTATGAAGGATGAATTATGAGGGATGAAATTTAACCGCTAAGAACGCGAAGAACCCGAATGTTAGATTTGTTAAATGCCTAAATTGCAACAAAATTTTAGTCGCCGATTGATCGAAACTTAGTGCTCTTCGTGTCCTTCGTGGTTAAAAACTTAATCTTCTCACGTTTGGGTTCATCCTTCATCCTTGTCAAAAGAGGTTTTTTTATGCCATTAGGTGTTTGTTATTATCCGGAGCATTGGCCACAAACGTGGTGGGCCGATGATGCCCAGCAAATGCGGGCCTTGGGCTTAGACTATGTGCGGATCGGCGAATTTGCTTGGGCCTTGATGGAGCCAGCAGCAGGCCAATACGATTGGGCTTGGCTTGATCAAGCAATTGAAACCTTGGCCAGTCAAGGCTTGAAAATTGTGCTTGGCACGCCCACTGCCACGCCGCCAGCATGGCTAACTCATCGCCAGCCAGACCTGATGCGGATCGATGCTCAAGGTCGGCGTTTAGGCCATGGTGGGCGGCGCCAAGCTTGTTTGGTCAATCCCGAGTATATCGAATATAGCCGCCAAATCGTCAGCGCCATGGCTGAGCGTTATGGCAACCATCCTGCAATCGCCGCCTGGCAAATCGATAACGAAATTGGCAATCATGGCTCAGCTCGTTGCTATTGCGAGCATTGCGCCGCAGCCTTCCGCCAATGGCTCGAACAACGCTATAGCGATTTGGCGGGCTTGAACGAGGCTTGGGGCACTGCATTTTGGAGCCAAACCTACAGCGATTGGCAACAAATTCCCTTGCCAAATGTGCCAGTCGGTGGCGGCCATAATCCTTCGCTGGTGCTCGATTATCGGCGCTTTGCCTCGGATCAGCAGGTTGCTTACTGTGGCATGCAAGCAGACATTTTGCGCCAGCACTCGCCAAATCGCACAATTTTAACCAACATTGCCCCTGGCGACGATGAGATTAATTGGTTTGATATGGCCAAACAAGTTGATACGATTGCTTGGGATAACTATCCGCATGGCTTTCCCAACTGGCAAGCAGTCTCGATGTATCACGATCACATTCGTGGCCTCAAACGCCAGCCATTTTGGGTGATGGAGCAACAGCCAGGCCAAATCAACTGGACTCCGACCAATCCGCCAGTGCCGCCCAACCAAGTGCGTTTGTGGAGCTACCAAGATGCAGCTCATGGCGCAGCCAATGTGTTGTATTTTCGCTGGCGCGCCTGCTGGCTTGGCCAAGAGCAATATCATAGCGGCCTGCGCGATCATGCCAATCGGCCAGCCCGTGGCAGCGTCGAAGCCCGCGTTGTTGCCGACGAATGGCAACAGCATGGCCAGCCAGAAGCAGCCCCGCGCAAAGTTGCCTTGCTCGTTTCCTACGACGATCATTGGGCGCAACAGCTTGATCCACATGCCCAAGGCTGGAGCTATTGGCAGCTGTTGCGCACGATTCATCGCACGCTCACCAGCTATGGTGTTGGGGTGGATATTGTGCAACGTGGCACACCACTTGACGAGTATCAATTGGCGATTGCTGTAGCCCCAATGCTCGATAACCCTGCTGAAACTGCTGGCTGGCGCGAGTGGGTGCAAGCAGGCGGCACATTGATCTGCACTCCACGCAGTTTGACCAAACGCAGCGATAATCGCACAGCTCCTGATGGCTTCCCGAGCGGTTTGACCGATTTGTTTGGCGCTGATGTGGCCGAATGGAGCGCGCTTGATCCGGCTAAGCCATGGGCAGTAAAGCTTGGCGATGCCAGCTACACCGCGCCGCTGTGGATGGAAGTGCTGAACGTGAGCCACGCCAATACGTTGGCGACGTGGGATCAGTGCTATGCTGCTGGGCAGGCCGCGATTAGCGCCGCAACCTATGGCAAGGGCTTGGCAGTGTTGATGGGCTGCTATCCAACCGAGGAAATTTTGGGCGATCTCTTGCCACGCTTGTGGCCTGATGCTCAACGCTTGCCCGACGATATTGAGCGAATTGAATTAACTGATGGAGTGTTGTGGTGCAACCATGGCGAGCAAGCTCAAACGATCAAGCTACAAGGCACATGGCACGATCGCTTGAGTGGCGAGGAATTCAGCAATAGCTGCGAAATTGCCAGCTTAGGCGTTCGTTGGTTGCAACAAGCCTAAAACAAACAAGCCCTGTTGAGTAGCATCAACGGGGCTTGTTCGTTAATCCCAATCATCATCGTGATCAGGGTCGTGGTAGAGCGGGCGCGGCGGGGCAATCGAGCTCATATAATCTTGCAAGATTAAAATTGCCGCTAGTTCATCGACGTGATCGCGATGTTTGCTTTTTTTGATGCCCATCGCTTCGAGCGAGCGCTCAGCCTCAACGCTGGTAAACCGCTCATCATACAAGGTGATGGGAATATTGGTGCGTTTTTGCAGACCACGCATAAAGGCTTGCACCGCCTTGGCCTGAGTGCCAACCTCGCCACGCAAGGTTAACGGCAGCCCAATCACCAACTCAACCACTTCATTATCAGCAATCATTTGTAAAAGCTGAGCATAGGCTTTATCGCTTGGTTGCGCGGGCAACGTCGGCTGGCCGCTGGCGATAATCCGCTCGGGATCACACATTGCCACGCCAATACGTTTATTGCCAACATCCAAGGCGATAATACGGCCACGGCTGGGTCGCTCGCTCATTCTTGCACCTGAACATTGATTTCGGCAGGGTCGATTGGCAGGCGCTCCACCTCGGGCACGGAAACAATATCGCCAATCAAGCCACTTTCGCGCAAGGCTTGCAATTGCACCATGGCCTCTGCTGGGGTTAGGCCTTTGATACTTTCGGCAATCTTCAGCTTGGTACTATCGGGCAAGCCAAGATTGGTTTTTGGCGCAACTTCAACCGTTGCCAACAACAAACTCGCGCCCGAATCATCGAGCCGAACTTCGCTTTTGACGATGCTGCTAGTATCGGTGCTGAACGATGGATCTTTGATCCGCAAGGCATTTGGCAAGGCTCGATTTAGTTGTTCGGCAAAATTGCCACGCACCGCCAAGCCCTGAAAATTTGCGGTTACAATCAACTCAAAATCGCCATCGGTGCCAGCTACTGGGCGGGTCTGCACATCATATAAGCTTGGGTCTTGGGTCAAATCATCGACATTGGGCAAGAAATTTACATCAGCAAGCACTTCGCCTTCTTGCAGCACAGTTTGCATTTGGGCAGGGATTGCACTGCGAAATTGGGCTACAGCTTGGGGCAACAGTGGCAGCCAATCTGCTTCAGTTGGCAATTTTAACAGGGCAGTCGTGCCGCCTTGAACTGGCTCAGAATTGATCGCAAACAGTGCGCCTTCGTAGCCTTCAATCGTCCAAATAACATCGCCGCTGGCTGGCATGTTGTAGCGAGTGCCACCAGCGCTGGCCACAATTTGGATTGATCCAACCCCGTTGGTCACGCCAGTAATGCTGCTGCTCGCTTCGGGAATCGTCGCCTCGCCTTGGGTCAAGAAAATAATTTCTTCGCCAGCAGCGTTGAGCACCTTAACCCGCGTATTTGGCGGAATCGGATAGGCTTGGGTATTGCGATTATAAACTTCGAGACGGCCACTAGCAGCTTGATCTGGCTGCTCAGTTGCGGTTATGACCGTGCCACGCACTGGCACCGAAATTGGCACCGTAATCAAACGGCCTTGAATTGCCGCTGAGCTTGGCTCGCTAATTGGGTCTGCTTGATAGTTGAGCCGCACATCTTCGTAGGTTTGGCCACCCAAACTTGGGGCTGGCCGCACCAAAATCGTAACCCCACTCGCAACCTTATTGCCAAACAAAAACCATAACAAGACAGCAATCGCAATCGCCGCCAGAATCAGCATGCCCCACAACGGATAATTGCGTTTTGGCGCGTTTTGTTGCTTGAGTTCGGCCTTTTCGTCGGCGCGCTTTTGTTCAGATCGTGCGCGGCGGGCTTTGGCATCTTGGCGCTGCATGTCATCGCTGGTTAATTCAATATCTTCTGGGCGAATGCGCGGGCGAGCTGGGGGTGCAGTAGCAGTAGCAGTAGCGGTATCACCGCTGAGCGTATCCGAGAAATCGTTGAAGCCATCAAAATCCCAGTTGTCGTTGCCACGAGCTTGCTCATGTTGGCGCAAGCCAGTTTCGCCAGCAGTTGAAGCCACCGAAAGGCTATCCAAGGCATCAGCCCAATCGTCAATTTCACTGCGTGGCTGTTGGGGCGCAGGCTTGGGAATTGGTTGGCTTGCAATTGGCTTGCTTACGCTCGAGCTGGTTTGCAAACGGTCGGTCGTCGAAGCTGTGGGCAAACCTTCCAGCGAAGCCAAGAAATCTTCTTCGGGGCTAACAGGAGCAACTGGCTGGGCTGGAGCTGCGGCAGCTGGCGCAGGCTTGCTGGCTACTACGCTTGGCTCAATTTCTACCACCATCATCTGGCAGGTCAAAGCAGCTTTGACAACTTTGGGATCGCTGGTATAGAGCGTCAGTTCGATACCTTCGCGGTTGGCAGTTTCGCGCAATCGATCGCAGGTTTTACGGCTTTGTAACGAAATCGAACCTTCGGGCATGAAGATATCAACATGCTCTGCTTTGGCATTACGCACCTGCTGAAGAATACTATCGATTGAATCAGCAAGGGCAATGGTGATCAGTTCAGTTTTGCCAGTTGTCATTGGGTTGCCCCCAAAGCTTTCAGAATGAACACACGTCGAATATTGTGGTATTTGGTAGAATCTCGGCTTTATTGTACAACGATCTGCTACCGCTGAGGACAACACCACAGTTTGTTGCCTCATTGGGCGATTGGGGTAGGCTAAGAGCGTTCCCTCAACTCCAACACCTCTCTTACAAGTGTAGGTTTTAACAACCGATTGAGATCACCACCCTTCCGTCCCGCCAGCGGGAGACGCAGGGGGCTTTAATCCCCCTGCACCCCCTCAAGGACATGTTAAGGGTCGCAAGCATCCACTGATGAACCTGTGAATTCGTGATGCTCAGCAGAAACCTACCCTTGCAGAGCCTCGTTCCCGCTTAGTGAGGGCGAGGCTGGGGAATTTCCGGCTACAGCAAACTGCTGGCTTCAGCCAAAGCTTGATCAAGCGCAGCTGCATCGCGACCGCCTGCCTGAGCAAAATCGGCGCGGCCACCACCGCCACCACCAACTTTGGCGGCCAAGGCTTTGACCAAATTGCCAGCATGGCGACCAGCTTTAACTTGGTCGGCGGTTGCTGCTGCGAGCAACAACGGCTTGCCATCGATGACCGTGCCAAGAATGACGACACCGCTGCCAAGTTTATCGCGTAGTTGCTCACCAAGTCGGCGGAAGCTATCAGCGTCGCTGGCTTCAACCCGTGCCACAACCAATGGCGTGCCTGCTTGCTCAGTTTTTTGGGCTAGTAAGCTATCGACTTGACCAGCAGCTAATTCGCCACGCAAGCGTTCGATTTCGTCGCGGCGGGCTTTTTGGTCGAGCAACAAGGCATCGAGTTTTTCTTCAACTTTGCCAGGCTGCGCACCAAGTTTCTCGCCCAAGGTACGAATTAATTGGGCTTGTTGGCTGACCCATTCGGCAGCGGCGCGACCAGTGACGGCCTCGATTCGGCGCACGCCTGAGGCCACCGAGCCTTCGCTGACGATTTTGAAAAAGCCAATTTCGCCAGTGCGGGCAACGTGAACGCCGCCACACAGCTCGCGTGAGCAAACCGGAGCTTCGCTGTTGACGTGCACATGATCGCTGCTATCGCCACAACCAACGGTCACGACGCGCACAACATCGCCATATTTCTCGCCAAACAAGGCCATTGCACCCAATTCGCGGGCTTGTGGCAGAGCCATTTCTGCTGCCTCAACCTTGCTATCAGCGCGAATCCAAGCGTTTACTTGGTCTTCGATTTGCTGCAGTTGGTCGCTGCTCAAGCCTTTTTGGTTGTTGAAGTCGAAGCGCAAGCGCTCTGGCGCAACCAACGAGCCTTTTTGCTCTGCATGATCGCCCAAGCTGTCGCGCAATGCGCGGTGCAACAAGTGGGTGGCGGTGTGATTACGCACAATATCGCGGCGACGAGCTGCATCAACCGTGACGGTTACTTGCTCGCCAAGGCTCACGCTGCCTTCGCTCACCCGCCCACGATGGACAAACACGCCAGGCACAGGCTTTTGCACATCGTCGATCACAATTTTGCCATGTGGCCCAACCAACAGGCCGCTATCGCCCATTTGGCCGCCACTTTCGGCGTAACATGGCGTGCGATCAAGCACAAAAGCGACTTCTTGGCCACGTTGGACGGTGCCAAGTTCTTCGCCATCAAATTCTAGCGCCAGCACATGGCCCCAGCTTTCTAGCTCGTGATAGCCAGTGAAGCTGGTTGGGGCCAAATTGCGCTCTGCCCAGCGCTCGGTAACTGCGCCTTTTTTGAATTGGGCAGCTCCGCGGCCACGAGCGCGTTGCGCTTCAAGCTCAGCCTCATAGCCTGCCAAGTCAACTGTCAAGCCACGTTCGGCCACAATTCGTTCGGTCAAGTCGAGCGGAAAGCCGTAGGTATCGTAGAGCTTGAAGGCATCAGCCCCGCTAAATACTGCTTTATCTGCTTGATTTGGCAACATTGCTTCGAGTTGGCGCAAACCGCCAGCCAAGGTTTTGTTGAAGCGTTCTTCTTCGCCAGTCACTACCTCGGCAATGTAGCTTTGTTTGCTGCGCAACTCTGGGTAGGCATCGCCCATCATATCGATCACCGTAGTGATCGTTTCGGCCAAGAATGGCGCTTTGAAGCCGATGGTTTGGCCAAAATAGGCGGCGCGGCGCACCAAACGGCGCAGCACATACGAACGGCCTTCGTTGCCAGGCCGCAAGCCGTCGGCAATCATAAAAGCGATCGAGCGGCTATGGTCGGCCACCACGTGATAGGCCGAGCTATTCGCTTGATAATGTTCGCTGCCAGTGCCCAGCAATTCCATCACCGTGTGAATAATTGGGGTAAACAAGTCGGTTTCATACGAGCGAAACACGCCTTGTTTGACGATTGCCAAGCGTTCGAGGCTCATTCCAGTGTCGATTGATGGCTTGGGCAGCGGAGTCAATACGCCGTTTTCATCACGGTTGTATTGCATAAACACCAAGTTCCAAATTTCCATGTAGGTGTCGTCTTCGGAGTTGACTCCTTCTGGCACTTGGTTATCAGGATCGTCGCCAATGTAATAATGAATTTCTGAGCATGGTCCGCGTGGCCCAACATCGCCGGCAGACCACAGATTATCTTTGGCATCGAAGCGCAAAATCCGCTCAGCAGGCATATAGGCCAGCCATAAATCGTGGGCTTCTTCGTCGGCAGGAATCTGATCATCGCCTTCGTAAATGCTGACCCACATGCGTTTGGGATCAAGCCCAATTTCTTGGGTCAGAAACTCCCATGCAAAACGAATTGCATCTTTTTTGAAATAATCGCCAAACGAAAAATTGCCCAGCATTTCAAAAAAGGTATGGTGGCGCGGCGATGGCCCAACATTTTCGAGGTCGTTTTGCTTGCCAGAGATGCGCAAGCATTTTTGCGACGAAACTGCGCGGCTGTAAGGGCGGCTTTCGCGGCCCAAAAAGACATCGTTAAACTGAACCATCCCAGCCACTGTAAACAACAGGGTGGGATTATCGGCAGGAATCAGCGAGCTACTTGGCACGACGGCGTGCCCTTGCCGCGCAAAGTAGTCTAAGAAACGCTGCCGTAGCTCTGAACCTTTCATTTGGGAACCTCAAGATATTAAGAACATAGAACAAAGAGCATAGAACAAAGCCAATTATTGTGCTCAAACCATTAATGTTCTATGTTCTATGCTCTGTGCTCTCACGATTATACACGATGCTGATGGGCTATTTGCGTTCAGCGCAGGTCTAATTCAAACAAACTATAGGCTTCGTTGGTATCGTGCCAGTTGAGTTGGGCAATTAATTGGGCTTGACGACTACCACGCCACATTGGAGTCAGCAGCTCTTGGCATTCGGGCAGAGTGCGAGCATGGGCCAAAAGCGTAGCTTGGGCGGTAGCATCGCCTTCGATATGGGCAATAAAGCCATCTGGCTGGCAAATCATCCAGCCGCTGCGATCAGACAGCACATACAGTTCTTGGCTAGCAGTACGGCGTTCAAGCTCAGCTTGATCAAGGTTGCGCACCGTCCACTGATACACATAGCGCCCGCCATGATCGTGCAAATTCTGGGCTTGGCTCAGATCGATCAAGCTTGCATCGGCCACAACATTGGCCGGAGCAGCAGCAAGATCGTTCAAGCCATACCATTCAATAAAGCCAACATTGGCAAAATTGAGCTTTTCGGCCATCGAATGCATACGATGATTGCTCCGCTCGGTCATATAGCCGATGGTGTGCGCGCCCCAACTTTTGGCCCATGCGATCGCATATTCGACCAACTCGCGCCCCAAGCCTTGGCCTTGCAATTCTGGATGAATCCGTAAGCCACCAAACCAAGCTTGGGTTGGCGAAAGCACCCGCAGGCGCAGCACAACCACCGGTTCTTGCCAGCCAGCAATCTCGCCAACATACAAATGACCTTGGGGCAACCAATAATCCCACACATCGCCAAGATAATCTGGTTGACCATTCCAGAGGGTATTGCACCAAACCACAATCGGCTCGCGATCGGCGCTGGTAGCTGGGCGCAGGCTGAGTCTATTTGAGTTCGTCGTCGTCGTAGGCATGTAAATCATCAAACTCTATATCATCGAGATCGACAGCACTGCCGTCGTTATCGAAATCATCAAGGTCAAAGCCAATCCCAGCCAAGCCCGAATCTTCTTCGAGGCCGCTGGTTAGGGTATGCAACGCCCGTTGCAAGGTTGTCGCATTTTCGGCGGCAAAATACGAGAGACTATTGGCATTCAAACGGGCCTGCTGGCCATCATCAAGCGGGCTAGCGCCAAGCAAAAGCACGGGCATGGAAGCGATGGTTTTGCCGTAGGTGCTCAAAAAGCGTTCAAGCTCGCGCTCGGCAAAAATCGATTGCTCTTCGCTTTCAAGGTCTAGCAGCAGAATCACGCCATCGGTATTATGCAAAACGTGCTGGCGGTCGGCGGCAGTTGAGCCAGCAGAACGCAAGGCATGCAGCATGTAGACGGGCTTAATATCGCCGAGGCTAGCATTTGCAGGCCGGTAACGAGCTACGAGGGTTGGTTCGTCCGTTGGCGGGCTATCCCAGGTTACTTCGCGTTCAGCGAGCGGAATGGCTGTAACCAATTGGGCGGCTAGTTTCACTGCATTGCGGGTAGGTGGGCCAAACAGCACGACCTTGCAATGCCATTCGTTTGTCTCATGATTGAGCCGTGACATAGCTCCTCCGAAATTCCACTGCAAAAACGATGGGCAGTCGCAACGATTATAGCATTGTCTCGCAGCTTAGCGCTAGCTTTTCATCCTCGCTACGTTTCCTAAGTTGCTCCTTTCAACGAGGTTTTTATCTAACATTGATGATCACTACCCTTCCGTCCCGCCTCAAGGCGGGAGACACAGGGGGCTTTAATCCCCCTGTACCCCCTCAAGGACAATCGGTGGGTGGGCAGGAAATCTTTGATGAACTAGCGGAAGAATGGTTCGATGCGGAACCCACAAACGCAGCACGATGATGATGACAAAGCAACAAGTAAAAAAGTTGCTCGCCGCGTGGGAAGGGGAACTTAAAACCCCTGCCCAACCACAGTTGCACAGGGGCTTGTTCAGGCTTATCAAGCACAATTTAGGGCAAAGCATTCAAGGCATTGCGCACCAAATCTTGGTTTGCGCTAAAAACAATCACAAATTCTTGGCCACTGCCTTTTACTCCAACATGCACATCATCATCGCTGCGGTTTGGATCTCCAGCCCGTAGCAGCAAATCGCCATTTGGGTTAAGCGTACCGTTGAATAAACTCAAAAATTCATCGCCATCAGTGGCGGTATCCCAGCGTAATGTCCATTGCAATACTGGCGTGAAATCACTGGTATGTTCATACAGGGTCATACGACCGCCACCAATTCCTGCTGCTGCAGCGTCTATATCGCCAGCAGTCGCGGTATAGTTGAGCAACGATTTAACGTCAAACTCGCCAACCGTGTTGGTCATCGCGGTCGTCCAATCTGTGCCAAGCACTGGCAAGAGATCAAATTGATTGGGCAAGCTTGGGTTATCGCGGGTCGCGCTCAAATATTTTTCAGGGTGCAAAATCTGCTCGGTCGAGGTTGGTGGGTCTTGCAAGGCCTTGGTCACTGCCTCCCAACCGCCTGCTGCATAGACTTTCTCAACAAAGGTCAAGCCATCTTCGTAGGGAAACACCAAACCATCGCGCAAGACACCTGGTACTTTTTCCAAAATGTCGCTGCTGTCTTGTTGTTCTTGCAAGGTGCGCAACAAATCTTGCAATTGCTCAGGCGACATACGCGGCACTAAATCGGTTTGCAGCCAATCGCTCATTAATTTGGTTGCATCACCTTCAACCAACGAACGAAACGCTAATGAGCGGTCTGCATCAAATTCGCCAACTTTCAAGCCATCTTGCAAGTTGATCAATTGATCTTGTAAGTTGTGATTAAATTCATGCGCGTAAGTAATTTGATCTGCTGCTGGAAAATTATTATTTTCAGCAATAATATAAAAGGTATCAGTTTCTGGGTCGTAGAAGCCGCCAATTTGTTCAGTTTGCAAATCGATATACAATTGCTGCAAATCAATATCTTTTTCGGCTAAGCCAAGCATCCACATTTGGCTGGTTTCATGGCGAAAATCTTCTGGGGTATTTTCGGTTTCCATTTCTTTGACAATGTAATCGCGCAATTCATCGCGGGTCAGCATGCGCCGAGTCACAGGCCGTTCTTCAGGCAAGCCGCGCAAGGCAATCACTTCTTGCTCAATTTGCTTCATCACTTCAACAATTTCGGCTGGTGGCTCAACGCCGCCTGGGCCAGTTGGGGTTGGAGCAGCAGGGTCAACGGTTGGAGTCGGGCCAGCCTCGGGGATGACAGTTGGCTCCAGCGCTGGGCTGGTTGGTTCGGCCACACTGGTCGGCGGATTATTGAGCCGCTCTTGTAAATCGGTAACTTGATCTTGCAGCTGGCGATTTTTATCTTGCACCTCATCAGCAGCAGTAACTTGATCTTTCAATTTGCCAAATTCGGCTTGGGTCGTGGCATCGCGCGAGATAAGCGTACCTCGTTCAACCCACAGCCAACCGCTAGCGCCGAGTGCCACCAGCAGCAACGCCACTAGCCCAATTATTGCAACACGTGTTCGATTCATGGATATTCCTTCAAAACTAGGCCGAGATCTCTCAAACGTGTACTGAGCATATCACAGCTTTGGCCGCTTGGAAGTGAAAAAGTGGTGAGCAGTTGCCGCTGATTTGCCTATTGCGTGTACAATCAATAGAGCGCGATTCACTCACAATGAGGTTCTTATGGAAAGTATTAGCGTTTTTTTAGTCGATGATCATCTGGTTGTCCGCCAAGGCTTGCGTGATTTTCTCGAACTCCAAGACGATATTGAGGTTGTTGGCGATTCAGGTATGCCTGTCGAAGCAGTTGGCCAAATTAAGCAACTGTTACCAGATGTGGTGATTATGGACTTGGTGATGCCCGAAATTGATGGCGTGGAAGCTACCCGTCGGGTCAAGGCCGTTAGCCCAAGCACTCAAGTTATCGTCTTAACGTCGTTCTCCGACGATGAAAAAGTCTTTCCTGCAATCAAAGCAGGCGCGATCTCATATTTGTTGAAAGATGTTAGTCCGCTGGAATTAGCCCGCGCCGTGCGTTCAGCCAAACGTGGCGAGGCCGTCTTGCACCCAGAGGTTGCTGCCAAATTGATGCAAGAGTTCTCAACGCCTCGCAACAATGATCCCGATGCAGAAGCGCTGACCGAGCGCGAAATGGATGTGCTGCGCTTGATCGCCCGGGGCCATTCCAACCGTGAAATTGCCGATTCGCTGATCATCAGTGAAAAAACTGTTAAAACCCACGTTAGCAATATTTTGTCGAAATTGCATTTGGCGGATCGCACGCAGGCGGCGATTTATGCCCTACGCCAACGCCTTGTGCCAATGGACGATCCCTTACCCGGGCGTTAATTTTGCTAAGCCGCCGCTCAACTGAGTGGCGGTTTTACGTTTTAGCGCGCGTTTAAGTAATTTTCTGCACATCCCACACCAGCTTACTCCAACGACTATAAACGATCCGATAGCGTTCACCTTTGCGCATGTGCATGTAATGCTGTTGATTAACAAATGTTTTGCCAAGTTGTTGAAATTTCGCCGTATAGCGATTCCCCAGTGGGCTACTTCTGCGATCAAAACCAATACAGATATCAATCGATGATTCCAGCTTGCCTGTGATTAAATCGATGAGCTGAAATGCAGTTTGAATAATCAACATCCAAAGCATAAACAGAAAAAGCACTTGAACTAGATTGCTAAAGCTAAAAGAACCTGCGATTAGCTGTTCGATCGAACCTCTTGCAAAAAATGCAACAATCACCCCAAGTCCTAAATTCATCAACATCATTTTAATAATCTCTTTGCGTTGATTCAACGATAATCGAGATTGTGCTGCCAAATATTCAGTATTTTTTAAATCTTCTACTTCTTGCGTATTTAATAATTGATCAATAGCTGCTTGATTTGACTCAAGTTTAATGTTCCAAAGCTTTTTACTTTTTGGGCTATACATTATTCGATAAAATGATTGTAATTGAGCATTTGCATACAACTCACTATCAATTTGAAAATCACCTAGGCGCTTAAAAAAAGCCACGTAAATCCGATAGTCTTTCCTAATATACATCCGTTCAATTTTAAGCAACTGATCTGTTTCAACATACACAACATCGTTAATAAAATCATATAAATGTTTATTTAAAGCTATAGCTGCAACAATCAAGCCAATAATGATCAACAATGGAATCAACGTAAAATTTCTAGCTAAAACAAGTGTACATATTCCAATAATTGGCACTGTTATCACTAAAAATGGAAACAGCGCTTTGGTTAGATGATACCTGCTTTGTTTGCTGGTCATGGCCATGCTTGGAGCCTGCGTTGGAGCAGCTGTTGCAGGCTTTAATAGGGTGTTTCTTGGCAAGCCTGGCCCACCACATTTGGGGCAACGAGTTTCGCCTGATGGAAATTTGATATAACAGCGTGGGCAATACATAATATTGATCCTTAAAGTGCATTCAAATGATAATTATTTTGAATCGATTAATTGCGCATACCACAACTTGCGCGTCCATAGGCTATAGCTAAGATGATACTGCTGATTTTCAATCAAATACATATATTGTTGCTCATTTATCATTAATCGATTAGTATTTTCAAAGTGTGCATAATAACGTGTTTTTCCTCGTCTATAAGTGAATTTTACGCGGATCAAGCGGGTATTATCAATTTCAATTGGATTTGAAATTAAATCTAATCCAATTAAAATGACTTCTTTTAGGTAAAATACAGTAAACATAACCATCCCAAGCATAAAACCAAAAGCCATTATACTTATACTAGCCATATCGATACTTGAATTAATAAGTATATATATCGGAAACAATGAGGTTAGCATAAGATTTTTGATTAACATTGAAAATAATTCTTTTCGCTGAGCAAAATTTAACTTTTTTGATTGAGCTATTGCATTTTCCTGAGCATTTGGTTGTGTATGAGCAATAGTATTAGATTTTTGTTCAGTTTGAAGTTCTATATTCCAAGCAATTTTACTTCGCGGGCTATAAATCAACTGATACGTTGCACCTACTGTAGCTGCCTCACACATAGCATTATCAATCGTTAATCGGCCAATACCATGAAAGAAGCCAAAACAGATCCTAGCACCCACATCAAAACGATCAACTTTAAGCAGTTGCGCTGATTTAACCGAAGCAGTACCATCAAGCAATTCGTGCAAACTACTATTGGTGTAGATTCCAATACAAATAATGCCTATACCAAGCAAAAACCATAGCCAATTAAATTGCAATGGCAAAAGAATGCCAAAAATAATGCTACTGGGTATTGCTAGAAACAATAATCCCATAACACTACTAAACAACAGCTTCGACTTTTGTGATCCAGTTAGACTAACTGTTTTGGGTTGGACTGAATTGGCTTTTAATGGTGTATTTCTGGGCAAGCCTGGCCCACCACATTTGGGGCAACGGCGCTCACCAGACGGAAATTTGATATAACACTTTGGGCAATACATGACATTCATCATTTCTCTCATGGCTCAGTTTATTTTGTAGTTGGATGCAGCAAGCGGCCTACGAGCGCACTTAACAGTCGCCCAAGCACAATAATTGCAAGCGTCTCGCCAAGCGCCCAAAAGAAAGTGGGATCAATAGCCTCCAACGTGGGATTAAAAATATTCAGCGTAGGCGAACGAAAGAGATACCAAAAGGCCACAAAAAGAATAAGATAGAGCATCGTAGACCAATTTTCGCGTTCGGGCGCACGTTGAGCATCTAATGACTGCTTAGGAATCGCTTGATGGATTGTCCATAAACGTTTGGAGAAGCGGCTATAACTGATCTGATATATCGCTCCCTTGACTAGCAATCTATACGTTGTCCAGTCTATATCGAGTCTGCCAACGCGCTCAAATCGAGCCTTATAGATGCTATTTCTGCTGCTGTGCGATTTCGAGCCTAGTCGATCGACGGCGACTTGAGCAACGCCACTCAGCAAATCAAGCAAATAGCCCATCAAATACCAGCCAACCCAACCAAAGAATACAAGTTTGAAAAAGCCAGGAATCGTCTCAGCTAGCTCGATGCGCAGCACGAACCACGCAACCGCGATCAGCATGGTCAAATGAAATATGCTGCTCTCCAAAAGTAAGCTCTTTTGATCACTCGTAAGCCGAATAGTCGTTGGCGCAAAGGTTTCAAGCCATGCAAGTTCTGCTTTTGTAGGTTCATGCGCTGGCTCGGCCTCTGGCTCCCAAAGTGGTTCGGACATCGGTTCAGTTCGCTGGTAGGCATTGGCCATGGGAAATTCGCCAAAGAGTGGAGTAGCAATCGAACGCCGAGTTCGCTGATTGCAAATTGGGCATGGCTGACTCGCAGTTGCCAGCGGTGTATTACAAATTGGGCAGTTCATAAATAGTTGCCTTTCATTGTTTGCGGGCTTTGCTACGCCAAAGATCGATGGCTAATCGGCCTAGCTTACCCACCAAATACAAACCTAAAATTCCCATCAGCAGCCAAAATGGCCAGCTATCGTCGTTCAAAAACCACCAACAAAAAAGGAACACTATTGACCAAGGAATCAGACCAACCAAAAAGAATTGCCACGCTTGTTTGGCAGTTAATGGCCGCGAACCAGGCGGTGCAACCACCAGCTGCAATAATTGGTTGTCGATGACTGCGCCACACGTATCACAATTGCCAGCAGCGCTCGTGAGGGTCGCATTACATTCTGGGCATTGCATCGTGATTCCTATTCTGCTGCACTATCAACGTGAGCTGTATCCAATGATCCATCAAAATGAGCCATCAACCTGCACCATATCCAATAAACGTTGGGAAGCTTTTCCATAACTCAATCTATAGAGCGCACCTGGAATAGCGGCATAATGATCATTCGCGCTAATATTGACTCGGCCAAGCTGTTCGAAATAGCCATAGTAATGGGCTTTTGATTGTTGATGCTTGAAACGATAACGTTGAGTTTCGATTAAGCGATCAATATAGACTTCAGCCACACCATTGAAGAAATCCAGTAAGTGGGCAACGAGCATCCAACCTGCCGCGAGGCCAAGGATTCCCACAAATGCCAAAATAAACCCAAAATCGCCAAGCTTAATTAAATAGCCAACAATCAGCATTGCCACAAATAGCGCCGCCAAACTCGCCAAGGCAATCAGAAGGTGTTTGTTCTTTTGGGCGCGCGTCAATGGCATGATCGTTGGCTCAAGATTATGGTCAGTGGGAATGCTGATGTAGCGACCACTTGGCAAGCGAACACTCTCGCCACCAGGATGGGTAGCTAAATGCGCAACTGCAGCCTCATCAAGTTGGACATAAAACGGAAAACCACATTCGACACAGCGACTACGGTCGGGAACAAGCTTTTGACACTTCGGGCATTTCATAACCAGTCCTCTCTGCTTCTTTCAATTAGGAAAAGACCATTATCGACTATCAACCTGCACTACATCTAATAAATGGTGGGAAGCTTTAGCATAACTCAATCTATAGAGCGTACCTGGAATCGCGGCATAATGATCATTGACACTAATAGATACTCGGCCAAGCTGCTCGAAATAACCAAAGTAATAGATTCTTCTGCGTTCATACCTTGCACAATAACGTTCGGTTTCGATTAAGCGGTCAACATAGACTTCAGCCTCGCCGTTAAAGAAATCGATCAAGTGGGCAATCATCTGCCAGCTCAATGCTAAGCCAAAAATCACCACAAATACCCAGATAAAGCCGATATCAACAGCCAAACTTAAATAGCCAATCACCATCAGCGTGATTACAATCAGTACCAGAAACAAGAGTGCCATCAAAAGGTGTTTATTCTTTTGGGCGTGCGTCAATGGCATAATCATTGGCACAAGATTGTGGTCTTCGGGAATGCTGATAAAGCGGCCACTTGGCAAGCGAATACTCTTGCCATCAGGATGAGTCGCTAAATGCAAAACCTTAGCCTCATCAAGTTGGGCATAAAACGGAAAGCTACATGCGCCACAGCGACTACGGTCGGGAACAATCGTTTGACACTTCGGACATTTCATAACCATTCCTCTCTGCTTCTTTCACTAGTTCGGCATGGGTTAGCCAACTTGTTGCATCGCCCACAAGCTTTTGCTACGGGCGCTATAGGTCACTTGATAAATTGCGCCTTGCAAGGCAGTATCGTAATTTTGGCGACCAATATTCAGCCGACCAATGCGTTCAAAATGGCCATAGTAATTGCGACTATTTTTGTTTTTAACAATTTGGGTTTTGGTTAAGCGATCAACTTGAACCAAGGCAACGCCACTGAAAAAATCAATCAACTTGGTAATAGCTTGCCAACCAAAAATCAAACTTAGCACGCCAATAAAAATCCAGACAAAGCTTAATTCGCCAGTCATCGGGGCGCGGCTAACATACAAAATCCCGATTGTAATAACGATCAATGGAATGATCGCGCCAAACAACAGTTTGGCTTTTTGGCCGCCCGTCAAGGGCACACTGGTGGGCATGGCATTCCCCATCATTGTGGCGTTTGGCGGCGCGGCAACGCTTTGCATTGGCGATTGATCCCAGGTTGAGGCAGGTTCGGCAGCTGGCTGCTCCCAAGTATTTAATGCTTGGGTTGCTTGATTCCAAGCAGCATCAGCAGGCGCACTTGGCTCCCAAGCTGTTGCCGCTGGCTTACTTGGCTCCCAAACGCCAGCATCATTTTGTTGATCGCGGCCCCAAGCATTGGCGGTTGGTGATTGGCCAAATGCTGCTGAGGCGGTCGAAGCAGGGGGCGTGCGTAACGGCCAATCGCAGCGTGGGCAGGTGGTACTGCTATTTGCAACATTACTATAGCAATTTGGGCATTTCATCTGGATAGTCCTCCAATAGTAGTGTACGTCAAGAATCAGCATGGGTTGCGTTCGTCGGGCAAGCGTACTCGATCACCCACTGATGGGCTAGATCAGACCAGTACTTCAGCCTCAGCTCGCTGCTTGACAGCGGCTAACTGGATTGTTATAATGCCACCGTTATCGATAACGGGATCGATAACGGGATCGATAACGAGGTCGGTACCACCTCTAAACCCCTCCCTAGCTTACCGTTCCAATGTAAATGCTTCAATGTTCGTAACCTGTCTTCGTTGGGTGCGCCATTTAAGCGCAGCAACCCTAGCTGTGGCACAACTTAAGCCACCGCCCACGAAAACTTACTCCAAGGAAGGACATGACGATGAAGTCTCCTCGCGCGAAGTTCATGCTGGTTTTGATGGTGCTGATGACAATGGTTTTGGCAAGCTGTGGCGAAGCCGCAACCCCAACGCCTGCAGCAACCGATGGCGGCACAACCAACAGCGGTGGCACAACCGCTAACGCTGATAACAGCAAATACACCATTGGGATCTCAATGCCCACCAAATCATCTGCTCGTTGGATCGCCGACGGCGACAATATGGTGAAGTATTTCCAAGAAAAAGGCTTCAAAACCGATCTTCAATACGCTGAAGACGATATTCCAACCCAACTTTCGCAAATTGAAAACATGGTCACCAAAGGGGTCAATGTTTTGGTGATTGCGGCAATCGACGGCGAAACCCTCTCAGATGTTCTGCAAAGTGCTAAAGATAAGAAAATTCTGGTTATCGCCTACGACCGCTTGATCAAAAAGACGCCTAACGTCGATTACTACGCAACCTTCGATAACTTCAAGGTTGGGGTCTTGCAAGCCCAATCGATCGAAACCAAACTTGGCTTGAAAGAAGGCAAAGGCCCCTTCAATATCGAGTTGTTCGGTGGCTCATCGGATGATAACAACGCCTTCTTCTTCTACGATGGCGCAATGTCGGTCTTGCAACCCTACATCGATAGCGGCAAGTTGGTGGTTGTCAGTGGCCAAACGGGCATGGACAAAGTCGCTACCTTGCGCTGGGACGGGGCAACCGCTCAATCACGCATGGACAACATTTTGAGCGCTTTCTACGGCGACAAACGAGTTGATGCAGTGCTTTCACCATACGACGGGATTAGCATTGGGATCATCTCATCGCTCAAGGGTGTTGGCTACGGCAGCGCCGACCAACCAATGCCAGTTGTTTCAGGCCAAGATGCTGAAGTTCCTTCGGTCAAGTCAATCATCGCTGGCGAACAAAGCTCAACCATCTTCAAAGATACCCGCGAATTGGCAAAATCAGTCGTTGGTATGGTCGAAGCCTCATTGTCAGGCAAAGAAGTAGCGGTCAATGACACCACCACCTACAACAACGGGGTCAAAGTTGTGCCGTCACAATTGCTGGTTCCGGTCGTTGTTGATGTAACCAACTGGGAAAAAGTGTTGATCGACAGTGGTTACTACAAAAAAGAAGACATAACCAAATAGTTCTGGCAGCAGGTCTGAGTGTGAGCATGGCTTATGCTTAGGCCTGCTTTGCATCCGAAACTTGGCCATCTTCTCAGCAAACGAGGCACAGGTTATGTCTGATCTACTACTTGAAATGCGCGGCATCACCAAAACCTTTCCTGGGGTTAAAGCGCTCAATGATGTTAATTTGCAAGTGCGCCGCGCAGAAATTCACGCGCTGGTGGGCGAAAATGGCGCAGGCAAATCGACCTTGATGAAGGTGCTTAGCGGCGTCTACCCGCATGGCAGCTACACAGGCGAGATTATTTTCGAGGGCCAAGAATGTCGTTTCAACGATATTAGCGCCAGCGAAAAACTTGGCATCGTGATTATCCACCAAGAACTGGCCTTGATTCCGTTCCTCTCGATTGCCGAAAATATCTTTCTCGGCCACGAAACTGCCTCACGCGGCGTCATCAATTGGAATGCGGCGATTGCCAAAACCCAAGCTTTGCTCAAAAAAGTGGGGCTGAACGAATCGCCCAACACATTAATTACTGATATTGGCGTA
The DNA here is from genome assembly GCF_001306135.1 of Herpetosiphon geysericola. GTDB lineage: Bacteria > Chloroflexota > Chloroflexia > Chloroflexales > Herpetosiphonaceae > Herpetosiphon > Herpetosiphon geysericola. The sequence continues at coordinate 87,943 of NZ_LGKP01000032.1, read as the reverse complement.
GGCAAGCAACAATTAGTTGAAATTGCCAAAGCGCTTGCCAAAGAAGTTAAGCTGTTGATTCTCGATGAACCAACCGCCAGTTTGAACGAAAGCGATAGCCAAGCCTTGCTCGAATTGCTGCTGCAATTTAAACAACAAGGCATCTCATCGATTCTGATCTCGCATAAACTAAATGAAGTTTCCAAAGTTGCCGATAGGATTACGGTGATCCGTGATGGCGCAACGATTGAAACCCTCGATTGTCACAAAGAAACAATTAGCGAAGACCGGATTATCCGTGGCATGGTTGGCCGCGATTTGAGCCATCGTTTTCCGCCTCGCGAGGCCACGATTGGCGAAACTCTGTTTGAAGTTCGCAACTGGAATGTCTATCACCCACTTCATGCCGAGCGCAAAGTTGTCGATAACGTCAGCTTCAGCGTGCGCAAAGGCGAAATTGTCGGGATTGCAGGCCTGATGGGTTCTGGCCGCACCGAATTAGCAATGAGTATTTTTGGTCACGCATATGGCAAACATATCAGTGGCCATGTCTATAAAAATGGCCAAGAGATCGATGTACGCACGATTCAAAAGGCCATTCGTAACGGCATTGCCTACGTTACCGAAGACCGCAAAAACTATGGCTTGGTGCTGATCGATGGAATTAAAAATAATATTTCGCTCGCGAATCTGCCAGCGATTGCCAATAAATCGGTGATTAACGAGCCAAAAGAATTGCGCATTACCAATCAATATCGGGACGATTTAGGCATTCGCAGCTCCAGCGTGCTGCAAAAAACCGTCAATCTCTCAGGCGGCAACCAACAAAAAGTGGTGCTCAGCAAGTGGTTGTTTGCCAACCCCGATATTCTGATTCTCGATGAGCCAACCCGTGGGATTGACGTGGGCGCTAAATACGAAATCTACACGATTATCAACAAGCTGGCGCAAGCAGGCAAAGCCGTGATCATCATCTCTTCAGAATTACCCGAAATTCTCGGCATGTGTGATCGCATTTATGTAATGAATGAAGGTCAGCTGGTTGGCGAAATGCCTGCCGCCGATGCCTCTCAGGAAAAGATCATGAAGTGCATTATGCAGCAGGAGGTTAACCAGCAATGAGCGCTGAACTGCAAACCAACGAATCCAGCAAAGCGGCTGGGTTCAATCTCGCCACCGTTTTCGCTTTCTTGAAAAACAATATGCGCGAATATGGCATGCTGGTTGCCCTTGTGGTAATTGTGCTGTATTTCCAATTTGAAACCAGCGGCGTGTTGCTGCAACCAACCAATATCACCAATGTGATTTTGCAAAATAGCTATATCGTGGTGATGGCGCTGGGCATGCTGCTGGTGATTGTGGCAGGCCATATCGATCTTTCGATTGGCTCGGTGGCGGCCTTTGTCGGGGCAGTCGCTGGCTATATGATGGTCAAAAACGATTATCCGGTGATCCTTTCGATTGCTGCCTGTATTGCAATCGGGGCTGCGATCGGCGCCTTTCAAGGCTACTGGGTGGCCTTCCGCAAAATTCCGGCCTTTATTGTGACCCTCGCCGGGATGTTGATCTTTCGCGGCTTGACTTTGGTGCTGCTCGGCGGCAGCTCACTTGGCCCGTTCCCTGAAAGCTTCAGCAATATTAGCCGCGGTTTCATTAGCGGCAACGAAGCCACGACTGGCTTTATGAGCAACCCCTTTGGTGGCGCTGACGCAAAACTGCATGTGATGACGCTTATCATCGGTTTAGCGTTTGCCGCAATCATCGTCTACTTGGATATTGTAGGGCGCAAAAATAGCCGCGCATTCAACTTCCCAGTAATCTCAACTCCTTTGTTTATTGTCAAAAATGCAGCGGTTGTGGCGATCATTATGGCCTTCTGCTATATCTTGGCTTCCTACAAAGGCTTGCCCAACGTCTTGTTGGTGTTAATCCCATTGATCGTCTTGTATATCTTTGTCACCAAAAAGACCGTGATTGGGCGGCGGATTTATGCTTTGGGTGGCAACGAAAAAGCCGCCAAACTCTCTGGCGTACCAACCGACCGTCTGACATTCTACACCTTCGTCAATATGGGTGTTTTGGCAGCTATCGGCGGCATGATCTTCACAGGTCGCTTGAACTCGGCCACTCCCAAAGCTGGCGATGGCTTTGAACTCGATGCAATTGCGGCGGTCTTTATCGGCGGCGCATCGGCCTCAGGCGGCATCGGCACAATCTTTGGCGTGGTCATCGGGGCCTTGGTGATGGGCGTGCTCAATAATGGCATGTCAATCGCTGGCGTAAGCGTCGACTGGCAACAAGTGGTCAAAGGTGCAGTGCTCTTGATCGCCGTCTACTTCGACGTATCAAGCAAAAACAAAGGCTAGTTGAAGCAGCGCAAGGCATGAGCTAGGCTTGGTTCGTGCCTTGCAACCTCATACAAGGAGTTGCCATGAGTCGGCAAACTTACACGATCGGGGTCGATTTTGGCACCGAGTCGGGCCGTGCTGTGCTCGTTGATGTGCGCAATGGCCAAGAAATCGCAACCGCAATTTATCCCTACGCCAACGGGGTTATCGATGATAAACTGCCTGGCACCAACATTCGGCTTGAGCCAGATTGGGCGCTCCAAGACCCCAACGATTATCTCGATGTCTTCAAAAACACAATCCCAACCATCCTCAAAGAAAGTGGCGTTGACCCTGCTGACGTAATTGGGATTGGGGTTGATTTTACTGCCTGCACGATGTTGCCAACCAAAGCTGATGGCACGCCCTTGTGTATGCTGCCAGAGTGGCGCAACACGCCGCACGCTTGGGTCAAATTGTGGAAACATCATGCCGCCCAGCCCGAAGCTAACCAGCTCAACCAAATTGCCCGCGAGCTTGGCTATAGCTTCCTTGATCGCTACGGCGGCAAGATTAGCTCAGAATGGTTTTTCCCCAAGGCTTGGCAAATTCTCAATGAAGCGCCAGAAGTTTATGCTGCCGCCGATCGCTTGATCGAAGCAACCGATTGGGTAGTTTGGCAGTTGACTGGGGTCGAAACCCGCAACGAGTGTACTGCAGGCTACAAAGCCATGTGGTCGAAATCTGAGGGCTTTCCACCCAACGAATTTTTTAAGGCGCTCGACGAACGAATGGAGCTCATCGTCGATCAGAAAATGTCGCGCACGCTCTTGCCACTTGGCGCAAAAGCTGGTGGCCTTAGCCAACAAGCCGCCGAATGGACGGGCTTACTGGCAGGAACAGCGGTTGCCGTCGCCAACGTCGATGCCCACGTCACCCTGCCAGTTACCGGCAACACCGACATTGGCACGATGGTGATGATTATGGGCACCAGCACCTGCGACGTGATGAACGGCGAACAGCGCGACCAATTGCCAATCGTCGAAGGCATGTGTGGCGTAGTCGATGGCGGGATCGTGCCAGGCATGTTGGGCTACGAGGCAGGCCAAAGCGGGGTTGGCGACATTTTTGCTTGGTTTATTGAGCATGGTGTGCCTGGCGAATATTTCACCCAAGCCGAGGCTGAAGGCCTCAATATTCACAGCTTGCTCGAACGCGAAGCCGCCAAACTTAAGCCTGCTGAGAGCGGTCTCTTAGCCCTCGATTGGTTCAATGGCAATCGCTCAACCTTGGTCGATGTTGAACTCAATGGCTTGGTGTTGGGCATGACCTTGGCCACGACTGCGCCCGAAATCTACCGCGCCTTGCTCGAAGCAACGGCCTTTGGCAAACGCGAAATTATCGAAACCTTCAATCAATCGGGTGTGCCCATTCGCAAATTGATTGCAGCTGGCGGCTTGCCCGAAAAAAACCATTTGTTGATGCAAATTTACGCCGATGTAACCAACTATGAAATTAGCGTCATTGCCAGCAAACAGGCCCCAGCTTTGGGCGCAGCTATGCACGGCGCAGTGGCCGCAGGCCTTGAAGCAGGTGGCTACGCCGATATTGCTAGCGCCGCCAAACAAATGGGCCGCTTGAAAGCCGAAACCTTCAAGCCAATTCCCGCCAACGTTGAAATTTACGACCAGCTTTATGCTGAATATAAAGTGCTATACAACTACTTTGGCCGTGGCGAAAACGACGTGATGAAGCGCTTGCGCATGCTCCGTCACGCCGCGCTCACCGCCTAGTTGCAGCCAGATTGGAATAGAACCATGTTAGAAACCCTGAAACACGAACTCTGGAAATTGCACCTTGAATTGCCCAAAAATGGCTTGGTAACCTGGACTTCGGGAAATGTCAGCGCCCGCGATCCCGAAACCAATTTGGTGGTGATCAAGCCCAGCGGCGTGATGTTTGAAGATTTGCAGCCCGCCGACCATGTAGTGCTCGATTTAGACGGCAATGTGATCGAAGGCGAACTCAAGCCTTCATCGGATACCGCCAGCCATTTGTACATTTATCGCCATCGGCCTGATGTGAATGGAATTGTGCATACCCATTCGCCATTTGCCACGGCGTTTGCAGCAAACGGTAAATCAATTCCAGTCTATTTAACTGCGATGGCCGATGAATTTGGCGGGCCGATTCCTTGCGCTGGCTTTGCCTTGATCGGTGGCGAGGAAATTGGCCAGCAAGTGGTCGAACACATTGGCACATCGCCAGCGGTGCTGCTGCAAAATCATGGCGTTTTCACGATTGGCAAATCGGCCAAAGCCGCCGTCAAAGCTGCCGTAATGACCGAAGATGTGGCCCGTACTACGTGGTATGCCTTGCAAATCGGCCAACCGCAGGAGATCGCCAGCGACGACGTTGCCAAATTGCACTATCGCTATACCAATGTGTATGGGCAGTAAAGTTGGGGATCGGTTGTTGGGGATCGAGGATCGGATTCTAACAACCATGATCATCCAAATGCTCAAGATTTAATAAATAGAGGGATCGGTTGTTGGGAAGCGGGGGTCGGCATTCGCATCAGAATAAAATTCCGACCCCCAGCCCCCGATGCCCAACCTCAATTATAGAAAGGCCAATCGATGCTTGATTTGAAACAGTATGAAGTGTGGTTTATTACTGGGAGCCAACATCTGTATGGCCCCGAAACTTTAGAACAAGTTGCCAAACACTCACAAATTATCGCCGCAGGATTTGATCAAAGCAGCGCGATTCCGGTGCGCGTGGTGTTCAAGCCTGTGCTCAAAACACCAGACGAAATTTACAATTTGGTGCTCGAAGCCAACGCCGCCAAAAACTGTATTGGCTTGGTGGCATGGATGCATACCTTCTCGCCAGCCAAAATGTGGATTGCCGGCCTGCGCAGTTTGCAAAAACCACTCGCTCACTTACACACCCAATTCAACAGCGAAATTCCATGGTCGCAAATCGACATGGATTTTATGAACCTTAACCAAGCAGCCCACGGCGACCGTGAATTTGGCTTTATCGTCAGCCGTATGCGCTTGGAACGCAAAGTGATTGTTGGCCACTGGCAAGATAGCGAAGTCCATGATCGAATCGCAGCCTGGACGCGAGCCGCCGCTGCTTGGCACGATGCCCAAGGCGCGCGCTTTGCCCGTTTTGGCGACAACATGCGCGAAGTTGCCGTAACCGAAGGCGATAAAGTCAACGCCCAAATGCGGCTTGGCTATAGCGTCAGCGGCTATGGCGTTGGCGATTTGGTGCGCTTTGTCAACGAAGTTAGCGACGCAGATATCAACAGTACCTTACAAGAATATGCTGAACACTACGACTTGGCAGCAGGCCTGCAAGCTGGCGGCGAGCAGCATCAATCGCTACGTGAAGCTGCTCGCATCGAGCTAGGCTTGCGCTATTTTCTTGAGCATGGCAATTTCAAAGGCTTTACAACCACCTTCGAAGATTTGCATGGCTTGGTGCAATTGCCAGGTTTAGGCCCGCAACGGCTGATGGATCGCGGCTATGGCTTTGCTGGCGAGGGCGATTGGAAAACCGCAGCCCTGGTTCGGGCGATGAAGGTGATGAGCGCTGGATTAACTGGCGGCACCTCGTTTATGGAAGATTACACCTATCACTTTGGAAGCAACGGCATGAAAGTGCTGGGCGCGCATATGCTCGAAATTTGTCCTTCAATTGCCGCAACCAAACCACGGCTCGAAGTCCATCCGTTGGACATTGGTGGCAAGACCGACCCAGTGCGCTTGGTGTTCGATGCCAAAACTGGGCCAGCAGTCAACGCCTCAATCGTTGAAATGGGCAATCGTTTGCGCTTGATCAATAGTGTGGTTGATGCAGTTGAAACCGACGAGCCATTGCCAAACTTGCCAGTTGCCCGCGCCTTGTGGCTGCCTCAACCAGATCTCAAAACCGCTGCGGCGGCTTGGATCTACGCTGGCGGCGCGCATCACACCGGCTTTAGCTTTGACCTGACCAGTGAACATCTCGCCGATTTTGCAGAAATTGCAGGCATGGAATATTTGCAAATCGATCGCACCACTAACGTCAGCCAATTCAAGCAAGAGCTGCGCTGGAACGATCTCTACTATCACTTGGCTAAAGGGTTGTAAACCAACCCTCAGCAACCAACGCCGCAACGCTGCGCACCAATGGCACTGAACCGCCACCCTGAGCAGCGTTGCAGCGTGGCCGAAGCAACGTCGGGGCAAGATCGGCTATACTAGCAGCTTGCATCCCAGCGATCTAAAATGCAGCGTGCTATTGGGAGTTCGCCATGACCATTCAACGTCCACAAAAAGTCACGATCAAAGATATTGCAAAACTGTGTAATGTTTCGACCCAAACCGTTTCGCGGGTGCTCAACAATCGGCCCGATGTTTCGCCGCAAACCCGCGAGGCTGTAGAAAAAGCAATTGCTGAGATGGGCTATCAGCCAAGCGCCTTGGCCCGCAGCTTGGTGCAGCAACAGAGCTTTACTTTGGGTGTGATTACCGCAGGCTTGCAATATATGGGCGTGTCGCTGACGTTGAATGGCATCGCTGAGGAAAGCGAAGCCTCGAATTATGCTTTGTTGCTCAAGGAATTGCCGCGTTTTGATGCGACCAATATTGTGCCAATTATCGAGGCGCTGATGGCACGCCATGTCGATGGGATTATCTTTGCAGCGGCGGAACTGAACGAAAATGTTGAGGTTGTGCAAGCCCAATTGCCAGCAACTTGCCCACCGATTGTCTTTGTCAAAAGCCAACCCAACCCACGCTTCACCACAATTGGCATCGACAATTATGGCGGTGCGCGCCAAGCAGTCGAGCATTTGCTAAGCATTGGGCGCCGCGAAATCGGCATCATCTGTGGGCCAAGTGAATGGCTCGAAACCCGCCAACGCCGCAGCGGCTGGTACGATGGCTTGCTGGCGGCAGGTATCACGCCAACGCAACAACAAATTGGCATCGGCAATTGGTCGGCGGCCAGCGGCGAACAAGCCTGCGGCGAATTGTTCAACCGCTATCCCGCGATGGATGCAGTTTTTGCCTGCAACGATCAAATGGCCTTGGGCGCGTTGCATTATGCCAGCAGCCATGGCCTGCGGGTGCCCGAAGATTTGGCAATCGTGGGCTTTGACGATTTGGCTGAATCGGCCTACTTCTCGCCAGCCCTAACCACCATTCGCCAGCCATTGCGTCAATTAGGCCGCTTGGCGGTGCAAACGCTGCTGCAATTAATCAATCCAAGCGACGAGCAGATGCCAGCAGTGATCACAACCCTGCCAACGACCTTGATTGTGCGCGAAAGCACCGTGCGCTAGGCAACTTCACGCCGCAGCTTGGCTAACTCCCACACATTGTTGTTGCGCTGGCTATAGGTTACAACATAATAGTTGCCTTCGATCGCAATATCGCGATCCTCCATGGTTAATAATTGGCTGCCAATGAGCTTAAAATCGGCATATAAACGGGTTTTGCGCCTGGTACGGACATAGCGTAATTCGAGCAACTGATCAATCTGCACGTGGGCAATGCCACCAAGCAGATCGCGCACTCGGCTGAGCAAATAGAAGCCTACAACCGCAAGCATTAGGCCAAAAATTGGCCAAATCAAACCAGATACATCCTTGAGCGCAAAAAGTAGGATCGTGGCGATACAAACCAGAAACCCAAGCGCAATGCCGAGGGTAATAATTTCGCTGCGCAAGGCTTGGCGTTGCTGTGCCGATAACGGAATTTGTTGGCTCAACACCAGCGGTTTGAGCTTGCGTTTACATTTAGGGCATTGGTTGATGTGCAGATCAACTTTTTGCTGGCAACGGGGGCAGTGCATGGCGAATCTCCACAAAACCAACATTCGCGAGCTAAGACGCAGCATTGGCTGGCTTGATTTCCTGCAAGCAGCAAGCTGAAATTAAGCCAGTTCACGGCTAAGCGGCGCTAATCCCCACACAGTTTTACTTTTTGGGCTATAGGTCACGTTGTAATAATTGCCTTCAATCGCCAAATCAAAGTGCTCTTTGCTCAATTGGAGTTTGCCGAGTACGCCAAAATCGCCATAAAAACGTGTGCCCGCGCGATTGCTATATTCCCGCAGCAACTCCAATTGAGCAATTTGAACCGTCACAAAACCACTCAGCAAATCGCGCACGAGGTTAAGCAAATAGATGCTTGTTGCGGCAATCATCACCGTAACGCCCAGCCAAGCCCAGCTTGACACAGGATTAATCGCAAACCGCAAACTAGCCAGCACGATCGCAACAAACAGCAAGCAAGCGCTTGGCAGCAAAATTTTATTAATCAGCGATTGGCGTTGTTGCGGCGCTAAGGGGATTTGTTGGCTCAACAGCAGCGGTTTAATCGCTTGTTGGCAGTTGGGGCAGCGATTGACGGTCAGAGCGACGTTTTGACGACAACGGGGGCAATGCATGGCGAATCTCCACAAAACCAGAATTCGCCATGCACTACGGCTATGCCTAGGCGTTGGTTGCCTTCAACACTTCGAGCACTTCGGCGGCCATTTCGTAGCGGCCAAACGATGGCATGATATACACCCCTTGGATGCGATCGTAGGCTGCGGTCAGAATTTCTTGCGAAACTTGCACCCCAACCGCTCGACCATTGGAGCCAGCTTGCTTCATGCGCTCCAGCACCTCGTTGGGCAAGGTAATGCCTGGCACTTCGTTATGTAAAAACGAAGCATGGCGATAGCTCTGAACTGGCATCAAACCCAACAAAATGGGAATTGGCAGCGGGCCAAGTTTATCGAGAAAACGATCAAGTTCGGCCGCATCGTATGCGATTTGAGTCATGGCATAGTGCGCGCCAGCAGCCACTTTTTGATGCAAACGATCAATTTCCCAATCTGGGTCTTCGGCGTTAATATTGAGGGCCACGCCAATTAAGAAGTTGGTTGGCGTGCCAATATCGTTGCCAGCAGTATCAACGCCGCTGTTCATCCCAGCAATTACCTTGACCAAGCCAATCGTATCAACATCGAACACGCCTGAGGTGCCAGGATAGGCGCCAAACGACGGCGGATCGCCTTTCAAGGCCAAGATGTTGCGCACACCCAAGGCATGCGCACCAAGCAAATCGCTTTGCAAGCCCATCAATGAACGGTCGCGGGTCGTAAAGTGCAGAATTGTTTCCATGCCAACTTGTTGCTGAATCAAGTTGCACATGGGCAAGGCGCTCATCCGCACCCGCGCCATCGGGCTATCAGCAACATTAATAAAATTCACGCCTGCGGCCTGCATTTGGCGTGCGCCTTCGAGACAGCGCCGAGGATTGTGGCCTTTGGGCGGGTCGATTTCAACGCTGGTAACAAACGCGCCATCGGCCAACATGCGGCCAAGTTGGGTGGTTTCGGCGCTTTTGCTGGGCAATTGCACGCTTGGCGCTTCGTCATCAACAATCGTAATATTGAGCGTGCTGGCTGGATTCAGATCCTGCAAGGCAGCATGCATGCTGCTGATATGCTGCGGCGTGGTGCCACAACAGCCCCCAACAATCTGCACATTCAATTCTTCGACCATACGTCGCGCGTAATCGGCCATATATTCAGGCGACGAAGGATAAAACACGCGATTATGGCGCTCGGTTGGCCAGCCAGCATTTGGTTGGGCCGAAATTGGTATGGTGGCGTTGACCGCGCGCATACTTTGCACAACCCGAAACACCCGTTGCGGACCAACCGAACAATTGACCCCGACCACGGCCACGCCCAACTCGCCAAGTTTGCGCACCACTTCTTCAGGCGTGTTGCCAAGCACCGTGCGGCCATCTTCGGCAAAGGTCATCTGGGCAACGATTGGCAAATCGCCAACTTGCTTGGCAGCCTTAACCGCAATCACCATTTCACGCAGATCGCTAAATGTCTCAAACATCAACAGATCAGCGCCTTGCTCCAATAACGTGCCAATTTGTTCGGCAAACGCTTCGTGGGCTGCTTGTTCGGTTAAGGGGCCGTAGGGTTGCAATAACACGCCTAGCGGGCCAACTGCGCCAGCAATCAAGGTGTTGGTGCCAGCGATTTCGCGGGCTTCGCGGGCCAGCTTCATCCCGCGATGGTTAATTTGACGAACTTTATCAGCAAGGCCAAACGGCTCTAATTTAAAGCGATTTGCGCCGTAGGTATTAGTTTCAATAATATCGGCCCCAGCCTCAATATAGCTCTGATGAACTTCACGCACGACATCTGGCTGGGTCAGATTCAAGGCATCGAAGCACTCGTCAAAATCGTTGCCGCGATTGTACAATTGAGTGCCCATCGCGCCATCACAAAGCAAGGCTCGTTGCCCTAGTTGTTCAAGAAATGGATTCGCCATAGCCTTAGTTCCTTGTCCATTGGTAAAGTTGTTGTCGCACGATCGCCGTTGATCGCCAATAACTATAGCATATTGCTTAACATTTGCTGGTTTGTGATCCACGAAGGACACGAAGCGCACGAAGCACAATTTTTTAGCCACGAATTGCACGAACAATGTTCCGATAGCCAATAGCCCGATCCCCAGCATCCAATCCCCAATCCCTATTCATTTGTTTCGCCACCCTTCCGTCCCGCCCCGGCGGGAAACGTCAGGGGTTTTCATCCCCCGACACCCCCTAATATTCACGCGTTGGATTGTTGCTGTGTTTCCTATTCCCCCAGCATTATCCTTCGCGGCATTCGCGCTCTTCGCTGTTCCAATCCCCCATCCTCAGCTTTTTCGCCACGAATTGCACACATTGCACACACAATATTTCTATAGCCATGAGCCAATAGCCGTTTTTCCTCTGCGCCTCTGCGTTAAAACTGATCCACGAAGGACACGAAGCGCACGAAGCACAATTTTTTCGCCACGAATTGCACGATTGCACACACAATGTTCCGATAGCCGATAGTCAACAGCCTATAACCTCAGCGTACTTTTGACTTTTGATTTCCCCTTCATCCCTCATAATTCATCCTTCATCCTTTATCTTCATTCTGCTGGCCGAATTTTTGCTATAGGCTAAACTATCGTTTCGCATGGAGCACCAATCGGTTTATGACAGTTCAAACAACTACGTGCTGCTCAACCTGCAACTTTGCCGAAAATCCGCCTAGCGCGCGCTTTTGTGGCAATTGTGCCAGCCCATTGCCGCTGCACTGTTTTAGTTGTGGCGCGGCTAATCCACCAGGTTTTCGCTTTTGCGGCACCTGTGCTACTGCATTAATCGAGTATGTTCCTGCTGCGACAACTCGCCGCGTGGTGACAATTTTATTTGCCGATGTGTGCAACTATACCAACCTTACCAATCGGCTGGGCGCTGAGCATATGTATAGTTTGCTCGACCCATGCTTGCGCCGCTTGGGCGAAACGGTACGCCGCTTTGAAGGCACGATCGATAAATTTACCGGTGATGGCTTGATGGCGGTTTTTGGTATGCCCGTCGCACTCGAAGCCCACGCCGCCCAAGCTGCCTATGCAGCGTTGGCAATGTTCGAAGAATTGGCAGCCTACAACGAAACAATTGCCCATGCAGGCGTTCAATTTCAAATTCGGGTTGGCTTAGCCAGCGGCGAGGTGATTGCAGGTTTGCTTGGCTCCGACCGCTACAGCGATTTAACGGTTATTGGCGGCCCAGTAAATTTGGCAGCGCGGTTGCAGCAGGTGACCGATGCTGGCACGATTATGGTCGATGATGATTTAGCCCAAAATTTGCAGCAGAATTTTGTCTTTAGCGAACAACATACGGTTTCGCTCAAAGGCTTTGAGCAACCGATCGCAGCGGCGATTCTCGCAGGCAAGCAATTATCGCAAACGGTAGTTGATGGAAGTTTTGCACTGCCATTAATTGGCCGCGATGCCGAATTACACAATTTGATCGGCGCGACAGAGCTGTTGCACAATGGCATGGGCGGGGTCATTGGCCTAACGGGCAGGGCTGGTGTAGGCAAAACGCGACTGACTGGCGAAATTATTCAACATTTGCACAGTCGTGATGTGAAAGTCTTGGTCAACGATTGTAGTAGTGCCACGCGAATTGTGCCCTATAGCGCTTTTTTGGGCTTGATTCGCCAATTATTTCAAATTGATCATGCCGATTCTGCCGCCACCATGCATCATAAAATTCAATTGCTGATTCATGAGTTGGGCAATATGCCGCTCGATTTGATGCCTTATATCGAATATTTGCTCTCGCTCGATTTTATCGATCAAAGTTTGGCTGAACGGGTGCAGCACCTTGATGCGGCGCAATTGAAGCGCCACGTATTTTTGGCAATTCGCGAATTGTTTGTTGCCTGCACGCGCCAACAATCGATGGCGATTGTGATCGACGATGTGCAATGGGCCGACGATTTGTCGCTGGAGCTATTGGAGTTTATAGCCGAAACCTTCGATGCTTCATCGCTCTTGCTCTACTTGGTTGCGCGCGACGACGAAACCCCGCAAATTCGCCAAACTTTCAATCGGATTTTGGCGCAGGCTCGACAACGAGGCTTGGTGCTTGAACTCAATTCGCTTAGCACAGAAGCCGCTGAAGCCTTGATTAAGCAAATTCTGCCCCAAGCCTCAGCAGTGATGATCGAGCATTTGGTGCGCCAAGCAGATGGTGTGCCCTTTTATTTGGAAGAATTAGCCCGCCATGCCTTGCATGCTGGCCTCGATATTCAAGCCCAAAGCAGCGATAGCCTGCAAATGCCCACGATGCCGCTCTCGCTGCAAGCGTTGATGCGCTCGCGCTATGATCGTTTGCCAACTGACTTGGCGCTAAGTTTGGCGATTGCCTCGGTGATTGGCCGCCGCTTTAGTCAACAATTGCTCAGCCAATTGCGGCCAGAACAGCCAATCAGCGAGCAGCTTCAGCAATTGCAACAACGTGGCTTTGTGCAGCCAGTAGCCAATCATCACGACGATTGGTCATTTAGCCATTTGCTCCTACAAGAAACGATTTATGCCAGCCTGCTACACCAGCAACGTCATATGCTCCACGGCGAGGTGGCGCTAGCGCTCGAAGCCCAAGCTGGCGAACATCCAGAGCTGTATATCGATGCCTTGGCTTATCACTTTAGCCATTCGCAATTAACCCACAAAGCCTTGGAATATTTGCTGTTGGCGGCCCAACGCGCTGCTAGCCGTTTTGCTAATGATGATGCGTTGCGTTTGTATGATCAAGCGTTGCCATTGCTAAGTGCACTTGAGCCACCAATCCCAGAACATGGCACAAGCCTGTTTCACGGGCGTGGCGATATTTTGAGCTTTGTTGGGCGCTATGATGAAGCACGCGTCGCCTATCAACAAGCACTTGGCATGATTCAGCCTATGCCAGAAAACGAAGCCACCCATGCCACGATTTTACGGCAACTTGCTGCCACCTACGAAAAGCAAGGCAATTATGACGAAGCTATGCAGCATTTAGAGCAAGCGCGTTTGGTGTTGGCCGATGGCGCATTGCTTGATCACGCTCGGATCGATTGTGATGCAGGCTGGATTGCCTTTCATCGTGGGAATTTAGACCAAGCAGAGCGTTTGCTCAACAATGCCCTTACCATCAGCGAACTCAATAATCATCATGGCTTACAAGCCTTGGCAGCTAATCGGCTAGCGGGGACTTTTTGGCAACGTGGTAATCTCAAAGGCGCGCAAGCCTTGGTCAACCAAAGTTTGGCGGTGAGCCGCTATCTCGGCGATTTGCCCGCCATGAGTCGGGCGCTCAACAACCTTGGCGTAATTGCGATGGAGCTTGCCGATTGGCATGCCGCCGCTAATTACTACGAGCAAAGTCTCGAAACAACCCAAGCAATTGGCGATTTAAATGGTCAGATTTTGGCAATTAACAACCGTTCGCATTGTATGATGATGCTTGGCTCGTTCAACGATGCCTTGCGCTTCTCGCAAATGGCCTATCGTTTGGCCCGCCAAATTGGCGCAAAGCTACACATGGCGACAGCCCTCATTCAACAAGGCACGATTTCGTTTTATGTGCAAGATTATCAACGGGCACGCGGCTACTATTTGCAAGCAGAAAAATTGTATTGCGAACTGCACCACTACGATCCCAAACGGGTGATTATTGCAGAAATGCTTGGACGAATTGCCTTTGTCGAAGGTCGGCGCGCCTGTGCCAACCGGATGGCCAAGCGAGCAATTCGGCTGGCCAAGCAGCTTGACGAGCCGCAATCGCTCTTCCGTAGCCAAGTGTTGCAAATCTATTTGCAAGCCTACAATGGCCAACGGCGTGAGGCGAGCGAGGCAATTGATCAATTGCTGCAACTCTCGCTCAACAATAATTATTTGTTGGCGCTGGGCTTGACGATTGGTGCAACCATCAAACGACTTAACGGCGATTACACGGTAGCCTTGGCGCATCAAGAACGGGCCGAAATTTTATTCGAGCAAATGAACACCCCAACCATGCTTCGCGAGTATGTCTAAAGCCTAAGTTAATCCAAAACAGGTCAGTAATCGAAAGCAGCGCTGGTTTGGAATTCCAAACCAGCGCTGCTTATTGCGCTATGCCAAAACGTGGAAGTATTGCTACTCCCACGCTTCCCGCTCGAAATGGTTGAAATTTAGTCGCTAACGAGACTCCCTGCATTGATATTGCTGTTGAGACTGCCTGCATCGGCGTTATTGCCAGCCCAGGTGCTGTAGCTGCCAGCCCAGGTACTGTAACTCCCAGCCCAGGTGCTGTAACTCCCAGCCCAGGTGTTGTAGCTGCCAGCCCAGGTGCTGTAACTCCCAGCCCAGGTGCTGTAACTCCCAGCCCAGGTGAGATAACTGCCAGCCCAGGTGCTGTAGCTGCCTGCCCACGTGCTATAACTCGTGGCAAGCGTTGAGCTATAGGCCGTTGTGCTATCGCTAAATGTATTGCTGGTTGAATCGTATTCAGTCGTCCCTTGATAGTGGTTGCTGGTATCGTCAGGATTACTGCTGACAATCAAGTCGGTCGTAAGATCCATGCCTGCATTGGCGCTGCCAGTATTACTGCCATCGACCACGGCGGTTGGAATAACCTTACCTGCACCTTGTTGCCACATGCTGTAGGCTGCTTGACCATTATCTAAGGTCGCAACTTGCGCAGTGCCCGTCAAACGAGCTTTAATTTGGTTGTTACTAAGCGTTGGTTCATCTTGGATCAACAGCGCCACAATTCCACTGACCTCAGCGGCGGCCATTGATGTGCCACTCAAAGCATAATAATTGAGTTGTTGCGAGGTTTTAAGGTCGGCCCATTGGAGTTGGGCACGTTCGCTCACCAAGCCAGCAGCGCTGGAATTAGCAAGCAAACTATCAGCTGGCAATGGTGCAATCACCCGTGAGCCTGCAATCACCACATCTGGTTTAACAAAGCGACTTTCGGTTGGCCCAGCTGATGAATAGGCTGCAATGGTATCGCTGCCGTTGTCGTTATAGACTGCTGGCCGAATTGCGCCAACGCTAACGATATATGGCACGTTGGCAGGCGCCATAATCGTAGCCGGATTTGAACCGGTGTTGCCTGCTGCTGCAACTACCGTAATCCCTTCGTTCCAAGCATGCATCACTGCTTGGTTCATGGGGTCGTACCAGTAGGGCGAAACAACTTCTGCTTGCAACGAGAGATTTAATACGCGAATGTTGTAGACATCGGCGTTTTCAATCACCCAATCAATCGCTGCAATAATCGTGCTATACGATGCTTTACCTTGCGAATCTAAAGCGCGGACAACCACATAATTCGCGCCTGGAGCAATACCAACCTTGGCAGTACCATACTCTGGTGGCAAAGCGCGATTATCGGCCAATGTTGCAAAAACGTGAGTTCCATGGCCGTATGGGTCGCTGCTATTGGTAATTTGGCTACTTGCCAACATATCTTTATAAACTAAGAAACGGCTGCCTTGGCTGTAGCGGGCGGTCGTATTATTGATCCGTTGCCAGCGCTCAGGCCGTTCGATTGCAGGCAAGCCTGAATCGATTACTGCGACCGTTACGCCACGGCCATCGATCCCACGCCGTTGCAATGCATCAGCACCGGTTACAATCGATGGATATTGCAACGCGGGCGAGGTTTTGCCTTTTGGTCCAGGGCCAGCCATCACAGTAGTTGCTGGGGCACTTGTTGTTTGGGCCGAGGCCTCGACTGTTTGATCGGCAAAAACTCGCAAGCCTTGGGCTTTAAGTTGTTCAATTTGGGTGGTGGATACATGAGCTACACTGGTTTCGAAACGGCTGAATTGGCGTTGGATTGTGCCACCAACTGCCTGAATTGCGCTGGTTTGTTGGCTGAGCGAGCCACCCTGCACTAACACTTGTTGGGTCGCTGGCGCAGGCTGGGCGATTCCCAGCAAACTGATAACGAGGATCATGGCTAGCACGAGCTGACCTTGCAGTAATCCTCTACGATGTTCTCTATCCATAGCGCCTCCAAATTTGGCATGAATGTGGTGTTTCGAGCGGTTACGCTTGGTATATCATAGGTTATGCCACTAACTGGATTAATGCATGGCCATTAGTCCTAGGTTAGTCCTACCGCTAGGGTGAGATCGCCAAGCTGTGTAGTAGCTTTCATCGCAGATTAAGCTCGCTGTGATATACATGCAGCAGCGTGTTCAATCAAATTCATCGTAACCCACGCACATACAAGGAAAAATAATTGATGATTGATGATCGTTTTAGCGCATTAGAAGCCGTGCCACGCGGCAGCAAAGATAGTGCCAATGTGTCGCATCTGGTTTATTCCCGCCGCTGGCAATATCTTGGTGGGCTGCTAGCGCTGCTTGGTTTGGGCAGCGCCAGCACCTTGCTCACCAGCCAACCGCCACGCTGGGCCAAGCCAATGCTCGGTGGTTTATTTGCCACAGGTGCAACCGCAGCAGGCCTAGGCGTGACCAACATTTGGCGCTTGGCCGTGGAACGCCATAGCTTGCGCTTGCCGCATTGGCCAAGCAACCTAAATGGCTTCAAAATTGCCCAACTCAGCGATTTGCACCTCGGGCCGAATTACAGTCAGCACGTGCTGCGCCAAGCCTTAGCAACGATCAAGCAATGGCAGCCAGATATTATTGTATTAACTGGCGATTTTGTGAATCGGCCAAGCGACGTTGGCACATTGGAGCACATGCTGACTGGCATCAACGCGCCATTAGGGGTTTATGCTTGCCTCGGCAACCACGATTACTGGGATGATCCGCAGCTGATTGCGCGCACGCTCAGCAAGGTTGGTGTCGATGTTTTGCTCAATCAACATCGGGTGGTGCATTGGCGAGAGCAAGCAATTGTGATTGCTGGCGTAACTGACCCATGGCAAGCTGACGCAGATTTGGAGCTGGCATTGCACAATGCACCTGCGGCCCCGATTATTTTGCTAGCCCATGGCCCTGATTTTGCCGACACTGCCGCCCAACACAAGGTTGCCTTGCAACTTTCAGGGCATGCGCACGCTGGGCATATCAATGCACCGTGGTTGGGGCCGCTGGTCGTGCCACGTTGGGGCGAAAAATACCCACACGGTCGCTTTCTGATCGACCAGTGTGGGCTGTATGTCAGTCGAGGGTTGGCAGGCTTGCCAATTCGCTTTGGCGCAACACCTGAGGTTGGCTTATTAAGCTTATTTAGCGCCTAATAATCTTCTTGAACCTCTAAAATACGGCGGCGCAAAGGGTATAAATCGGCGGGACGGCAATGCACATCGCCAATCCGCAATTGATACTTCAAAAACGCCAATTCGGTCAATAAGTGATGGCGAGTACGCACGATTTGCAGTGCTCGCCAGCCGCCACGAAACAAGGCATGCCATTGGCTTTGCACCCGTCGCCTGCTTGAACGCACCGTTTGATAGGTTGCTTGATCGATAAACCCACAATGAATTTCCTCGATCAGCTCCAAATCGATCCAATAGCGTTCTTTGCGCCAAGCAATCACCGCGACCAAGACCACAATCAGCACGCCACCACTGCTAATCAACCAGGCAATCAAGACCCCAGGGAAGCGATAGCTAATCGTCATGTTGTGCAGGGCGTGAAATACTACTGCCAAAACCAGGCTCAGCGGCTGCATTACAATCACCACCCAACGCCGCCGTTCGTAGCGAATCATGCCCAAGGCCACGCCAATAATACTGGTATAGAAGGCATGATTAAAGCCAAAAAGCACTACGCGCAGCCACAGCAACGAGGTAATCGAGCCGCCACGGCTGGCAAAATAAATCGCATTTTCGGTCATGGCAAAACCAAAGCCAATTAATGCGCCATAAATAATGCCATCAAGCACGCCATCGAACTCATAGCGAAAGAACATATAGATGCCAAACAAGGCCAAGGCTTTGAGTGGTTCTTCGACCAAGGGTGCATACCAAACTGGTTGGCTGCCACGGTCAAAGCCCAAGGTCGAAGCAGTATTGGGCAATTCAGCCAACAGTGCGAGGGCCACGGCAGGCACCGCACCCCAGACAAACACTGCTAACAGCAGCGGCCATGGCTCCTTTTCATAGCGATCAAGCCACCATAAAAAGGTCACGTACAGCAGCGTTGGCAATACCGTCAGAATAATTGCAAGCCACATTGATTTTCTCGTTGATTGATTGCGGCACTGCGCTTGGTCATCAATACGGTATGACCTATTCCGTCACCCATGGTCGGGAATCGGGTTCGGGAATACTTAGCTCAGCGAGACGGGCATTTGTGGGAATCCCATCACTGTCCCATCCATGCAGAGCATAATATTTCGTTAGCAGTGTGTCAAGAGTGGGAATTTGATTGGCAGCAATTCCGCTGGGTAATGCTTGCTCTTGCCAGCGTGTGCTAAGTTCATCGTGATGGCCCCATTGCAAGGCCAGCAGCCGCTCGACGGTGATAATGCGCTCGCCAACTTTGGCCAAATCGGTTGCAGAAACCTGCTTGCCAATATCGGCGCTCAGAATCGTCGCTAGTTCTTTGGGGGTCATTTGGTAGGCTAAGCTGGCCAAACGCCGACAAACTCCGGCGCTATCGAGGCCAGCCACAAAGCGTTCGTGCCAAATCAGGCGTTCAGGTTTGCCATTAACCACGCTTGGTTGATGGTCGTCGCTGCCCTTGAGCCATTGGGGAATCGTATCAAGCCACTCGTACCAAGGCATCGCGCCACGCGCATCGCCACCAATTGGGCTGGTCGCTAAATGCAAGGCCCAGCCTTGGGCCGCGCGGGGGTCGAGCGGGCTAAGCGGCAAA
The DNA here is from genome assembly GCF_001306135.1 of Herpetosiphon geysericola. Lineage (GTDB taxonomy): Bacteria > Chloroflexota > Chloroflexia > Chloroflexales > Herpetosiphonaceae > Herpetosiphon > Herpetosiphon geysericola. The sequence goes on along the minus strand of NZ_LGKP01000032.1, from coordinate 68,459 downwards.
TTATTGGCCAGCGGGGCAAATTGCTCACTGCCATAAAAGACTTGGCTCATCTCATACACGCCCAACGAGAGCAAGCCCCCGATGCCTTGCTTGGTGGCAATCGCATCAATCGCCGCCAAAATCGCTTCCTCATCGCCCCATTGCAAATCGTATTGGCGGGTCAATTCGCGCTGACGACATTCCATCAAAAAGCCAATCGCATTGGCGGTTGCATTTGGATCAAGCCCATAGCGCAAACAGCGTTGGTTGGCTTCAATAATTGCGGCGGGAGTTTGCAAGCCACAGCGTGCGCCAAAGCTAGCAATTGCTTCAAGCTCAGGCCGTGGTTGGTTGGTTGTGGCAAAATCGTGGTAACACGGCAGCGGGCAACGCGGGCAGCCACGATCATAAATCTCGCCAGCATAATCGCCAGTGGTTGGCATGACACTTGGCTCTGGGTCTTGGCCGTTGCGCCCAGTAATCGCCCCATGATGGGCAGCTAAATCAATGTAGTAGCTCGAACCATAATCACGAATTGCTGCTGCCAGTGGATCGCGGCCAATCCGCTCGGTAATTGGCTTAAACGCTGAGAGGAAAGTAGCGGTATCAGCAGGCTTGACCATGCGCGTGCCACGCACCACAATCGCCTTGAGCCGTTTTAGGGCCATCACCATGCCGGTGCCAGCTGGCTCGGCCATGTAGCGACCTTCGGCCACCAAAGCTGCATAGGGCAACATCTTTTCGCCAGCTTGGCCAAGGGTCAAAACTCGCGCATCAGCGCCATGCTCGGCCATCAGGGCATCGTTAATTTGCTGGGTATCAAGGCCATTGAGGTGATTAGCGGGGTAAAGCTCTGCTTGGCCATTATCAATCACAGCGTAGAGCCAAGCAGTTGCTTGACCAACAACCCAAATTGCATCGAAGCCAGCCCGTTTGAGCGCCGCGCCCCAATCGCCAACCGCCCAACTATGAATCAAATTGCCAGTGAGAGGCGAACGAGTGGTCGCAACAAAGCCGCCAGTAGCGTAGGCCGGAGTGCCAGCCAACACCCCAGGAGCCAGTAACAAAGGATTATCAGGAGAGCGAACTGCTGTATCGGGGGGAACAAAATGATACATCAAGCCCGCTGTCAGCCCACGTCCACCCAAATATAGCTCGCGTATTGGCGATGGGATGTCAAACGTGGAAGTACTGGCTGTGTCGAGGTTAATGCGTAACGCACGCCCGATAAACGCCATGCGTGGTCTCCTTCCGAAGCTACTACGATGCGTATTGTACAGTAGGTACACAAGTCTAGCAACGCATACCTTGTACTATTGCCAACTCGCCAGCTGTACGAGCCTAAAAGCGCTTCTCTAGGCGATGTAGGCTGTATGCTAGCGTGTTTCAAGCAGCGCAGCGTTGAGCGCTGGCCAATCGATCTGTACGCCTAAGCCTGGCGCTGAAGCTGGTTGAATGCTGGCAGTTTCAAAGCTAAGCCCTGTTGCCAGATCATTGGCAATCAATAACGGCCCATCAAGGTCAACGAAATCGGCCAAACCAGCCAAGGCCCAAGCTGCCGAAACGCCGATGCTGGTTTCAATCATACAGCCAAGCATCAGCTGCAAGCCATGGGCGCGAGCGGTAGCAATCGCTGCTTGGGCGCCAACAATGCCCCCAGTTTTCATCAATTTAAGATTCACACCATCAACCAAGCTGGCCCAGCGCGCTACATCAGCAGCACTTTTAATTGGCTCATCAGCAAAAATTGGCACGCCATACTTGGCAGCTTTGAGCTGCGCATAACCAGCAAAATCATCAACCGCGAAAGGTTGCTCAATTAACTCAACGCCTAACTCGGCTAAAGCTGGAATCAATTCAGCAGCGGTTTCGCGGCTCCAACCAGCATTGGCATCAACTCGAATGCGGCTGTTGGGCGCAGCTTCGCGAATAATCGCCACGCTGGCCAAATCGGCAGGCCCGCCCAATTTTACCTTGAGAATGGGATAATGGGCGACGGCCAAGGCTTGTTGGCGCAAGGCTTCAGCTTCTTCAATTGGCAAGGTCACTGAGGTTTGGGGCAATTCCAAGCCATTCAAGCCCAAGAGGTGGCGCAAGGGCACGCCAAGTTGCTGGCCCAAACGATCATGCAAGGCCAAATCGACGGCAGCACGCGCAGCCCGACTTTCAAAATCCAGCTTGCCCAAAAGCCAGCTAATTGCCGCTGGATCATAGCTGCTGGTGATTGTGGCCCGATAGCGTTCGAGCCACGCCTGAATTTTGGCCGCAGTTTCGCCGTGATACGCTACAGCAGCGGCCTCACCCCAGCCATCATCTAAATTCAACAGCACATTATGGCGCGTTGTGCTGGCCCCGTGGGCAATCCGAAAGGTATTACGTAGCCGAAGTTCAACCGGATAAAGCGCCCATTCCATGGCTATTGCTCCTCGCGAATCCGTCGAATAACCACCAAACCAGGGTTACCTTGGGCCTGATACACTTGCTGATGGACTTCATCAATGCGATCAAGCGAGATACTCCAATTACGCTGATTAGCATGGATCATCCACTCGTTGTCAAGCGCAATCGAGACATGGTTAATCCGCTCGTGGCGATAATCTTCGATGTTGCGCAGCACGCCCCAAAACAGCAAATCGCCAGCAGCAACCTCTTCACGGCTGATCACATGACCAATTTGCGATTGCTGATCGGCGTCGCGGGGCAATTGCACGCCCAACCAACGATAGGCCGCCTGCGCCAAGCCAGAGCAATCGAAGCCAAAGCTGGTAGTGCCACCCCAAAGATAGGGCACGCCGATTAATTGGCGAACCGCCCGCAACATATCCTCGATTCCAGCGTGATCAACAGCCAAATCATCGACAGGCGTTAATGAATCGGCTTCAAGCCAGCCAGGCACATCAGCAGGGGTGCTTATAAAAGCTTTGCCATCGCGAAATTCATCGATTTTAAGCCGAATGCCCCATGGCAACAAGCCGATTTGCTCGCCTTCTAGGCCAAACAATGGCAACCAGCGGCTCGTGATGACGTGGGTAGCAGCGTTGCGATAATCACTAGGCTGCTCGTGGAGCACAACGCCGTTGCGATGCACCCAACCAAGATAACCATCGCTCGTGATAACGTTTAACCATTGTTGATCATGAGCGAGCACCTCTAAGCCTTCGCCAAAACTGGCCTCGGTGACCAATTCAGAATCGCGGGTGGCCTGCCAGCGCACATCCAAAACCCCAAACCCAACCGTTGCAAAGCCATGTTCTGGCTGCTCGCGCAGCACAATCAACTCATCGCGCACATTCGGCAACAAGGCCATAAGCGCATCATGCTGGCTCCGATCCAACACCCGACCACGGAGCACCGTGCCATTGTCTTCTTCGACGTGGGCAGCTAAAATCGTCATCCGCCGACGATCAAATTGGGCTGCATACTGATCAATCGTGGTTTGAAGTGGATGCATCGTTCACGTCCTCTGCTAGCATGAAACCGTGATTGGTAAAAAAGTGGGCCTGTGAACTATTGGCGAGTACGCGGACTTGAACCTGTGGATAGCGCGCTTGGGCCAGGCCGTTGAGGGCTGCACTGAGCAAGGCTCGCTCAAAGTGTTGCTGTTGAAACGCCTGATCAACCGCCAGCTGCAAAATTTCGACCGTATTGGCCTGTTTGACCACCACAATCGCGCCCAGCAAACCGCTGCGAGTTTCGATTACAAATGAGCAAGCATCGAGTAAGCGGCCATAGTCACCTTGTAAGGCAGCAAAGGCCCAATCGATGCAAGCCGAGAGGGTTGGCGTAGGCTCGTTGGGCAGCGGCAGGCCAGCGGCATGCACCAAGCGACCCAAATCGACCCCATCGTCGGTGCTTAAATAGCGTAACGGGTACGGGGCATCAAGCACGCCAAGCCGAGTTGCCGAGTGTAAGGTTTGCCAGTCATCCATGGGGTATCCTTTGAGATCGCGAATAAGGCTATGCTACCATATTTTTGGGCAATCCGAACGATTGCTAGCTCCCCCAAGAGTCCTAGTTTGATAATCCGCCTAAAGACTGAGAGATCGCTACTTGACGGCCTGCAAGCCGCTATGCTATTCTAGGCCTGTTCGAAATCAATTCTGCTATTTTCTTAGATGGAGGCTGCATGATGATCAACTTGATCAACAATCCAGTGCGCACTGCAAGTGATGCAGGCACCCATGCGCCCATCTACCTCGTGCTTCTCTCCTAAAGCGATACGCTAATAAGCACCGAGGGCCGTGGGCGTGATTCTAACAACGCTCACGGCTCTTGTTTTCTGCGGCTGTGGACCTGCCTTTCTATGATGGGCCGTGAGCATTCTTTCAAGCAAGATACTCATGGTCTATTACGTTTGTTTAGGAGGCTCCTAGTGTTAATGCTCGACCGCGATGGAACCGTCCTGTGTGTAGAAAAGCCCAAGCCCAAACCAAACGCCATGAAACGGGCGTATGCTGAGTTGCCCCACGAGCCAGATCAAGATCAAACTAGCCGCATTGGCCGTTTGGTCGACTTGGCCTTCGATCAACTTGGCTTCCGGCGCTTGGAGTTACATGTCAGCGACGACCACGCCAGCAAACGTCGATAATTCTCCTCAACGAAGAGCGAGTGTTGATCGATTCCATCTATCGCATATCATGGAATTGCTAGCATCCCTAGCAGTTGACCGGTTCGTGCAAGCATTGGATGGAGTACAACAATCAAGCACCCGCTTTAGGGGTGCCATAGCGCTTAACAATGTGGCACGAGTGAAGTCAAAGATTGGCTCACTCGTCGCCCACATTCCAACCATACACTCGGGCGTTGCGCTTGATTAAGGGAGCCTCGATGTGGCCGAAGGCAAAATTTTTGGCTTGCTCGGGGCCAATGGTTCAAGCAAATCAAGCTTGATTCGCTTGATCACAACTTTACTAATTGCCGATTCTGGCCAGATTCCGGTTTTGGCCTTGCTCTGCGCAACGACGAGAAAGCAGTCAAATGCTTATTGGTTCAGCATCGAGGCTACGATTTTTAAGCATCTGAGCGCCTTAGAAACCTTAATGGACGCCGTTTTTATGCCGCTCACAGGCCGCCCGGTGGCCGACGAAGATTTTATAGACAAAGATAGTAATTCTATGGAGCAAAACCATGATCACACAACTGAACAAAGCATTGAAGGAGCGTGAATGAACGGAACAATCATGCGGGCCCAAAGTGGCTTTTTCTGGGTAAAACTCGACGAAACTGGCGAAACCTTGCGCTGCACCCTGCGCGGGCGGCTCAAAAAAACCAAACAATATAGCGACCTCGCAACGCTCGGTGATTATGTGCGCATTACCCCAACCATGCCCGGCGAGGGCGCTGTCGAAGAGATTTATCCACGGCGCAGCAAGCTTGCGCGAACCGCAATCAAAGGTGCCCGCTTTGAACAAGTGATTGTCGCCAACCTCGATATTGTGTTAATTACCTTTGCTGTTGCTCACCCTGAGCCCCATGTGCGCATGATCGATCGCTTTTTGGTGATTGCCGAGGCCAACAACCTCGATGTGGCGATTATCGCCAATAAATGCGATTTAGCCAGCGAGAGCAAACAAGAGGTTTTCAATATCTACGAACAAATTGGCTACCCGATGTTTTATACCAGTGTCGCCACCGGCCAAGGCATCGAGCAAGTTCAAGAAGCAATTCATAATAAAATTTCGGCTTTTACTGGCCCTTCTGGGGTTGGGAAGTCGAGTTTGCTCAACGCCATTCAACCAGGCTTAAATTTGCGGACTGGCGATGTGAGCGATGCAGTTAATAAAGGCCAGCACACCACCGTTGCTGGCGAATTGGTACCTTTGCATGCTGGCGGCTTCGTGGCCGATACGCCTGGGATTCGCGAGCTTGGCCTGTATCAAATGGAGCCAGATGAACTCGAATGGTGCTTCCGCGAATTCCGCCCGTTTATCGACCAATGTGAATTTAGCGATTGCACCCATACCCACGAGCCAGAATGCGCAGTCTTGACAGCGGTTGAAGCTGGTCAAATCAGCGCAGCGCGCCATCAAAGTTATGTAAAATTACGTGATCAAACCGCCGAACAAAGCGCTAGCCAACGCTTTTAGGCAATTGCTTGCCGATAAACCAAAAAGCCCCGCTCTTCCCAAACGGAGGAGCGGGGCTTTGGTTTGCAGTTCGCACTAGCGCCGATTATTATTTTCGGTCGAGCGGGCGATCGAAGGGCCTGGAGTGTGAGATGGTGGCCCTGCGACTTCGCGGACTGATGGAGGCGCTTGCTGCTGTTGGGCTGCATAATCGGCGGCAAACGCGGCTAAGGTAGCATCAGGCTCGTAGAAGAAATCAAGGTTGTTCCCATCTTTGGCTTCTTCTTCAGAGACCACGATTTGCACTTTCGCTCCATTCGGAATCCCGCCCGAAGCCAGCAAATCGGCCAACGGAGCATCGATATCCTTCATCAAACGAGAGCGCAATGGGCGCGCCCCAAAGCGTGGGTCGAAACCACGACGCAAAATATAATCGCGCGCTTCTTCGTTGAGGCTAATTTCAACCCCATGGCGGCGATATTGATCATTCGATTCGGCAACCATGCGATCGAGCACTTGGCGCAAGGTATCGCTGCTTAATGGACGGAAAGCGATAATTTCATCGATCCGGTTGATCCATTCAGGGCTAAAGACCTTTTGCAGCGATTCAAAGCCGATTTGGTAAATTTGTTGGCCGGTTGATTCGACGACCCGATTGGGAGTGCGGAAGCCAATCGTGCGTTGCGAGACATAATTTGCCATTTCCTGAGCGCCAACATTCGTGGTCATGATAACAATAGCGCGTTGGAACGAAACTTTGCGCCCACCGTTGAGCAAGGTAATCTCGCCATCTTCCATAATTTGCAACAACAAATTCCACAGCTCGGATGTTGCTTTTTCAATTTCGTCAAACAAGATCACGGCATTTTCTTGCTCGATTAAATCGGGGTCGAGCAATGGCTTCTGATCGCGTCCGACGTAGGAGGGAGGAGCGCCAAGCAAGGCTGAAACTTCGTGGCCTTGGCTAAACAGCGAACAATCGAGCTTGAGGAAGCCACCGCCTTGCGGATGCAAAAAGGCAGCTAAGCGCTTGGCGCATTCACTTTTACCAACGCCAGTTGGCCCCAGAAAAAGCAAGGTTGCGCGTGGGCGTTGCTGGCTGCCAGCGCTAAACCCAAAGCGGGCGCGATTTAAGGCGCGAATTAAGCTTTCGATCGCCCGATTTTGGCCAAAGACACTGCTGCGTAATTCTTGTTCAACCGCATCGAGTGGGTTTTTATCACCGCGCACCGCTCGTTGCATGGAACCGCTGATCGGTGTTTTTTGCTGTTCATCCATACGTTTAACCTCCAAGACAGATACGGCAACCATGGCAAAACCCGTGAGACTATTGTATCCCACGGGTTTTTGCTGAGTCAAGGATGCTTAGTCCTGTTTTTTATGGTGCTACAGGGATGGTATTTAGCACCGCAGGGTTGATAGTCAAGATCTGACCAACGACCCATCCTTCGGTGCCATCGGGAAGCTTGATTTTGAACCAAGCACTATCGCTGCTGCGACCAGTCAAAGTCAGGTTTACACCTGCATCGACCGTCGTGACAACCGCGGCACCAGGCGCTGAGCGCACATTACCACCATTGAAGGTTACGGCAAATGGTGCATCGCCGCTCACTGGGGTAATTTTGTTAACTTCAGTAGCAGGCAAATCGATCGTGCTGCTATTAAGCCAGCCCGATTGGCCGCTTTGGCTAATCGCTACCAAGTACCACACTTCGCCGTTGACTGGCATTTTCACGACAATCCGCGCAATTTCGCCAGCGGTCACGTTGCCACGTTGGTTGGCTGGGCCATATGGGGTGGTGTAAATAATGCCTGGGCGGCTAATCACAACATTATCCAATGGCACTGGCACACCACCAGCAACGACAGTTGGTTGAACTGGCGGAGTAACTTGGGTTACTGGCGTCGAACCATCAGCTGGGGTTGGCACGACGGTTCCAGAAACTGGCTCAGTTGACTCAACCGTTGGAGTAACATCGACTGGAGTCACCCCTGCATCGCCCAAGAAACGATCAAGAGCATCACCCTTGATTTCAATTGGTTCGTTGGCTGTGGCCAAAACCGCACCCTCAGCGTTGGCAACCGTCACTTGGACAGTATATTCCGATGATTTGCGGCCATCTTCGTGGTCTTCGATTTCGGGAATAGTTAACCGCGCTTTGCCAGCAGCCACAGTCGTGGTCATGGCATCGGTATCAAAAAACTCAAAGGGGCGGCCATCTTCCAATAAGATTGCGCCCACTTGGCTATTGTCAGGGGCATCTGTGCTAATGTTGATTTGAGCCGTTAACTTGCCATCACTTACAATCATGCTGGCCCGCTCAATATCGAGCGCGGTTTGGGCCACGGGGGTTGGCACAATTTCTTCGTCACCACCTTGGCTGATTACGCCATAGGCCACCGCACCAAGCACCAGCAGCAGCACAAGGCCGACCAAAATCATGCCAAGCCCACCACCTTTTTTGGGTTCTTCGGGGGTTGGCAAGGAGGTATAGTCAGTTGGAACGTAGTCAGCAGGCAACGAAAGTTGATCGGGGACTTTTTTGCGCCGTAACTGCCAAACAGTCGTTGGCTGAGAACGTGGTGTTAAGGCAACTTGAGACATTCGGCTCGCCTCCCCCACGAAGTGTGGGTTACTAAAAAATGCAAAGTTATCGCTTTAGGGCGTATTATAGCGAGGAGAGATTGATTTGACAACGAAGCCAAGTTTTGGCTTTGATACAATAGCCTAGCATTAGTGTCAAGCGAGGTCGTCTTATGCGGTTGATCGTGGTTCGTCATGGTGAAACAGCCTGGAATGCTGAACGTCGTTATCAAGGCCATTTGCCCATTCCCTTGAATGCGCGTGGACGCGAACAAGCGTTACGTGCTGGTCAGCGGCTCGCCACATTAACAATTGATCAGCTTTATGCCAGCGATATTGCCCGCGCTTGGGAAACTGCCAGCATCATTGGCGCACACATTGGGCTGGCGCCCCTAGCATTGAGCGATTTACGCGAGATTAACGATGGTGATTGGGCTGGCCACACGCCAGAGGAATTGCACGATCTCTTTCCCGATCATATGCAATTAATCAAACTCAACCCCGACAGCACTCAACGGCTCAATGGCGAATCGTATCGAGAGTTGCAACAACGCATGGCCAACGCATTCGATCATTTCGTAGCCAATCATCGCGGCCAAACTGTGGTCGCAGTTTCGCATGGTGGGGCTATTCGAGCCTTGGTTTGCCATCTGTTGGAAGCCCCACTGCGCCATTTTGGCCGTTTGTGGCTCGATAACGGCGCATTCGTCGAAATTGTGGCCCATGGCGATGAATGGCGCGTTTTGCGGGTCAACGATGCAGCCCACCTCGATGGGGTGTTTGCCAAAGGCGAATGAGAGCAAAGAACATAGAGCATAGAACATAGATGTATTGGTTCATTGGATTGGCAACGCTGGACATGCCCTCACCCCCAGCCCCTCTCCCACTGAACGCGGGCGAGGGGAGCATCGGTTTTTACCGACGCATTGCGCAAGAACCACGGCGTTAAAGCCCGTCGCCCTTCGTGCTCTTCGCGCTCTTCGCGGTTTCAACCCTATGCTCTATGCTCTATGCTCTATGCTCTTTGTTCTTTGCTCTTTGTTCTCACTCCCGTGCTATAATCCCACGGTGAATTTTTTATGTCCTGTGAGGAGTATCAAACGAATGCGCCGAACAACCACGATTGCGCTTTTAGCGCTTGTATTAACCGCCTGTGGTTCAGCAGAATCAACCGCAATGCCAACGCTTGAGCCGCGCCCAACCAGCGCACCAACTGCCGAAGTTGCCCCAACCGAGGCCAGCACTGGCCGCCCAACGACGGCTCCAAGCGATACTGGCAGCAACACGAATCCAGGTTCGTCCAAGCAATATGCCAGCGAACCAGCAATGACGATTGATGTCAATAAGCAATACATCGCCACGCTCAAAACCCAAAAAGGCGATATTGTGATTGAACTCAACGCCAAAAATGCCCCCCGCACGGTCAATAACTTTGTGTTCTTGGCCCGCGAAGGTTTTTACGATAATGTAACCTTCCACCGTGTGATTCCTGGCTTTATGGCGCAAGGTGGCGACCCAACCGGCACCGGTATGGGTGGCCCAGGCTATGAATTTGTCAACGAATACGAAGATAAAACCAGCAATTTGCTGTTCGATAAGCCCGGGGTTTTGGCAATGGCAAACGCTGGCCCAAATACCAATGGCTCACAATTTTTCATCACCTTGGCTCCAGCGTTGCATTTGACCCCCGATGCCTATACAATCTTCGGCCAAGTTACCGCTGGCCAAGATGTGGTTGATCAAATTACGCCCCGCGATCCAGGCATGGGCGGCGCACCTGGCGATGCAATTTTGACCGTCACGATCGAAGAAAAATAGGCTTAGCCATGTGGCGTAGTCAGTAATTCGACTGCGCCACTCACCAAACTATAGTAGGCTCCCACAATGCGCAGCAACCCAGCGTGCTCACGTTGGGCCAATAATGGAATCTGCTGCAACTCCACCACCGTATGCAGCACATTTGCCCGAATCGCTGCATCCAATCGATTTGGATCATGAATATCAATTTCAGCAACCGCAGGCCGCAGATGATCAACTAAAACAGCAATCCGATCGGGCGCAGTCTGCTGCTGATCAAGCATCGAAATTGTTGCTTTGACCGCCCCACAATGCTCATGGCCAAGCACCACCAGCAACGGAATTTCCAGCACATCAGCGCCAAATTCAATGCTGCCAACCGTCACTTCATCGATTGCATGCCCTGCCGTGCGAATCACCAACAAATCGCCAAAACCACAATCAAACAACAATTCAGGAATCACCCGCGAATCGATGCAGCCGAGGATCATAGCAAAAGGATGTTGAGCTTGGGTTAATTGTTGGCGGTAGAGGCTATCGTGATGAGGATCGAGAGGATGGTTGGCGACAAAACGCGCGTTACCAGCAAGTAAAAAAGCCAGCGCCGCCGCCGCATCAACGGTTAATGTTTGCAGATCTGGTAAAACAACTGGTGGAGCCATAGGAAAACCCTTCCTTGTATGCAAAGCAGCCTTGCTCCCAGCATAGCAAACAGTGGCTCCAACACAGTTATGGTTCCGCTACCCAAGATGTGTATCTAAAGACTATGTTAATTCAGCATTCCCTTAGCGCAACATCGCATGTTGTGCAGGCAAAGGGATTTTAATTGTATGCGTTTTTTCGCCACCCTTCTGTCCCTGCGCCGGAGGGAAACGCAGAGGACTTTAATCCCCCTGCATCCCCTCAATTTCGATTGCTGGCGAACAATGAGTTTGTGATGAACTTGGAAAGCTCAGGGAATCTTATCTCCTAGAAAAACTCGACTATGCCGCTATCGAGGCTATAGTAGCCGCCAATAATGCGCACTTTGCCAGCTGCTTCAAGCTCGACCAACAACGGCGCTGCTTTCAGGGCGGCAACGGTCAACTTGGTATTTTCGCGCACCACAGCATCAAGCAAATCAGCAGGTTCATTGTCAGTGGCGGTGACTGCATCGAAGGCTGGCCGAATATGCTCCACAATCGAAACAATTTGGTCGGGGGCTGGCGTGTTGCTTTCGATCGATTCGATCGTGGCATTGACTGCACCACATTTTTGATGGCCCAACACCAGCACCAGCGGCGTACCCAACTCGGCGACGCCAAACTCAATGCTGCCAATTTCGACCGCATCAATCACATGGCCCGCAGTACGCACCACCAACAAGTCGCCAATGCCGCGATCGAACACTACTTCTGGGCCAACCCGTGAATCGACGCAACCAACAATTGTAGCAAACGGTTTTTGGCCTTTGGCCGTCGTGCTGCGTCGATTTGGGTCTTGGTTGGGATCAATCGTGCGATTGGTTACAAAACGGGCATTGCCATCTTTGAGCAGTTGTAATGCGCTATCGGCGTTAAATTCAGCTGGCTCAATCGTTGCAGCAGGCAGAAGTGTTTCTTCGGCTCCACAACCAGCCAACAAACCTAACGTCACAATGCCAGAGGCGCCTAAAAATTGACGGCGCGATAGTTTGCCCAAATCCATGAGCACAACTCCTTCGATAGCGATAATCCAATTTGCTGATTATAGCGATAAGCACAATGCCAATCAAGCATTGTGGGCTTGTTCTAAAAAGGCGCGAATTGCCCCATAGGCAATTTCTGGTTGCTCCAGTACGCTCATATGCCCAGCAGCGGGAATTGTGACCAAGCTGGAGTTTGGCAAGGCATTAACCATCGCATGCGCATCATGGGGCGTGGTAATTTGGTCGTCGTTGCCCACAATTACTAAACTTGGCATCGCCATCGTCGAAAGATATTGGGTTGAGTCGGGGCGACTGGCCATGGCATGGGCGGCGTTGGCAATCGTTTTGGGATTCGTCGTGAGCATCATGCTGTTCAGCCGTTCAACTAAACGCTGATCATCTGCATTAGCAGGGCTGAGCAATTTGGGCAGCATTTGGGCGGCAATCGGTGCAGCACCTTCGCGGAGAGCGGTCTCAGCAGTTTTAAGCCGATTTTGCTTGGCTTCGTAGTTGTCGGCTGTGGCTTTGGTATCAATTAACACCATTGCCCACAAATGCTCTGGATAGCGCCGCGCCAAATTCAAAGCAATATAGCCACCCATTGATAAACCCAGTACCGCAGCGCGATCAATGCCCAAACGATCCAACAATTCGATCAAATCGTTAGCCTGATCGTCGAGCGTCCAACTATCGCTGCCACTCGATTCGCCAAAGCCGCGCAGGTCGGGGCTAAGCACCCGATAGCGGCTAGCCAAGGCCATGCGGGCTTCATCCCACATTGAGCGATTGAACGGGAAGCCATGAATACACAGCACAACTTCGCCATCACCAGTATCATCGTACATCAAACTATGGCCACGAACGTCAATCGGGGGCATGAGCAAGCTCCTTCCAAAACAATACACTCGTTGAGCGTGGACGCGGTACAATAGCATGCTAGGAGGGTCATTATGGATTGGCAGCTTTATATGCGTCCAGGGTGTCATTTATGCGACGAAGCCGAGCAGTGGCTAGAAGCGCTAGCCCACGAGTTTCAGGCTCAGCTGGTCTGTATCAATATTCTCGATGATATAACGGTGTATGAGCGTTATAAGTATAAGATACCTGTGCTGCAAATTGCAGCCCAATCTTGGTACTATCCGTTTAATGAGACTACCATCCGCAATGCACTCAACTCTATACCGAATCCAAATCAAGGAGTTTAACCATGCTAGGCCGTTTAGCCTCATTTGGATTGATTGTATGCCTGCTGGCTGCATGTGCCAGTCAAACCAGCTCCACAGCACAAAGCCTGCCAGCCGCAACCGTAAGCCTCGCCCAAAATTTGAGTTTGGCCGAAGGTACGGTGCAAATTGGCGAGCAAATTCCCGAGCTAAGCTATGAGCAAGCAGGCAAAAAAGTCGCGCTCAGCGATTTTCGCGGCAAAGTCGTGGTGCTCAATTTTTGGCAAACTACTTGTGTGCCATGCCGCACCGAAATGCCCGATTTCGAGGCAATTGCCCGCGAACGCCAAGATGTGGTCTTTATTGGTGTGAACAAAGATGAAAATGCCGAGGTTGTGCAGCGTTTTGCCAGCGAAGTTGGGGTAAGCTATGTATTGCCACTTGATCGCGATGGCAGCATTAGCAAAGCCTTTAATGTCAATTATCTGCCCACAACCTACTTTATCGACCGCGATGGGCTGGTGCAAAAAATCCATGTTGGCGCCATCAGCCGCTCGCAAGCCAATAAGCTGATCAGCGATTTTGGGCAACCCTAAGCGCTGAAACCAACCCCCAAGTAGCAGGAGTAAGCCCGATCATGAATGACCGTGATCTCAATCGTTTAGTGCTTGAAAAGGCCAAGCAGCAAGTTGAAGCCCGCAAAGCCGAGCGCGAAGTGCTGGTGCAAGAAGCACGGAAGCCCAAACCGCTGCCAGAGCGCGATGAACGCCCAGCCTTATGGGGCTTGCTCGGCGTCTTGTTGACCTTGACCATCGCTGGCCTGTTTTTGATTCCTGGTGGATTCACCGAAAAACTCAGCTGGGTGGTGCATGGCGTTTGCTCCAAGGAACATACCTTAAGCCTTGGCGGCACGATGATGCCGCTCTGTCAGCGCAATACTGGCTTATATAGCGGCTTTTTGGCGACGATTATCACCTTGGTTGCGATGGGCCGTGGCCGCGCCGCCAAATTGCCACCCTTGGCCATTGGGATTGTGCTGATTCTGAGCGTTGGCTGGATGGGCAGCGATGGCTTTAACTCGCTGCTGCTTGATATTGGCAACTACAATCTCTACACACCGCAGCCAATCTTGCGCATTCTCTCTGGCTTGGCGATGGGCATTAGCATGGGCACGATGATCTTATTTGCCTTCAACATTAGCGTGCGCGCCAACGCCCGCACCGACCAACGAATTATTGGCGGGTGGCGCGATTACGCAATTTTGGTGGCGGTAGCGATTTGTCTGTTTGTGCTGACCCAACTGGCCTCGCCGTTTATCGCCTATCCATTGGCAATCTTCAGCACAGTGGGCATTCTCAGCGTGATGTTTATCGTCAATATTATGATTATTGCGATGATTACCCGCAGCGAAAATACGGTTGTGCGCTTGACCCAACTGGCCCGCCCAGCAATGGTTGCCTGTGTGATGACGGCAATTGAATTTGGCTTATTGGCGTGGCTGCGAATCATCATGGAACGCTCAGTGGCTTAGTGAATTTTTTGGAGGTATCTTGGCATGCCACAGGCTGCAATTAATGGCATTACGCTCAATTATGAAGTCGCTGGAAACGGCGCACCCTTACTGTTAATTATGGGTTTGGGCGGCACGCTCGATGGCTGGCGCAAAGAGTTGCCATTCTTAACTGACCATTTTCAAGTGATTTATTTCGATAATCGTGGGGTCGGCCAAACTACTGCCCCAACTGATTTCACCGCCTATAGCATGGAGCATTTCGCCGCCGATGCCATTGGCTTGCTTGATCATCTTGGCATCGAGCGCGCCCACGTTTGGGGCGTTTCAATGGGCGGGATGATCGCCCAACATGTGGCGCTGAATTACCCAGAACGAGTGCAAGGCTTGGTCTTGGGTTGTACGCTCTCGCACTCCACCAACGACCCAAGCGCTATTCCAACCCTGCCCGCCGAGTTTCAGGCCGAAGCGAGCAACCTTGCCCCAGAAGCTTGGGTATTGGAATTGATGCTCAGCGGAACCCAAAAAAGCGCGGAGCAAGTGATGCACGATAGCGTACGCTTTAATTTTGCTCCGGCCTTTGTTGCCGCCCATCCCGATGTCATCGAAGAATATATCGAGGTTGGGATGCGCAATCATGGCCCAGCGCATGGCTTTATGGGCCAATGGAGCGCAATTATGAATCACAGCACGATCGAGCGCCTGCCCAAGCTTCAACACCCAACGCTGGTGCAACATGGCGATGCAGATGCCTTGGTGCCAATTGGCAACGGGCGATTGCTGGCATATTTGCTGCCCAATGCAGAATTCCAGTTAATCCCTGGGAGCGGTCATTGCTATTTCATCGAGCAGCCAGAGCTAGCCAGCCAAGGAGTCACGGCGTTTCTGCAAAGTCTCTAAGGATATGGCATGATTGTTGAGCAGGCTGGTCGCACAGCCTGCTTCTTTTTTTAGCTGAGGAAGCGTGCATGCAGCCAAAGTACCGAGCATGGTTGGCCGGAGCCAAAGCCGAGCTACCAATTATTATTGGCGGAATTCCGTTTGGGATTATTTATGGGGTAACTGCATTAAAACTTGGCTTATCGCCATGGTTCATTCAAGCTATGTCGACGATTGTATTTGGCGGCTCCTCACAAATGATTATTGCCCAAATGTTTGGTGCATTTTCGCCCAATCTGGCGATTATTCTCACATCGACGGTGGTCAATTTACGCCATGCCTTGTATAGCGCCTCGCTTGCGCCGTATGTGCAACCGCTCAGCCGCTGGTGGAAGGTACTGTTGGCCTATTTGCTGACCGACGAAGCCTATGCGGTGGCGATTACCAACTATCAAGAACGCAACGACCCTGAACATGGTCATTGGTTCTTTTTTGGGGCTGGCTTTATGCTCTGGATCTCATGGCAAATCAGCACAGCAATTGGTATTTTGGTTGGCAGTCAACTGCCGCCTATGCCAGTCTTGGATATTGCGGCGGCGCTCACATTCATTGGCATTGTGGTTCCAATCTTGCGTGATAAAGCGCTGATTGCTGCGGCGGTAACTGGGGCCAGCGTGGCGGTGCTTGCATCTGGTTTGCCCTACAAACTCGATTTAATGGCAGCGGCAGTCGTGGGCATTGGGGTTGGCTTAGCGATTGAAGGGAAGCAAGCATGAGTCTGTGGCTCACGATTGTGGTGATTGGCGTGATCACCTTTGGGATTCGCTATTCGTTCATTGGGCTGCTGAATAACGCCGACTTTCCAGCAATCATTCAGCGCGGCCTGCGCTTTGTGCCAGCGGCAGTGTTGGCGGCGATTATTGCCAGTGATTTAGCGATTAGCAATCAGCAGATTGATCTGATTAATCCCAAAATGGCAGCTGGGGCAATTGCGATCATTGTAGCTTGGTATAGCCGTCAAGTAATACCAACCCTAGTTGCTGGATTTATCGTGTTTTTGCTGCTCAATTAGTTGCAGGTCGGGCAGTTCTCCCGTAGAATAGAGAGGCAGCATCCTTGATCGACAAAGGAGACGACACAATATGCAGCTGATTGGCAATCTCGGCATTTTAGGCTTTGGCTTAGCGCATCTTGTGCTTGGAGCCGTTTTGTTAGCGACAGGCTATCGCACCCTAACCAAGGAAATTATTCCACGCTTAATTGAAGCTCGGCCTAGTGTCGGCGCACGCGTAGGAGCAGTTTTGGGTGGGGTCGGTTGGACAGTCGCCGTTGCGCTGTTTTGCTTCCTAGTTGCGGGGCGGGCCGCCCAAATGGTGTTATAAGCCATTGTTGCAACGCTCAACGAATCAACAACAGCATAATCGCATTGATCGTATCAACACTATTTACACTGAGGCATTATGCGTTCATCGATTCGTCAACGTTTTGGCTTGGGCCTGATCATTCTGGTGATTGTGGTGGGCAGTGCCAATCTCATTGCCCGCTGGTCACTGGGTAAGTATCGCACTGATGTCGAGGCGCTGATCGATCAAACGATTCCGCAGCTCGATTCATTGCTGCGGTTGCAAACTAGCGCTCAAGGCGTTACCCAAAATACACTAGCCTTTTTACAAACCAAGGATGATCAATACTTGCTCTCGCGGACTGGCTGGGTGCGCGAAACTGAACGCCTGATTGGCGTGATGGATGGCTTGACTGGCGACACCAATCAGCCAACCCAAGAATCGTATGTTGCGCTGCGCCGTTCAGTCCAATCGATTATTGAAGATACGCAACTTTTTATCGATAAAGCTGCTACCGATGATCCCCGTGTGATTGAGCGCCGCTTCGACCAAGTGCGCGATTTGAATTTATCCTTCGATACCCGCTTCAAAGCGTACCGCGATTTAGTCACCGATGAGGGCGTTCAACGCCGCGCCAATATCTCCAACAACCCCTTGCGCTATATGAATGTGCTTGGGGGAATTGCCCTTTTAGCGCTGATCGGGCTGATGATCTTATTTCAATATATGGTGTTCAAGCCAATTCGCGCATTGCAACAAACTGCCCAAACCGTGGCTGCTGGCGATTATCAGCAACGGGCCGAGGTCAAGCGCCTCGATGAAATTGGCGATGTGGTGGTGGCCTTCAACCATTTGCTCGATAGTATCAACAGCGAGCAACAAGCCTTACGCGATCAGGTTGAACGCGTCGATCAAGCGCGCAACGAGGCCGAAACTGCCCGCAGCGATGCAGCCGCCCAACTCGAAACGATTCAAAATCAACGGGCAATTATTCGCTCAATGAGTGTGCCGATTTTGCCTGTTGGCAAGCGCATGTTGGTTGTGCCATTAATTGGCGAACTAGGCCCACAACGGCTTAAAACCTTACAAACCAACGTGCTTGGCCGCATCTCAAGCGACCGCCCGCGCTGGATTATTATCGATGTTACGGGCGTGCCAGTAATTGACAATTTGGTCAGCCAAGCCTTCTCAGAGCTGATCGATAGCGTGCGGCTATTGGGCAGCGAGCCAATGTTGGTTGGCATTCGGCCAGAAGTTGCCCAAGCGCTCGTTTCCACCGGCATGAATTTCAATAGTTTGGTGGTTGAGGCGACCTTGCAAGCAGGCATTGCCTACGCCGAACGCCATAGTTAAGCAATCAAAACAATCAGCCCATGGTTGGTGCTTCTGCTCTGCGCAGGCTGCAACACAAACCATGGGCTGATTTAATCGGGCACTTATTGGCGATTCATGGCGTGAATCATCTTCAGGCCTTCGTGAGTAAGCCATGGATCAACGTGATCGATCACATGAGTTTCGCCAGCAATAATATCGGCGATAACTTCTGCTTGGCCGCCAGTTGCCACCACCGTGCCACGCGCGCCAAGCTCCTGCCACATGCGCGTAACCAAGCCTTCAACTAAACCCGCATAGCCCAAAACAATCCCCGATTGCATATAGTGCGAGGTGTTTTTGCCAATCACTCGTGGCGGGCGGGCTAATTCGACGTGATAGAGCTTAGCGGCAGCCCGAAACAACGCATCAGCAGAGATGCCAATCCCAGGTGCAATTGCCCCACCAATATAATCGCCTTCAGCAGAAATCACATCGAATGCTGTTGCTGTGCCAAAGGCAATTGCAATCACTGGCCCGCCGTAGCGGCGAAAGGCAGCTACCGAGTTGGCAACCCGATCAGCGCCAAGTTCGCGCGGCGTGTCGATCAACAAACGCATACCAGTTTTGATGCCTGGGCCAATGACCACTGGCTCAACATTCAAATAGGTGCGGCTCAATTCGCTAAAAACACTGGTTAATGGCGGCACAACGCACGAAATTGCACAACCCTCAATCTGATTAATCGAGATGCCCCGCAGCTCAAACAAACTGCGCACCAAAACCGCATATTCATCGGTTAATTTTTGGCGTTGGGTCGATAACCGCCAATGCGCCACCATCTGATCGCCATCCCATGCGGCGATTTTGCTATTCGTATTGCCAATATCAATCGTAATTAACATGTTGCTTTTCCACATCAGCGTGAATCAAAAATCCAATCCATTATTGCATACTTTTGCTTTTTCAACTATTTTTAACAATTCGTCAATGCACGCAGCAACGAAACAATGATAATATAAGCACAGAATTAGCTCTTTTTTGGCTAGGGAGCGTACCCGTGGCCGTTCAAGTTTGGATTGGCGAAAAGCCCGAACACCCCAATGAGCGCAAAGCAATTATTGCCTTAGCCAACGGTCTCGACCGCTTGGAAGGCCTATATGTCATGCTGGCGAATTTTAGCGTCGGTGGCCATACCATTGACCTTGTGGTGTTAAAGAACGATGCAGTCTTTATTGTCGAAATGAAGCACTGCGATGGCAAGGTTTATGGCTCGGTCAATGGGCGCTGGAAGGTTGTCAGTAGCTCAGGTTCGGTCAAATGGCTCAATCAAGGCCGCAAAAATCCCTACAATCAAGTGATTGCCTATTACTACGCGGTGCGGAATTTCTTGCACGACCATCAGCACGAAATTATGTCGGAGCAAAAGGCCAGCCAAACCGATTTTCGCGCATGCAAACGCCTGATCGTAATTTCGCCTATTTTGGAGCGTGGCTCGGAAATTAATCTCGATTGGCGGGTCAATGTCAAGGGCTTAGATGAATTACCAACCCACTTAGTGACTGAGCGCACCGACGAAATTAGCTTCACCGACGAGGAAATGCTCAAGATTCCGCGTTTGCTGAATTGCTCGATCTGGGAAGAGGTTAATCAATTGGTGGCTGGGGTCATGCCCGCGTGGGATGACACGCCTTCTGATCCGCCGCCGCCAGTTATCGTGCCTGAGCCAATTGTTGTGCCAGAGCCAGTTATCGAGCCAGCATTGCCCAAAACCTGGCAACAACGGGTGCGCGATAGTTCGCTGCGCACCCGCTTCAATGTATTAGGTTGGGCGGTTATTTCGCTCTTGTTGATTTTGGTGCTGGTGCAGGGCCGCAATATTACGATTATCTCAAATGCACCAACGCCTGAGATCTATGGCACAATTCCAGTTCCGGCGGCTTCGCCAACGCCAAGCGGCTGTATCACCACCTTTGGCCAGACCATTCGCAAAGCCCGTGATCCTGTTTCCTATCAATGGTATACGATCGATAGTCGCGCCAGCGAAGAGGCCTATGTGGCAGTAACCCTTGATCGGGTGCAATTTTGCGCTGATCAGATCGTGCTGCATTGGAGCGTGCAAAATACCACCCCGGGAATTGTGCAATTGGGCCTAACGAATAATAATATTGCGGTCAGCGATACCAGCGGGATTGTCTATCGTTTGCGCGAAGAACGCCAAACTATTCGCGTGCGCAACGGCAAAATGAGCACTGGCACGGCAACGATTCCACGCTCAGTCAATTCAAATGCCAATACTTTAACCATCGAATTGCTCAACGAGCCATTTGGCGGCCAATTGTGGACGGTGCAAGTACCGAAGAAGTGAGAACAGAGAGCATAGAACATAGGATTTGGATTATTGATCCACGAAGGGCACGAAGGGCACGAAGCCTGAAACCACGAAGGACGCGAAGATCACGAAGTGAAGACTTTTGCCTTTTGACTTTACTATGGCGCAACTAACTGGCAACTTAGAACGCATCACCTATCGCTCGGAAGAAACGGGATATACCGTGGCGCGTTTGAAAGCCCAAGGCCAGCGCAGTGTGATCACGATTGTTGGGCGCTTGCCCGATGTGCAAGTGGGCGAAAGTTTGCAGCTCGAAGGCGAATGGACTGAGCATCGCACCCATGGGCGGCAATTTGAGGTCAGCAGCTATCAAACCACCCGCCCAACTGGCAACGAAAGCATTGTGCGCTACTTGGCTTCTGGTTTGCTACCTGGCATCGGCCCAGTCAATGCCCAACGCATTGCCGACACTTTTGGCGAAGCAACTCTCGATGTGCTCGACCAAACGCCCGAACGCTTGCGCGAGGTCAAAGGCTTGGGCACCAAGAAAATCGCTGCAATTATCGCCGCCTGGCAAGAGCAACGCTCCATCAAGGCCTTGTTGGAGCTAGGCCAAGCAGTTGGGCTGACCACAGGTTTGGCGTTGCGAATTTTTCGCCATTACGGTGAGCAAGCCAGCCACATTGTACAGCACGACCCCTATCGGCTTGCCTTGGAAATTGAAGGCATTGGCTTTCCAAGCGCCGACCAAATTGCCCAAGCCTTAGGCGTAGCTCGCGATGCGCCAAGTCGGGTGATTGCTGGCTTGCGCTATACCCTCGGCACAGTTGCTAACAGCGAAGGCCATTGCGCCCTACCTCAAGCAGCATTAATCGAACAAACCCAAGCCATTTTGGAATTGCCGCGTAACTTGATTGCTGAACAATTGGCGCTTGCCACCGAAGCGGTCTTGTTGGTGCTCGATGGCGATTTGGTTTATTTGCCAGCTTATTACCATGCAGAAACCGAGTTGGCCGCCAATTTGCGACGCTTGCAACAATTGCCCAGCGCAATTCAACTGCGTTTCAAGCAGCAAAGCGATGCCATTATTCTGCGCCAGTTGCATAACGCCAATTTCGATTTAAGCGAACGCCAAGCAGAAGCAGTGCTCGCCGTATTGCGTTCAAAAGTAGTGTTACTGACTGGCGGGCCTGGGACTGGCAAAACAACAACGGTGCAGGCGATTTTGGCTTTGTTGCAACAGGTAGGTTTGCGCACAATTTTGGCCGCGCCCACTGGTCGCGCTGCCCGCCGCCTCAGCGAAACGACCAATCATCCAGCAGCCACGCTGCATCGCACCTTGGAATATGCTGGCGGCGCTGGCAACGACCGCTGGGGCCGCAATGAGCACAATCCCTTAGCCGCCGATTTGGTGGTCATTGACGAAACTTCAATGCTCGATATTTTGTTGGCGCATCATGTGGTTAAGGCTTTGGCGCCAACCACTCATTTGCTTTTGGTTGGCGACCCCGATCAATTGCCAGCGGTTGGGGCTGGCGCGGTGCTGCGCGATTTATTGGCGAGCAACAGCATCACAACCGTGCATTTGGATACGATTTTTCGCCAAGCAGCCGATAGCCAAATTATTACCAATGCCCACGCTATCAATCAAGGCCAACTGCCGAGTGTCAATCGCGGCGATTTCTATTGGTTTCCGCGCAGCAATCCTGCTGAATGTAGCGCGATGATCGTTGAGTTGTTGACAACCCGTATTCCGCGCCAGTTTCCCCAATTCGATCCCTTGCGCGATATTCAAGTGTTGGCGGCAACCCATCGCGGCGCAGCTGGTGTGCTCGAACTTAATAGCCAACTGCAAGCAGCGCTCAATCCGGCCAAGCCAAATCTGCAAGAAGCAACTCTTGCAGGAACCCTGTTTCGCGAAGGCGATCGGGTGATTCAGACCCGCAACAATTATGATCTCGATGTGAGCAACGGCGATTTGGGGCTGATTCAAAGCATCGACCACGATGAACGCACCGTCAGCGTCTATTTCGATGATACGCGCACGGTGGTCTATCAATGGAATGAATTTGATGAAGTGGCCTTGGCCTATGCAATTAGCGTCCATAAAGCCCAAGGCTCGGAATACCCGGTGGTGATTGTGCCAATGCTACGCTATTACAATGTGCTGCTCAATCGACCTTTGCTATATACGGCAATTACCCGCGCCCGCCAATTGGTCATTTTGACTGGCGATTGGCAGGCGGTCGAGTTTGCCATTGCCCAGCGCCGCAGTGTCCAACGCATCACTGGGCTGATGCAGCGGGTTACAGAACATAGAGCATAGAACATAGAGCATAAAGCCAACAGAACATAGAGCATAGAACATAGAGCATAAAGGCAGAAGGCAAAAATCAAAATAATCTGTGGAATCTGTAGCGAAATAATAAAGCCGTTGTATGCTTCATCGATCACGTTTTTAACCCAGAGGCGCAGAGGGAAGTATGGCTATTGGCTCTAGGCTCTTGGCTATTGAAAGCATAATCAAAACAATCTGGGCAATCTGTGGCTAAAATAATCTAATCATTAGTGCAATTCGTGGAATTCGTGGCTAGGAAGAACCTAATCAAAAATAATCTGGGCAATCTGTGGCGAAAAAATGTGCTTCGTGATCTTCGCGTCCTTCGCGGTTTCAACCTTCGTGCGCTTCGTGCTCTTCGTGGATCAACTCCGCTCTAAACTCGATAGACAAAGCCCAAGAATCACGTATGCTAAACAGGATCAGTCGATTTAGGGCCTGTTTTTAGCTTTTGCTTGGAGTTTGGGGCGTATAATGCCCTTAACTGAAGTAGTGAACGATGTGCCAGCGTTGTCACATCATTAAGGAATAGTATGGGAAACTTTCTTTTAGCAATGCTGCGTGGCTTTATTGGGCGTTGCCCGTTGTGCGGCAAGGGTAAACTGTTTCGCAGTTATTACGATATTCACCCAAATTGTAGCGTTTGCGGCGTTGGCTACGAAGCCACGGGCAATCAAAGCACTGGGGCAATGGGCATTAACATTGTGCTCACCATCTTTTTGGGCTTTATTGGCGGCATTTTCTTGGTAATTTATGCCAGCGACCAGCTGATGATGGGCTTATTGGCCTTGCTGGTTGTCATGTCGATTTTTCATATCATCTTTTATCGCTTTGCCCGTGGCCTATGGCTGGGCCTCATGGTTGCAACTGGCGACCTTGAAACTGGCAAAGACGAACGCGGCTAAAATAAAGGAGGAATGGTGCGGGATGAACATTCATTATCCCGCACCATTGCTATTGTTCACAGCCGACGCGATAGGCATCAAGCTCACGATGCTTGAGCATGGCATTAATGCCCAATTGGCGGGCTTGAGGGCAAAATTGGCTGGTTTGCGCCCCAGTATCAGTGTATTCAATGGCAAAAACTGGCTTGCCAGCAGCAATAAATGGGCTTAATTCGCCACACCAGCCTTGATCAAAACAATCCTCGGTTAAGGCCCAATCGTAATACGCCAACAACTCGTCAACTTGCTCGGAATCGTTTTTTAATCCAATCGATAAGCCACGGCTATGGGCTTCGTTGGCCAGCCAACGATTATAGGCCAATTGATCGTTGGCGTTCAGGCTAAAACCAGTTGGGTTTTGATAGCCATTGATGTTATCTGGCTCGATGCCATCAAAGCCTTTGCTTTTGCATTCATCCATCCGTGCGCGCATAATCGGCGCAAGCAGCTCAATTTGGCGAATATCAAGCCATTTTTCGCCAGGCCAGCCCTCGTAATCGTTGCCCAACACGCTGCTTGGAAAAGCATTCGCATCTGCTCGCCAATCTTCCCACGCGCCAACATTGATATAGCACACGACTCTGCGGCCTTGGCTCTGCAATTGGCTCACAGTTGCGCTGCTCGTATCAAACAAATCCACATCATAGACGGTTACGGCATGGGAAAGATCAAGCGGCATGCCACTAAATTGCAATTGCATGGTTGAATTAACCGCTGGTTGCCACCACGCATTGCGTTGGGCAATTGGCAAAAATGCTCGTTGGCTCAGTGGCCGCGCGAAAAGCACCGTTACCAAGATCAACCCCAAGCCAAGCCCAATTAACCAAGAGCGACGCATCGTTACCTCACTACTTCGACCCAATCGAGCACAATCCCAAGCTGACGTTGGTCGCTCGCAGGTTGCCATGGTTGGGCCAAAATTTCAATTTGCCGTTCATGCTGGCTAGCAGCGAGCGGCACGTGGAATACTCGCCACTCAGCCCCAAGCTCGTCGAACTGAACACACTGGGTAGCCGCAACACAAATGCCCAGTTTGGCCGCTGGGGCATCGATAGGCCGTGGATTAGACAAGCGTAAACGTAACATTGTTGCTTTACCAGCTGGCAAACGAAGCTTGGCCTTGGCCATCGACCAGCGCGCAGTGCTCTCGGCCAAGCTTTCAGCTGGATAAAAGCCATCAATTAAGCCAATATCCAAGCCAGCGCCCACGTCAAGCCAATGCTCAGCTGGCCGATCGGCTGCCTGCCACGCCGTCGCCAGCAAACTGCTGCTATCAACATACTGATTGGCCCATGCGTTGCTGGCAGCAGTTTGGTCGCCGCGTTCAAGCAGATATTTGCCTAGGCGATAATGGGCCAAAGGATAATCGTGATTGTGATTGGTTGCGGCAATATAGGCTTCGAGGGCTGCATCTGGTTGGCCAAATTGAGTTTTGATATCGGCAAAGGCCAACCAACTATCTGCTGAGGGCAATGTGTTGAGTGCCTTTAAACTTGCAGCCTCTGCTTGGGGCAAATCGCCAGCAGCAAGCGCTTGATCTGCACGCCAATGCCACCAACCACGCTGAACTTGTTGTTGCAGCAATTGCCACGGCGAATGATCGATAATCACCCAACCAATAATCAACCCAAGCGCAGTTGCTGCCAAGCGTTGCCAAATTGGCGTAGTGATGCGTACTTTTGCTAAACAAAATGCTGCATAAATCAGCATAATTGGCCAGAAAAACTGGCGATAACGGGCCTCGCCATGGGTAAACATTGTGCTGCCAACGATATAGCCAACCCACAGCAATCCCAACCACCAACGATCATCACGCGGCGCACGCCCAAAGCCCCACAGCGCCAAAATTACGCAAGCGATATACCAAAAATCATCGAAAATCAAAGCCACAAGCAGGTAGGGCAAAGCAACGTCGCTATAATAATTGGCTTGCAAAAAGCGATCTTCAATCGGCTTGATGCGCCACAAATAGACGGTATTTGTCCATGGTTTGCGGGCCAAAATACTTGGATCAGCCGCCAACAACTCGCGGCCACGGGCCGAAGCATAATCGGCGCGCTCAGCAGGATTGGGAATCGCCGCAAGGATGGTGTTGATTTCGCTTAGCTCAAGCGGCGGCTCGCTGAAGGCCCAAAGATTATAGGCAAAGCCTGTTTCGACCGTAATGAGGCGCCCATAGGCTAGCCAATTGCGCAGCGACCATGGCGCAATCACCGCGCAGGTGACCAAGCCCAAGGCCAAGCCATGCTGCACACTGCGCCAACTCCGCCAATTCCACCACATCCAGCCAAGCAGCACTGGCAAAAAGGCCATTGGCAATGAGCGGGTCAAAATTGTTAGGCCAATTGTCAAGCCTGCGAACAACGCAAAACGCAATTGCTTGCTGCGTTGCCAACGCAAAATCAGCAACAAACTGCTAGCCCATAGCACATTCCACAGCGTTTCGCTCATCCATAAATTGGCGAAGGTAGCGAAGGTCAGCAAACCGCTTGCCAAGCCAGCTGTCCAAAGACCAACTTTTTCTGCTTTGGCCTGATCGCCAGCCCATTCGCGCCCAAGCAACCACAACAACCACACGTGGAAGAGGCTCAGCCCGATATTAAACAAGAGCGCAATTTGGGGATCGTTATTGCTCAGCCAGAGGGTTGCAGCCAAATACAATGGGTACAGCGGCGCACGCAACCATGGATACGAAGCGTAAAAACGCCAGCCATTGCCAGCCAACAAATCGCGGGCGACCGCGAGGTATTCAACTTCATCATTGGCTGGTTGGTGGCTTGGCAAGAGCCATAATCCCAAACGTACCGCCGCCGCCCCAACCAGCAAAACAATTAATATGAGTCGATAGCGACTGCTTGTCGGCCACCAACGAAAACGCTCATCCATGCAATCAGCCAACCTATTCAAGATCGTGCAGCATTATTGATCAAGTTGTTGGAGTACGTCTAGCGCAGCTTGGACGGTTTGTTTGTGTTGCTCTGCATGGTCGATTGTGGCTGGCAAGTCGCCTACTTGCTCGCCATACCAGCCAAATTGAGCATGGTTACCGCCCTGAATTTCGACCCACTTGGTCGTGGCAGGCATCAACGGGCGGGCTGCTTCAATGTCTTCCAAGGTTGCCAAGCCATCGTTGCTGGCATAAATCATGGCGCTGGCAAGCTGCCGATCGGCCAAACTATTGCTAGCAGTGGGGTACGCAGCCAAAAGAATCAGGCCATCGATGGCCTCGGCATGTTCATAACTATATTTGGCTGCCATCGCCCCACCCAACGAATGCCCACCAATCGCCCAATGTTCAATTTGGGGATAGGCTGCAAGCACCGCATCGGCGCGATTCGCGCCAAAAATCGCCATATTTAGCGGCATTGGCACAATCACCACCAGATAGCCAGCTTGGGCCAATTCGTGGGCCATGGGCGCATAGGCGGCGGCGGCAACCCGCGCCCCAGGATAAAAAACAAAGCCAGTGGTTGGCGCAGTTGTTGGCTCAAAAATCAGCCAATCGCCCTGCGTGACCGTAACCGTTTGATCAGACACCAACGCCGCAGTTGCGGTAGACATGGGTTCTGCGGCCATACTTGCCCAAAATACAAACCCAAGCCCGAACAGCACAATGATGGTCAGCAAACCAAGGGCAATCCGTTTAATAATTCTCATAGCGCGAACTCCTGAATGCGATTCAGTTTCATTCTACGCACAATGTATACGCTAGGATGAGAACATAGAGCAAAGAACATAGAGCGTAGATGTACTGGTTTATTGGATTAACAACAGCAGCATTCCAAGGGTCGGTTTTTACTGTCCCCCACCTATCCGCAGGTTCATCAATGGATGCAGTTTGGTCGCGGATTGTCCTTGAGGGGGTGCAGGGGGATTAAAGCCCCCTGCGTTTCCCGCCTTGAGGCGGGACGGAAGGGTGGTGAATCGATAGAAAACCTTCCCTGCGATGGTTAACGGGATGAACCAGTACCCATAGAGCATCGAACAGAGTTGGTGTGGTGTTAGCTTGATTCCGCATGCAATCAGCGGTTGTATGGTATAATAGCCGTTACCGCATCGCCAGATGGGGTCATAACCATTTGCGCCTACTGTAATGACTCTTTATTAGAACCATGCCCTAGCAATTTGGGGCTTGGTGGAGAACACAGACCGATATGCCAATTGATGTTAAATCAATTCGACTCGGTGAAACTGGCTTGGAACGTCTGATCCAATGGTTGCGGACATCCAACCAGCCTCAAACGTTAGAAGCGATCACCGCGAAATATGTCGAAATTTTGCGCTCGCTGGTGGTTGAGGAGGAAGGGCGATGAGTAGTCCAACCAATGCACCGGCTCAACCAACATGGAATGGTAGCAGCGAGCAGCAAACGCTGGCTGAGCGTGCCTTCAATGTGATGATGCTGCAAAGTGCCTTTTTTCCCGAAAATGTTCCGGTTCGCCAAACCGTAGCCAATCTTGCAGCGTTTATCGCCAGCCAAGATGGGGTTGATGCCAGTGCCTTAGAAGCCAGCATCAGCGCCGCCCTTGAAGCCAATAGCCAAATTTTTCGGCGCATTGACGAGGGCGAGCAAGTGGTCTATGCCACAACCCGCCTCGGCTACTACACCGAGCCTCAAATCGATACACGCCATAGCTTTGCCAAACGGCTGCACGAGCCAGAAAATCCCTTGCCAATCGATGATTTGAGCGTGGTGATTACCCGTACTCGCCCTGCTTTAACCACGATTGAGCCAGTCTTTATCTCGGATTATTGGCAGCAACGCTCGCCAACAACTGGCGAAGAAGGCGAAATTATCAATCCCATCACGCCAGCCTTGGCTAGCCCCACTGATGACGCTGATGAGGATGAAACCTTCGAAGAAGTTGTTGCACCAGTCGAAGCTGCGCCAGCCACGGTTGCGCCAACAATCGTTGTTGAAAAGCCAGCTCCAGCTCCGGTTGCCAACTCAACCTCGTTGGTTCTGCCAAACGGCGAAGCACTTGATTTTGCCCAATCGGTCGAAGCAATTTTGGCCGAGCATGGCAACAGCATTCAAGCAGCTTTATCGCAAGCAATCGATAATGACCCATTGCGCCGGATTGTGGCCTTTGGTGATGAATATTTTGCTGAAGAAAATATCCCAACTCTCAGCAAAGGCGATTTGCGCCGCATCCGCGAGTATATCGTGGAACAAGGCGAGCCAATGCCCGATACGTCAATTTTGAGCGATGTGTACTATCGAAATCCCCGCGATAACGATTATGTCACCTTCCGCTTTGCCTTGAATTATCGCTTGAATCGCGAAAAAGATTTCGAGTTTGTTGGGGTGCAAGGCGCACGCTTGTGGAGCGCCAAAGGCTTGCCAGCAGTTGGCACCAAACGCTTGAAAACCAGCGAGCTTGGTCAGTTTTATAGCTTCCTCGAAGAAACTCCGCAATTCGATGATAGCTTGAGCCAAACCAGCGCCGCTGATATTAAGCAAAATCGCCAACTCAGCCGCTTCTTGAGCTTCTTCGAATGGGAATACGGCGTATTGCCCTACGATGCAGCCTTGAAGGCCTTGTTGCCACAACCATTGTTGCCAGAACAACGCACGGCCATTTTGCGGATCGAATCGCCACAGCACTATAGTTTCTACTTGGCTGAATTGCGCTACCCAACCGCCAACCGCGGTGGCTGGTTGCATGGCCTCGAAGATTTCTTCAAGGAACATTTGGTGCCTGGCGCGTTGATTACGCTTTCGGCAACCGATGACCCAAGTGTTTGGACGCTGCAATATGAAGAAACCAGCGGCGCTGAAGTGAAGTTGTTGCAACAAGACGATAAAAAAGGCCGCTATGCCTTCGTTAAGCACAATTTCTACTGCGATGCTGATAACGATTTGATTGCCAGCCAAGAACGCTTGCCACGGCTCAAGAACATGAAGGTCTTGACGTCGGGCGAACGCCGCCGCTTAGCCACAACCGCTGGCTATGTGTTGGAGCAAGTTGGCCAACCACGCCCAGGCGATCGCGCTGGCTTCGAGCTAAGCATCGATGATCTGTTCTTGGGGGTCAATGTCCAACGGCCAGCAACCCGCAGCTATTTGCTGGGCGAATTGGCCGAAGAGCAAGATTTCCTCGTCGAGGAAGCGGCAGTCATTTACTTCCCACCACCAGAAGACGAAACCAGCAACGATAGTAACAACTTCGACGCTGACGACGAATAAACACAAAAACGGCTGAGGCAACCACCTCAGCCGTTTTACTTTTAGCCGATTATTTAATTGCCGCTGGGATGAAAATCTTGGTTGGCGAAGCAAGCACAATCAGCGCTGGCCGATAGACGTGAGCAGTGCCTGTGCCTGCATAAAGTCGGCCAGTAAAGGCAAAACTATGCACACCTTGGGAGAGCAAGGCTAAGCCTTGGCTATTGATCACTCGATCAGTGCCATCGCCGCTATCAGGATAGACATTAATCCAGCGATCGGTGGTTGCTAGGCCAGTCCCATCAATACTGAAGCGGAACAAGCCTTCCCAAGCAGCACCGCTAGCGCTGTTTAATCCTGCTGAGGCGTTACCATCCATAAATACAACGCCATTGCCAGTGAGCATCGAACACGAAGCCAAGGTCGAAAATGTATTAATCGCGTTGCTCCAGCTGCCAGCGCCGCCTTGACCACAGCGCACTGCATTAACTGCTCCTGCTGGAAAGTAAATAATACTCAACGAAGGATCAAACAAATTGACCGTGCCTGTGCCAGCGCTGCGCCCTGCCAAGAACTTAAACGAATGCGTGCCACTGGTCACTGGCATCAGCTGGCTGGTAGCCACCGATTCATCAGTCCCATCGCCTGTATCGCTCTCAATATTTGTCCAGCGATAGCTTCCGGCGACGTTGGTTGTATCAATTGCCAGGCGGGTTTCAACTTCGTAGGCTTGATTGACAAATGAAGCAGAGGCATTGGCGTTCATGTAAACATGGCCAGCTTGGGGTAAATTCAAGCTACAACTGTTAATTTCGGTTAAGGTCTCGCTGCTGGTTGTCCAATTGCCATTGAGGTTGGCGTTACAGGCTTTGATTGGACTTGAATTTGGAAAATAGAGCACACTCAAAATTGGATTGTAAAGATTGACCGTACCGCTTGCTGAGAAGCGCGCACCAAGAAAATAGAAATTATGGGTTCCCGCCGTAACCCCAACAATCTTTGAGACCGCTAGGTTTTTATCGGTGCCATCGCTACTGTCGGTATAAATATTGAGCCAACGCTCAGTGCCAGGATCGCCGCTGGTGCTATCGACACCCAGCCGAAAGTATGCTTCATAACTGCTACTTTCACTAGCAATGCCAAGCGAGGCCGAAGCAGCCAGATAGACAAAGCCAGGCTCCGAGAAGGTCAAACTACAACTGACAATCGGAATCAACGCAGCTGAGGTCGTTGTCCAATTTGTAATTCCACTACCGCATTGGGCAGCGCTGCCGCTGGCTAAAGCGCCATAAATATCTGGCTCGTTAGAACTCTTGGGGTTTGTTTGGTTGGTCGTCGTTACACCGAATGGATCATGGGCTGGCGGATTGAATTGATTCTTAGCGGGAATCGCTTGTGGTTCTTGGGCGTGGATAATAACGGGGAAAAGGACTAGAGCCAAAAGGCCGACCACCGAACACCAACGTCGTCCATGCTGCATACATTCCTCCTACTGAACAAAGCGAAGTTCAAAAAATACAGAGGATCAGGCTAAACCTTTATGTGATTAAAGCCCAAGCGACCTTCATCCATCGTCACTTGGGCTTTAATTATTAATCGTCTTCTTCGACGCTCCAAGCATGCACGCCTTGCTTGGTAAACGAGAACGGGCGCACGGTCACGCCTGCTTCAATCAAGGCCGCCTCAAGTTGCAGCCGTTTGCTGAATGGCACGCAGAAGCACATAAAACCACCGCCACCAGCACCAGATAATTTGCCACCCCACGCACCTTGGCGCAGCGCAAGATCGTAAATTTCGTTGACAATCGGCGGCGCAATATGTGGCGAAAAGGCTTTTTTAATTTCCCAAGCGTGGTGCAGGAGTTTCCCAAATTCTTTGATTTGGCCACGGCGCAAAAGCTTCGCACCTTCGTCGACCATGGCTTTAGTTTCATCGTGTAGGCGCAAAGTTTCGCCTTCGGTCACACGCCGCACTTGGTCTTGCACCAAGTTGTGCGTCAGTAGCTTGCGATCGCGCACATAGCCAATAATCAAGCACGATTCTAATTCCAATAAGGCATCTTCGTTGGTTGCTACGCGCTCGATAATGACCTGCGGCCCGCCAAAGTGCTGCACAGCCATGCCACCAAACACAGCGGTATATTGGTCTTGGCGTCCGCCTGGAATCCCCAAATCAACCCGTTCGATCCGATAGGCCAATTCGGCCATTTCATAGGCATCGAGCTTGAGGTTGTAGGCGGTGTCGAGCAGTTTGAGCATGCTCACCACCAAGGCCGATGATGAACCCAAACCTGAACCTGGTGGCACATCGCTGAACATCGTAATTTCAACGCCGCTGATCTCGGGGTGGGCATCGATCACCGCTTGGGGCAACGAGAGCTTGCCAGACCATTCACGTCCAGTCATCGCCCGACTAACCGCACTCAAATCGAGCGAGCGAATCGTAATGCCAGGCTGATCGGTGGGCTTGAGCATACAGCGCACATATTTATCAATCGTACAATTGAGCACCTTGCCGCCATGTTCTTCTGCATAGGGGCTAACATCAGTGCCCCCACCAAAAAAACCAATCCGCATTGGTGCTTTGGCTTTAAATAATTTCACACGCTACTCCTTGAGCCATGCCAAACGCACGCGGCATAGCGATGAGGGTTGGTTGGCACAACAAAACGCCATCGCAGGCAATGGCGCTTTATGGTAGCAGATTTTAGCAATCTGCATGTTTTTGGCTAGCAGCTTCAAGTTGGCAGTTTAGCGCAAGCCTTTGGCCTCTTTAGCGGCGTGGGAATAGAGATATTGCAGCCATGTACGGGCATTGAGCGGGCCAAAATCGTTGTGTTCAACCACGTCGCTGCTTGGTTGTTCAAGCGCAAAGCGTTTGGCCAAGGCAATCGTTTCTTGGCGGGTGGCCTTGAAATCGGCGATTAATTGCGGCCATGAGCGATCTTCTGCTGGCGCATAGGCCTCGTATTCATCGCGATTAAATGGCTCGCCAAAACAAACTTTGAGCCGCTGCACGCCCCAACGTTCGATGCCGATAATATGCCGCAGTTGCTGGCGATTTTCGGGCAGGTCGCTGGCGTTATTCGTGCGCTGTTCAATCGCCGCACCACTTTCGGTCAAAAGCTTCTCATAATCGCCATAGGTACGGTTTTTGGCTGGCCGAATGAAAAAGAATTGGGCAATGAGCTTGAGAATTAGATTTCGCATACAACCTCGCAAATCAGCTTAGGCGCTAATAGTAGCTTAAATTAGGGATGAAGGATGAGGGCAAAAGCAAAAGGCAGAAGGTAAAAGTCAAAAAAGAGTATAGAACACAGGAAGGGATGAGGGCAAAAAAGAACATAAAGCAAAGAAGAGCGAACATAGGTGTTGGGGATCGGTAATTGAGGGCTGGAGATCGGTTTCTTAACGCAGAGGCACAGAGAAGCGATGGCTATTATGAGCTAGCAGAATAATAATCTCAATAATCTGGGCAATCTGTGGCTAAAAACCCATGGCTATGGGCTAATGGCTCTAGGCTATCGGAACATTATTCAGGTCATTCGGGCAATTCGTGGCTAAAAATTCTTGGCTATCGGAAACATAATCCTCATCATCTGTGCCAATCTGTGGCAAAAAAACTCAGCCTTCGTGATCTTCGTGCCCTTCGCGGTTCCCGTTCTTCGTGTCCCTCGTGGATTAAAAAAGCAATTGGCGTGCGCTTCGTCGCTCACTATAATCGCATTCTCAGCCAATTATCATTGCTTGGGCTTGGGGCTACGATTTAGGCTAGTAGCATGCTCAATCCCTCAACAAAATTCCCTTCGTTGATTGAGCACTGTTGAGAGGGTTTACCATGCGCTATCGGTTGCTCATTGGATTGCTACTGGTTGGATTGTTGGCAGTGAGTTGTAGCCGCAATCAAACCAGTTTAGACCAAAATACCACACCAACCAGCCTCAATATACCATCGCCATTCGTCACTTACGAACCAATTGCAAACACGCCAACCGAAGAATATCGGCTTTTTGCCCAAAAAGAATGCAAGAACTATATCGAAGAGCCAGGCCCGCCAGGATTTATCATTAATTGCTGGCATGGGCTGGTTAATGGCACCGATGTTTTCGTCGAAGGCAATGGAGTCATCCATAAACCTGCGAATTATGCAATTATATCGGGCTATCTCACTGTTTATAAAAATGGTGAGTTTATCAATGAATTCCATTTTCCGGTTGATTTAGGTGGCTTGACGATTGTGCGGGAAATGCTGCCATCGCTGGTGATTTCGGTGGGCGTTCATTTTGAAGCACTCTTCAATCTAGAAACCTATCAATGGACTGATCTCAATGGCACGCCAATTATGCTCAATCCAACCACCACTGTTTGGCCAACGCTGATCATTCCGACAATTGCCCCAAGCATCGAGATTGTAGGGGTGAGTTTGCTTGATGGCGATACCAACCTGCCGATTCCTGGCTTTGATCCCATGCCTGATCCGGCAATTATTATCCTTGATTCGTTACCAACCAAGCATTTTAATCTTCAGGTGCATACAAATCCTCCGACGATTGGCCATGTCACCTTTCTGCTTGATGACGAGTCCCCCTATCCAATTGATCATACGCCACCCTATACCTTTGTCGAGACCAATCAAAGATGGATACCAAAACTAGGCTTCCACAAATTGGCGATTGTTGGCGCTCCAGCCAGCAATACAACCGAATGGAAACTTAATAGTACAGTTATCGAATTCACCGTAAGCAAGCAGCCAATTACACCAACCATTGAAACCAAAACCAGACCGATCAAAAAATAAGCACCTGCAAGCAATAGTCAAAATATGTTTCAGGAGTCAGATTTCAGGAAAGCGAAGCAAGAGCACTTTAACGCAGCGGCGCAATGAAGGCATGGCTGATGGCTATGGGCTATCGAGGATGAGTTGGAACATCCAATAGCCTATAGCCTATAATCCTATCTTCGTGACTCTTCGTGCTCTTCGTGGTTCCCATGCTTCGTGCCCTTTGTGCTCTTCGTGGATCAATAGAAGGGACGCTGAGAACCGAAATTCTCTAGCGTCCCCTCTGTTCTATGCTCTATGTTGTATTGTTCTTACTCGCCAATCGTACCGTTGCCTTTGCTCCATTGCATGGTGTAAAGGTTGTAGTAGCGGCCTTTGCGGGCTAGCAACTCTGCATGGGTGCCCATTTCGCTAATCTGGCCACGATCAAGCACCACAATTTTATCGGCGCTGGTGATTGTGCTCAAACGGTGGGCAATTACAAAGCTGGTTCGGCCCCGCATCAGCGTATCCAAAGCGGCCTGAATTTGGCGCTCGGTCGTGGTATCAACGCTGCTGGTCGCTTCATCCAAAATCAGCAAGCGTGGGTCGGCCAACAACGCACGGGCAAATGAGAGAATTTGGCGTTGGCCAACGCTCAAGTTCACCCCATTTTCGCCAACATCGGTGTTGTAGCCTTCGGGCATGCGCTCGATAAATTCGTGGGCGCCAACCGCTTTGGCGGCGGCAATCACAGCCTCATCACTGGCATCCAAACGGCCATAACGAATATTATCGCTAATGCTGCCACCAAAGAGGAAGGTATCTTGCAGCACAATGCCCAGTTGTTGGCGCAAACTGGCTTGGGTTACTTCGCGAATATCATGGCCATCGACCAGCACAGCGCCATCGGTTACATCGAAGAAACGCCCAAGTAAACGAATAATCGTGCTTTTGCCAGCCCCAGTTTCGCCAACCAAAGCAATCGTCTCGCCAGGCTGGGCTTCGAGGGTCACATCACGCAACACTGGCTCGCCATCAGCATAGCCAAACGATACATGGTCAAACATCACATGACCACGTACTGCTGGCAAGATTTTGGCATTCGGCGCGTCAAGCATATCTGGCTCGGTATCAAGCAAGGCAAACATGCGCTCCGATGAAGCCATGGTCGATTGAAAGGTGTTGTAGCGTTGCGCCAACTCCAAAATTGGGTCGAAGAAACGGCTGACATACAAGACAAACGCCACCAATACCCCAGGCGTTAGCTCATCGCCGACCACCAACCAACCACCAACGCCCACCACCAAGGCCGTTGCCAACGAACCCATGAAATCGACAGCGGGAAAGAAGGTCGCGGCCAAACGCGCGGCGCTGGTGTTAGCATTGAAATACGAGCGATTGAGATCGTCGAAGTGCTCGCCGTTGGCCTCTTCGCGCACAAAACTCTTGGTCACCCGAATCCCTGAGATCGATTCGTTCAAATAGCCGTTGATCAAGGCGATTCGTTCGCGGGTTGAGCGATAGGCTTGACGCACCCGCACCCGCCAGTAGTTGGTCACGATGACCATAATTGGCAGCACGGCAAAGGTGACCAGCGCTAATTTCCAATTCAGCCAGAGCATGGCAATCGTGATGCCCACCAACGAGAAGGTTGCGCGAGTTAGCCCAGTAATCGACCATGTAACAAAATCTTGCAACACATCAACATCGGAGATCAGGCGGCTCATCAAGCGGCCAACGCTATAACGATTGTAAAAATTGAGCGATAAACGCTGCAAATGGCGAAACAGCGCTGAGCGTACATCAGCTACCACGCCCGTGCCAACCACTGCCAATAAGTGAATCCGCGAGCGGTTCGAGAGCCATTCGCCCAACGAAACCACCGCAAAAATAATCGTCCAGGTGTAGAGCGAATTGAGCGCTTTGGCCTTGATGCCTACGTCAATTGCTTGGCCGATGACCCACGGCGAAACCACCGACAGCACCGTGCCAATAATCATCAGCCCGATTGCTGCAACCATGGTGCGTTTGTAGGGCACGATAAAGGCCAATAAACGGCGCATCAAACGCGGATCGTAGGCCTTGCCCAAGCTATTTTCATCGTCCTTGGGCAATAAATCGGCGACCTTTTTTTCTATTTCATCATCGCGCTTGCGCGACGGCACTAAAGCTTTGGTTGTCATGGAAAACCCTCATAAAATCAAAAGGCAGAAGTCAAAAGTCAAAAAACACCACCAAAGTCCTATGCTCTATGTTCTATGCTCTTTGTTCTTCAACAAGGCTTTCCTCTTGATCTTTGAGTTGCAGATCGTAGATGGTGCGATAGAGGCCAGGTTGGGCCAATAATTGTTCGTGCGTGCCATGTTGCACCACTTTGCCAGCATCAAGCACCAAAATTTGGTCGGCATTTTTGAGCGTCAACAAGCGTTGGGCAATCACAAAGGTCGTGCGCCCTTGCATCAATTGGTCGAGCGCTTGCTGAATCAAGTGCTCGGTTTCGGTATCTACGCTTGATGTCGAATCGTCCAAAATCAAAATCCGTGGGTTGAGCAACAAGGCGCGGGCAATTGCGATGCGCTGGCGCTGACCACCAGAAAGCGTCACGCCACGCTCGCCAACTTTAGTTTGGTAGCCTTCGCCGAAATTGAGAATAAAATCGTGAGCGCGCGCGGCTTTGGCCGCTACAATCACCTCTTCGTCGCTAGCATCGGGCCGCCCGTAGCGAATGTTGTCGGCGATGCTTGAGCTGAATAAGAATGAATCTTGCAGCACAATTCCAATTTGTTCACGCAAACTCTTAATTGCCAAATCGCGCACATCGTGGCCATCGACCAACACCCGACCTTCAATTGGGTCGTAGAAGCGTGGAATCAGGTTGGTGATCGTGCTTTTGCCAGAGCCAGTTGGCCCCATCAAGGCGATCACTTGGCCTGGCTTGGCCTCGAACGAAACATCGTGCAAGGTTGGGCGGCCACCTTCGCGATAGGCAAACGACACATGCTCAAATTTGACGTGGCCCTGCACATGCTCCAAGCCCTGAGCATTGGTTTTATCGGCCAATTCATCGTAGGTATCGATAATTTCAAACACGCGGGCCGAGCTAGCAACTGCCGTCGCTGCCAAGTTGACGGTAAAGCCTAAGCGTTGCACTGGGTTGTTCAACAACAGCACATAGCTAATCATGGCGAATAACGAGCCAACCGTAATCGTGCCATCAATCGCTTGCGGGCCGCCAATCCAGAGCAAAATAATCACGCTGATCGCGACCAAAAAGTTGAAAAAGGGCCAGCTATTGCCCCAAATGCGAATCACGGCAAAACGGCGGTTATACCACTCGCCATTATCGCGATCAAATTTTTCTAGTTCATATGGCTCGCGGGCAAAGGCTTTGACCACGCGAATGCCAGTTAGGCTTTCTTGCATCATGGTCGAGAGCTTGCCCATTTGCTCTTGAATTTTGGTAAACAGCGGCTCGACGGTGTTGCCAAAGCGAATTGTGGCATACAACAGCACGGGCAAGGGCAAAAGTGCCAAGCCAGTTAAGGTTAAATCTTCCACCAGCATGGCCACGATAATGCCGAAAAGCAAGAGCATGGTCGAGCTAAGTTCGAGTAGCCCAACCCCGACAAAACGCTCGGTTTCAGTAATATCGCTGGTCGCGCGACTCATCAGGTCGCCTGTTTGCGAGCGATCGTGGAACGAAAATGGCAGCCGTTGAATCGCATCGTAAAAACGATTGCGCAAATCGTAGGCCACCCGAAAGCTCAGCCACTCGCTATAATAGCGTTGGGCAAAGCCGAAAATAACCCGCACAACTGCCACGCCCAAAATAATCAGCGCAGTGATTAGCAAAGCTCGACTAGAGCCGCTGGCAATCCCTTCGTCAATCGCTTGTTTGAGCAATTGGGGAATTGCAATGTTTAAGCCGACTGCCAAGAGGGTTGAGCCATAGGCATAGAACACTTGCCTAGGGTAGGGCTTTAAGTGCGCCAGTAACCGTCGATACTGATCTAGATGCTTCACGCATGCCTCCTTTGTGTTGGTTATCCCGAACCAGCAGACTATATAGTATATGCTAAAATGTGCATAACAATATCCGACTTTGGTCGCATGATTATGTTCCAAAGGGACAGGTCAGGGGTTAAACAGCAAGGACACATCAGCTTAATTGCGATGTGTCCTTGCTACGTGGTTACGGTTATTTAGCTGCGGGCGGCTTTGGCTTGGCGCATCGTTTCGTGAAACTGCTCAACATGATCGTTGGTATGTTTCAAGCCAAGGAAGTAGCGACCATGGGCGTTGAGCGGCCCCCACCCCTCGTAGATCACTTGGCTAATTTCAAGATGCGGCTGGTCGGGCCATGCATCGAGCATACTGAGGCACATACGGCGGCTTTCTTCGAGGCGTTGGCGGGCTTGCTCAACAGTTTGCAAATCCTGCCATGGCATTTCATAGCGCAAGCGTTCGTTGGGCAAAATGCCCGAAGCCATCGCCAAGGCGGTCAAAGCAGCCTCTTCGTTGCCAGCGGTAATATGGCAAATCAAATGGCCAAAAGTCCAAGCCATATCCCGTTCTTCCTCGGAAGCCCCAGGATCGTTGGCCTTGGGATCGGATGGGACGAAAACAATATCAGCGTCAACCGCATCGGTTAATAAACTCAGCAGATCGCCAATCATCTCATCGGTTGCATCCCAAAGATCTTGCTTGCTTAGGCTGGCCCCAAGCTCGCCCAAGGTTTGTGTACCGTCCTTCAATGGCCCAAAATCGATCATAACACACCACTCCTATCCAGAAGTTGAAACAGTATTAAGTGTACCCCAGCTTCTCGCGAATTGGCATGCTGTTATTCACGATTTTTGCATCCATGTGGCGATAATCAAGCCAAACCAATGCTCCTGACCCAGCATTTGCTCAAAATACTGGCTCGTTGTATGGTTGCGCTGCATAATTCGCCCAAGGAAGCTGCTGCTTCCTCTAGTTAATGGTACTGCTCAATGCTGAGTTCTCCGCTCGCAGGCCTGCTGGTGCTCGACCTCTCACGCGTGCTGGCAGGCCCATATTGCACCATGATTCTTGGTGATCTTGGGGCCGATGTGATCAAAGTCGAAGCCCCACAAGGTGATGATACTCGGCGCTGGGGGCCGCCATTTGTTGCTGGCGAAAGTGCCTATTATTTGGCGGTCAATCGCAATAAACGCTCGCTGGTTGCCGACCTT
Source organism: Herpetosiphon geysericola (assembly GCF_001306135.1). Classification (GTDB taxonomy): domain Bacteria; phylum Chloroflexota; class Chloroflexia; order Chloroflexales; family Herpetosiphonaceae; genus Herpetosiphon; species Herpetosiphon geysericola. The sequence continues at coordinate 28,402 of NZ_LGKP01000032.1, read as the reverse complement.
AAAACTGCCGCCGATGCTGAATTGATTCGCACTATTGCCAATCAAGCAGATATCTTGGTCGAGAATTTTCGCCCAGGCACACTCGAACGATTTGGCTTGAGTTTAGCCAGTTTGCGGGCGCAAAATCCCCGTTTGATCACGCTGACAATCAGCGGTATGGGCGCCAGCGGGCCAGAATCGGAGCTGCCAGGCTACGATTTTATTGTCCAAGCAACCGCAGGCTTGATGAGCATCACTGGGCCTGCCAACGGCGAGGCCAGCAAAGTTGGGGTGGCGGTTGTCGATTTAACGAGCGGAATGTTGGCAAGCAACGCAATTTTGGCGGCCTTGTATGCCCGCGAACGGACAGGGCTTGGCCAGCATATTGATATTTCGTTGTTGGAATCGCAGGTTGCTTGGCTAGCCAATGTTGGCAGCGCCTACTTAATAACTGGCGAGGAGCCAATGCGTTATGGCAATGCGCACCCGACGATTGTGCCCTACCAAAGCTTTGAGGCTAGCGATGGCGCGTTTGCGCTGGCAGTTGGTAACGATCGCCAATGGCAAAGTTTGTGCGCTGTTTTGGAACAACCAGCTTGGGCAGACGACCCACGTTTTAGCACCAACCCGCAACGCGTGCAGCATCGCAGCGAATTGGTAGCCTTGCTCAAGCAGCAATTTAGCCAAAAACCAAGCGCCGAGTGGGTTAAGCTCATTCAAGCAGCAGGCATTCCGGTTGGGGCTGTGCGTACTATTGGTCAGGTGTTGAACGATCCGCAGGTCTTGGCCCGTGAGATGGTAGTGAACATAGAGCACCCAACCATTGGCGATTTGAAGCTGTTGGGGATACCCTTTAAATTCTCAGCAACTCCTGCAAGTATTCGTTTGGCGCCACCATTATTGGGCCAACATAGCCGGGCAATTCGCCAACAGTTCGCAACAAACGCCAAATCAGAATCACAATAATGTGATTGCAATAAGGCGCGAATGTCGTTGAAAAACGCAAGCAAACCTGTGGTCGTTGATCAAGCGCGCGAGCCTGAAGTGCTGCCAACGCTCAAAGCAGATGCAGCCTAGTTCAAACCACTAAAGTCCTTTTCAGCTATCATGAAAAGGGCTTTTTCTAGATGAGGTCGTTATGCCAAGCATTCGGGTTGCCACGTTGGCTGATGCAGTTGCAATTCACGCAATTTATGCGCCAATTGTTGAACAAACGGTGATTTCCTTTGAAGTCGTTGCCCCGACAAGCACTGAAATTGCACAGCGAATTAACAAAACTCTTGAACAATATCCTTGGTTGGTTTGGGCTGATGCGCAAGGGCAGGTGCAGGGCTATGCCTACGCCAGCCAACATCGTAGCCGCCCAGCCTATCAATGGTCGGTCGATACGACTGTCTATGTGGCCAATAGTGCTCAGCGTCAAGGCGTTGGCAGGGCGCTCTATCAACAGCTTTTGCAGCAGCTTCAAGCGCTAGGCTATTATTCAGCCTACGCAGGCATCACCTTGCCGAATACCAAAAGTGTGGGCTTGCACGAGGCAATTGGTTTTACGCCGGTTGGAGTGTTTCGCCAAGCCGGTTTCAAACATGGCCAGTGGCATGATGTTGGTTGGTGGCAATATCAATTGCAGCCAGCGGATAATGATCGTGCTCCAGCAGCGCCACGCCGATTTGAGTTTTGATCCACCAAGCGCACAAAGAGCACGAAGCATAGAAACCACGAAGAGCGCGAAGAACACGAAGAGGGAATTGGCTATAGGCTACAGACTTTTGGTTATCGGAGATTGGTTGAATTTTCATTCAATGTTTTGATAGCCCCTAGCCTAGAGCCTTATCCCTTTTTTAGCCACAGATTGGCACAGATTTCCCTGATGATACTTTCGCTAGCCCAAAGCCAACAGCCATCTGTTCGCTGCGTCTCTGCGTTCTAATGATTGATCCACGACGGGCATGAAGGTTTGATTTTTGCCACGAATTGCCCGAATTCCACGAATGATAATTATTTAAGCCACAGATTTTTATGCTTATGTTCCCAATAGCCTTTCATCCTTCATCCCTCATCCTTCATCCTTCATCCTTTCCTCTGTTCTATGCTCTTTGCTCTCTGTTCTTTTTTTGATTTCTGTCCTTTGCCTTTTGCCTTTTGAATCCTGCTCTTCATCCTTCATCCTTTCTTCTATGTGGTAGCATACAGATAGTTTAGTGGGGGATTGCAACTGTGCGATTTGTGCGTGCTCGACTCACAACCTTCGACGACCCGCAGTATCGGGCGTTTGTTGAACAAATGACGATTGCTCGGGAGAATCAGCGGGCAACTCGGCCACCGCGGCAGCGCGATTTGTTTGGCGGCGAAGCCGAACAGTTGCTGCGCGAATGGCTCGCAGCGCAGGGTCAAGCGCTTTCCGAGCGCCGAATTCTCGAATACGACGAGCGCAGTGGCCGCCAAACTATTCGTAAATATCGCGAAATTGATGCCTTGGTGGAGGTTGGGCGCAGCGTACATGTGTTTGAGGTCAAAGCTAGTCGTTCAGCGCATACAATTCGTAAAGCAGCAACCCAACTCCACGACATTCGCGCAGCCCTGCAATTAATTATTCCCCGGGTCTACACAACCTTGCTATTGGTCGATACTGGCATTCCTGATGCTGAGGCCGTTCAAGCGTTGATGCGTAGCCCCGATGCACCGCATACCCCACCGCCAACCATTGCTGATATCATTGGCGATCAAAGTCGCTTCCACCTAATCGAACATCCTGAACAAGCCCAACAATGGCCAGATCAGATTAGCATTCGACGATTTAGCCTCGCTCAATTAGTTGCCATGGCTGGCGATCGCCCGTTGCATCTCGATTGGGCGCTTGATGACGATGAAGAAGTTCCTAGCCCGCCGCCGATCAAGCGCCAAACCGTGGCCGATGATCCAGATGATGATACCGATAATCCATTTGCTGCGCTGCTTGGCGCATTATGAGGTATAACTGTGTCCGCCCTCTACGATTCGACGGTCGAAGCCGACCGTATTGCAGCCACAACCAGCTATCCGCCAGCACCATGGGTCATGCAAGGAACATGGGTTTGGTGTGTGCATCCAGTCAAACGTAACGCTGTCGCCGACTTGCTGCCAGCGCCGCTTAAGCCACTTTGGCTACCAGCAGGCCGCAGTTTGGGGTTTTCGTTGGTTGGTCAATATGGCACAGGCTCAACCTTGCACTATGGCGAGGCTGCCTGTGGCTTGGTGCTCAAGCTTGGCCCACGTCCCGCAATTTGGATTCACGGCCTCGTCGTCGATTTAGATGAATCGGTGGCTGGCGGACGCAACATTTGGCACTTGCCCAAAGAATTAGCCCGCATTTCATGGACGAATCCTAGCCGCGACCGGATTAGCGCCGATCAACAAGGCCGCTTGTTGTTGAGTTTCGAAGGCATTCCCAAAAAAATCAATGGCTTTAATGTGGGCATGAATTTCGATGTGCTGGTTGTGCACGAGCAAGAACTGTATCGAATTCCAGCACGCTTTGCTGGCACAGTTGGCATCACCCGTAAAATTCGACCTTTCTTTCCGGCGAGTGGCGCGTGGGCCAAATTTGGCGTTTCGGGCTATTCGATCTCTGGCTTAGGCAATGGCCGTGGCGATTTTGGCGAACTGCTGAAGGTATAAATTTTCTAGGCTTGAGCCGACTAGCAGAGCAGGCTAGTCGGCTTTTAACATGTTCGGCAAAGATGCGGTATAATTAGCACAGAGGTGCGAAAATGCCAGATTTATCCCATACTAATATTGCCAATCATGCGCTGTTTGAAGAGCGCTTGCGCAACTTGCCGCTTGCCCCAGGCGTGTATATCTACCGCGATCAAGCCAATACGATCATTTACGTGGGCAAATCCAAAAGCCTGCGCGATCGGGTGCGCTCGTATTTTGGTGCGCCACGCGGCCTGACCAGCAAAACCCGCCGTTTGGTGCAAAATATCGCCGATTTTGAATTTATTACCACCGACACCGAGCTAGAAGCCTTGCTTTTAGAAATGAATCTAATCAAAAAGCATCGCCCACGCTACAATGTATTGCTCAAAGATGATAAAAGTTATCCATATATTAAAATTACCAAGGAAGAATGGCCACGGGTATTACGTGTGCGCAAAGTGCTCGAAGATGGGGGCATTTATTTTGGACCATTTGCCAAAGCCAGCAGCGTCTATGCAACAATTGAATTATTAAATAAATTATTTGCGTTTCGCTTATGTAACGATGATATGTTTAAAAAGCATGCTCGAATGAATCGAGCTTGTATGTATTATGATATTAAACGCTGTCTTGGGCCATGTGCCAATAATTGCACCACCGAAGAATATAGCACGGCGATTAATCAAGTGCGGTTATTTTTAAGCGGCAAGCCCGAGGCAATTTTGCGCGATCTCAAAGTAAAAATGAACCAAGCCGCCGAAGATTTGCAATTCGAACGCGCAGCCTATGTGCGCGACCAAATCAAAGCGGTTGAGCGGGTGATGGAGCGCCAAAAGGTGCTCAATACCGCCGCCAGCGACCAAGATGTGATTGCCTTTGCCCGCGATGAAGGCAAAGCAGTCGTCCAAGTTTTCTATATTCGCGGCGGCAAACTCATTGGTTCGGAGCCGTTTACCCTGCAAGGCACTGAGGAAGAACATCCAGAAGCCTTAATGAGTTCATTTTTAACCCAATTTTATGATGCAGCCGCCGATATTCCGCCCAATATTCTGCTGCCCGATTATCCCGAAGAAACCCAAATTATCGAGCAATGGCTGGAAAGCAAGGGCGGGCACAAGGTCAGTTTGCAAGTGCCACGGCGCGGCGATAAAAAAGATTTGGTCGATTTGGCCGCCCGTAATGCCAGCCAAACCCTCGATCAACTGCGTTTACAATGGCTCAACGCCGAACAACGAGCAACAGCTGGATTAAGCCAATTGCGCGATGTCTTGAATTTGGCCGAATTGCCGCAACGCATCGAATGCTACGACATTTCAAATACCCAAGGCACCAATTCGGTGGGCAGTATGGTGGTGTTCGAGCAGGGCGAGCCAGCCAAAAAGCACTATCGCCGCTTCAAAATCAAAACCGTCGAAGGCGCAAACGATGTGGCCTCGCTCAGCGAAGTGCTGCAACGGCGCTTTGCTCGTGCCGATGATACGGGCCAAAGCGCTGATCCAGAGCCAGCAGAGCAAGCAAGCGCCGAGCCAGCTAGCAACGATGAAACTTGGACAGTCCTGCCTGATCTGATTTTGATCGACGGTGGGATTGGCCAAGTGAATGCAGCCGCCAAAACCTTGGCCGCAGCGGGCTTCGAGCATATTCCGGTGGTTGGCTTGGTCAAGGGCGATACCAAAGGCCACTTGCCGTTTGGCTTGGTCAAGCCAGGTCAGCGCGTGCCAATCGCCTTTGCCCAAAACGATCCTGGCTTGCATCTTGTGCAGCGGATCGATGAAGAAGCTCATCGTTTTGCGATTAGCTATCACCGCAAGTTGCGCACAAAAGGCATGCTGCGCTCGACGATGGAAGATATTCCAGGCATCGGCCCCAAACGCAAAAAAGCCTTGATCAACGCCTTTGGCTCGCTCGATGGCATTCGCAATGCCAGCATCGAGGAGCTAGCCGCCGTGCCCGGCATGACCCGCAAAGCCGCCGAGGAGATCAAAGGACTTTTATAGAAGGATGAAGGATGAATTATGAGGGATGAAGGCAGAACGTAGAGCATAGAACGTAGAGCATTCAACGCAGAGCAGAACGAAGGATGAAGGATGAGGGATGAAAGCAAAAGTCAAAAGTCAGAAGCCAAAAAGGGCGAGTTAAAAACCATGGCGCTAGGCTATGGGCTAGGAGGACATAATCCCCATAATCTGTGCCAATCTGTGGCTAAAAAATACTCATTCGTGCAATTCGTGGAATTCGTGGCGAAAAAAGCTTCGTGGCTCAAAACCAGCCCCCAGCACGTTACAATTTTGCAACAAATACCCTAGCGCAGCTTTGACAACTACCAAGCCATGGTGTATCATCTTAGCGTTGTCGGGGCGTGGCTCAGCCCGGTAGAGCACAGCGTTCGGGACGCTGAGGTCGGAGGTTCGAATCCTCTCGCCCCGACCACCAATCACCGTTTTGACGGTGATTTTTTGTTTTTAGGCTTTTGACAAGCCTGCAACGCTGGTTGATAATGGCCTGCGCTATGCAACGAAGCAGATTTTTTCGATTCCAACCACTCTTTTGGCTTCTCATCGTTGGGGTTTGCGCAGGCAGCCTCGCCGTTTGGTCGTGGCTTGAAAATGAGCAATGGCGTGGCGTAAGCACCCACGTCGATCAAGCAATTGCTTGGGCCAATGTGCCACAAGGCGGCGTGAATTTGCCCAATTTACACCTCGAAGCGCCCGAGGTGATTTCGCGCACCCTCGATACAGCCAAAGCTGCTGGGTTTTATTGGCTGCGCGTGCAATTTCCTTGGGAAGATATTGAGATTCACGCCAAAAACGATTTTCGCGATTATCGCCACGATTACAATGGCGATGGCACGGTCGACCAAAACGATGCAATCTCAGCTTGGACGAAATACGATGGGATTGTGGCCGCCGCCCAAGCCCGCAATTTGCAACTGATCGTGCGGCTTGATCGCCCGCCAAGCTGGGCACGCCAAAACTTGCCGATGGAGAGTTTTCGCGTCGCCAAACGCGAGCAAGACCCTGGCTCGACTGGCCCACCCGATAATTATGCAGATTATGGCGATTACGTGAATGCCGTGGTTGAGCGCTATCGCGGCAAAGTGCGCTTTTTTCAAATTTGGAACGAGCCAAATTATGGCCACGAGTGGAATTGGGCCGATCCCAATCCTGCTGAATTTATCGAATTATTGAAACTTGGCTATACCAGCGCGAAAGCCGCCAACCCTGATGCAATCATCATCTTCCCGAGCCTTACGCCTGCTGATGGCTTCGATTGGCAAGCCAAGAACGATCTCGAATTTTTGGCCCAAATCTACGAGCGCGGCGGGTCGGCCTATTTTGATATTTTCAGTGCGCAGGGCTATGGCCTTGGCCAGCCAGCGACCGAAAATCGCTATGTGCGCCCAGTGCTCAACCCCGATGGTTCGTTGAAGCGCAATAAACTTTGGCAACGCCCGCTCGATTCGCGCACTGATGTAACGCGGGTGGTGTTGCTGCGCGAAGTGATGGAGCGCTATGGCGACGAGCATAAAGCGGTTTGGATTAGCGAATTTGGCTGGAACAGCTCACCAGTGGCGACCCAATATGGCGCGCCAGTCAGCGAAGAACAAAAAGCCCAATATCTGGTTGAATATTTGCAACGAGCACGCCAAGAATGGCCATGGCTGGGCGCGATGAATATTTGGTTTTTGCGGCCTGGGGTTGGCTTCTCACCCGAAGATCCAACGATTCATTTTGCCTTGCTCAAGAGCGATTGGGCTGAACTGCCAGCCTATAGCGCCGTCAAGTCGTATCTGAATCAAGCACCCCAATTGGGCATTGGCCGTTATCAGCCAACTGATTTACTCTGGCAAAACAGCGACGAATACGTGGCAAATTGGTGGGGCGAACGGCTGAGCGTCGAAAGTGCAGGCCCAATTGAGCTAGAAGTTGATGGCCAAGTGCTTACAACCAAACACTTTGAGGGCGAACTAGGCCAGCATCAGTTGCGGATTCGCGGCGATTGGCAAGCGCTGACGATTAGCCGCCAACGGGCGTGGTGGTGGCTTTGGGCCAGCATTCCATTTGGGCTTTGGCTCGGCTTGATAATAGCATTGAAGCGTTTTTGGAGCGTCCTAGTACGAAAGAGAATTGTATGATGCTTGCACGTTGGCGTTGGCATCCATTGGCAACTGTCGGGGTTAGCGGCATCGCGGCTTTAGCAATTTTGGCTTTGTATCGACCAAAACGCTTTGCGCCCTTGGTTGGCATCGATGAGGCTGCTGCGCATAATTTGCTCTTTGCGCTGGCGCTGCTGGCGCTTTTTGCGGCGCTTGCTTGGTTACGCCCTGAAATTGGCTTGGCTGGCGTGGCCGCAACAATTCCTTTCAACTATCGCTCGCGCGGCTTTTGGGATGGAGACTTTCCGTTTATCGATGGCAAATATTTTCCCTTGCACGAACTGCTGTTACTGGTTGTTTTGGGCGTAACTACGCTTGATCTTGGCTGGCGCTTGCTGCGTGGACGCACGGTATGGCGAGTTTGGTGGCGCGAACATTGGCGCATGCTGCTGCTGCCCTTGGCTTGGCTGCTGATTGCGACATTTGCTGCAACTCTGGCGGTACCTGAAGGCCAAGCAGAGGCATGGCGCGAATGGCGCTGGATGATCGTCGAGCCATTGCTGTTGTATGGCTTGATTCTGTATTGGCAACCGCGCTACCCTGTGCGGCGTTGGCTGCTTTGGGGCTTGCTGGCTGGCAGCGCAATTGTGGCAGTAATTGGCATTTTGCAATGGCGCGACCTCGATTGGACGCCGATTGATGGCACGGGCATGTGTTTTAGCGATTTGATCGTTGATTCTGGCGGCACCAAACGCACCTCATCGGTCTATTGCCACCCCAACAATTTGGCACTGTGGATGGATCGGGCGAGTATGTTGGCGGTTGTGGCTGCTGCTTGGGCCTTGTGGCAATTTTGGCGCAAGCGCAACTGGCAAACGGCGGCGTGGTCGGTGCTCTATCTTGGGGTCAGCAGTGTCTTGGTGCTCAGCCTGATGTTGACCTATTCCAAGGGTGCACGTTTTGCAGTAGCCTTAGTATTAATTGGCCTGAGTTGCTTGCCACGGCGTTGGTGGCTGCCGCTGATCACCAGCGTGGTGCTTGGTGGGTTGTTGCTCTATTCGTCGTTGAGTGGGCCTGAACGTTTGAGCGTCACTGGCGATTCAAGCTCAGCACGCTTGAGCATTTGGCGTTCAGCAGCAGCCATGATTGGCGATCATCCAGTTTTGGGCATTGGGCTTGATCAATTTTATTTCTATTTTAATCCCCAATATAATCGGGGCTATATTGAGCCAGCGCTGGCCAACGACCTTGCAGAGCGCAACACCGCCCATCCGCATAACTTGCTGCTTGATCTATGGTTGCGGGTTGGAATTGTAGGCTTAATCATTTTTGCCAGTTTGGCATGGCGCAGTCTGCGGCATAGCTGGCAGATTTGGCATAGCGCTCAGCCTGAGCGTTGGTTAGCGCTCGCAGCGATTGCAGCCTTAGTAGCTGGCTGGCTGCATGGCGGGGTTGATCAAGGCTATTTCTCCAGCGACATTGCCATGGTCACATGGCTCGCCTTTGGCATGATCGATAGCTTTCGGATCAAGCAAGCATCTGAGGCCAAAATAGGACAATAATTCTCTTGAAAAGAGCAGCATTGCGCGCTACGATCTATATTAATAAGTGTTAGTTTTTATGAATGCAGCAAATCGTAAGAATAAAAACATGCTATAGGTTGAGGAGTGCTGGCCGTGGAATTTGATCCATCGCAACCGAATGCAGGCCGAATTTACGATTATTTGTTGGGTGGGAGCCACAATTTTGCAGTTGATCGCGCGGCAGCAGAACGCTTGGTGCAGATGATTCCAACGATTGAAAATGGCGCGCGCTTAAATCGTTGGTTTTTGGATATTGCGATCAATCGTTTGGCCGATGCGGGCTTTACCCGCTATCTTGATTTGGCCAGCGGCTTGCCGACCCAAGGTTATATTCACGAAATTCGCCCCGATGCCTTGGTGCTGTACAACGATTATGATCAGGCCACCGTCGCCTATGCGCGTGAAATTATCGGCAACAATCCTCGAGTTATTTATCACCACGCCGATATTGCCGAGCTTGAATCCATTTTGGCCCAAGCCGACCAACATTTTGCAGGCGAGCGCAAGTTGGCAATCTGCATCATTGGGGTTTCCTATTTTTTAGATGATCAGGTGTTGCGCCAAACGCTGCAACGCCTATACAATTGGTGCAGCCCTGGCTCGCAACTCGCCATGTCGTGGCTTACCCTGCCCGAAAATCCCAACCCCAAATTGCAAGAATTACTGGCGCGCTATCAGGCCATGGGCAGCCCCATTTATCCGCGTACAGTTGCCCAACTCAACCAGTTTATTGCGCCATGGACGCTGCTTGAGCCAGGCTTGCAACGGCTCTCCGAATGGAACGAAATTGATGGCATGTGGGTTATCGAGGACGATCGCCAAGCAGACGACGATCAAAGCGATATGTATGGCACGTTTATGATTAAGGGATGAGTAAGAACATAGAGCATAGGAGGTAAGGGATGAGTTTTAACGCAGAGGCGCAGAGGAATCATGGCTATAAGCTTTTGGCTGGCAGGGATTAATTAAAATCCAGCTAATCAGAGCCTATAGCCTTACTTCGTGCGCTTCGTGTCCTTCGTGGTTAAAAACCCTACGCCCGCAACCCATCCAAATCTGGGCGCAGCACGACGCTTTCTTGCTCGTTGGGGTCGGTACGGGCAATAATCGCCACTGCTTCTTCAGCATATGGGTTGAAGGGAAAGTGCGGCATGCCAGCGGGAATATACACATACTCACCAGCATGCACAACTGCATGGCGCTCTAATTGATGACCATAATACATTTCAACTGTGCCGCTCAGCATATAAATTGCGGTTTCGTGGTTTTCGTGGTGATGGGCATTGGCTCGTGCGCCAGCAGGCATGCGCAGCATGTGCATACACAGCGCCTGCGAGCCTGCGGTTTCGGCGGCAATACCAGCAAAATAGTTCAGCCCTTGTTTACCAGCAAATCCATGTTGTTCATTGGGCCGGATAATCACGCAATCGGCTTGTTCAGACATCAGCATTTCCCCCAGCTATTAGCTTTCCCAAAATGGCTTGAGCACGCCGCGATCGACTAAGACCTCGCGCATTTCGAGCATGGCCGTGTAGGTTGGCAGCATCGTCAAGGCTGTATCGTTGGCAATTGCTCGATCAAAAGCTTGTGCCAAATCGGGCTCGACATGGATTTGTTGCTGGTCAATCCCAGCATATTTCAGCCGATTCGCCATATCAGCCGCCCGCGTGCCGCTCACAACAATCTGTTGAGTATGGCCAGCCAAAGCCTCAAAATCTGCATCCCAAAGCCATGAAACGTCAGTGCCATCGGCAATTTTATCGTTAATTGCAATCATCAAGTTAAGCGGCGCTTGACTCCCGCTGGTAATCATGCGCACAGTTTCGCTTGCGCCAATCGGATTTTTAATCAAAGCCATCAAAACCTGTTTTTGCTGATAGTCAAAGCGTTCGATCCGCCCGAAGGCGGCGCTAAATTGCTCCAAGGCAGCGCGAATAATTGGCAACGGCACATCCAAGGCGCTGGTGGCGGCAATCGCAGCCAAGGCATTGAGCGCATTGTAAAGCCCAGGCAACGGCAAGGTTAATTCGAGCGCTTGCTGGCCTTGAGCTTGATTCAACACGACGCGCAAGGTACTGCCGCGCGTGCCATCAAGCTCCAATTGGCGCAGCCCAATGTGCGGCTCTGGCCGTCGATGACCGCAGGCGGGGCAGTGATAGCGCCCAATATGGCCATAATAGGCAGGATCATAGCGATAGGGCTGGCCACAACGGCGACAGAAAATCGAATCGGCTGCATGGCGCAGCGCATCGTTGCCATGACGCGTATCTTCGAGGCCATAAAAAAGCACGTTGGCTTGCAAGCCAGTTGCCAAATCGGCGATTGCAGGATCATCGGCGTTCAACACAACGGTGCTTGTGCGGGGCAGCGTGGCAAGCACCTTTTGCCATTTTGCGGCCAGCGTATCAACCTCACCATAGCGATCAAGCTGATCGCGGAAGAGATTGAGCAGCAACACCACTCGGGGCTGGGTTTCGGCGATGGCGGCGGGCAAATGGGCCTCATCAACCTCGAACAAGGCCCGTTGATAGTGCGGCTCGCCCCAAATGCCTAGATCGAGGGTGGCAGCGGTTAGCCCAGTGATCAAATTTGCGCCAGCCCGATTATGTAATGCAGGCTGGCCTTCTTGGCTACAAATAGCCGCGATCATGCGGCTGGTCGTGGTTTTGCCGTTGGTGCCAGAAATGAGCATCACGCCGCCATTGAGCCGCTGCGCCTGATGCCGCAATACGTCGGGCGCAACCCGCCGTGCAATTCGACCAGGTAAATTTGTGCCGCCACCAAAGCCAAATTGGCGGCTTGCCCATTGCGCTAGCTGCGCAACACTTAATGCAACCTGCTCACGTAGTGTCATGATTATCCTCAGTCACAACCAGCCCATACTTTCTGGAGAGTAGGATAGCATAAAAGTCACATTAGAGAGAACATAGAACAGAGAGCATAGCACATAGGTATCAGGCTATTGGCTATTGGAAAATAATCCAAATAATCTATGGCTAAAAACCTAGCCTTCGTGTCCTTCGTGGATCAAATGCTTAACGTAGCGGCGCAGAGAAAAGTATGACTATCGGCTATCGGAATATTGTTCGTACAATTCGGGCAATTCGTGGCGAAAAACTTAACCTTCGCGATCTTCGCGTGCTTCGTGGTTTCAAGCTTTCACTTCATCCCTCATCCCTCATCCTTCATCCTTTATTTTGCCTTTCGCTACGCATTCTCGTATACTAAACGGCGTTAACAACAATTGACCTACGCAAACTATTGGCGGGAGTTTATGCAACCGAATGGAATCTTGACCCTAACTACCGATTTTGGCAGTGTTGATGCGTATAGCGCTGTGCTTAAAGGAGTGATTCTCTCGGTTAATCCGCAGGCAACTTTAATCGATGTAACCCATGAAATTGATGCGCAGCGGATTGCCCAAGCAGCCTATTTATTGCACACAGGCTATCGTTATTTTCCCGATGGCACTGTCCATTTGGTAATTGTTGATCCAGGGGTGGGCGGCGATCGCAAGGCCGTGGCGTTATGTTCGCCACGCTGGGCCTTTGTGGCTCCCGATAACGGAGTACTTTCATATGTGTGGAAAGACCTTGTGGCAGAATTTGGCCGCGAGCAATTGCAGTTGATCGAACTGAGCGATACGCGCTGGTGGTTGCCTAACGTGAGCGCAACCTTCCATGGCCGCGATATTTTCGCCCCAGTTGCGGCCCATCTTTCCAAAGGCGTGAAAGCTGAAGAACTTGGCAACCCATTGGCTGAATTGGTCGAGTTGCCGCTAGCCGAGCCACGCCATCGCCTTGATGATGCATGGGAAGGCCGAATCATCCACGTTGATAATTTTGGTAATTGTATTACTAACATCACCCGCGATTTTATTGCCCAGCATGGCAGCATCGAGCAAGTCGAAATCGGCATTCTCGATCAGCGAATTGGCCGAATTTGCCGCACTTACGCCGATAGCGAGTGGGGCATGGTGATGGCGCTCTTTGGCTCCAGCGAACGGCTCGAATTGGCGGTGCGCAACGGCAATGCAGCCCGCATGCTCGGCGTTGGCATCGGCGATAGCCTCCGCATTCGCTTTGTAAGCTAAGTCAAAAGGCAAAAGTCAAAGGGCAGAATGCTGTACCTTTGATTTTTGCCTTATTTTTTGATAGCGTTTGATTAAATACTAGCAATCTTCAGAGTTGATCAATGTTATGTACTCTTCTGACTTTTGACTTCTGATTTTTGCCTTCCGAAAAAACTATGTTTGATACTCTCAACAGCGAACAACGGGCGGCGGTTATGGCGCAGCTTGGGCCTGTTTTGGTCAAGGCTGGCGCAGGCAGCGGTAAAACCCGCGTCCTCACCTACCGCATCGCCTATCTGATCGAACAGGGCGCAAGCTCCGATTCGATTGTTTCGGTGACGTTTACCAACAAAGCGGCTAGTGAGTTGCGCACTCGTTTGCGCGATTTGCTGGGCAAGCGCAGCCGTGGCCTCACCGCCGGAACTTTTCACGCCATCTGTGGCAAATTGTTACGCCAGCATATTACTGGGCGCATTCGCAATTACACCGCCAATTTTACAATCTACGCTGGCGATGAGCAGTTGCAACTCGTGCAACAAGCTATGGATAGCTACACTGGGCGCATGCCGCATGATCTTGAAGCGCCGCAAGTGCTGAATTTGATTTCACGCTTCAAAAGCCGTATGCAGCCGCCAACTCTCGCCCGCCAGATGGCCAACGATCCGCTGAGCCAGTATGCGGCGGCGATTTATCGAACGTATCAACGCCAACTTGAGCGCTCGAATGCCGTCGATTTCGACGATATGATTGTGATGACCTATAAGCTGCTGTTTGAGCATCACGATGTGCTCGACGAAGTTCAATCGCGCTGGGCGCATGTGCTGGTCGACGAATATCAAGATACCGATTCGGCGCAATATGCCTTGCTTGAGTTGCTTTCGCGACCTGTTGGCAAGCGTCCACGCTCATTATTTGCGGTTGGCGATGCCCAACAATCGATCTATGGCTTTCGCAACGCCGATTACACGATTATCAATCGCTTTACCCGCGATTTTCCCGAAGCGCAGGTTGTTGAGTTGCTGACCAATTATCGTTCGCGCCAAGAAATTCTTGATGCAGCCTACGCTGTGATGCGCCATTCGGTGGCCGTGCCAGCGCTCACCTTGAAAGCGGCTCGCCGTTCGCCACCAGTGCCAGCTTTGGTGATCAATGAAGCAGCAGACGATCGTGCTGAGGCCGATGCTATCGCCAAATCAATTGGCAGTTTGCTCAGCACAGGCCGCCGCAGCAAAGATATTGCAATTCTCTATCGCTCGCGGCATATGAGCCGAGGGCTGGAAACCGCCTTACGCCAAGCGCGGATTCCCTATTCGCTCAAAGGCCAAGCAGGCTTTTACGATCGGCGGGTGATTCGCGATGCCTTGGCCTTCTTGCGAATTATTGCTAATCCCAGCGACAGCCTGAGCATGAATCGAATTATCAATGTGCCAGCCCGTGGCATTAGCGCCAACACAATTGCCCATCTCACCAGCAAAGCTGCGGCCTTGGGCTTACCGCTTGGCGAAGCGATTTTGAAGCGCGAGACCTGGGAAGGACTCAGCGATCGGGCGAGCCAAGCTGTCAGCGATTGGGCACGCAAAATCTATCGTTGGCGCAAATTGGCCAGCGGAACCTACCCGCCAGAAGGCTTGCTGCAAACCGTCTTGCAAGAAAGCGGCTACCAAGCCATGATCGAAAAGGATTGGAACGACCCTGAGCGCAGCGATGCCCTCGCCCACTTGGAAGAGTTGCGGGTGGCTGCGGGCGAACATACCAACCTTGCGGCATTTTTGCAAGAAATTGCCTTGCTGACCAATGTCGAGGACAAAGATGAGCGCGATGCGGTACAACTGCTGACAATTCATGGAGCCAAAGGCTTGGAATGGCCAATCGTCTATGTGGCGGGCTTAGAAGAAGGCACGCTGCCCCACGAACGCTCGTTGGTTGAAGCAGGCGGGGTGGAAGAAGAACGCCGTTTGTGTTATGTCGCTTTGACGCGGGCTGGCGAACAACTCTATCTTTCGCATGCCAAAAAACGCCAGCGCAACAGCCGCAATCCTTCGCGCTTTCTCGACGATATTTTGGTTTATGGCCGCGAGCGAGCCAAAGCCAAGGCTTTCTAACCATTCGTTAACGTTGAGGTAAACTTTTGAGCCTACACTCTGAGTGTTAGGATTTTTGCAGCGTAGGAGTGACCAATGAAAGAATTAATTGCCCAACTCGTCCAAAAGGCCAACTTAAGCGAAGAACAAGCCAACAAGGCGGTTGAAGTAGTCAAGGGCTTTTTGGGTGACAAATTGCCAGAAGGTTTGCGTGGTCAAGTTGAAGGCTTCCTAACTGGCGAAAACGTGATGGATGTTGCCGACAAAGCCAAGGGCTTGCTCGGCGGGCTATTTGGCAACAAAGAATAATTTCAGTCACTACCTAATCAATGCAAGGCAGCCAAGCTTGGCTGCCTTTTTGTTATGTCTGCAAGTGGCCAAAATTTGATACAATAGCACTACTGTGTTGCTAAAGGAACTAAATCTATGCAAAGCACTCGCACCGTTGATCCCGATCAACAGCCTGATCACCTGCGTTTAGGCCGTTATTTGGGATTAACTGCCATCGCGATTTATGTCGGGTTATTGATTGGCGTGACGCTCACCGTGATCATCCCTGATGCATCAGATTTCATCATGCAATCAAAAATCCCCCTAAGTGGCTTTGCAGTGCTTGTCCAAGGCTTATTTTTTATTGCTGGGCGCTTTTTTGCTCGACGTAATCAAATTAAGCAAAGTATCTATCTGATGATTATTGGTTGTACTGTATTGCCAATGATCATTACTTTTTTCAACCCAATCGAATGGCCACTGAGTGTTTTATATGTTTTTTTGATGTTGATTATTGCTGTACAATTTGTCAATAGCCATCATCTCAAACAAATTAGCATTATGGCATGGATTTCGGTTATCATTGTAACTTTCTTAGGTTTTATTTTCAATGATCAATATAATTACCCAAAAATTAATGTCTTGTTGATTATGATTACCTCTGGAACGCCGATTGTGACCATGATCATTTCGTTATTATTTAGTTTTCATCGACGCTTGAATTTGACCGTGCGCGAGGTCAAACGAATTAATTATTCGCTGGAGGAATCAAGGGCTTCGTTGGAGCAACAAGTTGGCCAGCGAACAGAGCAATTGCAACACACGCTTGTCGAATTACAACAACGGAATCAAGAACAAGCAGCCTATGTGGCCCAAATTGAGCAACAACGCCAAACAATTCGCGAACTCAGCGTGCCAGTGCTACCAGTCAGCGGCGATACGCTGGTGTTGCCAATTGTTGGGACGCTTGATAACGAACGCTTGCGCGATTTGCAGGTGATTGCATTGGGCGAAATTCAACAGCGCCGTGCTCAACGCTTATTGCTCGATGTGACGGGGCTTTCGTGGTTTGATAACGATGTGGCAACTGGTTTATTGCGCTTGGTTGATTCGGCGCAGTTGCTAGGAGCCAAGGTTGCCTTGATTGGCGTGCGGCCTGAAGTGGCCCAAGCCTTGGTCAACTTGGGGATTGTGTTTGAGCATGTAGCAATCTACCGCGATTTGCAATCGGCCATGAACTAGGGAAAAGGCCGAATTGCCCCCACGAAGCGGCTATTCCAATAGCTATTCGATAAATCGGAAACGCGAATGCCCAAATTTTCGGAGAGAGCCTGAATCACGTTGCCATTGCCAGCATAAATCCCGACGTGGCTCACGCCTTTTTTATAGGTATTTTTGAAAAAGACAATATCGCCGGGCACTAAATCGCGTTGGCTAGTAATTTTTTGGCCATAGCCACCAGTCCATTGTTCAGCGGCGCTGTGCGGCATATCAATGCCCAATTTGCCATAAACATACAACACCAAGCCTGAGCAATCGAAGCCGCCGCGCGGAGTTTCGCCACCCCAAACATAGGGATAGCCAACGTATTTGCTGGCCAAACGCACTGCCTCAAGCGCGTTGGGCGAGGCACTCAAGGTTGGCACGCGGCGTAAAATATAGTCATCTGCGTGTAAAAGCTCAGCTGAAACCCAGCCCTCAGTGCCATCGTTGGTACGCACATTAAACCAGCCAGCACGTTGTTGCAGCAAATTAACCTGGCCTTGCTCAGAGCCCAAGGTCGTGATGATATCCGAGCCAGTTTGGGGCGCGACTCGCACATTCGCTCGTTCAACATTTAGTTCAGCCAATAAAGCCGGATTTGGGTCGGCGTGCTCAGCAATTTGGGGCAACGCTTGCACCGAGCTAGCCAAAGCCACATAATTATCATCAACCCAGCCCAAAGCCCGTTGCGGTGTGACCACTTGCAGCCAGCCCTCAAAGCGGCCAACCACGGTTAGCGGCGTGGTGTTGGGCAAAATCGCCATGGGCAAATAATCAACGCTTGGGCCATCGCGCAAATTCAATTCATCACTTGCAACCAAGCCTGCAATCGTGGTGGTAAACACCGTATCAGCAGAAATTGGCGCGGCCAACAAACTGCTGGTTAAGGGTAAGGTTTCGGGAATAGCCAAAGCTTGGGCTTCGAGTTCAGGATTCAACACCGGCGCTTGCCAATCGGCAGGAATCGGCTCATCGAGGGTGGCACCAACCCGAACGATTTGCGGCGTTGCAGTTGGCGGAATTGGGGCGAGCGAGGTTGCGGGAAACGTCCACCACAGCAGCAAAGGCACAGTTAACCCAGCGCCAAGCAACCAGCCAGCGATCTGCAATCGCCGCCGATCCCGCGCTAGGATTGGCAATCGGGGCATAGTGATGAATCCTTATTCTTCAAAAATAATCCCATACGCCTGATTCAACTGCGCTAAGGCGGCAGCAGGCAGTGGCAAACCAAATTGTTGAATGGCATCGCTGAAATCATGGAAATAGTATTCGAAACCAGCAGGAGCTGCAACTATTAATGCAACACAGGGACTGGTTCCAAGGGTGCGAAAGCCATGTCGCACGCCCATCGGCAGATCAATCGTAGCCCCAGCCTTGGCAATAATCGTCTCGCCATTGATCAAAAACTCAAAAACTCCAGCTTGAATAATAAAGGTTTTATCTTCGCGGGTATGCATATGCTGCATAACATCGGTTCCAGGCAAGCTAGTATATTCAACTAAGGAAAACGCGCCATCGGTATCCGAGCCAGTGAGCTTGACCGCAACCTGGCTATGCGGGGCGTTTGCGATCGGACATTCCAAGAGCATGGTATGATCGGCAAGCTGTGACATAGGCAACCTCCGCTGATTATGGTCATTATAGGCGATGGTTTTCGCCCTGACTATGGAGCTTTTATGGGATTTGAAACTAATACTATTCGCTTCCTTTTGGAAGCCCGAAGTACTGGTGTCCAGTTTAAACAGAGTTTAACCCTAGGCCGTCAGGGAATGCACCTTGGGGTGTACGATTTACAACAAGTTTTTGCCGAAGTAGGTGAGACCTTACCACCGATTGTGGCCCAAACCCTCACCCGCGATGCTGTTGATGGCGAGCCACTTTTTGCCGAGCCGCTGCTCCATTACCTTGGAGCCAGCAGCGCCGATTCAATCGATTTTTCCGATTATGAATCAGCAACGATATTGCACGATCTGAATCAGCCAATTCCCACTGAGTTGCATGGCCGATTTAGCTGTGTGATTGATGGTGGCACGCTTGAACATATCTTCAATTTGCCAATCGCGCTACAAAATAGCTTAAACATGGTTGCTGAAGGTGGCCATTTTCTGGCGATTACGCCGTGCAACAATATGGCTGGCCATGGCTTTTATCAATTTTCGCCAGAGTTATTTTGGCGCATTTTGACGCCCGACAATGGCTATCAGCTGGAAAAAATGTATGTTTTCGAGATGTATCCGCATGCGCCGTGGTATCGGGTGCACGACCCCAAGGCAGTTGGCGGGCGGGTTACGTTGCAAAATCGCCGTCCAGCCTTTTTATTGGTTCAAGCCAAACGAATTAGCGCCACGCCAATCGAACGCCTCAAAGTGCAACAAAGCGATTATGTGAGTGTTTGGCAGGCTGGCACTGGCGCCCGCCGACCATCATTGGCTAGTCGGCTCACCACGCCAGTTCGTCGCCGCTTACCAACTAGCCTCAAAATGGGCTTGCGAAAAATCAGTTTTCGGCTCAAAGATGGTTTGGAACTGTTGCGCTCGCCCTATCGGGCCAAATATTACGATCGGTATAAATAGGGGTCAGAGGTCAGGGAGTAAGAACATAGAGCATAGAACAGAGAACATAATCCTAAAAAATCTGTGCAATCTGTGGCGAACCATAGCCTTCGCGTTCTTCGTGCCCTTCGTGGATCAAACCTTTAACGCAGAGGCGCAGAGAAAGCATGGCTCTTGGTTTGAGGCTATTAGTCAATTCTTCGTGGAATTCGTGGCGAAACATAGCCTTCGCGTTCTTCGTGCCCTTCGTGGATTAATCGCCGATTTGTCCTACATTCGTTCACAAAGTTGTCGCTGATTGTACCCGTAGCACATCTGCTATACTTAGGGACGCGAAATCGTCCCGCAAGCCAAACTGTTCCTCCCAAACATCGAGGAGTGTAGCAATGACACTGATTGAAACGGTTGATGCTGCTGAATATTTCGAGCCAACATCAACTGAACTGAGCAGCCAATCGATCTCCGCAATGGCGCGTGGCATGGTTGGTTCTGAAATTTTGCGAATTGCCGGTAATGTCCGCACGTTGCAAGCCCAAGGCCGCACAGTCTGTAATTTCACCGTCGGTGATTTTGCGCCTTCACAGTTTCCTATTCCTGAAGCGTTGCGCGATGCAGCGATTGAATCGTATAGCGCTGGCCGCACCAATTACCCGCCCGCCGAAGGAGTGTTGGCATTGCGCAAAGCAGTGCTTGCCCACTACGAAAAGCGTTTGGGTCTGCGCTATCCCTTGGAAAGCATTCAGATCATCTCTGGCGCGCGGCCTGGCCTCTACGCCGCCTATGGCGTTTTGATCGATCCAGGTGAAACGGTGATTTACCCAGTGCCATCGTGGAACAACAATCACTATGCCTATTTGTGTGGCGCAAAGGCGATTGAGGTTCCAACCCGCCCAGAAGACGGCTTTTTGCCGACCGCTGCCTTGCTTGAGCCATTCATCCAAGAAGCGCGCTTGATCTCGATTAACTCGCCGCTCAATCCAGCTGGCACGATGATCTCGCCAGAGGAATTGCGCAAAATCAGCGAATTGATCGTGAATGAAAATACTCGCCGCAAAGAGCTTGGGTTACGTTTGCTCTATTTGGTTTACGATCAAATTTATTGGGAATTGCAGCTTGGTGATATTCGCCACGTTACGCCAATCGAAGTAATGCCCGAAATGGCTGCCTACACGATTTTCATTGATGGGATTTCTAAATCGTGGGCAGCGACCGGCTTGCGGGTTGGCTGGGTTGTAGCACCACCCCACATCACCGATCGCATCAAAGCGTTCTTGAATCACGTTGGCGCATGGGCACCCCACCCAGAGCAAGAAGCCACGGCGCATATTTTGAATTCAGTCGAAGTGCTCGACGATTTTTATGCCAATATGCATAACGAAGTTCGCGCCCGCCTGAATTTGATTTACAACGCAGTGCAAGAAATGAAGGCTGCTGGCTTGCCAGTTGATGCAATTGCCCCGCAAGGCGCAATTTATCTTTCAACTCAATTCGATTTGGTTGGCAAGAGCCTTGATGGCGTGCCAATTACCAGCAACGCCCAAATTGGCGATATTTTGCTGGAGCAAGCAGGCGTGGCCTTGGTGCCATTCCAAGCCTTTGGCCTGCGCCAAGAAACTGGCTGGATGCGGCTCTCGGTTGGCGCGGTTTCAATCGCCGATGTCGAGCAATGTATCCCACGGATGCGCGCAATTTTGGAGCGCGTCAAGTAATATGACCGATCCACGAGGCCTGCGTTTGCTACTCGCCCGTCATGGTGCGACCGCTTGGAATGAAGCGGGACGCTACCAAGGTCGTGCTGATGAAGGGCTTAGCGAGCGCGGCCATGCTCAAGCATTGCAGCTTGGGCGGTGGCTCAGCGAGGAAACTCCAGAAATTGTGCTTCACAGTGGCGCACGCCGCACAGCCGAAACGCTGGCGCGTGCGCTACCGCAACATCAAGCTACCAGCGATCCCCGTTGGCACGAAATTGATCATGGCGAATGGGAAGGCTTGACCTATCGCCAAGTTTTAGATCAAAATCCTGAGCAAGCCCGCGCGCATTGGGCCGACCCATTGCACATTCCCGCTCCCCAAGGCGAAACCCTCTTAGCTGTCGCCGAACGGGTTCAAGCAGCCACCAACGATCTCATTGCGCATTACGCTGGACGTTGTGTCCTGCTGGTTGCCCATGCCACCAGCCTGCAAGTCTTATGCTGCCACGTATTTCAAACGCCGCTCGAGCTTTATTGGCAATGGAAATTCGACCTTGGCAGCCTTTCGTGCCTCGAACTCTATCAAAGTGGCACGATCATCAATTGGCTCAATCGCGGCTATACCCGCCCTGCCAGCTGCTAGGGAAAATCATCAAACAGTCTATCTCGACTATAATCAGAGCCTATCAGCAAACCATACAATCAAATTGGAGGATTGCATATGCCACGCTGGGCACTTTTGGCCGATGTTCATGGCAATCGCTTGGCCTTAGCCGCAGTTTTGGCTGATCTTGCTCAACGCAATGTTGATCAGGTCATCAATCTTGGCGATAGTGTGTATAGTGTGCTGTAACCACGCTGGTGCGCTGAACAACTGGCGCACATTGCCAACATTTCAATTAGTGGCAACCAAGATCGCCTGCTATTCGAGGAAGTTTCATCAGCGCAAAAAAACCTCAGTTATCGCTTTGTGCAGGCCGATTTAGGCCCAAACGAGCGAGCTTGGCTTGCCAAGCAGCCAGCAACCGCAATTGTTGATGATATGTTTTGTTGCCACGGCACACCAACCAGCGATACCACCTATTTGTTGGAGCATGTAACACCACACGGAGTGTTTTTACATTCTGAAGAAGCAATTAGCGCCGCAATCCAAGGCATCAGCCAATCGCTGATCGTCTGTGGCCATAGCCATAGTGCGCGCATAGTTCAGCTGGCCAACGGCCAATTAATCGTCAATCCAGGCAGTGTTGGAATTCCCGCGTATAATGATGATCTACCGTACCCTCACGTTATGCAAGCAGGCAGCCCGCATGCACGCTATGCGATCGTCGAGCGCAACGCTCATGGCTGGCAAGTTGAGCACTATGCGATTTGCTATGCGTGGCACGAGGCCGCCGCTACTGCTCGCCACAACGGGCGCGAAAATCTAGCTCGCTGGCTTGCAACAGGTTGGGCGCAGCTTGCTGATTAATTGCTGAAAGGATCGCTCGCTTTGACGCTTGATCAATGGTTTTATCTGGCAGCATTTGGCTTGGGTTTGCTGATCATCATCATTACCAAGGCTCGCCGCCAAGCGCTCTGGCCCTCGCTCGAACAAATGCAACGCTCATCGCGCTGGTTGTTTATTCAGCCGTTGGTGTTGGCAAGTTGGCTGATTACGGCGGCTGGGGTGGGCTTTTTGGCCCGTGGTGCTGGGGTCAATTGGTGGCTCAGCGGCCTGATTGCGCTGGCTGGTGGCTTGGCAGTGGGTTTATTGCTCTATCGCATGATTATCGAGCGCAGCATTGTCCAGCAGGCTAGTTCAGCTGCCAGCAACGTTGGGCCAATCGGCCAGCTAGGCGTGGTGGTCGAAGCGCTGCCAGCAGAGGGCTTTGGGGTTGTTGCCTATGAACATCAAAAAGGCGCAGCTCGCATTAACGCCCGGGCGATCGGTGGCCGAGCAATTGAGGCAGGCTGCGCGGTGATGATTGTCGAAGTTAACGATCAAGGCGCGACGGTACTGCGCCTCGAATCGCTCGAAAGCTAGCCATAGATGCAGTATGGCGTGGTTTGTTCGATAATTGGGCTACCAGCAGGCGCA
Source organism: Herpetosiphon geysericola (assembly GCF_001306135.1). GTDB lineage: Bacteria > Chloroflexota > Chloroflexia > Chloroflexales > Herpetosiphonaceae > Herpetosiphon > Herpetosiphon geysericola. The sequence continues at coordinate 5,057 of NZ_LGKP01000032.1, read as the reverse complement.
GTGTAAGTTTGCCATTCAGCAGGCAGTGCATCCAATTCAAGCGTTTCATCAACCACAAATTGCACCAAGGTTTCGGTTGTTATGCCTTCGTAGGTCTGGCTACTGGTAAATTTCCAAATCTGGCCAGTATTGGCATCGATCCAGGCTTTACCAATAGTGCTGCCAAGATCGACAATGGTAAGCTGACGCCCAGCAAGTTCTTCAGTGCCAATAATTGCGGCATTGGAAAAATTACTCTCTGAGCCAAAAGCGCCTTCGCCTACCCACTGTTCCAAGCTCAACGAACATTCATCGAACGGCGCTTTGACCGAAGTATTGTCGTGGGCGTTGTAATTCCAAAAGTAGTTTTCATCGACGATCGTTGGCCCCATTTGATAGCCAACTGGTTGCCCGTTCAGCGATTGGCGGGCTGGCTGATAGAGCAAAATATGCGATTGGCCTTGCACTAGCCAAATCTCATCGCGATAGTGCTCACCAATTTGGCCATCGCTACGGGTGGTTGAAATTTCAATTGCAATATGCCGCGCCTTGCCATTGGCCACAATTGGCTGGCTGGCGAAGGTTTCGGCGCGTTGAATCAACTCGGCTGCTGAAACGCTGCTGGTTGGTTGATTCAGCCCAAATATTAAGCCCAAACCAACCGCGACGCTACAGACAGCCAGTGCCAAAACCCGCGCTGGGCGACGTTGAAAGAATGCTTGCATACCATTGCCTCGCTTTACTGGTGGCTGAAGTCCAGCCTGAATTCGTTGAATTGTTGCTGGTGCTGGGCTAAACCGCTGGGCTTGCCCATTGAGCTGTTGGCCAAGTGCGCCGTTTTCTAGCTCAGCCAACGCGCGCTCAAGATCGAAATTATTGGTCATCGGCGAGCCTCCGTTTGAGTTGTTCAAGCGCGCGATAGGCGGCCATTTTGACCGCAGCCTCACGTTTGCCGACAATTTGGGCAATCGTTGCATAGGGCAGTTGGGCAAAAAAGCGCAGTTGAAGCAACTCCTGTTGTTCAGGGTTAAGTTGGGCCACAGCTTGCTGCAACAAGGCCTGTTGTTCAAGCGCCAGCATGGTCAATTCGGGCGATAATTGCTGACTGGCAAGGTCATCGGATAATTGGGTTTGCTGTTGACGGCGTTGGCCGCGCCGATAAAAATCGGCTAAACAGCGGCGCACAATCGTAAATAACCAGCCGATGAATGGGCCATTGGGCTTGAATTGACCAAGGCTTTGCCACGCGCGCTCGAAGACTAGGGCTGCGACTTCCTCTGCATCGTGGTGCTGCTGCAAACGAGCCACAAGAAAGCGATAGACCGGCGTGATATAGCGTTGGTACAAGCGCACAAAGGCCTCGTGATCGCCCGCCACTGCCAACGCCACATCACGGTGATCCTCCAACGTTTGCTGATCGAATGGCGCCCGTTCAGCAACCAAGCGATGAATCAATGCCATATCGTCAGCCTCCTCTGGTGTGTGAATCGCCATGGCCTTGCACTCAATACATCGTTGGGCACGCCCAAAAAGTAACAAGCTTGGGCAAATTAGCACTCGCAGCACGATTTTGCTAAATTCTAACAATCGCTTAACGCAAATAAATGAGCCAAGTAGCACGGTTTTTGACCTTCAGAATGGGCTAAATCGCTTTAGCACTCTCAGCCCAAGAGTGATAAACCAAGCCTTGACAAGCTTAACAGAAGCACATACACTAACACTTGGATTTAGCACTCATCACAGTAGATTGCTAAATGGTCAACTAAGGAGGACACATTATCATGTCTGATTTCCGGATTCGCCCCTTGGCCGATCGTGTGGTGATCAAGCCTCAAGCCAAAGAAGAAAAAACCAAGAGTGGCTTGTTCCTGCCCGACACAGCGAGCAAAGAAAAACCTCAAGAAGGCATCGTTGTGGCTGTTGGTGAAGGCAAGTTGGATGATAACGGCAAGCGAGTGCCAGTTGCAGTGCAAGTTGGCGATAGCGTGTTGTTTGCCAAGTATGCTGGCACCGAGATCAAGTTGGACGACGAAGATTATTTGATTTTGGCTGAAAAAGATATTTTGGCCGTCGTTCAAGGCTAAGGCTAATTCGCGACGCTTCTTAGGAGGATTATTTAACAATGGCAAAGCAAGTTGCTTTTAATGAAGATGCCCGCCGCGCCCTCAAACGTGGCGTGGACGTGGTTGCAGATGCAGTTAAGACGACCTTGGGCCCACGCGGTCGCAACGTCGCTATCGATAAAAAATTCGGCTCACCAACCGTAACCCATGACGGCGTTACTGTTGCTAAAGAAATCGAATTGAAAGACCCATTTGAAAACATGGGCGCACGCTTGTTGGTTGAAGCTGCAACCAAAACCAACGACGTTGCTGGTGACGGTACCACCACCGCTACCGTTTTGGCTCAAGCAATTGTCCACGAAGGCTTGCGCCAAGTGGCTGCTGGCGCTAACTCGATGATGATCAAGCGTGGCTTGGACAAAGGCACCGCCGTCTTGTTGCAAGCAATCCGCGATTTGGCCAAGCCAGTCAACGATCGCACCGATATCTCAAGCGTTGCTACCATCTCAGCTGCCGATTCGTCAATTGGCGATTTGATTGCTGAAGTGATGGACAAAGTTGGCAAAGACGGTGTTATCACCGTTGAAGAAGGCAAAGGCTTGGGCTACGAAACCGAATATACCGAAGGTATGCAATTCGATCGTGGCTACATCTCAGCCTACTTCGTAACCAACAGCGACCGCATGGAATCAGATTTGGAAGACCCATACATTTTGATCACCGACAAGAAGATCAGCTCGATCCAAGAAATCTTGCCAGTGCTCGAAAAGGTCTTGCAATTCACCAAGAACTTCGTGATTATCGCTGAAGACATCGACGGCGAAGCCTTGCCAACCCTCGTGTTGAACAAATTGCGCGGCACGATCAACGTATTGGCAATCAAAGCTCCTGGCTTCGGCGATCGCCGCAAAGCCATGTTGCAAGATATCGCCATCCTCACCGGTGGTACGGTTATCAGCGAAGAAATTGGCCGCAAGCTTGATAGCGCCACGGTCGAAGATTTGGGCCGCGCTCGCCGCGTGATTGCCAACAAAGACGAAACCACGGTTATCGAAGGCCGCGGCGACGAAGATGCAATCAAAGCTCGGATCGAACAAATTCGTGCTCAAATTGAAACCACCACCAGCGATTTCGATCGCGAGAAACTGCAAGAACGCTTGGCCAAATTGGCTGGTGGCGTAGCAGTGCTCAAAGTTGGGGCTGCAACCGAGCCAGAATTGAAAGAACGCAAGCACCGCGTCGAAGATGCGCTCTCAACCGCTCGGGCAGCAGTTGAAGAAGGTATCGTGCCTGGTGGCGGGATTGCCTTGTTGAGCGTATTGCCAGCGTTGGATAGCGTTGAGCCAGCAAACCAAGACGAAAAAGCTGCAATCTTGATCTTGCGCCGCGCCTTGGAAGAACCAATTCGCCAATTGGCTCGCAACGCAGGTGAAGATGGTGCCGTAATTATCGACACCGTGCGCCGCTTGCAAAAAGATCAAAATAACTCAACCCTTGGCTACAACGTCATCACTGGCGAATATGGCTCAATGGTTGAAATGGGCATCATCGACCCAGCTAAGGTAACCCGTTCGGCCTTGCAAAATGCCGTCTCGATTGCCTCGATGATCTTGACCACCGATGCCTTGGTCGCCGATATTCCTGAAAAGGATGCAGCCCCAGCTCCTGGTGGCGGTATGGGTGGCATGGGCGGCATGGATTTCTAATCCAGCCCAATCGGCAACACCAAACCCCTGTTGTTCAATTGAGCAACGGGGGTTTTCATTTAACTTGTATTATTAAATCACATCAACTTACTAGGAGAATGCTTATGTCGATTCGTGTATGTTTAGCAGGAGCAACAGGCTGGGCAGGCTCGGCGCTGGCCCAAGGCCTTGCCAAAACCAATGATTTGCGCTTGGTAGCGGCGGTTTCACGCAGCCATGCAGGCCAAGAGTTGGGGGCTGTGTTGAATCAGCCTGCGCTGAATTGTCCAGTCTTTGCTACGGCCAGCGAGGCGCTGAGCCAGCCCTGCGATGTCTTTGTCGAATACACCAAGCCAGCTGTTGCCTTGGATAATGTGTTGCAAGCCTTGGCAAGCGGAGCGCATGTGGTCATTGGCACATCGGGCTTAGATGATGATGCCTATGCCACAATTCACGAAGCAGCCTTGAAAGCTCAACGTGGCGTGCTAGCAGTCGGCAACTTTGCATTAACCGTCGTCTTATTGCAAAAATTTGCCTCGATTGCAGCCCGCTACATTGCGCATAGCGAAATTATTGATTATGCCAGCGACAAGAAAATCGATGCGCCAAGCGGCACAGCCCGAGAACTGGCCTTTCGCTTAGGTCAAGTGCGCGAATCAGCCCAAACCGTGCCAACCGAAGAGATTGTAGGCGAACAAGCAACCCGAGGAGCGCGGATGGCTGAGCAACAAGTGCATTCAGTGCGCTTGCCAGGCTACGTGATTAGTATTGAAGCAATATTTGGTATGCCCGACCAAAAGCTGATCCTGCGCCATGAGGCAGGCAATGGAGCAGAGCCATATATTGATGGTGCGTTATTGGCAATTCGCAAAGTCAATACATTTGTGGGCTTGAAGCGTGGTTTAGAGCAGGTCTTAGATTTAGATTAACCACAAAGAAGACTCCGTTGGAAATCCAACGGAGTCTATCTGGAATGGTACGCATCCCCCTACGTTCCCACAGCGGGTGCTGCAGTAGCCTCGGTGTGTGTCGCGTTCACGGCCTGGTTCGGGATGGAGCAGCGTGGGGCACAACCACCTCGACACGTACCAAATTGTTCGCCCTCGCTCCAATCACCCATAGCTGACGACTTCTTCATTCGCATAGCGCACATCAATGCCAGTCTTGCCTGCCATGCAACCATCCTCTGGCCACACCGCGTCCTGCCGACGCGCGGCAACCGATGATCGCTTGGCTTTCTGCGGGTGTCTGCTCTACCGTTCACACGGCCTCCACAGCACCCCAGTTGTCCGCCTCGTCTCGACGGTGCCTCTCATACATTCCTGTACAC
>NZ_LGKP01000013.1 GCF_001306135.1 Herpetosiphon geysericola | reverse complement strand
AAATGGTATACTGGGCATGGACGGAACTCCTTCTGATGGTGGCTAGACACTTCCATCGTCGGGCTTCCGTCTTGCTTTGTCAAGGGATTCTTTCCTCATAACTCACATCATAACTCACATCAGGCGTAAACCCATAAGTAAGTTAAGTAAGTGCTGAATTTTATTATGTCAAGAATAAAGCAGCGCCATCAACTATTCGCTTGATGGCGCTGCTTTGCGCAAACCACTACCATGCAACCGGCAAGCGTTGCAAACCACGCACAACGGCGGTTGAGCGCCAACGCAATTGCTCAGCGGGCACCGTTAAGCGCAAATTTGGCCGCAGGTCAAAGAGCAATTGCAGTCCAATTTGGGCTTCCATGCGGGCCAATGGTGCACCTAAGCAATAGTGAATCCCCAGCCCAAAGCCAACGTGACGATTCTTTTCGCGTGTTATGTCTAGTTCATCAGGATTAACAAATTGCTGTGGATCACGGTTGGCTGAGGCCAACGCCACCAATAGCAGATCGCCCTTGGCAATTTTGGTATCAGCAACGATTACATCTTCGGCAGCATAGCGCTCGGTGGCGGTTTCAACCGGAGCCGTAAATCGCACTAACTCCTCAACTGCCGATTTGATCAGCTCTGGCGAACGGCGTAATAAGGCCAATTGCTCAGGGTTTTGCAACAAGGCCAACGTGCCTGATGAAAGCAAATTGACGGTTGTTTCGTGGCCAGCCAGCATCAACAAAAAGACCATCGCCACTAATTCGTCTTCGCTAAAGCGATCACCATCGGCTTCGGCCTGCACCAAGGCGGTGAGTAAATCGGCTTGCGGTTGGTTGCGGCGTTTGGCAAATAATTGTTTAAGATACTTCATCTGCGCCATAATCGCCGGAATTGCCAGTAACACATTGCCAATGGTTGGCGTGCTCAAAACATATTTTGACCAACGATGAAATTTCTGGCGATCTTCGCTGGGAATGCCCAATAACTCGACGATGACCGTTAGCGGCAAGGGCAAGGCGAAATCGGCAATCAAATCGCCTCGGCCACGTTGTTGGGTGCTAATTAACAAAGCTTCGGCAATCTGCTGAATGCGTGGGCGCATTTCCTCAACTCGTTGGGGTGTGAAGGCTTTATGCACTAACGAGCGCAAGCGGCCATGGTCAGGGCTATCTTGATCAAGCATATTCGATTCAAGCGCCTCAAAGATTTTGGGCATCCAAGGTCGTTTGCGTTGTTGCTCCAAGGATTGGGCATTTTTATAGTTTTTGACAAACAGTCGATCATTTTTCAGAATCTCAACCACATCAGCGTAGCGGGTCACAATCCAGGTTTGCATTGAGCCAAGCTTGGCTTTAGCAACTGGACGATCGCGGCGCAAACGGGCATACACCGTAAACGGATCAGCCTTAAACTGACGATCAGTGAGGTTGATGATTGCAGGAATTGACGTTTGTTCTTGCGCTAAACGCTGCATCCAAATTCTCCTTGACACAACTAAAAGCATCTCCGCTTCATAGTAGTTGATTCTAGGAGGTTTGTATAGGATTATCGGCCCGATGTTGTGATCAAATGCTAGCCACCATCACTCGGTACTGCTGCGATATTCTTCCTGAGTTTCGCTAATCAAGCGGCTAATGTCGGAAGAATAGCTTACGCCTAAGCTTTCTCCGTTTTTAAACATTCCGTTTATTTTCAGGGCAGTCGATGTAATAATCGCATCTTCGCGCAAGGCCAGATTGTCCGCCGTCAACGGACTGTTTAGGCTTGTACTCAAGACAATCGCTTGCACGTCAACCCCGACAATCATGGTTTCGCGGCCATATTGCGTCCGCAACCACTCCAGATCAATCAGATTGAGTGCTTCTGCATCAAGATAGAGGATACTCAATGAATCGGTTGGTAGCGGATCGGTCGTTGATTGCACCAGCACTCCTGCCTTCGTAAATGCATCGCCCCATAGTGCAACGTTAGCCCCTGAGCCACGATACACCGCGCGCCGAGGTTCCGCCGCCTCAAATCCGGTAAATGCAAACCAAACCATCCCAACCAGCACGATCAATCCAACTCCAACTCCAACTCCTAGCCAACGTCGCATGGTATTGCCTCAATTCGCAATTCTATAGTGTGGTAATAATCCTATGCTTGGTACGAAACAGTAATCTCATCAAACTATTTTTCGAATACAAGCTACTGCTCAGGCCAAGGCTTGGCTGTTGTTATTGTTGATTGGGTTTGCTATGCTCTTCTAAACTCGCATGGTCAGCGTTTGGATAGCCCAAATAACGATCAAGCTCCCGACTGGTGTGTGGCAAGCCAAATTGATCTAAGAGGCTAAGCGGATTTGTAAACACAACTCCAACTTTCTCATACGCAACATCGGCGATAATTGCCACAATCTGCCGCTGCAAAGGCGTTGGAATATGCTCAGGATCAACATCAAAGCTGCCAAACGCTGCCAGTAATGCAGCATTCCAATACGAATCGTTGTGTTTATGGTTAAGCAGCGCCTCAATAAAATAGGGAATATAGGCTTCTCGGGTAGCAGCATCGCCGCAGGCCAAACAGCAGGCCAAATCGAACCAAAAGCCATTGGTTAATGCCAATGCTTCGTAATGTTCGATCAGGGCGGGGTCGTGATGTTCGATCACATGCCCAATATGGGCAAACAGTTGGTCGGGGATAGGCGCAGGGACGCTATGAAAGATGTACCTAATTGTAGCAACGAGCTTGAGCAAATCATCGGTTGGCGTATCCAACAAGCGTTGAGCAGTGGTAAGGATGTGATCGCTTTGCCACCGACTGAGCAAGATTAAACAATCAGCTCGATAATCTACATTAGCGTGGTTGAGCACACTATCAATAATGTACGCTTGATCGGCATCAGTCGGCTTAATCTCGGCTACGATGTTCAGAGCTTGCCGCCAAATTTGTTTATCTGGATCATGGAACAACTCCATGAAAAATGCCAGCTGCGCTTGAAATGCTTGTTTAATTTGGGCAACAACCAGTAATTCTTGCTCGAGCTGCTCATTAAATGCCGCATCATTCATTCCCACAAGCTGCATGAAACTCTGGTGTGCATCACACCAGCTATGGCCTTGGGCAATATCGGTGAGTAAACTCAGAATACTAACCCGCAGGGGGTAGGACTGATCGGCAACCACTTCGATCAAAAAAGGGATCGCTGCCAGACTTGCTGGATAGACACTCCCTTGGTGGACGAGAGAACTTTCCAATTTATCAAGCGCTTCAGTCCGAAGCTCCTCATCGGGAGCAAGTAATGCGCGCAAAAGGCTTGGGGTATCACTTGCTTCACCATACGCATGGCGCAACCCAGCCCAATCAATCCTATCTAAGCCCTCAAACTGTACCATAAGTTCTCCCCTAACAGAACGATCAATACACCTATTATAAAGTAATCAATCCAATTGCCCAAACGGTTTGAGCCAAACCGCGCAGGCTATTTCAGGGCTTGCCAAGCCTATTCTTCGGATAAACGCAACGCTTTGGCTGCAAGTTGCTGCATAATCGTCCGTAGCTCTGGTGGCTGACGGATAATCACAGGAAAATCGAACTTGAGCAGCAATAATGCGGTGGGCCATAAATCAGCGACCTCACGCCGCCAAAGAATGCCTGCCGGGGTTGCTTCAAAGCTGCCAGCAGCTGGCGGCAACACCTGCTGTACGTGGCTCATACTGGTTTCAAGCAAAATCTCAACTGGATACTGGCCGGGCATGGTGGCAAAGGCGTTATGCACATGCTGGATAGGATCAAAACCCTCAGGTTGATCGAATGTATGATCTGTTGCTTGTAGCTCGCTGATCCGATCAAGCCGAAAGGTGCGTAGATCGCGGCGTGTATGGCAAAAACCCACCGCATACCAAAAACCTTGATAATACACAATTCCATATGCGTCAAACAGTCTGGTTGATTCAGTTCCGCTGAGTGACATATAGCGCATGCTGAGCGATTGGCATTTATGCACCGCTAAACTCAAGCGCGCAACTATGCTCGGCTGCAATGTAGTTGGTGAAGCCACAACATTAAAACTTAGCGCTGCTTGCAAGGCTCGCACCTGCTCCAAGAGCGCTTCGGGCATAACCCGCTCAAGCTTGGCGAGCGCACCCTCGATGGCCACCAGCTCAACAGGAAAGTGAAAGGCCTGAAGCACGAGTAAGCCCAGCACCAAGGCGCTTGCTTCTTGATTGTTGATCATCAGCGGCGGCAGTTTAACCCCGCGACCGAGATAGTAGGCCCCATCTGGGCCACGCTCGGCCTCAATTGGAATCCCCATATCCTGCAACATCACAATATAGCGGCGGATTGAGCGCGGGCTAATTTCGAGCCGACTGGCCAATTGCGAACCACTCAGCTGGCGATGCGATTGCAATAATTCGAGGATCGTCAATAAACGGGTGGTTGGACTATACATACACGTATCTTTCATTAATTAGGACTGATTCTGACCTAATCATACTCTATACTCCTTGGTAGATAGCAGTTGTTGTGCTGTCGCTGCTCATTTCAGCAATCATCAAGCAAGGAGCCATCCGATGTCAATCACCGCAATTACCCATTTGAACTTTCATGGCAACGCTCGCCAAGCGCTCGAATTTTATCAGGCTGTATTTGGCGGCACGCTGATAGTGCGAACCTACGGCGATTTTGGTGCACCGCAAGCAACACCGCTTGCCAATCAGGTTGTGTGGGGCCAAGTCGTTGCCGATAGCGGCTTTCAGCTGATGGCCTACGATGTCCCAACTCCAGAAGCGGCTCCAGCAACGCAGCCTACAACCTACCGCGAACATGGCATGACGATCACCCAAGCACCATTCTTTATTGCCTTGCGCGGCGAGCAGCCTAACGAATTGTTGGAACTGTGGCAGCAACTGGCAGTTGAGGCAACGATCATCGAGCCAATCGCCCAATCGCCCTGGGCGCAGCTCTTTGGAATGCTGACCGATCGCTTTGGGGTTACATGGAGCTTTGATGTCGCCTAAACGGTAATTCGCAAAAAACCATTAAAAAAGCCTCTCGTTTATGGCGAGGGGCTTTTGGTATACGGCAGATAACAATAATAGCTCATTAGCATTCTTTCGGCGTATGGCTGCTTCAATTTTGCACTGGCATACGAACTTCAAAATTATCATAGGCATAGGTTGCAGTAGAGCCTTGCAACGGCAGGCGCATCATAAAATTGATTGTTCCCTCGGCTATGGCATCATCGAACACTTTTGCGACAAACGTTCCATTCATATAGATCCAGAAATAGCTATCATAGGCAATAATTTCAAACTTATTCGGCAAATCACGGTATATATCACTGAGGATAATATCGCTCAATGTATTTAAATCCTTGTGTAACTTCCGCATCACCATGCGCTTTGATGGTTGTTTGAGATACACAAAGTAACTATCTTCGTGATTAATGTTGCCACGCATCCGTAGCGCAATGCCTGCATCGTTATCAGGATCACCTTTGAGCTGTTGCAGATCAAAGGTGACATAGAAATTACCAACCGCAGGAACAAGCGTTTGGGTATCCCACGCGAGCGCACCTTCAGCTCTTAAGGCGGTTGCTGTCAATACATAGCGCCCATCAGTTATTTCAGATACAAGGCTGGCAGATGAATCGCCGCGTGTGCCAACCACCCATCCATGGCGATTATCATCAAATGCGTCGTGAAAGAGACTCTTCCATTGTTGGGCGTTTGCCAGCACCAGCTGTGGATCATCAATCGAGGGCAGTGCAGCAGCCATTTTCGGTCGAAAGACGAAGCCATCAATCGACAGATACAAAAGCCAAAGGATCAGCAGTTGAGCGCTTGCCAGCCGTACTTTTTGGCCGCCAGGCCTGCGCTGCTGCAAGGCAGTTTTTTCTGGCGGGTTCGTTGGGCTTTGTGGCAGTTGCTTGAGGGTTGGAGTTTGAACGTGATGCAACTGCTGCTCGAAGCCTTGGAGATACTCGATGACTTCGCTAATTGAATACTGTTGGGGCTTTGGAACTTTCCCAGTTGCAAGAATCAAGGCTTCGATTTCAATTGCCGAAAGTGCAAAGACTTTGCCAATGGTATCGAGCACAACTCGTTCGTTGGGTACAGTCGAATTATTCTTCCAATTGTAAATTGTTTGTGGCTTAACCCCTAGCGCTTCTGCCAAGTCAATAATCGTTCGTGGTTTCCACTTACTGCGCAGAAAATAGTCGAATACCTCAGCATAGTTGATAAATCCATCATTGCGTTGAAGCAGTGATCGTTTTTCACCCAAGGCTAGCTCCTTTGCCTATAGATCTAGACCAATCCATGTGTCCTGCATACGTTTGCGATGATTTGACTGCAATTTTGACATGAGATTTGATGATCGTCAAAGGCTGATTGGATTTATTGGCCTAAGCTTAGGGTGATTAATCACGCTAACTCATTAATGAGTTTTTACCCATTGCGCAATGGCATTCGCTTCAGGAAGGATGCCAGCATGAAAACCACGACCCAAACCAAGCTCTTGCAACTCACACCACAAGTTCGAGCAGTCGTCATGTTGCTGTTGGAGGGCAAATCAAATAAAGAGATTGCCAACACCATGAGTATCGCGATTAAGACCGTTGAACAATACCTAACGCTTGCCTATAGGACATTTGCCGTCGATGGCCGCGTCCAATTGCTGCTTGAGCTTTTAAAATAGCTTGCCGATTGCACATTAATGTTTTACAGGGTTATCCCTGATTGGGTTCAAAGCCTGCGCATTTTATACTATGGGCAATGCAAGGCCGCGCAGAATATCCACCAGTGATCGAATCCGCTCGATTTATTGAGGAGGAACCTAGAATGAAGAAATTGTTATCGATGTTGGCTGCATTGTTGCTGGTTTTCAGTGCCTTGATCGTTCCCCAACCGCAAGCAGCCGCTGCCGCCCCCGAGGCAGCACCAGTGATGACCTATATGCGCTTCAATCGCTATGGTGGCGATATTTATGCCACCTATTGTATCGCCTCAGCGATGAGCCATGACATTTATTGGGGTGCAACTGCACCTGTTCAGTGGAACACATGGGCAGGCTACGGGGCAATCAATAATTGCGTCACCAAATATCTGTTTTCGCAAGTAGCTTCAGGTGAGCAATTGTATGTAGATGTTTTTGCCTATGCTGATTGGGGGGAAAGATATTATTTTACAATCACCGCCAATGGTTCAACCAATATTTACTGCGAAATAGATAATAATACTTCAAGCGATGATATGCAACCCGGAGTCACTACGGCCACATCCTGCGCCTTTGTGCAATAGTGAATAACGGCTTAGTGGGAGCACTTCTAATTAAGTGCTCCCACTAAGCATGATTAAATAAAATCATAGTTACTCAAACTGAAAAAGGATCGCACAACGAAGCATTATCAGCATCAGAACAAGACTGAACACAGCAATGCCTCGGAGCAATGCGTAATGAGCTGGAGTTAGCAGTGCGTTGCGTGATTCTACTCCGTTGTTGGTAGTTCAGAACTCATGGTTGGAATCCGAATCGTAAAGCAACTGCCGATGCCTTCGTGGGATTCGATCTCAATACTGCCGCCGTGAGCCGCCACAATTTCTTTCACCACATACAAGCCAATCCCAGAGCCAGAGATCATCTGCATGCGCGCTGATGGCACACGATAAAAGCGTTTGAACACATGGGGCAAGGCTGTTTTGGGAATCCCAATCCCTTGATCGTGAATTTGGATGCTGACCTCGTGGGCGAGCATGGTTGCCTCGACCGTAATGGTGCCCCCGTCGGGGCTATATTTAACCGCATTTTGCAGTAAATTCATCAACACCTGCTCTAAGCGTCGGGCATCGCCATAGACCATCATTGAGCCAGGCGCTGAAACTTGAACGATATGATGACGGGTGGTCATTGCTTGGATCGCAAGCAGCACATCATCAAGCAACGAGCCAATGTCGACTGGTTGGCGCTGAATTTCAAGTTGGCCTTCCGTCAGGCGCGAAATATCCAGCAACTCGCTTAGCAACGTATTCAGCCGATTGCCTTGTTCAAGAATCATCGTCAGATCAGCTTGCATCTGGGCGAGTGGTGCTGAGCGGGCCATACGGCGTTGTAATAATTGAGTGCGTCCAAGTAAGCCAGCCAAAGGATTTTTGAGTTCGTGCGACGCGATCGATAAAAAAGCTTCGCGATCGGCAATTGCGGTTTGGGCATCGCGATAAAGCGCAGCATGCTCGAATGCATTGGTCAGGCGCAAGCAAATCTCTTGCAGAAACTGGGGATCAATTGCCGCAGACTCGATCGCTACTGATTGATAAATGCCAAAGATTCCATAACAATGATGGGCTGATTGCAAGGCAAACAGTTGGCTTCCGCCATCAACGGGAAAGAGCGTGGTTGTACTGACAAGTTGGGCAAATTCCAGACTATCTGCGGCCAGAATAATCTGGGTTAAACAGCGCTGAACATGAGGATCGCTTGCATAGGCATGCATTATTTGCGCGCCAAGCGCTGCACAATCGGGCGCACTCGCCAGCGCAAGTTCAGGCAACCATTGCTCATCACGGTCAAGCAAGGCCACAAAACAAAGCCAACCTTGGCCAAGCGTCTGAATAATCCGTTCCAACACCCCAGTAATGCTCGCCGGGTCGGTTTGCAAGCGATACAGAAGCATGCCAATTTCGGCCAAACATGTTGCTTGGGCCTCGGTGCGCGCTTGGGTGATCAATGCTGCGCGCAATTGTTGGTTGGTTGCCTGCAACGCCGCTTGCTGGGCCACAATCTGGCGGCGCAACTGAACCCGCTCGATCGTTTTTTGGAGCGTAATCATAAAGGTCTGATCAAGGGCCGTCGATTTGACAACGTAGTCGTAGGCGCCATGCTTCATGGCCTCGACCGCAACCTGTTCATTGCCAACCCCAGTCAGCATAATGCAGGCTACTTCATGATCGTGGGGATAGGCAAGAATCTCGATCAACACTTGCAAGCCATCGGTAGGTGGCAGCGAATAATCAAGAATTAGCACATCCAAGGCGGTTGTTTGCCAAATCTGCCGCGCTTGGTCAGCAGTTTCGGCTTCGAGTACCCGATAGGTTGCGGCCTGATCGCGCTGAATTAGGCGTCGATAGCGATAGCGATCAGCCTCCTGATCATCAAGAATCAAAATAGTCCAAGCATATGAATCGAGCATTCATTACCGTCCATAAGGATGACACACGACCTCAAACCAATACCGATAGAGAACATGCATCGTCTGTTGAAAGCCTGCGACATTAAGCGATTTAACCAGATAGCTATTGGCTCCATCCTGATAGCAACGGGTGATTGCATCGGGATTAGCTGATGTAGTAAGGATAACAACCGGAATTTGGCGCAACACTGGTGAGGTTTTGATCTGAGCTAGAACCGTAAACCCATCCATTGCAGGCAGATTCAAATCCAAGAGAATCAGGTCGGGCAACGAACTGCGTGGCAGCGTCACCGATGTTTCGTGTAACAAATGCAGTGCTTGATCGCCATCGTAACAACGCACAATCTCCAGCGTTGGATTAAAACGCGAAAAACTGCGCTCAATCAGAGCACAGTCTTCATCACTATCATCAATGACTAAGAGTTGGCGTTTGCGTAATGTTTGATACATCCTAGGCCCCACGAATGGTAAAGGTGAAGATGGTTCCCTTCCCGAGCGTTGATTGCACCGCTACTATACCACCATGGCGCTCGATGATCTTCTTTGCAATAGTCAGGCCAACGCCTGTGCCGCCACCGAACTGATCGCGCCCATGTAAGCGTTTGAACAGCCGAAAGATCGTTTCATAGTGCGCTTCAGCAATCCCAATCCCATTATCTTCGACGTCAATCCGATACCAAGGCTGCTGATCTGCATCCAAGGGCAGCGCTGTAGCGCTAATTTCAACCCATTTATGGGCTGCTTGCGAATATTTCAGCGCATTGCTTAGCAGATTTTGCACAACCTCGCTCAGATGCAGCGGATCAGCAAACAATATCGGCAATGGCCGAGGAATCCGAATTTCCAGCATTTCTGGCTGAATGAATAAGGTTTCAGCGACATCATGGATTAAACTGGCCAAATTAACTGGCTGAAACTGCAATTCAACCCGCCCAAGCCGGGAATGATGCAGCAGCGAATCGAGCAAGGCATCCATGCGTTGGGTCAAACGCAACATGGTTTGGAGCTTAGCTTGGCCAGCAGCATCAACTTTATCTGCATAATCTTCAAGCAGAAAATGAGCATAGGTGTGAATGCCGCGCAACGGTTCTTTTAAATCGTGTGAGGCGCTATAGGCAAAGGCATCAAGCTCGGCGTTACTTTGCTCCAAGGCGCGATTAAGTGTTGATAACGCAGTAGCTTGTTGCAACAGCAGCGTTCGAATTGTGTCACGGATTGTTTTGGCAACAGCCAGTTCTGCATCTGTCCAAGCAACACTATGCAAGGCTCGCTGCTCTTTCCATTGGGCAAACGATTGGCGTGGGCTAATCCGAATGCCATCGTCGGCAAGTGTGACTGCTTTGGTTGGTTCGCCAGCCCAGGTAATCGTTTGAATTTCTTCTGGGCGAAACCAGAGCAGATAGTGATCGGTCTCGCCAACCAAGGGCAATGCCAACACGCCACTTGCAAGCGCAGCCAAGGCCGCAAATGGCGGATGCTTGGTTGCCAACGACGCAGTATGATAGCCATCATCAATCGTCGCTGGCTGCGCCCGAATCCAACTAATAATTGTCCGAATATGATGCGTGCTAGGCGTTTGGCCAAGCACAACCAACTCATCGTTGGTATGAATCGCAACCCCACCAGCAGCAATTAAATCGAGTAGGGTATGCTGACCTGCAACCAAGCCATCCATCCAGCGCTGGGCGCTCGTCATCTGCTGCAACAAGCTGGTTTGAATCGTCGCGAGCTGCTGGGTGGCTGCATGATCGTGATAATGAACTTTGCTGGTCAACGCCAGCGATACCGACTGGCCCAAAACCTCACATGCAGAACGCAGGGTGCACGAAAGATAATGCGGCTCGGCATGATGGCAGGCAATCAAGCCCCATAACTGGCCTTCATAAACCAATGAAACCGACATCGAGGCCCGCACACCCATATTGGCGAGATACTCGCGATGCACTGGTGAGACACTGCGCAGAACGCTATAACTAAGATCTAGAGGCTGGTGATCGGGCGTTGCTACGGCCACAATCGCAACTGGCATATAGCGCGCATCGGGAATGAGCCGCAGCCAATTGCGTAGATACAAGGCCCGCGCTTGGGGCGGAATATCCGAAGCAGGATAATGCAAGCCGAGAAACGATTCTTGGCTGGGGTCAACGGCTTCGGCAATTACCGTCCCGTGACCATCAGCATCAAATTGATAGATCATCACCCGATCAAAACCAGTCAGTTGGCGCACTGCGCGCACGGTTTCAGCGCAAAATGGCTGAAACTCAGGAATTTGTTGCAAACGGGCAACGATGCTCCGTACCATTCGGTAAGCATCGTGCGGGCCTGTTGCGCTGGTGAGCGTAGGCTCGAATTCAAGAATAAGTGTATCCTGATGGCGATGTAAAATCCCGTCACATACCTTCTGCGTGGCTTGCAACGGAACCGTCCAAAGATAGAGCGGATTTTGATCAAGCTGTTCGTGGGCTACAACTGAACGCAGATACGCCAGTTGGTCGCTACTAATCAGCAGTTCTAATGATTGGTTGAGCAGTTGTTCAGGCGTATAGCCAGTAAAATCCAGACTATTGGCGCTAATTTGCAGAATCTTAAAATCCGGTTCGCTGAGCACCAGCAACAAACCATGAGCTTGAATCATGCCCGGAATATGAATGGGTTCGGTTGCACACTGGTCGAGATCGCTTATGGTCATGATCTATCCTTTCAGCAGAGAACCTACCCATAATCCTAGCACTAGTTTGGCGATCTAGCGCTCATGTTGATTAGGTGCTGTCATTGGCATCTGTTCCAGAGCTTGACCAACCATCGAGCAAATCGGCCCAAGGCGGCGTGCAGCCAGCTCGCTCCCATTCGGCAGCATAGCGCGCCAATTGATCTGGCCGATGCTGCTGCATCCAACGCAAATTTTCGATCATGGCGGGGGTAATCTGGTTGCGAACTGCTCGATACGCCTCCTGAACTGTCATCCCCGCCTGCATGAGGGTTTCAAGCATTGGCATATGCATTCCTTTCTGTGCAACGATCAAGCGCTTTAGCCAGACCATAGCAAGAAAATCGGGCTGCGTCAATCACTAATTTAAGGTTAATTAATGAATATTTATTATGTAAAATTAGGTTTTTGTCCAGCCCATTACTTTTAGTCAAAACAGGCCTAAACCCACAAACAACCCTCGCAGGAGTCGTTTGTGAGCGTGCACCCCAATCAATCAGCTAAAACGTCACATGCGACGCGCCAAATCAGCTCGGGCAGGGTATTGAGCAAATAGGGCATATAAACCCGTTCCAGCCGCTGATGGTAATCACGGCCCCAAGGCCCAATATTGATGGTCGGCAGATTGAGCGTGCGCACAAGCGTGTAATCGAATTTCAGGCGAGAACCCCACAGCGGCGTGTTGGCAGCAACAATTGCTTGATCGGACTGCTCCATTGCACTGCCATAAAAGCTCATATCCGAAATTCCAGCGAAAAATGGCCGCAGCTTAATCGTGGTGGAATATTCGGCGGCCAGTGCTTGGGCATGGCGTTCGCAGGCCGCGCGCAGGCGATGTTCGCGCTCGCTACGCCCAGTAACTAAACTGTGTGGATAATGCAGCGAGCCAAAGCCTACTACAGCAGCCGGGCCACTCATGCCAGCACAACGCCAGAGATAGGCAACCAATTGGCGGCTGAAGCTTGGGGCATCGAGAGTGTGATCGGCTAGTAGCGCTGTGGTAAGCGTGGCGAAATTGCTAGCAAATGAAGGACCGCCATGCTGCTGCGCCCGCAACATAAGCTCTGCATAGCTCAGCACCTGCGCCCGCCAACGCACTGGTGCTGCCGAGCCAACCAAAGCTGCATAGCGTTGGGCCTGCGCAAACTGGGTTGCGAGCACTGCGTCGAGGGCTTCACGAGTCACAGCCATAAATTGATCGAGAACCATGCTCGCTGGGCGGCCATGGGTCAAATAATTAAAATAGCACCAAGCAGTGCTCGGGGTTGTCACATCGTAGAACGCTTTGAGATCGCTTTGTTTGAGGCTAATTGGTGGAGGGGCAAGCTCGCCCTCGGCCTCATCGCAGAGATCAATATTACACTCAATGGCTTGGGTGACTGCTGCCGCCATGCGATTCACATTAATGCCATCGAATGGATAGCCAGCATGAGTTTCGCGCCCAACCAAATAGATTAATGGCAAAAACTTGCCAACCGTGCCCAAAAATATCGCTTGGCCTTGCTCCCCAGCAGCTTGATCGCTCGTAGCATCAAGATTAATTGCTGCTGCCAGCTCAAGGCCCCATTCCTTGGCCAGCTGATGCAAGTGAATGGTTGCCGAGCGTGCGCCATGTGAGGCTTCCTCTTCGTCGGGAGTCGCAATAAACAACAGATTACCCCGCCGCTCTGGATGGGCGGCAAAATGTAGCAGCACCGCTAGACCAACCGCCAAGCCGCTCTTCATATCCAACGCACCGCGTCCAGGCAGAAAGTCGCCTGAACGCAAATCGTCAAGCGCCAGCTGGTCGGTGCGGCTTGAACCATGCTCCAAGCTTGCAATCAAGCGCGGCAGCAACGCCTCGGGATCAGTGGCCCACTCAGCTAAATCGCCATAATTCTCGATACTGACCACATCGTAGTGGCCTGCCAAAACAACCGTAGTTGGGCCTGTGCCGCGCACGAGTGCATACAGATTCGAGCGCTCATAGCCATCATCGACGGTGCGCGCTAGGCGCAACTGGCTCGGATGAGCGGCAAAATAGGGTTGTTGGCCCAACCATTCCGCCAACTGTTGTGACCACTGGCATTCACCTGGGGTATTGGTGACACTCGGCCAACCTACGAGCTTAAGCGTCAGCTCGCGGACAATCTCAGACCATGCGTCCATTGCGATCTTCCTTTGCGTCAACGCCCAAACAACAGCGTTTGGGTTCAGGGTATGCGCCAAGCATAGCGCGTTTTGTCAAAGCTGGCTATTGCGCAGCGTGGTTGGTACGGAATGTGCCAGTAAGCCTGCAAGAGAATCCGGTTATAACCACATAGGAGGAAGCGCAATGGCACACCGTCGCGTTGGACGATTGCTTGGCATCGCGAGTATCGCACTAATGCTGAGTATACAAGGCCATGTTTTTGCCGAAAATGCCCCCCCACCCCCGAATGGCGAAATTGTAGAACCGACCAAACTGCCCTTTGACCCAGCCCTGGTGCAGCAACTCCGCGTGCCAGCTGGATTTTGGATTGACGTCTGGGCCAAAGATGTTGGCAATGCCCGTATGATGACGATGGCGCCCAATGGGATTCTTTACGTGACTCGCCGCGAACAAGGCGATATTTTGGCGCTTGAAGATACCGACCAGAATGGCCAAGCAGATCGCATTTGGACGGTCGCAAGCAACTTGCCCCTTGCCCATGGGCTGACGATTCATGAAGGCTGGTTATATGTTGCCACCGATAAAATCGTCCAACGAGCGGCCTTGCGCGATGATGGCTCGCTTGGCGAATGGACCATGCTGATTGATGATCTGCCTGATGCAGGCCAACATCCCAATCGAACGCTAGCGGTTGGCCCCGATGGCAAGCTCTATATTACGATTGGCAGCACCTGCAATGCCTGCGACGAACCAAATCCAGAAAGTGCGACGATTCTTGTGGCCGAACTCGACGGCAGCAATCGCCAAATTTATGCTAGTGGGTTGCGCAATACGATTGGCTTCGATTGGCATCCTGGTAGTCAACATCTCTGGAGCTTCGACCATGGTTCAGATTGGCGCGGCAACGATCAGCCTCCAGAAGAGTTAAATTTACTCCAGCAAGGCGCCAATTATGGCTGGCCATGGTGTTTTGCTAACCAACAAATTGATCCCTATATTCCCAATGCCCCAAAAGATCAATCCAAGGCTGAGTTTTGCGCCAAAACCCAAGCGCCGATTTTGACCTACACTGCCCATAGTGCCCCAATTGGCATGGCCTTTTATGATCAAAGCCAGTTTCCTGCTGAGTACCATGGCGATGCCTTTGTGGCGATGCGCGGTTCGTGGAATCGCAACCCACCAAGTGGCTATAAAGTCGTGCGGGTACGCTTTCAAAATGGCTGGCCGGTGGCAGTTGACGATTTCTTGACTGGCTTTTTGTTCGAGCAAAATGGCCAATATGCCCAATTTGGGCGGGTTGCTGGCATTACGCTCGCGCCATATGGCTCGCTGTTTGTCAGCGACGACATGAACGGGGTTATTTATCGTATTTCGTGGGCTGGCACACCCTAAGTTGCTATAGATCAATGATTTTAGCCAAGCAAGACAGGCATGGAGCACACCGCTCTATGCCTGTCTTGCTTAACAAATCAACCACACAGAATGAGTCAAACGCTGCCTAACAATTGGTCAATTTAAGTTGCATTGAGCCTCATACAACCGCTATACTAGCGTCATGCAAGCGCTGCCATGGTAGTCAATTCACCATTTTAGCCATTCGTTTTAGCCGATCGTGAGGATTGCATGGACCCTTCCATGACGATGTTGCAAACCTGTCTTGTCTCCTATCGTACCTTCCTTCAGCGTTTGCCGCCAAGTCAGTACACCGATTTTTGCCGCTGGGTTTTGCAACCTACGAATCCGCTTTTAACTGAATTTCTCCACCTCAGTAGCCTCACCCAAATGTGCTCGCTTTTTACCTATCTCTACGGACCAGCAACTAATGATCTTGCTCACTGGGATCATCTGTGTGCTGAGTTTAGTTCGTTGTTGCTCTACCAACGCTATGAAGTTGTGTCGGATAATTTGGCGATGGGCTTGGCATTAAGCGCCGCTGCTCATGGCGAGGTGGTTACAACCTTCAATACCATGCTGATCGATGTGCTGACCGATACAGCGCCAATTGCCCTCCCGCGCTTGCAACAGATCGTTGCTGCGGTTCCATGGCTTGATCAGCATCTTGCTGCCGAGCGCTATCGGGCGATTGTGCAGGCCTTCCGTGCCGATGCCGATCTTGAAGCATGGGTTGCGCTTTCGGCCAATATTGTTGCTTGCCGTGATGTGCTGAGCCAAATTTTGCATCCAGTCGCCAATGCACGTATTCGCCAAAGCTTAATCGCACGCTACTATGCCATGAACACGTTGTGCAGCCCTGGTGTACGCAGCATTGAGGAATTGCTTGCCTTACAAACTGCAACAATGCTGGTCATTCCGACCTTAGAATATTGTGTTAATTTGTGGAGCCAGATCTATCTTGATGATCGCACAGACCAAAATCGGATTGCAACCGATCCCAAGCTGCGAATGTTGATTAACGATGCCAATAGCTTGGTGCGTTGTCTCAACGATTGTGGCCCGTTGCTGCTCAGCGCCGATGCGCAAACGATTGCCCAGCACTACCGCCATTTACACCAGAGCGTTCCAGCCCACGACGATGAAGATTGGCTCGCATGGTTTGTGCGCGCCGCTGATCGCGTGCCTCATTTCTTCCGCCTCCATAAAGATGTTGCCTTCCGCGAGTTTAATCTGCTGTTTGCAGGGCTTACTGCTGAGCAACCGATCCCAAGCGTAATTGAGCAATTAATTAGCAACACCCAAACAATTGCCCAGCACTACCAAATCATTCTGCGCCACTTCGAGGCTGCCAGCCAGCAACTTAACCAAACGCCACTGTATAGCATTCCAGTGGGCATCATCACGCGCATGGTCACTTTCCACCAGCAACTCTATGCCAACCACTATGGCGATATTATGGGCGAATATGCGGTTGCGGCTGGCTAAGCCACGTTAGGCTCGGCGTTCAAGCCGCTGGGGAAAAGCCTTGGCCGGAAGCATTGTGGCGCACATTGGCCGCCACTCGACCGTAAATGCCCCCTGATAACCAAAGACTGGCCCCCACAGTGGGTTTGTCACTACCACGCTAATCCGAAATTGTGCCGTTGCGTCGTCGTACCATTCACATACCTCGGCAGTGCCCGAAAGGATGCGCGGAAACTTAAAGCCCAACCATCCCTCATAGAAACGTTGGGCACCTGAGCGCAAGCACATGCCGCCGCGTGCATCAACCCACATGGCTAAATCAACAGCAAAATGCTGATGCGTTCCAAGATAATCGACAATACAGGCCCGCTGATCGCTATAGACCATGTAGGCATCGAAGCGGCGTTTGGTCTGCGGATTGACCTGAAATGTGCGCAGCCATGTAACCGTCTCACGCCCCGCCGCATCGCGATAGGCATAATTTTCAAGCGTAAACGGAATCTGGGTGCCCCATTCAGCAAACATGATGTGGCGCGCTTGCCCAGCGTGCAACAATGGCCGCAGTGGCAGGCCACCATTCCAAATCATGCTCATCTGGCCTTGACCAATCGCCGCCATTTCGCTACTGCTAGCTAGCCCAAAGCGGCGCTGAATTTGCGGATGCAGGCGGTCGAAGTCAGCACCTAAGGCCTGTTGATAAATCGATTGAGTTTGCATCTTAGCGCTCCTTGTAGCTCCAAAAACAATGCTGTGCCGAAGGAATCTGGGCTGAACGAACTTTGCGATACCTGAGCATGCCAACTAAAAGCAACCCAGCGCTGACCAAGCCAAGTTGCCAAGCAACTAATGTGAAGCAAATAAACAGCATGCCAAGTATGGCAAGCACCGCGATCCGTTGCTTAAGCCATGTGCGCAAGGCAAGTGCTGGATCAAGCTGCTGCTCGACCCACAAGCGCAGGCGGTCAAAGCTCCATGCCGTTGCCCACGCCATCAGCGGGCGAAACAGCAGGCGATCGATCAGCCACCCCAGCCGCCCAAAGCGCGTCTGATAGTCGTAGCTGGTCGAAAAATCAATCCCGTCGCTCGTTGGGGTGTAGAGCCAATAGCCTGCCCCAGAGCGAATCAGCGACAGTGGATGCTCCGACCAAAAACGCAAGGCGGAGATCATACGTCCATCGGCGAGCTGCTTGGTGCTCGTTTCGCCGCGACCCGTAATCTGGAGGCCAAAGCCAATGTGGGTGGTATAGAGAAAGGCTTGGGGTTGAGCGTCATCAGCACGTTGGCAATACTCAATTGTCGAAAAGCGCAGATCCCAGCGCTGATGAAGATTCGGCTGTTGGGTTGCTTGCCACAGCGCCGCGAAAGAAGCATGAATTTTGGTTTTAACAACTATCGCCATCTGCACAGCTCCGCATAAGTACCATCCTCTGATGGGGCTAGCATAGCGAAGCGATGTTACACGCGCGTTACAATGGTTTTTAACAAACGAATGCCGATGATCAGATCGATCATCGGCATTCTTGAAAATAAAATGCGGGTTATCGCTTGGCCTATGGCTCAAAACGCAGCTTAATCTGCACAACTTCGGGAACCGTGCCAACCCGAATTGGCGGCCCCCACGTGCCAAAGCCCGATGAGACCACCAGATTGCTTGAGCCTTTGCTCAATTGACCCCATTGTTGCTCATAGCTCAGGCCCGTAATCAACGTGAAGGGAAATAATTGCCCAGCATGGGTATGCCCCGACACCTGAAGATCGGCTTCAACTGCAACCGAATCATCAAAGCGGTTGGGGTTATGATCCATAATCAGCAGAGGTAACGAGCGGTCAGCGCCTTGCAGAATCTCAGTCAAGGGCATACCGATCACATCGCTTGTGGTGCGTGGCCCGCCAATGTCATCGCGGCCAACCAACAGCAAGCTATTATCGACCGTGACCCATTCATCAACCAACATCTGAATGTCAGCCTGGGCTAGGTCAGCCCGAAAGCGTGCTAACTCATCGGCGCGCACATCGTGATTGCCCATAATCGCATAGTTGCCTAACCGCGACTCAAGCTTGCTCAGCTCGTTAGCCATCGCTTGATCGACAAAAGGTTGCAAATCGTCGTCAATAATATCGCCAGCAATGAGCACCAGATCGGGCTTAAGCTGATTGACCATCGCCACCATTGCTTGCACGCGGCCAACACCATTGCTGTAGCCAAGGTGCGTATCCGATACCACAACGATGCTTAATTCACGCGCTGGCCCTGCCTGTTTGGGTACGCTAATCGTATATTCGGCCACGACTGGAGTGCGTGCGCGCCATGTTCCATAGCCAATTAAGCCCACCAGCAGTGCAATAACTGTTGCGCCCGTGGCAAGCAGCGTGCGCCGCGAATAAGCCACGCCCTTGGGAGCGCTACCAGTCAAACGCAACAGCCAACGAATCAGATCAACAAGGCCGAGCAACATTCCTGCATAGACAAAAATGCTCATCCAATAGCCACCAATCGGCGTAAGTAGGGCCATCAGGCTCGTTGGCACGCGGCCAGCAATAAAGCGGCTCACAAATGGAGTACTAGCAAGGAGCCAAAAGCTGAGCCAAAAGAGCCAGCGCGGAATTCGCTGGGGAGCAATGGCCTGCAACCATTGCCATGTCCGCCGACCAATATACAGGTTGATACCGCCGTACAGCACGAAGACGAGCGCGAAGAAGACGAAGGTCATGCCAATACTTTCTCACTGATCGCCATAGGCCTATGGCGATGTTAATAGGCCAGAAAAATCCAGCGGGTTAAGCAGCCGCAGCGCTGAGCAGCATTCAATCGAACGCGATCAAACATGCTACAAGAATGATAGGCAGGTGTAGCAGCGCTGTCAATGCAATCTTATCCTTGGAATGAGATGTGCTTTGGAGTTACTTCAGAACAATCAACCTAGCTACAAGGAGTTTTGGGTATGTACACGGTCAACAGTTTGTTTGGCAAACCAGTTATCGCCCAAGCAACCGGAGAGCGCATCGCCACGGTGCAAGATGTGGTGCTTGATCAACCACCAACGCGGGTTGTTGCCCTGCTGATCGATATTGGCGGCTGGTTATCGACCGCTCGGGTCATTCGCTGGGAACAGGTCATTAGCCTTGGCGATGTTGTGTTGGTAAGTGGCGATCCGCTCTACACAACAATTAAAGAAGATCCTGAATTAGCAGCGCTCATTAAACAAGCCCATCAAATCACTGGCACAACGATCATCACGGTTGATGGAACCCAAATTGGCACCGTGGCCGATTTATCGATCGATGAGCGTGGCACAATCCTTGGCTACCAAATTAAACAAGGCTTCTTTCAAGATTTGCGTGGTCGCAGCCTGCTACCAGTTGAGCAGGTGCGTTCGTTTGGCAATGATGCGATTATTGTTGAACAGCCACCGCAAGCCTAAACTGATACCTCTGTGACACAGATTAATTTGACCTGCCATTGTGTAGCACATGGCAGGTTTTGTTTATTGGGTAACCTCAACATACCAACTCATGATTAATGCATCCATCTGCCACGGCTCATCAGGAAAAAGCAATTCCCACGCATGGCACAAAAAGCCATAGCGATCGGTCGGATAGCGACTAAATTCAATCAGCTGTTGCCAAACATCAAGAAAGTCATCATCCATAGCTGCATCATAGACATTAAGGCAATAACGTAGCGATTCCTTCATATGATATTGAGTACGAACCTCCGCAGGATTCGTGGTAGGCGCAAATTGTGGTTGGAGATAGTTGTGAATAAAGAGTGCTTGATTCTTGCGATCATCAAGATAGAGTGAGCGATTGAGTTGCGGGTCTGAAAGCGTCCATGTCCGAATCATCAAGGTATAAAATACAATATTCCGATCAACCTTAATCTGTCTCATTCCCATTGCTGTTGCCTCGTTACTCCGCTAATTACCTAAAACGAGTGTAGCATACTTGGGGTATGCAGCAAAAATTACTTACGCCTCAAATGTGCCATTTGCGCACGACATAGCACCGAAAAACCACAGATTTTGAGCAATTTTTGAAATTCGTTTGGATTGGTGAAATGCTAGGGCATGCTTATTCGTCTTTAAAGGCAATTCGTTTGATCTGGATTTAAGGATTGTGTATGGTGGTTGACTCAGTGCCTCTGGCCGAGGCTGCCGTGCGAGAATGCTTGGCCGCGTGGTTTGACCAATATAACCTCGCGATCTTTCGCTACCTCGTGCGCTTGATCGGCGATGAGGAACAGGCGGCTGATTTGCTGCAAGAAACCTTTACCAAGGCGCTTGTTGCCCTCCGCACCCAAGCCTTGCCAAATAACCCCTATGCGTGGCTCTGCCGCATTGCGGGCAATCTGGTGATTGATATGCTGCGACGTAAACGCCGCTGGAGCTGGCTGCCATTTCAAACCAGCACACCTTCGCATGAACACGCGATTGCAACCGCTCAAGATGTGCGCGATTGCTTGGTTCGGCTCAACCAGCGTGAAGCAGAACTCTTAGTGATGGTGCATTGCGTTGGCCTTAGCCCCAGCGAAATCGCCGAGTTGCTCAGCGAAAACGTCTCGACCGTACGGGTGCGCCTGCATCGTGCCCGTCATCGCTTCCGCGACTTGTATACCGGGGAGAGTGAATTGTGAATTGTGCTGAGATTAAAACCATATTGGCTCAGGCTGCGGATGTGGCTCCTGCAGATGCCGCCGCTTTTGAGCAGCACCTCGCAACTTGTCAGCAATGCAATGCGCTCTTGGCGGAACTAGAGGCCCAAACCGAGCAATCGTTTGCGCTGCTGGTGCAGAGCGATGCCCGCCCGCCAATCGCAACCGTTGCCGCAATTCATGCCCAGATTCTGGGCCAAACCCAGCCAACCCGCTTTTGGCAACGTCGCTCAGCACGCTTGCTCCAACTGGTGGTAATTGCCATGCTTTTGGCATGGTTCGGCATTGAAGCCCTCAATCGAATGCCAATCAAGCAGCCTTCAACGCTTGCGCAGCTGCAAACACTGCTGGCAAGTGCATCGCCCGCTGTTGCAGTCGTGCAAGCCACACCGACCTTGAGCGTCGTGCAGCCGAGTACGACCAATCAACCAGTTGCAACAAGTGCAACCAGCCAACCAGCGGTTACTCCAGATCCATCGAGCCAACCAACCATGGTCGCCAAGCCATTGCCAAGCCCAATTCAGGTCGTGCCAACCAGCATTCAGGTGCAACCAACCAGCGTGCCAACCAATCCACCGACGATTCCGGTGGCCTCACCGCCATTGGCCACCACCATTCCATTGCCAACCAATGAGCCAGTGCCTTCGCCGCAAGCGACCAATCAGCTACCATCAGCTACGCCCATGCCCGAAGTGAGCACCGAGCCAACCGAGGCACCTGCTCCAACCAAGGAAACAGGCCCAACCAGCGTGCCACCAAGCAGCCCTGTGCCAACAACTGGCTCGCAGCCGACGGCAAGCGCAACCCAAGGGTTTCCAACCATGCCGCCGATCGCAACCACGGTTCCAACCCAAAGCCCGAGCGAAACCGTGATTGCAGGCTCGCCAACACCGACAGAACCGTCGTTGCCGCCGCTGACTGCGATTGGCACCGTAGGGCCGCCAGCGACTTTAACCCCAACACCGACTAGTGTTGCGCCAACCCCAACTGACAGCTTGCCACCAACGCCACCGCCAACCAGCACGCCGTCGTTACCAACCGCAACCCCATAATTTTATTGTTATTGTTATTCGGAGGAAGCCCAATGCACAGCACCCATTTGATCAAGCGTCCATTGCTTCGCGTCTGGCTCATGATGGTCATTATTGCCTTTGGTGGCGCGTTTATGCGCATGCCAGTGGCCCAAGCTACCAACCAAGCTAGCCCATTCGCTCCGCTCAATTGCCCGCCAGGCGAAACCGAAGAACTGATTGAGCCAACCTTGCTCACCCTCTCACCAAGCAATCCGCTGCCAGGCGAAACAGTCCAAGTCACTGGCTATGGCGGTTATATTCAGTGTAGTGGTGGGCTGTATAACGAATCGGCGCGTTCGTTTGACCTAACCCTCGATGGTGCGGTTGTCGCGCAACTTGGTTGCTATGCCAATCGCTGCCAAACCACATTCGTCGTGCCAACCACGATCAATCCCGGCAACTACCAAGTCTCGACTGTTGGTGGCTCGCAGCTACGGATTGATGTGCAAGCAGAACGGCCAACCTTCTTACCAACAGTGTTCAACGGGCTAGCAACAAGTGCGGCCTTTATGCCACCAGTCGGTGGCCTTAGTGGTTGCCCTGCCAACGAAACTGCAACCCTGATTCCGCCCAGTTTAGCTAGCTTGAATCCAAGCAGCGTTGCGCCTGGTGGCTCGGTGGAGGTCGTTGGCAATGGTGGCTATATTCACTGTAGTGGTGGACTGTACAACGAATCGGCGCGTTCGTTCGACTTAATGCTCGATGGCGCGGTTGTGGCCCAACTTGGCTGCTATGCCAATCGCTGCCAAACCACATTCGTCGTGCCAACCACAATCAATGCTGGCATCTACCAAGTATCAACTGTTGGCGGCTCGGAATTGACCTTGGTTGTTGAATAAGATTGAAGCGTCGATTGGATGCTCTAGCGCCGCGTAGTTGGTTTAATCAAGTACGCGGCGTTTTGTTTAAAGTAATCAAATTATGTCAATCTGAAATATAGTTCAGCTGACCTTTGGCATAGTCCCTCAGCTATTTCAGCAGCACCCAGCAGTTTATATCCTTATCAATCTTAGTTCTAAGTGTATAACTTACGCTTGACAACAAGGCTACAATAGAACGGATGAGCTTATTTGGAGTATTGATGATGAAGTATCTGCTTACTTCGGCAGGCATGACCAACCCCAGTATTCATGCGGCGCTTGTTAGTTTGTTAAACAACCCAATCGCTGAATCAAACGCGCTGTGTATTCCAACTGCAAGCTATGCCAATCCTGGCGGCTTTGGCCAAGCCTGGAATTTCAGCAGCGGCAACGAGCCGCAAACGCCGATGTGCGAATTGGGCTGGAAATCCTTGGGAATTTTAGAACTGACGGCCTTGCCCAGCCTTGATCGGGCGCATTGGTTGCCGCAGGTTCAAGCCTGCGATGTGCTTTTGGTCGGCGGCGGCGATCCGCTGTATTTACATTATTGGATGCAGCAATCGGGCTTGGCTGAGCTATTACCAAGTTTGAGCGAAACGTTGTATGTTGGGCTTAGCGCTGGCAGCATGGTGCTTACTCCGGCGATTGGTCAATTTTTTGTCAATTGGACGCCACCGCATGGGGGTGACGACAAAACCTTGGGCTTAGTGGATTTTAGTATCTTTCCGCACCTTGAGCACCCAGCCTTGCCGCACAATACCTTGGCCAATGCAAAAACATGGGCCGCCAGCCTCAACGGGCCAAGCTATGCAATCGACGATCAAACTGCAATCAAAGTCGTTGGCTCGGCGGTTGAGGTCGTTTCTGAAGGTCAGTGGCAGCAGTTTGGCTAGGGAGTGTACGTTTATTGTTAATATTGTTCTGTTTAGCATACTATTTTGCAAAAATTAATATTTAAACAACTAGCCCTAGCCCTCACTTCCTAACCAATGAAGAAGTGAGGGCTAGCGGATCGTTATTGCAAACTTAGCGCGAAATTAATCAATTCTTGCTTGGAGAGGTTGACCGAAGAAAGCATATACGAGATGTCGCCAACCTGCCAGCGCAGCGTTTTATTGGGATAGTTCGAATTCCATACGGCAACCGTCCCATTATTAATAAAGCCGCCTTGGAAATATTCAGCACTGGCATTGCCCACTTGAACAATTTCAACCTCAGCGGTCGCACCAATCTGAAGATAGAGCGGCCCTTGTTTGGCGGTTAAGGAGACTCGTGCATTGTTACCTGCATCGAGATAATGGATGTGGGCAAACATATCTGGTTGTTCGCCATCGACATTGATTTCGATCGAATGGATTTCTGGCGGAAGTTGGGCGGGGGTCAAAATATCAAAGCCAACAAGGGCCTCAGCTTCGGCAACGGTTGCAACACTATCGGGGAAAATTATTGGCCCGCTGACTGATTCGACAGTATCCGATGGGGCACGATACAAGCCAAAGAACTCGCTCAGTGCTGCGACAAAACCGCTTGGAGCGGCAAACCACAGGCTTATGAGCAACAACGTAAGGCTCGCCATCAACATACCGTGCCAGCCAAAAGGGCGGCGTTGTTTAGTCACGCTCGCTTGCATCCATGGTGCCTCAGCGTGACGAGCATGAAATTCCTTGCTGGGATGCTCGCCAAAGTCGCGCAACAGGGCGCTAATTGCTTGCTCTGCTGCTGGGTGAATCTGGTCGTTTAATTGATTATGCGTCATGGAACAGATCCTCTGCTAAAGTTGGATAGCGGTTTTGCAGAAGTTTCAAGGCTCGATGGATACTGACCG
Source organism: Herpetosiphon geysericola (assembly GCF_001306135.1). Taxonomy (GTDB): domain Bacteria; phylum Chloroflexota; class Chloroflexia; order Chloroflexales; family Herpetosiphonaceae; genus Herpetosiphon; species Herpetosiphon geysericola. Next base: position 152,080 of record NZ_LGKP01000013.1, on the reverse strand, counting down.
ACACTGAACTCTCGGAACAACCAAGATGTTGGGCGATTGTCTGCACGCGCCAGCCTAGAAAGTAGCGCATAATCAGATGATCGCGTTGGGTCAATGAAACATGATTCAGCAGTTCGAGTGCCAACTGCTGCCGCTCACGCAACAGGGCTTGTTGTTCAGGCGTAGGCGGCAGATCGGCCTGGTCTCGTTGCTGCGTTACTGCACTTGAAACCCGGCGATGTTGATCGATCACAATTCGCCGCGCAATCGTAATAATCCAGCCAAGCGCTGCCTCATCGTTGCCGCTGAAACGATGACGCTGCTTCCATGCCCGCGCAAACGCCTCGGCGGTGTAATCTTCAACATCGCTTTTTGGTGAGCCATGCAGCATATACACATAGCGAAAAACCACGGCATGGGTTTGCTGATAAAACAGCGCAAAACTGGCTTGGTCTGCCAGCGGATGAGCCACGCCAAACACATCACGGACTCGCGTTATAAGATCCATCGGCGCTCCTTCTCGGATGTATCGATAGGTTCTATAAAAGGAAACGCAGCACCAACAAAAATCTTACATCGCTGAGCAAGGAATCCCAGCACGCTGGAGGATTGTGCTAGGATTCGCCCACGGATGCGAGGCAGAGTGGGGGAAATCTGCGGCTCGTGCTGACTCATAATCACCAGATTAAACATCACCCAGGATCGCTGCATAATATTGTATACTGCTAGCGTGCGCTAGGCTAAAAGAAGCGCTTGGCAAAAGCAAATGGTTGTATTTGGCTGCATCGCTTGGGTTCTCTAAGCACCAACAAGTCTTGGTGCTCAGGCGTTTATCGGCGCTGTGGCGATACGCTGGTGGCCATAACGGTGCAGTCGTGTGCGCATCAACGAAGAAATAGCACTATCGTTGGAAAACAACATCACTAGCTGCCCCAAGCAGCATCACGCCACAGCCAACCATGGCATAGATAAACGATGGATCGCTCCATAAATTTGACAGCATGGTAATAAAATTCGGCAGAAAGAGGCATGCTAACACTATGGCGCTACTGCCGATAACCCGCCGAATAACACGTTCATCCCTGATGAAAAAACTGCTACAACTTACAAGAAGAATACAGAGACTAAGGCCGCCCGTCACCAGTCCATTGTGCTCAATCCCAATCCACGCTCCCCCATCTGCATACCGCTTCCAGAGGGTGGCCGAGACAGCGAGCGTTATCACTGCCCCCAGCCCACTGAGTCCGCCATAGAGGCGGCGGCCAAAACCCTGCGCAATAAACGAAACATGCTGCTGCGATGGACGCCACCACGAGGGAGCAGGCCGGATCGTACAGCAGACAGCAATCAGGATGAGGAAACTGCCCAGCACAGGAATCCATAGCACGGGCCAAAGCGTCCATCGGATGGCTGCCGGAAGAAATAATGCTCCAAGAATCAGCGCACCGCTTCCGATCAACCAGCGCAGAGGATCTTCATTCAACGCAAAAAAAGGAATAGATAAGATTAACAACATCAGACTGAGAAGTCCCGTTAATAGGCCTGTATGATCAACACCAACTACCGTTCCTTGAAACCCTCGGGCATCGATAAATCGCGCTCCAGCAAAGAATGACCCAAAGAGACAGCTTATAACCCCAAGCATACAGAGACAGCCCGAACGACGACCATTGGCAGCGACACCATGCGCTGGTGGAACCTGATACGACATAGCATATCCTCGCAAACTAAATGGCATAGGCTTCTACAGTAGACGGGCGGCAAATTTGCTGAAATAATGAGATCAATCAGGATACTGGTTGCCCGTGCAAGCCTGAGGATTCCAATCCATGATCCGAAGTGCGATCTGCGTGGAATAGCTGGTGGAACGTGATAGGCTATACAACCTCGAGACGAAGCAACAGGAGGATCGGTCAAAAGTATACGAATCTCACGCACGAAGGGAAATGATAGAATGCTGAAGAATTGGCTATTTAATGGTTAAAATCATCAATTATGTCAAATAAATATCTACATTGGTTGAGCTTGCTGACCATTATTTGCTTGCTTCTGAGCCTGAGCGCTTGCCAAACTCACGAGCAAGTCCTTCCGACAGCACCGTCGCGCGTAACCGCAATTCCAGCAGCGCTATTTCTACAACTTCAGCCAAACCTGCAATGGCCAGAGCCAGCAGCGCTGAGCAGAGGCGTGCTGAATATTCAGGATGGTTGTTTACGCTTGGTTTCGGCGCATGATCCCCAAGGCTATGCCGTAATTTGGAAAGCAACCATAATCTTTGATGGCAGCAATATCAGCGATCTGCAAACGAAGGTTCAAATCCAGCTTGGTAAGCCAGTAACGCTGGGCGGCGGCAGCGTGGGTGCTGATTATCTTGCCCATGTGCAGCAGCCGAATAGCTCATGCCTGGCGCCGTATTGGTTTGCCACCCATATTCCAGCCAGCCAATAATTGGTCCAAAGCTCGAAGCCGCAAATGGCGCTGCTAATGATCAGGGTTCAACCTGCACATTTAGTATACTCAGCTGGCTATCCAGCACATGAGTCATTAAATTGATGGGTAAGGAAATGCTATGTACAACGTACCACAGAATATTGAAAAACCAAACTGGCCGCTCTACCTCCTTGATGTGCTAGCGCCCGTGGTGGTAATTCTCAGCATCATCATCTGGGTATTAATCGAAGATCAACGCTGGTATGGGATCAATACAAAAGCGCTTACTGGGGCAGAACTGAGGTTCTATCAACAGTGGCATTATCTAAAATATGTTGAGTTAGGTTTAGCGATTTGCTTAGCCAGCTATTCATTCGCCAAACGGCGGAGTTTGAAGCTACGCGAACGGCTCTCCTGGCTGATGCCAATTGGGTTGCTTTGGCTCTATTGGATGCAGCTTCGCTAAGCATACCGCAGCTGAAAGTAAAATACCAAGGTATGGCATTTAAGAACAACGTTCGATTTTTGATTGTGCATCGATAAATTCCATAATTTAGCTTGTAATAGCAGCCAAGCTCGCGATTCAACCCATTTAATCCCGCGCTTTGACTGACTTCTCATACTGAACATTGTTCGATTATTGAATATCTATTGGAAAGATTAAAAACCAGCGCCAACTGAGCTTGTTGGCGCTAGTAGGTTATTTATTTGGTTGTGGCTTGAATATGCTCAAGCGCTGGGGCTAGATCAACATCGCCAGGCTTGCGATTGGCAGTAATCAAGCGAATTGCTTGATCATAAAAGAAGTAATTGTAGGCCCAGTTGATTAAGACGACCACGCGATTGCGAAAGCCAACCAAGCTCATCAGGTGAATGAACAGCCAGACGACCCAAGCAGGAAAGCCCCAGAACTGAAGCCCAAAAATATAGGCCACCGCTGCATTGCGCCCAATTGTAGCCATTGAGCCACGATCACGATAGACAAAGTTGCTGGTTGCTTGACCTGTGCTGTGTTGCAGAATATTTTTCGCTGCCGTCACCGCTTGTTGAATCGCAACTGGAGCAACTTGCGGCAATGCTTTGCCTGCCTGTTCGATATAGGCCAAATCGCCAACGATGTAGACCACCGGATCATCGGCGAGGCTCAGGTCGGGCTGCACTTGCACCCGATTGCCGCGCACGAGGGCCAATTCAAGGCTTTGAGCCAAGCTAACGCCTTGCACCCCAGCCGCCCAAATCAGGGTGTGGGTGGGAATCACCTCGCCACCTTTAAGTTGCACCTGATCGGCACTAGCGCCCTCAACCGCCGTATTTAAGCGCACATCAACACCCATTTGCTCTAAACGGCGCAAGGTTTTTTGTTGCAAACGTTTTGGAAACATGCCCAGCACTTTATCGGTGGCTTCAAGCAAAATCACTTGGACTTGGCGATTTTCGAGCTGGGGAAAATCGCGCACCAAGACATGCTTAACCAATTCGCGAATCGCGCCAGCCAATTCGACTCCGGTTGGGCCGCCGCCAACCACCACAAAGGTGTGTAAAGCTTGGCGCACCTTGGGGTCGGATTCGTAGGCAGCGCGTTCGAAGGTGCTTAATAAATGGTTGCGCAACTGCTCTGCATCGTTTAAGGTTTTCAGGCCAAAGCTATATTGCTCAAGCTCGCGATTGCCAAAATAGTTGGTTTGGCCACCAGCAGCGACAATTAAATAATCATAGCTAAAGCTGCCCATTGTGGTTTGCACCTGTTTGGCACTGCGGTCAATGTGCTCGACGCGAGCCATCAAAAAGCGCACCCCCGGCCAATTGTGCATAATGCCGCGCACGGGGTAGGCAATTTGCTCTGGCTCCAAGCCAGCAGTTGCCACTTGATAGAGCAGCGGTTGAAAACAATGATAATTTTGTTGATCGATTAATAATACATCGAGGTTTTTGCCAGCTAAGGTTTTGGCTGCTCGCAGGCCAGCAAACCCAGCCCCAATAATAATAACTTTTTGCATTTTGGGCCTCCTGTTGTTACCGCACGTTATCGATTCTACACCTTTGTGAAGTAAATAACAATAGGTAATTTGTACGATTTTTCACATAATTTGAGAGCAATATCGGCTAGTGCGCTTTGAACAAGGCATTTTTTACGCCAAGGAGCGCTATACTTAAGCTACTACGCTGAGATAACCGAAGAAAGGGGCAAGCATGCGCTGGTATTACCTTGGAATACTGCTGTTTGGGTTCGTTAGTGGCTGTGCTTCAGAACGCGATCGGGTTGCGCCAATTGTCATTCCGAATGTGGTTGTTACTGGCTGTAGACTCTCACCATCGCATAACTATCTGATCGCCTATATAGCTGAAGATCGCTATGAAGGTATCTCTGATGTTCAGATATTCGATCTCACTACTATCATGACGATCACAATTCCGCTTTCCACCACGGATCTTGATGTCATCCCGGAACTCCGTTGGTATGCCGCTGATGTGGTCTTGGTGGAGCAACGCTGGTTATACGATATTCCCAATGGCATCGTGACGGATACGACGACCTTAACACATCCACTATCACCGAGTACGTATAATGGGGAGATTCCGCAATGGAATCCCTCGCCCGATGGACGCTATGTGGCGAATGGATCACAGATTTGGGAACGTGATCCAGTGACAGGAGAGCGTGGAACCATTGTCATCGATCTCCCATCAACCCCCTACACGACTGGATGTAACAATGCATGGAGTCCTGATAGTCGCAGCTATTACTTTGTGGATTGGCAGACCGTAGGGCCGCGTCAAGCAGAACCAGGGCCAATTCGTAAAATTACGTTACCTTAGGTCAAAACACCATTCATCGGCGAGCTTGTGGTATTCTCTTAACGAAAAAATCGCTGCGCCGCCCATTGTACGCTGATACATGTCCAGAACCTTGGTCATTTCCATGAGAACGGCAATCCTGTTATCAACGTCTTTTCGAGGAAGGCTCTACTGGAGAATGCCGCATGGTTGCTGATTTGTTGTCGCGCACTATTCGGACGCTGCCTGATCTGTTGCGAGCTAGCGCAGAAACCACACCCGACCAAGTGATTATTCATCGGGCAGCTGCTGACCACGAACAAGCGATTAGCTATCGCGAACTGTATATAACAGCGCAACAGGTCGCTACGGAGCTAGGGCGCAATGGGCTGGTTGCAGGCCAAGTGCTATTAATTGCGCTCGAAGCAAGTGCCGATTTTCTGGCTGGTTTTTGGGGTGCAATCCTCGCTGGCTTGATTCCCGCCCCGCTTGCCGCCGAACCAGCGCGAATTCGGGCAATTTGGCAGACGCTTGAGCAACCAGCACTCCTTACTAGTGCCGCCATTGGTGAGGCATTGCTTGCTGAAGCCTCGCCGTTGCAGCACGAACAGCAGGCGCTTGCTGGACCATGGTCAACTGCAACGGTTCAATTATTTCGCTCAGACTCATCAAGTTCAACGCCAGCAGCAGCTGGCGATCTCGCCTATCTCCAATTTTCATCGGGCAGCACTGGCGAGCCACGAGGCATCGAGCTAACTCACGCTGGTTTGCTAGCCAATTTGCGCCAAATGGGCAGTGCCTGTGCGATTGATTCCAATGATTGCGTCGTTAGTTGGATGCCCTATTATCACGATATGGGCCTGATTGCCGCTCACTTATTGCCGCTAGCAGCTGGGATTAAACAGGTCAAAATTGATGAATTTTACTTTGCCCGCCGCCCAGCCAGCTGGCTAGAACAAACCCATCGCCATCGAGCCACATTGTTGACAGCAGCTCCGTTTGCCTTAGATTTGGTAACCCGACGGGTTAAACCAGACCAGCTGACAGGGCTTGATTTGAGCTGTGTGCGATTGTTGATTGTTGGCGCAGAGCCAATTGTAGCCGAGCGCTGTCGGGCGTTTCTTCGCCATGTGGCTGCGACAGGCTTCGCCGCACAAGCTCTGTTGCCAGTGTATGGCTTGGCCGAAGCTAGTGTTGGGGTTACGCTATCGCCGCTTGGCACAGGGATGTTGACCCATCTTGTTGATCGCCAGATTCTGCTTCAAGAAGAGCGGGTTAGGATCGTCGCTGAACAGCACAATTTGAACGATCAAACACGCTATTTAGAGCTAGTTGATGTTGGGGTGCCAATTCCTGATTGCCATGTACGAATCGTCGATGCTGCTGATCAGCCGCTTCCTGCTGACCACGTTGGCCATATTCAGGTTGCAGGGCTGCAGTTAATGCGCGGTTATTATCGCAGCAATGATCAGGCGACAGCATTTTGTGATGGTTGGCTGCGCACTGGCGACCTTGGTTTTCTGCACAACGGACGTTTGGTCATCACTGGGCGTGCCAAGGAAATTGTGATTGTGAATGGCCACAAGCATCATGCACCCGACCTTGAAGCCCTTGTAACCAGCATCAAAGGGCTGAATCCAAAACGCATCGCTGTCTGTGGCGTTGGCAATCCACAAGAGCGCGTCATCGTTTTTTTGGCGCTGAATGCTTGGCAATCTGTCTTGCCAGCAATTAATGAGCTGCTTCGCGCTATGCGCCGCACCACGGGCACGACCGCAATTGAGATTGTGCCACTACGTGCCAGCCAGTTCCCGCGCACAACCAGCGGTAAAATTAGGCGTACTGAGTTGCGCCAACGCTACGAAGCTGGCGAGTTTAGCGGCCTAATTGGCGCCGTCCAAACGGCGTTGGCAGAACGCAACCAACCAGCGGCCAGCATGGCTCCCGCCAGCATCGAACAAACAATCATTCAACTTTGTAGCCAAATCATCGGCATTGATCCCAGCCAGATTGGGCTGCACGATTCAGTGTTTGATCTTGGCGCTACCTCATTGCAATTAATGGATCTGTTGGCGGCGATTGGCGATCGCTTTAATGTCGAGCCTGATGTTGCTGCGCTGCGCGAACAGCCAACCCCTGCTGGCCTCGCTGCTTGGCTGCAAATGCAATCAACAGTTATGTCAAACCAGAATAGAGAACCGGAGCTAATCCAGTACCAGCCTAGCGCGACACCTGAGCCAATTGCTATTATTGGCATGGCCTGTCGGCTACCTGATGCTGCAACGCCTGAAGAATTTTGGGCCAATCTGGTGGCTGGCGTCGATAGCGTTAGGCAACTACCACGCGAACGGCTCGATGGCCTTGCTAGTCCTGCACCACAAGGCCAAGCATGGGGCAGCCAATTAGATGCTGTGAGTTATTTTGATCCTAGCTTTTTTAAGCTTAGCCCTGCCGAAGCAGCAGCGATGGACCCGCAACAGCGAATCCTGTTGGAATTGGCCTACCACGCCTTAGAACGTGCTGGCTATGCAGCCCAGCGGCGCGAACAGCGGCGGGTTGGCGTCTTTATTGGGGTTGGCGAGGCCTCGTATCAAGAGCTGTTGCTGCCGCTGCTAGCCAATAGCGAACAATTACACCCATCGGCGGCAACTGGCAACATGCGCAACCTGATTGCAGGACGGATTGCCCATTGTCTTGATTTGAATGGCCCAGCGATTGCGATCGATACTGCCTGCTCATCGACCTTGGTTGCGCTGCATCTAGCGCGCACCAGCCTCTTGGTTGGCGATTGCGATCTGGCGATTGTTGGTGGGATAAACCTCAACCTGACTGAAACGCCATTTCAGCTGTTGGATCGAGCTGGAGCACTCTCGCCAAGCGGACGTTGTCGAGCCTTCGACGATGCAGCCGATGGAATTGTGCTTGGTGAAGGGGCTGGAATCTTGATTATTGAGCGCCTAAGCAAGGCTCAACACCATGGCGATAACGTGCTGGCGTTGATTCGCGGCTCGGCAATTAATAATGATGGCCGCTCGCTCAGCCCAATGGCTCCCAATCCGTTGCGCCAAGCAGAAGCCTTGCGCCAAGCTTATACAGAGGCCCAGATCGATCCGGCGAGTGTTTCGTATATCGAGGCTCATGGCACAGGCACAGCAATTGGCGACCCAACTGAGGCTCGCTCATTAGCCCAAATCTTTCCGCCTGCGAGTAATGCAGCGCCACGCTTGATTGGCTCGGTCAAAACCAATCTGGGTCATTTACTCAACGCCGCAGGTATTCCTGCGCTGATCAAAGTGATTTTGATGCTGCAGCAGCGCCAAATTCCGCCAAGCTTGCACTATACAACGCCCAATCATCGCTTCGAACTGGAGCCTGCTGGTATGGCGATTAACACGACACTGCAAGCATGGCAGGGGCCGCAACCGTTGCGCGCTGGAGTTAACAGCTTTGGCTTTGGCGGCACGAATGCCCATATCATTCTTGAGGAAGCGCCACCAAATCCAGTCGCTGAAAACGCCGAGGCTATGCTACAGCTTATCCCAATTTCGGCTCGCAATGAACAGGCCTTGCGCCAACTTGCTGCTGGCTTGGCTGAACGAATTCGAGTTGAGCATTCGTTATGTGTAGCAGACTTGTATTTCAGTTTAGCAGAACGCGAAGTGTTTGCCCAGCGGGCAGCCATCGTCAGCGCTGATCTGGCAGCGGTAGCCACAAGCTTAGAGCATTATGCTGCTGGCACTGTTGAACCAAGCCTGTTGGTTGGGCCGCTCGTGACCAAACGGCGCAAAGTAGTGCTAATGTTTGCAGGCCAAGGCGCGCAATATCCGCAACAAGGAGCGTTGCTCTATCAACGAGAAGCTATGTTTAAGGACACCTTTGATGCAGCCTCGGAGCAACTTGGCCTGATCAAAGGTCGAACCCTGCTTGAATGGTGTTTTGCAGCAGATGTTGAAAGTGCAGATTTAGCTGATACTGAAGTTACTCAACCGCTGTTGGTTGCTTTTGAAGTTGCCTTAGCACGGCTAGTACTGAGTTGGGGACTCAAGCCCGACGCAGTTGTGGGCCATAGTGTTGGCGAGCTGGCGGCAGCATGCATTGCAGGCGTGCTTAGTTTTGAGGCAGTTTTGGAGCTAGCACGAGCGCGCGGCCAACTCATGGCAAGCTTGGCAGAGCCTGGCATGATGGCAGCAGTATTTGCGCCCGAAGCGTTGGTTGCGGCGCTGGTGGCCCAACAAACAGCGCCACTAAGTATCGCTGCCTACAACACGCCCAATCAAGTGGTTATCTCAGGCACGCGCAGCGCAGTCAAACGCACCCTAGAGCAACTAGAGCGTGATGGCTTTAATGCAGTGATCGTGAATCACACAATGGCCTATCACTCGCCCTTGACGCAGCCCGCTGTCCAAGCCATTGCCGAAGCAGCCAGCGCGCTTGAGCCAACAATTCCAGCCATTCCATTGTTGAGCAGCATCACGGTTGAATGGATGCGCGGCCCTGCCAAACTCGACGCTACTTACTGGGCCAGCCAAGTTGTTGCGCCAGTTCGTTTTGCGCCTGCCCTTGAACAGCTGATTGCTGAAGGCTTCGATATCTTTATTGAGATTGGGCCGGGCAGCACGTTGGCGGCTTTTGCGCGCCAAATCCTGGCAGGCCGCGAGTTTGGCTGGAGTGTTGAGGCTCTGCTCCGCCGTGGCGAGGATGATCAGGCCACAATTCGTAATGCAATTGGGCGCTTATGGGTTCATGGCGTTGATTTCGATTTGCCAGCGCTGGCAAGCGGAACAGGGCGCCGAGTGCTGTTGCCAAATTATCCTTTTGCCCGTGAGCGCCATTGGTTGCCAACCGCCCAACGCCTGCTGCCAAAAACACAAGCGCTTGAACTGCGGCCAGCACCCGACCAATCTGCGCACTTACACGGCCAGCAGATCAGCGCAGTCAGCTTGCAATCGACCCCAAATGGTTATCGCTTACAACTCAAGGCTGCCGATGGTCAGATATTGCTCACATTAAATGATTTGAGTAGTGCTCAAGCTCCGCAACCAAAATTTGCGCCAGCATTATTGCAACAGCTGGTTTGGCAACCGACTGTCCTCCCTGCAAGCGCTGAGCAGCTAATCGAGCACTGGATTCTGATTGCCAGTCCCGATCATGAGCTAGCCAAGCAGCTTGCAGCAATGCTCAACACCACCAATCAGCCCTGCGTGCTAACCAACGGCGAATCGCTGCCGAAGCAGCTGGCAACGCTCAACGGTCAGCGCTATGGCCTGATTATATTAGCTGATTGGCCTACAACATCCGATCAGCCAGCGACTGCTGGCGTGTTAGACCTTTTAGCAGTGAGCAAATTGATCCTAGCTCAACCCAAAGCAGCTCTGCCAGAAGGTTTGTGGGTTGTTACTGCTGGAGCCTACCCAATTGAGCAACAAGAGCAGATTGCCCCAGAGCAAGCATTAATTGCAGGCTTGGCTGCTGCCTTGCCAGATCAGCACCTTGGTATTCCATGTGTGGCGCTTGAGCTGGCGCTGAATGCTGAGGCTGCTGCACAACTCCAAGCACTTGCGCTTGAGTTGCAGTTCCAACCAAGCAACGGCGTGGTGGCGTGGCGTGGCGGTCAGCGCTTAGCCCGTGCATTAGCAACCTTGCCAGCGATCACTACCAGCCACAAACCTGCTGAACTGCCAGGCCGCGTGATTGTGATTGTTGGCGGTGCTGGTGGAGTTGGCGCCCAGCTGGCTCGCCATTTGGCCAGCAATAACCAACCAACCTTAATCCTGCTTGGCCGCTCGGCGCTCGACCAAGCGCGCAAAACTTTGCTTGCTGAACTTACCGCCTTAGGCGCAACTGCTCACTATCGCCAAGTTGATATTTGCCTTGCCCACGAGGTCGAGCAGCTTATCGCCGAGCTGGCAGCAACCGAGGCTGGGATTTTTGGCGTTATCCAAGCAGCAGGAATTGCTGATGTCGCGTCGCTGCATAGCAAAAGCGCTGAGCAATTTGCGGCGGTGCTTGAGCCAAAAGTTAAGGGCACATGGCTCTTGGCGCGGGCACTTGAGCGCCATCAGCAAAAACCAGCCTTCTTTCTTAATTGCTCATCGATTGCCTCGGTTATGCCAGGGCTTGGCGGTGGCATTCCCGATTATGTGGCGGCCAACGCCTTTCTCGATGCATTTGCCGCCAGCGAGCGCCAAGCAGGTCGGGCAATGACAGCGCTGAATTGGGGCGCATGGGATGGAATCGGCTTGGCGGCAACCCCAATGTTGGTCGAGCAGCTACGCCAACGTGGCTTGCCACCCTTGCAACCGAGCCAAGCGCTGCACGCCTTCGAGCAGGTGCTGTATGCAGATCAGCGCCAGATTGTGATTGTGGCACCTGCGGAAACCAACCAGCAGCCCCAAGCAATCAGCCAACCACTGCTCAAGCGAGCATCAGCGGCAAGCTTGAATTCAAATGAGCTTAGCCAACACATTCAAGCGTTGGTTGCCAAAGCCCTGAAACTACCAGCAGAGCAGATCGCTACTGATGCATCATTTCTGGCGCTGGGCCTTGATTCGCTGCAAGCTGTCGATTTGGTTAAGCAGCTTGAGCAAGCCACAGGCACGATTTTGCCCTTGACCCTGTTTTTTGAGTTTCAGACGATCAGTCAATTGGCGGCGCATCTCAGTACGTTACTTGACGCTGAGCAGCCCGCAACTCAAAGTATTGATACTGTTGTGCAGACCATTCCGCAAATCAGTAGCGCAGCACCATTTCCGCTTGCTCCAGCCCAGATTGCCTTTTACGTTGGCCATCAGCTCTATCCAGAAAGCCCAGCTTTTACCCTGATTTGCCAGCAGATTGCGGGCTTGCTCGATCCTACGGTTTTGCAGGCTGCGTTTAGCTATTTGGTGGCGCGGCATCCTATGCTGCGGGCCAAATTTGAGCCTGTTGATCAGGCCCAAGCTGAACCACGCCAACGCATCATAGATCCAAATCTGCTGCCACCTAGCCTATGGTTTGAGCAGCACGAGGCTCCAGCTGATCGGGCAGCATTCGAGCAGCACTTGGCGCATTATCACTTTGATCTGCTTAACCCGCCGCTGTTTCGGGTTGTGCTATGCAATGCTGCAGCCGATCGCTGGGACTTGTATCTGCTGCTACACCACAGTATTGCTGATGGCTGGAGCACCAGCATTTTGCTTGATGAGCTTTGGCAGGTGTATACCAAGCTGGTTCAAAAGCAGCCAATCGCGCTGCCTGCACTGACTACGAGCTTTGAACAATACACCATCCAAACCTTGCAAACAGCAGCAAGCATTCAAGCAAGCGCTGATCGCAATTGGTGGCAAGCTCTATTTCACCAGCATAGCGCCGCACTCGCATGGTCGTTGCCAAATGATGCGCCTGCGGATCAAACAATTGATTATCAGATTGGCAGCATTTATCGCCAATTGGATGCGACGACGAGCAGCCAACTGCGCCAGCATGCAGCCAGCAGCGATGTTTCACTCTTTCACCTGTTGCTGGCAATTTATGCTCGCCAGCTAGCGGCCTGGAGCCAAACCAACGCCATCGCGATCAACGTGGCCGAGCATGGGCGGGGCATTCGCCTAACGGGAATCGAACAGATCGTTGGCTGTTGCGCCGACCATTTGCCCTTGCCCTTGGAGCTTGCAGCCAACCAGCAGATCACCGATCTTGCGATCGTGATTCGCGATCAATGGGCACAAATTCAACAGCATGCCACGGTTGCAGCGCTTGATTTAGCACGCTTAGCGGGAGTTCGCCAGCAGACAGGGCCGCGCGCGCCAGGTGCCGCCTCGTTCAGTCTGGCCCGCTTTCCCGCAAGTTTGCCCGCCGATTGCCCCATTGAGATCGAAGCGCTGACGGCAAGCACGGCCACCGCAGCAACCAAGCTCTCGTTGCTTATTTCCGAAGTCAATGGCCAGCTGCAAGCCACATGGATGTATGCAACAACAGCCTTTCAAGCCCAAACCATCGAGCAGCTTGCAGATAGCTATCAACGCGAACTGGTAACGCTTGGACAACCAACAATCCAACATGCTGCGCCAGAATCGCCGCCACATATTGACCCAAGTTTACTGACCCCAGCTCGCATTCTTGCCCAATGCTTGCGCCACTCAGAGCGCATCGCGGTCAAAGCCGAGGGTGCAACCCTGACCTACGCCCAACTAGCAAGCAGCGCAGATCGGGTTGCGCGCTGGCTGTTGGCGAATGGTGCACGGCCTAATCAGCCAGTTGGGTTGCTAACCCAACCGACAATCGCCAGTGTTATAGGGATTGTTGGTGCACTATGGGCGGGCGTGCCATGGCTAGGCTTGAATGCGAGCTATCCATTACGTCAACTTGAAACCCAGATGGACCAAGCATCCGTGCAACTAGCGCTCTATCATGGTCAAACTAACGAGCTAGCGCAACAACTGCAAGCCAGCACAGCAAACCAGCTTGCGTTGCTTAATCTCGATCAGCTGTTGCAAGCGCCGTTTGAGCCAGCTTTAACGCCCAAGATCGCCAGCCCAAAACCAGACGATTTAGCATATGTTATGTTTACTTCTGGCTCAACTGGCCAACCAAAAGGCGTGCCGATTAGCCAGCGCTCGCTTGCCAATTACCTCAACTGGCTGGTCGAACGCTTTGATTATGGCCCCAACGATCGGCTGCTCCAGACCGCTGCCTTGAGTTTTGATGCAGCAATTAGCCAAATCCTTGGCCCGCTGACTGCTGGCGGCAGCGTGATTCTGCTTGCACCGCTGGTCGTGCGCGATCCGATTGGCTTACTCGAAGCGCTTGAGCGGGAGCGCCCAACGATCTGGCGTTCGGTGCCAGCGCTGTGGGAAAGCCTGATTACCACAATTGAGCGCAGAATCGCCGAGGGTCAAGCGCCGCCAACCTTGGCCGAGCTCCGCTTAATTGGAGTTGGTGGCGAAGCACTCCCTGCCAGCTATGTCCGCCGCTGGATGGATATCTACGGCCAGCGCCAGCAGATTGTTAATCATTATGGGCCAACTGAGGCCACGATCAACGCAACCGCCTATCTAGTCGAACAACGGCCTAGCACGGCTAGCGCACAGATTCCAATTGGCAAACCGATCAGCGGAGCCATCACGCGGGTGCTCGATCAGAAGGGCAATCTCTGCCCAGCGTTGACCACTGGCGAGCTGTATATTGGTGGAATTGGGCTGGCGACGGGCTACCTTGGGCGGCCCGATCTCACGGCGCGCCAATTTGTCCCCGATCCATTGGGTTCAGGAGCGCGCTTGTATCGGACTGGCGATTTGGTGCGCGAGCTTGCAGATGGCAATTTGGTGTTTATCGGTCGCGCCGATGAGCAAATCAAGCTACGTGGCTATCGCATTGAGCCAGCAGAAATCGAGGCGGCGTTGCATGAGCATCCAGCGATTACCAAGGCCGTTTGTCTGGTAGCTGATGCTGAGCAACCGACCCTCGTCGCCTATGTGGAGCCTAAGGCAAGCTTGCCAAGCGAGCTTGAGTTGCGGCGCTGGCTGGCAAAGCGCTTGCCACCGCAGATGATTCCGCAGCGTTTTCTGGAAGTAGCAACCATACCAATCAGCAGTTCAGGCAAGATCGATCGTGGCCACCTGCGCGGATTACCAATTCCTGCGCCAACCAGCGTGGAGCATGGCGCGCTGCCGCAAACCCCAAGCGAGCAGCTAGTTGCTGAAATTTGGCAAGCGGTGCTGAAACTGCCAAGCGTCACGCGCGATGCTGATTTCTTTGAATTGGGCGGCGATTCACTGTTGCTGCTCCAAGTGTTGACCCGTTTGGAAGGTCGTGTGCCCGTGCTACCACGCGCGGCTACCTTGTATCAACACAGCACGCTGGCCAGCTTTGCCCAAGCGTTAGATGCAGCAACCAGCAATCAGCAGCCCAATCAAACTCATCATTCTGCTCAAACTGCACATGCAAGTTTTGCGCTAACTCCGGCCCAGATTGGCTTTTTGCTGGCCGAAACGCTCGATCCTGCAACGCCAACCACCTGGTGCGCGCGGCTAGCGATCAACGGCCCGCTTGATCGAACCCTGCTTCAACAAGCTTTAACAATGCTTGTACAGCGCCACGAGATGTTGCGAGTGCGAATGTTGGTTGATCAACGCCCACCGCGCCAACAAGTTCAGGCCAATACTGAACCGATCCAAATCAGCTTCAACGACTTGATGCCAGCGCTAGCGGCTGGGGCCAATCCAACTCAGCTGATTGAGCATTATTGGCATGCAGAACAGGCAGAACGCTTTGAACTTGAGCAATTGCCGCTGCTGCGAATGCGGGTGCTGCAACTCGCCCCAAATCGCCATATCTGGCTGATCGCAGCCCATCATATTATTGGCGATGGTTGGAGCGCATGGGTTTTTGGCCAAGAATTGCTCCAAATGTATGATGCACTTGTGGCTGACAAAACCGCAAATCTACCAGCGTTACGCTCAAGCTTTCGCGATTATGTCAATATTATTCAACAATCAAACAATGCTTCGGCGGCAAGCTATTGGCGTGACATATTTCGCCAAGCCTATCACCGCCCACTGCTGCAAGCACGCAATCCAGCTCAAGCAAGCACGCCGTTGCTTGAGAGCCATGTGCTGCCGGCAACCACCCTCGGCCAATTGCGCCAGCTTGCAGCAACAGCGGGCGTAACGCCCTATCTGGTGCTGTTGAGCGTGTTTATTCACCAGCTGCGCCAATTAACTGGCGTTGATGACCTTGTGATCGGCACTGCCCATGCTGGCCGTGACCTAGCCTTGCCCGATATTGAACGGATATTTGGCTGTTTTGCGACCGCGCTGCCAATTCGTTTTAGCTATAGCCAGCCTGCTAAGTCGGCACAAGCGTTGTTAGCCCCAGTTGCCCAAGCCTTTCGCAACGCCTATCAGCATGCGCTGGCCCCAAGCGAGATTGCGCGCCTGATTGGCCTTAATAACGGAAATGCAGCAATCACCGCGACTGGAGCACAATTTTTCTTCACCTTTCTCGATTTTGATGCGCTAGGCAGCCTCAGCAGCGAAACCCTCACGCTTGATTGGGCCAATTCGCAAACCGAAATTCAACCACCGCTCGGCGCAACCGAGCTGCTCTTTGCCGCTCGCGCAGCCAATGGCGAGTTACGGCTTACGTTGCAAGCGGCCCCCACCAAGCTTGATCCTGCAACACTCCAGCATTTGCTTGATGGCATCATTGCAGACATTCAGCTGCTGCTTGCCAAACCAAACCAGAGTGCGAGCAGTATGATTCAATTTGATAATCGCCAGCGCAACGTGCAAACTGCACCCTTAGATGCAGCATTAATCGGCTATTTGCCGCCGAGCAGCAGCATTGCCGCGATCCTCGGCCTCAAAGGCGCTGAATCAACAATTCGCGAACAGCTGCGCAAATTGCTGTTTGCCGATGGCCAGCCGCGTTGGGTTGAACTGCTTGAAACTCCAATCGGCGCTTCGGCCATGCTTTGTTTACCTTGGTTTGCAGAGGAACTACGGCCAGAACATGCTGCCGAGCTTGAAAGCGCGATTGCAGCTAGCATGCTGCTCGCTCAAGCGCGGGGCGCACGCTGCGTCTCGCTGGCTGGGATGTTGCCAGCGCTGACTGGCTATGGCTTTGGGGTGTTGCGAGCGATCGAAGGCGATCAGCAAGCACGGCCAGCATTAACCACCGGCCATGCGACAACCGTAGTTGCAGTGAGCCAGACCGTGGAAGCTGTGCTCAAGGCAAGCAGACGACAGCTGGCAGACAGCGACTTAGCCATGCTTGGGCTTGGTTCAATTGGCCAATCAGTCTTGCAGGTTATCTTGCGCAGCTTGCCGCATCCGCGCTCGTTGGTGCTCTGCGATACCGCAGCCAATCAACAGCGGCTGGTCGATTTGATGACGCTAATTCGGCAAACAACTGGCTATATAGGCCCGATTGAGATTGTTGCTGCTGCGAGTGGTGTGCCCAAGGCCGTGTATCAAGCCCAAATTATTGTTGCCGCCACCAGCACGGCGGGGATTATCGAGGTTGAGCGCTTACAAGCAGGCACGATTCTCGTTGATGATTCGTTTCCGCCATGCCTTGACCCCAAGCGCGCGATTGAGCGCATGCAAACGCGTGGCGATGTGCTGATTGTGGGTGGGGGGCAACTGACCTGCGGACCAAGCCAGCGCACAATCGATCTGCCGCTTGGCGACGATTCAGTGCGCGAGCGAATTTTGGCCGAGATTTTGCCCGATGCCGCTGCAAGTTGCCAGCTCGAAGCCTTGTTATGGGCAACCGATCCGACGCTGCCATTAACGCGGGGCTTGGTTGAGGTTGAGGCAGCGCTGCGCTATCGCGACGCAGTGATTAAGGCTGGGTTTGGCCCAGCACCCTTGCATTTACAAGGCTTTTTGCCCAATCCGCAGCTGCTCGCGACGCGCGAAATTGCCCAAACCAGCGACCAGCAGTAAGCAACAACGTCAGCAGATCAAAAAACAGTTGGGCATGGAAAAACTCCATGCCCAACCCCGCTTTAAGCCTGCTTCAGCCCATAGCGATGGACAGCAACGCCACCTTCAAACGCCTGATGCTCAAGCAATTCGAGCTGAACTGGTTGGCCCAAGCCAGCAAACAATCGAATCCCTTGGCCAATCATCACGGGATTAACTTTGAGCACAAGTTCATCAATTTCGCTGATTAAGGCACTGGCCAACGAGCCACCACCACACAGCCAAATATCACGGCCATCCTCTTGTTTCAGGCTCTGAACTAAACCAAGCGGATCTTGGGCAACCAGCGTCACCTCTGGGCTATCAAGCTTGCCAAGCGACGAGGAAATAACATACTGGCGTAAATGCGCATAGGGACTGGTCACGCCTTCGGTCAAACCAACCGCATAGGTATGCCGCCCCATCAGCACCGTATCAAAGCGCTTTTGCTCAGCTGGAAGCCCCAGCATGCTCAGCACATGGGTTGGCATCGTTTCAGGGTATTCTTGGCGAATGTAGTCCATGTGGCCGCCAGCCAGCGGAAAGAAATTAAAGCCACCAGCTTCGTCAGCAATAAAACCATCGGCGGTACACGCCACAAAATAAACTAGTTTACGCACACCCAACCTCCTTAACAACTAGGCTTCTGTTGTGTGAGTATAGCATGGTGCATGCTGAAGCTATGGGTGCTTGGATGCAAGGGTTGGTTAAAAGCGCTAAGCGGCCGCCTCAACCCGGCTATAAATTATCTCAACCGCTTTGGTTTCAGGCTCATCAGGTTGGAGATTATAGGCCGTAATCAGCAGCCGATCTGGGCCATCAGCAACAATTTCGGTGCGCCAACCCCAATCGCTGCTACCTTCGACCTCATAGCTACCAAGCACGCTGAGCGTCAGCTCGGCAGGGTTGCCAGCGCTGGCCATAATGTTGGTCGGCATATGAAAACTATCAACCCAAGCTCCCTCAAAGCTATCGGTCAATTGATTATAGCCATAGATCCCTGCGCCATGCAGTGGTGTGGCCTCAAACGCACTTTCATATTCGTGAATGACAAAGCGACTGGTGCCAATTCGGCGCACGCTCCCGCGAATTGGCGATTCGTCAGCCAAGGTTTCTGGCCCAAACCAGGTTCGAGCGATTCCCTGCCACTGCCCAACCAAGCTTTGTAAAATCTGTTCGATCGCCTGCGTCCGTTGATCAGTCATCATTATGCTCCTTGCCCGAGGTTGCCAGCTTGAGCCAAAACGGCGCATTTCGCTACGCTGGCAGCCAAAAACTCCACAAGTATAGCACAAATGTTTGTATTTCATACTATAGATTAATGATTTTAATTCTATTGAAGCCAATTTTTGCGCTGCATGAGACTTTTTAGGCCCACAATGAGACTTTTCGCACCCTGCACTCCGCTATGCTAAAGCCAATCAAGAGTATGGTTGTATGGAGGTATCTATGGACGTTCGACGACTAAGTATGCGGATTGTGGCGGTTCTCAGCCTGATGGCCCTCAGCATTTTGCCCGCTGCGGCCACCGCCGATTTCGACCTGTTGGATAGCCAAAACGCAACTGCGGTTGATAATGTCTCAACCGCCAATGGCGGGACGTACAATGGTGGCCGGGTCTATGTGGCAGCGACCAAACAAACCAGTAACAACAATGCCCTGCGGCTCAATGGAATTTACACAGATGCCAACGGTGCGATTAGCACCAACTACGCCTTGACCGCAGGTCCAGTTCAAGATGTTGATGTGACGGAATATCGCGATAATATCGTCGTGGTGGCCGCAATTACCAGCGATCAGCTCAAATTAATTGCCTTCAAAACCAATGGCACTGGGGCTAATCGGCTGGAGCGGCTTGGTGATACTGCTGGCGTGGCCACGATTCCAGCCAGCGTCAATTATGTCCACGTTGTGCGGGTTGGCCCAACCACCAATCCATCAATCGTATCGGGAGTTCAACTCAGCGATGGCCGCGCCCGCTTTGATGTATGGGGCCTCAGCTCCGATGGCCAGACCTTTACCCATAAGTCAACCAGGATTTCGGTTGGCCAAACAGGCCGAATCGCGATGAGCGCCGATTATATTAAGAGTTCGCGCAACTTTGCGATGGCAGCCCAAGATGCCAACGACAATATGATCGTGACGCTCTGGCAAGTCGATGTCAACGGCGATCTGATCAAATTGGCCCAAAGTGCTCGTGGCGTAATCGGGTTTGCAGATATTACCTTATCGGGCAATCGGATTTATACTGCGGCAACCAACACCGCCTCGCCATTAGCAACCGCCGAAGTTGCCCGCTGGACAGTAGCAGCTGCTGGCAACGGCGCGCCACTGCCAAATATCTTGGTTTACGAAGACGAAGCAACCCTGCCAGTCTTCTTCTCGGGCCGCGTCCAACTCGTCGACCAAGGCAATGAAGTGGTAGTGGTTGGTCAAACGGCGAGCGCAACCGACGACAACGATTGGCAAACCATTCGTTTTATCACTTATACGTTCGACGGTAGCGATCTTAGCCTTGCTAATCCGATCAAGACCCTGACCAACAAAGCTGATGACTTCGATTTGGTCAAAAACGATGATCGCTTCTTCTTGATGATTGACGGCTTTGTCAATGGCCAAGATAGCCATCAACTCTGGCAATACAACTAGCTTCAACTAATGTAATCACAAACGTAATCACGAAATCAAATGGGTCTAGCCATTGGCTAGACCCATTTGATTTGGCGTTAAATTACCAGATTTCTGCCCAATCTTCCCAAATTAATTCATAGCCATGGTTGTTTTTAATTTGGCTGAATCATGGAGATACGGCTCAAACTGCTGAAGCTTGGAAGGCTTTACATCAAGCACGCAAGCCGCTACAATCAGACCCGTCGAGCCATCTGGAATAGCAGCCGCATACAGCGAAAATACTCCATGGATGCAGCAAGCGCAAGGCCTGCTTACCCCACGGTTACCACGCAGAGAACGATGGTTCAAACAATTGTGACCACCCTAGTGCGAGGATAGTGAGATGGATTTGGTGCCACCCTTGCCGATAATGCACTTACGTTTGGTATATGTATTTTTGAAGGATGCAATCCTGCCGCGTTGGAAGGGAGCTTTATTGCGGGGAGGCTGGGGGCGTGCCTTAAGTGCGACCTTTTGTGATGTCAATTGCGAGCAGCCAGCTCAGTGTTCGCGCAACTGCCCCTATCGCGTTCTTTTTACCCCTGAAGCAACGCCCGGCCAGATTGTGGGTGTTCGTGATGCGCCAAGGCCCTTTGTAGTTCGCCCACCCTTAGCCGATCAAACCCACTTTCGGCGTGGTGATCGTCTGACGTTTGACGTGCTTTTGCTCGGCTCGGCAATTCCCTATGCACAGTCGATGATCATGGCTTTTATCCATTTAGGCCGATTGGGATTAGGCGCCGATCGCAGCCCTGCAAACTTAATCCAAGCCTTCAGCTTTTCGGAGCAAACCAAGCAGTTCCTACCATGCTTTCAGGAAGGCCAATGGCTGCCCCTTGCTCCGCCCATCCAGCCGCAGTTTTTTGATGCTGCCGTTCAGAATCCAGGCGATCGCTGGCGGCTCCAATTTGTAACTCCGACTCGGCTCAAGCGCGATGGCACGGTAGTGCGCCAGTTTGACCTACCATTGGTGGTTGGAACGGCAATCCGGCGCTTACAGCAACTTAATACCTGCTATGGAACAAGCCCATGGGATGCGCCAATCGATGCACTGTTTGCCGCTGCGCGCGCAGCCCATACTGAGGAATCGCGGCTGCGCTGGGTGGATTGGGGGCGGACATCAGCAGCAACCGGCCAAGCAATGCAGTTGGGCGGTCTAATCGGAACGCTAGACGTGGGCGGAATGAACCCCGCATTGGCAACCTTCCTCACAATGGCCTCGCTGCTTCATGTTGGCAAAGCAGCGGTCTTTGGCAATGGCTGGTTTCGCTTGCAGCCACGCAACCCGACACCCTGATTGTGGCTTCGATATGCAAGACTGGGCCATTCAGCACATGCGCGCTGATTTATAATTTAGGCACATTATCAATTATGTCAATTTACATTAAATTACCTAGCCAATAATTGCATCGGCGTATGCTTCAGCTCATCATCATTTCTTTTTGCGTAACGCAAAGCCACTTTGGATGCCAATAAAGATCAGTGTCAGCACGCCAACGCAAATCCGAGTCCACCACGAGCTGAGCGTGCCGTTGTATTGGAGAATTGAAATGATCGTCGCTTCGATGAGGATACCAAACAGCGTGCCGATTACGTTGCCAACACCACCGGTGAGCAGCGTGCCGCCCATCACTACCGCCGCAATCACATCCAACTCCACCCCAGTGGCGAATTGCCCATAGCCAGCCAGCAACGAAATACTGAACACAATTCCAGCTAAGGCTGAACAAAAGCCACTAAGGCCATAGACCAAGACTTTGGTACGACCAACCGGAAATCCCATCAGGGCCGCCGACTGCTCATTATTCCCAATGGCGTAGACAATTCGGCCAAAACGAGTAAAGTAGGCAAGATAAATCGCCACCACCAAGAGCGCTGGACCGACGAGGGTCGGAATGTAAATATAGGCTTTGGCAAAAAAAGGCAGATAGATTGGGGTCAACGCCAAGTATTTATACAATGGGTCAGTAATTGTGACCGATGTTAGGCTAATGATGTAGGCCAGCCCACGGGCAAAAAACAGGCCCATCAAGGTAACAATGAACGGCTGCACTTTGAAGAAATGGATGAGGCAGCCCAACCCAAGCCCAATCGCTGTGCCCATGACCAACATTAATGGCATAACGACAAGTGGACTGACCCCGAGGTTGAGCAGCGCAGCCGATGCTGCCGTAGTCAGGGCCAAAACACCACCGACCGACAGGTCAATCCCTCCCGTGAGGATCACAAAGGTCATGCCAATCCCAAGGATGAGCAGAAAGCCATTGTTGATAAACAGGTTAAAAAATGCCTGCGGCCGTTGCATCGCAGGGTACAACTGCGCCCCAATGATGTAGGCCATAAGAAAAATCGTGATTGTCATCAGCAGCGGGCCATGCCGCAGCACGGAAAGCTTCAGCCGTTGTGTCATGGAAATACCTTTCAAAGCGCTGGTTCGATGCTATGGATGGGGCAGTCCTGGCTTCTCATCCTGCGACTGCACCGCGGTTGGGGTACTCTTGCTACGGCGTTTTATCAGCCGCCGATCGGAATAAAGCAGAATCACCAGCAGCACAAGCACCGCGCGTCCGGCGAGCAAGGCATTCGCTGGCACGCCGAGCGCATACATCGAAAGCGTGAATGTCCAGATAACGATTGCGCCAAGTACGCTTGCGAGCAACGAAAAGCGCCCACCAGACAACATCGTCCCACCCATCACCACGGCTAGAATTGCATCTAGTTCATAGTTAAGGCCATTGTTGTTGCCATCGGCGCTATGCACATACGAGCTAAGAATCAAACCAGCCAGCGCGCTGCAAAAACCGCTAAACGTGTAGGCTAGCAATTGAATATTCTTGGCGCTGATGCCGCTGTAATGGGTGGCTTTTGGATTAAGCCCCACCGCTTCGATAAACAGCCCAATTGGGGTTTTGCGCACACCAACCCATGCGAGGATGGCCACTGCGGTAACAATATAGATTGAAACAGGTAGCCCCAAGATGTAGCCGTTGCCAAACCAAAAATAGGGCGTGTAGTAGATGGTGATAATCTGACCGTTGCTAATAAGTTGGGCAATACCGCGACCTGCTACCATTAAAATCAGGGTTGCTACCAGCGGCTGAATTTTGGCCCGCGATACCAATAAGCCGTTCCAAAGGCCGCAGAGCGTTCCCGCCGCCAGCGTTGCGATCACAATGATTACCAATGGCGTGTTGGTAGCATTTCTGGTCAAGATCTCGTTTGAAACCAGCTTGTCACCAGGCGCTGGGTTGATCAAGACAGCACCCATGGCCGCTGAGATTGCCATCACCGCCCCAACCGAAAGATCAACCCCACCAGTAGCGATGACAAGCGTCATGCCGATCGCCACCAGCATCAGCGGCGCGCCATTGTTCAACACATCAATCAGGTTGCCATAGAGATGACCATCTTGAATGCCGATCCGAAAAAATTCGGGCACAAACAACGCATTAAAGCCAAGAATAACTGCCCACGCGGTGAGCACCCAAAACAGCCGACTTTCGCGAATTCGGCTGAATGAAATCCGCTTGTTCATGCCTCACCTGCCATCGTTTGCATAAGAGTTCGATCGCTTACCGCATGGTCATACTCGGCCACTTTCGCGTGGTCGCGCAAAACCACAATCCGGTCGCTCATCCGCACCACTTCTTCCAGTTCGGAAGAGATAAAGACGATCGACATACCATCCTTCACCAGTTCTAGCACCAGCTTTTGAATCTCGGCCTTGGCCCCAACATCGATGCCCCGCGTTGGTTCATCTAAGATCAGCAGGCGGGGCTGAGTAACCAGCCAGCGCGCCAAAATGACCTTCTGTTGATTGCCGCCGCTTAGATTTTTAACCAACTGGTCGGGCGATGGCGTGCGAATGCCGAGCAACTTGATATATTTTTCAGCAATTTCAGTCTGCTTCTGGCGGCCAATAAACTTGAACCAACCATAACGCCCTTGCAAGCCCAAGATAATATTTTCGCGAATGCTGAGATCGCCGACAATGCCCTCGGCCTTGCGATCTTCTGGGCATAAGGCAACCCCGCGCTTGATCAGCGCTTGCGGCGAGAAGCGGGTTACTTGCTGGCCATCGATCGATAGCGAGCCACTATCAGGGGTTGCGATCCCAAAAAGCAAGCTTGCTAGTTCGGTGCGTCCTGAGCCGAGCAGCCCTGCAATCCCAAGCACCTCGCCAACACCTACCGTCAAATCAAGTGGCTGCAACGCGCCACGTAAGCCCAGACCGGAGGCTTCGATCAGCTGTCCCTTTTCGGTCTGTGGCGCAACTTGGCCTTTATCATGAGCCAAGGCCTGTAATTCATCGACCACTCGCCCCAGCATCTTGGCCACAAGCTCCACTCGCGAGAGCGCCGCAATGTCGAAGCTGCCAACAAAGCGCCCATTGCGCAGAATCGTCACCCGATCAACGATTTCGTAAACTTGATCGAGGAAGTGGGTGACAAACACAATCCCGATGCCTTCCTGCTTGAGCGCACGCATAACCGCGAAGAGGCGGGCGGTTTCGTTGGCATCCAAGCTTGATGTTGGTTCATCCAAAATCAGAACTTTGGCCGAGGCAATCGCCAATGCACGAGCAATCGCAACCATCTGCTGGATTGCGATCGAGTAGATTCCCAAGGGTTGGGTCACATCCAACTCAATCCCGAGGCGCGCTAAGGCCTGACTGGCCAACTCATTCAGTTTTTTCCAGTGGATGCCGCCAAAACGTCGCGGCTCATGGCCAAGCATAATATTTTCGGCCACGGAAATGTTGGTGCAAAGATTGATCTCTTGGTACACCGTACTGATGCCAAGCGCTTGGGCATGCTGCGGCGACTTGATACTGATAGCGGTGTTTTCTAGCTCAATCCTGCCCTGGTCGGGCTGCTCCACCCCCGTGAGAATTTTGATTAGGGTTGATTTTCCAGCCCCATTTTCGCCCATCAGGGCATGGATCTCTCCTTTTCTCAGGGCAAAATCAACCCCTTCGAGGGCGACGACCCCGGGAAACACTTTGGAAACGCCGCTGACGGTGATAAGGTTCTGCGGATCAGCCATAATGATCACTCGCCTTTCCTCTAGCAACACATAAACCGTTGGAGGAGGTATCGAGCCTCCTCCAAAACGGTTGTTTGCTGGCTAGTATTTGCGCGTTGGCAACAATTCTGCGGCGTTTTCTGGGTAGTAAACCGTTTCATCGGTGAGCACTTCAGCATCAACTGGTTGGCCATTCATCAGCTTTAGCGCCAATTCGAATACCTGTGGCCCAAGCAATGGGTTACATTCAACATCTGCTTGGAACCAGCCATCGACCATCGCTTGGAAGCCACCACGCGTGCCGTCCACCGAAACGATTTTGAGATCGCCTGGTTTGACCCCAGCTGCCTTGAGCACTTCAATCGCGCCAATGCCCATATCGTCGTTGTGGATAAACAAGCCTTGGAAATCCTTGCCTGGGGTGTATTTTTTCAATAGCGCTTGCATTACCGGCACGGCTTCAGCGCGGGTGAAGTTGCCAGTTTGCGAGTCGAGAATAGTGATGTTTGAATTAAGTTTGTTGCGTAAGCCTTTGGCTCGTCCAACAGCAGCACCAGAGCCAGTCGTCCCTGAAAGCTCAAGGATGACGCCGCCGTCTGGCATCATTTTGTTGAATTCAGCCGCGGCTCGCTCACCTTCTAAGGTCATATTCGAGCCAATGTGGGTGCTATACAGCGATTTATCGGCGCTCACACTGCGGTCAACAATGATCACCGGAATCCCCGCGTTCTTGGCTTCGGTCAAAACAGCATCCCAGCCATCTTCGACCACGGGAGGCAAGGCAATCACATCTACGCCCTGTTGGATACAAGCACGCACGGCGGAAATCTGATTTTCTTGCTTCTGTTGGGCATCGGAGAAGACCAGTTGCTTGATACCCAAGGTTGCTGCTGTTTCTTTAATCGAGGCAGTATTGGCAGTACGCCAGTCGCTTTCGGCCCCAAGCTGTGGGTAACAGAGCACCATATCGCTGTAGGTTTTTGCTCCTGCCCCACTCGCAGGCGCGTTCGCTGGTGCTTCTGTCGCTGTTTGAGCACCGCAACCAACTAATCCGATAACAACCAGTAGCGCCATTAGACGCGCGGCGAATGATCGTGAACTGCTCATGGAAATTCCTCCTAGCGAAAATCGGGGTTGTAACCACTCGTTAGCCATGGAAAATAGCGTTTTGGATGGAGCGCCTCGGGAACGAGCGCGGCCGGATCCGCAGCACGCAGCCTGTGCGCACCGAAAAGGAACATCGATAGATTCAAACTCTGGAAAAGAAAGTGCTAGTAGAGCCGATTGGGCAATTCCTGCGCGGCGGTATCTTGGCGGTAAACCCCTTCATCCGGCTTGATCCATTTTTCAACCGGAAGATCATTGGCCAAGTTGAGTGCTGTTGCGAAGAAAAGTGGGCCAAGCAGCGGGTTGCATTCAATTGTGGCATTCAGCTTGCCAGCGATCATTGCTTCGAAGGCAGCTCGCACCGCATCAATCGAAACAATTTTGATGTCGATGCCTGGCCGTAACCCATACTCCTCGATGGCCTCGATTGCGCCAAGCGCCATGTCGTCGTTTTGGGCAAACACGCCGTCGATGCTGTTACCATGAGTTTGCAGTAAAGCAGCCATCTCCTCTTTGCCGCGAGCGCGAATAAAATCACCTGATTGGCTGGCGAGCACGTGCAGGCCAGGATACGTTTGTAGACATTCTTGGAAGCCAGCGCCCCGCCCAAGCATTGGGGCCGAGCCTTGAGTGCCTTCCAAAACCACAATTGATCCTTGGCCATCGAGCAGCCTCGCTAACTCGCCGCAAGCCCGTCGACCTTCTTCGACAAAATCTGAGCCGATGCGAACGCTGTAGAGCTCAGCTGGCACATTGGCGCTGCGATCGAGCAGAATGAGCGGGATGCCCGCCTGCTTGACCTCGGCAAAAACCTCGTCCCATCCGGTTTCAACAACTGGTGAAACCCCGATGACATCGACACCTTGGGCGATAAACGAACGGATAGCGTTGATCTGATTGGCTTGCTGTTGCTGAGCGTCGGAAAGATCCAATTCGATCCCGAGTTGGTCGGCGGTTGTTTGGATCGAACGCGTGTTGGCGGTACGCCACTCACTTTCGGCTCCAATTTGCGCAAACCCAACAACAAGTTCGGGATAGGTTTTGAGCTTGACAGCATGTGGGGTTGATAGTGCTCCGCTCGCTCTAGGCGCAGACTCGCCGCATGCTGCCAGCGTTAAAACTATGGCTAGCACAAGGCCACTGCGGTAGAGGGCACGAGCAATCATTGAGGTCGCCTCCTTTGGCGCGTTCCAACCAGTCATGGTCGGCAGCTACATGTGATCATTAGCGTTGGAATGCTGGATATTATAGCGGCTGGGCGGGGCCAAACAAGCCTGATTTCTATGCAGAATAGCTGCTATTTTAATGTTTTTTTAGTAATCAGGGTGTTCGTTTTTTTAAGCTTGTGGTTAATTTTTTACGATCAGTTGCGGCTAGGCGCTGGGCTACGTTGCTGCGGAATGATCAGGCTCACACAGGTGCCACGGCCATACGTGCTCTCAATCGCTAGCCCATACTCGGGGCCATAGTAGAGCTTGATTCGTTGATTAACATTGCTAATGCCATAGCCATCTTCGACGATTGGCATCGCGCCTGCCACCCAGAGGTTGCCCGCAGCCAACAGCTCGCGAATCTGGGCAAGCCGCTCTGGGGTCATACCAATCCCGTTGTCTGCAACCTCAATCTGGAGCCGATCATCAGCCAGCCAGCGGCCACGCACCACAATCGTGCCGCCATTGCGCTTGTTCTTAATGCCATGGTAGAGCGCATTTTCCACCAGTGGTTGAAGGGTCAGTTTGAGCATCTCACCGCTACGGGTTTCCTCAGGAATATCGATCTGATAGTCGAGGATGTCACGGTAGCGAATCTTTTGGATCGCCAAATAGCTTTCGATATGCGCGATCTCATCACGGACGGTGATCCAATCCCTGCCTTTACTGAGCGTAATCCGGAAGAAGCGAGACAAGGCCGAAACAAGCTCGACGATCTGGGCTGTACGCTTGGATTCAGCCATCCAAATAATTGCATCGAGCGTGTTATAGAGAAAATGGGGGTTGATCTGCGCTTGGAGCACCCGCAGTTCAGCCTTTTTGAGGTTCTCGTGTTCTTCAAGTTTGGCATCAAGCAATTCTTTGATTTTGCCAACCATGATGTTAAAGCTCAAGCCAAGTTCAGTAATCTCGTCGGCGTTATCGGCGATAACAAGAGCCTCAAGATCGTGACGTGCGATCGTGGTGGTCACGTCGTGCAACTTCTTGATTGGAATATAAATGCCTTTTGAGATGCGCCAAGCAGCGACGATCGAGAAGCCAATTGAGGTCATGATCACGCTTAGGCCGCCAATCGCCCAGCTGGTGAGGTCGCTTTGCATCGCCTGATATTGCTGTTGGGTGCGCTTCACTTCAAACAGCGCATACGCTTGGACGTTGCCCTCAATTAATTGGGTAATGCTGCGAATCTCCTCCATAAGCACTAAATTTTCGGCAAACGTTTTGCCTTGAGCAATCTGAATCCCAACCCGATCGATCGAACTGCGCAGAGTTTGCAACGTATGCTGAATAATGCTGAGCTTGATCCGACCTTTTTCCGAACTGGAGTTATCGATCATCTGCTCGATACGATGGTCGACATCGCTCAAAATCGCATATTGGTTTCCTTGGGCAAATGGTTTCTTGCCAGCAATAATCTCCCAAAGTTCTGCATCAATCGATGGTTTAATATAGCCATTGATACTATTGGCAGTTGTAATGTTCTGAATTAGCCCATCATACTGGGTTTTATATTCGAGGCCAGGCACGATCAGGAAGATATAGGGTACGCTCATGAGAATCACGACCATCAGCAAGGCCAACAGAATTTTGTCGCGGATCGAGAGCCGCATGCGCAGACGAGGGAGCGTAAACCTACCCGCCAAGCCGCTGATCCGAGCGCGATCAAAGAGATTGATATCCATAGAGAGCCTCTTGTAGCCTAGGCACGTTGGCGAAACTCGTTGGGTGGCTGCCCGACAACCTTGCGGAACACCGAGTAAAAATAGCGTGGGTTCTGATAGCCAATTCGATAGGCGATCTCGCTGGCGGTCAGCGAGGTTGAGCGTAGCAGTTCGATTGCTTTGCGAATCCGGAGCTTGGTCAGGTAGTCGATGAAGGTTTCGCCAACCTCGCGATGGAAGAGTGCGCTAAAATAGGTTGGGCTTAGTAAGGCTTGGGCGGCAGCTTGGCCCAGTGAGATCGCCGGATCAGCATAGTTAGCATCGATGTAGGCCAGCGCCTTCATAATCATCGGATCGGCGTGCAGCTGCGCTTGATCGTCAAGCCCGACCTCCGCAGAACGCTCACCAGCGTTGATCTGAATCAGGGCCTGCGCAAATGATTGGGCAATCATGCTCAGCCGCTCGGTTGGCTCGCCGCTGCCGATGCTTGCCCGCCAATTCGCCTGCTCGGCCAGCTGTCGATTCAAGGCTGCAACAAGCATAGCTGCACGTTGGGCCACCTCAGCGCGAGTTTCACCCTTGATAATCAGAATCGTATCTTCGAGGCCATGCTTAAAGGCCACAACCGACAGCGAATCAGCGAGAATTAACCCGACAATCGCGTCAACTTGTTGGCAAACAGCATACAGCGGGAGGGCGCTGGCATGCGGCGGCATAACGTGCAGCACAAGCACCTGATACCATGGTGCCAGCAGATCAATCTCAAGGCTACGGGCTTGCTCCATAAAATCGGTCGCCGAGCTACTCCCAGCAACCAAGTCAAGCAGACAACGCTCGCGCAACATTGGTTGATGGTCGGACATTTGGGCTTGCAGCGTCTCCAAGTGCGCCCGCGACTGTCGTTCTTCAGCGATTTGGCTAGCGATTTTACCAAGTGCCGCCAGCAGATCGTGAGCGATAATCGGTTTCAACAGATACTCAGTAACGCCGATTTGCAGCGCTTCTTGGGCATAGCGAAACTCATCATGGCCGCTGAGAATCATAATTTTGGTGGTTGGTAGCGTTTCCTTGAGAATGCGACAAAGCTGTAAGCCATCCATAAACGGCATCTTTATATCGGTGATTACAATGTCGGGCCGCCGTTCGCGAATCAGCGGCAGCGCAATTTCGCCATCTGGGGCCTCGCCGCAGAACTGATAGCCTGCCGCCGCCCAGTCAACCGCATCGCGAATCCCTTCGCGGGTTATAATCTCGTCTTCAACTAAAAAGAGTTTGTAGGTCATCGTTGCGCCTCTCATGCGTCGTTGCACGCCCAGCGGTAGCGTCTCGCGCCTCAGATAGCTTGTATCAAGCAGATGAATTGAGGATTTTGCCAAGGCTGTTTATTTGGATTTGAGCTAGGCTGTGCCTGCTCGCTGGTTGGTTTGAAGATATTTGGGTAGTGTAGTGCTATCATCGCATATGTGTCAAGTTTGGGTTTGGAAGCTTAACCAGCGGACACATACGCCAAAAGAGCCATTCCATTCAATGGTACAATCAGCGAAGGTTAGCCATTTGGGGATTTGAGTAGCGCAATGAGCAATCTATCGGGAGGGTTTCCTGTGACAAATCAGCAATTATCGCTTGACGAACAAGCCATAATCCAAGCAGCGTCTGACCCGACAACCACACCTGAAGAACTGTTGCGGATTGCCAATTATCTTGAGTTGGTATCCGACCCCGACTTTGAACGCCCCACTTCTGGAACCGACTTCCTGCGCTTTGTTGGCCGCCAAGGCCCATTAGCAGTTGTTTTAGATCCTCATCCACGCACGGCGATTGTTACCGCCTTGGTTGCCAACCCCAATACGCCGCAAAAAACACTCTTACACTTTGCCGCTGACGTTCCCGAAGCGTTTCTCGCCAATCCTGTTTTGCTGTTGCTGTTGCTTGAACATCCCGATTTATTTCGCCAGATGGATGAGTTGCGCTTATTATTATTTCTGCGTCATGCGTCAATCCCTGCTAATCTGCTGAATACGATTCGTGGCTATGCTTCGCCAAATGTTGCTCACGCCATTGCCTACCATATCAATAGTTATGGCGAGGCTGGCGCCGATTGGCAAGCGCAAGCTGAAGCCCTACTGGCCCAGATTCCGCTACCATCAATTGATGGCCAAGAGGCGTTGATTGAGCATCTGATACTGCGAACAATGCCAGCATGGCTTGAGCAACGCCTTCATGAATCAACCGAGGAACACATTCAACAAGCCTTGCAGCAAACAGTCACGGTCTTGGAAGACGAAGTGTTTGCGGCGATGAGCTATACAATCAATAACCAACCCTTTGATCAGGCCAGTATTGGTACCGCAGATCGCGAGCTACGCAAACTTGCCGCTGAATCGAGCGACCCCGTCATCCTCAGGCTGCTCGCTGATGATGACGACCCAAGCGTGCGTGCCCGGGTTGCCTTTAATGTTAATACCCCGCTCGATGTGTTGTCCCGCTTAGAGCTTGACGATGTGCAGCCGGTACGCAATGCGCTGGCGTTAAACCCCAATCTTCCCGCTGAGTTATTGGCGACGATGGCCCGCGATTATAGCTGGTCGGCCTTACGCATGCGCAAGGCAATTGCCCAACATCCCAACGTCACCCCTGACATTTTAGCCCACTTGGCCACCGATGAATCGATTCAGGTGCGCAATGCAGTCGTCCGCAACCAGCAAACCACCATTGAAGCGCGCCAACAATTGCTTGATCGGGCGTTAACCGCAGCACTGTATTCGGCACACCCGATGTTTCACTTTATTGCCATGGCCAATCAATACACCGATCCGCAACATTTGCGCAAAGGTCTGCGCTCGCCCTATTGGTATGCGCGCTATGCTTTGGCGCTCAATCCGGCAGTTCCAATCGAGATTGTCAGGGCATTGACCGTCGACGCTCATTGTTTTGTCCGCCGCGCAGCCCAAACTGCGCTTGAGCAACGAGTGAAGGAGCAGGCATGAATCCGTTAGAATTACAGCACTACCTCGATACGCTAGTGCAAAAAAAGCTGTATCTCAGCACGATGATCTGGGGACCGCCAGGAATTGGTAAATCGAGCATTGTGGCCCAAATTGCCCAGCACAGGGGCATTGAGTTTATTGATGTCCGGTTATCGCAGCTTGCACCAACCGATCTGCGGGGCTTGCCAGTGCCTGATAATGGAATTTCACGCTGGTTTCCACCAGAGTTTCTGCCCCAAACTGGGCAAGGTATCTTGTTTCTTGATGAATTAAACATGGCACCCCCAGCCATGCAAGGGGTTGCCCAACAACTGATTCTTGATCGACGAGTTGGCTCGTATACGCTGCCTGAGGGCTGGTTTGTTTGGGCCGCAGGCAATCGCAAAGAGGATCGAGCCTCGGTTTTCGATATGCCAGCACCGTTGGCGAATCGCTTTGTCCACCTCGAAGTTGCGCCCGATTTTGATAGTTTTAAGGCCTATGCGCTGAATGCGAATGTGGCTGAGCAGGTGATTGCCTTTCTCTCGTTTCGCCCAACCTTGTTGCATAAGCTCAATCCGCAGCATCCAGCGTGGCCGTCGCCACGCTCATGGGTTATGGCCAGCCAACTCTACCAAGCAGCGCTTGATCTTGCTCCGGTGGTGGGCATTGATGCAGCAGCAGAATTTTACTCCTACATCGAGCTGTATCAAACCCTACCAGATTTTGAGGCGATTCTGCGTGGTGAAGGCGCAAACCTCGCCTTTCCAAGCGAGCCTGGGGCACGCTATGCCAACACGATCGGCTTGACCTTACGGGCTGCAAACGCCGATAGCGCCTATCAAGCCTTTTGTTGGATGGCGGCCCATGCACCAACTGAATGGGTGCAGGTCTTTATTGCCGATCTGATGCGGCAGTTACGGCTCAAGGGCCAAATTGGGGCCTTTGCAGCCTATGTTCAGGGCGATGCCCAATTGCAAACCTTCTTCCAAGCATATCAACGGATGCTGGCATGAGTGCCGCCGAATTTGAACGCATGATTAGTGCGTCGGTGCTGCGGCTACGCACTCGTTCTGCCTACTTTGCTAGCTTGGTGTTATTTGCGCCCGTGGTTGCTGCAACGAATGTGAATCAGGCGGCAACTGATGGTGAACGGGTGTATGTCAACGCTGACTATTTCGCCACTCTACGCCAGCAAGACCAAGATCGTTTGATTGTGCATCAGGTGTTGCATGCTGCCTTGCTGCATCTTCCCCGCCGTGGCAGTCGCAACCCACGGATTTGGAATACTGCCTGCGATATTGTGTTGAATGGCATCATCAGCACTATCGAGGGCATTGGCTGTGACCCAATGACCCAGCGCGACCCTGAGCTTGAAGCATTAAGCGTCGAAGAAGTGTACGAATTGTTAGTCCGCGACCCCAGCCGCTACCCGCTGAGCGATAGCCTTGATTTGCTCGACGCAACCGAGGCTGATCGATCGGGTCTCAGTGGCCAAGGCGGCTTTGAACAAGAGACGCGCGGCACCAAACGCAACGCAGTATTGGAAGCCCATTGGCGCAATGCGCGCCACCAAGCAGATCTGATTGCGCTGATGGTCGCCCAAGGCAGTTTGCCCAGCAGCATGCGCCGTGAATTGAGCAGCACCGACCCTGAGAAACTCGATTGGCGTACCTATTTATGGCGCTATTTGGTGCAAACACCCACCGATTTTGTGGGCTTTGATCGGCGTTTTTTGAGTCGGGGTCTCTATATCGATGCCTTAGCAGGCGAGAGTCTGCAAGTTTTTGTGGCGGTCGATACCAGCGGCTCAATCGATGAGCGTCATTTGCGGCTCTTTATGGATGAGGTGCAGGGGATTTTGCGCGCCTATCCGCATATCACCTGTGAGTTGTTTTATGTTGATGCAGAAGCTCATGGGCCATTTCAACTCACCGCCCATAGCCCAATTCCTGCGCCAATCGGCGGCGGTGGCACCGATTTTCGCCCCTTCTTTGCGGCCCTTGAGGACTTAATCCGCCCTCATATGCCAATTGTCGCAGTCTATTTGACCGATGGTTATGGCAGTTTTCCATCAAGGCCTCCTGAATATCCATTATTGTGGGTGGTAGTTGCTGGCGGCCTTGATAGCGAGGCTTTTCCCTTTGGCGAGGCCATTCGGTTACTCCTTGAATAACCA
Organism: Herpetosiphon geysericola; assembly: GCF_001306135.1. Taxonomy (GTDB): domain Bacteria; phylum Chloroflexota; class Chloroflexia; order Chloroflexales; family Herpetosiphonaceae; genus Herpetosiphon; species Herpetosiphon geysericola. Next base: position 117,631 of record NZ_LGKP01000013.1, on the reverse strand, counting down.
ACACGTTGCATGGCACGAAGCTCAACTTCGTGCCATGTGTAGTTTGCGCGAGAGCAGCGAATCAGAACAGTCATGCTGATGAATCGTCGAAGCGCAGCAGCTCACCATCGTTGGGAATTAAGAGTTGCGCCTCGGAAATTCCAGCAGCCTTGGCAGCCATACGCAGTTCTGTTCGCGACACCTGACCATGATCCAGCGAATCCAGATGAATCGCAACGACCGTACTGGCGGTTGTGGCCTGACACAGCATTATAGTTTGCTCAGCATCCATCACAATCGGCGTTCCTGCCTCCCAAATCGCGCCAGAAGAATGGGTCACGATTACGTTTGGCTGAAACTTTTCAATCGTAGTTGCAACCTCGGGATACCACACGCTATCGCCAACCCAATACAGCGTTGGTTCAAGCGCCGCCGCCAACACAAATCCAGATACTTGGCCCATGCTTGCGAGGTCAGCGCCAAAGCCATGCTGACCCGCTACGCGCGTAATCCGCATGCCCTGCCAATTAACGACGTGATCGACCGGAATAACAGTGCGAAACCCATAGCCTTGAATCCGTTCAGCATCAACTGGTTGGCAAAAAATGGGAATATCTTTTGGCAAAAGCTGTTGCGCCTCAGCATCAAAATGATCGGCATGCAGGTGAGACAGCAAAACCGCCTCGATACCTTCCACAATCGCTTCTTTGGCCAGCGGCAAATCAACCAGCGGATTGCGTGAACGCCCAGTAAACGAATCACGCGCATGGCGTGGCGCAAGATCAGGGTCAGCAAGCAAGGTATGCTGGGCATAGCGCAGGCGCATCGTTGCATTGCGCAGCAAATGAATTTCCATCGAATTTCCTCACGAGTAATGCAGGCCACAAGCGCGCTGGGCTACTGCTGCTGTGCCCGATAATAGGCAACTAGCGCATTGGCATGGCCATGGCCCATAGCATACTCGGCCTTCAGCGTAGCAACCATCTGCATATGGGTTTTGTCGGCCATCCCATCAAGAATCGTCATCCAATGATCGATCGATTGGCCATAGGTTTTTTCGATTGCTGGAAAATAGGAGGCTGGGCCTTTGACCGATGGTTCCTTGGTCATAGATATCCTTTCTGCATGGATGCTAGTTTAGTGTATGCACAATGCCACGCTACCCATAGCGCTTAAGATCGAGTTGATACGCTGCTGGATCAATGCTATCAAGCTTAACCAATGCGATACCCTCGGCGCGTAAAGCCTCAAGTTGGCCAGGAATATAGTGGGGTAGCAACAGCCCTTGTGTATCAACCACCCGATGAATCGGATACTGCTCAGGATCTGTTTTTTGCAGATAGTGTGGAATAACCCGCATAAAACTGTTCGCCACCCCCATCCCAAGCACAATTTCTTTGTAACTTACAACTTGAGCATAGGGAACAGAAGCAATAAAGCTCAAAAATCGGTTATAGGGTATAGGCGAGAGCGGCGGCTGAGTCTCCGCGCCAACTACGACCGCATCGCCACAGCGTAGCTCGCCATCAGCAAGCACCGTGCCTAAAATACCACGTTTGCCAATAATGTCCTTAATCGGCCTGCCGAGCACATGGGCGATTCGCTTACACGGTTCACAATGAAAGGTAAGCCGAATTTGCACGCTCTTGCCTAAATGGAGAACAGCGCCAGGCACAAATTCAGCCGCTGTCAGCCCAGCAAGCACGATATTTTCGCGCAAATCGCCTGGGTGCAGCATAAAAGCCTCAAGATCTTCGCGCCGGAGCACTAACACTTGCCGAGGACTCAAAGGATGGCCCTGGCAATCGCCAACAATTCCATAGCCTTGCTGCATGGTCATGCCTAGAGTGCTGACATCAACTAGCGCTTGACCTTTGGCTGGTTTGAGAAAGAGCGCCTGAATCGTAGCTCGGGGCATCGCACAATCCTTTGTGATAAGCACGCATCGGGTGCGGGCGTAGGCAGCACTGGCAAGTATAGTGGATCAAGCCAAACAGAAAAAGCTTTTTTATTATGTAAATATAATTCCGTAAAGTGATTGTTGCCATCAATTAACAATCAAGCGAATAGCCGTAGCAGCAGAATAAAGCATTGTTATTGAATCCAGCAGCTATCAGCATATTCCCGCATACCAAGCCGACGGGCAATTGCCTGCGAGGCGTAATTATCCCAGCTGGTGCTGTACATGGGAAGGATACCGAGGGCGTGGATGGCAGCAGCCCAACCAGCAACCGCTGCCTGCGCATAGCCATGGCCTCTGGCCGATTCGGTGGTTTCGACCCCAGCCTCAGCCGCAATCGCGTTGAGCCGTGCACAATAACAGACAGCAACCGCCTGCTGATCGACAATCGTCGCAACCAGCGGCCCAGCGTCATGCAGTGCGCGTTGGCTTTGTTTCCAAGGAAAATGTGCAGCCAACACCTCTGCATTAGCGGGCGTGATGAGGAGCACTATTGCCGGAACAGGCAGCAGCTCTGGCATCCAATAGCATGGCCCGCTTGCATGCTCGCTCATCGGAGCATGCACGGCTAATAGATCGCGAATTGCAGCAATCGGCGGCGGCAAAAGCATGGGATCAGTTCGCGGTGGGATGGTTTGGGCAATTGCTTCAAGGCTCTCACTCAGGTCGGCAGGTAAATCGGCTCGCAACCGCCAAAGCACATGATCATCTGTTCGGCCTAGCCAAAAACGCGGTGCTGGCTCAAGTTCATGCTCAGGATAGCCAGGATCGGCGTTGAACCGTAGCCGACCAGCCGCATCACTGATAAAAAGCGTGTCTGCATGAATCTGAAGCAATTGCTGAGCACTATACTCTGCAAGGTTCATTCGAAGCTCCTTCAATAAGAGCAAGTTGTCGCTCCGTTACGCTAAGAGCAGCGTCTGCGGAGCCGACGGCGCAGCCTGAAAAAGTTGGCGGATATGCGCATACAGAATCGGGATATCGTCTGCTCCGAGATCAAGTTCAATCTGATACTGCGCTATACCGATTTCTGCTGCTGCGCTCGGCGCTAGGTCAATAGTGCATTGGGTATCACGAATAACAAAACTCGTAATCCCACCATAGGTTGTAGCACCAGCCGAAGTACTGAGACAATAGGTAGCCATGCCTAGCGCTTGGTCCTGTTCATCAGGCTCCTCAAAGCTACGCTGCAATTCGAGATATTCTGATGGCTCCTCAGAATCATCGGCAAAAACAATCGCTAAAATGCCATCATCACACCAATCGATGCCAACTACGCGCGCCAAAAAATGAATTTTTTTCATAAATGCGATTCCTAAGGCAAAACATGGCAGCAGGATTGGATAATAAGGCCAAGCAATCCAACGGTATCCTATTCTCCTTTATGGATGGCAGACCCAGTGCAGCTTGAGTGCGCTTGCATGGGCCTGCCACTTTCCAGCCTCATAATATCCGCTTTTGGCCTAAACCGAATCGTGGCGTTTGAGCCAATTCAAGATTGCTTGGTTCGTTTCGTTGGGCTTTTCTTGCTGAATCCAATGTCCACAATCTAGATCGAGCACTTCCACGTTGGGCACGAATGTCGGCAGGTTTGGCGAGCGTTGGACGGAATCGTGGTTGCCGTAAATCATCAGCGCTGGTTGCTGGATAATTGGGTCGACATCGGCCAAGCGCTGCCAATTACGGTCAAGATTGCGATACCAATTGAGGCCACCACTAAAGCCTGATGCTTCGAATGCGGCGACGAAAATAGCCAATTCTGCATCACTCATAATCGGCTCACCGCGCGGTGTTTCAGCGTTGGCAAGATTGATCAAGGCCATTCCGGGCTGTGGCTCGCTGGGCGGCACATTTTTGCGATACAGATTGCGCAAAAATTGCATGGTATTGGCTGCGAAGATTGCATCAGCAACGCCTGGCTGGCGATTAAAGTGCACGAAATACGAATCGCTGCCAAGAATTGCCTCTAAAAATTCGAGCCATGGCATTGTGCCGCGATCCATGTAGGGCACGCTGAGGTTAATCAGTTTGTTGACCCTCGTTGGATGCAATAACGTCAATCCCCACACCACCATTGCGCCCCAATCGTGGCCAATAAACGTGGCATCGGCGTAGCCATAATGATCGAGCAGGGCAATCAGATCGCCCGTCAAATGGTCAAGATCGTAGGCTGTTACAGCTGCTGGTCTGGTTGAGTTGCCATAGCCGCGCTGATTTGGCACGATAACATGATAGCCTGCATTGGCCAAGGCTGCCAGCTGATAGCGCCACGAAAAGGCATGCTCTGGCCAGCCATGACAAAGCACAATTGGTTTGCCTCCATTGGCGTTGCCTGCTTCAAAAACTTCAAGGGTTACTCCGTTGACTGCGATTAAGCCGGGCTTGGGAAAATCGTTTGGATTAAACATTTGGCGTCCTTCATTGCTGATCGTGTTTAATGCTTATCAACACGGCGGGCTACTCATAGCGCGAGTATAATAGCCAAACGATGACAGCAGAATGTCACTGTTTTTACTGAAGCAAAGAAGGAAGCCATGGAAAAAGTCGAGCGCTTGATAGCGATTACCATGATTTTGCTGCAAAAAGAGCGAGTTTCAGCAACCGAATTTGCCCAGCTTTTCAAGGTTTCCAAGCGCACGATTCTACGCGATATGCAAACCTTGAGCATGGCGAATATCCCGATCTATGCGCTGACTGGGGTCAATGGTGGCTATGGCATTATGGATACCTACAAAGTTGATAAACGCTTGTTGAGCAGCGCCGATTTACAGCATCTCTTAACTGCGCTTGCAGGCTTGGAACAACTCATCCTCAGCGCAGAGATTGCCCAAACAATCAAAAAAATCGAGGCCATGGTCGGTCCATTAGGGCTTAATCGCTCGATGCAGCTGTCATTTTATGCTTGGGAAGGGCGGGCCGAACTGCGCGAAAGCTTAAAAATCTGCCAAACAGCGTTATTAAAGGAGCGACTTGTGGCATTTGACTACAGCGATAAAGCTGGCGTGCAAACCCAGCGCATAGTCGAGCCATATGCGCTGCATTTCAGTGAATCAAGCTGGTATTTACAAGGCTTCTGCCTTGATCGCCAAGCCTATCGGAGCTTCAAGCTCGCCAGAATGGAGCAGTTGCGGGTGGAGTTGCGTGGGTTTCAGCAGCGCGCTGATTGGCCAGCCCACGCTAATACAGCCCACACTAATCCGCAATTCGTGACCATTAAGGCGTTGGTTGCACCAAGCATCCACGACCAAATTATCGAACGCTATGGCCGAAGCAGCATTGAAGCATATACTGCTAATTATGGCCTGGCGACAATGTATGTGCCGCAGAATCCGCAAGGATTTCAGCTTTTGGCCAGCTTTGGCACTCAGATTAAAGTGCTCGAACCACAAAGCTATGTTGCTGAATTTCGCACATATCTCGTGCAAATGCTCCAAAACTATGCTTGATTAGCGCTTGGCATCAGCATCAAGCATGGGTTTGAGCAAATGACCATAGCTAACCAGATAGACTTCAAGGGTGGTGAGAGTGGGCATTGCAGTCCAATCGCTGGTTATTAAGCTGTATAGCCGCTTAACAACCCTTCTTGCCAACCTGACCCCAGAAAAGCTCAAGGTTTAATTGGGTAATGGTTGTAGGGTAACCAGCTGCTGGCAAGCGGCTTACTGGCGCTGAGAACTCAGTCCACAAGCGGTTAATCGCAGCGCTGAGTGGTGGTATTGTGATGCTGACTGGGCACTCGCCCGCTACGTATTGCATATACTGTGAGGAGTTTTTGCAATGGCATTAGAACGACTGGCTGCAGCTCCAACCGACTTTGATTTTGTGCTTGGCGACTGGAATGTTCGCCACCGACGGCTCAAAGATCGGCTGGTTGGCAGCACCGAATGGATTGAGTTCACTGGGCAGATGTCTACCCAAGCAGTGCTTGGAGGCTACGGCAATGTCGAAGACAACCTCTTGAATCTCCCAGAAGGGCCGTATCGCGCGATTGCGATTCGCTCGTTCAATCCCCAAACCATGAGTTGGTCGATCTGGTGGCTCGATGGGCGCATGCCCGGCCAGCTTGATGTGCCCGTGGTCGGAAATTTTGTCGACGAGGTGGGAACGTTCTACGCTGATGATACGCTGCGCGGCAAGCCAATTAAAGTGCGCTTCCTCTGGTTCGCGGTCACGCCAGATGAGTTGCGCTGGGAACAAGCCTTCTCCGCAGATAACGGGGATACGTGGGAAACCAACTGGATTATGGAGTTCTCACGCATTTAGTGCGACCGTCGGGCATCAATAGAGGTGTCCGACGGCTATTTAACATTAACCACAGTAGGTTATAGATATAGCATTGCTGGTAGTAACAGATAGATACGAGCAATAACCCGCTACGAATCCAATATGGCGTAAATCTGGCGGGCTACTAATCCGTTGCCCATGTTGGCGTTGCCGAACCACATCGATCCTCACTCCAAGATAAATGATCAGCGGGGAATCAAGGCATGAGTTTCTGGATCTTTGAGGAGTCCTGCGCCAATGCACGGTAGCCACTCCCACATTGAATAGCGCCATAAATCGAGATACCACAGAAAGCTACTAAGCATGAGCCAAATACGTGCTGTAACCAACGTCCAAAACCAATGAATCGCCGTTTCCCAGCGTGATGGGGTTGGCTGGTTTGATGGCACCTGCCACATAGTAACTCGCTTTCCAGCATCTTTTTATTATGTAAAATAAGAGGTAGAAATCGTATCCTAAAAAACTAAACGTAGCTTGTATCTAACGTGAGGAGGTATCTCTTCGGTGCAAGCGTAGGTGCTGCACATCGAATTGTCAAGCATAGCCCTATGTTGTAACAGCGCTGTAACATCGCAGGGCTATCCTCTCCTCAAGCAGCAACTCTGGTTATTTAATGGCTGCTGAAAGGGAGAATCCATGTCCAGCCTAATCACATCACCCCAGCCTGGCATCCACTGGCGCTATTGGCTTGTGCTCTTGACAAGTTTTGGCTATTTTGGCTTCAGCGATTGGTTGCTAACAAACATTTTTGGTTATGGGTTGTGGCCACTCTATTTGGTTAGCACAGGGTTGCTCTTTACGCTGCAATGGTGGCTGTTTGTACCTCATCCCGATGGGCTACGCTGGATCGTTGGCAGTGTTGGGGTATTTACGCTAAACTTGTTGATAACGACTTTTTGGTTAGAACCATTATTTAGATTTGCTATACAGACATATATGCCAAATTCTCCTATGGAGTTAAAATTCAGACTCCAAGCTGGACTTACCTATGGTTTTTTGGGGTTGCTGCTGGGGTTCGTCCAAGCTACCGCGCTACCAGCGTGTTATAGTCCGATCAAGTGGATTATGCTCTCGATGCTTGCCTATAGTTTGGCGGGTTTGGGGTTGTTGTATTTTCTATGAGGGTAATTATCACACTCTTCTCGCTGTGGTAGCCCAAGCGGGGCAGTTAAATTGACCCGCTTGGGCTGAGCAATGGCATTAATAGAGTTGTTCGCTCTCGTCGACATCCGCATTGACTGCTTCAAGCACGGTTTCGCTAGCGAGCTGCACCCCACAATCGGGGCAAGCATCGAAGCTAATCTCACCGCCTTGATGTTCCACATAATTCAAATCGTACTCGGTTCCACATTCACACGTTACTGATAGCTGCATAATGCCTCCTTGGCTGTATTGTAGCAAATGGCCGAAAAAAGCACGAATTGCTATGGCAGCGCATTCAGAATGTTTGGCAGTCGCCAAAACACAATCCCAGCCAGCACTAGCCTAGCCTATGCGGAAGCATAGAAAAGAAGCTAGCCACAATCGTAATGTTGTGTTCAGTGATCCTCAGTGCTAAGCATGCCAAGCCTACTGCGCGCCGCCTGGTTGGGCAAAATCAATCTGCTCAGCGCGGGCCGTGTTATTCGTGCGCCCAGGATAGGAGAGCCACTGCATGGCGATATTGAGTTCCTTAACAATAGCTGCTGCTTCGATGGTGGTGCCGCTCTCCAATTCGATTGTTCCGGTCGTATGCCCATCACTGATGAGGGTCAGATCGTAGCCGCGTTCAAGCGCAGCATAGGCGGTGGCACGAATGCACCAATTGGTTGCAGCTCCTGCTAGCACAATGTGCGAGACCTCACGCACCGCTAGTTCTTCCGCTAAACTGGTCTGTTCAAACGATGAATTAAACTGCTTATGGATGCGTGGCTCATCTGCGGCTGGCACCAGTTCTGGAACCCATTGCCATTGTGGACTATCGGTGGGCAGTTCTTCATCAGTATGTTGAACCCACAGCACGGGAACATTTTCAGCACGGGCACGCTCCACAACATGGGCAATATTCCCGATAATCCGCGCGGCATCCCACGCCTCATTAACCACTCCGACCTGAACATCAACAACGACGAGTGCTGCCTTGTTTCCTTCGCGGATAGTTGCCATACAGTGCTCCTTTGGCGCAATTTAGCAGATACTATTGGTGTATCATAGCACATATGTACGAATTTAATGCTTCAAAACGATGCTTGCGGAAGTTCCCTGTTTTTTCCTCAGTAATCAGCTAAAATCAAGCCTGCTGCGCGGTCAATAGCACTGGCGCTAACGAATCAAGGGCGGTGTTAACTCGAATTTCAATCAGCAATTCAGCATCAATAAAATCCAAGGTTAATGTATACACAAATGGCGTTTCGTGGAGCCGCAGCTGCATTGTAAAGCTCGTCTCGCTTATCCATGCCCCACTGGCAACAAACGGGGTATGGCCAAAAAATGCTTGCTGAAACAGCGCCGTCGCTCCAGTCTGCCAAACTCCATAGCCACAAGCAAGCGTTTCTAGGCTCGTCGCTGTTTGGCAAATCAGGTGACAACCAGTTGCGTTAAAGTGCAGACGTATCCGTTCAAGCCCGAGCCGATTGGCGCCAACGTCATAGCTGCGGCCAGAAACCAGCTCTGCAAGCGGCGAGCTCGCTTGGCCTGCAACTGTGGGGAAATGCAAGCTTGCCAATTTTTCAGTTAACCCGTGGTGGGTAGCAGGATCAGCAGCTAAACTGTCAGCGCCCATGATCGGCAACAACAGCTGCCACACCAAATCCAAGGGCTGCTGCATCGCAAACACATCTATTCCAGCAGTTATCGCCAGCACTGCATCCTGCGCTGGCAGCACAAGGCAATATTGGCCAAACACGCCATCGCCACGATAGGCTCCATGGCGGCAACGCCAAAATTGATAGCCATAGCCTTGCGCCCAATCAGAATCAGGATCATCACCATTTGCGATCTGGAGTGCCGTCGCTTGCTCCACCCAAGCTGCGGAAAGAATTCTTTGTTTGTTCCACAGACCTTTTTGCAAATACAACTGACCAAATTTAGCCACCGCTTCGGTGGTCAGGCTTAGGCCAATGCCGCCAAGCGTAATTCCTTGCGGCGATTCCTGCCAGTGCATTTGCTCAATCCCCAAGGGTGCAAACAAACGCGGGCCAAGATAGTCGCTCAAACGCATACCAGTCGTTGTTTGAATAATTGCTGAGAGCAGGTAGGTCGCACCTGTGTTATAAACAAACTGATTGCCAGGCGCAGTCGCAATTGGATACGCCAAAAAGGCTTTAATCCAATTGCCATCAGCTCGTTCATTCATCGCCGTCCATGGGTCGCTCGCATGGCCAGTTGCCATCGTAAGCAGGTGTTTAACCTGCATTGCTGCCAAAAAGTCGCTCACCACCAGCGGGGTTTCAGCAGGAAAAAAGCCGATAACCGAATCATTAAGGGCAAAATAGCCTTCGTCAATTGCCAGCCCAATCGCTGTCGCGGTAAAACTTTTGCTCAGCGAAAACAACAAATGTGGTCGTTCAGCAGCGTATGGCGACCACCATGCCTCGGCCACAACCGCACCATGGCGCACAAGCATCACACTATGCAGCTCGTGAATCTGGCTATCAAGTGCTTCGATAAAGCGCAACAATCCGAGCGACGAAATACCCTGTTGTTCAGGCGCTGTCCGTGGCAAGCGATATTCATTATGTAAAATCATAGTAATAAACTCCATGCACAAGCCATTGCAATCTGCTTGCTATCGTAGCAGCAGGTGCAACAAGCATGAAGTTTGGACAAACCTATATTGGTTGCCAAAGCGCTGGTACAATCTGCGGTTCCCAGCCGGGCAAAGAGGTATGGGCTTGAATACAGCGATAGCGTATGCCATTATGCAGCACAAGGCTGCCAACGCTATAGCTGGTGTAAGCCTGCCAAGGATTAATTCCATTGGGAGTTGCGGTTGGCGATGGCGGGGCCATGGTTGGCACAAGGGTTGGGGTGGCACTCGCGGGAATCAGCGTTGGAATTGGCGTGCTGGTGCTCGTTGGAAGCTTGGTTGCTATAGTTGTTGGCGTATTGGTGCTGCTAGGGTTAGGAACATAGGGAAATTGCTGAGTGCCAGCGACATCGCCCTCAGCACGCAACGGAATATTGCTATCGGTCACAACATTGCCATACACATCAGTAATTCGGAATGTGAAAGGGCCTGTGCCCATGCCGCCGGGCACCAGAAAATAGTTATAATGCGCCCGCTCGACAGCTTGAAAAACCCCTTGGGGATTGCGAAACTCAAACTTGGCGATTGCATTGCGATGATTGCGCAATTGAACCCCAGCCCACCATTGGCTACTTCCTTCTTTGTAATTGTAAATCAGCTTACCACTAAGATTGGGAGCGCTGATTAATTGCCATGTAATTGGCACGTTACCAGCCTCAAGCGCGGCAATTCGCTCGAAGGCTTGCGGGCTAAGGTCGATCCCACCAACCACACAGCCTGGGCAACGATCAATAATTTTGACCGTTACGCTGCCTCGTGGCCCATTGACGGTCACAGAGGCTCCGCAATAATCGGCCAAACCATAATCGCTGGTATTGATTGCAGCCACCAGCAAATCGCTGGGCAACGGCAAGCTACAATTGCCCATGCCAACCGTTGGGTCATAATGGGTCGCCCGACCAGTGCGCAACGCCCATGGATTGCCAAGTGACTGGATCGATTGCGCATTGCTTTGGGCAACCAACACAGCCGAAGCAAGCAGCATAGCCAACACCAACCACAGGCCAATGAGCATGCGTTTCGATTGAATCCGCGCCATAAAATCCTCCAAACTGCATAACAACACCATGGTGATTTCATTCTTGGCTAGGATGTTAATAAATTCAATGAAATTACAAACACTACTTTAAGCAAATTTTTACAAATGTCAAGCTTCGAAGTGGCGCAGCTGTAGCCAATTCGGCAATCGACCAGTGGCTGATCACATGGCAATGATCAGCCATTAACATTACAACCTTAAACGCATGCCAATACCAGCGCTACGCCAACAAAAACGGGGCAACGAGCTGGGCGACGAGCGGTGTTGCCATCAGCGTGTAATGGGTTGTGCCAGGCACAATCGCTAGCTGGCCAGCTGGCCGACCAGAACCATCCATGCCGCCATCGCGCTGGCCGCCGCCCAGCTGGCGGTAGAAATCAATAATACCCTCAGGCCGCCAACAGTCTGCATCAGCAAAGACCAGCATCACTGGCATCGGTAGTGTCGCCACCGCCTCCGACCAGTCATAGTCGTGGGCCAGCATCTCGCCCAGCTTGGTAAAGAGTCGCGTCCAATCGACAGCGGGGTAGAGCTGGGCCAATGGCGATTGCTGCAAAGCAGCACCAATCTGCGGCGCGTTAGCACCCAAGGTATCAAAGCCAGCAATCCCCTCTGGGTAGGCATCGGCGCGGCGCATGGGGGTTGAGACGAGCACCAAGCGCTGCACAAGCGCAGGATGGCGAATCGCCAACTGTAACGCCACCGCAGCCCCCATCGAATAGCCCATCACGGCTGCTTGGTTAAGCCCCAACAGCTCGATCAGCGCGGCTACATCGTCGGCCATAAACTCGCGGCGCAGTGGTCGATCACTATCGAGCGTTTGACCATGGCCCTGCAAATGTACGGCAAACACTTGGTGCGTCTTTGCCAGCTCTGTTAAGGTCGGCCCAAAAGTATCACTGGGGTTCACGCCCCCATGGAGCAAAAAGAGCGGCGCACCACTCCCATGAACCTCATAGTAAAGTTTCAGTCCGTTAAGCTCGACATACTGGCCTTGAACTACGTTTGAATCAAGCATACATCACGCTCCTTTCGCAATGGGCAGCAAATGGGCTGCGGGTCTATAGCAGTCTTGCGCTAGCCTACCGACCATGCATGGCGCTAATCGAACATCCATGCTATTTTTATGGCTATCATCGCGCAAAAGCGTTTAATTTGCAACCCTGAAAACGCTAGCAACGGCCTTTCTGCTTGTGCTCCAAACCTTAGCGCTAGTTATGACTGAATCGATATTGCTTTCTACTGCATTCAACGAGTGGTTATCGGCTATGATGGTCTGCGCACAGCAATAGGCACGAATTAACCACCCAATGCTGAGGGTTAATTGTGAATTGTTGTTGCAGCTCATCAGGGTGATCAGTCCCGCCACGCTGGTGATAAAGCAGATTCGATTGCAGTTCGAAAGGATATACTGTGAAGATCCAACGTCCGGCCAACCTTGGCCTGATTCTCCTCGCGTTTATTGCCTTTGTGGCTCTTGGGCTGCCCGATGGACTGCTGGGAGTTGGCTGGCCCTCGATTCGCGCAAGTTTCGCCCAGCCGCTTGATGCAATTGGCTTATTTTTGACCGCCTCGGTTGTTGGGTATATGGGTTCGACTTTTCTAAGCGGCATGTTGTTGGCGCGACTAGGCGTAGGCCGAATGCTGGCTATTAGTTGTTTGCTCACCGGAGTGGCATTAATTGGCTATACCCTTGTGCCTGCATGGTGGATGATGGCGGCGCTCGGCACGCTTGCTGGCATGGGCGCTGGCGCGATCGATGCAGGCCTCAACACCTATGTGGCAGCCCATTTTAGCGAAGGCCTAATGCAATGGTTGCATGCAAGCTGGGGCGTTGGGGTAACGCTCGGTCCAATCATCATGACCTTAGGGCTTTCGAACCTCAATACATGGCGCTTTGGCTATTTGGTGGTCGGCTGCTTCCAAATTGGCTTGGCGCTTTGTTTTGCCCTGACTCGGCATATGTGGAGTCGGCATACTGCTGCCGCCAGTGCAGAGCCAGAAATCCGCCTGACCGATTATAAAACGCCAATGAGCACAACCTTGAGCCAGCCGCGGGTTTGGCTTAGCATCACGCTGTTTTTCCTATATGTTGGTGGTGAGGCCTCGCTTGGTACTTGGACATACAGTTTGCTGACCGAATCGCGCGGCGTGGAGCCAACGTTGGCGGGCTTCTTTGCTGGGAGCTATTGGTTTAGCTTTACAATCGGGCGGATTGTGGCTGGCCTGATCGCCACTCGTTTAGGAGTGCATCGGCTGGTGTTGGGCGGCTTAACTGGAGCATTTCTTGGGGCAGCGCTGCTGCTCTGGAATCCCTCGCCGCTCGCGAATGTAGTTGCTGTAGCCATCATTGGCCTCGCGATTGCGCCGATCTTTCCCGCTTTGATGTCGGGCACCAAAACTCGCGTAGGCGACCACCATGCAGCCAATACCATCGGCATGCAAATGACCGCAACTGGCTTTGGCATAGCGGTCATCCCCAGTTTGTTGGGCGTTTTCGCGCGCCGAATGTCGCTAGAAATTATCCCCATCTGTTTGCTCGTCGTCTATGCAGTGATGATTGGGGTCTATATCGTAGCAGTACGGGTTCAAAAGCCCATAAGCATAGCCAGCAATGTAGAAGCAGAGCATTCATAATCAGAACCAATCGCAAACCCCACAGAATGCACTATGCCCATTAAAAGCATAGTGCATTCTGCTTTTAGGCCAGCTACGAGGCCTAAACCATTTAGCGTTCGCCAATTGCATAGGGTTGCCATTCTGCTGGCCAATCCTCAGGCTCATAGATGTCATAGCTGATGCGCTATACCTCTCCTTTTTCGTTTGCTTTGTAGCCGTATTCTAGCAGCAAGCGATGGTATAATCCAAGCATGCCCCAACTGCAATAAATCTGCGCCACGATGCTCTATCTACTAGGCACTTTAATCGTTAAAAGGAGTTCTTTGATGAAGCCTGAAGACATTGCGAAAAAAGTTCGCGAAGCAGCCGAAGATGGGCTGAAAAAAGCTCAAACCAATAGCGTCGATGATCATCTCGATCACGCGAGCGATCAGCATGATCGTCGCCCAGCCAAGGAAGCAGACGAACATATTACCTTGCGCAAACGCCGCCGCCCAAGTGGCAACGACAACGAATAATCATCAGTTCATTATTGGATATACTCGCCGATTTTTGCACTTTGTAGGAGTGTTGTATGCAGCAGATTGCGCCGCGACGCTGGCGTTTGACGCGTTTTAGCTTCGTTTTACTCTTGCTCTTAGCCGCTTGTGCCGATCTCTCCGAACCAACTCCGGTGGCAAAACGCACTCCGATTGCTGGCCAAGCCACACCTGCCGCTCCAACCCGCACCGCCGCTGGCCGCGATGATCAGACCTGGCTGATTATGCTCTACTCCGATGCCGACGATGAGATTCTTGAGGAAGATATGCTCAACGATCTCAACGAGGCCGAATTGGTTGGCTCGACCGATCGGGTGCGCGTGGTCGCCCAAATGGATCGCTACGATGGTGGCTACGATGGCGATGGCGATTGGACCAGCACCAAACGCTTTTACATCGAACAAGACGACAACCTTGAGCAAATGAACTCCAAGGAACTTGCCGACCTTGGCGAGCAAAACATGGCCGATGCAGATACGCTGATCGATTTTGTCACATGGGCTGCCAAAGCCTATCCCTCGGATAAATATGTGCTCATTATGTCGGATCATGGCTCGGGCTGGCCAGGTGGCTGGACTGACCCCGAACCTTCAACTTTGGGTCGCCACGATATTCCCTTGGCCGAGAGCTTTGGCGATATGCTGTTTCTGATGGAAATGAGCGAAGCTTTTGAACATATCATCGCTGAAACCGGAATTGGCGAATTTGAACTGATTGGCTTTGATGCATGTTTGATGAGCCATGTTGAGGTCTATAGCGCGATTGCGCCCTATGCCCGCTATGCAGTGGCCTCGCAAGAGGTCGAGCCATCGCTTGGTTGGGCCTATGCCGCCATTCTTGGCCGCCTAACCGATAGCCCAGAGATTGATGGCGCTGAGCTTTCGCGGGCGATCGTCGATAGTTACATCGAGCAAGATCAACAAATTCTCGATGACGATGCACGGGCCAAGTATGTTTCGCGTACCTACGACTTCGATGGCGAGGTCTCTGCCGAAGAAGTGTTAGTGCAAGAGCGTAAGGCCATTACGCTCACAGCGGTTGATTTGGGCAAATTGCCAGCAGTTATTGATGCGCTTGATCGCTTAGTGATCACCTTGGCCGAGGCCGAACGCAAAGATATAGCCGCCGCCCGCCGCTATACCCAAGCCTTCGAGAGTGTTTTTGATAGCGATCAGCCCAAGCCCTATATTGATCTTGGCCACTTTGCCCAATTGCTCAAGCAAAAAGTCAATGTGCCAAGCGTCAATAAAGCCGCCGACGACTTGATTAAGGCCATCGACAAGAGCTTGATCGAAGAAAAACATGGCGACGAAAAAGCTGGCGCAACTGGCATTTCGATTCACTTTCCCAATTCGAAGCTCTACACGAGCGCCGATGCTGGCTATAAATCGTATAACACGGTCGCGGTAAGCTTCGTTAATGATTCGTTGTGGGATGAATTTTTGGCCTTCCAATACGCCAAAAAGCCCTTGCCAACCACCGTTGAGCAACCAACCGCAACCATCGAACGCCAGCCAACGCCTGAACCAGTCGATGTCGGCGATGTCGAAGCTCCTGGTGCCGACCCAATTACGGTTGCGCCGATTCAGCTTTCGTCCACAACTGCCAGCCTCGATCGGCCTGTTGTGCTCAACAGCAGCATCACTGGCGATAATATTGCCTTTGTTTATATCTTCATCGGCTATTACGATCAAGAATCCGATGCAATTCGCGTGTTGGATATGGATTATCTTGATGCTGAGCAAACGCGCGAAATTGGCGGGGTCTTTTATCCCGATTGGGGCACGGCCTCAACGATTGATATTGAGTTCGAGTGGGATACCCAAGTGTTTGCCATGCAGAACGAAACCCAATCGAGCTTAGCCTTATTCAGCCCCGAAGATTATGGCGCGTCGCCAGAAGAGGCAACCTACACGGTTGAAGGCTTGTACACGACCGCCAAAGGCAAAAAGAGCCGCCGCGCTTTGTTGTTGTTCAGCAATGGCGAGTTGGTGCAAGTGCTGGGCTACACGGGCAAGGAAGATACCGGCTCGTTGCGCGAAATCAACCCCAAGCCCGGCGATAAATTTGTGCTGCTCGATACTTGGCTCGAAGAATCGCAGCAAACAGGCGAGAGCGAATTTGTCAATTACGAAGGCGAAGATTTCGTTTTTGGCTCGGATAACTTTACATGGAAGCTTGAGCCAGCTCCAGCAGGCAACTATTTGGTTGGTTTCTTTGCCGAAGATTTTGATGGCAATGTCTATTCAGCCTACGAAACCTTGATCGTCGAATAATTGCTTTAAACACACAAGGCGCTGGTTTTTATACCAGCGCCTTGCTTTATTTTAGCTCTCTGAATGGATTAGGGCTGCCAAATTAACCAAACTTCGCTATTGCCATAGACCGAGCCAGCCACATCGCGGAAGGTAATTGTTAGCGGTTGATCGAGCCATGTTTGCAACTCGCTGCGCGAAACTTCAACAATTTGCGGCGTGGTCAAGGTATTTTCATACAAAATTTGATTATTCGCCCAAACCGTCATGCGATCATCAACCCGTACTTCGGCCACCGCATCGCTGCGCGCCGAGAGATAGAAACGACCAGTTGCTGGCAATGGGCCATTGATCGTCAAGGTCGTGGTGTAGTAAATTTGGCCTTGCTGAGCGATCGGAATCAAGGCTTGGGCAATTGGATTGATCACCATCGGAAAGATCTGGCGCTGATTCGTGACCAAAGGCAAGAAGGTCAGCGAGTTTCCAACCCCTGGCGTAACGCTTGGCTGCACTGTTGGTGTGATGGTTGGAATTTCGGTTGGCGTTGCAGTAGTGGTTGGTGTTTCAGTTGGCATACTCGTTGAGGTGCTGGTCGGCGTTGCGGTTGCAAGCGGAACGCGGCGCAACAAAATACTAATGCTATCGCCATAAAAATTCGAGGTGGCAAGATCAATTAAACCATCGTTATTCAAATCGGCATAGATTAATGAGGTTGGATGCACGCCGACAGTCACGATTTGCGGCGAGCTAAAATTGGCATTACCTAAACCAAAGTAAATGCTGACCGTGCCAGGATCGACATCGGTAATCGTATTGGTTGCCAAAATATCCAGCACGCCATCGCCATCAAGGTCGCTGATTTCAATATCGCCCGGGCCTTGCAAGAAAATAGTTGGCGTAAGTGGGCTAAAGCTCCCAGTGCCATTATTAATCAAGCGGGTCATGCTTTGTTCCCAGCGATTCACAGCAAGAATATCGTTATCGCCATCAGCATCAATATCACCAATTCCAGCGCTATGCGGAATCTGTCCAACTGGATAATGCACCGCAGCAGCAAAATTTCCATTGGCGTTATTGCGCAGCACGCTGATGCTATCGCTGCCAGCATTAGCCACAACCACCTCAGGATAGCCATCGCCAGTCAGATCACCCACTGCTTCGAGCGTTGGCGATGCTTGCACGCTATAAACAACCTGATTGGCAAATGTACCATTCCCGTTGCCCAATAAAACACTCAAACTTTGGCTATTAATGTTGGTTACGACCACATCGAGCCGGGTATCTTGGTTGAAATCGGCCAAAATCACATCGGTTGGGCGTGAACCAGTAGCAAACGATTGTCCCAGCACGAACGTGCCATCGCCATTGCCCAGCATCACAACCAGTCGATTTGAGTTTTGATTTGTCACCACAATATCGAGGTGCTGATCATTGTTCAGCCTGCCAACATCAATTCCACAAGGAGCGGCAATCTCATAACTCGCGCGGGTAGGAAAACCACCAGCACCATCATTGATAAAGATCTGAACTTCACCTACCAATTGATTAGTCGTTGCCAAATCAACAAAACCATCGCCGTTAAAGTCGCCGCGGCCTAATTCACAAGGCCGACTTGGCGCAGCATAAGTTACCACTGGCTGAAAATCAATAAGATTGGGTAGGTTGGGAACAGTTAAACCTTGACTGTTAGCATTAACAATCAATACACTGCCCACCAAAAGAGTGCCAACACTTGCGAGCAGGCCACGCCGAAAAAAGCTGGTTGTCATGCGAAAATCTCCCATCAATCGAGTGTGAAGCTTGGTTGTTCTCTCTAATGAAGTTCTAACAAATTATAGCAGAAAGGCTGGCTCAATAGAATCCTTAGTTTTGAGTTACGTCCCACGCAACCTGCTGCAAGTATTGGGCTTGGGCATCGGGCAAATCGGTTAAATTTGGCAAACTTTGGCTTGGTGGCCGCAAGAGGGTTGTGTAAAAAACGCAGGCGGTTAAATAGGCGCCGTTTAATGTGGCGTGGTTTTGATCTGGCTCGTAGAGTGCGATGGAGCGATCGCGTTGGCGAACCTGTTGCCAAGCAGCACCAACCTTAACCAAGATTGCCTGTTGCCCAGCAGTTTGGGCATAAGCTGCATTAATCTGGGCTTGCTGCTCTGGCGCATACTCGCGCGCCCACGTCACAAAAAGCACTGGCGTTGCGCCTTGCTGGCGAATCGTCTGCATCCAGCGGCTTGCTGCCTGTTGAAAGCCTTGCGGATCTTCAATTGGCCCAAGGCTGCGTTCTTGCAACACAACATACTGCCATTGCTGGCGTTGCAAGGCTTGCAATCCCACTCCATCCTGCCAATGCTTGGCTAGGCTTGCGCCACCTTCAACCACGGTTTCAATTTCAAGGCAATAACGCGGCTCACCAGCAGCAGCCAATTCCGCCAACAAATTGGGCATATCATGGCCATAGGTATGGCTATTGCCAATAAAAAGCAGGCTGACTTTTTGGCAATTCTGCTGCTGATTAATCCAAACCAAGGCCCCAATACTTGCTACCACAACCGCAATTAAGATCAATCCTTGGGCAAGCCAGCGTTGCATCCATCCTCCTCCCAATAATTCAGTATTCTAAGTTACGTTGTAGCCATTATCTAAAAAATCTCAGCAGAAAACAAGCCTGTTTCCTGCTGAGATGCGCGCAAGTAGCACTATGCTTGCGGCTAGATGCGGCAGAATTTAGTTGGCCAAACGTTGTTGACGTTGCGCCCACCAACTTTGCGGCCAATTCGTATAGCAAATATGGATAATAATCGCCAACGGCAGAATCCAAGCAAAGCGCATGGCGGTTGAGCCAGCCAAGGGAATAAACAAAACCCATGCATACGATAACGGAATCGTCCACCATTTAGGGTAGAACAAGACCAAAACCATGTAGGTGTAAATACCGAAGAACGGCGAAGCGAGGGCCATCACCGCAATACTCAGCACAATTCGCAAATCGCGCTGCTTGAAAAGCAGGGGAATCCAAATAAATGGCAAGCCAAAACGCCAGGTATCTAAGGCTGAATAGCGCCACATATGCACTGGCAACGATTCAGTATTGGTCAACCAACGCACAGGCCAATCGATGCCAAACACCGCAAAACTGAGCAAGGCCAGAATAATCGGTGCTACCAACATTTTGGCTAAAACAGGCAATGGTTGGCCAATCAGCAGATAGAGCATAGCTAAGGCCATAATTTGCGGCTTAATTGCCAAAAAGCATAAGCCAATTCCATTCACCAATGGATTTTCGTGCTTGAGAATTAAATAAATTCCAATGCATAAATAAATATCAATCTGACCCAACCAAAATTGGCCAATAACCGCAAACGAGGCTACGATTAATGGATTAACATCAAGCGTGTAAATCAGCCAAAATAGAACTGCAAACATAATGATGTTCCAAATTGGCCACGCAAGCAAGCTCTTTGGCAAAAGCGCTAATGGAGCCAAAAACCAACGCGCATAATAGGGAACATAGCCACAATCAAGGCAACCTTTGGCAAATGGCATATAATGATTATATAAATCACTGCCATAATCAAAGAAAAATGAGATCCCAATATAAAAGAGCACCATCACAATCGAACTAATCCATGCAATTCTTCGCCAATTGATGGTTGGTTGTTGGCTCATCGGTTGCGTTCCTCAATACTTCAACGATGTTTACCGAGCTGCTGCGCTGCGAATAACAACTGACGCAGTTCAAAGCTTTTCAATAAGGAGATTTATGGGTGATTCAATCATCATGATTCCAGTTATGTGTGATCCTGAGATGGCTGATTGGTTAGCCGAATATGGGATTACGCTACCAAAATTACATGCTGATAGTCGCTATCCCAGCCTAGCCGAAATGCGGGCCTTCTTTCAGCGTTTTCCTGAGTATACAGTCAGCGAAATGATTAATGATAAGGTTTGCGATTTATATATTCAAGGTCGCGAAGCCTATCAGTATACGCCAATCTGGTTTAGTGACTTCAAGGGCGACGAGCACGAACCACTCGATATTCATTTTCACAAAGGGAATTATGAACTTGTCTTATGGATTGTGCATCAAATCGTCGCCTGGTGTGGCCCAATGATTGTCTTTACTGGTAGCGTGGGCGTCCCGATGCTCATCAGCCATGATATGACCTTTGATCAAAGCTTGATCGATCGATTTTATGCATTGGAATGAGCGCTGTGGTAACCACAGCGCTCGTTTAATCTGCTTAAGGCACGTTTGCGGTGCGGGCTGCTGCTAGCAGATGATACCATTCTTCGCGATTGAGTTCGATTTGCAACGCTTCTTTGGTGGCAGCAATTCGGCCTGGGTTGGTGGTGCCAATAATTGGCAAAATCTGGGCTGGGTGACGCAACAACCATGCCAATTGAATCGCTTCGGAGCTTACGCCATACTGTTCAGCCAATTGATTGACCAAGGCCGCAGTTGCCTTAACATTGGCTGGCGCATCATCCTTGAAATTAACTAACTGACCACCAGACAATGGCCCCCACGCTTGAATTTGAATCTTGTGCAAACGACAATAATCAAGCAAGCCAAAAGCTGCATTAAAAGCCAAATTGCTGCGATTGGTATCAATGCCTTCGCTAATTAATTGATGGTGCAACAAGCTCAATTGCACTTGATTAACCACCAACGGCTGGTCAAGCGCCGCTTGGGTTAGCTCAATTTGGGCTGGCGAATGGTTGCTGACCCCAAAATAGCGTACCTTGCCGCTTTGTTGCAATTGATCAAACGCCCGCGCAATTTCCTCTGGCTCGACCAGCATATCAGGGCGGTGTAACAGCAGCAGATCAAGGTGATCGGTGTTGAGCCGTTTGAGGCTGCCTTCAACCGAGGCAATAATATGGTCGTAACTAAAATCGTAGCGTTGCGGCGAGCCAGCAGGCTCATCTGCAAAGCGAATGCCACACTTCGATTGCAAAACGATCTGATCGCGCAAGCTTGGTTGTTCAGCCAAAAGCTCGCCAAAAATTCGCTCCGATTTGCCGCGCGTGTAAATATCAGCATGATCAAACAGCGTAATATCCTGCTCCAGTGCCGCAGCAAGGGCTTTGCGCCCAGTTTCATATTCGCTGCTCGTCCACGGCTCGTTGCTCCAATTACCCCCAATCGTCATACAGCCATAGCCAATTGGCGCCATCTGGAGATCGGTTCGTGAAATCGTGTACGGGTTTTTCATACGAGCATCTCACACTATCCAAAGCCTTGGGGTAGGCTTCGGCTCAGCTTTAGGGTAACACATTTTTATGCCAAACAGCGTTGGTAGTCATACGTTTGATTTTGTATAGCAGAATATTTGCTATCAAAAAATTAACGACATTTTAGTACCAATAAAAATATTTATGTCAACCAAAAATTATTCAGCCTGATCAAGATAATGTTGGATTTGGGCCAACGAGCCTTGCCACATGGTTTGGGCCAAGTAGGGCTTGAAGCCCAAGGCTTGGTTGATTTTCAACATTGGCGCGTTCGAATTGGCGTTGGTTGTGCGTACAAACTGCACCATTGGCAATTCACGCCGCATATAATCAACCATTGCTGCCTTAAGCCAACGGCCTAGCCCGTAATTACGATAGTGCTCAAAAACACCGGTATCTCCTTGCTGAACAACATGCGGTCGTTCGCGATGCCAAAAAATTTCAGTATAGCCAGCCAAAGCGTTGGTTGCCCGCTCGCGCACATAACACGTCCAGCGTTGCATGCCATTGGCCAATTGAGTTTGCTCAAGCTCGCGCAGTTGCTCAGGGCTAAAATGCAACGGCTCATAATCCAAATCATCGTAGGGCTGTTGATTCATAACCTCATACAAGGCCACAATCGCTGCCAATTCGGCCTCAGGATACGGCCCCTGCCACATGCCCAGTTCAAAGCGAGCGCTTAATTGCTGATTTGGTTGGAGCCATTGCTGCAATAATTGTTCGTCAATTTCAGCCAGAACTAATTGATTAATCTGGGTTTTTAGCCGCGCTTCAGCCCCCAGCTTTTGGGCAAAATGCTCACCAGCAGCAACTGCTTGGGTTGTGGTACCAACAATCACTGTGCGTTCTGCTTCAACCACCACTGGCAGCATTTCGCGCAATAAGCGCCGCGCCAAGCCCCGCCCACGATGGCCAGGCAACACTGCGAGATTAAGGTCTGCAAGATTACGATTGGTATCGAGCAGCAACATATGCAGCATGCCAGTCGCCACAATCTGCCCTGCATCCCATAAGGCCCAAACCCGATAATCGACAAAATCGGGAATACATTGCCACATATTGACCAAGAAGGCAGTTGTCATTGGCGGATCAGCGGGCGTGCGCTCGTGGCGAATTTGCTGCTCGAATTTGGCCAACGCGCGATAGTCGGCCTCGCTTGCATGGCCAAATCTGAAGCTTGTTAAGTGCATAAAAGTTCCTCAGCTTATTGAATCCGATCAGCCAGTGCTGCTTTAACCTCAGGGCTAGCCCGCAATGCACCATAAACCTTGATCGATTTGATCGTCGCTTGGGCTAGCTCAACCGAAATATCGTTGCTGAGAATCAGCAAGCCTACCACGACAATTCGCGCTTGCTCGTTATGCTGTTGCATGCGCTCCAAGCGCTCGCGGTCAAATAGAATGACCCCTAACACCGATGAGGTGCGTACAACTGCTTGCTTAATTGCTTCGTCGTGGCCGCCAAGTTGAGTACGCACCGCCGCCCGAAAAAAATCAGTTCTGCTGGAATAAAAGCCTTGATCGACCAAGAGGTCAATCTGACCCAAATCGACCACACTCAAATTAATCGATACTTTCTCAATATCCGCCATATATCCTCCCTATGTATTCCATATGGAATACAAAGAGCATATAGCAGGAGTATATCCTTGTCAAGTCCCAAATATTGGCATGCTTTGATGTGCTCATCCTTTAAATTATGTCAAATAAAAACCTATCCTATTGAGCACTCTAACCAACATGCGTTTGGCAGATCTGCGCATAACTGTGGGTCAAAAGCTTAATTAATTATTACTATTCAGCCATTGACTGCAACAAACTTAGGCACTTTAGCCAACCCTAGATTGGCTGATCTCTTTGTACAACATGCACAATTAACAATCAATTAAGATCGTGCATTTTGCTAATTCAAGCCCATATTTGGATCGGCTATGCTTAGTGCTAACCAAGTTTCAAGCATCATATTGCTGCCAAGCAAGTCAAAATCGGTTTTTGTTTGTACGTTTTGTACAAGTGTCCAACAAAAACCAACTTCAACCATTCAACACTCATCCACAATCCGATGATCCCCAGCGCTGCGGATCACGAATGTTCAAGCAGGTAGCGTTCGACATTCAGCACAAGTTAGGGAGACCCGCAGCATGGAAATGATTAACGGAGCCGATACCGTTTGGGTGCTTCTCTCAGCCGCCCTGGTTATGTTGATGACCCCCGCCTTAGGGCTATTTTATGGTGGGATGGTTCGCAAGAAAAACGTGCTTTCAACCTTGATGCACAGCTTTTTTATGTTGGCCTTAATCAGTGTGCAATGGGTGCTCTTTGGCTATAGTTTAGCATTCGGGCCTGATGTTGGGGGCGTGATTGGCAGCCTTGATTGGGTTGGCTTGCGCAATGTTGGCATCGAGCCAAACCCAACCTACGCCGCAACGATCCCGCACCAAGCCTTTATGATCTATCAAATGATGTTTGCGGTCATTACCCCAGCGTTGATTTCTGGGGCCTTTGCAGAACGCAAGCGTTTCAAATCGTTTGTGGTGTTCTCATTGGCTTGGTCGACCTTAATTTATGCACCAGTAGCACACTGGGTTTGGGCTGATGGCGGTTGGTTGCGTTCATTAGGCGCGTTGGATTTTGCAGGTGGCACGGTTGTGCATATTACCTCAGGGGTTTCGGCCTTGGTTTGTGCCTTGGTGCTTGGCCGCCGTTCAGGCTATGGCAAAGAAGCAATGGAGCCACACGACACCACAATGACTGTGATTGGCACCGCCTTGCTGTGGTTTGGCTGGTTTGGCTTCAATGCAGGCAGTTCGTTGGGCGCTGGTGGCTTGGCAGTTTCAGCCTTTGTCAATACCAATTCAGCAGCAGCCATGGCAATGCTTGCTTGGATGACCGCTGGCTGGATTCAACACAAACGCCCAAGCGTGCTTGGTGCTTCAGCTGGAGCCGTCGCTGGCTTGGTTGCAATCACCCCTGCTGCTGGTTTTGTGACCCCAATGGCCTCGTTGCTAATTGGCTTCTTGGCTGGTGGTATCTGCTACTTTGTGGTCGAAAACTTGGTGCGTGGTCGGGTCGACGATGCGCTTGATGTGTTCGGTGTACACGGGGTTGGCGGGTTGCTTGGGGCACTGTTGGTCGGCGTTTTCGCTACCAAGAGCATCAATCCAGCTGGCGCTGATGGCGTGCTTGCAGGCAACTGGAGCCAACTTGGCGTCCAAGCGCTCACGGTCGGCATTGTAGCAGTTTATGCTGGCGCAATGACCTGGGGCATTCTCAAAGTTGTTGATCTCTTGTTTGGTATTCGGGTTACTGAGGCCGAAGAAGAACAAGGGTTGGATAGCAGCCAACACGGCGAAGTCGCCTATCGGATGGGTGTCTAATTGATTGGGTTACAGCATTTCTAGTTTGATAAGGAGCTACACTATGGAATTCATCATTGCTTTGGTCTTGTTCGTCGCGATGGTTGCTGTTTGGTTGCGCATGCCAAAGAGCGCCCAAGCTTAGGTCGGTTGGTTCAACCAGCGCTATGGGTTTTCCCATAGCGCTGGTTTTTCGTTTAATCATACGCGGGGCAAGGGCTCAGCGGTCAGCGGCTTAGACGCTGCTTGGATTGCCCAGATTAACCTGGCGCATGTGGCGCAGACAGAGCACAAGCAGGCTATAACAAGCCACCCCAATATAAAAGTTAACCGAAATCGTGAAATAGATTGAAATCAAGACTGCTGAAGCAGAGCAGAGCACGCCAAAGATTCCATTCAAGGCCCAATACCATGGCGTTTCCGTGGCGCCGCTTGAGCGAACCAACTGCATCCCTGTTGGGAAGAACAAGCCAAGCAGTAAGCCCAACGGAAAAATAAGGATGATCGAAACCATAATCTTGGTCGCCATGGGAGCAGTGATCATGGCGGCAATAATCGCCGATAGCCCAAAGCGAATGCCAAGAATCGCCAACGCTGTCACGATTGGCATCACGAAAATCCAAGGCTTCTTGGTTAATGGCAAGCGCTCGCTGAAAAAGCTACCAACCCCAGTGCTGGCAATGATGGTAAAGAGCAAAATGCCTAATGCATAGACTGGATGACCCAAAAATACTGAGAGTCGCTGCATGAGCGCAATTTCGACACACATAAAGCCTGCGCCAATCAGCGAAAAATAGGCAGCTGCCGACCAAACAATCGTCGTAGAAGCCTCGCTTGTGTTGCGAGCTTTTAAGATGAGTGGCAGCACGATCGTCATCACGGCGAAGATCAAGAGACAGATGATCAATCCTACCAACGTTAAGGTTGCCGTAAGATTGCCATCAATTACCCCATTGTCGGCAGTGGTTTTATTTAAGGCTACATCCATGCGATCAAGACGCAACATGTTGAAAAAGTAAGGGTTTTCATCAGTTGTAGGCGTGTAATTTAATGGCTCATCACGCACAACTGCAAATAACTCTTCAAGCGAAGTAGCGCCAAGAATGTTGCGCAAAACCGGGGTTTCTGCAGGAGTACCAGGCACAATCAGCAGCTTATATTGTAAATCGGTGGTTACTTTATGTAGCTGAGCAATATCTTGGTCTGTGAATGGCTGGCGGCTCAAAAGCAAGGTCGAGACTTTGCCCGAGCCGATTAAGGCGATATGGCGTGCTGGATCAGTAATACCATACTTTTGTAAGGTTGCCACCGCCAAACTTACAACCCGACCGGTCTCATTAACATTATCCGCCGAGTACCAGCGTGATACGGTAAAAATACCATCATCAGTCAGCCGATCTAAGAAAACTTGCCAGGCTTCAACCGTGTAAAGCCCATTTTCGGAGAGCGAATAAGCGCCAGCTCCGGTTGAGGCCCATGTATCAATCAGCGACATTTGAATGGTGGTATAGCGCTGGTCAGTCCGTGATAAGTAGCTTCGGGCTTCATCAACCACGAAAGAAACGCCTGGCCGATCAGCCAAACCAGCAAATTCTCTGAACCTTGTTTGGAGTAAGTCCACAAAGATTGGGTTCAGTTCAATTCCGGTGACTTGCTCATGGCCAAACAAAATTGCACTTTGCAAATCGCGACCACCACCAACGCCAATCACGGCAGCGGCGCCTTGCGGACGCAAATAGTAGACCATATTCGTCACGTCGTATTTTAAGTGCTCAATATCTGCAAGCGAAGAAAATTGACGGACTGACGTTCCTGCTGCACCATCAATATTCATTTGATATTGGGGTAATAAGTTTTGTGGTGCCAGCGGGCTTGGCCCCCAGTATTCGAGGCTGGTGTTTTCTTGGTTGTAGACAACAACGCGCGAAAATGAATTCCACTCTTCTGAAAGAAAATTGCTGGCATCTTCTGCCGAACCTTTAACATAGAGCGGGCGAATGAGGGCTTGCGTTGATTGATTAAACAGTGCAGCAACGATCAGCACCCCGCCAACTGCATAGCAAAGTTGCCGCAAACGAGCTGATGCGCTGCGCCAAGCAAAACTGAGCGCGGCCACTGCGCCAAGTCCACCGCAGAACAAAATAAAGCTTGGAGCATCGAAGAAGGCTAATCCACCCAAAACAAACAGACATCCCAGCGCGGCGCCAATCAAATCGCTGCCATACAGCCGACTAATCGACAAGGGCGATTTGGTCAAAATCGCACTGATCACAATCCCAGCAAAATAAAACGGCAAAGCACAGGCAATAGTCGCTAGCGCCATCTGAAGCATGCGTTGGGCAGGCGATCCAGTATCAAACGGAATTCGACACAGGATAAGCAGCATAACCGGAATCGAACCAGCATAGCCTAAGCAGGCCTTCGCAGCAGAGTCAGCCAAGCGTTCACGGCTAAATCGTTCTGGTTTTAAATAGACGGTTGTTGCACCAGCAGTCATCCCGAGCATCGCCGTTGAAACCGCGAAAAAAGCCAGATGATACCAGGTCATAACACTGAGCAGTCGGGAGAGCGAAATTTCTACGCTCAGGCTTGCAAAGGCAATCAAAAAAAGTCCAAAGTAGATTGGCATGCCAAATACCTCAATAAGGAACAATCATAACGATACCGAGGATGAAATTGATGATGAGTGCGAATGCGTCACTGGTTAACAATGCCTGCTGGTGGACAACCCATATTATAGGTTAAATTGATTAAAGAACAACTAAGGGTTACCCCAATCAATCCAACTTTGGGGTGAGTAACGTTTGGTACACTCGATGAATGTTGGGTTCAGGCCATCGCTAGGTGCAGTACTTGCTCACGTTGAGCATGAATATTAAGCGAGCGGCCTCATCCTCCAAGCAGCGCAATTCGTGGTGCTCTTTTTGCATACATAAGCCCTCAATTAACATCAATCACGGTTTACAATGAGGTCAATCATGCAACGACGACATATCATCTATGTATTCGGGCTTGGGCTTGGATTCATCGGCCTAAGCCAACTCTGGCAACGGCGTTTCAAACGCGGCAAAACAACCCAACGCCCACAAGCAGGCAGCGGCTCGCTCTATCGCCGCCGTTATTGGGTCGATTTTGTTGATCCTAAACAAACTCCAGAAGCCTTGGTCAAATATATCAAGGCCAATCTGCCCGATTTCAGCCCAGGCTTATTTGCCGATTTTCGCAAAGCCACTGGCGATGGGCGCCTAATGCAAGTTGGCGATGAATATGATATAACCATTTTGGGGCCGTGGAATGGCTCGGTACGCGTGCGCGAAAGCCAAGCGTTAAGTTTTAGTTTCAGCACGCTCGAAGGCCATCCAGAAGCAGGTCAGATTCACTTTGAGCTTAAACCACACCCTGAGCAAGCCCAAACCTGGCGCTTTGAAATTGGCTCCGAGGCTCGTTCACGTGATGGCTTAGTCGAAATGGCCTATAAAATTGGCAAAGCAGTGCAGACCCAGGTTTGGCGCACCTTTTGCGAACGGGTGGTTGAGTATGCCCAAGCAGAGCAGCTTGGCGAAATCCAAACCAGCACCATTGAACAAACAACCGAGGGCGAGGTAGTGATCCATGACTGAAACACCTTTATGGCAACAATATCGCCAGCAAATCGAATCGTATCGCGATGCACAACTGAATTTCGATTTGCAGCGCGTCCACGAATATACCAAGGAAAATGGCTGGAATGTTGATGATCATGAGGCTGAATTGCCACCAGAACAGCCAGGCGAGCCGCAAGCGCATGGCTCGTGGCATGCAGCCTGCGCGGTGCTACGCGAATATCGCTTTCCACCACCAGATCTGATTACCGGCATTTTTATTCCTGATCAGCCGCTAGAGCAGCGGATTATGTTGCTGCGCGGCACTTTTTTGGGCTTTACCTTCTATTTTGGGGTTAAAATTGGCGGTGTGATCGATGAAACCCGCCAGACCGAGCATGGCACCGAGCGCATTTGGGGTTACAACTACCAAACCTTGCAAGGTCATTTCGAACGCGGCCAAATTGATTTCAGCATTGTTAAGATAATTGAAACTGGCCAAGTGCTCTTCCGTATCCATGCCTTCTCGCAAACTGGACGGATTAGCAACCCAATCTATTGGATTGGCTTTAAGCTCTTTGGGCGGCATTTGCAGTTGCGCTTTGCGCGAGATGCGATGAAGCGTATGCAAACCTTGGTTCAGGAAGCCTTGGCTGGGGTGCCAAGCCAAACCAGCCAACAAACTCCAATCCAAAGCACCGCCAACAATCCAGAGGCTGCTGAACAATTGGCCGAAGTCGTCGAAAAACAATGATCAACAAATTAGGCTTAATCCATACTGCCGCTGTGCATGTGGCAACCTTTGATCAATTAATTGCTGAAATTGCGCCACGCTGTGCGGTTGAGCACGTGGTTGTGCCAGCCTTGCTTGAGCAAGCGCGCCACGAAGGCTTAAGCGTGGCGATTGCCCAGCAACTTGCCCAGATTATTGCCGATTTGCAAGCCCAAGGAATGGAGCACATTCTTTGCACCTGCTCGACCCTTGGCGGCCTCGCCGAGACGCTCAACTCTCGGGTTGTGCGGGTTGATCGCGCCATGGCCGAGCAGGCAATTGGGCTTGGCTCACGGATAGCGGTGGTTGCGGCACTGGAAAGCACACTTGAACCAACCAAACAGCTTTTATATACTCTTGCCCAAGCCAAACCAATTCAGATCGAAACATACCTATGTGCCGCTGCGTGGCAAGCCTTTTTAGCCAACGATCAAGCAAGCTATCTACAGCAAATTGCCATGCAGCTTGAACACATTCAGGCCGTCGATGTGATTGTTTTAGCGCAAGCATCAATGGCTAATGCAGCGAAATTATGTCAACAAAAAATTCCAATATTAAGCAGCCCACGCACTGCAATCGAAAGCTTGTTTGCGCCCAACGAGCCATCCTAGTTGAAAAATGGTATTGACAGGTTGGTTATCAAAGCACCACCAAATCGCTATTTAAGCTTCATTGACAGCTAGTTAAAATGTAACTATACTTGTTTCATATTCACAATGAGGCAAAAAACCATGAGTGCAAGCAGTCGATTCGCTGTAGCGGTGCATATTTTGGCACTGCTTGAAACCAATGCTAATCAAGCTCTTTCCTCAAGCTCAATTGCAGCCAGCGTTAACACCAATCCGGTGGTTATTCGGCGCATTTTGGGCCGATTGAACAAAGCGGGCTTAGTGCATACCGAATATGGCGCCGATGGTGGCACTCGTTTGGCGCGCGCTGCTCACGAAATCACCCTCAACGATATTTATCATGCGACCGAAAATTGTCGTATTTTACCGTTGCATGCCAGCTCGCCCAACCAAGATTGCCGCTGTGGGCGCACGATTCAGCCAGTGCTCAGCAGCATTTTTAGCAGTGCCGAAGCTGCCATGCAACAAGTGCTAGCCAACAAAAGCCTTGCAGAGGTTGTACGCGAGATGCAGGCCCAAGCCAAGCCGCCAGTAGTTCAACCAAGCTAGGGTTGCATCAATCCACTTAATACTTGCTGATCATAAATATCGATCCCAAGCAAGCGCAATCCAGCTAACGTATAGGGTAGAACATAAAAATCGGGCTGCTGTTGAGCTGGATCAAATGGTTGATACAAACTATTGCCTGCTGGAGGAAGACAAGCAGCCATCCATGTTGTTAATGCTTCAACGTGGGGTAGCGGCTGATTTTGCAAATTCAAAGCTAGCAACAGCAAATAGACTTCACGCACGGTAAATGTTTGGCTGTTTTGGGCCTCAAGCGTTTCAAGAAACTGACGAATCCAATTAATATTCGCTGCTTGCTGATCTACGTTGTAGCCGAGATAGCTATACAGAATCACTGCCATGGCCGTATGATAGGCAGTGATCGTGCCTTCAACCCCATAATTGCCATTAAGCTTAAAGCCCTCAACGACGTTGATCACCTGTTGTTTGAGCGAATCGGTAATTGGGAGCTTTAGTTTGTTAAGCGCCGAAAGATAAAAAAAGTATTGCTGCAAGTCAGCTTCCGAACTAGGCTTAGCCTGTTCAAGCTGCTGCACAAACAGCTGTTGATTCGTAGCCGAGAGTTTTGCAACATCAAGCATGCTCAAACTATAAAGTTCTTCAAGCCTCAATTGCGGCTTTTCCAACAAGTGCGCTATAACGCTATTCAGATCGCTAGTTGCTGCTGATGGTAATTCGGGGAATAAGCGGGCATACTGATAGGCAAAGACGGTCGTGAGCACATCATCCTCAGACAAAACCACCGGGTAGAAACTGCCATCGGGCATTAGCTGCCGTTGCAGAAACTCTTGCATCCGCTGCTGATTAACCGCGAGCGTTGGATGCGCTTGGGCTGCCCGATACAACATTTCTGAAAACAACAGATCAGGGGTCTGATTGGAATCGACGATCAAACCATCATGATTACGAACCGGATCGTTGATGAAGTCGATCGTTGCTTGCTCAAGCCACGCCTCAGCAATCCCTGTATACTCTGCATATCCAAGCATTCCGCTCAGATCAAACCCAAGATCGCTGTAGTTGGTTGCGATTTTCGATTTCGCACGATACATGCTCAGAATTGAATCCCAGCTATAATCAGTGGGCAATGCTGATGTTGGCTTGAGCAACTCAATCAATACAAGTAATGAGGCCAAACTGCCTGGATCGTTGGCTTGTTGCCGCGCTCGCCATTCTGTCTTAATCCAAGCGAAGAGTTGATCATGGGAGGCATAGGGATAGCCTAAGCGATCAAGAATCCGCAGCGAAAAATAGGTACTTGCAAAAGAGTCTGATTGATTGGTAGGTTGTTCAGCTTGGCTGGTGGTTGTCGCTAAAAAGTAGCCTTGTGGTTGCTGCAACGCTTGAATGAGGCTCGCCAATGTTTGTGGCTCTGGAAAGGCGATGTTGAGGATTGCCAATGACTCAAGCAAGTAAAAACTTTCTGATTGCAGCGATATAAAGGCTTTTTCTGGCTGCTCCATAATCAATGTTAGTCGATCAATCGCCCATTGCCCGCTTTGATCAAAGGGCAAGCGCTGCGCACCAAGCGTCTGATTGATGCGTAAGCCGCGATACAGCCAATAGCCATTCGATTGAATTGCTGGATTAATCACCCCATAGGTTCCGGTTTCTTTATAGGCGGTCTTAAGGTAGGCGCTCGTCGCAGCATGCCATTGCTGATAGCCAGGCGAGGTCTGAATCAGGGCTGGCTGATCGGCTTGAGCCATACAACCCCACAGCAAAACCAGTAAGCACAAACTTCGATAGTATTTCATCAGGATAGCAACACCATCGTGCAACGATAGATTATGCACGCATGCTCTATCGTTGCACACACGTTTTACCAGCTAGGCGTTATGTAAATAAACCATGCATGTCGCGTGTGTGAGTGGAGGAGCAGAATGAGCGAGGATGCTGAGCGAACGAAGCTTAAACAACGCTTGATTTAGGGGTTATCCCAATAGGAAATGCGGGCTGAACTAACTGCTACTGACGTGCTACTGCCCTTAGTTGCCGCATTTGAGTCAATTTGTTTGACTGCTTCGAGCGTGGGATAAAACGCCGAACCACTGGCCTCGTGTCCGGCAGCAGAGATTGTGCCAAATGCTGTGTTGTTATAGTTGAATGGACCAATGCTCCCACATGAGTTTGAGGCACTCATTCCAGGCGGGAACGAAACGGTGAACGTCACACCTTCAAAACACACTTGGTTGACCATACTAATAACATCAGCATTGCCATTGTTGTAGAATGAAAGGCTTGAGTAGGCATTGGTGACTTTAAGCCGTTTGGTCGCTGTCGAGGTCGTTTTGGTAACATTCAACGATGTAAAACTTTTGGCTTTGCCATCTGGAGACCATTGGGTTGCTGTGCGACGAATATTCACCGAGAGTTGATTTGGTTGTGGTTGCTCAGCTTGGGCTTGGGTTTTAGCTTCTTGGTGCTGGCTCAAGCTATCCAATTGGCTCACATCAAGCGCTTGCTTATCCAGTGGCAATAGATAGCTAACCTTATAGCTACCATAATCCAGCGTGCGCAAGGTTACTGGTTGCTGACCCTCAAGTTGAATCACTTCTTCCGAAATATGCACAACGTCGACCGAACGATCGTTGGCACTTGCCTGTTGGGTATTAAGCATCATAGCCATACTTACAAGCATAAGTATAAGTAAAAACCGCACCTTCATCATCAAAAATCCTTCTACTATTCGATTAAAATGTAATCTTCCGCAACGTATCTATTCTATTAATTTAATTGAATTAACAAACAATTTTACCCTTGCTTATTAATCAAATATTCCTCAAATTAATAGATTTAGATCACTATGGTTATTGTGGATAGATATGATTTTCCTCGAAGCACCTCCCACCTCAATCTATCAGATAGTTTAAAATAAAAAACTCGTCACAGTTCTGTGATGAGTTTACAAAATTCCTCATTTAGATAACTCATCTCACTTCTTCGATGTGATTATAAATGGGTTGAAATCTTAAGTCAATAGATAATTTCCTATCTATCTAAATCTCTAATCTATAATTAATAAATGATTATGGAATCTACTAATCGATAATTACTGCTCTGGATAGAATTTATTTTTCGTTCAATTGAGTACCAGATCATTGCTGATAACTGCTACTTCAAGCGCAAAAAGACGATCATCTGTTAACGCTCGTTACAATCCTTGTCGGGGGCCAAAGCTACATGCTATGATGCAGCACGAAGAGAAACTAGCGGTAGGAATCCAACGATATGGCAGAAACACGTCGCTGGCCATGGGGCCTTGTTTGGACAGCCCTGATTATTTTTCTGGCTGCACTCGACCAAACGGTGGTGATCACTGTCTTACCAAATGTGGTCAGCACCTTGGGTTTGAGCGTCGATCAAGCACTTGAACAGGGCATTTGGGTTATTACTGGCTATTTGCTTGGCTACACAGTCGCCATGCCCTTGCTTGGCCGCATCGCCGATGCCTACGGCCATCGCCGCTTATTTTTGGCAGCTTTAGGCGTTTTTGTGGTTGGCTCGATTGGCTGTGCCTTGGCCAATAGCGTTTGGTCATTGGTCGCTTGGCGCATCGTGCAGGCCATCGGCGGCGGTGCGGTCTTGCCGATTGGT
The DNA here is from genome assembly GCF_001306135.1 of Herpetosiphon geysericola. Lineage (GTDB taxonomy): Bacteria > Chloroflexota > Chloroflexia > Chloroflexales > Herpetosiphonaceae > Herpetosiphon > Herpetosiphon geysericola. Next base: position 83,436 of record NZ_LGKP01000013.1, on the reverse strand, counting down.
CTTGCAATTGCCATGGACGAAGTTAAACCAATCCATCATGCCACAGCCTTGGGGATTATGGGCGCTGCTGGCGAAGCTGGTGGAGTGCTTGGCCCAGCCTATGGCGGTCTGATCTCGCAAATTCAACTTTTGGATGTTGATGGTTGGCGCTGGGTTTTCTGGCTCAATGTACCGTTGGGTGCAGTGCTGGCATGGGCGATTATTCGGACGTTGCCAAATCGGCAAGGCAATCGCGGGGCTGTCGATTATGTCGGCGGCGGCTTGATCGCAATCAGTTTAACTGCATTGACGGTTGCACTTTCGCGCTCGCTTGGCAGTCTTGCCGTCGAGCCAAGCGCCGAAAGCGGCAATCTCGACCAATATGCAGTTGAGTGGACATCGCCGCTCACAATTGGGCTATTGGCATTAACGGTGGTTAGTTTTATTGGCTTTATTTGGTGGGAACGCCGCACCAAAACGCCGTTAATTGAACTAAGCGCCTTTCGCACTCCAGCATTTAGCGCCGCCAATATCACCAATTTGTTGGTTGGCATGGCCTTAATTGTTGGCATGGTCAATGTGCCGTTTTTTGTTGGCACCGTGCTCTCCGGCGATGCCCTCAGCGGCGGCTTAACCCTTATGCGCTTGACGGTTATGATTCCGATTGGCGCTGTTTTGGGTGGAATGTTAATGCGGCGGATCAGCGCGCGCTTGGTTGCCAGCCTTGGCATGATCATCACTGCGGTGGGTTTTAGCCTACTTGGCTTTTGGAACCTTGAAACCAACCAGTGGATGTTGACGCTCTATTTGCTGCTTACTGGAACTGGCTTTGGCTTAGTGTTGCCAGCATTGAGCGCCGCCGCAATTGGCAATGTTGCCCGCGAATCAATGGGCACGGCAGCTGGTTTGCTCAATGCCTTGCGTATGGTCGGCATTACCTTGGGCGTTTCAGCCTTAGCTTCGTGGAGTTTAGCCTATCGTAACAGCCTCAACAGTCGCTTGGTATTAACCCTCGAAGACTTAGAGAATGGCAAGGCGCTAGCAGCATTCACCCAAAATGAGATGACGGTCTACCATAGCACCTTTTTTGCTGCCGCCGTCATTTGTTTGTTGGCCTTGATTCCAATTTGGTGGCTGCCCCGCGAACGCAGCGAAGGCGATACACCGCTGTTTGCTTAACCGATGTTAATTGAGGTGCAGGCAATGAAAAGCCTATGCGAATGATCCTATAGTTCATCATTTGATTGCCCAATTCCAATGATTGCCATTTAGGGGGTACAGGGGGATTAAAGCCCCCTGTGTTTCCCGCCTTGAGGCGGGATGGAAGGGTGGTGATCGCCAATAAAGGTCGATTACCATGTCTCTTTAAGAACCTACCATTACTACAAGTAAACGTTTAGTAGGCATTCTCATTGCCACGAATCGCATCGTAGGCAGTACGAATAATAATTTTAATATCGAACATGGGCGACCAATTTTCGATATAGTAGAGATCGTAGCGCGTGCGCTCCTCGATTGAGGTATCGCCACGCAGGCCATTAACTTGTGCCCAACCAGTAATGCCAGCCTTTTCGCGATGGCGATGCATATAGCGCGGAATTTGCTCGCTAAATTGGGCCACATAGCGCGGTTGCTCAGGCCGTGGCCCTACCACACTCATATCGCCCAACAACACATTGATAAATTGTGGCAGTTCATCGATTGAGAAGCGCCGCAAGAAGGTGCCCAACCGCGTGCGCCGATCATCATTTGGCGTTGTCCAGGTGCCCATTTTTTCAGCATCAGTTCGCATCGAACGATACTTGATCATCTTAAATGGCCGACCATCACGCCCAACCCGTTCTTGAATAAAAAACGCTGGGCCTGGCGAATCAATTTTGATCAAAATGCCAATTAACAGCAACAACGGCGAAAGCATAATTAAGACTGCCGCCGAAACCGCCACATCAAGCAAGCGCTTAATCGTGCGGTTCAATTGGCGATCAAGCGGCACAGCCCGCAAGGTAATTAGCGGCAACCCACTCAATTCACCAACCGAGACTTCATTATTGGTGATCAATTGAAACGCATCAGGATAAATTTTAATCGCCACACTTTCATCGTCAATTTGCGAAACTAAATCGAAAATATCGTTATATGAGGCTCCGCTAACCGCAATAATCACTTCATCGATCGCACAGGTGCGCACTGCTAAGCCCAGTTTGGCGCGTTTGCCCAACACTGGCACATCATCAAGCACTTGTTGGCCAGTCGGAATATCGTTGGAGAGAAAGCCAATAATTTGGTAGCCCAAGGTTGGCACTTTGCTCATCTGGCGATAGACCAATTGGCCAATTTCGCCAGCCCCAACAATCAAAACCCGCCGCGTATCATAGCCACGCAAACGTAGCTGGCCAATGCCCTGATGATAGAGCAAACGTAAGATCGTCGTCAGAATAATCGCCAAAATCCAGCCATAAACCAAGGTTTGGGTCGTGATATTGAGCAGCGGGAACACGGTATTGAGCGCAATAAACATAACCGTGCCGATCGCAATCGCCCGAAAAATATGGTAGCCTTCATCGATGCGCGAGCCACCACGCTGCATGCGATACAGCCCATTGGCCGTAAACAGCGTGCCAAACAAGGCATTCAACACTGCCAACGTCAGCAGCACTTGGCCAGCACTTGGCGGCTGAAATTCGCGCACAATCGCATCGAGATTAAGGTAATAAGCTAAGAAAAAACCACCGTTCACGCCAATAATATCGCAGCTAATCAGCAGCAATAGCACAACATAGCGATAGCGGCGCGTAACGACGGTTGTTTGATTAAGCATTCTTGTTGTTGCCATGGATTGCTCGCCGAGAGGCTAACGGGCGCAATCGATTGCGCACTAACGCTTGCCATTCTTTTAATCTAATGCCTAGATAAATCAACCAATTTAACGGCGCAAGCGTCGTCGCCTCATAATGTTTGCGATGAAAAATCCGCATCGCATCATAAAATGCCCGAATCGAGGGCACTGCGCGCCGTGTGCTCGAAACCCGTTTATAATGCAAAATGGTTACTCGTGGATCGTACCAAACTTGCCAGCCATAGCTTTTGGTGCGATAACACCAATCGAGATCTTCGCCATACATAAAAAAGGCTTCATCGAGCAAGCCCACATCGCGCAACACTTCAGTGCGCAACAACATTGCTGCGCCAACAATCGAATCAACTTCGGTTGTCACATCAGGATCAAGATAGGTCATATTGTAGCGGCCAAAGCGCGGCGAGCGTGGAAAAAGCGCCGATAGGCCAATCATGCGGTAGAGCGCAACCTCGGCAGAAGGAAACGAGCGCCGACATGCAAGGTCGAGCGAGCCATCAGCCAGCACCAACTTTGGCCCAACAATTCCCGCTTTTGGCCGTTCAACCAAAGCCGCAACCAAGCCAGAAATACCATTGCTTGGCACGACCGTATCTGGGTTGAGCACTAAAACTCCCTCAGGCGTTGGGGTTTCAGCCACAATCTGGCGCAAGGCGAGATTATTGCCCGCAGAAAAACCAATATTTTCCGGCGATACGATCAGGCGCACCCAAGCAAACTGCTCGCGCACCATCGCCACGCTAGAGTCTGCTGAGGCATTATCAACCACCCAGACATCAAGCCGACCATCCCAGTCTTGCTCAGCCAATGAAGCTAAACAGGGCTTCAATACATCGCCCGAATTAAAATTAAGAATCACAACAGCAATATGTTTCATAGCGTGCCAATTATACTGCATAATATCAAGCGCCATTGTATCGCTTGCGTAACAATCAGCGTTGGTATAATGGGCAAGCACTCAGCATCCCAAGCGATGCACCATCCAACTTTATAGCGAAAGGATTGTGCTGTGACGACTCAAGCGTTCCCAATCGAATCGATTAATGCCTGCCCTATTTGTCAACACCCAGAGGCACGCTTTGTGGCCCATTACCCAGAACCCCATCTTGAAATAGGCGTAACGCTCAATCAATGCCTTAGCTGCTCGGTGGTCTACCTTAATCCACGCCTGAGTTTAGCAGGCATTCATATGCTTGAAGATCAAAGCGATGTTTACGATTATGATGCTGCGCAACAGGCCCAAGCAGTTGATGACCGCGAGGAAATCATTGCTTGGCTTGAAACAATGACCGACCTCAAGCCGCGTTCGATTCTCGATGTTGGCTGTAATCGCGGCTATTTGTTGGCGGCAGCAGCCCGCCGCGGTTGGCAGCCAAGCGGCGTGGAATTATCGCTGGTTTCAGCAGCAGCGGCCCGCGAACGCTTTGGCTTTCCAATCTATCCCAATCTCGAAGCCTTGCCAGAAGGCCAATTGTTTGATTTGATTACCTGTTGGCATGTCGTTGAACATCTGCATCAGCCAGTTCAGATGCTGCAACAACTTTACGATTTGCTCACGCCCGATGGCGTTTTGGCCATTCAAGTTCCCGCCTATAGTTTTGCCGATGAATATCTGCGCCGTGGCAATGGCTTACATATTTTTTGTGCCTCGCATCCAGTTCACTATACTGCTGCAACCTTAACCATGGTTTTGGAAAAAGCTGGCTTTGAGGTGTTGTATAGCGATGAATCAGCAGAGTATTTGTTTCTGACGATCTATGCAGCCAAACCTACGCGCAATGCCCAAAGCCGCCATAATGCCGAATTACAAGCCCAGCTGGAGCAAACCAGCCAAAAACTTGCGTGGTTTGAGGCCGATCATGCCGAGCTTGCCACACAACTCCAAAGCATGAATCAGTATATTCGCCGCCTCGAAGCTACGCTTGAAATTAAAAATCAATACCTCGAACACCTTGAGCAACGCCTCAACGCGGTGAATAATGGCCGAGCCATGCGTATGCTCAATAAACTTAAGCGAACTTGAAGCTTAATCTATTTGCGCTACAATGAGGGTAGCTCAGTTTTGAGCCAACATAGGAGTTCCGCGATGATTGATAAAAAGACCCAAGCCACCGAAGCCAAACGGATCTTGGCCCTAAATCCGCGTGAGCTTTCACTGGAGATCGCTCGCTTGGCGGCCCAAACCGGCCTGCCGCAAACCAAAGTCCTCGAATTGCTCCGCCGTCAGGCCGCCGAGGGCGAACAAAAACGCTAAACTAAGCAAGCGATCTGATGTGTAGGGCATAAACCCCGTACATCAGATCGCTTGCTTATGGATTAAAGCGACGATACTTTTGGGCCAAGGCATATTGTTGTTGTAGATAACGCTGTTCTGCTTGCTGGAGATTTGGCTTTGTGCGCCACAGCTCCCATGCCACTGTGATAAAAACAACTCCCATCGCAATGAATGACATTCCGTTTAACAGGGCACTTGAATCCTTCCAAGCAAGCCAAATCCCCAAGCCCGCTAGCCCAAGCCCAGCGCCGAAGGCAAGCAAACTATTCAACTCAAGCCGAATTGGATACGCTCCATCTTCATCGGGGCGCTCCGGATGCGCGCTATAATAAGGTTTGATAGTATGATAGCGCAATCGCTCATTGAGCCAACGTTGCTCTAATTGCACCAATTCAGTCAGGTAGGCCTGCTCAGTTTTGGGGGCATCAACAATGATCCGTTGGATGCTTGCGTGATAGTGTTTATCGCGTTTTAGCTCAGCATAGTGCAATTCTTGCAGCGCATAGATTTGTTGTTCGGCAGCAGTCCATTGGCTGGCATAGGGGTTTGTTGGAGCAGAGATGCGTTGTTTGGGCGTTAATTGCTGTGGTTTGCTTGGTCGATTCAGCGCTTTGGCTAAGGCTGCTCGCTGTTTAAGATAGCGGTGCTCAGCCAAGCGCAGACGAATACCCGCCCGCAATCCAAAACTCAGCACAACACCCAAGCCAACCAATACAAGGCTTACCAGCAAAAAGCGAAGATCAACTTGGTTAATCGCCTCGCGCACTGCCATTGCCCCAAACATCAGCAACATCCAGAGCAACGCCCCAAGCATTGGGATGCTAGCAAGCTTAATCCGCGGATCAGCGTTATGTTCACCAACATATGTAATCCGTTCTTGCTCCCACTGCTGATCAAGTGCATCTAAGGGATCAAGCGCTTCTGAATTGGGTTCGAAACGAACAGCCTGGTCGGTCAATGGGTCAATCGTGGTTAGTTCGAGCATTGGTTGCCTCATTTCAAATAATCAGCTAATCGCGTTAGCGGCCATAATCGTGGCTCAGCTGTTGGCGTTGGGCAAAATAGCGTTGCTCTGCTGCATCAAATGAAAGCGATTGCTTCCGCACTGAAGTAAAACCACCGACCATCATTAACCCAAAAAGACAACAAAGTACAATATTAATCAATGGTTTGCCCTCTGCTGCAAGCATAATTCCAAACCCAATGATTCCCAATCCAAGCCCCAATACAATCCAAGGGCCCAACGAGGTCGGCGATTGATAATAGCCCGCCTTATGATTATAGTTCAGATAGCTAAAGCGTTCTTGAACCCAACTTAATTCCAATTGGGCTAGTTCATTGAGATAGCGCTGATCGGCCTCAGGCGCATGTGCAATGAAACGCTGAATTTGATCACGATAGGCCTGATCGCGCTTTGCGGACTCATAATGCTCTGCTTGCAGTTCATGAAAGCGACTTTCAGCTTCCGAGCGGCTCTTTTTGGGCCATGAATAGCTTAATCGTTGGGCTGCGATTGGCAATGCAACTGCTTGCGCAGGATAGCCAAATTTTTCGATTAAATCAGTACGTTTTTGCAAATAGCGCTTCTCGCCAAGCTTAAATCTGATCAGATTGCGTAGCGAAAACAAACTTATTAGGCTAGTTCCAATAAATAAAACAGATCCAATATACATTGTTATTGATGAGGCTTCGACTGCCTTATTCCACAAGGCTAAACCGGTGATAAAGATCAATCCAGCCATAAGAATGACCACAATCGGGTTGCCACGTGGTTTTGAATAGAAAACATTCTCAATTCCGAGGTACTTGACTTGTTCTTTGCGCCATGCTTGGTCCAGTTGGGTAACTGGATCTGCATTGGGATCGGGTTCTAAAGATTTTTCAATTTCGAGTTGGGTTTTGTAGGCTTCTGCAAGGATTGCCTGAAGATTAGTTAATTTTGCCATTTTTTTGCTCCTTAACGTTCAAATACATTTTATTTTTTAGCTATTTAACTACGAAAGACCTTCCTGTTAGAGTATACGCGACGCTAACAGGAAGGTTACGACAGAGATATTAATTGATGTCCATTTAATCGCGGAGCTTAATCACGAAAACGGCTATGGAGTTGCTTGCGGCGTTCAGTAAATTCTGCTTCTAGTTTTCGATAGCCTTGGGTCTGTTGCTCGCCATAGATCGTGATAAAACCAATCAAACTAAGCATGCCAAGCCAGATCAGCAACCCACCCCAATGCCCACGAGGCGCATATTGGATAATTCCAAAGAGGCCAAAGAGGCTATAGATCAACACCATTGCCCCAATATTCAACGGTTTTCTAGCCTGATAACGCTTGCGGCCAATTCGAAGCCGAGTAAACTTAAGCCGTTGCTGAACCCATTCGGCTTCGATTTCTGCCAGTGCCCTGAGATAGCGCTGTTGTTGTTCTGGCGCCCGCGCAATGATAGCGTTGACCGACTGTTGATAGTGGGCTAGATCGTCCAAGCCGCGATAATAATCTTGTAACTGGCGAATTTGAGCGGCTGGCGACATGCGATAGGATTGATCGCTAAACAATTTTTCAACTACTGGTGCTGGCGGCGTTGCTTCTGGTTTAAGGCGTAAGCGCTCAATCAATTCGGCCCGTTGGGCTAAATAGGCCTTCTTGGCTTGGGCAAAGCGCAACTGCTGGCGCACCCCCCAGCCTGAAATCGCCACAAACAGCAATAATACGAGACCAAAACAAAACATACCAGGATTAACCGTTGTTACGCTGATAAAAAACACGCCTAGCATAAAAACGGTCATAACTACGAACACCCCAATGACAATTTTTAGATTGCGCTCTTGACTGATTGGCCTGCCAGAACCATCGCGCGATACCTGCATCCCTGTATATTTGACGCTCTCTTGAATCCATTGTTGATCAAGTTGAGTAAGGGGATCGGCGTTGGGATCTGGTTCTAAGGCTTGCATGTTAACGGCGAAATTGCGTTGCGCCCGATCAATAAATTCACTCATTGATGGTCGCCGTCCGCTGTTACTATCCCATTCCTCGTCCATACACAACCCCTTTATGTTTGATCGTCAATCGAATTGCTTGGCAAGCTCTACGCAATAGCAACCAAGAAGGTTACGTGCTCAAAGCCCCTCGCCTATTGCATAAACGAGGGGCTTGAGGAATGGGGAGCAAGCGCAGCAGTGCCTAGGACTGCATCCATTCGCTGGGCACGCGCACGGCCAACACCGTGCCAGTTGCACACAGCTGATCGTCTGCGCTTAACGTGCAAGTTACCAAGGTTTTACGTTCGCTTTGCACAGCGAAGCGGGCGCGTAAGGCAACGCTTGGGCCAAGCGGGGTTGGTTTATGATAGGCAATTTCGAGTTTGCCAGTGACATACCAAATTGGCGAAGGGCTGCTGAGTGCAACCCCTGCCTGTTGAGCAGCCAAGGCCATGGCACTGATAATTGAATGGCAATCGATCAAGGCACCGATAATCCCGCCATTGAGCACATGGGTTGGCGAGGCGCAATGCCAAGCTTGTGGTTGCCAATGGCAAATAGCGTCAGCCCCATCCCAATAGCTTTTGATCTGCAAACCATGCGGATTATCCTTGCCACAGCCCCAACAATGATTGCCCTGCAATTGATCTTGGAAGGCTGGTTGCGTCGTTGAAACCATCAGTGCTGCTCCTTGAAAATTATTCGCTATACCCATCAGGATGGTGTTGATGCCACGCCCAAGCACTTTCGATAATGCTCTCGATGGTGGTATAGCGTGGTTCCCAGCCCAACTCACGGCGAATCGTTTCTGATGAGGCAACCAAGGTTGCTGGGTCGCCAGCGCGGCGCGGGGCAACAACGGCGGGAATTTCGTGCCCAGTGACGTTGCGCACCGCTTGGATCACTTCTTTGACGCTGAAGCCACCGCCGTTGCCCAAATTGTAGCGGCGGCTAGCACCACCATTGAGCAAGGCTTGCAGGGTCAGAATATGCGCCGAAGCCAAATCACTTACATGCACATAGTCGCGTACACACGAGCCATCGGGCGTTGGATAATCGTCGCCGAAGATTGCGATTGATTCGCGTTGGCCCAAAGCAACTTGCAAAATCAAAGGAATGAGGTGAGTTTCTGGGTCGTGGTGCTCGCCAATTGTGGGCGTACAGCCACAGGCGTTGAAGTAGCGCAAGGCGCCATAGCGAATGCCATGGACGCGTTCATACCAATAGAGCGCCCGTTCCATCCAAGCTTTCATCTCACCATACGGCGAGCCAGGCACGATGCGCTCGTTTTCGTCGATTGGCATTTTGGCAGGGTCATCGAATAAATTGGCGGTCGAAGAAAGAATAAACGCTTTTACGCCATGCTCCGCGGCCACCGTCAACAAGTTAATCCCAGCCACAACGCTATCGCGCAGATAATATTCAGGGTGCTGCATCGACTCGCCGACCAAGGTATGCGAAGCAAAGTTTAAGATGCCATCGAAAGGGCCATAGGTTTCAAAGGCAGCCCGAATTTCGGCAATATTATTAAGATCGCCAAAAACAAAGGTCGCAGCAGCAGGAACCGCTTGGCGATGGCCTTGGCGCAAATTATCAAAGATCACAACATCGTAGCCAGCATCAAGCAATGCGGCACTGGTTACGCTGCCAATATAGCCAGCGCCACCCGAGACCAAAATACGCATACAAACTCCTTTTTACACGGCAAGAGCGTCGTGTAGCATCGAATTCGCTGGCTATTGTAGCCGAATCAGCTTAATTGTGGGTGAGAAGTTGTATGAAGGATGAAGGATGAGGGATGAAGATAAACAATACTCTTTGGGCTAGCCGAGTGCTCGTTCATGGGGTATACTAGGCCTAACAGCCAAACCATATGAATCAAATAAACTCTTGCCTTCAGCATTGCCTCCATTCCATACAGAGTTTTTGAAGGAGCGATCAATGCCTGTAGCAAGAAAAATCATCGCTGGTGGTCTGCTCGTTGCTAGCCTCGTCGGCCTTGGCCAACTGCAAGCGCCCGCTGTTCACGCCCAAACTCCCACGCCAACTCCAACCGACCCCGGCTACACCACGACCAACATTGGAACCCTTGGCGGCCACGATGGCTTTGCCTCCGATATTAATGATTTTGGGCGGGTTAGTGGCTACGCTGAGAACGAATCATCAGATTATCATGCTTTTATGTGGCGGCGCGGCACCAAGACCGAAATTTGGCCAGTTAATACGAGTGAAAACGATCGAAGCTATGGGTATGGCATTAATGATACTGGCTATGTCGTTGGAAAAAGTGGTACCTCCTCACAGTATCAAGCCTTTTTTTGGAATGGCGACGACATGCTTGGGCTTGGTACGCTTGGTGGAACGAATAGCAGCGCCAGCGATATTAGTAATGGCGAACGGATCATCGGCACGAGTGATACGGCGAATGGTGAAAGCCATGCCTTTATGTGGTATCGCGGCACCATGACTGATCTGGGCACACTCGGCGGCCCAAGCAGTGCTGCCAACGAAATAAACGATCACAAGGTGATCGTTGGCACTAGCAGCAACGCCAATGGCCAAAGTCGCGCCGTGATCTGGAAAAATGGCCACATTATCGACCTCAATGTGGCAGCACCTAATAGTTATGGCTATGGGATTAATAATCATGAGCAAATCGTTGGCACAATGGTTTTGACCGATGGAATTCCACGGGCCTTTTTGTGGGAAGATGGCGTAACAACCGACTTAAGCATCAGCCCTAACACCTATACCTATGCGAACGATATTAACGATGCAGGGATTATCGTGGGTTCTACGTATTCTTCAGAAGCTAGGAAGGCCACCGTTTGGCACAATGGCACAGTTCTGTATCTGTGGCCAGGTGAAGATGCTTGGGCTGATTACGACACAGGGGCAGTTGCGATTAATGAATCAAATCAAATTGTTGGCTATCAGGAGTATGACGATGGTTGGGTTTTCCTTACCGATGCAATGCTCTGGAAATTGACTGAATAACGCTTCGCTTGAGGCTGCCTGACAACGCTCCTGCTTCAAGGCCCACTACAGGAGCGTTGTTTCGGGGTATAATGCAGCATATGAGCCTGAAAGCCATGGGTTGTGCTTGATGAAAACCGACCTGAGCCTGCAATGGACACCAACCAACATTCAAACCTTGCTGCAAAACCCGCAGCGTCTGCTTCAACATGCACAGTGGCAAAGCGCAATTCAGCATTTTGGTGGTTTAAATGGCTTTTATCAATATCTGCGAAGTTTACGCTTAAATGAACGCCAATTAAATCTCTTAACGGTCATTACAGCCTATCCAAGAGCAAGTGTTAGCGAATACTGCGAGCACTTGCATATTCACGCCGCAACCTTCCATCGCCATCAGCGTGATCTGTGGCAAACCCTCAGCACTCAATTAACCAGTGAAGCGCCGCTTAAACAGGCCCAGCCAACCCCAGCAATGCAGCTACGGCCCCAGAAACGGAGCCAACTTCCGCATCCATTAACCCACTTAATTGGGCGGGCGCAAGAAATTGCCTTTATCCATAATTTACTCCAGCACACAGTACGACTCATTACCCTAACGGGAATCGGTGGTATTGGCAAAACCCGCTTGGCAATCGAATTGGCTCATGAGTTAGAGGCCGAACGCACCCAAAAAATATTTTTTTGCTCATTTGTCGATATTCTTAACCCTGAAGCAGCATTGCCTTTTTTAGCTCGTCAACTGGGGCTGAATGATAATCCACAAAGCGATGACCTAATCGAATTATTGGCTGAATATTTTTCTGAACAGCCAAGTATCCTTATCTTAGATAACCTTGAGCACATTTTAGGCATTGCACCGTTACTTAGTCGATTGTTGCGCCAAACATCGAGCTTGAAAATGATTGTAACCAGTCGCGTGCGCTTAAATCTCTATGGCGAACATGTGTTGCCAATTCAAAGCCTCAGCGTTGCCGACCCGCAAATTCAATTAGCATTGAGCGATATTGATAATTTTGATAGTTTAAGGCTTTTTATCAGTCGCGCACAGGCAATTAATCCCTTCTTTCAAATTGATCAGCATACACTTGCCCAAATTCAAGCTATTTGCCACAAACTTGATGGTATTCCGTTGGCGCTCGAATTTGCTGCTGGTCATTGTAATCAGTTAACCACAACTGAAATTATTAATGGATTAAACAAACGCTTTGAATTATTAACCAATAGCACCAATGATGCTGAAGCGCGCCATCAAACCTTGTATGCGACCTTAGATTGGAGTTATCAACTGCTGGAGCCAGAAACTCAAGCTTTTTTCAATCAGCTAGGTATTTTTCAAGCGCCATGGGATTCTGAGCTATGCTATGCCTTATTTCCCCAATTTACTCAAGCGTATGTTGATCAACAGCTGGCTACCTTGCTTGAACATCAATTACTCAAACGATTCACACTTAACAACGCGTCTGCCTATATGATGTTGGAAACAATTCGCGATTATGCACAGCAAAAACTCGACAGCGTACAGAATTTGGTAATAATTCAACAATCAATTATTAACTATCTGCATGATTATCTCCAAGTAAATCCTTATGCTGATTCGAATAAAGAAGATTGGATTGAGCAAATTCAGTTTTATTATCCGCATATTGTCCAAATATTAGACTGGTTAGATCAATCAGGTTACGACCACCGCTTAGCAGAAATAGTGTATGCAATTATCCCTTATTGGCTGAAAAAGAATTATTTCAAAGCAGGTTTAGATTGGTGCAAAAAGATCATTGATGCTAATAATGACCAATATGATCTTATTTATGCAAAAATACTTTATTATTTTACCATATTTCATGGGTACTATTGGAATTCTGTTATGGATGATTTTTATATTTTAGATAAATATCTAGAAACATCGATCAAAATAACAAAAAATTACCTAAACGAGGAATTATTTATTGCAGAATCATATAATCGTCTAGGAATTATTCATTCATTGCATAATAATGATATTGCATTTAACAATTGGCGGCGAAGTATAGAAGTTTTCAAAAAATACTCAAGGCATATTGATGTAGGCAGAGTCTATAACAATATGGCTAATGTTTTTCGTTTGGATGGTCGGCCAGAGAAATCGTTACTGATTTATCAAAAAGCAATTGATGCCTTTCGTTTAGCCAATGATTATAAAAAGCTTTCAATCGCTTTAGGGAACTATGCAGCTTCGTTACAAGCAGTTAATCGAATTGATGAGGCAATTGAAGCATTAAATGAGGCTTTAGCACATACAAAAGCTAATAACGATCTGCAAGCAATGACCCTCAATTTAATGTATTTATTTGATGTTTTTTGGGTCACTAAGCAGAAATCAGCCGCAGCAGCCGTTCTTGAGGAGGCTAAAGCCAATGTTAGAATTTTGCGGAATAGATATTTTGATCACTGGATCGATCAATCTGAACAACGATTAGCAGAACTGAACCAACAAGGCTCCTAGCAATTAACTGGCCTCAAAAGCTACAACTGGCCCTTGCACGCTCACCGCAACCCGTAAATTTGGCGCAAGATCAAGCCGCGGCCCCGTTTGCACAGCCAGTTGCAAAGCGCCAATTTGGACATCAAGCAGTTGGTAGTGGCCATAAAAACGTTGGCCAAGAATCAGGCCATTGCCGATTGGGTCGGGCACAAGCTGAAGCGCTTCAGGCCGAATCATCAGGGTCACAGGGCCATGCATGGGCTTGGTGAGCAACAATTGGCCCAATCCACATTCGACGCTATTGTCGCGGGCGATCCCCGCCAAAAAGTTGGCTTCGCCTACAAATTGGGCAACTGCCTGGCTGGTTGGACGCAAATACAGTTCATGCGGGCTAGCGCTTTGCATAACCTTGCCCCCAAGCATCACCGTGACTTGATCGGCCAAACTCAGGGCTTCTGCTTGATCGTGGGTCACAAACAGAGCCGTGGCTCCAACGTGGCGTAAAATCTGCTTGGTCGCACTCCGCACTTGGTCGCGCAGGCCTGCATCGAGATTGGAAAATGGCTCGTCAAGTAGCAAGAGTTGTGGATTGGGAGCAAGCGCGCGGGCTAATGCTACCCGTTGTTGCTGACCACCAGAAAGCTCATGTGGCATGCGTTTGGCCAAGCCTGCCAAGCCAACCAATTCGAGCAATTCGTCGATGCGCTGCTGGCGGGCCTGCCGACCCAAGCCGTAGCCAACATTTTGGCCAACCGTCAAATGCGGAAACAAGGCATATTCTTGAAAAACCATGCCAATCTGGCGTTGTTCAGCTGGCACATGGGTTTTGGCGCTGGCAATTTCGCGGTCGCCAAGCCAAATCTGGCCTTGATCGATGGTTTCGAAGCCAGCAATTAAACGCAACAAGGTGGTTTTGCCGCAACCTGAAGGGCCAAGCAACGCACCTAAACTACCGCCAGGCAATTGAAAATCAATCTGATCCAACACCTTGGTTGTATTGAACGTTTTGCTCACGTCACGGCAATTAATCGCAAAATTGGTTGGTTCATGCATGGTTGTAATCTCACGTCTTGCGTTCGTTCGCTAGCAGCAGGGCCAAGGAGCCACAGGCGGCCAACATCAATAATAAAGCAGGCAGCGCGGTTTGCGAAAAGCGCAGTTCGGTGGTGTTATTCCAAATATCAGTTGCCAAGGTATGAAAGCCAGTCGGGCCTAAAAGCAGAGTCGCTGGCAATTCTTTCAAGGTCGAAAGAAATACCAAGGCGGCGCCGCTAATAATGCCCGGGCGCAGCAGCGGCAAGGTAATGCTCAACACCACCCGCCATGGAGTCTGACCCAACGAACGGCCAGCTTCCTCCAAACGCGGGTTAATTTGCAACAAACTGGTGCGCAAACTGCCAATCGCTTGGGGCAAAAAGCGCACAGCATAGGCCAAAATCAATAATCCCAAGGTTTGGTAGGCCCATGGCAGATAATTAGCACCCCAGAAAACCAATGCCAAGGCGACGACGATTCCAGGCAACGCATAGCCAACATAAGTTGCGCGTTCGATCAAGCTAGTTAAGCGGCTCGGATAGCGCACCGCCAAAAAGACCACCGGAAACGCGAGCATAATCGTTACGAGGGCCGCCAAACTAGCAGCAAGCAGCGAATTACCGAAATCAGCTAGTTGTAAATTCCAGGCTTGGCCAGAGCGAATGCCGATAATCAGCCAAGCCCCAATTGCTACAACTGGCAAAACCACCGCAAATAGCACCACAACCGCGCAAAAAATTAAGGCTGGCCAACGCCAACGCCCAAGCTCAATAACGTTCGCTTGGCGACTAACCCCAGCAGACGAGCGATAATAGCGCGCTCGACCTCGACTGAGTGCTTCAGCAGCCAATAAACCACAGGCTAAGCCAACCAGCAACAACGACAATACCGCCGCGCCAGTTCGATCAAACGAGGACCGATATTGTAGATAAATCGCACGGGTAAACGAGCTATAGCGCAATAACGAAACTGCACCAAAATCGCTCAAGGCATACAACACGACCAACAAACTGCCAGCAGCAAGAGCTGGGCGCAACTGAGGCAAGGTAATCCGCCAGAAAATCTGGCCAGAACGTTGGCCAAGCGAGCGCGCCGCTTCTTCCAGTGCTGGGTCGAGCTTGCGCAACGCAACCCGCACATTCAACACAATATAGGGATAGCCAAACAGCATTAATGCTCCGGCTGCGCCCCAAAATCCATAAATTTCGGGTAAGCGTTCAATGCCCAACGGTTCGAGCCATTGTTGCACCAAGCCGCGTGGCCCAAGCACAGCAATAATCGCCCAAGCCCCAATATACGAAGGAATTGCCATTGGCAGCATAATTAAGCTGAGCCAAATTCGGGCGCCAGGTAAATTGGTGCGGGTGGTCAGCCAAGCCAAGGGCAAGCCGATCAGCAGCGAGCCAGCAGTCACCGTAATCGCCAGCAACGCCGAGCCAGTAAAGACCCGCAAAGTGCTGGGGCGTTGTAATTGTGCCCATGCCGCCGTGCCCGCCTCGCTGGTGCGCAAAAGCAAGTAGCCAAGCGGCAACACCATGATTAACGCAATCAGGCCAGCACTGATCGTCAAAATCAGTGCTGGCCAGCGGCGTGGCCGAGTTAATTGAAGCCGTTTAAACACCATAGTACCAACAAGCTTCCCAACCACACACCGAACGGCTGGGCATTATTGAATCGCACCAACATCTTGCAACAATTCCAAGGTGCCTTGGAGATCTTTCAAGTTGCTAAGATCAATATCGGGGGTGGTGATTTCACTCAATGGCTTGATCGCTGGGTTAATTGGAATCCCAGCAGCCAAGGGATATTCATTAGTTTGTTCAGCAAAATAGAGCTGAGCAGGAATATCCAAGAGGAAGCGGGCAAAGGCTTGGGCTGCTTCTGGGTTTTTGGCGGTTTGCAAAATGCCCACGCCTGCAACATTGACCAACGAGCCAATATCGCCATTGCTGAAGTAGTGGTTGGCAGCCTTGGCATCTGGTTGGTCTTTTTTCAAGGCAAACAGATAGTAGTGATTGACCAAGCCAGCATCAACTTCGCCATTGGCAACAGCTTTGACGATGGCTGAGTTTGATTCGTACACTTTGATTTCGTTGGCAATCAAGCCTTCAAGCCATTGTTTAGCCACATCTTCGCCTTGGCTAACCCGCAACGCAGTGACGAATGCTTGCAATGAACCGTTGGTTGGAGCCCACGCCAAGCGCCCTTTCCATTCTGGTTTGGTCAAATCGAGAATCGAAGCTGGCAAGTCAGTGCTGGTCAAGACATCGGTGTTATACACCAAAACCCGAGCGCGGCCCGAAGCGCCAACCCATTTGCCTTCGCTTGAAGCAAAGCGTGGGTCAACCAAGCTTAGCAAGCTGCTATCGAGTTGCACAAAGCGATCGCTCAATGCACCCAATGCCCCAGCATCTTGGCCAAAGAACACATCTGCTGGGCTGTTATCGCCTTCTTCAAGAATTTGGGCGGCCATTTCGGCGGTGTCGCCGTAGCGCACTTCAACCGCAATGCCGGTTTCTTTGGTAAACAGCGCCAACAAGGGAGCAACTAAGCTTTCTGAACGCCCTGAATAGACCACTAAGCTGCCGCCTGCTGGCTCAGTCGTGGTCGTAGTTGGAACGGTTGGCGAAACCTCAGCAACGGCGGTTACTTCGACGGTAGCGCTAGCCTCGGCTGCGCTAGCGGTGGTTGAGGTTGCTGCAGCGGTGGTTGGTGCTGCTGGTGCAGTTGTTGGGGTAGTTGCCCCACCACAGGCTGCAATAACCATGCTCAGACAGAGCAACAGCATCAAAGAACGCACAAGTTTCACGAGCTACTCCTTAAGCCTATTTGCTCGACAATTGAGCAATTTTTGGCAAGTATTAATCACATGCTAAAAACTATTTTATCTGAAAAAACAGTTTTTATCAGCCGGAAGTATAGCCTGAGCAATCAGCCATGTCAAATAATTAAATCTAGATCCATTTTTCATTCTAGCGCTATAATAATTAATCAATTAAATGCAGTGTATTCTTTATCAGTTAATTTGATTTAGGGTATGGGATAAACGTTCATATGTGCTGAATTATGCTTTATCCTCAATCAGCACATATCAGCCTGATTTTGGCCTAGAAGGTTGGAGCAGCAACAGCGCGTTTAAGTGGTTGCAGGCAGCTAAAATCGCGTATAATCAACCCATACCTAATGCAGCAGAATGGAGCACCCATGCACTATGATGCCGATGTGGTCATTGTTGGAGCAGGTTTGGCCGGACTAGTTGCCGCCGCCGAGTTGGCCGATGCAGGCAAAAAGGTCATCTTGGTCGACCAAGAATCGGAGCAGAATCTTGGTGGTCAAGCATTTTGGTCGTTTGGTGGTTTATTTTTAGTCGATTCCCCAGAACAACGGCGCCTCAAAATCAAAGATTCCTATGAACTCGCCTTGCAAGATTGGCTCGGAACTGCCGCGTTTGATCGGCCTGAAGATTATTGGCCGCGCAAATGGGCCGAAGCCTATTTGGCCTTTGCTGCGGGCGAGAAACGTCAATGGCTCTACGATCAGGGCATGCGCTTTTTCCCAGTGGTTGGCTGGGCTGAGCGGGGCGGCTATGGCGCAATTGGCCATGGCAATTCTGTGCCACGCTTTCACATTACTTGGGGCACTGGTCCTGGCGTGGTTGCGCCATTTGAGCGCCGCGTGCGGGCAGCAGCCCAAAAAGGGCTGATTACGCTCAAATTTCGTCATCGCGTTAATCAATTGTTGCTGAATGGCGGAGCAGTTGCTGGCATCGAGGGCGATATTTTGGAGCCAAGCAGCCTAGCGCGCGGCGTGCCAAGCTCGCGCAAGGTGGTTGGTAGCTTTACATTGCAGGCCCAAGCGGTGATTGTGACCTCTGGTGGCATCGGCGCAAACCACGATTTAGTGCGCAAAAATTGGCCCGAACGGCTTGGCCAAGCGCCAAAAACCATGGTTGCAGGGGTTCCCGATTATGTTGATGGCCGGATGTTGGCAATTACTGAGGCTGCTGGCGGCACAATTATCAACCCCGACCGCATGTGGCACTACACCGAAGGCTTGCAAAATTGGAAGCCAATTTGGACCAACCACGGCATTCGGATTTTACCCGGGCCATCGTCGTTGTGGTTCGATGCGCTTGGCAATCGCTTGCCAGTGCCGCTGTTTCCTGGCTTCGATAGCCTTGGCACGCTCAAACATCTCATGCACACTGGCTACGATTATAGTTGGTTTATTCTCACCCAGAAAATTATCGAAAAAGAATTTGCGCTCTCTGGCTCGGAGCAAAATCCCGATTTGACTAACAAAAGTGTGCGCCAAGTGTTGGGGCGGGTTCTGCCTGGAGCAACCCCGCCAGTTGAGGCCTTCAAGCGCCATGGAGCCGATTTTGTTGTGCGCGATAATTTGGCCGATTTGATCAAAGGCATGAATGTGCTCACCCCAGAGCCATTGCTTGACCCAGCAGCGATTGAGCGCGAAATTCAGGCCCGCGACCGCGAAATGAGCAATCCATTTACCAAAGATATGCAAATTACGGCCTTGCGTGGAGCATGCAACTATCTTGGTGATAAATTAATTCGGGTCGCGAAACCGCATCGAATTCTTGATCGCAGCGCAGGGCCATTGATTGCAGTTCGCTTGAATATTCTCACCCGCAAAAGCTTAGGCGGGCTGCAAACCGATCTTTCGGCGCGGGTGATTGGCCAAGATGGTCAGCCGATTAGTGGGTTGTATGCTGCTGGCGAGGTGGCTGGCTTTGGCGGCGGCGGCATGCACGGCTATCGTTCACTCGAAGGCACTTTCCTTGGTGGCTGTATTTTTTCTGGTCGCACCGCAGGCCGCGCAGCAGCAGAAGCCTTGGCCTAGCAATGGGCGCTTAAATACGATGTATTCCCCGAACTCGTCAAACCAGAGGGCTAGTTTGACGAGTTCGGGGAATGTCCATTTAACCAATTGATGCGAAACCCAAGGTTTGAATGGATTAACGGCTCATGCTTAGCCGATCAAGCCACTCGGTGAGTAATGCACGCTCACCTGAGGTCAACATATCGTTGTTTGGCAGCAGGGCCTTGAGCGTCACCGCCACGCTAATCATCCGACGAAGCTCATTCGATTTTCCATCTACTTGGATGGGTTCTGCAGTTTGCGTAATTGCTGATAAGATGGCTTCGCGAACCCTAGTCGAAAGCGCAAGGTCGCGGGCATCCGAATCGATTTCGAGCAAACTAAATGTTACTCCGCGACAAGCAGCATGCAGCATCTGAGCCGCCGACTCAACATCGACCAGCAAACGCCCAGTCGCAGCAATCTGGGTTACTCGTTCGCGCAAGATCGCTAAAGCCTTGCGCGCAGCAGGAACCTCTTTGCTTGGCTGTGGCTCGCCATACATTAGCCGATACAAGGCAGGATTAAGCAACCCAAACTCCACATGCATATCCCAGCCATTGCGAATTTCCTCAACCGGATCATGATGGGCTAGCCGTTCGCGTTTGCTCTCAAGATAGACCTCAAATCCATGGCTCACAACGGCGTTCAGCAGCCCACGCATATCACCAAACAGCCGATAGATAATTGGCACTTGAACTCCAGCAGCTTCGGCGACAGCACGGGTTGATACGCTTTCGAGGCCACCATGGGCAAGCAAACTCGCAGTAGCCCGCATAATTCGATCATGTGCATTTAAGCTAGGGGTAGTTTCAGCATTTTCCATGGTAACAATGATAGCATAAAAATGATATCAGTGATTGAATTATCACTGATATCATGATATAGTTATCTTCGATAACACTACTTTTATCGGAGCAGCTATGATTTTGCTAACAGGTGCAAGCGGACAGATTGCAACAGCAGTCATCACGACACTCTTACGTCAACTACCAAGCAACCAGATAGCCGCTTTCGTGCGCAATCCAGCCAAAGCTACCAAGCTTCAAGCCCAAGGGCTCGATCTGCGGATTGGCAGCTATGATGATCGCGATTCACTTGATCGGGCGATGCAGGGCATCGATACCGTGTTGTTGATCTCAGGAACCGAAGAGGGCAAACGGGTGCAACAACATCAAAATGTCATCGATGCAGCAAAAAAAGCGGGGGTCAAACGCATTGCCTATACCAGCAGAAACTTACGCAATCCTGCGACGCTCGCAAATACCCTGATGCACGAGCATTTTCAGACCGAAGAAGCGATTAAAGCCAGTGGCCTGATGTATACGATCTTCCGTAACGCCTTGTATATGGATGCAATTCCGCAATTTATTGGCGGAGCACACAGCTTTGAGCGCGGCATTGTGCTGCCTGCAGGTGATGGTAGAGTTGCCTTCGCGCTGCGTAGTGAGCAAGGCGAGGCCATGGCCAATGCACTGGTTCAGCTGCACAATGAGAGCCAAATCTATGCACTTACTGGAAGTCAAACGTGGTCATTTGCTGATGTGGCACAGTCGCTCTCTGAACTGACGGGCAAAACGATTGCCTATACGCCGATTGAAGGGTCGGCATTTGCAGCAAACCTAAAGCAGCGCGGTCTAGATGATCAGGTTATTCAACGAATCCTTGGCTTTATGACCGATATCAAATTGGGTCAAGAAGATCAAGTTTCAGCGAGCTTAGAAACGCTGCTTGGCCGCAAACCAAGTGGACTCAAGGCGGGTCTCTCAAGCATCTTCGCAGAAGCATTGCAAGCCAACGAGCATTAGCACTAACCTTTTACAATCGTTCTGAATCAAGCGATTTTCGCTAATTTAGCCCGTTGGGCGGCGATAACCACATGCGTTATCGCCGCCCAATAATTAAACCTCAACCTGAAACACCTGCTCTAGTGGTTTAGCAAAAAGCAGCGCAATCCGAAAAGCCAATTCAAGCGATGGATAATATTTGCCTTGTTCGAGCGCAATCACGGTTTGGCGGGTAATGCCAACATGATCGGCCAGCGCTTGTTGGGTCATTTCGTTGGCTTCAAAGCGCAGTTGGCGAATCCGATTTTGAATCAAGAGTTTATCCATGGGCGAGCTTCCGATACCCCACCACAATGCTCGCATAATAGACGCAATTGGCCAGCACAAAGCTAGCAAACAGCCAGTGAACAGCGGTTAATGCTTGGGTTACAGGCACACGAAATTCAGCCAAATTGCTTGGCTCACCACCAGCACTCACACCCCAAGCAGACACAAAAACCAGCGCGAATAAACACCATGTCAGCACCGCACATGCCAGTACAAAGCCTGCATATTTCGCTGCGCGTAACTCAATCATGCGATCAAGTTCATCGATTGGCGGCGTAACGCCACGCTCACGAATCAATTTGCTACTGATAGCATTGACAATGTGAAAGCCAGTCAAAATGAGCACTAATGCGATTACCGCCACGATCAAGATCCCAAAAGCCAACGGCTGTCGCAAGACAACCACAAGGTATGGGGTAAAAACTACGCCTATCGCCAGCAAACTTGCCCAAGCACTTTTTTCATGAAAACTCATCACGAGATCCTCAACTAAATAGCCGAATTGTAACGTATACGCTACAATATGTAATGTATAGTATACTCAATGTAATGTCAAGCATACATTTCCAAGCGCTATAATGAGTAAGTGTCAGCACAAGGAGCAGCAACGATGGGACTTAATGTGGCAAAAATCGACAAAGCGCATAGCCATAGCGAGCTGCTTGCCAGTTATGATCGTTCAGTAAAAATTATGTCAATTTCAAATCCTCTAGCCCGCGAATGGGCCTCTAGCATCAATTTCGATAACTACGTCATCGCAGGAGCAAGCCTATGGATCAGGCCAAAGCAGGATTGGCATTAGCGGCATTGTGGGTATACCATGCTTAATTATTTACCCGCAGAGGATGTATGTGTACCAGTTTTGCAATTAATCAGCCCCAAGCCTTGGTGGCGATGAATTTTGATATTGGGCCGCGCCCAATCGCTTTGAGCATGCCCAATCCAGCCCAATTATTGATTTTACAATCGGAGCAGGGCCAATGGTTGCCAGCAATTGGCCTCACCAGCAGTGGCCGCTTTATGAACCTGCAAATGTTGCCTGCCACAGCTGCCGGAGCCTATCGGCGCAGCAACAATGTCATGCATATTATGAAGGTTTTTGAGCAATTTCTGGCCGGGGCTATTGATGTTGCTGGGTTGCAAAGCCAAGCCATTGTCAATGTGCCGAATCACAGTGTGCATAGCTTGCTGCGCGATGAGCATGGCCAGATTGGCATTTTAGAGCCAGGCCAGATTGGGCTGGTTCAACCCGAGCAGAGCCTAATTCAGACCAATTTTTCGTTGCATAGCACGCCAGCAGCCAGCCTGAGCCAACAACCAAGCGCCGATCGCTACCTGATCTGTCAGCAATTATTGAATCAACAGCAGCCAGACGTTGATCGAGCCTTTGCAATTTTGGCGGCAACCAAACAACATGCTGGCGATTTCCCAACCCAACTAAGCGTAGTCTTTGAACCACAGCAACACACTGTTTGGTTTGCCCAACCAAGCCAATTAAGCCAACGTTGGCGCTTTACATTTGGCGATCAACAGCTTGTGGTTGGCGATCAGGTTTATCAACTGAGCAAAAAACGCCTGTTGCTTAGCAGCCTGAACCCAGCGTTATGAGCAGCAATTTGGGTGCGAGCTTTGCATTAGGGCCTTTTTTCTGGCGATTTCTAGACTCGCGGACTGATTCATTGCCACCAGAAGGGCGCTGTTTGGTTGATCCATGGTGGGATGATGAGCCAACGTTGCGCTATCGCAATCTTGCTGATCGACTTGAACCACATTTGGATATCCATCATGTGCACTTGGCATCATGGTTTTTGGCGCGCTTGTGGTATCTTTCGGCAGGCACAATTGAACCAGCCTTGAATGTTCAGGCGGGGCATGGCGTGGCTGATGGCGGGCATTATTTAGCCTATGCGGTAGTTGAAAACGCCCAGCAACAAGGCATAGCCGAACTGCTAATCGAAGGCATGCCCAACTATCTACGCGTTGTGATTGACTATCGTTCGCAGCAACTCGACCCTGAAGCATTGCTTGATTGCCTGAGCCAACACCTGCTCGCTGAGCCATGGCAACTTGCCGTGTGTCGCATTCACATTCACGATCCGGAGCAACCACACAACCCAAAGCTTTATGGCTGGGATGGTAAACACTTGCTAGGGCAAGGCTAAAAATGAATAATTGTTACCAAGGCTTGCAGTTAACCCTACGGCAACTTGTATCGTGCATGGATTATTTGAAATAGGGAGCGAATCGATGCAACGAGCAAGTTTGATGGGCCTCAAGATCGTGTTGGTTTTGGTGGGATTGTATAGTTTGTATATCAGCCTCGATTTTGGAATTGGCGGCTTTGAAACGCTTGGTTGGCAGGGTGCGCCACCGCATGTTGCTGATCCAAATAATCTCCGTTTTGGTGTGCAAGATAGCCATTTTCGCTTTTTGGCTGGCGTTTTTGGCACTTTAGGTGTTTGCATTCTGCTGGCAGTACGCGATTTGGCCAAATATCGCTTGCTGCTGCAAACAATCTTTACCGCCTTTATTGTTGGTGGATTGTTGCGCTTCAGCGCCAATAATTTCGCCGTCTTGTTGCGCAGCGAAGTATTAATCGCGTTAATTGCCGAAATTGGGCTGATGCTTGGATTACACTGGTGGTTGCAACAAGCCTTGAAAGCAGCGCCCCTTACCCAGCAGAGTGGGCAAGGGGTTTCGCATCGAGAGTAACTTTTTCAGCGCTCTCGCCTGCGTTCAGTAGCCGAGAGCGCTGAAGAAATTAAAATTCACCTGGCTGAGCATAGGGCTGAAGCCACAGCGTTACATGCAACACCACCGCTTTAAACCACGCTGCATACATCTGTTCAACCTCTGCTGAGCTATGGCCGCCAGCTTTGAGAAACTCTTTGATCGTCAGGGTAATTGGCACGATAAAGCCAACCATATAGCGTAGCGGGATAATCGTTGGCGCGCCAGCAGCAGCATCGGTGTGATTTTTCTTCTCTGTATGGTGGCGCAAGCCAATTTCCATCTGATAGTTAAGCCAGGTCTGATCATACTCGCGCTGGGTTGTATCGCGAATCCATTGGGCAAAGCGGGCACGAACGCGGGCTAAATAATCGGGGAGAACTGCACCTTGAGTGGTTGAAAAATAGGCCACCAAATGCGGATGCGCCGCCACAAAGCCATACCAAACATCCAAAATCGCTTCAACTTGCGGTTCGAGCACAGTGCCCGCCATACGCAAATACTGCACATCAGCTTCAGTAAAGAGCAGCGTCTGTTTGAGGATGGCAAGATCGTCTAGGCGAAATGGCGATTCGGCCACCTCAGCATTGCCATAGGTATAGCCAGGAATCGATGCTGTCGAAGGCATATGGTTCTCCAGAAACAACGCCATTGAATGGCGCTAACGTTCAACACCACGATTCTAGCCCACCTGCTATAATTAGTCTAACAGATAGATCTTATGCTTTTCATAAGCTGAGGTGATAATGGAATTACGTCAACTGCGCTATTTGGTAGCGGTTGTGCAGGCTGCCAACTTTACGCGAGCCGCCGAAACGCTGTTCATTTCGCAATCAGCGTTATCGCAGCAAATTCAGGTTTTAGAACAAACCGTTGGCACCGTGTTGATCAATCGCTCGAAACGTGGCGTAAGCCTGACCGCAGCAGGCAGCATTTTATACCAGCATGCAGAGCGGATTTTTGGCGAGTTGCAGCAAGCAGAAACCGCAATTCGCGAACTTGCAGGCCTGCAACGGGGCGAATTAACGATTGGCGTTGTCCAAACAGTCAACGATTATTTGATTCCTGCGCTGGCTGCAAGCTTTGCACAACGCCACCCGCGGATTAAGCTGTTGATCGAAGAGGCTCCAGCAGACACGATTGAACAGCGTTTGGTCGCAGGCGAGTTGCAACTTGGCTTGAGTTTTGTGCCAAGTTCGCACGAACTTTTGGCCAGCCAGGAGTTATTTGAAGAACGTTTAGCGCTGATTGTGCGCAACGATCATGCGCTTGCTAACCAGCAGGAAATTGCAGTTAGCGCGCTTGATGCGATGGATTTGGTGCTGCTTGCCAAGAGCTTTTGTACCCGCCGCCTGTGGGAAGAAAGCGCGCGGTTGGCTCCTGTCCAGCCGCATGTTGTGATGGAACTCAACACCGTTAGCAGTATTTTGGCGGTTGTTGAACGCACAGGGCTGCCAACAATCTTGCCAGCCCTGAGCTTGAATGATCGGTCAACAGCAAACTTAGCGCGAATCCGCTTAATCAATCCAACGCCAGCTCGCAAAGTTGGCTTGCTCTGGCAACGCGATGTCTACCGCTGTCATGCAACCCAAGCGTTTAGCGAGCTTGTGCAAACCGCTACTGCACATTTGCGAGAAGCTTAAGTATGGCCGTGTTCGCCAGCATAGGCATGTTGCAGTGCAACCAGATTCAATTTCATCATGGCGAGCATGGCTATTGGCTACGATAGCCGACTTGAAAGCCATCGCGGCGATAGAGTGCAGCAGGATCAGTTGCCGTGTTATTCCAAATCGGCCCATTTGCCTGCGAAACAACGACCAAAGTTTGGCCTGGAGCCAATGTGCCACTCAGGATTGCATGGCGCTGATTGCCAGTCATCGAACAAATCCACCAGTTGTTTATATCGACTGCTTGGTTCGAGGTATTGCGAATCGTCACGGTTTCTGGATTGCCAGCCTTATTGACATTGGTAATCGCAACTGGATAGTTAGGAGCCGCAGAACTGGCCGCGCCATCACAACTTGGGTTGACCGTGCCCAGCGTAGGCGTTGGCGGAATTGAGGTTGGGGGAATCGGCGTAGCAGTTGGAATTGGCGAAGCGGTTGGGATGGGAGTTGGGGTGGCGGTTGGCGGTGGCGGCGCTTTGACCACGATTGGCAAATAGTTATCAAGGCTAATAGGCGCAGCAGTTGGAATTGCGGTGGGCGTGAGCGTTGCCGTGGGAGTTAGTGCAAGCGTAGGCGTTAGCGTTCCACCACCAAGCCTAGCCATTGCTGGTGCTGAATTTGCGGTGGATTGACCAGCAAGCGCATGCTGAATCAGCAATAATCCCCCTACAATACTGAGGCCAACAACCAAAAGACGACGAAGCATAAAAGCCTTCCTAGATTGCATTCCATTGCGGGATACAAGCTAAAGCACACGCAGCACAATTTGTTCACACTGCGTGGCATGCTAACTGTAAGCGTCCGTATTCTAGCGCATGTCTTCCTAGTTGACACATCAGGTTTGCTTGGTGTAGCATGCTAGCACTAATTGAATTCCGACCACCAAATTTTGGGGACGGCCATCATATAGACCGACAGGTCTATTGATGCCGTCCCCTTTTTGTTGGAGCGGTCAAAGGAGTAGTCGCAATGCAGATTCAGTTCCAAGCACTCACCCAGGCCATGGTTGAGGCACTGGCCACCATCGATGCTGAGCAGGCAAGCATCACCAGAGCCTATGCAAACGCCGCCATTATCCCAAATGCCCAAATTCGGGCCATCGTCGAGCAAGAAGCGCAGCAGCTGGTTGGAGTGGTAGTCGAAGGCACGGCGATCGCTGATGGCCGCTGGTGGCTCTACGATCTGATCATCGATCCGCAGTTGAGACGAAGGGGCTATGGCCGCGCGACAATTGCCGCCTTGCTTACAGAGCGCGCCGCTGACTATAGCATTCAACAGTTATATGCAACCTATCCAACCAGCAATCAGCTGGCTCAACAATTTTTGGCAGCGCTTGGGGCACAAGCTAGCCCAAGCGACCCAGCGGAAGCGCTAACTGTGGCGCTGGCAGTACCACCACGTTCGAAACCGAGCGCAACAATCAGCCTGCAACCAATTACCCTCGCCAACGCACGTGCCTGTTTGGCATTAAGCGTCGCGCCCCATCAACAACAGTTTGTCGCCAGCACCGCAGCCTCGTTGGTCCAAGCACACTTCGAGCCACATTGGGAAACCCAAGGCATTTACGCTGATACAACGCTGGTTGGCTTCATGATGTATGGCAATGATCCAGACTACGGCTGGGGGTTACTGCGGCTCTTGGTTGATGCAATATTTCAGGGTCGGGGTTATGGACGGATGGCAATTCAACTCATGTTGGCAACAATTCGTGCAGCTGGAGGTCGCTCGGTAGCAGTCAGTTATGAAGATGCGAACCATGTCGCCCGCCGTTTGTATCAATCGCTAGGCTTTGTGGAAACCGACGAACAGCCATTCGGCGAGCCATTTGCCGTTTTGCAGCTTGATCAATAAAGCGGCAGGTTAAAAAAACCCCTTGCTTGTTCGCTCCTAGCAAGGGGCAAGTTGTGCAACACTGTGCTTCGCTATGCAGATTACTTGCGTTCCTCATGTGCAGCATGGTAGCCAGCAGGAAAGCGATCAGCAACGAGGTTTAGAGCAATGCCATGTTCAAGCCATGCCTTAAGCCCTGCCAGCACCAAACAAAAGCCTTCGGTTGAATCAACTAATTGTTGCTGAATAGCCTCAGCTGTTCCTGTAAAGCCACTTTCAGCAACCTCTACATAGGTTGTTTGGTTGGGCAGTGCTTGCAAAGACCAAGTAACCTGGGCTAGACCAGCATAGCCAGGCCATTCAATCACAAGTTGGCTTGGTGGCTGAACAACAAGCGGCGTTACCTCAACCGCAACATCATACATAGCCCATTCCCATGTAACCGTTTTGCCCTGCTCAAGCCAACCACTACTTGCAGTAAACCAAAATTGGGTGGTCAGCGCAGGATTGACGAGCGCTTCAAACACGAATTCAATCGGTTTACGAATCAGCATACCAGTTTTTGAATGTAGGTTTTGGCTCAAATGTAGCTCGCTCATTGTCTGCTCCTTCATCATTAACCAATCGGTACATCTTTGCTGAGATGACTCATTATGAGATCATATGTTCGTAAAATACAAGTGTTTAGCGCTAATGTTGGCGACTATTGTCCTCGCCAAATCATCAAGCATCGATTATCGTACTAAGTATCGATGATTATGGTTGGTTATGATGTTCACTATTGCCCTCCATACCTGGATCAATAAAGGAAATACTTATGCGGCGGATAACGACTGTTAGCGAGGTTGAAGCGCTGATTGGTTCACCTAACGAATTGGTTTTGATGAAAACGGTTACGAGGCTCGACGACGATTGCCTTGCGATTCTGGCGATTGCTCCCATCGCTGGTTTAGGCTTTCATGATGCAGCAGGCCAGTCGCAGACAACAATTATTGGCGGAACTGCTGGCTTTATGCGGGCCGAATCAGCAACCCAAATAACCTTTGATCGCCCAAGCACGCTCGCGCTCTCCGAGCACTATCCCAGTGTTTCGTTGCTCTTCTTTTTGCCCGGAACCCACGGCGAAACGCTGCGGGTCAATGGCAAGCTGGCTGAAATTACGCCAAGCCAGATAACGCTTGCGGTAGAAGAGGCGTTTGTACATTGTGCCAAGTGTATTTTACGTTCAAAGCTTTTTGATGCGAGCACAACGATTACGTCAGGTAATTTTGGTACTCAGCCCAGCGCAACCAGCCTCAACGATCCGCTCATTAGCCAATTTTTGGCTCAATCGCCGTTTGTGCTGCTTTCATCGTGGGATGCCAATGGCGGCAGCGATACCAGCCCCAAAGGCGATACAGCGGGATTTGTGCGGGTACTTGATGACCACACGCTGGCGATTGCTGATCGCAAAGGCAACCAGCGGGCAGACACCGTGCGCAATCTGTTGCAATCGGACCAGATTGGGCTGGCATTTTTGGTTCCAGGCCGTGAGGAAGTGTTGCACATCAACGGCACTGGCTATCTCACCGATGATCTAGCGCTATGTGCAAGCATGGCCTTAGGCGAAAAGCCGCCGCATGCAGCCTTTGTGATTGAAGTGCAACACATCAGCTTACAAACCAACTCAGCCTTGCAACAAGCCAAGCTGTGGGATGCAGCCAGCCAAGTGGCCCAAGAAGCCTTACCAACCCCCAATTTGTTGGCAATCGTCGCCCGCCACATCACCAAAAACAAACAGTATGCCGCTCAAACAGCGCTCAACCCAGCAGTTGATCAAGAATTAACCTTTGCTGCTGGCGAAGCAATCATCAGCCCAAGCGTGCGACAAGCCTACCAGCAATCGCTTGAGAACGAAGGCTATTAAACAAAAAGCCCGCCAGTCGGTGTGACTGGCAGGCTTGCGATTGAAACGTGAAAGGTTATTTGCTTGCTGCGACTGGTTGCAGACCAAAGCGTTTGGCAACTTCTGGCGTAATCAAGCCTAGTAAGGCATAACCAAGGCCAGTAATAATGATGCCCAGAACCAAGAAGCCAAGCCCAAGGGCGATTGCGCCATACGAAGCGCCAAGTGCCATTGCTGAAAGGCTCAGTGATGTTACCAGCCCAGCAGCCGTCAATTGGGTGTTGCGAGCTTGGTTGGCAACTGGTTTGCCATTCGCATCTTTCAAGGCTTCGTCAGCATTGTTCGTACCAGCTGGTGCACCATCGGGAGTCGAGAAGCGACCCATTTGCGCATACGACAGACCTTGTGAGCTATCAGCTGCGTGGTGTTGAATGATGTCGGCCATGCTCAAGGCAGTTGCAATATCGTTGACTGGTGCATTTGGAATCGATGCATCTTCAGGTGTCGTGATTTGTTGCGCTTCAAGTTTATCGCCAACAAAATTATTGATATAGATGCCGGCCCCCATCGTCACTGCGCCACCTAAGGCAAAAATGATCCCGACGACAATGACCAGTTTAGGAAACAAACGTAAGGCTTTCATAACATCCCCCTATATTTGAATGTTGTTGTATATCGCACCGCTGTTTGACTATTGCTTGTTATCGATTTCACTGTTCGAACGTTGTTTGTTATCGATGTATGCAGTATATAGTCGAAAGTAGCATTGCTAAGTTAAGAGTCGACAACCACAGGAGAACGCGTCACTTACCTATAATCAAGTGCTGTTTAATCGTTCATTTTCACGAACGTGTAGCCCAAAACCGCTGGTTTCTCGCTGAAGAAGGAGCGTCAATGGATTCGAATTCAATTGCATTGATCGCTGAGATTGACCATGAGTTACGTCATCGATCGCATGCGGCGTTGCTGCTCTTAGAGAAGATTAGGCCGCATGACGAGCCAGCTCAACAAGCAACCTATGATTTGTTGCATCGCTATCTACAACAAAATGTAGCTCTCGCCGAGTCGATCCACGCTTGGCTATTGGCTCGTATGAATAATCGAACTGCTGATTAATTGGTTTGTTCAGCAGACATATCTTTATTAAACTCAAGCGGCTCCAGCATGGCCAAGGCTTTGGTTGCCATGCGCTGAATCAGGGTGCGTAATGCTGGTGGTTGCAACACAACCAAGGGCACATCAAGCTCCAATAGCAAAAAGGCTACCCACTCCAAATGCCCTGCGCCCCGCCGCAACAGTACGCCCTGCGCGGTTGCCTCAAGCGTCGCGATCTGTGGCGAAATCAGCTGTTGGGCGTGATCGAGACTCGTTTTGAGCAATACCTCGACGTGCTGCTGATCAGGGGCAGCATTCAAGGAAGCAAGTAGTATATCGACGATATTAATTGACGCTGGGCGCTCGAAATTGGTGGTTAACGAGGCTAGGTTGCGAATTCGATCAAGGCGGAAGATGCGGATGGCGCTGCGCAAATGGCAATAGCCAACCACATACCATGCTCCCTTATTAAACACAATGCCATATGGATCGATGCTGCGTGTGCTGAGCTGCTCGCTATAGGAGCTATATTCAAGCTGCACCTGTTGTTGTTGCAGCACCGCTAAACTGAGCTGCATCAGCCAAGCAGGCTCGATCCGCTGCCGATGAAAGTCATGCTGAATGCTAATTGCCGCCTGAATTGCCCGAGCATGGTGAATTAAGTGCGCTGGCAGCACGCGCTCGATCTTGGCCAAGGTTGTTTCAACAATCGCCCGATCAACCGGAAATTGCAACTCGCGAATCGTCAATAAGCCCAAGGTCAGGGCATGCGTTTCCGCTTCGCTGAATAAGAGCGGGGGCACGCGCTGAGCGGGCTTAAGCTGATACGCGCCGTAGATGCCACGTTCGGCCTCAACCGGAATGCCCATATCTTGCAGCTGTTGAATATAGCGGCGCACAGTGCGCTGATCAACTTCAAGCCGTTGGGCCAGCTCGGCTCCGCTAATTTGTTGGCGCGCTTGCAAGAGTTCGAGCACCGCCAAAAGCCGCAATGTTGGTGAATACATCGTAATTGCTCCAAATTAGGGCCAATTCTGTCCTAATTTTATTTTATGCTCAGGCTATCAATCAATAGCAAGGAGCAGCATAATGAGCTATGTACCAGCAGGCTATGCCACCGTCAATCCATTTATTATTACGAATGATGCTCAGCACTTGAGCCAATTTCTACAAACGGTTTTTGGGGCGCAGGCAGTTGAGGCCGCCCATACGCTTGATACTGATGGCCTCTGGCTGCATTCTGAATTTAAAATTGGCGATTCGACGCTGATGGTCGTTGATCGCAAGCCAGATTGGCCATGGACACCAAGCTTTTTGCAAATTTATGTTGTCGATTTGGCCCAAACGTTGCAAACCGCAGTTGCCAATGGGGTCACGATTGTGACCGAGCCAACCCCAATCTTTGGCGAGCTATTCTCGCGCATCCTCGACCCATGGCACAATCTGTGGTGGGTGTATCAGGTGCTCGAAGCCGAACCGATGTGGGAATCAAGCTCATCCGAGGGTGATAGCTGGAATACCGAATCGCCGGAATTAGCCTATATTTATACAACATTGATGGAATTTATGCCTCGTTTAGGCCAACCTAAAGCCCAGTAATTCGCTTAGCACAACGCAGGATGCTGCTAAAATCAAGCTAGTATCCTGCAAGGATGAATCAATCAGCCATTCCACAATAGCAGCCGCTTAATCATTGCTTAATTAGTTGTATAATAAGCCTTGCTGTTTTGTGGAAAGGAATATCTATGCGTTTTGGTCGTTCATGGGTGATCATTTTTGCAGTGGTAAGCATTGCCCTGATTAGTGTGATCACGGCAACTGCAATGGTTACACCCAGCGTCAGCTCATCTGATGGGCTATGGGCGAATGTTGCTGAACAGAGCATTCAACAAAAAGGCTCGCGCGAAATTATTCCAACGGTCTATCGCACGGTTAGCCTCGATTTGGCCTTGCTCGAACAACACTTGAGCC
The DNA here is from genome assembly GCF_001306135.1 of Herpetosiphon geysericola. Classification (GTDB taxonomy): domain Bacteria; phylum Chloroflexota; class Chloroflexia; order Chloroflexales; family Herpetosiphonaceae; genus Herpetosiphon; species Herpetosiphon geysericola. Next base: position 50,706 of record NZ_LGKP01000013.1, on the reverse strand, counting down.
GCGTGCCACAAGAAGCCCAAACTAAAGTTCAAAAATCTGGGCTGATTTTGGATTTGCCCTTGCCCAACGGCCAATTTGGTAAATTCCGAGTCGTCGAATCGCCAATTATGGCGCCAGCCTTGGCCGCCAAGTTTCCCGAAATTCGCACCTTCTTGGCCCAATCAATCGATCAACCAAGCACCAGTGCGCGGCTTGATCTGACGCCACGCGGCTTTCATGGCATGATTTTGAGCGAATCAGGCCGGATTTTTATCGACCCCTACAGCCGCAACGACACCAGCAACTATATTGTGTACGATAGCCGTAACTTTATGGCTGATCCCAATAAGTTGGCCGAACGCACAGGCATCGATTACGAGCCAAATCTATTGGATAACGCCCCATTAACCGTGCCAGAACGCTATTCAATTGGCGAAACCTTGCGCACCTATCGCTTGGCCATGGCCGCCACTGGCGAATATACCGCCTTCCACGGTGGCACAGTCAGCGGTGCAATGGCGGCAATCGTCACCAGCATGAACCGCGTCAATGGCATCTACGAACGCGATCTGTCAGTGCGCATGGAATTGATCGCCAACAATGATCTAATTGTCTATACCAACGCCAGCAGCGACCCCTACACCAACAATAGCGGTAGCACGATGCTTGGCCAAAACCAAACCAACTTAACCAGCGTGATCGGCAGCGCCAACTATGATATTGGCCACGTCTTCAGCACTGGTGGCGGTGGGGTTGCCTCATTGCGCTCAGTCTGTTCAACCAGCAACAAAGCTCGTGGCGTAACTGGCTCAGGCTCACCAGTTGGCGACGCATTTGATGTTGATTATGTTGCCCACGAAATTGGCCATCAATTTGGTGGCAACCACACCTTCAACGGCACAACTGGCAGCTGTGGCGGCAGCAATCGCTCAAGCGGTGCGGCCTACGAACCAGGCAGCGGCTCGACGATTATGGCCTACGCAGGCATCTGTGGCTCCGAAAACTTGCAGCCAAACAGCGATTTTGATTTCCACGTCAAGAGCTTGGAAGAAATTTCGGCCTTCATCACCACTGGTGGCGGCGCAACGTGTGGCACGACCCAACAAACTGGCAATACCCCACCAGTCGCCAACGCAGGCAGCGATTACACGATTCCTGCTAACACACCATTTGAATTGACCGCCAGCGCGACCGATGCAGAAGACAATAGCCTGACCTACGATTGGGAACAATATGATTTGGGAGCTGCTTCGCCACCAAATACCGATAACGGCACCCGCCCAATCTTCCGCAGTTTCAATTCAACTGTGAATAATGTGCGCACCCTGCCTAAACTCAGCGATATTTTGAACAACACCAGCACCATTGGCGAAGCATTGCCAACCACCAACCGCACCTTGACCTTCCGCTTGACTGTGCGTGACAATCACGCTGGGGCTGGTGGCTATGGCTTGGATACAGCGGTGCTGACGGTCAACAATAGCGCTGGCCCCTTCCAAGTAACTGCGCCAAATACAGCAATTGCTTGGACAGGCGATGCTAACGAAACCGTCACCTGGGATGTAGCCAATACCACAGCGGCGCCAATTAACTGTGCCAATGTGAATATTTTGCTCTCAACCGATGGCGGCACCAGCTTCAATGCCTTGGTGAGCAATACGCCAAATGATGGCAGCGAAACCGTGGTTGCCCCAAACGTCAATGCAGCTGCTGCGCGGATCAAAGTGCGTTGTGCAGATAATATCTTCTTTGATATTTCCAACGCCAACTTTACAATCAACGGGGTCAATATCACGCCAACGCCAATTACCCCAACGGCGACGGCAACCACAACCCCAACTCGCACACCAACCGCAACGCCAGCAACGGTTAGCCCAACCGCAACCAACACCGCAACCCCAACGGCGAGCGTTACTCCAAGCGCCAGCGTCACGCCAAGTGTAAGCGTCACGCCAACGCCAACGGAGCAAAAGGTCTACTTGCCAATCGCAAGCAAGCAATAAGCTGCTTAACAACCATCCAACTCCCCAATTGTACGTAGTATGCTGCGTACAGTTGGGGAGTTTTTTTATGCCTGTTATTTGTTGGTTCCGACGCGATTTACGCTTGGCTGATCATCGCGCCTTGCATGCTGCGGTCGCGGCAAGCGCTGGCGAGGTCATTCCAGTTTTTATTTTCGATGATGCGATTTTGCACGATGGCTATGTGGGAGCAGCCTTAACTGGCGTGACCCTCGCCATGCTCACAGCGCTCGATCACGATTTGCGTCAGTTGGGCAGCCGCTTGATTGTGCGCCATGGCCAACCGCTAGCCGAATTGCAAGCCCTCGTGCGCGAAACTCAAGCCAGCGGCGTATATTGGAATCGCGATTATTTGCCGTATGCAATTAAGCGCGATACTGCGGTCAAACTCTGGCTACGCCAAGCAGGCCTGCAAGCCCATTCGTTTCACGATAGCGTTTTAGTCGAGCCTGAAGGGCTAAAAACCAAAGGCCAGCAAAAGCCGTATCTGGTGTTTGGATCATATGTCAAGCGCTGGAGCGAATTGGCTTATGCGCAGGCCGAGCAACTTGTGCCAGCGCCCACCAAGCTTGTTCCTCCGGATGCTGATTTAAGCAGCTTGCCAATTCCAAGTTTGGCCGATTTGGGTTTTGAATTGCAGCAAACGCTGCCTACGCTTGGCGAAGCAGCAGCCCAACAGCGCTTAAGCCAATTTTTTGATCGGCGACGCAGTTTATCGGTCTTGAAGTATGACGATGCCCGCGAGCTACCCGCCGAAGCTGGCACCTCGCAGCTTTCGGTCGATTTGCGCATGGGCAGCATTTCGATACGCCAATGTCTGCAACGCGCCGTCGATCTGCTGACCGAGCCGCTCAGCGCGGAGCAGCGCCAAGGCGTCGATACCTGGATCAAAGAATTGGCATGGCGCGATTATTACACCCAATTGATCTATCACAATCCGCAGATGCTCAAACAGTCGCTCGATCCGCGCTACGATCAGATTGAATGGCGCAACGATCCTGCCGAATTTAGCGCATGGCAACAGGGCCAAACTGGCTATCCAATTGTCGATGCAGGCCAACGCCAGCTCAACCAAATGGCGTGGATGCACAATCGGGTGCGGATGATCAGCGCCTCGTTTTTAGTCAAAGATTTGCTGATCGATTGGCGGTGGGGCGAGCGCTATTTTATGCAGCAATTATGCGATGCAGACCCGACCGCTAATAATGGCGGCTGGCAGTGGGCGGCAGGCTCAAGCGGGCCATCGGCTCAACCCTATTTTCGCATTTTCAACCCAATTGCCCAGAGCAAAAAGCACGATCCGCACGGCACATACATTCGGCGCTTTGTGCCCGAGCTAGCCAACGTGCCGAATCGCTATATTCACGAGCCATGGACAATGCCGCAAACCCTGCAAGAACACCTTGGCTGTGTGATTGGCCGCGATTATCCAGCGCCGCTGGTTGATCATGGTTTTGCCCGCGAACGAGCACTTGCCGCCTATCGCGAAGCCTTGCAGCAACCAGCAGAGGAATAATTATTCAACTTGATGTTGGCGTGGCCAAGGGCGTAAAAACTCCATATTGCCATCATCGAGCCTACCCAGCCGCAACATGAGCAAATCGAGCAGGTAATTTTGATAGAGCTTCCATGGGCGGTTGCGGCCTTGGCGTGGCAAATGACTGATCACTCGTTGCACATAACTGGAAGTAAAATTCAGCGCTGGCTCGCTGGCCATGGCTGGATTAAAATTCTTGGGCACACAATACGCATAGCCATGGCGATCCATATACTTCAACAAACGGCACACATACATCGAAGTTAATTCGCATTTGAGCGTCCACGAAGCGTTGGTATAGCCAAAAGCCAAAGCCAAATTCGGCACATCGCTCAGCATCATGCCTTTGTAATTCAGGGTTGTGCCCAGCTCGACCTTGCGCCCATCAACCAGCACTTCAATCCCGCTGAGCAAGCGCAAATTCAGGCCAGTGGCAGTCACAATTAGATCAGCACTCAAGGTTTGGCCCGATTTAAGCTGAATGCCGGTTGGGGTGAAATGCTCAATCTGATCGGTCACAACGCTGGCGTGGCCCGCTTTCAAGGCCTTGAAAAAATCGCCATCAGGCACTAAACACAGCCGTTGATCCCATGGATTGTACTTTGGCGTAAAGTGCAGTTTAGCATTGTAGCTTTCGCCAAGCTCCTGCTGGGCCATTTTGATCAAAGCGCGTTTGGCAACGCTCGGCAAGCCACGCATCAACAGATAATAGAAGATACTTTGGATAATCGCGCGCCAGCGAATCACATGAAAGGCCAATGTGGCTGGCAACCAACGCCGAATGCGCTCAGCACTTTGATCATGGGCTGGCTGAGCCACAACATAGCTTGGCGAACGTTGGAGCATCGTCACATGGGCTGCTTGCTTGGCCATTGCTGGCACCAAGGTAATTGCGGTTGCGCCACTGCCAATTACAACCACGCGTTGATCGCGATAATCGAGCTGCTGTGGCCAGGCTTGGGGATGCACCACCCGCCCTTGGAATTGGCTTAAACTCGGCCATTCTGGCGTGTAGCCTTGGCTATAATCGTAGTAGCCACCGCACATATAGAGAAAATTACAGCGATATTGCACCCAATCGCCTTCAGCCAAGCGCTCAACCTCGACCGTCCAAAGCGCTTGCTCCGACGACCAACTGACCCGCCGCACCATCTGCCCAAAACGAATCTGCTGATCAATGCCATAGATTTGGGCAGTTTCACGAATATAGTGTAAAATCGAGGCCCCATCGGCAATCGCCTTGGAGCTGTGCCAAGGCCGAAAGGCGTAGCCCAGCGTATACATATCCGAATCCGAGCGAATGCCAGGATAGCGAAACAGATCCCATGTGCCGCCAATGGCCGTGCGGCCTTCCAAAATAGCATAGCGTTTGTTTGGGCAGCGAGTTTGCACATAATAGGCAGCGCTAATGCCCGATAAACCAGCTCCAACAATCAACACATCAAAATCAAGTGTTTGCATTGCCAACCTCATCAAACCAATAGCCCATTATACCAAGCGTTGGGCTATTCAAGCCATGGAAAGCCATCTGGATTGGCGGTAGCGCGCTCGATCAGGGTTGCAAGATTGTGGCTACGCACCTGATCAAGAAATGGGAAATCGTAGGGTTCAACCGTAAGTTTGGCAATTGGCGCAACCTCGTGCACACTCGCCCATTCCATAATTTGCAGCGTCATGCCGCGTTTATAACTGCGTGGTTTGGCCACAAAGCCAGCGCGCGTCAGAATGTAAATCGTGCCTGCCCGCCATGGCTGGCGCTGATGCGCCTGATCATCGATGGAGAAGAAATAATGGGGATCAGCGAAGCTACCATCTTCATTAACACTGCGAAAACAGGCATTCAACAACGAAACCTCTGCTTGGCCGCGCTCAAGAATGGCATAAAAAATGGGCCAAATACCATCAGAGGCCGCATACACTGCCAACTGGTTACCAAACTCGACAATATCGCTCGCTTGACGTGGCACAAGCGTCGCTAAATTTGGGTTGCCAGAGCCATGAAACAGCACCGGCTTGTGTTCTGCAAGATAGGCCAAAAATTGCCAGCGCGGCGAATCAACCAATGCGGTTAGGTCGATCAGCGTGGATGAGGCTTCGATTGTGGCCCAAATTGCCTCGAATTGGGCAAGTTGGCTCGGCTCGTTTGGCAAGCTAGGCCGTCGTAAGTAGTAACTAGGCTGCATACTCCTCCTTTGCAAATTGCGCTTGGCTACTGGTGTTTTGGCTGCCTTTAGCGTTTAAACCCAGCCAAATCTATACCAAAATTGAAACTTAAAAATGATTGACAAATCTCAAGCGATCAACTACCCTATACCGTGAAAGAAGGGGATTTCCCCATACACTAACTCAATCAATGTTGTCAAATTCATAGCAATCGTCACTACTCATGCTCAATCCACCCATAAACGGGTTTGGGTTAATTATGCAGCATGGTGTGGGCAGATGCGCAACAGTTCATAGCATGCATTTGTGCCCGCGTTGGCAATGCTATTGGGCAGTAGCAGGAAAGGAAGCCGTTGATGGGCAAAACCAAACATCTGCGCTGGTTGCTTGCTGGCCTTGGATTGCTGCTCGGCGGCATCATTATCGCTGCCATCTTGCCCGAAACATGGTTCGCGCGCCCAACCACAACCGATGTGTGTGGCAATGCGATTGTGCCCGTGCCCATGGCCACCCAACGTGCCATGCAAACAACCATGTATTCAATGGATATTTTACGCCAAGCCTTTGCCGAAGGCCGGATTAGCCGCGATCAGTTCTATCTTTACCAGATATATCTCGTGGATTATCGCGAGAAGTATCCTGACGCACTCCGTGGCAATCATAGGGACCCTTGGAACCCACGCGAACGGGGATTTGAGCGCGACACGTTTCTAGACACACGAGAGAAATTCTGTACGTTTAGCCCCTGTGTACAACAGAAGTTAAATAGCATCCGTTTTCAATCAAAGCTGCACTGTCAGCAGGGCCAGGCTGTCACGATCACACCGTTACTGGAACGCACACCAACGCCATAATGCAGAAAGGAAGTCGTTGATGGGCAAAAACAAACATCTGCGCTGGTTGCTTGCTGGCCTTGGATTGCTGCTCAGTGGAATCATTATCGTTGCCATCCTGCCCGAAACATGGTTCGCGCGCCCAACCACAACCGATGTGTGTGGCAATGCGATTGTGCCCGTGCCCATGGCCACCCAACGTGCCATGCAAACAACCATGTATTCAATGGATATTTTACGCCAAGCCTTTGCCGAAGGCCGGATTAGCCGCGATCAGTTCTATCTTTACCAGATATATCTCGTGGATTATCGCGAGAAGTATCCTGACGCACTCCGTGGCAATCATAGGGACCCTTGGAACCCACGCGAACGGGGATTTGAGCGCGACACGTTTCTAGACACACGAGAGAAATTCTGTACGTTTAGCCCCTGTATGCAACAGGAGTTAAATAGCATCCGTTTTCGATCAAAGTTGCACTGTCAGCAGGGCCAAGTTGTCACGATCACACCGTTACTGGAAGGCACGCCAACGCCATAATCGGGTGTTGCGATGAATGATTGAATGTCTCAATTGCTAGAGACTCATTGCTCTCTAGCCATAGCGCTGGAGTTGTTGCTCGACCCATGGAACGCCATCGAGCAAAGCGATCGAGAGCCAAGGGTTGGTGGAATCAAGCGCTTCCACGATTGTGCGCAGTTCCCATAGTTCAGCGGCAACAGCGCAATTACGCCATACAGCATAAATAAGCTGGATACTTTCGGCGATTTGTTGCTGTTCAACATAGTAAGCAACAATCTGGCGTAGAGCTTCGATTCGTTTGGATAGCGAATTAAAGCTCGGCACAAGCTCATAGGCGCTAATAGGATCAGCAGCTTGTAACAACGCTGGCACTAAATATTCCAAGACAAAATCTTTTTCTTCCCAAGGATCGCCATTTATAATCAACTCCTTAGCAAAGGCCAAATCGCCACATTTGGCATAGGTCATGGCGACAGTTTCAAGCCCCAAATTAAGAGCCATTTGGTGTATTTCAGCAATCAGCGCTTGGAGTGCAGGCCGATTATCAACATCGGCATAGCCATTGGCAACTGTTCTAAGCGCCCGCGCACGTTTCTGAACCTCTGAAATTTGCAATGCATACTGATAGGCTTTGGTAAAGAACTCAGCATGGCCACGCACTGCGTAATCAGTACAAATCTCAGTCAAGCAATTAAACAGATCGTCTGCATAGCTGCTTGGTTTTATGCCATCGGCGAGGCTTAGCAGATCAGTCAAAAATGCTTGGGTATCTGTATCAGGAGCATGGTTAAGATAGGTTGCAGCAACGTAGCGGTAAGCAACAACTTTGGGTCGGGTTTGGCTAACAATCGATTGGGAAATGGTATGCGCATAGCGCAACCAATCAATACACGCAGCATAATTGCCTTGCTTCGCATAGGCTCGGGCAATTTCACAAAGAACGCCAACATAAACATACTCTTTTGATACTGGGTAGCGCATAGTTCTGATGGAATTTAATAATTTGCTAAGATAGTGATTGGAGCCATAGTAAATTTGAAGCAACGCCAGATCCTTAATCTGCTGAAGCTTGCGGATTGGATCGGGTATCTGGTTACAGGCAGCAATAACTTCCGCCCAATAGGCTTGCGCCTGCTTGGCCAAACCAAGTTTATGCGCTTGAATGACAATTCCACAGAGATTTGACCGATAGTCGTCGGGATGAAATGATCCTAACTGTAGAATTGTATAGGCTTGCTCAATCTCGCCACTAGCAGCATAACGACTACTGAGGTATTGAATAATACTCGACCGCGATTTCGGTGTAGCCATTGCCTGGATAATCGTACTTGCCTCGGCTAACATCCCATAGGAATGATATTGACGTACAAGCTCTGAACCAGCCCAAGTCTGCCTAGTTTGAGTTTCAATTGTGGGCAATAGCTGGGTAGCTTCACGAAGCATGGTTTCACCGAGTGACTTAAATCCATTGGGCAACGCTGTGATGGCAAGGTTACAAAGCAAACGAATCGGCGTAGTAGAATCAACCGCTTTGGCGTAGGGCAAGGCTGCAAGCAAATAGCGTTGCGTTTGAGCATAATCCTGTTGCTCTATTGCCCGAGTTGCGAGCATTTCGAAAAGGTCAACCGCCAAATATGGCGCTATACCTTGATCAATAATCTGGCGCACCGAATCAATAGCACCATGGTTGAGATAGATCTTGGCTTTCTCAAATTCCAAAGAATATTCAAATGCTGGTTGAAGACCAGTTAACAAGGCAGCTTGAACGACTTGCTGACAAAGATCAGCGTAGTCATAATGCTTGACCATTTGAGCTAACAGTCGCAATAGATACATGTGCTCATTGACGAGTACTCTTGATGTCGCGGTATCAACTATGGTAGCTAATGCCTGCTCAAACGTGCTATGCGCCTGATCGTGCATGGCGTGCTCAGCATAGGTGTTGGCGATGGACAGCAAACTTTTTACAGTATTGTAATTCTGAACATGCTCAGCTAATGCCAGCCGCACAGCAGCAAGCAACTCATCAATTTGTACATAGTTGCCATAGCTGCGCGCCAACGAACAATAACATTCAACCCGCAGATGCGGATCAACAATCAGTTGAATCATTGTTTCTGCAAGATCAGGCTCAGCATGGGTGCAATACCACTCAGCGAGCGCAGCATAGGCTGGATCGCGACTGTGCCAATCAGTAATTGTGGCCGCTAAATCAACGGCAGTTGCTCCATCACTATGCTCAATATAGATCAAAACCAATTCACGCCGAAAACGATCCGATTCGATTGCAGTATGTAAACTCCGAGCTTTGGCCAAATTCCCTTGATTCAAGTAACCCTTAATCAACGCTGGTAGCGCCAAGAGTTGCGATTCATTGTTCAATCGTTCGTTTCTGGCGTGGGCCTTGATCAACAATGCTTGGGCTTGTTGCTGGTTGCCAACGCGCCACTCGACCGTTGCAAGCATAGCGTTGAGTATGACCACATGCTCAGAATAAGCAAAGGGAATAGTTTCGGTTAATAATTGGCGTGCTTGTGCAAATTCAGCAACCGCAATTAACGTCGTCGCCAAAAGTACTGCACTCTTAAGCTGATACTTTGGAACTTGAATCTGCTTAATAATACCCGCAGCTTGGGCTAAATTAACTTGATTGATTGCCGTTTCTACGCAATGAGCCAAGGTTTGATCGCGAGTATCGTCAAGCGTGCGTGCAATTGATAATGCCTGATCTAGCATATCGTTATCAGCATAGGCTAGCGCAAGCTGATGCAGCGCATAATCCCGCTCTCGGTGATCGTGCATACTGCGGGCAACTTGCTCCATGCGCTGAAAGATCGTCAAGCGGCGATCTGGCTCTGCATACGGCACAATCCAAGCCCACAAAAGCACTTGGCGCATTGGATCAGAGCAAATCTCAATCTGGGCCAAGGCTTCGGCTACCCGCCCAACCACTGCTAAAATCACAAACACATAATCATCCCATTGATCTGCATGGCTGGTGAGGTTGGTGCGCAGCAGGCTATAGCGCCACAGTCGCGGCAATAGTTCAAGCTGCTGTTCAAGGCTTTGGCCTGCTGCAATCACACTCTCGCGCGCCCGATCCAAATCGAGGCCATACAAGCGCGTGCTTGGCTCAAAGCGAATTTTCTGCGCTCCATAATCGCCTGCATCAATCACCTGCCACAAATCAGCCCAACGCTCTGCTTGCGCCAAGTGGGTAATGTAATGCTGGCGTGCATACCAGCGCCGTGCCTGTTCGACGGGATCGCTGCTCTCCTGCCAAATTGCATCAAGCTCAGCTCCACACCAGTCGGCCATTCGGCTATGCCATTCGCGCAGTTCAAGGGGCGTAAATTCGTGATCTTGCAAATAGGCATGAAACAACAAATGGCGCAATACTAAGCGCTGATCGGCGGCAGTACTGACCCAACCTGCGAGCAGCGCGATCGGTGCTGACAGCGCTGCGACTGGTTGATCAAGTATTGCTGCGAGCAAGGCGGGCGTCAATGGCTCTTGGCTCACCAACAAAACCGCCAAGCTGGGCCGCATGATCATGTGCCATTCGGTTGGCGCGAGGGCTTGAATCCGTGCCAAACTCAGCCGAAACAGATTGGTCGAATCAGCAATGCTTTGGTCGATGATGGGCACAACTTCAGCAACAGGCATTGTGCTCATAGCCCGCGCTGCCAACTCCACCAACAAGGCATTGCCCTTGAGCGCTTGGGCTAATTGTTGTAATCGGTGCGATTCAAGCGCTGGTTGCAGCATTTGCCAACGGGTAATCGCATCGGCCTCGCTCAAAGGCGGCACGCTGTAAATCACGCCCTGTTCAAGTGCCAGGCTTGCAAGGCTCTCGTTGGGCCTTGCGCCAAGCACAATTACAATCCCCGGCGGCAGCCGCAAGGGCAAAAACGTCAAATCGCGACTACCATCAACTTCTGGTTGCAGCTGATCCAAGCCATCAAGATAGATTGTTTCGGTAATGCCGCTCTCCGAGAGCGTTTGTAGTATGCGCCCAAATTCCAAGCGTAGTGCAGGGTAACTGTCGGTAGGAAAATAGCCATTGGTCAAATTGTGCTTAAGCATTAATTGGGCAACGATGCTGCGCAACAGATCGAGTTGATAGGCGCGGCCCGGGGTAAGGGCAATAAAGTGATGCGGCGTATGCTCCAAGCCTGCACGCACGATTAATTGGGCGATGAGGCTGCTTTTGCCTTCGCCAGCACCGCCAGTCACCAAGACATAGCCGCCTGTCGGGCAGGTTTGGGCGATTAACTGATTAATTGCTGCTTGTTCCGTCACTCGCCCAACGAAGCCAGCTAACCGAAGCTGGAGCAAGCGCACGCTTTCGCGATGCATCGCTGCTGCCCGTAGTTCATGTTCATTAATTGACATTCTGCTTCTCTCTAAGCTACAAAAACAAACTTCGGCCAGCTTGCAGGAAAATTGCGTGGCTGTTGGATCACAAATCATCAACCACGCAATCATCGATCAATATGCGTCCATTAGCGGTGGGCCGCGAGATCGTGATAGGCCCACAGCACATTGACGACCGTCCAGTGATCATTGATTTTGACAATATGCATATAATCGATCCACTCATCAGCGGTCAACTTTACGCTGGCAACAACGCCTTGCACATCGAGAATTTCAACGGTTTTTTGTGGATTTGGCGGAAACTTATCGCCTGCCTGATTGTAACTTGCCGCTAGCAAAATCATCTCTTCGGCGCTTGCTTCGCGCAAATATTCCTTGCCAGTGCCGCGATGCGTCCAGACCGTGCGTTTGACCATGCGCGGATGAATACTGCGCTGCATTTGTTCAGGGTTGAGCGTATGCTGAGATTCCAAATAGTCGAGGGCCGCTTGCTGAATTGCCGCAATGTCGTCGCTAGTTGCCTGGTTCATTCATAACTCCGGTTATGCACCACAATGAGGATTACGCGTGCTGCTCAATCAATTAAGCAACGTTCTTAGTCTAGAAGCTCAAGCCATAGCTTGTCAATCGGTCGTTCGCATGAAAGGTGTCAGGGATGAGCGGTCAGGGATCAGGAACCGCGAAGCAGCTTGTTTGCCACGAATTCCACGAATTGCATGAAGGTGAGGAATGCCAATCAACGCTGGTCTTTCAGCTACCCAATGATAGCACCCCCTAACCCCTGACCCCGATGCCCAACCTCCAACACTCTTGAAAAACCCCTTCAATGCACCTATAGTGGCAGTATAGATTTAATGTGTGGTTGAGGATGTTATGTCAAACGATCAAATTCGCTTCGACGATGGCGCAAGCTATGAGCGCTATATGGGTGTATGGAGCCAACTGGTAGCAGCCAAATTTCTGGCTTGGCTCGCTCCGCAAAACGGCTTAAGCTGGCTTGATGTTGGCTGTGGCAACGGCGCGTTTACCGAAATAATCTTCAAACAATGCCAACCAAGCGCCGTCACGGGGATCGATCCAGCACCAGCCCAAATTGGCTATGCCCGCCAACGCTTGGCAGATTATCCAGTCAAACTGGAGGAAGGCGATGCCCAAAACCTGCCTTTGGATGCTAACAGTGTCAATATCGCCGTTATGCCCTTGGTGATTTTCTTTGTGCCAGAGCCTGCCAAAGGCGTTGCCGAAATGGCACGGGTGGTTGCCCCAGGCGGAACCGTTGCGGCCTACGCTTGGGATATGCTTGGCGGCGGCTTTCCCTATGCCTCGTTACAAGCAGCTTTGGTTAATACAGGCATCAGCGTGCCACGTCCGCCGAGCGCCGAGGCCTCGCAAATGGCGGTTATGCAAGAGCTTTGGCAACAGGCAGGCCTGATGAATCTTGAAAGCGAAGTCATCAGCGTAACCCGCACGTTTGTTGATTTTGCTGATTATTGGCAAACTGTGCTTGGCGCACCCAGCGTTGGCCCACAACTGAATGCCATGAGTGCCGCTGAGCAACAAGCCTTCCAAACCCAGATCCGCGCATCTCTACCGCTTGAAACCAATGGCCAGATCACGCTTCACGCCCATGTCAATGCGATCAAAGGCATTGTAGCGCAATAGTTCAAAGTCACACTGATAGCCAATCAACTATCAGTGTGGCGTTTTTATTTAATGCATGTTGATGGCGCTTGGTTTAGCATCGTTGCAATTGATCGTAAGCTGTAAGCGTGGTGTAATACTCTATTAATATCTCAGCCCTATACTAACAACAGCAACGTGGATCTATTTGGGCTAGCCAAACGTAGGTTGGGTTAGTGGTTGCTAGTTATAAGGATGCTGAGCATGAAAAAGATTCCCTCATCGGAGATAACTCCCGAAGCGTTGTTCCATTCGCGCCGCCAATTTATTAAGGGCGCAGCGGCCTTGGTTGGCAGCGCCGCGCTGTTAGCCGCCTGCGGCAGCGAAGACACCAGCAATCTGCCAGCTGGCGTTGATGTGCAAACTCCCTACGAATCGATCATCAACTACAACAATTTTTATGAATTTAGCACCGATAAAGAAGCAGTTGCCGCAAAATCCAAAAACTTCACTACCACGCCATGGACGGTTGAAGTTGGCGGCTTGGTCAACAAACCCCAAACCTTTGCAATCGAAGATTTGCTTAAGCAGTTTACTCAAGAAGAACGAGTGTATCGTTTGCGCTGTGTCGAAGGCTGGTCGATGGTCATTCCTTGGACGGGATTTAGCCTTGCTGGCTTGTTGAAACAAGTTGAGCCAACCAGCGCTGCCAAATATGTGCGCTTTGAAACCGTGATGCGCCCCGAAGAAATGCCCGGCCAAAATAGCAGCTACTACACTTGGCCCTATGTCGAGGGCTTGCGGCTCGACGAAGCGATGAACGATTTGACCTTGATGGCAACTGGAGTCTATGGTAAGCCTATTTTGCCCCAAAATGGTGCGCCGTTGCGCCTCGCCGTGCCATGGAAATATGGCTTCAAAAGCATCAAATCGATCGTCAAAATTGAGCTTGTGGCCGAGCAACCAACCAGTTTGTGGATGAACGCAGCGCCAGATGAATATGGCTTCTATGCCAATGTTAATCCCGATGTGCCCCACCCACGTTGGTCACAATCCAGCGAGCGCCGCATTGGCGAGGTAGGCCGCCGCCGCACCTTGCCCTTCAATGGCTACGCCGATGAAGTCGCTTCGTTGTACAAAGATATGGATTTAGCTGTCAATTATTAAAAGGTAGCTTGCATGCTCAATCAACTCAAACGTCATTGGCTACGCTATTTGGTCCATATCGGGTGTCTGGTGCCGTTTGGGTTATTGATTATCGATTATCTAAACGATCAGTTAACTGTCAACCCGATTCAGGCAGCAACCTTGCGCACAGGCAAAACTGCATTAATTATTTTGGTGCTCTCACTCGTTTGTACGCCAATCAAGACCTTTACCCCATTTAAACAGGTCACGGCGTTGCGCCGACCATTGGGCTTATACGCTTTTTTCTATGTTTGCTTGCACCTGTTGATTTTTGTGGCCTGGGATTATGGCTTCGATTGGGAGTTTATCGGCGAGGCGATCGGCGAAAAACGCTATATCATCGTTGGCTTAATTGCCTGGCTCTTGCTCATTCCGTTGGCCATTACCTCGACCAAAGGCTGGATGCGGCGGCTCGGCAAGCGCTGGCGGCTTTTACATCGGCTGGTTTATCTAATCGCTGGCTTAGCAGTGTTGCATTATGTCTGGTTAGTCAAGGCTGATGTGCGCGAACCGCTACTGTATGGCCTGGCGATTGTCATTCTCTTATTGTTGCGCTTGCCAGCATTCCGCCGTTGGCAACAGCGCCAACATAAACAGCCAAAACCGCTTGATCGCTCAACTGAAACTTCCTAAAATCACAAGGCGCAACGATTGCAATAATCGTTGCGCCTTGGCTGTTTAGTCGCGAGCGTATCGTGGATAGTCCAGCGTTGGAACTAGCCTACGGTGCAATTGCAGGATACGCGTTGCGAACCAACATGGCGAATTGTGATGAGAACCAGCGCCCTGCGTGGGGTGCTCCCGCCAACGCATTGGTTGGGTACGCGGGGTTGTAGCGGTTTTGGGCATTCGGGTCACACATTGCGTCAAACTGCTTGGCGGGGTCGGTTGGGTCAATCACCCCTGCCGTTGCCACGCCGTCGGATTCGCCTGGAGGCTTGACCCACACATAGGCATCAATCCCCGTCAATGGGGCTGCCGTTGGCCGTTCGCCAATCCCGGCCCCTGCTTGGTTACACCAGCCACCACGGTGTGGGCGCCGATCCAACTTCGAATCGTTGACATAGATTTCCAACGAGTTCGAACTGCTCACCGCCGTTGGCCGAGCGGTGCCACCCCAACCGTTACGGCTGGTATCAATCAACATCCCAATCCCACTTGGGAAGCCGGCGCTGATGAAGGCGTTGCGCATCGCCACCACATAATCCACTTCGTCGAAGTACGGGTTCCATTCGTAGAACAACGACGAGCGAATCGGATTGCCACCACCCAAGGTCAAGCCCGAGTTGGGCAAGAACACTTCGTTCAATGGCGTGTAGTTGGCCGTGTTCGAGATGAAGCCATCGATCCCACTCAAACCTTTGGTCGTACCGCGCACCGTTTGGGTGTACAGCTGAATCGCTGGCGTGAAGTTGCTGTCCCAGCCCAACCAACCAGAGTGGGCAATGTCCATGTAGATGTAGACGTTGCTGGTCACATTCAGTTTGTTGATGGCATATTGGACCCCTTGGACATACGCGCCGCTCGAAATCGCTTCGGCACAGGCCGGAATGTTGGCGTTGGTCACCAAGTTCGAGAGGGAATCTGGTTCCAATACCACCACAATCCGCAACGGTGCATATTTGCTCTCGCCCACAATCGCGGCAATTGGGTCGATATATTCCGCTTTGTAGCGAGCCAAGCCATTTTCCGCAATTTTCAACTCACCGTTTGAAGCCAAAGCGGCACAGTCGCGGTTGGGCAAGTCATAGACGACAATCGTAATCGCAACTTGTTGGCCGCTGGTTTGTTGTTGCACGAGCGCTGCATCCAAGTGACCACGCAAGCCCATCGATTCGCTGCTACCAGCGATGGCGGCAATCCGATCCAACCAGACAGCGGTTGGATACTCAGCAACTTTGCGCATTTGTGAACCAAGTGTGCCACCAGTGGCATCGGCTTCGGCGTTCACGCGGGCAGCATATTCGCTATTGATGTAGCCTTGGGCGCCAACAAAGGGGTTTGGCACGTGGACACCAGGAACGCTGGTTGGGGCTGGTGTGCTCGTTGGGGCTGGCGTGCTGGTTGGAGCAGGCGTGCCAACTGGCGTGCTAGTTGCAGGAACCGTCGTTGCAACTGGAGTTGTAGTTGGGTTGGTCGATTGCGAAATTGCAGGATACGCGTTGCGAACCAACATGGCGAATTGGGCTGAGAACCAGCGCCCTGCGTGGGGTGCTCCCGCCAATGCATTGGTTGGGTACGCTGGGTTGTAGCGGTTTTGAGCATTCGGGTCACACATCGCGTCAAACTGCTTGGCGGGGTCGGTGGGGTCAATCACCCCTGCCGTCGCCACGCCGTCGGATTCGCCTGGAGGCTTGACCCACACATAGGCATCAATCCCACTCACTGGTGCTGCCGTTGGCCGTTCGCCAATCCCGGCCCCTGCTTGGTTACACCAGCCACCACGGTGTGGACGCCGATCCAACTTCGAATCGTTGACATAGATTTCCAACGAGTTCGAGCTGCTTACCGCCGTTGGCCGAGCCGTGCCACCCCAACCGTTACGGCTGGTATCAATCAACATCCCAATCCCACTTGGGAAGCCGGCGCTGATGAAGGCGTTGCGCATCGCCACCACATAATCCACTTCGTCGAAGTACGGGTTCCATTCGTAGAACAACGATGAGCGAATCGGATTGCCACCACCCAAGGTCAAGCCCGAGTTGGGCAAGAACACTTCGTTCAATGGCGTGTAGTTCGCGGTGTTCGAGATGAAGCCATCGATCCCACTCAAGCCTTTGGTCGTGCCGCGCACCGTTTGGGTGTACAGCTGAATCGCAGGCGTGAAGTTGCTATCCCAGCCCAACCAACCGGAGTGGGCAATGTCCATGTAGATGTAGACATTGCTGGTCACATTCAGTTTGTTGATGGCATATTGGACACCTTGGACATATGCACCGCTCGAAATCGCTTCGGCACAGGCCGGAATGTTGGCGTTGGTCACCAAGTTCGAAAGGGAATCTGGTTCCAGCACCACCACAATCCGCAACGAGGCATATTTGCTCTCGCCCACAATCGCCGCAATCGGGTCGATATACTCCGCTTTGTAGCGAGCCAAGCCATTTTCCGCGATTTTCAACTCGCCGTTTGAAGCCAAAGCCGCACAGTCGCGGTTGGGCAAGTCGTAGACGACAATCGTAATCGCAACTTGTTGGCCGCTGGTTTGTTGTTGCACGAGCGCTGCATCCAAGTGACCGCGCAAGCCCATCGATTCGCTGCTGCCAGCGATGGCGGCAATCCGATCCAACCAAACGGCGGTTGGATACTCAGCAACCTTGCGCATTTGTGAACCAAGTGTGCCACCAGTGGCATTGGCTTCGGCGTTCACGCGGGCAGCATATTCGCTATTGATGTAGCCTTGGGCGCCAACAAAGGGGTTTGCAACGTGAATTCCAGGCTCAGTGGTTGGAGCTGGCGTATTCGTTGGGACGTTAGTTGGAACAGTCGTGTTGGTTGGGCGCGTGGTTGCGCTGGCAACTGGAGTGTTCGTCGGAACGTTGGTTGGGCGCGTGGTTGCGCTTGGAACCGGTGTATTGGTTACAACATTCGTTGGAACAGTCGTGTTGGTTGGGCGCGTGGTTGCGCTGGCAACTGGAGTGTTCGTCGGAACAGTGGTGGGAACCGTTGTGTTGGTTGGGACACTCGTTGGAACTACGGTGCCACCACAGGTTACACCATTGAGGGTAAAAGCGGTTGGTTTGGCATTTGCGCCACTATAGGTTGCTTGGAAACCGAAGTTTACCGTGCCACCAGTGCCAATATTGCCATTCCAGCCAGCGTTGCTGACGTTAACATTCGCCCCAGTTTGGGCCACAACCCCACCCCAAAGATTTGAGATGTTCTGGTTGCCTGCGAATGACCAGCCAACTATCCAGTTTGAAACCGCTGAACCAGTGTTTTTGAGGGTTACATCGCCAATAAAACCGCTACCCCAATCGTTAGCAATATTATAGACGACTTCGCAGCTGGTAGCTGCGGCGGTTGGTTTGGCATTAAGTTGGCCTAAGCCACTGCTAACCACGGCGGTTAAAAGAACCAGAATTAATCCACGGGAATTAAAGATCCGAGCCATCGAATTCGCCTCCTTGCGTAGTATGTGTACTCTTCATCGATTAAAACGCGCATGGTTTTATGTACACAAACAATTCATTGTCGTTCAACGTGGAAACTGCTTGAAGTGGATATCCTCCTTTGGAACCGGTCTCATTTACAGTGCTTAATTGCCTGAAAAGAGAGATTGGGATGGAGGCGAGGACGTTTTTTGAGATCGATCCCAAAACTATTACAAAAATGTTAAAGCTTTTAATCAACTTTGTCAATAGGATTTCTTTAGAAATTTTTAAGTAAAAATTGATTAGGCGAAAGTCGGTTTGGTGGCAACGTTTTTGGTACAATAACAACACGCATTTTCAGGACATAAAGGATCAGATTGCCATGCCGAATTCGTTACGAACCGCCGAGCCTCGCGTCGATCAAGCTACGATCACCAACTTACTTCAGAGCTTTGATTGGCGCTCAACGCCGCTTGGGGCAATGGAAACATGGCCAACTACCATGCGCAGCATCGTGGATATGATGCTGGCGGTTCCGGTTGCGATCGCCACGTTATGGGGCAGGCAAGGCCTGCTAATCTACAATGCTAGCTATTCGACCATCGCTGGTTCGCGCCACCCTGAGCTTTTTGGCCGTCCAATTCTTGAAGCGTGGCCTGAAATTGCCGATTTTAATCAAGCGATCCTCGATCAGGTGTTTACAGGCCAAAGCCTGACCTATGAAAAGCACGCTTTGATGCTCCAACGGAATGGGCGTACTGAACAAGCATGGTTTGACTTAAGTTATAGCCCAATCGTTGATCAACAGGGCGAAATTCTGGGAGTTATGGCCTTAGTTGTCGAAATAACGTCGCAAGTGCTGGCTGAGCAACAACGCTATCGCGCCGAAGAACGCTATCAATTAGCCTTAGATGCTGGCTTGTTAATCGGCACATGGGATTGGGATATTGTGGCCGATCGCTGTATCGTCGATCCCCGTTTTGCCGAGTATTTTTCGCTTGATCCGGTGCTTGCAAGCCAAGGCGTGAGCGTCAGCACCATGTTTGAGTCAATTCATCCTGATGATCGCCCAAGCATTGCGCACTTGATCGAATCAGCGATTCATAATGGCCAATCGTATCAGGCCGAATATCGGGTGCGCCACCGCGATGGTGGCTATCGTTGGGTCGAAGCAAGTGGCTTTTGTATTTTTGAAAATAATCAACCACAGCGCTTTCCTGGCGTGCTGATCGATATTACCGAACGCAAGCGCCGCGAAGATGCTTTGGCCCATAGCGAAGCCCGTTTACGAGCAATTTTCGATACCTTGCCAGTTGGTTTGGTCTTTGCCGAAACTCCGACCGGACGAATTACCGATGGCAATGCCCATGTCGAGCGCATTTTGCTACATCCGGTTTTGCCGTCGCCTGCAACCGATGCCTATGGCGAATGGATTGCCTACGACGAAAATAATCAACTTGTACCAATCCACGAATATCCGCTAGCGATTGCCGTGCAAACTGGTCAAGTTTCCGAGCGCGATTTTCACTATCAACGCGGCGATGGCTCGCGGGCGTGGATTAAGGTTATCGGCGGCCCCGTCCGCGACCTTGATAATACGATCACTGGTGGATTAATCACAATTATTGATATTGACCGCGAAAAACGCACCGAAAAACAACTCCAAGCGCTCAATAACGATCTCGAAGGCTTGGTGGCCCAACGCACCCGCGAACGCGACCGCATTTGGTTGGTCAGCCAAGATCTCTTGGGCATTGCCGATCCAGACGGCAATTGGCTTTCGATCAATCCTGCTTGGCAACGCACGCTCGGCTGGGATGATGCAGATATTCTTGGCCGCACCAGCACTTGGCTAGAACACCCAGACGATCAGGAGCGCACCCAGCAAGAAATTACCAAATTGGCGCGGGGAATTCCCACCAGCTCGTTTGAAAATCGGTTCCGCGATCGCGATGGTAAGTATCATTGGCTTTCGTGGACGGCAGTGCTCGACAATAAATACCTGTACTGTGTTGCCCGCGATATTACCAGCGAAAAACAACGCCAAGCTGAAATCGAGGTCATGCAAACCCAACTCCGTCAATCGCAAAAAATGGAGGCAATTGGCCAATTAACTGGTGGGATTGCCCACGATTTTAATAATATTTTGACTAGCATTTTGGGTGGGCTTGATT
Organism: Herpetosiphon geysericola; assembly: GCF_001306135.1. Lineage (GTDB taxonomy): Bacteria > Chloroflexota > Chloroflexia > Chloroflexales > Herpetosiphonaceae > Herpetosiphon > Herpetosiphon geysericola. The sequence goes on along the minus strand of NZ_LGKP01000013.1, from coordinate 30,203 downwards.
TGTTACAACGTCGGATTAATGCTGGCCGTTTTGATACGATTGAACGCTATATCAATAGCGCAGTCAAATCGGCCAAGCGCGCAGCAGCCTTGACCCAACGCCTGCTTGCCTTTTCGCGCCAACAAGCGCTCGATGTGCAGCCAATCAATGTTAATAGCCTAATTCAATCGCTTGACGATTTGCTCCAACGCAGCCTTGGCGAACAGATTCAGGTCGAAACCACGCTTGGCAGCGATGTTTGGCGGGTACAAACTGATGCCAATCAATTGGAAAACGCCCTACTCAACTTAGCGATCAATGCCCGCGATGCCATGCCATACGGCGGAACGCTGCGGATTGCAACCAGCAACCTCAACGCTCAACAAGCCATTCAACAACAGCTTGACCCAGCAGACTATGTGTTGATCGAGGTTGCCGACACTGGGACTGGGATGAGTAGTGAGATCGTCGAACGCGCCTTTGATCCGTTTTTTACCACCAAACCACTCGGCCAAGGCACAGGCTTGGGCTTATCGATGATTTATGGCTTTATCAAACAAATTGGCGGCCATATTCACATTGACAGCCAACTTGAGCAAGGCACCACGATTAAGCTCTATTTGCCGCGCGATGAAAGCGGCATCGACCCGAATTTTGCTGCCGAATCGGCCCAATCCCGGAGCATTGAAGGGGCAACGATTTTGGTCGTCGAGGATGATGAGGCTGTGCGCATGGTGTTAATTGATGTGCTTGGCGAGTTGGGCTACCATACCCTCGAATCGTATGATGCAACGAGTGCCTTAGCAATTTTTGCCCAAAATATCCCAATTGATTTGATGATTACTGATATTGGCCTGCCCAAAACCGATGGCTACGATTTATCACTCCAGATTCGCCAGCGCTACCCAAACTTACCAATTTTGTTGGTCAGTGGCTATACTGATCGGGCGGCTGTGCGCAGCGGCCAGCTAGAACAATATATGGAATTACTCAGCAAACCATTTGAAATTACCGATTTGGCCAATAAAATTCACGACCTGCTGCAACAAAGCCACTAGCAAGCCCGCTACCTAGAAGCAAGCTCGCCAGTGGCTACCAACATTGAGCGAGCCTGCTGCCTAGAAGCAAACTCACTGCACGAACAATTATGGAGCAACGCTACAAGCAACTCCATTCAAAACAAAGTTGGTTGGCACAGCATTGCTGCCATTATGGCTTGCGATAAAGCCAAAGCTTTGCGTACCATTGGTTGCAATCGTCGCATTCCAATCGGCGCTATGCTTGGCTGTCACTGCTGTGCCAGTTTGCGTCAAAACCGTGTTCCAACTGCTGCTAATTGTTTGACCATTGGCAAAATTCCAGGTCAACGTCCAGCCACCGCTAATCGGCGCACCCAACTTTGTGATTGTTAGATTGCCAGTAAAGCCCGTGTTCCACTGATTGACCGCATAATTGATTCTGCAACCACCAGCCGACGGCGTGGATGTTGCGGTTGGCACGCTGGTTGGCGTTGGAGTCAATGACAGTGCGGTTGGCGTAGTTGTCGCTGGTACGCGAGTCGCTGTTGCAGTGGCTGGCACGCGAGTCGCGGTTGGCGTGTTAGTCGCAGGCACAAAGGTTGGCGTGCCAGTTGCTGGAACCCGCGTCGCCGTTGCGGTTGCAGGCGCACTGGTTGCCGTAGCTGGCACGCTGGTTGCGGTTGCCGTGGCTGGGGCTGGCGTAGTGGTCGGGGTTGAGCCAGCGATATCGCCATAAATAACCCCGCGCCCGTTCGTCCCAATATACACGCGGCCATAAATTCGGGGATCGCCAGTAATCGTTTCATTGGTCGAGCCATATTGATGTTGATCATCGTTGATGCGCACCCAAGTTGTGCCGCCATCATCCGAGCGGAAGAAGCCCTCAGCTCCATCAATCGTGCCAGTAATATAGATTGCCTGATAGCTCTGGCCTGGTGCAGCCTTGCCAAAACCAACCACGTTGGCAACTTGAACTCCAGCAATTTTGCTGAAGCTTGTGCCACCATTGGTCGAATGATACAAGCCATCGTTGCGCCCAGCCAACCAAACATCGCCTTCAATCCCTGGGACTGCTTTGATTTTGGTGGTTTCAGCAGGCAAGTTGCTGGCAACGAGGCTAAAGTTTAAGCCGCCATCGGTGCTGCGGTAGAAGCTACCTGCGGCAATGCCATAGAAAGTTTTGGCATTAACCCGATCGGCAACCACCACTGCGCCACTTGGAATCCCAGCGCTGGCCGTCCATGAGTTGCCACAACCACTGGCCACGCTCACTGGAGCGCTCGTACCGCTCCAAATAAGGTTGGCACCATCGGCGGCAACAGCAACTTTACCGCCACCAACTGCGCCAGTTGGTTCACTCGAAGCATGAGACCAGTTCTTGCCACCATCCCACGAACAGGCTAATTTTTTGGTTGTGCTGCCTTCAGAAACATAGCCAACCCGCGCCATCGTCGTTGGCATCTTTTCAGCAAAATCGATGCCAGTTGATGTACCAAGCTGCAAGCCGTTCGACCATGATGGGGCTACGTTCAGGCTAGTATGGTAAAAACCAGCAATATCGCCCAATGAGCTGACCAAATTCGCGCCCGATGGTGGGCTAATCAAATCGAGCACTGCCGTTTCTTCAAGCCCATGCGCGCGCACATCCAAGTCAACCGTGCCACCAGTGTCCCAAGCGGTCAAATTGCTGGTGCCATAAATGGTTGCGCCTGTGCCATACAGCAGCGTATTCGAATCAAAAGGATCAATTTCGATATCACCGATCATCCAGCCCAATTTTGGTGCAACTTCCGGCGCATTGGCCGTGCCACCAAAATCAAGCCATGGCGCGGTGCTAATAGTTTGGGTATAGCGGAAAATCCGTTCTGGATAATTGCCCCACGACCAAATGCCGCTCCAGGTTGCCCCGCCATCGGTGCTGCGATAGAGCAAGGCATCGGGCCACCATGAATTAAGGCTGCTGACCACCAAGGTATTGGGGTTTTGGGCATCAACCGCCAAGCCGCCATAGCCAAAATAATCGTCGGCGCTGCTCGAAGGAATGGGGCTAATATTCGTCCACGTTTGATTGGCGGTGTTATATTTCCAAACATCACCCTTGCCGCCATCGTAAGGCCCAGGCGTATCGCTGTAGGTGATGTAGAGCATGCCATTGGAGGCCAATGTTGCGTGATGCGGAAAATAGCCAGCAGTTGGTTGGCCCGCCAAGGCAGCCCAAGTTGCGCCGCCGTCAGTGCTGCGATAAATGCTGGTGGTCGTATCGACCACACCTGCATAAATTACCTGCGAAGCGCTGCCATTGCTGCCGCTACGCGGGTCAAATGTCACCCACACAACCCCAGTTCGGTCGCCAAAATAGGGATCGGTGTAGTTGCCGACTGCCGAAAAACTCGTCACTTTGGCCCATGTCACCCCATAATCGGTGCTGCGCCAAAGCCCTTGGCCGCGCGTCCCAAGATAGAGCACGCTATTTTTGTTGGGGTCAATTGCCAAGCGTTCGCCCATCGAGCGGCCTGGCATATTACCACCAAGCTTAAAGGGCAAATCAGTGCGGCTCCAGGTATTGCCTTTATCATTCGAGCGTAAAATTGCACCGTTAGCCGAAGTCCAATCGTTGGTATACGTACCAGCGGCCAAATAGAGGCGATTGGGTTCAACAGGGTCGGTAGCTAAGCTCTCAATCCCTGTCCAATTCCAATCGGTTGCATTAATCCAGTCGGTCAGCGGAATCCAACGTTTGGTCGTTGGGTTCCAACGATAGGCGCCGCCAATATCGGTACGCGCATAGACCAAATTGCGTTCGCTCTGGTTATAAACAATGCCCGGCACAAAACCGCCGCCAACAATCTCAGCATTGGCCCATGTATAGGGCTGGCTGCTTGCCGCCCGCGATTGCGGTACGGCGACCATTGCTTGAATCACGCCTGCAAACAGCACCACTACTGCTGCGGCCATCTTTAGCATACGCATAGATGGGGTCTCCTTTGCACCCTAGGATCAAATCTATTAGGTAAAGCAGCAGGCAAGCACAAAGTATAATCGAAGCAAGAATGGGCTTGGCCTTATGAGGAACAATCTAGAATTTCCCTTGGAATCGATTCCAAGAACTACAGTAGTCTAGAGCTTACTACGCTCAATGAACAAAGAAACCTCCTTCACTATTGACATTATTGGAACCGGTCTCAAAAATTAAATAGCGGTTAATAAAGCATCTTAGTCAAAAAAAGTAACCTGTCAATACTAAAACTTTAGAATTTATTAAAAAGATGCGGAATGCGCCCGATAAGCCCATGTAATCTCTTGTAATTCCATATGGCGCGTATAGATTGTTGGATCATTCGCGAACAAGTACTCACGTTTCACTTCGAATGCAAAACCATGCTCGATCATGAGATCAAGGGTTGCATCAGTCACTTCTCGATATGTATCAAACTGCGCAGGAAATCGTTCTTCATCATACTCCGATAAAACAATAATCGTGTTGCCACTGTTTTGGAGAAGATAAAACGCAATCATCGCGGTAGCCGATGGGGTAATCAATAATTTCCCGTTTTGTGCAAACAGGTAGATGGGTAAAGGCAATATACTCAGCTTTCGTCGGATTAAACAGAAGCTAACAGATCGTCATTGATTTTTCACCTATTTTTCAATCTGCTAAGCATCAAATACCTAGCGCTCAATTAATGTTTGGAGCCACGCATGGGCTTTGGCTAGCAAACGTTGGGCAATGGCTGTACTAAAGGCCCAATTCTGAAACCCATGCGGCCCGCCAACGACAACTTCAAACGTTACGTCAACAGCAGCAGCCTGCAAACGCTCAGCATAGCGCCGATTTTCTTCATAAAACAAATCAATATCGCCAACCCCAATCCAAGTTGCTGGCAACCCAGCCAAATCGGCACGCCGAGCAGCAGCAGCATAGGCTGGAAGCACATCAATGCTCGGTTTGTGGCCCAAATAGGCTTGCCAACCAAGCATATTCTTGTGGTTATTCCAGACAAAATGATCGATTGCCGTCAAACCGCGATCAAGCGTCGTGCGATCATCAAGCATTGGGCATAACAGCAATTGACCCATTGGCTGCGTTTGACCGGCATCAAACAAGCGCTGGGCCAAACTAGCAGCCAAACCGCCGCCAGCACTTTCACCACCAATAATCACCCGCGTTGGATCAACGCCAAGTGTTGCTGCATGCCGTTGCAGCCAATTCCAGCCCGCCAAACAATCATCAAGCGGCGCAGGAAACGGGTGTTCAGGTGCAAGCCGATAATCAACCGAAACTACCACAATCCCCAATTTTTGGGCCGTCGTGGCACAAAATTGATCATCTTGGGCTGCATTACCAATGATCAGCCCGCCACCATGAATCCATACTAGGGCAGCGCTTGAGTGGCAAGCAGCTGGGCGATAGATGCGCAATGGGGGCTTTAAATCGTTGCGTTGTTCAATCATCACGCCAGCAAACTGCTTGCTTGGGAGGCGTTTGCCCAACCAACGCACAAAACGACGCCCCCAATTGCTGCCAAGTGGCAACGGTGGAATCCGGCGAACATAGGGTTGTAATTCAGGATCGACTCTTGAGAGTTGCATCGCACTGGCCTTTCTTGCTTGGATTACCCTGATTTTGAGCATTGTACTAGCGTTTTGTACAGTAAATGGCAGTATTGCACCAGTAAAAATCCATTTTTTCGCCATTTCGGGCAGGTATGCTAAAGCTGGATCACCCAAGGAGCTTTGATTGATAGCGCGTTCAATCCGCAACATTGAGCTACGAAGAGCTAGGCAGAAACTACAGATAGCTATGGAACAAACATGGATATGGTAACGTTTGATAGGTGTGGTCCACACAATGCATTATCAACATTAACTGAAAAGAGGTTGTTATGCGATTCAAACGAGGCAGCATTGTGCTGATCGCACTGATGATCAGCGCTTGTGGGGGAGAAGCGAGTGTTCCAACGTCAGTCAGCGACCCGAAAGCACGCCCAGCGCCACAATCTGAGCCAACCAGCGTTGCGCAACAACCAGCGCCACAAGTCGATCCAAACGGCGGGGCCGAACAACCAGCACCACGGCCAATGCCTACCCAAGCACCAGCTGATGCAGCGGGTGCGCCATTGCCAGATATGCAGGTAATGCCAACCCAACCGCTTGATCCAGGTCGGCCCTACTCAAGTGACCAAGATCAAGAAGTTTTCGACTCGATGTACTTCCAAAATTATGGCACCAATCCATTCGTGCGCACAGAAACTGACCCCTTATCAACCTTTGCGATGGATATTGATAGTGCCTCATATAGCTTAATGCGTAGCAGCATCAACCAAGGGATGTTACCGCCAGCAGATTCAGTGCGGGTCGAAGAATTTCTGAATGCCTTTGATTATGATTATCCACAGCCAGAAGATGGCGATTTTGCAATTTACAGCGAGGTCGCTCCATCGCCATTTGGTGGCACTAACTACGAATTAGTTCAAATTGGCATTCAAGCACGCGACATTGCAGTTGCCGATCGCAAGCCAGCAGCACTGACCTTTGTGATCGATAGTTCAGGTTCGATGGAGCAAGATGGCCGCTTAGAAATGGTCAAAAACGCCTTACTCTATTTGGCTGGCAAGCTGCAACCAGACGATAGCTTGGCAATTGTGGCCTTTAGTAATGAGATGCGGATCGTCTTGCAACCAACTACGGGCGCAAATCAGATGGATATTATTACGGCGATCAATTCGCTGGAACCCAATGGCGGTACCAATGCAGAAGCAGGCCTGCGCGCTGGCTTCGATTTAGCATGGCAAGCCTTCAAACCAGGCGGCATCAACCGGATTTTGATGTGCTCTGATGGGGTTGCCAACAGCGGCATGACCGAGCCAAGCCAACTTTTGGCAACCTTCCAAGAGTATCTTGATGCAGGCGTGCAACTTTCGACCTATGGGGTTGGCATGGGCAACTACAACGATATTCTGTTGGAGCAATTGGCCGATAAAGGCGATGGCAATTATGCCTATATTGATTCCACAGACGAAGCCCAACGCTTGTTTGGCGAGCAATTAACTGGCTCACTGGAAACCATTGGGCGCGAAGCCAAAATCCAAGTTAGTTTTGATCCCACCGTGGTCAAGCGCTATCGCCTGATTGGCTACGAAAATCGTGATGTTGCTGATAGCGACTTCCGCAACGATAGTGTTGATGGGGGCGAAGTAGGTGGTGGGCATAATGTAACCGCGCTGTATGAAATCAAGCGCCATCCTGATGCGCGTGGCCCAATTGCCCAAGTCAATATTCGTTATGTCGACATGGATACAAATGCACCGGTTGAAGAAAGCCTGCTGATTAGCACCGAGCAAATCCATAGCAGCTTTGATCGCTCGAGTGCACGGATGCATTTGGCGGCCAGCGTTGCCGAATTTGCTGAGCTGCTGCGCCATTCGCGCTGGAACAACGACACTGACATCTTAGATGTTTTAGATCTAGCCGAAGAAGCAGCGCTTGATTTGCCCAACAACCAAGGTGCAGCCGAATTTGTGAACTTGCTCAAACAAGCAGAGCGAATGCATCAATAGATAATAAAGAAGCAACGCCCGTTTCAGCAACTGAAATGGGCGTTGTTTAGTAAAATGCCAGTCCAAAAAAATAAGTAACTAGCAAGCAACCTCACGAGCGAGCAGATGGTCATCAAAAATCATGCCATGATCAGCAGTGTTCCAACCCAATGGCCACACCGTGCCAGCGTTATAGCGCGCACCTTGGAGTTCAACATCAGTCAGGATGGCATTGCGCAAATCAGCATCACGCAGATCGGCACCGCGCAAATCAGCGCCAGTAAAGTTCAACTGTTGGCGGGCTGGGTGGGCTGATTGATTGGAGTGAACCCCGAACAATGAAGCGTTGACCAAGCGTGCGCCACAGAATTGAGCTTGGCTCAAATTGGCCCCTGAAAGATCGGCATTGGTGAAATCAGCACCATCACATTGGGCTTGATTCAGATTCGCATCACGGAAATCAGCAGCGATAGCAGCAACCCGATTGAGTCGAGCACGGTGAAAATTACAGCGTTGCAAATTTGCGCCACTTAATTGAGCACGCACTAAATCAGCCAAGTTGAATTGAGTATCTGCCAAGTTTGCATCACAGAGATCGTGGTGGCGCAAGCGGGCAAATTGCATGTTGCTGCGATAGGCCGACGAAACGGGCATTTGAACAGGGTGGTTTTGTACATCCAAAACCAACACATCGCGCAGGGTTGTCATAGCAGTCTACCTTCATTTAACAACGTGGTTAAAAGAGCAAGGGCGAATTATGATGAGCGAAGGTTTGTGGTTAGCGTTTGCCTAAGCAAGAACTATGCTCATCGTTCGGTGACCAAGCCAAAAGGTATCTAGAACACCAGCTACGCTGTTGAACCGAGGCTATTGCAGGCAAGAATGAAACCAAAAGAGCAATTGTTTGGGCAATGATACCAACGCGAACGGATGATTGGTCGGTGAATGTCGCTTCACCGTGGTCTGCTGCGAGACAATACAACATGGTAACTCCAAACATCAGACGGTCAGGGTCTGAGGTAAGAATTTGGTGTGTTTATGCCATATAAACACGGGCCGATACAAATCCCGCCTCCGATAGCTTCTACCACCCTAGGCTAAGGCCTAGTTTATACGATGACAGTAAGCTGCGGTATATCACCCACAATCACCAGCCAAAGTTCCAAATCAGCAACGAGACTATGAGTCTTGTACAGGGTTGCCTGCTAGAACTTTCAGCCCGACACCTTTACCCACAAAGGGGATAAATCGTCAATTGTTGTGGCAGGTTGTGCCACGATAATTTGGTGATGGTTGTTCAGATCCGGTTGGTTTATCTGTGGGTTGTGGGGAAATTATACACAGATTACCCGCCATACCACTAGGTAATTAGAAACCATTTGGATAGTACCAATAGTACCACCTCGTTTCTGACCTAGAGTGTATAGGAACTCAGTACTAGCACTTCTAGAATGAATTACCCATGCTATGGTATAACACTCACAGGGATAATTGGGCAACGAATGTTCTAGTCCTGACTATCAAGTAGTTAGGATCAGTGTAGGCCGTATCATACCAAGAATTGCGAAATTTGTCACATGGAAATCGTGGTACGAGGATGCTTGAACTTCGGGCCTGATATCCAACTTAAATACTATACAACCATAGTCCAGCTATGGTACACTTCTCACACATAAATCCATAGTCCTATACAGCTATTGATATATGTGAAGTGTAAATAGTTCCGCTCAGGATTGAGCCATCACTGCTTGAAATCAACCCATTCTGCGCTTTGCTCCAAGCATTTATTCAAGCAGATTCTTGTGCTGACTGATGGAAGAGTTGTTTAACTTTGGTAGGGCATAGCAGGCGCTATGCTGAAGGAGCACCCATGCAAGCCTCAATCCAGCGCTGGCTTAATCGCATCAATCTTACAGATCCTGTGCAACGGGAGCAAGCCTTTCTCCTACAGATAATGTTAATTGGCTTGAGTATCATTTGTTTTGTTACTGTTCCAACTGCATTTATTGTCTCAAGCACCAGTGGCAGTGCCTTTCGGGCAGGCCTTACTAGTCTTTTAATTTTCATTTTCTTTGTGATTGCCGTAATCAATCTGCGCCAAGGTCATTTTCGGCGCGCAGTGACGCTTGCATCAAGCGGCCTTGTGGTAGGTTTGGCGCTAATTTTGGCGCTTGAAGGCTTACGCAACAGCGCTTGGATTCTTTCGGCCTTTATGATGCCGATCACGCTCTCAGGATTGTTAACTGGTCGCAAGGGCATTAAAACTATTGCTGGCGCAAGCATCGTTGTCATTGCACTCATCGGGGGGTTGCAATTCTTCAATGTGCAATTTATCGGCGCCTATCCACGGCTTGGCGATCTGTTGCCACCCACAATTAGCACCTTTGTGTTTAGTGTTTTGATCGTGGGCTTCTTTTTTCATCGTTTTAGCGCCTCTTTAAATGATGCGCTAAGCCGCGCTTTGCAGCGTGAATCTGAATTACAACAGATTCGCGATAAGCTTGAAATTTTGGTCGATCAGCGCACCGCAGCCCTGCAAGATGCCTTACACGCAGTCGAAGAACGCGAAGGTCGGCTTGAAAAAACCAATATCGAGCTAGCAAGCGCCAAAAACGCCGCCGAAGAAGCCAACCAACTTAAATCGCGCTTCTTGGCCAATATGAGCCACGAACTGCGCACGCCACTCAATGCAATTATCAATTTCACCGCCTTTCTTGATCGCTATGGCGATTTTTCTGAACGCCAGCGCGAGCTGCAAGAACGGGTACTGTATAACGCCGATCACCTGCTTGGCTTGATTAACGACATCCTTGACCTCTCGAAAATCGAAGCAGGCAGGATGGAATTGATGTATGAAAAAACCGAGCTTGAACCCATTATTACTGGAGTGATGGCCACCGCCAGCGGGCTGACCCGCGATAAAGGGCTTGAGCTTGACTTAGACATGCCCGAAGAACTGCCAACAATGGTGATTGATAAGGTGCGAATTCGCCAAGTGCTGCTCAATTTGCTTTCAAACGCCGTCAAATTCACAGAGCAAGGCCAAGTTAAGGTCATAATCAGCCAACCAAATCCTGAAACTGTGCAAATTGCCGTCCAAGATAGTGGGATTGGGATCGCGCCAGAGAATCAACAACAGATTTTCGAGGAGTTCCAACAAGTTCAAAACGAAGTGACCCATCAATATCAAGGCACTGGTTTAGGCTTGCCGATTAGCAAACTGTTGGTCGAAATGCACGGCGGTAGCATGTGGCTCGAAAGCACCCAAGGCGAAGGCTCGACCTTCTACTTTAGCTTACCAATTACCAACAGTTTGGCCGAAACCACAACCGTCGATCTTGCTGCGCCACCAAGTTTGATCGAGCTTGAAGCCACATCAAACGACCAAGCGAGCATTGAGATTGTGGTGATCGATGATAACCCTGATGCCCATGAAACCTTTCGGGTTATGCTGGAATCAGGCGGCTATCGGGTGCATAGCGTTTTAGATAGTCGTTTGGCAATTAGCAGTATCAAACAAATTGAGCCACGCTTAATTATTACCGATGTGCAAATGCCAAATCTCGATGGTTGGGAATTGCTGGCCCAAATCAAGAATGATCCAACGATTGCCCATATCCCAATTGTTGTCTGCTCAGTGGTTGATCAAGGTACGATTGGGCTAGTTTTGGGGGCAAGGAAACATATTGTCAAACCTGTACGTGAGGAGGTATTGCTGGCGATTGTGCAAGAATGTGTCGAACCAACTGCTGAGATCTTGGTTGTTGACGATAACCCTGACGCTCGCCAAGTTGTCCAACACATTCTCGCGGCCCGAGATTATGCGATTAGCGAGGCAGCGGATGGGGTTGAGGCATTGGCGCTGATCGCGCAATCCAAGCCCGACCTCGTTATTCTCGATCTGATGATGCCGAATATGGATGGCTTTGAAGTACTCGAAGCCCTGCGGAATAATCCCAACTACGCTGATATTCCAGTAATTATTGTCAGCGCCAAGGATCTTGATCAACAGGAACATGATTGGCTGCGCACCCGCGCCCAAGGGGTCATTGCTAAACGCCAACTTAGTGAGGAAGAATTTCTTAGCCGCATTAACGAGATCTTTAACCAAGGAGTAGAGTATGCCCGTGGCAAGTAATGAATATTTTGTTCCCGTTGTACCCAGCGACGCATCGGTGGTTATTGTCGAAGATAATCCCGATAATCTATTCGTTTTGGAGATTCTGCTCCGCGAAGATTTGCGGGTCAAATATTATAATGGACGGGCCTCTGGCCGCCAATTCTTTAAGTTGCTTGAGGCGAATCCACGCCTGCACCCCGATTTAGTGTTGCTGGACATTCAGTTGCCCTATGAAGATGGTTTTACTGTCTTCAAAAATATGCTTCATGTTCCGCAACTTAAAAACACTCAAGTCATTGCGGTTACGGCCAACGTTATGCCGCAAGATGTGGCCAAAGCCCGCGAGCTTGGCTTCAATGGACTGATTGGCAAGCCGATTAATCGCAATCGCTTTCCCAATCAAATTACCCGCATTTTGAATGGCGAATCGGTCTGGGAACCCTACTAGATCGCGGTAGCCCAACCAGCGTTTGATTGCTCTACGCTGGTTGGGCTGCTATTCAGAAAGGAGTAGGGTTGAGATTACGACCTTGTGTAGGATCTCGATCCTTTGCCTATGAGCTTAATTCTTGACATTTTACTCAATGATTTGCGGGCATTAATTCGCGACCTTGGTCAAAATGGCGGCCTGATGAGTCCATCGGTCTATGATACTGCTCAAGCGTTGCGCTTATACCCAACCCCCAACGAAGATCATGTTTGGCCAGCAGTTAATTGGTTAGTAAGCCAACAACATGCCGATGGAGGTTGGGGCAATCCGGCTATGCCATTAAGCAGGGCAGTGCCAACTTTGGCTGCGATTTTGGCGCTGCGTCACCATTGTCAACGCCGCTCAACCTTCGATGGCTTGCTCGAAGCCAAGCGTTTTTTGCGCCGCCAGCTTGAATATTGGGAAAAACCACTGCCCGATAATCTGCCAGTGGGCATGGAATTGCTGCTGCCCTATATGCTCAAAGAGGCCTACCGCGAGGAACATGCCGATGATGCTGATGGGATTCCGATTAAATTACGCCTCGATATTCCACTTGCGCCTTATCGCGAATTAATCGCCTTGGGCGAACACAAACGGGCGTTGATTCAGCAAAAGAAGCCGCGCGCGGGCACTGCTCCCGTCTATTCGTGGGAAGCATGGGCGAGCCATGCAGACTCTGGCTTAATTGATGGTTCTGGTGGAATTGGACATAGCCCTGCTGCCACTGCCGCATGGTTATTTGCCGCCAACCATAACCCCAGCCTGCACCAAGAAATCGCTGGGGCAGAAAGTTATTTGCGCCAAGCATCGTTGGCCACCTCGGAAAGCGCACCTTGTATTATGCCAACTGCCTGGCCAATTCCCCGTTTTGAGCAATCATTCAGCCTCTATGCCTTGGTAACCGCAGGAATTCTCGACTTTCCGAGCATTCAAGATGTGCTCAAACCGCAAATTGCCGATTTGCAGCAAGCGCTCAAGCCCAAAGGCATTGGATTTAGCGATGATTTTATGCCCGATGGCGATGATACTGCGGCAGCGGTCGCCGTCTTAATCGCAGCGGGCTATCCCGTCGATCTTGACATATTACGTCAATTTGAGCGCGATCAATGTTTTGTTGCCTATCACGGTGAACTGCAACCGTCAATTTCCTTGACCGCACGAGCGGTGCATGCGCTCGATTTGGCTGGGGTTGATATTTCGCGCTGGTGGAAAATTTTTATTGATGCCCAAAAACTAGATGGCAGTTGGAGCGGCGATAAATGGAATACTTCGTGGCTGTATACCACATGCCACGTCCTGATAGCCTTAAAAAACTCGCCCTACAAAACGGCAATGAAAGAAGCGGTTGCAGCGCTGCAAGTCCATCAACATCCTGATGGCGGTTGGGGCATTATTCAACGCTCAACCACGGTTGAAACCGCCTACGCCGTGCTGGCCTTGCAAAATTTGCGCGAGGCTGGGCTGCTCGATAACGACGACATTCGCATGCTCCAACGTGGCTATAATTGGCTCTGTTCTCATTATCGGCCTTTCCGCATGAAAGAGTATCAATGTTGGCTCAATAAAGAGATTTATTGCCCCCAACGGATTGATCGCGCCTATGAGCTAAGCGCCATGTTAGCAGTCACCTTAGGAGATTTACGGATATGATCCGCGACAGCATTCCAACGCTTGCAGAGTTTCTTCAAGCCCCACTCGCTACAATCCAAGAGGTTGCCCCAGCAACCATGATTTTTTCGAGCGGTGGCAGCCGCCGCAAAGCAGCCTTGGCACACATGCCAGCGAATGGCGAAGACTATGCCCGTTGGTCGCATGGACAATTATTAACCTGTTTAGAGCTTTTTTTCCGGCATGGCATAAAGCATTTATTCTTACCGATGCTTTTGCCCAATCAGTTCCAAGAAACGACTCCCAATTATCGCGAACATATTGAACGCTGGGTTGCTTGGGGCGCAGCTAGCCCAGAAATGCTTGCCTACTATGGCAAGCATAATTGGCGGGTGCGGCTGCTCGATACCCAACCATCACCTATAATCGCCGAAGCAGCCCAAGGCCTGCACCAAGCATCAGACCACCGCGAACAACCAACCTTGTGGTGGTTTATCGTGCGCGAAACTGATGATCCATGGCAAGCTATCTTTCAAGCCGCCCATCAGACCGCTTTTAAAACCCGCAAGCAGGCAATTGAGGCGATCTATGGCGAGGTAATTCCACCAGCTGAGCTACTGGTTTCATTCGGTAAGCCGCAGGTTAACCATGATCTCCTGCCGCCGCTGTTGGTGGGCGATTTGCAATGCTACTGGACACAAAAACCAGGCTATGACCTGAGCGAAGCCGAATTTCGCCAGATTTTGTATGATTTTGCTTACACGCGCCAAACTTGGCAAAGCGATAAAACCGAACGCACCAAGGCTGCCTTGGAATTTCGCCAGCACTGGGAGCGCGGCCCGATTCTCGGGCTTGGCCAACAACTAGGGCCGTTTTGGTATCCACAATCAACCAGCATCGAATTAGAGTTGTAGCAGCGTTTTAAGGAGAATTGTGTATGACAGTCTTAGCAACCGATCTTTCGGCACCCAACGCCCCAAGCATCAACGATGTCGAAGCTTATTACGACGCAATGGGACCGTTTTATAAGCTGATTTGGGGTGATAGTGTTCATGGTGGCTATTGGCCAGCAGGCTTGGAAGATGTATCGTTGCCAGAGGCCCAAGAACATCTGACCAATTTGCTGATTGAAAAAACCCCAATTGCCGCTGGTCAACAGATGCTTGATCTTGGTTGTGGCACAGGCTTGCCAGCAATTCGGATAGCCGCTGCCAAACACTGCCACGTTCATGGCATCACCGTCGCTCATGGCCAAGTCGCCGAAGCCCAAACCACGATTCAAGCCATGCAGATGCAGGAAAAGGTGCAGATTGCTTGGGGCAACGCCATGGAATTGCCCTTTGTTGATGGGTTCTTCAACGCCGCCTGGGCCTTTGAATCAATCTTCCATATGCCCAGCCGCCTGACTGTCTTACAAGAGGCAAATCGCGTGTTGCAACCAGGCAGCTATTTGGTGCTGACTGATATTGTTGAGGTCAAGCCGCTGAGCCTTGAGCAAAAACAAATCTTTTATCCTGCATTTCAGATCAATACCCTGACCACCAAGCAGGGCTACCTTGAGCTTTTTGACCAAACTGGCTTCGAACAGCTTGAATTGATCGATTTGACCGCAGGAATCGCCAAAACGCTTGTCCACACCAAACTTGGCATCGCCCAAAAACGGGCCGAACTTGAGGCACTGTATCCCCCACCAATGTTGGCGATGATCGAACAAACGTGGCCGATGGTTGAGAAAATTTATGCAGAATTTGTGCGCTATGTGTTAATTGTGGCGCGCAAACGTGGCTAAGTTCAGCCATCACTAATTCAATTGTTGTGCTCATTTTATCAATTCCATATCCCAGATCAGCGACAACGATTTACGTCAATACTTCCGGTTATCAATCAATTAATCGATTCACGAAGGAGTTAATTGTATGTCGCTGATTCAAAAAATGACCAAAGCATTTGTGCTAATTGTTGAAGACAATATCGATAATATGCTGGTATTAACCGAATTATTGAATGTTATGCCAGAAGTGAGCTATAGTAAGGTGCGGCCATCAGGTCGGCAGCTGTTTGCTTTGCTCGAAAATGATACAGTGCCAACAATTAATTTAATTTTGTTGGATATTAATCTGCCGCGTGAAAATGGCTATGTACTGTTGCCCAAAATTCGTGCCCATCCAAAATTATCGAATGCGGTCGTGATTGCAGTCAGCGCCCAATCTGAACCCCAAGAAGTGGCCAAAATGCGCGTTGCTGGCTTTGATGGTTTTCTTGCTAAACCGCTGCATTTTCAACGCTTTCCCGACCAATTGCGCCGCATCATGAATGGCGAGCAAATTTGGGAAGGCCGTTAAACTGGATATCCAAATAGATCATTCTTAAGTATTGTGCCCAATAAATTATAGAATTGCCAGAGCCAATATATTTGCTAGCTATATAGCTTATTTCTTGGTTTGTCAATAAAATTGCATCAAAATTTGAACTAAATTTAACCAAACTTAGTTTTTTTTGACGTATAATACTAGTTGATCTGTGTGTCCAGGAGAAACAATTCATGGATTTTGCAATGTGGCATAACGTGAAAAGCAAAGTAGGTGTTCTACTTGGCTTGACGCTGTTGGCCGGCTCAATTGGCCAAGCTGCTCCAACCAAAGCCGCCGAGCAGCTGTGTTTCGACCAGCCAGGCGTCGTTGAATGTATTGCTCCCGAGTTCCGCGATTACTGGGAAAAGAACGGTGGGCTGCCCGTTTTTGGCTATCCCCAAACCGCAGCCTATGAAGAAGCCACTCCTGAAGGCAAGTTCTTGGTGCAATATTTCGAGCGCCAACGGCTTGAATATCACCCTGAAACTCCAGCTCCCTTTACGATTTTGCTCGGACGGATTAATGATGAAGTGCTGTTGCGCGAAAACCGCGTCTGGCGCGATTTCCCCGCCGCGCCGCAAGCTAACGGCTGCCAATTGTTCAGCGAAACAGGCCACAGCGTTTGTGGTGAGTTCTTGAAATATTGGAACTCGCAAGGCTTGGATTTGGGCGAAAATGGCATTACCTACGGCGAATCGTTAGCCTTATGGGGCTTGCCACTCTCTGACCCTCAAGAAGAAATTAATATCGATGGCGATAAAGTTGTAACCCAACACTTCGAGCGTGCGCGCATGGAATGGCACACCAAAGATGGCAAGAACCAGATCTTGCTGACCCGCCTTGGTGTGACCTTGGTGCCAATGCAGCTCAAAATGTTGGCAATCAACGACTTCCACGGCCAAATTTCAACTGGCCGCAAAGTGAGCAACAAAGATGTTGGGGGCGCTGCCTATTTGAGCAGCTACATCAAACAAGCGCGCGCCAAAGCCCGCTACTCCTTGACGGTACAAGCAGGCGATATGGTTGGTGCAAGCCCTCCAAGCTCGGCCTTATTGCAAGACCAACCAACCATGGAATTCTTGAATACCTTGGGTGTAAACGTTGGTACGATCGGCAACCACGAGTTTGATGAAGGCACTGATGAACTGATGCGCTTGATCGACGGTGGCTGTCACCCAACCGCTGGCTGCTGGGATGGAGCAAACTATCCTTATATCGCTGCCAACGTGATTGACAAACGCACCAACAAAACTATCTTGCCAGCCTACCATATTGTCAACGTCGATGGCGCACGGATTGGTTTTATTGGGGTCGTGTTGAAAAATACGCCTGAAATTGTGATTCCTTCGGGCGTTGCAAACCTTGAGTTCATCGACGAAGTAACCGCGATCAACCAAGCAGTTACCGATTTGAACGGCCAAGGCGTCCATGCAATCGTTGTTTTGGCTCACGAAGGTGGCACCCAAAACGCTACTAGCGGCGTAATCACTGGTCCAATCGCCGGAATTGCCAATAATGTGAATGATGATGTTGACGTGATTGTCAGCGCTCACACCCACACCTCAATCAGCGGCGAAGTTGATGGCAAATTAATCACCCAAGCGCTGTCGTATAGCACCGCGTTTGCTGATATTGATTTGACGATTGACCGCGCCAAGCGCGATATTGTGGGCAAAAAAGCCACAATCGTCACGACCTTCCACGAAGGTATGACCCCTGATGCTGAAGTTGCAGCGATGGTCAAAAAATATGAAGACCAAGTTGCACCACAAGTTAACCGCGTGGTTGGCTCAGCCTCAATCGCGATCAACAACACCCCCAACGATGCAGGCGAATCGGCCTTAGGCAACTTGATTGCTGATGCCCAACGCAATACCATGAATACCCAATTTGCCTTCATGAATCCTGGTGGCATTCGTGCACCACTCGATGCTGGCGAAATTACTTGGGGCGAGTTGTATGCAATTCAACCATTCAGCAATGATTTGGTTAAAATGACGGTTACTGGCAACGACATTTATACTTTGCTCAACCAACAATGGCAAACCCAAAGCGATGGCACAGTGCGCGCTCGTATCCTGCAAATTTCAGGCTTGAGCTACACCTGGACTGATGCCAACCCAATTGGCCAAAAGGTTTTGGAAGTTCGCGGTAACGATGGCAAAGTCTTGGATAAAGCTGCAAGCTATACCATCACCGTCAATAGCTTCTTGGCCGATGGCGGCGACGGCTTCGTGGTGCTTAAACAAGGCATCAACCGCGAAGTTGGCCCAACCGACCTCGATGGCCTCGTGCGCTACATCGAAAAATTGGCCCAACCAGTCAATGCCAATGTCGAAAACCGCATCATCAAACAATAAGTTATACTATTCGACACACGATCACCAATGCAGCAGGCAAAACCTGCTGCATTGTGTTTTAGGGCAACCAGCGCGGCCAAATCGCATCATCGGCAAATTGGCTGGCAGTCGGCGCAGTGATAGATTGCTGCCAAATTGAATAGCGGGCTTGTTGAGGGTCAAGTCTGCTCCAAAGCAGTTGTTGGCTGTCAGGCGACCATTGGGGGTCGAAATTATCGTAGCGTGGATCATCAGTCAGTTGGCGTGGCGGTTGAGGATTGTTGAGATTTAGCAGCCAAAGATCGCCAACTTCGACTCCCAACAGGCGACGAATATAGGCTAATTGCTGACCATCGGGGGCCAGCCGCGGATAGTAAACATCAGCATCAGCACTTTCCAAAACCACCTGGATTTGCTCGGTCGCTAGATCGTAGCGCACTAAACGGCCAAAACGCCCTGCTGCTGGCTCGGTCAATTGAGCAATAATCAAGGCTTGGCTATCGGGCTGCCAAGTAAACGTACCAGTGAAGGTTAATTCGCGGGTTTCGCCTGTCGCCGCTTGCAAGACTAAATTGGGTCGATCAGCCAATTCATAGATCAGCCACTTGCCATCAGGCGACCATTGTTGGTTCAAGGCAGGCGTTTGGGCCGCATCCAAGCTTTGGGGTTGGCGCTGGTTTAGCGTCGTTTGCCAAATGCTTGGTGGCGCAGGCTCGTCATCAATCAACTCCAACGGCGAACGCAAATAGAGCACTTGATCACTGCTGGGATGGCAGGTGGCTTGGCTCAACACTACCGCAGGATCATCAACCAAGGTTTCGGTTTGGCGCGTATTCACATCAGTTGCAAGCAAACGATTGGTGCTGCTCAGCTTCGTCGTATAAATCAAGCGCCCTTGACTAAAGCAGGCTGGACCATTCACACCCACATCAATTGTACGCAATCCAGCAATACCACTGATGATTAAGTGTGCTGTCGTCAATGGCTGTTGCACATAGCTCAAGCGCCACGTTTGCGGCATAGCAGTTGTGACAGCAGTTGGCAAAATAGTTGGCTCAGCGGTTGACTGCTGCGCGCCACAACTAATTAAACTTCCAAGAATGGCAAGCAATCCGATCCAACGCATACAATAAAATTCCTCTAAATAAGTGAATCCGTCAGGCTCACTGTTTTGCAGCGGCCATGACGGATTATACGCCAGCAGAATAACAATTATTTATAGCGAATGTGTAAGTGATTATCGTGATTTGGGTATGAAGTCGTCAAGCCTTCGCTAATCAACACTGGATCATTGAAATAGATCACGGTAATTTGGCCGGGTGCGGCGGCACGAATCGCTTTGACCAAATTGCGGGTTGCAGCCCGATCGTAGGTGCTTGATTGCCATGTAATCCGACTGCCACTACATTGATTGCTATCGCTGCGAATTGGCCAAATATCTACATCAAGCCCAGTTTCGTGCGACGCATGGCCTGGAATATCGCCGCCATGCTCGAAGCTAATATCGCCAAGCGGCACTTTGCCCTTGCCAAAGCTGGCAAAATTACTGGTTGCTTCTTCGAGTTGGGCGACGGTCGAGGCTACGCCCCAGTTGGCATTGCCATTGCCATCGGGATCTTTATCGCAGATATTGGCGCTAACGTCGGCATATTCATAGTGCCAAATCAAATTTTTCCAAGTGGTTGGGCCAACCACGCCATCAGCGCTTAAGCCAGCGTGGCTCTGAAAACTCTTGACAGCGCTTTCGGTGCCAGCGCCAAAATCGCCATCGACCGTCAAGCCTGCGTTGCGTTTGGCGTTCAACAAGCTTTGCACAGCCTTCACCGCGTTGCCATTATCGCCACGCCGCACGGTGACGACCAACGCGCCCCAGGTATTTGGGCCAACGATGCCATCGGCTCCAAGGCCTTTGCTCGATTGAAAGCTCTTGACTGAGCTTTCGGTGCCTGAACCAAATACGCCATCGGCACCGATATTGAGCAAATATTGCATGGCTTTGACATCGCTGCCACGATTGCCCTTGCTGACGGTGTGGAAAAATGCGGCTGAAAAGGCGTGAACCGTGTTGATCGAACTCAGCATAATGCCAAGAATTAATGTACAACTGGCGATTCGCCAAACGAGAGCTTTCATGAAGCAACCTCACTACATCGCTAAGTTATTCCAGCTATTCAGGCCAACCACGCCATCAACCGTCAGTTGCCGATTGGTTTGGAAGGCGCGCACCAAGGTATTTACGCCAGTGCCAAAGCTGCCATCAACCGTGGTTGGGTAATTTTGCACGCTCAGTTGATTTTGCAAGGCTTTAACGGCCTCACCAGTATCGTTCAAGCGCAAAGTCATAATCAGTTTTTCCCACGTCGCCGCCCCAACAATCCCATCGGCGGTGAGGCCATTGGCAGTTTGGAAGGTTTTGACTGCGGTTTCGGTGCCTGGGCCAAACGCGCCATCAGCGGTAATCGTCGCGCCGCGCGCCCGCAAGAGATATTGCATGGTTTTGGCAAGGCCAGTTGCTGGCGTGTTGCGGCGCAAAATCGGCCACATGCGGCCAACCGCGCCCCCACTGAGCGTCGTATCGACGGCGGTGCGCAATTGAGGCAACAAACTATAGAGCGTATCGCCCGGGCAGCTGGTGTTATCCAAATCGCGGTGACCAACAATATCGTTGGCAGTAAGGCCATATTGCTGGCAAATATAGGCAATCAAGGCCACCAGCTTATTCCACAGCGGCAGGCTTGGCGTGACGTTCATATACAAGCCTTCGCATTCGATGCCAATATGGGTTTCATTATGGCCATCGACGTGCGCGCCCTGCACATGTTTTGTGCCGCCCTGCAAAATGCTCAAACTTTGATGACGGCCTTCCATAATCCAGCCACCACGACTGATCGTAAATTGCTGGCCGGTATCGATCCAGCCACGATTGAAGTGGCTTTGTTGAATTTGGCGGGCTACTTGCCATGCCTTGTTGCGGGTAAAATCGTTGGTATTGAGGTTGGTGGTGTGGTGAACGACGATGCCAATTGGTTTTTGATTGAGCACATTGATTGGCTCTTTGGCCGCAGCAGCGCCCCAAGCAGTAGTGCCATCGATGGCTGGGGTTGGAACAACGGCATGAGCCGAGCGCAACAAACGCAATTCCGTCCCGCCAACGACCACACTCATTGCGACGCCCATGGATAACTTGCCAAACATTCGGCGCGAAATTTTCTTCATTGCAGGGCTTCCCTTTGTTCAAAAAACAAGCCCCACGTCAGGTAACGTGAGGCTTGCAGGCAAGGTCGATTATGGGCGCGGCCAAGCACAGTGAATGTGGGTGCTGTGGCCGGAATCGCCCGGGCCGAGCACTTCGGTTGCGCCGAGATTTGCGCATTTGTTGCGGAATGATTGTTGGTTGGGGTGGGATGCGCTAACGTGTGAGCCGTTGATCACGTTGACATCGACGGCAACGCCAGCATAGTGGCGGGAGGTTGCGCTATGTGAGCCACCAGCAATTTCGCTGACCGAGTAGCTCCACGATTGCGAGAGGGTGATCATGCCGTTCAAGAGTGAGGTAGCGAGGTAAACCGAGCCACCTGGAGCATTGCCATAGCTACTGCGGCGAGCTGCGCCACCATTTGCGGTGTCGACAATGTTTTGGCGGGCAGTTGCGCTATCAGAAACGCCTGAGGTATGGATGGTTGCCAAGGCAATCCGGCTGCTATCGCGGATGGTGCGGGCCAAATCGGCGCGGCTTGAGCCACCGCCACCGCTGGCATTGCCAGTCAAAGCAGCCCAGGTATCAGCACCAACGATGCCATCAGCGCCTAAGCCTTTGCTCGATTGGAAGCTCTTGACTGCTGACAAGGTGCCAGCGCCAAAATCGCCATCAACCGTCAGCGAGTGGCCGTGCTTGCGCAATTGGCGTTGCAAGGCATTGACAACAATATTGTTATCGCCCGAGCGCACGACAATCACCAATTGTTCCCAAGTATTTGGGCCAACCACGCCATCAGCGCTTAAACCTTTGCTCGATTGAAAGCTTTTGACTGCCGACAAAGTGCCTGGGCCGAAATCGCCATCGACCGTCAAGCTATAGCCACGTTGTTTCAACATTGCTTGCACGGTGTAGACGTTATCGCCAGTGTCGCCATTGCTGACCGTCGCCCAAGTGCGGGCTGCTACGCCGCGGGCTGAGGGGCCAAAACTCGCAAGCACCAAGATCGCCATGGTTAGGCCGCTGAACCAAAATGCCCATCGCTTGTGCATAATCGCTATCCTTCCTTGTGAATGACACCAAAAAAGATCGGGAATGGGACTGTTGCATGATTGTCGAAAAGCGCTTTTCGTAGGTATACTATATACAACGCTTCTTAAAAAATTCTAAAAAACTTGGTATATTTCTAAAAAACATCTTAAGAAGCCTTCAAGGAGCAACGAGCCACTAGGAGGTTCCATGACGCAACAGCCTACGATCTTAGTGATTCAGCCAGATCGCGCCTTGCAAGCCTTGATTGTGCGGGTTTTAAAAACCGCTAGTTTTCAGGTTGTGCGCAGCACCAGCATTCACGAGGCCCAAGCCTTAGTCGAGCAAGAAGCCTTCGATTTGGTGGTGATCGATCAGTGGATGCCCGACCACGACGCTTTAGAATTTTGCCGCAGTTTACGGGAGCATTCGAGCGTGCCGTTGCTGATGGTTGGGGCCAGCAGCGATGCCTATATGCGCGGGATTGCCCTCGATCAAGGCATTGATGATTATGTCATTACGCCGTTTCACGAAAGCGAATTTTTGGCCCGCGTGCGTGCCCTCCTGCGCCGCAGCCAACAAACAACCTTGCAACAACAGCCCAACTATACAGAATGTGGCTCGTTGCTGATCAATTGGCAGGATCAGCAAGTACGCAAACATGGCGAGCTGGTGCATCTGACCAAGACTGAATGGGCTTTGCTCAAATTATTTATTCAATATCATGGCCAAGTATTGACCCACCGCATGCTGTTGCAACAGGTTTGGGGCAAAAGCTATAGCGAAGATCGCGCTTATTTGCACGCCTATATGCGGCGCTTGCGAGCCAAACTCGAAGACGACCCAACCAAGCCGCAGTTAATTCACTCCGAATCGGGAATTGGCTATCGCTTTGCACGCATCGAAGCGCCTAGCTATGCGCCAGTAGCCAATCCAGCGAGCCTTGCTCATTTGCGCTTGCCCTATCCCATTGCTGCGTTGATTGGCCGCCAGCATGAGTTAACCACGCTCCAAGCATTATTGGCCAAACCAGAGGCGCGGCTGATCACGATCACAGGCATGGGCGGTTCAGGCAAAACCAGTCTTGCCAGCTATATCGCCCAAACCATGCACCAAGCGCAACAAATTCCAGTGGTTTTTGTGGCGCTCGACACAGTTAATGACCCAAGTTTGGTGGCAGTAACCCTCGCCCGTGCCGCCGGATTGCGCGACCATGGCGATGACGAATCGCTTGAACGCTTGCAAGATTGGGTTGGCCAGCAAACCATGTTGCTCATTTTAGATAATTTTGAGCAAGTGCTGGCCGCAGCGCCACAAGTTAGCCAATTGCTCCAGCATTGCCCAAATTTAAAAATCGTGGTTACCAGCCGCATTGTGTTAGGCATTTATGGTGAATATGAATTTGTGTTGCCACCGCTGGGCTTGCCCGATTTGCAACAAAGCCCTGAACTTGAGCAAATTGCTGCCAGCCCCGCCATTCAACTCTTTGTCCAGCGCGCGCAGGCAGTTGATAGCCAGTTTCGCTTGACCGCTGAAAACGCTGCCATCGTGGCCGAAATTTGTGTGCGGCTCGATGGTTTGGCCTTGGCGATTGAGTTGGCAGCGGTGCATAGCAAATTCTATCCACCGCAGGTGATGCTGCAACGGCTCAATCAGCGGCTTGATTTTCTCCAGCACAACAGCCCTGATCGCACGCCACGCCAGCATTCCTTGCGCGGCGCAATTGATTGGAGCTACGAACTGCTTGGCAGCTACGAGCAAACGATTTTCCAAGGCATTGGCTTGTTTGCTGGTAGTTTTACCCGCGATGCGGCCCAAGCTTTGTGGCCCAACGACGAACCAAGCAGAATCGAACGCGGTTTGCACCACTTGGTTAATGCTAGTTTGTTGCAACGCGAAACCAGCAGCGATGGCCTAAGCTGGTTTGCCATGCTCGACACAATTCGCGAATATAGCCTAAGCAAATTGCCCAAAGGCGAGGCCCATTGGCTACAACAACAACTACTCGATTATTATGTCGAGTTAATGCAGCAAGCAGAGCAAGCCTTCTTGGTTAGCAACCATACTGGCTGGATCAAGAGGCTCGAACGCGAATTGCCGACGATTCGCAGCATTCTCGCTTGGGGCCTTCAGCAAGATAATGCCTTGGCAGTCTGGCAATTGTGCGCGAGCTTTTGGCGCTTTTGGCACGAGCAAGGCCAGATTAGCGAAGGTCGCGAGTGGCTGACCAAAATCCAACAACTGCAACCAACCAGCATTCCCTTGGCGATTCGTGATAAAGTTCGGCTTGGGGCTGGCGTGCTGGCTTTTATCCAAGATGATTATGCGGCGGCCAATCGGGCGTTTAACGAAGTTCTGGTGGAGCCACGCAGTGAGCATCAACCAAAGGCGATTGCTCATGCGCTGACCAACATTGGCATGGTGGCATATTGGCAAGGTCGCTATGCAGATGCAATTCAAGCCTTGGAAGAAAGCCTGCCTTTGCTCAAAATGCTTGATGATCGTTATGGCTTAGCCAGCAGTTTGCGCCATCTTGGCATGAGCCAACTGGTGCAACATGGCTCGCGTAGTGCCTTGGCCTTGTTAGCCGAAAGCCTCAGTTTTTACCAAGAGCTCGGTAGCAAAAGCGGCATTGGCACCGCAATGGGCTTCTATGGCCGAGCACTCTTAATCTATGGCGACGATCATGAAGCGCAGCAATGGCTAGAACAAAGTATCGCCATGCTTGAGCCGTTGGGCAACTGGCCAGCGGTTGCGCGGAGCCAAACCTTTCTCGCGCGGGTTGCCTTAGCCCAAAAACGCTACAGCGAAGCCCAACACCTGTTGCATGAAAGCCTTGCCACGCTGTATCGCGTTGGCGACCGCGAAGGCGTGGCGGCTTCAATCGAAGGCTTGGCGGTTTGGAGTGCACTCAACCAGCAGCCAGAGCGTGCTCAAGCACTTTGGAGCGGCGCACATTGGCTGCGCGAAGTCCTTGGCGCGCCAATTCCACCAGCCGATTATCAAGCCTTGCGCCGCATGTTACCACCACAATTTAGCTTCGTTCAGCAAGTGCATGCCCCGAAATCGCTGCGTCACTTGGTTGGTTGTGCCTTAGCCGCCGATTGCAGCTCGTTGGGCTGCGCTGAGCATGGGTAGCAAAGAACATAGAACATAGAGCATAGAACATAGATTGTTTTTCATCCACGAAGCGCACGAAGAGCACGAAGGGGAAATGTTACTAGCAGCACATTCCACAACATGAACATTTGGGGTGCAGGGGCTGAAAACCCCTGCGTTTCCCTCCGGCGGAGGGACGGAAGGGTGGTGAAATCCAATGAGATCAAAAAATCCCATGTTCATAAATCTCATTTCAATTTTTGCGGAGACAGATTTTCAATGATCGTCTATCAATCTACCCTTGAACATATTCGTTCAATTATCAAGGCACAAACAAATCTCGATATTATCGATTCAATTAGCATTAAAAATAGCAAAATATCGTTTATCAATAGATTACATTTACCAATTATTCGCCAAATAATGCAAGACTATGCAATTAATCTGAATGGCTTATATTTACTTAAACCAATTTATCTAGTAAACGGTTCAATTAATATCGATACAATTCTTACTGATCAATCGATCAATCGTCCAAATACAATCATCGATAAACACGGCATAGATTATACAATTTGGCTTGAATCTGAGGCAAGTTGGCATGAATTCTATAATCAATTCAATCCAACACTTGATGCTATTAATATGAGTATAAGTTTCGCCGATGGGGATAATTTTAGCTTTAGTATTGAAACATTCGACTTTTTTGATCTTCAATTAACTAAATCAGCTGAATTGGATTTATTTGAAACACCAGATATTTTGATTCAGAGCCTCGATCGGCCAACAATTGAACGCATGGTTGCGCATCTGATTGAGCATAATCAGCTTGATGATAGGTTTTTAACCACATAGGGGAATCTTTTTTAACCACGAAGGGGAAATGTTACTAGCAGCACATTCCACAACATGAACATTTGGGGTGCAGGGGCTGAAAACCCCTGCGTTTCCCTCCGGCGGAGGGACGGAAGGGTGGTGAAACTCAATGAGATCAACAATTTCCACGTTTAGAATAAAAGCCTAGGTTCGGCAACCAATAGTATATCAACCATAACGTTGATCGCGAATCGTAGCCGATAATGGATCAAATATATTTATTCGTGAATCATTCAGATCTAAATAATAATCAAGGTCGTCAATCTGCCATGATTCATCAGGAAATAAAACCTGCCAAACACGCTGCAAAAAAGCTTGAAGATCACTCGGTTGTTTATAAATGCCGTATGGTTGTGACCATTCATGCTCAAGATCGGATTCAATATCAGCATTATACACATTTAAACAGTAACGTAACGATTCTTTAAATTTATACTGAAAGCGAATATCGATCGGATAGTAGGATGTTATAAAATGTGGTGCTATAAATGCTTGAATATAACATTCTTGATTAAGCGGATCATCCATATACAGTGATTGCGGCAAATTCGACTTGTTTGCTTCTGCATCACCTGCTTGCAGATAAGAATAAATCCAATGGCGATTAACAATAATTCGTTTAAACCGCATGATTGGCTTCTCCCATACAATATTTACTTAACAAGTATATCAGTTACTGAGTTCATTCAACAACAATCTACAGATTAAACCAAAAAAGCCAGCGATCATGTGTTGATCGCTGGCCTGTTATTCAAGGCTTATTGGCTAACTTCGATTGGTGCGCCTGCTGGTGGAGCGAAGAAATCGGCTGGATATGAGCCGTTGACTTCAAACACGCTGTATTCAGATTCAACGAACAAATCGCCGTTTGGCTCAAAATATTCCGATTTCAGCACCACAAACAACTCATCGTCGATCCAGAATTTAAGCCGCGTGTTGGCTTGATCGCTACTGTTACCAAGCACACATTCGATGACCAAGGCATCGCGGCCCAAGAAACTTTCTTGACCAACAGTTGAAAGTTGGTCGCCTGGTTGGGCGCACAAACCATCGCTATTGCCATTAGAATCGAGCGAAGCAGTTGGATTGGGAATCACATACAACGCGCCATCCAATTCGCTTGAACTGAACTGGGAAACGGTGCCATCAACCGTATTTGGCTGGCCTGCTGGCGAAATCCAAGCCCAGGCATCAGCGCCATTCATAATTTGGGTTTCGTATTGCTCATCGCTGGTTTCGCTGCCTGGCCAAACGATTTCTTTGCGCAATTTATTTGGTTGCTGGACCCAAATTTTTTCGCTGACCACGCTGCCAGTTGCTGGCACGTGGGTTTCGAGCACGCCATGCAGCGAATCGATGCCAGTTAAGCCAAAGGCGGTTACTTGTTCGGCACGGCGCAAGGCTTCTTTGGCACTAACTTGGCTGACTTGGCTAGGTAGCAAGCCAAAGCCAACTGCGGCCAACGCTACCCCAGTTGCAGCCATCATCGCTGGGCGCAACCAACCCGTCCGGCGAGTTTGTGGCTTGAGGTTAGCTTGTTGTTGCAGTGGTTTGAGCATGTTGAGCGATCCTTCGGGAACTTCGTGTTCTGCCACGTTAGCAAGCGCTTTTGAGATAGTGTTATCGTTATGCATTACAGACTCCTCGACTACAAAGATTCATTAATAATTGGGGCTAAGAGTCGGCGCAGGCGTTCGCGAGCGCCCAACAGGCGCTGTTTGATCGCGCCTGGGCTGGTGGCTGCATCGTGAGCCATTTCGGCTTCGCTCATTCCAAGGTAATAGCGTTGCACAATTGCCGCACGCTGCAACGGCGTTAGTTGATTCAAGGCCTGCACGACGGTTTCGCGCATAGCATCTTGTTCAAGCAAGGCCTCTGGTTGCGGCTCGTTGCTCATCAATTCTTCAAACATTGCCAAACCAGCAGCGTTCGATTGATCAAGTGAGCGTTGACGTTCGCGGCGTTGGGCATCTTTCAAGGCATCGTTCAGCACAATTTTCATAAACCACGGCCCAAAGGCACGTTGGCTATCAAATTGTTGGATGCGCTGCACCACCCGCAGAAAAGCCGATTGAACAATATCTTCGGCAGCAGATCGATCGCGGACAACCAAGATCGCTGCTCGTACCGCCTGATATTGATATTGGTGAACCAAGGGCGCCAGCCCAGCAATATCACCTTGTTTGAGTCGAGCTATAGCCTCGTGATCGTGCATATCCTTCCTTTCAGCCTAAGATTGAGAGCGCTCTCACTCTATATATCCATGTGCAGGCCAAAAAGTTAGGTCATAGCAATAAGAGCATAGAACAATAGGGGATTGGAGATCGAGGAAACAAATCTACTACTATTCAGCCATGAGTATAGTTTATAGAACATTAGTTTATAGCGAGCAAGATATCATGAGAGGCGTATTCCTTACCCAATGCCATACCAAACTCAGCCTTTTGATTTGGCCTTAATAAACACTGATATGGTTTTCACTTTTCTTGATCTTCTGGTGGTAATCCGTAAACATCATCAGAAGATTTCTTTGATGGATCATAATATGATGAAGTCTGTGACATATCAGCACCAATCGTATTAAACATTGAAATATTTGATCCATAAAACGTAGATCCAATTATATCAATAATCTTTTTATTAAACGAGATTTTCTTTATCAAATCCCATATCTGATTTACAATATTAATACTCATAAAACACAAAAGCAATAATCCTATTATTTTTGCTGTATTCCCTAATAACGTTCGTGCATAATTAATTTCTTGTTCTATAAATAAGAATAATATATCTATTCCTATTTGAACGATAAAAAACACAAAGATACCTATAATTAAACGGTTAATTTTATTAACAATATGTTGGCTCTTTTGTTGAGACTGCTCAATAACATCAACATAATTTTCTTTATTTCTTGAATAAATAGAAACTTTTTGGCTGAGATTATCTCTAGTCAAAAACTTAAACCCTACCTTTTGCCCTTTACTCAGTAGCTCAATCATGTATTTTTCTTGATATGGCATTTCGGTTGTGAGATTTAGAGGTGCTTTTGTTGGAATAAAATGGACAGGCCCAACCAAAGGTTGGAGATCAATAATCGTATCTATCAAAATCCTCGTTTTATGATCAAATGAAAATAATATTTCCTGATTATTTATATTTACATTGCCAATATTTTCTATTGTGATATTAAATATATAAATTTTTTCAACATTTTTATTATCAAAGAAAACACTTATTCTATCTTTTATAAGATCATCAGCATCTAGGCTAATTTTATCAGCCTTTATACGATATACTAATTTAGGATTCTTTTCAGAATAACGCTGAAAAAACAATGTGACAATAATCCCTAGAAAGAAAACAATAAATGCGGCAATAGCTTCATCTCCAAAACCTAGAATAGTCATTAATCTACCCTCGCACATATCAATTTAGGATCTGTGATTATTCTAGGCTCTGTCTGATAATTCAGGATACCGATGTCGCTGGTGCAAGGATACGCACCAAGCGTTGAATCATCGCCAGATGGACGAATCCGAGATAGTTCAGGGCCAGTTTCTCAAATCGCGTGGCCAC
>NZ_LGKP01000004.1 GCF_001306135.1 Herpetosiphon geysericola | reverse complement strand
GCGGCCACGGCGGGTTTTGGTCGGTAAGAGCGGGGCAATTAATGCAAACTGGGCATCGGTCAATTCATGGCGAGCCATAGACACCTCCTGCCGAAGAGTCTACCATGGAATTATCAGACAGAACCTATTTCAAATGGAGACAGCGTGATGCTGAACGGAAGTTTTAATCCCCTCTCGAGGATTTTGGTTATTCGAATTAACTGCGCCGTGCTAACCGAGGGGTTTGACGAACCAACGTTTTAATCCCCTCTCGAGGATTTTGGTTATTCGAATCCTCTTTCAACCCTATGGGCCAATCAAAGGATCATTAGGAGTTTTAATCCCCTCTCGAGGATTTTGGTTATTCGAATCACAATCACAGCCTGAAGCAAAAGCAGAAAAGCCAAGCTGTTTTAATCCCCTCTCGAGGATTTTGGTTATTCGAATATGCGTTTCATTGGCTCTATAATTATCCTGAATTTAAGGTTTTAATCCCCTCTCGAGGATTTTGGTTATTCGAATGGCATGAAAGCCATGATTCCATTGATGTCCTTAGGCGCGTTTTAATCCCCTCTCGAGGATTTTGGTTATTCGAATAAAGGTCGCGCTATAGCTGAGCTTCATGCGCCGCTCATACGTTTTAATCCCCTCTCGAGGATTTTGGTTATTCGAATTTATTTACGTCAAAACGGAAGTGACCGGACAGTTTGGTTTTAATCCCCTCTCGAGGATTTTGGTTATTCGAATGCTCAGGCAAAACAGCGAAGTTAACATAACGGTTATTGTTTTAATCCCCTCTCGAGGATTTTGGTTATTCGAATGCAATCGCCAAGCAGCGGTATTCAAGTCATTGTGTCAGTTTTAATCCCCTCTCGAGGATTTTGGTTATTCGAATTTATAATCAACGTGTGCGGTATCCAGAACACGCGATTGGTTTTAATCCCCTCTCGAGGATTTTGGTTATTCGAATGAAGGTGCGGCGAGCTGTGTATTACGAACTGAAGCTACGCAGGTTTTAATCCCCTCTCGAGGATTTTGGTTATTCGAATAGGTATTGACATATAAATGAAATGAGCGACCTGAATCAAAGTTTTAATCCCCTCTCGAGGATTTTGGTTATTCGAATATGCCTGAATTTCAATCATGGATTCATGATATTGAATATCTGTTTTAATCCCCTCTCGAGGATTTTGGTTATTCGAATCTTGGAACGATATTCGTTACTGCGATTATAGCATAGGAGTTGTTTTAATCCCCTCTCGAGGATTTTGGTTATTCGAATAGTAATCTTGAGGTACAATATGATTCAGCAAGCACAGAAGTTTTAATCCCCTCTCGAGGATTTTGGTTATTCGAATGTTGAACGCTGTAAATCAGAATACATCGATATTGCGGCGTTTTAATCCCCTCTCGAGGATTTTGGTTATTCGAATACAATTGGCAGAAGCTCGTTCGTTCCGGTTGCAGTTGGGTTTTAATCCCCTCTCGAGGATTTTGGTTATTCGAATCAAACCAGCCGTCGAAAAGACCATGACCTCCTCGGAGTTAGTTTTAATCCCCTCTCGAGGATTTTGGTTATTCGAATGCTGCGATCTATGGAGTTGAGTCGGTCATTAGAGAAATTGTTTTAATCCCCTCTCGAGGATTTTGGTTATTCGAATACCACGGCCATTCCTACGCCCAGCGCTCGATACCGAGCGGGTTTTAATCCCCTCTCGAGGATTTTGGTTATTCGAATGGCGAGCAGCCGCTCGTGGGCCAATAACAGGTTTGTCTGTTTTAATCCCCTCTCGAGGATTTTGGTTATTCGAATTTTTCAGCCCAGCCTGGTAACTCGGCGGTTGATTCATATTCGGTTTTAATCCCCTCTCGAGGATTTTGGTTATTCGAATCTGATTTGAAGCGCGATTTGCTGAATCCAAACGCATCCGGTTTTAATCCCCTCTCGAGGATTTTGGTTATTCGAATCAAACTTGGCGGCCAGATCATCTATGAATCGCGTATGTGTTTTAATCCCCTCTCGAGGATTTTGGTTATTCGAATGGATTCGCTTATGGCTTGGCTCCAGCATTGGTATTGGAATGTTTTAATCCCCTCTCGAGGATTTTGGTTATTCGAATCCCGCCGTATGTGCGGTTGGCCCAGCGTGCAGCTTTCGTGAGTTTTAATCCCCTCTCGAGGATTTTGGTTATTCGAATCCAGGTGCCGGACCAGAGAAGGCAGCAACCAATCCACCGTTTTAATCCCCTCTCGAGGATTTTGGTTATTCGAATATAATATTCTAGGCTTTCCTACCATTTGCATTGTTGGCAGTTTTAATCCCCTCTCGAGGATTTTGGTTATTCGAATGCATTGCGGGACTCGCAACGAAGATTTGCACGCTGTCAACTGGGAGTTTTAATCCCCTCTCGAGGATTTTGGTTATTCGAATCTTATTTTAATGAGTAAATTGGTCGCAAAATCAGCAATATGTTTTAATCCCCTCTCGAGGATTTTGGTTATTCGAATGCCAAACACGGCTAGAGGGCGATCAACAACACGTTTTATTTGGTTTTAATCCCCTCTCGAGGATTTTGGTTATTCGAATTTCTTTACCGATGATCAAATCGCAAAACTTAAGGCTATGGTTTTAATCCCCTCTCGAGGATTTTGGTTATTCGAATCCCAAGGCTGTGCCAGCTTGCATCCCAAGCTGGCGGATGGTTTTAATCCCCTCTCGAGGATTTTGGTTATTCGAATCGAGCATCGACTTGGAAGCAATAGCCAAATTTACGCTTGACGTTTTAATCCCCTCTCGAGGATTTTGGTTATTCGAATGAATGTTGCCAGCTTGCCCGTGCGCGTAAACGCTGGTATGTTTTAATCCCCTCTCGAGGATTTTGGTTATTCGAATCGCTATAGATATAGCGTTCGTAGCGGTCGCGTAATTGCGTTTTAATCCCCTCTCGAGGATTTTGGTTATTCGAATGTGTAACCATATCCAACGCGCCCACCGCGACCTGAAGTTTTAATCCCCTCTCGAGGATTTTGGTTATTCGAATCCAACTTTCCGTAAGCGGTGACTATAATTATACCGTAAGTTTTAATCCCCTCTCGAGGATTTTGGTTATTCGAATTTTACATTGAAAGATATCGAAGATTCTATCGCCAATAACCGTTTTAATCCCCTCTCGAGGATTTTGGTTATTCGAATCATGTATGAAGAATTGGTGTACGAGCCATATAATACGTTTTAATCCCCTCTCGAGGATTTTGGTTATTCGAATAATCAACTTGCACAACGGTTAAGCCTAGCTTTTCTGCGTTTTAATCCCCTCTCGAGGATTTTGGTTATTCGAATTTGAGCGCGCGCCGCGTCCATGCCATATCAGCAACCGGTTTTAATCCCCTCTCGAGGATTTTGGTTATTCGAATCTAGCAGTAATGGCAGCATGGCCACGCGCAACGCACTGTTTTAATCCCCTCTCGAGGATTTTGGTTATTCGAATACACTTGAAAATATTCGATCAATTCAGCGGTTCGCTGTCCGTTTTAATCCCCTCTCGAGGATTTTGGTTATTCGAATTCTATTTGGGCCGATTTAGTTCAACGTTCGCGAAAATTGGGTTTTAATCCCCTCTCGAGGATTTTGGTTATTCGAATTCATCTTGTCAGGATCTTCGTGGGTATGAACAATGCAATTGGGTTTTAATCCCCTCTCGAGGATTTTGGTTATTCGAATGAACGCGCACCGTATCGTATAAGTTGGCTGTGTTGGAGTTTTAATCCCCTCTCGAGGATTTTGGTTATTCGAATGAACATAAACGCTATACGGCCAGCCAAGCATTTGTGTTTGGTTTTAATCCCCTCTCGAGGATTTTGGTTATTCGAATTCATGACATGTGGAGCTTTAAGGTAGGTGGCTTAGGTTTTAATCCCCTCTCGAGGATTTTGGTTATTCGAATTTAAATTCAGCATGACCCGTCCAGTTATAAGTCTTTGGTTTTAATCCCCTCTCGAGGATTTTGGTTATTCGAATGGATTTGAGAAAGCAGGTAAAGAGGCTGTTACCGATGCGTTTTAATCCCCTCTCGAGGATTTTGGTTATTCGAATGGACAAATAGGATCTGCATCATTCTTGAGAATATGTTTTAATCCCCTCTCGAGGATTTTGGTTATTCGAATCCACCATTGACGAGTTGCGCGAGGTCGGTGCTGATGAATTAGTTTTAATCCCCTCTCGAGGATTTTGGTTATTCGAATACATTCTATCCCCACCAAAACCATACTATAACGAGTACGTTTTAATCCCCTCTCGAGGATTTTGGTTATTCGAATTCATTGACGAAGCGGGGATGTGTGCCGCGCTGCATGACCGTTTTAATCCCCTCTCGAGGATTTTGGTTATTCGAATTTTCGAGTACGCCACTTTGCTATACTCTGCATGAGCTATGTTTTAATCCCCTCTCGAGGATTTTGGTTATTCGAATATACCCCAATTTTCATGGCTTTGCAAGGCCCTAAAACGCGCGGTTTGCGCGGTCCGATTTTTTTGGGCATTTTTGGGCGGGTTTTTAAGCAAATTTGCATGTGGATAACTCGCTTTTTGGCCTTCAGAATCGGATCGCGCGGCAGTTTATGAATATTAAATTGTGGATAAGCACAATTTAGGTCACTCTGGAGCCATATTTCAAAAAATGTAAATCGTGACGCTAGTTTCGAGCGCTGGCCCATTGCCAATAATTTCGGTATGCGGCGCACAAACTCCACACAAGCGATAGGTGCGTAAATTATCGCCATCAGCAGGCCGCAACACTTTGTGGAGTTTACCACGTAGTTTGCTATATTGCTTGGCGGTTAGATCGCATTCAAAAACGCTATATTGCACCCGTTGGCCAAAACCTTCAAGGATTTTGGCAATTCTGGTGCGCCGCTTGTCAACCGCAATGTCATAGGAAATCAAGTAGAGCATCGATCCTCCTAGCGCGTTGTCCAAGCTTGATAGCCGTTGCCAGTCTGAATTGCCCGCGCCAACTGGCGTGCTTGTAGCTCAATACAACGCCAATAGCTCACCTTGCCTGGGCGGCCATCGGCGCCATCTGGATGGGTTACTTCAGTGCGCATGCGTTCTTCAAACGCAGCAACAAAGCGTTTCTTGCCCTCGTTGCTGAGCAAAATTGGATGCTTTGGATCGTCGCTGGGGCTAAAATCACTCGCATTTAGCCGACCATCACTACAGCAGCGAATAACCAAGGCATCGACTAAAATTGGTCGAAATTCTTCAATTAAATCAAGCACCAACGATGGCCGATTGTAATCGAGTTGATGTAGAAATCCTTGATAGGGATCAAAGCCAACTGCCTGCACCGCGCCCAAAGTTTTGTGCACCAACAACGTATAGCCCAACGATAATAAAACATTCACCGGGTCGGTTGGCGGGCGCCGATTGCGATTATTAAACATCCATTCTTGATCAAATAGGCTGCGTAAGCCGCCAAAATAGGCTGCCGAGCCGCTGCCTTCAACCCCAACCAATGAGCTAATTTTGGTTGTGCGCTCAACTCGCTCAATAAAATGTTCGAGTGCTGCGATCGATTCCTGCACATTGGCATCGACGTTTTGGCGATTACGGGCAAAGCGTTGCAACACCGCGCGGCAGTTGCGTAATTTGCCACTTACACAGGCTTGCGCCATCGCCAGAGCCCATGCCTCGTCATCAGCGCGCCGATATTGAGCACGCCGCAGCGCAACATGGGCGGTTACTTCACCAATCAGGCGCCCATGATAGCGTCCTTGGGTGGTCAAAAATGTCACTTCAATCTGCTGATCGAGCAGGCGCTTGATTGCAGGCGTGCTAAACCCAACATTGCCCATCACCACAATATCTTCAAGTTTGGCCATGGGCACATTGCCCAGCTCTTGATCGGTTTGCCAAATTGCCAGCCGTTCACCGTCGCAACGAATTTCCGCACCTTGTTCGAGCACATACAGGGTGGCCATTGATTAAGCTCCTTAGCGTTCAACTAAGCGGGCGCGGCCTAAACCGCGGGTTGTTCCCGCTCCCACTCCGCTCCAGAAGGCAAAGCGGGCAAGGGTATCAATACACGAACACCAGTAGCGATCGCGCGAGGTTGCGGTGTAGGTGCAGGTGCCAACCGCACCAATTTGCAAGGCTTGGTTTTTGGTTGGCTCGCGCTGTGAACGTAATTCAAAATAGCTGGTGGCCATACATTCGCTGGCAAAGCGCTTGACTTCTTCAGGAAAAGTTAGCGGCGCAACTGCATTCCATTTATCAAGCAAGCTGCCAAATACCAAATCTGGAGTTGGCATCGGCTGATTCAACCCGCGCTGCCGAAAGGTCACTGGCGAATGGAATTGCAGCGTCCAGCGGCGTGCAATCGAATCTTGGGCCATGCTGGGCGCCAACAATTCGCTATAACTGTGCTGACCAACCCACGGATGTTCATGGTCTTGACGTAAAATTGCCTCAACTCGCCAAGCACTGCCATCAAGATCCAATAATTCCAACTGGTCTGCCTGCCACGTCTGGGCCAGATCTTCCAAAACAGGAGTTAAGAGCGTGACCCGCAAGCCATAGTCGGCGCTGGTTGTGACCATGGCGTGGTTGGCTTGGGGCTTGAGGCCCAACACATTCGAGACGGTCAGTGGTTTAACTCCAATTTCATCATGAATTTGCTGGGCCAAATCGGGATTGGCAGCCTGAATCAGCTTCAAAATGGCAGCGTGAGTTGCGCGGGCCAAATTTGGCTGAACCTTGGCATTGGCGACGGGCCGAATTTGCATCATTAACGCCATTGGCATCGTG
The DNA here is from genome assembly GCF_001306135.1 of Herpetosiphon geysericola. GTDB lineage: Bacteria > Chloroflexota > Chloroflexia > Chloroflexales > Herpetosiphonaceae > Herpetosiphon > Herpetosiphon geysericola. The sequence goes on along the minus strand of NZ_LGKP01000004.1, from coordinate 187,338 downwards.
GTATTCCTTATGCTCAAAATTAATCTAATAGCTCAATAACCCATTGATTAATGACATCATAGGGATTTTGCTCTAACGAACGTTGTGTTAATTGTTGGTAGCTTTGCTGAATATTGTTCAAGATCGTGCTTACAGTCGCGCCATAGGCTTGTTCGATTTGGGCTTGCGAAACGCCACCCAAGCTATGGGTAATTTCGTTGCGTAATTCAATCAAGGGTTGACATGTTTTGGCTAATTTGAGCACAAGCTGCACGTTTGCATCCTGTGGTGCATAACTACTCAATAATTTTTGTAAGCCTGCCTGACCAACGCTAATCTTCTCAATTCGCTGTTGGCGCAGCCAAGCTGCATCAACTTTGGCTCCATGCGGATCAGCGTGGCCTTGTCGATTAATAAATGGAATGTTTAAGCGCAAACAAACCAAACGCAAACTATTTTCAATATAACGTACCAATTGAGTCAGAAAATCGGCATAACTATTGGTTTTCAGGCGAATTTCTGCCAATGCTAACACTTCAGCCAACGCATTTTCATGCGATAGCGGCGTGAGCGCATTGTACAAGCGATGAATTTTCGCATCGTGCACTCCATCGGCCAAGCCAACCAAGCCGCGAATTGCTAAAAGCGCCTGCGGCACATCGAGATTGACCCGCGCGGCGGCATGGGCCAGCATGCCCTCAATAACTTTGGCGCGACTTTCGCTCTGTAGATCGGTGAAATAAGGCCGGTACAAGCGCCAACTATCGAGCGCAGCATGATATTGAAAGGTCGCTAAATTGGCCTGAATCACTTTACGCAAAGGGCCACCCAAAATGCGCCGCCCAATCGAGATTGGTTGCGGCAGCGCACTATCGGGGGCGATATAGACGGGCAAGGCGCGCTCTTGAAAAATTTCAGTGCCCGTTAATTGTAAAGCAGTTGACATTGCTGGCGTGCCACCAGTTACCTCCAAGATAACCTGGCTTGGCTGAAGTTGCTGGTCGTAGGCTGCCAGCACTGGTTCGTAAAAGCGAATTAGCTCGTTTTGGTGGGTTGGGTTGGCCGAAAGCGCATGGACTAAAATTTGTTCAGGCCGAAAATTCCAGCGTTCAACCAATAATTCACCGATCAGCTCTGCGTCAGCCAAAGTATCAGTATGTTGATAGGCTGAATTCGCTTGTTGGGTGCCAAATAATAAAATATAATCTAGCGAATCATGCTCAAGATAATCGATAATTTTTGTAATCATCGTTATTTGAATTGAATCTTTGATTTTGGCTTTATATTCACGCAGATAGCTAATTTTTGCTCGATGATTATCGTCTATATCAGCGGGAAACGTTCCTGCTGGCACCTTAATATCACGATTGCCAATATTGCAAATTAATAATCGACTCATCATTTGCTCCTAGATTAAGCTATAGAGTTTTTCAATTAATACGGCTTGAATCTGCTGAAATGGTGATGGAGGAACAGAAATCTCAATTTTGGCTAAAATTGTGCGCAGCAGATCTAATGGGGTTTGGTCTTGGTTAAGCTTAAGTTTTTCAAGAATTTGCTCTTTGGAAACACCTTCAAAGCCGTGAGCAATAACACTTTGATTGCGCATTTCAGAGAGATTGCTCAATTTATTAATCTGCTCACGCAAACCGATATAGATTCCTGCTTGTCGTTGCGAAATATACGTTTGTGCTTGCTGCTTGGTAAGAAAATTGAGCATTGCAACCAAGACTGGCACTGAAAAATGGCTATAATCAAGCTTATTGCCATCAATTGTCGCTTGCTCAAGATGCTCAAATAATGCCGGATCATCGGCTAGTAATTTGGTAAATTGGGTGCTACTTGCTGCTTTCTTGGCTTTACTATAATCAGTTGAGATGTTAAAGCTAGTTTCGACGACATAACGCAAAACTGTCTCTTGAAAGCGAAACACACGTCCAAGAAAATCGGCATAGCGTCCGTTATCATAAGCAATCTGGGCATTATAATAAAGCTCAACCAAGAGGAATTTTAGATCAGTCTGATTAATCTGATAGGCGTTATGCTGAATCGAACGAATTAAATCGCGTAATATTCCATCAACATGGAATTGAATTCGCTCTATAATTTGCGCAGCTAAATCAAAATTAAAATCTTCGCGATATTTGGCATACCACAAAATTTCAATAATATTTTTATCAACCGAGCCTTCGAGCAGGGTAATTGCCCCTAGAAAATTATGCTGGCGAATAAGTTGAATTGCGGTTGAAATATTAAATGAATCAAGCAATTGCTTTGGAATATTTAATGAGTAGGGAGCAGAATCATGCTCGGATTTATACAAGACATAACAATTTTCGCGAAAACGAGCAATTGCCTTAAATTGCAACGCATTATTGAAAGCTTGCGTGCCCCCAGCAGCCAGTACATAATAATAGGTATCTGCTTGATGATTAATGGCGCTCAATTGTTGACCAAATGCGTGCATCGCATCATCGTATAAACTTGGATTGACATTATGAATTGTGCGCCGTTCAACTGAACGAATCACATGGCTCCAACGCTCTTGAAGATAGCGCTCTAGAATTTTACCAAACCAGCAAGTATCTTTATCCCGCAAACTAACGCCATAGCGATCGGTGATGCTCGTGGTGGGATTTTCTGCCTGATCGGTATCAAATAAAATCACACAATCAAGCACAATTTGCCGTTGTTCAAAATAGCGAGCATAGGCATCAATAATTGGTGCACTGAACGCATGCTCGCTATAGGTTTGCCAATGCTGTTCGCCTGCTGGACGGGGTGGGCGGATGATTACACCGTTCACTGCTACATCGCTATTGCCAACATTACATAAAGCAATTCGTCGCATTTGCTGCTCCTGATTCAAACTCAAACGCGGTTCTAATCCCTGATTCTTAATTCTTACCAGGTGGTCTTTCGATCTCCACCCTTCCGTCTCGCCTCAAGGCGGGAGATGCAGGGAGTTTTCATCCCCCTGCACTCCCGCATAATTCAGGTTGTGGATTGTTGGTATGGGATGAGCGACCCCTAATTTAGCGTCACTTTGATCCAGCCGAATGGTCTTTTTAAGTGATCATTTAAATCACAAACAGCTCGCCGTGTCTTGGGAAATCTATCTCCTACATTGTGTTTACGACTAAGCTCATACTGATGAATGAGTTGAGATAGTTGCGGTGTTTTGATTACGTCGCCAAGCGTTTTGCTCTTCCAGCCTGTGCCCCAGCCAATATCGATGAAAAAGCAATTGTCAGGGGCAGCGTTAGCCTGTTGTTCAAGCTGGCTAAAGAATTGCTGAACATGCTCGCCTTCGCGACGATTGGTCCAGAAGGTCAATTCTTGTTGAATGCGGGCGATTCCTTGCGTGCGCCAAGCTTGTTTTAATGCTTCGGAATTAAATCCTTGCTCGTGCACCCCAAAATGCTTGGCTTGGGTTTTTAAGATATAGTCATCAAATTTAATCCGTGCTTGCAAGGTAATACGCGGTTTAATTGCTTCTAATACAATTGGAATCCCTTTATTAGAGGCAGGAAATACCAACGAATTGTAAAGTGTGAGTGAATTATCGGGAGATGGTTGGCTATCGCTGATTTGGATTGCCCGAAAGAGATCATAGTTGGGAACTAGGGCTGGGCGTGGTGCTTTTGGGCTAAGCAAGCGGGCTTCTTGCTTTCTAAATGCTGCATACTTACCTTCTAATTGGCGTACATCTAAATTGAGGTTATGTTGTTGATATTGTTGACGAACCCAAGCAGTGCGTAATGCACCCTTGAGGCTGCTACCTGGAATATAGGGTGAATGAGTCCAATGTTTGATTACGGGACGCAGAATATCAGCTTTTGGTTTGAACTCACTTGTTTGATAATGATAGAGTTTAGGGTTATTCCTAAGTAATTCTTCTGATAAAAAGCTGCCTACGTCGGGAGTACTCAAGATTTGTTGGTAGTAGCGATCGTTGGGATTTTCGGGCAAAATCGCTTCGAGTACCGCATCGATGTTAAGCATATACAGCGTTTTGCCGAAGATTGCGAAATCGATATTGCGCCGTAAATCTGGCCCTCCAGCGCCGATATGCACTGGCGAGAGGGTTTCAATGGTTAGTGAATGGACACTCATTGCTCGTCTCCTGGGCTACAGCCAACCGTGAGCGCTAGCCCATGCCGCCAAACTCGATGCTTGACCCCAGCGCTTGGATTGTCGTAGGTTGGGGCTACATCGACGCTTGTGCCAACAATCGAATGCGCTAGCCCTGCGCGATTCAAGCGCGAGCCAACCCCAATCATCCAAATTGCTTTGCGGCGCTGGGCTTTGACTGCTGGCGAATACATCCAGCCAGTCACATCCTCTAGGCTATAGGCTGCTGGCTCGGCCAAAACGCCTGCTGCAAGCTCGGCAGCACTTGGCAAATAGCGCGAAAGCACAATCACCGAATCGCTGGTAGCTGCTGGCAAATTGAGGGTCTCGGTTTGTAATGCTGGCTCAAATTGACCAACGCCTTTGCTGCGCCGCCCGCCAAGCCCATCGATGCCAACTTGCCCCAAGAGCTGCATCAGTTGCTGCATATCGCCAAGCGCCAAAATGGCCAAGCCACAGCCTGGGGCAAAACGCACTTGGCCAGTTTCATAATAGGTCGTGGCGTTGCTCCAACGATCAACCGCCACATGCGGAATCGAATCGATTTTCCAAAGTGGCTTTTCTGCATCACGTTGGCTGGCATTAAATTCAGTTGTGCTAACCAACACGCTGCCATGTTGTAAGCTCACGCCATTAGCTGGCTGAAAATAATCGCGTAACGAGTGGTTTCCTGCCAGCAGATTAATGAAAATCTCGCTGGAAATAAAGCGCACTTTTTTGAATTGTTTACGCTCACCTGGCTTTTGTTCATCGTTGAGTTTTGGCGGCAGCATCGGCACTGGCAAGAGTTGAATGCCATCAACATATGGAAAGCACGATGAGATCGTGAATGGTGGATTTTCGGGAGCCTCAGCCCAGCGATGGTTTTGTTGCAAAGCCTGCCAAAACAGCGCTGCATACAGCGTATCCGAGGGGCAGGTTTCGCTGACAATTTCCATGTCGATGCCTTGCATGCCAAAGTGAAATGCGCCTTGGGGCTGAAGCCGAATTAGATTAAATTCCATGCTGCGCTCCTCTTATTTATCAGCATAGCCTTGAGCCGCCCATAACGCCCGCAGCTCGGCCAACGATTCAAGCTTGTGTTTGCTTAGCACTGCTTGTTCGTGGTGATTGAAGCTGATCTCGATATTTTTGAAGGCAACTTGGCCGCTGCCACGCGCACCTTGGCCGCCCAAATAATCTTCTTCAACCAACTCAAGCCCGCGAATGACGGTGTTGAAGAGCTTGGTATCTTGATCGTTGTAGAGCGTGAAGGTCAGTGCACCGTCGAAAATTGCCCCAGCCGGAACCCGCTCTTGCTGGCGTGGAGTGGCCGCTGAGGTTACGCGATCGATGGCTGCTTCCCATTTAACTTCGGTATAGGGCAAATCGGTGCGGGCATTATCGAGATCCTCGCGAGATTTCTTATTCAAAGCTGCATCGCGCACAATTAGGCGAGTTGGGGCAGTCGCAAATTCTGAGGCAGAAATACCAAAAATATGCAAAAGAGGGCTTGCTTTATACTCTTCTTTTGTTGTCGCTGAATGAATAGAAACCCCTTTACCAATTGGGAAGTTCTGGATCAAACCGCAAGCCTTTTCTAACTGTGAGCGCATTTTGCCGCGTAACGATGAACCTGGCACATAAGGTTCTTTGGTCAAGGGATTGCGAATGACTGGATTATCGACGTTACCAATGGCCAACGTGCCTGCTGCGCCGCCGATATGTAAGCCAGTTAAGGCATGAATTTCAAAATTGACGAAAATGCGGCCAACAATTTTGAGTGGATTTGTTTTATCTGACATAGATTGTATCCTCACTTATCAAGAGAGTTAATTACTTATTAATGGAATTAATTATTTTTGCCGCCAAATGCGCGATGATAGGCCAAGATTGCTTCGAAGAAATCGACAAAGTTACGGAAGCGTTGGTAGTAAATCTCAGCTCCAAGGTTTTTAGCTTTCATCACCAACTTAATTGCTGGAGTTAATTCGTCGCTGAGGGCTTGAACTGCGCCACCGCGCTCGCGTTTGGCTTGGTAGGCCAAGCGTGGCTGGAGCAAGGCAAATTCACGTTGGGCCCGCCGTACAGTTTCGGTGCGTTGCTGCTGCAAACTAGGCATGACCCAATCCATCTCGATTCGGCGGACTGTGCCAAAAATGCCGCGAATCTGACTTGCAGTAAGCTTATTAACTTCTGCTAGCTTTTTGCCAATTTTTTCGGCAGCTTTGACTAATAATTCAATATCATCGCTATTAATAATTGCTTCGCGGTCTTGTTCGCTAATCTCAGGCATAATTAATCTCCTTGCTCACGAATTAATAATTGTGTCCAACGGGCGGCGAGGCCAAGTTGCTCGATGGTGCGCAGGCTGATGCGATGCGGCTTATCGAAGTTGGAGAATAAAGAAGTATCCATATCGACTAATAAATCTTTTAGTTCTTGATCGTTGGGGTGGCGGTCGCGAATCCGTGCTAGTTGATATTTACCGCGCCAAATCCATGGACCATAAGCCGTTTGATGATTGCCTGATTTTTGGTGTTTTTGGCTATGTTCCTGATATTGGCTATACAGTTCCATCAACACCTGCAACAGTGAACGCACCATGCCCTGTTCGGCCTGATAGAGGTGCCACAAGCGTTGATGCCAATCGACGAGTGCGGGATAGGCTTCCCATGCAATCGTTTGATCAAGAAATTCCAAGGCATTTTTGCGGATTTCCTGGCGTAGCGGGGCATCCTTGGCATTATCAAGCGCATTGTGGGCGAGTTTGGCCGCTTGATATAAGGGAAACTTCTTGGTATGCAGGCTCAATCCTGCTGAAACATGGATTAATCGGTTATAGCCGGTATAGCGTTGTAAATCGTGTTGAATGCGATTCGCGATGTGGGGCAGCACATCCCAGCCGCCAACCACAAACAGATCATCGCCACCAGAATAGACACTGTAGATTTGTTCGCTTGGGGCTTGATCGGCTTGGTAGATTGACGTAACGATTTGTTGGTCGCGGCAGATTTCGCCAACCCAGCCTTCGAAAAAGCGCGAGAAGGCGGCGCTGAGGCTTGAAATGCGAGCCAGCGACGATTTGGCAAGGCTATAGCCGAAAATATCGCCAAGATCATCAACATCCATGCGCAGCACCCCAAAGCGCTTAATCCCACGACTAGCGTCTGCTAGCTGATCAAACGATTTGACCGCGCCATTCTTTTTGGGCGTAACATTGACGATTGGGCGAAAGCTGAAAACATGCTGGCGATATTGGCTACGCAGCTCAGTTAACAGCTTCAGATCGCCAGTAAATGGGCGAATGATTTGCACATGGATTAATTGATCGGGATGTCGATTGAGATAGCTGCGCAATTCCTTCTGATCGAAACAAATCTCGACCTGGGTGCCCAAGGCCGCCAAAATATCCTTTGATGAGGCGCGTCTCGTGACGGTGCTAAGCTTGGAAGCTGGGCGACTTATGCAAATGAATTGGGCATCGTGCAAGCTAAAGCCAAGCTTAATCGTGCTTTCGCAGAGCAGACAAAGCTTGCCTGCCGTTTCGCCTGGATCAACCTGCTCGGTAACAAAGAGCTGAGTTGGCCCCATATAACCACACGTTGCGCAGCGATCTTCCTCGTTGCCGCGATGGCCGCGCGGGGTAAACAGGCTGGCTTGAATTGTTTGCGAATCAAGGGTTGCAAAGCGCCGGCGTTTATCAGCTGTCACATGATCGTTGACTGCGCGGAACAAGGCCCCAAAATCGTGATTTGCATCGACGATCGTGGCCGCACCCAAGGCAACGTACAATTCGCCATCGTGCACGTTGAGCAGAAATTGGCCAAGCTCGCGGCGCCATTGAGCGATGTGCGCCGCGCATGCAGCTGGCACGATTGCATAAAAACGCCCGCCGCCGCTATAGAGCAAATTGCTGCTTGGCATACCCGCTTGGGCCAAAACCCAGCCAGCAAGCGCTTCGGTGAGCATTTGCAAATAGAACGAGCGCCCACGCAGGCTTTTGGCGGCCCGACTGGCCGCGATGGTGTAGATAAAATCTTGCACGCCGGAAATATCGCCGCCGACCAATAACGCTTGCTTGCCTGCTGCGGCCAAAGAAGCCTTGGTGCGGGCATAATCGTAGAGCGACACAACCGGATCAATGGCTTCATCAGCATTTGACTGGTAGCCAACAGCCCATGCATAATCCTGAAAGATGCTCAGCATTTGGGCTAAATGAGTGCTTGGCTCCTTACTACACTGGTCAAGCGCTTGCCTGAATTCGGTATGTAAATCGGCGGGAACCTGTGGCCGTTCGCTGACTGGAAAAAGCGCTGTTTCGCTTAGGCTAAAGCGTTGCGCTTGCAGAAAATAGGGCGCTGAAGTTGGCTCGGTTGATGGGCTAATTTGGTTGAAGATTGATTCTAGTGGCGTAGTTGACCAAGCCTCGACCGAGTTTGTCATACTCTTCAATGCCCCTATGACTGGGGGATCACTCATACAACCTCCTTGGAGAACACTCACGATGCACTTACTTTAGCTGATGGGCAGTCCATATATGTGCGCTAGAAAGACGAATATCCGTTCGATTTAACGCTCATGGTTTAAATTGATGCAATTAAGCTTGCGTTTTTGCAGCTGGCTTACATTAAGCGTCTATTGTAGATAGGTATATAGTTGAACTTTGATGCTGTGGGGTTTTGATTGATACAATCAAAAAGCCCCGCAAGGCAGGGCTGGGGATGAGGGAAGCATAGGCCATGTGGCTAGGTGATGATAGGAGTATCTGCTGGATTAATTGTTAGGTAGGCCGTAAGCTGGTGCTGGCATACTAGGTTCAAATCCTTCCTCCTCACACACACTCTTCTCTCCTGCAAGCGGCCCAACTGGGCCGTTTGTAGTTTTTAGCGTTCTAAAACTAAGCAATCGTGGGGCGCAAAGTTGACCACTACAGCCTCGCCACGCTTGGGCAACCTGCTCACGTTGGTGTCATTGAACACATCGACAAACAGCAACTGTTGCTCAACTTCAATATGAAAGCGCACAATTGGCCCAAGCAACATCTGCTCTTTAACCACGCCATGGAGTTGATTTTGGCTGGCCGCGCCGTTCAGACTGAGCCTTTCAGGCCGCAAAGCTACTTGGACTTTGGAGCCTTGCAGGGCTACATCGAAGCTATCGCTTACTTCAAATTGCTGGCTGCCAAACTGTAAAATGCCACGCTTGGCATCGTGGAGGGTGGCTTCAAGGGTATTGAGCGTGCCCACAAACTGCGCTACGAAGCTGGTTTTGGGGTTGTTATAGATTTCTGCTGGCGTGCCAAGTTGCTCAACTTCGCCCTTTTGCATAATCAACACCCGATCCGAAAGCGAAAGCGCCTCTTCTTGATCGTGGGTAACATAAATTGCGGTGATGCCAAGCTCACGCTGAATGGACCGAATATCTTGGCGCAACGAAACCCGAATCTTGGCATCAAGCGCCGAAAGTGGCTCGTCGAGCAACAAAACTTGGGGCCGAATCGCCAAAGCGCGAGCCAGCGCAACCCGTTGTTGTTGGCCACCAGAAAGTTGGTGCGGGTAGCGGTTGGCAAATTCTTGCATATGAATAATCGCCAGCATTTCATCAACCCGCTGCTGGATTGCCTGTTTGCTTAGCTTGGCGATTTGCAAGCCATAACCGATATTCTGGGCCACGCTCATATTGGGAAACAGGGCATACGATTGAAACACAATCCCAATCTTACGTTTGCTTGGTGGAGTTCTGGTTATATCAACGCCATCGATTTTAATCGAGCCGCCGCTGGGCGCTTCAAAGCCAGCGATCATGCGCAAGGTTGTGGTTTTGCCACAGCCGCTGGGGCCGAGCACCGACAAAAATTCGCCGCGCTCAACCGCCAAATTTAAGGGCGAAACCACGGTTGTTGGGCCAAATTGCTTGGTTAAATTGTGTAATTCGATAAAAGCCATAACGGTTCCTTAGTGGGTTCCACCAAATTGAGTTTGTTGCTGATCTTTGCTATTGACCAAAAGCACAATCCCAAAAATGACCCAAGTGAGGGCAAAACTAATAATGGTTAATGCTGCTGGCTCGTAGGCTTTGTTTTGGCTGATCCGCGCCAGATAGGGGCCGAAGGCAGGCCACGCCAGATATTGGGCCAGAGTTAATTCGCCGAGCACGGTGGCAAAGGTCAGAAACGCGCCATTGACCAAGGCACCGCGAATATTCGGCACAATTACCTGCCAAATAATGCGTGGCCAGCCAGCACCAAGGCTTTGGGCTGCTTCGGTCAGGGTTTTGACGTTGGTGGCGCGCAGGCCAGCATCAATTGCCCGATACATATATGGCAGCGTCAACACCATATAGCCTGCAATCAACAAGCCGCGACTTTGCACCAAAATCACTGGCGGGCGGCTGTAGGATTTGATCAAGCCAAAAACCAAAACAATCGGCGGAATCACAAACGGCATCAATGAAACTAACTCGATCAAACGGTGCAAGCGTGGATGGCGCAAATAGGCCCAGTAGACCGTTGGCACCAGCAACAGCATGCTCGCAATAATCGTTAGCAAGGCCATTAATGCTGAAAATCTGAAGGTTGCGTAAAAGCTGCTATCAGCAAAAACCCGTTGATAGGCAGTAAAGCCCAACGTGTCTTTTTTAGCGCGTAACGAAAAGAGAAAGGTTGCGATCAACGGCAACAAGAAATAGCTTGTGCCAAGCACAATAAACAGCCACGCAACTAATGAAGGACGTTTTTTCATTGCAACCACCGTGCCGATCGGCGTTGAAGCCAACTATAGAGCACCAAAACGAAGGTCATAATCAGCATCATGCCAAAGGCCAGCGCATAGCCCAAATTGGGATTATGCAAAATATCGCCCTGAATTTGCGCCCCAATCATAATTGGTACAATATTCAACGAGCCGCCAGTCAGCGCATAGGCGGTCGCATAGGCGCCAAAGGCATTGCCAAACAGCAAAACAACGGTGCTCAGCAGTGCCGGAGTTAAAATTGGCAAGGCCACGCTGCGCCAATAATAACCCCCAGAGGCCCCCAAACTTTCAGCAGCTTCGCGCCATTGTGGGCGCAAGGCCTCAAAGGCTGGAGTAAGAATCAAGACAACCAAGGGGATTTGAAAATACAGATAGGTTGCGCTCAAGCCCCAAAAGCTATACAAATTAAAGCCTTTGTCATACAGATTAAAGCCCAAATCTTTAAGCAAAACGGTGACAAAGCCAACCCGCCCCAAGGTTGCGATAAAAGCAAAGGCTAAGGGCACGCCAGCAAAGTTCGAGGCCACGCCAGAGAAGGGAATCAAAAAGGCGCGCACAAAGCGCGGCAAGCGCCCAAGCACCATGGCCCACGCCAACAACCCGCCAACCAAGGTTCCAAGCAAGGCCGTAACCCCGCTGACCTTCATACTGAGCAAATAGGCGTTGACAATGCTTGGCTGGCTCAAATCGGTGATATTTTGCAACGTGAAGTTGCCTTGATTATCCTGAAAACTGCCGATAACCAGTGAGGCCGACGGCAGCAGTAAAAAGGCACAGGCAAAGAGGAAAAACGGCACTGTGCCCAGCCAACTCCAATTAATGCGACGAAGGCCGAGGTGCGGCGATTGCGCACCCCGACCACGTTCTGAAGCTTGTTCTGCCACAGACAGGCGATCCTTCCTTAATTATTCCTTGACATCGACATTGACGGTTTTATCCCAGCCATCGACAATTACTTTCTTGGAGGCTTCGAGTTGGGCCAAGGTTGGGAAGACGGCGTTGGCATAGAGTTCGGCTGCTGGCAATTTATCGGCAATTTCGGCGGGAATTACATTCCGGCCAACCAAATCGTTGTAGCGGACTGGGTGGCCGCCACCTTTGAGCCAGGTCAATTGGCCTTCGTCTGAGTAGAGGTATTCCATCCACAATTTGGCGGCGTTTGGATGCGGTGCATAGGCGCTAATTGCTTGGACATATACGCCACCAAGCACGCCTGATTTTGGCACAACTACTTCAATTTCGGGGTTGCCGCCCAACTCATCGCGAGCGCTAATTGCCAAATAGTCCCAGGTGATCATAATCGGGGTTTCGCCTTGCGCCAAAGTGCCTTGTTTGGCGATAACTGGCACAAAGTTGCCTGCTTGGTTCAATTTGCTGAAGAAATCTAAGCCTGGTTGCACATTATCTAAGCTGCCGCCATTAGCGAGGGCTGCGGCATAGACTGACTGAATCGCCAAGTTCGAGACCCGTGGATCGCCTGCCAAAGCGACTTGGCCTTTGTATTCAGGCTTCAAGAGGTCGGCCCAATCTTGGGGCACATTTTTGACCACATCTTTGTTGACTGCAAAGGCCAACACGCCGTAGTAATCGCCAAACCAATAGCCTTCAGGATCTTTCAACTCATTCGGAATTGTGTCCCAGGTTGAAACTTTGTAGGGTTGAAGCAAGTTTTCCTGCTTGGCTGATGGGCCAAACGCAAAGCCAACGTCAATTACGTCGGGAGCTTGCGGGCCTTTATTATCTTTATTGGCTTTGATGGCTTCGATTTCATCGCCCGAACCAGCATCAGGATTGAGTTCGTTGATTTTGATGCCATATTTTTTCGAGAAATTTTCAATCATTTCACCATAGTTGAGCCAGTTGTGGGGCAAGGCAATGACGGTTAATTCGCCTTCAGCCTTGGCGGCTGCAATCAAAGCATCCATTGTTGAGGATGTGCCACCTGAGCCAGTGGTTGGCACAGCAGTATTTTCGCTGGCAGCTGAGCCACAGGCCGTAATCATCAAGGAAACGATCATACATAAGGCTGCTAATTTAGCAGCACGGAGCCGAAAAGCGCCAAGCTTCGATTGAGCCATGGGTTAAATCTCCTAGCAAGCTAGACCATGATGCATGAAAATGGGTTGGGTTTTTGACGAGTATAACCACAAAAATGGGCTGGATTGATGCTACGGGGGCTGATTTATCGTACTATAACATATTTGTAATATTTTGGTTAAGAACAGCTCATCCTTTAAAGAGCTAGCCACCAATCTTGCAAGATCTGGTATGATACAACGCCGTAGAGCAATGCAGCTCACTCACTGCAACGACGCACAACCCTGCAACCATGAAGGATTGAGTTGACTGATGAATCGCCTCGGTGAGGGCCGTTCATCCTTCATCCTTCACCCTTCATCCTTACATTTGGAGGCTTTATGCGGTTAATTTTGGTGCGCCACGGTGAGAGTGAGTGGAATAAAATCGGTCGCTATCAAGGCCAAGAAGATGCGCCATTGAGCGAACTCGGCCAACAACAAGCCCAAGCCTTAGCCCAACGCCTCAAGCGCGAAAAGCTGGATGTGATTTACGCCAGCCCCTTGCAACGAGCCAACAACACCGCCCGCGCGATTGCCGAATTCCACCCCGATGTGCCATTTATCGACGACCCAGCCTTGCTTGAAATTCACCACGGCGATTGGCAGGGACTCTATAGCCCCGATGTAAAAGCCCAATATGGCGCTGAATTACGTGAGTGGCAATATTTCCCCACCCGCTCGCAAATGCCCAATGGCGAAAGCTTCTCCAATATTCTTAAGCGTGTAATCGATTTTAAAGAACGGGTTTTGAGCGAACGCGCCAATCAAACTGTCGTTTTTTCAACCCACGATGTGGTTGTGAAGATTTTGGTTGCCGATGCTTTAGGCATCAATATGGATCGAATCAACCGCCTGTGGATTACCAATGCTTCGATTAGCGTGATCGAATATGGCGAAGATTTGCCTTATTTGGTGAGCCTGAGCGAAGCCTGTCACCTTGGTAAATTGGCCACTGTGCGCGAAAACCAAACCGCCCTTTGATCGTATTCATCGCAACCCCTCTCTTGGTTCGCAGGAGAGGGGCTTTTTGATCGAATGTTCTAAGATTTAGTATTACGGGAACCGCGAAGGACGCGAAGGCACGTTGAGGGTTGAGGATCAGGGATCAGGGGCCAGTTGTCAGGAAGCAGGAAAACAGGAAAGGAACCGCGAAGGGCGCCAAGGACGCGAAGGCACGTTGAGGATCAGGGATCAGGGGCCATTTTTCAGGAATCAGGAGAATGGGAACCGCGAAGCGCACGAAGAGCACGAAGGGGAGAAGGCTCTTGGCTATCGGAAAATCATCGGGGTTGGCAACAGAGGGTGGCTCAGCACGGGATACTGATCCCCAGCCCCCGACCCCTCAAAACCCCTGCGTTTCCCGCCTTGCGGCGAGATGGAAGGGTGGTGATCTCCACAAATGATTTTGCTCCCCAAGCAGCGCGAATGAACCCAGAAATAGCAGCAGCAGAATGGGGCTTACAATCTTAATTTAATCATAATAGATTAACGAGATTTTACCCCACATGAATTTTGCCCTATAATACGAGCACCGCACCGCTCTGGATCAGTGGAGATGACGAGTGTAAGACTATCGTAGGAACGCCTAGCTTAAGGAGGTCTCATGTCTTTCCGTAAACCGGGTAAGCGTTCGATTGGCTGGCTTTTGCTGCTGGTATTGATGATACCGCTACTAGCTGCCTGTGGCGCAAGTGCCACCCCAACTGCCACCGTTGCTTCAACTCCTGCTACTGGTGGCGAACCCACCGCCGCCGCAACTACCGCTCCTACAGATGACACCGCCGCAGCCACGCCAACTGAAGCCGCTGCTGCAACCGAAGCTCCAACCGCTGGTAATGCTGATGATTATTTGGTCTTTGGTGGTTCGGGCGAGCCAGATTCGCTTGATTCAATGGATACGACGACTGGCACAGCCTTGATCGTAACCCGCCAAATCCAAGAATCGTTGCTGGGCTTTAAGCCTGGCACATTAGAAGTGCAACCAGAATTGGCCACCAAATGGGAACCAAACGCCGACTCGACCGAGTGGACGTTTACCCTGCGTGAAGGGGTCAAATTCTCAGACGGCACCGACTTCAATGCTGATGCAGTTGTTTTCAACTTCCAACGCTTGTTTGTGCCCGATTTTGAGTTTGGCTTCCGCGCCGAGGGCAAGCAATACAACATCGTGCCCGACATCTTTGGCGGCTATGCTGGCGATCCTAACAGCGCCTTCAAAGAAGTTGTGGCCGTTGATCCAACCACGGTTAAGTTTGTTTTGACCCGCCCTGTGCCATTGTTGCCAAGCTATTTGGCTGCATCATACTTTGGGATTTCATCGCCAGAAGCGGTGAAAGCTGCCAAAGAAAAATATGGCTCGCCAGAAGTTGGCGGCGTTGGCACTGGCCCATTCAAATTCGAGCGCTGGGATGCTGGCCAAAGCATTACCTTGGTGCGCAACGAAGCCTATTGGGGCGATAAGGCCAAAATGCCAGGTGTGGTTGTGCGCTTTATTGCTGAAGCTCCCCAACGCTTGGCCGAGTTGGAAGCTGGCACAATTGATTTCACGATCAACTTGAACGCCGATAGCCGCGATAAAATCTCATCCAGCGCCGATTTGCAAGTTGTCGATTTGACGCCGTTCAACATCGCCTACTTGTCGTTGAACCTCAACAATAAGCCATTTGATGATGTAAAAGTTCGTCAAGCAGTGGCCTATGCAATCAACAAGCAAGAAATTCTCGATGCCTCGTATGGTGGCGTTGGCTCGATTGCCGACGACTTCTTGCCCGATGGCTTGTCGGATTATCGCCCAAGCGATTTAGAGCCATATGCCTATGATCCAGACAAAGCCAAAGCCTTGTTGGCCGAAGCTGGTTATCCAGATGGCTTTAGCACCATGGTTTTGACCGATGGCACCGAATTGCCTTTGGAATTGTGGTATATGCCGGTTTCACGGCCTTACTACCCAGATGCCAAATCGGTGGCTGAACTCTACGCCGCCCAACTTTCCGACGTTGGGATCAAAGTCGAACTCAAAACCGAAGATTGGGGCGTTTACCTCGATAACTGGGATGCTGGCCTGAAAAACGGCATGGTGATGTTGGGTTGGACGGGCGACTATGGCGACCCAAATAACTTCTTGTTCACCCACTTTGGCCCAGGCAACGCCGACGAAGCTGGTTATAGCAACGAACAAGTGTGGAAGTTGCTGGCTGACGCTGGTGCGGCAACCACACCTGCAGAATCGATTAAATTGTTCCAAGAAGCTGGCAAGTTGATTAACACCGATTTGCCACGGATTCCGATTGTTCATGCTCCCCCAGTGTTGGCCGCCAAGAAAGCGCTGCAAGGTTGGGTGCCAAACCCAACTGGTGGCGAATCCTTCGCGCCAATTTCGATCACCAAATAACCAATAGCCGAGCCTACGCCGCTTGTTAGCCCTTAACAAGCGGCGTATAGTAAGGAAGAATCCATGCTTGGGTATATTTTTCGTCGACTGCTTGGCATTATTCCCGTCCTGCTTGGCATTTCACTGCTGGTTTTTACCCTGTTGCGCACCATCCCCGGCGATCCCGCGATTATTATCTTGGGCGAACGCTCAACCCCCGAGCAACGCGCAGCTTTGCGCACCAAACTCAAGCTTGATCGGCCCTTATACCTCAATTTTGAGGGCGGCAATGTTTTTGAAAGCCAATATGTAACCTATATCACCAATTTTGCCACTGGCGATTTTGGCGATTCGATCAAAACCCGCCAAGCAATTTCCAAAGAATTAAAGGAGCGTTTTCCAGCGACAATTGAATTGGCGCTGAGCGCCTTGTTGATTGCGGTTGTGGTTGGGGTAACCACAGGTGTGGTTTCAGCGACCAAACGTGGCTCGTTGCTTGATGCTGGCAGTATGATTGTGGCGCTGCTCGGCGTTTCAATTCCCATTTTCTGGCTTGGCTTGATGATGCAATATTTGTTCTCGGTCAAGCTCAAATGGCTCGATCCTAGTTTGCGGCTTGATACCAGCTTGCATGGCACGTTTAAGCCAATTACAGGCCTCTATTTGCTTGATGGCTTGTTGCTTGGTCGATTTGACATAACCGCGAATGCCTTTAAACATTTGATTATGCCGAGCCTTGCTTTGGCAACTGTGCCGCTGGCAAGCATTGCGCGCATGACCCGTTCGGCAATGCTCGAAGTGTTGTATCAAGATTATATTCGCACCGCGCGGGCCAAAGGTTTATCAGCCCGAATTACGATTTTGCGCCACGGCTTGCGCAATGCCCTGATTCCCGTGATTACGGTGATTGGGCTGCAACTGGGCTTTTTGCTTGGCGGAGCCGTTTTGACTGAAACGGTTTTTTCGTGGCCAGGCATTGGGCGCTGGTTACTCGATGGCATTTTGGCGCGTGATTATCCGGTGGTGCAAAGCGGCGTGATGTTTGTTTCGCTGGTGTTTGTGTTGATCAATACCTTGGTTGATATTTCCTACCGCTTCTTTGACCCACGGATTCAATTTAAATAACGCTGCTCGGCGTTTTGCACTGGGCTAGTAAAGGGTGACTATGGCGACAACTGAACCAACTATCACCAATAAACCGACGAGCGATCAAGCGTTACTGTTGCGCAAGCCGCGTTCGCTCTGGAGTGACGCTCGGCGGCGGCTATTGAGTAGCACGGTTGGCCTCATGGGCATGGCGATTTGTGCCTTTTTGTTTGCGATTGCGATTATCACGCCGATTGTGCAACCACTCGACCAAACCCTCAATCGTGATACAGCTAATAAATTGCAGCCGCCATCGTGGCTGATGAGCCAGGAAGAGCGGGCCGATGCTGCGAAGAAAAGTATCGATAAAGCGCGCAAAGATACGCCGTGGGGGCGCTTTGAACGGCCATTCGGCACCGACCAACTAGGCCGCGATATTTTTATTCGGGTCTTACATGGTGCACCAATTTCGCTGACCGTTGGCACGTTTGCCGTAGTCTTGGCGGTTATTTTTGGCTCGCTGCTGGGCCTGGTTTCGGGCTTTTTTGGCGGTATTATCGATACGATCACAACATGGCTGATGGATATTTTGCTGGCGTTTCCCTCAATTCTGCTGGCAATTGCTTTGACCGCAATCAGCAATAATCGTGAATCATTTTCGTATAAATTTAGCCAACAAATTACCGAATTACCAATTTTGCAAACGATCTTTGACCCGCCGTTGTTCAATGCGATGTTGGCGGTGGCTGTGATCGAGATTCCGATTTTCGGGCGGATTGCACGGGCTGCGGTGTTGAGTGTGCGTAATCAAGAGTATATTCATGCTGCCGAGGCAGTTGGGGTCAGCAGAATGCGCATGCTGATGCGCCATATTTTGCCCAACAGCTTAACTCCAATTTTGGTACAAATGACCTTGAGCGTGGCTTCATCGATTACCAGTGTTGCGGCCTTGGGCTTTTTGGGGCTTGGCGCCCAACCACCCCGGCCTGAATGGGGTTCGATGCTGTCAACCGCCCGCGAGTATGTTGGCACTGGCCAATGGTGGTATGCGCTGTTCCCTGGCATTGCGATTATGCTGACGGTATTGGGCTTTAATTTATTGGGCGATGGTTTGCGCGATGCACTTGATCCGCGGCTGAAGCATTAATTTCGGGTTTGATGTGGATTAATTATTTAACGCAGAGGCGTAGAGGAAAGAATGACTATAGGCTTTTGGCTAGCGGAAGATTTTTCGGGTAATGTGTGGAATTGGTGGCTAAAATGCGCTCCGTGTTCTTCGCGTCCTTCGCGGTTGCTCGGTTCCCGATCTATGACAACCAATATCCAAAGCCTGTTTCGCCACCCTTCCGTCCCGCCGCCGGCGGGAGACGCAGGGGGTTTTCAGCCCCCTGCCCCCCCAAATGTTTCTTCGTGGATTGTTCTTACGCTACTTACACGCCAAAATTTTGCCTTTACGCTGTTTAACGCAGAGGCGCAGAGCAACCGAAGGATGAGGGATGAATCCAATAGCCAAGATCCAAAAGCCTATAGCCCCAGCTTCGTGTCCTTCGCGATCTTCGCGGTTGCTCGGTTCCTGTTCCCTGATCCCTAGCCACTAATCTGGCTCTTTTGGGTTATTTCTATTGTTGCTATTGGCCTTTCGTGCAATTCGTGGCTAAAATGCTCTTCGTATCCTTCGCGATCTTCGCGGTTGCTCGGTTCCCGATCCCTGACCCCCAACAACCAATCCTCAAAGCCTGTTACATCGCAAGTTGTTTTGGCAATCCAGCTGCCCAAGCCTCAATTGCTGGCCAATTGCGATAATCGCCCTCGCGCCAGCGCCGCACGAGCATTGCGCCGCGAAACAATAGTCGATAACCCACGCTGATTCTGCTCAGATCAAGCACGCCAGCAAACATACCCTCGCTCTGGGGCTGCACCAAATTGCGCACAGGTTGCAGCCATTCGTCCACTTCGGCGCTGGTTTTGGCTGGTTGCTTGGTCATTGCCAGGGCCAAACAGGTCAAAAAAGCCGCAAAGGGTTTGGTTTGCAATACAGTTTGATGCTGCTTGACGAAGGCTAAGGCCTCTGGCAACCAACGATTTTTATGAATCGCACTGCCCGCCACGACCGCCTGATAGCGATTCAAATCGCGCACTTGGTGCATTGGTACAAGCTCGACGTTCAAACCTTGTGCAGTAAGCACATTGGCGATCGTTTCGGCTACACCAATCGTGGAGCCGCCGCGACTGGCATAGGTTACGAGGATTGTGGGATTCGTCATCGCAAACTCCTTCAAATGCCCCTCACTCATCTATTAAGCGAAGGGCTGAATTATCAACCTAGCGAGTTACACTGGAAAGCTGCCAAACGCCACGGGCTGCTGCTTCACGGGCATAATTGCTGAAATCGTTGGGCTGGCGACCCAAAGCGCGTTCAACTCCATCGCTGAGGTAGGCATTGCGGCCATCGAGCACTTCGCGAAACAAAAATTCGACGAACCAAATCATGTCGGCTGGCCATTGTTGCTCGTGCAACGCCCCAATATAGGCTTCGATTGGAATTGGCTGATAATCGATTGGGCTACCATTAGCTTGGGCAATTTCGCTAATTGCTTCAGCAAAGGTCATTAAGCGCGGCCCAGTCACTTCATAGAGTTGACCAGCATGAGTTTCAACATCGCTCAAGGCTGCAACGACAACATCGGCAATATCATCTGCATCAATAAATGGCTCTTTGACCTCGCTGGCTGGCAAGAAGATTTGGCCATTGAGCAATGGTTCATGAAAAAACGATTCGCTGAAATTTTGCATAAACCAGCTAGCCCGCACGATTGTCCAAGCGATTCCTGCTGCTTGAATGACTTGCTCGCAGGCTTGCGCAGCAGCTTCACCACGCCCTGATAACAGCACCAAATGTTTGACCCCACTAGCGACTGCCAACTGGCTGAATGCGCGAATCGTGTCGATGGCGCTGGGAACTGCCAGATCTGGTTGATAGCTGATGTAGACGCTTTGGGCATCGGCCAAGGCTGCGGGCCAGGTTTGCTGATCATCCCAATCGAAGCTTGGGCTGGCTGAACGTGAGCCAACCCGCACGTTATGGCCTTGCGCTTGCAAACGCTCAACAACTCGTTTGCCAGTTTTGCCAGTGCCGCCAGTTACCAAAATCAGATTATTCGCTGTCATGGGTTTTCCTCACTAGAAAATCAAATCCATGAGCAGTCTAAATCTTCACGTAACGTTAACTGCAAGCCCTATTTTGGCCCACTCATCAGCTATTCATTTTTGAATTGGCTCGATTGGAAATTGCACTTCGGTCAGCAAATCGCTGCCATCGGAATTTTCAGGCAAGCGCAGCGAAATTTCCCGGGGTAGGGCGGTTGGTCGATAGCCATTAAGTTCGGCCCAACGGCCAATCTGCTCATAACTGGTCAGAATTTTTTCAATTGGGCCTTGAACGACGCTGGCGGCCATGAGTTCGCTGGCTGGGTGCTGATCAAAACGTAGTTGAAGTTGCTGGGAAATCTTGACCGGAGCATGGCTTGTTTGCTCAATAAAACAGCCAATTTCAAGATCCATATCAAACAGCGAGTCATTGTGGGTTTGGCAAATGCAAAAACACATGCCATAGCGTTTGCTGGTTGGCAAATGCTGGCGAATCTGTTGAATTGCCTGCAAGCCAGATTCGAAATTTTCGGCGATGATGCGGGTGCTAAGCACTGATTGGCTAGGCATTGGCTTGAGCACAACATTTAAAGGCTTATCGAAATCGTTAAGCGCATTCAGCCGCGATTCTATACGCTGAATACGTTGCATTTCTTCGCGCAGATGGGCCTCGATTTCAGCTTTTTTTTGGCGCAAGAGACGTTGCATTTGGTCAGCAGAAATCTGATCGTGGCTTAAATCGCGAATTTGTTCAAGCGAAAAGCCCAAGTCTTTGAGCACCAAAATGCGATTTAATGCAGGCAATTGCTCAGCACTGTAATAACGCCGACCATTACTATGATCAATAGTTGCTGGTGGAAATAGGCCTAATTCATCGTAGTAGCGCAAAAAACGCTTCGAAACTTGGGCAATTCTGGCGAATTCACCAACCGTAAACATGCGCAACACCTCATTTGTGGCTGAGATCAACACTGGTAATCGCTTGCTATGCATCATTAGTCCATGCTTCATTATAGTGCTTGTTGGTGCTATGGGGGATAAATTGCTCGATAGGACGAATAGCCTATAGGCAGGCGTTGGTAATAGGCGTATTGTTGTCGCTATCTCAGCGCAACAGCTTTATTTAATTCGTTTTCTCGGCACAAGCGCGTAAGCCTGCTGGCTATTTGAGTGCGCCTTTTTTCAGGGCCTTGTTTGGGTTCAATTGTAGGCTTGGTGGTATTAATAAGGGAGCTTCTATGATTCGTGAAACCAGTCGGTTTGCCCGGGCGGTTCGCCTGAGCTTAATCCTATTGTTGGGCCTTCAATTGGTAGTCCATCCCCAAACATCGTCTGCAGCTCCCAACCCTGCTGCCGCCTCGCCCGCCCAAGCCCAAGCAACTGGCTTGATTCGTGGTCAAACTGAAGCTCTCGACCCGTACTTGCAACGCGTTGCCGCTACTGATCCTGATTTGTTTCAAGAAGCTGCCTTATTGGCTGTCCAAGATGTATTTAATGGTACGTTGCCCGAAGTCGCTGGCGATAAAGCGATCGAGGAGCAAATTAGCTATTATCTTAATCGGGTAGCGTTGGGCTTGCCAATGCAACCAAGCGTTAATGATCCAGCAGTCAGCTCGGCGCTGCAAGCTGATGCCTATTTGTGGGAAAATAATCAGGCGGCGATTGGCGCAACCTGGCAGATGACTGCCCGCCCTGATACTGACCCGCAGGCCTTTGCCCAAGAATTCGATGCTCTCGCTGCTGCGCAGATGCCAGCCGTCGCTGTAAACGCGGCCCGGATTGAAACTCCAGCACTTACAGTTGTCGATCCAGCACTTGATCCGGCGGAAACGGTACTGGTGCCAGCCTTGCCAAGTAGCCCAGCTCGACCGAAAGCCCGCTTAGTTGAGCCAAGCAGCCCAGCAATGACCCAATTTTTGGCCAGCTTGCCAAGCCAACAAGCAGAAGCCGATTTTAGCGGCTTGCGAATTCAACCCCAAGTGGCGCTCAATAATCCAGTTCAAACCCCATCCGCTAAATTGGCAATTACCGCGACTGCTCCTTTAGCAACCAGTTTTGATGAGTTGATCACTTACACCGTGACGATTAGCAATACTGGTGGTCAAGCTGCCTCAGCGGTCGAAATGACTCAGCGTTTGCCTGCAAATGGTATTTTTCAAGCGCCAGTCAGTGGTTGTCTGCTCAAAGATGTTGATCAGGTGATCTGTACGGTTGGCAATTTAAATGTTAATCAAACCAAAACCTATGAAATCCCGGTAAAAATGAAGGGCAATGGTATTTTAACCAGCACCCTGACGGTCAAAGATTCATTAATTGTTAACCCTGATACCAAACTAGCCTCGATTAAAGTAACTACTGCTGTTACCTCAACCAAGCGCACCCAACAAGAGGTTGGCAAGATTGTGATTGCAGCTGAAGAGTTTACCAGCTTCTTTGGCGAGACCGAAGCTTCAGGCGCAGTCGAAATTGGCTTTAAAAAGAATGGCAAATATACCTATCACCTGCGCCTTGGGCCAGACGATAAAATCAAATGGGATGCGGTTGGGACGCCAACGATCGTGACAACCTATGGCAGTGTCTCGCAAATTGAAGAAAATTTCCCCTTGTTCAAGGGCGATTTTGAAATTGATGTCAGCAAAGATAAGCCATTTATCACGCCAAGCCCCACAATTACGCCAACGATTAAGCATTTGGCAGGCTTCCAACTTTTAGGCAGTGCCGTAATTAGTGATGTGGCGATTTTGTCTGGTGAAGCGGGCTTTATGACTGAACTCAAGGTCTCGTTGCCTGGTATTACCACCACCTCGAATTTAACCCCTACCACCAAAATCACTACTACCACCTTGCTGCAACCAAGCAGCATTCTCACTGGCACCAACCCTGTTTCAGGCACGGCGAAGCAGAATACCTTGCGCGTGACTGGGGTGATTAAGCCAGGTGGTAAGGGCGAAGCCAAAATCAACGAGTTTGAAATGTTCTTTGCGGGCTTGAAGGTCAAAGTTAAAGATGCAACCTTTAGCGGCGATAAAATCAAAGTGAAGCAAGCGCTGTTGACCATGCCCAAGCAGCTTGGTGAGCTAACTGGGATTGTCGCGCAGATTGAAGTTACTTCAAAATCAATCACCTTTGGCGGGGTTGGGGTGAAAATTCCCTTGCCCAATATTTATCCCTTTGGCAAACCAACGACGAGCACCAATCCACTAAGTTCAACCAGCCTTTTGGCCCAAACAGCTGCCTTGAGCCAAACCGGAGCGTATACCCCAGCAATTGCCTTTATCAAAAACTCCGCCACGATCATGTACGATAGCAAGGAGGGCTTTAGCCTCCAGATTGATAGCACGCTTGATTTACATGTCGCAAGTAACGATCGCAAGATTCCGGTTGAACTCAAAATCGATTGGCAAGGCAATGTCAAAGGCACAATCAAAAAACTTGAGCTTAAAATTGCTGGCCATGATCTCGAAATGAAAGATGTGGTGATTAGTAATTCGGGCTTGAAGGTCGATGAAGCCAGTTTTACGATTACCTTCCCATCGGAGAAGAAGCAAGAGCCAAACGCCTCAGCTCGGGGCGCAGCGATAGAGAGCGATAAGAAAAAAGAAGATAAGAAATTAACCATCACGGTCAAGAAGGTTTCAATCACCAAAAATGGCTTTGCGATTGGCGAAGGCGCGATTGCCAGCGATTTGCCCGATTTTGGGCTTGGCGATAGCATTCGCTTTACTAAAAATAAAGTTAAGTTTGTTGTAACCAACCCCATTACCGACCCAGCCATGGAACTAGAGCTTGAAGGCACGCTCAAAGTGCTGATCAAGAGCAGCGAAATGGAAACCAAATTCAGCGCGAAATGGGATAAAAAGGGCAAGTTCTCTGGCAAACTCAAAGAATTAACCCTGACCGTGGCAAGTTCGAAGCTCGAATTGAAAAATGTTGAATTCAATACCCAACGCTTTTCAACCAATTCAGCCAGCCTGACCTTACCAGCGTTTCTTGGCAGCACCAAAATTATTCTCACCAAAGTGGTGATTGACGAGAATGGGCTTTCGTTTGGCGATGCGGCGGTCAAAATTCCGGTCAAATTTACGATCGGCAAAGAAAATGGCGAACCAAGCCCAACTAATTCAGTCACGATTTCAGGCACGCTTGGGCTTGATTTCAAGCAAGATAAATCATATAGCTTTGTGTTTGCTGGCAAAGTTTCAATTACCCTCGCCTCGCAAACTGCCGAAGCCGAAGGTATGGTTCAGATCGATAAAGATGGCAAAGTGACTGGTAGCGTCGATAGTTTCGAGTTGACGATTGCAGGCATGAAGCTGGCAATCAAAGAAGCGAACATCGAAAACGGCACGATTAAAGCCCGCGAAGCCACATTTGCAATACCCAAGGAATGGGGCGGCTTATCGGTCTCGGTCTACAATATTGAGATTTCCAAAGAAGGCTTTTCGATTGGCGGCGGCTCGTTCAAATTGCCAGAAATTAAAGTTGGCGATATGTCGCTGAGCCTCGAAGGCACGCTCAAAAAGGAAGGCAATGGCTGGATCATCGCTGCTGGCGGTGAGTTGAAATTGCCCAATGCAAGCGGTGCTGGTTGTAGCGGTCTCGGCGTGAGCGTCGAAATTTTTGCCGGCAGCAATCAAACAGTGGCAATGCGGATTGTGCCTGCTTCGGCAGAGGCGATTAATGCCTTCCAATTGCGCAAAGTTGGTGTCGTGCTCAAATGTACGATTCCTTTGGGGACAAGCGGTTTTGACCTGACGCGGATTGAGGGTACGGTAACCCTGACTAGCAATGTGACCAAAATCGAAATGAAGGCCACAATCGAAAGCAAAATGGGGATTGGCAGCTTCCGTGCAGTCACTGCCGATGGCAATATGTCGATGGAATATGTCAAAAACCCCTATAAATTCGAAATTGGCATCGGCGCATCGATGAAGATTTTCTCGATGTTTGAAGCTGCCCGTGCAAGTGCCAAAATGCGCTTTACCGATGGCGCAGTGCCCTTCTTGTTTACCGCCGAAATGAATATCAACGCCGTAATTGCCCGTGGCAATATGAAACTGACTGCCTGGACCAAAGATGGTGCCTTCAACTTAGTTGGGCGGATCTATGGTGAGGTTGGGGTTAAACGCGGGGCCTTGGTCGATAGTTGTTGGCGGGTTTGGCTGCCATTCCGCACCCGTGAAGTCTGTTTGCGCATTCCCAGCGACGATTTCTTTATTGGCGCAGGCATGGAGTTTGGCAAGTTCAAGCGGGGCAATGGCGATACTTGGGGTTTCAAAGCCAGCGTCAATATTGCCGGAGCTAATTATGGAATTTATGTTGATACCAATGGCCGATTTAGTGTTGGCAATGTTGATGATTATCGTTTGATCGATGCTCCATCGCTGCGGCGCGCGCAATATTTGCACGATTTGAACGCCAAACAGCAACTGAATCGCGCTAGCCTAAGTGCCGAAGATGCAGCCTTGTTCAACGATTACAGTTTCAACAATCAAGAAATTATTATCAGCACGGTTGAAATGACGCGGCCTGGCGACTTGATGTTGACTATGTTGCGCTCGGTCAGCGATAGCGATTTGCAAGTCAGCTTGGTGCGGCCTGATGGTTTGCGCATTACTGGCAGCAACCCTTCTGGCAACGTGACCTTCAACGAAGTGTTTGTTGATCCACGCGATATTCGCGACCCAATCACCCAAGCACCCGACCTGACGGCACCGCCAATGATCCAAACCAGCCTCAACGTGACCAATGCTGAGCTTGGTCAGTGGAAATTGGTCTTGCAACGTGCGCCAGCCTTCGATTTTATTATCAATGTTAGCGGCACCGTTTATGGCCCACCAATTGAAAAATTGGCAGTTAGCAACCAGAACGACAGCAATAATCTTGTTGATTTGGCATGGATGCAAAGCACGCCGTACACCGCAACCGCAACAATTTATGCTAGCCAAGATACGATTACCGATACGGCGAGCTACACCAAAACCAATAACTTCTTGCGCGCCGATGGCATTATGGCCACCGAGACGATTACGGTTGATGTTGGGACGGTAACCAAGTTTGGTGGCTATCCGTTGGCAAGCTTCGATTATGCAGAAGGTAGCCAAAACGCCAGCGAAACGCTTGATCTTTCCTCGCTCAAGAGTGGCGTTTACAACCTGTGGCTCGAAGTCAACGACGGCCAAAATCCACCAAGCCGTCAATACTTTCCCAATACAGTGAGCGTGTTGCACGAATTGCAGCCGACTTGGACAAGCACCACGGTGATTACTCCAGGTTATGGCAGCTTGGATATTGCTTGGGAACCGCATCCAAACCCTGATATTGATGGCTATGAGATTCATGTTCGCAGCCAAAACGATCAATTTGATGAGGATCTCGCGATTATTGATGTTGGCGATGCTGGCACGCAAATTGTGACGGGCTTAGCTGGTGGCGAAGCCTACGACGTGATGATCGTTGGCTACGATTCAGGCACGGGCCGCACCTCGGAATCGAGCTTTGTTGCGGCAACACCACTGGTTGCGCCATTCAGTATGAGTGCCAATCCAAGTGGATTAACCTTGGATGCTGGCGTGGCAGGCACAAGCAATTTGACAATTGCTTCGAGTGTCAATCCTTATCCAGAGCAAGTATTTTTGGAAATAGCCGAATTGCCTGAAGGCTTTGCGGCCCAAATTAACACACCAATTTTGACCCCAACCTTGGTTGGAGTTCAATCGAGCGTGGTGCTAACCCCAGCCGCCAGCTTGCTTGGTGGAACCTACACCGTGACCTTGGTAGCCTTGTCGAATGGCAGCGAGCGCTATCTCAGCATTCCAGTAACGGTGCGCGAACCAGACTTTAGCCTGCGCACCAGCGTCGATAATCTGACCCTGACGAACTTCAATAGCACTAGCGTTGAGATTGATGCAACCTATCAATTTAGCGAACGCGATGAGATTTTCGTTGATGTTGTAGATATGCCTGTTGGCGTTGATTGGTCATTCACGCGCTCAAGCTTTATGCCGGGCGAAAAAACCCGTTTGATTCTGACCGATACGCTTGATCTTGAGTATGGCGATTATCCAATTACCTTGTTGGCTTTTGATAATGAACATGCTTACACCAAAACTCTCAATCTTGCAGTAACTGGCTTCTATATTGAAGTAGTTGAGGATCAAGCGGCTCGACCGCATGAAGTTGGCGCGCCCTATGTCTTGACGATCGATGGCAATGATTGGAATCAGCCAATTGAACTTACTATTGAAGAAAAAGCCGATCAGCCATTGTTCTTTGCCAGCTTATCGAGTGCTACTGCTGAAGTTGGGCAACTGGTCAATCTACAACTAAGCCCGTTGATTGATACGGCGCCTGGTAGCTATGAAGTGTTGGTGCATGCTGCGAGCGCTGGCTATACCCAAACTATCCCATTGTATATTACGGTTCAAGCCAACGAACTGACTACTGATGTGGCGATGGGCTACGAGGGTTTGACTGAAGGCTATGTAGTTGCAGGCGAAAGCTATAGCTACATCCTTGCACCGAAGAATATCAGCCTTAATCCAGCGCGTGATGTCATCGTAACTGAACGCATGCTGAATAATACATTGGTGACGCTTGCTGACGCTGATGGTTGTGGCGTGGCGACGAATGGTACGACAACAAGTTTGAGCTGTAACCTTGGCGATATTCCCGCTGGCAGCCAAAATAGCGCCAAAACGCTGACCTGGCAGGTCAAGCCCGATGTTGCTGAAGGGACGTTGATCTCGCATACCAGTGAGTTGCTGGTCAACGATACGACAATTAGCGAAACCTCTGCGATTGATAATCGTGGCGAAGTGGCCTTTACAGTCGAACGTTTATCGGATCTTGATTTGACGGTTGACTATGCAGACGTGGTGAATGCTGGCGAATTGGCCATCTTTACCGCAACAGTCACTAATCTTGGGCCTTCGGTTGCAGCAGAAACACTCGTAGAATTCTATCTCCCTGCTGGCACAAGTTTGCATACTGCCAGCGTTGGCTGTGTCCAAGAAGCTGAATTAGTTAGCTGTCAGTTGGGAAGTTTGCTTGTTGGTCAGGTCGCAACAGTTGCGGTGACGCTCAAGATTAATCCTGATCAACGGGAATATCTGGAAACCTTGGTTGCTGTTGATAGCGATTCGTATGATGAAGATTTGAACAATAACGCTGTTTACACCTTCGCTGAGGTTGCAGCTGTGGCTGATTTAGCAGTCACGATTGTGCCAAATCGGAGCGCAATCAACGAAGGCGAAGCAGTTGAATATCTGGTGACGATCATCAACCAAGGCTCGGCCACCGCCAATAATCTACAAATCGAACTTGATTTGCCAGCCGAAGCCGATATTGTTGATTTACGGATTGGCAATGTGTTGGAGATTCCTGAGGAATTGATGCTTGCGCCTGGAGCAAGTTTGACCGCAACGATCGGCATTCTCTACCCTGAGGACGACGCTGGTACGCCAATCAGCATTCAAGCAACCGCCTTGGCCGATGAAGCGAGCGCTGTAACTGCCACGAGTGCTAATCTCAGCGTGGCGAATCTGGCCCCAACAGGGCTGTTTACCAATACCATGGTTGTCAACGAAGGCGAATTTGGCGTGCTCGCAGTGATGATCGACGATGCTGGAACCAGCTACGATCCATTGAGCGTCGCGTGGGATTTGGATAACGATGGGGCGTTCGACGATTCGAACACGGCAATTACGCGCTTTGATGCACGCTCGATTGATGGAACCACAACTCGTCCAGTTGCGGTCAAGATTCTTGATGATGATGGCGGCGAAACGATTCTGAACCGCACAGTGATTGTGCGCAATGTTGCGCCAATGGTTGCTGCTGGCCCTGATCAATTCCAAATCTACAACGAGCAATTTACCCTTGATTTGGCCTTGAGTGATCCATTTGCCAACGATAGCAAGACCGCCAGCATTGATTGGGGCGATGGGGTGATTGATACGCTGCCGCTGGCTGCCCAAGTGACAGCTGCAAGCGCCAATCATACCTATGCCACGATTGGCAACTATGCCACTAAGGTTTGTGTGACTGACGATAACCAAGGTCGAGGGTGTGATGAAGTGGTGTTGTATGCCATGTGTCGCGATAATGGACTCTTAGTGCGCGTCGTTCAACAAAACACCCAGATTAGCATCATTTTGGAGAATGCGAGTGGGAACGTGGCAATTTCGGCAGGCATGCCCTTGACCTTGTATCATGGCAATACTGTTTTGCAAAGCTTTGTGCTCGATCAGCCGTTGGCGGTTGGGGCTTCGCGCACGCTCAACTATACATGGGCTGACGCCCCATTGAGCGCAACGCTGCGAGTGGCCACCGATGATAACGGCACTGGCACAAAATCGACCGATTTCTGTTCGGGTAGTGTCTACAAATGGGCGATTAACACGACGATTTATGCTCCGGTGATTATGGTTAATCGCTAAGTGCGCTGTTTGACCTCGCTCGTTCGCGTGCGAGGCCATCATTATCAAAAAACTGACTGGGGCTGGAATGCTTGCTTATTCCAGCCCCAGTCAGTTTTAAGTAGCGTGAGGTACATGTGCGCTAGCTTTACAATTCATCGCGTTCGAGCCATTTGGCAATGCTGGTTGGGGCTTTGAAATTGGTCACATCGTGGAGCACTTCATCAAGCGTTGTGCGAATTGAGATAAAGCGCCGATGTTCGGGGGCGACAAAGCCTTGGCTGACCGCAGCTTCGATAAAGGTCAGCAGCGGGTCGTAATAACCATTGACATTCCAGACCACAATTGGTTTGGCATGAATGCCAAGCTGCGCCCAAGTTAAAATCTCAAATAACTCCTCGAACGTGCCTAAACCGCCCGGAAGTGCGATAAAGGCGTTTGAACGTTCGGCCATCATAGCTTTGCGTTCGTGCATACTGCGCACAACAAAGCGTTGCGATAAACGTGGGTGGGCAACTTCTTTTAAAAACAGGCCATCGGGAATAATGCCCTCGACATAGCCACCAGCTTCCAGTGCACTATTCGCCAAAATGCCCATCAAACCATTTGAAGAGCCACCATAGACTAAACCGAACCCGCGGTGCGCGGTCGCGATTCCAAGTTCTCTTGCAGCATTGCTATAGTCGGGCTGCGCTCCATTGCGCGAACCACAGAACACACACACACTAAATCCTGGTCGTTTGGGTGTCATGCCAATCTTACTCCTTGGGTTGTTGCCTGCAGCACCCGTCATCATAGCATGGAACCGCTTACAATGGGCTAGAATATGGTATTTTTAGGATTATAAAATCGCTGTAAACTAGTGTGGAAGAATTAATTGACAAATAACGCTGGATATTCCATGCAGGAACCACGTGACCGTTGGCTGGAATGCGCTTTGTTGCATTCTAATAGCCCATCTTGTGATCGCATAATGATTATCAGAATGGGCTATTGAATAGGAAAAGCAAAGAAAATTCGCTATTGCTTTTCTGATCGGTGTAGCACCTCTTTTTACTATTCTAAGGAACCTTCTAGCTTAAGGATTTTTCATGAAAGCCAAAGAAACTGCCCTGTTTGAATTCCTCAATGGCACAAAACAATTTGTAATTCCAATCTATCAACGGACTTATAGCTGGACGCGTGAACAATGTGAACAGCTTTGGAGTGATATTGAGCGGCTAGCTCAAGATGTCTCAATCAAGGGTCACTTTATTGGATCGGTTGTCTACGTCGAAGATAATCAATATAGTAAAAGCGTGGTTCCTCAATTACTTGTCATTGATGGACAACAACGGCTTACAACGCTCTCGCTGTTATTAGCAGCTTTAGCCAACATGATTGATGAACGAACGAATGAGTCGGTCGATATAACAAGTAAGAAGCTTTATAATTATTATCTGCGGAATAACGATGAAGAGGGAGATCGTCATTATAAATTAATCTTAACCCAAAGTGATAAATCGGCATTGATTAATGTTGTCAATCGTGAAGAGTTTCATGCTAATGCTTCCTCTCGCATTCAAGAGAACTATCGCTACTTTCTTGATCGTGTTCGAAGTACGGCAAGCCTTCAAAAGATTTTCGAGGCAATCAAACGGATCATTGTTGTTGAGATATCGCTTGAACGTGATAAGGATAACCCTCAGCTTATTTTTGAAAGTTTAAATTCGACTGGTTTGAAACTAACTCAAGCTGATCTGATTCGTAATTATATTTTGATGGGCCAAAATCATACTGATCAGACCTCAATGTATACCACGTATTGGCATCCGATGGAGCAACGCTTTGGCAGCGATTATTCGGCGCGGTTTAATCGGTTTATGCGTGATTATCTGACGATTAGGCTTGGCCGTATTCCAAACATCGAAGATGTATATGATGAATTTAAGCGTTATATGACCGAGAATAGCCTCAATGTTAAAGAGGTTGTTGCCGATATTGGCGAATATTCTGGGTACTTTGCTGATCTTAATTTTGCTACAACCAATGATCAAGAACTCGATGCAGCAATCCGTGATTTACATATTTTACGAGTTGATGTTGCTTATCCATTTTTGATGCAATGTATGCGGGTCTATAAAACTCACCGCTTATCGAAGCGCGAAATGGTCTATACCATACGCTTGAGCCAAAGCTATGTGTTTCGGCGGGCTATTTGTGGTATCCCAACTAATTCGCTCAATAAAACCTTTGCCAATTTATTACGCGATATGGAAAACCCACAGTTGCTCAGCCGTTTTTCATTGAATTCCGATAGCTCATTTATGGCGCGGCTTGAGGCCGCATTATTAGATAAAGATAGCTATCGGCGCTTCCCCAATGATGAAGAATTTCGGCGTGAGTTGCTTGCCAAAGATATTAATAATTTTCGAAACCGCAATTACTTACTCTATGGGATTCATATGGGATCGCCTGAGGCGAGCCATGATCTATCAAACTTGAGTGTAACCCAAATTGTTCCCACTTCGAACCCCTTATCGGTGGAATGGCAAAATGAGTTGGGGATTGAGTGGCAAGCAATTCAAGGCAGTGTGATTAATCGGTTAATTAATCTTTCTTTAGTCCAACAACCACGCGATGAGCAGGCCAGTTTTGCCGAGAAAAAACATGCTCCTGGAGGCTTTGCTGATACCCCAGGTATGCTTAACCGTGATTTGATGAGTTTGCAAGCGTGGGATGAGCGAGCGATTCAAGATCGAGCATTTCGGCTTGCGCAAGCTGCATGTACTATCTGGGCTTATCCAACTGCCGTTGAACGCGCTCCTATTTCGATCCAAGAGCCTGAAGGTACCGCAATCGATTCGGGACTTTTACAAGGGATATGGCGTGAATGTTATGATGAACTACGCCAACGGATCCTTAATTTGAGCACAGCAATTCAAGAAGAACAAACCCGTTTATATATTGCGTTCAAATTGGAGGCTAATTTTTGTGTTGTGGAGCCACAACGAAGTCGCTTGCGGGTTGGGCTACGGATTCCGTTTGACCAATTGCATGATCCGCAACAACGGGGCCGCAATACGACAGGGATTGGAAACTGGGGGAATGCCACAGTCGAATATAGCATTACTGGGCTAGCAGATTTGGACTATGCGATGGAATTGATCCAACAAGCCTTCAATTATCACAATAATGAACTCTAGCAGATGACAAGCATTTTTGAGATAAGGAACAGACTGTGAATTTAACCGATTTGAAACCAGCCTTGATCGATCCAATCACCCTTAAGCAAAAAGCTTATACCTTTGTGATTGATCATATTGAGCCTTATAGCATTTATACGACCCTAAAAGCCCAATTTGGAATGCCCAATGCTGCGTTGAGCAAAAATAGTCAATGGAGCTATGAACTTGAAGCTCCAACGGCATTTATGCGGATCAACGATTGGAAACTCTATGGCTGTACATTAATTATTTATCCTGATGATCAACTTGCGGCGACCGCCCAAGCAATCTACGAAAGTTTGAAATCAATTTTTAACAAGGCGCGGAATACGCAGGATTCGGCAATCAAAAAAACTTCTGAGTCGAGCAACCTTATGTTGCTTCAGAATCCTTATCGCTTATATATGGATACCGGCGTAGAACTTTTAGAACTTGCGAAGGATCAGCCGTCGAGTCATCAGGGGAATACCCTTTGTCGCTCAGCCTTTTTTCAGTTTCTCTCGGCATTCGAGGGTTTATTAAATATCATCTATGATCTGTATCTTAAACCTGCGATTCGGCAAAGTAAAGATACCCGTGATACGGCGATTAAAGCACCAATCGATACAAAAATTGCGATGGCCCCTATTTACTGTATTTGCTTTAGCAGCGAACGCCTTCAAATCAATTCGACAATCTATGATCAATATAAAGCAGTCCGTGCGCTGCGGAATAATTTCGTTCATGCTAATTTGGTTGATGCAATGCGTACGAGAATTGTCAAGCTCGATACAATGACCTTTCTATTAGAACCAACCAAGACCAAAGATTATGACCTTCCGCTGGTGGTATCGAATCTTTCGATTGCGCATCTGGATTTTACGAAACAAGCTATCGAATCGATGAGCGCTGAAATCGTGAAAGCCATGCATCCCACCTATCGCCAAGACTTTGCCAAGGCACTTGAACGCGATGCAATTATTGTAGAGCGGATTGATAACGGAAGTTATGTGATCCGGAGCGAGATCTAGCTTAAAACCAGGGTTCTTGATTTATTATAGGTTCAAGAGCCTTGGTTCTAATTTAATCCTAACTCGTTTTCGGTAATAAGCATTCTAGCTTTCTTCTTCAACAAACCGGAGTATAGCTCAAAATATGGGCTTTGCGGCTAAATGCAACCCAGAAGGAATAGACATGGTTAACCCTGAGAAAGTGCTCCAAACCTTGCAGATTTTGCGCGAACGCTTTGGGCCACGGGTTTTGCATACCCAACGGGATCCACTTGATGAATTGGTTTTGACGATTCTTTCGCAAAATACCTCTGATCGCAATAGTGGGCGGGCGTTTCGCGAACTCAAAGGGCGCTATTTAAATTGGGCAGCAGTGCTCAACGCTGAATCAAGCGAGCTTGAGGAGACGATTCGGGTTGGCGGTTTGGCCAAAATCAAAGCAGCGCGCATTCAAAATACCTTGGCTGTTATTTTAGAACAACGCGGCGAATTTAGCCTCGATTTTTTGCGCGATTTGAGCCTCCACGAGGCGCGAGCTTGGCTGATGGCCTTGCCTGGAATTGGCCCCAAAACTGCTGGCTGTGTGCTCTGTTTTGCTTGCAATCAGCCAGCCATGATCGTCGATACCCATATTCATCGGGTGGCCAAACGCATTGGCATGATCGGCCCTAAAGTGTCGGCAGATGCAGCGCACGATTTGTTGGAAGCAGTTGTGCCAGACGAACAAATGTATCAGTTTCATGTCAGTGTCTTGCTGCATGGCCGCCAAATTTGCCATGCCCAACGTCCAGCCTGCGAGCGTTGCCCCTTAACCGAGATTTGCGATTTTTATCAAGCGCGGTAAATGGGGATCGGTTGTCGGGGATTGGGGATCGGGAGCTGTGCAACCGCGAAGATCGCGAAGCGTCGATAGCACAACGTTTGGCGTGCAATCAGGGCAAGAACAATCCACGAAGAAACATTTGGGGGTGCAGGTGTTGGGGACTGGTTGTCGGGGATCGGGAGCTGTGCAACCGCGAAGATCGCGAAGATCGCGAAGCGTCGATAGCACAACGTTTGGCGTGCAATCAGGGCAAGAACAATCCACGAAGAAACATTTGGGGGTGCAGGGGGCTGAAAACCCCCTGCGTCTCCCGCCTTGAGGCGGGACGGAAGGGTGGTGAAACGATTGTATGAGCCTCCCTCCGATCAATCGAATTGCCAATTGATTAGCACGAATGTGAGCAATAAAAACGATTGCGCTCAACACAAACGCTGTGCTCCAAACAGTTTGTTCGTCAATAAAACATATTCTTACAAGTGCTAGCATGATTTAATCATCTTACTTATACGATGTTGTGCAAATAGGCTGAATCTGCTAAGATACGCTCTGAAACCGGTTCCAAGCGTGGTTTTAAGCGAAATCAAGCAAAAAAAGCCCATTGCCAAGCGTCGCAACCTACCGTACAATAGCGGGCGTGGGGCAATGCGGCTAGAGTATGCAGACACTGCATGTCTGCAAGGAGTACTCCGGCATGACTCAGCGTGCTTTTCCTTCCGATTTCCTCTGGGGTTCCGCTACATCGTCGTATCAAATTGAGGGCGCTGCGTTTGCCGATGGCCGTAGCGAATCAATTTGGGATCGTTTTTGTAAACAACCTGGTGCTATTATTGATCAATCAAATGGTGATATTGCCTGCGATCATTACAATCGCTATCGTGATGATGTGGCATTGATGGCGCGTTTGGGCTTGCAAGCCTATCGTTTTTCGGTGGCTTGGCCACGCGTCTTGCCCAATGGCCGTGGTGCGGTCAATCAGGCAGGCTTGGATTTCTATCGCCGTTTGGTCGATGAACTCTTGCAACACAATATTCGGCCATTTGTAACGCTCTATCACTGGGATTTACCCCAAATTCTCGAAGATCAAGGTGGCTGGCCAGTGCGCGCCACCGCTGAAGCCTTTGTCGAATACGCCGATGCGGTTAGCCGCGCTTTGGGCGATACAGTCAAAGATTGGATTACTCATAACGAGCCATGGTGCGCTGGCTTGCTTGGCTACCAAAATGGCGAGCACGCTCCAGGCCGCAAAAATTGGAACGATGGCCTCAAGGCAAGCCACCACTTGTTGCTCTCGCACGGCTGGGCTGTCGATGTGATTCGGCGCAACGTTCCCCAAGCAAGCGTTGGGATTACCCTCAACTTTACGCCTGCCATGCCTGCTTCGCGCAGCACTGAAGATCTGAATGCCACCCGCCATTTTGATGGTTTCTTCAATCGCTGGTTTCTCGACCCAGTTTATGGCCGCGAGTATCCCGCCGATATGGTGCGCGATTACACTGAGCTTGGCTATTTGCCCAATGGCCTCGATTTCGTCCAAGATGGCGATTATAAGGCGATGGCTGCAACCACCGATTTCTTGGGCGTAAACTACTACAGTCGGGCTGTGCTTCACGATCCCAAAACTGGCACCGCGCCCAAACTCGATTCTGAATACACCGATATTGGCTGGGAAGTCTATCCGCAAGGCTTAGGCGATTTGCTTAAGCGCTTGGCATTTGCTTACAACCCAGGCAAAATCTATGTGACTGAAAATGGCGCTAGCTACAACGATGGCCCTGATGCCAATGGCGAGGTCAACGACACTCGCCGCACTCAGTATTTGCACGATCATTTGAGCGTTTGCTCGGATGCAATTGCCGCTGGCGTGCCCTTGGCTGGCTACTTCGTTTGGTCGTTGATGGATAACTTTGAATGGGCCAAGGGCTATAGCCAACGCTTCGGCGTGGTTTGGGTCAATTACGAAACCCAAGAACGGATTCCCAAGGCCAGCGCCCACTGGTATAGCCGCGTGGTCAAAGCCAATGCAGTACAACCATTGGAAGTTTTAGCCTAATTTAGGTTGTGGGAGTGGCGGATTTGTGCTTGGTGCAGATCCGCCGTTTTTATGATCGAGCGTGAATCGGCCAATCTAGCGTGATTCACGAAGCGCACGAAGATTCAGTTTTTCGCCACAGATTGCACTGATGTATTTGATTCTTATTCCCAAAAGCCCAAAGCCCGTAGTCATCCTTTCCTCTACGTTAAATAACCTAGCCCCCGATCCCAGACCCCTCATTCCTTCCTAGCTCCATTTTCTCGCCACTTGACGAAGTGCGAGCCATCGTTTACAATCTTTTTCTGTAAGCGTTTGCATAAATAAAAACCGAAACCAACCTCTCTAGGTGCAAAACCCCACAACGTTTCTGTAAGTGCTTACAATCACAATCTGGTTCGCAGATGCAAAGGCGCACAACGCAATGAGCAAGAAACTCGATCAAGCAACCCAAACCCTCAAACCACCCCGTGGCCGACGCACCAATGGCACTGGCTTGAGCAGCACCACGATTATGGATGTGGCGCGCGAAGCAGGGGTATCGTATGCAACAGTTTCACGGGTCGTCAACAACAAAGAATATGTGAAATCGGATACCCGTGAACGTGTGTTGAAAGCGATTACAAGTTTGGGCTATGTCGTCAACCAGCAGGCCAGAAGTTTGGCTGGCGGGCGTTCATATGCAGTAGGGTTGTTGGTGCGTGATCTTGGCTCAAGCTATATGGGCGAAATCGTCAAAGGGATTGATGACGCACTGAGTGCAGCGCAATACAATTTGATGCTCTATACCACCCATCGCCGCAAAATCAAAGAACGGATTTACGTCAACAATTTGATCCAAGGGATGACCGATGGGCTGCTGTTGGTTTTACCAGAAAACCTCGAAGCCTACTTAGAAACCCTTGATCAAACCCACTTTCCCTATGTTCTGATCGATCATCAAGGGCTTGATGAGCGCACGCCAGTGGTCATTACCACCAATTGGCAAGGTGGCTACGATGCCACGCGCTACCTGATTGAGCTTGGTCATCGACGGATTGGCTTTATCACAGGCATGATGGACATGCTTAGCTCGCAAGATCGCCTGAATGGCTATCAAGCAGCCTTACGTGACCATGGCTTGCCTGTCGATCCGCAATTGGTTTATGAAGGGACGTTCTATCAACCAGGAGGCTATAGTGGAGCGCAAAGCCTGTTGCAGCTACCAGAACCGCCAACAGCAATTTTTGCCTCCAACGATGTTATGGCCTTTGGGGTGATGGAAGCAGTTCGCGATGCTGGATTGCGGATTCCAAGTGACATCTCGGTGATTGGCTTTGATAACATTTCCCAAGCCTCGCAGGTAGCACCGCCACTGACGACGGTTGCCCAGCCATTAGAACAACTAGGGCGCGAAGCTGTGCGAATGTTGCTTATGCGGATGAATAATCCTGAGCAACCAATTGAGCGTAGCATTTTGCCAACCACCTTGATTATTCGTCAATCGTGCGACGTTCCTCGGAACGTGTAACGCGACAAAGTTGTCGCCCGCCTGGAAAGTAGGGCCCACCGACCAGCGCGGGTGTGTGGATAGAACGATCTATCGCATACAGAAAGGGTATCCACCATGAAGCTACGGTTTCCTGCGTTGATGATGCTGGTTATTATTTTTATCAGCATGTTGGCCGCATGTGGTGATGCGTCAACCCTCACGCCACAAGCAACTCAAGGACAAAGCACAACCGCTCCAGCCGCTACTGCAACAGAAGCTCCTGCCACTGGCAGCACCGATGCAACCGCCGAACCAACTGCTGCGGCAACCACAGATACCGGTTCCACGAGCAGCGACGGCAAAGTATTTTTGACGGTTTCTGACCAACAACAATCAACTTGGGTGCGCAACTTCAATCCATTTGCAAGCGATAACCGCTGGCCAACCGCCGCCGGGATTTACGAGCCAATGTTTATTTATAACATTGCAACCGGCAAAATTGAGCCATGGCTCGCCACCGAATGGGCTTGGAATAGCGATAACACCGAGTTGACCTTCACCATCCGTGATGGCGTGAAATGGTCAGACGGCGAAGCATTCAGCTCAAAAGACGTTGCCTATACCCTCAACTTGATGAAAGATAACGAAAAGCTGCAAGGCAATGGCCGCGCTGCAATGCGTTTCATCGATACGGTTACCGCTGATGGCAATAAAGTCGTTGTGAAGTTCAAAGAAGTTTCAACCATCGCCTTGTATGATATTGGCCATCAAATGATTGTGCCAGAACATATTTGGAGCAAGATTGCTGATCCCGTTACCTTCACCAACGAAACTCCTATTGCAACCGGCCCATTCACCGAAATCATCCGCTTCCAAGACCAAATCTGGGAACTTGGCAAGAATCCAAACTACTGGCAAGCTGGCAAGCCCTACATCGATGGCATTCGCCAACCTGCCTACCCAAGCAACGATGCTGCCAACTTGGCAACGATCAATGGCGAAAACGACTTGGCCAGTAACTTCATCCCTGATGTTGAAAAAACCTACGTCGCCAAAGATCCAGAAAACAATCACTACTGGTTCCCACCAGTCAACGCCCCAGTGATGTTGCTGTTGAACACCACCAAGGCTCCATTCAACGATCCAAACGTGCGCAAAGCTATCAGCATGGGCTTTGATCGCCAACAAATTACCGAAATCGCAACCTACAGCTACAACTCACCATCTGACGCAACTGGTTTGCCTGAATCATTTGCCGATTGGAAGAACCCAGAAGCTGTCGCCGCTGGCGATTGGGTTAAATTCGATGTTGAAAAAGCCAACGCTATGCTTGATGCTGCTGGCTTAACCCGTGGCCCTGATGGCATTCGTGTCTTGCCAGATGGCAAACCAATGACCTACGACATCAACGTGGTTTCCGGTTGGACCGACTGGGTAACCACCGATGAAATCATCGCTGAAAGCTTGAAGGAAATTGGCATCAACGCAACCACCCGCACCTACGACTTTAGCGCTTGGTTCGATAAAGTCCAAAAGGGCGAGTTCGATATGTCGATTGGCTGGAGCAATAACGCCCCAACGCCATTGCAATTCTATCGTGGCTTGATGTCGGGCGAAACCGCCGATACCCCAATTGGCGAAGCTAACGGCGACAACTGGCACCGCTACGGCAATCCAAAGGTCGATGAATTGTACTCACAATTTGTCAAAACCTCAGACCCAGCCGAGCAAAAGAAAATCATGAACGAAATTCAGATGATCTTCGTTCAAGAAGCTCCAGCTATCCCAATTATGCCAAACATCTATTGGGGCGAGTACAACACCAAACGCTTTACCAACTTCCCCAACGAAGAAAATCCATATGTCTTGCTTTCATCGTTCGCTCAACCAGACCGCTTGATCCTCTTGACCAACATCAAACCAAAATAAGCAGTGTCTGGTTTGGTCGTGTGCTGGAGCCAATACGGCTCCAGCACTAACCCGACCCAGGCGCGAAACCCTGAAAGGAAGAACCATGCGTTTCTTGTTGCGACGGCTGGGCTTTTACGCGGTCGCGGCTTGGGTCTCGCTTACCGTCAATTTCTACCTACCACGGCTTATGCCTGGTGACCCAGCCTCGGCTATCTTCGCCCGTTTTCAAGGCAAAC
Organism: Herpetosiphon geysericola; assembly: GCF_001306135.1. Taxonomy (GTDB): domain Bacteria; phylum Chloroflexota; class Chloroflexia; order Chloroflexales; family Herpetosiphonaceae; genus Herpetosiphon; species Herpetosiphon geysericola. Next base: position 146,726 of record NZ_LGKP01000004.1, on the reverse strand, counting down.
TCCGCCCTGAAGAAATCGATTCGCTGCGCAAAGCTTATGGCCTAAGCGATGCCCCCTTGCTTGAACAATATGGTACCTATTTGAAGAGTTTGAGTCGCGGAGAATTTGGCATCTCAATCAATTTCTTTCCTGCCCCAGTCACAACCGTTATTTCGACTGGCTTTATGTGGACAATCTTGCTGGCTGGCTTAGCCACCGTGATTAGCTTTTTCCTTGGCAATGTCTTGGGGATTATCGGCGCTTGGCGGCGCAATGGCATCCTCGATTCAGTGGCTCCACCGTTACTTACCTTCATCGGCGCATTTCCCTACTTCTTTTTAGCGATGATTGCGCTGTATTTCCTTGCCTTTCAAGCAGGCTGGTTCCCATTGCGCCACGCCTATAGCGATGCGTTATCGGTCAATTGGGGCAGCCTCACCTTTATAAAGAGTGTTGTTTCTCACATGATTCTGCCAGCTGGCTGTATTGTGCTGGCTTCAATTGGCGGTTGGATGCTTGGCATGCGCAATACAATGGTCGGGATTCTCTCCGAGGATTACATTACCATGGCGCAGGCCAAAGGCTTATCGCAAAAACGGATCATGTTTAGTTATGCAGCCCGCAACGCCTTATTGCCCAACGTCACATCGTTTGGGATGGCGCTTGGCTTTGTGCTCAGCGGCTCCTTGCTGACCGAAATCATCTTTGCCTATCCAGGCTTGGGCTATTTGCTGTTGCAAGCAGTGCGCAACTTGGATTATCCATTGATGCAGGGCTTGTTTTTGATGATTACCTTTGCGGTGCTCGGGGCCAATTTGTTGGTTGACATTTTGTATGTGTGGCTCGACCCACGCACTCGACGTTAGGAGTAGTGCCATGCAAGCAACCCCTGAAAAAACCTTGGTCTCGAAATCCAGTGAAACGACTAAAACTGCTCGGCCTTGGCTAGCGCGCTGGCCCTTACTGCGGGCCTTTTTGCGCAATCGCAAAGCCATGCTTGGCGTAAGCATTTTGTTTTTCTTCATTATGGTGGCCTTGTTGGCCCCATGGATTGCCCCCGGCAACCCGAAGAAGATGGAAAGCCGCGCCCACTTAGCTCCTGCTTGGATCGCTGACACTCCAGCGCCTGGCGGCAAAACCTTCTTGCTTGGCACAACTGGTCAAGGCCAAGATGTCTTTCGCCAGCTCGTTTGGGGCGCCCGTTTATCACTCAGCGTTGGCCTCAGCGTGGGCATTGCCTCGACAATTGTAGGCACAATCATTGGCTTAACTGCTGGTTATTTAGGCGGCTGGGTCGATGATATTCTTTCGTTGCTGACGAATGTGATGCTGATTATCCCCGGCATGCCGTTGCTGGTTATTCTGGCGGCGTTTCTCAAGCCGGGGCCGGTAACGGTGGTCATGGTTTTGACGCTGACTGGTTGGGCATGGCCTGCCCGCGTGATGCGTTCGCAAGTGCTTTCGCTGCGGGCCAAAGATTTTATCGCGGCCTCAGTTGTCAGCGGCGAGCGCACGCCGCGAATTTTGTTTAGCGAAGTCTTGCCAAATATGTCCTCGGTGTTTGTTGGGAGCATGGTTGGTTCGACGGTCTATGCGATTGGCGCTGATGTTGGCTTGGCCTTCCTTGGCTTGACCAATGTTGGCACCACCAGCTGGGGCACGATGCTTTACTGGGCGCAAAATAATGCAGGCATTTTGACCGGAGCTTGGTGGACATTCGTGCCAACTGGGATCTGTATTGCCTTGTGTGCCTTTGCCTTGACCATGCTCAACTATGCCCTCGACGAAATTACCAACCCTCGCTTACGTGCCGAAAAGGAGACTACTCATGGCAAGCGCAACCGTGGCAACGTCCTTGTCACCCCAGTCATCCGCAAGTAGTGCGGCAGAGCCGTTGCTCGATGTTCAGGATCTTTCGGTCGAATACCAGACCTTGCGCGGGCCTGTCCAAGCGGTTTCGCACGTTTCGTTCAGCATTGGCCAAGGCGAAGTGTTTGGCCTCGCTGGCGAGTCGGGCAGCGGTAAATCGACCATCGCCCACGCCATTATGCGGATTTTGCATTCGCCCGCAGTTATTACTGGCGGCAATGTACTGTTCGATGGCGACGATGTGCTTGAAATGGATGTGGATGGCCTCGAAGCCTTCCGTTGGCGTGATGTTTCGATGGTGTTTCAGAGTGCCATGAACGCCCTCAACCCCGTCTTGACTGTGGGCGAACAGATTGCCGATGTGATTCAGCGTCATCAACCTACAACCACCAAACAGCAAGCCAAAGATCGGGCTGCGGAATTGCTCGACATTGTAGGGATTGATCGCAATCGGGTTGATGATTATCCACACCAGCTTTCTGGTGGCATGCGCCAACGGGTGGTGATTGCGATTGCCCTTGCGCTTAAACCACAGTTAATGATCATGGACGAACCAACTACCGCGCTCGATGTGGTCGTCCAAAAAGATATTATGCAGCAAATCGAGTATCTCAAAAAAGAGCTTGGCTTCTCGATTTTGTTTATCACCCACGACTTATCGCTGATGGTCGAGTTTTCAGACCGCATCGGCGTGATGTACGCAGGCGAGATTGTTGAAACCACCAATGCCCATGAGCTTTTCAATAAGCCGCTGCATCCCTATACTCAAGGCTTGATGGCCTCGTTTCCAGCCTTGGTCGGCCCCAAGGAAACCCTGACTGGGATTCCTGGCTCGCCGCCAAACATGCTTGAGCCACCAAGCGGTTGCCGCTTTCACCCACGCTGTTCCAAGGCCTTTGCCCCATGTCCACTGCAACAGCCAAGCCTACGCGAAGTTGAACCAGGCCATTTTGTGGCTTGTCACTTGTATTGAGGTGCGTCATGACCAAAACTGTGTTAACTGCTGAACAGTGGAAATTAGCCGAATCTCCCGACCCTGTGGTGCTTGAGGTGCGCAACTTAACCAAGCATTTTCCGGTTGGCGGCCTCTTTCGCAGCAAACATGTGCATGCATTAACCAATGTGTCGTTTGCAATTCGGCGGGGTGAAGTGTTGGCGGTCGTGGGCGAATCGGGCAGCGGCAAAAGCACAACCGCGCGTTTGATTGCCCGCTTGATGGAGCCAACTAGCGGCGAGATTTTATTTCGCGGCCAAAACGTCTTGCAAACTGAAAAACGCGGTGCTTCGCTCAGCTACCGTAGCGGCGTGCAGATGATCTTCCAAGATCCGTTTGGCTCGATGAATCCGACCCACTCAGTTGCCCACCACATTATGCGCCCCTTGCAAATTCACCATAAAGTTGAGCGGCGCAGCGATTTGTTGCCGCGGGTGCACGAGTTGTTGGCGACGGTGGGCCTTAATCCGCCAGCAGATATTGCCAACAAATATCCCCACGAGCTTTCTGGTGGCCAACGCCAACGGGTGGCAATTGCCCGCGCTTTGGCGGTCGATCCCGAAATTGTGCTGGCCGATGAGCCAATCTCGATGCTCGATGTCTCGATTCGGATTGGCGTGCTCAACCTGATGGCCAAACTCAAAAAAGAAATTGGCATCGGCTACCTTTACATCACCCACGATATTGCTAGCGCCCGCTATTTTGCCGACCGGATTATGGTATTGTATGCGGGCCAAATGATGGAAGGTGCCGATAGCGATGAATTGATCGGCAATCCGGCCCATCCCTATACTAAACTCTTGCTTTCAGCGGTGCCGAATCCTGAGATTGCACTTGGGCAGCGTGAAGTTGTGGCCCGTGGTGAGCCACCTTCGTTGATCGACCCGCCGCCTGGTTGTCCGTTTGCGGCGCGTTGCCCCCAAGTTATGGATGTTTGTCGCAAGGTTATGCCTGAGGTGCAGACGATTGCGCCAAATCACTGGGTTCGTTGCCATTTATATGGTGAGGGTAGCGGAGGAACTGCGGCATGAGCGTAACGCTAACTGCTAATGGTCTCGCAGTCAATGGTCAGGAGGTGCCGGTCTATTCCGGCACTATCCACTATTGGCGCTTAGAGCGCGACCGCTGGGAATATATTCTCGACCAAGCTAAGGCGCTTGGTTTTTCCATGGTCGAAACCTATATTCCTTGGGGCGTGCATGAAACCGCTCCCGGCGAATACGATTGGGGCCAAATCGATCCACGTAAGGATCTCGCGGCCTTTATTCGGCTGTGCCATGAACGCGCAATCTGGTTAATTGTCCGGCCTGGTCCGTTGATCAACGCCGAATTGACCGACTTTGGCTTTCCCCAATGGATTTTGGACGATCCGGCGATGCAGGCGCGCACGGCACTGGATACCATGCATATGAGTTTGGCAGCGGGTTTGCATCCGCCGCATCAATTTCCCGTGCCATCGTATACCAGCCCCGAATATGTGGCCGCAGTTGGCGTGTGGTTCGACCACATGTGCCAAGTGATTGTACCGCAGCTTGCGCCTCATGGGCCAATTGTCGCAGTGCAAAGCGATAATGAAACCTGCTACATGTTTCATGAACAAGCCTACGCCACCGATTATAGCCCCTCGTCGCTGGCGTTGTATCAAGCAATGTTGGCTGAGCAATATGGCGCAATCGAGGAATTGAATCATGCCTATGCTACCAACTATGCCAGCTTTGAGGCTGTGGTTGCGCCCCGCGATGCAGACATTGCCAACCGCCCCGATTTGATTGCTCACCTCGATTGGGTGCGCTACAAGGAAGTGCATGTTAATTGGATTGTGGCAACCATGGCCGATATGCTGCGTGAGCGCGGCGTGGTTGATGTGCCGTTATTCCACGATGTGGCGTTTCAATATCGCACGCCGCTCGATATCAATGCCATGGAATCCAACGGCCATATCGATTGGGTCGGAATTAATTACTATCGCCAACCGCAGGGTTTTGATGGCGCGACCACCTTGGTGCGCTATATGGCTGGCACAACCCGCTTGCCCTTCATCCCTGAGTTTGGCAGCGGCCTGTGGATTCACCACGCCATGACTCCGCTCCCCGAGGAAACCGAGTTTGTGAGCTTGGCGGCTTTGATGTATGGCGTCAAAGCCTTTAATTTCTATATGTTGGTCGAGCGTGATCGCTGGCTGGCCTGCCCAATCACCCGTCATGGCGATTATCGACCTGAATATGCCCAATTTTTCGAGCGTTTGCTGGGCTTTTTGCAGCAACAGCAATGGTGGAACTTTCAGCGCAAGCCAGAGGTCTTGGTGCTGATGAGCTACGATCTTGGTCGCTACCGAGCAGCAACCTCGACCTTGCACTATGGCCATGTTGATCTTTTGAATCTGCCGCCAGCGCTCTATCGGGTCGAGTTGGATTTGGGTTTTAGCAGCGATCTTGAAGCTGAAAGCGACGATTTTGATTCCCAAAGTTGGTATGGCTCGTTGCGACGCACGCTTGAAGCCAATCATATCGATTACGATTTGAGCGATAGCCATTTGCGCAGCCAGCGAATGGCCGACTATAAATTGGTGTTTGCCCAAAGCATCGATTGGATGAGCAACGCCGATCAACAACGCTTGTTGCAGGCTGCCGAAGCTGGGGCGACGATTTGGCTTGGCCCGACTTTGCCAACCCTTGATGAATATTTTCAACCTTGTACGATCTTGGCTGATCAATTGGCAGGCAAGCGTCAAGTTGCCCTGGGCAATGGCTATTTAGGCTTGCTTAGTCAGGCCGAATTGGCTGCGTTTTGCGCCGAGCTAGCTGCTGGGTTGCCTGTACGCCCACAGCATCAACAATTGGCGGTTACCAGCCATCGCTACCAAGGCCGCGAGATGTTGTTTGTCGCCAACCCAACCGCCGAAGCAATCAACTCACGCTTGGATTTTGCCCAGCCAGTGCGCTTAACCAGCATCTGGGGAGCATTCGAAGGCGCTGCATTGCAACCACAGCACCCAATTAGCCTAGCAGCCTACACGATAGCGATTGTTGAGGTGCAGCATGATTGATCGTTTCTGGCAGGTGTTAGATCTTGATCCAATCACATGGCGCAATATTGGGCGCTTTATCGAAGTTGGTAAATACTTCCAGGCAGCACGGCCTGGCGAACATGGCCTGTATGTGCTCCACGATGGCCACCAGATTTTACGCGCGGTGGATAGCAACAATCAGATTGAGCGCGAAATCACGGGCCAGCTGGCAACCACGCCCCAAGCTTTAGCCGAAGAATTGGCCAGCGAAGGCCGTTGGGATCGGGTACATGTCATCAGCAAGCAGCATTTGGCCGAAGTTGCCCGCCAAGCGCAACAGCCGGAACAACGTGGCCTGAGCATGCCCGCCTACTATCATCTGGTATATTCGCTGTTGTGGGGCGACGGCCAAGGCTATGTGACCGTACCGCCGCCAGCAGGCCATTGGAACCATTGGACTTATGCTGGGATCGAGCACTTTTTGGCGCAACTTGGCGCAGAGGCTGGGCTTGCATTGTGTGTGTTTGATGCTGATGCATTGGCGATTGGCCTGCTTGCGGAAGTGCATAATGGTCAAATAGCCTATGTGACGACCTTCGATGCCTATGCGGCTGAGGCCAAGCCCGAATTGAATGCGCATGGTTTAGAGCATGTGCTGAAATTGCTTGAACAGCGCGGCGTGCCAGCGGGAGCGGCGTTGCTCTGTAGCCGAGCAGCCTTCGAAGATTGGCTGGTTGCGCCCGACAAACTTGCTAGCCTGCAACACGCGGCGGTGGCTAATGAAGCCTGGTGGTGGCTGCGCGAGCCATTGTAGCAATTAAAAACACCACGCAAGAGTTGCATCAATTGCCATGAGCCACTATGATGCATGCAACGAATTTTTAATCATTACACTGCGTGGCAAGCATGAAGCATGCAACAACTTTAGCAGCCTTACATGCTGCATTGGCCGAAATTCATAACCCAATGCAGCATGTCGATGTGCTGAACCGATTAGTTGCCGAATTGCGTTTAGTTGACCATGAACAGGCTTGGTCGCTCAACCATCAGGCTGAGGGCTTGGCGCGCATGGCTGGCGACGATGGCAAGCCCTACACCCAAGGCTTGATCGATTGTTTTTACTGGCGCTCCAAGCTGCTATTTAGCGAACAATCATATCATCAGGCCTTGACCTATCTTTTTCGGGCCAGCAAACTTTGCCAGCTCACCACGCCACGCCAGCCTGATCCCCATTGGCTCGATATTTTGGATACCAGTTTTCAATCGGCATCGCTTGGCACCGAAGATAGCGATGCTTTTTTGGCAAGTGGCATTCATAGCGCAGCTGTCCATAATGCGTTAGGTGTGTTGTTGATTGTGCTGGGCAATTACACCGAGGCGCTGCAATATTTGCTGCGAGCCAAGCGCGATGCGATCCAATTAAATGATCAATGGTATGAAGCCTTGATTTGCAATAATCTGGGCTTTTTGCATTGCGAATTACAAAGCCCAGAAATTGCGCTTGATGAGTTGGCTCATGGCTTGCGCTTGCTCGAAGCAATGACCCAATTTCCAGCTCACGTGCGTATGCGCGCTGAAATTCTCGATAACAGCGGGCGCGCAGCCTGCGCTCTGCGCCAATTTGAGCAGGCTGTTGGCTATGGCGAACAAGCGCTGGCGCTGTATCACGAAATCGATTGGCAACAAGGCCAAGCTGAGTGTCATAATAATTTGGGTTTGGCCTATGCTGGGCTAGTACAACCAAATCAAGCCATTGAGCATTTTACCCATGCTTATGAATTAGCATGTGGCTCAAATAATAGCCCTGAAGCGATTGAAGCATTAATTCGCCATGGTGTGTTGCTCAATCAAACGAAGCACTATCAAACTGCCCGAGTAATTCTTGAGCAAGCGTTGATTTCAGTCAATCCAAGCACCAATCAACAAAAAGTCTATCGTATTCATCAAGCCTTGGCTGATACCTATGAAGCTTTAGGCGATTTTAAAACTTCGCTAAAACATTATAAACATTATTATGAATTAAAAGATACAGTGTTCAATGAGCAATCGGTGCGTCGGATGCAAGTATTGCAAACAATGTATCGTTTAGATGAAGCACGCAATCAAGCTGCGCTCTATCATTTGCAAAATGATGATTTGCATCAGCAATTAGCCGATATTCAACAAATTAATTTGCAACTGACCGAATGGGCCAAAACTGATTCGCTGACCGAGATTCTCAATCGGCGTGGCCTCTATGAGCAAATTGAGCAAGCCTTGCAACATCAACCTGCCGATCATCAAGGCTGGGCTTGTATTATGTTTGATATTGACTTTTTCAAAACGATTAACGACACGTATGGCCACGATAGCGGCGACGAAGTGTTACGTGGCATTGCCCAACGCGCACGTTTGGTACTGCGCCATAGCGATGTATTTGGGCGCTACGGTGGCGAAGAGTTTTTGGTCTTTTTGCCGCATACCTCAATCCAAGAGGCAATCGTGATTGCCGAGCGCTTGCGCACCGCGATTGCCAACACGCCGTATGTGCTCAAACAAACCGCTGTCACTGTTACGATTAGCCTTGGGATTGCTTGGACCGAGACAATTAATGAGGCTGAGCGCCTGACCCAAACCGCCGATCAAGCCTTGTATCGCTCGAAAGCAGCAGGCCGCAATTGCTATACGGTCGAGCGCTTCGATCCTGCAATTAGCCAACTGTCAGTGTAATTCGTTGCGCAGCTGAAATTGCTAAAGTGTTGGCGAGAGTGAGCAAATGCTCGTTAATATAGGCCCGATCATAAGGATCGCTAATCCCTTTATCAGCGCCACGCGCGATGATGCAAGCTTGCTCCCAGAGCATTGCGCGTCGCTCTTGGTCGTTGCTCGCTAAGGCAACTTCATTCAACAACACCAACAAGCGCGCAGTTACTGCAATTTCGCTTTTGGCATATTGCCGAATTTGGTTGATTGCAGTGCCCAACATTTGACGAAACGTAATTGTGTTTGCAACCACCCGTAGCTGATCAAATTCATCGTAGCGACATGGCGATTGCTCAGGGCGACGAATGGCCTGGGCTAGCACATCGCTCAACAAATCGATCGCATTAATGGCCGTGCTTGGGTCATTGACCGCAGGCGAAATCGCTTTGAGCGCAATATCAACCAGCTGGCGAATGCCAAACAAGACATCATCAAACAACGTGCGTTCTAAGCCAAACTCAAATACATCTTGAAATTCAGCGATTGCATCGCGATTCAGCTCACGCTGCGGGAACATATGCAACAATGGATTCCCAGTTGGCACAAAATCGCCAACCGCACGATCCATATAAACGACGACATCGAAACGCTGGGCCAACTCCAACAACGGCACTGGATCGATCGCCTGAATATAGCCACCCTTAGAATTGTAAATCGTGGTTGAGGGTTCGTTAGGGATTGGCGGCGCTGGGATGTGCTCCATTGCATGGCCCAAGCTTTCTGGGAAGCGTCGATCTAAGACATCGATTGTGCGTTCAGCTGCGCGAGCAATCAAGACGCTAGCTTGAATTGTTTCAGCGATGTGGTGCACAAAATAAATAAAAGCCACAATACTCAAAAGGGTTAGCAGAATGCTCGTGGCAAGTGAGAGAATTGGCACAAAAATTAATGCTGCTTGATCATTAATCTGGCCTAACACCAGCAAACTATAGATAAATGTACCAATAAATGTGCCTAAAACATACTGCGAAGGCGTATCGCGCATCACATTACGAATAATTCGTGGCGAAAATTGTTGCGAGGCTAATACTAACGCTACCATAATGATCGAAAATGTAACTGTTGTTACAGTCAGCATCGAACTCGTGACCGATGAAAGAATCGCCCGCGCATCGTCGATTCCAGCCCGCAAAAAAACCACCCGCTCAAAATCGAAAACGCGATCAAGCTCGACGGTGATAAACGCTAAAATAGCTGAACCAATTGCGATCAGCGTTGGTCGAAACCATAACGATGAATCCAGCTTATGATACTGATTTTCAAGTTCGCGGGTTATGCGCATAAAGCCTCTCGTTTTTGGAATAAACAGCGTGCGGCTGAGCCTTGGGCCGTGCTGATCTTGCAGCAAATTGTGGGTTTTGGCAAGTTTTGTAGCTATTATTAACCACAAAAGGGGATGCGAGCATGCTCGCATCCCCTTGCCTAACATTTTTTAATTAGTTAAGTTGATTCACCGCCCAAATTTCAGCATCGGCGGGAGTTTGAAACATTCTGGTTGGGCGGCCACTACCACGACTAATCGTCATATACAAGTTACCGGTAATCCGACTTGTTGCCGATTCGACCACGATTGCTAAGCCCCGCGAGGGAAACTTAGCATCGCTGTTGGTATAAATATGGCGAGCTTCGCGATCGATCGCTTCTAAGGCCCGCATATCGAGAATAACCGCACTGTTTGGCCGATTGGCCAAGAGCCGTTGCATGACTGCTACATTTTCAGTCGCGTCAGCAGGCGTTTCTTGGGCTGCAGGGAGCGAGATGATCCATAAGATCCCACGTGGATCTAAGGAGAATTGCGCAGTACGGGTCTGCGCATCAATCTGGCGTGAGTACATTGTCATGCGAAAAGGCTCCGAACTAGGGACTGTCAAGCGAATACGATGGCAAAAACGGGGCCATCAGTTGCAGCATTCGCTGATCACGGGTAGGATAAGCGCGGTTCATTGGTTCGAGGTTGACGATGCCAGATCATAGCGCTGCGGTGCGCGCATTTCACGAGGCGATTGGAATGGAGTTGCCAGATAGTCCTCAACTCCCTCCTATCGCTGTGCAAGCGTTGCGCCAAACATTACTTCAGGAAGAATATAGCGAGCTCCAGGCGGCCCTTGCCGCTGGCGATCTCGTGGCTATTGCTCAAGAAGCCGCTGATTTACTGTATGTTACCTATGGCCTATGCCTTGCCTATGGCATCGAGCTTAATCCAGTGTTTGCCGAAGTGCATCGGGCAAATTTAGCCAAAACCACCGGCCCGCGCCGTGCCGATGGCAAACAGCTAAAACCTGCCGATTGGCAGCCACCTGATGTTGCAAGCGTCTTGGTGCAACAATCCAAAGCGTCGTTTGATGTCTAGGGCTCAGCAGCTATGAACCGTTGCTAATCCTAGCCTACTTCGTAGCTGGCGATAACCCCTCTAAGCAGGATTAACCCGCAGGATGTTTGCTCCCACACTGATTGGCGCTCTGCTTGCTTGGAGTGTGATAGCAGCACGATAATGTGGTATAGACCATAGGAAAGATTGTTGTGTATGGCTCACATGCGCCAGTTTGATCGGGTGCTGGCTTTGCTCGTCGTTGGCCTGTGTCTCTGGACATTGCTTTTGCCAATGCCAGCTTTATCGAATGCCAATGCTCCTGCTGCATTATTGCAAGCGAGCTTGACGACGCTCAATCAGCAGGCAGAACAACGCCAAATTGCGGTTGAGGCGGCAGAAGTGCTTGATGGCGAGCGCGGTGATTTCGAGCGCCGTGGCGTGCAATTAGCCCAACTAAGCCCCGTTCAACAAGCCCAAGCGCGGCAAGCCTTGGCCGATGATGTGAATTTGCTGGCGCAGGCCTCGTTGGCTGCTGAGCAAGAACGCCAAGCTTTGCAGGCCTACGATGCTGCCTTGATGGGTCAAACCCGCGATTTAGGCGCATTGGCCGAGCAGTTGCGTTCTGCCACCTGGCCAATCGTCGAGCAGCTTAAATTGTATCCGCCGCCGCTTGGCACGCGTGGCGATTGGCTGGCTCCAAGCAGCGCATATTTTCAAACTCGTGCAATTACAATCAGTACAGGCACATTCGATCAAGCCACCGAAGCGGCGATTGAGGTTGGGCGGGCAAGTTATAGCCAGCGCCAACTGCGCGAACTCGACCAAACCTATCGCCAAGTACTTGATCAATATGCCCAAACCTTGCAACAAACCAGCGCCAGCCAAGCAACGCAGCGCCCATGGTGGCGTTGGGTTTTGGCCACAAGCTTGGCCTTGGGTTTAGCTGGTGTCTTGTGGTGGGTCTTGCGCAAAGTGCTGGTCGCCGATTGGCTGCTTTTAGCTGCTGGTTTGGCCTTCGCTGCTTGGTTTGGCCTACCATGGCCGTTGGCAGCGCTTGGTTTGTTGGCATTAGTTGGCCTGATTATGCTGCGCCCAAGTTTGGCCGCATGCTTGCCGCTGCTGGCGATTCCGCTCTATTATCGGGCGCGCTTGGTTGACAATCTCAGCTTTCCGCTCAACGAAACCTTGTTTGGCATCAGCAGTGCAGGGCTTAGTTTGCACGTAGTTTGGCGCTGGTTTCAAGGCAAGCGCCCGCAATTAACTTGGCTCAAAGCGCGCTGGCATTGGCCAGTTGTTGCGCTTGGGCTGGGCTTGGTGCTGGCTGCTGGGCTTAGTTTTAGCTCAAGCGGCTTGGTTGAACGCGCCACCGCCTTGCGTGAATTGCGCCGCACCATTGTCGAGCCAGCATTGTGGGCCTTGCTGGCGCTTGGTTTATTGGCGACGCAACGGGTCAAGCCACAGAGCATGCTCTGGAGCTACAGCATAATGGCAGCTTGGGTCGCAGGCGATGGCTTGGTGCGCTTTGCCTTGGGCGAAGGCGTTTGGGCCACTACTGGCGTACCGCGCTTAATCGGCCTATTGCCCAGCTCGACCGCGCTCGGCGTGTATTTGGGCGCTGGTTTGGCTGGCAGTTTGGCCTTGGCCTTGAGCGCTGAATCCCTGCAACAGCGCCAAGCAGCGTGGCTGTTGAGTATTCCACTAAGCTGCGGCGTATTGTTGACCTTTACGCGCGGCGCATGGCTGGGTGTCATTGGGGCAGTTGCACTGGTTTTAGTGCTACAACGGCGTTGGCGTTTGCTGCTTGGGGCTGGTGGTGTGGCGCTTGTTGGCTTACTTGGCTTTGGTTTGATTCAGCCAAGCTTATTGGCGCGGGTGCTACGGCTTGGTGAAGGCACTGGCTCAGCCCGCCAAGAAATTTGGGCCTCCGCCTGGCGCGCCGTGCAGGATCAACCAATCCTTGGCTTTGGCTTAGATCAATTTGCCCACCTTGAGCCAAGCAGCTATGGAATTCCGCAAATTCGATTTCTGACCTTGGCGCATCCGCATAATCTACTGCTTGATGTGTGGCTGCAACTTGGTTTGTTGGGTTTGCTAGTGGTTTTGACCATGCTTGGTTGGCAATTCTGGCATTGGTTGCGTAGCAGCGCAGCCTTGCGCTACGTTGCTTTGGCGATGCTAGCAGATTTAGTGATTCATGGCATGCTTGACCAAACCATGCTCGGCGGTGATATGATATATCTCTGGTGGAGCTTGCTCCTTATCAGTGTATGGCGGCCAGCCGCAACGGAGGAATCATGAGCGACGGTTTCTTTACTTTGCCCTGTCGAGTTATCTTACCTGCCGAACAACGGGATCGGTTGGAGCGGTTGTGTCGTGCGCGTTCGATGGAAGTCAGCGACTTGGTTAGCGAGTTAGTGGTGCAATATTTGGATGAAGTGCCCGATGCAGCCTTGGCTGAGCCAAATCCCGAGCCATATGCACCGTCGCTGAGCGAGCAATTGCGCCAAAACGAGCGCGAATTGCGCCGCTTGCGCATGCGCCAAAATCAATTGGGCGCGTCGGCTCCTGGCTGGCTCGATAATTACGTGGCCGATATTGAGCGCGAAATTGCTGCCTTGCGCCAGAAATTGGCAGGGTAGGAACTGGGGATTGGTTATTGGGGTTTGGGGGTTGGTTATTAATCACAACTGATGATTTGATGACTCTAAACCCTCAACCCCGATCCTCGACCCCCGATTACCAACCCCCACATAGAATAAGGACTTTCAATGAACATCTTATATATCTTACACGATCGGCTGCAAATTGCCTTTATGCTCTTTATGATCATTATTGGCATTTGGGGTTGTTTTATCTTTTTTACTGGGCGCTCGATAACAGGTGATTTTTGGGGCGCGTTGGTCATTGGCGAAGGCCTTGTGATCGTTGAGGCAATTGTGGGGATTTTGCTCTACATTGGGGGCGCTCGCCCGCAGCGTGATCTGTTTCATATTTTGTATGCAGCAGTCGCGGTTATTTCGATTCCGGCCACCTTTGCCTTCACCCGTGGCCGTGATAATCGCTTTGAAGCATTAATTTATGGCTTGCTCGGCTTCTTTTTGATGGGAATTGCCTTGCGCACCCGCACCACCGCCTTGTTGGCCCTCTAAACTACCGCCAACCAACTACCATTGCCCGCGTGCTCCACTAAGCGATTTAGTGGAGCACGTGTTTTTTTAGGTCAATGCGCGTAATTCAGCCGCTTGGTTTGGCCAAGTTCATGGCTTAAGCGACATTTGACTAGTTTTTTCAACTACGTTGAGGATATTCAATCAATAGGCAATGAGTGTGGAATGAAGTCGAACACGATGTTGTATGTTTTGCAACATTAGATCGGTATCTTGAAATTATCACTTAGTAACTGTAATTTCAGGAGGAACGATCAATGTTTCGACGCTATCCAGATTCGAAGACCCGTGAAACTGCTATTATCACCTTACTCAACCAATCCCCTAATGGATTAACTCAGGCAGAAATAGCCCGATTACTCGACTATCCAGCAAAAATGGTTATGGAAGATCTTCAACGGCTTGAAGATAAGGGCTTCTTGCTTTGGCAGGATGAGCGAAATCGATTAGCAATCTTTAAAATTGCCCCTCATTAAATTACTGTTTTTTTGCTATTGCTGTGCTAAGCTATCGTCGTTGTAGTAGGAGACTAAACAGATGCCTAAGAAAAACCATGATTATACCAAGATCATGGGGGTTCGTCAGTTAGAGCGGTTCCTTCTTGAACGTCGAACTCCTATTCGTCAATCAGAATTGGCTACTATTTTTAATTGTAATCGGTCTACAATTCGGCTATGGTTGGTAGAATTAGAGCTTGATGATGTGCCAATTCGGCGAACTAAAGATCGTCAAGTATACATTGACCGCGCTAGCTATTTGATGTATGTTCGTTTATCGCGTGATGAAAGCCTTATTACCATGATTGCCCTACGTTTGATGCAACAGCATCTTCAACAATCAAACTTACATGGGCTTGAAGTAATGCATAAGTTGGGTCTGACTCTTAGCCGAGGAGTTGCTAGCCTTGCAGGGGATCATATCCTACAACAAACCGCGCACCAGCGTACAAGATTACCGTCACTGAAAAGTAAGGCCCAACGGGCCTTAGAAAAAATTGGTGAGGCTTGGTTATCAGGGCGAAAAATAAGTTGGCGTTATCAGCCATTACAGGGTATACAAGCCTTCAACGAAGTATTTCATCCTTATATGATAGAACCAATTGCACTTGGTGGTTCAACATATGTGGTGGGATTTTCTGAACAAGCTCAATCGCTTCGTGCGCGTAAAATCGAACGGATTATTTCTGTTCCTGTTATCGAAGATGAACATTTTGATGTTCATTCGACATTCGATCCGATTCAACTATTTGAGGGAGCTTGGGGAATTTGGTTCTCTCAAGATGAGCAGCCGATAACGATTAGCGTTCGATTCCAACGCCATGTGCGCCAACGGGTTCTTGAGACCCGTTGGCATCCTTCGCAGACAATTCATGAAGATGCGTCTGGTAATCTTATTTGGCAGGCCGTGATCCGCATAGAGGATACTGAAACAACGCCGCGTTGGTTGTCGCCATCGACCTTGCAAGTTATTTCAATTATTCGATCCGCATAGAGGATACTGAAACTCCGCTGATCAAAATAACTAGAAAATATTTACGGTTATTTCAATTATTCGATCCGCATAGAGGATACTGAAACAGGTCGCTATCCGCTGCGCGAGCCGGCGCGACCAGATTTCAATTATTCGATCCGCATAGAGGATACTGAAACTGGCCTACAACGACAGCGGCGAGATCAGTTTATCAAATTTCAATTATTCGATCCGCAGAGAGGATACTGAAACACATCATTGAAACAATCGCGCGATCCAGTTTGTCAATTTCAATTATTCGATCCGCATAGAGGATACTGAAACATGGCTTGGCGGGTTTCGCGTGGTTTATTGTGGATTTCAATTATTCGATCCGCATAGAGGATACTGAAACTTCATCGCCAAAATGGCGATTGTTTTCGTCGTTTTGGATTTCAATTAATCGATCCGCAGAGAGGATACTGAAACAACACAGCAGCATTAACGCTATTCTTCATCGCATATTTCAATTAATCGATCCGCATAGAGGATACTGAAACCGCCTTAGCCAAGTCCATGGGCATTGATGCCAACAATTTCAATTAATCGATCCGCAGAGAGGATACTGAAACACAGGTCGCCAAAATTCAAAAACAACACCCGCAATTTCAATTAATCGATCCGCATAGAGGATACTGAAACTTCTAGGTCGTCTGTCGGTTGATCTGAGTTATTTATATTTCAATTAATCGATCCGCAGAGAGGATACTGAAACGTGGCTACACCAGTGCTAGCGAAGCCTTGCATGCATTTCAATTAATCGATCCGCAGAGAGGATACTGAAACAAATCGGATCAGCGGTGGTGTATTGGCTATCGATCAATTTCAATTAATCGATCCGCAGAGAGGATACTGAAACAGTTATATCCTCAGGATGAAGCTCCAAAAGACGGTCATTTCAATTAATCGATCCGCAGAGAGGATACTGAAACAGACCATGGCGATGCGCGTTTCTGCAAAGCCACGCAATTTCAATTAATCGATCCGCAGAGAGGATACTGAAACCTGTTGAAACTAAGCCTGCTAATCCTGCGCCTGCGTATTTCAATTAATCGATCCGCAGAGAGGATACTGAAACCATCTTTAATTGGCTGTACAACCTGACCTGCTTTTTCATTTCAATTAATCGATCCGCAGAGAGGATACTGAAACGTTCATTTGATTCAGTCGGGCTGTCATCGACTGGATATTTCAATTAATCGATCCGCAGAGAGGATACTGAAACGCTAATAGGTCTGCTACTTTCGTTGCTTCAGAACCTATTTCAATTAATCGATCCGCATAGAGGATACTGAAACTCAGCTACTTGATCATGCCAAGCCCATCGTGTTATTTCAATTAATCGATCCGCATAGAGGATACTGAAACACCAGTATTTCGTGGTGCCACGCTCGATGCGGGTGATTTCAATTAATCGATCCGCATAGAGGATACTGAAACATTCCGGTGGGTGATGCGCACGCGCCATGACGCAGCAATTTCAATTAATCGATCCGCAGAGAGGATACTGAAACGCACCCAAAGGTTTGGCCGACCGTGGGGGCTGTTATATTTCAATTAATCGATCCGCATAGAGGATACTGAAACGTTCCTCGGTAAACGGCCAGTCGATTTCTTCAAATTTCAATTAATCGATCCGCAGAGAGGATACTGAAACTGCTCGGCTTTGGCCATGGCGATGATAAGGTAAAGCTTTCAATTAATCGATCCGCAGAGAGGATACTGAAACTATGACATGGGCTTTGTGATGGATGAAAACAAACTCTTTCAATTAATCGATCCGCAGAGAGGATACTGAAACATGCTTTTCAAGATAACAATACGATGAATCGAACCTTTCAATTAATCGATCCGCAGAGAGGATACTGAAACCTGTTACGCCACGGTGAATGGTTTGCATCGCATCAATGCTTTCAATTAATCGATCCGCAGAGAGGATACTGAAACAACTTGGTAAACAACACACGACTGAAGATTGACCAACTTTCAATTAATCGATCCGCAGAGAGGATACTGAAACGAATTTGATTTTTGTGATGACCTCATGCAAGATACTCTTTCAATTAATCGATCCGCAGAGAGGATACTGAAACTACGGCAGCGCTACCGACATCGGCGCATTCATCAACCTTTCAATTAATCGATCCGCAGAGAGGATACTGAAACGTACTTCACGCTGAAGCTTCTCGGAAAGCTTGGTTCTTTCAATTAATCGATCCGCAGAGAGGATACTGAAACATCAATATTCGCATGATGAAGCGCCGTTACTTAAAACTTTCAATTAATCGATCCGCAGAGAGGATACTGAAACATTTGCGAAGTATCCAATGCCTTCGCTGATATTCAACTTTCAATTAATCGATCCGCATAGAGGATACTGAAACAGGCCATTTTCGTTACACCATACGGCGGGTCAGTAAATTTCAATTATTCGATCCGCAGAGAGGATACTGAAACGCCCAAGGCCATCGGTTGCACGCCTTAGTGCAAATTTCAATTATTCGATCCGCATAGAGGATACTGAAACCCGGTGGTGTGCCACCCGCTTCAAAGAAGCTACTAAATTTCAATTATTCGATCCGCATAGAGGATACTGAAACGATTGTAATATTCCACTCGCTGCGGTGGACTCAGTTATTTCAATTATTCGATCCGCAGAGAGGATACTGAAACGCCGGATGGGCCAAGGCAGCGGTCAGAACCTACTAATTTCAATTATTCGATCCGCAGAGAGGATACTGAAACCTGTCAACTAGCCTTTTTGGGCTGGTTGGCCGTAGCTTTCAATTAATCGATCCGCAGAGAGGATACTGAAACAACGAATTAGCTTTTCGTTTCTCTTATGACTATAGCGCTTTCAATTAATCGATCCGCAGAGAGGATACTGAAACTCTAGGCGCAACGTGCGATAGACAGCATGATGATCTTTCAATTAATCGATCCGCAGAGAGGATACTGAAACGTTGGATGGGCGGGGTTGGTACTGGAAAGTGATTGGCTTTCAATTAATCGATCCGCAGAGAGGATACTGAAACATTGTTGGGCCAAGGGATGGGTTGGGGCAAATTCTCTTTCAATTAATCGATCCGCAGAGAGGATACTGAAACCGACGAACTCGCCGATCTCTTGATTGAATCGATTCCCTTTCAATTAATCGATCCGCAGAGAGGATACTGAAACTTCGCAAGCGGGGCGTTGCTGCAAGTTTTGAGGATGGCTTTCAATTAATCGATCCGCAGAGAGGATACTGAAACCATGGCTGATGCCATCGCCGATCTGCAACGCGATCCTTTCAATTAATCGATCCGCAGAGAGGATACTGAAACTGTCACCGCCAAAAATAAGCGATTCCTGCGCATTGTCTTTCAATTAATCGATCCGCAGAGAGGATACTGAAACACCATAATCGCCTGGTCGCTGGTGTGGATTGAACTTTCAATTAATCGATCCGCAGAGAGGATACTGAAACAATAACTCCTGAATCTGCCGCGATCGCGAGTGTGGCCTTTCAATTAATCGATCCGCAGAGAGGATACTGAAACTTGATCGCACTGCCAGCGCGGCATAGACGGCCATTCTTTCAATTAATCGATCCGCAGAGAGGATACTGAAACTCTATTTCGATTTTTTCCCTTGATTTCTGATTCATCGGCTTTCAATTAATCGATCCGCAGAGAGGATACTGAAACTTAGGAGTGCAATGAGAGGCCTATCATGGTGTAGCTTTCAATTAATCGATCCGCAGAGAGGATACTGAAACACGCTCATGGTGAGTGTGACCGTTGGGCCAACTGACTTTCAATTAATCGATCCGCAGAGAGGATACTGAAACCTGATCGGTGTACCACAGTTCGAGCGCAATCCGCCGCTTTCAATTAATCGATCCGCAGAGAGGATACTGAAACCTACCGCATCGAGCGGGTTGACCTCGGGATACCAGGATTTCAATTAATCGATCCGCAGAGAGGATACTGAAACTTTTTTCTTCCGAGCGGATCGGATGGGTTGCGATATTTCAATTATTCGATCCGCAGAGAGGATACTGAAACGTTTTAAACAAAGAAGCGGCGCTCATCCACTAAGGAATTTCAATTAATCGATCCGCAGAGAGGATACTGAAACGCGCTTGATCTAAATCAATGCGTGGTGGCGTGCTGGGTATTTCAATTATTCGATCCGCAGAGAGGATACTGAAACACTTCAAGGTCGAATTTGTAGGCTGGCGAACGAATGCCATTTCAATTATTCGATCCGCAGAGAGGATACTGAAACAACCACGGCATTGCAGCGTGGCTTGAATGCCTTCGTTATTTCAATTAATCGATCCGCAGAGAGGATACTGAAACCGCAGAACCATGGGAACGGTCGAATTGGTTCAAAGGATTTCAATTAATCGATCCGCAGAGAGGATACTGAAACATGCAAGATTAGTTGTGCCATAGGGCGGATCGGTCATTTCAATTAATCGATCCGCAGAGAGGATACTGAAACACGTTGGGCGAAACAGCGAATCAGCATAGCCATTCAATTTCAATTATTCGATCCGCAGAGAGGATACTGAAACGACGATCAGCCGCTTGATGACGTGCGCGGGCAAATTTCAATTATTCGATCCGCAGAGAGGATACTGAAACAATTGTGTTTCATAGTGCAAATCAGGCTGAAGGTAATTTCAATTATTCGATCCGCAGAGAGGATACTGAAACGCGCATCGCCCCAACCTTGCCCCCAACCGTGGCAAATTTCAATTATTCGATCCGCAGAGAGGATACTGAAACGAAATGTAAACAAATCCGGTTGGTTCATCTTCAGGTAAATTCAATTATTCGATCCGCAGAGAGGATACTGAAACTAGTTCGGCTAGGCGGCGTTGATCTTCGGCGCGATATTTCAATTATTCGATCCGCAGAGAGGTACTGAAACTGTGGACAAATTGAAATCTATAAACATCGGCGGCGATTTCAATTATTCGATCCGCAGAGAGGATACTGAAACATCATTTATACCAACAACGAAGGATTTGCTGATCAAATTTCAATTATTCGATCCGCAGAGAGGATACTGAAACTTGGAACAATTCATATGAGTCAAGGGGAACATGATACATTTCAATTATTCGATCCGCAGAGAGAATACTGAAACATTTGGCAAATCGCACTGGCGAGCTACTGTATGTATTTCAATTAATCGATCCGCAGAGAGGATACTGAAACTTCAGCAAAGCATCAACGGAATCAGAACGAGTATGATTTCAATTATTCGATCCGCAGAGAGGATACTGAAACGTGGCCGCCTCGCTGACCTTGCGCACGATGCCATCATTTCAATTAATCGATCCGCAGAGAGGATACTGAAACGCTGGATGGTCGTCGGCTGCGGGGCGGCGGGTTGGGGATTTCAATTATTCGATCCGCAGAGAGGATACTGAAACCGTCGCAGGCAGGGACGGGGCTAACTAGGAGAAAAATTTCAATTAATCGATCCGCAGAGAGGATACTGAAACCAGACGCGCTTATGACAGCGATTCAGTGGCGCGAATATTTCAATTAATCGATCCGCAGAGAGGATACTGAAACTATTCTGTGTTGTTTGCCAAGAATCAATAAAGCGAGATTTCAATTAATCGATCCGCAGAGAGGATACTGAAACATACAGCACCTCACTTTCGTTGAATTGCCAATGATATTTCAATTAATCGATCCGCAGAGAGGATACTGAAACGATTGACCAAGCGAAGCAAGCGCAATAATCGATCCGCAGAGAGGATTTAAACAGCATCCGCAGGTGGCACGAGAGCTTTTTGCCACTTATTCGCTCGTTTCTTGTGCTGAGCTTGGGGCTAGGTAGGATTTACCGCTCCAATCTCGCTATAAGTGCTGATTAAACCAAATGAGCCATGGCAAATCCACGGCTCGTTTGCTTGCTGGAAGCGATCAATTTTCTGTAGGTTTAGGGAATTTGGGTGCCTGGAGGAACGTCGCTATCGTCGCAGCCAGTGCCCGAATAGCCATTAATTGGGGCCAAACAGCCAACAATATCGTTGATTTCAGCAGCTTCTTCTTCAAGGTAGGTCAGGCCGAAGATCATGGGTGTTTCATCGGTTTGGGTGGTTTCAAATTCCATGAATTGCACTCCTTTACACACAAATGTCGTTAGTTAAAGCTGCATTGGCCTATGGAATCGCATCAGTATCATCACAACCAGTTGAGCTATAGCCATCAATTGGCATCAAGCAGCCAACAATATCGTTGATTTCAGCAGCTTCTTCTTCAAGGTAGGTCAGGCCGAAAATAACTGGCAGTTCTTCGCTGGTGTTCGTTTCGAATTCCATTGAATGCTCCTCTTTTACACAAACGCGCCGCACGACTATATCGAAGTCGATTAAGGAATCAGTTCGCCTGGGTTGCCGCCATCACTATCGTCGCAACCTGTGACGGTGTAGCCATCGCTGCCAATTGGCATCAAACATCCGACAACATCTTGAATTTCAGCAGCTTCTTCTTCGAGATAGGTCAAGCCGAAAATGATGACTTCTTCGCTTTTTGTTTCCAGCATTGTTTGTTTTTGCATGATCGTTCCTCTTCTAATAACCGAAATTAATGGCGATGTTTGGTATATTTTTGTTCGTTCCAGCAATGATTATGATTATAGAAATAATTTGGTTAATGTCAATAGTAATAGAAATAGATTTTGAATTTTATAATGAATTTAATAAGTATGAAATTATATTGAGTATTAAATAGGTTTATCCAAAAATAGCAATTTTAGATGATTTTTGCTATTTATTGGTACATATAGGTGATATTTCAGGGTAAAAATACTTGCGCGTGATTATTCTATCAGCTTAGCGGATTGATAGAACGCTCGATGTTGCCCCAACCTTTCTTGACGATCGTTTGTAAATCCGAGGGACAATTCCCTGCTGTTTCAGCAGGGAATTGGATTTTAGGCTGTCAGTTGATTCAAATTGGGTGCGGCTATATGCTCCACTGGCTCGCTGAGCGGCTTGGTAAGCTGACCCTTGATCAAATTGTAGTAGTGGCCAGCTTGGGCTAACAATTGCTCATGGCTGCCCGATTCGATAATTTCGCCTGCATCCATCACCAAAATACGGTCGGCCCGTAAAATTGTGCTCAGCCTATGGGCAATAACCACCGTTGTGCGGCCAGCGCGATTTTCTTCGAGCGCTTGTAAAAAGCCTTGTTCAGTCGCGCTATCTAAGTTGCTCGTGGCCTCGTCGAGAATCAAAATTGGTGCGTTTTTGAGCAATGCCCGCGCAAGCGTGATTCGCTGGCCTTGGCCTGAGGAGAAATTATCGCCGCCGCGCGCTACTTGCGATTCATAGCCATACATCTGGCCTGTAATAAATTCATCTGCTTGAGCAATTTTTGCTGCATTCCGAATTAATTCTATGTCAGAATCGCGCATTAATGTGATGTTGTCGCGAATCGATTGCTGCATCAAGCGCGTATTTTGGAAAACAGCACTAATTGCGTTACGTAATTCATCAGGTTTAATCTGGCGCGTACTAATTCCATCAATTAATACATCGCCGTGAGTTGGCAAATAAAATCCTGCAATCAAATTTGCCAATGATGTTTTACCGGAGCCAGTTTCACCCACAATTGCTACTGTTTCGCCAGGTTTAATTTCAAAATTAAGTTTCTTCAGCACCATTTTGTTGCGCAGATAGGCAAAATGTACATCGTTGAATTTAATCTCACCTTTGACTTCTGGTAAAGCAACGACATCATTGGCCCGTGATTCTTCATCAGGCAAGGTCATAATTTCATCCATACGCTCAATGCCCAATAATGCTGTGCGCAGATTGAGAATTGTCGCTGGCAAGCGTTGAATTGGTTGTAAATAGAAGGCTACCATTCCAAATAACACCACCAGTTCGCCTGGTGTCATGCTGCCTGCAAATACTTGGCTACTGCCATACCATAAAATCGAAGCTGTAATTAACGAGGTTGCCAAGACGCTCCATGCGCTAGGCAAAGCAATATTGATCCGACTATCCATGCGTGATTTGGTGAAATTGGCTAATTTCTCGTTAAGCAAGGCTTTGTATTGTTCTTCTGCTCCAAAAACTTTAATTGTGCGTACACAATCAAATACATCAACCATATGCGAAGTGAATTCTTCCATATGAATGATCGAAGATAATTGAACGTTATAAACGCGATCATTCAGCGAGAAGAGCACAAACCAGACTAATGGCAGAGCCACAGCAGCAATTGATGCAGCAACTGGATTATAGAAGGCAATAATGCCTAATGCAGTTACAAACATCACCGTATCAGCTAAAATTGTAATTAAGCCTTCGGAGAGTGCCAATTGAATTCCATCAGCCTGCGTTACGCGTAAAACAAGCCCAGGAATACAGCGCACATCAAAGACTTTCATCGGTAAGCGTAACAGGCGATCAATATACTGTGCTGAATAACGTTGATGCACTTGTTGACCAACCCGCGCACTGAGCCATAAACGGCCAAATTGCAGCGCCGATTGAAAGACACTAACTAAAATCAAGCCTACGCCTAAAGCAAAAAGCAACGCCTGATCACGATTTGGAATAATCGAGTCGATCAAGATTTGCATAAAAAACGAGGTTATCCAGCCTAAAGAGGTTGCGAGCAGCGCAAAAAACAGCACAATGCCCAAAATAAGCTTATGTTGGCGCGCAAGTTGGAGCAAGGTTTTGAGCGGCTTAACTTCAAGTTCGCGCGGTTTGAGGGCTGCGGTTGGCTTGAATTCAACCAAATAGCCACTCCACATGGCTTCAAATTCGGTTTTGCTGAGCGTGCGCAAGCCTCTACTGGGATCGAGCACAACCACTGATGTTGGCGACCATTTGTAAATCACCACATAATGGCCTTCGCCCCCTTTGAGGTGGGCGATCGCTGGCAGTTGCACATGTTGCAGGGCGCTATAAATGGCTTGGGCTGGCCGCGATTCAAGCCCGATTGCCCGCCCGCCATCGCGTAAACCGGCCAAACTTGTGCCATTGCGATCCGCGCCAACCAAATTGCGTGCTTGCTCCAAGGTAATGCGGTGTTTGTAGAAATGCGCTACCGATGCAAAGACCGAGGGGCCGCAATCTCGCCCTTCTGAGGCGCGAATCCATGGTAAGCGGCGATAAATTAACGTCTTATTGAGCATTAACAGCCTCCTGAGCCAAAGGAATCGGATAATCGATGCTGGCAGCTTGCAACATTGCTGCAAAATGTTCATAAATTGGCATCCCAGTCAGGCGAGCAATCCAATCGAATTGGCCATTGGGATTGATTTCGAGGAAAATATGCTCGCCTTCAGGTGTGACAATCATGTCGATGCTGCCAAATACCAGCTGCAAACGATCCATATAGTTGCGCACTTTGGCGGCTAAATCATCAGGCAAGGTATATACTTGATGCGGCGTGTTGGGAATATCGTAACGTCGCCAATCTTCGCGTGCGCGGTCACTGCTTTGCGAGTGAATCGAGCAGGCAAAAATCTCACGGCCAACCACTACAATCCGCAGTTCAAAGGCTTTATCGACATAAGGTTGGAAAATACCAGGCGTAGGAACTGCATTACGTGCATTACTAAAGTGTTGCTTCGAGACTCGATTAGTTAATAACTTAGCAATTTTGCTTGGTTCTTCATCTTTTGCAGGAATCATCTTGAAAAATGGGCGAAACGGCTTATAAATAATTGAATCAGAGTGTTGCTCATAGAAATCTTGGGCATAGGGCAGGTGGGCGGTAAAAAGTGTATCGGGGATATTAAACCCTACATCAGCGGCAACCCATAACTGCGCACATTTTTCTTCAAAGGCATCGTGAAATGGTGGCGGATTGATGCAGAAAATATTATGACATTTGAGTGCTAAGACAATACCTTTATATAACGCACCCCATTCGCCAGAAAAGAAATTCCATTCGTCGTGTTGTTTGGCTAATTGCTGATAGCGTTCAAGTAATGGTTCTGGTCGCCAGCTACGCCAAATCCATGCAGCACTCACATCAGTTGCAAAATTAATTTCACGTTCAGCTAAGCGTAAAATTGCTTGAGCTGTACCATCTGCTGCCCGATTAATCCGAAATGAGGCGTTTTGCTCCATAATTTCTTGGCTTAATACCACAACTTCTTGACCCTGCGCCTCCAAAAGCTCACGGACACTAACCACCGTTGTATCGGTTAAAAGCTTGGTAATGATTAAGATCACTGCGAACTCCTTGCTATGTGTAGCGTCACATGAATTTTATAGGGCAATCAATATTTTTGGGTATAGCAAAGCTACGCTTGGCACAGCAGTTGGATCAATTAAGCGATATACTTAATTTTAGCCAAGCTTAACGATGCTGCGTGCTCAATGAGCATGCAGGTTGGGTATTGCGACGAATAGCGCTAAAAAGCGTTGATCAAGGCTTAAATAAAACCTTGAAACGTGTGGTAATAACCTGATTAAATACATCTGAATCAATGCCAATTCAGAGCATTTAATCAGCTACCTATCCGAACATCCAGCCAAGTTATTGATTAAGGGTTGTGTGATTGAGCAAGATTTGCCGAGATTTTACTGGTCGGTTTAGGAACATGCGGAAGGGGAGCAAGAAGATTCCTAAATCACGAACAGGGTGAATTTTTCGATTATAACAACCACATAATGCCTTTGGGAAAGCAAAAACAACCGATGGGAGTGCCCATACGTTTGCCAATGGTTTATCTGTTACGATCGAGTTGGGATAACCGCGTAGGGGAATATGGTATGGGTAGAATTGCGGTATGCGAGCCATCATAACAATAACTTGAAATACTGTCAACTTTTGGCCTAAAAAAACCGTATAGCTGGCTACTACAAGCGCTTTTTAATCTTTTGTTGATTACTTTAAGAAAGATTGGTAAATAAAGCATTAAAAATTGGCTACTTAAACAAATCTGCCATGCACATTAAGTTATTGGGCATGGCACTAGGCGATTAAATGTTCAACGTTAACGAATCTCCGCGCCGGCTGCATATTCGCTGCTAAGACCAGCTGCGCTTCTTTTATTCAGGTTTGTATTGGGCGTTTAACCAGACTGTTTAGCGCTTGGCTTCAGCATCAAAGAAGGGTTTTAGCACGTCGCCATAGCTGAGTAAATAGACTTCGAGGGTGGTAAGCGTTGGCATTGTTGTCCAATCGGCGGCCATAATATGGGCATGAATCGCTTCGATAGCTTCAATTGCTTCTTTGCGCTCAAATCTTGGTAAGGGTTCTTGACCAAGGTAGGTGCGCTTGGCTCCGTCCATGTGGGCATAGCCAAGGGTGACTTTATAGTCAGCAATGCCATACGGCGTGGCGGTGTAGGGTAGTTCTGCATGCAGCCATGTTTGTACTGCATCAGCGATGTGCTGGCGAGGTTCGAAGGCTAGCGTTGGCGTTACGTCCCAGCCTTTGGCACTGAAGCCCCGATGATTATTGATGGTAGCCTTGGCACTCTGTTCAATCCGCCGCAAAAACCACCATTGCTTAAGCTTGCGCAGCATAGGTTTCTCCTGCTCAATCCTAGGCGAATTTGTTTGCTCTCAGTATAGTGGTCTGCATAGGCTAATGCATCAATCAAATGGTGGAATTGGGGCCATAAATTAGGCTGTAATCTCAGATCAATTGGGCTATGCGAATTTTTACATCTGCGGTAGACTAGGGCTACGCAGCGTCGCGCCGATCATCTTTTTACCAGCGTAGGGTATCGCTATGCCGATGACCAATCAATCAATTGCCGCCCGCCGTTCACCAGTCGTAGCCAAAGCAACCAGCCAACATCCATTGGGGCTTTTATTCAATTTATATCGCGAAGATTGGGGTAAATTGGCGCTAGCCAGCCTGATCTATATTGTCAAGCATAGTCCGGTTTGGATTATGCCTTTAATTACCGCCGACATTATTAATATTATTTCGAGCCAAGGCCAAATTGGCTTGGGGCGTTTATGGTTCGATGGCTTCTTATTGTTAATCGTGTTGCTGCAAAATATTCCAACCCAATATATGTATATTCGCTTGCTGAGTTTGGCAATTCGACGTATGGAAAGCAAATTGCGTTCAATGTTGGCCCAACAACTACAATTAATGTCGATTGGTTTTTACAATCAACGCAGCAGCGGGGTTTTGCAAGCCAAAGTGCTGCGCGATGTGGAAATTATCGAGCAATTAACCCGCAATGTATTCCAGAGTTTTCCGGCTGCCCTATTAAACTTGCTGGCAGCGATTATTGTGGTGGCCTTTCGCTCGCCATGGTTCTTGGTGTTTTTTGTGGCAACTGTGCCCTTGGCGGCAATTGTGTTGCGCACGACACGCAATCCAATTCAATCAAGCAATAGCGCCTTTCGGCATCAAGTTGAACGCTTGGCCGCGCGCCTAAGCGAAATGATCCAGCTGATTCCCATCACCCGTGCCCATGCCGCTGAAGAAGAAGAAATGCTCAAGCTCGACCGCCGCTTGGTGCAGTTTCAAAATGCTGGCTTGCGGCTTGATGCAGTTAATTCGCTGTTTGGTGCAGCTTCGTGGGTCAGTTTTAACCTCTTTAATGGTTTGTGTTTGATTGTAGCAGCGTGGGCTTGCTATACCCAATTTTTGCCCTTGGCGATTGGCGATGTGGTGCTGATGACCAGTTATTTCTCAATTTTAACTGGGGCCGTGATGGAGTTGGCCAATCTTGCGCCGCAAATTACCAAAGGCTTAGAATCGGTGCATTCGGTCGGCGAAATTCTCGATAACGAAGATATTGAGGATAATGAGGGCAAACAACGGCTTGATCAAGTCGCAGGCCGCTTTCAGTTTCAGCATGTGCATTTTAGCTATCCCGACACCCAGCGCTCATCGTTATATGATTTGACGCTTGAGGTGCAGCCAGGTGAGACCATCGCCTTCGTTGGCCCATCTGGTTCGGGCAAATCGACCTTGCTTAACTTGGTGATTGGCTTTTTGCAGCCAACTGCTGGCACAATTTTGCTTGATGGCCATGATTTGCAACGGATTGATTTGCGCAGCTATCGCCGCCATATTTCGGTGGTTTCGCAAGAAACTCTGCTGTTTGATGGCTCGGTGCGCGATAATATTTGCTATGGCTTGAATAATGTTAGCGAAGCGACAATTGAGCAAGCTTTGCGCGATGCCAACGCCTTGGAATTTGTGCTCGATATGCCTGATGGCCTCGATACGATTATCGGCGAGCGCGGCACGCGGCTTTCTGGCGGGCAACGCCAGCGCTTGGCCATTGCCCGCGCGCTCATTCGCAACCCACGGGTGCTGATTTTGGATGAAGCCACTTCGGCCCTCGATAGCATCTCGGAAGGCTTGATTCAAGAGGCTTTAGAACGCTTGATGCAAGGTCGCACAACCTTTGTGGTTGCCCACCGACTTTCGACCGTGCGCAATGCTGACCGCATTGTCGTGATTGAGCATGGCCAAATTATCGAGGTCGGCAATCATCAAAGTTTGGTTGAGCAACACGGAGCCTACGCCCAGTTGCAAGCCTTGCAAGCCTAATTGATTCGCAGATCGGTCAATTGAGCGAGCTTCAATGTTTGCAAATCAATGGCTTGAACAGCGTTAAAAACCAACGGCGTAGCTCGCCTAAACCTTAGGATTGCTACGCCATATGTTTCCACGCCCGTGGAGTTAGTTCTTTCTAATCTCTGCTGAAAGAACCCCTATTCATCGCTCAATTAAGAGTATAAAGCGCCCAAATGGATGTAAATTGTACATTTCGGGTGATTAATTGCTGATGAATAGCCCAAACGCCACTAAAATCTGTTCAATTGTACTTTCAAGCTTGCGTCGCCCAAGCGCCTCTTGGGCGGCGATGCGCTCCTGCGAAACGCCTTGCAAAATCCGATTAAGAATTTTCAGCTCAAACGTTGAGAGCTGTGGATTGCTCAAAAAATTGCGCATCGAGCGTTGGAGCTGAATCAAGCCCCCAGCGCGCTCAAGAATTTGCTCACGTTGCTGTTGCAAATGGCGTGGGCAGTAAATTGAATTGGTCAGAAAACTCAATAAAACCCGTAATTCATCGAGCGACCACGCCGCAGTATTCGCCGGAATTGCCTGGTTTTGATAGGCTGCAATCACGGTGTGCATAATATCTAAATGTTGCTTGCGAATAATTTCAACCGCGATTTGATCAACGCCATCGATTGCTGGTGGGCTGGGCTTGCCCAAATACTGCTGCAACTGCTGAAAATGTTCAGGCCGCAAGGGCTTTTCAAAAAGTTGGTAGCAGCCTGCAATCCGTGCTTCCCATTCGCGATGCACGGTTTTATCGGTGGTCATACCAAAAATTGGCACTGTTTGCAAGCGTTGTTCGTGCATGGCATGGCTCAGCCAAGTAGCCAAAACCGAGCCTTCCAAATGGCGATAAGCAGGGTCGGGCATTTTCATATCGAGCATAATCACACAATTAAGCGCTGGTTGCTCACGATCTAACATACTGACACAATATTGCCACATAGCAAACAGACTTTTGAGCCAAACAACCTGCCAGCCACAACGTTGCGCAATCACCTGCACAATCGTGGCATCGGTCTGGGCATCTTCGGCAAACAGCAAAATCGGCTCAGCATTGGCCAACATAACAATTAAATCTCCCAGACAGCTTCGCCAGCCAAAATGCGCTGGATCTGTAACGGAAAATATTTGGTATTAATCGGTTTGCCGATCATACCATCAAAGCCAATTTGTTGATAGACTACAACCCGTTGCGGCACTACATCTGCTGTCCAGGCAATGATTTTGGTATGGGGCAAGGCTTTACGCACTGTTTGATAGAGTTTAATCCCGCTCTCCTTGGGCATGTGAATATCCAATAATAAAATGTCTAAGTCAATATTGGAATGCGCGCTATGCCAAGCAAAGAAACTAGTGCCTGAGTTCCAACCGCCTTGATACTGAGCGTGCAGTTGATGAATCAAACAGACCCGCGCAATTTCTAGGTTTTGCGGGTTATCTTCAATCACTCCTGCAGAAATCTGGGTCGTCGATGGATGCATTATTCCTCCTAAGGTGATCGGTTGCACCGCGTTATGGGATTGTTGCGATTTGCCGCTGCTGCTGAGCAGTTGTCACAGTTTGTTGCAACACTGGCTCTAACGTGTGCGGCCATGGCCGACTGATATGCGGCCAGCTTTCCAAGCCAAGGCTATACTCATTGGTTGGTGCGACGATCACAATTGCCTGATCAGGATTAATCGCCAACATTTCGTCAATTAGGCTATGGGCGCTAACAAAGGCTAAAGTTGCATCAAGCACAACCAAGCTTGGTTGCTCGTGGCGGTAAATTGCTAAAGCTTCGCGGCTATCTAAGCAGCCAATGATGCGCCAATCGCTGGCCGCTAGCTGGGTGCCAAATTCTTCAACCGTATTTGGGTTGTCATCAACGATCACCAGCGTTTGCTTGCTCTCAACTTGGGCATATTTACTGTGGCGTTGCTGCCAGGCTGCTTTGGTTGGCAAGCAAACCCGAAATTGGGTGCCGCGATTGATCTCGCTTTCGACCGTAATGTCGCCACCGTGTAAATCGACCAGCTGCTTGGTGATGCTCATGCCCAAGCCAGTGCCTTCGTACTCGCGATCGTCGCTGCTTTGAATTTGGCGAAACGATTCCCAGATAAATTGCTGCTGTTCGAGCGCGATGCCAATGCCTGTATCGTGAATCAACACCATAACTGTGTCTGCTGTACTCTCAAGAGCTACGCTAATGCGGCCAGTTTCGGTAAATTTAATTGCATTCGACAAAAGATTGAGCACAATTTGCTTGATCGCTTTACTATCAGCCCAAGCCCAATCAAGCTGAGCCGCTTGACGATAATCGACCTGCAAGCCTTTAGCTTCAGCCAAGGGTCGCACGGTTTCCAGCACTTCTTGGGCAATCGCTGCACAATCGACTGGGCCAAAATGCAATTCAACCCGTCCAGCCTCGATTTTGGAAAGATCGAGAATATCGTTGATCAGGTGTAACAAATGTTCACCAGCGCCGCGAACCTGATCTTGATAGCTTTTTTGTTGGCTGTTGAGCGGTCCAAACCAATCGATAAACTCGGTCATGTTGATAATTGCATTCAGCGGGGTGCGCAATTCGTGGCTCATTGTGGCCAGAAACTGCGATTTGCGCAGATTGGCTTGCTCCGCAACGTGTTGCGCCGATTTGGCCTCGTGGACGCTGACCGCTAATTGAGCAGTGCGCTCGTCGACCAAATCTTGCAAATTGGCCTGAAGATGCAACGATTGACGCAGCGCGTTTTCAAGCGCCCGTACAAGCAGCCAGATTAAGAACATAACTATACTTAAAAATAGTAAATTGTAATATGTTGTTGAAAGAATTTCAGTTTGGTAAATATAAAAAAAGATAAAGATCGAAATTATATATAAAAAACCACTTGTAATCATCGTAAAAGATCCACTAATTAACCCAACCATGATAATAGATAATAAAAGTAATAACGTATGGTCAGATATTAGCATATTTAAACGATCAGCAGTATCAGCTATATAAATAAAATATACAAATCCTGTAAAACCTAAAATAACACCCTTAATTGTATATTTTTCCTTGAAAAGGAATAGCATAAATATATAGAGAATTGCCATGCTAATAACATTGTAATCAATAGCGTTCTGAGTAAAGAATCCAAACTGGATTGCATATAAGGTTAATCCTAAGGCAATCCCGCAGCAATAGTTAAATGCTGTTTTGCGCAACTTACGCACCGATTCAAAGCTATTTAAATCCATCCAAAAACTCCTCATTTGTGCGCCAAAGCCAACCCAAGAACGCTTTATGGCTCATGCAATACTTGAGTAGATTATGGCCTAGTATGAGTATACGCCAGCCAAATGCACGCCAATTGTACAAAATCAAAAGCTACTGCTAGTTCAACGCAGTGCGTCATGTTCCGTCAGTCTATGGTATACTATGGCCAAAGCCACAGCGCATGCTTGTGGCAAAAGAGCCACTCAGCAAACCAACGGAGGTTTCTTGAATGCACGCAGTAGTTTGTGTTAAGCAAGTTCCTGAACAAAATAGTGTCAAAATCACTGCCGATAAGCAGATTAACAGCGACGGAATCAATCCAATTATCAATTTGTTTGATGAATATGCGATTGAAGAAGCCTTGCAGTGGGCTGAAAAGAACGATGGCCAAGTAACGGTCATCAGCCTTGGCAGCGACGATGCCACTGATTCACTGAAAAAAGCCTTGGCAATGGGTGCGAACGAAGCAGTCTTGATCAACGACCCAGCTTTGGAGCATGTTGATTCGCAAAGCGCTGCTAAAGTTGTCGCTGCTGCGATCAAGAAACTTGATAATGTTAATATCGTCTTCTGTGGCAAGCAAAGCACCGACGACGAAACCGGCCAATTTGGCCCAGCCTTGGCCCGCTTCCTTGGTTGGCCACAACTGACCTATGTTTTCAAAGTGCACGAATTGAGTGACACCAGCATTGTGGTCGATCGTGCTTTGGAAGACACCCTCGAAACCGTGGAAGCCTCGTTGCCAGTCGTCGTGACGGCGGTTAAAGATTTGAACGAGCCGCGCTACCCATCATTGTTGAAGATTCGCAAAGTTAGCAAGCAACCAATCCCAACTTGGAGTTTAGGCGACCTTGGCCTTGGCGGCAGCGATGTTGCTGGCAATGTGCAAGTTGCTGATCGCGTGCCACCACCAGCCCGCCCATCAGGCGAGATGATTAGTGGTAACGTGCAAACTCAAGTGAGCAGCTTGGTTCAAAAATTGGTTGAAAATCAAATCCTTTAGTAAGTCAAAAGGCAAAAATCAGAAGGCAAAATACTTGCAGCAATGCACTATTTGTCTTCAATGATTGATGATCTTGACTTTTGACTTTTGACTTTTGACTTTCACAATGAGGTGTTTTCATGGCTAGTGGCGTTTGGGTCTTAATTGAACATAAAAATGGCGAAGTGAGCGCAATTTCCAAAGAATTGTTGGGCAAGGGCAAAGAAATTGCCGATGCGCTTGGGCAAAGCGTTGCAGGCTTAGTGCTTGGCAGCAATACGGCTAGCTTGGTCGAGCAAGCATTTGCTGCTGGCGCAAGCAAAGCCTATGTGGTTGATGATGCTAATTTGGCGCAATATACCACCGATGGCTATGTTGCTGCGGCCAAAGCTGCAATCGAAGCCCACCAACCAGAACTGTTTTTGACTGGTTCATCGTTGCAAATGCGCGATTTCACTGGCGCATTGGCTGCTGAGTTGGGCGTAGGCTTGGCTCCCGATGTAACCAATGTGAGCGTAGAAGCAGGCCAATTGACCGCTGTTCGTCCTTCACACGGCGCAAACGTTATCAATAGCTTGAGCTTCGGCGCTGCTCGCCCAGCAATCGCTTCGGTGCGTCGCCAAGTTGGTAAGCCAATTGCTGGCGCTGGCGCTGGCGAAGTGGTGAATGTGGCAATGCCTGCGGTCACGATTCGGACCAAAGTGCGCAATGTTGAGCAACGCACGGGCGCTGTGAACTTAGCCGATGCAACCGTGATTGTTTCTGGTGGCCGTGGCCTTGGCTCGCCTGAAAACTACGAAAAACTCATCCCTGAATTAGCTCGGGTGATGGGTGGCACGCACGGCGCTTCGCGCGCAGTTGTCGATGCTGGCTGGATCGCCTACGAGCGCCAAGTTGGTCAAACCGGCAAAACCGTTGCGCCAAAATTGTATGTTGCCTGTGGGATTTCAGGCGCAATTCAGCACCTCGCTGGTATGCGCTCATCAAACACCATTGTGGCAATCAACAAAGATCCCGAAGCCCCAATTTTCAAGGTTGCAACCTACGGGATTGTTGGCGATATTAACGAAATCTTGCCAGCTTTGACTGCTGAAGTAAAAGCCAAAACTGGCCGCTAATTAGTTTCTGGTTATAGCAACACACGGATCAACATTTGATCCGTGTGTTGCTATTTAAGCCTACGATTCTGGCCCGTAAACCCTAACTCTTCAAAGCTTAAGCTTAAGCTTCGATTAATCTAGCTAGCTATTGAGTGTGTTATGCTAGCGAGGCACTTTTAATGTGACATGTCAACGATTACAATTCTAGTAGAACATTGCTCCCAGTAACTCGCCTGACACGTTGATCTTTTCTATTGGTATTGGGAGGCAGGATGACGGCACCAATCGTTCAAGCTGAGTATGAGCAGCTGAAGCAAATTGCAACCAAATTTGGTCAATTGAGAGACCGAGTTTCAAGCTTACAACAACAACTTAATCAATTGCATCAGCAATTAGCCAACAACTGGCATGGCGATGCCTTTAAAGCCTTTGAGCATGAATATACTGGCGAGGTTGTGCCAGCATTAAAGCGGCTTGAAAACAACTTTAGCGTAGCCCAAAGTGTCACTGGTGAGATTAGCAAAATCTTTCGCCAAGCAGAGGAAGAAGCTGCTGGCCTGTTTAAAGGCAAAATGGTTGCTGCGGCGGCGGCTGCACCGAAGAATGATGAAGGCAGTTGGTGGAGCAAAACTTGGGGCAAAGCGAGCGAATGGGTCCATGGTGGGCTTGATGTTCTCGGCTTTATCCCTGGGTTTGGTGAAATTGCCGATGGCGCCAATGCCCTGATTTACCTCGCCGAGGGTCGCCATCTTGAGGCCGCGATCTCGGCTGCTGCGATGATTCCGATTGTCGGTGATGCAGGCAAACTTGGCAAATGGGGCGTTAAAGCTGGCAAAGAAATCGTCGAGGAAGTTGTCGAAGAAGGAGCCGAGCGGGTTGTCAAAGAGGTCGCTGAGGAAGTTGTCGAAGAAGGAGCTGAACGGGCTGCCAAACAGGTTCCTGAAGCTTTAGCTAATCGAACCTATCGTGAAGTCGAAATTGTCGATGCGAAGGGTAGCCCACTGGGCGAATTTGATAAGATCGATAATGGTATTATCGTTGAAGAAAAAGCTGCGCAAGGACTTGATAGGGTTAATCCTCGTACAGGTCTACCTGCTCAAACTGCCGATCAATGGGCCGAAAAGCAAATTTACAAGAAAACTCAAGTTCGGATTGATAATCTCGATGAGGCTGTGAGTTCGCGGCCAACCGTAAATGGCTCGCCTGATGTGCCTTCATTAGAAGATATCAAAACAATCCGCGATATTCGCTTCCATTTAAATGGTGATTCTCCAGAACTGCGGAGTGCGGTGCAAAAACAAATGGATGCACTGAAACAACGCTATCCTGATTGGAATTTTGACGCGGAGTATGGCTTATAATCGGTTTTTTATTGAAGGCTAGCTATGTTTCACCAAATAGCTAGCCTAAGCATTGAGGTCAATGTTATATGTCTATCGCTTTGCTTATTACATCAGCAGATGGCAAAGATACGCTTTTTCCGATTGCAACCGAAGCAATATTTAGCAGCTATTGGCTGCCAATTATTGAGGAGCATAATTTACAATTTCTTCGCTTATTTCAAACAGGACTTCCAGTTGAAAAAGAAGATATTCCTTATATTTTAGATGAAATTAAAATTTTCAGGAATAATCTTTCAAAGACTGGACAACAAAGTTCAATTATTAATGAACGCCTTGATGCAATCAACGAACAATTACAATTATTGGTTGATCAGGACTTTGATAGCATTTACATTGGATAATTGAACACGAAAAGGATTAATATGGATCAAATGGATGTATTTAAGCCAACCGAAATCAACCAGCAAGCGTGGCAGCAATTTGAGCAAACGCTTGATGCACAACGCCAAGCTGGCCACGAGGTTGCGCTTGATCTGCAAGTGATTAACTTGCCGAATGCTGATCAACGCCCAATTATCCTTGCTGCGCGCTATCAGGTTGATGGGTTGCCGTTCTATAAGGCGTTTCATTACCATAATGATGCTGTCTATGATTTAAGTGATGCCACTACTGAGCAATTGTTGGCAGCCTTGCGTAGCACAATTGAGCAGCGAATTCCTCAACCATGGGTTAGCGCTCGCGTGGTTGCCGAAATTCCGGCAGCTGACCATGGCTTGCTCTACGGGCGATTTAGCTCGGCCAACCAATTGCGCCACGAGCAAGGCTTTGAGGTCGATTATCAACTCTTTTTCATTCTGCGCGAGCTGCGCGAACGCTCCAAGCCTGCTTGGAACGCAATCGAGCTTGTGACCAGCCCGCAACAACCACTGCGCCTGACTATGAGCTTTGCTGATGGTCAGGTTGAACAAACAAGCTTCTAAATTTAATCCCAGGATCAATTATAATTGTTGATCCTGGGATTCTTTATTTAATCGGTTAACCTGCTTAGTTAAACGAATCAATATGCAGTATGATCCAACACGCTATAGGTTGCATGATGGTATAATTGAGGCAATTGAATATGATGCTCAACTACAGCAATTAATATTACATATCGAATATAACCTTAATTTAGCAGTTAATTATGATCCTGCATCGCCAGACGATGATTTTCGCCAAACGCGATTACTCTTGGCCGGAGTTGAAGTAATTCCATCAGAACTAGCACGAATTATTCAAGCTATCGCTGATAATGCTGATTGCTATGGCGATATTTTGGAATGCAACTGGAACAATAATTATACTTCTACAACGCTTGAAATCCTGCTGAATTTTTTTGATCCTGCGAAACAGACTGAAGAATTTATCCAAACTCAAATTTGTTATCAGACGGTCGAATGGCAGATTGATCCGCCGTTTGAGCAGGCTTAAACGTGCCAGCAATTACCTCATCCGTATTTCATGGAAGGGTGTTCATGCAAAAGCTCCGTTTAGCTGCTGATTATTGGTGTTATCCGGTCTGGTGGAATGATGGCATTCAGTTTGGCGATATTGATCCCAGCGAGTTGCCACTCAGCCCAAACCTCATTGCCGATTTGATGGCTTGGTCGGATACATTTGATGCGATTTATGTTGATGATGATCCGGCGAGTTCGGGCTTTGCAACTCGTGCCGCAGAGCAGCAATTTGCCGAGCAAGGCTTGGCGTTGGCCCAACGACTGCAAGCAGAACTCGGCACTGAATATCAGATTGAATATACCTATCGGGTTAAAGGTCACTATTGAAGCTGACGAATGCTCAGTTTGGCTTCTTTGCAGCCCGCTGCATCGCTTCAACCCCAAAGGCATTTGTATAGCGCTCGCCTACTTGAAAAGTGCTGATCAATGTGGCAAGTGCCTGATCTGGATCGGCTATAACCAATTGCTGGAGATAGCCTAGCGCTTCATGTTTATCAATTTGGCCATAAAGTGTATAGTAGCTAGCGTGCAAACTCGCATAAATAGCTTCATGCCAACCTACATCGGCAATCAATCGGGCATACAGCGGCGCTTTTAAATGCCAAGCAGTAGTAGCTGAACTTCGCAGAACGCTTGCCAAAAGCGCAGTATTGGCATCATGCGTTAAGCGATGCCAAATTGAATCACAATTGCTACAAAGTTCAAACCAATCAAGCGCTAGGTGATATTCGAGCGGGCCAGCCCAAGCAGGATCGCCTTGGGCCAAAATGCGTCGAACCTCTGCCCAAAAAAGGGCTTGGGTTGGCGGATCAAAATGTTGATAACGGCTCCAATTCAGCATGAGCAACGCATAGCCTGGCAAATCTTCGTAGATCGCAACCATGAGCAAGAGCTTTTCGCTATCAGTTAGCTCATTGGCTGCATCCCAAATTAAGCTATCAATTTCATGCAGCGTGTCTGAACTATAGAACAGCCCATGTGGGTTATTGGTTTGCGAGCCATACCAACGCGCATCCTCAGCTTCGAGCTCATATATCTCAGGGCTAATCTGCTCGATAATGGTTTGTTTATGCATTGTGGGCTACCCAGCATTTTGGATGGCTAAATAATCTTGCAACCACCCTGAAACATTATCTTGATAGTCTTTGGTTTGAGCTGGATCAAGGCCATTCAGCGCTTGGCGCCACGAAAGCGCTCGATTGATCATGCCAAGCCGATAGGCAAGATCCAGGGCTTGGTCAAGTTGCTGGCGCGGAGCAAATTGGGTCCATGGCTCCAAATAGGCATCGCGCAGGCGTTGCAACTCTGGGCCTTGCTCATCGAGTTTGAGCCAATGGGCGGCGGCACGCAGCGTCACCACCATCGAAAAGAAAGGATGGCTCACGCTGCAATCGCTCCAATCAGTGAAGGTGTAGCCACGCGCTGCATAAAGCACATTATTTTCGTGAATTTCCTCGTGAGTCAGGGTTTCTGGCAAGCCAAATCCAGCCAAAGCTTGACATTGCTCTTGAACAATTGGCTGCAAGGCTTGCAGTTGTTGATGTTCGGCAGTGCTCAAGCCAGATGCTTGATCGATCAACAAGTTGGCATGATCGTTCAGCAATTCAGCAAAGAGCTTAGGAAAATGAGCCAAACGCCGATCAGGCAGGCCTAAATCGAGCAATGCTGGCACGCGGGCAGCAAGCTGGATTTGCAATTCGCTATACTGGGGTAACAATGCATCCCAGTGCGCAAGTTGGCTGCGATCTTGGCCAAGTTGACGTAAGGTTGTGCCAGCATCGGCGGAAAGAATCCAGCCTTGGCTTGGCTCGATGGCTAAAACAGGCACATTACAGGCTGGTTGCCACGTGGCTAGGGCTTGGGTTAGGCCAGCCTCATAGCGAAAGGCTGGAGCCGGAGCTTTGAAATAGACCAAGCCTTGGTCGGTGCTCATTTGGGCAAAGGCCGACCATGGGCGTTGATGAATAAGTTCGATTGGCGCGTTGAGCTGGCGACCATGAGCGCTAAGCTGTTGCTCAATCCAGCTGCTGATTGTGCTAAACCAGTCGGCTTGATCCCATGGCAATTGGGTAGTTGGGGCTTGCATCCAGACCTCCTTCGACAAAAACAGTGGCTAGTGTAGGTCGATGGCTGGCTGCCAACATCGGTCTAACGATTGGTTTGTGATCATTGGGGCAAAAAATGCCCCTCGACTGAGTTCAGTCGAGGGGCAGATAGCTACGCGCCGCTTGGAGCGAAGCGGTTGGTGGGCGGCGGATTTGCTGCTTGACTGTTGCTAATCAAGCCATCGACCGCCTGAATTTGGCTTTCGTCGCCAATCACGCCCAACGTATCGCCTGGTTCGAGGGTCAATTGCGATTCTGGATTGCTAATCAATTGTTGATTGCGCAATACGGCAATGACCGAAGCTCCGGTTTGGGCGCGAAAGTTGAGCATCGCCAAACTTTGGCCAACTAAGCTGCTATTGGCGTTAATACTGCGCCATGCAATCTCAAAGCCACGCACACTCTGGATCAATTGTTCAAGCACCAGATGTTCAGTTGGCACAATGTTGGTGTGATATTGATCGCGGCGTACAGCATCGGTATAGCCTTGAACTTGGGTTGCTGCATAGCCCAAGCGCAAAAGGGTATGGCGAATAATTTCTAAGCCACCCTCTAGTTCTGGGTGAATCACATCGTGAGCACCTAATTTTGCTAAGCGTTCTACGCCAGAATTGGTTGCAGCGCGGGCCACAATTGGCAAGTTTGGCGCAAGATCGCGGGCAGCGGCAACGACTAATTCACTTGCTGCCTCATTGGGCAAGGTCACAACCAAGGCCTTGGCTTTATCGAGCTTAGCGTGTGTCAGCACTTCCGAGTTGGCAGCATCGCCAATCAAGGTTGGAATATTTTTGGTCATAAAATCGTCGGCGCGATGATTATCTGCTTCGACAACCACAAAGGGGATTTTTAAGCGCTGCAACACCGTGCCAATGTGTTCGCCGACCCGCCCGTAGCCAACCACGACCACATGATCGGTTTCTGGTAATTTGGTTTTTTCAGGTTCGATTGCTGCGTGGCGTTCGAAGCGTGCCCACAGCCGTGGATAGCGCTTGAGCCATGTTTCAACATGCGGAATCGACCAGAACATCACTGGATTGAGCATAATTGAGAAGATCGCTCCAGCCAAAAGCAGCGAATATTGATCTTGGGTCAAAACACCTAAGCCAACCCCAGCTTGGCCGACAATAAACGAAAATTCACCAATTTGGCTGAGTCCTGCGGCCACCACAATCATTGTGCGGCCAGATGAAGGCAAAATCAGGCCCAAAAACAGGGTGAAGATGGCCTTGCCGAAGACGATCAAGGCGGTGAGGGCGATAACTTGGCCAATATTGTTCCACACATAGATTGGATTGACCAACATTCCCACCGAAACAAAGAAAATCACTGCAAAGATTTCGCGGAAGGGCAGCACTTCATCGCCAATTTG
Organism: Herpetosiphon geysericola; assembly: GCF_001306135.1. Taxonomy (GTDB): domain Bacteria; phylum Chloroflexota; class Chloroflexia; order Chloroflexales; family Herpetosiphonaceae; genus Herpetosiphon; species Herpetosiphon geysericola. The sequence continues at coordinate 105,980 of NZ_LGKP01000004.1, read as the reverse complement.
GTGACTGAGGTCGGATTCGCCCAAAACCACGCCCGCCAAGAAGGCTCCAAGCGCCAATGAAACCTCAAAGGCTGCGGTTGCTGCAAAGGCTGTGCCAAGTGCGACCGCCACCGAGGCCAAAATAAACAGCTCGCGTGAGCGCGAATGAGAGATCCAAGTCAGCAACCAGGGCAAGAAGCGTCCGCCAGCAAATAGAATCAAAACCACAAAGATGGTGGTTTTGAGCAAGGCGATGCCACCAGCGGCCCAAGGATTACCGCCACTGCTGCCGAAAAAGGCTGGCAGCAAGACCAAAATGAGCACAGTAGCTAAATCTTCAAGCACCAACCAGCCAACGGCGGTTTGGCCAGCTGGCGTATTCAGCTCGCCTGCATCCATCAAGCCGCGCAGCAACACCACCGTACTGGCGATCGAAAGCGCTAGGCCCATAACCAAGCCTGCGGCAGTAGACCAGCCCCACAAACGCGTTAGCCCAAAGCCCAAGCCTGTGGCCAACAGCATTTGCAGGGCTGCACCTGGAATTGCGACTTTGCGCACAGCCCATAAATCTTTGAGCGAAAAGTGAAGGCCGACTCCAAACATGAGGAAAATAACCCCAATTTCTGCAAGCTGGCTAATATCACCAACATCGCCTTTGAAGCCGGGCGTGAACGGGCCAATGAGCATGCCTGCTAAAAGGTAGCCAACGATTGTTGGCAGGCCGAGGCGGCGGGCAAGTAAGCCGCCAGCAAAGGCCGCAACCAAAGCAACCGAGATATTGGTGATCAACGATATATCATGGGGCATCGGCACCTCCTGAATGAGTTGTAGTTGCTAAAACTGTTAGAATTGGGGCTAATTTGACGAGTGTGCTGCCATCGCTTGCATTGCGCAACGGGCAGCCTTGTTGTTCGAGTTCTTGCCGCAGTTGGACTGGATCAAGTTGGAAAAAACAGGCAGCCTCGATCAGATCGACGGTGCCATTGGCCACAACCAAGCGTTTTGGGCGCCAGATTGGCACGACCCGCCGCTGAATCAGATCGCCAAGAATTAGCGTAACGACCGCGAACGGTGCTGCTTGGCTAATGATCGTCGGCAACTGATAGGGCGGCAGGGTTGGTTCGCACATGCTAATTGCTAGGGCAAGCAGCAGCGGGTAGAGAAAAAGATGACCCGGGCGTTTAAGCGGCTTGAGGGCAATTAATAAGCCAAGGCTAAGAAGCTGAATTGCAATGCCAACATGGCTCCAACGCGGGGCAAGCTCAGCAAAAAGCAACAGGATGGTTAAGCCAGCGCTCATCATAAAACACCAGCGTAGCAGCCGATCGAGCAATACTAACGGTGGTGACAATGAAGATATAGGCATTAACACCTCCATAAAGCACACGAGCTAGCTTCACAGAGCGAAGCTGCCTGCTAGACGGGTGCTGCTTGATGAATGAGTATCTATGCGTATAATAAAGATCTTTATGATCGTTGTCAAGTTCAATCTGCTTGAAAATATTTTCTTAATAATTGAGTTTTAGTCCTGTAGATGAAGCATGATTTTTATAAAAATCATCAAGTTACTTGAATAATAAAGGGGAATTATGCAGCGACATCATATTGATCGACTGGTCGAAGATTTATTTGTTCTCGCGCCCCAACTGCATCGCTTGGTCGATCTTGAGGTGCGACGGCAACTCGATGGCTCAACCAGCGCCGCCCAATTACGCATGTTGAATGAACTTCAGCATGGCCCACAATCGTTGAGTGGCTTGGCGCGGCAACAACATGTTAGCCCGCAGGCCATTAGCGAGCTGCTGCCTGCCTTAGTTGAGCGCTGTTGGATCGAGCGGATTCCGCATCCGCAAGATCGGCGGCAACAGCTTTTGCAATTAACTGCTGCTGGCTTAACTGCGGTGCGCCAAGCCCAAACTCAAGCCCATAAGCAGCTTACTGCCCACGTCGCTGGTTTGAGCGAGGTCGAATTGAGCATTTTGGCAGCGGCCTTGCCCGCCTTGCAACGCCTGCTCGATTTGGCGAAGCGCGCCGATGAGGGATGAAGAGCAACCGAAGGATGAATTATGAATTATGAGGGATGAGGGATGAAGAGCACAGAGCATAGAGCATAGAGCATAAAGGCTATAGGCTTCAGGCTATGGGCTATCGGGAATAGGATGGAATACCAAAACCAATAGCCAATAGCCAACAGCCAGAGCCTTCGTGCGCTTCGTGTTCTTCGTGGTTTCGTGCGCTTCGTGGATCATATTTTAACGCAGAGGTGCAGACCAACCATGGATTAAAGCCCCTTGCTCGTTAGTTAGACAGGCAAGGGGCTTAGGGCGTTTCATATTATTAATTTGACATAATTAATGATTACTGAACTGCTGCATAGACATTAATCCGGCCACACGACCAATAGGTGCCAGTGCCTGCAATTGGGTTGGCGGTGGCGCAAATGCGATCGCGAATTTGGGCGTTGGTGCGGTTTTGCGAGGCCAACAGGCCTGCTAAACCAGCAACATGGGCGGTTGCAGTTGAGGTGCCGCTAATGGTGTTGTAGCCGCCATTGAGCCAAGTTGAATAGATGCTGACTCCTGGGGCTGCAACTTTGACCCATGTGCCATAGCCCGATGAGGGAGTTTTAATGTCGGTCTTGCCGCTGGCTGCCACGGGGAAGCAGTTGGCATAGCCAGCAGGATAAGTTGGCGTACCACTGTTGCTGCCACCAACTGCACAGCTGAGGAATGCACCTTTGTTCCAGGCATAATCAACAGCATTTTTTAAGGTGGTTGAGGCACTGCCACCAAGCCCTAAGTTGATAACTTTGGCTCCATTGTTGGCAGCATAGGTGATGCCTTGCGCCACGGCGGCAAGCGTGCCACTCCCATTATTATTAAACACCCGAATTGGCATCAAGCGACAATTTGGACATAAGCCAGCGCCACCAGTGCTATTGTTGGTTTCGGCGGCGGCTGTGCCAGCCAAGTGCGTGCCATGGCCGTTGCCATCGGTTGCATTGGTGTCGTTATCCACAAAATCGTAGCCAGCCACAATGTTGGCATCAAGATCAGGGTGATTGATTTGAATGCCTGTATCAACGATCGCGATAATCACGCTGGAATTACCTTGGGTAATATTCCAGCCATCGTAAGCTTTGATAACGCCCCAAGCCCATTGTTGGGCAATGCCCGGATCGTTGGGCGTGTACAGCGGCACATAGATGTAGTTTGGTTCGACATACTCAACCGCTGGATTATTTTTCAGCTCGGCTAAAACGCGCTCGGTTTGCTCGATCGAAGCATTGTTTTTGAGCGCAGCAAATTCGATTAGCTCAAGATCAAGGCTATCGAGGTGTTGGAGTTGATCGGCGCCGAGGTTTTTGAGGGTGGTCTTGCGGTCTGCTTTGGAGAGGGAATTGTTGAACTTAATCAGATATTGGCCTGCAACGGCGGGCGCTTCTGCTGCCGCCAAATTTTCAGGTGTTTTTTCCTTCAAACGAGTCTGCCCAGCAGTGATTGTCGGTGCTGCCAAGCCAAGGATACAGCCAACAACCAATGTTCGTAGCCATAGACGCTTCATATAAGCCTCCTCAACAACGAGTTGCAACCCACAGTTATCCAGTACGCTTCCAACAAGGCGGTCGTACCTCTACCTGAGCAACGATGTTGAGCACAACACGGCGAGGCCAGCAGATCGACGTTTTCGCTCCTTTCGTTTAATGAACTAGCCACTGTATACTAGCCGATTTTAGTGAATTTGTAAAAAATATTAATAAATAGATAATTAATCCACGAAGAGCACGAAGGATTCAGAAGTTAGTTTTAACGCAGAGGCGCAGAGAACGAAAGGATGAGGAATGCAGGCAAAAGTCAAAAGGCAGAAATCAAAAAAGAACACAGAACATCGCGAAAGGATGAGGGATGAAGGATGAAACCCAATAGCCCAAAGCCCAATCCTCACCATCTGTGGTAATCTGTGGCGAAAATAAGCAGCATTCGTGGAATTCGTGGCGAAAAACTTAACCTTCGCGTTCTTCGTGCGCTTCGTGGTTTCAACGGCTGAATTTTAACACAGAGGCGCAGAGAAATCATGGCTCTAGACTGTGGGCTATTAGGGAGCAGGAATAAAATCAAAACAATCTGTGCCAAAAAAACTTAACCTTCGTGTCCTTCGTGGATCAATGATCAGCGCAGAGGATGCGAGGATTTTGGCTAACGGAATATGGTTGTGGTAGCTCAAGCATTCCGCTAGCCTATAGCCTACAGCCTCTCGCCTTTGCGCTCTTCGCGGTTTCAACGGCTGAATTTTTACCGCAGCGGTGCATCAGCCAAGACAAAAATATCCAAATCGCGGTCGCTATTGATCAGTTTGGTCAGCAACGAGCCGCCGCGCAGCTCATCCCAGCGTGAGCGCACAGGCCGCCCAATAAAGATCCCAGTTGCATGCTGCTCGTGCGCCACTTGGAGCATCGCCGCTGCCACATCTTTTTCCTCGATAATCACCACCTCGTGGCACAACTCCTCTGCATAATCGATGTGTTCGCGGGCCGCCAAACGATAGCCACTGGAGCCACCACCAGGCGGGCGAATATGCACCCCAATCAACAATGCGCCCATGCCATAGGCCAAATCGGCGGCCCGTTGCAACAAATACATGGCACTAGGATTGAATCCAATCCCCACCAACCAACGCGGACGTTCGGCGCTATCGCTCAATGGGCGGCGAATTTCGAGCAAGGCATGGGTTGCAGCCCGCAGTTGATTCAACACATCAAGGCGTAGCGAGGTGCTACGCGCTTGCTCTGCTTCTGGCGGAGCCAGCAAAATCCCTTCATCGAGTTGGCGAATAATATCAATTGGCTCAGGATCGATCAGCACCAACTCGCTGGCTTGCTCCAAGGCTGTTTCAGGAATAATCGGCGTTGGCGTAATATCAGTCAAACGGGTAAAAATAGGCGCAATCGTGGTCAAATTATAGGCATAAATCGTTGACCAAACCGCAACTCCGGCCATACGCAGTTGCTCGACCAACTTCAACGGCTCGATTGGCTGATCTGGCAAGCCATGTTGATGCGCTAAGTTGCCAAGCACAATAATTTGGGGTGGATCGCGCAGAATCGTTTCAAGATCAAGCGCTTCAACCCGTTGATTGTTTTGGCGCTCATAAATTAAAGGTAAAGGCCGCAAACCACGGGCAAAATCACATAAATAATCGCTTGAAGCATTAAAGGCAATCCCAACATCATAGCCTTGGGCTGCCAGCAGTTGGGCATCGGCCATCAACCGACGGGTGCAGCCAATGCCTGGTGCTAAGCTCAAATAAATGCGATGTTCGCCATAACGGTGTGAAGCGGATTCAGATCGCATGGAGACCTCATTGCATAGATTGAGCTTTAATTATACCTGTAACGTCAATCGCGTGCCAAAAGCATCTCTGGCAAAACTCGGACCACAATTGGCCGACCGCGCAAATCGCGCTGAGCATAGAACAACGCTCTGCCAGCTTCGAGTTCTTCAACATTCTTGGAAAGTTGAGGGTTGGCCAGCCCAAAACCCATTAAAAAGGCGCCGAAAAAGATCGTAAAGGCCCCACGAAAGAAGTAGGCACAAACAAATGCAATCACTGCCCAAATCAGCCAAGCCCAAATTGGTAAGGGCTTGAGCGCTGGCAATTGTTGAAAATCGCGAGCGGTTTCGGCCTTCAGCAAGCGCTCGCGCAATTTGCGCCAATGGAATTTAATTTGATAAAAATAAATTGCCACTGGAATCACAATACTGATGCCGATTATGCCCGCCAAATCAGCAAGTTTAAAGCCACTTTGGCTAATGTCAGAGCCAAGAAACAGCACACCCAAAGCGAGCAAGATGCCGCCAGCGATGCAGAGCCAACGCCCGACTTGGCGTAATTGTTCAGTTAAGCGCATTGCATGCTCCTAGGGTTGTACCTGATAAATAATCCAGCCATCGGCTTCGTAGACTTTGGTCGCTGCTTGTTCGATTAAGCCAATATTGGCTTGGGGATAGGCTCTTTGCTCATTCGGCCCCCAAACCACATAATTAACTTTTTGGCGAGTCAGCACTTCGCGTAGTTGATTTAGATCAGTCGCATTATAAATCGCATTCAGATCGCCTTGGCGCTGCGCCACTTGCTGATTGGCATCGGGCTGCTTGCTGCGCCACAAGCCTTCGTGAGAACCAGGCCAGGCCAAAAGGGTTGGCCGAGCACTCAAGGTCGCCAATTCACCGCCATCTTGATAGCTACTGCCAGGCGCGTTTGCCAAAACGCTGTTGCGCGGTGTGTTGGCTTCAAGCCAAGCTGCGGCTTTGCGAATTGGCTCGGAAAAGTGTTGAGAGCTTTCAATCCCATCTAGTTTCGCGCCGCTCGAATCCCACGAGGGCGAGGTTCGCGGATTGATCACTGAAATTGGGTAGACCAAGCCGCCAGCCAATAAGAGCCCAAACAACGGCAACCAAATGCCATTTGTCCAGCGGCGCCATTGGCCATTGCTCAACAAGCCCCAAATACTGGCAGTCGCAGTAATCCCCAACAGCATCCAAGCTTGGTAATAAACCTTGAAAACTGTGTTCATGCGATTATCAAAGATATCGCGTAGATACAGAAAATCGACGACGACAATAATTAATGCAGCCAAACCAACCACGATCAAGCTAAAGTTTTGCACATCGCGCTGGTTGCGTTGCCACGCTGTTTGCCAACAGATCACGGCAATTGGTAAAAACACGACCGCTGGAATCCCCACGATCAAGCCAATGAGCAGCACCACCCCAATCACTGCCCATTGTTGCCATGCGTTGACGATGCGCGTTAGCCAAGCAACGATTGGCACCAAGAACAAACCAAAAATGATCAGCAAATCAGTCCAGCCTGAATGATCACGGGCTGGAGCCATAATTTTGCCCAAACTGTTGATAATTGGGATATTGGCGAAGGGTTCAGGAATCGTATCGCGGCCAGCAAACGAGGTGAAGGTCAGCAGGAATGGCATATAGAGCAAAACCGCTGCCAACACCACCAAACCAACTTGACCAGCCACATGCAACCAATCACGGCGCGTTGGCTGCGGTGTATGCCCGCGCCACAAGTTGACCAGGCCCAAGGCATACAATACACCAAAGGTTGGCGCATCCCATGAATTAGCAGCGTACAAGCCGCCAATCACCAAGCCAGCCATCGCCAATTCAAGCCAATCGTGCTTGGGAAAGCGCAGCATCGCAGGCCGCACAAACAGCGCCAAGGCTAAGGCAATTGCCAACAGCGTCAGCGGAATCGCGAGCACATGCGGGTGCATATCGGCCAGATAGAAGCTGAAGAAGGGAAATTCGGTGATAATCTCGCGCTGAAACATCCCCATGCGTTGCTGGTTATCAACGATGATCGTCGTTTCTTCGCTATCGTCGTAGATCACGCGTGATGGCCACCAAGCATTAAATTTCTCGCCCATTGGTGGCAAGGTCGAGCTTTTGGACTCGCCTGGATTATCCGATTTGAGCGTCGCAGGATCGACGGTAGCAGGCTCAATGCCTTGCAATGCTTGCCACAGCACCGAAACCCGTTGGCTATCAGTGAGTTTATTAACCTCGGCAGAATTGATGATAGTTTGCAAGGCTCCCATTTGGTTGCCCACCATCAGCACCAACACACAGCCAAGCAAGGCCAGCGCGCCAATCCCTACCAAGCGCAACCGCGATAGCACATAATCGTGCCACCACAAACGCACCATCGTTGTGACTAAACCAGCTACCCCAACGCTGGCCAAGGCCATAATCGTGGCCAAGCCGAGATTGAAGGTTTCGCCAAGCGTCGCGCCACTCAGCACGCTCAAGACGCTGATCAGCACATAGCCAAAATAATAATAATTAACGCTAAATCCCGCCAACCATAAATCGCTCGGGGGGTAGTTGGAGCTATTCAACACGGCGCTAAACAGCATCGCTTCCATCGGTTTTTCGGTGGAATGAATCCCCGATCCATAAAGCCCATGCAAGCGCAACTGAATGCCCAGCCAGAAAACCAGCCCAAACAACAGTTCGTAGGCCAGCCATTCAGGCCAATGTTGGCGAACTGCCGCCAGCATGCGCGCTTTATCCAAAGGTTTTTGCACAAACCAACTGAGCGTGCCAAGGCCGATTAAGCCCAAGCCAACCGTCACGCCATCGAAGCCCGAAAGATTGAGCATCGCGCCCATCCAAGCGATCCATGCAACAACCAACAGGCCCAGCGCCTTGCTCCACGCCAAGCCCCGCCCTGGCAAATAGCCAAACACGCGCATACTCAGCGGTAGCGCGAGAATTCCGATTAAAACGATGCTTAACCACCAAGCAATCATAACAACTCACTATGGCAGGTTCTTCAAGCGCTCCTGCGCCGAACCTACCCACAAGCCCTCGGGCGGGGCGATACTCAAATAGGTTTCGTATTCGCGGCGAGCCTCGGCAGAATTATTTTGCAAACGATACACTTCGGCCAGATGATAGTGCGGGTCGGCAAATTGGCTATCAGCCAGAATCGCCGCGCTAAATTGAGCCGCTGCCGCATCAAGTTTGGTGCTATCAACCTCGGCCCAAGCCAAATAGCCTTGGCCAAGTTTGGTTTGGTTTTGCGGGCTTGGCCCTGCATTATAGGCTTGTTCGTAGGCCAACACCACCTGATCGTAGCGCTTCAGCGCGAGCAGCACATCGCCCAAGAGATGGTGCAAGCCAATATCATTGGGGTGCACGTCGGCAGCGCGGCTCAAAATTGCCGCCGCGCGATCAGCCTGGCCCGATTGCCACAATTGCTTACCAGCCTCGAAGGCATAGCCAGCATTGTTGGGGTCGCTTTCGTAGAGCGCAACCGCCGCCTCGACTTGGTTGCCAGCTTGATCAACGGGGTTATTCGGGACTGCGGGAGTCGCAGGCACGCCATCACGCCATTGCATTGCTAGTTCGCGCAATTGCGAGGTTGTCTTATAAATCGTGACGCTATTCTGTTGATAAACTTGCTGCACACCAGGCATAGTCACAAATTTATCAACGCCCATTGGGTCGCGCAAGCGCTCAATCTGGCCAACATACACATAATCTACGCCATATTTATTCAGCAACCACTGGGTGCGCAATACATCAAGGCTGCTATAAATCTCCAGCACATCGCGAATGCGTTGATCAACCAATGGCCCGGGCCGTTGTTCGCCAGCATGCAAGGCGCTGATGATTGTTGGCAAGCCAGTATTGGCCGTGATCCGAATTCCAAAAGCGCGATAGAATTCTTGCTCCGATTGCAGCAGAATTTCGGTGCCAGTAATGTTATCGGTAATCCAGCGAATGGCCGCCAGATCGTCGGCCAGATTGACCACGCCATTGTTGACGTTATATTCAGCGGTTTGCATATAGGCCAAGCCATCAAGGGTCAAGCCTGGCACTGGTTTATCGAAACGCATGCCAACCCGACTGAGCGTGCCAAAAATCGGGAAGAACAGGCCAATCACAACCCCAACGGTCACCACCGTTTGCCAACTATATTTGGCTGCCCGCGAGCTGCGCAGGGCCGAAGCAATATGCGGCAGCAGCAGGCTCGCACTCAAAGCCCACAGTACCCAAACTTGATAACCAAATTTGAAGACCGTGTTCATGCGCTCTGAATCGCCGGGGCCACCTTCCCACGTACCAGGGGCAAGGTGATCACGAATGAACAGCATCTCGACACCCAAGGCCACTAAGCCGCCAACCAATCCCAGTACAATCGCCCAGCGCGCCGATGGCGAGGCTACCCGATTGATAAAGCGCCGAATGAGGCCCGCCAATAGCAAGCCGATCACCAAGCGCACCGGAATCCCAGCGCTGAAAATTGGCTTATAGATTGCTGCCAAGCCTGGCAAAACCGAAGGCTCAGTCAGCGCACTTTTGCCAGCATTACTGCGCGTTAAGAGCAACACAACCAAGGCCGCCGCAGCCAAACCATAGCCAATCAGCCAGCGCCCGCGCGTCGCTTTCACCCAATCCAAAAATGGCGTAGGTTCGGCGCGCTTCAGCGGCAACAACAGCCAAGCAGTAATTACCAGCACAAACAGGCCATAAATCGCCAGCCACGGCACAAGCGCCGTGCCAACCCGAATGGGCCACACGCCGCCAACGGGGGCTTTATAGCTGCCCAAGAATGGCGCATACAGCAGCAAACCAAGCGCAACAGTTGCTACGCCAAGCAAGCTATAGCCAAGCGTCGCCCACCAACGGCGGTGCGGCGCTTGCCAACCGCGCGCCATCAAACCAACAATGAGCACCAAGCCGTAGGTCGGCACATCCCAAGCATTGGCCGCAGCCAACGAGCCAACTGCCAAGGCCGCTAAGCCAAAGGCTGGCAATTGTCGCCGCAAACGTCGTCGTCGGCTCACTTCCCATGCCAAGGCCACCACTAACAAGGTTATTGGCAAGGCAATGAGGTGCGGGTGTAAATCGGCAAAAATGATGCTCCAAGCAGGGAATTCATTAATTGTGTTGAGCTTATCGCTGACGGTAACCCGACTTGGCCCCCAGAACCATGGCACGCCACCACCCAAACGGCGGGTAAAGTTTTCGCCCGTGCCATTGGCCAGCGCATCGCCGAGCATCGCACCCAAGCTGGTTTCACTATCGAGCGGCGCACAAGCAGCTTCGCGGCCTTCGCCACCCAACTCGCAAGCTTGCCAAGCCCGCACCACGCCGCCAATTCCGGTCGAGGTGCCAATTGGCAATACGCCTGCTAAATTGCCGATGATGGCTACTGCAACTAAGGCCATGGCAGCAACTTTGAGCCGCCGCGTAACCACCAAGCCCACGGCCCAAGCACCAATGCCGATCAACGCCCCAACCGTAGCAACCGCCAAATTAAAGCCAATTGCCGAGTTTAGGCCAAACAACTTCATCGGCAAGGCCATCAAATACAGGCCATAATAGTAGTAGTTGATCGTGCCTTGCGAATAGAACGGATCAAGTGGTGGCATGTTGGGCGAGCGCAGCACTGCATTCAAAAAGCCAAATTCAAACGGCTTTTCGCCACCCCAGTAGGGATGCCACAAATCAGGATTGGCCGCCCGAACCAAGGTCCAAAGCGCAAACAAGCTGATAAAAACCAGCTCGCTGATGATGATGTTGCGTCGTTGTTGCCGCCAGCCAGCGCGAATCCGTTGGTCCGCTCCAAAATACCATGCTGCAACCGCTAAGGCCGCCAACATTGCGAAGCCGACAACTACGCTGAGCCGCGTCCACTGCCAGAAGCCAAGGCTGGTTGGCAGCCAAATCAGCCAGCCAAGCAGCAAGATCCCAGCAATTTTGCTGGCACTCCAGGCTGCGGCCAACGACGAACGCAAGGCTTGGGCCACAATTGGGAAGGCTAGCAAGCCCACTAATTCAAAGAATAGCAACCACAAGACGATTGCAGCGCCCTGATTTTGGTTGATCCAAGCCCAATCTGAGAAGCCATCGACGCGCGGGGTTTCGACTTTGTTATCGACTGTGGCTTGGGGCAAGGGCTTTTCAGCCATGCTAATCGCCGCAACTGGATTGGCTGGCGGTATGCCCGGCAATTCGGTCGGCGGCAAGGCACTTGGCTCAGGCACGTTGGCATCGGTACGCAGGTAGATTTGGGTTGAGCCGCTATCGTAGCCAATGCGCCAGCGCCCTGAGGCCTTCAGTTGATCAAAAACTGGCAACAAATCGCCGTAGACCGCGCGCTCCAAGCCGCCAAGGTAAATCACACTCACGCCATAGCGGTCGAGGTAATTTTGGGCGGTGTTTGGATCAAAGGCGGTATAGATTTGCTGAATAATATTTTTGCGATTAGCAATAATGCCCGCTGCTTCTGCTGGTGCACGTTGTTGATTCTCGTGACCATCCCAACCAATCAAGGTTGGTAGGCCAGTCCAGGTTGCAATCCGGCTGTTCCAACGATAGGCCGAGGTGCTGGCTTCGAGCACGGTTGGCGTGCCTTCGACGTTGGCACGCAACCAGCGAATCGCCGCTGCATCATCTTTAATTGCGATTTCGCGATTTTCAACCCACGTCGCGCCTTCCATCCAAGCCATGCCATCAAGCCCACGCGGCGCATCGGCCACATAGCGGTCGGCAACTTTGGCTTGGGTAGCGGTAATTGGATAGACCAATGCGCCAAGCACCAACAAACCGGTGACGGTTGCCCACGAGATGCGCAACGGAGCCGCCAAACCAGAACGCAACCCGCTGCGGAAGGCGCTCAAGGTCAATGGCACAACGCTGGCCGCTGCCAAGGCCAACAAGGCCCAAGCCTCATAGCCCAGCTTAAAAACGACGTTCATGCGCCCAGCCCCGGGCAAGACAATCGTTTCGGTCAAGAGCACGAGCAAAATGCCAGCAGTCGTCAAGGCCAAGGGCACAACTTCGCGCCGACGGGTGCGGCCAGCCAAAGCACTCCACAACAGCGAAATTCCCCAAACTGCCAGCGGCAATAGAACCACAATTGAGGCAGCACGTTGGGCAATTGCCTGCTTGAATAAATTATCAATCAACAGCGCTGCTTTGTTTGGCTCAACGCTCATATCAAGTGGCATTACCACATTTTGCAACAGGCTCATCAACGCCATCCAGATCAGGCTGGCGCTAACCCCAATCAAGGTGCTGCGCATGCCCCAAATCCGCCGCGCCAGCAGCAGCATCCATGGAATCAAAATCCAGAACCACAAGCCATACAGCGCGGTGAACTCGCGAATCGTCATGCGCTGATCGTTGGTTAGCAATTGGGGCTTGCCGTAGTCGCCAGTCGCCAAATAACGGTTGAACGGCGACCAAACCACGGTCATCACCACAAATACAGCCAGCGGTGGCAGCACAATCCACAGCCAGCGCTTGGGCCAAGCGACGTTGCGGCTTTGTTGGACCCCAACCACCAACAGCGCAACCGCCGCCAAAGCCAGGCTCAGCGGATAATCCCACACATTGGTGGCCTTGAGTGCGCCAACCAAAATACCCAGCGCCACGCTCCAACCAGCCAAAGCTTTGGCCGAAATCTTGGGCGCTTTGTACAAGCCAACCAAGCAGAGCAAGAGCAAGACGAGTAGCGAAAGCCCAATGATGTGAGCATGCAAATCGCCATATAAAAACGAAAAGAAGGGAAATTCGCTAATTGTGCTGGGCGGAATCACCCGCGTTGCATTCCAATACGGCCATTCTGGGCGCAAATTGAACGATTCGCCGTCGAGCCGTTTGGCAAAGCCAGCCGCCGCATCAGCCAACGGCGAGCCACCTTCTAGCCAAATACCTTGGCTCGATTGCTCAGGATTCGACCAACTTAACTCGCTGTTGCCCAAAATTCGCGCACTATTGAAATAGAAGATTGGCTGGACCAAATTGCCCAACAGCATCAAGGCTACCGCCGCCCCAACCGCCGTCACGCAGGCGCGGCGCTCGATCTTTTTGGCGGCTCGCCCAAGCGTCGAGAGCAGATTGTAGCCAAAACTGCCACTTAGTTGCGCGGTCATGGCAAATAGCGAAATCAAGGCCAGATTGAAGCCAACCTCTGGGCGAATCGCCAACAGCTTCATTGGCGTGCCCATCAGCACATAGCCCCAATAGTAATAGTTCATATAGCCGCCAGCAAACCATGGGTCATAGGGCGGGAACTGCACCGATTTGAGCGTCGCGGTGAGGTAGGCCAAATTCATGGGCTTTTCGCCACCCATGGCTGGGTGCCATAAATCGGAGTTTAGGTAGCGAATCGTCAGCAAAATCAAAAAGCCAACCAGGTAAATCGCCTGCGACGTGAGAATTGCCGCCCGCCGTGTCTGCCACCACAAGCGTAATTCGTGGCGCGAACGCAGCAAACTAACCCCGCCCAAGCCGACCAAAACCAGATAGACCCCAGCAATCCAGAAGCGATTGAACGACCACCAATGCCATGCTGCTGGCAGCCATGCAATCAAGGTCAGAGCAAATAAGCCAACCAGCCGCGCCATGCCCAAGCCACGATCAGGCAAGGGCAATTTTAAGCGCCAGAGCAAGCCGAACGCTGCCAAGCCCAGCACTTCAAGCGCCAAAACCCAGAAAATCAATGGCGCAACATTGGCAATGCCATCGAAAACCCAAGCCCAGGTACCAGAAGTCAGTTGGGCACGCCATTCGGCCACGGTTTGTTGCAACATAGTTGGCATTGGCGTGGCAACTTTAGGCCGCAGCTTATAAATTTCATCAACATTCACATCGCGCAAAATTTGCTGGCGCGCCGCATCAAGATTCCAGCGCTCAGTGCGCTTCCAAATCGTTACCCGAGGATGATCGTAGACGCTCCAATCTTCGGTAGCGTGATCATCGGGAATGCTGATGCCCAAAAACGATGGATACGAGCTAAAATCGGCAACTTTTTCGTAGCCCAGCGAGCCATCGAAAATGCCCTTGAAGAAATTGAGCGTCGCCGGAAAGCGCATCGGCAATTGATCAAGCGAATCGTAGGCGCGATTCGAGGTGAAGGCCAAATAGTTGGCTTGGTTGGCAACTTGCAGAATTTGCTCAATCGAGCCAGCATCATTTTCATTGACAATTGGCAACTGCACATCAGTCCAGATCCAATTTTCCATGCCTGGAATGCCAATATCCCACGAATCGGAGGTGTGGGTGCTGCCCGGCGGCAGGTTAGCATGCGCCCAAGCAGAAGCTTGAATCCGGGTATGTGGTCGCTCATAGATCCGGCTAAAACCCCAGCCCCAGAGCAACGTCACCAGTGCGACCATGCTGGTTAGGCCCACTGCCAACCCATGCAACGGCACTTTGCGAAATAGCAACGGTGTGCCTTCGCGCCGCGCCCAATCAACAAAGCTAATCAAGCCCCAAGCAGCAAATAAAATTAACGGGCCATAGATCGGCAGTAAATAGCGCATCGGCTTGATCATCAAGCCGCCCTGCCAAAAGAAATAAATCCCTGTCCAAAGCCACATTGGCACGAGGCCAAGCAAACGCTGGCGTGATTTTGCGCGCCACAGCGCAACCCCAAATGCCAGCCAGCCAAGCCAAGCAGCCACGCCCAAAGGCACACCCATGCCCCAACGAATCATGTTGGTCAATTCGTAGGTATAGTTGCTGCGACCAGCCCATTGATGCGATGAAGGTGCGTCAACATCACCAGATGAAGTTGCACTAGCACGGCCAATTGCCTCAAGGAAACGGCTATCAGGCCAAAAACCATTGAAAGCATCGGGCATGCTAAAGCGCAGGGTAAAGAGCATAACCAAGAAGGCCAACAGCCCAAAGCCAACCCCATACAAACTGCTAATCAGCAAGCGTACAAACATGGCCCAAGGAGAACGATCACCATGCAAATAGGCAGGGTTGTGCCAATAGGCCACCATCGCTGCAATTGCAACAATCCCGCCAAGCGGCGCGAGGGTAATTTTGCAGGAAATTGCCAAGGCGAGGGCTGCGCCAGCAAACATGGTGTTAAGCACGGCGCTCCACCAGCGGCGCGATTGGGCCAAGCGCGTGCTAGCATACAACGTCAACAGTCCATACATCGCTGCCTGACCATCGACGACAAAAAAGTGAGCATGTTGAATGAGCGCTGGCGACCAGGCAAAACAAAAGCCAGCTAACAAGCCAATCCGGCGGCTGTTGAGCGTGCGGCCAAGCAAAAACAAAATGACAATTGAGATCAAATCGGCAATTGTTGAGACAGTGCGACCAACCACGGCAATTTGGCGGCTCGATAGTTGATCTGGTTCAATTTCAGGGTAGAATTTTTCGGTTAAGTAGCGCACGCTGGCAACTGGCAACGAGCCATAGACATAGCCTTGATCAATCGTGCGTGGGTTGAGTGAGTTACAGCCGCTGGTTGCGCTAGGCCGTTGTTTGCTCACATCAGGCTCTTCCGGATTGCGCGCATTCTTCAGCTGCGCCACGCCTTGATCGTTCTGCACTATCTCACATTCGGTTCTGAGATAGCTCAAAAACGAATCGGGTACTCGCAGGTTGGGCGTAATCGCATCCTTGAGGTAATACTCGTCTGGGTGGATGAGCGGCGCGTAGCCATCCCAATCAGCACGATTGATCGATCGTACTCCCCAAGCCATCCAAAGGATTACCAACAATAAAAGCAAGCTGATCAAATCGGGGAAGCGTCGCCCCAAGGCACGCAGCGCAGCGAAACGTGGCATAGTTATCACCCTGAACTCAACAACGGGCGAATTATAGCGCAAAATTGGCTTGCATGGGAACGAAATAAAGATAAGGATGAAGGATGAATTATGAGGGATGAAGTTAAGAACAGAGAACAAATCAAAAGGCAAAAGTCAAAGGGCAAGGGATCAGAGGTCGGGGACTAGGGATCGGGTGCTCGTCTAGACCCATAGCCAAAAGTCTATAGCCATCTGTTCTCTGCGCCGCTGCGTTAAAGCATTGATCCACGAAGGGCATGAAGGGCCACGAATGATGGAAACCGCGAAGAACATTGTTTCGCCACGAATTCCACGAATACTGCTTATTTTTGCCACAGATTGGCACAGATGATTGGGATTCTGTTGCTGCTCCCCGAATAGCCCATAGCCCATAGCCTCCCATCCCTGACATCTATTTTGCCTTCTGCCTTTGCTCCTAATCCCTGGCCCCTGATCCCTCGCCCAGCGCTTGTTCAATTATGGGTTTGAGCATCTCAAGGCTGGTTTGCTGTTTGATTTGTTGATAGACTGGTGCATCCAATTGTTGCTCAAGCTGAGCAAGCCATGGAGCTAATAAGGCTTGTTCTGGCTCGGAGCGTGGCGCGCCAATCGATTCGCGTAGTTGTTCGACCATTATTAAGCGTTGGGCTCCTAGCTGATAGTTGCCCGCCTGAATTGCCAAAATTGCCATGCCCTCCAAACATTCGGCAATACTTTCGCGCTCGCCAAGTTGTTGTAAGGCCTGCAAGCTCTGTTGATAGTAGGCTTGGGCTTGCTGATACTCGCCGCGTTGCAAGCTAATGGCGCCAAGATTGGTGAGCGAGGTTGCGCTAGCCCACTGGTTATTGAGCTGTTGGCGTAAGCTGAGGGTTTGCTGGGCCAGATCATAGGCGCGTTGCAAATCGCCGCGATAGCGTGCTAGCATCGATAAGTTGCTCAAGGTTGCCGCATAGTTGGCAGCTTGATCAGGATTGGGGCCAAAGACGGCGGCATTCAATTCAAACAAGGCTTCTGCTTGGCTATAGGCTTGTTGTTTAATCGCCACCAGCGCCAAATTATTGCGCGCCATGGCTGCGCCAATTGGGTTATTGTTGGCATCGTAGAGCGCAAGGCTCTGGCTAAAGCTGGCTTGGGCCGCAGCAATATCGCCCCGACTCCAGGCCATAGCACCACATGCGTTCAGTGCTCGCGAATGGAGGGTTGGCTCAAGCGGTTGCGCTTGGCTGGTAGCCTGGGCCAGGGCTTGATCAAGCCATTGTTGGCCTTCGTGGAAATAGTTGCGTGCCCACCAAAAGCGCCAGCTATTGACCGCAATATTCAGGGCCGCAATGGGATAATGATTGCTGCTGGCCCAGGCAAGTGCCGCGCGCAAATTATCGTGCTCAGCCTCAAAGAGATCGAGCCAATGTTGTTGATCGCTGGCAAAATGTTGATTAAACGCCTCGCTGAGTTGGCTGGCCCAAGCTAAATGCTGTTGCGCTAACTGTTGCTGTTGGGCGCTTGCTAATTGTTCGAGCACATAGTCGCGCACAAATGGGTGCAACACCCAGCGCTCAGTTTGTGGCACTTGCATAATCAAATGATGATCGACCAAATTGCCCAAAATTTCATATAGCGCAGGGTCTGTTTCTTCCAGATTAAGCGCAAAGCTGGCACTGCTGATTGTCCAGCCAGCAGGCCAAATTGCCAAGGCATAGAGCGCTTGTTGTTGGCTTGGCTCTAGTAGATCGAGGCTCCAGCTAATCAGATTGCGCAGGCTGCGCTGGCGTTCGGGCAAATCGCGAATGCTGGTTTTTAGCCCAAGCACATGGTTGGTTAATTGTTGGGCTAAGCGTTGCGGCGACAGCACGCGCGTGTGGGCGGCAGCTAATTCGAGCGCCAAGGGTAAACCTTCAAGTTGGCTGCAAATTTGGCGAATCGCTTCAAGCGTTGCTGCATCTGGTTGCAATGCTGCTGCATGGCTTTGGGCACGTTCAAGAAATAAG
This sequence comes from Herpetosiphon geysericola, assembly GCF_001306135.1. Taxonomy (GTDB): domain Bacteria; phylum Chloroflexota; class Chloroflexia; order Chloroflexales; family Herpetosiphonaceae; genus Herpetosiphon; species Herpetosiphon geysericola. Next base: position 87,884 of record NZ_LGKP01000004.1, on the reverse strand, counting down.
GCAATCGCTGGCGTTTCAGCCAAATCTTCGCTCGCAATCGGTTTGCTTGGCACTGCCAAAGGCTGAAGTTGCAGCATATATTCGCCATACAAATTGAGCGGCACGCGGCTGGTGGCGACAATTTGCAATTGTGGTGCTTCGCGTAATAGCTGGCCAATTGCGGTCACGCCTTCAACTACATGCTCAACATTATCCAAAATTAGCAATAAGTGACGGTGGGCCAAAAACTGTTGCAGGGCTTTTTCGGCAGTTTGCTGTGGGCCAATCGCCACCCCCAAGGCCTCGGCAATTGTGGCTAAAACCAAGTGCGGTTGGCTGATGCTGGCTAGCCCACAGAAACACACGCCATCGCGATAGTTGGCCTGCTGTGCTTCGGCAATGGCAAGGGCCAAGCGGGTTTTGCCAACCCCACCAAAGCCCAGAATGCTGATTAAGCGCTGGCCTTTTGTCAAGAGTTGATTCACGGTTTGCTGCTCGTTATTGCGCCCCAAACAGCTGGTTGGCGGAATTGGCAGGCTGAAGCTAGCATTTGGTTGGCTCTCAGCAATGCCATCATTCAAACGAGTAGTTAATTGTTGACATAACTTTTTAAAGTGTCGATGATAGGTTGTGCTGTGAATGCCCAAACTATCGGCGTAATAAGCAATACTGCGTTGTGGTTCGGCCACAATTAAGTGCAGCAAGCGCTGTTGATCGGGCTGTAAAGCTTGCTGACAAAGCGCTTGGAGAAAGGAATTCAGGCCGCCCTTGGCGCTTACAAGTTGTTGAATTGCTGTCTGATTGAGTGCCGTATGCGGTTGTTGGAGCAGTTGCTGAAGCCATTCAACCTGCCAAAGATGCTGGGTCATTGCCAAATTCTCCTCAACCATGTGCTATTAATAAAATTTTGACTATTTTGACATTCTGCATTATGATGCTGCTATCCACCAATTTCTCCAACCTATCCGCTAGTTGATTCTCACAAATATCCGTCAGTCGCTTCTCTCGATGATCGTTCGTCAGTGACGATGAGCAATGCAAAGGAGTCGTTCGTGAAACGTCGGATTGTTATTATTTTGGCCCTGATCGCGCTCATGTTGGCCACATTTAGCCTTCCCCCGCAAGCAGTTCAAGCTCAAACCAATCAGTTACTGGCCGCACCAGCGCCACGGATTATTGCCGAGGTCAATGGGGCTGGCAAGGGTCGGGTTTGGGTTGGCGCTGTGCCCGCCAACAGCAGTAGCAAGCCAGTTTTGGTCTTTGTTCATGGTCTGCACGGCAAGGCTCCTAACTGGTGGGGCGAAACCATGTATCACGGCACGAACGATATGTATGATAAAGCCTATGCCGCTGGCTATCGTACAGCCTTTGTCAGTATTGACGACGAAGTTGATGGCCCTTCATCAACAATTTGGACGAACGGCGCAACCCTCAATCGCCAATTAGACGTTATTTTAAGCCATTATGGGGTTAGTTCGGTTAACATTATCGCCCATAGCAAAGGTGGTGTCGATACCAATAGCGCAGTTATTCACTATGGCGCAAGCAGCAAAGTGCAAAATATCGTCACCCTTAGCTCGCCACATCGTGGCTCGCAACTGGCCGATTTGGCCAACAGCTGGTGGGCTGGTTGGCTGGCTTCGTTGCTTGGTCAGCGCGATGATGGCACCTATTCAATGCAAACCTCGTACATGAACAACTTCCGAGCCCAAACCGATGGCAGCGCCAACTACAATAATGTGCGCTTCCACACGGCTGGCGGTACCAACCATGGCCCATTCTTCTCGGCAATGTGGTTTGGTGGCGCCTACATCTCCGGCGATAACGATGGAGTTGTGCAGGTTAGCAGCTCAATTCACCCCCGTCAAACGACTCGCCTCTTCACCCGCAACTACGATCACGATAATATTCGCTTGGGCAGCGTGGTTTGGAGTTCAATCGAGCCAAGCGTGCGCAGCACCTTCCGCAGCAAAGCTGTCGAATCTGCAAGCGCCAGTCCGGTTGCTGAGCAAGCAACGAGCATCGAAGCCAATAGCATTTTGCGCGGGGGAATGCTCGAAAGCGCCAGCCGCAGCGGTATTCGCTTCAAGCTCGAAACTGGGGTCAAAACTGCCAGCTTTGATTTTGTCAGCAACAGTGCAGATCTGGATGTGAGCTTTGTTGATAGCCAAGGCCAGCGCTATGCTGCCAACAAACCAGCGCTTGATGGCGAATTCTTCCGTGGCGCATATCACTACAGCGCCGAAGTAGCTGCACCTGCAAGCGGTACTTGGTCAGTGGTTGTGAGTGGTGGCAAAGCAGATACCGCCTATTTGTTCAATGCCACGCTTGAAAGCAGCCTGAAGGTGCAGCTTGACGCTGCCAATTTGTTGGCCCAACCCAACCAAAACTTGGGCTTCAAGGTCAATGCTGCCAATGCCCAAGCCTTGAGCATCAAAGCTCAATTGACTGGTACACCACAGGACACTGAATTGCACAGCGCAATGCCAACCAACCGCAGCTTGGCTGCTAAAGGCGTTGATCGCGCAACTCTCAATCTCAGTAGCCCACAAGCCTTTGGTTTGTATCAACTGGCAGTAACGGTTACGGGTACAACCGCCGATGGCAGCAGCTTCGAGCGCTCAATTCCATTAAATATTGGGGTTGTTGATAGCGCTGCCAAGAATGCCGCCGATAGCTTGCCTGCTGGCCGCTAAACCGCGAATAAACTAACGCTTTGGCCAAACACCATCCTTTGGGGGTGGTGTTTGGCCGTTTAGCTAGCCAATTTTTAGGCATAATCGTGTACAATACAAATAGATATTAGCACCAGTTATGGAGGCGAATGTGGATCGCCAAGAAGCTTTCGAGTTTTTAATTGAACACTACGAACAACCCCGCCATCGTGGCGAACTGGCCGATCCGGATGTGACCATGCCTGGTGGTAATCCTGGTTGCGGCGATGTCGTGACAATCTATCTCAAGGTCGATTCAGCCAACGATGCAATTCAAGATGTGGCATTCGTCGGCGAGGGCTGCACTATCAGCCAAGCAGCTGCCTCGATTTTGCTTGAACAAATGCAAGGCCAAAGCCTGACAGCAGTCGAAGGCCTTGATTTTAATTGGATGATCGATGAGCTAGGCCGCGAGGTGGTGCAATCGCGCCCACGCTGTGCAACCTTGGCCCTCGGCACGCTCAAAGCCGCGATCAAGAAATATCGCAACGATCAAATTCGGGCGGAGCTTGGCGCGGAGTCGGCCCAAACCCCACCTGAAACATTCTCAAATTAAGCACACCTGCGTGGTGTGAGCTATAGGAAGGAATTTCAATGCTTAGTGATGATATGGTTCGTTCAGCGCTCAAAAACGTGGTTGACCCTGAAATTGGGGTGAATATCGTTGATTTGGGTCTGATTTATAACGTCGATATTCGCGATGAAGGTCGCCAAGTGGTCGTTGATATGACCCTGACCACGCCTGCTTGCCCAGCTGGCCCGCAAATTATCGACCAAGCCCATAAAGAGGTCAAGGCGCTCGAAGTGATTCACCCAAGCTTGAACGATGTTAATATCAACTTGGTTTGGACGCCCTTCTGGAACCCAGAAATGATGAGCCAAGATGCCAAAGATGAACTAGGCTATTTCTAAATTGAACTCAGCCAAAACCCCGTTGTGCTGGCTAGGCATGACGGGGTTTTGCGTTTAACCAAGGCGTTGGGCGGCAACTGTTTCGACCAATAAGCGGGTTTCAGGGTGAATCTCCAAACCAGCTAAATCGTCAACCCCAAACCAGCCAATCGCCAGCGCATCGTCGCCAGCCTGCGGCTCGCCACTCAGCCACTCTGCTTGCATTTCCAACAAGACATAATGATATTGAATACGCTCGCTTTGGTCGCGATGAATGACATCGACGGCAGTGATAAAGCGTGGTGCGCTAATTTCAACATTGCATTCTTCGCGAATTTCGCGCCGCGCAGCCGCCTCGATAGGCTCGCCAAGCTCAATCGCGCCACCTGGCACGCTCCACTGGCCAGCTAGCGGCTCCTTGGATCGCTTGATCAAAAGTACCCGTTGCGCGTGCCAAACCATGACCGAAACCCCAATTAACGGTTGGCTAGGATAAATCCGCGACATCAATGTTCCTCAATCACAAAGTTAATCACGCTTGATTATGCCATAGCTTATTGCTGCAATGCTAGGTGTTTGCTACCAGCTCATAGTTCTGCATCCGGCGACGTTCTTGATACAGCTTGTAGGCGGTATAGCCTGCATCGACAATCACAAAGAATGCCGTGAATGTCAGGCCATAGTAGAACGCACTCATGCCAATTGCCATATTACTCTCGCGAATCATATCGCCAAGCCTGCTTAGTTTGAGCAACGAGCGCGGATAACCAGCATTTGCCAGCCAGGCGGAATGGCCTTGAATCAGCAAGAACAGCACGATCAAGCTCAAGCCACTGGCTGCTAGCGAAGCAATTCTGGTGCTTGTTTGCCAAACACCGCGCCACAATACAACCAAATCGACCACAATATTGACAATACTGGCAACCACAACTAAGGCAAAGTATTGGCTAATGACTGGATTTTCAAACAAGCCTTGGCCGCTGAACCAGCGAAAGCCACCTTCAGCCTGAAATTGCATCAGCCAGCCGAGCAAAATAACCTGCGCTGCAATCCCAAATAATTGCGAGCCACGGCCAACTTTTTCGCTGGCTGGGGTGATCGCTGGCAATTTGCGCGGATCAAAAGGCTTTTTCGGTTCAAATTCGGTGTCAACTTCGAGCTGTTGTAAGCCCCAAAAAATTGCTACGATCAGCCCAAAGGTTGCAGGCAGATTGCCAATTACGCCCCAGATTGTATTAATGATATTGAGCCGTTGATTGCCGAGCGAGCCAAGCAACGCCAAGCCAAGCTGGGTCGCAATCATAATGCTAAACACCAGCAATACAACCGAACGAAACTGCGGAAACAGCGCTGGGCTAATTAAATATTGGCGATTATTGCCATAGGCGGCAGCAACCTTGGCTGGCTCGCCCAGCGCTTGCAAGGCGGCGACCACTGCTGCTTGATCATCGAGCGCTTGATCGTTGCGCTCAAGGCTATCGTAAATCGACGAGCGTAATTCAGCCAAAATATCGTTGCGCTGTTTCGCTGGCAAATAATTGCTGACTGCACCAAGGTAGCGTTCAATCAAATCCACCTTAAACTCCTTCATCATTCAAGAGGCGCTGCATAACTTCGGCCAAGCTTTGCCAATCGTGACTAAGTTGGGCCAGAATTGTGCGACCTGCCTCGTTAATCACATAGTAACGGCGTGGACGAGAGCCTTCGACATTCCACATGCTATCCAAAAAGCCTTGGCTTTCTAAGCGGCGCAAAAGCGGATACAGCGTGCCTTGGTCGATGTTAAAGCCTCGTTCAGCCAAGCGATCAATCAGCGAGTAGCCATATTGGGGCGTTTGCAGCTGGCTTAGCGCCGCCAAAATCACCACTCCCCGGCGTAATTCTTGGGATAACTTTTCGTATCCCTCTTGTTCTGTTGCTTGTACTATCATGTCTTTTATAATACTGTGTATTACACAGTATTGTCAAGAGTTAAATATACGGAAATTTTTGGTATTTTTGAAATTATGAACTATTGCAGTAAAACGTGGGTAGAATAGAGCAAGGATGGTTATCTAGTGGGAGTTTGGGCTATGGGGTTTAAGCCAATTAAGGTTGATCGCCGACTCGTCTATGAGAACTTATGGTTTAGTACTTGGAACAGTAGTATTGAGCATTTGTCAGAATGGCTCCCCATGGACGACGTGGCAAATCAGGTGCGATTTATCGAAACCTATGCGAAACCATATTTTGAACCAGCGCGCCATCCAAGTTATATTCGTTCTCAGTATTGGATGAAAGAATCCCTGCGCTATTGCTTGAATATCTATGATGAACAGATGAGGCATGAATTTTATCGTGCATGGGATTCAATGCAAATCCAGTTTGACCAACCGAGTGATGTTCATGCTTTTTTGCTGCGCGTTTGGCAAATCCTTTTCCCTGATGAGCCGTGGGAAATCGATAATCTTAGCTTTTATCACGATATTAGCGACGAAGTGCGTCAGCAAGTCCAAACCAAGCCCAAAAGATCGGCCCAACCAGCCGTTGATCCGCTGGCTACGCCGCGCCCACCGCGCCGCCGCAAACGCCATGAGGTGGTTGAATTGGGCTATTTGTATGATGATCCGTATAGCGAGGATTATTATGCAGAACCCTAGCCACAATCCACATCCTACTATTACTTGATAATATACGTATATTGATGTAATATACGTATATTGAAAAATAATTTCGTAAGGATGGGATATGCAATTTGATGCTACGCTGATTATTCAAACAACCTTGGCGACGGTGATGCAAGCGCAACAACGGTTGGCCGAGCATTTGTGGTGGGGTGGCGCTTCAGCCAATTCAACAATGGCTCCAAGTTTGTTGGAGCAAGAACTGACGCTTTTGGTGCAGGTTGCTAATGGCGAAATTGAGCGCGAAACTGCGGGCGTGGCTCGTTATTTTGAAATTAAAGGCGTGCTCGATGATGTTTGTCGGTTGTTGTGGCAAGCGCCGTTGAGCGCAGAACCAGTTATCCCCGCAGAATTTTGGACTCAGCCTGGGATTGGCGCGGTTTGTGGGGCGGTGCTGGCATGGCTTGATGCAGACGATTTAATTACGATCACCGAGGCGGCGCAGCTGCTCTACCCCGATGCAGCGCTGGTTGGCAGCAATGTGGCGACTCAACGGGTTATTCGGCTGATTCATAGCGGCAAACTCCACGAATATACCGCTAGCGCTGAGCTTGCGCCCAATCCCCGTCATCGGCGACGGGTCAAGCGTAGCGAGGTGCTGCCACTCTGCAATATCGTTCATGCTGAGGATGATGTTTAATGTTTGACTCCCAACCCTCGCGTTGAAAGCGCAAAAAATGCGCAGATCACGAGGGTTAATTTTTTGATCCACGAAGGACACGAAGAGCACGAAGCACGGTTTTTAGCCATAGAGTGTCACAGATTGGCCCAAATTATTCTTTGCCAACGCCAATGGTCAATAGCCTATAGCCTTCTGCCTCATCCTTCATCCCTCATCCTTTCGCTATGCTCTATGTTCTATGTTCTTTGCTCTATGTTCTGTACGCAGCCCATGCCAGCAATTGAGCAACAGTGCTAGGCCGCTAGCGGCAATCAAGCCACTGCCCAAGCGCAAGCCCCAAACGCTATTAATCATCACAGCGATAATCACCAAGCCGCTGCCCAAGCCATAACTTGCGATTGAGGTAGTGGTTAGGTGGGGCATGAACAATTCGCGGGCAGTGGTTGGCACATGCTGGGTTGGGCGATTGGCGCGATCAATCCAAATTAAAAATGGAATAATTTTGTGCAACATCGTCATGATTGCTAGCCCAATCCAGCCTTGCATGCCAGCCAAAAACAAAACTTGGAATTGCTTTACTCCGCTGCCGGGGAGCCAACCCAACGCTGCGCTAAAAGCCCAGCCGCTACAGAAGAGCAGCCATACGCCAGCAGCAATAAACAGTTTAATCGGGCCTTCGATTTGGCGGCGAATCCGATGGCGCAAAATCGAACGCACATCAGCCAGCCATGCTCCAAGACTGAGCAACATTAAACTGGCGCAACTTAATATAATAATGTTTGATGCTTGGAGCCATAAGGCTACGCTAGTTGCATAGGCTGCGACGTTCATGCCCACAACTGCAATCCAGCGCCAGCGGCAAACGTAGCCATGGGCCAAACTGAACATTGCCAATAATCGATAGCTCAAGGCCAAGGTTAGCGTGCTAAACCAACCGAGCACTCCCAGCGTGGCATGGCCGAGTGGGCCATAAGCAACCAAACTTGGCCAAAGCAAGACCGAACGATTGATCACAAGCATAATTCCAATCAGGAGTTGAATTGTCAAGGCAGTTAATGCTAAACTAATCCCAATCGTCGTTACATCCCACTGGCGTGCTTGCCATAACGTGCGACCATAGCTTGCCAAAATGCCCACCAAGCCAATACTCATCAAGCCAGCCCCGCTTATCAGCCAATGAGTTGCCGTTTGACTAAACGCCCAACTGAAGATGCCGCTGCCAAGCACAAACCCGCCAAAGCTCCAATCGACCATGCTGCGCCACAGCAAGGGTTGTTGCAACAGCACTGGCAAGAGTTGATACAAGGCCGCCAAACAGATTAAGCTCGCCCATCCAAGCGTAATTAGGTGGGTCAAACTTAAGATGTTGGGGCTGTAGGGAAAGCCAATCAGCTGCGGGGCAATGCTGGCTTGTAGTCCAGCCCAAGCCAACAGAAAGCCTTGAGCTATCAGCAGCAAAATCAACACGTTGCGAGCATGATTATAGTTTTGGCTGGGGACATGCATAGCATCCTCGTTTCAACAATTAACCTCTGCATGAGCCTAGCAAATTGAGTTAATTAAGGGCGTGACTTTTCTCACACCACCGTCATGTGAGAAAAGTCGCTGCCCGAAGCACGTTGCTGAAGCTAGAATCGCCAAACAAGGCATTCAGCCCAACGAGGTTTTCATGATTACTGCTACAATGACGGTTGCCGATATTCTCAAGCGCTATCCCAATTTGCTTGAGGTGTTTGTGGCCCAACATACAGCCTTTCAACGGCTACGCAATCCGCTGTTGCGGCGGGTGTTTGCGCGCATGGTTACGGTTGAACAGGCAGCCCAAATTGCCAAGATTGAGCCTGCGCGCTTGCTGCAAGCGCTCAATCAAGCCCAACCTGATCCTGTTGCGGGTACGCCACTTGCCGAAGATTTTGCTGAGCAGCCCGATCCAACCACTCCTCCAGCTTGGCTGCACTTGCACCACATTACAGCGCTGCTTGATGTGCGTGAAGCCCAAGCAAATGCCCAAAATCCACTGGCGCTCATTACTCCAGCAACCCTTGCCCTTGCCGCCGATCAGCTCTTGCTGTTGCGCAGTGGTTTCGAGCCAGTGCCGCTGTATCAATGGCTTGCGCGGCGTGGCTACCAAGCTTGGGCCTATCAACATACCAGCGATGATTGGTTGGTTTTTATTGGGCGCGTTGCCAACAACGAAGCCCAACAATCCAACCAACTCAATCCGGCTAAGCCATGTGTTGTTTTGGATAATCGTGGACTTAAGCCGCCAGAACCGATGGTCCGCACCATAACCACGCTCAAACGGTTGCCGCCAACGAGCTATTTAATTGGTGTGACCGACCGAATTCCGGTGATTTTGCACGAAACCCTCAGCGACGAAGGCTATTCGTTTGAGTCGTTAGGCCACATCAAGCAAGCCTATCTGACATTAATTACTGCATTGTAAGGAGTTTCTAACCACAGGTATTTAGCTGATTACATTGTTGTGGAGAGCTAGCAAGTACCCTGCTAGTGAATCCCCAAATGTGCCAACTTAAAACAACAGTGTCGTTTTGGTTCAAGGAGCACCCGATGGTCAAACGCCACCCCGTTCGCAAAGCACTGCTTTGGGGCTGCATGACAACGATCAGTCTTGCGATTATGATTGCGGTTGGTTCACGCGATCTGGCGCATTTTGATGCAGCCCTTGTCGCGTATACCTTTGCCACGCTTTTTGCCACCTTTGGCATTACCTACCGCTACACGATGTGGCTGCAACGCCCGCCAACCGCCATGTATTGGAAACGCGGCTGGCAAATGTTTTTCAAACCCCAGCGCTTATTGACCAACATTCGCAATTTATTTACCCGTACCAGTAGCGATTTTGCCGCTAATCGCTTTATTTGGAAGCGTGGCAAGCTGCGCTGGCTGGCCCACTGGTTCATTATGTGGGGCTGCATTGTCGCTGTCGCAATCACGTTTCCCTTAGTTTTTGGCTGGCTGCACTTTGCCAGCGTGCCCGGCTCATTAGATTCGTATCGAGCCTATCTGTTTGGCTTTGCGCTCTTCGACTTTCCCGTCGATTCGATTTTTGCCTTTTTGATGTTTCATGGCTTGGTTTGGTCGTCGTTCGCGGTGATTTTCGGCGTGATGTTGGCGATGTGGCGGCGCATGCGCGACCATGGCGCGGCCTCAGTCCAGCAATTTGTTGAAGATATTTTGCCATTGATTCTGCTGTTTGCGATTAGCGTGACTGGCGTGATGCTGACCGCCAGCTACACCTGGATGCGTGGCTATGCCTTCGATTTTATTGCGATTCTGCACGCAATTACGGTGATTTTCACCTTGCTGTATATGCCGTTTGGCAAGTTTTTTCACATCTTCCAGCGCCCCGCTCAGCTTGGCGCAACCTTCTATAAAGATGCAGGCGCAACCAGCGAGCAAGCCCATTGCCGCCGTTGTGGCGAAGCTTATTCCTCGCGCATGCACGTCGAAGATTTGATTAGCGTGCAAAAGCAACTTGGTTTTCGCTACGAAGTTGCGGGCGAAGTCGAACATTATCAATGGATTTGCCCGCCATGCCGCCGCGCGATGTTCGTTTTGGCCCAAACCAAACAGTGGCAAGGCAATTTTGGCGATCAAATGTTTTCGAGCATGCACGAGCAACCAGCCGCCCCGCGCTTTGGTAACCCCGTCATTAGCGAAGGCCCGCTTGGCCATGAAGATCAGGCCAATCTGCATTTTTAGGTTTGTGAGGAGTTTTCGATATGGCACAGCTTCCCCGTTCTGAACTAGAGATGATTGCAGCGTATGGCCCGCATGTGGCCCACGCCCAAGGCCAACGGCTTGAGGCTGGCGTTGAGCCAGATCGCTTGGTCAAAACCCACTGTTGCTTTTGTGGCCAGCAATGTGGCATTCAACTGAAAGTCAAAGATAATACTGTGATTGGCTTTGAGCCGTGGTATGACTTCCCGTTTAATCAAGGGATGCTCTGCCCCAAAGGTGTAAAACGCTATTTGCAAGGAGCGCATCCCGACCGCTTGTTGACCGCCTTGGAGCGTGATCCAGCCAGTAGCGGCGGTTTTCGGCCAATCGGCTACGATGCTGCAATTCAGCGCGTGGCTGATGAAATTAGCCGCATTCAAGCTCAATATGGCAACAGCGCCTTCGGGATTCTCTCTGGCGCAAGTTTGACCACCGAAAAAACCTATTTGATGGGCAAATTTGCCCGCATGTGCCTCAAAACGCCCTATATCGATTATAACGGGCGCTTGTGCATGGTCAGTGCTGGCGCTGCCAACAAAAAATCATTCGGCATCGACCGCGCCGCCAACGCATGGGACGATATGCTGCACACCGATGTGGTTTGGATTAGCGGCGCGAATGTGGCCGAATGTGCGCCAATCACCACCAGCTATGTTTGGCGGGCACGCGAAAACGGAGCCAAAATTATTGTCGTCGATCCGCGCATCACACCGATTGCCCGTACTTGCGACTTGTATTTGCCAATTAAACCAGGCCGCGATATTGCGCTCTTCAACGGCATTTTGCACCTCATGATCAAACACGATTGGCTTGATCATGAATTTATTAACAATCACACGGTTGGCTTTGAAGCAGTAGCCGAACACGTTGCCGATTGGACTCCCAAGCGCACTGCCGAGGTGACAGGGATTGCTGAAAAGGGCATTCAACAAGCAGCAGAATGGTGGGGCACGGCCAAAACCTCGTTTATGACTCACGCCCGTGGCATTGAGCACCACACCCATGGCGTGCAAAACGTGCTGGGCGCGATTAGCCTTGTGCTGGCCTCGGGCCGTATCGGGCGGCCAAATTGTGGTTATGCCACGATTACTGGCCAAGCTAATGGCCAAGGTGGCCGCGAACATGGCCAAAAATGCGACCAATTGCCAGGCTGGCGCGATTTGGCCAACCCTGAACATCGCCAACATATTGCCAACATTTGGGATATGCCTGTCGAGGAAATGCCGCAGCCTGGGGTTGATGCCTACGAAATTTTTCGCAAAATCGAAACTGGCGAGATCAAAGGCTTGCTGAGCTTGTGCTTCAATCCCAAGGTTTCGCTGCCCGATAGCGATTACGTCAGCGCGATGCTCGATAAACTGGAATTCTACACCTCAATCGATTTCTTCTTGAACGATAGCGCGCGTCATGCTGATATTGTGTTGCCTGGCTCGCTACAAGAGGAAGATGAAGGGACGGTGACCCAAGCAGAAGGTCGGGTGATTAAAATTAATCAAGCAATTGAATGCCCAGGCGAGGCTCGCCAAGATTGGCGCATCATTCAGGATATTGCCCAAGCTTTGGGCCGTAGCAAAGGCTTTACCTTCGATGGGCCACGAGCGATTTTTGAGGAATTACGCCGCGCTTCGAAAGGTGGAGTTGCCGATTATTCAGGCATTACGTACGAAAAAATTGAAGCCCAAAATGGAGTGTTCTGGCCGTGCCCTAGCGATGATCATCCGGGAACGCCGCGTCTGTTCGAGCCAAATTCTTGGAATCCAGTTGCCAAAGGCGCTGGCCCGTTCTACTTCCCTGATGGCAAAGCGCGCTTCAATGTTGCGCCCTACACGCCGCCCGCCGAAGATGTTGATCCAGAATATCCCTTGATGCTGACGACTGGCCGCGTGATTAGCCACTTCCTTTCGGGAACCCAAACCCGCCGCATTGGCCCGTTGGTTGATCAATATGCCGAGCCACGAATTGAGCTGCATCCGCAACTGGCGCTGCGGCTCAACATCAAAGAAGGCGATTGGGTGACGGCCCAAACGCGGCGCGGTGAAATCACTTTGCGGGCGCAAGTTGTGCGCACGATTCGCCCAGATACGATTTTTGTGCCCTATCACTGGGCTGGACAAAAGAGCATCAATCGCCTAACGATCGCCGCTCAAGACCCAATTTCGAAAATTCCTGAGTACAAGGTTTGTGCGGTGCGCTTGATCAAAGCGACCCAAGCACCGGCCTATGCTAGCCAACTTGAGCCTCAGCAATAGGAGCCTGCCATGCCTGAAGCCCAGTATGAATTTTTTATCGATCCTAGCCGTTGCATCGGCTGCCAATCGTGTGTCCAAGCCTGTAGCGAGTGCGACACGCACAAAGGTCAGGCCATGATTCACCTTGAATTTGTGAATCGGCATTATTCGACCCAAACTGCGCCTGTGGTGTGTATGCACTGCGATTCGCCAACGTGTGCCGAGGTTTGCCCTGCTGATGCAATTAAGAAAACGCCCGATGGCGTGGTGCAAACTGCGCGAAAACCACGCTGTATTGCCTGCAACAACTGTGTGCTGGCCTGCCCGTTTGGCGTGCCCAAGATGAATAGTGGCGCTGAACTGATGATGAAATGTGATATGTGTTATGACCGAACTTCGATAGGAAAAGCACCGATGTGCGCCTCGGTCTGCCCAAGCGGTGCTTTATACTATGGCACACGCGAGCAAATCGAAGCCCAACGTCCTCGCTCAATGCCAGTCAATCAATTTCAATTTGGTCAGCAAACAATTAGCACCAAAGTCCACATGATGGTGCCGCGAACAGCCCACCCAGAACACATTGACGTGCTTTCGGCTATGCATGATCACACCAGCGGCCACGATATTTTCTTGATGATGCACGACGAATAAGCCACCAAACGCTGTTTGTTAAAACCTGAAATTGAAAGGACATGCTGATTATGCCTCGCGACCACGATGAACTTTCGCTTGCACCCGATGGCTTGCCATTGAGCGAACAGCCGCAATGGCGGCAAGACTTTCCGATTGATGTTGCCCAAGATAATTATGTTTCGCGGCGGGAATTTGCCAAATTTTTGGTGCTGATTAGCTCGGCATTTAGTGCAGGCCAATTTTGGATTTTGTTTAAAAATTGGCAGCGCAACCAAGCAGCGCCACCACCAGCCCAAAAAATTGCCAGCCTTACCGAGATTCCGGTTGGCGGCACCTTGGTGTTCCACTATCCCAACGAGCATGAGCCATGCATTTTGGTGCGCCCCGATGCTGATACCTTGCTGGCCTATAGCCAAAAATGTACCCATCTTTCGTGCGCCGTGATTCCCAACGTTGCCGAAAACCAGATTGGCTGCCCATGCCATAATGGCTCGTTTAGCTTGGCTGAAGGTCGCCCACTCGCCGGACCGCCGCAACGCCCATTGCCAAGGATTCAGCTCGAAGTGCGTGGTGATGAGATTTTTGCAACAGCCGTGGAGCTACGCAGCATATGAAACAACGTTTTCCTCGCCAGCAAAAAATGACCATCGTCCATGGCATTTTGAGCATTGTGTTGATCATCGATATTGTGCAGCTTTGGCTCTTGACCGCCACCATGAACTCGTATCTTGGTGGTGATAGTGGTGTGCCCCTGCCAGCCCTGATTTTTAGCTGCATCTGTTTGCTGCTCAACCTTGGCTTGCTGAGATTTCTCTACAAGCTTGATCGAAAGCCCAACTGATAGGAGCCTTGCAATGAATGCTCAAGCAACGGCCAACGAGGGCCAACCCCGTGGCAATCTTGGCCAACTGATTCTCGCAACCGGCGCATTTGCCGTCTGTTTTGCAATATTTGGCTCGGTTTCGGCCATGATGCCAACAATTAAAACTGATTTGAATCTCACGCCTGTTCAGGTCAGCATTGCGCTGGCCTTACCCGTGCTGCTTGGTAGTTTAGGGCGGATTCCGCTGGGGATGTTGACTGATCGCTATGGTGGCCGGATCGTGTTTAGTGCTGTGATGGCTGGCGCGATTATCCCATCGCTTGGCATGGGCTGGGTGCAAAGTTACAATCAATTGCTGATTGCGGCCTTTGGTTGTGGCTTAGCGCTGGCGAGTTTTTCGGTTGGGGTTGGCTTTGTTAGTGGTTGGTATCCGCCGCAACGCCAAGGTTTTGCCTTGGGGGTGTATGGTGCTGGCAATGCAGGCCAATCGTTGGCGGCGTTTGGTGCGCCAGTATTGGCGGCCAACTTGGGCTATCAATGGGGCTTTTGGGTTTTTTCGGCCTTGACTGTGGTTTGGCTGATGTGCTTTATGTTCTTTGCCCGCAATGCGCCGCGCCAAGGCCAAGTCAAAAGCCTAAGCCAAATTTTGCAGCCAATGAGCAGCCCCAAAAGCTGGATTCTGAGTTTGTACTATTTTCTAACATTTGGTGGTTTTGTGGCCATGGCGGTCTATTTGCCAACTTTGTTGACCGATTTATTTGGCCTGAGCAAAACCGATGCAGGTTTGCGTACCGCTGGCTTTGTGCTAGTGGCGACGGCGTTACGCCCAGTTGGCGGGATTTTGGCCGATAAAGTTGGCGGTAATACCATTTTGAAATGGGTATTTCCGATCACCACCTGTATGGCTGGCTTGATGGCCTTCAACAATGTTGTGCCTTTTACAATTGGCGCATTGGGCATGGCTGCGGCAATTGGCTTGGGCAATGGGGCAGTTTTCAAATTAGTGCCTGAGTATTTCCCGCAATCAGTTGGAATTGTGACTGGCTTAGTGGGTGCTGCTGGCGGCTTGGGTGGCTTTTTTCCGCCATTGCTGTTGGGCTATATTCGCCAACAAACTGGCTCGTTTAGTTATGGTTTTGTGGCCTTGGCGGTCTTTACGCTGGTTTGCTGGCTGGTGCTCTACTTCAACAATCGCCCGCGCCGCCCAACCGCGCAACTCGCCTAAAAGGTAGTTTGGCGAGCTACCTATTTTGAGGTGGCTCGCCGATTTCTTTAGGCTGAAGGATTGGCATAGACATAAAAAATATAATCTTGTGAACTGGTTTTGACTCCAAAATCGTGGCACATGCGCAGCACTTGGGCGCGATGATCGGTGCCGTGGTTGACAACTTGCAACAACACTTGCCAGACAATCAAATTTTCATCTTCGCCATCAAGCGGTTTGGTTTGCAAATCTGCATCCTGCAAATTCGCTAAATACTCGCGCATCATAGCTTCAACCCCAGCCCAATAGCTGCGCAAGGTGGCCAGATTAGGGAACGCGTTGGGATCAAGCGGTTCGGGAAATTCTATGCCACGCAAGCCACTAAACCAAGTTTGATCAACACTCATCAAATGCACAAGTTGGTTGCGCACTGAGCCAAGCGAATACACTACTTCTTGCACAAATTGTTCATCAGATAATTGAGCGACATAATTCTCCAAGAGCTGGCGGTTTTCTGCAAAGTGATATTCGTAGAAATGGCGAAACGCTGCAACATTCATCTGCATCTCCGATCCTGAATCAAGCTACTTCATTGAACTAGGCTGAATCCCAAGGCCAAACGCATGGTTATCATAGCACATATGTTTTGTTGAGCATAGAGCGCAGCGACTGGATTAATTTAAGGATGGCTGAATTTCTCCGCTTGCTGAATGCTTGGGCCTTTGCTGCTGAGGGCTGCGGCTTGAGTTTGCGCTCGTTCGCAATTCGTGACCATGCTCCCAAGTACTCTTGGGAACATGGTCGTTTTTTGCTGCTTGCAGTATTTTATGGGGTTCCATGGATCGTCATTGGAAGATAGATGCGATAACTTGGCGCAACCATGCTGGGAGTTATTGTTGCCGTTGGCGTGTGGGTTGGTGTGCTCGGAACGGGTATGGTTGCGGAACTGGTTGGACTGGTTGTTGCCGTTGCTGAAACGCTTGGTATGACCGTCGCAATGGCAGTCAGGGTTGCTGTTGCTGAACTTGATGGAAGAGCGGTTGTTGTTAAGGTCGGTAGCTGGTTTGGCGTGCTGGTTGTGGTTGGCATGGCTGTTGGAGTCGCGGTTGCGGTACTCGTCGGGGCCATGGTTGGGGTGACAGTTGGTGGAAGCAGCGCAAAGTTAGCTGTCACCTGACGCGCCTGATTGATCGGTAGGATGCAGAGGATCGTTGTGCCGCTGCAATCGTCACTCCAGCCAACAAAACGTGTATTTGGCATTGGCGCGGCGGTGATGGTCACGACAGTGCCTGCATTGACCATGCTCAAACATGGGGCGGTTTGGCGAGTACATTGGATGCCTGCTGGCATGATTGTAATTGTGCCAGCGCCATCGCCTGCGAAATCGACACTGAGTGGGTAGCTCTTTACCTCAAAGGTTGCGGTCACATGCTGCGACTGATTCATGGTCACAATACAGCTTGTTTGGCCATTACACGCGCCGCTCCAGCCACTGAAGACCGAAGTTGCATCCGGCGTTGCGGTGAGCGTGATTATCGTGCTGGCTGCAAAAAGGGCTGCACACAGATTGCCACAATCAATACCTGTGGGCGTGCTGATGATCTGACCATTGCCGCTCCCGTCTCGATCAACCTGTAGCTGATACGCGTCGCGCACGGTGATGCTCATGCTATCGCTAGCGATGCTACCATCATTTGCCATCAACATAGTAGTCAACGTGTAGCGACCGCTTGCTTGTGGCTGCCACGTTGTTGCCCAGAGGGTATTTGTAACGCCCGTACCAAACTGTAGGGTAGCCACGCTATTTCCAGCGATAACGACTGTTATTTGTTGAATGCCAGCAGGCGCATACGCTCCGCCAGTGATGCTGATCGGTGCCGTCCCTGTGATGATACTCGATGGTGCGGTAATCACAATTGCGGGGCTTGGGGTTGGGGTTGGCAGCTGCAACGAAGCACTAGCGTGATTGCCCGCTAGATCATCAATGCTTGCGCTCACCAGTCCTTGTTGATGGCCTGGAAGACTGCATGTTGCCGTCAGTGTGCTCGTGCCGCCCATTGGATTGGAGGTTAAGCTACTGCTGAGCCCTTGACATGGCATGCTAAGGGTCGCAGAATCAAGGAAGAGATCGCTGGCGGTTACGGTATAGACGGTTGAGGCTGCATAGCCACCACCGCGATGGACCGCACTGAGGTTGATTGTGGGTGTAATGCTATCGATCATGCCGCGCCATCTCGTTGCCATCGCTTCGGTATTGCTGAAGCTATCTGTGCCTCGCATGCGCAGGCTATACAAGCCTTGAAGCCCATGTGGAATCGAATAGTTCCAGTCGGCGCTGGCCGTGCTTGCCCCTGTGATCGGGGCGGTTGTCCAGCCTGATGCTAGCAAGCCAATATCCTTGGCTGATAATGCGCGATCATAGATGCGAACCTGATCGATGGCCCCGTTGAAATAGGTATCAGCCTTGCCAATTTCGAGTTTGGAAACCGGATACGGGGTGCGGCCTGCGCTCGCTGTCGAGGTATAGACCGCCGTGCCATTGACATAAACCCGATAAGCGTTGCCATCAAAGGTTGTCGCAAGATGATTCCAGGCATTGATGGTCAAAACTGGGCCTGTTTGCAGCGATGTAAAGACACTGCCATCGCCAAATCCTGCGTGAATGCGATTCTTTTGATTGATATAAATGCTTGGTGGGCGGCGCTGATTGAGCGAACCTGGTTGATAGCCCATTACCGCGTGATAGCCTGAATCGCTGCCTGTTGGGTAGATCCATGCTGCTTGAGTAAAGTTTGCCAAGCTCAGATTGTTGGTAATCGTTACACTCAGACCATCGTTAACCCCATCAAACCAGAGTGCGTCGCTATCAGTCCAGCCAGTGGTTGCTGTTGGACAAGTGGTGCAGGTTGCAGGATAGCTATTGCCACTTGCATCGGCAAAATTGGTTGCGCCAGGGACTTCGGTAAAATCGTAGCTGATCAGTGGGCTGGCGGGTAGCATCGTTTCGTCGGGGGCAAGCCAGATTTGAGCATTGCTAATTCCAGCGACCGAGCTTTGGGCCAATGCATAGACTTCCGCCGCCGACAAGGCCCGGTCGTAGAGGGTGAATTGATCGAGTTGGCCAGCAAAGAATTGGCTGCTGCCATTTGAGCCAAGGTGCAGCGGCAGGTTGATCGTCGTTCCAAACGCTTGATCAACGATGCCAAGTTCAACCCCATTCAGATAGCCTGTCCAGCTATCGCCTGCTTGCACCAAGGCAAGGTGTGCCCATTGGTTGGGTGCTAGATTCAGGGGGAGGCTGGTGGTTGAATTGCCTGTGGTTAATTGCATGCTACGGTAATTGGCCGCGATCTGCCAGCGCCAGTTTGGCGTGCTTGCAGTGCTCTGGGCTGCAAGTGTTGGGGCATAGCCAAGCGTGCCCGAAATCCAGCTTGGTTTGATCCACACGCTCAGGGTTGCTGTGTGCAGATCGATGGTTGTGGTCGGCGCGATGGTCAGGCTATCGTTGCTACCATCGAAGCTAAGCGCACGGCCAAAGATCCCGCTCACGCCGCTTGGACAGCTTTGGCCTGTACAGGTTGCGTTCAGCTGGCTAGCGGAGTAGTCGGCAAAGCTGGTCGCGCCGCTGGCTTCGGCAAACGGGAAGGCGGCAATCTCGCCCCCCCAGTGTGGTTGTTCGACCACCAGTCCATTCAGGCTTGGAGTTGTACTGATAATCCGCGAAGCCAGCAGGTCGGGCGCAAGCTCCATAGTGGGCGCGCGTCCATCAAGCATGATGCTGCCAATCAGCCCCAACCATTGATTGCCAACTGCATCGGCGACACTGAAACGCAGTTGATAACGGCCCGCCGGACGTTTGTTGGCAAAGCCATAATTGATGCTCCAACTATTGCCGCTGACGCTGACCGTTTGCGCATGATCCAGCCCAGCTACGGCGCCTGTGCTATCAAGTAAGCTCAATTGCGCTGCACTTGGATCAATGCCACTGCCAGGATCACTGAGTGTGCCGCTGAGCGCCACTGTCCATGCCAGATTATCGCTGACACTGGCGACGAGCGGTTGCCAATGGTCGCTGTAGGTGCTGGCAGCAGTTGGCGCTGTCTGATCGATGTTAATTTGATAGGCAGGCGAGATTGTTTGGTTGCCGACTGCATCGACCGCGCGGAATTGAAGGCTATAGCTGCCTGGGCCGCTGAGGCTGGTTGGATCAAAACTGTAACACCACGCGGCGTTACGTGCGAGGCTAAGCGATTCGGCACAGAGTGCTGCGCTCGACCACGTATAACTACTTGTATTTGGGCGTTTAACCCCAACGTCGAGCAAGCGCACCCCTGAGGTTGGATCAATTGTCGAGACTACAATGCTAGTTGGTTGATTGGCCATATAGGCCGCATCGCTAAGCAGGGTGATGCTTGGCGCATCGGTGTCAACCTGAAGCTCAACTGTGCTACGGGCGCTATACCAGCGCAAATCGCGGAGATAGATGCCATAGATTTCGCCAGTGGTCAGTTGACGGTCGTAGATCGCTAGCTCATCAAGTTGGCCACGGAAGAAGTTTTGCAAAACCCCAATCGTGCTTGCGCTGCCACCAAGATAGGTTGGATCATCGGTGTTTGCTTTGGCAACTGCCGAGCCATCGATCGTTGCTTGCAATGCACCATTGACATAAAACAACGCATCGTAGTTGCTATCGAAAACCACGGCAATATGCTGCCAAATCCCGGCGCGCACGCTGGCACTACTGGCATAGGTTTTTACTCCCAAGGTACGGAATTGAAGTGTATTATCGTTCAATTCAAGACTGAAACCATTGTTGCTGCTCGCATCGGTGCCGCTAGCGATGATCTGCTGGAAGCCAGCAATATCATCAGGGTTGATCCAGCCGATTAAGCTAAAGGTGCTGGTCAAGGCCGAAACCGTGGTTGGGCTTTGGACTTCAATCGCACCAGCCCCGCCAAAGGTCATTGTTTGGCCAATTTTGCCATCGGTTAGGCTCGGCGCGCTGCTACTCGTTGGCGTCGCATATCGGTAGTTCAGCACCATATGATCGATTGGATAGGAGCCAATGATAACGCTCGCCGTGGTTCCCGACAGGGTTGGATTGAAGCTCGCTGTTCCATAGTAGGAGATTGCTGCATTGCTTGCAATTTGCTCAATTCGCAGGCTATCCATACCACAGATTGGCACGCTTACATTCAATTGCTGCACCGCTGTTGCGATCAAAGGAATGCTCAGAATCAGCTGATCGGTACTTTCCAAACGAATGTTAATCCCATCAGCGCCAAAGTTGCTAAAATCGGCGGAATCGAGGGTGACCGTATTGCAGAACGAGCCGCGCAGCACGCCAGGATAGCCATTGACCGAGGTATCGTGAACGCTGCTGGCATTGCTTGAATCGGCATTGAAATCGAAGGCCATGGTGGGCGCTGATTCGGTGTAGAGTTGTTTGATTTGGCTGGCTGAGAGCGTGATAGTATAGCCGCGCAGATCATCCATCGCGCCATGGAAAAAATCGCCATCAGCCCCCAAGTTCCCAAATGTTCCTGCCCGATTGGCTCCAATCGATGGGAAACTGCCTTCGTAGGTGCCGCTGCTGCCAAGGCTGGTCGAGCCATATAGCGCTCCATTGACATAAACCTTCGCAATTCGGCTGGTCAGGTCAACGGTTGCTGCGACATGGACCCACTCGTTTTCTGGCAGATCAATCGCGATTCGATAGGTCGTCCCGTTGATTGTGACCTTGAAGCTGTTGTAATCCAACTCAAGTCCGCTACTACCGAGCGAGTTACGGAAATCGGCAATCGTGCCGCGATCGGCCTTGACCCAGGCTGCCACGCTGCGAATGTTAATTTCACTCAATCCACAGGGCAAGCCCAAAACTCCAGCATAGGTACAGCTGAGCCAATCGCCGCTGCCATTGAACCATGCAGCCCGCCCGACCACGCCTTGCATGCCTGTGGTTGGGCAGCCAATCGTGCTATAACAGGTTGGGGTTTTCATGTCGTTGCTTTGGCTATAGCCTGTTAGCGTGCCATAATTGTTGAATATGGTTTCGCCTGGCACTTCCTCAAACGGCATAAGCAACGGCATGCTGGCTGCATTGCTATCAGTTACCGGATAGGCGATTGCCGATTGGAGATCGATTGCCGCCTCTACCTCTTGGGTAAACGTATGGCGGCTAGTAACCGCATTGCTGCTCACGCTGGCAGCGGCGCTCAGCGTGCTTGCCGAAAGTGCATTGAGTTGGAAGGTTGTAACAGCGTTGGCAAACTCGATCATGGGATAGGTAGTTTGCATCAGCAATTGCGCACCTGCCAGATCAACCGCTGCGGGAAGCAGCACAACTTCATCGAGCAAGCCTGCGTAGGCGTTATAGCCTGTTTGAATCATGCCAAGGCGCAAGAAGGGTGGCGCGCTCAGGCTAGCTGTGTTACCGGTGCCGCTGGCAACCAACGTCCCATCAATATACAGCCGCATCGCCCCACTTTGCTTGACCCTAGTTGCCACCACATGATGCCAACTGCCATTGGCGACGCTGCCGCCTTTGATGGTTGTGTCGCTGGCAGTCGGGTTGCCAATCCCAAACAAGACTTTGCCACCATCGCCAAGGGCGATCCCAAAGTCGTTACCATTGCCTGAAACCTCACCATCGACCAAGCCATTGCCCTGCCACCACGCGCTGGCACTGCCTGTGGTTTGGCTCGTTTGCATCCAAAATGCGATGCTGAAATCGTCGGCTAACGTATGATCAAGCACCATGTAATCATCGCTGCCATCGAAGCGGAGCGCCGCACCAAATTTGCCAGCGCTGGTTGATGTGGGACAGCTATAGAACGCTCGACATGCTGCAACCCGACCTGCATTGACTCGGTTAATCTGTTCGACGTTGAAGCTTGGTTGGTCGAAATTAAGCGCGTAGCTTGTGGCAATGAAATCGTCAAGCGCCCCGTTCAGCGGCATTCCACCGCCACCACGTCGCCCAAACCGCGCATTGCTATCGGTTGTGATCAAGGGCCAATAGGTGCTGGTGCCGCTACTGCTGGCCGTTGTGGTGGTGCCATTATAGGTTGTGGCGATGCTGAAGCTGCTGGTTGCGCCTGCCGCTGCGGCCAGATTCCAGCTGATCGTCACCGTTACCCAACTACCAAGTTTGCCACTGAAGCCTCCGGCGGCAGTGGTTGCGAATGGCCCAAAAGCAATGTTGGTTGTACTGCGATTTATCAAGCCAAGCGTGACCAGCCCAGCTGAATCAACGAAGGCCCGTAAACAATAGCCTGCGCCCGCCGAGCTTGAACAGCCGTTATCGAGCAAATAATAGTAGGAACCGCTGGCTGGGAGCGTCGTCAATTTAAGTTTAAAGCTTAGCGATCCGCTCGTCCCTGCTGCGTTACTTACTGTGGCAGGCAAGGGCAAATAATCGTCGCTGCCATCGAACCACAGGCCTTCGTTGGTTGCGCCAGCGGTTAAGCTTGGGCACGTCGCTGCCGAGGCACAGGTAACGGTGCTGCCGCCGCTCGCAGTGTTGACAAAACTGGTGCGCAGGCTGCTATTATTTTCATCGAAGCCAAGCGCAAAGACCGTTTCTGCATTATTGTTGATGATGCTGATGGCGTTGAGATTGCCATGCAATGGGCTAGTTCCATCGATGCTATTGCCCAATGTGCCAGCCCCAACTACGAGGCGCAAGCGCAGATTGTTGTTCAATCCGCTATCTAAGGTGCCGTTTTGATAGACGCGCAATTGCTTGTCGTTGACAGTCACGGTGATCGTTATCCAAGTATTGGTTGGCATAGTGATGCCACCAGTCAAGGCTGGGTTTACATCATTTAAGCCTACCATCAGCTTGCCGCTGCTATTAACCGAGACATTCAGCCCATAGGTTTGGGTTGGGTCGGTCGCAATCAAACTCATAGTTTTGCCAGCGCTTGGCCAGGCATTTAATTTCACGTTGAACGAAAAGCTTGAGGCTTGGAAGGCGGTTTCGTAGGCTAGCGTGCCGATCGAAAGCAGATCGTCAACGCCATCGAAGGCCAACGACCGATCGCTGCCACTCACAAGATCGCTTGCTGGGCAGGTCGTGCCAACACAGGTTGCCGCTTCGCTCTCGCCAGAAGCTGGGCTAAAGCCGCTCTTGCGGTCAGCATCCTCGAAGCGCAAGGCAATCTTCGGCTCGGCAACAACTGGATCGCTGGTGCTAGTGCTACCCAGCAAATGGCCATGAATGCCTTGGGCTGCCAGCGTATTGGTGACGTTGGTTGAATACTGCAAGGCTGCGCCTGGTTGCACGATCAGATCATTGGGATTGTAGCGGCCATCCTTGAGCGCAACCACTTCGCTGGCCGACAGTGCCCGATCAAACAGGCTTACTTCGTCGATTGTGCCTTTGAAATAGTTATCGATGCGGCCAACCCGCAAATTGCTAATTGGATAGGGCACTTTGCCGCTGGCTGCGGTTGAATTCGCTTGCTCAACCCCATTGATATAGATGCGCATGGTGCTGCCATCAAAGGTGCTGGCAATGTGATTCCACGTGTTGCTGCTGAGCATGGCACTGCTGATTGAAAGGCTGTTCCATGTGCTGCCATCGCCAAAGCCAACTTGCACCCGTCCCGCCTGAAACAGGTAGATGCTTGGTGCGCGTTGGGCCAACACCCCGTTGTCATAGCCAACAATCCCATGAAAGTTCGTATCGCTGCTGGTGGGATAGACCCAAGCTGCTTGGGTATAGGCCGTGGGATTGAGCTGAACGCTGGCTTCGAGATAATCGTTGCTGCCATCGAAATTGGCCGCAGTGCCATAACGCCCACTTTGGGCCGCGATTGGGCAAGTGGCGGTGCTGGCACAGTTAAAGCTGGTGGCGCTGGCACTATTGGCAAACACGGTTGCATCGGCAGGTTCTTCTAGCCGTAGCAACACTGTTGCCGCCGCAGTTTCCTGCACGTTCATTTCGGCAAATTGCACAAGATTGTCAATTAATGAGGCATCGGTGGCGACCCATGGGTTGAAGCCATAGACGAACTCTTGTAAATCGTTCAAACCATCATCATCAATATCGCCAACATTGGGATTCGACCAAACTCGTGTATAACGGCGATTGTCCGCAGTATCACTGTAGCTGATGATCCAGCCGGTGGTGCTTTCGGTTTTGTCGTCAAGCCCATCGCCATCGCTATCGTTGCGCAAAGGATTGGTGCCAAGGCTCAATTCGCGGGCATCATCAAGCCCATCGCCATCGCTATCGCTTGCTTCTGGGTCGCTGCCTTGGGCCAATTCGTAGCTATCAAGCAAGATATCCCCATCAGCATCGCGGCTTAGATCCTCAGGGTCTACTCCGCCCGCAGCGCTGCTGAGCAAGCCATCACCATCATGATCGCGTTGGCTGGGAAACTGCAACGCTCCATCCTCGTTCCAGTCGAGGGCATAAAATTCGCTTATGCTTGCGGGCAAAATATCGAGGGTTTCGCTAGCCCCAATATTAATTTCACTGGAGCCACCAACGGTTTCGGTGCTACAACTAAACAGATCAAGCCAACAGCCAGAGTAGGGCACCTGATAGGCTTCGCTCAAATAGAGCAAGCCATCGAGCGAGCGATTGATGCCAACGCCAACCCGCGTCAAAGCTAATGCCTCGACCGATTCAATCGTTTTGGTCAATTGAATTTTGCGCCCGCCAATCGCAACCCAGTCGCCACGCATATCGCCCTTGTTAATTTGAGTATGATAATCGACTGGCTCATCGTCGAGGGTGTAGAGGAACGAGGCCTTATTGGCATCGGCTGCTGAATATTGCGTGCCATAGAGCAGGGTGTTGGTGACCCGCATCGTGTACGAGATGCTATTGGTCACGATAAACCCATCTTCGGGTGTGCCAAGGCTGCGATTGACAATATCAAGCGTTAAGCGATCTGACGAATCCATGTTTTTGATCACTAAGTCAACATCGTAGAGCAGCTTGGCAAGCGCTTCGGTCATACGGTCAAAGACCGTTTGCTGGCCAACAATCGCCAGAATGCCATCGATAAAATAGACCATAAAGAACAGGAACGAGAACAATTGGCCAATCCCTGGCACATATTCCAAGGCAAACATCACCACGGTAATAATGGTGCTGGCGATGGTATAGGCCACATAGACCGTAAAGGCAATGCTGCCCCCATCACCAGTTGTAATCATGCTCCACAACACATCCCCTGACGTGGCGAGAAAAATGATCCATGGAATGAGCACTCCAAGCAGCAAGCCAAACTTGCCCACCGCTTTAAAATTGGCCATGGTCGTCGATTTTAAGACCGCGCTTACGCCCATACCCGTTTGGTAGAGGGTATAGAATTTGTGCACCATATTGGCGATATACAAGCCAACCCCAACCACGGTCGCTGCATTCAGAATATAAACGCCAGCCTGAAAGCTTGCATCATCGCCAGTGAGGTAGCCCACCGCAAACAAGGTTGCCCCAACCGCCAAGCCAATCGTGGTTACCCCAATTAAACCATGCAACGCTATACTCTTTTTATTTTGTAGCAAGCGTTCAAAGGCAAAGGTATATTGGGTAAAGCCCTTTTTATAGGCATGATTGATCACGCTCCAAAAGCTATAGCCGCTATAACCCATTGCCTTATATTTGGCAAACTTGCTGACCGATTCGATGATCGTGCTGAGGTAGGCGTTGCCAATAAAAGTAAAGCCCTTCGGGGTCGACGATGGCCAGCCTGGCGTATAGAGGCTTTCCGCTAGATCAGTGCTCTGCGTCCACAGCACTGTGCCAGCGCTTTCGACCGTTTCCGAGAGTCCTTGCAACAAGGCTGCATAATAGCTTTGGGCCCACAGCTGCTTACCGCTTACCTCATCGAGGCTGGTGCTTGAGCCATCAGCTTGAAAAAATTCGTCGTCGACTACAAGGGTGTTCAAAAGGGTTAAATATTGCTCTGGGTCGTAGTTGCCCCACCCGCCATTGCTATAGGTGTAGGGTGCCCAACTCATGCGCGCTTCGGTCACCAATGGCACGCTTGCTGCATCAAAATTAAGCGTAATCGCGTTACTGGTAACGCTGCTGTCATCAACATTCACCGATCGGCTTTGATGTTCGCTGGCAAAGAGCAAGGTTGGATTGGTTTGGCCGGCATAGGGCGTAAATACGCTGCTCAACAAGGCGGCAGTCCGCGTGATCGTTAAATCTTCAACATAGGCATCATGGTGGTCGTAGGTAACGCGTTGCACTGCGAGATCATGGTTTGCTGCGCCACCCGCCCAGCCATCAATGCTATTCGCCAAATTGCTGATTGTTACATCGCGGTTGCCATTGCTTGTGCAGATGCCGCTGCCATTGATGCTGCTACAATCGCGCCCACGCAAAAAGCTGTTGCTCATGTTCCAGCTAGCGACCCACAAATCGCTATCGAGTGCGAGATTAGTATCCTCAACAGGATTTTCGTAGACAATCGCTGTATCAGTGCCATGTTCCTCGGTTACGGTCAAGCCAGCCAATGTCCATTGATCGTAATAGGTTTGGATGATCGCGTAGCTATCTTCGCAGCTGGCAAGATCGCTTTCGTCGCTACAGCTATCGGTGAGCATTTCAACCAGCCAGACCAAACGCACCTCGTGGGCTGCTCCCCACGTTGCTCGCCCATTGCTACCTTGACTTGGTTGATAGAACATGCGCGCCGTAAAGCCAACCACGCCGCCATCGCTTTCATCGGATATATAGCTGACTGGCAGATAGGCCAATAGTTCGCCATCGCCACTGCTCGAATCGTAGACGCTGAGGTCATAGCGCTCGATTGCACTGCTATCGATCCAGCTATCAACCCCAACATTAACCTCGCGATCGCTACCGCTATAGGTGGCATTGACTGGCAAATTGGCGTAGTGGCCGCTGGTGTAGGGCATGCGAATTTGGAGCATGGGCGTTAGCCGAATATCGCCGTTGGCGGCGTTCGGATCAGTGCTGCGCAAGGTTTGGTTATCGGTGTCGGCGAAGGTGGTTTCTAAATGGCGCTGAATTTGCCCAGCGCTATCGCCGCTCGGCCAATCGAGCACAGTCCCAAAATAATCAAGGTGCTCAGGATTGGTCGGGGTAATTTGAAAATCAACATACACTGGCTTATTGGTTTCAAGCTGGCTGATGCTTAATGCAAGCGGCGTATCACCAGTGAAGGTTTGCGGGATGACGCCGTTGGGCGAGGTATCAACCGCATCGTTAACTCCATCGCCATCATTATCGAGATCAAACACATCGGGCTGGCCATCGCCATCGCTATCGGGACAGGCCGCCGTTGGATCATAGGCGCTCGACATCGCAACCCAAACTTGACACTCGATCCCATCGGTCAGGCCATCGCTATTGCTGTCACTGGCATAGGGGTCGAGATACCACTGGGTTCCGCCGAGCGCGAATCCCGTTACTTCGAGGTTGTCGTCGATTACATCGCCATCACTATCGGCTTCGTCGGGCAAGGTGCCAAGTTGATGCACTTCCGTGCCATCCTCAAGACCATCGCCATCGCTATCGGTTGGATCAGCAACCCCAACACAAGGATCGCTGCTAGAACTCGCACTCGGGCAAGCACCCCAAATTGCCTCATCATAATCGGTCAAGCCATCGCTATCGCTATCGGTTGTATCGCTTGAGGCTAGCATGCCAGGTAAGGCCAACGCTGGTTGCTCGGTCAACAAGGCGGTTAATTCGCCATCGACGATTGCTGGCTGAGTTGGGCTGGTTTGCGGATTGCGCTGAGGGTTCCATGCGCTGGTTTTTTGGCTGGCGACAGCATCATTCAGCTGTTGCTGTTGGCCTAGCTGCTGCTCGCGCTCAGTTTGTTCGGTCTTTTGCTCAGCGGCAAAGGCCTCGGTCACATCGGCGCGGAACAATGGTGTGGTCAGCAGGGAGAGAATTACTAGCGCCACGGTGTAGGTATGCACGGTGCGGTTGTGTAAGCGGCGCATCCAGAGCGCAATCACCGCGAGCAGCAGCCCAATACTGGCCATTTGCAGCACCAGCAGGCGCAAAGCTGGCAAGCCTTCGATCAGACGAAATCGAATCCACGTGATGGGGTCGGCGCTGAATGGGGTTGAGGCAAGCGCTAAACGGCTGTGATCGAAGTTGCTATAATCGCCAACAATTGTGGCAACCGAACGACCTTGACCACGTTGGGCGGGAAATTCAATGGTTAAGGCAATGCGCCGCGGCAGACCTGCTTGGTCAATCCACAGCTCGCCACGACCTTGCATGGTGCGATAGGCTTGGCCTGCGTCGAGAACGACATGAGCTGGAATATTGCGACTTGCGCGAATGTGCTGCTCAAGCATGGGCCCGAGTTGGTCAGCCAAGCTGCTGCCATCGAGCGAAAAACTAACATGATCATAGGTGAGCGTCAGATCCAGCGCGGCTCCCGCTGCCGTTTCAAAGGCCCTGGTTTCCTGCCCAAGCAATTGCACATCATCGGCTGCAATCAGAAAACTCAGCAAATTTCCTGCGGGCGCAATCCCATTCAGATCCTGCACATCGCCTGGTTGCCAAGCGCCAAGACCTTGGCGTTGCTCCACCTGTCCGTTATGCACGCGGAGCGAATGCGCTTTGGCGGGATTGCGATCGGCGCCATTCCACAGCTGCATTTCGAGTTCCTGCTTGGCTGCATCAACCTGAGCTTCGATCGCCACATGATCAACCTGCGGTTGTCTGCCTGCGCTGGTGATTGCGGCAACCGGATAGGTTATTTGCTCGATGCTTGCCTGATAGCGATAGCTGCCACTTGCCCCAGCCCGTTCCCAAGCGCGGGTGATCATGCGCTGCGGAGTTTCGGCCTGATTGCCGAAGCCAACGCCAAACAAAATCAACCCAAGAACGGCGACGATAAGCGACACGGTACGCCACACAGCGCTATGCGATCGGATTTTCATGGAACCTCCAAGGCCAGGTAGGAATGACGTTGCCAACCAATGTATGGAGCGCAAGCTAAGAAAGTTTGCGGAGTATAGCACGGCATGGGGCTTGGCCCTACGTGCCAAATGTCATTATTTGGCCGCATATGAGGGATGACATTTGTCATAGGGTCTGGCCATAAGATCATGACATTTGGCACTGCGACCCCAAAAATCGCCATGCTATAATGCGGACGGGCAACTGACCCATGACCACCGCAAGGAATGTCTATGCATGTCCACGAGGCAGCCACGTTTAGCGCCAGCCAATCCAACCCGTTGTTAAATGCAGTCCACGACCCCGAGCATGGAAGTGGCGGCTTGACGATTAAACGGATTTTACAAAGTGTGGCGTTGTTGTGGATAAGCTATTTTTTGATTTTAACGGGCCTTGATTGGGTTTCATTAATCTCACGACCAGGCGCCTATCCCTTGCCATGGTTCTATTATGTAATTCATATGGCTTTAGCGGGAATTGTATTTGGCTTAGCCAGCTGGGATGCGGCCCAACGGACTTTAGGCCGCTGGTTTATGCCGCTAATTCTGGCGCTGATCTCGGTCGTTCCAATCGCTCTTACTCCGCTGATTACAAGCGGCCAAGGCCCAATTAGCGCCGAGCCTGGTTTGGTCGTTCTGCGTCTATGCCCGATGTTATGTGTGGCCGTTGTGATGGTTGCATGGACGTATAGTTGGCGTCAGGTTGTGTGGTTTTGTTTTGCCACGGGTGCGCTGATTTTGGGGCCTATTTTGCTGCGCGCGCCACGGTTTAGCTCAGCAGTTGCAATCACAATTGTGCAAACCAGCACCTTTTTGGTTTTTGGCTATGCGCTCTCGGCGTTGATGCAGCGGCTTCGTTTGCAGAATGCGGCCCTGCGCGAGGCCCATGCTCAGCTGCGTCATTATGCAGGCACCCAAGAACGACTTGCCATCAGCCGTGAGCGCAATCGGGTGGCTCGGGAGTTACATGACACCTTGGCTCATGCGCTGAGTGGCTTAATTGTTCAGTTGGAGGCTGCCAAACTGTATCGCACGATTGATCCACAAACCAGTCATAGTTTGCACGATTCAGCTTTGGAGGCAGCACGCCATGGACTTCAAGAGACGCGCCTTGCCTTGAAAGCCTTACGCTCGCGCCCACTCGACGATTTGGGGCTTGCGCTGGCCGTTCGCCAATTGGCGGAGCAACTGGCTGCCACCAACCCACTTACGCTTGCGCTTGAGATTCCGCCCTTGCTTCCACCCATGGCGCTTGAGATCGAAACCTGTCTCTATCGCGTGGCCCAAGAAGCCATTCGGAATACGATTCGGCATGCGCAGGCTCAACAGCTGCTGGTGCAATTGAGCCACGATGATGGCGACCTCTGCCTAACGGTGCGCGATGATGGATGTGGCTTTGACCTTACGGCCACACCACTCAACGGCCATTTCGGCCTTGCAGGCATGGAAGAGCGGGTTCAGGAACTTGGCGGCACGATCTTCATAACCAGTAGGCCCAATGCAGGAACCTGCGTCACGGTGCATTTTTATGGAAAGGGGTAATTGATGATCAAGCTCGTAATCTGTGACGATCAGGCGGTCGTGCGTGATGGCCTCTCGATTATGCTCAATCTTGACCCCGATCTTAAGGTGGTTGCTACCGCGAGTAATGGTCGTGATGCAGTCCATCTCAGTGCTGAATGGGAACCAGATCTGGTACTTATGGACCTCAAAATGCCTGTTATGAATGGCATTGAAGCCACCCGCCAGATTCGGGCGAACCAACCAAGCGTGAAGGTGCTTGTCTTGACAACCTATGATGATGATGAATGGTTATTTGAGGCGATTCGGGCTGGAGCAGCAGGCTACTTGCTCAAGGACTTGGCCCACAGCGACTTGGTGACTGCGATTCGCGGCACGGTTGCAGGCAATGCCTACGTCGACCCGCATGTAACTGGCCGCTTGCTGAATCAGGTTGCCCAAGCGCGTAGCAGCCCAGCAACAAGCCAATTGACCCAGCGCCTAACCGAACGAGAGCGAACGGTTCTCAATCTGATTGCCAAGGGCTATACCAACGCCAGTATTGCTGACGATCTTCGGCTTTCTGAAGGCACAGTCCGCAATCATGTGAGTACGATTTTAGCCAAACTTGAGGTTGGCGATCGCACCCAAGCAGCACTCTTAGCGGTTGAGCATGGCTTGCATCAGCGTGACAGCATCTAGCATCGGCCTCGATCCATAAGCGCCATAGAATGCTTTGGGGCAACGAGCTGGCCTATTGCGCGTGCTCAATGTGCGCTTCGTTAAATTAACTCATGATCGGCTGGCCCCGATTTAAGCTAAACGCTATGCACAGATTTCCCCACCTAGGCCGCTAGGCCACGCTTCAGTGCTCCCCAAAAGCTAGAAATTTCTGGCAAATTGATAGGCAAACTCTGCACCATTCATCTGCAGCTCCTATACTTAATCAAGCTGCTTCGTTAAACTATCCTCAGCATGAAGCTCAATATGGAACTTCATCAGCGTCCATATGTTGTATGTGGAATCGATTGAGGAATTGTTATTAATGGAAAGACTTGAACTCCAACTTTCGCCAATCGCCGAAACCGTCTATCGCCAACTTGGCTGGACTCCAGCGCGCGATGTTGATCCTACAGTGCATCTTGAGCACATTGTAGAAGCGACGTATCCGCTATTTCCGCTGGCTGAAGCATTTTTACGCCAATTTGGTGGCCTAACAACCTTAGGTAGCCATAATCGATTTATTTTTGCTGATCAAGTTTTTGAGCATCACGGAATTCCCTATCGGCTTTGGCGAATGTTTGAGAATTTCATTCCTGCGTATTCTCAGCATGCCGATTATGAAGCTGCGCCCTACTGGCTTAACCATCCGTTGATTGTCGATTATGGGCGTTTGATTTGCCCAATTGGCTCGTATGATGTGGGAAGCACGATTTTTTTGACTTCTGATGGTTGGATTATGACTGGCCAATTCTACAATATGCGTTGGGGTGGTTTGGCTGATGTGGCTAAATCGGCTTTGAAAATTTGGGGAACCACGCCCAGCGAGGGCTTGAATGCCTTAGCTGAGTATGCAGTTTTGTTTGATAATGTAGCCAAGGAGTAGCCATGATTAAGCCAATTATTGATTCACTGTTGTTAGCAGCAGGCTGGCAGTCAGATGCACAGATCGATCCTGAACCATGGCTCTATGAGCTGCGTCAGCAGCAATACCCAATCTTTCCCCAGCTGATTGAGTTATTGAGCCGTTATGGTGGTTTTCAGTTCAATAGTGCAACTCTAGCCCAGCCATGGCCGCTCGATGCAAGCTTGGAAGCGCTATTTGCATGGACTGATGACCCAATTGAGATTCAATTACTGCCACAGCTGGCCCCAGCATTTAGCGAGGCAGCCTTTTGGTATTCTCATACCTACATCCGGCTGAGTGGTTTGCAAATTGCCCCAATTGGCAGAATTAAATGTCCAAATCGAAATGAGAGTTCGCTATTTGTGCTTTCCAATGGGCAAATTATGCTTGAATCAACGTCATATTATTATCATCTTAAAGGTTTATCTTTGCTTGGGGCAAATTTGCCGCTTGCGCTGCACCGGCTTCTGCAATCGTTTTTGTTGATTCAAGCAATTAGCGAAGAGCTTTGATTTTGAATCATCAATGCAGCATCAGCGTGCATGGCCTCAATGTTGCTTGATGAACAAGCAGTTAGGCGCTCGCAAAATGGAACCGCGAAGTACATTTGAGCCACAGATGACCACAGATTAGGTTCCCAAAGCCAATAGCTAATCGCCTAATCTCTCTTCGCCACGAATTACCCGAATTACACGAATGATTGTTTGATTGCTGTTCCCATATCCCCAAGCCAATAGCCAAGAGCATAGCTGAGGCAGTAGGTGTTAGGGATCAGCGGCCAGTAAATCGGAGAGATCACCAATTCTGTGATTAATCGCTCTTGACACTTATGACGCGCTGTGTTATATTCTTGATAACGCAACGCGTCATGACATCGAAACAACAACACATGCTATAAAAAAACTGCCGCTTGGCGGTTTACCCAAAGGAGCGATCTATGACGATCATTCGCCAAATTGCTGACACGACTGAAAAACAAGTCAAAAGCGCCCAAAAAGTTGCTCGCCGTTCATGGTTGGCAGGCTTGGGGATTGCAGGGTTGGCCATCGATAACGGTGAAAAAACCTTCAAAAAATTGATCAAGCGCGGCGAAAAAGTAGCCGCAGGAGTTCGCGGCGATTTGAAAGATTTGAATGTGCGCCTCCGCCGCGAGCAAAACAATTTGAATAACGATGTGCAAGATGCTAGCCAAACTGTTGAGCGCGGTGTAAGCGATGTCTTGGAAAACTTGAACATTCCTTCACGCAAAACCTTGCGCGTGCTCGATACCCGCATCGCCCAACTTAACGCCCAATTGCGCGAACTTGGCAGCGATGGCAGCATCGCCCCAGTTGCCAACTACGAAAATCTTACTGCCGAAGAAATTATTGTTTTGTTGCCAACTTTGAGCCTTGATGAACTGTTTGCTTTGGAAGCCTACGAAAGCAGCCACGCCAAACGCGTCACCGTTCAACGCGAAATTGAACAATCGGTTGCCAAACACCTGACCGTCGATGGCGAAATTCGCGAGCCATTTGCTGGCTACGAGACCTTGCGTGCTGAAGAAGCCATTGCCAAGCTCGATGGCTTGGGCATCGCCGAATTACATCACGTCAAATTGTTTGAAGCCAGCCACGCCAAGCGCATTACCGTTCAACGCGAAGTTGAACGTCGGATCGAAGCGCTTCGCGGCTAATTTGGCGCGGTGCTATACTGAAACAACTGGTGAGCGATAGGTCAATCCAAAGGAGTTATTGTAATGGCTGATGAAATCGAAGTAAACTTGAATGAAATCAAGAAAGATGCTGACGATCGTGGCGTGCCATTTGTCGATGGTGTGCGCAAATTGATGTTGGCTGCTGTTGGCGCTGTCGCCATGACCCGCGACGAAATGGAACAATTCGTTGGTCGCTTGGTCGATCGTGGTGAAGTTGCCGAACGCGAAGCTAAAACCTTGTTGAATGATGTGCTTTCGCGCCGCAAACGCGAAGTTGAGCATGTTGCCGATGAAGCTGAATCACGGGTTGAATCACGGCTCGAACAAGTGCTTAACCGCATGAATATTCCATCAAAGCGCGATATTGACGAGTTGAGCGACAAAATTGCCCAACTTTCGGCTCGGGTGGAAGAATTGAAGAAAAGCCGCAACGCCTAACCCCTAGGCCTGCTGCTTCGCAAAGTGCAAATCCCCCTTGAATGGCAAAAAACCATTCAAGGGGGATTTTTGCTTCTCAACCAAGCTGTATCTGGTGTTATGATGGGCGCTAGCACGCTTTACATTGCTGGTTAAATTCAAGCAATCTGATGGGGGTTGGCATGATCGAGCAAATCCAACGCTTCTTGCGGTATCCTGAGTTGATTCATGGCGTTTCAACCCGCCAAGGTGGGGTCAGTAAACCACCCCATGCAACCCTCAATCTTGGTTTTTCGCGGCCCGACGATCCCGCTGCCGTCTTGGAAAATCGCCGCCGCTTTGCAGAACAGGTTGGCTTTAACTTGGATGATGCGGTTTTGGCGGGCCAAATCCATGGCACGACCGTCGCTGTGGTGGGCGAATTGCAGCGCGGACGCGGCGCGAGCGAGCGCGAAACAACCTTGCCGCCAGCCGATGGCTTAGTCACCAACCAGCCTGGGCTGGTGCTGTGGGCCAATTTTGCCGATTGCACACCATTGCTCTTTTTCGATCCGATTGCTCAGGCGGTTGGCGTGGCTCACGCTGGTTGGCAAGGCACAGTTAATAATATTGCCAAAGTGGTCATCACAACCATGCAAGCCCAATTTGGCTCCGAGCCAGCCAACATTCTGGCAGCCATCGGCCCAGCGATTGGACCATGCTGCTATGAGGTCGATCAGCCAGTGATCGGCGCGGTTGAACAAGCGTTTGGTGAGCATTCGACCCATGTGTTGTTGCGCCAACTTGGCAAACAGCGTCCGCATTTTGATTTATGGGCGGCAAATGCCCATTGGTTGCTGCAAGCTGGCATTCAACCTGCCAACCTGATTAACATGAATTTATGTACAGCTTGTCATAATGATAGATTCTTTTCACATCGTCACGAAGCCGGAGCTACCGGTCGCTTTGCTGCGGTGATTGGTCTATGCGAGGTACGTCATGCCGTTTGATCAGGCTCAATTGTTGGAACAAATTGCCCAGATTCAGCAACGGATCGACCAGGCTGTTCAGCGCAGTCAGCGCGATCCTGCCAGCGTTCGCTTGATTGCGGTCACCAAATCCCACCCAATGCTGCGGGTCAATGCAGTGTTGGCGGCTGGCATTCACGATGTGGGCGAAAATCGGGTGCAAGAGGCCGAGGAGAAAATTGCCCTGCAAACGCCCGCGGCACTTGCTGAAACTCGCTGGCATTTAATCGGCCATTTGCAACGCAACAAGGCGCGGCGCGCTGCCAAGCTTTTTTCATTAATTCATTCAATCGATAGCCTTAAATTGGCCGAAATTCTCAACCGGATTGTTGATGAAGAAGCGGCGGTAATTCCGCAGCCCTTGCCAATTTTGCTGCAAGTCAATGTTTCTGGTGAGCGCTCCAAAGATGGCTTTGCCTTAGCTGGTGGCCTGCGCAACCCTGCGTGGCGCGAGTTTGTGGCCGAAGTTCGGGCGATCGCTCAATTACCGTTGATCGATTTGCAGGGCTTTATGACTATTGCGCCCTATTCTGATGATGTTGCGGGCGTGGTGCGGCCATGCTTTCGAGCCTTGCGCGACGTGCGCGATGCGCTTGAGCAGGAGCTTGATCGCCACTTACCAGAGCTTTCGATGGGCATGAGCGGCGATTTTGAGGTGGCTATCGAGGAAGGCTCGACGTTTGTGCGGGTAGGCACTGCGTTGTTTGGCGCACGCTAAATAACGGCCTACTACAAGCTATGCTAAAATTGGAATATTCTAATTTTAGTATTTGGAGCATTTGCTCATAGTGGTAGAGATGGCTATGCGTTCGATCCAGCAAGCGTTTGAAGTTCGTTATTCGTATCCAGTGCATTGCACTCATAAACTTTTTGACCGAGCTAACCCATGTTTAGCGTCTATATTTGCTCCAGCGCTGAGCCAGCCCAAGCTTTGGGTTGTGCTTGATCAAGCTGTGGCTGAGCATCACCCGACCCTCTTAGCCGAGATTGAGGCCTATGCCCAAGCTAGTCAAGCCTTTGAATTGGTCGAGCCAAGCCTGGTGCTGGCTGGCGGCGAAGCGATTAAACATAGTAGCGAGCCATTACAGGCAGTCTATGCAGGGATTAATCGCTATGCGATCGATCGCCATTCGTATGTGATGGCGATTGGTGGCGGGGCATTAATCGACATGGTTGGCTATGCGGCGGCAACCGCCCATCGTGGCGTGCGCTTGATTCGCGTGCCAACCACGGTTTTGGCTCAAAACGATGCAGCAGTTGGGGTGAAAAATAGTATCAACGCCTTTGGCAAAAAGAATTTTCTAGGCACGTTTGCGCCACCCTACGCTGTGCTCAACGATAGCCACTTTCTGACCACGCTCAGTGAGCGCGATTGGCGTAGCGGCATTGCCGAGGCAATTAAGGTGGCTTTGCT
This sequence comes from Herpetosiphon geysericola, assembly GCF_001306135.1. Lineage (GTDB taxonomy): Bacteria > Chloroflexota > Chloroflexia > Chloroflexales > Herpetosiphonaceae > Herpetosiphon > Herpetosiphon geysericola. The sequence continues at coordinate 50,805 of NZ_LGKP01000004.1, read as the reverse complement.
CAAAGATTCTGCCTTTTTTGCCACGATTGAGCAAACGACATCGGCGCTTCAGCAGCGCGATTTGGCGGTAATGCAGGATCAGATTTTTCGCTGTGCCGAGCTGCATCTTGCTCACATTGCTGGTGGCGACCCGTTTGAGCGTGGCTCGGCGCGCCCCTTGGATTTTGGCCATTGGGCAGCGCATAAACTTGAATATCTCAGCGATTACAATTTGCGTCATGGCGAAGCAGTAGCGATTGGCATTGCGCTCGATTGCACCTATAGCTATTTGCTGGGTGATTTAGCTGAGCCTACTTGGCAACGGGTGTTAAATTGCTTAACTGCGGTTGGCTTCGATCTTTATCACCCAGCCTTGAGCAGCTATCTTGAGCAGCCAATGCATCCCCAAAGCCTGTTGAGTGGCTTGACTGAGTTTCGTGAACACCTTGGCGGCCAATTAACCATCACATTAATTCGTGACATCGGCCAACCCTATGACGTTCATACAATTGATTTAAGCGTTATGCAACAAGCCATTCGCTCTTTAGCCGAACGCGCTTGAAACGAGGATGATATGCAGATTGAAGGCTCTTGCCCAAAGACCCAACGTGAATTAATCGAGCTTGAATTTATTGAGCATCGGACCAAAATCTTAGATATTGCTGCCTTTTTGGATCGCTTTGATCGTTCGATTGAGCACAATGCCAACGACGATTTTCGAATCAAGGCTTTTCGCGAAGCGCTTGCAGCGCTCAATAGCAGCGAATTTGGCCGTGTCGAACGGATTCAAATGTTGTTGAGCGATCTGAGTAGCGAGCTACGCGCTGAACGCGATGGCCAAAGTGCTTATGGCGCTGCCAAGGAGAGCGAGCAATGATCAACTATATCGATTTGCATGCGCATATGGTTTCGCGCACCACCGATGATTATCATGCCATGGCCTTGACTGGCTGTGTTGCGGTGACTGAACCAGCATTTTGGGCTGGCTATGATCGGGTTTCTGCCAGTGCCTTTGCTGATTATTTTAAACATTTAACCGAGTTTGAACCACAACGCGCCGCCAAATATGGCATTCAGCATTATACCTGGCTCTGTTTGAACCCCAAAGAAGGCGAAGATCGCGAACTAGCGCGTGAAGTTTTGGCAATAATCCCACAATTTTTGGAGCGCCCAAATGTGCTGGGAATTGGCGAAATTGGCCTAAATCGAGTGACCCGCAACGAGCTAGCCACCTTTATCGATCATGTTGAATTGGCGCTTGAGCACAATCAATTGATTCATATTCACACCCCGCACCTTGAAGATAAATACAAAGGCACCAAGGCAATTGTAGAAACCTTGGCTAGCAACAGCCGCATCGACCCCAGTCGGGTGTTGGTTGATCATGTTGAAGAGCACACGATTCGCATGGTGCTTGAACATGGTTTTTGGGCGGGATTGACGCTCTATCCGATGACCAAAGTTTCGCCAGGCCGCGCGATTGATATGCTCGAAATATATGGCACTGAGCGTTTATGTGTCGCTTCAGCCTGCGATTGGGGTCCAAGTCAACCGCTGGCAATTCCCAATTGTATGTTTGAAATGCGCCGCCGTGGCCATTCACAGCAATGGATTCACGAGGTGGTGTATACCAATCCCAGCCGCTTTTTGAGCCAAAGCCCCAAATTTAAGCTCGCGCCACTTGCGCAAGCATTGGCCGATTAAAGATCAATATTGGCTCAGCTAGGTTTATGGCTGAGCCAATATTTGCATTTCAACTGCCTGTTGGTGCGCAAGATGCCAAATCCCAATCCAATCGGAACCTAAAGTATGTTTTACTTGATCCAATAACGCAGTAAATTGTGTCTGTTCGTAGACCGAACGCTGGCGTTGGGTTTGCCGATGGAGCTTATCGGAACGACTCAAACATGTCAAAGCTCGCTCATAGCTATGGATCGTTGTGTAATAACATGCCAAATATTCAAGGGTTCGCGCTAATTCACACAGATCACCAAGCTGCTGATGGATTGTTAATGCTTGATACAGCCATTGGTAAGCTTGAGCTAAATGAGCATTGTGGATTGCCAGCGCGCCAAGATGGGTTGCGAGCATGCCGATGAGGCTGTGGTCACCTGCTAATAAACCAAACTGATATGCAGCTTCAAGGCACTCTTTACATTCGTTGAAACGGCGTTGCTCAAAATGGATAATGGCTTGATAGCGCAAAACCGTAGCTTGGCCCCATAGATCGTTGTGGGTTTGCCAATAGATCAGCGCCTGTTGCGCAGCGGCGGCTGCATCTGCATAATTGGCTTGTTCGAGCGCCAATTCGGTCAAATTACCATAACAAATAGCTTGAATTGAGCCATGATTATGCTTTTGGGTATGCTCAATTGCCTGAGCAAGATAGTGTTTTGCCTCTGCATAATCGCCTATCATCACTGCGGTTAGCCCATAATTTGCTAAACCCCACGCAATGCCTTCGCTATGCTCAAGCGCTTGCCATAAGCCTAATGTGCGTTTAAAAAGCTCTTTGGCAGCGTGTAATGCGCCTTGTAAACGGGCAATATTGCCGGTGATCAAATTAAGTCGTGCTAGTTCCAAGTTTGAGAGAGTTTGCGACGCTAATAATTGCTGACACCACCCATAGCCCTCGACGGCAAATCCTTGAGTCAACCAAAAGCGCCATAATGAGCGAATCAATTCAAGCGCATGGCTCCCACTTGGTTGGCTTAGAAACCATGTTAAGCTTCGTCGATAGTGGGGATATTCTTGCTTAATTGCTGCATAGATCGGAGCTTGCAAGCTTGTTGCTTGAATTTTTGTTGCAGCTTGTTGCATATGTTGGGCATAATAAGCATAATAACGTTGCATAACACTATCACATTGCGCATCTGCTTGGAATAGATATTCAATAAATACAGCTACAACCGTATGCATTGAATAGCGAGTTGTTTGATTCGATCCATCAACCTGAAGCAGATGATAATCAATTAATCGCTGTAAGCAACGATTCAAGCTTGATTGCTCTAGTTGTGTCCATGATTGAGCTGCTGCATAATCCCACGTATAACTCTGACCACAACCAAGCAAAATAAAGCATGCCTGAGTTTCCGGATCTAATTGCTGGAAGCTCCAATCGATAATACTATGTATATTTTTATGCTGTGGTGGATGATTAGTAAGTGTCGTATTAATATCTAATAATGATTGCTGTATATTTGTATATAAATCTTCGATTGACAAATAGCGAATATAGGCAGCAATAATTTCAATTGCTAAGGGAATACCACTAACTAATCGACAGATTTTACTAATAAAGGATATATTTTGGCTAGTAATTTGAAAATTAGCATTAGCCGCAGTAGCACATTGATAAAATAATCGAATAGCTGGATATTCGGCAATATCTTGCCAATTATAGATATTTTCGTCAGGAAAATCTAATGGATTTATAAGAATAACGTGTTCATAGTTTAAATTTAATACTTTCCTGCTTGTAATAAGTATTTTTATAGAAACTGTATTTTTAATCAGATGATCAATTACTTGATCGAAATCGACTAGATGCTCCAAATTATCGATGACGAGTAGTAATTGTTTTGTATATAAATATTCTTGAATTTGCTGTAGTAATGAGTGTTTATTTAATTCAATAATTCCAAACTTATTGGCTATGGTGCGCAATGCTGCTTGTTTAGTATCAAATTCATTTAATCGAATAAATACTATTCTATGATTAAATGAATGTTCTAAGAGAGAAACAACGCTCAAGGCAAGCCTTGTTTTTCCAATCCCACCTAAACCAGTTAACGTAATCAAACGAATCTCTTTTTGCGCACATAATCGTTGGATTAAGGCTTGCTCTTGTTCACGTCCAATAATTGGTTGTCCATAGAATTTCGCAAGCTCTTTTGAGCGATCATGGTTTGGATGATCAACTTGTTGACTATTAAGACAGGCAGCTAAGTGTTCAAAAAGCTGTTTTTGGTGGCGATGAAAGGTTGCATGATGAATATGTAACAATTGAGTATAGGTATCGACAGAAGCACCAGGATATTGCAGCAGAGTTGCTAATAAAAGTTGTTCTTTTTCTTTTAAAGGCATTGTTGTCATATAGGTATATAGTTGGGTAATGCCACCGAGTTGTTGACTATACTGCAACCAATGAGGATTAGCTAAAAACTTTGTGGGTTTTTGAATCGCTTCTTGAATCGCTTCTGCTGTCCAGCGTACAACTACATCAGTCATAATGCTCTGATCCATCTATAATTAAGCAGCTGTAAAATAATAGTATGTTAAACTAGCCCTGAGTATTTTGCCACTAGGATTATATCAATGGATGTGCTAGAGCGTGAATTACAACTGACCTATTGCACCAATATTCACCCTGCCAATGGCTGGCCAGCAGTCTTGGCTGGCTTACAACAACATGTGCTCGATCTCAAACAGCGGGTCGCGCCCGACCAAGCGTTTGGCATTGGCCTGCGGCTTTCGGGCCAAGAAAGCCACGAATTATTGCAGCCAACTGCTTTAGCTGCCTTTCAAGCCTGGCTTGCTGAACATAACTTATATGTTTTTACCCTGAATGGCTTTCCTTATCACCCGTTTCATCAACAACCTGTCAAAGATCAGGTGCATGCGCCCGATTGGCGCGAGCCTGAACGGGTTGCCTATACGCTGCGCTTGATCGAGATTTTGGCGGCGCTGCTGCCCAAGGGTATGCATGGCTCAATTTCGACCAGCCCGTTGAGCTACAAACCATGGTTTGCTGATTTAGCCAGTGTGCCTTGGGCTTTGCTCAATCGCCATGTGCTGCATGTGGTTGCTGCCTTGGTGCTGCTTGAACGCGAGCGCGACATTTTCATTCAACTGGCCTTTGAGCCAGAACCAGATGGCTTGCTCGAAACCAGCAGCGAACTGATCAGCTATTTTGAACAGTTGCTTGCTGTTGGCGCTACCGAATTGGCGGCCATGCTCAATTGCTCATTGCACGAAGCCCAAACTGCGATTCGCCGCCATGTTGGCGCTTGCTTGGATACCTGCCATTGTGCGGTGGCCTACGAAGCGCCGCGCACGGTGATTACCAATTATCAAGCAGCAGGCATGAGCATTGCCAAAGTGCAGCTAAGCTCGGCCTTGCAAGTGCAGCTTGGGGCCGATCGTCAGGCTGTGGCGACAGCCTTAGCACCATTTAGCGAGGCAATTTATTTGCACCAAGTGATTCAGCGCAATCGTGATGGCTCGTTGCTGCACTACCGCGATTTGCCCCAAGCCTTAGCTGCCATCGATGATCCCCAAGCCTGCGAATGGCGCATTCATTTTCATGTGCCGATTTTTACAAGCAGTTTTGGGGTGCTCAATGCCACCCAATCAGCCTTGCGAGAAAGTTTGCAGTTTTTGAATGAGCAGCCCTACAGCCAGCATTTAGAAATCGAAACCTATACCTGGGATGTGCTGCCAAGCCAATTAAAGCTCGCTCTCACCGAATCGATTGCGCGAGAATATGCGTGGGTGTTGCATGAACTCAAAGCCTAAATCTGGCTGGTTTGGCTATTTGGAGTTGATGCGGATCTCCAATAATCCGACCGTGATCAGCAATACCTTAGCTGGCGTGGCCTTGGCTGGCGTGAGCATCGGCGATTGGCGGGTCTGGCTGCTTGCGCTGGCATTTAGCCTCTTTTATAGCGCTGGCATGGTGTTTAACGATTGGTGCGATTATGCGATCGACTTGCGTGAACGGCCAAATCGGCCTTTGCCCAGCGGTCGCGTCAGTCGCAAAGCTGCTTTGTTGCTGACAATTGGCTTGTTTGTGGTTGGCCTAGGCTGTGTAGCGCTGGTGAGTTTGCCTGGTTTGCTGTGGGCTAGTTGCTTGGTTGGCTTGATTGTGCTCTACGATTTTTGGCATAAAACCAATCCAATCAGTCCGTTGCTGATGGCTGGCACACGGATTTTGGTTTATCTCAGCACAATTGTGGCCTTGGGTGTTGATTTTTCGTGGCAGGCCTGGCTGGCAGTTGGCCTGCTCTTTTGCTATGTGATGGGCTTTACCTTTATCGCCAAATCGGAGCTACGCCCGCAATTGAAGGCGCTGTGGCCTGCGTTGTGTGTGCTGCTGCCGGCTGGCTATGCTTTAGTTACGCCCGATTTTAGCCCGATTATTGTGAGTGTGGGCTTGCTGAGTTGGGTCTTGCACAGCATCAGTTTGGTCTATCGCCAGCGTTTGATTGGCCCAGCGATTGGCCGTTTGATTGCAGGCATTAGCCTCTTCGATGCCCTCGTATGCATTGTTGCTGGCAATTTATGGGCTTGCTCGTTGGCAATTGCCGCTTTTGGCCTTACTCGGTTGGCTCAACGCTCTATTCAAGGAACCTAAAATGCATAAAACTGTTGTAATTAATGTTGTTGGCCTAACGCCTTCATTAATTGGCCAACATACGCCACGCTTACGCGCATGGCAGCACAAAACTGCCCAAGCTTCAATTAAACCAATTGTTCCAGCTGTAACCTGTAGCATGCAGGCAACCTACCTAACTGGCAAAATGCCCAGCGAACATGGAATTGTGGGCAATGGCTGGTATTTTCGTGATGAATGTGAAGTTAAATTTTGGCGTCAATCAAATAAATTAGTGCAGGCTCCGAAAATTTGGGAAGCGGCCAAAGCGCTTGATCCAAGCTTTACCTGTGCCAATTTGTTCTGGTGGTACAACATGTATTCATCAGCTGATGTTGCCGTCACGCCGCGCCCGATGTATCCTGCTGATGGGCGAAAATTGCCTGATATTTACAGCCAGCCAGCCGAATTACGTGATGATTTGCAACGTGAGCTTGGTCAGTTTCCGTTATTTAATTTTTGGGGACCGAATTCTTCAATTGCTTCATCACGTTGGATTGCCAGCTCAGCCAAAACTGTTGAGCAGCGCTATAATCCAACGTTGAGCTTAATTTATCTGCCGCACTTAGATTATTGTTTTCAGCAATATGGCGCGAATATTGAACGCTGTGCAGCGCAATTGGCTGAAATTGATCAAGTTGTTGGCGATTTACTTGATTTTTACGCGCAACGCAACGCTCGAATCATTATTTTATCGGAATATGGCATTACCAGCGTTAATCGACCAGTGGCAATTAATCGCTTGTTGCGGGCAGCAGGCTTAATTGCTGTGCGCGAAGAATTGGGCCGCGAATTGCTTGATGCTGGCGTGAGCAAAGCTTTTGCTGTGGCTGATCATCAAGTTGCCCATGTCTATGTGAATGATTTAAGCTATTTGGAACGCGTCAAAGCCTTGCTTGAAGCTACGCCGGGCATTGCCAAAGTGCTTGATGCTGAAGGCAAACGCGAATATGGCCTTGATCACGAGCGCGCTGGTGAGTTGGTGGCAATCGCCGAGGCTGATGCATGGTTTAGCTACTACTATTGGCTTGACGATCAGCGTGCGCCTGATTTTGCGCGGGCGGTGGATATTCATCGTAAGCCAGGCTACGACCCTGCTGAGCTGTTTGTTGACCCCAGTTTGCGCGTGCCAATGGCCAAAATTGGCATGACCTTGGCCAAGAAAAAGCTCGGCTTTCGCTATGTGATGGATGTGATTGGGCTTGATCCAACGGTCGTGCGCGGCTCGCATGGCGTGATTAGCAGCGATCCTGATCATGCGCCACTGTTGCTGACCAATCAGCCAGAGCTTTTGCCCGAAGCTGCCTTGCATGCCACCGATGTCTACCAAATTTTGTGGCGACACCTTATAGAAGGATGAATTATGAGGGATGAAGTCAAAAGTCAAAAAACTGAATCCCATAGCCCATAGCCATCCTTCGTGCGCTTCGTGGCAAAAAATAATTCTTCGTGCCCTTCGCGCTCTTCGCGGTTTCAGCCTTTGTGCGCTTCGTGGATCAAAATGGCTAAAACAAATTTGTAGCGAGCAGCGTCCTAGTACAAGCCTAGATCAGGTGCTGTCAAAGGAGATGTCGATGGATAAACCACTAAATTATGTGATTTCGTTGCCAGAGCGCACGCTACGAGCAGGCGCAGCCTTAGTTGGCGGCTTGGTCAACGAGGCCAGCAATGTAATCGTTCCCAAGAGTTTGCGCAATACGCGGCTCTATCAAGTAACATTTGAACGCTTGCTGCGCATCACAATCGAATTGGTTGGCGATGTAAAAAATGTCTATACTGACGAAACGATGGGTATTGAAGAACTGACCAAGCGCAAAATCGCTGGCAATGCTGTCGAATTGGTCGGCTTTTTGAGCCTTGGTTGGTCGCCGCTGTGGTTTTTGGCCGCAGCCTCCGATGTGACGAGCGGCACGCGCACCTATTTGGCGGCGCTAGTATCTGAGTTGCAACAACGCCAATTGTTGCCAGCAGAAGCCAATATCGATTCGGTCGATGCCTTGCTCGAACGCTTGGAAGGTACCTCCGGCGTAGCCGCCGATACCGTGGACTTGCCACCGCTTGATGTTTCAGCTTTGCGCAGCTCGTGGGAAACGATCAAAGCCAATGCCAGCAGCTTGCCTGCCCCAACCGCTTTGGCCGATACCTTCGACCAACTGCGCGAAACCGCCCGCACCGAAGGCCAATCGTTGCTTGATGTTTCAGCTGTGGTTGCCGCAGGCGCGTTGCAAGCTGGCTGGAGCTTGGGCAATACCCATATTTTTGAATATTATCGCGAGTCGTTGAATGCGATTCAAGAAGAGGGCTTGCTTGAGTTTGCTCGCCGTGTCACTACGCCATATTTTGAGCGGGCTGCCAAGCACTTCGACCCAGCAGAAGAAACCTATACCGATCGCTTTTTGCGCCAATTGGATGGGCCACCAGCCCCTGAACAACCTCAGGCCACTGAACAAACCCAAGCAACCAATATTCCGATCGTCAATGAGGATTCAAAACCAGCTGACGAAGCGAAGTAAGCAGCGCTTGCTTCAACCCCTCTTCCAACCCGTTGGAAGAGGGGTTGTTAATGCTGCTATTTTGCTGATTAAGCTGTGAAAGCAGATAGTTAAATCATCCACTTTTGTCTTAATCGCCCTACTAAAAAATGTATTAATAAAACGTGTTTTAGGGCTTGACAATGGGCTAAATCGCAGCTAGCATAAACACAATCTCTCACTGTAGGGAACCTATTTCGCTCCACACTATGGGGTAAACGTATGCTGTCGCTGACGACTGCTCAACGTGATCTATTGTACCTTTTGCTCACCACCGAAACCCCAATCGGGGCTGCGGCGCTCGGCCAGTCTTTGCATCTCACGCCACGCCAAGTTTCCTATAGTTTACGCAGTATTAAGCTTTGGTTGGCTCGGCGCCACGCCAGTTTACGCCAAGTGCCAGGGGTTGGCATTCAACTGATCTGCTCGCCATTGCAACGCCAACGCCTGCATGCTGAGCTTGAATCGCAAGCCAAATTTCAATTGATTCTTACGCCGGAGCAACGCGGCCAGCTTTTGGGCTTGGTGTTGTTAATTACGCCTGAACCATTGACCCTCAACCAGCTTCAGCACGATTTGGCAGTTGCGCGCACGACGGTGCTCAAAGATCTCGATGTGATGGAGCTTTGGTTGGCAAGTTTTGGCTTGCAAGTGGTGCGGCGGCAACATCGTGGCTGCTGGATTGAAGGGCCGGAATTGGCCAAACGCCAAGCAATTGCAGCCTTGTTATGGGGCGATGTGCCCTTCAGTTTGCCAATTATCACGCTTCAGGCTGGGGTTGGCTTTGATTTTGTGTTGCAGCAGGATGCAGCGCTCTTGCCAATTATTCAACGGATCAATAGCTTTTTGCACGAGCTTGATTTGGCTGAGGCTCAACAGCAGGTCATTTGGGCTGAAGCACAGTTAAATGCCCGCTTTAGCGATCAGGCAATCAGCCTGCTTAGTTTGGCTTTGGCCTTGCAACAGCAGCGGATCAGCGCCCAGCATTACCTGACGTGGCATCCTGAAACCTTGCATTGGCTTGAGCAACAAGTAGTTTGGCCAATTGCCAGCCAATTAATCATTGACTATGGCTTGGAGCAAACGCCAAGCGCTAGACAGGCCGAAATTGCTGGCTTGAGTTTGCAACTGGTCTGTGCCGCGCGCGAACGACCATGGCTCAAGCAACGCGAAACTGATCATGTGACCCATAACTTAATCAATCGATTGATTGATCTGATTGCCACAAGCTACACTGTGCCAGCTTTAGCCAACGATCAGCTTTTACGTGATGGCTTAGAGGCATTAATTCCGCCTGCTTGCAATCGTCAACGCTTTGGCTTGTGGGTTCCGACCCATCAGGCCAGCGAAACCCTGAGCGAGCGCTATGCAGCCGAGCGGCGCATGGCCGACATGATTGATCGAACTTTGTTGGCGACGATCGGCGTAACCTTGCCGCTTGATGCCCGCGCTGAACTGATTTTGCTCTTGCGCGCGGCGGTTGTGCGGGCGCGACCAGTCCAAACCCGCAATATTTTGGTGGTTTGCCCAAGTGGTATGGCCACAACCCAACTTCTGGTGGCGCGGCTCAAAGCGCGTTTTCCCAAGCTTGGCATTTTTGAAGTGCTATCGATGCGCGAGCTCTCTGCAGAACGTTTGGCCAAGGCGGATTTGGTGATTACAACTGCGCCGCTCGCTCTGGCTAGTGTGCCGATTGATGTCATCCAAGTGCATCCGATGTTGCACCCAGAAGATATTGCCGCGCTCACCCAGTGGATGGTTTAGGCTGCGAAATAATCGCATTTTGTCGCAATTGAGCGAATAAAAAGCAAACTAATAAAATGGGTTTTATGGCTTGACAATGGCCTAAAACGCTTGTACCGTAAGAATAGAACAAACACATCGAACCTCTGTCCATCCGGAGCTATCTCCCTCGATTGACAATCTACGACAGGAGCGTCGCGATGGTGTAGGGCACTGCCAAAACACCACGGCGAACCTCTTCTTAGCGGTGTGTGTGAAACCGTGGGTGACTGTTGCTCCGCGAACAACCCGGGCGTTAGCGAGCAGAACCACCATTCTGAAATCCACGGCCAATCAACGACGATTAACAATGACTTCAAAGGAGAAACGCCCATCATGCGACAGCATATTCAGCGCTTTGGCAGCTTCTTGGCTGCAATGGTTGTTCCGAACATTGGTGCGTTCATTGCTTGGGGCTTAATCACCGCTCTGTTTATTCCCACTGGTTGGATTCCCAACGAAGACTTTGCCAAGCTGGTTGGCCCAATGATCACCTATTTGTTGCCAACCTTGATTGGCTACACTGGTGGCAAGATGATTCACGATACCCGTGGTGGGGTGGTTGGCGCTGCCGCAACTATGGGTGTGATCGTCGGGGCCGATATTCCGATGTTTATCGGGGCCATGGTTATGGGGCCGCTTGGTGGCTATTTGATGAAGAAAATCGACGAATTCCTCGAAGATCGAATGCCAACCGGCTTTGAAATGTTGATCAATAACTTTTCTGCTGGCTTTTTGGTAACTGGCTTAGTGCTCTTGGCCAATGTGGCAATCGGCCCAGTTGTGGAATTTTTGAGCGATGGCTTAGGTTCGGGCGTGCAATTCCTCATTGATTCGCGCTTGTTACCAGTCGCCGATATTCTGATCGAACCAGCCAAAGTGCTGTTCCTCAATAACGCGATTAACCACGGGATTCTTGGCCCCTTGGGTGTGGCGGAAGTCAAAGAGAGTGGCAAGGCGATTCACTTCTTGCTCGAAAGTAACCCTGGTCCAGGCTTGGGATTGCTCTTGGCCTTCTGGTTTGCTGGCAAAGGCAACCTCAAGCAATCGGCTCCAGGTGCTGCCGTGATTCACTTCCTCGGCGGGATTCACGAAATCTATTTCCCCTATATTTTGGCTCGCCCCATGATGATTGTGGCAATGTGGGCTGGTGGGATTGTGGCCGACCTCTGGTTTGTGATTTGGGATGCTGGTTTGGTTGCCACGCCATCACCTGGCTCGATCTTTGCCTATTTTGCGGTTATTCCACGCGGCGGCCATTTTGCGGTCTTAGGTGGTGTGGTTGTAGGGATTATCGGCTCATTTGTGGTTGGCTCGGTGTTGCTCAAACTCTTCCCAGGCCAAGAAGCTGTTGAAGCCGAACAAGAAGCAGCCGAAATGACTGGCGCAACCGTTGCCGCTCACTAATTAATTTCAAACAAGGAGGTTTGTTATGGCTCAATCAATTGCCGCCGCCGATGTTTCAACCATCGTATTTGCCTGTGAAGCAGGGATTGGCTCAAGTTTTATGGGCGTTACTGCGCTCAAAAAGAAACTCAAACAAGCCAATCTGAGCATTAGCGTGGTGCATAAATCGGTGCGCTCGTTGCCAACCGATGCCAAACTGGTGTTGGTGCATAAAGGCTTGGCCGATTTTGCCCGCAAGCAAGCGCCAAATGCCGTGGTGATTGCCTTCAGCCAATTCCTCAACGATCCAGTGTTCGATCAGGTTGTGCAAAGCTTGCAGGATGGCACTGATCTGGTGGAGGCCTAAAATGCCAATCTTATCAAGCGAAACGATTCGGCTAGGCGCCAGCGCTGCGAGTAAACACGAGGCCATTCAACAAGCTGGAGCCTTATTAGTTGCTAGCGGCTGTGTTTCGGCTAATTATGTGGCTGGCATGTTGCAGCGCGAACAAGTTATCTCAACCTATCTTGGCAATGGGGTAGCGATTCCGCATGGCCAGCACGAAAATATGGCCGATGTGCTGCGCACTGGCATCGCTGTGGTGCAGTTTCCCGCTGGTGTTGAGTGGGAGCCAGGCGAGTTGGCCTATTTGGTGATTGGGATTGCCGCCAACGCCGATGAGCATGTTGGCGTGTTGGCCAATTTGGCCGAAGTGATCGAGGATGAGCAAATTGTCCAGCATTTAGCCCAAACCAGCGATCCGTTGCAGATTCTTGAGCACTTAGGGCGAGCGCGTGAGGAAGAAGCCTACAACGAGGAAAGGCATCATGCAGGAGCTTGATTTGGTCATTCACAACTCGGCAGGCCTGCATGCGCGGCCTGCCCGAGTGCTGGTCGACCTTGCAAAACAATTCAAATCGACGGTGCATATTCGGGCTGGCAACAAGCGAGTTAGCGCCAAAAGCATGATCGCAATTTTGACCTTGGGTGTTGGTTGCGGCCAAACGGTTCAAATTGACATAAATGGTGAGGATGAGGCGTTGGCCGCCGAAGCATTGGCAAGCGCCGTGCGCGAAGGCTTAGGCGAAGGCCCCGCAACCCATGATAGCGTCAAGAATGCCTTAGTTGCTGCTCGCAACGGCAATGGCACGCACAACGGCCATAGTCACGCCGAATCAAGCATTGCTGTGGCTGACGTTGTGCCAGTCAGCGCCCCAATTCGTGCTGAACCGATCAAGGCTGGCTCAAGCATCCAAGCGATTGCTGGTGCGCCTGGGATTGCGGTTGGCCCAATTTTGCGCTACGAACGGGCACGAATTGAGATTAACCACACATTTAGCGGCGTGGATACTGAGCTACGGCATTTGCAAGCAGCCTTGAGCACCGCCCAACAACAATTGGTGGCGCTACGCGAACAAGTGCTGATACGGGCTGATGCCAGCGAAGCAGCAATATTCGATGTTCACCGCGATCTGCTGGCCGATCCAGCGTTGCTCGAAGCAGTGCATGGCGCGATTCAGGCTGGGCAGGCGGCAGCGGTGGCTTGGCAAACAGTGATCAATCAACAGGCTGCGGCAATTGCCCAACTTGACGATCCACTTTTGGCCGAGCGCGCGAGCGATCTGCGCGACGTTGGCGAGCGCGTGCTGCGCTTGTTGGCTGGAGCCGAAGCCGCCAGCCTTGACGAACATTGGGCCAAAACCAAGCAGCCCATGATTGTGGTTGCCTATGATCTCACGCCTTCGGAAACCGCAGCCTTTGATCCGGCCAAAGTGCTGGGCTTTTGCACAGCGGTGGGTGGCCCGAATGCGCATACGGCGATTTTGGCTCGCGCCTTGGGGTTGCCAGCAGTGATTAGCGCTGGACCGAGCGTCTTGGAATTGGCCACTGGTACCGAGGTTATTCTTGATGGCACTGCTGGGACGTTATTAATTAGCCCAGCGGCTGAGGCGATAACTGCTGCCAAAACTGCTCAGCAACGCGAGCGCGAGCACAAAGCCTTGGCTATGCGCAGCGCCAAATTGCCAGCCACGACCGTTGATGGCCAGCATATTGAAGTTGTGGCCAACATTGGCGGCCTGAGCGAAGCCCAACAAGCCACAAGTTTGGGAGCCGATGGCGTTGGCTTATTGCGCACCGAATTTCTGTTTTTGGAGCGTACCCAAGCCCCAACCGAAGCCGAGCAATTTGCAACCTACCGCGATATTGCCCAAGCCATGGGCGCTGCACCAGTGATTGTGCGCACGCTCGATATTGGCGGCGACAAACCGTTGCCATACTTAGCCTTGCCTGCCGAGGAAAACCCATTTTTGGGCGAGCGCGGCATTCGGTTGTGCTTGGCTCACCCTGAGTTGCTGCAAACCCAATTGCGGGCAATTTTGCGCGCTGCCAGTTTTGGCCGCTTGCGGATTATGTTCCCGATGATTGCCGATGCTGGTGAATTACGCCTTGCCAAAGCTGAAATTGAGCGGATTCGAGCTGAATTACAGCTGCCACCAATCGAAATCGGGATCATGATCGAAGTGCCTTCAGCTGCATTAATGGCCGATCTTTTGGCTAATGAAGTTGATTTCTTTTCAATTGGCACCAACGACCTGACCCAATATACCTTGGCGATGGATCGCACCCACCCAACCTTGGCCACCCAAGCAGATGGCTTACACCCAGCGGTGCTACGTTTGATTGCGCGCACGGTTGAGGCGGCCCATGCTGCTGGCAAATGGGTTGGAGTTTGCGGCGAGTTGGGCGCTGATCCGCAAGCTGTACCAATTTTGGTTGGGCTGGGCGTTGATGAACTGAGCGTCAGCGTGCCCGCCATTCCAACGGTTAAAGCCCAAATTCGGGCCTTGAACTTTGCTCAGTGCCAAACAGCTGCCCGTCGTGCATTGGCCTGTGCCACTGCCGCCGAAGTACGCCAAGGAGCGTTCGACCAATGACCACTTTTGACCACTACCAAGCGCCTGATGACCCGATTGCCGCAACCACGGTTGCTTGGAATATGTATGGGGCTGGGGTTGAAAATATTGGGCGCGATGCCCAACCTGAAACCTTTGCCGTGAGCGAGCCTGCCGATAATCAATTATTAGTGCGGGTCGATGCGGTCGGTATGTGCTTCTCCGATGTCAAGTTAATTCAGCAGGGTGGTCGCCATCCCAAGCTATATAATCGCGATTTGGCCAGCGAGCCAACCCGCTTAGGCCACGAAGCAGCCTTAACCGTGCTCAAAGTTGGCAAAGATCTGCAAGCTCAGTATCAGCCAGGCCAGCGTTTGGCGATTCAGCCCGATATTTACCAAGATGGCATGAGTACGGCCTATGGCTATACGATTCCTGGTGGCCTGACTCAATTTCACCTGCTTGGCGAGGAAGTGCTGAATGCAGACGATGGAGCCTATGTCTTGCCAGTTGGTGCGGGTATGGGCTACGCCGAAACCGCATTGACCGAGCCATGGGCCTGTGTCGAAGGAGCCTACACCCAGCGCCGCCGCCTTGAACCCAAAGTTGGTGGCACATTATGGATTATTGGCAATGCGAATGATCAAACCAGCTACAGTTTTAGCACTGGCTTGGATGCGCCAGCCAGAATTGTGTTGAGCGATGTACCGCAGCAATTGCGCGACCTTGTGCAACAAACCAGCAAGGCCGAAATTATTGTGCGCGATGGCTTGAGGATTGATGATTACGCCGCGCTACGCAGCGAATTGACCAGCAACCAAGGATTTGACGATGTGATTGTGCTTGATCCACGCTCGGCGAGCCAAGTTAGTGCTGCTGCGCGTTTGGTGGCCCGGCGTGGCACGTTTAATTTGGTTGGCCAAACTGCGCTCGATGGCTTGCCTGAGATTGATGTTGGGCGCATTCACTACGATTATATTGCTTACGTTGGCACAAACAGCGCAGACATTAGCGCAGCCTATGGTGAAGCACGCAATCGTTGCGATTTGCAGCCACATGGCGTAGCGGTCTTTGTTGGCGCTGGTGGCCCGATGGGCCAAATGCACGTCCAACGGGCAATTGAATTGCCGAATGGGCCACGCACGATCATTGCAACCGATGTTAACGATGATCGTTTGCGCGCTTTGGATCGCTTATTTCGGAGCTTGGCTGAGGCCCGCGGCAAACGCTTGGTCTTGATCAACCCAACCGTTGAAAATTCGTTGCATGCCACGGTTATGCTCGAAACCGACGATCTTGGCGCTGATGATGTGATTGTGAGCGTTCCAAGTGGCCCGTTGATGGGCGATGCTGCCACCTTGCTTGCGCCAAATGGCATGCTGGTGTTGTTTGCAGGCGTCCCGAATGGCACCTTTGCGCCATTGAATTTGAGCAATGTCTATTTGGCCAATGCTCAATTTACAGGCACATCTGGCTCGCGGATTAGCGACCAGGCCACGGTGATTCAAAAAACCTTGGCTGGCGAGCTATCGCCAAATCGCTCGGTGGCGGCGGTTGGTGGCATCGAAGCAGCGCTTGATGGCGTCAAAGCCATGATGGCCGGAACCTATGCAGGCAAAGTCGTGATTTTCCCGCAGTTGAGCGGCCTACCATTGACTGGAATTGATCAATTGCACAACATTTGCCCTGAGGTTGCTACGAAACTTGGCGAGGGCAATGTTTGGAATCCTGAAGCAGAACAAGCGTTAATTGAACATTTCTGGCAAGGCTAAATTTGTACTGACATTAAATATCAAGCCAGTTCCTTAGAAAATAAGGAACTGGCTTTTTTGCATGATGTTTTTGGGCTAAAAAAACGACTCCCAATTAGTTGTTGCTAATCGGGAATCGTTTGAATGGGGTGGCTAAAGGGGCTCGAACCCTCAACATCCTCAGCCACAGTGAGGCGCTCTGCCATTGAGCTATAGCCACCACATTTTTTTGCCTCAGTTACTAAGGCGTTAGGATTATAGCACGATTGGCTTGGCATGTCAAATTGAATCAAGCGGCTCAGCCAGTGTCATGCTTCTGGTTGAGCTGGGGTGAAAATCGTGGCAAATTGGCTAGCGACAGCCCAAAAGCCTGTGATAGACTGGCCATGGCGTTGTGTCCGCAGCAAAACCAAAGGAGGCCTTGATGCGTCGCATACTTGTTGTTGCTTTAATGGTTGGCTTGATTGCTGCTTGCAGTTCCAATTGGGCTGGGCCACCGAGTGCCCAGAGCACGCCCGCCAATCCTACCAATTTTCCGCCGACTCCCCAAAGCTCGCCAAGCATTGGTCAATGCCCGGTTTTTCCGCTTGATAATATTTGGAACACGCCAATCGACAATTTGCCTGTGCACCCGCGTTCGAGCCAATATATTGCCAGCATTGGCGCCAGCGAAAGCTTGCACCCAGATTTTGGCGCAGGCCAATGGAATGGCGGCCCAATTGGCATTCCATATGTGGTTGTGCCTGCCAATCAACCAACCGTAAGCGTGAATTTCATCGATTATCCTGATGAGAGCGACCCAACCACTGGCGCAGGCCAATATCCCGTGCCACCGAATGCGCCGCGCGAACATGGCAGCGACCATCATGTGTTGGTGGTGCGCGAGGGCGAGTGCAAACTCTACGAACTTTACAATGCAACCAAGATTAACGATACAACTTGGAATGCCAGCAACGGCGCGATCTTCGATTTGCGTTCGAATGCGTTACGGCCTGCGGGCTGGACTTCGGCAGATGCAGCGGGCTTGCCGATTTTGCCTGGTTTAGTGCGCTACGAAGAGGTGCAAGCAGGCGAAATTCGCCATGCAATTCGCTTTACCATTCAGCGTTCGCAAAAAGCCTATGTCTGGCCCGCCCGCCATTTTGCCTCGTCGCTTACTGACCTGAATGTGCCACCAATGGGCATGCGTTTTCGACTCAAAGCCTCGTTCGATATTGCGGGCTTTTCCAGCGAGGTGCAAGTTATTTTACGCGCCATGCAACGCTATGGCATCATTGTGGCTGATAATGGATCGGATTGGTATATTTCCGGCGCGCCGCATCCAAATTGGGATGATAGTGATTTGGGCAGTGCGTTTGATCAAATTCGGGGCGAGCATTTCGAGGCGGTTGATAGCTCAAGTTTGCAATTTACCGCCGATTCGGCAGCAGTTGTAGCCAGTGCCGCACCGCAGCCAAGCAAGCTTGCAGAATTTGGTGGCGTTGATCAAGGTCAACAATTGCGCTATGCGATTACTGTGGTTGGCACGGGCAGTTCGCAAACGATGAATGATCAATTGCCAGCTGGCTTGACGATTGTTCCAGCCAGCGCCACAATCAGCCCAAGCAGCTTGCCAGCGCCAACGATCAACAACAATAGCGTGCAGTGGAGCGGCACAATTCCCAATTCGCAGAGTGCCGTGATTAGCTTTCGTGCTAGCGTCAGCACCAATGAGCGCCGCCTAATCGTCAATACAGCCCAAATTAATAGTCGCAGCATGCATGCCAGCATTATTGCCAACGGCTACCGAGTTTGGTCGCCGCTAGTGCGTAAGATTAAGTAGGAGGTTTTGTGAACCAATTTGAGCCAATCTATCACCCTGAAAGTCGCCCGCTTAGCCTCTGGCTTGCCCCAAATAGCAAGCCTGCTCGGGCAGATCTGGCGCGTGAATGTCGGGTGCGTGGCTTGGGTGTCGAACGTGATCCAAGCCATGCAGCAAGCGCCATTCGCGAACATATCGCTGCTAGTCAAGGAGTCGTGCTCTATCTCGATTCACTCAAAGTAAGCGTTGATCAGCCGCTTGGGGTAGCGATTCTCTATTTGCAAGAACATCCCGAAACGCCGTGGTGGCTGGTGTGTGATGGAGTAGAAATCGCCGAAGTTCGTGAAGCAGCGAACTTTCAATATCTACCGTTTGCGCAATTGCAACAGAGCTGGCAACTCGACCACCATAGCCCAGTGCAGATAGCACAAGCATTGTTGAAGCTGGTTTTTCAGCGCTTTATGCGTCAAAATGACCCTTCCTGGCTGAGCCTGCTGGCAACCACTCACACCGCTGCCCCAGCCAAAGGCGCGCATATTGCCCTCGATTGGAGCGATTGGACGCAGGATTATGCCATTGATAACGCAGCCTGGCCAGTTATTCAGCAGGCGCTTATTGATGTTAAAAATGTGATTGTTGGGCAAGCAATTGAACGCTTATTGATTCTGCCGCAGGTGCATTTAACCGCTGCGCTGCTGATTGGCGCAACCTTCAACACCAGGGTTTCTGGGCTTGAACAGCTTTGGGTGGCAAACGACTTCAACAAGGCCCTAACTTGGTGGAATTGCAATGCCCAAGGCACTGCTCATGGGCTAAAAACCCAAATCAGCATGCTTAATCAAGGGCAAGCTGTAAGCATGGAATGGGCAATTACCCAACCAGTCGCCAAAGTCGTCCAACCAATTGAACGCTATATTGAACGCCAACTCCAGCAGCTCAAACAGCGCAACCTGTATGCCAAAGCCGATCAGCAACGTTTTGATATTGAATCAAGTTTGCAAGCGAGCGCCCTAGCCCATTTCTTTCGCAGTGAATTATTGGCGCAAGATTCGCCGCTGGTGCATCTGTTTGCAGCAATGCCTGCTGCTTTGGCAGTCTGCTTTGGGCGGCAACTCAATGCCTGCCCGCCATTACAATGCTATGAATTAAAGGGCCATACTGATTACGAACCATCATGGATTATTAGGGTTTAGGCTTGCTCACCACGTGCCCAGAATATGCTATACTCTAGGGGTCATGGCAAGCCATGATCCCTCAATATTGGCGGGCGTAGCTCAGTTGGATAGAGCATCGGTCTTCTAAACCGACGGTCGTGGGTTCGAGTCCCGCCGTCCGTGCCAAAACCCTTCTTTCCAAACGTTAGCGGGCAAATCCAAAAGCACATGAGTGATATATGCAGCACTGGCGCATTACCACGCCATTAAGTGGCCGCTTTGCTCCCCGAATCAATCATGCTGGCAGGCCATTTTGGTGCGCTTTTGATTATCATGTCGTGGATGATCCAACGAGCGATAGGCTGATGGTAGTGGCTTCACAGGCCGCAGTTGCGCCAACCCTTACGTGGTTTCCTCAGCTGCGCGCAGGCATGCAAGCTTGTTGGCAGCAACTTGCTGACGATGGGGTGCTGTTGGTCGGGGTTTGGATAACAATTGAGCAGATTGCGACCCATCCAATTGATACAACTGCGCAAGGCTGTCACTATTACGGTTCGGCCTTTCTGGCATGGCTTTTTCGTGAGCATGCGCACATCATTTCACCATAATGCTTCATTGTGCTACTTCAACCCGTGCCCAATAGGCTTCATAGCCAAAAAAGATAAGTATTCCAATTGCATAACTCACCAGATCCCAGCCATTAAAGGTTGTGCCAAGGACGATCGCTATGAGCCTCAACAGGCTGTTCTCATGGCTGCGCATGGCAAGCGGAATGTTTGTCAGTTGAAACAGCTCGATTAGCACCACAACCCCAAAACTAATCAGCGCTGCCTTGGCGAGCGTCAGCCTCGGCGCAAGCACAAGCAGCAGCATAAACAACATTGCCGCATACAACGCATCGCCAAGATAATTATCGAATAGCACGAATCCGCTCGAAACCAGCCGCGACCCAATGCCACTGAGGATAATCGCGCCAAGCACAATAATTCGGCGGGTTATTGGCTTCATCAACATAGACTCCAAATATTCATCAATTGACTCATTTCTTCCAACCAGCACCTAGGCAGTTCACTTTTTTCATATTGACCAGCTATTAGTAATGCAGGAAAATGTGCGCACATGTTGGCGCTGCTTTAGTATCCTCAAACGAGGATTATGTGCTTAATTGAGAGGATACGATTAACTATGCGTTCTACTCTGCGTTTGTCAATTGGCTTGGTGAGTGTGGCGCTGCTTGCGCTGAGTAGCCTACTGGGCGTGAATGCGCGCCAACCAGCGAGCGGGTTGCCCATCAGCGGCACATGGGATAGTAGCCTTGGCCAAAACTTGCAACAACCAGCCACGATCTCCTCATTAACCCTCGATCAAAATGGCGATCTATATGTGGTTGGCGATTTTCACTCGGTCAATGGTCAAGCAATTAATGGATTAACCAAATGGGACGGCGCAACCTGGACAAACTACAACTTGCATGCAGATGATATTAATAAAATTCGCGCCGTTGCAACCTATAGCAATACGCTCTATGTTGCGGGCCAATTTACGGACCTGCAGAATCGCCAAATTAATCATATCGCTGCTTGGGATGGAACGAATTTTCAGGCCTTTGGCGAAGGCCTATGGGGAACGCTTGAGCAAGAATTCGCCGAGCCAATTGCCTATGCGCTGCATGTCTATAGCGATACGCTGTATATTGGCGGCAACTTTAGTGGCTTTAATGGGTGGCAGTCATTTGGGGTTGCTCAATGGAATGGGACAGTGACCCCCCAACTGATCGAGTTCAACGATACGGTCAGTAGCTTTATCAGCACGCCTGAGGGCTTAGTTGCTGCTGGTGAATTTTGGAAGTTTAACTTCCAACCTGCACAGCTTGCGCGACTAGAACAAAATCAATGGGTTCCGATTAATTTTGGCTGGCCCACAATGCATTTACAAGCTTATACAATTGGTATCAGCACCTACCTTGTCACGCGATCGTGGTATGCTCCCTTTCCAAGCCAAGTGTATCGTTGGCACAATAGTCAACGGGAGCTGATTGGGCCAACCCATCCTGGGCCGATTGATGCGCTGGTTGGCTTTGATAATACGTTGTATATGCAAAGTGGCAATCAGCTTTGGGTTTTGAACCAAGATCAATGGGTTCCAGCTCAATTGCCCTTTGAAATTACCAAGCTTAGTGCCTTGGCATCCGATGGTGAAACGCTCTATCTTGGTGGCCATATGACGCTTGATGGTCAGCCTCAGCAGTTGGTCGCGTGGGATGGCAGCACCGCCCAAGGGCTAGGCAGTTTTGTTGGCAAGCAGCATGTTCAGGCCATCGCTGGCGATCTTGGTCAACCAATGATTATCACCAAGCAATTGACTGCTACGAATTTGGGCACAATTCAACGCTGGAGTGGCAGCCAATGGAATACGCTGGCAACTGGTGATACGGCGCTTATTGAGGCCCAATTACATAGCTTAGGCCAACAAGCCTATGTCTTGTTGAATTTTCCGCGTGCTTTGAGTATCGCTGCGCCAGCGAGCAATATTTGGCATTGGGAGAATAATGCTTGGCAAAGTGGTGTGCTGAGCACAACGAGCTATATTAAATGGCATCGTTCTGGCCAACAATTGTTCACCTTGCTTGCCCCAATGCAAGCGAATCTCCCAATTACCGGGCTGGTTGAGTTTGATGGTCAAAACCTTATCCAACGCCAAACGAGCGAATCATACTGGGATTATGGGGAGCAAATTTTTGTCCATCAAAATCAATTCACTAGAATTGAGTTTGAGGCATTACAATGGGTGTATTTTCTCCATCTCTCGCACTGGAATGGTACTAAATGGCAAGATGTTAAAATCCATGAATTGGGCAAAATTGACCATCATTTTGTTGCTTGGAACAATGAGCTGTATATGGCGAATAGCGATGGTCAATTCTATCGCTTTGATCAAGCGTTGAATCTGATCGAAATAGCCCAATTTAATGGGCCAATTACCACGATGCAAGGCCTTGAAGGTGGCGGCTTGTATATCGGCGGCGATTTTATGCAGGTCGATGGCGTGACGACTGGGCCAATTGCGCGCTTTGATGGTAATAGCTTTAGCGCTTTGGCAAGCTATCCGAATGGGGCAGTGCGCAAACTTGCGGTCGATTATAACCGCTTGTATGCAGTTGGCGATTTTAGCAAAGTCGGCGAAACTGATTCGTTGGGGGTTGCTGTATTCAATTTTGCCAGCCCAGAATTAACTCCAACCCCAACCAATACACCAACCGCGACCAACACCGCGACCGTAACCAATACGCCAATGCCGACCAATATCGCAACGGCGACTAGCACGCCGACGACTGCGACCGCAACTAGCACGCCAACGCCAACCAATACACCAACGCCAACTAGCACGCCAAGCGCAACAATTTCGCCAACGCCAATTGCCCCGCTATATCGGCTGTATGCGCCGCTGACGATGGCCCGAATTGACCGATAAACTGGGCTGAAGAATCGGGGTGGTACGATTGTTGCTTGATAGCATTGCATAGAAGATGATCTTGTGATTCCTATGGAGGACGATGATGACCACCCTTAAAACACTCGATGATCTGTTGCATGAACATCTCAGCGATCTGTATGATGCAGAAACTCAGATTCTCGATGCTTTACCAATGATGGCCAAGCAAGCGACTGCGCCTGTGTTGCGGGCTGCCTTCGAAAAGCATCTGGAAGAAACCAAAGTTCAACGCGCTACGCTTGATGATATTTTTGCCGATTTGGGCAAGAAACCAGCCGACCACCGCTGCAAAGCAATGGAAGGAATCTTGCGCGAAGGCCAAGATTTCATGAAAGAAAAGGCTGATCCTGAAGTGATGGATGCTGGGCTGATTGCAGCAGCTCAACGGGTTGAGCACTATGAAATGGCTGGCTATGGCTGTGTTCGCACCTGGGCCAAACAGCTTGGGATGAATAGCATCGCCGAACGCTTGCAAAAAATTCTTGATCAAGAAGGCGAAACTGATCATAACCTCACCAAAATTGCCGAAAAAACAATTAATCGGCGAGCTGTTGGTGAATAAGCGTTGATTTAAATTGCGCTTTGAGCAAACCCTCTGCTTCAACCTATGAAGCAGAGGGTTTGCATTTTCTGCTTCTTTTCGTACTAGCGTACTCGATTGATTGGCAATTCTATGTTCTATGCTCTTTGCGCTATGTTCTTAGCCATGGGTTTGCATTGTGCAATGGCTATGTGGTAGCATAGCAAGCACAGTCGAGGCCGACCATGCACGCAAAGGCACGGGCGGCTTTCTTATCGCAATTCAGCGTAAAGCAGTCTGCATGAATGAACAAGCCTTACGGATTTTATATTTGGCCTCTGAGGTCGAGCCATTTGCCCGCACCGGTGGTTTAGCCGAGGTTGCTGCCTCGTTGCCGCGCGCCTTGCAGGCCTTAGGCCACGAAGTGATTGTGGCGATGCCACGTTATGGTCACATTGATCCTACCCGCTGGCAGCTTGAACCAAGCCAGGTCAATCTGACTGTGCCTTTAGCCGACGCTGCCGAACCAGCAACCTGGTATAGCACCAGATTGCCTGATAGCAATGTGCAAGTTTGGATGGTCGAGAACCAGCGATTGTTTGGTCAGCCAGAGGTATACCTTGGCGATGGCGATGCTGAGCGCTTTGTGTTTTGGGCCAAAGCCACGCTCGAAATTGCTCGCGCGCAAGGCTGGCAACCAGATGTTGTGCATCTCAACGATTGGCATGCGGCGATTGTGGCTAACTGGCTGCGCACCTCATATCGTGATGATCAATTTTTTGCGAATACCGCCTCGCTCTATACCATTCATACGCTTGCCTATCGTGGGGTCTTTGGCCAACGGGTCTTGGAGATGGCGGGCATTGCAGAATATGGCTATATTGCGCATTCTGATATGCCAAGTTTGCATCGAGTGGTCGATTTAATGAGTCGTGGCATCTATTATGCCGATATGATCAATACGGTCAGCCCGACCCATGCCCGGGAAATATTAACCCCTGCATTTGGTGAAGGCCTCGACCCATTGCTGCGCGACCGGCGCGATCGCTTGTTTGGGGTCTTGAATGGCATTGACAATCAGCGCTATAATCCTGCTACTGATTCGTACCTTGCTCAAGCGTTCAGCCACGACGATCTGACGGGCAAACAAGCATGTAAAACGGCGCTGCAACAGCAATTGGGCTTGGAGCTTGATCCTAACAAGCCCTTATTTTGTTTCATTGGGCGCTTGAACGATCAAAAAGGCTTGGGCCTGTTAGCAGAAACCATCGAAGCATTACTAAGCCATCATCAATTCCAATGGGTGGTTATGGGGACTGGCGAAGCGCGTTATCATGAATGGCTCAGCAGCTTGCAGCAACGCTATCCACAGCAGGTTGCGTTGGCGCTGACCTTCAATGAAGCATTGGCGCATCAATGTTATGCTGGAAGTGATGTCTTATTAATGCCATCGTTGGTTGAGCCAGGTGGCACGAATCAACTGATTGCTCAGCGCTATGGCTGTTTACCGTTAGTTTGCGCGGTTGGTGGGCTAGCTGATACCGTTGAGAATATCAACACCTATGCCGGAACCGGCAATGGCTTTGGGTTTACCCAGCCAGAGAGTCAATCGCTGTATGGCACCATGATGCGTGCCCTAGAGCTATATCGACACCAAGAACTCTGGCAGGCCGCAGTTAAGCGGGCGATGCACTGTGATTGGTCGTGGGCACGTTCGGCGCAACGCTACGATGAACTGTATCGCCGAGCTCTCGTCAGTCGTGCAGCGCGTCGGCCACGCGCTAGCTATGGAGACGCGAATGAGCGTTCGTGAGTCGCTGTGGACTATGGATTCGTTTGAAGAAGCCTTCTTTAGTAATAACCACGGAGGAGCCGTGATCACTCATCTGCCGCGTTTGGTGGCGGGCTTGCCGCCCTCGGTTGCCGCCCTGTGGCGACAACTGTTCCGCGTTGATGTGAGCCATGGCACAATTCATCCACCAGACCGAATGCATGGCTGGATTGAACGCGCTTTTGGCAGTGTCGAAGCTGTCTTGCATCAAGAAATTATTCGAGTGACCAACCTCTGGACGCTCGAGGGAGCGATTTTTAACCGGATTCGTGGGTTACGCCCGCAACAAGGTCGCTATCAATCGGATATTGATCAGATTATTGCTGCTAGCGCTGGCCCGCAAGATGAAGCGGGCTTTTGTACGCCTGAAAGTGGTACACCAGAAGATCGTTTTGGGCGGGTGCGCGGGCGCTATTGCCTTAGCGCTTCCAACGTCGCCAAATTCGATGGCTGGCATGGCGTGCTGATCTTCGATCAACATAATCCGCTCAATTTCAATCTCGAACGGGTCGAAGACTATATTCAGACTGCTGGGCGTTGGTTCGATGCAGTGCATAGTGCCGATCCGCAAGCGATCTATCCATTCTTTATTTGGAATAGTCTCTGGCGTTCGGGAGCATCGGTCATTCATGGCCATGCTCAAATGTCGGTTTCGCATGGCATGGCCTATCCCAAGGTCGAGATGTTGCGGCGCACTGCTGAGCAATATCAGCTGCAAAACAACAGCAATTATTTCCAAGATGTTTGGCGGGTACATCGGGCCTTAGGTTTGAGCTTAAATATTCATAGCGACAACACCTATGGCTTTGTCTCGCTCACGCCAGTTAAGGAAAAAGAGGTTGTGCTGTTTGGCAACGATCCGCAGGAATTGGCTCAATCGCTTTATCATGTGCTCGATTGTTTTGTGACTGAGTTGGGCGTGCAAAGCTTCAATGTGAGCATGACCCTGCCGCCGCTGACCGACACCCCTGAATCGTGGGACAACCTGCCAACCATCGTGCGGATTGTTGATCGCGGCGACCCGAACAGCCGTGGCTCGGATATTGGGGCGATGGAACTCTATGCAGCAACCGTTGTTGCCAGCGACCCATTTAATATTGCCAATGCTTTGGCAGGACGTTTCCCTAGCCGCTAAAGCTTAATCGGAAAGCGTCCTGCCCCATTTTGTGATGGTGCAGGACGCTTTTGATTTAATCCTAGCCTAGTTACTCTGCAAACCAATCGCGCAATTCTTGGGGATGCGCGGCAGCACCCAAGGCAACCATTAATTTGATGCGGGCCTTAACTGGCGAAAGTTGCTGGGCAAACATAACGCCCAAGCGTTTGAGATCGTGATATTCGCCAACGTAGCCATATTCGTCATAGCAAATGCCCTTTAAGCAACGGGTCGTCACCACCACCGGAATCCGCTTGTTGAGTGCTTCTTGAATGGTTGGCAACCACCACGGCGGTACGCGTCCGCCACCAAAGGCCGCAATCACAATGCCTTGCGAGTTGGTGTCGATGGCAGCGCGCAGTTGGCGATCGTCGGCGCCTTGGGTGGCGTAAATCAAATCGACGCGTTCGGCCAATCGCGAACAGGGAATATAGTGGCGACCGCTTGGTTGATGATGAATTCGCACGGTTGCGCCAGTCAAGCTGCCAATCGGGCCAAAACCAGGTGCATCAAAGGCATCAACCGTTTGCGAATCGATTTTTTGCACCGTTGCTGCCGAGAACAAGCGATCGTTGAAGGCGACCATCACGCCAAGCCCACGGGTTTGCGGGGACGCAGCAGCGCGAATTGCTCCGGTCAGGTTGGTAACGCCATCATAGCCAATATCGGTGGCAATCCGCATCGAGCCAGTAAAAATCACTGGTTTATTCGAATCGATCAATAAATCGCATAAGAAGGCGCTTTCTTCCAAGGTATCGGTGCCATGGGTCACAACCACGCCATCGGCCTCGCCCAGCAATTGGCTATTCACTCGTTGAGCCAAATCAAGCGCCATGGTTGGGGTAATATGGCTGCTTGGCAAGTTGGTGAAATCTTGAAAGCTCACATTAAATTCGCCGCGAGGCAGCATGGCCGAAAAATCATCACCTTTGAGCATTGGAACTGCGCCGCTCCATTGCGGTGTGCGTTTGGTGGAAATTGTGCCGCCCGTTGTAATAACCACAACGTTGTGCATAGAGTCTCCCTGCCCGAAGGCTGTGAATCGTAAACTCGGCTTCAAGGTTTGAGTTTAGTCAAGCTTGTTGCTCACGTCAAGCATCGGCGCAACTGCGAAGCAGGCGAAATTTTGATCCACGAAGAGCACAAAGAGCACGAAGGGGAGAAACCGCGAAGAACGCGAAGCGACGAAGGGGAGAAGGCTATGGGCTATAGGCTTTTGGCTATGCGGAACGATGAACGGGTTTGGCAACAGTCGATTGGCACTTCACGGATACCTATCCCTAGCCCCTGACCATGACCGCTCGCTGTGAAACCGCGAAGAACGCGAAGCGCACGAAGGTTAGGGGTAAGCAAGCGTAATAACAATCCACGGAGAAACATTAGGGGGTGTTGGGGGCTGAAAACCCCCAGCGTTTCCCTCCAGCGGAGGGACGGAAGGGAGGAGAAATAAAAGCTATGATTATCAAAGAAAGATTGCTATGCAAATATTAACCATTTTTGATCCTAATCAATATGTTATCAATATAATTGCTGGGATTGATCAATTTAAGTCTATTAGGATTAATAATTTATCAAAAGATATGATTATGAATTATCAACCTGAGCCGAATCAAGCGAATCAGCTAGGGATTATCTACGTGGGTATTCCAGCTGTAATTTCAGAAATGCAATATTTGAGCATATGTCACCCTAAATTCTTTTATATTCTTGATCGTGATGATCCATTGCGTAAGCAAAGCCCATTGGGCGGTGAGAGGTTTCTGCCTTGGAGTATTGGCTACTTTTTTTATCTATTTGATCGTGATGATAAATATGGTATAGAGCATAGACTTGTAACGTATTTTTTTGGTCGCGGATAGAAAGTAGGTTGTTATGAGTAAACACACTCATGAAACGATCAAAGCATTGATTATTCGATTACATAATGAAAATTGGCAACCATCAGCAATCCTGTATATTCTCAAAAGCCTTGGCCTTGGGCGTGAAATGGCCGATTATTTCTATTTTGCGTTGGATCTCGACCCAGATGTCGTAACCTACATTTATGCTTGGTATCGGCAAGGCATTTCTGACGAGAGACTAGATTTTTTGATTCAGCGCTTGAACAACTGGTAAAAGCAGCGTCACTTTAGCGCTTTGATCCACGAAGAGCATGAAGAGAAGAAACCGCGAAGATCGCGAAGGTTAGGGTGAAGGAAGCTTTAAAACAATCCACGGAGAAACATTAGGGGGTGCTGGGGGATGAAAACCCCCGGCGTTTCCCTCCAGCGGAGGGACGGAAGGGAGGAGAATCATTGATAAAGGATTAGATTTCAGTGGGAAGGAATTAGCAACTAAATCGCGAAGAATGCGATGTTTCGAAATTGCGAGGCGCACGAAGAAAGGTTTTAACGCAGAGGCGCAGAGCGGATCAGGCTTTTGGCAAAAGGAACTGATCCCTAGCCCCTGACCCCCGATCCCTCGCAGCGCAACCGCGAAGAGCGCGAAGCAGGCGAAGTTTTGATCCACGAAGAGCACGAAGAGCACGAAGGGAAATTGGCTATAGGCTATGGGCTTTTGGCTATACGGAACATATGTTGGGGTTGCAAAGCCGCTGGGGATTGAACAGGTACCCGATCCCCAGCCCCTAACCCCTTAGGCTTGATTATGTTGCCGATTCCAGCCTACCCAATCACCATCAACAATCCGATGATCGTTGGTTAAATGTTGGCTAACTCGTTCGCCAGCGTAATACATCCAGGCTAAAATGCGTTGCTCGCCAACTTCAACATAGCGCGCTACTCGCAAATACCAACTATTGCCAGCGGGGCTAAATTGCTCTAACTCATCGATCTCGCGCATGACTGCTGCGTACAGCGCTGGCTTAATTTCGACCAACGTGCCAACAACAGTGCCTTCGCCTGGAATCACATACGGGTAGCGATTGGCATACAGTTGGTGCTGCTGCACAATGGCAGGGGTTTCGCTGCGGGTCTTGCCTTCAAGGTAGATTTTCCAGTTGTATTCGCCTGTGCGCAACGTGCCATAGACAAACAGTGGCAAGGGCGTATCGTAGCTTGGTTGCTCACTCATTGCTCAATCCTCTCTCCATCAAGCCGCGCATAGGCGCGCACCGAAAATGTGCCAAATTGCCTGATTTTTACGGGCACTGCCGAAAACCGAAAGCCAGTGCTTGGCAGTTGCTCAAGCTGGCAAAGATGCTCAACAATCGGAATGTTGTTGCCCAATAAAATGGTATGCATTGGCCGCCTGCCATCAGCAGTATCATCAATATTGTATGAATCGATGCCAACCAAGGTGACTTGCGCCTGTACCAAATACTCAGCTGCCGCCGCTGTTAAGTACGGATGGCCCTCGAAATACTGGTCGGTGCGCCAATGTTGCGCCCAATTGGTGTTGACCAACACCGCCTTACCTTTGAGATCAAGCCCAGCAAATGCTGAAGCCTCGATTGCCCGCCCATTGGCAAGATCATGGCGAATCAGCACACCCTCAAGTTCAGCAATTTGAGTTAATGTTAATTCGGCTAAATCCTTGCCATCTGCAAAACGATGAAACGGGCTATCAATATAGGTTCCGGTGTTGGCAACCAGTTCAATTTTGCCAATATGAAACTCGGTGCCTTCGGCGTAGACGCTGCGCGAGGCCTCGCGGCTTAGAAAATCGCAGATAATCGGGGCTGGCAGGCCCTTGTAGGTTATCATGCCAGCTTCAACTGTGTGGCTCAGATCGATAAATTGTGACATAGGCCGATCCTTGTAGCAAGTAGGATTGGCTGAGTATAGCATAGGTGAATGATGGCGCTTCAGACGAGTTTAAATTGCTGGAAACATCATGCCCGTTGGGCGCTGCAAACCCTCGCAGGCTTGCACCATGGCGCGCAAACAGGGTTGTTCGCAGGCCTACAAAAAATTGGCAATTCCCAGATGGATTTGTATCTTGGTACATTAACGCCAGCCCAAATCAACAGCCAAGTGCTGGCGCAACTCGACCAACATAGGATTGAGACTGATGCAGAGTATGCAGCAT
Source organism: Herpetosiphon geysericola (assembly GCF_001306135.1). Lineage (GTDB taxonomy): Bacteria > Chloroflexota > Chloroflexia > Chloroflexales > Herpetosiphonaceae > Herpetosiphon > Herpetosiphon geysericola. The sequence continues at coordinate 20,125 of NZ_LGKP01000004.1, read as the reverse complement.
GGTTGGCAAGCAACGACCACTATCAACTATTAACCTTGAGCGATAGTTCAAATTGGGTGTTGCGTTGGGGCGATGCTGCTGAGCAGCGCGTGCATTTGCACCCAGCTCGTTATAGTCCGCTGAGTGTGCGCGTGCGGGCGCCAGTTTTGCGCTCGGCCTATGCCTTGTTGCTCTGGCAACGTTGGTATGGCGGAGATATTCATAATCTTGAGCTGGTTAATCAAGTTCGCACGACGTGGCTGCAACTTAGCCCCATTGCCAAATTGCCAGCAGCAGATGGCTTAGGTGGCTTGCTTGCCCTGTTGCAGCCATTAAACGCACTGTATCTTTAGCATCCAACCATCCCAAATAAAGATATATAAAACTTTTTTAAGAAAGTGCTTGACAGCGCTGATTGGGCTATGCTAAGGTATTATTAAGTAATTTCATTGAAATTACGAAGCAGCAAGCCGACTCCCAATTTGTAGGAGGATCAGTGTATGGCCCGTTGGCGTTTTGCAATTTTAAGTATTGTTTGTTTGCTCTTTTTGGTATTCAATCTTCAGGCGCGGCAGGTTCCGGCGGCGCGAGCAGCGAGTTTGCCCAACGGCTTTATGAGTATTGGCTATATGCCTTCGTGGGCAGGCGATGTAAATAGCATTCAATATAGCAAAATCACCCATATCAATTATGCTTTTTTACTGGCCAACGCCGATGGCAGCCTGCGCAGCTTGGATAACCCAAGCAAATTGCAATCGATGGTGAGCTTGGCGCATAACAACAATGTTAAGGTTTTTATTTCGGTGGGCGGCTGGAGCGGCAGCTCGGTTGATGCTACGTTTGAGGTCTTGGGTGCTAGCCCAACTGCACGCACCAACTTCATCAATAATATGGTGAATTTCGTCAATCAATATAATCTTGATGGGGTTGATATTGATTGGGAATATCCCAAGGCTTCGTCTGCTGGCAATTATTCGGCCTTGATGAGCGGCTTATCAACCGCAATGCATAGCCGAGGCAAATTGCTGACCGCCGCCGTGGTTTCCGATGGTTCTGCCGCCGATGGCGTGGCCGCCGATGTGTTTGGCTATGTTGATTGGCTGAATATTATGGCCTACGATGGTGGCGAACCACATGCCAACTACGATTGGTCGATCAATAGCTTGAATTTTTGGCTTAATCGTGGCCTGCCTGCCTCGAAGGCTGTGCTTGGCGTGCCATTCTATGCGCGGCCTGGCGAAAGCTTCACCTATGCCCAAGCAGTTGCCGCCAACCGCGATAACGCCAATCGCGATTGCGCGACGGTCAATGGCGTGTATGGTTGCTACAATGGCCAGCCAACGATTCGGCGCAAAACCCAATATTTGCTTACTCACGCCGCTGGAATTATGTATTGGGAAATGTCGCAAGATTCTAAAGACAGTACCTCGCTAGTAAGTACAATTTACGACACGGTGATGGGCAATAGTGGCCCGACCGCAACCCCAACGCCAAATCCAAATGGCACGAATATCGCTCGGGGCCGCAACGCCACCGCCTCATCGACTGAAGCCAGCAGCTATGGCGCAAGTTTGGCGGTCGATGGCAATAGTTCAACCCGCTGGTCGAGCGCTTGGAGCAATCCGCAATGGTTGCAGGTCGATCTTGGCAGCAGCTATGCACTCAATCGGGTGATTCTCAATTGGGAAGCAGCCTACGCGAGCGGCTATCAGGTGCAGGTTTCCAACGATGCCAACAATTGGCAAACGATCTATAGCACCAGCAACGGCGATGGCGGCAACGACAACTTGAGCCTGAGCGGAACTGGCCGCTATCTGCGGATTTATACCACTGCTAAAGCAACCGAATGGGGCGTTTCATTATTCGAGTTGGAAGTCTATGGCACGCCAGCCAATGGCCCAACCGCCACCCCACGGCCAAATTCAACCGCGACCAGCGTTCCAAACCCAACCGCCACGCCACGGCCAAACCCAACCGCCACGCCAACCACGGGCACTCCCGCTTGGCAGCCAAACACGGCCTATGCAGTTGGCGCGAAAGTCAGTTATGCTGGCAAAAACTATAGCTGTTTGCAAGCCCATACCTCGCTGGTCGGCTGGGAGCCAGCCAATGTGCCAGCGCTCTGGCAACAACAGTAAAACAAACTAGCGATGCAGAAACGGGGCAATTTGCCCCGTTTTTTGTTGCTGATCGATATCTGCTATACTTTTGCCAGCAGAATTCTTTTTTAGTCTAGGTCGTTGATGGTATATCGATTGGAAATATTTGGGCGTTCGAGTGATGCCAGTTGTGGCTATGGCTGAGGCCCGCGCATGCCTTCGTTGAAGGTTGCAAATTCGGTTGCACTCTCGTTGGAGCGCTTGGTTGGCGCCCAAGTGAGCGTCAATTATTATGATCTTGATGATCCGGCGGTACAAGCGCAACACGTCAATCAGCTTGAGTATTTTGCTGAAGAAGGCTGGCCCTATCCAATTGCCTTATTTGATGATGAGGTGTTGTTTGTTGGGGGCTTGCAGCCGCTTAAAGTGCTTGCAGCCGTTGTCGAACAACTCCGTCGGCGGGGTATTAATCTCGCCTAAATCCAGTGTTATTGCTTGCGCATCCAACACGAATCGCGAATAACCAAGCTGGTTGGCACGGTGTGTAATAACTGCGCCGATTCGCGATTTTGCAGCATCTCGATTAAGAGCCGCACGCCCAACGACCCCATCTCCCGAATTGATTGATCAATCGTGGTAAGGCGTGGGGTTGTTTGCATCGTTTCGGGAATATTATCGAAGCCAATCACCGAGAGATCTTGCGGCACGTTGAGGCCTAGTTCTTGGGCTGCTTCAAGCACGCCAATTGCGGTGCGATCGTTGGCGGCAAAAATGGCGCTTGGCGGATTGGGCTGGTTCATCAGGTGATAGGTCGCTGCTTTGCCGCAGGCCGAAGTAAAATCGCCGTCGCAAACCAGGGCGGCCTCAAATTCGATGCCAGCTTTGTCTAGCCCAGCTTTGTAGCCTTCAAAGCGTTGCAGGGCGCTCCACGCCGTAGGATGGCCTTGAATAAAGCCAATCCGCCGATGGCCAAGGCTCACTAAATAATCGACAGCTTGGATCGCCCCTTCGTGATTGGTTGCGACGACCGATGGCACTTCTGCTCCCGCGCCATGAGGATCGATCACCACAATATTGGCGTTTTGTTGAAAGGTTGGCGCCGAGGGCGAAACGATAATACAGCCGTCGGTCAAGCCGCTGCTCAACAAGGCCACATGCTCGCGCTCCCATGAAGCTCGTTTGTTGCGGGTTGGGCTGCCACTGGTATAAATTAATAAATCGTAGCCAGAATTTTCGATTGCTGCGCCAACGCCTTTGATCACTTCGTGGTAGTAGACTTCGATTAACTCGGGCACCAACAGGCCAAGCACATTGGTTGTGCGGCTACGCATGCTTTTGGCGGCTAAACTAGCGGTATAGTTTAAGTCGTCAATCACTTGGCGCACTTTTTTGTAGGTTTCTGGCGAAACATCAGCTTTGTTGTTCAGCACTCGCGATGCTGTGCTGACTGAAACGCCTGCCGCTTTGGCAACATCGTGAATGGTAATTGTTGATTGTTTTGAGCGCACAGCACTACCTCTATCTAGCTATGAAACGGGCTGGAAACGATACCGGAACGGGATCATCATAACAGGTTGACCATGAATGTCAATTAAGCGTTTGATCCACGAAGGGAAGAAACCGCGAAGAACGCGAAGAGCGCGAAAGTTTGATCCACGAAGAGCACAAAGAGCACGAAGGCGAGAAGCATGGGGCAATAGAAGCAACCGTAATAATCCCCAACACAAATATTAGGGGGTGCAGGGGGATGAAAACCCCCGCGTTTCCCTCCAGCGGAGGGACGGAAGGGAGGAGAAAAATTCCGCGAAGCACGATTTTTAGCCACAGATTGCACAGATTATTTGGATTATGTTCTATGCTCTTCTCCCCAACCTCCAAGCAATAATCCACAACCCAACTATTAGGAGGTGCAGGGGGATGAAAACCCTCGGCGTTTCCCTCCAGCGGAGGGACGGAAGGGAGGAGAAAGATAACCACGAAGCACGATTTTTAGCCACAGATTGCACAGATTATTTGGATTATGTTCTATGCTCTATGTTCTATGCTCTTCTCCCCCAACCAGAGTATTCCCATTGCTAGCTGTTTGTGTTAAACTCTAACTCATATGTTTTGATTGAGGAGATTTACCATGACCACGCTCAATGCCTTCAAAAACTCCACGTTAAGCCTATTGCTCGCCAGAATGTTGAACGCAGCTAGTTTTGGCTTAGCGCTGATGCTGGCCTATCCAAGCAGCCAAATTAACCAGCTCTATGGGGTGCTTGGTTTGCTAGCGGCGATTGCCATGCTTTGGCTAACTACCCGCCTGACCAAAAATCCCGCTGCCTATCAAGCCCGCTGGGTTTATCTGCACGTTGCAATTGTGCTTGGCTTGCTAGTGCTTGGCTTTAGCCTGGGCTTTTCGAGCCTGCAATTGTTTGGTGCGACCCTGATTTGGCTGGTTGTTGGTGTGCTTGATGGGGCTTTTCGGCTGCGCAAGCAACGCTAAAGCTTCATCATGTTCGCTGCATCGTGCTAGAATGAAGCTAGATTAACCCTAGTTTGAGGATCGTTCTATGCCACGCTGGCGCGAAATTGTCCAAGTTGATGCCTTCGCTCGGGTTCCGTTCACTGGTAATTCAGCGGCGGTGTTGCTCGATACTGCTGGACTTGATCCCGTAGTGATGCAACGCTTAGCCCGCGAGATGAATGTTTCTGAGACGGCGTTTGTGCTGCCAAGTAGCCAAGCAGATTTGCAATTGCGTTGGTTTACGCCAACTGTCGAGGTGCCGTTGTGCGGCCATGCCACGGTTGCCGCTTGCCATGCCTTAGCCGAACGCGGCCATTTGGTGATTCCTGGTCAGTATACGATTGAAACTGCTTCAGGCATTTTGGCGGTTGAGCTGCAAGCAAGCGAAACCTCTGCTTGTAAAGTGTGGCTCGATATTCCTGTGCCCGAATTCGAGCCGCTCGATTTGCAAATTGTGGCTTTGGCTGCCGCGCTGGGTTTGGATGAAGCAGATATTCGTAGCGATGTTCCACCAACGCGTGGCGGCGAATATGGCTATATTGGTTGTCATAATCTGGCGAATCTTTTGGCAATTAAGCCCAATATGAATGATGTGCGTTTCCTCTGTCAAAGCCATCAACTAACTGCATTAACGCTGTACTGCTTGGAAGGGCTGGATGCTGAGAGCGCAGTGCATGTGCGCTTTTTCGGCCCTGTCATTGGCATTGACGAAGACCCAGTAACTGGCTCAGCCCAAGGCCCACTTGGCGCATTGTTGGTTGGGGTTGGGCTTATTGCCCAAGCAGATGGTAGCAATGTGGTGCAGTATCGCGCTGAACAAGGCGATGCCATGGGGCGGCCTGGCCGAGTTGAGGTTGCCGTCGAGTTCGATCAAGATGCCCAAGTGATGAGTTCGCGCATTGGCGGCGAAGCTTTGACGATTCTGCGCGGCCATGTTTTAGCATAGGTACTTGATTGTGAACTATCAATTTCCCTGCGTTGGCGATTGTGTTGCGCGTGCGGAAGGGGTTTATATTGCGCCCCAAGCGTTGGTTTGTGGCGCGGTCGAGTTAGCTAGCGACGTGAGCGTTTGGCCGATGACGGTGATTCGTGGCGATAAAGGCCTGATTCGCATTGGCGCACGCTGCAATATTCAAGATGGCTCAATTTTGCATGCCGACCCCGATGCTTGGCTGACAATTGGCGCTGGCGTGAGTATTGGTCATGGCGCAATTGTCCATGGCTGTACTGTCGCCGATGATGTGCTGATTGGCATGGGCGCAGTGATTTTGAACCACGCTCAGATTGGGGCTGGCTCGTTGATTGGCGCCCGCGCCTTGGTTACCGAGGGCATGATCGTGCCACCCAATTCGCTGGTTTTGGGCATTCCTGGCAAAATTCGCCCGCTCGATCCAGCCCAGCATGAGCGCATTCGACGCACTGCCGAAAACTATGTTGCGCTCAAAAATGCCTACCTTGAAGCCGCTGCGAAGCTTTGATCCACGAAGAGCACGAAGAGCACGAAGGGATGAGGGGTCAGGGATCAGGGATCAGAGGTCAGGATTGAGAAACCACGAAGCACGCGAAGAACGCGAAGGCGAGAAGCATGGGGCAATAGAAGCAACCGTAATAATCCCCAACCCAAACATTAGGGGGTGCAGGGGGATGCAAACCCCATGCGTTTCCCTCCAGCGGAGGGACGGAAGGGAGGAGAAAAATTCTACGAAGGACGAAACCATGAAGCACGCGAAGAACGCGAAGGCGAGAAGCATGGGGCAATAGAAGCAACCGTAATAATCCCCAACCCAAATATTAGGGGGTGCAGGGGGATGAAAACCCCCAGCGTTTCCCTCCAGCGGAGGGACGGAAGGGAGGCGAAAAATTCTACGAAGGATGAAACCACGAAGCACGCGAAGAACGCGAAGGCGAGAAGGATGGGGCAATAGAAGCAACCGTAATAATCCCCAACCCAAATATTAGGGGTGCAGGGGATGAAAACCCCATGCGTCTCCCTCCAGCGGAGGGACGGAAGGGAGGAGAAAGATAACTATGCAGTATCCAAAACAATTATCTTCCGCACCAGCTCGTCAGCAGCCAGGTCAAGTAAGGAATTAGACAGGAAAGCACCATGACAAGCAACCAACAACGCGCCGCACTCCAACGCCAAATCTGGCAGATTGCCAACGATGTGCGCGGCTCTGTCGATGGCTGGGACTTTAAACAATATGTGCTTGGCACGCTGTTTTATCGTTTTATTAGCGAGAATTTCGCCAGCTACCTCGAGGGCGGCGACGCAAGTATCAACTACGCCGAGCTTGCTGATACGGTCATTACACCCGAAATCAAGGACGATGCGATTAAAACCAAGGGCTACTTTATCTACCCTAGCCAGTTGTTTGCCAATATCGCCAAAACTGCCAATACCAACGAACGCTTAAATACCGACCTCGCCAGCATCTTTGCGGCAATTGAAAGCTCGGCCCTCGGTTATGCGTCCGAAAATGATATCAAAGGCCTGTTTGCCGATTTTGATACTACTAGCAATCGCCTTGGCAATACGGTCAAGGATAAAAATTTGCGGTTGGCAGCGGTGATCAAAGGTGTTGCCGGGCTGAATTTTGGTGATTTTGAAGGGAGTCAGATCGATTTGTTCGGCGATGCCTATGAATTTCTGATCTCCAATTATGCTGCCAATGCTGGTAAATCTGGCGGCGAGTTTTTCACGCCGCAGCATGTCTCCAAGCTAATTGCCCAACTCGCCATGCACAAGCAAACCAGCGTCAATAAAATCTACGATCCCGCTGCTGGCTCTGGCTCGTTGTTGTTGCAAGCTAAAAAGCATTTCGATGCCCATATTATTGAAGATGGCTTTTGGGGCCAAGAGATTAACCACACGACCTATAACTTGGCGCGCATGAATATGTTTTTGCATAACATCAATTACGATAAGTTCAATATCCAGCTTGGCAATACCCTGACCGACCCACAATTTCTTGGCGATAAGCCGTTTGATGCGATTGTTTCTAATCCGCCCTACTCGGTAAAATGGATCGGCTCTGATGACCCAACCTTGATCAACGATGATCGTTTTGCCCCAGCAGGGGTTTTAGCGCCCAAATCCAAGGCCGATTTTGCTTTTGTGCTGCACGCGCTTAGTTATCTTTCGAGCAAAGGCCGCGCTGCAATCGTCTGCTTCCCAGGGATTTTTTATCGCGGCGGCGCCGAGCAGAAAATTCGCCAATATTTGATTGATAATAATTTCGTGGAAACGGTGATTGCGCTCGCACCTAACTTGTTTTACGGCACCACGATTGCGGTGACGATTTTGGTGCTTTCTAAACATAAAACCGATACCAACACCCAGTTTATTGATGCTAGCGCGTTATTCAAAAAAGAAACCAACAATAACACCCTGACCGATGCCCATATCGAGCAGATTATGCAGGTCTTCGAGAGCAAGGCCAATGTCGCGCACTTCGCTCAATCGGTGGCCTATGAAACGATTGTCGCCAACGATTACAATCTGTCGGTCAGCAGCTATGTCGAAGCCCAAGATACACGCGAAGTGGTCGATATTGCGCAGCTCAACGCCAATTTAAAAATCACGGTCGCCAGAATTGACCAGCTGCGCAAGGAAATTGATGCGATTGTTGCTGAGCTTGAATCTGAAGAGGTTGAGGCATGAGCTACTTGGAAAAACTGCTGGATGGGGTTAATGTGGAGTGGAAGGCTGTTTCAGAGATTTTTCATTTAAAAAACGGTTACACACCTTCAAAAACAGTTAATGAATATTGGAAAGACGGGATTATCCCATGGTTTAGAATGGAAGATATTCGTACTAATGGAAGAATACTTTCAGACTCAATTCAACATATTTCAGCATCTGCAGTAAAGGGCAAGCTATTCCCAGCCAATTCACTGATAATGTCGACAACTGCCACATTAGGTGAACATGCTTTGGTTCGTGTACCATTTTTAACAAATCAACAGATAACTAATTTTTCAGTTGTTGATTATTATAAAAATAGATTAGATATGAAATTTCTCTTCTATTGCTTTTTTAATTTTGGTGAATGGTGCAAGGAGAACGCGAATAAGAGTGGGGGATTAGAGATTATAGGAATACAAAAACTGAAGCAGTATCAAATTCCCATCCCATGCCCTGAAAATCCAAAAAAATCGCGGCAAATCCAGTCCAAAATCGTTACGATTTTGGACGGCTTTGCCGAGCTGACCGCCGAGCTGACCGCCGAGCTGACCGCCCGTAAAAAACAATATAGCTATTATCGTGATCAATTGTTGAGTTTTGAAGACAGCGAAGTGCATTGGAAAATTTTAAATGATGTTTGTTTATCTATTTCAGCTGGTGGCGATTTACCAGAAAATCATGCCAAAGGACAAACTAAACCTACCGTTGAGTTTCCTTATCCAATTTATGCTAATGCGACTGGAGACAAAGGATTGTACGGCTTTACCGATGGATACAAGATTGAAAGTGATGCAGTAACTATTTCAGCCAGAGGTGCGAAAATTGGCTATCACACTCTCCGAGAGGGAAAGTTCACTCCTATTATTCGTCTAATAACACTAGTACCAAACAAAAGTCTAATTTTAACGAGATACCTGAATTATATATTAGATATGACTCCAATCGGAGGAACCGATGGAGGGATACCTCAACTAACAGTTCCAACTGTAAAGAAAATTTCCATCCCTGTTCCACCTCTTGAAGAACAAGCGCGAATTGTTGCCATTCTCGACAAATTCGACGCGCTGACCAACTCAATCAGCGAAGGTTTGCCGCGCGAAATCGCCTTGCGCCAGCAACAATACGAATACTACCGCGACCTGCTGTTCAACTTCCCAAAGCCAGTTGAGGCCTAGGATTAAAGTCAAAGGTCAAAAGTCAAAAGTCAAAAAGAACATAGAACAGAGCGAAGGGATGAGGGATCAGGGATGAAAGCCAATAGCCGAGGGGTCAGGGATAAGGGTCGGGGATCAGGCGCTAGGTTTTGGGCTGAGCAGGAACATAATCAAATACATCTGTGCCAATCTGGGGCCAAAAAATCAACCTTCGCGTCCTTCGTGTGCTTCGTGGTTTCTGGCCTTTAACGCAGAGGCGCAGAGGAACGATGGCTGTTGGCTGTTGGTTTTGGGCTGAGCAAGAACATAATCAAATACATCTGTGCCAATCTGGGGCCAAAAAATCAACCTTCGTGATCTTCGCGCGCTTCGTGGTTTCCGTCCTTCGTGCCCTTCGTGCCCTTCGTGGATCAAAGCCCATAGCCGCAGCATGGTGGCTCAATCTAAAGGAAAAACCATGACCGATTACACAACAATTGCCGAATCAAACAATTTTATTGTGCTCGATCACTATACCAAGCAGTTGCGGCTGGCTGAGGGCTACCAAAGCGAAGCTGGCTTGGAACGCGAATTTATTAAGGATTTGCAAGCGCAGGGCTATGAATACGTGGCTGGATTAAACACCCAGCAAGCGCTGTTGGCCAATGTGCGTGAGCAACTGCAAAGCCTGAACAACGTGGAGTTTTCTGCTGGCGAGTGGCTACGCTTTGTCGAAACATATCTGGATAAACCAAGCGACGGCATTATTGAAAAAACGCGCAAAATTCACGATGATTATATTCACGACTTCGTCTTTGACGATGGCCACATTCAAAATATTTATTTGCTCGATAAACAGACGATTGCCCGCAATAAAGTCCAAGTGATCAAGCAATTTGAACAAACTGGCAGCCATGCCAATCGCTACGATGTGACGATTTTGGTCAATGGCTTGCCGTTGGTGCAAGTCGAGCTGAAAAAACGTGGTGTTGCAATTCGCGAAGCCTTCAACCAAATCCATCGTTATAGCAAAGAAAGCTTCAATAGCGAGCACTCGTTATTCAAATATTTGCAAGTATTCGTTATATCCAACGGCACCGACACCCGCTACTTTGCCAATACCGTGAGCCGCAACAAAAACAGCTTCGATTTTACCATGAATTGGGCGCAAGCAGATAACAGCCCCATCAAAGACCTCAAAGATTTTACCGCCACCTTCTTCCAGAAAAATACCCTGTTGAATATTGTGTTGAACTATGCAGTATTTGATGTGAGCAACACCCTGCTGATTATGCGACCCTATCAAATTGCCGCTACCGAACGCATTTTGCGCAAAATCAACAGCTCGTATCAGGCCAAAACATGGAGCAATACCGAAAGCGGCGGCTTCATCTGGCATACGACTGGATCGGGCAAAACCCTGACCAGTTTTAAAGCTGCGCGCTTGGCAACTGAACTGCCGTTTATTGATAAAGTGTTTTTCGTGGTCGATCGCAAAGACCTTGATTACCAAACCATGAAAGAATACCAGCGCTTTTCGCCCGATAGCGTCAACGGCTCCGACAGCACCGCCGGACTTAAGCGCAATCTCGCCCAAGACGACAACAAAATCATCGTCACCACGATTCAGAAACTCAACAACCTGATGCGCACTGAAAGCGATTTGGCGATTTATCACAAACAAGTTGTATTTATTTTTGATGAATGTCATCGCAGCCAATTTGGTGAAGCCCAGAAAAACCTCAAGCAGAAATTCAAAAAATTCTACCAATTTGGCTTTACTGGCACGCCGATTTTCCCGAAAAATGCCCTTGGCGCCGACACCACCGCCAGCGTTTTTGGCCGCGAATTGCATGCCTATGTGATTACCGATGCGATTCGCGATGAAAAGGTACTCAAGTTCAAGGTCGATTATAACGACGTGCGGCCCCAATTTGCGGCGCTCGAAAGTGAAACCGACGAGCAAAAACTCAGCGCTGCTGAATATAAACAGGCAATGCTGCACCCAGCGCGAATTCGCGAAATCTCGCGTTATCTGCTGAACATTTTTCGTCAAAAAACCCATCGGCTGCAAGCGGGCAGCAAAGGCTTTAATGCCATGTTTGCCGTCAGCAGCATCGAGGCCGCCAAAGCCTACTACCACACGTTGAGCAAGCTCCAAAACGAGCCTGAATATACAAAAAAGCCGCTGAAGATTGCAACCATCTTCTCCTTCGCCGCCAACGAAGAGCAAGATGCAGTTGGCGAAATTCGCGACGAAAGCTTTGATGTTTCGGCCATGGATCTGAGCGCCAAAGAGTTTTTAAGCGCCGCGATTGCCGACTACAATAGCTTGTTCAAAACCAACTTCAGCGTCGATAGCAACGGCTTCCAAAACTACTACCGCGACCTTGCCAAGCGCGTGATTGCCAGAGACATCGACCTGCTGATTGTGGTGGGAATGTTTCTCACTGGTTTTGATGCGCCAACGCTCAACACCCTGTTTGTGGATAAAAATCTGCGCTATCACGGCTTGATGCAAGCCTATTCGCGCACCAATCGCATCTACGATGCCACCAAAACCTTTGGCAACATCGTCACCTTTCGCGATCTTGAGCAAGCAACGATTGATGCAATTACCCTGTTTGGCGATAAAAACACCAAAAACGTGGTGCTTGAAAAAAGCTACAGCGAATATATGCAAGGCTTCACCGATTTGATTACTGGTGAAGCGCGGCGCGGCTTTATTGCCGTGGTTAGCGAGCTAGAACAGCGCTTTCCTGAGCCAGATGCAATTGTGCGCGAAAAAGACAAAAAGGATTTTGCAAAACTGTTTGGCGAGTATTTGCGGGTCGAGAACGTGCTGCAAAACTACGATGAATTTGCCAGCCTCAAGGCCTTGCAACTGATTGATCAAACTGATCCGCAGGCGCTCGAAGCCTTCAAGAACGAGCACTATTTAACTGATGCAAGCCTTGCAGAGCTACAAACCATCCATATTCCCAGCGAACGCACGATTCAGGATTACCGCTCGACCTATAACGACATTCGCGATTGGCTGCGCCGCGAAAAATCCGCCGCCGAAACAGCAGAATCGAGCATTGATTGGGATGATGTCGTGTTTGAGGTCGATTTGCTCAAATCGCAGGAAATTAACCTTGATTACATCCTAGAACTGATTTTCGAGCAAAATACCAAGCACAAAACCAAAGGCCAGCTCATCGACGAAGTGCGGCGCTCGATTCGGGCCAGCCTGAACAACCGCGCCAAAGAAAGCCTGATTGTGGATTTTATCAACCAGACCAACCTTGACGCGATTGCAGATAAAGCCACAATTATTGAAGCGTTTTTTACCTTTGCCCAGGCGGAGCAAGCCCGCGAAGCAGCAGAACTCATTCATTCAGAAGGCCTGAATGAAGCTGCGGCCAAGCGCTATATCCTAGCCTCGTTGCGCCGCGAATATGCCAGCGAAAACGGCACCGAACTGAATGCAACCTTGCCCCCGATGAGTCCGCTCAACCCACAATACAAGCTCAAAAAGCAGCGGGTTTTTCAAAAAATCTCAGCCTTTGTTGAAAAATTCAAAGAGATTGGTGGCCAGATTTAGTGAGTGCTTAATGCTCAGCAATTCCATTGGCGTGGCAACTCGTGCTCGCAAACAGCACAGAAAAACCAGCCCTCTTTGATTAAGTTGAGCATAGTACACGCTGGGCAGCACCGAAACTCATAGCTGGTTGCCCAAGCGCCATCATGTGACAGGCCGATTGAATCGAGCACCTGCTGAACGACAGCCCACGAAGCTGGCTCGGGGCAATAGCCAGTCGATTGATTGGTTAATTCACAGCGGCTGAGGCGGTTTGCTTCCAGCTCAAAGCTAATCTCGCCAGCGGCCAGCACCGCAGCGCCACGAGCACAAACTACATGCTCAGAGCGTTGATCAGCAAGCCACAGCTGCAGCGCTTGATCGATGATAAAGGTTGCAGTGAGTTGCTGATGTTTGGCTGAGCCGAGCCGCTGCGCTGCAATCCATGCCTCCGCATCAGCCCGCTGGCAAATTTGGCTGCGGCTTGGCAATGGATCGGGCATGTGGCTCAGTTCGATAGGGCCACAATACTGATAGCTGCGCGCCATGGCTTGATCTCCTTGGATGGCCATGGCTCTCTGCCAACGTTGGAGAGAGCCATGGTTCAGCGAGGTTGCTATTGGGGGATATCAATGGTTTCAACGTGCGGCGGAAAGATAAATTGGGCTGGGACTGCAACCAACTCATCGGGGTCGGCCTGATATTCGGCGAGGCGTTGATAATCGGCGGGATGCCAGCCCAGGCGTTTGGTTTTGAAGCCAAAGGCGGCGAGGCCAATCCGGCGTAAATAAGCAGCGTTGGATTGATAGAACAAGCTTTCGAGTTGCGCTGGCTGAGCTAGCCAACGCCGATTAGCAACCGATTCAACGACTTCTAAGACCGCCCGAAAGTTATTAATATTGAGCAAGCCTTGGTGCTGCAACTGCTGAACGAAATCAAACCATGCTTGTTCAGTGTAGCAATGGCCCGCCAAGCGAATTTGCAGATGGGTCGTAAAGCGGTCGCGAGCTAATTCCTTGATAATCGCATGGCCGACTGGGTGATATTCTTCAAATGAACTCACTTGGCGATCAAGCGTGCTAATCAGTTCGTAGATAACCGCCCGATTTGCCAAATGCTCGCGCACAATTCCAACAATAACTGCTGAATCCTTAATTGCATACATATTAATCAGCGACTTAATCGCTGAATGGCGGAGCTGTGCAATCCCTGAAGTCAGCGCTTTGGTCAATGGTTCAACCAAAATTCGTTGGCGGTCGGTGCCGTAAAAGAAGAAACAGCGGCCAACCGCTTCTTCGCGAACTTCAAGCTGAGGATGTTCGATCAGTGCTGCCAATAATCGGAACAGTCGTTCGTGCATACTGAGCGGCTGGCCTGCGAGCGAAAGTGTGGTGAGGCTCTTGACCACCGTTGTTTCTTCATGGCTCAGCAAGCGTTCAAAGATCTGCCAGGTTTCTGGTTGATCAAGGTAGTTGTTGAGCGCATGGACGAGGGCAATCCGCACATCGCGATGTAACTCACGCTCGTTCCAACGCAACAATTCTTGGTAGGCATCCCGATTCTTGAGATCGCCGATTAAGCGGATGGTTTCTTTGGCGACAGTTATTTTATTGCTTGGCACACTACGCAAAATTGCCAAAGCTTGGCTCGTTGGCATTCGCAATAAAACTCGGCGCAAGGCATAAATCGCCACGCGGGCACGGCCATCGTCCAAGGCTTCGAGCAGGGTTGGCACGCCATCGCCAGTTTCGCGGCGGCTTAATGCCTCAAGGGCTTTATCGCGCAGCACCTCAATGGGGGCGTTAAGCTGGGCCAATTCAATCAGGCGGGTTGGTGCAACCTCGCTAAGGTAGGCTAAACGCTGCGCATATTCGATTAAATATTGGTGTTGTAAGTCTTCTTGCTCGGTTTGGGTAATGACTGCTTCGGCAAAAATTTGTTGCTGGCTGGTTGTCCAGCGCTCAAAGCCGCGCTGAATGGGCAAAATATAGCCTGCATCGCCAGTGCTAAATTTACCTTTGTAGCGTTGGGCAGGCAAAAATGGGGTCAGCAAATCTTGGCGTTTGGTATGCACAAAATTCACGATCAGCGGTTGGGTAATCCAGCTGCGATCGTTGGCCAAAATGCGCGGCACAACTTGGTTAAACGTTGAACGGGCATAACGATGCAGCACATAAACGGCACGCATAGCAGCCCAATCAATCGTATCATTGGCGATTTGCTCAAGCATTGCCAACAATTCGGGTACATCCTTGATTGCATGGCCAACAAAATTGATGATGCTTAAAATATCTTCTGCTTGCTGGCGGCGCTGCCATGATTGCATAATTGGCAAGAGTGCCGCCGCTAAGGCTTGAGCCTCGCTGGCGTTGAGTTCGCGGCCATGGCGTTGCACAAAGAGCTGGCCCCGTTCGCGGCTAATCTGGCTAATTAATTCGATGCTCGCTTGGGGATGCACTTCGAGCAATTTGCTCAGCCAGCGTTGTAATAAGCGAATGCTTGTATCGGAGCAATCGCGGGCATTGAGGCTGCTACGAATAACTTGCTCGATGCTGGCAAGATGCTCTGCTTGCCACCGTCGCGCAGGCAGTTCGCTTAACGCCGACAGCAGCTTAACGCGGACGGGATCTTGTTCGTTGCGCCGATCATGGACTAAATCCAAGCTGGTTTGGGCATATTCTGGCTGATAGCGCACAATTTTGATTAACGAAGCAAGTGCTTCGCCGCGCAATTCGGCCTCGTTATGTTTGAGTGCTGGTTGCAACGCTGCCCATGCTTCATCCCATGGCAAATAGGCTGCATAGCGAATTTTCAACTGCAGATTTGCAGCGGTGTTTGGCAGTTGCTGAATCCGCCGTGCCTCATACTGGCGTTCGTTGCTTGGCAGCGCTTGCCAAATAGCATCATCGGCGAGCATCAACTGCTCGTTGTACCATTCGCGATGATGAGCGGCGTACACAGCTGAGCGATAGGCGCTGGGGATTTTTTGCAACCATAGGCTTGGTCGCGGTAGCAAATTGAGTTCAGCCAACTGTAAAACCTGAGCCAAATCCAATTTGCTGAGCAAGTTGCCCCAGTTAATCGAGGCTGCTTGTTGCTGCTGAATCATTAAATTGGCAATAGCTTTGGGCCGCTGATTGGCAATAGCTTGCAACTCCAACCATTGGAGCGCGATTTTTTGCTCAAGCGCTGTTTGGAGCAGAGCGAGCGCCCGATCGGGATCATAGGTTACCAGATCGGGAATGGCTCGGTTGAAAATACTTAACTTATGGGTAATATTCAGGGCTTCATTTTGCAAAATCTGCTGAACTGCCTCGGCACATTCGCGTGGCTTGAAACGCGCAAAGTGGCTCCAGTCTGCTGGTGCAAGTTGATGGATAATGCTTTGTTGATGCTGGTTGTAATACTGTTCTGAGCCGAATAATTGATAAGGTTGCAGCTGTTGTGGCTCTAGGGTTGCCAAAAAATCATCAATTAAATTAAATCGACCTTGTTTAGCCAATAATTTGAGCGCTTTGCGCCAAAATGGCGCAGCTAATTGGCCCAAGCTGGCTGCTACATCAGGATCATTGCCATACACAGCGATTAAAGCAAGTGCTAAGCGAATTAACGATTGGGCGGGATCGCTGATAAAGCGCCGAATCAAGCTGCTATCGTGGCTGCCGTAGCAACTCCACAAGGCCAAACGCCGTTGGTAAATGCTGCTACTTTGGGCTAATTGCTCGATTAATTGGGCGCTTTGGGGATCGTTGGCTGCTTGTTGGCCCAATCCAACCATGCGTTTAATTCGTTGGCTATAGCTTAATTGCTCGAACTCGGCCAACAGTTGATCACGATTCATTAAGACACTCTCCTTGCTAGTTAACTCGCGCTAGGTTACGATCACCAGCAAACACATTTCTCCCTAGCCCATCACTATAGCAAGCCTGTCAAGCAGTGGCGTAAATTTAATTTGCCCCAGTTTTACCCCTGTAATTACCCCAGTTGTGCTCGGCGCTTTCGCTTTATACTCTTAATACTTAATTAAGTAATTTTAGGAGTGCTTGTTGATGATGAAGCGTACTAAACCGGTATTTCAGCTGCGAATCTTGCTGCTGCTTGGTGTGTTTGGGCTATTTGGGCTGCTTGGGCTGCCGCGTTCGATTCAAGCCCAAACAGGGGTGAATCTGGCGTTTGGGCGGCCTGCACTTGCTTCATCGATTGAAGGTGCTGGCTTTGAAGCGAGCAAAGCAGTTGATGGCAATGCTGCAACGCGTTGGGCCAGCGCCGAAACCTCGGTTGAATGGTTGCGGATCGATCTTGGCGCGACCTATAATCTTAATCGGGTGCTGCTCAAATGGGAAGCTGCCTACGCCAAAGCCTATCGGCTCGAAGTGTCAACCAATGCCACAAATTGGACGACGATCTATAGCACGATGACTGGTGATGGCAACAACGACGAATTGAATGTTACTGGTAGCGGGCGTTATTTGCGGGTTTATGCAACTACGCGAGGCACGCCATGGGGCTACTCGCTGTGGGAGCTTGAGGTCTATGGCACGGTGGCGAATCCAACCCCAACTCGCACTCCAGGCCCAACCCTTACCCCAACACGCACGCCAACTCCAACCCAAACTGGCAATTGGAACTTAGTTTGGAGCGATGAATTTAACCAGCCGACGATTGATCAAAGCAATTGGCGTTATATTGTCAATGGCGATGGGGGCGGCAATAACGAGCGCCAATATTACACCAATGGCCAAAATGTGAGTATCACTCAAGATGCCACTGCCGAAGATGGCAAGGCCCTGCTCATCGAAGCGCGCAAGGAAAATCCCGCCAATTACAACTGCTGGTATGGCAAGTGCCAATATACCTCGGCGCGCTTGGTGACCCAAGGCAAACGTTCATGGCAATATGGCCGCATTGAAGCCCGCATGCGCTTGCCGTATGGTAATGGCATTTGGCCAGCCTTCTGGATGATGGGCAATCAAGGCAATTGGCCAGCTTCTGGCGAGATCGATATTATGGAATTGGTGGGCGGCAGCCAATGTGGCAGCGAATGTGGTGATAATCGCACCCATGGCTATATGTGGTGGGCGGAAAATGGCGACCGCAACGATGGCGCGCAAGCCAAAAATCTGCCCAGCGGCAGCTATGCAGATGCCTATCACGTATTTGGGGTTGAATGGGATGCGCAGCAAATTCGCTGGACGATTGATGGTCAGCCATTGTTGCGGAACGATAATGGCCAGCCGCTGGTCTTGCCAATTACTGGCAGCGGTAAAACCGAATTCCATCAGCCATTCTATATTTTGCTCAATATTGCGGTTGGAGGCGATTGGCCGCTTGACCCACCAGTAAGCAGCGTTTTTCCGCAACGCATGTATGTTGATTGGGTGCGGGTCTATCAACGCTAAGTTGGCGCACATGGTTTCGTTTCATCCAGCCCGGGTTGTAGGAGCAACGCGGGCTGGATTTATGTTTGTGAGCGGTGAACGTGGGCACATCATTCTGATCAATGACCCTGCTGAAAAGTACTTTTGGTACTTGATTTGGCATAATCCTCGCATATAATAAGCCTATTCTTCGAGAGAATTTGCTATTTCCCAACCAAATCATGAAGCTCTGGTTTGGGTCGATGCCGTAGCAGGTTTGCTGTTACGGTTAGCTTAGCCTATGTGCTGTGATCAATGCTGTCCTGCGAGGAGAATTTATGCGTCAACAATCACGTTTTCGGCCAGCTCTGCTTTGGTGGATTATCGGCCTCGTGCTGCTTGTGCTGGTGTTTCCCAAGTCACCCCCTCAAGTTATGGCCGCGCCCTTTGTCGATACCTATCAGCGGGTAAGTGCAGGGACAATCCATACCTGTGCGATTAAAACAACCAGAACCATTCAGTGCTGGGGATTTAATCAATCGTATGAATCAACACCCCCATCTGGATCATATAGCGAGATTAGTTCGGGCAGTGCTTTCAGTTGTGCGATTCGCTATCCTGACCAAACTCTTGCCTGTTGGGGATCGAATACTCATGGTCAAACCAATGCACCAACAGGCACCTTTAGCGCGCTTGATTCGGGCGCAGCCCATAGCTGCGGTATCAAAACTGATCAAAGCTTGCAGTGCTGGGGATGGAATACAGATGGCGCACTCAATGCCCCAGCAGGAGCGTATACCAAAATTAGTGTTGGTACTTTGTATGCTTGTGCAATTAATACTGCTCAGGAACTAGTCTGTTGGGGTAGTGAAGATAGTGAGAATCCATCACCACCGTTGCCAAGTGGTACCTATCGTGATCTGAGTGTTGGAGATCGTACTTCTTGTGCGCTGGCAGTCGATAATAGTATCAGCTGTTGGAATAACCATAGCCAAGATCAAAATAGTCCCGAAGTGCCCCAGCTGCCGTTTAGCCAACTGAGTATTGGTGATTCACATAGCTGTGGAGTTTACAACACGTCACAGGTTTCGTGTTGGGGCTTCGGCTCGTCGATCCGTGTTCCGGCTGGTAGTTTTATGTACGTTAGTGTTGGTTCCATGCATACCTGTGCGATTAAGAGCGATAGGCGGATTTTGTGTTGGGGTGAGAATGGTTATGGTCAATTAGGTGTGCCGATTGAAAGTACACCCACGAGAACTCCAACCAAAACCGCAACTGTAACCCTAACCAATACTGCAACCGCAACTGCAACCCTAACCAATACTGCAACCGCAACGCCAATTGCTGAATCAACAGCCACTGACGAACCAACCGCAACGGCGACGTCGACCGATGTGCCAACTGCGACCGCAACCGCAACTGACGAACCAACAGCCACTGCAACGTCAATTGCTGAATCAACAGCCACCGCGACCGCGACCGCGACCAACACCGCAACGGCGACGCCGACCGAATTGCCAACCGCAACCGCGACCAACACCGCAACGGCGACGCCGACCGAATTGCCAACCGCAACCGCGACCAATACCGCAACGGCGACGTCGACCGAATTGCCAACTGTGACCGCGACCGAATTGCCAACGGCGACGTCGACCGATGTGCCAACCGCAACCGCGACCAACACCGCAACGGCGACGTCGACCGAATTGCCAACTGTGACCGCGACCGAATTGCCAACGGCGACGTCGACCGATGTGCCAACCGCGACCGCGACCGAATTGCCAACCGCGACGTCGAC
>NZ_LGKP01000025.1 GCF_001306135.1 Herpetosiphon geysericola | reverse complement strand
CGTGTTCCTCAGCCGTGCGCCACTCATTCCGAAGAATGCGTTCGACTTGCATGCATTAGGCACGCCGCCAGCGTTCGTCCTGAGCCAGGATCAAACTCGCCGACAAGTGACCGAAGTCACTGCGTGTGCTACTGATTTAGAGAGTGGTAGCACGGTCACTCTGTTGGTTGGTAGAATCCGACCAACGCATTGACGGTGACAAAAAAAAGATATTGATGCATGGAATGTGCTGCGGACGCAGCACCCATCAGTTGGAAAGGTGCAATTTTGGCGATAAAAAATCCGCTGATGCCAGATGGCCATCGGAGCGGAGCAGTTCGTCAAATGTGTGATGTTGAGCAAACATCGTGCTGTCGGTCAACAGCCTGAGGATTCTACCACAGCCATTCGTTCGTGTCAAATCGCGTGTCCGTGGGGGAAGGTCTCAGTTGTTGGTGTCGTGACTCGTTTCAAGTCATGCGTTGACAGCCCGGGGATTCTACCGCAGATTGGCGGCGTTGTCAAATGCCACATTCCTGATCCACGAAGGGCCACGAAGCGCACGAAGGATCGGAACCGCGAAGTGCGCGAAGGGCACGAAGATGAGGCTTCTGACTTCTGACTTCTGACTTCTGACTTCTGACTTCTGACTTCTGACTTCTGACTTCTGACTTCTGACTTCTGACTTCTGACTTCTGACTTCTGACTTTGGCTTCATCCTTCATCCTTCATCCTTCATCCTTTCGCTCATTACTCGCCAACTGCACGGCGACGGCGGGTACTGACCACTGAGCCTTGGGCTTGCAAGATTGCCATATCGCGCAGAATAGTGCGCCGACTTACGGCCAAGGCATCAGCCAAATCATCATCGGTTGGCGCTGCTCCTGCATCATCAGCTTCATCAAGCAACCGCTGCAAACGATGCATGCGCAATGCGCTACGATCATGGAAGCGATTATCATCTGGTGCATGCAACGTCCAAACAACTTCAACCCGATCAGTATGGCTCAGCGATTTGCCCAGTGGCACATCGGCGCGCACCAACAGAACTTTGCGCTGAATATAGCCACCTTCAGAAAGCAGTTGGGTACGCCCATACACCCGCGTTAGTCGCATCCATAGCCCAGCCATCGAGCGAATCGCTCCAGCCAATGGGGCAACCCGCTGCAATTGCAGCACCATGCCATGTAATTTCACATTATTGATGAATGAATCACGCAAGGTTGGGTCGCGAAAGCGATTGGCTTGTTGCTGAATTGAGGTATAGGCATTTTGCAGATGGAGCCGATCGCCATAGACCCAAAAACGGGTGAATTGCAATAACACATCTGCATACAATAATTCTTTCTGGTCGTACATCGCTTCTGCTTCGGCCAACATTGCTTGGGCTTCAGCAGCAAAACCACATAATTGCGCAGCTAAGGCATGCATCAAAATTGGTTGCAAAAAGGCCGATCGCGCTTGTTGCCACATTGCCGTGCCACGCCGTAACAAAGGTAAGGCTTGATCTGGCCGATTGCGAAAAATCTCCAGTGCGCCAATCGCCGCCAGCAAATACAAGCCTGCACCTTGTTGCTGCGCTTGATCAAGCCACGGCTGAACTTCTTGGACTACGGTTTCTGCTTGCTCAAAATCGCCAGCTTCTAAGGCCACCAAAATCGTGACACTCTGGGCAAAAAAGGCCCAGTTGGAGTTTGGCGGCATCTTGGAATCACGAATCATCTGGCGCAAACGTTGGGTGGTGGCTTGCGCCATCTCGGTCAGGCCAATTGCGGTCGTAATAAAAGTCGACATGAACAAGCCAACACCTAGCAGCCAACTATCATCAAGCGCTTCGAGCAACTCAATTGACTTGTTCATGGTGCTCAGCGCAGTTTCCCAATCGGCGTAGCTAATATTAACTTCGCCCAAAACTCGCAACACATTGCCACGCGCTGGATACAAATAGGGATGCAACTCGGTCAGGGTCAAGGCTTCAGCAGCAATTCGCTGGGCCACGCTGGTATGGCCGAGCATGCGATAGGCAAAGGCCAACGAACACAACGATGCAACCAAAACTGCATCATCGTGGCTGCTCCGTGCGAGGGCAACCGCCTGTTCGAGCAAGGGCAAGCTGTTGCGCGGCTGCACCGCAGCACTACTGATCAAATGAAAGCCATAGGTATTTAAAATTCGGGCTTCAACCGCTGGCAATTCGAGGGTTCGGGCCAATGCCAAGGCTTGTTCGGCAATACTCGCCATTTCAGGCGCATTCGAATCGACCGAAGAAAGCACAATTCTGCTCTCGTAGGCTTCGAGCAAGGCATGTTGATCGCCCAAATGCAAGGCGAGGCTTTCCAAGCGTTCAACATCGGCGCGCCACACATCGAGCTGGCCCAAAAATACCAAAATTCGTTGCCGCAAGCCAAGCAAGCTCAGCTCCAAGCGCTGATCCATGGGCAAACGCTGGTACAGTTCCAACGCGCGATTTGCATAATCGAGCGCCGTGGTGTAGGCATAAGCTTGAAGCGCTTGTACGCCAGCCTGTTGATAGGCAGCAATTGTCGCTGGCCAACGTTGCGCCCGTTCATAAGCCCAAGCAATCGTTTCTGGGCGGCAAAGTGGCTGCTGAGCAAAATAATCAGCCGCCTGCTGCGCCGCTGCTTGGCGTAATTCAAGCGCTAAACTTCGTTCAACCGCCACCGCAATCAAATCATGGTAAAACTGAAAGCCTGCATGGGTCTGAGCAACCAGCCGTGTCGCTAAAAGATCAGGAATCGCCTGATCAACCTCAGCTCCAGCCACAAACCGCCATGCAACTAATGTCCAAGTGCGGCCCAAGGCATTTGCCGCCGCCAAGGCACGATGAGCCAAATTTGGCAACGCCTGCACCCGTTGCGCCACCAAAGCCTGAAACGAATGCTCATGAGCATCACCACGATGCAGCAAGTGCTCTTGGAGAAATAAAGGGTTGCCAGCAGTCAAAGCATGCAATGCAGCAATCTCGGCCATACTCGGAATTGGCACCTGATTCGGCCACAAACGCCCAACTAAATGCTGAAAATCGTGCAGCGCCAAGCCATTGAGTTTAAGCGCTTGAATTGGCAACTCTTGGCGCATCCGCCGCAAAGCTTGCAACATATGGCTCGATTCATTGCCACGATAGGCCAAAACGATTAATAACCGTGAGCGCAACAAGGCTTGAATTTGGCTTGGCGACCATTGCAACACATTAAATACGACTCGCTGCGCCCAATGCAAATCATCAAGCACCAGCAACAATGGCGCTTGTTGGCTGACCGCTAACAGCACTTGGAACAAGGCCGTCGCCAAACTTGGTCGATTGGCATGATCGTGCTGGTTGAGTTGGGGCAAATCGGGCATCAGCGCCGCCAAACCGAGCCGCGTAATGGGATCGAATTGCTCAAGCATGCGCTGATCAAGAATTTGGGCTAATGCCTGATCAAGCGGTGCATACGGCGAACTGCCACCATTAATTTGGGCCGTGCCCCACGCCAACTGGAAGCCCCGCGCTTGGGATGCTTGGCTCAATTCGTGCAATAATCGCGTTTTGCCGATACCAGCCGCTCCATCAAGCAAAACAATCCCACCACTATGGCTCAAGGCAGCATCCAAGCCATCGAGCAACAGCGAACGTTCATGCGTGCGGCCAACAAACGGAATTTTCTGCCAACTCCCGCCAAGCGTGGTTTGGCGCAAGCTTTGCTCAGCCACTATTTGCTCAGCAAGCGCCGTGAGTTCGGCCATTGGCTCAACGCCCAAATCGCTGGCCAAACGTTCGCAAATGCTGTGGTAGGCCACCAAAGCCAAATGCGCACGGCCAAGGCTAATTTGGCAACGCATGATGAGCATCGCCGCCTGTTCATCAAAAGGATCGAAGGCCTGCCAACGCTCAGCACTGCTCAACGCCAAGCCATAATCGCCATGAGCAAACGCATGCTGAGCCAATTTGGCAATTGTGGCGGCAAATGTGGCTTGCAAATCAGCTCGTGGGCCATCGAGCCACTCAGCATCAAGGTCAGGCAATAATTCATCGCGATAGAGCTGACATGCCAATTGCCAAGCGCTTGTTTGATCGGCGTGCGCTGCTTGCTGAAACACATGCAGATCACACCAAATTGAGCCAAGTTGCAGGGTTTGGGGATTCGCCAACAGCCATTGATCACAACTTGGGCATTGTTGACGCAGCCGATAAAGCGCCGCCGAGAGCGCACGCCGCGCCTGTGGTTCGGGCAAATCGGGCCAAATCGTGGCCGCAAGCCGCAAACGACTGACTGGCTGAGCTTGATTGAGCGCTAAAAAGACCAACAACCCTGCCAATGGGCCATTGCCAAGCGCTATCTGTTGGGTGTTGTATTGCAGGCGTGGAGAGCCAAATAGGTAGAGCGCGCAATCTTGCATACGTCTATTGTAGTGGGCATGTCTAGAGCATCAGCAGCCTAGGTTGCGGAAGTTAGCCACTTCAAGCGCACAAACACAACGAAGATGTAGGACTAATTGACCGTAGGAGGACAGTAGATATGGTAGTATGATCAAAACTTAATCATTTGTTCGTTGATTATTCATCGTAGCAATCTACACTGACAACTCAACCTGTTACGCAAATTCATTTCAATTGACTATGCCTAACAGCGGCGTATAATGGCAATAGACCGGTATTGCATTGGCGATACCATTCCTCAAGGAGGCTTGCAATGGGCTTAGGCGTACCAGAACTCTTAATTATTCTCGCAATTGTGATTGTGTTGTTTGGGGCCTCGCGGATTGGCGATCTTGGCAGCTCGCTTGGCCGTGGCATTCGTGAGTTTCGCCGTGGTGTGCGCGATGACGATGCTCCAGCGGCATCCGACGCGAGCAAAAACGAATCAAAATAACGAGCGGTTACAATTAACATGCATCGTTGAGGCACGTAACCCGTGCCTCACGTTGTTCTCACGGGGGGGCTATGACCGTTGCCCTGCGTTTCCTCGGTGTACCTTCAATACTCTACAATCAGCAATCACAGTCGCTTCCTAGCAAAGCGGTAGCCCTCTTGGGCTATCTTGCCGCAACCATCCAGCCTCAACGCCGCGAGCATCTTTTGGCATTGCTGTGGGCTGAAAGTAGCGATGAAGCTGCCCGCAAAAATTTACGCAATACGCTTTGGACAATTCGGCGCAGTTTAGGCGGCGAGATCATTTTGGCCGATGATGATCGGCTGCGTTTACACCCGGATTGTGTCGTTGATCTTTGGCAGCTACGCAGTTTGGCAGAAGGTTTGGTTCAACCAAGTGTTGAGAGTTTGTTACAACTGGCCCAAGGCCCCTTGCTCGATGGGCTGATGTTGCCCGATGCACCTGATTTTGATTTGTGGCTAGTAACCGAGCGCGAACAAGTGCACTTAACCGTGATGCGTTTGTTCCAAACCGCCATTAGCAATTATCAAAAGCAGCAACAATGGAGCCATGTATTAACGTTGGCCCGCGCCGCCTTGCGCTTCGATCCGCTCTCCGAATCGTTGTATCAGGCGATTATTGAAGCTCATTGGCGTCAAGGCGAACGCGCCGAGGCTCTGCGCCAATATGAGATGTTGAGCACAACCCTGCAGCGCGAATTGGGCATCGAGCCATTGCCTGAAACCCAAATGCTGCGCCAACACATTTTGCAAACCAATCCGTTGCTCAGCCCAACCAATGCTCACGAGCCAGCCAAACCCATGCTTGCAAATCCAGCACCTGAGCCCAAGCCAGTACTCAAGCCGATCAAACGGCCAGCCCCCCGCGAGACGCCGTTTGTTGGCCGCCAATATGAGCAATTATTGCTCAACCAAGCGCTGATGCGCAGCAACGAACGCGGCTTGCAAGTCGTGCTGATCACTGGCGAAATTGGGGTTGGCAAATCGCGGCTTTGGCAGGAATGGGCGCAACAATTGCCTGCCGACAGCACCATGCTGTCAATGCACTGTCTTGAATCAACTAGAAGCCTGCCCTTTGCCCCAGTGACTGAGCTATTTGGCCAGCGCTTGTGCTTATCGCGCTTGTTTGCTGGCGATTCAGCGGTTGATCCAATGTGGTTGGCCGAGGTTGCGCGCTTGCTGCCCCAACTCCGTGGCCATGTGCCCAATTTGCCCGAGCCGCCAGTTTTGCCCGCTGATGAAGAACGGCGGCGCATGTTCGAGGCCTTTGCCCAATGTCTGCGCGCCGTGATGACCAACCATTTGGTGATTGGGATCGACGATTTGCACTGGGCCGACCAAGCAACCGCCGAATGGCTTGATTATGTGGTCGATCGCTTGCGCGATTTGCCGATTGTGCTGGTCGTAACCTATCGCTCTGAGGAAGCCAACACCCGTTTGCAACGCTTGGTTGTTGGTTGGCAACGTGGCAGTTTGGTCACGCGCATCGACGTACCTCGGCTTGATCAGGCAGAAACCCGCCAGCTGTTGAGCGAATTGGGCTATGCGAATCCCGATGATCAGACCTTGCTCGAACGCAGCGCTGGCAATCCGTTGTTTTTATTGGAGCTTTGTCGCACTGTTGATCCAACTGATGTACCGCCAATGTTGGTTGATGTACTCAGCACGCGCTTGGCACGCTTGCCTGAACGTGCCTCCCAAATTGTTCAAGCGGCAGCGGTGCTCGACCCATTATTCAGCTATAACGTGCTACGCGAAACTGGCGGACGCTCCGATGAAGACACGCTTGATGGCCTCGATGGCTTGCTCAACGCCGCAGTTTTGAAGGAACAAGGCGATAGTTATACATTTAGCCATCCGCTGATTGCCACGGTTGTGCGCAATAGCCTTAGCCGCGCTCGGCGCACCTTTTTGCATCGCCGCGCTGCCCAAGCCCTGCAAAACGAATATAGCGACCATCGCGCCATCGCTGGACGCTTGCTCTTACACTATCGCGAGGCTGGCGAGGCCAAATTGGCTGCAAGCTATGCAGACCAAGCGCTCGAACATGCGCTTTCGCTCTCAGCGCCAAACGAAGCAGTAGCCTTTGGTCAACAGGCAATCGAGCTTGATCCCACGCCTGAGCGTTATTGTCGTTTGGGCGATGCCTTGGAGTGGAATAGCGAAGTGCCCGCTGCCCGCGAGGTCTATCATACAGCGCTAGCGCAATATGAGGCTCAAGCTAATTGGCTGCGGGTTGTGGCAGTTTGCACCAAACTTGGTCGCACCTATCTGGTGGTTGGGCGGCCAGAGGTTGTGATCGAATGGGCCGAACGTGGTTTGGCGATCTATCACAAGCACAGCCTTGAAAATCAATTGCTTGAAGCCGAGTTATTATTGCTCTTGGCAATTAGCCAACGCTTGGCGGGCTATCCCTTGAATGTGGCCTACGAGAATATTCAAGCAGCCTTAAAAGTCGCTACCGCTCAACAAAACCATTCATTAATTGGTCGTTGTCAGTTTGAGCTAGGCAATATTTTGGCTCAGCGCGGCGAAATCAAAGCAGCGGTCGAAACCTTCGCATTGGCAATTTCCAGCACTGCCGCCACCAACGAGCAATATCAAATTATCTTGGGCTATAACAACGCAGCGTACAACGCCACGCTGATTGGCGATTTAGCAACCGCTCACAGCCATATTGAAGCAGGCTTGCGCTTGGCAGAACAGTTGGCGCTGCGCGTGCCATTGCAATATTTGTATAGCACTCGCGGCGAAATTGCCTTGGCCGAAAAACATTGGGACGAAGCAGAAGCTTGGTTTGAGCGCGGCATTAGCGTGGCTCAAGCCAATGGTAATGCAGCTCAAGTGGCCAACTATCGCGCCAATCTTGGCTTAGTTGCCCGTGGTCGCGGCGATCTCGATCAGGCGTTAGTGCTGATGCGCACGGCGCTCAGCGAAGTTGAGTTGCTAACTGCGCCATTTTTACAAACCCAAATCAACATCTGGCTGGCAGAAATTTGGCAAGAACGCCACGATTATTTGGCGGCAAATGCAGCACTGCAACGCGCCAAGCAAGCGGTTACTTCAGAACAAGGCTTTTTATATAGCCGCGTACAGCAATTGCAAAGCCAGCTTGGCAATCTGCAACCAGCAATGGCTCAGCAACGTTCTATCTAGGGAGAAATAGCTCAAGGAGCTAGAATGCTTGATTCAGCACCCTATAACCATAACGAACTAATCGTTGCCTTAGAACGAGATGTTGCCAGCGTGAGCGCTACGATTTTGAACTTGACCCCTGAAGAATGTTTCGCCCATGCGCCAGGGGTCTGGTCGGCAGCAGAAAATCTGTTGCATCTCCAGCAATTGAGCAGGGTTTTTATCCTTGCCTTATCGGTGCCACGTTGGAGCTTAACGATGCTATTTGGCAAACCCAAGCAGCAATCAAATGATTATGCGACGATTGCCACCAGCTATCAAGCGGCAATTGCTGGCGGCTTCGAGGCTCCGGCTTATTCTATTCCCGCCAAACTGCAAGGCCCATTCAATCAGCAACGCCAACAAGCTTTGGTAGCCCAATGGCAAAAACTCAATCAGCGCATGATCGAAAGCTTGTTTCATTGGGACGATGCGGCGCTCGATCAGTATCAACTGCCGCATCCAGCCTTGGGGAAATTGACTGTGCGCGAGCTGCTATTCTTCATGCATTGCCACACCCAGCAGCATCTTAACGATATTGCCAAATTGCGCCAAAGCCAGGCCAGCAGCCAGTTGGCAGCTCATTAGGTATGCAGGCACAGGCTTGTGACAATCATTGACATAGAACAAAAGTTCTACTATAATTTTCTTCAGTGGTAAACGAGCATCTACGTTTAGCCTGAGGAGGCATTATGGCGGTCACAAGTCGTAATTTGCGAACAAATCATCCGCGCCAATGGGCGGGGCGGCGACTTGTCCGAGTAACATCCCCCCAACAAGCGCTCCGTCGCGCCCAAGAGCAGCTTCAGCAGCCAAAAGCGACGCTGCCAGAAATTTGGTTCAATCGCTTCATGTGGGCAGGGTTCGTGGTCCTTTTAGCCCTACTTTTGGGCACGCTCAGCGGCATTTTTGGCGTTTGGTTCGACGATTTGCGCTATGGTCGGCCACGAGTTTCGCACTTAGCAGCAACGGTTGGGCATGAAGAAGCCCAAGGCTTGCCCAGCGAATTTATGGCCATCAATTTGAATCGGCGGGTGGTTGTGTTAGAATTCCCTGGAGGCGATGCAAGCAAAGCGCGCACGCTGATTGGCCCATATCTCTTTGGCGCAGGCGAAGATCTGACCCCCATTACGCTTTCGACCCACGATCTCAACAATGATGCCCGGCCAGAGCTATTGGTCAATATCAAAAACGAACAACTTATTTATATCAATCAAGCCGATGGCTTTCGGATGATCACTGCTGCTGAACAAGCACGTTTGTTAAACCAGCAACAATGAGTGGTCTCCGTGCCAGGAGAACCCATCCATGTTATATGGTTTTGATGATTTTTCTTCGCGACGACGCACCCTCTTTTTGATTGCGCTGGCGGCTGCCTTGGTTTGGATGATCGTGCAGTTTCGGGGGCGCAGCAATGCCTTTTATAGCTCGATGAGCGCCCCAGGCCAACCAGCCCAATCAGCCAGCGGCAATCTTTCTGGCTCGTTCGGGGCACTCGATGGCGATAGTATTATCGGCGTGCCAACAATCTCTGCTGCCAAAATCGATCAAGTGCTCGCTTCTTACGATTCTCCAGCAACCGGCAAGGGTCAAGTGATATATGATATGGGTATCAAATATGGCATCGACCCAGCCTACTGCTTAGCCTTCTTCATTCACGAATCGACCGCCGGAACCCGTGGGGTTGCCACCGTCACCATGTCGATTGGCAACATTCGCACAACGCCTGGCTACGAAGACTATCAAGGCTACCGCAAGTATCCAAGTTGGGAAGCAGGGATCGAAGATTGGTACAAACTGATTCGCAATTTATATATCGACGAATGGCAACTAACGACAATTCAAGCAATTATTCCAGTGTATGCGCCCCCAGTTGAAAACGACACCAATAACTATGTCGAAACGGTGCGCACATTGGTCAACTCATGGAGAGCAGCAGGTTCATGAATTGGTATGATTTGAGCGATAACAGTAGTAATTATAAACGTGGGGCCGTTGCGCTTGGCTTGATTGTGGTGCTCTTTTTGTTAGTCAATCGTCCTGCAACTCCCACAATTAGCGCTTGGCGTGGCGAAACAACCAACGTCGCTGGCTTGTCTGGCGCGGCGATTCAGGTTGGCCAAGGCGATACCTTAGTTGCCCCGCCCAATATCTCCAGCGATCAGCCATGGGGCAATCCGGTGGCTGGCAATCGGGTCGTGATGACTCAAGGCTACGGGGTTGGCTCGCACGCTCCTGCGGAAGTTTGGGGCGCAATCGATCTAGCGGTTGATGGCGATGGCGATGGTGCGGCTGATCCAGCTGGCTCAGTCGGCGCACCAGTTCGCGCCACCATGAGCGGCTATATCGATGTAACTGCCGATTCGTGGCCAGCAGGCAACCACGTTTGGGTCATTGGCAACGAATACAAAACTGGCTATGCCCACCTTGCTGAGTTCAAGGTCAAGGATGGCGATTATGTCGAACGCGGCACAATCATCGGCACCATTGGCTCAACGGGATCATCGAGCGGCCCACACCTTGATTATCAAATTTGGCATAATGGGGTAAACCAAAATCCCCTCAATTTCCACCCATTGCCCTAAGCAGTTTAGTGCTAAAATAGGCTAACGAAAAGCATGAATTGTCGCTGATAATTCATGCTTTTCTGTATTCAACAGTCTACTCTAGCGCAATGAGGCCCTATGGCTCTAGCATCGCCTGCACCACAGCATTCGTTAGTCGAGCGGATTCGAATTTTAATCATTTCGCAAGCGATCATGATTAGCTTGATTGGCATTGCTGCTTGGTTTTTAGTCGAAATTCCGCAGGAACGGGCTTCAGTCTTTTTGGGCTTGAGCTTAGTCGCAAGTATTACCGCCGCCTTATATTTTCTGCGCAAATCACGCTATATTAGCCAACTAGTGGTGCTCAATTTTCTGCTCATGGTTGGGGTGATTGTGTTGACTGATGCGCGAGGTGCTGAATTATCAGGCCTGACGTGGACGCTCTATCTAATTTGGCCAACCTTGACTATGCTGGTTCTGCGCGACTTAAAAGCGGTGATGATTGTCAGTGTGGTAACGCTGACAGCAATGATTACGTTTCCACTGCTTGAAATCTATGGCGTGATTGCGATTCCGCTGATTTTGCCTCAAGCAACCTTGTTGCTCAAACTCATTATCTTAGTGGTCGTGTTTTTGATTCTGACCTCGATGATGGTTGTAATTGGCCTGGCTGACCAGCGTAGCCAAAAAATGCTGGCCGAACACACTGCCTTGATTACCAACCAACAAGGAGAATTAGCCCAAGCCAACCAATCGTTACAAGCTGGTAATAGCCAACTCCAAGCGCTGGCCCAACGCCAAGAAAACTTGCTCAATCAAATTCAGCTGCTCGAAGCACCAATTATTCGCCTGAGCCATAACGCGATTTTGCTGCCAATTACGGGCATGCTCGATCAACAACGAATTAGCCATATTCACGATGCGGTGTTGCAACAGATTTATCAATTGCGCGCACAACACTTAATTCTCGATATGACTGGGGCTTTATTGCCTGATGCCAGCGTTTTGCCTGCCTTTGGCGATTTGTTGGCGGCAATTAAACTCTTGGGCTGCGATGTGCGGGTTACAGGTATGACCAGCGAAATTGTGCAGCAATTGGTCTTTACCGACATCGATTTGGGCATTTTTGGCAAAACTGGCCAGCTAGAGCAATTGATTCAAGAGGTTTTAGCGCCAACATCAAAACGGAAATAGTTCTTCAACTGAGATTAATTGCAACGAGCCAGTTGGACATTGGCTCAAACAGGCCCGATCATCATAGCCAGCGCACAAATCGCATTTGCTGGCGACGGTTTTTGGTTGGCGCGGCACCGATTGCTTTTGCATGCGCTGCCAGAGCTGCCATAACGGGCCATGCTGGTTTTGCAAGTAGATCGTCTGCGATTCGACAGCATCGTAGGGACAGGCCTCAACACAGTCATTGCAGCCAGTACAGGCATCGGTAATCCGCAGCGCGCCATTATCATCCCACTGAATCGCATTTTCGGGGCAGGCCTCAACACACTCTGCACCAACGCGACATTGACGACAACTCTGGGTAATATCCCATTCTTCCAGTTTGGCAGCATTCAGATGCATGCGGGTTTGGCCGAAGCGCTCGGCACAAGCCTGCTCGCAAATGCGACAATCGGGCGGGCATTGGGCTGGCTGACGCACCAAGACATGCGAGCCACGAAACATACCATAGCGCACCGCAACCTTGATCAAATGTTGGCGGGTTTGGTCGCCGCGCACCCGCTCTGAGTGGTGCATGCGCTCGTCGATAACGCGGCGCACTGCCTCCTCCAGCGACGGATGTTGGGCTACTTGCTCGGCAAAAACAGCGCCAGGCAGTTGTAAGCAGCGGGTTGGAGTTAAACAGCGTAAGGTTGCATTATGTGGCGTTGCCGAGAGCAGCGCCATCTCGCCAAAAAAATCGCCATCGCTGAGCGTTGCCACGATCATGCCATTCTGCTCAACCGCAATTTGGCCTTGTTCGATCAAATAGAGCGCTTTACCAGCCGAGCCTTGCTCGAAAATAACCGTGTTGCGGCCAAACTCTTGGCGCGTGAGTTGGGCCGCCAATAAAATACGTTCCTCAACGCTGACATGGCTGAATAACGGCACTCTACTGAGCGCACTAATCGCGCGGCGCTGCATATAGCTAGCTTCGATCAAGCGCATGAAGACTGGCAAATGTTGCTTTTTTTCGTGTAAGCGCTCAATTGACCATTGCAAAGCGAAAATTTGGCTTTGGGCTTGAACCGCATACAGCAGCGAGTGCGAGCTAAAAAAGATGCTATTGCCAAAAAAATCGCCTTCGGCCAACTTGCCAATTGAAATTGGCTCGCCATCGCGATCAAGAATCACCGTATCGGCCAAGCCACTCAAAATCACATAGCATTGGCTGCTGCGTAAACGGGCAATCGGAATTGTGTCGCCTGCAGCAAAGGCCCGAAAAATCCCAATTCGCGCCAAAATGGTGGCTTCGTTGATGGGTAATTCGGTCAAATTGGGCAGGCTACGCAAGGCATCAATTTGGAGATTGAGTGCAAGAGGAGCCATAGTCGTAGCCTCGATTATTGGGTTTGTTGGTAGTGATAGGGCAAACTGCGCCGCATATGTTCATCGGCCATTTGCCATGAGTGATTGGCGTTTGGCACAACACCGCTGAGCCGATTGTGGGCCCCAACTTCGCGCAACAGCTCGTCGAGCCGCGCACCACGGTAATAATTAACATTCGGCTCTGCTGATTCAGGCCCATATTCAATGAGCCACTGCAATTTTGAAGCCTGCGCGCCATCAATTCGCAGCAAGGTTAATGGATTATGTTGCGCTGCAAAGGTGTGATCGCGAGGCACACCAAAGTTGGCATCGAATAAACTGCGCTCGAAAACACTATCGCGGGCAGCGATAATTTCTGCATTCTCAGGGTCATCCCAAAAGAACAGACCATCATACGCCCCGACCGAAGCCCACTCGTTGGGGTGGCGCAAGGCTTGGTTGACGCTGATAAAGCCGCCCAACGAAAAGCCATCGAGCGAACGATGAGCGCCGCCAAACAGCACCGGATAATGGGTTTCAACGTAGGGAATCAAATCGCGATAAATAAAATCTTCAAAACGCCCACTGCCAAGCGTTGGGTCAGCGGCGAGTTCTGGAGCATGGAGATTAATGCCCAAGCTATGCACCGCATCGTTGGCGTTGGTCATGCCTGGAAAAACCAAAACCATCGGGCCAATCCGATTTTGACAACGCAATTCCTCATAAACATCAAGCACATTGCGATTACCGCCACGTGTGCCATCCTCGTTTTTGTTAATCCATTCGCGTTCGTGGCCACGAAAGAGATACAAGCTAGGAACCCGTAAGTTTTCATCGCTGCGCGCTTCAAGCGGCACATAAATATAAAACGTGCGTGTAATACCCAAGGCGTTGCTGAACAAATCGACTCGTTCAACCCGCTCATCGTAGATTTTGGCAGGGTCGCGTTGGCGATCGGCCCACGCGGCAACCGAGCCTTTGACCTGCGCACCACTGGCAGCAATGCCCCGTCGATTGGGAATTTCGCTGCCATCAAGCGCTTTCTCGACGTTCTGCCATGAGCCACGAGTTAATTTAAACTCAAGCTGCAAGCCATGGGTAAACGGCCAAGCACCATAGGCAATATCGGCGCTGCGCGAAAGCACATAAGTCGGATCATTAGGCCGCCACTGATTAAACGAACCAGTCAGATATAACTGATCGCCTGGGGCGGTATCGGCAGGGATTTTAAACTCAAAATTGACCAACGGTGTGGCTTCTGGCAGCGTTGGCTGGGGAATGGAGCGCTGGCGCCCAACCATAAAGCCCAAGCCAAACGCCAAACCCAACCCAACCACAAACAACATTAACGTCAACCACATACTGCGTGCTCGCTTCAACGCTGAACAAGATCGTGATAGGCACCACGATAATAGAGCAACGGCGAACCATCGCGCAGGGTCACATGCTCAATTTGGCCAATAAAAATGGTATGATCGCCGCCCTCAACTGCCTGATACAGTTTGCATTCGAGGTTAGCTAATGCTCCATCGAGCAACGGTGCAATGCCATGGCCTGCCCCAGCGACAATCTCCGACCAATCGTGTTTCTGTGGGCCAGCAAAGTGGCGCGACAAGGCTTCTTGATCGCTGCTCAAAATATTAATCGCAAATGCCTGGGCCTGAACCAACAAATCGCGCATCGGCGAACGATTATCAATTGAAATAAGTGCCAAGGCTGGATCTAACGATAGCGAAGCAAATGCGCTAACCGTCAAACCATAGGGCTTGCCATCGACCAGCGTTGTAATCACGGTCACGCCACTGGCAAAACGACTCATCGCTTGCCGAAACAAAGCAGGATCAAGCGTCATCGAGCTATTCCTCTTACACAATGCTGCGGGTATTGTAACGAGGTTCAAAGGGCAATGCAAGGTTGGGGATCGGACGTTGGGGTTCGGGGATCGGTTTTAGCCCGAAGAAGTGATCCACGAAGGCCACGAAGAATACGAAGGATTGAAACCGCGAAGAACACGAAGCAATCTTTTTCGCCACAAATTGCCCGAATTGCCCGAAGCATTATTTTTAGCCACAGATTGCACAGATTTTTTGATTATCTTCCCATAGCCCTGGATTCTCTGCGCCGCTGCGTTAAATATTTGAGCCACGAAGGATTGCAACCGCGCAGAACGCGAAGAACACGAAGCAATCTTTTTAGCCACGAATTGTCCGAATTGCCCGAAGCATTATTTTTAGCCACAGACTGCCCAGATTTTTTGATTATCTTCCCATAGCCTACAGCCTACAGACTAATCGCTGATCCCCGATCCCTATGCTCTATGCTCTATGTTCTATGTTCTATGTTCTATGCTCTTTGCCTGCTATTTGCCCCGTGCTAGGCCTCTATGCTATTATCGCTGCTAGAATTGCAGCTTTATGTGCTCCAACAGCGTTGCGGGATTTGGCTCCCGATGGCTGCCTGGTGCTCCCCTTGCTGAGTTAGGAGTCTAAAACTTCATGTTGACGATTGATGAAATGTTATCGCGTGGCGTTAGCGAAGTGATTGTTGAGGCCAACGTTCGGCGCAAATTGAATAAAGGCAAGCAGCTGCGGCTCAAATTGGGCATCGATCCCACTCGCAGCGATATTCATATTGGCCATGCAGTGGCCTTGCGCAAAATGCGCCAATTTCAAGAGCTTGGCCATACCGTGGTGTTGATTGTTGGCGACTGGACGGCCCAAATTGGCGACCCAACAGGCCGCGACGAAAGCCGCCCACGTTTGACCGTCGCAGAAACCCGCAGCAACGCCGAATATTACATGGATCAAGTGTTTAAAGTGATTGATCCAGCCAAAACCGAGGTGCGCTGGCAAAGCGAATGGTTTGGCCAATTCGACCTTGAAAAAGCTTTTGGCTTAATTGGGCGTTTTACGGTTAACCAAATGCTGGCCCACGAAACCTTTCGCAAGCGCTATGAAGCTGGCCAACAACTAACCGTGCTTGAGTTGATGTACCCAATGTTGCAAGCCTACGATTCAATTGCGATCAAGCCTGATATTGAATTTGGCGGGACTGACCAAAAATTCAACATTTTGGCAGGGCGACAATTGATGGAACAAATGGGCATGGAACCGCAAGATGTGATTCTCGTACCCTTGATCATCGGTACTGATGGCCGCAAAATGAGCAAAAGCTTCAACAACTCGGTTGATATTTTGATGTCGCCCAAGGATAAATATGGCAAAATCATGTCGATGGGCGACGATGTTTTGCCAGTCTATTACGAAGTCTGGAGCGATACGCCAATTGCTGAGGTTAAGGCGATGGCTGAAGCAATCAAAGCTGGCAGCGTCAATCCCCGCGACCTCAAAATGCAACTGGCCCGCGATATTATTCGCCAGCTCGATGGCGAAGCCGCCGCCGCCGAAGCTGAAGCAGAATTTGTGCGCGTGTTTCAGCAACGCGATTTGCCCAGCGACATGCCTGAAGTTCAGCTTGCAGAAGCTACCAACATTATCGATTTGTTGGTCGCAACTAAACTTGCAGCCAGCAAAGGCGAGGCTCGCCGCCTCATCGATGGTGGTGGCGTGCGCTTAGCAGGCGAGAAAATCAGCGGCTACGATAGCCTCGTTCAACCAGTTGGCGAACAGATTTTACAAGTTGGGCGGCGCAAATTTGTGAAATTGCTCAGCAATTAGCGCTAGATGCGAGGGTGCTGTGGCGGGTTTTGGCTCGTCACAGCAAAAGGCTTATGGATCAACCATTTCCGTTGGCGACCGCTTGTTTTAAATGTTGGCGCAGAGTTCAAGAACGTAATTGCATTGTGCATGGCTATGGCGATGCCAAGGCCAAAGTGATGTTTGTAGGCGAGGTTCCCGAAAGTTTGGGAGCCAACCAAACTGGCGTGCCATGGACGCGCACCGTGGCGGGCCAGCGTTTGCAAGTGCTGTTACGCGCCTTGCGGCTGCGCACGGCCTCAGACCCAGAGCACGAAGAACCACGCTTAGTTGGAGCCTATTTGACCTATATGGTGCGCTGTAGCACCCACGCCGATAGCCCGCCAACCATGATCGAAACCTCGAATTGCGTTGCCTATCTTTGGCGCGAAATCGTGCTGGTCAATCCACGGATTATCGTGACCGTTGGCGAAGCCCCAACCAGACTGATGTGCGCCAAATTGTTTGGCCATGTGCCAGGCAATGTTGAATCGATGCATGCTCAGCCATTGCCCGTCGATCAACGAATTCTGCTGCCAATGATCGATCTGGAAACGATTAGCAAAGAAGAAGCCCACGTTTTTGCTCGCGTTTTGTCAGCCCTGTTGGAAGAGTAGCAAACTGGGTTATACTCTCTCCAGAGAATTTCAGAATCGCGAAATTTCTCCCTTTTCACTAAACTTGCTAGGTTTTGGCCTAGCCTTAAAGCGAGCAAAAGGTATGTTACGGTTTATTCTCAAACCTGATCGTGATAAATCAATTCGCCAACGCCACCCATGGGTTTTTAGCGGGGCAGTTGCCCGCCGCTCTGGGCCGGTGCATCCTGGCGAAACCGTCGATATTGTTAGCTCCGAGGGTGTGTGGCTGGCGCGGGGTACTGCCAGCACTCACTCGCAAATGATTGCCCGTTTGTGGACGTGGCAACGTGACGAGGAGCTTGACCCCAGTTTTATTCGCCAACGGATCGAGCGCGCGATCAAAGGCCGCGAACAGTTGCACAACGATCCCCAAACCAACGCCTATCGGGTGATTTTTAGCGAGAGCGATGGCTTGCCTGGCTTAATCGTTGATCGCTTTGCAGATTGGCTGGTTGTGCAATTGCTCACTCAAGGCGCGGTTGCCCATACTGCCACAATCGTTGAAGCTTTGGCCGAATTAATGCCCGTGCGCGGCATTTACGAACGCTCCGACGTTGAAATTCGGGCGCGCGAAGGCTTGGGCGAGGCCGAAGGCTTGCTGTGGGGCGAAGCACCACCTGATCAATTGACGATTCGCGAAAATGGCTACGAATTTGTGCTCGATTTGGCTGGCGGCCAAAAAACTGGCTGGTACGTTGATCAACGGGTCAATCGCATGCGGGTTGCTCAATATGCCAAAGATGCTGATGTACTGGGGGTTTTCTCGTACACTGGCGGTTTTGAGGTGCTGGCAGCAGGGGCAGGCGCGACGTCAATCACGGCGGTTGATAGCTCGGCGGCAGCCTTGCGTGGCTTACACACCAACTTAGCCCAAAATGGCTTGCACACGCCAGTTAATGCAGTCGAAGGCGATGCCTTTAAGATTTTGCGCCAACTGCGGGAAGAAGGCAAGCAATACGATCTGATTGTGCTTGATCCACCAAAGTTTGCCCACTCGCAAAGCCAAATCGATCGCGCGACGCGTGGCTACAAAGATATTAATATGCAAGCCTTTCACCTATTGCGGCCAGGTGGCGTGTTGGCAACCTTCTCATGTTCGGGGCTGATTAGCGCCGATCTCTTTCAAAAAGTCGTGTTTGGCGCAGCCTTGGATGCTGGCCGCGATGCCCAAATTATCGAAACCCTCACCCAAGGCGGTGATCACCCTGTCTTATTGACCTTCCCAGAAGCGGCCTATCTCAAGGGATTAATCTGCCGAGTCTGGTAGCCGTTGAGGATTTGCAATGGCGTATCGTTTGCTCAATGAAGGCTCGATCACAACGCCTGCTGGCTTTCGGGTAACAGGCATTCACTGCGGCCTGAAAACGACCAGCCGTGATCGTGACCTTGGGTTGTTAATTAGCAAAACTGGTTGTACAGCAACTGGCCATTTTGGCGCAACCAGCGGCATCACTGGCGCTTGGACGACCGCCAACTTGCGGCGTAACGCCGAGGATGTGCGGGCAGTGCTGCTTTTGACTGGCGTTGATGGCGGGCGCGGAGCCAGTGCCGTCCACAATTGTCACGAGTTGGCAAACTTGCTGGCCGAAGAAGCATGGATCAAACCGGAGCAAGTGGTGTTGTTGGCAGCTGGCGCTGCTGGCCAATTCGACATGGATTTGCTGCGGCGCGGAGTGCCACGCGGGCTTGATGAGCTTGATAGCAAGGGCGGGCGCCGCTTAGCGCTGGCCTTGGCCCAAGAGCCACATCCCACGGCCCAAGCAGCAGTCGAAGTCGAAGCGAGCGACGGCACGAGTGCAAATATTGGGGGCTTGGCAAGCAGTGGCGATGCACCACGCTGGCTGATCACAACCAATGCCAAGCTCTCAACCCGCTTGCTGAATCGGGCAATGCTTCAGCTGCTCGAAGACTACCCAGACCTCGATCAAGCTGCGGTGCTGATTTTGGCCAATCCTAGCGCCAGTTTAGCGCCAACCAGCAGCAACCAAGCAGCCTATGGCGAATGGTATGCTGGTTTAGCGGGATTAATTGCCCATTTGAGTGAACAAATTCGTTAGCGCAGTGGTTTCACAGCTATGACCATGGTACAATTAACGCCAAGGCCATAGCTGTGGCAGATGAGAGCGCTTATGCAACGATTACCTTTGTTTCCGTTAAACGTGGTGTTGTTTCCTGGGGCACAATTGCCGCTGCATATTTTCGAGCCGCGCTATCGCACCATGATTAGCCGTTGCCTTGAGGAAAGCAAACCCTTTGGGGTGGTGCTGATTCGCGAAGGGGTTGAGGTTGGTGGCTCGTCAGTGCCGCATATCATTGGCACAACTGCCGAAATTCAAAGCGCCTATCGCTTGGCCGATGGCCGCATATACATCGTCACCGAAGGCCGCCAACGCTTCCGCATCAACTACCCACTCAGCGTTGACCCGTATATGGTTGCCATGGTCACGATGCTTGATGATGAGGTCAACGAGCGCCATCAAGCAGCAGCATTAACCGAACTATATTCGCAATACCATCGCACCGTTGCTGCAGCGACTGGCATGCGCTCAACAACGATTGATTTGCCCAGCGATCCGGTTGCATTAAGTTATATGCTGGCCGATTCGATGCAAATGAGCTTGCCAATTAAACAACATTGGCTCGAATCAGAGCTTGATCAACGAATTGATGAGCTGATCGAAGCGCTCCAATTTGAGCTAGAACTCTTGCCCACCATTCCGCCCGACCAGTTGGATCGTGAACCACCTTTTGAAAACACTTCGTGGAATTAAGTGCCACGCAACGCTTATGTTAATTGCTAGTGTTCGCCTTGAACTCTTCATCCCCGCCGTGCATTCGCTCAAAGAAAAACGCAGTGTGCTTAAATCGGTCATTACGCGCTTGCGCAACGAATTCAATGCTTCAGTCGCCGAAGTCGATGAGCACGATCGTTGGCAACGCGGCGTGATTGGCGTTGCTTGTATTGGCAGCGAAACCCGCTATCTCGAAGGCCAAATCGATGCAATTATTCGTTGGATTGAGAATAATCGGCCTGATGTGAGTATTGTGGATATTGAGCGCGAGTTGTTGTAGCTCTTGGATCGATTTTTCAATATTAATTTTCCCGCCTTGAGGTGGGAGATGCAGGGTTTTTAGCTCTTTCGAGAGTAGGTTGTTAACAGCATATTGATCACCACCCTTCCGTCCCGCCTCAAGGCGGGAGACGCAGGGGGCTTTAATCCCCCT
Organism: Herpetosiphon geysericola; assembly: GCF_001306135.1. Classification (GTDB taxonomy): domain Bacteria; phylum Chloroflexota; class Chloroflexia; order Chloroflexales; family Herpetosiphonaceae; genus Herpetosiphon; species Herpetosiphon geysericola. Next base: position 640,562 of record NZ_LGKP01000025.1, on the reverse strand, counting down.
GCACCCCCTCATATTTGGTTTTGGGATTGCTGTTATGTTTCTTTATGCCTGACCTTAGCAACCAAGCACAATTGTTGGCTCACCGCCATAGGAAACTACTTACAAGCCCAAGAACAATTCATGAAAACGGGCATCGCCAGTTAATTCGGGATGAAAGGCGGTGGCCAAGAGTTTGGCTTGGCGCGCCGCCACAATTCGGCCATCCTCTAGGCTGGCAAGGGTTTCGACCTCAGCGCCAACATTATCGATCTGCGGAGCGCGGATAAACACCGCGTGAAACGGTTCTGCGCCGAGAGCTGGCACGTTCAAGTTGGTTTCAAAACTATCAACTTGGCGACCAAAGGCATTGCGCCGCGCAGTAATATCCATCAAGCCAAGCGCTGGCTGGCCTTCAGCCCGACCTTCGGCAATTTCCTTGGCTAGCAAAATCATGCCAGCGCAGGTGCCCCAAATTGGCATGCCTTCGGCTGCTCGTTGCTGAATTGGCTCTAGCAAATCGAAGCGCACCAGCAATTTACCAATCGCTGTGCTCTCGCCACCAGGAATAATCAAGCGCTCGACTTGGGCTAATTGTTCGGGCAAACGCACTTGCATCGTTTCAACGCCCAAGCCTTGCAAGATCTGCTCATGCTCAATAAACGCGCCTTGCAGCGCCAAAACTCCAATCTTCATCGCTGTATTCCTTTTTGAATATAAAAAAACAGAAGGCAATCGGCGTGCATGAATGCTGCTTTGCCTTTTGCCTTCTGCCTTTTGATTTTATGTAATTACCAACCGCGTTGGGCCAGCAACTCGTTCGCAGGAATCGTATCGATATTGATCCCGACCATGGCTTCGCCCAAGTTGCGGCTAATTTCAGCCAACAGCTTTGCATCGCGGAAGTGGGTGGTGGCCTCAACGATTGCTTTGGCACGTTTGGCTGGGTTGCCCGATTTGAAAATACCTGAGCCAACGAACACGCCATCAACGCCCAACTGCATCATCAAAGCTGCATCGGCTGGAGTGGCGATGCCACCAGCAGCAAAATTGACGACTGGCAAGCGGCCTAATTCGGCAATTTGCTTAACCAATTCGTAGGGAGCTTGCAAGTTTTTGGCGGCTACAAACAACTCATCAGGATTGAGGGTTTGCAAGCGGCGAATTTCGGCAAACATCGTGCGAGCGTGACGCACAGCTTCAACGACGTTGCCAGTACCAGCTTCGCCTTTGGTGCGAATCATGGCCGCGCCTTCGGTGATGCGGCGTAGCGCTTCGCCCAAATTGCGGGCGCCACAGACAAATGGCACTTTAAAATTATGTTTGTTGGTATGATTTTCTTCATCAGCAGGCGTGAGCACTTCGCTCTCGTCAATGTAATCAACCCCAATGGCTTCGAGGATTTGCGCTTCAACAAAGTGACCAATCCGCGATTTTGCCATCACCGGAATGGTTACTGCTTCAATAATCCCTTGAATCATTTCGGGATCGCTCATGCGTGCAACGCCGCCATCTTTACGAATATCGGCAGGAACCCGTTCGAGCGCCATGACGGCAACTGCGCCAGCTTCTTCAGCAATTTTGGCTTGGTCAGGCGTAACCACATCCATAATCACGCCGCCCTTGAGCATTTGGGCCAAGCCGACTTTGGTAGTAAAGGTTGAAGTTTCCATTGCAATTCCTCTGGTGGATTGATAATTTTAGCTGTCATGTGATTAGACAGCCGCTATTGTACCATGCATACTCATGACAATCGATCAACATTACGGGGGGACAAAGGTGGACAATTGCCCATAAGCGCCAATTTTGACGGCACAAGGTAGCCTATGGTACGATCAGCGCAATCAATCATAAATTGCTATTCAAATGTTGTGCAAACAGTTGGGGGAAATCCGGTGCAAATCCGGTGCAGTCCACGCTACGGTAAGCCTTTGGCTAAGCCCGAATACCCATTGAATAGTTGATTTTCTAGGTTGGCTTGCGTTGGCACAAGCACAACCAACGCGTTGTTATCTGTTCCTTAGCCAACTTGGCTAAGGTTTTTTTGATTAAGGAGATCGCTATGCTCCGACGAGCAGCTATCCATCGCTGGTTATTGGTATTAATGGCAGTGTTTGTGGCGCTTCCGGCAACAGCTCAAGCACCAACCGAAGGTGCAAAAGCAGCAGCATGGATCGTCAGCCAAGCGCAGGCCGATGGTAGCTTCCCTGGCTTTGGCTTGGGCGAAACCGCCGATGCAGTCTATGCCTTGAAGGCCAGCGGCTTGAAAGTTGACACCAATGTTCAAAGCTTCGTCGAAAAGAACGCCAGCGCTATCGCCGCCAAACCTGGAGTTGCAGCCAAGTTTGTGTTGGCCGAATTGTTGCTGGGCTCCAACCCCCGCTCAGTTGGCGGAGTCGATTTGGTAGCCGCCGTCACTGGCAGCTACAAAGCAGATAGTGGCATGTATGGTGGCGATGTAACCACCCACGCCTTGGCTTTGTTGGCCTTGAACGCAGCTGGTGCGCCAGTTGAAACCAAAGCGATCAACACCTTGAATTCGGTGCAAATCGCCGACGGCTCATGGTCGTTCAGCGGCGATATCAGTGCTGATGCAGGCGATACCAACACTACGGCCTTGGTCATCCAAGCCTTGGTTGCAGTTGGTCAAGGTAAGAGCGAAAGCGTCAGCAAAGCTGTGGCCTACTTGCAAACCCAGCAAAATAACGATGGCGGCTTTCCCTACGCCAAAAATTCGAGCTATGGCAGCGCCACCGATGCCAACTCAACCGCCTTGGTCATTCAAGCGATTGTGGCAACTGGCGGCAACCCAACCATTGCGCCTTGGGCCAACGCAAATGGCAATCCATTGAGCGCCTTGTTGAGCTTACAAAATGCCAGTGGCGCGTTCCGCTACGATGCAGCAACCCCAGACGACAATGCCTTTGCAACCTACCAAGCTACGCCAGCCTTGTTCTTTGTCACCTATCCACTGAGCGTTTTGGCAACTGCACCGCAACCAACCGCCGTGCCAAGCACCCCAATGCCAAACACGCCAGTTGTAACCGCTACACCAAAGCCAAATACCCCAATTACCTTGCCTGACACTGGCGCACCTTCGTTGCCATTGTGGTCAGTTGTAGTTGGCTTTGGGTTGGTCTGTATTGTGGCTGGGTTGGGCTTGCGCCGCGTCGCTTAAGTATGTTGCTTGGCTAAGGGTGGTTTTTCATTCATAGATTTGTTTTCCACCCTTCCGTCCCGCCAGCGGGAAACGCAGGGGGCTTTAATCCCCCTGCACCCCCTCAAGGGCAATTTTTGACTCGCAGCTGTAGGTGAATGAACTTAGATCTTAAAGTTCGGCCAGCGAATGTAAGCACGAAAAGGGTACTCCCCACGCCACAGGTGAGGGGTTCTCAAACAGTTATTGATCAAAATAGGAAGCAAATCTCATGCGTCGTTTGTTGGTAGTAATAGTTGCCCTCGCCATGCTGTTGCTTGGCAATTTAGCTCAATCGATTGCCGCCCAAGGTGATGGGCATCAATATCACGCTGCGGTGGTGGTGCAATATGCCTCTGGCGCGGTCGATGCGCGCTGCGTTGGCTTTGATCAAGAATCGATCAGCGGCTACGATGCCTTGCTGGCAGCAGGTTTTAATGTGGTGGCCGAAGGCTCCTCAATGGGCGCGATGGTTTGCTCAATCGATAGCGTGGGCTGCGATTACCCCAATGAATCGTGTGCCTGCAAATGCCAAGGCGGCGATTGCACCTACTGGGCCTATAGCCATTTGATCGACGGCGTGTGGCAATATTCGAAGCTCGGTGCTGGCTCGTCCAAAGTGCGCGATGGCGCAGTCGAAGGCTGGGCATGGGGTGGCGGCAGCGTCGAACGTGGCTCTACGCCACCAGTGATTAGTTGGGGCGAGGTTTGTGCCGCCCAAGCAGCACCAGTCGCAACCACCGAACCGCCAACCGCCATTCCAGCAACCGAAATTCCAGCCACAGCTACCAACGAGCCAACAGCGATTCCAGCTACTAATACAGTCGCTCCAACGCTGGTTGCGGACAGTCCAACGATTACACTCAGCCCAACTAGCGCCGCAACTACGCCGCTAGCAACCCAAACAGAGCCAAGCGCAACCAATGTTGCTAGCCCAACAGTTGCGCCAACTGAGCAAGCAACCGCAACTAGTGCGCCAACAGCTACCAACAGCGTGGTTAGCACGCCCAGCCCTGAGCCAAGCAGCGGCGGCTCAAACATCGTCAATTATCTTATGTTTGGGCTGATTGTGCTGGCCTTAGCTGGCGCTGGCATCTGGAAGCGCCAAAGCAAACGATGAGCAGCGACGTTTATCAACCAGCAGCTGGTCGTGCTCGTGAGGCATTAACCCAAAAAACAGCGCCAGCAGCAACCAACAGCGAATGGTCGAGCCAAGCCAGCCAACGCCAACGCCGCATCGCCCGCCCATGGGAAGGCGGCCATAGCTTGGCATGGGTCGCTTGGCTAATTGCAGCATTAGCCTGCATCAGCCAAACCGATCAGCCATTGTATTTGGGCTTAATTGGCGCAGTAAGCTTATTAATTTGGCAAAGCTGTGCCTTGGATAGTCCGTTTCAAGCGGTTGTGCGGGTGATGCTGCAACTTGGGGGCGTGCTGTTTGGCTTTAATCTATTGTTTAGTGTGATTACCGCGAGCATGCTGCGCGGCCAAACTGTGTTGTTTGAATTGCCAAGTTGGCGCTTGCCGCAATTGCTTGGGGGCATTCAACTAGGCGGATTGATTACTGCTGAGCAATTGGTCAGCGGAGCAGTGCGCGGGCTGCGTTTATGGACATTGTTGCTCGTTGTTGGCACCTTCAACGCCTGTGTCAATCATTATCGGCTGTTGCGCCGCACGCCCCAAGGCTTTTTTCAACTGGGCTTGGTCTTGACAATTGGCTTGGCCTTTATTCCCCAAACCTTGCTACGGCTACGAGCAATTCGCGATGCCCAGCGTTTGCGTGGTCATCGCTTTCGTTCGTGGCGCGATGCCTTGCCCTTATTCGTGCCCTTACTCAGCGGCGGTTTGGAGCAATCGCTGACTTTAGCCGAGGCCATGGAAGCCCGTGGTTTTGGCCGCACCCAACGCGGCAAAATCGCTTCTGGCTGGACATGGCTGGGCTTAGCTGGTGTGCTCTTGGTCTGCGCTGGAGTTTGGGCTTTATTCTTCTATCGCACTGGCAGTGCGGCAGCATTGCTTGGTTGGCTTGGTTTGGCGCTCGGTTTGCTTGCCATGCTGAGTTATTGGTGGCAAGCTAATCGGCTGATTGTACGTAGCAGTTATCGCCGTGAGCGCTGGAACCGCCAAGCGACGCTGATCACGCTTCTGGCGGCTGTTGCGCCACTTGGCTTTTGGCTCGCACGCCGTTCAGGCATCGCCATGCTGTATAAAATTTACCCCAAAGTGACGTGGCCACCCTTCGAGCCAATCGTGGCAATTGCAATTTTGGCTTTGTTAGCGCCACTCCTGTTTAAACCTAGCGCTCGCTAAACGAAACAATCGCTTGCAAAATAGCCGGATCATTGGGAATCGTGTATTTGGTCCAATCTTCTTCGATCACAATGTTTGGCTGCACGCCGCTGGTTTCAAAATTGCGTCCATCGGGCAATTTGAAGCCCTCTTGCGCTACCCACAAGCGCGAGCCATCATCAAAATTATATTGAAAAATTGTTTCAGTGTTGCCTTGGCTGGCTTGACCAAGCACCAAGGCACCATTAAATTGCAGCGTTCCCGCCAGTACTTCAGCATACGAAGCGCTATCTTTATCGATCAATACGGCTAGCGGCACGTCGCGCAACAGCCCATACAACGCGCCAGGCTTAATCGTTAATGGATACAAATTATCTTGACTATAGAAATTGCCAACCTCGCCGCTAACAAATTGGCCCAAAATGCCTTCCAGCACGCTGCGCCAGCCACCACCATTGGATCGGAGATCCAAAATCAGGCCTTCGAGGGGCTGATCCGCCGCCAGCAATTCGTTTAATTCGCTGACCACTTGGGTATGCATATCGTCGGCCCACAAGCTTGGAATCAGCAAATAGCCGACGGTTGGGGCGTTGGGCAAACGGCGGCCTGCTGGCGTAATTTTGCCAATCACAGGCTTGCGCGTAACCACCAACTCACGCGGGTCAGATTGCGGCGTTTGCACTGTCAAGCGCACTTGGCTGCCATCGGGGCCGCGAATTTGGTCGGAACTGGTAAAGGGTTGGCCTTCGACAGCGGTAATCCGATCGCCGCGCATCAAGCCAGCTGCTTGGGCTGGGCTGTCGGGAAAAACCAAAGTGATAAAGGCCGCGCTTTCTTCGTGAATGGTCAGCACGCCAATCCCAACATAGCTATCGGTGCCACTGGCGACTGCATCTTCCTGCACCGCCTCAACTGGGCGGGCAAAGCGCGAATGTTGATCGTTGAGCTTGCCAACCATGCCTTCGAGAATCGTATACAGCGTTTCATCATCGGGCGCTGCTTGCACTTGCGGCTCAATTTCGCTGCGCACTGCGGCCCAATCCACGCCATTAAAATCAGGATACAGATAATGCTCGTTGACAGTTTGCCAAACATCGTTGAACAAGGTCAAGCGTTGATCGGCAGTCATCGTTGGGGCGGGAGTTGGGGTTATTGGCGTAACTTCAGGTGTTGAGCTTGGCTCAACTGCTGGCATTGCAGTTGGGCTTGGCGCAAGGGTTGCGGTTGCCACGGCCACAGGAGCCGGAGTAGCGGTTAATGTTGGTGGCGCAGTCGGGGTGGCCGCCCAAGGCAATTGGGGCGTACAACCAGCGAGCAAGACAAGGAGCAAAAGCAACCAACGATAACGCATAACCACCCCTAAATGAAAGCCGCCGTAACCTGCCCGCAAGCAGCACAGCGGCTTCCTGAAAAACGATCGATTTAGATCATCAAGAGCATTTGTTCGACGATTTGAGCTGCCCGTTGCAATTGCACAACCGGAATAAACTCATCGACTGAGTGAATATTTTCGTAGCCAATCGCCAAATTGGCAGTTTCGATGCCATTGTTGCTGATAATGCTAACATCGCTGCCACCACCAGTTACCACCAACGAAGGCTCAAGCCCAATCGCCCGAATTGCTTGATTGAGCAATTGGACAATTTCAGCATCGGGGGCTAGCACGCTTGGGCCATAATGTTGTTTATGTTCAATTTCAACCGTTGCGCCAAATTTGGCTGCTGCTTGCTCCAAGGCATTGCGCATGGTTTGCCATTGAGCATCGAGCTTTGCTTGGTTGCGCGAACGAGCCTCGCCTTTGACTATCACCAAATCAGGCACGATATTGTTGGCCTTGCCGCCCTGAATCGAGCCAATATTGGCGGTTGTTTCATCGTCGAGTCGGCCTAAAGGCATGGCGGCAATCGCATGCGCCGCAACTTCAATTGCGCTAATGCCTTTTTCGGGAGCAACACCAGCGTGGGCCGAAACCCCAGTGATCGTGGCGGTAAACGAATCGTGGGCTGGCGAACCAACACAGATCGCGCCAACATCGCCATTTAAATCAAAGGCCAAGCCTTGTTTCGCTTGTAGCTGGCTATAATCGAGCGCACGCGCCCCATACAAACCAGTTTCTTCTTGTACCGTAAAAACTAATTCGATGGCGCGATGCTGCTTGCCCGATTCAATCACAGCTTGCACACCTTCCAAAAAGGCGCTCACACCAGCCAAATCATCGGCTCCAAGCACTGTATCGCCAGCGCTATAGATATTGCCATCGCGCAAAACTGGCTCTTTGCCATGACAGGGCGCAACGCTATCCATGTGGGCATTCAGCAATAACGGAGCGCCAGCCCCGGCCAAACGGGCAATCACATTGCCAATTGCATCTTGCTCGCAACTTAAGCCCAATGCTTGGCAGCGCTCGATCAAATGCGCGGCCATGGCGGCTTCGCCACCAGATGGATTATCGATTCGAACCAAAGTAAAAAACGTATCGAGCAGCCGCTCTTGATTGATAGCCATGAAAAATCCTTCAAAAAACGCTTATGGATTGATTTCCAGCGCTGCGGTCATGACAATGCCTGCCAACGAGCCGCCAACACTGGTGCCTTCGCCACCATTCTCAACCATCACCGCCACCGCATATTTGGGATCGTCGAGCGGAGCCAACGAAATAAACCAAGCGTGCGGTGCGCCAAGCGGATTTTCGGCAGTGCCCGATTTGCCGCCAACGCTATAGCCTGGTACGCCTGCCACTGTTGCACCCGACCAGCCTTGTTCAATCACAGCTTTCATCGAAACCCGAATCCGCTGCGAAACTTCGACGCTCATTGGATCGCCGATTTTGCGCGGGCGGGCTTGATACAATTCGCTGCCTTGGGGCGTAGTCACCCGTTCGACCAAATAGGGCTTCATCATATCGCCGTTATTGCCAATGGCTTGCGTGATCATCGCCATTTCGAGCGGCGTAACCAACAAGCGGCCTTGGCCATAAGCGGTATCAGCAATTGCCACTGGCTGGCTCCACCAATCATCGCCATCTTCGCCGCCATAGAGTTGGCTTGGCGCTGATGGCAAGTCGGTCAGATCGCCAGTGTCAGGCAATTCATCGGCGGGGTAAATATGGAAGCGCCGCGCTTGATCTTCAAGCAAATTGCGGCCCTCGCTTTGCAAGCGAATGCCATATTGAGCAAAGGCGGTGTTGCACGAGAAGGCATACACGCCATCAAGCCCAAACTTTTGGCCATATTTCTGGGCAATATAGCCAGCCTCGTCGTCAACAGCATTGACCACTGGCACGCTGACGCCCTCTTGCGGGAACAATTCGTTCGGGCAGGTAATTTCCTCAGGCTTGCCAACATCGGGATTATTCAAAACCCCAATCGCTGTGACCGTTTTGAAGGTCGAGCCTGGTGGATATTGGCCTTGAGTTGAGCGAAACACCAAGGGCCGTGATTCATCGCTAATCAACGAGTTCCAATAATTAACCACCCGATCGCTTTCGGCAGCATAATCTTCTGCATCAAGCCGTAAGGTCAATTGCGATGGATCAAAGCTAGGCGTGCTAACCATGGCCCGAATTGCGCCGGTTTTTACGTCGATCACCACGACCGAGCCAACCCGCCCATCGAGCGCCTTGAAGGCGCGATCTTGCAGTTGGGCGTTGATGGTGAGCTGCACGTTATTGCCTTCGCGGGGACGGCTAAACAGCTGATTTTGCAAATTTTGCCAGCTATTGCCCTTGCCACCAGCCAAATATTCGTTATAGCTACTTTCCAAGCCATACAAGCCATAGATGCTGCTGACGTAGCCCAAAGTATGGCCAAACGCCCGCATATCGTACTGATTGGCAATTGGATAGGTACGATAGGAGCGATTATCCGAAACGATCACATTTTCGGCCAAGGTCACGCCTTGCGAATCGAAAATCGCCCCGCGCTTAATTCGGTTGGTGCTACGCACAAGCCGAATATTGCTGGTAACATTGCCATCGTCCTCAGCCACGACCCGATTATAAATTTCATCGGCACGAATAACTTGCGTCCGCAGCAATTGCAGCGTCAACATCGTAAAGCCAATGATCATAAACAAGGCTAAGTTTTGGGTTGCAGTATAAATTCCGGTGGCACGTTGGGTGCGAATCGGCCAAATTGCAAAACCACCAAGCAACGTGGCAGCCCACAAACATGGCAGCCAATGCTCTTCTTTTGACCACGGCACCATGCCATAGATGATCAAGCCAACCGCGATTAACCCAGCTACTGATTTCAAGAAACGCTGCATGCGACCGCTCTCCTGTAACCAAAACGTAGTTCCATTATAAAGCTAAATGGATCAGCCGCAATGAAAGCAGGATGAAAAGGCAGTAGCAAAGGCAAAAAGCAGAAGGCAAAAACAAAAGCCGGATTTGGCTATTGGCTATTGGAATCCACCTAATATCCCTCTGCGCCGCTGCGTTAAAGGTTTGCTCCACCAAGAACGCGAAGGCTACGTTTTTTCGCCACAGATTACACAGATTTTTTATCTTTCTGCTGCGAACCCAAAGCCAAGCCCCTGACCTCCAATCCCCAATCCCCAACTTCTCTTTTCCCTGCTCTCATTTTGCCTTTTGATTTCTGCCTTTTGCCTTTGCTCTATGCTCTCTGTTCTATGTTCTTACGCTTCATCCCTCAGCCTTCATACTTCATCCTTTGCTAGACTTTGGCACTTTGCCATTTGCCTTGGCGGAAGCGCCACCAAGCCAAGGTTCCCTGCACCGCAAAATCGGTACACATCGCCAGCCAAATACCATTCAAGCCAAGATCAAAGTGTTTGACCAAGAGCCAAGCCAAGGGCAAGCGCACGCACCAAACGCTCAGCATTTTGCTAATCAAAGGCCATTTTGGCTCGCCGCCGCCGCGCAAACTGCCGCTGAAGATGAAATTGGCCGCCAAGGCTGGCTGGGCAAAACCAACCATGCGCAAGGGCAAGGCCGCCAAACGTACAACTTCTTCGTCGGCCACAAAAAAGCGCAGAAACACTTCTGGCGCAATCACAAACAGCAAGCCAATTGCGCTCATAAAGATTGCGCCTAGACGAAAAGCCTCGAAGCCACTTTCGCTGGCTGCTTGGGGCTGATTTGCGCCCATATGCTGGCCAACCAAGGTCGTTGCCGCCACCGCCATGCCCATGCCAGGCAAAAACGAAATGCTCTCAATCGTGATGATCGTGTTGTGGGCAGCGTAGGCCGCCGTGCCAATATCGTTGATCAAATGGATGAAAATCAACAATGCTGCCTGAAAAATAAATTGTTCAGCACCATACGGCAGGCCTTGGCGTAAAATTCGCCACATCAAATTGCGATTAGGCCGTGGAATTTGATTGAGGTGCAAGCCTGAGCGCCCGCGAATCAAGGTTGCAAGGACGATTAAGCCACCAACTCCTTGCCCGCTCATGGCCGCAAAAGCTGCGCCGTTGATGCCGAGCGCTGGAAAACCAAGGTAGCCATTGACCAAGAGCAACGATAAAACTGCATTAATGCCATTGACCACCAACATCACTTTGAGCGGCGTGCGGGTATCGCCCGAGCCACGCAAGGCCGCATTGCCAACATAGAGCATCGCCATCAGCGGCATTGATAAAGAAGAAATGCGCAAATAACCAGCGCCATAACGTCGCACTTGGTCGTTTGCGCCAAGCAAATCCATCAATTGCGGCGCAAAGGCGTAGGCGAGAAACAGCCCAAGCAAGCCCATTGCTAGCCCAATAATCAGGCCTTGGCGCAAGGTTTGGTTGGCTTGTTCACGCTCGCCAGCCCCAATGAAGCGCGCAATTACCACCGTGCTGCCAAGAGCAACCGCCATAAAAAAGGTAATTAATGTCCATGTAACTTGGCTCGAAATGCCAGTTGCCGCCAACGCAACTTGGCGATCGTAGCCATTGGCGGTTGCGACCTCAAGGCTCAAGTGGCCTACCACATAGGTATCAACCAAGCCTACCATCAAGCTCAATAATTGCTCGCCCACTGCTGGCAAGCCCAACTTTAATACAGCGCTGCGTTGGCTGCTGCGCCCCCGAGTTGCGCCTACTGGAATTGCCATGATTTGTCCGTTACCTCATGCAATATGTCGATATATGCATAATAGCAGAAGATATAGAAAGTATGAAGGATAAAGAAGAACATAGAACAGAGAGCATAGAACATACGGATTAGGGGCTGGGGTTCAGGGATCGGGGATCAAACCTTTAACGAAGCGGCGCAGAGAACATATGGCTATTGGCTGATGGCTATCGGGGAGCAGGAACATAATCCCAAAAATCTGTGTGAATCTGTGGCAAAAAATCGTGCTTCGTGCCCTTAGTGGATCAATTACTAACGTAGCGGCGCAGAGATTCAAAAATATGAAGGGTGAAATGTACGGACGAGGAAATGAGAAACCTTCGCGATCTTCGCGCTCTTCGTGGTTTCAGAAGATGAGGGCTTTTGGCTATTGGTTACCATGGGAATTCCAACCATGCTTCCGATAGCCCATAGCCTACAGCCAATAGCCTCATCCTTCGTGCCCTTCGTGTCCTTCGTGGATCAATGCTTCCCCAAACCCCAACAACCGATCCCAAGATCCCTATGTTCTATGCTCTGTGTTCTATGTTCTTAGCATGCGCCAAATACTTGCGCCAATGCCAGTTTGGGGCAATTGCAACGCGCCAGCCTCAATGGTAATTTCAGTTAGCTCGTCAACCTGCGCAAAAACAGTTCCATCGGCGAGGCCTGTTGCCAGCATTGGAATTGATGGAATGTTGGTGGCAGCCCGTTGCGCAACAATCAACAAACATTCATCAACGCTACGCCGCATAAACGCCACCGTATCGCCCTCGGCCAGCAATAATTGAAACCCGCCAACGCTTAGCGCACTCGAACTGCGGCGCAATGCAATCAAGCGGCGATAAAATCCGAGCAGTTCGTGATCCCAAGCTTGGGCATCCCACGGCATACAGCCACGGCAATAGGGATCGCCGCCACCTTGCAGCCCAATTTCATCGCCATAATAAATGCATGGCACGCCAGGAAAGCTCATTTGCAAGGTTACCGCAACCTGATGCAACGCTAAATTGCCACCAACAATCGTCAGCAAACGTGGCGTATCGTGCGAATCGAGCAAATTAAATTGTTGTAAGGCGATTTGCCATGGAATAACCGCCAAAAACGCGAGCCATTGCTCACCCAAGGCTTCGCTTGGCAATAAGGCCCGATCTTCCCAGGCCAAATTCCAAACCGAGGCCATATCGAAGCCAACCAGCCATTGCAAGGTTGGAAAAGTAAAACCGCGATAATTCATGCTGGCATCGAGTTCGTCGCCCTGCAAATGGTTGCTGCCATCGTAGAAATGTTCGCCCAGCAAGTAGGCCTCAGGAGCTTCAGCTTTGACCGAACGGCGCAAGGCGCGACCAATTTTATGCCCCAATTGGCTTGGGCCTTGGCGCGCCAACATATTTGCCACGTCAATCCGCCAGCCATCAATCGCATATGGTTGGCGCAACCAATGGCGCACAATCGATTGCTCAGCGCCATAAATTGCGTGGCGCAAGCCCTGGCTGGCATAATTGAGTTTGGGCAACGAACGATGGCCAAGCCACGATTCATACTCGTTGGGATGCTCGATCCACGAAAAATAATCGGCGCTTGGCGCCTTGGCATCTGCTTGGGCCGCCGTAAACCAATGATGGGTATAGCCACAGTGATTGAGCACAATATCAAGCATTAATTTCATCTGGTAGCGCTGGCTGGCTTGGCGCAACTCCACCAAGGCCGCTTCGCCGCCAAAATGCTGATCGATCTGCAAATAATCGGCGGTATCGTATTTGTGGTTCGATGGCGCAGTGAAAATCGGCGTAAGATACAGCGCATTAATTCCCAGCTGATCAAGATAATCAAGCTTTTGGGTAATGCCCTGTAAATCGCCGCCAAAAAATTCTACGCCACCAGTTGCTTTCTGCGGCGTTTCGCCCCACTGACGGGCGATAGCTGGCACGCCATACACGTTATACTCGCCAGCAACCACATTATTGCTCGGCTCGCCATCACAAAAACGATCGGGGAAAATTTGGTAGAACACTGCCGAATGCACCCAAGTTGGGGCGTGATAGTCGGCCAAGAGCTTAAAATCTGTCGCATCGGTTGGCGTTGAGCGTTGTATGCCCGCTGCCGAAAGCCACCAACCGCCGTGCTCGGTCATCAGCCAAAAGCGATAGCCAGTGCGTGGCATTGAGAGCGTAATGCTACCCTGCCACCATTGCTCTGTTAGCGTGCGTTCGGCAGGTTGCATCAGCACAAAGGTTTGCTCGCCATCAGGGCAGAGCCGAATAAACACTTGGCTAATTGGCGCATCAAGAGAGCTGCGCAACCGCAGCGTCACCGTTTGGCCAATCGTATAAGGCTGGCTTGGTTGAAGATAAAGCGCCGAACCATCGTGGTAAACAGCGCGCGTCCAAGTTGGATAGTGCATTGGTGTTTCTCGTTACTAATGGGGATCGGTTGCTGGGGGCTGGGGATCGGAGAGCATTAATAGCAGACAATTGGCTATAGTCTGATGGCTATCGGCTTTTGGCTATAGCGATATTAAGTTTCTAACCGATCCTTGCTATCCCAATGTCAATTTCCTTATGCTCTATGTTCTATGCTCTCATAATTCCCGCTCCCCAACAACCAATCCCCGACCCCAGCTCTTACCACTCAGCGTCGCCGTAGAAATCGCCGTGATCGCGGGCGATGAAGGCTTCGATTTTGGGGCGAATTGAGCCTAAGCTGAATTCTGGGCCATGGCCAGCATAACAGATCAGCTGATCATCCCAGCTTAGGATGATGTTGCGCAGGGTTTGTAAGGTCGTTTGAAAATCGGCAGCCGACCAGGTGCGGCCCGGCCCGCCAGCGAAAATCGTATCGCCAACAATCGCAATTGGGCTATCAGCGACCAAAAAACTAACCATATCGCCAGTATGCCCAGGCGTGTAGACGGCCTTGATTGTGTGTTGACCAACCGTCAAAAGCTGACCATCGCTGATACTATCATCAAGTGGCACAGGCCGAGTTTGCGGCCCTGGATGGCCAAGCACTGGCACATTCAGACGTTGGCGCATGCTAGCAACTTCGCCAATATGGTCGTTGTGGGTGTGAGTTAGCCAAATTGCAATCGGCGTAGTGTTGTTGAGCATCGCCTGCAAGCGCGCGGGGTCGGCCCCGGGATCGATCAGCACACTTTGGTTGGTATGTGGGCAAACCAAAGCATACGTGTTCATTGGCCATGGCCCAACGGCGCGGTGTCGTAATTCCATCACAAGTTTCCTCCTTGCTTCATTATAGATTCAAATGCACCCAATGGTAATGGTATGCACCAAAAAGCATTGTTTTGGTATGGTGCAGTATCATATGAATTAATTCATTATTAAGGAGTGTTCGATGGTTTTATTATTTGGGCGAATTCTCTTGCTGCTTGGGTTGCTGGCTGGATTATGGCCGAGCAATTCTCAAGCCAGCAGCCAGCTGGTTGATTGTAATTCGGCGGCGGTTAGCGCAGCAATCAGCGCTGGCGGCACCATCAATATCAATTGTAGCAGCCCAACCGTGCTTATATTTAGCAACGAACTTATGCTTAACCAAGCTACCGAAATCAACGGCAATAACAACGCAATTTTTGATGGTCAGAATACGCGGCGCTTGCTGCGCAGCGCCAATCACCTCAACATTAGCCTGCGCAACTTAACGATTCGCAATGGCCACACGAGCGATCAAGGCGCGGGCCTCAAAATTGGCTTTTGGAATACGCTGAGCATCAGCAATGTGCATTTTGAAAACAATCAAGCGACGAAAGATAGTGCGGCCTGCGATGGTGGCGGGGCAATCTTCATTGGTGGCGGCAGTCGGGCAACAATTGATCGGAGCGTGTTTATCAACAATCGGGCTAATAATGGCGGCGCAATTAATAGCTTGCGCACCAACTTGGTGGTTAGCAATAGCAGCTTTGAGCAAAATAGCGCCATGCATACTGCTGCGATCAATCAGTATGGCGATTGTGGCGGCGGTGGGGCAATCTACATCGATGGAACACGATCGCCCGCCGATGGCGGCCCCGATGGCGTTATGCTCCAGAACAATAGCTACATAGGCAACACCAGCAACAACCATGGCGGCGCGATTTTTATTGGTTTGTATAGCAACGAAACCGCCACAATTGAGCGTTCGAGTTTTAGCAATAATAGCGTGACCTACGCTTCATCAGCCAATTGGTCTGGCACTGGGGGAGCAATTTGGTATGGCTTTGCCGCAGCTGGTGTAAGCAACGAACGCCTCTTTATCAACAATTCGACGCTCGAAGGCAATAAAGCCATTGGCCAAGGCGGCGGTTTATGGGTCGATGCCCCAGCAACCATCCGCAACACAACCTTTTATGCCAATGATGCAACCGATCCGCGTAGTTATCCTGATGCTGAAGAATGGAAAAAAGGCAATGGCGGAGCCTTGGCAGTCAACAATAACGCAGCGGTGGATATTACCAACGCAACATTTGCCCAGAACCATGCTGGTTTCAATGGCGGCGCAATCGCAGGCCAAACGATCACTATTCGCAATACGCTGTTTGCCCACAACTCAACCGATTGGTCTATCAAGATTATGCAACATTGTACCAACGCATTGATTGATGGCGGCAATAATATGCAGTATCCGCCCAAAAATCCCAACCCTAATTTCTGGAACGAAACCAACTGTACGAGCGGGATTCGCACACCTGAGTTGAGCCTTGGCAGCCTCGCCAATAACGGTGGCGCGACCAAAACCGCAGCCTTGCCTGCTGGCAGTCCAGCGATCAATGCAGGCAATCCTGCAACATGTATTGGGCTTGATCAGCGTGGGTATACGCGGGAGGGAACCTGTGACATTGGCGCATTTGAATATAATGGTGCTCCATTTAGCCCAAGCCATACTATTTATCTGCCGCTGGCGAGCAAACCCAACTAAAAGCAAAAACCCGCTTGCCTTGGATGAAGACAAGCGGGTTTGATTGCAGCCAATTTAGCCGAGCAAGGCGCGGTCGATGCCCATGGCCACAAATAAAAGCGCCAGATAGAGCAACGAATAGCGATAGAGCTTCCATGCAGCGGCATGCGAGTGGTCACGCATCATGTTGGCGGCGTAATACAAGAAAATTGCGCCCAGCACCATGGCCAAGCCAAGGTACAACAAGCCAACCACTTGTAACGAAACCAACATAAACGAAAGCGCAATCATAATGAACGAATAAAGCACAATTTGGCGACGGGTTTCGGCCTCGCCTTTGACGACTGGCAACATTGGCACGCCAGCTTTGGCATAATCTTCGCGTCGAATAATTGCCAAGGCCCAGAAGTGTGGTGGAGTCCAGTAAAAGACGATGGCAAACAGAAACACTGCGGGCAGCCACTTAATTGGGCTATCCACAAACAAGTTAATATCAGTGCCAGCAGCCCAACCAACCATTGGCGGAATTGCCCCAGCCGCACCGCCAATCACAATATTTTGCACCGTGGTACGCTTCAGCCACATGGTATAAATCACCACGTAGTAGAAAATGCCGCTCACCGCCAAAATTGCAGTTAACAAATTAACTGGCAAGAGCACCAAGAACGATAACACGCTGAGCGTCAGGCCAAAGCCCAAAACTTCCCATTGGGTCAAGCGATTATTCGGTAAGGGGCGTTTTTTGGTGCGGCTCATCACTGCATCAATATCGCGATCGTAGAACATATTGATCGCATTGGCCCCGCCTGCGGCCAACGTGCCACCAAGCAAGGTCAACACCACAATATAAAATTTGGGCCACTCGCCGCCATTCGCCAAATACATGGGAATGAGGGTGGTCAGCAAGAGTAGCGAAATAATCCGAAACTTCATCAAGACCCGAAAATCGGCTAATTTGCTGTTGGTTTGATTTTTGGGCGTGCTGATTTCGCTGTGATAGGCCAAATAGGCAATGAAGCCAGTGACGATGGTGGTTGCCACGGCACACGCCAAATTGGCCCAACCAACCCAATCTGCATAGGTGGTATTGACCAAGGCAATCACGGCAATGCCCAAGGGCTGGGCAATCCAGGTGAGCCATTGAATTGGCCGATGTTCAGCTCGCGCTGAGCCGACCACCGAGATCAAGCCCAACAAGCCACAAACCAACAACCAACCAAATACGACCGGAGCCAGCGTATGCTGTGGACTCAAAACCCACCATAGGCTATTGACGGTTGTTAAAGCACTAAAAACCGCCGTCAAGGCTGCGGTCGGACGAAACGAATCGCGAGGCTTTGCAGGCAAGCGTTCACTGATTGCTGCACTGACCTCATTTTTTTGTTCAGGGGTGGCAAGAGCCGGCATAGGCCTCGGTTCCTTTGTACGCGCTAACAAACAGGCCGTTCCGCTTGAACGGCTGCTCGCTATGATACCATTGATTATGTTCTCTCAAAGATATAGCATAGCCATTTCGGAGTGTCAAACGCTTAGCAGATTTTAGAGGCTTGCGTAAGAGCATAGAGCATAGAACATAATTCCACGAATCTGGGCAATCTATGGCAAAAAATCCAACTAGTTTTTTAACGCAGAGGCGCAGAGGAAAGGAGTAAGAACATAGAGCAGAGAGCATAGAACATAATTGGAAGGTTCACGCTATTGGCTATAGGGAATAAAAACAATAATCTGTGCCAATCTGTGGCAAAAAAAAGCACCATTCGTGCAATTCGTGGCTAAAAAATAATCGTTCTTCGCGTCCTTCGCGTCCTTCGCGGTTTCGGTTATTCTAGCCCCCGATCCCTGATCCCCAGCCCCTATGTTCGTTGCTCGATGCTCGGTCTATAAACAGTTCTTGCTTGGCGTTGCTCCATTCGCGCATCGCGCCAACGATACCAACAATAGCCAGCAAACAAAAAGAAGATTGGCCACAGTTGCACCCTATGGCGGTAGGCTGTGCCAAAATTGCCATATTGCGGCGCAGCCGCAGCACTGCCAGCCAACAAATACAACCACAGTAACATCGTTTCGCGCCAACGGCTACGCCATGCCAACAGCATGCCAAGCATCGCCAAAATCCACAGCGGATACCACAGCAACGCCGCTTCGGGAATCGTCAACAACTGGGCGGTGCTTTTAGTCGCTTCCCACGGCCAAGGCCGCAACCAAAAATTAATCAAGGCAATTGGCAAATAGCGCGCAAAACCAAGCGGCGTAGTCGTATCAATCGTATTTTCAATTGTGCCTGTGCCAGTCGAGTTGGCCTCGCGCTTTTCGGCAATTGCACTCAGCGAAAGCCGCTCTTGCAGATAATCGCTGCCCAAAAAGCCATAACCACTGCCTGAAAGCACCAAACCCAAAGCCACAATAGTTATGACGCTCAAGCTCAAGCGGGTCAGCCAATGGCGGGTTTGCTGAAAGCCAATCGTCAAGGCGATCATCAAACCAATGCCAATCGAGGTTTCGCGGCGCACGCTCATCAAAGCCCCAATCAGCACCACCAACAAGGGAATTTGCCAGAGCGATGAGCGCAAACCTTGGCTGGCAACATACAAAATCCAGACCGAAAGTAGTACTACCGCGCTATCTTTGAGGTTTTGCGAAGTCCAGAGCACCAGCGAGGGCATAAAGAGCATCCAAATTGCCGCAAAACGCCCAACTCGCTGATCGAAAAAGTGGTTACCTAATTTGGCAGTGTAGACCGCCGCCATGCCTGCAAACAATCCATTGGCCAACTTCACCAGCAAGGTATTTGGCTCGAACAGCCAAAAAAGCACTGCCGAAAAATAAACATAGCCAGGCGCGCCAACTGGCGTAGCAACCACCGCTTCGTAGCTAGCAAAATAATTAAGCCGCCATGCTTGGGCAATTGCCATGGCATGCGGGCCATAGGCTGCGCCATCACTCAGCGATTCGAAACTGGGCCAGAGAAATTCCAGCGCAAAGCTGGCTCCCCAACGCAAGCCCATCGCCGCAAAACACAGCACAAGCATGCTGCGCAACTCGTCTGGCTTGCTAATCAGCCAAACCCAGCCATAAGCCAGCGCTGTCAGGCCAAGGCAAAATGCCATCCCAGCCAAATAACGCAGCGGCATCAAGCCCGCCACGCCGCCTAAGCCAAAGCAAAGGCAGGCAACCAATAACGAGCTAAGCCAACGATGATTCTTAATCCACATAATTGTGCGCATCTGGCCTCATTTGGTGATGAGTTTGCAGCCATAGTTCTAAACTGAGCAATGTCCAAAGTTGATGTCCTGCGTTGATTGTACCAGCCCAATGAGCTTTGCAAAGTTGTTCAAGCTTGGGTTTGGCCAGCCATTGCTGAATGTTACTCGCATCAGCCAGTAAATAATCGTGCAGCATGGGTTTAAGTTGTTGGCGAAACCACGCATCAAGCGGCACGCCAAAGCCATGTTTTGGCCGCTCAAGAATTGTTTTAGGCAGGCGTTCAGCGTAGGCTTGGCGCAACAACCATTTGCCGCGCCCACCGCGCCACAGCAGATGGGCTGGCAATTGCAAAGCCCACTCAACCAAATGCTGATCTAAAAATGGCGAGCGTACTTCCAAGCCATAGGCCATGCTCATGCGATCGGTTTTTACCAGCAGATCATCGGTCAAATAGCTAGTAAGGTTATAACACAACAACTGCGCCAACGGATCAGCAACGCCTGCCGTTGCTTGGCGATAGTGTTCGGCAGTGCTTGGCTGAAGCTCAACTACGCCCCAATCCGCCAATTCTTCTGGGGTAAACGCCATGAGCCAGCGCGGAAAGCCTTGCGCTAACGGCAATTTGATTTTTGCCACCACCCGTTTGAGCCGAGCCAAGCGCTGGTTGGCCTTGGGGTTTGGCAGCGCAGCGATTGTTTGTTCAATGCTACGGCGTAGTAGGCGTGGCAATTGGTGGTAGCGCTGCGTCCAGAGACCAGCGCCAAAGCGCTCGTAGCCAGCAAACACCTCGTCGCCACCATCGCCCGATAAGGCCACCGTGCAATGTTCGCGGGTCATTTGGCTGAGCAAGGCCATGGGCAAGGCCGAAGAATCGAGAAATGGCTCATCGTAGTGGGCGAGCACATGTGGTAATTCAACAATTGCATTTGGCTCGAGCATAAAGCAATGATGTTTGGTGCCAAGCTGTTTAGCAACCAACTCAGCATAAGCGCTTTCGTCGTACCAACCGCCACCAGCAAAGCCAATACTGAAGGTTTGCAATTGCTGGCCGAGCAATGCTTGTGCTTCGGCCACAACGATGCTCGAATCTAAACCACCGCTGAGAAACGCACCCAATGGCACATCGCTAACTAAGCGTTTTTCAACTGCGGCCCTAACCAACTGGCGCGTTTGTTCAATCGCAGCCTTGGCCGAAACCTTGAGCCGTGGCTGCTGAGCAAACTGGCGAGCCTGCCACCAAGGCCATTCACGAATGCTGCCAGCGTGCCAAACCAAGCCATGGCCGGGTGCAAGTTGCTGAATCTTGGCATACCACGTCGCAGGATTTGGCACGTAACCATAGGTCAAATAGGCTGAAAGCGCTTGTGGATTTAAGCTGCGCTCAAGCTCAGGATACGCCAACAAGGCTTTGATTTCTGAGCCAAACACCAAGCCATTGTTGGTTTGGCTGTAGTAGAGCGGTTTTTTGCCCAAGCGATCGCGAGCCAGCCACAAACGCTGGTTTGGCGTGTGCCAGGCCGCAAAGGCAAACATGCCTTCAAGTCGTGGCAAGGCCTCTTCGCCCCATTCGATCAAGGCGGCAAGCAACACTTCAGTATCGCTGTTGGTGCGAAATTGATAGCCAAGCCCATGCAATTGCTGGCGCAAAGCCCGAAAATTATAAATTTCGCCGTTGAACACCAACTGCCAAGCGCCATCGGGGCTGCTCAATGGCTGATCGCCAGTCGCCAAATCGATAATTGCCAAGCGCCGATGGCCTAACTGACAACTTGGCGCTTGCCAAATTCCTGCTCCATCCAGTCCGCGATGGCTCAATTGTTGGTTCATTGCCTGAATGGTGTTTGGCTCGATTAGGCTTGTGCTGACGATGCCGCAGATTCCACACATAAACATTCCTTGAGTGCTGCCACAATCTTGGTTTGATAGCGCTGCACGCTGTATTCGGCCTCGATTTTTTGGCGCGCTGCGTTGCCCATTTGCAGACGCAATTGCCTATCTTCGAGCAAACGACCCAAATATTCAGCCCATTCGGCAGGATTTGTCGCCAAAAATCCGGTCTGGCCATGCTCGATGATCTGTTGATTAACCCCAACTGCGCTGCACACGCTAGGAATTGCCGCCGCGCCATATTGAATTGCTTTGAGGCCACATTTGCCCTCGGCCCACAAATCTGCTTCAATCGGATAAAGCCCGATGTCAATTTGCTGAAAATCGTACCATTCGCGGGCTTGTTGCCAATCGAGATTCAAGCATTCAACGCCTGCAATCTCGATTGCTTGCGCCGCTCCAACCACGAGCAAGCGAAAGCG
This sequence comes from Herpetosiphon geysericola, assembly GCF_001306135.1. Lineage (GTDB taxonomy): Bacteria > Chloroflexota > Chloroflexia > Chloroflexales > Herpetosiphonaceae > Herpetosiphon > Herpetosiphon geysericola. Next base: position 618,637 of record NZ_LGKP01000025.1, on the reverse strand, counting down.
ATAGTGCTCGGCGAGCTGGCTCAATACTGGTCGCAGTTGCTCCAAATAGCGGGCGGTCGAATGGCTGCCAATCCAGCCAAGCGTGCAAATGTGCGGGCTTGGCACAGATCGCGGCTGACATTGGTGGCAATCAACCACGGTGGGAATAATATGCACATTGGGATTGAAACGCCGCGCATAATCGGCCAAATAAGCATTACCCGCCCAAACCATGTGGCTAAACCGCAATAATTGATCGGTTTTGCTGGTTGGTCGCGCTAAACGGCTCAGCCAGCCATTGATGCTACGCTTGGGATCGGTCGGAAAAAAAATTGCATCATCAAAATCGAAAATAACTGGCACGCGCCGACTAAACCAACGCTCAATGATTGGAGCACCGATTAACGCCGCCTCACGTTGCACAATCACTGCTGCTGGTTGGCGGGGCAATTTGGCCAGCCATCGAACCAGCGAGCCAAGCATAGCCGCCATTTTCTGGGGATAACGCTTTGGTTGATAGAGCAAGCGCTGAAGCCGTGGGGTGGCGAAAGGCACATAGTTCAAGGCAATTCCCGCTGCGGCCAAAGCTGGCGCATAGGGCATAATTCGATAGCGCACACTGGCTGTCAGCATTGGTTGATAGGCTGTCAGGCAAAGCACAGAGTGCGCTTGGTTCATCGTTCTAACTCACGATAACAGGCTGCATAACGTTCGATTGCGCTCGCCAAATCAAACTCACGTTCGGCAAAAGCTCGACAGCGTTGAGCAAGATCGGGCTGTTGGCGCAGGGCTTGATAGCGTTGCCAGGCTATTTGATAGGCAGCTACGCTAAAATCAGCAATTTTAATCGCCACGCCTTGGGCAAATAATTCTTCGCTATCGCCAATGCCGGCGTTGCTAAAAATCGGCAAGCCACAGGCCAGATATTCGCCAAATTTGGTTGGCGACGAGGCAATTTTGGCATAGCTCGGCGTAATTAACGAGATCGCAACATCGGCGCTGCTCAGCCATTGCGCCACATCGTTGCTCGCTACACTGCGGATTGTATAAGATTCGGCGGGGACATTCAAATGCTGCAAGGCCTTGATCAACGGCTGTGGATCTTGATTGGAAAGCACCAACCAACGCAAATTTGGCTCGCTTTGCAGCCAGGTGGCAAAACATTCGGCCAAATCGGCACTGCGATAGCCGCCGCCAAGTGAGCCACTATAAACTACAATCTGCTTTGTTTGCCAACCCAATTCGTGGCGAATCCGCGTTCGCGCTTGTTCGTCACGCTGCCAGCGTTGCAAATTGGCGGCGCATGGAATAACTGTAGTTTTCTCGGCAATTTGTGGATTATGGCTATGCTCGGCTAAATAGCGCAAGCTTTGTTTGGTCAAACTTACAATTTGCTCAGCTTGATTGAGGCCAGTTTGCTCTAGTTTTTTGAGCAAGCGATAAAGCAAGCCAGTGCGTGGCATGCCCAAATCGGCCCGTTCATCGGCCCAAAAGCCGCGCAAATCGAAGAGCAAAGGTAGCTTAAACCAGCGTTTGAGCAACAATCCAAGCGTCAGCGGCACAGTTGAACGAATGTGCAACGCTTGAATCTGATAGCGTTGCACAGCGATGATTGCCGTCCACAGCCCCAGCATTAAATCATATAAGGTTGCGGGCAGAGTTGGGCGTTGATGGTAGCGCAACGGGAGCCACACAACATTATGGCGTTGCAAACGCTCAATGATCGTCTGCCGCCGCGCAACATCCGCCCAACGTTCAGCTTTTTCAAACGAGAGGATAACAAATCGATGGCCGTGTTGCACAGCCAAGCCCTCTAAATAAGGCAAAATCTGCGTTTGGCCCAGCGGGTCGAGCAAGCCATCGTAGGTTATGTAGAGTGTTTTGAGCATAGAATTTGGTTGTTAGGGATCGGGAATTATGAGAGCATAGAACATAGAGCATGTTTAGCCACAGATTGTCACAGATTAGCTCAGATTATTATTTCCATAATTCATAATCCATAGCCAAAAGCCGTTTTTTAGCCACGAATTGCACGAATTTCACAAATAATGTTCCGATAGCCAAAAGCCTGTAGCCCAGAGCCTATAGCCATATTTCGTGCTCTTCGTGTCCTTCGTGGTTAAATGGTCTGGCCCCGACCTCCAACCCCCAATCCCCAGTTAAAAAACAACGAGCCGTGCCAAAACGACACAGCCCGTTGCCCAAAATCGTCAGACGATCTTATGCGCCAACTTCTTCTTCAGTGGTTGCTTCGCTAGCGGTTTCGGTGTTCGCTTCAACAACGTCAGCTACAGGAGCTGCTGCTGCTTCAGCGGCTTCACCATCGCCATCGACGCGACGCAAGCTCAAGCCAAGGCGTTGGCGTTGGCGATCAAGGCTGATCACCTTCACTTGCACTTGTTGGCCTTGTTGCAACGAGTCTGGCGATTGGCCGTTTTCGGTCAATTCTGAAGCGTGGATCAAACCTTCAACGCCTTCTTCAACGCGTACAAACACGCCGAAAGGAGCGATGTTGGTTACTTCACCAACGATCAATTGGCCGAGGTCGTAGCGTTGATCGATGGTTGCCCATGGATCTGGCTGCAAACGGCGCAAGCTCAAGCCAATCCGTTCGCGGTCGCGATCGACTTCCAAGACATACACTTGGACTTCTTGGCCTGGTTGCAAGACTTCGCGTGGGTGGTTAACCCGTTGCCATGAAAGTTCTGAGATGTGAGCCAAACCATCAGCACCGCCCAAATCGATGAATGCACCGAATGGGGTGAGTTGGTTGACCCGACCAGTGACCACTGCGCCTGGTTCGAGGGTTTCGAGCAAGCGTTCCTTTTGCGATTGGCGCCAGCGTTGCATAGCAGCCCGCTCTGAAAGTACCAAGCGATTGCGATCGCGATCAACTTCGATAACTTTCAAAGGAATATTTTGGCCGACCATCTTGGTCATAGCGCTTTGTTGACCTTCGGTACCAGTGCGGCTGTGCAAGTTGACAACTTGTGAGGCTGGTACGAAACCGCGCACACGGCCAACTTGAACCAACAAACCGCCCTTGTTGAAACCAACAACGCCAGCTTCGATGATTTGACCATTTTCGAGCATCGTTTGGGCTTCTTGCCAATCGCGCTCAACCTGCACCATGTTGAGTGACAGAACCAGTTCGCCTTCTTTTGATTCTGGCTCCATCACGTACACTTGCAGTGTGTCACCGTTCTTGATGCCACTAACCATTTCTGGTGGCAAGCGCCGCAGATCTTGGTTAGGGATAACGCCCTCGTGCTTTGCGCCAATGTCAACCAAGATTTGGCTGTCTTCGACGCGCATAACGATACCTTCACGCAGTTGGCCGCGTTCTGGGCGTTGATAATCGTACTCAGCAAGCAGTGTCGTCCAATCTTGAACGGCATCCATGCTTTCGGTGTCCACTGTCATCGGGTCTCCAATTAGTTTTGATGGGTCTGCGAGCAAGCTCACAGGGTTAGGCCAATGCGACCAAGTTAAATATTCGGAGAGCTTCATTCGGGGGCGTTGCGTAGAAATGAGGATTTACGTGCTGCCACACCAAAGTTGCATCTATAGTCAACGCCAAACAGCGAGGTCGCCCGCTGACTGTTCAGCTGAAAAAATGGCGTTAAAAAAGCGCATCACGTGATCGTGCTTTGCGCGAAATGCATCTTTGTTTGACGGTGATTTTGGGGAAACACGAAACGCTGTGTTCTCCTTCGCTGGTTATCAGCACAACCACGACTCACAGAGACGTAAGGCTACGATCAACGAAATTTAATGGTTTTTACGCGCCTGCAATTATACGTAGGTTAGCAGCGAATGTCAAATCTCAATTAATCTTTGGAGTTAGCCATTTAATCCTAATCCATTAGCATTCCATCCCCAAAAGGGCACGTCCAGCAAGCTATGCTGGACGTTAAAGGGCTACAAGGCTGGTTCGGCGCTGGCTACCGCAATTGGCTCGGCTTCTAAAACAGCGGTTTCACGCGCTTGTTGAATTTCTTCGGTCCATTGGGCCGCATACAGCTCGGTGTAGCCGCAGGCGCTACAAACTTGGGCCGAAAGTGGCCGATGGCCGCTCGCCAAGGTGCCAAGCACCATAATTTCAACCCCATCTGGGGTCACCAAAGCAGAGGTGGTCATTGCATTTGTGCATTTTGGGCAGTGCATAAAAGCCTCCTTGGTTATCCTAGCGTTGGCTATAGCAGAAGCAATGCCGTGATTTTGCTGATTAATTATTAAAAATTCGCAGCTTATGTTAATCAATATTCATAAGTTTAAGCCTTAATTATGCTACACTCCATAGTATATCCAGCAACTCCATCTAGAAGAGACAGTGTTGTTTCCATTGTTCCCCATCATCTCATCAATTAGGAGGTAAGGAGTGTTGTATCGACGCTTAGGGATGTTGTTCTGTGTGTTGTTAATTGGTTTATTGATTCAGCCAGTTCAGGCTCAATCAACTGTACCCTATAAAGCAGGGTTTCCTGATTCCGAGCCATATGGCAGTTTTTTTGCCTCACCCAGTGTTGTCGATTTGAATAATGATGGCAATTTAGAGGTCTTGACCGCCGATAGCACCGGCTGTATTTGGGGCTGGGATCATCTGGGCAAGGAGCTAGCAGGCTTTCCATGGAAAACTGGCACGGTCTGCGATAACGATCCGCGGATCAATAGCTCACTCGCAATTGGCGATATTGATAACGATGGCAAGCTCGAAGTGGTGGCCGGAACCCGGGGCAGCGCCGCAACCGCTGGCAAACGCGGCAAAGTCTTTGTCTTTGATTATCAGGGCAAAATTCGCAGCGGCTGGCCACGTGAAATGGCTTGGGCCAATATCACCAACGGCAACGAGCCAGAATTTATGAGCGTGACAATTGCCAATATTGTGGGCGATTCGCGCATGGAAGTGATTGGGATTACCACCAACGAAGCTGGCAGCGATACGAATTATGCGCCCAATTTGTATGCTTGGTCGTACAATGGTGCAACTGTAACGGGCTTTCCCACCTCCTCGCACAAAGGCTCCGGTGCGTTTGGCCAAGTCAGCGCTGCTGATATTAATAATGATGGCTTCGCCGAAATTTTGATGGGCCGCGATGAGCTATATTTTTATGCCTACAATGGCAAAGGCCAATTGCTGCCTGGCTGGCCCTTGCAAACCTATCTCGACGAAGCTAAACGCACCTGGGGCAAAGATAAATACATCGAATATACCCGCGTTGCCCCAGCAATCGGCGATTTAGATAACGATGGCAAGCAAGAGATTGTCTTTGCGGGCAAGGTGCGCGATCCGCTGAGCAACCACGAACAAACCTCAAGCGCTTTGTTGGTCGTTGGCGCCGATGGCAAACGCAAAACAGGCTGGTCGGTTGGCAAAACTGTCGGCAGACCGCTCAAAGCCAATTATTTCACGCCCAACAATCCTGTGGCCTTAGCCGATTTTGAAAACGATGGCAAATTAGAAATTGTTGTGACCTACGACGACGGCACAATTCGCGCCTACAAGCATGATGGAACTCAATTGTGGTCGTTTAATTACACCAGCGGCAAAAAACTCTATGCCAGTGAGGTTGCAATTGGCGATGTGACGGGCGATGGCAAGGTCGATATTGTCTTTGGCACCTATAGCTTCGATACGACCGCCAATACCTATGTGCGCTTGTATGCACTCAATACCAGCGGCGTAAACCAAGCCCCTTACCCGCTGAAATTTACCTACGAGCCAAATAGCACCAATTTTAAGGGCATTTCTGCTGGCCCAACCTTGGCCGATTTGGATCGCGATGGCAAGACTGAGATTTTGGCCCATAGCAAGGGCGGCGTGCTATACGTTTGGGCTACGCCCGCAACCTATCGGCTGGATCGGATGCCGTGGCCAACCGCACGCCAAAATAATTATCGCAACGGCAAATATACCCGTTAAACAAACGAACCGCGCATTTTTCATAATGCGCGGTTTGTTTTTTAAATCGAGCCTGTTGGTTCTTTAGCCAATTGACGGCGTTTGTTGCCAAAGCGCGGCATATTGAAACAGAGTGGTAATGGTCGCTCGCCTGTCCACGGCGCTGGCGGAGCAGTCACCAATTTGGCTAATTCGATCAGCACCTGATCATAATTGACCCGCCAGCCAGCAAAATCGCGCCACGCTTGGTCGCGGTCGGCTTTGAGCGGCACGCCAATCTCGGCCAATTCAGCACACGCCACATCAAACTCAGCCCGGGTGATGCTAATTGGCTCGTCTGCATGGGGCGAAGGATTATAGGGAATCATATATAAATCGGCGATCCGCCGCAGCGCCAGATAGCCAGCCCGAATACACAAATCGGCATCCGGCTGACGCGGAATATCCAGCGTCGAAACTGCCAACGCTGCTGCATCCAAGACCGCCGCCGAAGCGGTAATCCACGAGCGATAAGGCTGGGGCGAGCGAAAAAACGCCAAGGCTGCAAAGGTCGTGTGGCTCTCCTCTAGCTCGGCAAACCAGAGTTCCCAAGCCGCCCACTGTTCAGGCATACGCTCCAAATTATGAATCCGTTGATAACGCTGAATCATAGTAATTGCCGATGGTGGCGTACCAGCCCGCACTTCGAGCAAGGTCACTGCTTCTTCGCGCTTGGAAAACGCGCCATACATCGTTGGCAAATAGGCAATCAACAACGCAACGATGCCCAAGCCCACTGTCGCCGCCAAAAAGGCCAAAATCGTTTCAATCGTCGAATCAACAGGCGCAAAACCTAAGGTCAACATTGAAGAGCCGCTGAGCAAAAAAGCCTTGCTCCATGGATGTTCGCCAACCGCCCAAAACATACAGGTAAAGCCTGTAATCGCCAACACCATCCAAACCACGGGAATAATTAACAACGCCACTGGTGCATAAAACGCCAACACCCGATCAGCCTGTTCGTAGTTGCTAATTCGGCGCAAACGCAACAAAAAGCAGCCATACACCAGCCGAAACGTGCTGCGCGTCAGCCACACATTATCGCCGCGTGGCAATACCACCATACGAATTGCGCTAAATAGCGTGAAGGCCACAATTACCAACCCGATCAAAAACACCCCAAGATTGATTAATCCCTCGATCATTGTCATAGCACCCTCGACGCTTGCAGATCCTTGGGGATATTGTATACCTTGAAGAACAGAGAACATAGAACAGAGAGCATAAGAAATGAGGTCGGGAGTTGAGGAAAGAGCCATTTAACCACGAACAACACGAAGCGCACGAAGGATTCATGGCTATCGGCTATGGGAACAGCAACCAACGAATCTGTGCACTCTGGGGCAAAAAATGATGCTGTTGCTATTCCACCTAATGTTCGATAGCTCATAGCCAAAAGCCTCTTCTTCTCTGCACCTCTACATTAATCTCTTTTGCACAAGTTTAATTTGAACCACGATATTAACGCAGAGGCGCAGAATTTTTAAATTGCGAAAACGAGGGTTGATTAGTAGTTTTGAGCGAGATTTAGAATTTTCATCCTTCATCCCTCATAACTCATCCTTTTGCTCGCTGCGCCTCTGCGTTAAATACGTTTATTTATTTTCAACAGTTAATGCAGATGCTTTGGTGCTAAATGCTTCGCATGTACGGCCAGTCGCTGCCTGATAGGCTGGGGCTAAGGCGGCAATCACCGCATCGACCTGAGGCGCTTCGACCAAGGCTACACAACAGCCGCCAAACCCAGCGCCAGTAAGCCGCGCACCCCAAACCCCTGGCATTTCGCGCAACAGTTCGGTCAGCTGATCAAGCTCTGGACCGCTGACCTCATAATCATCACGCAAACTCCAATGCGATTCGTTCATCAACGCGCCAACAGAGCCAAAATCGCCAGCCCGAAATGCAGCGGCGGCCTTATGCACGCGCTCATTTTCGCTCACAACGTGGCGGGCACGTCGATAAATCACATCATCAAACAAATTTTGGTCGGCAGCTTGGGCCAGCAAATCGCTGCTGACATCGCGCAAATCTTGAATGCTTGGGTCAAGCTGTTGCAAAATCGCTACTGCTTGCTCGCATTCAGCGCGGCGTTGATTGTAGGCCGAGCCAGCCAAGGTACGTGGCACGTTACTATCAATCACCAACACCGCAACTTCGGCAGGAATCGGCACAGCCTCGATCGCCAAGGAGCGGCAATCGATCAGAGTAGCATGGCCAGCAACGCCTGCGGCAATCGAAAGTTGATCCATAATCCCACAATTGACGTGGGCATATTCAATCTCGGCGCGCTGGGCAATTTTGGCCAATTCGGTTGGGGCAATCGTGATGCCTTGGGCGTGCAAAAGGCTAAATGCCAAGCCAACTTCCAGCGAGGCAGATGAGCTTAGCCCGCCGCTCAAGGGCAAATCGCCATCGATGCTAATCTCAGCACCTTGTAGTTGATAGCCAGCATCGAGCAGCGCTTGGGCAGTGCCCCGCACATAATCGCGCCAATCGCCATGGGTTCCGGCGGCCAAATTGGCCAAATCGGCCTGATCATGGGCATTAAACCGTAAGGCATGCACAATCAATTGCTGATCGGCGCGGGGCTGTACTTGAAAGGTCGTGCCGCGCTCAAGCGCCAGTGGCATCACAAAGCCTGCGTTGTAATCGGTGTGTTCACCAATTAAATTAACTCGCCCAGGCGAACGAACAAAAAAGCCAGCATTAACCTCGGTCATAACCAAAATGCTCCAAATATCTATTGATGAGTACGTTAGCTGGCCAAGGAGCAATGCCTAGTTAAGCGGAGTCCAGCAGAGGATTAATGCAGAATCAGCACCCAAACTTAAAGCTGGGTGCTGATCGCAACTGTCTGATGGGATGCGCCAAAGCTGATCTTGCAAGCCAACGCACGAAAGCGATCGGCTAGATCTTATGCCTTATTCGCTAAATAATCAATCATGTCAATTTTGGTGATGATCCCGCGCACAACCTCGGATTCATCGACCACAACGCCTACTTGACCACGGCTAAATACTTCGGTCAAGGCATCGATGCTGGTATCTGGCCCAACGGTTGCCACGGCGCTGCTGACAATATCGCTAATCTGGTGATCCATTTGGCCAGCGCCCGAAAGCAGGTAATCCAACAAATCGACTTCGGTGATCAAGCCAACCAAGGTACCATCATCGCGAACGACTGGCATTTGCGAAATATCGTTGGCCTTCATATCTTGAATAACTTGGGCAACCGTGTGGGTTGCCTTAGCCGAAATAACCGCCCGAGGCCGAATATCGAGCAATTGGCTAATTGGTTCGCTTTCCAAGAAGCCATTTTCACGCATCCAGTCGTCGGAGAAGATTTTGCTAATGTAGCGCACGCCAGAATCGGGCAGCAAAATCACTGCGGTTTTACTTTCGTCCCAATTTTGCGCCCGCAACCAACGCATTGCGCCAGCCACAGCCATGCCACACGAGCCGCCAACAAACAGGCCTTCTTCGCGCACCATGCGGCGGGTCATCACGAACGATTCTTTATCGCCAACTTGCACCACATCATCAACATATTGGAAGTGCATGGTCGTTGGCAAGAAATCTTCGCCGACGCCTTCGACTTTGTAGCCAAAGGCTGGGCCAAGCTGGCCAGTGCGGAAATATTCGGTATACAACGAGCCAACTGGATCGATACCGACAACTTGAATATTGGGATTTTGCTCTTTCAAGAATTTAGCTGTGCCGCTAATCGTGCCGCCCGTGCCCATGCCAGCAATAAAGGCATCGATTTTACCAGCGGTCTGGCGCCAAATTTCGGGGCCAGTTGAGCGATAGTGGGCATCGGGGTTGGCTTGGTTCCAATATTGGCCAGCCAAAATTGCGTTGGGTGTTTCTTCGGCCAAGCGCTTGGAAACCGAGTAATACGAGCGTGGATCATCTGGCTCGACGGCGGTCGGCGTAATGACAACCTTCGCGCCTAAAGCACGCAAATAACGAATTTTTTCGTCACTCATTTTGTCGGGCATTACGAAAATCGTTTTGTAGCCACGAATTGCCGCAGCGATTGCCAAGCCCGCGCCGGTATTGCCGCTGGTTGGTTCAACAATCGTGCCACCTGGCTTGAGGCGGCCTGAGCGCTCGGCATCCTCGATCATGGCAATCCCAATGCGGTCTTTGACCGAGCCGCCTGGATTCATGTATTCGACTTTGGCCAAGACTTGGGCGCGAACCCCACGATTGACGCGATTTAACCGAACCAAGGGCGTATTGCCGATCGCGTCCAAAATGGTGTCGTGAATTTGCGGCATCGCCATTGTTGCCGTCTCTGTCATTGGGTGCTCCTGCGGTGATTGATCAGTCATGCTTCTATCCTAATCGTAAAAATTCATTGCTGCAAGCAAAAGCTTCGCCTCATGGTAGCACAAACCAAGTATGAAGGAAGAATTATGAGGGCTGAAATTTAAGTCCATGGAATGACAAAATTGGGTTTTTAACGTAGCGGCGCAAAGCGATGGATGAATGATGAAGGTGAGAACATAGAACAAAGAGCATAGAACATAGGATTTGGGGATCGGTTGTTGGGGGTTGGGGAAGCATTGATCCACGAAGGACACGAAGACACGCGAAGGATGAAAACCGCCAAGCACGCGAAGATCGCGAAGCTTTTCGCCACAGATTGACTCAGATTATTGTTCCAATTGCCCTCAGCCAATATCCCAAAGCCATCGTTCTCTGCGCCGCTGTGTTAAAAGCCCGCCCCCCAATGAAACGAATAGTTTTTTAGCCACAGATTCCACAGATTGATGTTTCAAGCCCCCAAAGCCCTCAGCCTATAGCCAAGCGCCGCATCCCTTCTGCCTTCTGCCTTCTGCCTTTTGCCTTTTCCTTGCTCTCTGCTCTTCATGGTACACTGGCCATATTGGCATATACGAATACGTGCACAACCTAGGGTGTGTAGATAACAGGTGCTTGATGCAGGCAGTGCAAGTCTCAACCAATCAAAATCGAGTAGAAATTCCGTGGCGGGCCTATGTGGCGCTCGCAATTGGAATTGTTTGTATCGCGCTATCGGCGATTTGGGTCAAATGGGCTGCTGTGCCAGGGCCGGTTTCGGCCTTTTATCGCATGCTCATTCCAGCGCTTATTTTAGTGCCATGGTGGTTTGCCAAACGGCCCAAACATCTGCCCAAGCAGGCAACGCGACTTTCACTGCTAGGCGGCGTCTTTTTCGCCTTCGATTTGGCCTTGTGGAACACGGCAATTTTGCTGACTTCAGCAGCCAATTCAACCTTGTTTGCCAATAACGCGCCGTTGTGGGTTGGCTTGGGGGCGTGGCTGATTTTTCGCGAACGCTTGCCGCAACGCTTTTGGTGGGGCATGGCGATTGCCCTCATTGGCGTGGTGGTGATTATGGGCGAGAATGTGCAGCAGCTCACGATCAGCCGTGGCGATTTGCTGGCGATCTCAGCTGGTGGTTTTTATGCAGCCTATTTGCTAACAACCCAACGCGCCCGCACCGAGCTTGATACCCTCACCTTTATGACTTTGGGCATCGTCGTGAGCGTGGTGATTTTGGGCTTAATGTGCTGGATCGGCGGGTTTAGCATTGTTGGCTTTAGCGCCAAAACGTGGTGGTCGTTGCTTGGCTTGGGTTTGGTTTCGCACCTTGGCGGCTGGCTGGCAATTAATTATGCGCTTGGCCACATTAAAGCTGCCACCGCGTCGGTGAGCTTGTTGGGCCAGCCTGTTTTGACCGCGCTCATCTCAATTCCGCTTTTAAACGAGCCTTTGCAGATTTTTCAAATCGTTGGCGGTAGCTTGGTAATTGGCGGCATTTGGCTGGTAAATACTCAAAAAGCAGCATCAAACAATAAAGTGTAGCGTTTATTACAAAATTGATGTATACTAGCAATAAGTCGTGCTATACTGATGCGACATGCAGCGACCATGCCAACTGGAAATGCGGGGATGCTGCCAACAAAGGAGCCTTATTCAGATGGAAAAGCAAAAAGTAACCGTGATTGGTTCGGGGCCAGCAGGGTTGACAGCGGCGCTATATGCTGCGCGGGCCAATTTAACCCCGTTGGTTATTCGCGGGATTCAGCCTGGCGGCTTGATTGCCACCACCAGCGAAGTTGAAAATTATCCTGGCTTCCCCGATGCGATTAATGGTTTTGATTTAGCCGATAAAATGGAAAAACAAGCAGCCCGTTTTGGCACCCACTTTTTAGATGGAATTGTCGAAAAAGTTGAGTTGGGCGAACGGCCTTTCAAGCTGCATATTGATAACGGCACGATTGTCGAAACCGAAACCTTGATTATTTCAACTGGCGCTTCGCCCCGCAAATTGGGCGTGCCAGGCGAATTAGAATTGGCCAATCGCGGCGTTTCCTATTGTGCTGTGTGCGATGGCTTCTTCTTCCGCGATAAAACCTTGGTCGTGGTTGGCGGCGGCAATAGTGCCTTGGATGAAAGTTTATTCCTGACTCGCTATGCCAAAGAAGTGCACGTTATCCATCGCCGCGACCAATTGCGCGCCGACCCAGTGTTGATCGAACGCGCCCAAAATAACCCCAAAATTAAGTTTATTTGGGATACCGTGGTAACCAAGATTGAAGGCACGGTCAAGGTTGAAGGCGTAGGCTTGCAAAATGTCAAAACTGGCGAGGAATCAACCTTTGCCGCCGATGGCGTGTTCCCCTACATTGGGCATATTCCCAACACATGGTTGTTCAAAGATCAAATCGATTTGGATGAAAATGGCTACATCGTAAGCTCAGGCCGCGCTCGCACTAATATTCCTGGAGTGTTCGTGGCTGGCGACGTCGAAGATCACGTCTATCGCCAAGCAATCACCGCCGCTGGCAGCGGTTGTATGGCGGCAATGGAAGCTTCGTGGTTCTTGGATCAAATCGAGCACGAACAAACCAGCTTGGCGCAGTGGTAAAACTGGGGGCTGGGGATCGGTTGTTGGGGGTCGGGGAATTAACTATTCCTCGGCCCTCTTTTTATAGCTTCAATCAATAAAGCTCAAACATTGAAATTTCATTCTTGCTGCAATTTTCTAAGCTAGGTTTGATAGCACCATTCTAGCTGTTCGATTGCCTGATCAATTGATTGCATGAATTGCTGGCAATTATCGGGAGTAATCGTTGCTGGAGCCACTTGGAGTAGCTTGCGGTAGCTAACGAGCACACTGATCGAAGGTTGAATATCCTCGCGCAACAATAAAAAATCGTAGACAATCCGTTGCTGGATTTCAAATGGAATCCGATCGACAACTTCCTGATTCACAGCAATTCCTCCGAAGCGTAAAAGCCTGCATTAGCTTGCAACGATTCCTTTGCGTGAATCGCTTAAGCCTGTTAGGATGGCACAAAACGACTGAATAACACACACGAGGACTCGACGATGAGCACATTGCTGGAGATTTACGAAACAATGAGCTATGGCCCCGCCCCAGAAGCAGCTGCTCCTGCCCACGAGTGGCTAGATGCCCATAGCCGTCGTTTCGGGCTATATATTAATGGTACATGGACTGAAGCCGCCAACGAGCGCTTGTTTGATTCGATCAATCCTGCTAATCGCAGCGTGTTGGCGCAAGTAACCCAAGCCAGCAGCGATGAAGTTAATGCTGCTGTGGCTGCTGCCAAGGCGGCTTTTCCTGCATGGTCGCAAACCAGCGGCCATGTGCGCGCACGCTATTTGTACGCTTTGGCGCGCCAAATCCAGAAGCATTCGCGGCGCTTTGCAGTGCTCGAAACGCTCGACAATGGCAAGCCAATTCGCGAAACTCGCGATATTGATATTCCGCTGGTTGCGCGCCATTTCTATTATCACGCTGGCTGGGCGCAGTTGCAAGAGAGCGATTTGGCAGGCTACGAGCCGTTGGGCGTGGTCGGCCAAATTATTCCGTGGAACTTCCCATTGTTGATGTTGGCTTGGAAGATTGCTCCAGCCTTGGCCATGGGCAACACAGTGGTCTTGAAGCCCGCCGAATGGACTTCATTAACCGCCTTGGCGTTTGCTGAAATTTGCCATGAAATTGGCTTGCCCAAAGGCGTAGTTAACATCGTCACTGGCGATGGCAAAGTTGGCGAGCAAATCGTCAAGCATCCTGATATTGCCAAAATTGCCTTTACTGGCTCAACCGAGGTTGGCAAAATTATCCGCAGCGCCACCGCTGGCACTGGCAAAAAGCTTTCCTTGGAGCTTGGCGGCAAATCGCCGTTTATCGTGTATGACACCGCCGATCTCGATAGCGTGGTCGAAGGCGTGGTCGATGCGATTTGGTTCAATCAAGGCCAAGTTTGTTGCGCTGGCTCACGCTTGTTGGTGCAAGAAAACATCGCCGATAAGCTGATTGGCAAGTTGCGCACCCGCATGGAGCAATTGCGCATCGGCGATCCCTTGGATAAAGCGATTGATATTGGGGCGATTGTTGCGCCAGCTCAGTTGCAAAAAATTGAGCAACTCGTGGCCGAAGGCGAGCAAGAAGGCTCAGTAAAATGGCAACCATCGTGGGCCTGCCCAACCGATGGCTATTTTTACCCACCAACCTTGTTTACCAATGTAGCTCCCGCCTCAACCTTGGCCCAAGTCGAAATTTTCGGGCCAGTCTTGGTCACAATGACCTTCCGCACCCCTGATGAAGCGATTGCCATCGCCAACAACACCCGTTTTGGCTTGGCCGCTAGCATTTGGAGCGAAGATATTAACGTCGCGCTCCACGCCGCAGCCCGGGTCAAAGCAGGCGTGGTTTGGATCAACAGCACCAATCTGTTTGATGCAGCAGCAGGCTTCGGCGGCTATCGTGAAAGCGGCTACGGTCGCGAAGGTGGCAAAGAAGGCTTATACGAATACCTCAAAAAATCTGAGGTGAAGAAGCTCAAAACTAAGGCTAGCCCAACCGCACCAGCAGTTGCCAGCCCTGTGAGCAATGGCCTGCCAGCGCTTGATCGCACACCCAAAATCTATATTGGCGGCAAGCAAGCCCGCCCCGATTCAGGCTATAGCCGCATTGTGGTTGGTAGCAACGGCGAAACTCTGGGCGAAGTTGGCGATGGCAGCCGCAAAGATATTCGCAATTCGGTCGAAGTGGCCCGTAGCGCAGCCAACACCTGGTCGGCAGCAACCGCCTACAACCGCGCGCAAGTGCTCTATTTCTTGGCCGAAAACCTTGGGGCACGCGCCAGCGAATTTGCCCAACGCATTCGCCAACAAACAGGCCGTACCGATGCAGAGCTTGAAGTTGAAACATCAATCGAGCGCTTATTTACCTACGCAGCGTGGGCCGATAAATATGATGGCGCGGTGCATGCCACGCCAGTGCGCAACGCAACTCTCGCCATGGTCGAGCCAATCGGCGTGCTTGGCTTGGTTTGTCCAAACGAATATCCATTGTTGGGCCTAATTTCGCTGCTTGCGCCAGCCATCGCCTTGGGCAATAGCGCGATCCTCATTCCATCAGCAGAACACCCGCTTTCAGCCACCGATTTGTATCAAGTGCTGGATACCAGCGACGTGCCTGCTGGCGTGGTCAACATCATCACTGGCGACCGCGATAGCTTGGCCAAAGTGCTGGCCGAGCACAACGACGTTGATGGATTGTGGTATTGGGGCAGTGCTGAGGGCAGCGCCTTGGTTGAGCGCAGTTCAATTGGCAACCTCAAACAAACTTGGGTCAACTACGGCGAAAGCCGCGATTGGCTCGATCGACGAGTTGGCGAGGGCGAAGAATTTTTGCGCCACGCTAGCCAAATCAAAAATATCTGGGTTCCCTACGGCGCATAATCGCCGAATTGAACCAAGCAAGCCCGACTCCAATCCAGGAGTCGGGCTTGTTCGTTTTAGTTTGGATTAATCTCGGTGGCAAACCAATATGGGCCGCTACACGCATTATTGAGTGGAGCCATCAAATGCGTGAAAAATTCTGGCTGAACCTCACCACCACCAAGCCGTACCTCTGAACCACCAACCACCTGCTGAGCGGTTTTGAGGTCGCTGATCGTCGTTTTTTCAAGCCGAAATTGATCATTCCAAATAATCAGGTAGCTTACTTGATTATTGGCAGGCTCTAGCCGCAAGCAATTACCCCGAATAATCAGTTCGCCGCTGGCAATGGCTTGCGGTACTTGGCCAATACTTTTAGGCCGTACTTGGGGGAATACCAACCCAACTGTTGGTTGGCTGGTCGGGTTTGAGGCAGTGCAACCACTAATGATCAGCAATAACAGGATTATTTGGATAACGCTACTGCTTAAGCGCAGCCACATTTTTAAGCCCTCCTCCTAATAATCTCAACTTAGTCATGAACCTCTAAACATCACTTTTAGTATCAATCTCTATGTGCTATATTCATTCTATTTACGATGCTATAATCATCTAGTATGAGAGAATCCGTATAGCATAGGCGGCAAACTAGGTAGAGCCATGACCAATTCTCCAACAACAATTTTTCTTACCCTTTATTTTGATCGAGCAACTGAGCAAGCCATTAATCGCCTGTGGCATGTGCTTGCAGATGCTGGAATTTCGCTACCAGGGATTCATGGCCATCGCCCGCATATCACGCTAGCGGCCTATGACACCAGTGATTGGACAACCTATCAGCAATTGCTGGAAAAATTCACCCAATCACAGCAGGCGTTTCCTATCCGGTTGCATGCTCTGGGTATCTTTCCAGAGACGGGAGTTGTCTTCCTTGCGCCACGAGTAACTGCACCATTACTCACACTCCATAGCGCACTCCTCACGGCATGTGCAGCGCTCGGCAGTGCGCCACTCAAATATGCACATCATTTGGGCGAGAACGCTTGGATGCCGCATTGTACCCTTGCACGAGGGCAAACATCAACCCAGGTTATGGCGATCGTCGAGACGTGCGCTCAGCACTGGCAAGCCATTGATGGCATGATTGAAGGTATCGGAATCCTCATTCCGCCCGCTGTGATCGATGTTGCCCAATACCCATTGGCTGCTCCATCAAGCCACGACAACAGCTAGGCTGACATTGATCCAACTCCGAAGCGTCCTTGAGCTGTTATTTCTAATAGAATAGCGCAATGCTTATTCACTATAACGATCATTACAAATTTGACAATTCAACAAAATTCTTATATATTGATATCAAGTATCAATAAGGAGTTCTAGAATGCTTGATGTGATTATTGTTGGGGGCAGCGTTGCTGGCTTGAGTGCAGCCTTGGTGTTGGGGCGGGCGCGGCGTAACGTTGTGGTGCTCGATAGCCAGCAGCCGCGCAATGCCCAATCGCCTGGCGTGCATAATTTTCTTTCGCGGGATGGGATTTTGCCAGCAGAGCTACGCCAAATTGGCCGCGATCAGCTTAAGCCTTATCCAAGTGTGGAAGTACGGTTTGCCACTGCCGAGCATGCTCAAGCGATTGATGGCGGCTTTGTGGTGACGCTTGATGATGGCAGCGAATTACGTAGCCGCAAATTATTAATTGCCTCAGGCGTGATCGACGAATTGCCAGCAATTGAAGGCATGGCCGAATTATGGGGATCGAGCGTGTTTCACTGCCCCTACTGCCACGGCTGGGAAGTGCGCGATCAACCGTTGGCGGTCTTAGTGTCCGATGCAGATCGCCTGTTTCATGTCGCAACCTTGCTGCAAAACTGGAGCAGCGATTTGGTGGTTTGTACCAATGGCGAGGCTCAACTTAGCCCAGAACAACGCCGAATCTTGGCCAAACTCAACCTGCCAATTCGCGAAGATCGCTTGGTGGGCATTGAGCAAGCCAATGGCCAATTGACTCATTTGGTTTTTGACCAAGGCGAGCCATTAGCCCGCAGCGGCTTGTTGATTGGTGTGCCCCAACGCCAACGCAGCCAATTGCCAGCCCAATTAGGCTGCGAAGTTTCCGACAATCCCCAAATGCCAAACTTGATCAAAGTTCAAATGCTTGGCCAAACCAGCGTGCCGGGCGTATATGCTGCTGGCGATGCCACCGCAGGCATGCAACAAGCAATCAATGCCGCTGCTGGGGGAGCGATGGCAGGCGCTGGCATCAATCACGAACTGATTCAAGATCTGATTAAACAGCTTTAGCTCTGCGCTCGAAGCGCATGCGCCATTTGCTGTAGCATTGTTGATGATACTCCTCGGCGGGATAAAACGGCAGATCGATTAAGATTTCAATCCTGAGATCGGCAAGCCGCGGTTGCGCTAGCTTACTGGCCAGAGCTAGCTCCAACTGGGCGGCAGTGCTGCAAATAATCAGCGGTCGATATTGTGGATCGGAATCGAGCGGCGGCTCCAACATTGCCCAGAAGTGGTTCAATAGCGTTGCCAAACTGATGATCGTTGGATCAAATTGTAATTGCACGACCTCTGCATGGCCAGTCGTGCCAGCACAAACATCCTCATAGCTTGGATGCTCAACCCAGCCGCCAGCATAGCCCGCTTGGGTTTGGATGATACCTGTAATGGCACGAAACGCTTCTTCGACACCCCAAAAACAGCCAGCCCCAACAATAATTCGCTCGTGCATATGCCCACCTTTGGCTTGATGTTTAGGCGTTTGTAAAGCCATATTTAGTGATCATAGCACGAATTGTGGTGATATTGCGGGCGGTTCCTGCTTGTTTGAGTGCTCGTTCTAATTTCGCGCCGCTAAACTTACTCTCGCCAACCTGTTTATGGCGCAGCCACCAGACATGGCGCCCAGTAATGCGAAATGTATCCAATTCGTTTTGGTGTTTGGCCAAACGGGCTTGGGCCTCTGCATCAGGCTCATGGCGCACAAAGGTCAAATATAACGCGGCTTTGGGGTCGATTTCGCTTGGTTCGAATGGGCAAGCTTGTTCAAGCGCGACCAACTCGCTGGCTGAGCGCAAAAATGTTTCGACTGCAAAGCCAAAACGGGCCTCAAGCTGGCGATTAATCAATGTTTCGGCCTCTGCATAGCTGATCGTTGGATCAGCGAAGACCACATTGCCCGATTGAATGTAGGTCTGGACATTCTCAAAACCTTGATTAACCAACACTGCGCGCAAATCTTCCATCTTCACAAAATGGTTGGTAATGTTGATCGCACGTAAAAAAGCAACTGTACTCATCGCTGCCTCGCTTTTTAGCAAATATGTACGAGTATACCAGAGAGCGAGATTTTAACGCAGCGGCGCAGAGTTTTTTTAACCACGAAGAGCACGAAGAGCACAAAGGACGGAAACCACGAAGAACGCGAAGAGCGCGAAGGTTAAGTTTTTCGTCATAGATTGGCACAGATTTTTTTGATTCTTTTTCCACTAACCCATAGCCCATAGTCTACAGCCGATAGCCTCATCTCTGATTATGCTTCCCACAGCCCATAGCCTACAGCCGATAGCCTCATCCCTCTGCGCCGCTGCGTTAAAAATCCGATCCCCGACCTCTAGCCCCTGATCCCGAGCACCTCATCCCTCATCCTTCATCCTTTCGCTATGTTCTTGCTCTCTGTTCTTCATCCCTCATCCTTTTCGTAGCTCTGCTATAATATTGCTTCAATGCTTAAATAACCCCAACTGCTTCGACCAACCATCACCTCACTGCTGAGGAGTAGCGTATGCAACAGGTAGTACGTGTTTTTCACCAACTCTTGCCCGATTTTGTTGACCATGTTTCTGCGCAAATTGTTGCGAACCATGTGCCTGTGTATGCCAGTTTGCCGCAGCAGCATGTCAAAATGGCGCTCTACAACGCGATTCATTCAATCGAGATTGATTTGGCCCAAGGCACAACCTCGGTGTATGCAGATTATTGGCGCAATGTAGCAGTGCAACGAGCGCAACAAGGCATTTCACCAGTCCATAGCATGTTGGTAACGCACCTTTCGACCAACGTGATGACCCAATTTTTGAAACAAGCCTTGCAGCATGAGCCAGAAGCCTTGGCGTGGTGGCTGGAACGCACCCACACCATTATCTCGCTTGGTATGTTGGTGATGACCGAGGCGCGGATTAATGCGCTCCAACAGCTTGACCAACTTGGCAGCGAGCCAGCCAGCAGCGGGATTATTATTCATGAACAGGCAAACTTGATTTTGCCACCAAGCCATTGGCAAGCCCCGCATGTGTTGCATGTGCAAGCCTTTGGCCAACTGCGAGCATGGCGTGGCTCAAGTGAGATTATCAATTGGGGCCGCAAATCGGCAATTGCCTTGCTGGGCATGTTAATTACCCAGCGTGGCCAATGGATACAGCGTGAGCAAATTTGCGAGCTGTTTTGGCCAGATTTAGCGCCAAGCCATGCAGAAGCCCAATTTAAAGTGGCGCTGAATGCGCTAACCGCCGTGTTGGAGCCAGAGCGCCCAACGCGCCAAGCCTCAAGCTATATTCAACGCCGCCATAGTGCCTATCGCTTGGCGCTTGATACCGCGCCGATTCAGCTTGATCTGCTGCGTTTTGAGCAATTGCTCCAGCGCGCAACCAAAGCCAGCAATCGACCAGAGGCGATTAATTGCTATCGCCAAGCGCTCAATATGTATGCTGGCGATTTTTTGGGCGATTGTTTGTACAGCGATTGGGCTAATGGGCTGCGTGAACAATTGCGGGCAAAGTATGTGCAAGCTGCCTGCGATCTGGCCCACTTATTGCTGGCCGAACACCAGCCAAACGAGGCTTTGGAATGGGCAGAGGCGGCGCTGCACGCTGATCCCTATCAAGAAACTGCCTATCAAGCAAGTTTTATGGCCTATGCTCAGCTTGGCAAGCGCCAACAATTGCAACGCAGCTACCAGCGCTGCCAACAAACGCTGGAGCACGATTTGGGCTTAGCGCCGCTGGCTGCGACCAAAGCGGCCTATCAGCAAGCAGAACAAACGCTGCAACGAGTGTAACTCAAGTGTAACTAGCCTTTGCTATGCTGAAGTGAGAGCTACTTCAATTGCATAGTCCAAAGGAGGACGCACGTAATGAAGCGTTTGATTTCGATGTTGATCATTCTGGTTACTGCAATTCAGCTGTTGGCTGCCTGTAGCAGTGGCACCGGAGTTGAGCCAACCACCACCAATCCGACCAGCGAATCGGCCCAAGCCACCCAAGCTCCTCCCGCGACGACCGCTCCCGCCGCAACCACAGAAAGCACCGAACCAACCGCTGCGCCAACCAGCGCTAGCGCTGCCGCGAATGGCAAACCAATCAAAATTGGGCTGATCACCGATCAATCCAAAGCCTTGTCGCTGTATGGCAGCCAAGAAATCAATGGATTTATGTTGGGCTTGGAATATGCCACCAACGGCACGATGCAAGTTGCTGGCCGCCCCATTGAAGTGATTGTCAAAGATGATGAAAACAACCCAGAACGCGCTCGTCAATTGGCTCGCGAGCTGATTGAAAAAGATGGCGTTGAATTATTGCAATGCTGCGCCTCGACCTCCAGCGCATTAACCGTGATTGAAATTGCCAAAGAAAACAACATCATTGCGATGATTGATCCGGCAGCTGGGCCACAAATTACTGGCTCGAATTTCAATCGTTTTGTCTTCCGCACTGGCCGCAATACCTTGCAAGATGCCTTGACCGCAGGCCCATACATGGTCGAGAACGTTGGCAAAGAGTTTGTACAATTGGCTCCTGACACCGATTTTGGCAAAGGCTCAGCAGCATCGTGGCGCTCGATCATCGAGACCAACGGTGGAACCTTCGTCGCCGATGATGTGTTTATTCCCGCCGATACAACCGACTTTACGCCATACTTGCAAAAATTGCTTGATGCCGCCGACGAAAAACAGGCCAAAGTCTTGATGGTCACCTGGGCTGGCTCGAACTTCCCACGTTTGTTCCAGCAAATGCAAGAGCAAGGCGTGCTCGATAAATTGACCTTGGCAACCGGCTTTGGCGATAACGTGACTATGCCAATGGTTTATGCCGATGCGGTTGGCTCGGTTGGCATGATCGCCTACCACTACACCTTACCCAAAAATGAGGTCAACGATTGGTTGGTTGCACAGCACAAAGCCAAATATGGTTCGTACCCTGATCTCTTTACCGCTGGAGGCATGGCCTCGGGCATTGCAACTGTGCGCGGTTTGGAAGCAACCAAGGGCGATACCAACGCCGATGCGTTGATCGCAGCGCTCGAAGGCATGAGCTTTGAAGGACCAAAAGGTACCTACACCTTCCGCAAAGACGATCATCAAGCGCTTCAGCCAATGTACATGGTCAAATTGATCAGCACCAGCGATCCTGATGCGAAGTTCTTTGAGTTGCTGCAAGAACGCACTGCTGAACAAACCGCCCCGCCAGTGATGGTGACGAAGTAAGCCGAGGGTTCAGTAGTTAGGGGTCGGGGATCGGTTAGGATCTGGATTTTACAATTCGAACAGCAATTCTTTGGTTCATCAGTGAATGGATGATAGCCACTAATTGTCCTTGAGGGGGTGCAGGGGGATTAAAGCCCCCTGCGTCTCCCGCCTTGAGGCGGGACGGAAGGGCGGTGATCACCAATCAATTCTTTGATCCAATACTTGATTAAAAACCTATCCTTGAAAGAATCCCCATCCCTCAACTAGCAAATCAAAGGAATTTTCAATGCCAAACGTTTTGCTGAAAACTGACCATCTTTCGCGCTCGTTTGGTGGTTTGCAGGCGGTGCGTGATGTAAGCATCGCAGTTGAAGAAGGCTCGTTTCATTCGGTTATTGGGCCAAATGGGGCCGGAAAAACGACCTTCTTCAACATGATTAGCGGCGCGATTAAGCCCAGCCGCGGCAAGGTATTTTTTGCTGGCAACGATATTACCGGCCAGCCCTTGCACCGTATGATTCACCTTGGTATTGGCCGCGCCTACCAAATTACCAGTTTGTTTCCATCGCTGACGGTAGCCGAAAATGTGCGTTTGGCTGCTCAAGCACGGGGCCGCGATACCTTCAAATTTTGGCAGCATAGCGATCGTTTTCAGCGCTACCACGAGCGAGCACAAACCGCGCTCAAGTTAGTTGGTTTGCGCGGCGTTGAGCATATGCTCGCCAGTGCCTTGCCCCACGGCGATAAACGCAAGCTTGAATTAGCCTTGTTGCTGGCTAGTGAACCCCGCTTGCTCCTGCTCGATGAGCCAACTGCTGGCATGGCCGCCAACCAAGTGCCCGAATTGATTGAGATTATTCAGCAACTGCGCCAAAGCGGCCAACATACGATTATTTTGGTTGAGCATCGCATGGATGTGGTAATGAGCATTTCGGATCAAATTACGGTGATGCATGGTGGCAGCGTCTTGGCCGAAGGCACGCCCCAAGCGATTGCAGCAGATAAACGGGTGCAGCAAGCCTACCTTGGCGAATTGTATGACGATGTGCTAAGCCAGCCTCACGAGGTCGCCCATGACACCAATTCTTGAAGTTGAGCAAATTCAGACCTTCATCGGGCAATATCATATTTTGCATGATGTTTCGTTGCAGGCCGAGCAAGGCAGCATTACCGCGCTGCTTGGGCGCAACGGCGCTGGCAAAACCACCACCCTCAAATCGATTATGGGCTTAACGCCGCCCCAAACTGGCGTAATTCGCTTTGCTGGCCAACGAATTAATGGCTTGCGCACCTTCAAAATTGCCCAATTAGGCATTGGCTATGTGCCAGAGCATCGGGCAATTTTCCGCGATTTGACCGTAACTGAGCATTTGATTTTGGCTGAACGCAAACGGGGCGATTTACGGCGACGCGGCGATTTGATCTTCAGCCTATTTCCCGATTTGCAGCGGCTCGAACGGTTGCTCGGCAGCCAACTTTCTGGTGGTCAGCAACAGATGTTGGCAATTGCGCGGGCCTTGGTTCCTGAAACCCAACTGCTATTGATTGATGAGCCAAGCGAGGGCCTTGCACCAGTAATTATCGAACAAATGATGCGAGCAATTACCGCGCTGAGCGAACATACCACGGTGGTGTTGGTTGAACAAAACTTTCGGATGGCCAGCGCCATCAGCCAAGCCTACTATATGCTCGATGATGGCCGAACTGTTGATCATGGCACGATGACGGCGCTGCGGGGCAATCCCCAATTAATTCAGCGCTACCTTGGTGCTGCCTAAAAGGTGTTGAGTATGGCTGTTGCTGCTCCCCCGACAATTCAAACCAAACCCTTGCGCGAACGTTTAGCGCCGTTGGTTATTCCAGCTGTCTTTGTGCTGATTTTCGCCACGGTGTTGGTGGTTGCGCCCGCCAGTTGGCCCAAATTAATCACTGGCATTTTGTTGCCAGGCTTGACCTTGGCGGCAATCTACTTCATGCTCTCTGCTGGATTATCGCTGATTTTCGGTTTGATGGATGTGCTGAATTTTGCTCATGGCTCGCTGTTTATGCTCGGTGGCTACTGCGCTTGGACATGCAACCAATGGCTTGACCCTGCATACCCAGGCCATTGGCCGCTCACCATCGCCAGCGGCAATCTGCGTTTTATCATCGGCTTGATTGTGGGAGCCTTGGTGGGTGCAGCGGTTGGCAGCCTCATCGAAATCAGCCTGATTCGCCCGCTCTACAAACGGCCAATCTACCAAGTGCTGCTGACCTTAGGCTTGGTGTTTGTGTTTGATGCCTTGGTGCGCACGATTCCGGCGTGGGGTTCGCTCAGCCGTGCGCCAATCAAGCCACCGATGTTGACCGAAAGCCTCAGCCTGTTGGGTCGGCGATTTCCCAGCTATAGCCTATTTTTGATCTGCCTGAGCGTTTCGCTGGCAGTAATTATTGCCTTGGTGCTGCGGCGCTCACGGATTGGCCTCACGATTCGGGCTGGTGTGCAGGATAGCGCCATGGTCGAAGCGATGGGAATCAACGTGCGGCGCGTATTTACTGGGGTTTTTGGCTTTGGTAGCGGTTTGGCGGCTTTGGGCGGCGCGGTAGCAGCCTCGTTTATTGGGGTTTATCCCGAAATGGGCTTGGAATACCAGCTTTTCGCCTTTATCGTGGTGGTGATTGGTGGCTTGGGCAGCTATAGCGGCGCGGCAGCAGGAGCCTTGTTGATTGGGCTAGCTCGAACTTTTAGCGACCATTTGGTACTCGAAACTGGCCTACCAACCGCCATCGCCTCGGCCTCAACCGTGCTGGTAATGGCGGTTGTGCTCTTGCTCAAACCAGGCGGAATTTTCAATAAACAATAGGGGTGGAAACCGCGAAGTGCGCGAAGAACGCTAAGTTAAGTTCTTAGCCACAAATTCTACGAAGGGGAGAAAGAGATGAGGCTCTAGGCTTTTGGCTAGCGGAACCGCGAAGATGATTTTTAGCCACGAATTCCACGAATATCACAAATGGTAGGGTGAAGAAAACTTAAAAATAATCCACAACCCAAATATTAGGGGGTGCAGGGGGATGCCCCACCCTGCGTTTCCCTCCAGCGGAGGGACGGAAGGGTGGCGAAACTCAATTGCAAGAAAAACTAGGCATCGAGGATCGGAACCGCGACGACCACGAAGAGCACGAAGAATGGGGAACCAGAAGCAACAGCGATAATCCACAACCCAAATATTAGGGGGTGCAGGGGGATGCCCCCCCTGCGTTTCCCTCCAGTGGAGGGACGGAAGGGTGGAGAAACATACCATGGCTATAGTCTCTGGACTAATGGCTACCGGAAAATCATTGGAGTTGGCAACAGGCGGTTGGCACAGGATGAAATCCTGATCCCCAGCCCCTAGCCCCCGATCCCTACCTATTACGGAGAAAACCCATGCTCAATCCACCATTGTTAGCCGGATTAACCGCCCGTGTAGTCCAAACGCCTCGCTTGGCGATGCATGTGCTTGAGCGTGGCGATCCCAACAATCAGCCAATTGTGCTGGTGCATGGCAATGTTTCAGCAGCCCGTTTTTGGGAAGAATTGATGCTGGTCTTGCCCGATGATTATTATGTAATTGCTCCCGATCTGCGCAGCTATGGCCGCTCGGAGCGCTTGCCGCTTGATGCAACTCGTGGTGTACGCGACTTCAGCGATGATCTCGATAGCCTGTTGCAAACCCTCAATCTGCGCCAACCACACTTGGTTGGTTGGTCGCTGGGCGGCAATATCATTTTGCAATATGCCCTCGATTACGCCGCGAATGTGCGTTCGCTGACACTCGTTGCGCCAGGCTCGCCCTATGGCTACGGCGGCACTCACGGCCACGATGGCCAGCCCAATAGCCCTGATTACGCTGGCAGCGGCGGCGGCACCGCCAATGCAGCCTTCGTCGAAGCGCTCAAAAACCAAGATCGCGGCGCTGGCCCAGTTTCGCCACGCACGATTATGAATAGCTTCTACTTCAAGCCACCGTTCCGCTCAAGCCGCGAGGATATGTTTGTTGATGAAATGCTTCAGACCTATTGCTCGCCCCAAAATTACCCGGGCGATTTGGTAGCCTCAGAAAACTGGCCGCTGGTTGCGCCAGGTACAGGCGGCGTAAACAATGCGCTCTCGCCCAAATATCTCAACCAAAGCAGTTTTGCCACGATTCAGCCACAACCGCCAGTGCTCTGGATTCGCGGCGATGCAGACCAAATTGTCTCCGATGCTTCGATGTTTGATTTATGTATGCTTGGTCAATTGGGCTTAGTTCCAGGCTGGCCTGGCGCGGAAACTCATCCAGCCCAGCCGATGGTTGGCCAAATGCGGGCAGTGCTCGAAAACTACGCCGCCCACGGTGGCGACTATCAAGAAACGGTATTGGCCAATTGCGGCCACTCACCCCACATCGAACAACCAAGTTTGTTCAACACGGCATTGCTTGATTTTCTAACTCAGGTTTAGGCGAGGTTTGCTATGCAGCGTTTGCGCCCACTGCTGCCACTTGTGGCGATTGGCGGCTTGGCAAGTTTGCCATTTGCCTTTGCCGCCGATACGACCCGCTTTTGGCAAGGGGTCTTTATTCAGATTTTTATTCTGGCGATTTATGCCCTGAGCTACGATTTATTGATGGGCTACACCGGCATGATTTCGTTTGGCCATGCGCTGTTTTTTGGCGCTGGCGGCTATACCGCTGCAATTTTGCTGCGCCAAGCAGAGCCGCCGTCAATGCTAATTGTGATTGCAGCAGTGATCGTGGTTGGTGCAACTATCGGGGCAGCAGTCGGGGCATTATCGCTGCGGGTTAGCGGGGTGTATTTTTCAATGATTACCCTTGCGCTGGCCGAGATTTTCTTCATCCTGTTCAAAGCCGATGATCCCAAGCTCAAGCCGATTACTGGCGGCGAAATTGGCTTGCAAGGAATTGTCGTGCCCGCAGCGATTGATGCCACGACCTATCGGCTACGCTTTTACTTTTTGACCTTGGCATGTATGGTTGGGCTGTATTATGCGGCGCGGCGCTTGATCAACTCGCCAACTGGCCGCGTGTTTGTGGCGATTCGCGAGAACGAGCCACGCGCCACGGCCTTGGGCTATAACACGCTGCATTTCAAATTATTGGCAACTTCAATTTCATCAACAATTGCGGCCTTGGCAGGAATGTTGATGGTGCTGTATGAAAAAAGTGCCAGCTTCGAAATGCTCAGCGTCAATCTCACCATCCAAGCCTTGTTGATGACGATCATCGGTGGGATTGGCACGCTGATTGGGCCAATGCTCGGCGCTGCGACCATCCGCTTGCTGGATCACGGCCTCAAAGGCGAATTTATGCAAGCGCTCTTACCAGCTTGGTTACGCCCCGACTTAGTATTTGGCATCGTGTATGTGGTGCTGGTGTTGTTCTTCCCTGCTGGCTTGATGGGGGCGATTCGCAAGCTACGCGGCAAAACCAGCCGCAGCTCAGTCGAACGCCTGCGTCAAGCCATGAAACCAAAGGCAGAATCATGAGTTACGAATTTCCGCCAATTGGCATTGCTGCAATCGCGACCTATCTGCCAGCGGCGATTGAAACTGCGAGCCAAATTGGCCTAGCCGCCAACATCCCCGAAGCCGTGGTGATCGAAAAGCTGGGTATTCGCCAAAAACACTTGGCCGAAGCCCACGACACACCATCGGCAATGGCGGCTGAGGCAGCACGCAAAGCCTTGGCTAGCGCCGAACTCGACCCGTTGGATGTTGATTTGATCATCTATCACGGCAGCGAGTACAAAGATTATGTCGTGTGGTCGGCGGCAGCCAAAATTCAACATCTGATTGGCGCCAAAAATGCCTATGCCTACGAGATTTATGCCTTGTGCGCAGGCTCGCCAGTCGCGATCAAAACCGCCCGCGATCAGATGCGCGCTGACCCACTGTTGCGCAATGTGCTACTGGTTTCGGCGGCCCGCGAAAACGAACTGGTGAGTTACGACAACCAACAAGCGCGCTTTATGTTTAACTTTGGGGCTGGCGCATCGGCAATGTTGCTTCGGCGCGATTATGCAACCAACCAAGTGCTCGAATCGGCGGTGCTGGTCGATGGCTCGTTTAGCGAAAATGTGGTGATGCGCGGTGGTGGAGCACGCTTCCCTACCAGCCAAGCCACGGTCGATGCAGGCTACCATCAACTTGATGTCTTACAGCTTGAAGATATGCGCGATCGTTTGGGCTTGGTGTCGCAGCCTAATTTTGTCAAAGTGATCGATCAAGCAGTCACGCGTTCTGGCTATCAGTGCTCAGATATTGATTTTTTGGCGATTACCCATATGAAGCCATCGTTTCACAATGGCTTATTGCACGATTTAGGCTTACGCCCCGATCAAGCGATCTACCTTGATGACTATGGGCATATTCAATCGGTTGATCAGCAATTGGCGCTTGATTTGGCCCAGCAACGTGGCTTGCTCAAAGCTGGCGATTTGGTGGTGTTGGCAGGTGCTGGCACTGGCTATACTTGGGCCGCAAGCGCCGTGCGTTGGGGAAAGTAGAGCAAAGAGCATAGAACATAGAGCATAGGACTAAAGGCAAACTATGAATTCTGAAGAATAAGCAATAAAAGAACCTAGTTCATAGAATTTCTTCATCGAAACGCATTCAAGCAGTTTTTGAAGCTATCCCACTATGTTCTATGTTCTTTGCTCTATGTTCTTCTAAAGGAGCATTGCAATGTACATTGGTGACTGGCTTGGCAAGCGCGAGTTGCTTACGCCAGAGCGAATAGCGCTGGTTGACGACCGCGATGGCGAGCGCTATAGCTACCGCCAATTGAATAGTCGCGCCAACCGTTTGGCTGCCAGTTTGCGCCAGCGTTTTGGCGTAAGCAAAGGCGATCGGGTGGCAATTTTGGCCAAAAATCAAATTGGCTACCTCGACGCTGTATTTGCCACTGGCAAGCTTGGGGCGATTTTAGTGCCATTAAATTGGCGCTTAACTGAGCATGAATTAATCTATATGCTCAAAGATAGCGCCGCCAGCGTGTTGCTCTACGATCAGCAATTTGCGCCAATGCTGCCAACGCTGCGCAGCCAAACCCCGCTCAAGCAGGGTGTGCAATTTGGCGCTGAATACGAGCAGCTTTTGGCCCAAGCCAGCGATCTGCCAATCAGCGAAGCGGTCGATCTCGATGATCCACACCTGATTTTGTATACCTCGGGCACGACTGGCGCACCCAAAGGCGCTGTGCTTTCGCATCGAGTACTGGTATGGAACTCGTTGAATACGAATGTTGGCTGGGATTTGCACGCCGATGATGTGAGCATTATTCACACCCCATTATTTCACACTGGCGGCTTGAATGTGCTGACCTTGCCAATTTTGCATGCTGGCGGCACGATGGTCTTGATGCACGATTGGCAGCCAAAGCGCTGCTTGGAATTGATTGAGCGCGAGAATGTAACGATCTTTTTTGCCGTGCCAACCATGTTTGAGATGCTGCTACAAGCGCCGAATTTTGCCCAAACCAACCTCAGCAGCCTACGTTTTTGCATCGCTGGCGGCGCACCATGCCCAATTCCCTTGATTGAGGCCTATCAACAACGCAATATTCCGTTTCGCCAAGGCTATGGCCTGACCGAAGTGTCGGTTAATTGCTTCACACTCAACCCCGAAGATGCGATTCGCAAGGCTGGCTCGGTTGGCAAGCCGATCTTTCACCTTGATGCGCGAATTGTTGATGAGGCTGGCCGCGACGTGCCAACCAACAGCATAGGCGAATTGATTTTATGCGGGCCGACGGTCTGCAATGGCTATTGGCGCAATCCGGTTGCAACCGCCCAAGCCTTGCAAAAAGGCTGGTTCTACACTGGCGATCTAGCGCGGGTTGATGAAGAAGGCTATTTCTACATCGTCGATCGCAAAAAGGATATGTATATTTCTGGCGGCGAGAATGTGTACCCTGCCGAAATTGAAAACGTGCTTTATCAACACCCAGCCGTGCAAGAATGCGCGGTAATTGGCATTCCCGATGGGCGTTGGGGCGAAGTTGGACGGGCCTTGGTGGTGGTGCGGCCAAGTATGCAGCTTGATGAGGCTACGTTGATTGGCTTCTGTCGTGAACGCCTCGCCAGCTACAAAACCCCCAAATCAATTTATTTTCTGCCCGAGCTACCGCACAACGCTAGTGGCAAGGTCGTTAAGCACGAGCTACGCAAGCTGTTTGGCTATTAGAACAGAGACATAGAACATAGAGCATAGGTATCAGGATTCAGGGGCTAGGGGTCAGGTTCAACGCAGAGGCGCAGAGCTTCAAAAATATGAATTATGAGGGATGAAGGGTGAAGGGTGAAGGGTGAAGGGATATGCTCTCCACATTGAGTTTGAAATTCTTAGCGCTCTTCGTGCTCTTCGTGGTTTCAGCCTCGGCAAATCCAATTTCTCTAGCCCCTGCCCCCTGACATCTGAACCCTTCTACTTAAAGGATTTTACAAATGAGCTATACAATTGGTCAAAGCGCAAAGTTGCGCAAAACGATTACCGAAGCCGATATTATTTTGTTCGCTGGCATTTCAGGCGATGCCAACCCCGTCCATATTGATGAAATTGCGGCCCGTGAATCGCGCTTTGGGCGACGGATTGCCCATGGAATGCTTGGCGCTGGCCTGATTTCGGCAGTAATTGGCATGCATTTGCCAGGCCCAGGCACAATTTATCTCAACCAAAGCTTAGCTTTTCGCAGCCCGATGTACATTGGCGATACGGTCACGGCTTATGCCGAAATCAAAAGCCTACGCGACGATAAACCAATCGCCACATTAATCACCAAAGTGCTCAACGAAGAAGGCAAAACCTTGATTGAAGGCGAGGCGATCGTACTGCTGCCAAGTTAATTGCCGATTGCAACTCAGTTCCAAGGCCACTCGAATTGAGCGGTTGTTTCGGGCTTGACAGGTAGTTGCTCACATCGCTATGCTCTGAATTGCAATAATTCTGTGAGTAGCGAGGAACGAGCAATGCCCAAATTTTTGCAAAAATTTGCCCAGCCGCGCCTGCTTTGGTGGGCCTTTGGCCTAGCGATAAGCTTATTGGTGCTTAGCAATGTACTGGCAACAATGTTTCATTCGTGGACTGGCGGCTATGGCTTATTGGATTTGGGCGGCGGGGCGAATGCTTTTTCGGCCAAAACTAGCGTTACCCCAGCCTTGGCCTATGAATTGATCGGCAACTATGGCGTGCAGCGTAGCAGCCATTTGTGGCTGATTTTGCCCGATATGCTGCTGCCAATAGAGGTTTGGCTCTGTTTCGGCCTGACGCTGCTCTGGCTTACTCGTGAACAGGCTGGTTGGCAACGCTGGCTGCCAAGCTTAGCTAGTCTTTATTTACTTGGCGATTATAGCGAGAATATCTGCGAAGCGCTGATGTTGAGCCAATATCCAAGCCAATTGCCAAGCGTTGCCAGCCTTTGGACATGGAGCTTTATGCTCAAAAATATCTCAATTGGCTTAAATAGCTTGGCAATTGTGCTGCTGATCGTGTGGCGTTGGCGGGCAAGAATCAAGACTAAATAACAAAAAGGCACGCAGGATTTGCGTGCCTTCCTCCTACGAGCAAGCGCTATTCAGCGGCGCGGCTGCCCAGTTGTTCGTTCAACAAGAACAAAGCACCTGGGTGATCGCCAGCCATCCTGAGCTTTTCGACCACATCCGAGGCGCTTTTTTCTTCCTCGACTTGCTCGGTAATAAACCATTGCAAGTGAATTTGGGTCGCATGATCGTTCTCTTTGATTGCCAAATCGTAGAGCGAGTTGATTAAGGCCGTAACTTTTTCTTCGTGGTGCAATGCCAACTCAAACACTTCAAGCGATGAGTTGAAGCTTGATTGAGGTTGTTCAAAGCCTTGTAAAACGGCGCGCCCGCCGCGATCGTGCAAATAATCGAACAATTTCATGGCATGTTCGGTTTCTTCTTCGTATTGCAAGCGCATCCAATGGGCGAAGCCACCCAAATTAACCGATTCGAAGTAGGCCGACATCGAAAGATACAAGTAGGCCGACTCAAATTCATGCTTGATTTGATCGTTAATTGCGGCTTCAATAGTTGGATTAATCATAGGTTGCGAACTCCTTCGCTAGCAAGATTCTTGCGACTATCGCTAGTTTAGGCTATCTAGCGCTGAAAAACAAGGTCTTTTTTGATCCACGAAGAACACGAAGAGCACGAAGTATGGAACCACGAAGAGCGCGAAAGCTTATTTTTAGCCACAGATTAGCACAGATTTTTTTGATTTTGTTCCTACTCCCGATAGCCAATAGCCGCCAGCCAAAAGCCATAAATACTCTGCGCCTCTGCGTTGATTTCGATCCCCAACCCCTATGTTCTTTGCTTTGTGTTCTTCATCCCTCATCCCTCATCCTTCATCCTTTATTTTCCCTCTGCGCCTCTGCGTTAAACCTTTTTGATTTCTGCCTTCTGCCTTTATGTTCTATGTTCTATGCTCTTTGTTCTTAGCTTCATCCTTCATAATTCGTAATTCATCCTTTTATCAGATGCACTTCAGTTGCTAGCCATGGCCTAAATTATGATTAATTGCTACATTTAGTGTGTATTTGTAGGAGGAATTACTCAATGCGTTCATTGAAATATATGAGCTTGGCCTTGTTGCTGGCAGCCTGTAGCAGCCAAACTCCAGCAACCAACACGCCAGCAGCAACCAGCAACTTACCAGCTCAAGCCACGGCCACCATCGCCAGTGGCTCGGCAGCAACCAGCATTCCAACCACCGCGCCGCAAGCAACCACCAACCCACAGGCCACGGTTGCCACGGCCAACCAAATTAACTTAAGCGCACCACCAGCAGATGCCCTCTTAACCACATCGGTGCGCGTTGCAGGCACGATTGTGCTCACGCCATTCGAAAAAACCTTGCGCTTGCTGATACAAGCAGAAGATGGCAGCACAGTCTACGAAGGCCCAATTAGCACAGTTGGCGAATATGGCAGCAGCGCCACCTTCGATGTGACGGTTGACTTCACGCCGCCAGCAGCAGGCAAAGGTGTAATTAAGGTCATCGAAGACGATATGAGCGGCGAATTGCCCTATCGCACGATTGCTGAGCAAGCAGTGCAATTTGCTCCAGTTGGCGCCGAAGCAACCCAAGCCCCTGAGCAAGCCATTTTGATCGAATTGACTGAGCCAGCGATGAACTCGGTCGTTGGCAATCCCTTGAATTTCAAAGGCACGCTCTCGGCAATGCCATTTGAAAAAAATGTGGTGATTGAAGTGTACGATAGCGAATTGCATTTGCTGGGCCAAACCAGCGTCACCGCCGATGGCGAATATGGCTCAGCAGGAACCTTTAGTGGCAGCATTAATTTCCAAGCGCCATTAACCAAACGCATCGGTCGCGTAATTGCTTATACAACCTCACCAAAAGATGGTGCGGTCGTTGGCCAAGCTGAATCGACCGTTACCTTGCCACAATGGGAAGGCACCGGTGCCTACATGGCGCAGCCAGCGCCCGAAACCAGCGCCTTCTTGCCATTGCACGTTGAGGCCGTTGGCTTGAGCAGCGATAATTACACCGTGCGCTTGCGCTATGCCGATGGCACGTTGTTGGAACAAAATACCCAAGCCTATAATGGCTATTTGGCCCTGAGCTTGACGTGGGATACGGCTCCACCAGAGTTGCCAACCCAAGGTGCAATCCTCGAATTGGTCAAAGCTGATGGTTCGGTTGAATTAACCCAAAATCTGCGCATGCTCGATCTGACCAGCCAACCAACTACCACGGTTGAGGTCTCGTGGTTAGCAGGCGAAGGCTCAATCAATGGGGTTCGAACCTTGCCCAAAACTGCCAGTGTTGCC
This sequence comes from Herpetosiphon geysericola, assembly GCF_001306135.1. Lineage (GTDB taxonomy): Bacteria > Chloroflexota > Chloroflexia > Chloroflexales > Herpetosiphonaceae > Herpetosiphon > Herpetosiphon geysericola. The sequence goes on along the minus strand of NZ_LGKP01000025.1, from coordinate 584,663 downwards.
AGCGCCGCCCTCCGCGAGTTGGTTTGGGGTCCAGTCGGCGAAGATGCAGCTTATAGCACTGCCATTCCAAGCCCTAAAGCGGTTGCCGACTATGCTGGCGATAAAACTGGCTGGACGGGACGGGTTTATCTGCGCTCAGTGCGCATCGAAGGCGATACCGCCTATGTCGATTGGAGCCGCGAAATGCGCGCATGGGGCGGTGGCGCGATGCACCTAGAATCACTCCAAGCCCAAGTCGACTTTACCTTGAAACAATTTCCCCAAGTTAAAAACGTCGTTATGACCGTCGAAGGCGACGAAAACGTCTTGCAACCATAAACTTAGTTCCCTGACTTTTCACCCTTCTAGATAGGTTATTTATAGTGTTCTGCTCCAAGCCGCGCTATAAGAGGTTTATCAGCAGGCTATTGCCTTCCAACAAACGTCCTTGAGGCGGGACGGAAGGGTGGTGACAACCGATGAATGTTGATGGTCAATAATTGATTAAAAATCTACATTCTCTCCGCCTAGTAGATGCGTAGCTAAAGAAACGTATAAGCCCTAAAAATCGATAGGCAAATGGGGTTGCTCGTGGTAGCATACAGAGAAGTGGTTTTGTTGCTACGAGTAACCCTATGTTGCAATCGCAAGCCCAACGTTGGTCTGAACGCAAAGCCAGCCTTGTCCAAAGCTATCTGCCGCTCGTGGTGCCGAGCCTCTCGCCACACCAACAATTGGTGATTTTTGATGGCGAAGCGGGCGCGGTGCAGTATGGCAACGGACGTTTGGCAACTGCTGGCGCAGCTATTCACTATCAACAGCTTGCCAACAAACTCAACGCCGCAGTCCAGATCATCGTGCGCACCACCAGCCCCGAACAACAGGTGGCATGGCAGCAAGCCAGCGAGCAACAGTTCAACTATTGGCCCCCTGACCAGCTTAATCTCAACCAACTAACCAGCCATTTGGCCGCCAACCCAGCCCTAATTCTGCTCGATGGCGATATTGGCCTGATTCCAATCAGCAATGGCCTCGATCAATTAGCACGGCGATTGGCCCGCACCGATCTGCTGCTGCGTTTTGATCAAGCAGCCCTTGCAGAGTTGCTGGCCCAGCGCGAACAGCAACCAACTCAAACTGAGCGTCAGCTTGATCAGCTGTTTGCCAGCCGTAATTGGCGAACAATTGTGAACGAATCGCCAAGCGAAACTGTGCTGTCAGCCTTGCAAAGCTTCTATCTTCAACAACTGAGCGAACTCAAAGGCTCGCGCTGGCGCTGGGCTGCTGCTGGTGCAATCCATACCACATGGGGTCAAAAATTGTACGATCTGCTGATTGCAACCAGCGATCGTTCGTTGGTTTTGCCGCTCAACCAAGCTTTGTATCAATTTGAAGGCGCATTGTTTGAGAACCCCGAAGCCCAAGCGTTGCTCAATAATGCTGGTAATCCGCAGCAAATTGGCTTATTCGACCCAGCCCTGCCTAGCAAAAGCCAATTGCGCCGCCAGCAACACGAGCAAATTGTCGCCGCCTTGCGCAATTTGGCGCTGCAACAACCACGCCTGTGGAGCTATGGCGATTTGTTGGATACGCTGTTGCGCCAAGGCTGGCTTGGCAAAATCACCGAAGCCCAATTTCAAAAAGCATGCAACGAATTGCTAGGTCAAAAGCTGATTACGCGCTTAGGAACAAGCAACGCATGGCAAGCCACAACTCTCTTACGCCTTGGCAAAACGCCAAACGAGCCAGATTCATAATCTAGCAGTAGAATACTAAAGATTGTGTTGTTTCAGTCGGAAGGAGAACTCTCGTGAGTTTCATGCAATCACTGTTAAATCCGTATCCATGGTTCAAAACCATGCGCGAGCAAAATCCGGTCTATTTTGATCAAACAATTGGCTCGTGGGTGGTCTTTCGCTATGCTGATGTCAAGCAGGTGATGACCGATTACGAACATTTCTCCTCGGCTCCACCAGACCGTGGCGATGGCATGAATATGTTTGCTAATAGCATGTTGATGACCGACCCACCACGCCATCGCCAGTTGCGTTCGTTGGTCAACTTGGCCTTTACCCCCCGCATGATCGAGCAACTGCATGAGCGGATCGATGGCTTGGTCAATGGCTTGCTCGACGACATGTTGGCCCAAAGCGAGCCAGATTTCATTCGCGATTTTGCCACGCCCTTGCCCATGACCGTGATCGCCGAAATGCTTGGCGTGCCCAGCGAAGACCAAGATAAGTTCAAATATTGGACTGAACAAATCATCACCTCGTCGAACAACCCCAATATGGCCGAAATTGTGCCAATCTACCAAGAATTTGGGGGCTATTTGTATAGCATGATCGAGCAGCGCCGCACCGAGCCACGAGCAGATTTGATTAGCGATTTGCTCAAAGCCCAAATCGATGGCGAATCGCTCTCGGATATGGATTTGATTGGTTTTTGCGCCTTGTTGTTGGTTGCAGGCAATGAAACGACCACCAACTTGTTAGGCAATGCAGTGCGCGTATTTAGCGAGCAGCCAGCAATTTACGCCGAATTGCGCGCCAACCCAAGCCTCATTCCAAATGTTTTGGATGAAACGCTGCGCTATTATTCGCCAGTCAAAGCTATGCCCCGCCATACCCATGCCGATCAACAAATTGGCGACGTAACGATTCCTGCTGGCCAACGGATTATGGCGGTAATTGGCTCGGCCAACCGCGACGAAAGCCAATTCCCCAACGCCGACAGCTTCGATTTGCATCGCAAAGGTAACCAACACATTGCCTTTGGTCATGGCATTCACTATTGTTTAGGCGCGCCGCTGGCTCGGCTTGAAGGCAAATTGGCCTTGGAAGCCTTAATCAAACGCGTTGAAACGATTGCGATTAAACCAGATGCCCAATTAGAGCCAATTCCAACCCCAATTACCTTTGGAGTCAAAAATCTGCCAGTGGTAATCACCACCAACGAATAAAGCCAAACTAAACAAATTCATGGCATATAATTAAAAATATTAACCAATCCGTTTAAATCATAGCCCAAATGATTTAAACGGATTGGGATTCATACCAAAATTCACCTATGATTTTTTGCTGGCTCATCCTATAATTAGCAATATCCTAAAGCTCTAGATCAGGGAATAGCCGATTTGGGGTTCGTTCTTTTGCAAGGATGAGGCTATGGCTGTGTGTAGTCGAAACATTCTCGTTTTGCGTGCTCAGTTAATGGACTACTGCTGGCTCGCTGACCTGCAAACGATCGCAGGTGACCTATGATTATCAACTTAGAACTCGCCTTGTTGGTCGGTGGTGGAATTGTGCTTGAAGTGCCATTGCCATCACCGCAGGCTGCTTGGAGCTTTGCGGCGCTGCTTGATTATCATGGCGAAGCGCGGTTTTTATGCTGGTGGTGGCATACAGCCTACAATCATCTGATTGCGATTGCCAATGATGGCTGGCTGGTGGCTGAGGCTGGGTTATGGCACATGAATTTCATCCAAGATTTACGCGACGCTTGTTTGTTGAACCCACAATTGGCCTTTGGTAATGTCTTTGGTGAGCAACCAACCCATGCCCTTTTGTATGATCGTGAGCGCCATTGTTTGCTGGCGGTGGCCCTAACCGCCGTTTTAGAGCTGCTTGATCATTCGCTGCACGAATTAGAGCCACGCCTGATTGAACAGCATGCAGTGCGGCGCATGGTCGCAGCGCTAACCGCAACCCCCGATTTAGTGCGCTACGCCGTCAACAAACTCCACATTTACGAGGCCAAAACTGGGGCTAACGCATTTAATCTGATCTGCGAGCCATGCAACGATTGGCGTATGTGCCAATTTAGCGCCTGGCTCAACGCCGCGATTCGCCAACACATTGGCTATAATTAAGCCGATCATGGTTTTGGCCATGATCGGCGTATACCTCAGGCGCGGCTATCCCAAATGACATCGGGAATATTGCGGGCAAAATTCTCATAGCGGGCCATCACAAACAACGCATCGGAAAGCCGATTGAGATATTTAATCACAAAGCTACCGATGGTTTCTTCGCGGCTTAGCGCCACCACATCGCGTTCGGCGCGGCGACACACGGTGCGCGCAACATGCAAATGGGCTGAAGTTTGCGAACCACCAGGCAGAATAAAATTCTCCAACGGGCCAACTTTGTCCATCAATTCATCCATCAAGTGTTCAAGCGCATCAATATGCCGCGCCTCAATTTGCGGAATCGGCCATTTCTGTTTATCTTCTTCGAGCATACACAGGTCGGAGCCAAGGTGAAACAATTCGTTTTGGATGGCTTGCAACGGAGCTTGGAGCCGTTCGCTCACGCCAACCGCCAAGGCTACGCCGAGATGCGAATTAAGCTCATCGACCGTGCCAAAAGCAGTTACCCGCAACGATTCCTTGGGCACACGTTGGCCGCCACCAAGCGCGGTCGTGCCACTATCGCCAGTTCGTGTATAAACTTTGGTTATTCGGGGCATGATTCGTCCTCACCATGTTTCAGGATTCAAAATTGAAAGATGTATTTCTGGTTGGCCAAGAATTGGTTGGCTCAGCAACGGGCTACTGGCCCGTGGATTGTGAAAAATTGTAAGCGCTGGCTGGCCGCTGCGCAAACTTGCCAGCTCGATTCGAATTACTGCGCTCAAGCGATGATGCGCGCCCATGCGCAGCATATCGCTTAATGGCGTGAGCCAAGCCTCAAGCAGCGGCGCAGGCTGAGCATGATCAACCACGATAATCACCGCAGGCTCGCCAGCGGGCAATTGGGTATAGCCACCGCGAATCGCGCGCCACAAACGGTCGCACCAAGCGCGATGTGCGCGCCGCGCCAAGCCAGGGTAATCATCTTGATGCAGCACAATTTGTAAATGCTCGGTCTCTGGCAAGGGCTGACAAGCAACAGGTCGCAGATAAATGCCCGAGCTATGCGTATAGGCAGCGGGATGCGTCCAGCCACTCAACATTTGCTCAGCTGAAACATGCAAATAGCGGCGCACCTCGCGATGGCTAATGCCGCTACTCGGATGATGAGTAATTTCAAGGGTTAAGCGCGCCGCCAAGGGAATAGTGCTGGCCAAATCGCGCAAGCGGGCCAAGGTTGTTTGGGCTAAAACTACCGCTTCTGCTGGTAACAACGACTTAACTTCAACAAACGAACGGAGATCGCCCCGTTCGATCAGCAACTCGCCAACATGGCGACCTTCGCCGGGCGGGTTAAACTGCAAACTATAGTTAGCCCGATCCAAGGCTTGGGCAATCAACAATTCATCGAGAATCGACAGCACCACTGCATCATCGCCAGCTCGTAGGCGGCCAAAAACATCAGGCGTCAGCCAACCACGGCTGCCTGCTTCCTGCAACGCTGCATCAAGAATCAATCGATGTTGTTGATTTTCGGGCGTGGTATCAGTCAGCAAGGCATACACGATGCTGCCAAAGCGCAAACGCCGTAAATCAGGGTAAAGCTCGCTCAACGACTGTATCATCATGGCTGCCATCATATCATGGCCAGCCAATCTGCAAGCTTAGGCTTGGTTAAGCATGTTTTATGGCTCTAGAATCTCAGAACTATATGGATTGAGTATTTTCCCATTCCCTACTCAAGGCCAATTACTAACTAAATAGTGAACAGTTTCATCAAATGATGATCACCACCCTTCCGTCCCGCCTTGAGGCGGGAGACGCAGTGGATTTTCATCCCCCTGCACCCCCTAAAGGACATGATTTGGAAAGCAATCTTTGATCGATGAAACTCATATGTCGTGGTTCGTAGCCGAGAAGCTATGACATAAATCTAAATCATTCTCGCCACGAAGAACCCGAGGATAGCACTAAATCATAATCCTTCGTGTTCTTCGTGGTTAAAAACGTTGCTCCTTCATCCTTCATCCCTCATATTTCATCCTTCTTAACTTAGTCGTCGAGACGAGGCGTGACAATATCGACCCAAATACGGCGGGTGCGCTCTTGGGTCAAGTCGGTATGAATATGCTTAATTTCGCTATAGGCATCAAGCGCATTTGGCCCCAACTCGCGGCCAATCCCACTATCTTTGTAGCCACCAAATGGTGCTTTGGCATTGATCAAATGATGATCGTTGATCCAAACGGTCCCAGCCCGAATTGCCCGCGCCACTTCTTGGGCATCTTGCAAATCGCGGCTCCAAACGCTGGCAGCCAACCCATAATTGGTATCGTTGGCTAGCGTAATTGCCTCGCCAACTGTTTGATAGCGAATAACTGAGAGCACAGGCCCGAAAATTTCTTCTTGGGCAATTCGCATCCGATTATTCACATCGGTAAAAATCGTTGGCCGCACAAAATGGCCATTGGCAAGCGCAGGATCGTCGCTGCCAACCCCGCCACAGCGCAAGGTCGCACCCTCTTGAATGCCTAGCTCAATATAGGCTTCGACAGCGCGTTTTTGGGCCGCAGAAACTAACGGGCCTAAATCAGTCGTCAGATCAAGCGGATCGCCAAGCACCAATTGTTCAACCCGCGCAACAAGGCGTTCAACAAACTCATCGTGCAGCGAATCGGGCAAGAGCAAGCGTGTACCAGCTTCGCAGCTTTGGCCAGAGTGCATAAACGCTGCCCAAATTGCCCCATCAACTGCCAAATCAAGGTCGGCATTGGGCAACACAATGACTGGCGATTTACCGCCAAGCTCCAAGGTTACTCGTTTGAGATTACGGCCTGCCACTTCGGCAATCTGGCGGCCAACCTCAGTCGAGCCAGTAAAGGCAATTTTATCGACCTTTGGATGGCTGGTCAGACGTTCGCCAACCAAGCTTCCCGGCCCAGTCACCACATTAAAAACCCCATGGGGCAACAAATCGGCCTCGTGGATCAATTCGGCCATGCGCAAGGCGCTCACTGGGGTTAACGAAGCAGGCTTGAGGATGAGGCTATTACCAGCGGCCAAGGCTGGACCGATCTTCCAAATCGCCATCAAAAAGGGGTAATTCCAAGGGATAATTTGCCCGCAGACCCCAATTGGTTCGCGCCAAACAGCGTTGGCACTTGGCGAAGGAAAATCGATGTAGGGCAAGCTTTGCATTGGATGTTGGCGCGCCAAATCGGCAAAATAGCGCAAATGCTCGATGCCAACCGGAATATCGAGCCATGAACTTTTGCGGAGCGTCGCCCCGCCGTTGAGGGTTTCGAGTTCAGCTAGTTCATCGGTGTTTTCTTCGAGCACATCGGCGATTGCTTCGAGAACTTTGGCGCGTTCGACAGGCCGCATTTGCGACCACGAGCCAATATCAAAACTCTTTCGCGCAGCATCAACCGCTCGATCAATATCGTGGATGGTTGCCCGCGCCACCTGAGCGATTGGCTCGCCCGTCGCAGGGTTATACAGGGTTTCACTCGCAGCATCGCTGGCCGCGACCCAAGCTCCGTCAATATACAGGCCAAAAGCGCGCAGGCTATCTGATTGAGTCATCTTGGCGTTCTCCGTTGAAGGCGCACAGTCGTTATGCCTTGATCATACCCTAAGCAGGTTTATGACGCAAGGTGTCACGTGGCGATTGGGGGAGTAAAGAATGAAGGATGAATTATGAGGGATGAAGCCAAAAGCAGAATATAGAACAAAGAGCATAGAACATAGAACATAAAGCCCAATCCTAAAAATCTGGGTGAATCTGTGGCAAGAAATCTTAACCTTCGTGATCTTCGCGTTCTTCGCGGTTTTATTCTTCGTGTCCTTCGTGGATAAAATCTTTTGAAGAACAATCATTGGGGATGTAGAAAAAGTACAACATTCCACCGCACAAATATTTGGGGTGCAGGGGCTGAAAACCCCTGCGTCTCCCTCCGGCGGAGGGACGGAAGGGTGGCGAAACGATTGGGAATCGGGGTTCAGGGGTTAGGGCACGAAACCGCCAAGAACGCGAAGAATGAAATGGCTATAGGCTTTGGGCTATGGGATAGCGGAGATTGATCGAAAAAATCAACGCCGAGAGCCAAACATCCCTGAACCCTCGCCTCCCTCTGCGGCTCTGCATTAAAAAATTAATTGAATAAACTGCCAATAGACTACGCCAAAGCTGACTGCAAGCGTTGTAACGAATCAATTAATGCCACATCTGTATCCCACCCATAGCCACCAGATTTGGGCAAGCCCCCAATCTCTAAAATAGCTGGGCCATGGAAATTTGCCGCAAGCAACGCTTGGCAATAAGCAGCAACATCAAGCGTACCCATCCCCAAAGGCAGATGATAATTAACTTCAGGTAACGGCGTGTCGGAAATATGCAGCATGCTCATGCGTGGAATCAGCGCCAAAAAACCAGCCAAATCCTCAGGTAGGGTATGATTAAAATCCCACACAAAGCCCAAACATGGCACAGCCTCCAAAAGCTGGCTACAGGCTTGCGGCGTCGTAAACAAGCGCAAAATTGGGTCGTTATGCTCAAAGCCAAATCGAAAGCCATGTTGCTGGCCCAAGGCCACGCCTGCTGCAAATTGCGCTTGTAGGGCAATTTCTAGCTCGGCAACCTGCGCTGGCTCTAAGGCTGGCAAATTGTACAAATGCCAATGCACATACTCGCAGCCCAAGCCATTGATGGCAGGCAAATTGGCTTCGAGCACATCAAGCGGGGTTTGGCCTGCTGCTGAGCGTCCATTGGCCTCAATTTTGATGGCTATTTCCATTACCGCCATAACGCGCTTGGCTTGAAGTTGCTGGCGAATGCTGGCAAAATCGGCTCCCAAGGCGGTTGCTTGCAAGCCTGCTGGCTTACCCTGAAACTGAATGCAGGCAAAATCATTGGCAGCAGCAAACTCAATTTCAGCAAGCGCTGGACGCCAATTTTGCTCAAAAAAACGCCCATTTAGGCCAATTAATAGACTCATATGCTTCCTCGCTATAATAAATGGGTTTGGCTTGATGATCGATTCGGCCTAAAGACCGATTTCGCCATTTGGTGGCGTGTGCTATCCTAACCGACATATTGGATTATAGATTGGAAGACGATCATGGTTTTCAATGCATTTATGGGCGTGATTCACGCACGGAAAGGGTTCAACAAAGGCGCAGACAGGATAGCTGCGCCTAAAATCTGAACCAATTGGTAATTGAAACCAACTGATCAAGACTAGGGGCAGCATTATGCGCCCCTAGTCTTTTTTTGATCGCTGTGCATAGTGCTGCCCCCTACTGTGGAGGTTGCCCGAATGATTATTGCAAGTGCCCAAAATCTACACTACAGCGTTGGCGGTCGCAGCATCTTAAACGGATTGAATTGGGAAATTCACGAACGAGCACGGATTGGCTTGGTTGGTGCGAATGGCGCAGGCAAATCAACCTTGCTGCGTTTATTGGCGGGCTTCGAAACCCCAACCGCAGGCTTAATTACTACCCGCCGAGGCTTGCGCATCGCCTATCTTTCGCAACATATTGTTGGCGATCAACGCAACCCAATGCAAACCGTCATGGCTGCCCGGCCTGATCTTGCTGAGCTAGAAGCCCAGATTCAGGCTTGCGAAACCCAACTTGGCGAGCCAGCTATCGCCAACGACCTCAAACGCATGAATCAGGTTTTAGAGCAGCATAGCCGCTTGTTGAACCAATTCGAGGAGCTTGGCGGCTCGATGCTCGCCAACGATGCGCGCGGCTATTTACAGCAATTTGGCTTTGATGCCAATGATTTGAATTTGCCAACCAGTGCCCTCAGCGGTGGTCAACGCAAAATGATTGGCTTGGCAAGCTGTTTGATGCAGCGGCCTGATTTATTACTCCTCGACGAGCCAGAAACCCACCTTGATTTGAATCGGCGCGAATTTTTGGAAGCAACAATTCGTGAGTTTAGTGGAGCTGTGGTGATTGTGGCTCACGATCGCTATTTGCTCGATGAAACTATCACCAGTGTGGTTCATTTAGAAGATGGCAAAACCAGCCTCTGGCTTGGCAATTATTCAACCTACGCTGTTAATCGCCAATTGGCTTTGCAACGCCAGCAGCAAGATTTTGTGGCGCAGCAAAAGGAAATTAATCGCTTAGAAGAAGCAATTAAGCGTTTTCAATTGTGGGCTTCGATGGTGCCAAATGAGCGCCATATCAAGCAAGCGCGGGTCAAGCAAATGCAAATCGACAAGCTGGATAAAGTTGAAAAGCCAGTGCTCGAACGCCGTAAAGTTGGCTTGAGCCTACGCTCCGAGCAACGCGGTGGCCAGAAAATCATCGACCTACGCGATGTAAGCATGAGTTTCGGTGATGATTTGGTGCTGCTTGGCATCGAGCAAACAATTTGGCGTGGCGAGCGGGTTGGAATTATCGGCCAAAACGGCTCTGGCAAAAGCGTGTTGGGCAAGCTGATGCATGGCCAATATGAGCCAAGCGATGGCATGGTTTGGGTTGGGCCGTCGATCGAAATTGGCTATTTTGCCCAAGGCGTTGAGACCCTTGATCACAACCAAACTCCGATTGACGTGGTGCGCCTGACACGCTCGATGTATGAAGGCCAAGCGGTGGCATTTTTGGGTGGCTTCTTGTTCAGCTACAATCAATGTCGCCAAACGATTGGCTCGCTTTCTGGCGGCGAACGCGCGCGACTACAATTGGCCTTGTTGATGTTAGCCAAGCCCAATTGCTTGATTCTCGATGAGCCAACCAACCACTTGGATATTGATTCGGTTGAAGTTTTGGAAGATGCCTTAGAGCGCTACGATGGCACGGTAATCGTGATTTCGCACGACCGCTACTTCCTTGATCGGGTGGTGGATCGAGTGTGGGCGGTGGCTGATGGCAGCCTAAGCGCCCATCTTGGTGGCTATAGTGCTTGGCGCGAGGCTAGCAAAGCCCCGCCACCACCAGTCATTGAGCCAGTTGTGGTCAAAGCCAAGGCCAAAGCCAAAAAATAAGAACAAAGAGCATAGAACATAGAACATAGGAAATGGGGATCGGTTGGCGGGGGTTGGGGATCGAAAATTTAACTCTACAGCTCTGCGTTAAGATTTTGATCCACGAAGAACACGAAGAACACGAAGAATGGCTACTGGCTTTTGGCTTTTAGTATTACAACTTATTCGCGATAGCCCTTAGCCTACAGCCTTTATGTTCTATGCTCTTTATTCTATGCTCTCTGTTCTTCGTGGTTTTGTTACCCTGACCCCTAGCCCCTGAACCCTGACCCCTAAAAAAACCAACCCCAGCCATGGAACCGAAGCTCCGTGGCTGGGGGAAACCGGACACCAAAGGGTAAAAAACTTACCGCTTGGTGTATTGTTTGGCGCGGCGAGCCTTAACCAAACCTGGTTTCTTCCGTTCCTTTTTACGAGCGTCGCGGGTCAAGAGGCCAGCAGCGCGCATAATTGGCTTGAATGCTGCATCAGCATCGACCAAAGCGCGAGCTACGCCGTGGCGTACAGCTTCGGCACGGCCAGTGTCGCCACCGCCACGAACCTTGACCAACACATTGAACGAGCCCAATTGATTGGCAGCCAACAATGGTTGGCGAATCAATTGTTGGTACAGCGCGCGACCACCGAAGAATTCTTCTGAGGTGCGGCCATTGACCACGAACTCACCGGTGCCAGGATACAAGCGGACCCGGGCCACAGCGGTCTTGCGGCGACCAGTGCCTTGGAAATAGCGTTGTTCACTCATCGGGATTAACCTTTCACCGCATAGGTTTTAGGTGATTGTGATGCATGGGGATGGCTTGCACCTGCATACACTTTCAACTTCTTGATAATGTGGCGGCTCAAGCGATTGCGTGGCAACATGCCTTTAACCGCAAAGTAAATGATCCGCTCTGGGTGGGTTTGCATCATCACTTTATAAGCGGTGCGCTTCAAACCACCAGGAAAGTTCGAGTGGCGATAGTAAATTTTTTGGTTGGCTTTATCGCCGGTAACGCGAATTTTCTCAGCGTTGACCACGACGACAAAATCGCCGCCATCCATGCTAGGCGTGTAGGTTGGCTTGTGTTTGCCGCGAATCAGGGTTGCGATTTGGGTCGCGAGCCGACCAAGCACCTGATTTTCTGCATCGACGACCAGCCATTCGCGCTGAATCTCCGAAGCTTTTTGGCTATAAGTCTTCATGCTGCTGAATTCCTCGTGTATGAATTGTGAATTATGCCACGCTGGCATGTTCACAAATCGTTGTAAGGGTGGCGGTGAGAAGCGTTGGCAAACTGCCCGTATTCACACCGTTTCGCCTTGATACGTCCGAAAATAGGTCGTGCCATCCCAGCGTGAACTTGTCGCCAATGGCTGAAGTGCTGGGTCATAGCCAATCGACTCTAAATACAACCCTTGTGGGGGCGCGGTTGGTCCTGCGTTCCGACGGTCGCGACTGGCGATAATTGCCAGCCAAGCTTCCAATGAAAGCTTGCCAGCGCCAACCATCAGTAAAGTGCCAACGATATTGCGCACCATATGCTTCAGAAAAGCATTAGCCTGCAAATGCAGGACAGTCACTGGGCGGCCAAGCCACTCTGCTGGGCGCAATTGCGCCAAATAACAGTTGCGGATGGTTGAGCCTTCGTGACCAGCGCCAGCGAACGCCGCAAAATCGTGAATGCCAATCAGCGTATCCAAGGCCGCCTGCATCGCCGCCCAATCAAGTTGATGATCGAGGCGCAGCACCCGCCCATTGAGCGTGGCCGAGGGTGCAGGTGCACTATCAAAAACATAGCGATATGTTCGTTGACGAGCACTAAAGCGGGAATGAAAGCCAGTTGGCATCTCCCATGCTTCGTGAACACTAATATCTGATGGCGTAATGGCATTCATTGCCTTGGCAATTGTATCCAAACTCCGGTCAGTCGTGCTGACGATATGGGCGACTTGGGCTAGGGCGTGAACTCCTGCATCGGTTCGACCGGCAAAAATCCAACGCCCATTATCGCTTGTTAATCGTTGCCAAGCGGTCTCCAACTCCGTTTGCACGGCGCGACCGCCTGGTTGCCATTGCGAGCCGCAAAAAGCAGTGCCGACATATTCAAAACACAATGCTAAAGTACGGCTCATACGGCAAACTTAGACCAATTCAATCCGAGCCATTTCCGCAGCGTCGCCTTTGCGGAAGCCCATTTTGACAATCCGCGTGTAACCACCTGGGCGTTCGGCGTAAGCAGGAGCCACTTGGAACAAAAGGTTCATGGCATTCTTGCTGTGCAGCTTCGAAAGCGCCATCCGGCGATTGTGGGGAGTATCAAAGCGACCCAATGTAATCAATTTTTCAACTTCTGGTTGAACAGCGCGGGCCTTAGCATCAGTGGTTGTAATGCCGCGGTGCTCGATAAGGGCAATCATCAAGCTACGGTATAAGGCTTTGCGCTGAGCCGTTGGCCGGCCCATCTTCTTGCCAGACTTACGGTGTCTCATGAAACGATCCTCGTCTATTCAGCGCTACCGTCGTTCAGACGGGCAGCGACATTGGTGTTCAGAATAGCGGAGTTGAAAGGCAAGGTTGGCAGTAAATTGCGCTCGATTAATTTCTCGCGAATTTCGTCCATTGATTTTTGCCCCAAGTTCCGCACAGCCAGCAGTTGCTTCTCGTCCATCTCCAGCACTTGACCCACCTTGGTGATGTCAGCACGCTTGAGACAGTTGTAGGTGCGGGTTGAAAGGTCAAGATCTTCGATCGGCATGTCGTAGATCTCGCTGGGAATCACCAGACCGTTGGCATCGCCAACTTGTTCTTGTTCATCGTCAAAGCGATTGAAATCGGCGATGATCGATGAATATTGGACCAGCACTTGCGCGGCGTAGCTCAGGGCATCGCCTGGCTTGACCGTGCCATCAGTCCAAATTTCAAGCAACAAGCGGTCGAAGTCGGTCATCCCGCCAATGCGGGTATGTTCCACAACGTAATTAACCTTGTGCACCGGCGTGAAGATCGCATCCACCGGAATTTCGCCAATCGGCACCGGGTCACGATTTTCAGCTGGCAGATAGCCGCGGTGACGTTCGACGGTCAGCTCCATGTCCAAGCGAGCATCGGCACTATCGAGGGTTGCGATGTAGTGATCGGGGTTAACGATCTCCACGTTTGAAGGGCATTCAATATCGCTTGCGCGCACCACGCCTGGGCCAGTCTTGGATAAAATCATCTTGACTGGGCGTTCGGCGTAGGAGCGCAAACGAATGCCTTTAACGTTCAACACAATCTCGGTAGCATCTTCACGCACGCCTTGAATTGGCGAAAACTCGTGGAAAATCCCATCAATTTTAATCTTGATGACCGCTGCCCCAGGGATGGACGACAACAACACCCGCCGCAGCGCGTTCCCTAAGGTATGCCCGTAACCGGGATCCAGTGGCTCAATTTTGAACCGCCCATAGTTCTCCGCCGCTGCGACACATTCGAGTTTGGGCATTGCAATGTCTAGCACGTATCCGCCTCCTGCTGGGATAGTGATACCGATTACGTCCGATTAGCGGCTGTAGAATTCAACAATCAACTGCTCGTTAATCGACATATCCAACTCCTCGCGTGAAGGGAAGGTTTGCACAACCCCTTCCAACTTGCCAGCGTCAAGTGACAACCAGCTTGGTGGTGACACGCGGTTCAGTTGTTTGGTTTCTTCGAGATCTTTGAAATAATCGCGTTTGCGGCTTTCTGCACGCACGCCAATTACATCGCCAACTTCAACCAAGGCTGAAGGAATATCGGTTTTGCGGCCATTCACGGTAATGTGACCGTGGTTGACCAACTGGCGAGCTTGGGCGCGGGTAACCGCATAGCCTAAGCGGAACACCACATTATCGAGGCGACGTTCCAAAATTTGCAAGAGCACAGCACCGGTTTGGCCGGTGGTACGGGTCGCAATGCCATAATAGCGGCGGAACTGACGTTCCAAAACACCATAGATGCGGCGAACTTTTTGCTTCTCACGCAACTGAACACCATAATCAGACAATTGTCGTCGTCGGACTGAAGCCCCATGTTGACCAGGGGGCTGGCTCCCACGGCGCTCAAGCACCTTGCGGCCACTGTTACCGCTCTTGAGCATTAGGTCAACGCCTTCGCGGCGTGCCAATTTACATACTGGACCAGTATATCGAGCCATGTTCTTGTTTGTCCCTTCGCAATTCCTAATTGCCAAGGCAGTTTACACACCGACTCCTATTTCCACGTATAGGAACAGCCGTGCTTCATCCTGCTCACGTATCTTAGTCGTGGCGTTGCTACTACACACTTCCGCGGCAGCATGCTGCCGCGAAGCCATTACACGCGGCGGCGCTTTGGTGGGCGGCAGCCATTGTGTGGGATTGGCGTAACATCGGTGATTGCAATAACCGACAAGCCAGTCGCTTGCAGTGCGCGCACTGCTGATTCACGGCCAGCACCAGGGCCTTTAACATACACTTCAACCACGCGCATGCCGTTATCCATGGCTTTGCGGGCTGCTTGTTCGGCAGTTACTTGGGCTGCGTAGGGCGTGCTTTTGCGTGAGCCTTTGAAGCCACTTGCGCCAGCGCTGCTCCAGCAAACCACGTTGCCAGCTGGGTCGGTGATTGTAACGATCGTGTTGTTAAAGGTCGCTTGGACGTGAGCTTGGCCACGAGGCACATTTTTACGCTCACGGCGACGACCGCGTTGAGGGCGGCGAGCTGCTCCCGCTTTTGCTTGTTTCGCCATTCAAGGCCTCCGAAATAGCGTTGAAAATAAAAATTCAGGAAATTACTTCTTGGTAGCTTTCTTCTTGCCACCAATTGCTGCGCCTTTTTTACCACGGCGGGTACGGGCGTTGGTTTTGGTGCGTTGACCACGCAATGGCAAGCCTTTGCGGTGGCGAATCCCACGGTAGCAGCCAATGTCCATCAAACGCTTGATGTTCAATTGAACAGCCCGGCGCAAATCGCCTTCAACGGTGTAATCTTGGTCGATGATTTCGCGCAAACGAATTACTTCGTCTTCGGTCAAATCTTTGACCCGAACATTTGGATTGATATTGGTGCGCGCCAGAATTTCGCTGCTGGTGGTGCGCCCAATCCCATAGATGTAGGTAAGGGAAATTTCCACCCGTTTGTTGCGGGGAATATCAACCCCTGAAATACGTGCCATTCGATGCTCCTCTTAGCCTTGCCGTTGCTTATGCTTCGGGGTGCGGCTGCAAATGATACGGACAACGCCCTTACGACGAATGACCCGGCAATATTCGCAGCGTGGTTTGACTGATGGTTGGACTTTCATCGGAACCTCGCTCGTAGACACACAACAATCCAACCCTCCGTCCGCTTCGGCCAGAGGCATTGGTTGCGGTGGTCAGTGTGTTATCTGTACCGATAAGTAATACGGCCACGAGTTGGATCATAGGGCGAGAGTTCAACTAACACGCGGTCACCTTTCAGAATCCGAATGTAATTCATCCGAATCCGGCCAGAGACATGTGCTAATACTTCCAGCCCGTTATCCAACGCTACTTTAAACATCGCGTTTGGCAGTGGCTCAGTAATAACGCCCTCGACCTCAATGACATCCTTCTTCTTGGCCATATGACTCCTTAAAACTAGCACATCAGCGGTGGCAATGGTCGCATGCGTTGCGAGTGGTGCGCGATTGCCCCAAAGAATAATCCGTCACTGGGCTGTGCAATACGTCAGACGACGGTGTATAGCATACGCAGCAAGCTAGAAGCATAGGCCATCGGCCCATGCTTCTGCATCGGTACCTATTACTATACCACAAATTTAGCACGGCTTTGCCGATTCAATTGCTTGAACCATGCGTGCAGTAATATCGTCAATCTCGCCTAGACCATTAATTTCATGCAAGATGCCTTGCGTGCGATAATGGGCAATCAGCGGCGATGTTTGAGCTGCATAAACATCAAGTCGATGGTTGATCGTCTCAAGGTTGTCATCGCTGCGTTGGTACAAATCGCCGTCGCAGAGATCACAAACACCCTCGACTTTTGGTGCTCGGAAGTATGTATTATATACAGCTTGACATTTTCTGCAAGTCCAGCGCCCAATCACCCGTTGAATCAGCACATCTTTATCGACATGCAACAACAACACAGCATTGATCGCATCGTTATGTTCAGCTAAAGCTGCTTGCAGGGCTTCGGCTTGCTGGGGGGTGCGTGGAAAACCATCGAAAATCACCCCATTGGCGCAATCTGGTTGTTGCACCCGTTCCAAAACCATGCCAATCACAACATCATCGGGCACCAGCTCGCCTTTATCGAGGTACGATTGAGCGAGTGTTCCCAGTGGTGTGCCTTCGCGCACAGCAGCCCGAAACATATCGCCGCTGGCGATGTGCTTCATGCCGGTTGCTGCTTCCAACTCAGTTGCCTGGGTTCCTTTGCCAGCTCCGGGCGAACCAAGCAAAATGATGTTCATAGGATAGTGCTCCTCGGTGAGTCAGCAAAGAACGGCGAACGCCTTTGTTCGCCGTAGCACCACCTGCCAAAAGCAGGTAGCGTTTCTTAGCGCGAGATGAAGCCTTCGTAATTGCGCATCATCATTTGAGCTTCGAGTTGGCGCATGGTATCGACCGCCACACCAACCACAATCAACAAACCGGTGCTGCTAAAGCCAATTTGCAAGCCTGTAATTTGTTGCACAAAGTAGGGCAAGGCAGCAACCACAGCCAAGCCAACCGCGCCAATCAAGGTAATGCGGTTAAGCACTTTGGTTAAATAGACTTCGGTGTTGCGGCCTGGGCGAATGCCAGGAATAAAGCCACCATTGCGTTGCAACATTTCAGGCAAGTTTTGTTGGTTAAACATCACCAAGGCATAGAAATAGGTGAAGAGCAATACCAACACGAACATCGCCAAGGTAAAGGCCAAGCCATTGGGGCCAAAACTGTTAACGAAGAAGTTCGCGATGCCATTGAGGAAACCAGTACCATCAGGCTTCCAGAAGTAAGAAGCAACGGTGCTGGGGAAAATCAAAATGCTTTGGGCGAAGATCAAGGGAATCATCCCAGCCATATTAACCTTCAACGGCAAGTGGCTCGATTGACCGCCATAGACCTTATTGCCACGCACGCGCTTGGCGTATTGAACTGGAATGCGGCGTTGGCCTTCGGTGATCAAGACGATCCCAACCACGGTAGCCAAGGTCACGATCAGCAGCAAAATCCCGCCGATCACGTTATTGCCTGAGCTTGAAGTGGTGATTGCTTGATAGACCATGCTTGGCAGCGCGGTCACGATCCCGCCGAAGATAATCATCGAGAGACCGTTGCCAATGCCACGTTCGTCGATCAACTCGCCCATCCAAACCAAGAACATCGAGCCAGCGACCATAATCGTCAAGATCGAGAAAGTTTGGAAGAAGTTTTGGGTAATGCTGAAGTTCAAGGTGCCAAACAAATTGATCCCGCTGTTGATCAGCGATTTAATTTGGCCATAGCCTTGGAGGTAAGCCAAGGGCACGGTGAGGAAATATTGGTAGCGCTGAATCCGATTGCGACCTTGCTCGCCCTCTTTGCTCAATTGCTCCAGCGCTGGGATCAACGGGATCAGCAACTGCATAATAATTTGGGCCGTGATGTAGGGATAGACCCCCATCGCTGCAACGGAGAACTGCCGCAACGCCCCACCAGAGAGCAAGTTGAGGAAGTTTGCCAAATCGCTTAACGGCAACTGACCATTGAACAACCGATCAAGTTCGGCTGTATCGACCCCTGGAACTGGAATAGCCGCGATAAAGCGGAAGATCACCAGCATCATCAGGGTGAACAAAATCTTCTTGCGCACTTCGGCGATTTTAAGTGCGTTGACCACAGCTTGAAGCATGGAATTCTCCTGTGTAATGCACGAATGACCTTCATTTGCAAACAGCGTAGCCTTGGGCAAAGCCCGCTACGCCGTCGCAAAAGAAGGTCATCGCATCACCATTGTTTAGGCGGCAGCGTCAATCAATTCGACTGAACCGCCCGCAGCCTCAATTTTTTGGCGAGCGCTGGCGCTAACCTTGTGGACACGCACCTTGAGGGCTACGTTCAGGTCGCCATCGCCGAGGACTTTGATAGGTTGCTTGAGGTTTTTGATCAAGCCGACTTCGCGCAGGGTTTCTGGCGTTACATCGCCATTGTTCCATTCGGTCAAATCGCCAACGTTAACGATGGTATATTCGACCCGGAAAATGTTGGTAAAGCCGCGCTTGTAGGGCATCCGGCGGACCAAAGGATTCTGACCACCTTCAAAGTGTGGGTATGGGTTTGGCCCTGAACGAGCCTTTTGACCCATCATACCTTTACCAGAGGTTTTCCCTTTGCCCGAACCATGACCACGACCAACCCGCTTGGTTTTGCGGGTTGAGCCTGGTGCTGGCTTCAGATCGTGCAATTTCATTACTTGGCCTCCGTCGCAGTCACTTCCTCGACAGTTACCAAGTGCTTGATCTTGAAGATCATCCCACGGACAACTGGAGTATCTTGAAGCTCGACCACTTGGTTCAATTTGCGCAAACCGAGCGAGCGAACGGTATCTTTTTGCGCTTGGCTATAGCCAATTGAACTTTTTTTATACGTAATACGTAAGGTTGCCATCGTTATTCCTCCGTACCGCTGATAACGGCGCGGCTTTGGCCGCTCAGGCGGAATGACGATGCAGCACGGCCACGGCGGCGGCCTTCTTCTTGCGGAGTGCGCAATTCAGAAAGGGCCTTCAACGTAGCTCGCACCACATTGACTGAGTTGTTGCTGCCCAATGATTTGGTCAGAACGTCCTTGATGCCAGCGGCTTCAAGCACGGCGCGCACGCCACCACCAGCGATAACGCCGGTACCAGCTGAAGCTGGTTTAAGCAACACTTTGGATGCTTTATAGGTTGACACAATTTCATGGGGAATGGTGGTTCCGATAACCGAAACCGCGATCATATTGCGTTTAGCTGATTCAGCACCCTTGCGAATAGCTTCAGGTACTTCAGAAGCCTTGCCCATCCCTAGCCCGACATTGCCGTTGCCATCGCCAACGACTACGACGGTGCTAAAGTTGAAGCGGCGGCCACCCTTGACCACTTTCGCGACCCGGTTGATTTGGACAACTCGTTCGTCCAGTTCAACTTCGTCAGCGTTTGATCGATTTCGCTTCGCCACGTTGCCTCCAGAGTTGATTAGAATTCAAGTCCGCCTTCGCGTGCCCCTTCGGCAACAGCTTTCACACGACCGTGATATTTGTAGCCACCGCGATCGAACACCACTTTGGTAATCCCAGCGGCGCGAGCGCGTTCTGCAACGGCCTTGCCAACTGAATGGGCTTGTTCGAGTTTGCGTTGCTCACCAAGGCTGCCGCGTAATTCGGTATCGATCGTCGACGCGGAAACAAGCGTATGACCAGCGAGATCATCGATCACTTGGGCATAGATATTCAGGCCTGAGCGAAACACATTCAAGCGTGGGCGCTCAGGTGTGCCACTCAGTTGGCCACGAAGCCGACGATGCCGTCGGGCGCGCAATTCGCGGGATGAAAATTTCGACATTGCTATATTTCTCCTGTAGGTGGGTTAGGCGGCGCGTTAGTGGGGTCACGCTACGCCGCCGCCAACAGCCTACTTCTTACCAGCTTTACCGGCCTTGCGGCGGATCACTTCGTCGCTGTACTTGATGCCTTTGCCCAAGTAGGGTTCGGGTGGACGCAGCTTGCGAATGTTCGCTGCTTGGTCGCCAACTTTTTGCTTGTTGGGGCCTTTGATCACAACCCGGCGCTCAGCTACTTCAAAGCTGTTGCCTTCGTATGGCTCAACCCGCACTGGGTGCGAGAAGCCAAGCGAAAGCACCAAGATTTTGCCATCAAGGGTAGCGCGATAGCCTGTACCATTCATTTCGAGCGTTTTTTCAAAGCCCTTGGTCACGCCGTCAACCATATTGGCGACCAGCGTCCGTGAGAGACCGTGAAATGCGCGAGCCTGACGGCTATCGTTGACGCGGGTGATTTCTACCGTTGCGCCATCGATATTCACCGTAATTTCAGGGCGAATTGCTTCGCTCAAGGTTCCTTTGGGGCCTTTGACCGTGACAACATTATCGCTGTCGACGTTCACAGTTACACCAGCTGGAACTTCAATCGGTTTGCGACCGATACGTGACATGGGTCATTTCCTCCACGAGTGATGACGGTAATCCTACCGTTGTCCTCGTTTAGTATTACCAAATGTAACAAACAATTTCACCGCCAACGCCTGCTTTCCAAGCAGCATCGCCGGTCATCAACCCTTTAGGAGTTGAAAGGATGCTCAAGCCCAAACCGTTGCGCACGCGAGGAATCTCGTTGCGCTTGGTGTAGACCCGCAAGCCTGGGCGGCTAACCCGCTTCAAGCCGGTAATCACTGGCTTGCGGTCAGCAGCATATTTCAAGGTCAACACCAAGTTTGAGAATGGTGTGCCTTCTTGAACCTCAAAGCTCTTAATATAGCCTTCGGCTTGCAAAATTTCAGCAATGCCGCGCTTGATTTTCGACAATGGGATCGTCACTGTTTGGTGACGTGCCATACCCGCGTTGCGGATGCGTGTCAGCAGGTCGGCAATTGGATCATTAACGCTCACTAGCTCGTCCTCCTGGTTCTACCAGCTTGATTTTGTTACACCGGGAATTAGGCCTTGTGAAGCCAACTCGCGGAAGCAGATCCGGCAGATACCAAATTTTCGCATGTACGCCCGAGGCCGACCACAGCGCTTGCAGCGATTGTATCCCTGCGTTGAAAATTTTGGTGCGCGATTCGCCTTGATGATCATCGATTTCTTAGCCATAGACTGTTTTGGCCTCCCAGTTACGAGTTGTCGGTTGACTACCCCTGTAGTCCCTTGCCAACTCTAGTCACGAAACGGCATGCCCAACGCCTTCAACAAAGCAAAGCCTTGTTCGTCGTTTGGAGCGGTGGTAACAATCGCCACCTCAAGCCCACGAATTTTATCGACTTTATCGTATTCGATTTCAGGGAAGATGATTTGTTCCCGAATACCGATACTGTAGTTCCCGCGACCATCGAACGATTTGCGGCTTAAGCCTTGGAAGTCGCGGATACGGGGTAACGCCAAGTTAACCAGACGATCATAAAAATCGTACATGCGTTCATTGCGCAGCGTTACCATTGCGCCGATCGGCATACCTTGGCGGAGTTTGAAGGCTGCCAACGATTTCTTAGCGCGGGTCACAACTGGTTTTTGACCTGCAATCATGGTCAAATCGCCAATTGCTGCTTCCACCGCTTTGGGGTTTTGCAACGCTTCACCTAAGCCAATGTTGATGACGATCTTGGTAATACGGGGCACTTGCATTGGGGACTTAAAGCCAAAGTCCTTGAACAATGCAGGAGCCACGGTCTTCAAATAGACATCCTTAAGACGTGCCATGGGTTCCTCACTTCTGGGGTTCGGCGACAGCATTGGTAACCAAGGCTACCAAACGGTTGCGGCACAACTGCGCCAGCCCAGATGGAAAATACGATAGTTCCGTACCAAATGAGTAGTCAGCAACTAAAGGTTGTTCATTGCTCATTTGTCTTCGACTTTGCCAAATTAGGCAACGTCGGCATTGCATTGCTTGCAAACACGCACTTTTTTGCCTTCGTCGTTGACGCGGTGGCCAGTCCGTGAGGGCTTACCACAAGCTGGGCAAATTAACATGACTTTTGAGACATGCATCGCAGCTTCAACTTCTAAGATGCCGCCTTGGCGATTGCCCATCGGCTTGACGTGTTTTTTAACAATATTGACATTTTCAACGACGACGCGTTCTTTTTTGGGCAAAGACTGCTTGATTACACCTTCGCGGCCTTTTTCGCGCCCACTAAGTACCACTACGCGGTCGCCCTTTTTGACGTGCATGGTTTTGCCTCCATAGTCAACGCTATGCGGTTGCCCACAAGCGTTGTATTGTACCACAGCTCGTGAAGAATGTTACAACACTTCTGGAGCAAGTGAGATGATCTTCATAAACTGTTTTTCGCGCAATTCACGGGCGACCGGCCCAAAGATACGCGTGCCGCGAGGGTTGCCTTGTTGGTTGATAATGACGGCTGCATTATCATCAAACTGAATCATCGAGCCATCTGGGCGAGTGTAGCCCTTTTTGACCCGCACGATTACGGCACGAACAACTTCGCCTTTTTTAGCCGAACCACCTGGGTTGGCTTGTTTGACGGTTGCAATGATCGTATCGCCAACGCTAGCGTAGCGACGCTTGGTACCACCGAGCACCCGAATACACAGCAGCTCTTTGGCGCCTGTGTTATCGGCAACCCGCATCCGAGATTCTTGCTGGATCACGACGAGGCCTCCTCGGTTTCGCCTTCAACGGTTACAACGTCTTGGCGCAAGACATTCAAGCCTTCGCGGCGATTCTTTTTGGCGATTTCGACCACACGCCAGCGCTTGAGCTTGCTCAAGGGGCGGGTTTCTTCAATCACCACGGTATCGCCTACATGACATTCGTTGTTTTCATCGTGAGCGTAAAACTTGCTGGTTTGGCGCACGGTTTTGCGATACAACGGGTGGGGGCGCAGGTAATCGACTGCAACCACCACGGTTTTGTTCATTTTACTGCTGACAACGCGGCCAACTTTTTGTTTGCGGCTGTCAGTTGTTGCTAAATGCTCGTTCATTAATTCCCCTCCGCCACCAAGCTGCGTTCGTGGATGACCGTTTTGGCGCGGGCGATATCTTTTTTCAACAACCGCACACGAGCGGTGTTGGTCAATTTGCCAACTGATTTTTGGAAACGCATGGTGAACAACTCTTGTTTGTTATCGTTGATCAACTTTTCCAAATCAGCATTGCTCATATCGCGCAGTTCACTAGCCTTCATTTGAGCCAACCTCCTGCGATGCCTTGGTTACGAATTTGCACTTAACAGGCAACTTTTGGGCAGCGCGGCGCAGTGCTTCTTGGGCCACATCTTCGGGCACGCCGTTCAATTCGAACAACACGCGACCTGGCTTGATCACTGCGACATAGTATTCAACTGAACCTTTACCAGAACCCATCCGCGTTTCAGCAGGTTTTTGGGTAATTGGACGATCTGGGAAGATCCGAATCCAAACTTTACCACCCCGCTTAACGTAGTTGGTGATCGTCCGGCGGGCTGATTCGATTTGGCGGCTGGTAATCCAGCCTGCTTCGAGTGAGACCAACCCAAAATCACCGAAAGCCACCGTCGCGCCGCGCTGAGCAATACCCTTGATATTTCGAGGGCGGTGTGGGCGGCGATATTTCATTTGCTTGGGCATTAACATGGTTTACGACCCCTTGCCCGAACGAGTGTTGGTTTTTGGTGCATCGGCTGCGGCTGCTGCTGGAGCAGCTTGGCGTTCGCGTTGACCAAGCACATCGCCCTTATAAATCCAAACTTTAACCCCGATCCGGCCATAGGTGGTGTGAGCGTGCACCAATGCGTAGTCGATATCTGCGCGAATGGTGTGCAACGGCACCCGACCTTCACGTTCCCACAATGAGCGGCTCATTTCAGCGCCACCCAAACGGCCTGAGCATTTGACTTTGATGCCTTGGGCACCAAGCCGCATGGCGCGTTGGGTTGCTTGCTTCATGGCGCGTTTGTGTGAAACCCGTTTGCTGATTTGTTCAGCAACGCTTTCGGCCACCAGGTAAGCATTTAATTCAGGCTGGTGAATTTCTTGAATATTCAAGCGCACCTTTTTGCCTGTGAGTTTTTCAATTTGGTTTTTGAGTGTATCGACGTTTGCGCCACGTTTGCCAATGACGATCCCTGGCTTCGCCGTGTGGATGGTCACTTCAACCCGGTTGGCTGAGCGTTCGATATCAACGTGGGCTACACCAGCGTTTTTCAACTCATCGGCACCTTCGATATATTTGCGCAGTGCCAAATCTTGGTGCAGTTGTTCGGTATAGTTACGCTCGGCAAACCACTTCGATTTCCAATCTTTGATGATGCCGAGGCGGAATCCATTCGGATGCACTTTACGACCCAAGAGATCCTCCTTAGAGAAAAGTCAAAAGTCAAAAATCAAAGGTCAATTTTGAATTTTGACTTCTGAATGTTGATTTTACAACACTTCGCCGTCATCGACGATCACGGTAATGTGTGACGAACGCTTCAAGATACGATCACCACGGCCACGAGCACGCGGCATGTAGCGCTTGAGCACTGGGCCAGCATCGACCATAATCGTTTTAACGACCAGATCCTCGGGTGACATTTGATAGTTGTGATCGGCATTGGCCTTGGCCGACTTGATCACGCGGGCAATTTCTGGGGCTGCCTTGTGGGGCAGATATTGCAAAATCCCCAGCGCTTCCGTCACATTTTTACCGCGCACGAGGTCGGCAACCAGCCGAACTTTTTGCGGCGACATGCGGAAGTTACGCAGAATGGCTTTAGCTTGCATTGCGCACCTCTTATTTTAATTTGCCGCGCTTGTCGGCCTTTTTGCCACCGTGCCCACGGAATGTGCGGGTCGGCGCGAATTCACCCAACTTATGACCAACCATGTTTTCAGTGATATACACTGGAACGTGGCGGCGGCCATCATGGACAGCGATCGTATGGCCAACCATCTGAGGGAAGATGGTTGAATCGCGTGACCACGTTTTGAGTGGGCGCTTTTCATTGCCACGATTCATCGTTTCAACGCGGCTCAAGAGCCGAACGTCAACGAATGGACCTTTTTTGGTTGAACGAGACATTCGTTTCCTTCCTTTAGTTGCAGTAGTTGTTGTCACTACTCACGAGGGAGAAGGCGCTGCACGAGTTATCGCAACCCAGTGCAGCGGCGGCCAAGCCGCCCTTGCTCCAAGGTGAGGAGCGCCATCACAACGAAGCGCTCCCCAGGGTTTATTTTTGCTTGCGCGTCCGCACGATAAAGCGATCGGTGCGGGGGTTGTGGCGGGTCTTTTTGCCCATTGCTGGCTTGCCCCATTTGGTTTTGGGGTTCATCCCAGTTGGGGCACGACCTTCACCACCACCGTGTGGGTGATCAACAGGGTTCATTGCTGAACCACGCACGACTGGGCGACGGCCCAACCAGCGGCTGCGACCAGCTTTCCCAATCATGATGTTTTGGTGATCAACGTTGCCGACTTGACCCAAGGTAGCCATACACTTGATATGGACCATGCGCATTTCGCCAGATGGCAAACGCACAGTGGCGTAGTTACCTTCGCGGGCCATCAATTGGGCGGTGTTACCAGCACTCCGCACCATTTGGCCACCACGACCGGGGGTCAATTCGATGTTGTGAATTTGCGAACCGATTGGGATGTTGGCCAATGGCAAAGCGTTACCAACCCGAATTTCGGCGTTGGGGCCAGCCATCAACATATCGCCAACTTTCAAGCCCAATGGGGCAATGATATAGCGTTTTTCGCCGTCGGTGTAGTGCAACAAAGCGATATTCGCTGAGCGGTTTGGATCGTACTCGATCCCCGCTACTTTTGCTGGAATATCAAATTTCTTGCGCTTGAAATCGATCAAGCGATAGCGGCGCTTGTGGCCACCACCACGGTGACGGGTGGTAATGTGGCCGTGGTTGTTACGGCCAGCATGTTTCTTTAAGGGTTCGGTAAGTGCTTTTTCTGGCTCGAACTTCGTGATTTCTGCGAAGTCCGAGACAGTCATGCCACGCCGACCAGGCGATGTCGGTTTATAGCGTTTGATGCCCACTGCATAACCTCCTAGAGATCTTCGAAGATTTCGATCCGTTCGCCTGGAGCCAACGTAACGATGGCTTTTTTCCAACTGCGGCTGTAGCCACTTTGTTGGCCATTGCGAGTCCGGCGAACTTTCAACTTACCCTTGACATTCATGGTGTTAACAGCTTTCACGTTGACGTTGAAAATCTGTTGCACAGCAGCCTTGATCATCGGCTTGTTGGCTTCTTGTGCCACCTCGAACGTGTATTTGCCCTCTTCCATCAACGCCGTATTTTTTTCGGTGATGACGGGGCGAATAATAATATCGTGCGCGTTCATCGGTTGCATCTCCTACTTTTTGCCCAGAATTGTTTCAACAACGCTGAGTGCCGACTTGGGCAAAATCAAGGTGTCGTAGTTCAACAGATCCCGAACATTCAGGTAGGCTGCCAACAAGGTCTTGACATTTGGCAAGTTGCTGGTTGATAACGTGATGTTATCGCTCTTTTCACCCAATGCCACCAGCGTTTTTTCGCCGACTAAAGGCAAGTTTTTCAACAAAGCCAGGAAGTCTTTGGTTTTTGGTGCATTCATGCTCAAATCATCTAAGAAAATGATTTGGTTATCTGCATATTTGACCGAAAGTGCCGATCGTACTGCCAAGCGCCGCATTTTGCGCGGCATATCTTTGGTGTACTTGCGGGGCTTTGGCCCGTGAACAACACCACCACCTGAGTGATGGGGGGCGCGAATAGCGCCTTGGCGAGCGCGACCGGTACCTTTTTGGCGATACAACTTGCGCGTGCTACCACGTACTTCACCACGAGTCTTGGTACTGTGAGTGCCCAAACGTGCATTGGCCAGTTGGCGAATGACTGCTTGGTGCATCACGGGAATGTTAGGCTCGATGCCGAAGATGTAGTCTTGCAGCTCAAGCGTGCCGATAGCTTGACCGGCTTGGTTATAAAGCTTGGCTTCCATGCGTCAACTCCTATTTCTTCGTGGCCTTAGCTGCCCGTGAGACCATCACCAAACCATTCTTAGCGCCTGGCACTGAGCCTTTAACTAAGATTACGTGGCGTTCAAGGTCAATTTTTACCACTTCCAAATTTTGAACGGTTACGCGATCATTGCCCATACGGCCTGCCATACGCATGTTTTTCCATACGCGGCCTGGCGTGGTACCTGAACCAATCGAGCCTGGGGCGCGATGGCGGTCGCTTTGACCGTGGGTTGCTGGGCCACCACGGAAACCGTGGCGCTTAACAACACCAGCAAAACCGCGACCTTTGCTTGTGCCGACGACATCAATCTTTTCGCCGAGTTGGAAAATATCAACATTTACCACGTCGCCGACAGTGTGTGCGTTCAAGTCGGTGGTTTTCACTTCGCGCATGAAGCGAACCAGCCGACCAGCAGCTTTCAGGTGTCCTTGGATTGGCTTCGTTACTTTTCGTGGTTTGATTTCGCCGAAGCCGAGTTGGACTGCTTCATAGCCATCCTTGTCCTTGGTGCGAAGTTGGGTGACCACACATGGGCCAGCTTCGATCACGGTGACAGGAATGGTTTCACCTTTTTCGGTGAAGATCTGGGTCATGCCAATTTTGCGACCCAAAATACCATTGAGCATTGGTTACTCCTTAGTCCATAGCGTGCGGAGCCTCTGGGCGACCAAGCCCAGCCGTATTGGCTATGGCTCCAAGCGGGATTCCCGATTAGAGCTTAATTTCAATATCCACACCAGCGGGCAAGTTCAGCTTCATCAAGGCGTTGATCGTTTGCTGGCTTGGATCGATCACGTCGATCAGACGTTTGTGGGTCCGAATTTCGAACTGTTCTTGGCTGTCGCGGTCAATGAAGGGTGAGCGCAACACGCTGTATTTTTCGATCTTGGTCGGCAACGGCACTGGGCCAGCGACCTGGGCACCGGTGCGTTCTGCCGCATCCACGATCTGGCGTGCCGACTGATCCAAGATCTTGTGGTCATACGCCTTGAGGCGAATGCGAACTTTTTGCTTTGCCAACGTCATTACTCCTAAGCGCAAAAGAAGGCAGGTGTGACGGGCACACCTGCCAGCCGTTTTATAGCTTATGCGATGATTTCGGTCACGATACCAGCACCCACGGTGCGGCCACCTTCACGAATCGCAAATTTCAAGCCTTGTTCGATAGCAACCGGAACGATCAACTCCACCGTCATTTGGATGTTGTCGCCTGGCATCACCATTTCCACGCCTTCGGGCAAGCCAATCGCACCCGTCACGTCCGTTGTCCGCACGTAAAACTGTGGGCGATAGCCACTGAAGAATGGGCTGTGGCGGCCACCTTCTTCTTTCTTCAACACGTAGACCTCGGCCTTGAACTTGGTGTGGGGTTTGATCGAGCCTGGCTTCGCCAAGACTTGACCGCGTTCCACATCCGTCCGTTCAATCCCGCGCAAGAGTGCCCCCACGTTGTCGCCTGCGCGACCTTCGTCCAGCAACTTCTTGAACATTTCCACGCCGGTCACGGCGGTGGTGCGCACGTCTGGGCCCATCCCGATGATTTCAATCGTATCGCCAACTTTGACGATCCCGCGTTCGATCCGACCGGTTACCACGGTACCGCGGCCTTTGATCGAGAACACGTCTTCGATGGGCATCAAGAAGGGTTTGTCGATCGCGCGTTCTGGCGTTGGGATATAGTCGTCAACCGCTTGCATCAATTCTTGGATCGATTGATACTCTGGTTGGCTCGCATCGGTTGATGCGCTATCCAAGGCGCCTTTGGCCGAGCCGCGCACGATCGGAATTTCGTCGCCCGGGAAGCCGTACTTGGTCAGCAACTCGCGCAATTCCATTTCGACCAGTTCGAGCAACTCAGGGTCGTCCATCATGTCGACTTTGTTCAAAAAGACCACCATCGCGGGCACTTCGACTTGGCCAGCCAAGAGGATGTGTTCGCGGGTTTGGGGCATGGGGCCGTCTGGGGCCGAAACCACCAAGATCGCACCGTCCATTTGGGCAGCGCCGGTAATCATGTTTTTGATATAGTCGGCGTGACCTGGACAGTCGACGTGGGCATAGTGCCGATTTTCGGTTTCGTATTCAACGTGCGAAATCGAAATCGTAATCCCACGAGCGCGTTCTTCGGGAGCATTGTCGATTTGGTCGAAAGCGCGGAATTCAGCGCGGCCACGGAGTGCCATGGTTTTGGTGATGGCAGCAGTCAAGGTGGTCTTGCCGTGGTCAACGTGCCCGATCGTCCCAATGTTGATGTGGGGCTTATTCCGCTCAAACTTTTGCTTAGCCATGTTGGTTGTGGCTCCTGCTATTACAAATACCGTTAGCCGCTGACAAAAAGACAACGGAACAGGAATGGAAAATTGGTAGTCGCGCCCTGCGGCCCCTTAATTGACCATTCCCTACGTGGTTCTACGTTATGGTGTGCGGGGTACACTTACCCAGATAAAGTTGACTTGTTTAAATGTCACAACTCGCACGAAAGCCGATTATAACACACCTTTTGGCGGAAACGCAAATACGCGTTTACAGGCAATTTTGGCTTGCTACCAAGGCTTTGGCGGGAGTACGTGCGAATCGAACACACCAACGTTATTCGTCATAACGCCGACCAATTTTGAAGACTGACGAGGCCACCAGACCCCATGTACTCCCACAGGCAACAGTACCACGAAGCGCTGGTTTGATCAAAAGAGCGAAAGTTGTTGGATTGGCGCTGGCGGCGTTGGCAAGGGATACGCAACGCCCCGCGCAACCAAGGCTTGGGCTAAAATCTCGCACATTTCTGGCGATCGCTCTTCAATCGGGCAATGCATAAAGCCATAGACGGTTAAGCCATCGTTCAACATCGCCACAATTGTATCTGCCCATTGCTCTAGCAGCGGCTGATCGATCGCCAACTCTGGGTGGCCCATAAAACGCAACAACACAAATGGCGCAGTCACATCAACATGATAGGGAACCGTGGGCTTTTTACGCCGCGCATCTAAAATGACTTGATCGCTGGTTACCCCAGTGTTAATCGGTCGTACATCGACCAGCACCCGCCCAACCCCATGTTCAGCCAACAGGCCGTTCAAACGCTGGGCCGCTTGGGCTGCAAACCAGCCCCGATGGCGGACCTCAACAGCCAAGGGCACGCGCTGATCCCACGCCGCGAGCCAAGTTTGCAAATCGCCAAAATTGGCTGGGCTATAGCTTGGGCCAAGTTGCAGAAAAATCGGCCCCAGTTTTTCGCCCAAGAATTGCATTTGGGCTACAAAGGCCTTGGTTGCAGCAATCTGCTGGGTTAAATTGCCGCTATGGCTAATCGCTCTCGGCACTTTTGGGCAAAAACGAAAGTTGCTGGGCGTATCGCTGGCCCAACGCAATAGCGTCGGCTGATCAGGCACTGCATAAAAGGTGGCATTAATTTCCACCGTCGTCAGCCGTTCAGCATAGGCCTTGAGCATATCGCCATTGCTCGTACCAGCGGGCAAAAATTGGCCAACCCAAGGCCGATAGCCCCAAATCGCACAGCCAAGATAAATATTCGACATTGAATACACTCCCCGCTACAATGAGCGTAGCATCATAACCCCGAAACCACCAAGCCATACCACGTCAATGGAGCCTGTGGTAGGTCGGCAGCGCAGAGGAGCCTCTATGAAACAGCGAGTTGTCATCAGCGGAATCGGGATTTGCAGCG
The DNA here is from genome assembly GCF_001306135.1 of Herpetosiphon geysericola. Taxonomy (GTDB): domain Bacteria; phylum Chloroflexota; class Chloroflexia; order Chloroflexales; family Herpetosiphonaceae; genus Herpetosiphon; species Herpetosiphon geysericola. The sequence continues at coordinate 553,478 of NZ_LGKP01000025.1, read as the reverse complement.
CCCTTGGGAATGATATTGAAACGTATTGGGCCGCCTTGCTCGCTGGCCAAAGTGGGGTTAAACCACTGCCCGAGCTAGCACCCTATAACGATCCGGTGATTGGTGGCGCAACTCCCGCGTTACCACTACTCACCAGCCATCGCCGCCAACCAGACCGCATGATCAGTTTAGCCCACCATGCGGTGCAACAAGCTATCAGCATGGCCCAAGGCCTACCCAAAGATACCGCTGTCTTATGGGGCACAGGCTATACCACGATTTCAACAATCGAAGCATGTTATGAAAATTGGTTTACCAATGGCAAAGTGCGCGCCGATACTGTGCCAGCCTGTATGCCAGCCGCTGTGCTGCCGCACCTCTGCACAGTCTTCGATTTACACGGCCCTAGCACCTTGATTTCGGCAACCTGCGCCTCTGGCTTGCAAGCAATTGGCATCGCCGCCGATCTGATTCGAGCTGGCGTAATTGAAACCGCTGTTGCCGGAGCTTCCGATGCGCCATTAACCAAAGGTATGTATGCTGCTTGGAAACCATTGCGTGTGCTGGCAACCGATGTGAGCGACCCTAGCCGCGCCTGTCGTCCATTTAGCGCCGATCGCAATGGCTTAGTGCTGGCCGAAGGCGCTGGAGCATTTGTGCTCGAAAGCCTTGAGCATGCCCAAGCCCGGAATGCCCCAATTCTTGCCGAGATCGTTGCCTCTGCGGCAACGACCGCCAGCGGCAGCATCGTCGCACCAGATTTGGAACATCAGACATTAACCTTAACTAAAGCCTTGCAACGGGCCAACATGAGCATTCACGATGTCGATTATATTAATGCTCATGCAACAGGCACCAAGCTTGGCGATGCCGCTGAAGCAGCAACCATTAAGGCCGTCTTTGGTCAACGAGCGCAGCATGTGCCAATTTCTGCGATCAAAGGCGCAACCGGCCATGCGATGGGTGCAAGCTCGGCGCTCGAAGCAATTGCCACCATCTTAGCCTTGCGCGATCAAATCTTGCCGCCAACCATCAATTGGCAAGCTGGCGACCAAGATTGCGATTTGGATTTTGTGGTTGAAGGCGCACGCAAACAGCCAATTAATCTCGCCGTTAAAGAATCGTTTGGTTTTGGTGGCTCAAACGCTGTTTTAGTGCTACGTCGCTGGGTATAATTGACGCAGCAAATTTGCCACCAGTATAATTTCTCTTACGCAGCACCAGCGAATTGGAGGGCCAATGGCAGCCGATAAAGACGCATTATTAAAAGAATTGCGTGACCAACAAGACCGCATTCGTCGCCAAATGACCGAACTCGATGCCTTGATTCGCCAAAATCAAGCAGAAGTCGATAAAATGTCGCAACGCGAAATGTCGGTTTCTAGCCGCCGTCGCGATATGGAAGTTAATTTCGAACGCTACGAAAAAGTTGATATTAAAAACTTCTATACCTCAGCCCAAGAGGTTCAAACCCGCGTTCAAATGATGCGCAGCCAAGTTGAGCAATTGCAAACCAAGCAACAATTGCTGCGTGAGCAACAAGATACGCTGCAAAAATTGATTCAAAGCCTCGATGAAGTGAGCGTTGTCGCCGAAACGACGATCTCAAACTTGCCCCAAGTTGACCCACAAGAGCAAATTGCGGCAATTATTCAGGCCCAAGAAAAAGAGCGCTTGCGGATTTCGCTGCAAATGCACGATGGCCCAGCCCAATCGATGAGCAACTTGGTGCTCCGTGCCGAAATCTGCGAACGCTTTCTTGACCACGACACCAATCAAGCCCGTTCAGAGATGGCCAGCCTTAAAACTGCCATCAATACTGTGTTGCAAGATACACGGCGGTTTATCTTTGATCTACGTCCGATGACCCTCGATGACCTTGGTTTGCTGCCAACGCTCAAACGCTATGGCCAAGAATTTGGCGATAAAAACGGCATCGAAATCAATCTCATGGCCCAAGGCTTGGAATCACGTTTGCCAAGCCACTATGAAGTAACCATTTTCCGCTTTGTCCAAGAAGCCTTGAATAATGTCCAACGCCATGCTAATGCATCGCATGTGCGTATTATACTTGAGGCCGATCCAAGCAAAATTCAAATTGCAATTGAGGATGATGGCGCTGGTTTCCATGTTGCTGAAACTCTCAATGATCCCACTGGCAAGCGCAATATGGGCATTGCCAGCCTCCGCCAACAAGCAGAAGTTTTGTTGCGTGGCCAGATGGGCATTGAAAGTACAGTAGGCCGGGGGACACGGGTTGTGGCCGTGGTACCTGCACCCTAGTCACCCCTAACGATAGTACTAACATCCTATTGTAGTTCAGACTTTAGTCGGCTATGATGCACACATCGTAATTATTTTCTTTCTCTCAAGGAGAACCGCAATGTTTCGTTCATTTTTTGCTAAAGAAGAAGGCCAAGGCTTGGTTGAGTACGCTTTGATCCTCGCCTTGATCGCTATCGTCGTTATCGCCGTCTTGACCTTGCTCGGCAAGAACGTCAATAACAAATTGAACACCGTTTCGGACGCTTTGAAATAAGCTTCGCGAAGCACCAAACCAAGAACCGCACCAATTGGTGCGGTTCTTGGCGTTTAACCAGCTTTTTTCTAAGCTAACCACAGAAACCTTCGCCGCTTCATATTCAGCTTAAAGCTGCTTGGCACTAAGCCTCAACTGAACAAATCCATTGCCTGGCGAGGCATAGCATGATATTCAGTAACACCCAGCTAAGACATTATTAACCCAGCCACACTGCTACCCATGGGCCACCAGCAACTCTGATAGTCAAACGTTCGGTATTCAATACGCCATGAGGTGGTAAAACAAACTTAATTAAATACCATTATTGGCATCCCTTTGATAGTACCAGCATCCTATTGTCATTCAGACTTTAGTCGGCTATGATGCACACATCGTAATTATTTTCTTTCTCGCAAGGAGATACCGCAATGTTTCGTTCATTTTTTGCTAAAGAAGAAGGCCAAGGCTTGGTTGAGTACGCTTTGATCCTCGCCTTGATCGCTATTGTCGTTATCGCCGTCTTGACCTTGCTCGGCAAGAACGTCAATAACAAATTGAACACCGTTTCAGACGCTTTGAAATAAGCTTCGCGAAGCACCAAACCAAGAACCGCACCAGTTGGTGCGGTTCTTGGCGTTTAACCAGCTTTTTTTAACTTAGCCGCGATATAACAGGCCTAAGCGTTCGCGCGCCGCAGCTGGAATTGCCTCGGGGGCAGTCATCACTGCATGCGCCAATGCAGAGTGCGCAGGATAAACCGCCGCAGGATCGATCAGTGGAATTAACGCGGCAATCGTGTTTTGGGCTGCCGTCACATTACGGTTGATGGTTTCGACAACCATGGCCGCAGTTACATTATCATGGTCAGGATGCCAGCAATCGTAATCGGTTACTAACGAAAGATTGGCATAGGCAATTTCGGCTTCACGAGCAAGTTTGGCCTCTGGCAATAAGGTCATGCCAATAATCGAGCAACCCCAACTGCGATACAGCTCAGACTCGGCCTTGGTTGAAAACTGCGGCCCTTCCATACAACAATAGGTGCCACTATCGTGCACAGTTGTGCCACTTGCAGTATGCGCTGCTTGACGCACCAAGGCACTCAGATGGGGGCAAACTGGCTCGCCAAATGCCACATGCGCCACAATTCCTTCGCCAAAAAAGGTCGCTGGGCGCACACCCTTCGTGCGATCAATCGTCTGATCAGGAATAACCAAATGACCAGGCACCAACTCTTCGCGTAAGCTGCCAACTGCACTCACACCCAGAATAAACCGCACGCCCAATTGTTTAAGCGCATGAATATTAGCGCGATAGGGAACTTCTGAGGGCGTAAAACGATGGCCACGACCATGGCGCGGCAAAAAGGCCACTCGTTGGCCTGCCAAATTACCGACAATCACTGCATCGCTAGGTTCGCCAAATGGCGTGGTCAATTGTATTTCGCTACGGTCGGTCAAGGCTTCCATCGCATAAAGCCCACTACCGCCAATAATGCCAATGCTAATTGGTTCCATAAACTACCTCCTGTTGTCTATTGGCCTAGTATAGCAGAGCGCACACCAAAAGCCCCATCACCTAGGTGATAGGGCCAACAATTATTGATCGATTAGGGCTACGCGCCTAACGCCAACTGTTTTTCATTTTTTTTTAGATATTGGGCCACTTTATTGACCAAAACCTCATAGTCGATGGGTTTTTCGAGATGATCGACACAGCCAGCGGCAGTGGCGCGCGAGAGTTCATTGTAGGTTGTATGTCCAGTCACCGCAATCACCGGAATATGCGAGTAGCGGCTTTCGGCTTTTAATTCGGCGGTTGCCGTCCAACCATCTTTAACGGGCATCGCCATATCCATCAACACCAAATCGGGAGTTGTGTTGTGCACTTTATCCAGCGCATCTTGGCCATTGACGGCGCTAATCACGCTATAGCCATTCAACGATAACATCTGTTGCAGTAGGAAACGGTTATCGCCATTATCATCAACAACTAAAATCATCCCCATGGGAAGCCTCCTAAGTTGGTTGGGTATCAGGCCACAACGCTCGAACTAACCAATGGCGATGCTGCCATCACCAAGCTCGATTCCGCTTGCGCTGGGCATTGAACAGGTATTTGTAACGTAAAGGTCGAGCCAACATTGGGGCAGCTTTCGACGTTGATTGTGCCACCAAGCATCGCTGCAAGCTGTTGACTTAGCGCCAAGCCCAAACCAGTCCCGCCATAGGTGCGGGTGGTCGATTCGTCGGCTTGGACAAATGGCTTAAATAAGCGCCGTAATTGATCGGGAGCCATCCCAATGCCAGTATCGCTGACCGCAAAAACCAGCCATGGCTCATTGGCTCGCTGTTCGTCCCACACTCGCAGGGTTACAGTGCCAGCTTCGGTAAATTTAATCGCATTGCTCAGCAGGTTGAATAAAATCTGGCGAATTTTGCCAGCATCGCTATACACCACGCTGCTACTTGCAAAATCTGTTTTGAGTTGATCAAACCGCGCTTCAGCTAGCGGCTGCACAATTCCCATCACTTCAGCAACCAAGCTGGCAAGCTGCACCTCGCCAAGATCAAGATTCATCTTGCCATGCTCAATTTTGGAGAAGTCGAGCACGTTTGAAACCAAGGTCAGCAGATGTTTGCCGGCCAAGCGAATCCGCTCCAGCTGCGGCAACACATCGTCTTGGCCACGGGCTTTGGCGCCAAGATGCAGCAGCTGGGTATAGCCCAAAATGGCGTTTAGCGGCGTGCGCAACTCGTGGCTCATGGTTGCCACAAACATACTTTTGGCTTGGCTCGCAGCTTCGGCTGCTGCCTGAGCGCGCAAGGCAGTTTCCTCTGCCTGTTTGCGCCGAATAATATCCTCAGTCAATTGTTGCTGCACATACAAACTTTCGGCCAGCTCAGCATTGCGCAGCTCAAGCATATCGCGATGTTCGCGCAGGCTGCGCACCATGCTGTTGAAGTTGTTGGCCAAGGTTTGCAGTTCGTCGCCGCCGCCAACTTGAACCATCCGCTCAAGGTCGCCACCAGCAACTGCTACCGTAGCATCGGTCAACTTGCGAATCCGCCGTGCAGTGCGAGTCGCCAACAACAAGCCAATTGCCCCAGAGAGCAACACGGTAAAGGCAATTTGGCCATAAATCACCAAGCGCGATGATTCAAAGGTTTGCTCGACCGACGCTAAGGCATTGTTGGCTTGATTTTGGCTCAGCTGGCCAAGAATATCGGTTGCGCTCAGCACATCTTCGTAATACGGATTGAGCCGATTGAGCACTGGTTGAACGCTACCGGTGTTGCCGAGCCGTGCGGTTGGCAAAAATTGCTCATTCGTCGCTTGGACAAAGCGCTGCCACGCCATCGAGACAGCATTGAGCGTTTCGCCTTCGACCATGCTGGTATCAAGCTGTTGGTATGCAGTGAAGGCCGTGCGCATATCTTGCTCAAGCGTTTGCATTTCACCTTCGATACGCGCTTTATCGGCAACACTGTTGTTGATAATATACTCAAGCTGCAAGGCATGATATTTGGTGCTAATAAAATTAATTCGATCGCTCAAATCAAGCGAAGGAATCGTAATTTGTTCGATCATCGAGGCTTTTTGGAAAACGCTGCTAAAGCCATTTAACGCAAAAATGCCCAAGGCGATCATGAGGGCCAAATCGAGGGCAATTGAACCAAGCAATTTTGTACGAAACGAAAGCCGCATTGCTACTCTCCCTCTAGCTCAAGCAAGCGTTCAATCGAAACCCCAATTTGCGAGCCACCCTCGAACATCGAGCCAAGTTTGCGTTGTTGCACCCGCTCTTGGGCAAATTGATAAGCTCGGGTTGGCAAGGGCACATATTTCACAGCCGCCACCACGCGCGGTAAATCGCTCAGGTAAAAATCGACAAAGGCCGCAACTTCGGCCCGATCCAAGGCATCGGCGCGAACATAGATAAAAATTGGCCGTGAAAGCGGCTGATATGAGCCATTGGCAATTGTTTGCTCGGAAGGCAACACGCAGCCATTGCCTGCATCGATTGCGACCAATTTCAAGCGATCTTGGTATTCGCGGTAGTAGGCATAACCGAAATAGCCCAAGCCATTGGGATCGCCAGCAATATCTTGGGCAATCAGATAATCGTCTTCACTGCTGATCACATCGCTACGGCTTGAGCCTTCGCTGCCAACAATCGCGCTGGTGAAATAATCGAAGGTTCCTGAATCTTGGCCAGCGCCATACAGTTGCACAGTTGTTGTTGGCCAGGTCGAACGAATCATCTGCCAGGAAGTAATGGTATTGGTTGCTGCTGGTTGCCAAAGCGTGTTTAACTCCGCCAGCTTAATGCAATCGAGCCAGGTATTATTGGGATTGGTAACTAATGAAAGGCCATCGAAGGCCACGGGAATTTCAACAAAATCGATCTGATTGGCGGCACACTCGGCAGCTTCGCTCTGTTTGATTGGCCGCGAAGCATCGGAGATTACCGTTTCTCCAGCACAAAACTTCTTAAACCCGCCACCAGTGCCACTCACGCCTAATTGGACTTGTACATTGGGCGCAATATGGGCAAAATCACGTGCAATTGCTTCGGTAATGGGAAACACCGTACTTGAGCCATCGATCACGATTGAGCCGCGCAACGCAGGGTTGGCGGTTACCGCAGGCGACGGGGTTGCTTGCGCGAGGGTCGTTGGTGGGGGAGTCGCGGTTGCGGGGAGGCTTGTAGCCGTTGGTTGACTGGTGTTTGCACCACAGCCAGCCAGCGTCAATAGGCAGCAAAGCAAAAGAAATCGTTGTAGCACAGCCACACTCCACAAACTATACAGCCTGTAGGGTAGTCGCCAATTGTTAAATGTTGGTCATATCGAGGTTAAGAATCGGCAAAATGATGGCTGTTGCTTAAACAAGCAACGCCCATGGAATTCCATGGGCATTGTTGCTACGAGGCTGGATCGTTACTTATTTGACAGTCAAGGTACCCTTCATGCCAGCGGTATAGTGAGCAGGATAGGTACAGATAAAGCTATAGGTACCTGGTTGCAGGCTCACGGTAAAGGTATCGCTTGCGCCAGTTGCAATCGTTTTGCTATGGCCCAACGATTTATCGGCTGGTGGCAAGAAGTCGGGAGCTGAAGCCATTGAGGCATCAACTGCTGGTTGTTCTTCGCCAGCTTTAACAATGACCACGTTGTGGGCCAAAGCACCTGGGTTATTGAAGGTAACGGTTACTTCACCAGCAGCTGCTTCAACTGCGGTAGTTTTATAGGCCAAGGTGCCACCATCGGCAGCATCGATCGTCACTGCTGAGCTACCGCCCCCGGTGCTTGGTGCGCTGGTTGCAGCGCCGTTATTTGTAGTTGGGGCTGGCGTTGCTTTTTCTTCGCCACAAGCGGCTAAAGTTAGCGATACGACGAGCAAGAGTGCAAAACTCAACTTCTTCACAGAAGCATCCTTTCAAGTGTTATCATTAAAACAACCGTTGGCGTTATAGCAACGGCTGGAAGGCTCACATTGAGTATACCATCCCCCCCATGGGGCTGGGTATCAGGTATTAACCTGATTGTCTAAATTGGCCTGCTTGCTTTGCTGATTTGTGGAATTGGGTTAAGCCTGCGCAGCTTCATCGTTTCTTCATAGCTTAAGTATGGTGAGAATTGGCTTAAACGCAGCTAAAAAAGCAGGTTTTTGGCCCAAGGTTATGGTATTATCCACAACAGAAAACTTGGGCTACCCGTTGTTGACGTGCGAGGTTCACCTTGGAAACAAATAGTAGCGATGTACGCCGCGCAGGCGAGGCCTTGCAAAGCCTCGTTGGCGAAGTAGGAAAAATTGTTGTTGGGCAGCGGGCCTTAGCTGAACGCATCTTGATTGGTTTGTTGGCCAATGGCCACTTATTGATTGAAGGTGTGCCAGGGTTGGCCAAAACCTTGATGGTTAAAAGTATGGCCGAAGGGATTCATGCCCAATTTGAACGGATTCAGTTTACTCCAGATTTGTTGCCTGGCGACTTGATTGGGACCCAAATTTACAATCAACGAACTGGCGATTTTTCAATTAAAAAAGGGCCGATTTTTACCAACTTTTTGCTGGCCGACGAAATTAACCGTGCTCCAGCCAAAGTGCAAAGTGCGTTGCTCGAAGCCATGCAAGAGCGCCAAGTGACAATTGGCTCGGATACCTTTAAATTGCCCCACCCCTATTTGGTGATGGCAACCCAAAACCCAATCGAAAACGATGGAACCTACCCCTTGCCAGAAGCACAAGTCGACCGTTTTATGCTCAAAGTTGTGGTCGATTACCCTACCCGCGAGGAAGAATACGAAATTCTCAATCGCATGACTGGGGCAAGCACGCCCACAATGAGCACCACCATGACGATCGAAGAGCTTGATAACGCGCGCAAGATTTTCCATCAAATTTATATTGATGATCGAGTCAAGCATTATATTTTGGATTTGGTGTTTGCCACTCGGAAGCCAGAACAATATGGTTTAGCCCAAATCAAGCCTTACATCGAATTTGGCGCATCGCCACGGGCCACAATTTTTATGACCTTGGCTGCCAAAGGTGCTGCCTTCTTGCAAGGCCGCGCCTATGTCACGCCCGATGATGTTAAGCACATGGCCTTGGATGTGTTGCGCCACCGCTTGATTGCAACCTACGAAGCAGAAGCAGAAAATATTACGTCGGAAAACTTGGTTGCCCAAATTCTCAATCGCGTTCGGGTACCGTAGTCATAGAACATAGAGCATAGAGCATAGAGCATAGGGGTCAGGATTCAGGGGTCAGAACCTAGTAAGGAATTGACACTGGATTTTGAGAGATGAAACCTTCGTGCCCTTCGCGTTCTTCGTGGTTTCAAACTTCGTGGATTAGATTTATATGGATATGGTCGTGAACTAGCTGATGGGTAAGCCAAACTGGCGCCCGACCCCTAGCCCCCGACCCCCAACAACACTTATGAACTTACAAGAACTCATGCGCCAAGTGCGCTTCATTGAATTGAAAACGACCAAGTTGGTAACTGGTGTGTTTGCTGGCATGTATATGAGCAGCTTCAAGGGGCGTGGCGTTGAGTTCGATGAAATTCGCGAATACGAACCTGGCGATGATGTTCGTGCGATCGATTGGAATGTGACCGCGCGCACAGGCCGTCCGTTTATCAAACGCTTTGTTGAGGAACGCGAGATGACCGTGATGCTGCTGGTTGATATGAGCGCTTCGGCAGATTTCGGCACGACCCGCAAACTCAAACGTGAGCTAGAAGCAGAGTTGTGCGCAACGTTGGCCTTTTCGGCGGTACGCAACAACGATCGGGTGGGAATGCTACTCTTTACCGAAGAAGTCGAACGCTTTGTGCCACCGCGCAAAGGTCGTAACCATGTGATGCAAATTGTGCGCTCGCTGCTGACCGTCGATCCCAAGCATCGTGGCACGAATATCACCAAAGCCTTGGATTACCTGAATAACGTGGTCGAAGGCAAAGCCTTAGTCTTTATCATCTCGGATTTTCGCTCGCTGGATAATTGGATTCGTCCGTTGCGGATTACCGCGCGACGCCATGATGTGGTAGCGGTTCGAGTTGAAGACCCACGCGAACGCAAATTGCCCAAAGTTGGCTTGGTGCGCTTGCAAGATGCAGAAACCGGCCAAGAGTTGGTTGTCGATTTGCGCAACGAAAAACTACGCACCATGTTTGAACAACAGGCAGAAGCACAGCATCAAAGCCACGTGGCCGAGTTGCGCGCGCTTGGCGTTGATCATATGAGTTTACAAACCGATGGACGCTATGCCGATTCGCTGCAAAGCTTCTTTAATCGACGGATGAAACGCCGTGAACGCGGCTAGAGGAACAGCTATGGCAAAATTGTGGTGGTTATTAGGATTAAGTTGTTTGCTCTGGATTGCGCCGGTCGCAGCCGCCGAGCCAGCCGTAGCCGTGCGTGCCCAACTCAACCGCACCAAGATTACGGTTGGCGATTTGGTCGAGTACGAATTGCAAGTGACCACGCCCAACGGCTTTAAAAGCGAACTCCCCGCTATGCCAACCAAAATGTTTGGCGAATGGGAAGTGCGCGAGTGTGCGCCCTTGAGCGAAACAACTGTCGCCGAGGGGCTACGCCAAGGCTGGCGCTGTCAATTGACCAACTGGGATGTGGGCATTCATGCCTTTCCAACCCAATTGGTCAAAATAACCAACCCCGATGGAACCACTGGCCGCGCCAATACGCAGCCAGTTAGCGTCGAAGTGGCCTCGGTGCTTGATGAAAATGCCCAAGATATTAAACCATTGAAACCACAATTGATTATGAATGAACAAGCAAATTATTTGTTAATCATCGGGCTTTCATTGTTGGCAGTGTTGGTGGCAGGCTTTGCAGTGTGGGCCATTAACTACTTCCGCAAACATCGCCCAGTCCCAGTGCCAGCCGCCGTCCCGCAAGCTGTGCGCGATCCATTTGGCATCGCAATGACTGAGCTTGAGCGCATTCGCAGCTTAGGCTTGATCGACCAAGGCCGAATTGTTGAGCACTATGCCTTGATTGCCGATGTGTTGCGAACCTTCATTACCGATCGTTTCTCGGTGCCAGCGCTTGAGCGAACGACGAATGAAGTGCGGTTGGCGCTCTCGCACCCAAGCATGCAACAACGCCGCGATCAATTATTGATTTTGTTGGCTGAATCCGATGGCGTAAAATTTGCCCGCCAATTACCAAACCCAATCGAAGCCCACGCCATGATCGATAATGCCCGCCAAGCAATATTGGCAACACGCTGATATAAAATCAAAAGTCAGAAGTCAAAGGGCAAAATTGGATCGTATCTTCGATTAGGTGCTGGCATTGTTCAGTTTTGACTTTAGATTTGTACTTTTACTCAATTCAGAAGGCTAAGGGTACAAAATAATGAATTTGCTGATTTAGCATCGAAAATTTGTTTCATCATCGTTGATTATTTTGACTTTTGATTTTTGCCTTCTGATTTTACTTGAGTTGCTTATGACATTTGCCTATCCGTTGTTATTTTGGTTGTTACCGATTGTGCCGATTGTTTGGTGGGCCATGTATCGCCGCAGTCGGGGCGAAGTCGTCACCATGCGCTTCTCCGATTTGGGGATGCTGCGTGGGGTCAAACCATCGTGGCGCATTCGCATGCGACCTTTGCTGATTTCGCTGCGCGCAGCAGCGCTTGGCTTGTTGGTCGTCGTCTTGTCGCGACCGCAATATGCCCAAAGCTCCGAGCGGGTCGTGCGCGAAGGGATCGATATTCAGCTAGCTTTGGATATTTCGCTAAGTATGAAGGCTGGCGATTTCGACCCCAAAGATCGGATTACCGTAGCCAAAGAAGTGATTGCCGAGTTTATCAAGGGTCGCAAAGATGACCGCATTGGCTTGGTGGTTTTTTCGGGCAATGCCTTTACCCAGGTTCCATTGACGCTTGATTATGACTTTTTGCAAACCTTGTTGGGCCAAGTTCAAACGGTGCGCCGCCCAGACGGAACAGCGATTGGCACTGCCTTGGCGCACTCGGTTAATGGCTTGCGCAACAGCACTACCAAAAGTAAAGTCGTGATTTTGCTGACCGATGGCTCAAGTAATCGTGGCGATATTGAGCCAGCCCAAGCTGCCGAAATTGCGCGGGCCTTGGATGTACGGGTATACACGATTTTGGTGGGCAAGCCAGGCGGTGGCGAGTATCCCGTCCATGATGCGTGGCGCGATGAAACCTACCTCATTCCTGCGCCAACCGCCGAAGATGAAGTAGCGCTGCGCGACATTGCCGAACAAACTGGCGGCATTTTCTTTCGAGCTGGCGATGAGCAAGGCTTGCGCGATGTTTACGCTACGATCGATAAAATGGAACGCTCGCAAGTTGCCAGCGAAAAATTGGTGCGCTACACCGAGGCTTGGCAACCATGGGCCGCAGGCGCATTATTGCTCTTGATGCTTGAAATTTTGCTACGCAATACGATCCTACGGAGTATTGGCTAATGGCACTTGTTCCTGCAAATTTATGGCTCTTATTGGTCTTGCTGCCCTTGGCTGGCGTGTTTTGGCTAGCTCGTCGCGCCGAAGAACGCGATCGGGCGGCGCTGGGCGATCCTGGGCTGATTGCCTCGTTGCTTTCGATGCAGCCACAGCGCCAACGCCGAATTCGCATGGTATTGCAACTGAGCGCTGTCGGATTAATTATTGTGGCCCTAGCGCGGCCAGTTTGGGGCAGCGGCGACGAAACGCTCAAGCGCAGCGGATTGCAAGTGCTGATGTTGCTCGATGGCTCGCGTAGTATGGCCGCACAAGATGTTCGGCCCTCGCGAATCGATGCCAGCAAACGGATTGTGCTGGCAATGCTTGATCGCTTAGACGGCAATCAGGTGGGCATGCTGATGTTTGGTTCATCAAGCTACGTGCAATTTCCCTTGACCAGCGACCTTGCTGCGGCCCGCTCCTTGGTCGAGCCAATCAATCCACGCGGGCTTTCGCTTGGTGGCACCGATGTTGAAGAAGTGATCACTGAGGGCTTGCGCTCGTTTCCAATTGGCCAAGTCGAAGGCCGCACGATGATTTTGATTACCGATGGTGGCGATCCTGATGAGCAAGCAGATGGTGAAGCAGTTGCAGCCGCTCGTGAAGCTGCCAAAATGGGCCTGACGATTCATACAATTGGCATGGGCACCGAGGCTGGCGGCCAGATTCCGGTGTATGATGAACTTGGTAACATCAGCTATGTCGAAGATCAAGGCCAACGAGTGATTAGCAAGCTCAACCAGCCATTGCTTGAGCAAATTGCCTCGGCAACTGGGGGAACTTACTTCGATGGCAGTTCGTTAGATCTCGACAAATTGCAAACGGTGCTTGAACAAAGCGCGCCTGTCGATATGGCCGATCAAACCAGACGAATTTATAGCGAGCGGTTTTATCTTTTCGCAGGGCTTGCTTTTATCTTATTGGTTCTTGATGTCTATGTTGGGCGCTTGGATCAAGGAAAGGTGGCAACGGCATGAAACGAACGCCAGCGATTGTGAGCACGGGCTTGCTGTTAGTAGCCCTAACTGGTTGTGGGGCACCGTCTGCCGCCGATATCAATGCAGAGGGCAACGCACTCTACGAGCAGGGTGTTTATGGGCAAGCGCTCAATCAATATAAAGAAGCAGCTTTGCTCGCGCCCGATCGGCCTGAGCCGCATGTTAATTTGGGCAATACGCGCTATCAAATGGGCGATTATTTGGGTGCAGTCGAAGCCCCAAATGCTGCCTTGCAAACTGCTGACCCAGCAACCCAAGCAATTATTTATTACAACCAAGGCAATGCTCATTTTCGGCTCGAGGAGCTTGACGAAGCGATTGATGCCTATAAAAAAACCCTGCGCATTAATCCCGATGACCTTGATGCCAAATATAATCTTGAGTTAGCCAAAAAAATTCAAGAGCAACAACAACAACAGCAACAAGCGCAGAATCAACAAGATCCCAATCAGCAGCAGCCACAGGATGGCCAGCAAGATCCGAATCAACCGCCCCAGAATGGCCAAGAACCACCTGAGCAAGAGCCAGGCGGTGGTCAACAACCACCAGAACGGCCTCAAGCGCCACCATCAAGTATCAGCCCTGATGAAGCAGAGCGGCAGTTAGACCAATTGAAACGTAGCGAAGATCGCAATCGTGAGGATCTTTATGATAATTATGCGGTTGGCGCAGATGGCCAGCCCAGCGATAACCAAGGCGGCGACGACGAAGGCTGGTAGAATTTAGGCCAATTGGCGGGCCAGCGTAGGCATTGGCTCTTCGCTGGCATAAAAACGCTTTTGGGTATATTCCAAGACACTTTGCCACGCTGGATAACGATAAATTGGGTTGGCAACGTGGATATAACTTGGGGCGGTTGCGCGCGCTTTGATCAAGGCGTGACCGCCATATTGAGTTAATGATTGGCCCTGGCCACCCCCAACCCAATGCCCCTGCAAAAATTGCCAAGCCTGATGCAACAGCACCTGCGGGCTGGCTACTTGATATAAACTCCCCTCACCAAACCCAGTTGCCCGATAAATCTGGCGCTCAGGATCGCTATAGATTGGAATTGGCAAGCGATAGAGCCGGGCAAATGCTTGGGCTGCTGCTGGCTGAGCCATCGTAATAACTGCCAAATTAATATCCAACATGCGAAACGCTGTAGTGTACTCATACAAATCAAGCAAATTGCTGCGACACACCGCACAGCCAGGGTGGCGCAAAAAAACCAAGAGCGCCGCTTGATCGCGCCATAATGAGCCAAACGGTAAACTCTGGTTATACATGTCGCGAATTGAAATCAGGGGCAGGGCTGTATCCATCGCTAGGTTCCTCGTGGCTTAAATTGGAGTAGGCATACGATAGCATTGCCCGACATACAATAGTAGGTAACATTATGGTTAACCTCGGCTAGTTCTTTTGATCTAGTTTGGCCATAACACTTAGTACTGATGGCCTAACCCGCTCAGATTGCTAAACTCCTAGTATTGAATTTGTGATTCTTTACTGTTGAGGTGGGCAATGTTTCTGGTTTTGCATATTATTGGGGCACTGGTGGCACTCGGTACGGGCTTGGCGGCCTATCGCTGGCAGAATGGCACAAAAATTCACCGCTGGATTGGCAAAGGCTATTTGCTTGGCTGGGTCACCTTGTTTAGCACTGGCATTATTATTAGCCGCCAAGGCATTACTGCCCCAGATGTACTCAATGGCTTGGGCATGGCATCTGCGGCCTTCGCCTATAGCGTAATTTTCTTGCGCAAACGTTTGGGACGACGCTGGTTGCGCTTGCATTATCAATGGATGAGCCAATCGTATGCCTTTGTGTGTGTGGCGACCCTTAACCAATTGATTGCGCGCATTGGCATTGACATTAGCTTTTGGATCTTTGCGGCAGAAGTTTCCTTGCCATTCTTTATCTTGCCATATGTGGGCAAAAAGCTTGATCAACGCTATGGCTTTGCCTCGAAGCCCAATCCATTGGGCAATCCGGCCAGCAATTAGATGAAACCATTCAGCGCCTGCACGCCCCGCAACTCAATTATGGGCGAGGGGTTGGGCTGAAGCAAGCAAGAATGTTATCGTATTGAGGCCGATTTAGTAGAGTAGATGGGTTATGATGCTCCCTGAGTCAACCACAACCGACCAACAAACCCAGCAAGATCGCATTCACGGCCAGAGTTTATCGTGGTCGGGAATTATTGCTGGGCTGGTGGCCTGCATCGTACCGCTGATCATTGGGATGACCAATGGCAGCCTCTATGGCTGGCGCTTAGGAGTTTATCTTATAGCAGGCAGCTGTTATTTTTTGCTCAAACGGGTTTTCTGGGCCGAAACCCCGTTTTGTTTACGCATGCGGCGCTATCCACAATTGTTAATTAGTGTGGTTTTTGGCCTTGCAGCCTTGATGCAATTAATCAGCGGCGATTTTACGACCCAACCAATTGCCTTTATGGTACCAATGGTGTTTATTGCTGGAACCTACCCATTGCCCAAAACCCTGGTGATTGCAGGCTTCATTTCAATTTTGATGAGTGCCTGTTTTATTTTAGCTGGCTTACCGCTCAATAGTATGGGCTTCTCTGGTTTATCAAGCCAAATCGTCTTACTCTTATTCGTCACCTTGTTTGGCTATGTGACCAATCAATCGGTACTGACCCGCCACCAAGTTGAGCAACTAGCCCAAGAGTTGGCCCAAGAACGTGATTACTTACGGCAACTTAGCGCGATTACCGCTGCTTTATCGAGCGAAGTAGCCTTAGGCCGAGTTTTGGCTCAAGTGGCCGAGGCAGGCCGCACCCTTGCCAACGCCCAAGCAGTAACGGTTGCGCTACGCGAAGATCACGAATGGCGAATTGCAACGAGTATTGGCAGCCCCGAACCAAACCAACATAGCCTCGAAATAGCGCTGCATGCCAAGGGTGAAGCAATTGGACGTTTGACCTGCTGGAGTGCTGAGCCAGCCAACGCAGCCTTGCGCCAAGCGCTTCAGCCATTTGCCGATGCTGCTGCCTTGGCAATTTATAATGCTCAGCTTTACGAACAAGCGCGCTTCTCGGCAACCCTCGCCGAACGCAACCGCCTCGCGCGCGATTTTCACGATACCCTAGCCCAGCAATTAACTGGTTTGCGGTTGCAAATTGAGGCTGGCATGCGCAACCTGCATCAGCCAGAAAAGGCCCAAATTCGCTTACAAAAAGCCTATGATTTGGCCTTAGCGGCCTTGCACGATTTGCGCCGCAGTGTCTGGAATTTATCTGCGCCAGCAATTGATGGGCGGGTGCTCAACGATGTGCTAGCTGAATTAGTGGATACCTTTCATCAGCGCACCAATATTGAAAGCCAATATAGCCACGATGGCCAAGCGCTTAACTTGCCCAGCGAGATGGCGATTCAGGTGCTGCGAGTGGTCAATGAGGCGCTGAGCAATGTTGAGAAGCATGCTCAAGCCCAACATGTGGCAATTCGCTCAACAGTTGCTGCGGGCCAATTGCAAATTACGGTCAGCGATGATGGTCAAGGCTTTGAACTAGCCACCGTTCAGCAAACCGCCAGCGGAGGCTTTGGCCTGACCAGCATGCGCGAACGCACCCAACTGATCCATGGCACGCTCTCGATTCAAAGCCAACCAACTGCTGGTACGTTGCTGACCTTGTGTTTGCCGTTGTAATGGTGGGGATCGGGGATCGGTTGTTGGGGGCTGGGGCCAGGATTTGTTTTAACCACGAAGCGCGCGAAAATTCACGAAGCTTTTTAGCCACGAATTGCACGAATTACACGAAAGTTTCTTTTTTAGCCACAGATTGGCACAGATGTTTAAGATTATGTTCTATGCTCTCTGTTCTTTTTGACTTTTGACTTTTGATTTCATCATTTGCATTGGCCACAGATTCCGCAGATTATCTTGATTGAATTCTTGCTGGCCCAACGACTGACACCTGATCCCCAATGACTATGTTCTTTTTTGATTTTTGACTTCTGACTTCTGACTTTTGATAATTCATCCTTCATCCTTTCGATGCTAAGGACTAATGGCGTAGCCAGATGGGTTGGAAAATTAATAGTTTCGCGGTAGGATAGCGACATCAACAGCTACCCTGATAGCGAGCCATTGATGCGCCACCTGGTTGAGGTGGTCTTTTTGGTTGGCTATCAGCATCTTGAGGGGTTTATGCACCGTTTAGCTATTCGCCGCGAACAAATGCCCGGCATTCTGCGTGATTATTTGGTGATGACGATTGGTACATTGTGTATCGCGCTCGCCTTGAATATATTTCTCGAACCAAACAATGTGATTTTTGGCGGGGTCACTGGGATCGCGGCCATGCTCAAAACCTTGTTTGGCCTGCCAATTGGCATAACCTCGTTGGCACTCAACATTCCGCTGTTTCTGGTTGGCTTAAAACGTTTGGGCGGCTTTGTGTTTGGTTTGCGCACCATCTTCGCGACGGTTATGCTTTCGGTCTTTATTGATGTGACAGCCAATCGAGTTGGTCAGTTTGTGCAGCGCGAACCGTTACTTTACATTGCCTATGGTGCGTTGCTAAGCGGCATTGGCACAGGCTTGGTGTTGCGAGTTGGTGGCACAACTGGTGGGGTCGATATTGTCGCGCGCTTGTTGCAACAATGGCGCGGCATTCGCCCAGGTCAATCGATGTTGATTGCCAGCGTCGTGGTTTTTGGCGCAGCAGGCTGGATTTACGGCGCAACGCCAGTGCTGTATGCCTTATTGCTGGCTTTTATCGAAACCCGTGTGATCGATATTGTGTTGGAAGGCTTTAGCGATGGCCGTTCAGCCTTGATTGTTTCAAATAAACCAGAGGCGATTCGCGATGCAGTGTTACACGATCTTGATCGTGGCGTGACCATGCTCGAAGGACGGGGCGGCTATAGTGGCCAAGAACGAGCGGTGTTGATGTGCGTTATCAGCCAAGCAGAAATTACAATTCTCAAAAAGCTGATTTACAACATCGATCCGCGGGCATTTGTGGTGATGACCGAGGCCGTTGAGGTGTTGGGCGAGGGTTTCAGGCCCGCCAAGGCCGAATAAAAAAATCACCCGCCGAAGCGAGTGATTGCATGGAGCCGATGACGAGACTTGAACTCGTGACCTACTATTTACGAAACAGTTGCTCTGCCAACTGAGCTACATCGGCTGATGTGCGCTGAAAATTATAGCAGTGCCCATCAGCCTTGTCAAATAGCGTCCGAGGGTTTTGATCCACGAAGGCCACGAAGCGCACGAAGGATGGGAACCGCGAAGCACGCGAAGATCGCGAAGATTATTTTTTAGCCACGAATTGCACGAATTGCACGAATAGTCAATTTTCATCCCTCATCCTTTGGGTTAGCCATAGATTGGCACAGATGTATTAGATTATTTTCCTCCTAGCCCAAAGCTCGTCCTCTATCCTTATGTTCTATGCTCTTTGCTCTCTGTTCTTTTCTGATTTTTGCCTTTTGATTTCACTCATCCTTCATAATTCATCCTTCATCCCTTTTTTGACTTTATAATGGACTAGTTGCAGAACAACAATTCGCATGTGAACAAGGATTGAAGCACAATGGGACATACATTTTTCGGCCAGCATTTATATTTGAGCGTGGCTGGCAATATTGGAGTGGGCAAAAGTACCCTCGTCGAGACATTGGCCGGGGCGTTTGGCTGGCAGCCCTACTACGAATTTGTGGCCGATCATCCCTATCTTGATGATTTTTATGCAGATAAACATCGCTGGGGCTTTCATTCGCAAATGTGGTTTTTGGCCCAACGCTTCGAGCAACAACGCGAAATCGCCGATACGCCGATCTCACTAATTCAGGATCGCTCGATCTACGAAGATTACGAGGTGTTTGCCAAGGGTTTGTTGGAACAGGGCATTATGAGCCATCGCGATTTTCGCAGCTATCGCAAGCTCTACCAAGCGCTCATCCAATCGACCACGCCGCCAACCTTGATGGTCTATTTGCGCGGCTCGGTGCCAACGCTGTTGGAGCGGATCAAAAAACGCGCGCGGCCAAGCGAGATGAATATTAGCGCCGATTATTTGAACCATTTGAACAATCGCTACGATGAATGGTTGCGGCGTTTTGAATTATGTCCAGTGCTGACGATTGAAACCGACGACTTGGACGTGGTCAATCGCGATGATCATCGCCAGCAAGTGATCGAGATTATTGGTCAAGCAGTTGGCCGCCGCAGCAATTTCCAATATCGTTTGCCAATCGAAGGCGACAAAGAATAAGCCAAACAGCCCAAGCTGCACATCAGCTTGGGCTTAATGCTGCCCTTCAACCCGCAAGGTAATCGTTGTGCCCTGATGCGGAACCGATTGCAACTCGAAGCTGCCATGATACATTTCGGCTTGGGTTGCCAGCGCCGCCAAACTTGAATAATGCTGATCGTTGCGCAATTGCTCAGGATCAAAGCCAACGCCATCATCACGAACCTGCAAAACCACAACCGCCTCATCGCCATATAATTCAACATTTAGATGCTGGGCATGGGCATGTTCGCGTACATTGCTCAGCAATTCTTGGGCGGCGCGCCAAACGTAGGCCGTCGCAGTTGGCGAGAGCACAGGCAAGTGGCCATCGCATGTGAAGTTAATATTCAAATTGCCTTCGGTTTTGAAGGTGCGCAATTCGGCGGCCAAGGCCTCAGGCAAGGTGCGTTGGGCCAATGGCAAGCCACCAACCGAGCGCAAACTGCGGTGCAATTGTTGGCGCAGGTGTTCGATTGCCGTCGAATCGGGGGCTTCACGTAGGTTGTGCAATTGCTGAATCGTTTGTTGGTAGCTTTTGGTTAGCTCTTTAACCCGCGATTCACTCAGATTAAAGGCTTCGCTATGCAACAAATCACGGCGCGTGCGCCATTCGTTATGCGCTGCCGCCCACGTGCCAAGTGCTGCGGTCACTGCTTGAAAAATAAAGACTGGCAAGGCATCGCGCCACGCCAAACGGCCAAAGAGCACAGCAGCATCGGCAATCAACATTGCAATTAGGGCCATTGCGCCGCCACTATAGCTCCACCAACGCCCAGCAGCAACCAAGAGCGGAATATAGGCCAAAGCCCATAAACTGCCGCGTTGCAAGGCCTCGGCGGGAGTCAGCCACAACAAGGCCGTCACATGCACCAAATCGGTAAGCAACAAAGTGGGGATATATAGCCAGCGCAACCAACGCCGAGCTTGGGGCAAAAGCAAAAGCCCAATCAAAATCCCGCTAACGATGATTAAGGGCGAAACAGGCCGCTCGCCAAGCCAATAGAGCAACAATGCACCACCAACCGAAAGCACTAATTGCACGCCAAAGTATGTTCGTAATCCACGCATCACCCGCCGATGGCGCTGCCGTAACCACGTTGCCGAATACATCATGCCGTCTTGGCCCCACACTAGATTTGGCTGAAAACCACAATCGCTAGCTTGCAGAGATCATACCAAAAAAAGTGCTTCTTTGGCAGCAAAATTAACCTGCTTCAGGCGAAATCATGCGCCATTGTTGCCAAAGCAGTAATCCAACGATCCCGCTAATTTGGCGTAACCACGGCCATGGCAAGCCAATTGAGCTTAACCTGATAAAAAGCAGCGTTCCCATAATGCCCATGACAATGCTCAGCACAATCAACAATCCATCGATGACCAAGCGGCGGCGATAAAAACTTTGGGTGCGCAGCCAGCCAATCAGAATTGTATAGCCAGCCAATAGCCCTCCAATCCAAAGCCAATCGTTCAGCAGCAAACGCTGATAGTTTTCCCAAACGCTCCAGCCAGCATTGAGCAAACTAAGCCACAACAGGTGTTGGTTGATACTTTGATAGCTATCTCGGTCGAAGGGCACAACATACATAGCATGTTTCCTAAAATAGCAACAGGGCTGAGCAAACTCAACCCTGTTGGGGTTTAGCGAGTGGACATTTTGGCAATCGTTACGCCATCGCCGCCTTCGCCTTGGCTACCGCTATTGTACGATTCGACCAAAGGATGACGTTTGAGCAGCGTTCGCACGACTTGGCGTAAGGCCCCAGTTCCCTTGCCATGCACCAAACGCACTTCCGAAAGATTGGCCAAATAGGCATCGTTGAGATAGTGATCGAGCTGATTTTCCACATCTGAGGCGCGCCAACCACGCATATCAAGCTGCATCGAAACATTTGGTGGCGGTGGTGGAGTATTGATCATGCGCTGAGCAGGCATATATTTTTGCACCGCTTGGGTTGGGGCAGTGCCAGCTTTTTCTAATCGTAACTCGCGTAAATCAACCCGCAACCGAAAACCGCCCAATTGGACTTCGGCTTCGCTGGCCTCTTCATCCAAATCCAAGACCACGCCCGAAAGCTTAACGCTGCTCACAAAGACTTGATCGCCAACTTGGATGGTGCGCGGCGCAGGGGCAATTGCAACTTTGGGAACAACCGGAGTTGTGGCTTTGGGTGGGATAGGAGGTTGGGGAACCCGTTCAGTAACCCTATTAAGGCGTTGTTCAGCCTGTTCCATCCATTGGCGGCTAACCGAAACTGAGCGAAATTCATCACGTAAACGGCGTAATTCGGCGCGCACTTCGCGCAATTCTTCGTCAAGTTGGCGTTGATAACTGGCTAATTGCTGTTCGCGATCCTGTTCAAACTCATATAATTCGCGGCTCAAGCGATCGCGGACTAACTCTGCATCTTCGCGCAATTCCAAAGCGCGGGCGGCTTCGCTTTCAGCAGTTGAGCGTTCGCGATGAATCGCGGCCAGCAAATCTTCAACTTGCACATTATCGCGGCTAATCGTTGCCCGAGCGCGTTCGATCAGATCGCGTTTAAGCCCCAAGCGTTCAGCAATTGCCAAGGCATTCGAGCGGCCTGGCAAGCCAATTGAAAGCCGATAGGTGGGCGATAAGGTTTCAACATCAAACTCAACCGAGGCATTTTCAACCCCATCAGTACTATAGGCGAAGGCCTTGAGTTCAGCATAGTGGCTGGTTGCCATCGCCAAACAACCAACATTCAACAAGCGTTCGATGATTGCCCGCGCCAACGCTGCGCCTTCAACCGGATCTGTTCCTGCACCCAATTCATCAAACAACACCAATGAATCAGGAGTTACCCGATCCAAGATTTGAATGATGTTAGTCATGTGGGAGGAGAAGGTAGAGAGGCTTTGCTCGATGCTTTGTTCATCGCCGATATCGGCAAATATTTTGCCAAAAATGGGTAAGCGCGAGCCTTGATGAGCTGGAATGTGCAAGCCAGCTTGAGCCATTAACGCCATCAAACCGACGGTTTTGAGCGCAACAGTTTTACCACCAGTATTCGGGCCGGTGATAATGATCATTTGGGTGGGGCCGCCCAACCAAACATCGGTTGGCACAACCAGATCTTGGTTGAGCAACGGATGGCGGGCTTTTAACAACGAAACCGTTGATTCTGGGTGTAAATCATCGGCTGGGGCAGGCGCATTGATTAATGGCTGGCTAGCACGCAGGCTAATGCTATATTTGGCTTTAGCAAAGGCTAAATCCAATTCAGCAGTTGCCTCGACCCCAAGAATAATCGGCATGCCTTCGCTGGCAATTTTGCCCGAAAGCGCCGCCAAAATGCGCTGAATTTCTTCGCGTTCGGCTAATTGCAGCTCGCGCCACTGGTTGTTTAATTCAACCGTGGCCAATGGCTCGATATACAAGGTTGCGCCAGATGATGATTGATCGTGAACAATCCCGCGCAGAGCACGCCGTTGCGGCGCCTTGACTGGCACAACATAGCGGCCATCACGGACGGTAATAATTGGCTCTTGCAACACATCTGCATATTGCGATGAGTTAATAATGGCCTGCAAGCGTTCTTGTAAACGATTAAATGCCACCCGAATAGCGCTGCGCAAACGGCCTAATTCAGCAGAAGCGCTATCTAAAACTTCGCCATCGGGGCCAATCGTGCGTTCAATTTCGTGCTCAAGTGTGGCTAAATTGGGCAGTTGCTCAGCCAAGGGATGCAACGGCACAAAATCAGGATGATTGCGCAGAACTTGGCCACGCAAGCGGCGCATTGCCGCCAAGGTGGAGGCAATCTCTTGCACCCGACTCGCCTCAAGAATCCCACCACGACGAGCATGTTCTACCGCAGGGCGAACATCGCGAGCACCGCCAATTGAGACATCGGCAAACGATTCAATTAAAGCACGGGCGGCACTCGTTCGAATTTGCGCCTGGAGAATCCACTGCCCATCGGTTGATGGATGGAGTTGCGCAACCAACTCACGGCTTGCACTAAACGCAGCATGACGTGCAAGCTGATCACGAACTTTATCAAATTCAAGGGTTTGGAGTACAACTTCTGATATCATCACGAAACTTCTTCTATTGCAAGTGCAGCAAGCACCGCCCGATTAGCGTTGAACACTCCGAAATAATGCATCAGCACTTTCTGGCATAATTGGGCTAACTGGGGCATAAATCAGCGGCAAGATAATATTTAAAAATACATCTTTTAAAACTGAAGCCCTGGTGCTAGATTGCAAAAACTTCATTGCTGGAAAATCGAGCACTGCTGCTGCATTTGTTGTAAATAAATACCGCAACATCATTGCAAAAATACTGGCGATCATTGCCCCAAGAATTAACCCAAGGAATGAACCAATCACCTTATCGATAAATTGGGCTTTACCCCCAACATTAAGATATCGAAAGGTATAACTTGCAACGGCAAGCAGAATAAAAAACAAGACAAACAACAACGTCAAAAACGATAACATTTCCAGAACTGGGAATGGTGTTGACGAATTTTTGCCTAAAAACGAAGCCAGTGGCCGATAATAGAGTGATGAAAGCACAACCGTCAGATAAAAGACGATAATTGCAATCCCCACCTTTAACATGCCTTTAAAAAACCCGTAGAAGAGCCCAATCACAACGAATAGCAGCAAGAGAATGTCTACAAATGGCATGAGCAAGTCCCTTATCTACCCACGCAGAACCAAAACATCGGGAAAAATCCTTTGATGTTGCTGGATCATGGGTGGCCAAAGCGCGATGGGCGTATTATAGCATAGCCCGATCTACCGCTTCAGAAACGCCTAACGAGCCTCACTCGCTAGCTCCAGATAGGCTGGATCAATGGCAGTGGTAAGCCAAACGCCATTGTCGCTGCAAAAAAATGCTTGCCCAGCATTGAAGAGTTCTTCGGCCTTAACGATTAATAGAACTGCTTGACCATGGCGTGCACCAACCTTCAAAGCAGTTGCCCGATCGAGTGAAAGATGCACATGCTGACGTTGCATAGGCCGTAGCCCCGTTTGCAAAATCGTCGCTAAATTGTGCTTGGCCGTGCCGTGATAGAGCATGGCTGGCGGTTGTTGGGGCTCAAGCCCGAGATCGACCGTCACCGTATGGCCTTGATGGGCGCGAATTTTTTGGCCGGTTTGGTCGAAGCCAAACCGTTGTTTGTTGTTGTGAGCCACAACCTGCTCAAGCTCGGCTTTGGTGATCGCAAAATTATTGGCTTCACAGGCCGCTAATAAGGCATCGACCGCAACCCAACCACCGTGTTCAAGGCTCAAGCCCAACCGCTCTGGCTGATGGCGTAGATGTTTACTCAGATATTTACTTACCCGAACAAATCGACGTTCATCCATGGCTGGTTTGGCTCCTTTGCCCCACACGCTGATTTGGCTCCTTGAATTATAGGGCTAGCTTTATTTGACCATAACTTTAGGCTTTTGACATCAGTCTCTGGATTTAGACCGCGCCTCGGTTTTGCGATGCAAATCAATCAGTCTATTTGCCCCTATTCCTCAATTCACGTACACTTGCAGTATGAGCGTGTATCGTATGTCCCACAATGACGTGGAGGATTTTGGCTATGTCACCGATTTGGGAACCACTGCTGACGGGCTTAATCGATTATGCTGGGCTTTTCCCCCCAGCTGCTTTAAGCATGGATCAAGCCACCAGCAACTATGCCAGCTATCGTTCTAGCAACCAACACGGCTATCTAGCGCGTTTTATTTTGCCCTATAGTCGGCTTGCAGAATGGCAGGCCAGCCTTGGCACCAAACCAAGCCAGCCTTGGCCGATCAGCCTCTTAGTCAACGATCCAGCCCAACTTGCTGAAATTCCGACCCTTAACCAGCACTACCCAGGTTGGTTGGTGATTGATAGCGCTGAAATTAAGGCCGACCGCCTCGAACAAATTGCAGCAATTCATGCAGCGCTGCCCGCTGAGGTAACGGTCTTCGTTGAAATTCCCCACGATCCCGACCCAAGCAGCTTAATCGCCGCCCTGCGCAGCACTGGGCTACGTGCCAAATTACGCACTGGGGGAATTACCGCCGCTGCCTTTCCTGAGCCAGAACACATACTGCGCTTTTTGCATGCCTGCATTAGCAATGGCGTGGCATACAAAGCAACTGCTGGCTTGCATCACCCGTTGCGCGGCGAATACCGTCTGACCTATGCAACGGATAGCGATCAGGGCTGGATGTATGGCTATCTTAATCTTTTGTTAGCTAGCGCCTTGCTCCAAACCGAGGCCGCCCATCACGATGTGCTTGCAGCCTTGATCGAGCATGATCCAAGCGCAATCAGGTTTAGCCAACAAACCCTCAATTGGCGCAATTGGCAATTTGAAGCTGATGATGTTCAAGCGGTGCGCCAGAGTGGGCTAATCGCCTTTGGTTCATGCTCATTCGAGGAGCCAATTAACGAATTTGCCAGTTTTAGCGAGCAGCCAGCCTTGGCCTATGGAGCAAGCAATTAATGTTGAATGAAACCCATGATCCAGAATTGCGCAGTTGGGTAGCTAGCGCCAATCTCGCTGGAGCCGATTTTCCGATTCAAAATTTGCCGTTTGGCGTGTTTCGCCGTCAAGCTAGCAACGAGCAATGGCGCATTGGCGTGGCAATCGGCAGCGACATTCTCGATTTGAGCCAAGTAGCCGAGCATTTTAGCGATTTAGATCACGCGACGTTAGCTGCCTGTCGGGCCAGTAATCTGAATCAATTAATGAGCTTAACGCCTGTGATTTGGCATAGCATTCGCGTGCAATTGAGCCGCATGTTGCGTCAAGGCTCAGGCTTGCAAGCAGCGTTGGAGCCGTTGTTGCTGGCCCAGGACGAGGCCGAAATGGCCTTGCCAGCAGCAATTGGCGATTACACCGATTTCTATGCCTCGATTTTTCATGCCACCAACATTGGCTCAATGTTCCGCCCCGACAATCCGCTGTTACCCAATTATAAATATGTGCCGATTGGCTACCATGGCCGGGCCTCGTCAATTCGGGTGAGTGGCACGCAGGTCAAACGGCCACACGGCCAAACCAAAGCTCCCGATGCAGCAGCGCCCAGCTTTGGGCCATGTCGTTTGCTCGATTATGAGCTAGAGTTGGGTTTTTGGGTCGGCCAAGGCAATCAACTTGGTCAACCAATTAGCATTGAGCAGGCTGAAGATCATGTTTTTGGGGTCTGCTTACTCAACGATTGGTCGGCACGCGATATCCAAGCGTGGGAATATCAACCGCTGGGGCCGTTTTTGGCCAAAAATTTCATCAGCAGCATCTCACCATGGGTCGTGACCCTCGAAGCGCTTGCGCCTTATCGCTGCCCAGCCTTCGAACGCCCAGCAGACGATCCCGCCCCGCTAGCCTATTTGGATAGCCCAGCCAATCGCAGCGCTGGCGGCCTTGATGTAGTGCTTGAAGTGAGCCTACAAACCGCCAACATGCGCGAAGCTGGCCAAGCAGCCGAGGTGCTGAGCCTTGGCAATTTTCGCGATATGTATTGGACATTTGGCCAAATGCTGACCCATCATGCCAGCAACGGCTGCAATCTCCAGCCTGGCGATTTATTGGGCAGTGGCACCATTTCCGGCCCAAGCAAAGACTCACGCGGCTGTTTGATGGAATTGACATGGCGGGGCCAAGAGCCAATTCAACTGAGCAACGGCGAGGAACGGCGTTTCTTGCAAGCTGGCGATGAAGTGATTATTCGTGGCTGGTGTGGCACTGCCAACGGCCTGAAAATTGGCTTTGGCGAGTGTCGTGGTGTCGTTTTAGATTAAGAACATCGAACAGAGAGCATAGAACATAAACTTGGCGATATTTAACGCAGAGGCGCAGAGTGCTAAAGCTGTAGGCTAGCACAACATCTGTTGGCATTTCAAACAATCCAATAGCCCTCAACCTCTAGCCTTCATTTCGTCGATTAATCTCATTCCTATGCTCTATGTTCTTTGCTCTATGCTCTTTATGCTTCATCCTTTCTAGGATTGACACCGCCTAGACTGCCCACTATAATCGAGCAGTCCTTTAAATGCGGTCCGGCGAGGCTGCGAAGGCGTGTAGCTTAATAGCAATTTTTGCGCATTTTCGCTCATGCCCTAGGTCGGATCGTCGGCTTGGGGTTTGTTGTTTCTCCGAGGTTGTATGGCACACACCGACTACTCCGTTGATATCGTGATTCCGGTATTGAATGAAGAGCAGCAGCTCGAGCAAAGCGTCTTAGCGCTGCGTGATTTTTTGCAGGCTTCATGCCCGTATCGTTGGCAGATTGTGGTCGCCGATAATGGCTCGACCGATGGCACGCCTCAAATTTGCCACGATTTGCGCAGCCGCTTTCCTGGCGAGGTCGATTTTGAACGCTTGGAGCAACGGGGCCGTGGGCGAGCCTTACGCACCGCATGGCTCAAAAGCAATGCAGATGTGCTGTGTTATATGGATGTTGATCTTTCGACCAATCTCCGTGCCTTGCCGCCCTTACTCGCTGCCCTCATTCACAGCGATTATAGCCTTGGCACTGGCTCGCGCTTGATGCACGGAGCGATTGTAACCCGCCAATGGAAGCGCGAAATGATCTCACGCGCCTACAATTTCTTAATTCGGCTGCTCTTTTGGCATCGTTTTCGTGATGCCCAATGTGGCTTCAAGGCCATTACCCGCCAAGCAGCCCACGAACTCATCCCAACAGTGCGCGATAACGAATGGTTTTTTGATACAGAATTATTGCTCAAAGCAGAAAAACGGGGCTATCGCATTTTTGAAGTGCCTGTTGAATGGATTGAAGATTTGGGCACGACGGTCAAAATTGTTAAAACTGCCTGGCAAGATATTAAAGGCTTGGTGCGGGTGCGCTTGGGCGGCTAACTCATTCATTCGCCCTAGGTCGCTGTGCGGTAGCGTTCGCACCAAATCGGGGCTACAATAGATGGTACGCGACGGATCAGATAGTGTTGGTTGGCAGGAGCAGATCGATGACACCCAAACAGTTGATGAATGACGAGGAAATTCGCCGCGCCCTCAAACGCATCGCCCATGAAATTGTCGAACGCAATGCTGGAGCAAGTTTGGTTTCCTTGGTCGGGATTCATCGGCGGGGTGTGCCATTGGCGCGCCGCTTAGCCGCCATGATCGCCGAAACCGAACATGTGCAAGTGCCAGTTGGCGAGCTGGATATTGGCCTCTACCGCGACGATTTACATTCGCGTGGGCCAGCACCCATCTTAGGCCGCACGATTTTGCCCGAATTGGGCAAGCGGGTCGTAGTCTTGGTCGACGATGTACTCTATACCGGACGCACCATCCGCGCCGCATTAAACGAATTGAGCGATTGGGGTCGACCAAGCGCCATCCAACTGGCAGTGCTGGTTGATCGCGGCCACCGCGAGTTGCCAATTCGCGCCGATTTTGTGGGCAAAAATATTCCCACCGCCAAAAATGAGCGGGTTGATGTGCAACTCAGTGAAATTGATTCAGCCCAAGATAGTGTTGTAATTGTGCAGGAGGACTGATGGGGCGAAGCGGGCAAGCACGACGACGGCGACGGACATCACGCTTTTTGGAGCACGTTGGGTCACGGCGCAAACGAGCAGCGGTGGCACCATTGCAATTAGATGGCCGCGCAGAAACCGCTGCATTGTTGGCGACCCTTGATGAACTTGCACCATTGTTAGATGAGCAGAGAATTATGGTCGAAGATGAAGAACTAGCCAATTTATTAAGCCGCTGTACCATCGATCTGCGCGCCCGCGCCGAACGCGATGAGTTGCGTCCGGCCTTTTTGCGCGAAGAAGATTTGCTGGCAGTCCAGCAATTATTAACCTCGATGGATCATGTCAACCCAATTATCTTGGGCAAGGCACGTTCGGGCAAAACCGCCTTGGTGCATGAATTGGTGCGGCGCTTGGTCAAAACGCCCCAAGAAATGCCCGAAAAACTACGCGATTTGCCAATGTATGAGATGACGCCTGCGTCGTTATTGGCGGGCTTGCAATTTGGCGAGGGCTGGCGCGCCAATCTCTCGACCTTGTTTGGCAAATTGGCTGAGCAAGGCGCTGTGTTGCTGTTTATTCGCGATATTCACGCAGCGGTTGGGGCTGGGGTTAAACGTGGCGATGATGATGATGATGATTTGGCTGCTGCACTTGAATCAAATTTACACAACGGCAAATTGAAAATTATCGCCGAAGCGCGGCCAGATCGTTGGCAGGCCATCGCTGCCGATCGCGAATCGTTCGCCGATTTGTTTACCGCGATAAATTTGGCGATTCCTAAGCCAGAGCAAGTAGCCGAAATTGTGCAACACGTGGCCGAACGCCATCGCAACCGAGCAACCATCGAGCCAGCCAGCCAAGCCACCGCGATTGATATTGCTGGCCGCTTTATTCTCAACCAAGCCTTCCCTGGCAAGGCAATTGAATTGCTCGAAGATTCGCTGCTCTTGGCTGAACGCCAGCAGGAGCCAGAAGTGTTGCCGCGCCATGTGGTTGAATGTTTTGGCAATCGTACTGGCCTCACCAAATTATTGCTCGATGAAAATGAGCGCTTCGATGAAATTGCGTTGCGCCGTTCATTTAGCGAGCGCGTGCTCGGCCAAGATCCCTCAGTGATTGCCATGGTCCAAAAGTTGGCCTTGCTCAAAGCGCGGCTGCATGATCCGGCGCGGCCAATGGGCGTTTACTTCTTTCTTGGTCCAACTGGCGTGGGCAAAACCGAGCTCGCCAAAACCTTGGCCTCAACCTTATTTGGCAGCGAAGAACGCTTTGTGCGCTTCAATATGGCCGATTACAGCGGCGAATACGATTTTGCCCAATTATTTGGCCGTACCTGGGGCGATAGCGACGCAGAGCGCCGTGGCAAGCTGACCATGGCACTGATCAATTTGCCTTTTGCGGTGCTGCTGCTTGATGAATTTGAAAAAGCCCATCGCTCGATTTTCAATCGCTTTTTGCAATTGTTCGATGAAGGTATTTTGGTCAATGCAATGGGCGAGGAAATCAATCTGCGCAATACGATCATCATTATGACCAGCAACTTTGGGGCGACGATTGTCCAAGGCGAAACTTGGGGTTTTGCAGCGCGCGAAGGCATCGAAGCAGTCGAACGGCGGGTTTTGCGCGAAACTGAAGAATTTTTCTCGCCAGAGTTTATCAATCGGCTTGATGGGGTGATTTTCTTCAAGCCACTGTCGCAAAGCGATATGCGCAAAATTGCCGCCCGCGAAATGCGCAAATTATTCGAACGCGAAGGCTTGGTGCGGCGCAATGTGCAGGTTGAGCTTGACGATGCTGTGCTGGATATTTTGCTTAAACATGGCTACAGCATTCGCTATGGCGCACGCTATCTGAAACGCCAAATCGAAAAGATGGTCACTTATCCCTTGGCTTCGGCCTTGCTGACCCGCCCTGAGCAAACCAATGGCTTGTTGCGCTTATACGTAGCTCGCGAGCAAATCAAGGCTTCGTGGGTGGCGAATGATGATGAAGAGCCGC
This sequence comes from Herpetosiphon geysericola, assembly GCF_001306135.1. Taxonomy (GTDB): domain Bacteria; phylum Chloroflexota; class Chloroflexia; order Chloroflexales; family Herpetosiphonaceae; genus Herpetosiphon; species Herpetosiphon geysericola. The sequence goes on along the minus strand of NZ_LGKP01000025.1, from coordinate 522,240 downwards.
TGTTGCCCTCGCCCGAGGAGCAAGCGCTACAATTGCCCCAAACCGTCGAAGAAGCGGCGCTATTTATCGAGCAATTGCACAAGCGACTGAATCATCTGATCGCTCAGTTGAATGTGGTCGAAGCGCGCGAACGCCAAACCGAGCTGATGGACGAAATGTCTAGCCCCAGCTTTTGGGACGATCACGATCAAGCGCAGTTTTTGCTGGCTGAGTTGAGCAATGTAGCACGGCGGGTTGGCCGTTGCGACGATCTGCGGCGTTTGTATGACGATGCAGATCAACTTTTGCAACGAATTCGCGAGCGCAACGAACGCCGTTTGTTCCCAGAACTGATGCGCATGGCCAAACGGCTTGAGCGCGAGTTGCGCTTTGCTGAGCTAGAAATGTTGTTCAGCAACCCAGAAGATTGGCACGATGCCTATATCGTTTTGGAGAGCGACCAAGCTGGCTTGCGCTGGGTACGCAACTTGGCCAACGCCTACTTGGAATGGTCGCTGGGCAAGCGCTTTGAGGCCAAGGTCATCGACGAAACGCCAGCAGAAGATAATCTGATTCGGGTGACCTTGCAAGTTAGCGGCTCTGGGGCCTTTGGCTTATTGCGCAGCGAAGCAGGCACCCATCGGATTGCCGAAACTGGCGGCGAGCCACGGCTCAAAACCGTGACCCAAGTGCAAATAACGGTCTTGCCAGTACCAACCGAAGATACGCCTGCCCCAGCGAGCAACGAAATCGAAACGACGGTTAATAATACCCGCGCCGACGGCTATTTTTTGCGCAAACTGCGGGTAACTGGCCGAGCGTTACATCGCTATAGTGGCACGGCAGCCTTTGCCTGCGCAGGCAGCGAGCGAGCGGTGCGCGAACTCTTGCACAGCCTGCTTCTAGCGCGCTTGGCAATGAAAAAGCTCGATGATTTTATTCAGCCAAGCGACGATGCTTGGGGTTCGGTGGTGCGCAGCTACCACTTGGGCAAACGCTCAACCATCAAAGACCCGCGCACCGAAACCGTGCATACCAATCCCAAAGCCGCCCTTGCAGGCGAGCTTGATATCTTTATTGAAGCGGCGTTACGCTGGCGAGCAGCATTGCCAGCCCGTCGCTAAATCGTCAAGGCGCTTAGGCCACAACCTAAGCGCTTTTGCTTAATATGCAACTTGCTATAGATGGAGAATTTCTATGAGTTCGCCAACCACTACTCCGCGCCGTCGGCATGTGCTTGATCTTGATGATTGGAGTGCCGACGAACTACGCAGCTTGTTGACCATCGCCACCCAGATGAAAGACATCTTGGAGCGCCCAGTCAAGCAAGTGCCAACGTTGCGCGGCAAAATTGTGGTCAATATGTTTTGGGAAGATAGCACCCGCACCCGCTCATCGTTTGAGCTAGCAGCCAAAGCGCTTTCGGCCAATGTGCTGAGCCTTGGAGCCAAGGATACCAGCGTCAAAAAAGGCGAATCATTGGTTGATACGGTGCGCACGGTGCAAGCGCTAGGCGCCGATTATATTGTAATGCGCCATGGCCAAAGTGGCGCGCCCTACTTGGTGGCCCAGCATTTCCGTGGCTCGGTGATTAATGGCGGCGATGGTCGCCACGCCCATCCATCCCAAGCCTTGCTCGACCTCTTCACCATGCACGAAAGGCTGGGCGAGCTGGCCGATAAAAAAGTCGTGATTGTTGGCGATATTTTACATAGCCGCGTGGCGCGCTCCAATTTGTGGGCACTCACCACAATGGGCGCAAAAGTCGTGGTTTGTGGCCCGCCAACTCTAATTGGCCCAGCCAAATATTGGCAAAGCACCTGGCCCAAGGTCGAAATTTCGCATAGCCTCGACCACGCCGCCGAAGGCGCTGATGTGCTGATGGCCTTGCGTTTGCAGCACGAACGCATGGAAGGTGGCTTGCTGCCATCGTTGCGAGAATATAGCCGCCGCTTTGGTTTGAATGCGACTCGCGTCGCCAGCGCCAACTCCAACGTGATTGTGATGCACCCAGGCCCGATGAACGAAGGCGTTGAAATTATGCCCGACGTAGCGACCGGCCCACACTCAGTCATTGAAACCCAAATTACTAACGGCGTAGCCATGCGCATGGCCTTATTCTACTACCTTGCCACTGGCAGCGAGCAGGTTTAGGTTATCAAGCAGCCGTAAATACGCTTCTTTGCGGCTGCTGTTTTTGGGGGCATAACCGCAATGAGCCAAAATCTTTGGCAGCGTGATGAGTTGATCATTGTGCTCAATCTTTATTACCAAATCCCCTTTGGTAAGATGCATGCCAAAAATCCCCAAATTATCGAGCTAGCACAGCTGATTGGGCGTACTCCAGGAGCAGTTGCACGCAAACTAGGAAATTTCGCCAGCCTTGATCCCAAAGAACAACAACGTGGAATTACTGGTTCAAGCCATGGAAGTAAAGCTGATGAGCTGGTGTGGAATGAGTTCTATAATAATTGGGAAGCCTTGGCCTTGGAAAGTGAACAATTGTTGGCAAGCTTGCAGCCAGAAACAATAGCGCCTGCAACAAGTTTATTTGAGTTGCCAATTATTGAAGGTTTAGAGCGTGCGCAACTTCGTCGTGTGCGCATGAATCAGCACTTTTTCCGTAAAATAGTCCTCGCTGCCTATGATCAGCGTTGTTGCATTACTGGCTTAAATATTCCTAGTTTGCTGAATACGAGCCACATTGTGCCCTGGGCACATGCTGCTGAGCAACGAGTTAATCCGCACAATGGACTTTGCTTAAATGCATTACACGATCGAGCTTTTGATCGCGGTTTGATCACCATTACTCCTGACTATCGCATTCAGGTCGCCGCAACCCTCATCAAATCCTCAGCTAATTCGGCTACAAACGATCTATTATTGGCCTACGATCAACGGCAGATCAAACTGCCTGCGCGGTTTCAGCCTGATCCAGCCTTTTTGCGCTACCACAATCAGCATATTTTCCAAGGCTAGGATTGTTTAATGGGAGAGCGTGATTATGACTATGCGCCAACAATTAGCCCAGCAATATGGCACCAGCAATAATCTTCAAGCCCGCATTGCGATTCACGAGCGATTCAGCACCAACCAACAAGATTGGGTCGATTGGCTGTGGGAAACCATGCAATTGCCCAAGCAAGGGCGAGTGTTGGAGCTTGGCGGCGGCACTGGGCGCTTATGGCACGAGCAGCGCAACCATTTAGGCCAGTTGCAAATTAGCTTTAGCGATCATTCGCTGGGCATGTTGCACACGGCCAAAGCTCAGCTTAGCGCGCTTGATAAGCTTAATTTCAGCCAAATCGATGCCCATTATTTGCCATTTGCCGACGCTTCGTTTGATGTGGTAATTGCCAATCATATGCTCTATCACATTGCCGACCAAGTCTTGGCCTTGGCCGAAATTCGGCGCGTACTCAAGCCAAATGGCACATTTTTTGCCGCTACCAACGGCAACCAACATATGCACGAAATTAAAGAGCTGATTCAAGCGGTCGATCCTAGCGCCGATGTTACGCCATTTAGCTTAAGTTTTACCCTCGAAAATGGGGCAGAATTATTACAAACCCAATTTGCTCAGGTCGAGAGAATCGATTTTGATAATAATTTGGCCGTAACCGAAGTCGAGCCAATTGTGGAGTATGTGCGCTCAACCCAACGCCTAAGCGAGGAATCATTGGATCTATGTCGCGAGTTGGTCAGCGAGCAATTAGCTGCCAACCAAGGCCTGTTTCCAATTCAAAAAGCAGTTGGTTTATTTGTCTGTCGTTAAATTAAGAACGCAGTGATCGCTAAACGATCACTGCGCTTTCGCACGCGCCATTGCGTACCCCCAATCAGGCTTGTTCGCGGCGTGGAACCAAGCTCAACAAGGCTTTGGAACGCAAGCCAAGCAAGGCCGAAATCACACAGGCCAAGCCGCCAATCCCAGTTGCGATTGGCGTGCCCCAATGTTCGGCCACAAAGCCTGCCTGCAAACTACCAACCAAGCCCAAACCAACTAAGGTCATCACATAAAAGCCCATCACTCGCCCGCGCAAGCTATCGACAGCGGTCGTTTGCAGAATGGTGTTGGCGGTTGCCAAAAAGCTGACCATCGAAAAGCCAGTGAAGGTCATAATTGGCAAGGCCAGCCAAAACGAGCGATTGAGCGCCAGCAAACAAATACCTACGCCAAAGCCCAAGGCGCCATTCAGCAATAACTTGCGGCGATCAGTTTGGGCATTAGTACGCGCAACCCGCAGCGCTGCCAACAAAGCTCCAATCCCATTCGCCACCATCATCGCGCCCAAACGGGCCGAGCCTTCAGGAATCAGTGGAGTAACCAAGATTTGGTCGGCAAAAATTGGCAACAACGAGGTATAGCCAAAGCCCAAAATACTTGGCACCAACACAAGCACTAAAATGATCCGAATGAGTGGTGTTTGCAAGGCGTAACGCGCACCATCCATAAAATCATTAACCGATGAGCTATTGCTTTTGCGCGGCGCTGGCGCAATCAAGCCTGTCATCATCGTTAAGCCAATCAGCACTGCGATAAAGCTCAAGCCATTGAGCAAAAAGGCCCAAGCCAAGCCCACAGCGCTCACCAACATCGCCGCAACAGCTGGGCCAATCGCCCGTGCGCCATTGAAAATCGAGGCATTTAGGCCAATCGCATTCATCAGATCATCACGATTGCCAATCATTTCTGAGGTGAAGGCTTGACGAGCTGGCATATCGACTGCATTAACCATCCCATTGACCAAGGCTAAAGCCAACACATGCCAATAGACCACGCTATCGCTGAAGGTCAACATTGCCAAGGTCAAGGATGAAATCATGGCCGCCATTTGAGCCCAAAACACCACCCAGCGCTTGGAATAGCGATCAACCAAAACCCCAGTGAAGGGCGAGAGCAACAAAACTGGCAAGGCGGTGAACGCAGCAACCGTGCCCATGGCAAATGCCGAGCCAGTTATTTGGTAGACCAACCATTGCAAGGCTAGCGATTGCATCCACGAGCCAATCAGCGAAATCAGTTGGCCAAACCAAAAGAGCCGAAAATTGCGGTGGTTTAGCGCCCGAAACATATACGGCCATTGCCGTGGAAGATGTAAGCTTTGAGCTAAAGTTCGTTTTTCAAGCATCTGCACGATTCCTGTCTAAGCAGCAATAGGATAATCATATCACGATATGCTAATTTTTGCATACAACTAAGGAATGACTATCGTCCCATTGTTCCTATTCAGGGACTAGCCATGCTCAAACCCATGGATGCAATAATGCAGCCATAGGTTTAAGCAAGCAGTGGCATGCTGCTCAAAAAAGTGCTGAATACGAGGGTGAGATGAAGTGCAGAGAGGTGAGAAAACGCTTTAGGCTTCGCGGCGGGTAAGCCAGAATACACCTAAGCCAACCACAAAACTGGCAATAGCCTTGCCGAAATCACCAAGCGGCATATCGCCACGCATCACCGGTACCCCAAGCGCTGCGCCCATCCATGGAAACCAGGCAGGCAGCACCAGCAGACGCTTGATCCGATCGGAGAAACGTTCGTGAGTACGAATCCACTGGACAGTTGCTAACCAGCCAATCAATGCCACTACTAAAAGAACGATGATAAAACTGCTTGATGAAGCCATGGGCTACCCTTCATGAATCTTGACAATAATCGTATTACCTATTGTAACAAAGGCTTGAGCAAAAAATGTTGGCTAATCGTCCTGTTTTGGTGAGAAGTTGGTTAATCCTTCAGGGGTACTCAATGATCCACGAAGGACACGAAGGAACACGAAGTTGCAACCGCGAAGGACGCGAAGCGCGCGAAGACTTTTTTAGCCACAGATTGCCCAGATTATTTTTGATTAGATTCTTCTTAGCCACGAATTCCACGAATGCTCATCCTTCATCCTTCATCCTTTCGTAACTCTGCGCCGCTGCGCTACAATCTCATCCACGAATGGCACGACGTTGAAACCACGAAGAACGCGAAGCACACGAAGGTTGTTTTTGCCACAGATTTGTTTGATCATGGTCTCCTAAACCAAGGCCACTAATCTCAAACCCTATGTTCTATGTTCTTTGCTCTATGTTCTGCTATTGCCTTCATCCCTCATAATTCATCTTTCGGTATTCTGCGTTAACATCTCTAGCCCTGATCCCCGACCTCAAGCTTCCGACCCCCAACCTCCAACCCCCAATTGTTGGCATTTGGTAATCCAGCGCGGCTGATTTTGGCTTGCAAGCGTAGTACAATAGAGCAATTCATGGCTTGTAGTGTAGTGAGGTAGGGCAATGGCAATTTTGGGCATTGATATTGGTGGCTCAGGCATCAAAGGGGCAATTGTTGATGTCGCCCAAGGCACGATGATTAGCGAACGCTTGCGGATTAGCACGCCCCAACCAGCAACCCCCGAGGCTGTAGCCCAAACGGTGCAGCAATTAGTTCAACAAGTAAATTGGTATGGCCCAATTGGCTGTACCTTTCCTGCAATTGTCAAAAATGGGTATACGCTCAGTGCTGCTAATGTTGACCAAACCTGGGTTGGCGCCAATGCCGATCAGCTGTTCGAGCAAGCAACTGGCTGCCAATTTCATATGCTCAACGATGCTGATGCAGCGGGCTTGGCCGAAATGAAATATGGCGCTGGCAAGGATCAACATGGGGTTGTGATGATGCTGACCTTTGGCACTGGCATTGGCAGCGCCTTGTTTGTCCAAGGCTTGTTGGTACCCAACACCGAGCTTGGCCATTTGGAAATTCGCGGCAAAGACGCTGAACATCGAGCCTCGGATCGGGTGCGCGAAGAAAAAGGTTGGGATTGGCCAAAATGGGCCGAGAAAGTCAACGAAGTTTTGGCCCGCATCGAAGCCTTATTCTCGCCCGACTTGTTGATTATGGGGGGTGGCGTGAGCAAACGCTTCGATAAATTTGGCCAATTTTTGCAAACCAAGGCGCCATTGGTTCCTGCTATGCTGCAAAACAACGCTGGCATTATCGGCGCCGCCTTGGCCGCGAGCGAACTCTTTGAGCAAGGCCATCATATTCCTAACGCTCACTAGCTTTTGAATACCGTTACAGCTTTGAGGATTCTATGTCGACGCTTGCTTTATTTAGTAGCTTGGCTCAAACGTTGCTGGCAACCACACCCTTCGAGCAACGCCTGCAACATTGTTTTGGCATGTTGGCTGATAGCTATCCTCAGCTCGATTTACGCTTAACCTTATTCAATGAGCCAGATGCCCGCCCACAAGTTGTGTTGCCGTTGCACCGCACTAGCGCCGTGTGGGATAACACCCGGATGCTGCAAGTGGTGCGGCGGCGCCAACCAGTTGTGATTGATCAGCATACTGCGCCAGCTTTGCCACCCAGCCCATTTACCACCAGCTCAATCGTTGCCAGCGAATGGCAAGCAGATATGCAATGCTATTTGGGGCTGCCAGTGCAGTGGGAAGGCCGCTTGTGGGGCGTGTTGGAGGCGCGCCGCAATGGCACATTTAGCGCCAGCGAACGCACCTTATTGAGCAATTTGTTGCCCCTGCTCGCTACCGCAATCGGCGAATCACACTGGGGCCGACCGATTCATCCCACCAGCAGCGAACAGCAACTTGATGTGCGAGCATTAACCCACGATTTAGAGATTGCGCCCGATGTGATTAGCCTGTTAACGACACTTTTGCAGCGAGCCATCCACGGCGTGAAGGCCAGCGCTGGCGCCATCAATCTGGTCGATCGCGAGCATGGCGAATATCAACTCGTCGCATCGCAGGGGTATCCTGCTGCATCAGGCATTAGTGAGCGAGCCTCGTGGCCATGGAATGTTGGCGTAGTTGGGCGGGTAGCCCGCACAGGCAAAGCAGCATTATTAACCGATATTGCCCACGATAGCGAGTGGCAGCTTTCAACCCCCGATGTTCGCGCCGAAATTGTTGTGCCAGTGCGCGTCGAGGGCGAAGCCTGGGCCGTGCTTGTGCTTTCGACCAATCGCGAGCCACTGTTTACCACCCGCGATCTGTATTTTATTCAAGCGTTGGCCGACGTTGCGGCGCGGCCATTACAACGCGCTACCAGCTATAGCGAATTGCTCGAAGCCCGCATGCAATTGCAACAAACCTTGGCTAGTTTGCCCTTGGGATTGGCCTTGACCGATAGCGAAGGCCGGATTTTGCGCACCAATCCTGCTTGGTATCAGCTTTGGCAAATTGAGCAACCAGCCGATGAAACTGCGCTGTATTTGCCATGGGATATTCTGCCCTTGCTGCTAAAGCGACTTTCACACCCATTGGAATTGACCGATTTCTTTGCAGAATGCCAAGCCCACCCCGATGAAACCCTCGAATTGGCTTTGCGCTTGAGCGAGCCACTGCAAGATTTGAAATTACGCTCAACGCCAGTCAAAGATGCCCAACATCAAATTACTGGCCGTTTGGTCGTAATTGAAGATGTGACCCGCGAACGCGAAATCGACAAGATGAAAAACGAATTTGTCTCGGTGGTATCGCATGAATTGCGCACCCCGCTAACCTCAATTTTGGGCTATACCGAGTTGCTGCTTGCCCGTGAATTTAAGCCTATTGAGCGCCAAGAGTTTATCCAAACCGTGTACGATCAAGCCAATCAACTCTCAAAAATGGTCGATGATTTGCTCAATCTTTCGCGCTTGGATGCAGGCCAAATCAAACTTAATCGCTGGGTCGTCTCGCTGCACCAAATTATTCGCGAAATTACCAAACAACTCAACGAAACGATTTCCGAAAAGCATCGTTTGTTAATCGATATTCCCGAAGGTATTCCGCCGATCTTTGCAGATAAAGATAAAGTGCGCCAGATTTTGACCAATCTACTCTCGAACGCGATCAAATATTCGCCCAATGGCGGCCAAGTGGCGCTGATTGTGCGCGAATTGCGCAAAGTGCCGCCTGGTGCGCCGCCGCTGCCCAACGAGCGCTCGGTCATTATCGCTGTGCGCGACCAAGGCATGGGCATTTCCGAGGATGATTTACCCAAGCTGTTCACGCGCTTTTTCCGCGTTGATAACTCGACCACCCGTAAAATTGGCGGCACAGGCCTTGGTTTATCGATCACCAAAGCCTTGATCGAATTGCATGGCGGGCGCATTTGGGCCACTAGCACGCTTGGCCGTGGCACAACCTTCTGGGTAACCTTGCCTATTGCCACCGAACTAGCCCGCCGAGGATGAGTTTCGCCGTGGATGAGTTTAACCACGAAGGACACGAAGAACCACGAACCCAAACTTCGTGTCCTTCGTGGTTAAAAATAAATGCCCTATGAAGCCACAACTACTTGTGGCTCGGCATGAGCTTCGCTATACGTGACAGTTTGTGGGTCGCGCACTGCAAACCGCAAAATCAGCCACGTCAGCAAACCGCCAGCAGCAGCCAGCGCAAAGGTATAGCTATAACCAGCAGTATCAGCCAGCCAACCGCCAATTAAGGGCGCAACTAAGGTTGCCGGAGCAACCAAGGTATTGGCCAAGCCAATATAGCTTGGGCGCTCGGCGAGGCTGCCAAATTCCAAGGTCATGGACATAGTTATCGTCCACAAAGCTACATTCGCCATGCCAGCCAGCGCAAAAATTAGATAAAACCACCCCAAGGCTGGAGCTAACCAAGCACTCAAACCAGCAGCTAAGGCCAACAGTGCGCCTACTTCCATCACCCGCCGATAGCCAATTCGATCGCCGAGCCAGCCCATAATTGGGTTAGCGATGGTTTGGGTAATCAAATAGATCGCGGTCATAATTCCAGCAGTTTGGTCATCCAACTCAAAGCGTTTTACCGCGTAGACCGTAAAAAACGCCGTTGCCATCAAACCAAGCTGCGAGATAATGCGCGCCGCCAGAAACCAGCGAAAATTGTGGTCGCGTTTGAGAATAGTGGCAATGCTGGCCCAAAAATCACGTTGGCTGCCATGAGTATGTTCTGGCTCGCGGCTTGGCTCTTTGGTTGTCGCCAAAAACGACCACGAGATAACCATCGCAATGCCCGAAATGCCAAAACACAGCGCAAAATCAAATGGTGAGGGCAGTTTATCCAAAATAATGCCCGACCCAACTGCGCCGATGCTCGCCAAAAGATTGGCGGCGGCAGATTGCACGCCAAAGAATGTGCCGCGCCAACGGGGTGGCATAATTTTGCCAATCATGGTTTGCCAAGCGGTCGCTGTTAAGCCGCCACCCAAGCCTTGCCAGATTAATAAACTATAGGCCAACCAGAGCGCCAATTCGCGGCCTAAATCAGCAGCAAACCAAGCAATTAAGCCCAAGCCAAAAAAGGGCAGGCGCTCGTTAATCGTCATGAGCAGCACCATTGGCTTATAGCGCCGTAACGAAGCCACGCGCCGCGCCGTCAATAATTGAGGTAACTGCCAACCAACTGAGCGTATCGCCAAAACTAAACCAAGTAAGAGCGCCGAATCGGTCAAGGTATGCATAAACAATGGAATAACCGTCACAAACGAGGCAATGCCAGTTGCGGCCCCAAAAAATGCGCCATCGGCAACATTAACCACCACATTATGCCGGAGGTGCGCGTCAATTTCCTGCTGCTCCATAACCTGCCTAGCTGCTTTGCAAAAACGATGATAGATCAATGCATTATATGGATTCCGAGAACGTTTCCATCGGTCTCATGCAGGAGTTATAATTCCGCACAAATGTTCACAATTGAGATGACGTATGCTATGATGAGGCTGATTGATTTTGTGCCGAGGTACACGATGGAAGCACTAACAATTATCAAAAGTTTGGTGGCTTATAACGCAGATTTTGATCAACGGATTTGGCAAAGCATTGAGGGCTTGAGCAACGAACAATTTTGCGCCGATTACCCTTATTCGCATGGCTCATTGCGCAACCATTTGGTGCATGTTGCCAGCGTCGAACGGGCTTGGATCACTGGCTTGCAATCTGGCCAGCGTCCTCCCCACCTCGATCCCTTGGAATATACGACGATTGATGCTGTGCGCAACGTGTTTAATGAGATGCGTGGCAACGTAATCAGCTATGTCGATCAGCTGCGTGATGAGCAATTGGCTGAGATTTTGCCGGGGATTAATTTGGCCCGGTGGCAGGTTTTAATCCAAATTACTAATCATGCTACTGACCATCGGGTCCAAATCTTGCGTATCTTGCACGATTATGGCCAAAAAACCTTTGACCAAGATATTGTGAATCATTTTTGGGGACGTTAATTCGTGGTATGCTAACCAACGTTCTCAGCCTTTAAACGCATAGAGGAGGCCACGTTGGGCACGCGAATTGCAAGCGCTTTGGTATTAGCTCCGGTCGTGTTGATCATTGTGTGGTTAGGTGGTTGGTGGACAACCGCGCTGATCGCCATCGCCGTGGTCATCGGCATCTATGAAATTCAACGGATTTTGCGAGCTGGTGGCTATCATCCACGCTTGCCATTAGCGATTGGCCTTGGCGTGGCCTTTGTCGCGGCAGCAGTTGGCCAACCACGTACCAGCGTCAATTTAACTGGCGCGGTTGTGGCGCTTGGCGCAATGGCTAGTTTGATCTATGAAATTAGTCGCAAGGATCGCACGGGCGCGCTCGATGCGTGGGCAACCAGTTTGGGCAGCGCAATTTATGCAGGAGCCATGCTCAGCCACTTCGTCTTGCTCCGCGCTGATCCAAGCCCAACCCTGAGTGGCGGCCCACTAAGCTCATTCAACATCGAAACCGGCGCTGCTTGGATCTATGCAACCTTTGCCGTAACCTGGGCCTCGGATACCGGCGCGTATTTTGCAGGCCGCGCTTTTGGCAAGCACAAAATGGCACCCTTGCTTAGCCCCAAGAAAACTTGGGAAGGCTTTGTTGGTGGCACAATCGCCTCAATTGCTGCTGGCATTGGGATTGTAGCGCTCTTAGGCATGCCATTGACCTTAGTTCAAGCGATTATTCTGGGCGTAATTGGCGCTGGCGGCGGCACGCTGGGCGATTTGGCCGAATCGTTGTTAAAGCGCCAAGCAGGAGTCAAAGATTCGGGCAACCTCATTCCAGGCCATGGCGGCTTGCTCGATCGAGTCGATTCGCTGCTGTTTACCGCACCGTTGGTCTACTACCTGCTGGCTGCTTGGCTCTAACAACTTGGCTGAGCAACTACTCTGAAAACCCTGTTCCAAATATGGAGCAGGGTTTTTTAATCAAAATATTGCATTTTATCCGTAGCTCTGCAACATATTTGTGCTAACCAAGGCTATTCATTGAGCCAAATTATGCAATGATTAAGCATGTAATGTATAGCTCAAGGACGTTGGATAAGGCTGATTTTATTAGGCCCAGCCTAGGTGAAAACTACTAGCTATGATCAGGTAGAAACCTCGACATAATGTTTTACACCTTTAATCCACAGCTTATTCACGTAGTTATCCACAAGCAGCTATGGTATAATGCAAAGACGAAGCGGGAGCCAGCAAAACGGGCTTTTTTACCTCAAATTCTGAGTAAACTACATGCTCCCTTGACACACCAAGCTGAGAATAAGCGCTTTCTCTACCATAGCGATGGCCTAAAAACCACCTTTCGTGCTTCATTTGTGTAAAGCATTTTCTGCTTTTTTACCGCCAATCTATGGGCGGCTTTCGCTATGGGCAACCCTAGCTATAGAAGAGGTTTGTTATGAAAGATTTTGTCCATCTTCACGTTCACTCGGAGTATAGCTTGCTTGATGGTTATGCCACAACCAAAGCCATCGCCGAACGTGCCGCTGAACTTCAGATGGATAGCATCGCCATAACCGACCACGGCGTGATGTATGGCGCGATGGAGTTTTATGCCAACGCCAAAAAAGCCAACGTCAAGCCAATTATTGGCATGGAAGCTTATATCGCCCCCAACTCGAATAAAGATCCGATGGTGAAGGGCGGTAAAAATTATTATCACCTGCTGCTAATCGCCCAAAATGAGGTTGGCTATCGCAATTTGGTGAAATTGACCTCGCGCTCGCATCTCGATGGCATGGGTAAAGGTATTTTCGCTCGCCCACGCATCGATCGCCAGTTGCTTGAACAATATCATGAAGGGTTAATCGTTACCTCGTCGTGTATCGCTGGCGAAGTTATTCAAAACGTCCAATCGAAGCAACGTCAAAAAGCTGTTGAAACAGTGGCTTGGTTCCGCGATTTATTTGGGCCTGAAAATTATTTCATCGAATTGCAACTGCACAATAATACCCCTGAGTTGGTGGAAATTAACGAGGAACTGGTGCGCATCGCCAACGAGATGCATGTGCCATTGGTTGCAACCAACGACACCCACTTTGTGCGCCGCGAAGACCTTGAAGCCCACTCACGGGTGATGGCGATGGGCTTTAACCTCACGCTGCAAGAGTTGTGCTCGAAAAATTATCAAATGGATGAAACCTACCACATTATGTCTGGCGACGAAATGTGGGATCGCTATAAGATTTATGGCACTGCGCCAATGGAAAACACTCGCCGCATCGCCGATATGTGCAATTTGAAATTGGATTTTGGGCGGGTCGAGTTGCCCGAGTTTGATATTCCCGAGGGTCACGATGCTGCTTCCTATTTGCGCCTGATTTGCGAAGAAGGCTTGATCAAACGTTGCAATGGCAATCCCAGTGAAGAATATGTGCAACGGCTGAGCTACGAGCTTGACGTGATCAACCAAACGGGCTTTCCCGATTATATGTTGATCGTTTGGGATTATGTCAAATTTGCCCGCTCGAATGGGATTCCCTGTCTGCCACGGGGTTCTGCTGGCGCGTCGTTGGTTCTCTACTGTTTGGGCATTACCGACGTTGATCCGGTACAAAACAAGCTGCTATTCGAGCGCTTTCTCTCGCCCGAACGCTTGGAAATGCCCGATATTGACACCGACTTTGCCGATGCGCGGCGGGGCGAGATTCTCGATTATATTGCGACCAAATATGGCCGCGAGAATGTGGCCCAAATTATCACTTATGGTACGCTGGGCGCCAAAGCAGCGCTGCGCGATATGGGCCGCGTACTCGATATTCCACTGAGCGAGGTCGATCGGGTTGCTAAATTAATCCCAACCTTGCCCGTGGGCATGACGATTGCCAAATCGCTCGATAAAGTGCCTGAACTCAAGCAAATTTATGATACCGACCCCAAATTGCGCGAGTTGATGGATTGGGCGCAAAAGGTTGAGGGCCGGATGAAGAGTGTCGGCACCCATGCCTGTGGGGTCGTCGTTAGTCGCCATCCGCTTGAAAATATGGTGCCCTTGCAACGCACCACCAAAGACGAACATGGCGTGATGGCTGCTTTTGAAGGGCCAACCCTCGCCAAAATGGGCTTGCTCAAAATGGATATTTTGGGCTTGACCAACCTTTCGGTGGCCGCCGAAGCCTTGCAACTGATCGAGCAAACCACTGGCAAAACCATGTGGCTCTCGGATATTCCGCTGGAAGATAAGAAAACTTTCGAGGCCTTGGGCCGTGGCGAAACGGTCGATGTGTTCCAGCTCGAATCGGCGGGCATGACTCGTTACCTAGTGCAACTCAAGCCAACGCGGGTTGATGATTTGTACGGTATGGTGGCGCTGTATCGGCCAGGCCCGCTGGAACAAATTCCAGTGTATATTCACAACAAAAATAATCCCCACGCGATCAAATATATTCACCCAATTCTCAAGCCAATTCTTGAGGATACCTATGGGGTTATCGTTTATCAAGAACAAATTATGCAATTGCTCCAGGCAGTTGCCGAATATACGCTTGGTGAAGCCTATATTGTGATCAAAGCCATCAGTAAGAAGAACAAAGAGTTGATGGCCGAAAACTCGGTGCGTTTCAAAGAGGGTTGTATTCGCAAAGGATTGACCCAAGCTCAAGCAGACGAATTGTGGGAACTGATTCTGCCATTCGCTGGCTATTCGTTCAACCGTCCGCACTCGACGCTGTATGGCTTGCTGTCGTATCAGACTGCTTGGCTCAAAAATAATTATCCAACCGAATATATGACCGCCACCCTTTCGGCAGCTTCTGGCGAAATCGACGAAGTTGCCAAGAGCGTTGCCGAAGCCTCGCGCTTGGGCGTGGCCGTCTCGCCGCCCGATGTCAACAGCAGCAAAGAAGGTTTTACGATTGTTGAAATCAATGGAACCTTGCCGGAGGGCATCAAATACAATCGTGGGATTCGCTTTGGGCTAAGTGCAATTCGCAACGTTGGGATTGGCCCAATTCAAGCAATTTTGAAAGTGCGCGATGAAAGCGGCCCCTTCAGCAGCATCGAAGATTTTTGTGCGCGGGTTGATCGCGGGGTGCTCAACAAGCGAGTAATGGAAAGTTTGATCAAATGTGGGGCAATGGATTCGTTGCCGGGCACGCGCCACCAGAAACTTGCGATTCTTGATCGGGCGATTAGTGCTGGCCATGAAACCCAAAAAGCCCGTGAAGCAGGCCAAAATAGCCTCTTTGATATGCTTGGCGGCGGCGAACAATCGATCACCCCAACCATTGCGCCAATTCCTTTTCCGCCGATTAGCGGCGGACTCGAAATGCAGCGCGAATTGCTCAACTGGGAAAAAGAACTCTTGGGCATGTATATTTCTGAGCATCCAATGGCCCAAGCCTTGGAGAATGCGCCGCCCGATCCTGGCCGCATCAGCCTTGGCATGATCGGTAAAAAACACATTGGCACAGCGATACGTTTGATTGGGATGATCAACAATACCAAGCGCATTCAAACCAAAAAAGGCGATTCAATGATGGTGGGCAAGGTCGAGGATTTAGAAGGTGAAATCGAATTTGTGGCCTTCCCCCGCACCTTGGAGCAATATACTGAATTCTTGGTTGATGATGCAATTGTGCAAATTACTGCCAAAGTCGATAATCGCCGCGACGAAATCCAATTGATGATTGAATCGGTGAGTGCCTTCAATGTTGAGCAAAAAAGTGCCAGCAAGCCAGCTACACCAAGCGTAGCAGTTCGACGCTCAGTTAGCGCAATCGACGAACTGCCCGCCTATCTTGATGATGGCGCACCACTGCCAGAGGAAGCCTTCAATGATGATGTCTATGTTGAGGTACGTCCAGCGATGAGCACTGCAAGCGTTTCTGCACCGACCAATGGCAATGGCTATGCTGCCAGCAATGGACACACGAACGGCAATGGACACAGTAATAGCAATGGTCATTATGCCAATGGCAACGGTAATGGCAACGGTAATAGCCAAAGTGAAGCCGCAGCTTCAGCGGCGGTTACAATTGTGCCACGGCCTCGGCGCAAAGTAAGCGTCGCGCCAGCAGCCAGCCATGAAGATACGAGTAGCGTTGCGATTGCCAGCGGGCCACGCTTCCATTTGCACATCTATTTGCCGCGATCAGGCAACAACGAAACCGATATACGGCGCATGCAAGAGATCGATCGGGTGTTGCGTGGCTACGAGGGCGATCAGCCTATTACGATCTATCTGCCCAACCCCATGGGCCAAGTGATGTTAGAACCAAGCTATCGGATCAACCCACAAGAGGGCTTGCTCAGCAACCTCTACTCAATGCTTGGCCAAGAGAGCGCCGTCCTCGAACAACTTTAAAAACCAAGCAATTACATTGGTTTGGAGGATTGAATGGGTGTTTATCATTTTATGGGCGTGGGACGTTCGGTTGGAGCAGTAACCTGTGCAGTTGATTATATTGAAAAAGCTCTGCAAATGAGCACCAAACCCAATCCACCAGAATCAATCCAACGTTTATTAAAAAATAGTGGTGGGATTAATCATTCAGAAAAAAACGCAGGCTCTATTGAAGCATTAGTTTTGTTTTCCAGCCCCGAAGTCGTTGAACGCAAATTGGCTGCATTTGACTATATCGGCAATGCGTCGCCTTGTGATGTTCGCACTGAGATTGAACAAGCATTAGTAAAAATATGGAAAAGTTTTGATCCTAAGGAAAAACGTAAAGTATATTGGTGTAAGCTAAATATCAATAATTTCCAAGAATGTCTCCAACGGGTTATACGAGTTACATATCATTTTTCAGCTCCTAATCGACAAGGTAAAGAAATTTGGTGTAATCTTACTGGAGGAGCAAATGTAATAAACTTAGCATTAATGTCAATGGCTCAACTTACAAATAAATCAAGTAAACAGTATATTATTACTCAAGGTAAAGAATACGAGAAATTCATTAATGTTCCGAATGCTATAGCAATGAATCCTAACATTGATAGTTATTTCAATGTATTTCCATTTATACAAACATCTATAGATCAAATTAATGTATATAAAATATTAGAATTATTAAAAGAAAATCCACTAACAACAAATGATTTATATTCGAGATATAAAAATTTTAATGATAACCTCGACTTAAGATCGTTTACACAAGTACATATGACTAAAATTTATGGACAAGGATATACAAATCGAGATCGTCAAACAGATATTAACAGCATTACACGTGAAGGCTTAGATTTTTTAGAACAAATGGATAATCTTATTATTGACTGCCATATGCCGAGTCTTTATGATGATCCTAATTTTGATGAAGATTCCAAAACTTGGCTTGATCAATCAACTATATAAGCAAAGATATGCAACAGGGCGATCACGATTGATCGCCCTATTTTGTATTTAACCTTGCTAAGGTGTAGGAGCAGGCGTGCGCGTTGGTTCTGGCACACGGGTCGGCGTGCGAGTTGGTTCTGGCACACGGGTTGGCGTTGCGGTGCGGGTTGCCAATGGCGTGCGGGTTGCTGTCCGTGTCGCTTCTGGCGTGCGGGTTGCCAATGGCGTGCGGGTTGCTGTGCGCGTTGCTTCTGGCGTGCGGGTTGCGGTGCGGGTTGCTTCTGGCGTGCGGGTTACGATTGGCGTTGGATAGGGACTGCGCGGCGTTGGCTTCGGTGTACGGGTAATTGGCAAAAGGGTTGGCTTCGGTGTGCGCGTAACAAAGGCAATTGGCGCAGTTATTGGCGCAGGATAGACACCTTCGATAGGGCCACTTTTACCGCTGGCTTGGCTCAAACCTGCAAACATAAACATGATCACAAGGCCAGCGACCAAGATTTTGAAA
Source organism: Herpetosiphon geysericola (assembly GCF_001306135.1). GTDB lineage: Bacteria > Chloroflexota > Chloroflexia > Chloroflexales > Herpetosiphonaceae > Herpetosiphon > Herpetosiphon geysericola. Next base: position 504,249 of record NZ_LGKP01000025.1, on the reverse strand, counting down.
CGCCATTCGGTGGTTGGGTTGGCTGACATGGACGGCTCCTTCTAAGGCTATTCTGCTAGGTAAAATAGAAATAAATAGCGTTTCACTATGGCCTATCGCTAGACGATTCAGTCGAGCTTGGAAAGGTTTTCACGTCATCCTAAATCGAAATAATCCAGCTTTTTATCAAGATCCATAATTGAATTTCGAATGGGTGAGACGCTGCAAAGCTCAATGTTGTAACCCATTGGCGACATAGGCACTCCATAGGGAAAGCAAATCACTGAACTAAGGCTACGGCTTAATCAGCAAACTGCCTATAGCCCGAAAGGTATATTCCATCGGTATTTGAAAACAATCCACACCTTGATACTACTCCTATATCAAACAAGGACTGGCACACATAATCGCGCCTATCAATGGCTGACAACTGGGAGATAAACCTGCCAAAATTGGCTTTGTTGGCTCAAAAACAGGCTATTGGCACTATTCCAATGCTTGGCGAGGTAGCTCTGGGCTGGTGGATTGGTATGAAAATAATCATCATGACCACAATCAAAAATATCGCGAATGCTATGTTCAGGGCAGGCTATAACTAATGCCGGATACGATGGTGCATCAGAGTAGCACATAATGTCCCATTCATCGGTACAATGCCAACTGCTGCTTGTATTCGGGGCATTGGGCTGAACGCCACCAATCATATGCATATGTTCGTGGGCAACCACCCGCGCATTCCAACAGCCTGCATCAATCCGGGCGTAGGCAACAGTATGATTATTAGCATTGGCGCTACTTGCCTGGGTATCATGCTGCACGGTGGCAATGCCACAGTAATAACGAGCCTCAACAAACATCAAATATTTGCGATCAGCGCGATTAAACCCTTGGGCGGCAACGGCGGCAATCGTTGAGCCAAAATCGTTATCGGCACTAGGCGCAATCACCACATGTTGCACATCAATTTGGCACGCGTGATCGAGTTGCCAACGAATATGACGTTGACCACCAGTTAGTTGCGCACTTTGGTTATAAATACTATCCACGCCTAATAACTGCTTTCGCAAGACTGGCGCGATAATTGAGCTATTGTCTTGGGTATCGCTAGCTCGAACGTACAATACTTGCGTTCGATAGTGGTTGGTACCATCATCAAGGCAAGATTGGGATGATTGACCTATTGACACATGTATTTGATTGTTAGGATACATTAAATCATCAGCCCAACTTTTGGGCAATTGTGGCTCCACAGGATCGGGGCCGTGGGTACATAAATTGGTGGTTTGAACTCGAAACATACCACCACATTGGCCGCTTGTTTCCCATACCAAATTTGTATAATAAAGATTCTGCCATGGCTGATCGATAAAGCGCTTAGGTGGCGCACTTGGGCTTGCTTGTAAAGCTGTTGGGAGCAGCCAAATTGGCATTATGAGGATCATTAAACGGGCAATTAAACGCTGCATACATGCCTCCATTTGTTAAACTCTACGCCTGTTAGAGCCACAAGTTGGGCAAGTTTGGCAGGTACTAGGCAAAAAATCACCCTAAAAGCCTAACACCGCCATGAATTGGCGGTGTTAAGCGAGCTATTGCTATAAGGGGGAAAGCAATAGGTCTATTGGTTAGCTTTGCGGCGGGCTTCGCCTTTGAGTTCTTCGGCTACGCCTTCTGCTTGCATTTGTTCATTGTTGAGCAAATCGCCAGCAACTTGTTTGAGGTTGCCTTTAGCTTCGTCGGCCATACCGCCGAGCCGTTCGGCTGCTTTAGCGGCCTCTTGACGGGCTTCGCCTTTGAGTTCGGTTGCGCGGCCTTCGGCCTGCATTTGTTCGTTATCTAAAGCATCGCCAAGACGTTCTTTAGCATCGCCATATACTTCTTCAGCTTTACCTTTAATCCGTTCGCCTAAGTTACCCATTGCTAACTCCTTTGTTATCATTACTAACTACTATCAGGCTTTCATATGTTTGAATAAAAGCAAATGCTGTGCCACGATTATTTAGCTAGGATTACGAGTAAGCATAACCATACGCGAGCCAGCAGTCACGGCGATCAATAGGCCAATGAAAAACAGTCGTACTGGCCATCGGCGCCGAATAGTGCCAGGATTAAAGAACAAAAATCCACCAATTAAGGCTAGGCCCAGCCCAAGAATGACGCTAATCAGTTCCAGCACAAAGCGGCTCATGTCAATTTTGGCAGGGCGCAAAAGCTGTGGATGATGGTAGACGACGCCTTGTAGCAGCAGATCGGCTTGCTCAGCAGAGCATTGAAACATGCCCATAACTGCTTGAATTTGTTGCGAACGATCAGGCTGTTTGTTCAAAAGCTTAACAATGTGGTTCAGATCGGTAGGATTTAAGCGTGGGTAGGGTAGCACAGCTGGCAATTGAAATGCATTTGCTGCGCCAGAAGCAGTTGGATTTGGCAGCAGAGTACTCGCCAGCGTTGGGGTAGCAACTGTTGCCGCAGAAAAGTTTGGCGCTGGCGGGCTATCCCAGGCATCAGCTTGCTCCCACGGCAAAATCACCGATTCTGGCTCGATAACTTGCGCTACTGGTTGATACCCATTACGTTGCGCACGATCCAAACAATCTTGGCGTTTCTGGGGATCATCAAAGGTTTGGGCAAGCAGCCACCATGCCTCACCATGGCTGGGATTGGCACGCACAAGCGTGATCAAATGGTGTTGGGCAAGCTGATAATTATGTTGATTCAATGCCTGGTGGGCAGCCTGAAAAAGATCCATCGTCATTCTTCATTCTCTCTATGCTAATTCATTGCATTTGACCGATTAAGGATATTGCTCGAAGCGCGATTGCCATTCAACCTGATTGAAACTAATTGAATCGTGGATGCTGATCATGGGTACGGTATCGACCAATGAGGGCGTGTAGGCGGCAACGCTCAAAAATGGTTGTAGGCCTTGGCTCAAAAGTAATGCCAACAGTCGTTCTTGTTGCTCTTGGTGCAGCACTTGCAAGCCATCGAGGGGAAAAAAGCGCTGGCCATATTTGGTTTGAGCAATCAACAAAGAATAATCGTTAAGCATCAGCGCATAGCAGATTTGCAACTCGGGATCGGTCTCTACTTGCACATATTCGTTTAAATTGAACTGCAACCATTCATCACCATAGGCCAAGCGTAATAACAGGCTATCAGTGTCGGGATCATATGTGGTTTGCGGCTGGGTCATAACACACCTTCACCTACGAAAAACGCTAGTAGATCAACAAAACGAGGCTAGAGCGCCATTGTAGCATAGCCATCTTGGTTAAATGTACAAGCCCATGGCCAAAACCATGGGCTTATACCAATCAGATTAACTTAGCGAACTTTGGGCAAGACCCAGCGCTGAATCCGCCGATTGGCTTTTTCGCTCACGTAAACACTGCCATCGGGGGCGAATGCCATACCACTTGGTTGGCCTGTCGAGGCATCATCATTGCCTTGGCCACCCCAAACCAGCAACAATTGACCAGTTGCCCCATACAAGGCTACTTGGTTTTTGCTTGGAATCGCAGCCGCAACCCGACCTTGGGTATCAACCGCAATAAATGGGTCGAGGTAGGTATCGGTTTGCCAGCCAGCAACCGGCCATTGCACGCTTGGTGTTGCTTGAGGCACGCCATTCGCATCAAGCGGGAAGACCTGAATCCGGCCATTCCAGGTATCGCCAACATACAAACTGTTGTTGGCAGTACCCAAGCCAATTGGCTCGTTGAATTGGCCGATGCCTGCGCCAGCAGTGCCAACTTGGCCGAGGTAATTGCCATCGGTGTCGGTCACGACAACCCGTTTATTGCCAGTGTCGGCGATATAGACCCGCCCACCACTAACGACCAAGTTGCGTGGGCCAAAGAAGCCCAATGGATTGGCATTGTTGCCTTCGACCGTGCCACCAGTGCGCGTGAGGCGCTTGCCTGAGCCAGGTTGCAGCTCTTCGCTGCCACTGCCCCAGCTGGTAACGAAGTTACCTTGCGGATCAAACTTGGCAATTCGCGCATTCCAGGTATCAGCAACATAGACAAAGCCTTGTTCATCGACGGCTACACCTGATGGTTCGAGCAATGCGCCAGTATTGGTGCCGCTAATAATCTTGGTTTGGCTATCGGTTTGATAGATCAAAATCCGATTATTGGGTGCATCGGCGATATAGACCGAGCCATCTGGGCCGGTCGTAATACCCCGTGGTTCTGCTGGCTCGTCGCCCAACAATTGGCCTTCGGACACCAATTTGAGCGTGCTACCTGTGCCTGCAACAGCACCGCCTTCGCCAACTGGCAAGTTGGCTAAATCGCGCTTGACGAAGACCACAATCTCACGGCCACCCAAAGAAACGGTCGAGGGCAACTCGCGCGAAAGCATATATTCACGCATCGTCACCCAGTTTGATGGCCGCAATGGCCACGTCAGGATGAAAGCACCGCCGAGCGTACAATTAAACTTCGAGCGCCCATTGACATCCTGCTGGCCTTTCATGGCCGGATCACAACCATAGGCAGGATCGTAGAGTTTATCTTTGTAGCTCGATAGGCCATCGCTGCTGCTCTCAGGGAACCACCAATTATGGTAGGTATCGTAGAGCTGCACATAGCCTGCTTGTTCCATACGTTGGGTGGTATCAGCAGCCAAGTTTGATTTAGAGAAAATCGCCATTGGTGCATCGAGCATGGTTTGGTCGAGGGTGGCGATTTGGCCCTTGCTGACCCACTGAATATTCGTCCAATCGCGGAAATACCAATCGAGCGGCTGATTCAAGCCACCTTCGCGGCTTGGGCTTGACTCATCGCCTGAGCTAATCAGAATTTTCATGGTATGGCCGCCAGTTGGGTCTTCGATTGAGCGGCTGTTGCGGGTTTGGCTAATTGCCAAGCGCTCAGCTTCGCGCACAATCACTGGCATATCAGGCGCAGTTTGGGTATAGACCAAAAATTCAACTGGCACATCTGGTTGAATATAGGCTGCGACCACGCTTGAGCGCAGGCTATACAGCCCCAGCAAGGCCAAAATCCCTAAGGTGGCGCAGGCGGCAATCACCCGTAAGCGCGCTCGTTGGATCAGCATCCACAGCAACACGCCAACAATCAGCAACAAAACCACGAGCAAGAAGGCACTAACTCTGGTGCTCATTACTTGTTGGCTTGCCCCAGTCGCCGCGCCAATCGCCCCCATAATTGCAATAATTAGGGCAAAGGCGATGCTGCCCAAAGGAATTGCCAACCATGCAATGCTGCGTTTGGTTTCGGCCCAATTGGTACGATCAACGATTTTATCGAGTGCCCATGCTCCGGCCAAGACTGCTGGCAAGGTCATGTGAATCGTCAGCCAAGGCATTTTTTCGCCTGCCCACGAAAACAGGGTCAGCGCCATCAAAAACCAGTAGAACAAAAAGCCCAGCCAAATTGCTGGCACAGTTTCTTCAAACGTGGTTTCACGAATTTCGGCCTCAGCTTGGGCCATATACGAGGTTTGGCCAGCAACCACAACTGGATTTTCACCAACTGGCACGCCATCGCTGATTGGTTCAATTGTGACAACTGCTGGCTCTGCTACGGCTTCAGCAATCGTTGCGTCAGCAGCAGGCTTAGCGGTTTCCTCGCCAGCTTCATCCCAAATGCTCGAATTGGTAACGGCCTTGCGCCAGCCAATTTTGGCCAGCCAACCGCCTAAACCAACCAAGGTCAAGCTCACGGGCAATAGCTCGTAAATGCCCAATTGCATGAAATAATAGAACCATGGTTGATCGCCGCGGGCATAGGTTTGCTGGGTGCCAAACCAATAGCTTATGCCTGCAAACAAGCCATCGATAATCCCGCGTGGATAGGTGAAGAAAGTGCTAAACAGCACAATAAAGGTTACGGCAAAGGATGCAAATGCTTGCCAAAAGACCCGTTTGTTCACATAGCGCAAGCCTTGGCGGAACAACGGCGCTTCGCTCCAACGCAGGCTAACCAATTGGCCAAACAGCAGGGTTGAAAAGCCAATCAAGCCCAAGCCACCAAAATTCAATTCATTGGCAGTTTGGTTGGCAGCAGTTGGCAACGAAACATGGGGTTGGAAGATCATCAAGACCCCAGTGATTGCCATCAAAATACCTGAAGCAATCACAAATTTTTTCGAGCCAAGCGCTTCCCATAGCCAGCGCTGAGCCAAGAAGCTAATGATGATAAAGCCAATGATAAAGACCAACTCGTGGGTTGCCCAGAGCAATGCCAAACTTGCCATCGCCAAATTCAGCCAGCGGCTGCGGCCTTCTTGCCAAAAGCGGAACAAGCCGACCATCAGCCAGAAGGTAAACAGAATCGCTAAAGCATCGTGGCGGGCAAAGCGGGTGAAGTAGAGCAAGGTTGGCGAAAGCACCATCAAGCCTGCGCTGAGCAAGGCTGCACGTTTGCCAACCAAGGGCCGCAGCATCCAGCACGAAGCAACCAAGGCGATCCCAGCTACGGCCATGGGCAAACGCGCGGTCGCATCGCTTGCCCCAAACAAAAAGTAGCTCAGATAGGTGCTGAGATACAGGGTTGGGCCGTGAAAAACTGGGTTATAGCAGTAGGTATCCGAGGCAGCATTGTCGATGCCACATTGAAAACCGCCCTTGCCCATATAAAACTGCCAGCTATATTTGGCATGAATTGATTCATCGTGGTGCATCGCCATATTGCCCAATTGCCACAAGTGCATAAACACACTGAGCGCAATCAACACAAGATAGCCAATTAACTCGCTATTCAGCCAGCCAAAGGCAATCGAACGATCTAACCATGATGAACTCTGCCGACGGCGTACTTGCAGTGGCTGAGCGCGACGCAGACGCTTTTTGGTTAAGTCAGGTGTGGTCATAAGCAACAAATCATCTCGTTACAAAGTGGAAACACAGACCGGCCTAACGCACCTGCGATTGGCCATTCATATTTTGGGTTTGCACGCCCAACACATGGGCATAGCGCGGACGAACGTAGACTTTAAAATCAACCGATGAAAGTTGGCCTGGCGGCTGACGGAACAGCAAATAGCGCCAAAGTTCATTTTGGGTTGGAGCATCGAATGGATCGCGGATCAATCGCCCAATCGTTGAATCTTGATCATATGGCGCGGCTTTCATCACTTGCTCACCGCTACTATCGCGCATGGTTTGACCATTGGCATCAAGCTCAGGCACCTCTGCAAAGCGATAGAATTGCGATTCAGGGAACCACCAGCGCAATGGGAAGCGGCCTTCAAGAAAGCCTTCGACATTGGCTTGGTTGGTCGTCCAATTGCTATCGATCATCAAAATTGCCGCAGTTTCTGGCGTGGCAGGGCTGTTCATCGAGCCAGAAAAGCCCGTTGCTTTGGTATATTCGCGCACATACCACTTCCAGATTTGCTCATTATCGTACATAATCGGCAATTCCATGCGGCCTGTCTCAGCGACTGAGATTTTGCGTAAATCGTCCATCACGCGGCCAACATCTGGCGAACTTTGTACATACACCAGCATTTCAACCGGAATATCGCCATTTTGGTAATTCAAGCGCCACGCCGAGCGGAATGAATACATGCTCCAGATGATAGTTAATGCCAACGTCAGGCCAGTTACTGCCCGGCGCCAGCCATGGAACATACTATAAAAGCCCGTAATTGCCAGCACAATCAAGATCATGCTACCAAGGAACAATGGCGTGGCTGGGCTGCCAGTTGGCGCAATATTCGGCTGAATACGCACCATTCTGGTTAATTGCATCACGGCGTAGCTTGCAATCAGGCCAATCACCGCCAAATAGCTCACTAGGCCAAGCCATTCGGTGCGACGGGTTGGCAACTCTTTGCTCAGCCATGCCCGTTGAATTGGCTGGAAGCCCCAGGCAAACACGCGCCCGAGGCCCCAAGCAGCAATAAAAATCAGCGGCACAGCAACGTGCAAGGTAATCCATGGCATTTTCTCGCCCGCCCAGCTATAAAGGGCAAACGAGCCAGCCGCCCACCACGCCAGCAAGCCAGGAGCCATGCGCTGCGCAGTCAAGGCAGCACCGCGCTTGATTTGCACGACCAAGTGGCCAATGCCTGCAAGCGTGGCCGCAAAGCCAGCAAACAACAACAATGGCTCATACACCAGCAATTGCACAAAGTAATAATGGCTGGGCTGACCACCACGCTCAACATCGTGTTGTGCCACCCAATACAGCAGCGATCCAGCAATCCCCGACATCACTCCAACAGGATGCACCCCAAACGAGGTGAAGAAAGCGGCGTAAATCACCAAGCCCAAGACCACCGCCAAAGCGCCGTGCATACCCCAGAGTGAATCCAAGGCTGGCAGCAAACTACGTTCTGGAGCTTGGCTAACGGCGCGTTTCCACATGGTTTGGGTTTGATCTTTACCCTTGTAAAACCAAATAATCACAATCACCGCGATCAAAAAGACCACTGTGAGAATGGTCAAGGCCGTAATTGGCATGTGCATAAACACACCATTATTGCCATACAGGGTTTGATTTTTGACTTGGTGATAGAGCCGACTGGGGTTAGCCTGAGCTTCGGCAGCGCTTACCCCAAACAAGGTTTCGCGTAATTTCGAGAAGTAGCCTTGGCGAAAACCACCATTGGCGGTATCGTCAAAAAACAGATCATCGCCTTGGTTACGCACAATCAAGGCTTGGCTTTCGGTAACCAACGGCAGCGGCAACCATTGCTCTTGACCATTGGCATCGAGCACTGGAGCAGGATTGCCACTACCCGAAACCACAAGGCCGCGATGATCAGGGATGCCCTTGAGACAGGCCACCGCCAATAAGCCATAAACTCCAAACAGAATTAAGAGCTTGCGATTGACCTGCCACAGCGTGACCAAGACAATAAAGCTACCAAGGGTCAAAGTAAACAGATACGATGTCTCAATCGTCACAAACATCAAGGCAAACGAGGCAAAGAAAATATAAATCCAGCGCACATGGCGGGTGGAGATATAGCGAACGATCGCAATCAGACAGATAATTTCTTGGGTAACTGCAAAAATATCATGGCGAATAAAGCGCCCGACATACAAGGTTACTGGCGAAATTAATAGGTAGCCGACCATCATCAAGGCCGTGCCGCGCCCAATATTTTTGCGCAGCAGCCACGGCGTTAATGTGAGGGCTATGCCAAAGGTCGCGGCGGCCAAACGGGCAGTAAACTCATTGTCGCCAAACAAAAAGTATTGCAAGGCTGTCCAATAATACAAAAACGGCCCGTGGGTCAACGGATCGTGCAAATAGCCATCGCCGCGATAGAGCAACCACGAGTAGTACGCATGAATCGTTTCATCGTGGTGCAACGAGCGACCGCCAAGCGCCCACAGATGCATAAGCACCGAGAGCAAGCCAAGGCCAATATAGGCCAGATGTTCAACCGTGAAGCGGCGACGTTGTGTGCGTGGCACGGCTACCTGTCGTGAAGATGTTGCGATCATAAGTATGTGTTCTCGTGTCGTTGCAAAGGGGTTGGAGCAGCGCTGCTCGTTGAGACAACGAAATGTGACAGAATTTTTTGGTATTGTACTCGAACGAGGGGGGAGTGACAAGAAACAAAGTCTTAACGCCAACAAGCATCCAAGCGCGAGCCAACCAAAGAGCTGGCTCACGCTTGAAATTAGTATTATTCGGCATTATCGATTTGGGCGCGTTGCAAGCCACCGCTGTAATCGACATACAACGATTTCCATTCGCTGTAGGTATCGAGCACCTGCGTGCCGCCTTCGCGCTTGCCGTTGCCCGTGCCTTTGGTGCCACCGAAGGGCAGGTGAATTTCGGCCCCGATGGTTGGCGCATTGACATAGACAATCCCAGTGTAGAGATCGCGCATGGCAATGAAGGCATTGTTGACATTGCGGGTGTAAATCGACGATGACAAGCCATAAGGCACATCGTTGGCTACATCAATCGCTTCTTCAAGGCTATCGACGGGGATGATCGAAACCACAGGCCCGAAAATTTCCTCTTGAGCGATGCGCATGTTGCGTTTGACATTGCCAAAAATCGTTGGCTGGTGGAAGAAGCCATGGCTCAAATCGCCATCGGTCAGGCGTTCGCCACCAAGCACCAATTCAGCGCCTTCTTCACGGCCAATTTTGACGTATTTTTCAACGACGCTCAGTTGACCTTCGTTGATTGATGGCCCCATTTGCATGCCATCGAGTAAGCCATTGCCCACTTGAATGGTTTTGGCTTCTGCTTGAATACGGCTGGTCAGTTCATCAACAATTGAGCGATGGGCAATAATCCGCGAGGTCGCGGTACAGCGTTGGCCAGTCGTGCCAAACGCACCCCAAACCGCGCCAGCCAACACCAAATCAAGATCAGCATCGTCCATGATGATCATGGGGTTTTTGCCGCCCATTTCGAGCGAAACATGCTTGCCTTGTTGCGCGCACAAAGTTGAGACGTGGCGGCCAACTTCGGTCGAGCCAGTGAACGAAATCACCTTTACATCGGGATGTTGCACCAATGGCTCGCCAGCAGTTGGGCCATGGCCCGAAACGATATTGACCACGCCCTTGGGCACGCCTGCATCAACCAAGGCTTGCACAAAATTGTAGGTTGAGAGCGGAGTATCTTCAGCAGGCTTAATCACCACAGTGTTACCGCAGATCAACGCTGGAAAAATCTTCCACGATGGGATGGCCATTGGGAAGTTCCATGGCGTAATCAAGCCACACACGCCCAAGGGTTGGCGCACACTCATCTGGAATTTATTGGGCAATTCCGAGGGCGTGGTTACGCCATACAAACGGCGGCCTTCGCCAGCCATAAAATAGCCCATGTCGATGGCTTCTTGCACATCGCCACGAGTTTCAGCCAAAACCTTGCCCATTTCACGGGTCATATCGTTGGCATATTGCTCTTTGCGTTCTTGAAGAATTTGCGAAGCCCGATAGAGCAACTCACCGCGCTTAGGCGCTGGCACGAGCCGCCATGCATTGTAGGCTTCCTTGGCGGCAGCAACCGCATCGGCAATATCCTCAGCACCAGAGTCGGGGAAGATGCCAATCACATCGCGGGTATCGGCGGGGTTGCGGTTCTCGTAGGTCTTGCCCGAACGCGCTGGCACCCACTCGCCGCCAATGTAGTTATAGTACACCTTATGATCCGACATCGTTGTCCTCCGTGAAGTAAAATCAAATCTTGCCTTATCTTACCATACAAGCTTAAAGGTATGAGGTATAAAGGAGGGCTACAGGCGATTGACTGTTGGCTATCAGGAATATCAATCTGTGGCTAAAAACGAGACATAATTATTTTTAACCACGAAGCGCACGAAGAGCCCGAAGGGGGAATTGGCTTTTGGCTAGTGGAGATTGGTTGAATTTTCATCGATAAGCATTTAACGTAGAGGCGCAGAGCTTTTTTAACCACGAAGAACACGAAGAGCACGAAGGCTGTTTTAGCCACGAATTGCACGAATTGCACGAATAATGATCCGATAGCCAATAACTCAATCCTTCATAATTCATAATTCATCCTTCGTTCACTCTGCGCCTCTGCGTTAAAAAATCCCCATTTCGCGTTCTTCGCGGTTTCAGTTTCCCAATTATTATGTTCTATGCTCTTTGTTCTATGCTCTTTGCTCTAGGCTTTTTTCCGCCGCGTGGTGGTTGGTGGGGCTGCGGCTGGCTCAGCCTTGGCAGCAGCAGGATCTGGCGGCGAACCAGGCCGAATATGCAGCATCAAGCTATCGAATGGCTCTAAAATCAAGGTCAAATTCAGCAGATCATCTCGTCGCCAGCTGCGCCGACCAGCGTATTCCAGCACTTGCTCGCGCACTAAATCGAACAAATGATACTCGCCTTCGGCCATCTGCATGCGATCAACGGGCATGCTCAGGGTTGCGGTGCGCCGATGCGGCCCCATATTCAACACCACCGCCAACCGTTCTTCGTGCCACACCCGCAGCACGCTCCAAACCGAAGGCACATCGCAGGGCATCACATTAAACAATTGCTTGCCATGGCGCAAAATCGGGTAGTTGGCGCGAATACTGAACACTTGTTTGATCCACGCTTCTTGACCAACTTCTTGGCCCGTCCAGAGCATTGGCACAAAGCCACAGCCAACCATCCCAATCATCAGCAACCGTGCTAGCCGTGAGCCACGCACTGCATCGGCAATCGGGTTAACATCGCGGGTATCGTGGGTTTCAGTAAAACAAACCCGAATTGCGCCCTTGGGCAAGGCCAAAAAGTGATCTTCGAGCCACTCGCCAAGCTCATAGGGCGAGAGCACACCCAAGCCAGCATGGAAAAACATCAAGTGGGCCAAATAATCATAGGCAAAATCGTGGTTGGTTGGGAACAATGGGCCATACAATTCGCATAATAAGGCAGCTTGGGGATTGATTTGGCGCAAAGCCTGGCGCATGCGCTCAACAATCGTCAATACGCCAAACGAGGTGCTTGCAGCCATGCGCTCCAAACGGCGATCCCAATTTGGCTCCTTACGGTGCGGCGCATCAACTCGCCAGCCATCAATCTGATAGGTTTGGGCGAAGCGCGTCGTCCAATCCACATAAAAATCTTGCACCTCAGGATTGGCCCAATCGAAGCTGTAGGTATCGTTCCAGCCGTGCGATGAAACCAAACGCCCACGCTCATCGCGGCAAAACCAGCCAGGCCGCTCTTGGACATAGCGCGCAGTACGCGAACAGCCCTGCACCACCAAATCGCAGAGCACGCGCATACCCAAGGCATGGGCTTGATCGACCAGCGCCTTGAATTCTGCTTCCGTGCCCAAGGTTGGCTCAAGTTGCTCAAAATCTTCGATTGCATAGGGCGAGCCGGCGGCCTGCCAATTCATATCCCATGGCTTGCTCGAAAGATTGTTGTAGCGCCAAATTGGCATGAGGTTGATCGTATCGAAGCCCAATTCGTGCAAACGAGCGAGCTCTTGGGTAAATTGGGCAAAGCCACCCCACAAGCCAACGTGAGTTTCAAAGATATTGGCCGCACAAACCCAATCGGGCACATCAGGCACGCTACGCACGCCAAGCACAGGCCAGGTGTTGTGAAAAGCATGCATCGCATCGTACCAATTGCCCTGCACCAACATACAATATTGGGTGCCGCCGCTCAGCGTGGCATCGGGAGCCAGCCAGCCTGCAATTTCCAATTCGTGGCCAACAGTTAATCCCAAATCATTGCCATCGATATCAGGCCATGCCGATTGATCTCTGCTCCAATACCAACACAGCAAATTATCGCTTTCGCTGGTGCTGTGCAAGGCCAACAAGCCAGGCCCACGATCAGGCGCATTTTCAAATAAGCGTCCGCGCCGAATTGCTGGAGCAATTGCTTGGCCTGGCAAGGTGCCACGGCGTAATTTTGAAACCGCCGCAATATCCAAGCGCGGGCGAAAACTATTGCTTGGCGCTTCAAAACGGGCCTCGCTATAGCTACCAACCCGCGCATACGGCCAACTGAGCCGCACCCAATGCATGCGGGCCTCGTTGCCGCCGCTGTTGGTTACCGCGACCGAGCGCCGAATCAAGGTTCCGGTAATTTGCAAGGTATCGCTGATGCGCAAAAAACCCAAGCCAATGTTAATCGTCAACTCAGTTACGCCATTCACTTCGCGGCCATGATGGCTGAGATAGCGGGGGAAATGGGTTTCGCTGACCCAACCGTCGGCTAATTGCACATCGACCGACATCCCTACGCTACCAATATTCAAAATGTTGGCTTGGTTGGGGCGCCGCAGCAACGTCAGCATTCCAGTTGAGGTTGAAAAACCAAGCTCCATTTCGGCGGTCATAACAATCAGATTTTGCTCATGTTGATATTCGTAATACATACAACAGCTCGCACTAATTGGGCAATTGCAGCTCGTCATTTTGCGCAGCATACCACAGCTTGGCGCAAGTTGAGAGTTTTCATCAAGCTTTTATGGCTGGCTTGACAGGTTTTGGCAGCTTCAGCGTGCTAGAGTGCTAGCAGAAATTGAGCTGGCAATGCCGCTAGCGGTTGCAACGCTGCACCACCAACCATTGTTGAAAGGACAAACTCATGCGTCAACCTGAACGTCCGGTTGGGATCGTTGGGTATGGAGCATATGTTCCGCGCTATCGGATTGCAGCCCAAGAAATTGCCCGCGTCTGGGCTGCTAGCGAAGGAGCATTGCCAATTACATCAAAAAGCGTGCCCGGCCCCGATGAAGATACGATTACGATGGCGATTGAAGCTGGGCGCAATGCCCTCAAGCGTGCCCAAATCGCCCCCCAACAATTGGCCGCCGTCTGGGTTGGCAGCGAAAGCCACCCCTATAGCGTCAAGCCAAGTGGCACAATTGTGGCCGAAGCGCTCGGCACCTCGCGCTGGATCAGCGCCGCCGATTGGGAATTTGCCTGCAAAGCTGGAACCGAAGCCTTGAGCGCAGGCATGGGCTTGGTTGGCAGTGGCATGGCCGATTATGTGCTGGCAATTGGCGCTGATACTGCCCAAGGTCGCCCAGGCGATGCCTTGGAATATACCGCCGCTGCCGCTGCTGGAGCGTTAATCGTCGGCCCAGCCCAACAAGCGCTCGCCACGATCGAAGCAACCGTATCGTATGTTTCCGACACCCCCGATTTCTTTCGCCGCGCCGATCGGCCTTACCCGATGCATGGCAATCGCTTCACTGGCGAACCAGCCTATTTTCACCATGTCAGCACTGCTGCCAAGCAATTGTTGGCCGAATTAGGCCGCACTGCCGCCGATTATCACTATGCTGTTTTTCACCAGCCCAATGTGAAGTTTCCCCAAACTGTGGCGAAACAAGTTGGCTTTACGCCTGAGCAATGCCAAGCAGGCTTGTTGGCGGGCGAAATTGGCAATAGCTATTCGGCAGCCTCGATGATTGGCTTATGCGCTGTGCTTGATGTGGCCCAAGCTGGCGACCGCATTTTGCTGGCTTCGTATGGCAGCGGCGCTGGCAGCGATGCCTATTCGTTGGTGGTAACAGAAGCCTTGGTGGCTGCACGCAATTTAGCGCCCCGCACCAGTGCCTATCTCAAACGCCGCCAATTAATCGATTATGCCACCTATGCCAAGTGGCGCGGCAAAATTGTTGAGTAAAGGGGTAGGTGCAATGCAACAGGTTTTTATTGCAGGCACAGCCTGTACCGCCGTTCGCGAACATTACGATCGTTCGTTGCTCGATTTGGCTTTAGAGGCGCTGCGGGGCGCGGTTGGCTCGTT
The DNA here is from genome assembly GCF_001306135.1 of Herpetosiphon geysericola. GTDB lineage: Bacteria > Chloroflexota > Chloroflexia > Chloroflexales > Herpetosiphonaceae > Herpetosiphon > Herpetosiphon geysericola. The sequence goes on along the minus strand of NZ_LGKP01000025.1, from coordinate 489,083 downwards.
TGATCCTAGCCTAATTGAAGCCTTGTATGTTGGCAATGCGCTTGGCGATACGCTCAGCGAGCAAAGCCAACTTGGCGCATATATCGCTGGCGCAGCTGGCCTGAACTGCGAAGCTGTGCGGGTTGAAGCAGCCGGAGCGAGCGGCGCTTTGGCTCTGCGCCAAGGCTATTTGGCAATTGCCAGCGGCCAAGCAGATGTTGTCGTGGTGCTAGGCGTCGAAAAAGCCACCGACAAACTTGATGCCGCTGTACAAGCAAGTTTGGCCTTGGGCTTGGATGGCGAACTAGAACGCGCCGTTGGCCTAACATTAACTGGCGGCTGGGCCTTATTGATGCAACGCTATTTATATCAATATCAATTGCCAGCGACAGCCTTAGCGCCATTTGCGATCAATGCCCATGCCAATGGCGCTGGCAATCGCAATGCCCTTTATCGCTTTGCAATCAATGCTCAAAAATGGGCCAATGCAGGCCAAATTGCCGAGCCATTGAATATGCTCGATTGCTCGACAGTTGCCGATGGCGCAGCAGCAGTGGTGTTGGTCAGCGAACGCTACGCCCGAGAAGTAGCCCAGCCAATTGCAATTGTGGGTAGCGCCAGCAGCAGCAGCACCGTGGCTTTGGCCCAACGTCCTGATCTGTTGTGGCTTGAGGCGGCAGCAGCTAGTGGCACAAAGGCTTTGCAACAAGCCAACATCGACCGCGATGCAATTGATTTAATCGAATTAAGCGATCCCCATGGCATTGCCGCAGCGCTTAGTTTGGAGGCCTTGGGATATGCAGAACGTGGCCAAGCCAGCCAATTAGCTGCCGAAGGCGTGATTGCCAAAGATGGCGCACTTCCGCTGGCAACCGCTGGTGGTTATAAAGCGCGTGGCGATGTTGGCGGTGCAACCGGAGTTTATCAAGTGGTCGAATTAGTGGCTCAATTGCGCGGCCAAGCAGGAGCCAACCAAGTTGCCAAGGCCAAAACCGCCCTAGCCCAATGTTTGGGCGGCGTTGGCGCAACTGCCGTGACCCATATTTTGCAAGTAGCCGAGGTTTAAGCGATGAATCTACCAAAACAATGGCGGCTCAAAGGCCAACGCTACCGCCTCGAAGGCCAGCGCCACAGCGATGGTCGGGTGCGCTTTCCCGCTCAGCCAGCCAAATTAGGCGAGCCACAAGATGCTTGGCAGCCCTATCAATTGGCCAATACTGGTGAACTTTTTTCGTGGACGGCGCAGCGCAGCAATCGCAGCGAATTTGACCACGAGCCAATTGTGATTGTCGGGATAATCAAACTGGCCGATGGCTGTTTGATCACGGCCCAATTGACCGATTGCGAGCCAAGCGAGTTGCAAATTGGCATGGCAGTGGAAGCAGTGACCCGCAGCTGGGGCAAAGTTGGCGAGGACGATCTGTTGGTCTATGGCTATAAATTTCGACCGCAGTTAATCGATTAATCCACGAAGCGCACGAAGGACACGAAGTTTAGGGTGGGACGAAACCGCGAAGGACACGAAGAGCGCGAAGTTTGAGTTAAATTGATCCACGAAGCGCACGAAGGACACGAAGTTTAGGATGGGACGAAACCGCGAAGGACGCGAAGAGCGCTAAAGTTTAATTAAGTGGTTCGCTGAAATTTGTATACATTTCAAGTTTCCAACTAATTCAACATTCGTGCTCTTCGCGTCCTTCGCGGTTAAAAACTGCCTGACCCCTGGCTCCTAAACCCTACTCCACCGTCGCCCGTTCGCGGCGTTCGAGGTGAATCAGCAAATGGGCAATATCGGCGGGGTTGATGCCCGATAAACGTGAGGCTTGGCCCAAGGTTGCTGGGCGGAAGCGTTTGAGCACTTGCCGCGCCTCGATCCGCAAGCTAGGAATCGCCTCAATATCCAAATCGGCAGGCAAACGCCGATCTTCCATTTTGCGCACCCGCTCAACCGAGGCTTGCTCTTTGGCGATGTAAACCGCATATTTAGCGCTAAGCTCAACTTGCTCGGCCACATCGGCCTCAACTGCTGGCAGATCAGGCTGGACTTCGGCCAACTGCGCGTACTTGACCCCGACCCGCCGTAGAATATCTTCGCCTGAAGCTGGCTGCAACAATGGATCGATGCCCGCAGTTTGTAGGCGGCCATTGGTTTCAGCGCTTGGCGTGTAGCGCAAACCACGCAATTGTTGGGTAGTTTGATCGATCGCCCATTGTTTGCGTTCGACTTGCTCGGCTCGCTCGGCACTGACCAAGCCAAGCTCAGCAGCCAAAGGCGTAAGCCGCAGATCGGCATTATCGCCACGTAGCAACAAGCGATGCTCAGCCCGCGAGGTAAACATGCGGTATGGTTCGCGAATTTCCTTGGTCACCAAATCGTCGATCATCACGCCAATGTAAGCTTGGTCGCGGCGCAAAATAAATGGCGCCCGCCCAGCAACCTTCAACGCAGCATTAATCCCCGCCATCAAGCCTTGTGCGCCAGCTTCTTCATAGCCAGTTGTGCCGTTGATTTGGCCAGCAAAAAAGAGATGTGGCAAGCGTTTGGCTTCGAGCGAGGCCGTAATTTCGCCAGTCGCGACTGCATCATACTCAATCGCATAGCCAACCCGCATAATTTCGACCTTGCGCAACGCCGGAATCGAACGCAACATAGCCCATTGCACATCTTCTGGCAGCGAGGTATTGCAGCCCTGCACATAGATTTCGAGGGTTTCCCAGCCTTCTGGCTCAAGGAAAAAGCCATGCGATTCTTTATCGGCAAAGCGCACAATTTTATCTTCGATTGAGGGGCAGTAGCGTGGCCCAACGCCCTCAATCACTCCACTAAACATCGGCGCGCGATGCAAATTGTCGCGGATATGTTGGTGGAATTCGGGCGTGGTATAAATGTGATAGCAGGGCAATTGTGGTCGCCAGCCATCAAGCATTGGCTCTGGGTAAATTGGGTTGGGCGGGCCATGCACCAAGCTTTCGGGCCGATGCCCAGCGTAATTAAACGAAAAATAAAGCGGCGTGCTGGAGCCTGGCTGCACTTCTAGCCCCGTAAAATCAATCGTTCGCGCATCGATCCGTGGCGGCGTGCCAGTTTTCAAGCGCACCAGTGGAAAGCCCAACTGGCTCAAATCGCTTGAAAGATTGACCGCTGGTTGCTCGCCCATACGGCCAGCAGGAATAATCGCTTCGCCAGTGATTGCGCGGCCACGCAAAAACGTGCCCGTGGTCAACACCAAAGCCTTAGCCCGATATTGCCAACCAGTTTGGGTTTCGACGGCAAAATTGGCCCCATCAGCTTGATCAGCCAAGGGGATAATGCGCTCAACCATGGCTTGTTTGAGCGCTAAATGTGGCTGGGCCTCCAGAAACTCTTTCATGGCCTTGGCATACAAACGCTTATCGCTTTGGGCGCGTAAGGCTTGAACGGCTGGGCCTTTGGTTTCATTCAGCAGCCGAATCTGAATCAAGGTGCGGTCGGTGATGACCCCCATCGCGCCACCAAGTGCATCAATTTCGCGCACCAAGTTGCCTTTTGCGGGGCCACCAATTGATGGATTGCACGACATGTGCGCCAATTTATCGAGATCGATCGTTAGCAAGAGGGTTTGCGAACCCATGCGTGCAGCAGCCAAAGCCGCCTCACAACCCGCATGCCCACCGCCAACAACGACCACATCATAAGTTAAATTTAGCATAGCTCAACAAGACATAAGTGAAGAACACGATAGTTTATTGTACCGCAAACTTGATATTTTGGGACGAGGGGTCAGGGGTCGAGAATCAGGGGCTGGGAGTTTTGATCCACGAAGGACACGAAGCACACGAAGGACGAGCAACCGCGAAGGGCACGAAGAGCGCGAAGGCTGTTTTTAGTCACGAATTGCACCAATTCAATAGACGAAAGCCCATAGCCTCATCCCCAGCCCCCAACAACCGATCCCCATCTCTGTTCTATGTTCTTGACTTCATCCCTCATCCATCATCCTTCATCCTTCGGTGCTCTGCGCCTCTGCGTTAAATCCTGTCCCCTGATCACTGGCCCCTGGCTATATCTTGATTTTTGACTTTTGAATTCATACCTCATCCTTCACCCCTCTCTCTGCTCTATGGTCTATGCTCTATTGCTGCATATGCTCGACTTTTATACATTTATCCATCACAACCTCTAAGCCAGCGGCTTCGGCAGCGGCGGCGGCTTCTTGATTGACGATGCCAAGCTGCATCCACACCGCCTTAGCACCAACCGCAATCGCTTCTTCGACCACAGGTGGCACATCTTCGGCGCGGCGGAAAATATCAACAATATCGATTGGCTCGTTGATATCGCGCAATGAAGCAACTGGCTGCTCGCCAAGCACAGGCTCGGTCAACACCGGATTGACTGGAATAATCCGATAGCCAGCGCGTTGCATATATTCGGCTACGCCATAGCTCGCCCGATCTGGTTTATTGCTCAGGCCTACCACGGCAATCGTTTTGGCATTACTCAACAGTTGTTTAATATCGCTCATAGTTCCTCCTTATAAGCAACCCATATCGCAAGGATTGTACCCCAAAACCAGCAGATTGCCCGAAATTGCCAGCAATTAGGACAGCATGAACTGCGCTTGGGACGAGCCAAAGGACGCGTCAATAGATAAATCCAAGGACAATATGTAATTATGATAGTTACAGATACAGCAGCCGCAGCCCAAATGATGGTGCTGCCCTATTTTCTAGGAGTTTAGACCAATGACTCAGCCAGCAGTAAACAATGTTTTGAGCGTCGCCGATGCAATCAACAGCCGTCGCTCAGTTCGTAAATATACCAATGACCAAGTGAGCCAAGCCGACCTCAAAACCATTTTGGAATTGACCGGCAAAGCTCCTTCAGCGTGGAACATCCAACCATGGCGCTTCGTTGCCGTGCGCAACCAAGAAGTCAAAAACAAATTGCAAGCAGCAGCCTATGGCCAAGGCCAAGTTGGCAACGCGCCAGTTGTGATTGCAGTTTATAGCGACACCACTGATGCCTTAGCTAACCTCGCCGATGTAATTCACCCAGGCGTGCCAGCAGAGCAACGCCAAGGCGCAATCGATGGCGTTTTGGGTGCCTTCGCTCACCGCAGCCAAGAAGAAAAAGAAGCTTGGGGTTTGGGCCAAACCAACATCGCCCTTGGCTATCTCTCATTGGTCGCTCGCTCATTAGGCTACGACACCTCGTTGATGTTGGGCTTTGATCCAGCCCAAGTCAAAGAAATCTTGGGCTTGCCAGCTCACGTTCAATTTGCTGGCTTAGTTGCGTTGGGCGTTGCCGCTGAAGAAGGCTACCCACACCACCGCCACGAAGTCGAAAAAATTACCCAATTCATCGACTAAGTTTGGTTAATCAGCAAAGAAAAGGCTAGTGCATCATACACTAGCCTTTTTCTTGTCGTTAAACCGCGAAGGACACGAAGATCGCTAAGGTTTAGTTAAGTGGTTCGCTGAAATTTGTATAAATTTCACGTTTCCCAGATACTTAACCTTCGTGCGCTTCGCGTCCTTCGCGGTTTCATCTCGACTTATGCGGTTTCATTCAAATCTATGCCCCAGCGATGACCCGACCTTCAGCCAAGAGTTTTTCGACCAACTCTGGAGAGCGGGTTTCGGTGTAAATCCGCAACAATGGCTCGGTACCAGAGAAGCGAATCAAGAGCCAGCTGCCATCTTGCAGATAATATTTGTAGCCACCTTGGGTATTGATCGAATTGACGGTTAGGCCAGCCAAGGCATCGGGCCGCGCAGCATCAACCCGTTTGAGAATTGTATCGCGCTGCTCGGCGGGATAGGTAATATCAATCCGATCGTAGAAGTGCGGGCCAACTTTGTTAAGCAATTCTTCCATGGTTTCGCTGGGCGTTTTGCCACGTTTCAAGAACAAATCGAGCAATAGCAGCGACGACAAAATCCCGTCACGTTCTGGCAAGTGCTTCGCAAAAGCAAAACCGCCAGATTCCTCGCCGCCAATAATCGCGTTCGATTCGATCATCTTGGGGCCGATATGCTTGAAGCCAACCGGCGTTTCGTAAATTGGCACATTGTACAGCTCAGCCAAGCGATTGACCATCGAGGTAGTCGAAAGCGACTTGACGATTGGGCCGCGCCAGCCTTTAACTTCCAATAAATAATAGGTCAGCAAGCCAAATACCCGCAGCTGATCGACGAATTTGCCTTTTTCATCGACCAAACCAACTCGATCAGCATCGCCATCGTAGGCAAGGCCAGCAAACGCGCCGCTTTGCTTAACCACATTTTTGAGCTTGGTTAAATTGTCGTCGATTGGCTCGGGCGAACGCATGCCAGGGAATAACGGATTGCGCGTATCGTTGATTGGCACAACTTTGGTTTGGCCGCCATCAAGCAAGAGTGGCAAGAAACCAGCGCCAGCGCCATACATCGCATCGTTAATGATCGTCCAGCCTTCGCGTTTGATCGCTTCTAAATCAACCATTTGCTTGATTTGAGCCACATAATCAGGCGTGCCGTTGATCCGTTCGACCAAGCCTTGTTTTTCTGCTTCGCGCAAGGTCATACGCTTGACTGGAGCTTTTTCTAAACGATCTTCCAAGCGGGCGATGACGTCGGGCGAGGCCGAGCCAGCATATTCTGGCTTATATTTATAGCCATTATCGCTAGGTGGATTATGTGAAGCAGTGATGATTGAAGCACCACCAGCTTTTTTGCAAAGAATGCTCCAACAAACAACTGGAGTTGGGGTAGCTTTTTCGGTTAGATAAACGTGAATCCCATTGGCAGCCAGCACCTCGGCGGTGGCGGCGGCGAAGCGCTCGGAACCGAAACGAGTATCATAACCAACCACCAACCCACGCGGGGCTAAGCCCGACTCATGCAGATAATCTGCAACGGCTTGGGTAACAATGCGCACATTGTCAAAGGTATACTCTTCAGCGATTGCTGCTCGCCAACCGTCGGTGCCAAATTTGATTGCTGATGCCATACACGCTCCTGAGCTTGCGATTGAAATTGGGTTTCCACGAAAAGAGATTGCTGACGATCGCTCGTCAAGCCAAATGAAATAGCGAATTGGATGAGTTGATTGGAATGGTGTTAACCAAGGGCAAGACCTTCAACAGTTGCATGGTGGGCAATGAGTACATCACTGGCAAGAGCGACATTGGTTAAGCTTGCAGCGGCCTCAATTGTAACACGTTCCCAAGCGACCACCCGTTCAAGTCGGGCCTGCTCACCAACCACACAGCCGCTCCCAAGCATAATCGGGGCGATTAATTGGGCACTAGGGCTGATTTGAGCATCAGCCGCAGCCCACACTCCTGCTGCATATTGTATGCCATGCACTGGTTCTTGGGGCAAACGACCCATCAAGACTGCTTCGTTGGCCGCTAAATAGCCCGCCAACGTCCCAATATCTTGGCTATAGGCGCTGTGTTGGTAGGCATAAATCGGCGCTTTGGCTGCCAACAAACTGGGGAAGAGATCGCGTTCGAGCATTGCAAAGCCTTGAGCTGGAATCTGGGCCAAGGCTGCTGGCGCAAATACATAGGCTCCGCTATTAATTGTGTTAGCGAGCGCCGTGCCTGGCGCAGGTTTTTCTTGAAAGGCATAAACTCGTTGCTGCTCATCGCTGGCAACCACGCCAAACTCTGAGGTATCTGCCACCTCGCGCACTGCAATTGTCGCCACGCCGCCAGCTTGCGCGTGGGCTTGCCATAGCTGAGCAACATCAAAATCGGTTAATTCATCGCCATTCAACACCAACATCGGCCCAGCCTCAAGCAATTTGGTTTGTTCAAGGGCGTAGCGCACAGCGCCTGCAGTGCCCAATGGCTCTGGTTCTTGCACAATCTGCAAATTCAGTCCAAACGCCGAGCCATCGCCATAGGCGGCCAAAAATTGCTCGGCCAAATATTGCACCGCCAAAATCACATGGCGCACGCCTTGGTTGCGCAAACGGCGCAAGGTTCTGCTCATCAGGGCTTCGCCAGCAATTGGCACTAATGGTTTGGGAAGCTGGTTGGTCAATGGCCGCAGCCGAGTGCCCAATCCGCCAACTAAAATAACTGCACGCATAGATCTGCTTTCAATAAAAGCACGGCAGTGGTTTGGTTATCGCTAACCACCTGCTGCCGTGCACGCTCAATTATAGCTTACAAAACATCGTTGCGGCCTTCAGTCCGCAACTGATCAACAATTTTCTTGACATCTTGAGCACGATCGCGGGGCGCAATCAGCAAGGCATCGCCAGTATCGACAACCAAAAAGCCATCAAGCCCAATCGTGGCGATCATGCGGCCTGAATCGCTGTAAATCAAAGTCGATTTGGTATCAACCTCGACATGCGGGCCAATCACGACATTCGCCGAATCGTCGTCGCTCATCAAGGTTGTCAAGGTATGCCAATCGCCAACATCGCTCCAGCCAATATCAACGGGCACGACTGCTACATTTGGCGCGCGCTCCATAATGCCATAATCGACCGTGATATTTTCGACATTATCCCAGACCTGAGCCAAGGTATCGTGGTAGCGCGATTTGCCAAACGAAGCTTGCACTTGATTCAGCTGGTTGCGCAATTCGGGCATATGTTTGCTAATTGCATCAAGGAAGGTTTTGGTTTGCCAAACGAAAATTCCAGCGTTCCAAAAATAATTGCCTTGGGCCAAATAGCGCTCGGCGGTATCATGGTCGGGCTTTTCTGCAAAGCGCTGCACCCGATGAATTTTGTGATTATGCGCTTCGGTGATCAAGTCGCCACATTGAATATAGCCATAGCCAGTGTTGGCAAACGATGGTTTTACCCCCAAAGTGACCAAATAGCCTTCGCGGGCGGCAACTTCGGCAGCTTGCAAGGCTTGACGAAAGGCTTCGTTGCGCAAAATCAAGTGATCAGCGCTGAGCACCGCCATCACAGCATCAGGCGCCGAACGCCGCATGTGGATTGCTGCCAAGCCAATTGCCGAAGCAGTGCCGCGGCCACTTGGCTCTAAAATGACGTTATTGCGTGGCACATCATGCAACTGCTCGCGAATTAATTCCTCGTAATCCGAGCCAGTTACCACGAAAACGCGGCCTTCTTCCATCAACGGTCGCACGCGATCGACAGTTTCTTGGAGCATGGTGCGATTTGAAAGCAAGGGTAAAAACTGCTTGGGCTTGGTGCGCCGTGAGCGTGGCCACAAGCGCGAGCCAGTCCCACCGGCAAGCACTAAGATATCCATATCGTTAATCCTCTATGTTTGGTTATTGTGGGAGCCAACTCTCTCGACCTCGCTAGCAACGTGGCTGCGCCATTCAGCAAGAATATCGCGCAGGGTATCTTCAAGCCGATAGTGCGGCTCCCAGCCGATTTGGTTACGCAAACGGGTCGCGTCGCAGGCCACAATTGGCACATCAACCGGACGCAAGCGTTGAGGATCAACTTCGACCGTTATCGTTTGGCCACTGAGTGCAATGAGGCTATCAAGAATTGACTGAATTGAGACACTCTGACCGACACCAATATTATAAATCTCACCAGGCTGCGCTCGTTCGAGCAGCAAGTGATAGGCACGCACAACATCGCGCACATCGCTAAAATCACGTTGGGGCGAGAGGTTGCCAACCTGAATCACTGGCGGTTGCAAGCCTGCTTCAATGCGCGCAATCTGGTGGGCAAACGCTGGCACCACAAAATCGGCGCGCTGGCCTGGCCCAGTGTGGTTAAATGGCCGAGCACGAATCACCTTCAGGCCATGGCTATACCACCATTGGCCCGCCAACAAATCTTGGGCTGCCTTGGAAACAGCATACGGATCGGCTGGGCAAAGCATGGTGTTTTCATCTGCTGGCAAGCCCGAACGATGGGCCATGCCATACATCGCATTCGAGCCAACCACCAGCACCAGCGGATCAAGCTGAGCAGCCTTGATCGCTTCAAACAGGTGTAATTGGCCAAGCACATTGCTATTGAATGTGCCAGCAGGGTCGCGAAACGATTGCGGAATCGCCGATTGGGCAGCTAAATGCACCACCACATCGGGAGCCGCATTCGCCACTGCCGCATTCACCGCCGTAGGATTAAGCAGATCAGCCAGCACCGTTGGAAGTTCTGGGTGCGCCGTGCGCCCTAAGGCCCATAATTCCCACGTGGTTGCTTGCTGCAAATAGCGAACAAGATGTTGGCCAACAAAGCCAGTTGCGCCAGTAATTAATGCTCGTGTCATAGCGCGCACTATACTGCGAGTTGAGATTGTTGGCAAGAAGCGTTTTGTGCCTATGCCCATGGCTTGCGTTATCTTCTATACTGAAGCAGGATTTTTGTTGTGCTGGAGATCGTTTGTATGTTTGAGCAATTTCAACTTCCTAACCACGTTGGCACTGAATTAGCCGATTTAGTTGCGCGTTTTGGCGTGCCGCATGTGCATCAAGTAGCCTTGGTTTTGCCCGATGGTCAGTATCCTGCTAGCCCAACTGAACAAGCGATTAACATCAAAGGCTTGTTTGCGCCATTTGGCAAAGCCGACCGCTATGGCGAGGTTTGTATGGTGGTGCAACGGCCTGATGGTAGCCTGATCAGCGCGCGCAAAGCCTATTATCCCGCCAATTGTTTTCGCTTATTAACTGGCGGCATCAATTACGATGAGCCAGTGTATACGGCCTTGTTGCGCGAAACCGCCGAAGAAACTGGGCTTGATGTGCAAGTTGAACGTTTTTTGGCGGCGGTCAGTTATCGCCCAACCAACAGCCCCAGCCCAACGTTTTATACTTTTGGCTTTTTGCTGCGCGAATTAGGCGGCATGTTGGGCGCCGTTGATGAATCGGAGCAAGTCGCAGCCTTTGGCTTTCCACAGGTGGCCGATCTACCAACCCTAGCAGCGCAACTCGAAAGCCTGAGCGGCAGCGAAGACCACGAAATTGCTGGCAATTGGCAAGATTGGGGTCGCTTTCGCGCGGTGACCCATCGAGTAATTTGGGAGTATTTTCAAGCATAAGTGGTGAAATGAGAGGAATAGAAGCAATGCAATGCCCACATTGTACCAAAGTGATTGCGGTTTCGACGAACACATGCCCGTACTGCGGCAGTAAATTAAGCCAAGGCTTGAACCAGCTTCAAATTATTGGCTTGGTGATGGTTGGCGTAGCGAGCCTGATTTTGGTAGCAATCTTTTTACCGTTAATCCAAATCGATCAGACAGGTCAAGCCTTTAAACTGATTGATGGTTTCATGCGTGATCAACTTACTCCATGGCCAGAACGCTGGCGCTTTATGAGTTACACATTGGTTGTAATTGGCTGTATCGCTTTTATCAGCGCTGTTGGGAGTACCCTAAAGTTGCGCCAAAACTGGGCAACTAGCGCTACAAGCATCGCAGGAACTACGTTGCTTTTTATCCGTGTGATGTTTAGAGCTGAAATCAAAGGATCAAGCTATGGCGAAGGTTTTTGGCTACTTGTCATCGGGGCCGTTGGCTTGTTACTGAGTGGTGCGTTGTTTCGCTATCTTACTCGATCGCAGCCCAACGTCAGCTAGGAGGTTTGTATGCAATGCCCAGCTTGTGCCATGACCCTAGCAACGGCTAGCGCTAGTTGCCCCTATTGTGGCAAACAACTGAATCAGCCCAAACGACGCGCTAATTTGCTGGCTTTTGGTGCTTCAATCTTCATGGATGCGTTGCTCATGGTCGCCTCACTCGGCTTAGCTTTAGCTGAACATGACCGCGATGCACAAAGTTTTCGGGTTCTTAGCAACATCCGCCAGCCTAACCCTGAATGGCCTGCTTTATGGACAAGCCTAAGTTATGCGTATTCAATTGTCGTCTTGCTAGCATTTTTAGCTGCTATAGCTTGCTTAATAAGCCAAAATGCGCTTTGGGCGCGGGCTGCTATGTTCTGTGGAATGGCAGGCAGCGTAATATTGGCAACCTTTGGGTTTGGAGCCTTCATCAATGCTTCAGCGTATAGCCCGCTGTTAGGCTTTTGGCTTGGTTTATTTGGCAGCTTTACCCTAACGACCACAAGTTTGCTGTTTCAAATAACAGCCAAAAAATGAAAGGAAACGCAATGCAATGTTTGCAATGTTCAGCCATCATCGCAGATAACAGTAAGTTTTGCGCTTCGTGCGGCGCAACAATTACCCAACCAGCCGCCATGGATAAAACCCAAGTCTTGTCCAATCTGCCGCCAATGTCGAATCCGGTTGATAAAACCCAAGCGATCAACCCAACCCAACTGCCACCAGCAGCCAACTATGGCCAACCAGCTCAGCCAAATCCCTATCAACAACCAAACTATGGCCAACCTCAAAGCTATGGACAACCGCCGCAACCAAACTATGCCCAAGGATATGCCGTTCCCAATCACGCTGGTTATGGCGCGATTCCCGCAGCAAATGGCAGCATTCCAGCAATCTTGATGATTATCAGCGCCTTGGGCATCTTGATTGGCATGTTTTTGCCATTAGTAGTGCTAAGTGGCACAGGCATCAGCTTGTTTAAGATGATCGACCCGCAATATGCTGAAGATGTGATGAATGAAGGCGCGGCCTTATTTATTTATGGCATTCCTGCTGGCGCAGTGATTAGTTTGGGTCTCAGCATTATGGCCTATCTCAAACGCCGCAACCTCTGGGGTGGCTTGAATATTGTGCCAAGTTTATTTGTTTTGGGCATTACTGGGCTATTATTAATTGGCGCGGCAGTCAGCGACGATATTGATCAAGCAGGTTCGGGCTTGATTATGATGACGGTCTGTGCAGCCCTATCCTTAATTAGCTCAATCGCCTTTTTGATTCGAAAGAAGCAGCCGCGTTAATATGTTGTTATCTGTTGCCATTATTGCTCGCGATGAAGAACGCCACATTGGAGCCGCCTTAGCTTCAATCGCCAATGTAGCCGATGAAATTGTGGTCTTGCTCGACCCACGCACCAGCGACCGCACCGCCGAGCTTTGCACCCAGGCTGGCGCGCGGGTGATCGCTGCGCCGTTTGAGTCGTTTCCTGCCCAGCGCAATCGGGCTTTGGCCGAATGTAAGGGCCAGTGGGTGCTGTTTTTGGATGCTGACGAGCGGGTAACTCCCAGCTTGCAGCATGAAATCCGCCAGCTTTTGCCAAGCCAACCAAGCCACGCGGGCTACTGGATTCCGCGCTTCAACCGCTATTGGGGTCGGGCCTTGCGCGGCGGCGGTTGGTATCCCGACCGTCAACTACGCCTGCTCCAACGTGCTAAAGCCCAGTACGATCCTAGCCGTTTGGTACATGAATTGGTTATTTTAGCTGGCAGCGAAGGCCAGTTAAGCCAGCATCTTGAGCATATTAATATTGAATCGTGGGCCGAATTGCGCGAAAAGCAGCAGCGTTATGCTCAAGCAGAGGCCGCCACGCTTTATCGCAATGGCGTGCGGGTCAAGCCCCAAAATTATGTCTTGCAACCGTTGCGCGCAATCTGGCGCCGTTATGTCACCTGGGGCGGCTATCGCGATGGCTTCTTGGGTATGCTGTTGGCGTTGGTGATGGGTTGGTACGAGTTTAAAATGTATCTGGCGTTGGCCAAACATTGGGGTTAAATCAAAATGGGTCGGGGAAAATAGCCCCAGCCCATTCTTGATTAGACATCTGTATGTCTTCGCTCGCTTACTTAACCTTTGGTTTCTTGAGAAAGTTCAAATAGAAACCAAACTCGATTTTCTGCTTGATCAATCATTGGTTCAAGCTCGCTGGCGGTGGCCACATCGTTGGCTTCATCGGCAACATCGTGGGCTTTGCGCAAATTTTTAACCAAGGTTTGATTATCGCTTACCAGCTCAGTCAGCATATTGGCTGGCTCGACAAACTCAGCATTATTATCGTCGATCGTTTGCAACTCGCTGATATGACCAATTGAGCGCAGCGACGTACCACCGATGCGGCGGGCGCGCTCAGCCAAAATATCGGTCGTAGCAAAAATCTGGTTGGCGTGCTCATCGAACATCAAGTGTAAATCGCGGAAATGGCGGCCAGTCAAATGCCAGTGAAAATTTTTGTATTTCATGTATAAGGCAAACGAATTGGCCAAACTGCGATTGAGTGCTTCAATTACTGGGCCAGTTGCTTTAGAATCTAAATCAGTTGGGGTTTTTAAGCGTTTATCCATTGTACGCATGCTCCTTCAAACTAGGATTTTCTAATGCGCAATATTGCAGATGGCGTGCCATGAAACCCAAAACATAATTCTGAACGCGATTCATGACACCTTACGTTGCAAGGGATTGACAAGGCTTGATGCCATCCATAGAATGGGCCAATCAATGTTTAATTTCAATCAGCATCGAAAGTTAGGTTGTTGAACCTGCAACAACCTCACCGTGGTAAACGTCGATCAGAGAGAACTTCAACACGTTTTAATTCAGAAAGGGTTGCACGTATGCGCCAGTATCTTGACCGCTATGTGATGCCGCTTTGGCAAACGTACAGTTCACCAGGGCAACCACTACGCCCAACAAATACGCGGGCGCTGCACACCATCTATGGTATTTGGTTGTTTGCATTTGTGCTCAAATTGATGGGTTCGGGCTGGGATGTGGCTTGGCACTTCCGCTTTTTACGCGACGATTTAGCCCCACCGCATATGATCAACACTGTTGGCACCGTCATCGTCGTGTTGCTCGTTATGTTCCATACTTGGACTGGCTATGGAGTCGATCGGCTAACTTTACGCCTGATGCAGGCAGGGATTTCGATCTTCCTGATTGCAATTCCCTTAGATTTAATCAATCACCGTTTGTTTGGACTTGATATTACAAGTTGGAGCCCGACCCATGCCTTGCTCTACCTTGGCACGGCGGTGATGCTCTTAGGTGTGTTACGGGGTTGGTTGTTATTAACGCCCGATAGTCGGATTAAAACGGTCTTTGGGCTTGGTTTTTGGGCCTTTTTGCTCGAAGATTTCTTGTTTCCCTTGGGTCAGCAAGAATATGGCGTAACCGCAATCGAAGCTATGCGCCTTGGCAAACCCTACGCCGATGCCGAATTGATGATCGAGGCAGGCGCCAACCCAGAGCGCTTTGCGATTCCGGTGCCCGATTGGCTCTACCCGCTGTGGCTGATTACCTCGGTTGTTTTGGTGCTTTTGGCCGCGCGCCTAATTATGCGTGGACGCTGGACAGCAACCTTGGTTGCCGGGACTTATTTGCTCTATCGCGTTGTGTCGTTCTACATTCTGCGTGGCATTGAGTTCCCACCATCGTTTGTGCCATTGTTTATCATTGGTACGGCCTTAGCAATCGATATTGGCATTACGTATCGAATTAATCCTTTTGTTGCTGCCTTTGGGACGCTATTTGCCTTCTACGCTGGCGCATGGATTAGCGATCGCTATACGTTGATGCCAGAAATTCCTTATACGACGACGATGCCAATTGCCGCAATTCTGCTCGGCATCGTCTGGGCTGGCGCACTCTGGGTCGAACGCAGCCCCTATGTCGAACGCTGGCGCAAATTAGCCTAAATTTTCTGAATGATAGGGAGCGGTGCAAACTGCTCCCTGTTTTCATTTAACCGCCTGTTCGAGCCAATCCACCGTCAATTGCGCCACTTCATCCTCTCGAGTCAGATAATAGTGGTCAGCCCATTTGAGCAAATGCCAAGTTTTTGGCTCAGTGGCTTCTTCAAAGGCAGTGCGAGTTTCAATCAAATCGAAAAATTGATCGCGCTCGGCCACAATCGCCAAGAGCGGCCTGTGCTGGCCTTGGGCACTTTCCTGCAAGCCAACTGGGTTGGGCGTAACCGCCACGGTTGCCCGAATCGCTGGATCGCTGGCCATCACCCGCAGCACCAATTGCGCCCCAAACGACCAGCCAATTAGGCAGATTTGGGCTTGGGGAGCGCGTTGGCGAGCTTCGGCCAAGGCTGCTTGCAAATCGAGATCTTCGCCCGGGCCGCCGCTAAATTCGCCCTGACTTTTGCCCACGCCGCGCGAGTTGTAGCGCAAAACACCCCAACCACGGTCGCGCAGCACTTTGAATGTAGCAAAAATCGCCCGCTGATCCATATTCGACATTGGAGGAAAGTGATGCGCCAACACCGCAACTCGTTCAGGGAGTTGGGCTGGAGCCAACCATTTGCCTTCTAACAAGGTGCTGCCGTCTGCTGAGAGAAAATGAATTGATGTTTGCATGTGCTTACTCAACTATCCAACGGGCTTGAGTGGCATTTTCAATCAACACCCGTGGCTCCGCATTATCAGCCAAAGTATCCGTCCAAATTGCCGAAGGCACGTTGGCCGAACCAACGGTTAAGCGCGTCCAAAGCAATTGCCGGCTATCTGGTGTCCATTGAGGATCGACATTATCGTAGCCACCGCCAGCGGTTATTGCCCGTGGCTCACTGCCATCAGCATTCACCACCCAAATCTCGCCGCGCGGCACTTCGCGAGTCCGCCGCACAAACGCGATTTGCTTGCCATCAGGCGACCAACTTGGCGTAAAATCATCGCTATCAGCTTGGCTAGCCAAGGGCGTTTGCTGCTCGCTCGCCAAATCAAACAACACCAACTCATTGCGAAAGCCAGCTTGAGTTTCGCGCAGCACGCTAATGACCAAACGCTTATCATCAGGCGACCAATCGAAATCGCCGCTAAATGGAATGCGCCGCAGCACATCGCTAAAATCAAACAGTACTAATTCGTTGCGCAACGGGTCGGTAAAACCTAACATCTGCCCAGCATTCGACCAATGTGCGCCAAACGTAACCACATCGCCGCCTTTGACAACAGGACTGACTTGGGTTCCATCTGGCTGCATCAACCAAAGTTTGGGCGAGCCAACGCCACCAGTACCAATCGTGCGCCGTTCATAGACAATCGCGTTATCAGCAGGCGACCAATTCGGCGTATAGCCAGTCCAATCGGCAGCGCCAGTGCTGGTAATCACCTGATTTTGGGTCAGATCGAAAATCTCGATCCTGCTTGGTTGGGATTCGGATTGAGTGGCATAGGCAACCTTGCGCCCATCAGGGCTAAGGCTATAATCGCTAATTTGCGGCACAAGCAATTGTTGGCCCTGACCATTGGCATCAGAACGCCATAACTCTGCTTGCTGCGAAGGGTTGCGCAAAAATAAAATGCCACTAACTTGTTGTCGATTGCTAGGGTTGCTCGAACCTTGGCTGGTAGTAGGCTGTTGACCAATTGCGACCAGCAAAATCACAATTGCAACCAAGCCCACCGATAAACTGGTTAATGTTCGACGACCTATCTGATCCATGATGACTCCTTGGGCATACTTGGCTTGATTATCACCCTATAGCCAGCTTTGAGCAAATGCGCTACGATAGGCAGAATGCCCAATTTAGTGAAGGAGGCCATATGGGCTACAATGATCATGCCGAGGCAGCAGCGCAGTACCAAGCGCCAGTCCGCTGTGCAATTATTACGATTAGCGATACACGCAGTATCGAAACCGATAAGAGCGGAGCACTTGCCCAAGAATTATTAACCGCCGCAGGCTTTGAAATCGTCGAATATCGGATTATTCCCGACGAGCCGGATCAAGTGGCCGAGTTTGTGCAGCAATGCATTGCGCGTAGCGATTGCGACGCAGTATTAACTAATGGTGGCACTGGCATTGCCCGCCGCGATGCCACAATCGAGGCGATTGAGCCGTTGCTCGATAAGAAATTACCTGGTTTTGGCGAGATTTTTCGCATGCTTTCCTACAACGACATTGGCGCTGGAGCAATGCTTTCGCGTGCAACCGCTGGAATCGCTGGCCGAACCTTGGTTTTTTGTATGCCTGGTTCGTCGGGCGCGGTACGCTTGGCCTTAGAATCGTTAATTTTGCCTGAGCTAAAACACCTCGTTTGGGAATTGTTCCGCCAGTAAATCCATAGTAGCGAACCAGCCAGCCAAGCCCAATCAAGCCAAGCACCCAAGCCCACAGCATGGGCAGGTTTGGTTGGCTGGTCGCAGGCAAGCGTTGCGGCACACCCAAATCAGCCACATGGCGCACCTGCAAACGCCAGACATCATCGTAGCGGCTAACGATGCCAGTCGCATTGAGTTGGATGGCGCTTGGCAGTTGGGGCAAGCTTTGGCCCTGCGCCAAACGCACTTGCAACTGTTGCGACCCAAACTCGACCACTAAACTATCTGCGTTGCGTTGTTTGAAGCGCAATTTCAGTTTTACCAACTGGCCAAGCGTCGCTTGATCAAGCCTATTTGGGCTGTGAATCACTAAATCTGCTTGCTGTTTGATAATTTTGAGATCATCAGCAGCATCAATAAGCAACTGTGGTTCTTGATGGTAGCTGCCAACTGTTGCCTGAAGTCGCACAACCATGCCTTGTTTGAGGCTTGGCAAGGCAGCATTATTACTGATAAAGACCAAGATTCCTGCGGTTGAATCTTGCACATAGAACGCTCGTTGGCGAAACAGATTCAGTTCAGCACTAACCACACCTTCGACCGAAACATGGCTATCGATTGCTGCTTGTTGGGCCTCGCGCACGCTAATTTGCTTAGCAGCCGAGTCGCTTGGAGCTGGATTATTGGCTTGCTTGGGGCTTGGTTGGGCAAAGCTTTGCCATTGTTGGCTGCTTGGGTGGCGGCCCCAGCTGTGGTCATAATCCAATTTGGCATAGCTAACCAAATCGGCAACTACAGCATTTGGCTGGAGCAAGCGTAGCTCTTCGCCAGAGTTGGTGAGGCTTAATTTGCTTTGGCTGGCAAAAACTACCAAATAGCCATTGGCTTCAATGCTCATGCCAACGGGCAAGCGCCATGGCCGCGAGCCTCCATCTGCCTGATCGTCCAATTGCCAGCCAGTTAAATCAACCTGATAGCTATTAGGATTGTAGAGTTCAATCCATTCGTCGTTACTATTGCTTTCACCATCGCCGTTCCAATCGATCGTGCGCGGGGCAGGCACAACTTCGTTAATTTGAATCTGCGGATATTTGGCTTTTACAGCCAGCGTTGGCTGTGCAGTCGCTTTAGGCTTGGATACTTTAGGTTTAGCAGTTGCTCTTGGGGTTGCGGTTGGTTTCTTGGTCGCGGTTGGTTTCTGCGTTTTAGTGGCTGGTACAGCGGTTGGCTGCGGCGCACGATTCGGCTGATTGGGCGTAGCAGGCGCATTATTCTGCCAACTACCAGCATCAGGTATGCGGCTCCACGTAGTATTAGCCAAGGGCTTGGTATAGCTTAATTGGTCAACGATGCGGCCATCAGCCATGGCAAGTTGCACGCTATCGCCGCTGTCGTTGATCAAACTACTCAAGGTTATGGTGAGAAATTGGCCGTGCTGAATGGAGGTTTTAGCTGCAAGCCTCATTGTTGTGCCAGAACTATCGCTAATGCTCCAACCAGTTAAATCAATTACATCAGCATTGGTTGAATACAGTTCGATCCATTCTTGGCCAAGCGGCGAAATTTCATTAATCACGACACCTGAAGGAATTGCAGCGAGCGCGTGATTGCGAGCGTTGGGGCTAGCGCGCATGCCACGGTACCAATTGAGGCCACCATCAGGCCAGCGCCCAGCAGAATAACCCTGCAATGCCGAGCTATAATTCCAAACCGCATATTCTTGCAAACGATAATCAAGCAAGCGCACAAGATCGCCATTATCATTCAGCAAACCACTACTAGCGATGCTATACCAACTGCGTGGCGCAATCAGCGTATCGTCGGGAATACGCAGCGCTGCGCCACCAGCATTCGCCTGATCATCAAGCCACCAGCCACTTAAATCGATTGGCGTAGCTCCAGCATTATACAATTCGACAAACTCCTCGCCTGTTGTCGGCCAAGCCAAAACTTCGTTGATTAGCAATTGGTTTGGTTCAGGGCTAGAATTTTGGCGATTGGCCATAGCAGGGCTAGCGCGCGAGGCTGCTTGCCAAGTTGCTGCGCCATCAGGCATGCGGCTCCATGTGCGTTCAGCCACGCTGCTCAAATACGCGAGGCTATCAGTCACCACACCTTGATCAGTGATTAAATGCACACTATCAAGCTCAGCATTCAACAGCGTCCCAAGAGGAATCAGCAGCCATGAACTTGGGCTAATAATTGTTGACGTTTGAATAGTATGCGCCGCGCCGCCAGCAGCAAGCTGATCATCAATTTTCCAACCCTTGAGATCAAGCGCATCAGGGCCGAGATTGTAGAGTTCGACCCAATCAGTCCCACTGATTGGTTGGCTCATCACTTCGTTGATGACAACCCGGGCTTGAGTTGGCACAATAGGCGGATCAGCAGGATTACTTTGGCCAAGACTTGGGACGCGATTAGCCAGCCAAGCGCCAGTGCCATCGGGCATTCTGGCCCAAGTGCGGTCGCTGGTGGTGGCACTATAGCTGAAAGCATCGATCAAGCGCCCAGCTGAATCAAACAAGCGTAGCTCATCGCCGCTATTGTTATACATATTGGTCATTGAAATTACCAACCAACTTGCAGGCAAGATGCTTGCTTCCAGCAGAATTGGGCTGGCTCCATCGGCAGCATCATCGAGCTGCCAACCATGCAAATTGATGGTTTGCGCGCCAGCGTTATATAGCTCGACCCATTCTTTGCCGGCACTCGGCACAGCCATCAATTCGTTGAGCCGAATCAAGGCTGGGCTTGGTAGCGGAGTTGCACTTGGAATTGGGCTTGGCGAAACAACTACGGTTGGGGTGCTGGTTGGGCTTGCTTGCACCAAGGGAGTAAGGGTTGGCAAACTGGTACTGGTTGGAGTAACACTACTGCTTGGCATTGGGGTAGCTGAACTTTGGCTAATATTGGAATTACCAGGGGTTGGCGAAGTAGCAGCTTGCCATGGGCCAGTGCCATCGGGCATGCGGCTCCACGAAAGGCCAGGGCTTGCATTCGAATAGCTATACTGATCGATCACTTGGCCAGCAGAATCGATCAAGCGCACCTGATCGCCACTATTATTCAAAACATTGCTCAGCGAAACGACCAACCAAGCATTGGGCGCAAGGATGGTCGGCGTGGACAAGATTTTGGGGCTACTGCCGCCTTCCATATCATCAATCGCCCAACCACTGAGATCAAGCGCTGTTGGCGTTGGATTGTATAGCTCAACAAACTCGTTGCCAGTGCTGGGAAGCGCCAAAAATTCGTTGAGCACAACCTGCGCTGGATGAGTTTGGGCTTGTGTTGGCAGCGGCCAGAGCCAAACTAACAGCAACCATAACCAGAAATACTGTTTCATAGCCACCCCCGATTGAAGCACCAATAGCAATCACTAGATACACAAATTGGCGTTTTTTGGCATGGCTGAATAAGCAATTTGGCAGAAGTTTTGGCGCGCTGAGCTGGCTCACAAATTACAACTTTCGTCGGATTTGCAAAAAAGAACAGTCTATGCTATACTATCAATGTCGACGGAAACGTTGAAGATAACTCGGTGATGGCGGATCGTCTAAAGGTAGGACAACAGTTTTTGGCACTGTTTATCTAGGTTCGAATCCTGGTCCGCCAGCCAACAAAACTCAGCAGTAGTGCTGAGTTTTTTGTTTAACTCAAGTTTGGGTATACAAAAAAGGCTGGCACTATGCCAGCCTTTTGGCGTCGAATCGCTGCTTTACATTGGTGGTTTGATGCCAGTTGAAGCAACACTAACCGGATGTTCCTCTTTGACGTTAATGCGATCAATCCCAGTCATAATCAAGCCCAAGAGTGCCAACACCAAACAGCCAATTGTGCCAAACAGCGCTTGATCGCTATGTTTATCGCCAACCAAGGCCATTACGCCACCAGTTAATGCTGGCCCAACAAAACTGCCAAGGCCATAGCAGACCGTAAACATACCGCTAGCACCGCCCAACTTGGCTGGTGGCACCCGCGCTGCCAAAACTGCTAGCCCAATTGGGTAGAGCGTGCCAGCAAACGCGCCGAGCAACATGCCCAAAAAGAGGGTTAGCAAGAATGGTGGGTGCAAGGTAGCAAAAAGCGCCGCGCCTGAGAGCAACGATAACGAGCCAATTAGCAAAGGCCGATAGCCATAGCGATCGAGCATGCGGCCAATTGGCACTTGTGCCACAATATTGGCAATCACCGTGACCGAAATCAGCGTCCCAAGCTCCCAATTACTATAGTTGAGGGTTGGTAGCAACGAAACCAACGACAAGGTGCCATAGCCATACAGGAAGGCAATTGCCAAAGGTAAGATCAATGGTCGGGTGATTTTGAAGCTCACGCCGCCACTTTCTTGCTCGGTATGGGCCACATGGGGCTCTGGCACAACCAACACGACGATTACCGTTGCGAGAATTGCAGCGCCAACCGCCACAAAAAATGGCATGATATGGCTGCCGGTTAATTGCAAGACCGCCGTGCCAATAATCGGGCCTGCCGCTGTCCCACTGGCTAGCGACATACCATAGACTGCTGTATTATGGCCACGCTGTTCGGGCGAACTGACCCGACTAACATAGGTTTCAGCGGCAGTCCAAACACACGACCAGCCAATCCCTTCGAAGATCCGCCACATAAAAAAGAGCGGGATGCTACTCGTCCAGGGCATTGCCAGCATGGCAACGGTGTAGGAAATTAATCCCACAATTAAAAAGAGCCGAATGCCAAATTTATCAATCGTGCGGCCAATCGGCATGCCGGTTAGCACAAGGCTGGCAAACATCACACTCGTGCTCAAGCCCACGATAAATTCATCAGCGCCATGTTCTTCAAGCAAATGCGGAATCAACGGATTAATGATCCCAATGCCAAGCGCAGTTACTGCAACACAAAGATAAATGGGCCACATTGGATGACGCACATGCGCCGAAGGTACCTGCTGCATAATACTCCTCACGCTATTGCCCGCAAACCAGTTGGCCAGGTTTGGGTAATTACGGAGATTTCTTCATCAACAATTGTTTGGATGCCTTGAATATTTGGGTGGATATTGGTAAACCAGCGCACATCATGGCCATGAATGTGATCAAGTGCTGGCCCCAATACCGGAAAATCTTCATCGACCGAGCCAAAACCGCGCGCCCGCAGATCCCAATTGCCTTGTTGGGTTTCGCGTTTCATGCGCTCGAAAATATCGACGACTGTATAGCCGCGCTGCCGCGCCAGCTTGCTAATCATGCGATATACAGGCTCAAGCTTGGAGTTACGATCAAACGCATAATGAGCAGGATAATCGACGTAAATTCCAGTTTCCAAGATTATGTTAGCTTGGGGATAATCACGCTCGAATAAATCGCAAAGCTCGATTAACTTGGCTTCGAATGGCCCAATGCCGTAGCGCTTGCGATCGTTTACGCCATAGCGCACGATAATTAAATCGATTTCGGGATAGCGCGCCATCGTTCGATCATACCGTTTGAGAAAATCCTCGGTTGCTTCGCCATCGAGGCCTTCATTGCAAACCAACGTTTCATCAGCAAAGATGCTGCGCAAGCGGCTTTGAAGCAAGGCATCGCCGCGTTGATGCGGCAAAGCGTAGGAACAAGCAACCGTACAATCACCAACTTGCAAAACCAACGGGCCAGCCATCCAGAACCTCCGCCGAAAAGCTGATATTTGTGGCATCCACAGCAAATATCGTATACGGCAGTATAGCGGTCTCGCCTGCTTTTGACAACTTTTGGCATGACATAAAGCAACCATTTCGGCTCCTTGCGCCCGCGTGATAGCTCAAGTTCATCAAACGCTCATTCTGTTGGTGATCAAAAAAAGCGTCCTGTCGTATGACGACAGAACGCTTGAAGTTTGTTTTAGCTGTACGTTGAACTTAGACGCGGCGACGACGTGGTGCGCGCACAAACGAAATGATCAAAGCAAACAAGGTTGCGCCAATAATCGACCAGATAATTGGGAAGGGCTTGCCTTCAATATCGATCGTCAGCAGTTCTGGCAAACCAGTGTTGCCTGCGATCCAGGTGCCCAATAATGCGCCGATAAAGCCAACCCCGATTGATGCCAATAAACCACCCATGCTATAGCCTGCAATTGCTTGGCCTGCGGCCCCACACACTGCGGCGATCAACAACATAAGCAATAAGCCAATCACTGAGAATTCCATGGTATTTCCTCCTAGGTTTGCTATTCAAATTGATTCTGTCATCTGCTTGTTTGTAAAAGCAAATGCTGTGCCACGGGAGAGTAAATTATGAAGGATGAATTATGAGGGATGAGGAAAGTCAAAGGGCAAAAGGCAAAAGGCAAAAGCCTGAAACCGCGAAGGGCGCGAAGATCGCGAAGGTTTTTTAGCCACGAATTCCACGAATTGCCCGAATAATCTTCCGATAGCCAATAGTCTCGTCCCTTTTTTAGCCACGAATTTCACTAATTCTCCGGCAGCCCAAAGCCAATAGCCAATAGCCAATAGCCATTCTTTTCTCTGCGCCTCTGCGTTAGCGTTAAAGGTTTGATCCACGAAGAACACAAAGAGCACGAAGGATACGTTTTAGCCACGAATTCCACGAATGATTTTATTTTTAGCCACAGATTGCACAGATTTTTTTGATGACGTTCCGGTAGCCCAAAGCCTATAGCCTCATGCTTCATCCCTCATCCTTCATCCTTTTGTTCGATGTTCTTTTTTGACTTTTGACTTCTGCCTTTTGATTTTCTTCATCCCTATGTTCTATGCTCTTTGTTCTATGTTCTGCATCGGGTACAATAGCAGCCATGTATAACGAATACGCCTCAATTTATCGCCAAGCTGGCCAAAGTTGGCTGAGCTTGCACATGCTCAATTGGCTCTTGCTATGGCTTGAACAGCAGAATTATCGGCCTCAAACGGTGCTTGATCTTGGCTGTGGCACGGGCGATGCTGCGGTAGCGCTGGCCTTGCAAGGCTATCAGGTTACAGCAATCGATCGCTCGGAAACAATGTTGGTTCAAGCTCGCTTGCATGCTGAGTTGCAGCACGCCACTGTGGCTTGGCAACAGGCTGATTTAACGACATGGCAAGCTACAACGAAGTACGATTTAATCATCAGCCTGTTTGATACGCTAAATTACCTGCTTGAGCCGGAGCAATTAGGCCACCTATTTCAGCAAATTGCCGCTGCACTTACGCCGAATGGTTGGTTGGTATTTGATTTGAATACGCCATTGCTGTATGCAACTTGGCCTGAACACAACCAGGTTGTGCTTGATCGCGATGATTTATATATTTACAATGCGCTGGATTTTGACCACGAAGCCCAGATTGGGATTGGCAAGATTGTTTGGTTTCAGCGCCACGACGATGCATGGCAACGCGGCAGCGAAACCCATCTGCAAGCAGCCTATAGCGATCAGCACATTGTTGAATTATTGGCAGAAGCTGGATTAAGCGTGGTTGCGCGGTTGAATCGTGATGGGGATTCAGTTGATTTAAATGAAGCGACGCGGGTGGTGTATCTGGTGCAAGCAAATGGTGTGCATAACCACAGCGCTGCAATACCCCCGATTCTGGATTAGCCGCCATCTATCTCCGCAATTGCGGGCGATCCCTAGGCGCTTGGGTGTCACCCAAGGTTCCGGTTTCGCTGCGATGTGAACGAACGCCGTGATGCAAACGAGTTGCCTCTCTCACTAGTTTAGCCCGTCCCACACACCTTGCCCTTCAAGGGTTAGCGCAGTCACCTAGCCACGCTCATTGCTGAGGCATGCTGGTGGTCTCTTACACCACCGTTTCAGCCCTTACCAGCAGCCAAATGACCACTGGCGGGAATGTTTGCTGTTGTCGGCTTGCGTCACGAGCAGGTTACCCAAACTCGCGCCCCTGTTTACGGTTTCACAGGGTAACTTGTCCACCACGAGGGTGGTCGGAAGGGTCGGGAAGTTGCCTCTAGCTTGCGCCAGCGACGGCTACATTGCTATGATTATGCACAGCTGTCGATCATAATCGGCTTTTGAACGATTGTCAATTGTCGTTATGTGCAAATTAGCATAGAATGCAACGAGTAACCGTTTAATCGCAAAGGAAGCACGATTGTGGATGAACGCTTAGCACTTATGCAGGCTTTGACCGATGCGTCGGGCGTACCAGGCAACGAAGGGCCAGTGCGGGCTGTGATGGCCGAGGCCTTGGCTCCTTTCGGTGAATTAATCAATGATAATCTTGGGAGCATTGCCGCGCGTAAAGCTGGCCCCGAAGGCAGCCCAACAATTCTGCTGGCTGGCCACCTCGATGAAGTTGGCTTTATGGTAACCCGCATCACCGACGATGGCTTTATTAAATTTCAGACCCTCGGTGGCTGGTGGGAAATGGTGATGTTGGCGCAACGGGTGCAAATTGAAACCCGCAATGGGCCAATCGTGGGCCTTGTTGGCTCCAAGCCGCCACATGTGCTCTCGCCAGAAGCACGCAAAAAATTGGTCGAAAAGAAAGATATGTTTATTGATATTGGGGCCAGCTCAGCTGCCGAAGCCCGTGAATGGGGCGTGTGCCCAGGCGATCCAATTATTCCGATGTGCCCCTTTACGCCCTTGCAAAACCCCAAAATTGTGATGGCCAAGGCCTGGGATAATCGTTTTGGCTGTGCGGCAGCGGTCGAAGTGCTGCACGAATTGGCCAACGACAATCTGCCAAATACAGTTGTGGCCGGGGCAACCGTGCAAGAAGAAGTCGGCTTGCGCGGCGCGGCAACGCTCGCAAATCTGGTCAAGCCCGATATTGCCTTTGCAATCGATGTCTGTATTGCTGGTGATACTCCAGGCGTAAGCAAAGACGAAGCGCAAGCCAAAATGGGTGGCGGCCCAGTGCTCTTGCTGTTTGATACCAGCATGATTCCCAATCGCCGTTTGCGCGATTTAGTGGTTGATACCGCTGAAGAATTGGGTATTCCCTATCAGTTCGACACGATGACTGGTGGCAGCACCGATGCTGGGCGTTTTCATATTAATAATGTTGGCGTGCCATCGCTGGCGCTGGGCGTAGCAACGCGCTACATCCATACCCATGCCTCGCTGCTCCATCGCGATGATTTTGATCAGGTGGTGACGCTGCTGGCCGCAGTTGTGCGCAAGCTCGATCAAACGACTGTCGATTACATCAAAGCTGGTCAATCGGCCTAAATAAGATTTCCCTCGCCCCAACCCCTCACTCACCTAATGGGCGAGGGGCTATTCTCTGCTGAGGTATAGTGGCATGCTTGTGCGTTTGTTGGCGGGCTTCTGCTTGAGTTTGCTAGTTGGTGGGCTTGGCTATTGGCGACGTTCGCTCAGTTTGAGCGGCTGGCTCGGCGCAGTCTTGATTGGCACGCTAACGGTGGGCGCTGGCAGTTGGGCTTGGGGCTGGCTGATTATTTTATTCTTCGCTAGCTCTAGTTTGCTTTCCAAAGTTGGCAAACGTCGCAAAGCAGTAGTTGCGCTCGATAAATTTAGCAAAGACGATCGGCGTGATATTTGGCAAACCATGGCCAATGGCGGCATTCCCTTGCTCAGCGCCTTGGGCTATGCTTGGCAACCACATGTTGCTTGGTGGGGCTTAGCCTTAGGCGCAATTGCCACGGCTACCGCCGACACTTGGGCCACCGAAATTGGCACGCTCAGCAAAGGCCGCCCGTTTATGCTCACAACCTTTAAGCGCGTTGAACGCGGGCGTTCTGGGGCCATTTCGGGCTTGGGTATGGCCGCGACCAGCCTTGGAGCACTCATAATTGGCCTCAGCGCTTGGGGCTTGACTGGTTTGGGCCTTGGCAATGGCCAAGAACCACAGTTTTGGTTTGTGGTTGCAGCAACCGTGGGCGGCATTGCAGGCTCATTGGCTGATAGTTTACTTGGCGCGACCGTGCAGCAAATGCGCTGGTGCGAACACTGTGCAACCGAAACCGAACGCACAATTCACAAGTGCGGCAACCAAACCCGCCATTATCGCGGCTTGGCATGGCTCAATAACGATTGGGTGAATTTGCTTAGCACTGGGTCTGGCGCGCTGGTCAGTTTATTCATTGCAACGCTCGCCAATTAGGCATAATTGCTGGTATACCACGGCGAATATTTAATGTGGCGCAGCTCGCTGCTGGGATAAATTACCTGTGGATCGTCAGCATCGATCTGCACAGCGATGGTTTGGCCAATCGCGATCCGCGCAAACTGCAATTCCTCGACCATCCATGCGCTTTTGGCGTTATAGCGCGACCCATCAGGGCGTTGCACTTCTAGGCTCAAAATAACTTCAACATCGCGTCGAAAGCCATTGCTCGAAATATGCTTGCCCTTTTCTGCATCAATCACGCTGGCGCTAGCAGCAATTGAGCGGGCAAATTGGGCTTGATTTTGGGCATCGATAGTCGCCATGGTTGGCTTTGGTTGGCTGCTACGCGCTGTTTTTGTATTGCGGCCAAGCAACAATAACGGCGGATAGAACAGCGGCGTGTAAATCAAAACCCCGCTTGTCATGAGCCAAAAAGCATTAATCTCGTGTTGCGTGCCATTTTTCTGGCAATAAAATTTGGTTTTACGCGAAATCCGTTCGGGCAAATCGATAGTGCCGCCAGTACAAACCAGCGGTGTCGTTACTTTTGCCGCAATCGGCAGTAGCGTAAAAAAACCAGCTGTTGAAAGCATAAAGGCCAGAAAAAACGCCCCAAACCAGCGCATAACTCCTCCAACGTTTGCTTATTCGAGGGTGCGCATTGCTGCCAAAACCCCACGAACGCCAATTTGTTCTTCGAGTTTGAGGCATTGCTCCAAACCCTTGCGATAAGGGTGTTCGCCATTGCGTAATCTTTCAGCAGCCTTGGTTGCACCCAAAAAAAGCAAATGTTGGTAAGCAACCCATTCAGCAAAGCCTTCAACCCAATCGTAATCAGTTAATAACGGACAATGTTCGCCCTGCCAAACGTGGGCAAATTCGTGGGCCACAACGAGGCGAAAGCGCCAGCGGGGCAAGCCATACAAGGCATAAACCACCCGCATCCGGCCTTGACGCAGATATAGCCCAAGCATTTGTTGGCCTTCGGTGGCAATTGCACCTTGGCGAGCCAAATCTTGGATTGTTGGCTGATCGACCAGCCGAAAACTTGCACCAACTTGGACCTGCAAGCCTAGATGTTGGGCCAGCGAAGCAACCGTGTCTGCATACAAGGCTTGGGCTTCCTGCGGATCATAAATTGCGCTGCGATGGCAACTGCCACATTGAGCCCGCCCATCGTGCAGCGTCCAGCCATCGCTGCCGACAGGCGCTGCACAACTGCTACAACGTGGGCGTTGCTCAATACAAGTTTCACAGTAGCGCTCCGGTCGGTCGGGCAGAAAATAATAGGCTCCGGTCAAGCGCTGGCCACAGACCGCGCATTGGCTTTTATCTGGCAGTTGTTGGCTACGAATTGGTGGAATCAAACGGCTTGTCATCGATTTCGCATTCTCATCTAGATTAGCGTGGTATCTGCTACAATTATCCCACGTTGTTTGCCCATAAGCCTGTAACTTAGACGCACAAATTGCAATTTAGTTGTTGGCCGCGCGCGAACGCCTGCCACAGGATCACCTGATGCCTAGACCAGAGGACGAATCATGACCAACGCCATCCTATTCGATTGGGGCGGAGTTTTCAATCCGCAACATGAATCACTTGAAGGCTATCGGAGCATTGCCCAGCGCTATGGCCATTCTGCTGAATCGTTGTATGCCTTGTTGTATAACGGCGATGAATGGCGCCAAGCACGAGTTGGTCAGCTTACTAGCCAAGCCTATTGGTCGGGCATGCAGCAAAAATTAGGCATTGATGGCGAGCTAAGTGGCTTTATGAATGAGCTTTTTGCTGGTGAGCAGCTGAATCAACAGATGGTGCGCATTGCCCAAGTGTTGCAGCGCCGCTATCGCACTGGCTTGCTCTCGAATGCACTCGACGACTTAGAAACGATCTTAGAACGCTGGCAGGTTGCCAACTTATTCGATGTGGTGATTAATTCGGCGCGGGTTGGGGTGGCCAAGCCCAATCCTCAAGCCTTTGAATTGGCGGTTGCAGCCTTGGGCGTGCCAATGCGTGAGATTGTGTTTATCGACGATAAATTGCGCAATGTGCAGGCAGCCCGAGCCTTTGGCCTGCCAACGGTGCATTTCACCACCACTGCTGCATTAATTGATGAACTTGGCAGCTTGGATGTGCTCAAACCCCATGAACGGGCGATGTTGCGCGAGGAGTTTTGAGCATGCGGATCGTTGCGCTTGCGCCCTTTGGCTTACGGCCCAAAGCAACATTAAGCCGCCGCGCGCTGCCCATGCTCCAAGCTGCGGCGGATCGTGGTGATACAGTGCATGTGCTTGCGCCGAGCGATCTCTACCCCAATGATGCTGGCTTAACGAGCATAATTAGGCAAATTACGGTTGAGCATAGCCCAAATTTTGGCCAAGGCAGCCTGGCAATGCTCCGCTCAGTGATGTGGATGCTCAAGCGCTGTTTGGCACTCAAGCCTGATCTGGTGCATTTGTTTAAGCCCAAGGGCTACGGTGGCATGGCCTTGCCGTTGATTCGGCGCTTGCGGCCCAATTTGCCAATTTTTGTTGATACCGACGATTGGGAAGGCACGGGCGGCTGGAACGATCGCTTAAACTATCCAAGCCATATCAAAGCCTTGATCGATTGGCAAGAGCGCAATTTGCCCAAATTGGCCGATTGCGTGACGGTGGCTTCGCAAACCTTAGCCAACCAAGTAATTTTGTTTGGCTTGCCAACCAATAAAGTCCTGTATTTGCCCAATAGTGTTGATCTGCCGCGGCGCAGCTTGCCTGAACGCAAGGCAGCGCGGGCGATGCTTGGCCTCGGCCAAGAACCAGTTATCTTGCTGTATAGCCGCTTTTGGGAGTTTCCAGTCAGCGATGTGGTGGCGGCCATGGTTGGCGTGCTAGCCCAGATTCCGCAGGCCAAGCTGTTGGTCATTGGGGCTGGCGAGCATGGCGAAGAACAGCAATTAACCGATTTGGCCCAACGCGCAGGCATCAGCCATGCACTTGATAACCGCGGCTGGAGCGAGCAACCCACAATTGATGCAGCCTTAGCGGCGGCAGACCTGGCGCTGTATCCAATGGATGATAGCGTGCTCAATCGGGCCAAATGCTCGGCCAAATTAACCGAACAAATGCAGGCAGGCTTGGCAATTGTGGCGGCAGCGGTTGGCCAAGTAGCCGAATATCTCGATCAGCAGAGCGGCATTTTAGTTGAACCAAGCAATAGCGGAGCTTTAGCCCAAGGCCTGATTCGGCTACTCCAACAACCAGAGCTACGTCAGCGCTTGGGTTTAGCTGCGCAACAGCGAATTGAAACCCACTTTAATTGGCCGGCCCAACGTACAATCCTGCTCCAACGTTATGATCACTCTATGAGCTAGGCCATGAAATAGCTACGGTATGGCAAGCTTGAGCATGGCAGGATCGTCCTCATAATATACCGTTAATCTAGCGAACGTTGTTGACTCTTGGAGGTTGTGTATGTGGATTACCCGCAGAGTGTATTTCGTGTTGGTCTTTTTTGGTCTCGTAGCGAGTCTGTGGCTTAAGCCTGCACCAATGAACGCCCAAACCCCGTTAACTGGCGATCAGGCTGCGCCATTGTTAAACCCCGAGCAAGCAGGCAGCAAACACGATTTTGAGGCTGGGTTGAACAGCATCAATGGTGGAACGTCGTATGCCACTGCGTCGTATCCTGGGATTGCCTTTCATCGGCGCAATTCAAATGTTGGTTATGCTTATTATGGGGCTGGTTGTACCTATATTAAGTCGATTCCAGGCGCGTCATTTGGTGATAATGAAGCCTTGAGCACCAAATTGGCTATTCCTGAGAGTGCGACGATTATTGGGGTTGAGTTTCAATATCGTGATACTGATGCCAGCAATAATTCACGGCTCTACCTCTACCGTTTCAATGGCGCTGGTGCAGTTGATTCAGTTGCCCTGCTAAGCAGTAGTGGCAATGGCGGCTATGGCTCAACGTATACGGCTGCTAGCTTCACGCCCACGCCCTATGATTCGTACAACTACGCCTACTCGTTGGTATGGTATAGCGGCGGCGTCGGCATCAACCATGCGCTGTGTGGGGTACGGGTAAAATATGCCTATAATTCAGCAGTTGCCCGCCCAGCGAGCACACCACCAACCAACCGCCCTGATGCCTTACAAGGCGGTACTACTGGCTATAACTTCACAGCCGCCAGCGATTTTGTCGCAGTCGATGCAAGCAGTCGCTATAGCTATGCTGGCGCTGGCTGTATGATTTTGACCGAAGGCCTCAATTTATCGACCGAAGTCGATATGCCCGATGGCATGCAATTTCGTGGCTATCGCGCCTTCTACTACAACACGAGCGGCCAAACCATGTATGCCAATCTCGTCCACGTTAATGGCTCTTCTACCTCAGCCGTGGCGATTGAGACCACAACCCAAGCAACGGGCTATGCCAACGATTATATTGATTTGGATAATAACGTCCAAATCATTAACGAAGTGCTCAAAGGGTATTTGCTGTATATTCGCCCAGGCAATAGCGAATCGGCCAAAATGTGTGGCATTCGCTCGTTCTATACGCTGCCAGTTCAGGGTCGCTCAACGGCAACAGCAAGCAAGCCAATTGCAAAGGTTGTTGGCGATCGCGATGCCAAGGGAGCATTATTAAGCGAAGCAACCAACGAACCAAGCCCAATCCAAACCTTGGAGCTTGGCACGGTTGAAGAAAGCGCTAGCCCAAACATCACTGATGAATATCAATTTTTAACTCCCTATTCATTCGTTCCCCGTGATACAGCGTATGTGCAGCAAATCGATGCGGCAGGTTGTGTCTCGTTTGATACTGATTCTGAAATTACCTATACCTTCCAATTACCCGCCAAAAGTGCGATTCTGGGAATTCGCTTCTATTATCGTAATTTAGCTGGCAATGGGGCAACTGCTCGGTTGTGGGCCTATGATGGGAGAGGCTGGTTTAACCCAATCTTTGCCTACCAAATTCCCACAACCACGGGCTATGCATCGCAGATCGTCGACTATACTGGCTCGCATTATGATCTTTCAGAAGGCAGTATCCATCATTCGATCAGTTTCTCGTTGCTCAACCCAACCAATACAGTTCAATTCTGTGGTGCGCGAATTTGGTACACCACTGCGCTGCGCCATTTCTATATTCCAGTCGCCTTCAAGTAAGGATTACGCCTAACTAAAACAACCAAGGCCACAGCGCTTGCTGTGGCCTTCGTATTTAAGCTGATTTTTGCGCTTGCGGTTGTTTGCGCGCCAAATAGAATAACAGCCCGATCATCAGGCTGGTCAAAATTGCTAACGCACCCAGTTTCCACCAGCTATTGGGCAACAACAAGCCAAGGCTGCCAAATAAGCTGCTTACGGTGTAATAGAAGGCCACAACTTGGCGTTGCGATAAACCCAAATCAAGCAAGCGATGGTGCAAATGCGCCCGATCCGAGACACTTGCGCCCGCCCCGCGCACCCGTCGCCAGATGATCATCCACACGCCATCAAGTAACGGCACGCCCAATACCAACAATGCTGTGGCCAGCTTGGCGCCGCCAATAATCGAGCAAATCGCCAAACTATAGCCGATAACCATCGCACCGCCATCGCCCATAAAGATTTTGGCTGGGTGGAAGTTGTGGGGCAAAAAGCCCAAACATGCGCCAGCCAAAGCCAACGGCACCAACACCAGCGAATATTGGCCTAAGGAATAGGTGTGAATTGCCAGCACAATCGCGGCGATAAACGTCACGCCAGCAGCCAAGCCATCCAAGCCATCGATCCAATTAAGCGCATTGGTCATGCCCACAATCCAAAAAATCGTGAAGCCAATTGCCAATGGCGGCCATAAGGTATGAAAATTAATCTGATTGAACGGCGCTGGAAAAGGCGTATTAAATGCTGTGGCAATAATTCCACGCGCCCCAACATCAACCCCATTAACTGCTGGATGCAACGTCCATTCCCATAAATAGGGGCCAACTGCAATTAATGCCGCCAGAATTTGGATGATTAAACGAAAACGCGCCGACAGTTTTTTAAGATCGTCGATCGTCATCACAACCCACATCAGGGTTGCACCTGCGGCCAACAAGCCCAAGCGAAAGCTCTCGATTGGAAAGCGCTGCATTTGCGGCACACCCCAAGGAACGACGACCGCCGCACCCAAAGCAGCCATAAAGCCAGCAAACATGGCCGCGCCACCAAGTCGTGGGGTTGGAATCCGATGCACCCGCCGCGCTTCGGGAAGATCATACAGGCCACGGCGAATAGCCCAAGCCCGAATCAAGGGAGTCAAAACGAAAGTAATGCTGGCACCAATGGCTACTACCAGCGCAAATCGCAGAATCATAACTGCTCCAACTTAGAACTTCAACCTTGAAGATTAAGGTATCGATGGTTAATGATTGATCCAGCGATTGTAAAAACCACGCGCCACCGCTGGATCATCGGTGCCGCTGACAATGACGCGTCCATCAGGAAACACGGTTGCTTGCAAGCTATCTGCTGCAAAGCGCAAAAGATAGTCGGTTTGCACCACCCGCAGATCAGCTTGGTACAGATGTTGAGCCAAACGCGCTAAGCCAATCGTCGTTGGCTGTTGCGGGCGAATTTGAATCGCGTTGCGGCCACATAAACTGATGGTTGGCTCGCTGGCGTGATCAAGCAAATCGAAGTGGCGCAAGCCACAGACTGGGCAATCGGGTCGTGGCGCTGGCATAGGCACATGCTCAAATTGCCAAGCCCACAGATCGAGCATAAATAAATC
This sequence comes from Herpetosiphon geysericola, assembly GCF_001306135.1. Classification (GTDB taxonomy): domain Bacteria; phylum Chloroflexota; class Chloroflexia; order Chloroflexales; family Herpetosiphonaceae; genus Herpetosiphon; species Herpetosiphon geysericola. The sequence goes on along the minus strand of NZ_LGKP01000025.1, from coordinate 454,483 downwards.
GGGGTTGGCTTGGCCTTGCCCACTGAGTAATTTCAAGGCTTCGGTTGCCGCCAGATTGCCAATCACGCCGACGACTGGCCCAACCACGCCCGCGGTTTCGCAGGTTGGCATGCTGCCAGGCTCGGGCGAGGTTGCGAAAATGCAGCGCCAACAAGCCTGCTGTGGGCGAAAATTCGCGGTCATGCCATGGCCACCAAGCACGCCGCTATAAATCCATGGCACTTGCTCGCGCACACACCACTCATTGATTAATAAACGGGTTTCAAGGCTATCAGTGCCATCCAGCACCAAATCAACCCCAGCCAGCGCTTGGTCTATCGTGCCAGCATGCAGATCGAGCACCAAGGCATCGATTGCGCAGGCACTGTTAATTTGCTGGGCATGAGCTTTAGCGGCCACAACTTTGGGCTGCAACTGTTCAGCATCGGCCTCGGTATAAAAACTTTGGCGCGGCAAATTGTGCGTTTCAACCCAATCGCGATCGATCAGGCGCAAGTAGCCAATGCCCGCTCGCAGCAAGCCATGCGCGATGGTGCTACCGGTTGCACCCAAACCCACAATCGCCACTCGGGCCTTGGCTAGGCGCTCTTGGCCAGTTTGGCCCAGCCCAGCAAACCGCGTTTGACGACTATAGCGTGCTGATTGAATCCCACTACTGGGCATAAAACCCCCTGTTTGCATTGTGGCTCATTGTACCGCGCAGGTGAGACAGTATCAACTTGACAGAGATTGATACCGCCTCGTAAAATCGTAGCTAATTGTTGGTTATTTGTAGCATGGCCTCTTAATTCATTTGCTTGCTCAGCCCCCACTGTGTAAGCCATTTTTGCTATGATGCCCAGTTACGCTTAGCATTATTTTTGACGTGTTAGATGGGAAACACGGCGCACCCAAGGAGTTACCGATGAGCCGCGCCAGCAGCTTTGAACGAGCCACACTCGACCCGTTTTACCACGAGCTTCGCACCTCGCTGACCTTGATCCAAACCTGTACCGATTTGTTGATGCATGCCGACCAAATTGGCCAGGCCGATTTACGCAATTTTTTACAAATTATCCGCCGGGGTGGCACTCGGATTGATCGGCTTGTGCGAGATTATATTTTGTTGGCCAAGGGTGAGTATGGGGTGCTGAGCGAGGAGAAAATCGCTCAGCCAACCTCGGTGCTGCCACCACTCAATTTAGCCTTGCTTGAGGTTCGGGCCGAAAGCCATGATCGCGGGGTTGAGGTTGTTAGCGATTTACCAGAAACCATGCCCTTGGTTTTGGCCAATCCCGACCATTTGCGCCTCATTATCGAGCGCTTGCTCAGCGTGGCCTTGCGTTTTGTCCGTAATGCTGGCGATGCAGTAGTCGTGCAAACTCGCACGATGCCCGATAGCGTGGCGGTGGTGTTTACGGTTGAGGGTGCGCCGCTGACCGACGAGGATTTGCCACGGATTTTCGACCGTTTCTTTGTGCCGCAAAACTTGCCGCTCTCACGCGAGCAGCATGGCTTGGGCTTGGATTTACCAGTCGTTAAATCGTTGGTTGAGCTATATGGCGGCAAAGTTGCAATCGAGCGTTTGGCCAAAGGCAATGTCTTTGCCTTTACCATTCCGCGCGCCGAGCCAGAAACCAGCCGCAGCTAAAATAATGCAGCGCAGCCACCATGGCTGCGCTGTTTTTTTATGCCTGCAAAACCCGATCAAAAAAAGCTAAGATTTGCTGGTTTATCTGCTGGAGATACGGGCTGTTAGGGCCGAAGTTATGCTCGGCCTCGGGCAAACGCAGCAATTCAACTTCGGCGTTGGCAGCCTGCAAAGCTTGCTGCAAAATCAAACTTTGACTGATCGGCACGGTTTGATCGTGCTCGCCGTGAATCAGCAAAAACGGCGGGGCTGGCTGATCAAGATAGCTCAAAGGATTCGCTTGTTGCACCAACTCGCTGCGGGTTGGCAAGGCCCCGCCAACCAACAACGATTCTGGCGAATCTGGCTCGTCATGCCAATCGCCAAGTTGGCTCAAATCGCTGGGCGCAGCCACCGCCACCACCGCTTGCACGCTGCTTGCGGCGCTGCCATTGTTACCCTCTAAATCAGCGACATGTCCCGTTACGCCCAACAAACTTGCCAAATGGCCGCCTGCATCGTGGCCCCAAACTCCAATTCTGGTTGGATCGATACCAAGTTTTTGGGCATTGGCACGCAACCAACGCACAGCAGCTTTGGCATCGTGCAGCTGGGCGGGGAAAATCGCCTGATCGCTGCGCCGATAGTTGATGCTGGCAACGATGTAGCGGCCAGTTTGCGCCAAAAATGGATCGCTGCTCAAGGCTTTATCGCCACGCCGCCACATGCCACCATGCAGATACACAATCACGGGCAAAGGCTGCGCTGGCATTGGCTCAGGCCGATACAGATCGAGAAATAGCAAATAGCCAGCTGCATTGCCATAGGGCAAATCGGTTAATGTTTCTACCTCGTGAGTCATCACATCCTCTGTTTATTTGGCAATCGGTTGCCGCACAATGCTTGGCCCAACCTCGGGCGGCGTGTAGATTAAGGCCATTGCACCAGGAATATAGCGCTCAAAGGTTGTCAGTACATTCGCCAATTGGGCATTGCTGGTAATATGGCCCGGGCTAACCACGCCCTGATTGTGCCATGCCACAAAGGTCATCCAATTGACCGTAACCCAATCGTGTTCGGCGCGATAGCTAGCGACCTCAAAGTTGGCTGCCAGATATTCGACCGCCAAAAATGGATCGCTAATTTCGTTGGCAACTTCGGTTTCGCTTGGTTGCCAATCGCTATAACGCTGCATTTGGGCTTGGAGCTTGCTACCATAAATGGTTAGCGCAACTGGTCGACTGGTTGGCTGATTGAGCGAATTCACATAAGGCAATTCGCCATTGAGCAAACTTTTGCCAACCGAAGGCCGCAAATTAGCGGGCCAAACGCTAAAATTGCCCAACCCCAACGAATTAGCAACACCCTGCGCCTCTTGATAGACCGGAGTTACTGCCCGCCCAAAACTACCACGCGTCGCCAAAGCCCCATTATATTCAAAATAAAGTTGGGCCGCAATAATCACGGCAAATTGATCATCTGTAAGTTTGGTAATAGCTTGACGATTATGGCGTTTGGCGCTAGCAATAATGCTTGAACGCAAACGTAACATGGTCAAATTAAAGCTTGGGTCGTAATAGGCCGCTGGAATATCCGTTGGGTAAGGCCGCCCTGCCGCATAAAACAACGCAGCTGCACTCGGCCAACCGACGATCGCTGGGGCATTTGGCACATAATAGCTGTGAGTTTGGGGCGGTGCATATTGGTCAAAAACCATTGGTGCTGCCGCTACAATCACTTGTCTACGCTGTAACCCATGAACTCCCAATACTGCTACTAAAAGCAGGCAAAAAAATAATCGCACCTTACGACGCGACATACAGGCTCCTTTGCTTCGTCTACACACAGCCGCACGATATTCAAATCTTCATGCCGCACTGCAAGATGCAGCATAGCATATGGCCTAGATTTTGGGAATACACCAAAGGGTTTATTTTGGGTTGGGTTTAACCGCTTTGGCGAGCAAGTTCTAGGCCAAAAGATCTAGTCTATAGACGTTGGTTGGAAGCAAAACGTTGCATGGGCTTTAGCTGGCTTGTTGGTTGGCGACCATTTTGGCATACACGCCATCGGCACTTAATAACTCGGCATGCGTGCCTTGCTCGGCAATCTGGCCGCGATCGAGCACAATAATCAAGTCGGCGTTTTTGACCGTGCTTAGGCGATGGGCAATCACAATTCTGGTGCACTTTAATGTAGTAAGTTGCTGCTCAACAATCTGTTCAGTCAGGGTGTCGAGCTGGCTGGTGGCTTCATCCAAAATTAAAATTGCTGGCTGGCGCAACAAGGCCCGTGCCAAGGCAATGCGTTGGCGCTGCCCGCCGGAAATACCGCCTGCTGCCTCGCCAACTCTAGTTTCGTAGCCCATTGGCATGCTCACAATGTCGTTGTGTAAGCCTGCACGTTGGCTAGCAGCCAGCAACTGGGCTGCTGGCAAGGTTGCCCGCTGTAGGTTGATATTTTGGCGAATTGAGCCGCTAAATAAAAATGCATCTTGCAACACGACCCCAAATTGTTGGCGCAAAGCTTGGCGGTCGTAGTGTTCAATTGGTTGCTCATCGATCCAAATTTGGCCGCTAGTTGGCTGATAGAGGCCCAACAATAATTTGGCCAAGGTGCTTTTGCCCGAGCCGGTGCGCCCAACCAAGGCCACTTTTTGGCCAGGCTCAATCTGCAACGAAATATCGCGCAAAATTGGTGCAGCATGCGGGTTGTAGCCAAAACTGACCTGTTCGAGCCGAATTGCGCCTTGCAAGGTTTGGTCGGGCGCAAAGTTGCCATCTGGCTCTGGCTGGGCCATCAACACATCATTTAAACGCTCAAGGTAGCTGGTTAATAATTGCAGGCGTTGGCCTTGGCTAATTAATGTTACCAACGGCGCGAGCGCCAAGGTGCCAATAGCGTTTAATGCCAGCATCGTGCTTAAATCCATGCTGCCTTGATGGACTTCACGCAAGCCAACCCACAGCAAAATCAGCGGCGTGGCAGTTTGGAGCGTGCCCAAAAGACTATCGACAACCGCACTCAGACGTTGGCGACGCAGGCTGGTGTTGCGCTGGCGCCGAGCCAGATTTTGCCAATAACCAAAACTATATTGCTCAACGCCCATCGCTTTGATCGTGGTAATGCCACTCAGCAACTCAATCAAGTAGCTTTGAGCTTCACCTTGCTCCAACAAATCGGTTTCGACGAGCGGGCGCAAACGGCCTTGAGTAAGCCAAATAATCGCCACTTGGAGCAAAGCAATAATGGTGACAGTTAGGCCGAAACTGCCACTTTGCCAAAACAGCAAGCCACCATAAATCAGCATCAGCCCGCCATCGAGCACCACCGAAAGCACTTGGTTGGTAATCAACTCGCGAATTGTGCTGTTGCTGGTCAGGCGCAGCAATAAATCGCCGCTGCTGCGTTGTTCGAAAAACGCCAGTGGCAAGCGCAACAAGTGGCTCAAAAAATGCTCGCTCAGATCGGTATCAAACCGCAGTTGCAATTGAATTAACAACAGGCTGCGCATATATTGCATCAAAAAACGAATGCTAATAATCAAGCCCAAGCCAATTAACACCCGACCCAGCAACACCTCAAAACTGGGCAGCGTCACTTGCTGCACCAAACTTTTGGTTAGCAATGGCAGCGCTAGCCCGACCAATTGCAACAAGCCAGAAGCCACAATAATCTGCAGCAATAAACTAGGTTTGGCCCACAGCGTCGTGCGAATCAAACGCCATTGATCGGTGTTGGCGCGTTGGCGTTGCTCAAAATTGGGGCCAGGCTGGCAGCTAAGCACAATCCCGGTAAAACGTTGATCAAGCTCGCTTAACTGTACAAAGCGCCGACCCAAAGCGGGATCGACGATTGTCGCGCCGCGTGGCGACCAGCGCTCAAGCACCACAAAATGATTAAAATTCCAATGCAAAATTGCCGGAAGCTGAAGTGAACCAAAATCGAGGTTTTGCAGGGCAAACGCCCGTACAACGAGGCCATAGTGGCGGCCAGCAACAGCAATCGTTTGGGCGCTCAAGCCATCACGCGATGGCCGACAAACCTCGCGCGCTTCGGCAACGCTCGTTGCGCGGCCCCAATAGGAGAGCAGCATCGCCAAACAGGCAGCACCACATTCAATTGCACTTAATTGGAGTAAAACCGGAACTTTACGCCGTTTGAGGCGGGCAAACCAACGTTTCAATCGTGCCAAACCTTGCTAGTTGCGCAAGGTTATCCGTGGGCTAGAGGCTAACGAGCGGCGCGCCAATCACAACTAAACTGACTGAAAGCAACGCAACCAGCAACCACAAGCTTCGCAGCAACAGCGGCGAAATTCGCTCTTGGATAACCTGCTCTTGATGATGAGCAACATATGACGTTAGCGCAGCCGAGCGAAATAATGAGGTGTTTGGAATCAGAGCGGTTTGGCTGTGGTCATTCATTGGGGTGTCCTCCTGAAAAGCTGGCCCCATTTAACCATACTTGGCGCTTGCCAACTAGCCAAAAACCGATATAAAAACCGATATAACGCTATCGCCCAAACTACGCTTGCCAATAACCGTATTTTAACCGTATACTAGGGCATCTACAACCTCCCAAAATTAAACCCACCCTAAACAATCAAAGGAGACCCAGCATGTCGCATGAAGAAACGATCAACGCGTGGAATAATGCTGAAAATGATCCTGAGAGCGAAACCACGAAACCACAGCCTGCGAATCCCGCTGGAATGACCGAACTGAGCGACGAAGAATTACGCCAAATTCAAGGCGGTCTCTTGGATTGCAGTATTATTCCAACCATGACGTCAGTCACCAGTCTCGTTCCTTGCGTCGTCAATAGCAGCGACGATCAACAGTAAGTCGGCACTCAATTCACCCTAATGTCCTTGCTTAACTGACCATCTCCACAGCACATTGGACAGCGTTATGACAAAGGTTGATGCCTCTTTTGGAATGTGGCTTAAACAACGCCGAAAAACCCTCGATCTGACCCAAGACGAGTTGGCTCATTTGGTTGGCTGTGCCACGGTCACAATTCGTAAAATTGAAGCGAATACGCTTAAGCCGTCGAGCCAGATTGCCCAGCGCTTAGCCCAATGTTGTAATGTTCCCGAAGCTGAACATACTGCCTTTGTGCATTTTGCGCGCTCGGAAACAACCACTGGGCCGATCTGGACGGATCAAACCCCAGGCGCTGCCCGAGTCAATTTTGTGGTCGATCAAGCACCACATAATTTAGTTGATCTCCCGAATCCCTTAATTGGACGCGAGCTTGATGTTGCAGCGATTAATGAACGTTTAGCCAGCGAGCATGTGCGCTTGTTGACCCTGGTCGGCCCGCCTGGAGTTGGCAAAACCCGTTTATCGTTGCAGGTTGCAGCCCAGCAGCTTGAACGCTTTCGCCATGGCGTGTTTGTGGTGGCCTTGGCTCCAGTTACCAATCCCCAAGATGTGCTCAGCACAATCGCTCAGACCCTTGGGATCAAGGAAACTGGCATACGCCGCAGCTTTGAAGATTTAAAGCAGTTTTTGTATGACCGTGAAATCTTATTGGTGCTCGATAATTTTGAGCAAGTGCTGCCTGCTGCTAGCTCAATCGATCAGTTAATTCAGGCCTGTTATGGTTTAAAAGTTCTGGTCACCAGTCGCGAGGCCTTGCGCTTACGCCGTGAACGGCGCTTTGCGGTTGCACCCTTGGCGCTAGCGATACCTGCTGACGATGATCCAACCACAAGCCACTCACCAGCGGTCGCTTTGTTTATCGAGCGCGCCCAAGCAGTGAATCCCGATTTCGAGATCAATCAAACCACGCTTAGCGATATTAGCGCAGTTTGTCGTCAACTCGATGGCTTGCCGTTGAGTATCGAGTTGATTGCAGCCCGTAGTATGTTGCTCTCGCCCAAGGCAATGCTACGCCATCTTGAGCATCAATTAACTGTCTTGACCAGTCGCTCAGCTGATCATCCGCAACGCCAACGCACGCTACGCGAAGCAATTCGCTGGAGCGTCGATCTGCTTGAGCCAAGCGATCAGCAGCTGTTTATGCATGTCGGGGTCTTTCCGCAAAGCTGTACCCTCGATGGCTTGGCCGCAGTTGGGGCCGAGCTGCCATGGGCGCTCGATTTGCTTGACGGCCTCAATACCTTGGCCGATAAAAGCTTGCTCTACACCAAAGCAGATCAACAGGATGAAACGCGCTTTGAGATGTTGAATGTTTTGCGCGAATATGCCCGTGAGATGTTGCAACAAGCTGGTTTGTTTATTCAAGCAGCTCAGCGTCATGCCAATTATTATTTGCAATTGGCCCAAACCTTGCAAGCTGATTTGAGCCAACATAACCATCATGTAGCTGCTGGCGATCGCTTTGAGCGCGATTTGTTCAACTTTCGCGCGGCTTTGGAGTTTTTCTTTGGCCAAAAGCAAGTCGAACAGTTGGTGCAGATGGCCACCAATTTGGCCGATCTCTGGTATTTGCGGGGCTATACTGGCGAAGGGCGGCGTTGGCTAGCCCAAGCAATCGATCAAGCCCAAACCACCCAAACCACGCTTGAGCCAACTCTCTGGATCGAAACGCTCAACGCAGCAGGCTATTTGGCCTATCACCAAGGCGATTATGGCGCTGCGGCCCAAAGCTTCTCGCAAAGTCGCCAACTCATCGAAACTGCCAATGATCAAGTGGGCATGGCTCGGGTCTACAATAATTTGGGCTTAATTGCCCATTGGCAAGGCCAATATGCACAATCGCAAGCCTTGCTCAACGATAGCCTCGAAATCTGGCGCACACTCGATCTGCCGATGGCAATTAGCAGTCTGATCTGCAATTTAGGCGCCTTGCAGCTCGATCGCGGCGAATTAAGCAAAGCAGCCGAGTTGCTTGACCAAAGCAAGGCGCTCTGTCAGCAACATCAGTACGAAAATCGCATTTCAATGGTCTTGCAACATCAAGGCAAATTGGCGCTCTATCGCGGCGATTACCCAACTGCTCAGCGCTGTTTTAGCGAAAGCTATAGCATTGCCGAGCAGATGAGCAACAAAACGGTGATTGGCTTTGCGTTGATGTACCAAGGCTATACGGCGCTAGCAGCAGGCGAATTGGAGCAAGCAGCCTGTTATCTCAACAAGGCCGCGCAAATGAGCCAAGACCTTGGCAGCAAGCATATGTTGTGTATGGTGTTAGCGGTGCAAGCCCAATTGGCGGTTGAGCAAGCCCAATATCTAATTGCACGCCAATTATTTACCCAAGCCCTTGAGTTGGGCCGCAGCATGCAATTTGGTGTGGGCATTGCCAATGCTTTGCGTGGCTTGGCCTTGGTTGATTGTATTCAAGGCCATTATGCTCCGGCAATCGAGCAAATCAACCAAGCAATTCAGGGCTATCGCACTATTGGCAACCCCGAAGGCCTGACCCAAGCCCTCGAAAGTTTGGCGTTTTGCTTAGCAACCATGGGTTATGGCAGCGCAATCGGCCCAGTGGTGGAGACTGTCGAACAATTACGCCGCGAATACGGTCTGCGCCGTTGGCTCAACCAACAAGCCCGTTGGCAATTTGTGCAGCAGGCACGCACGCAAACAGCCCAAGCGCCTGAGCAAACTGCGCCAATCGTCGAACAGCTGCTCGCCCAAATGCCAGCCCTGCAATTGCACGAGCTACGCACATGAATTGGTTGGCAAGCCTGAATTTGCGCCAACGCCAACAACTTGGCCTGAGCGAAATCGGCCCGCGTGCAGCCCAACGCGCCCAACGTTGGCGCAAACAAGCGCCCTTCGAGCAGACGCAGTGGTGGCAGGCGCGGCTGGCGCTTGATGGATTAAACGAGCAGCAATTTCAAGCCTTGCTTGACCCCGCCATTCCAATTGCGCCCCCACCTTGGGCCGCTATGCTCGCAGCTTGGCGCGAATGGCAGGCCAATCCGCATCCGCGCTGGCTCAATCAGCCCAATTTGGGCTATCCGCTTTGGCCGCTGGTCGATTATTGCCTCGTTCAGATTGAGCAAGCCTTGCAGCAAGCTCAAGTTAAGCACAATTGGCCAAGTTTGCATGCGGCAATTGGCAAGGCCTTGGCCCAACGCTTAGCCCAATTAACCGCCCAAACCATGGTTTTAGAGCTGAATGTGGCGCGTTTGCGCGGCGAGTTGCAAGGCCCAACCAGCCAAGATCGCTTTGAATATTTCATTAAACGTTATAGCAACATCGGCGATTTGCTCGATCTTTTCGCCAATTATCCAGTTTTGCTGCATAGTTTGGTTCACGAATGCCAAACCATCATCAAATTTGCCAGCCAAATTGCCCAGCACCTAGCCCACGATTGGCAGCAATTGCAAAGCCATTTTGAGATTGAGCTAGGCGAATGGACAGGCTTGGAGAGCTTGGGCGATCGCCACGCAGGCCAAAGCGTTTGCCGCCTCGATTTTGCTAGCGGCATGAGTTTGGCCTACAAACCACGCTCGCTCAGCACCGAAGCTGCCTTCAATCAGGTTTTGGCTTGGCACAATCAACAAGCAGCAACCATTAAGCTACGCGGCTTGCAGGTGCTCGATTGTGGCAACTACGGCTGGACGGAATGGCTGCACGCTACGCCGTGTGCCGATTCGACAGCTGTGCAACGTTTTTATCAACGCCACGGCGCCTTGTTGGCCTTGCTTTTGGTGTTGCAAGCTTGTGATTTACACTATGAAAATGTCATTGCCGTGGGCGAAGATCCTGTTTTGATTGACCTTGAAGGCTTGTGCCACCCACTTTTAGCCAGCAACAGCAACGCTTTAATTGAAGCAGCCCAAGTTGGCTTGTTACCCCGCTTGCACTTCGCTACCAACGAGCATCCAGGCGTTGATCTCAGTGGCATCGCTGGCAACGCCGAACAAACCTTGCCCTTGCCTCAACCAGTTTGGGATGAGACGAATACTGATCACATGGCCTTGCGCTACGCCCCCATTCCTGTACAGCCAGCCCACAATTTGCCAACCTGTAGCACACTGAAGATCGATCCCTTGGAATATGCAGCCGAGGTCGAGCAAGGCTTTCGCAGCACCTATGCAGCGCTCCTGCGCACAAAAGCCGAGTTATTGAGCGTTGGCTTGGCCGCCTGCGCTGATACCACCATTCGGGTGATTGTGCGGCCATCGAATAGCTACGCCATTTTGCTGCGCCACGCCAGCCATCCCAATCGGCTACGCGATGCGCTTGATCGCGATTGTTTATTTGATCATTTGTGGCTGAGCATTCCCGATCGGCCACAGCTCAAGCACTTTTTGCAAAGCGAGCAAGCGGCGCTTTGGCAAGCCGATATTCCATGGTTTGGCACAACGCCGCGCGCCCGAACCATTTGGGATGCCCATGGCCAACCCATGGATTTTGAACTTGCCCAAAGCAGTTGGCAACGGGTTGAGCAAGCGGTCGCGGGCTTGAGCAACGAGCATTGCGAGCGCCAAATCGCCCAAATTTGCCACGCTTTTGGGACTAATGTTTTACCAAAACCGCCCCAGCAGCCATGATATACTGAGCCTAGTAGTGCGTGCTACCACTGAACAACTAAAATAATAGATGTTGGCCTGCATTGCAGGTCAATGTTTTATGGAAACACACTCAAAGGATTATCATAATGCTGCTCAATATTGCGAGCTTAGTGCTGCTAGCCCTCTGGGTTGGCGCGATTGTTGGTGGATTAGTGCTGATGCGCCAAAAAGGTCGCTGGCGCTGGATCGGCCTCACCATCGCCGTTCAAGGCCTGATCTTGCTGGTTTTTCAAGGCTTGCTTAGCACCTACCCAATTGGCATTGGCGACCCATTAATTCGGGTGAAATTTTGGGACTTGCTCAGCCAAACGGCGGTGGTGATCGGTGCGCTGGCAGTCGTCGCAGGCGGCTTGTGGTGGCTAGCACGGCAAATTCGCTATAGCATCGACCAGCAATTGCGCCGCCGTGACTTAGCGCTCTTTTTGCTCTTAGGCATGCCCTTAATTGCCGCTCCCGCTTTTTATACCATGTGGCAAACCAGCATTCCCGAGCGCGAGCGCCAACGCGACCCCAAGCTGCGCGCAATTAATCTGCCCGAAGGCTTCGAATGGAGCATCTATGCCAGCGGCACGATGGATAATCCGACCGCGATTGCTTTTGGCCCAGAAAACGAGCTATACATCGCCGATATTGCTGGCGATCTGTGGATTGGCCGCGACCAAAACAACGATCACCAGATCGATAGTTTGAGCAAATGGGCTGGCGATTTTGAGTTGTTGGTTGGCTTGGTTTGGCGCGATGGCGAATTGTATTGCGCTAGTTCGGGCAAAATCGAGGCCCTGCGCGATAGCGATGGCGATGGCATGGCCGATAGCCGCCGGATCGTGGTTGATAATTTGCCCTCGATGGTGTTGCAGCCACACTCCAACAATGGCTTAGCCTTTGGCCCCGATGGCCGCTTATATTTTGGGGTTGGCAGCACAACCGATGGCAAATTCGAGGATAATGAATTAGCCGCTAGCATTTTATCGGTCAACCCCGATGGCAGCGATTTGCGCCCCTATGCCCGTGGCTTGGGCAACGTCTTCGATGTGGCCTTTAACGCCGATGGAGCGCTATTTGGTGGCGATAACGGCCCAAGCTCGGTCGAGGGCGACGATCCACCAGATGAATTTAATTATCTCGTTGAAGGCCAACACTATGGCTACCCTTATTATTTTGGCGATCCGCCCAGCGATGGCGGCACGCGCGGCGCGTTGATTAGCTTTCCTGCCCACTCGGTGCCAACTGGCGTAACCTTCTATAGCGGCAACCAATACCCGCAAATCTACAGCGATAGCGCCTTTTTGACGCTCTGGCAGACGGGCGAGGTTATGCATATTGAGGTTGGCAAAACCAGCAACGGCGATTATTTAGCCAAATCAACCACCTTTGCCGATGGAATGCTCTACCCAATCGATGTGATTACCGGCCCCGATGGCAACATGTATATTGCCGATTTTGGCACGAGTGCGATCTACCGAATCACCTATAATGGAGCGCGTTAATGCGAAAATTGTCCTATCTAGCGCTGTGCTTGGTGTTGCTCGGTTGTGGTGCTGCCAATGATAGCACTAGCGTCGGCAATGCAGAGCGTGGCAAACGCATTTTTCAAGGAGCAGAGGTGCTTACGCTCGATCAGCTTGAAGCATGTATCGATTGCCATAGTGACGTTGCTGGCGAAGCAGGCCAGGGCATTGGCCAAAATCTCTCAAATATTGGCAATCGGGCCGCCCAACGCCCAGATGGCACCAGTGCCATCGATTATCTGCGGCTCTCGCTCACCGAGCCAGATAAAGAATTGGTTGGCGGCTTTCAAGAAGGCATTATGCCCCGCGATTATGCTCAAAAATTATCAACCCAAGATATTAACGATCTGATTGGTTATATGCTGACGCTGAAAAGTGGCATTGATTAAGCGCGTTGGCCTTGAATAGGTAAAAGTGCTATGCAGCAATTGCGAATTGCATTCTTAGATTCGTGGTTACAAACAGTGGTTGATGGCAGTGGCACGGCGGCAGCAATCGGTGGCTTAGCGCGCACCTTGCAAGCTCGTGGCCATATTGTCGATCGCATTGGGCCAATCGGCAATTGGCCGCGCAACTTGACCCTGCGCCGTTTATATTACAACTGGCAATTGCCCAGCCGCCTTGCTAACCACACCTATGATTTGATCGTTGGCTTTGATATTGATGGGGTGCGCGTTGCCCAGCGCTTAAATGTGCCCTATATCTGTAGCATCAAAGGCGTAATTGCCGAAGAGCAGCGCCATGAACAGGGCTTTATTCGGGCCTTGCTGTGGTCGCTCTCCCGCATCGAAATGCTCAACGCGCGGCGTGCGCCCAAAGTTATTTCAACCAGCGAATATTGCCGCCAGATGATTCACGCTCATTATGGCGTGCCAACCAGCACAATTGGGATTGTGCCCGAAGGCATCGATTTGAGTTTGTGGCAGGAGCAGGCTCAGAACAACCAGCGCGATCCATGGACAGTTTTGTGCGTTGCCCGCCAGTATCCACGTAAACATGTGATCGATTTGATTCGGGCCTTTGCTAGCGTCGTTGAGCAGGTACCGCAAGCCCAATTGGTCATTATTGGCGACGGCCCCGATCACGATTTGTTGCGCGGCGTAGTGCGGGCCTACAACCTCGAAACCTCGGTGCGCATGCTTGGCGCACTTGCCAACGATGCTGAAGTGCGGGATTGGTATGGGCGGAGCAGCATTTTTTGCTTGCCCAGCGTCCAAGAAGGCTTTGGAATTGTCTTTTTAGAGGCGATGGCCAGCGGCTTGCCAATTGTCAGCACCAACGCTGCGGCAATTCCCGAAGTCGTGCCCCATGGCCAAGCAGGCACCTTGGTTGGGCCAAGCGACATAGCGGCAATCGCCAAAGCCATTATCGAACTATTGCAAAACCCTGAGTTACAACAGCGCTATCGCGACTTTGGCTTGCAGCATGTCCAACAGTATAGCTGGGAGCATGTGACCGACCGCTTTTTAGCTGAAGTTTTATAAGCGATTGACGATCTCCTGCGAGCGGCAAATGTTGCGCCATGAGTGAGAGTGCTATAATGACCATGGACACAACAAGCCTCGCTGAAAGGAGCGAAGATGTTAACGTATGAAGCAGTGGTTACGGTATTAATTAGCGAGGCGGAGCGAGCAGGGTTAGCGATTCAATTTTCGCAAGAACAGCTAGATCCGCATTCGTTGGCGCGGACGTTGAGCATCAGTTGCCAACCTGCCAAGCAGCGCGACACCCACATGGAACATGTCGTTGCGACCATTAGTTTTACTTGGGATGCAGCACTGACCGCGATTTCGGTGATGGGCAGCGATGCAATTTGCGCCTTGTATCACGACACTGATGAGCCATGTTTGCATGCGATTGAAGGCTGCGCCTATAACGTTGATCTCGATTTTGATTTGAATTATGCAATTCCTCTGACCGAGGAGCAGCGCTTTAATGTGGTCAATATTCCACAACTGACTCAAGCGATTCAAGCAGCTACCAAAGATAAAACCTTCGATTATCAACCGCTTGATATTGATGTGCAATTGCATTTTACTGGCGAATATATGGCCTTCGTTGGCACGGTGACTGGCCGTCAGTCGTGGCCATTTGGCGAAGCGCTGCACGAAGAACACGAGCTACGCCAAGAAATTCGCGATCTGATGCAGAACGTCAGCAAGGTGCTCGATGCGCTACACAGCTTTCAAGCCCCAATGCCCGAGCTTGACGACGATGAGGAAACTGACGAACCAGAGCTAGCCAACATGCAAGACCGCACCTATCTCCGCCCGCCAACCGCCTAAAATTTGAACCAACTGCAACTCCTTTGGTAGTATTGCCAAAGGAGTTTTGTTTATGTTTCAATCCAGCGTGGATACTGAGAGTACAGTAATAGCTTGCGTAGGAGAGAGTATGGAGATCCTTAAATCACGTTGGCAAACCCTGATATGGTTTGGCATTTTGCTGGCCTTACTGGCCAGTGCTGCTGGTTATTTCTATTGGGCGAATCGACCATTTACCCTGGAGCAGCTTACGCCCGTGGACACGCCGACGCTGGTACAAACAATTAAATTATCAGAGAGTGGCCGTGCAATGGCGTGGAATGCCCGTGGTGATCGCTTGGCCGTTGCCCATACAAGCCCATTGAGTTTAGCAAAAGGTATTGTTTCGATCTACTCACTTGATGGCATATGCTTACGCCAGCTGGAAATTAAATTTGATGATGTTGGTATTGTCGATAAGCTAGAATGGCATCCAACGAAGGATATTTTGGCGGTGTCGTATCGTGAAACATTGATTCTATGGTCAGTCGATGGCACAATCATCAAACGGATTGATAATGGTATGAATTCTACCTATCAAAACCTCCTTTGGAATCAAAATACTAATGAATTAGCTATTGTTGAATATTATTCCTATAATAATAACTATTACAATCAAATTACACTTTTCAATGAAAAAGGGAAAATAATTAGAATACTACCTCAAAAATTCAAGCTTATTAGTTCTATTGAATGGTATAATAAATTTATCCTAATCATTAATGGTTACGATGCAGTTTATACTTTTAATATAACAACTGGGGAATTACAAAAATTAATTAATGATGCATATTATTCAATTGATATTGAAGCAAACCATAATTTAATTGTTGGAAATATTAAAGCCGATGCAGAAAAGCTTACAATTTGGCAAAACGGTATTATCAGAACAGTCCCAATCCCAGGATTCAGTGGGTGTAGCCAAGCAATTAGCCCCGATGGCAATTACACTGTTTTATATAAACCATCACTGTTTAGCATACTTAATCATCGCACCCAACAAATCGAACTCTATTCTGCAATCGAAGTTGATCATTCTACTACTGTCGAGTGGCATCCGTCGAAGCTAATATTGGCGGTGTTAACGTATGATGAGATTCAATTGTGGCAGCTTCCAGAGTAGCTGAGCGAGGAATCAATAATGCAGCAAACCTATACAATTCGGCGGCCAACCCAAGCAGAATTAAGCTTGTTACCAGCGATTGAGGTTGCTGCCGCGCAACTGTTTTTGCCAACCCAACACGCTTTTATTGCTGCATGGCCCCCAGCAAGCCTCGACGATTTGCAAGCTTATTTTGCTTGGCATGGAGTTTGGCTTGCCGCCGATGCCCACGATACACCAGTTGGCTTTGCATTGGCCAAAATTATCGATCATGAAGTCTATCTTAGTGAGCTTGATGTGCATCCAGACCATGGTCAACGGGGCTTGGGCCGCAGATTAATCGCGGCAGTCGCAGCCTGGGGCAAGGCGCAGGGCTATCGCAACATGAGTTTGCTCACCTTCAACGATATTGCCTGGAATAGCGAGTTGTATGCGCGCTTGGGTTTTCGCCCACTCGCAGCAACGGAATATGGCGCTGAATTAACGATCATTGCTCAAGCTCATATCGCTGCTGGCTTGCCAGCAAGCGCCCGCGTGGCCATGCGTGCCGAGCTTGAGCAACTGCTCTAAACATAGAAGAGATGAAGGATGAAGCATGAGGAATAAAATTCAAAAGGCAGAAGGTTTTGACGCAGAGGCGCAGAGGAGTTATGGCTTTTGACTGTTGGCTATCAAATATTTATTCGTCAATTCGTGCAATTCGTGGCTAAAAAAACAATTCTTCGTGCTCTTTGTGCGCTTCGTGGATCAATTTTCTAACACAGAGGCGCAGAGCAACCGAGGGATGAGGGAGCTGATTCGTGGCAAACCTAGATAGGCATGGGCACTAGGTTACGGCAACCGCGAAGATCACAAAAATCGCGAAGGCTCATTGCCACGTTCATCAACAAATGGGGTTTGGTCACGGATTGTAGGGGGTGCAGGGGGATGAAAACCCCCTGCGTCTCCCGCCTTGAGGCGGACGGAAGGGTGGTGACAATGCATTGTCACAGCAGATCAACCCTTCGTTAAAACCAACCCTTGAAAGAAGAAAGGTTGGGCGAATCTAGGCCAAGCTAGGAATAATCATTTGAATAATCCGCTTCCAGCTGGAGGCTAGCTCCGGCACGGCCAACAGCTCGCGCCCAAAGGCTTCATCGCGCTCGTGGTGCAGATGTTGGTTGACTTTATGCACCGTAATGCTCGGATGCGGACGCTCGACTAATTCCAATGAATCGCCAACTTGCACCGCGCCAGGCTGCAATACCCGCAGATAAAAGCCGCTACGCAAGGTGGCGATTGTGCGTTGTTGCAAGCCATCAAGCCCAAGCTTACGATCTTGTTTGGTGCACGGGTAGCGCGGCGCACAAACCTGCACCAGTGCGCTGCCAACCTTGAACACATCGCCAATACAGACATCGTGCTCGGTAGCGTTGCTGAGCGTCCAGTTTTCGCCGATGCCGCTTGGCTGCAACATCGGATGATCATCTGCCAGCCCATATTCTGCTTGCCACAACGGATAATGGCTGGCTGGCTGGCAACACACAGCTTTATCTGGCCCGCCATGATTTTTGGTGTCGGCAACCGCATCGCCAAGATGGCCCAAGCTTTCGAGGCGCACTGGCGTAGTAACAGCTTGGCGGCCAATTGCCGACGACCAAGCGCCTTTCGCATCGTGGTAGGTTTGGGGCTGGCCGATGGCCAACGTTTGAATCGTAATCACAACAATCCTCTAGCGTTTGTACAATTGCTCAAAAGTTTTGGCAAAACGGTCGTAGATTTGGCGGCGGCGAATTTTGAGCGTTGGAGTCAGTAAATCGTTTTCAATTGTAAAATCTTCGGCCAAAATTTCATAGGCCTTAATTTGCTCGAACGAAGGTAAACTTGGGTTGATCGTTTGGACTTCGTGCTCAATCGCCGCCAGCAATTTGGGATGTTTATGTACATTGGCATCAACCGGCACATGCTCGCGATTGGCCCAAGCGGTCACTGCTTCCAGATCAAGCGTAAACAAGGCCACCAAATAGGGTCGGCGGTCGCCAAAGACTGCACATTGCGAGATGTAGGGGCTATTTTTGAAGGCAGCTTCGACTGCTTGCGGCGCAATATTTTTGCCCGATGCAGTAATGAGCAAATCTTTTTTGCGATCAACAATGCTCAAAAAACCATCTGGATCGATGGTGCCAATGTCGCCAGTGTGAAACCAGCCATCAATTAGCGCTTCGGTGGTTTTTTGCTGGTTGTTGTAATAGCCACTCATCACCAAATTGCCGCGCACCAACACCTCGCCATCGGCGGCAATTTTGAGTTCGTTGCCAGGAAACACCTTGCCAACCGTGCCAAGCCGATAATCGTCGGGGCGATTGGCGGTTACTGCGGCAGAGGTTTCGGTCAAGCCCCAGCCTTCAAGCAACAATACTCCCGCCCCATTGAAAAATTCTAAAATCTCAATATCGAGCGGTGCGCCACCAGTAATTGCATAGCGAATGTTGCCGCCAAGCAAACTGCGCACCTTTTTGAATACCAAACGATCAGCCAAGCCATATTTTAGCTTGAAGCTGGCAGGAGCAACAGCTTTTTGGGCTTTGTAGCTACTTTGTTGGCGCGCAATCTTGATCGCCCAAGCAAAAATCCGCTTGCGAATCGGGCTGGCTTCAGCTCGGGCTTGCGCTGTGCTGAAAATCTTCTCATACATGCGGGGGACGCTGAAGAAGAAGGTTGGTTTAATTGCTTGCACATCGTCGAGCACTTGTTTAATCGATTCGATGATCGCTGTGTTGAGGCCGTTATCCACCCCGCACATATGCTGCAAGCGGCCAAAAATATGCGCTGCTGGCAAAAACAACACATCATCTTCGCCGACCTTCATTCCCATAGTCGCGCGAATGGCATTTAACTCGCCGAGCAAGGCGCGATGGGCCAACATTGCCCCCTTGGGATTGCCAGTCGTGCCCGAGGTATAAACGATCGTCGCCAGATCTTCTGGCTCGATCTGTTTGGCGCAGTTGGCTGCAAAAACCTCTTGCGCAGTTGAATCGTTAGTTGCCATGCGGCGCAAACTGGTGAGCGATAAAATCCAAGGGTCGTCGCTGGGCAAGTCGCGGCCATCAAAAATAATGACGCGCTCGATATGCTCAAGTTGCGAGCGTACTGCTTGCAATTTATCGTATTGTTCGCGATTTTCAATCATCAGGAATTTAAGCTCAGCATCTTGGGCAATAAAAGCTACTGTATCTGCCAGCAGCGAGGGATAAATTGAAACTGGCACAGCCCCAGAACAAACGAGCGCCCAATCAGCTTCAAGCCAATCGACACTGGTGTTGGCCATAATCCCCACCCGATCGCCTTTTTGCAGCCCCAACGCTTGAAAACCAGCCATAAGTTGATAAACATGGCGTTGATGTTCGGCATTGGTACAGGTCAACCATTCGCCATTGCGGCGAGTTCGCCAGCGGTTGAGGTGGGCAAAGGTTTGGGAACGCTCGCGAAACAACTCACCAAGGTTACGAAACGACATGGGCTACCTCCATAGACCTTTGCAACAATTCAACGGCGAACGACAACGTCTGTGGTTAGCAAGTGTATTGGGGCTATACAGCTGATGTTAAATCATTGCCAGCTGGCAACGGCCATTAACGATCGGTGGCTAGAACGCAGGATCAGCGCTGATTACTGATCTTCTGGTGTTTGATCGAGATCATGGGCTAGTTCGGCGAGTAATTCTTTGGCGGCGCGTTCACTGACTTTGGTGCGCCCAACCTCGGTCTCAGGCGGGATGCCTTCCATCTCCAAAAAATCAACGATATGGCGTTGATGTTGTTGCAGCAAGGCTGGCGTTAATAATTCATCGAGGTGGACAAAAACCTGCATGAAGGCTCCCATAAATGCACTGTAGTGGAATCTAGGGGTATGATACAGTTTTTTAAGCTGCGCGGCAAGTAGTTTAGGCTGGGTTCAAAGATTCATTGATTTGCGATTTTATGGCTTTATGAGATTCTCCTCCCTTCCGTCCCTGCGCTGGAGAGAAACGCCGGGAGTTTTCATCCCCCAGCACCCCCTAATATTTATGTTGTGGATTATCAATGTGTTACTGACTAGATCAATTATGGAGAATGCAACTGTTGCAATCCGCCAGAACTATTCAAATCCGCTAGCTACTAGCAACTCTTTGCTATACTTAGCAATGCATATCGATTGCCAATTTAAGGGGATATTTGATCATGGCACATTCCGATGTTTACGATCCAGTTCATAACGAACTCTGGGCTTTATCAGTTATGGCCAGCACGCTCGATAATGTGCGCTTGCGGGTTTTTGGCTTGCAGCCTGATGTTCAACAAGAGCGCCCCCAAGGCTTTGCTCGTTCGTTAGCCCAAGTCCTTTCCAGCCTGCGCCGCGGTGAAGTCGAATTAATCGCCGTGGTTGAGCAAGCCTTGAAAACTGAAAACCCCATGCTGAATACGATTTTCAACCGCTACCCCAAAGCGTTTGTGCTCAACCCAGCAGAGGAGCTTGGCAGCTTTATGGATATTCGCGAAACCAGCTTGGGCTTGTTGCGCAGCCTGACCAGCACCCAATGGGAGCGCAAAGTCAACGATCCTGAGCGCGGCTTGGTGAGCTTGAGCCAATTGGCGGTCGAACGCGCCAACCTCGACCTTGAAGAAATGGATTATATGGCCCAATTGCGCCACGCCATCGTTCAGCTTGAGCCAATTCAAGGCAACGACGCTCGATGAGGGTTGTGTGGTTAATTAGCCTTCTGATTAGCACTGGTTTGGCACTTTTGAGCCTGCCCCAGTATCTCCGAGATGCTCAGCAACGACGCTGGGCAGCTTGGTTTTTAGCCTTCTTGGCAATTGGCAATGGGCTTTGGCTCAGCCAGCCTTGGCCGATTTGGAGCCGAATTATTGCGATTTGGGTTCCAACCTATTTGGCGTTTAAAGGCTGGCGCTTACTCTACAGCCCGCATTCACAAACCAAACAACTAGGTTTTTGGCGCAGCTTGGGGTTTATTTTTTGGCTGGGCATGCAGCTTGAGCCATGGCTCTTGCCACGCCAGCCAGATCTTGCTTGGCGCAAAAACGTGGCTCATGGTGCATTGTGGTTGGGTTTTGGTGGGGTGATTGGGCTAATTGCTTGGTTTTGGCCAACGCCAACAGTTGGCTTATGGCTGTTGTGGCGCTCTTGGCTCGCCTTAGTTGGCGTAGTCATCAGCTTATTTTTTGGGATTACCAGGCTCTATTTGGCTATTTGGCAAGCCTTTGGCTGGCAAATGCAGCCCTTATTTTTAGCTCCAATCTATGCACGCTCAGTAAGCGAGTGGTGGGGTAAACGCTGGAATATGGCAGTCCACGAGGTGCTGAGTGTGGTGGTTTGGCAGCCATTGAAGCCTATCATTGGCTCGCGCTGGGCAGCAGCAATGGTGTTTATTGTTTCTGGCTTCTTGCATGAATTGCTGTTGAGCTATCCAGCGGCTGGGGGTTGGGGCTGGCCAACTGGTTATTTTGTGGTGCAAATTGCTGCTACCAGCTTGGAGCGTCAGCGCAGCTTGCGGTTTTGGTTGCGCCGTTCGCCCTATCGTCAAAGTATTTGGACGCTAAGTTGGACGATTATTCCGGCTCCATTACTCTTTCGGCCTGAACTGGTTTTGGGCTTGTTTGGAGCCTATTTGCCCTAACGCAAAGCGACTAAGGCGCCAAAGCGCCCAGCTACACCAGCATAATGGCCAAAAAAAGCGGTGTCGGGGCAGGCAGTGCAACGATCAATTGAGTGAATATTGGCGCTGTGCACGCCCTCTTGCTCAAGCAAAAAGCCGATCATGCGCGGCAAATCGAAGAAATATTGTTCATCACGGATGATAATGCCTGGGGCGTTGGGGCCATGTTGTTGAAAAAAGGCAGGCGATACAACTTGGGCCCAAGTGAGCGATTGGGCCAAAGCATAGCAGCAAGGGCCGACAGTGGGACCAATGCCGACAATTAAATCGCTTGGCTGACAAGCCACCAAATGGCATAACGCCTCAATTGTGTGAGACAAAATATTGTTGACAGTGCCAACCAAACCCACGTTGACCAGCGCCACCGCTTTGCCTTGGCGTGTAGTAATAATCACTGGCGCTGCATCGCCAACCACCATAAATAAGGCCAAATTGCGTGTGGTCGTAATCAGGCTATCGACCCCTTGTTGATTGGGAATTCCCTGCGCATTGATAAAACTAAGGTCACGCGGCGAAGCATCGGCCAACAAACCGCGTACCGAGATTCGATGTGGCGTGCTATCGATCGCCATACAATCAGGATCGCTGACTAAGCCAACTCGTGAGCTATGCGTTAGGGCAAAGTGAGCCACGCGGCTGGCATCAATCCCAGCAACTCGGGCAAACGTCCGGCGTGCTGCGCCAACTTCTGCAGGTGGGCCATAACGAGTTGCCAAATTTCCACAGGTTCGGGTAGAAAAACCATGCTGTAAAAAAGGCAGCCCAACTAAACCGGGCACGCGAACAATCGGTGGAGAAACTTCAGGATCAAGCGATGATGCAACAGACGGCGCATTCAGCATGGAATAGTCCCTGCGCAGGTATACGATTCTGATTAGTATACCGTATTGCTAAAATCAATGTAAAGAGAGCCAATCAAACCCTACGAATGTGTCGCTTGTTGTCCTCTGGCGGGCATTTGGCCCACATAAAAATTATGACACCAGGGTTTGCCTGGCCAAGCAACGATTATTAATGTCGATCAAACAGGAACGACGGTCAATAACAATCCCCACATTGGTTTAGTGCTCCACGTTAATGGGCCTTTAGGCCAATATCAGACTGAAACCAAAGCCGTTATTCCGATGATTTCGATTCCTCAGTTTCAACCTGGTGCAATCTTGCCAGTCAAAATTGATCCCACCAATCGAAATAATATTGCGCTTGATATTTACGGCCCGCAATAGGCCAATCGCCACGAGATCACCTATCCATCATACCTGCCTCACCCGTTGGCTGGAGCAGGTTTTTATTGTGCCATAACTCGCGAGTAAGGTGGCGAATCTGCTGCCGCGCTAGGCTTGGGTCGGGGACTGCTGCAGCCATAATCACCAAACTATCCCATGTATCAGGGCTGTAGATCAAGGCTGCATCGTGTTCAACATCAGCAAGCTCCCCCGATTTGTGGGCACAAACGACGCTTGGGGGGAGGCCTGCTACTATTTTATCGTCACTTGCTGAGTTAACGAGGCTCTTTACGAGGGTACTAGCCATTAATCCCCCTTTGCTCACCGTAGTGGTCATGGTATGCAACAGACGTGTTACCTCTTCGGCACTAGTATAGTTGTCGAAACCATGGTGGCGGGCATGAAAATCGAGCATTACACGACCCCAGCTGGTTGCCTGATAGCCCTGTTGCTGCAACCACATGTTTGCAACCTCAATCCCACCAAGCTGCGCCAAGATGAGATTGGTGGCGTTATTTTCTGATTGATTAAGCATGCGCTGGATGAGCTGATCGCTGGCAAGCATTCTGCCAAGATCATGGACCAGCGACCCATCCCAATCAACAATCATTGGCTCACTAATCAATACGTTGCAAACTGGCTGATTGGTTGTATACCATTGCCACGCCAAGAACAGTTTAATCAAACTAGCCGCAGGCAGTTGCAGCGTTGCTTGGTAGTGATAATAGACTGCGCCCGTGCTGCTACGAAAATCAACTGACCAGTGCCCAGCAAAACCAGCAATTAAGCGATTAATTGAATCCATTCAGCATCCTTGCCCACAAAGCCCATATTTGACTTTTTATTAATCAGGTTTGGGTTTAAAATAGCTCTATTGTTTGCATTTTAGCGTTTGAGTGACCGTGTATGTATGTTTCACGCCTGCAGCTTCAAGACTTTCGGATTTATCGTAGCCTCGTTTTAGCCTTGCCACCTGGCGTATGCTTGTTTTATGGGGCCAATGCAGCGGGCAAAACAACAATTCTCGAAGCATTATACTATTTGGCCACAACTCGCTCACTCCGCGCCTCCGCCGAACGCGAATTGATTGCGCTTGAAGCAACTGGCGACCTTGGTTTAGCACCATTTGCCCGTTTAGCAGCCAGCTTGCAACCCCAACCAGATGCCGAAATGCAAACAATTGAAATTGTGCTGCAACGCAAATTTGGCGCTGATGGCGATTTATTGCCAACCACCAGCAAAACTATTCGCATCAACAAAATTGCCCGCCGCGCCCTCGATTTAATCGGTCAACTACGGGTGGTGATGTTCGCACCCCAAGATTTAGAGCTTGTCACTGGTGCGCCTGCAGAACGGCGGCGCTACCTTGATGTCACGCTTTCGCAAATTGATGGGCGTTATGTGCGTGCGCTTTCGCGCTATAACCAAGTGTTGACCCAGCGCAATGGCTTGTTGCGTTCTAGCCGCGAGCGGGGCCGCGCTGCCAGCGAACAAGATTTGGCGTTTTGGGATGAAGAGCTGGCCAAAGCAGGCGTGTATGTCTTACGCGAACGCCGCCGCGCCGTTACCGAGCTGGATAATCTAGCGCAACGCTTGTATGCAGAGATTAGCGGCAGCGATTTGGCCTTGCGCTTAAACTATTTGGATACCACGCCAGCCCACGATGTACCAAGTTTTCTGGCAGCCTTGAAGGAATTACGCCGCGAGGAACGCGAGCGTGGCGTGACCTTGATCGGCCCGCATCGTGATGATCTCTCGATTCAATTGGCCGAGCGCGAAGTTGGCAGTTTTGGCTCGCGTGGCCAGCAACGGGCCTCGACCTTGGCCTTACGCCTAGCCGAAGCCGAGCTGATGCATGCTCGCACTGGCGATCGGCCAGTATTGCTGCTTGATGATTTGCTCTCGGAGCTTGATCAAAAACGGCGCGAGCATTTATTGACCACGATTGTGCGGCCTCAGCAACAAATTTTAATCACAGCAACCGACCTTGATGATTTTTCGCCAAGCTTTTTGAGCCAAATCACCCGCATGAACGTCGATCAAGGCCAAATTTTCCCTGCATGATTCTGTTTAACCAAGCAGAGATAGGAACCGCGAAGAACGCGAAGGGCACGAAGATGAGGCTATTGGCTATTGGCTTTTGGCTGTTCATCATTTGCTCTGCGCCGCTGCGTTAAAAAATAGACTATTTTTTAGCCACGAATTGCACGAAGGGCCAGTATTTTAACCACCACTTGCCCAAATTTTTTTGATTCTATTCCTATAGCCTACAGCCCATAGCCATGCTTTCTCTGCGCCTCTGCGTTAAAATCGATCCACGAAGAGATAGGAATCGCGAAGAACGTAAAGGGGGCTATTGCCTTTTGCCTTCTGCCTTTTCATCCCTCATACTTACAACATTGTGACACTCATTGACACAACCACCAGCTATACTATCGATCGTCACGCAAATTGTGTTGAAGGATGTGTTATGAGTACGAACTGTGTCGCAGTGACCACCCACCTACTGGGCCTTGGCAATGAGCTTCGCACCCCGCCAAGCCTAATTTCTCTGCCCCAAGGCCAAATTTCAGCGCGCCAATTGCTGCAAGAGCATGTGCACAATGAACTTAGCCAAAGCCACCAAACTGATCTCCCAAGCCTTGCCCTCAATTATTTGATTGCCAAACCAAGCCATAACAGCATGATTGCTGCCGAGCAGGTACGCAGCCAAGCTGAAGCAGCATTTCGCGCTGGCGATTGTTGGCTGATGCTCGATGGCATCGCTGTGCATAATTTAGACACACCATTACAGCTCCAACCTCAAAGTCGGGTTGGTTTTATGCGTTTATATCAACGCTAAAGGAACATCAGCATGCGCCAAACGTCAACATTCGCAACGCTTGTGGGATTGAAGGATTGAGCAGAGGGTAAGCCGTCCTCGATTAGGAGGAAGAAATTGAGGACGGCACATTTCTTTAGATGATCAATACACCAACGACCGCAATCAACAGCAACACCCCAATCACGCTATACAGCATAATTCGCTCACGATCAAACAAGGTAAAATTGCCGCGCACAATCGTTGGCTCAAAGCCAATCATATACAAAGTATGGGCTTGGTTGCGCTCGCTGTAATCAACCTCAGTAACTGGCGTGCCATGAATCGTTAATTCGGCATGCAACAGGCGAGTTTGTTGCTCTGCATCAACATTCTCGGCAGCTTGCAATAGCTCGTGCAATGGCGCAATCGCATGCCACTTGGTATCACGCACGTCAATATGCGCGGTATAGACTTGCTGGGCTTTTTCACGAATATCGGCCAACGGCAAGCCCGCCTCATCATCGGTATTTTCCCAGAGCTTGCCCCAACGCGACCAATAAAATACATCTTCGGTCAGCACTTGGCCCGAACCTTGGCAACGCCCACAATCCGATTGGCCTTCGCCTTCGCATTCTGGGCAATCGACGGTGATTGTGCGGCGCTCTTTGCTGCCATCAGGATTGGTCTGCACGCGCTTGGTTTCGAGCAAGCCACGACCATGGCATTTGGTGCAGTGCAGATCGCCCTTGCCGCCGCAATAAATACACATCTCAACCCGCTCGGAGTTGGGAATAACCATCTCGGTCGGGCGAACCTCATCGAATGGCTGAGGATCGGGCAGGATCACTTGCCAAACTCCAGGCGGATTTTGGCTGGTGCTAATGCGGCTGCCTTGATAGGGTTTTTCGCGCGGCTCTGGGGTTGTGCGGGTTTCGTAATAGGCGCGCAGTTCGTAAGTATAGAAGTTGTAGCTGACCACCCGCTCAGGCATAATTGCATTGCCCAAATCGCGCCGCCGCACCATATTTTGGCTGCTCCAGCGATTGAGCACCGCCCGCAAATTAGCTGGCTCGTGCAACTGCCGACCCCAATCACGGCCTCGCTGCACAAAATCGCCATCGAGAATCCCCACCAACACGGTTTCAACCGGATTTTCCAGCCATTCACTTTCAACATTGCTGGCGGCAACTGGCGCTAAACTGGTGCTGGCTTCGGCAGGCAAGGCTTCGCGCAACGCTTGGCGCAAGGCCGCCGCAGCTTGGTTGGCCGAGCTATAACGCACCGAGGCTTGGGGCGAGAGCAAGCGCCGCAACACCCGATCGGCAGGCGCGAGCGCTTCATTGAAATCGGCCAACGATTTGGGGGTTTGGCCCGGGGCTGGGGGCACTTCGCCAGTCAGCATATGGTAGAGCACCGCGCCCAAGGCATAAATATCAAGGCTTGGCTCGGTGGCATTTTGCTTAAAATCTTGCTCAGGCGCAGCATAGGCCGTCAGATAATCGGCCTCTTCCAGCTGCGAAAGATCGGGGCCGTCGCTACTCCAGGCCAAGCTAAAGTTGGTCAAAAAGCCATGGCGACTCACTGCTTGATCATGCACAGTTTCGGTGACGACAATCGTGCCCGGCTGAATATCGCGATGCACAATGTTTTCGGCATGAATGGTATCGAGGGCTTTAGCAATATCGCTGAAAATCCGCACTGCATCGCTGACCGAGAGCGCGCCATCTTCGAGCACTTCTTGCAACAAACGCCCACCAAGCGGCGGCGTGACCAAATAGTAGCCAAAGCGATCATCGTGACCAGCGTCGACAACAGGCACAATCGTTGGATGTTTGAGCCGTGCAGCCAAACGGGCAGCCTGCCCAAAACGACTGACCGAAACCCAATCCGAACGGCGTAACACATGCACCTCAACCGGGCGATCAAGGGTTAGGTGGCGAGCGCGATAGATGGTCGTCAATTCTTCCTGGCCAATCCGCTCTTCCAAGCGATAATTGCGCAGTTCATGATCATCTTCGCGGCGCGGTGTCGCATTTGTTTTAGCCCGAGATGCAGGGGCAGTCATTGCGGTCGCTCCTCTAGTTGCACGTTTCATCGGCAGTATAGCACATCGGCTCCCCTGCGATGACGCGAATTAATTCATTTTAGCACATTTGTTTCGAAATTGTAAGGATTGGGGATTAGTAGTAAGTATGAAGGATGAAGTATGAGGGATGAAGGTACAAGTCAAAAATCAAAAGTCAAAAGTCAGAATTATGAAGGATGAAGGTACAAGTCAAAATCAAAAGTCAAAAGTCAGAATTACGAGGGATGAAAAGCCAATAGCCACCAGCCCAAAGCCTCGAGCCTTGCTTAACACAGAGGCGCAGAGCATGGATGGCGAGTGGCTATTGCACGATCAAGCGCTGAAATGCAGGTAATTGGTATCTAAAAACTTAAGCTTTGCTAGCAGCTTTTATACGTTTCGGAGCGTTGTCCATTCCATCCAGCGCTGAAGATATTCCATCCCAAATTCAAGCGCTGCATCCAGTGAATCAAATGGTTTGCGAAAATCGTTTGGGCCAAAATAAGGAATATGATAAGCTCTGGTAATAAACCATATACCATTTTCTTGATCAATTTCAAGACTGGTAGTTACAGCAAAATCCTCACCATTAATACCCCATTTAGGTGGACACAAAATTTTTGATTCTTCATCAGCAGTAAGTTTGCGCACAAAGGCATATCCATAGTTTATGCCTTCAGCTATTGGGGATTTTACCCATAAAAATCCGTTTTCTTCGAGCTTATTGATGATATACTCATCAAAATTCATACAATTAACCTTTCTTGCTTTAGAAAATCACGGATTACATATAAGCCATTTATTTGTTCTGCAGCAGAATATTTATCAATCCAATACCACTAATCTATCAAATAGAATTTATTATGCTTCATCATGAATCAAGATCTTTTTTCAAGCGAAATGGCGGCCCTTGCCAATTCATTTGATGATCAATAATGCAAGCAAAAGCCGCTTCGAAGCTATCGAATGACTTCACAAAATCACCTGGCCCCCAACCACCTTCATGATAAACCGCCCCTGCATACCACAGTTCATTGTAATAATAAAGATTAATTGCCCAAGTCATAGGAATTAATTCACCAGTAGCTGTGGTAACACAGTCATATTCAGGCAAGGTTTGTTGTTCAATCAGCGTTAAGCGGCGTAAAAAACTATAACGATAGGAAACACCATTTAAATCATTTTTATATTGGTATTCTAAGCCTAATTCCTCACAGCGCGAACGAATAATTGTATGATAATCGAGCATTTCCACTTTAATCTCCTCAGCTTGATTTATAGCTCAAAGCCAAACCAGCAATGAATCGTTGGCTTCGCTTGGAGATAACAATTCAATGGATCTTGCCATAATTGAATTGTTGAAATTCCATCAACCGAATCCCATGTCCAAAAACGATTCCGGGTAATGATGCAATCATGGAAGCAAAGTAACGAGTTTTTGCCTTGACGGATTAATTGAATTGATTGGCGAATATATAGGCCAAACGTGATAATTTGGTTGGTTGAATCAGTTTGTTGGAGTTCGATTAACGCTGTTGCTTCCAAGGGCCAAAGATCAAGCGTTCCAGTTAGGCCTAAGCGCTCAAAGGTAAAACGATAATGCGTTTGATAATCGTCTTCTTCAGGCAAGACTTCCAGTGCATCGATTAAATCGATCACATCCCATTTCAAGTCTGGCATCAATCCACCCTCTTTGGATTCAAACCCAAATTAACGTTCTTCATTATCTGCTGGCGTAGATTGATCTGCTTCAGGCTGCGGGCCACGCAAAAAATTGCGGGGCGTGGTTTCGGGAAACTCTGGTTTAAATGCAAAATAGCCTTCGGCATGCGGATGGCTAATCCACAGACGCTGACAGTGAGAGCATTCATAGATATTGGGCATTGAATCGACATTCCAAGCAATCTGCCGCACCATATCTTCCATCGATAATTCAATTGTAGAAAGCTGCTGCTCTTTAATCCATGCAGGACCGCGCCCTTGTTCAACAGCTTCGACATAGCGGGTAAACAGCGGTAAATAGATTTCATTCAGCGCCCAATAGGCATAGTAAGGCAAAAGCCAGCCTTTTGTATCAAACGAATCTTCATCACTCATATCATAAATAACATTATCGCAAAGGCAGCGAAATTTCATAATTCAAGTCCTACTTATCCCATTAACATCAATCATTACGCTTGAGATAACCCCTGCCCATCGCGATCTCAATCTGTTCAATCGTATCCATCAGCGCTGCTGGCGCTGGCAACCACTCGCCCATAGCCCGCTTATACAACACCAATAAAATCTGAATTGACGAATCAAATAAGATGGACCGCAAGGGATTGTGGCGGGCTGCGTTGTAATAACCGAGCATTGCGTCAATCAAAGCTTTTAATTTACCTGCATCAAGCAGGTAAATCGCATCAGCTTGCGTATCATAAAAGCCGCTGTGTTGATTAAAGATCTTTTCAAACGCTTCAATTTGGGCAAAGAAAAGTTGGCCAGCATTCAGCCCAACCTCCCAAAGCGTAATTTCATTAATGCCCCCATATGCTTCAGTAAAAAAGTATGGATTGTAGCTGTAGTCCATTCCCATCATCTGCTCCTTAATGCGGTTATTTGTTATGCGGATGTGTAGCTCTCGCGCCTATGTTAGCCGATGTTTGTGCCGAAACAACTCCATCAATAGTTGGATTTTACTGCCAAATCGCAAGCTGACAGCAACCTGATAAATTGCTGATTTACATCTGAAAAAGCTATGATATAATCCTGACGCTGTGTTAAATGCTGGAAACTCAGCTCTAGCGCAGTCCTCACGCCACGAAGGCGGGTTGTATCAAGAGAGTCGGTGTGGAATGCCGATGCCGCCGTTGTGGCATCTCTCCCTGAAGCGTAGCAGTGTTGCTACCACCAAGCTGCATTCCTGATGCCAAGTTTTGCATCCACCGCGTACCTCCGGAGGTTTGTGTTGCGACACATTGCCCGTTTATTGGCGCTTGGCTGTCTGCTGACTGTCAGCATGACCCCACTCCGAGCGCAGGCTACCCCAACCGCATCCTTGTGGGCTGCTGCTGCATCAACCGATACCCTCATTCTCGATTCTGGTCAACTGACCCTCGCCCCGACTGCAAGCCAAGCGGCAGCTGTGTATGGTTCGTTTGCACGCTTTGGTATGTTCGATAGCGCTCCCCAACAGATTGCTCCCGCCAATCAAGTTACCGTCAATTGGGCCGCAACTGTGCCAGCAAATGCTGCTGTACGGCTTGATCTACGTGGCTTCAATGGCGAGCGCTGGAGCGATTGGACGCTCGATGTGCAAGCAGGCCAAACCGTAGCCTTTGCCACGATTGCCCGCCAAATTCAATATCGCTTGGTGTTGCTGGCCAATGATGCAGCGCCAGTGATCGATTTTGTGCAACTTGCGCCCAACACGCTTGCAGAAAACGAAGCAATCAGCATTATGGATGCTGAGCCGCTGGCCCCAACCTATCACATTCGGGCAACCCGCATGGGCTTGGTCGGCGATCGCACCGCCAACGGCCATATTATTCAGCCCAATGATTGGTTTGTTTCATTGCCATCGTTCCGCTCGCTTTCCTCACGCGGCGGCGGCGAATATATGGCGCGCTTATCCTATAAAGGCACTTCGATTGTCGTGCCAGTTTGGGAAGTCGGGCCATGGAATATTCACGATGATTATTGGAACGTTGAGCGTGAAAAGTTTAGCGATCTGCCTGTGGGCTGGCCGCAAGACCATGCCGCCTATTTCGATGGCTACAACGGTGGCTGGGCCGAAAAAGGCCGTGTACGCTTCCCAACCGCTGCCGATGTTGGCGATGGAGCCTGGACTGCCTTGGGCATTCCATTTAATGATGAACAAGAAGAATTAGATATTACCTTCCTGTGGCTGGGTCGTGATCCAGGCGATAACCCTGCGCCAATGCCAGTTGGCAGCGTCACCCCAGAGCCAGCCCCAGTTGAAGAATTACCAGCAGGCACGATTCAGGTCGATAACCAAGGCGAACAATTCAGCCGCTCAGATGTCACCTGGTATGAATTTTCGTGTGGCAAAAACCGCCATTCCTTCTGGACGTTCTCAACCAATGATCCAGCTAAAGCTGTTAACAATGCACGCTGGACAACTCCGCTGGAAGCTGGCGAATATAGCGTCAGCGTGTTTGTACCTTATTGCCCCAACGGCAAGAGCGACACAACCTCAGCTCGCTATGTTGTGCAGCACGCCGATGGCGAAAGCTTGGTTGTGATCAATCAAGCAGAGCACGCTGGCAATTGGGCTGAACTTGGGCGCTATCGCTTCGATGGCAGCGGCTCTGTTAGCCTCTCCGATTTAGCCGACGATAGCATGAAGGCGATTTGGTTTGATAGCATTCGCTGGACCAAATAAGTTTAAGCACTAGGCAAACAAAAAAAGCAGGAATTGGGCTAAGCCCAATTCCTGCTTTTTGGTTAAGCTGCTTATGGATTGGTTGGTGTATTCAAGAAGTTGATCCCGACAACTGGTAAGCGAATCGTGCTGCCAGCTACGGTCGAGGTAACAGTGAACGAATAAAGGTTATCCTGTTCACGTTGCCCTGATGGTGTATCAGCTTCATTCACATTATTACCGCTATCAACCACTAGATAGACCTTCCAGATACCAGTTTGGTTGAACAATGCTTGCCAAATAACTACTGGACAATCAACTGGAGCTAAGGTACAGCTTCGGCGCCAAAGTGTATTATCGTTAAAGCCATCAAGCGTAAAACTGCCATCTTGCGGCAAGTTTAACCGATTGACCTCAGCAAAGGCCACACCATACGGATAAACCCCATCGCCATTTCTGCTTGGTGGTACATCAGCGGAGCCTGGTGGCAAGATATACATATCGACGAAGAAGGTACCTTGTGATTCAATATCTGCATCAAGCACATTTTCCGTATCATTTGAGCCAGGTTTGATCCCATTCTTAATCGTGGTCGAAAATGCGGTGATGCCTGCTGGGGTAACCGTCGACATCGTAGCGTTATCGATGAATAAGCTTGGGTGACCATCAACTTTATAGCGAATCCGCAGATTGCGCAAAATTGGCGTTGCCCCTGGTTCAGAAGCATTTTGGGTCGTCAACTGTGCTCGATATTGGAACCAACGGCCTTGAATTGAAGGATTACCAATCCCGGTATTAGGGCCTTGGATCGAATATTTATCCGAGCTAGTATCACCATCAACAGTTTCCCAATTCAGGACTGAGTCCAAGGCTGCGCGGGTTTCTGCCATTCGATATTCAATTTGAATATCAGTGCTAATTGGTGCATTTGGCAGGGTGGCATCCCACAATACTTGCTCGATAAAACCAGGCGCACGTAATTGAATCGGTGGAGAGACATATAAGCCTGGCGAAGGATAGCCCCCTACCGTGAGGTCAATATCATCATCAGTGCCAACAAAGCCAAACAACACATCATCTTGATAGGTATTGCCAACCCGAATCCCGCCAAACATATAAGCAACTGGGCGATTATTGATATAGACCATCTCAAGGCCGTGGGCTGAGCGAGCCTGTTGAGCAGTCAGCGCGTTATCCGAAACGCGGAAATTGCTTTGGCCGAAGAGTGGTAACGAGAATGAGTCAATATTGATAAACGAGGAATAGATCCGGTTGGTTGGCTCGCCGAAAGCTCCTTGCTTACCACCAACAACATAGATTTTTTGGTTAACCCCAATTACCCGTGGGCCACTCAATGGCTCGGGCAGAACATATTTTTGGGTTTGCCAGCTTAGCATCCCATTGCTATCGAGCTTACCAAGCATAACTTGGGCTGATGCTTCAATCGTTGAAGTACACTCATTAGCACGGTCACCGTTACCAAGCTCAAACGTTCCCCCAACTGCTAAAAATGCTCGATATGTGCTTTGGCCGCTTTCAATGGTTACTGCATCAAAGTTGGTAACATCCATGCTATGCAAGCCAACCTTGGAGTCACAGCCATTGGTAGAGGTAAACATATCAGGCGTAATTGGCAAATCGGGCATTGCTTGCCATGGCCCAAGCACCCCATTCGCCCCAACCAGAGTGCGGCGCACTGAACGTCGGACAAATTCAGGTGCGAAGTTATCGGTTGAATCTTTGGAGCGACCACCGACCAAATAAATATAGGTTTGATTATTGGGAGTGGTATAGGCCGTTACACTGCTATAGATCAAATCTTCGCCTGTGGTTAATGCTTGAGTTTGCCATGGTTCAAGGCTACCATCTGCATTGATCACCGATGAGTAAATCGTATTGCTATATTGCTGATCGCCAGAGGTTATTTTTTGACCGCCAAAGGTATAGATAATCCCTTTATTGGCAATTGTTGGATGATTAACGGCCACCGAACTCAGCCGAGTGAGCGGGTGGGGCAACGTGCGTGGGCTGAGCGTCCATTCACTCGTCTCGCCCCCAGCGTTAATGACTTGAGCTGAACAAACCTCATTGGTTGGTGCAACGTTACCACTTGATGCTCCCGAGCCGCCAATCGTATACAGAAAATTCTTATACGAGGCAGTGCCCATGTCAGCCAAACGCCGACAAAGCTGATTGCTGGCATCTTGCCATTGAGACAGCGCCCCTTGGGGGATAAGTTGTACCCCACCATAGGTTACCCCATCAATAACTTGATCTTGCTGGGTTAGCCCAGTCAACCCGAAATAACCACTTGCAAAATCACCGGAACTGACTGAAATAGTGGCATTCAGCGAAATTGCCGCCACCGAAGAAACCAAGGTAATAAAAAGCGTAGCAGTAATAAGGAACGAGCCCATCGATAGTACTCGTTTGCGCTGCCTATTGCGACCCATAGTAAACTCCTTACTATTGAATACGCACAGCCTAAGGCTGTGCGTATTCTATGACCTCTCGATAATTGTACTAGAATGTAGCCTATTCTGGACAAATACCCTTGTTTTGTTGCGCTTCTGCAATATTTAAGGTGAATTTGCCAAGATCGATTAGGTTGTCGGCACCTTCAGGCACATTGAAGGAAACTCGGTTTTGGAGTTGGGTTGCTTCAGGTGCCTTTAAGCGATTAGCCAATTGTGGAATGTAGGGCAAAACGCCTGGCCGAAGATCGTTGTTATAGCCGTTCGGGTTCATCGATTCACCACTACCCATTGGGAATTCACTCCAACTGGTAAGTGAGCGTGATGCAGAAAAGCTATAGTTGCCTGGCTCTGGCACCGTAAAGGTTACTTCACCATTGGGTGCGGTGGTCAGATTGGTTGCGCCAGCAACTGGATTCCCTGCAGCATCGTAGACCTGAACTTTGGCCCCTGAACCCACCACGATTGCATCACGTTGATAACACAATTCACCTAAATCATCAACGATCGCGTCCAAGGCTTGATCAAGCGACGTTGGCGTTGAAGCATAGAAGGCTCCACCAGGTGAGGCAACTTGGTCAATCCGCAAGTCGCTTGCATCATACAAGCCTTGGTTGCCCATCAAGATCGCATAGATATTAATGGGCCGCAATGGCGATTGGCGATTTTTAGCTGTATTTGCAACCTCAACCAAGGAAACAATTGGCGCTTTGGCATAGCCGCTGCCGTTACCTTGACCATCCCATGGGCAGGTTGCTTGGACTTCTGGGTTATCGGTAATTGGATAACTTGAGCCACCAGCAGTCAACACGTTGCCAGCAGTAGGATCGTTTGGTGCCTTACAATACTTATAGCCACCAGAGCGAGTATGCTTAAGGGTTTGAGTATTTTGAGAGTTAACTTGCGGGCCTTCATACATCACGTTGGTCAAACCGTCGGTAAGCATCACGACAACCAATTTAACTGGATTGCCGTTTTTATCAGTTCGCGGTGGACCATCATTATCAAAGTAGCGAACAGCTTCGCGCAAACCACGACCGCCAGAGGTACTGCCAGCCATGTTCTCGCGGGTAATCCAACTCACTAAGGCATTAAGTTGGTTTGTTTGCTTACCAGTCCGAACTTCAATCGTATCGGTTGAAGCTCTAGATGGAAAACCAAACGACGGCGAGGCTGCATCTGCATTGCCGCTAAAGCGAATCGCTGCAATTCGGTTGTCTCCCGCCTGGGTGTAAGCAACTTTACCAGTTACCGGGTTTGTCATGGGCTGACCAGCTGGACCTTTATTCCAAGCAGTAATCATAGCAAAGCCGAAATCGGAGATGAAATTCTTCATCTTATACCAACGAGCATTTGCGTTGGTGCTACAGGTGCCAGTGCCAGTTGGGCTATCCCAGCACGATTTCATCGAACCTGAAATGTCGACCACGAGCGATATATCGTAGTTCATTTGTTGAGTGCTTGGCATATACCAGACCAACTTTTGATCCAAGCCCAGCTTGACACTTGGTGGTGGCACTGGTGGCGGAACGTCAACACATGGACACATTGAATTCGAGCTAATATATTTGAAGTTGATTGCATTACCAGATACGCTGGTTAGTTGAATTTCCACAAAGCCCGCTGAGCGGAACGAGGTGTACTTTTCGCTGCCAGCAGCCCCAGAGTAGGCCAACTTATCAAAGGTTGGCACCAACACCCGTTTGCCAACAAGTTTGCTAAAGTAGCCACTCTTAAGGTTATCAGGAGTTAAGACACTATCTGAAACCTTCGTCCAGTCTTGGCTATTCAAGACACCGTTGTTGCTGGTGTTGCTATAGCCCGGTGGAGGGCTGGTTTCGCCATAGCCCAAGATATAATCGCCAGTGCCGCTCAACGACTCTTGAAGCTTGCCGTTTGGCGTGCTACCTGAGCGCCATTCAGCCCAAACAGCTGCTCTAACTTCATTGGTTGAAGTAACTTTGGTCTTCGTCCAAGTAGCAGTAAGATCCCTACCATAGACTGCGCCATTAAAGACTTGGGTAGCAATCGCAACTGGGAAGATATTGGTGGCACATTGGCACAGGGTTGCCCGACCATCGGCGCTCACTTCGAGGGTATCAACGCCCATGACTTGAGCGAAAATTGTGTTGCGTGCTGAACGAACCTCAACCCGCACCCCAGTGAACTCAGATGAGACCAAACCACCGCTGCCAATTGGGTATTCGACCCGTGAACCGCGTTGGGTATAGAAGGCCCGATAGTAATTTTTGGTCGGGTCTAGGTTGCCCCAATCGCCCTTGATATAGACTGCATCGGTAATCCCGTTGGCAGCCAATGCACGTTCAATCGCTGCTTGAACGCCATTATCGCTTCCATCGACCAAGCCGTTCATAGCTTCGAGACCAGAAATCGAAGCAGCATTTGAGGCTGCTTGTTGTTGGCGTTGGCGGCTAAATGCCTCGCCTGTGTCAATGGCTAATGCAGCAAAACCAATCAAGACGAAGAACAAAATAGCAGAGAATACTAATGATTGTCCTGCGACTGGTTGGGCTACATGTCGCAATTTGCGACTTAAGTTCATAGCCAATCCTCCGTGAATAAAGTTGATACCACTCTATCGTGATAATAATTAACTAGGGAATGGTAAGTTGTTGGACTGCCTTTAGTTCAATGCCATCGCTGGTGATCAAATCGGCAAATGGGAATAAAGGCTTATAGATATAGCGCACCGTAACCCGAATATCGCAATATTGGCGAGCTAAGGTTTGGGGAGTCATGCAATCAAGCGGGCTTTCGCCAGTGGCTGAGCCTTTGACAAACGTGATCGGCATCATCGTTTGTTGCATCGTAAGCCCATCTGGGTTTTTATCGTTATTAAGGTCAAAGAGATCGACAAAGCGTAACCCAGCGCCACTTCCGCTTGAAACATCGGTTGGAGCGCCACTTTCATAGCGCAAACGGTTGCGAATTTCTTGATAGTTGAAATTCCCTGCACTATCAAGTGGAAAGAGCGAGCCATAGGAAACTGCTTCATGGGCTGCACCCTTAAGGCCTTGATAAGCAAAGAAGGCTAAGCCAAAGTCAATAATCCCAGCCAGGAAGACAAATAAGACGGTGACAGTTAGTGCAAACTCAACCAAGGCTTGGCCTGCTTGTTTGCGCTTGTATTTAAGCTTATGCATGGTCAATTACCCTCGCTGATCTAATTATTGACATGCCGATAATGGATCGATATTCGAGAAATCGTAGCGCATGATTGTGCGCCGTGAGGTCGCGTCGATTCGGCGATTATTAAGCAGCAAACTACCAACGGGAGTCAAAGGCACATACACATAATTGACTTGAACTTGAATAATATTGCCTGCCCGCCGATAATCATTCGGTAGGGTTCTGTCAATTCTAGGCACAATATCGTTATATTGGTTAAAGTAAGCAATATCAACCATTGACTGATTAAGCCCAATTGTGGTGCGCATGGCAGCGGCCCGAATCAGCGAAACGCATGGATCAGGCTGGTTGTTTGGGCCGTTATTGACTTGCTGATACTCAGCTTTGGAAAGCGCCAAGAGTGGCGGCCCCGATGACGCTTGTTCGCCACCACGGCGCGCAGCATAGTTGGCTTGCGACCAGGAATAGACAAAATAGCCTAGTTCAATTGTTGCGAATAAGAACGTCATAATAATGGGAAAAACCAAGGCAAACTCAACAAGGGCTTGCCCCCGCGACTTTCGTTTCATACGTACCTCCCGTGTTGGTTATGCGCATACATTCCACGTTTGGGTCTCAGGTCAGTATACACAGGTCAATACCGATTCGCCTATAGTGCGATAGTACCAATTTTTGTTTAAGAATTCGCTTGCGCTATTATTGATCAATCTGCCAGACTGTGCCACTCCATTGAATCCCAAGGCTGCGAGCATCGTTCGGCGGGCTGGGGTATTCTGCTGCATAATCGTTGGGAC
Organism: Herpetosiphon geysericola; assembly: GCF_001306135.1. Classification (GTDB taxonomy): domain Bacteria; phylum Chloroflexota; class Chloroflexia; order Chloroflexales; family Herpetosiphonaceae; genus Herpetosiphon; species Herpetosiphon geysericola. The sequence goes on along the minus strand of NZ_LGKP01000025.1, from coordinate 415,889 downwards.
TCCAAGTGCGACTGAGGCTAAGTTGCAATAGCCAATCGTGCTCTGGCAGTGCTGGCAGCTCCCAAGTGAGCGTGATTGGCTCACTACTGCTCAGGCTTTGGCAGCCCAACGCTTGGCTAATCGGCTGCTTAATCAAATAGCTTGCGCTTAAACAAAGCTCAACTGGTTGGTTTACGAGTGATGGTGGTACTAACCCTAATCCTACACTAAAGCTGAGATTTGAGCTAGTCTTGATTGCGGGCATAATCCAACGTGCAGTCCCCTCAGTCCAAGTAAAGCGTTGGCCGGTTCTGGGGTTGGTTTCAACCGGATTAATCCCGCTATGCTGCCAGCGATAATCATCAATCGCAATTGTTTGCTGACCAGTAAGGGGCTGAGCATCAGGCACAAGCCGATAGATCCGATAGGTAAAGCGAATATCGCCAGCAGTAAACGGCTTTTGCAATTGCAATTGTTGCCATTCTTTTAATGGTAAATCAAACAGCTCAACGGTTTCATAACGAAAGCCTGGCAAATTGAGCATGCCACCACGCGAGCCAAGCATCAAATAAACCGGGCGGCCTTGGGCTTGCCAATTGCGCACTTGCTGGGCCAACAAATCGCGGTAGGGTGTGGGATCATCGCTGTAGGCCACCAAATAATCACGATCAAAGAGATAGTGCATGGGCGTGGCAATATTGGTTGAGGAATCGCGATCGCCGCCACGCATGAGCACAATTGCATTGGGCTCGGTTTTGCTAGCCAGCTCAGTGAGGGCCGCCAAGGCCCCTTTATATTCAATATGGGCAATCGTGCGCCAACCAGTTGCAATAAAAAATAGGAGCATTGCCGCCGCTGCCAGCCCACTCGCGCCGCGCCAAAGCTTATTTGAGCGCACCAAGCCTTTGGCCAAAAGCCATGCCATGCCCAAGCTGAGCATCGGCACCGCCCCAGGCAAAAAGCGCCGCGCAATATAGATATAAGCTTGTTCGGCAGTGCCATACGAATCATTAACGCTAAACGCACCATACAAAATGCCAAGCAGCAAAATCAGCCACGAGCGTCGATTCATGTCGCGCCAAATCCAGAGCGCCAAGCCAGCAATGCCCAAGCCAATGCCCAAGGGCGAAAAATACCAGCCTAAGCGCACCATATTGCCATAGGCAATCGCCGTTTGACGGGGCTTAACATCAGGAATCGGCAAAATGCCACCAATATAGCTATTCCATGTGCTGGCATGCTCAATTGGGTGCAACAGTGCAGCGCTTGAAAGATGCTGTGGCCGGATAAAATAGGCATAGCCTGCCAGCAGCACGAGGCCAATTGCCAGCGCACCCAATAACCAGTGTTGCCAGCGTTGGGCTTGGGCTTCAACCCAGTTTAGCAAGCGCGGAAAACGCCACAAGGCCCAAAGCGCCAGCAAGCCTAACCCAACGATCACTAACTCAAGCGCTAAACGGCTGTTGCTCTCTAAAATCCAGGCTTTGGCGTTGTTGCCACGTCTATCTTGCATAATTGGCGGATAAAAAGGGTGGGCCAAGCGCGAGATAATCGCAAAATCTTGAAACTTGCCCCAGGTATTGTTCATAAAATAGAGCCAGCCAATGGTGCTGATGTGAATTGCAGCGTGCACCAGCATCGTGCCCAAGCCCAAGGCCATGGCAGTTTCGCCCCGTCCCCAGCGCCGCCGAATCAAGGCCGCACCCAAATACAAGACGACTGGAAAAACCCCAAAATAGAATTCGAGCCGCATCAAGGCCAATTGGCCAAGTGCAATCCCACACAGGGCTGCATACCAGATGCCACGGCGGCTGCGGCGCTGGCTTGGCTCGATGTTGCTATACGCTGCCCACATTGCCAAGCCACTCCAAACCGTCCATTGGGCCCCTGCTTCGGCAGTTGAATAGCGGCTAAACCAAATTTGCAAGCTGTTGAGGCTGATGAGGGCCAGCGCTAAAACCCCCATCCAAGCACTGGCCTTGCCCTGCACAACCCGCCGCCCGACCATGGCCACGCTCCACGCGCCCAACCAACCCAAATAGCCTGTTGCCAACAAACCGCCATACAAGCCAAATAAGCTCGTCCAAATGGCGATCCAGGTTGGGTAAAGGTGAAAATTATTAGGGTACGATTTGCCAGCAGCCGCCGATTCCTCGGTCATAAAAAAGCTGGGCTGATGAAAGCGCGTACTTAAAAATCGCGCTGGATCTTGTTTGCCAAGCAGGTTGGTATACGCTTGTTTGGCTGGCTCAGAGAGATCGCGATTGCTATAGTTCATTGTTCGCACAATCTCGGCAACCAAGGCTTCGTCTTGCACAATGCTGCCAGTGCGCTCTATGGCAAAACCAGTAACTGTGTAAATGCCTGCATCGCGGCCACCCAAAACGGTTTCAAAAGGTCGGGCGACGATTGCGGCAAAAATTGCTAGCACAATAATAAAAACCCACCGCTCCCAGCGTGGGCGAGCTTTGCTTAGTTCTAGTGGAGCAAGGCCAAATTTGTGGCCAAACCACCAGCCAAGCCCACAAAACACGGCTGTGCCAAGCACCAAATGCAATAAGCTATACCAACCAAGGCTTGCCAGAACCAAACCCCACCAGCCAGTCCAGAGCGCACTAACCAGCATGCGCTCAAATTGGCGATCAAGCCAATCGCTCGGGCGATGGCCAAAGCGCGCCCAAACGAAGCCAGGCAGATAAAGCAAAACTGGAGCTAACAGCAAACCAAGAATCAACTGCATAGTGCTTCCTTCACAACCGAATTAAGCCACATGGCCAAGTAACCAGCAGCGATTATACTTGATTCTGCTCCTTGGATGCAGCAAAAGCCCAGTAATCTATTTAAATTACTGGGCTTATGTCAATTATGGTCGCACTGTTGGCGGTGGCGGCGGTGGTCTGGTTGGCTCCGATTGAACGGTTGGCGGTACTCGTGTTGGTTCTGGTTTAGCTGTTGGCGGTGGGGCAGCCGTTGGCTGCTCAACTGGCTTCGGGCAGCCATTGCGCGATGGATCACCAGGCTCATTTGGGCAGGCATCGCGATCATCGGGAATCGTATCGCCATCGCGATCAGTGATTGCTGGCGGTTGGGTTGGCTCAATTGGGGCTGGACAGCCATTGTTCGGCCCAGCCACATCGGGACAGCCATCACTCTCATCAAAGAAACCATCACCATCGCGATCGCTTGCAGCTGGCTGGTTGGTTGGTTGCACAACCGGATCGTTGGTTGGCTGCACAACGACTGGTGGGTTGGTTGGTTGAAGCGCTGGCGGATTCGTCGGCACAGGCCGGGCAGTTGCTGGCCGATTGGTTGGCTGTACCGCAGGCCGGACGGTTGCTGGCTCATTGGTTGGCTGTGCCGCAGCAGTGGTTGGCTGCGCAGGCTGCTCGGTCGTAGTTGCCAGATCTTCGGCAATGTTGGTTGGCTCGCTTGTAGCCACAGCCAAGGTAAGCGTTGGGCGATCTACGGCCTCGATTAAGGTTATTGTTGGCATGCCTTGGCTTGGTTGGGCTGCCACAACCGTGTGGGTAGCCTGACTAACCGTGACGATTGGCGTTTGCTCATCACGGCTCAGCCACCAACCACCGCCAGCCGCCACCAACAGTAATCCCAACAGCAATGGCAGAAAGCGTTTAGCACTCGCTTTTGGCTGGGCTTGCACGCTTGGCTCAGGCGCTGGTTGGGCTGGATAATTGCTTTTTGGCGTGCTAATTGGTGGTAACTGAGGCTGGCTACTTTCGCGAATTGACGCTTGTTTAGGTGGCCCAGTGATTGCCCGTGAGCGAATGGTGGTTGGCAAAATTTGGGTTTGGGCAGGGTTGATTGGCGCATAGGGTTGGGCCAAGACCTGGCGAAATTCCTCTGCAGAAGCAAAACGCTCATCAGCATCAATTTCCAACGAGCGCATAATGGCCTGATTGACATGCTCAGGAATCACGGGATTAAGCAATTTTGGCGCAATAATCGGGTCGGGCTTGCGTTTAGCCAGTGCCAAGGTTCGCGCCAAAGCATCGGCGGTTTTGCCATCGCCATCAGTTGGCGTGCGGCCAGTTAATAAATGATAGAGCGTTGCGCCTAACGAATATAAATCGCTGCGCGGATCGGTTCCTTCTTGATTGATTTGCTCAGGCGGCGCATAGGTCAAGGTATAGCCATGCACGCTATGCATCGCGCTGCGCATATTGGTAAAAATTTCAGCCTTCGCCAAGCCAAAATCCAACAATTTCAATTCGCCGCGAGTTGTAATTTTAATATTTGCTGGCTTAATATCACGGTGAATGATCGGCTGGCGATAGTAACTATGCAAATAGGTCAAAACACTCAGTAGTTGATCGGCCCAACCAAGCACTTGATCGACTGGCAACGGGCCGCCTTGGCGTTCAAGCAAGGTGCTTAAATCATCACCATCGATCAAATCCATCACCAAAAATTGGCCATCGCTGGTGCTAAAGTGCAAATAAACCTTGGGCAAGCTGGGGTGATGTAAATTGGCCAGTAGGCTTGCTTCGTGGCCAAAGGCCTTGATCGCATGGTCGCCTTCAAGGTGCAAATATTTAATCGCAACCAATTTGCGCAACTTAATATCGTAGGCGGCATAGACCGCGCCACCGCCGCCATGGCCAATCCGCTCACGAATTTCATAGGTTTCATTTAGGATCATGCCATTTGGAAACATAGCGTGCCTCGTCGTTTCATTGTTGTAGGCGCGTAGCATGGGGCTGGTTGAAGTTGCGAAACGCTACGCGCCCGATTATACCGTATTTTGCACGGTTGCTATGGGCCAAGTGTAGGAGGGACATTTGGCTTCGGTGTTGGCGGTGTTTCTCTGGTTGGTGGTACAGCAGTTGGCTGTGGAACCGCTGTTGGCTCTGGCCTTGGTGTATTGGTTGGCGGTGGATTGGTTGGTTGTTCTTTGGGCTTAGGGCAACCACGGCGTGACGGATCGCCTGGTTCGTTCGGGCAATCGTCGCGATCATCGGGAATGGTATCGCCGTCGCGGTCGGCAACTTCGACTGGCGCAGGACAACCATTATTTGGCCCAGCCACATCAGGGCAGGGATCGTTGGCATCAACCACGCCATCGCCATCACGGTCAGGTGGTGGCGGCGCAGGGCAGCCATTGTTTGGGCCATTGGTATCAGGGCAGGGATCGTTGGCATCGGCCACGCCATCGCCATCGCGATCGGATGGTGGCGGTGGTGGGTTAGTTGGCTGGGGAGCTGGGCGCTGGGTTGGTTGGGCAGCTGGGCGCGCGGTAGCTGGGCGAGCAGTTGGCTGAACAACCACTGCAATTGTTGGCTCCAGGGTGGCGGTTGCACTTGGCTCCAGCGTGGCGGTCGTGCTCGGCTCTAGCGTCGCGGTTGCTTGGCTCAAGGTTGTGGTTGGTTGGGCAGCACTGCCACTGCTGCTCGTCGGGATGGTTGCAACAGGATTTTGCTCTGCATTATAGACAATTGGTTGGTTATTTTGATTGGGGCTAGTGGTTGGGTTGCTGCTAGGATTGGCCTTAACCCACCACCAACCACCGCCACCCATGCCCAGCAACAGCACAGCGAGCAATGGAACAAAGCGTTTGATAGATTTGGGCGTTGGATTTGGCATGGGAGGAATTGGTGGTTCGAAATGATCGCTTGCTGGGCGCGAAATCTGTGGGGTTGAAATTGGCTGAACTGGTTGGCTGCGTTGGTCGGTTGATTTTGCAGTTTGGTTGCGTTGGCTGGTTGAGGATTGGCTTGATTTGCTAGCGCCAGACTGCGATTTGGGCCGTGCACTCAGCAAACCTGAAATACTTGAGCCAAACTTAGCAACCGCCGAAGGATTTAATGCTTGGCGAAATTCTGCTGCGGAGCTAAAACGATCAGCTTTGTTGATTGCAATCGCCTGCATAATGGCTGCATCAACATAGTCAGGAATCGCTGGATTCAGCTGTTTTGGCCGCAGCAGCGGGTCGGGCTTCGACTGAATAACCATTGCATAGCGATTGGTCGCATCAATCGGCTTCTTGTTGGCATCGATTGGCACGCTACCAGTGAGCAAATGATAGAGCGTTACGCCAAAGGCATACAGGTCGCTGCGCTGATCGGTGCGCTCATCATCTTTGGGCACCAATTGCTCTAAGGGTGCATAGGTCGAAGTATAGCCCCGAACACTCATATACACATTATTGATTTGGGTTGATAAATTACTTTTTGCCAAGCCAAAATCAATCAATTTCAATTGGCCAGTTGTGCTCAATTTAATATTTGCTGGCTTGATGTCGCGGTGAATAACTGGCTCTTTCGGGGTAGTATGTAGATACTCAAGCAATTTGAGCAGCTCATCGGCCCAGCCTAAAACTGTGGCTAAGGCCAAAGGGCCAGCTTGATCGCGCAGATATTGATCAAGGTCAATACCTTCGATGTATTCCATGACTAAAAAATGGCCTGGGCCTTCCTCGAACTGATTATAGACTTGTGGCAAATTGGGGTGTTTAAGGCTGGCTAATAAACGGGCTTCTTTTTGAAAATGTTTGATTGCATCATTGCTTGGGAGAATTAAATGTTTGACCGCAACTCGACGAGCCAAGTTTTGGTCGAAGGCTTCGTAGACGTTGCCGCCGCCACCACCGCCAATCTTTTTAATAATTTCGTATTGGTGGTTGAGCACAACACCTGATTGAAGAACACTCATCGTTGCCCTCTCACGAACAAAAATAGCCTGATGCGCTAGTGTACCATATTTAGTTAGATCCATTTAACGGTATTTGCTTGTTGGGCAGTGCTTTTTAATAATTAACCGATGGTTGACAGCTTGGCTGCTTTTGAGTATACTCACAGAGCTTGATGAGCGGGAATGGCGCAATTGGCAGCGCATCTGTTTCCCAAACAGAAGGTTGCGGGTTCGAACCCCGTTTCCCGCTCCATTCACAAACATCCCATTCCAATGGGGTGTTTTTTTGTTTAGCACAGAGAACATAGAGCAAGTCAGAAGTCAGAAATCAAAAGTCAAAAAATTAGTAATATTTTAAGACAGAGGCGCAGAGAAGTGTTGGCTATAGGCTATTGGCTTTCGGTCAGCAGAAATCTAATCCTAAACATCTGTGCAATCTGTGGCTAAAAACTTAACCTTCGTGGCCTTCGCGCTCTTCGCGGTTTCGTTCTTCGTGCTCTTCGTGCGCTTCGTGGATCATAAAGACTTTGCAAAATAGCAATATGCAGTATAATGCCCAAGCGTGGCACATGGCCAAGCATTGGATAAGGAGCAATCACAGCTACCCAATTTAAGCGCAACGGTCTGAATCAAGCTACGCTGCGATTCAGAAAACGAGGTAGAGGTTCCTCGCCGCAGGGCGAGTGCTAACCTAGCAACTCCAAGTTGGTGCGTGAGGCTGGCGGCTCGAATAGCCTTCCCGCTGCTGCCCACGGAAACAGGCTTGGCTCGGTTGATGGGGAAAAGCGAATAATCAGCGGATGCCTCTTGGGTACACCACAGCCCAAAAGGGTGTTGCAAAACTTGTTGGCAACAGCAAGCACAATCAGCACCTTGTGGCCAGTTACATAGCAGCATGCCCCACCCCCGTTCATTGACGACACGGGTTGGTGCGGTGTGGTGCTATGTTGTGTTTTAGCTTACTTTTAATTGTTGGAGCATAGATTTTATGTGTGGTATTGTTGGATACGTTGGCCCACGCGAAGCAACCGATGTGATTGTACGGGGCTTGGAGTTGTTGGAATATCGCGGCTACGATTCGGCAGGCATCGCCATTTTAGAGGATGCCGAATTTCAAATGCGCCGCTCGGTAGGTAAATTGATCAACTTGCGCCGCCGTTTGAATACAGAGCCAACCGCAGGCCATCAGGGCATTGGCCACACCCGCTGGGCAACTCACGGTGCAGTAACCGAAGCCAACGCCCACCCGCATCGCGATAATAGTGGCCGCGTGGTTGTGATTCAAAATGGGATTGTTGAGAATTATCTCGAACTCAAAAACCGTTTGATTGAGCAGGGCATTCGCTTTCATTCGCAAACCGATACCGAAGTCATTGCCCAAATGCTTGGCTTATATACCGCCGAATATGGCGATTTTCAACGTGCTTTTGGCCAAGTGATGAGTGAATTACGCGGCGGCAATGCGGTGGTTGCAATGGATCAACAGCAGCCTGATTTGATTTTGGCGGCGCGGATTGGTAATGCTGGCGCAGTGGTTATTGGCCATGGCGATGCTGAAAATTTTGTCGCCTCAGATTTACCAGCGATTGTTGATTACACCCAACAAATGGTTTTCTTGGAAGATGGCGAGATGGCATTAGTTCGCTCGACTGGCGTGGAATACATCAAACTTGATGGCACACCAATCAGCAAAACCACCACCACCGTTGCCTGGGACCCAGTTTCAGCAGCCAAAGGTGGCTACAAGCACTTTATGCATAAGGAGATTTTCGAGCAACCACGCACCACAACCGACACCTTGCGCGGGCGAGTCGACCTCGAAACTGGGCGCATCGATCTTGACGGCTTGACCTTGAGCGATGCAGAAATGCAAAAGCTTGATTGCATCTATGCCGTAGCCTGTGGCACTGCTTGGCATGCCTGTTTGATCAACAAATATTTTATCGAAACCTTGGCTCGGGTGCGAGTTGAAGTCGATTATGGCTCCGAATTTCGTTATCGCAACCCAGTGATGAACGAACGCACCTTGTTGTTGGCCTTGACCCAATCGGGCGAAACCGTCGATACCTTGGCTGCAATGGCCGAAGCACGTGAACAAGGCGTAAAAAGCGTCGCAATTTTGAATGCAATTGGCTCGCAAGCAGGACGCTTAGCTGATGGTGGCGCAATCTACATTCACTCAGGGCCGGAAATTTCGGTGGCCTCGACCAAAGTCTTTACCGGAATGTTAATGGCGGGCTATCTGTTTGCCTTGCGTTTGGCCCAAGCCCGTGGCACGCTGACCAGCGCCGAAATTCGCGAACACATCCAAGCGCTGATCGAAATTCCAGCCAAAATCGACACTATGCTCAAAGACACAGCTCAGTATGATCAACTGGCCGATTTGTATCATCATTCAACCGATATGCTCTACCTTGGGCGTTGGGTGAATGCCCCGATTGCACTCGAAGGTGCGCTGAAGATGAAGGAAATTAGCTATATTCATGCCGAAGGCTATCCAGCTGGCGAGATGAAGCATGGCCCGATTGCCTTGATCGACGAGCGTATGCCAGTAATTTGTATTGCAACCAAAGATCATGTCTACGAAAAGATGCTCTCGAATGTGGAGCAAGTGCTGGCACGTGGGGGCAAAGTGATTGCCTTGGTCAATCCAAACGATGAACTGGTGCGCTCAAAAGCCCATCATGTGATCGAAGTGCCCGAAACCACGCCCTTGCTGGCCGCAGTCTTGAACGTGATTCCAATGCAACTCTTCTCGTATGCAATGGCCGTGCGCCGTGGCGCAGACGTGGATCAACCACGCAACCTCGCCAAATCGGTAACCGTTGAATAGGGGTTAAGGTCTAGCGGAATATAGCAGGCTAAGGCAGTAGCAAATACTGCCCTGGCCTGCTATATCAGAACATCATCACAGGCAATAACTCAATTATCGCCAAAACTTCAGGATTAGGCGTCGGAGACTACGTGAGGGGTTGGTGGAGACGTTGGGACTTGCACCCAAAGGACATCATGGCACGTTGGCTTTAACTGATGGACTGCCTATGCCGCCCCCATTACCTACGCATTGTAGCAGCGCTACCAATCCGCTGAATCAGACCTCAAGCGGGTTAGGTATCCAACCAAGGGCTGAGTTGGGTCGCCGAAATCACGCCATGGCGCAGAATGCTTGGCCGTTCACCACTCAAATCAACAATCGTTGAAGGCTGGTCGCCAGTTGCAACCCCACCATCAAGCACCAACGGCACTCGACCAGCTAATTGAGCAGCAACTCCTTGGGCCATGCTTGGCGTTGGTTGGCCATGCAGATTGGCGCTAGTTCCGGCAATTGGCGTGCCACATTGCCCAATCAGCTTGCGTAATTGCCCATGGTTCGGCACTCGCACTGCAATCGTAGCGTTACCAGCTGTCAGCACGCTAGGAAGATTGGCGAGGGCTGGCAAGACAAGCGTCAAGCCACCTGGCCACCAAGCCTCAGCCAAGCGCCACGCCAAATCGGGAATAGTGCGCGAAACCTTGGGCAGATCGCTAATCTCGGCCAACAAGACTGGCAAGGCCACCGTCGCTGGACGCGCTTTGGCCGCAAAAACTTGAGCAAGCGCCGCAGCATCCAAGGCCGAGCCACCAATTCCATAGACGGTATCCGTGGGGAAGCAGAGAATTTGGCCTTGCTGCAAGTGTTGTAATGCTAAAGCCAAACCTGCATCATCAAAATCAGCAATTTGCGTGATCATAAGGTTGTCGCGGTCAAAATCACAAACACAACTGCGCCAACAAGCCCCAATTCCCAGCCAATTCGCCGATTGAGCGTGCCAGCTTGGGCATGATGCAACAGATTCATCATCACATAAAACAGTGCAGTCAGCAGCGTGCCAACAATCAAAAATGGCGCAGGCCAGAAGCTAAGCATCGCCGCAGCTTCTGCAATCACCACCCCAACCACGGTCAAAGCCAGTGATAAAGGTCGCTGATGATCGTTGACGTTGCGCGCTAAAAGCCGATAGGCCAAGGGCACGCTGGCGCTAAATGCCAAAATTCCGGTGAAAATCATGCGATAGTGGGCATTGGCAATCGCGCTAAACATGCCAAAGGCCACTAAATAGGCCACCGCTTGTAGGCCAATTCGGGCTTTGTCGCGCACTTCAGGATCGCGATCCAGCACATAGTGTTGGGCAACCAACGTGCCAAGCAGCAAGCTGCCACAAACGATCAACACCAAAATAAAGGCTGTGCCTTGCAGGGTTTCTTGAAACAGCCGAAAGAAGGCAAACGAGCCAACCACAACCGCCGATGGCAAGACCCAAAACAAGGGCACAATTTCAATTTTGCTCAGTGGGCCTGGCAGGCGCAAGAGTTCGCGATGCTCCAACGCAGGGTGGGCTTTGGCCAATAAATCGGCCCCAGTACTAATGATAATCACCAGCAAAGCGATAATAAACCAAGCCACCGAAATCACTGGCAGGTCGTTGCTGATGCGGGCAACCAAGGGATAATCGGGGTTGGATTCGAGTAGAAAGACCACCATCAAGCCCAAAACCACCAAACTGATGAGTGGCAAGATGCGGTCAAAACGCGGTGTCAGTTTCATATGCTATCAAGATAGCCTAGCTCGGCTAGCCTATCGCTAGGATTATGCTTGGCATAATCTACTTGAATAATTCTACAATTCGGGCCTGAATGGCTGGTAAATCAGGCTGAATAATGTAAGCGCCATCGCTGGTGCTGGTTTCATAGCCATAGTTTAAATCAATCGATTCGCGCTGAATCGTGCTTGGCTCGAAATTCTGGAGCGCCAACACCAAGCGTAAAATCGTTGGTAAATCGATGCTCGTATATTCTAAGGTATTGTACAACGAGCTAACCAATTCGATGGTAGCCACACTATCATGAGTTTGAATCAGGTTTTGCAAACGGGCAAAAATTGCCAGCAGCACCTGTTGTTGGCGCTTGCCGCGCTCAAAATCGTTGTCTGCATGGCGGGTGCGACTATAAATCAAGGCAGTTGCGCCATCCATATGTTGCACGCCTGGCAAAAAGTGCGCTTCCATATAGCCATAATCAAAGGTTGGGTAGCGCGAATCGTAAATTTCCTTGGCAACATCAACCTCAATCCCGCCAATCAAATCGATCATCGTGATCATTTCTTCAAAGGTGGTAACAATCACTGCATCGATTGGCTGGCCAATTGTTGTGCTCAGCGTTTGACGAGCCAATTCAGCCCCAGCTTGGGCATCGTTGTTATCACCCTCGCCATACATATAGGCAGCATTTAATTTGACCGAGAAGCCATATTCTGGCGGCAAGGCCACCCAGAGATCGCGCGGCAAAGAAACCAAGGCGGCGCTTTGGCTGCTTGGATTAAGATGCAAGATTAATAAGGCATCAGCACGGGCTGGCTCGGTCTCACCAGGTCGGCGATCTAAACCCAAAATGGCAATCGTCATTTGTTCTAAAGGCTGCGGAGTGGCGGTTGGGCGGGGGGTGCTGCTTGGCTTGGGCGTTGCACTTGCTTGAATAGTAGCAGTTGCTTGCGGCAGCAGCGTTGCTGCAAGCGTGGCGCTTGGCTGAATCACGAGAACGCTGTTTGGCTCGCCCACTCCGCCAGCAGCGACTGATTGTGGGCTTGGGCTTGGCTCTGCTTGCACCCCAACGACTTGTGCAGGCGTGCTCCACCACCACCAACCGCCGCCCAAACCCAGCAGCAAAAGCATAGCAACCACTGCCAATGGCCAGCGCCGCGTGCCTGATTTGGCCTGAGCTATGTGAGCGCTTGGTATGGCAACAACTGGCTCAGCCAGCAGGCTCGTTAATAACTGCCGTTGCTCTTCAACTTTGAATACTTCGAGCAACGCAAAGCAATCGGCACAATTGGCGATGTGGAAACCGAGTTGAGCGCGTTCCGGCGGGCGTACCGCTGGACGAATTCCTGCCGCAAGTTGGCGGCGCACGTCTTGACATTCCATGCAAGGTCCTTGAGGATGCTTGTTCGTCGCTTGATTATAGGTTGCTCGCCCAGAAGATGCAAAAAACGTAGCCTACGTAGCAGCTACGTTTTTCAATCAAGCTGATTCAACAACGATTAATCAACGGCCACTGGCATAATAAAGGTGAAGGTTGTGCCTTGATTAACCGCGCTTTCGAGCCAAATTCGCCCACCCATGAGTTGAATCAACGGGCGAACCAATGAAAGTCCCAAGCCAGTGCCGCCAGCCTCAATCTTCAAGGGGTTTTCGGTGCGATAAAAACGCTCAAACACTTTTTCGTGCTCACTAGGATCGATGCCCACGCCGCTGTCCTTCACCGCCAAAGCAATGTAGCGCCGCCCAGCTGGCAAGCCTTCGCGCTGCTTGGTTGGAATATCGTTGATATTAATTTCGTAGGCGCGCACGCTAATTTTGCCGCCATTGGGTGTATATTTGATCGCGTTCGAAAGCACATTCGAGGCAACTTGGCGAATCCGCTCCATATCGCTCCAAATTGTTGGCAAGTTGGGCGCGAGGCTCAGCGAGAATTCTTGCTGGCGTTGGCTAATTTCGGCTCGGGCATTGCCAACCACGCTGCTCATCACATCGGCAATCATCAAACGCGCCAATTGCAATTCAACGCTGCCAGTTTCAATTTTGGTAATATCCAGCAAATCGTTGATGATGGCGATCATGCGCTCTGAGTTGTGGGCAATCGTGTTGAGAAATTCCTTTTGCGTCGGGTTAACTTCGCCCAGCGAACCCATGGCCAGCAATTGGGTATAGCCTTTGATTGAGGTCATCGGCGTGCGCAACTCGTGCGAAACCGTGCCAATAAACTCAGTTTTCAAGCGATCCGATTCGACTTCGCGAGTAATGTCGCGGCCAATCAAACAAGCTCCAAGCAACTCGCCGCGCTCTGTCATCACCGGAACCAAGGTCACGCTAATCGATTGGGTTCCACGTTTGATGATAATATCTTGGGTTTGGGCTGAATCGGGGTTGCTCAACACCATGCCCAGCGGATCGCCAGACAATTTGATCTGCAACGATTCAAGCAACTCATCGAAGCTCTGCGTCACCAACTCATCAAGTGGCCGATCAAGAATCGATTCGGCGGCAGCGTTGGCCAAAATAATATTGCGATCAAGATTGAACACAATTACCGCATCGTTAAGCGATTGCAAAATAGCGTTGTTCTGGCTCGAAACTTCTTCTTGATGGCGCAACATGGTCGAAAGCTTAATTGTGCGTTCTGCCAAATATTCATACAGTTGCGCGTTATAAATGGCAATGGCAATCTCGCCAGCAATCGCCTTGAGCAAGCGCATATGGCTTTGATTGAAAAAGTGCGGAGTTGGATGCGAGAGCATCAGCACGCCCACAATATCATCGCCAGCGATCAGCGGCATGCCAACCAGTGAGCCAGTATTTTTACCAACTTCTTGGCCAAAAGCATCAACTTGAACCCAACGATCATCATTGGTCACATCGTTAACCAAGGCTGGCTGGCGATGTTGGGCGATCCAGCCAACCAAGCCTTCGCCAATTTGGAAGCGCCGCGAGCCAAGCACATGCGAAATGCCAGCCAAGGTTGCGCGATCGACCAACAAGCCAGTTGCTGCATCGATCAGCATCACCGAGCCATGGTGTACGCCAGTCAAATTGGCCAGCGCCTGCAAAATCCGATTGAGCAGCACATCAATTTCGAGGGTCGAAATATCGCGGGCAATATCGGCAATCGCTTCGAGGCGGTCGCGTTCTTCGCTCAATTCGGCGGTACGCTCAGCAACCTTGCGTTCGAGGTCGGCGTTTAATTGCTGTACTGTGCTATACAAGCGAATATTTTGCAGCGTCACCACAACTTGGTTAGCGACAGTCCGCCAAAGATTCATCATCACATCGTCGATGCGTTCGATCAGGGTTGAGCCTTGAGCCACTAAACAGCCAAGTACATGCTTTTCTTGACGCAGCGGCACAAACAGCGCGCCTTGGCCAGCAATCATCCACGAGGTGCTAGCAGGCTCAATTACTGGTTGGAGTTGCACCATACCTTGGGCAGTCGCCAATTTGAGCGCCTCGGGCAAGTTTTGCGGATCAAGCGGCTGACCAGTTAACCCTGCCCAATCTTCGCCCCAAGCATGTTCGATCAGCCAGGTATCGTCATCGATGCGCAGCACAATCGCACAGCGTTCTACCGTGAACGCTGAAAGAATCCGCGGGCCAATATCTTCGAGAATTTCGCGATCGAGCGAGGCGCTCATAGCTTGCGAAAGCTCATAGAGTGTCGACATTTGCAAGGCAAAATAATCGGATTCAGAAGCCATTTGGGCCTGATGATCGAGCAAATATTCTGCTTGGGCCACCTGTTCGCGCAATTCAGCTTGCACCGTGGTGTTGTGGTGGTTAGTCAGCAAAATCGTACAGCGCTCAACCAATTGATCAAGCTCGTTTGACGATTGCCAGCGCGTAAGTTTGTGAGTTTGCAGCACATCGACAATTGCTGGACGCAATTGAAAACTCAGCTGAATCAAGGTGGTTAATTCAAACGCTTGCCAATCGATGCCCAACTCGACCAAGGCCACTTCGATGTCGGTTTGCTCTGTAGGTAACGTCAACAGCAACTCATATAAACGTCGCACATGCACCGAGGGAAATTGACTGCCATTGTTGGGCACAACGCTACTCAATCGTTGAACCCAACGTGCAATCACTTGCTCGGCATTATCAATCAGAAATTGACGCAATTGAGGCGTAGACGTTTTCTGCATAGCGCATCCTTGAGGCAAGATTACTGAGTTTGGGCAATTAAAATCGTTACATCATCGGTGGTTTTGCCATAGCGTTCCATCAAGCCAAGCGCCAATGATTCTGGGTTGTCAATTGCATGATGCAGCGCTGAATCGGTAATCATGCGGGTCGAAATCCCATCGCTATACAAAACAAAAATATCACCAATGTTAAAGGTATAGGTCATTTCCAATAAGCTAGGTAATTGATTATGCCCGAGGATGCCATTTTTGGAAATAGGCTTAATCACCCGATCGCTAATGACATGGATACCAATATTACCTACGCCAATATAGCTAGCCCGCAGGTGATCGAATTCGAGGCGCAATAGGCCGATGACTGCGCCGCGCGTGCCGTGTAACGCTTTATGACAACGCTCGATCAATTCTTTGAGTGGGCGAGTTGAATGTTGATGCAATTCTTCTAAGGCTAATTTGGTTGGCTTCGCTGCTTCAGCGCCCCCACCAAGACCATCGATCACCGCAATTAAAATGCTATTTTGGTTTTCGATTACCGCATAGCCATCGCCAGAGACCGATTGACCATATTTGCTGCGCGTTTGGGCGCTCCAATTTAATCTCATTTTAGTCCTCCGCGTTCGCGCCGACGAGGAAGCCATCGTCGTGCTCGAACGACCGTACCAACACCCACTTGGGATTCAATTTCGAATTCGTCCATCAACCGTTTAACCCCAGGCAATCCCGTGCCAAGGGTTTGCTTGGTGCTATAGCCATCACGTAAGGCAAGGTCTGTATCTGCGATGCCGGGTCCATTGTCGCTTGCCTCGATTTCAATACCACGTTGCTCGTTGGCTTCGATTTCGCGAACTGTTAGGCTTCCGCGCTCGGCGTGCGCCAAAATATTCCGAGTCAATTCAAGAATCGCAATTTCAATTCGCGTCCGATCAACATCGTCAAAGCCTAAGGCGCGCGATAATTCGCGTCCACGGCTGACAGCGATGTAGACATCAACCTCACGAGCAATCGTCTGGGTCTGAGGTTCACGACTCATTATAGCGTTTCCGTTTTGGCTGCGATAGTGATGAAGATGACAACTAGCTTTCGTTTGCCAACCATAATTTCATACCACGCTTGGCAAACTATGGTTGGCAGTATAGCACAGTTACTAGCGATCTACTAGCACTACTCGCGCCTGATTGGTTTGCTCAACAACCCGACCAACCAGTTGGGCATCGCTGATGGTTGCCAGCGCTTGCTCAGCCTGTTCGGCGGCAATAAACAGAATCATGCCCAAGCCCATGTTGAGCACATGATGGGCTTCGTGCTCATCCAACGCTGCTTGCTCGACAATTAATTGAAAGATCGCTGGCACATGCCACGAGCCACGCACCAATTCAACCGTCACATTGGCAGGCAAGACGCGGGGAATGTTATCCCAAATGCCACCACCAGTGATATGCGCCAAGCCATGAATTGCAACCCCAGCCTGGCGTAAGGCCTGAACTTCGTGCAAATAGGCTCGATGCGGAGCCAACAAGGCCTCGCCAACGCTTTGCCCAGCCAAGATTGCTGGTTGGCTGGCATAACCCAATGGAGCACACACTTTGCGCGCCAACGAATAGCCATTGGTGTGTAAACCAGTCGAAGGCAACGCAATCGCCACATCGCCAGGCTTGATTGCACTACCATCGAGCATATTGGCCCGATCCACCACGCCAACAATAGTGCCTGCTACATCAAAGGCCCCATCGTGGTAAACTCCTGGCATTTCGGCAGTTTCGCCGCCAAGCAAGGCAATGCCTGCCTCGCGACAAGCGCCAGCCAGCCCTTCAACCGCCGCCACAATCATGGCTGGTTCAAGTTTTGAGGCGGCAATATAATCGAGAAAAAAGAGTGGCGTTGCGCCTTGGCACAAAATATCATTAATACAATGGTTGACTAAATCGGCACCAATCGTGCGTACATCGCCAACGGCGGCGGCAACCGCTGTTTTGGTGCCAACGCCATCGGTCGAGGCCACCAACACCGGTTGGGCATGCTTGGTATTAACCTCAGCAAGGTCAAAACAGCCGCCAAACGCGCCTAAACCGGCCAACACTGCTGGGGTATGGGTGGCCTTCACTGCGGCTCCCATCTGTTGGATCGCATCCATCTTGGTTGCAATGTCAACGCCAGCATCCTTATAGGTGGTCATGGTTGTCTACTCCAGTTCCGTATTGATTGGTTGTTGGCTTATTATAGAACATAGAGCATAGAACATAGAAAATCAGAAGGCAGAAGGCAGAAGGCAAAATGAGAGTTAGGGATTAGGAATCAGGATTCAGGGGTCAGGGATCAGCAACTACATCCTACGAATCTGTGCCAATCTGTGGCTAAAATACTGACCCTTCGTGCAATTCGTGGCTAAAAATGGTCTGTTTTTTAACGCAGAGGCGCAGAGAAAGCATGGCTATGGGCTTTTGGGAAAGCATACTCTGCGCCAAGCTGGGCAATCTATGACGAAGAAAACTCAACCTTCGCGATCTTCGCGCCCTGCGCGGTTTCGTCCTTCGTGTGCTTCATGGCCTTCGTGGATCGAAACACTCCGCTAGCCTTACAAAATTGTTTGGAACCAGCGCAGCCAATTTTGGCCCATGAGGTTGGCAATATCGGTTTCTTGCCAGCCATGTGCCGCCAAGGCTTGGCCAATTTTGGGCAAATCGCTCCAGCGATCGATTTCTGCTGGAATCATTTCCACCCCAAAGCCACCGTCGAGGTCGGAGCCAAGCGCGACGTGGCGACTATTGCCTGCAAGCTGGCAGATATGCTCAATCTGCGCTACCACATGTGCCAAATTAACGTGGTTTTTGCTACCATCCCAATCGGCCTGCAGCATGCGGTTATACAGCGCAATCCCAATTACGCCATCACGCTCGATAATTGCCTTGATCATGGCATCACTTAGGTAGCGATCTTGGTGCTCGGCTGCGGCCAACAAGCTGCGACAATTGGAGTGCGAGGCAGCAATTGGCCCATTAAAATGCTCAATTGCTTGCCAAAAACTTTCCTCGGCCAGATGACTAGCATCGAGCGCAACCCCAAGCTCTTGCATTAAACCAAGCAGTTCAAATCCAGCAGCCGTAAAGGGGCCAGGCTGGCCCGTGCCGCCAGCATAGCGGGTTGCTTGCCAGGCAGGCCCAAGCCAACGCAAGCCAGCAGCGTGCCACTCGATCAGCTCAGCAGGCGTGCGCAAACCGTCGGCGCCTTCCATCAACAAGACCAAGCCAGGCAGTGCGCCAGCTTGGACAGCCTGAAGCGCTTGTTGGTTATCGATAAAATGTAAATGGCCAGCTGCACACTGCTGCTTATACCAATTCAGTTGCTCCCACGCTTGATCATGAGCTTCGTCGGGGGTTGCATACGCCACGCCGTCAAGCGTGGTTTGGGCATCGGCGGGCAAAATAAAAATCGTGCCACACACAATGCTTGGCTGGTGCAAACCAATTTCAGGCAAGGTCGTGGTAAGCGTGCCAGCTTCGGCAATCCATTCGGGCGTATGTTCGGCAACGCGTTGGCGGCCAGCATCGACCGTTTGGGTCAAATCGCGGCCAAGGTTAATCGCGTTATAGGCCAAATCGAGGTGTGCATCAACGAGAATCATGAAACCTCATTCTAGCGAGCTAAGGCCCGTTTCTATTTCGGTGCGATGCAGGCGAATATGCAGTGAAATTCTATTTAATAGTTCATCAAGCGTCATGTGCTGCTTTTTGACAAACTCAACGGGCAAGGCCAAATCGGCTAGTTGCAAGCTAGCGCAATAATCGGCCAATTGCACCCCAGTTTTATCCCAATGCTGGCGAATTTCGGCAAAGCTCTTGCCACGCCAAGCCTCAACTTGCTCAATATTCATGCGATCAACATCAAAATCGGGGGCAAAAATGGGAGTTGTATCGCCTGTTTGGGCTTGCTGTTGTTGTTTTTGGCCCAAACGCAAAAGTTGGCGCGAGGTTATGGCAATATGGGCCACAATGTCCCATGTGCTCCAGCCATCATTGCGAATCGGCTTATATAAATCGGCCTCGGTATGCTCGCCAACCAGCGTCCAAACCCGCTCGGTTTCTTTGGCATAATACTCAGCAGCTTTACTCGTCATCGCCATTTCTCCTTTACACAGATTGATCTATCATAGCATATTCTGTTTTGCAGGAGCCATTGATGAGCACTGAACGATTGTATTGGCACGATGCCTATTTGCGCGAATGGTCAGCCCAGATTGTTGCTCGCGAGCAGCAACGAATTGCGCTTGATCGCAGCGCGTTTTATCCAGAAAGTGGCGGCCAGCCCGCCGACAATGGCTGGATTAACGGGGTGGCGGTGGTCGATGTGCAGCTTGATGAACATGATGTGGTTTGGCACACACTCGCTGAGCCAATCGAAGCAACGAATGTGGAATGTAGCTTGGATTGGCAACGGCGATTTGACCATATGCAGCAGCATCACGGCCAGCATTTGCTCTCAGCGGCCTTTGATCAGCTGTTCAATTGGCGCACGGTGGGCTTTCATCTCAGCACCGAGTATGTGACGATTGATTTGACAACCAGCGCCGCCAGCCCTGCGCAACTTGCCGAGGCCGAAGATTTGGCCAACCAGATCATCTGGCAAAATTTGCCGATTTTGGCCCGTTTTGTCAGCGCCGAGGAGCTAGCTAGCATCGCCTTGCGCAAAGCTCCCACAGTTACAGGCGCAATTCGGGTGGTTTCGGCGGGCGATTTTGATCATTCAGCATGTGGCGGAACCCATCCCAATGCTACTGGTGCAGTTGGTCAGATTCATATTCGGCGCAGCGAAAAACGCGGCGATAGCCTACGGATTGAATTTGTCTGTGGTGGGCGCGCATTGCACGATTTGCGTTGGAAGAATGCCATGCTTGGCCAAATTGCTGCAAGTTTTAGTGTTGCCCCTAACCAAGCAGAGCAAGCGGTGCAGCGGTTGCGCGAGCAAGAGCAACAGTTGCGCAAACAGTTTCAGCATGCCGAGCAACAATTGCTCGAATTTGAGGCCAAAGCACTGGTAGAGCAAGCCCAAACGATTGGCCAACTAAAAGTAGTTGCCCAAATTTGGCAGCGCGAGCCACAAAGCGTGCGCCAACTGGCGAATTTGGTAGCGCAAGCTGGCGGGGTTGCCCTGTTTGGCGTGGCTACCAGCAAACCTCAATTGATTTTTGCTGGCCAAGGCCTTGATTGCGGCGCAATCTTACGTCAAGTGGTTGGCGCATTTGGCGGCAAAGGTGGTGGCAGCGCGCAACAAGCCCAAGGTGGTATTGCTGAGGCCAACGATTTAGCCGCAGCGCTCGATTTGGCGCTGAGCACATTAAGCTAAGGCTTGCTGCATGAGCCACAAATAGGCTTCGTTTAATGAATAATTACGGGCTGGTTGCAGCGGATAGTGGGCCAAGCGTGGGCCAATCACGCGATACCAATATCGCCCACTCGCAGCGACAGCAAATTGTGGCTCATGCAATGGTTGCTCGATTTCAAGATCCTAAATTCGATTACTGCTGACAAAAAAAGATTCGCCAGCAGATCAGCCGCATTTGGCGCAATCTGGGCATAATCCTCCTTTGCAACATAATTCTTTCACTTAGCTCATCAAGATCATACTAAATACACTAAAAATTGTGCGCACAATTAATTAACAAATTCAGAGATTATTTTCAATGATCTTATTTCATTAATCACACATAAGCTTCAATAATTTAAAACTTGATCATTTATAGGCTGATTTATATTGCAGGATTATTTCGTTATTGAAGTTGTTGAGTGTGACAGGAATGTTGTGGCAACCAGCAAGCAGTGCTTAACCCTCACTTTTGCTTGGAGTAACAATCAGCTAGATTATACTGCGAGGGTTGCTGGTATCAAATTGATGTTAGCTATTAACCTCAAAAGCCCCACCGCTGGCTAGAGCAGTGGGGCTTCAAGTGGTTTAGCTGCGAATTTGCACACCTAGTTCACGTTCAAGCTGTTTGAGCAGCTTCTCACGAGTTTTGAGCAAATCTTTATCGGCCAAGGTGCGGTCGGGCGCGCGGAAGCGTAGGCGGAAGGCCAAACTGCGCTGACCAGCAGGAATTGGCGAGCCTGTGTAGACATCGAACAAGCGCACATCTTCCAAGAATTCGCCACCATATTGCTTGATGGTTTTGGCAATCAGGTCGGCGGCTAGCTCGTCGTTGGCAACCAAGGCCAAATCCTGCACCGTGGCAGGGAAGCGCGAGATGCTGGCATACTTGGTTTGGCTGCTGACCTTGAGCAGTTGATCAACGCTTAATTCGGCAACACAAACCCGTTGCACGCTGAAGCCAAAGCGGTCGCGCACTAATGGATGTAATTCGCCAAACACGCCAATTTCAACCTCATCGACGACGATCTTGGCGCTGCGGCCTGGGTGCAAACGCTCATCGCTCGCCACTTGGAAGCTGGCTCGTTCGCGCAAGCCATGGCGACGCAACACTTCTTCAATCACGCCCTTGAGATCGAAGAAATCGAAGCCCTCTGGCTCGGGCTGGCTCCAGGTGCTGGTTTGACGTGTGCCCGCCAAAATCAGTGCTACGTTGCGTGGTTCATCGGGCAGCAGTTGGCCAACAACTGGCTCGAAGACAGCACCAATTTCAAACAAGGCTACCCGTTCGCGTTCGCGCAAATCGCCAACCACAATGTTCAGCAATTCGGGCAAAATCGAACGCCGCATCACCGAGCGATCAGGCGTTAATGGGTTTTCCAAACGCACAAATTGGGCAGCAGTTGCACCATTTTCGCTCACATAGATTGAGTTTTGCAGCGTTTCGTTGCTGAGCGAATAGCTAATTGCTTCATCTAAGCCCGCAGCCACCAACATATCGCGTAAACGTTCGGTGGCTTCGAACAATGGATTGGCGCGCTGGGTTGGCAAGGTATCAGCCATCAAAGCTTCAGGAATTTCATCGTAGCCATACATACGGGCCACATCTTCGAGCAAATCGGCTTCGATTTCAACGTCGGTGCGATGGGCTGGCACCAGCACATGCAAGGCTGGGCCACGGCTCGATTCGACCACGGCGCATTCATAGCCCAAGCGGCTCAGCAACGTGGCTACTTCGGTTAGCGCAAGCTCAATGCCCAAAATGCGTTTGACTTCGCCCAAGGCTAGCTCAATTTCGCGGCGGCTGAACGGCTCAGGACAAACATCAACCAAGCCATTGGCAATCGTGCCGCCAGCAATTTGCTGAATTAAGTTCAAACCGCGAATCGCTGTCCGTGGTGGCAGCGTTGGGTCAACGCCTTTTTCGAAGCGCTTTGAGGCTTCGGAGAAGAGTTTGAAATGTTGGGCGGTGCGTCGAATCGCAATTGGATTCCACAAGGCCGCTTCATACAACACATTAATCGTGCTATCGCTAATTTCCGAGGCTGCGCCACCCATCACCCCAGCCAAGCTCGAAGGGCCGTTGGGGTCGGCCACAACTGTATCGATTGGCCGTAATTCGCGCACAACATGATCGAGGG
Organism: Herpetosiphon geysericola; assembly: GCF_001306135.1. Lineage (GTDB taxonomy): Bacteria > Chloroflexota > Chloroflexia > Chloroflexales > Herpetosiphonaceae > Herpetosiphon > Herpetosiphon geysericola. The sequence continues at coordinate 393,035 of NZ_LGKP01000025.1, read as the reverse complement.
TTTCGAGCTTTTCGCCAGTAGCAGCCGGACGAATAATCAAGCGGCCTTGGGCAACTTGGTCGGCATCGAAGGCATGGCTTGGTTCGCCAAGTTCCAACATCACATAGTTGGTAATGTCGGCAATGTTGTTGATTGGGCGTTGACCAGCTAAGCGCAAGCGGCGCTGCATCCACCACGGCGAGGGGGCGATGGTAACACCTTCGATCAAGCCAGCAACAAAGCGTGGGCAAATGCTCGAATCGACAATCTCGACCTGAATTTTGTCGGCGATTGCTGGGCCGTTGGTTGGCAAATCGAAGCTGGGCATGCGCAATTCGGCCCCAGAGAAGGCCGCAACTTCGCGGGCCACCCCCAGAATGCTCAAGGTGTGAGCATAATTTGGCGTGGTTTCAATTTCCAACACTGCATCGCCCCAGTAATCGGCCAAGGGCGTGCCAACAGGCGCATCATCGGGCAAGAAGATAATGCCTTCGTGTTCGTCGGAGAGCGCCAATTCCATCTCCGAGCAAACCATGCCTTCGGAAGGCACGCCGCGCAGTTTGGTTGGCTTGAGCGTCAACCATTGGCGGGTTTCGCTATGGCCATCGAGCAAGCGCGCGCCTTTGGTGGCGAGCACCACTTTTTGGCCGCTCATGCCAAACTCAATATTGGGCGCTCCAGTAACCACGGTCAATTCGCGGCCTTCGCCATAGGCAATTTTGGGCAACTTCAGGCGTTCAGCGTTGGGGTGCGGCTGCACATCAACAATCTGGCCCACAAAAATTGTCTCGCGATCCCACGGAATATAATCTGGTGGGGTGGCGCTGCTCAAATCTGGGGCCCAAGCCGAGCCATTTGGCGCTTGCAGCCCAACATAATCAATGCTGGCAACTTCCAAGCCCGCCCGCGTGAGCCGCTCGGCCAATTCTTCAGGACTCATCGTTATATCAACAAATTCGCGTAACCACGAAAGCGGTACTCGCATGCCGTTTTACCTCATCGTATCTAGTAGTTTCAGCCAATCAGCATTATAAAGGCAAAAGTCAGAAGGCAAAAGGCAAAGAGCAGAAATCAGATGGCAAAAATCAAAAAGGCTTTACTTGACACTACCGAGTCGCAACAAAACGATGGATGAAATACAATAGTTTAAGGTCTAATCAAGTGCTTGAGGTCACGATGCTCAGCTCATCATAGATATTCCTCGTATTTATTTGAAATAGATTCGATTTATTTTGCCTTCTGACTTTTGCCTTTTGATTTTCATCATGACGCACTGTGTCTAAAAATAAAGCTATCTGACGGCATGCAATGCGATATGCTATAATAGCCAATGGTATAAAAGGCCCTGTCAACGACGACAATAATCACCTTAATTCCTTATTTAAAAGACGTTCTATCCGTGTTGATAGAACGGCCATGGTATGGCTTTTCTTCTTCTGCAACCCTCGATAAAGGAGCCTTGATGGAAAAGCAAGATTTACTTGCCGATTACCGCACGATGGTGCTGATTCGCTCGTTTGAAGAACATTGCCAGCAGCAGTACACCCGTGCTCGGATCGGTGGCTTCTTGCACTTATATGTTGGGCAAGAAGCAGTCGCGGTTGGTGCGATTGGTGCCTTGAAAGCACAAGACCACTTAGTAACTCACTATCGCGACCATGGTCACGCCCTTGCTCGTGGCCTCGAACCAAAACCTTTGATGGCTGAATTGTTTGGCCGCAGCACTGGCACCGGTAAAGGCAAAGGCGGCTCAATGCACTTTGCTGATAAAAATAAAAATTTCTGGGGCGGTTACGCCATCGTTGGTGCGCACTTGCTGTTGGCCATGGGCATTGCCTACTCGATCAAATACAAGCGTGAAGTACTTGGCGAAGCCGATCAAGATGGCGTCGTCATGTGTTTCTTTGGCGATGGCGCAACCAATGGCGGCGAGTTCTACGAAGCCGTCAGCATGGCAGCGCTCTACAAATTGCCAATCGTTTTCCTGTGCGAAAACAACGAATTTGCCATGGGTACGCCGCTGAGCGTGCACACCTCGGTCACCGAAATTCACAAAAAAGCTTCGCCATTTATGCCAGGCGAGCGGGTCAATGGCAACGACGTTGAAGAAATGCGTGCTCGCGCCCTTCACGCTGTCAACCATGCTCGCACCGAAGGCCCCTATTTCCTTGAAGCGATGACCTACCGTCTGCGTGGTCACTCAGCTGCCGACCCCCAAATGTATCGTACTCGCGACGACATTAACGCTCGGCGCTCAGGTGACCCAATTGCTTTGCTCAAGCAAAAACTGATCGATCAAAACTTGTTGACTGAAAAACAAGCCAAACAAATCGATAAAGAAGTTGAAAAGGAAATGGATGCAGTGGTGCAATTTGCCGAAGAAAGCCCTGCCCCAGACCTGAGCGAAGCATGGACCGAAATCTACTCGAAGCCGCTCTAAGGAGATATCAATGCCCGTTATAACCTATTCGGAAGCCTTGCGCCAAGCCTTGCGCGAAGCAATGACCAACGATCCACGGGTGTTTATCATTGGTGAAGATGTTGTTCACTACGATAGCGCTTACGGTGTGACCAAAGGGTTTTTAAAAGAGTTTGGCCCCGAACGCATCAAAGATATGCCCATTGCTGAAGCTGGTTACGCTGGCTTAGGCATCGGCGCAGCCATGAACGGCTTACGCCCAGTCGTCGAAATGATGACCACCAACTTTGCAATTTTGGCGCTGGATATGATTATCAACCACGCTGCCAAATTGCACTATATGTTCGGTGGCCAGTTTACCTGCCCAATTGTCTTCCGCATGCCCAACGGCTACGGTCAATTGAGCGCCACCCACTCGCAAGCCTTCGATAACTACTACGCCTACATGCCCGGCTTGAAAGTGGTTGTGCCCGGCACACCATACGATGCCAAAGGCTTGATGAAGGCCGCCATCGAAGATCCCGATCCCGTGATTTTCATCGAACACACTGGGATTTACAACATCAAGGGCGAAGTGCCAGAGGAAAGCTACACGGTTCCGATTGGTAAATCAAACTTGTTGCGCGATGGCAAAGATGTGACGATCGTGGGCTATGGCCGCATGATTCCTTATTGCCAACAAGCAGTTGAAACCTTGGCCAGCGAAGGCATCGACGCAGCCTTGGTCGACTTGCGCACCATTCGCCCGCTCGATATGGAGCCAGTCTTGGAAAGTTTCCGCAAAACCAACCGCGCTGTGATTGCCACCGAAGAGTGGACATCAGTTGGCGTTGGCTCGGAAATTGCCGCTCGCTTGTATACCGAAGGCTTTGATCACTTGGACGCTCCAATTTGGCGCGTAGGCTTTGACGAAGTGCCAATGCCGTATGCCAAAAACTTGGAAGCCCACGTGGTGCCAAACGCCGATTCAGTCATTCAAGCAGTCAAGAATGTGCTGGCAGGCAAGACCCAAAAGATTCGGCAGCAGTAGTTTGAGGTTAGGTGGCTCGGCAGGCAGCTAAAGAAAACGGTTTCACGAGTTCCAAAGCTGCCCGCCAAGCCACCAACACACGAGGTCACGATGGCGAAGAAACTAGAAATGCCCAAAATGGGCTACGATATGGTCGAAGGTACTTTGGCCAAATGGTTGAAACAGCCAGGCGATGAAGTTTCGCGTGGTGAACCAATTGCTGAAGTCGAAACCGATAAGGTCACGATTGAAATCGAGGCTTTTGAGGCCGGCAAAATTATCAAGTTCTTAGTCAATGAAGGCGATACCGTGCCAGTCGGCGCGCCAATTGCCGAAATTGACGATGGCTCAGGCGATGACGAAGCCGAGGAATCGGCAGAAGCCAACGCCAGTGTTACCCCAGCCAGCGATGCGCCAGCAGTTGGCGAAGGTGCCGAAGCAGCCCCAACCGCTCCAGCAGTCGCCGCTCAACCAGAAAAAGTTGAAGCAGCACCAGCTGAAAGTGCGCCCGCTGAAGCGACAGGCCGCTTGGTGGCAACGCCTGCTGCTCGCGGTTTGGCCGAACAACGCGGCGTAAATTTGACAGGCCTCAAAGGCTCAGGCCCTGATGGCCGGATTGTCAAAGCAGATGTCTTGGCAGCTGCCAGCGCACCAAAAGCTGCTCCAGCCGCCGCTGCAGCACCTGCTGCTAGCGAACCAAAAGCTGCGCCTGCTGCGCTAACTGCATCGCCAGTGCCAGCACCAGTTGGCTTGGTCTTTGCCCCACCAGCACCAAATGCGGTCTACAGCGAAGAGCCACTGTCGCGCTTGCGCCAAACCGCTGCCAAGCGCATGGTCGAAAGCCAACAACAAGTGCCACCATTCTTCGTTACGTCAACGATTGAAATGGATGCAATTCAAGAACTCTTGCCCAAGTTGCGTGAAGCTCACGGTGGCAAGCTTTCAGTCACCGAATTGCTGCTCAAGGGTTGTGCAATTGCCTTGAAGAAGTTCCCTTCACTCAATGCAACCTTTGCTGGCGATAAATTGTTGGTTCACAAAGATGTTCACATCAGTGTGGCCGTGGCAACCGATGCAGGCTTATTGGCTCCTGTCGTGCGCAATTGCGATAGCTTGAGCCTCGGCGCAATCTCGAGCCAAATGCGCGATGTGATTAGCCGCACCCGCGAAGGCAAGGCTGGCCTCGACGATCTCCAAGGCGGTACGTTCACCGTCAGCAACTTGGGGATGTTCGATGTCACCAACTTCATCGCGATTATCACGCCACCCCAAAGCGCAATCTTGGCGGTTGGCAGCACCATTGCCACTCCAGTTGTTCGCGATGGCGAGATTGTGATTCGCCATTTGATGAATCTCACGGTTTCAGCCGACCACCGCGCAACCGATGGCGCAACCGTTGCTCAGTTCTTGGTCGAACTCAAGAACTTGTTGCAAAATCCATTCAAGCTCTTGCTCTAAGCGAATTGCAGCATACTTGAATATTGCCTCTTGCTCGCTTCGGCGGGCGAGGGGCTTTTTTTTAAGGATGAAGGAAGAGGGATGAAGGATGAAGAAGAACATAGAACAGAGAGCATAGAACAGAGGAATTGGAGATCGGTCGTTGGGGGCTGGGGATCGGGAAGAACAGAGAACAGAGAACAGAGAGCATAGAACATAGAACATAGGGATCGGGGGCTGGGGATTAGATCAAGAATCAAACAAATCTGTGCAATCTGTGGCGAAAATAATTATTCGGGCAATTTGTGCAATTCGTGGCTAAACGTCATCTTTGTGGATTTTTAACGCAGCGGCGCAGAGAAGTTGGGCTATTGGCTATTGGCTTTGGGAAATAGAAACATCATCAAAACAATCTGTGCAATCTTTGGCTAAAAATACTTATTCGGGCAATTCGTGGCGAAAAAACTTAACCTTCGTGGATCAATTTCATCCTTCATCCTTCATACTTTTCCTGCGTTGACGGGCGGCTTCGAACAACAGCACACTGCCTGCAACCGCAGCATTCAACGATTCGAGCGCACCAAGCATGGGGATAGTAATGGTGTTGGCATAGCTGAGGGTTGTGCTCGAAACGCCATTCGCTTCATTGCCGATAATCAGCACACTTGGTTGGCGCAGATCAGCCTGATCATAAGCCAATGCCGAATCTTGCACCGCAGCAAAGCGTTGGGGACAATGTTCAATCAAAGGCAAAGCAGTTTCCCATTGAAGGCCATCGACGATGGGCAAGCGAAAGTGCACGCCCATGCCCGAGCGCACAACCTTGGGACTCCACACATCGGCAGTGCCTTGCAAACACAGCACTTGACCAACGCCAGCTGCTTCTGCTGATCGCAACAACGTGCCAACATTACCAGGATCTTGTACCCCATCGAGCATCACAATTAACGACGCTAGTTGGCTGTTGATTTGGGGCATTGGCACAGCGCCAATAATCCCTTGCGGCGTTTCAACATCGCTAATTCCCGCCAAAATTGCCGGGGTGGTTGCAAAAGCATTAGGCAATGCAGCCAGCTGATCGAGCAGTTGTTGGCCGCGTTCGGTGCTGGCCAATTGTTCAGGCACATACAGCAAAACGCTTGGTTGACCAACGTTCAGCGCCTCGGCAACCAAGCGTACCCCTTCAACAACAAACCTGCGCTCGTTGTGGCGATCCTTGCGGGAACGCACCAATGAGCGCAGGTATTTAACGTGATGATTCGCAGCGCTGGTAATGAGGTCGCTCACACAGCACCGTGCCTTGAACTAGGCCAAAGCTTGCTTAGCTTGAGCGACAATTGCCGTGAAGGCGGCAGCATCGCGTACAGCCAAGTCGGCCAATTGGCGGCGATCAATTACGATCCCAGCTTTGTTCAAGCCATTGATCAAGTTGCTATAGCTCAAACCGTTCAAGCGTGCAGCAGCGTTGATCCGCACGATCCACAAGCGGCGGAAATCGCGTTTGCGGTTACGGCGGTCGCGGTAGGCATAGGCCAGCGCCTTCATTACTGCTTCGTGAGCGGTTTTATAGTTGTGTGAACGGCTGCCGCGGAAACCCTTGGCCTGATTCAAAAGCTTCTTGTGACGCTTGTGCGTCATAATGCCACGTTTGATACGTGCCATCGAGATACCTCCAAAGTGAGTACAGACAACGTGCTGGCGAGACGGTACAGGAGCATTGCAAGCTTGTAACCCTGATCCCGCTGCGAACCAGCACTACTTTTCCGACGAACGAACTATTTCAGGCCGTAAGGCAATGAGCGTTGCAGACGCTTCACGTCTGATGGGCTCACTGGGAACATCTTATCGAGCGCCTGCTTGACCCGGGTTGATTTGCGGCGGCGGAAGTGGCTTTTGCCACCCTTGGTACGCATAATTTTACCGGTGCCAGTGATTTTGAAGCGGCGTTTAGCCTGCTTGTTGGTCTTCATCTTCGGCATCGAAATCAATATCTCCTAATGATGATGGTGGAGCCGGTTTGTCGCTACGTTTCGCAGGCTGCGTTTTGCTTGGTGATGGGGCCATGATCAACGAATAGGCCCGACCTTCGAGCGTGGGTTTTTGCTCAAGCACCCCATGATCGCGTAAATCTTCAGCAATTTGCTCAAGCATATCGCGGCCAATTTCAGGGTGAGTGATTTCGCGCCCACGGAAACGTACCGAGAACTTCACTTTGTGCCCTTCTTCGAGGAAACGGCGAGCATTGTTCACCTTTACCTGCAAGTCATGGGTGTCGGTGCGCGGCTGCATGCGAATCTCTTTCAGTTCGACCTGTTTTTGATTCTTGCGGGCTTCGCGTTCTTTCTTGGTTTGCTCGTAGCGGTACTTGCCGTAATCCATAAGGCGGCAAACCGGCGGGCTAGCATTCGGGGCAACCTCAACTAAGTCGAGATCGCGGTCATGTGCCATGTCGAGCGCATCACGAGTCGTGATGATCCCAACTTGCTCCCCGTTTTCGTCGATCAGACGCACTTCGCGCACGCGAATCCGATTATTGATTCGTAGCTTGTCTCTGATAGGAGGCTCCTTCCAAAAAAGGACATCAAAACACAACAAAGCCCTAAACGCGACCTCATCAGCGTTAGGGTGTTGGCTTGGCAACTATAGCATAATCTTCGCCATAAGTCAAAGATTTTCTCGCTTAACCTGAGTAAACTTAACAAAATAACACAAATGTTTGGCAAGCCTGTGCTATACTAAACCAAAGATTTGCGATTGGCGCTGTCTGGAGGGGCATGTGGTTGTTCAATTTAGTTTGCCATTACCACCATCAATCAATAGCCAATATGTGACGGTTGGTAATCGCCGCGTCTTGAGCCGTGAAGCCCAAACCTTTAAACGCCAAGTCAAACGCCATTTGGCCATGCTTCAGCAACGCGATACGATCTCGGAGCAGTTTTTAGCTCTCGCCCAAAAAGGCTATTTGGCCTTGTTCCTCGATTTTTATTTTGAAACGCCGCTACGCCGCGACCTTGATGGCGGCCTCAAAATTACCCAAGATAGTATCTGTACCAGCCTTGGGATTAACGATAATCGGGTTGTCGATATTCACTTGGTCAAACGCATCGATCCCTTGCATCCACGCCTAGAGGTCGAGTTAGAAGCCCTCAGCGATTGGCAATTTGAACACGATCGCGAAGTCCTCATCAAATAAGCAAAAACAAAAACCCCGCTCGGTTGAGCGGGGTTTTTGCTAGTTTCAGACGCTTTGGTTAGATCCGGGTCATCTCGCGGCGAACCCGCACAATGTGGACTAACATCGTCATTGCAAAGAGCACAAAGCCCGTTGCTGGGATACCCATGTTGGTTGCAGGATTGCTCGTCCCAACATCAGTTACTGTGCCACCATCGCCATTGCCTTGGCCACTGCCAACGCCAGTATTTGGCGTAACAGTTGCGGGGTTAGCGGTTGCAGCTCCACCTGTAGCAGCGGTTGCATTTGGCACGGTTGTGGTGCTACCAGCAGGTGCAGCCCCAACCACCAAGACGCTCGAAATGTTGGAGTAGATTGGCTGCGCCAAGCCAGTGAAGTTCAACTGGGCTTGGTTGACAATTCTGGTTTGCGCTGCCACACCATCTTTGATCTTGACTGGAATCATGATCGTCAAGGTTTGGCCAGCTGGCAAGACCCCTACCCGAACCGTAATTTGGTTGCCTTGTTGCTCAACCCGAGCATTTTGGTCGCTGACCTTGATTGGGCCATTGGTTTCCAAGTTGCTTGGCAATTGATCAACCACAACCAAGTCGCGCATCGTGCCCGCATTCAACGAATTGGTTGGGCTGATGATCGTAATTGTATAGACCAAGCTTTCGCCTGCGAAGCGGCTGCCCCAATCGCTCTTCTTCTGGAACTGCAAGCCAGTCACGATTGGATCAGTGACAAACCCAGCAGGATTGGTTGGGGTTGCGGTTGCTGGCGCAGGTACATTGGTTGGTTGGCTTCCAGCAGGTGCATTGGTGGCTGAAGCCACTGGTGCGCCTGGCCGTGGCGTTGCGGTTGGGTTGCTACCACCACCAGGCCGTGGCGTAGCCGAAGTTATTGGTGCACCTGGCCGTGGCGTTGCGGTTGGGTTGCTTGGAGGAACAACCGTAGCAACTGGCACGTTGGTCGCTGGCACTGAAGTAATATCAGGCCGTGGCGTATTGCTTGGCTGATTTGGCTGTGGTGTATTGGTTGGTTGGTTTGGCCGTGGCGTGTTACTTGGATTTGGCCGCGGCGTATTGTTTGGCCGAGTCGTAACCGGAACGCTCGTGTTAACAATTGGCGTAACTGGCGTGTTAACAATCGGCGTAACTGGCGTACCACCACCACCAGGTGTGTTAGTCACAATTGGCGTAACTGGCGTGTTAACAATCGGCGTAACTGGCGTATTGACAATTGGTGTGACTGGCGTGCCATTGCCTGGCGTGTTGGTCACGATAATTGGCGTATTTGGCGTAGTCGTAATCACAATCGGCGTGAAGCTTGCACCAGGAGTGCCAATTGTGCTGGTTGGCAAGCCATCAGGCACAATCACCGTATCGCTTGCTTGTAGCGTACGATTGGCAGCTGTAGCGCTCACTGTATTGACAATATTGGTGCCGAGCGCAACGCTGGCATTTACTTGCACTTGGATGGTAACCACAATTGGATTACCAGCGCTCACGGTACCATTACAGTTGACCGTTGTGCCGCCAACACAGGTAGCCGTACCAAGCTGCTGCACGCCAATAAAGGTTACTTGGCTAGGCAATGGGTCGCTAATCGTGACTGAGCGCGACGTTTGGCCATCACCATTATCTTGGAAACTTACCGTGATGATATAACTAAACGTCTCTCCTGGCTGAACGAGTGCCCGTGAACTACTCTTAGCCACGGCAATCGGTTCAGATGCAGGCAAGGTTGTTTCGGTTGCAGTTGCAATATCGGTTGGAAGGGTTGCAACTGGCGTACAACTTGCAGTCGTACAAGGATCAACCGTTGGATTATCTGGGGTAAGCGTAACGACGCCAGTAATGGTACCGGTTGGGGTTTCATCTGGCGGAATCGTATCAGTTGGAATAATAATGACCGTTGGCGTTACACACGGATCTGGGGTTTGCCCCAAAGGTCGGTGCAAACGGGTGCTCCCACCCATGCCACCCCGAATCGCGGTTGGGCTAACCACATTCGTTGCGGTTGGGCTCACCACCGTCGTGATCGTTGGTGTAACCACACTGGTTGCGGTTGGCAACTCAGGCGTATCGGTTGGCAAACTTGGGGTGTCGGTCACACTTGGCGTATCGGTTGGCGAAATCACACTCGTGGACGTTGGTGTATCGGTCACGCTTGGTGTATCGGTTGGTGTGCCTGGCGTACCCGGCGTTGGATAGGTTGTTGCGGTCTCGGTTGGCGGGGTGGTTGGTTCTGCGGTTGGACAGGGTGTGACCAACGGCGTTTCAGTTGGCACCGGATAGGTCTGGGTAGCCGTTGCTGGCAGTGGGGTTATTGGTGTAGCCGGCGATGTTGGCCGAGGCGTTGTTTGAGCCTGAGCATTAAATGGAAAAATAGCACTGCTAATCGCGGCTAACAATGGCGTTGCCATCATAATAATGCTAACAACCAGCGCTGTTAACTCCCAGATTGTCCAGCGAACTTTGCCTTTACCTCGTTCGCGGAGGGATGTCGGGCGTTGCCGACGAAAAAAAGATTTCATGCGAAACCCCTCGATCTATTGCCTCCGCAATTAAGAGGAGAGCGCTGCCTGATCAATCAGCCGAGCTTTGACAACCAACCGTTGGGTGTCCCAAGCAGTACAGGTAATCATGGTGATGATTGCTTGCTCGGTTGGATACATAACTTCGACTTGGTTTGGCCAAACTTGTTGAATGGTTTGGACTTGATAGTGATAACGAGTATCAGCTGTTTCAACGTAAATATCGTGGCCCAGCTGAAGTTCGTTCAGTCGGCCAAAAACACTGCCACGAATGCCTGCATGCCCAGCAAACACCGTATTGCCCTTGCCTGGTAAGGCGGTGCCATGATGATAGCCTACCGCATAATCGGCAACTTCCCAAATTCCATCACGCAAAAAGACTTCGTGGATTGGACTATCGAGTTGCATTGTTGGCACGATAATCCGTTTTGGCACAAGACTCATGGGATCAGGCGTTGGGGTTGGTGTTGCAGGTTGTAAAATAAACGCCTGCGCAGGCTCAAGATAATCTGGTGCAGCAGCACTAATCGCTGGCGCAATAACTGGGAGTTGTTGCCCCAAAACTTGATCTAGCTCGGCGGCACTAGCTCCAGGCGCAAGTGCTTCCCAAACTGGGGCCGGAGCAGCTGGATTGCTGCGCGCATACCACCAGTCGCGGCCATAGATATTGACGACCCAATACCCAAAAAAAACAATCACCCCAAGGATCAACAACCGTTCTGAGCGCACTAAAATAGCATCAAGCACCCCACGGAAACGGTACCCTTGAAGTGCAGTCTTACGCTCTTCTTTGAGCGAACGAAGTTGGGCAGGTCGATGCAATGACGAACGCACTGGTGGTGGTGCTGCCAGCAATTCTTGAAGCAAGCCCAAATCGTCGTGTGTCGAATCGATGGTTGGCGGTTGTACCACTACAAACTCGTACTCTATATGCTTCAATCATCCCTAGAATGGCGCAAATTATATAGCTCTCTTTACAATTGCGCAATAGGACTAAAAGGCTACAAATCGCACTAAAGCGATCATTTTACCCATTATTGTAAAGCAAATTCTTAAGGCGCTGCGACGGTCAATGGTAGATAGAGCTGCGGCGCAATCGCGGTCACGCTTATTGTAACCGTTGTCGCCAAACTTTGGTTTAGGCTCAAATTGCGCACTTGATAGCTGAATGTATCCAACCCATTATAGATGGGATCAGGCGTATAGCGAATGCTTTGTTGATCAGCATCGAGCCATGCACGGCCATGCTGCGGCTGCTCAAAGCTGATAATCTGGCTAAAACTGGCTTGATCATTTGCCAAGGGCGTTAGCCGATTGGCCTGCGAATATTGCAAGACTTCGAAATAATCGGCGCTTGGCTGCCAGGTATTCAGCGCTGGCAACGGCACGCGCAACGCCGGATCGCCAAAAAAGGTAAAGGTATCTAGCAAATCAGGCGAGATATTCGCCGCTGCTAAATCAAGCTTGCCTTGAATCGTTGCCGGCCCAACCACCCGCCAACCATCGTTGATAATGGCATTCACAAAGCCCCGATCAAGGTGATCATGGCCATGGGCGATGCCTAAACCGCTGGCTGCCCAGATACCAACCGCCCCCCGCTGCTGCTTCAAAAGCTGCATCTCAGCCAACGATTCCAAATCGTTTTGTTGATAATGGCCAGCATAGCAACTCAACGAAAGCACCAATGGCAAGGCTGTGTTGTTCAAGTTTGCGACCGATTGCTGAGTAAAAATCGCTGGCTCAGCCCAAACATCAATTCCCGCATGGCCAACATAATTGACCAAAAATTGGCCACTATTGATCGCATTGACAATCTCGGCTCGAAATTGGGTCAGATTGCTATTTGGCGTGTAATACAGTAATTGCTGATCAATCGTCGTAGGTAAAATCTCCACAACTTCATTCGAAAGCGCTGGAAAATCGCCTGATTGATCAGGATCATCGGCGATAAACAGCAAATTATTCAGCCAGCTTGCATCGCTTGGGGTTGCTTCGTAGCTCAAAATTTTGTTGACCACATTCTCGACATCGCTCAACGAACGAGCTGGAATACGGCCCAAAAACAAATCGGGCAGATTATCGCTGCCAGCCACCGTCACATAGCGGTTGTCGGCGGCAGTTTCGCGCAACCACGGGTCAACATCAGCCAAATAGGGCGGAATAAAATTGGTTACCGGATGGCCAATACTATCGGCGTAATCATGCGGATCGGCAGTGCCATCGCCAACCAATAGCACGAAACTCGGCGCAGGAGCCTGCCAATTGGCATAGGCATATTTGATAAATTCGGCAATTGCTTGCTGATCAACCCGCCCATCGCCAAATTGATCGTAAATATGTTGGACATCGATTAACAATGGCTTGAGGCCTTGGCGCGCTCGTTGATCCAGCAACGGTTGCAGAGCGTTACTCCAACTGCTGGAATTGGCAGGATTGTAGCTAAGCACCAAATAATCTGCTTGTTGGTTGAGCGCGCTCAGATCGGGCTGGCTAAACCATGTGCTACCCAACGGCGTTTGGCGTTGGCTTTGCACTAGATAGCGCCGATTGCCTGTCGTTTGCCAACTTAATTGGCCTTGCTGCAAATTCCAGCCAACCAAACGCCGCGGCGCAAAGGGCATTTGCACATCAAATAGCAATGGATTTTCGCTGCTGATGTTGCTGATCGTTTGATTTGGCTGAGTGCTTGACCACTGCAATTCGCCAGCAACCGCCTGCAATTGGCGCTGATAATCAAGCTCAACCCAATCGAGAAAGCTGGTTTCGCGCTCGTTGCCAATTGGCGCAATTGTTAGCTGGTTGGTTGGGCTAAGCCAGCCGCTTGGTACGCTAATCGTTGGCTCAAGCAATTGATGCCCAGTCATGGTGACGGTAGTGAGCAAGCGATTGTTAAGCCAAATTTCGGCCTGATGACGATTGCCCAAATTGCCGCCATGTAAGCGCAAGCGCAAACGGGCTGGCTGATCAAAACGAGTCGCACTATCAAGATTCCAATTGATCTGCAATGGTTGGGCGGTTTGACCAGCGCCCGGGCTATACCAATATTGCCACCACCAACGGTTTGTGCCGCTCGCCGGAAAGGCACTCAAATAGAGTTTTTGTTCTTCCAAACGCAGGGTTTCGTTGTAGTAATTGAGGCTTGGGCTAGCAGAATTAACCGATTCGCTGACTAAGACAGTGCCTGCTTGTTGCGAATTCCAGCGCACAATTACGCTGCCTGCGTGGCTTTGATCGCGATTATAGGGTGGGAGATAAAACACCATGCCCGTAGCGGTAAGCAAACGCGGCAGTTGCTTGCGGCCCTGCCAAAGCTGCAAATTGGCCGCTTGATTAATCCATTGGCTTGGCACGCCTGCCGCCTGCAAATCGCTCCAGCGAATTTCGCTAATCCCAGGCTGGGCAAAACTCACCCGCAAGCCAGTGGTCAAGGGCACGCTGCTCGCCAGTTGGGGTTTCAAGCTAAGATCAGTAAGATCACTGGGGTTAAGCACTTGTTGGCGCAGCAGCTCATTCCACAACGGATCAGGCCGGAGCCTGCGCTGCGGAGCATCAGCCACAAATTCCAAGCTAATATCAATTGAGCTTGGCACAAATAGTTGCTGTTTGGCTGGTTGCCATTGAGCGCCAAAAATCGTCAAGGGCACGAGCACTTGCTCACGCACTTGGACAACTTGACCAAGGCTAGCCCATGCTGCTGGATACTGGGCTTGTTTGAGCGCAGTGCTTGGGGTGCTGGTCGCGACGGCCTTGCTTGGCTGCAATGGGTCAACCTGCCAACCACTGGTCTGGTTAAGCTGAAGTTGCTGGCGATAGGCCTGCAAATCGTTGGCGACAGCCGATCTGAGCTGCAAGCGATAGCCAGTTGGCACAACTAACCAGTGAGCTGAACGTGGCAAGGCTGGTTGATCGGCGGTAGCATCATTCTGCCAACCAGCCAACTTAATCGCATTGGCGGATACGTTTGGTTTTGGCAATTGAAGATTAATCTGCAAACGCTGGCCATGGCGTTGGATCGTCAGCGGAGCGGTAGCAATGTGAGCCACCACTGGCTGACGAATGAGCAACATCGCCAGAACTAAACAGCCAATTAACCAACGCTGGAGCATAGTTACCTCAGATAGTTCGATTTGATCAACCAACGCCGCCCATGGCGCAACCACGCCAAAATCCATTGAGCGTAACGCCGAAGCAGATTGAGACTCAAGCGCGCATTTGGGGTTTGCCAAGCAACAGCCTGGGCCACAATTGCCGAGCGCTCGATCCAACCATCGAAATAGGGGCAAGCATCGCCAGCAATCAAATATTGCTGCTGCCTGCGCCAAAGCACCCGATGGATCACCACTCGTTGCCCAACCTTGGCCAAAACCACGCTGCCCAAGCTAATAGTTGCTGGTAAATCAGCAATTGTTACCAAAGTTTGGTCGGGCAGGATTGGCTGCATACTGCGGCCCGCCACTTGGAGTTGGAGCCTGCCCCCTGCCTGCACAACCACCTGCGCCAATGCGTAGGCTTCGGCGGCGCTGAGCACGCGTTCAGCCAAGGAGTTGGCGCACATAGCTAATTACCTCAGATTCGGGTACAAACGCCAAGTGCCATTGGTCCACTTTGCTGGTAGCATAATCGGCAAGTTCCAAGGCTTGGTCAAGGGCAATTGGGTTCCACAAGGGCAGAAATTGCTCGGGCAGCCAATGGCGCAAGGCTTGGGCGCTGCTCAAACTGGTGGCTTGGTTGGTTTGGCCATGGCTGGGATAGCAAATTGCCCGCACTGGGGCTGCTTGGGCGGCGATTAAACCAGCGCTGCTATACCATGGCGTGCCATAGGCCCACAGATGGTTGGCCTGCCAACGCACAATCACCCGATCATCACTCAAAATGCTGGCTCCCGCGCTATGCCAAAGGCGCGCTGAGGTTGATTTACCAACGCCTGGCGGGCCAACCAGCAGCAAGCCTTGGCCTGCATCAACCACACCGCATGCATGCAGCAAGCCGCCTTGATGTGCGCTCAGCCATTCAATTAAGATCAACTGCAAGCCTGGATAATCGAACAAGACTTCGGCAGCGCTAATACTTGGATCATGGCTGAGCCACCATGTATCGACGGCGGTTTGTTGCAGCACCCACAATGGCTCGGCATGGGTTGGCGGCTGGCCAACAATGCTACGAATCCGCTCGTGCTGCCAGAGCGCCCAAACTTGATCGGCCTGAAAAAGCCGCTGACCAAGCGGATAGCGGTCAGCGGCAGCACAGGTGCGAATCTGAAGATCAGCGGTTGCATTGCTGATTTGAAATTGCTGGTCGACCATGGCTGGCCATGCTGGCAGATCAAGGGCAATTCGACAACCACCAATGGAAAGCATCACCATCGCAAAAAATAGCGCTTAGCTAAAACAGGGCGTGATTTTACAATTTGCGCCCGATGTGGCGCTGCTAGTCGTGCGGCACACCGCCAACACATCTTCTTTAATTCGCAGGCCAACCGTTTCGATAGTTGGTTTGACATAGGCTTTGCGGGGCTTGCGTTCAGGCTTGGTCGATGATTGTTGTGCCATGAGACATCCTCCGGTGCGCGGTTAGCGAACCTCTAGACAAATTGCATTATTGATCCAACGGTCGGCATTTTCAGCAAACGCTGAAACCCGCGCCTTCGTGCTATCACACACCCAATCGATTGGGCGATTTTCCAAGCTGTTACGCTCTAAGGTCGACCAACCTGGACAATTGGTACAGACCAGTGACATTTCGCAGGAATGGCAGGCAGTGGCTTCGGTGTTGCGGGTTTCGCGTACTTCGGCCAAATAGCCATCCCAAACATCCATAAAATTGGTTGCCCGCCAATCGACAGCGCGCGTGCGGGTAATCATACACGGGCTGACCATCCCATAGGCATCGACATGGCCCGATTTATTGGCAGCGCCACAGGTGAACGTTTTTTCGCCACCCTTCATTTGGTAGCCCAAAAAGCCATTGCAATAATCCTGCCATTCCTCAACCCGCTGGGGATCGAGTTTTTCGATTGCAATCAATTCTTCTGGGGTCAGCCGTAATGTGGTGGGAAAACGATCGCCATTTAGGCGTGGGTGAATCATGCCATCGTAGCGAAAATCCCAGCCATAGTGCTCGGCCACAGCCTTCATGGCCAAAAATTCGTGCGAATTAATATTGAGCAACACGGTTTTGAGCACCACGTCAAGCTCATATTCGGCCAGCAGCGCCAAGCCTTGCATACACTTAGCAAACGAGCCAGGCACACGGGTCACGGTTTCATAAGTTTCGGCGGTTGCGCCATACAGCGTCACTTCGACCAAATGCGGCTTGTAGTTGCTCAAAAATTCAGCTCGTTGGCGGGTAACCATAGTAGCATTGGTGTAAATCGAAATCACAAAGCCAAGGTTGCGAGCATAAAGATATAACTCTTCAAAATCGCGGCGCACCATAATTTCGCCACCAGTGAGCAACAACCACAGCGTGCCAGCAGCCGCCATCTCGTCGAGCAGGCGTTTGCATTCTTGGGTTGAAAGCTCACGTTGGCGGGCAGCCTGATGATTGACTGGCAAGTTGATATAGCAATGTTGGCAATTTAAGTTACAGCGCTCGGTCAACTCAAACGACATCGAAACTGGCACGCGCCCCAAGGCAGATAATCGGACATTGAACGCCGCATCGTTGGTTTCTGCACATAATTCCATGCTTAGGCAACCTCCTGAATAACGGCGGCCGCAAGCATCGATTCCAACAACGGAATCAGATCGTCTTGGGCGGCGCGCGGTTCAACATCGTATTCGGCACACACATGCTCAATCAATTCGGCCAAACTTTGGGGCGTTGCCAAAGCCTGCCAAACCAGCGCGGCGGTTTCGTTAAGCGCAAAAATAGCATTGAGGGCGGCGGTGTTTGGTCGGACAGGAACCAACACCGTTTCACTCCCAATGCTACGGGTAACAATCGCCGGATCACGGACAAATCGTTGTGGAGCGTGCTCATTCATAAGTGTTTACTCAAACCACAAGGGTTAGCAATTGCAATGATTTTCATCTTAGCATGAACTGATCTCCACGTCCAAGCCCTGTTGTATCCCTCAATTGTGGGAATTTTAGTTTAGACTTGCGGTGGTGCGAGCCGAGCTTGCACAGCAAATAAGCGCAATTCAGCTTTATTGCCCAATCCTAATTTGCTATAAATATTGCGTAAATGGGTTTTAATTGTTTCTTCGCTCAGAATTAATTGCTGGGCAATATCGCTGTTGCGGCGGCCTTCGGCGGCCAAGAAAAAGACTTGGCGTTCGCGCTCGGTCAAGGCATTCAGGGCATCGTTGGTTTTGGTCGAGACGGTTGGTTGCGGGCCTTCCAACAGTTGGCGCACAACTTTTTGGGCAATTGGGCCAGCCAACACGGTCTCGCCTTGAGCAACCGCACTAATATGACTAATCAAACGCGAAGGATCTTCGGTTTTGAGCACATAGCCAGCAGCCCCAGCGGCCAACGATTGGCGAATCACATCATTGGTATCGTTGGCGGTCAGCATCAAAACTCGCGTGCGCGGCGATGCTTCAACAATCGTGCGGCACACTTCATAGCCAGGCATATCAGGCAAGCTCACATCGAGCAGCGCTACATCAACAAATTGATCTTTCGCCACTACCGCAGCGTCGCGCCCATGCCCAAGCACGCCAACCACTTCCATCTCATCGTGGGTTTCGAGCAGGGCACGTACCCCTTCACGAAACACTGGATGATCATCAACAATCAGGATCCGCATGGGGTACTCCTTCTTCAGAACAGATGCGAAAACAGGTAAAAAACAGACAATGCATATCCACTGTAGGGGTGAGAGTTTACGAACAGAATTACGATTAAGTGAGTAATCATGCGGTATGGCTATGTTGTTCCAAGGGCAACCAACAGGTGAATTGCGAGCCTTGACCAACGGTGCTGGCGACCGAAATTGTGCCACCCATCAAGGCCAGTAACTCGCGAACAATGGCTAAACCTAAGCCGCTCCCACTTTCGGTTGGGTTGCTACCGCGATAAAAACGTTCAAATAAGCGTTGTTGATGTTCGGCTGCGATGCCCGGCCCCGTATCAGCGACCGTAATAATTGTGCCCTCGCGCCCAGCGTGAATCTGACGATCAACTGAGAGGGTGACAGTGCCACCATCGGGCGTAAACTTGAGCGCATTGCTCAGCAAGTTGACGACCACGCGCATAAATTGATCAGGCGCGAGCCATAGCGCAGGCAAATTGCTGGTGCATTCTTGAAAAATCAAGCGTTGTTCGCGCGCTTCGGCCAATGGCCGATAGGTTTGGGCCAAATTGCGCAACAACTCAATAATATCAACCCACTCAGGGTTACTATGCATCAAGCCACTATCCAAGCGGGTCAAGGTCAGCAAGTCTTCAACGATGGCCTCCAAGCGCCCAGCTTCGCTTGCTATAGTTTCGAGATATTGGGGCAGTTTGGTTTTAGCCTTAACTTGCTGGGCTAAGCGCGCATAGAGCTTAATGTTGGCTAACGGCGTGCGCAATTCATGCGAAGCATTAGCCACAAACTGCGTTTTAAGCCGATCGTATTCCTTCAGCCGCGTAATATCGTGGAGCACAATCGTCCACCAATCTTCTTGCTCGCTGAAAATCGGAATATAGGCAATGTGAATGGCCAGATCGGTGGTCGGATTTTGCTCAAGTACAATCTCGGCCCGCACACTATCGCCAGTTTGTTGGGCTTCTTTGAATAAGGCCAAAACTGGTTGTGAAAGCTCTTTGAGATGTTCAGGCACTGGCGGCGTAACCGCGAAAAAAGCCAAAGCTTGGGGATTAACAAAGTGGATACGGCCATCGCCATCGACCAAAATCAAGCCTTCTTCCATGGCGGTGAAGGCTCCCTCAAATTTGCGCCGCTCATCATTAATATCAGCAATCAGTTGGGCATTTTCAATCGCCATGGCTGCATGCTGGGCAATCACATTCAGTAGTGCCTCATCATCCATGGTAAAAAAATCGATGTCAGGATGCACCAAGGTCAAAACTCCGCGCACCCGGCGCCCACGTAATAGCGGCACACACAAGACCGAACGCACATCCAAGGTATCGCTAGGATAATCGATCCAACGTTCGTCGAGGTTAGTATCGGCAATTAAGGCACTTTGGCGGTGTTTCAGCACCCAACTTGCCAAGCCTTCGCGCAGAATTCGGTTGGTAAAAGGGGTTAAGCGTGCTTGCTGAAAACGCTCGGAGAGCAAATGCATTTGCACTTCGTCGTGCTCGCCATAGAGAAAGATGCTGCCCCGAACCGCGTTGGTAAAACGGGTGGTGGCCGAAAGCACATGTTGCAAGACATTCGGCAAACTTAACATCGTCGCAAACTGTTGAGCGAGGCTATAGAGCAACTGCAACCGTTCATACTCGGTTCGCAAACGCTGATATGAATCTTCGGGGCTTGGCACCAGACCAGGTTCATTCGCGGCCATAGGATACTCCACAGCTATGCGGCTTCGGCTAAAAATTATAACACCGAGTTTCAAGCCACAAGGGGAGCCGAAAATCGCCTTATGGACTGATTAATGAGTATGATACAATGATTCGCAATGAAACCAAATGTTGCTGAGTACCAATTCCAGATTTTCGTGTTTAATGCTGTGTGTACTCATCACTCAAATTGAGGTACTGATGGTATTTGCACGACCAACCATTCGTTTAGGCACAGTTAAAGCCAGCTCCAAGCCACCATGGTTTGCTCAAACGCTCAAGCGTTTTGGGGTATGGTGGGCAGCTTCAACCATCCGTTCGGACTCATCGGACGTAGTGCCTATTAACGATAATCAACGCCCAATGCCAGGTGATCCATTGGGCGATAACGTGCTGATTCGACGGATTGCCCAAGGCGATGAGCAAGCATTATCCCAGCTCTACGACCGCTACGCTGCTACCGTAATGGGGATTGCCCTAAAAATCGTGCGCCAACGCGAGATTGCCGAGGAAATTACCCAAGAGGCGTTTTGGCGGGTTTGGCAACGAGCAAGTACCTTTGATAACAGCCGTGGCAACTGTGCCCCGTGGCTCTTTGGCATTGCCCGCAACCTGAGCATTGACGAACTGCGGCGACGAGCCGCGCGGCCTCAAGCTGCCTACGACGATCCAGAACGACCATTGCTTGAGTCGATTGCCGACGATGCTGATATTGAAGAAGTCGTTTGGCTTGGCGAACAACGCTCAGTTGTGCGCTCAGCCATGCAGGCGCTTTCCGCCGAACAACGCGAAGCCTTGGAGTTGGCCTATTTCAGTGGGCTGACCCAGCGCGAAATTGCCGATAAATTAGGCAATCCTTTAGGCACGATTAAAACTCGTGTCCGGCTTGGCCTATTGAAACTGCGCGATCTTTTGGGTACACATCAGTGGAACGAATAATGGATACACAATTAGAAGAACTCTTGATTGGTTATGCGCTTGGCATTCTTAGTGCCGACGAGCAACAATCGGTCGAAATTCAAATCGCGAATAATCCACTGCTGCGCACAAAAATTCAGCAGTTGCAACGGACTGTTCATCAGTTGGCTTTGGCTGCGCCGAAAGTGCAACCAACCCCACTGGTTAAACAACAATTGTTGGCCCGTGCTCGGGCTAGCAAGCAAACCAGCCCAGTTACCCGTCCAGCAGCTAGGCGACTTTCGCTTGCTTGGGCGCTCACCTTGGCACTCTTGGTGGCTCTCGGCGGCTGGAACATTGGCCTGCGCGGCGAAAATAATCAATTACGCTCCGATATTGCCGGGCTTGAACGCGAAGTTGCCGACGCGCGGATTCGGCGTGTGCAAGCAGATGAACGCATTGCCAAAGCAGAACAAGCGGTTTCATTTGTGGCTGCCCAAACTACCACCTCGCGCCAGTTGGCTGGCACCGATCAATCGCCGACAGCGGTTGGCACGATGTATATGCAACCAGGCAATCAAACTGCCGTCTTGGTCGTCGATGGGCTTCAACCGTTGCCCGAAGGCCAGGTATACCAGTTTTGGTTAGCCCGAGCTGGGCAAGAGCCAATTCCCAGTGATCAATTTTCGGTTAGCACAAATGGCCATGCCCAATTGGTAATCACTGCCGATAGCCAGGTTAACGATTTTCAACAAGTAATGGTCACAATCGAAGTCGCTGGTGGAGCACAAACCGTTCCAGGAACCACCGTTTTAGCAGGCAACCTCTAAAATTGACCAAGCCACGCTCAATTTAGGGCTGGCTGGCAATCTAAAAATAGGCCTATTGGAAACTAGCTGCATCGCTTAATTCATGGTTTAATCATGGGTATGCTGTAACTGTGAGGTGGTGCTATGTGGCGAGTTTTATCAATTGGCCTACTCATGTTTAGTCTTTTCCCCTCGGTCAGTGCCCAAACAACCCAACCCGTTCAGTTTATTGTGCCGATTGCCAGCGTAACCAACAGCGGGCTTAATTTTGATAATCGCGGTCAGCCGCAACGCACAATTAAGCTCTATGAGGCCTGGCCAGCCAGCCAAACCCAACGCCAGCCCAACCCGGCGTTACGGGTGAGCGTGCCTAGCTTCGAGCAAAAAATCGACCCCACGTTGCTGAGCAACTGGCGTAAATCAGCCAATCAGCCCCAAACAATGCTCGTATTTTTGGCCGATCAAGCAGATCTCAGCCAAGCTAGTACAATCACGAATTGGGCTGAACGTGGCGATTATGTCTACAAAACATTAACTGAACATGCCCAACAGACCCAAGCACCCTTGCTCGACAAGCTGCGCGCCCAAGGCGTAACCGCTCAGTCACTGTGGATTGTCAATAGCCTGATTATCGAAGGCGATCAGCAATTGGCCTTGGATTTGGCTCAGCAGCCTGCGGTTGCCAGCATCGCAGCCAATCAGATCTGGAATAATCCCCATTTGACGACAACCCCAGCGACTGCTCCAGAAAGTTTTGCCTGGGGTTTGACAGCAGTCAATGCCCCCCAGGTGTGGGGCGATTGGGGCGTGCGCGGCCAAGGGATTGTGGTTGCCAATATTGATACCGGCGTAACCGTCAGCCATACTGCCTTGCTCAAAAATTATCGCGGCTGGTCGCCCAATGGCTTGAGCAACGATTACAACTGGTTTGATCCGACCTATCAATATCGTTTACCGACCGATCCCGCTGGCCATGGCACGCATACGATGGGCAGTATGACTGGGACGAATGATCGCCAAGGCATGGCGTTGGGAGTTGCGCCCGCTGCCCGCTGGATTGCCGCCAGAGCATGTGATGTGTGGACCTGCAACGAAGCAGCGTTGATGCGTAGCGCCCAATGGATGCTAGCTCCAACCAGAGTTGGGTGCGAACGCAATCAGCAGATTGCCTGCGATCCGCGCCCAGATTTGCGGCCCCATATCATTAACAATTCGTGGGGCGGTGCTGGTGAGAGCACTTGGTATAGTGGCTACATCAGCGCTTGGGATGCAGCAGGAATTATGAGTATCTTTGCTGCTGGCAATTTGGGCAGTGATGGCTGTCGCACCAGCGCCGCTCCAGGCAATAACCCCAATGTTTTCAGCGTTGGCGCTGTCGATAGCAATAACCTAATCGCCGATTTTTCATCACGCGGCCCAACCAGCGATGGCCGCACCAATCCCGATTTGAGCGGCCCCGGTGTGCGTGTGCCTTCTGCTTGGCCCGATGGCTCAACCATGCTGATGAATGGAACGTCGATGGCTGCGCCGCATGTGAGTGGCATTGCCGCCCTAATTTGGTCGGCCAACCCACAATACATTGGCAATTTAGCTGCAACCCAAGCCTTATTAACTGATACCACCGTACCCCGCTATTCAGCCCAGTGTGGCGATTCGGCCACTGCCCGCCCGAATAACGTCTATGGTTGGGGTAGCGTCGATGCTTATGCCGCAGTCAGCGCTGCACGGGTCGATGTGGCATGGCTCAATCTTCCAGAGCAATTGGTGGTTCCTGCCAACGCCCAAATAACCATTCCAATTACCTTGGATAGCCGCCAAGTGAGCGCTGCAGGCATCTATCGGGCCAATGTGCTAATTGTCGCAGGTGCAAGCACATCGACCGTTGAGCTAGAGCTAGTGGTACAAGCAGCGCCCAACACCAGCCAATTTACTGGCCAACTGGTCGATTTTTGGCATGGGCGCGGGGTCTATGGGCGGGTCAGCGTTGGCAATGGCCCTTCAGTTTACACCGATCAAACAGGGCGGTACACGATGACGCTAACAATTGATAGCCATCAGCTAAACGCCCAAGCCAATGGCTACCATCCAAACAGCGCCAGCGTTGATCTGGCGCTGCAAACCACCAAGCTTGTGACAATGACCCCTGATATTCCCCATCTGCAAGCTGAAATTCCAGTCATTAGCGCAACCCTTAACTTTGCCGAGCAACGCACGATTCCGCTTACGCTTAGCAACCTTGGCACGCAACCCTTGACGATTAAGCCCCAGATACCCAATCAAGATTGGCAGATTACGCCAGCGCCAAGCGTTGCGTTATATCCGACAACTGGCTTGGCTGAGCTAAAACTCAAGGACGACCAAGTTTATACTGATGCCTTGGATTTGGGTTTTCATGCGCCTTTATTTGGGAGATTAGCCAGCAAGGTCTACCTTAGCTCCAATGGTTGGCTTTCGTTGAATCCAACTGGCTTCTCAGCCCCAAGTTCCAACTGTTTTCCGGCCAATAATCTCCCGAATGCCACCTTTGCCGCCTTCTGGACTGATCTAGATCCTTCGAAGGGTGGGATTATTCGGGCAGGAAACCTCGACCCTGAAACCTTTGTAGCTAGCTTTGAAGCCATACCTCTGTGGCAAGATGAGAATATTGTGACGCCTGCTCCAACCTATAGCTTTCAAGTCATTATTAAGCGTAGTGGTTTGGTAGAGTATCGATATGCTGCAATGGATTCAGTACCAAGTCGTTGGGGCATTGGCACCCATAGCACGACGAGCTTAGGGCAGGCCATCGGTTGTCATCAAAGCCATGAATATCTGACGACCCAAAATTGGCACTTACGTAATCAAGCAAGTAGTTTGCAATGGCTTGGTGTGGAGCCAAGCAGTTTGACGATTGCGCCCAATCAACAGGCAATTATGCAAGTTCAGCTCAAAGGTTTTGGGGCCATGGCTTGGTTGCAACATCCAGCATTTGGGCTGGTGCAGCTCAATACAAATGATCCCCGCCAACCACAAATTGCTGTTTCAGCAAATGTAGGCTTGCAAATGGCACCCTATCAAACCTACGCCAATACGATTGTAATTAGTAGTCCGTTGGCTGAGCAATAGCATCAAGTTGGGGGAAATCAAGGGTTGCATTTGGCCAAGCCAGCGTGCGATAATCAAGCCTGCTAGATTTGGTTTGGCATAGGAAGGTTGTTGGGATGAGTTTAATCGTTCGTTGGTTAATTAATGCAGTGGCAATTGGCATCACTGTTTATGTTGTGCCAGGGATTAGTGGCGGCGTTAGTTCAATCAATCAACCGCTTAGTATTGATATTAAGACATTATTGGCGGTTAGTTTAATTTTTGGCTTGATTAATGCTTTAGTACGCCCGATTCTGAAACTTTTATCATGTCCGCTCGTACTTTTGACGCTTGGCTTATTTATCTTTGTGATCAATGCAGGAATGCTGCTTTTGACCTCGCGGATCGCCCAAGATTTAGGCTTGCAGTTTTACGTTGAAGATTTTGCAACTGCCTTAATTGGCTCAATTGTTATTTCGTTGATCAGTATTGTATTGACCGCTGTTGTTGGTGATGGCGATGAGAAACGCGAACGCCGTCGCCGCTAGAGAAGATGGGTTGAAGTAGGCATTCGTTGATTGTGTTGAAAGGAACGCCCTGATGAGTAATCCATACCAACCACAAGATCCTAACAATCCTTACGGTCAACAACCACAGCAACCCTATGGTCAGCAACCGCAACAACCATACGGTCAACAACCACAGCAACCCTATGGCCAACAACCGCAACAACCCTATGGTCAACAGCCCTATGGCCAACAACCACAGCAGCCCTATGGTCAGCAACCCTATGGCCAACAACCCTACGCCCAAGGCGGCTACGCAGTGCCAAGCACTGTTGGTATGTATGCAAGTTGGCTCTATCGGCTTGGGGCCTATGTTATTGACTATCTAGTTTTGTTAATTCCTGGGATTGTGCTCAATATTCTTGCTGGAGCTGGCTTTGGTGCAAGCTTTAGTATTAACCGCACAGGGGTGATTACAGGCAATAGTATTGCGATGGTTATCCTATTAAGCTTACTGAGCTTTGTGATTAACTATGGCTATTACATTTATATGCATGGCACGACAGGCCAAACCGTTGGCAAAAAACTTTTGCGAATTCGCGTGATTCGACGGAACAACCAACCAATGGATTTTGTTACGGCAGCCAAGCGGATGGCGATCGAAATTGGGCTAGGGGTTATTGGCTTGCTGCTTACGATTGTCAGCTTTAACCAAATCGACGGTATTCAAAACGGTTCATCTGCAGCTGTAGCAACCTTTGGTTTGCTTGGGTTGTTTGGCTTAGTGGGCCTGATTGTCCGCTTGTTGGACTATCTCTGGCCATTGTGGGACACCCAAAAGCAAGCCTTGCACGATAAAGTTGCCGATACGATTGTTGTTCAGGCATAACTAACAACGAGCATGGTATAATGGACACGCTCCTAAGTTCGCCTTAGGGGCGTGTTTGCACATAACAAGGAGTTTCTCTCATGTCCGATGGTACGCCAACTCATGAGCTAGATTTAGTAGTAGGCTCGATGATCACCGTCAGCCCAGAAGATGATCGAGCAATGTTTGAAGAAGAAAAAGCTTGGGTTGAAGATGTTCAAGACCTGTTGCGCGAAGAAGGCGTTGAGGTTGACCTGCTTTCAATGCCAGGAGCAGAAGTGTACAACGGCGGCATTGCGACATTTGCCGATCTCTACAATTTGCGCCGCTTAGCTGCTCACTCAGAAAAAGGCAGCGACTTGGAAAACTTGCCAGCTACCCTTGAAGATGATGAAGTTGACCCAGTGTTGGCCAATATTTGGGAAGGCGAAAGCCAAACCAAATACCCACACTTGATCAACCATCAAGGTGAAGGTGGCTACTATTTGCCAGTCGATTTTGCTGAGCCAATTTGGTTGAGCTACGAAGGCGAAGAAAGCGACGAAGAAGAATGGGGCGAAGAAGGCAGCGAAGACGTTGTCTCATTCGGTTCATCAGTAGCCTTGGCCCGCGAATTGGCCGAACTCGAAGCCCAAGTGCACAACTTGCGCAGTGCTGAAGGCCAAGCAGCGCACCAAGCATTGCACGAACTGCGTGCTGCTGCCCAACATAGTATTGAAAACAATTTACCCTTGATTTTGTGGTAATTGTGGCCTAAGTCGCATGGCTCCACGCTGGTCGTAACACTGGCGTGGGGTTTATTTTGCTAGTAAATCTCCTTGCGTTTGGGGCATGCTCTACAGTATAATTTTCCTCAGAGAAGCCTGAAATCTACGATTTGAGCACAACACCTATGGCTGACGTTGCAACTACCCAACATCACGCACGTCCAATTGGCGGTTTTCAGTTGTTGGCGATTGCCGAGGCAATCAACAACGCAGCAAATCTAGGGACTTTGCTCGCGACAGTGGCCGAATGGTGTGCTACTGGTTTTGGGGTCGAAGTAGTTAAGCTAGGGCTGCTCGATAACGAACATCATAGCGCTTTGCCTGCGCCATATCTGTATGGCAACCCAAGCAAAGCAAGCCAAAAATTGCTTGATCAGGCGATTGCCCAAACACTTGAGCACAACACGCCAACCCTGCCAAGCGACGATGAGAGCGCTCAAGCCCAATTGTTGGCCTTGCCATTACGCACCAGCCAGCAACTCATTGGCTTTTTGGCTTTGCTGTTGCCAAAAAAAGCTCGTTGGTCAAGTGCTGCAATCGAGGCCGCTCAGCTGGTGGCCCACCACGTGGCGTTGGCAATTTCGGCCTTGCAACTCAAAGACTATACCGCCAAACGTAATCAAGAAATTAATACGCTCAACGATATTGCCGCCACCATCACTTCATCGCTTGATCCACGCCAAGTCTATCGCTTGGTGGTCAAGAAGATCAACGAATATTTTCAGGTTGAAGCTGGCTCGTTGCTCCTGCTCGATCCTGCAACCAACGAGTTGGTTTTTGTGATGACGCTCGAAGCTGGCGAGGAAAAATTGGCTGGGGTGCGGGTTCCGCCAGGCCAAGGCTTAGTTGGCGCGGCAATTACCACTCGCCAACCAGTCGTTGTGCTCGATGCCCAAAACGATCCGCGCTTCTATCGGCGGGTTAGCGAAGATGTGGGCTTTGTAACGCGCTCAGCGTTGTGCGTGCCCATGCTGGTAAAAAATCGTGAAATCGGCGTGATTCAATTGCTGAATAAGTTGGAAGGCGTGTTTAATGCCGAAGATACCCAACGGCTACAAGCGATGGCCAACACGGTGGGCGTGGCAATCGATAACGCTAATCTATTTCACGAAGTTTCGCAAAACCGCAACCGCCTGCAAGCGCTACTCAACTCCACCACCGACGGCATTTTGATGATCGATCCTGATGATGTGGTGCTGACTGCCAACCCGATGCTGGGCGAATTGTTTGGCTGGGAGTGGCGGCATATTATCGGCGAAGCTGGCAGCGATATTCTGGCCCGTATCAAAGAGCAATCGCGGGTGGTCAACGAATTGCCGAATAGCGAAGCCTATGAAATTGAAGTGCTACGGCCTCGCACCCGCTATGTGCGACAAGAGCCGCTGCCTGTGCGCAATAATTTTGGCAATGTGATTGGCACGCTGATTGTGTTTCACGATATTAGCGAGGAATATCAACTAGCCCAAATTCGCGAAGATTATATGGGTATGTTGGTGCACGATTTACGTGCGCCACTGACCGCGATCATCAATGGCATGACCATGGTGCGGCGTGGTTTTGCTGGCCCGATCAACGACCAACAACGTGAATTGCTCGATATTGCCAACAATAGCAGCCAAGAAATGGTCGGCATGATCAACACCTTGCTAGATATTAGCAAGATGGAAGCAGGCGAGTTGGTGCTTAATCGGGCGCCATGCTCAGCCTACGAAATTGTTGATCGCGCTTCTGAACGTTTGATTAACTCTGCTCGCAGCCTGAACATCAGCATTAACCTTGATATGGCATTAAACTTGCCTATTATCGATGCAGACCAAGATAAAATTGTGCGGGTGTTGCAAAACTTGCTCGACAACGCGATTAAATTTACGCCAGTTGATGGAAGTGTTACAATCCGCGTACGCCAATTAGCCGATAATAACCAGCAGACGATCTGTTGGAGTGTGATTGATGCGGGGCCAGGGATTCCTGAAAGCTACCGTGCCAAGATTTTCGATAAATTTGTGCAGGTTGCCGGCCAGCGCAAAGGCACCGGCTTAGGCTTAGCCTTTGCCAAACTTGCCTCAGAAGCCCATGGTGGGCGAATTTGGGTCGAAAGCACTGAAGGTCAAGGCAGTACATTCTCATTTACCATTCCATATGAGCCAGCAGTGAAATAACCTTGTATGTTTGTCAACCTGCGGCGACGGCTTAAAAGTCGCATTCGGTATAAAATCACCCTGCCATATTTGCTCTTGCTAGCATTTTTGTCGGGTCTCTTGATTGTGATTATTTTTTGGCTGTATGCCCAAAGCTTGCAGAACCAACTTAATCAATCGCTGCGCACCAGCGCCACCAATACTGGCGTTGGCTTGGAAACAATCGAAGCTCAAATTCTCGATAACTTGCGCCTGCTTGTTACCTCGCCTGCCAACGAAAAAGAAGATTTGCTGAGCACTGCCGAGGCATTTAGCAAAAACGATGTTGATCAGGTCGAAAAGATCGTCAACAATGCCTTTAATTATTTCAAGCCCTCACGCTTAATTGCCTTGAATGCTGATGGTCAAGTCTTGGTCGATGCCGCCAGTTCAACCGTGCTCAGCCGCAGCCCATCGCTGGTTGGGAGCACCGAACTGGCCAAAGATAGCTTGATTCAGGCGGTGCTGCGTGGCCAAGTTGATGATTATGGCGATAAATATGCCAGCCTCTTGCGCATCGGCGCTGATCCGCCATACACCATGTTTTTTGTGGTTGCTCCGGTCAAATTAACGGTCGGCAGCAGCGAGCAAGTGGTTGGGGCAATTATCTATGCAGAGCCGCTAGAGCGGATCGTCAACGAGGAATTACCACCCCGCAACGGCGCAACGATCACCGCAATTCTCAATAGCGATGGCAGCGTTTTGACCAGTAATCCGCCGCAAGAAGCAGCTGAATTGGTCATCAGCCCCAAGCAGATTGAGCAAATTAAGGCCAGCCAAGCCAACCCCGACCCAGAAACTCGTGGCACGTTGTTTACCACGATTCAACGCGGCGACACCAGCTATCAAGTGATGTATAGCCCGATGCGGATTCGGCGGGCGCTGAATGGCTATTTTGCGGTTGGCCTACCGCGGAGCAACATCGATCGGGCATGGCAACAAGCGCGGGTGCTGATTTTCCTCTTTGGTATCCTTTCGCTGATCTCAATTATTTGGATCAGCGTGCGCGTAACCCGGAGCATCACCGTGCCGCTTGGCGAGTTGGTCAGTACCGCCTTGCGGATCAAAAGCGGCGATTTAGAAGGCCGCAGTTTTGTTTCCGAGGAAAATGAACTTGGCACGCTCGCGACGGTGTTAAATGATATGACCGATCGCTTGCTCGATTTGTATCGCACCAGTCGCCAACTAGGCACCGAATTAACTCTCGACGGCGTTTTAACTCAAACGACTGCCGCTGTGCAGCGCTTGATTCCCGAGGCAGAAATTGATGCTTTGGTGGTTGAGCAAGGCGTTTGGCATTATGTCACCACCGAGACTGTACGCGAAATTGCGCGGCCATTCCCGGCAACCAGCCTTGAAACGCTTGCTCCAATGGTAACGATTACCGAAAATCCGGCCTTGGATAGTGCCTTGCGCCCGCTTGCGCCGAATGTACAGTTGGTTTTGCCATTGCGCACCCAGCAACAAGTTATTGGGGCGTTGTTGGTAAAGAACGATCACGCCATGCCAGCAGCTAGCAGCATTCGCGAACCACTAAGCGCAATTGCAAGCATGACCGCGACGGCCATGCAAAATGCTGTGCTCTACACCACAGTGCAAGATGAAGCCAGCCGCAAGCAGGCAATTTTGCAAAGTATCGCCGATGGCGTGATTGTGCTTGATCCTGATGGCAAAGTAATTTTGGTCAACCACACGGCCACGGCGATGCTTGGCGCAAGCGAAGCCGATTTGCTGGGCAAGAGCTTTGCTGAATTCAGCCTCACGCCATTATCTGGCGGCGCTGAACTGTTTGCCACGCCCACGGCTACAACCTTTTACGAAACCAGCGATCAGCGTATTTTGACCGTCAATGCAGCACCAGTTGAACGCGAAGGCTTGCAATCGGGCGAAGTGTTGGTACTCCACGATGTGACCGAAGAACGGGCAATGGATCGGGCCAAAACTGACTTTATTGCCACAATTTCGCACGAACTCCGCACACCATTGACCTCAATTTGCGGCTATGCCGATTTGCTGTTGCGCGGCTTCGTTGGCCCATTGACCGACGAACAAACCCAATTTATGACCACAATTCGCCAACAAGGCCAAAGCATGGTCGAAGTGCTACAAAATGTGATTGTGATTGCCAGCATCGAAGCAGGCAACATGGAACCACAAATTGAGCACCATCTGGTAAGCGAGCTGTTACCACCAATCGCCCAAGCCTTCCAGAAAGGCTTTGAGCAAAAACAACTCAAATTGATCATTGATCTTCCAGAGAACATGCCGTACATTGTAGTAGACCGCGACCACTTCAAAATAATGTTAACCCAGCTTTTGGAGAATGCCCGCCGCTATACCCAAACTGGCACAGTGACGGTGCAAGCCAAAACTGTCGATCAGCGCATTCAAATTGCAGTAATCGATACTGGCCCAGGGATTGCCAGCCAAGATTTTGAGCGCTTGTTCGAGCGCTTTCAACGGGGCGGCGAGCAAAGTGGCCTGACCTCGAAAGAACGCGGGATTGGGCTTGGTTTAGCGATTACCAAACAATTAGTTGAGCGCAATAGTGGTAAAATTTGGGTCGATAGCACCCAAGGCGTTGGTTCAAGCTTTATTATGCAGTTTCCAATGCTGCAACTTGAGCCAAGCAACTACGATTTAATGAAGGCAACGGTAGCAAATTCATGAGCAATAGCGCCTTACCACAACCAAATACCCAAGAACCACGCGACCGATTGTTATTAACGATCGGTTCGATTGTGATTTTAGCGGTGTTGTTGGTCATGGGCTGCTCATCGTTAATGGTTGTGCGCTGGACAACCCCAGTTAATGCTTCTGGGCCTGAGGTCTTGCTGCCACCGTTTGCCAATTATGAAGCGTGGAATGGCACAGCGCCATTTCCAATTGGCCAAGAAGCAATTCGCAGCAAAATTAGCGATCAGCCAGCCAACCCAAATTTGGTTGCTGCTGAAACGCCTGTGCCAATTGGGATTGTTGATTTGATGCCAACTGCAACGCCAACTGGCAAACCAACGCCAGCAACTGATGCAGCCAAAACAGCGACTAGCACCAATACACCCACGCCAACCAAGGCCGAAGGGATTCCGATTGGCAGTGCAACTGTGGCTACAACTGAGCCAAGCGTGGAATTAACTGCCGAGCCAAGCTCTACGCCACGGGTAAACCCAAGCTCAACCGCGAATACGCGCACACCAACTGCGAACCCAACAATTAATCCAACCAGACCAACCTTCGAGCCAGCGCCAAGCAACACGCCAACGCGCACAAGTGTTGTGGCAACGACGGTTGTTCCTGCAAGCTCAACTGTGGTCAATACAGCACTGCCAAGCTCAACTGCAACCGCATTGCCAACTGCCACGCCAACCAACACGCGGATTCCAACGAGCACGCCTGTGCCAGCCACGTTAACCAACACGCCAACTGACGTGCCGGTTATCACGCCTGTGCCTGCGACGCCAACTAACACGCCAACTGACGTGCCGGTTATTACGCCTGTGCCTGCTACTGCAACCAACACGCCAATCATTGCTACCGCAACCAACACGCCGTTTGTGCCAAGCAATACACCAACTGAGCTACCAACCGCAACCAATACGGCGACGGCCACCGCGACAGCGACCAATACGCCAACCGAGCTGCCAACTGCAACCAATACGGCGACGCCAACCGATACAGCTACACCAACCGCAACGCCTGCGCCAGAGCTATACATTGCTTGGCGGGTCGATGGAGTCGTCAATCCAGTTAATCCATCACTGGAAAACAACGATACCAAGCAGGTCTTTGTGGTCTTTGGCAATGCCGGCAATGCTCCAGCAGCTAATGCACAGGTCAATATCAGCGTAAGCGGAACCTGTATTGACTCAAGCATCAGCAACAGTGGTGCACCAATCACACTTGGCGCACATCAAGGCTTTACGCTTTCGCCAGTTATTTCGGCGAATAATGTTGGTAATTGTTCGATTACGGCCATTCTAAGCGCTGATAATCAAACGCCAGTTCAGGCAAGCTTAAATTGGACAATTGTGTGTGATGGCTGTGCGACGGCAACGCCGCAACCAACCAGTACGCCAACGCGCACACCAACCGCAACGCCAACCAGAACTGCGACACCAACCAACACGGCAACAGCAACCAATACGCCAACGCCAAGCAACACGCTCACGCCAAGCAACACGCCAACGGCGACCAATACCCGCACGCCAACGACGATTCCAACCTTGACCTATACACCAACGCCGAGCAATACGCCAACGGCGACCAATACCCGCACGCCAACCTTTACACCAACCAACACGCCTACACCGAGCAACACGCCAACGGCGACCAATACCCGCACGCCAACCTTTACGCCAACCATTACCAACACGCCAACGCCGAGCAACACGCCAACGGTGACCAATACGCCGATCCCAACCAATACGCCAACTGATGTCCCAACTCCAACCGAAACGCCATTGCCAACTGATACACCAATGCCCAGTGACACACCAACGCCAAGCGAAACGCCAACGCCAAGCGAGACACCAACGCCGAGCGAAACACCAACACCAAGTGAAACTCCAACGCCAAGTGAAACGCCGACGTTAACCGCAACCCCAACGCCAACGCCTGATTTGTTTGTGTTTCACATCATCAATGGCGAGGTCAATCCATCAGGCAACATCACCTTGGCTGCTGGCGCACAAGAAAATGTTACGGTTGTGTTTGGCAATAACGCAAGTGGCTCACGGGCAACTGGCTTGAATTTCAATTTCAATGCTGGCTCGTGTATTAGTGCTCAGCCAGGTTCTAGCGATTCAAGCGATTTGAACGGTGGCTCTAATCGTTCATTGTCAGTTGTGGTTACGGGCAGTTCGGTCGGCTCATGTTCATTCCGCACCCAATTTGGCGCAAGCAATGCCAATACGGTGAGTGCTGATAGCCGTTTTCGCGTCACCAATCCGTTGCAAAACGAGCCAGCGCTTGCCGCTACAGCAACTTCGACCTCAACCGCTACCGCTACCGCAGAACCAACTGCAACCGCAGTGCCAACCGAGCAACCAACTGCTGAGCCTAGCGCGACCTTGGAGCCTGCGCTGCCAGTAATTGGCAAAAGCTCCTCATTGCCACCAAGCTCTGGCGGCCAATTGCTCTGGCTGATGGCGGGTGGGCTTTGCGTCCTAATCAGCAGCTTGCGTGGGCGAAGAATCCTACCGCTTAACGTTGCCTAATCTTCACCAGATCCATTCAACAACTGATTGACAGAAACCCGCAAGCACTGCACACTAGCGGTAGTTTCCACTACGATGAGGTTTGCAATGGATGTTGCTGATCAGCCACGAATTGCCATTATTGGCGGTGGCATCGCTGGCCTTAGTACAGCATGGTATTTACAAAAACAAGGTCTGGCCAAGATACAGCTTTTTGAGCGCGATCAACGGCTTGGCGGCAAATTGCTTACCAAGCATGTCGCCTTGCCCGATGCTGCTGGCGAATTGCTGGTCGAAGCTGGGCCAGATGCGTTTATTAGCCAAAAACCTTGGGGCTTGCAATTGGCCCGCGAATTGAGCTTGGACGATCAGTTGATTTCGACTGAGCCAGCTCGGCATAAGGTGTTTGTGCTGCACCGGGGCAAGCCCGAGCCATTGCCCGATGGCATTAATTTGGTTGTACCAACTGAGTTTTGGCCGCTGCTCCGCACGCCAATTCTTTCGTGGCCGGGCAAATTGCGTATGTTGCTCGATTTGGTGTTGCCTGCCCGCCAAAGTAACGCCGATGAATCGTTGGCCGATTTTGTGCGCCGCCGCTTTGGAGCCGAAGCGCTCGATAAATTGGGCGAGCCGTTGATGTCGGGCATTCACAATGCAGAATCAGATCGCCAAAGCCTCGAAGCAACCTTTCCCCGTTTTATCGAGGCCGAACGCAGCCATGGCAGCGTAATTCGTGGGATTCGGGCAGCTAAGGTTAAAGCAGGCAAGCCCAAAGGCCAGCAATTAAGCCCATTTATCAGCTTGCGCGGCGGGATCGAGCAACTGATCACAACCTTAGTTGACCAATTAACGGTCGAGCTACGCACCAATTGCGGGGTGCAAGCATTGCGCTACGACCCAACCAACGCCCCAGCCTATCAATTAACCCTCGATGATGGTACCCGCGTTGATGCCGATGTGGTGGTGTTGGCAGTGCCAAGTTATGCCGCTGCCAAGTTGGTGCAGCCTTGGGCCGAAACACTGGCCGAGCGCTTGCAGGCGATTCGCTATGTTAGCACTGGTACGGTTTCATTGGCTTTTCGGCGCAGCGAAAGCACCATGGCCTTCGATAGCTATGGCTTGGTGATTCCGCGCAGTGAGCATCGCCTGATCAACGCCGTAACGATCAACTCGCGCAAATTTGCTGGGCGTGCTCCCGCCGATTATATGCTGCTACGAGCTTTTGTCGGCGGCTCGAAACATCCTGAAGTTTTGCGCTTAGATGATCAGCGCTTAACTGAATTGGTGCGCGATCAGCTTAAAGCAATTTTTGGCCTCGATGCCGAGCCAGTTTGGAGCGGCGTAGCCCGTTGGAATGAAGCTAATCCCCAATATGATGTTGGTCACTTCCAACGCATGGATCAGCTAGAAGCCTTGTGCCCAGAGGGCTTGTTGCTCTGTGGCAGCGGCTTTCGTGGCGTGGGAATTCCCGATTGTGTGCGCCAAGCGCAAACCACCGCCGAAGCAATTGTGGATTTATTCGCGCAAACCAACGCCTAAATAAAGCCCACGGTGAAACGAAATCACCGTGGGCTTGGTATTTAATTGGTATGTAACTAGACGTTTTTGGTTTGGCTGATAAACGCTTCGAGGTCGCGTTTCAGCTCTGCCAGCGAAGGCAAATGAGTATACATCATATGCCCTGCTTCGTAATGTTTGATCACAATGTTGTTGCGCAAGGTTTGCTCAAGCCCAAGGTGATTGAAGGTGTGCAAAGTGGCAAAATAGGGCGTGGCAAAATCGAAAAAGCCGCTGGCCACAAACACTTTAAGATAGGGATTTTGCGCGATGGCCGAGCGCAAGGCTTCGGTGACGCTCACATATTGATTTTCGTGCTTATCGTACTTCCAAGGCCGCACTTTCGAGGTCAGAATTTCGTAGGCATCATCGCTTTCGAATTTTAATTCGCGGCGCACATAATCGTTGAAGGTGGCGCTGTATGGCCCATGAATTACCGCATAACTGGGATCATACTCAAACGCTTCGCGGGTTGGATCGCGGTCGATGCCCACAAAGCGGCTATCCAAGCGGCCTACTGTGCGCTGCTGATCGCGCAGCAATTCCTTGGTAAAGCGCATCAGATCGATTCGTAGATTGCTTTGATCGATAAAGCGTTCGCTCAAACCAGTATAGCGCGCCAATTTGCGGATAACTGAGCGGCGTTTGCCTTCAGCCAAACCATCGCCTTGCAACAAAGCCGTAGCATACTCGCCAGTTGCAAACGCCTCGACTTCGGCTAAGGTATCGGCCAAACTCAGTTGCAATTTGGCATCAAGTTTGGAGTGATACCACGCGGTGGCGGCATAGGTTGGCAAAATCACGATGTAGGCAAGGTCGTTGCCCGGGTCCATCTCGACAGTTTGAAAATCGAGAATCGACGAGATCAGCATAATTCCGTTGAGATACATGCCATAGCGATTTTGCAAATAGTTAGTAATGGCCGAACCGCGGGTCGTGCCATAGCTTTCGCCGATGATATATTTGGGCGAGAGCCAACGCTTGGCGCGGGTGGTGTAGAGCCGAATAAAATCGCTGATCGATTCAATATCTTTGGTAAATTGATGAAATTGGTTGGGATTTTCGCCAGTTGCCGCCCGACTATAGCCAGTGCTAATTGGATCGATAAAAACTAAATCGCTTTGGTCAAGTAGTGAATATTCGTTTTCGACCAAGCGGAATGGCGGCGCTGGCAAATTGCCAGTTTCATCGGCCATCAAAACCCGTTTTGGCCCCAATAAGCCAAGGTGCATCCACACCGAGGCCGAGCCAGGCCCACCGTTGAACGAAAAGGTAATTGGGCGGGTCGTCTGATCATCAATATCGCTGCGGGTGTAGGCCACATAAAAGACTGTAGCTTTGGCCTTGGGCGCTTGCTTAAACTCTGGATCGTCCTCGTAGAGTACGATTGTGCCAGCAGTGGCGGTGTAGGGAATATCAGTGCCATTGATTTTGACCCGCCCGTGGGTCACGCTCACAACTTCTTGCGGTGGCTTGGGGCTTTCCGAATCGCTGCGTTTTTCGCTGCTACCTGCATCTGCCATAGCGTGCAAATCCTCATACTAGAAGCATTTCAAATTGATTGTAACAAGCTTTGTCTCATCGATTGTCAATTTTAGGCGGGTTCTGCTTGTAGTTCAGGGCTGCTGATTGGGCTATCCTGATGATCGGGAATCAGATCTTCTGCATGGCGCACGACGCGCACCCCATACGCAATCACGGCAACGGCAATCCCAAGAATGCCACTCAAAACCATAATCAAAGCAATGCCTGAACCTTTGCCACTGCCAACCCAACTACCAAACATCTCAACCCAAGCGCCGCCAACCGCCATGCGCGGCTCAAACACTTTGTCGGCCAACGGCCCAACGATCAAAATGGCAACTGGCCCCGAAATTTGGGCAATCATGCGGCGCACTGCAAACACGCGGCCTTGAATATCGGGCGGCACTTTCGCTTGCCAAATTGCTTGATTCGAGCCATTGAGCACTGGCAATATAAAGAGCAAGCCAAAAGCTGCAATCGACCAGACGACTACATTTTGGCCCAAGCCCATGAGAACGCCGCCAAAAAAGCTGGTCAACGCCATGCCACCAAGCACGCCATGGACT
The DNA here is from genome assembly GCF_001306135.1 of Herpetosiphon geysericola. Taxonomy (GTDB): domain Bacteria; phylum Chloroflexota; class Chloroflexia; order Chloroflexales; family Herpetosiphonaceae; genus Herpetosiphon; species Herpetosiphon geysericola. The sequence goes on along the minus strand of NZ_LGKP01000025.1, from coordinate 355,087 downwards.
TTGCGCTTGGGGCCGCCCCAAAAACTCAGCATCAAACCGCCAAGCACCCCGCCAATCCCCATCGCCGATTGAACAGTGCCCATAATTGCCGAGTTGCTATCGGTTCGCGCCAAAATCATGGGATTGGTCATAGTGGCTTGAAACGAGCCAACAAAATTAATCATAAAAAAGGTCAGTTGCAAGCCCAGCAGGCTTGGTCGGGCCAAAATGTAGCGAAAGCCAAAGCCAGCCTCGCGCCATAAACTGCCTTTGCCTTCTGCGCCCGCCTCGCTTTGGGTGGGCTGCGGAATATGCACAAACAGCACAACAAGCACTGCAAAGCTAAAGGTCACAATATCAATAATTAACACTCCGCCAATGCCAATGACGCTGAGCAAAAAGCCAGCTAAGGCCGGCGCGACAATGCTTGCTGCCGATTCGGCCATCGACATCATGCCACTAGCACGCGCATAGTGTTGCTTGGGCAGCATTGTTGAAACCGCAGCCGAATAAGCAGGCCATTGAAACGATTGGAAGACGCTAGCAAACGCTCCGGCCACATACAAATGCCAAATTTGCAGCGCATCGTTATGGTAGAGCAGCAGAATCGCAATCGTCGATACGCCAGTCGCTAAATCGCTCAGAATCAACACAACTTTACGATTCCAGCGATCAACCAAAGCGCCAGCAAACGGGCTAACCAGAATACTCGGCGCAAACGAGAAAAAGCCTACCAATGCCAAAGCAGTGGCTTTTTCGGTAATTTGCCAAGCCCAAAACGTCAGGGCAAAGCTGCTCATGGCGCTGCCAAGCAATGAAACGACCTGCCCAAACCACATAATGCTAAATGCTAGCATCCCGCTTGGTTGCTTGCGCATTGATTCAGCCATGACGGCTCCTTTGTGATGTTATTCAAGATTGGAATACTTGCTAAACGTAGTATATTGCTATGCTAATAAATGCATATCCTACTTTAGGTCTAATGATAGTTTGTTTAGGGTTTTGTAAGCTTTGCGCAAGCAGTGGTTAAGTGCTAGCCGCTATAACTAAAGCATAGAAGTTTTATGGAGGTTAGCGATGAAATTACGCTCTTTTGCAATGTTGCTCCTGCTTGGTGGCTTAGCTGCGTGTGGCACTGCGCCAACGACCATCGATGAGCCGTTCCCAACCACCAGCAGCGCACCAATGGCCACAACCCAACCAACTGTCGATTCGATGATGCAGCCAACTGAGCCAATGTCGATGACCGACGATATGATGCAACCAACCGAGCCAATGTCGATGACCGACGAGTCGATGACCGACGATATGATGCAGCCATCTGATCCGATGCCGATGACCGATGATATGATCGAGCCAACCATGATGCCAACTGCTGAATCGCGGGTTGAGCCAAGCGCCGTGCCAGCCGAGCCAGTGATGCTGAGTTCTGGCGCATTTCGTGGCATCGACCATGAAAGCCGAGGCATGGCTAAGCTCTATAAACAACCAGATGGCAGCATCATCTTACGGCTCAATGATTTCTACGTCGAGCCAGGCCCAGATATGTATATTTTTGTTGCCAAGGCCGCCGACATTCATCAACCAAGCGATTTGCAAGCAGGCTACCTTGAATTAAGCAAACTCAAAGGCTCCGAGGGCAACCAAAATTATAATTTGCCCAATGATTTCGACCCTGCGCTCTATAACAATGTCGTGATCTGGTGCGAAAAATATCAAGTCTTGATGGCTGTTGCACCAATCCAGTAAAATAAAAGTATGAAGGATGAAGGATGAGGGATGAAGTTAAATTCAAAAGGCAGAAGGCAAAAATCAAAAACGGGGAGAACAGGAGTAAGTTTTAACTCAGAGGCGCAGAGGAACGAAATTATGAAGGATGAAGGATGAGGGATGAAGTTAAAAGCCTCATCCTCCGAATCTGTGGCAATCTGTGGCAAAAAAACCATTCGTGCAATTCGTGGCAAAAAAACATGCTTCGCGCTCTTCGCGGTTTCCGTCCTTCGTGTTCTTCGTGCCCTTCGTGGATCAATTTGAGGAATTACATATGGCCAATATTTTGGTGGTTGATGACGAACCGAATATTCGCGAAGTGGTCGGCCTTTATTTGCGCCGCGAAGGCCATAGCGTGATTGAGGCCAGCGATGGCGAGGAAGCCCTGCGCTTAGCCCGTCAACAACCGCCAGATTTGGTCGTGCTTGATTTGATGTTGCCCAAAGTGACTGGCTTGGAAGTATGTCGGCGCTTGCAGAGCGATCAACGCACTCCCGTGATTATGCTCACCGCCAAGAGCGAAGAAAATGATCGGATCATTGGCCTTGGCGTGGGCGCTGATGATTATGTCGTCAAGCCATTTAGCCCACGCGAACTAGTGGCGCGGGTCGAAGCAGTGTTGCGGCGGGTTCAGCCTCAGCCCGATGCTCCGCCACCAGATGAACGTCCGATTGAGCTAGGTGCATTGCGCGTCGATCCACGCACCCGCGATGTGCAAGTGGCGAGCAAATCGATTAGCTTGACCGCGCGCGAATTTGATTTGCTCTATTTCTTGGCCCGCCATCGTGAACGGGTGTTTACCCGCGACCAACTGATGGAACTCGTCTGGGGCTATACATTTTCCGCCGATACCAGCACGGTCACCGTGCATATTCGACGTTTGCGCGAAAAAATCGAGGACGACCCAACCGCCCCGCGCTATTTACAAACGGTCTGGGGCGTGGGCTACAAACTCAGTGCAGGCGAGCAATGAGACGCTTTTTGCAGCAATGCAGCCTTTTGTTGCTGACCTTGGCGATTGCCTTGACGTTGGTTGGCTTGGTTGGCCACTTTGGCCTCATGCTGCCAATCAGCGAACTCGAAGGTATCATCACGCTGTTTGGTTCGCTTGGCTTTGGGGCTGGCGTGGTGGCAATTATCGCCTTGCAAAGCCGGATGCTCTCGCTGTTGCGCAGTTTGCGGGCGCAAATTATTGCCGCAATTGGCTTAGGCGGCATTTTGGTGGCGGCCTTGTTGCAGGGTGTGGCCCGCGCCATGTTCATCAGCACCGATCACGATTTGCCCTTGTTGCTGCTGGTGCTGATTTTTATGTTGGTGCTGGCCTTGGGCTTTAGCATCGCCGTGGGCAATGTGTTAGTGGCGCGCTTGGCCGAGGTTCGGGCCGGAGCCACCGCCTTAGCCAAAGGCGATTTAACCTTGCGCATCCCTGAGCATGGCAGCGATGAAGTGAGTTTGCTGGCCGCCGATTTTAACCAGATGGCCGATGAGCTAGCCCAAAGTGCGCAGCGCCAACAAGAGCTTGAGCAATCGCGCCGCGATTTGATTGCGGCCATCTCCCACGATTTGCGCACCCCGCTAACCGCAGTTCGCGCCATGATCGAGGCCTTAGCAGATGGCGTGGTAACTGAGCCAGCAACTCAACAGCGCTACCTTCATTCAGCTAATGCCCAATTAACCAACCTCAGCACTTTGGTCGATGATTTATTCGAGATGGCCCAGCTTGATGCTGGCGTGTTGCGCTTGGAATTGGAGCGCGCCTCGCTTGGCGATTTAATCTCCGATACGCTGAGCAATTTGCAACCGCATGCTGCTGCTCACGGCGTGCAACTGCTCGGCAAAGTTGATCCCGCTGCCGATTTGGTGCTAATGAATGCGCCAAAATTGCAACGAGTCTTATACAACCTGATCAGCAATGCGCTACGCCACACGCCCAGCGATGGCACAATCGCCATTCAAGCCCAAACAATCAACCAAACAGTCCATGTCGAAGTGCGCGATACTGGCGAAGGGATTCAGCCCGACGATCTGCCGCATATTTTCGAGCGCACCTATCGCGGCGAAAAATCACGTTCCCGCGATTATGGCGGGGCTGGCTTGGGCTTGGCAATCGTGAGGGCAATCATCGAGGCTCATGGCGGCAATGTTTGGGTCGAAAGCCAACCCCAACATGGCGCACGCTTTATCTTTACTCTGCAAACGCCACTTGGTCATAGCTCGTAAGCTGAAGCGACAAGGGATCAGGTGTCAGGGGCTAGGCTACAGGAATTCTGCAAAAATCTAGCTCAGCTTTGGATTAGAAACATTATTGTGATGCAGCTAGCGCGTTTGCTCAAGCACACGCCGATAGACCGCTAAGGTTTGCTCGGCGGTGCGTTGCCACGAAAATTTGGCTGCCTGAGCGGGCGCTTGCTCGCGCAATGCTTGGCGCTGATCAGCATCAGACCAAAGGCGTTCAATTGCATCGGCCCAAGCCAGCGGATCATCGACTGGCAACTTGAGGCCAGCCTCGCCCACCACTTCGGGCAAACTTGAGGCATCAGCGACCAACACTGCCGCGCCACAGGCCAACGCCTCCAAGGCTGGCAAACCAAAGCCTTCATACTTCGAAGGGTTGAGATACAAACGACAAGCACTCAAAAGCCAGCGAATTTCCTCATCGCTTGGGCTATCGAGCCACGTTACTGCATCTTCCAAATGCAATTCAGCCAAGGTTTGCCAGATTTCTGCATCAAGCCAACCACGCCGCCCAGCCAAGGCCAAGCGATAGCCAGCTTGCGGCTTGCGATCAAGCGCAATGCGTAAGGCACGCAACAACATTGGAATATTTTTGCGTGGCTCCAAGGTCGAAACAAACACCATAAATTGATCAGCTTGCCACGTTTGGCCGCCAATTTGGCGTTGGGCAGCAGCAGCGATTGAGATTGGCTGCATATCAGTCGCAAGCTGAATCACATCAATTCTGGCTGGATCAACATCTAACAAGCGGGTAAGATCGTTGGCGGTGCTCTGCGAATCAGCAATAATTGCATTAGCCGAAGCCAGTGCACGCTCAATTTGGCCATAATAACGGCTGGCATTGGCATCCAAAATCTCGGGAAACAATTTAAAGGCCACATCATGCACAGTAATGACGGCAGGAAAGGTACGTTTTAATGGCGGAATAAAATCGGGCGAGTGCAACAGCTTTGGGCGACGCAGGCCAATTTCCAAAGGCAAAAGCAGTTGTTCGAGCCGATGATGCGGTGGAGTAAAGAGCAGCGCCCGCTGAATATTCGGGCCGCTAACCAATGGTTTTTGGCTTTTGCGATGCTCAAGCAGCAACCATTGTTGCTCAGGGGCAATTTGTGGCAGATAGGTTAATAATTTGTGGGTGTAATGGGCGATGCCACCATGGCGGTAGGCATTCAAACGCGCATCAATCGCAATCATTGGCAGCCTCGTAGCTCAACATGGCTGCTATGCTACCACAGCCTACGAGCGTTGGGTAATCAATTGCTCAACTGGTGGCGGCGTAACCTGCGGTTTATCAACAATGCCGCTCACTTCCTCAAGGATTGCCTGCGCCCGATAGCTGGCAACCAAAGCTTGGCGCAAATTGCGCTGCTGTTGAATCCCCTCTTCGTTGATCGAATTGCCAATTGCTTGTTGTAGCTCTTGAATTTCGCTCTGCAAACTTTGAGCAGCCTGAGTCAATTGGGCGAATACCGCTGGCGGCAAATTAATCGTCGTGGAATCGACCATAGGAATTGCACGCTGATATTGACGTTCAAGTAGCACAAATATCGACCAACCTGCCATCCCAGCCACACCCCAATCAATCATATAACACAGCCAAGCTGGCGAGCGAGGCGTGAGAATTTGATGATCGACGAGATCCCACGCGATGTAGGCAGCAAAAGCTCCCAACAACGGGAACCAACGACGATTGAGGCTAAGCTTCATAGTTGCACCTGTTTCACAAAATTTCAGCCCAAAAATGATTCAGGCCAATCTAGTATGCTGCCCCAATCTGAAATTATGATGAAAATTTGATGAGATGGCGATGAGCTACACCCGTGAAATCGTTATCACGCAGTTTGGCAAAAAGCTCCAAAACAGGTACGATCGGGCAGCTTTAGCGAAAGGATGATCATGGCTCGGATTGCAACCATCGAACGTAACACCCGCGAAACCCAAATCAAGCTCATGCTTAATCTTGATGGCTCTGGCAAGGTTGCCATTAATACGGGGATTGGCATGTACAACCATATGCTCGAAAGTTTTGCCCGCCATGGCCAATTTGATTTAGAAGTAACGTGCAACGGCGATTTGCATATCGATGACCATCACTCAGTCGAGGATGTGGCGATTTGCTTGGGCATGGCGATTGATCAGGCGCTTGGCGATAAAGCAGGCATCACCCGCACCGCCCATGCCTACGTGCCCATGGATGAGGCGCTAGCCTTTGTGGCGCTCGATCTCAGTGGCCGAGCGTTTCATGTGCTCAACTTCAGCTGGACAAACCCCAGCATCGGCGGCTTGACCTGCGATTTAGTTGAGCATGTTTTTGAAAGCATTGCGATTCATGGCCGCATGAACTTACACGCCAAGCTCGAATATGGCCGCAACGACCATCACAAAGCAGAAGCTTTATTCAAAGCCTTGGCCCGCGCCCTCGATAGCGCCGCTAAACATGATCCACGCTTGGGCGATGCGATTCCCAGCACCAAAGGCGTGATTTAAGCCTTTTCTCGCCCTCAGCCCCGTTGCCCGTGGGATAAACCACGATTACAAATACAGATTGTTAGGTTGATCAACGAATGCCGTTTTACCCTAAATTGTCATTTGAGGGGGTGCAGGGGGATTAAAGCCCCCTGCGTCTCCCGCTGGCGGGACGGAAGGGTGGAAAACTGCGGGATCAGGGATCAGCAATGAGGAACCACGAAGATCGCGAAGATCGCGAAATTGGAGTTATAGAAGCATAACAAGAATCCACAACCTAAATATGAGGGGGTGCAGGGGGATTAAAGCCCCCTGCGTCTCCCGCTGGCGGGACGGAAGGGTGGAAAAACGAAGGATGAAGGATAAAATTCGTGGCGAACAAAAAGGGCGGGATTGGGTTACAAAATAATCAGACTTCTAATGCTGTAACAAGCCCAAGAGCTAGCCATTGCGGCTGAATAGCACGCGCAGCAACAAAAGCTTGTTCGATTTCAGCTTGACCTTGGCTAAAATGCTGCCAGCCATCAAAATGAATTGGAATCAGGGTTTTTGGATTAAGCACTTGGGCTGCTTGCAACGCTTGATCTGCATCAAAGGTAAATAATGTTGGCCCCGTTGGCGCAAATTGGGCCGCCCCGACATGCAAAAAGGCCGTGCCAATGGCATAGCGTTCAGCAATCTGCTGAATACCAGCAAACAAAACCGTGTCGCCTGAAATGTAAATTGGCCCATGCTCAAAATTAGGATATTCCAAAACAAACCCAATCACGTCGCCAATGATCGGCAGCAATTCAACGGGGCCATGTTGGGCTGGCACAGCAGTAATCGTCAATGGCAAGCCTTGGGCTGTGGTCAGCGTGATCGATTGCCATTCAGCTAAACCTTGCACATTGGTGGCGCCTTGTTGCTGCAAGCGCCCGCTGCCCGCTTCGGTGGTCAATACCTGCTTGGCATGCGGCAAAAATGCCCGCCCAGCAGTATCCAAATTATCATAATGATCATCGTGCGAGAGTAATACGACATCAATCGTCCCAAGTTCTGCTGGTTGCAAGGCAGCTGATTGCTGTTTGTAAAGCCCAAATTCAAGGTTTGGCTCCACCTGAGTGACCTGCGAACTACCAGCAGGATCGAACACGGGATCGGTCAAAATCCGCAGGCCATCAATTTCCAACAAAACGGTCGCTGTCCCAACATAGGTCACATTGATCTGCATATTGATCCCTTTACAATACGGACGTTCGTTTTTTATTCAAGCTAAAAAATTTTAGCTGCGATAGCTTTCGATTAAATTGCCAATTGCCGCGCGGGCTGTCGTAAATTGGGCTTCGTGGCTGCGCACTGCCCGCCAAACCAGCGCCGCGATCAGGATGCCATGGAATTGGAATGCCAGCGCGGCGATTGGCGTATTGGCCCGAAATTGGCCAAGCTCCACGGTTTCAGCAATGCTCTGCTCGATAAAATTAAGGTAATCCTGATAATAGCGCAGTACGGGAACCCGCGCTTCAGAATCAGCCAAATCATCAAGCTCAAGCACGGCGTTGGTTAAAAAGCAGCCGCCTAGAAAAATGCCTTGCTGCAAAAAGCTAAACCACGAATCGCACAGCTTGTACAGCCGATCGATGCCAGCTGGTTCGGCCAGCACGTTGCCAAGCACTGCCGCTTGAAATAGCTCAGCAGCCCGTTCAACGGTGGCAACTTGCAGCTCGGTCTTCGATTTGAAGTGCGCGCTGATGCCGCCCTTGGACATTGCAACAGCCTCAGCCAAGCTCCCGATCGTTAGGCCATTTAGACCAGCAACCGAAGCCATCTGCACTGCTTGATTCAAAATAAGTTCTTTGGCACTATCTTTACGACTCATATTGATAAAATACCATACGTTCGTATTTTATGCAAGCATCTATCTTGCTTGAGCCACGATCAATAACTAAATTTATTTCAGCATAATCCATTACAGCTGCCCATGAGGAGTGCGATTATCCAAATTCGAATAGAGAAAAAGTTGCCATAATCCAACTAGCCGATTTTAGGGGGACCTACTGCGTCTCCCGCCTTGAGGCGGGACGGAAGGGTGGTGATCAGCAATGATGGTTGACAACCAACCCTTGAAAGAATTAAAGCTACTGCCTGCCCCTCGGTCGCAGAAACACGCAACGATGGTAAAAAATCAAGCATTGCTAGAATTGCAAATGCCTAAATCCAGATTGCTTGGCAATTTACAAAACGTGCTGCAACAATTTTTTAGTGGCTTGCGTCCTAGATAGCAGATACGCAACGATGAGTTGCACCCAAATAAGGAGTTACTACAATGCAAAATTCAAATCGCTTAGTGCGTGTTCAACAAGATCAAATGATTGCTGGTGTGTGTACGGGTTTGGCTCAATATTTCGCTTTTGATGTAACCTTGGTACGCTTGGCCTTTGTGCTGGTAACCTTGGCTGGTGGTTCAGGCATTCTGTTGTACATCATCCTTTGGGCAGTTTTGCCAGTCGTGACGGCTCCAGGCTTGCCAAGCCCAGGCATCAACAGCGGGCTTGATGAAATGCGCAACCAAGCAGCCAATGTGTTCAACAAGGTCAAAACTGCGGTCAACAACGCCCAAACCAGCAACGCAAACACGGCTATGCCCCAAAGCGATTGGAAATTCGACCCACAAACTGGGCAACCAATCAACCCAACGCCAAAGCCAGCCCAACCAGAAAAACCACGTTTTGACCCATACACTGGTCAACCATTAAACGACTAATCTAACGATTGAGTTGATACCAAAACGGTCGTTGAGCACCACGCTCAGCGACCGTTTTTTGTTGGGCAGAATCACAGAGTTGCTCAACTTCTTGCTCAAGCAGCCGCAAGGTTTGCGGAGCCAGCCAATAGACCGTTGCTTGGCCTTCGTGCTCGCTTTCAACGATGCCTGCCTGCACCAAAACTCGCAAATGTTCGGAGATGGTCGATTGAGCACGATTCGTTCGCTGCACAATATCGTTGCAAATACAGCGTGGATGCTGGGCGATGTAGCGCACTATTCCCAAGCGCAACGGATGGCCAAGGGCATGGCACAAGCTGGCCAATTGAGTTAATGCAGCATCAGCTTGAATCGTTTCCATCGGACACCTCCAAAATGGGTTGATTAAAAACTAACACACGCGAATCACGGCATGGTGCCCGCGCTTCGCGTGTGTTGCTTTGCCGTTAAATCTGCAACTTAGTTATTCAAGATACGCTCGCAATTTGCGCCCACCAAAGGCTGGGTGACGCAGTTTACGCAATACTTTAGCTTCGATTTGGCGAATTCGTTCGCGGGTAATGCCAAACTCGCGGCCAACTTCTTCCAATGTGCGATATTTGCCATCGACCAAGCCATAACGCAGCTCGATAATTCGCCGTTCGCGTTCATCGAGCTTGCACAGCACTTCATCAAGTTGCTCGCGCAATAAATGCTCGGTGGCATGATCAAGCGGCTCTGCTGAGCGATCATCTTCGATAAAATCGCCCAAGACGCTATCGCCCTCGTTGCCAACAGGCGTTTCGAGCGAAACTGGCTGACGGGCAACTTCGAGCACGCGCCGCACTTTATCTGCGGGCAAGCCCAAGGCTTCGCCAATTTCTTCGGCGCTTGGCTCGCGTTCTAAGGCTTGCTGCAACTTGTGGGCTGTGCGCTTAACCCGATTGATCGTCTCGCCAACATGCACAGGCAGGCGAATTGTGCGACTATGATCGGAGATTGAGCGCGTAATTGCTTGGCGAATCCACCAAGTAGCATAAGTTGAGAACTTAAAGCCCTTGTGATAATCGAACTTCTCGGTTGCCCGCATCAGGCCAATATTGCCCTCTTGGATTAAATCTAAAAACGACATGCCACGGCCAACATATTTTTTGGCAATCGACACCACGAGGCGCAAATTGGCTTGGATGAGATGTTGGCGGGCAGCTTCGCTTTCGAGAACTTGCTGTTGCAGGCGGGCTTTTTCTTCGAGGAGATATTCGTGGCGGGCAAGCCGAATCATCGCCCGTTCGCCACGTTCCAATTGTTTGGCCAGCATCGTTTCTTCTTGGGCGGTTAAGAGATGCACTTGGCCAATTTCGCGCAAATACATGCGCACCGGATCATCAAGGCTTAGCCCTTCGCGAATCAGCGACCGTTCGAGATCGTCTTCGGCGACATCACGGGAACGGAGATGCACGGCAGCGGTTGGCGGTTCTTCTAAAATTGGAATATCTTCTGCTTGGCAGCGGACACACAATTCATCGAACAGCGCTGTGTTTTTGTCGGAGGGAGGAAGATGAAGCAGCACTTGGTCGTGCGTTAGATAACGATGCTGACGGGCGGCCCCCATCAGAACTTCGAGTACGTTTTTCAAGGAAGCACCGACTTTCTACTGCTATAGAAAAGCCTAATGATAGACCACTATATCACGGATAGATCTGCGATTCAATACCCTATTCAAGCACATTAGGGGTGAAGTTTCCATAACATGCAGCTGATAATTCGTTGAAAAAAGCGAAACGCTGTATAGTATTTGGCAACAACTGCGAAGGAGGCGGGTACTTCAGCCCGATTGATGCCATGACAACGATTGCCCTTGATCAGCAAATTATTCATGCGGTGTGCCCTCACGATTGCCCAGATACGTGCTCCATGCTCATCACAGTGCAGGATGGCAAGGCGATCAAAGTGCAAGGCAACCCTGAACATCCAATTACCAATGGCTTTTTGTGCACCAAGGTTTCGCGTTATGTCGAGCGAACTTATCATCAAGGCCGTTTGTTGTATCCAGCCAAGCGGGTTGGCCCCAAAGGTGCTGGCCAATTCGAGCGCATTTCGTGGGAAGAAGCATTAACCACGATTGCTGAACGCTTGCAAGCGATTAGCACCAGCCACGGGCCGCAGGCGATTTTGCCCTATTCATATGCAGGCACGATGGGTTTGTTGCATTATGGCTCAATGGATCGGCGCTTTTTCCATCGCTTGGGCGCTTCGCTGCTCGATCGCACAATTTGCGCTAGTGCCGGCGCAACTGGCTATCGCTATACTGTTGGTGCAAGCGTTGGCACCGACCCCGAAGCCTATGTTGATGCCAAATTGATTATTTTGTGGGGAACCAACACGCTCACCTCGAATGTGCACTTGTGGACGTTTATCAAAGCGGCGCGCAAAGCTGGCGCACGGGTGATTGCAATTGATCCTTGGCGTTCGCGCACCGCCGCCCAATGCGATTGGCACATTGCACCGTTACCAGGCACCGATGCTGCCTTAGCACTCGGCATGATGCACATTATTTTCCGTGATGGCTTGCACGATCAAGCCTATCTTGATACTTATTGTATTGGCGGCGAGCAACTGCGCGAGCGGGTGCAGGAATATCCACCAGCCCGCGTGGCCGAATTAACTGGCTTGGATGTGGCGACGATTGAGCAATTGGCCCATGAATATGCCACCACCGCGCCTGCTGCGATTCGGATTAATTATGGTTTGCAGCGCCATGCTGGCGGCGGGATGGCCGTGCGCACCTTGGCCTGTCTGCCTGCGGTAATTGGCTCGTGGCGCGAGCGCGCAGGCGGCATTTTGCTTTCCACCAGCGGCACGTTTCCAATTAATAATGCTGCCTTGGAGCGCCCCGATTTGATTCCTGCTGGCACGCGCATGATCAATATGAATCAGCTTGGGCAGGCTTTGACCGAAGTTAACGATCCGCCAGTGCAAGCCTTATTTGTCTACAATTCTAATCCGGCCAGCGTGGCTCCCGATTTGGAAGCAGTGAAACGCGGCTTGGAGCGCGACGATTTGTTTACCGTAGTGCATGAGCAGTTTTACACCGATACCACTCGCTACGCCGATATTATTCTGCCTGCAACGACCCAACTTGAGCATGTCGATTTGCATAAAGCTTATGGCCACTGGTATTTGGCGTGGAGCAACCAAGCGATTGAGCCGCTGGGCGAGGCGATTCCTAACACTGAGCTATTTCGGCGTTTGGCAGCCAAAATGGGCTTTGATGAGCCATGTTTTAGTGATGATGATTTGACGATTGCGCGCCAGGCCTTGGATTCTGACCACCCAGCCTTGGCTGGAATTACGCTCGAACGATTGCAAGCAGAGGGTTGGGTGCGCTTGAATGTGCCAGCCAATTGGGCACCATTTGCCGAGGGCAATTTCCTCACACCGTCTGGCAAGTGCGAGCTCTATTCCGAGCGCATGCAGGCCGATGGCTTTGACCCATTGCCGACCTATACTGCGCCCTACGAAAGCCCAGCCACCAACCCGCGCTTGGCTGAGCGCTATCCATTAACCTTGATCTCGCCGCCAGCCCACCACTTTTTGAACAGCACCTTTGGCAATATTTTGCAGCGCTATGAGAGCGGCCCCAGCCTAGAAATTAGCCCGATCGACGCAATCGAACGCAACATCGACGATGGCGATCAATTGTTGATTCGCAATGATCGCGGTGGCTTCCAGGCCAAGGCTGTGGTGACTGATCGGGTGCGGCAAGGAGTGGTAGTTGCGCCATCGATTTGGTGGTCGGAGCTGACGGTTGATGGCCGTAACGTCAACCATACCACGCCCCAAGCACTTTCGGATATGGGTGGCGGCGCGACCTTCTACGATAATTTGGTTGAAGTTGAACGAATTGTCGGTTAACCTAGCCAATAATTGTCCCGCTTGAGCTGAGCGATTGGCTCAAGCGGTTGGTTGGAGCAAGCGATGCCCCAAGCGTTATTGATTGAATGCAACGATCAGATTGGCTTAGTTCATCAGATTACTGGCGTACTCTATCGCCATGGCGTAAATATTATTAGCAATCAAGAGTTTGTTGATCATCAGCGCCAGCGTTTTTTTATGCGGACTGAATATCAAGGTACGCTTGATCAAAGTATAGCATTGGCTGAACTGCAAACTCTCTTGCCAAGTAATGCAAATATTCGCTTTGCACGAGCGTATACGCCACGAATTCTTATTTTAGCCACCAAAGAACATCATTGTTTAGGCGATTTGCTTATTCGGCATGCATTTGCCGAACTCAAAGCAGAAATTTTGGGCGTAATTGCGAATCATGAGCAACTTGGCCAATTAGTCCAGCGTTTCGATCTGCCTTTTCACTATTTGTCACATCGATCTTATACCCGCGAAGCACATGAACAAGCCTTGCTCGAAGTCATTCACGCAGCGCAACCAGATTATTTGGTGCTGGCAAAATATATGCGGGTGCTTTCGCCGCAGTTTGTGGCCCAATTTCCGCAGCGAATTATCAATATTCATCATTCATTTTTGCCAGCGTTTGTCGGGGCGAATCCTTACCGCCAAGCTTTTGAGCGTGGCGTGAAAATTATTGGCGCAACTGCGCACTTTGTCACCGATGAGCTTGATCAAGGGCCAATTATCGCGCAGCAGGTTATGCCAATTGATCATAGTCATAGCGTTGATGAACTAATTCAAGCTGGGCGCGAAATTGAAAAACATGTTTTGGCAAAAGCCCTCGATTTGGTCTTGAGTGAACGAGTTTTTTTAAGCGGCAATCGCACGGTCATTTTTGATTAGCTATGCTCAGCAACAGGAGTAATCTATGCCGTTATTATTTGCGTTAACAATTTTTACTAGCGCTAGCTTATTGTTTGTGATCCAACCAATGTTTGCGCGGATGGCGTTACCATTGCTTGGTGGTGCGCCGTCGGTTTGGAATACGGCGTTAGTGTTTTATCAAACGGTGTTATTGCTAGGATATGGCTATTCGCACCTGCTAACGAAATATTTTAAACCTCGGCAACAGGTATTAATTCATTGTGGGCTTTTGTTAACGCCATTATTGGTTTTGCCAATTGCGATTCCTGCGGGCTGGCAAGCGCCAACAACTGATTTTCCCATTGCTTGGCTACTGAGTTTGTTTGCAGTTGCCTTAGGCTTGCCATTTTTTGTGGTTTCGGCGAGCAGCCCATTGTTGCAAGCATGGTTTGGCAGTAGCGAGCAAAATCGCAATCCCTATGTGCTCTATGCAATGAGTAATGTTGGCAGTATGTTGGCGTTATTGGCCTATCCATTAATTATCGAGCCAAACACCAGCCTGCGCTTGCAAAGCGATGGTTGGCGCTGGGGCTATGTGCTGTTGGTGTTGCTGTTTATTGGCTGTGGCATTCGAGTTTGGCAACGAGCGCCGCAGGTTGTTTCAAGCGCAACCAGCCAAGCCAGCAGCCCGATTACATGGCAACGCAGGCTCAAGTGGATCGCATGGTCGGCTGTGCCTTCAAGTTTATTGGTAAGCGTTACAACCTACATTACCACCGATATTGTGGCGATGCCGTTGTTGTGGGTTATTCCCTTGGCATTATATTTATTGACGTTTATTTTTGTGTTTGCCAATAAAGTACTGATTCCCAAACAAGCTTTAGTTTGGTTAATGCCAATTTTGGTGATGTTAGTTATTCTGACGATCATTACTGGGGCGAATAGTCCAATTTTACTGTTGTTAATTTTGCATTTGGCAAGCCTGTTCGTTGTCACAATGGTTTTGCATCAACAACTGGCAGATGATCGGCCTGAGCCACAGAAGTTAACTGAATTCTATTTATTGATGTCGTTAGGTGGCGTGATTGGTGGGATTTTTAATGGATTGATTGCACCGTTGATTTTTAATTCAGTTTGGGAATATCCATTGATGTTGTGTTTGGGATTAATGCTTGCCCCGTGGCGCAAACCCAAGCCAACTAATCGCCAAGAATGGCTCCAATCGTTGTATAAACCTGGCTTGATGATTGTGCTCAGCATTGGATTGGTATTGCTGCTCAAAGCTTTTAATTACGAAGAGGATACGCTTGGCTATGGAATTTTATTCTCGGTCACAATGTTGCTTGCCTATAGCCAATCGCGCAATCCAGTCTCATTTGGCTTAAGCATTGGTGGCTTTTTTGCAGTCGTTTCGCTGATTGGCTTTACAAGATCGACCTTAGTTTATCAAGAACGCAGCTTTTTCGGCGTCAACCGGATTATCGAAGTCAACGATCGCTTTAATATTTTGATGCATGGTACGACCTTGCACGGCATGCAGTTTCTTGATCCAGCATTAAGTAAACGCCCACTGACCTACTATAGCCTAAATGGCCCACTCAACGAGATTTTCCAAGTTGCCAATCAACAAACAACCCCAAAAAATGTTGGGGTAGTGGGCTTAGGCAGTGGGGCAGCCGCCTGTTATGCCCAGCCGCAAGATACTTGGAAATATTTTGAAATCGATCCGGTGGTGATTGAAATTGCTGAGAATCCGCAATATTTCAGCTATCTCAGCCAATGTACACCCCAAGCTCCCGTCGTCGTCGGCGATGCCCGCATCTCGCTGGCAGCGGAAACCAAGCCCTTTGATGTGTTAATTATGGATGCCTATAGCTCAGATGCGATTCCCACCCACTTAGTAACCGTCGAGGCGCTGGAACTGTATCTGAGCAAATTGAATCCTGATGGAATTATTGCCTTTCACATTTCAAATCGCTATCTCAATTTAGAGCCAGTGTTGCACGACCTAGCCGAAAAATTGGGGTTATTGGCATTAGTTCATGAATATCATACCGATGAGGATGTGCTTGAACAAGGCAATAACAGCACCAAATGGGTGATTTTTACCAAAAATCAAGCCTTCTATCAACAATTTATCGATCAATATCAATGGCGCAGCTTGCAAAATCGGCCCAACGATCGCTTGTGGACTGATGATTATTCGAGCATTATTACCACCTTGTATGCTTGGCAGTAAGCGAGGGGCCAGCATTTAGCGGTTAGGGGTCAGAAGTATAACCAAGAAGCATTCAGTTAGAAAGAAGAGAAAGGAGCTGGTGATGCTGCTGCCAAAAGCGAAGGCCTTGCAAAAACGGCTACACGAGGGGTTTAGCCAAATCGAAATAAAAAAAAGCCATGGCTATGACTTAGGTTGGGAAGATTGGGAAGCGCTTGGGCGCTGTTATTATTACCTGCGTGATGAACGAGCAACGGAGTATCTTCGGCAGACAGCCCTTTTAGTCGCCCAGCAACGGGTAAGCACGATCAATCCACATTCGCCTTCGTCGTTATTTAAGCATGCCGGAGATTGGTTTTATGCGGCAAATTTGTATCGACTCATTGGCGATCAAGCATCAATGCGTGCATGTATCGTGAAAATACGAGAACTCGAAGAGTCCCCAGTTTGGATTGAGTGGTCTGTCTATGTCGAATTCTATTGGGATCTGTTGGCCTTAGCGGCCCTGATGGAAGGTGATGCACCGCAAGCGATAATCTATGATGCGAAGATTGCTGCATTACCACAGCGTGAAAATCCCGACCGCCCATGGTCAGGTCGATTAGCGGAAGCCATCGTCCACGCTAATGCGCCAGCGATTCGGGCGATTGGAAGTGAGTTGCATGGCTTGTTAATTCGCTATCATGGCAAACCGTGGGATACCGACTATCTGAATTTGTGGGATTGGTACGAGTTTACTGATACCCTCGCCGATCAGCTTGAGGCCCAGCAATCATTTTGATCCACGAAGGGCACGAAGGACACGAAGGACGAAACCGCGAAGAGCGCGAAGCGCAAGAAGGCTAAGTTTTTTGCCACAGATGAGCACAGATTTTCGGGATTGATTTTTTGTACTCCCGCAGCCTTTAGACAAGAGCCTGATTAAAAAGATTTCTTCGTGCCCTTCGCGTTCTTCGCGGTTAAACAAGCTTTTTGATTTTTGACTTCTCCAACTCTCATCCCTCATCCCTCATCCTTCATCCTTCGGTTGCTCTGCGCCTCTGCGTTTAAATCCCGACCCCTATGTTCTATGCTCTTTGTTCTATGTTCTCTTCCATCCCTCATCCTTCATCCTTCATCCTTGCTTAGGCTGCTTGTTGTTCGCTGACCTGTTGAACTTTTTGCTCGCTCCATTGCCAGAGCTTTTCGGCGGCAGCTTGATCGTTGGAAATGGGGCTAGATTCACGGGGTTTCTTTTTGTCGAAATACAAGCCCGTGACATGATCAACTTCGGGCGAGGTGGCGAGATACAAGGTCGTTTCGGCCCCTTTTTCGGCGCTGATCGAGCCAAGATCCATCAACTTGCGCATCACAATCCCAAAAACGCCATTGTTGGCAGCAAAACCAGTTGAGACTACACCAGGATGCAAGCAGTTGACCGTAACATCAGTGCCAGCCAAACGGCGGGCTAGCTCTTTGGTAAACAGAATATTGGCCAATTTGGAACGACCATACATGCGCCAACCGCTCCATTTGCGCTTACCTTCGAGATCGTTGAAATCCATCGTGCCCATGCGATGGGCCTCGGAGGAAACATTGATGATACGGGCAGGAGCACTGGCTTTGATCGTATCCAGCAACAAATCGGTCAGCAGAAAATAAGCCAAATGATTGAGCGCCATGGTCAATTCAATCCCATCGGTGCTTTCTTGGCGGGCGCTGTAAAAAGCCCCAGCATTGTTGACCAAAATATGCAATTGATCGTGCTTGCTGAGAAATTCTTGGGCAGCGCGGCGCACCTCGGCCTGCTTGGATAAATCGGCCAGAATATAACTAACGTTGGGATTGCCCGTTTCGCGTTTGATCATCTCGGTAACGCCTTCGGTGCGCAAAGGATGCCGCCCAATAATCACCACCGTCGCGCCTTGACGAGCGAGTTCTAAGGCCGTCACCTTACCAATGCCACCAGTTGCCCCAGTGACCAAACAAACTTTACCCTTCATAGAGCCTCCATAAAAGCCACATATTACGTGTGCTACTAGCAGGATGCCGCGATTTACGCAGTGTGTCAAGCCACGGCAACAAATGCTAAAACAAAATGCCTCGTTCTTTAGCAAGAACGAGGCATCGATCCAACAAAACGCAATTTAGCTAGCCTTGGTTGTTGGTTGCTTGCCAGCGCGGCTGCGGGTGCTTGTGCGCCGAATCAAGGTTGGCATTGCGCCATCACGCACGGTTTCGGCAGTGATCACACAGCGCACAACATCGGTTTCCGACGGCAAGTCAAACATCACATCGAGCAAAATTTCCTCGACGGCGGTGCGCAAACCACGCGCGCCAGTTTTGCCAGCCAAGGCCCGTTCGACAATCGCTTCCATGGCATCGCTGCTAACTTCGAGCTGCACGTGATCAAGCGCCAACATTTTTTGATATTGCTTGATAATTGCGTTACGCGGCTCGGTCAAAATCCGCAGCATGGCAGCTTTATCGAGTGGCGTGAGCGCGGCAACGACTGGCATCCGCCCGATAAACTCAGGAATAAAGCCAAAGTGCAGCAAATCGTCGGGATTGACCAACGAGAGCAATTTCTTTGAACGTTCGATCCGTTCTTCTTTGACGATAGTTTTGCCAAAGCCCAAGGTTCCAGCACTGCCCAAGCGTTGGGCAATGTGGTGCTCTAAACCCTCGAAGGCTCCACCGCAGATAAACAGCACATTGGTGGTATCAAAGGGAATAAATTCTTGCTGTGGGTGTTTGCGGCCAGGCATTGGTGGCACATTCACCACGCCACCTTCAAGAATTTTCAGCAAGGCTTGTTGCACGCCCTCGCCAGAAACATCGCGGGTAATCGAAGGATTATCGGCTTTGCGGGCAATCTTATCGATTTCGTCGATATACAAAATGCCCATCTGTGCCCGCTCAACATCGCCATCGGCGGCCTGAATCAAACGCAACAGAATCGTCTCGACATCTTCGCCAACATAGCCAGCCTCGGTGAGGGCGGTGGCATCGGCGATGGCAAACGGCACATCGAGCATGCGTGCCAGCGTTTGGGCCAGCAAGGTTTTGCCCGAGCCAGTTGGCCCGACTAACAGAATATTACTTTTCTGAATTTCGACATCGGTATCGCCTTGAGCTTGGGCACGCAACCGCTTGTAGTGGTTGTAGACCGCAACCGCCATCACCTTTTTGGCCCGATCTTGGCCAATCACGTACTCATCGAGATGGTCGCGAATGGCGTGGGGAATTGGCAAAGTTGGTGGTAGGGTTGGGGTATTCGGAGCATCTTTACGCTCCTCATTGGCAATAATTGCGCTTAATAACTCAATGCACTCGTTGCAAATAAACAATGCCCCCGGACCTGTGACCAAGCGATCGACTTCATCTTGGCTCCGCCCGCAAAACGAGCAGTAATAGGTCGGTGGCATAAAGGCGGAATGCGCCATTGGAATTGCTCCCATTGGTGACGACGCGAGCCACGCTGCTCGCGTCATCATCCTTGTTGCTCAATTAATCTTGTTGCCCAGCTTCGATGTGGGTCGTAATTTCGTCAATGATACCATATTCTTTTGCTTGTTCTGGTGTCATAAACAAGTCACGGTCGAAGTCGCGGGCAATGCGTTCGATTGGCTGGCCGGTATCCTTCGATAGCAAGCCACGCACAATGTTTTGCAGACGCAACAACTCTTTAATTTGAATTTCGACATCAGGCGCATAGCCACGAGCGCCACCACCTGCTGGGTGCATGTGGATGGTTGAGTTGGGCAATGAATAGCGTTTGCCTTTGGTACCGCCAGCAAGTACTGGGGTAGCCATACTGCCAGCAAAACCAACACACCAAGTCGCAATATCGGGCGAAACCATTTGCATCGTATCGTAGATTGCAAGGCCAGCGTTTACTTCGCCGCCAGGGCTATTGATATAGATCGAAATATCGCGATCAGGATCATCGTGTTGCAAGAACAATAATTGAGCTACCAACACATTCGCAATTTGCGAATCAATCGGCGTACCGAGAATGATGATCCGCTCTTTGAGCAAACGTGAGTAGATGTCATAAACTCGTTCGCCGCGGCTGCTCGTTTCTACAACGTAGGGAACAACCATCGAGGGCGATTTCGCTGCCACAATGTCGTGAGCAGGTGAGAGCCATTGAAACCAGGACATAGCAAGCCTCCTTGCAACGGTGCGCGTCGGCGCACTTCGGTCGATGCATCTAGTCTACCCGAAAAACCTCGCGCATGGCAGAGGGCCGTTCTCTTGCATCCCAATATTAACACGATTCCAACACTTGTTCGCTGCCAGCATTCTGCTGGTTGATTATCCACCATTCAGCAGAACTACGCAACCACTCTTTAAAAGTATGAAGGATGAGGGATGAAGGATGAAGGAAAGGCAAAATGGTATCAGAAATCAAAAGTCAGAAGGCAAAAGGCAAAAAGAACATAGAACATAGAGCATAGAACATATGGCTATGGGCTGTTGGCTATGGTCTATGAGAACAAAATCACACGAATCTGTGCAATCTGTGGCTAAAAAATAAGTATTCGTGTTTTTTTAACGCAGAGGCGCAGAGAACCCATGGCTATGGGCTGTTGGCTATGGTCTATGAGAACAAAATCACACGAATCTGTGCAATCTGTGGCTAAAAAATTAATCTTCGTGCCCTTCGTGGATCAAAACCTGACCCCTCGGCTAATACAGATCAACCCGCCGATCGCGGAAAACTGGCAGGAAGTTGCGGGCCTTGGCAACAGTGTCGAGATCAACGGTCGCGGTCAGCAAGCCAGCTTGATCATCGCCCTCAACCAAGACCGTGCCCCATGGATCAATCAGCATCGAAGCGCCACCAAACTGGTTAGCGCGGTCGCTGCCAACCCGATTGCAGGCTATCACCACCGCTTGGTTTTCGATCGCTCGGGCTCCTAGCAAGGTGCGCCAATGTTCAATCCGCGCAGTCGGCCATTCAGCAGGAATAATAATTACTTCTGCACCCGCCAAAGCGTAGCGCCGAAACAGCTCGGGAAAGCGCAAATCGTAGCAAATGGCGCAGGCGCTTGTGCCCCAGGCAGCTTCAAAAACTTCTGCTTGCTGACCAGCACCCAAATATTGATCTTCGTTCATCAGGCCAATCAGGTGGGTTTTACGATAGTGATGTAGGCGTTTGCCTTGAGCATCATACAACGTGGCGGTGTTGTAAACCTGCTCGCCATCGCGCTCAAGCAGCGAGCCAACAATTGCCAGATGATGGCGCGCTGCCAAAACTGCCACTTCTTCAAACAAACCCTTGCCGAGCGGATCACTCAGCTCGTGAGCTTGCTCCAGCAGATAGCCAGTGCCCCACAATTCTGGCAGCACGAGCAAATCTGCGCCAGCCAGTTCGGCCTGCGCTGCAAGTTTGCGCACAGTTGCCAAGTTGGCGTCGCGATCGCCCAAAACAAGATCAATTTGGCCCAAGGCAACTGATAATTGCATCGCTGTTTCCTCTATTGGCCAGTGCTGCCAGCAGCAGGCGCAGGCATATTGCCATTAATATCGGGGAAGCCTTCGCCGTTATAGGCCCGCAGCACATCAACAACCGCAGGCAAGGCCAACGTCCCCGAACCATCACCTAAATCGCCAGTGCCTTCGAGCATCGCCAAAATCGCGACCTTAGGATTATCGAATGGCGCAAAGCCAACAAACCATGAGTGCGAACGCAAATATGGCCCTTCCGCATATTCGGCGGTTCCGGTTTTGCCCGCCAAATCCAGCCGATCAAGATCGGCGAGAATCGCGCCTGCTGGTTTGTTGTTGCTATTGGCAATCCGATTATAAGCATCGGAATCGCGCACCGAGCGCCGCATGCCTTCGCGAATCACGGCCCAATGCTCAGGCGCAAGATTAATCGTGTGTTCAATGACTGGCGTAAGCGTAATCGTATCGGTGCGGTTCAAATCGGTAATTGCTTTGACCACTTGCGGTTGATAAACCGTGCCGCGATTGGCGGTGGCGACGGTCGCACGCAGCAATTGCAATGGCGTAACTTGCACATCACCTTGGCCAATCGCCGCAATATAGGTATCGCCAACGCCCCAGCGTTCGCGGCGCTGCTTCTTCCACTCTTTGTTGGGAATAATCCCCGAATCTTCGCCAGGCAAGTCGATGCCAGTTAATTTATCGAAGCCAAATTCGCCTGAAACCGTCTCGTATAAGCGATCAATCCCCAAGCCGCCTTTAATTTGGGGATCGTTTGGCTTGAGGTTGGTTACGTAATCAGTCCCGCCAGCAACCGTGTTGAAAAAGACGTTTGACGAAACTTTCAAAGCATCAGAAACATTGATCAAGCCATTGGCACGGCGGTTGGAGTTGGGATATTGGTTGGTCAGCGCTTCGTTATATTCGTTGCGCACAAGCAAAAAGCCCGGGTCTTGAATCCGCGTATCGGGGTTGATAATATCGCTATCCAAAGCGGCAGCAGCGGTAAACTGCTTGAAAGTCGAGCCAGGTGGATATTTACCAGCAATCGCCCGATGCAGCAAAGGCGTGTTTTCTTCATCAGTAAATAAATCGGTAATTTCCTCGACCTCGCCGCGATTGAAGGCATTGTTATCGTAGGCTGGCAAGCTGACCGAGGCCAGCACAGCGCCAGTATTCACATCCATCACCATAATCACACCTTTGTTGATGCGATCATAGGAGGCATATTTAACTTGATCTTTGCCCGGCGTATTGGCTAAGCGCATGCGGCGTTGGTCGGCAATATCGAGCCATTTTTGCAAAATCTGCTCGCTATCACGTTGCAAATCCATATCAATATTCAGAATCAGATTCTTGCCATCTTCCATTGGTTGCAACACCTTTGGCTCGCCGACAATCCGATCCCACACATCGACCGAGATTTGATTGGTGCCAAGTTTGCCGCGCAAGGTTGATTCGTAATAATTTTCGATTCCATCAACCCCAATCAAATCACTTTCCAAGTATTGGCGCGGGCCATCTGCATCATTCAAGGGATTGTAACGCGCCAGTTGCTTATCGTTAATTCGAATCATATAGCCCAATAAATGCGAAAGCGATTTGGTTTCGGCGCTCAGCGGGTAATCACGCTGGAAACCATCGACAACCCGCACGCCGGGCAAAGCAAGCGCATTTTCACGAATTGCCAAGGCCACATCATTGGGAATATTTTTGGCCACCGGCACAACCAAATACGATGGCAAATTGGCTTTGGCAAGGGCTTTTTCCACGCCTGGCTGCAAGGTAATCACATCGGTATAGGCTTTGCTCAGTTGCAACGCAGTCAAGGCCTTGCCCATTGGCACCGTCACCGTAATCGCTTGATGCGGCGCAAAGCTTGTATCGGCGGGCAAAATTGGCGAAATGCCATAGACTGCCGCAGCCAAAGCAGGATCTTCCTGCATTTTGGTGGTTGGCGAGAGCGTAAAGGTATCGCTGAATGGCAACAGCATACTCAGCCGCATATAGACAGCGTTGCGATCGGCGCGTTTGCGCGGCAGCGATTCAGCTTGAATGCCTAAGAGCGAGGTTGGCACCGAGGCGGCGAGCAGGGTCGTGCCATCGCTGGCAAAAATCTCGCCTCGTTGCGGCGCAATATAATCGTGGCGGGTAATATTTTGCTCAATCGAAGCCCGCGAGGTTGCAGCGCTACTGCCAAATTGCAATTGCTGCAAACGGGCGAGCAAGGCAATGAATATAATTAAGCTCACGACCCGTAAGCCGATCAGGCGACCGCGCATATGGGTTCTCCTTGATGATAAAGTTTAGTGGCGAATTTGCCGTTCGTTCCACCATTGCAAAACGAGAAACGTCGGCAAAACCCCAATCGCATTGATAATCATGGCTGGCACAAGCACCACAATCGCCCAACTCAGCCAATCGTCGGTGCCACCGCGAAACATTTGGGTAATCAAATGATACAGCGGCGTTGCGCCGATTGTGAGCAAGAGCGAGGTTGGCCATGTATCAGGCGGAAAGCGCTCGGCGGCGAGGCTACATAGCCAAGCAACCAGCAATAAAGCCAAGGCATGGCTACCAAAGGGCGAATAGCCGACCACATCGATTAACAAGCCGCCATACATAGCGATTGCCGCGCCCTTGGCGGCGTCAGCAAGCAACGTCCAACAAACCACCGCTAACAACACCAAATTCAAGTGGGCATTGAACACAGTTGGTAAAAGAGTCGTCTGCACGATAACGGTTAATCCAACGCTTGTTGCCAACCAAAGCTGCCCACGCAGCCGCTCGCTTAATCTTCGCCGACGATAATCCATACAGTCCGCACCACATCAGGATCAAAATATGGTTCAATATCGGCTTGTTGGCCGTGGCCATCGGGGCGAATTGCGCTCACGCGACCAATTGGCACATCAGGCGGAATCCGCGCTGCAGGCGCATCAAAGGCTAGGGCTTTGCTAATCCCAGCGGTCAATACATCGTCGCCAACCTTAAATTTCGCATCACGATCGATATGGCGCATAATCAGGCGTGAGCCAAGCTGCCATTGCCCAAGCACATCGCCCATTGGTTGGCTAATGATGCCGCCTTCTTGCTCGTTAGCAACTTGCGCTAGCACTTGGCCACTAATGACCGAGCGTGAATCAGTAATGAGCAAGACCGTGGCATTATGTTGGCTCACCGTATCGACCAAGCCAATCAGCGCATCGGGGCTACCATTGACGTGCGAGACGACCGGCATGCCCACGGCCAAGCCATCGGCGGTGCCACGATCAATGCTAATTAAGCGATTGCCAGCATCAGCGGAGCGACTGACCACGTTGCCAATCACGGTGCGCCAGCCATAGCGTTCGCGCATGCCTGCGGTTCGGCGCAAGGTTGCGTTTTCGGCGGCGGCGCTGCGCAATTGCAGATTTTCGTTTTCAAGCTCGGTTACGCGTTGTTGCATGGCCGCCAAATCTTGGGCTGCCTGCGACGAACCGAAAATGCCGCCAAAGGTATCACTAATTGCTAAACGAATATTCGTCAAGGTTCGAGTAACAGGTGTCAAAAAGCGGGCCGTGCTCGCAGTAACCGGAGTCAAAATGCCCCGTTGATCGAGCAATAGTAGCACAACCACAATACAAGCCAGCCAAATAATGAGCTTGGTGGCACGTTGGGCATTGCTTGAACGATTTAACATGGCTACCCGCGTTTGATGCGACGCGATTCTTGCGAACGCCGAATCGTGTCACGGTATTTATCAAATTCTTCGATCATTTTGCCAGTGCCACGAGCCACACACGAAAGTGGATCTTCGGCGATGTGGACTGGCATTTTGGTTTCAGCGGCAATCCGGCGGTCTAAGCCGCGCAACAGCGAGCCGCCACCAGCCAAGGTAATGCCATGTTCCATAATGTCGGCGACCAGCTCTGGCGGAGTTTCTTCCAAGGCGGTGCGCACTTCGGAAACAATATTAGCAACTGGGCCAGCGATACCTTCGCGCAACTCAATACTGCTAATTTCAATCGCTTTGGGCAAGCCAGTCAGCAAATCGCGGCCCCGCAAGGTGACTTTGATTTCTTCTTCGAGTGGGTAGGCGGAGCCAGCGGCAATTTTGGCTTTTTCAGCCATACGCTCGCCAATCAGCAAGTTATATTCGCGGCGAGCAAAGGCGATCACTGCTTCGTCGATTTCGTCGCCAGCGGTGCGCAACGAGTGGTTAATCACAATCCCACCCAGCGAGATCACGGCAACTTCGGTTGTGCCGCCGCCAATATCAACAACCATTGAGCCAGTTGGTTCGGTTACAGGCAAGCCTGCGCCAACCGCAGCGGCCATTGGTTCTTCGATGACATAGGCTTCGCGGGCACCAGCGTTCATCGCAGCGTCACGAGCAGCTCGTTTTTCCACATCGGTCACGCCCGAGGGCACGCCGACAATTACCCGTGGGCGGCCAGCAATGCTTGCGCCAACGTGCTTGTGGGCTTGGTCGAAAAAATATTTCATCATCTTTTCGACCACATCGAAATCGGCAATTACGCCATCGCGGAGTGGACGAACTGCGACAATATTGGCTGGGGTTTTGCCGACCATGGCTTTGGCCGCAGCGCCAAAAGCTTGGGGAATCCCCGTGCGTTTATCAATGGCCACCACTGATGGCTCGGAAATTACAATGCCTTTGCCGCGTAAATAGACTAAAGTATTGGCGGTGCCTAAGTCCATACCAATATCGCGGCTAAATGAGCGAAAAAATGATCTAAACATATATGGTGCGATGATCTTTCTGCTGCAGCGCTCGCGTGGATGGTTGGCAGGAAGTCAAGGTGCAGGCCGGAGCCACAAGCCCCGCAAGCGGGCATTTAATCCAAAAAAGAAGGGCTTTTGGCCCTCGTATAAGCGCCATTATAGCATAATCAGATCGGGCGAGACCCGTGTTAAGCTGATAGCTAGCTGATAGTACGGCGCTAAAAACGCCATCGCCGAGGATTTTGCCATGATTCGAGTTGCAATTGTTGAAGATCAACGGATTGTTCGCGAGGGCCTGATTGCAGTTTTGGAGGATGAAGCCAGCATTGCGATTGTGGGTGAGGCTGCCAATGGCCAAGAAGCGCTGCATCTTTATGCCCAAGAACTACCAGATGTCGTATTGATGGATTTGCAAATGCCGGTGATGGATGGCCCGACCGCAATTGGTCAGCTGTGCCAACGCTGGCCCCAAGCCAAAGTGCTGGTGCTCACCACCTATGCCACCGATGAGTTTATTTGGGCGGCTTTGCGGGCGGGTGCCAAGGGCTACTTGCTCAAGGATGCTTCTGCTGATGAGTTGGTTTCGGCAATTCAAGCGGTTGCCCGTGGCATGACCCATCTTGCGCCCGATATTGCCGCCAAACTGGTGGCTGGCGTGAGCAATCCCCAGCCAGAATCGTTGACGCCGCGCGAGTTAGAAGTGCTGCACCTGCTGGGCCGTGGGCGCTCCAACAGCGAGATTGCGCTAGAGCTTGATATTGCGCTGCGCACAGTCAAAGTCCATGTGCAAAACATCTTGGGCAAGCTTGGCGCAACCAACCGCACCGAGGCCGTCAGCATCGCCGTGCGCCAAAAACTGATCAGCCTGACGTAAAAGGATGAAGTATGAAGTATGAGGGATGAAGGAAAGTCAAAAGGCAAAATTACGCTTGAAACCGCGAAGGACACGAAGAACGCGAAATTTTAACGCCTTCGTGCGCTTCGTGTCCTTCGTGGATCAAAAGCCAATAGCCTATAGCCTTCGTGGTTAGGCCTCGTTGATGATGCGCAGCGCTTCGCTGATGTGTTTGTTGAAATTGAGCATCGACGAGAAAATATGCTGAATCGTGCCCTTTTGATCGATGATATACGTTACGCGGCCTGCCAAAATACCCAAGGTCGTTGCACCATAGAGCTTGCGCACCGTGCCATCGCGATCGCTCAACAAGGTAAATGGTAGCCGATGATTGGCGGCAAACTGCTCGTGCGATTCAACTGAATCGCTGCTAATGCCAATCACTTCAGCTCCAGCCTGTTTGAATACCTCGTATTGGTCGCGAAAAGCACACACTTCGGCCACGCAGCCAGCAGAATGATCCTTGGGATAGAAAAACAAAACGATTTTCTTGTGGCCAATCAGGCTTTGGAGATCGATCATTTGGCCAGCTTGGTTGGGCAGGCTAAACGCTGGAGCTTGATCGCCAACGCTCAGTTTGCCAGTGGTTGCAGTCGCCATCTTAAAAACTCCCCACTAAAATTTAGGCTTGTTGCAGAATCCGTAACGATTCGTCAATATGTTTTTGGGCATTCAAGCGTGATGAGAAAATATGTTGAATCGTGCCTTGCGGATCGATAATGTAGGTGACGCGGCCAGTAAAAATGCCCAGCGTGGTTGCGCCATAGGCTTTGCGCACCGCACTATCGCCATCGCTCAGCAAGGTAAACGGCAAGCGCTGTTTGGCCGCAAATTGCTTATGCGATTCAACCGAATCGCTGCTTACGCCAATGACTTCGGCGCCTGCTTGCTTGAATACTTCATATTGGTCGCGAAAAGCACAGACTTCGGCCACGCAAATCAGCGAATCATCTTTGGGATAGAAAAAGAGCACAATATGCTGCTTGCCCAGCAAATCGTTGAGATCGACGATTGCGCCATTTTGGTTGGGCAGCCGAAAGTTTGGGGCGCGGTCGCCTATTTGTAGTTTGCCAGCGGTTGCGGTCGTCATTGGGCGTTGCTCCACGATTAATCACTATTCACTCATACTATTATTGCAAGCTACTTTCCTGTTTGGTTTCCTTAGTTCATTCCCAGTTCATACAATTTTGGTTTAAAATGCTGGCTAGGTGATTTTGGGTTGGGAATGGCGATGCAACGATGCTATTATTTTTTGGGCCAGCCGCAAATTTTCTACAACCAGCAATTGATTAACCTGACCAATGCCAAGGCCATAGCGTTATTGGCCTATTTGGCATGCCAACCACAGCCACAGCCGCGCGAACGCATTTTGGGTTTGCTCTGGGCCGAAAGTAGCAGCAGTGCGGCGCGCAAAAACTTGAGCAATTGCCTTTGGCTGTTGCGCCAACAACTGGGCAACGATTGCATTCGCAGCCACGATGATCGTTTGAGCTTGGGCAGCGAGTGCTGGAACGATCTGCACACATTATGGCAATTCGATCAGCCTGATCTCACAAAGCTGCTTGGATGTTATCGTGGCCCATTGCTCGATGGCCTGAATTTGCGCGATGCGCCAGAGTTTGAATTGTGGCTGCTGCAAGAGCGCAATCGGCTGCATCAGCACTATCTGCAATTGCTTGAACAGGGGTTGCAACGCTGCGATGATTGGCATCAAAA
The DNA here is from genome assembly GCF_001306135.1 of Herpetosiphon geysericola. Lineage (GTDB taxonomy): Bacteria > Chloroflexota > Chloroflexia > Chloroflexales > Herpetosiphonaceae > Herpetosiphon > Herpetosiphon geysericola. The sequence goes on along the minus strand of NZ_LGKP01000025.1, from coordinate 326,149 downwards.
ACTCCAGCTTGCCAGCCATGGCCTGACGATTGATCCGCTGCATGAGCCATTTGTCCAAGCGGCGATTCAAGCGTGCTTGGCGCTTGATCAACGGGCCAATGCCTTACAACACTACACCAATTTCCACTATCAACTTGAGCAACAACTAGGCTTGGATCCAGCAGCAGCAACCCAAGCGCTGCGGATGCAAATTCTTGGCTCGCCAACGAGCGCACCGCTTCAACCGCCACACTTGCCCACTCCAACCAACAAGGCCCAATTAATTGGCCGCGAGCGTGATTACGCGTTGTTGCATCAAGCGTGGCAAGCCAGTTTGCACCAGCAACTCCAAGTTGTATTGCTCACTGGCGAGCTAGGGATTGGCAAAACCAGCTTGTGGCAAACATGGCTGGGCCAAATTCGCGAAGTGCATCGGGTGATTGTGGCTCGCGGGCTGGAAATTACCCAATTGCTACCATTTGCGCCATTTTTAGCCTGGACCGACCAAACTGCATTGTTGGATTGGCTGTTTGGCGCACAATCACCATTAGCGCCCTACTGGCAGAGCGAGTTGGCGCGCTTGATTCCCGATTTTAAGCAACGCGAGATTGTGCCGCCGCTGAGCACTGCCACGCCCGCCGAAGAACGGCGGCGAATTTTCGAGGCCATGGTGCAAGTGTTGATGCTCTTTGCCGATCAGCCTTTGGTGTTGGTGCTTGACGATGCGCATTGGGCCGATCAACTTTCGCTTGGTTGGCTGGGCTTTGCTGCGGAACGCTTGCAATCCAAGCCAGTGCTGATTATCCTGACCTATCGAGCTAATCAGGTGCAAGGTGAATTGGCCAATTTGATTTGGCATTGGCAACGCAACCACATCGCCCAACGCCATGAGTTGCAACCGCTGAGTGCCAGCGAAAGCGCCCAATTGGTTCGCCAACACGGCGGTGATATGCAACGCAGCACCCAACTTTATCAGCGCAGCCGGGGCAATCCCTACTTTTTGCATGAATTAATCCAAGCTCCCAGCGAGCAAATTCCTAGCTCGTTGGCTGATGTATTGGGCTTACGCTTAATCAGTTTGCCGAGTGCTGCCCAAGCCTTGCTCTCAGCCGCCATGATTTTGGGCATCAACAGTAAGCTAGAATTGTTGCAACAGGTCAGCCATTGCGACGAAGATCAAGCCCTCGATATGCTTGATCTCTTATTGCAGCAAGGCATTTTGGCTGAGCAAACGGGCCAATATCAAATTGCCCACCCGCTGATTGCTGAAGTTTGGCAGCAACAGCTTAGTACGGCGCGGCGCCAAGTGTTTCATCGGCGGGCTGCCGAAGCTTTGGCCGCCAGTTATGCGGGTATGTTGCCACTAGTGGCGGTGCAATTGGCCAGCCATTATGAAGCTGCGGGCAATGCCCACGAAGCAGCGCGCTACGCAGAAATGGCTGGCTATCATGCCTTGATTATGGCCTCGGGCCAAGCAGCAGTCACACTCTATCAACGGGCGCTTAGCTTGGAAACAACGCCGCTGCGCATGCTTGGGCTTGGTCGAGCCTGGGCGTTGGAGGGCGATGTGCTCGCGGCGCGTGCTAGTTTCGACGCAGCCCGCCAAGCCTTCGAGGCATTAGGCGATTTTGCAGGCGCAGCCCAAGCCAGTCTCCACCTAGCAGCGAGTTATCAGTAGAAGTTGAGGATCGGGTGTTGGAGGTCGGGGATCGGAAGGTTTTGATCAACAAATTGCACAAACGATAGGAACCGCGAAGCGCACGAAGAGCACGAAGAACGATTTTTTAGCCACAGATTGTTTGGATTATCCTGCTATACCCCACATTTCATCCTTCATCCCTCATACTTCATACTTTATCTTTTCTCTCTGCGCCTCTGCGTTAACGGATTGATCCACGAAGCGCACGAAGAGCACGAATGATCGTTCTTTTAGCCACGAATTGCACGAATTGCACGAATGATCGTTCTTTTAGCCACAGATTGTCACAGATTAGCCCAGATGATTTTTTCATACCCTATAGCCAATAGCCCAAAGCCAAGAGCCTATCGTCCAATCCCCGACCCCTGATCCCCAACCCCCAACATCCTATGTTCTATGTTCTTTGCTCTCTGTTCTCTATCATAGCTTTACAATAAAAAACGTTTGACAAGCATCTTTGATGGCATATATACTACACAAAGCCCGTTGGCAACCCCAAGCGGGCTTGTAGTGTGCTGAAAGGCTGGTGCGCGGTGTCTCAAGAACGGCTCGCAGCGTTGCGGATGCTTTTTGAAGCAGCCCAAATTGATGGATTGTTGGTGGTCAATAGCCAAAATCGGCGGTATCTGAGCGGGTTTAGTGGTTCGGCGGGCGTGTTATTAATTGATGCTCAACGGGCATTATTAATTACCGATGGCCGCTATACCGTGCAAGCAGCGCAAGAGGCCAGCCACTTTGAAACCATCACGCGCACGCTTGATGAAACGTTGTATAGCTGCGTTGGCCGCTATGTTGCGCCAATCAAGCGTTTGGGCTACGAGCCAGCGACACTCAGCGTTGCCGATTACAATGCTTTGCGCCAAGCCTTGCCTGCTGATGTAACCTTGGTTGCCATTGGTTCGTTGACTGAGCAACTCCGCGCGATCAAGAGCAGCGAAGAAGTTGCGGCCTTGCGTCAAGCAATTAACATTACCGATCAAGCCTTGGCAGCAGTCAAGCCAATGTTGCGCCCAAGCATGCTCGAACGTGAAGTTGCTTGGGAATTGCATAAAGCGATTGTGGAGCATGGCGGCGATGGCTTAGCCTTTGAGATTATCGTGGGTGCTGGCCTGAATAGTGCCTTGCCCCATTATCACGCTGGCAACGCGCCACTTGGCCAAGGTCAACCGATTGTGATTGATTTTGGCGCGCTGTATGCTGGCTATCATGGCGATATGACGCGCACCCTCGTGCTGGGCCAGCCCGATGCCAAATTCGACGAAATTTATGGCATTGTGCGCCACGCACTTGCGGATGCCACCAACGGCATCACCGCCAACACCACAGGCAAAGAGGCTGATGCTTTGGCACGCAATGTCATCGAGGCCTCAGGCTATGGCGAATATTTCAGCCATGGCACTGGCCACGGGGTTGGCTTGCAGATTCACGAAGAGCCACGGCTCAGCCGCGTGCACAACGATCTGCTGCCAGTTGGCTCAATTTTCAGCATCGAGCCGGGTATTTATCTGCCCGATTGGGGCGGCGTGCGGCTCGAAAACTTGGTTCTGCTCAATGCCAATGGCGTTGAAACTCTTACACAGTCACCACTTGACCCGATTATTGTGATCGAGCAAGCCTAAAATTTATTACAACCCAAAGGGAGTTTTTGTATCATGGTCTCAACAGGTGAAGTACGCAAAGGTCTAACCCTCATTATTGATGGTGAATTGTTCCGCGTGATGGAAGCTAACCACGTTAAGCAAGGTCGTGGGACGGCATTCTTGCGCCTGACCTTACGCAATGTCCGCACCAGTGCCACCACTGTCAAAACCTTTATGGCTGGCGAACGCTTCGAAGTAGCCCGCTTGTCAACCCGCAATGTGCAATATCTCTACCGCGAAGATAACTACATCTACGTGATGAACACCGAAACCTACGATCAATTCCCCGTCAGCGTGGATTTGCTCGAAGATGCCTTGTTGTACATTCGCGAAAACGAAACCTTCGATGTCTTGACCTATGAAGACGAAGTATTGGACATTTCGTTGCCATCATCAGTCGAGATGACGGTAGTCGAAACCGAGCCAAACTACAAAGGCGATACCGCTTCAGGTGGCGGCAAGCCTGCAACAACCGATACCGGTTTGGTGGTCCAAGTGCCATCATTTGTCGCCGTCGGCGAACGGATTCGGGTCGATACCACCAACGGCAAGTACCTCACCCGGATCTAGGTGGAGTTGCGCCGCGTAGTTTAAAGCTGATCATCACGGCGCTGGGCACGTTCCCTGCGCCGTCGCCATTTCTAAAAGTGTAGTTGAGGATGTTAGCCCATGAGTGAGCAAACGCCAGAACATAATTTACTCACCGAGGATGTGCGTGAGTTGCTCCGTTTAATCACCCAAACCGATATTACCGAGTTGAGCCTTGAGCGTGGCGATGCCAAGATTCATGTCAAGCGCACGCCCTATGCTGTGGCGGCCCCAGTCGTGGTGACCAGCGGCGTAGCTGCGGCTCCTGCTGCCAGCAGCGCCGAAACTCCAGCTGCATCAATCGGCCAGCCAATTACCTCGCCCATGGTTGGGACCTTCTATGCCTCGCCATCGCCCAAAGATCCACCCTACGTCAAAGTTGGCGATGAAGTGCATCCAGGCGATGTGATCGGCATTGTCGAAGCCATGAAGATGATGAACGAAATTGAAAGCGAAATTCATGGCCGCGTCGCAGTCATTCACGTTGAAAATAGCCAGCCAGTCGAGTATGGCCAAGTGCTGATTTCAATCGTGCCGCTTGATTAAGTTGCAAAATATTCTTGGGAGGGTTAAGGCATTAATGTTTACAAGAATGTAAGCTTCGCCACCCTTCCGTCCCTCCCCTGGAGGGAAACGCAGGGGGTTTTCATCCCCCTGCACCCCCTAAAGGACAATTTGTGCATTGTAATCATAGAATGATCTACGTGAAATACTATTTTGGAACGTGGGTTAACTCAGTGGTTTAACAATCGACGATTGTTTTTTTGGCTAATTCCTCGTACAATTGTGCTACTATCCTCAGTAAGCAGGCCAAGCCATGGAACAACTTTCAGTCAGTGAATTATGTGGGTATATCAATGCGGTGCTCACCAGCGATCCCGTCGTCAGCGACGTTTGGGTCTTTGGCGAGGTTTCCAATTGCAAACGCCATTCATCGGGCCATTGGTATTTAACGCTCAAGGAAGCCGATGCGCGGATCGATGCGGTTATTTGGCGGTCAACTGCCTTACGGCTTAGCTACCTCCCGCAAGATGGCATGGCAATTTTGGGCCATGGCAAAGTCGAGCTGTATAACGGACGCTTGCAACTGTATCTCGATTTCATCACCCCTGCTGGCGAAGGCCTTTTGCAAGCTCAATACGAACGGCTCAAAGCCCAACTCGAAGCCGAAGGCTTAACCGAGCGCAAACGCCCTTTACCACTTTTTCCGCAACGCATCGGTATTGTTACCTCGCCTACTGGCGCGGCTTTGCAGGATATGTTGAATGTGCTGCGCCGTCGCTTTCCATTGGCCGAAGTTATTATCGCGCCAGCCCTCGTGCAGGGCGAAGATGCAGCGCCATCAATTGTCGAGGCCTTGTATGAGCTGTTCGATTTCGAGCCAGATGTGATTATTGTGGCCCGTGGCGGTGGCTCAATTGAAGATCTCTGGGCCTTCAACGAAGAGATTGTAGCCCGCGCGGTGTTTGCCTCGCCAGTACCAGTCGTCACGGGCGTTGGTCATGAAACAGATACAACGATCGTTGATTTTGTTGCCGATTTGCGCGCGCCAACGCCTTCTGCCGCCGCCGAGTTGGTCACGCCCGATTTGGCCACGCTGCGCGATGAATTGATCAATCAGGTTGGGTTATTGCATGGTTTGTTCCAAGGACGTTTGCAATTGTTGCGCAGCGAACTCAACCAGCAGCAACAACAATTGCTCCGTCACGATCCCCAATTGCGCTTGCAACAAGGCCATGAGCATATGACCATCCAGCAACAGCGCTTGCAACGCGCCATGCAACGCATGCTTGAAATGGCTCGTTTGAAAGTGCAAGTTGCTGAGCGTAGTTTAGTGGCACTCAATCCCGAACGCACCTTGGCCCGTGGCTATGCGGTGGTGTTGCACGCAGGCCACGCCATCACCAATCGCAACCAAGTTGCGGTGGGCGAAACAATCAGCATTCAACTACATCACGGCCAAATTCAGGCCACAATTGATGAGCTGCGAGATTAAGCGATGTTATTAGCCAGCCTCAAAGTCAAAGCACCAACCGCCGATGATCGCGAGCAATTTCCGTTGAATGTGCCAGCAATTCAGGCCTTGATTGACCATGAAATCGATTTTACCGCGCCAGTCACGATTATTGTTGGCGATAATGGCTCTGGCAAATCGACTTTTTTAGAAGGCTTGGCGGTGGCTGCCCGTTCAATCGCTGTCGGCACCTACGATCTTGAGCAGGATCAAAGCCTGACCTCAGCCCAACGCTTGGCGAGATATTTGCACCTGAGTTGGCGCAAGCGCTCTGGGCGAGGCTTTTTCCTGCGGGCTGAAGATTTTTTTGGCTATGCTCAGCGCTTGAATCAATTACGCATCGAGGCTGAAATTGGCTTGCGCGAGGTCGAAGCCGATACCACGCTTTCGCCATTGGCTCGTGCTCAAGCCCGCCAAACCCATTCGCGTACCTTGGGCGAGCTGCGCCATCGTTATGGCGAGGGTCTCGATCACGCTTCGCATGGCGAGAGTTTTCTGCGTTTGTTTCAATCGCGTTTTGTGCCCAATGGCTTATATTTGCTCGACGAACCTGAAGCACCATTAGCGCCCATTCGCCAATTGAGTTTGTTGGCGCTCATACGTGATGCAGTTGAGCAGCAACAAAGCCAATTTGTGATTGTAACCCACTCGCCGATTATTATGGCCTATCCCAAGGCCCAGTTGCTGCAAATTAGCGCAGCGGGCTTGCAACCAATTGAATATAACGCAATTGAGCATGTGACGTTGTTGCGCGATTTTCTCAACCAGCCTGATCGCTTTTTACGTCATTTGTAGAAATGGGGGTTGGGGAATAGTTGTTGGGGATCGGTTTTGATCCACGAAGGGCACGAAGCGCACGAAGGACGGAAACCACGAAGAACGCGAAGAACACGAAGATTATTTTTTAGCCACAGATCGCTCGATAGCCTCAAGCCTATAGCCCTATATTCTATACTTTTCATCCCTCATCCCTCATCCTTAATATGCCTCTGCGTTAAAAACCACGAATACGTATTTTTTGCCACAGATTACCCAGATTTGTCTGATGCTGTTCTATGCCTTTCATCCTTCATCCCTCATCCCTCATCCTTAATATGCCTCTGCGTTAAAAAATAATCCACGAAGGACGCGAAGATTCGTGCTCTTCGTGTCGCTTCGTGGATCAACAACTAACGAGTAGATTTAGCCGCGGAAGCCGCCACCACGGCGGTCGTTGCCACCTGGGCGTGGGCCACGGTCGCCACCTTCACGAGGGCGGTCGCCTTCAGGGCGTGGGCCGCGATCTCCCTCAGGGCGTGGGCCACGGTCGCCACCTTCTGGGCGTGGGCCGCGATCGCCACCTGGACGTGGGCCGCGGTCGCCGCCGCCACCATTACCACCGCGTGGGCCGCCTTTGCTGCTGCTGCTCTTGCGTTGTTCAGCAGTTTCGCCAGTGAGAATTGCGCGGCGTGAAAGGCTGAGCTTGCCAGTGCCTGGCTCAACATCGATCACCATCACAGTCAATTCGTCGCCAATTTTGACCACATCTTCGACGTTTTCGACCCGTTTTTCATCGAGTTCGGAAACGTGAACCATGCCATCTTTGCCTGGCAAAATGTTGACGAACGCGCCGTATGGCATAATCCGTACAACTTTACCAGTGAAGATTTCGCCAACTTTGGCTTCGCGGGTCAAGCCTTCGATCAACGATTGAGCCAAGCGTGCGCCATCAGCGTCAGGCGTGGTCACGAATACGCGGCCATCGTCTTCAACGTCGATTTGAGCGCCAGTTTGCTCGATAATTGAGCGAATCGTCTTACCACCAGGCCCAATCAAGGCACCGATCTTCGATGGCTCAATTTGCAGGGTGATAATCCGTGGGGCAAATTGCGAAATATCATTGCGCGCAGTGTTGATAATTTCATTCATCTTATCGAGAATGAACACGCGGCCTTGGCGCGCTTGCTCGAAGGCTTGCTGCATAATTTCGTAGGTGATGCCTGTGGTTTTGATGTCCATTTGCAGCGCGGTGATGCCAGCACTGGTGCCAGCAACCTTGAAGTCCATATCGCCCAAGGCATCTTCCAAGCCTTGGATGTCGGTCAAGACGCTGAATTGGCCAGCTTCTTTGCCAGTAATCAAGCCCATTGCTACGCCAGCAACTGGAGCTTTAATTGGAACCCCAGCATCCATCAAAGCCAACGACGAGCCACAAACTGAGGCCATCGACGATGAACCGTTGGATGCTAACACTTCCGAAACCAAGCGCATGGTGTAAGGGAATGAATCTTTTTCTGGCAACACTGGCACCAAAGCCCGTTCTGCCAACTTGCCGTGCCCAATATCGCGGCGACGTGGGCCACGTGAAGGCCGAGCTTCGCCAGTCGAGAAGGCAGGGAAGTTGTAGTGGTGCATATAGTGGCGGGTGGTTTCAATTCCCAAATCGTCAAGGCGTTGTTCATCGCCAGGCGAGCCAAGGGTTGCCACGGTCAGCACTTGGGTTTGGCCACGGGTAAATAAGCCCGAGCCGTGAACCCGAGGCAACACCCCAACATCAACAGCGATTGGGCGAATTTCGTTGACCTTACGGCCATCAACCCGAATGCCTTGCTCAAGAATTGAAGAGCGAACTTCATTTTTAACCAAGCCATCGTAGGCTTTGGTAACGGTCTTAACGCGAGCAGCCAATTCTTCTTCGGTTGCACCAGCGCTGAATTTTTCGAGCACTTCAAGCCGCAAGGCATCGGTTGCATCTTCGCGTGCAGTTTTGTCGCTGTTGTTCAAGGCTTCTAAGAAGCGATTGCCCATCCAAGCTTTGATTTCATCTTGTAGGCTGGTATCGACGACAGGAGCCACAAATTCTTTTTTGGGCTTGCCACATTTTTCGGCCAATTCAAGCTGGGCTTGGATAACCGATTGCATGGCTTCGTGACCGCGCTTGACTGCTTCGAGCATTTCAGCTTCGGTCAATTCGTAGGCGCTGGCCTCGACCATCATTACTGCTTCGCTGGTGCCAGAAACAACCAAATCGAGCCGGCTATTTTCCATCAAGCCCATCACGGGATTGATTGCAAAAACGCCATCGATATGGCCCATTTGCACTGCGGCAACTGGCCCAGCAAATGGAATATCCGAAATCACCAAGGCTGCCGAAGCGCCAATAATTGCCAAGGGGCCTGGATCATTCACTTGGTCGGTTGAAAGCGTGGTGATCGAAACCTGCACATCATTGTAATAACCTTTGGGAAACAAAGGCCGCAATGGGCGGTCGGTCAAACGCGAGGTCAAAATCGCGGTTTCGGTTGGTCGGCCTTCACGTTTGAAGAACGACCCTGGAATTTTACCAGCGGCGTACATTTTTTCTTCGTAATCGACGGTCAAAGGGAAGAAATCAATCCCTTCGCGTGGTTCATTTGAAGCAGTAACTGCTGCTAACAAGACCGTATCGCCGTAACGAACTAAAACTGCGCCATTGGCCAACTGAGCAACGCGGCCTGCTTCAATCGTCAATGGGCGACCTGCAAGCTCCACCGTTACACTATGAACTTGATGTTCAGTCAAAATATGCCTCCAAACACCCCACTTGGGTGCTTCACAACGTGGATCGTTAGGCACTGGAGCCTGCACAGCAACATCGGTCACTGTTCACGCGCCAATTCCTAACGTCCACAAAACCATCAGTGCGCCTCTTTACTGCAATCATTGAGCCAACGAGGCGTTATTGTGGCTCAACACAAAAACGTCTGGGAGCAACTGTACTCCCAGACGTGTATTTTAGCATGCTTTGCAAGCAAACACTTTACCCAATTTAGGCTTTGATCCGCAGACCCAAGCGTTCGCTGACAGCGCGGAACCGAGCATTGTCTTTTTTGCTCAGGTAGGCCAACAAGCGACGGCGACGACCAACCAACTTCAGCAAACCACGACGTGAGTGGTGATCTTGCTTGTGCAATTTCAAGTGCTCGATTAATTGGTTGATGCGGTCGGTCAAAAGGGCAATTTGCACATCTGCCGAGCCAGTATCTGTTTCGTGCAGTTTATAGTTATTGATAACGGTTGATTTTTCTTGATCCAGCGACACGGTGTGCCTCCTTGTTAATTGGGCATGGGAATGCCGGTTTTCCCACCCTTCCCTGTGCAACGTCATTCGCGGCACATTGGCTGCGAGTATACCAGCAAAATCGATTCTGTGCAAATCGATATGTCAAGCCGATTTAACATTTCGGATGAGAACTGGATGAGAATCTTAAGCGAAATAGCTCATGCTAATGCGCTAAAAGCCATATGGTACTGGTTTATAGCCTTAACCACTCCCTTCTCTCGCCCATTGATTGATCACGACCCTTCCGTCCCGCCTCAAGGCGGGAGACGCAGGGGGCTTTACCCCCCTGCACCCCCTAAAAGGACAATCCGCGTTTGAACCACATCCAGTGATGAACCTACAGATTTGGTGGTGAGCAGCGTAAACCAACGTTTGGAAGAAGGTTGGGGTGCGAGAATGCACATGCTGCCAATCCAATGAACCAGTACACGCTAAAAGCCTCATTGCTGCTAACCTTGGTAGTTGTAGCAATGGGTGCTGCGCACTAAGCCCGTAGCTGGCTCAAACCCACAGGCCTCGTAGAGTTTCGCCGCCGCTGGATTATTGGTGTATAAACTGATTTTGGCAAAATGACCAGCTGCATGCTTCAGGCTGTGCAGCACAAGTTGTTGGGCCAAGCCATGCCGCCGCCACGCAGGCAACACATACACATGGCGAATGCGGCCAATTGTCGCTGTCGGTTGATAGGGATCGATGCTGATGCCGCCAATTGCCCGCAAACGCTGGCCTTGCCAAATGCCCCAAAAGCCTTCGCCTGGCTGCGAAAACGTTTGGACTCCACTTTGCCACTCGTCATACAGTCGTTGCACCATGCTATAGCCTTCGGCGCTGCTGGCGGCAATCAACGGCGCTAATTCGGCCAAATGCTGCTTGGTAAATGATCGTAACTCTTGCATTGCTCAGCTCCTCGATTAAGCAAATAGCCCTTGCAAGCCTGCCAATTCATTTTTAGGGTCGCGCTGCATCAAATCAAGCCCTGCCTGTTGCGGCGATTTGCCTTCAAACAACACACGATACAATTCATCGGCAATTGGTAATTCGACATTATAGTGTTGGGCCAGTTGGCGCGCAGTGGCGGTGGTGTTCACGCCTTCGGCAACTTGGCCAAGCTGGGCCAACGCAGTTTCCAGCGATTGGCCCCGAGCAAGCGCTTCACCCAAACGGCGGTTGCGGCTATGTGGCGAGGCACATGTAGCAATTAAGTCGCCCAAGCCTGCCAAGCCAGCAAAAGTCAGCGGATGCGCACCCCGTGCCATACCCAAGCGAGTCATCTCGGCCAAACCTCTGGTGATAAAGGCCGCTTTGGCATTATCGCCCAATCCCATACCATCGCAGATACCAGCTCCAAGCGCCACAATATTTTTGAGTGCGCCGCCAAGCTCCACCCCAATCACATCGCTTGAACGATAGATGCGCATTAATGTGGTGGTGAGCAAGCTTTGCGCCCGCTGACCAGCCTGATCATCACTTAAAGCCACAACAGTGGTCGAGGGCAAGCCTTGGGCAATTTCGTTGGCGATATTTGGCCCTGAGAGTGTGCCAATCAAGCCGCGTGGATGGGTGCTGAGTGCCTCGGCCAAGACTTCGCTCATCGTTTCAAGGCTGCCAGTCTCGATGCCTTTGGCGCAGCTAAGCACAATTGTGTCGGGGGCAAGCAGCGGCGCAAGTTGTAGCGCATTGCTGCGAATCGTTTTGGAAGGCACGGCCAACAAAATAACTTGGGCTTTGGCTGCGAGCGCCGGCTCAAACGCCAAGCCCAAATTGGCAGGAAAGCGCTGCCCAGGCAAAAAACGGCTGTTTTCGCCAGCAGCTTGCAGTTGCTCAACCTCTGCTTGATTACGGCCAAACAGCGTGACATTGCGCCCGCCACGCGCCAAAACCAAGGCCAAGGTTGTGCCCCAATTGCCTGTGCCGATGACTGCTACGTCAAGCCGTTGAATCATAGTTGTGCCTCCCAAATATTGCGATTCAGCTCTTCTTAGCATACCATTAGTCGTAGGAGTCCCACATTGAATCTAGCTAAACCAGCGATTGCAAGCTGTGCTCCAAGCCCACGATTTTGCCATTCTGCTGGCAGGGCCATGCTGAATGTAGCGAAATGTTTACAGCAATTTGGGGCTAAACAGCGGTAAAATCAAACCAGCGACAAACTTGCAATTAGCAGCAAAAGGTGGTCTGGAATGGCACCAGAAACAATTTATCTCGATCATGCAGCGACGACTGCAACTGATCCAAGGGTCGTTGAGGCGATGTTGCCCTATTTCAACACAGCCTACGGCAATCCATCAAGCATCTATCGGCTGGGCCGCGCCGCGCTCGAAGGCGTAGACGAGGCCCGCGAAACTGTCGCCAGCTTGTTGGGCGCAAAACGCAAAGAAATTGTGTTTACCAGCGGCGGCTCCGAGGCCGATAATCTGGCGATCAAAGGCGTGGCGTTTGCTCAGCGTGACGCAGGCAAAGGCAATCACATCATCACCAGCGCGATTGAACATCACGCGGTGCTGCATGCGGTTGAATATCTTGAACACTTTGGCTTTGAAATAACCATCTTGCCAGTCGATAGCACTGGCTTGGTTTCGGTTGCCGATTTACGGGCTGCAATTCGCCCAACCACGGTTTTGGTCAGCATTATGGCGGCCAACAACGAGATTGGCACAATTCAGCCAATTGCCGAATTGGGCGCGGTCTGCCGCGAACACGATGTGCTGTTTCATACCGATGCAGTGCAGTTAATCGGGGCACAACCAATTAATGTTAAAGAATTGAATGTTGATTTGTTGAGCCTAACGGCGCATAAATTTTATGGGCCAAAAGGGATTGGTGCGTTGTATATGCGGCGCGGCGTGCCAATGCTGCCGTTAATTAATGGTGGCTCGCAGGAACGGCGTTTGCGGGCGGGCACCGAAAATGTGCCTGGGATTGTTGGCTTGGCCAAGGCCTTGCAACTTGCGGTCGATGAACTGCCCCAAAGTGTCAGCCACATCACCAGCCTGCGCGATCGGCTGATTTCAGGGATTGAAGCAACAATTCCGCATGTGTATCTGAATGGTCATCGCACCCAGCGTTTGCCGAATAATGTCAATATTTCGTTTGACTTTATTGAGGGCGAGAGCATGCTGCTGTTGCTTGATCAACAGGGCATTTATGCTTCAAGTGGCTCGGCCTGCACCAGCGGCTCGCTCGACCCATCGCATGTCTTGATGGCTTTGGGAATTAGCGCCGAACGCGCCCATGGCAGCCTGCGCATGACCCTTGGCCGCGATAACACTGCCGAGCAAATCGAGCGCGTATTGGAATTATTGCCACCCATTGTTGAGCGCTTGCGGGCGGTTTCGCCGATGTATCGCCATTTCTTGGCTGAGCAAACTGTCTATTAAGCAATCAATTAAGAGCGGTTTGGGTCTCACCACCCTTCCGTCCCGACTCAAGGCGGGAAACGCAGGAGGATTTAATCCCCCTGCACTCCCTAAAGGGCAATTTATGGCTGGCAATCGTGTTAAATAGGAATTAAAAAGAGTAGTTGAGCGAGGATTAACGTCGTCAGAATTGCTAGCCAAAGCTAGGCGATGTTCTGGTATAATGTCACGCTAGACTGCCTTCGTTGGCGATAGTTAAAGATCGATTAAATAGCATATACTTTGGAGATCGTGTGAAAGTCACAACTGAACAATTACCAAAGCGCATTGTTGCGCTTGAGATCGAGCCAGACGCAGCGACGATAGAAAAAGAGTTGAACAAAGCCGCCCAACGGATTGCCAGCAAGGTTGCGATTCCAGGCTTCCGCAAGGGTAAGGCTCCTCGCTTTATCGTTGAAAATTATTACGGCAAGGCCGCGATTTTAGAAGAAGCTACCGACGAAATTATTAATGTGGCCTTCCGCGCTGCCCTCGATCAAGAAAAAATTACGCCAGTTGCCCAAGCTTCATTGGAAAAAGTCGAAGCTGAACCATTCCGCTTCCGCATTTTGGTTCCCGTCGAGCCAGAAGTTAACTTGCCCGATTACAAGGCGATCACGGTTGACTTGACTGAAGAACCAGTGACCGATGCAACCTTGGAAGTGGCGTTGGATCAAGCTCGTGAAAAACACGTCGTGTTAAGCGCTCCCGAAGGCGAGCCAGAAGCAGGCGAAGGCGATCAATTGACCGCTACCGTCCAAACTTTGGTCGATGGCGTGCCATTGCACAAACTCGATGCTGATGACGACGACGACGATGACGACGATGACGACGATGACGATGATGACGATGATGACGATGATGACGATGATGACGATGATGACGATGATGACGACGATGACGATGATGACGATGACGATGACGATGATGACGATGACGATGATGACGACGATGACGATGATGAAGGCGAACCAACGACCTTAATCATGGAAGAACGTCGAATCGTGCCTGAACTCTATGCAGGCTTGAAAGGCATCAAAGCTGGTGAAACCCGCGAAATTAGCGCTCACCTGCCAGCCGATCATCCAGATGCCCGGGTTGCAGACAAAGATGTTGTCTTCAAAGTAACCGTCAGCGAAATTCAAAATCGCCAATTGCCAGCTTGGGAAGAACTTCCAGGCTTGGAAGAATTCGAAGGCGACTTGGATGCCTACAAGGCCGACCTGATGGATCGCTTGGTCAAGAATTCAAGCGAACATCATCGCCGCAACGTTTTGAATAAATACCTCGAAGAAGTTGTTGCTGCAACCACCTTCGATGTGCCCGATGCCTTGGTGGCAGATCGCGCCCACGAATTGCTCCACGAGCAAGTTGAATCGTTGGCCCGCTATGGCATCAACATGGAGCAATATTTGCAAATCGTTGGCAAAACCCACGACGAAGCAGTCCAAGAATTGTTGCCCCGTGGCGAAGAAAGCCTGAAATCGTCGTTGGTTGTGCGCAAAATCGTTGAAGCCGAAGGCTTGAGCGTCGATGATAGCGAAGTCAATGCCGAAATCGAACGTATCTTGAACGATTTCCCTGATGCGCAACGTGGCCCAACCCGCCGCCGACTCGAAAAAGAGTTGCGCTCGCAAGTTGCTGGCTCGTTGCTCGACAAGAAATTGCAAGATCGCTTGGTCGAATTGGCAACTGGCAGCAGCGCTGCTTAATTCAGCTCGCAAACGGCCCCTTGTCCAAGCAATTGGGCGAGGGGCGTTTTTGTTTAAAGTCAAAAATCAAAAATCAAAAGGCAGAAGGCAAAAGGCAAAAGCCTATAGCCTATAGCCCATAGCCTGCGTACACTTCGCGCTCTTCGCGTCCTTGGCGGTTTCAGGCTTCTTGGCCTTCGTGGATCAATAATGCAATTCCTATGTTCTATGTTCTATGCTCTCTGTTCTTCTGGCTGCTGCCTTTTGCGGTGGTTTTCTTGTACAATGCAAAGGAATCGCAACCGAATTAGCAGCAAGATTGGAGATTGGCATGGCTAGTTTGAGTGAAGCAATTGGCGCAATCATCAAACGCAAACGCACCCGCGACCGCTTGACCCAGAACGACTTAGGCGCAAAAGTTGGGGTTTCTGGCTCGTATATTAGCGCAGTTGAGGCAGGCAATACCTCGCCGCGGATTGCAGAAGTCGAAGGCGTAGCCCAAGTGTTCCGCACCACCGCCTTGGAAATGATCAGCGAAGCAGCCTCGTCCGAAACCAAAATCTACTCCGATTCGCGGCGCGAACAAGAGGCGCTACTTTCAATTTTCACCACGCTCAGCCCCGATAGGCGTCAACAAGTCTATGAGTTTGTGCTTTTTCAGCGCGATTTGCAAGATCGCAACGATGATAAGCGCAACAATTAACCCAATTGATGGTCAAGAATCTGCTTGTAAGTGCCCCGCATGAGGCAAGCCTCGCTTGGGTGTTTTGGCACAGCAGCGCTTGATATGCTATGATGCGCCTCGCAACGAAGCAGCATCCGCACAAATACCCACAGGATTTTCCCTCAAAGCCTAGACCGATACAAGGAGGTTTTGCTTGGCAAAAGCAAAAAAAGCCGATAAGAAAATTGGGGTTATGGTTGGGCGTGAATGGTCGTGGCCACCGGCATTTATCGAGGAAGTCAACCGCCGCAATCTTGGCGTAACTGCCGAATATTTGCAATTGGGCGGCACTGCCATGAACGAGCCGAGTGAGTACGCTGTAATCGTTGATCGCATCTCCCACGAAATCCCCTACTATCGAACCTATCTCAAAAATGCTGTGCTTCAAGGCACGGTTGTCGTCAATAATCCATTTTGGTGGAGCGCTGACGATAAGTTTTTTGGCGCATCACTTTCCGATGCAATCGGGGTCAAGCATCCGCGAACCATCGCCTTGCCATCACATTCATATGTCGAGGGCGTGGTCGATGAATCGCTGCGCAATTTGATTTACCCGATTCCGTGGGAAGCGCATGTCGAGGCCGTCGGCGGCTTTCCGGTTATTCTCAAGCCAGCGTGGGGCGGTGGCTTCAAGCAGGTGTTCAAGCTCTACAACTACGATCAGTTGTACGATGCCTATAACACCACTGGCACCGAATGTATGATGCTGCAAGAGTGCATCGAATGGGAAAAATATGCCCGCGTGATGTGTATTGGCAAAGAGCATTTTATGGTGATGAAGTTTGATGCCAATGCGCCATGGCCACATCGCTATTTCCACGAGCCTGGCTTCCTCACCCCAGAAGAAGGCCAACAGGTATTGGATGGGGCGCGCAAGCTCAACGAAGCGCTTGGCTACGATATGAACACGGTTGAGTTTGCAATTAAAGATGGCATTGCCTATGCAATCGATTTTACCAATCCAGCTCCCGACATGGATATTAATTCGTTGACCGACCACTACTTTCCGTGGGTGGTCAACGCTATGGCCGATATGTGTATCGATTATGCCTTAGGTAAACGCAAACAATCCAAAGTTACCTATCAATGGAACTCGTTGCTCACCGCGAGTAGCAAACCCAAAGCTCGTTCAACCACAACCAGTGAATAAGAATGGTTAAGCAAGCGCGAGCATAGCCGCTTTCTATTTGGCTATGCTCGTTGCTGCGATTGATGGAGCGGCCTATGTTAGAGCAAGCGATTCGTGATTATCACGCCCTCCTCACGCCCGATCTCGCGCGCGCTTCCCAAGAACGTCTCACCAGCCTGCAACAACAAGAAAATCTTTTTTTTGGCACCCGTCCGTTGTGCAATGTCTTGCGCCCGCATTTTCTCAGCGTTGAGCAAGCGAGCTTAATTAGCTCAGTTTCGCAATTGGTCGCCGAAGCAGCCCGCAGCGTAGTGGAATATGCCTTGCGCACGCCCACGGTGCTCAATCTGCTGGCCTTAACCGAGGGCGAACAACGCTTAATTAGCTATGAGCCTGGTTACCGCGAGTTGAGCGTTTCTTCGCGGCTGGATTCATTTTTAACCAGCGATAGCAGCTCGTTCCAATTTGTTGAATATAACGCCGAAAGCCCAGCCGCCATCGCCTACGAGGATATTCTTTCGCAGGTGTTTGAGCAATTACCAATTATGCAGGAGTTTCAGCGCCACTATCAGGTTACAAGTTTGCCAGCCCGCCAGCGCTTGTTGGAAGCATTTTTGGCAATTTATCGCGAATGGGGCGGCACCGACGAGCCACAGATTGCGATTGTCGATTGGCATGGCTTGCCAACCCTCTCTGAGTTTCAATTATTCCAGCAATACTTTGGCGAGCATGGCTTGAAAACCGTGATTTGTGCGCCAGAAGAATTGCGCTATCACGCTGGCACGCTGTATGCCAATGATACGCCAGTTAACTTTGTGTATAAACGCTTATTGACCAGTGAGTTTTTGCAGCGCTTGGGCAACGAAGCCTTCGAGCACCCATTAACTCAGGCCTATCGCGATGGAGCGATTTGCTTGGCCAATAACTTTCGCGCCAAATTGCTGCACAAAAAAATGATCTTCGGCTTACTCTCAGATCCAGCGATTACTAGTGCAGCGGGCATTAGCCAAACCACCCAGCAACAGCTGGCCCAGCACATTCCATGGACGCGGCGGGTCGCGGCGGGACGCACCGATTATGCTGGCAACGAAGTTGAATTGCTTGAATTTATCAAGCAAAACCGCGATCGGCTGCTGCTCAAACCCAATGACGATTACGGCGGCCATGGGATTACGATTGGCTGGGAAACCGAGGCCGAAGCTTGGGATGCGGCAGTTGAGCATGCGTTAACTGAGCCATTTGTGGTTCAAGAGCGGGTGGTCATCGCCTACGAAGATTATCCAGCTATGGTTGATGGCCAATTGCAGATTAGCCAGCGCTTAGTTGATACCGATCCATTTTTATTTGGCACCGAAGTTCAAGGCTGTCTGACGCGTTTATCGACCGTGACCTTGTTGAATGTGACCGCAGGCGGCGGCTCAACCACCCCAACCTTTCAGGTTGCGAAGCAAGGCTAAATCTCAGCGTAGACAAGCACCAAAACATCAACTATCCTAATGGGCATTACCACAGGCAGCAACCCACCAACAGCCCACTATCAACTGACACACCAACGGGGGAGCTTATGGAATATCGTGATCCGGGGCATCCAAACTTTCCGTTTACGATTGGGATCGAAGAAGAATATCAAATTATCGATCCTGAAACCCGCGAATTGAAGTCGTACATCACTCAAATTCTTGACGAAGGTCAGTTGATTTTACGCGAACAGATGAAGCCCGAAATGCACCAATCGATTGTCGAGGTGGGCACGCACGTCTGTCGCACAGTCGATGAAGCTCGCAACGAAATTATTCGCTTGCGTGGGGCGATTGGCAGTTTGGCTGCTAGCAAAGGCCTGCGGATTGCCGCCGCTGGCACGCACCCATTTTCGTCGTGGCAAAAGCAAGATATTTATCCCCACGAGCGCTATTATGGCGTGATTGAGGAGATGCAAGAGGCAGCGCGGCGTTTGTTGATTTTCGGCATGCATGTGCACATCGGGATGCCCGATAACGAAACCTGCATCGAAATTATGAACGTAGCGCGCTACTTTCTGCCGCATTTGTTGGCGCTTTCAACCTCATCGCCCTTTTGGATGGGCCGCAAAACTGGCTTTCAATCGTATCGCTCGATCATCTTCACCAACTTCCCACGCACCGGCATTCCCGACACCTTCCAATCGTATGCTGAATTTGAGCAATATATCAACATTTTGCTCAAAACCCATAGCATCGACAATGGCAAAAAAGTGTGGTGGGATGCGCGGCCACACCCGATGTTTGGCACGCTGGAAGTGCGGATTTGCGACATTGCCACCAAGGTCGATGAAGCGATTATGATTGCTGGCTTGATTCAAGCGATTTTTGTCAAAATTTATAGCTTGTTCCGCCAAAATCAAACCTTCCGCGTCTACAGCCGCGCCTTGATCAACGAGAACAAATGGCGCGCTGCCCGCTACGGAATGGGTGGCAAGTTGATCGATTTTGGCAAGCGCGAAGAGCTATCAGCCCATGATCTTATGGTCGAGTTGCGCGAGTTTGTCGACGATGTGGTTGATGACCTTGGTTCGCGGGCAGCAATTGATTATATTGACCAAGTGCTCAAACATGGCACCAGTGCCGAGCGCCAGTTGCGAACCTATGAAGAAACTGGCGATATTAAAGCCGTGGTCGATCAGCTGATTCGCGAAACCATGGAAGGCGTGCCAATTGACCAAGCCACTCAAGAAGTGAGTGGCTAAAGCCGCGCTCCTCGCCAGCCCTCTCTACCTTCCAACGGGCGAGAGGGCTGAGTGAGGGAAAGCCATGAGCAACACCAAACTCAAAACGCTCCATCCTATGCTTGTGCTGAACCATCTTCTTGGCATCTGGCGAGCCCTTTCAATCGTGTTCGCTATTCTACTCACCATCGAGTATAGCGATTCAGCAGCTCGCCAAGGAGCAGATTTGAAGCAGGATTGTTGCAAGGATGCAGCTAAAAAGCCAAGAGCAGCGCCGCAGCACTGCTCAAACGATCGATTACCTAAATGTCAGTTTTAGTTTGAATGCTTGATAAGGCTGCACTCACACCACCCCGTGGCGCTATTGCGCAGAATTGCTCTTGGCTAACGCCTCTCACCGCACCAGCTACGAGCCGAGGTAGCGCCTCTCACCGCACTACCAACAAACCCCTTATCAGTAACTCAGACCTCCTTGATTGTCGATGTTGATGGTTTCCAAAGTTCTTCGCTCACGTAGGAGTATAGCAGCGAGCAAGCCTAAAAAACTCGCAAAAAAGTCGCAGCTTTCGCAACGTTCCTGCGACTTTTGCTCCAGCAAGCACACGAAGGCTATTGGGATTATGTCCACGAAGAGCACGAAGGGCACGAAGGACGGAAACCGCGAAGGACGCGAAGCGCACGAAGATTTCTTAGCCACGAATTGCACGAATTGCACGAATTATCCTTCTAACCCCCGACCCCTAGCCCCCGATGGCTCTGTTCTCTGCTCTATGTTCTATGCTCTTCCTTTCACCCTTGGAATGACCTGTGCTATACTGCTGAGTAACGCAATGCTGCAACGAGTGTAGATCGTGGAAGTTCTGGAGGGCGCGATGAGGCTCCTGTCGGTTAGTGACGAAGTAGTTAGCATGTTGCAAACATCGGCGCTGCACCAACGTGTAGGGGCGATCGATGCGATTGTCGGCTGTGGTGATTTACCACCAAGTTACCTTGAGTATCTTGTTTCAATGCTCAACGTTCCCTGCTTTTACGTTAACGGCAATCATGATGCACCTGAGCAACATGAAGACGGCAGAGTTTCGACCAAACCACAGGGCTGCGATAACCTCGATTTGCGGGTTGAAATGGTGAATGGGCTATTAATCGCTGGGGCTGGCGGCGTGTTACGCTATCGCCCAGGCGAACATCAATATAGCGAAGCAGAATGGGCTTGGCGCATGACCATGCTCAGCGCCCGGGTCTTTTTTGCCCAAATGCGCCATCGCCAGCGGCTGGATGTGTTAATTACCCACACGCCACCAGCAGGCTTGCACGATGGCATCGGCGCTCATCGCGGGCCGCAAGCGCTACGGCGCTTTATTGATCGAATTGCACCACGTTATCTTATCCATGGCCATGTGCATTTAAATTATGGCTATGGCGACCAACGGCCTTTGCAATATGGTGATACACTAATTGTAAATACCCATGGCTATCGCTTGCTCGATATTGAACCAATGGCGGCCTTGAGCAACGCCAGAGCCAGTTAATGATTTCAAGGTTGAACAGTATGCAATGACGCTCCCAATGGGGAGCGTTTTTTTCTTTGGGAGCCAGCAATGCTAACGTATTTGGTAACATTAACCATTATCGTCGATCGGGCAATCTATGAACCACATTTGCCTGATCATTTAGCATATTTGGCCCAGCTCAAAGCCGCTGGCCACTTGTTGCTCTCTGGCCCCGCCACCGACCGTCGGGGTGGCTTTGTCTTATTGCAGGCCGATTCGTTGGCAGCTGCAAGAGATCTTGTCGAAGAAGACCCATTAGTAGCACGAGGCTTGGATTCCTACGAGATTCGCGAATGGCGGATCACCGAGGGCCAGCCCCAGCAGATTGTTCCATCGTGGTAACAACAACAATCTAGCAAACACACAACGGTGTCATATCAGGCCAAGCTCGCCGACACCAAGGAGGAACTTAAGATGGGCTACAATCAATGGATCGATCAGCAAGTTGATAGTGATTTCCAAAAAGCGCGATTTAGCGCCTTTCTGAATGCCATAAAAGCGCGGTTGCGCGACGAACCCCAAACCCTTTTGCCATTTGAAGAGGTTCGCGCCCGCCTGAATATTCGCAGCCAAACCGACCGTGGCATGCAAATCGTACCCTTGGCTTCAATTATTGGTAGCGAAGGTCGCTATAGCGATTTCGACCGCCAGTTTTTGCCGCGTCACGAAGTAACCAAAGCCCGTTGGAAAAACGTTGATCGGGCGCATTATAGCGATGTATTGCTGCCGCCAATCGAGCTCTATCAAATTGGCGAGGTTTATTTTGTGCGCGATGGCAATCATCGAGTTTCAGTTGCCCGCCAACAAGGCCAAGATTTTATCGATGCCCATGTCATCGAATTGCTGAGCGATGTGCCAATCAAGCCCAGCATGACCCAAAATGAATTAAATCAATTGGAAGAACGCTCAGATTTTTTGGAATGGACAAATTTGGCCCAGTTACGGCCAGAAGCCCAATTTATTGAGCTAACCAAGCCCAGCGGCTATTTAGATTTGATTCGGCATATCAACGGCCATCGCTATTTCAAATCGTTGGAGCTTGGCGAAGACCCAAGCAGCGAAGAGGCGATTTTAAGCTGGTACGACAATATTTATAAACCCTTGATCGACGAAATTTATGATACTGGCATTTTGGCGGCCTTCCCTGAACGCACCGCCACCGACTTGTATCTGTGGATTATGGATCACCGCCATTATCTGACCCAAACCGAGGGGATTGATCCCGGCCCGAAAACCGCCGCGATCGACTATACCCGCCATTATGGCGAGCGCAAAAATCGGGTTAAATTGCCTGATCCACCAAGTGCGGTTGAAGTAGAATTTTTGCATTGGAGCAAGCTTAATCTATTGCGCCAAGATGTGCGCATTCCGCTCAGCAACGACAACGATTATGCCCGCATCAAATTGCATGTGATCGATCATCAATATTTTATGGGCAAAGATCTTGATCGCGAAGTGACCTTCGAGGAAGCGGTGCAAAGCTGGTACGACACGGTGTATCGCCCAGTGACCCAAGCAATTGCCCAGCAACACATTGGCGAAATGTTTCCCAAGCATACGATTGGCGATTTATATTTGCTGATCACCGATTACTTGCATATGCTGCGCGGTCAGGGCGTGGAAATTCAGGCGGTGCAAGCAGCCCGCGAATATGCAGAACGCTTTGGCAGCGAACGCAGCGCCTTTTTGACTGGCATACTTCATCGGGCACGACGCTTGATGAAACGGGCCTTTGCAACAACTTAGTTACACAGTTATGACCTAATTTTCAGCATTGAAGCCCTGGTTGTGCGCTATAATGACCCCACAGGATAGCCCAACCATGGGCTTTTTGTTTGAGTAGGTTCCATGCAAATAGCTTTAGTTCACGATTATTTGAATCAATATGGTGGCGCGGAACGGGTGCTCGAAGTGTTGCACGCCATGTTTCCGCAAGCCCCAATCTATACATCAATTTACGATGCCGAGGCCATGCCCAACGAATATCGCAGTTGGGATATTCGCACCTCGTTTATGCAAAAGCTCCCAGGCTGGCGCAAACATTTTCGTAAATACTTCTTGCTCTATCCCAGCGCGTTCGAGCATTTCGACCTCAGCGCCTACGATTTGGTTATTAGCTCATCGAGCGCCTATGCCAAGGGCGTCATTACCAAGCCCGGCGCGCGCCATTTGTGCTATTGCCACACCCCAATGCGCTTTGCTTGGCGCACCGACGATTATGTCAAACGCGAGCAAATTAGCGGCATCTTTGGGGCGATTCTGCCCTTCTTTCTGACCTATTTGCGCCTGTGGGATGTGCAATCGTCGGCGCGGGTTGATCGTTTTATTGCCAACTCGCGCACTGTTGCCGATCGAATTGGCCATTTCTACAAACGCCCTTCGACGATCATCACGCCACCAGTTGAGTTGCAGCCATTCGCGCCACAACCAGTCGAAGATTTTTATTTGGCAGGCGGACGGCTCGTGCCCTACAAACGGCTTGATTTGGCGATCAAAGCTTGTACCAAGCTTGGCTTGCCCTTGGTGATTTTTGGTGATGGCCGCGATCGGGCCGAACTGGAAAAAGTCGCTGGCCCAAGCGTGCGCTTCGTCGGCAAAGTTGATGATGCAAGTTTGCGCAGTTTGTATGCTCGCTGTCGCGCCTACTTAATGCCAGGCGAAGAAGATGCAGGCATTCAGCCGCTCGAAGCCATGGGCGCAGGCCGCCCAGTCATCGCCTACAAAGCAGGTGGCGCACTCGATAGCGTGATCGAAGGCCAAACTGGACGCTTCTTCAGCCAACAAACGGTCGAAGATTTAGCCAACGCCATCCTTGCCAGCCAAAACGATCACTACGATCCAGCGGCAATTCGTGCTCATGCCGAGCAATTTGCCCGCCCAGCCTTCGAGGCCCGCATTCGCGCCGAAATTGAAACGCTCTTGAGCTAAGTAAGAACAGAGAACAGAGAGCATACAACATAGCCTTGGTTGAAGGATGAATGATGAGGGATGAAGGATGAACATTAGAACAGAGCACAGAGAGCATAGAACATAGAACATAACCATCGGGGGTTAGGGCTAGGGGTCGGGGGTTAGAAGAATAATTAGTGAAATTCGTGCAATTTGTGGCTAAGAAATCTTCGCGATCTTCGCGTGCTTCGCGGTTTCAGCCCTTCGTGACCTTCGTGTCCTTCGTGGATCAAAAGGATAAATTATGGAATTACGCCGATATTTTGCGATTGTCCAACGTTCGTGGTGGCTGGTACTCGGTGTGCCGCTGCTCGTGCTGTTGGTGTCGCTGCTCAGCTTTCAGCCTGATCCACAGCGCTATCGGGCTAACGCCAAGTTTGCCATTACTCACGCGCCAGTTGGCGGCAACGAGGTGCTGCCCGATATGAATATTTACAATTCGTGGCAAAGCACCCAATTCATTGTTGATGATTTGCCTGGAGTCGTGCGATCCGAAGCCTTTGCCCAAGCAGTCAGCACTTGGATTGCCAGCAATCGCAATCTGCAACTCGACGCTGGCGCAGTTAAAGGCATGATCACGGCGGTTGAGCAAGAACATCGCATTGCCACAATTCTGGTCGATGCTGATACCGCCGATCAAGCCACGGCGATTGCTGCTGGCAGCATTGCGGTGCTCGACGAACAAGGCTTGCAATGGTGGAATCGGGCGCAATGGGGCACGTTGGCGGTCGAAACCCTCGAATTGCCAACCACGGCTACCGCCCTCAGTCGCTGGCCGCAGCCAATCACCCGTTTGGCCTTGCGCTTAGTTTTGGCCTTGGTGGCCGGATTTGGCTTGGCCTTCTTGCGTCACTACCTCGACCGTACCGTGCGCGAACCAAGCGATTTGGCCCAGTTGAATGTGCCAGTGCTCAGCGCTATTCCAAAGGAGTCGTAATGCTTCGACCACAAGATTACTTGGCAATTTTGCTCCGGCGCTGGTGGGTGATTGTGCTAATTGGCTTTGCTAGCGCCGCTGCGGCCTATGGATTTAGCAAATTGCAAACACCCTTGTATCGCGCCCAAACCACCTATAATGTGATCACCAGCCGCTATGATCAGGGCTTGACGATGCAATTGCCCAGCGTCATGGGCAACTGGCCTGGCCAATTGACCGATGCGCGCTTGCAGGAAATTAGCAACCAATTGCAATTGGATCGCACGCCCGATTATTTGCGCAAATATATTGCAATTCAGCCGCAGCCCGATCAATTACTGCTGACGATCAACGTTGATTATCCTGATCCGAAAAAGGCAGTTGAATTGGCTGATGCCTTGGGCGAAACGCTCAAAAGCGAAGTTGCTGGCTTGAATGCACTGCGCTTGAGCACCGATGCAATTAATATTCGCGTTCAGCAGCCAGCCAAATATATTGAGTTAGCCTCGCCAAAAACCAAAATCAATGTGTTGGCTGGCGGGATTTTGGGCGGCATCATCGGCATTTTGGTGGCCTTTGCGCTGGAATATTTCGACGATCGGATCAAATCTAACAACGATATTGAACGCTGGACAGGCCTGCCAACCTTGGGCAGCATTCCCGAACACTAAGCGTCGGCCTGAGCCAACCAACTAGATAGAGGTATTATTGTGGCATTAGATTTAATCACGTTGCGCGATCCACGGGCCGCCGCCGCTGAAGCCTATCGCACCTTGCGCACCAATATTCAATTTTCATCGATTGAGCGCAAATTGCATACGATTTTGGTCACCAGCAGCGTGCCCGACGAAGATAAAAGCGTTGCCTTGGCTAATTTGGCTGTTACCTTTGCCCAAGCAGAGCAGCGAGTGATTGTGCTCGATTGCGATTTGCGGCGGCCTAGCTTGCACAGCTTGTTTGGCGTAAGCAACGATCGTGGCCTGAGCCAAGCGATGAGCCAAAACAGCGATTTGCCACTGCTCAAAACCGAAATTGATGGCTTGCAACTGTTGCCAGCAGGCGCAACCCCGCCCAGCCCCGCAGATTTGCTTAGCTCCAAGCGCTTCGATAGCATGCTGCGCGATCTTAAGCAGCAAGCAGATATTGTGTTAATCGATGCGCCGCCAGTGTTGGCCGCCAGCGATGCAGCCTTGTTGGCCACCAAAGTCGATGGGGTGGTGCTGGTGACACGGGCTGGCAAAACGCGCCGCGATAGTGCTCGCGAAGCTGTGGCCTTGTTGCAACGGGTCAATGCGCATTTGGTTGGGGTGGTTTTGACCAACGCCAAACTGGAACGCGAACGCTACGCTCGCTATTAAGTAATTAGAATCCTGCTCTAATTAACAAGCAGAGTCTATCTATTATCAATTGTATCCAGCAGTCCTTATTTGGATCGCCACCCTTCCGTCCCTCCGCCGGAGGGAAACGCAGGGGGTTTGCAGCCCCCTGCACCCCCAAATATTTACGTGCTAGATTGTCAATCCTCTTCTGCTCAATCCGAACTGTTGAGTTTACGAGGGAATAGATCAGCCTATTGAGTTAATCTAAGAGGGTTTTGGTTAATCTGCTCCAACATTCTGTACCTGCTATTACCCGCGTTTGGAGCGTCGTATGTGTGGCATCACGGGCCATCTCGAATGGCATGGCATGGCTCAGGCTGCAATTCTTGAGCAACAAACCGAGGCAATTCGCCATCGCGGGCCGGATAGTGCAGGCTTTTTTTGGGTTAATCAGGTTGCGCTGGGCATGCGCCGCTTGGCAATTATTGACCTTGCGCATGGCGCGCAACCGATGTTCAGCCGCGATGCTGATTTGGCGTTGGTGTTCAACGGTGAGATTTATAATTTTCAAGCTTTGCGCCAGCAATTGCAGCAGCTTGGCCAAACCTTCGATAGCCACAGCGATACCGAAGTGATTGTACGCGGCATCGAGCAATGGGGGATTAAAGGTTGTGTTGAGCGTTTGAATGGCATGTTTGCCTTGGCGATTTGGCAACAGCAAGCCCAACGGCTCACACTGGTACGCGATCGGCTGGGCATCAAGCCACTCTACTGGTATGCAGATGGCCAGCGCTTGGTCTTTGGCTCGGAGATCAAGGCGATTTTGGCGCATCCGGCAGTACCACGCCAAATTAATCTCCACGGCTTGGCCAACTACCTCAGTTTTGGCCATAGCCTCGCGCCACAAACCATGCTCCAACATATTTACAAAGTCGAGCCAGCCCATATTCTGACTTGGGATGTTGCCAATCGAACGATGCAAAACCAACGCTATTGGCACTTGCAGCCCACCATCACGCCAATTGCGCCTGCCGAAGCTGCCGCCGAAGTGTATAGCCGTTTGCGCGAGGCTGTGCGCTTGCAGCTGATTAGCGATGTGCCGCTGGGCGCGTTTCTCAGCGGTGGCCTCGATTCAAGCATTATCGTGGGCTTGATGAGCCGCTTGGGAGCTGAGCCAATCAATACATTTAGCGTTGGCTTTGCCAATCAGCAAGGCTTTAATGAGTTGCCCGATGCGGCCTTAGTGGCGCAGCATTTTGGCACTAAACACCACGAATTAGTGCTCGATGCCAACGATTTGGTTGGCGCTTTGCAAACCTTGGTCTATCACTACGACGAGCCATTTGGTGATGCCGCAGGCTTGCCGGTCTATCTCGTTTCGCGTTTTGCCCGCGAACATGTCAAAGTGGTGCTGACGGGCGAAGGCAGCGATGAACAATGGGCTGGCTATCGGCGCTATCAAGCTGAATTACTCGCCCGGATGTTGCAATATGTGCCTGGCCACCAAGCGCTTGGCGCGCTGATTCGCCAATTGCCACGCAACCGCCGCTTGAAACAAGCAATCCGCAGTTTAGAGCAACGTGATCCTGCTCGGCGCTATGCTGCCTGGCTCACAATTGCCGATCTTCAGCAGCGCCAGCGGTTGCTGCAACCGCAGTTGAGTGCAGCGCTTGGTGATTATGCGCCGGAGCAAATCTACGATCAGATGTATCCCCGCAGCGGCGCAGCCTTGACCAACATGGGCTTGGCTGATTTGCAAACCTGGTTGCCTGATACCTATTTGGAAAAAGTTGATAAGGCTTCGATGGCCGCCAGCATTGAGGCGCGCGTGCCGTTTCTCGACCATACGTTGGTTGAATGGACGATGAATTTGCCGAATAGCTTAAAATTGCGTGGTCGCCAAACCAAGTGGTTGCTGCGCCAAGCATTTGGTGAAATGCTGCCGCAACGCACGCTGCGCAAGCCCAAACATGGCTTTGCAGTGCCAACCGATCCGTGGTTTCGCGGCGCACTGAGCAACTGGACAGCAGAAATTTTGTTTGATCAACGCACTTTGGCGCGAGGTTTGTTCAACGCCCACGAAGTCCGGCGCATCTACCAAGCTCATCGTGATGGAAAAGAAGTCGCCGACACCTTATTGTGGCTATTGCTCAACCTCGAACTGTGGCAACGGATCTATCTTGATCGCGAGGGACGGCTATGAATCAACCGTTGGTGTTGCATATTGCCACTGCCGATATGGGCTTGCGCTTTTTGCTGCTCGAACAGCTGCAGGCAATTCAGCATGCAGGCTATCAGGTGCGCGGCGTTGCCAGCGATGGCCCGTATCGCACTGAAGTCGAGGCCGCTGGGATTCCGGTTGAAGTGGTAACCATGCCGCGCTCAGTCACGCCAACGAGTGATTTAGTTGCCATCGCCAAGTTGGTGCGGTTGTTTCGCCAACTTAAACCAACGATTGTGCACACCCATAATCCCAAGCCTGGCTTGCTTGGCCAGCTAGCAGCGCGGCTTGCAGGCGTGCCAATTATTATCAACACGATTCATGGCTTTTATTTTCATGAACATTCGAGCGCCAAGCAACGGAACTTTTACATTGCAATGGAAAAAATCGCCGCCCGCTGTTCGCATGCGATTCTCTCGCAAAATCGCGAAGATCTGGCCACAGCCGTAGCAGCCAAAATCGCACGCCCAGAGCAAATTAGCCTGTTGGGCAATGGGATTAATCTCAATGTCTTTGATCGTCGGGCGGTTAGCCAAACCGAGGTTACAGCAGCTCGCCAAGCCTTGGGTATTCCCGCCGATGCACAGGTGATTGGCGCGGTTGGGCGCTTGGTGGCCGAAAAAGGCTATCATGAGTTGTTTCGGGCTTGCCAAAAGCTGATGGCAACGAGGCCAAATCTGCATTTGCTGGTGGTTGGACCAGAAGAACCACATAAAGCCGATGGCCTAACCGCCGCAACTGCCGCAGAATATGGCATTGCTGAACGCAGCCATTTTGCAGGGATGCGCCGCGATATGCCAGTGCTCTATCACTTGATGGATGTATTGGCTCATCCCTCGTATCGTGAGGGCTTTCCGCGGGCGCCGATGGAAGCTAGCGCGATGGGCGTGCCAATCGTGGCTAGCGCTATTCGTGGCTGCCGCGAAACCGTGGCCCATGGCCTAAATGGAATGTTGGTGCCAGTGCGCGATGCTGCGGCCTTAGCCCAGAGCCTTGGCCGCATCCTCGATGATCGGGTTTTGCGCGCGGCGTTTGGCAAATTAGCTCGCCAATTTGCCGAGCGTGAGTTTGATCAACAACGGGTCTTTGAGCGGGTGCTGTTGAGCTATACTGAGCAATTGCACGCCCGTGGCCTCGCCGTGCCAGCGCCAATTCAGCATTAATCGTGGCCTTGAATATATTTGGGTAGCATTTGCTCCCAATATGGCCAATCGTGGGCCCAGCCATCCCAAACCCGCAAGGCATTGCCCACCCCGTGATTCCACAAATTATCCGAAAGCACTTGGTTGCTGTGGTAGCTAGGATCGTCACGGCCAATCGCCAAAATAATATCAAGCTGGCGCAAATGGGCTAGTTGGTTGGCATCGTGCAAATGGGCCGTGTACTCGGTCGGCGTGTTGAAATAAACCTGATCATCGCTATAGCCATCCATAAATGAACGCATATTGTAGCGACCACTCAAGCCCAAGCAACGCCGAAACAGGTGGGGGTGGCGCAAGGCAAGATTCACCGCGTGAAAGGCCCCGAACGAGCAGCCAAGGCTCATCAAAAATTGATTTTGATTGAAATTACGCAGCCACGGCACAACTTCGCCGATCAAATACTGCTCATATTGCAGATGACGGCCAATACGCCCGCTAGGATGCGCCCATTTGCAATACCAACTTTCAGCATCAACGCTATCAACACAAATTAATTGCAGCCAACCACGCTCAAGGTGCTCGGCCAAAAGCCCGGTCATACCACGATCTTCAAACTCGAAAAAACGCCCCATTGAGGTTGGAAAAACCAAGACTGGCGCACCATGATGGCCAAACAACAGGAGTTCCATGTCGCGGCCAAGCGCTGAACTATGCCAACGATGATATGAACGATGCATCGGCGTTCCTCACACTGAGAACCATCACAGCGAGTATAGCATGAACCAGCCTTTGAGGCTTAACAAAAATCATAAAGCAGCCTAGAATAGGCCAAACATGCTGTGAGCAAAGGATTTCGCGCCCATGGATTTAACCACTACAATGCCTGCCAACCCAGTCGAAAAAGCTGGCTATCGCTTAG
This sequence comes from Herpetosiphon geysericola, assembly GCF_001306135.1. Lineage (GTDB taxonomy): Bacteria > Chloroflexota > Chloroflexia > Chloroflexales > Herpetosiphonaceae > Herpetosiphon > Herpetosiphon geysericola. Next base: position 295,492 of record NZ_LGKP01000025.1, on the reverse strand, counting down.
AATTTCAGGATGAATTTAACAGCCCGAGTCTTGATCAAGCCAAATGGTTGCCGTTTTATTTGCCGCAATGGAGTTCGCGTGAGCGTTCAGCGCCGCGTTATCAATTGGTCAGTAGCAGTTTAGTGCTCGAAATTCAGGCCGATCAAGCGCCGTGGTGTCCCGAGTTCGATGGCCAAACTCGCTGCTCGTCGTTGCAAACGGGGGTGTTTGGCGGAGCCTTGGGCAGCCCATTCGGCCAACATCGCTTCAACCAAGCCTGCGTCGTGCGCGAGCTGCAAGATTCGATGCGAACTTACACGCCGCAGTATGGCTATTTTGAAATGCGCGCCAAAGCCACAATTGGACCAAATAACGTGGTAGCCTTGTGGATGATTGGCTTCGAGGATCAGCCTGAACATTCCGGCGAGCTAGCAATTATGGAGATCAAAGGCTGGAATATTGGTGATGCGGGCTTGAAATTAGGCTATGGCGTGCATCCTTGGGGCGATTCGCAACTCACTGACGAGTTTTTTGAGGATGACGTAGCGCTTGATGTGGGCGATTATCATATTTATGCTGCCGAATGGACACCCAGCCAGATCGATATTTACCTTGATAATCGTCAATTGCGCACGATTCAGCAATCGCCCAACTATCCAATGCAATTTATGCTCGGGATTTACGATTTGCCGCAGCGCCAATCAAGCACAGTCGCTTATCCTCACACATTTGAGATCGATTATGTGCGCGGGTATGAATCATTGAATGGATATTAAATTCAATTAATTTCGCCACCCTTCCGTCCCGCTGCTGGCGGGAGACGCAGGGGGTTTTCATCCCCCTGCACCCCCTAATATTTGTTTGCTGGATTATTATTGTTTTCACTGCTAGCGACTAATCCCTGACCTCTCGTTTGCCACCCTTCGCGTTCTTGGTGCGCTTCGCGGTTCCTGAACCCTGAACCCTGAACCCTCGCGCCTGACTACTAGACTCTCTTTTCGCCATCCTTCCGTCCCGCCGCCGGCGGGAGACGCAGGGGGTTTTCATCCCCCTGCACCCCTAATATTCATTTTGTAGATTGTTGCTGTGCTTCCTTAACCCCTACGTTTTGAACCCTTCGTGGTTCTGGTTTAGCCAACATCGAATCCCCGATGCCCTGTTTTCGTGTAATTAGTGGAATTCGTGGCTAAAAACTAGGCTTTATCGGCTTCTTCTTTGCGCAACCGATGTTTGTCGATGATGCCAGTGGCGATAAAGCTGGTGCGTTCGCCAATGTTAATCGTGCGGTCGGCGATGCGCTCAAGGTTATGGGCAATCCACAAATAATACATTGCACGCTCAACATGGTCGGGCTGGCTGCGCATGGTGGCAAACGTCCAAGCCAAGGTCTCGCGATATAGCCCATCAATCTCATCGTCGGAGAGTTCGAGCCGCTCTGCTGCTTGGGGATCGCGATTGTGCAAGGCATCGAGGGCATCGCGCAACATGGCTTGGGCCTTCAAGGCCATGGTTTTAATTTGCGGGGGCTGGGCCAATTGCGGCAATTCAATACAGCGAATCACCAATTCGGCGATGCCCTCTGCATAATCGCCAATGCGCTCCAGCTCCGAGGCCAGCTCCAAAAACATGCTGACCACCCGCAGGTCGCGGGCCATGGGCTGTTGGCGGGTGATGACGCTCAGGGCGTTGGTTTCAATCTGATAGCGCAACTCATCAATCACATTATCGTTGGCGATAACTTGGCGAGCAAAAATCGGCTCGTTGCGTTCAAGCGACCACAACGCATCGCGCACGGCCAAAGCAACCCGATTGCCCATATCACGAATCTGGCCTTCTAGCTCGGCCAAGGCATGCAGAAAACGTTCGCGCATTCGAACCTCGCAGCCACGTGGTGGCAGATATACAAGAGCAACGAACATTGTCCGTTGCTCATTGCTCGATGTAGCAGCCTATTGGCAAATTAGCCAAAGCGTCCAGTGATGTAATCTTCGGTGCGTTTGTCTTTGGGGTTGGTGAATAAATCGCCGGTTGGGCCGTATTCGACCAACTCGCCTGCTCGTTGATCGTTCATCAAAAAGAAGGCCGTGTAATCGGAGGCACGAGCTGCTTGTTGCATATTGTGGGTCACAATTGCAATCGTATAGCGTTGGCGCAACTCCATCATCAACTCCTCGATTTTCAAGGTGCTGATGGGGTCGAGCGCCGAACATGGCTCGTCCATCAAAATAACTTCTGGCTCGACGGCCAAGGCGCGAGCAATACACAAGCGCTGTTGCTGGCCACCAGAGAGCGCCAAACCACTTTCCTTCAACTTATCCTTCACATCATCCCACAAGGCGGCTTGGCGCAGACAGCGCTCGACCAAATCGTCCATCTCGCTTTTGGTGCCCTTCCAGCCGTTGATCCGTGGGCCAAAGGCAATGTTATCGTAAATGCTTTTGGGAAATGGATTGGGCTTTTGGAAGACCATGCCGATGCGGCGGCGCACTTCGACCGCGTCAACATCGTTAGCATACAAGTTTTGCTCGTGAAACAGCACTTCGCCTTCGACGCGCGCGCCATTGACCAAATCGTTCATGCGGTTGAGCGAGCGCAGCACCGTGCTTTTGCCACAGCCAGAAGGACCGATCAAGGCGGTAATTTTATTGCGTTCGATGTTCAGCGAAACATTATTGATGGCGCGGAATGCCCCATAGTAGACATTCATATTGCGCACAACCAAGGTGTATTGAGCGGTATCAGTTTGTTTCTCGGTCATGGCTTAACCTCGTTTGCTGAAGCGATTGCGTAACACGACGGCAATGGCATTGAGCGATAGCAACATCACCAACAACACCACAATTGCCGAGGCCGCAATATGGGCAAATTCTGGTTGTGGTCGCGATGTCCAGTTGTAAATTTGAATCGGCAGGGCGGTAAATTTGGCAAATGGGCCATCGGGATCGGTCACGATAAAGGTCGACGCACCAACCACAATCAAGGGCGCGGTTTCGCCGATTGCCCGCGAAATTGCCAAAATGGTGCCAGTGAAGATGCCAGGCAAGGCGTTTGGCAACACATGATGCCAAATTGTTTGCCATTTGGTTGCCCCAAGCCCATAGCTTGCTTGGCGCAGCGACAACGGCACAGCCCGAATTGCTTCTTGGCCGTTGATAATCATAATTGGCAAAATCAGCAACATCATCGTGAGCGAGGCAGCCACAATCGTGCGGCCATTGCCACTATCAGCGCCGAACATTCGCCCGCTGGTAATTGGCTCAAGCGTGCGCACAAAAATCACCAAACCAAGCATCCCATAAATAATCGATGGCACGCCAGCCAAATTATTAATATTGGTTTGGATGATGCGGTTAAAGCGATTGTCGGTGGCATACTCTTCGAGGTAAATTGCCGCGCCAACCCCAATTGGGAAGGCAAACAAAATCGTGATTGCGATCATCCACAATGAGCCAAGCAAGGCCGTGCGCACGCCAGCGCGTAACGGGTCGCTCGACATTGGCGTGGTCAAAAAGCTGGTCGAAATCCACGAACGGAATTCAAGCTTCGCTTCGGGAAAATCGCTAGCAACTTGGGCATCGATTGCCGCTTTGTTGAACCACGAATCGCGCAGCGTCCAAGTTTCAAGGGTTTGGGGCTTTAACACCCGTTCAACCACCAAATCGTAGACTTCGCTATCGCTGCGGTTGGCCATGGGTTTTTCGTTTTCCAAGGTGCGAAAGGCGTTCTTGCGCATATTGCCTTGCAACACCGCGACCAACTCATCCTTGTTGAGTTCATCAAGCGGTTTATCGCTGAGCGTCGCTGGATCAACTGCATATTCGATCGCAACATAGCCAAAAACTTCATTGGCGACGTTATAAATCAACAAGCTCAGGGCAATCAAGCCAAAGATGGTTGCCGAAAGAAAGATAGTGCGCCAAATTGCGCCTTTGCGGCGACGGCTAGCTATATTGCGGCGCGACGCTTCACCTTGAGGCAACCCTGATTTAACATCTTCATTCAGTGTTGTCATTATTCGTATACCTCACGGAAGCGGCGTACCAAGCGACGGCTGATCATATTGAGGCCGAGGGTCATCAAGAACAGGGTCAAGCCAATCGCGAAGATACTGTTATAGTCGATGCTGGCATAACTCAAGTCGCCACCGCTAATCCGCGCGATGTGACCAGTCATGGTTTCGGCGGCTTCAAATGGGTTGAAGGTGAAGGTTGGTTTGGCACCAGCCGCCACGGCTACAATCATCGTTTCGCCAACTGCCCGAGAAATTGCTACCACAAAGGCTGCAATAATGCCCGAAATGCCTGCTGGCAACACCACTTTGATTGCGGTTTCAAGGCGGGTTGCGCCTAAGCCATAAGCACCTTCACGCAAGGCCCGTGGCACAGCGCTAAGCGCATCTTCGCTCATCGACGACACCAGCGGGATAATCATAATCCCCATCACCAAGCCTGCTGAAGCCATGTTATAGATATTGACATTGGCTTCACCAAAGACCGACTTGAGCAAGGGAGTCATAAATTTAAGCGCAAAGTAGCCATAAACGACGGTTGGCACGCCTGCGAGGACTTCCAGGACTGGTTTGAGAATGCTGCGAGCGCGGCGCGAAGCGTATTCGCTGAGATAAATTGCCGCAGCGAGGCCGGTTGGCAATGCAATAAACATTGCGATGGTTGAAGTGAGCAACGTTGAGAGCAGCAAGGGCAAAATCCCAAACTCATCAATTTGGGGCGACCAAACCGTGTTGGTCAAAAACTCGACAATGCTGACTTGGCGAAAGAATGCAATTGATTCTGAGCCAAGCACAATCACGATCCCGATGGTTGTGAACATTGAAAGCACGCCACAAAAGAGCAAAAATCCTTGGATGATGTTTTCACCAAGGCGCGACTGCTTTTTCAGGCTAAACGGGCGAGTTGTCTCACGTTGCGAGGTCGTAATACGACGGCTATCCATACCAATACTCACCTTATCGTCCATTGAAACCTCCCGGTTTTGAATCGGGGTTTGTGTAGGTCAACAGGCTGCGGAGCTAAACTCCGCAGCCTGTGCCATGGTACCATAAACCCTTGGTGCTTACTTGGTTGCGTCGAGCAGGTGTTGTTTGGCTTCGTTCAAGGCTTCGGCACTGGCTGGGAAGTAGCCAACTTCCACGATAACGTCGTTGACATTGCTCAAGTAGTAGTTGATGAAGGCTGCTACTTGGGGCTTTTCGGCCAAAATGTTCTTCGCCGAGTAGATGTACAACGGACGAGCCAACGGATAGCTGCCATCTTCCGTGGTCGCTTCGGTTGGTTCCACGCTATCAATCGTCAAAGCTTTCAGCTTGGTTTTGTTTTCGTTGTAGTAGGCGTAGCCGAAGTAGCCAATTGCATTGGCATCGCCTTCGATCCCCGTCACCAACACGTTATCATCTTCGCTCAACTGGGGGTTGGCACCCAAAATGTATTTTTGTTCTTTCGCGTAGAAGTGTTCGACGAAGTAATCGAAAGTGCCGCTATCGGTGCCTGGGCTATAGAGCTTGATCGCTTCGGCTGGGTAGCTGGCATCCACTTGGTCCCAAGTTTTGTAGGTGCCGGAGAAAATGTCGGCGACTTGGGCTTCGGTCAAATTGCTGACGAAGGTGTTTTTGCTGCTGACCACGACGGCCAAGGCATCGGTGCCGACGCGGAATTCAATCACGTCGCGGCCTTTGTCGGCGCAGGCTTTGGCTTCTTCGTCTTTGATCGCGCGGCTGGCGTTGGCGATATCGGTTTCGGCGGCAGTACAGAAGCGCTCGAAGCCAGCACCCGTGCCGATGCTATCGATCGTGATGTTGCCTTTGTAGCCATCTTCGCCGAAGATTTCGGCCACGGCTTCGCTCAACGGATAAACCGTTGATGAACCAGCGCTCACAATATCGCCTTGCACCGCTGCTGGATCAACTTCTTCGAGGGTTACGGCGCTGCCAGTGTTGGTGTTGCCACCGGTACTGCTGCTGCCACCGCTCAAAGCATCAACCAAGTGTTGTTTGGCCTCGGCCAACGCTTCAGCGCTAGCTGGGAAGTAGCCAACTTCGACGATAACGTCGTTGACATTGCTCAAGTAGTAGTTGATGAAGGCTGCTACTTGGGGCTTTTCGGCCAAAATGTTCTTGGCCGAGTAGATATACAACGGACGTGCCAACGGATAGCTGCCATCTTCGGTGGTCGCTTCGGTTGGTTCCACGCTATCAATCGTCAAAGCTTTCAGTTTGGTTTTGTTTTCGTTGTAGTAGGCGTAGCCGAAGTAGCCAATCGCGTTGGCATCGCCTTCGATCCCCGTGACCAACACGTTATCATCTTCGCTCAACTGGGGGTTGGCACCCAAAATGTATTTTTGTTCTTTCGCGTAGAAGTGTTCGACGAAGTAATCGAAGGTGCCGCTATCGGTGCCTGGGCTATAGAGCTTGATCGCTTCGGCTGGGTAGCTGGAATCCACTTGGTTCCAAGTTTTGTAGGTGCCGGAGAAAATGTCGGCGACTTGGGCTTCGGTCAAATTGCTGACGAAGGTGTTTTTGCTGCTGACCACGACAGCCAAGGCATCGGTGCCGACGCGGAATTCAATCACGTCGCGGCCTTTGTCGGCGCAGGCTTTGGCTTCTTCGTCTTTGATCGCGCGGCTGGCGTTGGCGATATCGGTTTCGGCGGCAGTACAGAAGCGCTCGAAGCCAGCACCCGTGCCGATGCTATCGATCGTAATGTTGCCTTTGTAGCCATCTTCGCCGAAGATTTCGGCCACGGCTTCGCTCAACGGATAGACCGTTGATGAACCAGCGCTCACAATATCGCCTTGCACCGTTGCTGGGTCGACTTCGGCCAAACCACCAGCGGGAACTTCAGCGGTTGCTTCAACTGATGGAGTTGCAGCAGCTTCAGTGGTTGGTGCAGTAGTTGCAGCAGTTTCAGCAGTAGTCGCTGTCGCTGCGGTTGATGGTGCAGTGGTTGGAGTGCTGTCGCCGCCACATGCTGCGAGCATCGTCAGCAACATAATTGAGGCAAGCATTAAACTCAGCAGTTTCCGCATGATCTGGATTCCTCCGAAAAAGAAATTTGTGTACTATCGAAATTGAATTGTGTGCATCACGTGAGAGCAGTCTAAATCGCTATACTTAAACTGCTTTGATCGCTGTGTTAAGTTCCGATTAAATCTTGGTGCAATGTTGAGTGTGGTGGATTAATCGCGCGGTTTAAACATCAATCACATTTAAACCATAGGAATGCAGAAATTCGCGCACCGACGGCGTATCGGGCAAGGCCACGACTTGGCGAATATCCAAGCGCGAAAGCACAACTTCAACTGCTCGAATGCTGCCCCGTTGATCAAGATAAGCATGCCGCCCAAGCACTGGCGCATCGATTTGCCAGCCCTGTTGCATGTGGTAGCGCACAAGTTCCAAGCGTTTGGTCGCATCGTCTAGGTGAACCATAAGCGATCAAGCCTCCGTGATGCGCAATTGCGCAGTTCAACGCCGTTTGGCTTGATCAGACCATGCTTGGGTTATGCTGAGATTAATCGCTGGTCAAATTATCACGATCAAAGCAGATTTTGCTTGGATTGCGGCAGTTGGTAGCTGGTCGAACGGCCATCGCCCGAGCGCACCAGCACATTGCGCTCGACCAAATCGTTTAAATCGCGGGCTGCTTGCTTGGGCGAAATTTGGGTTAGCTCACGATAATCGCGGTTGGTAATCGACGGATGCTGTTTGAGATAATCGAAAATCTGTTGCTGGCGCTCGTTCAATTCAATAGTTGGCGGGTATAAGCCAGGGTAATGTGCGGCCAAGCCATGCAAATCATTTAACAAACGATCAAGGCCGCTCGCTTGGGCCAATTGAATTGCCTCGGCATAGTAGTGGCGCATCAGCTGGGTTTGGCCCAATTCGGCGTAGGCTTCGGCCAAATCGTAGCAGGTGTTGGCTTGCCAATTGTGGTTGTGCATGGCCGCAAAAATCTGATAGGCCGCCAAATAATGCTCAACCGCCAACGTCAACTCTTGCATCCAAAAGCAACATGCGCCAATGCTTTTTTGACACAGGCCTTGCATGCGCCGATTGCCCGTGCGATTGGCCAAATTCAGGCTTTGCTCAAAATAATCAAGCGCTTGGGCATAATGGCCAAGGTCGAGATAATCGTAGCCCAAATTATGCGCAATATGGGTCATCAATAAGCTATGGTTAACTTCGTTGGCTGCCAACCACGCCGCTTGATGCTGGTTGATCGCCTCTGCATGCTCGCCACGATGGGCATAGAACATGCCGCGAGCATTGGCCAATTCAGCCCAAGCCCCGCGATCAAGCGGGTCAATCAAGGCAGCGGCTTGCTCAAGACTGGATTGGGCCTGCTCAAAATCGCGCTGATCCTGAAACCACATCCATGCTTGCTCCAAGCATACGCGATAGCGCAAGGGGTCGTTGGGCGCGGCACGCTCGACAATCGCAATGCTATAGTTGAAATGGGCTTGGGCTTCCATCGTGCTCTGCGAGCGAAAAGCCTTGCCGCGTTTGTAATAGGCTTCTGCTTTGAGCAACGGCTCGTTGGCGGCCAAGGCAGCTTGGTACTCGCCTAAGGCGGTTTGAACATCGTTCATAGTCATGGCCACATCGCCACTGACCAACTTGAGCCGAAACCAAAGCTGGGCTTGCTGAATATCGTGGGCTTGAATTTGGGCCAGCAATTCGCCCAAAGCGCGGCCCTGCAAATTATCAACAATCGTTTGATGCTCAGCGATGATTAGGCTGGCTGCTTGATCGTAGGCTTGGGCTTGCAGCCAATGCTGAATTGCTTGCAGCGGCTCGTTATGCTGCAATAATTCGGCCAATTGCTCATGCCAGCAGCGGCGTTCGGCAGCACTAATTTGGCTCTGCAAAAAAGGTCGCAATTTCTCGACTAAGCTCAAGCCGTTTGATTTGAGCAAGCCATGCGCGGCCAATTGTTGAAATGTCGGCGCTGCAATTGCATTTAATTCGAGCCAACGCTCCAGCCAACGTTGAACTAGCGGCGGCTGGTTAAACGCCAACATGCGGGCGAGGATTTGTTCGGCAGCAGTTAATTGTGGATAGAGCGCAATAATCGCATGGTTTGGAATGCTGGGGCTGGGATGCTGCAATTCTTCGATCAACAATTTGGCCAGGCTTTGGATGGCTTGATTGCGAATGGGATAGATCGTTTGCTCGACCACGCCCATGGCTTCTGCAAGATCGGCAATCCGCAAGCCCTCGGCATAAAAGCCAGCCAAGACATTATATTGACGCCATGGCAAGGCCAGCCAATGGCGCTCGCCGTGGGGCCGAATGCGCTCAATCAGCCACCACAAAAGCGCTTGGACTGCCCGCCCAAGCTCAGCCGAACCGTGAGGCTGCTCACCAATATACCAGCGTTCGATTATCTGGCAGCTAGCGAATGGCGAACCTGCCAAAAACAACAGATCGCCTTCGCGCGCGTGGCGTAGCGCTTCCGCCAGCATTTTTTCGATAGTTGGGAGATCGTAGCTCAACAAGTCAGGCTGATTCATGGTACATCCTTGTCCAAATAGCGCATGCCCCTCGCCCTCCCTGCAACGCTGGCTAGCGAATAGTTTGGATGAGTTGATAGGCGTTAAATAGAGCGAGACTCACGCCAGCCAGCAAGCAGCCAAGCGCCATTAAGCGCCGTGCCATGCTCACATTGGCCCACGTCACATGGTCATGGATCGCTGGCACAAACACAGCGTTTGAAGCTAGATTTTGGCTTGGATAGGTGCTTGGGTGGCGCAGCAAAATCAGATCTAAGCTATCGCGAAAGCCGCTGGTTACTTGGCCACGCAGGCTATGAAACCCCTGGATCAGCGCCAAGAACAACGGTGCGCAAGCCAACACAAATTGCAAGTGGAGCGGAAAACGTGGCAGCCAATTTAAGCCAGCCACAACAAAAAAACCAACTGGGAGCCAGCCCATAATTGCATACCACAGCCACACGCTGCTTTTGGTACGGCGCCAAGCAACAAAATAGGCCAGGTTGTACCATGCTAAGCCCAGCAAACCAACACTAAAACTGAGCCAGACTAAAATCTGCATCGGGTGAATCCTTTAATCCTAATCAGGTCATGCTGCAACGTACACTGCTTAAAAATAGCTAAAAACGCTAGAGCTAATTTGATTGAGTTGCATAGATGCAACTGCGATACTGAAACCAGCTTCCACTACGTCCCCGCCATGGTTTCGTTCCACCCCCGTGTAAGGAGGATTGTATGTCGTTGGTTCTACGTCGTTTTGGCATGATCGCATTTATGGTCATGTTCATTTTAGCATTAGCGATTGGTAGTTCTGCCAAAGCCGCTCCGCAGGCCCAGGCCGATGCTGAAAGCCTCGATCTTGGCGATGCGCCATCGTCGAACAACAATTTTGGCTTGCTGATGGATGCCTACAGCGGTGTGCCCGCCAAGTATCCAACCGTCTACTCGACCATGCCCAATGGCCCTGCCCACATCTTTGCCAAGCTGATTCACCTTGGCCCGGGCGTAAGCCAAGAAGCTGAAGCCGACACCGGCTTTGATGCTGATGGCCCAAATAACATCAACCCCAGCGCCAACACGCCCAACCAAGATCGCTACGACAACGCCTTCCTTAGCCCGTTGGACATCAATAGCTTGCCCAACTGCCAGCCAACCCAAATCCGCTATCAAGTAACGGTCGACCCAAGCTGGACTGGTGGCACGATCAAGCTGTATACCAACCTGTGGTTTGATTGGGATCGCAGCGGCTATTGGGGTAGCGCAAGCTTCTTCTGTAATAATACGCCCACCACCGAATGGTCAGTTCAAAATGATGTTAATGCAATCACAGGGCCTGGAACCTATATTTTTAGCACCTCGGCCTTCTTGCCAGTCAATACCAACAGCAACAAACCATTGTGGATGCGGATTTCGCTAAGTGAAAGCCCAGCAACCAACGACGATGGCCGTGGCCCAGCCAGCCGCTGGAAGTATGGCGAAACCGAAGATTATTTATTGACTGGCACCGACCAGCCAACCCCAGTGCCAACGCGGACGTTTACCCCAACCCCAGTGCCAACGCGGACGTTTACCCCAACCCCAACCGCAACCGCGACGGCAACCAATACCCCAACGCCACCGCCAACGCGGACGTTTACCCCAACTCCAACGCCAGCCAACGATATTATCTCCGATCTTGGCGATGCGCCCGATTCGACCAACCACTTCTCGACCAGCATGTTGGCCTATGCGCCTTCGACTGGCGCCCGCTACCCAACCGTGTTCGACCCCAGCACAGGCTTGCCCGAAGGCCCGTTCCACTACGATGCCAAACAAATTGTGCTTGGTGCTTCATCGACCTTCGAGCGCGAGGCCGATACTGGCCCCGATGCTGATGGCCCAAATAATATTCAGCCAAGCACCAATCAGCCAAACCTCGATCGCGCCGACGATACCTTCTACTTAGGCGTGCCCACCGTCAACAGCTTTGCCCCTGCCTGCCAAAGCAAAACCCTCGATTATCAGGTTACGGTCAACAGCGTGCCAGCAGGTGTCAACCGCTTGTATGTCAACGTCTGGATCGACTGGAACCGCAGCGGTTTCTGGGGCGGTTCGGTGCAGTGCCCAGGCGCATTGGCCAATGAATGGGCCGTACAAAACCAAATGATTCCGGTCACCAGCGGCAACTATGTTTCAACCAGCTTCCTGAGTGGCTTGCAAGCAAGCAATTTGGGCAACATCTGGATGCGAATTACGATTAGCGAAAGCCCTGCAACCAACGACGATGGCCGTGGCCCAAGCAGCGGCTGGAAATATGGCGAAACTGAAGATTATCTGTTGCGCTATACGACCGATGTTACGCCAACTCCAACTAACACACCAACGAATACGCCAACCCCAACCATTACGCCGAGCATTACGCCGAGCTTCACCCCAACCCCAATCACGCCAACCCCACCGCCTGCAATCAGCGATTTGGGCGATGCTCCCGATTCAACCAATAACTTTGGCGTCAACATGACAACCTACATCAGCGGGGTGATTGCGCGCTTCCCCACCGTGTTTAGCGGTGCTGCGCCAATTGGCCCTTACCACCGCGATGCCCGCCGCTATCACCTCGGGCGCAAAGTAAGCTTTGAAAAAGAAGCCGATGTTGGATTCGACATCGATTACACTCATAACATCTCGCCAACCCTCAACATGAACGACCAAGATCGCGCCGATGACGGATTAGTTAGCCCACGCAGCTTGCAGGCGTATCAAAACTGTACTGCTACACGGTTTACCTATACCGTCACCAATAATACTGCATCAAACATCACGGTCTATTTCAATTCATGGTGGGATTGGAACCGCAGCGGCAATTGGGGCGGCACGTTCCAATGTCCCAATGGCTTATCTAACGAATGGGCGGTGCAAAATCAAGCAATTGTGCTGGCCCCAGGGATCAATACCTTTACCACGCCAACATTCTTCCCCTACCATCCACCCCAACGGGCAGGTATTTGGTTCCGCATGACGGTCAGCCCAACGCCAGCTAGCGCCGCTGATGGCCGTGGCCCCACTGGTGGCTGGGAGTTTGGCGAAACCGAGGATTATATCTTTATGCCCGATTTGGGCGATGCACCTGATAGCAATAACAGTGCAGCCGCCAATATTCTGGCCTATTCGCCAGCAACCCAAGGTTTCTTCCCAACCATATTCAATCGCGTGCCAGCAACCTTGCCCAAAGGCCCATTACACCAAAACTTAGGCTTGCCCTATATGCTTGGCAAGAGCCTGACCGCCGAAACCGAGGCCGATGTTGGGCTGGATGACGACGCAACAACCAATATTCAAACCGCGCTCAACCGCGGCAATTACGATCGCGCAGATGATGCCTTCGGCGGCGGCGTGCCAACCGCCAATAGCCTTGGCCATTGCAAAGCCAACAAACTGGCCTACAACGTGACCTTGCCCCACAATCCGCCGCAAACTGGCTCGATGACGGCCTATGTTAATGTGTGGATCGATTGGGGAGCTAACGGTCAATGGGGCACCAACTATAGCTGTGTCGATTCCTTGGGCGTGACCCGTAGCGCTCGCGAGTGGGCAGTGCAAAACCAAGTGGTTAACTTGAGTGGCCCGAACGCCTATAGCTTGGTTACGCCGGTCTTCTATTCGTACCAACCAAGCCTGCCCTACAAGCCACTTTGGCTGCGCATTAGCATTAGCAACACGCCTGCAACTGCCGCCGATGGCCGTGGCCCAACCGCTGGCTGGGAATATGGCGAAACTGAAGATTATCAACTCAAGGTCTTACTGACCCACGTGGTTGGCGGCCATGTGCGCGATGTGGCTGGCTTGCCAATCGCCGATGCCAATGTCTACTTGTATCGCCGTAGCACAACTGGCAACCCAAGCCCTGAGTTTGTTGCCAGCACCCAAACCGACGAACAAGGCAACTATGAAGTGAGCGGCGAAGCCAACGGTGAATACTTGGTCTTTGTCGAGCAGGCTGGCTACCAATCAATCTGGTACAAAAATGCAGCCACTGCCGACCAAGCCCAGCCAATTTCAGTCGCCGAGCCTGGAGTCAGTCAGATTGACCTGACCCTCGTTGCCAATGGTGGAACAGAGCCAGACCCAGAACCAACGACCCGCAAAAAATAACTGGCACTGCTCGCCAATTTAAACAATGAAGTTACCAACGCTTGCTCAGCCAATTGTGGCTTGGGCAGGCGTTGGCGTTTGCGGAGGATTATTCGATGAAAACGCGTCTGCTTCGGTGTTGCTTGCTAATCGGTTTACTTCTGAGTGCCATGCTCCCGCCAATCGTGAGCCATGCAGCACCCCAAGCAGCGCCATTGGTCGCCATCTACATCTTGGCCTACGATAATCGACTTGATAGCCCAATGAATTTAACCCCCTACTATGCCCAAACGCTCACCAGCATCACCAATGCAACCGTCGGCCAGCCCAACCTCACCGCAATTGTGCTGACCGACCTAAGCGGCATGGGCGATACCCATGTGCGGGTTGTCCAGAATGGCAATGTCAACACGCTCATCGGCCTACCAGATCGCGATGGCAACGTCGATAGCAACCTGAAAGAATATGATCTGACCGATGGCAAAACCTTGGGGGGCTTTTTGCTCTGGGCCAAAAGCAGCTTCCTTGCCCAAATCTATACCCTCAGTTACATCGGCCATGGCGTGCCCGTCATGCCCGATATCGAGATTGCGGCGATTAGCGATCCAGAACGCCCAGCCAGCATTAATTTGCCACCCTTGCCCACCCGCATCGGTGCCAACGCCGATGTAACCGACCATACTTTACCAAGCAGCGCCGCCTATAGCGCGCTCTCGCCCAACGATTTGGCCTTGGCCTTGGCAATTGCCGCCCCAGTCGGCCCACGCTTTGCGGTGCTCGATGTGCTGATGTGTTTTGCTGGCTCGATTGAGGCTTTATATCCGCTAGCCCCATACGCCGACTATCTCACTGCTTCGCCCAATTATGCTTTTTTCGACCCAACCATGCCCGGCAATGCCTTAATTGGCTTAAATAGCAACCCAAGCTCGTTGCAAATGGCCGAGCACATCGTCAACACCTATCACAATCAACTGCCCAGCACGGATCATCCACGCATTTTGAGCATAATCGCCGCCGATCAATTGGCTGGCTTGAAAACAAGTTGGGATATGCTCTCGAATGCAATCTATCTGAGTTTGCTCAACCCAAACCAACGCCCAGCAACTCGCACGGCCTTATTCAATGCCTACCTTCAAAGCAAAAAATACGATTTAACCTATTGCGAGCCAAGCGATTGGCAACTCGATGCTCCTGATGGCTTGGTTGATCTGCGGACGTTTGCCCACGCCCTGAGCCAAACCTTTAGCAATCTCAATCCACAGATTGCCAACTTGGCCCTTCAAACCCGCGACCGGATTCGCAATAGCTCTGGTACTTCGATGGTTGTGGTCTATCGCGTCGCCGATAACGATTATCCATGGTTCGACCCAACGCCAAGCCAATGGATATTCGATGGCCCAAGTGCGCTGAGCATGGACGATGACGCTGCTGGCTTGAGTTTATACGCCGATTTACAAGGCTTGCCCGTAACTGGCGCAACCGAATTAAGCTGGCATGCCCACTGGTATCATGATGATGCAACCCAGCCTGATAATCCCAACCCCTTGGCGTTTTTAGCCGATCTCGGCCAGCGCAATGGCTGGGATGAGGTGTTTCAGGAATATTGGCGCGATATTAATTTGCAAACTGCGCTCTGTACTCCAAGTTTGCCTGCGACCCGTGATCAAGCCACGCCACGCGCCGACATCAGCCTTAGCCAACTTGGCCCAAGCGAAAACAACTTAGCAGTTAATGAAGCAATTCGTTTGAATGTAGGCTTGAATCTCAGCCGCGCTGTACAACGCAGCGATTTACGCTTTGAGGTAGTCCGCAATGGCACGCTGGTATTTAGTGATAGCCTGCAATTAACCAATCTCAACCCAGGCAGCCAACGCATCTATGCCCAAAAAATTTGGCAACCAACCACAGCTGGGGTGTATAGCGTGCGGGTTATTGGCGATAGCGGCCAGCATGTGCAAGAAAGTAACGAAAATAATAATCTACTCAGTCGCTCGATCAGCATTAGCGCCAGCACGCTGCGCCGCCCAATCATCAATGCCAACACCCACAATAATCTGCAATTATCGAATAGCCCAACCCTCACCTTAAATCTGCAACAACAGGCAGGCAGCGGTAAACCAATTTCAAGTGTGCTTATCCAAGCCTATCAATATCAAGCGAGTGCTGGCAACCCACGTCTGCAAACTCCCATTTTACGTGCGACAACCACGATTAATCAGCTTAGTTTGCCCAATGTGGAGATGAGCCTTGCAGGCTTGGAGCCAGGCGCTGTGCTGTTGTATATCTGGGGAACATCGGCCAACGGCTCAAGCCTCATTCCGGCAATTGTACGAACAAATTATGCGCCCTTGCCAGCAACGATCAATCAAAGCCAAAAACACGTTTTTCGCTTTACGCTCAAACGCCAGCAAGCTCAAACCTTTAAGCTGCAAAGCCAAGTTGGCAACAGCAACTTGCACGCGTGGGAACCCTACATTTGGACTGCGCCAACCCAACAAGCAACCAGCAACGGAATTGATCAGATCAGCTATAGCTCAACTCCCATAGCTGGCGAATATCTTGTTCAAGTGAGCAGCACCGATAGCAGTCGCTATTTGTTTACGGCTATGCCCAACCCACAAACTGGGCGCAATCAGGAAGTCGTAAGCAGCAGGCAAGCTCGCCCAATCTTCGTAGAGCCACAGCCATTTTTGCCAACTCATCAGGTGTTTATGCCCGCCGTTCAGCAATAATTAATACCCTAAACCTAAGCCCTCGCCCATTCCAATGAGCGAGGGCTTACCACGAAGCCAAGGCCAGCCTACATCTCCTAATTCTGCCTTTTACCTTCATCCCTCATCCTTCATAATTCATCCTTTTCAATGTTGGTGTTGCTCAGTCAGCGTGCAATACAGTTGCGGCGTGTTGCACGAACATTCAAGTTGCAAGGTGGCATGACCAATGTTATAGCTATGGCAAAGCAATTCATTGATTGCGTTAATCAATTGCGGGCTGCGCTGTGGATCTTGTTGGTTGGTCACAACATGAGCCGAGAGCGCGCGCATGCTGGCGGTAATGCTCCAAATATGCAAATCGTGAATCGCCTGCACGCCAGGAATGGTTTGCAAATCGCTGACCACTTTGTCAACATCAATATCCCGTGGCGTTGCTTCCAACAACACATCAATCGAATCGCGCAGAATTTGCCAGGCATGCCAGATAATAAAGCCAGCAATCAAGGCCGAAACCAATGGATCCAGCCAGCGCCAATCGGTAAAGAAGATCACAGCTCCTGCAATCGTTGCACCAATCGTCGAAAGTACATCGCCCATCAAATGCACAAAAGCGCTACGCAGATTGAGGTCGTTTTCGCTACCCCGATGCACGAGCCACGCCGTACCAGCATTGACCAGCACCGCCAATAACGAAACCCCAATCATAATTGGTGCATCAACTTCGAGCGGGTTTTGCAAGCGCTCGATCGCTTCCCAGCCAATGCCCAAGGCGATGCCAACCAAGGTCAACGAATTGACGAAGGCCGCCAAAATGCCAGCCCGATGGTAGCCAAAGGTTTTGCGCGCATGCGCCGGACGACGCGTGAGCCACAGCGCAATCCAGCTAATCAGCAAGGCCAGTACATCGCTGGCGTTGTGGGCAGCGTCGGTGAGCAACGCCAAACTATTAGCCCACAAACCAGCCACAATTTCGACCCCAACAAAGCCAAAGGTAATTGCCAAGGCCCAAATCAGGCGCCCACCTGCATCGGCGGGCACACTATGATGGTGATGATGTCCGTGGTCGTGATGTCCGCTCATCGTTCTTCCTCCAACACAGCTAAAATTGGCGCAACCGATGGATCAGGCGTTGAGCCATGGCGAATATGATTCAGACAAACGAGCACCAGCACCCGCACATGGTCGTCGTCGAGGCTATAAAAAACCAATTTGCCCTCGCGGCGTTGTTTGACCAAGCGCAATTGGCGGAGCACCCGCAAATGTTGCGATACCGCCGACTCGGAATAATTCAGAATCGCCGCCAAATCGGCGGTACATAGCTCTTGCTCCAGCAAACAGCCAACAATTTTAACCCGCGTCGAATCAGCCAAGGCCCGAAAGGTTTCGGCCATCAAAAAATAGCTCTCGTCATCATGCAGCATTTGCCGCCCGCGCTCAACCATGGCCGGGTTAATGCCGTCGTGATTATGGTCATGCATCAGCCAAACCTCACATAAACGATTGCACAATTGCTAAATTATCAAATCGTTTGCGCTTCGTCAAGTAGTTTGCAACCTTTTGTTTTAGACCACGTATCATATTCAATCAGTTCAATCTTGACTGAACTTACTGAACGTGCTAGATTCTATTTAATCAGGACTGAACAGAATCGAGTAGCGCTATGGATAATCTACAAGCACGTTTGGCGTATGCAGAACGGATTGCGGTTTTTTACGAAAAAGCTGGAGGCATACCACGCATGGCTGGACGAATTATGGGCTGGTTGTTGGTTTGCGATCCGCCGCAGCAAAATGCAACTGAGCTTGCGCAAGTGTTGAGCGCCAGCAAAGGCTCGATTAGCACCATGACCCGCTGGTTGCTGCACATTGGCCTGATCAACAAAACCACAATTCCAGGCGAACGACGCGATTATTTTGAGATTCGCGAAGGAACATGGGCCGATTTGCTGGCCCAACAATTTCAAGCGGTTGGGTCATTTCGCGAGCTGGCTAACCAAGGCTTGGCGTTGTTAAACGATCCTAAAGGTCACGAGGGCGCACGGCTGCGCGAAATGCACGATCTATATGCTTTTTTTGAGCGTGAATTACCGTTGCTGATTGAAAAATGGCGTAACGAACGAAAGGAATAACCATGACCACGGTTGTTCAAACCACGAACCTAAGCAAAACCTATGGCAAAAATCGCGGTATTGATAATTTGAATTTGCAGGTGTTGCAAGGTGAAGTCTTTGGCTACTTGGGGCCAAACGGCGCAGGCAAAACCACGACGATTCGAACGATTTTGGATTTTATTCGGCCAACCAGTGGCAGTGCCCAGATTTTTGGCCTCGATTCGCAGCGCGATTCGCTGGCGATTCACCAGAAAATTAGCTATTTGCCTGGCGAATTGGTGATGTATGAAAAAATGACGGGCAGCGAAATGCTGCATTATTTTGCTCAGTTGCGCGGCAATGTCAGCCAAACAGCAATTAAACAACTAGCCGAACGCCTAGAGCTGGATTTAAAACGGCCAATTCGCAGCTTATCCAAGGGCAATAAGCAAAAAGTTGGTTTGGTACAAGCATTTATGGGCCAGCCAGAACTGCTGATTCTCGACGAACCGACGAGCGGGCTTGATCCGTTGGTGCAACAAACCTTTTATCAACTGGTGCTCGAAGCCAAAAACGCTGGGCGCACGGTTTTTCTCTCGTCGCATGTGATGTCGGAAGTTGAGCATATTTGCGATCGCGTCGGGATTATTCGGGCTGGCAAATTATTGGCAATTGATACGGTTAAGGCGCTCAAGGCACGGGCGCGGCGCACGCTTGATCTCTATTTTGCCCAGCCAATTGAGCCTAGCGTGTTTGATCACATTCCGAATATTGACGATTTACAGGTGATTGGCAACCATGTGCATTGCGCAGTAACTGGCTCGATTGACCAGTTGATCAAAACCGCAGCCCAATTTGAATTGCGCGATTTAGTGAGCCAAGCGACCGATCTGGAAGATATTTTCTTGGCCTATTACAAAGGCGAGGTAAGTGATGTTGCGTAATATTTTTAGCAAAACCATCTACGAACGTCGGCGCTCGCTGCTGTGGTGGGGCTTGGGCATTATCACGTTGGTTACTGTGCTGATTGGTTTTTACCCAGCGATGAACAACCCAGAAACCAGCGAACAGCTTACCAAAGCAATGGAAGCCATGCCCAAAGAGATGTTGGCGGCCTTTGGAGTGACCGATGTTGCCAATTTGACCACGCCAGCAGGCTATATTCAAGGCCGCTTATTTGGCTTTATGCTGCCGCTGATCGTCATGATTTTTACAATCGGGCTTGGCTCGCGGGTGATTGCTGGCGAGGAAGAGGCGCGCACACTTGACCTGATCTTGGCCCATCCAATTCGACGCTCGACAATTGTTTGGCAAAGTTTTGCAGCCTTGAGCGTGCTTGCGCTGGCGATGGGCCTGATTACGTGGCTCAGCTTGTGGCTTGGCGTTGTGCTGTTGGATATGCAGATTGGGGCAGCCGAACTTGGCGCTGCCTCATTCAACATGAGCTTGATGGCCTTGTGTTTTGGGGCGATCGCCTTGCTGATTGGCGCGGCAACTGGCAAGCGGGCATTGAGCATGGCGGTGGCCACAATTTTAGCCGTGATTGGCTACTTTGTGAATTCGCTGGCCAGCGTGATCGATTGGCTCGTGCCGTTGCAAAAACTTTCGCCATTTTATTATGCAGATTACAATCAACCGCTGAAACATGGCTTTCACTATCTGCCGTTTTTGGTCTTGGGCAGCGTAATTGTGCTGTGTGGTTTTGCAGCAGTCAAGCTGTTTGAACGCCGCGACGTAGCAGTTTAATCGCTGCCAGCCCGCCGTTGATGTGCGCTTGGTTGATCCAACGGCGGGCTTTATTTGAGATTAGGGTTGGCAATAAGCCTCGTTCTGGGTAACACTCTCGACTTTGACGGTTGTTTTGGCCCAAACCACAAACTCGCTCAACCCAACTTCACTTTGCAGATTACCCCAATCATAGGTATAACCAAGGCGCGTCCAAGGATAGCCATTTTGCGCATCATACGAAAGGCTGCGTTGGAGATTAAACCAATCGCGGCTAAATTCATAGTCTTGTTGCGATGGAAACGCGCTGGCTTCAGGCATTTCTAGTTGGGCAACGCTATCGGTAATTTCTGGGTCGGGGCTTGGGCGAAAGAGATCTTCAGCGGGAACCCACAAATGCACAATCCGATTTTTGCCATTATTGGCGGGCAAGCCGAGCAGTTGCTCCAAGCGTAAGGTCAATGGTACATCAGCGGTCGCAGTATAGGCTTTGCAAAAATTTTGCATTTCGGGCACGATGCTGACCCATGTTTCGCGGGTGGTTGTGGTTTCTTGGCCAACCAAGCCATCATAGCCATTCCACGATGTCCAGGTTGCAACCAACACCCGACCTGTGGCTTCATCGCGCACAAGGTTGCGATTATTGGCATCGATGACCGTCAGTTGATCGTAAATTTCGCTGGCTTCGGCAATTTCAGCATCGCTGACTGCTGCGCGAAAGCGGCGTTCAAGTTCTGCTTGCTCAGGCGTAAAGGTTGGGCTTGCAGTTGGCTCGATGGTTATGGTTTTGGGTGGCACGCTTGGCACACTGGTTGCGGCGGCGGTTGGCGCGCTTGTTGCGGTTGCTGGAACATCAGTTGGCGCGCTTGTTGCGGTTGCAGTTGGTGGGACGGTCGCGAGCGCAATTGTGCGATCTGCGGTTGCGTTCGTACCACAGGCGGCTAAGATTGCAGCGGACAAGCCGAGTGCTTGGAATTTTGCCCAGCGGCGGAGCCATAAGCGTTGAGGCATAGCCATACTCCTTCATAAAAAGAATGCCAAATGAAATGACCCCAGGGCTAATAAGTAAGCGCGGTGGGTCAATGAAGCACGCATTAATCTGCTAGGTATTCTCAAGCAACGGTCTAACAATCCATAGCAGCTTACATTAATCAGCCTAGCGCAGCGTCACGATGATTGGCGTTGTTTGATCAGCTCAATCATTGCTGCTGCTGTAGGTTCGTTGCTGGCCTCTAGGCCTGCAATCACGCTTTGTTGATTGGCATGAGGCTGGTTTTGGCTAACCTTCCATTTGCCCAACAAGCGGGTAATTGGAATTGCGATCCCAACAATCGCCTTAAGTAAGGCTTCGGTATACTCGTGGGGCGCATCGCCAACTTGCCATTGATGCTCAAATGATGCTTCATTGTGGTTGGTCAAGTGTTCAAGTTGTTGGCGCAGCCATTGCGGATCGTCAATAACCTGCAACTGGCCATAGGCATGGGCGACTGCATAGTTCCAGGTTGGCACAACCCTGCCAGTTTGGGCTTTGCTAGCATACCAACTTGGCGTGATGTAGCTATCGCTGCCATGGAAAATTGCCAATATTTCGTGTTGCGACGTATGCTCCTGCCAGATGCTGTTGGCGCGCGCCACATGGCCGTAGAGCGTACCAAATTCGCCAGCCTGCGGATCGAGATAAAGCGGGATGTGATTGGCGTTGATGCCATTTTGATTGAGCGTAATAATTGTTGCCAAGGGTTGGCATTGGATTAATTCCTGCAACACTTCGAGGCGTGGCTCGGCAAAATGTTTGGGTAGATACATCGTCAATCCTCCTTTAATGTTTGGAGCATATTCGCGTCGCGCAGCAAGAGCCAACCGTGGGCATGCTTCTGCCACAACGAAAAGCTATCGCCAGCGCGAACAATTGGCGCTTGGCCATTGGGTGGCTGAATCTGCACCCGCAGTTGGTTCCAGCAAGTGGCCCATTTGCCATTGAGCCTAATTTCTTGAATTTCAAACGCGATCTTGAGCTTGAATTGGCTTAACCCTGCTGAGGCGGCGGCGAAGGCCTGCTTGCCGCGCATTGGGGCTTGGCCTGCGACCAAAAAAATCACTTCATCATCCAACAAAGGCAAGATTTTGTTAATATCGCCTGCTTCGGTTGCTTCAATCCATGTCGTTACCAATTGGCGAATAAGGGTTTGATCGTCGAGCATTGCTTCCTCCTTGATCGCTTCCATTATGCCAATTAATTCCAGTCGATTGTACCGCCTCTTGACTGAATTAAGCGCCCAAGAAAGGTTCATTCACTCTCTACGCCGCTGCGTTAACGGATTGATCCACGAAGGACACGAAGTATCGTAACCGCAAAGCACGCGAAGACTGTTTTTAGCCACGAATTCCACGAATAAGTATATTTTAGCCACAGATTGCCACAGATTTGCTTGATGTTGTTCCCATAGCAAAAAGCCCAATCTTTAGCTTGATCCCTAGCCCCTAACAACTGATCCCTGATCACTATTTGACTTCTGCCTTTTGACTTTTGTTTTGATCCCTCATAATTCATTAAAAATGGGCTAGCAAGGATGTGCTATGATAGATTTGCGTTGTTTTGTGTGAAGGAAGCAATCCCACTGCTATGTATGCCCACGTTGCGCTCAATGCCTATTTGCCCGATAACCCTGAGGCGATTTTGACCTATGCCGTGCCGCCGCAGCTCCGCCCGTTGAGCGTTGGAGCTTTGGTGTGGGTTCCGCTTGGGCCGCGGCGAGTGCAAGGCGTCGTTTTAGAATTTAGCACCCAACGGCCCCAAGGCTTTGTGGTGCGCGATATTCTTGAACATGCCGACCCCGAAGCGATTGCCGCCCCAGCTCAATTGGCCTTGGCGCAATGGTTTAGCCAAACGCAGGCCGTGCGGCTGTGGGATGCGGTGCAATTGACTATGCCGCCAGGTGTGAAGCAAGAAATTGAGCGTACATGGCGCCCAACCGAGCACGGCCAGAAAATCGAACTTGGCGTGCTTGATGAGCGCGAACGGGCGATTTTGTTTCATCTGCGGCGCGTTGGCGAGCAAAGCGAACGCCAGCTGCGCGTTGATTTGCGTGGCTCGGACGCTGATCTGCGCCGCAGTTATACCGAATTGCATGAACGGGGCTTGATTGCATTGGGTAGTTTGGTTTCGCGGCCAGCGGCCAAACCAAAACGCGAATGGAGCGTGCAACCAACCAGCACCACCCCTGCCGAAGCCTTGGCCGAATTGAGCAAAGCGCCGCGTTTGGCGGCAATTTATCAAGCAATTTTGGAGCAAGCGCTTGATGGCGAAATGGTTCTATTGCCTGAGTTGCGTGATGTTGGCGCAAGCTTGAGCCATCTGCGCAGCTTGGCCTTGCGTAATTTGATTCAGCTTGAGCAAGTTGAGGTGCGACGCGACCCGCTGCTTGGGCGCATTCCAGCCTTGGAGTTTCCGCCAGAACTGACGCTTGAGCAAGAACGGGGTTGGCGCCAAATTGTCGAGGCCCAAGATTTAGCAAGCCGCACAGGCAAAGCCAAACCAATTTTGTTGCATGGCGTAACTGGTAGTGGCAAAACCGAGCTGTATTTGCGGGCGATTGGCCGAGCACTACGCAATGGCGGACAAGCCTTGGTGTTGGTGCCAGAAATTGCCCTCACCACGCAACTGGTGCGGCGTTTTGCGGCGCGCTTTCCCGAGCAATTGGCGGTGTTGCACTCGGAACTGAGCGTTGGCGAGCGCTACGACGAATGGCGGCGTTTGCGGCGTGGCGCTGCCCAAGTGGCGATTGGATCGCGCTCGGCAATTTGGTCGCCGCTGGGCAAATTGCAATTAATTATTGTTGACGAAGAACATGAACATTCGTTTAAACACGAGGCCACGCCCTACTACAACGCCCGCGATTTGGCGGTGAAGTTGGCAGAATTAGCGGGCGCTGTGCTGATTTTGGGCAGCGCCACGCCATCATTAGAAAGTGCCTACGCCGTACAAATCAACAAATACGCCGTGCTCGAATTGCACGAACGAGTTGGGCGCAAAACGGTGGCTGGCGTAACCAAAGCTGATCCGATTCCCATGCCGCCAGTGCAGATCGTCGATATGCGCAGCGAGCTGAAGGCTGGGGTGCGCTCGATGTTTAGCCGCCCATTGCAAAGCGCAATTCAACGCACGCTGGAAAAGCGCGAACAAACCATTTTATTTTTGAATCGGCGTGGCATTGCCTCGTTTGTGATGTGCCGTGATTGTGGCACGACGATTCAGTGCCCGCGTTGTGCGGTGGCCTTGGCGGTGCACGGAACCGAGGGCGAGCCGAATGCGCCGCCGACGTTGCGCTGCCATTATTGTGGCCATGTCGATTGGGTGCCGCGCAATTGCCCAAGCTGTTTTAGCACCCGCATTCGCGATTTTGGGGTTGGCACGCAACGGGTGGTCGAAGAAGTTAAATTGCTCTATCCTGAAGCGCGGGTGATGCGCTGGGATCGTGATGTAACTGGGCGCAAAGGCTCGCACGAAGCCTTGCTCAACCAATTTACCCAGCACGAAGCCGATATTTTGGTTGGCACCCAGATGGTTGCCAAGGGCTTCGATTTGCCGTTGGTGACGTTGGTTGGCGTAATTACCGCCGACACGGCCTTGAATTTGCCCGATTTTCGTTCGGGCGAACGTACCTTTCAGCTGTTGGCCCAAGTGGCGGGACGAGCTGGACGGCGGGCTGGCGGCGGGCAGGTCATCATCCAAAGCTATAATCCTGAACATTATGCAATTCAGGCAGCGGCCCAACACGACTATCGCCAATTTTATCGTGAGGAAATTGCCTTTCGGCGGACAGCCCACTACCCGCCATTTAGCCGCCTGATTCGCTTTATGACCCAATCGCCATCGAGCAAAACTGTCGAGCGAGTGGTGCGCGAATTCGATACTCAGCTGCGCGAAGAGCTAGAGCGGCGGCGGATTCGCGATTGGGCGATTATTGGGCCGTCGCCAGCCTTTTTGCAAAAAGTGCGCGATCTCTATCGCTGGCATATTTTGGTGCGCTTGCCCGACCCAACCGATTTATTGCATGGCTTGAAGATTCCTGCTGGCTGGACGATCGATGTTGATCCGGTCAGTTTATTATGATCCACGAAGCGCACGAAGGATGAAACCACGAAGGGCACAAAGATCGCGAAGCTGTTTTAGCAACGAACTACCCTAATGCCATGGATCAAGTTCATCCTTCATCCCTCATCCTTCATACGTTATTGCTCTGCGCCGCTGCGTTAAATTTCTGCCTATGCTCTATGTTCTATGCTCCTTGCTCATCGCTCACTAAAACGGCTTTGCGGCGAGTAAACAGCTTGGCGGCTTGCAGGACGAGCCAAATCAACAATGCCAACACGGCGACTAAGGCATATTCAATTACTGGAATGCGCACAATTTCATCGATTTTGTTCCAGCCGCGCCAGGTGTAAATGCCGATAACTAAGGCGAGATAAGCGCCGCCAAGCAGCCAGCGCCAAGCTTTGCTCAAGCCCAAGCCATGCATTTGGGTGATGACGAAAATGCCGAAAAAGCCAAAGAAGAACATCGGCCAGAAGCCAGTTGGCCCAGCTTGCACGAAGGCCACCATCGCGCCGTGAAACAACACCATCACCTCTTGAGTCAACATCCACCAGCGATTAACGTGAATGCGGGTGAGAAATAGGCTGCCTTGGAGCAACAGGAAGAACATATACACAAAGCCAACTAAGTGGCCGCTGCTGGTTTCCATTGGGTGATACCAGAAGGTGTAAATGGCTGCCCACGAGAAGACATAGCCATGATATTGACGCGCAGCACGGCCAATTTCCTTGCTAATTGGCGCCCGCTTGCCCATAAACAAGCCACGGCGGCTGTTTTCCATCAACAAAATCCAGACCAGCATGACAATGACTGAGCCTTGCGAGCTGAAGATCGACACATCTTGGGCGAGGCCATCATACCAAAAATGGGTTTGGATAAAGTGCAGCACAATAAACAACGCATTAGCGCCAAGGGCAAACCAATTGATCGCTTGCAAGCCGTTGGTATATTTTTTGACCCGGGTTTGGGCATAATAAATTGCGCCCCAAATCGTCACTTGATGCAAGAAGTAGCCGCCCCATGCAGTAACCCGCGACCACAAGGTTGGATTGGGCAATTGCCAGTAGTACCAACTTGCCCCTTGATCGGGCAGCTTTTCGATGGCGTGCAAGCGCTGGCCCGCCCACCAAATCAGCGCGGTAAAAGCAAAACTAAACACAATACCCAGCCAGAGCGCAGTTTGAGCCGAGCGCGGCTGCGAACGATCAAGCGACGATTGCATACGAAACCCCTTTGTAAAAGTTAGAAGTCAAAAGTCAAAAATCAAAAATGATTAGGAGTCAAAATTTAACGCAGAGGCGCAGAGGGAAAGATGGATCTTGGCTTTGGGCTATAGATCATAAAGATCCTAAAAATCGTTCCGTTAGGCAATAGCCATCAGCCGATAACCTGCCATGCTCTGCGTCTCTGCGTTAAAAAGCGTAGCTCTGCTATGCTCTATGTTCTATGTTCTTTGTTCTAACCCATCCCTACGAAAACGCTTGCTATTTGGATTGAACAATGCCATGATACCCCTGAAATCAATTAGCACCGAAATAATCGCTTCTTGGTATAATGGGGCGCACCAAGGCCGAGGCACATATGCGAAAATCGTCAACCAATCGACTACTCCTGTGGGTAGCAATCGCAATCGTCTTGTGGGTTGTAATTCGACGAACTTCAATCGTCATTGTCGTTCCAGTAAGTGGGCTAGGTTTTCTGGGGTTTCTGGTGGCGAGTGTGATCTTGGTCTGGTGGATTTTACGAAAAGTGTTTTGAACTCAATGGCAAGGCTGCCATCGACGGCAATGTCGCCGCTTCAAGCATAATAACTTCAATGAGGTTTGATCATGCATCGCATTGCCGTTTTAACCAGTGGTGGCGACTCCCCAGGAATGAATCCCGCAATCCGTGCTGTCACGCGGACTGCGCTCCATGCAGGTTGTGAAGTGTTTGGCGTCTATCGAGGCTATGCTGGCCTGATTCAAAATGATATGCGTCGGCTTGAATATAAAGATGTGGGCGGGATTATTCAACGTGGCGGCACGATGCTGCTTACCGCCCGCTCGCCCGAATTTATGACTCCCGCAGGCCGCGAAAAAGCAATCGAGAATTTACGCTGGCATGGGATCGAAGGCTTAGTAGTGATCGGCGGCGATGGTTCGTTGCGCGGGGCCGCTGCTCTGACCGCCGAACATGGCTTGCCAACCATCTGTCTGCCTGGCACGATTGATAACGATATGTATGGCACAGATATGAGCATCGGTGCAGATACCGCGCTCAACACGGTGCTTGAAGCGATCGATAAAATTAAAGATACAGCTTCATCGCATCAACGGGCCTTTATCATCGAAACTATGGGTCGTCACTCTGGCTATTTGGCCTTGATGGGCGGCTTGGCTGGCGGCGCTGAGGCGATCTTAATTCCCGAAATTCCAGATACAACGATTGAAGATGTGGTCGAAGTGATCAAACGTTCGTTTCGCAAAGGCAAAACCAACTGCGTGATTGTGGCAGCCGAAGGCGCGCACCTAAACGCCCAAACCATCCAAGACCAAATTAACCAAATCGATGCTGAGGAAAGTGGCTTTAGCTTTAGCTTCCGCACGCGAGCCACCATTTTAGGCCATATTCAACGCGGCGGCTCGCCATCGGCCTTTGATCGCACCTTGGCGACGCGGCTTGGTTCGGGCGCGGTCGAGTTTTTGCTATCTGGTAAGAACGGCGGTTTGGTTGGCGTGCAATCACGCAAATTAACCGTCACGCCCTATGATGAAGTGCTGGCAAATCCCAAAGTGCTTGATGCCAAGCTCTACGAACTTTCAAAAATTCTTGATCGTTACTAAAGAACAAAGAGCATAGAACATAGAACATAGCGATCAGAGGATTGATTATTGATCCGCCGAGCAAAAAGAGCATAGCCAAACGTTGTTCTATGCTCTTTGTTCTATGTTCTTATGCAAAAAGGTACTGGCTATGCAACGCCCAACCTTTATTCCGCCCAGCCCGACGGAGCCACCAACCATGCGTGGCCCACGGGTCACCACAGCCGCACCAATGCCCCGTGCGCCGCTGCCGATTACCCGACCACTCACGCCAAACGAATTTAACACCGCCTTGGTTCACTTGTATCGCGGCGAATTGTCGCGTGCCAACACCTGGCGGGTGCGGCTCGATGGCACGACCAATTGGGCAGTGCTGACAACTGGGGCAACGCTTTCGTTTGCCTTCAGCAGCGCCAGCAATACCCCGGTGATGATTCTGCTCAATTCGCTGTTGATTATGTTTTTTCTGTTTATCGAGGCACGGCGCTATCGTTTTTACGATTTGTGGCGGACGCGGGTGCGGGTGATGGAAACCGAATTCTTTGCCGATATGCTTGCGCCCGAGCCGGATAGCGATAACGGCGGGCCGCATTGGCGCGAACTCTTGGCCCAAGATTTAATGGAGCCGCACTTTAACATCAGCGTCATCGAAGCGATGAGTCGGCGCTTGCGGCGCAATTATGTTTGGATTTTTGCTCTCTTGGCTTTGAGTTGGGTCACCAAAGTTGGCATTCATCCCACAATTGCTCGATCGTTTACTGAGGTGTATGATCGGGCTGCCGTCGGGCCATTGCCAAGTTGGTTTATGCTCTTGTTTGGGCTGGCCTTCAATGGTGGCTTGGTCTGGCTTGGCTGGCTAGGCGAAAAATCGCAAGAATCAAGTGGCGAAATTCTAAGTCGCAACGAGGCCCGCGATAAAATGGGCAGCGGTACGCCAAACGAATAAGCGCCCAATCAGTGGAGTTCTACATGTCACGGATTGTGATCAAAAATGGCTGTATCATCGATCCAGCCCGCAAAACTGCGACCGTCGGGGATTTGGTGCTGGAAAACAATCGGGTGCGCGAGGTCATCGAGTTGGCCATGGCTCCCGATTCGTATGGCGATGATGTTGAATTTATCGATGCCTCTGGTTGTTTTGTAACCCCTGGCTTTATCGATATTCACACCCACTTGCGCGAACCAGGCTTCGAGGGCAAAGAAACGATTGCCACAGGCATGGATGCGGCGGTGCGTGGTGGCTACACAACGATTTGCCCAATGCCCAACACCAATCCTGCGCTCGATTCGGCTCCGCTGATTCGCCAACAATTTGATATTGCCGCCCGCCATGGGCCAATTCATGTGCTGCCAATCGGTGCGGTAACCCTTGGCCGCGAAGGTAAAGTGCTTGCACCACTGATCGAATTGGCCGAAGCTGGCGCCCATGGCTTTAGTGATGATGGCTCGCCAGTTTGGGATGCTCACATCATGCGCCAAGCATTGCTCTATAGCAAAATGACTGGCCGCCCGGTGATGAACCATTGCGAAGATTTGAGCATTGTGCGCGGTGCGCCGATGAATGAGGGCGCGGTCGCAACGCGCTTGGGCTTGAGCGGTTGGCCTGCTGCTGGCGAAGAGGTGATGATCGCTCGCGATATTGCCTTGGCGGAAGAAACTGGCGGACGCTTGCACATTTGCCATGTTAGCACTGCTGGCGGCGTAGAATTGATTCGGGCTGCCAAGGCGCGCGGCGTGCGTGTAACCGCCGAAGTTACCCCACACCACCTGACCATGACCGATCGCTGGGTGCTGGGCAATATGGAGCCATGGGATGGCCAAGGCCCCTACGATCCGTCGCAATTAGCACCATACGATACCCGTACTCGGGTTAGCCCACCATTGCGCGCCAGCGAAGATGTTGCTGCCTTGATCGCAGGCTTACGCGATGGCACAATCGATGCCGTCGCAACCGACCATGCCCCGCATACCCACGTCGATAAAGAATGCGAATATGGCTTTGCTGCTCCAGGCTTTACTGGCTTGGAATTGGCCTTGCCCATGGTGCTGACCTTGGTGCAAACCATGCAGATCGATATTGTCGAGTTGATTGCGCGCATGACGATTGGCCCAGCGGCGATTATCGATGTGCTGCCAATTTCGTTAGGGCCAGACGATCCAGCAACACTGACGATTTTTGACCCAGCGGCGCTGTGGACGGTCACGCCAGAGGCCTTGGCTTCAAAAGGCAAAAATAGCCCTTTGATGGGCCAAGAAATGCGGGGCCAAGTGATGTTGACGATGCTCGAAGGCCAAATCGTCTTTCGGCGCGAGCAATTTGGTGAGGCCAGCCGCCGCGAACATGGTGGAGCCGTCGGCAAACTCAGCGGCGTATTCGACGAAGAAGAGTAACCCAAGAACATAGAGCATAGAACATAGGACATAGAGGATTCAGGTTTGAAACCGCGAAGAGCGCGAAGGTTATTTTTGGAGTGCTATTGCATTTGAACGCAATTTAGGCATCTAACAAATTCAACATTCGCGTTCTTCGCGCTCTTCGCGGTTAACAATAAACCAATCCCCGAACCCCAACGCCTAATAAATTGGCAGGTAGCGGTCAAGCTCCCATTGCGAGACGTGGCGGCGGTAGGCATCCCATTCTTGGGTTTTGGCCTCGATATAGCGCTCGTAAATGTGCTCGCCCAGGGCTTCTTGAATCACGCTATCGCGCTTTAATTCTTCCAAGGCCTCGCCAAGCGAGACAGGCAAGGTTTTCAAGCCCCGCGCTATCGGGTCAACGTGATACAAATCTTCTTCGGCTGAGGGCGGTGGCATGAGCTTGCGTTTAATGCCATCTAAGCCTGCTGCCAACATCACTGAGAAAGCCAAATACGGGTTGGCAGATGGATCAGGGCAGCGCAATTCGATGCGGGTTGCTTGGTTCGAGCGGCCTGCGCTGATGCGTGGAATACGCACGAGCGCCGAGCGATTGGTGCGACCCCAGCTCACATAAATTGGCGCTTCGTAGCCAGGCACCAGCCGCTTGTACGAATTGACCAACGGCGCAAGCACGGCGGTCATGCCCAAAGCGTGGTCGAGCAAACCAGCGGTAAAATGCTGCGCCAACAACGATAAATTGTTGGTTTCGTGATCATGGAACTCGTTGCGCCCCGTCACGATCGATGACAAACTCTGGTGCACGTGCATGCCCGACCCATTGATCCCAGCGATTGGTTTGGGCATAAAGGTGGCATGCAAGCCATTCAATTGGGCAATTGCCTTCAACACCGTGCGAAACGTCACTGTATGATCAGCCATAGTTAAGGCGTCGCCATACTCGAAATCAATTTCATGCTGGCCAATTGCCACCTCGTGATGGCTGGCCTCAACTTTAATCCCAAAGGTTTGCAACGAAGCAACCATTTGGCGGCGAATGTGGGTTGCATAATCGGTTGAAACATCAAAATAGCCAGCAGCATCGTGCGGAATTGGCACTAACTCGCCGTTTGGCCCAGGCTTAAACAAGAAAAACTCTAATTCCGGCCCAGTATTGTAGATAAAGCCCAATTCTGCTGCTTGGGCTAAAGTGCGTTTGAGCACATGGCGCGGGTCGCCAGCAAATGGTTGGTCATCGGGCGTAAAAACATCGCAAATAAAGCGCGCCGTAATATAATCGCCGGTGCTTTCCCACGGAATCACCGCGTAGGTGTTGAGGTCGGGCACCAAATACATATCGCTTTCAGCAATGCGGGCAAAGCCTTCGATCGACGAACCATCGAACCAAACGCCGTGGTCGAGGGCTTGGTGAATTTGCGAAACAGGAATCGTCACATTTTTAATAATCCCAACAATGTCAGTAAATTGGAGATTAATAAACTGGACTCGTTGTTCAGCAATTTTTTCTAAAATTTCTTCTTTTGTGACTGGCATAGCCTGAATGCTCCTTCACTGACACCTAGCCACTGTGCATGATAGCCCAGTTGAGTTTGTTCATTATAGGGCAAAATGGCTAAAAATTCGCGTTACTCGATTGGGCAAGTTGCCCGAATTATACTTGCTTCCCTCACCCTATCCTCTCAAGGGAAGGTTGTAATCTCGGTGCGCGGCGAACCACCAATCCCGTGCTTCAGTGATAGATGCCTGACGACCATTCCATCTCCTTGAGGGGGTGCAGGGGGATTAAAGCCCCCTGCGTCTCCCGCCTTGAGGCGGGACGGAAGGGTGGTGACCACGACTGATTCTGAACATCCTACCCTTGTGTTTCCTATCTTGAAGAGGGACGGAAGGGTGGTAATCATCAACCCCTTGGCCGAAAGCTATGCCATAATCGAACGTCTCAGCCTGAGGTGACCATGCTATAATCAAACAACGTTCTGACCTACTCCTGCTCTTTTTCTTTTTTCAGCGTGAGCGCAGCCGAACTATGCTTAGCAACCAAGCAATTGCCCAAGTTTTTGCCGATATTGCCGATGCGTTGGAAGTGATCGGCGAAAATCGTTTTCGTTTGGCGGCCTATCGCCGCGCCAGCGATACGCTTGCAGCCCAAACCACCAGCCTTGCCAGCCTGCGCGAACAAGGCTCGTTAACCAGCCTACCGAATATTGGCGAGGCCAGCGCCGCAATCATTGGCGAATTACTTGATCATGGCCATTCGGCCTTGGCCGATCAGCTCTTGGAAAAAGTGCCGCCTGGCTTGTTGCAGATTTTGCGCGTGCCCGAAATTGGCCCCAAAACCGCTGCCCGCCTCTTTCGCGATGAAGGAATTCAGGATCTTGAGGCCTTGTTTACGGCGGCCCAAGATGGGCGTTTGGCCAAAATCAAGGGCTTTGGGGCCAAAAGTGCGGCCAAGGTGCTAAGCGCGCTCGAAGCATTACAAAACCAAGTGCTGCGCTTACGCTTGGTCGATGCCTTGCCAGTCGCCGAAGAATTGAGCGCAGCCTTGGCCGAATTGCCAAGCGTGAGCGCGGCCCAAGTCGTTGGCTCAACCCGCCGCTATCAGGCCAGCGTTGGCGATTTGAATTTTGTGGTGGCAACGCTTGATGCTGCTGCAACCTACGCCGCGATTGGCGAATTGGCCCAAGTTGCCCAAGCCACGCCCAGCGCCAATGGCATTAAATTATTGCTGCACAATGGCATGAATGCATGGGTTGTGGCAGTTGAGCCAAACCAATGGGGCAGCGCCTTGGTGTATTGGACTGGCTCAGCCAACCATGTTGCCGACCTGAATCAATTGGCTGAGGCACAGAATTGGCAACTTGACCCAAGCAATTTGCCAGCTTTTGCCGATGAAGCAGCGCTCTATCAAGCATTAGGCTTGGATTGGATCACGCCTGAATTGCGCGAAGGTTGGGGCGAAATTGCGCTTGCCCAAGCCAAGCAATTGCCCAAGCTGCTCGAACAAAGCGCGATTATCAGCGATGTCCATTGGCATACAACTTGGAGCGATGGCGGCGCAAGCCTGCGTGAAATGGTGCTGGCTGGCATTGCCAAGGGCTATCGCTATATGGCAGTGGCTGATCATAGCGCCTATTTGGGCGTAACTGGCGGGCTTGATGGCGAGCGTTTGCTGGCTCAACGAGCAGAAATCGATGAGCTGAACCAGCAATTAGCCGCCGAAGGCCATGATTTTCGTTTGTTGCAAAGCTGCGAAGTCGATATTTTGCCCGATGGTAGCTTGGCCTTGCCCGACGAGGTGCTTGCCAGATTAGATTTAGTCGTGGCCTCGCCGCATGTGGCCTTGCGCCAAGCCCGCGCTGAATCGACCGCCCGCATGCTGCGCGCAATCAATAATCCTTATGTGACGATCATTGGCCACCCAACTGGCCGCATTTTGAATGGCCGCGCTGGAGCCGATTATGATATGGCGCAAATTATTGCGGCAGCAGCAGCCACAGGCACGGTCTTGGAAGTTAATGCAGGCCCAGAGCGGCTTGATCTCGATGCGGTGCATGTGCGGGCGGCGCTGGCAGCAGGCTGCAACATCAGCATTAATACCGATGCTCACGCGACGGCTGGCTTCAATAATCTTTTTTATGGAGTTGTAACTGCACGTCGGGGCGGGGTCAGCAACCAGCAAGTCATCAACACATGGGATGTTGAAGCACTGCTGGGCTTGCGCCAACAAAAATTAGCAAAACTAGGAATCAACAACGAAGCGTAGTTTGGAGGCTAATTGGATGGATGACGTATTTAGCAAGATCGTGCGCGGCGAGTTGCCCTGCCATAAAGTGGCTGAAGATGATCGAACCTTGGCCTTTTTAGATATTAATCCTGCCTCGCAAGGCCATACTTTGGTTATTCCCAAGCGCTTTGGCACCGATATTTTCGATACTGCGCCAGATGATGTGGCAGCCGTGGCGCGAATGGTGCAAACTGTGGCTCAATTATTGTTGCAAACGCTCAATCCTGCTGGCATCAATGTGTTGCAAAATTCGCGTCCAGCCTCTGGGCAAGAAGTTTTTTACTATCATG
Source organism: Herpetosiphon geysericola (assembly GCF_001306135.1). Lineage (GTDB taxonomy): Bacteria > Chloroflexota > Chloroflexia > Chloroflexales > Herpetosiphonaceae > Herpetosiphon > Herpetosiphon geysericola. The sequence goes on along the minus strand of NZ_LGKP01000025.1, from coordinate 261,019 downwards.
TCCATGTGATTCCACGCTGGGAAGGCGATGGGATTGTGAAATTGTGGCGGCCAAATCCAACCGATCACGCAGCATTTGCCGATTTAGCCGAGCGTTTGCGGGCTAAACACCAAGCATGAGGAACTGCCCATGAGCGACCGCACTCCCCCAACCGATGTGCTGGAATTTGAGAACGATCTTGAGCCAGATCCCGAACCGGAAGAGGTGCCTTCGGCAATTATTCAAGAGGACGAGGCGGTTGCTCCCCAAGGCATGACCGCCCAAGCCTTGGGCTTTGGGGTGGCAATTATCTTAATTATTTTCTTGGTCTTGTTGCTGGCAAGCGGCAATAATATCAATCTGTTTAATCTTTTTGGCGGCGATACGAACGCCCAACCAACCCTGCAACCCTTGCTCAACAGCGTGCAACTGCAATCCAATCGTTCGTTGGATAACGAAGCGGCGGCACTCGAAGGCCAACGCTTTTATGGCGTTGATGGATTGAATTCATTGCCAAGCTATGCCGCTGAGATCGATCCGCTCTTTTTGCCATATTGGGTTAAAAACGGCGGCGAGCCAATTTTTGGGCGGCCAATTAGTGGCTTGCTTGAGGAGAATGGCCGTCAGTTCCAATGGTTTGAGCGCGCGCGGCTTGAATGGTGGCCTGAGCATCAAGGCACCAAATACGAGGTGCAACCTGGGCGGGTTGGGGTTGAGTTCACCAAAAATCGCGATTTTCCCAACCAGCAATTTTTTGCCAATCGCCCAGGCTTGCGCTATAGCGAAGCAACCCAACAAGGCTTGCGTGGCTTGTTCCTTGAATTTTGGGAAGCCAATGGCGGCATCGATTTACTTGGTTGGCCAATTAGTGAAGAATTGCAAGAAGTGCTGCCCGAAGATCGCACGGTGCACACCGTGCAATATTTCGAGCGTGGGCGGCTTGAGTTACACCCCAACGATCCCAATCAAACGGTCAAAATTGGCTTATTAGGCCGCGCCCTCTACTTCCAAGATAGCGAGCCAAACTATATCGAGCCGGTTGCGCCCACCGCTGTTCCGGTTATTCCTTTGCGCTGAGACAACTATGAAACCTGAAACCCTGTTGATTCATGCTGGTCGGAGCATTGATGCTGCGACCAGTGCTGTAACGCCGCCAATTCACATGGCCAGCACCTTTGAACGCGCTGCTGATGGCAGTTTGCCGCATGGTTTTTTGTATACTCGTTTTGGTAACCCTACCCGCCAATCCTTGGAGCAAGCTTTGGCTGCGCTTGAAGGCGGCGTTGAAGCAGCGGCCTTTGCATCTGGCTCGGCGGCTACAGCGGCAGTGTTGCAACATCTGGCTCCTGGTCAGCGGCTGTTGCTGCCCCGCGATTGCTACAATGGCACTGCCAACTTGGCACGCCAAGTCTTCGCCCATCTTGATACTCAATTTGTCGATATGACCGACTTGGCGGCGGTGCAAGCAGCACTGGAGCCAGCTCCGGCCTTGGTTTGGCTCGAAACGCCATCTAACCCAAGCTTGCGGCTCACCGATTTGGCAGCGGTCAGCGATTTGGCTCACGCTGCTGGAGCCTTGGTGGTTTGCGATAATACTTGGGCCACGCCACTTGGCCAGCGGCCTTTCGATTTGGGTGTGGATTTGGTGCTACATTCAACCACCAAATATCTTGGCGGTCATAGCGATGTGCTAGGTGGGGCATTAATTACCAAAATTGCCACGCCATGGTGGCAAAAAATTAAGCAAATTCATGTGCTGGCCGGAGCTGTGCCCTCGCCATTTGAGTGTTGGCTGATTTTGCGCGGCATGCAAAGCTTGGCCTATCGGTTGCAAGGCCATTGTGCTAATGCTTTGGCCGTGGCCGAGTGGCTGGAGCAACATTCCAAAGTGCAGGTTGTGCATTACCCAGGCTTGAAGAGCCATCCCCAATTTGCATTGGCTCAACGCCAAATGCTCTTGATGGGTGGCATGGTTTCGTTCGAGGTGGTTGGCGGTGCTGCTGAAGCGCTTGCGGTGGCGGCGCAAGTGCAATTATGGACGCGCGCAACCAGCCTTGGCGGTCCCGAAAGCTTAATCGAACACCGCGCCACGCTCGAAGGCCCCGACTCGCCAACCGCGCCAGCCTTGTTGCGGCTCTCGGTCGGCCTAGAACACCGCGATGATTTGATTGCCGATTTGGCTCAGGCCTTGGCGGTTTTGTAGCTACCAGACCAAACCAATAACTAGGTCGTTGACGTTGGTCAAGGTTGGCCCAATTTCGATTGCGCTGCCTAGCGCTTGCCAAAAGCTATAGCTATCGTGGTTGGCCAAAAACGCTTGGGGTTCAAGCCCCAAGTTGCGGGCTTGCTCAATGCTTTGACCATTGGCAATTGCGCCTGATGCTGGGCTTGAGCCATCGCCACCATCGGTCGCCAAGGCAATCAGTTGGCAATTTGGGCAGCCATCAAGCGCCAAGGCTGCTGCAAGCGCGAGTTCGGCGTTGCGCCCGCCCCGTGAGTGGGCTTGAATGCCAGTCAAATTAACTGTGGTTTCGCCGCCAGCAAGGTAGAGCGTTGGTTGTTGGGCTGATGCGGCTAGCTGGCGCAAGCGTTGGCCCAACATTGCCCCAACTACTTGGGCTTCGCCAACGATCGGCTGTTGCTCGTGAATGACCTGCCAACCTTGAGCTTGAGCCAGTTGCTTGACCGCCGCTTGGGCTGTTTCGTTGCGGGCAACAATTGAGGTTTGAACCCTCGGCCACCATGGCTCGCTGCCATTGGGATGAGCTGGCACTAGCCCGCGCATGCCAGCTTGCAGATAGTCGCGAATGCTCGCTGCCACTTGATATTGCAATTGATAGTGTTCGAGCATGGCCCACGCCTCAGCAAAACTGCCAGAATCGGGCACGCTCAAGCCTGAGGCAATGCTGCTCAGCGGCGAGCCAACCACATCGGAAATAACTAAGCTCAACACACTGGCAGGTTGGGCCAAGGCCGCAAATTGCCCGCCCTTCAAGCGATCACAATGTTTGCGCAAGAGATTAATGTGCTCAATTGGCGCACCGCAAGCGAGCAATAGCTGGGTTAGCTGTTGTAAATCGGCTAGGCTAATGCTACCTGCTGGCGCTGGCAAGAGCGCCGAAGCACCACCCGAAATCAGCGCCAGCACCAAATCGTCGGTTTGGGCCTGCTTGAGCAAACGTTCGATCTGCTGCGCTGCATGTAGCCCCCGTTGATCAGGCGTTGGGTGGCTAGCTTCATGCAATTGGATGTGATTAAGTTCAACATCACCACGATGCGCATCTTTGACCACCACCAAACCAGTGGCGATTCGATTGCCAAGCAACTCTTCGACGGCAGCAGCCATTGGCGCACCAGCCTTGCCAGAGCCCAGCACAATGATTTGGCCTGTGCCAGCCCACTGCCAAGCACCACAGCGCAGCTGCGTGCCATCCCAATCCAAAGCCTTTAGCACCGCCTGCCGTGGCTCAACCGCAGCCAGCGCGCTGGCGATCAGTTGGTTGCTGAATTTGGCGATTGCAGCATCCACAGGTTATTGCTCAAGATACCAATGTTGCACGTTATAGAGCCAATTGGCAGTGTTCAGGCGAATTTCGCCTTGGGTCGAGTGCACACTTTTGGCCAAAGCCACGGGCATGCGATCGGCCCATAGAAACACATAAGGATATTCGCTTTGAATAATTGTGTTGGTTTGTTGATAGAGTTCGCGGCGGCGCTCAGTATCGTAGATTGCGCGCGCAGCGGTCGATAAATTATCAAAGCTGGTATTGCGAAACGCGCCATAATTGCGCAAGCCTGGCCGTCCGTCGGCGACGCCTTGATAAATTTGGCTCGAATGGAACAGTGAAAAATTATCAGGATCGTAGGCGGTGTACGATGGCGCGCCGCCAACCCGACTATTGCCCCAACTCATCAAGGCCAGATCAAAATCGAAGGGCGTAACTAATTTTGAACGAATCACGCTCTCGAAATCTGCTGGCGTAACCACCAGATTAAAGCCAATTGGGCTGGCCGCAGCGGCAATCCGTTCTGCAACCTCAATCCGGCGTTGATCGTCGCCGCGCACATATAATGCCATCGAAAGCGTGATGCCATTCGAGGCCCGAATCGTTGCACCTTCGGGCAGCACCCAGCCAGCTTGGTCGAGCAATTCGCGGGCTTTATCGAGGTTGCGCTTGGGCAATTCGCCAGTTGGCGCAACCCATGTGCCAGGCAAATGATCGCTCAAAATTGCTTGGGCCGCAGGGCCAGCCGTTTCAACAATGGTATTCAGATCAAGGCTTAGTGCCAAGGCTTGGCGTACCCGCATGTCGCTAAATATGCGGCCTTCGCGCATATTGAAGGCCAAATAATAAAAGCCATTTTCAGGATAATTGCCTGCGTTGACTGCCGAACCCAAGCCCTGACTTTGCGCCCATGGCAACTCCGCCGCCAGCAAATCGCCATCGCGCACAGCATCGCGGGCAACTTCGGCATCAGGCGCAACCACAAACGCCACCCGATCGAGATAGGGCACGCCATCAACAAATTGATTATTGCGAATTAGGCTAATTGCCGAGCCTGCGGTGCGTTCCTCGAAGATAAACGGGCCACTACCAACCGGCTGAGTTAGAAGATTAAGCTGATCAAGCTCAACTGGACTTAATTGACTAAACAGGTGCTTGGGCAAAATTGGCATGCTCAAGGCCGAGAGCAACGGCGCATATGGTTCGCGCAACGAAATAACTAAGGTCGTCGCATCAGGTGCAGTGACATTGCTCACCAAGCCCTGAATATCGGCCAGCAATGGTGTGGTTGGGCTAATGCTTTGCATTGCGCTAATCGTCCAAGCAGCATCGGCGGCAGTTAATGGCGTATCGTCGTGCCAACGAATATCGCTGCGCAAGGTCATGGTCAACGTTTGGCCGATGCTATCGCTTTGCCAACTGCTGGCAACATCTGGCTGCGGCGCCAAATCTTGATCGAGCTTGGTTAGGCCGCGATAGAGCAAGCCAAGCAGCTGGGCCTCGGCGTGGGTTGTTGGCTTCCATGGGTGCAATGCTGCAATATCTTGGGCCGTGCGAATCGTGAGCGTGCCACCTTGGGGAACCTGAATTGGTGGCGTGGTTGGCTCGCTGGTTGGGGCTGGTGTGGAGCCAAGGCTACATGCTGTGAGCAAAACAGCCAATAATCCTAGGGTCAATAGTCTCTTCATAGTAGCGTAGTACTCCACAAATTAACTTAATAGCCCGATTGCATAGCCCAAACCCATATAGGTTATGACCCATGCGACTAAGCCGCAGCCCATGCCAAGCGCATAGCGTGGCCATGGCATGCCGAGCGCACCGGGAATGATGGTTGTGCCTAAGCGAAAGGTGGGCAAGACCCGAATCATAATCAGCCCAAGCACTGCTCTGCGCTCAAGCCAACCAACAATCCGATCGCGGCGGCGTTGGGATAAGCCGATTTTTGGGCCAATGCGATTGAGCAAGGGCAAACCGCCGCGCCGCCCAATCCAAAACATGGTTACGGCACCAGGCACTAAGGCCAAAATCGCCAGCGCCATCAGCAAAATTGGAATCTCGTTTTGGCGACCAAGCAAATAGCCACCAGCCACCAGCACAAAATTGCCAGGAATTGGCAACGGCGCACCAAATTCGCTTAATAACAAATAGCTTAAGGTTAGCCAATACACATTGGCTTCAAGTTGAGTCACCGCACTATTAAATGCCTGAACGATCGAATCCCACATGCTTGCTGTTCCACCTCGATACTAGGTAATCTATCATACACTGATTTGGCTTGCTCGCAGATCACGTTTTAATCCACGAAGCGCGCGAATTTGATCCACGAAGGACACAAAGCGCACGAAGAAATGAGGCTATAGGCTTTTGGTTTTTGATTTTTGGTTTTCGATTTCTGTTTTTTGATTTCATCCTTCATCCCTCATCCTTCGGTCGCTCTGCGCCTCTGCGTTAATATCTCGCTGTTTTCTGTTCTTTGACTTCATCCCGCATAATTCATAATTCCTTCTTCATTATCCCAAAGCCTACAGCCTAAACCTTCATCCCTCATAATTCATACTTCATAATTTAAAAAATTAGCTTATTCGTGCTAGAGAACGAGGCAATTAAGCCAAATGCTGGTATGCTTAATTTAAGCTTAAGAATGGTGTTTATTTGGAAGGAATGGATTATGAGCCAAATTGACGATCAAGCTGAGATCACGGTGGCCAACCTCCAAGCACGAATCGCCGCTGCTTGGCAAGCATTCCAGGTATTTCTGCGCGAATTATCTCCCGAGCAACTGAGCGGCCCGACCGATGCCCAAGGCTGGACGATCAAAGATCATGCAATTCACATTGCGCTCTGGGAAAACAGCCTGTTAGCCTTGTTGAATTCAGAGTCACGCGCTGCGAGCTTCGGCATCGACGAAGCGGTCTGGCAACAAGGTGCTGACGCGATTAACAACATTCTGTATCAACGCTACCGCGATCTGCCAATCGATGAAGTCTACAAAACCCTTGAAACAAACCACCAAGCAGTTGTCGCGCGAATTGCTGAATTTAGCGATCACGATTTGCTGCGCCCGCATCGTGAGTTTCAAGCCAATTCAACCCTTGAAGACCCAATTATTAGCTGGATGGTTGGCAATACCTTCGAGCACTACTCCGAGCATGAAGCGTGGATGCGCGATATTTTAGCCCGCTAGCTAAGCTCAGGGTGAAGCTCCTTGCAGCCGCTGCTTAGTAGATTTGCTCTGATTTGCTCAAACCAGCTTTAGCCATGGGCAATGATCTCAATCATCCATCAGTGCTTTATTGGAAGGAATCGATCATGACCCAAATCGACGATCAAACTCCGCTGACTGCGCAACAATTACAAGCACGCATTACTACTAATTGGCAAGAATTGCAAACGTTTTTAGCTGGTTTAAGCCCCGAACAAATGACCAGCCCGAGCGATGCAGCAGGCTGGACGATCAAAGATCATGCAATTCATATTGCGCTCTGGGAAAAAAGCATCCTAGGTTTGTTGAATTCAGAATCGCGCTGGGGTAGCATTGATATTGATGAAGCAGTTTGGCAACAAGGCTTCGAGACAGTTAACCAGGTTCTTTACCAACGCCACCGCGATTTACCGCTTGCCGAGGTTTATGCCACCCTCGCAGCCAACCACGAAGCCCTTGTCGCGCGGATTGCGCAGTTGAGCGATCAGGATTTGCTGCGCCCCCATCGTGAGTTCCAAGCTGGCTCAACCAACGATGAGCCGATTATTGGCTGGATTGTGGGTGATACCTGTGACCATTATGCAGAGCATCTGCCATGGATGCAGGCAATTTTGAACGCTTAAATACAAGCAAGGCCACAAACTACACAAGCTTGTGGCCTTGGTTTTTTTAGCCAATAAATTCAGCAAGCGCTGCGGTGATCGCTTCTGGGCGCTCCAAGATCGACATATGGCTGGCATCGTCGATATAGCGTAATTGGGCATTGGGAATCAATTGCTGCATTTGCTCGCTCTTGGCTGGCGGTGTAGACATATCTTCAACCCCAACCACAACTAGGGTTGGCACGCTAATTTGGCTGATCGTAGCAGTCACATCGTCGCGATCAATCACAGGAATGATTGCTTTATAGAGTGATTCACGGTCGGCGTTTGTCCAATAGGCGTGCCAATAGCTTTGCACTTGCGGCTGGCGCTCGGCCATTTTGCTGGTATAAAACACTGCATCCAAGCCCTCTTTCAAGGGTTGAATCAAGCCATAAGCCAGATAACCATCACCCATTTGGCGATAGGCATCGAGCAATTCTGGCGCATCGCCAGCAGAAGAATCGATCAGGCTCAACGAGAGGAAGAGTTCGGGATGTTTGGGATAGAGCCGCAAGCCAATCATACCGCCCATCGAAACCCCAACCCAATGCACGTGCTTGATCCCCAAATCGCTCAGCAATTGATAGGCATCATCGCCCAAGCGATACATTGAATAATCATCGAGCGTGCCGCCGCCCTCAGTTTGGCCTTGGCCACGCCAATCGATCGCAATACAACGGTAGCCTTTGGCCGCGAAATATTCCATTTGCGGCTCAAAAATCCGCCAGTGATACATCAAGCCATGGCCAAAGAAAATCACTTGATCGCCAGTGCCACGCTCTTCGTAGTAGTAATGAACCCCATTGACCAGATGCGAAGCCATACACACTCCTTGATCGATAGATCGGTTTCTCTTGTTATTGTAGGCGAAGTATCAGCCAATTTTCAATCGATCATCAGGGTAATTTGGGCGATTTTGGCTACAATAGGCCTATTACCCAACCAATTGAGGAGGAAAGACCTGATGCGACGACTCGCCCAAATCCTTGGGTTGGGGCTATTTATGGCTGCTTGTGCCACCCAACCTGCAACCCAACCAAGCCCAATGCCGAGCCAAGCCCTACCCGCTAGCTCATTGCCCGAACGCCCAACCGCAACGATTGCCGATTATACTGCCGAGCCAGCAATTAGCACTGGCTCAGTTATTTTTGACCTGCCTGCTGATGGTAGTATTGGGGCCATCAGTTTGGCTGGTACGACCTATCAATTAGCCAATCCAACCCAACCTAACACCTATTTGCCATGGTCGGCTGCGCCCGATGGCAAGCAATTGGCGATTATTATCGTCAACGACAGCCAGCCCAAAACCGAGCAACTTGAGCTGGCAGAGTTGTGGCTTGTTGGGGTTGATGAGCAAAATCCGCGCCGTTTGCTTAATTTGCTGCCTGCTGTGGCAGCTGATCAAACGCCAATCTTGGGCCGCCAAAGTGCCTTGACTGATAACGCTCCAGTGTGGTCACGCGATGGCAAAACCCTGTTCTTGGCTTCGGCCCACGAAGATCAGGTTGATCTATATGCGGTTGATGTGGCAACTGGCGCAGCCCAACGCTTGACCAACACGCCTGATTTAGAAGTCGATCTGGTGCTATCGCCCAATGGCGACTATTTGGCTTTTGCCTCGGCCAGCAGCTTCGGCACTGGCGGCGGCTGGGGCAATCCAACTGTGTATGTCTATCGCTTTGCCGATGCGAGCTTCACGCCGATTACTGCCGATCAGTTGGCGGTGGGTGCACAGGTGGTTGGCTGGCTCGACCAGCAATTAATTACTCAATTCAATAGCCAGCCCGAAGGACGCGCCAGTTTCATCCTGTTTGATGCTAGCACTGGCACGCTGACGCCGCTTGCTCAGGCCATGGCCTTTGAGGCAGAGCTTCAGGCTGGCACGTTGGTCTATGCAGATCAGCCGCGCGCTGGGGTGGCAACAGTCTATCGTTGGCAAGGCAACGGCGAGGTGCAGCAAATTGAAGGTATCAATGCTAGTCGCGTTTCATTAAGCCCAACTGGCCAAGCCATGCTGCTGTGCAACAACGATCAACCAAGTTATTGGCGCAACGGCGTATTGAGTGCGCTCTCAGTCAATAGTTGCGAGCAAAGTGTTTGGGCGGCAGATGATTGGCTGGCACTCAACGGCACTGAACAGTCAAATGCCCTCATCATCAACCCAGAAGGCCAAAATCAAGTGTTGCCCCACCAAGCGCTGATGGCTGGTTGGAACGAGCATATGTTGTACTTTTTTGCCCCCCAAGCTGATGGCTGGCAATTGTTTCAGGCTCAACGAGCGAGTAGCCAATTGCAACCAATCGGCCAACCACTTAGCAGTAAACCAAGCAACCCGCGCCTCGTCTTAGCACCCTAAATGGGGAGGATCTTTTGGCTCGGTGATTTTGACATGATTGGCTGGTTCTGAACCATTGCGACCCTCTTTTGAGCATCCTTGGTTGAATCCGTAAAGTTACAATTACCACGAAATGAATTTTAGGGGGTGCAGGGGGATTAAAGTCCCCGGCGTTCCCCTCCGGTGGAGGGACGGACGGGAGGCGAACCATGAGCTACCTAAAAGCATCCTCTCTCCCTTGGCCTGTCTAGCTGGGTTGGATGAGGGAATAAACTTTGCTGCATAAAATGCAGCTTGCTAAAAGCCCTACATCGGGCGATAATCGCCATACCTGTTGAAACGAGCAGGTATGGGCCTGTTTTTTATGATAGCCTATTGCTGATAGCTATCGAAGGTGTGTCTATGGCTATATCTGAAGCGCGCAGCATTGAGATTGATGCCCGTTGGGAAAACCTCGCAGCCCTCACCGATTACACCACCGAGATCGAAACCGACTTTGCCCTCACGAGCGAACAAGCCTTTGTGCTCGGTTTAGTGATTGAAGAAATTGTCACCAATATCATCAAATATAGTTATGCTGAGCAAGGTGGCCCCTTGCAATTGCACAGCACGCTCGAAAATGGTGAGCTGGCAATTCGAATTCTTGATCGTGGCCAGCCTTTCGATCCTGATGATGCTGATCCGCCTGATTTGTTTGCCAATATTCACGATCGCCAAGTTGGTGGCTTGGGTGTGTTTTTGGTGCGCGAAATGGCCGATTCAATCACCTACCAGCACGATCTTGCAACTGGTTGGAACACGCTGATCGTAACCAAAAAGGCTTCAACCGAAGCGAGTATCGCGCCGTTGGTTGAGTTTTTGGAGCAATTGCCTTTATTTCACGAAGTCAATCAAGCCACGATTCACAATTTAGTTCAAAGCGCCGAGCATGTGCGTTTAGCGCCAGGCGAAACCTTGTTTAGAGAAGGCGATAGCGGCGACGATTGCTATATTGTGATGGCTGGCGATGTTGATGTGATTAAGGCGTTGGCGACCGAAACCATTTTGCTCGAACGCTGTCGGCCTGGGGCAATTTTGGGTGAGATGGCCTTGATCGATAATAGCCCTCGTGCTGCCAGTGTACGAGCGCGCACCGCCGCAACCTTGCTGCGCATCACCGAGGCCGAGTTTGTAACCTTGATGCACGCTAATCCAACCACGGCCATGGCCTTGCTGCGCGGTGGCACCAGCCGTCTGCGCCAAGCCAATGCCCAAATGCTCGGTGGGCTGGAAAAGAAAAATATCGAGCTAGCCAGCGCCTACGAGGAACTCAAATCGGCCCAGCAAGAGCTTTTGCGCCTCGAACGAATTGAACGCGAGTTGGCGATTGCCCGCGATATTCAGCGCTTTTTCTTGCCGCCAAGCATTCCCCAACCGAAAAATTGGCAAATTGTGGCCTTCAATCAAGGAGCTTTAGAGGTTGGCGGCGATTTTTACGATGTGATCAAGCTTGGTGGCGATAAAATTGGCTTGGTGGTTGCTGATGCTTGTGGCAAGGGTGTGCCAGCAGCGCTCTTTGTGGCGCTCACCCGCTCGTTATTGCACTCAAATGCTCAAGCCTTAGCAGCGCGGCCTGAAATTGCTCCCGATTCGTTGGCCTTGCTGATTGCCGCAATCAACGTGACCAACAACTACATTTCGCGTGAACACGGCGCAAGCAATATGTTCACAACGCTATTTTTTGCCTCGTTCGACCCACATACTGGCGAATTGGCCTATGTCAACGCTGGCCACAATCCGCCGATTATCATCAATCGTACCAGCCGCACCTTGCGCTATTTGGAAGGCACTGGCTTGCCCTTGGGGATTATGGAAGATCTGCCATATAAAGCCAAAAGCACCATCCTTGCTGCCGATGAATTTTTCTTGGGCTTTACTGATGGCGCGACTGAGGCCTTTAATTTGGCGGGCGAGGTCTTTGATGATGCAGCCTTGACCAAAGTGCTCAAAACTGGCGATTTCCACGATGCTCAATCCTTGCTTACATGTGTTTGGCAAGCGATTGAAGCCTTTGTGGGCGATGCCGAGCAAGCAGACGATATAACCTTGCTGACGGTTAGTCGTTCAGGCTAATCAGGCGGTGGTGTTCGCGATAATACTCAACTTGCTGTTCGCGATTTGGCTCTGGCTGGGTTTGGGCGAGAGCCGCGAGCAGTTCTTTGCTTGCGTTTGCGACCGCTGCTGCTTGGCTGGGCCATGGCAGGCTTGGCTTTTGAATCGGTAAGCCAATCAAATCGGGGACGTCATCGAGCAATTCGGGGGTGCTGCTCATGCTCAGGGCAAAAATGCAATGCGGCCCATCGATTTGCTCGGCGATTGCCTCAAGCATGGCGCTTTGGTTAAATTCTGCCATCACCACCAAAGTGTTTTTTTCGGGGTCGCTAATTTTTTGAATATATGGGCGTTGCAAAAGCTTGGCGAGGGCTTGAGCCAGCGGTTTGCTTTGGCTATCAAGCGCCAGCACTTGGTCGCAGCGCCAAATATGGCCTTCGGCCAAGGCTGCTGCGCGCTGCAAGGTTGTGGCAATTGCCTCGAACGACCAAGCAAATGCAGCTTGCGGCTTGATATTGAGGCCATCGTCAATGTTGCTGCCCAAACAAATCAGCCCGTGAGTTGCATACCAAGCATCTTTCTCGTTGCTGACCATGGCAAATTCTTGATGGCGGCGGGCAACGCTGCCCAAATCTTGCAACTGTTCGATCTGCTCATCATCCTCGACCAAGAGAATGGCACGGCCAAAGCTGGCCAAGGCTGCATCATAGAGCTGCAACTTAATTTGGCAACGCCCGATCAGTTCGTGAAATTCCCATTCATCGTTATAAATTGGCCGCACATCGAGCAATTGATCAAGCGCTTGTTGATATAAACCCTCAGCAAAATCAATATAGGCCAATTCATAGGTTACAAAGGTATCAAGCGGAAACAGATCGACGCACAGGCGCAAAATGCGGCGCGCTTCGTGATATTGTTTTAGCTCGATTAAGACCGTGGAATAATTAGTTAATCCTTCGTAATCTGGCTCGATAGCCACAACTGCATGCCAAGCATCGGCAGCTTTGGCCATTAATCCATTGCGTAAATAATATTTTGCCAAAGCCACATGCGCAGCCCGAAGCTGCGGGTTTTCTTGCAAAGCCTGTCGATATTCCTCAACAGCCTCAGCAATGCGTCCCGCATGTTCAAGTGATAATCCACGTCGATAATGTAATTCTGCTTGTCGGAATTTATCAGCCATAGTTAAAGTCAAAAGTAAGAAGTCAAAAGTCAAAATCACTATTTGAACATCAAAAGTAAGAAGTCAAAAGTCAAAATTACCGTTTGAGCATCAATATAAAAATAAAAATCGTCACTAAAGTCAACATTAACAGCATTAGCTCATCATCGAGCGTAAACATTGAAAACCAAAGGCACATGCAATAAATTGAAATGGAATAAGCCTAGGGCAGATCATGCACATTTGCCTTCTGCCCTTGCCGTTTGATTTAATTTTGCCTTCTGCCTTTTGATTTTACAAAAGTCCCACGTCGGAGTTATCGCCGAGCATGAGGCGGTAGGCTTTGGGCTTCATTGGCGAGGTATGCAGCTTGACGTTGCGCCCAATCAAGCTATCTTCGATGCGGTTGGGCAGGCGAATAATTTCGCTATTTTCCAACACAATCGAGTGCTCAATTTCGCTTTCCTCAATCGTACAATGATGATAGATCGAGGTAAACGGTCCAACGTATGAGTTTACAACTCGCGTATCTTCGCCAATAATCGCTGGCCCGCGAATAACGCTATTGATAATTTGCGCGCCTTTTTCAATCGTCACCTTGCCAACCAATTGCGAATCGCGATCGACAAAGCCCGAGACATGCGGCGTGATTTCTTCAAGGATCAAGCGATTGGCATCGAGCATATCAGCTCGCTTGCCGGTATCGATCCACCAACCTTGATGAATGTGGGCATGAACATGGTAATTATGTTCGATCAGCCATTGAATCGCATCAGTAATTTCAAGCTCGCCGCGCCACGAAGGCTTAATCGCCTCGACCGCTTCCCAAATATGCTGGTCGAACATATAAATGCCGACCAAAGCAAGGTCTGAGCGTGGTTGGCGGGGTTTTTCAGTCAAGCGCTCAATCGAGCCATCGTGACGCAATTCTGCCACGCCATATTGTTGGGGATTTGCCACTTGCTTGAGCACAATTTGCGAATTGTAATCGGCGGTTGCAAAGCCAGAAACCAACGAACTGACTCCGCCCTCGATGCAGTTATCGCCCAAAAAGAGCGCAAATTTATCGTCGCCAATAAACGGGCGGCTAATTTTGACCGCATGAGCCAAACCGAGCGGCGCTTCTTGGGGAATATATTCGATCTTTACGCCCCAGCGCGAGCCATCGCCCACAGCGTTGCGCACTTCATTGCCTGTATCGCCAATCACAATCCCAATTTCATCGATATTGGCATCGCGCAGGGCTTCGATAACCCGAAAAAGCACGGGCTTGTTGGCAACCGGCACTAATTGCTTGGCGCTGGTATAGGTGATTGGGCGGAGGCGTGTGCCTTTACCACCACTCAGAACTAAACCTTTCATGAAATTCATCGCCTCCTTAGGGCACTAAGTGGTTGGCGCAGCAGGAGCAACAGCGCTTAACCGCCATGCTACCAGCAATGCACCGAAACTTTGCAAGATAATCGCTAAAATTAAATAGCTCGCATGGCCATTGGCTACGGCAGCCTCTTGGCCAACAAAGATCCGTTCGAGGCGGGCGGCAGCAAACAAACTGAGCACATAGGTCAGCAGCAACCAGCCAGCAAAAGGCCGATACAAGCGCCATTGACCAAGCAAACTGCCAAGAAAGCTGCCCAGCGGCACGGCTACTACCGCCCAAACATAGGGCTTAAGTTGCTCAGGACTGGGCGCAAGCGCCCGCGCTTGATAGGCCATAAAGGCCCCAATCGCGCCGATTAACGCGCCCAAGGCCACCAAACCAATTAATCTAATTCGTGAATTGGCGATCATGGCGTGGCTGTAACCTCCGCTGTTGGCTCCACGGTTGGCGTTTCGCTTGGCGTGGGTGTCCAGGTTGGCGATGGCGTTGGCGTAAAGGTCGGTGTTGGTGGCGGCTGATAGCTAATTCGATAGCTGCCATTCCGCGCGTTTGTCGACTTCACCCGATATTGCAAATCGCCAACATCATTGCTCATCACAATGCCGCGCTGGCTGCTGCCCTCTGCTGAAGCCACCAACGTAAAGGCCACATTGGCCTGTTCGCCGCTCAAGACCTCAAGCACCAACTCGCCGCTATCGACCTTGGCGTTAAACGTCACATCGAGCAACATTGGCTGGGTGCCAATATCGAGCGCTTGCAGCACTGCTTCGCCGTTGGTATCGCTGCTCACAAACTCAATGTTTTGCGAGCCAAGATCGGCGGTAATCGTCGCTTGCTCATTGCGCCCGGCCATCAGCAAACAGCCTGTTAGCAATGGCGCTAACAGGCCGATCAGGATCATTTGACGAATGTGAGTCAATGTCCACTTAGGCATAGGATTCTGGTTTGCTATCAGCATTGTGGGTTGCTGATTCAGCAACTACCTCAATCTTATCGGGATTACGGCTGACGACCTTGAGCACGTTATCGCAGTTGACACAACCAACTTGGGCGCCAACTCGCATTACAGGGCTGAGTTTGAGAGCTTTTTTACACGCGGGGCATAACAATTTTGCCATGTTATTCCTCCTCGAAGAGCGCATTAACGAATGATTCACCATCGAACAAGGCTAAATCGTTGATCGTTTCGCCAGTGCCAATATACTTGATTGGGCGCTCGATTTCTTGGACAATCGCGAAGGCGATGCCGCCCTTAGCTGTGCCATCAAGCTTGGTCAACGCCAAGTGGGTCACTTGGGCTGCTTGGGTAAAGGCACGAGCCTGAATCAAGCCATTTTGGCCTGTTGTCGCATCGAGCACCAACAGCACCTCGTGAGGCGCATATTGCCAGCGCTTTTTGACCACGTTCGAAATTTTTTCAAGCTCTTTCATCAAGTTGTGCTTGCTTTGCAAACGCCCAGCAGTATCAATAATCAACACATCTGCTTGTTGATTGTAGGTTGCTTGGGTAGCATCGTAGGCAACTGCGCCCGGGTCGGCACCTGGTTGTTGGCTAATTACTGGCACGCCAACCCGATCGGCCCAATGTTGTAGTTGGTCGATTGCGGCGGCGCGGAAGGTATCAGCAGCAGCCAGGATTACATTTTTGCCCATGGCCTTGTAGCGATTCGACAACTTGGCGATCAAGGTTGTTTTACCAACCCCATTGACCCCAACCACCAAAATCACATATGGCTTGGTTGAGCGCTCGGAATATTGCGGCGTATCAACGTCGAGGCGGTTGACCAACTCGCTTTTGAGCAACGAACGGGCTTCGCTAGCAAACTTCAAGCCCTTCTTTTCGCAGCGTTCACGCACGCGCTCGACGATTTTCAAGGCATTTTCGGCCCCAACATCGCCAGCAATCAACAGTTCCTCTAGTTCATCCCACAGCTCGTCGGTAATGGGATCTTCGCTGCGGAACATGGCTGTAATACGACCAAAAAAACCACTCTTGGTCTTTTGAACACTTTGTTCAATCTTTTTTTCTTCTTGTTTAATTTCTTGTTCGGAGCGTTCTTCACCACCGAAGAGTCGTCGAAACATATAGCACCTAACTTGTCATGTAATTGTAGGCGAAACATTGCCCAATGCACTGCCGCCAATCCTCAGGCAATAATACCATGCTTAGCCCAGAAGGGGGAATTTGCACAGGTTGCCATGGCGATTTAGACGTTGCCAAAAGCCAATAAGTTGAGAAGTTCTCTCACCCCAGCCCCTTCGATCGAGTTATGCGGGCGATCTTTCATAGGGAGGTTGTAATCGTGTTGTGCAGCGAACCACCAATCCTATGGTTCAGCAGTGGACGCTTTCCGCTCGATAATTGTCCTTGAGGGGGTGCAGGGGGATTAAAGCCCCCTGCGTCTCCCGCCTTGAGGCGGGACGGAAGGGTGGTGATCACGAGCGATTGGTAAACGTACCCTTGGAGGGATGAGCAAATATTAGCCCCAGCCCAAATCGTTGCTGGCAGCGCCGCCAGTTTTGCCCTCGCCATCGCCACCCATTTCTTCATCGATCATCTGATCGACCATTTCGTTCCAATCGCCACCGAGGTCGTCGCCAAGCTCGCGGCCCATTTTCTTGGCCCAACGGGCAACCGAGCGCGGGTCGTTTTCATCAAGATCATTGAACATCGACGAATCGGCCATTGCATCCAAACGGGCATCTTCGCTGCGTACCACCGCAACCCGTGAAATCGCCCGACTGACCGCTTTGCTCGCACAACGCGGGCATTGCAAATCGCTGGGATCGCTAAAACCCCGCACGAGGCGGGCAAAACGTCCTTGGCATTGCGAACACAGATATTCATAAACTGGCATGATGAATTCCTTTATTGCTGAAGCTGATTGAGCCAATGCTCCAACCAGCGCGATAAACTAGCGTTATTCTTTGGCGTAAGGCCAAGCGCCGCAATCGGGCCAAATTCTTCGCTCGTTTGTTGCGGATAGAGCACCGCAGCGGCGAGCACACATGGCTGCCCAGCATAGCCAAGGCTGCCGCGATAGGCATACACGTCATCGAGCGCGCTTTGCGGCACGCGCTGGTCGGGCGCACGCCGATATTTGGCATCAAGCACCAACAGCTGTTGGCCGCTTGTGGTCGTGGTTTGCAGCACCAAATCGGGAATCCGCAGATACCGATCAAGGCTATACAACCCATCACGATCAGGTTGGGCAGTGAAGCGGGCTTGATAGCGCAAATGCCAAAGCTGCTGGCCAATGCGCACGCTCAACAATGGCGTAGTCGGATTCAACCCCAGCACCCAGCGTTCGCGTTGTGAATCTTCGTTGAGCAATTGTTGGGCTTCAACTGTGCCAAATTGGGCCAGCAGCTGCGCGATCTGCAAGGCACACCATTGTTCATATAAATTTGGCACATCGGCCAAAGGCAGCGCCAAACTGCCAACTTCCAAGGTCAGCAAGGGTTGTTCGTGCAAGCTACGGGCCAATTGGCGAATGGGCCGATAGCGCGGATCGCGATTGATCAATTGGCTTTGGACTGGCTGCTGGCGCGCTTTCAAGCCTGCTAACGGCGCTGCTTGGCGTAATTGGCGCAAGCTTATAAGCCGCTGTTCGATTGTGGTTTGCAACGAACTCAAATCAATTTGGCGTTGCTCGGCGGCAAGGCGGCGCAACTGACGCAAACGGCGTTCAATTTGTTCGATCAAGCCAACCAACCACTGATGCTCAGGCAAATCGAACGAGGCGCGTGCATGCACAGCCTGCACTTGCGCTGGCAACGGGCCATAGGGTTCGAGCACGTGATAATTCGCGCTGGGCTGGGCCAATTGATCAAGCTTAAATTGCTGGGCCGCCCCCAAATCGGTGGCTTGCTGCTGCTGATCGAGCGTCGATTTGGCATGGCGTTGCAACTGGCGCACAATCTGGCTGGATTGCTGGCTGCTTTGGTTAATCAAATTCAGCGCTTCCAAAAACGGGCTAGGATCATGCGGCAGCAGCGGCACAATCACCGCTTGGGCAAAACTGGGGCTGCCAATCCGCAGCGCCAATGAGCGAGCTACTTGGCTGAGATCGTGCAATAAGGCTTGCCACAATTCAACATCAAGCAAATGCGGCTGTAATTCAAATTGAAATGCTTGCTGGTGCACCGAGCCATCGGCCCACTCAATTTGCAAGCTGCCATAGACTGTGCCTGCCTGCCCACGCGGCTGCCACGTCCAGCGCCAAGTTGGATCGAATGGGCTAGCGTTGGGCACGCCCAGATTATCGCTGCCAATCGATAGTGCAGCATGGCGCACATTGGCTTGCGCAGGACACGCCAAATTGACCACTGCCCATTCATTCCAATTGGTGGCGCTTAACTGCACGCTGGCTTGGCTATCGATGCCATTAATTGTTAGCGGAATTAGCTCTGCCACCGCCCGATTGCTCCTGCTAGCCCAGCCAAATCTTGGGGATCGATGGTTTGGGCTACTCGCCCAACAATTTCGCGCAAAATTGCCAATTGATTGCTGCTGATTGGATCGCTGCCAGCGCCCAAAACCCCGCCCAGCATCGCCAACGCCGCAGGCCGCAAATCGCTTGGGCCAGCACTGGCAGCGAGATGGTTGGCAAAACTTTGCATGGCCTCGCGTAAACTATTCCGCGCCTTGGCCCAATCGACAACTTCGGGAATGCCAGCGATGCCAAAAGCCAAAATATGCAAGCGCCGATAGGCCGGATGCACCTCGGAGCCAAGCTCCACCGGGGCAGCAATCGGCTGGTTAGTTGGTTCAACGCTCGTCGGAGCACTGGTTGGTGCAAGCGTTTCGCCTTGGCAATAGGCAATAATTTTGCTTAACGAAACTTTCAATTGATGCTCAAGCTCACGGCCATAGATCAGCCACGCATCGAGGGTCATCCGAAACGGATCAAGCACCTCGCGCGCCGATTCAGCCAAATCCGGCAGCACTTGCCAACGCCCATCGGGGTATTGCAACTCCAAAGCTCGCCCAACCCCGCGATCAACTGCCAACAACAAATCAGCCTGCATTGCAAGTGCTGGGCTGAGCGAGCGGGCGGTGTGAGCTGGTGGCGTGGCATTGAGGTGCTCCAAGGCCATGCGGGCCTCTGGTTGCCAAGTATCGCCATCGTGGCCCAAAACACCTGCTGATTCAATTTGCCATGTTGGGTGCGTTTCCAGCAACAAACGGCGCAACAAGACAGCACCCATTGGAGCGCGCCCAGTGTCGGCTCCCCCAACCACAACAATCAACGCCATACAATGCTCCTGCTAGAAATTTAGAATGTTTGCAGCATAAGCCCAATCCCAAGCAATGTCACGACGCCAGCGCTAACAATTGGCAGCCAACGCACCCAACGCGCTTCTGGCTGGCTCAGCTTGATCAGCCGTGAGCCAAGCGTCACTAATACAATCCCAATCCCAATTAATACTGCTGCCAAGCCTGCGCTAAACGAAATAATCATGGCAAAGCCAAGGCCAATGCGGCCAAGCGTTGCCGCCACAATCATAATTACCAAGGCTTCGGGGCAGGGCACCAAACCGCCCGAAATGCCCAAACCCAACAATTTGCGGTTGCTCACATGGCTATGGCCTGCTGCGCCATCTGCATGGCTATGAAAAAGCCCGCCATGGGAATGGCCTTGGTTGCCAGAACGCAGGGCTTGCAGCCGCTCCCAGAGCATTCGCATGCCCAAACCAGCCACTAAAATCCCAGAGATCAAGGTTAAGATTGGCACAAAGCGTTCCGGGGTGACCCAGGCACTAAACAGCAACATCAAGCCACCTAGCGCAAAAACGCTGGCAGTATGGGTTAAGGTAACGATGGCCCCAAGCATTGTTGCTTGGCGAATCGTGCCGCGACTGCCGACCAAATAGGCGGCAACCAAGGTTTTGCCATGGCCTGGTTGCAAGGCATGGGCCGCCCCAAAGCCAAAGGCTAGCCCAAGCGTCGCCGCGATTAAGCCAAACGAGTTATCACCAGTTTGCAAACGCGCCACAAGGCTTGAGCTTGGTTGGGTTTGGACGGCTGCTGGTTCGGCGCTTGGCAAGGCAATTGCGCCATCGCTACGAAAAGCGCTCGGCCATTTAATGGGAAACTGCGCGCTATGCAAATCCATGCTGCTAGCTTCTTGGGCCACAATTCCAGCTCGACCCCGCGTTTTGCTCCAATCGACCACGCTAATATCGTGGTAATTGTTAGATTTGAGGCTGAGTTGATGTGCGCCTGGAGCGATTGAGCCAAGCGGTGCCTGCGCTGTCCAAGTTAGATTTGTTGCATTCGAGCCAATAAAATCGGCTTTATTAATCGGAAATTCGCTTATTTCGTAAAGGCTTAATGGCAGTGTTTGTTGATCAAAACCCAGCTTCAAATTGCGATTAAATTCAGTACACCAGCGCTCAATTTCTGCTTGCTCAAGCGTGTGCGAGTTATCAGCATCGAGCTGTTCCCACAAGCGGGGCGTAATTAATGGGCCAGCGATTAAGTGAACAGTCAGCACAAGTTGGGTTGGCTGAACCTGCACCCGCATATCTTGAAAAAGCTGATCAAGAGCGTGAGCCTGAGCCGATTGTGGTTGGCTGGCAAGCAATACAAGCAGCCAGCATGCGCATAAACAACGTTTCATACTCCCATGATAACAAATTTAAGCAGGCTCATTTGAGCCATGGCATAGCCCTTGCCAACAACGAACGTAGCTTTTACTACAAGGAGATTGAATCATGGCCCGCTATCGCGTTATGGGTATTTTGACAGATCGCACCGCGCTTGATGGTCTGATGGCCCAATTACAACAATCCCAAGTTAAGCCCGATGATATTGGGGTGTTGTATGCCTCGGAACAAACCGTCGAAGCCGAAAAAGATCGCACTGATGTAGCTGCAGGAGCGGCTGCTGGTGTAACTGCTGGTAGCGTTGTGGGGGTTGTAGCTGGCTTAATGTCATTCGCAATTCCTGGCATCGGGCCGGCCTTAGGCGCAGGGATTCTTGGTTCGACCGTTGCTGGCGCAGCAGCTGGCGGTGTGCTTGGCGCGTTCAGCCAAATTGGCCTTGGCAACGATTTAGCCGCTTCGTATGAGCAAGCTCTCAAGGATGGCGAAACGATTTTGGCAATTGATAACGATAATGCCGACCAAGCAGGCGAAGTCGAAACATTGCTACGCGAACGCAATATCGAGCTTGTCAACACCTTCCAAATTTAATCAAGCGCTGATACCAATCAGGCATCTGCTCTTCGTCTCCTCGCTAGCCGAGGAGCTTTTGCTTTAATCACATCGCTCATACGCTTAAAATAGTAAATGAAATTAATAAACCCTCATCTTTGGAGCCATCCGTTGGGGCCAAAACAAGCGTAGACTGAGATATGGCAAGCATTTAGTGTATGAGGATGCCCGATGAATCATTTACAACAGTATTTGGTTGATGAGTTCGTCGAAGATTATCAGGAAGGATTACTGACGCGGCGACAGGCCTTGAAAAAGATCGCAGGCATTACAGGGCTGGTGGTCGCAACCCAATTATTGGCTGCCTGTGGTGATCCCGCCACGCCTGCAACTGCGACGAGTGCGCCCAACCCCACCACTGCCCCAACCGCAACCACCGCAGCCGCGCTTGAAGCCACCCCAACCACTGCCAGCGCCGCTGGAAGCGTGCCCAACAGCGTTGCCGAAAACGATCCAGCAGTCAAAGCAGCAATGGTCGAGTTTGCTGGCGGCGATAGCCAATTAATGGCTTATTTGGCCCAGCCTGTTGGTGCTGGCCCGTTTCCGGTCGTGTTGGTTTGCCACGAAAACCGTGGGCTTACGCTGCATATTCAAGATGTAGCGCGGCGCGTCGCCAAGGCTGGTTATGTTGGCTTGGCAGTCGATTTGCTTTCGCGTGAAGGTGGCACGGCCAGCATTACTGATGCCGACAGCGTGCCTGGTTTGCTGAGCGGCGCGCCACCAGAGCGCCATGTGGCCGATTTTAAGGCTGGTGTCGACTATCTCAAAACCCAGTCGTTTGCTGATACGAGCAAAGTTGGCATGGTTGGTTTTTGCTTTGGTGGCGGGGTTACCTGGTTGGTCGCAGCAGGCATGCCCGAATTAAAAGCTGCCGTGCCATTCTACGGCCCGCCAGTTCCAAGCAGCGAAATTCCCAAAATCAATGCGCCAGTCTTGGCGATTTACGCCGAGGATGATGATCGCATTACCAGCACTGTGGCTGATGTTGAAGCAGCAATGCAGCAAAATAATAAAGTCTATCGCAAAGAAATCTATCCTGGGGTGAATCACGCTTTTCATAATGATACTGGTCAGCGGTATAATGCAGAGGCTGCCCAAGCAGCGTGGGCTGAAACGCTGGCTTGGTTTAAGCAATATTTGGTCTAGTCGATAGCATCCAGCAGCTTTTTCTGCGCGCACTCATCGACGCCGATGGGTGCTTTTTGATCGGCTAAAATAGGTCTTTTCGGCTATACTGCCGCTAGCAATTAACCAATTGGAGTTTTAAAAATGTATACCTTTGCTCGCTTCGAGCAAGCCATTCGCGAGGCCTTGCTTGCCACCAATTTAATTAACGCCGCCGATATTGATTTAGGCGCTCCCAAAGCTGCTGGCGTGCAGGCCGATTTAGCCTTGCCATGTTTTCGGGCTGCTAAAAGTCGCGGCAGCAATCCGGCTCAAGTTGCCCAAGAATTAGTCGCCGCGCTGCAATTTGCTCCCGATAGTTTGGTGGCTAGCGCAACGGTTTCTGGCCCATATGTTAATTTCAATCTCAACCCCCAAGCTTTTGCCAAAGCAGTCTTGGCCGATGTTCAGGCTGGCGGCACAACCTATGGCAGCAGCAGCAAAGGCAATCAACGCAAAGTGATTGTCGAATATTCATCGCCCAACATTGCCAAGCGTATGCACGTTGGCCATATTCGCTCAACTATCATCGGCCAAGCAATTGCCAATCTCTATCAACGGCTTGGCTACGAAGTGATTCGCGATAATCACTTGGGCGATTACGGCAAGCAATTCGGGGTTAATATTGCCGCAACGATTCGTTTTGGCAAGCCCGAAGGCGAAGGCGAAGCCGTTTTGGCCGCAATCGAAGAGCAATACAAACGCTACAACTTGTTGATGAAGGGTGCAAATCCCGATGATGCTGATTTCGATCCCGATGCTGAGGTTGATTTAGACGATGAAGCCCGCGCTTGGTCGCTCAAATTGGAACAAGGCGATCCTCAAGCGCTTGAGCTATGGCAATGGATGGTTGATCTAACCAAAACCGCCAATCAGCCCAATTATGATCGCTTGGGCGTGCACTTCGATGTGCAACATGGCGAAAGCTTTTACAAAGATATGCTAGGAGAAATCATCAGCGATGCAGGCGAGAGTGAGCTTGCTGAGCGTGATGGCAAAGCAATTATTGTCAAAGATTTGCCCGATCATCGCGGCAAAAAATTACCAACCTTTTTGATTCAGCGTTCAGATGGTGGCACGCTCTACATTACCCGCGACATTGCCACAATCAAATATCGTGAGCAAACCTATAATCCCGATGCAATGATTTATATTGTTGGCCAGCCCCAAGAATTGCATTTTCGCCAAACTTTTGCCATTAGCAAAGCCTTGGGCTATACCGATGCCGAATTAATTCATATTTCGTTTGGCACGGTGTTTGATGCGCAGGGCCAGCCACTTTCCACCCGCAAGGGCAATATGATTTACCTCGAAACCTTGCTTGATGAAGCGCGCAATCGGGCCAAAGCGCTGATTGAGCAAAAAATGAGCGAAGGTAAAACCCAACTTACCGCCGATTTGATCGATCATGTTGCCGAGCAAGTTGGCGTTGGCGCGGTGATGTACAACGATTTGTACCAAGATACCAAGCGCAATATCACCGTCGATTGGGATCGGATGTTGGCTTTTGAGGGCAATAGTTCGCCCTATTTGCAATATATGCATGCCCGCTGCTGCTCGATTTTGCGCGATTTTGGCGAATTGCCCGCCAGTTACGATGGCAGCTTGCTGAGCCACCCTGCTGAAACAGGTTTGCTCAAAGAGTTGGCCCGTTTGCCGCAAATTATTGAAGAAGCGGCTGCACGCTATGCCCCATTCGTGGTCGCCGATTGGCTCTACGCCACTGCTCGCGCTTTCTCGGCTTTCTACGATGCATGTTCGGTGCTCAAAGCCGAAACGCCAGAATTGCGGGTTGCGCGCGGCCATTTGGTAGCAGCAACGGCCCAAGCCTTACGCAACGGCCTAAGCTTGCTCTCAATCGCCGCTCCCGAACGGATGTAAAAACCGATCCACGAAGCGCACGAAGGACACGAAGAATTGAAACCGCGAAGAACGCGAAGGTGTGAGGCTATCGGAGATTGGGTGAAATAGCCCAAGTTCAACGTTACTCGCTCTTCGTGCGCTTCGTGGTTAAAAAACTCTACTTTAAAAATCGGGCCTGATGCAATGGGAACTTAGCGAATAGACCAAAGCCAATCGCGCTTCGTGGATCAATGTTCAAAGAGGGCTTTCAATGACTGATTCGAGCGTAGTCTGGGTTGATGAAGCGAGCCGTTATGATCAAGCTCGCCCAACAGCACCCTCTGTCCTTGTCGATCTTTTGACACAGCTCAGCCATACGCCAAAACCTGCATTGGTCGTGGATTTGGGCTGTGGAACTGGTCGCTCAACCACAATCTGGGCTGAACGTGCTGAGCGGGTGATTGGGATCGAGCCGAGTGCTGATATGCGCAACGTGGCTATCAGCAAGCTAGCAGCCGATTCCTGCATCAGCTATCGGGCTGGATTTGGCCATCAAACAAGTTTGGATTCGAGTAGTGCCGATATTGTGACTTGTGCTCAAGCCCTACATTGGATGGAACCAAACTCAACGCTGGCAGAAATTGCCCGTATTTTGCGACCCGGCGGCGTGTTTGCTGCCTACGACTATCATTGGCCGCCAACGATTCATTGGGAACTCGATCAGATTTTTCAGCAGGTCGCTCAGCGTTTTGAACAACTAATTGAACGTCGCGCCACCCCAGCAGACCATCCAGGCTGGGATAAGCAGCATCGACAACGGATGCAGGCAAGTGGCCTTTTTCAACATACACTAGAACTAACGCTGCATCATTGCGAATATGGCGATGCGCAACGCTTTATCGACCTAATTCTGAGCAGCGGCTATCACTATCATCTCAAAAATGGCACTCTAACCGAGCAAGAGCTTGGCTTTGATCGGCTTAAACAAGCGGCCCACGATCTGATTGGCCCACAGCCAATTGCCTGGTATTTCAGCTACCAAGTTTGCATTGGCATTCGCTAAATCGGTTAAAACCACGAAGAATTGGAAACGCGAAGATCACGAAGGCTGAAGCTCTTGGCTTTTGGCGTTGGCTATTGGCTATTGTGCTTGGGGAAAATTGCTCAAGTTCAACGTTACTCGCTCTTCGTGCGCTTCGTGGTTAAAAAACTCTGCGCCTCTGCGTTACAAATTGATCTACGAAGGACACAAAGAGCACGAAGGTTAAGTTTTTTTACTAGAGATTGAGCCTGGTTATGTTCTATGCTTTATGTTCTATGTTCTTCATCCTTCATAATTCATCCTTCATCCTTCTATAAATCCGTCTTGCGCCCGACCAATTTAGGACTTACGAATTGCTGACATTATGTTAGGATATAACGTCGATACGACCAACATTTGCTAGTCTGATTTGGAGCCTGAGATGGACACTTTTGCTCGTTTTGAGCAAGCCATTCGTGATGCATTGCTTGACACCACGTTAATAACTGCCGATTTGATCGATTTAGTCGCTCCCAAAGCCACGGGCGTGCAGGCTGACCTTGCCTTGCCATGTTTTCGGGCTGCCAAAATACGCGGAAGTAATCCAGCCCAATTTGCTCAGACCCTAGCAAATGCGCTTAAATTTAGCCACGAGAGCCTCGTCCTAAAAGCCACGGCCTTGGGCGCGTATGTCAACTTTTCGCTCAACCCAATAACCTTTGCCCAATCGGTCTTGCACGATATTAGCCAAGGTAAAGCTGGCTATGGCCGTAGCAATCGCGGCCAGCAACAAGCAGTGGTAGTTGATTATTCATCGCCCAACATTGCCAAACGCATGCGCGTCGACCATGTGCGTTCGACCATGATCGGCCAAGCGATTGTTAATATCTATCGTTCGCTTGGCTACCAAGTGATTCGTATGAACCACTGGGGCGATTATGATCCCCAATTGGGCATTTCGCTGGCCGCAATGCAGCATTTTCAGCATCGCAATGGCAATGGCGAAAGCATGTTGGCCTCGTTGGAGCAACAAGCTCAGCAATATCAAGCAGATGATCAAGTGCACGATTTGGCCCAAGCCTGGGCAAGCAAACTGGCCAGCGGCGATCCTCAAGCAATTAGCTTATTGCAACAATTGGTCGATTTGAGTTTAAACGCCAACCAAGCCAATTATCGGCGCTTGGGTGTGGCCTTTGATGTGCAACATTGCGAAAGTTTCTATGCGCGCGAAGCCCAAGTTGTGATCAAAGAAGCCTTGCACTACCAAATTGCCCAGCTCGATAGCCATGTGGCAATCGTCAAAGATTTGCTCGATGAACAGGGCAAGGCTTTGCCAACCTTGTTGCTCAATCGCTCCGATGGCAGCACGCTCTACATTACCCGCGATATTGCGGCAATTAAATATCGCGAAGCGCTCTACCAACCAAGTAAAATTATTTATGTGGTTAAGCAAGCTCAAGAATTGCATTTTCGCCAAGCCTTTACCATCAGCAAAACCTTGGGCTACACCAAAGCCGATTTGGCCCACGTAGCCTGCGGCATGATTTTAGGGCCGGAGGGGCGGGCGAATCCTCACCCACGCTTTAGCACCACGATCTACTTGGAGCCATTGTTGGATGAAGCGTGTGCGCGGGCCAAAACCTTACTCAAACAAAAAGCTATCGAAGCCAAAACCGCCTTTACCAGCGAATGGCTCAACGAGGTTGCTGAACAAGTTGGGGTTGGCGCGGTCATCTATCACAACTTGCAGCACGACCCTGCCCACGATGTGGTCGTCGATTGGGATCGCATGTTAGCCTTTGATGGCAATAGCGCCGCCTACATTCAATATATGCATGCCCGCTGCTGCTCGATTTTACGCGATTTCGGGCGCTTGCCGCAAAATTACAATGGCCGCGAGCTAACCCACCCTGCCGAGCAAGCCTTGTTGAAAGAGCTAGCGCGCTTGCCGCAAGTGATTGTTGATGCTGCTGACCGTTATGCGCCGTCTGTGGTAGCCGATTGGCTGTATGCTACCGCCAAAGCCTTTGCAATTTTCTATGATGCTTGCCCGGTTTTGAAGGCCGAAACCTTGGCGTTGCGTGCTGCCCGTGGCCAATTGGTTGCCGCCACTGCGCAAGCCTTGCGCAATGGTTTGGGCTTGCTCTCGATTGCCGCTCCTGAACGGATGTAAGTTCCCCTTAGTTGGCAATGGCTAATTAATTGAATTGGTCATTGCCGCAAGAGTTGATAGAGAAAGAGTTGCGGCACTTTCGCATTGGCAATGGCTAATTAATTGAATTGGTCATTGCCGCATCCTCAAGCCTTCAACGTAGCTAGCCCAAGCTGTTTGTAACGTTTAGGCCAAACCAGCGTACAGAACCACGAGAGCCACACCAACAAAGGAGTGTGACATGATCAAAGTTCTGCTACTTGGATTGGTACTTTGTGCCGTTGTGCTGATCGTCGGCTTGGTAATCGTGGCCTTGGTTGCCAAAAAATTCTTACCCACACGCAATCTCAAAGGCTTATATAACCAATTTGCCTACCGCTTCAAAGGCTCGAAGCATTCCTATCGCTCAAACGATCACTATTATCAATCCCACGATTACAACCACTATCGGCCAAAATATAAGAAAAAGCACTACTATGGCCGTCGCCACGATCACGATGATGATTACGATGACGATGACGACGATTAGAACCTAGCCAATGATGTTTAAAGCTTCGTGAGAGGAGCACGCTATGAATTTTTCGTTTCAACTTGATGGAGGATTTTGCTGCTGTATTCCTCTATTATTCATCGGCTTCTTGTTTTTCGTTGCAATCAAAAAGCGTTATGGCCTGCCCAATCAGACCAATTCGCATGGCACGAGCTACGGCAGCACTGGCTATATCTATGGCGCTAGCAACGATTCCGATAGTTATTGGGGTTCTAGCTCCAGCAGCGATTCAACCTGGAGTTCCGATAGTTATAGCGGCGATTCTGGTGGCTCGTGGTCAAGCGATTCGAGCAGTTCATCCGATAGCAGCAGCGGTGATTCAAGCGGCTCGTGGTAAAACAAGCTAGTAAGGGAGAAGTTATGCATCTTTCAGCTATGGGCACGTTTATCCCCATATTCATCATTGGGTTTGCGATTTTGGCTATGCTATCGACCATTATCAAGATCGTAAAAGGCGATACTTCACAATATCGCTCAAATGGACAACGCCGCCATCAACATTACAATAATCCAGCGTTTCGGCATCACAATCACCATCATTCTGATCATTCACATCCAGGCGTTGATGTGGCAACTGGAATGTATATCGGCCAGTCGCTGGATTCGAACCATAATTCTGGTTGGTCGAACGACAGTAGCTCAAGCTTTGATAGCGGCTCATGGGCGAATAACGATTCGGGCAGTTCTGCGAGCTTTGATAGCGGCTCATCGAGCGGCGATTCGGGCGGCTCATGGTCGAGCGATTCGAGCAGCAGTTCATCTAGCTCAGATAGCTACAGCGGCGATTCAAGCGGTTCATGGTAAAAGGATTGATTGTGATGTTGCAAAAACTTGCTCCGCATAAACCAACCGTAATCGTGTGGCTTGGCTCATTAAGTTTGGTTATGCTGCAATTAATCTTGCCCTTGACGGCGCTGAATCTGCTTTTGACAATTGTGACGGTTCCAGCATTGCTCTTGTCGAGTTATGTGCTCTGGATCATCTTTTTTCGCCCGCGCTCATTGCAAGCTCGCTTACAGCCGCGGCGCGCGCACGATCCAACAATTCCACGCAAAAAATCAGGTTGGCGCTACAACACCTATCAAGATCCAGCAGTTCGTCTACCAAACGTCTTGCATAATCCGATTGATCCAGATTTTTTTGAGCTTGAACCATTTTCAAGTGATAGTCCATAATCGATTCAAGCGGTTCGTGGTAACGCTAAGTTGAGCCATGGTACAATTGGCGCATAGGAAAGGGATCTACCGATGCGCCGATTGTTGTGTTTACTCTTAATCCTGCTGGTTTGGCCACGGCCTGCGTTTGCCCAAACCGACCCTCCTCAATGGCTTGAACGCAAAACCAGCTATATTTCAATTTTGTATCCTCAAGGTAGCGAAGCCGAGGCCGAACGCTACGCTGGCTATAGCGACCCAATTTACGAGGAAGTGACGGCGGTGATTGGCTATCGGCCTGCGCCACCACTGACCTTACGAATCTACCCCACCAAAGAACTCTATCAACAGGTTAATCCGGCGGCGCGCTACCTTGAAGGCATTGTGGCTCATGCCCACACTGGGCGGCGCGAAATTAGCATTGCAGTCCAACAAACCATTGGCATGAGCGATGAGGAATTGCGCAACAATGTGCGCCATGAATTGATGCATATTATTGCTGCTGAGCTTTCTGATGGCCGTTTAAGCACCATGTGGCAAGAGGGCATCGCTCAGTATGTAGAAGTGCCGACCAGCCAAAGTGGCTACAAAATTGCCTTGCTCAAGCAAGCACTTGAAAATAACCAACTAGCGCCATGGCGAACTTTAGATAGTGCTGGTGCGGTCTACGATAATCCGGCCTTGGGCTATCCGCAAAGTTGGTCGATGGTTTCGTTTTTGATTCAGCGCTATGGCATGGCGCGATTTTTGGCTTTCTTAGAGGCCTTGCGCACAGCCAGTGGCTATCGTTCAGCGCTTAGCCAAGCCTATAGCCTCAGTGCCGAAAGCCTCGAAAGCGAATGGATGGCCCAATTGCCAACCTGGATTGATGGTGGCTGGAAACAGGCTCCCAGTGTGGCCTTTGATCAAGCAAGCATAGAAACGGCAATCGCCGCTGGCCAATATAGCGAAGCCTTGGCTGCCGCCGAAACTGCCCTGACAATCAAGGATGATCCAGCGATTGCGGCCTTGCGCGAACAGGCGCGCAAAGGTGTGCAAGCTGAAGATGCAGCTGCCGCCGCGCGAGTAGCGCTGTTGGAAGGCCGCTATGCAGAAGCCAAAACTTCAATTGAGCAAGCCTTGCCGTTGTTTGCCGATTTGGCCCAAATTGAGCGCCAAAAAGTGCTCAACGATTATTTGCAACGCGCCGAACAAGGCTTAAAAGCACAACAGTTGCTCGAAACCGCCCGCCGCGATTTGAACGGCATTCGGATTGTTGCCGCCCGCAAGAATATTGAGCAAGCTGCCAATTTATTTAGCCAACTTGGCGATAGTAATGGCCGCAGCCAAGCAGAGGAATTGCTCAAATCGCTCAATCTGCGGCTAAAAATTGTTGGCATTGGACTGATTGTCTTGGTTGGGCTTGGCTTGGCGTGGAATATTGATCGGCGGCGGGCAATGCGCAAACGAATGTTGCCGTTGTAGGCCTGATAAATACCGTAATGCGTTATCACCACCCTGCACTCCCTAAATCTCACATTGTGGAGTGTTTGAGCTTTCTCTGTTTCCTCAATATATAAGTACTCCCTGCCTTCGCGGTTCCACCTACCTGCTCCCTAATAGTTGTTCTGTGGATTAATTTGATGCTTGGGGGCGTAATTTTTTGAGCATACGCGCTGCTAGCTCGCGTTCGGTTTGGCCAATGCTGCCACTAAACCATAAGCCAGCAGCATAGATTAATCCGGTTACCAAGCCAGCTAAATAGACATTGATTGCTAGCAATAACCAGCCAACTCCACCTGCCATGAGGGCCGAAAGCGCAGGCCGCCACAGCAGCCCAGCCAAATTAAGCCTAATTTTCTCGCGGCGCAATACCAACCACAGCGGCACAAACAACACCAGCTCAGAAATAATGGTGATTGTGGCAGCAGCAAAATAGCTATAACGTGGAATGAGCCAGATATTCAAGCCCAAATTGACCACTGCGGTCAAGCCAAAGGCCTTGGTAATTGCTTGCTTCTTACCCAAGGCAATGATGACATACTGCGTCAGACCATTCAGATAGCTGCATGGCAAATACCAAATCGTAATCATCAAGGCATAGACGCTACCTGGCAAATATTCAGGTTTATCGGCGAGCCATGTGGTGAGCGGCACGGCCACAATTGTTGCAATGATGGCAATGCCAAAAGCCAAATTAAGTAACATGCGCAAGGTGCCAGCATAGGCGCGGCTCATACCAGCTCGATCATCGCCAGAACGCCGAATTAAGGTGGGAAAAATTGCATTGACCACGATTGGCGGCACAATTTGAGTAAAATTAATCAGTTTGTAGGCCACGCCATAGGTTGCCGTAACGACAAACCCATGAAAGGCACTCAACAAAATCGTATCAAAACGAAAAAAGATCGTCATCAACAAACTGTTGAGCAACAGCGGATAGCCTTCTTTGAGCAGCGGTTTGGCTGGTAAGGTTGGGCCACGCCAAGCCACATCAGGAAAGAAACGGCGCATCGCCAGCCAAAATAACAGGGCGCTGAGCATCGCTCCAGCCAAGGCTCCACTGGCAATCCCAATAATGCCAAAACCCAAAACCAAGCCAATTAAGCGAAAAGCAGCGCTACCAATATTGGTCAGCAAATTAACGACCGCCGCAGCGACCAAGCGCTCGTGGCCTTGTAGCCAAGCAGTGACGCTGGCCGAAATTGCTGCTGGAAACAAGGTCAGCATCAAAATTGCCACAACCGTCATTTGTTCGCGTGTCAGGCCAACCGCTGTGATTTTGGCTTCTGCTAAGCCGTTATAAATCAGCACAAAAACGACGGCGATGGGCAGCGCTAGAACTGCAAAGCGCAAGCGTAGCCAAAGGGTGGTGCGAAAGGTTTGGGGGGCTTGGCTTGGTTGGCGCACGATCTCGTGGGTTGCGAGGACAGTTAAGCCCCAATCGGCAATCGTGCCAAAATAACTTACGACGATCACCGCCGCAAAGTCGTAGGCTCCCACGGTTTCAATCGCCAAAAAGCGATACAGAATCATCGCAAAGACCAAATCGAGCATGCGACTGGTCAGTTGCAGGGCAAAGGGAATGCTGGCATTGCGGCCAATGGTGCTTAAATGATCATCAGTAGCTTGGCGCGGCTTGCTCCAACGGCGAATTGCTGCCAAGGTCAAGCCCAATAAGCCAATCAGACCCACGCTAAATAAGCCTACTCCAATCCAACCGTTAACTGAAACTGTTGGCTGGCTTAGCAATCGTATTGCCACAGACAACTCCCTTGGAAGAACTTAGACAAGCCGTTTTTGGCCCCAGATCAGCACATGCATTTGAGGCAGCACACGCACGTTGAAGGCGCGCCATTCGGGTAATTGGGCGCGTTCGGCCAGCCATTCGAGGGCGTGGCTATAATCGCGCTCAGCCCAACGGCCTTCTGGCTGCCAAATAATTGGCAATTGGGCCTCGGTAAACGCTTGATGTTCGCCAACAAATTGATGCAGTTGGGCTAAATCGCTCTCGCCAGTGATGACAAATTTCCATTGTTGGCGTTCTGCTGGCAATTGCATAAATTGGCGTAGCGGTTCGAGCCGCAACATGCCAGTGTTAGCTCCAGCCAATTTTGGCGATAAGCTCCAAAGATTGATCTGCTCGATCAGTTCGGGGCGGAAGATAGTGCTGTTAGTTTCGACAGTTAGGTGATGGCCTGCTGCACGCAAGGTTTGGGCGAGCGCAGGCAATTCGCGTTGCAACATTGGCTCGCCACCAGTTAGCACAACGTGGCGTGCGCCTTGCTCGGCGATGCGTTGGGCCAGCGTGGCAATTGGCAAATTTTCCCATTTGCCGCCCTCTTTGACGCTCCACGAATATTTGGTATCACACCAGCTACAGCGCAAATTGCAGGCAAAAAAGCGGACAAAGGTGGTTGGCACGCCCATCAAGGTGCCTTCGCCTTGAACCGAGCGATAGACTTCCATCACATTCATGGCTGGGCCTCGCGTTCGGCGCGGCTAATTTCGACGTAGCCGCTGGCGGTTTCCCACAGGCGCATGCGCCACAGCAGCGCGCCAAATTCTGGCGCTTGCTGTTCAAGCTCATCCCACATCCAATGAATGATATTTTCGGCGGTGCTTGGCACGCTTAACACATCGTTGAGATTATAGTGATCAACGCGGGCAATCAGAATTTCGTTGACCACCTCTTTAATCTGTTCTAAATCGATCACCATGCCATCGTCGCTTTGGCCACGGGCAGGCTGAATCGGCCCACGCACGCTGACCTCAAGCAAATAGGAATGGCCATGGAGCCGCGCACATTTGCCGCGATGGTTGGGAAGTTGATGGGCTGCTTCAAAGCGAAATTGTTTGGTTAGAATCGCGTGCATAAAAGATCTACTAGGTGTTTAAATGGCAAAAAAAGCGCCAACGATTGACGCACATGGCTATTGTACCATGGGGATGGGGCAAGTAGAACATAGAACATAGAGCATAGAACAGAGGGGCTGGGATTCAGGATTCAGGGGCGAGATTTTTAACGCAGCGGCGCAGAGGAACCGAAGGATGAAGGATGAATTATGAGGGATGAAAACAAAAGTCAGAAGTCAGCAGGAAAATAATGATGGCTGGGGCTATGGGCAAGTACAAACATCATCAAAATAATCTGTGCAATCTGTGGCTAAAAATAATCATTCGTGCAATTCGTGGAATTCGTGACTAAAAGTAATCTTTGTGGATTTTTAACGCAGCGGCGCAGAGAACAGATGGCTGTTGGCTCTAGGCTATCGGAACATTATTTGTGCAATTCGTGGATTTAGTGGCTAAAAATGTTTATGGCTATGGGCTTTTGGGAATTCAATCCAAATAATCTGTGTCAATCTGTGGCTAAACCATTCTTCGTGGAATTCGTGGCCAAAAAATCTGTCCTTCGCGGTTAAAAAAAGATACTAAGATAGAGCAAATTCCAGATACTCAGAGTTAGACAACTTAAACTTACTAGGTGTAAAAAGAATATCAGATTATATTTGCGTTTCGATTCCGACCACTTGCGTTTAATTGAGCCTGACCAGAAAAATGCTGCTAAGGCTAAACCAACCAGACCACCTAGACTGAAAATCTGCCAGCTAATATCAACAGCATTTGAGTTTGCTCCAACATAAAAATCATCAATAATTTTCGATGTTTGATAACTAAAGAAAATTATTGGTATTGAGATTATACATAAACATAGGTAAACAACCAGAATAATCTTTCTGATTCGGGTAGTACCTCGGGGATTATTGGGCACGTGATAGCTCATCCATACCTCTAAATGAGCGCATAGAAAACGCTAAGCTTGAATATCTATGATTAACCAATAGCATAGCAGAATAATCATCTTAATCTGTGGCTAAAACAAAAGGATGAGAAATGAATTATGAGGGATGAAATTCCGATAGCCAAAAGCCCATAGCCACATCCGCTTCGTGGTTAAATTCCTATGCTCTCTGTTCTATGTTCTATGTCCTTCGCGATCTTCGTGATCTTCGCGGTTTCGTCCTTCGTGCGCTTTGTGCTCTTCGTGGATCAAAAGTGTATTCTTCTAGCCCCCGATCCTCCAATTTGACAAGGATCAGCTTTCGTGGTAATCTAATGCGGCTGTCGTGACTGAGAGCCAAAGAACTTGACGGGGCGTGGCGCAGCCCGGTAGCGCACTTGAATGGGGTTCAAGAGGTCCCGCGTTCGAATCGCGGCGCCCCGACCAGTTAACAACATCAAGAAGCCGAAGTGGCGGAATGGCAGACGCGATGGTCTCAAAAACCATTGAGGGCGACCTCATGTGGGTTCGACTCCCACCTTCGGCACCAACTCGATCAACTGTGTATAATGTACACAGTTGATTTTTTTTGTGCACGAGGTTGTTAATTTGCGTAAATTAGGTTTAGTGCTTGTATTTTTATTTGGGTTTGTTACCCCTGCGCCTGCTACTCCCGATGCTCCGACCGCGCAGCCAAGCGTGATCACGCCGTGGGGCATTAACGGCTACCTCACCAAAAACGAGCGCATCACCACTGGCGATAATGTGCCGCTGCTAGCCCAAAAGATGGCCCAAGCGGGGGCCAATTGGTCGCTTGAAGAATTACCATGGGCCGAAATCGAGCCAAGCAATGGTAATTTTCGCACCAGCTACGATAGCCGCATCAAAACTGTCGCCGATGCCAACCTTGGCATTATTGGCATGCTCCTGACCACGCCAGCTTGGGCGCGCGAAACTTCGTGCGCTGGCAACAATAACTATTGGTGTCCACCAAGCGATCCTGCGCAGTATGCAGAGTTTGCAGCTTGGATGGTCGAACGCTACGATGGCGATGGAATTAACGATGCTCCAGGCTCACCGCGCATCGCCGCTTGGCAAATTTGGAACGAGCCGAACTTTCTCGAAACATGGAGTTCAATCAATAATAACGAGGCCTTGCGCCGCCGCCGCTATGGCGAAATTTTGGTCGCTTCATATAATGCAATTAAGCAAGCTGACCCAACCGCGATTGTAGTGGCTGGCGGGGTCTATGTGTTCGATGGTTTTAGCGATGGGCTTGAGTTTCTGAATGGCAATAATGGCGCGTTTCGTCAAGTGCCTGCGGCCAAAAATAGCTTCGATGTGCTGGGGATTCACCCCTATATGCCAACCATCGCTCCCGATTCGATTGGCACGTTTGCAACCGTCACTTTAGAAGGCCGTTTGCTCAACTCGCGCAATTGGCTGAGCAATGATCTTGGCCGCCCCAACGCCCCAATTTGGATTACTGAGATTGGCTGGTGCACCAGCCCTGGCTCGGCTAGTTGCCCCGTGGTAAGTGCCGAAAATCAAGCTCGCTACCTGATTCGCAGTTTTGTGATTGCCCAACAAATGGGCGTGCAACATATTAATTGGCTGCAACTAGAAGATGCTTTCAATGGCGGCCATCCTTTCAGCGGCTCAGAGTTGCTTGGTAATTTGGCGAATAATAATTACACGCCGAAATCTGCTTATACTGCGTTTCAAACCATGGCCTATCTTTTGACCACCGCCACACCACTGGGGACACGCGCTGGCGTGCATACCCACTCCTATGTTGGCAATGGCAATAACACTGGTGGGGTGTATGCCTATCGCTATAGCCGTGGCAGCACCGAGATTGATGTGCTCTGGACGCCTGGGGCGAATACCGCGATTCAATTTCCGCTGACTGCTGGCAAACAGTGGATTTTCCGCACTCGCAATAACCAAACATTTTCGCCAACAATTAATGGTACAACCGCCAGCATTGTGCTTACCAACGATCCAATTTTTATTGTGCAAAAAACGCCTGCGAGTATTAATATTCAGCCATCGCTGAATTTGTTGGCTGAAGTTGGTGGCGGCGAGGCAGCGGCGCTTATTCCGCTGAGCAACGGCGATAGCGAAACTGCGCTCAATTGGACAATTAGCAATATCTCTGCTGGCCTGAGCGTTACGCCAAGCAGCGGCAGCCTCGTTGGCACAACTAATTTGACGATCAGGGCACAAGTTGGTAGCCTAAGCAGCGGAACCTATACCTATCAATTTCGGGTTAATGGCAATAATGGCATTTCACGCACGGTTCAAGTAACGCTGCGGGTCGTAAATCAACTTGAACCTGTCTATTTGCCACTGGTTAGAAAATAGCAGCTATGGCGATCGATTACTGTATTCAAACTACTCCATTTGGGCGTTTGCTCCTCGCAGCAGCGCCCGAAGGCTTGTTGTTGGCCAGTTTTGGCGACGACGATAGCGAGTTGTTGGCTGAAGTAACCGAAGCCTACCCCGATTGCTTGCTGATCTATCGCTCAAATCCCATGCTTGAACAGGCGGTTGAACAATATCAAGCCTATTGTGCTGGCCAGCGTAGCCAATTTAGCGTGCCGATTGCCTGGCAAGGCTCGGCGCAACAGCAAGCAATTTGGCAACAGTTAATCCAAATTCCCTATGGCCAACAATGGTCGTATCAACAATTGGCTGAGCTATTGCCACGGCCCTACCATGCAGCGTATGCAATTAATCAAGCGCTGCGCAGCAATCCTTTGGCCTTGATTATTCCTTGTCATCGGCTAAAAAGTTCGCCGCATGGACTTGGCTACTATCGTTGGGGCCGCAGCCGCCAACAACAACTGCTCGCGCGTGAAGCAATTCCGGTTACTGCCAAATATTCTATGGAGATGATGTCATGATTGTTGGACGCTTGCCTGATGTGCCGCTCGATGGCGATTTGCCAATAAGCGCGAGCCTAATCTCCCAAGGATTAGAACATTATCAAGCAGTTGCCCGCTGGATTGCGACTCTGCCCTTTGGCCGTAACACCAACCCGCTCGATTGGCGCTTGGTGGTTAGCGAAAAACGGGGCACGAGCAGCACCAAACATGCCTTCTTGGCCGAGTTGGCCCGCGAATTGGCGCTGCCAATTAATTTGTATTTTGGCATTTATTTGATGGATGGTAAGAATACGCCCGGGGTTGGCGCAACCTTAGAGTCAAATAAACTCAGCGCGATTCCCGAAGCTCATTGTTTTTTGCGCTATGGCCGTTGGAATATCGATGTAACTCGTTCTGCGAACGCCGAGCCAATTTTGCAATTTTTTGAAGAACAACAAATTACGCCCGCTCAAATTGGCGATTACAAACGCACAGTCCATCGCAATTTTCTGTTGAAATGGGCTACCAGCCAAGGCCTAAGCCTCACCAAAGCATGGGCGATTCGCGAAGCATGTATGGCTGCATTAACCAATGAGCGTTGAATTGCCAACTTGGTGCTTGCCGCCAACGCTTGCTTGGCCCCAAGCTAGCCAGCAATTTGGCTCGTTGCATGTGCCAATTCTTGCGCCAAGTCCCGCCCAAATGTTGCACCTCGCCGAGCGTTTGCGCGCTAGTGCCACAACCATGCAACGACTGCCAATCGCTCGAATTGTTGCGGCGATTGATCGGGCAGCAACGCAATGGTTTGCGCCAGATTATGCGCCACGAGTGCAATTACTGAATCAACTGCCCCAGATTAATGGCTATAACCAAGCTATGTTGAATGCTGTGCTTGACCGCATGCTGGCCGATTGGCGAGCGCCGCAGCTTTGGCAACGGCTCAATGAGCAATTTGGCGATCCGTTGCTGCTTGATGGCTGGCGGCCAAGCGTGGTTGGCGAAAGTCGCGTGCTTGGGCCACGCCTAACCTGGCATATTTGCGCTGGCAATGTACCTGGAGTTGCGATTCAAAGCTTAATCGATGCCCTGTTGGTCAAGTCGCCAAGCCTGCTAAAAGTAGCGCGCGGCGAGCCATTATGGGCAGCAGCATTTGCCAGCAGCCTGATCGAACAATTGCCAGAGCTTGCTGAAAGTATTGCGGTGCTTTGGTGGAGCGGCGGTGAGCAAGCGCTCGAAACGCCAATTTTGGCCACTGCTGAGGCAATTATTGCCAATGCCAGTGATCAAGCGATTGCGGCGGTGCGGCAGCGTAGCCCCGCTCATATTCGTTGGCTAGATTATGGCTCGCGCTACTCATTTGGTTATCTTAGCCAGCGCATGCTTGCTGCACCAAATTTGGCTGAAATTGCCGCTAACTTGGCGGCAGATAGTGTGATGCTTGAGCAACAAGGCTGTGTCTCGCCGCAAGCATTGTTTATTGAAGCACCAAGTGCTGCCCAATTGAGCCAGCTTGCAGCGCTATTGAACCAAGCCATGGCCGATCTCAGCCAGCGTTATCCGGCGAGTAGCGCAATGCTGGCTGCAACGCGGCGGAGTGCTGATGAATATGAGTGGCAAGCGCTGAGCGGCCAACCAATTCAGCTTTTGAGCCAGCCTGAGCAGCCATGGCTGGTGGTAGTTGATCAAGGCGAAAACTTGCCAACAACGACTGGGCGGCTGATCAAGCTTATGCCAGTAGCCGATTTCGCGGAGCTTGCGCAGCGAGTAAGCCCATTGCGTCAGCATCTGCAAAGTGCTACGCTGGTATGTAGTTCTGAGCAGCGGGCCGAATTGGCCGAAGCGCTGGCGCTCCTTGGCGTCGTGCGAATTTGTCATGCTGGGCAACAGGCCTTTCCGCAGGCAGCGTGGCATCACGATGGACGCGACCCATTACGCAGTTTAGTCCGCTGGGTCGATGTAGAACGATCCAGCCATCTTCACCTATAATTAAGCAGTAATTCGACACATTTGGAGGAATCAACGTGGATTTCAAGCTCTCGGAAGATCAGGAATTTATGCGCAAGGCAGCTCGCGAATTTGCCGAAGGTGAAATTCGCCCAACGGTTGCTGAGCGTGATGAGCATAAAATTTGGCCGACCGACATTGTACAGAAGATGGGCAAGTTGGGCTTTATGGGCGTTGCAATCGATGAAGCCTATGGTGGGGCGGGCCTCGATTACATCTCCTATGCAATTATGATCGAGGAACTTTCGCGGGTCGATGCCTCAGTTGGGGTCATTGCCTCGGTCAATAATTCGCTGGTGTGTGCTGGGATTGAAAAATTTGGCACTGAAGAACAAAAGCGCGAGATTCTGACCCCATTGGCCAGCGGCCAACAGCTTGGGGCGTTCTCGCTCTCGGAGCCTGGCGCTGGCTCGGATGCAGCAGCTCAAAAAACTCGGGCGGTTGAAGATGGCGATTATTATGTCATTACTGGCACCAAAAACTGGGTTACTAATGGCTCGAAGGCCAACACCATTTTGTTGATGGCCATGACTGCGCCAGAAAAAGGCGTTAAAGGTATCAGTGCCTTTTTAGTCGACACCAGCGAGCCTGGGGTTTCGGTGCTCAAAGTGGAAGATAAATTGGGCATTCGCTCAGCCCAATCGGCCCAAATGTCGTATGACGAGTTACGAGTGCATAAAAGCCGTATGCTTGGCCAGCCAGGCGAAGGCTTC
Source organism: Herpetosiphon geysericola (assembly GCF_001306135.1). Classification (GTDB taxonomy): domain Bacteria; phylum Chloroflexota; class Chloroflexia; order Chloroflexales; family Herpetosiphonaceae; genus Herpetosiphon; species Herpetosiphon geysericola. Next base: position 220,765 of record NZ_LGKP01000025.1, on the reverse strand, counting down.
AAAATCGCCATGACCATTTTGAATGGTGGGCGGATTGGGATTGCCTCGCAGGCCTTGGGGATCGCCCAAGGTGCCTATGAAGCAGCCTTGGAGTATGCCAAAGTCCGCGAGCAATTTGGCCAATCGATTATCAACTTCCAAGCGGTGGGTTTTACCTTGGCTGATATGGCGACCAGAATCAAAGCAGCACGCATGTTGACCTATCATGCTGCTTGGCTCAAAGATCAAGGTGAAAACTACATTGCGGCGGCGGCGATGGCCAAAGTCAATGCCTCAGAAACTGCCATGTGGACTGCCACCAAAGCTGTGCAAATCTTTGGTTCGAATGGCTACTCGAAAGAATATCCAGTTGAGCGCTACTTCCGCGATGCCAAGATTACCGAAATCTACGAAGGCACCAGCGAAATTCAGCGCTTGGTCATTTCGCGTGAGATTGCCAAATAAGCTTCTGATTGATGAACCAGCATTGGTAATGCTGGTTCATTATTTAACCGCTCTTTAATCATTTGAGTGCTTGATCTGATTGCAAAGCTGTGATGGACAGTTGATCGATCGTGTATAATAGCCGCGAACCTCACCATAAAACGGGGGCACGCTTGCCTCACGAGCTCCCAATATTGTTTCGGAGGACGTATTTTTATGCGCCAAAACTCAGCTCTGGGCATGATTATTGCCGTCGTTGTTTTGATTGCAGCTCTTGCTGGTGGTTATGTGTATCTAACCAAGCAACAGACCAACCAACCAGGTGATCCTTCACTTGAGCCAACCGCTTTGCCTATTCCCAACGTTCGGGTTTTAGAAGCGGCGACGGATATTGATGCTAACAAGTTAATTGGCAGCGATCTTGAGCAATATTTTAATGTTGTTGAAGTTCAGCCCACCGAAGTTACCCCCGATGATGTGCTTGAAACAGAATTTTTCAGTGCGATTCAAGGCAAGGTAACGACCACCAGCATTCTTGGTGGCGAGCGGATCAAAAAATCGGCCTTCCGTAACGCAGGGATTGCCGAAAAACTACCAACCCCAGAACCAGGTGCCGAATCGCCCAAAGCTTATAACTTATTTGTCAGCGATATTGGTGGGATTGTTGCTGAAGGCAACAGCGTTGATATTGTTGGCAGCTACAGCCTTGAGCAACCATACTTGCGCTTTACTGGCGTTACCGAGCAAGGCATTACCCTAGTTGATGAAAAATATCTTGACATCAGCACGCACATGCTTGCCCAGAACGTTCGGGTATTAAAAGTTGTGGCTCCACCACTGGTTTCGCCTGATGGCCAACAAACTGGTGCGGCTCCGGCGCCAGCCCAACCAACGGTTGAGGTTGTGATTGATGGTACTCCAGTTGAACAACAACCAACTCCAGAGCCAGTCTTCAACCAAGGCTCGCAATGGCAAATTGTGGTAGCCTTAACGGCACAACAAGTTGAGCTTTTGGAATATACAAAAGCTAAAACTGGTAGTACACTAAATGTAGTCGTGCGGCGCGCTGATGATCAAGATGATCAAATTGTCACAACTGGGGTCACGATGGACTTATTGATGCGCTTATATGGCGTACCACAAGTCTATGCCCAACCAAACATGATTGTGAAACTGTTGGATGCACCTGCACCACCACAGCCACCACAACAACCACCAGTTGTGATTCCATTCCCATTACCTAACGCACCACAACAACAACCATTGCCAACAGCAGTGCCAACTCAAACGCCTTAATACAACCAAGGAGAATTGCATGGCTGAGTCCGATAAAATTCGCGTACTAATTGTTGACGATATTGCAGATACTCGTGATAACCTCGAAAAATTATTGTTTTTTGAGAAGGATATGCAAGTTGTTGGCAAAGCGGCAACAGGGCGCGAGGCCGTGACGCAGGCCAAGCAAATTCAACCCGATGTTGTCTTGATGGACATTAACATGCCCGATATGGATGGCATTGCAGCAACTGAGGCCATCATGGCGCAGGTGCCAAACACGCAAGTTATTATGATGAGCGTGCAAGGCGAAACCGATTACCTGCGCCGTGCAATGTTGGCTGGTGCGCGTCAGTTTCTTACCAAGCCTGTTGGCGGCGATGAACTTGCTGGCAGTATCCGCGAAGTTTATCGTTTACAACAAACCCAACGCCGCTTTGTGGTCGCGGCCCAACAGGTCGAGGAATCTGATCAATCAACCGGTCAAATTATTGCTGTCTATAGCCCCAAAGGCGGCACCGGCAAAAGTGCAATCGCTGCCAACTTAGCGGTTGCCCTAAAGCTGTTGCCTGGTAACCGTAAAATTTGTTTGGTTGACGCAAGTTTGCTGTTTGGCGATATTGCGGTGATGTTCAACATCAATAGCAACAAAACGATCAACGATCTCACCTCACGGATTGATGATCTTGATAAAGATTTGATGAATGATGTGATGACTACCCACGCTTCGCAAATTAAGATTCTGTTGGCGCCTGCAAACCCACAAATGGGCGAGTTGGTGACCGCTGATCATGTGCGAACAGTGCTCGAGGCCTTGCGCCGCGAATACGATTATGTGGTCGTCGACACCCAATCATCATTTCAAGACCAAACCATGGCCGTGCTTGATGCAGCCCATCGGATTGTCTTGCTGATGACGATGGAACTCTCATCGATTAAGAATATTCGCCAGTTTCTGGAAGTTGCCGAGTTGCTTGGCTACAACGACGAAAAACTGGTCTTGGTCTTGAACAAAGCTGATGCGAAATTTGGCATTCGGGTTGATCAAGTCGAGGCGAATATTCAACACAAGGTTGCGGCCCAAATTGGCAACGCACCCTTTGAAATGGTCAACGCGATTAACCGCGGGGTGCCATTAATTATCGATCAACCACGCCATCAAATTTCAATTGATGTTGCCAACCTTGCCTATCTAATCTCAGGCACAACCCGCACAAGTCGCGAAGGCGCCCGTCCACAGCAACCGAAAAAAGAAGAACCCAAGGGTCTCTTCGCTCGATTAACCAAACGTTAGACGCATGGAGGGTGGCTTATGTCGCTCCTAAAGCGTATTGCAGGAAATACGTCCCCATCCTCGGCTTCCGAACCTACAGCAGCAGCACAACCAAGTGCTGCTGCCACACGCCCTGATGGAGCTATTCCGCGCTCTGCTGCAGTTTCTTCTCACGATCGCCTGCTTGACGTTCGCCATCGGGTCCAGCGCCGCTTGACCGAAGAAGTTCGTGATGTCAACAGCACGAATGAAACTAAAATCCGCCAAACAGTCGAAGATCTTTTAAGCGCCGTTCTCGATAGTGAAAATATCGTGCTTAGTCGGGTTGAACGCCTCCAACTGGTCGAATCGTTAATGTCGGATATCGTTGGCTTGGGGCCGCTCGATTCACTGCTCAAAGACGATAGCATTTCGGAAATTATGGTCAACGGGCCAAATAAGATCTACATCGAACAACGGGGCAAGCTGACGCTTTCGGGCACAACCTTCATCGATGATGAACATGCGATGCGGGTTTTGTATCGGATTGTTGCGCCGCTTGGGCGGCGGGTCGACGAAAGCTCGCCCATGGTCGATGCTCGGCTCAAAGATGGCTCGCGGGTTAACGCCGTTATTCGGCCAATTTCCTTGATTGGGCCAGTTATTACCATTCGTAAATTCTCCAAAAAACCGCTTGGGCCCGACGACCTTGTGCGGTTTGGCGCGATTAGCCGTGAGATGATGGATTTTCTTTCGGCAAGTGTGCGCGCTCGGATTAATGTTGTGGTCTCTGGGGGTACCGGTTCGGGCAAAACAACCTTGTTAAACGTGCTTTCTTCGTTTATCCCTGAAGACGAGCGCTTGATTACGGTTGAAAACGCTGCCGAATTGCAACTTCAGCAAGATCACGTTATCTCGCTCGAATCGCGCACTGCCAATATTGAAGGCAAGGGCGAAATCTCAATCAACGATTTGATTATCAACTGCTTGCGGATGCGGCCTGAGCGGATTATCGTCGGCGAATGTCGCGGCGGTGAGACCTTGGCAATGTTGCAAGCAATGAACACTGGCCACGAAGGTTCAATGACGACCTTGCACGCCAATACGCCCCGTGACGCAATTGCGCGTATCGAAACCATGTGTTTGATGTCGGGGATGGACTTGCCGCTGAAAGCTATTCGCGAACAGGTTGCTTCGGCAATTGAGTTGATTGTGCAACAAGCGCGGCTTAAAGATGGTTCGCGGCGGGTTATGGCTATTTCGGAAGTAACGGGCATGGAAGGCGATCTGGTGGTGCTCCAAGATATTTTTGTCTTTGAGCAAACTGGTCTCGATGAACGTGGTAAGATTGTAGGGTCGTTAAGGCCAACTGGCGTTCGCCCACGCTTCCTCGATCGCTTTGAAGCCTTGAATATTTACCTACCACCCAACGTCTTTGGCAATAGTTCAGAGCGCTTTTACTAACCGGCATTACTCGCTAGAAAGGAACTAGGGCCATGGAAAATTTACCACCATGGAGTATTCCCGCCCTAATTGCGATCGTCCTCTTTGTGGCTGGGGCCGTTATCTATCGCAAACTAAGGGAAACAAAAGCCAATTCAGTTGATGGCCGACTCGCAACCTTTGCCGAGCGCAGCCGCAACCAAAACGATACCAACGAACGCGGCATGAGTGCCTTGGCAAGCAGAGTTGATTCGATGGTCAACCGCGGCCAAAAAGGCTCAGATTTGGCCCGCGATTTAGCCCAAGCTGACCTTAAGCTCACCGTGACCGAATTCATTATGATGAAATTCGCCTCGGTGATTCTGTTTGCTTTGTTTGGGGTGTTCCTTGGCCGGGCCAATTTCTTGGCAGTTGTGGCTTGTGGGGTGGTTGGCGCAATCATCGGCTTTATCGTTCCCGATAAAGTTGTGAGCTTTAAGCAAGCTTCACGGCTCAAAGCCTTTAACAATCAATTAGGCGATACGGTTGGTTTGTTGGCCAACTCGCTACGCTCTGGCTATAGTCTGCTCCAGTCGATGGATTTGGTCTCGCGCGAAGCGCCACCACCAATCTCAGTTGAGTTTCGACGGGTGGTGCAAGAGGTCGGTTTAGGCCTCTCACTCGAAGATGGCATGAATAACCTTCTGCGCCGGGTTCCCAGCGATGACCTTGATTTGATGGTTTCGGCAATCAATATTCAAGCTGAGGTTGGGGGTAACTTGGCTGAGATCCTCGATACGATTGCCCACACAATTCGTGAACGGGTCCGGATCAAAGGCCAAATTCGGGTGCTTACCTCACAGGCTCGCTATTCAGGCTATGTGGTTACGTTGTTGCCAATTTCGATTGCAATTATTATTACCATGCTTAACCCTGATTATATGGCCCCATTGATGTCAATTGGGCTGCCACCAGAGAACTGGTGCTGTATGCCAGTCTGTAGCGCAATGATGATGATTGCAGGTTTCTTTGCGATCAAAAGCATTGTTAATATTGAAGTCTAAAGCGGGAGCTTGCTATGGCCTTAATTATTGGCTTAGTTATTCTGGTAATCATCTGTGCAGTTGGGTTTATGGTGCTCAACCAGCGCCGCCAAACTGATACTGTTTCAAGCCGACTTGCTCAATTTACTGAACGCTCCATGAATCTTGAAGATCTGGAGTTGCAGTTGCCCTTTATGCAACGGATTGTCACGCCTATGCTGAACGGTGTTTTTGTAAAGCTTGGTCAATCTGGTAAGGGTAACGATAAACTGCGAACGAACTTAATGCTCGCAGGCAACCCTGGTAATCTGACCCCAGCAATGTTTACCGGGATGCGGATTTTTCTAGCTCTCGCCTTGTTTGGGATTATCTTCGTGGTCTGTATGTTGGCCAAGGCTGATACGCTCAGCACAATTCAATGGTCGGGAGTCGGCGGCGCATTAGGCTTTTTGCTACCAGCCTCATGGCTTGGTCGTCAAATCAAAAAGCGCCAAAAAACCATTCTCAAAGCCTTGCCCGATGCGCTCGATTTGCTTTCAATTAGCGTTACCGCTGGTTTGGGCTTCGATGCTGCACTCCAGCGAGTTGCTGAAAAATGGGATAACGAGCTATGTCGCGAATTTCGCCGCGCGCTTTCCGACATTCGCTTAGGCACCCAACGCCACGAAGCCTTCCGCGCCATGACGGTTCGGACGGGGGTTGATGACTTGACCTCGTTTGTTTCGGCGGTGATTCAAGCAGACCAACTTGGGGTGAGCATGGGTAAAATGCTCAAAATTCAATCCGACCAATTGCGCTTGCGCCGTCGCCAACGTGCCGAAGAAGAAGCTCAAAAAGCACCAATTAAAATGCTCTTTCCGTTGGTATTCTTGATCTTCCCTTCAATGTTTGTGGTTATCTTGGGGCCAGCAGTGCCACGTTTGCTTGGTGGTGGTCTCTAGTGTCGCAACACGCCATTCGCAATCTAACTCGTAATAGCAACTTGGTGGAATACGCTGAGTTTGCGAATAGCTTTTTGAGCCGTGGCATGGGCTTGATGGGGCGTAAGAATTTGCCAGCCAACACTGGCTTAATTCTGTATCCCAACAACAATATTCATATGTTCTTTATGCGCTTTGCCATCGATGTGATTTTTGTTGATCGCCAACATCAGGTGGTCGGGCTGCGCGAGAACTTCAAGCCCTGGCGACCATTTGCTGGCGCTGCCAAAGCCCGCTATACCCTCGAATTGCCGGTTGGGGTTATTCAACAATCGCAGACCCAACTCGGCGATCAATTAGCAGTTATTCCTGCTATTTTCTAGCGCATAGCCCTAGCAATGCACGCTTATTGCTAGGGCTATTCAATCACCACTTCAACCCCATAGGCTTTGCGAAATAAATTGGTCTTGCGGTTTGCATCCCAAATTTCAATCGAGGCATCGCCAACCGCTTGCACGCTAATTCGCACCTGCTGCTTCTCGATTTTGCAATCCACGCCCTGAACCACTTGGCTCTTGGAGCGCTCAAGATATTCGGCAATTCGTAAGAGCGCACTTAATTTGCCCAGCCGCTCAAGATCGCCCTCGGCCAATACGCCGCCTAACCCAGCATCGGTTACTCCACCTTTGCGATGATGCCTCGTTAATAGCCCAATCATGGCCATTTCGCGATGGGTATAGCCATTCAACATCGAGTTTAGAATCAAATACAGGCCATGTTTATGATGATCGTAGAAATTGACCGCCACGCCAATATCATGCACCATGCTTGTTGCTTCGAGCAATTCGCGCTCCCACGCGCCATAGCCATGCAAACTTTGTAGCTGATCAAACAATGACAGGCTTAATTCGCGGACTTTGGCCACATGCAGCACGTTATAGCCATAAATGCGGGCTAAATTTGCCACCGAAAATTGGCGCACATCGCTCAGCAGGGGTGGCTGTGAGCCACGCAAAAAATGCTCGTAGAAAATGCCATCACGCAAGCCATGGCCACAAATCCACAAGCTATCAGCGCCACAGCGCTGCATCAAAGCTTGAATGAGCAGCACGCCAGCGGTAATCACATCGGCGCGATCATTATTCAGCCCTTCGAGTTGCTCGCGCTCGTTACGATTGAGCTTGCTCAAACGGCTGGCCCATTCGTCGACTCGTTGCAGCGACATCGTGTAGCCATGAACAATATCAAGTGGATAGCGCTGCGCTCGTTGCTCAAGCTTGGCGAGGTTGCGCACCGTGCCGCCAACCCCAATTAATGGCAATTTACTACCTTGGGGGCGAAACCAATCCAACCCTGCCAAGGCTTCATCGACGTGGCGGTCGAGGGCTTTGAGTTCTGCTTTGCTGGGAGTGTCGCTGCGCAAAATTTGCTCGGTCAGACGCACTGTGCCAAGTGGCAACGATGTGGTATTGGCTAGCCCGCGCCCGCGCACCAAGGCCAATTCGACGCTGCCGCCGCCGATATCAAACATAAAGCCATTGCTTACACCAAGCGTATTGATCATACCAAGGTAGCTGTAGTAGGCTTCTTCATCGCCGCTGAGCACCCGTAAATCGAGGCCGGTTTCTTCTTTAACTTGAGCTAAAAAGCTGGTTTGATTGGCGGCATCGCGGACGGCGCTGGTTGCCACCGCCACAACCTCATTCACGCCCATGGCGCGGCAGAAATTGCCAAACATGCGCAAAGTTTCAAGCGCTTTGGCAATAGGTTGGGCTTGCAGTTGATTATCGGGGCCAACATTATGCGCCAGCCGCACATTTTCCTTCACTTCTTCAACCAATTTGAAGGAATGATGCGGCTGATATTGCACCACAATCATGCGAGCGGTGTTGGAGCCAAGGTCAATAATCCCGACATGTTGGGTCATTACAGTTCTCCTCGACAACGCCTAGCATGCTATTTTAGGTTTTGCTAATAATAAACTTGGACGGTTGTACCCACGCTTGCCCAATCGTAGAGCCAAGCGGCAGCATCGAGCGGTAAGTTAACACAGCCATGGCTAATCCGAGTGCCACTGCCAAATAAATCGTGCCAATAGGTGCCGTGGAGGGCAACGCTACCATTGAAATACATGGCATGTGGCACATTCGGCACAACCCAGGTTTCGCCGCCAAGCGAGCCACGCATGGTTTGCAACGGCACTTTGGCATAAATTTCATAGCTGCCAGTTGGCGTGTTAAAGCCATCTTTGCCCGTGGCAACTGGCGCATCAAACACGATTGTGCCATTTTCGTAGGCATACAGCCATTGTTTGCTAATATCGACTTCGATGCGCTTGCCAAGGTTGGGGTTGGCAGGCTTGGGCGTGGCAGTTGGCACTGGCTCATTGGTTGGTTGAGCAGGCGCAGCGGTTGGTGGCACTTGGGTTGGCTCGGCAACTGGTTGCGGGGCAGCAGTTTGCACCGGAGCTGGCGCGACGGGATCAAATTCAAATAAATAGGGTTGCTCGTAGCTCATACCTTCGATCAAGCCCCGAGCGGCAGCAACTTCTTGGCCAAGCGGTGCTAGCTCAATTTCTTCGGGCGTGCCTGCCAACAAGGGATGCTCGATCAACAAGGCGCGTTCAAAGTATTGCACTTTGAAACGACCAGTTGGGCGGGCTTCGAATTGGGCTGGACTAATGGGCAGGCCAAAAATTTCGACCCCGCCATTGGTTTCCCAAAACCTGCGGAAACTGCCAGCGAGATCGTAGTTGGAGCCTTCTGGGCGCAGGCTTGCGCCAGCGAGCCGTGGTTGTGGGCCGAAATCGCGCCATTGGGTGCGTTCGCGGCCAACCAAGCCCAAGCCAACACTATCAGTTTGCGGATCATATTCAAAGCGCGCGTTTTCGAAATATTGCACAATCAGCGTATCTTGCTCGAGGGGATCGGTAATTGGTTGGCCAAAAATCTGCTCGCCGCCGTTGATTTGCCAAAACGAAGCAAACCCATAAGTATCGGTGAGGGCAGGGGTCACTGCTTGGGAAGTGCGAAAGGCCCAAAAACATAAACCAAGAACGAGGCTCAACCAAATGATCCGCCGCATAGCTGTATTCTCCGCGTGCTGCCTGAGGCTTAAAAGTACGTTGCGGCTTCATCGTAGCAGTGCAATGAGCCGCTGTCAATTCAGATTGGTGGAATATTTGGGGTAATTATTCGGGCACAATATCGGCCAGCGAGGTTACGGTAATCGTGCCACCAGCAATATCAATCGAGCGAACGACCGCGCGCACCATTGGCACCAAAATATCTGCTTGGCCTAATTTGCGCACCACTAAAACATCATTTGCACCAGTTTCAATAATTTCGGCTGCTTGGCCAATCACCTCGCCAGCCTCGGTTTGCACCTGCAAGCCAACCAAATCGTGCAAGAAATATTCATCATTGGCCAAAGGCGCTGCATCGCTGCGATGAATATAGACTTCGAGGCCTTGCATTGCTTCGGCAGCCTCGCGGCTATCAACTTCGGCAAGCCGCAACAAATACAGGCTGCCTTTGTGTTGGTGCAAGCGGCCAATCGTGAACGGTTTTGAGAGGTCGCCAACAAACAAGTGTTTGAGCTTTTGAATATGTTCTGGGTGCGATGAGATCATCGAGATTTTTAACTCGCCGCGCACGCCAAATGCCGCAGAAATGCGGCCAACTAACAAGAAATCATCAATATTTCGAGCTGTCACGAATTAACCTCTAGGTGGACCCGTTTGTTTTGGCGAGCGCCAACGATGCCCAATACGTCGCGAATGGCTTTGACCACGCGCCCATTGCGCCCGATGACTTTCCCTGCTTCGCTTTGGGGAATGCGCAGATCGAGGGTAATGCTGTGGTGACCAGTGCGTTTGCTAATTTTAATGTCGTCGGTATCGATCAAGCCTTCGACGATGTAGTTCAATAAATCTTCCATAGCTGCATCCTTGCGCATAGAAATGGGTGTGAAGCCAGTGCCTCACACCCGATTTGCGAGCTTACTCAGCGCTTTTTTGACCAGGAGCGCGGAAGCCAGCGGCTTCGGCACTTTCCACGGTGTCGAACCACAATTCAGCCACGGTTGAATTGTAGTAGCGGCTCCCAGGAACGTGGTACAACATTGAGTTTTGGTTGCCTTTGATGGCATAGCCTTCTGGGGCGCTACCATCGGCCAATGGGCGCACGCTGCCAGCAAATTCGCCAGCTTCGGCTGCGGCCTTGACAGGAGCAGCAACGGCGGCGGCTGGTGCAGCAGCGGCTTTGGTTACAGCTTTCTTAGCCTTCTTGACTGGAGCTTCAACCTTAGCTGGAGCTTCGCCGATCAATTTGCCTTCAGCATCAACCACACCCAAGTTTTTCAACAAGCGCACTACGGTATCTGATGGTTGGGCACCAACGCTCAGCCAGTAGCGAGCGCGATCTTCCTTGATAAACACAACTTTTGGTTGGGCTTGGGGATTGTAGTGGCCAATCGTTTCAATAAACTTGCCATCGCGTGGCGCATGCGAATCTGCAATAACAACACGATATGCGGGCTTGTGCTTCATGCCCATCCGGCGAAGACGAATACGAACCATTCGAGTGTTTCCTCCAAAAGTGAAAAGTAAAGCGAGAACATACTTTATAGGCCATAAACATATGCTGTTCTATGCTCTATGCTCTCTGTTCTCTGAATAATTATTTGAACATGCGCATCAGGTCGCGCGGGTTTTGGCCGCCTTTGCCGAAGCGTTTCATCATGCGTTGCATTTCACGGAACTGTTTGACCAAGGCGTTGACATCTTCGATCCGCGTACCGCTGCCAACTGAGATCCGGCGTTTGCGGCTAGGATCTTTCAGCAAGTCGGGGTTGCGGCGCTCTTTGATAGTCATCGATTGAATAATCGCTTCGATTCGTTTCATCTCGCGATCATCAAGCGCTTCGTCAAGGTCTTTCATTTGGCGCAGTTGTTTGCCAATCCCAGGAATCATGCCCAAGATTTGTTGTAATGGGCCAAGTTTACGCATCGAATTCATAGCGCCAAGGAAATCTTCAAAGTCGAAGGTGCCTTTGCGCATCTTCTTTTGCATTTTCTTGGCTTCGTCTTTGTCGTACACTTGCTCGGCGCGCTCGATCAAAGTCATCACGTCGCCCATGCCCAAAATTCGTTGGGCTAAGCGATCGGGGTGGAATGGTTCGATGGCATCGGTTTTTTCGCCCGTCCCAAGGAACTTGATTGGCACCCCAGTAACTTCGCGCATCGAGAGCGCGGCCCCACCACGGGCATCGCCATCGATTTTGGTCATAATCAAACCAGTCAATGGCACTTTGGCGTGGAAGGCCTCGGCAACTTTGACCGATTCTTGACCGATCATGGCATCGACGACCAACATAATTTCGGTTGGCCCGATCCGCTCGACGACTTGTTGTAACTCACCCATCAAGCGTTCGTCGATCTGCAAGCGTCCGGCGGTATCGACGATCACAAAGTTGTTGCCATTGATCCGAGCTTGGCGCAAAGCGTGCTCAGCAATATCAGGTGGCGCAACCTCGGTACCTTCGCTAAAAACCGGAATATTCAATTGCTTGCCGAGCGTTTCCAACTGCTTAATTGCGGCTGGTCGGTAGATGTCGGCGGCAACCAACAATGGCGTTTTACCTTTTTTGCGCATATACAGCGCCAATTTGGCGGCCATGGTTGTTTTACCAGCACCTTGTAACCCGACCAACATCACAATCGTCGGCTGCTCGCGGTTTTTCGATTCATTGATTGGCACATTGGCATCACCAAGCAAGTGCACCAATTCGTCGTGAACGATTTTGATCACTTGTTGACCAGGAGTCAAACTCTTGGTGACTTCTTCGCCAATCGCTTGTTCGCGGACCCGCGCCACAAAATCTTTGACGACTTTGAAGTTAACATCTGCTTCCAACAAGGCCAAGCGCACTTCGCGCAAGCCCGCATCAACATCAGATTCAGTTAGGCGGCCTTTGCTGCCCAACCGGTTGAAAACATCGGTTAAGCGGTCGGATAGATTCTCAAACATCATACACCTCACCGCAACAGAAAAAACTGGCAGAAACTCGGCACGCCCTAGCGCGGAAAGTTTCCTGTCAGCATTTTGTCGCATTGTAGTTGATTACACACGGCCTGTCAAACTGCTTTCTTTGGGGAGATTTTTGGCGTCGCTGCCTCTAGTGTAGCACACAAAAAGCCTATTAGCGTGTATCATAGCGGCATTTACTACGATTTGTCGCAAGGAGTTCGCGATGAAAAGCGCACAACTGAGTGCTATCGCTTGGACGCTATTACGAGTCGTTGTCGGCATTGTGTTCGTGATTCATGGCTGGTCGAAGGTGACAATGATTGGTGAGATTGCCGCAACCTTTGGCAACCAATATCAGTTACCAATTCCAGCTGTTTTGGCGTGGTTGGTTGCAACTATCGAATTTTTGGGTGGCTTGGCATTAACGGTCGGGGTGTATAGTCGGTGGGCGGCTTTATTGCTTGGTTGTGTCATGCTTGGGGCGATTAAGGTTCATTGGGGCAAATTTTTTTATTATGCAGAGGGCATGGAATACGATTTAGTCTTGCTCACGGTTTGTCTAGTCATTGGCTTAAATGGCGGCGGCCCCTATTCAGTTGATGAACTGGTTTTGAACAAGCCCCCAGCCAAAAAACCTGCCTAACCTGCTTGCATTGCACCCAACGATCAAAGATAATAGCACAGCTGAACTATCCATTCTGCTATTTCTAGGAGCGTTGCCCAATGCCTGATGGTAAAACCCATGATATGCTAACAGTTTTTACGGGCATTGTTGGAATTCCAGTGATTTGGCGGTTGGTACCAAACAGTGATTTATTAGCGGCTTTTGTTTGGGCCGGAACCCATATGGTCTCTGGCATGGCCTTCTCGCCCGACCTCGATTTGGCCTCAGAACCGTATAACCGCTGGGGGCCACTGCGCTTTATTTGGTGGCCCTATCGCGAGCTGGTGCCGCATCGCGCCGGAATTTCGCATAGCTTGGTGTTTGGCCCACTCTTTCGGTTAGCCTATTTCTTGGTGATGGTCTGGCTTTCGTTTTATCTGGGCATGACCCTGATTAATAGTTTTACACCAGTTGATACTGCCACCATCAGCACTGCCTTTATTGCCGACCTCAAACAGCTTTGGTATAGCGATCGCCAATTAATTATCTATGGCTTGATTGGCTTCATTACTGGTGGCGCGGTGCATTCAATTGCCGATTGGCTGATTGAGGGCCGCGAGCCTTACCACCGCTCGCTGTTAATGCCATGGCGCAAGCGGCGCCGCAAACGCCGCCGCGATGATTGGGGTTGGTAATTTAGCCCAACCAGGTGCCAACTTTGCCATCGCCGCGACTGCCAAGCAGCAGCTCTGGTGGGGTTGGGCGTTGCTGCCAAAAACGGTTCCAATTGGCAATCGCATTCATTTTATAGGCACCAATGATCGCAAAGATGATCAAGAGCGAAATAATAATAAATTGGCTTCCTAAGATCGCGAGGATGCCAGATTGAAACGCAATAACAAATGACTGCGATTGAACGGAGCCAAGGTCGATGTCGCCAATCAGCAGGGAAAAAATCACGCTAACCGACATCAAAAAGGCAAAGCCAATCACGAGGATCGTCAAAAATCGGCCTAGGGTATAGCTTGCTCGGAGCCATGCATCAAGCATCGGCATTTGCTTGCCTGGTTTGGGATGGGTTGGCAAGAGGCCAATTTTGCTGCGCTCAATGGAAAAAAGGGTATTTGTGCCACGTGGCACGACCGGAACCCAAGCCATGGTTGGCGGTGAATCGGTCAAGGCAAGCAACATGGGCGACCCCATAATATTCAGCCCAACGCTATTAACTGGTTGGGTAAAATTATGCGGCAAGACCGGCCAGCCAACGAATGGCACCGCCAAAAGCAATTGCTCTGGCACTTCAACCGTTTGAAAATCTTTTTCGCGAATTGCCTTGAGTGCGCCACTAACTGGGCGGCGTAATTGGGGCTGGCCGGTTGGACCCCAGGCAATCATCCATGGCCCCAAGGTACGATAGCCATGGACTTTGAGCCACTGTTCTGCTGCGGCCATAACTGGCCCAACATAGCCTGTTGGCAGCGGGGCAATCAGCTCTTGGTGGGCTGGCAAAACATGCAGTTGGAGCGCCATCGCCTCAGGCAGATGTTGGGCAATTAGGTGTTCGATGGGAAAGTCATTGCTCACGCTGTTTCTCCGACTCTAGCTCAATGATCAAGAGGGGTGGTGTTGGGGTCGTTGCCCAAAAACGGTTCCATGCCTGAATTGCACTGCGGCGCTGGCGCCAAATCACCACTCCCAATAGCATGCTTCCAATGATACCAAACCAACGCAGGGCTGTGAAGATCGCAACGCTTTGCAAAAAAAGCACCTGTGGCTCAGCCCCCAGCCACCATTGAACCAAAGCCCAAGGCATGCTCAAGAGCAAAATGCTGATGATTGCGGCCAATTGTAAACGTAAAAAAGGTGGCCATGTATGCTGCCATTGATCGCGCCAGGTCAATTGTTGACCAAGCTCAGGCACAGGCCGTTGCCAGCCAAGCTTGCGCACCCACCAGCTATGACGTGGCCATAACGCCCGCGCCCCTAGCGGCACGACCGGAATATAGGCCTGCACCCGAGGCTCGACCCCAACCAACGGCAAGACTGGAATCAACGGTGCACTCAATGGCTCCAAGCCTTGCTCGCTCAATTGATCATAGATGCCTGCAAGGTTGTAGCGTTGCTGAGCATCAAGCGTCAGCCAGATTTCAGCCACCAAGCGGGCCTCGATTTGTTGCACGCTATATTCGGCGCTTAACTTCGGATCAAACACATGGGCAATCGGCTGATAGAGCATGCGCTGGGCTGCTGGATTCCAAGTTTGCAGCGCTGGACCAAGCGCCGTATAGCCCTGTAAACGCAAGGCTTGGCGCATGTGGTCTGCTTGTTCAAGCACTTGCGCAAGCTCCGCCCGCCGCAAAACGCTGTCGTGTTGTTCGAATAAAAACAGTGCTAGCATAGCGCTCAATTTCTTGGCCTCAGCCATTGTTTGCTTGTTCAGCCTAGTATAGCAACGATCTGCTGATTGCTGAGCAGATTAACGAAATATAGCATATTTGTGCTAAAAATATTCGACATTATGGCTATTTAACGGTATAATACAAGGAGATTAACTTTAGGGATTTAGCGCTTACGTAAGGGATAAAATTCATGGAAATAGGGATTGTCAAGCCAGTTGCAATTGTCGATGAGATGCGCACTGCCTATCTCGATTATGCAATGAGTGTGATTGTCTCGCGGGCGTTACCTGATGCTCGCGATGGCCTCAAACCAGTGCAACGGCGGATTTTATATGCAATGTTCCGCGAAGGGCTGTTGCACAACGTTCGCTATTCCAAATGTGCAGGTGTTGTCGGCGAAGTGCTCAAGAAGTATCACCCTCACGGCGATTCTTCGGTGTACGATGCGCTCGTGCGGCTCGCCCAACCATGGAATATGCGCTATCCGCTGGTCGATGGCCAAGGCAACTTCGGCAGTGTCGATGGCGACGCAGCTGCCGCCTACCGATATACTGAGGCGCGACTCAAGGAAATTGCCGAAGAATTGTTGCGCGACATCGACCGCGACACGGTGAATTTTGGCCCCAACTTTGATGGTGGTTATCAAGAACCGCTGGTGTTGCCAGCCCGCTTGCCCAATTTGCTGCTCAATGGCTCATCGGGGATTGCAGTCGGCATGGCCACCAATATTCCGCCGCATAACCTCGGCGAGATTTGCGATGGCATTAGCTACTTGGTCGATAATCCCGATGCGACGGTTGAAGATTTGATTAAGTTCATTCCTGGCCCCGACTTCCCAACCGGCGGCTCGATTTTGGGCACTGAAGGGATTGTTAGTGCTTACACCAGTGGCCGTGGCCGAATTCTCATTCGTGCCAAAGCCCATATCGAAGAAGCTGCCCGTGGTGCGTATCATATCGTCGTGACCGAATTGCCCTATCAGGTCAATAAATCACGCTTGATCGAACGGATTGCCGAGTTGGTCAAGGATAAACGGATCGAAGGCATTCGCGACGTGCGCGACGAATCCGACCGCTCTGGGATTCGAATGGTGATTATTTTGAAGCAAGATGCCCAGCCCAAAAAGGTGCTCAATCATCTCTTCAAATACACCAGTATGCAAACGACCTTCGGCGCCAATATGTTGGCCTTGGTCGAAGATGGCAAGCAGCCACGCACGCTTTCGCTCAAAAAAGCACTGCAAGAATATATCGAGCATCGCCAAATCGTTATTCGCCGACGCACTGAGTTTGATTTGGCCAAAGCCAAAGCACGGGCGCACATTCTCGAAGGCTTGAAGATTGCGCTTGATCAGCTTGACGAAGTGATTGCGACGATTCGCGCTAGCCGCACTGCGGAAACAGCGCGCAGCAACTTGATGAAAAACTTCAAACTCAGCGAATTGCAATCGCAAGCGATTTTGGAAATGCAATTGCGGCGTTTGGCTGGCCTCGAACGCAAAAAGATCGAGGATGAATATAAAGAAGTGTTGCGCTCAATCGCCGATTTCGAAGATATTTTGTCCAAGCCAGAACGGGTTTTCAGCATCATCAAAGATGATGTGGCCGAGCTGAAGGAAAAATATGGCGATGTGCGCCGCTCGCGAATTATTGCCGATGCAACTGGCGATATCAGCACCGAAGACCTGATTCCCGACATGAATGTGTTGGTAACGGTGACCGATCGCGGCTACATCAAGAAACTGCCTGGCGATACCTATCGGGTGCAAAATCGCGGTGGGCGGGGCATTAAAGGCATGACCACCAAAGAAGATGATGTGGTGGCACATCTCTTGATGTGTAATACGCTGAACGACTTACTGTTCTTTACCAACCGTGGGAAAGTCTATCAACTCAAAGTACACGAAGTACCCGATGCCAGCCGCACGGCCAAAGGCCTGCCGTTGGTCAACTTGATCTCGCTAGAGCCAGGCGAATTGGTCACATCATTAATCGCCGTTCCCGATTTCGACGATGGCGAATATTTGGTGATGACCACCGTCAAAGGCCGAATCAAGCGTACCAAATTGAGCGAATATAGCTCGGTGCGTTCGAATGGGCTGATTGCGATTGGGCTTGATGCTGGCGATGAACTACGCTGGGTCAAAACCAGCAATGGCGATGAAGATATTTTGATGACAACCCAACATGGTCAAACCATCCGCTTCGGCCAAGACGAAGTACGCCCGATGGGTCGGCCAGCCAGTGGCGTGATTGGGATCAAAATGTCGGCCAAAGATCAAGTGGTGGGGATGGATTTGGTTCGACCAGATTCACAACTTCTGGTGATTACCTCACATGGTATGGGCAAGCGTACCGACCTTGAAGAATATCCAGTCAAGGGGCGGGCAACCCAAGGGGTAATTACCATGCGGCTTAAGCCAGGCGATATTATTGCCGCCGCATTAGTGCTGACTGATAGCGATATTGTTACCACAATTACGCGCAATGGCGTAGTGATGCGCACCCGTGCTGATAAGATCTCCAAATATGGGCGATCAACCCAAGGCGTTAATGTAATCAATCTTGATAAGAAAGATACAGTTGCCGCAGTCTCGGCTGAAACTCCAGTTGACGACAAAAGCGACGATTCGGATGCCAACGATAGCCCCGGCACAGTAACCCTCACTGCTTAAGCTTTTTAAGCAATTCATTTGCGAAAAACCCGTTGCATGCCTGATGTGCAACGGGTTTTTGCGGGTTAAACTCAAATTCAGCTATATACCTAGATCACACTTTTTTTACCCTGTTTTAATCTAGCTATTCATGGAAACTGTGATATAATCGGGGAGACATAACATAATACCAGCAATTTTCCACCTCTATATCCCATCTACTTACCATCACCACTGTCCGCTGTCGGCTGACCTATTGACCCAGAAAGCGAAGGAACGGAAGATACACCAACAGGCCGAGGAGCCTGTGAACCGCCATGATAGCGGGGTCTCTTTTCCGCGCAGTCAAAGAGGATTGCAAGGAGGCGAGCATGATCTCTTCAAGCGTTTATATGTTGCTTGAGCAAGCGATCGATACTCCCGAAAAGCTGCATTGTGTCATACTATTTGCACAACGAACAGTCAATCAAGGCACGGCTGCTCACATCGCCCGCCAGCTCGGGCGTGATATATGGAGCATTGAGCGCGCGCTCAAAGAGCTCAGTGAAGCAGGGATTCTTTCCATCGCCGGTGAAGGCAAGTCATCGTGTTACCACTATCAACCGCGGGCGTATGTGGTCAATGCCTTGGAGCTGTTAATCCAAACCTACAACGACCCGATTTTGCGCAGCGAAGTATGCGATTATGTGCGTGAGCTAGCCAGCTATGCACCCTATCGTGCCCACTTCCATACCATGCTCACAATCTAAATCTGCGTTGGCTCGTAGCTCCTGAGAAGAGAGAGTGACGCAGGTTTTTATTTATTTCTCCTAGGCTTAATTTTTCTTCAATGCTTTAGAATATATCGATTATACCAATTCAAGCAGATCTGCGATGTGGATATTGCTTGACAGGTATAGTTTTTTTTGCTATTCTCTTTTTCGAGAAAGATCATCAATTACCACACTTCACTCCCAACATACTCCATTCCACATCCTCTTTGCTTAATTTCCAGCAATAGGTTATGTAGCACTTAAATCTACAATTGATTTAGAATTTTATTTTAGCTAGCGATAAATAATAAGCATTGATTAACCTTCATTGCTCAGTACTATCTATGCTTGATCAAGTGAACAATAATATTGCAAGTATTTTAATTTCCAAGAAGGATTCGTTATGTCTCGTTTGTTCTATCAACGTGGATTGGGATGCTTGTTATTTAGTTTGCTCTTTTTTGGCTGTGATTCAACCCAGCTACCTACCAACATACCCGAAGCAAGCCCATTTGCGCCAGGCGAAGTTGTTGAGCCAACAACTTTAGAAGAATTTCTGCGCGTGAGCAACTTGCGCGAAGCGCTCGAAATTGAATGGCATAACCCTACCACGCAAAGTTGTATTACGATTCGTGATCAAGCCTTTATTCAGCAGTTTGTCGATACGATGCTTATGCCCCAAAGCACAACTCCGATCAGTGCCAGCGAAGCAACCTTGCTCATCTTCGAGACCAACAGCCTTGATCAGCCAGCAGATACCCGTCTGATTGCGCTTAATCTTGATCCTGTTCAAGCCACCGCTGCGTTTAACAATCTATCAACGCCCAATTGGCCAATCGATTTGCAGGGTCAATACCAACTTGGCGATCCACAGGCGTTGTTGGATTTATTGGCAACCATCGAACCAAAATCAACAACCAATGGCCCTGTGTGTGAGTAGCAGATAAACCTAAATCCAAGCTGAATGTGCCATAGCATCTCGCACCTACACTCGATTCGCAAGCAGGAACCATTGCTGGCGGCTGGTATACTAACGCCGAAAGCGAATTAAGCTAGCGAGGTAGCATTGTGGAACGTTTAGTGCTCAATGGCGAGCAGTTAACTGTCGATGGTTTGGTGGCTGCCGCTCGGAATCCAGCAATTAAGGTTGAATTAGCTCCTGAAGCAATTGAACGAATGCACTATTCGCGCGCTGCTGTCGAGCGCTTTGTGGCCGAAGGTCAGGTGGTCTATGGCATCACCACGGGCTTTGGCCATTTTCAGAATCGCACGATTGATAGCGACCATGTGCGCGAATTGCAACGCAATATTATTATGAGCCATGCCACTGGCACAGGCACACCATTGCGCCGCGACCAAGTGCGGGCAATGTTGATTGTGCGGGTCAATACCTTGGCCAAAGGCTTTTCGGGCATTCGCCCCTTGGTTGCCCAAGCCCTGCTCGATCTGCTCAACGCCGATATATTGCCAATTATTCCCTGCCAAGGCTCGCTTGGTGCCAGTGGCGATCTTGCGCCGCTTGCGCATGCCAGCTTGATTTTGCTTGGTTTGGGCGAGGCGGTTGAGGCTGGCCAATCGCCAGTCTATGGTCAACGCATGAGCGGAGCCGAAGTTTTGGCCCGCTTGAATCAAAAACCTTTGGTTTTAGAGGCCAAAGAAGGCCTCGCCTTGACCAATGGCACCGCCTTGTTGAGCGGGCTGGCAGCCTTAGCAATTTACGATGCAGAGCAATTGTGTCGCACTGCAGAAACTATCGCCGCCTTGTCGATGGAAGCCTTGGCGGCCTTACCCTCGGCCTTTGATCAACGGCTGCATGCGATTCGTCCGCATCCGCGCCAAATCGATAGCGCGCGCAGTATTCGCCACCTGTTGCAGGGCAGCAGCTTTGTGTATCCCAACGGCGAAGCTGATCCGGCGCTGTATGGGCCACATAAAGTGCAAGATGCCTACTCGTTGCGTTGCGTACCCCAAGTGCATGGCGCAATTCGCGATGCAGCCTGTTATGGGCGCTGGGCCACCGAAATCGAACTCAACAGCGCCACCGATAATCCCTTAATTGTGCCGGTTGATCCTGAGCAGCTTGCTGGCGAATACGAGGCGATTTCGGGCGGTAACTTCCATGGCGAGCCATTGGCCTTGGCGATGGATTTTCTTAAAGTGGCCTTGAGCGAGCTGGGCAACATTAGCGAGCGCCGCACGGCGCGCTTGGTTGATGCAGGCTTGAATGGAAATTTGCTGCCGCCATTTTTAACCGAGCAAGGCGGCTTGCACTCGGGCATGATGTTGATTCAATATACGGCTGTGGCGTTGGCGAGTGAAAATAAAGTGCTGGTGCATCCCGCTGCTGCCGATACGATTCCCACCTCGGGCAATCAAGAAGATCACGTCAGCATGGGGCCGACCGCCGCCCGTCAAGCGGTTGAGATGCACGATAACGTGGTGGGCATTTTGGCTTGCGAAGCGTTGTGTGCTGCCCAAGCGATTGATTTACGTTGGCAAAAGCATCAGCATTTGCAGCTTGGGCAAGGCACGGCGTTGGCGCAGCAGGCAATTCGGCAGGTTGTGCCATTTTTGGCCGAAGATACCGTAATGTATCCACATATCGAGCGCTTGAAGCAGTTGATTGTTGCTGGCAACTTGGCTTTGGCAGAGTAATAGGAATCGGCTATTGGGGATCGGGGACTGGGGATCGGTTCTAAAGTTCCTTTATTCCAACCTCTCGCTCACTGAAGACAGGCAAGGGGAGCAGACCATGGTCGTTAGGGTTGGGGATCGGTTTTAACTTCCCAATCCCCAACCACCGATTCCCAGCCTTTACAAGCGTTCTAGATCTTTGGCTCCGCGTCGCCAATCGCTGGCGGCCATTGGGCGTTTGCCTGCTGGCTGAACTTCAAGCAATTCGAGTGCGCCGCTGCCCGTCGCGACTAAAATTTGGCCTTCTTGTTCAATCAGCGTGCCTGGCTGAGCGTTGCCGCTCCAACTACTATGCGCTTTGGATCGCAGAATTTTAAATGGCTGATCGTTGAGTTTTACCGCAGTTCCAGGCCATGGATCATAGGCGCGGGTCATGCGTTCGATCACAATTGCTGGCAAACTCCAATCGATCAAGCCATCGTTTTTGCTAATCATTTGGGTGTAGGTTGCTTGGCTATCATCTTGAATTTGGGCTTGAATTTGACCAGCAGTATAGGCTGGCAAGAGCTGAGCGAGCAACTCGCCACCTTGGCGCATCAGTTGGGCCGTCCATTCACCAGCCCGCGCATCCTTGGCCAAGGGCATGACCACTTGACCCAAGATTGGCCCAGCATCCATTTTGGCAGTGAGCTTGATGATCGACACGCCAACTAAATCATCGCCTGCCAAAATTGCCCCCGTAATTGGTGCTGGCCCACGGTAGAGCGGCAAAATCGATGGGTGAATATTCAAATAACCCAAGGCGGGAATTTGTAAAACATTTTTGCGCAAAATCTCGCCATAGGCCGCAACAACCCCAACTTCTGGCGCAAAAGCCTGCAAGCGCTCGACCGCCGCTGGATCTTTGAGGGTTTCTGGCTGAAACACCGGAATCCCAAGCCGTTCGGCGGCAAGTTTGACTGGCGGCGCGGTGAGCACATTTTTGCGCCCAGCAGGTCGATCTGGTTGGGTCACGACACCGACAATCTCATGGCCGCTGGCGTGCAATAACTCAAGTGGCGCAACCGCAATTTCGGGCGTGCCTAAATATAAAATTCGCATTGGCGATACCTCAGACTGAGAAAGTTTTCCAGCACGCATGATACCGTGCTTGCTGGAAAATCGAAAGCAGCTAGGCGCGCTCTAAACGGGCACAGGTGCAAGGATAGCCAGCATTATCGCTTTCAAAGGTTTTGCTGCTGATAAAGCCAGCCCGTTGATAGAGTTCAACGGCTCGGCGGTTTTCAGCAAGGGCAATCGTCCAAGCGCCAGCCCCAATCTGCTCAAGGGCAAAATTGAGCAATTGGCCGCCCAAGCCACGGCCATAATGGCTTGGCGCGATATACAACCAGCCAAGATATTTGCCATTAATCCCAACAAAGCCCACCACCTGATCATCAATGCTGATGACAAATTTTTGTGATTGCTCAAAATCGCTGAGCGAGACTTGATCGTCTGCAAGCGGGATAAATGCTCGTGGGTCGCACGCGCCGCGCAGTTCGTCGGGGCGGGCTGCATCGTGAATTTGGCTAACGACAGCCCAATCGGCTGCTGTATAGGGGCGAATCTGCCCAAGGGTTGGATTTTGCATAATTGAAACTCCTGCAATGGTAAAGATGGCGAGCATACCAACTTGTGGCTCAGCCCACATCCGCCCTGAGAGGGAGCACAATCAAGTTAATGCCTGATCGCAGCAAACTGAAACTGTGTTAAGATAACGCGCAGTTCAGCGGCAATAGCAGGCGGAAACAACCCAGTATGCTTGGATGGCTCCAGCAACAATCCAAAATGCTTACATGGCGCACACTTTTTGGTTGGGCAATGGTTGTTCAGCTGGCTTTGGTGTGTCCATTGGGCTGTGTGATTCATTGTTGGCTACAACACCAACCAATGCTGTTAAATGCTGAGGCTCAGCCAGCAAGCATGTTTGTCTGCGAACTGATGAACCAAGCAGATTCATTGCCCAATGGAACCCCGAGCGGCCTAGCCTCAAATGGCATGGGCAGCGGTTTGGTGGCAATGTTTGCGCTGCTTGGTTTTTGGCCAAGCCTTGGGTTTGGCTTGCGCAGCTTGCGGCGGGTAAATTGGCTGATTCAACACCCCTTAATTTCGTATCAACAGCGATTAACCACACCCCCTCCCCGTTAAACCCAACTCAATCCACAAATACGCCTTTGTGATCTCAGCGTGGCTTTACGCTGAGAATGTTTGAGTTTGGGAGTTTTCTCCAATGCCAATTGTTTTGCGTTTGCGCTCTGCCATTGCTGGATTGGCGCTTGTGGGCTTGGCCGCCTGTGGTTCAGCCACAACCGATAGCAATATAGGGCGCTTTACTGGCGTTCCAACGACGGTTCCTGGAGCTGGCAATACTGCTGCAAGCACTGGCGACGCTGCTGCTGGCAAGGCAATTTTCGATGGCACGACCGCGATTGCTGGTGCGCCACCCTGCCTGAGTTGCCATGTGGTCGATGCCGCCAAACCGCAAACCGTCGGGCCAAATCTGGCCGGAATTAGCCAGCGTGCCGCAACGCGGGTTGCAGGCCAAACCGCCAACGCCTATTTACACAGCTCAATTGTCGATCCCAATAGTTATGTGGTCGATGGCTTTGCCCAAGGCTTGATGTTTGCGGGCTATGACGATGCGCTTACACCCCAACAGGTCGATGACGTAGTGGCCTATTTATTAAGTTTGCAGTAAATCCGAGCTAGTTGCTGCGTTTATCTCACGTTGCACGTCACGGCTTTGGTGCAGCAGTAATTGGGATAAGCGTAGCAACTCCATCCTTCTTGCAGAACGAACGAGGTTTTTAAATGACAATTACAACTACCAACGATGGCATAACCAGCGACGAACGGCGGGCACAGTCGGTTTTTTATCGGGCAATTTGGCGTTGGCACTTTTATGCAGGTCTATTTGTTGTGCCCTTGATGATTGTGTTGGCGGTAACTGGCAGCATTTATCTGTTCAAGCCGCAACTTGATCGGTTGATGTATGGCGATTTGATGAACGTTGTCCATACCAGCGGCTCGGCCCAAAGCTACACCAGCCAAGTTGCTGCGGCCCAAGCTGCCTATCCTGCGGCTAGTGTTGGCAAAATTCGCCCAAGCGATGCCCATGATCGCAGTACTGAAATAAGCATGAGTACCAGCGATGGGCGCAACCTGACGGTTTTTGTCAATCCTTATACCAGCCAAGTGCTTGGTGAGCGCGATGAAGATTGGAACTTGCAAACGGTTGCTTTGAAATTGCACGGCGAGTTGCTAATTGGCACAGTTGGCGATCGAATTATTGAATTGGCTGCCTGCTGGGCGATTTTGCTTACGCTTTCGGGCATTTACCTCTGGTGGCCACGCTCGAAAAGCGGCATTTGGGGCACATGGTTGCCTCGTTTGCGCAGCAAAAATAAACGTATTTTCTGGCGCGATTTGCACGCTGTACCAGGCATGTACGCCTCGTTGATTGTGTTGTTTTTGCTGATTACGGGCTTGCCTTGGACGGGCTATTGGGGCGAAAACTTTGCCAATATTTCGAGCAAATACCCCAACCAGCTGTGGAGCAATATTCCGGAATCGACAGCCTTAACTGGCAGCCTCAACACTACGACCGATAAAGTTGTGCCATGGGCGGTTGAGCAAGCGCCATTGCCGCAATCGAATAGCGATCATGCTGAGCATCGCGGCAACGGAACCAGTGCACCAGTGCCAAGCAGCGCCAGCGAAGGGCCGCAAGCTGCCACGCCAGTTACACTGGATTCGGTGATTGCGGTGGCCAAAGCGCGGGGCGTGATTGCCAGCTTTACGGTTACGCCACCAAGCAGCGCAAAAGGCGTGTACACCATCGCAGCGGTCGCCAACGATCCTGCTGACGAAGCCACAATTCACGTCGATCAATATAGCGGGGCAATTTTGGCTGATATTCGTTGGCGTGATTATGCCTTGGTTCCCAAAGCAGTCAGTATGGGGATTTCGCTGCACGAAGGCAAATATTTTGGCTTGCCCAACCAACTTTTGGCCTTATTTGGCGCGTTGACCGTGTTGCTGCTTTCGGTTTCGGGCGTGGTGTTGTGGTGGAAGCGCCGACCTGCTGGGCGCTTGGGTGCGCCAAATTTACCAGCGAATTTCCCACATTGGAAGCCTGTGCTGTTGCTGGTGGCGTTAGCGAGTTTAGCCTTTCCGTTGGTTGGTGCATCGCTGTTGTTTATGTTGGTGTTGGATCTAACGCTGTTTCGGTTTGCGCCAGGCTTGAAGCAGCGTTTTGCCTAATTGCAAACAGGGTTAGGGCCGTTGCGGCTCGTTGCTTTGATTGCGAGCAAAACGATCGAGCACGCGCCGCAACACGCGCAAAGCCAATTCCATTTGGGGCACAGAAAGCAAGCGGGTTTCGTCATCTGGCTGGCGGAAGCCCGCTGCCGTGCCATCAGATTTAAGCCCAACCACACTGATGGCATGATAGCCCAAGGCCAAAAGGCGAGCGCTATCAAGCCGTTCGCCGCGATAAGCCGAGCGAATGAGCGGCGCGCTGGCGGATTGCAGTTCGTGGAACATCTTGGCTAGTTGCTGATCGGGCTTACGCTCGCGCCACAAGCCTTCGCCAGCCACAATCGTCAAATTGCCGCGCCCAAGCCATGGCAAATTGATGAACCACGTTTCTTCTTTGGGAAAGGGATAGCTGTTGAGTAGAGCTTGAATGCCAGAGCCTGCGGCGGCTCCCGCACCGAGGGCCACAACCCACAACTCAACATCATCGCGTTGGGGCCAATCGGCGGCGAGTGCAATTGCGGTTCCGACGGCGGCAGCATCAACAGCGCCAACAGTCCATTCTGCCCGCGATTCGCGGCGTAGCACAACCAGCAAACATACCAAGAGCAACAAGCCAGGAATTAATAACACACTGTGCCAAGCAGGCAGGAAAATAGCAATCCCAAGCGCGACTAAGCCCAAACTGAAACCAAAAGGGATACTCAGCAGCCAAACTCGCAGCCAACTAGCACGACTGGGCGAAAGCATGCGCGGCGAATCAAGGTGGCACAACAGCACAATCCGTGCGCGGGGAGTACGAGTGGCAGCCCGAGTGCCAATCACATTTTGGCTGGGGCGTTGGCGCAATAAACTGGCCAAAACTGGCGGGCCATGCAGTTCGCGCACAGCGAGCAACAGCAGCAATACCATCAAGGCAATTGAAGGATAGGGCAACCACCAGCCCAAGCCAAGCGCCACCAACCCCACCCCAGCCAGCAGGCCTAAGCCCGCGCTGGGAGCAGCAGCAGCCGAGAAGGTTTGCACCCCAACTTCGAGGCCAACTTGGCGCATTTGGGCCGCAATAACTGCTGAGGCGCGCGCTTCGGCAGTTGAGGTTGCAGGCCGCTCGCCAATTTCGTCGGCAAGCGTGCCGGTAATTCGTTGTTGCACAGATTGTTCGCTCATTTTAACTAAGGCTATTTGAGCCCGTGAAGCGAGCAATTTTTTCTGAGTTGCCATCGCAACCCCCACAGGCAAAATCGTCAATAATTGATTACAGCCTTCGCTTCTCTGGTCAACCCACAGGCTGGGGGCAAGGTTCTATTCTACACATAATCGTACTATTCGTGAAATTTAGCAAGCGCCAATGCTCCTATCTTTTGGGCTTTGGGCTATTGGCTAACAGAAAGGATGAAGGTGAAGAATGAGGGATGAAGGGCTAAAATCAAAAGGCAGAAGTCAAAAATAAAAATGGGGGTCGGGGTCTAGGGGCCAGGGGTCGGAGGTTCAGTGGCTAAACATTAAACACATTGCAGCAGAGGATGTGTGGCTATGGGAACAATCATCTGAGCTAATCTGAGTCAATCTGTGGCAAAAACGAAACCTTCGCGTTCTTCGCGCTCTTCGCGGTTTCCGTCCTTCGTGCCCTTCGTGTCCTTCGTGGATCAGATTAACAAACGAGTTGGCACGCCAACTGCCTTGACCTGGCTTGGCAGATCGCGAATAACCACTGCTCCTGCCCCCACCACCGTCCACGCGCCAATGCTGCGGCCTTGGATAACATTCGCGCCCATACCGAGCGCAACACCTTCGCCAAGCTGGCAATTGCCTGCTACATGCGAGCCTGGGTTGAGATTGGAAAATGCGCCAACAGTGCTATCGTGGCTGACGCTGGCGCCAACATTCATAATGCTATGGGGGCCAATGCTGGCTAAAGGGCCAACAACCGCGTTGGGAAAAAGCATTGCACCTGCGCCAATTGTGGCATGCGGCGAGATGATTGCATACGGCGAGATTGCACTAGCAGCGTGCAACTCTGAGCCAAATTGGTGGGCAATTCGCTGGCGGGTGGCATTATCACCAATCGCGATAATGACGCTAAATTGGCTTAAACGGCTGGTCAACCAAGCAATTGGGCCTAAAATTTGAATCCCAAGGCTGGTTGTGCCATGTTGAGTTTGATCATCGGTCAGCATGCCATGCAATGGGCCGCCTTGGCCTGCCGCATGTTGGGCCTGCACAATTTCGGCAACTTCGCGAGCATGGCCGCCAGTGCCAACGATAATCACTGGGCGCATTATTTGCCTCACAAATCTTTGGCCACGCCATCGCGACCATAAATGCCAACAGGCCGCACGATTGCGCCGATTGTGCGCCAGAGAATCAGCAGATCGAGCCGCCAACTCCAATGCGCAATATACCAACAATCAAGCTCAATTCGGGCTTCCCAAGTGATATCGTTGCGACCATTAACTTGCGCCCAGCCAGTAATACCTGGCCGAACCGCGAGGCGTTGGCGCTGTGCGGGCGTATAGCGCGCTACTTGTTCAGGCAAGCTGGGGCGCGGGCCGATTAAGCTCATCTCACCGCGTAGTACATTCAATAATTGGGGCAATTCGTCGAAGCTCCAACGCCGCAGCCATTGGCCAACGCGGGTAATGCGCTGATCATTATGGGCGATTTCGATACCTAAGCCTTGGCGTTCTGCATTAACCACCATGGTGCGAAATTTATAGAAAGGAAATTCACGCCCAGCCAGCCCAACTCGGGGGCGATTATAGAAAATTGGGCCACGCGAAGTCAATTTAATTGCGCCAGCGATCAGCAGCAACAATGGGCTAAGCAGCAATAGCCCCAATCCAGCCACAATCAGATCAAACCAGCGTTTACTTGGAGCAAGTGGCGTTGCTTGCATAGCGTTCCTTTAGCTCAATGCCAAGCGTTCGATGCGGCGCAAGGCTTGCTCTAGCTCACGGCTAATTTCACTTTTAACCAAGCTGATCGGCACAACTTTGGCGATTGGGCCTAAAATTGGCTTGAGATCAAAGCTTAGGCTGGCATGAACTTTGGTGCTATTGGCTTGGGGCTGAAGTTGCCAATGGGCCACAATCGGCAAGGGTTGTTCAGCTTCAAAGCGAATCGATTGTTGCTCAATGGTGCTAAATGTGCCTTGGGCCGCCTGTGTGCCAAGGTATGCGCCAAAATCGAAATAGGCAGTGAGTGGCTGTGCATCGCTGGTTGGCTCGCTCACGTCAACTCGCGCAATCCGTGGCAAAATTCGCGGTAAATTATGCGGATTGGTCAACAATTGCCATAATTCGCTGATTGGGCGGCGTAGCTGGCGTTCGCGGGTCACGGTGATCATCGGCGCTCCTTAGCTTTTATGGCGGCCTTGGATCGCCGCTAGCTCTAATGAAAAGGCTTGGATTGGGGCGTTTGGTCGCCATTGCGGCCAATTGCGGCCATAGCGTTCGGCCAAGGCCACCAGCGCAAGGCTGCCATCGGCCAAGGGCTTGGCGCTGGCTTCGGCCACAACTGAGCGAAACGTCCAATCGGGGTTGATTTTATCAGCTTCGATGCACCAACCAGTGGGTTGTTGTTGCAACAGTTGCGCCAAGCGGCCTGCTGCACGCACCGCAATCAACAAGGTTTGATCGTGGCGCACAAAAGCCAAGGGAACTGCATAACTTGCCGCGCGCGCTTGGTCAAAGCCAGCAATGCGCAGCACTTGCAGTTCATCGAGCAAGGCCAAAGCTTCTGCTGGCGCTAAAATACGCATCATAGGCCATGCTCCCAGTGCCGCCCGCCGATGCGTTCGATCTGAATACAGCCAGTGGTTGCTTGGCTAATCGTGTTGATGACTGCACGTGGCCCAGCTTTCAATGCCTTAGTTGCTTGATCGAGAATTTGTTGCCAGAAGCCAGTACCATATTTGAAGGCTAGCAAGCGAATGGCATGGGCATATTCTGCGCCAAGTGGCACATCGCGGTAACGGCCCCACACAAAAACGCTGGTTGAGCCAGTTGGCTCAAAGGCATCTGCTTGCAAACCAACCCCTTGTGGATAGCGGCGCAACAAATTAAGCTTATGGCCTGGCTGAGTTGCAAAATAAATATGCGGCGCTTCGCAGACAAAAAACAGCGGCGCGAGATTGCTTTGATTACGGGCATGATCGTGGGTTGCCAAGCGTCCGACCGAGACTTTGGCTAAAAATGCCCAAATTTGGGCCGCATTGAGGCGTTGCCCATCGCTTAATTGTTCGGTTTGGTGTTGCATAATGTCAATTATACGAGCAATTTGATTAAATGAGTATCTATGAAGCCTGCAACCATCGTTCGAACCTCACTGATGTTGATCGCTGCTACTGCTGCTTATAAAATGCTAGGTTTTGCTGAAAAGCTTGCTTTAGCCCACTTTTTTGGCACGAGCACCACCGCTGATGCCTATTTGGCTGGTGCGGCGGTTGTGTTGCTGATGGGCTTTTTGTTGGGCGATATTGCTGGCCCAAGCTTAGTGCCGATGATTTTGCATGATCGCGCTGCTAGCCCACGCACATTGCGCGCCAGTTTGGGCTTGGTTGGCTTGGCGGCAGTGCCATTAACCTGCTTGGGCTGGCTTTACGCCGCGCAATTAGCACGCTTATTTGGGCCTGGCTTCGACCAACCAACCTTGCTGATGACCGCTAAAATTATTCGGATTGGCTTGTTGGCCTTTCCGGTAATGTGTTTTTCGGCGGTGCTCGGCGCTTGGTATCAAGCCTTTGAGCAATTTACGCGCCCAGCCTTGGCCGATTTGATGTTGAAATTGGTGCCAGTAATTGCCTTGTTGGCAACAGGCAGCGTCTATGGCTTGGCCTGGGGCTTGGTGGTTGGCGCGGTGTTGCGATTAATTCCCTTGTTGCAAGCAGATGTGCCGTGGTTGCCAAGCTGGCGCTGGCGGGGAGCGCGATTAACCACGGTTTTGCAGCATGCTTATCCATTATTATTAACCTCGCTGGTGTCGGTGCATTTGATTAGCGTGATTGAGAATGCAATTGCTTCGACGGTTGGCGCTGGCGCAGTTGCGGCCCAAACCTATGCGCGGCGAATTGTCGAAGTACCGATTATTTTGTTGCCGCAAGTGCTTGGGCGGGTGCTGTTTCCCATTTTGACGAGCTTGGTGTTGGAACGTAATTATCAGGCTTTGCAAGCTTGGTTGGCTCGTTGTTGGCGTTGGTCACTGCTGCTAACTGTGCCGCTAATGGTGTTGGGCATGGTCTTGTGCCAGCAGATTGTGGCCTTGTTGCTGCAACGCGGTGCATTCGACCAACAATCGGTGCAGATGACCAGCACAGCCTTGTGGGCGGCTTTGCCTGGTTTGCCAGCCTTAGCGCTCAGCAGTTTGTTAATTCGTTTCAGCTATGCAATGGGCGATACGCGCTGGCCCAGCGTGATGCGGGTGCTGGGCGCGTTGCTGCAAATTGGCTTGGCCTTGTGGTGGCGGCGCTGGGGCTTGGCTGGGCTTGGTTGGGCCACAACCGTTTCATTATGGGCCGAAACTTTGGCCTTGGCTTGGTTGGCTCAAAAAACTGTGCAGCAACCAATGCGCTTGAATTGGCGTTTTACTTGGCAGGTTGGCCTTGCCAGCTGCTTGGCTGGCGTGGCGGCATGGCTGGTGATGCGGGCATGGCAACCAACCAGCACCAGCAGCTTATTACTGAGTTTATCGAGTGCCTCGCTGGTCGGTTTGCTTGGCTTTATCCTGATTTTGGCCTTGGGCCGAAATGCGGAAATTGGCGTGCTCTGGCAGCGTTGGCAACAAGGAAAAATTTAATGATTTGGTTGTATTTAAGTTTATTTGGGGTTAGTTTTTTGGCGGCAACAGTCTTGCCTCTTGGTTCAGAGGCAGCCTTGGCCGCAATGGTCGTTCATGCTGAATCGTTATGGTTGCCGTTATTTATTGCTACGTTGGGCAATGTGCTTGGCTCGGCTACGACCTTTTGGCTTGGGCAACGAGCACGGACAGTCATCGATCAGCGCAATCGCAAAATTGCTGAGCGCATGCAACGGGCTGAGCGTTGGCTTGGGCGTTGGGGCACGCCAGCCTTGATTTTGGCGTGGTTGCCAGTGATTGGCGATGTCTTGGTGGGCGTGGCTGGGGCCTTGGATCTGCCATGGTTGCCAAGTATGGCGTGGATTACGCTTGGCAAAGCGTTGCGTTATGCAGCAATTGGTGCGGCAGTGCTGTGGGTTTAATCCAAAACCCAACCCAGCCTCTTTGCGTAGTAACGATATGCGATAATACCATGAGGCTGCAACTACCCAGTTGACCATAACGTCCAATGTAGCAGTGCAGCGAGCGATTCATCTATTCTCGCAATGCAGCGAAAGGAACATACAATGCGTTTGATTTTATATCTTGGCAAGGGTGGCGTTGGCAAAACCACAACCGCAGCAGCAACCGCCGTGCGGGCAGCGCGCATGGGCTATCGAACCTTGGTCGTCAGCACCGATGTGGCCCACTCCTTGGCCGATGCCCTCGATTGCCAAGTTGGTGCTAACCCAACCCAACTGAGCGATAACCTCTGGGCGCAAGAAATTAATGTGCTCGAAGAAGTGCGCCAACACTGGGGCGAGTTGCAAGGCTTTGTTTCCAATTTGCTCAAGCGCAAGGGTGTAAACGAAGTTGCCGCCGAAGAATTAGCCGTGATTCCAGGCATGGAAGAAGTTGTCAGCTTGTTGCATATTCGCAAGCAGGCCAAAGAAGGCAACTACGATGCAGTCATTGTTGATGCAGCGCCAACTGGCGAAACCGTGCGCTTGCTGACCATGCCCGAAACCTTCACCTGGTATGCTTCGCGGGTGATGCAATGGGAAACCAGCACCATGAAAGTGGCCAAGCCCTTGATTCGGGCTTTGGTGCCAGCCTCGGATATGTTCGACACCTTGCCACGCTTTGTTGAACAGGTCGAAGCGCTCCGCGCAACCTTGGCCGATCCCAAGATTAGTTCCTATCGCTTGGTAGTCAACCCAGAGCGCATGGTCATCAAAGAGGCCCAGCGCGCAGCCACCTACTTGGCCTTGTATGGCTATCCGGTCGATGGCGTGGTGCTCAATCGGGTCATGCCAAGCGATGTGCGTGGCCATAGTTTTATTGAGCAAATGCAAGAAGTGCAGGCCAGCTATCGCGCTCAAGTGCACGATATTTTCACGCCGTTGCCAATTTGGGAAGCGCCAATGTACTCGCGTGAAATTAAAGGCCTTGATGATTTGGCTGATGTGGGCGCAGCGTTGTTTGGCGATCGCAATCCGCTTGATGTTTTTTACGTGGGCAAAACCATGGACATTACTAAGCAAGGCGATCAATATGAATTACGCTTGCCCTTGCCCCACGTCGAAGTTAATAAAGTTAATATGACCAAACGTGGCGATCAGCTGTTTATTGAAATTGGCAATTTCCGCCGCGAGATGATTTTGCCGACGATGTTGGCTGATCGGCCAGCCTTGCGCGCGGTGTTTCGTAATGGCGAGTTGGTGGTGCAATTTGGTGCGCCAGCGCCGCTTGAAACTGCCTAGCGGTAAGTGATTGCTTAAAAGTTAAAAGGGTGGTTTTTTCACATAATTGGGTGTGATCACCACCCTTCCGTCCCGCCTCAAGGCGGGAGACGCAGGGGTTTTTGGACGAGGGGTCTGAAGTCAGGGGCTGGGGATCGGTTGGTCGTTCTGGGACAACAGCCTAGAGCCTTATCATCTTCGTGTCCTTCGTGGATCAAAACTTCATGTTCTTCGTGATCTTCGTGGTTGCTGTCACCTGATCTCTAACGCCTGGCCCCTGATCCCTCGTGCGCTATTCAGCTTGCAACAAAATCCGCGTAATTTGCTCCAAGTGAATCAAATCGTGGCCAGTTACCTGCATCAAGGCATCGGCCAGTGAGAATGCGCCCAGCTTGGCGTGGGTTCCTTGGCGTTGCCATTGATCAGGGTTGAGGCTTTGGAAAAACTCCACGTAGCGGGTGCGCGAAACACATAATTCAGCATAGACGGCGTGTAAATCGCTGGCGTTATAGTTGCGCTCGCGAGCCAGTTCATCAGGGCTGTAGCTTTGAAACAGCGGATTATCTTGCTCAATGATGCTGGTCGCACGCTCTTGAAAAATCTGGTCGTAATCGCGCAAATGGCAGACAACTTCGAGCACCGTCCAGCCAGCAGCGCCATCGCGCAAGGTTGTGGCTTGTTGTTGGCTAACGCGAGCCAAAATATGACCCAAAGTTTCGAGCGTGCGGCTCATCAGTGGCACATGCCAGCGCAACATCGAATTAATTAAACTGGAATCAGACATGGCTATTGCCCCTTTGCTTGCAATAAAATCCGGCTGATTTGTTCAAGGTGAATCACATCGTGAATGCCAACTTGCATGGCTGCATCGGTGAGCGAAAAGTAGCCGCGTTCTGGGTGCGTGCCAGCTTTGGCCCATTGTTCAGGGGTGAGCGCTTGGAAAAAGGCGATAAAGCGGGGGCGTGATTCCTGCAAGGCTGCGTAGACGGTACCGAGATCGTTGCCGTTGTAGTTGCGCTCGATCGCCATAGCTTCGTGATCGTAGCTTGGCAACAACGGAAAATCCTGATCGCGCATCATCAGCGCTCGTTCGAGAAAAATCTGGTCGTAATCGCGTAAATGGCACAGCACTTCGACCACAGTCCAGCCGTCGGGGCCATCGCGCAAGCTAGTGGCTTGATCTTGGCTGACGTTGCTGAGCACATGGCCCAGCGTATCGAGGGTCAATCGCATCAGTTCGATATGCTTTTGGCGCACTAATGCTAATTGATCGTGATTGCTCATAGGGGTTTCCTCGTAACACACCAATCAATACTCCTAAGCATAGCAAACTCTGCCAGTTTTGGGGCTAGATAATTTGGCTGAAATGCGTTGCTTGATTTTGGCGTGAGGACAGGCGAAATTGAGTATAATGGTGCGCGAATCCCCGGTACCAAAGGAGGTTCTATGCGCGTAGTCGCGATGATTATGGCTGGCGGTGAGGGGACACGCTTAAGCGTGCTATCCGAAAAACGCGCCAAGCCCTCGGTTCCATTTGCTGGCAAGTATCGCATTATCGACTTTACGCTTTCCAACTGTGTTAACTCCAATATTTTCGATGTTGCGGTGCTCACTCAATATCGGCCTCATTCGCTCAACGACCATATCGGCATCGGCAAGCCCTGGGATCTCGACCGCAATCGCGGCGGGGTGCGCTTGCTGCAACCCTATCAAGGTCGCGATGATCAGAGTTGGTATAGCGGCACCGCTGATGCCATTCTGCAAAATATCAATTACATCCGTGAACAACGAGCTGACCTCGTGCTGATTCTCTCCGGCGACCATATTTATAAGATGGATTACCGCGATTTGATCGCCACCCACTTGGCCAAAAACGCCGATCTGACGGTGGCAGTCATGCACGTTTCGCTCGAAGAAACTGATCGCTTTGGGATTATGACGGTTAACGATAGCGATCAGGTTGTCGAGTTTAGCGAAAAACCCAAGGCCCGCGATAAGGGTACCTTGGCATCGATGGGCATTTATGTGTTTGATGCAAAGCGTTTGGTCGAACGGTTGCGCGAAACCAGTAGCCAATATCCAAATCTTGATTTTGGCAAGCATGTCATCCCGACCATGATCGCCAACGACAATGTGTATGCTCACCCCTTCTCAGGCTATTGGGTCGATGTGGGCACGGTACAATCGTATTGGGAAACCAGCATGGAATTGCTTGATCCCGATTGCACGCTCGATTTGTTTGATGCAGAGTGGCGGATTCACACCCGCTCCGAGGAACGCCCGCCAGCTAAATTTGGCCCGCAAAGCAAAGTCGAAGGATCGATGATTTGCAATGGTTGTGTGGTGCGCGGCACGGTTGAGCATTCGGTGCTTTCGCCTGGGGTGTACGTTTCGCCCGGGGCGGTGGTGCGCGATTCGATCGTGATGACCGATACCTGGATTGGCCCCGGCGCGGTGCTTGATCGGGTGATTGTTGATAAAGATGTGGTGATTGGGGCGAATGTGCAACTTGGGGTTGGCACTGAGAACGTTCCCAACCGTTTACAGCCCGATAAACTGACCACGGGCATTAGCATTGTTGGCAAGGGTGCGCATATTCCCGCAGGCATTAGCATTGGCCGCAATGTTGTGATTCCATCCGATTGCGATGAAGACCGCTTCAACGGCGATGTCGCCAGCGGCGAATCGATCTAGTGCTGGGGAGTGTGTAGTATGCGTGTTTTAGCTTTGATTATGGCTGGTGGGGCAAGCCCTTCGTTAAGCGTGCTAACCGCTGGCCGAGCAGCAGCGGCAACACCGTTTGCTGGCAAATATCGAATTATCGATTTTACGCTTTCGAATTGTGTTAATTCGGGTATTTACGATGTTGGCGTGCTTTCGCAGCATCAGCCACGTTCGTTGCACGAGCATATTGGTGTAGGCAAGCCATGGGATCTCGACCGTTTGCAAGGCGGCGTGCGGGTCTTGCACCCCTTTCCAACGCCCGATGGCGGCGGTTGGCAACGTGGTACTGCCGATGCCATTCGCTATCATCTCGATGTGATCGAAGAACGGCCCGTTGATTATGTGATGGTTTTGGCTGGCGATCACGTCTACAAGATGGATTATCGGCCTTTGCTCGATTTGCATATGCAGCGCGGCGCTGATGTTACCTTGGCGGTGCATAGCGTGCCGCCGCACGAAGCCTATCGTTATGGCATGGTCACGGTCGATGGCGAAGGTCGGGTGACGAACTTCGAAGAAAAGCCGCGCCGTACCAGCAGCGCCTTGGCCTCGATGGGCGTATATGCCTTCCGCAAAGAATATTTGGTCGATCTGCTCTATCGTGATCAATCGGTTGATTTTGGCAGCGAAATGTTGCCGCGCATCGTCAGCGAAGCCAATGTTAGCGCCTATACCTTCAATGGCTATTGGGCTGATGTTGGCACGGTGCAAGCCTATTACGAATCGAATATTGCCTTGCTGGCCGAAACCCCAGCGCTCGATTTGTATGATCCTGAGTGGGTGGTGCGCACGCGCTCGTTTGAACGCCCAGCCGCCCAGCTTGGCTCTTCAGCGCGGATCGAACGCAGCTTGCTTTGCGATGGTTGTCGGGTTGATGGCCATGTTTCTGGCTCGGTAATTGGCACCGGAGTTGTGGTTGGCGCAGGCGCAATTATCCGCGATTCGGTCATTATGCCCGATAGCGTGATTGAGCCAGGTGTGGTGCTTGATAACTGTGTGGTTGACAAACAGGTGGTAATTGGCCGCGATTGCAAAGTGGGCGAAGGCCCAATTGGCATGCCCAATGCTGCCCAACCGCAATTGTTGAACACTGGTTTAACCGTGATTGGCAAGGCAGCGCGAGTTAGCGCCGGCCATACGATTGGCCGCAATGTTGTGGTAAGCGCCCGTAGCTTCGTTGATCAAGATTTGGCCAGCGGCGAAACATTCTAAGGCTAGAGTAGGCTGAAACCACGAAGAACACGAAGAGCACGAAGGTGCGGTATTGCCAATTCACAAAATCTTGAGCCAATAGAGAAAGCACCAACATTCCAACTCATAACTATTAGCAGACGCAGGGATATAACCCCCCTGCGTCTCCCGTTAGCAACGAAATAGGCTTTGCAGTTCGGAAACCACAAAGATTTATTTTTTAGCCACGAATTGCACAAATTGCACGAATGATCAGTTTTTTAAGCCACAGATTTCCACAGATGATTAGGATTGAAATTCCTCAAACTAATAGCCCATAGCCATATTCCTCTGCGCCTCTGCGTTAACATTCCGATCCACGAAGGACACGAAGAGCACGAAGAATGGAAACCGCGAAGATCGCGAAGGTTAAGTTTTTTGCCACAGATTCCACAGATTATTCCTGTCCAAAAGCCAATAGCCCAAAGCCATCCTTCGGGTGAACTAATCCTCGCTGGAGCGAGTATAGCAATCTGAAGCTAATCGACAGGGGCGCGTATGACTATCACACTTGATCAGGCTTTGGAATATCTCGTGTTGCGGCTGGACAAAAACGCCTCGCCAGAACTTTTTGCGCACATAGTAGAAGAGTTAGTCTGGCTTATTGATGATAATGGTGCTGATATGCATCGAATCATGCGCAACTGGCTCGACTCTGATGAGATTGAAAAAGTCAAAATTGCGCTCTCGCTTGACGAGGTTTTTTTACTTGATTCAGATGAAGAATACCAAGCAACCATTAGAAGGATTGTTGAACGCTGGCCCGAACTTGCACCAATGTGTCATAAATTTCAGCTGCTTTGGGATCTGAATAAAAAAGTTCCCAAACATAGCAACAGAAAAGGGCTACCAATTCAATCATTAGCCAACTGGCTACCGATTCTTGCAGTGTATCAACACCCCGATATGCAGACAGCAAAAGACGCTTTTTAGGCTGCTGGCTCAGCGAGTTTGCCTTATCTCTTGCCCCTCATTGAGGATGGAACGACTTGGGCGGCGTTGGAAGCCTGTGAACTGGTTGGAATCCTTGGTGACCCAGTATCAATTCCAGTTTTGCGTAAGGCCTTGGGTCGTGATTCCAATATTGATGGCCTTGACGTTGAGATTTTAGGTGCATTGGAAGAATTGCATGATCCAGGTGGCCCGTGGATTTATCCGATGCTCAATGATCCTTCACCAAAACGCCGTGGATTTGCGTGTCAATATGTTGGGATAGTTCGTGATCATCAGGCCTTACCATTAATTATCAGCTTACTTGATGATCCCGATGAAGATGTTCGCCGTTTTGCCGTGAATAGCTTAGTTAAGTTCAAAGATGATAAACCTTCAACACTCGTCGATCCGATTTTCTATAAACTGGTCATGGGTCATGAATCACATATTCGGGTGGCCGTATTAAGATCATTTATGCAATGTTGTGACCCATTCTATATTCCATTTTTTATCACCGCGTTACGTGATCCTTATTATCTTTGTCGAAGTGTCGCAATCGATTCATTGAAAGAGGTTGATTTCGTTAACCTAGGCCGCTATCTCGATTCTATGGCTGGCGAATCACATAGCGATGTTCAAAGAACAATTAGTGCCTGGCGTGATTTTTTGCATAGACAATCATAAGCAAACTACTGGAGCATAAATTAGCCATTCGTTATAAGGAACGGAGTATGTTGTCAGGAACAGTTGATCAACTCAATAAATTGGAGCCAGACTGGTATTTTGTACCAAATATTGATGATATTCTTGCTGCACAAGATAGCCTTAAAGATTTTGTTAATATTTTAACTATTGATGGTGCTTCGATCCAAAGTAAAAATGATTTTTTTGATTTAGCCAGAGAAAAATTTAATTTCCCAGATTATTTTTGGAATTCCTGGGATTCGTTTAATGATTGTTTTTCAGATTATGCGCTTATAGATTATCCAAATTATCTAACTATCATTATATTGATAAATTTTGATTTAATCGAACCATCTATTCAAGAGCTTATGGTCAGTATTGCATCATCAATGCTTGGCTCAATCAACAGAGGAAATACAGGAGAAGGCCCTTATTGGCTCTATGTATTTATGCCTTTAGAGTATGAATTATTTCCTTTAGTTGTCGAGCAATTTATTAGCGATATGACAATTCATCCAGAAAAAATTCTCGTCAAACATCGCTTTACCTTGTTACTTGATAGCAATAATGAAGAGTAGCAGCTAAAAACCTTATTAAGCGAACCAAGATGAGCCTGAAAATATGCAAATCCTGAGTCTGTGGAAAACCAGAGGAGCAGCAACATGCAGCTTGAGCAGTACCCCAGTCGAGAAGCCACCATCGAACTTCCAGCACTTGCGCTCCTTACAGCTCCAGGCGATCAGCGCTCGGTCGTTGGCATGGGCACAGTCTTGCGCAAGCTTGATGGCGGCAAAGCACTAATCGGCGTGCTCGCGTTTGATCAGCTCTACTTACTCGTTGATAACAAAGTTATGCCTTTCACACCTGCCTTGTCCATTCGCCACGAATCGGGCAAAGTTATGGGCAATCTGAGTATCAACGCTGGCGCAACCAACCTCATCCAAACGCGCTATTGGAAATCGCGCCCATTAACCGTAGCCGACCTCGAGCCCGTTTACGATCAGATTGATGATGCTGAACAAAGCTTTTGCAGCTATCTAGCCTCCCGCTATCAAAACCCAAATTGGCGAAAATGGATCTATGAGCGCTATCAACCAGCCAAAGAACCCATAGCGACCACTCTTGATGAGGTTTTAGAGTACCTAT
This sequence comes from Herpetosiphon geysericola, assembly GCF_001306135.1. Classification (GTDB taxonomy): domain Bacteria; phylum Chloroflexota; class Chloroflexia; order Chloroflexales; family Herpetosiphonaceae; genus Herpetosiphon; species Herpetosiphon geysericola. The sequence goes on along the minus strand of NZ_LGKP01000025.1, from coordinate 180,832 downwards.
TGAGCCGCCTATCGCCGCATACTCCGCCAAGCCTTTTTTCAGAAACATTACAATGCCTTAGTTGGATTATGGATGATGATGGCTCAGATATCTATCGGATTATGCGCGAATGGCTTAAATCCGATGATAAGGAAAAAGTTAAAGTTGCGCTCTCGATCGAAGAAGTTCTGTTACTTACATCCGATGAGGCCTATCAAACAACTGTCGCGCGAATTGTTGGGCGCTGGCCCGAGCTTGAGCCAATGTGTTACGCATTTCAACAAATATGGGAGGGGCATAAAAACTACGGTAAGGGAGAGTCAAAAAATGAATATGACGATTGATCGAGCCATTGAATACCTCTTTATTAGGCTGACGAAAAAAGTCTCCCCAGAACATTTTGCCGCAGAAGTAGAAGGCTTAATCTGGCTGATGGATGAACAGGGAGGCGCAGATATCTATCGAGTTATGCGCGAATGGCTTTATGCAGATCAGATCGAAAAAGTCAGAGCTGCGCTCGCCATCACTCAAGCTGCCCTGCTTGACTCCGATGAGGCATGTCAAACGGCTGTTGCGCAGATTGTCAGTCGCTGGCCGGAACTTAAGCCAAACTGCATCGAATTTTTACAACTTCGGAATCTACCGAACACGCTGGGCTGAGTAACGCTATATTTGGAGCGCAAACAACCATGCACGAGATTAATCCATTCGTTGCTGCGGCAATTCAGGCATTTGATTTAATCGAGCCTGTTCAGGTAGTTGCCCAGCTCGCAAGTGCCAATAACCTTAGTCTGCATCTTCGCGCCTCCAATGGCGATTTTGTCTTGAAATGCTATCCGTATGAGCGTCAAGATTGGCTTTTCTATGAGCATCAGCTGGTAATGTGGCTTGCCCGCCATCCCAGCTCATTTGCCTTGCCCGTACCAATGATAATGATTCGTAGCATCTCTTACCTAGGCTCGGTAGTGCAGGGATTATTCACCCTAACGCCGTATATTACTGGCGAAGCCCCAGAATTTCGGCTGCTACCCAACGGCCAACAGCACCCAACCATTAACCAATGGGCCTATGTAATGGGGACGGCGCTTGGTGAATTGCAAACGCTGCTCCAAACATGCCCAATGCGCGAGCGTCGCCCCTATGCGCTGTTTCAAGCATTGCTGAACTATGCCCAGCCGCGCTACGATCCGCTGCAACTCTCGGCGGCACAGTTTGGCGGCTCGGCCAGCGACGCTGAACTCTGGGCGTGGTGGCGCAGCGAAGCAGCCAGCCTCATGGCGTTTGTGGCGAATGAATATCCCAGTTTGCCGCAACAGGTTTGCCATAACGACTTTGCTCCACCCAACATCCTCATGCGCTACGGGCGTGTAGCCGCGATTCTCGATTTTGAATTTGCCTGCTCAGCAGCACGCGCGCTCGATGTGGCTATGGCTTTGCGGATGATCATGCAACTTGATAGCAATCCGGCAAACCCGTGGGCGGTGGCTGAGCAGTTTTGCCGTGGCTATGCAGAATGGATTAAGCTCACCCCGCAGGAAATTGCCGCCATGCCCCAGTTAATTGGCTTGCGCACCGCCATCCCGCTGATTTGGGCCATCAGCAAGCCCGACCTACCGAGCCACACGAGTTTAGAGCAGGCAATTCGGCGGATGCAAGCGAGCAAAGCATGGATGTATCAGCAGCAAGGCCAATTTATCGTGCTGTTGCAGACGATGTTTGCCTCATGAACGCTTGTCCAGTAAATCGTAACCATATCTAACAGGGACTAGGGAGATACCATGAACAATTTAGCCTTTGACATAGTCCATGTTGAGCAGCGTGGTCCAACCGATTGGCATGTCGGTGGACGAGCACTCACAGATATTTGTATCGGGGATACGCTCGAAATTCGCCGTCCCTACATCCCATCCATGGGAGACGAAGGCACATTCGTGGTGATCGCGATTACCGCATATAACCGGAGCATGACCAAAATCGATTATGGGATGATGGCAACGTTAACCCTTCACTATGACCAAGGTGCGCTCCTCAACCAAGGGATGGCGCTCGTACACACCACCACAGGGCCACCGCCGAACGCAGAGCAATATCGGAGCGGCATAGACCCCATGTTGACGATTCGGATTGAGGGCGACTCAAGAACGGAGCTTCTTGCGTTCAAGCAATCGCTGAAAGCCCATGCCGAGGATCTTCAATTTCAGCGTATCGCGGCGATTCGCGATCGGTTCGTAGTCCACGGTGCGCTGTTCCCTCGCGCCACGCCATCGAACATTGAACACTTTATCGCTATCCTGCGGCGCTTTAATGAGACGGTGGATACGCTGTTGGGCTTATCCTTTGTCCAACACATCAGGGAGCGCGAGAACGACGCCAAACAATGGGAAGATCGCATCGACAACCATCAGAAGCGATCTCAATGGAAATTGTCCTTTGTCCAGTCCCTAGTAAACCATCGGAACAAAGCCAAAATACGGTCAGCGCGCGCAGCCAACGACCAGTATCTGTTCAATGCGATAGCGAAAGGACCAAGCTCCGAAGCAACCGCTGCGTTTGTGCTGACCATGCGCTGCTTCATCGACGACACCGAAGAATGTTCGCTGGAAAACCTCGCGCAATACTACAAAGCTGCAACGATTGGCACTGAGCCTGCCCGCCTTTATCTCGGAAATCAAAACGTATTCGCTATGGTATTGGATGGAGTTACGGAGCTGGTTGATCGGTATCCGGTCGTCGATACCAAAGGGAACGTGATCGACAGGATCGACAAGCCGCTAACCCGGCGGCAGGTGTTTGATCTGTGGGTCTATGGAGGACTCTCGCATGCCAAGCGAACCAAAAAGCAGCAGTTTGACGCGCTCGTTGGCGACCCCGTGACGCGGGCGCTGCTCTGGCAGAGCTTTGCTGATACGCTGGATGATTATTGCAATCATTTGAGCGCGCAGAGCTATGTCAACAAAGCGATGCTCCTAGAGCTGGAAAAGCCTGTTTGAAGGATGATGAGGGAAGGATTGCCTCGAAAATATGCATCCTGTGGGGAAAGCACAAACACGTCGAGGGCAGCAGCCTCAAGGGTTGGTAGCTCCCGCTGTATGCACATCGGCCAGATAGTTGGATATGCTTGGCTTCGAAATTCTCAGTATCCTACCTCTAAGCTAGCTTTTATTAAGCTTTTTGGAGCTAAAACTGGAGCGTTATGCCCAAATGCAGAGAGCTATTTCTGAATAAAGAAGGATTAATATGTCGATTTTGAATCCAGCCGATCGCAATTCGTTGATCAAGGTATTAAAAGAACTACCCGATGAGGAATTATTAGCTGTGTTACAACGAGTATTTGCTGGGCAGACATTACCCGGAACCGAAGTTCCAATTGTCGAGTCGCATTTTTTCTTGGGTAATGCCACCCGCTTTTTATGAGAACACACCCGATGGGAATCAAGCGTGGGAACCGTGGGAAATCCACGCAATCGCCTATCCCGACCAGGCAAGATCCTGATTGGGCTGGCTTTGATTATGGGTTTTGTGAGTGGGCAATCTGTTCAACCTGTGGAACCCAGCTTCCATACAATCTCAAACGTGGAATTTGCCCAATCTGTTCGACCAAGGTCTATCTACAAGTATCAATGTTTAGGCCGAACTATAAAAAATTATGCTAAAACGAACATTCCAAGCAAGGAGCTATTTAATGCAACTTGAGCAGTACCCCAGTTTAGAGCCAAGCATCGAACTTCCAGCACTTGCACTACCTATCGACCCAAGCGATCAGCGCGCGGTCGTTGGCATGGGCACTGTCTTACGCAAAATTAAGGGTGGGCAGGTGTTAATCGGTTTGCTCGCGTTTGATCAGCTTTATCTACTCGTTGATCAAATAGTGCTCCCTTTTACACCCGACTTGCAGATCAGCCACGTATCGGGAATGTTTATTGGCAAGCTGAGCATCAAAACTGATGCAACCAGCATTCTGCAAACGCGTTATTGGAAATCACGTTCAGCGATTGTTGCTGCAATCGATCCCGTCTACGATCATATTGATGATGAAGACCAGAACTTCTGTAGCTATCTAGCCAACTTGTATGAAGAACCTAGTTCGCGAAAATGGGTGTATGAGCGCTATCAACAAAGCCGAAATTAGGCGTTATGAAGCAAATGTAAAATAAGATACCACATTCCCAATACATGAAGCGTTAGTATTATTACACTAGTAATTCCCCATCGGTATCCACGATTTAATACAGATCCGGTATACATAAAGCGCTGCCAATCAATTCCAATCAATCCTAAAACGATCAAAACTAGTGCAATATAAGGAATTATTGCTAAGGGTCGTAGTCCTCTCGATAAAATATTAATGACCGAAATTAAAACCGTATTTTTGATAAAAGGAATACAACGATCCAAATATTCCAGCCGTAGATAGTCCAGCAATGAAAAACAAGAGAATATTCCGTTTCAATAGCTGCCAAATTGGTATTTGATAGGCTGGAATATGATATGTTGGCTGCATGATTAACTCCCTTCATCCGAGATTGCGATGGCATAACTCTACTCGCTGCCCAAAACAATGCTATGTATCTAAGGTGCATAATGGTGATCAACGTGCCCATGCAGGCAAGCACAATAGCTCCGTGCGGCGGATGCAAGCGAGCAAAGCAGGGATGAACAAGCAGCAAGATCAATTGATCGACCAGCCTCTAAACAAGCTTTTATTAAAATTTTGTAACAATTCTAGGCTAAAACTGCCAGCGCTACGAACAAATGTGGTGCTGGCGAGCGATCATGCTGCGGTTTGATACGCCAAACTAGGACCAACTAATGCCCATCAACGAGCATTTATCCTGATGAGTGCATAGGAATGTTAGGAAAATTTTTACTTGTAGCGCTATGTTCAATTTAGCATAATGATCATAATCATCCCCACAACTGAGCCAAGTTTAGAGAAAAATGCGCCTAAATGGAGAGAATATAGAGAAACTTGGAGAAAATATCCCCCATTAATCATCCCACGTAAAGGGGATACAAAACTGCTTATGGTGTAGGATCAGAGGGATAACACCAAGGGATTAATCTGTATCACGTATCAGCTTGACACTACCTAGCAAAACGTCTATGATACGGCAGGAAACGGAATTCTTAGCAATCTCTTAACACAGCTTATCATCGTGCCATTTCGTCGGTGAACCTTAACAATTGAGCCAGGAGGAAACCCTGTGGACTTTATCCTTCCAGCTCTGGCTTTACTCATTGGCCTAGCTGCAGGCGCAGGCGGTGCCTATGTTTGGTTAACAAAAAAATCTGGTGTAGCACTCGCCCAAGCTGAAGCAGCAGCACAACTACAATTAGAACAAGCCAAGACTGAGTACAAACAATTGCAATTAAAAGCCCGCGAAGAACAACAACAACTGCGGGAAGTTGGTGAAAACGAACTCCGCGAAGCCCGTTTACGCTTGCAAAAACAAGAAGAACGGGTCAATCGCAAAGAAGAAACCCTCGAACGTAAGCTCGACCAAACCGAAAAGCGCGATCGGCAGTTAGGCCAGCGCGAGCGAGCGGTCGAAAACTTACACAGCGAAGCCGAACGCCTCCGCACAGCCCAACAAGCTGAGCTGGAGCGGGTCGCAGGTCTCACTAACGAACAAGCACGTGAAATCATTCTGACTCGTGTTGAACAAGAAACCCGTGCCGAGGCTGCTCGCCGCATCCACGAAATCGAAGCGGCAGCAAAGCTCGATGGTGACCGAATTGCACGCAAAATCGTTGGGTTGGCGATCCAACGCTGTGCATCGGATTATGTCGCCGAAATTACTGTAAGCACGGTACAACTGCCCAGCGAGGAACTCAAAGGACGGATTATCGGGCGCGAAGGCCGCAATATTCGGGCCTTCGAACAAATTACCGGGGTCGATATTATCGTCGACGACACGCCCGAAGCGGTCACGCTCTCATGTCACGACCCAGTACGTCGTGAAGTGGCTCGCCTAACCCTGAACCGCCTATTGAAAGACGGTCGGATTCACCCCGCCCGGATTGAGGAAGTCGCTGATAAAACTCGCCAAGACCTTGAGCAAATAATCCGCGAAGAAGGCGAACGCGTGGCCTACGAAGCCAACGTCCAAGGCCTTCATCCAGATCTGATGAAGATTCTGGGGCGGTTGAAATATCGTACCAGCTACGGCCAAAATGTGTTGCAACATTCGTTAGAATGTGCCTTTTTGGCAGGAGCGATGGCAGCAGAACTGGGCGCGAATGTGCAGGTTGCCAAGACCGCAGCCCTGCTCCATGATATTGGAAAAGCCATTGACCACGATGTACAAGGGCCGCACGCGTTAATCGGCGCAGATATTGCCCGACGGCTTGGCCGCAACGCGGCGGTAGTTCATGCAATTGCTGCCCATCATAACGATGAGGAACCTCAAACTGTTGAGGCCTTTCTTGTTCAAGCCGCCGATGCCATCTCTGGTGGTCGCCCAGGTGCCCGCCGCGAGACCATCGATCTCTACATCAAGCGGCTCGAAGCTCTTGAACATGTCGCCACATCGTTTCCTGGTGTTCAACGGGCATTCGCAATTCAAGCAGGTCGGGAGGTCCGGGTTATGGTGCAACCCGATGCGCTTGATGATCTCGAAAGTATCCATTTGGCCCGCGAAGTGGCCAAAAAGATCGAGAGTACCCTGCAATATCCAGGTCAAATCAAAGTTACCGTCATCCGCGAAACCCGTGCGGTTGATTATGCACGGTAAGTAGGCGAGGCTCTGTGTCTGAGGGAAAGGGCAACGCTGGCCCAACCAGCGTGGACATATCCGCTTGGCAAGCGGCTGTTCAGCGCCCTTCCCTCAACCTGAGAAGGCGCGATGCGTGCATGACAGCAATCTCTACCGTTCCTTTTCAAGGAGGCAGCAATGGCGTATCAACTTGATCGCTTTAGCAACGACGACCAACGGACCACTTCCGCCGATGCGCCCAGCAATGCTGGCGCAGTACACAACGATGCAGAAGTTTTAAAGGTCTCAACACGTTCACGCCCATCGGCGGTAGCCGGGGCCATTGCCGGAGTTATTCGCGAAGCTGGCCATGCCGAGGTTCAATCGATCGGCGCTGGCGCAACCAATCAAGCGATTAAAGCGGTTGCAATCGCACGTTCATACCTTCAAGAAGAAGGCATCGATATTGTTTGCGTCCCCTCGTTTATCGATGTTGCCATCGATGAAGAGGAACGCACGGCAATTCGCTTGTTGATCAAAAAAGGCTAAAGCAGGTTGGGGCGGTTGCATGCCAAGCAATTGCTGTTGGCACGATTAATCAAGGCGATTGGGCTGATGCTTGATCGCCTTGATGCTTTTTAGGCTACATCTGAAACCCACCAGGGTTCTGAATTTTGTTGGTAAACCAGTAGCGAAAATCAGCAACATGGCGGCTGAGCTTGGCGCTTAGTTCTTGCCATTCGTTGCTTTGGAGAAATGAGCGTAGTTCAATCTCTTCATCCGAGGTAATCCCCAGGATCATCTCTGGGGCCTCAGGCGTTCCGCCCAGCGAAAGCCAAGCATCGCTAATTGCGCCATGCTTCATCAGAGCAGGAACAAACTCACTCGTGACATACTCAAGATGAGCTTGCTCGCGGCCTTCTGCTATATTCCAACTCATCAGTAGTTTTATCATAGTTCTATTGTAGCAGAATTCACACCCAGCGGCAGCATTTGGCCTCACTTTAACTCGCCAAATGGCCGAGGGTCGTGGGTCGCAATATAGGCCTGATTATCCATTGCATTGGGCCAGTTGCTTGGTGTAGGCTAGGGTTATTGGTTCACTTGGTTTACGACAGGTGGCTCTATGTCGATCAACTGCTATGCATGTCAAACCGTTGTGGCTGCAACGGATGTTCGTTGCCCACAATGCCATCAACCCTTGCTGCTGCGCAATCGCTATCGGGTCAAAAGCCTGCTTGGCCAAGGCGGTTTTGGCGTGGTTTACGAAGCATTCGATATCGATTTAGCTCGCCATTATGCGATTAAACTGATTACCGCCAATTCGCCAGCTATGCGCGAACAGGTCACGGTCGAGGCCCAAATTCTGGCTCAACATGCCCGCCATTTGCCCTTCATTCCCGAAGTTTATGATATTTGGAGCGAGGGCAACGTCATCGCGTTGGTGATGGAGTTTGTCAGCGGCACAACCGTTGGCTCATTAATCGAGGCCCACGAACGCTTAGCTCCAAGCATAGTCGAGCATTTTCTGAGCGTGATGCTTGGCCAATTGGCCCAATTGCATGCACTCAATATTATCCATCGCGATATTAAGCCCGAAAATATTAAGCGCACCGCCGACGATCGCTTGGTACTGCTCGATTTTGGCATTGCCAAACGCAGTCAAAGCACCGAAACCGCCGCCAAAGCGTTTTCGCTCTTTTATGCCTCGCCTGAGCAATCGCGCGGACGCGCTACCGATGCCCGCTCCGATTTGTATAGCCTTGGCGCAACTGCCTACCACATGCTAACCGGCCATGCGCCAGTTCCAGCAGAATCGCGCATTTCTGGCCATATTCGGCTGCGGCGCCCAAGCGAGTTGGCCGATAATGTGCCAACAGGGTTAGATGCAATCATGGTGCAATTGCTGGAGCTTGATCCCAATAAACGGCCTGATACAGCCGAAAAAGCCTTGCAATTGCTCAAAAACCCAAGCAAAGCCAGTCCAAGCATCAACGAAAACAATACAATTCGCGGGCCACAACTGGTTTCGAGTGCAGGCAAGGCGACGATTGCGCTCAACACACCAAGCCTCGCCGATATACCAGTAGCCAAAAGCAAAGCCCGCTGGTATATCGGCATTCTTGGCTTGTTAATTGTGGTTGGCTTAATTGGCACCCAAGTTATGTTGAGCATGCGCTCGGCGGGTGCAGCCAATTCGACCGCCACGGCCCAAGTTATCGCGATTATTAATTTGCCCTCAACTGAACCAACCGCCAGCAGCGTTCCCGCTACCAGCGAGCCAACTCCAAGCACAGTGCCAACGCTCGAAGCGCCACCAACTGCTGAACCAACCGCCGAGCCAACCCAAGTGCCACCAACTGCTGAACCAACGATCGAGCCAACCCAAGCCTTAGCCCCAGAAATTAGCCAATTGGCCGATTTGATCAATCAATTTCGGAGCCAAAATGGGCTGCCATCCTTACTCTTGCAAGCGCAAGTGCAAAGCGTGGCTCAAGCTCATAGCAACGATATGGCCAACAACAACTATTTTAGCAACACGACCTCTGCTGGCCAAACAATTGGCGATTTGCTGCGCCAAGCCAATCATATTAGCAGTTTCTGGAATGTGCATATTAGCGCGGGCCATAGCAATGCCCAAGCAGCCTTCGACGCGCTGATCAACGACCCGGGCTTGCAGGCCGATTTGCTTAGCCCCAACATTAGCGAGTTTGGCATTGGCCATGCCCAAAATGCCCAAGCAACCTACGGCCATTATTGGGTCGTTGTCTATAGTCAACCCTAAATTATTGCCCTTTTGCATGACCATGGTATGATCGCTTGACAAGCCTACTACATTCAGGCTAAGATGCCTTGAAAACGTTTCCATGGCTCATTCGAGAGGACACCCCCATGGCATATACGATTAAAGATGTGGCAAAACGGGCGGGAGTTGGCATTGCGACAGTTTCGCGGGTGCTCAACGAATCGCCGAACGTCCTGCCGGAAACTCGGGCCAGAGTTTTGGCGGTCATTGACGAGCTTGGTTATCGGCCAAATCATGCTGCGCGGCAATTAGTAACTGCCAAAACCAATGCGATTGCCATTATTCTGCCCTTCCTCACGCGGCCATTTTTTATTGAAGTTCTGCGCGGCATCGAAGCGGTTGTAGCCAATTCCGAGTATCAGCTGATTATCTTCAATGTTGATTCGCCTGAGCAACGCACACGCTACTTCAACACGCTGCCATTTTTGGGCCGCACCGACGGGCTATTGATTGTTTCGCTGCCCTTAGCACCCCCAGAAATCAAACGCCTCCAAGCAGCCAACTTGCCCGCTGTAATGATCGATACCCAAGCCAGCAATTTGCCTTCGGTGGTCGTCGATAACGTGGGCGGTGCATTCAAGGCGGTCGAACATCTGATTAGCCAAGGCCATCAACGAATTGGCTTTGTCTCTGGGCAGTTGGAGCCAGATTTGGGCTTTACGGTCAACCGTGATCGACAGCGTGGCTACGAGGCTGCCTTAACCGCTCATCATCTGCCAATCCAGGCCGAATATGTGCGGGCTGGCTTTGACCGCCGCGATTGGGGCCATCAGGCAGCGCTTGAACTGCTCGATTTGGCCGAACCGCCAAGCGCGATCTTTGCTGCCAACGACGATCTAGCGTTTGGCATCATTGATGCCCTGCGCGAACGTGGCTTGAAAGCTGGCGATGATCTGGCAGTGGTTGGCTATGACGATCTTGAAATGGCACAGCTGATTGGGTTAACCACGATTCATCAGCCAATGGAGCAGATGGGGCGCAAAGGAGCAGAGGTGCTGCTCGCAGCGCTCAACGAGGGCACGCGCCGCCCAACCTTGCACACCTTGCCGGTCAACTTAATTGAACGCACCAGCAGCACCAAGCCAAGCAAGGTATAAGAGGAGATCGTATGACACAGGCGTTATGTCTTGGGGAATTATTGGTTGATTTTGTGCCAACCGAAGCTGGTTTGGGCGTGGCAAATACGCCATTATGGCAACGAGCAGCTGGTGGCGCGCCAGCCAATGTTGCGGTAGGCTTGGCTCGCTTGGGCGTTAGTAGTGGTTTTTTGGGCATGGTTGGGGCCGATGCTTTTGGCGATTTTCTGGCTGAGACCTTGGCAACGCACCACGTTGATATCCAAGGCCTGCGGCGCACTGAGCAGGCCCGCACAGCCTTGGCATTTGTGGCCTTGCAAGCAGATGGTGAGCGGGATTTTATGTTCTATCGCCATCCAAGCGCTGATATGTTGTTTGCCCCCAGCGATCTCGACCCACAACAATTTGCCACGGCCAAGTTGTTGCACTTTGGCTCGCTGAGCGCCAGCAACGAGTTGGGCTATCAAACCACCTTGCGCGCAATTGAGTTGGCCCAAACGAATAACATGCTGCTTTCGTTTGATCCCAATTTGCGGGCGGCCCTCTGGCCATCATTGGCAGCAGCCCGCAGCGTCATGCTGAAACTGCTACCGTATGCCCAGATTATGAAACTGAGCCGCGAAGAAGCCGAATTTTTGACGGAGTTGGCGGACCCGTTGGCGGCAGCGCAAAGTTTATGGCATGCCCGTAGCCAAGTAATTGTAGTGACCGATGGCAGCGCAGGCTGTTGGTATCAGACAGCAGTTGGCTCAGGGCGGATTGCCGCACCCACCGTGCAGGCGATTGATGCAACCGGGGCGGGCGATAGTTTTGTGGCCTGCTTGTTAGCCCAATTGATTCAGCAGCCCGCCTTGGCCAACGATCAAGCAGATTTTGAACATGCGTTACAGCGGGCATCGATTGCAGGAGCGTTAGCCACCTTGGTGCGCGGCGCGATTCCTGGGCTACCGACAGCCGAGCAAATCGAGCAATTTCTGCGCGCATAGCCCATTAGCTTTGCTAAGCCAAATCGTAGTGCCAGCAACCAAAAAGCGGTTGCTGGCTTCCAATTAACCCCAATTAAGCAAAAATCCGTTCGTGATAGACAAGACCAAACGCTGATGGTATGGTACAATTCGGCGCGAGATATATGTTGTGAAATAAGTGTATGACACCACGAATTATTGCAGTAGCAAATCAAAAAGGCGGCGTTGGCAAAACCACCTCGACCGTGAATATCGCTGCGGAGCTTGTAGCCCGTGGCCAACGGGTGTTGGTGATCGATCTTGATCCCCAGGGCAATGCCACGACCAGTTTGGGAATTAATAAAAAAACGCTTAAAGCCACGATCTATGATGTGCTTTTGGGCAATGCACCGACCGAAATTGTTATCACCACAACTGGGCGTGAGCAATTGCAGATGTTGCCAGCAACGGTTGAATTGGCTGGCGCTGAAGTTGAATTAGTCGATGAGCATCGACGCGAGCATCGTTTGCGTGATGCCTTGGCGCCAATTGCCGCAACTTTCGACACCATTATGATCGATTGCCCGCCCTCGTTGGGCTTGTTGACCTTGAATGCCTTATGTGCAGCGCATGGCGTTATTATTCCATTGCAATGCGAATATTTGGCCTTGGAAGGCTTGGCTCAACTCAAAAACACCATTGATTTGGTGCGCACATCACTCAACCCAGATTTGAATATTTTAGGGGTGGTGATGACGATGTATGATGGGCGGACGAACTTGGCGCAACAGGTTGTGGCCGAAGTGCGCCAATATTTCCCGCAACGCATTTTCAATACCTTAGTTCCGCGCTCGATTCGCTTGAGTGAAGCCCCCAGCCATGGCCAAACGATTCGCGAGTATGACCAAGCCAGCAAAGGCGCGCTTGCCTATAGCATGTTGGTCGATGAACTAAGTCGCAGGCTGGAGGCAGCATGAACCCCAAAAAACGCGGTTTGGGTCAAGGCTTAGGTGCGTTAATTCGCCCTGATCCAAGCACACAGGCTCCAATTGTGGGCGCATTGCAGACCGTGCCGATTGAGTCAATCGAAGCCAATCCGCATCAGCCCCGCCAAATTTTCACTCCCGAAGCGCTTGAGGAATTGAGCGCTTCTATTGCGACCCATGGCATTTTGCAGCCTTTGGTGGTGACCCGCACCGCCACAGGCTATGAGTTGATCGCTGGCGAACGCCGCTGGCGGGCAGCGCAACAAGCTGGGTTAAGCGAAGTTCCGGTCATTATCAAAGAGGTTACGCCCCAAGAGCGGCTTGAATTGGCCTTGGTCGAAAATATTCAGCGCGCCGATTTGAACCCCTTGGAAGAAGCCCAAGCCTACCAGTTGTTGCGCGATGAGTTTGGCCTGACCCAGCAAGCGATTGCCGAGCGGGTGGGCAAAAGTCGCCCGGCAATTGCGAATGCCTTACGTTTGCTCACAATGCCTTCGGCCTTACAACAAGCAGTGATGGAGCAGCAACTGACTGCGGGGCATCTCAAGCAGCTGATCACAATTGACGATGAGCGCATCCAAATTTTGGCTATGGAGCAAATTTTGGAGTTTCGGCTTTCAGTGCGTGAGGCCGAAAAAATGGCCCAGTTGATCAAGCATGAAGATCAAACGCCAGCTCAAGCGCGGATTGCGATTCAGCAACGCGGGGCAGCTCCGCGTGCATCGCGGCGCAATGGGGTGCCAACGCCAACCCCGAGCACGCGCAATGTTGCGCCAGCTGAGCCAGTTGTGCCCAGTGTTGATGATACTGATGCGGTTGATCAACTGACCCGTCAGCTTGGAACCAAAGTTGAGGTTAAACGCCAAGGCAACGGCGGCTATGTCCGCATCGATTTTTACTCCGACGAGCAACTAATTGCCTTGATTGAGTCATTGCTCAATGGAGAAAGCTTGTGAGGAGCAACCTATGGCCAGCGATTCATTGCATATTGCCCTCGTGTGGCCATACGATGCTGCCTATGCTGGCGGCGTTACCGAGCATGTCAATCAACTAACCCACTATTTTCGGGCTTGGGGCCATCGGGTAAGCCTGATCGCCCCGTATTCCAAGGGCAAGCCCGCTGATCCCGATTTTATTCCGCTGGGCCATGTCACGCCAGTAGCAGTTAATGGCTCAGTCGCGCGGGTTAGCCTCTCGCTGACGCTTGGCCCCAAAATTCGCCAGATTCTGCAAAAGCAACATTTTGATTTGGCGCATATTCACGAACCATTTTCGCCAACCCTTCCAACGACTTTCCTCAGCCGTTCGAGCGTACCAAACGTGGGTACGTTTCACGCTGCGGGCACACGCTCGCTTGGCTACACCACCATTCAAGCCCTGCTGCGACGCTTGGAACCAAAATTGCATGGACGAATTGCAGTTTCGGCAGCAGCCCAAGAATTTGCCCATCGCTATTTTCCAGCAGAGTATACAATTATCCCAAATGGGGTTGATGTTGCCACCTATGGTACGCAGCAACCAAGCTATGGCCTGAGCACTACTAGCCCCACAATTTTGTTTGTTGGGCGCTTCAATGAGGAGCGCAAAGGCTTTCGCTATTTGCTTGAAGCCATGAGCTATGTGCAACGAACCCGGCCTGATGCTCGTTTAGTTGTTGCTGGCAGCGGCGATCCCACGCCATTTCTGGCCGCCATTCGCCAATGGCAAATTCGCAATGTTGAATGGCTGGGCTATGTGAGCAAGACCCAACTTGCTGCTCTTTACCAACAAACCACCCTCTTTTGTGCACCTTCGACTGGTGGTGAAAGCTTTGGCATCGTCTTGCTTGAAGCCATGGCCGCTGGGGCAGCAGTGGTAGCTGCTGATAACCCAGGCTATCGTGATGTTTTAGAGCATCGCGTGCAAGGGTTGCTGGTGCCAGCGCGCAATGCCCAAGCATTGGCGGTTGCGATCTTGCAACTGATCGAGGATCAATCCTTACGGGCTGCAATGGCAGAAGCGGGTACAATCAAAGCGCAACTCTATGCTTGGGAGCGAGTTGCCCAACGTGTGATTGCCTTCTACCGTGGCATTCTCTCTGGTTAGGATGTTCAAGGAGGCTCTATGTACAGCACCGGCATTAAACGCTGGGCCCGTCGCTTGATGGAAGACTTTGTAGCTCCAGTGCTTGGTCGATTGGGAATCACGCCCAATATGGTGACCTTAATTGGCGTTTTGCTGACCGCAGGTGTTGCTGCTGTGTTGGCCAATGGCAATTTGCAGGTCGGTGGCGTTTTACTCATTTTGGCCAGTATTTTTGATCTCTTTGATGGTGCCTTAGCACGAGCCACCAATCAGAGTAGCCGCTTTGGCGCGTTCTTCGATTCAATTATGGATCGCTATAGCGAGGCGGTTGTTTTCTTCGGCTTATTGATGTTTATTCACACCACCATGATCGGCAACACAACCTTGGCCCTCGGCTTGGTCTATGCTTCAATTATCGGCTCGATCATGGTTAGCTATGCTCGTGCCCGCGCTGAAGGCTTAGACATTCCATGTGAAACTGGTTGGCTTGGGCGGCCAGAACGGATCACAATTTTGTGCACCTGCTTAATTCTGAATTGGTTGATTGCTGGGCTATGGATTTTGGCGATTTTCACCAATATTACTGCGATTCAACGCATTTATCACGTGTGGCGCACTGAACAAGCAGCCAACCCGCAACCAAAGCCAGTTAAAACCAGCCGCTGGAATATTAGCCGCAAACAGCCCTAAATGCTAAAAAGTAAACGCCGTGATCAGGAATGCTGATCACGGCGTTTTTTTGGCGACTCCGGCGCGACTCGAACGCGCGACCTTTTGCTCCGGAGGCAAACGCTCTATCCACTGAGCTACGGAGTCGAATCTATCGCTGTGTAGAATACGGCCAAGCTAGCTAATTGTCAAGTTGAGCAGCTATTTTAGGCTTGGGACGAGGAGACAATAACAAAACTCTTCTTCCAATGCTAAAATAGCGCCGAAATAAGCAATTTAGCTGGAAGGTGGGCCTGCAATGGCAACTGAACCAAGCCGCGAACAACAGATCAAAAAAGCCCAACGCCTTGCCACTATTCAACGCTTTACAAGCAACATCCAAGGCTTTTTCTACCGTTTCAAGCGCTCGGTTGGCCGCCAAGAACTCATGATCGAGACCGAATTTGGCACGGTGCGGGTGTTAGGCTATGGCTTGGAGAATCCCAAGCGCACGCCAATTTTGTTCGATTTGCATGGCGGTGGGTTTATTCTCGGTAGCGCCGATATGGACGAAGCCATGAATGTGCAGTTTCAGCAGCAGCTTGGTTGCAAAGTCATCAGCATCGATTATGCCAAAGCGCCCAAATATCCCTATCCCATGGCTGTCAATCAGGTTTATGCGGTGGTCAAGCATTTCTATGCTCATGCTGAGCGGTATGCAATTGATCGCAATAAAATGGCGATTGGTGGGCATAGCGCTGGCGGCAATTTAAGCGCCGTAACCTGCCTCAAAGCTAAGCATGCAGGCCAATTTCAATTTGTCTGCCAAGTGCTCGATTATCCACCGCTGGATCTTGCGACCAGTCCGTTTGCGAAGCCAAATCCCAAAGGCGCGATTCCGCCACACATTGCGGCGATGTTTGATGCGAGCTATCGCGAGGAGCACCAAGCCAAAGATCCCTATGTTTCGCCAATCTATGCAGAGCCTGCTGATTTGGTGGGCTTGCCGCCAGCCTTGTTTATTCTGGCGGGGCGCGATTCGCTGCACGCCGAGGGTTTGCGCTACGAGGCACTGCTCAAACAAGCGGGAGTTGCCACCGAATGCTACAGCTACCCTGAGGCGCCCCATGGCTTTACCTACAAAGCTTCAGCTGACACCAGCGCTGCGCTGGCCAACATGCTGGCTTTTTTGCAAAAATATTTGTATGGTTAAAATATTTGTATGGTTAAATGTGCTGAGTAGGCGATTATTGGTTGCTTCGCATGCTTGATGATTATTAAACTTCAAAATTACCTATGCCACGACGTGCATCCATTGCAGCTTTGGCTCGCTCATAAGCCTGCGTTTCAGCCTCATTCGGAAAAAACCGCTCGGCAATGCGGCTAACAAAGCCTGTACAATAATTGTGTTCAAGCGTCGCAATAACAAGATAGATAACGACCCAACCCACAACTCGAAGCCATATCCAGGGAATATGTATCCAGACGAGCCAGGCAGGGCCAAGCCAAAAGCTAAAGATAAGCAGCAAATTGCCAATCAAATAGGTGTTGGAATGGGCGAATATTTTACGCTTTGTTGTGGCCAACTGACTCTCCAAAAAATCAACTAACCTATCTTTTTAAATGTGATCTCTTGGCCTAGATTCAGCCTCAACCACTGGACACAGCCTGGTTTGTTGAGTTTTGAGATCGTAGAGGGTGAGGCTTGCACTGATAGTGTCGTAGATGGCGCAACTGTGGCTATCGCGGATGGTTACGCCATACACTGAGCCTGGATTGAGCACGCGCAAATGGCCACAGCGCACATGCATCGGGCGATGGGTATGGCCAAGCACAATAATCTGATCATGCGGATGTTCGTTGAGCAGGCGTTGCCATTTGCTGCTGCGCGCTTCGGGCAACATATCAACTACATCGCTCCATGGCGCACCATGAGCCAGCACCAAACGCTGATCATCAAACTGCAAACGGAGGCTGGTTGGCAGCGCAGCAACATACTCTAAAGTCGCTTGGGTAACAATCCGGCCTCGACTGGCTAAGCGCTCGCGCTGGCTACTTTGGCTCCAACGGCTATGCTCGCGCAACAAGGTGAACTCGTGGTTGCCTTTGATGCAGGGAATTGCTCGCTTGATCAATTCTTGGACAATTGCATCTGCATCAGGCCCGCGATCAACCACATCGCCAGCGCACAGAATATGATCGGTTGCTTGGCTGGCAAACCAATCCAAGGCCCGTTGAAAGCCGATACCATCGCCATGAATATCGGCTAGCAACCCTAAACGCATTAGGCAACACCAATAAAGTTAAAGGCTCGTTGCAGATATTCCAAGCTATTGCTGGGGTAAGCGTGGCGCAAGCCTGGGATAATTTCCAGCTCACAGGGAATCCCATTGTCGTTCAATAGTTTGACCATGCGTTTGATTTGGTCGTGGGGAATGGTGCGATCGTGCTCGCCGACCAAAACATAGCCGCGCAGATTGCGACCTTTGGCCTCGCGAATTTCGGGCAACCATTCCTCGGGATCGTCGATGGTGGGGCCGCCTGGGCCAAGCAAGACAAAGCCACGGGCTTCAATTGGCCCAATCAAGGCCAAGCGCAAGGCCGTTTCGCCGCCCATTGAAAAGCCCGCCAAAATAATGCGTGCTGGGTCAACTTGGTATTCATTTGAAACATCGGCGAATTGCTGCACCAACTGCCGCAACGCCGCCGCTTGATTGTTCCAAACATAGCCATCAGATGATTCTGCTTGTGCCGATTGAGGCGCGGCCAAAATCCAATCAATATCGATCAAATTGTTCCAGCCATATAACGTGTGCATGCTATTATCGCCATTGCCGTGCAAGGCAAAAAACAGCGGATACGGCCCTAGCTCATCTGGCCCCAAAATATACATCTTGGGATCTTTGACTGCTTCCATTTGGCGTTGAAAACAGACCGCCGCCAAGCGCTCAAACTCGGGGTCGCCTTGGAGGCTAATCCACGATGGAGTTTGGCGAATCGTTTCGGCGCCATACCAAAAACCACGGGCAACCGCCTCGCTAAGAATCTGAATTGCATGTTCGGGCAAGCCGATGCGGGCTGCCATACACGAGCGCAGGTAGGAAATCATCGATGCATGTTCGGGAAATTTCGCTCCCTCTGCATCAAGTAAATCGAGCGTTTCGCGATATTTCTGAGCCGCATATAGCTCCGATACCGCTTCAAAGAGGTCGTCATATGTTTCGAAGCTCATTAGTGTGGAACTCCTTCTGGCAAAAGTCGAGTGCAGGGAGCGATGCGCGTATTGTAGCGTTAATCGGGCGTCACGAAAACATGGATTTTTGTCCTATGCTGCGGGTATGACCATCGTTGATTAACGTCAGTTTGCAAAAGCACGGTACAATACTTGGTACGATTGTGCTGGAGGTTGATAATGTTTTCACAGCGACTCAATAGCCCACCACCGGCGCTGATCGGGGTGATTATCGCACTGGTGCTGATTTTTTTGGTTTCAACTCGTTCTTGTAACCCTGATAGCGAGCAAACGCTGCGTAGCCGCTTTGCAGAAGCCAACGCAACCCAGGTTGCCAGCCAAGATCTTGGGACGCCGATTTTACCTTTGCCTGCTCCAGTCCAGGAATGGAGTTCGACAGCAATTGCTCGTTTGCAAGGCGGCGAAGCAGTTGTGCCGATTACGCCTGTCGTAACCAACGATAAGCTCAAAGTCGATATTCAAACCCTCCAACAGGTGGGCGATGGCTTACAAATTAAAGGTGTTGTCACCAATATTAGCAAGCAAGAATTGCGCGTGCCCTTGTCGGCATTTCGCTTTACCGATCAATCGGGCACCGTCTTTGCTGCCCAAGGCGATGCGGCGGCCAACTTGCCACCCAATGCCAATACGACGCTTGATCTGACCTTGCCGATCAAGAATCCGACTGCATTAACCATGGTTGTCGAAATTCCTGCCGAGGATATTCGGCTGGAAGTTAATTTACTCGCTCAACAACAATAAGTTTAAGGAGTTTTCATGGCCCGTCAAAAGGGACGTGGTGCGCGCGAACAGAATCGGGCTGATCGGCGCAACGAATATGCAACCTTGGTTGCGCCCCATTTCAAAGGTTTGGTTGTGCCCGAATCGCCAGCCGACCGCATTATTTTATTTGGTGATGAACTGGTTGATTTGGCATTGCAGCTAGCACCCCAAATTCCTGATGGGCAGTTGGTGCTCATCACCAGTGAATATGATCGTTGGCAAGCTGCCAGCGAAGCCTTAGCAAAATTTGCCAATGCAACCGTCTTGCAAGAGCTAGCCGAATTGCGCGACCCTGATGGCTTTCCGACCGAGCCATGGTCGTTGGCGGTGATGCTGGTGCCGTTTCAGCTTGGGGCTAAAACCGTGCTCGATTTGATGCGCGACTTATTTAGCTGGCTACGGGCTGGCTCGCCAATTTATCTTGGTGGCAGCCGCATGCACGAATGGCAAGTTACGAGCGACCGCTTTAGCGCCATGGCTGGCCCATTAACCGTGCTCTACAACGGTGATCCAGTCAAGATTGCCAAGGGCATGGCCCGTGGCGGCAGCCTCGTGAGCGCCGAATAGAAGTTCTCGCCTCCCCTCGCTCACATTCACTGGGCGAGGGGAGCCTCTATAAATACCAGTCCAATCTTCCAAAATAGCCACTTCAAAGTCTCTAATCTTCGTTCGCTGGGCCTTCCATTAAAACATCAATCTGATCCATGCCTCATCGTTTCTGGAAAGTGCTACAATGCACGCCAATTGATCTTTTGCTAACAGGGATGGAATCGAGGCCATGACACAAAGCGAACAAGAAGCGATTATTGCGCAGAGTGATACATTTTTGTTGCCGCTCTACAAACGAGCCAAACTCGCTTTAGTCGGTGGCGAAGGCGCATGGTTGCATGCCGCCGATGGACGGCGTTTGTTGGATGGCACCGCTGGAATTGCGGTCAATGCCTTAGGTTATGGCGATCCAGAGGTTATCGCGGCGATTCAGCAAGCAGCAACTGGCTTGTTGCACACATCGAATCTCTATTACACTGCCTCGGTCGCCGAATTAGCCCAACGCTTGATCGATCTGACGCCGTGGGCCAGCAAGGCTTTTTTCTGTAATTCTGGCACCGAGGCGATCGAAGCTAGCCTGAAGTTTGCCCGCCGCTATACCCACAATCAACGGCCTGAGCAACAAACTGGTTTTGTGGCCTTTCACGATTCATTTCACGGACGTTCGATGGGCGCCTTGTCGGTTACCTCGCGCGAGGCCTACCGCACACCGTTTAATCCCTTGATTCCAGGCGTGCGTTTTATCAGCCTTGAATGCGACCAAGCAACCCTCGAAGCAACGATTGATCGCAGCGTTGCAGCGGTGATTGTTGAGCCAATTCAAGGCGAGGGTGGCATTCGGCCAATCAGCCCTGAGTTTGCCCAAGCCCTGCGTCGCCGCTGCGATCAGGTCGATGCCATTTTGATTTTCGATGAGATTCAATGTGGCATGGGCCGCACTGGCGATGTTTGGGCGCACTCAGCCTTGGGCATGGTTCCCGATATTATGGCGCTGGCCAAGCCGCTTGGTGGGGGCTTGCCAATTGGTGCAGTTTTGGTCAACGAACGGGTCGCCAAAGCCTTGAATTATGGTGATCATGGCACAACCTTTGGTGGCAATCCCTTTATTTGTGCAGTTGCCAATGTGGTTTTGCAAAAGCTGACTCATCCCACCATGCTTGCTCATGTGCGCTCGGTTGGGGCCGAATTGGGCGCTGGCCTACGCGATTTGGGCGAGCGTTTCGATGTAATTAGCGCTGTACGTGGGCGGGGCTTGATTTGGGGTGTAGAATTCAAAGGCCCAACCGCTGCCCAAATTACCGATGCAGCCTTCGACCAAGGCTTGTTGCTGGTTGGTTCTGGCAACGATGTGGTGCGGGTTATTCCGCCGTTGGTGCTCGGCCACAACGATGCAGAGGAATTAGTTACCCGCTTGGGCGATGCAATTAGCCAAGTTGTAAGCTAAAAATGCGATGCGCAACGTGATTAAGCGTTGCGCATCGTAGCGTTAAAGCTAGAAAATTTCCTGTAATCCCACCATTTGCTCGCGTGAAGGGCCGACCGAAATCATGCCCAAGCGCACACCAACCAATTGGCTTAAGCGGCGCACATAGCGTTGGGCAGCTTCGGGCAACTCATCTAAGGTGCGGGCATGGCTGGTGCTGCTCTTCCAACCTGGATATTCTTCGTAAATTGGCTCGACTTGGCTCAGCACCGAAATCGACGATGGGAACGAATCAAGCTCGGTGTCGTTCCAGCGATAGCCAATACAAATCTTCAGCGTCTCAACATCATCAAGCACATCGAGCTTGGTTAGCGCGATTGAGCTAATGCCGTTGATTTCGGCAGCGTAGCGGGCCGCGACTGCATCGAACCAACCAACCCGCCGAGGCCGACCAGTGGTTGTGCCAAATTCGTGGCCAGCTTGGCGAATATGCTCGCCAAGGTCATCGGTTAATTCGGTTGGGAAGGGGCCGCCACCAACCCGAGTTGTATAGGCTTTGTAAATCCCCACCACGCCATTCAAGCGCATCGGTGAAATTCCAGCGCCTTGGCAAGCGCCTGCTGAGCCAGTTGCGGTTGAAGTCACATAGGGGAAGGTGCCATAATCAACATCCAACAAGGCCCCTTGATTGCCTTCGATTAAAATTGGAATATCGCGGCGCAAGGCATCTTGCACCATGCCATGAATTGGCACGATATGCGCTTCGAGTTGGCGGCCAAACTCCAAATATTGCAAATACATATCGTGCAATGAAGCGCCTGGCTGAGCACTATACATTTTGTTGAGCACGCGGCCTTTGTATTCTAAGACGCTGGTTAGGCGGCTGAGCAACGTTTCTTCGTGCAACAAATCGCCCATCCGAATGCCCATGCGTGATGCTTTATCAACATAGGCTGGGCCAATACCGCGTTTGGTGGTGCCAATTTCGTTTGCGCCACGATCTTTTTCTTCGAGCGCATCGAGCGAAACGTGATAGGGCATCACAACATGGGCGCGATCGCTGATATACAATTGGTCGAGCGAAACATTGGCCTCGCGCAAGGCTTGCAGTTCCTTCAGCAAGACCGCAGGATCGATCACCGTGCCTGCGCCGATAATATTAACCACATTGGCATCGAAAATTCCGGCGGGCGTGAGGTGCAATTTAAATGTGCCGAGAGGGTTGATCACGGTATGGCCGGCGTTCGAGCCACCGGCAGCGCGAATAACCATTTTGGCTTTGGTTGCCAATAAATCGACAACACGACCTTTGCCCTCGTCGCCCCATTGAGCGCCAAGAACTGCAACGACTGGCATATGTATCACCTTTTCTGTAAGAGGAGCAAATACCGTGGTTATGGGCGACCGAGCAAACGCAAACGGAATAACGCCCAAACCGTCAAAAAGCCATATTTGGGGTGCATTTTCTTACCCTCTTCATAGGTACGCCCCAAGTATGTAATTGGCACTTCAAAAATTCGCTCACCCTGCATCAGAACCTTCGCCGTTATTTCTGCCTCAATCCGAAAATCATTAGAAACCAAGTTCATCGAGCGCATAATATCGGTGCGCATCACCTTGTAGCAGGTTTCCATATCGGAGATCCAACAGTTAAACAGCAAATTGGTTAAAAAGGTGAGACCTTTGTTGCCAATAGCATTCCAAAAATACATGCCTGTATGCCGACCCATAAAGCGCGAACCAAACGCAACATTAACCAACCCAGCTTCAATTGGTTTGATCAATTCATAAAAATCTTGGGGGTCATATTCGAGGTCGGCATCTTGAATTACAACAATCTCGCCAGTTGCGTAGGTAAGCGCCGTGCGAATCGCGGCGCCTTTACCGCTATTGTGGCTATGCCGCACAACCTGCATGTGTGGGTAGGTTGTCGTTAATTGTTGTAAGACTTCATAGGTAGCGTCTTTCGAACAATCATCGACGGCGATCCATTGCATTGGAATGGTAATTTGCGCCAAGCGCTCTAGCATTTTTGCAATCGTTGCTGCTTCATTGTAGCAAGGAATTAACACAGATAAAAGCATCATTTTTTCCTAAACATCCCCAAGCATCAATGCAGCTAGAGCACAAACAAGACAATCACAATCAAAATAGCCAGAATGGCAATCGCCACGCCCAAGAATTTAAGTTGTTCTGTTTGGCGTTGTTTGGCAATAATCACGCGACATTCTGGGCAGTAGGGTACATCGGGTAAGGTTGCGCTTAACAGGGAAGGGGTTTTAAAAGCTGCTTGCACCAGCTCTTTGAAGGTGATCAAAGGCTGCGCCATGCGCACATCATCGGGCGTAAGCTGTCGTTGACAGCGCGTACATACAACAGGTGATTCGGCACTCATGGCGCATCCTTTACAATTTACAATGAACGAACGTAGCGCTCAATTCGTTCTAAGGCGGTTTCAATATTATCCATGCTGGTTGCATAGCACATACGCACGAAGCCCGCGCCGCTTGGCCCAAAGGCATCGCCTGGCACAACCGCAACCTTTTCATTATAAAGTAAGCCTTCAACAAAGGCTTCACTGGTTAGCCCAAGGCTGCTAACTTGGGGGAAAACGTAAAACGCGCCTTGTGGCTCAAAGGTTGGCAGGCCAATTTGGCGCAACCCAGCCACAATCACTTGGCGCCGCCGATCGTATTCGCTGACCATCCGTTGCACATCTTCTGCGCCAGTTTGTAAAGCTGCCAAACCAGCATATTGGGCAACTGTTGGCGCAGACATAATAGCGTATTGATGAATTTTGCGCACAGCATTGGCAATCTCTGCTGAGGCCGCCAACCAACCCAACCGCCAACCAGTCATCGCATAGGCCTTCGAGAAGCCGCCAAGCAAAATTGTGCGTTCGCGCATGCCAGGCAATTGGGCAAAACTGGTGTGCTCAACGCCATACACCAAGCGATCGTAAATCTCATCGGAAAACACCAAGAGATCATATTGCTCAGCGAGGGCTGCAATATCTAACAAACGCTCACGGCTCATCACCGCACCAGTTGGATTATTAGGATAGCCAATTAAAATCGCTTTGGTTTTGGGCGTAATTGCCGCCTCGATTGCCGCGCGAGTTACTTGAAACTCTTGCTCAACCGAGGTGCTGACATACACCGGAACCCCGCCAGCAAAGACCACACTTGGGCCATAGGCCACAAAACATGGCTCAGGAATAATTACTTCATCGCCAGGATCGATGGTGGCCAACATGGCGTTTTGCAAGGCTTCGCTAACCCCAACCGTAATCAACAACTCATTCTCAGGATCATAATTGATTCCATAGAGCTGATTGAGATGTTTTTGCAATTCCTGGCGCAGCTCGATCGTCCCCGAGTTTGAGGTATAGGCAGTTTTGCCTTGTTGCAACGAACGAATGCCTGCTTGAGTAATCGTGTAGGGTGTAACAAAATCTGGCTCGCCGATACCGAGCGAAATCACATTCTCCATTGTGGCAGCAATATCAAAAAACCGCCGTATCCCTGATGGTGGAACGCTCTGCACCCTTGCAGAAAGTCGCTCACGCGTCATGGCTGCCTCCTTGGCTGCTTGATTTGGCTTGCTGGTCTATGATACCACAGCCATTTTGCAAAAAAACATCCCCCTGAATCGCCAAAGCAATCCAGGGGGATGCGATTGGGCTAGCCAATCAAATGCTTATTGCGCAGCGGCTTTGATCACGATGACCAAAATGCCATCGCCCATGCTCATGCTAGCGCGGTCGAGGGTCATCACAACCAAGGCTTCGCCAGCGCTCATGTTGGTGTAGGTCAAGGTTTGTGAGCCAGCCATGCCGGTGCTATCGCCCGCAGGCATAGCCGTCCAGCCAGCTGCTTCCAATTCGCTGTCATAGAAGGTTTTGATTTCTGCAGGGGTAGCAGTTGAAATGTAGGCTGCTTTGCCCAAGACAGTGGTATCGCCAGCGCTGCCAGCAAAACCTTTTTCAAAGCTTTCCATGAAGGTATCGGTCAAAGCATCGTCACCAGCTTTGTATTCTTCGCTGCTTGGTGGAGCTGGAATATCGCTCAAGTCGCCAGCTGGAAGTGGATCGCTGCCGCCGGTTTCAGCAGTAGCGTCAGGCATGGTGCTACCACCGCCACCCAAACGACCAACAGTCGTGAAAATGATCGATTGGTTCATGCTGGTATCGACGGTTGAAAGATCCAACACGCCAATCATCGCAACCGTGGTTGGTGAGCTTGCGCTTGGGTAAACCAAGACTTTACCGAAGTTTTGGTCTTGCACTTGGCCCGTGCCCCAACCGTAGTTGCTCATTTCACCTTCGTAGAAATCTACCATGGTTTGAGGAGTTTCTTCGGTGATGTAGTAGGTCAATGGTTCGAGATCCAAGCCAGTTTGTTTTTCTTGGTTTTCGAATTCACCTTCCATGCCACCAATAGCTGCGTCAATAATGGTGTTTTCACCCTTGACGTATGGCTTGCTTTGGGGTGGAGCTGGAATTTCAGCTGCATCCATTGAAGGGCTGCCAGTATCGCGGGTTGGCTCAACCATAGCTTCAGCTGTTGCTGTTGGAACTGCTGCTTCGGTTGGAACGGTGGTCGCAGTTGGAGCCGTGGTTGCGGTTGGAGCGGCAGTGCTGCCACAAGCGCTTAATGCTAGGGCAATTAAAATTGCGCTAATCGTCCGTTTTGACATGAGGGTCAATCCTCCTAAATAAAATCTGTTGTCGGCATTCCTACTGCCAAGAGGGTTCCTACTTAGCAATGATCGCGCCACCCATTCTCCAAACTCTCAAATCACAAACGTGCTCTACCAAAAACTGTGTGGTAATAATCACAAGCTTTGATACGCTGATATTACTACAAAGGTTACAACCAAGCCAAAATCTGGCAATCTGCGACACAAAGCCCTCAGCCTAAGCAATTGCTCAACACTGAGGGCCAGCCTACACCTAGCAGATTTGGAAGCTTATTTGACGGTCGTGCCAGTCGTGATAACCAGAATCCCAGTGCCGCCTGCCATACTCATATCAATCATATTAATCGCAGCTACATTGTTATCTGCTTGAAAATTGACTGAGGTTGTATCGGGAATCGATGGTGATTCGATGGTTTTCCAACCACGCTTGGTCATTTCAGTCGTATAGAAATTCTTGATTTCTTCCGCGCTTGCGGTTGACATATAGAATTTGTTGGTTGTGCTCGTCCCGTTGCTTGCCATGCTTTGGCTGAAGCTATCAACCATAATATCAAGCGTTGGATCTTGGCCCTTTTGATATTCGCTACTGCTTGGTGGTGCAGGAATGGTGGTATCGCTGACGCCACCGCCACAGCCAACTAAACCAACCATCAATACGACGAGTAATACATACCCAAAAAACCGTTGCATTCGACCATCCTCCTAGTAAGTGTTTATTGTTACGCCTTCATGACGTATCAATTTTGCAAACCGTTCCTTAAAAGTTAGTCCAATTGCTTGGCACACTGTTTTTGGTTGTTAAGGCACATCAATTGCGCTATTGGTGCAAAGTTGACGAACGCATCATACACGCCTTGTCAACCCCTGAAGTAAAGTCAGAAGGCAAAAGTCAAAGGGCAAAAGCCACTAGCCAAAAAATCTGTGGCTAAAAACTTAACCTTACGTGGATCAGGCTTTAACGCAGCGGCGCAGAGCATAACGAAATTATGAAGGATGAAGGATGAGGGATGAAGCCAAAAGTCATAAGGCAGAAATCAAAAGCCCATAACCTAACTTCGTGATCTTCGTGTTCTTCGCGGTTCCTGTCCTTCGTGCGCTTCGTGTCCTTCGTGGATCAAAGGTTGGCATGCTTTGTAATTAAAAGCCTAAAAACGTTAACGCTTGACCTCTTGCATTCACCTGCGATATGCCGCATACTGCATAGTACCGAAATCTACTCTACTCTAGTTCGAGGAGGACGAAGGCGACAATTTGGATTATTGCTGCTGCGTCGATCACCAGCCTGCAATAATAGCGCCGCAAGGCCCGATTGAAGCCGATAGAACCCATGGACCCTGCATCTAGTTTGGAGCTGCTTGGGCTGGCGATGTGTCTCATTATTGTGAGTGTCGCCTCAGCAGCCGAAGCAGCGCTCTCTACTATCTCACGCCATCGAATGAATACGCTGTTGGAAAATGGCGAACGCCGGGCCAACGTGGCCATGCGCCTGTTGGAAGACCCCTATCATCTACGCATCGGCACACTCTTGCTCAGCACGGTTGGCACGATTGGCGCAACCGCGTTGCTCTTGACGTTTGTTGCCAATCGCACTGGCTGGCAGCAAGCCACATTGCTCTTGGGCTTTCTGTTGGTGTGGCTCACAATTGGCACAACCTTGCCCAAAACCCTCGCCACTGCCTACCCCGATAGCATGGTGCTTTGGACGGTTCGTCCATTGCGAATTTTGCTCTGGTTAGTAGCGCCCATGCAATGGCTGCTGCGCCAAATTGCCCGCCCAATTGGCCTCGTCACTGGCCAAAATGCCAACCTCGTCACCGAAGAAGAACTTAGATTAATGGTCAACGTCGGCGAAGAAGAAGGCGTGATCGAAGCTGAAGAACGCGATATGATTGCGGGTATTTTTGAATTTAGCGATACCTCGGTGCGCGAAGTGATGGTGCCACGGATCGATATTGTGGGCTTGGCCGCCAGCGCCAGCATGGAAGAAGCGCTCAATTTGTTTATTAGTGCTGGCCATTCGCGCTTGCCAATCTACGATGATTCAATTGACCAAGTGCTCGGAGTGTTGTACGCTAAAGATCTGTTCCCGCTGTTGCGCGATGGGCAACGTGATGTGCCCTTACGCTCATTAGTACGCCAGCCCTATTTTGTGCCCGAATCACTGAAGGTTGACGATTTGATGCGGGCCTTGCAAAGTCGCAAAGTGCATATGGCCATTATTGTCGATGAATATGGCAGCACAGCGGGCTTGGTCACAATTGAGGATTTGCTGGAAGAGATCGTTGGCGAAATTCAGGATGAGTTCGATAGCGAAGAAGCGCCAATTCAACAGCTTAGCCCCAACGAATGGCTGTTTGATAGTCGGGTCTCGATTGATGAAGTCAACGATGCCACAGGCTTAACCCTAATCAATGACGATGTAGATAGCCTCGGTGGCTTCGTTTTGGCCCTGCTTGGCTCGATGCCCAACGTCGGCGATGTGGTGCACGTCGATGACACAACGATTGAAGTTGTGACCATTCAAGGTTTGCGCCCGCAACGCCTGCATTTAAGCTTAGCCACTGCCGAACCAGAAGTCGCCGAGGTTGGGAGTAATACCGATGATGGTTGACTACCAAATGCTCTTGGAGAACGCCAAGAGCGCCCGCGAACGAGCTTATACTCCATACTCACGTTTCAAAGTTGGCGCGGCAGTGCTGACAGCCAGCGGACGCATTTTCCATGGCTGTAATATCGAAAATGCTGCTTATCCTGTGTGTTTGTGTGCTGAACGCTCGGCACTTGCTGCCGCTTGGAGCGCTGGCGAAACTGAATTTGTGGCCATCGCTGTAGTGGCAGATACGCCTGGGCCAGTCGCACCCTGTGGCATGTGCCGCCAATTTATGTTCGAGCTTGCGCCCGACATGCCCGTGCTGTTGGCAAACTTGGCCGATCAAACCCAGCCAACCACGCCACGCGAGTTGTTGCCCGGTGGCTTTGCGCGCGAAAGTTTAACTGCCAACGATTAGCTCATTTTCAAAAATAACGCTTGCGCTAGCCCCTGTTTAATCCATAAACAGGGGCTTTTGCATGGCTCAAGATTGGGTATTGACTTAGAGCGCGCGCAAATGTTTAGAATGCTGGCAACGAGAATATTTAGCTAGGAGCTACGCGCATGTTAAAGCGAACTATCGGCAAAAGTGGCATCGAAGTGAGCGCCTTGGGCTTGGGCTGTTGGGCAATCGGCGGCCCCTTCAACCACAATGGCAATCCTTCTGGCTGGGGCCAAGTTGACGATGCAGAATCGATTCGAGCAATTCATGCAGCGCTTGAACTGGGGGTTAATTTTCTCGACACAGCAAACGTTTATGGCTGTGGCCACAGCGAGAAAGTGATCGCCCAAGCAATTGCAGGCCGCCGCGATCAGCTTGTTCTGGCAACCAAGTTTGGCAATAGCTGGGCCGAGGGCGGCAACGATGCCTTTGAGCAAATTCCCATTAGCCCCGCCGAAATTCGCCGCCAACTTGAAGCAAGCCTCAAACAGCTTAATACCGATTATGTCGACTTATTGCAATTTCACTTGTGGGGCTACCCGATTGAGGATGCTACCGCAGTCCGAGATACGCTCGAAAACCTCGTGAGCGAGGGCAAAATTCGCGGCTATTGCTGGAGCACAGATCGGCTTGAGGCGATTCAGCTTTTTGCCGAAGGCCCAAATTGTATCGCTGTGCAGCAGCAATTGAATTTATAGGCTTGCCGCAGAACACCCCGCCCCAAGACCCACGGTGTGGGTTCCCCGCGCAGGATGCGATGCATGCGTGCCAGTTCTGACGAAGAGCAGTTTAAAGAGCGCAATAGCAGGCTCTCTTGTGAATAGCAATTAGGTGCGGTTATTTTGGCTGCGTACCACAGACGCTATCCCATACAGTCAAAAAATCGGCCATTATCGGGTATAATGACCGTCGCTCTGCCTTCCTTGGTTTGGTGGAGCCGCGCCTCTGGTTGCGCATAACCATGCAGAGGCATTTTCATGCCATATTATCCTTAAGGTATTCCAATATCTCCCCTGGTTGTACGTCGAAATACTCACACAATGCGTTGAGCGTTTTGAAGTCCACTCGACTCGCCCTCGGCGTAGTAAGCCCATTTATGGTTGATAATGCCAAACCTGTTTCTTCTGCAAGCCGACGTAGGGTTAGGGTTGGCTGGTTGGCTTTTAACCTCTTCACATTGTACTGTGCAATAAGCACTTTTAATCGACTGCGAACAGCCATAACAAGATCCTCGCTTAAGTCAATACCGACGCTACTATAGCAGTCTTTGGGATTATAGTTAATATTGTATTGAAATATAGGTTATATAGTATTGATATAAAGATACAAAAGATATATAATAAGCATATAAAAGTTGATTTGTTATTAATTGTTACGAGCTTTCAATAACTCCCAAAAGAAGTGATGTCCAATCATTCATGTTCATGTGTTTCTCTCTGCACCGCCATTTTTGGGGTCGTGGGCTTTGGACAGATGGGTGACGGATACCCGTTGTCGGTTCGGCGGGAACGGTTTCCGCCCAAACCATTGCCATGGATAGCGCCTATCAAAAGGAAGCCTGATCATGCGAACGCTGACCCGTTGTTACAAATATCGTCTGCAACCCACGCCTGCCCAAGTCGAAACCTTGGTCCAGTGGGCTGGCAGCCGACGCTTTGTCTGGAATTGGGCGTTGCATTGCAAGCAATCGCACTATCAAGCAACGGGTCAACGGCTGAGCTATCAACGGCTTGCGGCGATGTTGGTTGATCTGAAACGTCAACCCAAAATGGCCTTTTTGCGTGATTGCCATTCGCAACCCTTGCAACAAGCGCTGATGGATTTGGAAACCGCTTTCAGCAACTTTTTCGCCAAACGCGCCAAATACCCGCGCTTCAAAGCACGCAAAATCACGCCACACAGCCTCCGCTTCCCGCAAGGCGCGACGGTAATCGATGAATGCACGATCAGCGTGCCGAAAATCGGGCTGATGCGAGCGATCATTCATCGACCAGTGATGGGTGTGACCAAAAGCACAACGATCAAACAGGATGCCACAGGCGCATGGTGGGTGGTGTTTGTCTGCCACATTGACCGCCCTGATGTGCAACCAACGGCTGATCGGCCTGTGGGCATTGATGTGGGGCTTGAATCCTTCACCACGCTGTCAACGGGGGAGAAGACCGCACCACCGAAGTTCTACCGCCGCAGCCAGAAGAACCTTGCCCGCGCTCAGCGGAAACTCTCACGCGCCCAAAAGGGTAGTAACAACCGCCTGAAAGCAAAGAAGCGCGTTGCCCGACTTCATAAGAAAATCAGTAACCAACGCGCCGATTGGCTGCATAAGCATGTGTTAGGGATCGTTCGACAATTCGATGTGGTGTGCATCGAAGATCTGAATATCAAAGGCCTTGCGAAAACCAAGCTGGCCAAATCATTCAGCGATGCCGCCCTCAGTACCTTCATGCAGATTTTAATGGATAAGACAGAATGGCATGGACGACGGGTTGTTAAGGTTGGGCGGTTCTACGCCTCATCAAAGACCTGCCATCACTGCAAAACCAAAACGACCTTGACGCTGGCGGATCGGGTGTGGACATGTCCCACCTGTGGCATGACTCATGATCGCGATGTCAATGCTGCGATTAACATCGTGCATGAAGGAATACGCCTGCTTGCCGTTGGGACGACGGAAAGCCAAAACGCTGCTGGAGATGGTGTAAACCCAGCGAAATGCTGGTAACCGTCGTTGAAGGCAGAAGCCACGCCCCTCGTGGGCGTGGTAGTTCACTACATGGCCATAGCACTGGCGAGAGCGATGCGATTATTGCTTTTTGCGAAGCCCACAATTTGGCCAGCATCAATCGTGCACCATTGGCCATGGGCTTGTTGACTGGCAAATTTACCCCAAGCACCAGCTTTAGCAGCGACGATGTGCGCAGCAAAGTTGAGTGGTTCGAAGGTTTTCAGGCCGGCAAACCTAACCCAGAATGGCTCAAAAAGCTCGAAGCCTTGCGCGAAGTGCTCACCAGCGAAGGCCGCAGCCTAACCCAAGGCGCGTTGGCATGGTTATGGGGTCGTAGCAGCCAAACCTTGCCAATTCCAGGCTTCCGCACCGTAGCCCAAGCGAGCGAAAACGCCAAAGCATTGCAATTTGGCCCATTAACCGCCAGCCAAATGCAGCAAATCGATAGCATTGTGCAACGCTAACTCCGATCCACAAGAGCACGAAGGTATGAGGGGTCAGGGATCAGCGATGGGAGTAGGCTACTCTTGGCTATCGGAATTATTGACATACCGCCAATTGTTCCGATAGCCACTAGCCCAGAGCCTGATCCTTTTTTGATTTTTGCCTTTTGACTTCTGATTTTACTTCATCCCTCATCCTGCATCCTTGCTCTCATTTTGATTTTTGCCTTCTGACTTTTGATTTCATCGCTCATCCTGCATCCTTCCAAAGCTTCCCCCATGAATTCACCTTGACAAGACCATGATAGTTTAATACTCTAGAAGTAGATTATTCTACCACTAGGATATATGTGCTATGAAAAAGTTGACTCAGGCTGAAGCGGCAATTTTAAGCTTGTTGGCAGAGCAGCCACGCTATGGCTATGAGCTCGAACAAATTATTCAGGCGCGGGGGATGCGCTTATGGACGGAAATAGCGTTTTCGTCGATTTATTATTTGCTCAAAAAGCTTGAGCAAGCCCAATTGGTGGCGGGCGAAACCTCGCAAGGCGATGGGCGGCCTTCACGGATGGTCTATAACATTCTACCAAGTGGCAGGGCTGCATTGCAAGAGAGTTTGCAAGCAATGTTGAGTGTGCCCCAACAACGCTATTCATCGTTGCTCTTAGCCATGGCCAATTTTCCATTGCTTGATCTCAACGATATTATCAAAGCCTTAGAGCACTATTGCGCTGAATTACGGGCCCAAATTGAGCTGGTGCAGCAACGCCGCGCCGAAGCGCCAACCGAAGTTTGGCATATCCAAGGCCTGTTTGATTATAGTGAAACCATGATTCGGGCTGAACACGATTGGCTCACCAAGTATCTGCTGCACATTCGCCAACAGCTTAACGAGGCTTGATCGAAGCTATTCCACGCCCATTTGTGATTAAACGGGCGTGGATTGCAGTTAACAGGGCTTATCTGCTTGCTTGGGGAATAAATTGGCGATAGCTTGGGCCAGCAGGAAGCTGATTAATTGCGAAGCTGGCGATGCCCAATGATGGCGTTGAGCCAACATGGGTAAAGCTGCCTGCAATATGCACACGCTCAGCGGTTGCCGCTAGTTCATAGATTGAGCCATTCGGTACATGCTCAAAGCCTTGCCAGTTGGTGCCATCCCAGCGGGCAATCGGGCCGACCGTTTGCGCATTGACCTGGCTAAATTCACCAGCAACATACAGATAATCGTCATCAACGCTGCGCAAAACTCTGGGTACATCATTGAAGGTTGCCAGCGTAACCAGCTCTTGGCTGGCAAAATCGAAGCGACGCAATTCGTTTTTGTAGAGCAAATACAGACCATCACGCCAAGCCACAATTTCAAAGCTAGGGCGATTATCGAATTGCTGCCAGGTAGTCACTTCTTGCCAATTCGTACCATTCCACTCGGAAATAGATACCAGCCACGAGCCGCGATCTGCTTCAGAGCGTACAGTATACAATTTTTGATTGGCAGGATAGATTGGGCCAAAATTATACTGATCGGTAAGTTGCTGCCAATGGTTGCCATCAATCGCAATCGCGCCAGTAATTGGTTGGCTATTGATCGTGCCTGAGTACATGCTGGCCAAAACTTGCGTGCCTGAGATCGACCAGGTAACTGATTGCGGGTTGAGGATAACGGGCGCACTTAGGCTGCCATTTGGGGCATATTGCCAAATCGCACTGGCAATGCTAGAAGTCGTGGTAAATGGACTGCTGCCAACCAAGTAGGTATGTTGGGCATCGGTGGTTAACAAGCGGGCATCATAGGGGGCATTGCCCAAGTCTTGCCAAGCACTTCCATTCCAGAATTGCAGATTGGTTTTGGTTATTTGCCCAAAACCCACCAACGGCGAGCCTTGAAGATTGCCAAGATCATAAACCCAGCGATGGCTCGTGGTGGTGGCTAAATTGGTGAGATTCGTGCCATCCCAAAAGACCAATTGGCTTGGTTGGCCGTTGAGCGTGAAATCGCCAGCAAGGTATAGGCCGTTGCTGCTGGCTTCAATCGCATTAATAGCGGCAATTTCCATTGGCAGATTGATACTGTTCCAGCCAGCATTGCTGCGTTGCCAAAGTTGGCTATTAGTTGCTGCATAGGCTTGGCTATTCCATTCCACTAAATCAATCGCCGAACCAGTGATCAATGATGGATCAGCAAGCCAATTGTTGGCTGCCCAGTGGTAGATTTTGGTTTTGAGGCCTTGATCATAAATTGGTTGGCGAATATAGAAGGTATTGCTCAAAACATGGGTTTCTTGGCCGGGATAAATATACTGAGGCATTGGGAGATTGTGCCAAACCCCTTGTTGCCAGCGGGCAAAATAATCAATTGCCGTGTTATCAATCGATAGCACTTCGCCAGAAACCACAACTGCCTCATCAGTCGCCGCAAATTGATAGAGCGAGCTATCGATATTGGCAACGTTGCGATAGCCAGTTGGTTGCCATGCCAGCAACGAATTAACTACTAAATCGTTAAAGCCTGAAAAATTGCCGCTAACATACAACGTATCGCTGACTACATCAAGATCATGCACTTTGGCGATATTCGAATAATCATAGAAATCGCTAGTGCCACTAAAACCAGTGCCAAACGCTTCAAAGGCACTACCATTCCAGCGCGCAATGCCATTCATGGTCTGGCCGCTAAATTGGCGAAATCCACCACCAACAATTAATTGATCGTGGTAGGTCGTCATGGCACGAATGACCCCAGCATCATTTGGCTGTAAGCCATAGCCTTGCCATGCCGTACCATTCCACGAGGCTAGGCCATTGAATTGCTGGCCATTCAGATACTTGAAACCACCAGTCACATACAGCCGATCATGTTCATCGACGTATAATTTGCTGATCGTCCCTGGAATCTCAAGATTGTTCTGGAGCGTCGGATTCCATGTGCCAGTGATGACGCTGCTGGGAGTTAATGGGGCTGTATCCAACGTGGCTCCATGATGCTTGAGTGGAAGATTGGTGGAACTCAATCTGCTGCTTGCTTGGTGTGGGCGTTGGGCTTGCGCGGTTGTAAGATTGAGTAACAACCCAATTAAGATTAAGCAAAACCCGATTCTTCTGCTGACGATCCGTTTGCGTACCATTGTGAACTCCAATAGGCATTAATCAATGCCACTAGCTATTGCTAGCCAGGTGTAGCGGGCTATAACATAAACTACTACTACTACCTCGCCTCGTAAACCAGTATAAAAAGCTTGTCAATGAATTTATTAAAGGCGCTCAATTTTTTTGACATAATTCCGAATAAAATAGCTCGCGCCTAAATTGATTATGTTTGGTTGATTTAAATACAAACAGCCTGTTGCACGAACAGGCTGTTTGTATATGCTTCGCTGAAGATAATTAATCGAGCCGTACTTTGGCACCGAAGTTTTTGGCTTCTTTGCTCACAAAGTAGGTTCCACAGGCAGCATCGATCAAATCGGGATTGAAGGTCACTTGTTCCATATTATATTTGGCGATGCTAATCATCTGATCGAGGATATCGCGCGGTTGGCACATACGGAACGGTCGTTCTTCAGGTTTGTACCATTTTTCGACCAAATAATCTAAGCCCTTGGGATCAAGGTTGATTTTACGGCCTTTACAAACCAACGACCAAATTTGGCGCCATTGTGATTCATCGGGGTCGCGGACCTCGATTTTGAATTTAATCCGGCGCAAGAAGGCTTCGTCAGCAACTTGGCTAGGGTCGAGGTTGGTCGAGAAGATCAGCAACTGATCAAATGGAACTTCAATTTTTTGGCCTGTGATCGTGGTCAAATAATCATAGCGTTTTTCGAGTGGCACAATCCAGCGGTTCAGCAAGTCCATCGGGCGACATTGTTGGCGGCCAAAGTCGTCGATCAAGAAAATGCCGCCATTGGCCTTCATTTGGAATGGTGCTTCATAAAAGCGCCCAGTTTCGTTGAAAGTCAAATCGAGCGCTTCGAGGGTCAATTCGCCCCCGACCACCACCACCGGGCGTTTAATTTTGGCCCAGCGTAAATCATAATCGGATGTGCCAACGTTGACCTCTTTATCGACCAAGGTATGCACAATGCTATCGTAAACCTTGATAATTTGGCCATCTGCATCAATCGCATAGGGCACAAAAATATCATCGCCCATCAGGCGCGTAATGCGCTCGGCGATACTGGTTTTGCCATTGCCAGGGTAGCCAAACAAGAAGATCGACGCGCCAGAGTTGACCGCAGGCCCAACTTCATTCAACACTTGGTCGGTGATAATCAAATCGCTGAAGGCTTTACGAATGTTGCGCCGCGTGATAATCATATTTTTGATCGTTTGAGCTTTGACCGATTCGAGAAACTGATCAAATGGCACGGGGGCAGGGCCGCTATAATTGCTTTTCTTCATGGCATCTTCAGCAGCCTGCGAGCCACGCGGAGTCAAAATATATTCATAGTTGGTATCGCCAAAGCCGCGTTGGCCAGCAATATCGATATATTCCGAGTTGCGCATTTGGGTAATGACCGGATCGAGCACGCTATAGAATAAGCGCACTTCTTGCGCCAACTCCATGCCAGTTACCCGTGAGCGATTATAAATCACCCGCAGCAATTGGTCCTGAATTTGGGTTCGATTGAGGCCAGTTTCTTCGATCGTGGTTGGTACTTTGGGGTGATAGCTATTCCCCGATGGGGCTGAGCCATCATCGCTAGGCACATCCCCCCCTAAAACGCGCGCGCCGCTCAATTTGCCATTGGCTTGGGCTTCGGCAACCAAGGCATCGAGCTGTTGTTTGTGCATATTTAAGTGGCGGGTTGCTTCGTAATCGTTTTGCTCGCGCGCTTCCTTCAAGCAATCGTAGAGTGCTCGCGCGACGGCATACTTAATCCCATCGACATACATATGATGCAAATATTCGCCCGGACGCACGTAGCAGTCGGGTGTATGATCATTGCGAGCTTTCATTTCGTCATATGAACGCGCATCCAGTAAAAATCGCATGCCTCACATCCCTTCGTAGATTGCCGTTGCAACAAGCATTGCTCAATTCGCAAAATTAGCTAGGTTAATTATAGGGGTCAAAAATCACCCCATGCAAGCACGACTTTGGGGGGAAATGGTTAACGTACCTTAATCCCCTCTAAGCTGCCTACTATGGCTGATACCAATCGCATCAGCTATTCCCGCCAACAATCCGCTCGCCGCAATATGCTATCGTATAGCCAATATTGTACTACTACATCATATCGTATTAAGTAGAAATTCTGAGTTGATGCAAACTCGGGTAGGATGGCAAGGAGCGCCAATATGTTAAAAGCAACGCCTCAGAGCGCCCAAATCGTAATCATTGAAGATAGTGCGACGGTGCGCGATATGCTTGCGCATATCATTCGCGATGAAGGCTACCATGTGGCAACCTATACAACTGCCGTGGATGGGTTAAAATACCTACAGTCCAGCCCAGCGCCGCGCCTGATATTGCTTGATCGTGTGTTGCCCTATATGTCGTCAGATGAATTTCTGCAAGCATTGCAAGCAGAGCCAAGCCTCAGCGCAATTCCGGTGGTGGTGATTTCGACCTATTTATACGACGAAGTTGCGCCGCTCCCCTATACGGTTGGCTATCTCGAAAAGCCAATCGCCATCGACGATTTGATGCAGGTGGTGCGGCGCTATTGTGATTAGGCTGCGGCCAGCGTGCCGCTATGGTTTGGAGTGTGGCGATGTATACACCTGAAACCGACCGCACGCCGCTTTCTATGCTAATCCATTCCTTGGGGAATGTGCTTGGCGATGTGATTGTGGCCCAAGATGGGGTCTCAGCGTTTGAGCTTGAAGAAGATGTGCGCCAACGCACCAAGCAACGCCGAAGCGATGGCAAACTGCAGGAGACTCATGCGCTCACCGAGTTGGTTGGCCAATTGCCAGTCGCCCAACTCATGGGGCTAATCAAAGCCTTTACCCATTATTTTGGCTTAGTAAACTTGGCCGAAAGTGTCGAACGCTTGCGCGTGCTGGCTGAACGCGACCGCCAAAACGGCGATATGCCGCGCTCAGAATCGGTCGAATTGGCTTTGCAAGAGCTGCGTGATCGTGGCATTACCGCTCAGCAAGTCCAAGATTTGCTTGATCATGCCGAGATTCGGCCAGTCTTTACGGCGCACCCAACCGAAGCCAAACGCCGCACGACGCTGAAAAAGCATCATCGCATCGCCGAAGCAGCGCGCCAATTAACTGCTGAAACTACGTTTCAACGCCAACGCGAACGCTTGCTCGAATCGATTCGCGAGGAGATTGTGGCGCTGTGGCAAAGCGATGAAGTGCGAATTATCAAGCCAACTGTAATTGACGAAGTGAAGAATAATCTCTATTACTTTGAAGAATCATTGTTCGACATGATTCCGCAGCTCTACCGTGACACCGAAGCATCGTTACGCCGCATCTACCCTGAGCACGATTGGCATTTACCAGCCTTCTTGCGTTTTGGCTCGTGGGTTGGCGGCGATCGCGATGGCAACCCGTTTGTGATTCCATCGGTTACGGTTGAAACGCTCAAGTTGTTGATGGGCCGTTCGTTGCGCGAGCATATTCACGCGGTCGAGCGCTTGAGCCATCGTTTAAGCCAATCGTCGCGCCAAGTGCCAATTAGCGAAGAACTGGCTCAATCGTTAGTTCACGATGCGCCGTTGTTTCCCGAATTGGCCCAAGTGCTGGAGCGGCGCAATCCGCACGAGCCATATCGCCAAAAATGCTCCTATATTCACGCCAAACTGCACGCAACGCTGGCCTATGTTGAGCGCTACGAGCCAGATTGGGCGCGCGGCGGCCATCGCCCAGCAGCAGGCACGTGGTATGCAAACGCCAACGAATATCTGAGCGATTTGGCGACCATGGAATATAGTTTGCGCACTAATGGCGCAGCCTCGGTGGCCGAAGGCTTCTTGCGCGATGTGCAATGCTCGGCCAAAGTATTTGGTTTACACACTGCAACCCTCGATATTCGCCAACACAGCAGCCGCCACACCAGCGCCTTGAGCGAAATTTTTGAATATGCAGGCATCTGCGACGATTACGCCAGCCTCAGCCAAGCTGAACGCACTGCCATTTTGGAACGTGAGCTAGCCAATAATCGGCCTTTGATTCCAACGCACTTGTATTACAGCCCCGAAACGGTGGAAATTATCGAAACCTTCCGCACAATTCGGGCTGTGCTCTCCGATTTGAATGCAGAGGCGATCGAAACCTACATTATTTCGATGACTGAAGGCCCAAGCGATATTTTGGCAGTGCTGTTGCTGGCCCGCGAAGCTGGCATTTATCAGCCAGGCGAGCATAGTTGGTTGAATATCGTGCCCTTATTTGAAACCGGAGCCGATTTGATCGCCGCGCCGGAGATTATGCATACACTGCTTTCGAGCGAAGCCTATCGCCAACATTTGGTGTTGCGCAACGATGTGCAAGAAATCATGTTGGGCTACAGCGATTCCAACAAAGATGGCGGCTTTGCCGATGCGCACTGGGCGTTGTATTTAGCCCAAGTTGCCTTGGCCGAAACCTGTTTCCGCCATCGGGTAGCGATGCGCCTGTTCCATGGTCGAGGCGGCGCGGTTGGGCGCGGCGGCGGCCCAGCCAATCGGGCAATTTTGGGCCAACCACCAGGCACCGTCGGCGGGCGGATCAAAATCACTGAACAAGGTGAGGTCATTAGCGACCGCTACGCCGAGCCAGAAACCGCCTATCGCCATCAGGAGCAGATTATCAACGCCGTTTTGCGCTCGTCGCTGGGCGTGAGCATTGCTCATATCAGCCCAGAATGGCAGGCGGCAATGAGCAGCTTGGCCCAAGTATCGCGCAAAGTCTATCGCGGCTTGGTTTACGATCATCCGCATTTCTTGGAATATTTTCGTAATGCTACGCCGATTACCGAAATTAGCCGCTTGAATATTGGCTCACGGCCAGCCAGCCGCAAAGCCAGCGACCGAATTGAAGATTTGCGGGCGATTCCGTGGGTTTTCAGTTGGATGCAAAGTCGGCATACCTTGCCTGGTTGGTACGGCTTGGGCAGTGCCTTAGAGCATTTAATTCAAGCTGATAGCAACGGCTTAACCACATTACAAGGCATGTACAACGATTGGCCATTTTTTCGCACGATGCTTGATAATGCCCAAATGATTTTATCCAAGGCAGATATGGATATTGCAGCCCAATATGCCTTGCTTGTGCCCGACCAAGCCCTAGCCAACGAAATCTTTGGGCTGATCAAAGCCGAGTATGATCGCACGGTTAAGTGGATTTGCGAGGTTGCCCAGATTAACGAACTGCTGGATACCAACCCCATCTTGCAACACTCGATTAAGCAGCGCAACCCGTATGTTGATCCATTAAGTTTTGTGCAAATTGAACTGCTGCGGCGTTTGCGCACCGATCCCGATGGGCTTGAACATGGCGACCTTGAGGATGCAATTTTGCTCAGCATCAATGGGATTGCGGCGGGCTTGAAAAATACGGGCTAGGAAGAACATAGAACATAGAGCATAGGAGTAGGGATCAGAGGTTGGGGATCGGAGTTTGGGCTTTGAGAAATTAATAATCTGAGCCAATCTGTGGCAATCTGTGGCTAAAACGTTCTTCGCGGTTCCAAGCCTTCGTGCGCTTCGTGTCCTTCGTGGATCAAAAGCCTATAGCCAATTCGATACAACAATCCCCATGCCGCCCGAAAACAGCATGGGGATTGTTGATTTTAGCTATTAGGCAGTTTTGGCCAATTGGCGCAGAACGGTGTGGAGAATCCCACCATTCTTGTAGTATTCAACTTCAACTGGCGTGTCGATCCGCACGACCGCTTGGAAGCTAAACTCGCTGCCATCTGGGCGAACGGCGCGCACGGTCAACTCTGAGCGAGCTTGCAAATCGTCGTTGATACCTTCGACGGAGAAGGTTTCATCGCCCTTCAAGCCAAGGCTCGCAGCCGATTCGCCAGCGCGATATTGCAATGGCAACACGCCCATGCCCACCAAGTTCGAGCGGTGAATCCGTTCGTAGCTTTCGGCGATAACGACTTTCACGCCCAACAAATACGTGCCTTTAGCAGCCCAGTCGCGTGAGCTACCAGTGCCATATTCCTTGCCAGCCAAAATCACCAACGGCGTGCCGCTGGCTTGATAGGCCATCGAGGCATCGTAGATTGATTGTTGTTCGCCGGTTGGGAAGTAGAGCGTATAGCCGCCTTCAACTCCATTCAACAACAAGTTTTTCAGGCGGATGTTGGCAAATGTGCCCCGCATCATCACTTCGTGGTTGCCACGGCGTGCGCCATACGAGTTGAAATCTTGGGGATCAACGCCATTATCAATCAAATATTTAGCAGCTGGGCTATTTTTGGCAATTGAACCTGCTGGCGAGATGTGGTCGGTAGTTACCGAATCGCCCAACAAGGCCAAAACCCGTGCGCCCTTGATGTCGCCGATTGGGGCTGGCTCAGGCTGCAAATCTTGGAAGAATGGTGGATGTTGGATATAGGTCGAGTCGTTGTTCCAAGCATAGATGTTGCCGGTTGGCGCTTGCACCCGTTTCCAAGCATCGCTGCCAGCAAACACATTGCCATATTGTTGGGTAAACATTTCTGGCTTGATTGCTTTGCGCACAGTTTCTTGAATTTCGCTTTGGCTTGGCCAAATATCTCGCAAGTAGACCGGATTGCCTTCTTTGTCGTTGCCCAATGGCTCGGTGGCTAAATCGAGGTTCATTGTGCCAGCCAAGGCATAGGCGACAACCAATGGTGGCGAGGCCAAGTAGGCAGCCTTGACCAATGGATTGATCCGGCCTTCGAAGTTGCGGTTACCGCTCAACACGGCGGCTGCAACTAATTCGCCTTCTTGGACGGCGGCGGCAACTGGCTCTGGCAGCGGCCCGCTGTTCCCGATACAGGTTGTACAGCCGTAGCCAACAATGTGGAAACCAAGTGCTTCAAGCGGCTCGATCAATTCTGCTTGTTCGAGGTAGCTTGAAACTACGCGTGAGCCAGGAGCCAAACTGGTTTTGACGTATGGGGCAACGGTCAAGCCTTTTTCAACAGCTTTTTTTGCCAACAAGCCAGCACCCAACATCACCGATGGGTTCGAGGTGTTGGTACAGCTAGTAATCGAAGCAATCACGACTGCGCCGTGACCAATTGTTGCTGAGTGGCCGTTGTTTTGCACGGTAGCGGTGCTTTCGGCCTTTTCAGTTGATAAGGCAAAACCACGCTCGGCAATCGGCGCGGTCAACGATTTTTGGAACGAAGCCTTGGTATTTGGCAATTCGACCCGATCTTGCGGGCGCTTGGGGCCAGCAACGCTTGGCACAATCGTCGAAAGATCTAAATGCACGGTGTCGGTATATTCTGCTTCTGGCGAGTTGGCATCAAGGAACAAGCCTTGGGCTTTGCTGTAGGCTTCGACCAAATCGGCCAATTCATCAGAGCGGCCAGTGTTGCGCAAGAAGTGAATTGTTTCTTGGTCAACTGGGAAGAAGCCCATGGTTGCGCCATATTCTGGAGCCATGTTGGCAATCGTTGCGCGGTCTGACAAGGCCATATTTGCCACGCCAGGGCCGTAGAATTCAACGAATTTGCCAACCACGCCTTTTTTGCGCAGCAATTCAGTCACGGTCAAGGCCAAGTCGGTGGCGGTAGCGCCTTCGGGCAATTGGCCAGTTACTTTGAAGCCAATTACTTCAGGCAACAACATGTAGATTGGCTGGCCAAGCATAACTGCTTCAGCTTCGATCCCACCAACACCCCAACCAACTACGCCAAGGCCGTTGATCATCGTGGTGTGCGAGTCAGTCCCGACCAATGAATCGGGCAAGGCGACCAATTCGCCTTCTTCGGTGAAGACTTGCACAACTTTTGCCAAATATTCAAGGTTCACTTGGTGGACAATTCCAGTTTCTGGTGGCACGACGCTGAAGTTATCGAAGGCTTGTTGGCCCCATTTCAAAAACTCATAGCGTTCGGCGTTACGTTCAAATTCGCGCTCTGCATTGAAGAACAAGGCCATTTTTGAGCCGAATTGATCGATTTGCACTGAGTGGTCGATGACTAAATCGACTGGCACCAGTGGATTAATCCGTTGCGGATCGCCACCTTGTTGCGCCATTGCAGCGCGCATTGCAGCCAAATCGACCACGGCAG
Organism: Herpetosiphon geysericola; assembly: GCF_001306135.1. GTDB lineage: Bacteria > Chloroflexota > Chloroflexia > Chloroflexales > Herpetosiphonaceae > Herpetosiphon > Herpetosiphon geysericola. Next base: position 137,579 of record NZ_LGKP01000025.1, on the reverse strand, counting down.
GAACGCCAGTGAAGTCTTGCAAAATTACGCGCGCTGGCTTAAACGGAACTTCAATTTTTTCAGGGCTGGCGGCATTCCAGCGCGCCATATTCTCAACATCTTGTTTGGTTACGGCAAAACCATCGTTGTTGCGCAGCATAGCTTCCAACAACACTTTAATTGAGAATGGCAGTTTGGAGACGGCGGCAATTCCATCTTCTTCGAGTTTGTCGAGCCGATAGTAGACCAACGACCGATCACCGACGGTCAATGTGGCTTTGGCTCCGAAATCATCTTGGCGTTTGTGCGTCATCGCAACCTCTCTAGGCACTAATTCGTTACTTCCCAAGCATCAGAACATGCTGGGTCTAGAACAATTTCTCGTTTCTAGCTCTACCTACTATGGTACTCGCCGCCTGCCGTTCCTGCAACTAGAGAGACCCTTGGCTTAACATAGGCTTTGCCTATGCTTACTCAAGCTTGTGATAGATATTTCTTGTAGCTTTTAAGTATTGAGAAGATATTTCTTGTCTTTGGCACGCTTATAAAGGTAGGTTTTGATGAGGTAGAAAAGAGCTAGGGTTAATGATTACTCATAGCTTTTAACGGAGCATTATTCAAAGTAATAGTGGCTACTTCTGTGATCACCACCCTTCCGTCCCGCCTCCAGGCGGGAGACGCAGGGGTTTTTCATCCCCCTGCACCCCCAAAATGGTATTAGTTGGATTGTATTTGTCTACCAATCGCCCTATCTGGGCGAGGTTCTAAGTGTAGAGCTATGATTGAGCTAGCGAAGCTCTACTGCTTTTGCATTCAGCAATTGATCAAAAATTTGCTTAGAGCTGCTGCACAATCGCAATTGCAAAACCATCGTAGCCTTTGCTACCAACGGTTTGCAGTGCAGTAGCAGTGAGCTTGGGGTTCGCGGCCAAATCAGCAAACAATTGGCGTGTGCCTTGAATCGCTGGATCAGGGTTGTTGGCATCAGTCACGGCTCCACCACGCACCACGTTATCGCCAATAATCACCGTGCCAACGCGGGCAAATTTGAGCGCCCAAGCCAAATAATGGGGATTATTCGGCTTGTCTGCATCAATAAAAATCAGATCGAATGGCTCAATAGCTTCATCGGCCAATTGGGCCAAGCTAGCTAAGGCCGCGCCAACCCGCACCTCGACCTTATCGCTCAAGCCAGCCTTGGCCAGATTGGCCTTGGCAACCTCGGCATGATGTGGCTCATATTCCAGCGTGATCAATGTGCCATCTGCAGGCAATGCCCGTGCCAACCAAATAGAGCTATAGCCACCCAAAGTGCCAATTTCTAAAATGCGTTTCGCCCCACACATCAGGGCAAACATGTGTAGCAACTTGCCTTGATTGGGTGCGACATTAATTGGCGGCAAGCCTGCATCCGCACTTGATTGCAAGGCTGATTCCAAAACCGGATCAGCCTGAACTAATGAATCGGAAATATAGTGATCAACTGCATCCCACGTTGCTTGATTCATCGCTCCTCCTAAACTCGTTCGAGTTTGGCAAAGGCAGCGAGCAGTTTTTTCACGCCTTTGCCAGGAAACGCTACCGTCACTTCTTCGTCGTCGCCAACCATTTTACTGCTCACAACCACGCCCTCGCCAAAATTGGCATGGCGCACTTTATCGCCTGCGCTATAACTGGCGGCGCTTGGCTCGCGTTCTGGGCGTTTGGGGCGGGCTGACCCACTTGCGCCACTCCACATGCTGCTGCTGCTTGGTTGCGCTCCACGAGTGCGTTGCGGCGTGCTGCTTTGCCATTGAGTTGCCGCATGCACTGGCATTTGTTTAACTTCACGGGTTGGCGTACGTTGCAGCAAATCTTTGGGAATATCGCCCAAAAAGCGCGAAGGAATGGTCAGATCGGTGCGGCCCCACGTGGCGCGTTTGAAGGCATAGAGCATATACAGCCGTTGTTTGGCGCGAGTCGTGCCAACATACAACAAGCGCCGTTCTTCTTCGATGCTCTCAGGGTCGTCAATCGAGCGCCCGTGGGGCAACAAGCCTTCTTCTAGCCCAGCCAAAAAGACCACCGGATACTCAAGGCCTTTGGCTTGGTGCAAGGTAATTAAAGTTACGCCTGGTTCGCGAGCTTTGGTGGTGTCAAGGCTATCAACATCGCTGACCAAGGCCACTTCTTCTAAAAAGCGCGGCAGTTGATCTTCGGTTGGCAAGGCCAAATATTCCATACTGACGTTTTGCAATTCGAGAATATTTTCCCAGCGCTCAGCGCCTTCTTCCTCGCCATACTCGGCCACCAACAGCTCTTGGAATGGCACGCGCTCAAGCAAGCGTTGAATTAATTCGCCAAGCATTAAATCGTGGCGCAGATCGCGTAGCCCAGCCACCAACTTTTGAAATTGCTCGACGGCGTTGCGCGCCCGGCCACCGATTGGGGGATTTTGGGCCTCGTTGGTAACTAACAGTTCTAACGCATCCCAAATTGAAATATCAAGATTGCGAGCCCATTGCAGCAACTCTTGCTGAGTGCGATCGCCAATGCTCCGGCCTGGCACGTTGATCACCCGCAACAAACTAACTTCGTCGTGTGGATTATGAATTATGCGCAGATAGGCCACAATATCTTTAATTTCTTTGCGCTCGTAGAAGCGCGTGCCGCCGACCAATTTGTAGCGTAGGCCGCGGCTAATCATCGCTTCTTCAAAGGCCCGCGATTGGGCGTTGGTGCGATACATCACGGCAAAATCGTCGAGCGAACGACCATCACGCCCGCGAATGCGCATAATTTCGTCGGCAACCCAGCGGGCTTCCTCGTTGTGATCGTAGGCTTCGACCAGCGAAACCAAATCACCATCCTGCTGATCAGTCCAGATTTTGGTGGTATGGCGGCGATCGTGGGCTGCATCGATGATCGATTGGGCCACATCGAGAATTGGTTGGGTTGAGCGGTAATTTTGTTCGAGGGGAATAATTTGCACATCGGGATGCGCTTCTTCAAATTCGCGCACATTGGCCAAGCGCGCGCCGCGCCAAGCATAAATTGATTGCTGAATATCGCCAATTAAAAAGTAGTTGTTGTGGCCAGCGCCAACATGATTGACCAATGAAAATTGTACCCGATTGGTATCTTGCACTTCATCGACCATCACATGGACGTAGCGCTCAGCATAACGGGCCAACACCTCGGAATGATATTCAAACAAATTAACAGTTTTGAGCAGCAAATCATCAAAATCAAGCGCGTTATTGGCAAATAATTGCTTCTCGTAGCGCTCATAACAGCGCAACACAATTTCATCGAAATAGCTACTGACGCTACGGGCAAATTCGGCTACCCCAATTAATTCGTTTTTGGCGGCAGAAATGCGGGCGTGGATCGAACGCGGGTTATATTGCTTCTCGCTTAAATCCAATTCGCGCAAAATTTGCTTCATTACCCGCTGCTGATCGTCTGCATCGTAGACCACGAAATCATTGGCGCGTTGCAAGTGCTGAATATCGCGCCGCAGCCAACGGGCACAAATCGAGTGGAAGGTGCCCATCATCACATCGTGGGCGCGGCTTTCGCCAATTAAATTGCTAAGCCGTTCGCGCATTTCGCGGGCAGCCTTGTTGGTAAAGGTCACCGCCAAAATGTTATAAGGGCGCACGCCAACTTCATTAATCAAATAGGCAATACGATGAGTGAGCACGCGGGTCTTGCCTGAGCCTGGGCCAGCCAGCACCAACACTGGCCCATGAATCGCTTGGACTGCGCGTTGTTGTTGAGCATTCAGCCCAATCAGCAGCGGGTGAGTCATTGATCTAGTCCTTACATGACGGTCAAAAACCGTGATCTATGTCAATCTTGCTGGTTCTATTGTACCCGTTCCGGCGCTGTGTTGGAACAGGTGAGCGACAGCAAAAAATGATTGGCGATAGCAAAGCCCTAGGCTGTTTGCTTCAGCTTGGTTTTGCTAGCTTGGCGCTGAAACAGGCCGCGCCAATTCCAACGCCGAGGCCGCGTAATATCTAACTGGCGGCGTAGGCCTTCGCTGGTGAGCGTAAAACCAATTAAGAGCAACACCATCAAGATGCCAGCAAACACCGAGACCCATGGCGAGCGGCTATATTGACCAAAGAAATCCGAAAGCATCTGGCCTAGCTCCGGCTGGCTGGCTTTTTGTTTGACAATATCGGGCAAGGGAACATCTTTGGTAAAATCGCTATAGACATAGCTGCCGCCAATAAAATAGCCTAAATAGCCAAGCTCGGCCACAATCAAGGTAACGGCGGTTAATTCGCTGGCTAGCAACATTGGCAACAGTGGCAGCATTTGAGGCAGAATATAGCGATAGGCAATTTGCCAGCGGTTGAGGCCAATTGCATGGGCGCTTTCTAAATACTGGGCCTGCAACACCTTCTGGACTTGCCCTTGAATCACGCTTGCGCTATTGACCCAACCAGTTAAACATAAGGCGATCAGAAAGGCGCTCATGCCAGCTTTATTGGCAACCATTGGCGTAGTACCTTGATAAATCACCAGCGCCGTGCCGTTTGTCCAAATCAAATAGCCCAAGGCAATAATCAAAATTGGAATGGCGCTGGTAATGCTCATAAGCGTATCGAGCAACCATGCGACCCGTTGGCCCAATAACCCTGTAATGCCGCCAATTGCCATCCCCAGCACCAAGCGCACAGTCGCAATAATCACACATAAAATCAAGGTTGGCCGCACCGCCCACAATAAGCGGCTCAGCAAATCGCGGCTAATATCATCGAAGCCTAAGGGGTGTTCAGGGTGCACAAACGGCGGCAAGGTTTCGCGTGGCGGGCCACCATAAAACTTGCCTTGATAGCGAAACGAACGATTTTCGACCAGCGGATCATGCGGCGCAAGGCTGGGGCCAAAAATCGCAATCAACAGCATAAATCCAGTAATTAACAAACCCAAGGTTAATGGCAGATTTTTCATTTAGCCTCTCCCCGCGCTAGCATGCCGCCCAAGCGGATTGATCCAAAGGCTCAACACCGAGGCCAACAAATCAACTGCAATTAATACAGCGCCCAGCAACGCCAATAACAAGCTCAAAATCAGCGGATTAAAGAAGGTTATTGCTTTTTCATTGGTCAGCGTATTGAACAACATCCAGCCAACACCACGCCAATCGAACAAGGCTTCGACCAATACCAAACTGCCGACCACCATTTGCAAGCCCCGGCCTAAACTCGCAAAAACCGCAGGCGCCACATTTGGAATCGCATGGCGACGGACAATTGTGCGCCAACGCAGGCCTTTGCTTTTGGCAAAGCGCACATAATCTTGTTGAAATTCGTTTTCGAGCAAGCCAGCACCAATTGAGGCAATATAAAAGGCAGGCCGCAACGCCAAAATGAGCGCTGGTAAAATCATATGTTTCGCTGTGCTGTAGCCCTGCACTGGCAGCAATAATTGATTCGTCCAGCCCATACGTTTGGCATACAACAAGGCTAGAATCAAGAGCGAGCCTAAGAAAAAACCAGGAATTGCATTGCCCAGTGTAAACATGCTGACCATAACCGGTGAGATACGCCCAGTGCGTGGCGAAATTGCTAGCAAACACATCCCCAAGCCCAAAACAATCGTCGTCAGAAACGCTACACCCAACAATTTGGCCGAACGAATGATAAAATCATCAATGTATTCGTTGACTTTCGTGCGATCTTCATTAATTCGGCCAAGGTCGCCATTGGCCATCGCGCTAATAGTTTCGCGATAACTGGTCATAAATGGTTGCGTATCAAACTGTACACCGTCAGTTCTACCATTCTCAGTCATGATAACAATTGGTTTAGGTGGGTAAAAATAGCCATTATACTTATAGACATACCATGCCCCGAACAAATGCAATAACGGCACTAACACGATCAACAACCCAAGTTTGCGTAGGATAAGTCGGCTCATAGGTCTAGTCTCCAATTGGCCCTGAGGATGAGCGTTGAGGTATTATGTATATTACTCATCCACTTAACAAAAGGTTCAGCCTTCTGACCAAATTGGCCGCAATTAACCAATAATCTAGCTAGCTCATTGATACGCCTAAAAACTGCATTCCCGATCCCCGATCCTCAACCACCGATCCCCACTAAAACGTTTGACGCATGATGTCATGCGTGCTAAACTCGGCATATCCTCTTTTGTAATACAATAGACCCACACCGTGTTCAACCAGTTCGATGAGGAACGCCCATGCACGAAATTTTATTTAACAGCCAAGTTATCGCCGTTCGCGAGATTTACTGGAACTTACCGCATGCGGTTGAGTATGTGTTGTACTTGTTTGCCATCGCTGCCATTGGCACGATGTTCTACAAGATGTATCAAGACATTCTGTTGTGGCGCCGCGGCCATGCAACAGTGCGCTCGACCAATTTTGCCAGTCGCTTGTGGTCAACGACAACCGAGGTTTTTGGGCAGAAGCGCGTCTTACGCGATCGCACGCCAGGCATTATGCACACCTTTATCTTCTACGGCTTTTTGGCGCTGTTTATCGGCACCGATATTATTGCCGCTGAAGCCGACTTCACCATTCCGATTGCTGGTGAAGAGCAAGGCAAGATTTTAACTGGTGGCTTTTATCAGTATTACGAGCTGATTCTTGATGTTATGGGTGTGGTCTTTTTCGCTGGTTTGCTCTGGGCGTTGTGGCGCCGCTATAAAACCAAACCAACCCGCTTGGATAATCGCGGTACCGATGCATGGGTGCTTTGGTCGATGATTTTCATTGTGGTTGGTGGCTACTTGATTGAAATTTTGCGCTTGGCCAACCAAACCATGACCGTTGGCGAGGGTGCAAACGCCGTTACCGCAATTGTTTACGAGCAAGGTTGGGCCAAATGGGCGATCTTCGGCTATCCTGGCGCATCAGTTGCCCGCGCTATCGGACTTGGGGTCGAACGCGCTGCCGATGGCACGATCATTCATAGCCAAGTTGCCTTGTGGATTCACCGCGTGCTCTGGCTGAGCCATATGGCGGTAGTCTTTGCCTTCGTTGGCTCGATTCCCTTTACCAAATTCCGCCACATTTTCTATACTCCGCTCAACACCTTGTTCCGTGATCGCGACCCCAAAGGTGCGCTCGACCGCATTCCAAATATGGAAGAGGAACTGGAAAAAGATGAGCCAAAATTGGGCGTTACCAGCCTCAGCGATTTCTCATGGAAGCGCCGCATGGACTTCGATGCCTGTATGCGTTGTGGCCGCTGCCAAGATAATTGTCCGGCCTTTGCCTCTGGCTCTGATCTTTCGCCCAAATGGCTGATTACCAAGATGAGCGATTTGATGCACGGCGGCCCTGTGCTCAAGCGCGATGGCACCGTGATGATGCTCCAGCCTGCTGGCGCAACCGCTGCCCCAACAACCGTCAGCAACGGGGCAAAAATCGAATTGCTCGAAGGCACCCCCGAAACCTTGCATTTATATGAGCAAGGCATCGTTACCGAAAACGAGTTATGGGCTTGTACCACCTGCCGCGCGTGTATGACCGAGTGTCCTGCGACGATTGAACATGTCGATGACATTATCGATTTCCGCCGCAACTTGACCATGGTGATGGGCGAAATTCCATCAGGGGTCAAGACGGTGTTGCAAGGCATCGAGCGCAACGGCAACCCATGGAAGTTGCCACAACGCCAGCGTACCGCCTGGGCCGATGGCCTCGACGTGCCAACCTTGGCCGAAAAAGAAGAAGCCGAGGTGCTGTATTGGGTCGGTTGTGCGCCATCGTATGATGATCGCTCGAAGAAAACCGCCCGTGCAATGGTGCAGTTGATGCAAAAAGCAGGCGTTGATTTTGCCATCCTTGGCGACGAAGAAACTTGTACTGGCGACCCAGCCCGCCGCATGGGCGAGGAATTGTTGTACGAACAACAAGCCAATACCAACATCGAAACCATGGGCCAATACAAATTCAAGAAGATCGTCACAACCTGCGCCCACTGCTACAACACCGTCAAAAATGAGTATCCTCAATTTGGCGGCAAAGCTGGCGTGGATTACGAAGTGGTGCACCATACCGAATTCTTGAACGATTTGGTCGAAGCTGGCAAGCTCAATCCAACTGTGCCAGTCAACGAAAAAGTCGTCTATCACGACCCATGTTACATTGGCCGCTACAACGATATTTACGAAGAGCCACGCAATGTGCTTAGCAGCATTCCTGGCTTGGAGTTGGTCGAAGCTGGGCCACGTAATCGTGAAAAAGCTATGTGCTGTGGTGGTGGCGGCGGTAACGCTTGGCTCGAAGGGTGGGGCGATAAACATGTCAATGTGATTCGGCTTGAACAATTGCAAACCGAAAAGCCAGATACCGTTGCAATGGGCTGTCCATTCTGTATGGTGATGTTCGAGGATGCTGCCAAGAACACCAACCAATCAGAAACCCTTGGCCGCAAAGACGTAGCCGAAATTCTCTTGCAATCGGTGGGCGAGCAACCACCAACTGCCTAAATGTCGCTAACATAACCAAAAACCCCCGCCAGCGTAACAATGGCGGGGGTTTTGTTTACTCTTGAAACATCAAATAGTTAGTTGGATCTAATTTGGCTTCGATTAATAAGGCTTTAGCTTGTTCAAAATCTGCTTCTTTAAACAGTGAACTCGCCCAATAGACAACCTCGCGATCAGCATCATCGGTAATTGCCCAAATTGCAATTTGTTTGGCCGTAAATTGATCGTGCGGTTTTTGCGCAAACAGATCGATCAGCGTTTTCAAATCTGCTTCAGCAAAGCCATCAAGCCGAAATGTATCGCTGATTGTTGGCGAATTGGTATAGGCCTCAATACTATAGGCCTCGATCAAGCCATAGCTCGGCTGATCCTTGTGGGCAGTTAGTGGCTCTTCAAGCTGCGGATCGATTGCATCGAGGGCGCTAAGCATACCTTGATAGCGCACCAAGACAAAATCCTCATCTGATTGTTCGTTCTTAACGATTAATCCGCTAGGAATTGCCAACTCAACCGAATCGGGTGCTTTGCCATAAATTGTGGCGATCATGACATCGCCAAATGTCCCAACATTCGTCAATTCAACATCAACCAAACCTTGATCAAGTGCTTGATTTAATGGTTTAGGGTTATTAGTAAAGGAACATCCGCCAAGCAACGTTGTTACAAACAGCAACTGTGCTAATCGATATTTAATCCCACTAATCATAAAAAAATCCTTAGCTATTATTCGTCAAACAGCAAATAATCTTCTGCATTCAAGCCCGAATCGATCATTAATTCTTCTGCTATTGTAAAATGCTCAGAACGAATATTTGAATAATATTCTAAGACCTCTTCCTGAGTGGGATTATAGGTGATAGCCCAAATTGCTAACTGTTTTGCAGTATCATTGCCATCTTTTTGCGCGGCTAAAAAATCAACAAATTGTTTCAAATCGCCTTCTGCCATCCCATTGATCACAAATTGATCATGAGCTTGAATATAATCTCGGTCAAAGTTTATGCTATAAACTTCTAAAACAAAATGGACAGTTTGTTTCTTTTCAGCGTTTAGAAATTGTTCTTCAACGGCTCTATATTTCGCTGCATCAATTGATTGTGTTTTCCCTTTATAGCGAACCGCTACCAAATCTTGACGCTTATTACGATTACTTAATAAGATACCGTGCGGAATTGTTACATTGGTTGGTTTATTAACTTTTCCGCGCATAGTAACGATCATTGAATCGCCAGTGAATCCTTTAGCAAGAAAGCGCACGTCAATTCGTTCTTGGGCAATCGTTTCTTGCAGCGTAAGTTTTTCGTAGCTAAGCATACAACCGGTAAGCAGCAAACAGAGGCTCAAACCAAGCCAACTTTTAGTGAGTTTTTGCATAGTGATCTTCTCTCAATGTGGTGGTTTTGCTTATTGTTCAAACATGAGATAATCGGCAGGATCTAATTTTGCAGCGAGCAAAAATGTGCGGGCCTGAGCCAAATCATGCTCACTAAATTCGATAATCTCTGAAGTAGTATCATAATCAGGGTTATCGGTCAAAGCCCAAATTGCCAATTGTTTGCCCACAAATTCTTCGCTGCTTTGCAGGGCCAAATGGTCAACGAGGCGTTGCAATTCTGGGTCAACAAAGCCATCAAACGCATACGCATCAGCTTCAGCGCCTGGCTCTGCATACAATTCAAGGCTGTAGGCTTCAATAACGCCGTAACGAGCGGTGGCTTGTTTGGTAATCAGCGGCAAGTTTGATTGAATAACGTCAGCCTCGAGGCTTTCCACCAGACCTTCATAACGAATCAAGACCATATCTTCGTGATAATCGGTTTGATTATCCAAAATTTGGCCAGCAGGAATGGTGATTTGAATCGAGCGCTCAGTTTTGCCAGTGACGATCATTGTCAGCACGCCACCAGCAGTCCCAGCGGTTTTAAATTCTAAATCGATTAAGCCTTGATCAGAGGCTTCTTGAATTGACAATGGTTCGGCCTTTAGCGAACAGCCAGTAAGCACGATCAATAATAGCCCAAGCCCAATGGTGCGTAGCAGATCCATATTCAACTTCCCTCAACTGTAGATTAAATGCAGCATACGCGAGCTGTTGAGCCGCGCCTAGCGACCAAAGACCGATCTTCTAAAGTTCGCGCAGGCCAATATCGTTGCGATAGGTTGATGATCCAATTCGCAGGCGTTTGAGATTGCGATAGGCTTTTGCATGCGCCTCAGCCAACGTAGCCGCTTGCGCCGTCACAGTCACAATTCGGCCAGCCTGTGAAGCGAGGTGATTGCTACCCATTGAACGAACTAAAATTGCATCGCTGAGCGCACTACTGACCCCGCTAAATAAGCTGCGCTTTTCGGGCATATGCATTTCTTCGGAAACATAGCGCAAGCCATTGGGATTAGAGGTCTCATTTTGAAACGCCACAACCCCAGGCTCCAGCTCGGCGATGCCATCGATTGCCATGCCAGTGCTAAAACTATGCGGATAGCCAGTTGCCACCATGGTCACGCCTACGCTGGCTTCTGCTCGCCAACGCAGAGCTGGCACATTGAGCAAGCTGCGATTGTTGGCCGCAACCAGTAGCGGAAATAAATCATCTTCGAGCAAAGGCAAGATCACCTGGGCCTCAGGATCGCTGAGCGTTGTGCGAATGCGCAAGACTTGCGGCCCGCGCGCAGTAATTGCACAATCAACGCCCAGAATGCCCCACCACGGCAGTTTATCACGCAGCAGGGCCGCCCGAATTGGCTCCAAAATGGTTGCACTCAGATAATCGCCTATTTGCTTGAGAAGACCGCTTGGGGTGGTATGCGCGCCCATGCCTTCAGCAGCCCAGCCTTGATCGTTATCCTCAAGCCGATCGTACATTCGCACAGCTTGCATTGGAATCAAGGTTGTGCCATCGGTAAGGGCTGAAAGCGCGACGGTTGGGCCAAGTGCAGGTTGCTCAATCACCACGCCGCGATAATGACCTGGGCGTGGCGGTAAGGCAAAAATCCCAGCCAAGGCAGCCAGTGCTTCAGCGCGATCAGTATATGCGCCATCGTATTCTGAAGGATAATCGCCCCAGAGCATAATTGGCAGTGGCTGCGAGGCAACGTAACGCTCAGCAGTTGCCAAATCACCCAAAGCGCGACCAGTTGAGGTTGGAATTTGGTGCCGATTGAGAAATTCTTTGAGCCACAAACGCGAGCGTTCAAGCACTGCCGCTTGTTTGGGCGGCCCACAGACCGGAATTTTATACATGAGCGCAGCATCGGCCAAGCCATTGCTCAGATAACTGCCCTCTGCTGGCACAATCACCTGAAAATGCTCATCGTAGGCCCACTTCGCTAGCTCGGCCATGCTTTCAAATGGCTCTGCATTTGGCACAAGCAAACTTGTGCCACCATTGCCAGGCACGGTGGCTAAGCTATCAATTCGCTGGCTATTAAACAACTTCCAAACGTAGGCATGGGCTGCGCCATTGTTGCCAAGCACAAGTACTTTCATAAGCATTAGTTACTAATAGAATCGCCAAATCAATGTTGATTCAGCGATTCTTAAAGAGTTGAAAAACCCATGGCGTAGCGATTAAACCCCGCCATGGGTTCGCGTATTTAGGCGACCAAACCCTCGCGAGCAGCAAACACATGATAATCAATCGTTGGGAATGGATTATCAAGGTCGTTGAAGCTGGCGGTTAGTTCGCGCATCAAGCCAAGGTCATTGGCCTCGATTGCATCAGCCAACTGGCTAAACCGCTCGACATGCTCATTAAAGCGCTTGGTGGCATAATCTTGGGCTTGACCTGTCGTTACCAAGAAGGGCCAATCGCTCGATTGCAACAGCAGCAATTCGCGGGCTGTTTGGGCCAAAGCCTCAGCCAAATCGCCATCAGTTTGGGGATAGGCTGCGACTAAACCCTCCATGCGTTTTTCTGCCCCATGAATAATTGGCCACATCCACTCGGTTTCAGGGTTGAGCCAGGTTTGGTGCGTGCCATTCGAACCCCACGAGCTTTCGGGCAGGTTCAACGATTCACGCGGTGGATTATTGGCAATATATTCTGAAGCCGTCGTCAGGTCAATATCGGGATTGGCAGCCAAGCGCCGGAGCACTTCGCGCATCCAATCGACCCCTTCAAACCACCAGTGGCCGAACAATTCGGTGTCGTAGTTTGATGAAATCAGGCCATAGCGCCCAGTTTGGCCGCGATATTCGCTGATGACTTGATGCACCAAATTGGTGAAGTGATCGGCGTGGGCATGAATTTTGTCGTTAATCCAATCGGGATGATAGTAATCTTTAAAGCCAAGATCGACTTTTGGCCCAGTGATGCGCCAATATTGCATGCCGCTTTCGCTATCTTTACGATGGAACTCGCGATAGTTGGCATCGCCTGGGTAGCCCCATTCTGCCGACCAGACCTGCAAGCCAGTTTTGTGGTGGCGGCCAATTGCGGCAACTTTATCGCTCAAGCCAACCAAATAGGGCTGAAGCGTGCTATTGCCAGTTGGCGGAACTTCGCGGGTAACTGGCACAACATATTTGCGCAGCGTATCGCCATAGGGGCCAAGAATCTTGCCTTCGGCTTTATCCAAGGGTGCACCACCTTCGATGGTGGTTGTTTCGACAAAGAAACACTCGATGCCTTGGGCTTCGAGAAATTCTTCGACCCCTGGTTTACGCTCGGTTTCGCTGCGATCTTCTGGGTAGTAGGCTGGGCGATAGGCGCACTCTGGCAGCCAAATTGCTTTGGGCTTGCGGCCATAGTGCCGTTCGTAGCTTTGCACTGCCACCGCAATTTGGGCATAAATCGTTGAATCGCGGCTCACCAACGGCAAGTAGCCATGGGTTGCGCCACAAGTGATAATTTCGATATAGCCAGCATCCTGCAATTGGCGGAAAGCTCCGATAATATCGCGGTTATAGCGTTCGATAAACGAGCGCTTGATCATGCTATACCAATCGCGATACCACTGAGCCAAATAAGCTTTGTGGGGATCTGGTTGCTCTAGGGGAGCAGGTTCTTCCAGCTCTGGCTCAACCTCAAGTTCTTCTTCGGCAGCAGCATCAACAACTTCATCAATTTCCGCAACGTCGGCGCTAGCAACAGTGGTGGCGCTCAACAAGCCTGCATGGAGCGGGGCTGGCGAATCACCAGCAGTTGAAGAAAGCAGGGCATCGTTTTTGGTAATTAAGCTTTCAAGCTCTTCACTCGAAAGCAGTGGTGTTGGCTCTGGCTCTGGCTCTGCTTCAGCACGTTGGGCGGCTTCCCAAACAGCCTGTACATCAGCCAGCCGATCAATATCAGCTTGAGCTGCAACAATCTTTTCGTCGAGATACTCTTCGAAATTGTGCAAAATCGTTGGGTCGGCCAATTGTTCGGTCAGAATTGGCGTAATCCCAATCGTTAAGCGAGGAGTAACCCCATCGTTGATCAGATCAGTCAGCGCATTGAGCAGTGGAATATACGTCTCGGAAGCGGCCTCGTGAAGCCATTCTTCACCGTGAGGCCAGCGGCCAGCTTTGCGACAATAGGGCAAGTGGCTATGTAAGACAAACGTAAATGCACCTTGTTTTGGCATAGATGCTCCTTCTGAGCGGAACATGCGGGACATGTTGCAGAGGTCGGTTCCCATTATAGCAGGTGTTCGCAAGCCAGAAGTGTGCCGCGAGGCTTGTTTGGAGCGGTTTTGAAGGATAGGCGCGTATTCCACGAGGATGCTCCCTCGGCCACTGAACGCGGGCGAGGGAGCGAGAACATCTTGCGGCCTAGTAGCGCGTGCCAACCGCAGCATCAATTGGCAAGACTGCATCAATTGCGGCCAGCTCGGCGGCGCTAAGTTCAACACTCAAGGCAGCCATGTTTTCTTCGAGGTAGCGGCGACGCTTGGTGCCTGGAATCGGCACAATATCATCGCCTTTGGCCAAGACCCAAGCCAAGGCCAATTGAGCTGGCGTGATGCCTTTTTGGCTGGCCAGTTGCTCAATATGCTTGACCAACGTCAAGTTGTGCTGGAAATTTTCGCCTTGGAAGCGTGGTGAGTAGCGACGATAATCATCGGCGGCAAAATCATCGACGCTGCGAAATTGGCCAGTCAAAAAGCCACGCCCAAGCGGGCTATAGGCCACAAAGCCAATGCCCAACTCGCGCGTTGTCGCCAAAATTTCAATTTCTGGCTCGCGCGACCAGAGCGAATATTCGGTTTGCAAGGCGCTAATGGGGTGAACTTGATGCGCGCGCCGAATTGTTGGGGCATCGGCTTCGGATAGACCGAGGTAGCGCACTTTGCCAGCCTGCACCAACTCGGCCATTGCCCCAACTGTTTCCTCAATTGGCACATTCGCATCAACCCGATGCTGATAATACAGATCGATATGATCAACGCCTAAGCGTTGCAGCGAGGCATCGCAGGCAGCTTTAACGTATTCAGGGCGGCCATTGATTGAGCGTTGATTATTGGGGCCGCGTTGAATGCCAAATTTGGTTGCGAGCATAACCTGATCGCGGCGGCCTTTGAACGCTTTGCCAACCAATTGCTCATTGGTAAAAGGCCCATACATATCGGCGGTATCGAAGAAATTGACGCCTAATTCCAAGGCCCGATCGATGGTTGCCAGCGATTCGGCCTCATCGGTTGGGCCATAAAACTCCGACATGCCCATACAGCCTAAGCCAATTGGATTAACTGTCAGCCCTTGGCTGCCTAATGACCGTTGTTTCATTCCTGCCTCCAGCAATGGATCATAAACCAATGTAGGCAGTCTACACCTTTGAGTGCACTCAAAGTCAAGTGGCGGAATGTGCTCAAACCTAGCCAGCTACCTCAGCTTGTCAGTAACGCCTGAGCATGGTATACTTTTGATGATTCGTTGGCGTTTTATGCCTTTATAATCAGATAAAACGCAGTTAACGAAAGAACGGGATACACCCATGAGGGCAGTATGGCGGTATTTTAGCCTTTTGATGATTGGGATTTTCATTGTTGGTTGTAGCGCAACAAGCTATGATAACACGTTGTTAACCCCAGGGGCTACCGCTAATCCTCTGACCCGCACGCAACTGGTAATTTGGCATGGAGCCGATGCCCAACGCAGTGAACTTTTCACGCGATTGCTGTTAGAATACCAACGTGCACATCCAAACGTTGTAATTCAAATTGTCAATCGTGGGCCAAACCTGCTGCACGATTATCGGGCGGCACTGCTTGAAGGCACACCACCAGACCTAATCTGGCTTAATGAAAATCGTTGGGTAGGCGAGCTAGCAGATCAACAACTGATTATTGATCTGACGGAACGGCTGCGTAAGGTTAACCTTGAGCCAATCGTGCCAGCGGCGCTTGATGGTGCCCGTTATGGCGACAAATTATATGGCTTGCCATTGACGCTTAATCTACCTGTGCTGTACTATAATCGGGCAAACTTTGTAAGCACACCGCCACAAAGCACTGCTGAATGGCTTGAAATCGCTCGCGGGTTTAGCGATGATCAAGGACAGTACGGATTAGCGTATAATTTATCGCTATACTTTACCCAACCCTACCTACCAGCCTTCGGAGGCACAATCTTCGATGAAACTGGTGCGGTGGTTCTGGGGACTCAAAGCTATACCCCAACATTACAGTGGCTAACCTGGGTCGACGCATTAGCCCAAGATCCAAGCTTGTTAGCCCGTGATGATCATCGACTGATAGCTCGCAGTGTGAGCCAAAACAGTGCGATTATGACGATTGACTGGGCCGATCAAATCAGCACCTATCGTCAATTGTGGGGGGAGAACGTTGGCGTGCAACCATTGCCACGCCTGAGCCAAACCGGCCAAGAACCGCAACCCTTTGTTCGGAGCAGTGTGCTTGTGATCAGCCCACGCAGCACCGAGCAACAGCAAAACGCCGCGCTTGACGTGATGCGGTTTCTTGTGGAGATGAAAGCGCAAACGGCTTTTCAAGCCGCTGATATACCAAGTGTGCGTAACGACTTAGCCAGTAGCGACCCACTCTACCCACAACTTCAGCTGGCAGTTAGTCGGGCGAGCGCTTGGCCCACCACCCTCCGCTTCAACAACGGATGGGACATCCTGATCGCTTTGGTGCGTAATAGCTTAAATGGCGCACCCTTGGAAGAAAGTATCGCGAACGCCGATCGCCTGCTACGGAGCGAGTAGCCAACCCAGCATATTACAGCGAACCGCTTGACAAGCAAGGGCTAAATTAGCCCGTTATAGTGGGATCTGTAGTTGATATTTGGCAAAAGATGTAGTAGAATGGCGCAGACGGCCAACCCGCTGAAGGCTGATCGTTCCAAGCAAGTCATTCATTATAGATTCCACGCCGGCCTACGGCCTAAGGAGGAGTTGCATGGCAACCAGAACCGAAGAGATGGTGCGGCATCTCAAGGCACTGCAGATGAATACGCCTGACATCGAAGCCTCGGCGGTCGTCAGCGTTGATGGTCTCATCATGGCCTCGAATCTTCCGAACGATGTGGAAGAAGATCGTGTGTCTGCTATGAGTGCCGCGATGTTGTCTCTGGGCGAACGAATCGCTGGCGAGCTTCGGCGTGGCGCACTTAACCTCGTCTTCGTACAAGGTGAAGAAGGCTACGTTATTCTGATTTCAATCGGTGAAGATGCAGTGCTAACCGCCTTGGCGCAAAGCCGGGCAAAGCTTGGCCTGATCTTCTTAGACATGAAGCGTACCGCTAACGAGTTGGCCCATTTCGTATAAGGCTGCCGACCTCCGAACGACCGTTCGCGGGCCAGAATCGGTTCTGGCCCCCTTTTTTTGCTCTTGGGTAACGCTAGTGTGCCATATCCAGATGGCCTGCTGGCGCTTTTTTTATTTTAGCCACCTGTCGCTCTGTTACAATTGTGCAATAATTGGCCATGAGGCTTGTCTGGCTAGGCCAGTTTATGCTAGGCTAGAAGAGCATAGAAAAGGATGAAGGATGAATTATGAGGGATGAAGGCAAAGGGCAACTATTAACGCAGAGGCACAGAGAAAGAAAGGATGAAGGATGAATTATGAGGGATGAATAGTGAGCATTCGTGCTCTTCGCGTCCTTCGCGGTTTTCGTTCTTCGCGCTCTTTGTGTTCTTCATGTTCTTTGCGGTTTCCGTCCTTCGTGCTCTTCGTGTCCTTCGTGGATCAAAACGTACCCCAGTTATAAAAGGTAGATTGGCATGTTTGCAGCATTCGATCAGCATCGACGACGTGAGCTTGGTTTGATTTTTGGCGGCACGCTGCTTGGCGTTGGCTTAGGCGCGATTGCCGCGTTTGTGCCAGGCTTTTTGGTAGTCGCAGGCGTGCTGGGCTTGCTGGTCGGCGCATGGTTTGCCCGTTCAGTGCATTCGATTCTGACGGCCACTGTTTTGGTTGCCACGCTTTTGCCCTTTGGTACCTTGCCCTTCAAAGTTGGCCTAACTCCAGCCTTGCTTGAGCTAGGTTTATTGGCGCTCTATGCAATGCTGGTCGTGCGCAATTTAGTTGATCCCGAACGTAGCTGGCGCTGGGGTAGCCTCGCCCCATGGGTTATTCTGCTCCTTGGAAGCTCGTTTTTCTCGTTTATCATTGGCTCGAATGCTGCGCCCGATAGCCTGCTGCTGCATAATTATTTCAAATTGCTGCTCGGCATTTGTTTGTTCTGGGGGGTGCAAAATGCCCTCGATTCATTAGAACAAGCTCGTTGGTGGCTGCGCTTGCTAATTCTGACTGGTTGGGCGGCGGCACTGCTCGGGATTGGCCTGCGCTTCGCCCCCGATGGCCTAGCACTGCGCTTTTTGACCGCGCTCGCACCAATTGGCTATCCTGCAAGTGGCCGCGTTTTGCGCTATGTCGAAGACGATCCGAATGGGTTTGAGCGCGCGATTAGCACCTCGATTGACCCTAACGGTTTTGGCGGCATGATGGCCTTGCTGGGGGCGATTGCCTTGGGCCAAGCTTTGGCTCAGCGCCCTGTTTTGGGTCGCAAATGGTTATGGCTCATCACCGCAAGCTTTGCTTTGGCAGTCTTTTTGACCTCGTCACGAGCAGCACTCGGCGGTTTTGCCATTGCTGGGCTGTTTCTGGCAACTGTGCGCTATCGCCAATTATGGTGGCTGATTGGCGCTGGCGGCATCGCTGGGGCAATCGCGATTTTGGGCTTGGGTAAAGGCGGTGATTTTGTCGAGCGAATTGTTGAAGGCATTCAATTCAAAGATCAAGCCAACCAAATGCGCTTGGCCGAGTTTCGCAATGCAATCGCGATTATGCGTGAGTATCCGGTGTTTGGGGTGGGCTTTGGCCGTGCCCCGAATATCGACCTGACGACTGGCGTGAGCAGCGTGTATTTGGCGCTTGGCTCGCGCATGGGCTTGGTTGGTTTAGGCTTATACATTTTGACCGCAATCGCCTTTATGGTGCTCACAACCCAAGCTATCCGCCGCAGCGAGCGCTCGGTTGGCGATGCAATTATTGGCTTGCAGGCAGCAATTTTGGCAGCCCTCGCAGTTGGCGTGCTCGATCACTATTTCTTCAATATCGAGTTTCCACATATGGGCACGCTGTTTTGGGGTGTGGTAGGCTTGGCAATGGTCTTTATGCGCGAGGCAAAAGCTGATCCGGCATTTGATCGTTAATATAAAGCAGCAAGAATCAATGATTTGCTTTTTGGCTTGCGCTTGAATCACACTATATACAGAGATCGCCACCCTTCCGTCCCTCCCCAGGCGGGAAACGCCGGGGGTTTTCAGCCCCCAGCACCCCCAAATATTTATTTTGTGGATTGTTGTATTTCCTCAGACCCAAAGCTTGCCCTCATCATAGCCAAACTATCACCTTTCCGCGTTCGTTGACAAGCAAAACGCACGATTAAAAAGCCCCTCTCCCACCTTGAGTATGGGAGAGGGGTTGTTATGCTGCTATTTCAACCTTCGTGTTGCGTCCTTCATGGTTACAGTTTCCGATCTCCGATCCCCAATCCCCAACTTATCGATCAAAATCTGGATTGTAAATATGTTCAGTCGTATTGCTCCACTGCTGGCCAGTTTCGTTGCTTGAGAAGCTAGCATTATTGATAATTTGGGTATAGGTTCCGCGAATTGATTCTTTGACGATCACTTGGAAGGTCACATTAATCCGTTGATTTGGTTGCAAGAGCGGAATTTGCCAGCCAATCGGGCCAGAGCCATTGGGGCTTGGCTGAATTTGTGGCGCTGGCCAACTTAGTCCATTAAAACTCGTCGCAGCTGAGAAGGGATCGACGATTTGAACATTGCTCAAGGGCATGTTGCCAGTATTTTGGATGGCGAGGGTATACGAAATTGTATCACCAGGCCGCACAAAACCATCAAAATTATTCAGCTGATCGCCACGATTAACATCCCAAATAACCAATGAATTCAACACAATTCGCGCCCGATAGACTGGCACTGGCGTAGGTGTTGGTGATGGCGTAGGCGTTGGCAGCGGCGCGCTCGCGACCTTAAATTGAATTGTTTTGCTATCGCAGCGGATACCTTGGTTGGCAATATACGAGGCTTTAAGCGTGTAATCGCCAGCAGGCACCGTGCTTAAATTCCAAGTATTGCCAGTAAACAGATACGGATCGATCTGCTCGATATGGGTTTTGGTCATGGGGCCAGTCAGGCGAAATTCAATTTGCCATGGTGGAGCGCCAGTGATTTTCATGCCGATTCTGGCTGAATGTTGTAAGACTGCGTTTTGGCTCACGCCAACCCAACCAAGCAAATGGCCCGAATCGCAGTTGCGCAAACAATAATTGGTGCCGCCATAATGATTGGCCGCCAACAAACGCTCTTGGTAACGCTGGTTCATCAAGTTTGGCAAAACTGGGCCGAAGAAGGCGCTCATTTGGCCAGCACATGTGGTTAAAGTTTGGCGATACGTGCGTTGGGTATTGGGGGGCAATTGATCGCTTTGCGAGGCAAATAGCACCTGATGATCGGTAACGGCATCGAATTTTTGATACACAGCCGTGCCAACTTCATAGGTACAAACACTCGAACGATTAATAATAACAACTTCGTTGTCGGCGCTGAACCAAGCACCAAGATCGCCCAAGCCAGGGCAATCGGGGGGCGAACCTTCGCTATCCTGAGCGAAGCTAGCGTGCGGTTGACGAGCCATGAGCGCAAATAAACCAGCGATCATGAACGTCAATAGAGCAGGAATGCAGAGCGAACGTAGCCGCATGCTCCATTGCATAAAACACCATCCTGCGATGATTGGTTGGTATGTCGGTAGAACTATTATGACTCAGGCCTTAAGTCATGTCAATGTGTAGCTAGCTATTTAAGCAACTCACAAGCTGATCGAATCACTAGCAAGCATTAATCTGAGCCTAAACTCAATCATGGAATATATCTTGATAAGGCATACCAACCAGCCAAACGCAACCTAACTGGCAACAAGCCAGCAACGAATCCAAAAAGAATACTAGCTAGTATAGCAACACTTAGAGTTGTTGTGCAGTCTTATAAACGAGCGTCAGTCCCGTTCGTTAAGACGACTTCTATCTCACCCCTAGAGGTGAGATTATTGCAGATTGCTTGCCTAGGGTTTTAGCTCATGAGGATAGGATAAACAATTGTTAAGAAAGGAGGAGTTGTTGTCAAATAGATAACGCAAGGCTATAATAGCCAAGGTTTTGCCGTTTGCGATCGACCGATTGTTGGTATATGCCAACGCTACCATAGATAATAAGGGATGCTTGTGAGACGTTTAATTCGAGCTTTGTTGATTGTTGCCACCATTGGCGCACTCGTGGTCGCTTGTGTTGCAACATTGTTTCTGCGTGAGTTAACCACGCCTGCTGGCGATAGCGATGTCGCCAAAAATTTTACGATTGCCCAAAACGAAAGTTTGGCTGTCATTAGCAGCAATCTAGAATCTGAAGGCTTGGTTCGCCGTGCAATTGTCTTCCGCGTTTTTGCCGATATACGCAACGCTGAAACAGAATTGTACCCGGGCACCTACAAAATCAGCCCCAACATGACCATCAATCAAATTTTGGAAATGTTTCGGGTTGCGCCTGAAGTGCGCACCGCTGTGCGCTTTACCGTGCCCGAAGGCTTGCGAATCGAAGAAATTGCCAACGTTATTGAATCGACTGGCGTGGTCAGCGCCGATGATTTCTTGAGCGTTGCACGCAATGGCTCGCAGTTCAAGGCCGACTATAGCTTTTTGGCCAGTTTGCCCGATAGCGCCAGCTTAGAAGGCTATCTCTTCCCCGATACCTATGACATTTTCTCCGATGCTAGTAGCGAAGATATTGTGCGCAAAATGCTCGATACCTTCGCACTTCGCTGGGCCGATTCGCCGTTGAGCAGTGCCACCAGCGGACGCTCTGTCCACGAAGTGGTCACAATGGCTTCAATTATACAGCGCGAAGCAAGCAATAACGAAGAAATGCCACGCATTGCCGCTGCCTTCTGGAATCGCCTAAAGCCAGAGTTTGCAGGCAACCAACTTGGCGCAGATCCAACGGTTCAATATATCTTGGGAGAGCCAGGCAACTGGTGGCCAAAGCTCGACGAACTAACAGTGCAGCAAATTAATAGCGCAGAAGGCCCTTACAATACGCGGGTCAATCCTGGCCTACCACCAGGCCCAATCAGCACGCCTGGCTTGTTTGCTTTGCAAGCAGCCGCAGCGCCAGCAGATGAGGATGTGACCTATTTTGTGACCAAATGTGTGCCTGCTGGCGAACGGCCAACCCACAATTTCACTAATGACTATAGCGAATTTTTGCAATTTCAAGAAGAGTTTTTGGCGTGTCCCAAATAGCTGCCCTTGGCATCATTGGCGATCCGGTCGCTCATAGCCTTTCGCCTGCAATGCACAATGCTGCATTGCAGGCGCTTGCTATTAATCAGCACTATGCACGTTGGCATACACTAGCCGCCGAGTTGCCCGCCCGCGTGCAAAGTCTGCGCACCGCGGGCGTGTTAGGCGCAAATGTAACCTTGCCGCATAAAGTTGCAATCGCGCCCTTGCTTGATCGCACGGTAGCTATCGCCCAAGAGCTTGGAGCTGTCAATACCATCGTGCGCGAAATCGATGGTAGTTTGACTGGCCACAACACCGATGCACCCGCGCTCCAAGCCTCGCTCCAAGCAGCTGGAATCGATTTAGCCAGCCAACGAGCGGTGATTTTGGGAGCTGGTGGCGCAGCACGGGCAGCACTTTGGGCCTTGCGCAACGCTGGTTGCCAGCAGATTAGCCTAATCAACCGCACGCTCAGCAGTGCTCAAGCTTTGGTTTTGCCCCACGAACAAGCGCTAGTAGCCACCGATTCTCACGTTGCTGATTGTTTAGCCAATGCAAGCCTGTTGATCAATGTAACCTCGCTTGGTTGGAAGGATACTGATCCTGCGCCGCTTGATTTAGGCCTACTCCATGCCAAGCTTATGGTGTACGATACAGTCTATCGCCAAACGCCATTGCTTAAAGCGGCGGCGGCCTGTGGCGCAGCCTATTCCGATGGGCTTGATATGTTAGTCCGCCAAGCTGGCTTAGCATTTAGCCTCTGGTTTGATCAGCCTGCACCGCTATCAGTCATGCGTACCGCTGCTTTAGCGGCCCTACAAGGATAATCAGCCTATGTTGTCAGCACTTGTGATTGTAGTTGGGATCGCGATTGGCTTTGGGTTAAACCCGTGGATTACCCAAATCGCCACCGATCCGAAAGCTGCGAACCCTTTGCCAACGCCACGTCACCCATTGCTTGGCGGGCCAACATGGGTTGGGTTACTGATTGCAGCCACGAGTGGGTTGATGGCATGGATTTGTTATCGCGATTATGGGCTTTCGCTGCGGGGCATTTATTGGTATGCAATGAGCTTGGTTTTTATTGTGATTGGCGCCGTCGATTGGAAAGTGCGCCTGATTGATGTGCTGTTGGTGCTGATTGCAACGATTGTCGCATTAATTGGCTCGGCTTTTTTAACCATTAGTTTCAAAGCTTCGCTGATTGGGGCCTTGATTGCAGGGCTTTTGTTTTTGCTCTTTTTTGCTGGTTCAATTCTGCTTTACCCCGATACCGATGCGCCGTTTGGTTTGGGTGATGTATATTTGGCCTTTTTGATGGGCGCAACGGTTGGTTGGGGCCATCTTGGCGCTGTGCTTATGTATGGCATGGGCTTGGCAGGAATCGCCTCACTTGGAATTTTAGTGGTTCGCCAAATTCGAGGCGAAGGCACGCTCTATATCGCCTATGGCACCTATTTATGCCTTGGTGTCTTGTTGTATATGATCAAGTCTGGCCCACTTTAGGCGGCTACGCATGGCCTAGCAAACAACCGCACAGCTGCCGAGATGTGGTACGATCAGCATGAACTTGATTCAACACCAAGGAGGTCGTTATGACCCTATTACAGGTGCCAATCACCGAATTTTTGGATCAGCTTGCAACTAAAGAGCCAGTACCAGGCGGCGGGAGCGTTGCAGCCGTGTCTGGGGCAATGGCCGCAGGCTTGATTTCAATGGTTTGTTCACTGACGCTTGGCAAGAAGAAATACGCCGAGGTCGAGGATGAAATACGGGCCTTGATGGATCGCTCAGAATCGTTGCGTCGCGAGTTGCAAGAGCTGGCCGAGGCTGATGTTGAGGCATTTCGGCGCTTGAGTGTGGCCTATAAATTGCCGCGCGAAACCAGCGCCGATATTGCAATTCGCCGCGATGCAATTCAAGCAGCAACCAGAATTGCCACCGATGTGCCATTGCGCACGGCCCAAGCTGCCGCTGCGATTTTGCCGCTCTGTAGCCCAGCTGCCCAAAAAGGTAATTCGGCTGCGGTCAGCGATGTTGGCGTGGCAGTACTTTTAGCGCAAGCTGCTGTACGTAGCGCCTTGCTCAATGTCGAAATCAACCTGAATTCGCTTGAAGATCAGTTTTATGTGCGCGAAACGCGGGCCGAGGTTGCTAAACTCACCGCTACTCTGCACGACGATACCGAGGCAATAATGGCCTTGGTCAATCAACAACTACAAGCCTAAAAATTGGTTTCCAACGCTGGCGGAGCACAAGCTCCGCTTTTTTATGTAAAGGATGTTATGACAGCGCTTTTGCTTGATGGTCGCGTATTAGCGAAGGAATTGAAGGCTCAGATCAGCCAACAAGCAGCTGAATTCAAGGCTCGCACTGGCTATGTTCCCCAATTGGTCGTGGTTCAAGTGGCGGGTAATGCTGCCTCCGATTGGTATGTGCGTTCAATTCGCCGCTCGTGTGAAGGAGTTGGCTTTGGTTTTGCGCTACACCTTCTGCCCGAAACCTGCGATCAAACGACCTTAGAAGCGGCAATTCAGCAAGCCAGCAACGATCCCAGCATCCATGGCATCATTATTCAAATGCCCTTGCCCAGCCAGCTCTCTGCTGATGGAGCGGTTGCCGCGCTGAATCCGCAAAAGGATGTTGATGGCTTGCACCCAACCAACGCTGGCCGCTTAGCCCAAGGCTTGCCTGCTTTGGTACCAAATACACCTGCTGGCGGCATGGCCTTGCTCGATCGCTATCAAATTAGTTTGGCTGGCAAGCATGCCGTCGTGGTGGGGCGCTCGAATGTGGTGGGCAAACCGCTCGCCCAATTGTTGCTGGCCCGCCATGCCACCTTAACAATTTGCCACTCGCGCACTGCCAATTTGGCCGAAGTGATTGGCCAAGGCGATATTGTGGCGGCAGCAGTTGGCAAGGCTGGCTTGGTAACTGGCGCAATGCTCAAGCCAGGTGCGGTCGTGCTCGATTTTGGTATCAACGAAGTAGCTGAAGGTCAAGTGGTTGGCGATGTCGATTGGGAAAGCGCCAGCAAGGTTGCCAGCGCAATCACCCCAGTGCCAGGCGGTACTGGCCCAGTCACCAATATGATGCTGCTGCAAAATACCTTACAAGCAGCCCAATGGTTGGCCGAACAAGCCTAAGCAAGCACAAGGTTTGAGGTTAATTGGCTGGCAACAATTAACTCGTGGAGTTGTTGCCAGCGCTCAGCCATCTCGTGGGCTGGCAGGGCGCGTTTGTTCCAATCTGCAAGGCAATTTTGGCGATACGTTAATCCAGCATGGCTCAAAACCCATTGCTCGTAGCTTGCAATCCACGTACAACAATGACAAAGTAGACTGGTCATGCGCAACCATTCGTTCAAATTGCCAGGCATGCGGACTGGCGGCACCGCACTCAGCGACCAAACATTGCACAGCGGCGCAGCCCGATCGATCAAGCCAATTTGCAGCTTGTCGCGGCGCAAAAACAAACTTGCGGGATAGCCATCGCCATACCACAAGCCCCAACCCCACAAATCGAGCGTCGCCCCATTACCAAGCTGAAAGCGATAATTGCTGCTCCCTCGTTGCTCAGCAGGCACGCGGCTGCGCTCAGCGCCATATTCCAGCAGCAAATTACCTGCACCGCGCCGCACATCGTGGCCCCAACACCAACATTGTTGCTCGAATAATGGTCGGCCTGCCTGCTGAACAGCCTTTGGTAAAGCATAATTTGGCATTATTGTTTGCATATTGATACTATATATCATTATAAAATGAGCAAAAAAGTGGTCGCGCTAGGCACGACCATTTATTGATATACAGTATCATTAATTGATTGCAATGTCAATCAGCTGGCAACCAAACCGTCGTGCCAACCCAGATGCCTTGGTCGGCCATAGTGGTTTCGTTGCTCAGCTCGACTTTGGCTGGCTTGCTTGGGTCAAATGTATAGGTGCCAAGATCAGCCCATTCGTTGGCAAAAACATACTGATTGATCACCACATCGCTGCGGCCCTCTGCATGCTCGACCACATAACGCGCAGTGACTGCATCGTCGTGACCGTTGTAGTAGTAGGGAATGTAGGTTAGCACGCGGTAGCGGCCAGCGCTCGGCAGGCTGGTTTGCCAAGTTGCGGTGCTTGGTGGCTGGTTCGGCGTGGGCTGCGGGGTTGCAACGCCAGTTAAATCCGAAATCGTGTCGGTCAAAGTGTCGGTCTCGATCACCGGAATCTGCGAGGTAATCCAGAGTGTTTCAGCGCCAGCACCAATTGGCGCAGTTTGCCAATTGCCTTCAGTGCGGCTAAAACCTTGGTCGGTTGGCCTGACCGCAATCGTTTGGCCCAAATCGCAGGGATTCGGGCGATCGGCCCACAGCCAGCGCGAAGCTGTGCCAACTGGATAGCTGCTCCATGGGTCAGGTTCGTTTGAGCACCAACCATACGGGTCGGTATTGCGGCCAAGATATTGGGTTTGAAAGTGCAAGTGCGGGCCAATTGCACAGCCTGTTGAGCCAACGATGCCCAATTGTTCGCCACTTTTAATTGCTTGCCCAACTTCGACCGAAATTTCGCTTAGATGCCAGTAGAGCGTGCGATAGCCATTGCCATGATCGATGACCACGCCTTTGGCGGGCACGCCACAGCCATCATCGGAGTTGCTGGCCCAGACAATTGTGCCATCGGCGGCAGCAACCACAGCCTCTGGCGGTCGAGCGCCATAATCCCAGCCATCATGACCATCGTAGGAAATTTGGGTTTCACGCCGACCCCACCAACTAACCAACGATTGGTTGGGTGTTAAAAAGGGATACTCGTGATCGAAAAACGAGGTGATGTAGGTGACGTTGCGCAATGGCCAGCGCAAAAATGGCGTGGCTGGAGCAGGCACTTGGCCTAAAGTTTGGCGTGGATCTTCAAAAAACTTGCTGTAGGTTGCAACAAAACTGCCATCACTAAGCACTTTAGCCAATTCTTCAGGAGTCATGGTTTGGGCAAGCAAGCGCACAACTGCATACGAACTAGGGTTTAAGCCAGCGGGAATTGGGCCTTTGACATCTTTATCGCGATATTGCAACTCGGTCACATAAGCAAAATCGCGCACCCCACGGCGTAACTCACGCGCAGCCCAGCGAATTTGGCCATGCAAGCCACGCCACTTTTCTTCTTCGCCCTGATATTTCATGGCCCAATCGAGTTGATCGGGATTGGGCGTCGGGTTGGTCAACAAGCCTTGTTGAAACTCGAGCAGTGCCAACAACAATTTAGGATTCAAACTGTACAGATACGCTTGGCCAACTACAACCTCAGCCAAGGATAAATTGCGATCGCCAACCGTCAGCAGGGCCGCTTTGAGCGTGCCTGGCTGCGCATCTAAGAGGGTCTGAATATTCTCAACCGTCAGATTTTGCTCGGATGTAAAGCGAATATCATCGATTAATGTTGGCGGCTCGGCGGCGCGCGGCAAAATCGAGCTAGCTTCGACTGCATTTTGCGGCTCGACCGCTGGAGGCAAGGTTGGTGGCGGTTGTTCTGCTTGGTTTAGGTCGTCCTCGGAGACCGAATCAACAGGCCGAAAAATCAGCTGGCCGGTTTTCGTGGGCGACGGAGCAATCCGCAGCACCAGCGTGGTTAGGCACAAACTGACAATTAATGTGCTAAACAAAGCCCAGAGGCGTTGCTGATCGCTTTGCAGGCGATTGCGTAAATCAAAATAGCGTTTGGGGTTAAAGCGTTGCATAATCCTCACCAAGCATTCGCCTTGTCAGTATAGCAGATGTGGAATGATTGGGGTGCAACTGCGGTCGCTGGGATCGGGGGTTGGTTGTTGGGGCTGGTAAGCTTGTGGTTCTTCGTATGTTGCTGAGTAAAAGCAAAGCCCCAATGCTCTATGTTCTATGTTCAGGGTAAATCGCGATTCGCCAACACCAACACCTGCTCGGTCAAATCTGCAAGGCGCGAGTCGATCGTTTCTGGGCGAATGCTGAGATCGTCGCGCAGATAATTAATTTGATCGTTGAGGCCTTGGATGGCGGCGCGAACTTCATCGCTAACCAGCGGAAAGGCTGCATCCAAATCGGCTTGGGCCAAATCGAGTTGCGCTTCGACATTGCCAGTTTGCAGGTTGCTATGAGCGATGCGGGCATTTTGAATGCGGATAGTGGCACGCAGCAAATGCAAACTCCCAGCAGTAAACTCCAAATCGCGGCGCAGCGTTACCAACTCCAAAGAAATCGTATCCTCGGGAAAAATGATAATCGTTGGCGTGGCAGGCATGGGAGTAGGCGCGGGGGCGGGCAGCACCTCGGTAGCAGCGGCCTTGAGCACCGTTGGAGTAACAACTTGGATGACAGGTTGTTGGGCAGGAGGGTCTGGTTGCAGGGCGAGGGCAACTAAACCACCTAGGAAGGCGGCCAGTAGCAAAGGCAACGTCGCCCGCAACACAGCGACAAGTTGTTGCTGAGAGGGGCGACGTAGCATAACTTACTTTTGTTGCTCCATCTGGTTGGCCAACAGCAAGGCCGAGGCAACTTCGCGCATCGACTTGCGGGTATTCATGCTCAATTGCTGAATCTTGCGGAAAGCCTCAGATTCTTTCAGCCCTTGAGAATCCATCAACATGCCCTTGGCACGTTCGATAATCTTGCGAGTTTCGAGCGTTTCCTTCAGGTCGCCGACTTGTTGTTCGAGGGTCAGGAACTCTTCAAAACGGGCGCGGGCAATTTCGAGTGCTGGCATCAAATCGCTATCGCGAAAGGGCTTGCTGAGATACCCCACAACACCAGCGTCGCGGGCGCGCTCGACCAACTCTTTGTCGCTGTGGGCGGTCAAGAGCAAGACCGGGGCAATTTTCTCTTCAGTCAGCACTTTGGCTGCCTGGATACCATCCAGTTTGGGCATTTTGATGTCCATCACCACTACGTCTGGGCGTAGTTCGCGGGCAAGGTTGATAACGCTCACGCCATCACCAGCTTCCCCAACGACAAGATAGCCGAGGCCAACTAACGTTTCACGCAGATTCATGCGAATCAGCGATTCGTCATCGGCGATGACAATGCGTGTCTGTGGCATACGGTTTCCTCCGGGTGCATAATCGGTCATCGTAGCGTCGATGAATGTACGCAAGTATAGCATGCTGCGGTATTCAGGGCAAGCAACCATAATGAGTAAATTGGCCTATCTAATGGGCTAAAATGTTCCACAGCGCATACTGCTTATGGTATAATCGGGGGTAACGATTGTAGCTTCGCTAGGATTAAGGAGCGTGCAATGCAAAAAATCGAGTTCATTGCTGAGGTCGCTGAACGCACCGGCATTTCTAAAAAAGAGGCACGCCGCGTTGTCGATGCTATGTTGGATGTGGTCAGCGAGCGCTTGCAAGCTGGCGAAAAAGTTGTCCTGACTGGGTTTGGTACCTTTGAAGTTCGCGAGCGCCAAGCTCGCCAAGGGGTCAACCCAAAAACGCGCGAACGGATGACAATCGAAGCTACGAAAACCCCTGGTTTCTCGGCCAGTAATAGCTTGAAACTATTGGTTCGCCAAGGCAAGTCTGAGTAGCTCACAGCGTAGCCGATGTTGCTTTGAGCGACCGCCAATTGCTTGCGGTCGCTTTCTTGTGTTATAACCCTAGGGTGATAATGTTTTCACGATTCTTTAGTCGAAAGGGGTCTCACGTGGCCGCAAAACAATGGAAGTCAGCGCCAGCGATGTCGATTGACACCACGAAACACTATGTCGTCACTATGGAAACAACCAAAGGTACTATCACTATCGAGTTGTATCCAGAATATGCACCCAAAACGGTCAATAACTTTGTGTTTTTGATCAACGAAGGGTTCTATGATGGCGTGGTCTTTCACCGCGTGATCTCAAACTTTATGGTTCAAGGTGGCGATCCAACTGGCACCGGCACCGGTGGCCCAGGCTATCGCTTCGAAGATGAGTTCAAAGGCAACCCGCTCAAGCACGAAACCGGCGTGCTTTCAATGGCCAATGCAGGCCCAGGCACCAATGGCTCACAATTCTTCATCACCCATGGCCCACAACCTCACCTCGATGGACGCCATACCGTGTTTGGCAAGGTCACCGAAGGTCAAGATGTGGTCAACGCCATTCGCCAAGGCGATAGCATGACCAAAGTAACTGTCAGCTAAAATGCGTTTTAGCTCAGCCCCTTGTTCTCAGCAGAACGAGGGGTTTTTGTTTTTTAACCACGAATAACACGAAGCACCACGAAGATCAATTTAGCGATTCTTTGCGATCTTCGCGGTTAACAAGCAATTAGGAGTGCCTGATGAGTGAAGCAACACCTATTCCGATGATGATTTTGACTGGCTTTTTGGGCGCAGGTAAAACGACCGTGCTCAACCGTTTGCTCACTGCCCAGCATGGTCTCAAAATCGCGGTGCTGGTCAACGATTTTGGCGCAATCAACATCGATGCCCAGTTGGTCGTTGGAGTTGAAGCTAACGAAATTGTCAATTTGGCCAATGGCTGTATTTGTTGCACAATTCGCGAGGACTTGCTGAGCACTACCCTCGAATTGCTCGAACGCCCAGATCGCCCAGAGTATATTATCGTCGAGGCGAGCGGGGTTTCCGACCCAGTTTCAGTTGCCTTAACCTTCCGCTTGCCAGCCTTGCGCTCATTAATTAACCTTGCTGCAATTGTGGCGGTTGTCGATGCTGAACGCATTCAGGAACAGCGCCAGCAAATCGTCCAAGTCGGCGATCAAATTGCCGCCGCTGATATTGTGGTAGTCAATAAAATCGATTTGGTTGATCCTACTCAACAGCAACGAGTAATCAATTGGATTCAAGCAATCGTACCGCGCGCCCGCATCTTGACTGCTGAATATGGCGGTGTGCCAATCGATCTGCTGCTTGGCATTGGCCAATATCAGATTGATTTACTCGTTGATCGCCATGAATTTGCCCCGCAGCAGCACGACGAAGATTGGCAAACCTGGCATTACCAAACCGCCAAACCCTTTACCATGAGCAGCCTACAACATGCCTTTCAACAGCTGCCAAACTCAATTTTTCGTGCCAAAGGCATCGTCTATTTGGCCGAAGCACCTGAGCGCCAAGCGATTGTCCAATTAGCAGGTAAACGCGCTAGTTTGCAGCTCGGCGAGCCATGGGGCGCAACTCCGCCGCACAGCAAAATTGTGGTTATTGGCCGCAGCCAGAGCTTTGATCCAGCTCAATTAACCGCCCAATTCGATGCCTGTTTGGCTCAGCCCACCCACGAACTGCGCGAAGAAATTTTGACTGTGGCCGAATGGCGACGCAAATATCAAAACCAATAATTCAAAACTAATCAATTTAGTCTTGACAATCGCACCAAAAACTAATAATATTAGGCTTATAAACTAATTGAATTAGTCTTGAGGTGGGTTATGAAAACAGCAAGTTTGGCAAAGCAATTATTACATGCTGAAGGCTTGGGTTTATTATTGATTGCGGTATTGGGCTATGCGTGGCAGGGCTTTGCTTGGTGGCAATTTGCCTTAGCCTTATTTGCGCCCGATCTGGCGATGCTGGGCTATCTGTGGGGGCCAAAGGTCGGCAGCATTTGCTACAATCTTGCTCATGTTACGCTTGTGCCATTGAGCTTTTTGGCGCTTGGGGTGGTCAACAATTGGCGCGTGGGGCTGCAAATTGGCTTAATCTGGCTCGCGCATATTGGGCTTGATCGTATGCTCGGCTATGGGCTAAAATACCCAACTCAGTTTAAAGATACCCATTTGGGGCGCGTTTAAGAGGAAATTGTATGGCCTATCCTGCCCAAACCGATTATCCAACAATTATTCGCATTGCGCAGCAGTTGATTGAACGCGATGGGGTTGAGCAATTGGCATTAGCCAGCTTGGCAAGCGAGTTGGGCATCAAAGCCCCATCGTTATATCGCTATGTTGCCAATAAAACTGCGTTGCTCAAAGGTGTTGTGACGATCACAATTCAGCAATTGTTTGCGACCTATAGCGAGGCCTTGAATACAAGTGCAGGCGATCCACAAAACCAAATGCTAGCAATTTGTCATGCCCATCGCCAATTTGCACATGATCAGCCCAAAAATTATGCCTTGGCCTTTACCGCTGCCAGCGCCGAACAACGAGCTGATTCGGCAAGCTTGGTCGAAATGGTACTGCCAGTACAGGCGATCATGGCCCAAATTAGTGGCCAAGAACATTCGTTGGCCGCTTTGCGTGGCATGCTGGGGCTGATTCATGGCTTTGTCTTGCTCGAACTCAATCAACAACTCCAGCGTGGTGGCGATTTAAGCACAGCCTTTGATTTGGCAGTGCGCAGCTATTTGGCTGGTGTAGCCACGGTGGCAAGCTCCTAAAGAATAACCAAAAAGAAGATCAACATGCCAATCAAAAAAAATAAAAGAATAAATAATGAGCTGTTGTTCCATAAAAACTCTAGCCTAGCCTCCCTGTTGGGATAGCCCTCATGGGCCAAGTGGTTGCGAGGCCGATTGCGTTTAATATCTTGCTCGGTTAATTGAATATCGCTGGCCTTGATCCGATCACGGTTCAAATAGGCTCCGATTTCATCCATCGAAACCTGCTCAGAAAGCTGTTGGGCGACATCGGCCAACGCTTCTGGCTCACGCTCAGGCGCTAAATTGCGCTCAAATGTTGGGTGACGGGTGGGCTTTGAGCGTGGATTAATCATTGGATGCAAATCAGCGCGCAACGAACGAATTTCACTGCGTAAAGCCTGAACTTCTTTTTCTAGACGGACAATTTGATTACGGGCTTCAACATCTAACATACAAAAAACCTTTCTATCTAATACCATCAGACCACGGTACGTTGCATGGCGGCGTGGAGTTGCTATAATGCGCGCAGCAACGAAGCTGATGAGCAATGATGCTATTTAACATTCCCACTGCGGAGGCTTTTGGTATGAAGAAGATTCCTGTTGGTGTGCTAGGCGCAACAGGGATGGTTGGACAACGCTTTTTGAGCTTGTTGATCGATCACCCCTATTTTGAAGTAACGGTCGTTGCAGCTTCGGAGCGTTCGGCTGGTAAGACCTTGGCCGAAGCTGGCCGCTGGATGATCGGTGGCGAAATGCCTAGCCAATTTGCCAAGATGACCGTCCAGCCAGTTGATCAGGTTGGTGATGTTGGCTTAGTGTTCAGTGCCTTGCCTAGTGATGCTGCTGGCCCGACCGAAATTGCTTGGGCCAAGGCTGGGGCGTTGGTCTTCTCAAACGCTGGCGCTCATCGCCGCGATCCGCTGGTGCCGCTGTTAGTCCCCGAAGTCAACCCCGACCATGTTAATTTGTTGGAGCTGCAACGCCAACACTATGGCTGGAGTGGCGGCATTTTGACCAACCCCAATTGCACAACCACTCACGCTGTGTTGCCAATGCGGGCTTTGCACGATGCCTTTGGCCTAACCAAAGTCTTGTTGGTTAGTATGCAAGCAATCTCAGGCGCTGGCTACCCAGGCGTACCAAGCCTCGATATTATTGATAATGTTGTGCCGCTGATCAAAGGTGAAGAAGAGAAAGTCGAGTGGGAGCCACGCAAATTGCTGGGCACGCTTGGCGCTCAGGGCATCGAAGAAGCCCAAATCACCATCAGCGCCCACTGTAATCGGGTGGCCGTTATCGATGGCCATACCGAATGTTTATCATTGGCCTTCGAACGCCCACCAGCAGACGAAGCAGAATTGATTGCTGCCTTGCGTGAATTCAAGGCCGAGCCACAAACCCTCAATTTGCCGAGTGCTCCCACCCACCCCATTTTGGTCACCGAATTGGCCGATGGCCCACAACCTCGCCGCGATCGCGATGCAGAACGAGGCATGGCGACAACCGTTGGCCGCGTTCGCCGCTGCCCAATTCTCGATTATAAATTAGTTTTGTTGGGGCACAACACCTTGCGCGGAGCCGCTGGGGGTTCGTTGCTGAATGCAGAATTAATGGTCGCCAAAGGCCTAATCAAAGCCTAAAATAAACCGCGCCCAGCATCGAAGGTGAGCGATGCTGGGCGCGATTTAATTAAATAGTATTGATCACCACAATGATCAGCCCAATCAGCATAAATACGCCCCCAACGGAGCGAAAAGTCTGGTGTAACCGCTGGGTAAATACCAGATCGGTGCCACGCCGCGCATCGCTATAAAACCATTGCTCGCGAAATTGGCGCGAAACCAATAAAATCCCACCAAAGAGCATTAATAACAGTGCAAAGAGAACCATCAACACACCCCTCATAAAACTGGATATCTAGCTGTATCGTATCATATCAAGCTTGGTTAATCATTGACGTATTTAGGCTAAAAAGATAAGAATTTGATTAATATCTATAGCTCATTAGTCATCAAGCCGCTAGTACCATGGCTACAGCTTACTTAGGATAGCAGCCTAGCAGCATGTGTTCCAAGAGCCTAAAATACAAAAAAGCCACCCGTAGGTGACCTTAACCAGCAAGAACCGTTTAGCGATTAAGTTAACGTCGGCGCCACCAACTTTGCTTTTGCGGCTGAATAAAATATGGCTCAGCTTGGGGAATTTGCGCATCAGAAAGCAACAAATGCGGTAATTCTTCGACCATGCGGCGGGCACGTTGCTCGCCAATTAACTTGCTGGCAACGGTAAATGCCTCGTGCATTGCGGGAGCGCGTGCACCAGTTGGAGCATGGGCATCGCTGGCAATAATTTGGGCCAAATTATGATAAACCATTTGGGTTGTAATATCTTGCAAGCGTTGGCCATGCCAACCAACCAAGCTGGCAGCGGTAATTTGCACCACAACACCACGCTCAATTAATGGAATCAAGAGATTAGGATTATCTTGGAAGACACGGGTGCGCTCAGGGTGGGCTAAAATCACCCGATGGCCTGCCAGTTGTAAATCAAAAATTGAGCGCTGCAAATGTTCAATCACAATATGGGCTGGCGTTTCCAACAAAACAGCGCGACTGGTGCCATAGCCCAATAAATCGCCTTGGCGCAAACGCTCGCTCAAATCGCTAGCAACCACAATTTCCGTGCCTAAAACAACTTGCAAGCCTAATTTTGCGCGTTGCAAATATTCGCGCAACTGCACCACCAAATCGCGTAAGCGCGAAGGCAAATAGAGCCGCGATTGGGTCGAGCCAGGGCCGTGTGGCGTAGCAGCCACACATGTCACACCTTCGGCAACTAAGGCGCGGGCAATTGCTAACGAACCACTCCAATCGGTAGGGCCATCATCAATTCCAGGCAGAATATGACAGTGTAAATCGTACATAGAGTGCGCCTTGTTTTAGTTTCAAACTAGACCAAGCAAGTATACCACTATGCCATCGCCCCATACGAGTGAATTAGGGGGGACGATACGGAGTAGTAATTAACAAATTTAACTAATCTCTATAGGTGATGGATTATACCGCCATAGACCTAAAAGTCAACGGATTATGCGTGCTTCCTACGCCCAGATTAACACAAAGTACTAGCCAAGCCAGGAAAAAAAGCCTTGTACATGACGAACAAGTGTGCTATACTGCCTTGCAGTGGCGACGCGAAGTCTGCCGCACTTTTTCGTAAGCAAGAGTATCTACAAGGAGTCAGAGTAATGGCAATTTCACCCGAAAAAGAAAAGGCCCTCGCCGCCGCCCTCAGTCAGATCGACCGTCAATTTGGTAAAGGCGCAATTATGCGCATGAGCGATCAACGCTTGTCGATCGAAGCCATTCCAACTGGGTCGATCGCCCTCGACTTAGCACTTGGGGTTGGCGGGATTCCACGGGGTCGGGTGATTGAAATTTATGGCCCAGAAAGCTCAGGTAAAACAACCCTGACCCAACATATTGTTGCCGAAACCCAAAAAATGGGTGGCGTTGCAGCCTTTATCGATGCAGAACACGCCTTTGACCCCGTTTATGCAGCCAATTGTGGTGTCAATGTTGAAGATCTGTTGGTCTCACAACCTGACACTGGCGAACAAGCACTCGAAATTTGTGAAACCTTGGTGCGCTCAGGCGCGATCGACGTGATTGTGGTTGACTCAGTAGCAGCGCTCGTGCCACGCGCCGAAATTGAAGGCGATATGGGCGATTCACACGTTGGTTTGCAAGCCCGTTTGATGTCGCAAGCGTTGCGTAAGCTCTCTGGCGCAGTTGCCAAATCACGCACAGCCTTGATCTTTATCAACCAATTGCGGATGAAAATTGGGGTGATGTTTGGCAATCCCGAAACGACAACTGGCGGGAATGCCTTGAAATTCTATGCCTCAGTGCGTTTAGATATTCGTAAAATTGAGAGCATCAAGCAAGGCCAGGATGTGATTGGCGCGCGCGCGCGGGTCAAAGTGGTCAAAAATAAAGTTGCTCCACCATTCCGCCAAGCTGAATTCGATATTATGTACAACGAAGGCATCTCGCGCGAAGGCAATATTGTCGACGTTGGCGTAACTATGGAAATTCTGCGCAAAAGCGGGGCTTGGTTCTACCTTGGCGACGATCGCTTGGGCCAAGGCCGCGAAAATGCCAAACAGTTTCTCAAAGATAATCCAGCCTTAGCCGATGAAGTTGAAAAGATGATTCGGGCCGCCTCTCCAGGCGCGCCAACCGCGAAAGTAATTGTCGGTGCTGCTGCTGCCAATGGCGGTGCTGCCCCAGCCGACGATGGCGATGGCATTTTCGACGACGAATAATCGGCTTAGCCAATTAATACTAAGGGGGCGTAGCATTGGTTTGCTACGCCTTTTTATTTGAGGAATTGCCATGCCAACCGGAACAATTACCCAACTAGAACTGCAACAGCACGATCGCGAACGGATTAATCTCTATATTGATTCGGTTTTTGCCTTGGGCATTAGCCTGCGCACGCTCGAACAACAAGGGCTATACAAAGGCAAAGTGCTGAGCGAGAGCGATTGGCAAGCAATTGCCCAAGCAGAAGAGGTCGATAAAGCCTATAATGCAGCCTTGGTGTTTCTTGCGGCACGCCCACGCTCAAGCCAAGAAATTCGTACTCGCTTGCGTAAACGCGAGTTTCCCGATGAACATATTGAGCTGGCAATTGAAAAACTGGCCCAAATTGGCCTCGTCAATGATGAGGCATTTGCACGTTTTTGGGTTGAAAATCGCCAACAACATCGGCCTCGCGGCGCGCGGGCAATTCAAGCTGAGCTAAGCCAAAAAGGCGTCAAGCGCGATTTAATTAGCGAAGTGCTGAACGAGCTAACCGACCAAGATGAAGAGCAAGAACGAGCGTTTAGCGTCGCCCGCGCTGCATTACGCCGCTATGCCAACGAACCAAGCAAAATGGCGTTTAGCCGCAAAATGGCAGGCATGTTGCAACGCCGTGGCTTTGGCTTCGATACAATCAAGCCAGTGCTAGACCAGCTGTGGCAAGAGCTTCAAACCAATGCTGAACCAGATGAATTTGATTAAGCTGCGCGCCGAATATGCGGTTGGAGCAGCGGTTGCATGGCTTTTTCGAGGGTCAGATAATTCTTAACCATGTTGACTTGCAGATTCAAGTTGACCAATGCAGTTGCGACTTCTGGGCGCAAACCAACCAAAATGGTTTGTGTACCTAGCAAACGCGAAGCTTGAGCAATTTGGATAATTGTTTCAGCAACAACCTGATCAATTAATGAAACTCCAGTAATATCCAAAATAATGGTATGGGCATGCACACGCTCAATCGCAGCAAAAATATCGTTTTTTAAGCTTTGGGCATGATCAGCAGCCATTTCGCCAATTAATGGAGCAATTAATACTCGTGGTAGCACGGGAATAACCGGAATATTGAGTTGAGCGACAATTGTTTGGCTAATTTGTAATTCTTCGAGGGCTTGTTGCAATCCATGTTCACGTTGAGCAAGCTCATCGAGGGCTGTTTGTAAGCTCTGATTGCGCTTGGCAACCTTTTGTTCTAATAAATTATGCAGTTGTTGCGCTTCATCCTCGCGTTGCAATAATGTATAAATCTCCATATGCAAGCTGCTACCAAAACGCTCAACTAATAAGGCTTGACTGCTAATTCCAATAATAATCGTTACAAAAACAACCCAGAAACTTTCCAGCATATCAATTGGTTTTAATATATCAGTATATTCAAGTATGCCAACTAACATAACAATTACAATTGAAATTGCTGCATTAATAATCAAAACTCTACGATTATTCAATAAGGCACTGATAATTAACGGAATTGTAAAGAAAACAAAGCCATAGGTGCTATTTTCACGTAAAATCCCAACCACTGCATAGCCAAGCAACAACATTAATTGAATGCTGCCACTCACAATAATTGCTGCCCGTTGCAACGCATCATGGCGCACTTGGTGCAGGGCAATCGCCGAGCCAATGCCCATAATTGAATAGGCACCCATCGCCATTAACAGTTGCTTGAAAGTATCAGCGGTTGCAGGAAAAATAACGAAAATAAGCGCTGAACTGATCACACCAAAGACCGCAATCACAAACAAGCCAAGCACAATCGCTTGGAACGCGCGGGCTTGACGACGTTCTATCAGGTTCTGTTGCGGTAATTGATCAAGCCATACACGCCAACGCTTGAGCATAAGCCATCCCCTCTGCTAATTCAATACAAGTCGTTGATTAATTAACGATAAAACTGCTTGTTCGAGGTTGGCGAAGGTCTGAATTGATGGGAATTTAATGTGCAATGCAATCAGGGTTTCGGCCACCTCAGGCCGCAAACCAACCAAAATTGTCCGCACCTCAAGAAAGCGCACAGTGCTAGCAATATGCAACAGCGCTTTGCCTATAAAGGTATCAATCGTTGTCACGCCCGTAACATCAAGAATAATCGTGTGGGCTTTGTTGGCTTCAATTGCATTAAAAATGTTCTCGGCAAAGGCCTCAGCCCGTTCGCCAGAAACCTCGCCAACTAAGGGTATAACCAAAATGCGTGGCAAGATTGGCAAGGCTGGTGCACTAAGTTGGGTAAAAATCTGTTTGCTATGCTGAAGTGTATCGAGGGTATGCTGTAAAGCGAGTTCGCGCTGTTCAAGCTCGCTCAAAGCTAGGCGCAGGCTGGTGGTGCGCTCGTTGACCGTTGTTTCAAGCGAATCGCGCAATTGACTGAGGCTGGCTTCGCGATCTAAGGCTTCGTGCAAGGTCGTGCGGAGGTTGCTGCCAAAGCGATCAACAATCACTGATTGCAAAATCGTGAGCAAGGTAAATGTCCCAATAATTGCTTGCAGATTGATTGGCAACAGCAATTTGCCAGCCCAGCCCTGTGATTCTGCCCAGCCAATCAGGCCAAAAATCGCCAGCACGAGGCCAGTCATGGCAAAAACCACCCGCCGAGTACTCAACAGGCCAGCTAAAACGATCGGCATCGAAAATGAAACCAGCGTAAAGCCCACCGCTTGGGTATAGACCCCAATTGCCCAAAACGAAATCAATAATTGAATGAGGAAATTGCTTAATAAAATCAAAATAGCTTGTTGCAAGGCATCGCAACGAATGCGCCAAAGTACCAACAATGAACTCAAGCCTAACACGCTATAACAAACAACTGCTAACAGCAATTGGTTTGTGGAGCCACTGGTCAGCGGTGCAGTCACAACCCCAATCGCTGAAACGAGGATGAGCGTCAGCACCATATGTTGAAGCAACAGCGCTTGGCGACGTTCGACCACATGCTGTTGTGGCAAGCGCTCAAGCCATGCCCGCAATCGCATAACCATAAGGGGGATTCCTTAGCTATCTAGATTCGCTTTATTATCCCCCCAATGTCAACTATTTGCCTTGTTGATCGTCCTGTTTTAACCTACCCCGTTGAGGGGATATTCTGGTTAATCAACTCGCAACAGTAGTGAGGAATTCATGCCATTCGTCAGCTTGGGGCTTTGCTGAATTCCAGCTAGATCGCAGGCATCAAGCACCGCCCGATAGGTAGCTTCAAACATAGTTTGAACATCATCGCTTTGGCCAGCAGCAAGCTGTTCGACCAATTTGGCAGTGAACAACGAATTGGCTTCGCCAGGCAAAATGTAGGATTGCTCGCTATCATGACAGCCAGCCAAAAGCATTTGATTGCTGGGAATTGGATCGTGAGCAGTGCGAACCGGAAGCGCAGCCGCGCCAATAATCTGCTTCACCAAGCCATTTGGCAACTCTTTGGCGATCAAGCCAGCAGGAGCCATTGCCGCCGAGCCGCTATGACAAGCATCAAGCACCACCAGCAAGGGGGCTTTTTCGCGAATTGGCGTGAGCCATGCCCGCAACTCATCATCGCGCACGAAGCTGCTTCGGCCTTGCTCCAAGCCACATTCATAGGGGCACAAAAATTCTTCTTTGCCATCATGCTCATCACCACTATCGTCGTCGAAGCTCGCACCATGGCCTGAATAATAAAAAATCGCCAGATCATCAGCTGTTACTGTTGCTGCTAACCATTCCAACGCAGTCTGAAGCTGGACTTTGGTTGCCTGCTGATCAAACAGCACTCGCTCAAGCAGCGGCTGATTGCTCAAGGGACGCAGCGCATTCAAAAACGCTTGGGCATCATCACGACAGGTTGGCAAGGGTGGAATCGCCGGATTGGCATAGACACTGATCCCAACCGCCACCACTAGCAAACGCTTTGGCATAATTTGCTCCTTCAACGTTTTCCAATTGGAATAAAAGCTGCCCAATAAAATGGATGGGCCAAATGCGGCTTCTTCGGTTGGGCAATCACTTGTTGCTTAGCCTTAGTCAAAATTGCGGCTTTATCAGCGTTTGGTTGCTGGCTGAGCAAGCCAAAATAGGCTGTAACCAAATCCATCGTTGCCAAAACATCGACTGACCACAAGCTCGCGATAATCGTGGGACTGCCACGATACATTAGCGCCCGAGTTAGGCTATTGATGCCCTCGCCACGCGAAATTAAGCCCAAGCCAGCTTGGCATGCCGCCAAAAAAATCAATTCGGTCTGTGGCAACTCTAACTCAAACAGATCATGAATCGCCAAAAAGCCGTCTTGGCCGCTGTGATCGCTGCTGCCATCAGGGGCAGCCAAATTAAAGACCAAGCCCGAAAATTGCGGATATTTATCGTTGAAGACGCCATGGCCAGCAAAAATAATGTAGCGGATGGCCTGCTCATTTAAAATACGTTTGAAATTAGCTTCGTTTGATTGAAATTCGGCCTGTGCTGGAGTGTGATCTGCTTGCCACGCAGTAAGGTACATGATGGGGCCATGCTGCGCTAATTCTGCCAAAACATTGCTTAGTACGCTGGTTTGGCTCAAATCGCTATAACTCAGCATCAATTCTTGGGCATACACATGGCCAGGATAGACGCTTGGCACGTTGGTTTGATAGTTGATGTTGTAAATTCCCAAGGCTACATGTTCCGCCTGCTGCGTTGTTTGTTGCTGAAGTTGTAGCCAAAGGCTGATCGATTGAGCGCTGGAGATGCTGGCATGATTCAGCCAATAAAATGGCAGCAAATCGTGGCAAATTTGCTCTGGCGTGGCCTGATCAGGCGCAGTTTGGCGATAGGTCGCAGGCTCAAGTGGTTGCTGATTGGCATCAAGTGGATCGTCGAAAAACAGCAGATCAAAGGGCAAGTAATATAAAATCCCATCGGGAATGATAATTAACTGCTTGCCCCGCAATTGCTCCTTCAACCCCGCTGCCCACAGTGGCGCAAACAACAATTGAACCACCTCACGATTGGCGCGCACAAACTCCGGCCAACGAGCCGCGCCACGCTGCACATACCAGATTAATCGGGCTACAGCATATTCAATTTTGGCGCGGCAGGCTAGCTCAAACGCCTGCAATTGCTGACTATCTGCATACAACAGATAGCTCCATTCGCTGCCAATCGTAAAGCTCAGAATGACCGTGTTTGGGCGTTGGGCCAAGGCGAATTGCAAACTTGACCAAGTTACCAATTGGGGATTAAGTGATTTATCTTGGTTATGCAAGGCTTGAGCAATGCTGCTTTGCAAGGCTTGCCAAGCGCCAAAAGCAGCTTGTTGGTCGGCCAATAATGCCACAAGATCAGCGTTGGCTGGCTGTTGCAGCGCTAAGCGAATTGCCATGCTACGGGCGGCAATCGCTGCGGCGAGGGCAGCTCGTTGTTGTTTCAACTCGGAGCTAAGTTCACGCTCACGCTCAATCTGGTTTGCCTCAAGCAATTGTTCAAAACCATGGGCGCGCAAGCTTTCGCTCAAGTGCAGCAATAGGCTGCGGTCGGTTGAATGCTTGAAGTGAAAATGCATAGCACATTCGAAGACCTGAAATTTATCTTGCAATGCTGCCATTTGCCAATCGCTTTGCTGCACATTGTCGCGCAGCAGTTGCACCAATTCGCAAGCATTGGCATAGGCTTGCTGGGCTTTGGGCAGGTCTTTGAGCGCTTCGTGAGCACGGGCAAGCGTCAACCAAACTCGCCAACCAGCCTCAGGAATCAAGATCCCGCGCATTTGGGCTTGTTTGAGCGCTGCTTGCGGCTTAAGCTCGCTAAGGCCGAGCGCTTGCAAGCAGTTTTGGGCTGTGCTCAAGGCAACGGCGGGCTGGCCCAGCAACAATTGCACCTCGCTAATGTTCGCAAATAATACTGCTTGCAACATCCGATCAGCAGTTGTTTGGTTGAGCGTCGCCAGCGCCTTTTGAAATAATTGCAGAGCTTGTTGATAAAGCTGATCTGCTGTGCCCAAATCGTGCAAACTTCCCGCTAAATCTGGCGAGAACCAGCCAGCCTCACGCACTAAATTGGCTTGCAACCACGCGATATTAGCCTGATTGGCAAGAATCAAACTGCGATAGGAAGCCAAATTTGGTGCTTGCTCAGCCAAGGCCAAGGCTTCTGCATAGGCTTGTTCTGCTTGGGCCAAGGCGTGGCGATGCTTGCTATATTTCAGCCCCAACCATGCTTCTGGCGGTTGATCGCCGCGCAACAGCACTTGCTCAGTTTTATCGTAGCTGATGTAGCCGCGATGATCGAGCAAATTATTACGCACAAAAGCAATATTGCCGCGATTGATTGCCGCCAAACATTGGCCTTCGTGGTCGTCGGCTGCCAAAAGATTGGCAATGCTCGCATAGCAACGCTCGGCAGCAGCATAATCGCCAAGCATCATCAAACTATTACCTTGCCATTGCGCCAACAAACCAACAAAAGCCCGATTTTGGCTCATATGGCTGGCAAAGAATTGCTTGTCGAGCAAGGCTTGGCTAGCGGCAATGCTTGAACTAAAGCAGTGTTGGGCAAATTCTGGCTGGCCCAGCCCAAAGGCTAATTCGCCGCGCAACGCTTCAAGCAACAAGCCCAACGGGGCAGGGCAATCGGGAATTTGGCTCAAGAGCTGTTGGGCTTGAGTTGGCAGAAATAATTGCTGTTCTGTCCAGGCCAGCCAATATTGCAGCACCGCTTGCTGGCGCTTACCAACCTCGGCATCAACCACAAGGCCTGCCAACAAGGCTTGCCAAACCAGTTTAAGTTCATTCAGGGTCTGAGTTGGGGAGGTAGCAAAGCGCAAGATATTCGGCATTGGCAAATTGACTGCTGGCAAGGGCAGGCCGCGCTGCGGGCTGGGCGCTATGTCGCTATCATCAGGCTCAAATTCGGCAGGAGTTAGAGCCATAATTGCCTGTTGCAGCGCTTGGAGTAAGGCACGATCAGGAGTGTTTTGCAGTTGGTAGGCTAGCAAAACAGCTTCAAGCATTGCACGTAAATCATCAATTAATGCTGGTTTTAATTGATTGTCGAGCCATGGCACAAGCTCGTGACCAGCTTGAGGATGGGCTGCCCGCGCCCGATTGAAGGTTTCAATTATCCCAGCGTAATCGGCTAATTGGCGTTGCAGCAAGATTAAGCTAATAGCCGCTTCAAGCTCGTTATTGCTTGCTAAGGCTTGGATAATCGGCTGCCAGAGCGCTGCGATAGCACCAAAAAGCGCGTGCGCATGCAGCTCGCAACTATACAATTCGGCCTCATCAGCCACGCAAATCGTCCAGCTTGCAGAGCGCGAATCGTTGCTAACGCTGCTACAAAACGAGCGAATTGCTTGGATTTGTTTGGCGCTGAGGATTGGGTGGTTGGCTTGCCAAAGGCTGGGCAATTGAAGGGGCAGGTTGGTTTGCTGCTGATTCAATTCGCAATACAGCTGAACATTGCCATGCCACAACGCGAGCTGTTTGGCGCTGACATTAATGTGTTGGTTAAACCCTTGATCAGGCCAACAATTGACCTCAGCTTGCTGCTGCAGCCCAGCAAATACCGCCGGAATCCAATCGAATACCACCAGTTGCAACGCTTGATACAGAGCTTCGCCTTGTTGGTATTGGGCG
Organism: Herpetosiphon geysericola; assembly: GCF_001306135.1. Classification (GTDB taxonomy): domain Bacteria; phylum Chloroflexota; class Chloroflexia; order Chloroflexales; family Herpetosiphonaceae; genus Herpetosiphon; species Herpetosiphon geysericola. The sequence goes on along the minus strand of NZ_LGKP01000025.1, from coordinate 93,133 downwards.
GTTAAGCGTTGTTTTGCCAGCCATTCGTTCAACCAGACTGTCGTCATCCCAGCCTCCAAGCGCGATGTTGGCAGCATTTTAGCAAATTGCTACGCAAAATACGAGCAACCATGCCAATTTTTGGATTTTTGTGGCTCTAGCTGTTCAATGTTCCAAGGAGCAATCTATGAAACAGTTGTGGCAACGTTGGCAGCAATTGGCAAGCTGGCAGCACTGGTTGGCGCGAATCATTGGCCTTAGTGGCATCGTCGTGGCTTGGCAAGCATGGCTCTATCGTGGCGATGGCAATTTGCACCTGTTTGTGCCCGCCATTGCAGGCAATAGCGTGTTGGTTCAAACGCCCAACGCCAAGCAAATTGTGATCGATGGTAGCACCGATCCTGTTGTAATTATGGCGCTTATGGGCGAACGCTTGCCTTTTTGGCAACGCCAGATCGATCTTTTAGTTTTGACCAGCAGCGAGCCAGAGCAATTAAGTGGTGCTTTGGCCCTAGCGCGCAGTTATCAAATTGGCATCTTGCTGGCCCCAGCGTTTGAGCACGATCCTGTGGCTGCTGAGCTGGCCCAAGCCTTGAAGCAACAACGGAGTCGTGTGATCTTTATCGAATCGGGCCAAACATTAACGATCGACCATGTGCAGGTAACAGTTTTGGCTGCGCCCCAAGCCCAATCGCAGGCAATTATCAAACTCAGTTTTGGCTCATGGCACAGTCTCATTGGCCTCAATCCAAGTGATCGGGTTGCCAAGCAATTGCCTGTCGCCCAGCTTCAATGTCAATTATTGATCTGGCCATGGTCGCGGGGTGATGATCGTTCGCTGGCCAATAGCTGTGGCGCGCAAGCCCTGATTTATAGCCAAGGCCAGCCAGAACAACAAGATCCTCGCAGCTATTTTGCTCGTGGCAGCCAAGAGCGGCGCTTGCTGCATGAAAAACTCGATGGCTCAGTTCACATTCGCAGCGATGGCCAACGGATGTGGTTGCAAACCCATGCCCAACCTTAACATGCTAAAATAAGTCCCATCGCCACACCCAAGGAGGCAGTATGCGCAAAAAAGTTGCCCGTGCATTATTCAACGATCAGCAGGATGAGCCAGCAAGCCCACCCAAGTTGATTCGTTTTGGTAGCACCCAAAGCGATCAATGTAGTTTGTATGATGCTCCCGCCAAATTCGAGCAATGTTTAGGCTGCGAGTATCGGCGCGGCAGCAAAGGGCTTGGCATTCTCTGCGGCCATCGCTTTGGGCTTGATCCCACTTATATCAACGGAATTTTGACCCAAATTCGTGATGATGAGATTCTGCCGCTCTAGCGTTGAGCTGAGGGCGTTGGCCGACTTATGCTCAGTACAAACCAAATCACGCCAATAATAATTGCGGTGTAGGCAATTGAATAGACCAAGCCCAACGGTTCAGCAAAGGGAATCGATTTGAAAATAATTAAATTGCTGAGCAGTAAATAGACTAAGGTATTGGCCCCAATTGGTTGCAAAAAACGCACAAACCATGAGCTACGCGCTAGCAAACTAGCAAGGCTAAACCAGAGCAAGGCCGCCGCCAACCCGCCAACAATCCAATGCCAACTTGGCGGAAAGCGCGTAAACGGTTGTTGCTCAAGCGAACGCCACACCAGCCAAGCAAAGCCAAGCCCGCCTAAGAGCCACGTTGGCCATGAGCCACGCCATTGTTGCTGAGCGAAGAGCATGCCTAAGAAGAAAATTGGGCTATATTGCAAGGCTGGAAAAGGATAAGCTAGCGGTGGATTTGTGCCAACCAATAAACTTAATGGCACCGAAGTGACCTTGGCATAGGGAAAAAACGTTGTACCAACTAAAAGCCCAATCAAGCCCAACATCAGCCATGGGCGTTGAAGCAGCCAACGTAATGGCGTGCGCGCCAGCATTGCCACGCTAAGCAAAATCGCAAAGCTAATCAAAAACTCGCAATACATTGGCAATTTTTGAAATGTAATCAGATCAACGAGGCGGGGCCAAGTAAGCGGTTGGTTTTCAATCAACAACATCGACATCAAACCAGAAACATAATAGGCAACGACTAACTTAATAATCGTGCTGATCATTTGGCGATACCGTGGTTGATCGTTGAGGTAGGCAAAGCGTGCAGCGTAGCCAAAACAAAAGACAAAGCCAGCAAACGAGCTAGCATCGCCAATAAATTCGCCTAATTGAACTTGTTTCCATTGGCGATCAGCACTAAATTTAATCACATGGGCCAGAATCATGCCCCAAACGAGCAAGCCCTTCATCACATCGATGCTATGGTTGCGCGGGCGAGCAGTAGCGATGGGCTGCGCCATGGTCACTCCTTGGATATTCAATCAAGCCAAAAGCTTGTCCAAGAGTACCACGGTTTAAATAATTAACGAATCACACCGCGCCGGATTGCAATTTCAACCAACCACAAGCCTAAAGCCAACACGATGAGCCACGGCCACCATTGAATGCTGCTTGCTTGGCTGGCTACTTGAATACTTGGGGCAATTTGCTGCAACGTGCCAAGCTGACCGCGACCAAGGCTCGTCAATTGTTGCAACAATGCTGGATTGGCCGAAACCGCCCATTCGCGATTGTAGGGCTGAATCACGCCTGCTTGGCTTTCAAGCCGATTTTGGCTTTGCTCTAAGGCCGCCAAAATATGGTATGCCCCCGTTTGAGGAACCTCGGCCACAGCTTGATAGCGGCCTGGAGCAATCTGCGGAGCACGCAAAACTTGTTCGCTGCCATCGGGAGCCAACACGCGTAAGCCCACATCGGCTAAATCGTAGAGTTCGCCAGTTTCTGCTTGAGCATCGAGGCTAATAATTGCTTGGTTTTGTTGTAGCTCGCTGCTGATGCGCAAATCGCCACGGGCGGGATTGGGGTAGGTAGCAGCAATAATTTGGGCCATCGTATTGCCCCAATTTGGCCACAGCCGCCATGGTGAAGTCCAGCGTTCGCCGCCATCGGAGGTAAAGGCGCTCGCTCGCCCAAGCCCATATTGCCACGTTGCGAGCAGAATATCGCCCTCGCTGGTGGTGAGCAATTGCTCAGCCTCTGGTTTCGGCGTAACCGCCACATAGCCGCCAAATGGTGGAATTTCGCCAAGGTTAAGGCCGCGAATTGCTGGGTGCGGCGTAACCAGATTTGGCTGAAACTGACCTTCAGTCAAGGGATTTTCGCGGGCAATTTCTGCTTCTTGCAAGGTTAAGCGTGGAATATCATCGGGCCTTGAGGCAAAGTGATACCGCCCAGCGCCAAGCTTAGCCAATGATTCGAGCAAAACGGTATCTGCATCGCCACCAATCGCAATCGTCGAAAGCGTGATGCCTTGCGCGCGCAATGGCGCAATTAACGATTCATACGAGCTTTCGCCGCCAGAACGACCGTCGGTCAACAGCACAGCATGACGAACTTTGCCAGTTTGCTGGGCTAAACCGCCTAAACCAACATCTAGGGCTGCATAAATATTGGTGCCACCACCAGCACTCAAGCCAGCAATGCTATTTTGAATTTCGCTGAGCTGCAAGCCTTGGCCAACCTTGGTGAAATTGACTGTCCAATCATTGGTATCGTCAAAGGCCAACACGCCAATCGTATCATCGGCGCCCAAAGAATCGGTGGCAGCAATCGCGGCGGCCTTGGCAAGGCTAAATTTATCTTTACCATACTCGCCGAGCATACTGGCCGAGCGATCGAGAATTAGCAGCAACGTGACGGTTGGGCGCTCACGGCGTGGCGGCGGCTCCATCGAAACTGGCAATAATTCTTCGAGCGGGGTTCCCGCGTAGCTGCCCAAGTTGTAGCTATTTGTCCCGCCAAGCACGACCACACCATGGCCAAGGCTGCGCACAAATTCGCGCAACGACAATTGCTGATCAAGGCTTAAATCATTGGCCGAAATATCTTGCAACACAATTGAATCATACACCCGCAGTTGGCTTAAGTTAGTGGGCAAGGCCGCTGGCCGTAAGGCTTCAGTCACCAAATTGGCATCTTCTAAGGCATCGCGCAAATTGGCCGAGCTATCTGGCGAACGCTCAATAATCAGCACCCGTGGCGGCGGGCCAACGACTGTCCATGCGGCAAGTTGATTGTTAGCTGGTTGTTGATCGTTGGTGGCAAGCAAGCTGGCTTGAAAACGATGAAAGCCACGTGCGCCAGCAGTTGATTGAAACGAAACCAGATTACGACCTTCGCTAATGTCGATCGTTCGAGCAGCCAGCCCAACGCCATCGCTACTTAATTCAAGTCGCACTTGGCCGCTAACGCTCGAATAGAGCACAACATCGGCGCTAAATCGTTCGCCTTCACGCAAGGCAGGCGGCACAATCAGCGATTCAACTCGAATATCGGTTTCTGGATAGCTCATTGGCACGCTATGCAAACGAATTGAGCGCTGGACAAAACTGCTAACTTGATTCTGCCCGCTGCTTGTTGTGCTGGCTCCATCGCTAAGCAAAATAATATCGCCACCTTGCGGCAACAAACCACTAGCAAATTGCAATGCTCCAGCCAAATCGCTGCCATTTGGGTCAATTGCTGGGCGTTGGTTGGTTTGGCTCACCTGCACATCGGCCCCAAAGGCCAACAAGCGCACTGGGCGTTGCTCAATTTGTTGCTCGTAAAAAGCAATGGCCTCGTTCCAAGCGGCATCACGCACATCGTTTGGCAAATTGGCCGATTGATCGACAAGCAAAATTAATGGGCTAGCTTGTTGATTGGCTTGACTGCGGGGCAAGGCCAGTGCTAGCACAATACAGCAGAGGATCGCCAAGCGCAGCCCAATTATGCGCCAATCGAGCGTTGATCGCCGCGCAATCCACCAGCCAACCAAAACTATAATCAGGAATAAGCCCAAAAATATCATGCAAGCGCCATCATGAGGTTGTCACAACAAATCATCGTTTGAAGCATACCATAAATAGAAGGATGAATTATGAGGGATGAATTATGAAGCACTGTTTCAGAAAGGATGAATTATGAGGGATGAATTATGAAATTTAACCACAAAGAACGCGAAGACCACGAAATATGGTTTTTGACCCTTCACTGTGGATTTCCATAGCTCATAGCCTTCAGCAGAGAGCCTTATTGCATTCAACTAAAACTTCATCCTTACCATTAACGAATTTCATTCAAAAGTCGCGGATCGTGGCGGGCAAACTCTGTTATAATGAACACGTCTGTTCGATTATTCAGCTCCCCAAGCGCTGCCGCAGGAGTAACGCGAGGGGCTTTTTCCTGTTCAAGCACCAAAAAAGTGCTTAAACACATAGATTTTACGATAAAGGCGGGTGTATGGCGCAGGATAAAATTGTCATCAAGGGCGCTCGTGAGCACAATCTTAAAAACATCGACATCGAACTTCCACGCGATCAATTGGTTGTGTTGACCGGTGTTTCTGGTTCTGGCAAATCATCGTTAGCCTTTGATACGTTGTATGCTGAAGGCCAGCGCCGCTATGTTGAATCGCTCTCATCGTATGCGCGCCAGTTTTTGGGCCAACTCGAAAAGCCCAAGGTCGATTTTATCGGCGGGCTATCGCCAGCAATCGCAATCGAACAAAAATCTGCCTCGAAAAACCCGCGCTCAACCGTGGGCACAGTCACCGAAGTTTATGATTATCTGCGGGTATTGTTTGCGCGGATTGGCGTGCCGCATTGCCATAATTGTGGCAAACCAATCGGCTCACAAACTGCCGAACAGATGGTCAATCGGGTCAACGAGTTGCCCAAAGGTACGCGCTTTATGATTTTAGCGCCGATGGTTGCCGCTCGCAAAGGCGAATACAAAGATATTTTCGACGATGCTCGCGCTCAAGGGTTTTCGCGGGTACGGGTCGATGGCGAAATTCGCGATCTGCAAGACGACATTAAACTCAACAAAAAAGTTAAACATACCATTGATATTGTGGTTGATCGCTTGGTTGTGCCCACCGAAGATGATGAAACCTTCAGTTCGCGACTCAACGATAGCGTTGAAACCGCGCTGCGTACCGCCAATGGCACGATCATCATTGCCCTACCAGAGTTTGCGCAACAAACTGAAAAATCAAAAACCAAAAAAGCCAAGGCCAAAGCGGTAGCCGAGGTTGAAGAAGAACTGTTGCCAGAAGAAGAAACTAGCATTACTGGCTTGAACGCCGCTGGCGATATTGTGATGAGCGAAGATTATGCCTGTGTTGATTGTGGCATTTCGTTCCTTGAACTCAACCCGCAAATGTTCTCCTTCAATGCGCCCCAAGGTGCTTGCCCTTCCTGCGCTGGTTTAGGCACGCGCTTGGAAGTTGACCCAGAACTGCTAGTGCCAAATTCTAATTTATCATTGCACGATGGTGCGGTGACTTATTGGGGCGAGTTGCGCAAAAAAGTTGGCAGCTGGGGCTATCGCGCTCTGCAAGCAATCGCCGCTCACTATAAATTTGACCTTGATACACCGTGGAAAGATCTCTCGCCACGGGTGCGCGAGGTTTTGACTCAAGGCTCAGGCAGCGAAAAAGTTAAGCATGTTTGGAGCGAAGGTCAATCCAAGGGCGAATATTATCGCCGCTGGGAGGGCTTGGGGGCCGAGATTATGCGCCGCTTCCAGCAAACTGGCGTGGAAAATATGCGCGAGCATTATCAACAATGGATGAGCGATCAGCCATGTCATGCTTGTCATGGCGCGAAGTTACGGCCAGAAAGTTTGGCAGTGACGGTTGGCGATGAAAATATTCAGCAAATTTGTGCCAAAACCGTGGCTCAAGGCTATGCATGGGCTTGTGGCCTAACTGGCAGCGATGCTCACTGGGTCAGCCGCGATGGCCTCGATACCACGGTGCTGCCATTGCTGGCTTCAGCGCCAACCCCAACCAAGCTTGATGGTCGACAGCTGGAAATTGCTGGCGAAGTGCTCAAAGAAATTCGCGAGCGCTTGGGCTTTTTGCTCAACGTAGGCTTGCACTATCTGACCCTTGATCGCTCGGCGCCATCGCTCTCTGGTGGCGAGGCCCAACGCATTCGCTTGGCTTCACAAATTGGCGCAGGTTTGATGGGCGTGATGTATATTCTCGACGAGCCATCGATTGGCTTGCACCAACGTGATAATCGCAAGTTGATCGACACCTTGACCAAACTGCGTGACCTAGGCAACACCGTGATTGTGGTTGAGCACGACGAAGATACCATGAAAGCCGCCGATTGGCTGGTTGACTTCGGGCCTGGGGCTGGGGTCAATGGTGGTAAAGTCGTAGCCGAAGGTAAGCCAGAATATATCAGCAGCAATGGTTCGTTGACTGGCAGCTATTTGTCTGGGCGTTTGAAAATTGAAGTGCCGCCAACCCGTCGCCCAGCCAAAGGCCACATCAGCTTGCGCGGCGCGACCCACAATAACCTCAACAACCTCGACATCACGATTCCGTTGGGCACGTTGATTGCGGTAACTGGGGTTTCTGGATCAGGCAAGTCATCGCTCATCACTGAAACGCTCTATCCAGCGCTGGCCAATTTGCTCAATCGCGCTCAACTGCGGGTTGGCAAATACGATACGCTCGAGGGTTTAGAGCAACTTGATAAAGTGATCGACATCGATCAGCAGCCGATTGGCCGCACACCACGCTCGAATCCAGCAACCTATGTTAAGTTGTTTGATCAAATTCGTGAGGTGTTTTCGAACACCCCTGATGCCAAGTTGCGTGGCTATGAGCCAGGTCGTTTCTCGTTCAATGTCAAAGGTGGGCGCTGTGAAGCCTGCCAAGGCAACGGCGAGCAAAAGATCGAAATGCACTTCTTGGCCGATGTTTGGGTGCGCTGCGACGAGTGTAAAGGCAAGCGCTACAATCGCGAAACCTTGCAAGTGCGCTACAAAGGCAAAACGATCTCGGATGTGCTAGATATGGATGTGCATACCGCGCTTGAGTTCTTCGAGAACCATCCCAAGCTCAAGCGGGTGCTGCAAACCTTGCACGATGTCGGCTTGGATTACATCAAGCTTGGTCAATCGGCGACGACGCTCTCTGGTGGCGAGGCTCAACGGGTCAAATTGGCCAAAGAATTAGCGCGGGTGGCCACAGGCCGCACGATCTATATTCTCGATGAGCCGACCACTGGCTTGCACTTTGCCGACGTGCAAAATCTCTTGCGGGTGATTCAGCGCTTGGTCAATGCTGGTAACACCGTGTTGGTGATTGAACATAGTCTTGATGTGATCAAAACTGCCGACTGGATCATCGACCTTGGACCTGAGGGTGGCACTGGCGGCGGCTATATTATTGCCCAAGGCACGCCCGAAGAGGTTGCCCAGCACCCAACCTCGCATACTGCGGTCTTCTTGCGCGATTTGCTGAACGTTGGCTAAAATTAACTAAAAAATGCCCGCTAGCTGTTCAAACCGAATAGCTAGCGGGCATTTGGCTTTAAGCAGAAAGTTTGGTTGCCACAATTTCATCGAGCAAGGCATTGCAAGCAGCATACAACATTGCATAGACCTCTTCGAAATTGCCAGTGTACCAGGGGTCGGGCACGTCGCGGCCTTTAAATCCGTTGGGAATATAATCGAGCATTAAGCGCACTTCGGCCTCGTTTGCACCCAAAACCGCTTGCATATCGCGGCGATTTTGGCTATCCATGGCAATTAAATAATCAAAGTTCTGTTGATCGATTTTGCCAAATTGGCGGCCACGGTGGCTAAGGCTAATCCCATTGTGGCGCAGAATGCGCATAGTGCCATGATGTGGCTCATCGCCAATATGATAGTGACTGGTACCAGCCGAATCGACTTCAATCGCATGACTTAGCTTTCGTTGCTCGACCAAGTGACGCATAATCCCCTCGGCCATCGGCGAACGACAGATATTGCCTAAACAAACGAATAAGACCCTAACCATGCGCACTCCTTCAAAATACCGCTAAGCAAGCCAAAAACAGCCTCTAGTATACCAGTTTGACGTGAATTTGAAGATCGAGTATAGTCTCGCGAGATAAAAACAATTTAGTCGGAAATAACTGTCTAAAGTAAACATCGTAGCACACATTCTTGGAGGGTCTGGTTTTGAAATTACGCCAAATGGTGGGGTTATGCGGCTGTGGCATTGCCCTAGGTTTTAGTGGCTGGGCATATGCTGAATCCCAGCACATCACTGCAAATCTGAATCAAGAAACGATTATGGCGTTTACTGGCGGCGCAAGCGAGCATGCTGGCTATGCGGTTGCCGACGCTGGGGATATTAATAATGATGGCCTGAGCGATAGCTTGGTCGGCGCGTGGGTCGCTGCACCTTTAGGCCGACCAAGTGCTGGCACCACCTACTTAATTTGGGGTCAGGCTATGACTGCAACCTTGCAAGCTCCTGATCTGGCAGAGCGGGGCGTAGCAATTTATGGGGCCAGTCAGGGTGCTTCATCTGGCTGGAGCGTGACTGGCCTTGGCGATGTCAACGGCGACCAAATCGACGACTTTGCAATTGGAGCGTGGGGCGAATCGCCCAATGATCGCTCGACCGCTGGCAGCGTATTTGTGGTTTGGGGCGGCTCGCTAACCACAACTCTCGACTTGGCGGCGCTTGGCAATCATGGCTATCGCATCGATGGCGCAGTTGGCGGCGATCGCGTAGGCTACTCGCTGGCTGGGGTGGACGATCTCAACGGCGATGGCTTGAACGAAGTTGTAATCGGCGCGATTGGCGTTGATGGCAGCGCCGATAATGCTGGCGCGGCCTATGTGGTTTGGGGCAAAGCCACCACCAGCACCATCGATTTGGCAACCGCCACGAACTATGGCTATCGCATCGACGGCGCAACCGCTGCCGATCGCGCTGGTAGCGCCGTGGGTAGTACCAGCGACATGAATGGCGATGGCAAGCCTGAGATTTTGGTTGGCTCGTATGTTGCCGATCCCTTGGGTCGTAGCGCTGCTGGCAGCGTGGCCGTAGTTTGGGGCGCAAATACCAATAGCGCATTCCACATTGGCGCATTAGCCCACAATGGATTTGTCATTGCAGGCGCTGGCGCAAGCAATCGCGCTGGGATTAGCGTGGTTGGCACTGACGATGTCAACGGCGACCAACGTGGCGATTTGGCAGTTGGCAGCGACCAATTTCCTGCTGGTGGTGCTGGCCGCGTCGATTTGGTTTATGGTGCAGCCTTGAGCGGCACGCTCGATTTGGCTCAGCCATTGAGCAACACGGTGCGCTTTGTGGGAGAGCAACCAGCTGACGAGGCAGGGTTCTCGGTGGGCTACAGAGATCAACAGCTGATTATCGGGGCCTATGGGGTTGATAGCAGCCTTGGCAACGATACTGGTCGAGTGTATGTGATCAATACACCACCAGTCAGCAACACGATTAACTTGGCTCAATTGACAGCTGAACAGGGCTATAGCCTTGATGGCGTTGTTGGCGGTGGCCGCCTTGGGCGGGCGGTAGCGGGCTTAGGCGATGCTACTGGCGATGGGCATGGCGATTTGCTTCTGGGGGCCGACCTTGCTGGCAGCCAGACCGAAGGCCAAGCCTATATCGTTGGTCGCCTGCCAACAACAGTTTATCTGCCGATGATCACGAAGTAGTCGGCGGTTGTTTCAGCAACAGCAGCGGCATCACTGGTTCTCCGGTGTCGCTGCTGTTGGTGTTTTAGAATACGTTTTTGATCCACGAAGGACACGAAGAGCACAAACTTGGCTATGGGCTATGGGCTTTTGATTCTTGACTTCTGACTTCTGACTTTTGCTTTCGTGGCATAGAGGTTGCAATTAAGCTTAGGCAGATATTCTTTTGATTAGTTGGAGTGATTGCAATGACCGACCCACAAGTTACTGGTGAAGATAACACGATTCGCCCAGATGAAAATGCTGTTGATAGCACCCATGGCGCAACCGAAGAGCAATATGTGCCAGTCGATGGCCCAATGTCAGACCCGAATTCAAGCGATGGAACTGATGAGATGGGGATCGAACCAGCAGACGAAATCACCCCAGGCTAGGCCAAATTATGGTATAGTTATAGCTATTCGGCGCTCGCAAGAGCGTCGTTTTTGTGTCTAAACGCATTGGACAGCATGCGATTCTTCATGTATCCTGCGTGACGATAGCAATTGAATAATTAACCACACGAAATGGGTGAATGTATATGTCAGATTTTATAGATCGTGCGCTAATTACAGTAAAAGCTGGTGATGGTGGCGATGGGATGGCTACCTTTCGCCGTGAAAAATATGTTCCGCGTGGCGGCCCCGATGGTGGCGATGGTGGCCGTGGCGGCAGTATTTATCTTGAAGTAAGCCCTCACTTAAATACGTTATTGCCATTTCGCTTTGAAACCCATTATGAAGCCGATAAGGGCTTGAATGCTGGGCGGCAACGCAAACGGGGTCGCACTGGCGAAGATATGTTTATTCGAGTTCCCCCGGGCACAACCGTCAGCGCCGAAATCGAAGGCGAGCTGCAAACGGTCGATTTGTTGTTTCCTGGCCAAAAGTTGTTGGTGGCCCGAGGCGGCAAGGGCGGCTTGGGCAATACCCACTTTGCCACCGCCTCGAATCAAGTGCCGCGGATTGCCGAGCTTGGCCAGCCAGGCGAAGAGCGCGAGCTTCAGCTTGAATTAAAAGTAATTGCTGACGTTGGCTTGGTTGGGTTTCCAAATGCTGGCAAATCGACGTTGCTTTCAATGGTCAGTGCTGCGCGCCCGAAAATTGCTAACTATCCGTTTACGACCCTTTCGCCAAACTTAGGCGTAGCCGAATACAACGATTTCACCTTCGTTGTCGCCGATATTCCTGGCTTGATCGAAGGTGCGAGCCGTGGGGTTGGCTTGGGTCACGATTTCTTGCGCCACATCGAGCGCACGCGCATTCTGGTGCACGTGGTCGATGCAGCTGGCACCGAAGGCCGTGATCCATTTGAAGATTTTCAAACGATCAACGCCGAACTCAAAGCCTATTCGAGCGAATTGGCCCAGCGCCCACAAATTGTGGCCTTGAACAAAACCGACTTACCCGATGCCCAAGCTTTTGACGAATTGATGCGTCCACAAATTATCGCTTGGGGCATTGAGCCTGAGAATATCTTCCCGATTTCGGCAGCAACCAATCAAGGCCTTCAGCCGTTGCAACGCCGAATTGTCGATATTCTGCTCGAAATGCCCGAACGGATCACCCGCCTCCCGTACAGTGAGGAAATTCTGACCTTCCGCTTCAGCAATATCGACCCGAATGACTTCTGGCTCGAAACTGAAGAAGATGGCGTGTTGCGTGTCCACGGCGAGAAAATTGAACGGCTTGTTTCAATGACGAACTTTGCCCAAAGCGAATCGCTTGATCGGCTCCAACGAGTGTTGGAAGCGATGGGCGTTTCAGCAGCCTTGTTTGCCGCTGGTGTACGCCATGGCGATCCTGTGCGGATTGAAAAAGCTGAGTTGTTATGGCAAGACGAGTCGATTGGATGATGAGCGATTGGTCTACCAGCCAACCGATCTTTTCGCGTCGCGATGTGCGTCAAACCACATCGCGGCTGGCTCTGACCATGCTCGATGGATGTTTGATTCTCGCAGCCTTTGCCCTTGCGCACTGGCTGCGCTATGATGTCCGCTTAGGCCGCGATATTTACGACCCTGCTTCGTATCGCCAGTTATCGGCCTTCTACCCGATGATGCTGGTGTTTATGCTGACCCTCAGCACAACCCTTCACTGGCGCGGGTTCTATCGCTTACCCCGCTCTGCTTCGGCCTTCGATTCATTCAGCATTATCGTTACCAGCACTACGATTGCGCTCGCCCTCACCGTCATGTGGCTATTTATCAATCGTGCCGATTTATGGTCGCGCTTGATTATGGTCTTTGTGTGGTTTTGTGTGATTGTAGCCCTGACGATTGGCCGAATTGGCTTGCGCATGCTGCGGCGTTGGGCTTGGCGCCGCGGCGTTGGTTTAGAGCAAGTGGTGGTCGTTGGCAATCGCGGCCTCGCCAAACAGGTGATGGAAGAGCTGCAATATACGCTCGATCATGGCCATCATTTGTTGGGCTACGTCGAAGGCCCGCCCGATGATCGCGATGATGTCGCTGCCCCAGGTGAGCAATTTCGTTGGCTTGGTGCACTCAGCCAATTTGAACAAATTATGCGTCAGCGCCACGTTGATCAGGTGATTATTGCCCTACCATTTTGGGCGCATACCAGCCTGCCCGAAGTTGTGCGCATCTGTCGCAAGTTCAATGTTGAATTTCGGGTTGCTCCCGATTTATATGAACTCAGTTTTGATCGGGTCAGCATTCAGCGTTTGAGCACAATTCCCTTGTTGCGCTTGAAGAAAAATGTTATTCGCGGCTGGAATTATGTGTTCAAGCGTACTACTGATCTGTTGCTCATCGGCCTAACCGCGCCAATTTGGGCCACAATTTGGGGCATAGCCGCCTTGATGATTAAGCTTTCTGCGCCCCAAGCGCCAGTTGTGTTTCGCCAACCACGCATCGGCAAGCATGGCAAGCCGTTTATGGTCTACAAGCTGCGCACGATGGTTCCCAATGCAGAAGCGCTCAAAAAGACCTTGATGGCGCAAAACGAGGCCGAAGGCGCGCTCTTCAAAATCAAAGACGATCCACGCGTTACCAAAATTGGCCGTGTCTTGCGCAAACTGAGCATCGATGAATTGCCGCAACTCTATAATGTGCTGCGTGGCGAGATGAGCTTGGTCGGCCCACGCCCACAAGTGCCCGATGAAGTAGCCCAATATCAAGAGTGGCACTACCGGCGCTTAGAAGTTACGCCCGGTTTGACTGGTTTGTGGCAAGCCTCTGGCCGCTCTAACACCACCTTCGACGATATGGTGCGCTTGGATATTTACTACACCGAGCACTGGTCGCTTTGGCTCGATGTGCGCATTATGATCATGACAATTCCGGCGGTGCTCTTCGGGCGCGGCGCATACTAAAGCTGGGGCTTGGTTGTTGGGGATCGGGGTCTAGAAAACAGCAATCACAGGCTATCAGTAAGTGATGGCCTGTTTTGGTTAAGCGTGGCCGTGCTATAGTGGTGGCATTGGAATTGCGACAAGCAGGCTTGGCCTCATCGATACGAGGTCGAAGCTGCGAAAGGATCGCTATGCGTTGGCTTAAGGCTGGGTTGTGGTTTCTGACCGAGTGGGTAGTTTCGCTGCCACGCTTGCTGCTTGCCAGCATTGTGGCTCAATTGGGCTTGATGGGAGCGCTGATGGCCTATGCCAAGTTGCGCAATCGAAGTGTTGAAAATACCTTTCCACAGCTTGATTTGCCACCAATTGATTTGGGCGAGCATACCGTGCAACTGTTTGATGATGGTGGCTCAGTCTTTCGCCAAATGCTATTTGATATTTCCCTAGCCAAAGAATCAATCTTGCTTGAAAGCTATATTTTCGAGCGCGATGAGGTTGGTTTTGCCTTCAAACGGGCCTTAATTCGCAAAGCTCGCGAAGGGGTTAAAATTTACGTCACCTTCGATGGGATTGGCACGTTGCACGTTCCCGAGCGCTTTAAGCTGTTTGGCAAACGCCGCAACATTCGGGTTTTTGAATTTGGGCGGCTCAAATCGATTCGCTCATTCGTCGATACCAATATGTGGATTCGTACCCATCGCAAGATTTTGGTCATCGATGGCAAAATTGGCTATTTGGGCGGTATGAATATTGGCCGCAACTATGCTCGCACTTGGCGTGATACCCATTTAAAAATCGAAGGCCCAATGGCCGCCAACATTGCAGAAGAATTTATCGCACTTTGGAATAAATATAATAAGAAGCACAAAATTAAATTAAGCTATCCAACTACTAGCAATGAGCATGTTGGGATATGTGCGAACGATCCAATCGAATATCAATTACCAATTCGCCAAACCTATCTTGATGCGATTAATGATGCTAAGCATCATATTTATATTTCGAACGCCTATTTCTTGCCCGATCCGCTGATTCGCGCAACCTTGATTGATGCAGCCAAACGCGGGATCGACATTCAAATTATGGTGCCCGAAATTTCGGATAATATCGTGGTCGATTGGATTTGTCGCGGCTTATTGGGCGAATTGATGGAGCATGGCGCCCGCGTGTTGCTCTATCGTGGCACGATGATTCACGCCAAAACCATGACCGTCGATGGCCTGTGGTCAACCGTCGGCAGTGCCAACTTAGATACGCGGAGCTTAGCAGCCAATTACGAAATCAACGCCACGATCAAACATCCAGCCTTTGCGCGCCAAATGGAAGCTATGTTTTTGAACGATCGCGCCCAATCACGCGAAATCAATTATCAAGCTTGGCGCAGTCGCTCAATCTTCATCCATATCGGCGAGCAAGTGCTCCAACCAGCACGAGGACTGTTTTAGCAAGTCAGAAGTCAAAAGTCAAAGGTCAAAGGTCAAAACACCCTGTCGCGAAGGATTTCCCCTTTGCTACAGGGTGTTATTTTTTGGGACTATCAAACATCAAATGGGCGAAGCAGCAATCATTTTGACTTTTGACTTCTGCCCTTTGACTTGCTAGCGTGCTTCCCACTTGAAGAAGCGGATTGAGAGCACGGTCATCACCACCAGCCAACCAAGTTGCACAACGAAGTTAATCATCGGCGTATTAATTGGCGGGGCGTTGATCATCACTTGCTTCAGCGAATCGACCGTGTAGGTCAATGGGAAGGCCTTAACCACCACTTGCAGCCAATCGGGCAAGCCCGTCACAGGGAAGAAAACCCCTGAGAGAAACAGCATTGGGAAGTTGATTAATTGGGTGATGGCATTGCCGCTTTCTTCGGTTTTGGCAATCGCCGCCACGAAGAAGCCAATTGCAATAAACATCAAAATGCTCAGCAATAGCCAGCCCAGCAAGGCCACGATACTACCCAAAATTGCCACATCAAACATCAGCTTGCCAACTGCGATGATGATGATTGTTTGCAGCAAACCAATCGTCAAACGCATGGCCACATAGCTCACTAAGAGCATCCAGCGTGGCAATGGCGTTGCGTTGAAGCGCTTCAACACGCCTTGAGTACGCATAGCGATCATTGGTTGGGCGGTGGCAAACAAGCCAAGTTGCATAATCGACATGGCCAAAATCCCAGGAATCAAGAGATCAATCCCACGGATTTGGCTTGAAAGCACCGATTGCACTTGCATCGTCAACATTGGCTTGGATTGGGTAATGCCTTGATCAACCTTTTGAACGATACTATCAACCACGCCTTGGAAGAAGGGCGCAAACACTTGGCTCGATTGATCAACCTTCACCGTGACGCTGGCTGGTTGGCCACTGGTGATGCTCTCGCTCAGCCCAGCTGGAATAATCACCAAGGCTTGGAGATCGCCTTTTTGCAATTGGCTTTCCAAATCGCTGGCATTACCACGGCTGAACTTCATATCCGAAAAGACGTTTTTATCAGCGTCTTGGCCTTCTGGGGTTTGGGTCAAGCCTTCGATTGCGCTGGCAAGTTGCGGGCCGATTGGGCCTTGATCTTCCAAGACAATCCCGACTTTTTCGTCAAATTTGCTGCCGCCACCATAGAGCAAGCCGAAAATGCTAATAAAAATCAGCGGAAACAAGATGGTGAAGAACAGCGCCATACGGTCGCGGGCAAATTCGCGCCATTGTGATAGATATAATTGCACAAACATGAGTTGGTTGCTCCCACACTTAGTCGCGAATCCGTCGACCAGTCAATTTCAAAAACACATCTTCTAAGGTTGCGGCGCGAATCGTAAAGCCGCGCAACTCGGTTTGCTGTTGCTCAACCAAGGCCATCAAGGCGTTGGTCGTGCGCGCAACACCCTTTGAATAAATCGTGGTGATGCCATTTTCGTTTTGCACCCGCTCCACGCCTGGCAAAGTTGCCAGCAAGCTTTCGGGCAATTGCTCGTCATTGGAAAATTCCAAGGCAGTTTCATCGAAGTTATCGTGGATGAGCGCTTGCGGTTTGCCCAAGGCGATAATTTTGCCGTGATCAACCACCGCCACCCGATCGCACAACCGCTCAGCTTCTTCCATATAGTGGGTGGTCAAAAAGACGGTTTTGCCGCGTTTTTGTAAGTTGGATACAACATCCCACATCGAGCGCCGCGCCTGCGGGTCAAGCCCAGTTGTTGGCTCATCAAGGAAAATAATATCGGGGTCGTTGATCAAGGCAATTGCCACTGCCAAGCGCTGGCGTTGACCACCAGAGAGATCTTTCGAGGCGGTGTTAACTTTTTCTTCTAAGTTCACCAAGCCAATCACTTCGTCAACAGGCAAGGTATTTTTATAAAACGAGGCAAACAATTTAACCAATTCGCGGGTTGTAAGTTTTTGAAACAACGAGGTTGTTTGCAGTTGAATCCCAATTCGTTGCTTGATTGGCTCGACATTCTTTAAAACATCGTGGCCCAAAACATGAATGCTGCCACCATCGGGCTTGCGTAGGCCTTCGATCATCTCGGTCGTTGTACTTTTGCCCGCGCCGTTTGGCCCAAGCATCCCAAAGACCTCGCCCTTCGCTACGTCGAAGCTAATTCCATCGACGGCTCGTAACGGGCCATAGATTTTAACGAGGTTCTCAACCTGAATTGCGGTCATAAACAGTCGCTCCACACACACCTAGTTAGCCAACTCTTTGCAAGTTGGCATTGCATTCGCCATCTTCATGTGATAATTCTAGGTGCTAATACGATATATGATAACAGTTCGTTGCACATCGCCCTTAAGCATTAGAAGGAGCAGCAGCAATGCATGAACAGGATCTCGTTCGCCATTATGCCACGATTCCGGTTGGAACTAGTTTTGTGCGCCCCGTTGATGTATTACACTTGCTGCAAAGCCAGCCGATTGCTGCCAAGCCGCGTGTTTTTGACGTTGGTTGTGGCCAAGGTCAATTAGTTATTGCCTTAGCCCAAGCCTGGCCTGATGCAGAAATTATTGCGATTGATATTTCGCCTGAGCAAATTGCCAAAGCGCGCCAGGCCGCAGCCCAAGCAGGCATCAACTCGATTCAGTTTGGCGTAGCCAATTGGCGCGATTTCGATTTGCCACGCAGCGGCATCGATATTATTTTGGCGACTCAAGTTATTCAATTTATGCCCGATGAACATGCCTTCGTGGAATATTTGGCCGATGCGCTAGCCCTCGATGGCCAATTGCTGTTGCGCAGCGTTTTGTTGCCCGAGGAAGAGCCTGGGCGCTCGTTTGTCGAGCAGGTCGTCCGCCAATGGATCAACTATTCAATTCGCTTTTATAGCGAACGCAATTTAACCGAGTTGCTGCGCGAATGTGGCTTAAGCCGCCTGCGGCTCGATAAAGAAGAGATGTGGCTCGACACGCTACCAGCTGAGCGCCAAACGATTCTCAACAGCGCGCTCCGCCAGCATGGCTTCAGCCTTGATGATGTGCAGCAGTGGTTTTGGGCTGGCACAATTACTGGGGTACGCCGTTGAAAGGATGAAGGATGAGGGATGAAGGATGAAGCGCAGTGAGGGCTGGGATAGTTCAAAAAGTACAATCGCGAACGGGCCTGAAATCGCCGTGTGAAATATGATACAATTGACGTGACGGACTGCGTGAGTCAGCCCGCCAGCAAAACCAACGGGGGGCTTTTTTAATTATGAATGTACACGTGCTTCTTGAAAAAGCAGTCAATGGTGAGCGTCTTTCGGCTGAGGAAGGCCTGTTTTTGTATCGTGAAGCTGACCTGCTGGATTTAGGCATGGCTGCTGATGCGATTCGCCAACGGCTTGTGCCCGGCAATTTAGTTACGTATCTCGTTGATCGCAACGTAAATTATAGTAATGTTTGTACGACCAATTGCCAATTCTGTGGTTTTTATCGCCCATTGGGCCACCCAGAAGCGTATGTGCAAACCTACGAACAAATTGGTGCTCGCTTAGCCGAGCTTGTCGAATATGGCGGTACACGGGTTTTGATGCAGGGTGGCCACCATCCTGAGTTACGGCTTTCGTGGTATACCGGCCTGCTGCGCTATTTGCGCGAGCACTATCCCAGCATCGAGCTTGATTGTTTCTCGCCTTCAGAGATCGATAATCTGGCCCAAGTTGAAAACATGAGCATTCGCGATGTGCTGATTACGCTCAAGGAAGCCGGTTTGGCCGGGGTTCCTGGCGGTGGCGCCGAAATTCTCGATGATGAAGTGCGCCAACGGGTTAGCCCGCTCAAGCAAAGCGCTGCTGGCTGGCTCGAGGTCGAAGGCACTGCCCAATCACTTGGCATGGCCACAACCGCCACGATGGTGATTGGCTTTGGCGAAACCCTCGAACAACGCATGAATCACTTTATGAAATTGCGCGATTTGCAGGATGTTTCGTTGCGCGAATACAACAATGGCTTTATTGCCTTTATCTCGTGGACTGTCCAGAAATCGGAGTTGACCTCGCTTGGTCGCTCGAAGTTCTCGGATGACTACGGGGCAACCGCTGCCGAATATTTGCGCCACACCGCTATGGCGCGAATTATGCTCGACAACTTCAAGCACATTCAGGCTTCGTGGGTCACCCAAGGGCCGAAGATTGGCCAAGTGTCGCTGAAATTTGGCATCGACGATTTTGGCTCGACCATGCTCGAAGAAAATGTGGTTTCAAACGCCGCTCACGACACCTACCAATGTATGGGCGAGCGCGAAATCCATGGCTTTATTCGCGATGCTGGCTTTATTCCTGCCAAACGCGATACCCACTACAACTTGATTAAAGCCTATGAAGACCCCAAAGATAGCGAAAGCGTGCCATCAATGGGCATCAAACAGCCACGTCAAGCCAAGCAGGTCGAAATTCCCTTAGCGGTGAAATAACCTTTAAGCCAACGCCATGGATGCTTGGGCATCCATGGCGTTTGTATTTAAGCACTGATTGGCTGAATCGTATGCTTACCTGTCGCCATGTTTCCAAGCAATTTGGTACGCTGCCCGTCATCGATGAGGTGAGCTTTGATCTTGCGCCCGGCGAAGTGGTGGGCCTAACTGGCCAAAGCGGCGCTGGCAAATCGGTGCTGGTACGCTTGTTGGCAGGCTTGGAAAAACCCGATACTGGCGTGATTTCCACTCGTGGTCACTTAATCAACTCAACCCAAACTGCCTTTCGCGCTGGCCTTGCTGTGATCCATCAACAGCCGGTGTTGGTTGATCATTTGGATGTGGCAAGTGCAATTTTTTTGGGCCACGAGGTTGGCCGCAGTTGGCTCGGCTGGTTATCATTGCCCAATCAACGCCAACACACCCACATGGCGCGCCAAATTCTCGCCCAACTTGGCATGGAATTGCCATCGTTGCGCACCCATGTTGGCAATTTATCCAGCGAGCAACGCCAAATGGTGGCAATCGCCCAAGTGCTGATTCGCAAACCGCAAGTGGTGATTATCGATGAGCCAACCGCGCTGCTACGCTACGAATATCAACAAAAATTACTCGAATTGATTCGCGAATGGCAGGCGCAAGGCGTGGCGGTGCTGTTTAGCAGCCAAAACCTCGATCATCTGTTTGCGGTCAGTAATCGCATTTTGGTGTTGCGGCGTGGGCGCTTTGTGTTTGAGGCCGCAACCGAAAAAACCAGCCGCGAGGAAGTTGTGCGCGCCCAGATTGGCGCGCGCGATCAGCAGCATCTTACGCCAATTATTTGGGCTTTAGAAAATTACCATCGCGCCAGCCAACAAGCAGAGGCCTTGCGCCAAAGCCAATCCAGCCTAGAGCACGATTTAGCCAGCCAGAATCAGCTTAATCGCCAATTGATTGGCCAGCTTGATCAACAAGTGAGCAACCTCGACCGCGCCAATGCAGCCTTGCAAGAAGCCCAACGGCGTTTGCTTTCCGAGCGCGAAGGCGAGCGCAAAGTGCTGGCCCGCGAACTACACGACCAAGTGATTCAAGATTTGGTGAGCCTGAATTATGATATTGATAATTTGCGCAGCCAAATTGACGACCCTGAGCAAGCTAGCCTTGGGCTTGATGATTTGCGCGATAACATTCGCCAACTGGTCAGCACAGTGCGGGCAATTTGTGGCAACTTGCGCCCACCAACCATCGATAGCCTTGGAGTGAACGCCGCGATTCAATCGTTTGTGCGCGATTGGAGCAGCCGCAGCGGCATCGAAGTACAGCTTGACCTTGACGATGAATTGGAGCGCTTGCCAGAAATGCTCGAAATTTCGGCTTTTCGCATGATTCAAGAGGGCTTGAGCAATGTACGCAAGCATGCCCAAGCCAGCAAAGTTGGCATTAGCCTGCGCGCAACCGCTCGCCGCACCCTTTTGCTGACAATTGCCGACAACGGGCGCGGCTTGCAAGCAGAAATCAATTTGGCGGCGCTTGCCAATGCAGGGCACTATGGTTTATTGGGCATGAGCGAACGGGTGGCACTGGTTGGAGGGCGGTTTCGGGTGCATAATCGGGCTGGCGGCGGCCTCATCCTCGAAATTGAAATTCCCTATCAGCCGCTTTAATCCTTGTAGCCTTCATCAATTGGCAAATTGGGCTGGCGCGAAGCCTGCACCGCCAAACGATCGCAGCGCTCGTTATCCTTGATGCCTGCGTGACCTGGCACTTGCACCCATTCAATTGCATGGCCTTGGGCTAGCTCAAGCAAGGTTTGCCACAGATCAGGATTTTTGACCGCGCCAGTGGTTGTGCGCCAGCCATTTTTGCTCCAGCGCTCGGCCCAACCCTTTTGCATGCCATTTATTACATACGACGAATCGCTAAAAACCACGATCTTGCTAGGCTTGGGCACTGCTTGCAAGCCAGTAATTACGCCCATCAACTCCATGCGATTGTTGGTTGTGCGAGCAAAACCGCCTGTTAATTCGCGGACTGTCACGCCAGAACGCAGCACCACGCCATAGCCACCAGGCCCAGGATTACCATTGCTGCCGCCATCGCTGAAGATCACAACCTTGCCATCAGCCAAGGCCGTTTGCGGATCGATCGCCAAGCTCACGGGCGTGAGATCGACGTTTTGGGGAATGTGTTGCGGCGCGCGGCCAGCCCGCTCACGATACCACGCTTCTGCATCAGCAAAGCTGGCAAAACCCTTAAACACTGCCTGATCGATACCTTTAACTTGGGCTTCGGCCCCAGCATTGCCAAACCATTCAGTATAAATGCCTGGTTGGCGACCCTTTACGACTGCATAAAATTTACGTTTTGCCACACAATCCTCATAATTTATTGAGCAAACGAGCTGCCAACAATGCACGGGCAGCCTCGGGAAATCCAGCCAAGCCGGGGATTTCATTGCATTCTAACACCCAAAACTTGCCCTGTTGATCTTTAATGAAATCAATGCCAAGAATGTCAGCCTTGAGTTGCAGCATCACCCGTTGACTATATTCCAAAATTTCGGCTGGCGGCTCGATCAATTGGTAGGCATTGGTTGCGACATTGGCCCGCCAACCACTGCTCCGCCGTTGCATAACCCAATATTGGTCACCAATCAACAAACAGCGAATATCACGCACATATTCAATATACGGCTCGGTGCTGCAATAATCGGGGCTAACAAAACTTAAATCACAAAATTCGGCCCATTGTTCAGCAGTTTGAATCCGCATTTTGCCGTAGCCAGCATGATAACTGCCAATCTTGGCGACAACAGGCAAAGCTGGCTGAATTCGCTCAATCAAGCCATCGCCTAAGCTAATGGTTTGGGGCAAGACTGGCAAGCCCAAGCGTTTGAGCATGGCGAGCATCGCCAAACGATCATAACACGCTAGCAGAACATTGGTTGGATTGACGCATGGAATCGCAGCAAAATCGAGCAGCGCCAAAAGCCTTTGCTGGTGTGGTTCTGGGCGAACTGCACCTAAACGCCACAATACAGCCTCAACCTGAATTCGCCGCTTTTCGCTAAATGCCCAAACCTGATTATCCTGAACTAGCCATTTAGTTTGGTTTAAGCGACATTGAACAACGTCGTAGCCAGTCAAATAATCTGACCAATCGCTTTCGCCGTGAATCACCACAATCGACACAGCAATGCTCCTGAACTTGTTTAGCGGCGTTGCTGAGCAAAGCGCGACCAGCCAGTCGTTTCACTGGCGTTGGCAACGCTCTGCAGCAAGCGCTGGGCTTCGGCAGCTTGACCATTGTACTCCAACGCCAACGCGTGTAAAACCAGTTGTTCGTGCTGTGACCAGATGTTTTGTGGCTCAAGCAACACCACTATTTCGAGTGCAAGTGCTGGATCATTGTTGCCAAACAAAGCCGCATACAATGTGGAGATCGATGGATCGTAGCGCTCATAACTAAAACCATTATTGAGATTGATTGGTACTGGAACCTGCTGAATCAGCGTTCCAGCGCGCAAATCATATTCAACGTGGTTGAGTTCTGGCTGCTGACCAGCAGCATTCGGCAAATACTCAGCGCTGAGTCGCTGCGTTCCATCAGGTTGTGGGGCTAACCTCAATGTAGCTGTGTAGAAGCTCGTTCCTTGATACAGTGCAACTTTGTTCTGCCAAAAACGTCCATGAGACCATGCGAGCAATGAAAAATGATCACGATACTCAAACAGCCATTCTGGTGCACCATCAGCATCCAAATCGGTGATCGATACCGTATTTGGGCGGCTGAAAAAATAATCAGGATCGCTCAAACTGGACAGAGCTTTGGCATTGGGCCACGGTTGGTTGGCATACAACGGCTGATAGCCAGCCTCAGTCGTCATAAAAACCCACGGCGTATAGATCCCAAGCCAATCAACAACTCCCAGTGGATCGTTGCGGCCATCGCCATTTAAATCGTAGTTTTCACTGAGTGATTGCCATGGTAAGCCGAGCGCCGTAAACTGCTCGGCCAACGGCACGGCATGATTCCAGATTTGGAGCGGTAGCAACGTCCGTGGGTGGCAAAGTGGCAGCCAATCGAATTCGTTGAAAGGAGAGCGATCAAGCATTTCGCGTTGATAGCCTTGCATAATCGATGGGCGTTCGGCGGCCAGCAATTCGCACCATTGGCTGATCGAGCCGTTGAAGCGCGTAAGCTTAAAATCCTGCACCACCGTTGCCGCGAAGGATTGAGGAAAACGCGCTAAAAGTCTATGCCAAGCTGCTTGCGCCGCCACGTGATCGTGCTTGAGCAGCTGAATAATCCCAATTCGAAATAGCACAATTGGCCGTGCATCCTTCAAGGTTTGATTATGACCATACTCAGCGCTGCCATCGGATAGGGCTGCTGCCTGTTCAAGCTGCGCGATTGCTTGATCAAAGCGCCCAAGCAAGGTCAAGCCGTGAGCATAGCGTAGCTGGGCGCCAATTGTGTTTGAAAAAGGGCCGGATGGTGCAGCAAGCTCAGTAGGCGCCAAATATTGCCCATCAAACGCATAGCGTACATCCGCGCTGCTGATGCTTAGTTTGCCATCAATGGGCGTGATGCTCAGATCACTGGTATTGGCCCCAACTGGAAATAAGGCTTGTGGCCTGCCAGCTTGCCATGTCCAGCCGTACAACTGACCTGAACAAGCCGAGCCACAATGGCTTGAGCGAACGAATAACTCTGGCTCAGCATCGCCAGTTACATCGCCAAGCTGAATTTGCGCGCCGTAATCATTGGCGTAGCTCAGCACATGTTCGCCGAGCCATGAATCTTGCTGCCAGTGCACCCAGCGGAGTTGACCGATAGAGTTTGGCGAACCAGAAATTGATCCGCTAAGCAGATAATCTTGGTTTGAATCACCATCCAAATTGGTGGATATAATCATGAGTTTGCCAATTTCCAAAGCTGCTGGCGGGGTTGGTGCAAGCTCATGAGGTAGATCGAGGGCCAAAAATTCTGCTTGTGCCCAGCCATCAAAGGCCCACGTAACGTCGAAAGCCTGCGGATCGTCGGCGCCAAGCTCCATGGTGGGCTGGCCCAAGCTGATAATGCGGCGCCAAAGTGCCAATGCTTGAGGATCGGTTGGATTACGCTGGAGATAATCGGCGATCAATACAGCCAAGGGCTTGCCACAACCACGAGTTGCTGGCTTAGGACAAAAATCGCTTGGCTCAGCGCTCAGCAGTAATTCAGCGGTTGTTAGCGGAGTTGGGGTGGCACTAGGGGCTAAAATTGGTGGAGTTGGGTTTGAGTTG
This sequence comes from Herpetosiphon geysericola, assembly GCF_001306135.1. Classification (GTDB taxonomy): domain Bacteria; phylum Chloroflexota; class Chloroflexia; order Chloroflexales; family Herpetosiphonaceae; genus Herpetosiphon; species Herpetosiphon geysericola. The sequence goes on along the minus strand of NZ_LGKP01000025.1, from coordinate 68,119 downwards.
GTTGCAGTGCAAGCGGTTAATCCTAGAATCAAGCATACACATAGGCTCAGCCGAACAATCAGTAGCATCCAATCTCCTCGTAGTTGCTGAGGTCTCAGATTGTACTCTAGCAGGCCAGAAGCGCCTTAACAATGATGACTAAGTGATGCTGCAATGAACCCATTACTTCTCAAGGTGGGTTTTCAACAATGGGTTGAAGCTCGGAATCTAGTAGTAGTCACTACCCTTCCGTCCCGCCTCAAGGCGGGAAACGCAGGGGGTTTTCAGCCCCCTGCCCCCCCTAAATGACATTTGGTGGCAGTCAAACAGCATTTGATGAGCCTACCATGCTGTGGTTAGGAGCAAAAAAACCACCATCACAACCTATTTATTGAGCAACTTTAACGCGCCGCTGACGCTATCGGCGGGGCTGATTTTGCCTTGCACATCGAGTAAATAGCCGTTTTCGTCGATGATAAAGTGCGAACGCGTTACGCCCATATATTTTTTGCCATACATCGATTTTTCGCCCCAAACGCCATAGGCTTCGGCCAAGCTATGGTTTTCGTCGGCAACCAATAAAAACGGCAGATCAAACTTGGTTTTGAATTTTTGGTGCGAGGCCACCGAATCAGGGCTGACCCCAATCACCACCGCATTCCGCTCTTCGATTTGGGGATAGGCATCGCGAAAACCACAGGCTTGGGTTGTGCAGCCTGGAGTATCATCTTTGGGATAAAAATAGAGCACCACCCGCTTACCGCGAAAATCGCTCAAACGAATGGTTTCGCCATTATCGGCGGGCAGTTCAAATTCGGGCGCAAGATCACCAACGTTCAAGGTTGTCATCAGCTAAAGCCTCACACAAAAAGAGTCGATTAAGATTATTGTAGCCTGTTTTAAGCAAGGATGAGGGATGAATTATGATGGATGAATTATGATGGATGAAAGTAAAAGGTAAAACAGGATTGGAATTTAACGCAGAGGCGCAGAGGGAAGTATGGCTATAGGCTTTTGGCTTATTTTTTAGCCACGAATTCCACGAATTGCACGAATGATGATTATTTTTTGCCACAGATTGCACAGATTGATTTGATTATGTTCTGCCAGCCCATAGCCAATAGCCTTATCTTCGTGCGCTTCGTGGTTAAAAAAGCTCTATGTTCTATGCTCTATGCTCTCTGTTCTATCAAAGCCCACAACTCGGCCAAATGCCCAAGCATGCCGTGATCCCACGCTGGCGTGTGGAGGGTTACATAGCTGCGCGCTTGAGCAAAGCGCTGGCTTTGTTCGTGGCTTACGCTTTCGTCCTGCGTACCATGCACAATCAAAATCGGCATACTGCGCTCAAAATTATCGCTGTTGTAGGCCGCAGCATCTTCCAACAAGCCATAATGCACAGAGCGCATAGCCTGATCACGATAATTGTAATATTCAAGCCAGCCACTCGTTTGCCATTGTTCGATCGTTGCCTCGCCGAGCATCAAACGCCGATTTTGGGCAAAATAGAGCGCTGGAGCCAGCAATATCAAGCGTTCGATTTGGGGCATGCGCGCGGCGGAATGCAAAGCTACCAAGCCACCTAAACTTGAGCCAAGCAAGCACCATGGCTCAGTATAAGTGCCAATTATTTGCTGTAAATACTCAATTTGGGCACTAATGGTTAAGCGTTCAAACGAAGGTCGGTTCAAATCGGGAACCACTAATTCGTGGCCTTGGGCGGCAAATTGCTGGGCAAACCAACGGGCTTTTTGCGAATTCGGCCCCGACGCAAAGCCATGACAATACAAATAGCGCATGCTCAATCCTTTGAAGCTTCAGCTCGTTGGCATTGTAAATCATGTGAGGAATAGCGCCGAACAGTTGTATAATGCTTACACGATCCGTCGCACGACGCGGCGACAACCGTAGCTTGGAATCAAGGAAGGGCTAACCATGTTCAGTGATTCGCCCCACGAGGAATGCGGCGTTTTTGGGATTTACGCTCCCAACGAAGATGTAGCACGTATCACATTTTTCAGTTTATACGCTTTGCAGCACCGTGGTCAGGAAAGCGCAGGGATTGCGGTTTCCGATGGCAAGACCATCAATACCCACAAAGAAATGGGCTTGGTATCGCAGATTTTCGATGAGCGTTCACTGCGCCACCTCAAAGGTCACATTGCGATTGGCCATACCCGTTACTCAACCACTGGTTCATCACAAGTAATTAATGCCCAACCATTTACGATGCATACGTTGCTTGGCCCACTGGCAGTTGGCCACAACGGCAACCTGACCAATGCCGGTTCGCTGCGCCGTCAACTGATGGAACGTGGGGTCGGGCTTATGACATCTTCCGATAGTGAAGTTGCAACGATGCTACTTGCTGGCCTTGAAGGCAATACCTGGTCGCAACGCATCGATGCCTTTACTAATTGTGTTGAAGGTGCGTATTGTCTGACCGTCTTAACCCGCGATGCGCTCTACGCCGTGCGCGACCCTTGGGGCTTGCGGCCTTTGTGCCTTGGCCGTTTTGGCGATGCTGGCTGGGTCGTTGCCTCTGAGTCGTGCGCCTTCGATACGATTGGCGCTGAATTTATCCGCGAGATCGATCCAGGCGAAGTTGTGCAAATCGATCGCGATGGCCCACGTACAATTGCCAAACATCCTGCGCCGCAACAAGCGTTTTGTTTGTTTGAATATATTTATTTCTCGCGTCCAGATAGCTTTTTGCAAGGCCAATTGATTCACGAAGTGCGCATGCGTTTGGGCCACGAGTTGGCCCGCGAAGCTCCAGCCGATGCAGATGTCGTTATCGGTGTGCCCGACTCGGCCTTACCCGCTGCGCTAGGCTTTTCGCAAGCGAGCGGCATTCCCTATGGCGATGGCTTGATCAAAAATCGCTATATTGGCCGCACCTTTATTCAACCCGACCAACGGTTGCGCCAGCAAGGGGTTGCGCTCAAGCTCAATCCATTGCCCAATGTACTGGCGGGCAAGCGCGTGATTTTAATTGATGATACGATTGTACGTGGCACAACCAGCGGGCCAATTATCAAGCTGTTGCGCAAAGCTGGCGCCACCGAAGTCCATATGCGAGTCTCAGCGCCGCCAATTCGCCACCCATGTTTTATGGGCGTTGATATGGCGACTCAGCCAGAATTGATTGCCTTCAACAAAACCGAGGCCGAAATTTGCGAAAGCATCGGTGCTGATTCGTTGGCCTACCTTTCAATGGAAGGCTTGATTCGCGCCACCAGCCGCGATGCCAACGGCTTTTGCGGTGCATGCTTCACTGGCAAGTATCCCTTCCCAATTCTCGAAGCAGGCAAGGAAATTTTCGAACTGACCAGCGTTTAGCTTAAACAAAAGCAGCCAGCCATAGTTAATGGCTGGCTGCTCGCTATTTTAGGCATCGATAGTGCCAACCGCGAGCGGATTTGAGGTTGGTTGCTGACTGCCGCCAGCTGGCTCGACCGTAATCCCCAGCAAGTTTTCGGCGCCAGTCGAAGGCAAACGCTCAATCCAAATCAAGGCATCGCCACTGGTATTGACATCAAACACCTCCATACTTTGCGGCGTGCCATCAGCAATCAGCCAAAGTTGGTAGCTTTGGTTGGCAGCCAAGGGCGGCAGATGGCTGGCGCTGAGATAGCTTTGGCCAGTTTGGGGATTAACGATAATATTGATTGAGCCGCCAGCCATGCCCGTGCCAGTATCGGCCAAGGGCACCAATTGCGTGCCCGATTTGGCAAGCAGCTCAGTTAATTGTTGATTTTGGGCAATCAATGGCTGCAAGCTGGCAACTTCATTTTGCAATTGCCAGATGCGCCCACCCAACCCGGCTAACAGTACAAGAAAAATAGTAAGCGCGGTTGCAATTAAATAGTAGCGGCGGCCAAAGAGGCTAGCCAACCACGATTGACGCTTGACAGGCTTGGCTGTTGGCTTGCTTGCCACCACATTTGAGGGCTTGGCTAAACGCTCGCGAAAACGCTCATACGCCCCTTCAGGCGGCTCGTGCTGCTCGACGCTCCAGCGCAAGGCCTGGGCAACTTGTTGATATTCATAATAACGTTGTTGCGCTTGGCTATCTGAGGCCAAATAATCCTCAACCTCTGCTGCTTCATCAGCAGGCAGAGCACCAAGTGCATACAATTCGATAAGTTCATCACGATGGTCAGTCATTGAATACCCCTGTTTTGGAGAGAACGGCGCGTAGCCGCTCCATGCCCCGACGAATGCGGGTTTTGACCGTCCCTAAAGGTTCACCTGTTGTTGCGGCAATCTCCAAGTGGCTCAAACCACGAAAAAATGCCAATTCAATTGCTTGTTGTTGGGATTCGGGCAAACTACGCAAGGCATCACGAACCTGTCCAGCTTGTTCATGCTGGATGGCTTGATCGGTCATATCAGGTTGGTTTGGGTCGGAAATGAGGCCGAGCATGAGTTCGCTGGCTTCAGCATCGACAGCTTGAGGCCGTCGGCTGCGTTTGCGAACTGCATCAATTGCGACGTGATGGGTCATCCCTAAAACCCATGAGCCAAAACGGCCTCGTTGTGCGTCGAAGCTCCCTGAATAGCGCCAAACTCGTTCGAGAACATCTTGCATTACTTCTTCGGCATCGGCTTCATTGCCTAAAATCCGGAGTGCCAACGAAAAAATTGGTCGTGCATAACGCTCATACAATGTTTCTAAGGCTTGCGTGTTGCCTGCGGCTAGCTGCGCAGCCAACACTAAATCAGCCTGATCACCTGATGCCACGGCCCGTGCCGTCTGAGAAGCTGGTTGATTTGCCACTGAAATCCTTTCTTATCTTATGTTCGTCATCCAACAAACAATGGATGCGATGGGTCATAAAGATAATCAGTATGCATCCAGACTAATTGATTCTGACGTATAGCGATCATCCAAACCATTTGTGCTTGCACAACCTTTTTAGCTGCCTTCAATAATTAAATAAGTTCTAATTTTGTTAATCATTAGCCTAGTTTAATTATTTAGCGTTAACATTTGTGATTAAATGAATCTTTTTACAAATGAGAACGCTCGTATGCAACAATTAATCAACAGTAGTTTAATCATAGCAACTATTGATGATTCATCGCAAACAATAAGTAATAATGCTTAATGATCGAGCAGATTAATAGGCTTGTAGAATGCTGGTCGTTAAGCAAAAGCTACGCCACCAAATCCACAAATATGCAAGGATCTACATTAATCTGGTTGAACTCGGATGTTGCTACCAGGAAGGATATAATTGGTGGGCGTTGCAAGGAGTGATCAGGCGTGATTGCCCACTAAGGCTTGATGAATTTCCAATCTATCCGCCGCAATTCTAGCGATTCCTCGCAAATTCTGCAAGTGCCACTTTCGGCCAACGCTTGGCACACTTTCAGCATTCCAATACTTCTTTTGCTAACTTCGCAAAATCTAGCTTCTTTTAGTCATTGAAATAAGTTGCTTAGCATCGCTATGATTAATTAAAATTATTTAATTAATTTAGGAGTTATGCTGATGGATCTGAAGTATCGGCATTGGCACTTGGGTCTGCTGATCAGTTGCCTTGGAAGCATGTTGTTGGCGAGCTTGCTGAGCCAAGTAGTATCCGCCGCCGAGCCACTTGCGCTCAACGCCGAGGGCTACACCACTCGCAGCTATGGCAACGTCAGTTTTGAAGGCATCAGCTATCCCGTCCAAAGCAATGTCGCCAACGAATATATTCCCAGCACCATCCATTCGTACAGCGATCTGGGTAGCTATTATTTGGTCAGTAGCGATTACAGCTTGCCCAACGTGCCCAATATCACAACTGGCATATTGTGGTCGACAGGCAACAAAAACCGTGGCTGGGCAATCAATAGCGAGTACGATATTCGGGCTTTAGTGCAAGCCAATGGTGGTTTATACGCGCCATATCAGACCATGCCTGGCTATCAGTTGGGGCCTTGGAATGCCAGCACGCCCTGCTGTGGCTGGACATTGCAGCGCAATACAACTGGTTTTTATATCCAAGCAGATGGCAAGGTGCGCGTGCCCAAAACTCCAGCCGCCGCCCAACAAACCTGGGATGCCAACCAAAGCCTGACCGCAATCAATACCACCAACGAAAGTATTGCCGTCACCGATGTGCTATTTCCAGGTGATGAGGATTATTACGCTGGCAACACCTATTTGCCCCGATCAGCAGGCGTCCTAACTGCCAAATACAAACATTATGACAATCGCAATACACACATTTATTGGGGCTTGAAGGGCCAGCATGTGCGCGACGTAGAAGATTGGGAAGCAGATGCACCTGGCGGCAGCAAACGCAAAATCTACACTGGCGGCTTCAAAATCGACGAAAGCGATAACGGCCAAGTTTGGGCTGGCATTTCGCATGGCAACGAATTTGTCGATCTCAATTTGCAGCCCAGCGTCAGCGCCCAACAACTCTACAAAGTTGAGCTTTGGATTCAACGGCCAACGGGCATGGAATATTGGGGCGGCCTGAGTTATCAGCAAGGCGCTGATGGCAAATGGCGCGCGTTTGGTGATGGCAGCCACGTGACTAATTGGGGCAATGGCACGTTTGGCTTGGTGGCAACTGCCTATCGCAACCGCAACGAACGGATCTTGCTGGTCTATCGCGCCTTGCCTGGCGGCGATAATCCGCCAACTCCAACCCCGCCACCGCCGCCACCAAGCAACACCGCCTATTTCAACCTGATCAATCGCAGTAGCAGGCTGTGTTTGGATGTTGACAATGCGAATAGCGCTGATGGAGCCAAAGTGCAGCAATGGACGTGCAACAACTCGAATGCTCAGCAATGGCAACTACGGCTTGCAGAAAGCGGCTATTATCAAATGGTTTCGCGGGCAACTGGCAAATGTTTGGATCTGGCTGCGTGGAGCACTGCCGATGGTGGCAGCGCCCATCAATGGGCCTGTGGCAGCAATCAAGCCAATCAGCAGTGGAATCTGCAAACGGTCAGCGATGGCTGGGTGCGAATTGCCAATCGCAACAGTAGCAAATATCTCTCAATCGTCTATGGTTCGGTCGAGCCTGGTGCGGCAACCCATCAATGGCCGTGGCTGGGCAACCCAGACCAACAATGGCGGCTTCAGCCAGTTGGCACGCTGCAAATTGCCAACAAACATAGCAATAAATGTATTGATGTTGCCAATAACAATAGCGCCGATGGCACGAACATTTTGCAATGGCCGTGTTATGCTGGGGCTGCCCAACAATGGCAATTTCAGCACACCGATAATGGCTACTACAAATTGCGTCACCAGAGCAGCGGTAAAATGCTCTCAGTTGCTGGCGATTCGAGCGCCGATGGAGCCAATATTCATCTATGGGCGGCGGTCAGCAACCAAAGCCAACAATGGCGGCTTGAACTGCTCGACGATGGTTTTCTGCGTTTTGTTAATCGAGCAACTGGCAAAGTAGTTGATGTGGCTGATGGCAGCAGCGCCGATAATGCCAATATCCAGCAATGGATATGGAACAGCAGCGCCGCCCAACGCTTCAAACTGACGAATTAATGAGCTTTTTTAACCACGAAGGCCGCGAAGAACACGAAGATCGATTAATTGGATTATTGTGCTTTTACAAAACCCAAAGTATTCAACGAACCCAACATTCGTGCTCTTCGTGCTCTTCGCGGTTAAATTTCTCCCTTCGTTATGCAACCGCTAATTCTGGCTCCAAGGCGGCGATCAAGCGGCGAACTTGCTGCATCAATTGGGCAAAGTTGAGGTGGTTGAGTGATTGAGGGCCGTCAGATGAGGCGCGGTCGGGGTCGTGGTGCACTTCGATCATCAAGCCATCTGCACCAGCGGCCAAGCCAGCCAAGGCCATGGGCGCAACCAAGTACCATTTGCCAGTGCCATGGCTGGGGTCGGCAATTACTGGCAGGTGGGTGCGGCGCTTGGCAACCGCCACAGCATTCAAATCGAGGGTGTTGCGGGTGGCGGTTTCATAGGTGCGAATGCCACGTTCGCAGAGAATTACGTTGCGATTGCCAGTTGCGAGGATGTATTCAGCAGCCAACAACCATTCTTCGACCGTAGCTGAAGGTCCGCGCTTGACCATGATGGGCTTGCCAGTTTGGCCTGCTTCTTCCAAGAGGGCGAAATTTTGCATATTGCGAGCGCCAAGCTGAATGATATCGGTGTAGCGAGCAACCAATTCAACATCACGAGTATTCAGGGCTTCGGTGATAATTGGCAGGCCTGTTTCTTCGCGGGCTTGAGCCAAAATCTTCAAGCCTTCTTCGCCCAAACCACGGAAGGCGTACGGCGAGGTGCGTGGTTTGAATGCGCCACCGCGTAGGATGTTGGCTCCTGCTGCTTTGACCGCGTGGGCCGTGCTCAACAATTGCTCGGCGCTTTCAACTGAACAAGGGCCAGCCATCACGACTGGCGTACCGCCGCCAATTTCCAAATCGCCAACCCGAATCACCGTGTTGTGTTGTTGGAACTCGCGGCCAGCCAGTTTGTAGGGGCGGGTGATGCGCAACGTGGTTTGCACGCCGCTCATTGATTGCAATTGTTCTTCCAAGCCAGCTGGGATTTTTGCGCCAACCACCCCAATTACAATCCGCTCTTCGCCTTCAGATAAATGGCCTTTAAGATTATTTTCAGCTAAGCGGGTCAAAACAGCGTCACGGTCGGTCAGATCAGCGTGCGATTTCATTACAACGATCATGGTCAAATGCCTCCAAATTGACAAACCCAAATACCAATACCAAGTACCAAGGTGGACGGCTGGCAGCCAAATTTAGGCTGGTTGCCAGGTGGGCATGTTCAACAACGCTGTTGATTGCGCGCGCTCAGGGCGCAATTTGGCGGCATCGCCAAGATAACAATGAATAATTTCGCTGGGTTTGCGGCTGGTATTCCACAACATCAGCACCCGAATACACATCGATAAACTGCCAGGCACATCCATTTCGTGGGCGCAGAGCATCGCCAAATCGGTCCAACCAAGTTGGCGAGCGGCCAAGGCAGGGAATTGCGCGTTAAGATTGGAGGATGTGGTAAAAAAGACACATGCAACATCGTCAAGATCGATCTCGTTGGCTTGAACCATGGCCAACAACAACTCACTGGTTGCGGCGAGCACAGCCTCTGACGTATTTTCCACTGCCACCGTCGCACCGCGAACTCCACGACAAACGAGCATAGCATCCTCCAATTGAAGCACAACAAAAAGCGCGGAGCTTGTCGCTCCGCGCCGAAGGGTTCTTCCAAAAATCAGTAAAGGTGTGTCTAATCCTTCGTAGGCAGCGACAACTCAATATGGCAGCTAAAGTAATAAAAATAGCTGCTAAAGAATGCATATGAGTTATAGCTGTTGAAAGATTGCATGGCTGACAAACCTTGTGTCAATTACGATTGGCGCGAGCATACCACATGGCTTGCCATTTCGTCAAGTATCAATTTTGAGCAACAAACTTAACAATCTTGTGAAGGATGAAGGATGAGGGATGAAGGATGAAATTTAACCACGAAAGGCACGAAAATTATTCTTCGTGCCTTTCGTATTGTTCGAGATTTCAGGCCAACCTACCGATCCCCAGTCCCCAATCCCCAGCCCCCAACAATTAGGCACTTGCAGCAAAACGGCTGGTGCGCAAGGTTGAGGGCGCTTGACGCCGACGGGCAGCGCGTAATGGCCGCACTGGCAATTGCTCGCTCACCACAGCAGTGCGCACTGGCAGAGGCTTGCGGGCTGGTTGCTCGATCGTGGCAATGCTATAGCCCAAAGCACTCATTTGAGCCATCAAGTTTTGTGGGGCAATCTCGCGCATCACCAATTGATCGCCATCTTGCTCGATGATAATGCGGCGCATTTCTGGGTTCAAACAGTGATGTGCGCCACCTTTGCCGCCAATCATGGCTTGGTATGCGCCAACGCCACAGACTGCCAACACCATGCCAGTTTGGAATTCAGGCAACATCAAGGCTGGGCGATGCGAACGTGGATACAGATCGTCGGAATCGCAGGTGCGGCGGCCACCCAAGCGCACTGCTTGCACTGCGGTATCCCAGCCATCCAAGGGCACAACCACAAATTCTTGATCAACAATCAAGGTATCTGGGGCCGAAACCATCAACGAGCCATTCAACAAATACCAAGGCTCAATTGCGCCAGCTTCCTTCACGCGGCCAACTTCAATCAAATACACATTATGGTTAGCAACGGTGTAGCGGCCACATTCGGCGATGATCATGGGCGCTGCCACGCCATGCTCAGCACAAATTGCCTGGGTATTAGCCATCAAGTTGGTCAAAAAGCCAACATAATCGAATTGGAAATTCAAATCGTAGCCCGAGGTTGGCATGCCGCCGCCAAAATTGAACATCGTCAAGCTTGGGCTGGTGCTAGCCAAAGCAGCATAGGCGTTGGCTGAACGTGCCAAACGGGCTTCCCATGCAGCAGCATCCTCAATTTGCGAGCCAACCATAGCGTGATAGACCACCAATTCATGGGCAGTCCCAGCCAAACGTTGAGCAACAAGCTGCATTTCTGCGGGCGTTAAGCCGAAGCGTTCTGCTCCAGCATGATTGCGATCCACGACTTCAGGGGCGTGGCGCTCACGAACACCAAACAACATTGGTTCACGGCTGTGCGTCAAAATATAATCAAGCTCATCGAGATCGTCGAGCACTGCCACGACGCGTTCGTAGCCAGCGTGGCGCAACGCCAAGATCCCATCGAGATACATCGGCTCTTTCGAGCCATTACAGAAGATATAGCGATCTTCGGAAAGCACGCCTTGGCGCCAGAGATGGTGCGCAATCACCACATCGGCAGCAGCCGAGGTTTCGTAGTGAGCACCAGCATTCAAGGCTGTACGCACCACTTCTTCCGAAAAGTTGGCCTTGGTAGCATAGGCATACAAGAACGAGCCTGTATAGCCTGCTGATACCTGTGCAGCCATCGCATAATCAAGCATATTCTGCACCTGCGTGGTAATTTGCGGGCAGAACGAAACCTCAAGGGGCGCACCAAATTGCTCAACTAGTGCACCCAGATCGACCGTATCGCCTAAGAGCAAGCGCTCGTTGCGGCGCGTTAGAAAATCGGTCAAAGCCCCAGCCCCCGAAAAGCCAAATGAATCATTCAGGTAGCCAGCATAGGTTTGCTCGATCAACTGGACGTGTCCCTCCAAGCCGTGATAGCCACGACGATAGTGCTCAGCCACAACATGGTGCTGAGAGAACAAAGTACAATCAAAATTAGCGCTGTTCGTTTGTGTGTTTATTGACGGAGACTCCCAAGTGCGTTGCCCTTTTTTGGGCATAAAAAAACCACGTGTCAGGGCGACATTTGGCTTAAGCACTGGGCATAAAAAACCTGCCCAATTTGTGGCAGGTGAGGAGATAGACAGAGAACCATTGCTAGTCTGCTAGCATGATTTCAACACTCACCAACCTAAATTGAGGGAGGTTCAGCACAGCGCCGCGCAATCTGTCGCAGCGTGCAAAAATTCTGTCTACCGTTCATATAGCCTCGTTGAAAGCCCGCTCGGAAGTCAAAAACCAGCGCTCAAAACAATGTGATGCGCCCCAGAAAACAACCATCACTCATCGTTCCAATTGATGCAGCGACCTGCTGCCGATGAGCGCCGAGAAGGCACGGAAACCGTTTGGTGAATTTTGATCACCGTTGCATATTTTAGCGTACTTTTGGTGCTTGTCAAATAAGCAATGTGTATGAATGCGTTGCGCCAAATGTGGGATAGAACCATGACCCAACATTGCCTACATTGCCGTAACCGGAGCCAACTGAAAGGCTGGCACAATTAATTGGAAAGACGACCCCTGACCTTGAATACTTTCAACCATAACATCGCCACCTAAAAGTTTAGCTAACGAACGACTAATTGCCAACCCCAAACCAGTGCCGCCAAAGCGTGCCGCCGTCGATTGCTCGGCCTGCACAAACGGCTGGAATAGGTTAGCAAGTTGTTCGCTGCTCATGCCGATGCCGCTATCAGCAACCTCAAAATGCAACCAATCGCCATCGCGCTTCGCCCGCAAGGTAATTGTGCCTTGTTGGGTAAATTTGGCTGCATTGCTCAGTAAGTTAAGCAAGATTTGGCGCAGCTTTTGCACATCGCTATGCATCAAACCCACGTTCTCAGCAATATCCAACACCAAACGATTGCTATTTTTGGCAATTTGCGGCTGGCAATATAACACCAAATCATCAATTAACTCGTGTACCTGGAAATCTTGGCCAAATAATTCCATGCGTCCGGCCTCAATCTTCGCCAAATCAAGCACGCTATTGATCAAGCCCAACAAATGCACGCCAGCATTGTGAATGATCTTCAGGTCTTGCTCAAAAGTCGTTAATTGCTCAGCGGCTGCATCTTCTTGCAGCAACTCGCTATAGCCAATAATCGCGTTCAGCGGCGTGCGCAACTCATGGCTCATCATGGCCAAAAATTGGCTTTTCGAGTGGTTTGCCAACTCTGCATCTTCTTTGGCAGCCAGCAACGATTGCTCGATTTGCTTGCGTTGGCTAATTTCGTTGGCCAATAATTCGCGCTCGCGCTCCAGCTGGCTCGTTTGAGCCTGAATTTTATCGAGCAACGAACGCAACCAGCCAATGGCGCCGCCGACCACAAATGCCATCATCAAGCCAGGCCCAAGCGCTAGAATCTCAACAAAGGATGCCCTATTCAACAAAAATAAGCCGATGTTAAGGCAAATCCCAATCAAAGCCGCGATCAAACCACCACGCCAACCCAAAAACCAGGCAGCTAAACCAACGGGGAGCAGTAATAACGAGCCAATCACGGCCCCCATCTGATCGTAGAACAACATAAACCCTAGGCTGTAGCCAACGAAGGCGAGGGCGATCAGCATAATCTGGCGTAACTGCTGGATTGATTGTTCAAGCGCTTGTTTGGGCATAACAAATCCAATTACTCATCAAGATCGGCAATTTCAAGGCTTAGCGCATCGATCGAAACCTGAATTTCGCGTAACGACAAGCCTAGCGAGGTCAAGAGCAGCAATAAACTGCCGCCAAAAGTTAATTTGCCCAAAAAGGCTTGGCCTGCAAACAACACAAACATACACAGCACACAGAAGAAAAATGCTGCCACCCCACAAATTTGCATGCTACGAATAATCCCAATTCGATAGCGCAAATTTTCCAGTTGGCCACGAATCCGTGGGTCGCGATCGATTTTATAGCGGCCTTTGAGTTCGCGCATTAACGATGCAATTGAAAGAAAGCGATTGGTATAGGCCAAAAACAGCAACGAGATTGCTGGAAACAACAGCGCCGGAGTGGTGAAGGTTAATTCCATAATGAGCCTGCTTTGATGCTAAATCGAACCTCATAACCAGTCAGTTTAGCACTTTTAGCGTAAGCAATTGGAAAAAGCAGTACACCTTAGGGCGCGCGCTTAATTACAATTAACGCCAAAACCGCCCATTCGGGCGAATGAGCGGCTTGGTACAGGCGAGCGAGCTTATGAAAGTGACTCATATAAGAGGCCGCCAAGCCCCATATAATCGATACCTTTAAGTTGATAGCGTTCAACCTCAAGGTCGGTTTGGGTCATTAAGAACGAGCCAAGTTCATTTTTGAACAAGGTATATTCACGAGCCATAGCATGGCTGCCACTATACTGAATTGTCACAAAAACCGTGGTTGTCGAGGGCAAGCTAAACATGCGCACCAACAACTCGGCTTCGGTTGGGGTTACACCGCTGCGCACCAAGGTATCTGCTGATTGGGCAGTTTGGCCTTGTTCGGCCAATTGGCGAGCCAGCACCAGTTTTTCGCGGCTAATATCAACGTGTAAATTAACTGCTGCAGTATTGGCTGCATAATCGCTCAATTGAAACACCGTTTCGATCAAGCGGTCAAGATTGGGCATCTGCGCGAGATTGTGAACTTCGGGGTTAATCACCGTATGCACGACCAAAAATTCATCGCGTACATGGCCAAAACCTTGAAGCACCACCCCATCTGCACGAGTATGATAAACCACCAGTGAGCGTTGTGGATACGCGCAACTTGCCACAACTCCAAGTAAATCTCGGACAATTAATAGTTGACCATTTTCATCGACCGCCGCAGCGTTGCGAGCACGGAGCGAATGTTCAGCCTGCAACAACTCCAAAGCGCGTTGATTCTCATCGGCGGTGGTCGCTTCGACACCCATCAAAGCTGGAGCTTTTAGGAGTGCACTAATTAACAGCAGTTCACTCCGTGAAAGTGTCACTGCGACCAAGGGTTGGGGGGTTGTCATGCCCTAATCTCCTACGGTACAACCGCAAAGGTACTGTCAATTGCAATAGGATTGGAATATTGCTGTTCCCATTCGTGACCTGAAGCATTGCGATCATCGACTATCCGTTGACGTGATTGGCTCGTGTTCACCGCAATCCGTTGGATCGTTGACCATTGCGCTTGTTCATTCGGGGCGATGGGAATCACAAAGGTTCGTTTTTTTAAGTTGCTTACTTTTAATGCATCTAACCAACGGGCGCGATTTGGTTCTTCCCGTTCAAATTCGATTGTGGTAAGTTCGCCTTGAACATCGGCATCGACTAAACCTACAATCAGCCGATAGCCATCAATGTCGAATAAAGCCGTTTGCAACGGTGCTTCGGGAAACTGCTGGCTCAACGCAAGCGAAAAAACCGCCGCGCCTTCGTTTGGCTCAAGATACGCCAATATTGTAGGTTGACCAGCCAAGGTTTGCGCTTGAATCAAGCTTAAACGCCGATACCGTGGGTTGTCACCCAACCACGGGCTGATATCCAATGTGCCAATTGTTTGAATCGACTGTTCGTCGAGGCCGCTACGCACGGCCTCGGGAACAGCACTTGATCCACATCCAAAGAGCGATGCCAACAAACCCATTGCAAGCACCCTCCACCATACTCTACACACAACATTCATGGATTATTTTAAGTATGGTGCAACTTGGGGATAGCTATTTTTAAGGATGCTAACCACCTCATTGCTTGACCAATAGGAGTTATGATTGCTAATTGGATTACCTGCATTCGCATTGGTCGTAAAGTAGTTAATCCCAGCATCACGTGATGCTTGATCAGCACCAAGCACGCCAGGCACAACGAATGGCAATGACTTGGGCGCAAGAATCCCAGTCATCAACCCAGGCGTGATAAAATTGCGACCTTCGTCGGAGCGAATCCATGGCTGGCCAATGTAATCGCCCTTATCGCTAATGCTGAGGAACTTGGCATATTGCATTGCCCTATCAGCGTTCGCGACTGGCGACCCCATTGTGACCACCCCAGAGACATCAACACCTAAGTTGTTCTCAAGCATTGGCGCAAGATTGCTAACAACCGCACCGCCGCCACTATGGCCAATCATCATAACTGTTTGGCCAGGTAAAAGTGGGTTTTGCTTAAGGTCATTGACAATATTGGCATAGGTTTCGCGCGTATACTTGCCTTGATCTTGCATTGTATACTCTTGCACAACTTCGCTAACCCCCACAACCGTATTGAACAGTTGCGAACCACCATTGACAATTCCAGCACCAGCACCAGTAACCTTGTTGACAATCCCAGCACCAGCACCAGTCAGCCAATCGACTGGCGATAACCAGCCACCGTGATTGGTTCCTTTGAGGTCGGTTCCTTTCAGATCGGTCACATAGTTGGTATTGTAAATTGCTGGCATCGCGACAATTTGATTTGGGTCATAGCCACGGTCAGCCAAAAATTGCCGAAATGCTGCACTATCGGTGTGGGGTACGCCATCTCCATCTTTAGCATTAATCCCATTGACAATGTACATCCGTGGTGGTGGCAATTGGTTGCCAGCCGCCGCCCCTGCTGCAAAGCCTTGCGCCGCAGCACTAAACGACGTTGACCCATTGCCTGCACTCGCGCCACCATCGCCAAACGTCATGACCTTCGAAGCTTCTTGTTCAGCTTGCTGAAACACGCTGCTAATTTGTTGGGTCACCGTTTGAGCTTCCCGCAATACACTGGTTAGACGTTGCATAACGGGAAAAATTTCCGACTGCATTTCGTTAAAAAATGCCTTGGCCGCATCACCCATCCATCCGCCATTTGCTAAGCTATCATAGCTCTGGCGAATCTGGCTGTTGATCTGATCAACTACCTCCGATTGCTTGCCAAACCGACTTGCAACTTGAGTGAGTTGGTCATACTGAGCTTGAACGATTTCAGCTCCCATGCCAATACTCCTTAAAAGTGCGCTTCAACCCCTGGAATATTCTTACTCTCGTTGACCGAATGTGGGGTAAAAAACCGAAATGTAGCAGTATCATCGTATAAAAACAGACTTACGTCAAGATCTTTCTTAATAAAAAGTCTGAATCTAGCACCTAGCTAGTTAGTTATTGTTAATTTTTATTGGTAGCTTCGTACAATTTGCCTAAATTAGGCTGCCAAAAGCGTTGCAAGAACAAGACCATGCAACAACCAAAAGCCCCGTGATCACATGATCATGGGGCTTGGTATTTGTGCTAGCTGGCGGATGCGCTGCTAGGCTTTTTTACGGGCAAACCATTGATTAACGTTCAAATCAAGCCATTCGATTGCTGGCGCAACCGCAGGCAACTCGGCTTCAGGCCACAAGGATTGGTAAATATAGTGCATAATCGCTTGCACTTCCTCAGGCTCAAATGGATAGGCACCACCGCTATAGCGCTCATAATCAAGCTCAGCACTCGTCAAAGCTGATTCTAAGGCAGCCTTAAAGATCTGCTCATCGTGATGTTTGGCTAGGTGCAGTTTAAGTTCTTCGACATAGGCTTTATAGCCGCTTAAGTCTTCTGGTGGTAGATCGTTGCGACCAAACCATGCAGCGGTTACATATTGCAGATAGTAATCAAAAACCTGTTGACTGAATTGCATAATACTTCCTTGAAAAGTGATAGGCCTCAATAGTTTAATTATTTTGTGGGAAAGTGTTGAACCACATCCCAATTGTTGGTTGCTGGGTTCCACTCAACCGTGGTTTTGGTTTGACTAATATCGCCAAGTGGTCGGGTATTATCGTAGACTCGAATAGTCCCAGAATCTGCATTGGGACGAGGGATGCGCTTAGCATCAACGCCTTCAAAGCCATTGCCAATCGGCGGATGCCCATGATCGACGGTAGTCATATAGCGGGTTGGTTCGCCAGCTGCTGGCGGCTTACTAAAATCAACGCCATCACGTTGGGCAATATCATCAAGCGCCGATTGGCGCGTGCGCTCCCAATCTTGATAGCTATTAAACTTGGTTGAGGCCGAAGTTGGGCTAAGTTTGCCATCAGGCGCATAGCCGGTCGTCAAACGATCCTTTAATTGTTGATCACTGACCTCTGGACCATGACGGGCAATACTATGGCCACCATCGGCTGATTCCAAGGCCAATGCACGGGCTTTCGCGGCATCCTCTGCCGCTTTGGCCGCAGCAGCAGCTTCATCGGCAGCTTTGGTTGCATCGGTAGCCTTATCAATGCCTTTGGCTGCATCAGCAGCATCGTCGGCTTTATCAATAGCTCGGCTAGCATCACTGACTTTATCGACAACTTTGGCAATATCAGCCGCCTTATCAACCCCTTTGGCAATATCCCCAACAATTGGAATCGCCGCAGCACCCGATAACGCTGCATTGCCCCAATCGCCTTCGATCGCATACAGGCCTGCATTGATTGCGTCGGGCACAGCCCCCAAACCTGGAATAAAGCCAGCCCAATCAAGTACCTCGTGAACCACACCCATAACCGTTGGCCCATCGGCGTTGGTTGCAGGTTTGGCAGCATTGGGATTGTTATCGAATTTGATCAAGCCAGCAGCCTCTTGTTCTGCTTGGGCAAAAATCTTGCTCACATTGAGCGTAACTTGTTGGGCGGTTTCAAAGGCCACTGATAACCGTTTCAGGGTTGGTACAATGCTTGCTTGCATCTCTTGGGCAAAGGCCGTTGCAGCGTCGCCCTGCCAATTGGTTGCCAACAGAGCAGCAGTTTTTTGCAATTGTTGTTGCAACTGTTGCACGTTCGCTACCAGCTTGCCAAAACGTTGCGCTACATTGGCAATCGTCTCGTACTCAATCTGGATAAATTCTGAAGCCATCAGTTATTCCCTCAAGATTGCTATACCTATAAGGCATAAAAAAAGATCTTGCGGATTATACCATTGAGAGGATGATTTTTTATGAAAAATAGGTCACAAATAAGCTTCAACCAATTGTGCACGCATCCAATCTGCATCGTGGCGTTGGCTGCCATCGGCTTCGGGGCTAGCATCAAACCAGCCATTAAACCGCCCAGCTTCAAGCACCACAGCGTTGGCCTGTAAACCAGCTACCGCTAAATTTTCAAAGTTTTTGAGCTTGCGCAAACTTGCTGCGTTCAAGTTTGCGCCCCGCAAGTCGCTGTTATAAAGCGTCGCGAAATCAAGGATGGCATGATCAAGCTGCACTCGCCGCAGTGAACTGCGGCTAATATTCAGTCGAATCGCAGTGGTATAGCTAAGAGTTGCTTGATCTAAAATACTGGTTTCAAAATCTGTTTTGTTGAGGTCGGCATAAGCAAGGTTGGCTTGGCTAAAATCGCTCATTTTAATAATCGCACTGCTCAAATCAGCCTGCTGCCAATTACTGTGGCGCGCATCAACCTGCTTGCAAAAGCTCGATGCAAAGCAGGCTTTGCGTAAGTCAGCAGCGTACAAATCAACCTGTTGCAGCGTTGCCCCAAAAAAATTACAACCGCGCAAATCGCAGCCTGCCAAAACCACATTTTCCAACTGCATGCGCATCAACGAACGGCCATGCAAATCCATGCTGCGCAAATCACAATTGCGTAAAGTTATGGCTTCGCCAAGCTGCTCATGTAACCATTCGGTATGGGCTGCGAGCAGTTGATCAAGTTTTTGTTGCGAAAAATAGCGCATCACCAATCCCTCACTGCCTATCTAAGACTCCACAACTATATATTTCAGGTTTGCATGCGCTGTTCGATAATCTCGACTGCGCGGCTAATCCCTTGCTCTGCTTGGAGGATGTTGACCATGGCTTGGGCCTTGTGTTGCATGCTCGGCGTATTTGCTGCTTGGGCAATCGCCCACGCTAAGCGCTCCACGGTCAATTTGTTGCGTGGAATAGCTTTTGGCCCTAAGCCTAAGGCTGCTACGCGCTGGCCCCAACGCAGTTGATCGCCCAAATGCGGAACGATTACTGTTGGCAAGCCGGCTGCGAGGCTGGCGCCAGTTGTGCCTGCCCCACCATGATGCACAGCCGCTTTGACATGGCGAAAGAGCATTTCATGCGGCGCAGCGCCAATGCGCAAGACGGTTTTTGGCAGCTCGATTTGGCCCAAGCCTGCCCAACCAGTTTGGATAATGGCGCGCTGTCCGCTATGGGCCACAGCCTTGAGCAATAGTTCGCTAAATGCATCAGGATTGGCTCCGGTCATGCTGCCAAAGCCAATGTAGATTGGGGTTGGCCCAGCGGCCAAAAACTGCTCAAGCTCAGCTGGCATTTGCCACGTTTCATCAGGCGGCAAGCGCCAAAAGCCTACGGTTTGAATATTGGCGGGCCAATCGTGGGGATGCGGAATAAGTGCAGGGCTAAAACCTTGAATAATTGTGGTTTGGCGCAAGCGTTGCAAATATTCGGCCCTGGTTTGGGCTGGCAATTTGAGCTGCTGCTGCCGAAATTGATTCAGAAATTTGCCGCCAATGAGCCAAGGAAACGGCTCGATTACCAAGCGCCCAAACCAATAGTTAAGCCAAGTATCGCGGTTTTCGAGCAGCGGCGCAACGCTCGAAGGCCCAGAACGAGTGGCTAACATTGCTGGTTGTAACGGCGCACTGATATGCACCAAGCCCAAAACCTCGGCCAAGGTCACCGCAAAGGTATCCGATGTAAAGCTGCTGATTAATACATCGCAATGTTGGGCAGCCTGCCAGGCATCCTCGATCATGGTTAGCGCATGGTGCTCCAACAAGCGGCGCATTGCTTGCATTTGTTTGGCTGGATTCGCACCATGTTTGACCCAATCGTTGCCTTGGTCGCTCAGCATAAGTTGCTGAATATCGACCCGAGCAATTGCCACCTGTAAGCCAAACGATTCGACCCAAGCCTGAAAATTACTGCTGACCAAGAGCGTCACCGGATGCCCGCGCTGTTGCAAGGCTAGGCCCAAGGCAAGCATCGGCTGCACATCGCCGCGCGTGCCCAACGCGATGATTAAGATTCTCACACGCTGGCTCCTAAGGCAAAGGCCAATGGTAAATCGATTCGTTCGCGCCAAGCTTGCTCGGAGTGACCAGCCCCAATAAATTTTTTGGTCAGCCAATCGTCGCCTTGACGATAGCCCGCCGCGTGCATAAAGCCATCCATCTCGCGTTGAAATGGCTCGTATTCTGCATCGAGATCCTCGGTGCCAAAATCAAAATAGATCCGATGCTCGCCAGGCTCTGGTAAGCGCTTGCTAAACCACTCAACCAATGGACTACCGCCAATTGGCCAGTGGGTCGAAAGACAGCCAGCATTACCAAAAACCTCAGGATACTCTACCAAGGCATAGAGCGAGATCAAGCCGCCCATGCTTGCCCCCATAATGCTGGTGTGCTCAGGCTCAGGGTCAGTGCGATAGGTTGCATCGATTTGTGGCTTGAGTTCGTTCACAATCCAAGCCAAATATTGGTCGGAAAGTGGCTCGCCGCCAACCGCAGCCATAAATTGGGCTTGCATTGCTTGGCTGCTGCTGTAAAACGGCTTCGCTGGCAGATAATCGCGAATGCGCTGCTCGCTATTCCAAATGCCAACCACAATCGCGCCATTAATCGTTTGGCTGGCAATCAGGTTTTCAATCGCCTCATCAACGCCCATATCAATCCCGATGTAGGCTAGCGCTGGGTCAAACAAGTTCTGACCGTCGTGCATATAAACTACGGGAAAGCTTTCGGCGGAGCTATGGTAGTTGGCTGGCAACCAAACATCAACGTGGCGCGGCAAGAGGCCAGTAATCGCTACATCAGCATAGCGTTCTAAAAATCCAGTTGCATCAGATAATTCAATCGTTTGCATAGATACCTCATTAACTAATCGAAACTCTTGAGCATTGTTTTGATAAACTTAATTGCTGGCTTTGATGGCAGCCTCCAACCAGGCCAAACTACTTGTTGGATGCTGCTATAGCTCCGTGGATTGAGCAAAACCAGCGAGCGATAATAGCCATTGCTCGGCGTAGAAAACGGCAATTGAACCAACTTCATGCACTCGGCGCTAAATGGACGGGCACTAACTGCAATCGTCATTGCATTGGGAATATGCAGCCGCAGCCAGCGCTTACGCGGAAAATTGGCCTCGACGACGTTTAATTGAGCAAGATTTGCTTGCTCTAAAACATACGCCTGCTGTTCCAGCGGAACCGCCAGCCGATCAAAATCCCAAAATGCGAGATCGCTGGTCACTTTGCCAATCAATGGCAGGGCTTCAACCCAACACACATGCACATCGGCTGCTTGAGGGTTGCGCTGAATTGGGCAGCTGTATTCATAACCATGCTGCGCCAACCACCTGCCTAATTGGTCAAAGAAATAATAATTCATGCAATAAGCCACATCCAAAGCGTACCAATTAATAATGATGGTAGCACAAAGATCAAGCCTAATTTTAAGTATTGTTTAGGATTGATTTCTATGCCTTTGCGCCGTAGAATCACGAGCCAGAGCATGGTTGCCAACGAGCCAACAATCGTTAAATTCGGGCCAAGGTCGGCGCCGAAAATTGTGGCATAGATCAACGCTGGCGCAGGCTGATTGGGCAAATGCTCAAGCGTCGAGGTCATCACCAAGGTCATAGGCACGTTGTTGATCATATTCGAGCCAAGCGCACTACCAAAAATCACCCGCGCAATGTTGCCCAAGCTAGCGCTGCTACCCTGTAACAAACTTGCGCCAAAGCGCTCAGTCCAACCCAGGTGTTCGATTGCCCGCACCACCAAAAACATGCCGCTAATAAAGCCAAACAAGGCTGGCGAGAGTTCGTGCAAGGCTTGCTTGGGCTTGAAGCTACCAGCCCACCAACTTAGCACAGCCAAAAGCGCCGCGCCCGCCAAGGCCACAAATGCCAATGGCACTTGCCAAAGCGAACCACCAACATAAGCAAGCGCAATTAACCCTAGACCAATCAATGTTGCACGATAGAGTTTGGGGTTGGCGATCGTGAAATCATCAAGCAGCGCTAAATCATAGCTACCCTGCAAATCGCGCCGAAACAACCAAGCAAATAGCCCAATGTTCCAGCCAATACACAGCAGCGAAGGCACCAACAAATAGGCCCAATATTCCAACAACTCGCGATTAAAGCGGGTCAGCACCAGAATATTGATTGGATTGGAAACTGGCAATAAGGCCGAAGCAGTATCAGCGATAAAGGTACAAGCAAACATAAATGGCAAGGCCCGCAAACGCAAACGGCTGGTCAGCGTCCAAACCACTGGCGTAAGAATCAAGGCCGTTGCATCGTTGGAAAGCACCGCTGTGATTAATGTACCAACCAGAAAGACCGCCACGTATAAACGCTGGGCTGAGCCATTGGCCCAACGCGCAGCATACAAGGCCAACGCTTGAAACACCCCTGCTTGCTCGGCAAAAAAGGCAATCAACATTAAGCCCACAAAAAAACCATAGACATTCCATTCGCGAGCTAAGGTTGGTACAAGCTCGTTGAGCGGCAAAATGCCTACCAAAAGCATGGCCAATGCGCCAAGTAAAGCCACCCATGCTTCCGAAATCTGACGCGGACGAACCATCACGCCCAAGAGCGTGGCCCCAAAAATTGTTCCACCAAGCAGCAGTTGCATGATCTTCCTACATTAAACGAGGGTTTAAGCATCAAGCGCACTCTTTAAACGCAGAGGCGCAGAGTTTTTAAGCACACCAAACTCGAAGGCCGTTTTAGCCCAGATTGATTGTTGATCAACGAAGGACACGAAGCGTATGAAGCAGGTTTTTAGCCACAGATTGGCACCGATTTCTATGATTAGGTTTCTGCTGCCCGAAAGCCAATAGCCCACAGCCACGTTTTCTCTGCGCCTCTGCGTTAAACGAACAGATATTTAACGCAGAGGCGCAGCGTTGAATTTCCGATCCCCAATCCCCAACAACCGATCCCCAACGCCATATGTTCTATGTTCTATGCTCTATGTTCTTTTCCCAGCCTTTAAACAGAGAAAAACCGCCAACCACAGCGTGGTGACGGTTGCTACGAATGATCGTTTTTAAGTGCCTACAAATACTCGAATTGGCTCATCCGGCGCCGCCACTCTTCCTTAATTTGGACAGTGTTTGCGCCGCGACTGGTGAAGAAATCGAGAATTAAGCGATTGAACTGCGAATTAGTTTCCAAAAATGGAAAGTGGGTACTGTTTTCCAAGGTCAAGACTTGGTGCTCAATCGCCGCAGTTTCAAACAATTGGGCATGATCGCGGGCCACAATTTGGTCGTTGCCGCTATAAATACCCAAGGTTGGCGTTTTGAGCGTTTCCAGGGTTGAACGCAAATCAGCAGCCAGCACCGAATCAAAAACTCGCTGAATCACCTCGCCAGCGGTGGCGTTGGTATCTTCGAGCACTTCGCGATAGGTATCATCATCGATTTTGATGTTTTTGAGCAGCTTGTTCCAAGTTTCAGTTGGGTTGGCCTTGCCCATCAAGCGCGAAAGCGTGCTCGGCTTAACCAAGCCGCTCAATGGCTCGCCATACACCGGCATATTCGATGTGATGACTTTGATAAAACTATTCGGAGCCTGCGCTGCTGCCCGAATTGCGACCATGCCGCCAAGGCCATGGCCAACGAGGTTGGTGCGAACCATCCCCAATTCGCGCATAAAGGCCAACAATTGCTCAACATAGGCATCAATATTGTAGGTACCAATCGCGCGATCCGAATCGCCAAACCCCCAAAAATCGAGCGCGTAGGTTCGAAAGCGATCCGAGACCATCTCCATGGATGGAACCCAATAGCGCCACGAGCCAAGCCAGCTATGCAAGAAGATAATTGGCTGACCACGGCCAAAAACTTCATAATGCACAACCCGATTTTCGATAAAAATTGCACTCATGCCTGCGTACTCAACAATTCGCGTACCCGACCAATGAGGGTTGCTGGAGCATAGGGCTTGAGCATATACTCGGTTGCGCCTGATTCCCAGCCTTCATCAATTTCGGTTTTTTGCCCTTTGGCCGACAGCAAAATAATCGGCGTAGAAGCAAATTGCGGATACGTGCGCAACTCGCGACATGCTTCATAGCCAGTCATCTTTGGCATTTTAATATCAAGAACCAGCAACTCTGGCTCAACCTGAAGGGCTAGCTCAACCGCTTCAGCTCCATTATGTGCTTCGATCACCTCAAACCCGCCAAGGCTCCGCAGGCTGAAGCTGGTCATAAACAGCACATCTGGCTCATCGTCTGCAACGAGAATTTTGATCATGCCCATCGAAGCTCCTGTGTTCTGCCGATGCTAGACCTCATCACGTTCGCCTAAGTCGGGGCGGGGCTGCATTTCTGGCAGCGAGAAGCTAAATGTACTGCCTTCGCCATAAACGCTTTGCACCCACATATCGCCATTATGCAATTCGATAAACGACTTAGCGATTGAAAGCCCTAAGCCTGTGCCGCCAACCTCATCACGTAGGGGACTATCGGCTCGATAGAATCGTTTGAACAGGCTCTTTTGTTGCTCTGGTGTCAAACCGACCCCGGTATCTTTGACATCAAGCTGGATCATGTTGTCCTCGTTGATGAAGGTACGGATAATCACATCGCCATCAGCGTAGGTATACTTGATCGCATTCGAAACCATGTTCGTTAAGACCTGTCCAATCCGCTTACTATCATACTCGATTAATGGCAATGTGTCGTCAAGTTCAAGCTGTAAGGTCATGTTCTTCTTCTTGAGTTCAAGGTCCCAGGTTGCCACAATATCGCGGACTAATTGGTTGATATTGCTTGGCGCAGTGTTCAAGACAATCTTGCCTGCTTCCAAGCGCCCAATTTCGAGCAAGTCTTCGACCAAGCCGACCATGCGCATGGCGTTGGTCTTGACGGTAGTGAGCATTTCGCGCTGCGGGTCGGACATTTGGCCAACTGCACCAAGCAAGAGCAAATCGACGAAGCCGCGAATTGGCGTCAGCGGCGTGCGCAACTCGTGCGAAACGGTCGCGATAAAGTCGCGTTTGGCGCGGTCGGCTTCAACTTCACGGGTAATATCGCGCAAAACCACCACAACCCCGAAGCGCGAGCTTTCTTCGCCAACCACTGGCGCGAAGTTGGCTGCAATCGATTGGCCAGGCAATTCGATCATGCTGCGATGCACGCCCTCTGAGCGTTGCACAATTTGAATGCCTTCGTGCAAACCAGTATAGAGCAGCAAGGCCCGACCTTCTTCGTGCAATTCTTCTTCGTTGCGCGGCGCGGCAATCACTTGCAAGCTGTTATGCATCACTTCCGAGCGCGGAATCCGTAGCACATCTTCGGCAGCTGGATTATACAGAATGATCTTCTCGGTTTGGTGGTCGAGCACCATAACCCCTTCCGAAACACTCTGGAGAATAGCAGCGGTCTTGCTAGCTTCTTCGCGTTGTTGCCACATCGCGTCGGAGAGCCGGTCAGCAGAATCATAAACCAAGGTGTAAAGGTCGGCGTTGTGCAAGGCCGAAGAAACTTCGCCACCAATCGTCGAGAGGAAGCGCAAGTGGTCTTGGGTAAAGAAGCCAATTTCGTTGCTATAGAGCATCAGCACCCCTTGAGGTGCGTCGCTCGAAAGCAATGGCACGGCAATTACCGAGCGCACATCGTCGCCGCGCCCGCTTTGGGCATTCGTCCAGCGATCATCCAGCCACACATCGGAGATTACCACGCCTTCGTTGTGCTCGATGATCCAGTTGGCGAGGCCAGGGTGCTGGAAGCGTACCCGCGTTTCAATCGATTTCAAGCCCAATTCTTCGTTGAGCACCGCATGACAGACCAAATCTTTGGATTCGCGGTCGAGCAAGAAGACTGCTCCACGCCGAACCATCAAGGCCGAAGCCGCCAAATCGAGGGTTCGCAGCAACAGTTCATCGCGGTCGAGAGTCGTACCAAGCTCGGTCGCAATGTTGTAGAGCGCTTCGACCCGTTCTTTTTCGCCCTTGAGTTCCAAGGTACGTTGATCAACGATTTCTTCAAGCTCAAGGTTGAAGCGGCGAATTTGATCGAACAATTGAGCATTGTTGATCGCTTGGCCAATTTGGGTTGCCAAAATCATCAAGCTCGAAATGGTGCGTTCGTTGAAGGTAAATGGTTCGTCCATCCCCACAAAGACCACGCCACGCAAGCCTTCACGCAACATTGGCAAGAAGATCGAGCCACGCATGCCAATGCTATTGACAAATGGCGCTAAAGTTGCATCGGTGCTGGCATCAAACAACGCCAACGGATGACCTGAACGTAATGGGCGCAAAATTTCCATGCTGCCAACATCAAGCTCGTTGGCGTTTGGCAACTCCAACTCCATATGGTCGCGGTTGAGCGCCAACGAGTTGGTGATGGTGTAGCCATCGCCCGAAACCACGATAATCCCGCCGAAATCGGCCCGCGACATTTCGATTGCGCTTGACGAGCTAATTGCCATCAATTCGTCGATTTCCAAGGTGCTAGCCAAGGAAACGCTGGTTTCTGAAAGCGTCGAGAGTTCGCGCACGCTTTGGCGTGATTCCGAGAACAGGCGGGCATTTTCCAAGGCTTGGGCTGCTTGCGAGGCAATCGTTAGCAACAATTGCACCAATTCGTCGCTATAAGCATTATCTTGCTCATAGCTCTGAACCGTCATAACCCCCACGACTTTATCTGCTGCAATCAGCGGAATACCCAACCACGAGCGTGCCATATCGCCAACTTGATCGACCTTCATTTCGGCCATCCGTTCGGCGATGTGTGGGCCTTGCAGCAACAGCGGTTGACGTTTGCGAATTACATATTCGGTGAGGCCGTTCATGCCGCGCTGAGGCAAGACGTTGCCCGAAGTGCCATGCTCGTAGTAAAGCGGGAAGGTCACTTCTTTATTGCGCTCGTCGTATAGCGCCAAGTAGAAGTTTTCAGTATTGACCAACTTGCCAGTTTGTTCGTAAATCACGCGCAGCAAGTCGTCAAAGCGCACCGTCGAACTCAAGGCTTGACCGATGTTGTTCAAGGTGTTCAAGCGTTGAATCGATTGTTCGCGCTCGGAGAACAAGCGGGCATTGGCAATCGCCGCGCCAGCTTGGGCCGCAACTGTGGTCACAAAGCTCATATCATATTCAGAGAAGGCATATTCCTCGTAGCTCTGAATATTGATAATCCCAATCACATCGACCCCAACCACAATTGGCACAACCAAATACGATTGTTCAAGTTCGCCGCGGTCGCCAATCCGCATGGCGCTTGCTTCAGTCGTTAATTGGGTTTGGGCATCGCGATATTCGTTGGCTTCTTCCGATGTGTTCAGCAACAGCGGCTGGCGATGTTCAATTACCCAGGCTGGCACCCCAACCGACAAGCGGCGCGTGCCGATCGTGACTGGCTCGCCACGGTCGTGGGCCTCGCGGAACTCCATCGAGTGGGTTTGCGGATCGTACAAGCCAATAAAGGCCGTGCTGACATCGACAATTTCGCCCAAGCCAGCATACAAGCGCTCTAAGATTTCATCCAAACTAATGGTTGATGTAATCCCTTGGCTGATGCGGTTGAGCGTATCCAGCTCACGAATCCGGCGTTCGCGTTCGGTAAACAGCATTGCTTTTTGGACTGCTGCCGACGATTGGTTGGCCAATGATTCAAGGAATTGAAGCTGACCACGACTAAATGCGTTGGCCTGCGGGCTTTGAATCACAATCACACCCAATGGCTGATTGATATTCATGCCATAGGTTTGGCTGCCCATCGTGATCGACGCTGCAATCACCGATTCTGGCTCGATTGCCTCAGGAATGCCTTCCAGCCGAGGCGAATAGCGTTCGTTCTGCAAATCGTGCTTGCTGTTGAACATCAATGGGCGTTGCTCAAACAACATCGTTTTGAGGAAGCTGTTGCTTAGCACATGCGAAATCAACGAATACTGTTGGCCATTGCTAAACCCAACCGTGGTCGAGATCATATTGGTTGGCGCATCGTAGAACACGATATAGGCGTTATCAGTATTGTAGATTTCGGTCAAGCCCTTCAGAATCGAGCTAGCCAATTCTTCTGGCGAGAGCGTTGCCGTCATCGATTGGCTGATCGATGACAAAATTGCCGCTTCGGTTACTTGGCGTTCGCGCTCAGCAAACAAGCGTGCATTTTCCAAGGCGATGGCGGTTTGGCTGGCAACTGCCTGCAAGAATTGAATGGTTTCGGTGCTGAATGCCCGTGGCAGTGGGCTTTGAATGGTGATAACACCCAAAACCATATCGCCAAGCATAATCGGAATCCCGACCCACGAAGCCATCGGCGTATCGTGGCCCAGCAAGAAGCGCGAGGCGTTGGCGGTTTCTTCAATCGAGTTCAACACAATCGTGCGGCGCCCACGAATAACCCGACTCAGCACACCTTCGGCCAAGGCCTGAGGTTCGAGCCGTTCCTCGCGGCCACCATTCATCACCACTGGGAAGGTCAAGATGTTATGATCGCTGTCGTAGAGCACAATGAATGAGTGGCGGGTATCGACCACGCTGCTCAAGCGCAGGTGCAATTGGCGTAGCAAGGTTTGTGGATCAAGCGTCGAGGTGATCGCTTGGGTCACATCATTTAATGCTTGCAGCACCGTAATTTGGCGTTCGCGCTCAACAAACAGGCGGGTATTTTCAATCGCAATTGCCGCTTGGTCGGCCAAAGCGCTCAAGAGCGCGGTATCGTCCTCGTTGAAGGCAGCGCCCTCGCCAGACATCACGCTGAGCACACCCAACAATTCATTACGATAGACAATTGGCACACCCATAAAGACCGAGAGGCCATGGTCGCGATTGAATTCGACATGTTGCGAGATGATTGGCGATTGGCCATCGGTTGCGCTGGTCGTCAGTGGCTTGCGCAATTCGGCGACCGTTCCAACCAAGCCCTCGCCGCGTTTGACCCGCAGGCTTTGAACAAAATCGGTTGGCAAGCCCAACGATGCTGCTGGCTGAAGCTCTTCATCGCCAGTAAACAGAATCACGGTTTCGATTTTGAGTTGGCGAGCCACCAAGCGCACCAAGGTATCCAACACTTGGGTTGGCTCGTGAATCGAGCTAAGTGCTTGACCTGCTTCCAAAAGCACCGACAATTCGCCAACTTTGCGGCTCAGCACTTGGGCTTGGCGCTCAGTTTCAGCAAACAGACGAGCGTTTTCCAAACCTTGCGAAATTTGATTGGCGATCGTTTGGCAGGTTTCAGCATCGCGTTGGCTGAAGTTGCGACCTTCGACCATATGATCAAGCCCAATCGAGCCAACCACTTCGCCCTTGACGATCAACGGCACCAACATCAACGATTGAATGCCTAGTTGCTTCGTCGTTTCGCGGAACGATTCGGTCATTTCATGCTCAAGCGGGTTGTTGATCACCAATGGGCGGCGATGGCGCTGCATCCAAGGAATCGTGCCGTTGTTAGCAACCGGAACTTCGATGCTTAGATCGCCTTTGGGAAACTCAGCTCGCGTGTAGCCAACTTGCGCCTCGTAATCGAAAATTACCAAGCGCGCTTGCGAAGCATCGGTCACTTGGGCCATTTCTTCGACGGCCAAATCGTAGAGGACTTGGGTATCAAGGGTTGAGGCAGTCAAATCAGAAACGTGATTGATCAGCGCCAAACGCTCAGCTTCAGTTGCTAGTTGATCCAAACCATCTTGGGTTTGGCTATACAACAGCACGTTTTGCATCCCCAAAGTCACCTGATAGGCCACGTTGATCAGCAATTGCAAATCGCGTTCGTCGAACATTGCTTGCTTGTAGTGTTGAAGCAACAAAATCCCAAGCGGTTCGTCGTTGTTGGTGAGCAATGGCACGCCCATCAACGATTGCGAAAGCACCGTGTCTGCTGAGGCGACCCGTGGATGAATATCCGGGTAGGCTTTCATTTCCTCGTCAACCGACTTGAACAGCAACGGCTGGCGATGCTCCAGAATCCACGCGGTCAGCGAGTGCGGCGTAATCGGCGTAGCTTTGGGATAATTGATAATCATGCCACGATCAATCACAAAGCTATGAATCCGTACCGTCAGCTCGCTATCGAAAACGCTGAGATTGAAAATATCAATCGGCAAGAATTCGCGCAGCACGTTATACACGCCCTGCATCAATTCATCGGCGTTCAAGGTCGAGCTAGTTACTTGGCCAACCCGTCGAATCACATCAAGCTCTTTGATTTGGCGATCGCGTTCGTTGAACAGCTGAACCTTTTGAATACCCAAGCTAATGTGCGAAACCACGTTGGTCAAGAAGGCCACTGTGCGTTGATCAAAAGCGTTTGGCTGATAATCCTGCAACGAGAGCATCCCAATCGGTGCGCCGTCGCGAGCAATAATCGGCACGCCAACCCACGAACGCGGCGATTTGTTCTTGCCCTGAATTGGGTTGGCCATGGGCTGAACGCCCTTTTGCTCCAACTCAGCCTTATTGGTTACATCGGCCAAAATTAATGGCGCACGATGTTGCACCACCCAGGCGCTCGGGCTGCCAACCCGGGGCTTGCCGCGCGGCGTGCGTTCTGCTGGCACACCTTCTTGCACTGCATAGCCATCGGTAATTTGGTCGTGCTCTGCATCGTAGATCATCGTATAAAAAACTGGAGCTGAAGTAACTTCTTGCAAGTATTCAGCAGTCAGGCCCAGCATTTCATTCAGATCAAGCGAGGCGCTCATCAACTGACCAATTTGGCTAATTGCATCCAACTCGCGAATTTGGCGTTCGCGGTCGCCGAACAGGCGCGCGTTTTGCACGGCCAAGGCTACTTGGCTCGCGATCGTTTGCAGCAACTCAGCTTCGCGCTCGCTATAGACGTTTGGCTCGTAATGCTGAACTGAGAGCATCCCCACAGCAGTATCATCACGAATTTTTAGCGGCACGCCAATCCACGAACGCACCCATTTATCGGGGTTGCCAAAGCGCTTGATCGTATATTTGCCCTGAATTTCTTGGGGCATATCACGGAAGACCAAAGGCTCAAGGGTATTGACAACGTGGGCAGAAGGCGAATTCGGCAAGAGCTTTTCGCGTTGTTCTTCAATAAAGAACTTACCTTCTTCAACATTCACCCGCAGCACAATATCGCCCAGGATTGGATCATAGACGAAGCTATAGAAAACGTTTAAATCTAAGATTGAGCGCAACGACTCGTAGACACCCTTGAGAATTTCCACAAAGTCGAGGGTTGAGTTGGTTAGGCTACCGATTTTATTGATCAGCGCCAATTCAGCCAAGCGCGATTGACTATCGCCATACAAGCGCGAATTTTCAATCGCCACCGCCAATTGATTGGCAATTGTATCAAGCAAGGCTGCATCGCGTTCGCCATAGCGCCCAGCTTCGTTATGTTGGAGTGAAAGCACCCCGCGCACCGTGCCATCGCCCAAGAGGAGCGGCACGCCAATCCACGAACGTGGCACGTCGGTTTTATTGCCGTCATCGTTGCGCGGTGGGCTATTGCCATCGTTGGAGAGCAACTCGGCGGTCATGTCGTTGAAGAACAAGGTTTCGCGTTGCTTGATAATTCTGGCCATCAACGAGTTTTCATTAATTGGCCCATTGACGACATCGGGCATAAAGTGTTCGTCATCAATCGCCAACGATTCGACCACACTATTGCGTTTGGTGTCGAATACTGCCAAATAATAGGCCCGAATTGGCAGATTTTCCCGTAGCACGTTATAGACTTCACGCGCCAGATCATTGAATTTGAGGCTGGTGGTGGCAGCACGGCTAATGCGGTTGATAATTGCTAGCTCAGCAATTTGGCGCGAACGCTGATCAAACAAGCGCGCGTTTTCAATTGCAATTGCCGCTTGGTTAGCAAAAATTTCCAGCGTTTCGACGGTACGGCGGGTTGGCGCTTCATGGGTAAACGGATCATCGACCGTCATAATCCCAATTAATTCGCGCTCGGTTGAGTACAATGGTACCAACAGTTGGTCGCCATCGTGCCAAGCATTCGAATCGTTGCCCCGAGTAATGTAGTAGGCGCGCCCAATCCGATATTGCGAGTCGAGCAATGGGTGAAGAGTTTCAATCGCAATATCTTCATTGCGCAACTGCTCCAAATCGGAGAGCGCAATCCCGGCGCCAGCTACCGTGCGCATAATCGTTGGATGAGCTTGATCAATCAGATTGAACAAGACCATGCGATAGCCAGCGGCTTCGGTAACGCTAAATGCAATTTGCTCAAGCAGATTGCCAAGCTCCATATCTGCTCGCAGCGCGTTGCCAATCTCCAACACTTCATTCAAAAGGCTAGCCCGTTGTTGCAACAATTCACGTTGCTTGACTTGCTCTTCGTAGTGTTGGGCATTGCCAATGGCCAAGGCAGCTTGGTCGGAAACAGCGCGGACAAAATCGAGGGCCGCGTGATCAAAGGCATAGCCTTTGGTATCGCCAGCGATAATTGCCCCAGCTACCCGATTTTCATACAAAATTGGCGCCATGAGCAACGAACGAACTTCGCCCCACTCGACAGTATCGTCAAGCGCGGTCACATCGTCATAAATTAAGGCCTCGGCGCGTTGCATTGGGTCGCTCAGCAAGCCATTATTCAGCAATGGCAAGGCCAAAAAGCCAGCTTCTTCAGCAGAGCCATAGCCATTTTGGGCAATCACATGCAGCGATTCATCGTCGTTGTAGAGCACGACAATCCCATAGCCACAACCAGTTGCTTGGCTAATTTCGGTCAACATTGCTGGCAACAATTGCTCAAGCTGCAAGGTCGAGGTTAGCTCGCGGCTAATCCGTTGCAGCGCCAAAAGTTCGCGCACCCGTTCGCGCAGCACTTCGTCGGTCGCCTCGTAGCGTTGAACATTGCGCAAGGCTTGGGCTGCTTGAGAAGCAATAATATTCAGCAAACGCTCATCTTCAGCATCAAAACGCCCGATCGTGCCAGAACCAAGCTCTAACGTACCGATCAACTGATCGCCGATCAGCATTGGTACGCCCAAGAATGAGCGGAAAGCCAAACCACTTGCGGTTTCGTGTGGTCGAATTGGCTTAACAATCTTTTGGCGTTGCAAATCGTCGATGCGCAAGGTTGAGCGATGACGGGCCAACCAGCCAGTCAAGCCCTGATCGATGCCATATGAGCCACCTTCGCTGGCGTAATGCTGACGCGTGCGGGGCGTGGCGTATTGGCTATTGAGCACTTGGGTTTGCGGATCGTAGACGCAAATTTCAAGATCGATATTATCGAAAAGCTGGGCAACGCTGTCGCCGATGCTTTCGAGGGCAACTTGCAGGCTTACGCCGGAGGTCAATTTGGCGCTCAAAGATTGCAGCACTGAAAGTTCGGAGTTGCGGCGCCGCTCATCATTTAACAAGCGGGTATTGCCAATTGCCGTAGCTGCTTGGGCGGCCAAGGTTTGGGCCAAAGTAATTTCGCCGGGGTTGAAGCTACGCACGCGGCTGGTGGTCGTACACAAGAGAACGCCAATTACCCGCTCCTTGAGCAGCATTGGCAACCCCAAGGCGCTACGAATTCCCCGCGCTTTGAGCCATGAACGTTGGGCATTAATCCGTGGATCGGTGCCAACATCAACAACCGCGACTGGTTGTTGGGTATCGAAGGCAATTTTCAAAATCGATTCTGGCCGCAACTCGTAGGTTGCCCCAATCGACAAATCAAGCGAGTTTGCTGCATCATCATCAGTCGCTTGGGCCACCAATTCACAGATTTTGCGCCGATCGTCCCAGAGCAATAACAAACATTGCTCGACCCCAAGGGCCAGCAATACATTTTCAGTCAAGCGATTGAGAATATGGGTCAGATCGAGCGAGGAGCCAACGGTTAAGCTATTTTCATACAGCAAATACAATTCGCGTTGGCGTTGACGTTGGGCATCGAAGAGCTTGGCGGTGCGCATTGCCAGCGATGCTTGGGCCGCAAACGATTCAAGCAAGGCCAAATCGGCATTTTGAAAGCCGCGATCAGGCTCGATATGCACCAGCACCAAAACCCCAATAATCGCCTCGTCGGCACGTAATGGCGCGGCCATCACCGCAGAGAAGTTAATCCCTTCGGGCAGATTATCGTATTGTTCTTTGGCTTGGCCATAATTATTGACCAGCATAGGCTTGCCACTTTGGGCCACCATGCCAGCCACGCCTTTGCCAACCTGAATTCGGGCACCATTCCAATTGGCGGGAAACTGCACAACTTGGCGTAGCTCCAGGTATTGCTGGTTGGAATCGATCATGTAGACCCCGCCACCAGCAGCGCCCAGCAATTCAGTGGCTTGAGTAACCAAGGTTTGCAAAAATTCGTCTGCATTCAGCTGTTGCGCCAAACCCTGCAACGATTCAGTCATTGCGGCAACGGTACGCTCGCGGCGGGCAAACTCCTCTTGTAAGGCCACGCCCTGCCACAAGGTCGTTAATTGGGCCAACAGAACGGTTAATGGCTCTGGATCAAGCGTGACGGGTGCGACCAAAACGCCTGGCACTTCGGCGGTGCCGATTGCAAACATCTGCCACCCTTCTGGCAGCCGAACCTCACTTCCACCATTTAAAACCCGAGCAGGCAACAACCGATTGGTTGCGCGTTTATTCATGCCCCATGCGGTCAACAACGAACGTTGCTGGCCTAAGCGGAGGATCGCCCCTTGAGCAAACAAGCCGCTTTGTTTGAGCAAATCGGCACAGCGCTGCGCGAACGTTGGCAAATCAGGCAATTGCTCACGGGCGAGGTGAGCAATGCCTGTTAACACGTGCCAAATTGCGGTGGAAGGAGGAGAGATTTTCATGGGCGTTTGTGTTCTTTAGGCACAGGCAGTAACTCCTGGCTTAGCGGCCAAATTTCACAGCGCTACGAACTGAACCTTCTTGCAGGTTGGGCAATGGGCGCACACTTTCAGCAGTTTCGCTGAGTTCACGAATATCGTAGAATGGCCCATCGTTGCTATCGAGCACCCCAATTGAAACCGTCATGAGTGGCTCTTGGCGTTCAGTACCATCGGCGTTTTTGGCCAAAATATAGCCACGTTTGCGGTCGGGATAGCTGTAGTGCAAGCCAATTTCTTGGTCAAAGCGTTCGGCAATCCGCTCCATAATTGCTTTAGCCCGCTCAGGCATCGAGGTAATCAAGAAATCCGGCCCAGTGACTAACTGGCCGATAAATTCCTCTTGGCCACCCAACTCGCTGACGACTTCGTTGATCAACAATGCGCCAAATTTGAGCACATCTTCGCCGACGACCGAGCCATAGACTTGGGTGAACGTATCGAAGCCATTGATATGGACAGTTGCGAGCGTCCAGACTTCGGCGGAGAGCAAGCGCCGCAGCTCTTCATTAATCAATTCGGCGGTTGGCAAGCCAGTGACTGGGTGGGTGCGACTTTTTTCGCGGGCCAAGGCCAAGTTGTTGCGCACCCGCATATGGACTTCTTCAATATCGAACGGCTTGACAATATAATCATTGGCTTGGACGACCCCAAGCCCTTCTGCTTTATCGCCGCGTTCGCCCCGGGCAGTCAAGAAAATGATTGGAATATGCTTTGTACGGGCATTGGCGCGCAGTGCTTTTCCAATATCATACCCGGTCATATCGGGCAAATTCACATCAAGCAAGGCCAAATGCGGCGGCGTGCGTTTCACAAGATCGAGCGCTACCTGCCCGCGCATCGCGGTCATCACTTCATAACCTTGCGAGGTGAAGTAAATTTTGAGCAAGCCAGAGATATCGGCTTGGTCTTCGACGACTAAGATGCGTTCTTTGCTCACAGTATCCTCCATCATCGCACGCCGCGTGCGATGCAGCGTTAATCACGGAATTGTTCTGCTGGGTACTCATCGGCGACGCGATCGCCCACAGGAATGCGTTGAACGCGGGGATCGCGGTCGGGATAGAAAACTGGTGGGCGGGTGTAAATACCACTCGAAACATTTTTAGGAATGACAGAATGATCATCGCCATAAATCAAGACTGTGCCTGATTCAATGTTGCGGGCTGGATAAATGACAAAGCCTGAGCCAATTTTACAATTATGGCCAATTGCCGAGCCGATGACTGGCAGGCCAACTTCTTCCAAGCGCCCGCGATGGAGCGTCTTGATTGGCTTGCCCAGCAAATCGAAATCGGTACAGGTATTGCCAGCCCCGATAAAGGTATTACGGCCAACGACGCATAACTGCAAACAGGTATTTTGCGCCACCATCGAATTTTCCATCAAGACAGTCATGAACAAGGCGGCCCGGAATGGTAAATAACAACGGTCACTGACCACGCTTAGCATCACTTGGGAGCCTTGCATAATCGTCACGTTATTACCGATCAAGCTATTCGTAATCACCACTCCAGCGCCAATATTCACGTTGTTACCGATCTCAGTTGGCCCTTGAATAATCGCCGATGGGTCGATTGAGCAGTTCTTGCCAATCTTGACCACAGGTGATGATGAAAGAAAGTGCTTACGTTCTATAAACGAGCGAAAGCCAATTTTCAACTTCAAACGCCAACTGTTGGCAACCTCTTGCTCCAGCTTCCGACCCCATGCAAACACCCCGAGCGGAGAGTTTGTCATGAAAATATGAACCCAGCTTTCGATTGAACAAAACGCACGAATTGGCACCTGGAATACCAAATCCCCTTGGTTGGGCGCCATATAGCTTGGAATATGGTAGTAGCCCATCTCCATGGCATTGGTATCGATTACCAGCGGTTGTGGATTCGGGACAACGCCGCGAGGGAAATAGTAGAGGTCGGCAATATAATGGTTGCCATGCTTGCGAATACCCTCTTGTAATCGCAAAGCATGGGCCGTAATCATCGCATCATCAGCAGCAAAAGCCACTTGGCAAGGTTGCCCAGTGGCGCGTGCCTCAGCGATAAACGTCTCAATGAAATCGCGGTTGAAATAGAGATTATCTTTATGCACCAAGAGCTCATCACTACTTGGTGAAATTTCAGACCAATCGTCTACTTCCGCAACACTTTGGCAGTGGCGTGCAAGCAGATCACGGTGTAGCAGCCACAGCGGCTTATTGAGAATCCGCAAATCACGCGCTGGTTCTCCAAAGGGAGCGATAAGCGTAGGATCGCGGAGAACAATCCGTTTCATAACGAGTCCCTGCAGCTCAAGACGTTTCGACCACCGAAACCAACTGGTATCTACCATGTACTATACTCGCATTTACACGAATATGGGAATCTAGCAGATTACAGTTGGATGTCTGTGAGCGTCCTGCTCGTCGCCAGCGCACAGATTGGCAGACTTACATCGTCCTAATCTATTGGCTCCTTGTCAATGGCAAACGCACAATATGGGTCGCCATTGCGTGGACTTGCAACTTGTTCGACCTTGAAGTTATGACCGCCGGTCACCCACGTCAAGGCTTCTTCGATAATCCCTTGCGCCAAATAGAAGATCGGGGTGCTATTGCCGCGTCCCCAGAACACTGGTGATTTATCAATGTAATAAAGGAAACGACCCTTTTGGTCTTCTACCCGACTCGGCTGATCGCTGAAGCGGTCAAACGTTTGTGCTACCGCATTCAAGACGATCTTCATTTTCATGGTCATGGGCATCAGTTTGAGCGCAAGGTCGGCCATCCCCAATAGTGGGCCAAATTCTTTCAACCCAAGACTAAACGCATACCGTCCGGCCCGCAGTTCCATCCCACGCGCACCCCGTGGACCGAACATTGTTTCGGTGGCTTCGCTGATCGTTGCGAGATCAAAGAACGAAAATTCGCGTTTTAAGTCGTTGGGCGGATAGTTATTGACGAGGTGTTTCATCCCTGCCATATTTAGCAGCGCATTGACCCCCGTGCGGCCCATAACATCTTCCAAACTGAGAAGATACAATCGTGCGATTTTATTGGGGTAGAACAGGCGCT
Organism: Herpetosiphon geysericola; assembly: GCF_001306135.1. Lineage (GTDB taxonomy): Bacteria > Chloroflexota > Chloroflexia > Chloroflexales > Herpetosiphonaceae > Herpetosiphon > Herpetosiphon geysericola. The sequence goes on along the minus strand of NZ_LGKP01000025.1, from coordinate 30,123 downwards.
CAAGCTCGTCAGACGTATTGGTGCGCTCTTCTGCCATGAGTAACTCCTTGCACTATGCTGTGAGCTTCGCAGTGGGGCAACACGGCGTGGTTCGGAACGTGGCCCGGCCAGCACGCACATTGTACATTAAGGCTATACCTTCGTCAACACAATGTGCCTTTATAATGCCCCAAATTCACAGTTGCTGTTCACGCTTTGGGCATACCGTCAAGCTAACACGGTTTGAAGGAAACGGCCAGTCCATGAAGCTTGATTCATAGCGACTACTTCCGGCGGCCCAGCCACAACCAGCTGGCCACCAGTGTCTCCACCTTCAGGCCCTAAATCGATCACCCAATCGGCGGTCTTGATCACGTCAAGGTGATGTTCAATCACCACAACGCTGTTTCCTGTATCAACCAAGCGTTGCACGATCGCAATTAACCGTTCAACATCTGTCCAATAGAGCCCTGTTGTTGGTTCATCAAGAATATACAGGGTTCGGCCTGTCCCGCGACGTGCTAGCTCTGCCGCTAGTTTTACCCGCTGCGCTTCGCCCCCCGAAAGAGTCGCCGCTGGCTGGCCTAGGGTCAAATAGCTTAACCCAACCTCAACCAAACTCTCAAGTTTCCGCGCCAAGGCCGGAATGCGTTCGAAAACGCTTAAGGCTTGGCCAACTGTCATGGCGAGTACATCAGCAATGGTATACCCACGATAGCGAATATCAAGGGTTTCCCGATTATAACGCAACCCAGCGCATGCGTCGCAGGTCACCGCTAAATCTGGTAAAAATTGCATAGCAATCGTTACCACACCTTCACCGCGACATTGCTCGCAGCGCCCGCCCTTAACATTAAACGAAAATCGACTGGCTCCATAGCCCCGCACTTTGGCTTCAGCTGTCCCAGCAAACAATTGACGCAATGCGTCGAAAATACCAGTGTAGGTCGCAGGATTGGAACGCGCTGAACGCCCAAGCGGCGTTTGATCAACCGCAATTACTTTATCAAGTTGCTCATAGCCTTCAAGGCTGCGATGCCGACCCACTGCTAGCCGGCTACCATGCAATTCGTTGGCCAGCCGTGGGTAGAGAATCTCATGGATAAAGGTCGATTTTCCCGAGCCAGAAACGCCAGTAATCGCCACCAAACAGCCTAAAGGTATTGTTATATCAAGATCTTTGAGATTGTGCTGCTTGGCTCCCCGTAGCAGTAGTGTAGCATGGGTTGGCTTTCGTCGGGTTTGAGGCAAACTAAGCTGGCGTTGGCCAACCAAATAGTGACCAGTTTGCGAATTGGGCTGAGCCATCAGTTGTTCAACTGTCCCACTCGCAATAATATGCCCACCTTGTACACCCGCCGTCGGCCCAACTTCAACGACCCAATCTGCCGCCGCAATAATCGCTGAATCATGCTCAACCACCAAAACTGAGTTACCAAGGTCGCGGAGTTGCAACAATGTTTGTAATAACCGCGCTGTATCGCGTGGATGCAAGCCAATCGACGGCTCATCCAGCACATACAAGACCCCTGATAAGCCTGCTCCAATATGGGTGGCTAACTGAATCCGTTGCGCTTCACCACCAGATAAGCTATCAGCAGTGCGCGCCAAACTCAAATATTCTAAACCAACATCACGCAAGAACTGTAAACGCAAAACCATTTCACGTACAATCGGCGCTGCAATCTGCTGATCACGCTCGCGGCGCAATTTGTTGGGCAACGCACTGAGCCAAGCAAAACAAGCCTCAATCGATAACCCAGTAATTTGATCAATTGCCAGCCCTTGTAGTGTAACTGCCCGCGCCTCTGGTCGCAAACGCGAACCTTCGCATGCAGAGCAAACAGTCCCTTGGCGATAGTGGCTTAGGCCTTCGCGCTCTTGTTCGCTTGCCTGCTGCCAATGTTGGCGTAACCAACCAAGCAAGCCAGGCCAAGCCTCCAATTGGCGGCGCAAGGTTTTGCTTAAAGGCAATTGCTCAGCGCTTGGCAGCCTGCCTTCGAGCCATAAATCTAAGGCCCAGCTTGCCATTGTGTCAACAGGCTGTTCGAGATCGACGGCCAAAGCATCAGCTACAGCCTGAATTGTTTCTTCCCAATATTGTTGGTTGGTCGATGCGCTTGTGCGCAGTGGGTTCAAAAGCAACTCGCCAAGAGTTTGCGCTGCGTAAGATTGTAACAGGTTCCGGTCAAAATCATCAACTGTGCCTAAACCATCGCAAACAGGGCAAGCCCCATGCGGGCTGTTAAATGAAAAAATGCGTGGCTCCAAGGCCCCGCTGGCCAATGGCCCGTGTTCTGGGCAAGCAGCATGCTCGCTATAACGCATCTGCTGGCCGTCGATCGGCTGAACGAGCAAGACGCCAACGCCTGTTTTGAGCGCAGTTTCAACCGAATCGCTCACTCGCACCCGATCAGGATGATCGTTCAAGCTGCTGGCTTCACTGTGGCGAATAATCAAACGATCAATCACCACCTCGATGCTATGCGCCACATGATGATCCAAATCGATCTGATCATCAAGATCCAGAATTGCCCCATCGACTCGCACCCGCACAAAACCCGCCCGCCGTGTTTGCTCCAAAACTGTCGCATGCGAGCCAATTTCCTCGTTGACCAACGGCGCTAAAATCATCAAGCGCGTGCCATCGGGATAGCTCAAAATCTGATCGACAATTTGGCTGGCGGTTTGCTGCTCAATCGAGCGGCCACAAATTGGGCAATGTGGCTTGCCAATCCGCGCATACAGTAAGCGCAAATGATCATAAATTTCGGTGATTGTGCCAACAGTTGAGCGCGGCGAACGATTGATCGTCTGCTGAGCAACCGCAATCGCTGGCGCTAAACCGCGAATGCTATCGACTTCGGGTCTTGGCAATTGGCCCAAAAATTGGCGGGCATAGCTCGAAAGCGATTCAACATAGCGGCGCTGGCCTTCAGCATAAATCGTATCAAACGCCAAGCTCGATTTGCCAGCGCCCGATGGCCCGGTAAAAACCACCAATTTGCCTTTGGGAATGGCTAAATCGATATTTTTAAGATTATGCTGGCGTGCGCCAACAATCTGAATTTGGTCAATTTCAGCCATAACCGCTTCCTCTAAATCCGCTGGATTGTGATTAGACCGCCTGAACGGGGTTGGTTGGTTGGCAACCAAACTGGCCGCAAATCTTGATTGGGCACAAGTTGCCAATCGTAATTGGCGAGCAATTCGCGGATGACCAAGCGCATTTCGATTTGGGCCAACGCCAAACCAATACAAATTCGTGGCCCGCCACCAAAACCAACCAAACTATAGGCTTGTTTGCCCTCGTTGCTTGGTGCTGCAAAGCGATCGGGGTTGAATTGGGTTGGATTATGCCACAAACTTGGCATCTGATGAGTATAAACCGATGAGTACATTGCCAGCCAGCCCTGCGGCACATGATAGCCAGCATACTCAAAGGCTTCAACCACACCGCGAAAACCACCAGGCGCGGGCGGGTGTAAACGCTCGGCCTCACGCAACACATGATCAAGCAAACTATGGTGATTAGTATTCATTTCTTGGCGCAAACGTTGCAGAATTTCAGGCTGCTGCGCCAATTCAATACAAATCCAAGTTAGCAACGAAGCAACTGTATCGTGGCCAGCCCACAGCAAGAGCAATAATTCACTAATTAATTGATCGTCAGTTTGATGCGGGTCGGCGTGCAAGAGCAAGCTTAAACTATCCAGCGCATCAGGTTGCAAGCTCAAACGCCGCAACTCGATGAGATAGCCCAAATTTTGGCGCAAGCGACGCCCAGCCTGTTGCGCCCGATAATAGGGCGTGGCCGGAATTGGGTAGGGCACTGGGGTAAACAAACCAGCGGTAAAAGCCGCAAAATCGTGGTGCAAAGCCTCGGCAATCGGGGCTGGCGTGCGTCCACAAACCACCAACAAGGCCACATCAAAGGCCAAGGCCTGCAAACGCTGCAATAAACAGACCTGATCGGTAGCGAGCCATGTTTGAATTTGCGCTTGAATCAACTGCTGAATCTGCGGTTGCAACTGTTGCAGCGCTGCATGAGCAAAAGCAGGCTTGAGAATATGGCGTTGCTGATCGTGCTGTTGGCCATCAGTGAGTGATAAGCCGCCGCCAATTAGGCGCAGCATGGCGCGACCCCAACCAGCGCGCCACGAAAAATGCTGGGTTGCTTGGCTGAGCATAAAACGATTGCCCGCAGGCTCCAATAAAACAACACAAGGCCGACCCAAAAGATGGGTCGACCAAATCGGGCCATAGCGTTGAGCACGTTCTTGGGCAAATTGCAATGGGTCAGCGGCCCATTCACGAATCTCGCCAATAAGCGGCAACCCAAACGAACCAGGCGGACAGCCAGCAGGAGGAGCTATGTGTCGTTTCACAGTTTAGCGCATAAACTTCAACCCAAAGCGCCCAACCAAACCCAAGCCAATCAAGGCCACAGCGAGCCATAACCACCCAGTCGAGGTTGATGGGCTGCTGGTGACCGGCAAAGCAACCGGAGCGGGTTTCACTACACCGGTATCAGGTAAGGTTACTGGCGGCATTGGGGTGGTGGTAGCCGGAACGAGTGTTGCGCTTGGCAAGGCGGTTGCAGTTGGCGCAATCGCGGTTGGTTCAAGCGTTGCAGTTGGCTCAAGCGTTGGCGCAATTGCGGTTGGTTCAGCAGTAACCACCGGAACTGCGGTTGCAGGTAAACGAGTTGCCGTGGGTACGGGTGTTTCTGTCGGCAGCGGCGTAGGCGTTAAGGTTGGACGAGGTGGTTGAGCCAAGCTACTTGCAGCTACTGGCTGGAGCAAGACCAAACTGAGCACTCCGAGCATAACGACAGCAAGCAAGCCAGAGAAACGACGAAACATAAGCAACCTCTCGACAAAACTGATTTGATGATTCAATTGAACGTTTCGGCGGGCATAGCCCCATTATAGCAGCATGCCGAAAACCATCAAGCTTAATTGGGCTGTTTTGCAAAGAGCCTAGCCACGGCGAATTCTTGCACTAGGCTTGGCTACTACTTGGAATAATCACCACTGCCAGTTGGACATCGTCGGGATTAATTGCCTGCTCGCTATAGAATTTACGGGCTGTCTCGCTAGTTGCCGATTGCCAGCAGCGTTCGGTTGCTAAGACAATTTTATCGACTCCTTGAACTGCGGTAAAGCTAGCAAAGGCCATTGGAGCATTGCTCGGTGCACCACCAACGATCGCTGGTGAAGCAAGCACATCAACTGCTTCTACGCCCAACTCGGCGTAAGCTTGGGCAATTTCGGCCTCAACATCGGGGGTAATTTCACCATGCGGCGCTGTATGATAGACCGTTGTATTCAAGACAAAACCAGGAGTTGTCCCGGCTAAATTGAGCGCGGTTAAACCAACCAACGCTGGATCGGCAGCCCCAGCTTGATCAAGAGCAATCAGAAACTTCACAACACGCCTCCATCAGCGGATAAAACAACGATAGTTATTCAGTATTATAACAATCGTTGGACTCAGGAGTTATGATGCATGAAGGTCACGAAGCGCGCGAAGCGTTGAAACCGCGAAGAACGCGAAGGACACGAAGCACATTTTTTCGCCACAGCTTGGCCCAGATTTTCTTGATTAGGTTTCCAAATAGCCCACAGCCCACAACATAATTCCTCTGCGGCTCTGCGTTAAAATCGTGATCCACGTTTAACCACGAAGAACGCGAAGATCACGAAGGGGAAATGGCTATGGGCTTTGGGTTTCAATCAATCGCCGATAGCTCACAGCCTATAGCCTAATCCCTCTTTCGCCACAGATTGGCACAGATTCTTGGGATTGGGCTATAGGCTGTGGGCTTTTGCCTTTCGGCATTCATTCCTCGTCCTTCATCCTTCATCCTTTACAAACGCCTAGCGCAATTCGCGTTTGAGAATCTTGCCAGTGGCGCTAATTGGCAATTGGTCGTGGAATTCGACGATGCGTGGGTATTTGTAGGCGGCAAATTGATCGCGACACCAAGCCACAATTTCTTCTTCGCTGGCTTCAGCGCCAGGTTTTTTGACGATAAAGGCCTTGACTTCTTCGCCCAGTTTTTCGTCGGGCACGCCGAGCACGGCCACCAACGAAACCGCTGGGTGGGTCATCAGCACTTCTTCGATCTCACGGGGATAGACATTGTAGCCACCACGCAAAATCATATCTTTCTTGCGATCGACGATTGAGAGATAGCCATCTTCGTCAATCGTGCCAACGTCGCCAGTATAGAGCCAGCCATCTTGAATGGCGGCGGCAGTTGCATCGGGGCGTTTGTAGTAGCCCTTCATCACGTTATGGCCGCGAATCAGAATTTCGCCTTTTTCGCCTGCGGCAACTGGATTGCCAGCGTCATCGACGCAGCGCACTTCAACGCCCCAGACTGGTTGGCCAACCGTGCCTGGCTTCGAGGGCAGATCGATATGATTGAAGGTGGCAATCGGCGAACATTCAGAAAGCCCATAGCCTTCGAGCACCCGCACCCCGAACACTTCTTCGAATTGGCGCATAACTTCAACGGGCATCGGCGCACCGCCCGATGAGGTCAGGCGCAAGTTGGCAGCAATCGGTGTGGGATCGATCTTATTGGCGGCGATATATTGCAAGAGCGCCCAAAACATGGTTGGCACGCCCGTCCAGAGATTGACTTTATCGCGCTCCATCACAGCCAGAACTGTAGCTGGCTCGAAACGGGGCAGCAAAGTCAGGGTTGCGCCAGCAAAAATATTGGCATTCATCTGCGCGGTTTGGCCCGTTGAGTGGAAGAGCGGCAGCGTAATCAACACCACATTCGAGCCATCGAGGCTATTATCAAGAATTGGCCATGCCAAATCGCGGGCAACCATAGCATTGAAAAACATATTGGCGTGGCTGAGTTCTGCGCCTTTGGGCTGGCCAGTCGTGCCCGAAGTATAGAAAATTACCGCCGTATCGTCGGCCTTGGTGGGGTGGGTCGTAAATGTTGGGGCTTGATTGTACATCAATTGGCCCAAGGTTTTGACCTCTTCGATGGGCGATGGTGCAGCAGGATTGACGGTCAGCACGATCATGTGCTCGCAGTTTTCAGCTTGATCAAAGCCAGCTTTGCCCATTTGACCCAATGGCAATTCGGCAGTGCCCTCGAAACAGAAGAAGGCCTTCGCATCGCAATCGTTGAGGTGATAGGCGATTTCGCGTGGTTTCAACATAATATTCAAACAGACGATCACTGCGCCAACTTTGAGCGCAGCGTAGTAGACCATTGGAAAATAGGGCAAGTTGGGGCACGACAGCGCCACATGATCGCCTGGCTTGATGCCGAGTGCCAGCATGCCATTGGCAATTTGGTTGGTCATGGCATTCAGCTGGGCATAATTGAAACGCATATCGTTGAAAATGAGGGCAGTGCGGTTGGGGCGCTTGCGGGCGTGATCATCGAGCATTGTGGCCAAATTGAGCGTCGTAGCCGTCTGGGGAATCATCAATGAAACCTCCTAAAAAGCCATAGAAAAATCTACCACCGCACTGCCGAAACCTTAGTTTGTCAGAGCCGCAGCAATTGTTGATTCAATTTCGTGAATATCAAAGGGTTTGGTGAGATAGCGCCAGCAGCCCGCTTGGAGCGCCCGATCGCGGTCGTGGTTATGTGCCCGGGCGCTCACGCCAGCTACCCGCAGTTGGTTATGCTGAGGATGCTTACCCAAGTGGCGCAAAAATTCAAAGCCATCCATCTCGGGCATCATCATATCGAGCAAAATGAGGTTTGGAAGTTTGGATTGATCTAAAAGCCAATTAAGCGCTTCCCGCCCATTGGTGGTTTCCACAATCTCGCAATCGGCATAATCCTCGAGAATTTCGCGCAAAATATCGCGGTTGTATGGATCGTCTTCGACCAGCAGAAAAACTGGTTTGTTCATGGAGTATCCGATTCCTTCAACGGGGCAAACCGTTGGACTTCAGCAACCAGCTTACGCATACTGAGGGTATGTTTCGTCTGAATGGCTTGCGCAGCTTGGCGCAATTGGCGAATTTCATCGTTGGTTAAGTCGCGTGCTGTCACAATAATCACCGGAATATTGCGCGTTTCAGGATTGGCACGCAGTCGTTCGAGTAGTTGAAAACCATCAACCACAGGCATCATCAGATCAAGCAAAATCAGTTGGGGATAATTGCCCTGTTGAATCAGATCAAGCGCCGCAGCGCCATCATACGAAGCTTGGGTCAGATAGCCATGCTCCTGCAAAGTTGCACACAGCAATTCGGCCATATCATAATCATCATCAACAACCAGAATAAAGCCCGATTGGGTTTGCACCCCAAGCAACTGACGAATAATCCGAATCAGAATGTTGCTATCGATTGGCTTGACAACATAGGTAGAAACCCCAACCCCTGGTAGTTCATTGTATAACGAAGCGTCACTTGCGATCAAGACGGGAACTTGGGCTAAATGGTCAATTTCGCGCAACGCTGCCAGCGTTTCCCAGCTGTCGCTATTGGGCATCACCAAATCGAGGGTAATTGCCGCTGGTGAATGCTGTTTGGCCCAGGCCAAAGCACTATGGCGATCGGCAGCAACAATCACCTCGAAACCAGCAGAATTTAATTGTTCTTCAAGTTGCAGTGCTAAATGTTGATCGTTTTCGATGACCAAAATTGTGCGCCGCACGCCTTGGTTGAGCCGCGCCAGCTGCGTGCCACGGCTGGCTGGCAGCATAATTGTAAAGCTGCTGCCTTGATTTTCGCCAGCGCTGGAGGCCCATGTGCGACCACCATGCAACTCGACCAATTGCTGAACAATGGATAAACCTAAGCCTGTGCCACCAAAGCGGCGCGTCGAGCCACCTTCGACTTGATAAAAACGATCCCACAGTTTGAGCAGGGCTTCGGTAGGCACGCCAACCCCGTTATCGTTGACCTGAATCAGCACATATTGGCCAGCCAACATCGGCGGCACTTCGGTATCTAAGGCTTGGGTCAACCATTCAACTTGGCCTTGTTCGTTGATATTCAAGGCCGCTGAAGCCAAGGTAATTGTGCCGTGCTCCGGCGTAAATTTAATTGCATTGCTCAAAAGGTTGGTCACTGCTTGACCAATCCGCTCAGGATCGATCATCAGCAAGGGCAAATCATCGCTCAATTGCAAAATCAGAGTTTGATTTTTCTCACGAATCATCGTTTGCAACATGGACACTTGCTCTTCCAACAGGCTATTGATGAGCGTCGTTTGGCGTTGCAACTCAATTCGGCCAGCATCAAGTTTGGCAATATCCAACAGGTCATTGACCAAACTCAGCAAACGCTGGCCGCCGGTGCGAATGCCATCAATTTTGGTGGTATGCCATGGCGTGAGCACTTCGGTGCGGCGTTTGAGCAACAGCTCGCTATAGCCCAAGATTGCGGTCAGCGGCGTGCGCAACTCGTGGCTCATGTTGGCGACCAATTCCTCTTTAAGCCGATCAAGCTCTTTGCGGGCGGTCAAATCGCGGGCGACCAGCACAATCCCCTCGATGATGCCATCGCCAGAACGCAATGGCGAGACGCTGACCTCGTGAATAATCGGCACGCCATCGGCGCGCGCCAAGGCAACCTCAATATCGCGTACAGTTGTGCCAGCCAAGGCTTGCTGCACCGGATGTTCATCGAAGCCAAGCACATTGCCCTTGGCGGTGCGCCAAACCAAGTTCGTCGAAAGAAAATCGAAGTGACGACCAGCAAAGAATTGCAAGCCAGCCTCGTTAATCCTAGTTTGATGACCATGGCTATCGTAGGCAACCACAATATCGTCGATGCTGTCGAAACTGGTTTGTAACTCATTAGCTTGTTGCTTGAGCAAATAAAACAGTTGAATATTTTCGAGCCATGCTGCTAAGCGATCAGCCACTTGACGCACAAACAAGGTTTGGTCGTGGTCGAGCAAGCGTTCGGGCGAATCAGAGGCCGCCGAAATCATGCCAACGACTTCATCTTGAATTTTAATCGGCACTGCAAGATACGAATACAGCGTAAACGGCTCTAAATGTTCGCGCACTTCGCTGGTGAGATAGTTGGGATGGCGTTGCTCAACTGGCACATTGAAAAGCTCGACCACCTGGGCACGTTGCATAAAGAGTGGCGAGTAGAGGCCATTATCAATTCGAAACTGAACGCTTTGTACCATTTGGTCGATGTAGGCTTGGCGACTTGGCAATGAATGATACGAGGCCATGACATCAAGAAACTCTTCGCGTGGCGGCTGAAAACGCAGGGCAATGCTACACCACGTATTCAAAACATTACCCACCGTTTGGGCCACAAATGTATAAGCTTCAGCGGGAGTCGGATTAGTCACCAAATAATCGCTAATTTCGCGCAACACCCGCGACTCGTTGATCCGCACGCCCAAAATACTGTTAATAATTGATAATTGATTGGTATTGAAACTCAACTCATGATTACTTTGCAGCAATTGGCTGCCTTTATCCTCAATCTCATGAATTAAGTGCTGTTGGGTACGCCAAAACCGCAGCGTCACAAGCATCGAGACCACAATCAAAGCCGAAAGCAAGCCAATCGAGGCGAATTTGATCCAGTTGTAGGTATCGATTTGGGCGCGATAGCCATCGGAGCGTTCGCGCAACTGGGTGCGTAACGTATTGGTTGTATCAATTACCGCTTCGATTTGTGGGCGGCCTTGCTCAAGAGTCAATTCGGCCAAAAGCAGGTCTTGCTTGGCTACCGAATCAAGCACTGGTTGATAGGTATTGTTCAGCCATTCGCGAATTTGCTGCACAACCTGCGGCAAACTGGGATCGGGCGGGTTGAGCGCTAGAACGTCTAAACCCTCGGCCACAATCGCGTGCTGTTTTTGAATCTCGTCGTAGAAAATAGCCGAGCCGGTAGTGGTATAACCGCGCAAGTTGTTATGGAGCGCCAACAAGGCGATATGGACATCGTTTAAACGCACCCGATAGCTCAGCAAAGCTGCATCACGAGCGCTCAGACGGTTCATGCCAAACGTCAAAAGCGTTGATGCAATCAGCAATACAACGACCAAGACCGCTTGGATACTCATTAACCACACAAAGCGTGAGCGCTGTTGAGCTGAGCTATACGGGGTTGCAATCACGAGTTATCGTCCTTTCCACACAGGTGGGCGTTTTTGCAAAAAGGCCTGAAAGCCTTCAAAGCCATCCTCGCTATTAAAAATTTCTCGCTGGAATTCAGCTTCACGGCGTAGCGCATCGGCAAAGCTTTGATCATTTTGGGCCGCCAGCATCGCCTGTTTGCCTCTGGTTAACGCCAAAGGAGCTTGTGCTGCAATCGTTGCAGCATAAGCTTGCACATCGTTGGCAAAATTTGCTTCATCAAAGACCGCATTGGCCATACCCCAAGCCAAGGCCCGTTCGGCCTCAACCATCGCCCCAGTCAACATGAGTTCCATGGCGCGACCAAGCCCAATTAACCGTGGCAAACTATAGGTTCCGCCACCATCGGGAATTAAGCCAACTTTGATAAAGATTTCTGAGAAGCGGCCACGACTTGATACCAAGCGCAAATCGCAGGCCAAGGCCAAATCCGAGCCAATGCCTGCGGCAACCCCATCGACAGCGGCAATGACTGGCCACGACGATTGGCGAATGCTCAACAAGGTTGGGCCATACGATTCGGTCAACACCCGATATACATCATTTGGCGTGCCACCAGATTGTAAGGCCGCCATAATATCGGCCCCTGATGAAAATGCGCCACCAGCGCCAGCAATCACAATACAACGAGTGCCATCATGTTCGCAAGCCTCAATCGCTGCCCGCAGCGCGTCCATGGTTGGTTGGTCGACAGCATTGCGGACTGCTGGGCGATTCAGCGTGAGGGTCGTTACATTATCGGCTTTGCTAATCAGAAGCGTGTCAGTCATTGACGATCTTCCTTTGTGCTAAAGAACGGTGGTGCCAGCGAGGGACGGCTGTAGTTTGGCCTAATCATAGGCCATCTTACGCAGAGCGTCAACGCAACCAGCCACCACAAAAAATGGCGATTCCGTTATAATACTCGGTTGGTACTCAGTTTTGGCTGAACCACCCGATTGCTTCTAGCTTGGAGTTGCCATGACACGCGCATTACTGGCATTGGAAGATGGACGCACCTTCTGGGGGCGGGCTGTCGGCGCACGCGGCGAACGTGCAGGTGAAGTTGTGTTCAATACCAGCATGACTGGCTACGCTGAAATTTTAACCGATCCGTCGTATCGCGGTCAGTTAGTAACCTTAACGGCCTCGCATATTGGCAATTATGGCATTGATCAGCTTGATCTTGAGGCAGCCACGCCTTGGGCTGAAGCGCTGATCGTGCGGTCTTTTACCGAGCGTCCTTCCAATTGGCGTTCCAGCGAATCGCTCAGCGAGCTGCTAGCACGGCGCGGTGTTATGGCTGTGGCTGATCTCGATACGCGGGCTTTGACGCGGCATATTCGGGCGGCAGGCGCAATGCGCGCTGTGCTCTCAACCGAAGACCTTGATCCAGCAAGTTTGGTCGCCAAAGCGCAAGCTATCCCAGTAATGGAAGGCCGCGATTTGGCCAGCGATGTTGGCACCCAAACAAGCTACGAGTGGCACGAAGGCACGCCAACCGATTTCACCACCTTGCAACTGGCGCTGCCTGAAGAAATCCATAACCGCCATGTCGTGGTTTACGATTTTGGTGTCAAACGCAACACCCTGCGCCGCTTGGTCGACTTTGGCTGTAAAGTGACGGTTGTGCCAAATCGTACCTCTGCAGAAGAAAGCTTAGCATTAAAGCCCGATGGCGTGTTGATTTCCAATGGCCCAGGCGACCCAGCCACCTTGGATTATGCAGTGGATACGATTCGCAGTCTGATTGGCCAAGTGCCCGTGTTTGGCATTTGCTTGGGCCACCAATTGATTGGTCAAGCGCTTGGTGGCACAACCTTCAAGCTGCCATTTGGGCATCACGCAGGCAATCACCCAGTGTTCGATACGAGCACAGGCAAGGTACGCATCACGGCCCAAAATCATGGCTTTGCGCTCGATCCTGCCAGCTTACCCAATGATGTTCAGGTGACCGAAGTCAGCGGCAATGATCAAACCTGCGAAGGCTTGCAACACCAGAGCTTGCCTGTTTTTAGCGTGCAATATCACCCTGAAGCTGGGCCTGGCCCGCACGATGGCGATGAGCACTTCCGGCGCTTTATCGCGCTTGTTGATCAACAACGTAACTAAAAAACTATCAGCTTAACGCCAACCTCGCGCTGATTGTAGCTGATCAGCGCGGTTTATTTTTAATTCGTGCTTGAAACTGAACCTTTTGGCCCAGCCCTCAGTATAGTTGAGCAAGCATGCATGAGGGAAAGCTCCGATGAATTCATCTGTTATGACAGAATTTCAGCAATTGCACAGCGAAACACTCGAATCATTGCATAGTCGTTATCACGCAATGGTGCTCCGAACTGCCTATTTAATTTTGGCAGATTGGGGTCATGCTGAAGATGTCGCCCAAGAGGTCTGGATGCGGGTTAATCGGGCTTTGGTGCGCTTTGACCCTGAACGAGGAGCATGGTCAACCTGGCTGCACCATATCACGGTAAATTGTTGTTTAAGCACCCGCAAACGGCTAAGCCGCTGGCTGGGCGAACAATTGCGACCTGAGACAGAACAACCGCAAGCGACGACCCTTGATAATTTGTTACGCAGCGAGGAGGAGCAAGTTATCTGGAACGCCATTAGCAACTTATCCTTGAAATTGCGCAGCGTCATTGTGTTGCGCTACTTTCACGACCTAAGTTACGAACAAATTGCAGCCATTTTAGAATGCCCAATTGGCACAGTGCGGTCGCGTTTACACACTGCCCATACCCAACTACGCAACCACTTGGAGGATGTATGAACCATGATCTAGCGGCAGTGCTTGATTATCTTGATCAGCGGTTTGGCACAAGCGATCGCCAAGCCTTTGAACAACGCCTTGATCAAGAGCCACAACTGCGCGAATTACTTGAAAAAACCAAAACCATGCAACGTAATCTCCGCTCGATCTTTGGCCAGAGCGAGCGTTTGGCTACGCCAAGCCATAACATCAAGCGTCTAACTACATTAAGCACCTACAAACATACGCTCAACGCCTTGTTGATTGTCGTCGTGTTATTGGGCGGCATGTATTTGGCCAAACGTACCAACGTTTCTCCACCGCTCAATCACGATGTGCTTGCTTTAGCTATGGCCGATCACGCACCAGATACGCCAGAGCAGCAATTACTGTTGATTAAAGGCGTAGATCACGAGCAAAATCATTTTGTGCGCGCCATGCATGCTGATCAGCAAATGTGGCAAGCAAATAATGTCGAGGCATTAATTATCGCCGAGAATGGCGATCGCGTTGAGCTGAGCAGGCAGCAATCACACTATCTGCTTAGCCGTAAAAGCAGCGACGAACAACCAATTTGGCAACAATCGCTGCCATATGCACCAGATTCAAGCACAATTCTTGGCTTGTATGCTAGTCCCGATCACGCTGAACTATATCTCACCGCCTATGCTCCAAGCCAACCAGATCAACCAAGCAGTAGCGATCAAAGTTTCAATATCATTCCAAAACAGCAACTTAGCTCAGAGCAGGAACCATTAGCCTATGCTGTCCCCATCGAAAGCAATCCCGATCCGATCTTACCAAATTCGGTCGCAGGCGCCAGTGGTGCAATAATCATCAGTCCAATAACTGGTACAGTCGATTTACGCCAAATCGAAAATCCGCAACCAGCGGCGGGCCAAAGCCCAGATATAGCCCCAATGAGTAAACAATACCTCGTTATTGACGCCAGCAGCGGCGCGATAAAACCAGCAACTCCTGAATGCCCATGTCGTTATCTTGAGAGCAATCGCAGCTTGTATCGTTACGATCAAGAATTACCGTTTAGCGAGTATCTCGATTACGCAATCTCCCCAACCAACCCCAATCTGCTCACGCTTTTAACTGCTGATCAACAGGTGCTGACCTATGACCTTGAGCAGCGCACAACCCTCAATTCAACCAAGCTGGAAGTGGAGCAACAACTCAACCAAAATCTGTACCGCTCAATGCAATTTGGGATGCTTGGTCTCGGTAGTTCGGCTAAACCAAGCCTTGTCACAATGACCGATGTTCAGATAAGTGGCAATCAACAAACAATCATCATTCGTGATAGCGATGTATATAGCACAACCTTCTATGCCTTCGATCGCCAGAGCGGCAAGCAACTATGGCAAAACTCGCTCTTGAAGCCAATTAATAGCTTTACCACCAATTGGGATGGCTCAACGGTGTATGCAATCGCTGCCAGCCAAAGTCGATTCCAAGGCCATAGCACACTTTATACAATCAACGCAACCGATATAAAATTGACCAACTATGAACAGCAACAGCTAGAGGAAATTCACATGATCTACGATTTTTGAAGACCCGCTGCTTGATATGAGCAGCGGGTCTTGCATCGTTGCTTAGTTTTTCATCACCAGCGGCGTATGAACGTAGTAGAAACTAGCGTCACTTGGCACAGTGGCGCTAGCATCAACCCCATTATGCTCAGCTTCGCGATTGTTAACGTTATCGATGGCGCGGCTGCGAAAATCGTAGCGATGATCGGGCTGGCCAATAAAAACTGGCGAGCTATTGGCTGGCACAACAGTCCAAATAGTCCATTCGCCATCAGCTTGCTCGCGCACGCTTATTTCAATTTGGCGCACACCGCTGCCAACGTCATTGCTATTTAAATTTAGCCGAATTACGCCCGTTGGCTCAACGGTGGCACTACTTACGGTTGAGCTAGGCGGGCTAGCATCAACTTGCCAACTCAGGCTGCGGGTGGCTTCCAAATTGCCAGCAGCATCACGGGCGGCATATTCCAAGGTGAAGTTGCCACCGCCAGGCGTAAAGGTCAGCATACTGCCTGCATCTTCTTCCCAAGCGCTGCCATTCCAGCGCCAACGAATGCTAGCAACGCCCGAACCACCATGATCATCAGCAACGATGGTCATTTGGGCATTTGGGGCAAAATAGTTGCCATAGCGAGTGGCTCCAGCTCCGATATTAACCGGAATTGGGCTGAAATCGTTACTCCCAGGCGTTTGCCAATCGTAACTCAGCACTGCTTGCGAGGTACGCTCAAAATATTTGAAGCCTAGCTGATGCTCGCCAGCGCTCAGCCAACGCTCGCCAATCACCTCGCGCTCAGGGTGTAAGCCATGAGCCTCGGCGACCAATTCCTCATCAATCCAGAGCCAAGCGCCATCATCCGAGGTTAGGCGAAAGCGATAGTTGCCAGTAACCGGAGCAACAAAACTCCTAGTTTGGCGCACGATAAAGCGATCATTTTGGCCAAACAAGCCACCATCGCCTAAATCTAAACGCGTGCCGCTCCAACCAAAACTGCCCAACAAAGCGCCTTCAGGAATCGAAAGTGGGTTGGCGGTGCGGGCCAGAAAATCATCGGGAATCGCGCCCAACTCATAGACCAAGGCCTGCGGTTGCCAATCGTTATAAATCAACGATTGTGGTGCGTCATTTTCAGGATTGATCGTGATGGTTTGGCTGGCTTGGTTTTGGCTAAAGTAACGCACATATTCTTGCACCAACCCAGCACGCAAGGTTACTTGGCGCGGGCTAGTGGTGTGATTGCGAAAACGGACATAGCCAACCAAATCGCGAGCCTCGCCTGGCGCAAGATCGCCGCCAATGCTCCAGCGCCATGGATAGCCGCCAGTATCGCCGGCACAGGCCAAGGTCAGGCCATCGCCGCCCAGCACCAGCCGAAAACGACCAGATTCTTTGGGATAGCTTGGGTAGCCGTTGTTGCCATTGCCAAGGAAACATTCGCCCTCATCGTAGGTGTAGCCAGTTGTGCTATCGCTAGGGCTGCCAGCGTCGGGCGCTTGGGTTTCCAGCGTCACATTGCCAGTGTTGCGCACCCGAAAGGTGACTTTGAGTAACTCGCCGCCAGCCAAGGTTGTGCGATCATAATTGACTGATTCAAGCGCAACATCGACTTGGGTATCTTGCTTGACCCAGCGCACAGTATCGAAAATGACCTTGCGCTCAGCGCTCAACGGCTCGTTGGTCAAATCGGTTAAGTGGACTTCGACAGGCACTCCAGAAAGTGCCAATGGACTCGTCGTAATTTCAATCCACTCGGTGGTGGTATCTTGGCTCAACACCCGTTCGCCAATTTGGACCCCATTTTGCCAAACCGTGTAGCGCGCGCTTTGGGTCGCATTCAGCGCACCACAATTTTGCGGCACATGGGCAAAAATTCGATAATTGCCAGCAACAATATTCTGATTGCGCCAGCGCCCTCTATTGCTGCTTTCCAGCGGGTCGTTCGTCGAATAGGTGTAGAAAATATGCCCACCATCGCCACAAGCAGCTTCGTACCATTGAGCAGCCGAGCGCGTAAAGCTCGATTCCAAATCATCGATCGTCATATCGCCGTTATCGGGCGTACTGCTCAAGCGCGATTGCACCCGCGAACGAATGGTTGGCAATAAACCAAACAAATTATCGCCAGGACAGGACGTATAGCCCACTGGATTATTGGCCACATCGCGATGGCCTCCAATATTCGGGGTAATCGAGCCAGGATTTCCACAATAGCGGGAAATATCGCACCCATAATAATAGGCTCGACCAAGCGGATCAATGCCGCGTTGTTCAGCTTTCCAAGCCAATAACTCAACCAAGCTATTTTGGGCGTTGCTGGTTGGCGGCACGCTGGCATAGGTGCCAACCATTGAAACGCCCATCGAACCATAATTGCCAGTATCGTGAAAGGCGACTGCATTATCGCCGCCAGCGCGGCCTTCGAAAATCGTGCCATCTGGCGCAATCAGGTAGTTGTAGCCAATATCGCCCCAACCACGGGTAAAGGTATGAAACGACCAAATTGCGCGAATCCGATCGCCCCACCAGCCTTCGCTGCCGCCCAAG
Source organism: Herpetosiphon geysericola (assembly GCF_001306135.1). GTDB lineage: Bacteria > Chloroflexota > Chloroflexia > Chloroflexales > Herpetosiphonaceae > Herpetosiphon > Herpetosiphon geysericola. The sequence goes on along the minus strand of NZ_LGKP01000025.1, from coordinate 12,210 downwards.
CTATTGGCATCGGCGGTATGGTGCACAACCAAATGGGTTACTGGATAGTAGGCTGGAGCCACGCGGCTGCCTTGACCGTCGGGGCTGCCCCAACCAGTGCGGCTTACCACAGGCGGCTTAGCGACATCGGTTGAGCGTTCGGCATTGGCCTGTGGCTCAGTTGGGGTTAGTGCGCCAACATCAACCGTGCTCACCCGCAGTTCACGCAGGATTGGCAAACTGCCATCGGGCGCAGGCCCAAATTCAATTTTAGCTTGCCACCATGTTGCCAAGCCAACAAACATCGGCGAACCCCAATGCATATCGGCTGCATCGCGTTCATCCAAAAAATCATGCGATTCTTCAATCAGCGCCCAGCGCGACCAATTGCTGCCATCGCTCGAAACCCGCATGGAAATCTGCAAGGTCGAAGAAAGCGGCTCATCGGCGCGCCATGAAGCCAGCAAATCGCTAAATTGATTGACCTCTTGCGGCACCGTAATCAACATACCGCCAGCAGGCTCTGGCTGAATACCCTCGGGCGTGACCCGCGTGCGCTGACCATTACCGCGACCTAAGGCACTTGTATCAAGCACAACTTCAACTGGCTCGAATGAACTCGAACGGCGTTCGCCAGTTTGAGCCGAAGCCGCCACCACAAACAAGGCCGCAATAATGGCCACAGGCCAAGCCAACCACCGCAATGGCTGACGAATGCTTCGCACTTGCGCAACCAACCAAAATGCTACTTGTTTCATCGCAACCCCCAGAACTAGGTTAAATCGTAGCCGTTGCTACACACAGTAGCACGAGCCTGACAGCAAAAGCAGGCTTTTAAATGACAATCGGATGACAGACCGTAGAACAAAGAGCATCGAACATAGAACATAGGGGAATTATGAAGAATGAAAGTCAGAAATCAGAAATCAAAAGGTAGAAGCGAGGTCAGGGCCAGCGATCAGCAAATGAGCCGATAGCCCATAGCCTATCGCCTCAACCTTCGTGTTCTTCGCGCTCTTCGCGGTTTCAGCCCCTTCGTGTGCTTCGTGGATCAGCATTTAACGCAGAGGCGCAGAGGAATCATAGCTATGGGCTATCGGCTATCGGCTGAAAAAACATAATCTCAATAATCTGTGGCTTTAAAAAATTCTTCGTGCTCTTCGCTCTCTTCGCGGTTTCAGCCCCTTCGTGTGCTTCGTGGATCAAAAAAGAGGATCAGGCCATGACAGCCCAATCCCCAACAACCAATCCTCAATCCCTCCAATTTCGCTATTGCTGAATTTCAGCCTCGCGTTCAACCGCTGCTTCACGGGCCATAAACTCATTAATCGTGCGTTCGAGCTTCTTGGCCGAGAAAGGCTTGGCAATCATCGGCGTGCCAATTTGACGCATTGCGGTCAGCGTCGCCGGACTCATCGTATCGCCTGTGATGAAGATAAAATGCTTGGCCAAATCTGGCGATTTTTGCTGCAAGGCTCGATACAGCTGGAAGCCGTTCATGCCAGGCATTTTGACATCGCTCAGAATCAAATCGAACTGAGCTTGATCGACTGCTTGCAAGGCGGCCTCGCCGCTAGCCACAACCATCGGCTGATGGCCCAAATCGCGCACCAAGCGTTGAATGACCTGCGCTACGCCTTCTTCATCGTCAACGACCAAAATCTTGTAGGCTTGGTCGGGCTTGACGGTGGTTTCACGATCATCATCGTTCAGCAATTCAGGATTCTCGCCCTCGACCACTGGCAAGGCCAAATGGAAGGTTGTGCCTTCGTTGGCTACGCTATCGACCCAAATATTGCCACCATGATCATGCAAAATGTTGTAGCAGATCGATAACCCAAGCCCTGTACCCTTGCCAACTGGCTTGGTGGTAAAAAATGGATCGAAGATCCGGCCAACCAAGTGCTGAGGAATGCCAGGCCCTGTATCGCCAATGTTGATCCGAATTTCATCGTCAACCCGCTCGGTTTTGACGGTTAGGAAGCCGCCGCTACCTTTTTCGGCCATCGCTTGGTGGGCATTGCCAATCAGGTTGAGAAAAACCTGTTGCAATTGGTATGGGTCGGCCACCGTATTCGGGAGATTTGGCTCGAACTGACGTTGCACTTTGATGTTATCAACCCGCAAGTGATAGCTATGCAAGCTCAGCGTGTCGTCGATAACCTTATTCACATCAACGGCAACTCGCTGCGGCTGGTGCTCACGTGCAAAGGTCAATAGGTTGGTCACAATTCGCGCTGCGCGCTCAGCTTGGTTATTGATGTAATTGAGGTCAGTCCGCGCATCATCATCCAAATCTTTGCGGCGCAGCAGTAGTTCAGCAAAACCTTTGATGCTAGTCATCGGATTGTTCAACTCGTGGGCAACCCCAGCCACCAATTGGCCAATCGCTGAGAGCTTTTCGGCCTGTAATAGTTGCAATTCCAAGCGGCGGCGGTCGGTTACATCCCGCGCAATACAGTGTAAGCCAATCACCTGATCGCCACGCTGCATCAGTTGGGCGCTAACTTCAATATGCAAATCTTCGCCATTGGCGCGGCGCAAGGTTAATGGAAACGCCCCACCATCACCAGCAGCTTTGGCCAATTGACGTTGCAATTGATGTTCAATCGCTGCTTGATCGTCGGGCACGCAGAGCGAAATCAGCGTGCGTCGCATCAATTCGGGCAAGGCCATGCCCAATAATTTCACCCCTTGCCGATTGATCGAGGCAATTCGTAGCTGTGGATCAAGCGTAAAGATCATATCGTTGGCGTTATCGAACAATTCGCGGTAGCGTTGCTCAGAATCGCGGGTAGATTTAAACAGGCGTGAATTTTCAATCGCAATCGCTGCATAATCGGCAATTGCTGAAAGCAAATATTGGTCATTTTCGCTAAATGTGCGTTGCTGCACCCGATTATCAACCGCCAACACGCCAATTGCGTGGCGGCCAACAATGAGTGGCACTTGCAGCATGGCCTGCACTAAAAGGCCAGTGCGCATCTTTAAATCTTGGTGCTGCGAGCGATCGAGGCGAATTGGCTTGACGGTGCGAATAACCTGGCCCGCCACATTATCATCCATCTTGACCCGAAAGCGCTGCACGCGCTCCTCGCCAAGATTTTTGGCCGCCCGCAGATACAACTCGTCGCCATCGCGCAGTAGCAAATAGCCCTCTTCGGCGTGCGTCAGATAGACCCCAGCATCGACGATTCGTTCGAGCAATTCTTCAAGATCGAGCAGCGAAGTGACCGATTTGCCGACGCTTGAGAGAATCGTTAACTCCTGCAAGCGTTGTTGTAAAGTGCGGGTTAGCACCTCTTTTTCGCGCTGCAAACGGCGTTCGCGCAAGGCGCGCTCAATTGCTGCGCCTGCTTCTGAAGCCTCAAACGGCTTGATCAAATAATTTTTGGCACCAAGTCGAAAGGCCTCGACAGCGGTTTGCTCGGTACCATGGGCGGTCATCAAAATCACCGGAATATCGTAGCCAAGTTCGCCCATTTGGCGAAGCACATCAAGCCCCGACGTATCAGGAAGTTGGAGATCAAGCAAAATCAGGTCGGGCTGGCGTTGTTTCAAAAAAGCCAGACCTTCCCAGCCTGTGGGTACGACGCGCGAACGATAGCCATAGTATGGCAGCACCGTCTCAGCCAAAAAATCGGCTATCTGACGGCTATCGTCGATGATGAGGATTTCTTCCATGGGACATCCTTCGCGTGTGGTTGCGTGTTGCATGGGCAGATTGATGGACTCATAGCTATTCTAACGAGTCGCATCGCTCTACGCAATAGGGTTAACCGCAATCTAAGGCCTTAATCGTTATTTTCTGCTTGGCGCAAAGCCAAAATCGCCAACGAGGCTTGCTAGTGCGCCTTCTGCGTCGATTTTACCTGTTTTAATGCTGTGGTCAATCTGCACCACGCGTTCGTGGAGCAACCGCAGCTCGGTTGGGCTAAAGTTGCGCGCTTGTTCTGCTGCTTTGCGCGCAACAAACGGCTTTTGGCCCAAGAGCTTGGCCAACTCATCGGGCGCAACCTTGCCTGCACTCTGGGCGGCCAACATCAAGCGCGCCTGACGGGCGATCATGGTCAAAATATACAGCGGCGCAGCATCATCGGCCAATAAGCCATTCAGGCCTTGCACCGCCGCCGCACCACGGCGCGCACACAGCGCATCGATAAAGTTAAATAAATTGGTTTCGGTTTCGTCGGCCACCAGCAAATCAACTTCGTGCACGCCAATAGTGCCTGGTTCGCCAACATAGGCAGCGAGTTTAGCAATTTCGTTGTGCAGCATCCAGCCGTCGCTGCCCACATAATCAACCAAATGTTGGGCTGCATCTGGGCGCAGTTGCACGCCATTGGCTTGAGCTTCTTGCTGCATCCAGCCAATCAGCGCATTGCCTTCACGTAATTTAAATTCACGTAGCTCTGCTTGTTTGCTTTTGGCCAAGTTCTGAATATCCTTGACCACGCTCAAACGACTATCAGGCGCATCGCTTTCGTTCAGCACCAAGTCGGTTGTATTAGGCAAACGTTGGACCAAGGCTTTAAGGCCATCACGCACGTCAGCAGATTTAGCGTTCTTCAGCAGATCATGCACAATCACCAAGCGGCGATCATGGAACACGGGATAGGCTTCGCAGGCAGTACGCACATCGTTGAGTTTGGCAGATTTGCCATGGAGAACCACCACATTGAATGCAGCGGCATCAGGTGGGAAGGCCGCCTTCAGCGCGTTAATCGTCGCTTGGCGGGTATAATCGTCGGGGCCAAAAAAGAGATATAACATAAAAGAAAACACCCTTCAATCAGCCGTGAGCGGGGTAGTTTTGAACCTGCTTTCGCAGGTGGGTGCCAGCCCTTGAGTCGTGCAACACCAGCCGCACTAGTCGCGGAACCCAGCTCCCCTTCATAAAGTGTTGGCTCAAAACTAATTCCCACCGCACGTACAGCGAAGGGTGCGCCTTATTGTACTATAGCCTACTGAGATCTGCAAAAATAGCTGTACTCTAACCCTAACCTATGCTTAGCCAATTTCGTTGCTACTCGGCGGGTACAAATCGCGCAAGCCTTGGGCAGTTGCCCGCATCATATCAATGAGCTCTGGCGGCTCTAGCACACGGCAATTGTCTAAGTAGCGCAAGAGAATTTGGCGGGTTTGCCAAAGATTATGCACCGTGGCTGTTACCAACGCCGAGCCATCAGGCCGATAGTCAATCTCGGTATTATCGAACCAGTGAGCGACCTTTTTATTGCGAGCCACAACATCGCGCAGCTCATATTTTACCGTCCATGTTGGGCGTTTGGGCAAGGCTGGCGGCAACACACGCGGCAAAATCGTCAAGCTATTTTTGCTGATATAGTCAATCCGATAATCAACATAGCGGCCAATGCGCTCGGCCATCTGTTGTGGGCCTTCGAAGCAATAGCCCAACAAATAGGCATGGCCATCACGAGTAAAAATATTAACTGGCCCAACCCGATGATTCTCCTCGCCTTCACGCTGACTTGAGCTATAGCGAAAGCGAATTTCGCGGCGTTGGGCCAGCGCTTTACGCAAACTACGCATAATTTGGGCATCGTGGTCGTAGGGAGCAACGGGGCCAGCTTGGTATAAAATTGGCTCACCAGCATTCAAGGCCCCGCGCCGCTCGATCGGCAAAAAATCGATAATCCGCTCGACCAAACGCCGCACCTGTTGATGGTCGGGCAAGCTGCTATTGGCAGGATAACTGGCATCGAGAAAGCGCAAGGCGGCAATTTCATCATTTGATAAATTGAGCAAGGCCAAATCGCCAACGCTGACCAAGCGATAGCCCACCGAAGCGGTATACTCGATCACACAGCCGAAAACCTCGCGCAAGGCCCGCAAATCGTGGCGCAGTGCTTCGCGAGCAGCCTTAGGATAGGCTTCGAGCATCTGGCTATTAACTTCATCGATCAAAGCATCGCTCGTTTTAGGGCCACTCCCCAAACAACGCAGCAATAACATCTGGCGCTGAACCTTCATCACCGATGAACGCTTGATCCCGCGTGCTTGTCGTTTTGTATTCACGGTTTCCTCACTATTCCAAAAGAGGCCCTTTTAACACAATGTAGGGTGGAATATGGGGCACATATGGGACTACAAACAACCTAGGTAAGCGCAACGATAGCCACTCGTGGATGCAACGATTGCGGCTCGTCAACAGCTTGCACTGAATGTGGTAGCATAGCACGTATCGACCAAAGACCAAGGCAATGTTTGTACCATTCGTTCTTTTTGCCTAGGAGGATGCATGAATTACTATCAGGATGTGTTCCCATGGGAAGTAGTGGTCGCAAGCTCGATTCTTTTAGCTTCGATGGCACTCTTCTCAACAGTTCGTTGGATTTTTCGGCCACAACCTAAAATGTTCCCAGGCAAACGGATCGTCCTGTTTGTGGTTTGTCTTGGCTTGGTGTTTTATGCCTTCCGTTTTGTGCCAAACTTTCGCGATAAATTTGAACGTGGGCTAACCACCAATCGCGCTGCAACCAGCGATACCCCGCTTATTCCTGAACTCATGACTCCACGCTTCAGCCAAGATCAAAAGACGCTCTATGAAGCAGGAATTCGGGCGATTCAAGCCCAACGTGGTTGGACAATTACGAATCGTTCCGATAGCCAAATGTCGCTCAAAGTCGATATTGATGTGATGTTTGGAATCTTCACCGATGAGTTAACTGTGGCCTTTAACGATGAAGGCGGGCAAACTCGCGTGGATATCCAATCGGCATCCAAGGTTGGCGGTGCAGATCTTGGGGCAAATCGGCGGCATATTCGCCAATTGGTGCATGCACTTGAGGAAGATTTAGGCACACCAAGTCAGTAAGCATTTCGAGCCAACAAGGGTAGTCGTAGAGGCTACCCTTGTTGAATTTAGCGCAATTACCACAATTCGCTGCGTAAACCAAGCACAGCGCCCAACTCACGCAGGGTGCTGGCGGCGAGATCAGCGTCGTCAATTTCACCATTGATGCTGGCTTCGGCCAACGTTATCAATGCTTGCAAACATGCTGGTGTTTGAAAATCGGCATCAAGTGCTGCGATTGCCTCATTGCGCAACTCTTCAGCATGAAGTGCGCCACCAGCTACGCCACTATTAACCGCCAGCTTAAAGCGCTCAACGGTGCGCTCGCCCCAGGCTACATCGTCATCGCTATACTCAAATTGATCGCGATAATAATATTTGAGCAAGCCCAGCCGAATCGCATCGGCGCTGTAGTGTTCGAGGGTTTTGCTGGCCAACACCAAATTGCCCAGCGATTTACTCATCTTCTCGCCTTCGTAAAAAACCATACCAATATGCGACCAAGCTTCAACATGCGGGCTTTGGCCAGTAAAATTCTCTGCTTGGGCTAATTCACAGGCATGATGCGGAAATTGCAAATCGCTGCCGCCACCATGAATATTAATGTGTGGCCCAAGGTACTCCAGCACCATAGCAGTGCATTCAATATGCCAACCTGGCCGACCGCGACCCCATGGGCTATCCCACCATGGCTCGCCAGGCTTGGTTGCTTGCCACAAAACAAAATCCAATGGGTCACGCTTGTGGGGATCATCGGGAAAATTGCCGCGCTGGTTGGCAATCTCCAGCATAGTGGCATAATCGCTATGCGCCAAACTGCCAAAATCAGGGTCGGCATGCACATTGAAATAAACATTGCCTTGATTTTCGTAGGCCACGCCCCGCTCAATCAAGCCGCTGGTCACTTCGATAATTTTAGCGATTGCATCGGTAGCTTTGACATAGTGATTGGGCATACGCACATTCAGCGAATCCATATCACGTAAGAAACGCTCTGTTTCTTGGCGGCCCAGCTCATCCCATGTCAGGCCAAGTTCGGCACTTTTGCGCAAAATATCGTCATCAATATCAGTCACATTTTGCACATAGATCACTGGCAAGCCTTGCCATTCCAAATAGCGCCGAATTGTATCATAAACCACATAGGTGCGAGCATGACCCATATGTGTAGTATCGTAGGGAGTCACGCCACACACATACATGCGCACAAAGCCATCGATTGGCTCCATGGCAACCGGGGTTTGGCGCAGGGTATCATAAAGCAACACGCCTAGGCCTCCCCTTGCTCGTCGAGGGTTTGATCGATGGCATCATCACGCTCAATCCGTAACCCATCTTCATATGAGCCAGCCCGATCCTCTACATCGCCCGATTCAGCAATTTCAGGATTGGTATATTTGCCATCTTGGAAGCCACTATCGTAGCCAGCCTGGCCTTCAAAGCCTTGATCATCATCACGTTTGGGTGGTTGTTCAGTCATGATTGATCCTCTAACACAAAAGAGTTCTGTAGTACTGTACCTCAAAAATGGCTAAAATAGCATCAGAGCCTAATTAATATTGCAACAATCGATTGAGACTTGTATCATAGCGCCCATGCAAGCATCACAACCTTTAATTATCGCCATTGTTGGCGCAACTGCGGTTGGCAAAACCGCTTTTTCACTTGATTTAGCCCAAGCCTTGAACGGCGAAATCGTCTCAGTCGATTCGCGCTTAGTCTATCGTGGTATGGATTTGGGCACAGCCAAACCAACGCCTGCAGAACAAGCGCTAGTCAAACATCATTTAATCGATGTGGTCAAACCAGATCAGGATTATAGCTTAGCGACCTACCAAGCAGCCGCCTATGCAGCGATTGCGAGCATTGTTCAGCGGGCCAAACTGCCAATTCTGGTTGGCGGCACTGGCCAATATATGGCAGCCTTATTAGAGGGCTGGAGCATTCCTGAGGTTGCACCCAATTACGAATTGCGCGCACGCTATGAGCAACAGGCAGCGCTCGAAGGCCATGCAGCGCTGCATCAACAACTACAAGCGATTGATCCCGAGGCTGCGGCGACGATTGATGCCACCAATGTGCGGCGGGTTATTCGGGCGCTCGAAGTTTTCGCAGTAACAGGGCAGCAAATTAGCCAGCTGCAACGTCGCCAGCCGCCAGCTTATCGCATCCTCACGCTCGATTTGGAGCGACCCCGCGACGAACTCTATGCACGGATCGATCAACGAGTTGAGATCATGGTTCAGCAAGGGCTGATTGCTGAGGTTTGGGGTTTAATTCGTCAAGGGTATGGCTGGGAACTGCCAGCGATGTCGGGGTTGGGCTATGCAGAATTTCGGCCATTGTGGCAGGGCCAACAGAGTGCCACTGCCTGCATCAGCCAACTCAAATTCAATACCCATCGCTTTGCGCGCAAACAAGGCGCATGGTTTCGGCGCTTGCCCAATCGGGTTAGCCTCGACGCTCGGCATCCTAATCTATTGCAACAGGTGCAGATGTTGCTTGCTGCAATGCCTGCGCCCGAAGCAATACATATTGATCATTAGCCTGTTGCAAAAACTGCTCAGGATCGCCAGGCACGCTATAACCAAGCCGCCCAAAGAGCGCATACGCCAATTGGGTTGCAATCCGTAAGCGTCGATCAGGCGCTAAGGTGCCGCGGCGCAGCAAAAAATTTTGAACCAAATCCATATCGACTGGGCGCAAGGCTGTAATATTTGGCAGCGTTGCGCCACTATCTTTTAATGCACTCGCAACTTTATCGTCGCGCGTCGATTGCAACAGCATCTCAAGCGTAACTCGTTGGCGATCGCGCACCACAAAGGTACTTGCAGCTAAGTCGCCCAAACGGCGCGTGCGTTTATCGATCAACATGGACAATACGCCAATTGCGTAATAGGCTGGCACAAAATCAATCAAACGGAGCAAATTACGAATCAAGCTACCATTGAAAGTAAGTGGCTTACCAGCATCTTGCACCACCCGAATACCCAAAAGCCGCTTGCCTGGGGTTTGACCATTCCAAAAGCGTTCAAAGGCGATATAATAAATCACGACCGTAAAGATAGAGAACAGAAAGAAAATTTGGATGGCTATCGGATTAACGAACATGATCATACTCAGATCGCCGATATATAAACGAAAGGCAATAAAGAGAATAATTGAGAAGAGGGCAGTATCGATTAATGCAGCCACGAAGCGCACCCCGATTCCAGCCACATCATACCCAAATTCAATACTTTCCGGCGTATCAATAATATAGCGATCGTTCATCCGATTATCAATCATCTCTATCTCCAAACAATATAATCAGTAGAGGAGTTGCTTTATGGTAGCAGAAGATTTTATCAATGCCAAACATCATGCTTGGGAGCGATTAACCCAGCTAACCAGCCGTGCTCAGAGTAATATTATTGCCATGAATGCTAGCGAATTGCAAGAGCTAGGCCGCTTATATCGCCAAGCAACTTCCGACTTGGCCCAAGCACGGCGCGATTTTCCTGGCCATCCGCTGACAATCTATTTAAACGATCTGGTTGCGCGGGGCCATAGTAGCATTTATCGTGAGCGCAGTTCGCCAATAACTGGGATAAAAAACTACTTTTTATATCAACTACCGCAAGCGTTTCGCGAGCTACTGCCGTTTACTGGGATCGCATTTCTGGCGTTTTTTCTACCAGCGCTTGTTGCCTGGATCATCAGCTATCAAGATCCAGCGCGGGGTGTAGCGCTTGCCCCAGAATTTCAGCCAGTCATTGAAGATATTCAAGCCAAGACTGAATGGTGGCGCAACTTAAACAATAATAACGCTCAAGGTGCAGCCATGATTCTCTCAAATAATATTTTTGTTGCATTTCAAGCCTTTGTTGGTGGCTTATCACTAGGAATTTTGACCCTCTATGCCATGTACTACAATGGCTTAATGCTTGGCATTATTTCTGGTGCAGCGCAAAATATGGGCTTTTCAGAAAACCTTTGGGGCTTTATTTCCGCCCATGGGCCAGTCGAATTAAGCATCATTTTTCTGGCTGGGGGTGCTGGCTTACAACTTGCTTGGGCAATCTTACGGCCAGGTATGGTTTCGCGGCGGGCTGCTTTAGCAATGGCTGCCCAACGGGCCTTCAGAGTTTCTGGCGCAATCGTGATGTTTCTCATTCTAGCGGGCTTGATTGAAGGGTTTATCTCACCCCAATATCTCCCATTGTGGTTTAAGATTGCAGTTGGTATTATCAGTGCTGGTAGCATGTATGCCTATCTTTTATTAGCTGGACGCAACGTCCAAAAACAAGAATCTGCTGAAACAAGCGCCTTGAAGCTTGAAATCCCAGCACTCTAGAGGATCATGATGAAACGACGAGATCAAGTAGCAGTTGGTTTGATATTGGCAGCTTTAGTTGGCTGTGGCACGCCTGTTGCGAGTCGCCCAACGCCAAAACCAATTGTTAATCTAACCGCAGCTCCAACTATCGATTTAGATGCAACCCGTGAAGCCTATAAAAATGAATTACAGCCAACTGCCCAACCATTGGGCTTATATATTGTGCGCGACGGCGATACGCTCGAATCGATAGCCTTAGCGTTCAACACCAGCGTAGAAGAAATTTCAGCAACTAATAAGCTCGAAGATATTAATGTTATTTCAATTGGCCAAGCGTTGATTATTCCATCGCTGATTAGCGGCACCAATAATCTGACAATCACGATGCCATTAAATCAGTCTAAAGACCTAACTCCAACACCTTGACAATCATTTTCTGCGTGCTATACTTCGTACATAACCTTTATTGATACCTACCGCAAGGGATAAAGGAGGTGATGCTAATGAGTGATAGTAGTCATTGTAGCATCACGGGGGGACTTCTCTAGTCCTATCGTGAAGCAAAAAGACGAAAGCAAACCACCAGTTCGATGAACTGGTGGTTTTGCATTTTAGGCTGCTTGCCTATTAGCACGATTACAATTAATAGTTGTCTGGATTAAGCGCAGTGCGGGCAAAGCATTCATGAGGTAACAAGTCGATTTGATCCAAGCGAAAAAATATAGAGACACAAAAATGCGCTAGCTGTTTGAAACAGCTAGCGCATTTGTTTGGATGGTACGCATCCCCCTACGTTCCCACAGCGGGTGCTGCAGTAGCCTCGGTGTGTGTCGCGTTCACGGCCTGGTTCGGGATGGAGCAGCGTGGGGCACAACCACCTCGACACGTACCAATGGTAAACCTAACAACAGATAAGCTTGACAACTATAGTTTTGAAAATTGCAGTTTATAAATTACAGATTTCATTCTTGCCGACGCGCGGCAACCGATGATCGCTTGGCTTTCTGCGGGTGTCTGCTCTACCGTTCACACGGCCTCCACAGCACCCCAGTTGTCCGCCTCGTCTCGACGGTGCCTCTCATACATTCCTGTACAC